>CAVYQT010000001.1:0-770945 GCA_963770725.1 uncultured Actinomycetota bacterium
CGTGGCTCCCAGGTAGCCGGTCAAATCGGTTCCCGGTGGGCTGAATCACACGGTTGTAATTTGCTCTCGTCATCGACTGTATGGGAGTGCAGCGGGCGCTCCTGGACAGTGCAGCGGGCGGCACCGACGCCACCTCTCACCCGCCGGCAACCCCACGCGTCCGGCTAGGTCAGCTACCCACCGACGACGCCAGAACCCCTGCAAAAGAACGCTTTCCGCGGCGCAGCACCAGCACTCCACCCGGCAGCAGGTCGTCGGACCCCGGTACGTACTCGGCGTCCTTCACCTTCTCGTTGTTGAGGTAGCCCCCGCCTTCGGCCACCGTCCTGCGTGCGGCCGACTTGCTCGCGACCAGACCGGACTTCACGAGCAGATCGCCGTACGTCGGCATCGGTTCGCCGGCGCCTAGTTCGACATGGGGTGCTTCGCGCAGTGCGGCGACCAGTGTGGAGCCGTCGAGGGAGGCGAGCTCGCCCTGCCCGAAGAGCGCCTTCGACGCCTCCTGCACTCTCCTGGTCTCCTCCTCGCCGTGCACCAGCGTGGTGATGTCCTCGGCGAGCAGTCGCTGGGCCTCACGTGCTTGTGGTCGCTCCGCGGTCGCCTGCTCGAGTGCGGCAGTCTCCTCCGGTGTCCGGAACGTGTAGAACCGCACCAGCTGCATCACGTCGCGGTCGTCGGTGTTGAACCAGAACTGGTAGAACGCGTATGGCGATGTCAGCTCCCGGTCCAGCCACACCGTCCCGGACTCCGTCTTCCCGAATTTGGTGCCGTCAGCCTTGGTCACCAGCGGTGTGGCCAGTGCGTGCGCCTTGCCGGCCTCGGTACGACGGATGAGCTCGACGCCGGCCGTGAGGTTGCCCCACTGGTCGCTGCCGCCTGTTTGCAGCGTGCAGTTGTGGCGGCGGTAGAGCTCCAGGTAGTCCAGTGACTGCAGCAGGACGTAGCTGAACTCGGTGTAGCTGATCCCCTGCTCCAGCCGCGCCTTCACCACCTCGCGGCCGAGCATCCGGTTCACCGGGAAGTGCTTGCCGATGTCTCGGAGGAAGTCGAGGGTGTTGAGGTCCTTGGTCCAGTCGAAGTTGTTGACGATGCGACCGGGGTTCGGTAGGGCTGCGTCGAAGTCGATGAACCTCTCCACCTGCCCGCGAACCCGCTCCACCCACTGCTGGACGACGTCCTTCGGGTTCAGCACCCGCTCGGAGCTCTCCTTGGGGTCACCGATCAGACCGGTGGCGCCGCCGACGAGGCCGATCGGGTTGTGGCCGGCCAACTGGAGCCGGCGCAACGTCAGCAGCTGCAGCAGGTTGCCCATGTGCAGGCTGGGCGCGGTTGGGTCGAAGCCGACATAGGAGGTGATCGGTCCGGCCGCCATCGCCGCCCGCAGGGCGTCTGGATCGGTGGAGTGCGCGATCAGGCCACGGCTCTCCAGGTCGTCGAGTACCTGGGTGCGGCGTTCGGTCCCGCTGTCGGTCACTTGTCTCTCCTCGAGTACGTCGGTCAGCTACAAGTGTCCTGTATGTCGTTCAGGTCGGGTCCGGGCGGGTCAGGACGGATTGGAGCTGGGGACGCAGGGCGTGGCCGTCAGGGGCGTGGACCGTGGCAGCGGTGGGGCGCTGCGGGTCGTGGGCGCCCGGGTCCTGGTTGGGAACCGGGAGACCGTGCGACAGCACCTGCTCGGCCGGTGTCAGCTGGCGGATGCCGATGGCCCGGACGTGATCCGGGTGGGTCTGGGCGAAGTCGCCGTACAGCCGTGGATCGTGCTGGCCGTCGTCGCCGATCAGGACCCACCGGACGTTCGGGAACTCGGCAGCGAGGCGGCGCAGCGCCGTACGCTTGTGTTCCTGCCCGCTGCGGAACCAGCCGGTGTTGGTCGGCCCCCAGTCCGTGAGCAGCAACGGTCCGGCCGGGTACCCGTGCCGCGCCAGAAAGCGGGTCAGCGTGGGTGCGGTGTTCCAGGCCCCGGTGGAGAGGTAGAAGATCGGCGCACCAGGGTGGTCTGACAGGAGTTCGGCGTACATCTCGGCCATACCTGGTACGACGCGACGCGCCTGCTCGTCGCGGACGAAGGTGTTCCAGGCCGCGATCAGCGGACGCGGCAGCATCGTCAGCATGACCGTGTCGTCGATGTCGCTGACCAGTCCGAGGGTGGCGTCCGGGTCCGGGACGTAGACGCGGGCCCGGGCCTGTCGCTCGCCGTGGACGCCCAGGTTGACCTCGTGCCAGCCCGGCGGGAGCACTACCGGCACCGACAGGTCGACGAAGCCGCCGCGGTCGGTCATCGCCTCGAACGTCTGCCCGCCCACGGTGACCGTCACCTTCACCTTGGTCGCCGGTGCGGTGACGAACACGCGCCAGCCGCGCACCACCTGGTCCTCGTCGAACCGGGGCTGGTTGCGCGGGTCCCTGCTGAGTACGACGCGCGCCAGCACCCGGACGAACTGTGTGGTGCCGTAGCCGACGTGCGGGATGATCCGTTCCCGCCACCCGCGACGTCGCAGGAGAGCTTGCACCCCGATGTTGAACCAGTCCTCGAGACGGGACGCGTAGTGCGGACGGGCCATACTCCGAAACCTACCCGGACCAGGGGCCGCTACGCCTGCGACCCCACTCCCTGGGATGACCTTTACCGAACTGCCGGAAGTCCTTTGAGAACTGTCGGCGGCGGCCTCTACGGTCTTCGCATGACCCAGACCTCTGCCGCTCTCGGAATGTGCTTCCCGCGCACCTACCCCGCTGCCCTGGTGACCGACGTGGCCCGCCGCCTGGACCAAGGCGGTGCGGACGAGCTGTGGATCATCGAGGACTGCTTCTACACCGCCGGTCCGTCACTGGTGTCCGCCGCGCTGACCTCGACCGAGCGGCTCACGGTCGGCCTCGGCATCCTGCCGGCTGTCGCCCGGACCGCGGCCGTGACGGCGATGGAGCTCGCGACGCTGGACGCGCTGGCGCCCGGCCGGTTCCTGCCGGGAATCGGGCACGGCGTGCAGGAGTGGATGGGGCAGATGGGTGTCCGGCCCAAGTCGCCGCTCACCGCGCTGGAGGAGGTCACCACCGCCGTCACCAGGCTGCTCGCCGGAGAGACCGTGAGTCTCGAGGGCAAGACGGTCTACCTGCAGGACGTGAAGCTGGACGCGCCGCCGGTCGAGCCACCGCCGATCCTGCTCGGGGTGATGGGTCCCAAGTCGATGGCACTGGCCGGGCGGGTCGGCGGTGGGCTCGTGCTGGCGGAGCCGGCCACGCCGTCGTACGTGCGGCAGTCGGTGGAGTACGCCGGATCGCCGGAGGGCTTCGTGGTCGCGGTGTTCAGCGCGTTCTGCGTGCGCGAGGACCGCAAGGCGGCGTACGAGTGGACGGCGCCGTGGCTAGGGTGGCGGCTCGACGACAACCATCCGGGGCTGAAGGCGCTGCCGTTCTACGAAGATCTGAAGAAGCTGTACGACGAGTCCGGTACGGCGGGCCTGGTCGGGATGCCGGTCGACTGGTGGACCGAGATCGGTGCGGTCGGGACGCTCGACGACGCGGCCGCGCACATCGAGGCGCTCGAAGCGGCCGGGGTGCACCACATCGGCCTGTTCCCGGATCCTGAGGTGGAGCACGGGCTCCCCCAGCTCGACCACGTGCTGGAGCTGGCCAACCGCTGACCACGGTCAGCAACGGTGGGCTCAGCTGCGGCGTTTGGGGACGTGCGGGCGGTACGGCGAGACCGTCGGGTCATCCGGGATCCAGAAGCGCCACGGGCGGTCGGCGGCTTCGCGGAGGCCGACCCGGGGTCCGGTGGACGGTTCGCCGTCGAAGCCGGGGCCAGGGAGCAGTCGGACGTGGGAGGTCTTGGACAGCAGGTCGGCGCCGTTGTCGTCCCGGCCGATGCCGAGGGCAACGCACAGGCGGGCCGGACCGCGCGCGAGATCGCGGTCCGGATTGCCGTTCGGCCGCTTGACAACCGGCCCCGGCAACACCCCGTTCGACCGGCCCGGGAGCACGCCCGGCGAGCGCCCGGGTTTCGACTGGTTGAACTTGCCTGGCGGGGTGCTGGGCAGGCGGCGGACGCGGGCCAGGTCGATCCCTTCGACGATCTCGCCAGCCCGGAGCAGGACGGCCGACGGCCTCCCGTCCGGCCCGGCGCTGATGTTCATGCAGAAGTGCATGCCGTAGGTGAAGTACACGTAGAGGAAGCCGGGCGGGCCGAACATCACCGCGTTGCGGGGTGTCTGGCCGCGGTACGCATGCGAGCCGGGGTCGGACGGGCCGTCGTACGCCTCGACCTCGGTGAGGCGGACCGCGACCGTGCCCTCGGCCGTGGTGCTGCGCAGGAGCATGCCGAGAACCTTCGGGGCCACATCGAGGACAGGGCCGGCCAGGAGCGAACGGCGTAAAGGCATGCGCAGCACCCTAGATGGTTGATTCCTTGAAGTTTGCTGGGGTGGACGCGTGTCCTTGACCGCGGGCATGAGGAGAGGGTGTCCAGGATCGATGTGTGACCAAAGAGCTGAACACCCTCCTGACGGCACTGTACGTGCTGATCGACGATCATGTGGTCCCGCCGCGCACCGGTCGGGGCCGTCGACCGCTGCTGACCGACAGCGAGCTGATCACGTTGGCGGTGGCCCAGGTGCTGCTGGGCTATCACTGCGAGCATCGCTGGATCCGGCATGTGCGCGCCAGCGCGCAGTGGCGTGGCATGTTTCCGTACCTGCCCCAGCAGCCGGGCTACCACAAGCGGCTGAAGGCCGCGCATCCGTTGCTGTGCAAGGCGATTCTGGTGCTGGCCGAGTGCTGCCCGTCGTGGTTCGACGATCTGTGGATGACCGACGCCACCCCGCTGCCGTGTGGTGCGTCGCGGGAGACGGCGAAGCGCTCCGAGCTGGCCGGCCATGCCGGTTACGGCTACTGCGCCTCGCACTCGCGTTACTACTGGGGCCTCAAGCTGTACCTGGTGTGTGCCGGCGATGGGATGCCGATCATGTGGTGTCTGGCCCATCCCAAGATCGGCGAGCGGGAGGTGGTGGCCGCGCTGCTGGAACACAACCACCACCTGATCCGCTCCGGCCAGATCCTGCTCGCCGACAAGGGCTTCGCCGGCAGGCAGTTCCAGCAGCTCACCGAGCGGATGGGGCTGCGGCTGCTGCGCCCGGACCGCAAGGACGAGACCTACCGCAACGGCAACCTCGGCGGCGTCCGCCAGTGGATCGAGTCGGTCAACCAGACCCTGAAGGGCCAGCTCGACCTCGAAGCCCACGGCGGGCGAACCCCGACCGGCGTCTTCACCCGCGTCGCCCAGCGCCTGCTCGCCCTGGCCGCCGGAATCTGGCACAACTGGAACACCGGAGTCACCAGCAAGCGATCGCTGATCGCCTACGACCACTGACAGCCTTCAAGGAATCAACCATCTAGATGAACGCGCCCTCAGGCGAGGCGTTCCCCAAGCACCGCGGCGCGGGCGCGGAGTTCGGCCAACTGCTCGGCGACGCGATCCCCCGCCGTACCGCCGCGGGTGTTGCGGGACGCCAGCGAGCCCTCGACGGTCAGCACCGAGCGGACGTCCGGAGTGAGCGATGGCGAGATCGCGGCCAGGTCGGAGTCGGTGAGATCCCACAGCTCGATCCCGCGCTTCTCACACTCCTGGACACACGCGCCGGCCACCTCGTGCGCGACCCGGAACGGCACCTTCTGCCGGACCAACCACTCGGCGATGTCGGTGGCGAGCGAGAACCCCTGCGGCGCCAGCTCTTCCAGACGCGTCGTGTTGAAGCGCAGCGTCCGGATCATCCCCGTGAACGCGGGCAGCAGCACCTCGAGGGTGTCGATGGAGTCGAAGACCGGCTCCTTGTCCTCCTGCAGGTCCCGGTTGTACGCGAGCGGCTGCGCCTTCAGCGTCGCCAGCAGGCCGCTCAGGTTGCCGATCAGCCGGCCGGCCTTGCCGCGGGCGAGTTCGGCAATGTCCGGGTTCTTCTTCTGCGGCATGATGCTCGACCCGGTCGAGAACGCGTCGTCCAGCTCGACGAAGCCGAACTCCTTCGTCGCCCAGATGATCACCTCCTCGGCCTGCCGGGACAGGTCGACGCCGATCTGCGCGGTGACGAAGGCGAACTCGGCCACGAAATCGCGCGCCGCGGTCCCGTCGATCGAGTTGGCTGATGAATCCGTGAAGCCGAGTTCAAGAGCGACGTACTGCGGGTCGAGGCCGAGCGAGCTGCCGGCGAGGGCACCCGATCCGTACGGCGAATCAGCGGCCACGCGGGCGTCCCAGTCGGTGAGCCGATCGAGGTCGCGGATCAGCGGCCAAGCGTGCGCCAGCAAGTGGTGTGAGAGCAGGACCGGCTGCGCGTGCTGGAGGTGGGTGCGGCCCGGCATGGCGACGCCGAGGTGCTTCTCCGCCTGCTCGGCCAGCGTGTTCACCTGGTCCAGCACGAGCCGGCTGATGATGCGGCCGTGCTCGCGCAGGTAGCCCTTGAACAGCGTGGCAACCTGGTCGTTGCGGGACCGCCCGGCCCGAAGACGGCCACCCAGCTCAGCCCCGAGCAGTTCGAGCAGCCCGCGCTCAAGCGCGGTGTGGACGTCTTCGTCCTCGAGAGCAGGCAGGAAACGTCCGGTCAGGACGTCGTCCAGCAACTGATCGAGCCCGGCGAGCATCTTGGTCAGATCCTCGTCCGTCAGCAGGCCCGCTCGGTGCAGCACCTTCGCATGCGCCTTCGAACCGGCGATGTCGTACGGCGCCAGCCGCCAGTCGAACTGTGTCGACTTGCTCAACGCCGCCAAGGCATCCGCCGGCCCACCCGCGAACCGACCACCCCACAACGCCGAACCTTGGGCCGCACTCTCACCAGAACTCACACCAACATCCTCTCAGTCACTTGCTCAGGATCGTCCGCCAGGTCGCAGCGTCGGCCGCGCTGTAAGGACGGCTGAAGCCGCAGCCCCAGGCGAACGCGTCCTTCAGGGGGTTCGAGCCGCCCCATTGCGGCTCACCGGTGATCAGCAGCCGCGTGCCGACGGCGTAGTCGGGAAACTCGACGGACACGGCATGGCCGGACCCTTCCGGCGGGGTCATGGTTCGTACCGTGACGGTGTCGCCGCCACTGACCGGCCGAAGCCACTCGTTGACTTCGAACGTCAACAGATAGGTCGGCATCTGCCCACCCGGATCCTCGACGATTCTCAAGACCGTGCCGTCGAAGGCGAAGCCGCGTTTCTGCAGCTCCGCCGGGGAGTATCCGGCGACGCACGAACCTGCGATTCCCCGGCTCGTCTTGCCAGTCGGCGCCGTGGGGGTGGTCACCGGCTGCGTGACCGGGCCCGGAACCGCGACGACCGGGCCTGAGGTGGTTTGGTAGACGGCGATCGTGCCCGCCACCGCAGCTGCGGTGCCTGCTGCGGCGACCACGGGGGCCACCACTCGGCGTGCGGTTCGGCGGCGGGTGGACAGTCGGCTGCGGGCGTGGGTGAGGGCTTCGGGGGACGGGGGTGGGACGGTGCCGGCCGCCTTCAGGTCGTCCCAGTGGTCGGTGGGGTTCATCGGTCGGCCTCCTGTCGGGTGGGTTCGTCCTGTGCTTGGGGCGAACCAGAGAGGCGTTCGTCCATGCGTTGTCTGGCTCGGTGCAGTCGGGAGCGGGCGGTGCCGGCCGGGATGCCCAGGACCTGGGCGGCTTCGGTCGGGGTCAGGTTCTCCCAGGCGACCAGGAGGAGCAGTTCGCGTTCGGCGGCCGGGAGTTCCGCGAGCGCCGTACGCAGGGCTGGTCCGAGAGCTGCTGCGTCCAGGCGGGCGTCGACTGCCGCGGTCTCGTCGAGCGGGCGATCGATGCCGACAGCGCGGGCCAACGGCGGTTCGGAGGCGATGCTTGCGGTAGTGGCCGTGCAGGACATGCCGGGCGACTCCGAACAGCCAGGCCCGCGCGGAGCCGAGATCGGGGTCGAACCCGGACAGGCCGGCGTACGCCGCCACCCACACGTCACCGAGCAGATCGTCCGCGATGCCGCCCACCGTTCGCCGGCTCAGGTAGGCGTGGATGTCCGCGCCGTGCTGTTCGACCTGTGCCACGAACCAGTCGTCCATACCCCGCTCCCCTCCGCCGACTGCCGTCGTCTGCTACTTGGCGGCAGCGGTCCCGAGCGTTCGGTCTACTTGTGTTCGGAGCGGGCGGCGAGTGACAGGAACCGGGTGGCCAGGGCCGGGCCGCCGGTCGGGTTCCGGGAGACGACCATGACGGTGTCGTCGCCTGCGATGGTGCCGAGTACGTCGTCCAGTCCCACGTGGTCGATCGCCGACGCGAAGTACTGGGCCGCACCCGGCGGGGTTCGCAGGATCACCAGGTTGGCACTGCCCTCCGCCGAGACCAGCAGCTCCGACGCCACCCGGGCCAGCCGGGCCTCGAAGGCGGCCGCTTCACCGGCTCGCGGCGTACGGTCACCGCCTTCACCTGGTACGGCGTACACCAACTGGCCGCTCGAGTCGCGAACCTTCACCGCACCGATCTCGACCAGGTCGCGCGAGAGCGTCGCCTGCCCGACGACGAGCCCGGACGCGGCGAGCAGGTCGGCCAGCTCGGTCTGCGACCGCACCGGCTGCCGCCCGAGCAGATCCACGATCCGCTGCTGCCGTGCTGTCTTCGTGGTCGGTACGGCGAGGTACTCATGACCCGAAACTCCTCGCCAGCAGCCACGACAGCAGCGCCTTCTGCGCGTGCAGCCGGTTCTCCGCCTCGTCCCAGACGACCGACTGCGGACCGTCGATCACGGCCGCCTCGATCTCCTTGCCCCGGTACGCCGGCAGGCAGTGCAGCACGATCGCGTCGGCGCTTGCCTTCGACATCAGTTGCTCGGTCACCGCGTACGGGACGAACGGCGCCTCCCGCGCGGCTGCCTCACCCTCTTGCCCCATCGACACCCAGGTGTCGGTGGCAACGACATCCGCACCGTCGACGGCCTCGAGCGCATCGGAGGTCCACACAGCCGAGCCGCCCGTCTCGACAGCGATCTCAGCGGCGCGCGGCCAGCACCGCATGATCCGGCTGGTAATCGGCAGGCGAGCCCACGACCACATGCATCCCGGCCGTCACACCGCCGAGCAGGTACGAGTGCGCCATGTTGTTCGCACCGTCGCCGAGATAGACCAGCTTCAGCCCGGCGGTCGAGCCCTTGTGCTGCCGCACCGTGAGCAGGTCGGCGAGGATCTGGCACGGGTGGAACTCGTCGGTCAGCGCGTTCACCACCGGCACCCGGGAGGCCGCGGCCATCTCCTCGATCCGGGTCTGCGCGAACGTCCGCCACACGATCGCCGCGACCTGCCGGTCGAGCACCCGCGCGGTGTCGGCGATCGGCTCGCCGCGGCCCATCTGCGAGGACTGCGCGTCGATGATCAGCGGTACGCCGCCCAGCTCGGCGATCCCGACCGCGAACGAGATCCGGGTCCGGGTCGACGTCTTGTCGAAGATCACCGCGACCGTCTTCGGCCCGGCCAGCGGCTGATGCCCGAACCGGTCACCGGCCAGCTGCAGCCCGAGCGTCAGAACCTCGTCCTGCTCGACCGGGCTCAGGTCGTCGTCGCGCAGGAAGTGCTGAGCGGTCATCAGCGCCTCCACCTGGTCCAACAGCCCCGGGAGGGCCGCGACGAAACTGTCGGCATCAGCCTTGCTCAGGATGTACGGCGGCGCCAGCCGCAACGCGTTCGGGATCGGGTTGTTGATCACGAACCCGGCCTCCAGCGCGCGCGCCGTCACCTGATCGGACACCGGCTGGGTGAGCTCGATCGCGAGCAGCAACCCGCGGCCGCGAACCCCGGCGATCAGCGGATGGTCGAGCGAGATGATCGACGACGCCAGGTGGTTGCCCACAGCGTTCACCTGGCCAGCAGCCCGTCCCGCTCGATCACGGTCAGGACGGCGAGTCCGGCGATCGCGGCGACCGGGTTGCCGCCGAACGTCGTCCCGTGGTTGCCCGGCTGCAACAGATCCGCGGCCGGGCCGAGCCCGATGCAGGCGCCGATCGGGATGCCCGCGCCGAGGCCCTTCGCCACCGTCACCAGGTCCGGCGTGATCCCGTCGGTCTCGTAGGCGAACCACGTCCCGGTCCGCCCGATCCCGGTCTGGATCTCGTCGATCCACAGCAGCGCGCCGTGCTCGGAGGTGATCCGCCGCGCCGCCTGCAGGTACCCGGCCGGCGGGACGACGACGCCGTTCTCCCCCTGGATCGGCTCCAGGATCACGGCCGCCGTCTCGTCGTCGACCGCGGCGGCCAAGGCGTCCGCATCGCCGTACGGGACGAACACCACGTCACCCGGCAGTGGCGCGAACGCCTCCCGGTACGCCGGCTTCCACGTCAGCGCGAGGGCGCCCATGGTGCGGCCGTGGAAGGCGCCGACGGTGGAGACGATCTTGGTCCGGCCGGTACGACGGGTGATCTTGAACGCGGCCTCGTTGGCTTCGGTGCCGGAGTTGGTGAGGAACACCTTGCCGGGGACGTCGAAGAGCCCGAGCAACTTCTCGGCCAGCGCGATCTGCGGTGCGGAGGCGAAGAAGTTCGAGACATGGCCGAGGGTGGCCAGCTGCGATGTCACCGCGGACACCACGAACGGGTGCGCGTGGCCGAGACAGTTGACCGCGAGCCCGCCGAGCAGGTCGAGGTACTTGTTGCCGTCGGCATCCCACAGGTACGCGCCCTCGCCGCGGACAAGCACCCGCTTCGGCGCACCGAAGGTATTCATCAGCGCACTCGAGTACCGCTCGGTGAGCGCGCTCTGCGTGCCGTCGACGGTCAGCAATTCGGTCATGACGGGATCACCTGGGTTCCGACTTCCGGCGTCGGTGAAGATTTCCAGCAGCAACGAGTGAGGTACGCGGCCGTCGATCACGGTTGCCCGGGACACGCCTGACACGACCGCCCGCAGACAGGCCTCCATCTTCGGCACCATGCCGGACGCCAGCGACGGCAGCAGCTCGGCCAGTTCGGCGGCGTCGATCTGGGTGATGATCTCGTCGCTGTCCGGCCAGTTCCGGTAGAGCCCGGCCACGTCGGTCAGCACGACGAGCTTCTCGGCTCCGAGCGCCACCGCGAGGGCCGCGGCGGCAGTATCGGCGTTGACGTTGTGCGCCTGGCCGTCCTCGTCCGGCGCGATCGTCGACACCACCGGGATCCGGCCCGCGTCGATCAGGTCGACGACCGCCTCCGGCCGGACGTCGACCACGTCGCCGACCAGCCCGATGTCGACCGACTCGCCGTCCACCATCGCCGTACGGCGCTCAGCGGTGAACAGCCCGGCGTCCTCGCCGGACATGCCGACCGCGAACGGACCGTGCGCGTTCAGCAGGCCGACCAGCTCGCGGCCGACCTTGCCGACCAGGACCATGCCGACGACGTCCATCGCCTCCGGGGTGGTGACCCGCAGGCCGCCGCGGAACTCGCTGTCGATGCCGAGCCGGCCGAGCATGTCGCTGATCTGCGGCCCGCCGCCGTGCACGACGACGACCCGGACACCGGCGTACCGGAGGAAGACGATGTCCTCGGCGAACGCCTGCTTGAGTTCCTCGTCCACCATCGCGTTGCCGCCGTACTTCACCACGACGGTCTTGCCGTGGAACTGCTTCAGCCACGGCAGCGCCTCGGTCAGAACGGCGGCCTTCTCGACCGCGAGCGCGTGACTTGCGGTCAGACTCATGACGAGTACGCCGAGTTCTCTTCGACGTACGCGTGGGACAGGTCGGTGGTCAGCACGGTCGCCGACGCCGGGCCGGCGTGCAGGTCGATCACCACGTCGATGTCGAGACCGCTCAGGTCGGCCTCGGACCGGTCGACACCCTTGCCGCCGGCCACGCAGATCGGTGCGCCGTTCAGCGTGATGTCGAGGAGCGACGGGTCGAACGCCGTGGGCGCGTTGCCGACCGCCATCGCGATCCGGCCCCAGTTCGGGTCGGAGGCGAAGAACGCGGTCTTGCACAGGTTGTCCTCGGCAACGATCTTCGCGGCCGCGACCGCCTCGGCCTCGCTGGCCGCGCCCTGGACCGTGATGCTGACGTGCTTGGTGACGCCCTCGGCGTCGGCCTGCAACTGCTTCACCAGGTCAGCAGCCAGGACCGTCAACGCGGCCTCGAACTCGTCAGCCTCGACTGTCACCCCGGACGCGCCCGAGCTGAGCAGGAGCACAGTGTCGTTGGTCGACGTACCGCCGTCGACATCGAGCCGGTTGAACGTCTTGCCGACCGCGTTCCGCAGCGCGTGGTCGAGGTGCGGCTGGTCCAGTACGGCGTCGGTCGTGATGACGCTGAGCATCGTCGCCATGTTCGGCGCGCACATGCCGGCGCCCTTGGCGAACCCGCCGATACTCCAGCCGTCCGGGTGTATCAGCACTGCCTGCTTCGGCACGTTGTCGGTCGTCATCACCGCGGTGGCCGCGGCCAGCCCGTGCTCAGGACCGTCGCCCAGAGCAGCCACGGCAGCATCGATTCCGGGGATGAGTGCGGCCATCGGCAGCCGCTCGCCGATCAGGCCGGTCGAGCAGACCCCGATCTCGGCCGCGCCGACACCGAGCACCTCGGCCAGCTTCTCGGCGGTCTTGTGGGTGTCCTGGAAACCTTCCGGCCCGGTGCAGGCGTTCGCGCCGCCGGAGTTCAGGACGACGGCCTTCAACCTGCCGGCGGTCAGCACCTGCTGGGACCACAGGACCGGTGCCGCCTTCACCTTGTTGGTGGTGAAGACACCGGCGGCGACGTCATCCGGGCCGTCGTTGACGACGACGGTGAGGTCCGGCGTGCCGGCCGGCTTGATCCCGGCGATCACCCCGGCCGCACGGAAGCCGGCCGGCGCGGTCACTCCGGCGCTCCGATCGACTTGGGCGTCTGGGGTGACTGCAACGGTCCCTGCGCCGGTCATGGGGCTACTCCGATGAGGGGAAGGGCCAGGGTCTCGTCGAGCCCGATGGCCAGGTTCATGCACTGCACGGCGGCGCCGGCGGTGCCCTTGGTGAGGTTGTCCATCGCGGCCACGATGACGGCGCGGCCGGTGCGCTGGTCGAGGGCGAGCTGCAACTGCACGGTGTTCGCGCCGAGGGTGGCCTGCGTCTGCGGCCACTGCCCCTCGGGTAGCACGTGCACGAACGGCTCGTTCCGGTAGGCGTCCTCGTAGGCCGTCCGGAGCGCGTCGAGTCGGTGCCGTCGGCAATCGGTGCGCTGCAGGTGGCGAGGATGCCGCGTGACATCGGCACCAGCACCGGGGTGAACGAGACGCTTACCGGCTGGTCGGCGTACGGCGTGAGGTTCTGCTCGATCTCCGGGGTGTGCCGGTGGACGCCGCCGACGCCGTACGCGGAGGCCGAACCCATCACCTCGGCGCCGAGCAGATGCGGCTTCGGTGCCTTGCCGGCGCCCGACGTACCGCTGACCGCGACCACCACCAGCTGGCCGGGATCAACGAGACCGTTCTGTACGGCGGGCAGCAGGGCGAGCGTGGAGACGGTCGGGTAGCAGCCCGGCACGGCGACCCGGTTCGTGCCGCGGAGTTTCTCGCGCTGGCCGGGGAGCTCCGGGAGACCGTACGGCCAGGAGCCGGCGTGCTCGCCGCCGTAGAACTCGGTCCACACCTCGGCCTCGGTCAGGCGGAAGTCCGCGCCGCAGTCGATCACGGTGACTGAGTTGTCGTCGCGCCGAGCTGCACTGTGATCTCAGCGGACTGTCCGTGCGGCAGGGCCAGGAACACCACGTCATGACCGGCGAGATGCTCCGCCGTGGTCTCGACCAGCGTGCGTCCGGCCAGCGGCACGAGCTGCGGATGATGCTGCCCGAGCGGTGTCCCGGCGTTGCCTCCGGCGGTGAGTGCGCCGATCTCGACCCCGGGATGCGTACTCAGCAGCCGAAGCAGCTCACCCCCCGCATATCCGCTGGCCCCGGCCACCGCCACCTTCACACTCATATGAATGAGTATGCCAGTAACTGGATGAGTATTCAAGAGATTGCCACCCCGCCGCCGGAGGTCACCTACCAACTCTGGCCGGGGAGAACCACGCGGGCACGGACGCACGGCGTCCTGTGATCCGGGTCATGTCACACGGGGGGTGGTGGGGCGTGTCCGAGAGGGCGACGACGAAACTGTAGGAGGTTGTGATGGCGCGGATCACGCTGGAGCACAAGCGGACCTGGTTTGTCCGGCTGTCGGAGTGGGGCAGCCGGCGGAAGTTCGGGAAGGTGCTGGACCCGGGGCAGCTGGCGATGCACAACCGGCGGGTGCTGGTGTCGATGATGCTGATGGAGGGGTCGGCCACCCGGTGGAACAAGCTCGACCCGACACTCAAGGCGCTCGCGGTGATGGTCTCGTCGGCGCAGATCGGGTGCAGCTGGTGCATGGACTTCGGCTACTGGGAGTTCCACCACCAGGGTGTCGATCCCAAGAAGCTGCGCGATGTGCCAGGGTGGCGGGACAGTGACGCCTACACGGATCTGGAGCGCGCGGTGATGGAGTACACCGAGGCGATGACGGCGACCCCGCCACAGGTCACCGACGAGCAGGTCGAGCGGTTGCGCCAGGACCTCACCGACGAGCAGCTGGTCGAGCTGACCGCCTGGGTGTCGCTGGAGAACTACCGCTCCCGCACCAACGCCGCACTCGGCCTGACCAGCCAGGGCTTCAAGGAGTTGTGCGAGCTGAGGCCGGCGTGACCGACGAGGGAGAACTCGCGCGGGAGTTCGACGAGCACCGGTCGGTGCTCGTCGGCGCGGCGTACCGGGTGGTCGGCAGTGTCACCGACGCGGAGGACGTGGTGCAGGAGGCGTGGCTGCGCTGGGCCGCGGTCGACCACGCGGAGGTCCGCGACACCCGCGCGTACCTGATCCGGATCACCACCCGGCTCGCCCTCAACCGGCTGCGCCAGCAGAAGGCCCGACGGGAGGAGTACGTCGGTCCGTGGCTGCCCGAACCGATCCCGGCCGACGGGGCCGACGACCCAGCCGCGGCGGTGGAGCTGGCGGACTCGGTGAGTATGGCGATGCTCGTCGTACTCGAGACGCTGTCACCGCTCGAGCGGGCCACGTTCGTGCTGCGTGAGGTGTTCGATCTCCCGTACGACGAGATCGCGGACACGCTCGGCCGGTCGGAGAGCGCCGTACGGCAACTGGCGCACCGGGCCCGCGAGCACGTGCACGCGCGGCAGCCCCGGCACCGGGTGGACAAGGAGCGGCACAACGAGCTGACCATGCGGTTCATGGCGGCCGCCGGATCCGGCGACTTCGACCAGGTGGTTTCGCTGCTGGCGCCGGACGCGGTGCTGATCAGCGACGGCGGCGGCAAGAAGAAGGCCGCGCTGCGTCCGATCCAGGGTGCGGACAAGATCGCCCGCTGGATGTTCGCCGTGATCGCGGAGAACCCGAACTTCGAGATCCGGCTGGCCTCGCTCAACGGCGAGACCGCGTTCATCGCGTACTACGGCGACGAGCCGGACACGGTCACCTTCTTCCAGACCACCGACGGCCTGATCACCGGCCTCTACCTCATCCGCAACCCGGACAAGCTGCACACGGTGCCAACCCTCCACGAACTCGGCTGACCTAGACTATCTGCAACTCAGTCGCAGGTGGAGGCGTTGTGAAGTACCTCGGTGGTGTGCCGGACGAGGTACTCGAGCGGGGTTGCAGGGCGGATCTGCTGGACACGTGGATCGCGGCGACGGACGCGGGTGGTGCGGTCGGGTTCACGGCGCCGGCTCCGGTGGAGCTGGTGGCGGAGACGCTCGACGAAG
Organism: uncultured Actinomycetota bacterium; assembly: GCA_963770725.1. Classification (GTDB taxonomy): domain Bacteria; phylum Actinomycetota; class Actinomycetes; order Propionibacteriales; family Kribbellaceae; genus Kribbella. The sequence goes on from CAVYQT010000001.1 coordinate 15,713, forward strand.
CGCTCGGACGGGTCGCGGCCGGGCTGGATCTGCTTGGGCGTGCTGCACAACGGTGAGCGCTACGTGGGCATGGGGCTGCTGATGAGTCGGGGCAGCGCGTTGCAGGCGCACTGGCGCACGGTCCTGCGGCTGATGGTCCACCCGAAGCACCAGGGCGGCGGTGCCGGGCGGATGCTGATGGAGGGATTGCGCGGCCGGCGGTGACTCGGATTGGAGAGTGAGCTGACGATCGGCGACGTACTCGGCCAGGAGAGCACGAGCGCACGGCTACCGGATCGTGGGCCGTCATCCTCGCGCGGTCCGCGTCGCGGCGGACGACTATCGCGACGAAGTCATGCTGGTCCAGGACCTCTAGCGGGACGAGGTCATGGCTCTCGGGACGTACTAGCGGGACCGCCGTCGCGAGATCGCGGCGAGCGTCGCGCCCAGGGCGGTGAGCAGTGCGCCGAGAGTCAGCAGCATGGGTGGCGGGCCTCCTGTCGCCGGGATCTGGGCCCGGTTCGACCGATCGCGGATCGCCGGCGGCTGGCGCCGATGATGAACCTTACCGGCGCGGCGACGTCCCGCCGGTGGCATCGTCTGCTCGTACGTCGCCTTGGCCGTTCCGGTGAATCCAGCCGCCGGCGCGAGGCTGATGGTCCCGTCATGCGCGACCGACCACGTGCCATACGCGTCGGTGACCCGCTTCGCACAGGTGGCCGGCCCGGTCCGCAGACAGACCGTGCGGCCGTCGGGTGCACCACTGTCGTTCAGCAGCGGGTTGACCGCGACCGGACTCCCCGGGGTGCCGGTCGCGGTGTCGGTCGCCGCCTTGGCCAGGATCGGCGCGGCGACGGTGACCTCCAGCAGCGCGCGGCGTTCGAGGTGCCGTTCGCGTCGGTGACCCGGTAGGCGACGGTCGCGTCGTACCGATGAAGTCCTTGGCCGGGGTGAAGTTGATGATCAGCCGCCCCGACCACGAACAGACCTCGTCCGGAACGGTCACCGCCTTCTTGTCCTTGCCGCCCGCCGGATCCCGCAGTACGACTGGAAGCCGCCACGAGCGGCGCGGACGAGTCGCCCGGCTTGTCGTTGCCCAGCACGGAGACGACGACCGGCTTGCCGAAGCCTGTCCGGGCGCTGTCCTCGTCGACAGTGACCGGACGCACGGGCGCCACTGTCACGGTGATCGTCGCGCGGGCCGCGTTCCGGTTGCTGTCCTTCACGACAGGGCGCCGCCGGGCGGGCCGATCCAGGTGAACGTCGCCACCGGCCTGAACGTCACCTTGCCCTTGGCCACAACCCAGTCGCCTTCGCCCGCGACCGTCACCTGGTCGACCAGAGCCGCATCCGGGCCGATCAGCAGCAGCGTCTCCGGATCCAGTGACGCTTCCGGGCCGGGCTTGTCGTTGGCCAACGGGTCCACCGTCACCGGCACGTGCTGCTTGGTCCGGGCCGCATCAGGGGTCGCCACCGGTCGCGCCTGGACCGTGACCGTCAGCCCGGCCGAACCGATCGTCCCGTTGCGATCGGCAACCTGATAGCCGACCGGATTCGCGGCGCCGACGAACCCCTCGACCGGCGCGAACCGGATCCGGCCGTCAGGCTGCACCACGAACGTCCCTTGACCCGGCACCTCCAAGTGAAGGCGCCGCATCACCGGTCGCCGGATCGATCAGGCGCACCTCACCCAGCGGCGCCGTCGCATCGCCCGCCTTGTCGTTCTTCAGCACTGCCGCGGTCACGGCGGTGTTGTACGGCGTCGCGATCGCGTCGTCCACGGCCACCGGCACGATCGGCCGGACCGTCACCGCGACCGTCGACGCGGCCGTGTTCCGGCTCGTGTCCGTCACCCGGTAGGCGATCGAGGCGACCCCGCGATACGTCGGCACCGGGTCGAACGTGATCCGGCCGGTCACCTCGTTCACCGTGAACACACCCTGGCCCGGGATCGTTGCCTTCCTCCCCCAGCTCCGCGCCGTCACGCCGTACAGCTGGACCGAGGTCTTCTCGAGTCTCCGCGATCGGCTCCCCGGCTCGTCGTTGGGCAGCGGGTCGACTGCCACCGTGACGTTCTGCTTCGTCGTGGCGGTGTCGGCGACGGCCTGCGGTCCCTTGCCGACGGTCAGGAAGAGCAGCCCCTCGGCAGTCGTCCCGTTGTCGTCGGTGATCCGGTACGTCGCCGGCGTCGTCACCCCCGTGGTAGTCCATGACCGGCGTGAAGGCGATCGACCCGTCGTCCGCCGCCGTGTAGGTGCCTTCACCGGGTTGGGTGACAGTCTTGCGATACCTGCCGGCCGGATCCTTCAGCGCCAACCTGACCGGAGCGGCGAGAACGGGTCGCGGGCTGTCGAAGGCCAGCCGGAGCATCTTGTGACAGGTTGTACGTATCCGAGTCGTCCCGGCCGCCCGCATCGGCCCGGACGTACAGGGTCAGCGTGGAGGCTGCGAGGTTCTGGTTCGAGTCGGCGACGCGGTAGTTGATCGCCAGCGCCTTCCCACGGGAACGCCGGAGCGGGATCGAAGACGACACCACCACTCGGCTGGACCGTGTACGTGCCCTGCCCCGCGACCGTCACCTTCTTCACGTACCGGGTCGTCCGGGCGGCCGGATCGAGCAGGCCGACCGACGACGGGTCGAGCTCCGCATCGGTGCCCGGGCTGTCGTTGGACAGCAGGTTCACGGTCACCGCGACGTCCTGCAGCGTCGACGCGGTGTCGGCGACCGCAATCGGTGGCAGCCCGACCGTGATCCACACTTTGGCAGTGGTCAGCGTTCCATTGCTGTCGGCCACTTGGATAGGTCAGCTGTGTACCGGGCCCGCGGAAGGTCGCACCCGGATCGAAGGTGACCGCTCCCCCAGCCGCGGTGTAGACACCCTCGTTCGGGATCGTGACCGTCGCCTGGAGCAGCCCATCGGCCGGGTCGGTGAGCAGCAGACTGCCCGGGACCAGCGGCGCGGACCTGTCCCCCGCCTTGTCGTTCGTCAGCACCTTCACCGCGACGGTCTTCTCGTACGGCGTCTTCGCCACATCGTCGACCGCAACCGGCGTGATCGGCGTGACTGTGACGGTGATGGTCGACCGCGTCGCCTGGTCGAACCAGTCCGACACCCGGTAGGTCAGCGCAGCCGCCGTACCCGTGAAGCCCGGTAGCGGGTCGAAGATGACTGTGCCTTCCGGGTTCACCTGGTAGCTGCCCTGGCCGGGGACCTTCACCAGCTTCTTCATCGAGCCGTCGGCCGGGTCGATGAGCACCAGGCTGAGCGGATCGAGCCCGGTGCCCTGACGGGCCGTGCGTTGGCGAGCGCGTCGAGCAGCGGCCGGACGTTCTGCTTGCTCGTCCCGGTGTCAGGCTTCGCGGTCGGCGCCGGCGGCTTCGCGACGGTTACGGTCAGCGTCGCGGTGGCGAGCGTGCCGTTCACGTCGGACACGCTGTAGGTGATCGGTGCCGCGACCCCGGTGTACGTCGCCAGCGGGTCGACCTCGATCTTCCCGTCCGGTTTCACCGTGTACGACGCCTCGCCGTCGACGACGACCGTGGTCCTGGGCTCCTGCGTCTTCGGGTCGAGCATCCGCACACTGCTCGGGACCAGCCGGAATCGCCGGCGTCGCCCGGGATGTCCTTCCGCCAGACCGGCACATCGCGCGGTAGTACATCCGAGGCCGTCGTTCGTTGCGTCCGGCGGCACCTAGGTCACTCGACCGGAGGTCGACCGCCGACCGCGCCGTACGCCGTCGACAACCTCGTCGCGCACCGTCTTGAGAAAGTCCGCTGAAGACGGGACCGGTTCGAACAGGATCTTGCCGTCCGGCTTCGCGGTGTACTTGCCCTGGCCGGCGACGATCAGCGTGGTGACCGGCTCACCGCGCGTCGGCGGGATCAGCGACACTGTCGACGAGTGCCGACCCGGTCGGCCCGGCCTTGTCGTTGTCCAGTACGGCGACCAGGACCGAGCCGCCCTGAAGCGTCGTGATCGTGTCCGGGTTCGCCACCGGCGGACCGGGCGCGTCGACGGACACCTGACCTCGGCCGCGGGTCCTGCAGGTCTGGCGATCAGATGGTGACGGCGTACCGGAACCGCGGGCGCGGCGGAACCCGGCCGACTGGGCGGCCTGGTGACCGCTGTCGGGCGACGGTCACCTTGTCGACCAGCTTGTTGCTGACCGGATCGACCAGCCGCAGACTGGCTGCATCGAGCGGAGCATCGGGCGATCCGGGTAGATCGTTCTCCAGCACCGGTACGACGACATCCGTGTCGAACGCGGTCGACAATGGAGTCCCCGTTCGCGGTCGGCGTGACCGGCGTGACCGTGACGGTCAGCGTGGACTCGGCGATCTGCAAGGTGCTGTCGGTGACGCGGTAGCCGAGTTGGGTGCCGACACCGGTGAAGCGTGGCAGCGGCACGAAGTCCACGCCGCCGCTCGGCTTGACGACGTACTGGCCCTCGACCGCGATGACGACCTTCTTCTTGAAGACTGCGTCGGCCGGGTCGCGCAGGACGACCGAGGCGGGGACCAGTTTCACCCCGGGTGCCGCGCGGTCGTTGCCGAGCGGCCTGAGCGTGGTGCTGACGTTCTGCGGCGTGGTCGCGGTGTCCGGCGTCGCGACCGGACGGGCCGGGAGCGCGACGGTGAGGGTGAGCTTCGCGGTCGCCGTGGTGCCGTTGCTGTCGGCGACGCGGTAGGTGACCGGGCTGGCTGGGACCGAAGAATCCGGGCACCGGCTCGATATCGATCTTGCCGTCCGTGGTGGCGACATACTTGGCCTGGCCGACGACGTTCACCATCACCACACACTTGTCGGCGTCGACGAGGCACAACTGAGCCGGGCCTGAGCGGTGTCCCCGGATCGCCGGGCTTGTCGTTGCCGAGCACATCGACCGTGCGCCCGGTGTTGAACGCGGCCGTGCCTGGTCGTCGAGCAGATCGGCGGAGGCGGCGGCGCGAACTGGACGGGCGGTCCTCGACCTCGCCCGAATCGGCAGCGCGGCGGGCTTGTCGGGCTGGGCGCTGGTGTAGCCGACCCGCACCCGGGCGTACGACGCCCCGGCGGCCGGGCGGGCGTACTTGGCCCAGTTGAGGGTGACGGCACTCTGCCCGGAGGCGAAGGTCGCACAGGCGCGTTCGGCCACCTCGAAGGTGCCGTCACGGTCGAGGTCGATCCACGCGCAGGCCCGCCCGGCCTTCGACGCGCCGGTCAGCGCGAGCTCGGCGGAGTACGACGTCGAGTTCGTCCGCAGTGGTTTGAAGGTGACGCCGTCGTCGGCCTGGTCGGGAGCCGTCGGGCCGGTGGTGCCATTGGCGACCGTCGCGTTGTCCTCGGTGACGTCCTTGCCGAGTCGTACGTCGCTGAGCACCGACCAAGCGGCGCCGTACGACGCCGGGGCATCGCCGAAGTCTTCGCCGATGGAAGCGACGACGGAGAAGGCGTCACCGGAGGACGTGGTGTTGAATGCCGGGAGCTTCGGGTGCTTGGTGAAGAACGCGGTGACGTCGAAGGTGATCTTGGTGGCGACGCCGTTCACCCGAACCGAGCCGCAGGCCGCCGTCGCGGACGCGTCGGGCCCGGTGCCGGTCTTGTTGTTGACGCAGTTCGGACCCGCGTCGTGGTTCTCGGCGGTCACCGTGTCGCTGGTGACGGTCAGGTTGTTGCTCGCACCGACCTCGGTGAGGCTGAGGCCGGCGGTGGCGAGCTTGAGGATCGAGTGCAGCTCGGACTGGGCGGTGGGCTTGCCGCTGACGGTCTGGGTGACGGCGCCGCCGATGCCGGCGAGGTGCAGGACCGGGTTGCGCACCGGCTGGCTGAACGCGATCGTCACCGAACCGCGGTCGCCGCAGCTCCCGGTCGACGCGCACGTCCCGGTGTTGACCAGGAGGTCCTGCGCGGGCGTCGTACGCGCGATCGGTGGGGCGTAGGTCGTCGGCCCGGTGCCGCGGACACCCGCGGTGGTTGCGTCCAGCAACTCGGTCTGCCCGGTCGCGGTGATGGTCTGCTCGAGACCCGAGCCCGGCATGGTCGCCGTCGCGGTGTCGCCCTGCGTGAAAGGTGCCGAGGGCACCTGATAGGCCGCCGCATCGACGGTGGCGAGGGCGACGAGCCGACCGCCAGCAGATCGACAGACCCGGTCGTGTTGCCCGCATGCTGCCGCCCTCCCAGCTTCATGGACGTGCTTCGGACGGGGCGGGCGGGCCGGCGTAGAGGTAACGGACTACGCCGACTCGATGTTACGGGGCAATCACTCTCCGAGTTCGTAGATCCGGACCTTGCCGACTCTGTGTCGCAGCACGGCCAGCCGGTCGAGCGCGGGTGACACGATCCCGTCGCGGGCGTCGGCGTACGGCCACCGATGATCAGAGGGGCGGGGAGATCGCGACGGCTCCGGTCCGCCGTGGATCGCCGACCGCGACCAGGCCGTCGGCCGGATCCCAGAAGGCGGCCGCGACGCCACCGAAGTACATCGAATGCGGCGGCATCGGCCGGGTCGGCAGTGCGGTCGAGCCCGACACCGGGAGCTCGTCCTCGTAGTCGACCACCACGTCCTCCCGGATCCGAACGTGCAGCCGCGGGTGCTCGACGGCTTCCGCAAGCGGCAGCCCGCCATGCGTGTAGAGCGCGTATACCTGCGCCAACGCGGTGGGGATCCGGTCCGAACCGGGCGAGCTGATCGCGAGCACCGCGCCGTCGCTCTCCCGGCGGGCGACGCTCGGCGCCATGTTCGAGGTCAGCCGCGTCCCCGGCGCCAGGCTGTGCGGACCGCCGTGGAGCAACTCCTGCTCACCGAGCGCGTTGTTCAGCCAGATCCCGGTGCCCGGTGTCAGCACGCCCGAGCCGTAGCCGGACGACACCGTGATCGCGCAGGCGTCGCCCTCGTCGTCCACCACCGAGACAGTCGCCGTACTGGGTGAAGTCAGCGCCCGCAGGTCGCCGGACGCGGCCAGGTCGAGCAGCCGCTGACCTTCCAGCTGCCGATGATCCTCCTCGTCCAGGTCCGCCAACCGCTGCCCGAGTACGGCGTGCTGCACTTCGATGAGCCGCTCCAGCTCGGACTGATTCCAACTACCGTCAGCCGGTACGCCGTCCAGCAGCGCGAGCATCGCGGCCACCGCAACGCCCCCGACCGCGGGCGGCGGATTGGTCGCGAGGCGCCAGCCGTTCTGCCGGACGATCAGCGCCGGACGGACGACGGCCTCGTAGGCAGCGAGGTCCTGAGCGGTCAGAATGCCTTCGTTCTCGGCCATGTCGCGGATCAGCAGCTCGGCCAGCTCACCGGTGTACATCGTCTCGGCGCCGTCGCGGGCGATCAGCTCGAGCGCCCCGGCGAGCTCGGGGATGACGACCGTGGCGCCGGCCTTGATCACGGAGCCGTTGTCGGTGTGCACGACCCGATGGCTCGGCTGGTGCCAGCCGAAGATGATCTCGTGGGTGTAGGCGAGGTAGTAGCCCGACGTCCGGCTCAGCGGAAAACCCTGCCGGGCCACGTCGATCGCGGGCTGGACGACCTGGCGCCACGGCGCCTTGCCGGATCGTCGGTGCGCGAGGTCGAGGGCCTTCATTCCGCCCGGGGTGGCGACCGAGCCGTGGCCGACCGTGGTCGTCGTACCGCCGCCGTAGTCGGTGGTGATGTCCCAGACACCGCGGCCGAACCGATCCGTCGGCAGGCCGCGGCCGGGCATCTCCACCCAGCCGTCGATGGTGACCGCCTCGCCGCCGGCGACCTGCAGGGTGACGAAACCGCCCGAGGCGGGCGAGACCACACCGATCTCGTTCACCATCGTCACCAGCGTGGCCGCGATCGCGGCATCCACCGCGTTCCCACCTTCGGCCGCCACCCGGACGCCCGCCTCCGCGGCCGCGGCGTTCGGCGCGGCCACCGCCACTCTCGGGTGTTCCATCAGGCCCGTCCCTGCAGGGTGGAGGACCGCCGGGCACTTCTGCGGCTCGGCAAGCCTGCCGCCTGGCCGTTCATGGCGTCAGCCGACCCGTTGGACGGCGCCGAAGCGGTCGACCGCGACCTGGACCGCGGCCTGCCGCACGTCCGCCACCTCGGTCTCCTTCAGGGTGCGGTCCGGCGCCCGGAAGCGGAGTGCGAACGCGAGCGACTTCTTGCCCGCGCCGATCTGCTCGCCGGTGTAGAGGTCGAACAGCCGGATCGACTCCAGCAACTCGCCCGCACCCTCGACCAGCGCCGCCTCGACCTCCGCCGCGGCCACGTCGGCCGGGACGATCAGCGCCACGTCCTCCTTGGCCACCGGGTACGACGAGAACGGTGTCGCCGTAACCGACGACGGACCGGCCGCGATCAGCGCGTCGAGGTCGAGCTCGACCGCACCGGACCGCGCGGGCAGCCCGAACGCCTGACACACCTTCGGATGCAGCTCACCGGCGTGACCGACGACCTTGCCGTCGACCGAGAACTCCGCGCAGCGGCCCGGATGCCACGGGGCCAGCTCGACGTTCCGCAGGACCGGCTCGACACCGACCGCGGACGCCACGGTCCGAGCGATCTGGACCGCGTCCGACCAACCGGCCGGCTGACCCTTGCCCCACCAGCCGGTCGGCGTCCGTGCACCGGTCAGCACCGCGCCGAGGTGGAGCGGCTGGTCCGGCAGGGCGTCGTCCAGGGACTGGATCTCGGCGTCGCTCGGGCGCTGGGCGACCGACGGCAGCGGCGCGGACTTCGACTCCGGCTTGGGCAGGAAGACCAGGCCGGTCTGGAAGATCGCCAGGTCGGTGTTGCCGCGGCCGACGTTGCGCTCGGCCGTCCGGAGCACTGTCGCCAGCAGGGTGGTCTGCATCGACGGCTCTTCGTCCGAGATCGGGTTCACGAGCTTGACCGTCGTACGGCGTGGGTCGTCGGCGGGCAGGCCCATCGCGTCGAAGTCGGCCTCACCGGCGAACGGGTACGAGACGACCTCGGTCAGACCGGCGCCGACCAGCGCGGTCGCGATCCGCCGGCGGCGCGTCTGCGACACCGTCAGGCCCTGACCACCCGGCGCCGACGGCAGGACCGACGGCACGTTGTCGAAGCCGAACAGCCGGATGGCTTCTTCGGCGAAGTCGTTGGGGTCACGCAGATCCGGCCGCCACGACGGCGGCGTCACAGTCAGCAGGTCGTCGCCGGCCAACGCGGCGACGCCATGCGCGGTGTGCTCGCCCCCGACGGCCGCGCCGCCACCGCTCGCAGCGCCCCCGCGGGGCTCGACGACGAGGGCGGCTGCGTGAACGCCTGCGGCGAGCGGCGCCGGGCGAGCGCCCGGCTCGGCCGGGACCACCGTGCAGCCGACCGACTCGAGGTGACGGACGGTCTCCTCGATCGAGATCGGCGCACCCGCGACCCGGGCCGCATGGTCGGCCCGGAACGTCACCGGCTCCGGCAACGGGTGCGTGTCGACGACCGTCTCGTCGGCCTCGATCGTGCCGCCGGCCAGCTCGGCCAGGAGGTCGGCCACCCGCTGCGCGGCGTACCGCGGCAGCAGCGGGTCGACCTCGCGCTCGAACCGCCGGGACGCCTCCGACGACAACTTGTGCCGCCGCGACGCCCGCGCGATCGCGATCGGGTGGAAGTGCGCGGCCTCGATCACCACATCGCTGGTCGAATCGGAGATCTCCGTGGTCGCGCCGCCCATCACGCCCGCGATCCCGATCGGGCCGGAGTCGTCGGTGATCAGCAGGTCCTCGGCGTCCAGCTCACGGGTCTGGTCGTCCAGCGTCATCAGCTTCTCGCCGGAGGCGGCCCGCCGGACCACGATCTCGCCGCTCAGCCGCGCCTTGTCGTAGCCGTGGATCGGCTGGCCGAGCTCCAGCATCACGTAGTTGGTGATGTCGACACCGATCGAGATCGGCCGCATCCCGGTCGCGAGCAGCCGCTTCTGCAGCCAGCGCGGCGACAGCGCCTTCGGGTCGATGCCCGTCACCGTGCGGGTGACGAACACACTGCACGCCTCGGCGTCATCCACGCGGACCGGGTAACCGTTCTTCCCCGACCCGGTCAGCGCCAAGCCCGCCGGGTCCTTGAGCGGTACGCCGTACGCCGTCGAGGCCTCCCGCGCGACGCCCCGGATCGACAGGCAGTAGCCACGATCCGGCGTGACCGCGATGTCTAGGACGTCGTCCCGCAGCGAGAGCAGCTCGATCGCGTCGTCACCCGGCGTGCCTTCGCCCGGCTCCAGTACGACGATCCCGTGGGTGCCGTCGTCGCCCAGGCCGAGCTCCGAGCTGGAGCAGATCATGCCGCTCGAGACATGCCCGTAGGTCTTCCGCGCGGAGATCGCGAAGCCGCCCGGCAGGACCGCACCCGGCAGCACGACGACGACCAGGTCGCCGACCTCGAAGTTGTCCGCACCGCAGACGACCCACTGCGGCTCGTCCTTGCCGATGTCGAGCGAGCACCAGCGGATGGTCTTGCCGTTCTTCTGCGGCTCGTTCTCGTACGTGAGCACCTTGCCGACGACCAGCGGGCCGGTCAGGTCCGACTCCTCGACGGTCTCCACCTCGAGGCCGGCCCGGATCAGCTTCTCCGCGACGTCGCGACCGGTCGCACCGGCCGGCAGGTCGACGTACTCACGAAGCCATGACAGTGGGACCCGCATCAGATCTCCATCCCGAACTGGCGGCTGAACCGCACGTCACCCTCGACCATGTCGCGCATGTCCTGGACCCCGTTGCGGAACATCAGCGTCCGCTCCAGGCCCATACCGAAGGCGAACCCCGAGTACCGGTCGGTGTCGATGCCGCAGGCCTGCAGGACGCGCGGGTTCACCACGCCGCAGCCGCCCCACTCGATCCAGCCCTCGCTGCCACAGGCGCGGCACGGGCGGTCCGGGTTGCCGACGGACGTGCCGCGGCAGACGAAGCACTTGAGGTCAACCTCGGCCGACGGCTCGGTGAACGGGAAGAAGTTCGGCCGCAGCCGGGCCTCGAGACCCTCGCCGAACATCGAGACGACGAAGTGGTCGAGGGTGCCCTTCAGGTGCGCGAGCGTGATGCCTTCGTCGACCACGAGCCCCTCGACCTGGTGGAAGACCGGCGTGTGGGTCGCGTCCAGCTCGTCGGTGCGGAACACGCGGCCCGGGCAGATCACGTAGATCGGCGGCTTGCGGGTCAGCATCGAGCGCGCCTGCACCGGTGAGGTGTGGGTCCGCAGCACGGTGCCCGAACCGGCCGGCTCGACGAAGAAGGTGTCCTGCATCTGCCGGGCCGGGTGGTCCGGCTGGAAGTTCAGGGCGTCGAAGTTCAGCCACTCGGCCTCGATCTCCGGGCCCTCGGCGACGTCCCAGCCGAGCGCGGTGAACACGTCCGCGACCTGCTCGGAGATCAGCGACAGCGGGTGCCGGGCGCCGAGCTCGGGCGTCGGCCAGGGCAGCGTCACGTCGACCCGCTCGGTGGCGAGCATCCGCTCCTCGTGCTCGGCCTCGAGCACCGCGAGCCGGGTCGCGAAGGCCTCGTTGATCGCCTTCCGGGCCGCGCCGATCCGCTGACCGGCCTCCTTGCGGCCCTGCGGCGGCAGCGCGCCGATCTCGCGGTTGGCCAGCGCGATCGGCGACTTCTCCCCGAGATGCGCGACCTTCGCCTCCTGCAGGGCGGCCAGATCGGCCGCCTCGGCAAAGGCCTTCAGCGCCTCGTCCCGGGTCCGCTCCACCTCTTCGGCATGCAGCGGCGTCACTTCGACCGGGTCGTAATCAGTGTTGGGACCGGACATGGCTCGCTCTCGGGGTTCGGAACTTCTGCGGAAGCAGTCTAGGAACCTCCGGCCCCCGAGCGTGAATCGGTGTCGGACCGGTCAGGGGGCCGGGGTGGGCTCGCCGGCTTCCGCGGGGGCCGGTTCTTGGTGCGTGCTGTCTGCCTTTCGGCGGGGTATGGCAAGCTGCGCGACCAGGGCCCCGGCCAGGGCTCCGATCAGACCGGCGGTCATCGCGATCGACATGGCGTCGGTGAACGCGTTGCGGGCGGCGGCGACGAAGTCCGGGCCCAGTGCGAGCGTCTCGGCAATGGAGTTGCGGGCAACCTCCGGGACCGAGTCGGGCAGCGACGACGAGTACGCCGCGGCCAGAACGCTCCCCAGAACGGCTACCGACAGAGCTGCGCCGGTTTGCTGGACGGTGTCGTTCATCGCCGAGCCGACACCGCGGTGTTCGGCCGGGACCGACTGCATCAGCAGGGTGTACGCCGCTGGGCCGGCCAGACCACCGCCGACACCCATCACCAGCAGCCCGACGATCAGCAGGCCGTAGCCGGACGTCGTGCCGACCTGAGTGAGGATGCCGAAGCCTGCCGCGATCACCACCAACCCGGTAGCGATCAGGGTCCGGTCGGCCAGCTTCTTACCCAGCGTCGCGCCGACCGCGTTGAACAGCATCGCCGACGCGGCGTACGGGATCAGTGCCAGACCGGCCTGCAACGGGGTGTACCCGAGCACGAACTGCAGGTACTGCGTCAACGCCAGCAGCAACCCACCAGCGGTGAACGACAGCAGCACGATCGAGAAGCTCGTCCCACTGAAGTTCCGGTCGCGGAACAACGCGAGCGGCACCATCGGATGCGCACTCCGCTTCTCCCACAACACGAACCCGGTCAGCGCGACCACGCCGACGGCCAGGCCACCGAGCACCTTCGCGGAGCCCAGCCCGTCGGCAGGGATCGAGATGATCGCCCACACCACCGCGGTCATGCCGACCATCGACAGCACCGCACCACCCGGGTCGACCGCACGCGCCGGCCCGCGGGACTCAGGGATCAGCGCGACCGCGCCGATGATCGCCAGCACCGCGATCGGGACGTTCAGCAGGAAGATCGAGCCCCACCAGGAGTGTTCGAGCAGTACGCCGCCGACCGTCGGACCGGCGACCACGCCGACCATCGCAACGGTCGACCAGCCGGCCATCGCCTTGCGCTGCTCCTCCGGCGGGAACACCGTGAACAGCAGCGACAGCGTGCTCGGCATCAGCAGCGATCCGCCGACACCCATCAGCGCCCGGGCGCCGATCAGCTGCCCCGGGTTGGTCGCCAGCGTGGCCAGCAGCGAGGCCAGCCCGAAGATCACCAGCCCGAGGATCAGCATCTTCCGCCGGCCGAACCGGTCGGACAGGCTGCCCGCGGTCAGCAGCAGGCCGGCGAACGCCAGGATGTAGGCGTCGATGATCCACTGCACGTCGGCAGGAGTGGCATCCAGGTCGCGCATCAGCGACGGGATGGCGAGGTTGAGCACGGTGTTGTCGACCACCAGCACCATCAGTGCCAGGCACAGGATCAGCAGGATCCACCAGCGTCGCGGATGACCGGTCGCAGAGGCGGTCCCAGGAGAGGTTCCGGAAGAGTTTTCAGAGGACTCGAACGGTGTACTAGTCACCCGCACACTGTACGACAAACTCGTACGGTGTGCGAGTGCGGGCTAGGATGGGCCCATGAAGGAGTCGATCTGGACCCGGTCCCGGGCCGCCGCACCCGCCCGGGAGACGCTCAGCCGGGAGCAGATCGTGCGGGCCGCGATGGAAACCCTGGACTCCGAGGGCATCGCCGGGCTGAGCATGCGCAAACTGGCCGCCAAGCTCGGATCAGGGGCGACCAGCCTCTACTGGCACGTGCCGACCAAGGACGACCTGATCGACCTGCTCATCGACGAGATCTGGGGCGAGATCGACGTACCCGAACCGGACCTGGCGGGCTGGCGGGCCGGGGCGTTGCTCTTCGGCCACAGCCTGCGCGCTGCCGTCCTCCGGCACCCTTGGCTCCCCGAGGTCATGTACACCAGGCCGAGCATGGGGCCGAACGCCCTGACGCTCGGCTCCCGCGGCCTGGTGCTGTTCGGCGCGGCCGGGTTCTCCGACCGCGTGGTCGACTACGCGATGAGCAGCGTGATGTCCTATGTGCTCGGCACCGCGAGCGCCGAGGTCGCCACCCGCGAGATGAGCCGGAAGTCCGGCCGGACACTGAACGACTGGGCCGGCGACATGCTGAACGAGGCCGAGGCCGCCGCGGCCGACCACCCGGACATGCTGGAGTCGGTCCGGCGGCGGGCCGCCCGCGACGCCGACACGACGCTCACCGACTCGTTCGTCTTCGGGCTCGACGCCCTGCTCGACGGCCTCGAGGCCCGCCTCAAGAAGTAGCGGTACGGCGCTGGGCCCGGGCGGACGCGAACAGGCAGATCGCGGCGGCCGTGGCCAGGTTGAGCGACTCGGCCCGGCCGTAGATCGGGACCTTCACGGAGTGGTCGACGATGGCGTCGTACCCGTCGGGAAGGCCGTGGGCCTCGTTGCCGAAGAGCCAGACGGTGGGCCTCGCGAGCGTGCCGTCGTCGATGCAGGTGTCGAGGTCGGTGGCGCCGTACCCGTCGGCCGCGAGGACCTGCAGGCCTTGATCGCGCCACGACTTGGCGGACCCGGCGACGTCCACGTCGACGGCGATCGGCAGGTGGAAGACGCTGCCGACGCTGGCCCGGACCGCCTTCGGGTTGTGCGGGTCGACGGATTCGGCCGACAGTACGACGGCATCCGCGCCGGCCGCGTCCGCCGTCCGGATGAGGGTTCCGACGTTGCCGGGATCGCGGACCTGGACACCGACCGCGACGAGTCGGGCAGTACGCCGTACTGCTTCGTCCAAGGGGGTGTCGACCAGGGTGCAGACGGCGACGACGCCTTGTGAGGTGACGGTCTCGCTCAACGCCTCGATCGCGGCGCGGTTGACCTCGAACCACGGCACCTCGGCGGCGTGGGCCAGGTCGCGGAGATCGCGATGGCGGGTGGCGACGTCGGGTTCGGCGTACACCTCGAGGACGAGTTCGCGGTGCTCGAGGGCTTCCCGGACGGCCTGTGGGCCCTCGACCAGGAAGCGGCCGGCCTTGCGCCGGAACGCACGAGTGGCGAGCCGCCGGGCCTGCTTGATCCGCACGGATTGCGGGGTCAGCAGACCAGGGCTCGCCACTTCGCGTGTGCTACTTGGAAGGTGCTGCTCAGGCCGCGGCGTCGCTCTTGGGCGCGTTCACGTCGGCCGGCAGCGCCGCCTTGGCGACCTGGACCAGCGCGGAGAACGCGGCCGGGTCGTTGACGGCCAGGTCGGCGAGGATCTTGCGGTCGACCTCGACCTCGGCCAGCCGCAGACCCTGGATGAACCGGTTGTAGGTCAGGTCCTCGGCGCGGACCGCGGCGTTGATCCGCTGGATCCACAGCTTGCGGAAGTCGCCCTTGCGCGCCTTGCGGTCCCGGTAGGCGTAGACGAGCGAGTGGGTGACCTGCTCCTTGGCCTTGCGGTACAGCCGCGAGCGCTGGCCGCGGTAACCGCTGGCCTGCTCGAGTACGACCCGGCGCTTCTTGTGGGCGTTGACTGCCCGCTTCACGCGTGCCATGAGGTGTTACTCCTTGTATTTCTGCGCCGGAGACAGTGGTGCCCACTCGGCGGGGTGTTCGGGGGGAAGGGGAAGGTCCAGCACGTCAGCTGTGCCGAAAATCCAGCACTCAGAGGCCGAGAAGCTTCTTGGCCTTCTTCACGTGCGACGGCGCGACCTCGACGGTGCCGGACAGGCGCCGCTTGCGCTTGGTCGGCTTCGCCTCGGCGAGGTGACGCTTGCCGGTCTGCTCGCGGCGCAGCTTGCCCGAGCCCGTGATCCGGACGCGCTTCTTCATCCCCGAGTGGGTCTTCATCTTCGGCATGGCTGTTGTGCTCCTGATTATCTTTCGTTGACTCGATCTTCGGTTGACGGTGCTCCGGCAGCGGCATCGCGGCCGGAGCTGTTCGTCACTCCGGGTCGAGGTTGTCTGCCGGACCCTTCGGCTTCTTCGTGGAGCCGGCGGCGCGCTCGGCCTCGTGCGCCTGAGCCTGCTCGGCGCGCTCGGCGCGCTCCGCCTCGTGCTCCGCGTCACGCTCGGCCTGCTTCTTCGCCTTCTCGGCCTCCACGTCCACGCGCGCCTCGGACTTCTTCTTGTGCGGTCCGAGCACCATGATCATGTTCCGGCCGTCCTGCCGTGGCGAGGACTCGACGAAGCCGAGCTCGCTCACGTCCTCGGCCAGCCGCTGCAGCAGCCGGAAGCCGAGCTCCGGGCGGGACTGCTCACGTCCGCGGAACATGATGGTGATCTTGACCTTGTCCCCGGCACGCAGGAACCGGACGACGTGACCCTTCTTGGTCTCGTAGTCGTGCGGGTCGATCTTCGGCCGCAGCTTCATCTCTTTGATGACCGTGTTGGTCTGGTTCCGGCGGGACTCGCGCGCCTTCTGCGCGGTCTCGTACTTGTACTTGCCGAAATCCATCAGCTTGCAGACCGGAGGCCGGGCGGTCGCCGCGACCTCGACCAGGTCGAGATCGGCCTCCTGTGCCAGCCGAAGTGCGTCCTCGATCCGGACGATGCCTACCTGCTCACCGTTCGGTCCGACCAGTCGCACCTCGGGAACGCGGATGCGCTCGTTGACGCGCAGTTCAATGGTGATGGGTCCTCCTGGGTTGTGCTCGTTTTCGTGCCACCTCGCGATTGCCGCGGACCCCCGGAAACAACGAAGGCCCTCGTGCGATCACACGAAGGCCCAATTCCCAGATCGACGGCGCCCCAACCCTTGCGGGAGGTACGCCGTACGATCGCCGAGACCACCGGAAGGCTTCCGGTACCTCGGCGTGACCGGGACCCGCCGACTGTTCATCGACTGGGTGGGAGGTGGCCCTCCGCTTAGACCAGAACCGTTGGCGATCCTCGAGTATTCCACTCAGGGGTCACCACCGGACCAGGTCGGTCGCCGTGTAAGAGTAGCAGCATGACCGACGAACTCTCCACTTCGCAGTCCGAGCCCACCGGCGACCGGCCGGACCCGATGTCCACGGTGTCCCGCGACATCGCCGACGTACCGAGTGTGGAGATCATCTCGACCGCGGCACTGCACCTGATGAGCGCGGCCGCGGTCAACCTCGGTCTGGCCGAGGACCTGCCCGAGCACAAGGACCTGGACGAGGCCCGGTCCCTGATCGACGCCCTGGCCGGCCTCCTCGACGCCTCCGCCGCCTCCCTCGGTCACCACCACGCCGCTCCCCTGCGCGACGGCCTGCGCTCTCTCCAACTCGCCTTCAAGGAGTCGTCGGCCATCCCCGACGAACCGGGCCAAGGCCCCGGCGAGAAGTACACCGGCGCCGTCCACCCCTCCGCCGCCCGCCGCTAGGGGGCGGTCCGGACCTCCTCGTCCACCCACTCCAGCAGGTCGCCGGGCTGGCATTCGAGGACCCGGCACATGGCTTCGAGGGTGCTGAAACGGACCGCCTTGGCGCGCCCGTTCTTCAGGACCGCGACGTTGGCCGGGGTCAGGCCGACCTTCTCGGCGAACTCCCCGACGCCCATCTTGCGCTTCGCCAGTTCGACGTCGATGCGCACCACGATGGGCATCAGATCACCGCTTCCATGTCGGCGGCCAGCGTGGTCGCCTGCCGCAGCAGGGCGCGCATGACCACCATCAGCAGCACCAGTACGCCGCCGACCAGAACCATCCCGAACATCAGGATCGGCAGGCCGGGGTCGTTGGCCAGGAAGCCGAGGTAGAGGAACACACCGAGGAAGAGCACCCGGCCGACGCCGAGGGCCCCGATGATCGCGTCGACCCAGGCGAACGCTTCCTCGCTGAAGATCCGGTCGGAGGTCACCAGGGTGAGGAGCTTCCAGGTGCAGACGATGACGACCTGGATGCAGAGCAGTTCGAGGATCGACCAGATCGTCAGCGGCCAGCGCAGGTACGCCAGGTCGGGCTCTTCCCGCGCCATGGAGGCGAACTGCCCCGGCATGCTCATCACCTGCGCCACCACGAGCCCAGCGAACAGCATGACCAGCAGGATCCTGAGCGGCACGACCACCCGATGCACCAGATTCATGCATCGACTATCGACCGTCATCTATCGAACGTCAATAGATGCCTTCGGCGTGGCGAGCCGGCGGGTGGTGGGTCAGCCGGAGGAGCTCCGGATCGTGGTGAGGAGGGTCTGGGCGGTGGTCAGGTACTGCTTCGCGCCGGTTTGCTGCTGGAGCTCGACCGCGCGGACGGCGGTCTCCTCCGCCTCGTCCGAGCGGCCGGCCGCGAGCAGGACGGCCGCGAGCGTGGTGAGCACGATGCCGCGCAGCACCGCCATCTGCAGAGTCTCGACCTCCCGGAGGGCGGACTCCGCGTTGGCAACCGCGAACTCGAGGTCGCCGAGCGCCAGCCGGGCGAGTGCCAGACCCCGCAACGCCCGGACCTCGACCTCACGCGCGCCCACCTGCCGGGCCAGCGACAGCGCGATGTGGAAATGATCGATCGCATCGTCCTGCCGGCCCTGCCCGGACAACGCGTCCCCGAGCGTCGCCTCCACGTGGCATTCGATCCGTACGTCGCCAAGCCCTCGAGCCATCTCGAGTGCGTCCGACGCCGCCCGCTCGGCCAGGTCGAACTCACCGCGGTCGCGATGGATCGTCGCCAGTGCCTCCGTCGACATCGCCTCACCCTGGCGCCGGCCTGTCCGCCGTACCGCGGCGATCTCCGCGGTGATCAGTGCCAGCGCCTCGTCGAGCTCACCGAGATTCTGGTGGATGACAGCCCGGACGTGTCGCGTGGTGTGCTGGCCGGGGCCGTCGCCGAGAGCATCGTGCTGAGCCTGGGCCTCGTTCGACATCGGGAGTGCTTCGTCGACCCGGCCGAGTTCATGGAGGATCGCGGCCAGGTTGTCGGTGGCGATGACGAGTCCCCGCTGGTTCGACGAGCGCCGGGCCGCGTCGGCCGTCTGCCGGAACCATTCCAGCGCCGCCGTACTGTCACCGAGGAAAGCGGCGGCGATGCCCAGCAGGTTGGTGACGCTGTGCTCACCCCGGAAGTCGCCGGCCTCGCGGTAGAGCTGCAGGGCCTCGAGCAGGGCGTCACGTGCCTCAGCGGTCCGGCCGACGTTCTTCAGACTCAGTCCGCTGGCTCGGTGCATCGCGCCCATGGCCTGCGCATCACCGGCACGTTCGGCGGCACGCAGGCCGGCCTCGATCACGGCCTGCCAGTCCGCGCGGTGGCCGCGGTCGGAGAAGTAGCTCCCCAGCTGGTCGGCCAGGCGCCAGGTCGATTCGAGCTCTCCGTGCGCCTCGGCGTCCAGCACCGCGGCAACCAGGTTCGACCGCTCGGCATCGAGCCACTCCTGCGCGGCCGCGGCGTCCAGGTCGGCCGGCACCTCGACCGCCTCCCTCGGCGGCAGCCGCAGCTTCGTCGGCGCGAACGCCTGGACCATCACCATCGTCTGCCGCACGTACGCGTCGAACCACCGAGCACGAGCGGCCACCCGGTCCGGATCGCCAGCCGCAAGCTCTGACGCATAAAGCCGCAGCAGGTCGTGGAAATGAAAGCGTCCCGGTCGGTATCGCTGAACCAGACTCGCATCCGCCAGCAACTCCAGCTGCTGTTCTGTTTCGCCGTACGACGCTTCCGTCAGCGCAGCGGTGACAGCGGCTGTGAAATCGGGCCCCGGGATCAGCCCGAGCAGCCGGAACAGTCGCGCCGTACCGGCATCGAGCGCGTGGTACGAACGGTCGAAGGCATTGCGTACGGCGGCATCGGGATCGCCGGCCACGGCGAGCTTCGCCAACCGGTCCCCCGCCCGGAGCTCAGTGAGATACCGCTCCCACTCCGTCCCCGGCCGGACCGCCAGGTTCGACGCGGCGATCCGCAGGGCGAGCGGCAGATGCCCGCACAACTCGGCCAGCGCCGCTGCCTCGTCGCCAGTCCGGTCGCCGAGCAGCCGGTCAACCAGCAGCGTGGACTCCTCGGGCTCGAGCTGGCCGATGACCAGTCGATGAGCTCCGGCGAGTGCCGTCAACCCACCAAGCGCACTCCGGCTGGTGATCAGTACGGCGCTCTGCGGTGTGCCGGGCAGCAACGGCCGGACCTGCTCCGCCTTCGCAGCATCATCCAGTACGACGAGCACCTGCCGACCGGCCAACCGCGAACGCAGCAAGGCGGAACGCGCATCGAATCCGTCCGGCACCTCCGACCGCGGCACCCCGGACGTGACCAGCAACTCGCCGAGCACGGCCTCCGGATCGCGCGGCCGATCGCTCGCACCCGCCAGGTGCACGTACCACCGCCCGTCCGGAAACGCCGTACCGATTCGATGCGCCACATGAATCGCCAGCGCCGACTTGCCCGCTCCGGGCGGACCCGAGACCGCCACGATCGGCACGCCCTCGGCGTGGTCGGTGAGCAGCTTCTCGACCTGACTCACCAGGCTTTCCCGGCCGGTGAAGTACGGCGCCTCGAGCGGCAACTGATAGTGGACCGGCCAGCGCGCTTCCGGCGCCGGCTCCTGCTCCGGCTCCGGCGGCGCCAGCCGTGATTCGCCGACCAGCACCGCATTGTGCAACTCGCGCAGCTCCGGCCCCGGATCCAGACCGAGGTCCGCGGCCAGCATCCGCCGTACGGACTCATAGGCGGCCAGCGCGTCCGCCTGCCGGCCGCAGCGGTAGAGCGCGATCATCAGCTGCGCCCAGAGCCGTTCTCGCACAGGGTGTTCGGCGGTCAGCGCACGGAGCTCCGGCACGAGCCTTGCGTGCAGACCGAGGCGGAGGTCGACGTCGATGCGCCGCTCGAGAACAGTCATCCGCGTCTCGACCAGGGCCGGGAGGTCCTGGCTGCTCAGCGAGCCCGGCGCCAGCTCGGACAACGGCACGTCACCCCACAGCGCGAGCGCTTGGTGCAGCAGGGCAGCCTCGGCCTGATCCTTGCCCGCCTCCGCATCCGCCCGGCCGACCAGCTCCCGGAAGGCGGCGAGATCGAACTGGTCGGCTTCTACTTCAATGAGATAGCCGCCGGGGACGGTCTGGACGAGGCGGCCGTCGTCTCCGAGGGCAGTGCGCAGGCGGGTGACATAGGTCTGCAACGACCCCCGCACGTTGACGGGCGGCTCGTCACCCCACAACCTGTCCGCCAGTACTTGCACGGGCACCGGCTGGCCCGCCCGGAGCAGCAACGTGGTCAGCAGGGTGCGCAGCTTCGTGGCCAGTTCCACCGGCTCACCGTCCCGAAGGACGGTCAACGGCCCCAGCACGATGAATCGCAGCGCCACGGTGGCTACCCCTCAGCTCGCAGGTCCCCATCGTAGTGGCGCGGGCGGCTAGCCCTTGACGGCGCCTTCCTCGACGCCCTTGAAGAAGAACCGTTGCAGCGGTCGCGAACACGATCACGATCGGGACGAAGGCGATCATCGTGCCCGCGGCGATCAGCCGGGGGTTGTTGCTGAAGGTGCCGGACAGGTACTGCAGGCCGACGGTCAGCGTGTACTTGTCCGGGTCGGTCAGCACGATCAACGGCCAGAGGAAGTCGTCCCACGCTCCGATGAACGCGAAGATCGCCACCACACTGATGGTCCCGCGCACCGATGGCAGGCCGATGTGCACGAACCGCTGCCACGCGTTCGCGCCGTCCACGATCGCGGCCTGGTCCACCTCGACCGGCAGCGACCGGAACGCGTTGCACATCAGCAGCACGTTCAACACGCCGATCATGCCCGGCAGCGCGACCCCGAACAGCGTGTTCGCCAGGCCGAACTCCCGCACCGTCACGTACTGCGAGATGATCGTGACCTCACCCGGCAGCACCAGCGTGGCCAGGAACAGCCCGAGCACCAGCCTGCGGCCCGCGGAACTGCAGCCGGGACAACGCGAACCCGGCCAGCGACGCCCCGAGGACGTTGCCGCCGACAACCAGTACGGCGACCACCAGCGAGTTCTTCGCGTAGTCCCAGACCGGGATCGTGTCGGCGACCGCGCCGTAGTGGTCGAACGTCGGCTCGGCCGGCAGCAGCCGCGGGATCCGGGTGTAGATGTCCTCCCCGGATCCCTTCAGCGACGTGGACAGCTGCCACAGGAACGGCCCGATGGTGATCAGCAGCACGAACACCAGCAGGACGTACCGGACCACCTTCTCCGCGTCGAGACGGTGTTGAACCCGAACGACCGCTCCGCGCGCGGCGGCGTACCGGGCTTCGATCGCGCCGGCCGCGCCGGATCGGTGACGGCTCATGCTTCGCTCCTTCCGGTTGAGCCGGGCCAGGACCAGCATCGGTACGACGGTGACGAAGAACAGCACGATCGACAACGCCGACGCGTACCCGAGGTTGCCCTCGAAACCCTGGCTGTACTGCTGGATCAGCATCACGACCGAGTTGTCCCGGCCGCCCGGTCCGCCCTTGCCGCCGGTCAGGATGAACAGCTCGGAGAAGACCCGCAGCGCGGACACCGAGATCAGGATCGAGATCAGGATCATCGTGCCGCGGACCCCGGGCACGGTGATGTGCACGAACCGCCGGAACGGACCCGGCGCCGTCGACCGCGGCCGCCTCGTGCAGCTCGCGCCCGACGTTCCCGAGGGCGGCCAGGTAGATGATCATGTAGTACCCGAGCCCCTTCCAGATCGTCAGACTGATGGCACTGAGCAACAACAGCCACTGGTCACTGAGGAACGGCAGCGGCCCGGAGATCACGCCGAGCTTCTCGGCCAGACCGTTGACCAGACCGCGGTCGTCCAGGATCCACTGCCAGATCAGCGCCACCACCACGGCCGAGGCCACGACCGGGGTGTAGAACGCGGTACGGAAGAAGGTGATCCCGGGCAGCTTCTTCTCCACCAGCACGGCGAGCAGCAGCGGCAGGACGGTCAGGAACGGCAGGCAGACCACCATGTAGATGACGCTGTTCAGCAGCGCCCAGCGCAACTGCTCGTCGTGCAGCAGGGTCTCGAAGTTCTTCAGCCCGACGAACGTTCCGCCGCCCAGCGGCTTGGCGTTGGTGAACGACAGGATGACGGTGTTGATCGACGGCCAGAGGTTGAACACCAGCAACCAGGTGAGTGCCGGGATCACCAGCACCCACGGCGTGAACCAGCGCTGATACCGCATTACTGGGTGAGCAGCTGGTTGGCCTTCGCCACCGCGGCGTCGAGGGCCTGCTGGGACGAGATCTTGCCGCTGATCGCGAGTGAGATCTGCTGACCGATGAAGTCGTTGGTGGCACCGCTGATGATCGGCGGGCTCAGCACCTTCGCCTTGGCCAGCGACTCGAACGCGAGCACCTTCGCGTCACTCGCGGGCGTCCCGTCGCTCTTGGAGAAGTACGGGTCGCTCGCGGACACCTTGGTGGACGGGAAGATGTTGACGATCTTGGCGAACGCGGCCTGGTTCTCCGCGTTGGTGACGAACCGGGCCAGCGCGATCGCGGCCGCCTGGTTCTTGGTCTTCGACGACACCGACAGGCCCTGCACGTACAGCGGCGGGGTGTCCAGCGCGGGCGAGGGGACGACCTTGCCCTTCAGCGACGGGTTGTCCTTGACGAAGTCCTGGATCGCGTTGCCGCCGCCGGTGGTCCAGGCGACCTTGCTCTGGGTGAAGAGCTTGGAGTTGCCCAGGTACTCCTGGGTCAGGATGTCGCGCGGCAGGTAGCCGGCCTGGTAGGCGTCGCGGTACTTGTCCAGCAGCGCGGCGGCCTCGGGGGTGTTGAAGACGAACTTCTTGCCGTCGTCGGAGATGATCTTCACGCCCGCGTTGGTGAAGTCACCGATGCCGGGCAGCCGGCTCATCAGCTACTCCTTGCCGCCGGTCTTGTCGTGCATCACCTTGGCGGCCGCGAGCAGGTCGTCGAACGTCTTCGGCGGGTTCTGCACATCCAGGCCGGCGGCGGCGAACTTGTCGGAGTTCCAGTAGTCGATGTCGGTGTTCAGGTACCAGGGGTAGCCGAAGGTGCCGTTGAGGCCCTGGTACTCGTACGCCTGCACACCGCCCTCGACGTACTCCTCGTTGATCTTCGGGTCGGCGGCGCCGACGTCGAGCAGCATGCTCTGCTTGGCCAGCGAGAGGGCGAAGTCCGGCGGCAGGTTGGTCACGTCGGGCAGCTGACCGGCCGAGGCCTGGCTCAGCACCTTCTTGTCGTAGCCGTCGCCCGGCTGGTCCAGCCAGGTCACCTTCGTGCCCGGGTACTTCGCCTCGAAGGCCTTGATGACGCCTTCGACGTACGCGGTGAACTTCGGCTTCAGCGCCCAGGTCTGCAAGCTGACCTCGCCGGTCACGGCCGCGTTGGCATCGACGGTCGGCGTGGCCCCGCTGCCAGAATCCTCGGCCGAACCGAGGCCGCAACCAGCAAGGGTGAGAGCCGCGGCGGCCAGAGCTGCCACCGCTGCCGGACGACGTCTACGCATGGAATCTCCTGGGTTTGATAAACCGGTATAGCTCTTGCACTATCCGGGATCGTAGAATCCGCTGTCAAGGGTGAGGGAGGTATCACGTGGCGAGACCGACGATCGCCGACATCGCGACCCGGGCCGGTGTGTCCAAGGGTGCGGTGTCGTTCGCGCTGAACGGGCGGCCCGGGGTCAGCGACGCGACCCGGGAGCGGATCCTGCGGATCGCCGACCAGATGAGCTGGCGGCCGCACAGTGCCGCCCGTGCGCTCGGCGCGTCCCGGGTCGACTCGGTCGGCATGGTGATCGCCCGGCCGGCCCGCACCCTCGGCGTGGAGCCGTTCTTCGCCCACCTGCTCTCCGGCGTGCAGTCCGGACTGTCGGCGGAGTCGATCTCGCTGCAACTGCTGATCGTCGAGGACACCGCGGCCGAGATCGACGTGTACCGCCGCTGGACCTCGGAGCACCGGGTCGACGGCGTGATCATGGTCGACCTGACCATCAAGGACCCGCGGGTCGACGAACTCAAGGCGCTCGAGCTGCCGGCCGTGGTGATCGGTGGCCGCGGCGGCAAGGGCGCGCTGCCGTCGGTCTGGGCGGACGACCGCGAGGCGATGCTGTCGGTCGTGGAGTACCTGGCCGCCCTGGGGCACCGCCGGATCGCGCACGTCGCCGGTACGCCGAACTTCCAGCACACCCAGCGCCGGATCCGGGCGGTCCGCGACGCCGCACCCCGGCTCGGCCTGGTCGACGCGCCGTCGCTGGTTACCGACTTCAGCGACGCCGAGGGCGCCGCGATCACCCGCAAGCTGCTGTCGCAGTCGCAGCGGCCGACCGCGATCGTCTACGACAGCGACGTGATGGCGGTGGCCGGGCTCGGGGTCGCGATGGAGATGGGCGTCTCGGTGCCGGGCGACCTGTCGATCGTCGCCTTCGACGACTCGATCCTGACCCAGCTGATGCACCCCGCACTGACCGCGCTGTCCCGCGACACTTTCGACTTCGGCCGCCAGGCCGCCGAGGTCCTGCTCGAGACCATCGCCGACCCCACCCGGATGATCAACCGCCGCAGCCCCGACCCGGTGCTGACGGTCCGCGAGTCCACCGCTCCCCCGGCCGCAGTTGCTTCGGATTCCTAAACCGTTTTAGCATCGTCCGCATGCCCTCGGATCCCGCCACGCCCCGGTTCGGCGCGAACTACGTCCCCTCGGCCGGCTGGTTCTACAGCTGGCTCGACTACGACGGCGCCGCGGTACGACGGGACTTCGCAGACCTGGCCGGGATGGGCCTGGACCACGTCCGGGTGTTCCCGGTCTGGCCGTGGATCCAGCCGAACCGCGCGATCATCCGGGAGCGCGCGATCGCGGACCTACTGGACACCATCGACGCGGCCGCCGAGCACGGGCTGACCGTCGCGGTCGACCTGATCCAGGGCCACCTGTCCAGCTTCGACTTCCTCCCGTCGTGGGTACTCACCTGGCACAGGACCAGCCTGTTCGAGGACCCCACGGTCCGTGACGGCCTGACTTCGTACGTCGAGACCGTCGCGCGGGCGGTGGCGGAGAAGCCGAACGTCTTCGCGATCACCCTCGGGAACGAGGTGAACAACCTCTGGCCGGACAGCGCGACCAGCTTCGAGAGCTCGACCAGCTGGGCGCAGGAACTGCTGACCACGGTCAAGAAGGCGGCGCCCGACGTACTCGCCCTGCACTCGGTGTTCGACGACGCCTGGTACCAGGCGGACCACCCGTTCCGTCCGGTGGATGTGGTGGACCTGGGGGATCTGAGCACCGTCCACTCTTGGGTGTTCAACGGGGTCTCAAGAGTGGACGGTCCGCTCGGGCCGGCGACGCTCAGCCATGCGGACTATCTGGTCGAGCTGGCCGCGGCGACGTCGCTGGACCCGGCGCGGCCGGTGTGGTTGCAGGAGATCGGCGTACCAGGGCCTGACATTCCGGTGGAGTTGCAGGCGGAGTTCACCCGGCGGACGGTCTCGTTGGTCCTGGAGAACCCGGCGCTGTGGGGTGTGACCTGGTGGGCGTCGCATGACATCGACCGGCGATTGCTGGACTTCCCGGACCGCGAGTACGACCTCGGTTTGTTCACCGTCGATCATCAGCGCAAGCCGGCCGCGCAGGCGTTGGCCGAGGTGATCGCTGAGGTCCGGGCGAGCGGCGTGCGGCCTGAACCGGCAGCCAAGCTGACCTCGCCTGTCAACCTGCGCAGGGAACCGCACCGTCGACCAGAAGTTGCCCCCGGCAGCGAGTTCCACCGTCAGTGGGTCGCTGCCCGCGCTGCCGGACCAGTCCGGATCGTCTTGCCCGACTAGCGGTCGATCAGGCTCTGCATGCCGTCGAGGACGCGGGTGAGACCGAACTCCAGATCGTCGTCGACCTCGTCCTCGTACTCCTGGTTGGTGTAGAGCGCGGCCACCATCTCGTAGCCCGCCTCCTGGAGTCTCGGCACCAGGAACGCCCCGACAGCGGGCGCCTGCACCGGCACATCAACGTTGGCGGTCAACTCGCGCACCATGGCCGAGTAGCTGCGGGCGTAGCCGGACAGCAGTACCGCGCAGCCGAGCGCGTCGTGCTGACTGAGTGACGTCTCCGCCAGCACGCGGAGCAGTGCCTCCAGCCAGTGCAACTGGTTCGGCGTATTCGGCGCACCACGAATGGGTACGTCGAGCAGCCAAGGCCGCTCGGCATACCGGTCGACGACCGCTCGCACCCACGCCTCGGAGCCCGCCCGCCAACCACCGGCCGCGAGGATCGAGTCCGGCGCTCGGCCCAGCGCCTTGTCCTGGACCAGCACGATCAGCTCGTCCTTGGACCGGACGTAGCGGTACATCGCGTTCGTGGTGACGCCGAGGTGGGCCGCGATCCGCTGCAGTGAGATCGCCTCGAACCCGTACCGATCGCCGAACTCGATCCCGGTGTCCACGATCTGCTCCACCGAGAACCCCGGCTTCGGCCCGCGCCGCTGCACCGGCTGCACACCCCACGACAGGGCCAGCCCCGGCGGCAGGTCCCCGCGATCCTCGGTCATGGCTCCCATCCTCGCGTACGGCGCCCGCCAGGGGTGCTAGCACCACCGTCGAAACAGGGCCTCGGTACCCTGCGCCCCAAACTGTTCAATCCCTACGCTATTTCATGTCAGCCCAAGAACCCAGGAAGGCAGGAACCTCTGATGTACACCGTCCTCGACCCGCTGTTGATGCCCGACCAGGTCCGGCTCTCCGACACCGACCGGCACAGCGCCGCCGCCAAGCTGGACCACGCGGTCCGGCGCGGCAACCTCACTCCGCCGCAGGCCACCGACCGGCGGGACCTCCTGGACACCGCCCGCACCCGCGGCGAACTCCGCCAGGTCTTCGACGGCGTCCATGGCGCGCTCCCGTCCGGGGGTCTCACCGTCGCGCTGCGGGTGGCCACGGCCGTCTGGCTGGTGACCTGTGTCGTGCAGTTCATCGTCTGGCTGACAATGGCGGTTCTCGGGAACCTCGACTGGCCGTGGTGGCTGTACTCGGACATCGGGCTCGGCCTCGTCGTCGGCATCCTCTGGTGGACCCACGAGTCGTACCACCGCAAGACCGACGTACAGGTGGAGCGGTGAACGCGCCGGTCCAGCTCACCGACGTCCACAAGGTCTACGGCACCGGTCCGGGCTCGGTCGCCGCGATGGACGGCGTCACCTACGGCTTTGCCGAGGGCACGTTCACCGCGGTGATGGGCCCGTCCGGGTCCGGCAAGAGCACGCTGCTGCACTGCGCCGCCGGACTCGACGCCCCGACGTCGGGTGATGTCCAACTGGCCGGCCGGTCGCTTCGTGGGCTCAACGAGACCGCGTTGACCGAGCTGCGGCGTGAGCACGTGGCCTTCGTGTTCCAGTCGTTCAACCTGATGCCGACGCTGACTGTGCGGCAGAACGTCGTACTGCCGCTCACTCTGGCCGGAAAGTCGCCGGACCGGGCGTGGGTCTCCGAGGTGATCCAGCGCGTCGGGCTCGGCGACCGGATCCGGCATCGGCCGAGTGAACTGTCAGGTGGTCAGCAACAGCGAGTAGCCATCGCCCGGGCCTTGGCGGGCCGGGCGGCAATCACATTCGCCGACGAGCCGACCGGCGCGCTGGACACGGCCACCGCACTCGAGGTGCTGTCGCTACTCCGGGGCCAGTCGCGGGCGCAGGGCCAGACGACCGTGATGGTCACCCATGATCCGGTCGCCGCGTCGTACGCCGACCGCGTCGTCTTCCTCGTCGACGGCCGGATCGTCTCCGAAACCGAGCGGCCGACCCCTGAGTCGATCGCCGCCGAACTTGCCCAGCTCTCGTCCCGATCGAAGGTCTCGCCATGATCCGCCTCGCCTTCTCCAGCCTGCGCCACCGGACCGCGGCGTTCCTCGCGATCCTCGTCGCGGTGACCCTCGGCAGCGCTCTGCTCTGCGCCGCGGGCGGTCTTCTCGAAACCGGCCTCCGGCTCAACGCCCCACCACAGCGACTCGCCGCCGCGCCGATCGTCGTCAGTGGCGACCCGGCCTACCACCCACCGAACGGCTCCGGCTCCGCCGCGTTCCCCGAGCGGCGCCACCTCGACGCCTCCCTCGTCACCCAGCTCGCCGGTACGGCGGGAGTCGCCCAGGTGATCCCGAACCGTTCCTTCCCGGCCATGGTTGCTGGCGGCAAGGAGGTGATCGGCGGTCATGGGTGGAGTTCGGCCGCCTTGACGCCGTACCGACTGACCGCGGGGCACGCGCCGGCGAGCGGTGAGGTGGTGGTCGACGAGCGGCTGGGCGCCAAGCCGGGTGATCGGATCAGCGTGATCGTCAACGGGGAGCCGCAAACTGTCGCCGTCGCCGGAGTCGCCGCAGGCAAGGTGGACGTACCGTCGGTCTTCTTCGCCGACACAGACGCCGCTCGGCTGGCTCCGCGCGGGTTCGACGCAATCGGGGTGTTCCCGGCGCCGGGAATCTCGGCTCGTGAACTGGTCCGACAACTGGAGTTGCCGGACGGCGTGGGGGCGTACGTCGGGGACGACCGGGGCGTCGCGGAGTACACCGGGATCGCGACGAGTCTGCCGCTCATCATCATGTCCGGCGTCTTCGGTGGGATGGTGGCCGTGGTGATGGCATTGGTCGTGTCGGCGACGATCGGGCTGTCGGTCCGGCAGCGGCGGCGTGAGCTCGCGTTGCTGAGGGCCAGCGGAGCGACCCCGCGGCAGGTCCGCCGGCTGGTGGTCACCGAGACGATGGTGGTCGGAGTGATCGGCCTGGTGCTCGGGTTGGTGGCCGGCCGAGTCGCGGGTGACTGCATCTTCGGGATGCTGACCGGCAACGGGATCGTGCCGTCGCAGTTGCGGTTCGACCAGGGGCCGTTGCCGTACGCGGGCGCCGCGCTGCTGACGTTCGTGGTGTTGCGGACGACGGTGGGCTTCGCGGCCGGACGAGCGGCACGGATCCGGCCGATCCAGGCGCTGGCGGAGGCCGCCGTACCGGCTGGTGTGCTCGGTCGGCCGCAGATCGTTGTCGGCGCCGTGTTCGCGATCGGAACCGGGTGCCTCGCGGTCGCGACGATGTTCATGAGTCCGGTGAACGCGGCGGCGATCGGCGGGCCGGCCGGGCTGACCGGTTCGATCGCGGTCGCGATCCTCGGGCCGCTGGTGATCCGGTCGGCTCTGGTCCCGCGGGTGACGGCGCTGCTCGAGAGGCGTGGCTCCAGCGGGTCGCTGGCCGTCATCAACCTCCGGGTCCGGGCAGCGCAGTTCGCCGCGATCCTGGTGCCGATCACGCTCGCCTCCGCCATCGCGCTGGGCAACATCTACGCCCAGACCACCCAGCAGAAGGCAGCGGTCGAGGCGTACACGGACAACCTCGCCGCCGACGTGGTCGTGACGAACCCGGCGGGCATCACGCCCGGACAGTTCGATGAGCTGCGATCGCTGCCGGGAGTCACCGCAGCGTCCGAACTGGTGCGCAGCAAGGGCTGGATCGAGGAGCCGTACGACGCCTCGCACACCAGCGACCCGTGGCCGCTACTGGGCCTCAACGGATCGGTCTACAAGGGCAAGGTGAAGGAGGGAACACTCGACGACCTGACCGGCTCGACCGTCGCGCTGCCGCCGGACGCCGCCCGCAAGTTGAAGGTCGGGATCGGTTCCGAGCTCGGCCTCCGCCTGGGCGACAACGCACTGGTGAAGCTCAAGGTGGTCGCGCTCGCCGAGGGTCCCGACGGGTACGAGTCCCTTCTGCTGCCCTCGGCGCTGCTGGCCGCGCACACCACGGCCGGCCTTCCTTCCCAGGTGTTGCTGCAGACGGATCGCCCGGTCGCAGTTGAGTTGCCTGGGGCAACCGTCGGCGGGCGGGACGTGCTCGGGGCGGAGTACGACGCGGGGCTCGGGATCGATGCGTGGATCGGGTACCTGCTGGCCGGGATCGCGATCGCGTACACGGCGATCGCCTCGATCAACACGATCGCGGTCGCTGTCCTGGACCGGCGCCGGGAGTTCGGTCTGCAACGGCTGACCGGTTCGACCCGACGGCAGGTGAAGTCGATGCTCTACCTGGAGCACCTGGTGATCGCGGCGCTCGGCCTCGTCCTCGGTGTCCTGGCCGCGGCCTGCTCGGTGCTCCCGATCGCGGTCGCGACGCGGGGTTGGCCGATCCCCTCCGGCTCGCCCTGGATCCTGCTCGGCTGGATCGCCGTCGTCCTGCTGCTGGTGCTGCCCACCACCGCCGCCACCGCGCGGATCGCGATGCGCGCCAAGCCGATGGACGCCCTCAGCTCACCGGTCGGCTGACGTTTCCGGAAGAACGGTCCCGCTCTATGTTCCGGAAACCGGCGATTCGATCCACGCGTAGCCGCCGTCTTCCAGGCGAACCACCCGGAGGCCGGCGGCCAGGCGTCGTACGTCGTCGGTCTCGATCACACCGGCGGCCGGGCCGGCGACGTCCAGCACGATCGCGGCGGCGCCTTCCTGGATCGCCGCGGTCGCGATCAGCTGTGACTGGGCCGGCATCGGGCGGGCGTCCGGGCTCCAGCGGGCCAGGCTCTCGGTGCTGGTGAACGCGAGCAGGGCGTTGCGGCCGTCCTGGCCCTGGAGCAGCGCGACCGCCATATCCGAGGTCTTGTCGTGGGCCAGGCCGTTCTCGTCGTACTCGACCTCGCCGAGCATCGCCACCACCGGCACCAGCAGCCGGGCCCTGGTCAGCGCGGCCAGCAGGGCACCTTGGTCACGCTCCGCGAGCGCCTTCGCCAGCGCGGGATCGGCCGACCCGTCGTCGTTGTCGAACCCGGTGAAGGCCAGCCGCCGCTCTGGTTGCATGCCCATATTGTCCACTCGGCCCGGCCCGGGGTGGGGTTCAGGGTGGTGTCAGGGCTGTTCCCGGCTTGGTTCCTCCGGCGACTGTGCGAGCCTGGGTATGTGCCTGACTTCAACGATCTGACGCTGCTGCCGTTCTGTGTGGGCCTCACGCTGCTCGGCCTGATCGGCTCGTGGACCGCCTGGCGGCGCCGCGGGGCGGCGGCCGGCACCCGTGGCGTGGCCTGGTCCCTGTTGCCGGTCTCGCTGTACCTGACCGGCCTGCTCGAGCTGGTCTGGGATGTGGTGCAGTCGACCGTCAGCTGGGTCACGCACCTGATCTTCTCCCCCAGCGTGTGGGCCGGGGTCGCGCTGTTCGGCGTCTCGGTCGTGCTGTACGTCGTCTCAGGTGTGGCCCGCGGCCGCGGGGGGAACAGGGCATCGAAGGACAACGCACAGTCAAAGCCCGCCTCGCCCGCGGGTGAGCTGACCGCGACGGGTCCCGAACCCGCGTCGGCCGCTCCCGCCAAAGCTGCCAAGCCCGCCAAGGGGTCGAAGGGCAAGCAGCAGGAATCGTCGGAGTTCGACGAGATCGAGGACATCTTGAAGCGCCATGGAATCAACTGACACCGAACACCCAGCCCCGCTGACCATCGACTCCCTGCTGGACCACGTCCAGGCCGCCCCGCCGCACCTCGGCAAGACCAGGCTGATCAGCATCGACGGACCGGCCGGCTCCGGCAAGTCCACCGTCGCGACGGGTATCGCTGCCCGCGCCGAAGCCCGCGGACTCCACACCCGCGTGATCCACATGGACGACCTGTACGACGGCTGGACCGGTGCCGTCCGTGGATTCGGCCTGCTGCGCGACCACGTGCTGCAGCGGATCGCGGATGGGCGCGAAGGACGGTACCGGCGCTACGACTGGCACGTCGGTGCGTACGCCGAGCTCCACGTCGTCCCCGTGACAGTGGAACTGCTGATCGTCGAAGGGGTCACCTCGTGCGACCGCGACGCCGACCGCTGGCAGTCACTGCGGCTCTGGATCGAGACCTCGAACGAGGTCCGCCTGGATCGCGGGATCGCCCGTGACGGTGAGGCACTGCGCGATCACTGGCTCGAGTGGATGCGCTGGGAACGCGACCACTTCGCCGATCAGGGGACCCGCGCCCGGGCCCATGTCATCGTCGACGGCGACCCGTCCATCCCGCACGACCCCGCCCTCGAGCTCGTCACGAAGTCGGTGGCGCTGCCTCCGCACGACTCAGCGGCTTCCTGACCACGATCAGCCGCGCTCGCGGATGGTGGGTCCATTCCCCCGCGGGTGCCTGGGCCACGAATCTTGCCCGGAGTTCGGCGATGTACGCGTCACCCCGTGCCAAGGCGAGGGCTCGCATCGGTCCGGCGTGATCGGCGGCATCGAAGTACGTCGCCGCATCGGGGTGGGTCATCGGGTAGGACACCAGTTCGTCGCTTTCGATCACTGTTTCGTCGAGCGCGACGACGAGGTGGTCCTCCCACGAGTAGTCGCTGCGTTCGCCGATGACTCTCCCCATCAAGGCGAACGGTCCGTCCTCTTCGGTCTGACCGGGCCAGTACACGACACACATCCGGCCGCCCGGAGCCAGTGCCCCCACCCACGACCGGATGGCACTCTCCGGATCCGGCAGCTGCTGAAGCCCGAACACCGACACCACAGCGGCGCAGCTTCCCGTCCACCGCGGGTCGAGCGTGGACGCATCCCCCTGCACCACGCTGACCTGCTGACTGATGCGAGCCGCCCTCTCACGCGCCAGCTGAACCATGCCCGCTGAGAGGTCGATCCCGGCAATCTCTCGCTCAGGGAACCTCTCAGCCAGCAGCTCGGCTTCAGGAAACGTGCCGCAACACGGCACCAGCACCGGCCCATCCGGAAGATCCGTCATCGCATCCACGGCTGCGCTCACCCAGGGGGCGAAGCGTGGAACGAAGTAGGCGTCGTAGCCGACGGCGGCCTCGTCCCAGGCTTGGGCGAGTCGAGCCTGACGATCGGCTGTCACAGCGCGGCTGTGATCTTGGGGTCGGTCATGGCTGCTTCTCCTCGGCGACCGCCGCCAGCCGGCGACGCAGGTGGGCTCGATCGGGTTCGGTGCCGGCCAGGGCGAGGGCTTCTTCGTACGCCGCGGCGGCCTCGGGCAGGCGGCCGAGGCGGTGCAGCAGGTCCGCCCGGGCCATCGGGTACGGGTGGTAGTCGCGCAGCCGCGGCTCGTCGGCCAGCTCGTCGAGCAGCGCCAGGCCCGCCTCCGGGCCGTCGCGCATCGCGATCGCGGCCGCCCGGTTGAGCGCGACCACCGGCGACGGGTCGAGCGCGAGCAGCACGTCGTAGAGGGCGACGATCTGCGGCCAGTCGGTGCTGGCGACGTCGGCCGCCTCGTCGTGCAGGGCGGCGATCGCGGCCTGCACGCCGTACGGGCCGGGCGGGCCGCCGGTCAGCGCGGCGACGACCAGGTCGCTGCCCTCGTCGATCATCGCGCGGTCCCAGCGGCCGCGGTCCTGGTCGTCGAGCAGGACCAGCTCGCCGTCCGGTGCGGTGCGGGCGTCGCGGCGGGCGTGGATCAGCAGCATCAGGGCGAGCAGGCCGGCGACCTCACGCTCGTCGGGCAGCAGCCGGCGCAGGATCCGGGCCAGCCGGATCGCCTCCTCGGCCAGGTCGAGGCGCTGCAGGAACGGACCCGAACTGGCCGCGTACCCCTCGGTGAAGATCGAGTAGATCACCTGCAGGACGCCCGGCAGGCGTTCCGGCAGCTCGTCCGCGCCGGGGACCCGGAACGGGATCCGCGCGTCCCGGATCTTCTTCTTCGCCCGGACGATCCGCTTGGCCATCGTCGCCGTCGGGACCAGGAACGCCCGCGCCACCTCGGGCGTGGTCAGCCCGGCCAGGCAGCGCAGCGTCAGCGCGCCGCGGTCCTCGGCCGCGAGGGCCGGATGGGCGCAGGTGAAGAACAGCTGCAGCCGCTCGTCCGGCAGCTGGTCGCCGGCTCGATCGGCGGACCGGCCCGGTCGGCCTCGACCTGCAGGATGGCGAGTCTGGCGGCGTACACCTGGTCGCGCCGCAGCCGGTCGACCGCCTTCCGCCGCGCCGTGGTCATCAGCCACGCACCCGGGTTCGGCGGCACGCCGTCGACCGGCCAGCGCACCAGCGCCGCCTCGATCGCCTCGGAGGCGACCTCCTCGGCCAGGTCGAGGTCGCCGAACCGCCGGGCGAGCGCGGCCAGCAACCGCCCGCGCTCCTCCCGGAACACCGCCTCGACCTGTGCGTGCATGGTGGCTCAGGCCCCCGGAACTCGGCGACCGGGCGGACCACGATCGAGCCGCCGCCGCGGGAGCCGGGGCACTGGGCGGCCCAGTCGAGCGCGACGTCCAGGTCCGGTACGTCGATCACGTAGAAGCCGCCGAGGACCTCGCGGGTCTCGGCGAACGGCCCGTCGGTCACGGACCGCTGCCGTCGTTCGCGACCTGGACCCGGGTCGCGGTGACCAGGTCGGCCAGCGACTCGCCCGAGACCACGACGCCGGCGTCCTGGATCTCCTTGTCGAACCGCATCCAGTCCTCCGGCTCACACCCGACGACGTCGCCGCTCGTGTCGAGCTCACCGGCGTTGATCAGCAGCAGATACTTCATCTCGAAAACCTCCTGTTGGCGTGTCTACAGCATCACTACGAATGGGTCAGGCCCCGATGGACCCGGCCGCCGAGAAATTTGGCGACCGGTACCAGTCAGAATGTGGCCATGAGCGTTCTGCCATCCGGAGAGCAGTGGACCCTGATCAGCCGGCGGGTACGCCGCGACCGTGGTGAGCGTCGGCGGCGGGCTCCGCGGGCTCACGTACGACGGGCGCGAGGTGCTGCTCGGGTACGGCGAGCACGAGCGGGCCGATGCGGGGATCGGGCAGCACCTGTTCCCGTGGCCAAACCGGATCACCGACGGGAAGTACACGTTCGAGGGCGTCGACGAGCAGCTGGACCTGACCGAGCCGGACCGGCAGAACGCAATGCACGGCCTGACCCGTTGGGCGAACTGGGAGCGCGTGGACGACGGCACCGACCCGGCGGTGGTCGAGGTCGCCCATCGGCTGCACGGTCAGCCTGGATACCCGCACCAGCTCGATCTCCGCCTCACCTACCAGGTGGTCGACGGGCTCACGGTGACCGCCATCGCGACCAACGTCGGCACGAGCGATGCGCCGTACGGGTATGGAACGCATCCGTATCTGAGCGTCGGCCGGGCGATCGACGAGTGCGTGCTCGAGTTCCGCGCGGCCGAGTGGCTGGAGGTGTCGCCGGAGCGGATGACGCCGATCGGGTTGTCGCCGGTGGCCAGTTCGCCGTTCGACTTCCGGCAAGGCCGGGTGATCGGAGACCTCGAGATCGACAACGCGTTCACCGGATTGGGCGGCGGGACCTGGTCGGTGACGCTGACGGATCCGGACTCGGGCAACCGCTCGGTCCTGACCAGCGACACGCCCTGGCTGCAGCTCTACACCGGCAGCGCGATCGGGCGTACGGCGCTCGCCGTCGAGCCGATGACGTGCCCGCCGAATGCCTTCATCACCGGTCAGAACCTGGTGGTCCTGAAGCCCGGCGGCTCCCACACCACCAGGTTCACCGTGTCGGTCTAGGCCCGGCGCCGTGATCGCGAGCGACGGCGGCCAGCTCCTTGGCCGCCTTGCTCGCCCGGGCACCCTCGGCGGCCTGGACCGCCAGGATGCCCAGCCGGTTGCCGTCGGCATCGAACAGCTGGAGCCACGCGTCCCCCGGCCGGAACCGCAGCGCGGTCACGGAGGACCACGGCAGCGTGTAGGACCTGAAGACGTTCCGGACCCGCAGATGGTCCGGGTACGCCGACACCCGCAGCGTCGTCATCCGGTAGAGGATCCACAGGATCGCGCCGAAGAACGCCAGCAGCGTGAGCCGCTGGAACCAGGTGAACGTGTCCCGGGAGTCGTCCGACAGCCGGAACCAGATCACCCCGAAGACCGCGATCAGCGACAATCCCATCCCACCCGACATGACCGCGACGATCCGCGGGTGGAAGGTGTACAGCCGCTGGCCGGCGGTCATCTCAGATCCGGCAGGCGTGGATGTCAGTGGTGAGGATGGCACGCGCGCCCACCTCCCAGAGCTGGTCCATGAGTCGCTGCGCGTCGGCCCGCTGCACCATCACCCGGACGGCGACCCAGCCCTGGCGGTGCAGCGGCGACACCGTCGGCGACTCCAGCCCCGGCGCGACCGCGGTGGCCGCGTCCACGTGCTCGGCGCGGATGTCGTAGTCCATCATCACGTAGTTCCGCGCGATCAGGACGCCCTCGAGCCGGCGGACCAGCTGCTGCATCCCGTTCGGCGGGGTCTCCACGCCGTGCCGCTTGATCAGCACCGCCTCGGACTTCAGGATCGGGTCGCCGAACACCTCGAGCCCGGCCTGGCGCAACGTCGTACCGGTCTCGACGACGTCCGCGATCACGTCCGCGACGCCGAGCTGGACGGCCGACTCGACCGCGCCGTCGAGGCGGACCACCGAGGCGTCCACCCCGTGCTCGGCCAGGTGGTCCTGCAGCACCCCGGCGTACGACGTGGCGATCCGCTTGCCGGCCAGGTCCTTGATCGAGGTCGCGGCCCCGGGCCGGCCGGCGAACCGGAAGGTGGACCCGCCGAACCCGAGCTCCATGATCACGTCGGCGTCGGCGTGCGAGTCGAGCACCAGGTCACGGCCGGAGATGCCGACGTCGAGGGTGCCCTCGCCGACGTACACGGCGATGTCGCGGGGACGCAGGTAGTAGAACTCGACCTCGTTCACGGCGTCGGTGAGCGCGAGGTCCTTGGTGGTCCGGCGCTGTTTGTAGCCGGCCTCGGTCAGGATTTCGATGGCGGCCTCGCTCAGCGAGCCCTTGTTCGGTACTGCGACGCGCAGCATTGCACTGCCTTTCTGAAGATGTGGACCGGTGTCTGCGGGATCGGCTCCTACAGATGTCGGTACACGTCGTCGAGGTCCAGGCCGAGCGCGTGCATCATCACCTGCGCGTGGTAGAGCAGCTGGGACAGCTCCTCCGCGGCCCGCTCCTTGCTCTCGTGCTCGGCGGCCATCCAGGACTCGGCGGCTTCCTCGACCAGCTTCTTGCCGATCGCGTGCACGCCGGCATCCAGCGCCGCCACGGTCCCGGATCCCTCCGGCCGCGTCAGCGCCTTCTCACCCAGCTCGGCAAACAGTTCCTCAAAGGTCTTCATCGCGCGCCCAGCCTAGATGCCCGGCGGGACCCGCCCGCCCTCAGGTCCGCTCACCGGACTGGTCGAGCGCCTCGGCGAGGCGGCGTGGAGGCGAGTGAGCATCGACGTACCAGGAGTGACGTTCAATCAGCAGTCGCTTGATCAGGCCGTAGTCGACGGTGTCCTCCGGACCGCGGAGGTGGTACGGCGGCGGGTAGAAGGAATCGCCGAGCAGGATCACGCCCGAGTCCAGGGCGACCAGCGAATCCGGCGCGTGCTTCCCACCGACATGACGCAGTACGACGCCCGTCGGCAGCGTGAGCGTGTCGTCGAAGGTCTGGTCCGGCAGGACGATCCGGAAGCCGGCCCAGTCGGGTACGGCGAGGGCTCGCGCCCGGAATGACGGCCCGAGCTTCGGGTTCGCCTCGACCTGGCCGCGAAGATAGCGGTGACTCCACGGGCGCTTCGCCTCTTCGGCCAGGATGTCGACCGCCGCCGCGTGTGCGACGACCGTCACGTCAGGCCAGGCGCATGCACCCCAGACGTGGTCCCAGTGGTGGTGCGTGTAGACCAGCCACCGCGGCGCGGGCAGCCCGGCCGTCGCGATCGCCGCCTGGACTGCCCGGGCATGCTCGGGGCTGTTACCGGCGTCGATCAGCACGCTCCCCCGGTCGTCGGCGATCACCGAGACCGACGGCCTGATCGCGTCCGGGTCGGGGTCGTGCGGGTAGAGCCACACCCGGTCGTTCACCTGTTCCAGCACTTGGC
Source organism: uncultured Actinomycetota bacterium (assembly GCA_963770725.1). Classification (GTDB taxonomy): domain Bacteria; phylum Actinomycetota; class Actinomycetes; order Propionibacteriales; family Kribbellaceae; genus Kribbella. Next base: position 54,133 of record CAVYQT010000001.1, read on the forward strand.
CGACGATAGCTGCCATGCAAACTCCCCGGAGAGTCCGCGACCTCGGCGTCACCGTCGGCACCCTGCCACCCGGCCCGCTCAACTCGATCACCGACGTACCGGGGGTGCGCGTCGGCCAGACCACGATCTCCGCCGGCGACCTGCACACCGGGGTGACCGCGATCGTGCCGGACGGTTACCAGGACCGGCTGCCCGCAGCGGTTGCGGTCGGCAACGGGTACGGAAAGCTCGTCGGCTCGACGCAGGTGGACGAACTGGGCGTGATCGAGACGCCGGTGCTGCTGACCGGCACGCTGAGCGTCTTCCGGGTCGCCGACGCACTGCTGACCTGGCTGCTCGACCGAGATCCCACCGCGACGAGCCTCAACCCGGTGGTCGGCGAGACCAATGACGGCTACCTCTCCGACATCCGCCGCCGCCCGATCACGCCGGAGCACGTCCATGCCGCCCTCGACTCGGCCTCCCCCGACCTACCGCTGGAGGGCTGCGTCGGAGCCGGCACCGGCACCACCGCCCTCGGTTTCAAGGCCGGCATCGGCACGGCGTCGCGCACCCTCGACCTGGGCACGATCGGCGTCCTCGTCCAAGCCAACTTCTCCGGCACGCTGACCATCCTGGGCACCCCCATCCCGGCGCAACCGGTCGATGCCGACGGCAACTCCTGCATGATCGTCGTCGCCACCGACCTTCCCCTCGACGCCCGCCAGCTCGGCCGGGTCGCCCGCCGGGCCGTCTTCGCGATGGGCCGTGTCGGCTCCGACTTCTCCCCGGGCAGCGGCGACTACGCGATCGCCTTCACCACCAACCGGGGTTCGGCCATCGCCGACCGCCGCCTCCGCATCCCGTTCCAGGCCACCACCGAGGCGGTGGAAGAAGCCCTCCTCAACTCGGTGACCATGGCCACCACCACAACCGGCTTCCAGGGCCACACCGCCCACGCCGTACCCCACCACCTCTTCCCCACCGCCCGCCGCCCGCCGCCCCTGACCTCACCGCCCGTGGCCCCGCGCTTTTGAGTGGATAACCCTGCAAAGTGCCCCTTCTCCCCCTGCATACGAGGGGCGAAGGGGCACTTCCAACGCATAACCCCTCAAATGCGGCTCCTCTGTTGGATGTGGGTGATGGTCTGCAGATCGACAGGTGGTGTCGGGCCAGGGGTGCTGGTCGGGCGAGGCATTCACTCGTGAATCTGGGGCCCCGGCCGGGAGCGGGCGGACACGTCCTGTCGATCTGCACGTCGCAGCCTCCATTCGTGCCCGACCAGCCCGTGCGAGGCGGACTCGGGCGGGTACAACGCGGCGAGCCGAGTGCCCTAGCTCTGAAGGCAACCCACGACCTCGAGGGCGGCCCGCTCAGGTTGTGGCCGGTGAGAGTCGGGAGGTGGCGACGGGGTGGGTGGCGGGGGTTGGGCGGGTGAGGGCAGTGGCGGACAGGGTGGTGAAGGCGAGTAGGGCGGCGGCGGTTCGGATCAGGTGGGCGAGTTGCCAGCGGTCGCGGACGTCCGCCCAGTCGGTCGGGGGTGCCTGCGGCGACCAGTTCGCCTGGTCGGCGTTGATGGGCAGGTTGATTGCCAGCGTCGTCGCGAATACCAAGGCCAGCAAGCCGATCGCCAGCAGGACCAGACGGCGATCGTTGCCTCGGGCCCGGATCGCGAGGACCACGGTGGCGATGATCGCCGGGATCAGCGTGACCGAGGCAAGCGTGTCGAGCGAGTCCAGCTCGACCTGCCGCACCTGTGTGTAGACCGACGCGCTGTAGCCGCGCAAGGAGTTCTCGAACACGAGCACTCCGAGCAGGAACCCCGCGAAGAGCCCGGTGAACAGCAGACTCACCCACCGCACCAGCCTGGTCATGCGCTGAGGAATTCATGAGAGTGATCGGCTACCCAGCTGGCGAAGGTGTGGGCTGGGCGGCCGAGGATCCGCTCCACCTCGTCGGTGATGTCCGCGGGGTGGCCGGCGCCGCGGGCGTATCTGGCCATCAGGGCGGTGACGAAAGCGTCGGGGATGCCGTGGGCCACCATGCCGGCCGCGGCTGCCCCGGGCTTGACCTCCACGAAGGTGAGGGACCGGCCGAGCACCTTGCCGAAGACGGCGACCTGTTCTTCGTGGGTGAGTGACTCCGGCCCGGTGACCGGGATCCGGCGGCCGTCGAGGTCGTCATGAAGCAGCGCGTGGGCGATCACGGCGGCCAGGTCTGCCTCGTGGATCGGCGATTCGGCGAAGTTCGCGTACGGCGCGCGTACGACGTCGCCGGCCCGGACCTGCGCGCCGAACATATCGATGGCGTTGACGGCGAACGTGCCGGACCGAATCGCCACCCACGGCAGCCCGCTCCCCGTCACCGCGTCCTCGACTTCCTTGTTGCGGTCGCCGTTCTGACGCGACGGCTGGTACGCCGGGTCGTCGTCGACGTTGATCGCCGACAGCACGACGACCCGCCGTACGCCGTGCTCGGCGGCCATCGCCATCAGTTTGCCGGCGCTCTCTCCGACGGCCCGCGGGTGCACGAACAACGCGCTGACACCGTCCAAAGCAGCCGCGATGCTCTCCGGCCGGGCGAGATCCGCGCTGACGTATTCGACACCAGCCGGCAGCGCCGCGCCGACACGCTCGACTCCAGCAGGAGGCGCCGTGGTGGACCGGGAAATTGCACGGACAGCAACACCTCTGCCGATCAGTGCATCGACCACTGGGCGGCCGACGGTTCCGGTTGCTCCGGTGATCAGGATCATGAGTTCGTCCTTTCAGTAAGCGATACCGACGGGCTGATCAACCGTCGCCGGATCGTCGAGGGCGGCGAGCATCAGGTGGGCGACGTCGGCACGGGAGATCGTGTAGCCGCGCGAAACGGTGCCGCCGACAACCGTGCGATACGTCCCGGTCAGCGCCCCGGACGTGAGCTTCGGCGGCCGCACGATCGTCCAGTCGCAGTTGCTGCTCCTGATGTCCGCCTCCATCACTCGGAGGTCGGCGTACACATCGGCCGCGAAAGCGTTGATCATCGGCAGCAGCAGGCGGCGATTGAGGAAGCTCTCGGCCGGCGCCGCCGGTCCGAGTGGCGCCGCGCTCACCGCGACGAAGCGCCGTACGCCGGTCGCCGACAGCGCGGCCAGCATCGAGCGAGTGCTGCCGGACGCGACCGGACCGTCCTTGCGCCCGCGCGGCCCGACGCCGGAGATCACCGCCTCACTTCCGTCGACCGCGTCGCGCAACGGCCCGGCCTCGTCCAGGCCAGGGACCCGGAACACCTCGAGCGACGAATGCTGCAGCGAGAACTCAGACGAGGTCCGCACCACCGCCGTCACCTTGTGACCCGCCTCCAACGCCTGCTGTACGACGTGGCCGCCGATCCCGCCGGACGCCCCGAACACCGTGATCTTCATCCCGACTCCTCATGTCGTGCGCTACCGTGAAGCTTCTCTGTAACTCGTATAGTACGGACCTCATAATATATGAAACAGACACAACCGAGTGACTCGCGTCACCGCCGGCGGACCGGCAACGAGATCAAGGCCGCGCTGCGCGACCTGCGCATCCAGCTCGCCCTGCTCAACCACCAGGTCGGCGGCCGGCTGGCGCTGAAGGACGTCGACCTCGATTGCCTGGACGTGCTGGCGCGCAGTGGACCACTGACCCCGAGCGCGCTGGCCCGCCAGGCCGGCCTGCACCCGGCCACGCTGACCGGCATCCTGGACCGGCTCGAGCGAGCCGGCTGGATCGCCCGGGACCGCGCCCGGGCGGACCGGCGCAGCGTGACCATCCGGGTCCTGCCCGACCGCGGCATCGAGGTCTTCCGGCTCTACCAGCCGATGCTCGGCGCGATGGACGACGTACTGGCCGACTACAGCGAGGAGGAGTTGGACGTCATCGCCGGTTTCCTCCGCCGGAGCGCCGAGGCCGGTCGCTCCGTGACCGAGAAGCTGAATCAGGACTCGTAGAGGCTCATCAACGTGCGGCCGAGGCTCGCCAACTCGGCCCGTAGCTCGGGCGGACCGAGCACCTCGAGCGCGTTTCCGAACCGGCAGAAAGCGGCCGCCGCGTTACCGATCGACTCGATCGGCACGGTGACCGTCACGGTCCCGTCGTCCGCCGGCTCAGCGGCAGCGACCGCCTTCACCAGTATCGGGAAGGACACGTCGTGCATACGAGCGGCAAGCCCGGCCGACACCCGGACGACGGCCTCGGCGGTGAAGCGGGTCTGGTCGAAGTCGGCCAGGCGGTCCTGCCAGAACCCGGGGAGGTCGAAGTCCGGCGGCCGCTCGAACTCCTCGTCGGTCGGGGTCAGCTCGAGGATGCTGGCGACGCGGTACGTACGCATCCCGCCCGGCGTCGCGGCAACGACGTACCAGGCACCGTTCTTGAGCACGAGGCCGTACGGTTCGAGCACACGCTCGACCTCGCGGGGTGTCTCCCAGCGCCGGTAGAGCACCTTGATCCGGCGGTCGTGCAGGACCGCGTCGGCGACCGCTGACAGGTGCGGGGAGTTCTCGGCATCCTGGTACCACGCGGGCAGATCGAGGTGGAAGCGGTTCTTCAAACGGCCGGCGCGGTCACGTTGGTCCGGCGCCAGCGCTGCCAGCAACTTCAGCTCGGCGGCACTCGTCTCCGCGGTCAGCCCGAGCGCTGCCGCCGGACCGGGCATGCCGACGAGGAAGAGCGCGGCCGCCTCCTGCTCGGTGAGTCCGGTGAGGCGGGTGCGATACCCCTCGACCAGGCGATAACCGCCGGCGCGGCCTTGGTCGGCGTACACAGGGACTCCGGCTGCGGCGAGCGCCTCGACATCGCGGTAGATCGTGCGGAGCGAGACCTCCAGCTCGTCGGCGAGCTCCCGCGCGGTCAACCGCCTGCGGGTCTGCAACAGCAGCAGGATCGACAGCAGCCGGCTCGAACGCATGGTCCGAGGTTAGCTCCGAACACTGCCATGCGCTGTCAGGTTTCGCCGTCAGGCTGGCTTGCATGACGACATGGACCAAGGTGACCGGCGACTTCGACTTCCTCAACGGGTACTTCGACGTCCGGCACCGAACGCTGAAGGCAGCCTTCGAGGGCTGCGACGAGTGGAACGAGTTCGAGGGGACGACGACCGCGCGAACCTATTTCGACGGGGCGATCAGCATCGACGAGATGCGTTTCCCGGCGCAGCGTCGGTACGGGATGTCGGTGCGGCTGTTCGACCCGGTGGAGAAGGAGTGGAGCATCTGGTGGATCGACAGCCGGACCATGCAGCTGTACCCGCCGGTGCGCGGGCGCTGGTCGGCGGACGGTACGTCGTGCCGGCTGGTCGGTGAGGACGAGCTGGACGGGCAGCCGATCCTGGTCAGCTACGAGTGGTCCGCCATCATCGAACAGACCGCGCACTGGGAGCAGTGCTACTCCAACGACGGCGGGACGACCTGGGAGCTCAACTGGGTGATGGACTTCACCCGCCGGGACACGCCGCCGCCGGCGCTCGACGTACCGAAGCTGAGCGGCGACTTCGACTTCCTCGTCGGCCGGTGGGACATGCACAACAGCCGTCGCAAGCCCGCGCTCGGCGCAGAGGCCGAGTGGTACGAGATGCAGTCCGAGATGGAAGTCACGACGTACCTGGACGGTGCGGTCAGCTTCGACGAGGGCTGGTTCCCGACCGAAGGATTCCGCGGCGCGACCCTGCGCATCTACAACCCCGAGTCGAACACCTGGGCGATCCACTGGATCAACAGCCTGCGCGGTCAGCTCGAGACGCCAGTGATCGGCTCGTTCCGCGACGACGGCACCGGCATCTTCGAAGGTCCGGACGTGTGGGAGGGCCAGCCGATCGACGTCCGCTTCACCTGGACTCCCGGCACTGACAAAGCCGCCTGGGAACAGGCCTTCTCGACCGACGGCGGCAACACCTGGATCCCCAACTGGAGGATGCAGCACACCAGGATCGGTTAGGCAGGGACCTCGTCGTAGCGGCGGGCTCTTGCGACGAGGAGGTGGAGGCCCAGCGTGAGGGCGAGGATGGTGGCGGCTACGACGAGCAGGCCATGGGGCGGCGTGCCGGCGGCGAAGGTGATGCCGCCGAGGCCGCCGCCCAAGGCGACGCCCAGCGAGATGGCGCTGCCGTTCAGTGCCATCACGATGGCCGCGGATTCCGGGGCGAGGGCAGCGAGGCGGGCCTGCTGGGGAACGGCCGCGCCGCCGTTGCCGATCCCGGCGACGAAGAACCAGACCAGGCCCGCCACAGCCAGTACGACGCCGACCGGCACCAACCTGAACGCGAGCGCTCCCAGCACGGCGTCCAGCAGCAGCCCGGTCAGTACGACGGTCAGCACTCGGAGCGCGGTGTAGCGGTCGACGAGCCGGCCGGTCACCGCGTTGCCGAGCATGCTGGCCAGGCCGTAGCCGAACATGACCAGGATGATCATCCACTCGTCCGGGAAGGCCGGGCCGAGGATCAGGGTGGCATAGGTGAAGCAGACGTAGCTGCTGCAGAGGATGCCGGTCGTGACCAGCAGACCGGCGAGCAGGCGCGGTTGCCCGAGCGGACGCAAGCGATCGGCCAGCGTTCCGGACGGGAGACGCAGGTGCGGAAGTTTGAGCAGGATGCCGGTCAGCGCGATGGTGCCCACCACCGCGACCAGGATCATCGGGAACCGCCAACTCGACTGCCCGATCACCAGGCCGACCGGCACTCCGAGCGCGGTCGCGGCCATCCAGCCACCGAGCACGAAGGACAGCGCCTTGCCGTGATCCTTGGCCGGTGTCAGAGCGAGCACGTACCCGGTGACGGCGGCGTTGAGCAGACATCCGCCGAGCGCGGCCACGACCCGCCCGCCGAGCGCGATCGGGTAGTTGGTCGCCAGGCCGACGATCAGGTTGCCGAGGACGAAGACGCCCAGGGACCAGGCGATCGTCCGGCGCCGTTCCCAGCGACTCGTCACGGTGCTGAGCAGCGGCGCCGCGAGCGCGGACGTCAGCGCGAACACCGACACCAGCTGCCCGGCGGCCGCCTCGACGACGTTCAGGTCCTCGGCGATGGCGGGGAGCAGTCCGGCCAGCACGTAGCCGTCGATTCCGGTCGAGAAGGTCGCTACCGCAAGCCAGATGAGGGGTCGGTAGTTCACTTTCCTCCCAATTGCTCAAAGCTGGCGAAAACAAACATACTTCGAGCAAGGATGAGCGGATCCGGCCGTCCGGTCAAGCGATGCACCCCGACGCCGAAGCCCGCCTCCGGGTCGGACAGCCAGACCCGGTCGAACTCGCGCTCCTCGAACCAGCGGCAGATCGTCGGCACCAGATCGGGCTCGCCGCGGTGCCGGGTCCAGATGACCGTGCCGCCGGACTTCGTCAGCTGACGACACGTGTCGACGGTCCGCTCGATGTCGGCGTCGACGATGTTGCCGAACACCCCGCAGACCAGGACGACGTCCGCCGGCACCAGGTCCTGGTAGTGATCGACCAGCGCGGCATCGCCCTCGACCACTTCGACGCCGGCCAGCCCCGCGACCCGGATCGACTCCTCGGCGACCGCCGTACTGCGCGGATCAAGCTCGACGAGCCGGGCCTGGACGTCGTCGCGGCGGGGATGCGTCGGCAACACCTCCAGCACGTCGCGGCCCTCGCCCGCGCAGAGACTGACGACCGTCAGCGGACCCGGCGGGCAGGCGTCCAACGCGCTGCGAACCTGCTCCTGTACGACGGCCAGCCGCCGCGCCAGCCACGAACCGGGTACGTCGTAGTCACCGTGCCAGCTGTGCCAATCCATGGCCCTAGAGACTACGGATGGCCGCCAGTGTCGACAGGGCTGCCTGCGTGGCTTCGTACCCCTTGTCCTCGCGGCTGTCCGGCAGACCTGCCCGGTCCAGCGCCTGCGGGTCGTTGTCACACGTCAGTACGCCGAACCCGATCGGAACGCCCGTGGTCACGCCGACCTGCATGAGCCCCTCGGTCGCGGCCTGGCAGACGTACTCGAAGTGCGGGGTGTCACCGCGGATCACGACGCCGAGCGCGATCACGGCGTCGTACCCACTCTTTGCCGCGTGCAACGAGACGACCGGGAGCTCGAACGATCCCGGCACCCGGATCACCGTGTAGTCGGTGACGCCGGCCTCGTCCAGCGCGCGGATCGCGCCGGCGACCAGTGCGTCGGTCACCTTCGGGTGCCACTGCGCGCCGACGATCGCGACGCGGGCCCCGACGGCCCGCGGGGTCTCGATGGTGGGTGCTCCACTGCCCGACATCAGCCGGCTCCGTTCTCTTCAGCCAGGACGCCGCCCGGCAGGTGGTGTCCCATCCGGTCGCGTTTGGTCCGCAGGTACCGCAGGTTGTGTTCGGTCGGGTCGATCGAGATGCTGCGCCGTTCGACCACGTCGATGCCGTAGCCCTGGACGCCGGCCAGCTTGTCCGGGTTGTTCGTCAGCAGCCGGACCTTCTTGACGCCCAGGTCGGCCAGGATCTGGGCGCCGGTGCCGTAGTCGCGGGCGTCGGCCGGCAGCCCGAGGTCCAGGTTCGCGTCGACCGTGTCCCGGCCCGCGTCCTGCAACTCGTACGCCTGCAACTTGTGCAGCAGCCCGATCCCGCGGCCCTCGTGGCCGCGCAGGTACACGACGACACCGCCCTCGGCCGCGACCTGACGCATCGCCTCATCGAGCTGCGGACCACAGTCGCAGCGCAGGGAGCCGAAGACGTCACCGGTCAGGCATTCCGAGTGCAGCCGGGCCAGCGTCGGCCCGTCGCCGATCTCCCCGCGGACCAGCGCCAGCTGCTCCGACCCGTCGACGATGTTCCGGTAGCCGTGGGCAACGAAATCGCCGTACCGGGTCGGCAGCGTCGTGGTCGCGACCCGCTGGATCTGGCTCTCGGTACGGCGCCGGTAGCGGATCAGATCGTCGATCGACACCAGCACCAGCCCGTGCTCGTCGGCGAACTCGCGCAGCTCGGGACCGCGCTTCATCGTGCCGTCGTCGTTCACCAGCTCGGAGATCACCGCGGCGGGCGTCAGCCCGGCCATCCGGGCCAGGTCGATCGACGCCTCGGTGTGCCCCGGCCGGACCAGCACACCGCCCTCGCGGCCGCGCAGCGGGAACACGTGACCCGGCTGGACCAGGTCGTACGACTCGGACGCGGAGTCGGCCAGCACCCGGATCGTCCGGGCCCGGTCCGCGGCCGAGATCCCGGTACTGATGCCGTCGCGGGCATCGACCGAGATCGTGTACGCCGTCCGCATCCGCTCCCGGTTGTGCGGGGTCATCAGCGGGATGCCTAGCCGGTCGAGCTCGGAGCCCTCCATCGGGACGCAGACCACGCCCGAGCTGTACCGGATCAGGAACGCCAGCAGCTCCGGCGTCGCCTTGGACGCGGCGAAGATCAGGTCGCCCTCGTTCTCCCGGTCCTCGTCGTCGACCACGATGACCGGCCGTCCGGCCCGGATCTCCTCGATCGCGTGCTCGATCGTGTCGAGTTTCAGAATGTCGCCCATCTCAGCCCACCACCACTGGTTCGGGGGTCACGGTGCGTTCCCGGTTCTGGATCCGCCACCACGCGACGAACCCGACGACGCAGAAGACTCCGTAGACGATGTACATCGTCGCCGACGGGTAGAACTTCGCCTGGAGCAGCAGCGGTACGCCGACCACGTCGACACCGATCCAGATCAGCCAGAACTCGACGAACCCGCGGGCCATCCCGTACGTCGCCAGGATCGAGCCGGTCAGGATCCACGCGTCCCACTGCGGTCCCCACGACCCGAGTTCGCGGAGGACGAAGTACGCGACGGCATAGAGCACGACCCCGATGCCGAGCACTTCGAGCCGCTCGCGGGCGGACGCCCAGCGCGGCTGCACCGCCTGGTCGGCACCGCCGTGGCGGTTCGAGTACCAGCGGTACCAGCCGTAGAGGCTGACCAGGGCGAAGAACACCTGACGGCCGGCCTGGCCCCACAGATCCTTGTCCTGCGGGGTGTCGAAGATCCCGCCGACGAAGACCGTGAACAGCAGCACGTTGCCGACGATGCCGACCGGCCAGGCGGCGACGAGCCGGCGCATGCCGAACAGGGCGCTGCCGAGACCGAAGACGTTGCCGACGATCTCGCGGACGAGCACCGGCGCGCCGGCGATCGTCACCTCCTCGTGCAGCAGCCAGTCGATCACTTGGTGCCTCCGTTGCTCGTCAGCAGCCGCTCGACGTACTTGGCGATCACGTCGACCTCGAGGTTGACCTTGTCGCCGACCTGGTTGCGGCCGAGCACGGTGAGCTCGAGCGTGGTCGGGATCAGGCTGACGCCGAACGTGCCGGTCGCGTCGTCCACGTCGGTGACCGTCAGGGAGACGCCGTCGATGGCGATCGAGCCCTTCTCGGCGACGTACTTCAGGATGCTCGCGGGCGCGGCCACCCGGACGTCCTCCCAGTGCTCGCCGGGTGTGCGGCTCGCGATCGTGCCGACGCCGTCGACGTGGCCCTGGACGATGTGCCCGCCCAGCCGGGCGTGGGCCGGCACCGCGCGCTCCAGGTTGACCTGCGCGCCCTTGGTGGCCTGGCCGAGGCTGGTGCGCTGCAGCGTCTCGCGCATCACGTCGGCGGTGAAGGTGCCGTCCCCGGTCTCGACCACGGTCAGGCAACAGCCGTTGACCGCGATCGAGTCGCCGTGCCGGGCGTCCTCGATGACCAACGGCGCGCGGATGGTGAGGCGGGCCGCGTCCCCTGCCAGCAGGTCGAGCGCCTCGACGGTGCCGAGTTCCTCGACGATTCCGGTGAACATTCAGTGCGTCCTTTGCGGTTCGAGCGGCGTCAGTGTCAGCCGGACGTCGTCGCCGAGACGGGTGACGTCCGCTAGCTTGAACCGCCGCAGGTGGTCGATCGATTCCGCGCCCAGGTCACCGATCGCGGCGTACCCCGAGCCGAGGACGGCCGGGGCGACGTACGCGACGATCTGGTCGACCAGCTGCGCGCGGAGGAAGGCGGCGGCCAGCGTCGGGCCGCCTTCGAGCCAGAGGTGCCGGATGTGGTGGTCGTCCAGCTGCCGGAGCACCTCGGCGGGGTCATGGGTGGGCAGGATGAGCGTCTCCGCGCGGTCGTTGCGGACCTTCGCGGTCGGCGGGATCTCGCGGTCGCCGACGACGACGCGCAGCGGCTGCCTGGCGGCTGGTACGTCGTTCTCGTCGCGGACCGTCAGCTCCGGGTCGTCGTCCAGCACCGTCTGGGTGCCGACCGCGATCGCGTCACACTCGGCCCGCTTCCGGTGCACGTCGGCGCGCGCGATCGGTCCGGTGATCCACCGGCTGGTCCGGTCCGGAGCCGCCGAGCGTCCGTCGAGGGTGGTGGCGAACTTCCAGGTGACGAACGGCCGCCCCATCCGGACGCTGTGCAGCCAGACGTGGTTGACCGCCTCGGCCTCGGTCTGCAGCACTCCTTGCTCGACCTGGATGTTCTTGCTCCGGAGTTTCTCCGCGCCACCGGCGGCCTGCCGGTTCGGGTCGGGTACGGCGTACACCACGCGGGCCACCTCGGCCGCGATCAGCGCGTCGGCGCACGGCCCGGTCCGGCCGGTGTGATCACACGGTTCCAAGGTCACGTACGCCGTACCGCCGCGGGCCCGATCACCCGCCATGGCCAGTGCCTCGATCTCGGCATGGGGGCCACCGGCAACGGCATGGAAGCCCTCACCGACCGGATGCCCGTCGGATCCGGTGATCACACAGCCGACCACCGGATTGGGATGCGTGCTGCCGATGCCTTTGGCGGCCAGCTCGACCGCACGTCGCATCCAGGCGACGTCGATCGGCGAAGCGTTGTTCACTCACGGTCCCTCGTCGTCACGGACGCACTCCGGGGTTCGTGACAACCGGCCTGCACGCACTGCCGTCCGGGCTCTCCTGCCGGGCCTGGTGGGCTCGCATCGCCGGACGTCAGAGCGCACCCGCCGATCGCGTGCGCCTCCCATCCGGACTTTCACCGTCGGTCCCGGAATTCCACCAGGTCAACCGGCCGCTCAACCGCTGCGGCCGGGTCGCGGACTATTACCGCCGGCTCGGAATTGCACCGACCCCGGAGCACGCGAGTGGGTTCACTCGTACCTCCAGTGTGCCACTGCCCCACCACCCCACCAGGACCCAGGTCACATCCTGACCATCCCGCACCCCGCCAACAGGCGGGCCGGTGGGGCGGTAGGTTCTTGCCGGTGGAGGCGTTTGCGGGCCGGTACCGGCTGATCGACCTGATCGGGACCGGCGGGATGGGCTCGGTCTGGCGGGCGTGGGACCTGCGGCGGTCGGCGTACGTGGCGGCGAAGGTGCTCGGGCAGCACGACGCGGCCGCATTGCTGCGGTTCGTCCGCGAGCAGTCACTGCGGATCGCCCACCCGCACGTGGTCGCGCCGCACGGGTGGGCGGCTGACGACGACAAGGTCGTGTTCGCGATGGACCTGGTCCGCGGCGGCTCGGTCGCGACGCTGCTCGGCGACCACGGTCCGCTCCCGACGTCGTACGTCGCCGTACTGCTCGACCAGCTCCTGCACGGCCTGTCCGCAGTGCACGCGGCCGGCGTCGTACACCGCGACCTGAAGCCCGCGAACCTCCTCCTCGACGTCACCGGGAAGGGTCGCCCACACCTCCGCCTGTCCGACTTCGGCGTCGCCGGCCTGCTCAACGAGCCCCGGATGACCCGTCACAGCACCATCCTCGGCACCCCGGGCTACATCGCGCCCGAGCAACTGGCCGGTGCCGACCCCGACCCGCGCCAGGACCTGTACACCGTGGGCGCCGTCGCCGCCGAACTCCTCACCGGCGAACGCCCCGGCCCGGACGGCAAGCTCCCATCCGTCGACGGCCCACTCGACGAGTTCATCCACCGCAGTACGGCGACCGACCCGACCCATCGCCCCGACTCCGCCCACACCGCCGGCCGCCTACTCGCCGAGTCCGGGGCCCTCCCACCCGCCGCGACCACCCCGTGGTCCACCCAATCCGACTCCCCCGAAGTCTTCGACCAACTTCCACCGCTCCCACCCACCTGGACCCCCACCGGCCGAGCCCCGACCCGCGACTCCCACCAACCACCGATCGCCGACCCGGCCGACGCCGGCCAGCGCGCAGCGGTTGCGACCGCACAGCGTCACCAGGACAGCTCATCGGCCGCGGCATCCAGCACCGCCGGCTCGCCGGCAATCGCGGGCGGACTGGCTCCCCCGACAAGCCGGAATCGGCTGTTGGCCTGGGTCGCCGCGGTCAGCATCACCGGCGCGGTCGCCCTCCTCGGCACCGCCGCCTGGCTCCTCCTCAGCTGAACCGTGACCAGAGCCCGGGCCGATGCGGCCCGGACTCTGGTTGAGGGGTTAGTTGTACGGCGGTTGGTTCGGCGGCTGCTGTCCGCCGTGGTTCGGGTACTGCGGGGGCACCTGACCGGGGTGCTGCGGACCGCCCGGCCATGCGCTCGGCTGGGCGATGGCCGGCTTCCTGCGGAGGCGCAGGACAGCCAGGAGTCCGACCAGCAGGAGGACAACACCGCCGCCGGAGAGGCCGGCGATCAGGGCGACCGGGGTGCTGTCGCCGGAGTCGGTGTTACTGCCCTGGACCGGACCGCCGGCCTGGGTGCCGTTGCCGTTCTCGTCGCCCGAGTCGCCGGAGTCGCCGGAGTCGCCCGACTCGGACGGCTCGGTCGTCGGTGACGGGGTGACCGAGGTGCCGGCGACCGGGCTGGCGCCGTCGACGTACTCGGGCTTGCCGGTGCCCGCCGTACCCTCCACGCCGACGGTCAGCGTGACCGGGATGGTGAACGCCTTGTCGTCGTCCTTGCGGGTCAGCGAGACAGCGAGGTAGTACTCACCCGGCATCGACGTTCCGGTGTCCTGGTTGTTGGCACCGTTGCGGTTGAGGTACCGGATCTCCTTGGTGGTGATCGCCTGGATCGTCCCCTCGTGGGTCAGGACGCCCCGCTTGCCCGACCCACCCGGCACCTTCTTCGCGAACACGGCGTACACGTCCGCACCGGTCGGCGAGATCACGGCGGTGTCGAGGTACCGGATCCCGTTCAGCGCCTTGCTCGTCGCCGCGCCGAGCTTCGGCACGCTGAACTGCGCCTGGATCCGCTGACCCCAGTCGGCCTTCACCCGGTACAGCTGGAGCTCACCCGGCATCAGGGTGGTCTTGTAGCTGCCGGGCTCGAGCAGCGGCGCGTCCGGGAAGCTCGATCCGGGGACGATCTCACGCGGGGCCGACCCGGGCATCGAAGTCCAGGTCGGGTCGCCGGCCTCGTCCGGCAGGTTCGCCGTCGCCGACACGGGCGGTTCCTCGTCGATCCGCAGCTCGAACGGCACGCCCTTCAGGTCCTGGTAGTCCTTCCCCGGAGAGACGGTCAGCACCATCTGGTCGGACTCGGCGCACTCTTCCTGCCAGTCGGACCAGCTCGACGCAGTACCCGTCGCCAGACCCTGATCGGTGCCGAACACCCGGGGGTAGCTCCAGCCGCAGCTCTCGCCGGTGAGGGTCTTGAGCTTGACCTCGGCCTGGATCACCAGCTCCTCGCCGGGATTCCGCCGGAAGCTCACCCCGGCCCGCAGGGTGGAACCCTCGATGCTGCGCTTGATCAGGTAGTACTTCGCGGTCTGGTCGCCGCCGAACGTGTCCGAGTAGTGGCCCGGGGCAAGCTCCGGAGCACCTTCCTGCTGCGCGGCACCCTGAACCGGCTCACCGGAGATCCGGAACGGGCGGAACGCTCGTGTGGACAGGCGATCCAGCCCTGCTTCGAGGTCGATGGTCGAGTCGGCGTCGTAGTAGTCACCGCGGCCCTCACGGGCGACGCACTGCAGCTGGCTGCGGGCCTTCCCGCCAACCCGGAAGCCGACTACGTCGATCTTCAGGTCGATGCCCTGCTTGGCGATCGACTGCGCCACCACACACGGGTCGGGCGCGCAGGTCGCCTCACCGTCCGAGACGAGCACGATCGTGCGCTGCCCGGTCGGGCCGAGGTCCTTCGCGGCCTGCTGGAGCGCGTAGCCGATCGGAGTCTCGCCGTACGGCTTGTACTTCGCGATCGCGGCCTGCAACTGCGGCCGGTTGTTCGTGCCGATCGGCACGGTCAGCTGGGTGTCCGTGCACGCACCGGGTCTGGGTGCGCTTGAACACGGTGGCGCCGTACACCCTCAGGCCGACCTCTGCTTCCGCCGGCAGCTTGCCGACCACCTTGGTCAGCGCAGTCCGCGCGGCGGTGATCTTGGTCTGCCCGTCGCCGGCCGGCTCCTTCATCGAGCCGGACGAGTCGAGCACCAGGACCAGTTTGTTGCCCTTGTCGGGGTCAGCGTGCGCGGTCGGGATCGCCAGGCCGGCCATCAAGGCGGTCAGCGTGATGGCGAGGATCGCCCACACCGCGGGGCGGCGGTGTCCCTGCAGAGCCGTCATCGTTTCCTCCAGTGAGATTCGCTGCCGCAAACACTCCCAGTTTGCAATCGCAAATGTCAAGCCGGTTGGCTTCCCCTGTGGATGCGCCGATCCTGTGGACGGTCGGCTGGAAATTTGCGATCGCGACTGCAAAGATGTTTGCAGTCGCTACTGAGCGGCGGGCGGTCAGAGGGGAGCACGCGAATGGACCAGACAGCGCACAACCTGCAGCAGCAGACCGAACTGTACGGCGAGCCGCTCGGTGAACTGGTGCGCCGGGTGGCCAGGCCCGCTCGGTCTGACCCAGGGTGCGCTGGCGCAGGTGATCGGGCTGTCCGCGCCGATGTTGTCCCAGTTGATGAGCGCCCAGCGGGTGAAGATCGGCAACCCGGCGGTGGTCTCCCGGCTCCAGGCACTCGACGAGCTCGCACATCTGGCGATGATCGGCGAGATCGATCCGCTCGACATCCCGGCCGAGCTCGACGGGATCCGCGGCGCCACCGGCGCGTTCACCCGTTCCACAGCGCCCGCACAGCTGACCCGGCCATCCGCGGGCGGTCCCGGACGCAACACCGTCCGCCTCACCGCCGGGGTTGTCTGCGGGGCCGACGGCACAGCGGTCCCAGCCGTCCGCGGTGCCGCCGGGTGTTCCCGCGAGTACGCCGCCATCCGCGCGTGCCGTCGTACGCGAGATCCAGGACCTGTTCCGCGCTGTCGCCTCGGCAGAGGAGATCCAGCACGCCGCGAGCGCCGTCGCTGCCGACTCGCCCGCCCTGGCCGAACTCCTCCTCACCTACGGCACCGGCCGCACCGCCGACGCCCTGACCCACTACGAAAACCACCACGGATAGCGCCGGGCGATGGTGACGGTTGCTGCCTACCCGGGTTCTGCGGGCGGCGCTAGAGCGGCTCGGTGTCGAGGCCTGAGCAACCGCGCCGAGAAGTACTAGCGTCGGCCTTGGTGATTCGTGCCACGCGGTGCGGGGCGCGGGGTGTGGCAAGGGTCACTCGGACGCGAGGTAGGCAACTGCTCAGGTCACCCGTGGTGGGCGGTGGTTGCTGGGGGCAACGGTGACGAGGCGGCATATCACGGCGGGGACAGACACTTCGGGGCTGTCTCACTGGGTGTCGGGGTGGAATGGGTCGAGAAGGGGTGGTGTTGGCTTCCCGAGGCGGGCGGTTCGCGTCCGGCTGGTCAACGGTTGTGAGGAGATTGCTGTGCGCGCCTTCAGGGGCTTTCGACGGGTTGTCGCGGTGGGAGCGGCTGTCACGCTGGCGGTGTCGATGGTTGCCTGCGGCAGCAATGACGACTCGGCCGCGGGTGGTTCGGATCTCGGGCTGATGGACGCGGGCACGTTGCGGATCGGGACGCTGACCGACGCACCGCCTAACGTGTACGTGAAGGACGGCAGGTTCACCGGGTTCGACAACGACCTGATCACCGCGGTGGCGGCGAAGCTGAACCTGAAGCCGGAGTTCGTCGGCACCGACTTCTCCGCGCTGCTCTCGCAGGTGAACGGCGGCCAGTACGACCTCGGCAGCTCGTCCATCACGGTCACCGAGGCACGCAAGAAGACGTTGCCTTCAGCAATGGGTACGACTTCGGCTACCTCGGGCTGAACACGACCAAGGACTCCGGCATCACGACGTTCGACCAGCTCCAGGGCAAGCGCGTCGTCGTGGTCCAGGGCACCGTGCAGGACGACTACGCCACCCAGAAGGGCCTCGACCCGGTCCGGGTGCCGAACTACAACGCCGCGCTCGGCCAGCTCAAGGCCGGTACGGCGGACGCGTGGGTCTCGCCGGCCGAGATCGGCGAGAAGATGGCCAAGGAGCAGGGCGGCGGCACGGTGATCCTGGCCGCGAAGGAGCTGAGCGACGCGCCGATGGCGTTCGCGGTGGCCAAGAACAACGACAAGCTGCGTGAAGCGGTGAACAAGGCCCTCGACGAGGTCATCGCCGACGGCACCTGGACGAAGCTGGTCGAGCAGTACTACCCGGGTCGCGCCGTCCCGGCGAACTTCAAGCCGGGCAGCGGCTCGGTCGAGTTCACGTCCCCCAAAGCAGCCGGCTGACAGATGGACGTCTGGTCCACGCTGAACGACACTTTCCTCGACTGGGGTCGATGAAGGAAGTCCTGCCCGAGATGCTCAAGGTCGGACTGGTCAACACGCTGATCCTGGCGGCCGCCTCGGTCGTGCTGGGCACGCTGCTCGGCATGGTCGTGGCGGTCATGGCCCTGTCCCGGAAGCGCTGGCTGCGCTGGCCGGCGAAGATCTACGCCGACATCTTCCGCGGCCTGCCGGCGATCCTCACCATCCTGCTGATCGGTCAGGGCCTGTCGCCGATCACCCGGCACTGGTGGGGACCGAACCCGTACCCGCTCGGCATCCTGGCGCTGTCGCTGATCGCGGCCGCCTACATCGGCGAGATCTTCCGGTCCGGCATCCAGAGCGTGGAGAAGGGCCAACTCGAGGCGGCCCGCGCGCTGGGCTCCGCGGAGTCGCCCCGGCTCCGACAGTTCCTCTCCCAGGTGCTCTAGCCCCGCGTCCGGTATTCGTAGATTGTTGACGCGACAGCGGCGTGGGGTCCTCGGTTTCCGGGGAATCGCGCTGAGGGTGGACGGGAGGAAGTGAGCCCACCACCGCCCTGGGGGACACATGGCTTTGACACGGACCGGCAACCGCGTGGTCGGCCTGGCGATGATGATGGTGGTCAGCGCAGTGATCGGCACAGTGGTGGTCGCGGCTGCCCGCACGCCCAGCCAACCGGCGCCGAGCCCACCACCAGCAGCGGCGGCACCGGCTCAGAAGGCGCTGCCGGCCAAGTACGTCGTCCTGACCTTCGACGACGGCCCCGATCCGGTGTACACCCCGCTGATCCTCGACGTGCTCGCGAAGTACGACGCCAAGGCCACGTTCTTCGAGGTCGGCCGGAACGTGGTGAAGCATCCGGCGCTGACCAAGCGGATCCACGCCGCCGGGCACAGCGTGCAGAACCACACCTGGACCCACGCGGATCTCCGGCCGCTGTCCGCGGCATCGTTTCGGCAGCAGATCACGCCCACCGACGAGGCGATCCGCGCGCAGACCGGTCTTACGCCGGCCTGCCTGCGGCCGCCGTACGGCGGGATGAACCCCACCGTCACCAAGCGGGCCAAGGCCCTCGGCAAGGACCTCGTCGTCTGGGACACCGACTCCCGCGACTGGACCAGGCCCGGTACGGCGGCGATCGTCAAACGAGTGCTGGCCGGCGTGAAGAACGGCTCGGTGATCCTGATGCACGACGGCGGCGGCAACCGTAGTCAGACGGTCGCCGCGCTGCCGGCGATCCTGCACACGCTGAAGGCGCGGGGGTACGGCTTCCGGACCGTGACCTGCTAGCCGAACGCCTCGACCAGCGGTACGACGTCGGCGATGGACTCGACGATGCGGGTCGGACGGTAGGGGAAGCGGTCGACCTCGTGCTCGCTGGTCGAACCGGTCAGCACGAGGACGCTGCGCAGACCGGCTTCGAGACCGCTGATGATGTCGGTGTCCATCCGGTCGCCGATCATCACCGTGGTCTCCGAGTGCGCCTCGATCCGGTTCAGCGCGCTGCGCATCATCAGCGGGTTCGGTTTGCCGACGAAGTACGGCGCGATTCCGGTGGCGCGGGTGATCAGCGCGGCCACCGAACCGGTCGCGGGCAGCGGTCCCTCGGTCGACGGGCCGGTCGGGTCCGGGTTGGTGGCCAGGAAACGGGCACCGTCGGAGATCAGCCGGATCGCCTTGGTGATCGCCTCGAACGAATACGTCCGGGTCTCGCCCAGTACGACGTAGTCCGGCGCGCGCTCGGTCAGCACGTACCCGACCTCGTGCAAGGCCGTGGTCAGGCCGGCTTCGCCGATCACGTACGCCGTACCGCCGGGGCGCTGGTCGTCGAGGAACTGCGCGGTGGCCAGCGCGCTGGTCCAGATCGCGTCCTCCGGGACATCGATGCCTCCGGCAAGCAACCGGGCGCGCAGGTCGCGCGGGGTGAAGATCGAGTTGTTGGTCAGGACCAGGAACTTCTTCCCGGATCTCTGCAGCGAGGCGATGAACTCGGCGGCCCCGGGGATGGCGCGCTCCTCGTGCACGAGGACGCCGTCCATGTCCGTCAGCCAGCTCGCCACGGGCTTGTGCTCGGTCATCCACACTCCAGTCAGCCGGAGGCCCGCTCGGCCATGGTGCGCAGCTGGTCGACCATGGCGTTGGGGTTGTCGGCGGCGTAGACGGCCGAGCCGGCGACGAAGACGTCAGCGCCGGCGTCGGCGCAGCGCTCGATGGTGTCCATCGAGACGCCGCCGTCGATCTGGACCCAGAGGTCCAGGCCGTGCTTGTCGAGGAGCTGGCGGGTACGGCGGATCTTCGGCACGCACACGTCGAGGAACTTCTGGCCGCCGAACCCGGGTTCGACGGTCATGATCAGGATCATGTCGAGTTCGGCGAGCAGATCCTCGTACGGCTCGATCGGGGTCGCGGGCTTGAGCGCCATCGCGGCCCGGGCGCCCTTGGCGCGGATCTCCCGCGCGGTCCGGATCGGGGCGCGGCACGCCTCGACGTGGAAGGTGACGCTCGAGGCGCCCGCCTCGACGTACCCGGGCGCCCACCGGTCCGGGTCCTCGATCATCAGGTGGCAGTCGAGCGGGGTGTCCGTCGCCTTCGCGAGCGCCTCGACCACGGGCAGGCCGAGCGTGAGGTTCGGCACGAAGTGGTTGTCCATCACGTCGACATGCAGCCAGTCGGCGTTCGACACGGCAGCCGCCTCGTCGGCGAGCCGGGCGAAGTCGGCGGACAGGATGCTCGGCGCGATCTGAATCCCCATGGGCGTCAATCTACCGACGTGCGCTGACCCACTCGACGACCCGGTCCGCCGAGTCGACCGCTTCGACGTCGGCCGGCAGCGGCGGGCGGCGGATCACCACCACGGGAACGCCGAGTTCCCGCGCCGCGGTCAGCTTGGCGGACGTCAGTTCGCCGCCGCTGTCCTTCGTCACCAGTACGTCGATCCGGTGCTGCCGCATCAGCTCCAGCTCCCCCGCCAGCTCGTACGGCCCGCGGTCGAGACGCAGTTCGCACCAACTGGGTCGCGGCTCAGGCGGATCGACGCAGCGCGCCAGAGTCCACAGGCCTGTCGCCGCGAAGGCATCCAAACCTTGCCTGCCGATGGTGAGAAAGGCGCGGGAACCGAGCGTCGGCAGCAGGCGAGCAGCCGCATCAGTTGACTCGACCCAGTGCCACACATCGCCCGGGGCAGAGGTCCAGCCCGGGCGGCGCAGGATCAGCAGCGGTACGCCGACCGCGCGACCAGCCGCGACGGCGTGCTCGGTCATCGTGGCCGCGAACGGGTGGGTCGCGTCGACCACAGCGTCGACCGCCTCGTCCCGCAACCAGTTGACCAACCCGTCGGTGCCACCGAAACCACCCTGCCGGACTTCACCCACCGGCAGCTGGGCGTCGGTGGTGCGCCCGGCCAGCGAGGACACCACATCGACTCCCGCAGCCGCCAACGACTGCGCGAGCGCACGGGCCTCGCCGGTGCCGCCGAGGAGGAGAACCTTCATCGGGTCCGCGTGGTCGAGTACAGGTGGCTGTCGCGGAAAGCCGTGGCCGACAGAACCTTGCCGACGATGATGACCGCGGTACGGCGGATGTCCGCGGCCCGCACCTGGTCGGCGATGTCCGCGAGCGTGCCGCGCAGAATCACCTCATCGTCACGGGACGCCCGCGCGACCACCGCAACCGGACAGTCGGCGCCGTACGAAGGCGTCAGCTCCTCGACCACTCGGTCGATCACCTGGACGGCCAGGTGCAGCACCAGCGTCGATCGGCTTGCGCCTAGCGTGGCCAGATCCTCGCCCGGCGGCATCGCGGAGGCCCGGCCCGCGATCCGCGTGAGGATCACGGTCTGGCCGACCTCGGGGACGGTCAGCTCGCGGCTGAGGGTGGCCGCCGCGGCGGCGTACGCGGGAACGCCGGGCGTCACGTCGTACGGGATGCCGAGGTCGTCGAGGCGGCGCAGCTGCTCGGCCATCGCGCTGAAGACCGAGGGGTCGCCGGAGTGGAGCCGGGCGACGTCGAGTCCGTCGGCGTGCGCGGCGGCGAGTTCGGTGGTGATCTGGTCGAGGTTCAGGTCCGCGGTGTCGACCTTGCGGGCGCCGACCGGGCAGTGGTCGAGGAGTTCGACAGGGACGAGCGCGCCGGCGTACAGGCAGACCGGCGACGAGGCGATCAGGTCGCGTCCGCGGACGGTGATCAGGTCGGCGGCGCCCGGGCCGGCCCCGATGAAGTGCACCCTCACTTGGTCACGCTCCAGATCGTCACGGGCATGGCCGGTCGCCAGCCGGTCATGGTTCCGACCGCCGAGGCCCGTTGGACGTCGAGGCGGACGAGGTCGCCGCCGAGTTCGCCGTACCAGCGGGCGATCAGCGCCTCGGTCTCGAGCGTCACGCCGTTCAGCACTAGCCGGCCGCCGGGGGCGAGGACGTTCCAGCAGACTTCGACCAGGCCGGCCGCGGTCGCTCCCCCACCGATGAAGATCGCGTCGGGCGTCTCCAGCCCGTCCAGCGCGGCGGGAGCGCTGCCCACCACGGTCCGGACGGTCGCCCCTAACGCAGAGGCGTTGCGGTCGAGGCGCTTGGCGCGGTCCGGATCGCGTTCGATCGCGATCGCGCGGCAGGTGGGGTGGTGGCGCGCCCACTCGATCGCGATGCTGCCCGCACCGCCGCCGACGTCCCACAGCAGCTGGCCCGGCACCGGTGCGAGTCGCGAGAGCGTCACCGCACGGACCTCGCGCTTGGTGAGCTGCCCGTCGTTCTCGTACGAGTCGTCCGGCAGCCCGGGCACCGTCGGGAGTAGCGGAGCACCGGAGTCCGCCTGGCACAGCACGCCGATCACGTTGAGCGCGTCGACGTCGTACGACCACTCGGCAGCCTGAGCGGTCCGGACACGCTCCGACGGTCCGCCAAGGTGTTCGAGCACCGTCACCGAGCTCGAGCCGTAGCCGCGCGCCACGAGCAGTCCGGCAACCTCGGCAGGCGTTTGCGCACCCCAACTCAACACGAGGAGCCGACGCCCCGGCTGGACATGCGGATGCACGAGCTCGACCGAATGCCCGACCAGACTGACCACCTGCACCTGGTCCTGCGGCCACCCCAGTCGCGCACACGCCAGGGACACACTCGACGGGTGTGGAATCACCCGTACGGCGTCCGCCCCCAGCAACCGCGTCAACGTCGTACCGATCCCGTGGAACGTCGGATCGCCGCTGGCCAGCACGCACACCTGCCGCCCACGGTTCTCGTCCAGCAAGCCGGGCAGGGCTTCTGACAACGGAGAGGGCCAGGCGATGCGCTCAGCTGCGACTCCGGCAGGCACGAGCGCCAGCTGCCGTGTGCTACCCATCAGCACGTCTGCCGCTGAGACAGCACTCCTTGCGGCAGGAGAGAGCCCGTCCCACCCGTCCGCACCGATCCCCACGACCGTTACCACCTCAGCCGGCATTGCCCAGCACCTTCGTCACCGTGATCTCGATGACCACGCGTCGTGGGTTGACTCGCGGCTCCCGGTAGCGCTTGGCATACCGCCGTACGGCGTCCTCCACCCGCTCGGGATCGTCGCTGACCACCGCACGACCCTCCAGCGTCGACCACCGCCGCCCGTCCACCTGCGTCACCGAGACCGCGGCAACCCCGGCCTCCCGAATCGTCCGCGCCTTGTACGACGTCCCCGAGCAGATGACCCGCACCAGCCCGGTGTCGACATCCAGCGTCGCCCCCACCGGCGTCGAGTGCACCGTCCCGTCAGCCCGGACAGTACTCAGCACACACAGGTGCCGCTCCGTCCAGAACTCCACCAGTCCATCGCTCCAAGGCACCCAGCGATCGTAGACAGACCGGCCCGCCCGGTGACCACCCGGGCGGGCCGCTGGGCGCCGGACCCCTCAGACCGGCGCAGTCCGGTCAGCCGATGTCGCGGCGGCGGAAGGCGGCTAGGCCTGCCAACGTCAGGGCTGCGGCGATGGCTGTCAGCCAGAGGACCGGGCTGGCGGTGAAGTCGCCGCCGGGCAGGCGCGGGGTGTGGCCGTACGGGCTGAGGTTCATCACGCCCTCGGGCAGATTGAAGATCGAGCCGAACTGGCCGATCAGCAGGAAGACGCCGAACAGGACCCACGCACCGGTGACCAGCTTGGGAGCCAACCCGAACAGGAGGACGACCAGCGCCGTGACCAACCAGATCGCGGGAAGCTGTACGGCCGCCGCCGCGAGCATCCGAGGCACCTGCCGGCCCATGTTGCCCAGCGAGGCACCACTGGAGATACCTGAGCCGAGTCCGGCAACCAGGATCAGCGCGCCCGTGCCGAACATGGCCATCAGCACGTGACTGCCCAGCCACTGCGCCCGCGTGACGCCGGTCGCCAGCAGCGGTTCAGCCCGGAACGCCGTCTCCTCCGACCGCAGCCGGAGCGCCGCCTGGATGCCGTACGCCGAAGCGAGCAGCCCGACCATCCCCATCTCGGTCGCCAGGAACGCATCGGTGATGCCGTTGACGCCGCCGAGCTTCTCCACCATCTCCTTGGCGCTGTCACTGGTCACGAACCCGTCCACGTTGCTGGCGATGTTGCCCACCAGCAACCCGAGCAGCAGGAACGCGAAACCCCAGCCGTACAAGGAACCTCGGTGCAAGCGCCAGGCCAGCGCGAGCGGCGACCGCAGCGACGGCGAGGCAGTCGCCGGCCCCGGCCGCGGCCGCACCAGACCGGCCCCGACATCGCGCCGCCGGATCAGAGCCAGCGCACCGGCAACCAGCAGGGCCATGAACACCAGCGGCAGCAGTACGACGACGTACCGGTCACCGGCGAACGCCCGGATCTGCTGGGACCACCCGATCGGCGACAGCCACGACACCCACTCGGACTTGCCATCGGTCGACGAGTCGCCGATTGCCCGCAGTACGTAGGCGATCCCGAGGACGACCGCGGTGAACCCGTTCGCGGCCCGGGCGCCCTCGGTCAGCTGTGCGGTCACTGCCGCCACTCCCGCGAAGGACAGTCCGGCCGCGGCCCACATCAGCCCGAAAGCGAACGAGCCCGCGGCGGGCAGCCCTACCCCGATCAACGAGAGCGCGGTCAGCAGCCCCAGCAGTACGACGGTCCCCGACGACACGATCAGTGCCGCGGCCAGAGCGGCGTACCGGCCGAGAACTCCGGCGCTGAGCAGCTCGAGCCGCCCGGACTCCTCCTCGGTCCGGGTGTGCCGGACGACGAGGATCGCGGCCAGCAACCCGACCAGTGCCGCGCCGAACGCGGTCAGCTTGAACAGCGAGAGCTCCCCGAGCGAGGTCTCGTCGAAGATCCGGCCGTACAGCGACACCAGGGCCGGCGACGCGTTCGACGTCCGGGCCGCCTCGATCCGGGACTGGACGTCCGGGTAGAGGTCGATCGAGGCCTGCGCCGACCCGGCCGCCATCGCCACGAACACCACGATCCACACCGGGATCAGGATCCGGTCCCGGCGCAGCGCGAGCCGCACCAGGGTTCCGGTACCGACGAAATCACTCATCGGACCGCCGCCATCGGTTCGGCCTCGTCTTCTTCGTAGTGGCGCAGGAACAGCTCCTCCAGCGTCGGCGGCTGCGCGACCAGGCTCTTGATCCCGCTCGCGGACAGCTGTCGCATCACCGCGTCCAGCTGGGCGGTGTCCACCTCGCAGCGAACCCGGTTGCCCTCGACATCGAGGTCGTGGACGCCGGGCAGCGACGCGAGACCGTTCGGCGACGCCGGCCAGCTCGGCGTGGATCGACGTACGGGTGAGGTGGCGCAGGTCGGACAGTGTGCCGGTCTCGACCACCTTGCCGCGCCGGATGATGCTGATCCGGTCACACAGGGCCTCGACCTCGGACAGGATGTGGCTGGACAGCAGCACCGTGCGGTCGCGCTGGCGCTCCTCCTCGATGCACTGCCGGAACACCTCCTCCATCAGCGGGTCCAGGCCGGAGGTCGGCTCGTCGAGGATCAGCAGCTCGACGTCCGACGCGAGCGCCGCGACCAGGGCGACCTTCTGCCGGTTGCCCTTGGAGTAGGTGCGGCCCTTCTTCGTCGGGTCGAGGTCGAACCGGCGCAGCAGGTCGTCCCGCTTCTTCGGGTCCAGCCCGCCGCGGAGCCGGCCGAGCAGGTCGATCACCTCGCCGCCGGTCAGGTTCGGCCAGAGGTTCACGTCACCCGGGACGTAGGCGAGCCGGCGGTGCAGCTTCGCCGCGTCGTGCCACGGGTCGCCGCCGAGCAGCGAGACGTCACCGGCGTCACCGCGCAGCAGTCCGAGCAGCACCCGGATGGTGGTGGACTTCCCGGCACCGTTCGGGCCGAGGAATCCGTGCACCTCACCGGTCGCGACGTCCAGGTCGAGACCGTCGAGGGCGTGCGTACTCCCGTACGACTTGTGCAGTCCAGAGACCACGATGGCTGATGTCATGATTCATAACGTACACTTCATTCAGAAGATTGTGAATCTTACTAACACGGTTCTCACACGGTCGGTGGTTCGCTGACGAAAGAGGGGATGATGGGGCGGTGAGTGCACATCGAGACGACGAAGCCGTCAGGCGGTACGCCGAACAGTTCGGCAACCTGCTCGCCGACACGGGCTGGCCGCGGATGGCGGCCCGGGTCTTCGCCGCCATCCTGTCCAGCGAGCAGGGGCGGATGACCGCGGCCGAGCTGTCCGACAGGCTGCAGGCGAGTCCGGCCGCTGTCTCCGGCGCGGTCAACTACCTGCTCCAGCTCCGCCTGGCCAACCGGGAGCGCGAGCCCGGCAGCCGCCGCGACGTATACGTGGTCCAGGACGACGCCTGGTACCAGACCATGATGAGCGAGGACCAGGCTCTGGTCCGCTGGTCCGCCTCACTGCGCAAGGTCCTCGACGCCGCCGGCGAGGGCACCGCCGCCCACCGCCGGATCCGGGTGTCACTCGGCTTCATCGACTTCATCGGCGCAGAGGTCAAAGGCCTCAGCGAACGCTGGGTCAAACGCAAGGCCGAGATCGACGCCGAACTGGACGCCGAGTACGGCACCTGAACCCAGAGGGGTGCCCGACCGCCGGGCCCTCGCACACGAAATTGGAGGCCAGCCTGAACCTCGGTGGCCTGCCCAGGATGTGGTGGCCTTACACAGGTTGTTGGCGGGGTGCACAGGCTATTTCGTGTTCACGGGCACGGCTTGGGGTGGCCGGGCCCCGGAGGTGGCTGTCCACAGGGTGCGAATTCGGGGTCCGGGCGGGACGGGTTCGACGGCATGTTGCCGATATGAACCCCAAGTTGAGTGTGCTCACGGCTGCCCGGGGCGGCTGGTTCACCCGGGCGGACGCGATCGCGGCCGGCTACAGCGACAGCGAGCTCCGCCGTCGGCTGCGGGCCGGGCAGTGGTCGCGCCTGACGCGTGACGTGTACGTCGAGCCGGCCGGGTGGCCGACCGGCGAGTCCCCGTGGGAGAGAGCCCGTCGGCTGCACCTGCTCAGAACCCGCGCAGTGGTCGACCGCATGGGCAGCGCAGTGGTGGTCAGCCATCAATCCGCGGTCGTACTGCACGGGCTCCCGACCTGGGGGCTCGACCTGACCAGGATTCACGTCAGCAGAGTCCGGGGCCGCCAGCGGTCGGACGCCGGTGTGGACGTTCACCGCTCGCGATTCGCGCCGGGTGAGATCACCGTCGTCGACGGCCTCCCGGTTGTCACGCCTGCCCGCGCGATCACCGAGACCGCTTGCGTGTCGTCGTACGAGGTGGGGGTGGTGCTTGCGGATGCGGCGCTTCATCAACGCCTTGTCACCCCGGAGTCGCTCATGACCACCGCGGATCGGCACCGGTACCGGAGCGGATCACCTGCGGCACGGGCGGCGGTGCGTTTCGCCGACGGGCTGAGTGAATCGGTCGGCGAGTCCCGGCTGCGGGTCCTGATGGCGAACCACGGTCTGCCGGCACCGACCCTGCAGGCGGAGATCCGTGATCCAGCCGGTCGACTGATCGGCCGGGTCGACTTCCTTCTGCCGGGCAACGCTGATCGTCGAGTTCGACGGTGCTCTGAAGTACGGCGACAACGGCGACGTCGTACTGGCGGAGAAGTGGCGCGAGGACCGGCTGCGTGCCTGCGGTTACCGGGTGGTGCGAACCAGTTGGGCCGACCTCGATCAGCCGCACACCACCGCGGACAGAATCCGGACCGGGGTCGCACTACCCGGGGGCCGCACCACCCTTCGGATGGCCGTGAACAGGTTATTCCTTGTTCCACCCCACCATTTCCTGTTCATGCCCCCTACGACTTTCCGCGGGACGAGCGATGGCCCGGCGGACGAGCATCCGCCAGGCCATCGCAGTTGCCGCCGACGCTACCGCAGCGTGCCGGCTGCGACTGTGTCGAGCGCCCGCTGCAGGAGTGGGTTGAGGCGGTCACCGCGACTTGGACTTCGGCAGGTGTACGGCGTTGCCGTCGACCGGGCCGTTGACCGGGTAGACGGACAGTTCGGCCGGGAGTGGCGACGTACCGCAGACCTGGTCCTTGCCGGGCAGTTCGCCGGTGAAGACGTACTTGTCACCGATCGCCTCGGCGCAGGACGAGGCCGAGCCGACGTACTGGCCGTGCTGGCCCTCGTCGTCGATGGCGACGAACCGGGTCGCCTTCGACGTGTCCTTGTGGGTGCGCAGCGCACCTTCGTACGCCGTGGCCGGGTCGAGCTCACCCTGGATCATCAGGATGCGCGGCGAACCCTTCAGATCGAGCTTGCGGTCCTGCGGCTCGTACGGCCAGAAGGCACAGAACGGTACGCCGTTCATGTAGCCGAAGAAGTCGTACTTGGCGGCCATCCGGTCGGCCTCGCGCAGGTAGAACCGCGGGTCGCTGTTCCACTTCGTGTCGTTGCAGCGGACCGTCGTACCGATGGCACCGAGGTTGACCACTGCGTCGCCGGTCGACTTGGCCGCGGTCGCGCGGGCGTCGGCGATGATCGAGTGGGTCGAGTCCACCTTCAGGGCGGCCATGAGTCGATGCGGCGGCCGGCGTCACGCCGTACCGGGCCCGCATCGCGGCGAGGGTGTCGAACGCCTGCAGTTCCGGCGAGATCCGGGCCCAGGCGCGGTCGACGTGCCGCAACTCGATCTCACCCGAAGCGGACGGGTCCTTGACGTACTCGTCGTGGATCAGGATGTCGAGCGTCCCCCGGATGAAGCGGACATTGCCGTACTGGACGCTGTAGATCGTGGTGTCCAGGTCGTCCCCGCGGACCGAGCTGGTACCGGCCTTGACCAGGGTGACCAGGCCCGCGCGGATCCCGTTGTACGTCGATCGCACCTGCCGGAACGTGCTGCCCAGGCCGTCGATCTGGTCGGCGTGCCGGGCGATCCACGGGAACAGCTGGGTGTCGCGCCGGCGCTGGCCGGAGAACGGGTCGAAGTTCACGTTCTCCCACTGGGTGTGGGTCCAGTCCATGTTCGAGTCGATCACGAACCGGCCGACCTTCGACGGGTAGGTGTCGGCGTACCAGCCGCCGAGCCAGGTGCCGTAGCTGTAGCCGATCAGGTTCAGCTGCCGCGCCTTGAACAGCGCCCGCAGGAACTCCATGTCGTAGACCGTCTGCTGGCTGCTGACGAACTGGCCGAACTCGGTCGCCGAGCACGCGTCGGCGAACAGCTTGGCCTCGGCCACCTCGGTCAGGTGTGTCTGCCGGGTGCGTTCCTTGAGGTCCGGGGTGGTCGGCAGCGCGGCCAGCTTCTCGGTCGTGGTGAGGCACTGCAGCGGCGTGCTCTGGCCGAACCCGCGCGGGTCGAAGCCGAGCAGGTCGAAATCACTGAACAGTTGCGTCTTCTCCACCGCCAGCGAGGCCGACAGGGTCAGTCCGGCGCCACCCGGTCCACCCGGGTTGGTCGTCACCAGGCCCTTCGACGTACCCGTGGCCTTGCTGTACGCGACGGCAACCTCGACGTCCGGATGCGCGTCCGGGTGGGCCCAGTCCATCGGGACCTTCACCTTCGCGCAGTTGGTCGTCGGCGCCTGCGGGTACAGGTTCTTCACCGCGGCATCGAACGAGCAGACCGACCACGTGATCGGCTGGTCGAGGTACTTCTGCGGGATGGACGGGACCGGCGGATCCACCGGACCTCTGGCCGCGGGCGCTGCCGAGGCCGAGCTGATGGCCACCTGGGGGACGACGAGTGCCGCAGCCAGGGCCAGAGCGAGCGGCGACTCCGGCCCGGGGTAGTACAGCCGTCCTGCGTCATCGGTGATCTTGAAGTACGCCGTCGACGCCCCGACCTGTGACGGCGCCTGCAACCTCATCGACACCGTCACGATCTCCCCCGGTACGGCGTCCGGCAGCGCAGCGCGATGTGGTGACCGCAACCACCCCGGCGTACCGGCCGCGCCCTGCCGGCGCATGTCCCGCAGCGTCATGTCGCGACCGGCCCGGACGGCGGCGTCCAGCTCCATCAGCTGATTGACCAACGCCTGTCCGGCACCGAACGAGGCGTCGTACCACTCGATCAGCTCGCGGCTGGGCTTGGTGTGGCCGCGCTCGACCCGGGACAGGTGGCCCTTGTCCCAGCCGGACTGGGCGGCGGCGCGCGACAGCGGTACGCCGGCCGCTTCCCGGAGCTCACGCATCCGGCAGCCGATCACAACACGAGCCTGTGCTGGCCTCACGGCGCACTCCCGAATCGATCGTTGCCCACTGCGACAACACCGTAACCCTCTGATTCTCTGAAAGTCAGTGCCAGTTCGCCACTGCCTGACCGGGGCGGTGGGGTGGGGACTGAAAACTCACTGAGCGAAAAGGACAAACATCATGCGTACCGCCCTTCTACGCATCACCGCCCGACTCACCGCCATGACCCTGCTCGGCGCCGGCACCCTGGTCGGCGCGGGCACCCTGCCCGCCGGCGCCGCCACCGGCACCGTGGTCACCGACAGCGGGCTCGGCGTGACCATCCGGTCCGGCAACGCCACCAGCTTCGGCGCGGTCGGGACCCAGCCGAACGGCCCGGTCGAGATCGACTGCCAGCTCTACGGCGAGCCCGTGACCGGCAAGTTCGGCCGCAGCCTGATCTGGGACCACGTCCCGGGCAAGGGCTTCATCTCCGACGCCTACGTCAACACCGGCAGCTCCGGCCTGGTCGCACCGTTGTGCACCAGCAACCCACGGGCCGACAAGTCCATCGCCTGGTACTCCGCCCGCAACGGCTCGACAGCGTTCCAGGGGTACTGCGAGATGGCCGCCGAGAACTCTTACGGCAAGACCGGGATCTACGCCTCGGCCAAGGCCAACTGGAACGACGCCGTCGCCCGCGGCGCCGCCCACCGCGGCGACCTGAACCCGCCGAAGGGCGCCTTGGTCTTCTGGGATCTCGCCGCACCGTACGGCCACGTCGGCGTGGCCCGCGGCGACGGCTACTTCTGGGCCACCAGCGTCAACGGCAAGATCGGCCTGGCCAAACTCCCGTACTTCTCCAGCTACCTCGGCTGGGCCTGGCCGAACTTCTGAGCCCCTCGAGTTCGAGCACCCGGGCGCGCGTTCCGCCCCTCACGCGTCCGGGTGCTCGATCCTGTCCAGCCAGTCGGCAACGAGGGCCTGGTACAGCGCCAAGCGCCCAACCGGCAGGTCATGTCCCTCTTGATCCAGTACGACGTAGGTGGCACGCGGGTAGTCATCGAGGATGGGCCAGGCATCGGCGTAGCCCGTCATGGTGTCCTGGCGCCCGGTCACGACGAGCGTCGGGCCCTCGAAACGCGCGGCCGGATCCTCGCGGTGCCCGGGACCCGCAGCAGCAGGCCGATGACGCGTGCCGGGTCCCGTTTGACGATGCCGCGGGCGTGCAGACCGCCGGCCGACGTGCCTGCCAGGGCGAAGCGCTCGTCGCCCACCACTTCGTCGATCAGCGCGACGATCGCTTCGAGCATGCCGTCCTGACCTTCGATCGACGGGTCTGTCGGAGACTTGCCGGTGCCCGGCGGGTCGACGTAGATCCGCCGCCACCCCGGACGGCCCTCGAACACCGGCTCCGTGGACGTCGCGGCCCTCACCGTTGGCGCCGCCCCAGCCGGGCAGGAAGACGATCGGCCGGCCCGCACGGAACGATTCGTGGTACATCCGACGACCATAGCCACGGCCGCGACGGCTCAGGGTGCCTTTCTCTTCGTGGCAGAATCCGGCGGCCGCTCGCCCGAGCCGCGCTGGATCAGCGCGCACGGCAACACGATCCGCTGTGGCGCGCGCGTGTCGGCGCCCGACGCCCGATCCAGCAACAACTCAGCCGCGCTGCGACCCAACTCGGCGATGTCGGAGGCAACGACCGTCACCGGTGTCGGCAGCATGTCGGCCAGCCGGAAGTCGTCGAACCCGACCACAGCCGGCTCCATGCCGACCTCCTGCAACGCCCGCAATACACCTTCGGTGAGGAAGTTGGTCGAGGCGAACACCGCCGTCGGCGGATCGGGCCGCAACATCAACTCGAGTGTCGCCTTCGCCGCAGCCTCGGCGTTGCCCTCGGGCAACTGGACGACGAGCGACTCGTCGACGTCGATCCCCGCCGCTCGATGTGCCCGCCGGTAGCCGCGCAATCGTCGCCCGGTCGTGTAGTACGACGGCGCCAGCAGGATCGCGATCCGTTCGTGGCCCTGGTTCAGCAGGTGCTCGGTGGCGAGCCGGCCACCGCCCTCGTTGTCGACCATCACGATGTCGGCCTCGATGCCGTGCGCCGGCCGGTCGACGAACACCACCGGTACGCCGGCCCCGGCCAGGAACGAGTGGTCGCCCTGGTCCGGCACGATCATCAGCCCGGCGACCTGCCGGCTGACCAGCTCCTGGATCGCCCGCTTCTCGCCTTCCGGGTCCTCGTCGACACTTCCCAGCACGACGGCGAACCCGGACTGCCCGGCCACCTCGAGCGACGCCTTCGCGATCGACGCGTAGAACGGGTTCGTCAGGTCGCCGAGCACCAGGGCCAGACTGGACGACTTCTTGCCCGGCCGCAGCGCCCGCGCGACCTCGTTGCGCTGGAAGCCGAGCTCCGCGATCGCGGTCCGGACCCGCTGCGCGGTCTCGTCCCGGACACCGTGGCCGCCGTTCACCACCCGCGACACCGTGCCCAACCCCACTCCGGCCCGCCGGGCGACGTCGATCATCGTCGGCCGGCTGGCCTCCGGGACTGTTGGAAACGTTTCGGACACGGGGTTGACTTCCTTTTCACGACACGGCATCGTCACCCAACAGTAGATCGTTGGAAACGTTACCGTCCAGGGAGGCCGGATGAGACCTTCTGAGAGTGAAGCATGAGCACGGTCTCTCGTGACGGGCTGAGGCGGACCCGTCGGAGCCGGGGCGGCGGAATGAGCCGGAACGCCGGGTCCGACGTCAAGGCGGCGTACCTGTTCATCGCCCCGGCGATCCTCGGGTTCACCGTGTTCGTGGTGTACCCGCTGATCCGCTCGTTCTACCTGTCCCTGACCCGGTACAGCGGGCTGACCGATCCGGTGTTCGTTGGCCTGAGCAACTTCCGCCGGCTGTTCACGGTGGACCCGGCGTTCTGGCCGTCGCTGCGGGCGACGGCGTACCTGGTGCTCCTCTACGTGCCGTTGTCGCTGATCCTCGGGCTGGCGCTGGCGATGTTCTGCAACCAGCGGTTCGCCGGGGTGCGGCTGGTCCGGACGCTGGCGTACCTGCCGGTCGTGCTGCCGGCGATCGCGACCATCACGCTGTGGAAGTTCATCATGAACCCGCAGGTCGGTCTGCTGAACACCATCCTGGAACGGTTGCACCTGCCGACCAGTCTGTGGCTGCAGAGCCCGGCGATGTCGATGCCGTCGGTCGTCCTGGTGATGCTGTGGGGTGTCGGCGGGACGATGATCATCTTCCTGGCCGCACTGCAGGCGGTACCGAACGAGCTCTACGAGGCGGCCCGGGTCGACGGGGCCGGCGCCTGGTCGGTGTTCGTCCGGATCACCTTGCCGATGATCAGCCCGATCATCCTGCTGCAGGTGATCCTGCAGACCACCGCCGCGCTGCAGACGTTCAACCAGCCGAAGATCCTCACCAACGGCGGACCAGGCTTCAGCACCAACGTGCTGATGCTGTCGATCTACAACAACGGCTTCCCGAACCTCGGCCGGATCCCGCAGCTCGGCTACGCGTCCGCGCAGGTGTGGGTGCTGTTCATCCTGATCATCGCCGTGATCGCCCTGACCGCGAAGTTCACCTCGCTCTGGACCTACAGTGACAACACTCCCGACTGAAACCGCCGCCCCGGTCGTCCCGGTCACCGAACCGCCGGCGCCGCCGCGGCCCCCGAAGAAGCCCCGCCTGGTCGGTACGACGGCGTGGTACGTGACCGCGTTGTTCATCTGCGCGGTGATGGTCGTCCCGTTGCTGTGGATGATCACCATCGGGCTGAAGAGCAGGACGGCGGTCTTCGACATCCCGCCCAAGCTGCTTCCGACCGAGTGGAGCTGGAGCAACTTCGTCAACGGGCCGGAGGCCATCCACTTCCCCCGGCTGCTGCTCAACTCCACCATCATCACCGCGCTCAGCGTGGTCGGCGGGGTGATGACCGCGATGATGGCCGGTTACGCGCTGGCCCGGTTGCGGTTCCCCGGGCGGAAGGTCTGGTTCTACCTGTTCGTCGGCAGCATGCTGCTGCCCGGAGTGGTCGGCCTGATCCCGCTGTTCCAGCTCTACAAGAGCATCGGCTGGTACGACACCTGGCTGCCGCTGATCGTGCCCGCCTTCCTCGGTGGCAACCCGCTGTTCATCTTCCTGGCCCGCCAGTACTTCCTGGCGATCCCCTACTCCATCGACGAAGCGGCCAAGATCGACGGTGCCGGGCACTTCCGGATCTTCACCCAGGTGATGCTGCCGCTGACCCGGCCGGCCTGGATCACGATGTCGATCCTGGCCTTCCAGGCGTCCTGGAACGACTTCCTCAATCCGCTGGTCTATCTGTACTCCTCCGAGAAGTGGCCGCTGTCGGTCGGGATGGCGTCGTTCATCTCCGCCTTCGCCGGCCAGACCCCGGACTGGAGCTACTACATGGCCACCAACCTGCTCTACATGCTGCCGCCGCTGATCGTCTTCTTCGCCGCGCAGCGCTACTTCATCCAGGGTCTCGGCGCTCTCGGCAGCACGAACCAGAAATAGAGGGGAAGTTCTCGTGAAACACACCTTCATCGCCACCGCGCTGGCCTGTGCCGGGTTGCTGACGGCAACGGCCTGCAGCGGGGACGACTCCGCCGGCGGATCGAGTGACGGCCCGGTCACCGTGACCGTGATGACCTGGGAATCGGCGCAGACGAACGCGGCCATCAAGAAGGCCCTGGCCGACTTCAAGGACGACAACATCACCGTCCAGCTGCTCGACACCCCGAGCGGCAACTTCGGTGACAAGCTCGCCTCGCTGACCCAGGCGAAGAAACTGCCGGACCTGTTCTGGTGCGGTAACGACACCGAGCAGCAGTACACCTCGCAGGGACTGCTGGTCGACTGGACCGACAAGATCAACAACGGCGACGGCGACTTCAAGGCCGACAAGTTCGTCCCGTCCGCGATGGAGAACTGGAAGACCGCCGACGGCCTGATGGGCGGCCTGCCGTCGCTGATGAACGCCTACGGCGTCTGGTACAACGCGGACGCGTTCAAGGCCGCCGGCCTGCCGGAGCCGAAGGCCGGCTGGACCTGGGACGAGATGTACGCCGCGGCCGCGAAGCTGGCGAACAAGAACGGGGCGAAGTACGGTCTGGTGGCCGACCAGCTCACCGGACCCGACGGACCGTTCACGATGGGCATGTACTCCGTCTCGGCCGGCGGCGCACCGTTCACCGACAACGTGAACCACCCGACCAAGGCCGAGGCGGACGCCAAGTACACCGAGGGCGTGCAGAAGCTGGTCGACGCGGTCAAGAACGGCTCGGTCGCACCGCCCGGGTACGACGCGTCGAACGTCCAGTCCCTGTTCGCCGCGGGCAAGGTGCCGATGATGTTCGGCGGGCAGTGGCTGGCGGCCGGGTTCCAGACGGACAAGCCGAAGGTGAAGTACGGGTTCGCGCCGTTCCCGCAGGTGGAGACGCCGGCGACCCTGTTCGACTCGGTCGGTATCTGCACGCCGCAGTACACGAAGAACCAGGACGCGACGTTCAAGGTGCTGGAGTACATCAACACCAAGGTGTGGGACGCCGTCCTGCCGGCCTCGCCGGTCGCACCGCCGGCCTACACGCCGGCGCAGACCAGCTACTACGACGCGCTGACCAAGGCGCAGCAGACGTCCGTGGTCGACACGGTCAAGGCCGACCTGGCCGCGGAGAAGACGGTCGGGGTCCGGTTCACCACGCAGTGGGCCCAGCAGGTCGGCGATCTGACCACGGCGACGTACCAGCCGATCCTGAGCGGTAAGAAGCCGATCTCCGAGCTGCAGACATACGTCGGCAAGATCAACGACCTGATCAAGCAGGGCGGCTGACCGCTCCAACAGAACCGAGCGCCCGGCGAGCATCACTCGCTGGGCGCTCGGGCTGTCAGACGGCTTGCCAGAGGGATAGGGCGAAGCGGGCCTTGGTGTCGGTCCACCAGGTGGCGTTGGTGAAGCCGGCGGTGTCGAGTTCGGCGGTGACGCCGGGACGTTCGAACTTGGCCGAGATCTCGGTGCTGAGTTCCTCCCCCTCGGCGAAGTCGATCTCGAGGTGGATCTCCGGGACGAGGACCCGCATCGCGCGGTCGGCCCGCAGGTGCATCTCGATCCACTCGTTCTCGGCGTCCCAGATCGCGACGTGACTGAACGCTTCCACGTCGAAGTCCGCACCCAGCTGCCGGTTGATCACCCGCAGCACGTTCCGGTTGAACTCCGCGGTGACCCCGGCGCTGTCGTCGTACGCGGCGACCAACGTCCCGGGGTCCTTCACCAGGTCGGTGCCGAGCAGAAGCCATTCGCCTGGCTCGAGGACGTCGCGGACCGAGGCGTAGAAGACCGCACGTTCGGCCGGCAGCAGGTTGCCGATGGTGCCGCCGAGGAACGCGACGATCCTCGGCGGGTCGCCCGGGAGCTTGTCGAGGTGCGCGGTGAAGTCGCCGACCACACCATGTACGCCGAGCGTCGGGTAGTCGACGTTGATCGCGCCGGCCGCCTCACGCAGCGCGGTCTCCGAGACGTCCAACGGCACGAACGTGGTCAGCGAGCCGTGATCGCGCAGCCCGTCGAGCAGCAGCCGGGTCTTCTCCGACGAACCGGAGCCGAGCTCGACCAGCGTGTGCGCCTTGGTGACCGCCGCGATCTCACCCGCGCGGGCCGTCAGGATCTCGCGTTCGGCGCGGGTCGGGTAGTACTCCGGCAGGCGGGTGATCTGCTCGAAGAGCTCAGAGCCGCGAGCGTCGTAGAACCACTTCGGCGGCAGCCACTTCGGGTCCGCGGTCAGCCCGGCCCGGACATCCTCCCGCAGTGCGCGAGCGGAGTAGTCCGGAGTGAGATGTACGTCGATATCCGTCACTGTGGTCCTTCCATCGGCGTGATCCGCAGCGTCGTGGCGGTGGCCACGAGCAACGAGTAGTCGGGTACTTCGTCCCAGCCGTCCCGGTTGTTGCCGCCGAACGGCTCCGAGCTGACGGTGATCGAGTCGGCGGTTCGGCGCACCCACAGGGAATGCGTCCAGGTGGTCGCAACAAGCTGTTCCCCGTCGGTCAGCAAAACATTCAGCCGCGATCCGGGCGCGGCCGCATCCACCTCCGGTACGACGGCCGCGACCGCATCAGCCGGCGGCGTTCCGTCGTACAGGCGTTGCTGGATCAGCGCCCAGAGCAGCGCGGAGTCGGTCGGCGCATCGAGTCGGAGCAGCTCGGCGACGGGGAGTCGCTCGGCGAGCTTCAGCGTCGAGTCCGGCCAGCCGGTGATCATCCCGTTGTGGCTGAAGAACCAGTCCCCCGCCTGGAAGGGTGCGACGGCCGACTCGCCGAGCTGCATCCCGACGGTTCCATTGCGTACGGCGGCCAGCATCGCCCCGGACCGGATCGAGCCGGCCAAGGCAGGCAGGTTGTCGTCTGCCCAGATCGGCACGTTCCGCCGATACCGCACTGGTGAGCCGTCGGCGTACCAGGCGAGGCCGAAGCCGTCGGCGTTGACCGAGCCGCCGCCGCGCATGTCGGTGGGCGCCCAGCTTTGTTCGTACAGCGAGTGGGAGGGCTCCAGAACGAGTGAAGCGAGGGTGACCGGCGG
The DNA here is from genome assembly GCA_963770725.1 of uncultured Actinomycetota bacterium. Lineage (GTDB taxonomy): Bacteria > Actinomycetota > Actinomycetes > Propionibacteriales > Kribbellaceae > Kribbella. The sequence continues at coordinate 91,715 of CAVYQT010000001.1, forward strand.
GCCGAGGTAGGCCAGGTGGCGGCACATCAGGTGTGCAGCTCCTCGGGACGCGGGTCGCGGGCGCACCGGAAGCCGGCGAAGATCTGCCGGCGGATCGGGTAGTCCCAGTTCCGGAAGGTGCTTCGGGCAACGACCTCGTCGGCGCCGAACGAGCCGCCGCGGAGCACCTTGTAGTCGGTGCCGAAGAAGACCAGGGAGTACTCGTCGTACGGGAACGCGCGGAAGTCCGGGTACGGCCGGAAGTCGCTCGAGGTCCACTCCCAGACGTCGCCGATCAACTGCTCGACACCCAGTGGCGACGCGCCCGGCGGATACGCCCCGACCGGCGCCGGCCGAAGGTGCCGCTGGCCGAGGTTCGCGTGCTGCGGGCCTGGGTTCTCGTCGCCCCACGGGAAGCGCCGCGTCCGCCCGGTACCCGGATCGAACCGCGCCGCGAACTCCCACTCCTCCTCGGTCGGCAGCCGCTTCCCGGCCCACTTCGCGTAGGCCTCGGCCTCGTAGAAGCACACGTGCATCACCGGCTCGTCCAACGGCAACCGCTCCCGGTGCCCGAACCGCATCCGCCACCACTCGCCATCCGCGAGCTCCCAGAACCGCGGTGCGACCAGCGACGCCTTCCGTACGTGGGCCCACCCGTCCTCGGACCACCAGCGCGGGTCGTCGTACCCACCGCCGAGGACGAACCGCAGGTAGTCCCCGTTGCTCACCGGCACGGTGTCGATCACATACGGCGCGACCTGTACGGCGTGTCCCGGTCGCTCGTTGTCCAGCGCCCACGGCTCGACCGACGTACCCATCTCGAAGGTCCCGCCAGGAATCAGCACCTCGGATGCGGCCAGCCGCCGGCCGGCCGGTGGCGGCGGGGCGTCGAGCACCGGGACGCCGGTGCGCAGCTGGTGTGTCGCCAGCATCGTCTCGTCGTGCTGTTGCTCGTGCTGCACGATCATCCCGAACGCGAACGCGTTGTCGACCAATTCTCGCCCACCGTCGAACGTCACGTGGTCGAGGACGTCGAGCACCTTGTCCCGCACCTCGACGACGTACGACCGGGTCTCGGACGGACCGAGCAGCGGCAGCGCGGGGCGATCGGCGCGCGGGTGCATGAACGCGTCGTACAACTCGTCGATGTCCTGCCGGAGCGGTTCGCGGCCGCCGACGTCGCGGACCAGCCAGAGCTCCTCCTGGTTGCCGACGTGCGCGTAGTCCCAGATCAGCGGGGACATCAGCCTGGAGTGCTGCTTGACCAGGTCGTCGGTGTCGACCGCGTCGGTCAGCTGAACGGTCCGCGCCCGCGACCGCTCCAACTGCTCGGCGACATACGCCCGCAGCCCCTCCACGGACAGTTCGGATAATTGGTGCACGGTCATGAGGCTCGCCTTCTTTGGGTGTCGTCGACGATGCGATGGAGTCGGGTCGCGACTTGATCGCTGAGTTCGAGGTGCACGCCGGTGCGGTCCAGCGCTGCGGTGCCCAGCTCGACCACGGCGCGGGCGGCGTCGAGGACCAGCCTGTCCTCGAGACCTTCGCGAGCGGCCGGGAACCAGCGCCCGGCGGCGGGTTCGGCCGCGGCGAGCACCTGGTCGATGGGCACCGCGCCGGACATCAGCGCGGTGAGCAGCAGGGTCGGGGCGATCCACCCGTCACCGGTCTGCGCGTCGAGGTAGCGGACTTCGAGATAGCCCCGCGGGCGGACCGGCGGGAACAAGGTGGACAGGTGGTATTCCAGGTCGTCGTACGTCGGTCTGTCGCCGGGCAACGCGCCATTCGCCCAGGCACCGAAGGTCAGTCCGGACGGAGCGTCCCAGGTGTCGCCACGGCGCAAGCAGAGCACCGGTGCTTCCATCGCCATCCGGGCCCATGCGGCGGCGGGGTCGCCGTCGAGTGGCGGCGGCTCGGTGAACGGGGCGCAGGTGCCGAAGGTCGCCTCGGTCCGGGCGGAAGCCCAGCCGGTGTCCGCGCCGGCACGTCGTCTGGAATTCGCGAAGAGTGCGACGAGGGCCGGTCCGAGATCGTGCAGCGCCCGCCAGCGGAGAGCGGTCTGATCCGCTTCGCCGGCGTCGAGGCAGATCTGCAGGCCGGCGGTGCTGCACATCATCCGTGGACCGTGCGGGCCGAGGCGCTGGAAGGCGGACTCCATCGCGGCGTAGCGGGGAACGGTCAGGATCCGGCGAGGTGCGCGGTAGGCGTCCAGGCCGTGGTCGCCCGGGACGAGACCCGCGTCGAGAAGAAGGGAGAGCAGTTCGGCCGCGTCGGCGGCGGTGTCGTCGATCAGCCGGGGAATCGACTCCAGTGCGGGGCCGGAGAGTTCGACCTGGCCACCCGGCTCCACCGTGACCAGAGCACCCCGGCCGAGCGGCACCTGCGGGCTGCCGCGGACCAGGGTGGCGGGCGCATGCACGCCCAGAGCGTTGCGCAGTCGATCGGCGTCGAGGGGCCGGCGCGGGTCGTCCGCATGATGCACCGTCCACTCGAGCTCGACGCCGTGCAGTTGCGGAGGACCGTGCTTGAAACAGACCATTGCGACGAACCCCTCCGCCTCGGCCCGGGAGCCGATCGGAGTCGTCGCCGGAGCACCACCGGGCGAGGTCACGACTGCGAACCTAGCCTCGGACCATCGGCCGGACAACCGACGGCGGGTTACCCGTCGGTGACACCGGACACAGTGAAAAAGTCATGCCGAACATCGTGCCCGGCCGCACCGACACTTTCCGGCCGGATCCGGACACCCGTGGATTTCAGCGGAATCGCGGGCAGGTGGAGCACGCGGTGACGTTCGGCAACGCGTAGAAATAGCAGCACGACGTCCGCAACTTGTCCTCCAGCGACACGTCGAAGGCCGCGGCGGCCAGCTCGGCGTACGGCGCCTCCTCCGGCAGCTGGATCGCCTGACGCAGCTCGTCCTTGACCGCACCGAATCGCTGCAACGAGCCGATCTTCACATCCGGGCGGTAGGAGTTCAGGAACGCGGCCGCGTGCTGGTCGAGCTGTGCGGCCGCCTCGGCCACCGGCACGACGGTCGACGTCATCAGCGCGATCTCGACCGGGTAGTGCGCGGTCGGGTGCCGCCGGAAGGCCAGTGAGGCAGCTGACACGTCCGGTGACATCCCGGTCACCGCAGCCGTAACTCCAGCCACCAGCGAGGGCACCTGCAGGTACCACATGAGCGTGAACATCGCCGCGACCTGCACCGGCGGATCAATCGCGTACTCACGCGCGTAGTCGTCCTCCAGCGCCTTCCGCCACCCGTAGGTCGGGTCCCCGCCGGCCTGCTGTTCGGCGAGTAGCTCAGCGCACGACACCCACTCCGGCCCGGGCACGGAGTCCGCCGTACGCACGGACAACCAGGACACCGAGTCGGCCAGGACGTCCGCGAGCCTGCTGACGGAATGTGTCACCCGGCAAGCCTACGATCCGGTACGACGACCGGCGCCGGCCTGGCCGGGTCGCAGGGATCTGTAGGGTCGGATCGTGATGGCTTTGACCCGGTGGCATGTCGGCCCGTGGACGACGCGCGGCGGTGAGCCCCTCGAACCGGGCCGCAAGCGCACCCCCGACGAGCTCAACTTCGACGTCGTCGGTCTGGCCCGCATTCTGGGCCGGCGACTGTCCGGACGCGACGAACTCCAGGTCCGCCTCTGGCAGAACGAACTCCGGCCGACCCACACGCGACTCTGCGGCGTCCACACCTTGGCCGATCCGGACAACGCACGGTTCCTCCAGGAGACCGCCGGGCAAGCCCTCGCCTGGCTGTCCGAGCGCGCACCGGCAGGATATGAGTTCGTACTGACAGATGCCGTCGAACTCCGCCCGCTCCTCGACCTGGACGCAGAGGTGGTCGCAGTCGACGCCGTCATCGAGCTGGCCGACACCGACCTTCCAGCCGCTCGCCTGGCAGCTGCCCACGTACGCCGCTCATCCACAGGCGACTGGTACGCCGGAGACGCGGTCTGCAACTGGTCGGGTCCTCACGACACCGCCGACGCTGCGCTGGCCGTCGTACAGGCTGCTCGCTCTGAGCTGGTCACCCAACTGCGAGCGGCAGGCCGCGACGACCTGGCCGACACCGCAGACCGCTGGCCGCCTATTCCTAGGTGAACGTGGCGACGAAGTAACCAACGCCGTACGGCGCCGCGTGGTACATGAGGTCGCCCGTCAGGCCGGTCTCCAGAACGCCGGCAAGCACCTGCCACGGCGCACGTCCCGCGGCCTGCAACTCAGCCGCCAGATCCGGGTCCAATGCCGCGAGTACGGCGGAGTCCGCGCGATCGAGGGCGTTCGCGACCGTGGTGTCGAAGGTCTCGGCACGAGGGTGCAGGTGGACGGGTGAGTGTTCACTGCGACGAGCGGAGCCGTCACCCATCGCCAGCAAGCCGATCCGGTCGTTGCCTGCAGCAAGCTCTCGCCCGAGCTCGAGACAACTCGCCGGGAGGGCATCCACTGGCACGGCGAGGTAGGAGCGCGGCAGGTCAGCGGCCTCGGTCTGCTCGATGAGCCAGGCGCCCATCGCCAACGAGAGCGGCAGGACCGCGCCGCCGGTCCCGACTCGCACGCCGGGCGCACCGTAGGCGCCGAAAGCACCACCGGCCGACCCGTCATAGGAGGCGGGCTCGGGCGGCATAGCAGACCCCACCACCAGCAGCCGGTCGGCCGCTGCCAGGTGCTCGATCGCGGCCAGGCAGGCCGCGCGGAGGTCGTCCAGCTCGGATGCCGCACCGGAGGCGACCTCGGGGACGAGCAGCGGCGGGTGTGGGCAGACCGCGGCGCTGACGACGGGCACGCCTACGCCTCCCGGAGGTAGCGGAGGAACACGTACCCGTCGTCCGCCGTCAGCACGGTCTCCAGCGTCATCCGCCGCGTCAACGTCGTCTCAGGACCGGCCGTGATCCGCCCCGCGCCCGGACCGGCCAGCAGCGGCGCCAGCGACAGACAGAGCTCATCGACGAGATCGACCGCGGTCAGCGACCCCAGCAGATGCGGACCGCCCTCGCACAGAATCTGCGGCATCCCACGCTCACCCAGTTCCTTCACGACCGCCGCCAGATCGACCTCGGCCGCCCCCAGGACGAGTACGTCGGCCACCTCGCCCAACGCCTCGCGCCGTTCCGGCGGTGACGAGGAGTGTGTGATCACGATCGGCCGTACCGCCGACTGGAAGATCGGGTTCACCGGGCTCAGCTCCAGCCGCGACGACACGACCACGAGCGTCGGGTTCTCCGGCAGGCCGGACGCGCGACGCCACTCCCGGTTCGCGGCCGACAACCGCAGCGGGTTGTACCCCTCGTCCCGAATCGTCCCGGCGCCGACCATCACCACGTCGGCCAGCATCCGGATCCGGCTGAACAACCGGCTGTCCGAGTCACTCGACAAAGCTTTGGACTGACCGTCGATCTCGACCGCTCCGTCCAGACTGCTGACGAAGTTCGCGCGCAGGTGCGGCACCGACCGGTCGGCCGGCTCGTAGGCCGCCGCCAGATCCGCGTCCGTGAGGTCTTCCAGTCGTCGCATCAGGCGAGACTCCTTCGGGTTCCGGCCGGTTGAGCGGTGCCACGCAGTACGGCGACCAGGTCAAGCGCTTGCCGAGCCGCCGGTACGTCGTGGACGCGGAAGACCCGGGCACCGAGCCAGGCGGAGACGGTGAGCGCGGCCAGCGTCCCATGACCTCGCTGCCCCGGCGGCAACTCCAGCGTCTCGCCGATGAAGTCCTTGTTCGACACCGCGACCAGGACCGGCCAGCCGGTGGCGGCCAGTTCGTCCAGGCGGCGGGTGAGCTCCAGCGACTGCAGGGTGTTCTTGCCGAAGTCGTGCGTCGGGTCGATCAGGATCCCGTCCGGCCGGACCCCGGCTGTGACCGCGCGGTCGGCGAGGGCGGTCGTCGCACGAATGACGTCGGCGACCACGTCGTCGTACGCCATCCGGTGCGGGTCGGTTCGCGGCGAGAGGCCGCCGACGTGGCTGCAGACCAGCCCGGTCCCGAACTCGGCGGCGGCCGCGGCCAACTCAGGGTCAGCGCCCGCCCACGTGTCGTTGATGAGGTCGGCGCCGGCTTCGGCGACCCGGCGGGCGACGCCGCTGCGGTAGGTGTCGACGCTGATCACCAGGTCGGGGTGCCGGGCGCGGATGCCGGCGACGAAGTCCACGGTCCGGCGGAGTTCCTCGTCCTCGCTGACTGGTTCGCCGTACCCGGCCTTGACGCCGCCGATGTCGACCAGGTCGGCACCGTCCGCGACCGCCCTGTCGATCGCTTGAAAGGCCGCGTCGGTCGCGTAGGTCGCGCCGCGGTCGAAGAAGGAGTCCGGCGTCCGGTTGACGATCGCCATCAGCGCGAACTCGCCCACGCCGAACGACCGGCTTCCCAGCCGCAGTACGCCGCGCTCCGCCATGGAACCGACTCTAACGGGCCGGTCCCGACGCTCCGGCACTGCCCAACTCGGCACATATCCTATAGGATTCCTCGCGACAGTCCGCCCCACAGCTGCAGATCGGGTCCTGATGCCACGATTCACCGAGTTAGAGACCTACGACGTCCGCTTCCCCACGTCGCTGGACCTGGACGGCTCGGACGCGATGAACACCGACCCGGACTACTCGGCGGCGTACCTGATCCTGCGGACCGACGCGGACGACGGACTGGAAGGGCACGGATTCGCGTTCACCATCGGCCGCGGCAACGACGTCCAGACCGCGGCGATCGAGGCGCTCCGCGACCACGTGATCGGCCTCGACGTCGACTCGACGCTGAAGGACCTCGGCGGGTTCTGGAAGTCGCTCGTGCACGACTCGCAGCTGCGCTGGCTCGGCCCGGAGAAGGGCGTCATGCACATGGCGATCGGCGCGGTCGTCAACGCCGTCTGGGACCTGGCCGCCAAGCGGGCCGGCGTACCGCTGTGGAAGCTGCTGTCCGACCTGACGCCGGAGCAGATCGTCGACCTGATCGACTTCCGCTACCTCACCGACGCGCTCACGCCTGCCGAGGCGCTGGAGATCCTGCGCGCCGCCGAGTCGGGGCGTGCTGAGCGCGAAGCCATGTTGCGTGAGCGCGGCTACCCGGCGTATACGACCACGCCCGGCTGGCTCGGGTACGACGACGCGAAGCTGGTCCGGCTGTGCCACGAGGCCGTCGCCGAGGGGTTCACCCAGATCAAGCTGAAGGTCGGCGCGAACCTCGACGACGACGTACGCCGGATGCAGCTGGCCCGCGAGGCGGTCGGTCCGGACATCCGGATCGCCATCGACGCCAACCAGCGCTGGGACGTGGCCGACGCGATCGCCTGGGTCAAGGCCTTGGCGCCGTACGACGTCTGGTGGGTCGAGGAACCGACCAGCCCGGACGACGTGCTCGGGCACGCGGCCATCGCCGCCGCGATCGCGCCGATCCGGGTCGCGACCGGCGAGCACGTGCAGAACCGGGTGGTCTTCAAGCAGATGCTGCAGGCCGAGTCGCTGTCGGTGCTGCAACTCGACTCCGCTCGGGTCGCCGGGGTGAACGAGAACATCGCGATCCTGTTGCTCGCGGCGAAGTTCGGCGTACCGGTGTGCCCGCACGCCGGCGGGGTCGGGCTGTGCGAGCTGGTCCAGCACCTGTCGATGTTCGACTACGTGGCGGTGAGCGGGTCGGTCGAGGACCGCGTGATCGAGTACGTCGACCACCTGCACGAGCACTTCCTCGACCCGGTGGTGATCAAGGACGGGCACTACGTCGTACCGCTGCGGCCCGGGTTCGGGGCCGAGATGGATGCTGAGACGCTGTGTGACTACCGGTACCCGAGTGGCAAGATCTGGACCGACCTGACCAAGGAGATCAAGTGACCGACTTCGCCGGCCTGAAGGCCGTGGTGACCGGGGGCGCTTCGGGTATCGGACTCGCGGCCGCCTCACTGTTGGCTGCCCGGGGTGCGCAGGTGGTCGTGTTCGACCTCAAGCCTGATGTCCCCGAACCGCTGACCGGGATCGCCGCGGACGTCACCGACGACAACTCGGTCCGCGACGCGGTCTCCGCGGCCGCGGAGCGACTCGGCGGCATCGACATCGTCGTGAACAACGCCGGCATCGGCGCGCAGGGCACGGTCGCGGCCAACGACGACGACGAGTGGCACCGCGTCTTCGACGTCAACGTGGTCGGCATCGCCCGGGTGACGCGGGCCGCGCTGCCGCACCTGCGCAAGTCCTCGGCCGCCGCGATCGTCAACACCTGCTCGATCGCCGCCACCGCGGGTCTGCCGAATCGGGCGCTGTACTCGGCGAGCAAGGGCGCCGTACTGGCTCTGACCATGGCGATGGCCGCGGACCACGTGCGCGAAGGCATCCGGGTCAACTGCGTCAACCCCGGTACGGCGGACACCCCGTGGGTCGGCCGCCTGCTCGACGTGGCCGACGACCCGGCGGCGGAACGGGCCGCGCTGGAGGCCCGTCAGCCGATGGGCCGGCTGGTCTCGGCCGATGAGGTCGCACACGCGATCGCCTATCTGGCCAGTCCGCTGTCAGGGTCGACGACCGGTACGGCGGTTGCCGTCGACGGCGGCATGCAAAACCTCCGGCTGCCGGCGGCCCGGTCATGAAGCTCTTCCCGGACGATCAGCGGATCGGGCTCGGCGGTGCGCCGCTCGGGAACCTGCTCGGCGAGGTGAGCGAGGCCGACGCGGTCTCCACGGTGAACGCCGCCTGGGACGAAGGCTGGCGGTACTTCGACACCGCGCCGCACTACGGTCTCGGGCTGGCCGAGGAGCGGCTGGGCGCCGGGCTGCGCGGCAAGTCCCGGGACGAGTACGTGCTGTCGAGCAAGGTCGGCCGGATCATCTACACCGCCGACGACGCGGCCACCGACGACGAAGGTTTCGCGATCAACACGAACCGCCGCCGGCGCTGGGACTTCAGCCGCGACGGCGTGCTGCAGAGCATCGAGGACTCCCTGCGGCGGATCGGCACCGACCGCCTCGACGTGGTCTTCGTCCACGACCCCGACGATCACTTCGACGAGGCTGTCGCCACCGCCTTCCCGACCTTGATCGAACTGCGCGACCAGGGCGTGATCGGCGCGATCGGCTCCGGGATGAACCAGACCGCGATGCTGACCCGCTTCGTCCGCGAGGTCGACATCGACGTGATCATGCTGGCCGGCCGCTACACGCTGATCGACCCCGACGGGCTGGACGACGTACTCCCCGCCTGCGTGGACAACAACGTCCAGATAGTTGCCGTGGGCGTCTTCAACTCCGGCCTCCTCTCCCAGCCGCGCCCGGCACCCGGCGCCACCTTCAACTACGAACCGGCCGCCGCTTCCCTGGTCGACAAGGCCAACAAACTGGCCGACATCTGCGAGTCCCACGGCACCACCCTCCCCGCCGCCGCCCTCGCCTTCCCCCTCGCCCACCCCGCCGTAGCCGGCATCGCGGTCGGCTGCCGCACCGCCGACGAAGTCCACACCAACGCCTCCCTGGCCCGCACCCAGGTCCCCACCGCCCTCTGGTCCGACCTCAAGTCAGCCAGACCTCCTCCGCCCAGACGCCCCCACCCCGGGCTAACTGCCCCACACGCGCAGCTCCCGCCCACCGGAATGTAAGTTGCGGGCTCATCACCCGTGACCCTGTGAAAGCTCTGTGGACAAGGACACGCGCAAACCGTCGAGCTACTGCGGTGCCGCCTGACGCGATCGGCCGAGACCTTCACACGCCGCGAACAGCCAGCAGATGTCATCCGACATCCCGCTAGACCCGCCGCCTTCGTCGTGTGCTCGCCACCGCGCTGGCCCGCCCATAGACGGATGCTTCTGCGGCTCCCGCTTGATCGAAGGCACGGTGGACGCGCATGCCAGCGGATCGTCCAGCGCGCAGCATCCAACCGATCACCGGCGCTCCGCCGTCAGACCGTGCGGTCGTCAGCTGTTCACCTAAGCAGCCACCGTGCTACCTGGCAACTCGATCCCGATGCTCCGTGCTTATCCGCCTCCTCAGCCTGATGAGTGTGACGTTTCCCCTTGTGGATAAGGGATTCAGGCTCACCGCAGGGTTTGCCCGACGTCACCGTGCATGGCATAAAATCGAACACATGTTCGAAGGAGATCTGACCACGCTCTCGACGCCCGAACTGCTCGAGTCGGCCGCCGAGTACCCCGCCGAGGCCAACCGCCTCGACGCCCGTCTCCTCGAACACGCCCAGGCCTACGCCGACCGCCACCACCCCGACACCTGCCCCACCCGCCCCGGCCGCAGCTCGAGCGACGGCCGCGAACGCGCCATCGTCCTCGGCGGCGAGGGCTGCCCGCGAGATCGCCGAGTTCGCCCCGGCCGAGTTCGGCGCCATGCTCGGCATCTCCGCCGGCGCGGCCGCCAACCTCATCGGCCAGGCCCTGGCGTTGCGGCACCGGCTCCCGCTGACCTGGGCCCGCGTCCAGGCCGGCGAGGCCACCCCGTGGAAGGCCCGCAAGATCGCCACCGCCTGCCTCGACCTGTCCGAGGAATCCGCGCGGGCGGTCGACCAGCGCGTCGCGAAGGTCGTCGACTCGCTCACCCCGATCCGGCTGGACAAGATCGTCGAGGCCGCCAAGAAGCACGCCGACCCCGAGGGAGCCCGCCGCAAGGCCGAGGAGAAGGCCAGCGCGAACGCGGCGTGTATCTCGGCCGGTCCGACGAGCACGGCACCAAGAAGATCTTCATCCGCACCGGCACCGGTCACGCGATCCGCTTCGACGCCCGCATCGACCAGCATCGCCGAAGCCTTGAAGATCCTCGGCGACACCGGCTCGCTGCAGCGCCGTCGCGCGGACGCGGTCGGCATCATCGCCGACCCCCGCTACACCGAAGAACTCCTCCACCAAGCCCACTGTTCCAGAACCCAACCCGGACCACCGGAACCGCCCGCCACCCAGCAGCAGCACCAGCCGCCGACACGCCACCGATGGCGACGGCAACCGACCAACGCAGCCACTGACGACTGGCGCCGATGATGCCGTCACACGAGCAGCTAGCCGCGATCCCGGCCGGGACAGACCCCAGCCACCGGCGCGACTCCTGACGCCACCGGGGCGTCGGCGCGACTCGCCGACACGGCAACAGCCGCCGACCGCCCGACCGCCGACCGGCCTCCGCCCGGCAACGCGTCACCGCCGCGGCGGTGCCGGCGCCGACGGCGATATCGACCCGGGCGTACGAGGATCTGCTGAGTGACTGGGTAGAGCCCGGCCTGGACGACGAGGCCGACCGAGACGCACCACATCCCAGCGACACCGAACACCCCGACCCCCTCGACACCCCATTCAAGGAAGCGGTCGAGCCGTTCGATCCCGGTCTGCGACTCGAACCGCGACGACGCGTCAACCTCTCGATGCCGCAGGCGCGACGCGCGCGCTGGATGCCCGGCTCGCGCAGATCCGGCACGACGCCCACACCAACCCGCGATCGGGCGACCGGTTGCGGCCGGGGCAGACCGAGATCTACGTGCACCTCACCGACCACACCCTCGCCACCGGCACCGGCGTCCTGCGCGTCGAAGACCATCGGCCCGCTGCTCGCCTCCCAGCTGGCCGAGCTCGATCGGCCACGGCCCCTACACCGTCAAACCCGTCATCGACCTGCAACGACGCGGTCAGCGTCGACGCCTACGAGATCCCCGACCGCATCCGCGAACGCGTCAAACTCACCCACCCCGTCGAACTGTTCCCGTACGGCACCCGCGAAACCCACGCGGCGCATGGACCTGGACCACATCCAGCCCTACGACCCCCTCGGCCCACCAGGCCAAACCACCCCAGCCAACCTCGCACCCCTGCGCCGCTTCCCGCACAGGGTCAAAACCCACGGCCGCTGGAAGGTACGCCGCCTCGACCGCACGACCGTGGAGTGGATCACCCCCAACGGCTTCGCCTTCCACGTCGACCCCACCGGCACCCACCGAGTCAACAAACCACAATCGGATCGCATGAACGGCCGATGCTGCGCCAGGCAGCCTTTGCATCGCGACGCGCTCCGGTGCACTGGTGCGGTCGCGGTGCAGAGGCTGATCGCCGGGCGCGGCAACAGGTGCTCGACGATCCACAGGCGGGCGTCCCACGGTGCTCTCACTAGCGCTCGACAGCACGCAGGTCGCGGGCGATCGGCCGCAACCTGCGATCGCGCGGGCGCAGTGACGAGCAGGCGACTGAGCTGCACCACGGTTTGTTGGACAGGTGCCTCTCATTGAGTGGATTGTTCAAGGCTGAGGGGGTGCAGATGGTGTCGGAGTCGGGGCCGGTTGATTTCCATGTCGCGCGGGGTCTGGGGATCGACGCTCGGTGGGCGACATCACCCACCTGCGCACCAAGGCTGGCTGTCTCTGGCCACCGTGATCGACCTGGCCACCCCGCATGGTCGTCTGCCACAGTTGGTTACCCAGGCCAAACCGCCGTGCCGCGAGTCTGGTGGCATCAGCGACGCCTGCCTGCTCAGGCGTAGTCCTCGCCAGCCGTACCGCACGCGACTATGGCGTGTCGTTGGCCGGCTCTGGGGATCGACCGTCGGCGGCGTGGGCGAGGGCGCTGGGGGAGAGGCGGCCGACGATCGCCGGTGCCTCGTGGATGAGGGTGTCGTCGGTGAGGGCCTCCACCATGAACAGCGCGAAGTCCACGCGTCGGGTCAGGTTGCTCGCGAGGACCGGGTCGCCGACGTGGCGGCTCCAGACGGGCAGACCCTGGCTCTCGCCCTTCTCGAGGTCGCTGCCGCGGACGACGGTCCAGCGCCGGTCGCTGACGCGAAGATCCGCCGGCACGCCTCCACCTGGTCGTCGATATCGACAGCGCGTACGAGGCGGGCCAACGGGGTCATGATCCGGATGGCCGCCCGGAATCGTCCAGGAGTACTTGTCCTTGCCGTCCCGCGTGATGTGCCAGCCGCAGGAGAAGACCAGCCGCGCGTCGGGTTCGGAGTAGTCGAGCACCGCCTGCGCCGTGCCCGACGAGTACTGGTGCACGCCCCAGGGGACCAGCACGGTCAGTACGCCGTCGCATCCGGCGACCGCCTTCCGGATCACCTCCCGGTCGTTCGTGTGCCCGGGAACGATCGTGATCCGGTCCGCGAACCCCGCGAGCTTCGGGACACTGCGCTCGCGACACACGCCGACGACCTCGTAGCCGCGGTCCAGCGCGTGCCGCACCATGTACTGCCCGAGCCTCCCCGAGGCGCCGATGATGCAGACCTTCCGGACCTGATCCGTGCTCATGTCCCCACCTGCCTGTCGTCGTCAGACTTACGATGTAAGTCACGGTAGGCTTACAGCGTAAGTCCGTCAAGGGAAGGGGCATCGATGGGCGAGCGCAGGACCGGCCGGAGTGCGAAGCCGAAGCGGGCTCCGCTCAGCCGGGAGCGAGTGGTCACCACCGCGATGGCGCTGGCCGACGAGAAGGGTGACGCCGGGGTGACCATGCGGGCGATCGCCGCGCAGTTGGGTGTCGAGGCGATGTCGCTGTACAACCACGTGGCCGGTCGCGAGGACCTCCTCGACGGCATGGTCGACGCTGTGTTCGGCGAGATCGACCTGCCGACGCCGACCATGGACTGGAAGGAGGCCATGCGCGAGCGTGCCGCCTCTGCGCGTACGGCGCTTCGACGCCACCCCTGGGCCGTCGGCCTGATGGACTCCCGCACCGGCTCCGGCCCGTGCACCTTGCGCCACCATGACGCCGTCCTGGGCGCCCTTCGAGCCGGGGGCTTCTCCGTCCCGCTCACCGCGCACGCCTTCTCCGCGATCGACAGCTACATCTACGGTTTCGTCCTCCAGGAACTGAGCCTGCCCTTCACGAACTCCACCGAACTCGACGAGGTCGCCGGCCACCTCCTGCGCGACCTGCCGGCCGACACCTACCCACACCTCACAGAACTCATCACCCACCACGATCCTCACCCCCGGCTACGACTACGCCGCCGAGTTCGACTACGGCCTGGACCTGATCCTCAACGCCCTACAACCCGACGAGACCTGAGGATCCCGGGGATGCCCTGTGACCGGGCTAGTGGTCAGGGCGGCCGGGGTCAGGTTCAGGCGGCGGAGGAGCTGGGCGTTGAGGGCGACGACGATGGTCGAGACGGACATCAGGATCGCGCCGACGGCCGGGCGAGACGAGGATGCCGGCGAAGGCCAGGACGCCTGCGGCCAGCGGGACGGTCACGACGTTGTAGCCGGTGGCCCAGGCCAGGTTCTGCCACATCTTGCGGTAGCTGGCCTTGGACAGCTCGATCACCGACAACACCGCCCGCGGGTCGTCGGCGGCGAGGACCACACCGGCCGACTCGATCGCGACGTCCGTGCCGGCGCCGATCGCGATGCCGACCTCGGCGCGGGCCAGGGCCGGTGCGTCGTTCACCCCGTCGCCGACCATCGCGACCTTGAGCCCGCGGGCCTGCAGCTCGGCCACCTTGGCGTCCTTGTCCTGCGGCAGCACCTCGGCGAAGACCTCGTCGATCCCGAGTTCGCTCGCCACCGCGTCGGCCACCTGGATGCGCGTCGCCGGTGATCATCGCGACCTTCACACCCCGCCGGTGCAGTGCGTCCACGGCCTGCCTGGACTCCTCGCGCACCTCGTCCTCCAACGCGACCGCCCCGAGCACCTGCCCGTCCCGAACCACATGCAGAACCGCCGCGCCCCGCTCCTTCCAGGCCTGCACGTCCGCCTCGAGCTCAGCAGGCTCGGGTACGCCGTTCTCCCGCAGCAGAGCCGGACCGCCGACAGCGACCTCGGCCCCATCGACAACAGCCTGGACGCCACGCCCGGTCAGCGACCGGAACTCCGACGCGACCAGCCGACCGTCGCCGTCGGCGCCGACGCGGGCGCGCTCCTGGTGCGGCCCGGACGATCGCCTTGGCCAACGGGTGCTCGCTGTCCGCCTCGACCGCGGCCGCCAACTCCAGCAGCTCGTCCTCGGTCACCGCGTCGACGCCCGCGACCCCGGTCACGACCGGCTGGCCCTTGGTCAGCGTGCCGGTCTTGTCGAACAGCACCACGTCGATCGTCCGCATCCGCTCCAGCGCCAGCCGGTTCTTCACCAGCACGCCGGCCTTCGCGGCCCGCTCCGTGGAGATCGCGATCACCAGCGGGATGGCCAGCCCGAGGGCATGCGGGCAGGCGATCACCAGGACGGTCACGGTCCGGGTCACAGCCTCGTCGACCTCGCCGAGCAACGTCCACACCAGGAACGTGATCAGCCCCGCGACCGAGGCGAAGTAGAACAGGAAGGCAGCGGCCCGGTCCGCCAGGGCCTGCGCCCGGGACGACGACGCCTGCGCCTCCGCGACCAGTCGCTGGATCCCGGCCAGGGCGGTGTTCTCCCCGACCGCGGTGATCTCGATCCGCAGCGCGTTGTCGGTGGCAACGGTGCCGGCAACCACCGGGTCGCCGACCGCCCGCGCGACCGGCCGGGATTCGCCGGTGATCATCGACTCGTCGACCTCGGCCTGCCCGTCGACCACCTTCCCGTCGGCGGGCACGCGACCGCCCGAGCGGACCAGTACGACGTCGCCCTCGCGCAACTCCGCGAGCGACACCTCGACCACACCGTCGTCGGTCACCTTCTCCGCCGAGTCGGGCAGCAACGCGGCCAGCGCGTCGAGCGCACCCGAGGCGGCACCGAGCGCCCGCATCTCCAGCCAGTGCCCGAGCAGCATGATCACGATCAGCAGCGCGAGCTCCCACCAGAAGTCCAGGTCGAACCCGCCGAGGCCGAGCGTGGTCACCCAGGACGCGACGAACGCGACCGTGATCGCCATCGAGATCAGCAGCATCATCCCGGGCCGGCGGGACTTCAGCTTCGGCCCATCCACCGGTCAGGAACGGCCGGCCGCCGTACAGGAAGATCGACCGTGCCGAGCACCGGGGCGATCAGGTTCGAGCCGGGGAACTCGGGCGGCATGTACCCGAGCAGGTCGGCGAACATCTCGCTGAAGAACACCACCGGCACCGCCAGCGCCAGGCTGATCCAGAACCGGTCCTTGAACTGCGCCGCATGATCCCCGTGCCCCGCATGCGCATCGTGCCCCGCGTGCGCATCGTGCCCGCGTGCGCATCGTGCCCCGCGTCAGAGCGTGCGCCGCGTGCCCGCCGTGCTCGTGCTGCTCATCCATGCCCCGGACCATACCCCCTAGGGGTATCGAATCTCAAGGGTCCCGCACACAGAACCGCCCCGCCATCCACACGGATGACGGGGCAGTCGCCGCGTCCTACAAGCGGCTCGATGTCGGTCAATGTCTCCGGCGTCAGCTCGAGCCAGCGGGTGATGCCGATCTCGCGCAGGAACGGCAGGTCGTGGCTGCGCGATCAGCAGCGCACCGCTGTAGGACGACAGCGCGTCCTTCAACTGCGCGACGCTGGCCAGGTCGAGGTTGTTGGTCGGCTCGTCGAGCATCAGCAACTGCGGCGGCGGCTCGGCCAGCAGCAGCGCGGCCAGGGTCGCCCGGAAGCGTTCGCCACCGGACAGCGTGCTGACCAGCTGGTCGGCAGCCCGCCCGCGGAACAGGAAGCGGGCCAGCCGCGACCGGCGCTCCTGGTTCTCCGTACTCGGCGCCAGCAAGGCGAGATTGTCGACGATCGACAGGTCGTCCTGCAGCAGATCGAGCCGCTGCGGCAGCAACCGGTACGGCACCGGCCGGCAACTCCCCCGCCGTGACCGACTCCAGCAGCGTCGTCTTGCCGGCACCGTTCGGCCCGGTGAGCGCGATCCGCTCCGGCCCGCGGATCTCCAGGTCCACGTGCGCACCGGTCCGCAGGACGTGGTCCTCGAGCCGCAGCACGATCCGCCCCGGCCGGTACGGCGGTCTTCGGCAGGTCGACGCGGATCGTGTCGTCGTCGTGGACCAGCGCCTCCGCCTCGGCCAGCGCGTCCTGCGCCGACTCGAGCCGCTCGCTCTGCATGCCGAGGTGCTTCCCGGCCGACACCTGCGCGGACCGCTTCAGCCCGCCGGCGACGATCTTCGGGATCCCGCCCTGCTCGAAGGCCCGCTGGCCCCGCGCCCGGCGCCGGTCCATCTTCATCCGCGCCTCGATCAGGTCGCGCTTCTGCTTGCGTACGTCGGCCTCGGCCGAGCGCATCATCCGCTCGGCCGCCTCCTGCTCGATCGCCACCGCTTCCTCGTACGCCGTCAGGTTGCCGCCGTACCAGGTGATGTCGCCCTTGCGCAGGTCGCCGATCTGGTCGACCCGATCGAGCAGTTCCCGGTCGTGGCTGACGATCAGCAGCGCACCGCGGAACTGGTCGACGGCGTCGTACAGATGCCGCCGCGCCCGCAGGTCGAGGTTGTTGGTCGGCTCGTCGAGCAGCAGTACGTCGGGACGCCGCAGCAACTCGGCGGCCAGGCCGAGCAGGATCGTCTCGCCGCCGGACAGCTCACCGACGTTGCGATCCAGCCCGATCGCGCCGAGGCCGAGCTTGCCGAGCAGCGCCTCGGCCCGCTCGTCCACGTCCCACTCGTCGCCGACGGCGGCGAAGTTCTCCTCCGACGCGTCACCGGACTCGATCGCGGTGATCGCGCGGCGGACGCCGTCGATGCCGAGCGCCTGGTCGACGCGCAGCGTGGTGTCGAGGGTCAGGTCCTGCGGCAGGTACCCGAGCTCGCCGCTCACGCGGATCGTGCCGCGCTGCGGGGTGAGCCGGCCGGCGATCAGCCTGAGCAGGGTCGACTTGCCGGCGCCGTTGCGGCCGACGAGCCCGGACCGCACGGGTCCGGCGACGAAGCTGAGCCCGTCGAACAGGACGTCGCCGTCCGGCCAGGCGAAGAAGAGGTCCGTACAGGACAGGGAATGACTCATTGCGTGTGCTCCAGAAAGAGGTCTCGGACGAGACCGCACACCGCGACGGGTGGCGATCACCGGCTGAAAGAAAGACCTCGGAGCTACAACGCAGACCCCTGACGTCGGGAATGGGACGCGGCCAAGATTACGGGCGCTGCTTCACCGCTTCAACTATTTCCGGCCGGTGCTCCCGATGTTTGCGCCAGGCAACGATCACCAGGTCGACCAGGGCGACGACCGCCAGCACGACGCAGGCGATCACCCAGCCGGCCGGGACGTCGTACGCGACGAACAGGATCGCGGCCGTGACCCACAACGCCACACCGAAGCAGGACAGCACCAACCGCAGTGTCAGGGCACTGCGCGGCGGTGGCGGCTCGAAGGCCATGCCGTCCGGTAGCCAGAACTCAGGGCGCCTTGCGGAGCCAGGTCTCGACGCCGGCGATGTGGGCGGTCATCCAGGCGCGGGCCGCCTCCGCGTCGCCGATCTCGATCGCGTCCAGGATCGCGGCGTGCTCCGACAGCGTCCGCTCGACCGCGCCGGCCTGGGTGACACCGCGCCAGATCCGGGCCCGCTGGGTCGCGCCGGAGATGCCGTCCAGCAGCGAGCACACCACCTGGTTGCCGGTCGCCTCGGCGATCGCGCGGTGGAACCGCAGGTCGTTGGCGACCAGCTCCTCCACCGGCGCGTCCGGCGTCAGGTCGCTGCACAGCAGCCGCAACTCCGTCAGCTGTTCCTTGCTGATCCGTACGGCGGCCAGCGCGGCCACCCCGGGCTCGAGCAAACGCCGTACCTCGAAGAACTGCAGGACCGAGTCGTCGCGATGCAGGTCGACCATGAAGTTCAGCGCGTCCAGCAGATGCGCCGAGTCCAGGCTGGTCACGTACGTGCCGTCGCCGTGCCGGACGTCGAGCACGTTCACCAGCGTCAGCGCCTTGACCGCTTCCCGCAGCGAGTTCCGCGACAGGCCGAGCCGCGCCGCGAGATCGGCCTCCTTCGGCAGTCGATCCCCCGGCCCCAGTTCCCCCGAGGTGATCATCCCTTTGATCTTGACGATCGCCTCATCCGTCAACGCCATCCAGTCAGTATGGCGCCAGCGGCTACCGACGGACAGGAGGTAGCGCCGATCGGCCGGTCGACCTCCGAGCCTGCAGCCGTCGCGCCGATCGGGCGAGGCCGGCGACTACCGTGCCTGTCCTGTACGGCACCTGCCCCAGCGGCGACCTGACTCGGCGAACACCTCGCAGCGAGACCGGTGGCGCAGCGGTCCGGCTACGAGACGAGAGTCCTCGACACTCGGCGATGTCAGACGACGTCGACGCCGGTGAGCCCAGTGGCGGCCAACTGGACTGATCCAGTGCGTGAGGTTCACCACATTTCTGCGCAGTCCTGATCGCCACCGACGGCGAGTGCTCAGTTGCATACAGTGGCCAGTTAGCGCTCAAACGCTGCACCCAGAGTCACCGCGGGAAGGGCCGGAATCCCACCTCTGTAAGGCGTCCCGCACTCCGGCCGGGCTCCGGCCAGGTCGCTCACCTCCGGACCGGCGGTCCGGGAGCTGAAACACCTGCCAGCACAGTGTTTCAGGCCTCGAACGATCCAGCCGGGAGAGCCCGACCACTCGATGCACTGGTCCGGTGGTCCCGGGCTGTGGAAGTGGTCCGCGTGCTATTAGCCTTGCCCCTGGGGTCGCCCCCATAACATCAGCATTAACCACCGCGATACCGGATCGATCGGAAGAGGCGAACTGCCAAGTGGCCACCGAGCCATCAGACACGAATCCACTCGCAGCCTTCGGTGCCAACGAATGGCTGGTCGACGAGCTGTACGAGAAGTACCTCCAGGACCCGAAGTCAGTGGATCCGGCATGGCTGGCCGTCTTCGAGGACGACAGTTTCAAGAATTACACGCCAGGTGACGCGAAGCCGGTGAACACCGCCCCGGCCGACGCTCCCAAGCCGAAGGTCCCCCGGCCCGACGCGGTGTCGGAGAACAAGACCCCCGAGGCGCCGAGCCGCGGCACGGTTGCGTCCGCGCCCGCCTCGAGCCGGCCCGCGGCGGCGGCCACCGCCGCTGCCCCTGCCGCCGCGGCTCCGGCCGCGGCTGCCGCGACCCCGCCGGCCGCTGCGCAGGCCGCCGTACCCCAGAACCAGCCCGCAGCGAAAGCAGCGCCGGCCTCCGACCAGCGCCGCCCCGACCGGAGGCACGGTGAACCAGCCGCCCAGCGCCCAGCCCAAGCCCGCTCCCGAGACCTCCACGGACGCCGAGCGGAAGATCCTGCGCGGCGCGCCCGCGCGGACGGCGCAGAACATGGAGACCAGCCTCGCGGTCCCGACCGCGACCAGCGTCCGGCAGGTCCCGGTCAAGCTGCTGATCGACAACCGCATCGTCATCAACAACCACCTCAAGCGCGCCCGCGGCGGCAAGATCTCCTTCACCCACCTGATCGGCTGGGCGCTGGTGAAGGCGCTGAAGACGCTGCCGGAGATGAACGCGTCGTACGACGAGACCGAGGGCAAGCCGACCCTGGTCCAGCCGGCCCACATCAACCTCGGCCTGGCCATCGACATGCAGAAGCCGGACGGCACCCGGCAGCTGCTGGTGCCGTCGATCAAGGCCGCCGAGACGATGACGTTCGCCGAGTTCTGGATGGCCTACGAGGACATCGTCCGGCGGGCCCGGGACAACAAGCTGGCGCTGCCGCGACTTCCAGGGCACCACGATCAGCCTGACCAACCCCGGCACCATCGGCACCCAGCACTCGGTGCCGCGGCTGATGACCGGCCAGGGCTGCATCGTCGGCGTCGGCGCGATGGAGTACCCGCCGGAGTACCAGGGCGCGGCCGACGAGACGATGGCCAAGCTCGCGGTCAGCAAGGTGATGACGCTGACCTCGACGTACGACCACCGGATCATCCAGGGCGCCCAGTCGGGCGAGTTCCTGCGCCGGCTGCACCAGCTGCTGCTCGGCGAGGAGGGCTTCTACGACGAGATCTTCCAGTCGCTGCGGATCCCGTACGAGCCGATCCGCTGGGCCGCCGACCTCCCGCACAGCCACGAGGAGGACGTCAGCAAGCAGGCGCGCATCCTCGAGCTGATCCACGCCTACCGGGTCCGCGGCCACATCATGGCCGACACCGACCCGCTGGAGTACAAGCAGCGCAGCCACCCGGACCTGGACGTGGCCACCCACGGCCTGACCCTGTGGGACCTCGACCGCGAGTTCGCCACCGGCTCGTTCGGGGCGGCCAGCGACCGCAAGTTCATGAAGCTGCGCGAGATCCTCGGCATCCTGCGCGACTCGTACTGCCGGACCACCGGTATCGAGTACATGCACATCCAGGACCCCGAGCAGCGCAAGTGGATCCAGGAGCGGGTCGAGCGGCCGCACACCAAGCCGCCGCGCGAGGAGCAGCTGCGGATCCTGGCCAAGCTGAACGAGGCCGAGGCGTTCGAGACCTTCCTGCAGACCAAGTACGTCGGCCAGAAGCGCTTCTCGCTGGAGGGTGGCGAGACCACCATCCCGCTGCTCGACGAGCTGTGCGAGGAGGCGGCCGGAGCCGGCCTGGACGAGGTCGTCATCGGGATGGCGCACCGCGGCCGGCTGAACGTGCTGGCCAACATCGTCGGCAAGTCGTACGGCCAGATCTTCCGCGAGTTCGACGGCAACATCGACCCGCGGACGGTGCAGGGCTCCGGTGACGTCAAGTACCACCTGGGCGCCGAGGGCGAGTTCGTCTCCGAGTTCGGCGACAAGATCAAGGTCTCGGTGGCGGCGAACCCGTCCCACCTGGAGACCGTCGACCCGGTGCTCGAGGGCATCGTCCGGGCCAAGCAGGACATCCTCGACCGCGGCACCGCGTTCCCGGTGCTGCCGCTGCTCGTCCACGGTGACGCGGCGTTCGCCGGCCAGGGCGTGGTGGCGGAGACGCTGAACCTCTCCCAGCTGCGCGGCTACCGCACCGGCGGCACGATCCACGTGATCGTGAACAACCAGGTCGGCTTCACCACCTCGCCGGCCTCGTCCCGCTCGTCGATGTACTCCACCGACGTCGCCCGGATGGTGCAGGCGCCGATCTTCCACGTGAACGGCGACGACCCCGAGGCCTGCGTCCGGGTCGCCGACCTGGCCTTCGAGTACCGCCAGGCGTTCAACAAGGACGTCGTCATCGACCTGGTCTGCTACCGCCGCCGCGGTCACAACGAGGGTGACGACCCGAGCTTCACCCAGCCGCTGATGTACGACCTGATCGAGCAGAAGCGGTCCGTCCGCAAGCTCTACACCGAGGCCCTGATCGGCCGCGGCGACATCACGGTCGAAGAGGCCGAGCAGGCGATGCGGGACTTCCAGCAGCGGCTGGAGCGGGTGTTCACCGAGGTCCGCGAGGCGAAGAGCCAGCCGGACACCCCGGCGCCGTACGTGACCGTCCCGGTCTACCCGGACAAGCCGGAGGGCCCGGACGCGACGGCGACCACGCCGGAGATCCTGAAGAAGATCGCCGACGCGCACACGACGCTGCCGGAGGGCTTCACGGTGCACCCGAAGGTGCTGCCGCAGCTGCAGCGCCGGGCGACGGCGATCACCCAGGGCCCGATCGACTGGGCCAGCGCGGAGATCACCGCGTTCGGTTCGCTGCTGCTGGCCGGGCGGCCGGTCCGGCTCGCCGGTCAGGACAGCCGCCGGGGCACGTTCGTGCAGCGGTTCGCCGCGGTCATCGACCGGGTCAACGGACAGGACCACGTCCCGCTGCAGCACCTGGACGAGGACCAGGCGAACTTCCACGTCTACGACTCGCTGCTGAGCGAGTACGCCGCCCTCGGCTTCGAGTACGGCTACTCCGTGGCCCGGCCGGACGCGCTGGTGCTGTGGGAGGCGCAGTTCGGCGACTTCGTCAACGGCGCCCAGTCGATCATCGACGAGTACATCTCGTCCGGTGAGGCGAAGTGGGGCCAGAAGTCGGGTGTCGTGCTGCTGCTGCCGCACGGGTACGAGGGCCAGGGCCCGGACCACTCGTCGGCCCGGATCGAGCGGTTCCTGTCGCTGTGCGCCGAGAACGCGATGACGGTCGCGCAGCCGTCGACGCCGGCGTCGTACTTCCACCTGCTCCGCCGGCACACCCTCGGCGAGGAGCACAACCCGCTGATCGTCTTCACGCCGAAGCAGCTGCTGCGGCGCAAGGAGGCGGTGTCGCACGCCGGAGGAGCTGACCCACGGCACCTTCCGGCCGGTGCTCGGCGACGCCCAGGCCGAGGCGACCGCGGCCACCGTCGAGCGGGTCATCCTCGCGTCGGGCCGGATCGTGTACGACCTGCTCGCCGAGCGGAAGAAGGCGGAGCCGGACAAGCTCAGCACCGCGATCGTCCGGGTCGAGCAGCTGTACCCGCTGCCGGCCGAGGAGATCCAGGCCGAGCTGGCGAAGTACCCGAACGCGACCGAGATCCGCTGGGTCCAGGACGAGCCCGCGAACCAGGGCCCGTGGCCGTTCATGGCGCTCAACCTGACCGAGCACCTCGGCGGCAAGCCGTTCTACCGGGTCTCCCGGCCGGCCATGTCGGCACCGTCCGTCGGTGCGCACGGCGTGCACGTCGCGGAGCAGCAGACGCTGCTGAAGCAGGCGTTCAGCTGACGTGTACTTCACCGACCGAGGGATCGAGGAGCTCGAGGGCCGGCGTGGCGAGGACGATGTCACGCTGGCCTGGGTGGCCGAGCGGCTGCGCGAGTTCGTCGACCTGAACCCCGAGTTCGAGACCCCGATCGAGCGGTTCGCCACCTGGCTGGCCCGCCTCGACGACGAGGACGACTGATCCCGTCAGTGCTCTAGTCGGTGTGTGGAGGCCTGGTACGACGGGGTGGGTCGGGGGCCAGCGTGCCGTCGGGGGCGATGTGCTCGAAGATCTGGTCGACCAGGTTGAGCACGTGCGGGTCGTCGACGGTGTAGATGTGCCGCCGGCCCTCGCGCCGGGCCGTGATGATGCCGGCCAGCCGCAGCTTGCCCAGGTGCTGGCTGGCGGTGGCGATGCTGACTCCTACCCGGTCCGCCAGCGTGCCGACGTCGTACTCGCCCTGGGCGGCCAGTGACACCAGGTGCAACCGGACGGGTGCGGAGAGCATCGCGAAGGTGCCCGCGGCGGAGTCGAGCTGCGCCTTCGTCGGTTCAGGGGATGTGGTCATCGCGCAGTCATTGTGACCGCTCGACCGGTCAGGCGACAGCACGCCGGGCCGCGGTGACCACGGTCTCATACTTGCGCAATTGCGAAAGTGTTAAAACGATGGCAGGCTTGAACCATGCCAAGAGCCCTTCGCCCGGTGTTCTTCTGCCTCGCCGCAGCGCTTCCGGCAGTTGCCCTCCGGTTGTCCGGGGTGCATCCGTCGGCACCGCTCGCGATCGTGGTCTTCGGGCTCGGTGTGGTCGCCGCGTCGTTCGTGCTCGCCTGGGCGGCCGAGGCCGCGGAGGTGGACATCTCCGGCGGACTCGCGATCGCGCTGCTGGCGGTGATCGCCGTCCTGCCCGAGTACGCCGTGGACCTCTACTTCGCGCACACGGCTGGCAGCGATCCGGCGTACGTGCAATACGCCGCGGCCAACATGACCGGCTCCAACCGGCTCCTGCTCGGTCTGGGCTGGTCCAGCGTCGTACTGATCAGCCTGTACGTCGCCTCGCGGCGCAGCGGGCGGACGGCGAAGGCGCTGGTGCTGGACTCCGGGTACAAGCGGGAGCTCGGCTTCCTGGGAATCGCCAGCGTGGTCGCCTTCGTCATCCCGGTCACAGGGCAGATCCACCTCGCGCTGGGGATCGGGCTGCTGGCGTTCTTCGGGTACTACCTGTGGCGCGCGGCCGCGTCCGGACATGACGAGGAGCCGGACCTGATCGGGCCGGCCGCGCGGATCGGCGCACTGCCGAAGGTGCAGCGGCGGACCGCGGTGATCGCGATGTTCGTGACGGCGGCCGTGGTGATCCTGATGGCGGCCGAGCCGTTCGCGGACTCGCTGGTCGAGGGCGGCCACGCGCTGGGGATCGACCAGTTCCTGCTGGTGCAGTGGCTGGCGCCGCTGGCCTCGGAGGCACCGGAGTTCATCGTGGCGCTGCTGTTCGCCTGGCGGGGCAAGGGCGGGGCCGCACTGGGCCTGCTCATCTCGGCGAAGGTCAACCAGTGGACGCTGCTGATCGGCAGCCTGCCGATTGCGTACATGATCGGTGGCGGCCCGGCTGCCCTGCACCTGGACGGGCGTCAGGTCGAGGAGTTCCTGCTCACCGCGACGCAGACGCTGCTGGGTCTCGCCATCCTGCTGAGCCTTCGCTTCCCGCGGTGGGCGGCCTGGACGCTACTCGGGTTGTTCGCGGTCCAGTTCGCCGTACCTGGTCAGACCGGGCGGTACGTGTTGTGCGGGGTCTACCTCGCGCTCACGGTGGTCGCGCTGGTCCGCAACCGGCGGCACATCTTGCCGACGATCACCTCGCCGTTCCGGCGCACGGAAAAGCTCGCCGGCGCGGAGCGCGCCGACGAGCTGGTCGAGGTCTGAGTCTCAGCTGGCCTGCTGCTCTTCGACGATCGAGGGACGGCGGCGCTCCTGGGGGCCCGGGCGGCCGCGACGGCGGCCGTAGAGGAACTTCTCGCCGGCCGCGGTGCCGGTGAACTTGGTCCGGCGGGCCCACTCGCGGCATTCCTCGATCACCGGGCAGGACGTCAGGCACACGGCCTGGGCCTTGCGCTGTTCCCACTGGCTCGCGGTCTCGTCGTACGCCGGCGCCTGGCCGACACAGGCGGCCCTCATCATCCAGCGGTCGGCGGGGTCGGCGATCACCGTCAAGGTCGGCCTCATGGGCACTCCTGGTCGCTCGTCGATCGGGCGGATCGAAGCCGCGGGGGTTTCCTGCGGTAGGTCCAGACTGATCCAGCCTGATTGCCCCGGTGCGACGCGCATGTTTCGGCCGTGAAACGGCGCCCGGCACAACAGTGCCGGTGGCACTACCGCCGGACCATCCGGATCTCCGGTACGGCGAAGAACGGCTCGTCCACCCGGGTGCCGTCCTCGAGGAAGCCGTGCCGGCGGTAGAAGGCCCGGGCACGCCGGTTGCCTTCCAGCACCCACGGGGTGGCCGGCTCCTTGCCGATGGCAACCTCCAGGAGGCGGGTACCCAGGCCGGTGCCCCACCAGGCCTTCCGGGCATAGATCGCGAACAGCTCGAGCGGCGTGGGCGCATCGTCGTCGCGGGTCGGGCCGGCCGACGCGAAGCCGACCACCCGGTCCTGGACCGCGGTGTCCGGATCAGGGTCCAGTGCGAGCCACCGGATCCAGCCCTGGGCCAGCGCACTCGCCCATCTCTCCGTCTGGCGCTCCAGGTCGCTGGTCCGTTCGGCCAGCAGGCCCGGCTCGACCAGTCCGTCGTGCGCCTCCCGCCAGCAGAGCAGGTGGCACCACGCCGCGGCCTCGGCATCCCCCACCGAGGCCTGGCGGATCTCCGGTTGCATTCAGACAGTAAAGACGATCTTGCCGAAGACGTCGCCCTCGTTCATCTTGGCGAAACCCTTGCGGGCGTCGCCCAGCGGGAGCACGGAGTCGATGTGCGGCGAGATGCCCGCGTTCGCCATGAACTGCACGAGTTCGGCCAGCTCGGCGCGGGTGCCCATGGTCGATCCCTGGACCCGCAACTGCAGGAAGAAGATCCGGTTCAGCTCGGCCGACTTCGGCGCCTGGCCGCTGGTCGCGCCGGAGATGACCAGGGTGCCGCCCTGCTTGAGCGACTTCAGCGAGTGCGACCAGGTCGCCTGACCGACGGTCTCCATCACCGCGTCGACCCGCTCCGGCAACCGTGCGCCGGACTCGAACGCGTCGTGCGCCCCGATCTCCAGGGCCCTCGAACGCTTGCCCTCGTCCCGGCTGGTCGCCCAGACCCGGATCCCGGCGGCGCGCGCCAGCGTGATCAACGCGGTCGCCACCCCACCACCGGCGCCCTGCACCAGCACGGTGTCGCCGGGCTTCAGACCCGACTGCGTGAACAGCATCCGGTACGCCGTCAGCCACGCGGTCGGCAGGCAGGCGGCCTGCTCGAAGCTCAACCCGGCCGGCTTCGGTACGACGTTCCGCGCGGGTACGGCGACCTTCTCGGCCAGCGTCCCCTGGTGCCGCTCGCTCAGTAGCGAACGCTTCGGGTCGAGCGTCTCGTCACCCTTCCACGCCGGGTCGGAGATCACCGCATGGACGACGACCTCGTTGCCGTCCGGGTCGATCCCGGCCGCGTCGCAGCCGAGGATCATCGGCAGATTCTGCTCCGCCAGCCCGACGCCCTTCAGCGACCACAGGTCGTGGTGATTGAGCGCAGTCGCCCGTACGTCGATCGTCACCCACCCCTCGGGCACCGTCGGGTCGGGGCGCTCCCCCACCTCCAGTGCGGCGATCGGGTCATCGGCGGAGAACTTGGCGGCGTAGGCAGCAAGCATGCGTACCACCCTAGGGGGTGGTACGAGCCGAGTCAGTTACCGATTTCACCATGGGGGGTGGACAGCACGCCGTCCAGCAGTTGCCGCGACTGCTCGAGCGCCTTGATCGACGCGGAGATCCGGTCCCGCTCCTGCTGCAACTCGTCGATCAGCACCGGGCAGGTCGGCTCCAGCTTCTCCGTCACACACGGCAACACCTGCGCGATCGTCGCCGTCGACAACCCGGCCGCCAGCAGCGTCCGGATCCGCCCGACCAGGTCGACATCACTCTCGGTGTACTCCCGATACCCGCTCGGCAGCCGCTCCGGCGTCAACAGCCCCTGGTCCTCGTAGTACCGCAGCAACCGCTCACTCACCCCGGTCCGGGCGCCTGACGTTCAGGCGCGGGCCACCCCGTCGGCTTCGGCGGCGGCTGCCACCGCGGCAGCCACGGCCGGAGCTACGCGGGGGTCGAACGGGGACGGGATGATGTAGTCAGGGCGCAGGTCGTCCTCGGAGATCAGGCCGGCCAGGGCGTCCGCGGCCGCGAGCTTCATGCCCTCGGTGATGCGGGAGGCGTTCGCGTCGAAGGCGCCGCGGAAGATGCCGGGGAACGCGAGCACGTTGTTGATCTGGTTCGGGAAGTCGGAGCGGCCGGTCGCGACCACGGCGGCGTGCCGGTGCGCGATGTCCGGGTGCACCTCCGGGTTCGGGTTGGCCAGCGCGAAGATCATCGACCCGTCGGCCATCCGCGAGATCGCCTCCTCCGGCACCGTCCCGCCGGACACCCCGAGGAACACGTCCGCGCCGTCCAGCGCGTCCACCAGCCGACCGGACAGCCCGCCGGTGTTGGTGTCCCGGGCCAGCGACAGCTTGACCGGGTTCAGGTCGGCGCGGTCCTCGTGCAGCACACCCTTGCTGTCGACAACGGCCAGGTCGCCGACGCCTGCCTGCAGAAGGATCCGGGCACACGCGACCCCGGCCGCGCCGGCTCCGGAGATCACCACCCGGATGTCCTCGATGGCCTTAGGAGTTCCATGCTGCCCGGTGACCCGCAGCGCATTCCGCAGCGCCGCCAGTACGACGACCGCCGTACCGTGCTGGTCGTCGTGGAACACCGGGATGTCCAGCCGCTCCTTCAGCCGCCGCTCGATCTCGAAGCACCGCGGTGCCGAGATGTCCTCGAGGTTGATCCCGCCGAAGGTCGGAGCCAGCCGTACGACGGTCTCGACGAACTCGTCCACATCGGTGCAGTCGAGCGCGATCGGCACCGAGTCGACGCCGCCGAACTCCTTGAACAGGAGGGCCTTGCCCTCCATCACCGGCAGCGACGCGGCCGGGCCGATGTCGCCGAGTCCGAGGACGGCGGTGCCGTCGGTGACGACCGCGACCACGTTGGACTTCCAGGTGTAGCGCCGTACCAGGGACGGGTCCTCGGCGATCGCCGTACAGACCCGGGCGACACCCGGGGTGTAGGCCTTGGACAGGTCGTCGGCGTCGCGGACCTGGACCGAGGACGTGACCTCGATCTTGCCGCCGCGGTGCAGCTCGAAGACGGCGTCACCGGCGTACCGGTCGGACTCGGGGAGGACGTCGGAAACGGACGGATGGGGCTGGGCGACCATGCGGGGACCCTTCGGAGAACAGCGAGCAGGCGGTCGGTTACAGTGAGTGGGCGGTTCGATCAATGGGTGCGTCGAACAACGCCGCGGCCAGGGGGTCACCCGTCGCACCGAGTAAACCACACACCGCACTGGTCTGCTCTGTGAGGGTCCCCACAGCGGCTCCAGGGGCTGCATCCCGGCGGCAACCGGGTGACGATGAGGTCTCGGCCGTAGTCAGCAGCCGACACGTGGCTGGTTGCTGTGTCAGGATGCGGCATCCGGACCGGTACCGACCGGTTCGGCGAACAAGTTCCAGTGTCGAGAGGTATCGCGATGAACATCGTCTCCACCCTCCGCAAGAGTCGCGTCCGCGTCACCGTGGCCGCGACCGCCGTACTCGCGCTCACGCTCGCAGCCTGTGGCAGCGGCGACTCGGACTCGGGCAGCGGTGGAACCGAGGACAAGGCCGCCGCCGCCGGGATCACCCTGGTGAAGTCCGGCAAGCTGATGGTCTGCACCCACCTGCCCTACAAGCCGTTCCAGTACAAGGACGGCGCCGACGTGGTCGGATTCGACGTCGATCTCCTCGACCTGGTCGCCAAGGACCTCGGCCTGGAGCAGGAGGTCGTCAACATCGAGTGGGCCCAGGTCACCTCCGGTGCCGCCTTCCAGGCGAAGAAGTGCGACATGGGCATGGGCGCGATGACGATCACGCCTGAGCGGCAGGCGGCGATCAGCATCACCGACCCGTACATGGACGCCACCCAGGTGCTGATGGTCAAGAAGGACTCCGGCATCAAGAGCCTGGCGGACCTGAAGGGCAAGAAGATCGGCGCCCAGGCCGACACCACCGGCAAGAAGTACGCCGACGACAACGCCGCGCAGAACGGCTACACGGTGATCCCGTTCAACGACCTGGCGATCCAGACCAACAACGTCAAGTCCGGCCGCGTGGACGCCGCCATCAACGACAACGGCGTGCTCTACGACTTCGTCAAGGCGAACCCGGAGATGACGATCGCGACCGAGTTCAACACCGGCGAGCAGTACGGCTTCGCCGCGCTCAAGGACGGCAGCGGCCCGAAGCTGGTGGCCAAGTTCAACGAGCTGCTGACCAAGGCCAAGTCCGACGGCCAGTACAACGAGATCTACAAGAAGTGGTTCGGGGTTGAGCCGAAGAAGTGAGTGCGCCCACCGAACCCGACATCGTTGAGCGGAAGGGGCTGAGCCCGCGGCAGCGGGCTCAGCGCTCCCGCTGGATCCAGTACGCGATCCTCATCGTCCTGGTCCTGCTGGCCGCGTTCACCGCGGACTGGGGCCAGATCGTCGACGTCTTCTTCAAGCCGGAGTTCATCAAGGCCTCCTTCGAGGACGGACTGCTCCAGGCTCTGGTCAAGACGCTGGAGTACACCGCCGGCGCGTTCGTGATCGGCCTGGTCGGCGGCACCGTGCTGGCGCTGATGCGGCTGAGCAGCGTCGGACCGTACCGCTGGCTCGCGACCGCCTACATCGAGTTCTTCCGCGGCCTGCCGGCGATCGTGGTGTTCATCGCGTTCAGCCTGCTGCCGCTGGCCTTCGAGGGCCTGACCATTCCCTGGGACCCCTACGGCGTCGTCTGGCTGGCGCTGGGCATCGTCGCCTCGGCGTACATGGCCGAGGTCATCCGGGCCGGGATCCAGGCCGTCCCGAAGGGTCAGCTCGAGGCGGCCCGCTCGCTCGGATGCCGGCCGGTCTGGCCACCCGCAAGATCGTGCTGCCGCAGGCGTTCCGGATCGTGCTGCCACCGTTGACCAACGACCTGATCCTGCTGGTCAAGGACTCCTCGCTGGTGTTCATCATCGGCGTCAGCGCGGACGCGTACGAGCTGACCGGATTCGGCCGGGACCTGGCGAACACCTACTCCAACCTGACCCCTCTGGTCACCGCAGGCTTCTGCTACCTGCTCATCACCCTGCCGCTCGGCCTGCTGGTCCGGCGGCTCGAGGCGAAGGCTGCGAGGGCGTACTGATGGCTCTGGTCGAGATCAAGAATCTGCACAAGTCCTTCGGCAGCAACCACGTCCTGCGTGGGATCGACTTCACCGTCGAGCAGGGCGAGGTCGTGTGCATCATCGGACCGTCCGGCTCGGGCAAGTCGACCCTGCTGCGCTGCGTCAACCTGCTCGAGGAGCCGCAGGAAGGGCAGGTGATCATCCGCGGTGAGGACATCACCGACCGGGACTGCCATCTGGACGCGGCCCGGCAGCAGATCGGGATGGTGTTCCAGCAGTTCAATCTGTTCCCGCACCTGTCCGTGCTGCAGAACTGCACGGTCGCGCAGACGACCGTGCTGAAGCGCAAACAGTCCGAGGCGAACCGGATCGCCCGGGCGAACCTGGACCGGGTCGGCCTGAACGAGAAGGTGACGGCCTACCCGGCCCAGCTCTCGGGCGGCCAGCAGCAGCGGGTCGCGATCGCCCGGGCGCTGTCGATGGACCCGGCCCTGATGCTGTTCGACGAGCCGACGTCGGCGCTCGACCCCGAGCTCGTCGGCGAGGTCCTGACGGTGATGCGCAAGCTGGCGCTGGACGGGATGACGATGCTCGTCGTCACCCACGAGATGGCGTTCGCCCGCGAGGTCGCCGACCGGGTCGTGTTCATGGACGGCGGTGTCATCGTCGAGCAGGGCCCGCCGGCCGACCTGATCGGCAACCCCACGCACGAGCGCACCCGCACCTTCCTGCGCCGGGTCCTCGACCCCACCCACGTCGAGCCGACCGCCTGAGTCCCACAGCCTGGGCCCGGCCTTGTCCACAGGGCCGGGCCCTTCGCCGTGCAATGCAGGCTGCGAGAGTGGAAGATGTACGGCGTGGTGGGGCGATCACCCACCGGACACGAGGGAGGCAGTGTGGGCAGCACCGGACGATCCGCCGAGGTCCGTCTGAGTATCCCGGCGGACAGTGCGTACATCGCCGTACCGCGGTCGGTGGTCGGCAACCTGGCGGCTCGCAACGACTTCACCGTGGACGCGATCGACGATCTGCGGATCGCCGTGGACGAGGCATGCGCGCTGCTCCTCCCGCAGGCGTCCGACGGCGTGCTGGACTGCGTCTTCGAGATCGACCCGCCACAGCTGACGGTGCGGACCAGCGCCGTCGTCCCGAACGGCTGGCGTCCAGACACCGCGTCGTTCGGCTGGACCGTGCTGACCGCACTGGTCGAGTCCGCGGCCGCCGAGACGATCGACGGCCGCCTCACCATCACCGTGACGGCAACCGCGACCGCCGCGGAGAAGGCGTGACCGAGGAACGAACCCTGGGCGAGCCCCAGGAAACTCCCGATCTGCGTACCCGGACGGCCGACCTGTTCCGGGCGATGGCGGCCGCCGGCCCGGGTGAGTCGGCCCGTCTCGGCGCCCGGGACGGCCTGGTCGCACTGCACATGCCGCTGGTGGAGCACCTGGCCCGCCGGTTCCGGAACCGGGGCGAACCGTACGACGACCTGGTCCAGGTGGCCACCATCGGCCTGATCAAGGCGATCGACCGGTTCGACTCCGACCGCGGGGTGGAGTTCTCGACGTACGCGACGCCGACGATCCTGGGCGAGATCAAGCGCTACTTCCGGGACAAGGGCTGGGCGATCCGGGTGCCGCGGCGGCTGCAGGAGCTGCGGCTGTCGCTGACCGCGGCGACGGCCGAGCTGACCCAGGAGCTCGGCCGGGCGCCGACGGTCGCGGAGCTGTCCGATCGACTGGGTCTGCCGCCGGACCTGGTGATCGAGGGCCTGGAGTCGGCGAACGCGTACAACACGTTGTCGCTGGATGCTCCCGACCAGAACGAGGCGGACGCCACCACGGTCCTGGACGGCCTCGGCGGCGAGGACGAGGCGCTGGAGAGCGTGGAGTACCGGGAGTCCCTGAAACCGCTGCTGGCGCAGCTGGACACCCGGGAGAAGCGGATCCTGACGCTGCGGTTCTTCCGCGGCATGACGCAGTCCCAGATCGCAGACGAGATCGGCATCTCCCAGATGCACGTCTCCCGCCTGCTGGCCCGCACCCTCACCGAACTACGGGCCGGCCTGCTCAAGGAGTGATCAGAGGACCGGACGGTCCTTGGTGGGGTCGTCGGCGAGCGCTTCGGTGGACGACTTCCGGAAGATGCCGATCAGGACGCCGACCGCCGCCAGGGCGAGTGCGATCGCGACCGCCTCGGTGGAGCCGCCCCAGAAGCTGTAGGCGACCAGGAGCTGGATCAGCTGGGCGAACACGGCCGGCCCGCGGCTCCAGGTCGACGCACGGGACAGGCCGCGGGCGACGAGTCCGAGGCCGGCGCCGTACAGGATGAAGAAGACTGTGGTGGTCAGTCCGAGGAACAGCCGGGAGCTTTGGATCGTAAATGCTTCGGCAATTCCGAGAACGACCAGCACGAGCCCTTCCGCAGCGACCACAGCCGCGGCTAGCTTGAGCGGTCTCGGTACGGCGGCAGCTGAGGGGTCGGTCGGCATGTCCGTCAGCTTAGGGCGTGTCTCCTGAGCCCGTGCGGTGCGAACTGCGCGGGGTGAGGAGACACTCCCTGGGTTCGTGCCAGCCGTGTTCGGGCGCGCGGGTCGACCACCTGCTCTTCCTGCGTTCCCGCACGGGCCGCAGGAACCCCAGCCCCACAGGGATTTGAGGTCGTGCGTAACCCCAGGGTGGTTGGATCGGTTACTTGCAGTGAATGGGTGATCGCGGGAACGAGGCTCTGTCCGGTTAACGGACAGAGGCGAACGGCTGTGCACCGGTTCGTAGTGTTAAGGAAGTGTTGTGATCTGATCGACAGCTCCAGAACCCTTGTTTCACTCAGCCGAGATTGGGAACATGGTCTGGTTCGTGAAAGCGTTCACAACACGTTCTCGGATCGAGCACCTCGCACCCCGAACCCCCGGTGCGAGACGAAAGACGAGTAAAGCCACGCTGTCTGGGCACCGACCAGGCTCACAGCGAATGACAACTACTGAGAGAGATGGGATACGCCATGGATTGGCGCCACCGGGCCGTTTGCCTCGATGAGGACCCGGAACTGTTCTTCCCCATCGGCAACACCGGGCCCGCGATCATGCAGATCGAGGAGGCCAAGCAGGTGTGCCGTCGCTGCGACGTGCGCGAGCAGTGCCTCGCCTGGGCGCTGGAAGCCGGTCAGGACCACGGTGTCTGGGGCGGTCTGAGTGAGGACGAGCGCCGCGCCCTGAAGCGCCGTAACGCTCGCGCCCGCATCCGCACCGCCTGAGCCAGGACCTTCGAGGGCCCCGCGGACCCGCGGGGCCTTTCGCTTTCCCCTAGTCCTTGACCGGGATGTCCAGGGTCACCTGGGCGCCGGGCTTGCCGTCGTGGCGAGGGCCGAAATCCAGGGTGCCGTCGAGTTCGCCGATGACGAGGGTGCGGACGATGGACAGGCCCAGGTTGCCGGACAGTTCGGAGTCGAAGTTCGCCGGCAGGCCCTGCCCGTCGTCGAGGACGGTGACGCGCAGCCGGCCGACCGACCGTCCGGCGGACAGCTCGATCGTGCCGCTGTCCTGTCCGCCGTCCCGGGACCGGAACGCGTGCTCCACCGAGTTCTGCATCAGCTCCGTCAGCACCATCGCCAGCGGGGTCGCGATCTCGGAGTCCAGGACGCCGAAGCTCCCGGACCGCTTGGTCTCGACCGCGGTGGTGACCGTCGACACCTCCGCGACCATCGCGCCGACCCGGTCGGCGACGTCGTCGAAGTCCACGTGCTCGTCGAACGACTCCGACAGCGTCTCGTGCACGATCGCGATCGAACCGACCCGCCGGACCGCCTCGGCCAGCGCGGCCTGGGCTTCCGGCACGGTGATCCGCCGGCCCTGCATCCGGAGCAACGCGGCGACGGTCTGCAAGTTGTTCTTGACGCGATGATGGATTTCGCGGATGGTCGCCTCTTTGGTGACCAGCTCCCGCTCCCGGCTGCGCAGCTCCGTCACGTCCCGGAGCAGGATGAGTGCCCCCACGTGCTGACCCTCGGCGCGCAACGGGATCGCGCGCAGGAACAGCGTCGCCTCCGGGTTCTCGATCTCGAGCTCCTTGGCCGCCCGCCCGGTCAGCACCGAGGCCAGCACGTCGTCGACCTTGTGCCCGCTGTGCAGCAGCTCACCGGTGACGTCCTTCAGCCGGCTGCCGACGAGGTCGGTGACCAGACCCATCCGGCGGTACGCCGACAACGCGTTCGGGCTGGCGAACGTCACCATCCCGTGCCGATCGACCCGGATACAGCCGTCGCCGACCCGTGGCGTGGTGGACAGCAGCCGCTCCCCGCCGTACGGAAAGACCCCGTCGGTGATCATCCGGGCCAGGTCGGTGGCGCTCTGCAGGTAGGCGATCTCCAGCCGGGACGGGGTCCGGACGCCGAGCAGGTTGGTGTTCCGCGCGATCACCGCGATCACCCGGGTGCCGCGCCGTACCGGGATCGTCTCGACCCGGACCGGGACGTCGTCGCGCCACTCCGGGTCACCCTCGCGGCAGATCCGGCCGCCGTCGTACGCCTGGTCCAGCAGGTGCCGGCGGCCGCGCGGGATGAAGCTGCCGACGATGTCGTCCAGGTACGCCGTCGGTCCGGTGGTGGGCCGCATCTGCGCCCCGGCCCAGAAGCCGAGGCCGTCGGTGTCCGGCAGCCAGAGCACCAGGTCGGCGAACGACAGATCGGCCAGCATTTGCCAGTCCGAGACCAGCAAGTGCAGGCGATCCAGGTCGGCCTGGTCGAGGGTGGTGTGGTTTCGGGCCACGTCGGTCAGGGACGGCACGTCTCGATGCTACCGACGGCTTGTACCGGTACCTGCGGTAGTCCGCTCGACAGATGGGTGTAGATAGGTGTTCATTGATCAGGGCCGGATGAAAGGATGCTCGGGTGGAGTCGACGTACTGGCAGGACGTGATGGCCGCGGACTACGCGGTCCCGCACGACCGTGCGCTGACCGATCTCACCGAGGAGCTCGTCCGCGGCCTCGCCAGTACCAACCCGCAGGTCCGCGACGCGCTCGCCTACCCGACGCTCGCGACCTGGCTGGAACGCGGGGTGTACGACGACCTGCTGCCGGGATTCGGTGACGGCCTCTGCGCCGGACTCGCGTACGGACTGGGCGAGGACGGCACCGACACCGTCTTCCGCCGGT
The DNA here is from genome assembly GCA_963770725.1 of uncultured Actinomycetota bacterium. Classification (GTDB taxonomy): domain Bacteria; phylum Actinomycetota; class Actinomycetes; order Propionibacteriales; family Kribbellaceae; genus Kribbella. The sequence continues at coordinate 127,622 of CAVYQT010000001.1, forward strand.
CCTTCACCGCCCTGACGTTGGCGGAGGTGATCCATCGCGACAACGCCGAGTTCCTGGTGCACGACGAGGTGGTGATGCGCTGGGGCGACCGGCTGGCCACCTGGCTGCTGCGGGAGCGCGACCTGCGCGGCTACGTGCCGGACTGCGGCTGGGCGCACGCGGTGGCGCACGGCGCGGACGCGATCGGCGCGCTGGCCCGGTCGCGGCACTGCGACGCCGGGGTGCTCCGGGCGCTGCTCGACGTACTGGCCGACCGGATCGTGAAGGACACGCAGTACCGCTGGGTGCACGAGGAACACGACCGGGTCGCGCACGCGGTGATGACGATCCTGCACCGGAACATGCTCACCAGCGACGAGCTGGAGCGCTGGCTCAAACCGGTCGCGGCGACCGCGGCGCAGCAGCCGCTGATGCACGAGACCCTGCCGGAGTGGCCGACGCCGTCGGTCTTCAACGCCCGCGGCGTCCTGCATGTCCTGCTGAGTCAGCTCGCGATCGGGGTGAAGGGCTTCCCGATCCCGGGTGACGACGAGCTGTTCGGCCGGCCGATCGAGACCCGGGCCGACATGCTGCTGGTGCTCACCGAGGCCGTGCAGGCCTCGCAGCCCTACATCTACCGCCCGGCCGCTACTCAGTCTTAGGGACGGCTACCGTTGCGACCACGGCCCGATGATCGCTGCCCTCGATCGCGTACGTCGTGAACCGGTCCGGCTCGAGCTGCCAGGTGATCAGGACGTGGTCGATCTGGGTACGCGTGACCGCCGGCCGGTCCGACGGCCAGGTGCCGACCAGGCCGGAGCCGGTCAGCGAGGCCACACTCCGGCAGTTCGAACCGAGGGCGTGCCGGAAGTCCGCATGGTCCGTGGTCGCGTTGAAGTCCCCCGCCACGATCGTCGGCGGATTCTGGGCGCACCAGCCCGAAATTCGTCGCGGCCGGGTCCTTGGCGAACCGCACGGCACCGAGTGACGACGACACCAGGACGCTGGTCGCGCTCTCCACCGCGGCACTCGGCTGCAGCGTGTAGCCGTTGTACGCAAGGCCTTGCAGGTGCGCCCGGATCTCCTCGCGGACGTCTGCCTGTGCCTCCGGCAACGAAACCAGGTCGGGCCTGCGCTCCTGGATCACCTTGGCCACCGCACCCGTGTGGGCCCCGCCGCCGAGCACGTTCGCGACCATGATCGTCAGCACCAGGACGACGACCAGCCCCTGCGGGCGAAACGCCACGAGTTGCGCGAACGGGGTGACCTCGTCCAGGCCGTAGAGCTCCGGATACAGCGGCACGGCAACGACCAGCAGGAAGAGAACGGACAGCACGACCCGCCGAACCAACCATGCGCGTTCGTTATCCATGAACCACCCTGAAGATCTGGTCGCTTGTCCGGACGAACGGTAGCGTGCTCCGTTGCGCCTGTGTCACCTGTGTCCCGAGGAGGTTTGCAGTGTCTCGATTGGCCGCGGTGAAACCCGCGTACTGGATCTCCGGCGTTCTGCTGGCGATCGCGATCGTCGTACCACTCCTGGTGTCCACCTATGCGAAGGACGAGCCCAGGTTGTGGGGCTTCCCGTTCTTCTACTGGTACCAGCTCATGTGGGTCTTCCTCTCCGCGATCCTGGTCAGCATCTGCTTCAAGCTGGTCATCACCGAGGAGCGTAAGCGGCGCAAGGCGGAAGGTCTCGCAGACCCGGACAGACCGGGTACGGCGGCGAAGGAGGGCGACCGGTGAACCACAGTGTCGACTGGGTCCAGCTGATCATCGTCATCCTGATCTTCGGCGCCGTCACCGTGATGGGCTTCATGGCGGCCCGATGGCGCAGTTCCGGCAACCTGGAGAGCCTGGACGAGTGGGGTCTGGGCGGCCGCGGGTTCGGAACCTTCATCACCTGGTTCCTGCTCGGTGGTGACCTCTACACGGCGTACACGTTCATCGCCGTACCGGCCGCGATGTACGCCACCGGCGCGATCAGCGGCTTCTTCGCGGTGCCGTACACGATCGTGGTCTATCCGATTATCTTCATCTTCATGTCCCGGCTGTGGTCGGTCTCGCACCGCAACGGCTACGTGACCCCGGCCGACTTCGTCGGCGGGCGGTACGGCAGCCGCGCGCTGTCCCTCGCGGTCGCGGTGACCGGGATCCTGGCGACGATGCCGTACATCGCCCTGCAGCTGGTCGGTATGCAGGCCGTGTTCGAGACGATGGGTCTCGGCGGCGAAAACCTGCTGGCGAAGGACCTGCCGCTGCTGATCGCGTTCGCGGTGCTGGCGGCGTACACCTATTCGTCGGGTCTGCGGGCGCCGGCGATGATCGCGTTCGTCAAGGACGGCCTGATCTACCTGGTGATCGCGGTCGCGATCTTCTACCTGCCGAACGTGCTCGGCGGCTGGGGATCGATCTTCGACGCGGCGGAGGCCAAGCTGACCGCGACCAACCCGGCCACCGGCAAGCCGGTCGGCGCGTTCATCCCCGGTGAGTCGGGCTTCTCGGCGTACTGGACCCTGGCGCTCGGATCCGCGATGGCGCTGTTCATGTACCCGCACTCGGTGACCGCGGTGCTGTCGACCAAGAACCGCAACATCGTCCGGCGGAACGCCGCGATCCTGCCGGCGTACTCGCTGCTGCTCGGCCTGCTCGCGTTGCTCGGCTTCATGGCGATCAAGGCGAACGTGAACGTGACCGGCCTGGACGGGATCGCGAACCCGCAGCTGGCGATCCCGCGGCTGTTCGACCAGGAGTTCCCGTCCTGGTTCGCCGGGATCGCGTTCGCGGCGATCGCGGTCGGTGCGCTGGTGCCGGCGGCGATCATGTCGATCGCGGCGGCGAACCTGTTCACCCGCAACATCTACCGCGACTTCCTCAAACGCGACGCGACCCCGGCACAGGAGGCGAAGGTCTCCAAGCTGGCGTCGCTGGCGGTGAAGCTGGGCGCGCTGGCGTTCGTCCTCACGCTGGACAAGACGCTCGCGCTGAACTTCCAGCTGCTGGGCGGGATCTGGATCCTGCAGACCTTCCCGGCGATCGTGGTCGGCCTCTACACCCGGTGGTTCCACCGCTGGGCGCTGCTGGCCGGCTGGGCGGTGGCGATGGCGTTCGGCACGATCTCGGCCTACAACGTGATCAACCCGGCGACGAAGAAGCACTTCGGCGGTTCGCTGGCGAACATCCCGTTCACGAACACCCAGGTCTACATCGCGCTGACCGCGTTCGCGCTCAACGTGATCGTGGTGGTCGTGCTGACCGTGCTGTTCCGGGCATTGAAGGTGCCGGACGGCGTGGACAGCACGCACGCGACCGACTACCGCGCCGACCGGGGCGACCCGGGGGTGAAGGACCTGCCGGAGCTCCTCGAGGAGGGCGGCGCCTCGCCGGCCAAGTCCTAGGTGGTTGATGGCGGCCCCTTTCTCCAGGGGCCGCTATCACACTTTGCAGCTATGTCGACACGCTGCGGGATCAGCTTCCCCGGGATTCCGCGGTCGGCGCGGCAGAATCGCGAGGGTGTTGCTGGTCCTCCTCGTCATGCTGCTCGCCGCGGGTGCGGCCTGGGCAAGCGGTGGACGCTTCACCCGGCTGGCCGGCAACCCCCTGGGCGGTGTGCACTGGCTGGCCGCCGCGGCGATCGGGCAGTTCCTCGGCTCGCTCACCGGAGGTACGGCGTACCCGGTCGGCCTGATCGGGTCGGCGGTCTGCATCGCCGTCTTCCTCCGCCAGAACCTCCGCCATCCCGGCGTCGGCCTGCTCGCCGTGGGATTCTTCTGCAACGCCGTGGTGGTCGCCCTGAACGGCGCGATGCCAGTCGCCGCTGACGCCCTGGCCCGCGCCGGCGTCGGCCCCTTCGTCAGCGACCCACGCCACGAACTGTCCGACGTGACGACCAGGTTGCCTTGGCTCGGCGACGTCGTACCAGTGGCTCTTCCCGGCCTCGGACAGGCGGTCAGCCCCGGTGACGTCCTGATCGCCGCCGGTGCAGGTCTCCTGCTGTACGCCGGAATGGGCGGATCGCACCGGATACCGGCCGAAACCGCGCCGGTGTGGGACGAACTCGAGCCCTGTGCGGGAACGCCCGCACTGCTGCGGCTAAAGGCGGAAGCCCCGGCCGATCACGCGCCTGAGTGACTCGACCACGACCGGGTCGTACTCCGCGCCGATGCCCAGACCGATCGACTCCATCGCCTTGCCCGGCGACTGTCCGGTCCCCTCGCCGACCAGCTGCTCGTAGGCCAGCGCCACGTTCACGATCCCGCTCTCCAACGGGATGTCGGCGTTACTGGCCCGGCCGTGCCGGTACGGATCGTTCGAGTGCCGGACGATCTCGGCGACGTGGTCCAGGACGCCGGACCGTTCGATGACCGAGGCACCGATCTCGGCCGCCCGCTGCCGTTCCTCCCGGGTCCGCAGCAGCGAAGCCCCACCAGGACTGGGATCCGCCAGCGCCAACTGGCCGACGCCCGACAACAGAGCGGCGTACTCCAGGGCCTCCATCCGTGACGGCGCCAATCCCAGGTCGTGGCCCAGGGCAACCGCCAACTGCGCCGTCCGCGCGTTCTGCCCGGGACTGCTGAAGCCCGCGATCTCCGTACTGCGGGCCATCGACCGAACCGTGGTCCGGTACGTCCGCTGCGCCGACGCGAACCGCCGGAACGCAAACTGCGTCAACAACAACGGCACCACCACCAAGGGCACCGCCCAGAGACCGATCAGCGACGTGCCGGCCGCCAGCAGGATCCCGCTGATTCCCATCGCCAGCCCGATCCGGCCCATCACCGCCAACTCGTCCCGCAGGGCCGCGGGGAACGGGCGGTTGCTCCGCTCGGTGTCCTGCCCGGCGCCGACCAGGGCATCGACAACGCCGGCGGAAAGAACGGCCAGCAGCATCGTGCCGGTCAGCGGAAGGGCGTGCGTCCAGGACCCGTTCCAGTACAGGTCGTCCGGTGTGACGAGGGTGAAGGTGACAGCGGCGCACGCCACGGAGAGGACGCGCCGGCTGGAGATGACCACATCCCAGGGCAGCCCGGCCACGGCCCTCGGGAAGATTCCGGCCAGGGTCGCGACACCGGTGACCGCAATGATCTGCGCGACGTCAGGATTGTCGGGCACCGCCGGCCCACGGAGCATCACGTAGGCCAACGCCGCGCTGGTCGCGATCGGAGCCCGGTTCCTGCTCCCGTCCACCCGGAACTGCACCATCTCGCCGATCGCGATCAGCAGGCCGAACACGATCGCGAACGACCACTCGGTGAGTCCTTGCCGCGTGGTGAGGATGACCGCGACCAGCCCGACCGCACCACCGGCGGCCGCCAGCACGACCCCGCTGCCCAACCGCCGCGCCTCGAAGGCTTCGGCGCCTCCGGAGATGCTCATGCCGGACCTGCCGCCGAGCCGGACGCCCCGCCACCACTGCCGAGGCTCAGGTCGTCGTGGTCGATGCTGATCTGCACACTCTCGTCCGGAGCGGGCTGGTCGACCGCCGCCGCGCTCCAGCCGTGCGACTGGATCACCTCGACGAACGCGTCGACCAGGTCGGGGTCGAAGTGGGTGGACCTGTCCTGGACAAGGATCGCCAGCGTTTCCTCGATACTGCGGGCCGGCCGGTACGACCTGGTCGAGGTGAGGCAGTCGAAGGCGTCGACGATGCCGATGATCCGGGCGAAATAGGGGATGTGGGACGCGCTGAGCCCGGCCGGGTACCCCGTTCCGTCGTACTTCTCGTGGTGGTGCAGCACGGCCGACTTGACCTCTTCGAGGAACGGGATGTTGCCGATCAGTTCGACGCCCCTAGCCGGATGCAGGCGGATCGCGTCCATCTCGGAGTCGTCCAGCTTGCCCGGCTTGCGGATGATGCTGGTCGGCACTCCGACCTTGCCCACGTCGTGCAGGAGACCAGCGTGTTCCAGGGCGTTCTGGCGATCCTCGGGCAGGCGAAGATGGCGGCCGAGCATCCCGACCCCCGCGCTGACCCTCTCGGAGTGCCCCCGCGTGTAGAGGTCCTTGGTCTCGATGACCTGGATGAAGGCCCGCATCGTCGCGGCCTGAGCGGCGCGCTCGGCCTGGTACTGCGACAGTGCCCACCTGACCACGATCAGTGGCACGACCACCAGCAAACAGGCGACGATGCCGAGGCCGCCGATCCAGATCACGGCCAGCAGGACCCCGAGCGCGCTGTACCCGAGCATCGGCAGGAAAGTCGGCGCGATCACCGACCGGAGGAACTCGACGACCCTGACCTGGCCCTCGATCCACAGGATGAGGCTGACGAGCAACGCGTTGGCCACCTGGTGACCGATGGTGCCGGCCATCGCGGCCGCGACCGTGATCGGAATGTGCTCGAGCACGGCCGGTCCGACCGGCGCACCGACCGCGGCATAGGCAAGGCCACCGCCGCCGGCGGCGAGAACGCGGTACGACGGGTTGAAGATCCGCTTCACCAGCGGTGACGGTTGCCTCAACTGTGCCAGGTAGCCGAAGACGCTGACGGCCACCGCGTACCACGGTCCGGCGATCACGAAAACGGCTACCAGCGCGACAGAGTCGAGGGCAGCGGGATGATTCGGCAGGATCTTGAACCGCAGGGCCCCACCGACGAGCATGAGTAGACAGAGTGCGACTGTGGTGTAACTGAAGGAGATCTTGGTGAGAGCTACGATCCACACCGCCAGAGCGGATGCGGCGACGACGGCCACCGCCGCTCGTAGCAGTGAAGCTCTCACTGGGGCGTCACCTCTAGCCTTCCGCTACGACACAGTTCACCAGTCCCAGCTGTCGCCTGTCATGATAGTCACCTCCGACCAGCGGCGTAGTCTCGAAACCCGCGGGAGCGGGCGCATTGGGGGGGCGTAGACAGCGCATCGCTGACTCTTCATTTGATTTTGCTCCTGGGGGCTGCGCCGAAACACTGTAAGCCAGACCCGTGACCCGCCGCACGACATGAAGTCCCTTGAATGGTATGAGAGACTGTCACTCTTTGCAGTTGTTTCAAGGAGGCTTAGGAATGGGCAAGACCGGCCGCAAGCGCCGCGCACGCAAGAAGAAGGGCGCCAACCACGGCAAGCGCCCCAACGCCTGACCCCGGGCGGCTACAGACAGCGAGGACCCCGGCCAAAACCGGGGTCTTTGCAATTTGGTCACAGGTCGGTGCAGACCACCATTCCCGGAGGTCTTGTATTCGGAGCGTCCGCATCCGAATACCGAATGCGATGTTCAAACGATCGTTGGGCTTTCTCTGTCTCTGATCCGCGGCACGCCGCGGCAAACGGCCAAACCGGTCCAGTCGCTGCTGTGGACAACGCCGGCGCGTGGTCGGCAGGCCTCTTAGAGTTAGCTCGAACGTCCGGCGCCGCCGTATCCGGACGACAGCGTGCGACGAGTGCGGGAGGTGGGTGGGTTGGCCACGGAGAGCCTGAGGGAACTGCTGCGTAGGTACCGGACTCGCGCGAGCCTGACCCAAGCCGGCCTCGCCGAAAGGGCCGGCCTGAGCGAGCAGGCAGTCAGCGTCCTCGAACGCGGCACCCGCAGCCGACCTCGGATCGACACCGTCCGGGCACTGACCGCAGCCCTCGGTCTGAACGCCGAGGAAGCCGAGGAGTTCCTGGCGGCCGCGCGGGGCAAGGGCCGCAAGGTCCGGACTGCCCCCGACCCCGACGTCCCGGCCGCGGTCAACTCCCTGCCGATGCCGTGGCAGCTGCCGCCGGCCATCCCGGACTTCACCGGCCGCTCGGCACAGATCGAGGCGATGCTGTCGGCCCTGCGAGATCCCTCCGGACGCAACGGCGCGGTCGGCCTGATCGCGGTGACCGGCATGGGTGGCATCGGCAAGACCGCGCTGGCTGTCCAAGCCGCGCACAAGCTGGTGAACAGCTACCCCGACGGCCACCTCTATCTCAATCTTCGCGGGTACGGGCCGGGCAGGCCGATGAGCACCGGCGACGCTCTGCGGCAGTTGCTTCGCTCCCTCGGCCTGGACCCGCAGCTGATCCCCGAAGGTGTCGAGGAAGCGGCCGCCCTGCTGCGGTCCCAACTGGCCGGGCGCCGCGCGCTCCTCCTGCTGGACAACGCAACCGACGTACGGCATGTCATGCCCTTGCTCCCGGGCAGCCCCGGGTCGGCCGCGATCATCACCAGCAGAGGCTCGATGTCGGCTCTGTCGGGCGCGCGGCAGATCCGGCTCGACGCGTTGTCGGAGTCGGAGTCCGCCCAGCTGCTGTCGGGCGTCATCGGGCAGGACCGGGTCGCGGCCGAGCCGGCAGCGGCCGAAAGCCTCACCCTGCTGACCGGCCGGCTACCCTTGGCGGTCCGGCTGATCGGTGCCCGGCTGGCAGCCAGGCCGAACTGGCCGATCCAGCACCTGGTCGACCTGCTCAGGGACGAGGGACGGCGACTGGACGGCCTGGGCCCCGACGAGACCGGCGTACGCGCGAGCATCGCCAGCTCCGTGCGCTTCCTGGAGACCAGCGACCGAGGGCTCGACCGCGAGGCAGCCCGGGCCTTGCCGATGTTGAGTGTCCCCGACGGTTCGGACCTGCTCACGGTCGTCGCCGCACAGCTGCTCGACATCCGTGTCCGGCAGGCCGACTCCGTGCTGGAACGCCTCGTCGACCTCAACCTGCTCGACTCTGTCGCCCCCGAGCGCTACCGCTTCCACGATCTCATCCGTACCTACGCCCGCGAGCTCGCGGAGCAATCCCTCACCCAGGCCGAACGCGTTGCCGGCCTGGAACGCATCCTCCGCTTCTACATCGGCTGCGCCTGGACCTGTCATGAGCTGACCCACGCCTCGCGGGCCAGGCGCGCTGCTGCTCGTCGCTGACGTACGTCCTGGGCCACCTCGGCCGGATCGACGAGGCCCTGCTCTTCGGCGAGCAGTCACTCCGCCTCAGCCAGGAACTGGGTGACACGACGCTCGAGGGCGTCGCCTTCGTGGCCGTGGGCGGACTCTACAACCGCGCCGGCGACTACCCGCGGGCCGACGAGGCCTTCGACCGCGGGATCGCCCTCGCGCAGAAGTCCGGTGACTCCCGTTCGGAGTTCAAGCGCTACATCAACGCGGGCTTCTCGCATCTGCTGGTCGGCCGGCACGCCGACGCCGTCGAGCGCGCGCAGCGCAGTCTCGCGCTCGCGGAACTAGCCCACGACGACGTCGGACAAACGGAGGCCCATCAGACGCTCACACTGGCGTTGGCAGCTCAGGGCGATTACAAAACCGCCAGGCAACACGCCGAGGCCGGCCTGACGTTCGCCCGGCGGGTAAAGAACACGATTCGGGAGGGCCGTCTGCTGCTCGAATTGGCCAGGATCAACGCCGCGGCCGGGGACCGATCCACCGCCACCGCCAATGCCACTGCGGCGACCGCCGTGCTCGCCGGAGTTTCGCCGATCCATGAAACCTACGCCACAGATCTATTGGCCCTGTTACAGCGCGGCGCGCCGTACAGCTACACCTTTTCCACCCACTCGATCTGAACGGCCGGAACTGCTGCGTCCGGCGTTCAGTCGGTGGTGGTGATGGTGGTTTCGACCTGGATTTGGGTGAGCCGGAGGAGGATTTTCTGGCGGAGGGCGTCGGGGGCGTGGTCGGAGCCGCAGGAGCGGTGGACCAGCTTCTTGACGCAGCGCTCCACGTCGTATTCGTCCAGGCACGGGGCGCACTCTTCCAGGTGCTGCCGGATCTCGTCGGTGCTGGCGTCCTCGAGTTCGTTGTCGATGAAGACGTACACACGCCGCAGGATCTCGCTGCAGTCGACGTCGTGGTGCTCGCCGCAGCTCACGACTCCTCCTCGGTTCCGGTCTCGTCGGACGGGATCAGGCCCCGGTCGCGCGCGTAGTCGCCCAGCAGGTCACGCAACTGGCGGCGGCCACGGTGCAACCGTGACATCACGGTGCCCACCGGCGTCCCCATGATGTCGGCGATCTCCTTGTAGGCAAAGCCCTCGACATCGGCCAGGTAGACGGCCAGCCGGAAGTCGTCCGGGATCGCCTGCAGGGCTTCCTTGATGTCGGAGTCGGGCAGGTGCTCGAGGGCGACCGCCTCGGCCGACTTCAGGCCGCCGGGAGTGTGCGACTCGGCGGCGGTCAGCTGCCAGTCCTCGATCTCCTCGGTCGGCGACTGCGTCGGCTGGCGCTGCCGCTTGCGGTATCCGTTGATGAAGGTGTTCGTCAGGATCCGGTACAGCCACGCCTTCAGGTTGGTGCCGGGCGTGAACTGGTGGAACGAGCTGTACGCCTTCGCGAAAGTGTCCTGGACCAGGTCTTCGGCGTCCGACGGATTACGGGTCATCCGCATCGCCGCGGCGTACATCTGGTCGAGGAAGGGCAGCGCCTCGCGCTCGAAGCGCGCGGTCCGCTGCTCGGGTGTCTCGGTGGTGGTGGGAGTCGGCATCGTGATCGAGAATACCGGGGTCTTCCCCGGGGTCCGCGCCGGAGCCTCACTCGTCGCCATCATGCCTGCCACAACACGCCCGGGCGCGGGGGCATTCCCGCTCAGGCGCCGGCCTCAGCCGCTGACCACTATCCGGACACCTCGCGGCCGACCCACTCGAACACGGCTTCGACCAGGACGTCGAACGCCTCCTGCTGGGTCAGTTCGGCCCGCTTCGGCACCTTGAACGAGTGCTCGGCCTCCGGTACGACGGCCATCTCGGTGAGCGGCGGGAATTCCTCGGGCGTTCCGAACGGGTCCCGCTCCCCCTGCACCACCAGCGTCGGCAGCCCCGTCCCCTGCAGCTCGTCCACCCGGGACTTCTCCGGCTTCCCCGGTGCGTGCAGCGGAAAGGCCAGTGCCAGTACGCCGGAAGCACCCAGACCGCTCGCGGTCCGGCAGGCCACCCGGGCGCCGGCGCTGCGGCCGCCGATCACCAGCGGGGTGCGGATCCGCAGCTGCCCGATGATCGCGATCCAGGCCTCGTCGAGGATCTTCGGCCCCGGCGCGAGTTTCTTGCCGGCATGGCGCCAGGGCTGCTCGATCAGGAACACGTTGATGTCCTGCTTCGGCAACCTCGCGGCGAGCGCGGCCAGGTCACCCGACTCGATCCCGCCCCCGGCACCATGACCGAGGGCCAGCGTCGCCACCGGCCGCCGGGCCCGATGCGCCACGATCCGGGCGTCCCCGTGCGGCGTCCCCACAATCCGTTCGTCGGTCACCGCCCCATCCTGTCATCACCAGCGCGGATCGGCGCTGTGCGCGCGGGTGCGTCAGAAGAGCGTGGTCTCGCCATCGATCGGGTCGACGCCGTCCGGAGGCAGCGGGTCGATCAGGTGCGGCCCGTTGTTCTTCACCGAGCTGACCGCTTTCGAGACGGCGTACGCCTCCAGCCGGCCTGGTGCGGCCGGCACCAGCAGGTCGAGCAGCTCGTCGGGGTCGGAGCTGAGCGGGTCGAGCCAGGCGTCGTACTGCTCCCGCTCGACCAGCAGGGGCATCCGGTCGTGGATGCGGCCCAGGTCGTCGGTGGCCGTGGTGGTGAGGACCGTGCAGGTCCACAGCCAGGCCTCGTCCTTGTCCGGGTCCTCGACCGACTTGTCCCGCCAGATCTCGTACAGCCCGGCCATCGCGAGCACACCGCCGTCGGCGGGACGGATGAAGTACGGCTGCTTGACCGGCTTGCCGTTCAGCGTCTGCTCGGACTTGTACCACTCGTAGTACCCGTCGGCCGGCAGGATGCAGCGCCGGGTCGCGAACGCCTTCTTGAACGCCGGCTTCTCCGCGACCGTCTCCATCCGCGCGTTGATCAGCCGGTTCCCGATCGAGGTGTCCTTCGCCCACGACGGCACCAGCCCCCACTTGACCGTCGTCAGCTTGCGGATCGTCTCGTCCGGGACCTCACGGTTCTTCCGCTCGACCACCGCGAGCACCGAGTCGGTCGGCGCGACGTTGTAGTTGTCCGGCAGTTCCTGCACGGACTCCCGCACGTTCCCCGCCTCGATCTCGAACTCGACGACGAGATCGGAAGGGTCCCGGCTGGACGCGTATCGACCGCACATGGGGACAGCCTAGTCAGCTCCGCCGACATCCCGGGAGACAAGCGGTGGCGGATCGCCCACCCCGTGATAGGCGATCCGCCACCTGCCTGATGCGCCCGGGCACCCCCTGTTGGCGTCCGGACGCAGGTCCTAAGGTCTGGCCAGCTCGTCGAGCACCCTCCCGGCCATCGCATCGGTACTCGGCAGCCCCTCGATCCAGATCCGGGCCGGCTGAGGTACGTCGGTGTCCAGCCGCCACTCAGTGATCAGGGCACGTACCGTCTCGACCTGCTCCGGCAGGTTCGGCTCGCGGCCGACGAGCGCCGCCGCGCGGTGTGAGCCGACGCGACCGAGTACGTCACCGCCGCAGAAGACGATCCGGAGGCACTCCGCCACATCGACGAGCCTGAGTTCGCGGTCGAACGGCGACGTCCCCGGGGGATTGAGCGGCTCGACAACCACCAGTGCGTGGGTATGCGGTACGGAAGTTCCACGGAACTCCGCCTCTCGATAGAGCTCCCCGAGCCGGGACCGCAGGTGCGACAGGCTGGACAGCCCGGTCAGCGGGTCCTCGCAGGACAGCGAATGGAGGTAGACCAAGGAGGCCTCGGCCCAGCTGGAACTGAGTGCGCGTACCGCGGCGAAAGCCGGCTCGCCCCCGGCGATCGAGCGGTACAACGCACTCAGCCCATCAAGTGCCTCGAGCAACGAGACTCCGTCGGCCGCCAACTGCCGGCCGACCTCGTCGCTCGCAGGCACGACATCGGCTCCGTCCCGCAGCGCCTCGGCGATCGCGAGATAGGCGCTGTGGTCGGTGCCGGCTGTGCCGCGCGAGTCCCTCCCCTCGCACGGTTGCTCATCAGGGGACGACGCCTCCGGCCGGGTCCGGGCGGGCGAGCCGTCTGCGGAGATCCGCGAACAGCGACATGGCCCTCCTCGAACAGCCCCGTCAGTCTCCCGACCGGTCGGCCGGAAGCGTCGTTCCGGGAGTGAGACAGCGCACGGCGAGCTTCATGACGCGGATTCGCCGAACTTTACTGATCGCGCGTGTCCGCAACGGCGATCTCGAGGCGTACGGCGAACTGTTCGGCCGGCACCACCTCGCCGCCGAGCGGATGGCCCGCCAGCTGGTCCCGGCCAACGACGCCGACGACCTGGCCAGTGACGCGTTCGCGAAGGTGCTCGACGCGCTGCGCTCCGGCGGCGGCCCGGACATCTCGTTCCGGGCCTACCTGCTGACGACGGTACGGCGCGTGCACGTGGACCGGATCCGGTCCGGCCGGAAGGTCCAGGCCACCGACGACATCGCGGCGTACGAGCGGGAGCCGGAGACCTTCGACGACCCGACTGTCAGCGGCTTCGAGCGGCGCGGCGGCCAAGGCGTTCGCGAGCCTGCCCGAGCGCTGGCAGGCGGTGCTCTGGCACACCGAGGTCGAGGGTGAGAAGCCCGCGGCGATCGCTCCCCTGCTCGGCCTGACCGCCAATGGCGTCTCCGCGCTCGCCTACCGCGCCCGCGAGGGTCTGCGGCAGGCCTACCTGCAGCAGCACCTGGCCGCCGTCGCCGGCGACCGCTGCCGCTGGACCACCGAGCGCCTCGGCGCGTACGTCCGCGGCGGCCTGACCAAGCGGGAGAACCGCAACGTCCGCGAGCACCTGGACGACTGCGCGAAATGCACCGCGGTGTACCTCGAGCTCGTCGAGGTCAACAGCGTGCTGCCGGCGCTGCTCGCCCCGGCCCTGCTGGGCACCGCGGGCCTCGGCTACCTGACCGCTGCCTCCGGTCCGAAGGTCGGCCTGGTCGGCTTCGTCGTCACCGGCTGGAAGAAGGCGACAGAGAACAGCACGCGTACGGCGGTCGGCGCCGGAGCGGTCGTGGTCGTCGCAGTCGCCGCCGTACTGGCCGCGATGGCGCTCACCGGCAACAACACTCCCCGGGCGGCAATCAGCAACCCGCCCGCGCAGCAGCCGACCCAGCCGCCGGCCCAACCGCCGACGGTCCCGCCGGTGAAGCCGCCGACCGCCAAGCCACCGTCCGCGAAACCGACCACGGCTCCGCCCGCCACACCCACTCCGCCGGCACCGACGACGCCGATCTTCGATGAGGGCCTGCTGACGATCAGCATGCCGCCGAGCGGCGGTGGTCCGGCCACCCGGGCCGTCGGAACGCAGGCCGAGGCGGTCAAGTTCGTCATCACGATCACAACCCCGGCGGGGAAACAGAACCCTGTCGTCATCGGCCTGAAGTACGGCTCCGCCCTCAAGTGGCCGCTGAGCGGCAACCCGAGCGGCTGGACCTGCACCCCGTCGACCGGCACCTGCACGGCGACCAACTCGGCCGCACCGGCGCCGCTCTCGGTCAGCTTCGACTCCCCCACCGGCGGGACCGTGGCCCAGCGGATCTTCACCGTCTCCGCGAGGACCGGCCGGTTCTACGACGACGACTCCGAGACCCTGACCACCCCGCCGCGGACCGACGAGAACCTGCTGAAGATCGTCGCCGGCAAGGCCGACCCGGACGTCCACTACCGCATCCTGACCGTTGCCCCCGGCACGGACCGGTCGAGCGTGACGCTGAAGATCACGTACGGCGCCTCGCTCGAGTGGCCGATCGCGGCGAGCCCGGCCGGCTGGAGATGCTCGGCCAGGTCCCAGACCTGTACGGCGGTCAACCCGGCCGAACCGGCACCGCTGCCGGCGGCCTTCGACGTACCGTCGGACGGCTCGTCCGCGGCACGGACGTTCACCGTAGCCGCGACGGCGGGGCTGGTGAGTGACACGGATTCCCAGACAGTGCCGGGCGTCCGGCAGGACGAGTCGCTGCTGCAGCTCATCACCCCGACGCCGTCCACCGACCCGAACCCGTTCGTCTACAACCGGTTCCTGAAGGTGAACGGTGTCGCCAACCGCCGGGTGACCCTGGAGATCTCGTGGGGCCGCAACCTGTCGTTCCTGTCCGCGCTCGACAAGGGCTGGACCTGCTCGCGGTCGACCGACGTCCGGCGCGCGACCTGCTGGACCGACAACTACCGCAAGCCGTTCAACTCCGAGTGGAGCGCCTGGCTGCCCGGCACCGGCACGGCCAACCAGCTCACCGTGCACGCCTCGGTCGGCGGCCGGGAGGACACCGACTCCGCGCAGATCCCGCCGACCACCGGCCGGCGCTGAACTCGTCACCTCTGAAAATGGGGTTGCCGGCTGCACTACTCTGGGACTGTTCGCGCTGACGGAACCGAGTAGCGCCGTACGCCATGTTCGAGAGAGTCGCCGGTTGCTGTGAGGCGATACATGGAGCGGTGGCGAAGACACTCCTGAGCGACTGCACGGCAAGAGGCCGGATCCACCGGATCCGGTGAAGGTGTGGTGGCACCGCGAGTCCCCTTCGCCCACACCTCCGGGGTACGAGAAACGACCTGGAGGTGAAAACAGCGATGCGCATTCTCAGCCATGAGATCCCCTCGGCAGTAGGCCAGACCGTCACGGTGGCCGGCTGGGTGCACCGAAGACGACGGCTCGCCGCCGTCAGTTTCCTGATCCTGCGCGACCGGTCCGGCCTGAGCCAGATCGTGGTGAAGGCCGCGGAAACGCAGGCGCTGCTGGACGAACTCGGTGAGGAGACCGTCGTCGAGGTGACCGGTACGGTCGCCGCCAACCCGCAGGCGCCCAGTGGCGCGGAGATCGTCGACCCGGTGATCGAACCGCTCACCGAGCCGGCCCAGACGCCGCCGATCGAACTGTGGCGACCCACGGTCGGTGCGGGCCTGCCCGTCGTCCTGGACAACGCGCCGGTGGCCCTGCGCCATCCTGCTGTCCGGGCGGGTTGGGAGATCGCCGCGGCGGCGATCCACGGGTTCCGTACGGCGCTGGACGGTCAGGGCTTCACCGAGATCCAGACCCCGAAGATCGTCGGTACGGCGACCGAGTCCGGGGCGAGCGTGTTTGCGCTGGACTACTTCGGCGGCCCGGCGTACCTGGCGCAGTCGCCGCAGTTCTACAAGCAGACGATGGTCGGGGTGTTCGAGCGGGTCTTCGAGGTCGGCCCGGTGTTCCGCGCCGAGCCGCACGACACGGTCCGGCACCTGGCCGAGTACGTCTCGCTGGACGCGGAGTTCGGGTTCATCCAGGACCATCGCGACGTTCTCGCCGTACTGCGGTCGACCGTGGCCGGGTTGCTGGCCGCGGTGGGTGAGCGGGCGGCGCCGGCGCTGGAGCGGCTGGGTCTGGAGCTGCCCGAGATCCCGGTCGAGGTGCCGCTGCTGCACTTCAGCGAGGCGCTGAAGATCGCCGGTGCGGACCCGGACGAGCCGGACCTGGCGCCGGCCGACGAGCGGGCGATCGGCGAGTGGGCGTTGCGCGAGCACGGCAGTGAGTTCGTCGCGGTCGAGGGCTACCCGATGGTGAAGCGGCCGTTCTACACGCATCCGCAGCCGTCGGACCCGCGCTGGTCCAACTCGTTCGACCTGCTGTTCCGGGGCCGCGAACTGGTGACCGGCGGACAGCGGCTGCACCGCTACAGCGATTACGTCGCGGCGTTGGCGGCGCAGGGCGAGTCGGCGGAGGCACCGGCGTACAGCTCGTACCTGCAGGCGTTCAAGCACGGGATGCCGCCGCACGGCGGGTTCGCGATCGGGCTCGAGCGGTTCGTGGCCCGGCTGACCGGTGCGGAGAACATCCGCGAGGTCTCGCTGTTCCCGCGCGACCTGCACCGGCTCACGCCCTAGTCCTTGACCAAGCGTGTCGGCTGGGCTGTGGCGGTGGTTTCATAGGCGAAGGCCTTATCTTGTTGGGTTAGCGCTAGCGACGCAGTCCGGGAAGAGAAGGCCTTTGTGGTGAAGAAGATATCGCATGTTCAGAGTCGGCGGAACGCGGCTGGTCGGCGGCGTAGGGTGGCGGCGCGTCACGGGCGTGCGGGGCACTGGCAGGCGCGGCGGGTGCCGATGCTGGGGTCGGGGAAGGTGTCGTATGAGATCGGCGCCAACATCGACGCCACGTGTTTCGGCGGGATCGGCGCGGTGCACCGGCTGGTGACCAGGTTGGGCCTGCAGGTTGGGCCTGGTCGATCAGATCGACGAGGGTTTGCGCCTGTTGAAGGTGCACCTGCCCTACCATGAGTCCGATCACGTGCTGAACCTGGCCTACAACGTGCTGTGTGGCGGTACCCGGCTGGAAGACATCGAGCGGCTGCGTCATGACACCGCCTATATGAATGCGTTGGGTGCGGACCTGATCCCGGATCCGACCACGGCCGGAGACTTCTGCCGCCGCTTCGCCGAGGACGACGTGACGGAGTTGATGGAGCGGATCAACGCGGTGCGCCCGCGGTTGTGGACGGGGCGGGGCCGTGACCTGCTCGGCCCGATCGCCTACATCGACGCCGACGGCACGATCGTGCCCACCTCCGGGCAGCGCAAGGCCGGCATGGACATGTCCTACAAGGGGATCTGGGGGTACGCGCCGCTGATCGTGTCGCTGGCCAACACCAAGGAGGTGCTGTATGTGGTCAACCGGCCGGGCAACGCGCCCAGCCACCAAGACGCCGCGACATGGATCGACAAGGCCATCGACCTGGTGGCCCCGCACGCGCCGCGGGTGTGCCTGCGCGGCGACACCGACTTCTCGCTGACCGCCCACTTCGACCGGTGGGCACAGCGGGTCGACTTCGTCTTCGGCATGGACAACAACAAAGCGCTTCGAACCCGCGCCGAGGCGCTGGACGAATCGGGCTGGAGCCGGTTGCGCCGGCCCGCCCCGTATCAGAGCGCGACCGGGCAGACCCGGGCCCGCCGCGACAACCACAAGCAGCGCCTCGTCAAAGAACGCGGATACCTCAACCTGGAACTCGACCACGAAGACATCGCCGAGTTCGACTATCAGCCCGGCAAATGCTCCCGCCCCTACCGCGTCGTCGCGCTGCGCAAGAACATCAGCCGCAGCCGCGGCGACGAGGTGCTCTTCGACGAAATCCGCTACTTCTTCTACATCACCACCCGCACCGACCTGACCGCCGAACAGGTCGTGGCCTGCGCCAACCAGCGCTGCGACCAGGAGAACGTCATCGGACAGCTCAAGTCCGGCGTGGGCGCCCTGCGCGTCCCGCTGCACGACCTGGTCTCCAACTGGGCCTACATGGTCATCGCCGCGCTGGCGTGGAACATCAAGTCCTGGTTCGCGATGATGATGCACCGCAAACAAGACCGCCACGACTACATCCGCATGGAGTTCCGCCGCTTCCTCAACACCATCATCCTCATCCCCGCCATGGTGATCCGCCGAGCCCGCGCCATCACCATCCGCCTCATCGGCTACACCCCCAACCTGGACCGGCTCTTCAGCGCCTGGAACACCACCGAACGCACCCGCTTCGGCTGACCCACCCACCGATCCCCCCGACTCCCCGACCGCCGCGCACCCGCGGCGGCGACCACACCTGCCCAAAACCCCGAAACCACCCTCAACCACACACCGCGGACCCCAAACAGGCCACCCCGAACCCCCCACGACGCCCCAGACGTCCCCATCGGCAGGCCCAAGACAAACAACCGACACGATCACCTGGGCTACGGCCACCGCCACCGACCGACTCGCTTATTTGAGGCCTAGTGGACACCACCGCGTCGGTTGTCGCCGAGGTAAACGTTGCCCTGGGCACTGATTACCGGCTGGTGCGGCAACTGCCCGGTGGTCTCCAATCGAGTGCGTACGAGCTCACCGGCGACGGGACCCGGGTCGTCCTCAAGTGGAGCGACGACCCGGGCTGGGCTCCGCGGGTCCGGCGGGCCGCCGAGCTCGTCCGCCGGGGCCGCGCCGCCGGCTACCCGACGCCGGGGTCGTCTTCGACGGCTGGGACGGGGTGTGGGACCGCGTCCGCGAGTACGGCGGTGAGGCCACCGAGGTGCTCGACCGGTACGGCGTACTGTGCCGGCCGTACCGCGGTCACGAGCTTCCGGGCGACGATCTCGTCCACGGCGATCTGAATGTCGGCAACGTGATTGTCGACAATGGACGGATCGCCGGGATCGTCGACATCGAGGCGGCCGGCGGAGGGTCGCGCGCGTACGACCTGATCTCGCTGGCGACCTCGGCGACCCGGGACGGCGCACCAGCCGGTATCGACGAGCTGTTCCTGGAGGCGGCGCTGCGGGCCGGCGGACGGGCCGCGGTCGCGGTGTGCGCGGCGGCGGCGTACGCGAGTGTCGCGGAGTTCGTCCGGGGGCGCTCGACGTATTCGCAGGACCTGGTCCTCCATGGCGCGCGCCGGCTGCTGGAGTTGCTGGATGCATGATGAGCGCATGCTGAGTGAGGTCGAGCGGCAGGTGCTGGCGGCGATTGACGACGAGCGGATTGTCGACGATCTGCAGGCGCTCGTGCGGATTCCGAGTGTGGACGGCACGACGGCTGAAGCGGAGGTGCAGGCGTGGTGTGCGCGGCGGCTGACCGAGCTCGGGCTGAGCGTCGACCACTGGCGGATCGATCTGCCCGCGATGACGGCGGATCCGGAGTTTCCGGGGATGGAGGTCGAACGCGACCAGGCGTGGGGGTGCGTCGGCGTACTCGGTGGCGACGGGACGCCGGGGCTGATTCTCAACGGACATGTCGATGTGGTGCCGCCGGGGGTCTGGCCGGACGGGGATCCGTTCTCGGCACGGGTCGAGGACGGAACCATGTGGGGCCGCGGGACCTGCGACATGAAGGGTGGGGTCGCGGCGATCCTCGGTGCGGTCGCGGCGATCGTTGCTGCAGGCATCCGGTTGCGGAAGCCGCTGGCCGTGCACACCGTGATCGGCGAGGAGGACGGCGGCGTCGGCTCGTTCGCGACCTTGCGGCGCGGTCACACCGGCGAGGCATGCCTGATCGCCGAACCGACCGCGGGCTGCGTCATCCCGGCGAACGCGGGGTCGCTGACGTTCCGGCTGGAGGTGCCCGGCCTGGCGACGCACGGCTCGACCCGAACCCGCGGGGTCAGCGCGATCGAGAAGTTCGTCGTGATCCACACCGCCCTGCACACGCTCGAGGCCGAGCGGAACCGCGATCCGCACCCGCTCCTCGCCCACCTCGATCTGGCGAACCCACTGTCCGTCGGCACGATTCACTCCGGCGACTGGGCCAGCACCGTTCCCGACGTACTCGTTGCGGAGGGCAGGTTCGGCGTACGCCTCGGCGAATCGGTCAACGCGGCCCGAGAAGTCTTCGAGACCGCGATCGCCGAGGCCTGCGCCAAGGACGACTGGCTCCGCGACCACCCGGTCAAGGTCACCTGGCCCGGCGGCACCTTCGCCTCCGGACTCCTCCCCGCCGGCGATCCGCTCCTCGACGACACCGTCCAAGCCGCCGCCGACGCAGCCGCGGACCCGTCAGGCGCACCGGCACCGTCAGCGGTCAAGGGCGCACCCTATGGCTCAGACCTGCGCCAGTACGCCGCAGCCGGCATCCCCACGCTCCAGTACGGCCCCGGCGACGTCCGCTACGCCCACGCCACCGACGAACACGTCGCACTCGCGGAGGTCCTGCACGCCGCTCGCACCTACGCGCTCCTAACCATCCGGCGTTGCGGTTGGTAGCACCTCTCCACCGAGTCGGCTCCGTTGCACCCCGACTCCGCAACCAAGCCGTAGCTGCGTACTCGCTTACGGAACCGGCTCACTTACGGGACCGGCTCAGGTGGTGGCGTGCGGTAACAGCGCCCGGTGGGACTGATCCATGTGACCGTTCCATCGGGATTGGGCGTGATGCTCCAGCCACCGTGGTGTTTGAGGCGGTGATGGTGGCGACACAAGCAATGCAGATTGTGGGTCGTGGTCCGACCGCCGTCGGCGAACGCGGTGCGGTGGTCGAGGTCCGCGAACTCGGCGGGCTGGTTGCAACCCGGGAACTGGCAGGTGCGATCGCGCAGTCGCACGAACCGGTCGACTGCGGCCGTGGGGGTGTACCTGTCGGGATTGCCGGGCGGTGGTTGGTCGGTAATGCGGACATCGATGCGTGCCCGGGTGCGGTCGGTGGCCGCAACCGCCCGTCGGGTTGTGGAAGTGGATGCAGTTGACGACTGAGCTGCTGTGGAGTTGTCGGCCCAGTGTCGACCGGTGGTCGCAGGCTCGGGCAACAGGGACCGGCTCAGGGCCCGGATGAGGTGTTTGCGCAAGGAGCTCTGAGGGATCGGACCGTGGTGGTCGGCCTCACCTCCGGTGCCATCCTCACCGTCGATCAGTGCCTGGAGCTCGGCGCCGGTGGCGTGGATGATGACGGTGGTGTCCGCGCCGATGACCGTGTCGTCGATCGTGTCGTCGGTCACCTCAATGTCATGGCCATCAACGTCGCCGGGCGTGCGGTCATCAGCGCTGTGGTCATCAGCACTGTGGTCATCAGGCATGTTGGCGGGCTTCGGGGCTTCAACGGGGCCGTCGGTAGTGCTGACGGTGCTCCGCGCTGTGCGGGGCAGGAGCCGGGCCAATGCGATGTCGGCGCGCAGTTGGTCGAGGGTGCGAGTGTCGCCGTGGCGGCGACGGTAGGCGGCGGCGCGGTTGAGGCTGGTCATCACCGCGGCGGCGTCGATCGCGTCCTGGGTATGGACGATGTCTGCGGTGCCGTCACTGGTCGGGAAGATCCGCACCGACCGCTCCTCCATCGCCCGGTCGTGCGCCTTACAGCGGGCAGCCGGATCGCGACGCGCGGCCTCCGCCTGCGCTTCCTGCTTGATCTTTTGCAGCGGGTGCTTGCGGGCCCACTCCAGCAACGCGGCCTCCGCGGCCCGGATGTCGTCCAGATCGTCGAGCACCGACAATTCCCGCACGATCGTGAACGCGGCCCGCTCAGTCAACTCACCCTCGGCCAAGGCTCGCAAGGTGGCAGGGAAGTTGTGCACCAGCTCACACGAGGTGTGGATCCGGACCGTCGCGGCCGCCTTGTTCAACTGCAACACCAACGCGACCTCATCGGCCACCGACCGCAGATCCCCGGCCACCCACCGCCTCTCACCCGGCGCTGCGGCGCGGTCGCCGGACTCGGGATAGCGGTGCCCGAGGTCCGCCGACACCCCGTGCAGTGCGGTGTCGTGCCCAGCGATCGCCTCGGCTTTCCACGCAGCCAGCTGCGCCTCCGTCCGAGCGATCGCCTCGAGCCGATCCAGCCACCCGCCATCGGTCAACTGCGAGGTGTCCTGGAAGGCCAGCGCCTCGTACAGTCCCGCACCATGGTCCAAGTCATCCGGCTCGTCGTACCGCGCCAACAACCCATGCCGCGCCGCCAGCTCTGCATCCCGCCGCACCTGAGCCCGCAGTCGATGAAGATTGGCCTCGCTCTCCTCCGCCGACCTCGCCGGGGGCCGCTCCGGCACCACATACAGCACGCGCCCGGCCGACCGCAGACCAGGGCGCGAACCCTCGTCGGCAGGATCAGACACCGGATCACTCATGAATCGAGCATGTGTCCTGCATCTCTGCTTGAGTGCAGTTGACGCTCAGCCGCCGATGAGTTCCTTGAGGGGGTGGGGATCGGTGTCGACGGCCTGTTGGAGCAGGCGGTAGAAGAGCATGCCCCGGGCTCGGGAGTTGCGGCGGTTGAACCGGAAGGTGAACTCGTCGAGGTAGTAGGGCAGGTGCTGGTAGCTGATTCGGTGATGGAGGGTGCCGGCGGTCCAGCGCTTGAGCAGTGAGGACACCAGGTGAGGTCCGGGCATCACGGCGTCGGGATCGTCGACCTGGTAGCTGTCTTTGGTCGACGGTGTGGCGTGGTGGGTGTAGCCGAGGTCGACCAGCCGGGTGAACATGCGGGCGCCGTCGGTGTGGATGGTCGCGCCGGGGGCGATGACCTCAGTGGCGAAGTCGATCATGTCCAGTCCGCCGGGCTTGTCCGCGACCTCGAGTCTGACCCTGCCCAGCCGGCCGCGTGGGGTGCGCTCGACGGCGATCGTGATCGGGACCTTGTCGCTGGACACGCTCAGTTTTCGGCTGGTTCTGCCGCCCAGGAAGCTCTGATCGAGCTCCACCGTGCCGCCTGGGTCGTTGCCGAGCAGCTCACGATCGGGGCGGACCATGGCCCGCCGGAGCTTGTGCAGCCATGCCCACGCGGTCTCGTAGGAGCCGAAGCCGAGAGCGTCTTGCAGGCCCTGGGCCGAGACGCCGTTCTTCTGTGAGGTGACGAACCAGACCGCGGCGAACCAGGTCGACAACGGGGTGTGTGAGCGGTGGAAGATCGTGCCGGCTGTGACCGAGGTCTTCACCCCGCACTCAGCACACATCCACAACCCACGACCGGTCCGCCACCCTCCCCCGCAACCACAGCGAGGGCAGGAGAAGCCATCCGGCCAACGCAGCCGCCCGAGGTACTCACGACAACTGACATCGTCGGGAAACCAGGACCGAAACTCCTGGCAGGTCCGCGGGTAATCCACCCCGCCGACCGGCCGTTGACTCGCCGACACCCTCAAACCGTACTGCACTCAAGCAGAGATGCAGGGCATATGTTCGAGTATGACGAAACTCAAATCCGCGGCAGACCGAATGACGTCACCCCGCGCCAGAAGCCGCTTCAGCGTCCGGCGGCCCGCGGGCCCCCAGATCGGCTTCCCGCTGGCAGACTGCGCCAGAGGGGCTCAGAGCAGTCGATCGAGAGCTGCGTGGCCGATCGGCCCCCAGTGCGGCTTGCCGCCGGGGCGGCCCCTGTCGCCGTTGACTCCCATCGCGATCAGGAACAGCGCCCGGTTCACGGCCCAGCCGCGGGCTCGCCGTACCGTTGCCTCGTCCACCGGGTAGGCCTCGAAGAACCGGTCGGCGGCACCGGCCGGGAGCAGGATCCAGGCGGCCGCGAGGTCGCTCGCCGGATCGCCGGTGCCGATCTCCTCGAAGTCGACGACACCGGCAAGCGTGCCGTCGGCAACGACCACGTTCGCCGGGTGCAGGTCGCCGTGCAGCCACGCCGGTACGCCGTCCCACGCCGGCGCCGCGATCGCGTCCTCCCAGACCGCACGGATCTCGTCGAGGCGGCCGACGTACTGGTGGATGTCTTCGAACCCCAAGCCACGCGGCACATCGGATCGGTCGCTCACGGGCGCGTCCGGCGGTGCCTCGGTGTGCAGTGCCTGAAGGAAACCGGCCAGGACGTCGGCGGCGGCCGGGTCCGTGATCGGTGCGTGGTCCGCGGGCTCTCCGGCGACCCAGGTGGTGATCGTCCAGGTCCGCGGGAAGCGGTCCGACGGTTCGCTGAGGCGCACTGGGGTCGGGACGGGGAGGGGAAGACGGGCGGCGAGCTCGGGGATCCAACGGTGCTCTCTGCGGAGCGCTTCGGGGGCATGGTCGAAACGGGGGATCCGGACCGCCAGCTCGTCGCCGAGCCGCCACATCTGGTTGCCCCAGCCGCCGGGGACCTCCTTCAGCTCCAGGTGCGCCAGATCGGGATGCTGCTCCTGCAACAGGGTCCGTACGAGGTCTTCGTCCGTGTCGTCGATCATGTCGCGTCAGACGCGTCACAGCCGGGCCTGGTTGGGAATAGGACCGGAAAGCGGCGAGTTGCCGACGTACATGCGTATTGATGTGTGGTCCGACGTGGTCTGTCCGTGGTGCTATATCGGGAAGCGGCGGCTCGAGCAGGCGCTGGCGGAGAACGGCGACCAGGCCGAGATCGTCTGGCACAGCTTCCAGCTGGACCCGTCGGCCACGAACGACGACCCCAGGGACCTCCCGACCCGGCTGGGCGAGAAGTACGGCCGCGGCCGCGAGTGGGGCGTGCAGGCCAACGCGCACGTGACCGGGATCGCCGCCGAACTCGGGCTGGACTACCACCTCGACCAGGCCAAGTCCGCGAACACCGTCGACGCGCACCGCCTGCTCCACCTGGCCCGCGAACTGGCCGACGCCGGCCAGGTTCCCGCCGACACCCAGGCCCGCCTGAAGGAGCGCCTGCTCAAGGCCTACTTCACCGACGGCCTCCCGGCCGGCGACCACGCGACCCTCGCCGGCTTGGCCGAGGAGACCGGCCTGCCGTCCGACCGTGTCGCCGAGCGTCCTCGCCGGTACGACGTACACCGAAGAGGTGGCCGCGGACCAGGCCCAGGCGCTCGCGTACGGCGCCAACGGCGTGCCGTTCTTCGTGATCGACGAAAAGTACGGCGTGAGCGGCGCACAGCCTGTGGAGGTCTTCCGCGAGGCGCTCCGGCGCGCGAACGCGGATCGCAAGCCGGTCACCGTGATCAACAGCCCGGGCGCGACCGACGACGCCGCCTGCGGACCGGACGGCTGCCCGATCTGAGTCTGAACGGCTGAGCCGTGGGTACCGGGAGTCATCCGGAACGTGGTGTATGAAGGAGGCATGACTGTCGTGCGCGCACTGGCCAGGCCGTTGCTGTCCATGATCTTCGTCGTGCAGGGTGCGAACTCGATCCGCAACCCGGAGCCCCTGGTGCCGAAGGCCCAGCCGGTGACGGATCGCTTGGTTCCGATGGTGAAGAGGGTCGCGCCGCCGCAGGTCAGCGACCGCATCCCGGAGACGACGGTGAACCTGGTCCGGCTGAACGGTGTCGTCCAGGTGCTCGGCGGCCTCGCGCTGGCGACCGGCAAGGGACGGCGACTGGGTGCCGCGACGTTGGCCGGCACGCTGCTCCCGGTGACCGTGGCCGGACACCCGTTCTGGCAGGTGAAGGACAAGGAAGCCCGGGCCGCGCAGCGCGTCCAGTTCATGAAGAACCTCGGCCTGCTCGGCGGGCTGATGCTCGCCGCGGTCGACACCGAGGGCCAGCCGGGCATCGCCTGGCGAGCGACGCACGGTGCCCGGGCGGCGAAGCGCGAGACCAAGCGCGGCGCCAAGGCGGCCAAGCGGGAGGCCAAGCAGCTCGCCCATGAGGCGAAGCAGACGGCCCGGATCGCGAAGGCCGAGCTCCACCTGGGGTGACCGGTCACCTACAGTGACGACGGTCGGTGGTGAGGAAGGCTGGCGGGTGCAGTAACGCTAGGCTCTGGGCTGAGACTCGAGCCTAGGGAGTGGGATGAGCACGGAGCATGGCTGGGCGGCACCGCGGGCGGAAGGCCCGGTCAGTGGCCGGGTGACGGTGCCCGGATCGAAGTCGATCAGTAACCGTGCGCTCATCCTCGCCGCGATCGCGGACGGCCCGTCCCAGCTGACCGGCCTGCTCGCGGCCCGCGACACCACGCTGATGCGCTCCGCCCTGGTCTCCCTCGGCGTCGGCATCAGCGACAACGGCGCCCAGGTCACTGTCACCCCGGGCTCGCTCAAGGGTCCGGCGAGCGTCGACTGCGGTCTAGCCGGCACTGTGATGCGCTTCGTCCCGCCAGTGGCCGCGCTGGCCGACGGCGTGGTCGAGTTCGACGGCGACCCGTACGCCCGCGAGCGCCCGATGAACGTCATCCTCGGTGCCCTGCGCACCCTCGGCGTGCAGATCGACGATCACGGCACCGGCCGGATGCCGTACGCCGTCTCCGGCGCGGGCTCGGTCCGCGGCGGCAAGGTCACGCTGGACGCCTCCGGTTCCAGCCAGTTCGTCTCCGCACTGCTGCTCGCCGGCGCCCGGTACGACGAGGGCGTCGACATCCGCCACGACGGGAAGCCGGTGCCGTCGCAGCCGCACCTGGACATGTCGGTCGGGATGCTGCGCGAGCGTGGTGTCCAGGTGGACGACAGCGAGCCGAACCGCTGGGTCGTTGCTCCTGGCCCCATCCGGGCGCTGGACACGACGATCGAGCCGGACCTGTCCAACGCCGCGCCGTTCCTGGCCGCGGCCGTCCTCACCGGCGGCGAGGTCACCGTGACCGGCTGGCCGGCGCAGACCACCCAGCCAGGCGACCAACTACCCGACATCTTCAGCCGCTTCGGCGCCGAGGTGACCCGGACCGGCGACGGTCTGACCGTGCGCGGCACCGGCCGGGTGCAGGGTGTCGACCTGGATCTGGGCGACGTCGGTGAGCTGTCGCCGGTCATCGCGGCCGTGGCTGCCTTCGCGGACGGACCGTCGTACCTGCGTGGGATCGCGCATCTGCGCAACCACGAGACCGACCGGCTGGCGGCGCTCGAGCAGGAGCTCAACGCGCTCGGTGGTGACGTGACGCAGACGGCCGACGGGCTGGAGATCCGTCCGAAACCCTTGCGCGGCGGGCTTTTCGGCACGTACCACGACCACCGGATGGCGCACGCGGCCGCCGTACTCGGGCTGCTCGTCGACGGCCTGGAGATCGAGAACATCGCGACCACGGCGAAGACGCTGCCGGAGTTCCCCGAACTCTGGTCGGAGCTCGTCGGCTGATGTCGCGGTACGACGAGGAGGCCCGGTACGACCGGCCGAAGCGCCGGACCCGGCCGCGGACGAAGGACCGCCCCTCGTACGACGACGCCGTCACCGGGTTCGTCATCACCCGCGACCGCGGCCGCTACACCTGCTGGGTCGAGCCCGGCGATCGAGTCGTCACCGCGATGAAGGCCCGCCAGCTCGGCCGCAAGGGCGTGATCGTCGGCGACCTGGTCAAACTCGACGGCGATGCGAGCGGCGACGAGGGCACGCTGGCCCGCATCGTCGAGGTCCTCCCCCGGAAGACGCTGCTGCGCCGGTCGGCCGATGACGACGACCCGGTCGAGCGCGCCCTGGTGGCGAACGCGGACCAGCTCGTCATCGTGGTCGCCGTCGCCAACCCCGAACCGCGGACCGGCCTGATCGACCGCTTCCTGGTCGCCGCGTACGACGCCGGGATGCGGCCGCTGCTCTGCCTCACCAAGACCGACCTCGCCGATCCCGACCCGCTGCTGTCGATCTACCGCCCACTCGGCGTCGAGTCGGTCGCAACCCGGCAGGGCGGCGACCTCAGCGAACTCCACGAGCAACTGGACAATCGCACCAGCGTCCTGGTCGGGCATTCCGGCGTCGGCAAGTCGACCCTGGTCAACGGCCTGATCCCCGGTGCCGACCGCGCGATCGGCGTGGTCAACGAGGTGACCGGCCGAGGACGTCATACCTCGGTGACAGCCCTGGTACTGCGTTTGCCCGACGGCGGCTGGATCATCGACACCCCGGGCATCCGCTCGTTCGGCCTGGCCCACGTGCAGCCCGACCAGCTCATCAACGCCTTCCCCGACCTGGCCGAGGTCGCACGGGACTGCCCGCGTGGCTGCACCCACACTGAAACAGCCCCCGACTGTGCGCTCGACGAAGCCGAAGGCGTCGACATGGAGCGGGTCGCCTCGTTCCGCCGCCTGCTCGCCAGCCGGGAGGGCCGCGAGAGTCCGCCCGCCCAGTCAGCAGAGCCCCAGCCGGACGCTACTTAGGCGGCAACTGCCCGTCCCACACGGCTTTCGCGCCCGCGTCGCCGGTGCGGACGGTCTGCCAGATGACCAGTACGCCGATCACCACGACGGCGGCGCTGGTCAGCAACTCGAGCGGCTTGCTCTTCGTTGCCTTGGCACCCTTTCCGCTGGCCAGCGCGGACGGTCCGCCGAGCAGCAGGACCGCGGCGACCGCAACCACCGCGAAGATCAGGCAGAACCAGAACAGCAGGTCGCCCCGCTCCTGGTGCACCCGCACCGCCTGCTCCAGGGTCGGAACGGCGGCGACGAAGGCTTCCCCGCTCTCCTTCGCGACATACGCCAGTACCAGCGCACCGACGCCGAGCAGCAGGGCCGGCCAGCGGAGCAACCAGCGCCAGCGCGGCAGCACCGCGAAGGCGATCGCAGTGAGGGCGGCCACCGGCAGTACGACCACCGCGGCGTGGATCACCAGCACATGCAGTGGCAGGTCACCGAAGCGCTCGAACATTGACGCCTCCAGGGCAGTCGCGACGTGATCAGACACTAACTGCACGTTCAACGAACCCGTTCGGTTCAATTCGCGCCGCAACCGTTCCGCAACCTTTGCGGACAGCCGCACCGCTCGGCGGCGGGTCAGGTTAGCCTTCCGGCATGCCTTCGCACACGGATGACCTGCGGCTCGCCCACATCCTGGCCGACGACGCGGACTCGACCACGATGGACCGCTACAAGGCGCTCGACCTGCACGTGGCCACCAAGCCGGACCTGACCCCGGTGAGTGAGTCGGACAAGCGGGTCGAGGACGTGATGCGCAAGACGCTCGCCCGGGCCCGCCCGCGGGACGCGTTCGTGGGCGAGGAGGACGGCACCACCGGCTGGGGGGTGCGGCGCTGGGTGGTCGACCCGATCGACGGCACCAAGAACTACATCCGCGGTGTCCCGGTCTGGGCCACGCTGATCAGCCTGATGATCGAGGACCAGGTCGTCGTCGGCGTGGTCTCGGCTCCCGCACTCGGGAAGCGCTGGTGGGCGTCGTACGGCGACGGCGCGTGGACCGGCCGCGCGCTGCACTCGTCGCAGCCGTGCCGGGTCAGCGACGTGAGCAAGATCGAGGACGCCTCGCTGTCCTACGCCTCACTCAAGGGCTGGGAGAAGCTCGGCAAGAAGAACCAGTGGGCCGACCTGATGGACTCCTGCTGGCGGACCCGTGCGTACGGCGACTTCTGGTCCTACATGCTCGTCGCGGAAGGCGCGGTCGACATCGCCGCCGAGCCCGAGCTGAACCTGTACGACATGGCCGCGCTCGCGATCATCGTCGACGAGGCCGGCGGCAAGTTCACCTCGGTCGACGGCGTGTCCGGTCCGAACGGCCCCAACGCAGTCGCCACCAACGGCCGCCTGCACGACGAGGTTCTCAAGCGTCTCGCCTGATCCGCCGGGTCAGGAACTCTGCCTCGACAACGTTGCTCGTGAACGCCAACGCCTCCTCGTACGCCGCGCGCGCCTCGACATCCCGGCCGGTACGACGAAGCAGCTCGGCCCGCGTGGACGCGAGGTACGGGTAGGTCGACAACGCCGGGTTGTCGGCCAGCAACTGCAACGCGGCCAACCCCGCCTCCGGACCGTCGACATAACTCAACGCCACCACGCGATTGAGCGCGACCACCGGCGACGGCCAGCGAGCCAGCAGCAGGTCGTACAGCCCGAGGATCTCCGCCCAGTCGGTGTCCTCCCACCGCTCCGCCTCGGCATGGACGGCGGCGATCGCGGCCATCAACCCGAATCGCCCGGCCGGCCGGGCCAGCGCCTCGTGCACAAGCTCAAGCCCTTCGGCGATCAGCGATCCATCCCACAACGCCCGGTCCTGGTCCTCCATCAACACCAGCTGCCCGGCATCGTCGACCCGGGCCGCCTGTCGCGCCTGTGTCAGCAACAGCAACGCCAGCAGCGCCGCCGCCTCACCGCTGTCCGGCAGCAGCAGCCGCACCATCCGCCCGAGATCCAACCCACGCCGAGCCAGATCCGGCCGCGACAGCCCGTTCCCATCCGCCGCCGTGTGCCCCGCGGTGTACACCAGGTGTACGACGTCCAGCACCACGTCGATGCGCTCCGGCAGATCGGTCAGCCGCGGGATCCGGTAGGCGATGCCCGTCTGAGAGATCTTGTGCTTGGCCCGCGTGATCCGGGCCTGCATCGCGGTCTCCTTGACCAGGAAGGCCTTCGCGATCTCGGCCGACGACAACCCGCAGACGAGCCGCAGGGTCAGGGCGATCTGCGCCTCCTGGGCCAGCGCCGGGTGGCAGCAGGTGAACACCAGCCGCAGCCGGTCGTCCGGGAAGACACCGGCCGCGACCTCCGCGTCGTCCATCGGATCCGGCATCAGCAACGGCAGTTTGCGCTCCGACACCGCGGCCCGCCGCCGATGCTCGAGCGCCCGCCGGGTGGCCACCGTCGTCAGCCAGGCACCCGGACGACGCGGGATGCCCTGCTCCTCCCAGTGCACCAGTGCCTTGGCGTAGGCGTCCTGCACACAGTCCTCGGCCAGGTCCAGGTCCGCCGCGACCCGGGCCGTGGCCGCCAGGACGAAGGCCCATTCGCTCTCGTGAGCCTCCTGGACCGCCCTGGCGACCGCGCCGGTACTGATGGTGTTCACACGCCGAGGCTGTTCATCACATGCCGAGGATGGGCCGCACTTCGACCCCGCCCATCGGGGACGGCACCTGCTTGGCGATGGCCAGCGCCTCGTCCAGGTCCGCCGCCTCGATGATGTAGTACCCGCCGATCACTTCCTTGGTCTCGGCGAAGGTCCCGTCGGTGACGACGAAGCCACCGCTGCCGTCCGAGCGGATCGACGTCGCGGTGCTGCTCTCCGCCAGCTGGGCGCCACCCCGCAGCGCCGACCCGTTGGCCTCCGCGAACTCCGTGTGACGCTTGTGGTTGAGCTCGGCCGCCGAGGGGTCCGCCGCGGCCCACGCCGACTCGTCGTCGTAGATCATCACCAGGTACTTGCCCACTGGTCTCACTCTCCTTCGCACCGGCCGGACCCGCTTCCCAGGTCCAGCATCTACCACTCCGATGCCTGAGCCTGCGCCAGATCGACATCCACGCGGAGAATTCGGGGACCACGTAGGGTGGCTGGCATGTCCTTGACCTACCCCATCGCGGAGCAGACGCTGGACAACGGCCTCCGTGTCGTCGTCAGCTCTGACCGCGCCGTACCGATCGTCGCCGTGAACCTCTGGTACGACGTCGGATCGCGCCACGAGCCGCCGGGACTGACCGGTTTTGCGCACCTGTTCGAGCACCTGATGTTCCAGGGGTCGCGCAATGTCGCGTCCGGCCAGCACTTCAGCCTGCTGGAGACGGCCGGTGCCAGCCTGAACGCGAGCACCTTCTTCGACCGGACCAACTACTTCGAGTCGCTGCCCAGCGGCGGACTCGACCTGGCCCTGTGGCTCGAGGCGGACCGGATGGGCTACCTGCTCGACGCGGTGAACCTGGAGAACCTGGACAACCAGCGCGACGTGGTCAAGGAGGAGAAGCGGCAGAGCTACGACAACCGCCCGTACGGCGACTCCTACGAGCGGCTGGTCAAGCTCACCTTCCCGGACGACCACCCGTACGCGCATATGACGATCGGCTCGATGGCCGACCTCGACGCCGCCTCGGTGGCGGACGTGCACGCGTTCTTCCGCAAGTACTACGGCCCGAACAACGCCGTCCTGACGATCGTCGGTGACGTCTCCGAGGACGACGCCTTCGACGCGGCCAAGCGGTTCTTCGGCCACCTGCCGGCGATCCCCACGCCGCCGGCCGCCCCGGACGGCACGATCGGCCCGCTGACCGACGTACTGCGTGACGACGTCGTCTCCGACGTACCGTCCGACCTGATCACGATGATGTTCCGGCTGCCGGTCGACGGCACGCCGGAGCTGGACGCGGCCGGTCTCGCGCTCGACATCCTCGCCGCCGGCCAGAGCGGCCGGCTGAACCGCCGGCTGGTCCGCGACGAGCAGATCGCGCAGTCGGTCTCCGGCGGCGCGCTGCCGCTGATCGGCGGCGTGTCGTTCGGCACGCTGACCGGGATCGCCTCCGACGGCGTCGAACTGCAGAAGGTCGAGGACGCGCTGCTCGAGGAGATCGAGAAGCTGGCCGAGGGCGGGATCACCGAGGACGAGCTGGCCACCGTTCAGGCGCAGGCCGAGCGGGACTGGCTGGAGCAACTGGCCACCTGCGCCGGCCGGGCCGACGAGATCTCCCACCACGCGCTGCTGTTCGGCGACCCGAACCGGATCAATACCCGGATCGACCAGGTCAGAGCGGTGACTGTCGAGCAGGTGCAGGCCGCCGCCGCGAAGTGGGTCCGCGCGTCCGGCCGCGCCCAGGTGACCTACCGCCGTACCGAGACCGCCGAAGGAACGGCAGGAGAGCAGGCATGAACCAGGTTCTGACCACCCCGCCGGCCGTCGGCGCCCCACGTCCGTGGAAGTTCCCGGAGTCGATCACCACGGCGACCGCCGCCGGCACCCCGGTGCATGTCTTCGACCGCCCGGGCCAGTACGTCGCCACTGTCCGGGTGACGATCGCGATGCCGCTGATCGCCGAGCCGCGTGAGCTCGAGGGCGTCGCGACGATCATGTCCCGGACCCTCGACGAGGGCACCGAGCTGCGGTCGGCGAACGAGTTCGCGGCCGCCCTCGAGCGGCACGGCGCGGCGTACGGCGTGGATGTCAGCTCGGACGCGCTGCACGTGGAGATCTCGGTGCCGGTGTCGCACCTGGCCCCGGCGGTGAAGCTGCTCGCCGAGGCGGTCACCCAGCCGGCGTTCAACCAGGCCGACGTCGGCCGGCACGTGACGATCCGGCTCGGCGAGATCAACCAGGAGCGGGCGAATGCCGGCTACCGCGCCCGCGAAGCGTTCGCGGCGCACCTGTTCGACCAGTCGACGCGCCGATCCCGCCCGACCGCGGGGACGCCGGACACGATCCGGCCGCTGTCCAACGTGCAGGTGGCCGAGTTCTACCGGGACAACATCGGCCCCGGCCGGGCGCAGATCCTGTTCGCCGGTGACGCGACCGGCGTGGACGTGGCCGGGATCATCGACGAGGCGTTCGGCGGCTGGACCTCTGCGGCCGGGCCGGCGGTGGAGACGCCGGAGCCGCTCTATCTCCCGGGCGATCGCGTCGTACTGGTCGACCGGCCGGGGTCTGTGCAGAGCCAGCTCCTGATCGGCTGCGCCGGTCCGGACCGCCGCGATCCCGCGCTGGGGTGCGGCCGCGGTCGCGAACCACGTGGTCGGCGGCACGATCACCTCCCGCGTCGACACCGTGCTGCGCGAGGAGAAGGGCTACACCTACGGCACGCGGACCAGCTTCGCCGCGCCGCGTAAGGGCGGCACGTTCAGCCTCGGCGGCGCCGTACGGACCGAGGTGACCGGTGCCGCGATCAGCGACGCCCTCCGGATCCTGCGGGAGGCGCGTGACGGGCTGACCGAGCAGGAGGTCCAGGAGGCGAAGGACAGCCTGATCCGGACCGCCCCGCTGCGGTACGAGCAGGCTGACTCGGTCGCCCAGCAGGTCGGCAGCAACATCGCGAACGGCGTACCGATCGGCTTCGCCGACACCTACCTGACCCAGATCGCCGCCACCACCGCCGCCGAGGCCACCGAGGCCTACCGCCGGTACGTCGGAACCAACGGCCTGCTGGTCGTCGTCGTAGGGGAAGCGAAGGACGTCCGGCCACAGCTCACCGAGCTCGCGCTGGGCGACCTGATCGAACTGAGCTGACGGACCTGCCCGCCTCTGCTCAGTCACCGGGGGCATTGAGCAGAGGAGCAGCATGTCGTTCACGGATCGTCCTACCGACGCGACGGACCGGACCCACACCTTCTGGTCGCCGGCCTACCCGCTCCAGCCCGGATTCCCGAACCAGCCCGCGTACGGCATCCTCCGCGACCACTCGCAGGCCACGGTCTCACTCGTGCTCGGCGCGATCGCGCTCTGCACCGGCCTGCTGATCGTCTCGCCGGTCGCCTGGTGGCTCGGCAGCCAGGCGCTCGCCGAGATCGACGCATCCCCCGGCGTCTACAACAACCGGGGGATGGCGCAGGCGGGCCAGATCTGCGGCCTCATCGGCACCGCACTCCTCGGCCTCGGTCTGCTGTTCCTGCTCGGAATGGCAGTGCTGGTCTTTGCTACTTCGGCGTGACCAGGCAGGTCGTGCCGCGGTCGCCGAGGCTCCAGCCGGTCTCGATGGGGTGCAGGTAAATGATGTCCGACGCGTCCGGGAGCTGCTCGCCCGTCGCCGTCCACCGGTCGACGCAGCTCTTCTCCGCGGCCGTCTGGACGGCCGTCAGCCCTGGCCACTTTCCCTGCTGCCCGGCGTGCTGAGGTGCTTCGGCGTAGGGAGGCTGCCCGGAGGACGGCGTACCGGGGTCGCCGTCCGTGGGACGTGTCGATTCCATGGACGGACTCTAGACTCCGGCCGCGCCTCCGCCGCGAATTACCTGCTGATGTAGTTCGAGAGTTGCTCGCGTTCGAACTCGAGCTCACCGATCCGGGACTTGACCACGTCGCCGATGCTGACCAGACCGGTCAGCGCACCGTCGACCACGACCGGGACGTGCCGGATCCGGCGATCCGTCATCAGCCGCATCAGGTTGTCGATGTGCTCGTCCGGCCCGCAGGTGACGACCTCAGCCGTCATGATCGAGCTGACCCGGACCTCTCCCGCGTCCGGGGTGCCGTTCCACAGCCGCACGACGTCGCGCTCGGAGACGATGCCGGCCACGGCGGACCCGTCCGCACTCACCACGACGGCGCCGATGTTGTGGTCGGCCAGCAAGGTCAGCAGTTCCGTGACAGTGGCTTCTGGGGAGATGGTGACGACCTGGTTGCCCTTGCCGCGCAGTACGTCGTTGATCTTCACGGAGCCTCCTGCAGATCGAGGGACCAATACCCAAAGGTAGCGAAATCCACCCCGAATCGGCAGACCTCAACGGTCACAGCTTGTGATGGATCCCTCCCTAAATCCCTGACACTAAGTAACCGCCCACAACCGC
Organism: uncultured Actinomycetota bacterium; assembly: GCA_963770725.1. GTDB lineage: Bacteria > Actinomycetota > Actinomycetes > Propionibacteriales > Kribbellaceae > Kribbella. The sequence goes on from CAVYQT010000001.1 coordinate 162,855, forward strand.
CCAAGCGCCACTCCTCCACCTGATCACGCGCGAGCCGGCAGCCCTCTCACCGAGCCGTCGATTCTCGTTGCCTCCGGGCCCGATCCCCGACCGAAATCCACGACTCGGCGAGGCTCGATCATCAGCTCGTCGGCAAAGAGGACAGCCGCGGCGAAGCGGTGTCCGTTGGGCTGGGAGCTGCGTAGGGTGGGTGGGTGAGTTCAATCGTTCCGGGTCCGCAGAAGAAGATCGAAGAGGGGATCACCGCGGCGCGCTCCGGCGCCAAGCCGCTCAACGCGAGTGACCTCAACCCGTCCGCGCCGCGGCATGAAGAGCTCGTCGGCCTGGACGACTGGCCGCCGACCTTGCGGACTGTGGTGGAGGCCGACCACGACCGAATCAGCGCACTGGCAAGCAGCCGGCGAAGGACCGCCGATGTCGCACTGCCCGGGGTCGTCCGCGGCCTGGACGAGCTGCTCGACCTGATCGCCGAACGACTCCAGGCCGACAAACCACGCCTGCTGCGCAAGCCCACCGCGGCCGCCACCGAGGTCCCGCTGGACGATCTGGCAGAGCTCCTCGGCATCCCGCCCGACGAGCTCACCGCAGCACCAGGCCGGGCCGAACGTCGTACGGCGCTGCGCACGATCAAACAGCTCCGCGGCCAACTGAAGGAGCTCGAGATCTCACACGACCACGCCCGGCTCACCCGGCTGGTCACCTTCGTCGTCCGACTCTCCCTGGTCGTCGACAGCGTTCCGGAATCAACGGGAACCTTGGCCCCGATCGCCCTCGACCGCTACGCCGAAGCCAAGCCGGACGCCCAGTGGGACTGGACCTTCTCCCAGAAACTCGAGTTCTGGCAAGAAACCCACCGGACACTGGCGGAGCGATCCAACACCTGATCAACGCTCAACGAGATCAGCGCAACAACGCACCGACCGAGACTCCGTCGTACTAGCCCTTGATCGCGCCGCCGAGGGCGAAGGCGCCGCCCAGTTTGCGGCTCAGGAGCAGGTACAGGAGCAGGACGGGCATGGTGTAGATCAGTGAGTAGGCGGCCAGTTGACCGTAATTGGGTTCGCCGTACTGCCCGAAGAACGTGAAGATGCTGACCGAGGCCGGCAGCCGTTCGGGCGACAGCAGGAGCATGAAGGGGACGAAGAAGTTGCCCCACATGCCGATGAAGGTGAAGATCAGCACCACCGCGATCCCGGGCCACATCAGCGGCAGCACGATCGACCGCAGCGCCTGCATGCTGCCGGCGCCGTCGACCCAGGCAGCTTCCTCGAGAGAGATCGGTACGCCGTCCATGAACGTCTTCGTCAGCCAGATCGCGAACGGCAGCGAACTCGTCGCCATGAACATGATCGTGCCGCCGAGCGTGTCGACCAGGTTGAGCTGCACGAACAGGCCGTACACCGGCACCATGACCGCGGTGATCGGCAACCCGGTGCAGAACAGCACGGTCAGCAGGAACGGCCGGTTGAACTTCGACTTGAAGCGGGACAGCGGGTACGCCGCCAGCACCGCGCAGATCATCGTCAGCAGTGCCGCACCACCGCACAGGATCACGCCGTTGAGCACCGGCCGGTACGTCGTGTCGGTGTTCAACACCGCCTTGAAGTTACCGAGCGTCGGACTCGTCGGGAACTCGACCCGCAACCCGGCGGTCCGGTTGATCGACGCGAACAGCACCCAGAGCAGCGGCAGCACGAACAGCACGCCGATCGCCAACAGCACAAGGTTGGCGGACAACTTGCTGATCCTGTCGCGGGCGATCACGGGGCCTCCCGGCCTGGACTGAGGAGTGGAGGGAGCGAAGCGACCGCAGCGACGAGGGAAGGACGGGAGTCAAAGCCCCGTGATCCGCCGCGCCGGAGGCGTGGCCATGACACTGTCATGCGGCCTCCGAGTTGAGTCCACGCAGGTAGATCAGCGAGAACACCGCGCCGATCAGCAGCATCACCAGGGCGATCGCCGTACCGTAGCCGATCTGGGAGAAGCTGAACGCCTGCTCGTACATGTACAGCGGCAGCGTCTGGCTCTTGGTGCCGGGCCCGCCGCGGGTCATCGCGAAGATGAGGCCGAACACGCTCAGCGTCTGCAGCGTGATCAGCATCAGGTTGGTCATGATCGCCCGGCTGATCATCGGCAGCGTGACGAACAGCAGCCTCCGGAACCCGGTCGCCCCGTCCATCGCGGCCGACTCCTCGATCTCCTTCGGTACTTCGCTCAGCGCCGCGGAGTACACCAGCATCGAGAACGCCGTACCACGCCAGATGTTGGCCAGCGACACCGCGATGATCGGTGCCGCGTACAACCAGTCCTGGCCGGGCAGGCCGACCCTGTTCAGCATCACGTTCAGCGTGCCCTCTTCGTTGAAGAACGCGCTGAGCAGGTACGCCGCCACCACCTCGGGCAGCACCCACGCACCGATCACCGCCGTACCGACGAAGTTGCGGACCACCTTGGTGGACCTGCGCATCAGCAGCGCCAGGCCGAGTCCGAGGGTGTTCTGGCCGATGATCGCGGAGATCAGCGTGAACACCAGGGTCAGCCAGATCGCGTTGGTGAACGCGCCGCTGCCGAACGCCTTGCGGAAGTTGTCCAGCCCGACGAACTGCACGTTCTGCGCGCCGGTGCCGGTGAGCGCCATGTTGGTGAACGCCGCGTACAGGCAGTAGATGATCGGGCCGGCCAGGAAGACCAGCATCAGTCCGATCGCCGGTGAGAGCGGCAACATCTTGACCAGCTTGGCGCCTCGCGGCCGCCCGTTCCGTCCGGGTTTCTTACCGGACGGAGCGGGCTTGGCCGCGGTGGGAGCGACTGTCGTCGTCACAGGGGAGGTTCCTTCGTCAGACGGGGCAATCGGAGACCGGGCTACTGTCCGCCGCTTTCCGTGGTCGTCTTGTCCTTGCTGACGATGCCTTCGACGGCTTCGTCGTAGTTCTTCGCCGCCTCGTCCGGTGACGACTGCCCGGTCATCACCGCCTCCATCGCGGTGATGATCTCGTTGGAGACCTTCGGGTACTCGGCGTACGCCGGCCTGTACACGGTGACCGAGACCAGGTCGGTGAAGAACTGGGTGCTCTTCGCGGACGACTTGTAGGTCTCGTCGGAGGCGACGTCCTTGCGGACCGCGATCTGCGCGCCGTCGGTGGCGTACTTGGCCGCGTTCCTCTGCGTCTGCAGCGTCTTGATCAGGTTCCAGGCCGCGTCCGGGTTCTTCGACTTGGCCGGGATCGCCCAGGTCCAGCCGCCGGACAGGCTCACCTTGCCCTTCCCGCCGCCGTCCTGTGTCGGCATTGCGGTCTGGCCGAGGACTTCGCTCCACTGCGGCCACGGCTTCGCGCCGGTCTTCTGCCAGTTGCCGTAGATCCAGGAGCCGTCGAGCGCGATCGCGAGCTTGCCGCCGGGCAGCAGCTCGGTGCCGACCTTACTCCCCATGTTCGGGTCGAGCGCCTGCTTCGGCGTCGGCGCGATGCCTTCGCTGTAGATGGTCTTGATGAAGTTCAGCGAGTCCTTGAAGCCCTGGCTGCCGACGACCCACTTCTGCTGGTCGTTGTTGTAGAGCGAGTCCTTGGTGCCGTAGAGCAGCATCTCGAAGCCCTGCATGGCCGAGGCCTCACCCATCGGCTTCCCGGAGTACACGTTCAGCGGGATGACGCCGGGGACCTTCTCCTTGATCGTGCGGGCGGCGGAGAGTACGTCGTCCCACGTCTTCGGCTGCCAGTCGGCGGGCAGGCCGGCCTTGGCGAACAGCTGCTTGTTGTACCAGAGCGCCCGCGTGTCGGTGCCGTCCGGTACGCCGTAGGTCTTGCCGTCCAGTGCCTTCGCCGCCCCCTTCGCGGTGTCCTGGAACTGGCCCCACTGATCCCAGTTCTTGATGTAGTCGTCCAGCGGCCGCAGGTAGCCGGCGGTGATGTCCGAGTTGATCAGGAAGGTGTCTTCGTAGACCACGTCCGGCGCGGTGTTCGGCGACCGCATCATCAGCTGCAGCTTGGTGTAGTAGTCGTTCTCACTCGCCACGATGGGCAGGAGCTCGACCTTCGAGCCAGGGTTGGCCGCCTCGTACTCGGTCTTGACGCCGGTGAGGAAGTTCTTCATCACCACGCCCGGGCCCCACTGCTGGTACGCGATCTTGAGGTTCGCCGGACCGGCGCTCTGCGAGCCGCCCGCCTCCGGCTCCGGTCGTCGAGCCCTGGCTGCAGGCCGAGACCGCCAACAGCAGCGCGCTCACCACGGCGGCTGCTTTGAAACGTTTCCTAGTCACCATCACGTCCACCTTCGGGCAATCGTTGTCATACCGGTACCCCGACCCAAAACCGCTGGGCTTTCTCGCGACCGTAGGAGGCTGAGGCAGCCGAAGTCAATGCTTGACAGACAACGTTGTCCCGGTAGGCAGGCGCTGACGCGGTAATCGGCTCGTAACGATCCGGTCACCGCAATGTCATACGCTCAGACAGTAACCGGCTTCGCCTCGTGACGGGCATGTACGACGCGCTGGGACCGCAGCGCCCCGAGGCCACAGAGGATCAGTCCGGCCGCGAGCCAGCACGTCAGTACGACGAATGGCCCGGCCGCTCCGGCGCCATCGAAGAAGCTCACCGAACGAAGCGCCGTACCAGCGGCTCCCGGCGGAAGCAGTTGCCCCAGCGCACTCCAGCCGCTCGGCAGCATCTCAGGCGCACTGGTCATCCCGGAAAGCGGGTTGCCGAGCAGCATCATCACGGCCGCGCCGAGCGCGAGCCCCGGCCGGCCGAGCAGCCATTCCAGCCCCAGCAGCGTGAGACTGACGGCCGCGATCGACAGCGCGATGACACCCGAGTTGGCGAGGTAGCTGCCCTCGAACGATCCGAGCCAGAACTGCAGTACGGCGGCCAACGCGAGACCACCGGTGATCGCGAAGACCACCGCACCGGCCATCCGCTTCGCCCCACTCCGGACGAGCTGAGTCAGCAAGGCAGCCGCGACGATCCCGCCGAGCACCAGCGGCAACGCACCTGCGGCCAGGCCCGCACCGCGCGGATCGTCAGCCGGCAGCGGTACGACGTCCGTCACCTTCGCCGGTGCCTCCGGCGACAGCCGGCCCGCCAGCTGCGTGAGGATCTGCGCGACCGCGGGACCACCGGCCGACGCGGTCAGCACCTCCGGCTGCCGCGGGTCGAGCACGATGGCGCCGTACACCTCCCGATCCTCGATCTTCTGCACCGCGGCAGCCCGATCCGGTACGGCGGACAGCTCGAAACCACCCGGCATCGCCTGCTCGAGACCCTGCGCGGCCTGAGCGACGGCCGGCTCTGGTCCCACCACAGCCAGCGGGACGTCACGTGGTCCGGAGCGCGCGGCCGGCCAGGCGAAGGCGATCAGCAGCACGGTGAGCAGGGCGGTCAGCAGGGTGACGACGACGACCAGCGGCGGTCGCTGACGATTGTCGGCGGCGTGTTCCGGGGCGTGTTCGGGCACTTGATCGGGGTGGTGCCCGGTCAGCTGAGCGGACATGAGGGGGACTCCTTGTTCGATAAAACCGAATGACCGTTCTTTATTGATTCGAGCGTGACCCCTGAGGCGGCGACTTGTCAAGAACGGACATTCGGTTTTATGTTCCGCACATGCCGAAGGTCACCGAGGAACACCGCCTGGCCCGCCGCGCGCAGATCGTCGCCGCGGCACGCCGGTGCGTCGCCGAGCAGGGCTTCCACAAGTCCACGATGGCCGACGTGATCCGCGAGTCGGGTCTGTCCGCCGGTGCGGTCTACGGCTACTTCAAGAGCAAGGAGGAGATCCTCGCCGCCATCGCGGAGGACGCGTTGAGCAGCGTCGACGAGTTGTTCGAGAAGCTGCTCGCGGCCGAGGAACCGCTCACTCCGTACGCCGCCCTGGAGGCGGCACTGCACCACATCGTGATGGTCGCCGAGCGACCGGGCGGCGACGTGACCCGGGTCGCCATCCAGGCCTGGGCGGAGGCGATGCACAACGACGTGATCCTCGGCGTCGCCCGGGGGAAGTACACCCAGCTCCGGGGGCACTTCGTCGCGGTCGCCCACAAGGCCCAGGAGGACGGCACGATCGATGCCGACGCCAACCCCGAGTACGTCGGCCAGGTCTTGTTCGGGTTCGTTCCCGGCTTCCTGCTCCAGCGGCTGATGCTCGGCGACATCACCCCCGAGAGCTACGCCGCCGGTCTCCGCGCACTGCTCCGCTGACTCCCCCGGGCGGTTGCGCCGGGTGGGGGTGGAGTTTCACCCACCATCGGCGGCGGTCCAGCACCCTGGGGGCCGCGGCTCGCGCTCCGTAGCGTCATTGGCGTCCACCTGAAGACGCGAGGAGCCCACGCATGAGGCGCACGAGGGAAGTTGTCAGCAGGAGCGACCATTCGGTCGTACTGCAGGATGTACGACGGGTCTACGGCCGCGGCGGCAACGCCGACACCGCCCTCGACGGCATCTCCATCAGCTTCGCGCGCGGCACCTTCACGGCGGTGATGGGACCGTCCGGTTCCGGCAAGAGCACCTTCCTGCACTGTGCCGCCGGCCTCGACCGGCCGACCTCGGGCAGCGTCCACATCGACGACCAGCCGCTTGCCGACCTCAACGAGCGCAGGCTGACCGAGCTCCGCCGCGAGCGCATCGGCTTCGTCTTCCAGTCGTTCAACCTGCTGCCCGCACTCACCGTCTGGCAGAACGTCTGCCTGCCGCAGGAACTCGACGGCCGCCGCGCCAACCGCAACGCCGTCCGAGAGGTGCTCGAACGCGTCGGCCTCGGCGATCGCCACACGCATCGCCCCGGCGAACTCTCCGGAGGTCAGCAGCAGCGCGTCGCGATCGCCCGTGCGCTGGTCGCCCGACCCGCGGTGATCTTCGCCGACGAACCCACCGGCGCCCTCGACACCCAGACCGCCGCCGACGTCCTCGAGTTGCTCCGCGAGCCGGTTCGCACCCAGGGCCAGACCGTCGTGATGGTCACCCACGACCCGGTCGCCGCTTCGTACGCCGCAAGGGCGGCTTCATCGCCACGTTCATCGCGGTCGTCCTCGGTACGGCGATCGTGATGGCCTGCGGCGGCCTGATGGAGACCGGCATCCGTTCCAACGTCGCGCCGGAACGCCTCGCCGCCGCGCCGATCGTTGTCACCGGCAAGCAAACTCACCTCCGCCCGGGCGCTGAGGACGCAACGCCGTTGCCAGAACGCGTCGGTGTCCCGGCTCCGGTTGTAGCCAAGATCCGTTCTGTGGAAGGTGTTTCGGCCGCGATCGGCGAGTACACGTTCGCGGCCTTCGGTTCAGGTGCTACCGAGGGCCACAACTGGTCGAGTGCGGCGTTGGCGCCGTACCGGCTGACCTCGGGTCATGCTCCTCGAACCGGCCAGGTCGTCGCCACGGGGTCCGCTGCGAAGGTCGGCGATCGCGTCACCTTCGTGATCAAGGGCGAGCCGGCGACCTTCACGGTCAGCGGCCTGGCCGCCGGTCCCGCGGGTCACAGCTTCTTCTCCGACCGCGAGGCCGCGCGTATTGTCGACAATCCGGCCAGCTTCGCGGACGTCGGCGTACTGGTTGCCCCCGGCACCGATGTTGACGCGGTCAAGGACCGGATCGAGGCGCTCGACGCCGGGATCACCGTCCGCACCGGGATCGACCGCGGCCTGGCCGAGCAGGTCGGCGGGGAGTCGCAGCGGGTCGCGCTGATCTCGATCGCCGGCTCGTTCGGCGGTATCGCGACGATGACGATGATGTTCGTGGTCGCGTCCACGCTGGCCCTGTCCGCCCAGCACCGCGAGCACGAGTTCGCCCTGCTGCGCGGCATCGGCACGACACCGGGCCAGGTACGGCGGATGATCCTCGGTGAGGCCCTGCTCGTCGCGCTTCCCGCTGTGCTGCTGGGCGCCGTACCCGGCGTCTTCCTCGGCCGCTTCCTCTTCGAGCAACTCGGATCGCACGGTGTCGCCCCGCCGTACGTCGAGTTCTCCCAGGGCTGGATCCCGTTCGTCGCCGGCGCGGGAGCCGCCGTACTCGCCGCCATCGGGGCCGCCCTGATCGCGGGCCGTCGCTCGGCCAAGATCCGCCCGGTCGAGGCGCTCATGGAGGCGTCATTGCAGCGCAAGTGGTTCAGCTGGGTGCGTCTGCTCTTCGGTCTGTTGTTCCTCGGCGGCGGTCTGGCCCTGCTGATCGTCACCGCGACAGTCATGACCGGTCCGCCCGCGGGTGCGACCGCCGGGCCGTCGATCCTCTGCTGGGCGATCGGCGTCGCGTTGCTCGGCCCGTTCTGGACCAAGGTGGTTCTCCTGCTGTGGCGCTGGCCGGTGCAGGCGCTGACCCGGGTCAACGGGCGGCTCGCGATCCTCAACGTCTCGGCCCGATCGGTGGCGATGTCGGCCGCGGTGATGCCGGTGATGCTTGCCGTCGGCATCTCGACCGCCAACCTGTACATGCAGACCACGCAGGTCCACGCAGCCTCCGAAGCCTTCACCCGGGATCTGCGCGCGGACGCCGTACTCGTCTCCTCGGCAGGCCTGTCCCCCGCGTTGCTGAACCAGGTGCGGGAGGTGCCTGGTGTGGCGAGCGCTTCGGCCTTCGTCCGCAGTACCGGCGTCATCGACGAGCCGCGCAACGCTCCCTTCGACGAGGAGGGCGCACCTGTACTGGGCGTCGATGCCCAAGGTCAGGACGGTACGGCGCCGGTCCGCTTGACGGCCGGGTCACTGTCGGGTCTTGTCGGGTCGACCGTGGCCTGCTGCCCGAGTACGTGGCAACCAAGCTCGATCGCGGGGTCGGCTCGGAGATCACCATGACGTTGGGCGACGGCGCATCAGTGAACTTGCGAGTGGTCGCGTTGTTCGCGGCCGAGCGCGGCTACGAATCCATCGTGCTGCCGGCCTCGCTCGTCGCAGCTCACACCACGGACGGTCTGACCAAGCAGATCCTGGTCCGCTCTACGCCTGGCACCGACGTACGTCCGGCCCTCACGGCACTCGCTGCCAAGCACCCCGGCGTACAGGTCGCGGACCGCGACACCCTGGTCGCCTCGAACGCCGAAGACCTGCAGACGCAGGCCTGGATCAACTACATGCTCGTCGGCATGCTGATCGCCTATACCGCGGTCTCGGTCGTCAACACGCTGGTCTCGACCACCCTGCGCCGGCGCCGCGAGTTTGCTCTCCAACGCCTCACCGGCTCCACCCGCGCCCAGGTCCTGCGCATGCTGACCACCGAAAGCACCCTGGTCTGGCTGACCGGCATCACCCTCGGGACCGCGGTAGCTCTGGCCTGCCTACTCCCCTACACGGCCACCGTGTCGACTTCGTCTCTCCCCACCGGCCCACTCTGGATCTACCTGCTGATCGTAGGAGCCGCCGCCATCCTCACCTTCGGCTCAACCCTCCTGCCCACCACCACTCTCCGCCACGCCCCGACTCAACCCACCCACGCCGACTGACCGAGCCAGACAGCTCAACACCTCCGCCAACCACTCGATCCGGAGCGACTGGGTGTGGTTATCGGGCAGGCGTCGGCTCCGCGACCGGTTGGAGGGCGATTGTGGTCGCCTGGATGATGCCGGCGTTGGCGCGGAGCCAGCCGGACAGCGCGACCTGCAGATCCTCGAGATCCCGTTCCTCCAGAATCACCCCAGGCACCGGAACGCTCGCGCCCAGCTCCGCCAGCACCGGCCGCAGATGCTGATCCGCCAGCAACTTGTGGCTGGGCGCCGCAGACACCGTGACCGGCACCACAACCGCCCCCGCCAACGCCTGCGGCCGCAACACATCCAGGAAGCTCTTCAGCAACCCCGTATAGCTCCCCTTGTACACCGGCGTCGCCACCACGATCACGGACGCCGACGACACCAGATCGATCGCCTTCTCCAGCGCCCCCCGCTCCTCCTGCCCCGCGTCCTCCCCCTGGAAGATCGCCGGCGCGAATGTCACCAAATCAACCAGCTCGTCGATCCGGTACGGCGTACCGAGCTCAGACGCAAGCAGTTCGGCGACGGACGCGGCCGCCACCGCTGTCCGCGAACCAGCCCTGGGATTGCCGACCACGGTGACGACAGACTGCGGCCACACCGGCGGATCCGGCACAACCTGCGGTTCGAACGCGACTGAGGGCATCTGACCCATCTCCTGAGCTCGGCAGTGATGGATCGAGCGTAGCCAAAGTCGAGCTGCTTACTTGACTTTCTCAGATTCCGAACGCCTGGCCCGAACCTTGACAACCACGAACCACGCCACCGCCGCCACCGCACCCGCGAGCACGACCCATTGGAAGACGCCCACCGACGACTCGACCAGGTGCCAACGCTCACCGAGTTGGTAGCCGGCGATGATCAGCAGAGAGTTCCAGATCAGGCTGCCCATCGCGGTCAGCGTCATGAACAGCGACACGGACATCCGCTCCACGCCGGCCGGCACCGAGATCAGACTTCGCACCACGGGCACCAATCGGCCGATGAGCACTGCCTTCGGCCCGTGGCGGCTGAACCAGTCCTCGGCCTTGTCGACGTCCTCGATCTTGACCAGCGGCACCTTCCCGGCCAGCGCCCTGGTCCGATCACGACCCAGCCCGGCACCCACGCCGTACAGAGCGAGCGCACCGACGATCGACCCGATCGTGGTGAACACGATCGCGCTGACCAGGCCGAGGTCACCGCGACTGGCGGCGAACCCGGCCAGCGGCAGGATCACCTCGCTGGGCAACGGCGGGAACAGATTCTCCAGCGCCACCGCGAGCCCGGCACCCGGCGCACCGAGCCTCTCCATCAGGCCGATCGCCCATCCGGCCACACCTCCGGTCGGTTCGTGCGTCGCCTGCAGCGCGGTCATCATCACCTGATTCGTCGTGAACATGCCGACGACGGATTGCCCGCGAAACCTGTCCGCACATTGTGGCCAACCGCCGTCTCTCGGGGGATTTTCCACAGTACATAACTGCGGAAAACCACAGTTTCTTCTTGTCCTGTGCCCACTACTCTTGCGGGCATGCAGCAACGACACAGCCTCCTGCGACGGAGCATCGCGACCCTGGCGGGTCTGATGTCCGGCGCGCTCACGGCCGTCGTCGAGCTGCTCTTCGTTGTTCTGTCCGCGCTCGCGCTCGTCCCGGTCGTCGCCACGCCGCGCGCCCGGCGTTCGCTCGAGGCGTCGATCCATCGTTGCGCACGGCAACTTGCGGCGATGGAGCAGCGTCGCCTCGCCACGTTCCACAACCTCAGGGATCTCGGTCCGTACTCCGATCGTTCGGCGTACGACTACATCCTCCGGCGCTGGGCGCCCGGCGGGCTGCTGAAGGACCGCGTGATGCGTGTCGAGGATTTCCTGGAAGCCCTCGAGCGGGTCGGCTCCGGCGGCGTGGCCTTGGACCCCGAAGTGGTCCGACAACTCCTGTCCCGGACCACCCACACCGACCCACTGCAGAAACTCACCGTCCGCGAACGCGAGGTCCTCGCGGTCATGGCCGAGGGTCACAACAACACCGGCATCGCCCAGCGCCTGTTCATCTCCTCCAGCGCCGTCGAGAAGCACTCCAACGCGATCTTCGACAACTAGGCCTGACCCATAACGCCGGCTACAACCGCCGAATCCAGGCCGTGGTCACCTATCTCACCAACTAGATGGTTGATTCCTTGAAGGCTGTCAGTGGTCGTAGGCGATCAGCGATCGCTTGCTGGTGACTCCGGTGTTCCAGTTGTGCCAGATTCCGGCGGCCAGGGCGAGCAGGCGCTGGGCGACGCGGGTGAAGACGCCGGTCGGGGTTCGCCCGCCGTGGGCTTCGAGGTCGAGCTGGCCCTTCAGGGTCTGGTTGACCGACTCGATCCACTGGCGGACGCCGCCGAGGTTGCCGTTGCGGTAGGTCTCGTCCTTGCGGTCCGGGCGCAGCAGCCGCAGCCCCATCCGCTCGGTGAGCTGCTGGAACTGCCTGCCGGCGAAGCCCTTGTCGGCGAGCAGGATCTGGCCGGAGCGGATCAGGTGGTGGTTGTGTTCCAGCAGCGCGGCCACCACCTCCCGCTCGCCGATCTTGGGGTGGGCCAGACACCACATGATCGGCATCCCATCGCCGGCACACACCAGGTACAGCTTGAGGCCCCAGTAGTAACGCGAGTGCGAGGCGCAGTAGCCGTAACCGGCATGGCCGGCCAGCTCGGAGCGCTTCGCCGTCTCCCGCGACGCACCACACGGCAGCGGGGTGGCGTCGGTCATCCACAGATCGTCGAACCACGACGGGCAGCACTCGGCCAGCACCAGAATCGCCTTGCACAGCAACGGATGCGCGGCCTTCAGCCGCTTGTGGTAGCCCGGCTGCTGGGGCAGGTACGGAAACATGCCACGCCACTGCGCGCTGGCGCGCACATGCCGGATCCAGCGATGCTCGCAGTGATAGCCCAGCAGCACCTGGGCCACCGCCAACGTGATCAGCTCGCTGTCGGTCAGCAGCGGTCGACGGCCCCGACCGGTGCGCGGCGGGACCACATGATCGTCGATCAGCACGTACAGTGCCGTCAGGAGGGTGTTCAGCTCTTTGGTCACACATCGATCCTGGACACCCTCTCCTCATGCCCGCGGTCAAGGACACGCGTCCACCCCAGCAAACTTCAAGGAATCAACCATCTAGCGACCCGCCTCGCTCGCTCCCTCAGGCGACGCGGGGCCCGAGGAACAGACCGCCGCTCGCGTCGACCGTCTGGCCGGTGATCCAGCGGGCATCGTCCGAGGCCAGGAAGGCGACGACGTCGGCGACATCCTCAGCACGCCCGAGTCGGTCGAGCGCCGTCAGCGCGGTGATCGCGTCAACCAGGCCTGGAGTCTCGAAGAACGGTGCGTTCGCTTCGGTCCTGGTCGCACCCGGAGCGACGGCATTGACGGTGATACTGCGGGCGCCCAGGGACTGAGCGAGCGTGCGCGTCATCGTCTCGAGGGCGCCTTTGGTCATGGCGAAGGAGGTCTGGGTCGGGTTCGCCATCCGGGTCGCGACAGAGGAGATCGAGATGATCCGGCCACCGTCGCGCAGGATCGGCAGGGCACGCTGGATCAGGAAGTACGGCGCTCGCACGTTCACCGCCATCAGCCGATCGAACTGGTCCGGGTCGTCGGTCTCGATCGGCCCGGCCGGCGACGCGGCGGCGTTGTTGACCAGGATGTCGAGAGATCGCCCGTCGAGTCCGGACTCGAGTTGTTCGAACAACTCGTCGACATCGCCAGGCACTCCGAGTTCGGCGCCGATCAAGAATCCCCGGCCGGCACGATTCAGCGTCTCGGCAGCGCCGTCCTTGTCGCGGTTGTAGTGCACCGCCACCTCCGCCCCGTCCGCCGCCAGCCGCTCCGCGATCGCACGGCCGATTCCCCGCGATGCACCCGTCACCAACGCGACCTTGCCGTTCAGTCCAGTTCTCATCGCTACCCCTCAAAGTGTTAGAAACTAACAGCTTGATAGAATCTAACACATGAATCTGAGGGAGCGCCGCCGGGCCGAGACGCGGCAGTCGATCCAGCGGCACGCGATCCGGCTGTTCGTCGGGCGCGGGTACGAGGTGACCACGGTGAACGACGTCGCCCTCGCCGCCGGCGTCTCGGCGATGACGGTCTACCGGCACTTCGCCACCAAGGAGGACCTGGTCCTGTACGACCAGTTCGACCAGCTCGCCGCGGCGACCGTTGCCGAACTTCCGGCGGATGTGTCCCTCGTCGTACGCATCGCCAGAACCCTCGCCTCGACCTACGACCAGGCCATCGCCGACAAAGAGTTCCATCTCGCCCGGCTGCGACTGATGATCTCCACGCCGGCGCTTCGCGCTCGTCACCTCGACAGCCAGTATTCGACCCAGGAGGCACTCGTCAGCCGCGCTCTGCGCCGGATCGGACGACCCCGCGCTGGAGTTTCAGGCCCGCGCCGCCGCGAGCGCCTGCCTCGGGGTGCGTCCACATCGCCCTACTCCGCTGGGCCGCGGAGGACGGCAGCTCCGATCTGCGCGGGCTGTTCGAAGAAGCCTTCACGGCGACCTTCGGCCAACACCTTCTGACCGCTTCTGCGGCCGCGGGACGGCGTATATTCCTCATATGGCAAGTACGTTTGAGGTGCTGGCGGAGGGGCGGCGGCGGGAGATCCTGGACCTGCTGCGCGGCCGGCGAGCGCCCGGTCGGTGAGCTGGTCGAGGAGCTGTCGCTGAGTCAGCCGGCGGTCTCGAAGCATCTGAAGGTACTGCGGGACGCCGGCCTGGTGGAGGTCCGCCAGGACGCCCAGCGCCGCTGGTACCGCCTCCGCCCCGCCCCACTCGCCGAGATCGACGCCTGGCTGGAGCCGTACCGCGACCTCTGGCGCACCCGCCTCAACGCCCTGGAGGCCCACCTGGACACCATGGACTAACCGGGCTGCGAGCCGGGAGTGCTGCGGTCCATTGGAGTGCTCGGGTAGGTGGATCCGTCCGATGTAGGAGGCGGCGGGGATGGGCGACGGCCCGGATGGGGTCCGGGCCGCATCGGTTGCGTTGGTGGGTGGCTAGGTGAGTTCGGGGACTCGGAGGTGGGCTAGGGCCAGCTCGAACTCGCAGACGTCGATAACTCGGGCACCGGCTTCTTTGGCGGTGGCTGAGCGCATCGACGCGGCGGCTTCGCGGCTGCCGTTCATCGCTTCCTGGCTGTCGTACGTCACCGAGGAGACCGCACGACCGGAGGCGCGGTCGACCAGCAGACTGGCGCTGCAGAAGCCGGCCAGGTCCTCGAGCCTCGGCAGTGATGCCAGCTTGTAGACGTCGATCGACCGGTCCAGGGTCGCCGGGTCGACCCTCACCCAGGTCGCGCGGACGCAGGCGCCCTCAGCCGAGCGGTGGTCGCGGTGCAGTACTGCGATCTCCCACTCCTCGGTCTTGGGGTTGCTGCCGCCCATCAGTCTCGGCGAGCTGCTCGCGGATCGGGTGGAGCTCTTCGTCAGTGGCCCGCATCGCCTCCTCCGACTGCCAGGCGCTGGTGGCGATGCAGCGGCCCGACTCCCGGTCGGCGATCATGGACAGCCCGATACAGCCGTCCATCTCCAGGATCGTGGGCATCACCTCGTCACGCAGCTGCGCGATGCCGGCGTCGATCGACCCCGGCTTGGCGTTGATCGTGGTGGAACGCGCGTACACGATCCACCCCCTTACGCATCAGGGCAGCGCCCCGGTAGCGCCACCGGTCGCTCCCCACACTGCTCCGCTGATCCGCACCTGGCAAGCCCCGCGCGACGCACCGGTGATTGACTGGCCCGATGACTGAGCTCGGCCAGGCACGCGCTGCCCGCTGGTGGGTCCGGGGACGACGGATCGGGTCGATCGAACGGGCCGCGTCCTTTGTCGACGATGTCGGACTCGCGTTGTTGTTCCCGGCACCGCGTGCCGTCGTACCGTCACTGTGGGAGGCGGTGGCCGGCGAGGACGAGGAGCCGTTCGGGTCCGGCATGGGGACCAACGAGCAACGCGTCTGGACGTGGAAGGACGAGCTGCCGCGTCGCGGTCTTGCCTGGTACGGCGCCTATCTCGGTGGCCGGGGCACACTCCTCGCACCTGAACTGCTCAACGCGCTCTACCCGGCCGCGGGTGACCCGAGCGACCACCAGTCACTCGAACTGTCGCCGGCCGCGCACGAGATCGCGAAGGCGATCGCGGCCGAACCATTGCCGAGCGCAACCCTCCGGGCACTGATCGGCGACCGCAGCCGCTACCAGCGCGCGATCACCGAGCTCCAGCGGAACCTGCTGGTCACCACGGCCGGCGTCCACGAGGCCGGATCCGGCTGGCCGGCCGCGCTGATCGCCTTGACGTGCGAGCAGTTCGACGTCGGCGGCCGGACCGACCACGCGTTCGCGACCGAGCGTTTCCTGGACACCATGCTGGTGACTACGCCGGGCGAGCTCGGCCGCGCCTTCCGGTGGCCGGTGGCGCAGGCCCGAGCCCGCCTCGACGAGTTGGCCGGCGACGGCCGGGCGACGTTCGACGGCACCCGCTACCGAAAGCCCGCCCGGCAGCGAAACCGCTAGCGGATCTCGGCGAGGTCGAAGAGGTTGCCTTCGGGGTCGGCGAGGGTGACCCAGTGCGTGCCGTACTCGTCGTACTCGTCGAGGCGCTTGGCACCGAGGCCGACCAGCCGGTCGATCTCGGCGGCCCAGTCGGCCGAAGCGAGGTCCAGGTGGATGCGGTTCTTGCCGTTGCGGCCCTCGGGGACCTTGATGAACATCAGCGCCGTACCGCGGTCGTCGGCCCGGCCCACGGTGGCGACGAACTCGTTGCCGTAGTCATCGACCTCCCGCTCGAGGACGGCGGCCCAGAAGTCGGCGAGCGCGCGCGGGTTGTCGCTGTCGAAGGTGACCTGTGCGATGGAGATGGACATGTCTCAGCCTTTCGGTGCAGGGATTCGCTGGATCGGCCAGCAGATCTCGGTTCGCCAGGCGGCCGGGTCGTCGACGTCGCCCGGACTGACGACGTACAGCTCCCGGATCGGTCCGGGGGCGACCTCGCAGTGTTCGGCGACGTGACTGCCGAGCGCGCCGTAGCTGCGGTCGAAGTCGGTGAGTGGTCCGGCGTGTACGGCGATCGCGAAGAAGCCGCCGGGGATGTCGACCAGCTCGACGCCGTCGGCCGGCTCCTGGTCGGGTGCGACGGGCAGGAAGGCGACCACTTCACCGGCGTCCTCGGTGAAGAAGTCGTCGCTGTACGTCGCTCCGCAGGTGGCGAAGATGCCGTGCGCCGCGCCGACGGTGCCGATCCGGCGGAAGGTCTCTTCGCACCAGGGCCCGATCAGCTCCCGCTCGACCTGGTCGCGTACGCCGTACGCCCGGAACGCGGGGATGAAGCGGTAGTCGACGTCCAGCGCCGGCTGGCCGGGAGTGAGCATCTCGCGCAACGACGTGACGACGTCACGGGTGTGCGCGAGCTCCTGTTCCATCCGCTCGAGGTGCGCCCGGAGTGTCTCCTCGCGCCGGGAGTCGTCGGACGTCTCGACGAGCTCGCGGACCTCCGGCAGCGGCATCCGGAGCTCCCGGAGCCGCCGGATCAGCAGAGCCGTATCGACCTGGCCGGTCCCGTACCGCCGGTACCCCGACGCGGGGTCGACCGAGGTCGGCGCGAGCAAGCCGATCTCGTGGTAGTGGTGCAGTGTCTTCACGCTGAGATGCGTCAGGCGGGAGAACTCCCCCACCGTCACCAAAGCCGCCATGTCCCCAACCTTCCACCCTCCGGTAACCGGAGAGTCAATCAGGCACACAAAACCCGCAACGCGGCACGTCGCGGGATGAGGGGAAACGGACGCGCGGCGAAGGAGGACGGGGTGGAGGAGCGGGTCGGCGGGGTGTTGGGAGTGGGGATGAGCAGGGTTGGGCTGCTCACCCCCGTTGTGGGTCAGCCGCGGTAGCGGCCGATGACCTTGGTGTAGTCCCAGGCTTGCTGCGGTACGCCGCTGCAGCTGTCGGCCGGGCCGCCGGTGCAGGGGCGGTCGCGGTTGACCGACCAGAAGGTGAAGCGGGCCAGGTGATGCTCGGACGCGTAGGCCAGCATCGACTCGAAGTCGGACAGGTTGACCCGCTCACCGGCGACGTCGGTGATCCCGTTCATCGACGAGATGCCGATCTTCCGGTACGCCGCATCGTCGCTCAGCCCGTAGGCGTCGCGGACCCGGCTCTTCAGCCCGTCGGCCGCCTGCCGGGTCAGCGCACCCATGTTGTTCGTCCCGCCGCCGAAGTTGAACGGCATGATCACCCAGCCGTCCAGGTTCAGCCCGGAGGCCGCACCGCGCCGGATCAGGTCCTGACCGTCGCCGTCCGGCCCGGAGGTCGACGTACCGAAGGTCAGGTACGTCGCGATCCCCGGGTTGTTCTGCTCGACGATCTTCAGCGCGTCGATCACCCGCTGCCGCACGGTCGCGTTGGTGAACTCACCCGCCTCGATGTCCACGTCGAACGCCTTCAGCGACAGCGCGTTGATCACCTTCTGGTATGCGCCGGCCAGCTCGGCCGCACTGCTGCAGCTCTGGCCGAGCTTGTTCCCGGACCAGCCGCCGACCGAGACGACGACGTCGCCGCCGTTGGAACGGATGGTGTTGATCGCCTGTTGGTCGACGCCGCCGGTCAGCGGACGCTGGCCGTCCCACATCGGGTTGCAGTACCCGTTGGACAGGATGAACGCCATCGTGAACCACTTCACCCCGGTCGCGTTCATCACGGTCGCCGGGTTCGGCGGGCTGCCCCAGCCTTGGTACAGGTACGGCGCTGCCGCCATCGGCGCACCACCCGTCGGTGGCGGACCGTCCTGAGCCGGCACGTTCCACTTCTGGTTCGCCGCACCGGTGCACGTCCACAACTGCAGCGGGGTGGCGTTCGCGGAATTGTTGCCGGTGACATCAAGACACTTGTTCGCCTGTGGATTCACCAGATCGCGCCCGGACGTGTACGTCCACTGCTGAGCCCCAGTCCCGTTGCACGTCCACAGCTGCACCCGAGCACCATTGGCAGTCGAGCCACCGCTGACGTCGAGACACTTGCCCAACGCACGCAGCGTCCCGTCCGTCGACCGGCTCCACGACTGCGCGGCCGACCCATTGCAGTCATACAGCTGTACGACGGTCCCGTCCGCGCTGTTGGCCCCGGCAACATCCGCGCACTTCCCGGCCAGCCCGGTGATCGCCGTACCGGTGCCGCCACCGCCTTGCGAACCCGACCACGTGAACGTCGCGGACGTCTTCGTCGGCAGCGTGTAGATGAACGACTGCGATCCCCAGTTCACCCGTACCGACTGCGAACTGCCGGTCGTGTTGAACGCGATCAGCGCCTTCGACCCGTCCGGGTTCTTCCAGGCGACGTTCTTCACCGAGTTGTTCGCGGACGAGTCGATCCGGACCGCGCCCGGCTTCACGAACTTGGTCAGGTGACCCATCGTGTAGTACTCCACCGTCTTGTCGACCTGACCCGCGCGACTGCCGCCACGCCGCACGGTCACCAGTCCCGTGCACACGTTGCAGCCGGCCCCGACAAACGGCAGGTGGTTCTGGTCGAGCGCAAGACTCCACTTCACCCAGGACTTGCTCCAGTTGCGGGTGTAGTCGATCAGGTTGTTCATGTCCTCGACCTGCTGGTTCGAGATCCAGGTCCCGCCGGAGTGCTCGGTCATGCAGTGGTTCACCGCCGGGTACTGGTTGTGCACCTGGGTCTGCAGGTTCACGTCACCGCCGTACCCGTGCCAGGCGATCCCGCCGAACAGTGGGTCGTTCCGCAACGCGGCGTCGGCCAGCGGCACCGAGCCGAGGTCGTTGTAGTTGCCCCAGTTGTAGTCCAGGATCATCACCTTCGTGGTGATGCCGGCCGCCCGGAAGGCGGGGATCAGGTGGTTCTTGGTGAACTCGAGCAGGCCGGAGCCGTTCCAGTTCATCGACGCGTAGCCGGTGTCGTCGGTCCCGCAGCAGGTCGGCTCGTTCTGCACCGACACGTAGTCGATGTGGTTGCCCTGGGCCTCGTTCTGCTGGACGTGCTTGACGAAGTACTGGGCGTACATCGGGTAGTACTCCCACTTCAGCCAGCCGCGGTTGTGAACCTGTTGTTGTCCTTCATCCAGGCCGGCGAGCTCCACGGTGCGCCCTTCACCTTCAGCGCCGGGTTCAGCTGCTTCGCCTGCTTGGTCAGCGGTACGACGTCCGCCAGGTCGTGGCCGATGCTGAAGTCGTTCAGATCGCAGCACGTGTCGTCGTAGGAGTAGTTGAACCGGGCCAGGTCGGAGGCACCCATCGGGTTGCGGGTGAAGGCCAGCCCGATCCCGTCGACCGGGTCGAACAGGTCCTTCATCACCTGGTTGCGGGTGGCGGCGGTGATCGTGTTGCTGCTGTTCAGCAGCCAGGCGGCGCTGTCGGTGAACGACGCGCCACCGCCTTCGAAGGACTGGTACGTCGTGTTCTCGTTGACCGTGACGGTCTGGTTCGCGGTACCTCCGGCCGGGCCGAAGTTGACCGGCGTCTGCGGTTGCAGGCCGCGGGTGACGTTGCGGCCGGCCCCCGGTCCGGCGTCTGCCCGCGCCGCAACAGGTGGTCACCACGAGGTAACCATCGGTGAATCAGGCTGTCAACGCCGTACGGGCACTTTTTTCACGTCTTTTATTTAGTCCCGACCTTGACGTGGGAGCGTTCTCACACCTGGCTGCCGCCGAGCCCTGTCTCCCGACCGCCCCCGCGAGAAATGAGGCATCCATGAAGCGTTCCCGGATCACGGCGCTCGTCGCGATCGGCGCCGCACTCCTCGGCACCGCCCTTCTCCAGTCCCCCGCCAACGCCCGCCCGGAAGCGGCCGCCGCCCCGACGGCGACGATCTGGGAGGACAACTTCGACGGCCCGGCCGGCCAGGCGCCCGACCAGTCCAAGTGGAGATACGACATCGGCGGCTCCGGCTGGGGCAACAACGAGCGCCAGTACTACACCAACAGCACCAACAACTCCGCACTCGACGGCAACGGCAACCTGGTGATCACCGCACGCCGCGAGAGCGGCGGCCACCAGTGCCACTACGGCACCTGCGAGTACACGTCGGCCCGGTTGCTGACCGCGCAGACCTTCACCCAGACCTACGGCCGGTTCGAGGCGCGGATCAAGATCCCCAGGACACAAGGGATCTGGCCCGCGTTCTGGATGCTCGGTGGCGGCAACTGGCCGAACGACGGCGAGATCGACATCATGGAGAACATCGGCCGCGAGCCCGCGACCGTGCACGGCACGATCCATGGACCGGGGTACTCCGGTGCCGGCGGAATCGGTGCGGCCTACAACCATCCGAACGGGTGGGCGTTCGCCGACGACTTCCACACCTTCCGGGTCGACTGGGAGCCGAACGCGATCACCTGGTACGTCGACGGGGTCCAGTACCAGCGCCGGACGCCGGCCGACCTCGGCGGCAACGCCTGGGTCTTCAACCACCCGTTCTTCATGATCATGAACGTCGCGGTCGGCGGGAACTGGCCCGGCTACCCCGACGGTACGACGGTCCTGCCGCAGACGATGACGATCGACTACGTCCGCGTCTCCACCCTGGGCAGCAATTCCGGCGGTACGCCGATCACCGGGCTGGCCGGAAAGTGCGTCGACGTCGCCGCCGCGGGCACCGCGGACGGGACACCGGTCCAGCTCTACGACTGCAACGGCACCAACGCGCAGCAGTGGACCCGGCCGGGAGACGGCACGATCCGGGCCCTGGGCAAGTGTCTGGACGTCAACGCCGGATCCGTTGCCGACGGCGCCAAGGTGCAGCTCTGGACCTGCAACGGATCCGGCGCCCAGCAATGGGTTTACAGCTCCGCCCGGGACCTGGTGAATCCACAGGCCAACAAGTGCCTTGATGTCACCGGCAACAACTCGGCGAACGCCACCCCACTGCAAACCTGGACCTGCACCGGAGCAGCCAACCAGAAGTGGACCGTCTGACCCGCGTCTTTCCGGAAGATTGCTGTCACCCAGTGGCAGCAATCTCCCGGAGATCGCGCTAGCGGTGGGCTATGGCGCCGCCGTCCCGGAGCAACCGCAGGACCGGGAGGGTCGCCGCACCGAGGGCGACAGCATCCCGCCCGAGCTCGCACAACTCGATCGACACCTGCGCATACGGCTGGCGCAGCGCGTGTTCGCCGACGGCCTCGCGCAACCGCGACAGGTACCGCTCCCCCAGCAACAGTCCGGCCCATCCGCCGAGCACGATCCGCTCTGGATTGACCAGGTTCACCAGGTTCGCGACTCCCGCGGCCAGATACCCGACCGTGTCGTCCACGGTCGTTGCCGCGACTTCCGACGTACCGACGGCGTCGAGCAACTCGACGAAGGCCGCCTCCTCATCGGTGGCTTTCACAGCTCCGCCGGCCTCCCGATAGCGCTCGAGCACGGCCTCGGCGCCGACGTACGCCTCCAGGCAGCCGAGCGCTCCACACCGGCACCGGCGGCCGCCGTACACGATCGTCATGTGGCCCCACTCGCCCGCACTGCTGCGAGTTCCGCGATAGCTGGAGCCGTCGGCAGACGCAACGCCGCGCCGACACCGGAACCGATCAGAGCAACGACCGCGTCGGTCGCGCCACGGCCGGCACCGAACCACATCTCCGCCTGGCCGAGCATGTTCGCGCCGTTGTCCACCTGGATCGGAATATCGGTGCCCTCAGCAAGCATCCGCCGCAGCGGCACGGCGTCCCAGCCGAGCGTCTGCGCGTCGACGACGGCGTTGCCCTCGACCACACCGGCGACGGCGACGCCCATGCCGAGGATCAACTCGGACCGCACACCGGACGAGGCGACCACGGCCGCAAGCCCTTCGAGAACGTGCTTCACCACCACTGACGGCTGCGGAGTGTCGATCGGAAAGTCGACCGACGCGAGCACGTTCATCGCGAGATCGAACAGCTCGACCCGCACCCGGGTCTCGCCGACCTCGGCGCCGACGACGTACCGGAACGTCGGTGAGACCCGCAGCAGGATGCGCGGCCGGCCGCCGTCGGAGTCGACCGACCCGGCCTCTTCGACGACACCTTCGGCGATCAATTCACTGACCAGGTTGCTCACGCTCGCCGCGCTCAGCGACGGTGCGGTGACCCAGTTCGTAGCCGGCTCAGCGGACCGTCCCGGTAGATGGTGGTCAGCAGCACCGACCGGTTGGACCGCCGCATGTCGCGCACAGTGGTCCGCCGAACGTCCATACGGTCGACCCCTACCTGGTTCCGGCCTCAGGCGGGCCGCTCTCGCAGAGTTCATCACGCCGTACCGGCAGGCCGGAAGACGGAGCCCGCGTTCCTCCAGGTCATGAACTAAGCAGTGATTCGTTACCGTCCCGTGATTGACGGTCACGGACGCCCTCGGCTTCACTCTACGGAACCGCTTCCGAAACCGGTTCCGGCCTCAAGTCGCGAACCCCATCCGCCCGAGGGGAGCAAGGCAGTGTCGATCACCATCGCCGATGTCGCGGCGCCGCGCCGGCGTCAGCAAGACGACCGTCTCGCGCGTCCTCAACGGCAAGGGCGAGCTGGACCTGCGCACCGCCGAGCGGGTACGCCAGGTGATCGCCGAGCTCGGCTACGTGCCGAGCGCTCGCGCCGTCGGCCTGGCCCGCGGCCGGACCCGGATCGTCGGCATGCTGGTTCCGTCGCTGACCTGGCCCTGGATGGGCGAGGTCCTGCAGGGCGCCGTCGACGTGGTCGAGAGCGAGGGCTACGGGCTGCTGCTCTTCACCTTCAACCGGGGTGAGGAGTCCGGGAGTCCGGCCGGAACGTGCCGGACGACGTGTCGGTGGTCGGGTTCGACGACATCCCGTACGCCGAGCACACCGAGCCGCCGCTGACCACGGTGCATCAGCCGATGCGCCAGATGGGCCAGGCGGCGGCCCGGATGCTGATGGGGTACTTCGGCGGCACGCCGCTGCCCGAGGACCCGCAAGTGCTGCCGACGACGCTGATCGTCCGCAGCTCAACCGCCCCGAAGTCCGCCCCGAGGACCAAACCCGCCCCGAGATCCCGGTCCCACTGAGACTCCGGCGGCGGGGCAGCTGCCCCTGTCCCGCCGCCGGTGAACCCCCCGATACCGATCCGTTAAGGCGTCCGCTCTTCCCATGAGAGCGCTTTCACGCCACGATGCAACTCGCTCGCGCGGCTCAGGCGCGAGCTCCGCCAACAAGATTCACAGGAGGAACCGATGCGAGCACGACGCACTGTCGCGCTGGCCCTCACGGGCCTGCTCGCGGCAGCCACCCTGGCTGCCTGTAGTAGCGGGGACGGGAACAACAACACGACCAGCGGATCCGGCAACGCCGCGACGGTGCTGAACGTCGGCATGCCGAACGGCCCGCAGACCGAGAACCACAACCCGTTCCTCGGCTACCTCGCTCGGCGGCCTCGCTGGGCTACCGGTGGATGATCTACGAGCCGCTGATGATGTGGAACCCGGTCAAGCCGGCCGAGGCCGGCAAGCCGTGGCTGGCCACCGAGTGGAAGTGGGCGGACGACTTCACCAAGCTGTCAAGCTCACCATCCGCGACAACGTCAAGTGGTCCGACGGCAAGCCGATGACCGCCGACGACGTCGCCTACACGTTCAAGCTGCATCAAGGACAACGAGGGCGCTGAACCACGACGCCATCCCGTACGGCGACGATCACCGCGTCGCGGCAACAAGGTCGACCTGACCTTCACCCGCTCGCAGTTCGTCAACCAGCACAAGATCCTGGCCAGCGTCCGATCGTGCCCGAAGCACATCTGGTCGACGATCACGGACCCGAGCCACCGACACGCTACAAGAGCCCGGTCGGCACCGGCCCGTACACGCTGAAGTCGTTCACCCCGCAGACCACCACGCTGGCGGTGCGCGACGCGGTACTGGCAGGACCTGCCGAAGGTCAAGGAGCTGCGCTACACCTCGTACACCGACAACAACGCGCAGACCACCGCGCTGGCCAACGGCGCGTCGGAGTGGAGCTTCGTCTTCATCCCGAACTACAAGGCCGTCTTCATCGACAAGGACCCGGCGCACCACAAGGTGTGGTCCCCGGCGGTCCTCGGCATCCACGGCCTGTGCATCAACACCACCAAGCAAGCCGTTCGACAACCCGGCGCTGCGCCGGGCGATGAACATGGTGATCAACCGCGAGGACATCTTCATGCAGGCCGAGGCGGGCTACTTCCACCCGCAGGTGACGAGCGTGACCGGCTCCCGACCCCGGCCGGTGACGCGTTCATCGCGCCGGAGTTCAAGGGCAAGAAGCACGCGGTCGACGTCGACGGGCGCCAAGAAGGAGCTGACCGACGCCGGCTTCAAGCTCGACGGCAACATCCTGAAGGACCCGACCGGCAAGCCGGTCACGATCACCCTGACCGACCCGGCCGGCTGGTCCGACTACCAGACCGCCCTCGAGATCATCAAGGACAACCTGTCCACAGATCGGCATCGAGGCGACCGTCGACAAGGCCAACCAGGACGCGTGGTTCAAGGACGTCGAGGAGGGCAACTTCGACGCCGACGATGCACTGGACCAACGGCGGCGCGACGCCGTACGACATCTACCAGACCATCATGGACGGCAACGCTGCTGCAAGCCGATCGGCAAGCGCCGGCGCGAGCGGCAACTTCGGCCGGTTCAACAGCCCGGAGGCGACCGAGGCGCTGGAAGGCGTACGCGAACGCGACCGACGACGCGGCCCGGACCGCCGCGCTGAACACGCTGCAGAAGATCTTCGTCGAGCAGATGCCGATGATCCCGACGTCGGCGCGGACAACGTCGGCGGTCGCGTACAGCACCAAGAACTGGGTCGGCTGGCCGGACGACGCCGAACCCGTACGGCGCCGGCGCAGCCCACCCAGCCCAACGCGCTGGACGTCGTCCTGCACCTGAAGCCCGCCAGCGCCCTGATCCGCGACACCGCGTCCCCGGACGGCCACGGCCGTCCGGGGACGCGGCGCTCACGGCAGTTCCGACACCCCTCGACAGGAATCGGCATGACGTTGAGCGAAGACGCCGACGGCGC
Source organism: uncultured Actinomycetota bacterium (assembly GCA_963770725.1). Taxonomy (GTDB): domain Bacteria; phylum Actinomycetota; class Actinomycetes; order Propionibacteriales; family Kribbellaceae; genus Kribbella. The sequence goes on from CAVYQT010000001.1 coordinate 188,308, forward strand.
CGGCCAGCGAGGTGGTGCTCGAGGCCGATCGGCCTGACCAAGCATTTCCCCGTACGCCGGCGGCTGCGCGACCTCTTCACCCGGACCGCGACAGCCGTGCACGCGGTCGACGACGTCGACCTCACGCTGCGCCGCGGCCGGGTCACCGCCCTGGTCGGCGAGTCCGGCTCCGGCAAGTCCACCGTGGCCCGGCTGCTCGCCCAGCTCTACCGCCGCACCGGCGGCGACATCCGGCTGCACGGCGAGTCGACCACGGTGCACGGCGGCCGCACGTTCCGGCGCGTACTGCCGCCGGGTGCAGATGATCTTCCAGGACCCGTTCGCGTCGCTGAACCCGGTGCACACCGTCCGGTACCACCTGACCCGGGCGCTGCGGATCCACGGCAACGCCGGCAACGACCGCCGAGGACCTCGAGCAGGCGCTCGCGCGACCTGCTCAACCGGGTGCAGCCTCACGCCGCCCGAGCGCTACCTGGACAAGTTCCCGCACGAGCTCTCCGGCGGCCAGCGCCAGCGCGTCGCGATCGCCCGCGCGCTCGGCGCCGACCCGGAGGCGCTGCTGGCCGACGAGCCGGTGTCGATGCTGGACGTCTCCATCCGGCTCGGCGTGCTGAACCTGCTGCGGGACCTCAAGGAACGGCTCAACCTCGCCATCCTCTACATCACCCACGACATCGCCTCGGCCCGCTACTTCGCCGACGAGACGCTGGTGATGTACGCCGGCCGGATGGTCGAGGGCGGCGACAGCGAGACCGTCACCCAGCACCCGGCGCACCCGTACACCCGGCTGCTGATCGACTCGGCGCCCGACCCGGACCGCATCGACCGGCGTCGCCGACGCCGGCCGACGCGAGGACCGCGGCAACGGCGAGCCGCCGAGCCTGATCCGCCCGCCGACCGGCTGCCGGTTCCACCCGCGCTGCCCGCACGCGATGCCGCGGTGCACCACCGACCTGCCGCCGCGCTTCGAGATCGGCGACCGGCCCGGGCACTGGGCCGCCTGCTGGCTCTACGACGAGGCCACCGTCGCCGCCGAGCAGCCCGGGCTCGGCCGTCGGCGCACGGAGGTCGGCCGATGAGGTTCCTGCTGCAGCGGATCGCGTTCTACCTGTTCACCGCGTGGGCCGCGATCACCCTCAACTTCTTCATCCCGCGGATGATCCCCGGCGACCCGGTCAAGTCGCTGATCGCCCGGTACCAGGGCCAGATGAGCACCGACGCGATCGCAGTCGCTGTACGTGCTGTTCGGCCTCGACAAGAACGCCAGCCTGTGGAGCCAGTACGTCGACTACTGGGGCCAGCTGTTCCGCGGCGACCTCGGCCTGTCGTTCACGTTCTTCCCGACGCCGGTCGTCGGAGGTGATCAGCCAGACGCCTGCCGTGGACGATCGCGCTGGTCGGCATCACCACGATCATCAGCTTCCTCATCGGCACCGGCGCTCGGCGTGCTGGCCGGCTGGCGGCGCGGCTCCTGGATCGACGGCCTGCTGCCGGTCACCACGTTCCTGTCCTCGATCCCGTACTTCTGGCTCGGCCTGCTCGCGATCACCCTGCTGGCCGGCCCGGACAGCTTCTTCCCGTCGTCCGGCGGCTACGAGCCCGGCCTGGTGCCGGCCTGGGACGCGTACTTCATCCGCAGCGCGATCCAGCACAGCCTGCTGCCGGCGCTGACCATCCTGATCTCCTCGGTCAGCGGCTGGATCCTGAGCATGCGCAACATGATGGTCACCGTCGCCGTCGGAGGACTACATCACCGTCGCGCACGCCAAGGGCCTGTCCGAGCGCCGGGTGGCGCTGAGCTACGCGGCCCGCAACGCGCTGCTGCCCAACGTCTCCGGCTTCGCGCTGTCGCTCGGCTTCATCGTCGGCGGCACGCTGCTGGTGGAGATCGTGTTCTCCTACCCGGGCCTCGGCTACCAGCTCTTCCAGGCGGTCGGCGCCAAGGACTACCCGCTGATGCAGGGCATCTTCCTGGTCATCACGCTCGTCGGTGCTGGTGGCGAACCTGCTGGCCGACATCGCCTACCTGCTGCTCGACCCGCGCACCCGCAAGGAGGGCTGAGCCGATGACCATCCCCAGCTCCAGCATCGACGCAGGTCATCCCCGGCCAGGGCCGATGACGCAGCCGGCGGCCGCGCCGGCGAAGCGCCGGCGCCGTTCCGGTTCGTCGCCAACGCGCAAGGCCGCGACCGGCCTGATCATCCTCGGCGTCTACCTGCCTGTTCGCGATCATCGGCCCGTGGATCGCGCCGTACGACCCGGACGCGCGCAGCAGCGACCTGGTGCAGCCGCCGTCCGGCGACGCACTGGTTCGGCACCACCCACCTCGGCCAGGACATCTTCAGCCAGGTCCTGGTCGGCACCCGCGGCGTGATGTTCGTCGGCCTGCGTCGCCGGCATCGTCGCGACCGTCGCTGTCCGTGCTGATCGGCGTCACCGCCGGCTACCTCGGCGGCGCCGCGGACGAGAGCCTGTCCGCGCTGTCCAACGTCTTCCTGGTGATCCCGGCGCTGCCGCTGATCATCATCGTCACCTCGACGATCGCCGAACGGCCGGCGACCTCGATGGTCGCCCTGGTCATCGGCTTCACCTCGTGGGCCTGGGGCGCGCGGGTGCTGCGCGCCCAGACGCTGTCGTTGCGCCGGCGCGACTACGTCGAGGCGGCCCGGGCGACCGGCGAGACGCACCTGGCGGATCATCGCCGTTCGAGATCCTGCCGAACCTGACCGCGATCATCGCCTCCGGCTTCGTCGGCACGGTGATCTTCGCGGTGATGTCCGAGATCACCCTGGCCTTCATCGGCATCTCCGCGCATCTCCGAGTGGAACTGGGGCACGATCCTGTTCTGGGCGCAGGGCCAGCAGGCCCTCGCCCAGGGCGCCTGGTGGTGGTTCGTGCCGGCCGGTCTGGCCATCGCGCTGCTCGGCACCGCGCTGTCGCTGATCAACTTCGGCATCGACGAGTTCGTCAGCCCGCGGCTGCGCAGCAGCGGGCAAGACCAGGCGTCAAGACCGCCGACGGCCACACGGTGCGGATGCGGGTCGGCTTCACGCCGGTCCTCGGCACCGTCCGCGACCGCACACCCGCGCGCCGCCGATCCCGACACGTCGAGCGTGCGAGCGACGCCGATGGCAAGGAGGCCGGCGATGAACGAGCCCGGTGCTGGAGATCCGGGACCTCGACGTCGACTACGGTCTCGGCGACGAGGCGGTGCAGGCGGTCCGCGACGTCAACCTGACCCTGCACCGCGGCGAGGTGCTCGGCCTGGCCGGCGAGAGCGGCAGCGGCAAGTCGACCCTGGCGTACGGCGCTCACCCGGCTGCTCCCGCCGCCCGGGTGTGATCAGCGGCGGCTCGGTCGTCTACCACCCGCCGGGCGGCGACGCCGTACGACGTGCTGGCGCTGTCCGACCCGCGAGCTGCGGCGCGTTCCGCTGGGCCGAGACGTCGATCGTGTTCCAGGGCGCGATGAACTCGCTCAACCCGGTGCACAAGGTCTCCACCCAGCTGCTCGACGTGCATCAAGGCGCACGAGCCGACGATGACGCCGCACGGCCGCGGATGGCCCGGGCCCGGGAGCTGCTCAAGCTGGTCGGCATCTCCGCCGACCGGATGGACGCCTACCCGCACCAGCTCTCCGGCGGCATGCGGCAGCGGGTGATGATCGGCATGGCGCTCGCCCTGCGAGCCGCAGATCGTCATCATGGACGAGCCGACCACCGCGCTCGACGTGGTGATGCAGCGGCAGATCCTCGGCCAGCTGGTCGAGCTGCGCGAGCGGCTCGGCTTCTCGGTCCTCTTCATCACCCACGACCTGTCGCTGCTGGTCGAGTTCTCCGACCGGATCGCGATCATGTACGGCGGCCGGATCGTCGAGGAGGCGCCGGCGGCGGCGCTCTACCGCGACTCGCTGCACCCGTACAGCGAAGGGCTGCTGCAGCTCGTTCCCGGCGCTGCGCGGGCCGCGCCGCGAGCTGACCGGCATCCCCGGCTCGCCGCCGGACCTGCGCGGCGATGCCGACCGGCTGCTCGTTCCACCCGCGCTGCCCGCAAGGCGTTCGACCCGTGCGCCGACGGACGATCCCGGTGCTCGGCGCCCCGGCGACCACGCGACGAGCCAGCCGCACCGTCGCCTGCTGGCTGCACCCGGCCGCGTCACCGGTCGGCTGACCCGACCGCATCCGATCCGAGCGCCGCGCCACCAGCTGGAGCAGCATGACCACACCTCGCAGGAGAACCATGAACACCACCGCCGACGCACCGCGGCGAGCTGCCGACACTCGATCGCCGAGCCTGCCGCCGGCCTTCCGGTGGGGCGTCGCGACCTCGGCGTACCAGATCGAGGGCGCGGTCGCCGAGGACGGCCGGACACCGTCCATCTGGGACACCTTCTGCCGGGTGCCCGGCGCGGTCGACAACGGCGACAACGGCGACGTCGCCTGCGACCACTACCACCGGATGCCGCAGGACGTCGCGCTGATCAAGGACCTCGGGCGTGGACACGTACCGCTTCTCGGTGGCCTGGCCGCGGGTGCAGCCCGCGCGGGCAGCGGCCCGGTCAACCCGGCCGGGCTCGGCGTTCTACGACCGGCTCGTCGACGAGCTGCTCGGCCAACGGCATCGACCCGTGGGTGACGCTGTACCACTGGGATCTGCCGCAGGAGCTGGAGGACGCGGGCGGCTGGCCGGTCCGCGACACCGCGTACCGGTTCGCCGACTACGCGATGCTGGTCTTCGACGCGCTCAGCGACCGGGTCGACACCTGGACCACGCTGAACGAGCCGTGGTGCTCGGCGATGCTCGGCTACGCGTACGGCGCGCACGCGCCCGGGCCGGCGCGACTTCGCCGCCGCGCATCGCCGCCGTGCACCACCTGCTGCTCGGGCACGGCCTGGCCACGCCAGCGGATGCGCGCGGCGGCGCCGCGGCACGATCGACCTCGGCATCACGCTGAACATGGGCACGGCGCACCCGGCCACCGACAGCGCAGCCGACCGGCGACGCGGCCCGGCGCGCCGACGGCCTGGGCCTGCGGATCTACCTCGACCCGCTGCGTGCACGGCCGCTACCCCGCCGACGTGGTCGCCGACCTGGCCGCGCGCGGGCGTCGAGCTGCCCGGTCGCAGGACGGCGACCTGGAGCATCATCTCGGCGCCGATCGACGTGCTCGGCGTCAACTACTACTTCGGCCAGACGTTCTCCGGCGTCGACGAGGACGGCCGCACCGAGGACGCCGCCGGCCATGCCGGTGCAGCCGCGACGATCCCGCCGGAGCCGCCGCGCACCGCGATGGACTGGGAGATCGTCCCCGAGGGCTTCACCGAGCTGCTGGTCCGCCTCGCGCCGCGACTACCCGGGCCTGCCGATGGTCATCACCGAGAACGGCGCCGCCTTCGACGACCAGCCCGACGCCGACCGGCTTCGTCGCCGACGACGACCGCACCGCCTACTTCGCCTCGCACATCGCCGCGGTCGCCGCGGCCCGTCAGCCAGGGCGCCGACATCCGCGGCTACTTCGCCTGGTCCCTGATGGACAACTTCGAGTGGGCCTACGGCTACGCCAAGCGCTTCGGCATCGTCCGCGTCGACTACGACACCCAGAACCGCACCCCAAAGCAGAGCGCCCTGCTACCTCAAGGACCTCGCCCAACGGCACCGCACCCAGTAGCTCCCCTGTGGAGATTTCGTGGAGGTTGGCCTCCATGCGGTCTCCACAGGGCCTCCAAGGATGGGGCGGCCTGCCGGCGCAGAGTCGTCCCATCGATCGGGATGGGGGCGGGGAGATGTACGACGTTGTGGTGGTCGGGTGCGCGCTGTGCGGGTGCGGCGACCGCGATGTTGCTGGCCAGGATGGGTCACGACGTCGTCATCGTGGACAAGGCACAACTGCCGAGCGACACGCTGTCGACGCACGGGCTCATTCGCGGCGGGGTGGTCCAGCTCAGCCGTTGGGGGCTGCTCGACCGAGTTCTCGCGAGTGGCGCGCCGGCAGTCACCCAGGTGAGGTTCGACATCCAGGGTGCGTCGAAGGTACGGCGGATCAAGCCGCGCGCCGGCGTGGATGCGCTGGTCGCGCCGCGTCGGCCGGTGTTCGACAGCCTGCTCGCCGGTGCCGCGGTCAGAGTCGGGCGCGGAGCTTCGGACCGGCGTGACCGCGACCGGCCTTCTGCGATCGAATGACGGGCGGGTCAACGGCGTCGTCGGCCGGTCCACGAACGGCGAACGCATCGAGTTCCCCGCCCGCATCGTCATCGGCGCGGACGGCCGTCAGTCGCGGATGGCCGAACACTTCGGTGCCGAGACGCTGGAGCAGTTCACCTCGCCGTGCGCGGTCTTCTACACGTATGTGACCGGTCTTCGGCCGGACACCTACGAGTTCCAGATCGCTCCGGACGTGTTCGCCGGTGTCTTCCCGACGCATGACGACGCGGCGTGTGTCTGGCTGATCCGGCCGACCCAGCTCCAGGAGCCGATCCGTACGGCGGGTTCCGCACGCGTCGAGGCCTTCGTCAGGCAGCTGGAACTGCTGCGTGCCCGACCTCGGCGCCCGGGTCCGGGCCGGCCGCGTCACCGCACCGCTGCGCGGGACCGCCGATCTGCCGAACTACCGTCGCCAACCCCACGGCCCGGGGTGGGCGCTGGTCGGCGACGCCGGCTACCACCGGGACCCGATCACAGGACATGGCATCACCGACGCCTTCCGGGACGCCGAGTTGCTGGCTACCGCCATCGACGACAGTCTCCGGGACGCCACGGTCGAGCGGGCCGCGATGGCGTCGTACCAGGAAACCCGGGACGCGATGGCGCGCGAAGTGTTCGACCTGACCCGCGCGCTGACCGCCTTCCCACCGCCGGACCGCTTCGTCGAGCTGCAGATCCAGCTCAGCGAGGCACTCGAGGCCGAGGCCGATCGGCTGGCCTCGTTTCCCGGCCGCGAGTCCATCAGTTCAGCCGCTTGATCCGGAAGGAACCGCACCATGACCACCACCGCAGACCACCGACCCCGCAACGGCGTCGACACCGCGACGCTCTTCGCCACGCTCGACCTCGTCAAGGCCCAGCCTGAGATCGCCCGGTTCCAGTTCCGCGCCACCAACCGGTGGATCAGCGGCACGCACAACCGTGGCGTGATCAACGGGTACTACGGGGCCGGGCAGGAGAACACCCGTCCGGCGGACTTCACCTTCGACGCCGACCACCCGCCGGTACTCGTCGGCAACGACAACGGTCCGACCCCGGCCGAGCACCTGCTGCACGCACTGGCCGCCTGCCTCACCAGCGGTCTGGCGAACATCGCCGCCGCTCGGGGTATCGACCTCGAGGAGGTCACGTCGACGGTCGAGGGCGACATCAACCTGCTGGGCATCCTCGGACTCGACCCGGACGTGCGCAACGGGTTCGAAGCGATCCGCGTGGTCTTCCACGTCAAGGGCGACGCCGCGGCCGAGAAGCTGGCGGCTCTGGTCGATCAGTCGAGGAACCGCTCGGCCGTGTACGACGTGATCACCCACGGCGTCCCGGTGTCGATCGACGTCGCGACCGCCTGAGCACTGCCCACCGGCCGGTCTACCCAGCCCGGGCAGGCCGGCCGTCACTGCGCGGCAACCGCCCGGAAGATCGGCTCGGCTGCCATCGATCGCTTCGATCACGACCCCCGAGCCGGCCAGCAGGTCACGCACCGCCGAAGTGATCCACAGCGATCCGGGTGCGGCCTGGTCGGCGACGGCGATGGCGGCCTGTACGCCGTACGCGTCGAGCTCGGTCTCGTCACGCGGGACCTCCGCGATCGCGACGCCGAGCTTGTCCGCACCCTGCAGGTGCGCGAGTCCGGCACGCACCGCGGTGGCGGGACCGTCGAAGAGAACCACCGTCCGGCCACCCGGGCCCGAGCATCGGCGCCCACCCGCCGCGACCAGATTCGATGTCAGGTCACCGGCTCCCGGTCCGGCCGGCGCAGTCACGGCCGCCAATGCCGGATGGCGGTTCGCCGGGCTCGGCAGATCCCGGACGAACCGCTCGATCACGTCGAGGATCTGGTCCGGGTTCCCCGAGACGAAGTGATCGGCACCCTCGAGCAGTTCCAGTCGTGCGCCGGGAATGCGCTCGGCGATGAACGCGCGCTCCGCCGGCATCGATGAGCGCGTCGCCGACGCGATGGAGCCACCAGTGTCGGTACCCGTACCGCAGGCAAGGCGTCCCGCACGTCCACCAGCGAGTTCATGTCCATCAGCGCCCGCACGGTGGACGGCGTCGCGGACGCTCGCATGCGCTGCGCCCACCACTGCTGCATCGGTACGTCGGCCGACGGGCAGCGCAACCGCATGTCCGCCTCCCAGTCCCATCCGTTCACCAGCTGATCCGTGTAGGCCGTCCACTCTTCCTGCTGTCTGCGCCCACGGATAGTCCTCCGTCCGGATCCGCTTGGCGTAGCGCCGTACAGGACCAGCCCCTCGACTCGCTCGGGATGTGCCGCCGCACAGAGGATCGCCATCGGCCCACCCTCGGAGTACCCGACAAGGACCGCCCGGCGCGATCCGACCGCGTCCATGACGGCGAGTACGTCGTGCATCCGCGTCTCGACGTCCGGCAGACCGGACGGCCGGTCCGACATCCCGGTGCCCCGCTTGTCGAACCGGATCAGCCGGCCGTACGACCCGAGCCGGTGCAGGAAGTGGGCGTGCCGTGGATCGGCCCAGTCCAGCTCGAGGTGCGACACGAAGCCCGGAGATCAGCACGATGTCGAGGTCACCGCCACCGGTCACCTGGTACGCGATGTGGAGGCCGTCGCTGACGGTGTAGCGGATCGGGTCGATCGCGCCGGCGCTCTTCCCGTGGCTCGATCGGCGCGACGAAACGGTAGCCCCGGCCGTGCAGCGTCCGGATCATCCGCTGCGCGTGGCCGTCGTCGCCGAGCGCCCGCCGTACCTGCTTGATCCGGCTGGTGACGGCCGTCTCGCTGACGAAACGGCCGCCCCAGACACCGTCCATCAGTTCCTCTTTCGGGACCACCCGGTCACGGTGTGAAACCAGGTAGGCGAGGACATCGAACGCCTGCGGCTCGAGCGGCACCCGAACTCCGCCCCGGCGTAGCTCGAACAACCCCGGGTCGAACTCCAGATCTCCCCCGAACACAAGCACCACACAACGACTATCCCACCGCGACTACCCCTTCTGAACCACTCGCGTGAGTGGAGTCGGGGTCAGGATCTTGTGGGTTCTCTGGTACGACGCGAAGGTTTCGTGGTCGGTGTTGTTGCGGACGGGGTTGGTGTAGGTCTTGAAGGCTGGGTAGCCGTCGGCGCCGATGACGGTGTAGGCCAGTGCGGCGACTCGGTAGGTCTTGGTGGGGTTGAGGGCGGCGCCATCGATCTTCACGTCGGCTGGGGATACTCGGTCGCCGACCGGGCTGGCGTCGAAGGCGTAGGTGACGTTGGCTGAGACTGCGAGCGGAGCGAACTTCATGGTGCCGTCGGCCTGCGTTTGCCACTGCTGCTCGAGTACGGCACCAGGAGGTCTCCGCGCAGAGCCGTGGACCCGGTCGCGGGCTTGGCAGCGATCACACCGAGGTCGGTGGGTCCGTTCTGGCGGGCGGGATGACCTTGCGGGCCAGGTCGATCGCGGGGCCGCTCGGGTTGACACAGTTGTCGTACGTCGCCGAACCGTCCGTACCGCCGTCGTGCATGTTGAGCACGATCGCCTTCACGCCGCGCCGGGTCAGCTCGGCCGCCGCCGCGTTGGCCGATTCAACGGGGTCGAGCGCCTTGAGGTCCGGCTGGAACGACGTGGAGCCGACGGGCGTGTCGGGGACGGTCAGACCGATGAAGCCGATCGGGTACTCCCGGCCGTGGTCCCGGACCCAGCGGATCGTGTACGGCGCCACGATCGTGCGACCCTTGGCATCGACGATGTTGGCCGACTGGAAGCTGAAGTCGGCACCGTGGAAGCGGCGGCCGGTGGAGTCGGTGAAGCAGCCGTCCACACCGACCGTGCCGAAGCACTTGCCGCGGGCCATGTGGTCGACCAGGAAGCTCTTCGACACGTCCAGTTCGTGGTTGCCGACGCTGGAGAACTCGACACCGAGTGCGTTCAGCACCTCGATCGTCGGCTCGTCCGCGTGGGCGTCGACCTCGAACGGCCAGCCGGAGAAGCTGTCACCGTCGGCGAAGAAGATCGAGTTCTGCTTCCCGGCCCGGATGCTCTTGAGATGCGTGGCCAGGTACGCCGCTCCGCCGACGACCTGCTGTGTGCCGTCCGGACCGGCGATGGTGCCGCCGTCCGCGAACCCGGAAAGAATCTGCCCGCCCTCGTCCTGAGACGCCTCTGCCCGCCACTCCCGCCATCTGTTCAAATACCAAGGTGGTGGCCGGTGGTCCCGCGAAGCCTCCGGCCACCACCCGCCCGACTGGAGCCCTGATGAACCTTCCAGTGATCCCCGCACCCGCGACGGCAACCACCCACGACGGGGAACTGATCGTCGGGACCCGGGGTACGCGGATCGCCGGCCCGCTTGTGGGAGCGAGCCGGCGACCTTCGATGACGGGTAAGACCTCAGCAGGTTGCGGTTGGGGCGGCCCAGTCGGCTCGGTCGTTGTAGCCGCCGTCGCCTGCGTCTCCGACGAACAGGTCGAGGACGCGGACGCCGGTCAGGTCGACGTCGACCGCCTTCGGGTTGTCCCGATCGACGACGCCGCTGTCGTACAGAACCTTGCCGTCACCGATCACCTGGAACGTCGCGGTACCGCCTTCCGGGCCGACGTTGCGCACGGCATCGTCGATCCCGACGGTCCCGGTCAGCCGCGTGCACGCCTTGCCCAGGTAGTAGCGGACGGTCGACGGCGAGGCGACACCGATCCCGGTCGGGTACGTCGTCCCGACCAGGCTGATCGGGGATCCGCCGCCGACGCTCTCGTCCACGGTCGGCGACATCCAGCCGCTGGTCGCGCTGATCCAGTCGTGGTGGGACAGGGCAACCGTTCCGTCCGGCGGCTCCGGTGCGACCACGACCGGTGACACGGTCGTCTGCCGCTGGACGCCGTACCCGACGGTCTCGTACGACGTCGACGCGGTCAGGCTCACGGATCCCGGTGCCGCGCCGGCTGGGAGCTTCACGGTGAACGCAAAGGTCGCCTGCTTGCCGCCGAGGAGATACGTCGGCGCCTCGGTCAACGACTTCATGGTCCACCCGGTGCCACCGGCAACCGTCACGGCGGGCTTGAACACCGGCAGGAGACCATCGTTGCGGACAGCAACCTGAACGGTCAGTTCGTCGCCACCGGCAACCACCGGAGCGACACCCTCAGGCTGCGGGTCGGTGCCGACCTTGGTCACCTGCGGAATGCCCGCGGTCACATGCGGGATGCCGGGTACGCCGCTGGCCGGCGTGACCCGGAAGAGCGCCGTACCGTGGGCCGGAACCGCCGCGCTGATCGTTCCGGCGCTCTCGGTGACCGCGTTCGTCCAGGCGTTCTTCAGCGTGAACCGCGCACCCGACAGACCGACCGCGCCAGCAGTCGTGGTCACGGTCTTCGCGCTGTCACCACGGTTCAGCAGTACGACGGCGCGCCCGCCGTCCGCGAGTCGCTTCACCCATGTCTCCGTCGTACCCGCCGCACCGACACGGACCGCCTGAACCGCGGCCTTGTCCTGGTTGATCGCGAGTACGTCGGGGTCGGTCAGCATGGAGATCGTCGTCGGGCTCAGCTTGCGGATGTCGCTGCCGACGACCAGCGGTGCCGCGGCCACAGACCACAACGTGAACTGGGTGCGGAACTCCTCGTCGGTCATGCCGAGTTCCGGCGCGAGGTAGTCCGGGTCGCTGAACGCACCTGGCTTGACCACCTCGGGGTGACGCGCATTGGCGTCGTAGTTGCGCAGTACGTCCTTGAACTTTATGTCGCCCTGGAAACCGACATCGGTGTAGGTCCGCCACGACTGGGCGATACCCGGCGCGTAGGACCAGGAGAAGATCGACTGCTGGGACTCGGGGTAGTTGCCCCAGTCCGGCGAGGTGACCGGGTTGCAGAGGTTGAAGATCATCGGCCGGTGGCTCGCGTTGTTCCGCAGCGCGTGGGCGAACTCGGTGAACACCGTCTTCGGGTCGAGGTCCGCCGCGATCCCGCAGAGGTAGTCGACCTTGACCGCGTCGAAGCCCCAGGCCGCGAACTGGTCCGCGTCGCGCTGGTAGTAGCCGCCGCTGCCGAGACCGCACTTGCCGGGGATGTACGGTCCGGCGTCGGTGTAGATGCCGGCCTTCAGCCCCTTGCTGTGGATGTAGTCGACGAGTGGCTTCAACCCGTTCGGGAACTTGGCCGGGTTCGGCTGCAGGTCACCGGCCGCACTCCGCGACACGTCGGCCTGCCAGCCGCCGTCGAGCCAGACGATGTCGTAGCCGGCCTTCGCCAGTCCGCGGCTCACCAGCGAGTCGGCGATCGCCTTGATCGTGTCCTCGGTGAAGTCGCCGCCGAGACCGTAGTAGGTGTTCCAGCCCATGTACGGCGTCGGGCTGAGCACGTCGGCCTGTTGCGTCACCGTCGTACTGCTGGTCGTCGCGTCGGCCGGGATCGCATTGGCCGACGTCGTACTGGTGGCGAGGGCGGCGGTCACCAGGGCGGCCGCGATCACCCCGCCGAGAAGTCGCTTCATTCTGTTGTCCTTTGCTGCCGTTGAGCGGAACGGTCAGTCGAGTGCTTCGACCAGGCAGTTCGAGTCGGTCGAGCTGTCCCAGCGGACGCCGACCTGCAGCAGATAGCTGCCCGGATGGACCTCGTCGCCCACCCGGTAGTTCGTCGCGGGATCCAGTTGGACGAGCGGCACGCGTCGCGGCCTGGTCGGCAACGTCCCGCGCACGTTGCCGTCACCCGTCTCCCACAGAAAGACCACGGACCGGTCGGCACCGACGTACTGCAGACCGGCACCGAGGTCATGAACGTTGCCACTGACAACCACGTCGCGGATCGTCTTGTACTGCGCGATCTGGCGTTGTGCCGTCTTGAGCTGGTCGTCGGTCCACCGGGACAGGTCGGCACCGATCCCGAGCACCCCGGACATCGCCACGTGGAACCGGAAGTCGAGCGACCGCTCACGGCCGTCATGGGTGCCGACGGCATCGGTCACCCACGAACTCATCAGGTGCGGCGCGTAGCCGGTCAGGAAACCCCGCTGGATTCTGAGCCGATCCAGCGGGGCCGTGTTGTCACTCGGCCACAGTGTATCGACCCGGGCGGCCATCCCGAGGTCGACGCGTGCGCCGCCGCCCGCGCAGCCCTCGACGTACACGCCGGGGTGCTCGGCCCGCAGCCGGTCGAGGATCGTGTACAGGTTGGCGACGACGCGACCGTCGAGGTCCCGCCGCTGATCGCCGCCGTCGAGCCGCGGCCGGTTCGCATCCCACTTCAGATAGCTGATCCGGTACGACGACAGCAGCCGATCGAGCGTCTCCCAGATGAACTCGGCGACGTCGTCACGGCTCAGATCGAGCAGCAACTGGTTGCGGACCTGCAGCGGATCACGACCGTCGGTGCGCAGGATCCGCTCCGCATCTACCCCGAAGCCGCCGGGCTGTTGCCGTCCACCTGGCCGGCTGACGCACCCTGGGTCGCCGCGACTTGGCCGACAACCCTCGACCTGAGCACCTACGGCCCCTCCGACGGCACCGCAGTCGGCGCGATCCTGCTCGACTGCCCAACGGTCTCCGTCCACGACCGCGACGCCATCCTGACGCTGGAGTTGAGTTGCCCAGGGCAACCAGTCTCGACCGCGTTATGGCGTAACCAGGCCGGCTTCCCGGTCGGAGCGCCGTACCGGAGCCTCGGTGTGGAACCGATGCTCGGTCGCGTCTTCGACCTCGCGGAAGCCGGTCCGGGCGACGCTGCCGTCGTACCGGCGAGCGGTGAACTGGCCTGGCGGTTGACCGTCTCCGCCAGGCCGGTCTGATGGAGCTATCCGAGCGGCAGATCGAGTACGACGTTGGCCACGGCGGTGCTGTTCGTCGTACGGATGCTGTTGAGCTCGGTCGCGGTCAGCGCCCGCTTGTAGATCCGCACCTCGTCCGTCGAGCCGTCGAAGTGATGCGCGCCGTCGAGCCGCTGACCGACGTACATCTTGAACGGCCGGCCTGGACTGACCGATCCGGCCGGTGCGGTGACGCTGGCGGCCTGGACTCCGTCGACCCAGATCGACAGCGTGCCGGCCTTCCGCTGGAGTGCGACGTGATGCCAGGCGTTGTCGTTGTAGGCCTTGGTCGTGGCGACGGACGCGGTGTTGCCGTTGGTCGTGATCAGACCGCGGATGCGGCTGTCGGTGGGCTCGGCTCGCAGCCAGAACTGCGAGAACTCGTTGATGTTGTAACCCCAGAAGATGGCCTGGTTCGCCGTACTCGCGCCGTACTTGATCCACGCCATCGCGGTGAAGTCGCCCGCGCCGACCGCCAGCGATTCCGCGAACGGCAACTGGATCGCGTCGTCGACCCCGTCGAGGTCCCGCGCCTGCCCGAACTTCCCGGCGACCACGGTCGTCCCGCCGCGCAGGTAGCTGTCGTTGTCGAGGCCGGAGACGTCGGGCGTCGTCGTACCGAGTGGTGCGTCCGGGTGGCCGATGTCGGTCTCGGTGAACCGGGCGAACCTGATCTGATCACGCGCGTCGACCGTGCCGCCTTCGTACAGCAGCCCGATCTCGCCGGTGTCGAGGATCGCGATGTCGGAGTACCCGGACCAGTCGCTGGTGATCCTGGTGCCGTCGGCAACGGACTGCCACGTCTTGCCCTCGTCGAAACCGGACCGGATCGTCATGTACCGCCGCCGCTCCGGATCGGCCGGCCCGGCGAACAGAAGGCGGTTGTACTTGTCACCGCGATCCACCGCCCGGAGCCGCTGCACCGAGGTTTGCACCACCGGCGTGGTCAGCCCGGGAATGGTCGCGTACGGCGCCGCGTAGGTCTGACCGCCATCGTTGCTGACCGCAAACATCCGGCTGGCACCGGCGGCACCGGCGTTGTTGCGGGCGAGGGCATAGATGCCGCCGTCAACCTTCTCGACAACACTGATCTCCTGCGGTACGGCGCCGTCGGTCCTGAGGTCCGTCGCGCCCTTGTGCCAGGTGTCGCCGTGGTCATCGCTGTAGACGAGTTGCCCGGCCTGACCACCTGCGCCGTTGTCGTAGTTGGTCCCGGCGACCAAGCGCCCGGCGTGCGCTCCACGAGTCAACTGAATGCCGTGCACCGGGCCGGTGGCATACCAGCCCCAGGCCGGGTCATCGATCTGATCACCGATATTCCGTGCCTTGCTCCAGGTCCTGCCGTCATCATCACTGACCTGCACGTACGGCGTCCTGGGCCGGCTCGTCGTACCGGGGTCCATCGTGCTGAGCAACACGATCCGGCCGGTCTCATTGTCGACAATCGGCGCCGGGTTGCCGCGGGTCGCGACAGCGTTCGGGTCGGAGTCGGTCCCGGACAGCACGGTCTGCGTCGCCGACCAGGTCCGTCCGTCGTCGTCGGACCGGCGCATCACCAGGTCGATCTCCTGCGAGTCGGCACACCAGGCCCGGCGCGCCTCAGCGAACGCGAGCAACGTGCCGGCCTTGGTCCGCACGATGGCGGGAATCCGATAGCAGCCGTACCCGGCATCCCCCTTGTTGAACAACACACTCTGCGTGATCGCATCCGGCCGCATCACCGCACCGACCGACTGCCCACCCCCCTCCTCCGGCCCTGTGCTCACGGCGTGGAACGCTTCGGCTCGGCCGGGCGGACCGGCCGCAGCGACGGTGGGCACGGTGGGTATCAAGAGCGTGAAGGTGATGAGGAGCGGAAGACGTGTACGCATGGGCGGATGCCTCCAGACGAACAGAAAGTAAACAACGGGGCGGGCTGTTCACTCCGCAACTTATCCACTCGACTGGTGTCCAAAACCGATGACATCGGACGTCCTATGTGTGGATCGATCCAATAGTGTGGATCCCGAGGAGGAACCCATGGATCTGCTTGCCGAACTCCGGCACCGCAAGGTGCTCGCCATCATCCGCACCGACGGTCCCGACCGCGCCCTGGAGTGCATTCACACCCTGGTCGACGCCGGGATCACCGCGCTCGAGGTCTCACTCACCACTCCGGGCGGCGTCGAAGCGATCGCCAAGGCTCGGTCCGAGTACGACCCGTCCATCCTGATCGGCGCGGGCACCGTCGTCACCCCCGCCCAGGCCGACGAGGTCGCCGCCGCCGGCGCCGGCGCCGGCTTCGCGGTCACCCCCGCGATCACCCGCGGCGCCCACCGCAGCGTCGAACTCGGCCTCCCCCTCCTCTGCGGCGCCCTCACCCCCACCGAGGTGGTCGCCGCCCTCGACCTGGGCGCCACCGCCGTCAAGATCTTCCCCGCCAAGGTCTACGGCCCCAGCTACCTCCGCGAACTCCGCGCCCCACTCCCCGACGCCCCCCTCATCGCCGTCGGCGGCGTCGACGCCCAAACCGCCCCCGAGTACCTGGCCGCCGGCGCCCTAGCCGTGGGCATCGGCTCCCCTCTCTTGGGCAACGCCACCACCGGCGGCCCTCAAGCAGAACTGGCCGCCAGAGCCAGAACCTTTCTCGCCGCGGTCGACGCACCCCGCCCATGAGCAGCCCCGCTGTGCCCGCAGTGTCCGCGTGCGACGACAGTTGTCCTACCGACGGCCACCACGGAGTAGACCGATGACCGACCTCCTCACCATTGGCGAGACGATGGTTTCGTTGCGCACCGCCCGTCCGATGCGGCTCGGGGGTGACGCTCACCTGTCGATCGCCGGGTCGGAGAGCAACGTCGCCATCGGCCTGTCCCGCCTCGGATACCAGGCCGCCTGGCTAGGTGCTGTAGGCAACGACGAACCGGGCCGCCTGATCCAGCGGACTCTGCGCGCCGAGGCCGTGGACACCAGCTGGCTGCGGTTCTCGGACGAGTCGTTCACCGGCTTCATCGCCTTCGACCAGCCCTCGCACGACATCACCCGCGTCAGCTACCACCGCCGCGGCTCGGCCGGTTCCACCCTGACCAGCGCGGAGTGTCTCACCGCCCTGCAGGAAGCATCACCACGTCTCCTCCACGTCACCGGCATCACCCCAGCCCTCTCCCACTCCACCCGCGCCGCGACGCTGGACGTCGTACGTGCAGCCGCGGAGTCCGACGTACGCGTGTCCCTGGACGTCAACTACCGCGCCCGCCTCTGGTCGCGCGCCGAGGCGACCGCCCTGCGTGAGCTACTTCCCTTCGTACACACGGTTTTCGCCTCCGACGACGAACTCGACATCCTCACCGATGCCTCCGAACCGGTCCGCGACCTGCTGGCCGCCGGCATCGCCGAAGTCGTCGTCACCGCGGGCGGCAAAGGCGCCTGGGCACACACCGCGGACAGCACCATCCACCGCCCCGCTCTCCCCGTCACCGTCGTCGACAGCATCGGCGCCGGCGACGCCTTCGTCTCCGGTTACCTCTCCGGCACCCTCGACAACCTCTCCCCCGAGCTTCGCCTGGACCGCGCCACCATCTCCGGCGCCTTCTGCGTCACCGCCACCGGCGACTGGGAATCCCTGCCCACCCGCACCGACCTAACCCTCCTAACCCACACCCAAGGCACCGCCCTCCGCTGAGTGGTACCGAATGACAGGAGGTAGCCGTCAGAGTGAGCGCGGGGCTGCCGTGCTGAGCGCACAACAGACGGATAGCACACGTCGACCGGGCAATACCTCCTGTCCTTCGGCTCCTACTGGCCGGATCTTCGCGAGTACGACCCGGTCGCCACCGCGTCCAAGCTCGACATCTCGATGCTCGTTCTCCAAGGCGGTCGCGACTACCAGGTCACCGTTGCCGACGACCTCATCGGCTGCAACGCCGCCTTGCCGACCGCCATCAAGATCCTCGAAGCCGACAGATCGGCGGTATCCCCGGGGGCGAACCCGGACACCTACCCGGAGGACTTCCGCCGCGCGCTCAACCACGTACTCTTCCCAGGCACTGTCCCATCACCATGGCCGACACCAAGCTCCCCAGCATGTCGAGCCCGAAGCCGTCTCCACCGTCGACTGGTTGTCTCAAGCAACAACTTGTTAGTCGTCGGACGTCTGCTGAAGGAGCGGCCGGACCTCCGAGCCGACGCCCTGAGCACCAGTGAGGTGTGTCCACAGGTCAAGGCCAGCCCGAGGGAAGCACAGCACGAGGCCCCCGACGCGCCCGCCGCCCCGGGTAACGGAGACCCATCGGCGGAGTGGAGGTTGGCTGCGGGCTAGCCGAGGAGGTCGGGGTCGGCTTCCAGTTCTTGGTCGGGTTCCAGGGGGAGGACGATTTTGAAGCGGGTGCTGCCGGGGGTGGATTCGACACG
Source organism: uncultured Actinomycetota bacterium (assembly GCA_963770725.1). Lineage (GTDB taxonomy): Bacteria > Actinomycetota > Actinomycetes > Propionibacteriales > Kribbellaceae > Kribbella. The sequence continues at coordinate 206,647 of CAVYQT010000001.1, forward strand.
GAGGTCGCCGTGGTGTTTCTTGACGACGATGCGCCACGAGATGTCGAGGCCCAGGCCGGTACCTTCGCCGATGGGTTTGGTGGTGAAGAAGGGTTCGAAGATGCGGCGGCGGATCTCCGGTGGGATGCCGGGGCCGGTGTCGCCGATCTCGACGAGCGCGTAGGCGCCGTCCTTCTTGGTGCGGATGGTCAGCGTGCCCGATCCGCCCATCGCGCTGACCGCGTTGTCGATGATGTTGGTCCACACCTGGTTGAGCTCGGCCGCGTACGCCGGGATGGCCGGCAGGTCCGGATCGAAGTCCTTCACCACCTCCAGCCCCTGCAGCTTGCCCGACATCATCACCAGCGTGGACTTGAGCAGCTCGCGCAGGTCGACGATCTGGTACGGCGCCCGGTCGATCTGCGAGTACTGCCTCGCGGCACCGACCAGGGTCGAGATCCGGGTGACGGAGTCGTCGATCTCGTTCATCAGCGACTCGGTGTCGATGGTGTACATCAGCCAGCGGACCGCACCTTCGACGTACGCCGGCCCGACAGCCGTCAGCACCTCTTCCATCCAGGGCACGTCCAGACCGGCGGCGGCGAGCACCGGCGCGACATCCCAGCTCGCCCGGACGTCGTGGTCGTCGAGCCAGTCGGTCAGCGAGTCCTCGGCGTCGGAGAGCTCCATCGGCGACAGCTCCTTCGCCTTGGACTTCTCCAGCCGCTCGACCGCCGACTCCTGCAACTCGACGATCTGGTGCAGCTTGGTGGCGTCCAACGTGCCGTCGGCAAGCATCGCCAGCTTGGAACGCATCCCGGCGACCCGTTGCCGCAGCGTCGCCGCCGCCCGGACCGCCGCCGCGGCCGGGTTGTTGAGCTCGTGGGTGAGACCGGCCGACAAGGAGCCGAGGGCAAGCAGCCGCTCGCGCTCCCCCAGCGTCTCGTTGGTCCGGCGCATCCCCATGACGAAGCCTTCGATGAGGTGCACCGCCATCGGGAACCAGGTGTTCATCATCGTCGCCATCGTGGCGGCGTCGATGACGAAGAACTCCGAGGGCTCGGTCACCCGCATCGTCGCGTTGTAGTTCTTCTTCTTGTCGTCGGCCCCGAAGAAGGCGTTGAAGGCGCCGGAATAGACCCCGCGCTGACGGGTCCGGTTGATCTCGATCTCTTCGCCGTGCGACAGCTTGCAGAGCCGGAGCTCGCCGGACAGCAGGATGTAGCAGCAGGTGGCCGGATCGCCTTCGGCGAAGACGATCCCGTCCCGGACCTCCTCGACGTACCCCTCCTCCGAGAGCCATCGCAGCTGCTCGTCGGACAGGCTCTCGAACAGGAACAGCGTGCGCAGCTCGTCGATGCTCAGCCGTCGCGGCTCATCGGTGTGGACAGTCATCAGAGCATCTCCAGGTATCGGTGCACCAGTGTCACGGCCATCGCTCCGTCGCCGACCGCGGAGGCGACCCGCTTCACCGACTCGGCCCGTACGTCCCCGGCGGCGAACACGCCTGGCATGCTCGTCTCCAGGTGGTACGGCTCCCGCTCCAAAGACCAGCCCGGGGGTCTGCCGCGCAGGTCCGGACCGGTGAGCACGAACCCGCGCTCGTCCCGGAGCAGGTCACCCGGCAGCCAGTCCGTCCGCGGGGCCGCACCGATGAACACGAACATCCACTCCGTGTCCACCTCGCGCGACTCCCCGGTCGCACTGTTCTGCAGGGTCGCCCGTTCGAGGTGGTCCGACCCCTTGCAGTCGACCACCTGCGTACAGGTGTGGACCTCGATGTTGTCGATCTCGTCGATCTGATTGATCAGGTACGTCGACATCGTCGCCGTCAGCGATGGTCCTCTCACCAGCATATGCACGTGTTTGGCATGTTTCGAGAAGTAGACCGCGGCCTGACCGGCGGAGTTCGCCCCACCGATGATGTAGACCTCCTGGCCGGCGCAACTCGGACCTTCGGTCGTCGCCGAGCCGTAGTAGATGCCCCGGCCGCACAGGTCGTCGACACCGGGCGCGTCCAGGGTCCGGTACGAGACGCCGGTCGCCAGGATCACCGAGTGCGACGAGATCTCGCTGCCGTCCGAGAACCGCAGCCGCCGGGCGGACCCGAGCGTCTCCAAGCCGACCACCTCACGGGCGGTCAGCAACTCGGCACCGAACCGCACCGCCTGCCGCCGGGCGCGATCGGTCAGCTGAGCACCGGAGACACCGTCCGGGAAGCCCAGATAGTTCTCGATCCGGCTCGACTGGCCGGCCTGACCGCCCGTGGCCAACTGCTCGACCAGGACGGTCCGCAGCCCTTCGCTGGCGCCGTAGACCGCGGCACCAAGGCCGGCTGGACCGCCGCCGACCACGACCAGGTCGTAGAACACCGCGGCCGGCGAGGTGGACAGGCCCACCTTGTTCGCCAGCTCGGCCTCGCTCGGCGCCACCATCACGGTGCCGTCGGGCGTGATGACCACCGGCAGGGTCGCGCCGTCCACGCCGGCCGCCTCCAGCAGCCGTTTGCTCTCGTCGTCGTCGACGCCGTACCAGCGATAGGGCACGGCGTTGCGGGCGAGGAAGTCGCGGGCGGCGAAGGACGGCGCGGACCAGCGGTGGCCGATCACCCGGGTCTCGTCGGTGGACGGCTCCGGGGTCGACTTCCACAGGTCGAGCATCGCGTCGACCACCGGGTAGAGCTTCTCCTCCGGCGGATTCCACGGTTTCAGCAGGTAGTGGTCGAGGTCGACGACATTGATGGCCTGGATCGCCGCGTCGGTGTCTGCGTAGGCGGTCAGCAGGACGCGGCGGGCCAGCGGGAACAGGTCCATCGCGGCCTCGAGGAACTCGATCCCGGACATCTGGGGCATCCGGTAGTCGGCCAGCAGCAGCGCCACCGGCTCGCCGCGCAGCTTGAGCTCGCGCAGCGCCTCGAGCGCCTGCGGGCCGTTCTCGGCCCGGACGATGCGGTTCTCCTCGGCGTAGCGGCGGCGGAGGTCACGGGCGATCGACCGGGAAACACCGGGGTCGTCGTCCACGGTGAGGATCACCGGGCGGGTCGTTGACGCTGTCATGCCTCCTTCATACCAGCGCGGGACCAGGATCCGGGAAGGGTAATCTCCACGCACTTCCGCTGCGGTTTCCCGCAATACGCACCTGCGGGAAACCTCAGGGCAACGCGGCGAGGTACGGCGCGTGGCTGTTCTTGAACTCCCAGTTTGTACCGGTCCCAGTTGATCGACCACGTCATCAGCCCGCGGAAGGCCGGCGACGCCCCGCCGCGAAGGCTGTAGCCGCCGCAGTTCTGGCCCTTGACCAGGCAGTCGAGCGCTTGGTGAACGGCTGCCGGGGCGGTGTAGCCGTTGCCCGCGCTGACCGCTGCCGGCAGTCCGAAGGCGATCTGGTCCTCCCGCAGGCCGGGGAAGGTCTGGCCGGTGCTCGCGACCGGGAATCCGGCCTTGATCATGTCGGTCATCGCGATATGGAAGTCCGCACCGCCCATGGTGTGGTACTGGTTGTCTAGTCCGAAAATGAATGTGCTGGGGCGTGCGTGGACTCCCGGCGGAGCGTAGCGGAGCCGGGAGCGGTTGTTGCTTGTGGTTCAGGCGGCGGGTTCGAGGGTGACTTTGTAGCCGAGGGCCTCGAGCTGGCGGACGTGGTTGCGTTTCTTGCGGTCGGGGCCGGTTCGGTTGTCGTAGAAGTCGGGACCGAGGTCGTGGAATCGCGTCTCGGGGTCGGACAGCAGGTGCCAGACGATGACCAGGATGGAGCGGCCGACCGCGACCACGGCCTTCTTCCGGCCTCGCCGCCGAGCGATCCGCCGGTAGCGTTCACCGAGGAACGTGTCAGTTCTTCCTGCGCAGACGGCGGCCTCGCCGAGCACTCGGGCCAGGTAGGGGTTGCCGTGCCCGGTCGAGCCGGCGCCCTTCTTCTTGCCGGCGGACTCCTTGACACCGGGCGCGAACCGGGCCCAGGACGCCAGATGGTTCGGGGTGGCGAACCGGGTCATGTCGAGGCCGATCTCGGCGATGATCACGTGCGCGGCGACCCGCCCGACGCCGGGGATCTCATCGAGCGTGGCCACCGCCTGGTCGAAAGGGGCGATCTGGGTGGCGATGTTGTCCTCGAGGTCGGCGATGTCGGCTTCGATCTGGTCGATCCGGGTCAGCATCTTGGACAGCAGCCAGGCGTGGTGGTCGGTGAAGTACCCGGTGAAGGCCTCCTCCAGGTCGCTGATCTTGCCGCGCAGCCGGGTCCGGGCCAGTTGTGCCAGCACCTTCGGGTCGCGCTCGCCGGCGACCAACGCGTCCAGCATGGCGCGACCGGACACCCCGAAGATGTCGGAGGCGACCACGGACAGTTTGATGCAGGCGTCCTCCAGCAGCTTCTCGACCCGGTTCTTCTCCGCGGTGCAGTCATTGACCAGGTCGACCCGGTAGCGGGTCAGGTCCCGTAGCTGGCGGATCTGGACCGGCGGCACGAAACTGGCCCGGATCATCTGCCGCTCGGCGACCTTGCACAACCAGACCGCGTCCAGCCGGTCGGTCTTCGGCCGTCCGGGCAGGTGTTTGACGTCCTTGGCGTTGACCAGCCAGGTCTCCAACCCGGCGGCCTCCAACAGGTAGAACGGCGGCTTCCAGTAGTCCGAGGTCGCCTCCATCACCACCCTGGACACCCGCAACTCCCGCAGCCGATCCGCCAGCCGCAGCAGTGACCGGGTCATCGTCGAATACGTGGCCACCTCCTGCAGCCGCTTACCGGTCCGGTCCGGGCTGGGCACCCGGACACAACACACCAACTCCGCCTTGCCGATGTCCAGCGCCGCGACCCGGGCAATGATCTCCTCGGCGTCGTGCGTCTCCTCCAACATCGACCCCTCACCTCCTCACCCACAACCGATGGATCAACGGTCACCCGCAGGAGCGGCAAGGGTCTGGCGAATCTAGTCCGCGTGCTCGCAGCAACACTGAAGGGCCCACGACGCAGCTCCCAGCGCCCGACTAGCCCACGGCCTCATACGAACCATAGAGAAACGGCGTCAGCGGGCAACCACCCCAATTTTCAGCCCGGAACGGGCCGCCCCAACAGGGGGATCGGAGACGAGCCCCATCACGGGACCCGAGTTGTAGTCCTGGACGTGCAGCACGGTCAGCGCATCGCGCAGCGCGTGGATCACCGGCAGGTACGAGCCGGTCCGGTTGTCGCCGCCGCCGGCACCGCCGTAGAACTGGTACCCGACCTGCACGAAGAACGTCTCCGGCGCCATTGTCAGCACGAAAGCGGCGCCGTACTTCGCCTTCAAAGACTTCAATGCGGAGATCAGGTTGACGATCACCGGTGTGGTCGGGTTGCGGAAGTCGGTGTCGCCCGAGTTGAGGTACAGCGAGTGCCCTTCGAAGTCGATGTCCAGCCCGTCGAGGCCGTAGCGGTCGATGATCGCGCTGACCGAGTTGACGAACGCGTCCCGCGCCGCGGCGGTGGTCAGCTGCACCTGTCCGTTGGCGCCGCCGATCGAGATCAGCACCTTCTTCCCGGACGCCTGCTTGGCCCGGATCGCGCTGATGAACTCGGCCTCGCTCTCCACGTTCGGGCACTCGGCGGCCGGACACTGGTTGAACCTGATGTCGCCGGACGTCACCGACGTCGGCTCACCGAAGGCCAGGTTGATGATGTTCCACTCGGCCGGTACGTCGGCCATCCGCACGTACCCGGACCCGTTGGCGAAGCTGGCGTGCAGGTACCCGATCAGCGCGTGCTTCGGCAACCCCGTGCTGGTGCAGCCACCCGTCGTACCTGTGACAGCTGTCGACTTGGCCGACTCACCAGAGCTGTTGTAGGCCGCCACCGAGTAGGTGTGGCTAGTACACGTCCCCAGTCCGCTGACGGTCGCCGTCGTACCTGAGACGGTCTGTACGACGCTGGTGCCTTCGTAAACGCGGTAGCCCGTGACTGTGCCAGTGGATGCGCCCCAGCTCAGCGAGACGCTGCTGTTCGTCGTACCGCTGACTGACGGGGTACCAGGAACGCCAGGACCGGACGGGTTGCCGCCAGGGCCGTCAAGACTGATGTCATCCGCCTGGTACGCCGGTTGGCCGTACCAGCCATGCACGTAGACCTGCACCGACGTCTGACTCGCACCCGTCGTGAAGGAGACACTCAACTGCGTGTAGCTCGCGGCAGACGGCGTCCATGTGGACGAGCCACCCGTGACACCCAGATAGACGTAGGAGCCGCGCACCCAGCCCGACAACGTGTACGACGTACTGGGCTGCACCGCCACGGTCTGGCTGCACTGTGCATAGTCGGAACTCGACACAGCCCCGTTGAGCGCATAGCCGCCGCTGCGGACCGGACTACTGACTACAGAGCCACCCGAACACGTCCAGCCGCTCAGCGACCCGGTCTCGAAGCCTGGGTTGGTCAGGACGTTCGCCGCCTGCGCGGTCTGGGTCCCGCCGACCAGCAGCAGGAGCAGACCGAGGACGACAGCAAGGCACCGTGCACGCATGGGTGGACCTCCCGGGGCGGTTGGGTCCATTTAGTAGAGATGCTCCATAACTACCTGGTCAATGCGCTGCCGCTGTCGGCTTCCCGACCGTGTCCGGAAGCCGCCTACGGTTGGGCCATGAATCAGCTCGACTGGGGCGAGGGCCGGTACGAGTCGACCGCGCCGGATCTGCTGCCCGCGGCGCGCGAACTGGTCGCGGCGGCCAAGATCCAACCGGGTGAGCACGTGGTCGACATCGGCGCCGGCACCGGCAACGTCGCCCTGCTCGCCGCTGACCATGGTGCACGAGTGACAGCGGTCGAACCGGCCGGCCGTCTCCGCGAGGTAATCCAGCAAAGCGGCCGCGCCCTGACCGTTGTCGACGGCACCGCCGCCGCGATCCCATTACCTGACGGCTCGGCCGACGTACTGCTCTCCAACTTCGCCGTCATCTTCGCCCCCGACCCCAAGGCCGCCATCGCCGAACTGGCCCGCGTCACGGCACCGAACGGCCGCATCCTCATCACCGCTTGGCTGCCCGGCGTACTCGACGAAGTCCTCGGAGTCCTCGTGACGTGCGGTCAAGGACGTGATCGGCAGCGACCCAACGGACAGGCAGCATCGACTGGTCCGACCCCACCGTCCTCTCCACGCTGCTGGACCCGCACGGCTTCCGCGTCGCCACCACCACCAAGGACATGACGATCACCGCCGCCTCAGCCGAGGAGTACTGGTCCACGCGGATCGCCAGCCATCCGCTGGGCGTCGTCGACCCTCCCCCTGCTCGAACAGGCCGGCAGTACTTGCCGACGTCCGCTCCCGCATGATCAGCCTGATCGCCGCCAACTGGACCACCCCGTCCGGAGAGGTCCACCTCCCAGCCCAGTACCTCCTGGCCACAGCCACCCGCTGACCATCTCTCAATGCTCAGCGGCAGAGGCTCGGACACGGCCAGGGACGGCCGCAGCGGGAGCAGCAGCCGTCGAGGGCCGGTGCCGGCAGCCAGAGTGGGGTCGGTCTGCGTCGGGCGACTGCCGCACGGGCTGTGGGGTGCTCGGGAACCAGTGGACCTGGGTGCGGCCGCCGTTGCCGTGGGCGGCCAGGAGGGCTTCGATGCCGCCGTCCCAGGTGGACGTGCTGGGCCAGCGGCCGCGCCAGCGCACGGCTACCGTGCCGTCGGACCACTCGACGCCCTCTGCCAGGGTGCCTGTGCCGCGCACGCCGGATGCATCGGTGTGGCGCACCAACCGGAAGAGTCGGGGCTGCCGCTGCATCGTGTTCACTTCTGCAGCTCTGCTCGGCACCCGCTGCCTACAACAGGTGTGGTCTGTGGGCTGTGTGAACAGCCCACAGACCACAGGACGGTTTTTGTCAGTGAGGGCTTGTACTGTCCACTTCACGCTAGTGAGCGGGGGTGATCCTGTGGCTGAGGCGACGTTCGGTGCGCAGTTGAGGGAGTGCAGGCAAGCGGTCGGCTTGAGTCTGCGGCAACTTGCTACGCGGGTCGGCTACGACCACAGCTACTTGTCGCAGGTGGAGCGCGGCCAGCGACCGGGCTCTGCCGAGCTGGCCCGGCTCTGCGACCGTGAGCTCGGCACCGGCAGCGAGCTGACCAGCACCTTCGAGCACAGGCGCCGGTCGACGCCGGCGGCCTGCTCGCCAGGCGATCCCTTCGGCCCGGCCGATGCGTTGGAGACGGCCTGGCACGGGCTCGTCACGGCATTCGGCGGCACGGCGGCGACTGCCGCGCTCGGAGACTTCCGGAGCGTTCCACCGGTCCGGCTGCTGCCGGAGCTCATCACCGATCTCCGAATGGCGTCCTCCGCGATCGTTGCTGCCCAGCTGAGCGTGCTGACCGCGGAATCCTTGACCAGCCTCGGGCAGGCGAGCACGGCCAGGCGTTGGTGGCAGGCCGCCCGGACCGCCGCGGACAGCTCGAAAGACCCGTCTGTCCTGAGTTCGGTGCGGGCTCGGGAGACGATCAGCGGGCTGGCCGAGCGGCGACCGCTGCCGCAACTGCTGGAGACAGCAGACGAAGCTGTGGCGATCGCAACTGGTGGGGCCGCAGTGCAAGCGCTCGCTGCCCGAGCGCTGGCGCTGGCAGAGCTGCGGCGACACGGAGAGGCGCATCGGGCGCTGCAGGAGTTGATCGGAGTTGCGGATGAGTTGCCTTCGGCAAGTACGTCGTCCGGGCCGCTGAGCGACTGGGCGCCGTACGAGGTGCACGGCGCGGAGGGGCTGGTGTGCGCGCGTCTGGGGTACGGCGCGGCCGGGTGCGTGCTGTTGGCTCGGGCCATCGAGCTGTGTCCGGAGGACTGGCCCGGTGAGCGGGCCAGGCTGCAGATGAGGCTGGCGGAGTGCCTGGTGGTCGACGGTGAAGTCGCAGCGGGTGTCGCGCTTGCTCTGCGGGTGCTGATCGAGCTGCCGGACGAGTGGCACACCTATTACTTGTACGACGACGCCGAGCGGGTGCTGAGCGCCGTACGCGCCCGGCAACCCGGGAGGGCGGCGACGTTGCAGGAGCTCGTTGGACGTCGGCCGTTCCTGGACAGCCGGAGTGTGGGCACTGGGTCGAGCCCACGCCGGTGAGAGGGGTAACGTGCCGGGAGTGAGTAGTGAAACGACAGTGACAGACGTGTGGGACTTTGCGGTTGAGCTGCGCAGCGATCCGGCCACCGCTGAGGCTCGGGCGGACATGTACTGGCCAACCCTGCGTTCGGACAGGCGTTCACTGACCACATGGTCGTGGCCAACTGGACAGTTGACGAGTGGCTGGCACGACCAGAAGGTGACTGGGTACGCGCCACTGAAGGTGAGCCCGGCTGCCGCCGTACTGCACTACTCGCAGGAGATCTTCGAAGGGCTCAAGGCCTACCGGCACGCGGACGGGTCGGTGTGGGCGTTCCGGCCTGATCGCAACGCCGCACGGTTCACCGCGAGCGCTGCACGGCTTGCACTGCCGCAGGTGCCTGAGGACGCGTTCGTCTCGGCACTGCGAGCGCTGGTGACGGTCGACGAACCGTGGGTGCCTTCAGCCGACAGCGGCGAGACCAGCCTCTACCTCCGGCCGTACATGATCGCCACCGAAGCCGCACTGAGCGTGCGCCCGGCTCGTGAGGTGCTCTTCGGCGTCATCGCGTCTCCGGCAGGTCCGTACTTCGACACCGGCCCCAAGCCCGTGTCGATCTGGCTGACGACCTCGACCATCCGCGCGACGCCCGGTGGGACCGGTGCGGCCAAGTGCGGCGGGAACTACGCGGCCAGCCTGGCCGGACTGGCCGAAGCCGTCGCCAACAACTGCGAGCAGGTCGCCTTCGTCGATGCGGTCGAGCACAAGTGGCTCGAGGAGATCGGCAGCATGAACATGTTCTTCGTGTACGCCGACGGGCGCATCGTCACCCCGGAGCTGTCCGGCTCGATCCTCGAGGGCGTCACCCGGGCCTCCGTGATCGAGCTCGCCGCCGACCTCGGCCACAAGGTCGAGGAGCGCCAGATCTCCGCCGACGAGTGGAAGGACGGCGTCCGCAGCGGCGAGATCACCGAGGTCTTCGCCTCCGGCACCGCCGCCGTGATCACGCCGATCGGCCGGCTGGCCTGGCCCGACGGCGACCTTACCATCGGCGACCACTCCGTCGACTACGGCGTCGGCCCGGTCACCAAGTCCATCCGCTCCACCCTCCTGGACCTGCAGTACGGCCGCATCCCCGACCCCCGCGGCTGGCTGACCCGGCTGGCTTAGTGGTCTGCGCCCTAAGTTCGTCGGGGGGTGGTCATGCGGCTTGTGGATGGGTCGGTGCTGCGGTCTGGTGTTGGTCGATTCGCTCGAGCAGGTTGTCGAGGTCGGTCGGGGTGAATTTCCATTTGAATGGTCGGGCGGTGGCGTTGTAGCGCTGTTCGAAGTCGGTGAGTCGTTGTTCGACCTGCGCTAGGTCGGTGAAGTCGTTGGGGGAGACGACCTTGCGTTGGACGACCGAGAAGTAGATCTCGATCTGGTTCGTCCAGGAGGCGTGCACCGGGGTGTGCACCATGACCGCGTTGGGGAAGCGGCCGGCCAGCCGGTCGATCGCGGCCTGGCCGCGGTGGGACGAGCCGTTGTCGACGATCCAGAACACGCGTTTGGCCGAGGCGTAGGGCTCTTGGGTCATGACCTGTTCGGCCAGGGCCATGAACGGCTCGATTCCGGTCGATGCCGCGCATCGGCCGAACACCTGGGCCCGGTGCACGTCGTAGGCGGCCAGGTAGGCCAGGGCTCCGCCGCGGTGGTAGTCGTGGTTGACGCGCATCATGCGCGCTTTGCCTGGTGGCAGGGTGGGGTGGCAGCGGCAGCGGGCCTGGATCGAGGTCTTCGTGCGCCACGAGGCGCTGCATTACCGGATGGAGGTGGAAGGACTCCATCGCTGGCCTGTCGCAGCAGGCCGGTGAAGCTGAGGGCAGCCTGATCCGGGAGACGCCGGGGAGGGTGGGAGCAGCCCTGACAACGACAGGACGGGTCGGTACTGCCAGACGACCTGGGCCTGCCTAGCGAAACGGAAAGGTGTACGTGAGAAACCAGCGTGTAAAGCCTCTTAAGAGATACACCGGCTCCAACCTGGCGGATGTGGGCCGGAGTGCGGTGCACGCCCGACGCTGCTTTCGGGGCGGTCGGGCGACTCCTGAGCCGGGTGAAGTCGCCGGCAGGGAGGCCACGAGGAAGGTCTGCGGCGTACTCGTGGCGATGCCGCAGGGGCAAAGCTGGGCACCGACCCCGTCGACCGGTGTGTGGTGAACGTGGGAAGCGTCCCGGGCTGGTCCCGTGTCCCGGTCGTCCGGGTCGGGTGCGGGCAGGTTCGTCGTCGGCCGATCGGGCCGGGGCGTGGCGGAGCCGTCGTAGTAGTCCGAGGCCGGGAAAGCCGGTCACATGGCAAAGGGCGGCAGCGAGTTCGTAGCGATGGGATTGGAAGGGTGGGAGATCGTTGGTGAACACCGACGTGCTGTGGCCGGAGCGGGACTGGGCCGAGTCACAGGTACTGCGGATCCAGACCAAGCTGCACCAATGGGCGATCGACGATCCTGATCGCCGGTTCGATGACCTGTTCAACCTCGTGTGTGACCCGGCCGTCCTCGTGGTGGCGTGGGCCCGGGTCAGGGGCAACCGAGGGAAGCGGTCGGCGGGGGTGGACGGGCTACGGCCCGACGCTGTGTTCTCCGCCGAAGAGGGGTTCCTGCCGCGGCTACGAGCCGATCTCAAGGCCCGGCAGTTCGCTCCTTTGCCCGTGCGGGAACGGATGATTCCCAAACCCGGCAGCAGCAAACGCCGCAGACTGGGCATCCCCACCGCGCGGGACCGCACCGTGCAAGCGGCCCTGAAGTTGGTGCTCGAGCCGATCTTCGAGGCGGACTTCAAGCCATGCTCGTATGGCTTCCGTCCGAGGCGGCGGGCACATGACGCGATCGCCGAGATCCACCAGTTCAGCTCCCGCACCTATGAGTGGGTGCTCGAAGGTGATATCGAGGCGTGCTTCGACAACATCGACCACACGGCCCTGATGGACCGGGTGCGCAGACGAGTCGGAGACAAGCGCGTCTTGTCGGTGATCAAGGCGTTCCTGCATGCTGGCATCCTCGGTGAGGACGGCGTCATGCGGAACACCGCCACCGGCACTCCCCAAGGCGGAATCCTTTCGCCGTTGCTCGCCAACGTCGCTTTGTCGGTCCTCGACGACCATTTCGCCGTGGCCTGGCAGACCAACAGCGGCAGTACCTACCAACGGACCAAGCGGCGCCGAGCCGGGCTGGCCAACTACCGGATCGTCCGCTACGCAGACGACTTCGTGGTGTTGGTGGCCGGGACCCGAGCGCACGCCGAGGCCCTGCGGGAGGACGTGGCGACGGTACTCGCCCCGATGGGCCTGCGCCTGTCGGCGGCCAAGACAAAGGTCTGCCACATCGACGAGGGCTTCGACTTTCTCGGGTTCCGCATCCAGCGGAGACGGAAACGAGGCACGAACAAGCGCGTGGTCTACACCTACCCGTCGAAGAAGGCGCTCGCCTCCATCGTCGGACGGGTCCGCGCGCTGACCCGCAGGTCATCACATCCGACCCTTGCGGCCCTGCTGCGCCAACTCAACCCGGTGCTGCTCGGCTGGTGCACCTACTTCCGCCACGGCGTGTCCAAAGCGACCTTCGGCTACCTCGACCAGTACGCCTGGCACCGGGTGGTCCGATGGATCCGCAAACGACACAACCGCACGAAGTGGGCCGTCCTGCATCGACGCTACCTACCCGGCTGGCGTCCCACCGAGGACGAGGTGATGCTGTTCCAACCCCAGCAGGTGACGGTCAGCCGCTACCGCTACCGGGCCGACAACATCGCCACACCCTGGGCAAGAAGAGCATCAGGATCGGTCGCATAGCCCGAAGGGATGGACTCGTGGAGAGCCGGATGCGTGGAGACACGCACGTCCGGTTCGGAGGGCGGGCTGAGGAAACGTAACGACCCGCAAGGGCGTCAACGCGCCTCAGCCCGACCCAACTCGTCGGAGGAGATCACGTATTCGTCGTCGCCGAGCCGCCGGCCTTCCCAGTTGCCGGCGTAGAGGTCCAGGACCCGGCCGGCTTTGGCGCGGAAGTCCGGGTCCCGGGGGAAGATCCAGGATCGGTGCTGCCAGGGTTTGATCGTGTCGGCGGCCAGCCAGCGGCGCACGGTGGATGCCGAGAGCGTTTCGGCGATGCCGGCGGTGACGGCCTCCCGGGCCAGGTCCGGGCAACTCCACACCGACAACGGCGCACCCGTGTGGGCGGGCAGCTGGCAGGCCAGCGCCTTCACCTCGGCCACCTGGACCGGCGTGAACGTCGGCGGGCGGCCGCTGCGCGCGCGGTCGGCCAGCCCGTCCAGCCCGTCGGCGGCGAACCGGCCGCGCCACTTGCGCACCGTGTCCACCGTCACCGCGCACCGTCGGGCGATCGCCGCGTTGGACAAACCCCGGGCCGTCCAGCACGATCCGCGCCCGCAGCTTGTCCCGCGACGGGCTCTTGTGACCCCGAGCCAGCTTCTTCAACCTCTTGCGTTCGGCGGCGGTCAACCACACAGGGCAGGCACACAGGACGGGCACGAGAAAGCAAGCCAATCGCGATCGGCAACAGGACGGAGCCGATCATCACCACGCGACGATCCTCACCCCGCACGGACACGCCGATCAGGCAGCATGGACGCCATGGCCACACCCCCGCAATCCACGAAAACCTCGCTGGGCCAGCGGCTACGGGCCCACGCCCGCGAACGCTGGCCGGCCCTGGCAGCCGTCAACGTCCGCCACCACGGCACCTTCGCCTACATCGACGGACAACTGGCCGACGGAACCGTGCTACCGCTATGCCGGCTCCGCTACGGCGGCTACGCCAACCAATGGGGCTTCGCGGTCTACCTGGCCAGCAAGGACGGCTACCAAGACTCCATCCTGCCCAGCGGCTACCCAGCCGGCACCGCCGAAGAAGCACTCGACTGCGCCTGCGGCCTCTACCTGGCCGACCCCACAGCATGGCAACCCGAATAGCCCCCGACGAACTTACGGCGCAGACCACTTAGTTGCTGCCGGATGTCCCCGCCGCCGGTTAGGTTGAGGTCATGGCTGAGTCCAAGGCGGGGAAGGCTAGGGTAAGACTCCGGCGATCGAGCTGGAGGTGGGTGAGCGCACGGTGCGGATCTCCAATCCGGACCGGGTGTACTTCCCCGCGCGCGGCGAGACCAAGCTCGACCTGGTCAAGTACTACCTCTCCGTCGGCGACGGGATCGTGCGGGCGCTGCGGGAGCGGCCGTGCATGCTGCACAGGTTCCCGGAGGGCGTGTCCGGGGAGAAGGTGCACCAGAAGCGATTGCCGCACGGGGCGCCGCCGTGGATGGAGACCGTGCGGGTGAAGTTCCCACGCTACAACCGGACCGCGGACGAGCTGTGCGTCACCGAGATCGCGCACGTCGCGTGGGCGGTGCAGATGTCGACGGTCGAGTTCCACCCCTGGAACTCCCGTCGCGCCGACACCGAGAAGCCGGACGAGTGGCGGATCGACCTGGACCCGATGCCGGAGTGCCCGTTCGATCGGGTCCGCCGGGTCGCGCACGTCGTCCACGAGGTGCTGGACGATCTCGGCGTGGCCGGATTTCCGAAGACATCCGGCGGGTCGGGGATCCATGTCTATGTGCGGGTCAAGCCGGAGCACGGGTTCTCCGACGTACGACGGGCAGCGCTGGCGTTCGCGCGGGAGGTCGAGCGGCGCGCACCGGAGGACGTGACGACGACGTGGTGGCGCAAGGATCGCGATCCGAAGAAGCTGTTCGTCGACTACAACCAGAACGCCCGGGACCACACGGTCGCGAGTGCGTACTCGGTCCGCGGGAATCCCGAAGGTACGGTGTCGACGCCGATCCGGTGGGACGAGATCGACGACGTGGATCCGAAGGCGTTCACGATCGAGACGGTGCCGGCCCGGTTCGCCGAGCTCGGCGACCTGCACGAGACGATCGACGACAACGTCTACACCCTCGACACTCTGCTGGAGTGGGCCGAGCGGGACGAACGCGAAGGCGCGGAGGAACCGCCTCCTCCTGAGGACTAAGACAGCCCGTGGTGGAGGAGGTTGGTGAGGGTATCGATCGCGGCCTCGTCGGAGATGGTGCGGCCGTCCGACGGGTTGACCATCGACGCCTGCTTCGCCGCCGCCCGGACGGCTACCTGACCTAGGATCGTGCGGTGCGGACACTGGACCCGGCAGCTGCGTACGACCGTGCCGTCGAGCTTGCCGCGCCCGGTCGGCGATCGCTCCTCGGGATCACCGGCGCGCCGGCGGCCGGGAAGTCGACGTACGCCGAGCAGCTCACGGCGAAGCTGACTGCCGACGGGCATCGGGTCGCGCTGGTACCGATGGACGGGTACCACCTGGCGCAAAGGGTCCTGGAGGAACTCGGGCTCGCCGAGGTGAAGGGCGCGCCGCACACGTTCGACGGATACGGGTTCGTTGCCTTGCTCAAAAGGTTGAAGGAGGCACCGGACGAGCAGATCTGGGCGCCGCGCTTCGACCGTGAGCTGGAAGATTCGATTGCCGCCGAGCATCGGAGTCGCACCGGACGTCACGCTGGTCGTGACCGAAGGCAACTATCTGCTCTTCGACCAGATGCCGTGGGCAACTGTCCGGACGTTGCTCGATCAGTGTTGGTACGTCGAGGTGCCCGAGCAACTGCGGCACGACCGTCTCGAAGCCCGCCACCGCCGCTACGGCAGATCCCCCGAAGAGGCTCACGAGCGCACGTTCGGCACGGACGAACACAATGCCCGGCTGATCGCAGCAACCGCGGCTGCGGCGGATGCAATCCTTCAGCTGGGCTGACAGACCCGCTCGATGAAGCCGGCCACGCCGTCCAGGTAGAGCTGGAGACCGAAGTCGAAGTCCTCGTCGCTCATGTCGTCGAAGTCGCTCACCTCGTCGAAGACGCCGGCGTCGAGGACCCGGGCCAGCGCGGGAAGCTGGCGGCCGTCGACCACGCGGGCGAGGATCGCGCCGTACTGACTGAACGCGTCGGGGTTGTCGCGGAACCCGGCGGCGAGGTCGAGGGACAGCCGGATCTCGCCGTGGACGTACGTCATCAAGCCCATCACGACGCCAACCTTGGCCCCCTCGGGCAGGCCGGTGTCCTTCAGCGCGCCGAGGGCCGAGTCGAGCCAGGCGAGGTTGTTCGGTCCGGCCGGCGGACCGGTGATCGGGAGCTTCGAGTACCAGCGGTGCCTGCGGATCGCGACCATCACGCCGTCGGCCCAGAACGTCAGCCCGGTGCGCCAGTCGACCCCCTCGGGCAGCGGCTCGGGACGTTCCAGTGCGGCGTCCGACATCAGGACGAGTAGCTCGTCCTTGCTCTTCACGTGCCGGTAGAGCGCCATCGTCGAGTTGCCCAGCCGCTCGGCCACCCGGGCCATCGAGACCGCGGCCAGCCCCTCGGCGTCGGCGAGCTCGATCGCCGCCCGGGTGATGTCGTCGACGGTCAGCGACGGCTTCGGCCCGCGCCGGGTGCCGTCCCGCATCCGCCACATCAACGCCACCTCGGCGGGCAGCTCGGTCGTCGGCTCAACCGCCTCGGGCTGCGACTCGCTCATCTCCACCGCCTCAGTCTAGGGAGCCGAAATCCAGGGCTTGCGCACGCATATAGCGTACATGCTACGCTATTTAGCGTACCTAATACGCAGTAAGGAGGGGACATGATCGTCGAGGCAACCGGGCTGCGGAAGTCGTTCGGGGCGACCGAGGTGCTCACCGGGGTCGACCTGCGGGTCGCGGAGGGGTCCGTGCTCGCCCTGCTCGGCCCGAACGGCGCCGGCAAGACCACCATCGTGCGGATCCTGACCACACTGACCAGGCCGAATGCCGGCCAGGCGACCATCGCCGGGTACGACGTCCTGCGCGAGCCGGCCCAGGTCCGCGGTGTGATCAGCCTGACCGGGCAGTACGCCGCGGTCGACGAGAACCAGACCGGCCGGGAGAACCTGGTCATGGTCGGCCGGTTGATGCATCTCGGCAAGCCGGCCGCGCGACGCCGTACCGCGGAACTGCTCGAGCAGTTCGGGCTGACCGACGCGATGGACCGCCGGGTGAAGACGTACTCGGGTGGGATGCGGCGGCGGCTCGACCTGGCGATGAGCCTGATCGCGCAGCCGCGGGTGATCTTCCTGGACGAGCCGACCACCGGCCTCGACCCGGCCAGCCGGTCGACGATGTGGGACGCGATCGGCGAACTCGTCCGTCACGGCACCACGATCCTGCTGACCACGCAGTACCTCGAGGAGGCGGACCGGCTCGCCGACCGGATCGTGCTGCTCGACAAGGGCGGGATCGTCGCCACCGGTACCGCCGACGCCCTGAAGGCCCAGATCGGCGGCGAGCGGATCGAGCTGCGGTTCGCCGACGAGCTGCAGTTGCTCAAGGCAACCGGTGTGCTGGACGGGATCGCCGATCAGCTGGTGCTGAACATTCCGTCCGACGGTACGGCGGCGCACCTGCACCATGTCCTGGACGTACTGCGCGACAACGGGCTGACGCCGGAGCGGGTGTCGTCGCACCGGCCCACGCTGGACGACGTCTTCCTGGCCCTGACGGCGTGAGAGGAGCTGATCACATGTCACATCAAGGAGCAAGTGCCGCGTTCTCCGACACGATCACGATGATCGACCGCTGCGTCCGGCTGATGCGCCGGAACGTGGACACGCTGTTCGTCTCGATCCTGCTGCCGATGCTGATGATGGCGCTGTTCGTCTACGTCTTCGGCGGCGCGATCGACACCGGCACGCAGTACATCAACTACGTCGTCCCGGGGATCCTGCTGCTCACCACCGGGTACGGCGCCTCGAACACGGCGATGGCGGTCGCGGACGACATGAACAGCGGGATGATCGACCGGCTGCGGTCACTGCCGATCCGCAGCTTCGCCGTGCTGACCGGCCACGTGACGGCGAGTGTCGCGCGTAACGCGGTGTCAACGGCGATCGTCATCCTGGCCTCGCTGGCGATGGGATTCCGGCCGGCTGCAGGGGTGGTCGACTGGCTCGCCGCGATCGGATTGCTGCTGCTGTACGTGCTCGCACTCTCCTGGCTGGCGGCCGGTCTGGGCGTGATCGCGCAGTCGGTGGAGTCGGCCAGCACCCTGAGCTTCTTCATGTTGTTCCTGCCGTACCTGAGCAGCGCGTTCGTCCAGCCGGAGACGATGCCGTCCTGGCTGCGGCCGATCAGCGAGCACCAGCCGATCACCCCGGTGATCGAGACCGTGCGCAGTTTCCTGATCGGGACACCGATGGGGAACAACGGCTGGATCGCCCTCGCCTGGTGTACCGGCCTGCTCCTGTTCTCGGTGACGCTGGCGACCTCGTTGTACCGGCGTCGTACCAGCCGCTGAGCGCGTTTTTCCTGCCGCTCGGCGAAGTCGTGTTCGTCAAGGACTGATTTGGTTCGAACATGACCCCGCGACGGGGTTACGGTTAAGTCCCCCCCAACGTGTGGTGGTCCCACTCCCCCCGGGACCCACACGGACAAGCGCCCCGATCATTGATCGGGGCGCTCTGTTTTCCCCTGCAATCTCAGGCGATTCCGGACTGGACCTCAATTCGGCCAACCGGAATCCCATCCGCTGCCGCCGGCTCTCCGAAGACTTCGCAGTACAGCGGATCGGCCCCACGAGCGGCTGCCGGCCGGATGTGAACGCGGCGAGGGTTGCGTACGTGTTGCCGGACATCGGGCCGAAAAAACTTGTCGAGGTGATGTCGAAATCGGCGGGGCTGGTCCGACGTATCAGTAAGAGCGACCAAAGGAGAGGGTCAGAATGAACATCACCGCCACCGTAGACACCGCCACCACCACGATGATCGTCACCATGCTGGCCGAGGGAAGCCCGGTCTGGTTCGTCGCCGGCATGGTCAAGATGCGCAACCATGACGTCTATCTGATCGGCCGGGCCCATGGCTACCCGGACAAGGCGCAACTGCGCCGGGCCGTCTGGGCGCAGAAGAACCGCACCCGCGTCCCGCAAGCTGCCTGACACTCCTTCAGGTCGCTCCAAGGCACCCTCAGCCGCTGCTGCCCCACCCGGGCACAGCGGCTGACGTGTGTCTGAGCACACGGTTGGGTGGGGCCAGACCTACTCCAGGGCCGATCCGGCCGATTTTCGCGGTGCGGGTGGTGCACAGTGAAATCACCAACCGTTGCGAGGAAGACGTTCAGCTCGAGCCGGCCGATCGACACCCTCACCGACCGGGAACACGACGCACTGCGCCTGATGGCGTCGTCGCCGTACTCACCTATCTGGGTCTGACCGGTTCTTGAACTGGTCGGCGAAGAACTTCTCCACCGTCGGGAGGATCAGGCGGCCGGAGTGGGCCGCACCGGACACGACGTCGAACGTGATGTCGAGGCCGTGGGAGCGGTAGTTCTGCTCCAGGGTGCGGAGGCGTTCGATCCGGGTGCTGCCGGTCAGCTCCGCGCCGTCCATCCAGTTGGACTCGCCGCGGTTCATGATCTCCCAGGTCTCCACGTCCTCGGAGCCGACCACGAGCTGGATCGGCACCCGGCGGAGCGCGTCGACGTCGATCGGCTGGCCGAACTTCTCCTCGAACCCCTTCGTCCCGAGCCACCACGGCAGGCTGTCGTCCAGCTGGGTGATCCGGCCGGGCGCACCGATCGACGCGGCGGCCAGGCGGTCCGGGTGCAGGTAAAGGAACCGGTGGGTGAACTGACCGCCGCCGGAGAACCCGTGCAGGTAGAACTTCTCCGCCGCGACCGGGAACCGCGATGCGACCTCGTCGACGATCGACAGCAGCATCCGGTCGAACCGGATCCCCTGGTACTCGATGAACTTGAAGTTGTGCAGGTCGGTCGGGTCGACCAGGCCGGCCGGGAAGATCGGCGTCAGTACGACGGCGCCCTGGTCGTCGGCGAACTCCTTCAACTGGTTCCGGTAGTTCGTCGCGGACCTGGCGGTGCCGTGCTGGATCACCACCAACCGTGCGTGGTCGTCGTCGGCCAACTGCTGCGGCACGTACAGGCAGTAGTGCAGCCGGGGGTCGGCCTGAGACGCGAAGATCGGCGTCGCCCCGCGCTGGTAGAAAGTCGAGGTGCGCGTCATGGACGTTCTTCGGTGAGTGCGAACGCGGCTCTCAGCTCGCCGACCCGGTCCGGCTGCCAGCCGGGTCCGGGCGCGGAAGAGAGCAGCATTTGGGTGTCAGGGTGTTGTGGCCGGCGCAGCAGTACGCCGGTGTCGTCCTGCTCGACGTCGGCACCGCGGTGCATCACCACGATCCGGTCGGTGACTTCGCCGACCACGGCGAGGTCGTGACTGACGAAGACCAGGTGTTTTCGGGACATTGGTACTCCTAGTCGTAAAGATTGAAGGGGATGAGCTCGTACTCGTGCTCGCAGGGGGTCCCGGGCGCGACGTAGTACTCGCCGGCGGTCAGGTCGACGCAGCTGGAGAGCAGGGTCGACCACTGACGCAGCTCGTGCAGCCGCTGGTCGGGGTGGGCGCACAACGAGTCGGGCAGACCGAGGTGGTCCGACATCGCGGTGCGGATGGCCTTGCGTACGTCGGTCGCCGTGATCGCCTCGCTCAGACCCTGTCGGGCCCGCGGGACGCGGAGCAGGGAGTCGGGCGACATCGGCCGGTGGTCCGCCGCCAGCTGCGGCGGGACGAAGGCCTGGTAGTGGTTGCCGTGGACCAGCAGCCCGTCGGTGGGGTACTCCCAGCCGTGGGCGCCGGGAGTGGTCTCGAGGTCGATGCTGTAACCGGATCGATCGGTCAGCAGCGCGTTGCTCGCGATGTGCGCGCGAGTCTTGACCAGGACCTTGAGTGCGTCGGAGATCGACGGTCGAGGACGAGCCGGCGGATCAGGGTCTGCGGTACGCCGATGGTGTCGTCGAACCGCCCGCCGAGGCCGTTGGCGTTGAGCGCGAACCCGAGGGAGTTGGCGCCGTGGCGGCCGATCTGGCCCGGCCTCGACCTGCATGATGATGGTGGGTTTCGGCGGCTGGACGATGCGGAGGATGACGACGGTGTCGCGGACGGCGTGCCGCCAGTCCCAGTTCTGGCCGGTGTAGACGTGGCCGTCACCTCCGGTCAGGGAGAACGACGTACATCCGTCCGGCACCTCTTCCTCGGCGGCCAGCGGGGCGTCGTACACGATCTCGCCGCGGCAGTTGAGAACGACGATCTCCCGGACACTCACACCGGCACCGGCCGCGATCCCGCGGATCTCGTCGTACAGCTCGGGGAAGTCCTGGCCGATCAGCCGCTCCCACGGCGCGGACAGCTCCAGGATCTCCGCCCAGGTCCGTCCGGTCTGCAGCTCGAACGCCTGGCCGTAGTACTCGATCGCCGTGCCGATCAGGTCTGCCGCTGCGGAACCGTACTGCCGTCCGCGATCATGGGCTGACGGGCTGGACACCTCGATGATCCGCATCTGCTTCCTTCGGGTTTACGATGTGTTACAGAACCCGTTGTCTTGGATGGTTCGTTACAGCCGCGATGGGAACGGATGATACACAGATGGCCGATGATGTAACAGGAGTTACGAAAAATCCGGCGATCGCCGAGCTCCGGGCCCGCATCCGGGACCACTGGGACGACTTCACCCCTGCGTCCCGCGCGGTCTGCCGGTCACTGTCCGAGATCTCGCCGGAGCGGCTGCTGTACCTGTCCGCGGCCGAGCTCGGCCAGGCGAGCAAGACCAGCAACGCCACCGTCGTCCGCACCCTGCAGTCCCTCGGGTACGCCGGTCTGGCCGAGCTGAAGGACCGCGTCGCCTCACCGTTCCAGCACCCGAGCCGGCGGGAGGAACGGCTGCGGAGCCGGATCGAGGCCACCGGCGGGGACCCGAAGCCCGTCTGGGACCGGGTGATCACGGAGGCGATCGAGCGGATCGAGTTCCTCAACGAGCACATGTCGATCGACGCCTATCAAGAGGCGGTCCGGCTGATGCTCGACGCGCGCGAGATCGTCACGTACGGGTTCGGCGCGAACTACGTCGCGGCGGAACACCTGACGCTGAAACTGCGCCGGTTCGGCCGGCGGAGCCGATGCATCGACACCGCCGGATTCCGGCTCGCCGACGATCTGCTCGGGATCGGGGCCGACGACGTGGTGATCGTGATCGCCCCCGGCCGGCTCGTCATCGACGCGGAGATCGTGATCGACCGGGCCCGCGCGGTCGGCGCCGCCATCATCCTGCTCAGCGAGCAGCTCATCGCCGAAAGGCTGGCCGGCGACGTGACGGTGGCGATCCACGTCCCGAACACGGTCACCGGAATCACCGCGGAGGTGCTGACCACGATCGTGACCACCGATGCGCTGGCGCAGGCGCTGGCCGCCGCGGACACCGAGCGGACGATGGAGTCGGCGCACACCCTCGAATCCCTCCGACAGCAGCTCGGGTTCTGATGGATGAGGTACGTACGGTCGACTACCACACAGCGGGCGAGCCCTTCCGGATCGTCACTTCGGTGGAGGTGCCTGGTGCTTCGGTGCCGGATCGGCGGGTCTTCGCCCAGACCTCCTCGGGGATCGACGCGGTCCGGCAACTGCTGGTGAACGAGCCGCGCGGGCATGCGGACATGTACGGCGGGTTCGTTGTCCCAGGCAATGACGACGGAGCGCACTTCGGCGTGCTGTTCTGGCACAAGGACGGGTATTCGACGGCCTGCGGGCACGGGACGATTGCCCTGGGCACCTGGGCGGTCGAGAGCGGCCTGGTGCCCGCATCTCATGACGGGGTTACGGATGTGGTGATCGACGTACCGTCCGGACGAGTCGTTGCCCGGGTCACGTGTGCGGATGGGGCCGTGTCCAGAGTTGCCTTTCGCAACGTTCCGTCGTACGTCCATCGTCGTGGTCTGCACGTGTCGACGTCGCGTGGGGACGTGGTTGCCGACATCAGTTTCGGCGGCGCGTTCTATGCCTCCGTCACGGCGTCGGCGGTCGGGCTCTCGGTGACGCCTTCTTGCTATGCCGACCTGATCGCGGTGGGGCGGGAGATCAAGTGGGCGCTGGACCCGGAGGCCGTCCACCCGGACGATCCGCGGCTGAACGGTCTCTACGGGACGATCCTGTACGACGATCTCGGCTCGTCCGACAGTGGACCGCATCAACGCAACGTCGCCGTCTTCGCCGACGGGGAGGTGGACCGGTCGCCGTGCGGCTCGGGTACGTCGGCCCGCCTTGCGCTGCTGTACGACGAGGGCCGACTGGCCGACGGTCAGGTGCTGCGGCACGAATCGATCGTCGGGACCACGTTCCTGGGGCGGGTTGTTTCCGCTGGGGCCGACGGTGTGATCACCGAGGTCGAGGGGACGGCGTACCAGACCGGCACCGCCGTGTTTGCCCTCGACCCCCGCGACCCGCTCGGCACCGGCTTCACGCTGCGCTGAGGACTAGCATCGGGCGCATGATCTTCATCACCGCGAAGTTCCGCGTCAAGGCCGAGCACGCCTCGAACTGGCCGTCGATCACCGCCGACTTCACCCAGGCCACCCGGGCCGAGGCGGGCTGTCTGTGGTTCGACTGGTCCCGTTCGCTGGACGACACCGACGAGTACGTCCTGGTCGAGGCCTTCGCGGACGACGACGCCGCCACGGCCCACGTCACCTCGGACCATTTCAAGGCGGCTCAGCAGCACCTCCCGCCGCACCTGGTGGAGACCCCACGGATCGTCAACTTCAAGGTCCCCCAGGACGACTGGTCCGAACTCGGCGAACTCGCGGTCAAGTAACCACCACCCGCAGCGCGTCCTCGCGGAACGGCGCGATGAACGCAGCTGAACCTCACTCGAGGTCGGCCGACAGAGCAAGCGCCCGGACCGTGCGGTCCGGGCGCTTGTTGCTCCGTGTTCGTCAGCGGCGGCGACCCCAGCGGCGGGCGGCGCCGACGCCGGCCAGGTGGAGTGCGACACAGAGGAGACCGGCGGTGAGCAGGGTTTGCGGCGTGAACGCGTCGCTGGCGCGGACGTTGGCCCAGTCCAGTATGAGCGCGAGCCCGAAGATAACGGCGGCGATGATCGCGAACATCGAATGCTCCTTGTCGGAAGTCGGGCGGATAACCAACCAGTACCCACCGCAACTCCCCCGCTGACTCGGGCGGGCTTAGGCTGTGAGCTACCCGTTGACGCCAGGAGGAGTCATGGCCAACGATCCGGCGGGCTTCGAGACGGACATCAAGCCCTTGTTCCGCGAATTGGACCGCGAGTCGATGCTGAGCCACTTCGATCTCTGGTCGTACGACGACGTCGGCCGGTACGCCGAAGCCATCCTCGCCCGCCTCCAGGAAGGCACCATGCCCTGCGACGGCTCCTGGCCCCAAGCGCAGATCGACCTCTTCCAACGGTGGACCGAGAACGGAAAGCCGCAATAGCCGCTGAATCGGCGCGGTCACAAAACACCCTGTCCACCTGCTCTCGCACGGGCGGCACGAGCCAAGGCCGCCTGACTCGTTGCTGTCACATCTCGGCGTGCTGTTCGGACTAATAGGTGTAACCGAGCACAGAACACTTCGCCGGAAAAGGATGCCCCCGCATGAAAACCATCGTTCTCGTCCACGGCTTCTGGGTGACCCCCCGTAGCTGGGAGCACTGGATCGACCGCTACCAGCAGGCCGGCTACAACGTCATCGCGCCCGCCTACCCGGGGTTCGAGGTGGAGGTCGAGGCCCTCAACGCCGACCCGACGCCGATCGAGGCGGTGACAGCGCCGGAGATCCTCTCGCACCTGGAGTCGGTGGTCGGCGCCCTCGACGAACCGCCGATCATCATCGGCCACTCCGCGGGCGGTGCGTTCACGCAGGTCCTCCTGGACCGCGGATTCGGCGCCGCGGGCGTGGCGATCAACTCGGCGCCGACCGAGGGCGTGCTCGTCACCCCGCTGTCCCAGATCAAGTCGTCGTTCCCGGTGCTGAAGAACCCGGCGAACCGGCACAAGGCCGTCGCACTGACGCCCGAGCAGTGGAAGTACACGTTCGCCAACACCTTCACCGAGGAAGAGTCCCTCGAGCTCTACCAGCGGTACCACGTCCCGGCGTCCGGGCGGATCTTCTGGAACAGCTTGCTGGCGAACTTCCAGCCCGGCCCGCAGGACGTCCACGTCGACTACCACAACGACAACCGGCCGCCGCTGCTGTTCGTCTCCGGCGCCGAGGACCACCTCATGCCGCCGAGCGTGCAGCGGTCCAACGCCAAGCACTACAAGTCGCCGAAGACCATCACCGAGGTCAAGGAATACGAAGGCATGCCGCACCTGCTGCCCGCGGGGAAGGGGTGGGAGGACGTCGCCGACGACGCCCTGGCCTGGGCCGTCGAGCACGCCGGCTGGCCGACCCCGACCAGCGCCTGACGGACCGTCGCACGCGACATCAGCGCACATCACACAGCGAAGGCCCGGACCGAGTGGTCCGGGCCTCGTACACGCCGGCCCAGGGGCTCTGACATCTGCCCATTGGATGCGGTTCCAGCGTCTCAAAGGGGTCGTCGATCTGAGGGTGGCTCGACACTCTGCCTGGACTCGAAGTGGCCGGCTTCATGATCAGGCCCCTGCCTTGCCCTCTTCTACCGGTGGTCCTCCAGCCACATGACGATCCCGCCACCCGCCGTGGTGCCCACCGACATCGCTCCGAACAGCACACCCACCACACGTCGATCGCATGTCCGACGACGGCGATCACCCCACCGGTGACGAACACGCTGCCGAGGCCGGCTGACATCGACGGTGTGGTCGGGCGGCGTTTGCGCGGCTTCGCCTTGACACGCTGGGAGAACAAGGCCGGCATCACCCAGAATGACGCGCACGAGATCATGAGCAGGACGACCCCGGCATCGCGCCACGCGTTGCCGGCTTCGGCGAGTCCGTAGATCAGCACGCCGAAACCCGCGACGAAGATCGCACCGATGGGGCTGCCCTCCAGCCACCCAGCAGATACATGCCGGCACACGCGGCGACCAGGAACCCCAGCTCGACCAGCCCCACCATGACGCTGATCGCGACAGTCATCGCGTCGTCGGACGGATAGACCTCGACCGCGCCCAGCGCACCGGCGCCGACGCCCAGCACGGGCCCAGCGAGGATGAGCCCCAACGAGATCCCGGTCATGCGCTTCTGGACCTTCTCGGAATCCACGCGGCGCTGCTCGCCTTCCGCGCGCCGCTGCCTGCGCGCTGCCTTGCCGGATCCTGCCTTGCCGGATGCCATCGCACTCCTTTGACGTCGGCCGGGTCCTACCCGGCTACCCGCTCGGCCCCCCTCAGCGACGTACGCCGACCACCAGGTCGTCATCCAGAACGACGGTCAACAGGTGGTCCGCCGGGCGGACGATGCCATCCGGGCGGCGACGTCGATCAGTTTGCGTCGCACCGTGCCGGTGAGGGCCTTGGCCAGTTCGTCGCCGGCGAGCGTGGCGGCGACGCGGGTGAGGTTGAACGCCATCACCGCACAGACCAGCCAGACGTTCGCGGCGAACACGCCGGACGGCAGGTGCGCGAGCGCTGAGTTCTTCAGGTCGGCGTGGACCTGTTCGATAAGACCCACTGCGTGACCGCGGTGGGTCTTATCGGCGGTCACCGTGTCCATCGCCTCGGCACTCACGGTGGTGAAGAACGGGTGGTAGCGGTGCGCCACGAGCAGGGCGGTTGCAAAGTTGATCCTCCTACGATGCGAGTGCCAACAGCGCACGTTCGGGTTTGCGAGCGCGTGCTCGTAGAGTTTTGATGCCTGCCGTGATGCCCTTGGTGTTGTCTCTGGTCAGGGCCGTGTTGCGGAGGATGGCGAGATTGATCGGGCCGTTCCCGGTGCGAGCGGTGTGTCCGTCCTCGCCGAAGATCACGTCGCGTTGCCAGTGGATCACCTCGCAGCCCCAGTGCTCCCGCACGATGCGAGCGACCCGGTCGGCTTGGGCATGACGATGGGACAGGCTGGTCACGATGTAGACGTTCTCGTGCGTCCATGCCGCAGCGGTGGTGACGGTCTTCTTCCGTTTCGTCGAGCGCCTGACCCTCGCGGCCTGGACCACGCCGGTCAACGTGGTCTCGCACTGCTCGGGCAGTGTCACCAGCCGGATTGCCCGGGTCTCTTGACGACCGTGCGCTTTCTCGCGGGTGACCTGGGCATTCTCGACCTCGGCCCACGGCAGCTCATCCAGCGCCGCGTACGCCGCAGGGGCGTTGCCCTTGACGGTGAGCAGGTAGTGCCCGCCCAGCCCGATGATCTTCGCGGTCAACTCTCGCGTGGTGTGCTTGGCATCAGCCGTGATCACCACGCCGGCCAGGTTCCCGCCGCGGCGGGCCGCGATCCGGTCGACCATGTCCTTGACCGCGGCGTTCTCGTCCCCGCCAACGATCCGCGCTAGGCCATGAACCTGTCGAGTGCCGTGCTCGACGGCCTCCACGACCGCCTCCTGCCGCATCACGCCGGCCTCGTCCCAGTTCCTTGCGCCCTTGAGCGTCTTCCCGTCCATCGCCACGACCAGGTCAATTCCCAGGTCAACAAGCAGATCCGACGCCAGATCCGGCTCTCCGACAGCAACCCGCTCGGGCTCGGGCTCGGGCTCGGGCTCGGGCTCGGGCTCGGGCTCGGGCTCGGGAACAGCGTCGGTGACGGTAGCCCACACCGACAGCGCCTCGTCCAACTCGACCGGATCGACCCGGTTCAGTACCCGGCGAAAGGTCGCTGCCGACGGTGGTCGGCGACGCCCCAACCCGAACCCGGTCAACATCGCACGGTCCAGGTCCGCCACCGTCTCCGCGATCACCGCGAACGTCGATGCGCCACAGCACACCGCGAAGACCGCCATCGCGAGCACGACCACGAGATTGAACCGCCGCCCACGCCGTTTCCGCTGGTCTGGAACGGATTCCAGCGCCCGCATCAAGCCCGAGACATCGCGCCGAACCCGAGCCTCCATGTCCGACGGCTGGTCAAGCACACCCACGAGCAACGACAATGACGACACGACAGCGGCTCCTTGCGACGCGGCAACGGTGTAGGAACCTGCAGCATCCCAACGGAGCCGCTGTCTCCACGCCCACGCCACGCACGCCGCCACCTCAAGTCAAGACCGACACGCCAACCGCAGCCAGATCAACTTTGCAATCGCCCTGCCTCTCAGCCCGCCTTCAAGTGCTCGACACATGGGCCCGAGCCGGGCGGCTACGTCCAGATCACCGCGGAGGCCGACTTCTGGTTGCCAGCGCGAAAATCGCACGACAGTGGGACGACAGTGGCATACGTGTATTCTACGCCTATATCAGCCAGAAGGTATACCGACAGTCTCCACGCCCACGGTCTGCGGTATTAGGTGTGGTCCAATTGGGCATGCCACGAAGGGTGGTCTGGCGCATCCGATGAAGAGCTTGTTTACGCATCGCAGCATTAAATTGCTCAGCATCGCTCTTGTTATATGTGTTACGGTATTCGTAACGTCCTGGCAAGACGAATTTGAGAAGCCTTCCAAGGCTCCTGGCCGCACAAACGGCCGCGTCCTTCCCGCTCCGCCTATTCCTGACACTGATGCAGAGATCCTTCATTCGGCCGAACAGCTTTTGATTCGAGACTGCATGTCCAGGCAAGGATTCCGGTACTGGCCTGAGCCATACGATCCCGCGGCGGACCTAAAACGATTTCCATACGTAGTAGACGATGCTGCTTGGGCTAAAGCACACGGATTTGGTCGCGATATCCATCGTCGGCTCGACCGTATGGCGAGAGATAATCGAAACGGCCTGTACTACCAGACGTTGTCCGAGCAACAGAAAGCTAGGGCGCGTGCAGCCATCCACGGTGAAGGCTTGAAACCAGGACTAGAGGCAAAGGTTCCGGCGGGCGGTATGCTGCGTCATAGCGATAAGGGTTGCACCGTGGAGGCTTGGCGATTGCTCTATGGAGACATCAGGGTGTGGTACCGGGCGGAGCGGGTAACCAGCAGTCTCGAAGGTGTGCGAATATCTCAAGTTCAACAGGACGCACGATTTCAGGCAAAAGTCGGATCGTGGCGTGAATGCATGAAGGCAAGAAGCTACTCGGTGAATAATCCCGGCGAGTTACACGCAAAGATGCTGTCTTACCAGGGGTTGGACGCAGCAACTAAAGACCGCCTCGCGGCGGCTGAAGAAGTGGAATGCGCCCGAAAGTCCGGACTGTCGAGAATGGCGCACGACCTTGACAGCATGTACGCGACCGCACTCCGCCGTGAGTACAAGCCTGACTTCGAAACATTTGAGCGCCTGAAATTAGCTGCTCTTCCGATAGCTCGTAAGGTGATAAGTCAAGGCTGACCTGGTGACGTCTACGGCAGACGCCGCAGGAAGAAGAATGCTGTCCAATCAAAGGAAGGGAAGAAAGATGAAGGGAAAGCCTAGTGCAATTCTAAGCGTTGCCACCATGATAAGTGTGGCGGCCGTGGCCTTGCCTGCTACGGCACACGCAGCTGGCGAACCCGAGGGACGCGGGGCTGCTCAGGCAACCAGGGCACCCGATGGATCTGCAAGGGCACAGGCAACCAACAAGGCCGACGGACCCGGTGCGGCCCACGAAGTCAATGGACCAAATGGATTGTTCTATATGTTCAATCATGATTGGTCGCAGACCTTCTCCGACGGTAACATTCCGGTGTGGGAGAACGGATTCAGGAACAATACAATCTACGTGTCGAATAATGGTTATCCGGGCGGTCGCGATAAGGTCAACATTTACTGGGGTTCACACTACACAGGGGCGTATGCCTGCATAGGCCCCGGAGATGGATGGGACCTCTATGGCGACTGGTTCTTCACCTGGACTCGCAACGGGGATAGACGCGGCCACTGGGAGAAGGTCCTCGATAACGCCGCCTCCTCGAGATGGGTTCACACCTGCGCTAATGAAACCTGGTAAGGCCGTAACAAATGTCGACGGCGTCGGCCGCGCACCGTGTGCGGTGCGTGGTCGAGACTCTGATGCTGCAACATCCGGTCTCTGCATCGTAGTTACCGGATGAGTTTCCTCAGCAGTCTTCTGTAGCGCATGAACCTTGGATCCTCTTGGAAGAGTTCAGGATCTGCTCACCTTTGGTCGCGTATCCGGGGAACCTGGCGCCGTTCGAATTCTGCACTATCAGGCGAGGTCGCCTGAGTCTGGAGGTGTGAGCCCGTGTGGCTCATTGCGTATGAACGAAGGAGGTCTACGCATGATCAACAAATTCTGGGGCCGCAAGCGTGCGACGCAGGTGGTCTCGATAGGGCTTATGGTGTGCGTGAGTTCGACAGCTGTGGCGTACGCTGAGCCGCCGCCTCACAAGCCGATCGAGACGCAGAGCGCCCATGAAGAACCGCAGCGCGTCCAAGAAAGCGTGCAGCGGTCTCCGGGGCAGGACTCGGTGCCGGTAAAGGATCGGGCTTCGGTATTGGGCAAGGCGTGGAAGTCTTCCAAGGATCGGGCCTGGACCACCAGTGGGGATGTTTCGGGTTTTCACGTGCTGGTCGCCGATGCGGCGTCGGGGTATGCGTGGCGTACTGCGGCGACGCTGAGTGAGCCGGGTTTCGACGCCGATTCGTGGATCGGTAACGCCTGTGTCACCGGTTCCGGCACGCGCGCGGTGGTCGTATACGCGCCGCGGACCTTCACCAACAAGCCGGAGTTGATGGCGCGTGGTGCATTCACCGCTGTGGTGGATCTCATCAGCGGTGACGTCACCAAGCTTCAGCTGCAGGTGTCGCTGTCCTATTACAACCCTGGGTGTGGTGCGGATGAGTCCGCGGTGCTCACGCAGGGCGGCGGCGAGGATAAAGGGGCAACTCGGCTGGTGCGAGTCGATGCGGTCACGGCCTCGTTAGCCGAGCCGATCGAGCTCAAGGGTCAGGTGACGTCGGCGGTGCCAGTGAAGGGCGGTGCGATAGTCGCTGCCGATGGTGCGCGGCTGGTGAAGGTCACGCCGAACGGCAGGCGGGAGTCCGTGGCTGGGACTGACGCGGTGCCGTTCCGGTTGACCCCGGATGCCGATGGTGGCGTGGTGTTCATGGACCGGCCGACGAAAGACACCGCCAAGATCAGGCGGATTGGCAGCGGCGATCTACGTGCTCCGGATGTGCGGACGGCTCGCCCCGTCACCTTGGGCGAGGGACCTTTGACCGGCATCGGTATCACCCGGGGCGCGGCCGGTGAGATCTTCCTCACCGGCGCGGTGCGTCAGGCGTCCGGTCGGTTACCGGAATCGGTGCATCGTCTCGCCGGGACGCCAAAAGACGCCCGGGTGACCACCCTGGGCACCGCGGTGGTGACAAAGACTGCGTGGGCCGACGGCAAGGACTCTCGGATCAAGGCGGACGAGGCCTCGGGCGCGCGCCCGGCGGCGATCGATTTGACGGTGCTGGATACCGGCAAGAAGGCTTCGTTCGTCGTCGAACCTGATGCGGCCTCGAGCAAGGATGCGGCGAAGGGCCGCATGTTGTCGCCTGCGCTGGTTGCTCCGGCTGGCGGACGGCGGGCGGAGGGTGGGGTGGGGGTGGCCGCCAACTCGCCGACGGATCCTGTCGACGCTGACAGGACCTGCTCGGTCCCGCGCGGCGATCCCCGGAACCAGGCGATGCAGCCCAAACCGCGGCAGGTCGAGTGGGCCGTCGATCAAGCCATCATGGGTACCTTGAACCAGCACATCTCGCGTCCGGCGAACTGGAAGAACCTCGGCATGCCCGCCTACCAGCCACAGACGCTGTTCCCTCGTCCGGCGCTGGTGGGCGGCGGTAGGGTACCCGCGCAGGTGATGCTCGGTGTGACCGCGCAGGAATCCAACATGTGGCAGGCATCTCGGCATGCCGTTCCGGGCGTGACCTCGAACCCGCTTATCGGCAACTTCTACGGGATTCTCTACTACGACAAGGTCGAGGCCAACGACTGGGACATCGACTGGTCCAAGGCCGACTGTGGCTACGGCGTCACCCAGGTCACCGACCACATGAGGATGGCAGGCAGAGAAGACGGCAGGCCCGCGGCCTGGCCGTATGACAAACAACGCGCGGTCGCCTTGGACTACACGGCCAACATCGCTGCTGGGCTGCAGATTCTGTCGGACAAGTGGAATCAGACCCGTTCGGCGGGGTTGATCGTCAACAATGGCGACTGGTCGAAGATGGAGAACTGGTTCTTCGCCTTGTGGGCTTACAACTCCGGCTTCTACCCCGATAAGGGCGACGGTAGTCCGTGGGGTGTCGGCTGGGCGAACAACCCGGCCAACCCCGAGTGGGATGCTGGCCGTACGCCGTTCATGGAGTTCTCCTATGCGGATGCCGCGCATCCGGAGAACTGGCCGTATCAGGAGAAGGTCCTCGGCTTCGCCGGCCATCCACTCGAAGCCCTGGAGTCGCCCGGCGTCTTGGTGTCCGGCTTCCGGGCCGCGTGGTGGACGAACGCGGACTATCGGATCGATGTCAAGCCGGACGAGGATCTGTTCTGCACCAGTGCCAACTCGTGCGATCCAGGAAAAATCGGCGACGGCGCCAAGAACGAGCCCGGCGCAGGTCCGTGCACGCGTCTTGACTACATGTGTTGGTGGCATCAGCCGGTGACGTGGAAGGACTGCGGCGCAGGCGAGTGCGGATACGAGCTCGTCCGCTTTGACTCCACCTACGCCGAACAGGCCGACGGCATAGCATACCCGCCCAACTGCGCTCTCCAGGCATCCGACACCACGACATCCAAAGGAAACGCCGCACCACCAGGTGCCATGATCATCGATGACATTCCTGACGGCACGCCAGCGATAAGGCCCGGCTGCGGCCGGCCCTGGGCCAACGCAGGGTCTTTCACCTTAACCTTCAGCGGCAGCGGTAGCCACTACCCGTCAAAGGTGGACACGCACCAAATCGGCGGCGGATTCGGCGGCCATTTCTACTTCAGCCACACAAGAAAGCATAACGAGGCTCTGACCAGCAAGCTCAAGGTCACTGGGACTTGGACACTTGGCCAGGCCCGCAACGAGTGGTCCCGTATCGCGGTCCACCTCCCTGACCACGGTGCGCACACCCAACAGGCCAAATACGAGATCGATACCGGCAGCGGAACCTTTGGCCGCGTCCGTTACATCAACCAGCACCGGCTCGCGAACAACTGGGTTTCGCTCGGCGTCTTCCAGCTCAACGGGGTGCCCCGAGTCAGGCTCAGCACACCGACAGATGACGGCGACGGCAGCGCGGACGTCGCCTGGGACGCCGTAGCGTTCCAGACTCTCCCTCGCAAGCCGCAGCACATCGTGGCGGTCCTCGGCGACTCATACGCATCCGGGGAGGGAGCCGGCAACTACTATGCCGAGACCGACAGCGACCACGGCAAAGATCAATGGAACGCGTGCCGTCGTAGCAAGAACGCCTGGGGCCGCAAAGTGGTATTGCCCGGCACCAGTTCTTCCCTGGGAGCGCTGGCGGACACCTGGAGCGGCACCGCCGAGCTCGGCTTCGTCGCCTGCTCAGGAGCCAAAACGAGCAACGTCTGGGACGAAGAGTATGACCAGCACCAGCAAGAACACCGCATCGGGCAATATCACGAGCACAAACAGGCGCGTTCCGGAGTGCTCGATCATAACACCACCCTGGTGATGCTCACGCTCGGCGGCAACGACGGTGACGGATTCACGGACGTTCTGGTGAAGTGTGCCGAGATCATCCCCGAATGCACCGACGACCCGGATTTCCTGCCGACATACAAGGGTGTCGCCGACGAAATGATCGTAAACCTCCGAAATACCTTGGAGGACATCAAAGTCAAAGCGCCGTACGCGCAGATCGTCCTCATGGGATATCCGGAACTGCTCAGCAGGACGGTTAAATGCACCGGGTCCTGGTACATTGACATGCAGGAGGTGGCCGCTATCGCCGAGCTCGTGAACTATCTCAATGGCAAGCAGAAGGAAATGGCAGACGCGTTGCGCAATGGCGGCCTGGCAAACGTGGAATACGCCAACCCTGTCAATGCCTTCGTCGGGCACGGCGGCTGTGACACGCCCGAGTGGATCAACAAGGTTGTCATCGGCCCCATAGGGGACGGCGACTTCCACGTCGGCGACCCCGCCGCCCATGCGTGCACGCCAGCCTGGCTGGGCGGGGGCTGCATCAGCCGGGAGTCCTTCCACCCCAACGCCGACGGCACCACCGGATACGCCAACGTCATGCGCACCCGGCTCGATGAGATCGGCTACACCGGGTCCTGATGGACCCCCATTGGGATGAGCAGTGGCGCCCCCGGATGGCCCGCCTTCTGGCGTGGTCGTTCGGGGGGAGTCGCCGCCTTCACCGTCATCGGCTCTTCTGGTCGCGGCAGGGGTCGTCATGTGGATGTTCGACTCCGCCGTGCTGGCCCATCGAGCACAATTCTGGATGTTCCGTCGAACGTTGTCGGAGTGCGGGTCCAGCTAGAGAGCTGGACGACGGCGCTCCGCCGGACACGCCCCTCAGCTACGCCAGATCCGCGCTCGCGTCCGCATCGAACTGATGAACGTCCGGCAGGGGGTCACCTTGCCGGTTGCCAGTCGAGCGCGCCGTCGACGACCTCCGGCGCCCAACCACTGATGCTCTCGCCGGTTCGCAGGCTGTGCGTGATGGTGTTCAGAAGGTCGGCGAGGCCGGGTGCGAGCACGTCGGCGTCGTCCGCGTCGACCTTGTCCCACCAGCGGACGAAGCCCCGTGGCGGACCTTCCCGAAGGTCGACGAAGAGGCAGCCGCCCATACGGTCCTCGGCGATGGCGACGTACTGGTCGAGCCACGTGCGCTCGACCTCCCCGGCCTCGCGCTGAGTAAGATGCGCATCCGCCGCGACGGCGGTCTGCCAGATCCGCCGGATCATCAGAGTCGTGTCGACGGCCCGCGTCACGTCGAGCGGCACGTTGAACGGCAGGATCTGGCCGTCGTCCCATGGATCGCAGCCGTCGTGCAGTTCGAACCAGTTCCGGAGTTCGGCGCTGAGGCTGACGGGCAGTCGCTGCGCACCGTCTGTCCTGGTCGGCGGTCGGACTGCGGACCGGGTGCGTGGAGCAGCGGCCGCAAGCTCGTCCATCAGGCGCTGCCAAGCGTCCTCCAGAACCGTCATGGCATCAGACCCTACCGAGCCGATGGTTGGCGGGTGCCCCGGCGGGAGCTTCTGGCCTGACTCGTGCCACTTGACGGCGATTTCGGGTCCGGGCTCTTGTTTGTGCTGGTCAGTGGCTCGCGGGCGGGCTGGTTGACACACGCCGGGGGCCGGTACGGTCGGCGTTTGTGGTGTTCGTGCGGAAGTCTCCTGGCAGGTCGGGGGCGACGAAGGTCCAGATCGCCGAGCGCCGCGGTGGCCGTGACGTCGTGCTGGAGCATGTCGGCACAGCCCACGACGAGGCCGAGCTTGGGGCGCTGATGGCGGTGGCCCGCCGCAAGCTCTATCCCGGTCAGGGCGAGCTCCCGCTGGACGGGCTCGGCGGCCACGCCGTTGTTGAGTGTGCCGGCAGGGCTGGCCAGGCGGTGATCACGCACAAGACGAACGCAGTGTTGTGGCAGGTACTCAGGACCGGGTACGAGCGGTTGGGGTTCGACGCGCTCGAGGACGACGCGTTCGCTCAACTGGTCTTGGCGCGGATCGTGGAGCCGACCAGCAAGGCCGACTCGCTACGGGTGCTGGAGGACCTCGGGGTTCGGCACGCCTCGCTGCGCACCATGTTCCGGTCCTTGCATCGGGCCCAGGAGCGTGACTACCGGGCCACGCTCGCCTCAGCGTGCTTTGCTCACGCCTCCGCCGACGGCGACGTGAGCTTGTGCCTCTACGACGTCACGACGCTCTACTTCGAAGCCGAGAAGGAAGACCCCGACACCGGCGGGAAGACCGGGCTGCGCAAGGTCGGCTATTCCAAGGAACGCCGTGTCGACCCGCAGGTGGTCGTCGGGCTCCTGGTCGACCGACGCGGGTTCCCGCTCGAGATCGGCTGCTTCGAAGGCAACAAGGCCGAGACTCTGACGATCCTGCCGATCATCAAGCAGTTCCAAGCCCGGCACAACATCGCCGACATGGTCGTGGTCGCCGATGCCGGGATGCTGTCCGCAACCAACCTCAAGGAGCTCGACGAGGCCGACCTGCGGTTCATCGTCGGCTCACGCGTCACCAAGGCACCCGTCGACTTGGAGTCCCACTTCCGCTGGCACGGCGACGCGTTCAGTGAGGGGCAGATAGTCGACACGATCACCCCGAAGAACCGGCGCAGCATCGAGAACAACCCCAAGCACAAGTTGGAACCCACCTGGGATCCCGAGCAACATCCGGGGTCGTGGCGGGCAGTGTGGGCGTACTCGACGAAGCGAGCGGTTCGGGACAACAAGACCCTGACAGCCCAGGAGAACAGGGCTCGTGCGGTCGTAGACGGTGAGAAGACCGCGAAACCGCCGCGGTTCGTCAAGACAACCAACGGGACCAGGTCCCTCGACGAGACATCGCTCGCACGCGCCCGTCGGCTGGTCGGGTTGAAGGGATACGTCACCAACATCGGTGCCGAGCTGATGCCCCCAGGCGAGGTCATCGCCAGCTACCACGACCTGTGGAGGGTCGAGCAGTCCTTCCGGATGAGCAAGACCGACCTGCGGGCGCGGCCGATGTTCCACCACACCCGCGACGCGATCGAGGCCCACCTGACCATCGTGTTCGCCGCCCTCGCCCTCGCACGTCACCTGCAGGAGGTCACCGGGCTCAGCGTCCGCAAGATCGTCCAGACGCTACGACCCCTCCAACAGATCACCGTCCGCATCGCCGGGCACGAACACACCGCCCACGACCCGCTCACCCCGCAAGCCCAGGAGATCCTTCACGCCCTCAACATCGATCCGAACTGACACACCCCGGTGGCACGAGTCAGGCGTCCTCCAGAACCGTCATGGCATCAGACCCTACCGAGCCGATGGTTGGCGGGGTGCCCCGGCGGGAGCTTCTGGCTGAGGAACCGAGCCTCGCTGGCGGGTGATCGTGTGACCTGAGTTGGGTCATTCGGCTTAGTGCTCTGGGTTCGGCGACTTGAGGGCGTTGAGGATGGTCTCGACGTCGGGGCTGAGCGCGGGTGGGATCGTCGTGGTCACGCCGTTGATCTCGATGGTGGCCGAGCGCAGTGGCTTGAGGGTGCGCAGGGACCGGCGCAGCGACAGGCCGGTCCGGTTCTGCACGGTTCGGGACACCGCGAGCGCGGTGAACACGATGGTCAGGTGGGCTTCGATCGCGTCACGGGTCCGGGCAAACAGCTCGCCGGGCGGCACGGTCGGTCTTGGACATCCGGAACGACTGCTCGACGTGCCACAGGTCGTGGTAGCTCGCAATCACTTCATGCGCAGGCATGATGGTGGCCTCGATGTTGGTGACGTAGCCCTTCAGCCCGACCAGCCGACGCGCCCGTGCGAGGGATGCTTCGTCGAGCTCGGCGGCGCCGTTGCGGGTCTTCACGAATCGCGGGGTTCGCGCGGTCTTCTCCCCGGCCACGACTGCACGGGCCTTGTTCTCCCGCAGGGTCAGGGTCTTGTTGTCCCGCACCGCCCGCTTCGTGGAGTACGCCCACACCGCCCTCCACGACCGGGAATGCTTCGCGGGGTCCCAGCCGGGTTCAGCCGTCACCTTCGGATCACTGGCCTTGCTCGCTGTCCCGCGCTGATCCTTCGGGGTGATGGTGTCGATGACCTGGCCGTCGGTGAACGCGGTCCCGTGCCACCGGAAATGCGAGGCCAGGTCAGCCGGGGCCTTGGTCACCCCGGACCCGACGATGAACCGTAGGCCTGCCTCGTCGAGCTCCTTTGAGGTTGGAGGCAGGCAGCATCCCGGCATCGGCCACGACGACCATGTCCGTGATGCCGTGACGTTCCTGGAAGGCGTTGACGATCGTCAAGGCGTCGGCCTTGTTGCCTTCGAAGCAGCCGATCTCGAGCGGGAACCCATGGCGGTCGACCAGCAGCCCGACGACGACGTGAGGGTCGACGCGGCGTTCCCTTGGAGTAACCGACCTTGCGGAGGTCGTCTTCGGTGTCTGCTTCGAAGTAGAGCGTGGTGACGTCGTAGAGCACCAGACTCACGTAGCCGGCGGTGAGCGCGTGGCCGAAGCCGGCGGCTGCGATCTGGTCGCGGTAGCCGCCCGCGTGGGCACGCCGCAGCGTCCGTTTCCTGGTCGAGTGGCTCGCCGATACCCGGCCCATCTCGGCCAGGACACGGTCGGTGTCGAGCAGGCTGGTCGGCTCCACGATCCGAGCGATCACCAGGTCGCGGAAGACCTCATCGCCCACGGCATCGAACCCGAGGCCGGCGTACACCCCAGCCAGCGCGTCGTAGACCAGCACCGAGGAGGTCTTGAGTACCTGTGACGTCGCTGCACCCGTCCGGTCGGCGAACAGCCCCGCAGTGCCGGGCGGCGGGACCATCACGACCTTCGCGCGCGCGGGCGTGATCCCGAGCTCCAGCACCCCTTGGCGATCATCGTCAAGAAGGCGGTGGGACTCCTCGATGAGCCCGAGTTCGGCCTCGTCGCGCGCGGAGCCGACATGCCGCACGATCCGCCGCCGACCGTCCACCGACTCCGCGACCTGGACCGCCGTGGCCCCCGAGGCCGTCCGCACCCGCCGAACCCAGGCCATCCACCGATCCTAACGACCCGAATCAGTGCCTTAAAAGCACACTAAGCCGACACATCACCCCACCCATGTGGGCCGGGTGTGTCAAGGGCGCGTGGGGCGTTCGCCCCCGGTGATGCGAGTCGACGGGGGCCGTGGTGGTTGTTGTGCCGGGGTTTCCTCGTGGCTGGCCGGTGGTGTCGCCGTTGGGGCTTGTCAGGCTGGAGCGCCCGGAGGCGGAGCCAAGGACGAACGAGCTTGACGCCGACGAGCGGCGGCGGATGATCGGCACCTCAGGGGGTTGGTGCGGGTGGTGGTGGTTTGTCCCCGGGGTGTGGTTGTCGGAGAGGGTCTCTCATGCACCCATTCGGCCGCCTGGCCAGAGGCCGGGGCGGCCATGACCGTGGTGTCCGGGGACCCGGGCTGCTCAGTCAGGTCATCGAGCGCGGCTGGGCCGGCTCATGCGGTTTTGCGAGCTCGCCCGGTTGAGTGATCCTCCCGGTCTCGGCGCCGGCGTGGCGGCGGTGATGGTGTGTGGCTTGTTGGTGGTCGGGCTGGTGTTGTTGGTGTCGGTGAGTAGGTGGTAGGCGCGGGTCAGCAGCTTGCGGGCGATCGCGGTGGTGGCGATCTTCTTGCCGCGGCGGTGGCTGATCGCCTGGTAGGTGGTCGCGAACTGCGGTGAGCGCTTGGCGGTTTGCGCGGCCTCGCAGTGGATCCAGCGCAGCCAGGTCGAGCCCTGTTTGGAGATGTGCCCGTGCCGGACGACCAGGTCCGAGCCGCGCACGGTCGGGGTGAGCCCGGCCCAGGCGGCGAGCTTGCGAGCCGAACCGAACCCAACCCAACCCAACCGGTCGATGTCGCCGATCTCGGCCAGCATTACCAGCGCGGTCAGCTCGCCGACGCCGGGCAGCCGGGCGAGTACCTTGACCCGGGGGTCGGCCTTGGCGTGCTGGTGGACCTCGGTGTCCAGGCGCTCGATCGGGACCTGGACTGCGTCGATCATCGCCAGGCAGTCCTCGATCACCTCGCGCGATGCCGCCGGCAGCTCCAGCCCGGCCAGCCACTGGCGCCCGGGGTCGCTCCAGCAGCCCTCCGGCCGGTCGTGGCCGTGGTCGGCCAGCACCGCGTGGATCCGGTTGCGCAGCAGCGTGCGCAGCCGCACCAGCTGGATACGGTGCCGCAGCTGACGCACAGCCGGCGGCGCGATCCACGCCTCCGGCAACAGATCGGCGCGCAGCAACTGCGCGAGGATGTGCGCGTCGACCTTGTCGTTCTTCAACCGCGCCGACGCGATCGCCTTGCACCGCGACGGGCGCACCAGATGCGGCTCGAACCCGTAGTCGTCGAGCAACTCGACCAGCCACCCCCAGCCGAACGCGGCCTCGAACGCCACCGGCGTCCCGATCGGCAGATCCCCGATCACCTTCAGCACCGTCTCGATTCCGTTCGGCACATTCCGGTTGGCCAGCACCTTCCCGGCCTGATCCACCACCGCCACCTACGAACGCTTGCGGTGCACATCGATTCCGACGTAAACAGACATCCCGGGCCTCCTTCCCGAGCTCGATATAGACAACCCGGAACGTACGTTCACCGGACCGAGCAGAGAAGGGGGCACGGCCCAGCCCGGCCCCACCATCACCCTCACCGAGCAGATCGCCGAACAGATCCGCGCCGCTATCTGGGAGCACGTCCAAGTCGTCCTACCACTCCGCACCCGCGAGATCGCCACCGCGCAGGCTCACGTGGATCGCCTCGACAACGAGAGCAAGAAGCTCCTTCAAGCTCATTACAGCGACGCCATCACTCTCGACATGCTTCGCGAGGAGCAGGCCCGCATCGCCATCGAGCGTGCCCGCGCCCAACAAGCGCTCGACCTCCACACGTCGAGTGCCGAGCTCATGGAGCGCCAGCTCAGCTACTGGGCGACGTTCATCACCCACGCCGACCGCCACTACCGGGCGGCCGACGATATCGTCCGCCGCCAGCTCAACCAAAGCGTCTTCGAGAAGATCTGGCTCGACGAGGATGAAGTCGTCGGAAGCGACCTCACCCCCGTCTACCGCCGCATGCTGGCCGACGACCTCGAGAGCGAACTGGCTCACGACCGGGCACGGGCCAAACGGAACCACCACAAGGGCTGCGATCTCTACGCCGTGCCAGATCCCGCACCTACACCGCCCACGGACGATCTGGCGGCCCCGCAGGACCTACCTCGCCGTGACCGGCGTCACACCACTGTTGCGCCCCTGAACCGGTATCTACGCGCGGAGAGACCACGCGGCCGCCTGGACTGGGAACGAAAGAACCCCGGTCCATCTAAGGACCGGGGTTCTAACAATTACTTCTTGGTAGTCCTGGGGTCGCTAAACCTCAACGCCCAGTTCTCGCTCCCAGCGCCTACCGATCGATCTCCAGAATCTGTCCGTTCGGCCCGTAGACGACGCATCACGCAGAGTGTTCGGGATGAGGTGGTTCGTCTCTATGCTTCGGGTCAGACAGCACTGGAGGTAGCGGAGCACTGCGGGATCGGGAAGACGACCGTGCTGAAAATTCTGAAGGCTGATGGTGCGGCGGTACGACCGCAGGCATCGTTGTCAGCTGCGAGGGTGTTCGAATATCGCTATTGAGTCCGGGACATGGCGAGGCCGGACGGCCCAAGATCCGGCAGCGCCGCTATTAGTTGACCGGGGCTGGAGCGATTGCGAGGTTCCGGCGACGCTCACGTTGTCAGGGCTCTGGCCGCGCCGGCCTCGAGCTGGCTCAGACGCCAATCTCCGCAGCCATCCTGGGCGGAAAGTGTCGGTGGTGAGGCCTAGGGTGACCCTCGACATCACGCGAGAGACTGGACAGCACCAATGACCGAGGTTGACCTATCCATCCTGCTTGGCGATCTCGACGAGGACGTCCGGATCGAACTCGCTTCAGCCCCGGAAGTGGTCGACAAGGGGCACGACCTAGATGTCGAGAACCTACCGATCAAGGCGCGGCGGTGGCACAAGCTCAGCGATGCCGTGGCGGTCGTCGCTGATCTGAAGAACTCCACGAAGCTCGGCACCGGCAAGTGGGCCGCCTCGACAGCCAGCATCTACCAGGCCAGTACCGGAAGTGTCGTCGAGATCTTCAATCAGTTCGACGCCGACTTCTTGGCGATCCAGGGCGACGGAGCCTTCGCCCTGTTCTGGGGCGACCTGCGCTACGAACGAGCACTGTGCGCGGGCATCACCATCAAGACCTTCAGCCGGGACATGGTCACCCGGCTCGACAACAAGTGGTCGAACCTCCCGGAGACCGGCTTCAAGGTCGGCATCGCCTCTAGCCGTCTCCTCGCCAAGCGGATCGGCACACCCCGAAACCCCGCCCAACAGGAGCCAGTATGGGCAGGCAAGGCCGTCAACTACGCTGCGAAGGCGGCGCAGGGAGCCGAGCGACACGAGCTCATCGTGACGGGGACCGTCTGGGATGTCGTCGAGAAGAACGACTATCTGGCCGTCAGCTGCCCGTGCGACGACGGACCGAGTCTGCGCATCTGGTCCGACACCGAGATCGACCGCCTGCCTGAAGGTGACCCCGACGCCCAAGGGCGTCTCCTGAAATCCTATTGGTGCGCTGTTCACGGCGAGGAGTACTGCAGCGCGGTCTTGGATGGCAAGCGGCGGCGCGAGGACGCCAACGGGGTACGGGAGGAACTGTTGGCCAATCAGATGCGCATCGCAATCCGCAGCAAGGCGAAATCGGAACGGAGGGCTCGCGAGGCTCGTCGTCGTGGACTCGCCTCATGAGGCGTCTCAAGCCACCACCATCGGCGCCAGATCCACCCGAGGCGTCCGCACCGGATCCGGACCAGGCGTGGAAAGCTCTATCGCTGGTCAACGAATGGGTCAGGCATGCTGAGGCCAAACTTGGAGTCGTCCTGGCAGTCACCGGGGTTAGCGGCGGGGTGCTCTTCAACCTCGTAAAGGATCGCAACGACACCAGTTGGGGGTTCAGCCTCGCCGCCGTGGTCTGCAGCGTGGCGCTCTTTGCCGCCGGCCTCTCGGCGATGGCGGGTCTGTACCCAGTGGTGCGCCTGCGGCGACGGACGACTGACGAACCGGCCAATCCGCTCTTCTTCCACGACGTCGCTCGAGCCTACAAGGGCGACGCGCCGAGCTACGGTGCCATCCTCCACACCCTGACAACCAGCCCGGAGGATCTCGTACGGCATCTTGGTCAGCAGATCCACGCCAACGCTACCGTTGCCCAGCGCAAGTACCGCTGGGCCAACCGGGCGATCCGTGCACTGCTTCTGGATCTCCTGGCACTTGCCGCACTGGCCGCGATTATTGCCCTAGAGAAGTAGCGAGATATGGACAGCAATCACAAAACCTACAACCACCTCAGCAGCTTCGAGCGCTTGGACGGCATCCTGGCGCAGTCGCAGTCAAACTACGAAGAGGTCAAGGAACTTCCCGATCGCGATCGCCTGACGTACTCCAACGGGTTCTACGCGTCTTGCTCCGCGCTGTTCGTCGACATCCGTGAATCGTCAAAGCTGCCAGACCTGTACAAACGACCTGCGCTCGCCAAGCTGTATCGTGCATTCATCTCGGAAATGGTCGCCGTCATGAACGGAAACGACCAAGCCAGAGAAATCAACATCGTCGGCGACTGCGTCTGGGGAGTCTTCAACACACCACTCAAGAGCCACATCGACGGCCTCTTCTCCACGGC
The DNA here is from genome assembly GCA_963770725.1 of uncultured Actinomycetota bacterium. Taxonomy (GTDB): domain Bacteria; phylum Actinomycetota; class Actinomycetes; order Propionibacteriales; family Kribbellaceae; genus Kribbella. The sequence goes on from CAVYQT010000001.1 coordinate 249,898, forward strand.
GGCGCAGGCCAACTCGCTCATAAAGGTGCTCAATTACAAACTCGGCAAGGCCGGCTACAGCACTCCCATCAAGGTTGGCATCGGGATGAGCTACGGCAGAGCCTTGATGATTAAGGCGGGATACAATGGAAGCGGCATCTCAGATGTCATCTACATGGGCGACGTCGTCAACTCGGCAGCCAAACTAGCCTCGCATGGAAACAATGGCTACGGCGTGCCGCCTATGATGATCGACGACACGTTCGCCGGCAACCTAAACGAGGAGAACGCCGAGATGATCGCAAAGGACCGGGGACGTGGCTGCTACACCGCCAACGTGGTCAATACGGCGATGAATGATTGGTATGAGGCGAACTGCAGCTGAAGTAGCAACGCGCTTCGAGGGTACGGGTCCGCCTCGGTTCTGCGGAGAATGCCCACTCACATACCCCAGGAAGCGACACGAGCCACGTTTCTGAGTCAGCGCAACGCCCGTTACTCAGGCCCCCTAGTTGTAGTCACCCGCGTACTTTTCGAACAGACTACGCACGTCGCCATCCTTCAATGCGCCCACCGCATCACGAACCGTTTCGGAGATCAGATCGAGGGCAACCAGCCTGCCGTCGACCTCTGCTACTGCGTCGATGCGATGGAACGCGGCCGCGTGCTGGTCGGCATAGTCGGCCAGGCCCTTTAGCTTCGCCACTGCATCCGCGAGGTGGTAGCCATGCGGGTCGATAATCGACGGCCGTATGCCGGCGTCTGTCTGATGAAACATGATGAAGTCGGGATACATCGCACGCTCAAACTGTGAGCCGTGAAACGGTATGCGCAGACACGCGCTGCCACCGGTGGGGTTGCGATACCAGCCGACCAGGTCATGGTCGGCAAGTTCCCGCTCGAGCACACTGACCTCCCACCCCTTCAGGTCGGCAGGAAATGTGCCATCCTCCGCTGCCAGCAGGTGTTTGGGCCAGTGGTGGATGACCTCGCTCGCGACCTTCGAGCTGGGCAGAATGATGTCCGTCAGCTCAGGTGCTCTGGTTTCCCGCTTGACAGGCTCGTAGAGGGCCTTCTTCCCATCGGGCAGCTTCGAGATTGAGCGCTGGTGCTCACGAAGCCACGTACGCACGAGCTGTTCTGCCGCGGACTCAACCGCCTCGACCACCTCCGGATGAAGCGCGAGCACGGCCGTTATCGCCTTGGCCTCTGTCGGGTCGTACTCATCATCACTTTGAGCCGAGATGACTTCGTTCCAATAGTTCGTCGCAACGCCCTCGGGCAGCTTTCGCTTCGCGACTTGGTAGAGGTCCTCGATGTTGTTGTCATCCCGCGCCATCTCGTATGACGTCTCCGTCGGGAGGTCGTCCATCGATTCGGCAGCCAGCAGTGCGTACGATCGCTCAATCTTCAGGCTACGGACGCGTGTTAGGGCCGCTTGGAAGCTCCCGTTCGCTTCTAACCGCTTCCTCTGAGCATTAAGTACGCCGTTCAGATGAATCCGGATCTGGACAATCGCGTCTTCAACGATGTGATCGCCGGATAGCAGCGTCGCTAGGGTGTGGAGCCGCGAGATCTGGGTTCGGTAGATCCGACCAGGCACGACATACGACGGTAGCGATTCAAGGATCTCGACAACCTCGTCGGGAATCGTCTCGTTGCGCTCCAGGACAACGGGATCCGTGACCAACTCGACTGGCGGCTCGTCATTCTTACCCTGAGCGAATCGGTCGACGATCTCCTGGACTTGCTGCTTGTTGAAGCGGGGCAGATAGCAATGCACGTCATTTAGCGTCTGGTCAGTTGCGATTCGCCGCGCCAGCGGTGTGCGCACCATCCGACCTATCAACTGCGCGATATAGGTATAGTCTAGGGCGCGGCGCAACGAGACAAGGACCTCCGCCCGCGGACAATCCCAGCCCGTCGAAATGGCATCTTTGCAGAGGACGACTCGAATATCACGGTCGTCTTGTATGTCCTGCGGCGCCATATAGGCGATAGTGTGCCCGCTCACACTAATTGCGGTGTGTTCCCCAAAGGTATTGACGACATTCTCATCGCGCAACTGCTCCCACTCGCCAAAAATGGCCGCCAGAATCTCGGTCAATTCAGCGGGAGTAGGCGTGTTCGGCACCTGAACTACGAGCACGGGCTGCACCGGCGGTTCATTCTGCGCTGTTGCGTAGGCGTGCCAGGTCTGCTCGAACTGGAGCGTCTGCGCCACCGCCGCCCGGATGAGGGTTGTGTCTCCCTCAAGCTGCCCCGATGCGGGGTTGTCGAGGATAATCTTGTCCTTCAAAAGGCCTGACGCGCGCACCTCATCAATGGGCACGGGAATTGACTTGTTGGTTCGATGATTACCCCAACGCGCGAGCGCCTGATTGAACCTCTCAGGGGTAGCGCTAATCCCCCAGATAATTGGAGCCGTCGGATTGATTCCTCGTTGACCATTGATAATGCGCGAGACAATAGTCGCCCGGTCACTCTCCGGCTTCATTCCACGGTGAGCTTCATCGATGATCACATAAAAATGAGCACCATTGGTTCGAATGGTGTTGGCGATCGTCTCCCACAACGAGTACGTTCGGTCGTTAACGTTGCTCCGCGAGAGCGGATTGCTCTTCGCAAGCTTCTGAATATTCAGGAAGTAGACATGATTCGCGTCAAATGTCTCTTGGTCGAAACTGGCGTCGATCGTCTCCAACCGACTCGGCCCAAGTGTCGTCGAGGCTTGCATCATGTTGCGCTTGGTCTGCTCATTGAGGGCGGGATCATCGGTAACCCAGAGAACCGTTGCTTGCGGATCCGCAGCGAACTGGCCACCGCCATCAAATAGCGTTTCAATAACTGCAGATGCGATGACAGTCTTGCCAGCACCTGTCGCGGCGCTCAGTGCGACGGACCAATATTCGCTCGGATCGTTTTCGTAGTCCTTGGTCGCGCGGCGAAGGGCCCTCAGGACCTCGTTTGTGGCCGCAAACTGATAATCCTTCAGCGTATATCTCACGCGCGTCCCCTCGTATTGATCTCGAAGGTGCGCAGGTAATCACTGTAGAGCTGCGTGCTCTCCACACCCGTCGGAAGCTCACTCAAAATGTGCTGAAATGCCGCTTCGGAATCAGTAACTATGAATGCGTGCCTTATGGCGCCGTCGCGATCAATAATTGCATCTACAAACTCGCGCCACTTGTCTGTGTCAAACAATATTCCGTAGATACCGGCGTCGGGCAGTGCCCACTCCGCGGTTACCTTCTCGATGCGTGCTCCGTATCCTCCAGCCTTGAGCCAGAGCAGCGGTGCGATAGCCTCGAACTTCCGGCCGAGACTTACAAGATCGGGGTCTTCGTATGTAAGGCTAAAGAATTCGGCATTTTCTTCGAAGCCGTTCGCCATTGGGAACTCGTCAACGAACTTGTAGTTTCCTTTCAGCGGTTCACCTTCTGGCGTCCGGCCTGTAATCACCGCTTCGACTCGAGGCTTCGTGACGTGCTCGCAGATTCCGAGAGCCTCCCACTCCTCGTCGCCCGGACCAAAGCCGGCTCTTCACGATCGGGGGTGTAGTTGCGGCCTGAAGCCGCCGGTTTCGAGCAGGGATCTGGCGATGTAGTTGGTGAGGTTGCGGAATCCGAGTGCGGAGCCTCGGAGGTGTTCGAGGCGGCCGTTGATGGCCTCGGTCGGTCCGTTGGATGTGCCGGGCCGGTCGAAGTAGGCCAGGACGTCAGTGGCGCGTTTGTTGAGCGTCCGGCCCAGTGTGACAACCTCGACGAGCGCAGCGGGCACGCCGTGGTTGACCGAGTTGATGAGCTGCTGCATCAGCTTCCGGCCGTGGCTGCGGTCGGGTTCGCGGTAGGCGGCGATCATCTGCTGGTAGATCGCCCAGGTCGCCTCGATCTCGACGTGCTGGTCGGTCGCGAACAGGTCGGTGAGTCGCCGCGTCTGCTTGTCGGTGAGGAGATCGGCGCCGGTGTGCAGGGTCCGCCGCGCCGAGTAGAGCGGGTCGTTCTTGCGGCCGCGGTGGCCGTGGATGGCTTGCTGGACGCGGCGGCGGCACAGGTCCAGGGCGTCGCCGGCCAGCCGGACGACGTGGAAGGGGTCCATCACCGCGACCGCGTCGGGCAGCTCCTCGCTGGTGGCTGTCTTGAAGCCGGTGAACCCGTCCATCGCGACGACCTCCACGGCGTCGCGCCAGGACTCGGCTCGTTCGGCCAGCCAGGTCTTGAAGACCTGCTTGGAGCGGCCCTCGACCATGTCGAGCAGCCGGGCGGGTCCGGTGCCGTCGCGGATCCCGGTCAGGTCGATGATGACGGTGACGTACTTGTCGCCGCGGCGGGTGTGTCGCCACACGTGCTCGTCCACGCCGATCACGGCCACGCCGTCGAACCGGCCGGGATCGTCAATGAGGACGCGTTTGCCTTCGGCAAGGACCGCGTCGTTGGCGGTGTTCCACGACACCGCGAGGCCTTCGGCGACACGAGCCACGGTCAAGTGCTGAGACACGATGCCTTCCAGCGCCCACCGCAGACCACGACGCGACAGCTTCGCCCGCGGCTCGGCCGCGCGGCTGGTGTCTTGGCGCCACACATGCCCGCACCCGCCGCACCGATAGCGGCGGATCGTCACCAGCAACGTGGTCGGACGCCAGCCGAGCGGCTCGTGCGCCAGCCGCCGGACGACGGTGTCGCGGGGTGCGCCCTCGCATCCGCAACGGCGGCACCAGCCATCAGCGTCGCCGGTGTCGACGACCCGGCAGGCCAGCACCGCACGATCTGGTTCGAGCCGCTGCCCGGTGACTTCAAGACCCAGCTCGTCCAGGCGTGCTGAAGGTGGTCAGGTCAGGGCAGGCGAAGGTAGCGTCAGGCACGTCGAGGTCTTCCAGATGAGGCGTGTAGGAACCTTCATCTTCGGAAGACCTCGACCCCTATCCCACCACCGACACGCCGACCAGCTCCACACCCTCAACTGCGAAGAGCCGCTTTAGTCAGACTTCCATTCTCTCAATTGTATAAAACATTGGAGAGTGCGTAAATGACTATCCATTGCCGATGCAATGGTCAGATTCGGCGAACGTATTCAAATCCGCGTATCGTCACCCGACCGGAATGAATTCTCGACCCCGATGGAATCGACAGCCACGATGGTGCCGTAGATTTGTCTGTAGCACCAGGACCGGCAGGAGAGGCCAGCAACCATGCAGAACGACGATCCGACGACTGACGCATCAGCCGATGCGATCGATCTCGTCGCGGCTCATCTCGCCGAGTTCGGCGCATACAGCCGCGCCCACAGGCAGGTTCTCGCGACTCTCGCGGATGGCAACACATCGCTCGATGTCCTGATCCGCGACTCGGCCTTGCCGCGGCGAGTCGTTGAGGCATTGCTGCGTCTGCTTGGCAGCGACCTTCGGTCGGTTAACGAGGTGCTGAGCATTCGTCCAGACCGCATCGGCCAGTACCGGAAGCGTTTCGATCTGGACCAGCTTCACCAGACAGCCTTGCCTGATCCCGCCGACGACCGCCTTGATGGCTCAACCCAGCTCATCAAGTTGATGGCCGACATCATCTCCGCAGCGCCAAAGCCCGTCAGGGCGCTCGACCACGTGCCGGCGACGCCGGCGACCGCGGTTCGCCGTGCTCTGTGGATGGATGGATCCTTCGATTCTGCTGGCTCGACGCTGCTGTGCATCGGCGACCACGATCTGACCTCGATCGCGACCTGCCTGGTCAACCCGGAAGTCAAGGTGGTCGTTGTCGACGTCGACGAGGACCTCCTGAGCTTCATCGACCAGGAAGCTGACCGCCGCGACCTGAACATCAAGACGGCCTACGCCGACTTCCGACTTGGCATCCCAAGCCTGGCGCTTGAGTCAGCAGACCTCGTCTTCACAGACCCGCCCTACACACCGGAGGGTGTCCGGCTATTCCTCGCTCGCGGGCTGCAAGGACTACGGGACCGCGAGAATGGCCGGCTGCTGATGGCCTATGGCTACGGCAGCCACCAACCAACGCTCGGCCTCAAGGTTCAAAAGGCGATCCAGGGCCTGTCGATCGTCTGCGAAGCGATCTTGCCGCACTTCAACCGCTACATCGGCGCGCAGGCAGTTGGCAGCGCCAGCGATCTCTATGTCTGCCGACCGACCAGCGTCACTTGGAAAGCACTCGACCGGATCGCCAGCGAGGCCGTCAACATCTACACCCACGGCGCACAGTCGCTCGAGGGTCAGAGCAAGCTTTCGGACACGCTGACCGCAGCCTTACTCGATGCCGCCGCCGGCCAAACCGACCTACCAGTGAGCGCGCTAGTCGGTATGACCAAGCCCTCGACACAGGGCGAAAGAGTCGGCCTCGGCCTGTCTCAGATTCTCGACGGCACGGGTATTGCATCGATCAGGAACGCCGACGTATCGGCTGTCGCGGTCGACCTGATGGGCGATCCCGGTTCATGGCTCGCGAGAACCCTCATTGCGCTCAGGACCCAGCGCGTCGCGATCTTCGTGCACAACAAGCACGCTGACATCGCGAGCCAGACGTCACAGGAGAAGCTCAAGGAACTTGTCGGTACGAAGTGGCGGCTGCGGTTCCGTCGCAGCACTCCTGACTCCACGCACGCCATTGTCGAAGCTACGAACGTTGACCCGGCCGGCTTGACACCGGCCGACGCAGCCAAGCGGACTGTCCTCGATGGCGCCCACAGAAGGCTTGAGAACGCCTGGCGCGACGCGCTGGTCAAGACCAGCCGACACGTTGACGGTGCGCCGCTGACCAAGAACCAAGCTCGGGATCGCATCGCAAGTACTGGATTGGCGCCTGAGGTCCTAGCTGGCAGCCTACTCGAGCTGCCGGAGCATCAGATCCGAGCCGTCTTGGACAAGGTTGCCGCGTCCGTCACAGCGATGTCTGACTAGACAACCCGAATCCGGATCAAGTCTGGGCTTGTCCTCCGGCGGGCGGCCAAGGAGTCCCGAATCAGCTGTTTGAGTCGCACGCATCGTCATGGCAGCTCATCGGTTCTGCCAGGCATCGACTGGCCAGCCATCTGCGGCCTCAACGAGCACTGCAGGCTGGGAGCGGTGGAAGCCCATCGGGCGCCGCATTGCTACGCCTACCCACAAACGCGCGCTTCCAGGTGCGAGCAGCAGGTCACCAGAGGATCATTGTCCTCTTGGTGAGTGTCGGTCCTTGCAAAGCCGGAGCCGAATCACAACCATGTAACTCAGATGCGAAGGACTTGATCCGTTGTGAGCAGGGACAGCAGGAGCTACAGTTGAAATTCTGCTGGTTACGAAGTGTAGTGCAGTGTTATACTTCTGTTACCAACTTAACCAAGGAGCTCGCGATGGCAGATCTAGGTGGCGGCGAAGGCTAAGGGCGTGTACGCCAAAGGCTAAGGGAGGCGATCTTCGCCTCCCTTCTTATTTTGGCCGGCGGGGCGTCACGGTAATCCCGAACTCTTTGCCGAGCGGCGGTGACGCTACCTCGAACAAGACCCGGTGGCTGCCGTTCTTCTGCTTCCGAATTGTCGGCCGCGGGTTGCCTGGCCGGGATTCCACGACAGGCGGCAGCTCGAATAGCCCAACCCCTTCTAGTATGAGCTCATATCGCAGCTTCTGGCAGCTCCGGCCGATAGTCCAATACATCGGTTCAGCTTCGCCAGATGCCAATCGACGCGAGTATCCGGGCCAGTTGAGCAGCATCTTAATGCGGACCTCCTCGCCTGGCTGGTAATGGCGAGGCAAAAAGGCGTGCACTCGATGCTTCGTTGCTGTCACCCAATGCTTCTCGAAGTCGCACGCGACCTCTTCACTGTTGGCGAGGACACGCACGACCTTGACATCTACATCCGACTGTCGATCCGGAGCTTCAGTGCTGATGAATCCCGAGAAGAAGACGTCGATTCCCTGCGGCCCTGCCGTTATGTGCACGTCACGGACAATCTCCGTATCACCATTGGCACGGACTGTCATGGTCTCTATCCAGGATAGAATAGAGAAATACTCACTGTTCTCGATTTGAATACTTGCCGCAGCGTCAGCAAAACGGTTCCGCGCCGTCCGAAGTCGCTGTTGCTCTGTCGCCAGCCGAAGCTCGCATTCAGCTAGTTGGCGCTTGGCTCGTCGACGCAGCACATCGATTACCAGACCGAGCAACACCATATAGATGAAGACTGCGGTTAGTACAAGAACCAGCCAGACTTGCCTCGATAGGAATGCGCCTATACCGGCGAAGAACCCGACCCCAGACAGCGGAACAACGGCCAGCAGTCGCACGGCTTGGCGATCGAGGTGCGGCTCGATGACATCGAGCATGTATTCACGTTTCCCGCGCATGCGTTCAATCGCTTGAGCTTCCACGGTTACCCCCTCTCGGCGCTTACGCGCGCCGACCCCGTACGCAGAGTAGTTCTGCTCGGTGCACATAGCTAGGGCTTCGCTCCTCAGCGTAGGCGACCCAATGGCACATCGCCAGTTCACTTCAAAGAATCGACACCAAACTGACACCCGTGATCCACAGTCAACTGTGTAGGGTCGCCCTGACGCTCCTCACGATCTAGGCGGGACGATGCGAGAAGACCTTCGCGACTGGTCGCGCGAACTCACCGCAGTGCTGCGAGACAAGCGGATCAGTAACAACGCCGCCGCGCAGGCTGTTGGCGTGAGTCCGGCGACGTTTACCTCCTGGGTCAGCGGCGCAACCCGCCCCAGCGTCGAGGCATTGCCAGCCATCAGTGAGCTGACCGGTCTCGCCGTGTGGTACCTCCACGAGCTTGCCGGCTACCTGCCTGCCAGCTATACGCCGGCTACGGCCGTCATCCAGGCCACAAAGAGCCAGCGCGATCTGTATGTCGCGATGCAGCACTGGGCTCAGCAATCGCTGGACGCAATCGGCCTCTCCCCAGCAGCACACGCAGCAGGCCTGATCCTTGAACACGATCCAACATGGCAAGTCACCCTTCGGCCCTATCTGAAGGGCGTCGAGCACTCGTTGGCGAGCCATACACTCATCGGACTGAAGCGATCCCGCGGGCCAAACCGCTCCCTCCATCGAACGCGTGACGAACTCGAGCAGTCTCTCGGCCCCAGCCTGACGACCCTAGGTGTGCGGTGGCGAAATCGAGCAGTCCCAGGTTGGGATGAGATTCCTGACCTGCTTCTTGAGGTGCCCGAGACGGAGCGTAGTCGAGCTCCTGGTCTCAGCAGGCTAGTAGGACTGCCGCCAAGCATCGCAGTCCTCGGTGTGCCGTATGCGCATGCTGAGCTGGTGGGAGCACTGCTGGCGGAGGCAGTCGATTACGGCTACGTCAATCTCCACACCGAGTCGTGCGTTCGATACGAACTTGGTCTGGGCCCGTCGCGGGCTGAGCTAGCAGATTCCGCAGCCCAATTGACCAAGGCAATCTTAACGCAGCCAACCACAATCCCACCGCGGTCGATCTGGGCTTGCGCCTCGCCGGAGGCAGTTGACGACACTTTTGCCGACCTCATGCAGCGCCAGGCCCACCAGACCCACGTCCTGTACGTACGCGCGGAAGAGAACCTCGTGAGATTTGGTTCGGAGGTATGGGGGTACCACCCGGAAGAATGTCTGGCGATGGCCGATCGCCTCGATACCCTCAGCCGCAACTTGGGCAAGGACCGCTGCACCGTCATCGAGGTTCAAGACGTCGAGGTGTTCGCTCACGAACCTCAGGACGGGGTCACTGATGAGGCTGTCAGGGTGGCACTCCTAATGCTGGAAGAGCTGAAGGTGGCTGATGACGACCGACTTGGCTACGTCGGCAGTCTGAAGCCCAGATAGACCCCGCTGCCGATCAGGGCGCTGGATGGAACAGGCGCGTTAGTTCGCCGCCTCGAACGCCTTGCGAATCTCCTTCGATACACGGCCGCGACCGGCGACCTCATAGCCATTAGCTCGAGCCCACTCCTTGACTGTCTTCGCGTCGGGGCCGACCTGGACGTGCTTCACCCGTGCTCCACGCGACGTGCGCACGCGCCGGCCAGCACCCACGTACGGCGACAAGACCTTCCGCAGCGCACCCACATTCTTATTGGTGAGGTCGATCTCGTACGTCTTGCCGTCGAGGGCGAAGGTGATGGTCTCGCCCTTGCCGGCTGGGATGTCAGTGCCGTCGAGATCGTCGGTAAGCAGGACCTCAATACGTTGGGCCATCGGGTCTCCCGGTCTCCAAGACTGCTCGAAGCCTAATGAGCAGGCTTCTCAAACACGACTCTAGAACAGACCACGATTCAGCTGGAGCTTCGTGGCGTGGTGTTTCAAGAGTTCAGATACTAGACTGCTTCGCGAGCAACCGGAGCGCGAGAGACGTGGCGCCGCTAGCGATAGTCTCAAACTCTCTTGTCCCGGGCCGCGCGGACAGATGCGCGAAGATTGCGGGTAGCTCGGGTTGCACCTGCAATTCGTGGTAGTACGCGTAGTTGCAGACATAGCCGGTGGCCCTCTCGGCGATCGTGACTTGTGCCCCCGAATGAGCAACGACCTCCGCGCAGGCATCAACATCCACGAGCGTCAGCAATCGCAGCGGACCATGAGGATCGATCGGTCCATGAAGCTGTAGGCCGTCATTGTCGGCCTGCCGCGCGGTCACTTCGTTGCGAGCGACTGGTTCCAGACGAAGACCATGGGCCGTAGCGGCATAGCCCAGCATCAGGACACAGGCAGGTTGCACCGTTTCAATGGCAGCATCGAGGGATTCGACGGACCGACGGTAGCTGGTTGGGAGTATCACCGAGGTGTACTGCTGAATTCGCGCTGCCACCAGTTGCGCCAGTTCAGCCGATGGATTGACGTCCAGGCTTCCGAATGGCTCGAATCCGGCAACAAGCGCGTTCATTCTTCTATTATACGCCTGAGTCGTACTTTGGCGTCCTCTATTTGTCTCGGCACCAATGGCGGTCCCTCTAGTTCCAAGCCCTTTCGAAATAGCTGCGCGGCAGCGGCGCGATCGCCGCTCATCTCGCGGCAGCGAGCCCATCTGTAGAAATGCCAGGCATTGTCCGGCGTGATGGTGGCGATGTGCTCAAACTCTTGCTCTGCGTCTGCGACCTTTCCCAACTCGTACCAAACGTACGCCCGGCAGCTCCGGACGTATCCCTGCGACATGTGGCTGAGCGGCTCGTCGATCGCGAGCTTCAGATCGACCAGGGCCTCCTGCCATCTCCCCAGCTCGGCGAGCACTTGCCCTCTGGCGTGACTGACCCTCGGCAGCGGCCCGCCAACAGCGTGCGCGGTGGTGAGGGAGGCGAATGACCCCATGAGGTCGCCCTCGTACCACTGCAAGACGCCAAGTCGCTTCCATAGCCGCCAGGAGTCGTGATGGGCTGCGAGCTCCGACGAGAGCAATTCTCTGCCAGCCGTGAAGGCGCGAACAGCGGTCAACCGAGACCCGAGCTCGAGAACAATCCCCTCGGCGGCAGTTGTGGAACCGTCGCGCGCTGCCGCCAGCGCCTGGTGGTAACACTCGGTGCCGGTCTCGCTGTCTCCCTGATCGAACAATGCACGACCAAGGTGCAGGAAGCTCGCCGAGCGCTGGTTCTGGCTTCCGCCCGTCTCGTCGAGAAGTCGGCGTGCTTCACGCAGCCGTCCGCGATCAATGAGGCGCTCCACCCGTGCCGCGTCGTCGTCTCGTTCCGAGTTCGGCACGCGGCTTTCTTCGACTGCCTGCCGATAGCGCGTGGCGAGATCGGCACCGAACTGCTCATGCATCCGGTGCCACACCGGCCCGTTGTCATCCGGAGCCGACCAGCCGGACAACCAGCCCCGCAGCGTCCCATGTGGCACCTTAAGCCTGTCGGCTGCTGCCTCATTCGACAGGCCTAGGCCACGCAGTTCTGTGCTCAGAACACGGCCGGCATGCCCGTAGAGCTTCAAGCGCTTCATCAGCGCGCTAAGCACACGGCGGTTGGCGAGCCGCGCTGCAACCAACTCAACAGATCCAACCCCTCACCAATCCTGACGAGCGCCACTCCGATTGCGACGGTCCTGTTGTCGGGCCACCTTGGTCCAGACCGTCACCTGAAGGAGTGACTATGAGCAACATCATCCCGCTGTCCACCCACCCTGCGCGAGCTACCAGCCGCGCCCTGGCTCAGCTGACCAAGCAGACCGAGATCGCGGTCGCACACGTCGCCTCCGCCACTGCGGTCGAGACCGCGACGCTCGACGGCCTGGAGATCGTCGCAGGCCGCGCCATGCAAGGCGTAGCGATGGTTTCTCAGCTGGAACAACAGCTCGCGCAGGCCGTGCCGTTGGCCGCCAGCCGACTGCAGGCGATCGGGGACATGCACGCGCTGGCCTCCGCCAACGTCGTCTCCTCCGCATCTCGGCCGCTGTCATGACTGACCACCTTCAATCACTGATTGCGCACGCCATGATGCACCTCAGACTCCTGGCTAACGCTGCTGGCCAGGCGATCCAGCCAGCTCCAGGCTGCGAACCGGTGGTGCGGCTCCTTCTGGCGCAGGCCATCGACCGCACCATCCCTACCGCCACCGTCGTCGACGCAGGACGGTGGTCAAGGTGATCGCTCTGACACTCATCGTCCTGGTCGTCGCCGCTGGCTACATCGGGTACGTCATTGGTGTCGATACCGAATCGAGTCGCGAGCGGCCCTGTCGGGTGTGCCAGGTCCGACAGCAGACCGTGGCGGCCGAGATGCAACTCCAGCGCCTGACGCATGCCGCCATCACTCAGATGCTGGACACGGCGCGCCGGACCCAGCGCGGCGAGCTGCCGTGAACAACGAACCGCAGCGGTGGTTGGACCGCCTCGTCAGCGCCTGCGTCAGCGTCTTCATGGGCGCGCTGGCGCTGTACGGGGCGGTCTGGCTGCTCAGCCAAGTCTGGACCGAGCTGCTGGTCATCGTCGTGGTGGTCGTGGCAGCGGTTGTCGCGGTGGCGGTGTGGCGGTTCCGGCAGTCGCGCTGGTAGAGCCAAATTGTCCACTCCGGTTGAGCGGCTTTCGTATCCACTTAACAGAGAAGGCTCTGTTCCTTTCGGTGTTGTGGAATGAGTGATTCTTATTGAGCTTTGAATCAATTCAAAGTACAACTAGTAGTACAGACTTTGAATTGATTCAAGGCATTCAATAAGCGAAAGGAGGGAATATTTATGAGTAGACGAAACCGCAAACGCAGCAGGCAGCCGATCGGCAGGGATCGACGAATCTCTATCCGCTCTCAGTTACGCACCGAGCCGGACGTGCACAAGATCGCCAAGGCGGTGGTGGCGCTCGCGCTCGCCCAGGCGGAGGCGGAAGCCGAAGCACAGAATCAGAGGAGCCAGCAGACGATAGGACCAGAACGAGAAGGACCCGATAATGCGCAGCCCTCGTCCTGAAATGAAATGGACACGGCTGTTTCTGCCGCTCGGTCTGCAACCAGACCAGGTCGTCAACGCCCTGAGCGCCATGGCGACCCTATACGCAGCCCCGCGCATCGTTCTGGAGACGGCCGGCGTCGCCGGTGAAGTGCAATGGCGGCTAGCCGCGCCAGCTCCCGCACTGCATGCACTTCAAGCACAGCTGCCGACGTACTTGCCAGGTGCGCAGCTCGTGTCAGATCAACCGGCCAGAGCTCCACGCCTCCAGCACACTGCCAAGCTGGCGATTCAGGGCAACGCCGCTCGGGCCATCAACCTGTCCCGATCAGAGGCCACCTCGAGGGCCGTCTTGAGCGTGCTCACTCAGACGGGAACCAAAGAACAGCTCGTTCTACAGGTCATACTCGGTGACCGGCTTCGGCCAACCGCACCTGTCGTGCCTGCTAAGAGTCCAGCCGGAGCGGCTGAGCGCCGTCGTTTGCTTGCTGAAAAGACTGCTGTCCACGGCTTCGGCTGTACGGTGCGCATCGGCGTGAGCGCCGCCAGTACCCCACGGGCCCGCCAACTGATCGGCTCGTTGCTCTCAGCCCTCCGCGGTGCCGAGAGTCCCAAGGTAGCGATGCGGCTCAAGGCCGAACGCACCTCAGCCATGGAAGGTCTCCGCTCCCCTTGGCGATGGCCGCTCCAGCTATCGGTCCGCGAACTGGCTGGCGTTATCGGCTGGCCCATCGGCGATCCGCCGATCGCCGGGCTTCCAGCGCCTCATCCGCGGCCGATGCCGACCCCCAAGGCGGTAGCTAAAGCCGGGCTCGTACTTGGCGACAGCGCGGCACCGGGCCACCCTCGTCCGCTCGCTCTATCGCTTGACGACAGTCTCCGTCACTTGCTGGTGCTCGGCCCGACCGGCACTGGCAAGTCGACGCTCGTCGGGAGCACGGCAATCCAGTTCATGGCTGCCGGACACGGTGTTGTCGTCATCGATCCCAAGCGTTCACTCGTCGAAGAACTGCTGTGGCGAATCCCGAACCATCGGCGCGATGACGTCGTTCTGCTTGACGCGACCGACAGCTCACCAATCGGCATCAATCCGCTCGTCGGCAAGGATCCGGAGCTGGCTGCCGATGCCCTGGTCCACCTGATCCACGAGCTCTACGCCGACAACTGGGGTCCCCGCACTCAGGACATCTTGCACGCCAGCCTGCTCAGCCTGGCCCGACGCGGCGATGCTTCGCTGCTGCACGTGCCGCTCCTACTAACGAACACCGGTTTCCGCCGCTCGGTAACAGCTCGGCTCGTGCACAACGACCCGATGGGCCTGGGCAGTTTCTGGGCTTGGTACGAATCGATCACCGAGGCCGAACGCCAAAGCGTCATCGCGCCCGTCATGAACAAGCTCCGCTCAGTCCTGCTACGACCGGGACTGCGAGCGATCCTCGGTCAGGTCGAACCGCGCTTCGACATGAGCGACGTCTTCACCAAGCAGCGCATCCTGCTTGTCAGCTTGAGCAAGGGACAGCTGGGCCCAGATGGTGCCAAGCTCCTCGGCTCTCTGGTCGTCAATCTGCTCTGGCAGGCTGCCATGCGCCGGACACCTGGAGCTGAGACGCGACCAGTCATGATGCTCATCGACGAGGTACAGGACTATCTGCGGATCCCGGGCGACCTCGGCGACGCCCTGGCCACAGCACGCGGCTATGGCGTCGCCTTCACGCTCGCCACGCAACATCTCGGTCAGCTTCCGCCGCACTTGCGGAGCGCCGCTCTCGCAAACGCCCGCTCCAAGGTCATGTTTCAGCTCAGTCACGAGGACGCTGTCGTCATGGCGCGGGGAGGCGACCTCAAGCCCGAAGATTTCACCTCACTCGGCCAGTTCCGGGCCTACGCCTCACTCCTGTCGCACGGCTCGCCCACCGGTTGGGCCTCGCTCCAAACGAGACCGCTCCCCGCGCCATCCGGCACACCCGAGCATATTCGCGAGCACTCCAGGCGTCAGTACGGCCAGCCGCTCAGCGAAGTTGAAGCCAGCTGGGCCGACCTCGCTGGACAAGGCGCGCCGCGCACCGAACCACTCGGCCGGGTACGGACGGAGGACGAGCGATGAGAAGCCCAAATAACCCGCAACAGCCCAGCCAACCAGCACTACCGGTCGCACTACCAGTCGCGTGGTCGACCGATCCCGTGAACCCGCAGGTCAACCGCCTGTTCGACTCATCCACGGAGACGAATAGGACGTCGTCCTCGACTCCATCCCCAGTCGCCGGACCTCGCCACCAGGTTGGCCGCCGTCAGCTTCATCGTCTCCAAGCATCGCTCAGTGATCGGGACCGCGAAGTCATCAACCTGATCGCCGCGCACCGCTACCTAACGACCCGCCAAGTTGAGGCCTTCTGCTTCCACGATCACGCCAGTCCGGTCTCAGGTGCTCGCTCGGCCCGCCGCGTACTCCGACGCCTTCAAGGGCAAGGACTACTGAAGCCGCTCGAGCGTCGCGTCGGCGGTATCCGCGCCGGTTCGGCCAGCTACGTCTGGCAACTCGGTTCCGTTGGTCATCGTTTGCTCCGTGCAGGCAGCAACGCCAAACGAACTCACGAGCCGTCGCCACGCTTCCTGGCGCACTGCTTGGCCGTTGCCGATGCCCACCTTACGTTGTTGACTGCTCAGCGCAACGGCCACGTCAGGTCAGTCTTCGTCGAATGCGAGCCAGAGTGCTGGCGTCCGTTCACCGGCCCCAGCGGTGAGCGACGGGTGCTGCAACCGGACCTGTTCCTGATCACCAAGCAGGACGACTACCTCGACCGATGGTTCATCGAGGTCGATCTGGGCACCGAGAGCATCAACACGCTGCTTCGCAAGTGCGCGCAGTATGAGGACTACCGCCGCACGGGAGTCGAGTGTTGCCCGTCGTTCATCTTGCAGATGAAGGCGTCACTGGTGTTGCCGATGGGCGGGGTGTGGGAAGGCCCCGCCCGCTGGTCGCGGACGGGGCCTTGGTCGGCTCGCTGACGGGGTGCTCGGCGTGGTGATGATGCCACCGGGTTGTGCTCAGTCGGCGCCGGTTTCGGAGATGGCGATCCGGGTTGCTTTCTCGTCGACGATCGGGTTGTTGCGGGCGAACGCTGCGGTGAGGGCGTTGACGGCGAGGTTGTTCACCGCGCGGGGGTAGCCACGAGAGGCGTTGTGGATCAGGGTGATCGCGTCGGCGCTGAACAAGGTGTCGGTGCGCCCGGCGATCTTGAGATGGTGGGTGAGGTAGTCGGCGGTTTCGGTCGCGTCCATGCCGGTGAGGGCGTAGCGGACTGAGATCCGCTGGTCCAGTGCGGCGAGCACCCCGAGGCGCAGCCGTTGTCGCAGGGTGGGTTGCCCGATCAGCAGCGTGGCGAACGGGGCGCCGGAGTCCATGTCGTGGTTGGTGAGCATGCGGACGGCTTCCATCTGGGGGTTGTCGAGCAGGTGTGCCTCGTCGAAGATCACGACTGGGGTGCGGCCGCGTTCGGCGTGTTCGGCGGCGAGGGCGTCGGCGGCTTGTGGGACGAGGGTGGCGGTGTGGAAGTTGGGGACCTGCCCGAGCGCGGAGACGATGTGGTGCAGCATGCCGCGGACCCCGACCGACGGGTTGGGCAGGTAGATGATCGCGTGCCGGGAGGAGTCGAGTGCGGCGGTCGCAGCGCGGACGGCGACGGTCTTGCCGGCGCCGACCTCGCCGGTGATCACGCCGAGGGCGTGCTGGTCGACGCACCAGGCGATCCGGGCCACGGCCTCGGCGTGCCCGCCGTGGCGGTGCAGCATCGACGGAGCCAGGCTGCGGCCGAACGGCATTCTGGTGAAACCGAAATGCGACTGCAGGTTCAAGATGCTCACCGACCGGCCTCCTGTGCGCTGGTATTGGCTGCGTTATCGGTGAGGTCATCGAAGGACAGTTGCCCAGGGATCTGGTCGGGATTCTGGTCGGGCGCGGCCGAGTAGAGGGCGTGGAAGCCGATGCGTTCGTCGTCGATCACCTGCTGCTGGTGGGCGTCGGCGACCAGTTGCAGGTAGGCGATGCCGGTGGCCGGCGCCGGGGCGGGTTCGGGTGTTTCCGGCCGGGCTTTCGGGTGCGCGTGGCGGGTGATCATGTGCGGCACCGCGTGCCCGAAGCTCTTGTCGCCGTGGCGGACCTCGATGACTTCCAGGTTGAACGGGGAGAACACCAGCTCCACCTTCCGCCCGGCCAGTGCGGCCTCGACCTGGTAGGTGTTGCCGTGCAGCGACACGGTCGCGGTCTTGGTGACGGTGCGGTGCGCTGACCACAAGAACGCCTCGGTCAGCGCCTGTGTCGCGGGCATGACCGGGCCGTGGCCGAGGCGCTGCCAGCCGTCGTTCCACCGTGTTAGAGGGCTCTGCTGGGTCTCGGAGTGCACCTGGTGGTGATAGACACTTTCCACCCAGGCGGTGAACAGGGCGTTGAGTTCGAGCAGGCCCGCGGCGGGAGTGAGCTGCTTGCCGGCCAGCTGATCGGCGTTGGTGTCGGCGACTTCGACGAGGAACTGGTCGCGCACGGTGCGGAAGAAGCGTTCGATCTTGCCGCGGCCCTGCGGCCGGTGCGGGGTGGAGTGGACCAGCCGGATGCCGAGCTTGCCGCAGGCCCGCAACAGCCAGGAATCAACGTAGGCCGAACCGTTGTCGACGTAGCAAGCGCCTGGCACGCCCCGCGAGGCGAGCGCCGGTTCCAGCGCGGCGGCCAGCCGCACGGTGTCCTCGGCGAACCCGAACCGGTAACCGGTCGCGAGCCGGGAATGATCATCCAGGAACGCGAACAGGTAGGTCTTGCGGCCGCCGACCCGCGGGCCGTGCAACGCGTCCCCGACCCAACGCTCGTTCGGGTCCTCGGCCTCGAACCGGCCGAACACCACCCCACCACCCCCGGCGGCCGGGCCCATCAGCTCGCGGCGGTGGAACAGCCGCAGCAGTGTGGACTCAGACGGCGAATAGCCGCTGCTGGCGCGCAGGACCCGCGCGACCTGCGCAGCGGTGCGGGCCGGGTTCTCCCGCTTCAGCGCGACCGCCAGCTCCAGCACCCCGGTGTCGATCCGGGCGCCGGGCTGACGGATCGACGGGACCAGGGCATCGAACCCGCCGACGCGGTAACGGCGGATCCACCGGTCCAGGGTGTCGCGGGAATAGGAGTGCTGCCCGCCGAACGGGCCGGCATGCGTGCCCGCGGCGATCGCCCGCACGATCTTGCCACGAGCCTTGGTCGACAGCTCTGGGTCCAGCGCGGGGCAGATCAACTGGTAACGGAACAACGCCACCTGCTGCGCCCGCTGACGACGCTTGATGCCGTCTTGGTCATGTGTGCTGGCCACGAAAACCTCTATTCAGTAAGGGAATACCCGGCCGGGACCGGCCAGGCAGCAACCCTCGCGAGGATTCCGGCTGCGCGCGCTGCGCGTCAGAGGGAACTGGTGTTGCCAGCGGCAACGAGGTGCTGCGGTGGCCAGCCCGGTGCGAGCAGCCGACCACCCGAACACGCCGCAGCGACCTGCCAGGCCGTCACCGGGCCGACGACCCCGAACGTCCCGAAGCGGCCGGTCACCGCCGCAGTCGCGGCCCCCAACGCGGCCAGCACGTCACGCCACGGCGAACCCAGCGCCTTGGGCACACCCCGGTCCACCCCGGCCCGGCGAGCCACCTGCAACAGGTGCAACCGCACCGGCTCCAGCCGGCCGGCCAACACCCGCAGCCAGCCCCGCACCGTCGCCGCCGGAACACCCAACTGCCTCCCGATCGACCGGTGACCCAACCCAGCCGCGCGAGCCAGCAACGCCGCCCCGATCACCTCAGCCGCATACGCCCGCCGCACCAGCACCGTCACCGGCAACAACACATGCGTGACCCCACACCCCGGACAGCGAGCCCCCCGCGGACGCAACACCCCCGCAATCCCAAACACCACACGCGGCCGCGCCCACCCCCACGGATGCAACACACCCCGACAGCCCGGACAACCCACCTGCCCCGCCGCCAACCGCAACTCGACCCGAACCGGATCAGCCTCTACCGTGACCACGATGCCTCCGCGCATCCAGCACGGCCCTCCCGCAGCGGTCCACCACGACAAACGGCGGGAGGGCCGTCGTCGTCCTCCTCGACCGCATTCTTCACAAACCCCGGCACAGTGACGACGCCGACCACAAAGATCGACACGCACGCCGGCGCTCAGCCAACATCTGCAACGTCAGCGACGGACACCAACCCCCACGTCGTCATCGCAAACGACGGTCAACAGTCGAGCAATCCAGCGCCGGTGCATTCCCCCTAGTCGTCTGGCAGCTTCCGACGCCAGAACGGATCTCCAGGCTGACCGCCGCCATAGCCCGTTCCACGACGTTGCTACCTGAGCTGTTCCGCTTCGCCCTACCGGACGGGTTGGCACCGCTAGTGATCAGAGGCGCCGCATGATCCGTCCTCCCCGAAACACCATCCTTGTCGGCGACGCCCTGGAGCGACTACGGGAGCTCCCAAGCGAGTCCGTCGACATGGTGCTGACCAGTCCGCCGTACTACAACCTGCGTAACTACCAGGTCGGTGGGCAGCTGGGGCAGGAAGCCACCATTCACGAGTGGGTCAGCAACCTCACCGCGGTAGCCGGCGAAGTCCGCCGAGTCCTGACGCCAACCGGCACCTTCTGGCTCAACGTGGCTGATCGCTACTCGATCCACGATCGTGAGGGCTCGCCGAGGAAGAGCCTGCTCCTGGGGCCGGCGCGGCTGTCCACGGCGCTCGCTCGCGACGGCTGGCTGGTGAGGAATCAGATCATCTGGAGCAAGGCCAACCCCATGCCGTCTAGTATTCCCGACCGGCTGACCAACACTTACGAAGTCGTCTACCTGCTGACTAAGTGGTCTGCGCCGTAAGTTCGTCGGGGGCTATTCGGGTTGCCATGCTGTGGGGTCGGCCAGGTAGAGGCCGCAGGCGCAGTCGAGTGCTTCTTCGGCGGTGCCGGCTGGGTAGCCGCTGGGCAGGATGGAGTCTTGGTAGCCGTCCTTGCTGGCCAGGTAGACCGCGAAGCCCCATTGGTTGGCGGAGCCGCCGTAGCGGAGCCGGCATAGCGGTAGCACGGTTCCGTCGGCCAGTTGGCCGTCGATGTAGGCGAAGGTGCCGTGGTGGCGGACGTTGACGGCTGCCAGGGCCGGCCAGCGTTCGCGGGCGTGGGCGCGCAGCCGCTGGCCCAGCGAGGTTTTCGTGGATTGCGGGGGTGTGGCCATGGCGTCCATGCTGCCTGATCGGCGTGTCCGTGTGTGGTGAGGATCGTCGCGTGGTGATGATCGGCTCCGTCCTGTTGCCGATCGCGATTGGCTTGCTTTCTCGTGCCCGTCCTGTGTGCCTGCCCGGTGTGGTTGACCGCCGCCGAACGCAAGAGGTTGAAGAAGCTGGCTCGGGGTCACAAGAGCCCGTCGCGGGACAAGCTGCGGGCGCGGATCGTGCTGCGGCGGCCCGGGGTCTGTCCAACGCGCAGATCGCCGCGACGGTGCGGGGTGACGGTGGACACCGTGCGCAAGTGGCGCGGCCGGTTCGCCGCCGACGGGCCTGGCCGGGCTGGCCGACCGGCGCGCATCCGGCCGGCCGCCCCGGTTCACCCCGGTGCAGGTGGCCGAGGTCAAGGCGCTGGCCTGCCAGCTGCCCGCCGAGACGGGCGTGCCGCTGTCGCGGTGGAGCTGCCCGGACCTGGCCCGCGAGGCCGTCACCGCCGGCATCGCCGAGACGATCTCGGCGTCCACCGTGCGCCGCTGGCTGGCCGCCGACGCGATCAAACCCTGGCAGTACCAGTCCTGGATCTTCATCCGCGACCCGGACTTCGCGCGCCAAGGCCGGCCGGGTGCTGGACCTCTACGCCCGCACCTGGGACGGCACGGCCGCTCGGCGCCGGACGAGTACGTGATCTCCAGCGACGAGAAGACCTCCATCCAGGCCCGCTGCCGCTGCCACCCCACCCTGCCGCCCGGCAAGGCCCGCACGATGCGGGTCAACCACGAATACGACCGCGGCGGCGCGCTGGCCTACCTGGCCGCCTACGACGTCCACCAGGCCCGCGTGTTCGGCCACTGCGCGGCCACGACCGGCATCGAGCCGTTCATGGCCCTGGTCGAACAGGTCATGACCCACGAGCCCTACGCCTCGGCCAAGCGGGTGTTCTGGGTCGTCGACAACGGCTCCTCCCACCGCGGCCAGGCCGCGATCGACCGGCTGGCCAAGCGCTTCCCCAACGCGGTCATGGTCCACACCCCGGTGCACGCCTCCTGGCTCGAACCAGATCGAGATCTACTTCTCCGTCGTCCAACGCAAGGTCGTCTCCCCCAACGACTTCACCGACCTTGACCAGGTCGAAGACCGACTCACCGACTTCGAGACAGCGCTACAACGCCACCGCCCGGCCCTTCAAATGGAAGTTCACCCCGACCGACCTCGACGACCTGCTCGAGCAGGATCGACCAACACCAGACCGCAGCACCGACCCATCCACAAGCCGCATGACCACCCCCCGACGAACTTAGGGCGCAGACCACTAAGCAACGCAGCTACTTCTTTGACCTCGACGCCATCCGCGTCCCGCACACCAGCAAGCCCACCACGCCGCAGGCCGACGCCAAGGACTCGATTCCGCGGTCGTGGCGGGCTCGCTCGATGGACAACATCCGCGGGTTGGTTGCGCTCAAGCAGCGGGGCATCGTGGGACACCCGCTCGGCAAGAATCCTGGTGATGTCTGGCGTCTGCCGACGTCGACCTACCGGGGAGCACACTTTGCCACCTTCCCAGAGCGACTAGCCGAACGGGCCATCCTGGCTGGCAGCCCGGAAGCGCGGTGCTCCAACTGCCTGAAGCCGCATCGTCGTGCGACGCGACGGCTCGGCGCGACCGCCATCCGGGGCGCACTCCTGGCGACGTGTGCGTGCGACGCACCTAGCGAACCGGCCATAGTGCTCGATCCGTTCATGGGCGCCGGGACCACCGCTGTCGCCGCCGAGAAGCACAGCCGGGACTGGCTCGGCGTCGAGCTCAACCCGGACTTCGCTCGGCTGGCAAACGAAC
Organism: uncultured Actinomycetota bacterium; assembly: GCA_963770725.1. Classification (GTDB taxonomy): domain Bacteria; phylum Actinomycetota; class Actinomycetes; order Propionibacteriales; family Kribbellaceae; genus Kribbella. The sequence continues at coordinate 272,274 of CAVYQT010000001.1, forward strand.
GCATCGCCGCGGCCAGAGCTTCCCCGGAGAGCAAGGCCGCATAGCGGCCGGTGCACTCCAGACCAACCACTAACACGAAAGGAGGTGATGAATGAGTGAACACGAACCACCAACCCCACCGCCGTATCCGGACGGTCCTCGGCCAACTCCCGAAGGCGTCAACACGTACGGCACCGATCATCCCGAGCGGCAAGCCGAGATCGAGGCCGCCCGCGCGGCAGCAGCCGAGGAGCGCCGCGCTAACCGAGCCAAGCTGGAACGCTACGTCAGCTACGGACTCAACGAGGAAGACGCCAGCGCGCTCATTGAGCACGAGGACATGCTCCGTCAGCAACGCGAGTCCGCGGAGGCCGGCGAGACGGAGAGGCAGGCTCATCCCCGCATCTACGTCCGCTCGCTGGTCGACTACACCGAAGGCCACGACATCGGGGACTGGATCGACGCCAGTCAAGACCTGGAGGACATCCACGCTGATATCCGCAACATCCTGTCCCGCTCACTGCACGCCCACTGGACCGGGCAGCCGGCCGAGGAGTGGGCGATCCACGACCAGGACGGCTTCGGGCAGATCACACTCTCGGAGTACGAGTCCCTGGACGTCGTCTGTGCTCTCGGCAAGGGCATCGCCGAACGCGGCCTGGCCTTTGCCGCCTGGGCCGAGATCAATGACGAGCGAGACGTCTACACCCTGGCCCGGTTCTCCGAGGCGTACCTGGGCGAGTACGAGAACCGCGAGGAATATGCCGAGCACATCGTCGAGGAACTGAACGGCGAAGACGAACTCGCCAAGCTCCCAGAGTGGCTGAGAGACATCGTGCGGATCGACCTGGAGCACATGGTGCACGAGATGGAGACCAGCGGCGATGTCCGGTTCGCAGATCACTCGGGCGGTGTCTGGGTGTTCAACGGCCGGGTTTAACCGTTCGTAACGTCGAACCTTGACAACTCGATATAGGCGGTATCGGAGAGCGGCCACACACACTACGTGGACAAGCGCTCGATTAGGACGAGCTCGTCTCGTCCGGGGGGAGTCATCGTGGCACGGTACAAGTGGAGCGACAGCGTCAAGGGACAGTGGCGCTCGCTGCGCAACGGCACGGGCGCCAGCTTCGGCGCGACCTACCAGGAGATCAAGCGGGCACGCGACGAGCGGCTGGAGGCTGAGCGCCATCAGCAAGAGGTTGCCTCGCTCGAATTCCACACCCTGCAATGGGAGCGGAAGTTCAAGGATGGGCGGTCTGGTGAACTAAAGGTTGTCTTCCACACCGAGCAGGGGTTCACCGACGTCTACTACGGCGGTGTCGGCGAGCCAGACGGTGACGGCCACGGCCATGTCCGCATCTGGGCCGACGGTAGAGAACAGGTTGTCCGTGAGCCGTACATCAAAGGCCAGCCAGGAGGTCGCAAAGACGCCACCCTCCTTGACGACCAGACCCCAGACAAGCGGCCTTAGTGGCTCAGCCGGGCTCGAGCGTCGGCGACCAATTGACCAGCTTGACCCCACATCGCCCGTGTCTCATCAGGGCCATCAATTTCGGCCATCAGTTGTAGTAGCAGGTAGTGAACCGCGTCGAGGTCATCGTCCTGGCGGAGCAGATCATCCGCCTGGGCGGTGACCCCGGAAGCAACCTCGGCGATCCACGGAGCTTGCTCTGATTCCTGCCTCGCACACTCGCACGCCAGACCAAAGAACTCAGCGAGTTCACCGAGTGAGCTGAATCGTCGTTCACCACGGGGCGCATACGAGTCAGCAAGTACTTCGAAATCCTTTACTTGCATACAGCAACGATTATACGCCGTTTGCTCATCAACCGCGCACTCGTCGGTGCCATGCAGCCGTCCTGTCATCCCATACCGGGATGGCCGGCTGCACCACCACCGAGGAGGTACTCGCCATGAGCGAGTTCGGCAACGGTGCCCCCGGCACCTACAAGACGATCGGGGTACAGATCCCCAACGACCTGCATTCGCAGGCCAGCATGATCGCCAAGCTCGACGACATCTCCCTGCGGGATGCCTGCATCCGCGGCCTGCGGATCTACGTCGAGCAGAAGCAGGCCGAGCCGGACTTCAAGGCTCGGGTTGCCAAGGCGCTCGAGGACATCGAGCGCGAGGCCGCCGAACGGCGCGGTGCCATCGAATCGCTGTTTGGGTCCACGACTCAGGCAGCGGGCACCGCCAAGAAGACGGCGGCAGCCAAGAAGGCTGCGCCGTCCCCCAAGCCGGAGAGCTAAACACTCCTCGGTTCACCCGTCCCGCTCCCCTCACGGGTCGAGCGGGACGCCCCCTACGGGTGGGAGGCAGGAGCGCTGACGCGCCCGCCTCCCACCCAATAACCCTAGAAATAGAAGCAAGGGCAGGCTCTCCTGCGTTCGTCTCTTCGTTGTAGAAACCACCAATGCCGTTGAATTGATTCAAAGATGGGTTCATAATGAAAGGAATCGAATTAACAGGAGATGCGAAATGACACCAGAAAGAATTGAACAGCTTGCAGCAGTCCTCAAGCAGAAAAGGCAAGAACTTGGCCTTTCAGCTAGCGAGGTCGCACGACAAACTGGCCTCGACGTCGGCACTATCAGCCGCATCGAACGCGGCCAGATTGCAGCGCCACAAGCAGGCAATCTCAAAGAGATTGCACGCGTACTACAGATTTCTGCAACCGACATCTTCGCCATCGCTGACCTATTGCCCGAGGGAGAACTTCCGACCTTCAAGCCCTATCTACGCGCCAAGTATGGCGACCTGCCTGACGACGCCATGGCCGAGCTTGAAGCTTCCTTCACCCGCATCGCGAAACAGCACGGCTACGACGGCAACGGCCCGGCACCAGGAGAAGACGAAACTTAACCGAGCACCTGCTCAACAGATAATCCCTAACCGAAAGGAGGACACCATGCACCAATACAACAACCCCGAGGCCCGGAGCGTGCTGGCGCGCCTCCGAGCTTTCATCCCGCAACGAGCCACTGACTTCGACGAAGCCAAGACGATCGCCGAGCTCCAAGCCAACCGACTACTCAGTCTCTTCAGCATCACCAGCGGTGCTGTCCCGTCAGACATCGTCCGCTCGCTGCCGCGCATCCGCGTCGTCTACGAAGACCTACCTGTCAGCGGCACCAGCCACTGGAGCGGCACGCACTGGATCATCACGCTCAACAGGGCTGAGGCGCCGGTGCGACAGCGCTTCACGCTGATGCACGAGTTCAAGCACATCATCGACCACGGCCGAGCCCACCTGCTGTACATCAGCAACAGCCGCTACACAGCAGCCGAACAAGCCGAGCGCGCCGCTGATCACTTCGCCGGCTGCGTCCTGATGCCGAAGCGGCTGCTCAAGAGCGCCTGGACCAAAGGCCTCCAAACCTCCTCTGAACTTGCCCGGCACTTTTCTGTATCCATCCCAGCCGTCGAGGTTCGACTGTCGCAAACCCGGCTGAACGCCGACCGGGACACCACCACAGTCAGGCCTCTCACCGCACGACTTGCACGCGGTCGCAAACCGCTGTACCACCGCCAACTAGCGACACAAGGACTCTGCCCATGACGAGACGTATCGCAACCGCCGGACCTGTTCAGCTAGGGGCGTTGAAAACGGCAGTGACCTACGAGCGTGTTAGCACCAAGGATCAGGCACAGCGCGGCGGCGGAGACGAAGGTTTCTCGATCCCTGCCCAACGGGAGGCAAACACGCGCAAGGCCGAAAGCCTCGGCGCAACCATCATCGCCGACTTCGTCGATGCTGGAGAGAGTGCTCGCTCCGCCAACCGGCCCAAGCTCCAACTCATGCTGGAGTACATCCGCGAGCACCACGTTGACTACGTCATCGTTCACAAAGTGGATCGCCTCGCTCGCAACCGAGAAGACGACGTCGAGATCAACCTGGCCATCAAGGCGGCTGGTGCCACGCTTGTCTCCGCAACCGAGAACATCGACGAGACACCGAGCGGCATGCTGCTACACGGCATCATGAGCACGATCGCTGAGTTTTACTCGCAGAACCTCGCCACCGAATCACGCAAGGGCATGCTCCAAAAGGCCAAAGGCGGCGGCACCCCCGGTATGGCACCCTTCGGCTACCTCAACGTCCGGCAACGCACCGAGGACGGGCGCGAGATACGCACCGTCATCATCGATCCGGAGCGGGCTGCCATCGTGCCCGAACTGTTCGAGCGCTACGCCACGGGCGAGTGGACAGTGGTGATGCTGCGAGATGACCTGGCGGAACGCGGCATCACATCGCTCATCCGACCGAACAAACCACCGAAACCACTCGCCACGTCGCACATCGACAGCATCCTCAAGAACCGCTACTACGTCGGCGTGGTCACCTTCGAGGGAATCGAGTACCCCGGTAACCACGAAGCGCTGATCAACGAAGATCTCTACCACCGCGTACAGGCAGTGCGGGCAAGCCGCATACAAAGCCAGGAGAAGCCGCGTGTCCGGACGCACTACCTCAAAGGATCGATCTTCTGCGGTCGGTGCGGGGAGCCGTACAGCTTTGCCGTATCGAGGAACGGCCAAGGGAACTTGTACAGCTACTTCTATTGCCTCGGCCGTCAGAGCTTGAAGAACGGCTGCGACCAGCGCGCTGTCCCCGTCGAGATGGCCGAGGATCTGATCGAGGCACACTGGGAGACCGTGACATTGACTGAGAGGAAGTGCGAAGAGATCCGGCAGCTCATCTGGGACTACGTCCAGACCATGCTCCCGCTCTTCCATGGCAAGACCGAGGAAGCCCAGCGGCGGCTCGCTCAACTCGACAACCAGAGCCAGAAGGTGCTCCAGGCGCACTACGCCGACGCGATCTCGGTTGAGGTTCTGAAGGAGGAACAAGCGAACATCGCGCTGGCCAAGGCCACCGCTCAGAACATCTTGGAGCGGTACACCGCCGACGAAGCACGCATCAAGCAGCAACTGACCTACTGGGTCGGCCTCATGCACCAAGCATTCAGGCACTACCGTGCCGGCAACTCGGCCGTCCGGCGCCAGCTCAACCAAGGCGTCTTCGACAAGATCTGGCTCGACGACGATGAGGTGGTCGGCTTCGACTACACCCCGGCGTTCCGCCGCATGCTGGCCGACACACTTCCGGCTGATCTGGCCGCCGAACAGGCAAGGGAGCAGAAGCGCCTGGTTAGAACCCGCGACCTATGGCTCGTCCCCGATCCTGAGCCTGTCCTAACAGAGGACGACCTTGGCATCCCAAAAGACCTGCCACGCCGTGACCGACGCCACACGGTCCGTGCGCCTCTCAGTGCGTATCTGCGACAGGAGAGGCCCCGTGGCCAGTTGTCTTGGGAAAGAAAGAACCCCGGTCCTTCTCAGGACCGAGGTTCTAACCATCATTTCTTGGTAGCGGGGGCAGGATTTGAACCTGCGACCTCTGGGTTATGAGCCCAGCGAGCTACCGAGCTGCTCCACCCCGCGCCGTTGTGGTTTTAGTTTAGTGGATCGGCGCTGAGCAACCAAATCGGCTCCCGGTGTGGCTCGAGCCAGGGAAAACCCGTGTCAGCGGCGGGCGGTCCGGCGTACCGTCCGGGTATGTCCAGACACGTCATTCGCCCGTTCGCGGAGGCGGACCTGCCAGGGGCCGCACGGCTGCTCGCGGAGCGGCACAAGGAGCACCGGAAGCGACACCCTCTGCTCCCGGCTGAGTACGAGGACGATCAGGTCGCAGTGGTCGAGGTCACGGCCGTGTGGGAGAGCGAGAGCGCGTCCGGCGCCGTACTGCTGGAGGGAGACGAGCTGACCGGCTACGTGCTCGGTGCGCCCAAGCCCTCGCCTGTCTGGGGTCCCAACGTCTGGATCGAGGCCGCAGGCCAGGCCGTACGTGAGCCTGAACACATCCGCGACCTCTATGCCGCCGCCGCTGCCAAGTGGGTCGAGGACGGGCGGACGGCTCAGTACGTGCTGGTGCCGGACGACGCAGAGCTGGTGGATGCCTGGTTCCGGCTGGGGTTCGGGTCGCAGCACGCGCACGCGGTCCGGCCGGCGCCGACCACACGTCTCGAGGTTCCGTCTCAGTCTGACCGTACGACGTGCCACGCGCGACGACATCGCCGTACTGGCCGAGCTTGACCTGGTACTGCCACGGCACCAGGGACAGTCGCCGGTGTTCTCGGCCGGGGAGGTGCCCACGCTGGAGGAGGCGCTGGCCGACTGGGAGGAGTCGATCGACGACCTGGACTACGCGACCTTCGTTGCCGAGTACGACGGTCGCGTGATCGGCTCGTCCGTCGGGTGCTCGGTGGAGAAGTCGAGCGCACACAGCGGGTTGGCCAGACCGGACAACGCGGGGTTCCTGGGCTATGCCGCCGTACTGCCGGAGGCACGTGGTCGCGGGGCCGGCCGTGCGTTGGGCGAGGCCGTGGTGCAGTGGTCCGCCGACACCGGCTACACCGCAGTGGTCACCGACTGGCGGGTGACCAACCTGCTGTCGTCGCGGACGTGGCCGAAGCTGGGCTTTCGGCAGACGTTCCACCGGCTGCATCGGCTGATCGGGTACTGAGCGCCTTTTTCCACAGCTTCGAAATCGCGCGTCGGGACGGGCGGCGATCGGTGCAACTTCTAGGCAAGAAGACGTCCTGCAGCGGGCAGGGCGTCGACGTCCTCAGGAGGCAGCCATGTCGCGTTCTTCCCTTGGTTCCCGAGTCGTGCCGTCGACCCGACGTATCGTGATCGGGACCGCGGTCGTCCTCGCCTCACTCGGTGTCTGGACGACCACGTCGGCCGCGGCGAGCGTTTTCGAGCCGCGATCCGGGTACGCCGTGGCTCCCCCGTCGACCGAGCAAAGGGCATGCACCTTGGACGGCTTCGTGATCGACCACCTTCCCGACGGGATCGGTACGCCGACCGACTTCGAGTACGAGTGGGAGGAGGTCAGCTTCCACAGCCGGGTCTGGGAGACCGGGCCGGATCCCGAGGGCGCGTACAAGGTCGACCTGACGGTGAAGACCATCCGCGGCGAGAAACTCTCAGATCTCGAGGCGCTGAAGGCCTTCCTGGCCGAGTACGAGGAGAAGGATCCGGAGACCTGGGAGCTCCGCCCGGTCAAGGTCGGCGAGTACGACGGTCTGGTCGCGGACGGCGAGGTGTTCTACTTCGTCTCGCCGGGTGTCGCGGCCGAGGTGTCACTCGATCGGGAACGCTTCTCCGATCAGGACCTCCTGGACACGGCGACGGGCTTCCATCCGGAGGCCACCACCTGACGTCGTGCGCTGAGGCCGCGGCGGGTCCGGCGCCTCAGGCAACCGGTGCTGTGGGCAATGACATGGGGCGGCGACGCCTTTCGGTGTCGCCGCCCCATGTGAGCAGCTGCTGGATCAGCCTGTCGGCGACGTCGGTGGATTCGACGGTGCCGGCGTGGACGGCGTCGCGGTAGGCGAACCGCTGGGAGCCGGTGTGGTCGGTGCGACCGCGGCGCCCGCTGCCACAGCGCGGTCGATCGCCTGCTTCATCATGCCCACCTGCCGCTGGTACTCCGCGAGGTTGCCGGCCCTCAGCGCAGCCTGGGCCGCCGCATACGCCGTCTGCGCCTGCGCCAGCGCCTGCTTGACCGTCTGGTTCGCCGGCGGCTGGTGTCGTCGGCGGCTGGTTCGCCGGCGGTTCTCCGGTTTCCGACGTTGGTGTTGAAGACCTTGGTCAGCGCCTCCTGCAGCGTGCTGCCGAAGGCGACCCGCTCACCGAAGGACGACCAGCACATAGCGCAGCACCGGATAACTACCGGGACCACTCGTCCGGACCGAGTACACGGGCTGGACGTAGAGCAGACCACCGCCGAGAGGCAGCGTCAGCAGGTTGCCGAACTGTGCTCTGGCGCCGCTGGTCGGCTGGTTGATCGGCAGCAGCGCGGTTCTGATCCCGTCGTCGGTCTGGAACTTGTTGAAGACCTGTCCCGGACCGGGGATCTGCACGTTGCCGGGCAATCGAAGGATCCGGAACTTGCCGTAGTCCGGCGATGTCGCCTCGGCGTCGACGGCCATGAACGCGGTCAGGTTCTCCCGTTCCGCGTTCGGCACGTACACCGAGGTCAGCGAGAACCTCGGCTGCGGTCTGATCCGGCATCCGCAACGAGAGGTAGAAGGGAGGCTGGTTGTTCTGAACCGACGAATCGGCGCCGGCGGAGACCGCGGTCGGGTCCGCCGGGACACGCCACAAGTCGCTGTTCTGGTACCAGGTGCCCGAGTCGGTCACGTGGTACTTGGCCAGCATGTCGCGCTGCACCTTGAACATGTCTTCCGGGTACCGCAGGTGCGACATCAGCGCGGGCGAGATGTCCGAACGCGGCTTGACCGTGTCCGGGAACGCCTTCATCCACGTCTTCAGGATCGGGTCACTCTCGTCCCAGGCGTACAGCTCGACCGAGCCGTCGTACGCGTTGACGACGGCCTTGACCGAGTTGCGGATGTAGTTGATCTCCTCGCTCGGCTGCTGCGCGATGGTGCCGCGGCCGGTCGTGGTGTCCCGGGTGCTGTCGTCCAGGGCGACCTTCTCGGAGTACGGGTAGTTCGCCGAGGTGGTGTAGCCGTCGACGATCCAGACGACCTGGCCGTCGACGATGGCCGGGTACGGGTCGCCGTCCGGAGTCAGCCACGGCGCGGCCTTCTCGACCCGCTCGCGCGGGCTGCGGTCGTAGAGGATCTTCGACTCCTCGTTCACCCGGCTGGACAGCAGGATGTTCGCGTCCCGGAACTTGGTGGCGTACAGCAGCCGGTTGAAGAACGAGCCGACCGGGACGCCGCCCTTGCCGGCGTAGGTGTTCAGCGTCGGGTCGCCGCCGTTCTTGCCCTCGGGAGTGTCGAGCTCGACCGCCTGACCGCCCTGCGGCCCGCCGACGATCGAGTAGTCCGGGGACTGCTCGCCGAAGTAGATCCGCGGTTCGTAGTCACCGAGCTCGTCCGGTCGGCGGCAGGTCCTTCTCCGACCACACCGGCGTACCGTCGGCGGCTCGCTGGTTGCCGTTCGCGGCGACGACGCCATAGCCGTGGGTGTAGACGGTGTGGTCGTTGTTCCAGTTGCGCTGACCGGCGGGCAACCGGTCGACCTGTACCTCGCGGACCGCGATGACGGTGTCGTTGACCTTGTCGCCGATCTTGTACCGGTCGACGTCGAGGTCGGTCGGGAACGAGTAGAAGCCACGGACCTGCTGCAACTGCTCGAACGTCGGCCCGACCACACTCGGGTCGATCAACCGGATACCCGGCAGGACCTCGGCATCGCCCGCCAGCTCGCTCGGACTCGCCGTCGTCTTCGCCTGGTAGTTGATGACCTCCGTGCCTTCCAGACCGTACGCCTGGCGCGTCGCCTCGATGTTCTTGGTGATGTACGGCGCCTCACGCACCGGCTCGCTCGGCCGGACCCGCAACTGCTGCAGAGCCGCCGGCCACAACGCACCGAGCAGGATCGCCGAAAGGATCAGTACGACGGTGCCCACCCCCGGCAGCAGCCACGTCCGGCGCACGACGTTGGCGAAGAACAACCCGGCACACAGCACAGCTATGACCGCCAGGATTTCCTTGCTGGGCAGGACGGCGTTGTCACCTGTGTAAGAGATACCGGTGAACAGCCGACTGTCCGAGGTCGTCAGGCCGTAGCGGTCCAGCCAGTAGCTGAACGCCTTCAGCAGGACGAGCAGGCCGAGCAGCACGGAGAACTGCACCTGCGCCGCTCCGGAAGCCTTCTGCCCCTTCGCGGACGGGCGGAAGCCGCCGTACAGGTAGTGGGTGATGATCGCCGCGACCAGCGACAGCAGCACGATCGAGTAGCCGAAGCCGAGCAGGACGCGCAGCCACGGGTAGTCGAAGACGAAGAACGCGATGTCCTTGTTGAAGTGCTTGTCGGTGACGCCGAACGGGGTCCGGTTCCGCCAGGCCAGGAAGACCTTCCACTCCCCCGACGCGGCCGAGCCGCCGAACACCAGCATCAGGGTCGCGATCACGCCGACGGCGATCTTCCCGCGCTGCTGCAGCAGGTCGCCGTACCGCTCGAAGCCGGGGCTCGGCGACGGTGCGAGCGCGACCCGCGGACGGGTGCGGAAGGCGACGATGATGTTCGCGACCACGGCGGCCGCCATCAGCAGGCCGACCACCAAGAACAGCAAGATCCTGGTCCCGAGCACCGTGCTGAACACGGAGCCGAGGTCCACCGAGCGGTACCACAGCCGCTGGGTCCAGACGTCGGTGAAGACACTGAACAGGATGAGCAGGACGATCAGTGTGGCGATCGTCGGCAGCAGTGCCCGGGGCCGTCCGCCGGACGTTCGCCGCGTTCGCCGCGGCTCCTCCGGCATGTCATAGACGCCGTCGCTCATGATCGGTTCTCCTCGTCGTCACTCATGCCGTCGACCCCAGGACCTCCGCCAGGCCGGCTGCCGACCGAAGGTTCGAATGTCAAAGACAGTACTTCGCACAGCGTGGGGACCAAGTCGGCGCCGGTCAGAACGGCGCTGTCCTCGTCGTGTGAGCGCAGCCGGACGGCACCGAAACGGTCGCCCTCCCGCAGCACCGCGGCGACCATCCGGACCTCGTGGCGGCGTGGATCGCTGCCGGCCATCCGGGCCAGCTCGGCGTCGGACTCCGCGCTGGACAGGCCCGCTTCGGCCGACGCCGGCAGGACGACGCGCTCGATCGCGAGCGCACAGCCGCTGACGCCGACCGGCCACTCGATCCGGCCCAGAGCGTCGGCGAGGTGCTCGTCCTCGAGACCGCCCGGCAGTTCACCCTGCGCGACCGGGGTCAGCGGCTGGGACGCGTCCTCGGCGCCGAGCTCGGCGACGAGCTGCGGTTCGGCGCGGAGCAGTTCGTCGGTCGGGACCAGCGCGAACAGCTGCGCGGGCTGGTCCCAGCCCGCGCTGCTCACGTGCTTCTCGATCTCGATCACCGCGCGACTGAGCGCGTCGGGAGGCAGAGTGCCTACGGAATCCATGCCGCCAGATCTTCCCTTCGGCCGACCGGTTCGTTCGGGTGGCTCATCGCGTACATGTCGGGACAGCTCCGGTTCCGCTGGAAATCGCCTCGAGGGCGCTGATCGCCTCGGTCAGAGTGGTGACCTTCACCAGCTGGATGTCCTTCACGCCCGAGTGCAGTGCAGCCTCGCAGTTAGGTCCAGGGACAAGGAAGACGGAGGCGCCGTCCTCCTTGGCGCCGGCGATCTTCTGCTGGATCCCGCCGATCGCGCCGACCTGGCCGAGTGCGTCGATCGTCCCGGTGCCGGCGACGTGCTTACCGTCCAGCAACTGCGCCCGGAGTCAGCTTGTCGTAGATGGCCAGCGCGAACGCCGTGCCGGCACTCGGGCCGCCGATGTCCTGGCCGAGGTTGACCGTCACCTTCACCTTCGAGTCGATGCCGATCGGTGATACCGACCATCGGGCGGGTGGGCTCGCCCGGCGTGGGTGCGGTCTTCAGCTGCACGGTCTGCTCGGAGCTGCCGCGGCGGATCAGGAAGACGACGTCCTCGCCCACCTTGTGCTTGCGCACCAGGTCGCCGACCTGCGGGACCTGCGACACCGGCACGCCGTCGACCGCGAGCACGATGTCGCCCGGCTTCAGCTTGCCGTCCGCCGGGATGTCCTTTCCGACCGTCGAGACCTTCGCGTTGAACGGCACTTTCGCCGCCTGCAGAGCGGCCGCGATCGCGCTGTCCTGCGAGCCGGTCATCTCCGCCGTGTTCTGCTCCTCGACCTCGTCCGCGGTCTGGTCCGGCGGGTAGATGATGTCGCGCGGGAACAGGTCGTGGTGCGGGTCGAGCCAGTTGCGCATCGCCTGCGGCAGGGTGAGTTCACGCTCCGGCGAGGTGACCGACACGGTGGTCAGGTCGAGCCGGCCGGAGGTCTGGAACGTCTCGTGCCCGGAGATCTCGATGACCGGCTTGCCCTTCGACTCGCCGAGAGTGTCCTTCACCGGCCCCGGGCTGAACGAGACGAACGGCACCGGGAAGGCCGTGACCAGCCCGATCGAGATGACGAGCACGACGATCGAAGCGACCAACGTGGCGGTACGACGTGTCACGAACCCTGCCCTGCGATCTTGGTGGAACCGAACGTCTCGGCCGAACCGAGCTTCCTGGTAACGGCGAGCGTCCCTGCCGAGTCCAACGCTCCAGCACCCCCAACCGTCCCGATTCCGCCGAAACCGGTCCTCCCGACGGCACTCGCCGTACCGGTGGGACGGGATTTCGCGGCGGGATTCGGGGTGCGGATGGTGCCTTGGGGATCGGCTGAGGCTGGGTTCGTGGCTGACCCGCCCGTGCTGGGACTGTCGGCTGCCGGGTTCTTGGGCGTACGGCGGCGCAGGCCACGGCGTCGTTCCGGGGTTGCCCGGGGGCCCGGGGCGGCGAGTGCCTCGTTGAAGCGGCGGAAGTCCTCGACCGACGCGAAGGCACCGCCGGACCGGCGCGGACCACGGCTCCGCCCGCGCCACGCCGCCCAGCACATCGCCAGGAGCGTGGCGACCAGCGGGAACGCCAGCCACGCCAAAACCTTCATCCGGCCACCTTCATGCGCCCAGAGTACGTGTCAGTGAGCGCCGACCCACTCGCTCGCACCGTCGCTGAAGTGCTGGTGTTTCCAAATCGGGACCTCGGCCTTGAGATCGTCGATCAGCTTCCGGCAGGCCACGAACGCGACATCGCGGTGCGAAGCGGCCACGGCCACGATCACCGCTGCGTCCCCGATCTTCAGGTCTCCGGTCCGGTGTACCGCGGCCAGCGCGGTCACAGCGGGGTCATCACAAACACGCTGTGCAACCTTCCGCAGGTGCTCCAGCGCGTCCGGGTGAGCCTCGTAGCTCAGCCGATCGACCGGTTTCTCGTGGTCGTGGTTGCGCACAGTGCCGATGAAGACAGCGGTCCCACCGGCGCTCGCGTCGGCGACAGCGGCCAGCACCTCGTCGCTGGACAGCACACCCTCACGGATGTCCAGCAGCCTGATCGCGTCGCTCATCGCCCCTCACTCCCACCGGGATCCACCCCACACACCTACCACGAACCAACCCCCGCCCCCTCAATTCTCCCTCACCACCCCCCACCTGCCCCTCCGGCCCCGCCCCAGATGATCCACCATCCCCTCAGCTCCACCCACCGCTCTATCAACTCCCCTCCGTCCCGCTCCGGCGCCCGCGGCCGGACTCCTTATCTCTCACCTGCAGATCGCGGCAGGGCCATACCTCTCGCGACTCCCCACACCTGCGACCCCGGCCGTTGAGGGCGGTCGGGGGGAAAGTCAGGGGTCTGCCAGGGGCGAAGTGGTGGGGTCATGCGTTCGCCGGGGGAGGAACTGAGGGGTAGAACCAGTACGTTGGAGTTGTACGCCCCACCCGCACAGGAAGGCCCACTCCGATGAGCGACGAACCGGACAACCCGTTCAAGGGAACTCCGTTCGAGGCCATGTTCCAGCAGTTCTCCGGTGCGGCCGGCGCGGGCGGCGCTCCCGACCTGAACGCGATCTTCGCCCAGGTCCAGCAGCTGCTCAGCGGTTCCGGCGACGGCAAGCCGGTGAACTGGGATCTGGCCAAGGACATCGCCCGCAAGACCGTCTCCGCGGGCGGGGATCGGTCCATCACGCCGACCGACTCGGACCGGGTGGCAGACGCGGTCCGGCTGGCCGAGCACTGGTTGGACGAGGCAACCACGCTGCCGGAGGCTTCCACCACGTCCGCGGCCTGGAGCCGCGCGGAGTGGGTGGAGAACACGCTGCCCGTCTGGCAGACCATCGTCGACCCGGTCGCCGAGCACGTCGCCGGCGCCATGGGCAACGCGCTGCCGGCTGAGGCTCAGCAACTGGCAGGGCCGATGGCGGGCATGCTGCGGCAACTGGGTGGTTCCATCTTCGGTGCGCAGGTCGGTCAAGGGCTGGGCGAGCTGGCCGGCGAGGTCGTGAGCTCGTCCGACATTGGACTGCCGCTCGGGCCGGCCGGGCAGGCAGTACTTCTGCCGGACAACGTTGTGAAGTTCGCTGAAGGGCTGGGGCTGGCCGACGAGGACGTCCGGCTGTACCTGGCGCTGCGCGAGGTCGCCCACCAGCGGCTGTACGCCGGGGTGCCGTGGCTCCGGCAGCACGTGCTTGCCGCGGTGGCGGATTATGCCGCGGGGATCGAGGTCGACACCGGCAAGATCGAGCGCGCCATGGCGGAAATCGACCCGCAGAACCCGGAGGCCATGCAGGAGGCACTCGCCGACGGACTCTTCGAGCCGGAGGACTCCGAACTGCAGAAGGCGGCTCTGGTCCGGCTGGAGACCGCGCTCGCGTTGGTCGAGGGCTGGGTGGACGACGTCGTACGGCAGGCCACGAAGGACCGGATGCCGGCGGCCGTTCAGTTGGCGGAGACGGTACGACGGCGTCGGGCGGCGGGTGGTCCGGCGGAGCAGACGTTCGCCACGCTGGTCGGCCTCCAGCTCCGGCCGCGGCGCCTGCGTGACGCGGCGAACCTGTGGGCCGCCGTACGTGACGCCCGTGGTGTGGACGGCCGCGACGAGCTGTGGTCGCACCCGGACCTTCTACCGAGCGCGTCCGACCTGGACGACCCCATCGGTTTCGCCCAGCACGCCGGCGAACTCGCCGACATCGACATCACCGACTTCCTCCCCGACGAGGGCACCCCGGAAGGTGATCAGGGCAACAACCCCGAGTCTCCGAAGTAACCGCCAGTCCTCGGCAGCACTCGTACGGCGTTCCCCAGCGGAAACGCCGTACTGCGTGGTGCCGGTCGGTCTGTTCAGGTGGTGGGGGAGACTGGCGGGGTGCTTCTTGCGGATGCGGTGGGGACGTTGGAGGGGTGGCGTGCGCCTGATGGGGTGCAGGAGGAGTTGCGCGAGCATTACCTGCGGCATCTGGCTGAGCGGTCGGATGGGATGTGGCGGAGTTGCCGGCCGGAGCATGTGACGTCCAGTGCTCTGGTGGTGGACGCGACCGGGAGTCGGGTGCTGCTGACGTTGCACAAGGTTGTCGGGCTGTGGCTGCAACTGGGTGGGCACTGCGAGGTCGGTGATACGACGTTGGCGGGTGCGGCGCTGCGGGAAACCAAGGAGGAGTCCGGGCTGACGGGGCTCGCGATCGATCCCAGTCCGCTGCAGCTGTCCCGGCATCAGTTGCTGGCCGGTGGGTGTGCGGGGGCGTTCCACCTGGATGTTCAGTTCCTGGTGACTGCGGCCGAGACGACTGACTTCGTGGTGAGCGAGGAGTCGGATGACCTCGCGTGGTTCGCGATGGACGCGCTGCCGGACGGGGTGGACCACACGGTCGAGGAGTTGGTCGGCCGGGCTCGCGAGCGGCTCGCTCTCGTCCCGGGTGCCGACGCCCGAGGCTGAGCGGCGCGCCCGGCGCGTGTTGGGCCGTCGGATCGCGGCTATCCGGTCGGCCGAGCGTGCCGAAGGATGTTCGTGAGCTTTGACATCGATCACTATGCCCAGACATCGACCCGCGTCCGGTGGGACGACCTCGACATGTCCTCGTTCGAGGACCAGCCGCTGTCCGAGGACGCGTTGCGGTGCCTCAGTTACATGAGTGATGTGGAGACGCACACGGTCTGTTACCTGCGCGATCTGCTCGTCACGCCCTCGCATGCCGATCCCGAGGTCACCGTCTTCCTGACGATGTGGAACCTCGAGGAGTACTGGCACGGTGAGGTGCTGGACGAGGTGCTCGAGCGGCACGGCGTCCCGACCGGGCCCGAGCACACGCGGGCAGTGCGTTCGCGGCTCGGATGGCGCGACCGGCTGGCGCCGATCCGGCAGTCGCTACTGGCGAACATCATCGGCGAGGACCCGTCGCCTGCTACAGCCCGAGACCACTCGAAGGACTGCCTCCAGAGCACGCGAGACGGCCTTGCGGCGCAGAGAGCTCATGCAGACGGCTGCGCGGTTGATGCCGGTTGGCTGAGCGTTGATGCCGATGGCTGCGGCCGGCCGGCTCGACCGACCCGCCGCGCCACCAGACGGGCGTGACTGGAGTCCCGTCTCACCGCTATCCCCCTGGTATTGCGATCCCGTGCAGCCCCCGTCGTCCGGCGGTCCCCCGTGCGCCGCCTCGCGCTGCACTCCCGTGCTGTACTGCTCCCCCGCGATTCCCCGTTGTGTAGCGATCCCCATCAACCCACCCGGTGCTGCATTCCCCGTGGTCCCGCGCGGGACTGCGATCCCCCGTGCATCTGCGTCGTACCGCGTCCCGTGCACCTGCGTCGTGTTGCGTCCTCGTGCTGTTGCCCGTCGTGCTGCCGTTCCCCGTTGACGGCAGCACGTTCCGCGTTCCCCGTGTGGGACCTGCGGTAATCCCCTTGTCATCCCCTACTGCACTACTTCTTGCTGTCCCCGTGATCCCCGTCGTGCCCGCTGGTGTCGGGTACCGCCCCTGAACGGCATCGGCACCAGTGCGGCGACTGGTTTGAACTTCCCCCAGAAGTTCCCGCTGCCTGGATGAACGAGCGACTCGGCAGAAGGTGACGGCTCAGGGGTGACGAAGTATGGATCTTGTCGCGTCCCAGCCTTCGAGGCCGGGATCCAGTCGCGCTAAGTCAGCAGCCGATCGCAGACGGTGCCATCCAGGGCCGATGGCAACGGCATGCCGGCGGGGTTTGAGGGATTCGAGCGAGGACAAGGGGGTGTCGAACGTCGGCGCGGCCGCCAGGACCCAGTCGGCCGTGGGGATGTTGACGCCAATCGCCGCGAGCGTCCCGTCTTCAGCCGGGGTCACCGCGACGTCCGCCGAGCTGAGTGCCCGGAAGAGCTTGCCGATCAGAAGTCCCGGCAGATCGGGTACGTCATGGCTGACGGCCACCACCGCGGCCGCCGGCCCAGCCAGCGCCACCGCGTCCAGGACCGGCCTTGCGACATCTACGGCGTACACAGGTGTCCCAGGCCAGGTGAGCGCGCCCACCTCGGCCACAGCCGCGTCATCACCACCCACGACAGCCACTGCGACGTCTACTCGATCCAGCGCGGTCAGTACTTCGTACGTGTCCTCGGCCAGAGCCAGACGCCACGCATCGGGTGAGCGACCCGGTGGTGCCCAGGTCGCGACGGACGGTACGACCAGTACGACGACCCGCCGATCCCCAGCGCTCACAGCACGGCAGCCGAGTCGACGAGTTGCCGGGCCGGACAGGTCGACAGGTAGGCGTCGGAGGCCGCGGCCGGATTCTGCCTCAGCTGAGCTGCGTCACGGGTCGGCATGCGGTCTCTCCCAGCGCGGGGGAACTTTCCCGCAGAGACTAGCTCTCCCCCAGACGAACCAGCAGCCGAACCAGCAGCCGAACTATCTGGCGGGCCAGAACGCCGAGGATGAGGACGACGAGTAGGCGCTAGGCCGGGACGCTGGTCTCCGGCTTGATCAGCCCCAGCCGCAGCGCGGTCATGATCGCGCTGGCCCGGTTGGCGGCGCCCAGCTTCTCGTACACCCGGGAGACGTAGGTCTTGGCCGTCGAGAGGCTGACGAACATGGTGCTCGCGATGGCCGGTACGGACAGTCCGGTGGCCAGCAGGGACAGCACCTCGAACTCGCGCGGGCTGAGCAGCATCCCCCCGGCGGGAATTCCAGCGACAACCGGGGCGGCCTGGGTACGGCGTGCCCACGCGTGCACCAGACCGGTCGCGGTGAAAGATGCGGCCGCCACCGCGGCGTGCCGGATCGCTCCGAGTACCTCGGTGTTCGGGGCGGTCTTGTCGACGAACGCGGAGACGCCGGTCTCGAGGGCCCGGAACAGTACGTCGTCCTCGGCCTGGGCCGTGAGTACGACGATGCCGAGCCCGGCGTGGCGATCGCGGAGCTCCCGGGCCAACTGGAGTCCGTCGGCGTCCGGAAGCGCGACATCCAGCACCACGACGTCGGGGCGGGCGGCCGCAACGAGGGCCTGCGCCTCGCACGCAAGCCCGCACTCACCGACGATGGTGATGTCGGTGTCGACGCTGACCAGCCGGAACAGTCCGTATCTGGTCAGGGTGTGACCGTCGACAACAACGACGGTGATCGAGCTCTGCATGACTTGCCCCCGGGGAGTTCCGTAATGCGTCTCCCCAGAAGCCGCGCAACCGATGTCACCTGCTGTAACAATGATCGGCACACGCGCACAATGCGTTACGGAATTTGAAAGGGTGCTTTCTTCCGACTTACTGGAACGCTTGGTAACGAAATTCCGTCAGGCACTGACGAGGATCGCGAACAGTGCGCCGCCGAGCATGAAGGGCCCGAAGCTGATGGCGTGCTGAAGCGTGATCCGGCCGGCGATCAACAGCATGAGACTGACCACCGCCATCAGGACGAAACCCAGGGCCGCACCAGTGAGCAGTGTCGGCCAGCCCAGCCAGCCGAGCGCGATGCCCAGTCCGCCGGCGAGCTTGATGTCGCCGCCGCCGAGCTGCCCCCGGCTCACGATCGCAAGGACCAGGTAGCCGCCGCCGAGCACCAGTCCGCCCAGCAGGGCGCGGAGGAAGTTCTCCGAGTGGCCGTTGATCACCGTCGCGAGACCGAAAAGGGCGATCAGCCCCGGGTACAGCAGCAGCGTCAGTCGATCAGGCAACCGCTGGACGGCGATGTCGATCGCCGCGAGTGCCACGCCCAGCGCACCGACGAAGGCGAACGCCGCCGCATCGGCGTGGCCGGCGAACCGCCACAGCAGCAGGGCGAGCACCGTCGCGGTGACCAGCTCGAGCACGAGCGGCACCCCGAACCAGCCACGACAATGCGTGCACCGGATCCGGAGGTGTGCACGGCCACTGATCGGCGTCACGCACCGCGCGCAGTCGGTCCGCGCGGGCTCGCCGGAGGCGACCGACAGCCGGAACACCGTGCTGCGAAGTGCCATCCCCGCGGCGAAACCGATCGCGCCCCCGGCGACTGCCCACGCGATGTCCATGCCGGCCAAGCTAACGGCGCGCCGAGAGGCGGCGGAACCGCGCTGCCACAGAACTGACCGACCGGCGCCGGACGCCGACTGTTCGGCCGACGGTGTCGGCTGATCGACCGGCAGCCAGGTCCCTCGGTGTCAGCCGACCGGTGGGCTGTCAGCCGGTCGGCCGCCGTATTCCGGCCGGTCGACCGATGCCGGTCCGGCGCACCGGTGCCGCACGGTTTCGGTACCGATCGGCAGGTCGCCGTTCGATCCATCCGGCGGGGGTTCCACACCTCACCGACACCTTGAGGAGTACGCAATGCTCAACAACCTGCTTGCCAACGTCCAGAGCTACCTCGAGCAGACGCGTCGCGACGAGCGTGGCGCGACCATGGTCGAGTACGGCCTGCTGGTCGCCCTGATCGCCGTCGTCGTGGTTCCCACCCTGGTGGTCCTCGGCCCGGCCATCGCCACCCTGTTCACCACCGTCGCCGGCAGCCTCTGATCGCTGAGAGCGGTCTGCCGATCCACTCAGATCGATCGTGGGGTGATGCGGCCCGGCCAGATCGGCCGGGCCGCCTCCGCCCCGCACCGAGGGGTTCCGATGCTCGAGGTCGTGCGGCTCGTCAAAGTCGTTGCCGCGTCACTGCGTCACGACGACCGCGGCGCCAACCTGGTCGAGTACGGCCTGCTGGCGACGCTGATCGCGATCGTCGTCCTTCCCACCATCATCCTCCTCGGCCCGCTGGTCGCCGCCTTGTACACGGGCGTCATCGGCGGCTTCTGATCCGTTCCGAACCGGGAGAACTCATGTATCCGAGCCGAGGGAAACGCGGCGGGGAAACTCACCACGGCCGAACACCTTGTCTGCGGCCCGCGGCACGGGTACGCCGCAGGTTGCCCTCGTCGGTGCATGGGGGCAGCAGCGCGGACCGCGGCGCCGCCGCTGTCGAGTTCGCGCTTCTGCTTCCCCTGCTGCTGCTCATCGTGCTGGGCATCGTCGACTTCGGCCGGATGCTCAACGCACAGGTGACTCTCACTCAGGCCGCCCGCGAAGGTTCCCGGCTCGTCGCGCTGGGACAACCGAACGTGCCGGGTCGCACGCAGGCAGCCGCGACCGGACTCAGCCCAGTAGCAGTGTCGATCCAGTCGGCCTGTCCGGCCGGCGCCGGCCCGGCCGCCAACGGCGTGGTCCAGACCAGCTACAGCTTCCAGTTCACGCCCGGGCTCGGGTACGTCGTCAGCCTGTTCGGCGGCGCCGGTCTGAGCGGCCAGATGACGTTGTCCGCCCAGGGAGTCATGCCATGCGAGACGTAGTTTCCCCGTTCGTCCCGCCGTTCGTCCGGCCGATGATGCGGCTGCTCGGCCGCGACGACCGGGGCGCGTTCGGCGTCCTGATCGGCGTCCTGCTCGGGAGCGGTGTGCTGCTCGGCATGGCCGCCCTCACCATCGACGTCGGCACCTTGTACCAGGAGCGCGCCGAGTTGCAGAACGGCGCCGACGCCGGCTCGATCGCGGTCGCCAAGTCCTGTGTCGTCACCAGCTGCACGCCCCCTACGGCGGCCACCTACGCCAATCTCAACGCGAAGGACGGCGTTTCGGCGGTGACCCTGGTCTGCGGCCACGACCTCAAGGGAGGCCTGCCAGGCTGCCCAGGGTCCTCGGGCGCGATCTACGACTGCCCGGGTGCGCCGGCGGCCGGCACGAACTACGTCGACGTCCACACGGCCACTCTGACCTCGGGCGGCTCCGCACTGTTGCCCCCGGTGTTCGCGCGCGCGCTGGCCGGAAACGCCGCCTACCCGGGCAGCACCGTGCTCGCCTGCGCCCGCGCCAGCTGGGGACCTGCCGTCCAGACCTCGAACTCACTCGCGATGACGCTGTCACTGTGTGCCTGGACCCAGGCCACCGGTGGCACTCCGCCGACGTTCGGTACCGATGTCCGGATCTTCGTCCGGGACGCGCCGAACGCACCGACGTGCGCCGGCCTGAGCCGGCCCGGTGAGTTCGGCTGGCTCGACGACGTCGGCGGATGTACGGCGGAGGTCGACCTGACGAGCAGCGGTTACATCACCGGAAACGACCCCGGCAAGAACATCTCCAAGGAGTGCCAGGACGCGTTGACGTCGTACGTCGCGAACCGGACGCCGATCTTCATCCCGATCTTCGACACGACGACGGGATCCGGCAGCGGAGCGACGTACCACCTGGTCGGACTGGCCGCCTTCATCCTCACCGGCTACGCGAACATGAACCCGCTCAAGGACGCGATCCCCGCCCCGTTCACCACCGCCGACTGCCCGAACGGGAAGACGACTCCGTCCTGCATCTTCGGACATTTCACCCAGGCACTGGTGCCCATGACCACCACCGTCGGTGGCGGCACCTACTTCGGTGCCACCGCCATCAAGCTCGCCGGCTAGAACTGCCTGCAGAAGAGAGAGAGCAATGAAACGTCGGGTCTTCACCATCGTGCTGGCGGTGACGCTGGCCGTGCTCGGAACGCTGGCCGTGCTGGTCTACGTCAATCGTGCGGATGCCCGCGCGGTGGCCGGGCAGCAGGCGGTGACCGTTCTCGTGGTCGACAAGGCGATCCCGTCCGGGACCACGGCCGGCGAGGCCAAAGCGTCGCTGCACAAGAAGACGCTGCCGGCCTCATCGGTGGCGCACGATGCCATCGCGGAGATCACGGCGGACCAGGACGGCCTGGTCACCTCAGCCGATCTCAAGCCCGGCCAGCTGCTGCTGAAGTCGATGCTGGTGTCCGCGGCGCAGGCGAGCGGCGGGCTGACGATTCCCGAGGGGAAGGTCGCGGTCACCATCACGCTCTGCGGCCCGGAGGCGGTGGCCGGCAACGTACGGGCCGGGTCCGAGGTCGCGGTGTTCGGCACCCTCGTTGCCGGCGGCAACAGTGATGTCACCGCGCAGCCGAACTGCACCGGTCAGCACAAGGAGCAGATCGGCGAGGGCGTCGGCAACACCCGCGTCGTGATCCCCAAGGTGCGCGTGCTCGCGATCGGCCCGGCCGCGCCGGCCACGCCGCAGGACGATGCCAAGACCACCAACACCTCGTCGTCGCAGGGAGCCGCCTCCGCCCAGAACGACCTGACGCTGGTGACGTTCGCCGTCAACCAGGACGACGCCGAGCGGCTGATCCTGCTGACGCACACCGGCTTGCCGTACCTCGCGCTGCTCGGCCCGTCCGCCCAGATCAAGCCCGACGACCACGTCGTGCCGCAGTTCCCGCCGCCGGCGAAGAAGAAGTAAGGACAACCGCGATGACCATCCTTTGCCAGCCGGCCCCGTGGCCGGGCGACCTGACCTCGAGCATCGGCGACGACGTGCGCGCCGTGGACGACCTCGGCGCCGCGCTCCGCGCCCTGGGCGACGACCCCGCCGAGGACCTGGTCGTGGTGGGCCCGGATGCCGAATCCGGCGAAGCGCTCCGATTCACCGAGGAACTGCGCCTGGAACGGCCGACCGCCGGCGTCGTCCTCGTGCGCGAGTACGTCGACGTCGTACTGCTCACCGAGGCGCTACGAGCCGGCGTCCGGGAAGTGGTCACCGCCGGCGACCACGCGGCGTTGGCCGCCGCCTGCGAGCGATCACGTGCGTTGTCCGGGCATGTGCGTGCCGAGGTACGTGCCCCCGAGGAGCCGGAGCCATCGCACCAGGGCAAGGTGATCACCGTGTTCGCCGCCAAGGGCGGATGCGGCAAGACCACCATCGCGATCAACCTCGCCGCGGCGCTGGCCGCGGACGGAGCTCACCGGGTGTGCGTACTGGACCTCGATCTCTCCTTCGGCGACGTGGCGATCTGCGTCCAGCTGGAGCCGGTGCGCACCATCAGCGACGCGTTGCCGATGGCCGGTCACCTCGACACGACGGGCGCGGCCTCACTGCTGACGTCGTACGCGCCTGGACTGGACATGCTGCTGGCGCCGGTCACACCGGGCGACGCCGAAAAGGTGCCGCCCGCGCTCGTCGGTGAACTGCTCACCGTCCTGCGCGGAATGTACGACTTCGTCGTGGTCGACACCCCGGCCCAGTTCAGCGAGCACGTACTCACCGCGATGGATGCCTCCGACCACCACGTGCTTCTGACCACACCGGACACGCCGGCGATCAAGAACCTGCGGATCGCCCTCGACATGCTCGACCTCCTGTCCTACTCGCGTGACATCCGGTCGGTGCTGGTCAACCGCTCGGACTCGAAGGTCGGGCTCTCCTCGAACGACGTCGACCGCGTGGTGCGCAGCCCGATCAGCGCGCAGGTGCCGTCCAGCCGGAACGTTCCGATCTCCATCAACAAGGGGACCCCGATCGTGATCGCCACGCCGGCTCATCCGGTCAGTCAGGCGATCACCCGGTTCGCCCACGAACGGCTGCTGAGCCGGCCCGTTCCGACGCGGCACAAGGCCTTCGCCGGACGCCGTGGTGCCGGGAGGCGATGATGAACCTGTCCGAACGGCTCGCCCAGCGGCAGGCGGGCAAGGACCAGCAGCCGCAGGCGGTCCGGTCCGCGCCCGACGGCACGGCCGGTCCGCGACCGACCGTCCAGGTGCCCCGCCGCGCGGCGCGGAACGCCGACCCCTTCGCGGGCGTGAAGCGCAGCGTGCACCAGGGGCTGCTGGAGGCGTTGGGTCCCAAGCTGTACGACGCCCATCTCGACCAGAGCGAACTCGAACAGCGGGTCACGCAGACCCTGCAGGCAGTGCTGCAACGCGACGACACCCCGATGACCGCTGCCGACCGGGCGCGGGTCGCCCAGGAGGTCGCCGACGAGATCCTCGGACACGGCCCGCTCGAGCCCTACCTGCGCGACCCCGGCGTCTCCGAGATCATGGTCAACGGCCACGACCAGATCTACATCGAACGCGACGGGCGGCTGGTCGGGGTCGATGCGGCGTTCACGGACGAGAGTCACCTTCGCCGTACCATCGACAAGATCGTGTCCCGGGTCGGGCGGCGGGTCGACGATGCGAGCCCGATGGTGGACGCCCGTCTGCCCGACGGCAGCCGGGTGAATGCCGTCGTCCCGCCGATCGCGCTGGACGGGTCGATGCTGACGATCCGGAAGTTCGCCGCCGACCCGTTCACCACCGCCGACCTGATCTCCTTCGGTACGTTCACCGCGCCGGTGGCCGAACTGCTGCGCGCCTGCGTCCGTGGCCGGCTGAACATCCTGATCGGCGGCGGTACCGGCTCCGGCAAGACGACGACGCTGAACGTACTGTCCTCGTTCCTGCCCGATGACGAGCGCATCGTCACGATCGAGGACGCCGCCGAGTTGCAGCTGCGGCAGGACCACGTACTGCGGCTGGAGTCCCGGCCCGCCAATGTGGAGGCGCGCGGCGAGATCGCGATCCGGGACCTCGTCCGCAACGCGTTACGGATGCGTCCCGACCGCATCATCATCGGCGAGGTCCGCGACGGCGCCGCCCTGGACATGCTGCAGGCGATGAACACCGGCCACGACGGCTCCATCACGACGGTGCACTCCAACGCGCCGCGCGACTCACTGTCCCGCCTGGAGACGATGGTGCTGATGGGCGGCGTCGACCTACCGCAGCGCGCGATCCGCGAGCAGATGGCCTCCGCGATCGACCTCATCGTGCACCAGACCAGGCTGAAGGACGGCACCCGCCGGATCACCCACATCACCGAGGTGAGCGGGATGGAGGGCGAGGTCATCACCCTGCAGGACCTGTTCCTGTTCGACTTCCGGGCCGGCGTCGACGAGCACGGCCGGTTCCTCGGCACGCTCCGGTCCACCGGCTTGCGCCCGGGCTTCCTCGACCGGCTCGCGGACCGGGGCGTCCTCGTGCCGCCGCGGATGTTCGGTACGGAGGAGGTGGCCCGATGACCATCTCGCGACGTTCCCGGGTGCTCGCCTTCCTGGCTGCCGTGTTCGTGAGCTCGGCGGTCATTCAGCCGAACGTCGCCCACGCGGACGGCACCCCGTCGGCCCGGATCGACTCGCTGCGCGTCAGCCCCGGTCAGGCCGGCTTCGTGCTCACCACCGCCAACGTCCCGGGACAGCTGGACTCGAAGACAGTGCGGGTCCACGCCGGCACCACCGCCTTGCCCGCGCGCGTGACGCCGGCCGGCAGCACCAAGACTACGGCGGCCCCGCCGCGCGCGGTGATCATCGTGCTGGACACCAGCGGCTCGATGGCCGGCTCGGGGATCGCAGCCGCGCGTCAGGCCGCGCTGAGCTACCTGGCCAGCCTGCCGAACGACGTACAGGCGGGTTTGCTCACGTTCTCCGACCAACCTCGGCTGGCCGTCAGGCCGACGACCAGCCGCGCGCTGGTGCGCAACGCCCTGGCTCGTGTGCAAGCCACTGGGGAGACGGCGTTGTACGACGCGGTCCGCGCAGCCGTTGCCGCGCTCGATGTCGCCCGCCTCGGCGCATCGGCCCAGCGCAGGCTGGTCGTGCTGTCCGACGGCGTGGACACGTCCAGCAAGGCTGCGCTCGAGTCGGTCACCGGCCAGCTCGCGACCGAACGCATCCCGGCTGACGTCGTTGCCTTCCGGTATGGCAGCGGTGACGCGTCAGCCGCGCAGGACATCGCATCGGCCGCGGGCGGGCGGGTGCTGGCTGCCCAGAGTGCCGGAGAGCTGACAGCGGCCTTCGCTGCCGTAGCGCGCAACTTCACCGCACGCGCGAACGTCGTCCTCACCGTGCCGGATGCGCTGGCCGGCCGCAGCGTCACGCTGCGCGTCACTGTCGGTTCGGTCAGCACCAAGACCTTGGTGACCTTCGTCGCGGTGACGCCGGCGCCTGCCACGGCCTCGCCGGTGCCGCCGGACACCGCACAGCAAGGCAGCGCCCACCGAACGTTCTGGTCCTGGCAGCTCCTCGCCTTGCTCGGGGGTGTCTTCGTCGTGGTGTTGCTCGCAGTGGTTCTCCTGCGTTGGCAGGGCGTCCGCGAAGACGCGGCGCGGCGGCTGGTCCAGCAGATCGGTCACTACGGACCACGGCGGGAGGATCACCAGGCGACCGAGTCCGAGGGCGCTGCCGCGCGAACGGCCGTCGGTTTCGTCGGTAAGGCACTGCGCTCCAGCGGCGCCGAGCAAGGTCTTGCCCGCCGACTCGATCTCGCCGCCGTGCAGCGGACACCGGCCGAATGGGCGTTGCTGACCTTGTGCGGCGGCGCGGCGCTGGTGGTCGCCTGGATCCTCGTCGGCGTCAGCCCGCTGCCGAGCCTGCCGATCGGGCTCGTCGCGGCCTGGCTCGTCCAGCACGTCTACCTCAGCTTCCGCATCGGGCGGCGTCGCGCGGCGTTCGGTGAGCAGCTCCCGGATGTGCTGCAGCTGATCGTCGGATCGCTCCGCTCCGGGTTCTCGCTGGCGCAGTCCATCGACGCCGTCGTCCGCGACGGCACGCAGCCCGCCGCGGGTGAGTTCTCCCGCGCGCTGGCGGAGACCAGGATCGGAGTCGAGCTCGAGGACGGACTCATCCGCGTCGCGGACCGGATGGAGTGCAACGACCTGCGCTGGGTGGTGATGGCCACCAGGATCCAGCGGGAGGTCGGCGGCAACCTGGCCGAGGTTCTGAAGAACACGGTCGACACCATGCGCGAACGCGCGCAGACCCGCCGCCACGTCCGTGCCATCAGTGCTGAAGGCCGGTTGTCCGGCGCCATCATCGTCGGCCTGCCGATCGTGCTCGGCGCCTGGCTGACGTTCAGCAAACCGCAGTACATGAGTCCGCTGTTCACCACGCCGGTCGGCCTGATGCTGATCGCCGGCGGTGCCGTCCTGATCATCGCCGGCGCCTTCTGGATCCGAGCCCTGATCAACGTGGAGGCGTGAGATGACCCCAACCGTGCTTCTGATCGGCGGACTCGCCGCCCTCGGTCTGGCCGTGGTGCTCGCTGTGCTGAGCATCTCGGCGCGGCCTGCCGAGGACGGCGTGGCCAGGGCGCTCGCCACGATCGACAGTCACTACACGCGGCATACGGCGGTCGATACCGAGCCGAAGCGTGATGCGTTCGCGGCACTGCCCGGGTGGCTACGAGTCCTGGCGGTGCGACTGTCGCCATCGGGCATCGGTACGACGCTGCAGCGCCGGCTCGACCTCGCCGGCAACCCCTCGGGGTGGACTCCGGACCGGGTCCTGGCCGCGAAGGGTCTCGGCTTGTTCGTTCTCGGCGGCCTCGGCGCACTGTACGGACTGCGCACGATCGGTCTGCTCGTCGTGGGCGGCGCCGTGGCCGCGGCTGCCGGATTCTTCCTCCCCGATCTCCTGCTCTACAACGCCGGTGTCAAGCGCCAGGAGAAGATCCAGAAGGCCTTGCCCGACGCACTCGACCTGCTGACGGTCTGCGTCGAGGCGGGGCTCGGGTTCGACGCGGCGCTGGCGCAGGTCGCCCGCAACACCACCGGCCCGTTGGCCGCGGAGTTCTCCAGGGTGCTGCAGGAGATCCAGATCGGGAAGTCACGATCCCAGGCACTGCGCGCGATGACGGAGCGGACGACCGTGCCCGAGTTGCGATCGTTCGTGTCGGCCCTGGTCCAGGCAGGCGAGCTGGGCATCACGATTGCCGACGTACTGCGCGAACAGGCCAAGGAGATGCGCTTGCGGCGCCGGCAACGCGCCGAGGAGAAGGCACAGAAGGTGCCGGTCAAGATCCTGTTCCCGCTCGTGTTCTGCCTGTTCCCGTCCATGTTCATCGTCATCCTCGGACCGGGCGCGCTCAGCATCGCCCAGGTTCTGTTCGGGAGGTAGCCATGCTCGATTCCAGGCGCCGCAGGCTGGACGCCGGCCGATTGATCATGGTGCCCGCGGCCACCTTGATGCTGTTCGCCGACGCCATCGTCCTGACCCAGTCGAGCGGCGAGGGACTCTCAGGGACACTGCGCTGGGTCGGCAACGCCCTGGTCGGCGTGTTCTACGCAGTGATCATCTGGGCCTACCTGCGGCGCGGGCCCGCGAAGGCTTCGAGTACGTCGTTCACCGCCAACGCGGCCGCGGTCGTCGCTACCCTCAGCCCGTTCGCCTTTCCTCTGCTGGCAGGCCCGACGGCCACCATCGAGCGAGCGCTGGTGGCCGACATCCTGCTGGTCACCGGCACGGCGTGGTCGGTCTGGTCGTTGTGCAGCCTGGGGAGGAACCTGTCGATCATCGCCCAGGCGCGCGACGTCGTCGAGCACGGCCCGTACCGATGGGTCCGGCATCCCTTGTACACCGGCGAAATCGTGTCCTCACTCGGGCTCGCCCTCATCGGCGGAACCGTGGCTGCTGCCGGCGTCTGGGTCGTACTCGTCGCCCTGCAGGTCTACCGTGCGCGCCAAGAGGAGCAGATCCTGGTGACCACGCTGCCCGCCTACGCGGCGTACCGCACCCGGACCGCCGCGCTGCTGCCCGGGGTCTTCTGACTCTCAGCCGAGGGCGGCGTGGAGGCGGAGGGCCACCTGGAGGTCCAGGGCTCGGTCGGGATGTTGCCAGCCGTCGCCGAGGAGAGCGGTGATGCGGTCCAGGCGTTGCTGGACGGTGTTGGGGTGGATGTGCAACGTGGTCGCCGCACGCGTCGGGCTCTGTCCGGCGGCGAAGTACGCCTGGAGTGTTCCGATCAGATCGGTGCCGCGCTGCTCGTCGTACTCGATGACAGCGCCGAGGACATGCCGCACATGAGCCCGCACGTCGACCTCTGCCGCACCGACGAGACCGGCGACTCCGAGGTCGTCCGGCGTCGCGGACTCACCTCCGCGGCCGAGTCGATGCATGGTGGCGACCAGGTGGACCGCCTGGCGGTGTGACTCGATCAATGGGTCGCCCCATGCTGCCGGACCGGTCACACCGATGGTGACACCGGTGCGCTTGGCTACGTCGGCCAACTCGCGTGCGACGGTTGGAGCGTCGGTCCGGCTGATCAAGAGCACGAGGTCGCCGCCGTACGGACCGGACAGGATCAGCTTGTCCTCGAGCGGTGCGGAAAGCCGAGCTCGTACTGCGGAGTGGTCGCCACGGCAGACGGCTACGACCAGGCGGTCGTGGCGACGGTTCGGAGCCAGTAGACGGAGCCGGTCGGTCAGTGTGATGGGGTCGGCGCTGCCGCTCAGTACGTCGGACAGGAGGTCGGCCTGGGCGCGTTGGGACTGTTCGGCGGCCTGGCGGCGGAAGAGGAGTACCAGGGCGGTGACGACGGCGGCACGTTCGACGATGCGCTGGTCCGCGCCGGAGAGGTGGTCGACACCGCCGATCACGAGTGCGCCGAGTCGCTCGCCTTTCGCGGTCGCGGCGACGACCCAGCAGTCATCCACGCGAGTCAGCCGCCCGGACTCCGACTTCTGCCAAGGCACAGCCGCGTCGTCAACCGAGCCCGCGACTGCCAATTCGTTGCCGACCGCATCGACCAGGACGACCCACACGTCCAGGAGTTCGGCCAGAGCAGCGGTGATGGCGTCGACGTCGCCGCCGGACAGGACGATATCGGCGAAGCGGTCGTGCGCTGCGGCCGCATGCTCGGCTCCGGCGTGGGCCTTGGACAGTTGGTCGAGTGCGGCCGCGGTCTCGGCGGCTGCTCGTACCTGGACGATCGTCACGGCCGCGAGGGCAGCGAGTGAGCCGAGCAGCGACACCTCTTCGCGGCTGAACGGCCGACGGGTCCGGTTGGAGGCGAACAGTACGCCGACGAACGCGCCGTCGACGATGAGCGGCGTACCGCAGATGGCGACCAGGCCCTCCTCACCGACCGCGTGATCGATCGGCGAGGTGTGCCGGAACCGCCGGTCGGAGGGGTAGTCGGCCGTCCAGTACGGCTTGTACGTCTCGGCAACGAGTCCGCCGAGGCCCGCACCGAGTGGAAGCCGCAGTTGCTGGAAGGCGGCCGACACCGAGCCGTCGGTCGCCCGCATGTACGTGTCGCCGCGCGCTGGGTCGTACAGGGTCAGGTAGGAGACGTCGGTGCCGATCAGCGTGCGGGCCCGGTGGACGATGGTGTCGAGTACACGGCCCGGATCGCGGGCCGAGGCGAGTTCCCGGGCGACGTCGACCAGGGCGGACAGCTCGGCCTCGCGCTTCTTGCTGGCGTCGATGCCGGCCCGGATCCGGAGGGCGAGGTCCCGGGAGACGGAGTCCTCCCCCGCCGCCCGGGCCAGCTCACTCCCGGGCGCGTCCTCGGCCAGCAGCCGCAGCAACTCCTCCACGGTGGCGATGATGCCACCTACACAGTGGTCAGGTCCCGGCGGTGCGTTTCGGAGTACGACGTCACCGCGGCGATGGAGATGACCGCACAGACTGCGACGTACACCGCGATCGCATAGCCGGAGTCGTACGCCTTGAGCAGCGCCACGGCGATGAACGGCGCCAGACCGCCCGCGATGATCGACGCGAGCTGGTAGCCCACCGAGACACCGGAGTAGCGGACCCGGGTGCCGAACAGCTCGGTGAAGAACGATGCTTGCGGCCCGTACATCGCACCGTGCAGCACCAGCCCGACCGTCACAGCCAGGGTTGCGAGGAGGAAGTTCTTCGTGTCGACCAGTGCGACGAAGACGAACGCCCACACGCCGACACCGACCGCACCGATCAGGTACACCGGCCGCCGGCCGATCCGGTCGGACAGCGCACCCCACAGCGGGATGGCGCAGAAGTGCACGGCGGCACCGATGAGCACGGCGTTCAGCGCGAACGACTTGCCCAGGCCCAGTTGTTCCTTGGCGTACGTCGCGATGACGATGGTGAAGATGTAGTAGCTGACGTTCTCCGCCATCCGCGCGCCCATCGCCGTCAGGACCTCGCGCGGGTACTTGGTGATCACCTCGAGCAGCGGCAGCTTGTCTGTCGGCTGCTGCTTGGCCCGGGCCTCCTTGAACACCGGCGACTCCTCGATCCGCAACCGCACCCACAGCCCGACCAGCACCAGTACGGCGGACAGCAGGAACGGAATGCGCCAGCCCCACGAGTTGAACGCGGCGTCCGACTGGAACGCGGCCAGGGCGGCCAGGACACCGTTGGCGATCAGCTGACCCGCCGGAGCACCCGCCTGCGGCCAGGACGCCCAGAAGCCACGCCGTGCCGGATCACCATGCTCCGACACGATCAGTACGGCGCCACCCCACTCACCGCCGAGTGCGAAGCCCTGGATGAGCCGCAGCACGGTCAGCAGGATCGGAGCAAGCGCACCGACCTGTGCGTACGTCGGCAAGAGGCCGATGGCGAAGGTGGCGAGACCCATCATCAGCAGAGACAGCACCAGCAGGTTCTTGCGGCCCAGGCGGTCGCCGAAGTGGCCGAACACCACGCCACCGATCGGACGGGCGAAGAACCCGACCGCGAAGGTGGCGAAGCTCAGCAGGGTGCCGGTGAGCTCCTCGCCCTTGGGGAAGAAGAGTTCGCCGAACACCACCGACGCGGCCACGCCGTACAGGAAGAAGTCGTACCACTCGACGGTCGTGCCGACGAGACTCGCTCCGACCACCCGGACGATCGGCGTACGGGTTCGGACCGGTTGTGTCGTTGTCATGACGGGCTCTCCTGAGCTAGTGGGCGGTCCAGCCGCCGTCGAGTACGAACGAGCTCCCTGTGATGGAGGCGGACGCCGGACCGCACAGTAGTGCCACCAGCTCCGCGACTTCATCCGGCTCGATCAGGCGCTTCACCGCGACTGGCTCGAGCATGACCTTCTCGAGCACCTCCGACTCGGTCAGACCGTGGGTCGCCGCCTGATCCGCGAGTTGCGCGGTGACAAGCGGCGTACGGACGTAGGCCGGGTTCACGCAGTTGCTGGTCACTCCGTGGGACGCACCTTCCAGTGCAACCACCTTGCTGAGCCCCTCCAGCCCGTGCTTGGCAGCGACGTACGCCGCCTTGAACGGACTGGCCCGGAGACCGTGGACCGAGCTGATGTTGATCACCCGGCCCCAGCCGGCGCCGTACATGTGCGGAAGGGTCTGACGGATCAACCGGAACGGTGACTCGAGCATGAGTCGCAGAATGTAGCTGAAGCGCTCAGGCGGGAACTGCTCGAGTGGCGCGACCTGCTGGATCCCGGCGTTGTTCACCAGGATGTCAACGTCCGTCGGCAGCTCATCGAGGCGCTCCAGGTCGGCCAGGTCGGCTACGACCGCCTCCACGCCCTCCAGTGCTTCGAGTCCGGCGGCGTCGTAGTCGACCGCGACCACGTGTACGCCGCCAGCCGCCAGCCGGCGCGCACACGCGGCGCCGATGCCAGACGCAGCTCCGGTGACGAGGGCACGACGTGGGGTTGCCATGCCAAAGACTCTAGGAATCCCGCCAACCCCTCAGCCATGGGGCGACCGCACATAAGCGCCCGGTCAGCTATGTCCACTGGCTCTACCCTGGCAGCGGGACTTCAACCAGTCCGTGTCGGAGGCGAGATAAAAGCCCGGGTACGACGGCTGGAGCTGTCGAGGAATCTGTCCGCAACCGGCCGCCGGGCCACGGCGGCACACTGTCACGCAGGCGACATCTATTGAACCGGCCCCGGCTGATAGCTGGAACTATGGTTGAAACATGGTCGATATCGAGCAGCCGAAGAAGAAGGCCGCCGGCGTACCCGCGGTGCTGTCGTCGTTCCGGTTCGGTTTCCGCGAGATGGGCCCGGCCCGGACCGGCAAGGTCTTCCTCAAGATGAACCAGGACGGCGGCTTCGACTGCCCGTCCTGCGCCTGGCCCGACCCGGACCACAAACGCAAGCACGCCGCTGAGTTCTGCGAGAACGGTGCCAAGGCGGTCGCCTGGGAGGCGACCCGCAAGCGGGTGCCGCGCGACTTCTTCGCCACCCACCCGGTCGACCAGCTGGACCAGCTCTCCGAGTTCGAGCTCGGCAAGCTCGGCCGGATCACCGAGCCGATGCTGCTCCGGGCCGGCGCCACACACTACGAACCGGTCGGCTGGGACGAGGCGTTCCGGGTCGTCGGGCGGCATCTGAAGGCCCTCGTCGACCCGAACGACGCCGTCTTCTACACCTCGGGCCGGACCAGCAACGAGGCCGCGTTCCTCTACCAGCTGTTCGTCCGCGCCTACGGCACCAACAACCTGCCCGACTGCTCGAACATGTGCCACGAGTCCTCCGGTACGGCGCTGTCGCGGGTGATCGGCAGCGGCAAGGGCGCGGTCACCCTGGAGATGCTGGAGGAGTCCGAGCTGATCGTGGTCGTCGGCCAGAACCCGGGCACCAACGCGCCCCGGATGCTCAGCCATCTCGAGGTCGCGAAACGCAACGGCGCCGCCATCGTCTCGGTCAACCCGCTGCCCGAGCCCGGCATGATGAACTTCAAGAACCCGCAACGCCCACGCGGCTGGGTCGGCAAGGGTACGACGCTCGCCGACCAGCACCTGCAGATCCGGATCGGCGGCGACCAGGCGCTGTTCCTTGCCGTCGGCCACCTTCTGCTCGAGGCCGAGGCGGCCCACCCGGGCACCGTGCTGGACAAGGCCTTCGTCGACTCGCACACCAGCGGCTACGAGCTCTACGCGAAACACAACGCCGAGCTCGACTGGGACGCGGTCGAGTTGGCCACCGGACTTCGCCGTACCGAGATCGAGGAGTTCGCCCAGCGGTTCATCAAGTCCAAGGCGACGGTGATCTGCTGGGCGATGGGGCTGACCCAGCACCGCGAGGCGGTCGCGACGATCAGCGAGATCGTCAACGTCCTGCTCCTGCAGGGAAACATCGGCAAGCCCGGTGCCGGGCCGTGCCCGGTGCGCGGTCACTCGAACGTCCAGGGCGACCGCAGCATGGGCATCTGGGAGAAGATGCCGGACACGTTCCTGGACAGGCTCGACCACGAGTTCGCGTTCAGCTCGCCGCGGGAGCACGGGATCGACGCGGCCGAAACGGTGCAGCGGTTGCGCGCCGGGGCGGTGCGGGTGTTCGTCGCGATGGGCGGGAACTTCGCCTCCGCGACCCCTGACACCGAGGTCGTCCATCGCGGGTTGCGGCAGTGTGATCTGACGGTGCACGTGTCGACCAAGCTGAACCGCTCGCACACCGTCACCGGCCGCGAGGCGCTGATCCTGCCGACACTCGGGCGGACCGACCACGACCACACCGCGGCGGGTCCGCAGTCGGTGACGGTCGAGGACTCGCAGGGTGCGGTCCACCTGTCCACCGGCAATCTGATTCCGCCCGGTCCGGAGATGAAGTCGGAGATCGGGATCATCTGCGGGCTGGCGCAGGCCGTCGTACCGTCGGTGGGAGAGATCCCGTGGGCGGACTTCGCCGACGACTACAGCCTGATCCGGCAGCGGATCGGGCGGGTGGCCGACGGGTACGAGGACTTCGAGGAGCGGTTGCGGGCCAACGAGGGCGGGTTCCTGCTGGCGCATGCGGCGCGGGATCGGCGGGAGTTCAGGACGTCCGACGCGAAGGCGCAGTTCACCGCGAACGAACTGAGTTGGCTGCCGACGGCGCCGGGCCGGCTGTTGCTGCAGACGATGCGCAGTCACGACCAGTTCAACACGACGATCTACGGGCTCGAGGATCGCTACCGCGGCGTGCGCGGCACCCGCGAGGTGGTCTTCGTGAACCCGGACGACCTGGCCGAGCTGGGGTTGCAGGACGGGGCGTACGTCGACATCGTCAGCGAGTTCGAGGGCGTCGAGCGGCGGGCCTCCGGGTTCCGGCTGGTCTCATACCCGACCGCGCGCGGCTGCGTGGCGGCGTACTACCCGGAGACCAACGTGCTCATGTCGGCCGACGATGTGGCCAAGGGCAGCAACACCCCAGTAGCCAAGGGCCTGACGGTCAGGCTGGAGCCAGTCTCTTCCTGAACCACGGCTGACTTGCGGCCAGTACGACGGCCACCGCGGCACCGGAGAGCCACAGGCCCTCGGGGCCGAACGACTCGAGCAGCCAGGTCACGGTCAACGGCGCGATCGCGGTCGCGATGCCCCAACTGAGGCCGAAGACGGCGAGGTAGCGGCCGCGCGCGTGGTCGGGCGCGAGACCCGAGGCCAGCGTGAGGTAGCGGGTCAGCAGGAACAGTTCGCCGAGGCTCCACAGCACTGTGGCCAGCAGGTAGACGGCCAGAGTCTGCGCGAACGCGCTCACGATGAGGCCGATGGCGAGCAGGGCGTAGCCGATGCTCAATGACGTGAAGTCATCCAGGTTCTGCACGCGGAGCAGGCGCTGGGCGAGGATCAGGGTGACTGCGGAGACGGCGAGGATGAAGCCGGTGCCTGACGTCGGCAAGTCCTGTTCCAGCAGGGTGAGCGGGAGTCCGATCACCAATTGCATGTACATGGTGGCGAAGACTGTGCCGCTGGCCAGCAGGATCAACAGTCGGCGGTCCCGCCAGACCGTTGTCACGGTTGTCTGCACGCTGTCCCGCCGTACGTCGGCTGGGAGCGCGCGGGCGACGAGGACTGCACAGGCCAGACAGGTGGCCGCGTCGGCGACGAAAAGCCAGCGCAGATCCCAGTGGCTGAGGGCTGCCGCGAGGAGGCCTGCCAGCACACCGGCGGCGGCCATCGCGGCGCCGAGCAGACCGTACGCCGCCGGCCGGTCGGCGGGCTCCGTGACGTCGGCGATCGTAGCCTGACTGGGCGGTTCGTAGATCTCGAAGACCAGGCCGAGCAGCAGAGTCGCAAGCACCGCGGACCAGAGTTGGCCGGAGACGGCGATCCAGGTCTGCGCGACCGCGCACCCAGTCAGCCCGAGCACGATCGTCCGGCGCCGGCCGAGCCGGTCGGCCAGCACCCCGCCAAGCAGCCGCGACGGAATCGTCGCCACCCCGAACAGAGCCAGAATCAGCCCGGTCTGACCCAGCGAAGCCCCGAACTCCACGGTCAGCACAACACCGAGAAACGGCAGCGTGAACGCCCCGATCCGATTGACGGCCCGAGCCATCACCAGAACCCAGACCACCGCGGAAATCCCTCGCGAAGGCGAGGACGGCTGTGCTGCGCGGGGTGCGGTACTCATGACACCCACCTCCTGCGTGACCATCTAAAGCGTTATGGTTAGTCACGCGAGGTCGACTGTACGGAGAGAATCGGTGACTGGTCAAGTGTCTTTTGATAGTCATGCACGGAGTGTGCTGGCTGCTGCTGTGGAGTACGTGAACCGGTTGACACCCGGCTACTCCGGCGGCTCCGCCGTGACCGCGCCGACGGACGAGGCGCAAGCTGTCGGGGACGCGCTGGCTGCGATCGGATACCCGCAGGCCGCCGTACGGCGGGCTGATGCGCGACGGCTCGCGGAGCTCGCGGGCCGGATGCGGATCGTGTTCGAGGCGGCGCACTCGGGCGACCTCGGCCGGGCCGCGACGGAGGTCAACGCGCTGCTCCTCGACACCAACGCGCGACCGCAACTGGACCGGGGCAAGGACCGGCCGTGGAGCCTGCACTTCCACGGACCGAACGACGAACTGGCCAACGGCTGGGCCGCCGGCTGCGCGGCCGGTCTCGCCATCGCGCTCGGCAGCGACCTCGCCGGACGCCTCGGAGTCTGCGCGGCCCCGCAGTGCGACCGCGTCTTCGTCGACGTCTCCCGCAACGCCCAACGCCGCTTCTGCTCCCCCCAATGCCAGAGCCGAGTGAAAGCCGCCACCCACCGAGCCCGCCAGCACCTCGGCTGAGGTCAGGCGCGGATTGTGAGGTGTGGGTTGGCCGGATCCTGGTTGTTCAGGACGATCTGGGCCCGGGCCTGCGGTTGGATCTGATCGACGTAAAGGCGTTCGCCGGGAATGTACCTGGTGCGATAACGGTGTTCGGCGGCTTCGGGCGAGGTCATCCACTGCTGGTCGCGTTCGATGCCGCGGCGGAGTACTTCGTCGAAGGTGATGTCGACGTAGATGCGCAGGTCCCAGCAGGCATCGAGCTCCGGTCGTTGGAGGAAGGCGCCGTCGGCCAGCAGGACGGCATCGTCGGGCGCCACCGCAACGGGTAGCTCGAGCGCTGTCTGTGCCGAGGAGTCCCTGAGGCCGGCGGTGTAGCGGCGATCGCCGTCCGGTCCGAGCGGAATCAGCAACCGGTCGCGGATCGCCTCGTTGTCCCAGGTCTCGAGGTAGTAGCTCTCCGGTGAGTCCACCGGGTACGTCGTACGTAGCTCGACGGCACGCTTGAAGTAGTCGATCCCGACCCGGATCACCTCGCGCCCGGTGCGATCCCGCAGTACCTGGGCCAACTCGTCCGCCAGCGTGGTCTTTCCCGCCGCCGAACACCCGTCGATCGCGACCCGCACCGGATGCGGCCGTTCGACCGCCAGCACCTGCTCCGCCAACTCCGCCAAGGCCTCGGTCCGCTGCGTCACTCCGCCTCCTCGCTCAGAGCGCAGGACGCTACCCGCCGATGTCGACCGCCCACCACCCAATTAGGCGAGCGCCCCACCCTGGTGCGGTGGGGCGCTCGCGTCGTACTGGAACTGTCAGCCGACCGGGGTGAGTTCGCGCTCCGGGTCGCGCGGGGCAGCGGGGGCCACGTGCTTGGCCTGCTTGCCGCGCAGCCACTTCGGCGCCCACCAGTTGGCGTTGCCCAGCAGCGTCATGATGCTCGGCAGGACGACCGCCCGGATGATCGTCGCGTCGATCAGGATCGCGACCGCCAGACCGATACCCAACTGCTTCATGTCCAGCGTGCTCAGCGTGGCGAAGACCGCGAAGACACCGATCATCACCGCGGCCGCGCTGGTGACCACACCCGCGGAGCCGGTGATGCCTTCGGCAACGGCCTGCTTGGTCGGTACGCCGCGGAGCACCGCCTCGCGGATCCGGCTGACGACGAACACGTGGTAGTCCATCGACAGACCGAACAACACCACGAAGAGGAACAGTGGCAACCAGGAGACCACCGCACCGTTCGATCGGAAGTCGAGGATCCCTTCGGCCCAGGTGTTCTGGAACACCGCCGTCACGACGCCGTACGCCGCGCCCGCACTCAGCACGTTCAGGAAGATCGCGGTGAGCGCGACCACCACGGACCGGAACGTCACCATCATCACGATCATCGTCAGCAGCAGCACGAACCCGATCACCAGCGGCAGCTTCGCTCGTGTGTGCGCCGCGTAGTCGACGTCCGCGGCCACGAAGCCACCGACGGCGTACTCGGCTCCCGGCACCTTGCCGACGGTCGCCGGCATCAGGTCCTTGCGCAGCTTGTCGAGCGAGTCGCGTGCCTGCTGGCTGCCGCCCTCGTACGGCGTGGCGACCTCGAGCACCGTGACCCTGCCGTCCTGCGAGACGCGTGGCTCCTCCAGCCCGTCCTGCGCGAACAACCTGTCGCTCTGCGTCCGCTGAACCAGCTCGGCCAGCGCGGCCTTCACCGCCGGCTGCTGATCGGCCGGAGCGCGGACGGCGACCTCGTGGCTGGTGCCTGTGCTCGGGAACGCTGCGGTCAGCCGGTCGTACGCCTTCATCACCGCGGTGTCGCGCGGCAGGTCCTCGGTTCCCGGGAACTTCAGCGTCATCCCCAACGCGGGCGACGCGACCGCGAGCAGCGCGATGACCGAGACCAGCAGCGTGGCGACCGGGTGCTTGAGCGCCGGCTTCAGCATCGCCGGCCAGAACCGGGGCTTCCCCTTGCTCGCGGTCAGCCGCCAGACGAACGGGATCCGCGGCCGGTCCACCCAGCGACCGAGCTTCGCCAGTACGGCGGGGAGCACGGTCAGCGAGCCGATGACGGCCACCGCGACGACCAGGATCGAGCCGACCGCGAAGGACGAGAACACCGCGTCACGGGCCAGGAACAACCCGGCCATCGAGATGATCACCGCGACGCCGGAGACGACGACGGCATGCCCCGAGGTCGCCGCGGCGATCTCGACCGCGTCGACGTGACCGCGACCCTTGGCGCGTTCCTCACGTTCGCGGCGGAGGTAGAAGAGCGAGTAGTCGACGCCGACCGCCATACCGATCAGCAGGATCACGCTGTTCACCGCGTCGACCGCGGGGACCAGTTGCGAGGCTGCCGCGGAGAGACCGATCGCGGCGGCGACCGCGGACAGCGCGAGCACCAGCGGCACCGAGGCCGCGATGAGTGCGCCGAAGGCGACCAAGAGGATCGCCAGTGTCACCGGCAGGCTGAACATCTCCGCGCGCTTGAAGTCCTTGCCGAGCGTCTCGTCCAGAGCCTTGCCGATGGACAGCTCGCCGACCTCCTCGATCCGGAGGTCCGGATACTGCTGCTGGACCTGGGCGGTGGTATCGAGCAGCGGCTGTACGCGGTTGTCATCGGTACCGTCCTTCAGGGTGACCCTGACGATCAGGGCGTCTGTGTTCGGCGAGGGCATCGGCTGAGCGACCTCCGCGACCCCACCGAGGGCGCGCATCCGCTCGATCACGACGCCGGCCGCCTTGGCCGCCTCGGCCTGGTCGAGGGTCCCGGACGGTGCGGTGATCAGCACGCTCTCCACATCCGGGTCGGCGAAGTTGCCGGACTTGACGATGTCGTCGGCCCGGGTCACCTCGCCGATGTCTCCTTCTCCGTCGGACTCCTTGGTGCCGGTTGCGGAGCCGAGTGCGAAACAGGCGATCACGAGGACCACCCACATCGC
The DNA here is from genome assembly GCA_963770725.1 of uncultured Actinomycetota bacterium. Taxonomy (GTDB): domain Bacteria; phylum Actinomycetota; class Actinomycetes; order Propionibacteriales; family Kribbellaceae; genus Kribbella. The sequence continues at coordinate 311,561 of CAVYQT010000001.1, forward strand.
GATCGCCCGCCACGGATGGGTGGCACTCCAGCGTGCCGCCCGGACCGTGAGCTGCCCCCTGGCCATACGTTCCCTGCCCCTCTGCGCCCCCTCTGGCGCCCCACCCAGCGCTGCCTGGCGCGGCGCTGGCTACGGCTCAAAAGCCTCGTCGCTGGAGGGTGGTCGCCACCATGCAGGAAGCCACCGAGTTCACCCTGAGGCAAACCCCACCCCTCCCCTGCGGCTTTCCCCACCCCGCTGAGGGTGGGCCCAGGGGTGCTGCCGCAGCGTGAGCGGGTGAGTGCAGGCAGCTCTGGGCAGGCGTCCTCAGAAGTCCTCGAGGTTGAGGGAGGAGGCGGCTGAGATGCCCTCCAGGTAGCCCTCGGCGCGTTCGGCCTTGGGGTAGCGGTGGACCAGCTCCCAGAAGGCGGCGTTGTGGGCCGGCTCGATCAGATGCGCCAGCTCGTGGATGAGGACGTAGTCGACCACCCAGGCGGGCATCGACTGCAAACGGGTCGACAACCGGATCGATCGGTCCGCCGGAGTGCAGGATCCCCACCGTCTGTTTTGGTTCGAAACCCACCTGACTGACGCAGGTTCGGGCACTTCGGGGAGGTGACGACACGCGAGTTCGTGTGCTCTGGCCAACAATTTTTCGTCCGACACGCGGGAGCGACTGCGCTGCTTCTCCAGCCGCGCCAGCATGGTCTCGACCCAGCGCGCCTCCTCCGCGGCGGACAGCCGGTCGGGCATCAGCACGACCACCCGCTCACCGTCCCGGTAGGCGCTGACGGTCCGCTTGCGCCGCTTGCTGCGGCGGATATCCACATACGGCGGGATCGGGCGCGGTGGAGAGTCGGCCATGGGTCAAAAATGTACCCCCCGAATCCGACAACTTTCTTCCGTCCACATCCTGTGCATCGGCGTTTCCGCAGGTCAGGCGCCAGATCTTGGGTCGGCCGACGCTGGTTGTTCACACCCTGTTCCCCCGCCCGTCCACAGTGCCCGGCGGCGCGCCCCACAGGTTGCACACAGGGTTATCCACAGGGGTGGACAACGGGCCCTTGCCTGCACCGCCCACGCCTCCTAGCGTCGGGGTCAGCAGGCTCCCGGATCGCCTCCGGGGCCGTTCGGAGGGGAAGCCGAGCGGTTCCGAAGGCGGACCCCCGGGAGCCTGCTCTGTGCTGCGGGACCGCTTGGAAAAGGCTTTCCTCGGGGCGATCCAGCGGCACACTGGCCGGGAGGTGCGCTTGAGCGTGAGCCTGGCTGCCGTAGGGTGAATCCCGACTGGGCCGAACGGCCTACGGCAGGACGGTCTGCCGTTAGCATCCACGACAACCCGGGGCGAGAACCCGGGCTGGTATTCAGAGCAAGGAGAGGGCCCTCATGGCAGAGACCTGGAGCGGCGAGTTCTACTGCGTCAAGTGCAAGGCCAAGCGCACCGCCGACGGCGAGGTCAAGGTCAACGACAAGGGCACGCGCATGGCCAAGGCCAAGTGCCCCGAGTGCGGTACGAACCTGAACCGGATCCTCGGCAAGGCCTGACGCACCAAGTCGTGGGGCGGTGTTCGGCACACGTGTGCCGGACACCGCCCTTCGTCGTTCGGCACCGCGCCTGAGCCCGCCTGACGGCCGGGCTGCGGTCACGCCGGGGACGACCGTCGACGGCCCCGGGAGACATGCCGGTGCCCCGAGCGGGCTCCGGCTTGGGCGACCCGACAGAATGGGAGGGTGTCGGACCTTCCCCGCAAAGCGCTGAGCCGGACCGCGAAGCTCGCCAGCCTGCCGCTCGGTGCCGCCGGCCGGGCGACGGTCGGGCTCGGCAAGCGGATCGGCGGTGCGCCGGCCGAGGCCGTGATGGCGGAGTTCCAGCGCCGGACCGCCGACCAGTTGTTCGCCGTCCTGGGTGAGCTCAAGGGCGGCGCGATGAAGTTCGGGCAGATGCTCAGCATGATGGAGTCCGCGATGCCGGAGGAGCTCGCGGCGCCGTACCGGGCGACCTTGACCAAGCTGCAGGACTCCGCCCCGCCGATGCCGGCCTCGACCGTGCACACGATCCTGTCGCGGGAGCTGGGCAAGCGCTGGCGGGACCGGTTCGAGGAGTTCGACGATCTGCCCGCGGCCGCCGCGTCGATCGGCCAGGTGCACCGCGGCACGCTGAAGGACGGCCGCGAGGTCGCGGTCAAACTGCAGTACCCGGGCGCCGCCGAAGCCCTGCGTGCGGACCTGCGCCAGCTCGGCCGGTTCGCCCGGAGCTTCGGCACGCTGGTCCCCGGGCTCGACATGAAGCCGCTGGTCGCCGAGTTGCAGGAGCGGATCGGCGAAGAGCTCGACTACGATCGCGAGGCGCAGGCGCAGCAGCAGTACGCCGACGCCTTCAAGGGCCACCCGGAGTTCGTCGTCCCCCGGGTCATCAAGCACTCCCCGAGTGTCATCGTGTCGGAGTGGATCGAGGGCCGGCCGCTGTCGTCGTTCATCACCGACGGCACCAAGCAGGAGCGCGACGAGATCGGGCTGAAGTACGTCCGGTTCATGTTCAGCGGTCCGAGGCTGGCCGGCCTGCTGCACTCCGACCCGCATCCCGGGAACTTCCGTGTGATGGCGGACGGTCGCCTCGGTGTGGTCGACTTCGGGCTCTGCGCACGGCTGCCGGACGGGCTGCCGCCGGCGATCGGGCGGCTGCTGACGATCTCGCTCCAGGGTGACGGGATCGCGGTCCGCGACGGGCTCCGGGCCGAGGGGTTCATCAAGCCGCGGATGGACATCGACCCCGAGCAGCTGATGGACTACCTGGCGCCGTTCGCGGAGCCGGCCCGGGCGGAGATGTTCCAGTTCAGCCGCGCCTGGATGCGGGCGCAGGCGAACCGGACCAGTGACTTCCGGTCGCCGCACGCGTCCCTGGCGCTGAAGCTCAACCTGCCGCCGTCGTACCTGCTCATCCACCGCGTCTGGATCGGCGGCATCGCCGTACTGTCCCAACTGGAGGCCGAGGCGCCGTTCAGCTCGGTTCTGGACGAGTTCCTACCCGGCTTCACCCGCGTCTGAGCCCAGGGCAGGCTCTGAGCGGAGCGTGCGGGCCAGCAGGACGCTGATGACCGCCAGAGCGACCGCTGTGATGCCAGCAGCCAGGTGAAGCCCGTCCGTGAAAGCGCCGCGGGCAGCGTCCAGTACGGCGGCCGGCGCCGCACCGCTGATGGCTTCGCCCAGTGAGCTGCCGCCCTGGCCGTCCATCTGACTGCGGTACGTCGCAGTGACCACACTGCCCAGTACGGCGATGCCCAGCGAGTACCCGAACTCGTTACTCGTCTGAGTCAGCGCACCCGCCGCACCAGCCTTCTCCGGCGGCACCGAGCCCATCACCAAGTTGGTGCCCAGCGTCACCAGCGGACCGACGCCCGCGCACTCGACAGCGAAGGCGACGACCAGTACGGCGGTAGACGTCGTCTGGCTCACCACGGCCAGGCCGACGACCGTGAGGGCGATGCCGGCGGGAATCAGCACGCCCGGACGGATCCGGCGGGCCAACCGAGGTGCCAGCTGGAAGGACACGGTCGAGGCGACCATGCCGGGCACCAGGGCGAGACCTGCGGTCAGCGGGCTCATCCCCTGCACCAGCTGGAAGTACTGCGCGATGAACACCATCACGCCACCGGACAGCATCGAGTACGTCATCATGCTGCCCAACGTCACCGTGAAAGTCGGCCGGGAGAACAGCCGTACGTCGACCAACGGGTCCGCCAGCCGCCGCTGCCGCCGTACGAAGACCCAGCCGAACAGTGCACCCACGGCCAGACCACCGACAGCCGTCGTACTCACGCCGTGCGAGGCCAGCTGCTTCAGCCCGTGGATCGCCGGCAGGATCGCAACCAGCGAAAGCGCCACGCTCGGTACGTCGATCCGGCCCGCCTTCTCGTCGCGGTACTCCGGGAGCAGGAACGGACCGACCGCCAGCAGCACCACCATCGCCGGTACGCCGATCAGGAACGCCGAACCCCACCAGAAGTGGTCCAGCAGCACGCCACCGACGATCGGGCCGACGACTGCGCCGACGGTGAAGCAGCCGGCCCACACGCCCAGCGCGGTCGCCCGCTGCCGAGTGTCCGGGAACAGCGTGGAGATCAGCGACAGCGTGCACGGCGCGATCGCCGCGCCCGCGATACCGAGCACCGCCCGGGCGCCGATCAGCATCTCAGGGCTCGTGGAGTACGCCGCCACGACCGAAGCGGCCCCGAAGACGGCGCCCGCGGCCAGCAGCAGCCGTCGCCGGCCGATCCGGTCACCCAAGGTGCCCATGGTGATCATCAGCCCGGCCACCATGAACCCGTAGACGTCGAGGATCCACAGCTGCTGGCTGGCGGTCGCGCCGAGGGCCTCGGTCACCGCCGGGACCGCCAGCAGCATCACGAACAGGTCCAGTGACACCAGCAGCGTGGCGAGTGACAACACGGCCAGCCCGATCCACTGCCGCCGGCTGGTGGTCACGGCCGCGCTCTCGGTGACGGTCATTGGTGCGTTCCTTCCGCTGGAGTCTGCCTTCACTCCTGCGTCGAACGGATCACCGCCGGATAGACACCGGATCAGATATTTCTCACCAGTAGACCGGATCCAGCTTCCCCTCGATGGCGCGGACGTTCTCCCGGGTGCAGCGGTCGCAGTACAGCAGCTTCCGGCCGTTCTCCACCGAGGTCAGCCAGGTCAGCGGCGCCTCTTCGGTCTCCGCCTGCTGACCACACATCGAACACGTAGCTCTGATCACGCCCACCAGTCTGCACCCCATGGCCGAGGGGCGGCATCCTGTGGATGCCGCCCCTCGGGCGTTCAGCTGGTCAGGCTGCGCCTGCCGGGCGGTCCTCCCTTTCGGACCGGGCCGGCAGGCCTGTTCAGTTGTGCTGGTGGATCAGACCAGGCGGGCGAGTGCGAGGCGCGCGCGTGCGCTGGCCCTCTCCGCTCGCCGGCCGGCCCGCTCGGCCTTCTTCTGCGCGCGCTCCATCTTGCGAGCGAGGTAGAAGCGCCGGTTCTGCTCTGCGTCGTTCAGTTTGGAACGACAATGAGCACGTGCAAGATCTTCATTAAGTAAATACATTTCAATTCTCCTGTGCGAAGTCTGGTTCGTCATGGTCTGAAGTCTCGTTTCGATCTGGATCGTCAGGCGGCGGTTACGGTGTCGCTCTTACGTGGACGCCCACGGGGCCGCTTGCGCGGAACCACCACTCCCTGGACGAACAACTCGCCGCCCCACACTCCCCACGGCTCGGAACGCTCGAGCGCTCCGGCCAGGCACTCGGCCTTGAGCGGGCAGGTGGTGCAAAGAGACTTGGCGTACTCGACGTCCGCCGGCGATTCGGCGAAGAAGAGTTCTGGTGCGTAGGACCGACAGGGCAGGTCCTGCGACGTTGCTACCTCGGTAAAGACATCGAGGAAGCTCACGCTCATTCCGGTCACCTCCCAGTGACTTTTGGTTGCTGATCTCTTGTCGTCGGTGACGACCTCCGGTCGAAGGCCGCCAAATCTGCGGACAAACACTGTGCTGATCAAACAGAAAGGCCGCGGGACCCATTTCGGGTTCCGCGGCCTTGGAGGTGCCGGCTCTGACATCTGTCAGACCGGTGGACTCCATGCTCGAGAACCCGAACCGCCGTACTTCGCATCGCCGACAGCTCCGCCCCGGAACGGGGTAGTGCCGGAAGCCATGAGCACAACGGTCGCGACGTGCAGGCGCGGCGAGGCACCCTGAATCGGGGCGCACGGCAGCGCGGCTACTTCGATGAACGGCTTCTTGACCGTGTTGGTGATCATCCAGGGCACCTCCTCTCGTTGTGGCGAAGCGGGCGGTTAGCTCGATCGCTATGGTGGTTTGAAGTTTTCGGCCAGGCTTCGACCGCAGAAAGAACAGTACGCCGTCACCAGCGGAGCCCGCAAACTATTTAACCTCAGTGAGCGAAGTTGGCCGGAAGTTGCCGCGGCGGTGGCCGGAACTGGCTGCCACCACAGACTTCCAGCACGCTCCGGGACGTCATCCGCACGCTCCGGGATCGTTGCCTCTGTCACCTAAATGCCACGTCTGCCGTCAGCAGAATGCGGCACATCCACCACCATGCGCCTCGAGACGCCTGCCTGGCAACAGATTTCTTCGGCCGGCACCGAAGCCTGCCTCTAAGGGCAACGGTCAGTGGCCGAGGACGCGGGCCAGCCACTCGGCCCGGGTACAGCGGGCGGCGGCGGAGAGCACGGCCGCGGGGAAGAGAGCGTCGAACCCGTGAAAGCCTCCGGCCCAGACATGGAGTTCGGCCTGACCACCTGCCGCCCAGATCCGGCCGGCGTACTCGACGTCCTCGTCGCGGAACACCTCGGCGGTGCCGGCGTCGATGTAGGTGGTGGGCAGACCGGACAGATCCTCGGCCCTGGCCGGTGACACGTACGCCGGAATGCGGTCGTCAGGGAGCCCCTCCAGCACCGCGTCCCAGGCGAACGCGGTGCTCTCCCTGGTCCAGATGCCCGGCTCACCGCCGTACTGATGACTCGAGACGGTGGTGTTGCGGTGATCGAGCATCGGGCAGATGAGCACCTGTGCGGCGATCGCCGGGCCGCCGCGGTCACGCGCCATCAGGGCCACACCGGCCGCGAGACCACCGCCGGCGCTGGTGCCGGCGACGACGATGCGCCCGAGGCCAGTGGATCGATTCCCACGTTCATGAGGAACTCCTTCTGAATGATCCTCCCAGTCCGACGCATCAGCTCCGCCTGACCGGGTTGCTTGGTTGGTTCCATTCGACCGTGCGAGAGGAGGGCCGCGGTAGGCGAAAGCTCCAGAGCTGTTGCACGATCCTCCACAGCTGTGGAATCTGGCCGCGTTCGCCACCGACAATGGGTCCATGGCACTCGACGAGCTTCGCGGTTTGCTGGAGCGGCACGTCCGGGCGGACGAGACGACCGGCATCGAGGGTTTGCACATCGCGAAGGTGGAACGGTCCGGCCCTCCGGCGCCGTCGATGTCGGGAGTGGTCCTGGCCGTTCTCGTCCACGGGGCGAAGAGACTGGTCGTGGGCGACCGCGTTCACCTCTACCGGCCGGGCGACTATCTGGTGGCGTCGGTCGATCTGCCCGTCACCGGGCATTTCGTCGACGCCGGCCCGCACGACCCCGCGCTGGGTCTCGCGCTCGTCCTCGAGCCGTCGGTGATCGCGGATCTGCTCCTGCACGCCGGTCCGGGTGATTTCCCCCGTCCGCGAGCGGGCGCCGTACCGGGGATTGCCGTCGGCGCACTCACCGACGACCTGGTCGACGGACTGGTCCGGCTCGTTCGCCTGCTGGACCGGCCGCGGGATCGGGCGGTGCTGACGCCGTTGGTCAAGCGCGAGATCCTCTGGCGGCTGATCACCGGCGAGCAGGGAGCCGCGGTGCGGCAACTCGGGCTCGCCGACAGCAACCTCAGCCACATCACCCGCGCCGCCCGCTGGATCCGCGACCACTACGCCGAGCCGTTCCGCGTCGAGGACCTGGCTCGGCTCACGGGCATGAGCCCGTCAGGGTTCTACCGGCACTTCCAGACCGTCACGGCGCTGAGCCCGATCCAGTTCCAGAAGCACATCCGGCTGCAGCAGGCGCGGCTGCTGCTCGCGACCCACCCGCGCGACGTCACGACCGTCGCCCACCAGGTCGGGTACGACAGCCCGTCCCAGTTCAGCCGCGAGTACCGCCGGCAGTACGGCGTACCGCCCAGCCAGGACGCCGGTCGGCTGCTCGAGCCGGCGCCGTGACCGGGTCAGCGGGCGCAGAGGTTGAGGATGGGCCCGGCGTACTTGGTGATCTTGGTGTGGCCGATGCCGGGGATCTTGCGGAGGGACTGTTCGTCGGTGGGGCGGGTCTCGGCGATCGCGGTCAGGGTGGCGTCGGTGAGGATGACGAAGGCGGGCATGCTCTCGGACGCCGCCTGCTCGGTGCGCCAGGCGACCAGGGCGTCGTACAACTCCTGGTCGATCGAGGACGGGCAGTCCTCACAGCGGCCCAGCTTCCGGGCGCCGGGGTCGAGCAGGCCGCGACCGCAGACCCGGCACTTGGGGATCGGCCGCCCCGCCCGGGACGAACGCCCCGGCCGCTCGGCCGACGGCTCCCACGCAGTCGGCCGCGACGTACGCACGTGCAGAGGGTCCAGGAACCGGGTCGGTCCGCGCTGACCGCGCCCGCCCGGGGAGCGTGAGGTCGACCAACTGATGTGGAGCTGCTGCTTCGCCCGCGTCACGCCGACATAGAACAGCCGCCGCTCCTCCTCCACCTGCGCCGGCGTCTGGGCGTAGCTGATCGGCAGAGTCCCCTCGTGCGCGCCCGCGATGAAGACACAGTCCCACTCCAGCCCTTTGGCCGCGTGCAGCGTCGCGAGCGTGACCCCCTCGGCCAGCGGCGCGTGCTGGATCGATGCCCGCCGGTCGAGCTCCGCCATCAGATCCACCAGAACGGCGGAGGGATTCGCCGCGGCGAAGTCCGACGTCATCGTCACCAGTGCGCTCAGCGACTCCCACCGATCCCGGACCGCGCCGGTCCCGGTCGGCGGCTCCGGCGTCCACCCGGCCCCGCCCAGGACGCCGGTGACCACCTCGACCAGATCCCCGGACACGTCCCCGGCCTTCGCCTGCCCGCGCAGGAGTACGGCGGCCTGCCGGATCTCGGCCCGCTCGAAGAACCGCTCGGCGCCCTTCAGCACGGCCGGGATCTTCCGCTCGGCCAGCGCCTGCTCGTAGTTCTCCGACTGCGCGTTCGTCCGGAACAGTACGGCGATCTCCCGCAGCGGACGCCCCTCGTCCCGCAGCCGCGCGATCGCCCGCGCGACCGCGTCGGCTTCGGCGACCTCGTCGGAGTACTCCCGGTAGACGGGAGCCGGACCGGCCGGGAGCTGGGACCGCAACGTCACCCGCCCCGGCAGTCCGGACGGACCGGCTGCGTCGAGGATCTTGTTGGCCACGTCCACGATCTGCGGCGTCGACCGGTAGTCGCGGACCAGCTTGACCACCGTCGCGGACGGGTGCCGGGACGCGAAGCGCACCAGGTTCTCCGGCTCGGCGCCGGCCCAGGAGTAGATGGTCTGCGCCGGGTCGCCGACCACACAGACGTCCTCCCGGCCACCGAGCCACAGGTCGAGCAGGCTCTGCTGCAGCGGGCTGACGTCCTGGTACTCGTCGACCACGAACGTCCGGTACTGCCGCCGGATCTCCGCCGCCACCCGCTCGTCCTCCGCGAGCAGGGCGACCGCACACAGCAGCACGTCCTCCAGATCGATCCGGCCGCGCTCGAGCTTCACGTCCTCGTACGCCGCGAAGACGCGGGCGATCGTGGCCGGGTCGAAAGCAGCCAGCGTCCGGCCCGAGCGAGGGGCCAAGCGCGCGTAGTCGTCCGGCCGGACGTTGCTCACCTTGGCCCACTCGACCTCACCGGCCAGGTCACGCAGCGCTGGCGTGTCCACCCGGACCCGGCAGCGCGACGCCGCCTCGGTCAGCAGCGGGAACTTGCGGTCCACGATCGGCGGCAGCTCCCCGCCGTACACCTTGGGCCAGAACCACTTCGCCTGCCGCAGTGCGGCCGAGTGGAACGTGCGGGCCTGGACGCCCTCGACGCCGAGCTGGGCGAGCCGGCCGCGCATCTCCCCCGCGGCCCGCTGGGTGAACGTCACCGCGAGGACGCGGAGCGGGTCGAACGTCGCGGTGCGCACGCCGTACGCGATCCGGTGGGTGATCGCGCGAGTCTTGCCGGTGCCCGCCCCGGCCATCACCACGACCGGCCCGTTCAGCGAGGTCGCGACCGCCCGCTGCTCCGGATCGAGCGCCTCGAGCAGCGCATCAGCTGTGTTGGATGCCTTCCCCACCCCACCCCCACGGTCAGGCGTTGCGGAGTGTGTGAGATCGCTCACGGACGGGGACATTCGGGAACAGCACCACCTGCGACTGGGTTCGGATACGTCGAGAGCAACCCTAGACGGGCGGCCGGACAGATTCCGCCGCCCGGGAGACGGAGTCAGCCTGATGGCGGCATTCACGATGTACTCGACGCCCTGGTGCGGCTACTGCCACCGGCTGAAAGGTCAGCTGAAGCGGGCTGGAATCGAGTTCGCCGAGGTCGACATCGAGCAGGTGCCGGAGGCCGCGAAGCTGGTCGAGAAGATCAACAACGGCAACCAGACGGTGCCGACCGTGGTCTTCCCGGACGGAACCGCGATGACGAACCCGTCGCTGGCCCAGGTCGCCGAGAAGCTGGCCGCCTAGCCCCGACGTCGCCACGGCGCCGCGCCCGAACGGGCCGGCGCCGTTTTCCTGCCCATAGGGCGTGAGTTATGGACATTACGGTCATGACCGTTATACCTTCCTCGGAACAACGCCGCAGGGAGCCCGCCCATGATTCCGCGCCGTCCCGTTCGCACTGCACTCAGCCGCCATACCTTTTCCCGCGCCGCCGCAGCCTTCGCGCTGACGCTGGGCCTGCTCGCCGCCGGCGGACTGCCCGCCACGGCGGATCCGGATCCGAAGCGGCCTGATCCCTTCCCGTCGGAGACCGGTCCGATCAGGCCGGACGCCACCCGGATGGGCCCGTCCGCGGAGGACCCGGTCCGCGATCTCGGTCCGCCGATCAGTTCGCTCACCGTGATGGAGGGTGCGATCGGGCGGATGCCGGACGGCCGCGACGTCGTGTACGCCGTACCTGCCGGCGAGAACGCCCAGCTCAACGTCGTCGACCTGCACACCCGTCAGCTGATCCACGCCCTGCCACTCGCCGGAGCCGCGGGTGCATGGGCGATCGTGGTGGCACCTGATGGCAGCTTGTACGTCGGCACCTACCCGAACGCGCACCTGTACCGCTACGACCCAGGTGCAGGCACAGTCACCGACCTGGGCCAGCCGATCCCCGGTGAGTCCGTGATCTACGGCCTCACCGCGGACCCGAACGGCAACGTGTACGCCGGGACGTACCCGACCGCCCACGCCTTCAAGTACGACCCGTCGAACGGACAGGTGACCGACTACGGCTCACTCGACCCGGTGCAGCAGTACGCCCGGTCGACCGTGTACGACCCGGACCACAACAAGCTGTTCGTCGGCGTCTCCACCCCCAACGCCAGGCTGCTCCGCATCGATGTGGAGACGCGTCAGGTCGAGGACATCACTCCGCCCGGCACGACCGCCAAGGACTTCATCGACCTCGACTACGCCGGCGGTCGCATCTTCGCCAACGCCAGTAGCCGTCTGGTCGTGGTCGACGCCGTCACCGGTGAGCAGATCAAGTTCACCGATGCCGCTACGGGCACTCAGGTCATGGACTACCCGATCGCGGCACGTGGCGTGTCCGCAGCCGGTCCGGGTGGCGTGTACTTCACCAACAACACGCTCGCCCTCACCCACTACGACCTGGACACGAACACCGTCGGCCCGGTGTCACCGCCCCGCACCGTGACCCGTGGCGCCTCGATCGGGTACGGCTGGGTCACCGAGAACGGCAGCCAGGTGCTGTACGGACTGGCCGGCAACTACTCCGGCGGAACGTTCCGGTACGACCCGCAGGCCGGCACCCTCGCGCAGTGGAGCTCACCGTTCCAGTACGTCCCGGTGGCCCTCATGCACACGATCGCGGACCCCTCCAACGGCAAGGTCTTCGTCAACGCCTTCCTGAACGGGTCCACCTCGATCTACGACCCCGCAACCGGCAAGGCCACGGTCACCACCCGGCAGGGCCAGGTCGAGGACTGGGCGTGGGACAACACCGGCAAGCTGTACGTCGGCATCTACCCGTACGGCCGGTTGTCGCTGTGGGATCCGAATGCTCCAGCGAGTCCGACGAACCCGAAGGAGCTCTTCAGCCTCGTCGACAGCCATCACCAGAACAGGCCCGTCGCGGTGAGGCCTGCGGGCAACAGTGTCTACGTCGGCACCACACCGGCGTACGGCGAGTACGGCGGAGCCCTCACGGTCTACGACGTCCCGACCGGAGGCTTCACCGTGTACCGCAACCTGGTGGCCGACCAGACCATCTCCTCACTGCTGCCGGTCGGCACCGGACTGTGGGCCGGCTCCAGCATCGAGGGCGGTCAAGGCACCGAGCCGATCGCGACCGAGGCTCGCCTGATCAAGGTCGACCCGTCCAACGGTGCCGTGCTGACCGACGTCGTACCCGTGCCCGGTGCGGCCAGCATCAACGAGCTGGTCATCGGCCCCGACGGCAACCTGTGGGGCCTCGCTGACGGCATCGTGTTCGTCGCCGACCCGACGACCGGTGCGGTACTACGCCAGATCCCGGTCTTCGGCGGCAGGGCCGGAGCCAACGACGGAGCGCTCCAGTGGCGCGACGGCTACCTGTACGGCGTCACGGCCGGACGACTGTTCGTCGTGGACAGCCTCGGCGGCGTGTCGACGATGCTGCGCGACCACGGTCTCAACCGCCTCACCCAGACCCCGGACGGTACGTACTACACGCTGCTGCGACCGGACGGCTGGACGAACCCGACCAACCTGGCCTCGTACACCGCACCGGTCGACCCTTGTCCGCAGTCGAATCTCCAGGCGACGGTGTGGACCGGGAACATCAACAGCCACGTGACGAACCGCCACACGACGTACGGCTGCACGCTGACCGACGTACTGCCGGACGCCTCGGCAGACTGGCCGAGTCACGCCGCCTATGTGGTGGCGGTCGACAGGAAGGTCAGGGAGCTGGAGCAAGCCGGGACGATCGAGCGCTGGGAGGGAGTCCTCATCCGCATCGCCGCCGCCCGCTCCGACGTCGGCCGGTGAACACAAGCTGCGAGGTGGACACAAGCTGCGAGGTGGACACAAGCTGCGAGGTGGACACAAGCTGCGAGGTGGTCACCAACTGCCGGTGAGCTGCTCGCCGTACCAGCCTTCGATCAGGCGACGAGAGATGGAGATGTTGCCGGGGAGGGCCATCGTGCCGGCTTCGACCAGTGCACGAAGGTCCTCCCTGGTGAACCACCGGGCCTCGGCGATCTCGTCGGCGTCCACCTCGATGTCGGTACTCGCCGCCTTGGCGTAGAAGCCGAGCATCAGGCTGGACGGCATCGGCCACGGCTGACTGCCGGCGTACTCGACCTCAGGCCCCACGATGACACCGGTCTCCTCGAGGACCTCCCGTCGTACGGCGGCCTCCAGCGACTCCCCCGGCTCGACGAAGCCGGCCAGGGTCGAGTAGCGGCCTAGCGGCCAGGCCTCGTTGCGGCCGAGCAGAGCACGGTCCTGGTCGTCGGTGACCAGCACGATGATCGCCGGGTCGCTGCGCGGGAAGTGCGACAGACCGCAGGCGGGGCACTGCCGGACGTGCCCGGCGTCGATGACCTCGGTGTGCTCACCGCAGTTCGCGCAATGGGTGTGGACGCCGTGCCAGTTGGACAAGCCGACCACGTTGACCGCCATCCCGGCCTCACGGTCAGCCAGCACCGCGCCGACCTCGCGGAGTCCGGCGTACGACTCGTCTCCGTCTCCCGCGACGAGTACGGCGAACACAGCGCGGCCGTCAGCCGTCATACCAGCACCCGACTCGCGATCGATGCCCAGGAAGATCCGCAAGCCGTCCGGTGCCTCGGACGGCGGCACGAGCTTCAGTGCGGTGCGCTCGGCATTCACCAGCAGCTTGTCACCGGCCACTACCGCCACCTGGGTGTCAGGATCACCCCACGCCTTCTCCAGCCACTCCTCGTCACGCCTCCGATCGGCAGCGCGATCCAGCACGGAACGGGACAGAGCTAACGAACCAGGAGCGATGGAGTAGGCCACATGCCTCAACATATCCCGGCACCGTGAGAGCATCCCGGCATGAGTATTCACATCGCCGCCGAGAAGGGGCAGATCGCGCCGCGGGTGCTGTTCCCCGGTGACCCGCTGCGGGCCAAGTGGATCGCGGAGACCTACCTGTCCGACGTGACCTGCTACACCGAGATCCGGAACATGTTCGGGTTCACCGGCACCTACAAGGGTGAGCGGATCTCCGTCCAGGGCTCCGGCATGGGTCAGGCGTCAGCCTCCATCTACGCGCACGAGCTGTTCGCCGAGTACGACGTACAGACCCTGATCCGGGTCGGCACGTGCGGTGCGCTGACCGAGGAGGTGCGGGTCCGCGACGTCATCGTGGCGATGTCCGCGAGCACCGACTCGCAGATGAACCGGCTGCGCTTCCACGGCATCGACTACGCGCCGACGGCCGACTACCAGCTGCTGCGCGCCGCGGTGGACGCTGCCGAGGCGGCCGGGCTGAACGTGCACGTCGGCCAGGTGTTCTCCGGCGACCTGTTCTACAACGACCGCCCCGACCTGGTGTCGCGGACGGCGGAGTACGGCGTACTGGGGATCGAGATGGAGGCCGCCGCGCTCTACACGCTGGCGGCGAAGTTCGGCCGCCGGGCGCTCGGCATCATGACGGTGTCGGACCACCTGATCACCAAGGAGGAGACGAGCGCCGAGGAGCGGCAGACCACCTTCTCCGAGATGATCACCATCGCCCTCGACGCCGCGATCGAGGTGCCGGTCTGAACCGGCACAGAGGCATAGTCACCGCCCTGTCCGTGCTCTGCCTCCTGACCGCCTGCTCCAACTCTCCTGACCAGGCGGAGACGGGCACGACGACGACCGGAACGAAGACGACTGGCATGACGACCAGTCCGGCAGCACCGACTGTGCTGCCGCCGATCAACGCGACCCAGGTGGTGGCCGGACTGTCCGATGCCGGCTACAAGTGCAGCAACGACGGCGCCTACGCCATCTGTACGTCGGGAGCCGCGTCGGTCTGGGTACTCACCGGAGACCACCCACGGCCGCCCGTGGTGTCGCTGCACTCGGCCGGTGCGGTCGACACCGCGGCGGCCGAGATCGCCAAGGTGTTGCCGCAAGCACTGGAGATCGCACACATCAACCAGGGAGAGGAGATCGCCGACTGGTTCGGCCGGCAGAAGGGCGAGACCACCGCCCAGCTGACCTCCGGTGACTGGCTGATCGACTACACAACCGAGGTGGACACCGAAGAACCCGGCGCCCACCTCACTCTGACCGACAAGCTCTGCAAGACGAACTGTCAGGCGGAGTAGGCAGGTCGGCTACGCCGCGATCAGTTTCGGCAGGACCTGACTGACCCGATCGGCCAGTTGGTCCGGGACGCCATCCGGGTCCGCGGCGTAGTTGACCACCGCTTGCTCGAAGAGGCCGTCGATCAGGGCGTACGCCGTCGGCGCGTCGACGGTCGGGGAGCCGCCGACCAGGTCGGCGTACCGGGTCAGGATGCGCCAGATCATCTGCTCCAGCAGTTGGTCGATCGCGGCGACGTCGTCGCGCAACTGGTCCTCGAACATGCTCTGCGCGCGCAGGTCGTACCAGAGCCGGTGCATCGGGGTCTCTTCGACCAGCGTCTGTGTCATCTTGCCCAGGAAGCCGACGGCCAGGTCGTCGGCGGAGGCCGCGGTCTCGACCACTTCGTCGTACCGCTGCGCGCACTTCGTCTTGTAGTGCCGCACGCAGTAGCTGATCAGGTCGATCTTGTCGCGGAAGTAGTAGTGCACGACGCCGTGGGTGAACTCGGAGTTGTTCGCGATCTCCCGCAGGCTGGTCCGCGCGTACCCGAGCTCGCCGAGCGTCTTCAGCGCCGACTCGGCCAGCGCGACCCGGCGGCGCTCGATCTTGTCGATCCCCGACACCCGGGCGGGCCGCACCGAGCCGGGGCCGGAACCAGCGGCATCCGAGGTCAAGCTGATCGCCACTCCCTCTCTCCGGCCCGGGTTCGTCGGCGTCAATGTACCCCGCCGCAGGCCCAGGCGCGGTCCGCGGCGGGAGAGTTCTTGACAAGTGTCAAACAAAGTCTTGACGACTGTCAAAGGATTCTCCACAGTGTGAAGCACAACGGTCCTTCGAGCAAAGGAGCTTCCGATGGGCGGACTCGACCTCTCCGGCCGCAAGGCCCTCGTCACCGGCGGGGCCCAGGGGCTCGGCGAAGGGATGGCACGAGCGCTGGCGGCAGCCGGCGCCAAAGTGGTCATCAGCGACATCCAGAAGGACACCGGCGAGGCGGTCGCCGACGCACTGGACAGCGAGTACGGCGACGGCAACGGCTTCGTCGCCCACGACATCACCGACGAGGCCAGCTGGGAGAACGCCGTCATCGCGGCCAACGACATCCTCGGCGGCCTGGACATCCTGGTGAACAACGCGGGCATCGAGATCACCAGCCTGCTCACCGAGGTCAGCGCCGACGACATCCGCAAGATGCTCGACGTCAACATCCTCGGCACCACGCTCGGACTCAAGTGGGGCCTGCGCACGATGCGGCCGGACGGACTGGCCGGCCAGGGCGGCGCGATCATCAACGTCGCCTCGGTCGCCGCGACCATCGCGTTCCCCGGGATCGCGGTCTACTCCGCGACCAAGTCCGCGGTCGACCGGCTCACCCGGGTCGCCGCGATGGAGTCCGGCAAGCTCGGGTACGGCGTCCGCGTCAACTGCATCTACCCCGGCCTGGTCCCGACCGCCATGGGCGCGGGTCTGGCCAACGACGTGGCCCGGCTCGGACTGTTCGAGTCGCCCGAGGCAGCGGTCGCCGCGGTGATCGGGCTGACCCCGGCCGGCCGGCTCGGCGAGGTCACCGACATGGCCGACGCGGTCGTCTTCCTCGCCTCGGACGAGGCCCGCTTCATCACCGGCGCCGGCCTACCCGTCGACGGCGGAATGGGGATGTAACGATGACAGCGAAGCCCGTGGTTGTGTACGGCGCCTCCGGCTACACCGGCCGGTTGGTGTGTGAGTACCTCCGTCAGTACCACGTCCCGTTCGTGGCCGCCGGCCGCAGCGAGGACAGGCTGAAGGAGTCGATGGAATCCCATGTGGCGGGGATCGAGACCGCCGAGTACGAGATCGCCACCGTCGACCACGACGTCGAAACCCTGACCGACCTGTTCAAGGGCGCCGCGGTCGTGCTCAACACGGTCGGACCGTTCAGCGAACTCGGCCCCGCGGCGGTCGAGGCGGCTCTGGCGGCCGGTGCGCACTACACCGACACCACCGGCGAGCAGGACTGGCTGATCACCTGCGACGAGACGTACGGCGCCCGGTTCGCCGAAGCCGGCCTGTTGCTGGCTCCCGGTATCGCGCAGATGTACACGACCGGCGAGATCGCCGCGCAGCTGTGCCTGGAACAGCCCGGCCTGGACACCTTGGACATCGCAGTGTTCTGGGGCGGCAGTCCGACGATCGCGTCGACCCGCACGATCCTGGTGAACGCAGCGGGCTCGAAGGCGCACTACCTGGAGCAGAACACCTACGTCGAGTTCGCTGCAGACGAGCAAGGGCTCGTGCCGCTGGTGGTGCCCGGCCAGCACGAACTGGCGCTGTCACTGCCCTGGGGCGGAACGTCGCACCCGGTCTGGTTCAAGCGCGATCCGCGAGTGGCGAACTGCAAGGCGCGCGGGGGCGTGTTCAACGCCGCGCTGATGAACGGCGTACCGCAGATCGTCGCCGCGGCACTCGAGGCCACCAAGGACATGGACCCGGAGGAACGCAACGCTGCCTTGACCGAGACCGCCCGCCAGGTGATGAACCAGATGCCGCCGCGGGAGAACCCGCGGGTCAACAAGTCGCTGGACTCCGTCCACGCCTCCGGTCCACTCGGCCGGGCGCACTGTGTCATCCACGGCAACAGCAACTACCAGCAGACCGGGCTGATGCAGGCGTATGCGGCGTACTCACTGCTACAGACGCCGCCGAAGCGGGTCGGTTTCGCCAGTGGCTGCCAGGCGTTCGGTCACCACGAACTGCTCGGCGTACTGCGCAGCTTCGGGCTGGTCTCCGAACCGCAGCTCACCGTTCTCCGGTGAAGGAGTAGCAGTGCGACTGGTCGACTACCTCGACAAAGGAGCCTCGCTCGGTCCGGACGCACCGTGCCTGACCACCGACGGCGAGACGCTCTCGTACGCCGAGGTCCAGGAACTGTCGTACCGGATCGCGGCCGGGCTCGCGGCGACCGGCGTACGGCCGGGCGGCAAGGTGGCGATCCTGTCGGCGAACGACCCGATCGCGTTCAGTTGCGTGTTCGGGATCAGCCGGGCGGGTGCGGTCTGGTGCCCGATCAACCCGCGCAACGAGGCCGCGGAGAACCGCGACCTGCTCGACCAGTTCGACTGTGAAGTACTGATCTACCAGGCGGCGTTCGCGCCCCTGGTGGATCGGATCCGGGTCGCGGTGCCGAAGGTCCACACCTTCGTCTGCCTGGATGCCGATCCGAGCTCCGGCCGGCTCCCCCACCACGGCGGCCGGAGCGTCGGCTGGGACACGTTTTGCGGGGGCGTGTCCCAGCCGGCACCCGATCTCACCGGTCCCGACGATCTGGCGTTGATCGTCGGTACCGGTGGGACCACGGGTCGCCCGAAGGGGGTCATGCTCAGCAACGGCAACCTGGAGACGATGACCGCGCTGACGCTGATGGGCTATCCGTTCGG
Source organism: uncultured Actinomycetota bacterium (assembly GCA_963770725.1). GTDB lineage: Bacteria > Actinomycetota > Actinomycetes > Propionibacteriales > Kribbellaceae > Kribbella. The sequence goes on from CAVYQT010000001.1 coordinate 330,000, forward strand.
CGAGCGGCCCGTCTACCTCGCGCTGGCACCGCTGACGCACGCGGCCGGCGTGCTGTGCTTCCCCGTCCTGGCCTCCGGTGGCGAGATCGTCATCATGCGGACGCCGGACGTGCACGCGTTCCTGGAGCTGATCCCGCGGCACCGCGTCACGCACACGTTCCTGCCGCCGACACTGATCTACATGGTGCTCGCGGCCGAAGAGCTCGATCGCACCGACCTCTCGTCCCTGCGCTGCTTCTGGTACGGCGCCGCGCCGATGTCGGTCGCCCGCCTCGAGGAAGCGCTGCGACGGATCGGCCCGGTGATGGCCCAGCTGTTCGGCCAGACCGAGGCGCCGATGATGATCTCGATCCTGCCGCCGGCCGGCCACTTCGATGCCTCCGGCAACATTGCGCGCGAGCGACTGTCCTCCGCCGGGCGACCGTCGCCGCTGGTCACCACCGCGATCATGGCGCCGGACGGCTCGCTGCTCCCGCGCGGTGAACGCGGTGAGATCGTCGTCCGCGGATCGCTGGTGATGCAGGGGTACTACCGCAACCCAGAGGCCACCGCGGAGGCGTCCCGGCACGGCTGGCACCACACCGGCGACATCGGCTACCTGGACGAGGACAACTACCTCTACATCGTCGACCGGGCCAAGGACATGATCATCACCGGCGGCTTCAACGTGTACTCCACCGAAGTGGAGCAGGCGCTGATGGCCCACGCGGCGGTCCGGGACTGCGCGGTGATCGGTCAGCCCGACGACAAGTGGGGCGAACGGGTGGTGGCCGTCGTACAGCAACAGCCGGACACCGAGATCGACCCCGGCGAGCTGATCGCCTTCGTCAAGGCACGGATCGGCAGTGTGAAGGCACCCAAGGAGGTTCTGGTCTGGCCGGACCTGCCGCGGTCGAACGTCGGCAAGGTGCTCAAGTCCGACATCAAGGCCCGCCTCGCCGCGGAGGTCCCGTCAGCTCGCTGAGGCCGCGGTCGCGGACACGACGATGGCGGTCGTGATCGCCGCCTGCATCTCGGTGACGGCCTTCCGCACCGCGTCCGCCGCCCAGTCCGACTCGGCGATCTCCTTGGCGCGCTGCTTGAGCGCCTTCTTGTCCACCGCGTCGGTGACGATCTTCGGTACGACGTTCAGCGCGCTCAGCACCGCGATCAGGGCACCGGTCCGCTGGTCCGGCGACGTACCGATCTTCAGCACGCTCTCGAGCGCCGACCGAACCTCCGCCTCGTGCCGCCCGTCCTCGGCCGGCCAGCGGGTCACCGGGAAGATGCCGAGCACCTTGTCCTCGTCCGCGGTCAGCACACCGCGCTCGGCGAGCCTGGCGAGCAGCTGCTCGCGCAGCTTCTTCGAGAGCCGGCCGATCTGGTCCTTGGGACGCTTGCCAGGCTTGTCGGCCACGTACGCCAGCCGCTCATCCAGGATGGCGTCGCCCGTCGGAGTCGCGTCCAGCACCTTCAGCCGGCCGCGCTTGACCTCCTCACCGTCACCGGCGATGTCCAGCCTCCCGAGCATCGTCAGCTCGACCAGCACGGCTCCGGCCAGCGCGTAGTCCAGGCCGGGCGCTCCGGTGATCGGCTTCCCGCTCTCGTCGTCGTACAACAGCAGCAAGAGATCTTCGGCAATCAACATGTCTCCAACCTAGGCAAACACCCGTTTGCCGCACATCAACCGCGCGGACTACCTCCGGTATCTGACTTCAGTAGCGGTTGCGGACCCCCGGTCGTTGCCGTGATGACTATCTAGTAAGGTAAGCCTTAGCTAACAGGTTCGCCCACCTCGAAAGCAGACCGCCATGACCAGAGCACTGCCCGAGCCGTCCTACCGGCGCTTCTTCGCCGGTATCGGCACCCTCAGCCTCCGGCCGTTCGACCTGACCGAGGACGTGACCACCCTGCACAGCTGGGTCACCCAGCCCTATGCCAAGTACTGGGGCCTGCTGACGGCCTCCGTCGAGGACGTGCACGCGGAGTACCTCCGGATCGAGAGAACCGGCCACCACCGAGCCTTCCTCGGCGAGTACGACGGCCGGCCGGCGTTCCTGATGGAGCGCTACGAACCGTCGTACGACGCGGTCGGCACCCGGTACGACGTCGCGCCCGGCGATATCGGCATGCACGTCCTGGTCGCCCCGCCGCAGGTCCGGATCCCGGGCTTCACCGGCGCGATCTTCGAGACGATTCTGGACAGCCTGTTCAGCGACCCGCTGGTCGACCGGATCGTGGTCGAGCCGGATGTCCGCAACACCAAGATCCAGGCGCTGAACGAACGGATGGGATTCCGCAAGCACAGCATCGTGGACCTGCCCGACAAGCAGGCCTGGCTGAGTTTCTGCACCCGCGACCAGTACGCCGAGACGACCCGGATGAACGAGGCAGGCTGAGATGACGACCGAGCACCTGAACCCCGGCACCTGGGCCGTCGCCAACCGGGCCCTGGTCCGCAAGGCGATCGCCGAGTTCAGCCACGAGCGCATCCTCGATCCAGTTGCTGCCGGCAACGTGTACGAGCTGGCCAACGACACCAGCCGGTACACCTTCTCCGCGCGGCTGTATCCCTTGAACCACTGGGAGATCGACGGCGCGAGCATCACCCGGCAGCGCGACGGTCGGGACGCACCGGTCGACGCGCTCGACTTCATCACCGAGTTCCACCGGCAGCTCGGCATCGGCGCCGAGATGCTGCCGGTGTACCTGGAAGAGATCAGCAGCACCCTCGCGAGCGCGGCGTACAAGCTCTCCAAGCCCGAGCAGACCGCCGCCGATCTGGTCACCGCGGACTTCCAGACGATCGAGGCCGCGATGACCGAGGGCCACCCGTGCTTCGTCGCCAACAACGGACGGCTCGGGTTCGGCGTCAGCGACTACCGCGCGTTCGCGCCGGAGACCGGGCAGCCGGTCCGGCTGACCTGGCTCGCCGTCCACAAGGACCGGACGACGATCTCCCACAGCAGCACGATCACGTACGACGACCTGCTGCGGACCGACCTGGGCGACGACCAGCTGTCGGCGGTTCGCCGAGCAGATCGTTGCCGCCGGCGCCGACCCGGACGACTACGTCTATCTGCCGGTCCACCCGTGGCAGTGGGAGAACAAGACCTCGATCACGTTCGCCGCCGACATCGCGCAGCGGCACATCATCCACGTCGGCTCCAGCGACGACGAGTACCAGCCGCAGCAGTCGATCCGCACGTTCTTCAACCGCTCACACCCGGAGCGGCACTACGTGAAGACGGCGCTGTCGGTGCTGAACATGGGCTTCATGCGCGGCCTCTCGCCGACGTACATGGAGAAGACCCCGGCCATCAACGACTGGGTGTACGGCGTGGTCGAGAACGACGTGGTGCTGAAGCGCTACGGCTTCTCCGTCCTGCGGGAGATCGCGGCGGCCGTCGGTACCACAACGCGTACTACGAGGCCGCGACCGAGAAGACGTCGCCGTACCGGAAGATGCTGTCGGCGCTGTGGCGGGAGAGCCCGGTGCCGACGCTGGAGCCGGGTGAGCGGCTCGCGACGATGGCGAGCCTGCTGCACGTCGACCGGAACGGCGCGTCGCTGGCCGCGGCGCTGATCCGCGCCTCGGGGCTGGCGCCGGCGGACTGGCTGCGGGCGTACATGGACGCCTACCTGGTCCCGGTGCTGCACAGCCTCTACGCGTACGACCTGGCGTACATGCCGCACGGCGAGAACCTGATCCTGGTCCTGCGGGACGCGGTGCCGATCCGGGCGATCATGAAGGACATCGCCGAGGAGATCGCGGTGATGAGCCCCGACACGCCGCTGCCGCCGGACGTCGAGCGAGTGCGGGCCGAGGTGCCGGACGAGGACAAGCTGCTCGCGGTGTTCACGGACATCTTCGACTGCATCTTCCGGTTCCTCTCCCCGATTGCTCGATCGCGAGGGACTGCTGACGCCCTCGGAGTTCTGGACCGTGGTGGCCGCGGCGGTGCGCGACTACCAGGGGTTGACGCCGGAGCTGGCCGACGCGTTCGCGAAGTACGACGTCTTCGCGCCGACGTTCGTGCTCTCGTGCCTGAACCGGCTGCAGCTGAAGAACAACCAGCAGATGGTCGACCTGACCGACCTGGCCGGCTCACTGCAGTACGCCGGACTCCTCGACAACCCGCTCGTCACCGAAGCAACTGACTGACCAGAGTGTCGCCGAGCCAGGTTTCGTCCCGAAGGACGGGTAGTAGGGCTCCTGCGGCGAGTTCGCGGAGCAACGCCAGGCGTTCTCCCAGGCGCCGACCGGGACTACTACCCGTCCTTCGGTCCGCTCGACGGCGATGGTGAGGAGCTGGCCGGCTCGGCGCGACGGTGGATAACTGGGTCATCAGGCCAGCGAACCCATCATCCATGTGGATAACTCCAGCGGCGCGTTCCCGGATTCCGTCAAGCTGATGGGGTGATCGAACAGGCTCTGGAGGTACGGCGGGACGGCCGGCGCTATGAGGTCGTGGACGGGCGGTTGCTGGTGACAGGTGCCCAACCGCCCGCCCACCACGCAGCCGTCGTCGCCCTCATGATCCAGCTCAAACAAGCCTGCCCACCTGACCTCCTGGTCGCCGTGGGCTCCCTCGACTTCCGCCCCACCCGGTCCGTCTCCCTCCGCCCCGACCTCCTCATCTGCCGCCGCTCCGACGCCGGCCCCCACCTCCTCCAATCCCCACCCCTGCTAGCCGTAGAAGTCCTCTCCCCCTCCACCCGAACCACCGACGTAGTCCTCAAACGCACCCTCTACGAACACCACAACGTCCCGTCCTACTGGCTCCTGGACCCCACCCACCACGAACTGACAGTCCTGACACTCACCGACGGGACCTACACCTGCCGCGCAGTAGTCCAAGCAGAAGAAACCTTCCAAGCCACAACCCCTTTCCCCATCACCCTCACCCCCTCGTCGCTCACCGGATATGGCTCGACGCAGGCCAACCCGGGGCATCCCGGGGCAGATCGCGGATTTGGTACCGACCACCCGCGAACGACCACCATGCTGGTCGAGTGACCAAGAAGGGAGGCACCATGGGATACGTGGAGACCAGGCTGCGGAAACTCACACTTGCGCAATTCGATGCACTTCCCGAGGACGGGATGCGGCACGAGCTGCTTGACAGACGGTTGCTGGTGACACCCTCCCCCGCGCGCGGAGCATCAGAGGGCAGCCGGTCGGTTCTATGTCCTGCTACTACTGGCCTGCCCAGGAGATCTGGAGGTCTTCTTCGCGCCGTTCGACTTCAGGTCGAACGACAGATCCTCGTTGCAGCCCGATCTCATGGTCTTCCGATCTGAGGACGTCGAACCGAATGCTGTCCGGCGGCCCCTGGTCCTCGCCGTCGAGGTCCTGTCACCCTCCAACCGGGCGGCCGACCTGGTCACGAAGCGCCGGTTGTATGAGAAGGCAGGCGTCGAGTCGTACTGGATCTTCGAACCGGTGGAAGCTGTACTGACGGTGCTGGAGCTGGTGAACGGGCGGTACGTCGAGCGGACGTTCAAGGACGACGACGTGTTCGAGGCCGAGCGCCCGTTCCCGGTGCGAATCGCCCCGGCGGAGCTGACCCGCCGCGCCAACGGTTCAGCAAACTGATCAGGGCAGACCGGGGCAGATGGTCAGCTGCCCTTCTCCGTCGGTTCTGGTCCGCTCACTGTTTGAAGCATGCGACCGATCGAATCAGGTGCGTTCACGACTGCGGACCTGGAGCTGACGCCCGACGACGGTATGCGCTACGAGCTTGTCGATGGGGTACTCCTGGTGACGCCGACCTCGTCGACGTAGCCACTCGCCGTCGAGGTCCTGTCTCCGACAACCCACACGGTCGACCAGGTACTCAAGCGCAGGCTCTACGAGGAGGCCGGGGTGCGCTCCTACTGGATGTTCGATCCGAACAAGGAGACGCTGACCGTTCTCGAGCTGGTTGACGGGGTGTACGTCGAGCGCGATGTGGTCAGTGGCGAGAAGGTGTTCGAGGCGACGGTTCCGTTCGCTGTGGAGATCGTCCCGGCAGACCTCCTGCGAAGCCGCTGACCCCCGGCACCACCTCAGCCGTTGAGGAGGGTGGTGAGGGCTTGTTTGTCGGGGAGGTTTTCGGGGCGGACGATGTCGCCGGTGCGGACGTAGTAGAAGGCGGCAGTGACCTGGTTGAGGGGGATTCCCTGGAGTTCGGCCCAGGCCACTCGGTAGATGGCTAGTTGGAGGGGGTCGGCGGATTCGGAGCGGCTGGTTTTCCAGTCGATGACTTCGTAGCCGCGGGAGCCGTCGGGGCGGACGACCTGGTAGACGGCGTCGATGCGGCCGCGGACGACGCGGCCGGCGATCGCCAGGGCGAAGGGGGCCTCGATCTCGTACGGGGTGGTTTCGCCGTAGGGGCCGGTGCGGAAGGCGTCCATCAGCTCGGTCAGGTCGGTGTCGTCGACGATGTCCTCGTCCGCGGCGCCCGGGAGGTCGTCGGGGTCGAGCAGCAGTTGCTGGCCGAAGTAGCTCTCCACCCAGGCGTGGAAGCGGGTGCCGAAACGCGCCGCCCGGTTGGGTTTGCGCGGCATCGGCCGGGCCAGTTCGGACGCGAGACCGTCCGGGTCCTTCGCCAGCCGCATCACCTGGGTCGCCGACAACGCGGCCGGCAGCTCCACGTCGTACGCCTTCCGGCTCCGGCTTTCCCTTGCCTCCGACAATAGTCGATCCAGCTCGGAGTCCCACCGCGCGACCGTCGCCTGCTCGTCCAGCAGCAGCGACTCCTCCGCCTCCAGCGACGGTCCTTCGGCGCGCGCCTGCTGGACCAGCGCCACCGAATCCAGCCTGCGCTGGTACGACGCGGCGTCGTACGGCGCCGGCCACGGTGCCTGTGTCTGCTCGGCGAGCTCCGGATTCTCCGCGGACAACTCGGGCTGCTCGGCCCATTCGACGACCCGCTCGCCGGCGTGTTTCTTCAGCATCGACAGGTACGACGACGGGCCGCGCGGCCGTTTCTGGGTCGGACCCCACCAGTGCCCGGTCGCGACCAGGATCTCCTTCGCCCGGGTGAAGGCGACGTACCCGAGCCGCCGTTCCTCCAGCGCGTTCACGTCCTTGCACTCGTCCGCGAACGCCTTCAGTCCCGCATTGGACAGGTCATGGAAGTCGGGCAGCGTGTCGGCGTCACCGCGCAACGGCCACGGCAGCACCTTCGCGTTCGTCGTCCACTTGTCCCGGCCGCGATCCGACGGGAACACCTTGTTGACCAGGGTCGGCACGAACACGATCGGCCACTCGAGGCCCTTCGACCGGTGCGTGGTCAGCAGTTTCACCGAGTCCGCTTCACTCGGTACGGCGAGGTCGAGACCGGCGGCGTACTCCTCTTCGGCGGCCAGGTACGCCAGCAGGCCGTCGAGCGAGCCGTCCGACTCGGTGGAGACGAAGTTGCCGACGGCATCCAAGAAGGCGGCCAGGTGATCGCGGCGGCCGGAGTCGACGTGGTCCGGCGTCGCCGTCAGCTCGACGTCCAGGCCGATCGTGCTGATCACCCGCCGGACCAGGTCCAGCAGCGGCTCACCCGCGTGGGCGCGCAGTTCACGGAGCTCGACCGACAGTTCCTTGAAGCGGACCAGCGCCTCCGGCGAGTACCCCCAGGTGTCCGGCGAACCCGGATCGTCGACCGCCTCGGCGAGCGAGATCACCTCGGTCGAGTCCATCCCGGCGACCGCGGCATCCAGCGCGGCGACCAGGTCGTCCGGCGGCCGGACGGTCGCCCGCGTCGGCGAGCGCCCGGGAGCGGTTGGCCAGGAGCGCCAGGTCTCGGTGGCCGATCCGGTAGCGGGGGCCGGTGAGGATCCGCAGCATCGCGGCGTTGGCGGTCAGGTCGTTCACCGCCTGCAGAGTGGCGACGACGTCGACGACCTCGGGCAGCGCGAGGAGTCCGCCGAGACCGACCACCTCGACCGGCACCTTGCGCGCGATCAGCGCTTCGTGGACCGCGCTGAGGTCGACGTTCGTCCGCATCAGGACGCCGATGTCCTTCCAGCGGCGGTTCGGCGTCCGGTGCGCGGCGACGATCGCGTCGGCGACCCACTCGATCTCCTGCGAGCGCGTCTCGAACAGCCCGACCGTGATCGCACCCTCGGGCGCATTGTCAGGTGCTTCGAGCGGGATCACGCCCGGATGCTGCTCGTAGAGCTCGGCCGCGTGCTGGTTGGCCGCGGCGAGGATGCGGCTGCCGCAGCGGCGGTTGACGCTGAGCACATAGCGCTGAGCCGGGCGTGCCATCAACCTGACGAAAGTGCTCCGGGAACTCGTCCAGGTTCGCGACCGACGCACCGCGCCACCCGTAGATCGCCTGGCACGGGTCGCCGACCGCAGTCACCGGGTGGCCACGGCCATCAGGTCCGGCGAACAGCGCGGTCAGCATCCGCCGCTGCGACACGGACGTGTCCTGATACTCGTCGAGCAGCACGACCTTGTAGTGCGACCGCTCGACGACCGCGACCTCCGGGCACTCCTCCGCCAGCCGCGCACCGAGCGCCATCTGGTCCGCGAAGTCCACGACTCCACGCTCGGCCTTGTACGCCTGGTACTCCTCGACCAGTTGCAGGATCTCACCACGCTTCAGCGCGGTCTCCGCGAGTTTGCGGACCTCGACCGTCTGCTTCCGCGCGGCCGCGACCTCCCGCCGTACCGCTTCGTCATGGTCTCGTACGTCGTCCGCCCGCAGCAGGTGGTCCGCGAGCTCACCGTCCAGCGCGAGCAGGCTGTTGACCAGCGTCGGCACGTGATGTGAGGCGTGCCGGATCGGCCCGGCGGATCGCCGTACGACGCGGCCGGCCAACTGGAACCTGGTTGCGTCGGCGAGCACCCGGGCGTCCGGTTCGAGGCCGAGGCGCAGCCCGTGTTCGGCGATCAAGGTGCCGGCGAACGCGTGGTACGTCGAGACGACCGGCTCGCCGGGCTCCTCCGGCTCCCAGTTCGGGATGTTGCTGCGCAGGTGCGCGGCGAGGATCGGATGCTGGTCCTTCGGCAGCGTCGACCCGAGTACGCCGGCCTTCGTCAGGTCGTCCCGGATGCGCACGTCCAGCTCGTTGGCGGCCTTCTTGGTGAACGTCAGCCCGAGCACTTCCTCCGGCTTCACCTGCCCCGTGCAGATCAGCCACACCACCCGGGCCGCCATCGCCGTCGTCTTGCCCGACCCGGCGCCGGCCACGATCACGCCCGGCGCCAACGGAGCCGTGATCGCCGCCAACTGCTGATCACTGAACGGGATCCCGAGCAACTCCACCAGGTCAGCGGTCGAGGTCAGCTGCGCCCGCATCAGCGGCATTCCTCACCGACGCGCTCGCCACCGGGGCCTTGAACAGGAACTCGGTGGTTGAGACAGGTTATTTCCTGTCTCAGGCCACCGGAAGGTGTTCCCACACCCGGCACAGGCATCACGTTCTCCCTGGGCATGCGCATCAGACGATCTCTCGGCCCTCGGGTTGGATCGGACAGAGCGGGCGGGCGTCGCAGCGGGCGCAGCCGTCGTTGCGTTTGGCAACGAACTCTTCGGAGCGGACCATCGCCTCGGCGTCCTCGACGGCTTCGTCGAGCCAGGTCCGGCCGTCGTCGTCGGACGCCAGCGGTCCTTGGTGCTGGACCTTCGGGAAGCCGCTGTCGTCGTGCCGGAGCTGGACGAGCTCGGCACCGCCGGCCACCGCGTCCTCGCCGACCGTGGACAGCTGCCGGGATGCGATCGCACGTTGGTAGATCGCCAGCTGCACGTGCCGCTCGAGCGCCGGCTTGGTCGGCATCGTGCGCCCGGTCTTGAGGTCGACCACCCGGACCGTGCCCTGGGAGTCCTCCTCGATCCGGTCCATCCGGCCCTTCATCCGAACGGCGGGCTTGTCGGTGTCCGGCAGCAGTACGTCGAAGTCGACCTCGGTCCCGATCAGCCGCCGGTCCGGCCGGCCCTGATGCCACGCGACGAACCGCCGCAACGCCTGCTCGGCCTCGACCCGCTCCCGATCCGAGATCCAGGTCGACTCGAACTCCAGTTGCGTCCACACCTTGTCGAGCCAGCCGTTCAGCTCGTCCACATCCGGCGGCAGCGTCCCGGTCGCCACCGCATCCGCGAGCGTGTGCAACACCATGCCGAACCCGATCGCCGACGTACTGGGCGTCTCCCCACCGGCCCGCCGCTGCAGGAACCACCGCAGCGGACAGTCCACCATCGTCGTCAACGCACTACCCGACAACGGCACCGGCAGGTCGGGATCGGCGATCGGCTTCTCCGACCGGGTCCGTTCCCGCACACCCCACCAACGGGACGGATCAGCCGTCGGCACCAGCGCGTGCTCCGCGGTCGTCCACCGCATCCGCCAACTGCGCCAGCCGATCAGCGGCAACCCGCTTCAACGCGGGCGACGATGCCGGATCCGCCAGCACACAGCGCAGATCCGCGACCAGGCCGTGCAACGACAACGGGCGACGCGGCCGCCCCGCCACCAACTTCAAAGGAATGTCCAGCTCGGCCAGCAATCGCGACGGTTGATCCCCGTCCGCCTCCGGCGCCTGCACCGCGGTCACGATCAACCGCTCCCGCGCCCGCGTGATGGCGACGTAGAACAGCCGTCTCTCCTCCGCCAGCAACGCGCCTGCCGACAACGGCTCCACCAGTCCGTCCGGCCCGAGCCGGTCCGGCTCCAGCAACGACCCGCGCCGCCGGAGATCCGGCCACTGCCCTTCCTGCACACTCGCGACGACGACGAGCCGCCACTGCAGGCCCTTGGACCGGTGCGCAGTCATCAGCTGTACGCCGGCCTCACGATACGTCCCGTCGAACCGGTGATCCGCCGCGATGTCCAGAGATTCGAGCTCCGAGAGAAACGCCGACACGCCCTTGAAGCCGACCTGCTCCTCGGCCCGGCCGGCCGCGTCGAACAGCGCACACAACGAGTCCAGGTCCCGGTTCGCCGTCCGGGCCTGCTCGCCGCCGGAGTTCGCCTGGCCGCGGAGCCGCCGCAACCACGGCGAGTCCGACCACAGCGACCACATCACCTCGTCCGGCGCCGCGCCCGCGGTCACGATGTTCCTTGCCTTCAGCAACCGTTCACCGAGAGCCGCGAACCGCGCCTCGGCCGGCGACGCCTGCTCGTCCAGCAGCAACGGGTTCATCAACGCGTCCCGCAACAGCTCGTCCGACGACCGGGGCAACCGCAGACCGCCCGCGGCCTCACGATCCCGCCGTCGCAACACCCGCGCGAGCCGCCGCAACTGCCCCGCGTCCATCGCCCCCAGCGGCGACAACGCCAGCGCCCGTACGACGTCGACGGTCAGCGTCGACGGATCCGCGACCGCCCGCAAAGCAAGCAACATCGGCCGTACGGCGGGCTCGCGGGACAACGGCAGTTCGTCGCCGGCCACATCGACCGGGATCCCGGCAGCGGCCAGCGCCCGGCGCAACGGCGGGATCGAACGACTGCCCGATCGCACCAGCACCGCCATCTCGTGCCAGCCGACGCCGTCCTGCACATGCGCCCGCCTGAGCAGATCCGCGATGTGCTCGAGCTCGGCCCCGCTGGTCGAATAGAGATTGGCCTCGACCTTGCCGGCGCCGTAGACACAGCCACTCGCATCCGGGTTGCGGAACCGCTCGAAGGTGTCACGGTCCAGAGTCCCCGGCACACCGAGTCGGCTGACGACGTTGCGGGACACGCGCTGCAGCGTCGTACCGAAGCGTCGGGTCGTGCCGAGGGCGATCTGGGCCGCTTCGGCGCCGTCCGCCGTACGGAACTCGTCGGTGAAGCGCAGCAGACCGCGGACGTCGGCGCCGCGGAAGGTGTAGATGGACTGATCCGGATCGCCGACCACGACCAGGTCGCCGCCGTCGCCGGCGATCGCCTGGAGCAACTGGGTCTGCCCTGGATCGGTGTCCTGGTACTCGTCGACGAAGACGGCCTTGAACTCGGTCCGCAGCTTGGCCCGCACCTGCGGCTGCTGAGCCAGGATCACCGCCCGGTGGATGAGCTCGGAGTAGTCCAGCACCTGCTCGTGGTCGAGGATCCGCAGGTACTCCTCGAAGAAGTCGCCGACCGCGACCCACTCGGCCCGGTCCGCGGACCGCCCGATCGCGGACAGGTCCTCGGGATCGAGCCCGAGCTGCCGCGCCTTGCCGATCACCGCCTGCACCTCGTCGGTGAAACCGCGCGTCTTCAGCGCCGGATGCAGACTGCTCGGCCAGTGCACGGCGCCGACCTCGCGACTGCCGGACAGCGCCTCGCTCAGCCGCAGCGACTGCTCGGGCCCGGACGGAAGACGCAGCGGTACGTCGAACGCGTCAGCCGGCGTGAACCGCCGCAGCAACGCATAGCAGAAGGAATGGAAGGTCATCGACGGCATCACCCGCGTGGTCCGCCCGAGCCGGCCGGTGATGCGGTCGCGCAACTCGGTCGCCGCCTTGCGCCCGAACGTCAGCACCAGCACCTGGTCGGGACTCAGCCCGCGATGGCGCACCCGGTCGACAACCGCCTCGACCAGAGTGGTCGTCTTCCCGGTACCAGGGCCGGCCAGCACCAACAGCGGCCCGCCCGGATGATCCACCACCGCCTGCTGATCCGGGTCCAGAACAGGAGCATCGGCGCTGCGCCTCTCTGCCCGGACCAATCGGTACCGGGACCCCTGTCTGCTGACCACCGCCCCATCCCACCAGACCCCACCGACAATCGGCTCAGCACACACCGCGCACCGGGAACCTCACCGGACTGCGGACAACTTCCGGCAGGTTTCGTGCATCACAACGTTCGAAGGTCGGCAGCCTCAACTGCCAGGCCTCTCGGCGATGCGGGGGTCCGGGGCGGGGCCGCCGCATCGCCGATGGCTACTTCGGATCCCAGCGGACCTCGCGCAGGTTGACCCGGCCGTTCGTGACCCGGACGCCGTCGGAGCGAAGGTTGTGGAGTTGCTCGTCGCCGACCTCGTCCGCGGGCACACCACTGGCCCGGATCACCCGCCACCACGGCACGCTGCCGCCGTACTCGCGCATGATCGCGCCGACCTGGCGCGGCCCGCCCTGACCGACGTACTCGGCGATGTCGCCGTACGTCGCGACGCTGCCCGGCGGGATCGACTCGACCGCACGCAGCACCGCCTCGACGTACTCCTCCCTGTCCACGAGCCCAAATCTAGCGGCCAGCAGCGACAATTCAGGGGACAGTTCAGGCCAGTGGGGCGAGCATCAGGCCAGTGGGGCGAGCGCCTTCGCGAGCGGTTCGACGACGGACGGCGGGGCGTCGAGCGGGAGGTTCATCACGACCAGGTCGACCCCTGCCTCGCCGTACGCGGCAGCCTGGGCGACCGCGGTGTCGAGGGGCTGGTCGGGATCGATCCGGACGTTGACCGAGCAGGTGATCTCGTCGGCGGTGCGACCGACCTCCTCGCAGCGCTGGACCAGCACGTCCTTGAGGTCCTTCCACTCCTCGGGACTCTGCACGATGACGTTCCACTGCTGCGCCCACTTGGCGACCGCGCGCAGCGTCCGCTTCGGGCCCTTGCCCCCGATCGTGATCGGCGGATGCGGGGTCTGCACGGCCTTCGGCTCGCAGTACGCGTCGGTGAGCTTGATGTACTTGCCGTCGAAGTTGGCGACCTTCTCGGTGAGCAGCGCGATCATCGCCTCCGTGCCCTCGTCGAACCGGTCGAAGCGTTCCTTCAACGGGTACAGGTCGATGCCGTAGGCGGCAGTCTCCATCTCGTTCCAGCCCGCGCCGATGCCGAGCTCGAGCCGGCCGTTCGAGATGATGTCGGTGGTCGCGGCCATGTTCGCCAGTACGGCGGGATGCCGGTAGATCATCCCGGTCACCTGGCACCCGACCCGGATCCGCCGGGTCGCCTGGGCCAGCGCGGCCAGCGTGGTCCAGGCCTCGAGGTTCGGGCCGGCCATGTCGCCGCTCAACGGGTAGAAGTGGTCCCAGTGCCACGCGGACTCGAAGATCTCGAAGTCGTCCGCGGCGATCCACACGTCCCGCAACTGCTGCCAGGTGGTGTGCTCCGGCCTGGTCTTGATCGCGAACCGCATCCCGGCCTCCTCGTAGGTCACCGTTTCCCGACAGCGACCCTACCCGGTCAGCCGCCGCACAGGGGGTGCACCGGGCGACCTTCTTGGAAGGCGGTCAGCAGGGCGAAGAGCTCGAAGATGACAGCGGCGGTCGCGGTCGCGAACAGGATCAGCGCGATCGGCTGCCGGTCGTGGCCGAACCACCGGATCAGGAGGAAGAGCGCGACCGCGCCGACCGCCAGCCCGGCGAAGCCCAGCACGTACGCCGCCGTCGGCAGCGGGAGCGAGCCGTCGCAGCTGCCCTGCCGCCGGCGGACCAGTTCACTCTGGGCGTTGGTGTTGATGGTCGCGAGCAGCACGCCGACGACCACCAGCCCGAGCACCAGCCCCTGCTGACGGCGGCCGGTGCGCGACTCCCCCACTGGATCGGCCTCAGTCGAGACCGAGTCGGGCCCGTACCTCGGGACGGCGTAGCGGCGGCACGGTCTGCGGCGGATTCCGGCGCTCCGGCATCTCTGCCAGCAGCTGTTCGGTGATCCGCGCGACCTCGGCCGCGGCCCGCTCGATCGGCTCGCGGGTGGTCGAGCTCAACGAGCCGACGCCGGTCACCTTGCGCACGTACTGCAATGCGGCCGCGTAGATCTCCTCAGAGGTCGCGGCCGGCTCGAGTCCCCGGAGAACAGTGATGTTTCTGCACATGCCAAGACACTACGTGCCCGGGCGGACAATCCAACCCAAACCTACGAGGTATTGACTTCCCTAATACCTTTAGATTTTCCTCAGTCCATGAGCGAGCGACACGAGGTCATCATCAAGCACTGGGCACTTCGCGCCTCATCTGCGCCCGGAACGAAGTAAGGACGCGGATGAGTGTCGCAGGGGTTGACCGTCGGACTCGTCGCCGCCAGGAGACCATCGAGGAGATCCTGGAGGTCGCCATCGAACTGATGGAGACCGAGGGCGTCGCGGCGCTCAGTCTGTCCGCGGTGGCCCGGCGGCTCGGCATGCAGCCGCCGTCGCTGTACCAGTACTTCCCGTCCAAGATGGCGATCTACGACGCGCTCTTCCAGCGCGGCGCGGAACTCGTCCTGGCCGTGCAGCGCGAGGCCGTCGCCACCGCTTCCGAGGACGAGGACGTACTTGAGCGCGGCGTCAACGCGTTCTGCCGGTGGTGCCTGCAGCACCCGGTCTACTCGCAACTGCTGTTCTGGCGGACGATTCCCGGCTTCGAGCCGAGCCCCGAGGCGTTCGCGCCCTCGCTGGCCTCGGTCGAGGACCTCCGAAAGCACCTGCAGGAGTCGGCGGACGCGGGCCGGCTGCACCCGGACGCCGCCGGCGACGAGGCCATCGCACTCTTCACCTCGCTGACGGCCGGGTTGCTCACGCAGCAGATCGCGAACCAGCCCGACGCGTCGTTCGAGGAAGGACGGTTCAGCCGGCTGCTGCCCGTCGTACTCGAGATGTTCTACCAGCGCTACGCACCGAAACAGGGGAAAGCATGACCGCAGTACTCGCGGGGGAGATCGGCCAGGCCGTTCTGACCAGGGGGCTGGACTGATCCAGCCCCCGATCAGATCTCAGTACGCCGGCTGGCTCGGGTCGATCTGGTCGACCCAGGCCACGACCCCGCCACCGACGTGGACGGCGTCGCCGAAGCCTGCGCCCTTGGCGATCGCGAGCACCTCGGCCGAGCGGACACCCGACTTGCAGTGGAAGACCAACTGCTTGTCCTGCGGCAGCTTCTCCAGCGCGACACCGGTCTGGAAGTCGGCCTTCGGGATGAGCACCGAGCCCGGGATCCGGTTGATCTCGTACTCGTTCGGCTCGCGGACGTCGATCAGCACGAAGTCCTTCTCGCCGTTGTCCTTCAGCTTGATCCACTCGCTCAGCTGCTTCACCGAGATGGTCGAGCCGACGGCCGCGTCGGCCGCCTCCTCGGTCAGCGCGCCGCAGAAGCTCTCGTAGTCGATCAGCTCGGTGACGGTCGGGTTCTCGCCGCAGATGGCGCAGTTCGGGTCCTTGCGGACCTTCAGGGTGCGCCAGTTCAGGTCGAGCGCCTCGTAGATGTTCAGCCGGCCCAGTGACGGGTCGCCGATCCCGGTCAGCAGCTTGATCGCCTCGGTCACCTGCGCAGCGCCGACGGACGCGCACAGCACGCCCAGTACGCCGCCCTCGGCGCAGGACGGGACCATGCCCGGCGGCGGCGGCTCGGGGTAGAGGCAGCGGTAGCACGGACCGTGCTCGGCCCAGAAGACGCTGACCTGGCCGTCGAAGCGGAAGATCGAGCCCCAGACGTACGGCTTGCCGAGCAGCACCGCGGCGTCGTTCACCAGGTACCGGGTGGCGAAGTTGTCGGTGCCGTCGACGATCAGGTCGTACTGCTCGAAGATCTGGAACACGTTGTCGTTGTCGAGGCGCTCCTCGTGCAGGACGACGTTCGTGTACGGGTTGGCCTCGAGGATCGACTCCCTGGCCGACTGGGCCTTGGACTTCCCGATGTCGGACTGGCCGTGGATGATCTGGCGCTGCAGGTTCGACTCGTCGACGGTGTCGAACTCGACGATGCCGAGGGTGCCGACACCGGCCGCGGCCAGGTAGAGCAGCGCCGGGCTGCCCAGGCCGCCAGCGCCGATCACCAGCACCTTGGAGTTCTTCAGCCGCTTCTGCCCGGCCATCCCGACCTCCGGGATGATCAGGTGCCGCGAATACCGGCGCACCTCGTCGATGGTCAGCTCGTCAGCCGGTTCGACCAGCGGTGGCAATGACACGTGTCGGCTCCTCGTGAACGATGTCGTTTCAGGCTCTCCGGTTTTCAACCATCCGTCCTTCCTCCATGTTCCCGCACAATTCCAACCACGCCCGCCGGGGTCCGCATCCCGGGACTGGAGTCTCAGCGACGAGACGCGGACCTCCCAGGCCATCACAACTGCGCGCCGGTGAGCGACTTCGCGCTCAGCAGCCCCGCTCAGGTGCGATTGAAGTGGCCTGGAGGTCCGCCACCACCTTCAGTCGTCGTCGGTGATGGTGGGCGCTCAACCGTGGCTCAGTACGGGCACAGCCGTGACTCGATCAACCGATCAGCTGACGGAACGCGCGCTCGACGTGTTCGGGGTGTTCCATCTGGGCGACGTGCCCCGACCGCGGCAGGTAGAGCAGCCGCGCGTCCTTGAAGGTGCGCTGGGCCTTGGTCCGGATCCGGGCGTCGACCAGTCGGTCCTTGCCGCCGTAGATCAGCAGCACCGGGCACTTGACCTTGGCCGCGTCCGCCCACAAGGACCGGCGACGCGATGCCAGCGACGACCGCAGGAGGCTCCGGGCGCCGTCGACGGTCGCCTGCATCCCCCACGGGTCCGTATCGCGACGACGCAACTCCGCCTCGTACGCCGCCCGTACCTCAGGCGGCAGCGATCGCGGGTCACCGAACACCAGCGCCAGCGACACCTGGAGCCGGCGGTCGAACGGCATTCGGCGAGTCCGCTCCAGCACGACCGTACCCAGCCGCGGCGTGGCGACCGCGGCGAACCACACCGCACTGGCAGAGGCCCGCGGATGCGGCAGCGCGGGCGAAATCAGTGTGAGTGAGGAGACCAGATCAGGCCGGCGCGCGGCCAGGGCCACCGACGTGGCGCCGCCCATCGAGTTCCCGAACAGGTGCACCGGCTGATCGACCTCACGCTCCAGCAGTTCGATAAGTACGTCGACCTGCTCGGTGATCCCGGCAGCACCCGACAGCGGCGAGCGCCCGAAGCCCGGGAGGTCCGGGGCGATACCGCGGACCGTGTCGTTGAGCAGCAGGCCGAGGGCCGTCCAGTTCAGCGACGACCCGCCGAGGCCGTGCACGAACAGGGCCGGCGGAAGGTCCGCCGCCGCGCCCGGGGCGTCCCTGACGTGGAGGTCCACGCCCGCGACCGGCACGTGCCGCGCCGGCCACTCCTGCGCTCCGAGCGACACACCACTGCTGGTTACTCCCGCGTAGCTATCCATCGAACCCATGGTAGGACCCCTTACCCAGAGAGACTCCACCTATGACGCAGTACCAGCAACCGCCCCAACCCATCAAGCCAGGCCCGAAGCAGAAGCACACGGTCCGCAACACCTTGCTGATCGTGCTTGCGCTCGCGGTCCTCGCCTACCCGGCGTTCCACGCCTTCATCTTCGCCTACACCGGCGTACGGCTGGCCTGGGCGAGCCTGGAGAGGCACGAGGTCGTGTACAAGATCACCGGCACGGCGGACCTGCCGAAGATCGTCTACACCGACGGCCAGGGAAATGACACCGTGCTTTCCACCGCGTCGCTGCCCTGGGAGAGCCGGCCGGTGACGACCAAGGGGCGCAACCAGTACCTGTCCGTCTTCGCGACGCAGCAGTCCGGCGATCGGGGGACGGTGAGGTGCGAGATCTGGGTGGACGGCAAACTCGTCGTGACCGAGGACCCCGAACAGCAGTACCCCGGAATCGGGCTGCACGCGCACTGCACACACTTCCCCTGAGCGTCAGGGTTTGAAGCTCCGCGGGTGGAGACTGGGAGGCATGGCAGCCGCACCGCAGCAACTGACCACCGAGGTCGACGGGCAGACGATGAAGCTCACCAACCTCGGCAAGGTGTTGTATCCGCACACCGGCTTCACCAAGGCCGAGGTGATCGACTACTACCACCAGGTCGCCGCACTGCTGCTGCCACACCTGTCCGACCGGCCGCTGACGCGTAAGCGGTGGCCTGACGGCACAGAGGCGCCGTACTTCTTCGAGAAGAACGCTCCCCGCGGTACGCCGGCCTGGGTGCGGACCGTGACGCTGCCGACGCCCGGGAGCTCGACCGGACGCGACGAGGCCGACTTCGTCGTTGCCGACGACGTCCAGACCGTGGTGTGGCTGGCCAACCTCGCCGCACTCGAGCTGCACGTGCCGCAGTGGCGGATCGGTCTGTCCGACACCGGCAAGGACCCGCAGGCCGACCTGATCGTGTTCGACCTCGACCCAGGGCCGGGAGCAACCATCGTCGAGTGCTGCGACGTGGCACTCGCACTGCGGGAACTGTTGAGCCACTTCGGGCTGGAGGGCTGGCCGAAGACGTCAGGCAACAAGGGCATGCACCTGTACGTGCCGATCGAGCCGGCGTCGTCGCGGAAGACCAGTGCGTTCGCCAAGCAGCTCGCCGAGCAGTTGGCCGAGGCACTGCCGGAGAACGTGACCGCCAACATGACCAAGGCGCTCCGCCCTGGCAAGGTGTTCATCGACTGGAGCCAGAACGCGAGTGCCAAGACCACACTGGCGCCGTACTCGCTGCGCGGCGCCGAGGAGCCGCGGGTGTCCACCCCGATCGACTGGGACGAGGTGGCGTCGGCGACAACGCCGGAGGAGCTCCGGTTCCTGCCGCACGAGGTGCTGGCCCGGATCGAGGAGTACGGCGACGTCCTGGAAGGCATGTACGACGACCCGAAGCCACTACCGTCGTAACCGTCGGTGATCGAGAGGAGAGTCAGCCGCATGACCAGTGAGCCCGACTACGAGGGTCCCGGCCTCGACAGCCTGCCCGACGACGCCCCCGAGGCCGACGTACTGGAACAACGCCAGGGCTCGGCGGCGGACAGTCGCGCCGGGGACTCCGGCGTACCGATCGAGGCCGACCCGGCCGACGTGGACGAGCAGCGCCGCGAGGTCGGCGACGCCGACGAGGACGAATACCGCTGACAGGCTGAACCAGTACGCCGGAACGGCGGGCAGTACCACGATGGAACGCCGATCGGCGGGGAAGCTACTGGCCGGGAGGACTGCTGGGTAGGATTCGGGGAACGACCCGGCGGTCGAGCCAGTGCCGCCGGTGCCGCACCACCGAAGGAGCCGACCGTGTCGACGACACCCGAGACCGCGCCCAAACGCGGCAGCCGCCTGCCGCGGCTGGCCCGCCGCGCGCAACTGCTCGAGGCGGCCCAGGAGGTCTTCGTCGCCAACGGCTACCACGCCGCCGCGATGGACGACATCGCCGACCGGGCCGGCGTCTCCAAGCCGGTCCTCTACCAGCACTTCCCCGGCAAGCTGGAGCTGTACCTGGCCCTGCTGGACACCTCCTGCGACGCGATCGTCGCCTCGGTCCGGGACGCGCTGAAGTCGACCGACGACAACAAGCAGCGGGTCACGGCCACGATGCACGCGTTCTACGACTACGTGGCGAACGCCCAGGGCGCGTTCCGGCTGGTGTTCGAGTCGGACCTGACGCAACGAGACGGCCGTCCGGGAGCGGGTCGACCGGGTCACCCACGAGTGCGCCGAGGCGGTGTCCGAGGTGATCAGCGCGGACGCCGGGCTGAACCGTGAGCAGTCGATGGTGCTGGCCGTCAGCCTGGTCGGGCATGGCGCAGGTCAGCGCCCGCTACTGGCTGGCCGCCGACAACCCGTCGCTGCGCCAGGAGCACGCCGCCGACCTGGTCGCCTCCCTGGCGTGGCGCGGCATCGGCGGCTTCCCCCGCACCGACGCCTGAGTCCGGGCGTACGACCGACTGCACCGCGAGGTTCTGCTCTGGGCGGACGGGTGAGAGCTGGCGGTCGGCAGCGGATAGGCTCGAACAGTCACCGGCGAGAGCCGCCGGTCGGAACGTGCCCGGAGGGTTTCGTGGAGGTCAAGATCGGCGTGCAGCACGCCAATCGTGAATTGGTGCTGGAGAGCGAGCAGAGCCCGGACGAGGTGCAGCAGGCGGTCGCCGATGCGCTCGCCGGCGACTCGGGCCTGTTGCAGCTGACCGACGACAAGGGCCGCCGGGTGATCGTGCCCGCCGACCGGCTCGCGTACGTCGAGATCGGCGAGGTGTCGATCCGCAAGGTCGGATTCGGCGCGATCTGATCCCGGTCGCGGCCACAGTCGAGCGTGTCCCGGTTGCGGAGTGCCGCACAGACGGGCACGATGGCGGTAGACCTGCGTTGCATTGGTCTGGTTTGTCACGGGGCACCAGGTAGGGCGCAGGTCAGCCATCCCTCAAGGAGGAACCGTGGGCTTCTGGATCTGGATGATCATCGTCAGTCTCATCGCGGGCATCATCTTCGGGCCGCTGGCCCGGCTGGTGCTCCCCGGCAAGCAGAACATCAGCCTCGGCTGGACCATCCTGGGCGGCGGTATCGGCGCCTTCCTCGGTGGTCTGATCGCCTACTTCCTCGGTGTCGAGGACACGTCGGCCCGGACTGGATCCGTACTGATCCAGATCATCTGCGCCGCGATCGTCGTCGCGTTCATCTCCTCCCGCAACAGCAGACGACAGCCGCCTGAGCCCAGGCCTGCAGGCACCACGCAAACGGCCGCCGCCCCGCCGGGGAGGCGGCCGTCTGCCGTGTGATCAGGCCTGCAGGCCGAGGGCGGTCATCCGGGCGGTGTGGGCCTCGGTGAGGCGGGTGAACATCCGGCCGATCGCGGCCAGGTCGAGGCCCGGCCGGTCGACACTGCCGGCCAGCAGCGGCGGCGAGCGAGTCGCGGTCGGCCGCGATCCGCTGGGCCTGGCTCAGGGCCTCGCCGACCAGGCGGCGGCCCCACAGCGCCAGCCGGCCGCCCAGCTTCGGGTCCTCCTCGATCGCGGCCCGGACCCGGTCGACCACGAACTCGGCCTGACCGGAGTCGGCGAACACCTCGAGCACCAGGGCCCGGGTCTCGGCGTCCACGAACGCCGCGATCTCGCGGTAGAAGTCGTTCGCCAGACCGTCCCCGACGTACGCCTTGACCAGGCCCTCCAGCCAGTCCGACGGCGCGGTGTGGTCGTGGAACGCGTCCAGCGGCGTGACGAACGGCTCCATCGCCGCCATCGGGTCCACGCCGAGCGCGACCAGCCGGTCCCGCAGCTGCTGGAAGTGGCGGAACTCGGTCGTCGCCATCGCGGCCAGCTCTGCCTTGTCGTTCAGCGTCGGCGCCAGCTCGGCGTCCTCGGCTATCCGTTCGAACGCGGTCAGCTCGCCGTACGCGAGGACTCCCAGCAGATCCACCGCCGCGGCCCGGTAGGCGGGATCGTCAAAGGCCGTCTGCTCCATGCCCGGCACCCTATCGTGGACCGGAGCACGAGTCGGCGCAAGCCACACGAAGCGGCGTTGACAGGTCTAGCGGTTACACTGGTGGGCGATTCGCCGGTGACGCGCCCAGATGGGCAAGCTGGTGCGAGGTGCTTGCACAGTGTCCCCGCGCCTCACGATGGAGCTGGAATGCTCTTGGCGCCCGGCCACTGATGCAACTGTCCGCACAAGCATGTGAGAGGCGATCAGCCTGACCACCTTCCGCAGAGCTCGGGGTATTGCCCGAGATCTGCCGACGCGCTCGATCGCGTCGACATCGTCGAGCCGTTTCCGATCCAGGAGATGACGCTCCCGATCGCCCTGATGGGCACCGACCTGATCGGCCAGGCCCGGACCGGGACCGGTAAGACGCTCGGCTTCGGGATCCCGCTGCTGCAGCGCACCATCTCCCCCGGCGACGCCGACTACGAGGAACTCGCCGCGCCCGGCAAGCCGCAGGCGCTGGTCGTCGCCCCGACCCGCGAGCTGGCCATCCAGGTCGCCGAGGACCTCGACCGCCGCGTCCACCGTCCGCACCGTCCGGGTGCTGACCATCTACGGCGGGGTCGCGTACGAGCCGCAGCTGGACGCGCTGAAGACGGGCGTCGACGTCGTCGTCGGTACGCCGGGACGGCTGCTCGACCTGGCGAACCGGGGCGTGCTCGACCTCAGCCACGTCAAGGTGCTGGTGCTGGACGAGGCCGACGAGATGCTCGACCTCGGCTTCCTGCCCGACGTCGAGAACGCATCCTGCGCAAGACGCCCGAGCTGCGGCAGACGATGCTGTTCTCGGCCACGATGCCGTCGCGCGGTCGTCGCGCTGGCCCGCACGCCACATGCGGCACCCGCTGAACATCCGGGCCGGAGTCGCACGAGGACACCCAGATGGTGCCGACCACGGCGCAGTTCGTCTACCGCGCGCACGACCTGGACAAGCCCGAGGTGGTGGCCCGGATCCTGCAGGCCGAGGACCGCGGCCGGGTGATGATCTTCTGCCGGACCAAGCGGGAGGCGCCCGGGTGGCCGACGACCTGCAGGACCGCGGCTTCGCGGCCGCCGCGATCCACGGCGACCTGAGCCAGGGGGCCCGCGAGCGGGCGCTGCGCGGTTCCGCGGCGGCAAGATCGACGTCCTGGTCGCCACCGACGTGGCGGCCCGCGGCATCGACGTCGAGGGCGTCACCCACGTCATCAACAACACCTGCCCCGAGGACGAGAAGGCCTACATCCACCGGATCGGCCGGACCGGCCGGGCGGGCGCGAGCGGGATCGCGGTGACGTTCGTCGACTGGGCGGACGTGGCCCGGTGGAAGGCGATCAACAAGGCGCTCGATCTGCCGTACGACGAGCCGCAGGAGACCTACTCCACGTCGCCGGAGCTGTACCACGACCTGGGCATCCCGACCGACGCGAAGGGCCGGATCAAGCCGGCCCGGGAGCCGCGCGAGGACAAGCCCGCCCGGGACAAGCGCCGGACCGAGGAGCGCTCCGAGCGCACCGAGGGCGGCGATGGTGGCGAGCGGCCGGCCCGGAAGCGGAACCGGGTCCGCAAGCGCACCCGCAGCGGCCAGACCGTCGACGGGGTGACGACCGAGCCGCAAGTCCGAGTCGGACGTGACCACGAAGACGCAGGTCCCGCCGACGGCCGAGTCCTCGACCGAAGCCGCGGAGGCACCGGAGCGTACGCCGCGGAAGCGGACGCGCACCCGGAAGACCGCGGAACCGGCTGCTGAGGTTGAGGCCCCGGCTGCCGAGCCGGCCGAGAAGCCGGTCAAGCGCACCCGGACCCGCAAGACGGCTGAAGCTCCCGCCGCGGAGGCTGCTGAGGCGCCCGCCGCGGAGGCTGCTGACGCGGCCGAGCCGGTGAAGCGGGCCGCGCACCCGGACGCGGAAGACCGCGGAGGCGAAGGCTTCCGAGTCGTCGGCGCCGCGGAAGCCGAAGGCTGCCGAGGCCCCCGAGCCGGGGACCAGCCCGACGACTCCGCTGTTCACCGCCCCCGAGTGACCTGCCCGTCGCCCGACCGTGGCTGAACGGTGATCTGAACCTGCAACACCCTGCCCCTCGGTTGCCGTCCTAGCGGTAACCACGAGAGAGGGGCATGGGTGATGAGGCGGATCAGGACTGCCGCGGCCGGGGTGGCGTTGCTGGGGATGGTGCTGCTCGCAGGGTGCTCTGGGTCGAGCGGTGACAATGCCGGCGAGACGACAGCGGAGCGGCCGCACCGGCGGACCGGCAAGGCACGGAGTCAGGTGAGGCGGCCGACGGCAAGTCTTCCGGGAGCGCGCCGCAGGGGCAGGACAAGGCAGCCGTTCAGCCGACGATCACGCGCGCGATCATCAAGACCGGATCGCTGACGATCGAGGCCGAGGACGTGGACGCCCAACGACAGAAGGCGATCACGGTCATCAGTGGTCTCAAGGGACAGGTCGCCTCCGAGGACACCGGCAGCGACGACGACGGCAGGATCACCCGGGCGAACCTCGTCCTGAAGGTGCCGACCTCGTCGTACGAGACGCGCGATCCAGCGGCTGTCCGAGCTCGGCAAGCGGATGCAGATCCACCAGGAGTCCAGCGACGTCACCGAGCAGGTGGTCGACGTGGAGAGCCGGATCGCCTCCCAGCGCGCCAGCCTCGAGCGGATGCGCACGTTGCTCGCCAAGGCGAACACGATCGGCGAGATCGTCTCGGTGGAGACCGAGCTGACCCGGCGTGAGGCCGACCTGGAATCGCTGCTGGCCAAGCAGAAGAACCTCGCCCTGCAGACCGAACTCGCCACCCTCGCCCTCACGCTGACCGCGAAGGGCGAGGAGCCGGTGGCCGAGGACCCGGACCGTGGGTTCCTGGCCGGGCTGAAGGGCGGCTGGGACGCGTTCACCACGACGCTTCGGCGCACTGGCGACCGCGCTCGGCGCGGTCCTGCCGTTCCTGGTGCTGCTGGCGCTGATCGGCGTACCGCTGTGGAGGTTCCGGCACCGGATCCGTCGTCAGCCGGCGCTGGCCGCGAGTCAGGCGCCCGACAGCCGGCAGTAGGTCAGAGCAACGCGCCGGCCAGCGCCCGGTAGGCCTTCGCACCGGGCGAGGCCGGCGACGTGCTCAGGATGGTCTCGCCGAGCGCCGGCGCCTCCGCGAACCGGATCGACTTCGGGATCGCCGGCTCGAGCACGTCCAGCGAGTACGTGTCGGCGATCGTCTCCAGCACCGCCCGGGCATGCGTCGTACGCCCGTCGTACAGGGTCGGCAGGACGCCGAGCACGTTCAGCCCCGGATTCGTCAGCCGCTGGACGTCGTGGATCGTGTCAAGTAGTTGCCCTACGCCACGATGCGCCAACGTCTCGCACTGCAACGGAATCAGTACGTCGGACGCGGCGGACAGCCCGTTCACCGTCAGCAGTCCGAGGCGTCGGCGGGCAGTCGACGATGATCCAGTCGTACGACGACCGCAGTGGACGCAACGCGGTGCGCAGTACCTGCTCCGGGCCGGCCTCGCGGGCGAGCCGCACCTCGGCGGTGGCCAGCTCGATCGTGGCCGGCATCAGGTCGGGCCCGTCCTCGAAGGCGACCAGGACCTCACGGGCCTGCACACCGCCGAGCAGGACGTGGTGCATCGACTTGTCCAGGTCCTCGGGATCGATCCCGATCGAGAAGGTCAGGCAGGCCTGCGGGTCCAGATCCACCAGCAACACCCGTTGACCGCGCTCGGCCAGGGCAGCGCCGAGCGTCGCGACAGTGGTCGTCTTGGCCACGCCGCCTTCTGGTTGGCTACCGCCATGGTGCGAGGCACCCGGCCATTGTGCCGCACGCCGCACCGCCTGGCCGCACCCCGGGGGTTGACCTCAACCACCCTTGAACTTTCAGCATGGTCGGCATGACCGGAACCACAGTGTGCCCCGATCCCCCGAGCTCCGGCCGGCCCACGGTTGCCGCCCCGGCCCGCGCGACGCGGCGGGAGTGGCTCGGGCTCGCCGTACTCGCGCCTGCCGACGATCCTCATCGCCCTGGACGGGACGGTCCTGCACCTCGCGGCACCCGTGCTGAGCACCGAGCTGGCCCCGAGCTCGTCCCAGCTGCTCTGGATCATCGACGTGTACGACTTCGTGGTGGCCGGCCTGCTCGTCACGATGGGCACGGTCGGCGACCGGATCGGCCGCCGCAGGCTGCTGATGATCGGTGCCGCCGGGTTCTTGGCAGCCTCCGTCCTGGCCGCGTTCGCCACCAGTCCCGAGCTGCTGATCGCCTCGCCTTGGTCGGTGTATTCCTGGGCTGGGTGTTTGCACGGCGGCAGTTGGGGCTCACGGAGCCGCTGATCGATCTGCGGCTGTTCCGCCGCGCCGCGTTCAGCGCGTCGCTCGGGGCGCAGACGTTCGGGCTGTACGTGCTCGCCGCGATGGGGTTCCTGACAGTGCAGTACTTCCAGTTGGTGCTCGGGATGTCGCCGCTCGAGGCCGGGCTGTGGATGGTGCCGACGATGGTCACCGGGATCATCGGCACGCTCGGTGCGCCGTGGGTCGTCCGGCACTTGCGGGCCGGTACGGCGATGACGCTCGGCTTCGCGGCCGCCGTACCAGGACTGGCGCTGATGACTCTCGCGGGACGCATGCCGGTGGTGATCGGATTGGCCGTCGTCAGCCTGGGCATCCAGGTGGTGCTGGCACTCACGTACGACGTGGTGGTCAGCAGCGCACCGCCGGAGCGGGCAGGTGTGGCGTCCGGCATGGGTGAGACCGGTACCGAGCTCGGCATGGCCCTGGGGATCGCGATTGCAGGCAGCCTCGTCACTGCCGTCTACCGCGCCGCCATCCCAGCCGGCGCGCCAGAGTCCGCGCGCGACACGCTGGGTGGCGCGGTTGCGGCTGCTGAGGGGCTACCCGGACCGGTGGCACATGAGCTGCTCGAACTCGCCCGTGACGCGTACACGAACGGGGTCCAGCTGGCGGTCGTGATGGGCGCGGTCATCGTGGTTCTGCTCGGCGTGGCCACGGCCACACTGGTTCGGACGGACTGAGCGGATACCCTCTTTACTTGTGAGTACGCCGCGCTCGTTGACGTTGCCCGACGGGGTTCGCCCTGCGACCCTCGAGACCGACCGTGGGTCGTTCGCCACGCTGATGGCGGTGCCCGACATCGGTACGCCGCTGGGGACCGTGCTGCTCGTTCCGGGGTGGACCGGCAGCAAGGAGGACTTCACTCCGCTGGTGGACCACCTGTGCCGCTACGGCTGGCGTACGGTCGCGGTGGACCAGCGGGGTCAGTACGAAACACCTGGTCCTGCCGACCCGTCGGCGTACACGCTGGCAGAGCTCGGCGCGGACGTGGTCGCGATGAGCAAGGCACTCGGCGGTTACAGCCAGCTGGTCGGGCACTCGTTCGGTGGTCTGGTCGCTCGGGAGGCGGTGCTGACCGATCCGTCGGTGTTCTCGACGATCAGCCTGATGTGCTCCGGTCCGGCGGCGTTCACCGACGAGGTGACGCTGCAGGGCCTGCAGATGCTGGCGTACGGGCTGGACAACCTGCCGATCGAGCAGGTCTACGACCTCAAGCTGCAGCACGACAGCACAGGCCCGGCGTATATCGCACCGCCGGAGGAGATCGCCGCGTTCCTGCGGAAGCGCTTCACCGGCAACGTTCCGGTGAGCCTCGCCGCGATGACCCGGCGGCTGACGGACGCGGAGGACAAGACCGATCAGCTGGCGAAGTCCGCCGTACGGGCGCAGGTCCTGTACGGCGAGGGCGACGACGGCTGGCCACTCGAGGTGCAGCGTCAGATGGCCTCGGAACTCGGCGTGGATCCTCAGGTCATCCCCGAGGCCTTCCACTCCCCCGCCATCGAACAGCCGGCCGCAACCGCCCGAGTCCTGGTCAAGTTCTTCCACGACCGGGATCAGACGCTCAGCTGACCGGCTTCACCGCCGGGCTGATCTTCAGCAGATTGAGGCCGACCGGAGCGAGCGCGGTCTTCACGGCCTCGGTGTAGGCCACGACTTCGACCTCCGCCGGGCCGCCACCCGGGGTCGAACCGGACGTGGCACGGATGCCGAGTTCGTTCCGTCCCGTCAGACTCGTCAGGCTCTGGTAGAGCCTGTTGGTGTCACCGCGACTGAGAAGGGCCCGAGCCACGCAGAGGTTGCCCTCGTACATCTTCTCGAAGGTGCCCTGGAACGCGGCGAGATCTCCGTGGGCAACGCCGATCTGGACCACGACCGGCTTGCCCCTGCCATGACCGTTCGGGTACTGGACGACCGGGTCGGCGATCTGGTCGCTGCGTGCGTCCAGGAAGGCCAGGACCGCGGGTGAGTTCAGGTTGCTCGCCTTGGACACCCAGCCGCCCGGCGGCGGCGGGCACGACAGTGGCGGGATCGGCGTGGCCGGCGGTGCGACGAACGCTTTCTGCTCCTGGACGTCGATGGACCGATCGCCCCAGGTCCCGATCAGCGTGGCGGTACCACTGCGCACGCCTTTGATCGTCCTCATGTCGCCGAGCCGGTCGAGGTCGACATTCTTCAGCGTGACAGCGATCTCGGCCGGACAGCTGGGGGCTGGTTCCTGACCGGGCGGATATCCCACCAGGGTCATCGGCCGGGACGGGCAGAAGACGGGGTCCTGGCCGGGTGCGGCGATGATCTCCCCGCCGGCCTGGACCTTGTCACCGGGGTGGACCAGCAGCTGATCGTTCGTCGGATCCGCCTGTGTGACGGAGATCTGCGGTGTCGCAGACTGATTGCCCTGAGCAACTGATTGCGGCGTACCACCGGTGGTCGACGGGCCGCCGGCCGGCTCGTTGTCACCACCCGGCAGCACGGTGAGCGCGGCTGCGGCGATCGCGGCGACACTGGCGGCGGCCAGCGCCGGGACCCAGGCGCGCGGGCGACGGCGGCCGCCGAGCATGCGCTCCAGGTCGGGCTCGGGAGCTGACGGCTGGTCCGCACGCCACCGCACGCCACCGCGCGCCGGCTCGCGTCAGCAGGTCGTCGACCTCGTCGATCGGGTTCACTCGCTGACCTCCAGTTGGGTGCGCAGGCGGGCCCGCGCATCGGACAGGGTGGACTTGACGGTGCCTTCGGAGCAGCCCATCACCGCGGCCGTGTCGGCGACCGACAGGTCGGCGAAGTAGTAGCAGTCCACCGCGAGACGTTGCCGGGCCGACAAGGTGGCGAGCGCGTGATCCACATCCATCCGGGCATCCAGATCCGGCCGCGACACCTGGCCGTCGTGCTCGTCCAGCTCCCCGACCGGCCGCAACCGCCGAACCGCCTTCCGGGCCTGGTCCGCGGTGATCGCCAGCAGCCAGGCCGAGGCGGTCCCCCGGCTCGCGTCGTACTGACTCCGCTTGGACCACGCCCGCGCGAGGGCCTCCTGGACGATGTCGTCCCGGTCCGCGCCCACGGCGAGCCGCGCCGCCAGACGAGCCATCGCCGGCAGGTGCGGCCGCACCCACTCCGCGAACCCGGCACCGTCCGCAGGCGGCCCGGCCACTATCGCCGGCTCATCCGTCATCGTCGGCATACCCTGTCTACCCCCGAATCCCACTTCCGGTTGGGTCCCTACCCGATTTCCAACGACCCCACCCACCCCAAGTCACACCCACCCCCCATTCCGTAGCCTCACCGACTTATCCACAAATCCCAAAACCCACCCCACAACCCCTCCCCAGCTAACTACGGTCGAAGCACCAACCGACCTGGGGAGATCACATGCCACCCGCCCCGGCCCACCCACGGGACCCATCCACCCTCCACCAAGCCTTCGAACGCACCGGCCCCCTCGACTGGGGCAAAACCCCACCCACAACCACCGAAATCGCCGACCTGCACGGAACCGGCGCGACCTGGAGGAGTCTGTGGCTTCTCGAACGAGCCGTCAGCGTCGAGCCGAACGTGACCGCGCAGTTCCTGGAGTCACTGCCGCCGACAGCTTCGCCCTACCAACTGGCGAAACGTGTGAAGTCGCCGGAGTCGCTCGCCCGCAAGATCCGGGACTGGACGGACACCGAGAGGCGCTTCCCGGTCGACGACCTGCTGCGGTACACAGTGCTGACGGAGACGCCGGACGATTTGGTCGCGGCAGCTCGTCATACCGTCGACGAGCTCGGTGATCACGGCTGGCGGGTGACCTTTGCGATGCACTCGTACACCGACGGCTCGCGGTACAAGGGCATTCACGCGTACGTATCCACGCCCGAGATCACCAAGGCTGAGCTTCAGTTCCACTCGGTCGCGTCGGCAGAGGTCAAGGAGCTGACGACCCGGTGGTACGAGATCGAGCGCAGCGCCACGGCCACCCCAGAGGAGCGCACAGCCGCACGGCAGCGGTGTGTCGACCTGTCTGCGACACTCCAACCTCCCAAGGGGATCGGTGGGCTGACCAGGCTTGGGGGCAAACGTGTCGCGGTCAACAACTACAGTGACTCCAGAGATCCGGCGGACCAGCGGGGAAGTCAGTCTCCCGGCAGAACACACCGGGCAGCACAGTCGACAGCACTCGACAAGGACGATGGGATCGCGCGATGAAGCTCTATCTGGTGAAGGAAGACGAGCGTCGGGTGTGGGTTGCGGCGTTGGCGCACGAGACGATGTACGCGTACGTCGGCAACACCGGCAAGTTTCACGACAACAATGCCCTGCGCAACGACTTCTACATGGACCGCTGGTTCACATACGAGGAGATCGGGCCGGCCGAGGCTCGTCGATTGATCGACGAAGGCGTCGGTCTGATCGACGAAAGCTCCGAGGCACTCGATCGGTGGCGGGCCGACCCCAAACCACTCGACCCAGCCGACGTACTGTCCATCGCTGCTGGGTACAACCGGTGAGACCGTCATGACACGCCTGCTTCTGGTCAGGCAGGGGGAGCGGCGGGTTTGGGTGGCGGCGTTGGTGGATGAGGATGTTTGGACATACGTCGGGAACACGGGGATGTTCCATCGGAACGAGGGTGTTCGGGACGACTACTTCATGAACAACGAGGCGCAGTACGCCGACATCGGTCTCGCCGAGGCCCAGCGACTGATCGCCGACGGCGTCGGACAGGTCGACGAGCAGGCGAACACGGACTCGGTCCAGGGCTGGCGCGACGACCGGAACGCCATGCACCCCGAGATCGTGTTCGCCTCGATGGCGGCCGATCTTGCCTGAGTGCTGAACGCCGGCTCAGACGTCTTGGGATTGGGGGGTGTAGAGCTGGGTGATGACGGATTCGATGGTGGGTTCGGCGATGGTCAGGTCGATGAGGGGGTAGTTGGCGGCTATCTGGGAGAGGAGCGGGGCGGCTTTGGTGGTGGCGGGGAAGGTCAGGTGCTGGCGGGGGCCGTCGACCTTGATCACGGTGGCGCCGGCGACCTCGATGGGCGGGAGGGAGGTGGCCAGGTCTACGACCAGGGTGCGGGGGGCGGACTGGCTGGCTCGGAGGCCGTCGAGGGTGCCGTCGAAGATCTGCTGACCGTGGTCGATGACCATGACCCGGGTGCAGAGGGCTTCGATGTCGTCGAGGTCGTGGGTGGTGAGGATGACGGTGGTACGGCGTTCCGCGTTGACCTGGGCCAGGAACTCGCGCAGCCGGGCCTTGCTGATCACGTCCAGCCCGATCGTCGGCTCGTCCAGGTAGACGATCTCGGGATCGTGCAGCAACGCGGCCGCGATGTCGCCGCGCATGCGCTGGCCCAACGAGAGTTGGCGAACCGGTACGTCGAGCAGATCGCCGAGATCCAGCAGTTCGACGAAGGTGGCCAGGTTCTCCGCGTGCCGGGCCCGCGGTACGTCGTACATCTTCTGCAGGACGGCGAACGAGTCCTTCAACGGCAGGTCCCACCACAGCGTCGTCCGCTGACCGAACACCACCCCGATCCGCTTGGCCAGCTTGAGCCGGTGGCGCGACGGGTCGACCCCGGCGACCCGGATCGAGCCGCCGCTCGGGACCAGGATGCCGGTCAGCATCTTGATCGTGGTCGACTTGCCGGCCCCGTTCGGCCCGATGTAACCCATCACCTCCCCCGGCTCGACGGTGAACGACAAGCCGTCCACCGCGCGGACCTCGCGGCGGGTACGGCGCCACCTGGTCCGGGAGGTGACAGTGAACGCACGGGACACGTCGGTCAACTCGATGACAGGCATGGGCTCAGCTCCCTGTACTGCGGTAACGACGGAGACCGCCCCGCCAGGCCAGTGACGCCAGCGCGATCATCGCGGCGGCGACCACCGGGGACAGCAGGCCGATCCAGGACGGCAGGCCCAGCGGGGCCGGTTTGCCCAGTACGAACAGCACCGGGTAGTAGTTGACGAAGGCAAGCGGTACGACGAACGTGACGGCCCGGACGATGTCCTTGCCGAAGATGTTCAGCGGGTACTGCGTCAGCGTCTGACCGCCGTAGGTGAACGCGCTGGCCAGCTCGGCCGAATCGATCGAGATGAACTGGAACGCTGCGCCGAGCACGAAGATCGCGGCGAAGATGATCGACCCGGTGACGATCGACAGCGCCAGCATGGTGCCCTTGGCAACGGTCCAGTCGACGTCCAGGTTGGCGAGCGCGAACGCCAGGACGACGCCGGCCTGCAGCGGCCGGCCGATCCGGCGGAGCGCGAACCCGTCCGCGGCCGTCTGGATGAAGGCGGGCATCGGACGGATCAGGTAGACGTCGAGCGAACCGTCGCGGATCCGCTGCCCGACCCGCTCGATCGAGCCGGTGATCAGGTCGGCCAGTCCCAGCGTCATCGAGGCCGTTGCGTAGAGCAACGCCATCTCCGCGAGGGTGAACCCGCCGAACGTGTCGATGTGGCTGAACATCAGCACGATCGCGGCGAAGTCCGTCAGGGTGGTCATCATCCCGGCGAACAGCATCAGCACGAACGAGAGCGGGTAAGCCAGGGCCGACCGGATCCACATCACGACCAGCATCCAGTACTGCGCCGGCGCCCGGCGGAGCTGCTCAACCACCTTGGATCACCACCTTCCGGGTAGCGAACGACGTGGTCACCTGACAGATCAGCAGCAGCACCAGGAGCCAGCCGAGCTGGAAGACCAGCGCGGACCCGATCCCGCCGGGGTTGCGGCCCAGCCAGATGTCGATCGGCACCTGCAGGGTCGCGGCCCACGGCGTCGCCCGGGCGAACTCGCCGATCCAGCCGGGGAACACCACCAGCGGCAGGATCGTCCCGGAGAAGAACAGCGAGAGCATCAGTGCGAGGGCCTCCATCCCACGGGAGTCGACGATCCAGAACCCGGACAACGCGACCAGATACCGGATGCAGAAGCTCACCAGGATGCCGAACATCAGCCCGGTTGCGACCGCGATCCAGGTGATCCCGCCGGAAGGGAACTTGAGGTCGAACGCCAGCGCCCCGACCAGCAGCGGGGCGCCGCCGCGGACGATCAGCTGGAACATCGCCCGCCCGAAGTCGACCGATAGCCACCACAACAGCAGGTGCGTCGGCCGGTACAGGTCGACCGCGATCTCGCCGCTGCGGACCCGTTCGCCCAGCTCCACCGTGGTGGTGGCGCCGAAGATCCCGATCGGCATCAGCAAGCCCTGTTGCAACCAGACGAACGTCAGTGCGTCGGGTACGTCGTACCCGCCGAGACCCGGCCGCTCGTGCCAGAGCGTCAGGTAGACGCCGCACAGGATGAACCCGAACACAGTGTTGGTGAACGCGCCGGACGCGGTGGCGATCCGGTACGTCGAGAACCGGCGGAACGACCGTACGCCGATCGCCCAGTAGACGCCCACGGCAACCTCCTCTCATCGCTCGAGTGGTGTCCGTTCGTCCAGCGGCACGCAGAACCGCCCCGGATCTGAAATGACCCGGGGGTTCGGACACCACTGTGGCAGGCATGGATGACCCACGCCGTTGTCAAGGAAAGGATCGGACCGTACGACGCCCTGCTACCGCCCGTCAACTGCATTTCCGCCGGCGAGCACGCCGGGAGGCGGTGCGCGGGAGGCGGTGCGCGGGAGGAACACACGTGGGGAGCCGGGCGGGCGGGGACCCCTCAGACCCGCGCCCGCCCGG
Source organism: uncultured Actinomycetota bacterium (assembly GCA_963770725.1). GTDB lineage: Bacteria > Actinomycetota > Actinomycetes > Propionibacteriales > Kribbellaceae > Kribbella. The sequence goes on from CAVYQT010000001.1 coordinate 364,006, forward strand.
TGGACCAGGGGAGGTCGGCTTCCAGGAGGCGGGCGAGGAGGGTGGCGAAGGGGGCGGGGTGGCTGGCGTAGCCGGTGTGGCCGCCGGCGAAGGTGACGACGGGCCAGCCGAGGTGTTCGGCGATGGTCTGGATCGGGCGGCCGGGGAGGTATTCCGCGGAGACCAGTCCGGCGGCCGGGACGATCTTGTCGGCAACGGTCTTCAGCGCGTCCAGGTCCGGCTGGTAGCCGGTGAACGGCAGCAGCACCGGCCCGGACCCCGACACCTCGTAGTGCAGCGTCGCACCCGGCACCGGAAGCTTGTTCACAGTCTTCGCGCCCATCAGGCAACCCCTCTCTCAGCTGCCTTCAGCCTCCGTCCACCCGCTGGCATCCCGCGCACAGCGCTGGCACGCCCGATCAGCTCACGTCCTCTACCGGGATCGGCGAGCTGTCGTCCAACCCGGCCCAGGATTCGCGGGGTGGGGCGACCCTGCGGCCCTGGGGGCAGATGCGGGCGAAATCGCACCAGCCGCAGAGCGGTGACGGCTCCGGCGGGAACGCCTCGTCGGCTTCCGCCGGTGTCAGACCTTCGCGCCAGCGGGCCTCGGCGGCGGCCGCGTCGTCCGCGATCGACTCGGCCCGACGTTGATGCCGAGCCAGGGAGGCGTCGTCGTGATCCGCGGCCGCGACCGTGTTGGTCGGCAGATGGTGCAACTCGACCCGGGTGCACGGCTTGTGCAGGACCCGCCGAGCACCCAGCACGTACAGCGCCATCGCCAGCGACGACCGGGCGTCCGTCGAGGTCAGCGGACGGCGGCCGGTCTTGTAGTCGACGATGGCCAGCTCGGTCGCGCCGCTCCCGTCGCGGGCGGGCCGCTCATCGATCCGGTCCACCCGGCCGCGCAGCGACGCGCGTTCGGTGGTGAAGGCAACGGTCCGCTCCACGCCGCGTGGTTCGTAGTACGGATCGGAATCCCGCAGGTAGCCCAGAACCATCGACGTCGACCGGTCCCGCCAGTCCAGCGACTGCACCTCGTCCCGGAAGCCCTCGCTCCGCCAGCTCGACCGCATCTTGGCGACCACCTCGTCCGGCGTACGGCGGGCAGCCGGCCAGCGACCGAAGAAGTCCGCGAGCACCTCGTGGACGACGGCACCGACCGTGTTGTGCGCCCAGGGCGGTCCCTTCGGCGGCCGCGGCGTCTCGAGGTAGGTGTAGCGGTACCTGCGCTTGCAGTCGGCGAAGGTGAGCAGCTTGGTCGGCGTCGCGACGAACAGCCGTGTCGGCATCCCGGGCAGCATGTCGTCCATCAGCCCGCCTTGATGAAGTCTGTCACCGCATCCGCGACCAACTGGACGGCGATCGCACTGAGCAGCAGACCGGCGATCCGGGTGACCAGGAGGACACCGTTCTCGCCCAGGATCCGCATGATCACGCCGGAGAAGCGCAGCGTCAGCCACATCACCAGGTGGATCAGGACGATGCCGACCGAGATCGCCACCACGTCCGGCAGCGAACCGTCCGCGCGCTGCACGAACACCATCGTGGCGACGATCGCACCCGGCCCGGCGAGCAACGGCGTACCGAGCGGGACGAAGGCGATGTTCACGTTCTTGGTCTGGACCGGATCCTCGGCGGTGTCGGTCAGCAGCTGCAACGCGATCAGCAGGAGCAGCAGACCGCCCGCGGCCTGCAGCGCCGGCAGCGTGATCCCGAGATTGTGCAGGATCTGCTGGCCGAACGCCGCGAACACGACGATCACGCCGAACGCGACCAGCACCGCCTGCCAGGCGGCCTTCTTCCGGACCGCGCGGGACTGGCCCGCGGTGAGCGAGATGAACACCGGCACCGTGCCGGGCGGGTCCATGATCACGAACAGTGTGACCACGACCTCACTGAGCAACGCCAGGTTGATGACATTGTTCACGGCAGGTAGGCCTCGGGCACCACCGCGTCCGCGGCCGCCGCGTTGACCTTGGCGACCTCGAGAAGCCGCTGGAACTGCTCCGGCTCGGTGGAGTTCACCCCTAGGTCGTGGTCGATCTTGCCGGCGCCGTGGTGGTCGCTCGAGCCGGTGCAGATGATGCCGAGGTCCTGGGCGATCGCGCGCAACGCCGTCCGGGAGTCCGCCGAGTGGTCCTGGTGGTCGATCTCGATCCCGGCCAGGCCGTGATCCTCGACCAGCCGGGCGATGGTGTCCGCGGTCATCACCCGGTAACTGGACCGGCCCCAGGGGTGGGCGATGATCGGTACGCCGCCGGCCTCGCGGACCAGGTCGATCGCGCGGCCCGGCTCGATCGCGTAGTGCGACACGTGCCCGGGCCTGCCGTCGGCGAGGAACCGGTCGAACGCCTCACTCCGGTTGGCGACCGTGCCGTTGGCGACCAGCGCGTCGGCCACGTGCGGCCGCCCGACCGACGGCGTACCGGTCGCCTGGGCGAGCACCTCGTCGACGGTCAGGTCGACGCCGAGGCCGTTCAGCCGGGCGACGATCGACGGGATCCGGTCGGTCCGGCCGTCGCGGACGATCCGCAGCTCCTCGGCCAGCGCCGGGTACGACGGATCGGGCAGGTACCCGAGCAGGTGGACGCTGATGCCTCTGAGCTTGCAGGAGATCTCGATCCCGGGGACGAATCCGATCGCGAGGTCCTCCGCGGCGCGCCGGCCGTCGGCCCACCCGTCGGCCGTGTCGTGATCCGTGAGCGCGATCACGTCCAGGCCGGCCCGCTTGGCATGCGCCATCAGGACGTCCACCGGGTCGGTGCCGTCCGAGCGGTTCGAATGGGTGTGCAGGTCGATACGCACGAGCGGGGCCGGATCCCTTCCATGGACAACTGTCACGGGTGATGGTATCTGCGCCCGACCCGAGAACCGGCCAGTTGTCCCCAGACAGGGCTTATCGTCTGGTGGCATGGATGCGCACCGCGTCGACTGCGTCGGGGCTCTCGTGTACGACGACCAACACCGCCTGCTCGTGGTACGCCGGGCCAACGAACCCAGTCGCGGCCTGTGGTCTCTGCCGGGCGGCCGGGTCGAGCCGGGCGAGGACGATCCGACCGCGGTGGCGCGTGAGGTCGCCGAGGAGACCGGACTCACAGTGAAGGTCGGCCCCTTGGTCGGTGAGGTCGAACGCGACGGCCCGAACGGCCAGCTCTACGTGATCCGCGACTACGAGGCCGCGGCGATCGGCGGCACGCTCACCCCTGGCGACGACGCGAGCGACGCGAAGTTCGTCAGCCGTGACGAGTTCGACAACCTCCCCACCGCCACCCTCCTCGCCTCCACCCTCGCCCAGTGGAACGCCCTCCCGGGCTGATCCAGACGAGTCGAGCAGGTGCTCGGTCGTCCCGCCGGGACCTTCCGGGGCTGGCTGGAAACCCATCGCGCCGCGTTCGCCTGATCGCGCACACTGGGGCGGTGGACGACGCCGAACTGGTGCGAGCGATCGAGGAGAACGCGGCCGAGTTGCTGATGGCGATGGGTGTCGGCGGTGGTGGGGTGCAGCGGGACGACGGCACCGTGCGCTGGACGATCGGCGGCTCACCACTCGACTATCACAACGCGGTGGTCGCGGCCGACCTGCAACCCGGGGACGTCGACGAGACGATCGCCGCGTCACTCCAGGTGATGCGGCAGTACGACGTACCAGGAAGCTGGCATGTCGGCCCATCGATGCGTCCGGCTGAGCTCGGCAAGCGATTGCTCGAGGCCGGTTTCACGTCCGACGGCAGTGAGCCGGGCATGGCGGTGAGGCTCTCGGAGCTGCGAACGCCGCCGATCGTGTCCGGGCTCGAGATCACCCGGGTGCAGACCGACGACGACCTCGCGATCTGGGCGGCGACGCTCGGTCGCGGGTTCGGCGAGGGCGAGAAGGAAGCCCAGTGGGTCGCAAGCGTCTACCGGCGGCTCGGGTACGGCGATCCGTGGCGCCACTACCTCGGCTTCCTCGACGGCGAACCGGTCGCGACCACAACCGTCTACCTCGCGGCCGGCGTGGCCGGGATCTACTTCGTGATGACCGTCCCCGAGGCCCGCCGTCGCGGCATCGGGGCAGCCATCACGTACGCCGCTCTGCACCGGGCCCGCGACGTCGAGTACGGCGTCCTGGGGTCGTCGCCGGCCGGACGGTCCGTGTACGCCGGACTCGGATTCCGCCAGCACTGCACGATCGAGCTATTCGTTGTTCCAGCGGTGGATCGCCGGTGAGCCTCGCTCCCAGCCGAGCACCGAGACGGTGGCGGTGTTCAGGACGAAGTGGCGACCCTCGGTGACATCGAGCTCCAGCCAGCGGGCGGTCAGCGCGCGCAACGCGTGTGAGTGACCGAAGACGAGCACATCACCGGGTACGGCGGCGATGCGAGCGTTCACGCGGTCGAGCCGGGCGGCGACCTGGGCGGGCGTTTCGCCGTTGGGTACCGGATGCGCCCAGACCGTCCACCCCGGCACGGTCTTGCGGATCTCCGCGGTGGTGATGCCTTCGTAGTCCCCGTAGTCCCATTCGACCAGGTCGTCGTCCACCTCGGCATCGCCGAAGCCCGCGAGTTCCGCCGTCCGGCGGGCGCGCTGCCGCGGCGACGTGAGCACCAGGTCGAAGGTCTCCCCTGCCAGTCTCTCCGTCAGCGAAGCGGCCACCTCTTCACCGTCCGCGGTCAGCGGGAGGTCGGTGGTCGACGTGTGCCGGCCGGACTTGCTCCACTCGGTCTCGCCGTGGCGGATCAGGAACAGTTTGTCCGCGCGTTCAGGTGTGGTCACGTTCCCATCCTCGCAAATGTGAGCCGCATCGTCCCAGATGGCACCCGAGGTCTTGACCAACCCACCCCGGACAGGGCAGGGTCGAAAACTGTAAGCGCTTCCACTCCGACCCCCAGGAGCGAGCAGTGGCCTCCGGATCCACCGGCCGGCCGCCGACGATCTATGACGTCGCGGCCCGCGCGAAGCTGTCGATCGCGACGGTTTCGCGTGTCCTGCAAGGGACTGGACCGGTATCGGAGAAGGCGCGGACCCGGGTCGGTCAGGCGGCACGCGAGCTCAACTACGTACCGCTGCGCGCCGCCCGCAGCCTGGCGGTACAACGGCATGAGGCGCATGGACTCGTGCTGCCCGACCTGGCCGGCCCGTTCTACGGCGACCTGCTGATGGGCTACGAACGCTGGGCCGGCGAGCACGGCCAGAGCGTCATCATCACGGTCACCCACGGCAACCCCGATCCGCGCCGCACGGTCCGTGACCTGGCCGGCCGGGTCGACGGGATCGTTGTCCACGGCAACGCTCTGGACCTGCCCACGATCCAGAGCCTGCGCAAGGCCGACGTACCGATCGTGCTGATCGCCCGTCCGCCGGTCACCGGCTGCGACTCGATCCGCAGCGAGAGCGCGGCGAGCGCCGAGCGGCTCACCACCCGGCTGCTCGACCACGGCCGCACCAACCTGCTCTTCGCGGGTGATCCGGCCAGCGGGTACGACGTCGCCGAGCGGTACGCCGGATTCGCCAAGGCCCACGAGAACCGCGGGCTGCCCGTTCCCAAGCCCGAGCGGGTCCCGTTCACCGAGGCGGCCGGCGTGGAGGTGGCCGAGAAGGTGCTGCGGGCAATCAACCCGCGGAAGGGAACGGTGGGACCCGGAGGGCTGGTGTGTGCGAACGACGAGATCGCCCTGGCGGCGCTCCAGACGCTGCTCGCGGCGGGTGTCGCCGTACCGAAGGACATTGTCGTCACCGGGTGGGACGACGTGATGGCGGCACGGTATGTGTCGCCGGGACTGACCACGGTCCGGCAGCCGATGACCGAGCTCGGCCGGCTGGCGGCACAACGACTTCACGAGCGGGTGACCGGAGAACGGGCCCGGGCGCGGAACGACGTACTGGCAACACAACTCGTGCTGCGGGCCAGCTGCGGCACGGGACCCGCCTGACCGGGGCGGCGGGGCGGGCGACGAATGAGACAGCTGCAAGCAGTAACCGAGTAAGGAGATACAGATGATCACCCACAGCATCCGCCGCCGGCTGGTGATCGGCAGCGCTGCGATCACGGCCACAGCCCTTGCCTTGGCAGGGTGTGGCAGGTCGGAGGACTCCCCCAGCGGGGGTTCGCAGGCGACCACGACGGTCAGCGAAGGGCCGGCCACCGGCAACCTGACCGTCTGGGCGATGGGCACCGAGGGCGAGAACCTGCCCAAGCTGATGGAGCAGTTCCAGCAGGCCAACCCAGAGGCGAAGGTCACCGTCACGCCGATCCCGTGGGACGCCGCGCACAACAAGTTCACCACCGCGATCACCGCGCAGACGCTGCCGGACGCCGCGATGGTCGGCACCACCTGGATGGGCGAGTTCGCCGACCTCGGCGCCCTCGACCCGACTCCGGAGGGCTTCGACAACGAGGGCTTCTACCCCGGCGCGCTGGACACCACCAAGGTCGGCGGGACGCAGTACGGCGTTCCCTGGTACGTCGAGACGCGGTTGGTGTACTACCGCAAGGACCTGGCCGCGAAGGCCGGCGTCACCACGCCGCCGACCGACTGGGACGGCCTGAAGGCGATGGCGAAGGCGATGAAGGAGAAGACCGGCGCCAAGTACGGGATCAACCTGCAGCCGGGCGGCAGCGGGTCCTGGCAGACGGTGATGCCGTTCTCCTGGTCCGCCGGTGCGGACCTCACCACCGAGGACCAGAAGGAGTTCACCTTCGACACGCCGGAGATGCAGGAGGGGCTGACCTACTACCAGAGCTTCTTCACCGAGAAGCTGGCCGGTACCGACCTGCCGCCGAACCAGACCGAGGCGCAGTTCGTCAACGGCCAGGTGCCGATGTTCATCTCCGGACCGTGGATGGCGGGCTCGATCGCCAAACTCGGCGGTGACGCGATCAAGCCGAACATCGGCGTCTTCGAGATCCCGAAGAACAAGACCTCCACGTCGTTCGTCGGCGGCTCCAACTTCGTCGTGTTCAAGAACTCGAAGAACAAGGACAGCGCCTGGAAGCTGGTCAAGTTCCTGTCCGACCCGAAGACGCAGGCCGCCTGGTTCAAGATGTCGTCCGACCTGCCCGCGGTGAAGAGCGCGTGGGAGGACCCGAGTATTTCGTCCGACCCGCTGCTGCCGGTGTTCGGCAAGCAGCTCGAGTCGGCCAAGGCGCCGCCGGCGATCGTGAACTGGGAGCAGGTCGCGAACGCCTTCGACACCGAGATCGAGAAGATGGCGAAGGCGGGTCAGTCGCCCGCCGAGACCGCCAAAGCCACCCAGGCCAAAGCCACGTCGATCGGTACCGGCGGTAGCTGAGCTGATGTCCACTGTCACGGAGTCGAAGGCCCGGGTGGCACCCGGCAACCCACCACCCGGGCGTTCGCGGCGAGGGCGGCTCGATCACCAGACCGCGACCGCGTGGATCCTGGTGCTGCCGTTCGCGGTGCTGTTCCTGGCGTTCACCGCCGGGCCGGTGCTGGGGTCGTTGCTGACCAGCTTCACCGACATGCGGCAGCGCGATCTCCGGACACCGTTCGCGGTGAACGGGGTCGGTCTCGAGAACTATCTCAAGGCACTCCAGGACGAGACGTTCCGGAAGGCCGCGTTCAACACCGCGTACTTCGTCGTCATCGGCGTACCGCTGACCCTGGTCGCCGCGCTGGGCGCCGCGGTCCTGCTGGACCGCGGTGTGAAGAAGTTCCAGGGCCTGTTCAAGGTCGCCTACTACCTCCCGGTGGTGACGTCGATCGTCGCGATCGCGGTGATCTGGCGGTTCGTCCTGGCCCCGGACTCCGGTCTGCTGAACACGGCGCTCGGCTGGGTCGGTATCGACGGGCCGAACTGGCTGGCGTCGAAGACCTGGGCGATGCCGTCACTGATCGCGATGGCGGTCTGGCGGAACTTCGGGGCCGCGATGATCATCTTCCTGGCCGGGCTGCAGGGCATCCCGCAGTCGGTCGAGGAGGCCGGCCAGATCGACGGTGCGGGCCCCTGGCAACGGTTCCGGTTCCTGATCCTGCCGTTGCTCCGGCCGACGATCCTGTTCTGCAGCGTGACGACCGGGATCGGCTACCTGCAGTTCTTCGAGGAACCGTTCGTGATGACCGAAGGCGGTCCGCTGAACAGCACCATCTCGGTGTCGATGTACACCTACCAGCAGTTCGGCTTCGGCAACTACGGCCTGGCCACGTCGATGGCCTACCTGCTGTTCGTCGTGATCGCGGTCGTCACGTTCATCCAGTTCCGGGTGCTGAGGGAGAAGTGATGCGCCGTACCTGGTGGATCTACCTGATCGGAGTGCTCGGCCTGGTCGCCGTGGCGGCACCGTTCGCCTGGATGCTCCTGGGCAGTTTCAAGACCCAGGGCGAACTGCTCCGGGTCCCGCCGACCTGGTGGCCGGAGCAGCCGACCGCACAGAACTACGTGGACCTGTCCAACAAGGCCAACTTCCCGCGCTACTTCCTCAACTCGACGGTGGTCGCGCTGGCGGTGACGGCCGGGAACCTGGCCTTCTGCTCGATGATCGGGTACGCACTGGCCAAACTGCGGTTCAAGGGCCGCAACGCCCTGTTCGTGCTGGTGATGGCCACCTTGATGATCCCCGGCATGGTCACCTTCGTGCCGCTGTTCGTCCTCGTCACCAACGCCGGGCTGGCGAACAGCTATCCCGGCCTGATCCTGCCGTTCCTGGTCTCGCCCTTCGGCGTGTTCCTGATGCGGCAGTTCTTCCTCGGGCTGCCGGACGACCTGATGGACGCCGGCCGGGTGGACGGCAGCAGCGAACTGGGCATCTTCGCCCGGATCATGCTGCCGCTGACCAAGCCGGCCCTGGCCACGCTCGGCATCCTCACCTTCCTCGGGTCCTGGAACAACTTCCTCTGGCCGCTGGTGATCGCCCAGACCGAGGACCAGTACACCCTTCCCGTCGCCCTGGCGCTGTACTCGAAAGGCCAGAACGCGCAGAACTTCGGCCTGTTGATGGCCGGCGCGGTCGTGGTCGTCATACCTGTGCTGGTGATGTTCCTCGCCTTCCAGCGCCATGTCACCAAGGGCATTGCGATCACCGGCCTCAAATAACTGTCTGGAGACGTAGATGACCGCCAACATCAGTCGCCGAACCCTGCTCACCGCCACCGGCTCCGTCGCTCTCATCGGTGCCACCAGTGGTACGGCGTACGCCGGAAAACCCGACCCGGGCGCGCTGCTCAAAGGCAACTGGCGCCCTACCCGGGCCGATCGTGCACTCGTCGGTCGCTGGGCCCGCGACACCTGGCGCAGCCTGGTCGCGATGACCGACGAGAAGACCGGCCTGCCCGCCGACAACATCGGCGAGTCCGTGACGAACCCGGTCCGCAGTCGCTACACCTCCCCCACCAACATCGGCGGCTATCTGTGGAGCACGATCGTCGCCCGTGAGCTCGGCATCATCTCCCCTGGCGAATCCCTGCGGCGGATCAGGCAGACGCTCACCACGATGTCGATGGTCGACCACCACGATCCGAGCGGCATGTACTTCAACTGGTACGACGAGTCGACCGGCGAGGTGCTGTACACGGACCCGGACGGGACCAGGCCGATCACGCCGTTCGTGTCCAGCGTCGACAACGGGTGGCTCGCCTGCGCACTGATGGTCGTTCGCAACGCCGAGCCGGGCGCCGGCCGGCTGGCCGAATCCCTGCTGAGCAAGATGAACTTCGCCTACTACAACCCCGCGGCCAGGCCCGGCGGACTGATGCGGGGCGGCTTCTTCGAGACCCCGCCGCCGGACGAGGAGACCGACAAGGGCAACCACGCCGGCACCGGTCCGGACGTGTACTACCGCAAGTTCCACTACGACACGTGCAACACCGAGGCGCGGATCGCGGGGTACGTCGGCTTCGCGCTCGGACAGGTCCCGCACACGCAGTACTTCGCCACCTACCGGACCTTCCCGGACTCGTGCGACTGGTCGTGGGTGGAGCAGCGCCCCAAGGGTGTGCACCGGACGTATCTCGGGCTCGACGTCTTCGAGGGCACCTACTCCTACCGCGGGATGCGGCTGGTGCCGTCCTGGGGCGGCGACATGTTCGAGTCGCTGATGCCGGACCTGTTCATCCCCGAGGCAACCTGGGCGCCGCGCAGCTGGGGCATCAACCACCCGCTGACCGTCCGCGCGCACATCGAGCACGGTATGGACGATGCCAAGTACGGCTACTGGGGCTTCTCCCCCGCCTCGAACCCCAAAGGCGGCTACTCCGTCTACGGCGTCGACGCGATCGGGATGGACCCGGGCGGCTACCCGTCCGACCTGGAGGCGACGAACTACGACGCCGGCTTCGAGGGCTGCCGCGACGGCGTGAACCCGAACCCGGTCTTCGGCGACGGCGTGGTCACCCCACATGCGGCGTTCCTCGCGATGGCGTACGCACCCCAGCAGGCGATCGACAACCTGAGCCGGATCGAGAAGAACCTGCACGCGTACGGCGGGGGCGGCTTCTACGACTCGGTCGCGGTGAAGTCCGGCCTGATCGCCAAGCGCTACCTCGCCCTCGACCAGGCGATGGTGCTCGGTGCCATCGGCAACGTCTTCGCCAACGACCTGGTCCGGCGGAGCTTCAGCAGCCCCCAGGTCGAGCAGCGGATCCGGCCACTGATCGCGATGGAGCAGTTCGAATCCGGCCTCGAATAGCCCTGTCCACCCCGTTGCGTCCGAAGATTCGTAGCCTATAGCCCTCGGTTCTTCGGACGTAACAACCAGAGAGAGATTGATGCATGCAGCAGGACGCCAAGACCGACTGGGACGAGCGGATCGCGCTCCGCAGCGACGAGGAGCGCGAGTTCACCTTCCCGGACCTCGATCCGCCGAAGGAGGTCTCAGCGATCGGTGGCGTCGGCCAGGTGACGATCGACTGGTCGCCGGTGGACGGCGCCGCCGGCTACTTGATCCTGCGGTCGGCCGGCGACCACGGGAAGCTCGAGCCGGTCGACCACCACAGTGGTGACGTCCTGTCGGTCCCGGCGCCGCCGTACGTCGACACCACGTGCACCCCGGGGACGCCGTACCGGTACGCGGTCGCGAGCGTTCCCGAGGTGACTGTGGCCGGTCGCGCGAGTGCCGTCGTCGGTGCGATGCCGTTGGTTGCCGACGGCACGGTTCCGGTGGTGTCGGTGACCGTCGACCTGGTTGCCGAGGGCGTCGAGTTGGCCACGCCGTGGGTCCCGATCGTCGGCAGCGAGCGGCTCAGTCAGCTGCTCTGCACCGAGCGCAGCGGCGGACACGAGATCGGTGCCGAGCTCGAGCAGGCGCTGCGGCGGATGCACGACGAGATCGGGGTCCGGACGGTCCGGGCGCACGCGATCTTCCACGACGACACCCGGGTCTACACCGAGGTCGGCGGCGAACCGTCGTACGACTTCGCTGTCGTCGACGCGATCTACGACAAGCTGCTCGCGATCGGGCTACGGCCGGTGGTCGAGCTCGGCTTCATGCCGCGCGACCTGGCCAGTGACCCGTCGAAGACCGTGTTCGCGTACGGCGCGATCATCTCGCCGCCGAAGTCGTACGAGCGCTGGCACGACCTGGTCCGTGAACTGGTGCGCCACCTGGTCGAGCGGTACGGCCTCGACGAGGTGCTCACCTGGGACTTCGAGGTCTGGAACGAGGCCAACCTGGAGGTGTTCTGGTCCGGCACCAAGGCCGAGTGGCTCCACCTGTACGACGCGACCGCGGCGGCGGTGAAGTCGGTCGACGCACGACTCGCGATCGGCGGGCCGTCGTCGGCCGCGGCCGGCTGGGTCGACGATCTGCTGGCCCATGCGGCCGCGAACGGATCACCGGTGGACTTCGTGTCGACGCACACCTACGGGAGTCCGCCGCTCGACGTCCGCGCTTCGCTGGATCGGCATGGGTTCAGCGAGGCGCGGATCCTGTGGACCGAGTGGGGTGTGACGCCGACGCACTTCAACCCGATCAACGACTCGGTGTTCTCCGGTGTCTTCCTGCTGCGCGGGATGCGGTCGGCGGCCGGTCGCGTGGACGCATTGGCCTATTGGGTCGCATCCGACCACTTCGAGGAGCTGGGTCGCCCGCCGCGGCTCCTGCACGGCGGTTTCGGCCTGCAGACCGTGGGTGGACTGGCGAAGCCGCGGTACCACGCGATGAGCATGCTGAGCCGGCTCGGTCCGGTGGAGCTGCCGGTGACACTGACCGGCGACGGCGGCGGGAGTCTGGTGGAGGCTTGGGCCTCGCGGGATCGCGAGCGGATCGCCGTACTGCTGTGGAATCTCACCCTCGACCAGACCAAGGCCGACGGTGCACCGGAACTGTCCAGGACGGTCCGCGTCGAGCTGCCCGGGGTGGATCCGTCCTGGCAGGCCACAGCCACCAGGCTGGGCATCGGAGTCGGCGACGTCGCCGCCGCGGCGGCCGAACTCGGTATCGGCGACTGGCCGAGCGACGAGCAGTTGACGGAGCTGGCCGAACGCAGCCGGCTTGTCAGTACTCCACTGGAGCGGACCGGCTCAGCACTCGAGCTGACGTTGCCGATGCCTTCCGCCGTCCTGCTGGAGCTTGCGCCACGTCATCAAGATTGAGCGCTTCCTGGATCCAGCGTTCGACGCCGGCGATGTGCACCGTCGCCCAGGACCTGGCCACCTCCGGTTCGCGCCCCTCGATCGCGTCGAGGATCGCCCGGTGTTCGGCCAGCGTCCGGGCGACGGCGTCGTTCTGGGTCAGGCCGCGCCAGATCCGGGCCCGGTAGGTCGGCTGGCGCAGGCTGTCGATGATCGAGGCGAGCGCGCGGTTGCCGCTGCCGATCGCGAGCAGCCGATGGAACTCCACGTCACTGGCGAGCAGATCCTCCACCGACGGCTCCGGACCGAGCTCGTCCAGCAACTTGCGCAATGTGGCGATGTCCGCGTCCGCCATCCGCAGGGCGGCCCGTGCGGCCGCGGCCGGCTCGAGGATCCGCCGTACCTCGAAGAACTCCAGTACGGAGGCGTCCTGGTGCAGGTCGAGGACGAAGCCCATCGTCTCCATCAGCAGCGCCGGATCGAGACTCGTCACGAACGTGCCGTCACCCTGACGGACCTCGAGCACCCGGATCAGCGCGAGCGCCTTGACCGCCTCGCGCAGCGAGCTCCGGGACAGGCCGAGGCGCGCGGCCAGATCCGGCTCGCGCGGCAACCGGTCACCGGGCCGCAGCTCGCCGGTGACGATCATCTGCTTGATCCGGTCGATCGCCTCGTCGGTGACCCGCACACACACCTCCTGGTGGAAACATCCGATGTCAGCGTCGCACACATCGGATGTCTGGGCGAGTTCTTCACGCTCAGAGTTTGGTTTCGACCCTGAAATAAGGCCACGAACTGTTGACTCATGTCAAGAGGACGGCATATAGATCGGATGAATCAGTTCGTTCTCGAGGTATCAGTTCCCCTGGAGGTCAGGATGTACCGAACACCAGCGCGAGCCCGCCGCTGGGCGATCGCCACCTTGTCGGCCCTCGCGCTGACCGCCGTGGCCGCGTGTGGGGGCAACGACGGCAGCGGTGGCAGCGACAGCGCGGGATCCGCCGACAAGGCCGACCTGACCTGGTCGTTCTGGGTCGGCGGGACCGAGGACCAGGCAGCCTGGCAGAAGGTCGCCGACCAGGCAACCACCGATCATGCCGGGATCACGGTCAAGCTCCAGGGCACCGACTGGAACAACTACTGGGCCAAGATCGGCACCTTGCTCGCCGGCGGCAAGGCCCCCTGCATCATCGGCATGCAGAGTCTGCGACTCGCGTCGTACGCGAACGCCATGCTTCCGCTGGACGAGCTGATGCAGAAGTACGGTCTGAAGACCGAGGAGTTCGACAAGCCGATCATGGACGGGCTGAAGGCCGACGGGAAGCAGATCGCGATCCCGTACGACTCCGGCCCGATGGTGATCTTCTACAACCGCGACATGTTCAAGGCCGCGGGCGTGGCCGAACCGAAGCCGGGCTGGACGATGGACGAGTTCAAGGCGGCCGCGAAGAACCTCACCGCCTCCGGGCGGTCGGGCCTGGTGACGACTCCTGGTGACCTCGGCGTGACCGCCTGGGTGCGGACGATGACCGGCGCGGAGCCGCTCGCCGACGGCAAGCTCGCCCTCACCGACCAGAAGTTCGTCGACGGATTCTCCGAGTACGCCGACTTCGTCAAGACCGACAAGATCGCGCCGCAGGTACCGGGCGGCAACCCCGACTTCGAGACCCAGCAGTTCGCCGCCGGCAAGGCAGCGATGCAGCTCAACGGGCCGTGGTCGCTGATCGACACCAAGGGCAAGGTCAAGTTCAAGCTCGGCATCGCGCCGATCCCGGCCGGTGCCGACGGCTCCAAGACGTACACCGCGGGTTCGGGCTTCGGCATCTCCCGGTCCTGCAAGACGCCGGACGCCGCGTTCCAGGCGATCATGTCGATGACCGGTGAGAAGCCGCTGACCACGCTGGCCGCGGCCGGCCGCGCGTACCCGGCCCGTACCGCCGCGCACCCGGCCTGGTTCACTGCCGCGGGGATCGACGGCGCGAAGGAGACGATCGACTACGCCTCGGAGAACTCGGTCGCACTGGTCACCTCGAAGAACTGGGTCCAGGTCGCCGACCTGCTCAACCGCTTCGGGACCCAGGCCCTGAACGGCGAACTCCCGCCGGACCAGGCCCTGAAGACCATCCAGGACCAGGCGGGCGCCGGTTCGTAATGGCAACGAACACAACCACTGTCGCGCCTCCGGAGCGCGTCCCGCCGGGCAGCCGCCCGGCGGGGCGGCGGCGGCCCGCGCTGCGGCGGGACGGCCGGTACGCCGGCGTCTTCCTGGCCCCGAGCCTGGCCGGGCTGGCGTTGTTCACGCTGTTCCCGACCGCGATGGCCCTCGGGATCAGCCTGTTCGACTGGCCGGTGTTCGGCGAGCGCACGTTCCTCGGCTTCGACAACTACACCCACCTGCTGAACGACCCGGTGTTCCGCCGGGTGGTGCTGAACACGGCGCTGTTCGTCGTGCTGTACGTACCGCTGAACGTGATCGTCTCGCTCGGGCTCGCGGTCTGGCTGGGGCCGGCGATCAGGGGCCGGCAGGCGTTCCGGGTGCTGTTCTTCATCCCGGTGATGACGCCGATGGTGGCCAACGTGATGGTCTGGCGGCTGCTGTTCCAGCCCGACGGCCTGATCGACACCAGCATGCAGAGCTGGTTCGGGATCACCGCCCCGAACTTCCTCGGGTCGTCGAACTGGGCAATGTTGTCGATCGTCGCGATGTCGGTCTGGCAGGGCTTCGGCTACAACTTCCTGGTCTTCTCCGCCGCCCTCGACCAGGTGCCGCAGTCGCAACTGGAGTCGGCCCAGATCGACGGCGCCGGTCCGCTCCAGCGGTTCTGGTACGTCGTCTGGCCGATGATCACGCCGTCGATCTTCTTCGCCACCACGATGACGCTGATCACCTCGTTCCAGGTGTTCGCCCAGCCGTTCATCCTGACCCAGGGCGGTCCGGGGGTGTCCACCCAGACCATCGTCATGTACGTCTACAACCAGGGCTGGCAGTTCCTCACCATGGGACTCGCGTCGGCCGCGGGCTGGGTGCTGTTCGTGATCATCATGGGCATCACCGCGATCCAGTTCCTCGGCCAGAAGCGGTGGGTGCACTATGACGCTTAGGGCGACACTTCACACGACACCCGATACCGGCAGCACCGTCCGCAAGGTCCGCAGCGGGATCTCGCACATCCTGCTGATCGTCGTCGCGATCCTCTTCCTCGGACCGTTGGTGTACGCCGTCTCGACCTCGCTGAAACCGGCCGACGAGGTGTTCACGCCGACACCCGAGTTGTTCGGCTCCGAGATCCGCTGGCAGAACTACGCCGACGCGTTCACCTTCGCGCCGTTCGGCCGGTACCTCCTGAACAGCCTGTTCGTGGCGCTCGTCGGCACCCTGGTCGTGGTGGTCGCGTCGAGTCTGTCGGCGTACGCGTTCGCCCGGCTGAAGTTCAGGGGCCGTGAGCAACTGTTCGTGCTGTTCCTGGGCACCTTGATGGTGCCGCAGGAAGTCCTGATCGTGCCGATGTACTGGCTGATGCAGTCACTCGGCTGGGTGGACAGCTACTGGGCGCTGATCCTGCCGTGGGCGTTCACCGCGTTCGGCACCTTCCTGCTCCGGCAGTTCTTCATGACCGTGCCGACCGAACTGGAGGAAGCCGCCCGGGTGGACGGGTGCGGGCCGTTCGGCTCGTTCCTGCGGATCATGCTGCCGCTGGCCCGGCCGGCCATCGCGGTGCTGACCGTGTTCACCTTCATCAGCTTCTGGGGCAGCTTCCTGTGGCCGCTGATCATCGTGAACAGCGTCGCGGAGAAGGGCACCGTGCCGCTCGGCCTGGCGCAGTTCATCGGCCAGCAGGGCACCCAGTGGAACCTGATGATGGCGGCGTCGGTGATGGCGATGCTGCCGACCGTCCTGCTCGTCATCCTCCTGCAGAAGCATCTCGTCCGCGGCCTCCTCGTCACGGGGCTGGGTGGCCGATGACCGTCGTACCTCTACTTCAAGGAGTGTCCACATGACCGACGCGCCACCCGCGTCAGCCGTCGAGAAGTTCCGCGACTGGCGGTTCGGCCTGTTCGTCCACTGGGGCCTGTACTCGCTGCCCGCCCGGCACGAGTGGGTGAAGAACCGCGAGCGGCTGACCGACGAGGACTACCAGCCGTACTTCGACCACTTCGAGCCCGACCTCTACGATCCGCGCAAGTGGGCCGCCGCGGCGCGCGAGGCCGGCATGAAGTACGCCGTACTGACGACGAAGCACCATGAGGGCTTCTGCCTGTGGGACTCCGAGGTGTCCGACTACACGGTCGCGAAAACGGCGTGGGGCAAGGACCTGGTCGGGCCGTTCGTCGAGGCGTGCCGGGCCGAGGGGCTCGGCGTCGGGTTCTACCACTCGCTGATCGACTGGCATCACCCCGAGTTCCCGATCGACCTCGTCCACCCGCAGCGCGACGACGAGGAGGCCATCGCCAAGGCGGCCGGCCGGGACGTCCAGGTGTACGCCGACTACCTGCACGCGCAGACCCGTGAGCTGCTGACGAACTACGGGCCGATCGACATCATGTGGTTCGACTTCTCCTACCCGGGCCGCACGTACGACGACGGCCGGGACGGTCACGGCAAGGGCAAGGACGACTGGCGGTCGGTGGAACTGATGGCGATGGTCCGGGAACTGCAGCCGGACATCCTGATCAACGACCGGCTGGACATCCCCGGCGACTTCGTCACGCCGGAGCAGTACCAGCCGGACGGCCCGATGCAGCGCGACGGGCAGCCGGTGCTGTGGGAGGCCTGCCAGACCCTCAACGGCAGCTGGGGCTACGACCGCGACAACCTGGACTGGAAGTCGCCGGAGCTGCTGGTGAAGATGCTGGTCGACTCGGTCTCCAAGGACGGCAACCTGCTGCTCAACGTGGGGCCGACCGGGCGGGGCGAGTTCGACCCGCGGGCGCTGGCCACGCTGTCCTCGATCGGTGAGTGGTTCCGGCTGCACGAGCGGTCGGTGCGCGGGGCGCGGCCGAGCGAGCTCACGCCGCCGGGCGACTGCCGGTACACGCAGAAGGGCGACCGGCTCTACCTGCACCTGTTCTCGTGGCCGATGGGCCACGTGCACCTGCCCGGGCTGGCCGGGAAGGTCAAGTACGCGCAGTTGCTGAACGACGCGTCGGAGATCAAGCGGATCGTCAACGACCCGCACCAGACGGCGCAGAACACGACCATGGGCGGTGTCTCCTCCGACACCCTGACCCTGAAGCTCCCAATCCAGCGCCCCGACGTCCTAGTGCCGGTGATCGAGCTCTTCCTCTAAACGATTAGTCCGCGGCCGCGAGCGGCCTGTCCGGTGACAGGCCGCTCGTGTTCCCAGCAGTCAGGTGCTTTTAGCGCGTCGTGCAGCCTTTGGACAGGTGACCCCTCCGCGGACTCGCACCATTGCTTGGTGAGTTGCTCATCGAGTTCGGCGCGGGTGTCAGCCGATAACACCCAGCCGAGCGGGGCGGCGATCGAGGGAGCGGTTTGTGGCGCGATGACAACCAGCCCGCCGGCCACTCCATTGCCACTGGCCCCGAACACCGACATCTCCCGCGTCGCGATCTGCTCCAGCGCACTGGTGCCGAACGACTTCTTCGCGTGCCGGAGAGCAACCAGAGGTACGGTCGTCTCGGCAATGCGCTCCACGTGTGCTCCGGCGGCGTTGCTGCGATAGTGGTTGTCGGCCACCACGATCCACGGCACGACCTTCACCGCATCTGTCTCGGCATTGTGCTTCTCGACCATCGGCTTGAGCACCTGCCACAGCTGCAGCAGCGTGAGCAGCCCGGTGTTCTCGATATAACCACCATCGACGACGTACGTCGGAGTCACTGCCGACCGCTTGTCGCTGGGTTCGTCCCCGCCGACCTCTGCCTTCTCCTCCGGGCCCCGGGCCTGTTCCAGGCAACGTCGTACCGTTCCGGCCGGGCTGACGTAGGGAAACCGTGCCGACATGAGTGCCGCTGTCGTCGCACGCATCGAGAGAGGTCTTTGATCCGTCGCCGGTTGACACTCCGCTCCAAGCTTTCCACCGATGATGGCATCGTCGCGAGGGTTGAGCGCTCCAGAGATCGCGTGGGTGTCCGTTCCGGTCGACCCGGCAAAACAGGCCGCCTGATCACGCTGGAGCTGTCCGGTGTTCGTGGTTATGACCCGGCAGCCGTCCGCGGCCGAGGCGCCGTTGTACACCATGACCGGTTGCCATTGTTTCCCTCCAGTCAACTGGTCGAGATTCGCATCCTTGGCGTAGACCGGTCGGTCATCCTTCTTCATCGCCTCCAGGTCAGCGGCCCAAGAGTCCTCGAGCAGTTGAGCTCGGTCACGGAACCCACCGGAGAACGGAACGAAGCTCCGAGGCAGGTCGCGGAACAGGAGACCGGCCGTTGCCGTCGAGAGACCGTCGTCCGAGGACAGCAGCGTGGCCGCGGCAGAGCCGGTCGCCGCCGCGGCGTCCGGCCCGGGGTACGACCAGAGGGCCGCGCCGAGGCTGCCACCCGACACCGAACTGATGGCAAACACCGGACCGGCGCAGGGATCGGAGAGCCGATCCAGTGTCGACGCCGTCCAGTACGCTGCTCTGATACCACCTCCTGGAGCGGCAACCAGCAGCAGCTGACGAGTCTTCTGGTCGGTCGAACAGCTGTCCTGATTCTGTAGCCACGTCTGCCAAGCCGCGTTCAGGTCAGCGTGCGCGTAGTCGGTCGGCTCGTGCAGCCGCACGTCGTGGTAGCCGCCGTTGCGATCCAGTGCCGTGGCCAGCAGTCCGGTGACCAGAATCAACAGCCAGTACGGCGTTCGGCGGAGCTTAGGTGAAATTCTTGCCAGCGGCGCCCAAACCTGCCGTCGCAACGACAAGCGGCTGAGCTCGCCGGTACCGACAGCCAGGCCCGCGAAGGCCAGTGCGATGACGCTGGTGGTGCCGATTCTCGGTGCGATCGAGGCGGGCCAGATCACCAGAAGCATGGTTCCGATCACGAGCAGACCTCCGATCCCCTGGATGCCGACGCGGGTCAGTGCCGGCTTCTTCATCCGTTCCTGAGTCACAATGCGGTGAACGAATGCACTGGCAACGGTCGTGAGGACCAGCGCGCCGATGAACCAGAACCACCGGGTCCCGACGTCACCGGCGTTGAGGAGCACAGGCCGGGCCGTGGCCCGTACTCCCCCGAGGCCGGCAAACAGTACGACCAAGCCCGCTAGCGCCCCGGCCCATTGGTGCAGGTCCGTGGCCTCTTGCTCAGTTGGCAGGGCCACGGAACCGGGTTGATCGGTGTCGCCGGGTTGCTCGCGACCACCAACCCACCTGGCCACCATCGGCACCACCTCGCAGAGAAGCAGAAGGAGTACCAGCACGATCGGCGCCGCGAACAAGGCAACGTTGGGCCCATCGAAGAGGAGAGACACGACGAGAAGAAGGCCGGCGACCCCGACAGCCAGCCACCACAGGTTGATGCTGCTCAAGCCGGCTTTTCGATCTGTCGAGGACAGATCCAACAGGCTGCTCCTGCGCGCCGCGACAGTCACGGCGGCGGCCAGGAACGGAATGGCCGCGAGACTCGCCCAGAAGCGCGGGCTGAAGTCGAGAGACCCCCGCAGGACATCCGGAATCTGATCGAACGGTCCGCCGCCTGGAAGGGCGACCAGCGCGCCGAAAAGAGCGACAACAACGATCTGCGGTGCCAGCCTGACCCAGGGAGTCGCCTGTCGCTGTGCAGTCGCACCGGGCCACTGACGCCAGGCACGTTCGTTGGCTGGTTCCAGGTTGTCCGGCCGGTTCAAGAAGGCCACGAATGCCGTTCCCAGAACCAGAACCACCATGAGCCATTTGACGGTGCTGATGAATGCGATCGGGATCGCGAAGACTCCCGGCGTCTGGAAGACGACCAGCAACAGCGTCAGGACATTCTCCAGAACATCCGCCACCACCAAGCTACCGATCACCCACCACGGGCGGCGGGATTCCTTGCCAACCACAGTCCGGAAAACGAGAACGAGGGTCACGGCATAAATGATGATGAAGACGGTGTCAACGCTCAGATGCCACAAGAGAAGCGATCGCACCAGTTCATCCAGTTCCCGACTGGTCCACACCGCCCAGGCATCGCGAATGTCATCAGCGTTCCAGGGCGTGAGCCTGAACTTCGTCAGGACGGAAGTGCCGTAAGCACGGTCACCCTGCGCCTCGACGGAGGACAGCAGGAGGCTGATCTCTCGCAACAAGATCAGGCAGATCGCGGCCAGCGACAAGGCCAGCCATCGGCCGTTGTTCACGATCCTATGTTTTAACGCTCGCGCAATCCTTCGTAGTGACCTCATCTGTCCCCCCGGACCTAGGATGCCGCTGCGGGGGGACTGTCGACCGTCAAACTTTGCGATCGGCCGTTGGCAAAACGAGTTCTACGTCATTGCGTCAAGCATTTGTTTCGCCCCACCCAGGGCCATTCCCCCGCCTCTGACAATGCACCTTTCGACCACCGCGCGCCAGAGGTGAGCACCTGTCCGAAATTCAGGAGGCTGGGGTGGGACGCCCGGGCTGTTCGCCGCCGCGGGCCTCGAGGTAGTTGTTCTTCGGGACCATCACCTTGCGGCGGAACAGACAGACGACCGTGCCGTCCTGCTTGTAGCCCTTGGTCTCGACGTACACGACGCCGCGGTCGTCCTTGGACTTCGACTCCCACTTGTCCAGCACCACGGTCTCGCCGTAGACGGTGTCGCCGTGGAAGGTGGGGGCGACGTGCCGGAGCGACTCGATCTCCAGGTTGGCGATCGCCTTGCCGCTCACGTCCGGGACCGACATCCCGAGCAGGATCGAGTAGATGTAGTTGCCAACCACAACGTTCTTGCCGAACTGGGTGGTCTCCACCGCGTAGTTCGCGTCCAGGTGCAGCGGGTGGTGGTTCATCGTGAGCAGGCAGAACAGGTGGTCGTCGTACTCGGTCACCGTCTTACCCGGCCAGTGCTTGTAGACCGCGCCGACCTCGAACTCCTCGTAGCTGCGCCCGAACTGCATCTCTCGGCTCTCCTTATCCGGTGTCTCCGAGCCCATGCTGCCGAATCCGGACGTGACTGGGCAGTAGCCCGCGCGTGGCCTACCTCTCAACCGGGCGAGACCTTCGTCACCCGGCGCCGGACGTCCGGCGTCAGTCGTGCGGCTGCTGGAGCGGCGCCTGCCGCTGGACGGGCTGCTCGGCGACACGAGGGCTGACTTCACCCTTGAGGGCCAGCTTGGCCAGGTGGTTCCGGGCCTCCTCGGCGAACTTGAAGTCGCAGAGTACGTCGTACGTCGTCGCGACCACCGCGGTCCGGGAGGTGAAGTCGCGCCGGCCGGCCGACTGCGCGTACCCGAGGCCGCCGAACACCAGCCCGAAGAAGGCACCGAGCACCACGCCGGTGAGCACGCGCGGCGAGCCAGTTGCCGGAAGTGAACAGGCCGAGCAGCAGACCCCACGAACAGACCGAACCAGGCACCGCTGGCCAGTCCGGCCGTCAGTGCCTTGCCCCAGGTGAGCCGGCCGGTGATCTTCTCCACCTGGCGGAGGTTGTTGCCGACGATGGTCGTGTGCTCGACCGGGAACTTCTCGTCCGAGAGGTAGTCGACAGCGCGCTGCGCCTCCCGGTAGGTGTCATAGGTCCCGATTGTCAGGCCGCTCGGCCGGGGGTCCATCGAGGGCATGCCCTGCGTGGTCATCGTCGTTCCTCTCCACGTGCTTCCACCCCCATCATTGCCGACGGCTGGTTACCGCGCCTTGATAGCCTCGCCGTGATGACCGGGCGACGGTGGGACATGGGTGCAACACGCCGAATGGGACGCGTCTTCGCCCGGCGTACGCCGGGGGTCCCGGAGCCGGCCGATCTGGTCGCCAGCGGCAAGCTGGACGGCGCCCTGGTCGACTGGGCGTTCTACCGGGCCGGCCGCCGCGACACCAAGGTCAACTCCTACACCGCGGCGCTCAGCCGGGCCCGGCGCGGGCAGGGTTTCGTCTGGATCGGCCTGTTCCAGCCGAACCAGCGGCAACTGGCCATCATCGGCGAGGAGTTCGGCCTGCACCCGCTGGCAGTGGAGGACGCCACCGAGGCGCACCAGCGGCCCAAGCTCGAGCGGTACGACGAGACGTTGTTCGCCGTACTCAAGACGGTCACGTACGTGCCGCACGGGGACCTGACCGCCACCAGCGAGGTGGTGGCGACCGGTGAGGTGATGGTGTTCTGCGGGCCCGGTTTCGTGGTCACCGTCCGGCATGGTGAACACAGTGAGCTGACCGGACTGCGGCAGAAGCTCGAGCAGGACCCGGACCACCTGGCCGCAGGTCCGGGCGTCGTACTGCACGCCATCACGGACCATGTGGTCGACCGGTACCTGGAGGTCGCGGACGCCGTACAGGCAGATATCGACCTGATCGAGACCGAGATGTTCACCCCGCGTGGCTGGCGGAACATCGACCGGGTCTACCAGCTCAAGCGGGAGGTGCTGGAGCTGAAGCGGGCCGTGGCGCCGCTGACCGGGCCGATGCGGGCGCTGTCGACGCTGCGGCACCCGCTGATCAGCGACGAGACCAGGAACTACTTCCGCGACGTCGACGACCACCTGATCCGGGTGAAGGAGCAGGTGATCTCGTTCGACGAGCTGCTCAGCTCGATCCTGCAGGCCGGACTGGCCCAGGTGCAGGTGTCCGAGAACGAGGACATGCGGCGGATCTCGTCCTGGGTGGCGATCATCGCGGTGCCGACGATGATCGCCGGGATCTACGGGATGAACTTCGACTACATGCCGGAACTGCGGCTGAAGTACGCGTACTTCGCCGTTCTCGCGGTGATGGCGACCGCGTGCATCGTGCTGTACCGGCTGTTCAAGCGCAACCACTGGCTCTGATCGCCGCGCTGGCAACCTTGTGCCACGGCAGCCACTACCGACCTTTTGGAATGTTCGAACGGTTGTGCGGCGGCTGCGGCCCTTGGTTGAATGCGCCCATCGCTTTCGGTCAGCGATCCACCACGATCTGCGACCGACGGCATCGGGGGATGCCGTGCGGCATCAGCACCACAGGGAGGGCCCGCCGTGCTCCGGATTCATTTCACGCCGAGGGATCTCGCACGCGTCACGGTCGCCGCCACCCCCGCCCCGCTGTGGGAGGTGCTGCTCAGCCTGCACATGCTGCAACAGTCCGACGGCGGGCTGGTCTTCGAAGACTGGCGCCGGCACGTGCGGGCCAGGGTCGCGCCGGACCAGATGCGGCTGCTGCTGGAGCTGACTCCGCCCAAGGGCTACTCCCCCGACTTCCTCACTCCGGCCGAGGCCGGGCCGGACTTCGAGACCACGCTGGAGATGACACTGGCGACCCCGCGCCAGGAGATCCGTCAGCAGCTGGAGCTGTTGAGCAGGTACCGCCCGGTGTCGCCGTGGACGCGGGAGCTGGCCCAGGGCGAGCGGGCCTCGCTGCACAAACTGGGGCGGGCGATCCGGACCTACCACGCCGCGGCGATCGCGCCGTACTGGAAGTCGATCGGGACGCATGTGTCGGCCGACCATGCGCATCGCGGCGACGCGCTCGCGCGGCACGGCGTGGACCGGCTGCTGTCAACGCTGCACCCGCGGGTGCGGTGGGTGGCGCCGGTGCTGCAGGTGCTGGACATGCACGACCGCGATCTCTACCTGGACGGCCGGGGCATCCAGTTGCAGCCGTCGGCGTTCTGCTGGCAGGTGCCGACGAAGCTGCGCGACCCGGAGCTGAAGCCGATCCTGGTGTACCCGATCCAGCACGCCCCCGGCATCCTGCGGCAGCAGTCGACGGATGCCCTGCCGTCGAGCGACCCGCTGGGCTCTCTGCTCGGCTCCACCCGCGCGGCCGCGCTGGAAGCCGCTGTCGACGGGTGCACGACGACCGAACTGGCGAAGCGCTGCAAGATCTCACCCGCCGCGGCCAGCCATCAGGCGACGGTACTGCGGGAGGCCGGGCTGATCACCACCCGCCGGGCCGGTGCGTCCGTCCGCCACGAGATCACCCAGCTCGGGATCTGGCTGCTGTCCGGCCACGGCTCCGGCACCGCCCGCCGACCGCAGTACCGCGTCACCGCCTAGACCCTGCCCCGCCGCGTGCTTGGGCCGACCGGCACCGCCCCGCCTGTCGACCCAGCACGCCGGCTGGTTGCCGCCCCGGTGAAAGCGATCTGAAAGGCCGGGCTGTCACCATGGGGTCGAGGAGTCAAGGAGGCGTGCTCTTGCTGCGGATCCACTTCACCAGTCTGGACCTGGCGCGGACGACGCTGGCCGAGGCGCCGGACCCGATGTGGGAGCTGCTGCTCAGCCTGCACCAGCTGCAGGTCCGAGAGGGCGTCACCCACTACGGCCATTGGCGTGACCGCACTCGGCGACAGCTCCCCCGCCTCGCCACCCGGCTGCTGGAGTTGGCCCCACCCCACGGCTACTCGCCGGACTTCCTCACCCCGGACGACCAGCCCGCCACCTTCGACGAGGCTCTCGACCAGGTCCTGTCGACTCCACGCCGCCGCATCCGCCGCGAGCTGGACATACTCGCCGTACGACGTCCGCGCACCACGTGGACGCGTGAGCTCGCGGCTGGACGTCCGGACGCCGTACGAGGGCTGGGGCACGCTCTGCGGGCCTACCACAAGTACGCCGTCGCGCCGTACTGGGAATCGATCAAGACGCTGGTCAGGGCGGACCGCCGGCGGCAGGTGAGCCACCTGACCGGTGCTGGGGTGCAAGAGCTGCTGGGCAGGCTGCACCCGTCCGTGCGGTGGCAGGCGCCCGTCCTGGAGGTCTCCGACTTCGCGGACAGGGAGCTGTATCTCGATGGGCGCGGGCTGCGACTGCAGCCGTCGGTGTTCTGCTGGAAGACGCCGACCAAGCTGTACGACCCCCAGCTGCAGCCAGTGCTCGTGTACCCGGTCCAGGAGGTGTCCGGCCTGTTGCGTCATACCGCCGCGGACAGTCGGTCGCAATCGCTGGCAGCACTACTCGGTACGACGCGGGCCGCCGCGCTGAAGGCGATCGCGGACGGCTGTACGACGACCGAGCTGGCGGAGCGGTGCCAGATCTCGCTCGCCGGAGCCAGCCGGCAGGCGGGCATCCTGCGAGACGCCGGCCTGATCACCACGCGCCGCGCGGGCCAGGCGGTCCGGCACGACCTCACCGTGCTCGGGCGCGCCGTCCTGACCGGCGACTTCGCCCCCGCCGACCGGGGTCAGGGCCTGTAGCCGTCAGAGCTTGTAGTCCTCCAGCAGCCGGCGGCCGATGATCATCCGCTGGATGTCCGCCGTCCCCTCGCCGATCAGCAGCATCGGCGCCTCCCGGTAGAGCCGCTCGATCTCGTACTCCTTCGAGAAGCCGTACCCGCCGTGGATCCGGAACGAGTCCTCCACCACCTGCGCGCAGTACTCGCTGGCCAGGTACTTGGCCACGCCGGCCTCGAAGTCGTTGCGGGAGCCGGCGTCCTTCTTCCGGGCCGCCTTCACCATCAGCTCGTGCGCGGCCTCGACCTTCACCGCCATGTCGGCCAGCCGGAACAGCACCGCCTGGTGCTCGGCGATCTTCTTGCCGAACGTCTCCCGCTGCTGCGCGTACGAGATCCCCAGCTCGAACGCCCGCCGGGCCACCCCGCAACCGCGGGCGGCCACGTTCACCCGGCCGACCTCGACACCGTCCATCATCTGGTAGAAGCCCTTGCCCGGTACGCCGCCGAGGATCTGGCCGGCGTCGATCCGGTAGCCGTCGAAGATCAGCTCGGTGGTGTCGACGCCCTTGTAGCCCATCTTCTCGATCTTGCCCGGGACGACGAGACCCTTGTCCACCTCGCCGAACCCGGGCTCCTTCTCGACCAGGAAGGTGGTCATGTTCTTGTAGACCGAGTCCTGCTGCTCGTCGGTCTTCACCAGTACGGCGACCAGGTTCGCCGAACCGCCGTTGGTCAGCCACATCTTCTGGCCGTTGATCATGTACGTGTCGCCCTCACGGACGGCCTTCGTCTTGATCGCGGCCACGTCCGAACCACAGCCCGGCTCGGACATCGAGAACGCACCGCGCACCTCGCCGGTCGCCATCCGCGGCAGGTACTTCTGCTTCTGCTCGTCGGTGCCGTGCTGCAGCAGCATGTACGCGACGATGAAGTGGGTGTTGATGATGCCGGACACGCTCATCCAGCCGCGGGCGATCTCCTCGACGCAGAGCGCGTAGGTGAGCAGCGACTCGCCCAGGCCGCCGTACTCCTCCGGGATCATCAGGCCGAACAGGCCGAGCTCCTTGAGGCCCTCGACGATCTCGGTCGGGTACTCGTCGCGATGCTCCAGCTCGGTGGCGACCGGGAGGATCTCCGACTCGACGAACGCGCGGACCGTCTTCAGGATCTCTTCCTGGATGTCGGTCAGCCCTTCGGTCTGCTGCAACCTGCTCATCGTCGGCTCCTTGGGTGTCGGTACGCCTTACCCGCGAGTATCGCGGTTCTCAGCATCCCGGCACGAGGTGACACCCGCTGTGACACCGACCACCTGACGGAGGTCGCGTGCCTCACTCCGGTACGACGAGCAGCCCGCTAGTCGCCCTGGTTGCGCTCGCCGTCGCCGTCGTTGCCGTCCGGCCGCGGCAGGACCTGCCCCACGGCGGCGAAGAGTGCCGAGATCTGCGGAGTGCTCTGCCAGCGGTGGTTCCGCTGAGCCTCGAGCAGGCGCTGGCGCGCCTCGTAGAAGTGCTTGGACGCGGACTCGGTGTTGCCGTGGTCCAGCGCTTCCGCGGCCTGGTCGAGGTCGCGTGCCGCCTCGCGGGGAGCCTTGCTCCGGGTGCTCTGCTCGGTCTGCCGCACCTGCGCGGCCAGCGTCCGCAACGTCTGCACCTGTGCCGCCTGCGGGTTCTGCGTCTCCTTCGGCTTGGGCGTCGGTTTCTTGGACGGAGTCTTCGACGGCGTCGGCTTCGTCGTCTGGGGCGCGCCAGACGCCTTCGCGACCGGGGCGGACGGCGTCCCGCCGGCCGCAGCCGGCGGATCGGTCGCCACACTCTCCCGCAACATCAGACCGCCGATCACAGCGGCCAGCACGACGGCCATGGCCACGAGCACCTTGGCGAACGGGAAGTCCTTCCGTGGAGCGCGGTGCGTCCCTGTGGCGGCCGGCTCGCCGGAGTCCTCCTCCCAGTGCCCGACCTGCAGAACCCCAGCTTCCTCGGCGTTCCCGGCGGTCTCGGCGTTCCCTGCGGGCAGGAACGGCAGCACCTGCGTGGTGGGGGCCGCCGTGAGCAGAGCGGTGACGTCGGTGGCCGAGGACGGGCGGTCCTTCGGGTTCTTCGCCAGCAACTGCAGGACGAGGTTGGCGAGCGGTGGCTCGACGTCTGCCCGGCTGATCGGCTCCGGGGCAGCGTCCAGGTGCTGGCGCATCACCGACTCCACGTCCGGTCCGGTGAAGGGCGGCGTACCGGCGAGGAGTTCGTAGAGGACGCAGCCGAAGGAGTACCAGTCGCTGGCCGGGGTCGCGGACTGGCCGCGGACCTGCTCCGGTGAGACGTACGACGCCGTACCCAGGAGCACTCCGACACCGGTGGTCTCCGTGCCGGCGCCCTTGGCGATACCGAAGTCGGTGATCTTGAGCGTGCCGTCCGGCGCCAGCAGCAGGTTGCCCGGCTTGACGTCGCGGTGGACGATGCCGGCCGCGTGCGCCGCGTCGAGAGCGCGCGCGCCCTGGGTGGCGATGTCGGCGACCAGCTTGCCGCTCGGCAGACCCGCGGTACGCATCAACTTCGCCAGGTCCGGGCCGGAAACGAGTTCCATCACGAGGAACACGTGCTCGTCCGCAGTACCCACGTCGTACGTCGCGACGACGTTCGGGTGCATCAGCCGCGCGGCCGCCTGCGCTTCCGCGCGGAACCGCACGACCGCGTCCATCGGGTCACCGTCGAGCCGCCGGAGCAGCTTCACCGCGACCTGCCGGGCCAGCACGGTGTCCTCGGCCTGCCACACCTCACCCGCGCCGCCTCTGCCCAGCAGGGTCAGCAGCCGGTAACGCCCTGCCAGTACCTCGCCGTTCACACACACACCTTCCGCAGCGGACCGCAACACCTTAGGCAACACAGGCGTCGAGAGCGAGTTCTGGCCCGATTCCTTGCAGAACCTCTGCACAGAGCGATGGAGGTACTACGTTGAGCGCATGAAGCGAACAATCACCGCCATGATCGCGGCTGCCCTGATTGCCGCAACGCTGACCACCACGACCGCCACCGCGACCGCCGCGCCTGTTCCGGCCGGTCTTCCGAAGCCGGTGGTGAAGTGCGAGTTCACGCCGACGCCGGAGAACCCGGCCGCCAAGCCCGTCCGGATCCCGTCGCCGGTCGCCCGGGCGAAGGGCACGGTCGACGTGTACTTCGTGACCAATTACGGACCGTTCGTGGTCCGGATGGACCGGACCAACGCGCCCTGCGGGGTGCACAACTTCGTGCACCTGGTCAAGAGCCGGTTCTACGACTTCACCCAGTGCTTCCGGCTGACCAACTCGGCCCGGCTCGGAGTGCTGCAGTGCGGCGACATCTACCGGCAGGAGGAGGGCGGTCCGGGGTACAAGTTCCCGGACGAGGTCACCGGCCAGGAGACCTACCCGCGCGGGACCGTTGCCTACGGCAACCAGGGTCCGGGGACCAACGGCAGTGAGTTCTTCGTGGTGCACTCGTTCGCGAACATCGCGCCGAACTACACCGTGCTGGGCCAGGTGATCTTCGGCATGTCGACCTTCGACCGGATGGTCGCCGCCGGAATCGCCGACCCGGACCAGGACGGCCCGCCGGCCATGCCGATCCGCATCTACAAGGTCTGGACCCGCGGCTGAGGCTCGGGGATCACCTCGTCCGCATGCTCTTGAACATCCGCGCGAAGACGATGTTGACGAAGGTGATCCCCAGCCACATGGCGAACACGGCGTCCGATTCGGCGTGCGCGCCGGCCGTCAGCCACAGCGACCCCACGACCCCGAGGAGCAAGGAGAAGACCGGGACGGCCAGGTACGAGTTGTCGGGCTGCCGCGGTTGATTCAGGCCCGGCAGCTGCGGCTCGCCCGCCGCCGGGTTCTGCGCGGGTGCGCCGAAGCCGTGCTGCGCCAGCCTGGCGTCCACCTGGTGGTTGATGGATTCGGCGGCATTGGCGACGAAGGCTTCCAGCACCGCACGCTCGTACTCGGGCCCGAGCTCCTTGTGCACCGCGTACGCGGCGGAGGCATCGTCGCGGAAGTCGGAAGTCACCATTGCTCACCCTCCCAGCTGACCTGGTGTACGGCGTACACCGTAGTACCTTGTACGTTAGGTGGACGCCGTACACCTGTCAAGGCAGTGCAGCTCTCAAGGCAGTGCAGCTCTCAAGGCAGTGCAGCTCTCAAGGAAGGGGCCAGGGACATCGCCACGCAGATCGAAGCCGCCGCGCAGCCCCGGGTGCCGTTGAGCAAGGAACGGATCCTGGGCACCGCCGTCGACCTGGCCGACGAAGGTGGTGCCGACGCCGTCAGCATGCGCAGGATCGCGCAGGCGCTCGGCGTCGTTCCGATGGCGCTGTACAAGCACGTGCGCAACAAGGACGAACTGCTGGACGGCATGGTCGATGCGATCGTCGGCCAGATCGACCCGCCGGCGGTGGACACCGACTGGAAGACGACGATCCGGCAGCGGATCCTGTCGGCCCGCCAGGTGCTACTGCGGCACCCCTGGGCGTCCCGGGTGATCGAGGAGCGGACCAGGGCGCGGACCGACCCGACTCCAGCGGTGATGGACTACATGGAGTCGATGATCGGGATCTTCCGGGCCGGGGGCTTCTCGATCGACCTGACCCACCACGCGCTGCACGCGATGGGCAGCCGCCTGCTGGGGTTCTCCCAGGAGTTGTTCGAAGACACCGCCGGCACCGGCCCGGATCCGGCTCCGCCGCCACCCGAAATGGCCGAGCGGTTTCCGCACATCACCGAACTGGTCACGGCGATCACCCATGAGGAGGGCTCCGTCGTCGGCCCGGGGTGCGACGACCAGTTCGAGTTCGAGTTCGCGCTCGATCTCCTCCTGGACGGCCTGGACCGCCTGCGCCGCGCCTCCTGACGGCTGGCCTCCTGACGGTTGGCGCAGCTCAGTCGGCCGGTTGCCAGATGTCGGTGCGGGTCATGCCAGCGGCCCGGCCCTTGGCGGAGATGACCAGGGCCATCTTGCGGGAGGCCTCGTCGATCATCTCGTCGCCGAGCATCACCGCGCCGCGGGCACCGCCGGCCGCCGAGGTGAAGTGGTCGTAGGCGTCGAGGATGTTCTCCGCGTGGTCGTAGTCGTCCTGACGCGGCGAGTAGACCTCGTTCGCGGCGGCGATCTGGTCCGGGTGCAGCACCCACTTGCCGTCGAAGCCGAGCGCGGCCGACCGGCCGGCCACCCGGCGGAACCCGTCGACGTCCTTGATCTGCAGGTACGGCCCGTCGATCGCCTGCTTCCCGTGCGCCCGCGCGGCCATCAGGATCTGCATCAGGATGTAGTGATAGGCGTCGCCCACGTCGTACCCGGGCGGCTGCTCGCCGACCACCAGCGACTTCATGTTGATCGACGCCATGAAGTCGGCCGGGCCGAAGATGATCGTCTCCACCCGCGCCGACGCCTGCGCGATCGCGTTCACGTTGGTCAGGCCGAGCGCGTTCTCGATCTGTGCCTCGATGCCGATCCGGCCCGGCTCCAGGCCGTGCACCTTCTCCAGCTGCGTGAGCAGCAGGTCGAGCGCGACCACCTGCTCGGCGGTCTGCACCTTCGGCAGCATGATGCAGTCGAGGTTCTGGCCGGCGCCGCCGACGACCTCGATCACGTCGGCGTAGGTCCATTCGGTGGTCCAGTCGTTCACCCGGACCACGCGGAGCTTCGTACCCCAGCCGCCCTCGTTCAGCGCGGCGACGATGTTCTTGCGCGCGTCCACCTTCGCGATCGGCGCGACCGAGTCCTCCAGGTCGAGGAACACCTGGTCGGCGTCCAGTCCCTTCGCCTTGGCCAGAAACCGCGGGTTCGACCCGGGGGTCGCCAGACACGAACGCCTGCTGCGCAGTGCCTGATTCTGTCCCCGCCCCGCCGCCCCGGTCTGGACCTGCTCCGCCATCACCGTTCCCTCTCCTCGGAGTTGCCCGCCGGTCACCGGCAGCGTACGGCGAAACCGCCGACGCTCCGGTGACCCGGCTCACTTTCCGGTCCGAGTGTGTCCGATGTGACAGTGTTGCTCCCGTGACGATCGAAGACGCTGCCGCCGAGATCGCCGGTGTCATGAAGAAGGCCGGCCTGGTCTGGTTGTCGTGGGACGGTGGCCGGCCGGCTCCGGCCTGGTTCGCCACCGTCGACGGGCAGTACGTCGTACTGGCGGATGCGGCCGATGGTGCGGAGCAGCCACTCCCCGGACTGGCCACAGCAGGTGCTGTCGAGGTCGTCGTACCGGCGAAGCCTGCTACCAACCGGCTGGCGAGCTGGAACGCGCGGGTACGACGTTTGGAGCCTGGGAGCGAGGAGTGGAGGGCAGCGGCCCAGGTACTGCGCACACAGAGGCTGAATGCGGCCGAGCTGGACAAACAGCTCGAGCGGTGGAAGACCAAGGCCGACCTGCTCGTGCTGGAGCCCACCGGCGAGATCACCGAGCGCGCCGACCAGTACGACGACCGGCCGCGCGCCGAGGTACCGATCGCGACCCCGGCGACCACCCGAGGTAAGCCACCCACCACCCTGCACCGCCGCATCCGCCGCCGCCCGCGCCTGAGCTGAGACTCTGCGTCTGCGGGTTAGCCTTCGAGCATGACTGGATCACCGTCGCGCGTGTATGTGGCCCGGCTGGCTGGTCTTCCCGTCTATGACCCGAACGGGGACCACGTCGGCAAGGTCCGAGACGTCGTGGCGATGATGCGGCAGGGCACCCAGCCGCCGCGGGTGCTCGGGCTGGTGGTGGAGGTGTTCACCCGGCGGCGGATCTTCCTGCCGATGACCCGGGTGACGTCCGTGGACGCCGGGCACGTGATCACCACCGGTCTGGTGAACATGCGCCGGTTCGAGCAACGGGCGACCGAGGTACTGGTGCTCGGCGAGATGCTGGACCGCACTGTCACCATCGCCGAGACCGGCGCGACCGCAGTGGTGTTCGACATGGCCATGGAGCAGTGGCGGACACGTGACTGGGTGCTGTCGAAGGTGGCGGTCCGCGAGGGCGCCAAACGGTTCCGCAGCCGTGGGCAGTCCCATGTGCTCGACTGGACCGACGTCAGCGGGTTCGCCCAGGTCGAAGAGGGTCAGGGCGCAACCCACATCCTGGCCGCGTTCGACTCGATGAAGCCGGCCGACCTGGCCGGCGTACTGCACGACCTGTCCCCCAAGCGGCGCAAGGAGATCGCGGCCGCGCTGAACGACGAGCGGCTGGCCGACGTACTGGAGGAGCTGCCGGAGGACGACCAGGTGGAGATCCTGGCCGGTCTGGACACCGAGCGGGCCGCGGACGTGCTCGAGGAGATGTCACCGGACGACGCGGCCGACCTGATCGCCGAGCTGCCGACCGAGACCGCTGAGCGACTGCTGACGTTGATGGAGCCCGACGAGGCGGAGGACGTACGGCGCCTGCTGACCTACGAGGAGCGCACGGCCGGTGGGCTGATGACGTCCGAGCCGGTGATCCTGCCGGCCGACGCGACCGTGGCGGACGCTCTGGCGCACGTGCGGAACGCTGAGCTGAGTCCCGCGCTGGCCGCGATGATCTACGTCTGCAGGCCGCCACTGGAGACACCCACCGGGCGGTTCATCGGTGTCGGCCACATCCAGCGGCTGCTGCGCGAACCACCGTCCGAGCTCGTGTCCGCCGTACTGGACACCGACCTGGACGGGCTGCGGCCGGACGACAGTCTGCATGCGGTCAGCAAGTACCTGGCCACCTACAACCTGGTGGCCGCGCCGGTGCTCAACGACGAGGGCCGGCTGCTCGGAGCGGTGACCGTGGACGACGTCCTCGACCACCTGCTCCCCGACGACTGGCGCGAGTCCGAACCGCAGGAGGTGGACCGCAATGCCCCGTGACGACCGCATCACCGACGATCGCCGACTGCTCCGCAGTACCGCCCGGCTGGACATCCCGCGTGACCTGCGCCGGACGTTCGTGCCGCGGCCCACGTACGACGCCGACGCGTTCGGACGGCTCTCGGAGCGGATCGCGCGCTTCCTCGGCACCGGACAGTTCCTGGTCTACATGACCGCGACGATCCTGTTCTGGGTCGCCTGGAACATCTTCGCCCCGGCGAGTCTGCGGTTCGACGAGTACCCGTTCATCTTCCTGACGCTGGCGTTGAGCCTGCAGGCGTCGTACGCCGCTCCCCTCATCCTGCTGGCGCAGAACCGGCAGGAGGCGCGCGACCGGGTCCAGTACGAGCGCGACCGCGACGTCGACTCCCGGACCCGGGCGGACATGGAGTTCCTGGCCCGCGAGATGGCCTCACTGCGGATGGCGGTCGGCGAGGTCGCCACCCGCGACTTCCTCCGCTCCGAACTGCGCTCCCTGCTCGCCGACCTGGAGGTGAGGAGCCGCGACGACGACCGCGTCTGAGGCCTAACGGGTGCGAGCTACGCTCGCTAGCAGGTGAGGAAGGACGATGCGATGAAGAGCCGCTTCAAGCCTGATCGTGGGCTGACCAGACGGATGGTCGTCACCAGTTTCCTGCTCGGCCTGCTGTACGTCGCTTTCGTCGCCCTGCTGATCGCGTTGACGAAGAGCGCCGTACTGGCCGTCGTGATCGCGGGTGGGGCGCTGTTCGCGCAGTACTGGTTCTCCGACCGGATCGCGCTGTACGCGATGCGCGGCAAGATCGTCAGCCCCGAGGAGGCGCCGCAGCTGCACGGCGCGATCGACCGGCTGTGCGCGCTGGCGGACATGCCCAAGCCGAAGGTCGCCATCGCGGACGTCGATTTTCCGAACGCGTTCGCGACCGGCCGCAACCCGGACAAGGCGGTCGTCTGCGTGACGACCGGGATCATGCGCCGGCTGGACGCCGACGAACTCGAGGGCGTCCTCGCCCACGAGCTGTCCCACGTCGCCCACCGGGACGTGGCCGTGATGACCATCGCGTCGTTCCTCGGCGTCCTCGCCGGGCTGATCACCCGATTCGGCCTGTACGGCGGCCTGGGCCGGAACCGCGACCAGAACGCGGCGCTGGTGGTCCTGACCATCGTCCTGGTGTCCGCGGTCGTGTACGCCGTCTCGTTCCTGCTGACGCGGGCCCTGTCGCGGTACCGCGAGCTGGCCGCCGACCGCGCTGCCGCAGTGCTGACCGGACGACCGTCGGCGCTGGCCTCCGCGCTGACCAAGATCAGCGGCGACATCGCCCGGATCCCGTCCCGCGACCTGCGCCAGGCCGAGGCCTTCAACGCGTTCTTCTTCGCTCCGGCGGCCGTCAGCGGCCTGAGCCTCTCGTCGCTCTTCTCCACCCACCCGTCGCTCGAAACGCGACTCGACCGCCTCGGCGTGATCGCTCGCGAGTTGGGGGAGCAGGCTTAGCCCATGGGCCTTCTCGACATCCTGCTCGGCCGGAGCAAAGCCGTCCCGCCGAACCTCGACCAGCTCTTCTCCCTCCCCTCGGCCGCGATCACCCTGGACACGGCGGCCGGCTACCGGCCGACTGGCAGCGGTTCGGTCTGTTTCAAGGCCGCGGAGGGCGGCGGGTTCTCGGCGCTCCGGGAGGAGGTCGACAAGCTGCTCGCCCTCGACAACGGCAAGTTCACCAGCCACACCGACTCCTACGGCTTCACCTGGCTGGTCCGGCAGACGACTCCCGATGACGTCGAAGGACTCGTCACCGACCTGCACGCGGTCAATACCTCGCTCGTCGACGCAGGCTTCGGTTCAGCCCTGCTGTGCACGCTGGTCGCGTTCACCAACGGCACCAAGTCGCTCGGGCTCGTGTACCTGTACAAGCGCGGGTCCTGGTACCCGTTCGTCCCGGTCGGGCCGGACCGCCGCGACAACGCCACCGAGCTCCAGATCAAGTCGATCATCGGCACCGACCTCCGCTTCGAGCCCGACCTGAGCCGCTGGTTCCCCGTCTACGGCGCCCCGGGGCTCTAACCCCACCCCACCCCGTGCCCCGGCTCCCCGGCTCCGGCTCTCCCGCATGCCCGCCGGCACCACCCCGGCTCTCCCCGCATGCCCGCCGGCACCACCCCGGCTCCCCCCGCACGCCCGCCGGCACCACGCGGGCACGTTCAGGGGGTTATCCCCTCACGTGTCCCCTTCTCCAGCCGTATAAGGGGGGAGAACCGGCAACACGAGGGGACAACCCTTCCTCCGCCGTACGTCGCCCGCACGTCCGCCGGCATCTCCCAGGCACGTTCAGGGGTTATCCGGCTCCCCTGTCCCCTTCTCGCCATATCACCGGGGAGAACCGGCAACACGAGGGGACAACCCTTCCGCCGTACGTCGCCCACACGTCGTCGGCCGTACGTCGCCCGGACTCGCTCGTGCTGGCCGGTCGGGACCGGATTGCGGTGGTTAGGGTTGCCTTGCCGGGCCTACGTCACACGGACTGTGGTCGGCGGACTTCGGGGGAGCACGTAGCCTTGGGGTATGGCTCCTACTGCTGATCAGGTGACCACGGCGCTCGGCGGCGTCATGGATCCGGAGATCAAGAAGCCGATCACGGACCTCGGCATGGTCGAGTCGGTCGTCGTCCGCGACGACGGCGTGGTCGCCGTACGGATCCTGCTGACCGTCGCCGGCTGTCCGATGAAGGACACGCTGCGGCGTGACACCACCGCCGCGGTCAGCAAACTCGACGGCGTCACCGGGGTCGAGATCGACCTCGGCGTGATGTCCGCGGAGCAGCGGGCCGCCCTGCAGACCCAGTTGCGCGGCGGGGTGGCGGAGAAGGAGATCCCGTTCTCCCGGCCGGACTCGCTGACCAAGGTGTTCGCGATCGCGTCCGGCAAGGGCGGGGTCGGCAAGTCGTCGGTCACCGTCAACCTCGCGGTCGCGATGGCCAAGCAGGGGTTGTCGGTCGGCGTCCTGGACGCGGACATCTACGGGCATTCGGTGCCGGCCATGTTCGGCGTCGCGGACCAGCGGCCGACCGCGGTGGACGACATGATCATGCCGGTGCCCGCGCACGGCGTGAAGGTGATCTCGATCGGCATGCTGAAGCCGAAGCGCGACCAGGTGGTCGCCTGGCGCGGCCCGATCCTGGACCGCGCGCTGGTGCAGATGTTGGCCGACGTGTACTGGGGCGACCTCGACGTCCTGCTCCTCGACCTGCCGCCCGGTACCGGCGACATCGCGATCTCGGTCGGCCAGCGGCTGACCGGCGCCGAGGTGATCGTCGTGACGACCCCGCAGGAGGCCGCCGCCGAGGTGGCCGAGCGGGCCGGGACAATGGCGCAGATGGTGCACCAGCGGGTCGCGGGCGTGGTCGAGAACATGTCCTTCCTGCCCTGTCCGCACTGCGGTCCGGAGCACCGGATCGAGATCTTCGGCACCGGTGGTGGGACGCGGGTGGCGGAGACGCTGTCGGCGCGGCTCGGGTACAAGATCCCGTTGCTGGGCGAGATTCCGCTGGACGAGCGGCTGCGCAGCGGTGGCGACCTGGGCAACCCGCTGACGATGACCGACCCGGAAACGCCGGCGGCGCAGATCCTCGACCAGATCGCGGCCAAGCTCGGCGGACGCCCACGCGGCCTGCTCGGTCGTCAACTCGGACTCTCTCCCGTCGGGCGCTGAGCCCCCGTTTGCTGTTGACTTGGCCGGGTGCCGATCCCTGCTGAGCATCCGGTTCTGACCGACGGCGTGGTCACGCTACGCGGGCCGCGTCCGGACGACGTACAAGGACAACTCGAACGTCAGCTGGAGGACCCGGACCGGGGCTTCGACGCGGACGACGCGCGCCGGTGGATCAGCTACGGGATCACCGAGGCGTGGAAGACGGGCGAGCGGCTCGCGTTCGTGATCGAGTATCAGGGCCGGTACGCCGGTACTGCGTCGCTGCAACCTGATGTCGACGGCAACGCGCGGGTGCACTACGGCCTGTCCCGGTGGGCCCGAGGTGCGGGGGTGGCCAGCCGGGCGGTGCGGCTGCTGCTCGAGTTCGGGTTCGGCACGTGCGGGTTCCACGTCGTGCACTGGTGGGCCCGAGTCGGGAACTGGCCGTCTCGCCGGGTGGCCTGGGCGACCGGGTTCCGGCTCGGCGAGCTGATCCCTGCGCTTGCTGAGGAGCACGGCCGCCGGGTCGACGCGTGGACGGGCTGGATCGGTCCGTCCGATCCACGGATGCCGCGCAAACCGTGGTTCGAGACTCCGGTCCTCGAGACTCCACGGCTGCGGCTGCGCAGTTGGCGTGAGGACGAGATCTCGCGCATCAGTACGGCGCGCACCAACCAGGCGACTGCGCACTTCCTCCCGTTCATCCCCCAGCCCTTCACGACCGAGGACGCCCGCTTCTGGCTGAAGGACATGGCCGAGCAGGCAGCAGTCGGCCGTCGCTTCAACTGGTGCCTGGCGGACGCTGAGACCGATCTCGGCCTCGGAAATCTCACCCTGTTCAACATCTACCGCGACGCGGTGCGCGACGCCGAACTCGGCTACTGGGCTCACCCCGACGCCCAGGGCCGCGGCGTGATGACCGAGGCCATCGCGCGGGTCGCGCACTGGTACTTCACCCCGGACGACGAGGGCGGCCTCGGCGGCCGCAAGCTGGTGATCCGAACGGCCGCCACCAACACCGCCGCCCGCCGCGTCGCGGAGAAGGCCGGCTTCCACCACGTCGGCACCGAACGCAACGCCTTCCCCCTGGCCGGCGCCACCCTCGACGCCCGCGTCACCTACGACCTGCTCGCCACCGATCCCGTCGCCTGACGCTGCGCCGCCCCCTGTCCTTCCTGCTTGAGCGTATCCGTTCCCCGGATTCCCAAGCCGGGGTTATCCACAACTCAGGTCGACTCGGGGTCGAACTGCAGTCCCGATTCACTGCCTTGGGCGTGCGTCGGCCCGAAGCCGCAGCCGGGGGACGTCAGGTCGACTCGGGGTCGAACGGGGCTCGCTGTCCGGCGGGGAGGCGCTGGGGAGTGTCGGAGAAGTCGGGGGTGGAGTGCGGCTTGTCGTCGAACTCGTCGTCGCTGCCCTCGAGGAGGTGCTTGCGGACGAAGTTGCGCGGGTTCAGGTCCTGGATGTCGAGGTCGGCGAACTCCGGGCCGAGCTCGTTGCGCAGGTCGTTCTGCGCGTTGCTGACCATCTGACGGACCTGGCGCAGCAGCCGGCCCGCCGTACGGGCGAACTCCGGCAGCCGATCCGGACCGAAGACGAGCACGGCGACGATCGCGATGACCACCAGCTCGAATGGCCCGATGCCGAACATGACCCCACCTCTCTGTACGTCGTCCCAGCCGATCTGTACGTCGTCCCGGCCGACGTTTGCGACGGCGACCAGCGTAGCCGCACCATGGTGACACCGCCTGCCGGGTCAGCCGATTCCGGACAGGGCTTGGCGTCGTAGCCGGTCGGTCAGCCGGTCCGCTGGCCGAGGGTGACGTCGGCCTGCCGTGCCTTGCCGCCGCGCTCGTACACGAGCCGCACGCTCTCACCCGGCTGGTGGGTGCGGATCGCCACGATCAGCGCCTCGGCGCTGGTGATCGGCTGGGCGTCGATCGAGGTGATCACGTCACCGACACGCAGCCCCGCGCGCAGGGCCGGGGACGCGGGGGTCACGGTGCTGACCCGGGCGCCGCCCTCGAACTGCATGTCGACCTCGGCGCCGATCACCGGGTACGTCGCCGTGCCCGTCGCGATGATCTGCTGCGCGGTCCGCCGGGCCTGGTCGATCGGGATCGCGAACCCGAGCCCGATGTTGCCGCTCTGCTCCGACGATCCGCGCACGGTGGCGATCGCGGAGTTGACCCCGATCACCCGCGCGTTCATGTCGACCAGCGGGCCGCCCGAGTTGCCCGGGTTGATCGCGGCGTCGGTCTGCAGCGCACTGATGAACGACGTTCTCGTCGGGTTCGTCCCCGGTGGTGACCGGGCGGTTCTTGGCCGAGATGATGCCCGACGTGACCGTGCCGGCCAGGCCGAGCGGCGAACCGATCGCGACCACGTCCTGGCCGACGATCGCCAGGTCGGACCGGCCGAACTGCACGGACGGCGCGTCCAGGCCGACCACCTGGACGACGGCCAGGTCGTACACCGGCGAGCGGCCGACCAGCCGTGCGGTCGAGGGCTTGCCCTTGTCGTTGATGATCTGGATCGAACCGCCGTTGGCGGCGGTCGCGACCACGTGGTTGTTGGTCAGGATGTGGCCGGCGTCGTCGATGACGAAGCCGGAGCCGGTCGCATTGGTGTTGCCGGTGCCTTCGACCTTGAGTTGGACGACGCTGGGCAGCAGCGTGGCCGCGACCGCGGAGACCGAACCGCTGCGGATCTTCGGGTCCGCGCCGTTGCCGATCGGCGGTCCGGGCTGCTCGGCGACCGGGTTGTTGTCGTCCAGTGCGACGACGGTCGCCGCGCGCGCCGGCGCCGGCCAGCAGGCCGATGACGAGGGCGACGACGCCCGCGATGACGAGGACCCGGTTGCCCTTCGGCGGCGGGGCCGGTGTGTACGCGCGAGCCTGCTGCTGGTGCCAGTCGAGCGGCGGGGGCGGTGTGTACGTCGGCTGGTACGCCGGACGCTGGGTCGGCCAGGCCTGGCCCGGGTACACCGGCCGGAAGCTCGGCTCCTGCGGCTGCGGACGGCCGAAGCTGCGCTGCGTGACGGACCGGCCGCCGTTCTGCCGGTAGGTCTGGTCGCTCCCCGGAGTCGGCAACGGAGCCGCGCCCGCCCCTGGCGAAGGCGTCAGCGCGGCCGAAGGAGTGTCGGACAAGGCGTTGGCGGGCGCGGGGTCGACGCTGACAGGGTCCGGCGAGGGCGGGGCAGGCGCCTCGGCAGGGAGGACCCGGGTGGGTTCCGTGCTTGGTGTCGGTACTGTCGGCTCGGCGTCGTCGCTGGTCACGGTGCCCCCGCCTCACGTCGTCTTGGTCGTCGGTCGGCGGCCGTTGCCCGGGTCGCGGGAGCGACTGCCAGTTCCGATTATCCCAGTTTGCCCGAAAGCGCACCCATCGGAGTGAGCCAGGTTGCGATTTTCGCCAGGCCGGCGCCCATCCGCTGGACCGCGGTGAGCTTGATCGGGACGTCGTGCGGGAACGCGCGGACGACCTGCCCGAGCATCTCCGGCGGCAGGTCGCCGATCAGCGTGTAGACGATTCCACCGCTGGACCAGACGACGTACGACGGCATCCCGTAGCGCAGGTAGACGCCCGGGGACCCGGTCGTGCTGAACCCGGCGACCGCGGCCGGATCGAGGGCTCCACGCTGCTCGAAGAGCGAGACGTTGAACAGCCCGTCGGAGTACGAGAACTGCAGCGACCCGTTGGTGGTGTGCTGATGGACGTCGTACAGCTTCAGCGACGCGGGTAGCTCCGGTGCGCAGACCCAGCCCTCGGAGCGCAACCCGTCGACCTTGCCGAGGCCCAGCGACTCGACTCCGTTGGGCGCCATCGGCGGCATGTGGCCGATGAACTCGGACTCCTCGATCTCCAGCTCGGTGAACACCGTCGCCCGGACCATCGTCTTGCCGTCCACGCTGAACAGTTGCCGCTGCAGCAGCAGCCCGGTGGCCTTGTCGATCCAGAACCGGGCCGCCAGCGTCTGGTCGTCCCGCAGCGCCTCCACCAGGACGGCGGTCCGCCCGATGGTGTCCGTGCAGCACTTGTCGACCAGCTGGTACGTCGCCTGCAGCAGAGCCAGCGGACCACCGTCGATCGCCGCACTCGCACGCGTAGTCCGCTGCACGAACGCCTTCGCCCCTGGGGAGGACTCGGAGCCGACCACACTGATCTCAGACCCCTGGGAGGCCGCGTGGACGATGTCCAGCATCGCCGAGCTGGCGCCCTGCGGTCCCCACGAGGTGATGATCTGCGTGCCGTGGTACGAGACGTTGTCCGGGGCCGTGGCGGCGCGTGCCAGCCAGCTGATCGCCAAGGGCGAGTCCTCGCGCGAGGACGTGGGTGGCGCCGCGACGGCGGGCGTGGGCAGGCCGAAGCCGATCAGTGCGGTGCTGACCAGTACGGCGAGCCGGGAGAGGCTCACGGTCAGCGTCCCGTCAGGGCCACCGGCTGCAGCGTCGGGCTCAGCCCTGCATACCCAGCCCCGTTATAGGAGTTCAGCAGCGCCACCGGGTCGGTGAACGGCGCTCCGCCCGTCGTACTCGCGTGATCGGACGAGAAGCTCGCCACCGGCGGCTGCAGCGTCGGCGGCTGCTCCTGCCGTGACGGGTCGCCCACGACGAACGCGGTGCCCAGCAGCGACGCGACCGCCGCGGCAGAACCGGCAGCACCCAGTACGCCGCTACGACGCCGGCTGCGCGTGGTGGTCCGGGGAGCGCCCGGGCGGGTGGCACCCATGCGACCGGCCGGGAACGCGGACCGCTGCGGGAAGAGCGAGATGGCCGGTGTCAGCACCGGACGGACCTCCTCGCGCGGCTCCGTCGAGAACGACGAGACGCCCATCAGGCGCTGCATCAGGTCGGTGGACGGGTCCGGCGACTCGAGCGACGCGATCCGGGCCTTGAGCCGGCGCTGAGCGTCCACCTCGGACCGGCAACTGTCACAGCCGACCAGATGGCTCAGGACCTTGTCCCGCGAGTCGTGGTCCAGCGCACCGTCGACGACGGCGCTGAGCTTGTCCAGGGGATGTTGCAGCGTCACCTGTGCTCACCTCCGGCGTTGAGTGGTCCGTCGGCGGGTGGTCCACCGACGCGGCTCTGGCCGGTCCGCGGAGCCCGGTGCTCGAGGTGCTTGCGCAACATCGAGCGGCCCCGGTGGATCCGGCTGCGAACGGTGCCGAGCTTCACGTCCAGGACATCGGCGATCTCGTCGTACGTCATGCCCTCGATGTCGCAGAGCACCACGGCGGCGCGGAAGTCCTCCGGCAACGCGTCCAGCGCGTACTGCACGTCGTGGTCGAACTGGTCGGAGTCCAGCTTCTCGGCCGGGCCCACACCCTTGGCCGGCAGCCGGTCGTGGGCGTCCTCGGGCAGGCCGTCGAAGCGGATCCGCTGCTTGCGCCGGGCGCCGTCCAGGAACAGGTTGGTGGTGATCCGGTAGAGCCAGCCCTCGAAGGTTCCGGGCGTGTACGACGACAGCGAGCGGAAGACCCGGACGAAGACCTCCTGGGTCAGGTCCTCGGCGTCGTGCTTGTTCCCGGTCAGCCGGTACGCGAGCCGGTAGACCCGCGCGGAGTGCGTGCGGACGATCTCGTCCCAGGACGGCAGCGCGTCCGGAACGGGCTGGGGCGCGGGCGCCACGGAGATGTCGGCCGGCTTCACCGCAACGCCTCCCAGGGTCGGTTCGGCAACAAGCGTGAAGGCCATGGTGCCGCGGTCACCGTCCTCTGCGCACGTCGGGAACACCCGGGTTCTACCCTGAGTTGCTCGTACGACGGCTCAACGCGGCGCCCCGACCGGAAGTTCCCGGCCAGGATTGCGGTCACAGCCTCCCAAGAACCGGACGCGTCGACAGTCATATTCGTTGCGCTCTACTTCTCCTCGATCACCGCGATCGGGTCGCCGTCCCGGACGACCTCCCCCTCGACGACCTTCAGCTCGACGATGGTGCCGGCCACCTCGGCCAGCACCGGGATCTCCATCTTCATCGACTCCAGGATGACCAGTGTGTCCTGTGGCCCCACCGTGTCCCCGGCCCTGGCTGTGACCTTCAGCACATTCGCCACCAGCTCTGCGACCACGGTGTGACTCAACTCGCACTCCTCAGCTCCCGGGACGTTCCGCCTCGATCCTAGGCCCCTCGTTCACCGCTCCGGCGGGCCCGGTACGACGCGACGCGGGTGCGACTCGAACATGTCGGCGAGCAGAACCGCCGCGGCCGCCGCTCGGCCGCATTCACGAAGACGCGCTCACAGTCGACCGCCGCACACGCCCCGATGGCGCCGAACCCATGGCCGGCCGAGAACCCGGCCGTCGGCCAGGTCACCGCCGGTCTGCTCATCCCTACCGCCGGCACTCACCAGGCTCTGCTTGCGGTCGCCGTCTCCATGGTCGCTGCGGCGGGCCTGGGCCGGTTGGCGGCGCTGGACCGCCGACCGGCCGCAGCGGTCAGTCGAGGATGACGGAACGGGTCAGAGCCCGCGGCTGGTCCGGGTTGAGGCCCAGCGCGAGGGACTTGGCGACGGCGACGCGTTGGGCGATCACCAGGGACGCCATCGGGTCGAGGTCGGGGTGGTGGACGATCGTGGCGCCGGTGGCGGTGACGTCGTCGAGCAGACCGGCCGGTACCTCACCGAAGATCCAGACGCCACGGCCGGGCTGGGCGATCGCGATCGGGCCGTGCCGGTAGTCCATCGCCGGGTAGGCCTCGGTCCACGCGGACGCGGCCTCACGCTGTTTCAGTGCGGCCTCGTGCGCCAGGCCGACGGTCCACCGCGTGCCGACGTAGGTGACCTGCTCGAGCTTCGCCAGGTCGTCCACGTCCACCGTGAGCGCGGTCTCCGCGTCGGTAGCCGCCTGCTGGAGGTCCTCCCCCAGCGACGCCCGCAGCAGCGCAAGTGTGGTCGTCGCGAAGCGCGTCTGGACGACGGACTGCTCATCGGCGAAGTCCAGCAGGATGGTGTGGTCGGCCAGCTCGGTGATCGGCGAGCCGGCGGTGGCGGTGATCGCCACGGTCGGCAGGTCGGTCGCCCGGATCAGGTCCAGCACCTCGGTCGTCGTACCGGACCGGCTGATCGCGACCATCGCGTCGTACGCGCGTCCGGCCGGGAACTCCGAGCCGGCGAACGCGTCCGTCTCGCCCTGACCGTTGTCCTCGCGCAGTGCGGCGTACGCCATCGCCATGAACCATGACGTGCCGCAACCCACCGCCGCGACCCGTTGGCCGGGCTTCGGCAATGCGCCGCCGTACTGCGCGAAACCCTCCGAGACCTGTCGCCAGCAGTCCGGCTGGGTGGCGATCTCAGTGCTCACAAATGGGGTCTGCGTCATCTTGTCTCCGCGCTTGTCGTGGTCGAAACTGCTCGAACGTGATCGAATGGTGCCAACCAGCCGCCACCGGGCTGACTGATTGTGTGAAGGAGGAGCCGCGGGTGAAGCGTTATGAACGCCTCAACACCTTGCTCGAGTCGCTCGCCGAGAAG
Organism: uncultured Actinomycetota bacterium; assembly: GCA_963770725.1. Classification (GTDB taxonomy): domain Bacteria; phylum Actinomycetota; class Actinomycetes; order Propionibacteriales; family Kribbellaceae; genus Kribbella. The sequence continues at coordinate 408,665 of CAVYQT010000001.1, forward strand.
GGCGCCATCGACGTCGACGAGCTCGCCGAGCAGTTGCACGTGTCCGCGGCGACGATCCGGCGCGACCTGGACCACCTGGGCAAGCAGCAACTCCTCACCCGGACCCGCGGCGGCGCGGTCGCCAACGCGGTGTCGTACGACCTCCCGCTGCGCTACAAGACTGCGCGTTTCGCGTCCGAGAAGCAGCGGATCGCGCAAGCCGCGGCCACCCTGGTCCGGCGCGGCATGGTGATCGGCATGAACGGCGGCACCACCATCTCCGAGGTGGCGCGCACGCTCGCGACCCGGCCGGAGCTGTCCGCCGAGCACGGCGAGCCCGCGTTCACGCTCGTCACCAACGCGCTGAACATCGCCAACGAGCTGATCGTCCGGCCGCACGTCAAGATGGTGCTCACCGGCGGCGTGGCCCGGCCGCAGTCGTACGAGATGATCGGGCCGCTGTCGCACCGGATCCTGGCCGACCTGTCGCTGGACATCGCGTTCATCGGCGTCGACGGGATCGACGAGACCGGCGCCACCGCCCACCACGAGGGTGAGGCGAACATCAACCAGCTGATCGTCAGCCGGGCCGCCAAGGTCGTCGTGGTCGCCGACTCCTCCAAGCTGGGCCAGCGCGCCTTCGCCCGGATCTGCGAGCTGAGCGAGATCGACACCCTGGTCACCGACGCCCAGGCCGACGAGAGCCAGCTGGCCGTCTTCAAGGAAGCCGGCATCGACGTCATCCGTTCCTGAGCGCGTACGACGTCCGCCTGCCTGACACCGCATCTGCGTCGCACCTCCTCACCGGGGACGGGCCTGCCCTGTTGAGGTCGATCATATCTGACTCAAGGCCCAGTGTTATGAGCAAAAGTGCGCAGTCTCCGCGCGGGAGACACGGAATGCGGACCTCGTGACGCTAGGCTTCGGTCCAGGATGAGTAGCGCAGCGCCAGAACACTGGGCAGAACACTGGGAGGGCATCATCGCCACCGGCATCGACCCGACGTCCTGGGCATACGCCGAGGACTACACCGGTGAGGACGAAGTCGTCACCGGTGCGCGGGCGAGCGCCGAGGACAGCGGTATCGCCGCGATCGGACCGGGCTCGGCCGCCGCGCTGAGCCTGCTCGCCGCCAGCGTCAGCGCCAAGGCGGTGGTCGAGATCGGCACCGGTACCGGTGTCTCCGGGCTGGCCCTGCTGCGCGGCATGCGCACCGACGGCACCCTGACCACCGTCGACATCGACGCGGAGAACCAGCGGCTGGCCCGCAAGACGTTCCTCGACGCCGGCGTCCCGTCCAACCGCTTCCGCCTGATCGCCGGCGCCGGGCTGGACGTCGTCACCCGGCTCACCGACGGCCACTACGACCTGGTCTTCTGCGACGCCGACCGGCGCGAGAACACGGCGTACCTGCACGAGGCCCTCCGCCTGCTCCGTCCCGGCGGCGTCGTCGCCTTCGCCGGCATCCTCACCGGCGGCCGGGTGGCCGACCCCGCCCACCGCGACCCCGACACCAACGCCCTGCGCGACCTCATCCGCGCCGTCCGCGACGACGACGACCTGGTCTCCGCCCTCCTCCCCACCTCCGAAGGCCTCCTCACCGCCGCCAAACGCCTCAGCTGAGGAAACACAAAGAGCACAGAAGACTACAGAAAGTAGCAACCCTGCTTTAAGAAATACCCAAAGAAACCAACAAACCTACTAAGATGGGCAGTGATTAGTAAGTTTGTCGGTTTCCTTGGAGGATTCGGGTGCGCTCGTTCGCAGACCTCGACCGCCTGATCGGTCAGGTCCCGTCCGACGTCGTCATGCGACTTCGGTCAATCGATACCGGCCGCGGCAGTGAGGCGCTCTACCGGCATCAACTGCCCGCGCTGCTGACAGAACTCGCCAACCGCGCTCGGATCCAGAGCATCACGGCTTCCTCGGCCATCGAAGGCGTCGTGGTCCCGGATGCCGACCGAGCCGCGCGTGTCATCGACGGCAGTGCCGGCGTACTTCGGAACAGGAGCGAGCAGGAACTGGTCGGTTACCGAAAGGCGCTCGACTACCTGTTCCAAGACGACTGGCACCCGCTGAACATCGGGCTGCTGCTACACCTCCATCGGCTGCTCTGGTCGGAGACGGCATATCCAGGGGGTGAGCTGAAGACGGACGACAATCTCGTCGTCGATCGCTCCCCGGACGGGAGCACGACCGTGCGATTCGTACCGGTCCCAGCAGCCAAGACAGCCGACTACCTGACTGATCTCATTGCCCGTTACCGGGACGGACAGGCCCAAGGCAGGCACCATCCCGTCCTGCTGGTCGGTCTGATGATCCTCGATCTGCTGGTCATCCACCCGTTCGCGGACGGAAACGGACGGGTCGCCCGGGCGCTGACCAACGCATTGCTCATCGACGCCGGCTACGAGGTCTGCCGGTGGGTCTCGCTGGAGCAGCTCATCGCCGACTCCGCCGACGACTACTATGCCGCCCTGCTCCGATCGACCGACGATTGGCATGACGATCGGGCTGACCCATGGCCCTGGTTGACCTACTTCGTGGCGGCGTTGGCGTCAGCGTACGAGACGTTTGCTCGCCGTGCGGCCGCTGATCGGTCGGGTGGCACAAAGCAGGAACGGGTTCGGGATTACATCGTCAATCATGCCGACGTGGTGTTCCGGGTCGCCCAGGTACGAGCTGCACTTCCCGGCGTCAGCGACCAAACCATCCGGTTGGTGCTGGAGCAACTCAAGAACGAAGGCAGTGTGAAGTCCGCGGGGGCGGGTCGCGGCGCGGTCTGGGTGCGGTTGCCTGACCACGAGTGACCGCTCAGGTCGAGGAGTCGTTGTGCCAGGGGCGGGGGTCGGTGCGGAGGAGGGAGTAGAGGAGGACGTCGTGGTTTTGGCCGGCGTTGAAGAAGGCTCCTCGGGCGGTGCCTTCGAGTTGGAAGCCGCATTTGTCGGCGATTCGGCGGCTCGCGGCGTTCTCGGGCACGATCACGAGGGCGAGGCGGTTGACCTTCTTCGACGCGAACAGGTAGTCGACCAGGAGTCGGACGGCCTCGGTCGTGTAGCCCTGGCCGGCGTGCTTGGCGCCGTACAGCTGGTACGACAGTTCGTAGGAGTCCCAGTAGCTGACCTGGCGGAAGAACTCGATGTGGCCGACCATCACGTCGTCCCGGTCCCAGATCAGCAGGGTGCCCTCGTCCCGTTGCCAGAAGCCGGTCTCGGCGTACTGCCTCCGGAGGACCGGCTCGGGCTGGACGCCGAGCGGGAAGTACTCACCGCGGTTGGCGATCTCCGTGTGTGCGTTGATGAATCCGACGAGATCGCGCTCGCGGACCGGACGTAGCACGACCCGGTTCCCATCGAGCATGGTCCCTCCACCTCACGCGGCCGGGCGCGACCCGTCGTCCCCCGGCGGAGTGGTGGAGGGAGGTGGCGCGGCTTGCCGCCGCCGCAGGACGTAGCCGGCGATCACGATCACGAAGAGGGTGCCGATGACGGCACCGATCAGACCGCCCCAGTCGAAGATGTCGGTGTCGCCGATCCCCAGCCCCACGGTGAAGATGACGTAGCCGAGCAGCGCTCCCGCCAGCCCCAGCCCGAGCGAGACCGCCCAGGACGTCGGTCCACTCATCCCCCGGAACGCATCCCGCGGCATCAAGACCCGGGCGACCACTCCACAGACGAACCCGAGCAGCAGTGCTCCCACCATGATGTCCTCCCCCTTTCTCCTCAGCGTAACGCCGGTTTCGCCGAACGCCTCGTCCTCGCGATCCTCTCGCCGGGCACGAAATGCGCGCGCAGGTTGGAATCCACGGCTCAGCTACTGCGCTGGGGCGGGACCGGTGGCCTCCTGGGTGTGTGAGCCGGTCAGGCGGGTGAGTTCGGCAGTCACGTCGTGCCAGGCGTCGGTCAACGGGTCGATCAGTTCGTAGTGGCCGGCGCCTTCCACGCGGGTGAAGTGGGCGGTGGGGTGGGCGGTGAAGTAGGACTCGGAGATGCTGATCGGGACCCGGGCGTCGGCAGTGCCGTGAATGAGGCTGATCGGGGCGATCGCGGCAGGTAGGTGGATCGGGTCCAGGTCGTTGCGAACGCCGCTGCCGAGGAAGTCCTGTACGGCGCCCTCGTCGAGCCCCAGCCGATCGGCCATCAGCAGGTCGGCGACCGGCGCCAGCGCGATCACACCGCGGAGGCGGACCGGGTTGAGCGTGGAAGCCGCCCACAGGGCGAGCTGGCCGCCTGCGGAGTGACCGATGAGCACGTAGCCCGCGGGGACGTCGACCAGGTCGGGCAGGCTCTCGAGCGCCGTACGGACGTCTGAGGTGCTGGCATCGGGGCCACCCGGTTCCCGGCGGTACTCCAGGGACAGCACCGGCCAGCCCATGTCGGAGAGCGCCTCACCGAGCGGCCGGGCGTGCGTCCGGTCGTACTCCGGCCGCCAGAAACCGCCGTGCACGAAGACGACCAGCGGGCGGTACTCCTTGGCGTGCCAGTAGTCGATCACCTGGTCCGCGTGGTCGCCGTACCGCAGCTCCTCGTCGGGCTCCCGCGCTTCGCGCGAGAGAACCGATCGGTCCTCACTCATTCAGACCTCCCGAGACTGTGCTGAACTCCAAGAAAGTGCAGGGCGTTCGTGGACAGCAGCTTGTGCCGCTGGTCCGCGGTCAGGAAACCGGCCTTCCGTACCACCTCCCCGACCGGCCGCTCACCGAGTGGATAGGGATAGTCACTGCCGACCAGAACGCGGTCTTCCCCCACGGTATCCACAAGAAGCCGTAATGACGCTGATTCGAACACCACTGTGTCGACGAAGAACCGATCCAGATAGTGGGAGGGTGGATGCTCCGAGCAACCACGGACGACGTCGCCGCGCCGGTGCCAGGCGTTCTCCACCCGGCCCAGCCAGAACGCGAAACTCCCGCCGCCGTGGGCGAAACAGATCCGCAGGTACGGCGGCAGCGCGTCGAACGCCCCGCCGAGGATCATCGCCAGCAGTGACAAATGGGTCTCGGCCGGCATCCCGGTCAGCCAGCGAGCCATCCAGCCGGTCCAGTCGCGGCCCGCCCGGCATGTCCCACGGATGCACCAGGACCGGCGTACCGGTCTCGGCACAGTGGTTGAGAAAGGCAACGATCCCGGCGTCGTCGAGGTCCTTGTCGCCGACATGGTTGCCGATCTCGACGCCGGCGTGCCCGGCCGCCCGGCACCGGTCCAGCTCGGCACAGGCCGCGTCCGGATCCTGCAGCGGGACCTGGCAGAACGGGACGAACCGCTCGTCCCCGGCGAGCGTCTCCAGGGTCAGGTCGTTGAAGATCCGGGCCACCTTGACCGCCTGGCCGGCCGGCCGGTCGTAGGCGAAGAACACCGGCGTCGGCGACACCACCTGGATATCGATGCCGTCGGCATCCATATCGGCGCGCCGGACGGCCGGATCCCACGTCTGCGGGCCGATCGGGCGGAACTCCGACTCGCCGACCATGATCATCGCGGCGCGCTCGGAGTCGATCCGCAACCACGGCCAGCCGTCGCCGCCGCACGCTACCGAGAGATCCGGCCAGCCCTTCGGCACCAGGTGAGTGTGGACATCAACGGCCATCAGCCTTGACCGCGGTGCAGCGTGCCGCAGTTCGGGCAGGTGCGGGCGTCCTCGCTCTCGTAGAAGGCCTTGAAGACCGGCGGCAGGTCGGCGACGATGTCGTTCACCTGCAGCTCGACCTCGTGCACGATGCCGTTGCAGCCGTCGCAGTACCAGCGGAACTTCTCCAGCGTGCCCTGCTCCCGGACCCGCTCGATCACCAGGCCGATCGAGTTCGCGTCGCGCTGCGGCGAGTGCGGCATGTTCCGCGGCAGCACCCACATCTCGCCCTCGTTGATGTCCACCCGGGACGGCCCGGCCTCCGTCATCACGTCGACGTGCATGGTGCCCTTGATCTGGTAGAAGAACTCCTCGTACGGGTCGACGTGGAAGTCGGTGCGCTGGTTCGGCCCCCCGACCACCATGGTGATGAAGTCGTCACCGGTCGGGAACATCTGCTTGTTGCCGACCGGCGGCTTCAGCAGGTGCTTGTTCTCCTCGATCCACCGCGGGAAGTTCGTCGATTCCAGGTTGACCATCACTCGCTCCTTTGCGGACGGAGTTTTTTGGTGGGAACGGCCGCTACAGCCTGAATCTCGATCAGCAGCTGGGGATGTGGCAGCTGATGTACTGCGACAGTCGTCCGGCTCGGCCCGGACTCGTCGAAGAATTCGGCGTACACCTCGTTATAGCCCCCGAAGTCGTTCATCGACACCAGGTACGTGGTCACACTGACAAGATCCTCGAGCCCGGCCCCGACCGCGGCCAGGATGTCCCGGATGTTCTCCAGTACGGCGCGCGTCTGGTCCCGGATGTCCAGCGACACGGTTCCCAGCGAGTCCACCGACGCCCCGGCGATCGTGTTGTCCGCCCGCCGGCTCGATGTACCGGACACATAAGCGAGCCCGTTCGCGACCTTCACATGCGGAAACCGCCCCCGCGGCACCGCCTTCCCGGGGACGACGGTCATGGGGCCTCCCGGCCTGGACTGAGGAGCGCAGGGAGCGAAGCGACCGGAGCGACGAGGGAAGGCCGGGAGGCAAGGCCCCATGACCACGCCGGCGCCGGAGGCCCGGCCAAAAGCACTGTCATGTCAGTTCCACGCAGACGTTGGTGGGTTCGGAGTAGAAGTCGAGGGAGTGGCGGCCGCCTTCGCGGCCGACGCCGGAGAGTTTCATGCCGCCGAACGGGGTGCGGAGGTCGCGGAGGAACCAGGTGTTGACCCAGACGATGCCGACGTCCAGGGCGGTACCGGAGCGGTGGGCGCGGCCGACGTCGCGGGTCCAGACGGTGGCCGCGAGTCCGTAGTCGGAGTCGTTGGCCAGGGCGTACGCCTCCTCCTCGGTGTCGAAGGGCGCGACGTGGCAGATCGGGCCGAAGATCTCCTCGGTGTTCGTCCGGGCGTCCGCCGGCAGGCCGGTGACCACGGTCGGTTGCACGTAGCAACCACCGTCGCGGGCGTCGCCGAACGACGGTACGCCGCCACCGGCCAGGACGGACGCGCCTTCGGCCCGGGCGACGTCGTAGTACGAGAGCACCTTGTCGCGGTGCTGTTTCGAGATCAGCGGCATGTTCATCGTCGCCTCGTCCGCGGGCCAGCCGTACGTCAACTCCGAGGCCCGCACAGCCAACCGCTCGACGAACTGATCGAAGACCGGCCGCTCGACGTACAGCCGCTCCGTGCACAGGCAGACCTGGCCGCCGTTGGTGAAGACCGAGCGCACCGATCCCTCGACCGCGGCGTCGAGATCGCAGTCGGCGAAGATCAGCCCCGCGTTCTTCCCGCCGAGCTCGAACGAGACCGACTTGACCCGGTCCGCGGCGACCTTGGCGATCGCCGTACCGGTCGCGGACTCGCCGGTGAACGTGATCGCGTCCACCCCTGGATGCCGGGTCAGGTACTCCCCCGCCGACGACGGCCCGAACCCGTGCACCAGATTGAACACACCCGCGGGTACGCCGGCCTCCGCCATCACCTCGGCCAGGACGGTCGCCGACGCGGGCGTCTCCTCCGACGGCTTGACCACCACCGCGTTGCCACAGGCAAGCGCCGGCGCGACCTTCCAGGTGAGCAGCAGCAGCGGCAGGTTCCAGGGCACGATGATCGCGACCACACCGACAGGTTTGCGTACGGCGTAGTTCAGCGCCCGCCTGCCATCCGGCAGCACGGTCGTGTACGACTCCGTCGACGCGGTCGTGGCGAAGTCCGCGAAGGCACGGAAGTTCGCCGCACCCCGCGGGATGTCCAGCGTCCGCGCCTGGCTGATCGACTTGCCGGTGTCACCCACCTCGGCCGCGACCAGGTCATCGAAGCGACGCTCGAGCCCGTCCGCGACCCGCCGCAGTACGACCGCCCGCTCCTGCTCGCTCATCCGCCCCCACGGACCCCGCAGCGCGGCCCGAGCGGACTGGACAGCCGCATCCACCGTCTCCGCCGAGGCCTCGGACACGTCGAAGATCTGCTCACCCGTCACCGGACTCAGCTTCGCGAACGTCGACCCGCCCTCGACGAACTCCCCGCCGACGAAGTTGCGCAGCATCCCGACCGAAGCCGGAAGCCCGGTCAGGAGTTCCGGCGTCCACAGGCTCATCGCCGCCTCCGCAACAGTCCGACCGCGACCACTCCGGCACCGGCGATCACCGCGCCGAGGATCTGGTGCTGGCGACGGACGCGTTGCCGGACTTCGGCGTATGGCGTGGTCGAGAAGGAGACGAGCTCGTAGCGGGACACGTACCTGCCGGGCATGGCCCGCTCCAGCGCGTGCTCGATCCGCTTGGTCAGCCGGAACACCGGGGACGCCACCTTGTCCCGCATCTCGACGAAGTTCGCCAGCGCCATCTCCGCGATCGCCTCGGTGTTCTCCCGCCGGCGCGCCTCGAACAACGGCAGCGCCCGGGCCCACGACCCACCGGTGTCGCCGAGGCAGCGGTCCAGCTCGACCACGTCCTCGAAGGCGCAGTTCGCGCCCTGGCCGTAGAACGGCACGATCGCGTGCGCCGCGTCGCCGAGCAACGCCGTCCGGCCGTGTGCCTGCCACGGCAGCGTGTGCACGGTGCCGAGCACGCCGACCGGGTTGTTCAGGTAGTCGTCCACCAGCTCCGGCGCCAGCGGCAACAGATCCGGGTAGTGCTGCGCGAAATGCCGCTCGATCTCGCCGGCCGAGGTCAGCGCGTCGAAGGAGCCGGCCGGCCAGAACAGCGTGCAGGTGAAGGACCGGTCCGGGTTCGGTAGCGCGATCATCATCGACGTACCGCGCGGCCAGATGTGCAACGCACCCGGATCCAGCGCGAACTCACCGTCGGCGGCCGGGATCGACAGCTCCTTGTAGCCGTAGTCGAGGAAGTCGACGTCCTCGGCCACGATGCCCTCGGCAAGCAACTGCTCGCGGACCGCGGACCCGGCGCCGTCGGCACCGAGGACGACATCGGCCTGGGCCGACACCTTCCCGGACGGGGTCGCGAAGACCATCCGCCCGGCCTGCGAATCCAGCTCCACCAGCCGATGCTCGAACTCGACCGTCACCCCGGGGGCCTCCGAGGCCGCCGTCAGCAGCGCGTTGTTCAGCGCACCCCGGCTGATCGAGTTGATCGCCCGGTCGCCTTCGGCCGAGTACTGCTGGAAGTCCAGTGGCCCCTCGACCGGATGGATCATCCGGCCCTTCATCGGCAGCGCGTCCGCCATCACCTGGTCGACCAGCTCGATCCGCCGCAACGCGTCCAGCCCACGCTCGGAGATCGCCAGGTTGATCGACCGGCCGCGCTCGGCCTGCCCGGTCCGCGGATCCGGCCGCCGCTCGTACAGCGTCACCGTCAGCCCGCGCCGGGCCAGGAAGCAGGCGAGCAGACTCCCGGTCAGTCCCGCCCCGACGATCGCGACCTTCACGCCGGCACCACCTCGGTCAGTGCCGACGCCGCTCGCCAGCAGTCGTGGTACGTCGAATACAGCGGCACCGGAGCCAGCCGCAGTACGTCGGGCTCGCGGGCGTCCGCGATCACGCCGTACTCGAACCGCAACCGCTTCGCCAGCTCACCCGCGCGCAGCGAACCACCGATCCGCAGCGACAACTGTGCACCGCGACGCCCGGGGTCGGACGGCGTGATCAGTCGCCCGACCGTCACCCCGGCCAGCAGTTCCTCCAGGTACGACGTCAGTCGCAGACTGCGCTCACGCAACACCGCCATGCCGACCTTGTCGAAGATCTCCAGCGACGTCCGGACCGGGCTCATCGAGAAGATCGGCGGATTCGACACCTGCCAGGCCTCCGCGGACGCGGGCGGCCGCGATTCCGGCGCCATCTCGAACCGCGTGGACGCCTCGGTACTCCACCAGCCCTCGAACCGCGGCAGGTCGCCACCGAGGTGCCGCTCGTGTACGAAGGCACCGGCGAGCGCACCCGGACCGGCGTTGAGGTACTTGTACGAGCACCAGGCGGCGAAGTCCACTCCCCAATCGTGCAGCGACAGCGGGACGTTTCCGGCTGCGTGCGCGAGGTCCCAGCCGACGACCGCACCGGCCGCGTGACCGGCCTTGGTGATCGTCGGGATGTCCATCAGCTCGCCGGTCAGGTAGTTCACGCCGCCCAGCAGCACCAGCGCCACGTCGCTGCCCAGTTGCTCGACGACGTCCGTCGTACGCAGGGAATCCTCGCCGGGACGGGGCCGAAGGCGGATGATCGCGTCGTCGGCGTCGTACCCGTGGAACGTGGCCTGGGAGCGGACCGCGTAGCTGTCGGACGGGAAGGCCGAGTCCTCGACCACGATCCGGTGCCGCGAGCGGGTCGGGCGGTAGAACGAGACCATCAGCAGGTGCAGGTTGACCGTCAGCGAGTTCATCACCACGGTCTCACTCGGCAGCGCACCGACCAGGCGAGCCGCCGGGCCGGTCAACAGCTCGTGGTAGGGCAGCCAGGGCCGTGGGGCGTCCAGATGGCCCTCGACGCCGAGCGCGGCCCAGGCGTCCAGGTCCTCGAGCAGCTCGGTCCTGGTCGCCTTCGGGCGCAGACCGAGCGAGTTGCCGGCGAAGTACGCGACGTCGGGATAGTCGCCACCCTGGGCCGGCGGCACGTCGAACAGCTCCCGGTGCCCCGGATCCCCAGCATCGAGTTCGACTGCCCCTTGTTCCGTCCCTTGTTCCGTCACAGCCTCCGGGTTCACGCCTTGGCGACCTTGTCCTTCGTCTCGACGGCCGGGATCACCTGACCCTTGCCGAGTACCGTCACGCCGCCCTTGGACACGGCGAAACCGCGCTCCCGGTCGAAGTCCGGGTCGACGCCGATCTCGACCCCGTCCGGGACTACCACGTTCTTGTCCAGGATGACGTTCTTCAGAACGGCGTTCGCGCCGATCGTGCAGTTGTCCAGGATCACCGCGCGCTCGATGACCGCGCCGGAGCTGACGATCACGTTGGCGCCGATCACCGAGTGCTCCACGGTCGCACCGGACACGATCGAGCCCTGACAGACGATCGACTCGCCGACGGTAGCGTCGTCGGTGAACTTCGCGCCGGGCAACTGCGGGTGCGAGGTGAAGATCGGCCAGTCGGAGTTGTAGAGGTTGAACACCGGCTGGATCGAGACCAGATCCATGTGCGCCTCGTGGTAAGAGTCCAGCGACCCCACGTCCCGCCAGTACGAGCGGTCCCGGTCGAGCGCGCCCGGGACGTCGTTCTCCTTGAAGTCGTAGACCCCGGCCTTGCCCTCGGCAACCAGCATCGGGACGATGTCGCCGCCCATGTCGTGCCGGGACGCCGGGTTGGCCGCGTCCTTGCGCAGCGCCTCGACCAGGACGTCGGCGCTGAACACGTAGTTCCCCATCGAGGCGAACGTCTCGTCCGGCGAGTCCGGCAGCCCCGGCGGGTCGGCCGGCTTCTCCAGGAACTCCTCGATCGCGTGACCGTCCGGGCCGGTCTTGATCACGCCGAACTCGGTCGCCTCCACCCGCGGCACCCGGATCCCGGCCACGGTGACGCCGTTCCCGCGCTCGAGGTGCGCCGCGACCATCTGGGAGGCGTCCATCCGGTACACGTGGTCGGCGCCGAACACCACGATGATGTCGGGCTTGTGGTCGTTGATCAGGTTCATCGACTGGTAGATCGCGTCCGCGCTGCCCTGGTACCACTGCGGGCCGAGCCGCTGCTGGGCCGGGACGCAGGTGACGAAGTTGCCGAGCAGGGTCGACATCCGCCAGGTCAGCGTGACGTGCCGGTCCAGCGAGTGCGACTTGTACTGGGTGAGCACGCACAGGTTCCGGTACCCGGCGTTGACCAGATTGGACAGCACGAAGTCGATCAGGCGATAACTGCCGCCGAACGGCACGGCCGGTTTGGCCCGGTCGGCCGTCAGCGGCATCAGCCGCTTCCCCTCGCCACCCGCCAGCACGATTCCGAGAACTTTGGGCGCCTTTGCCATGTCCGCACCTTAGCTCCGGAACCCCGGAGGCATAAGCGCTTGCGAGTGTCGCGACACTGTGAGGATGCCGATGCTCACCGAACCCACTGTTGCCGTTCACCGCTCGTTCCTCGCCGCGTGGGACGAGGCGGGGCCGGCACACGAGCGGTGGATGGGTGCCCGGGGGATCGCCGGCGACGAGGAGGAGTGGAGCCGCGAGCAGGCGGCGGATCCGGCCGAGTTCGCCCGCCTGGTCGAGGTGATCAAGACCGAGGCGGACCCGGCGACCGAAATGCCGCCGGACCTGGTGCACCAGACCGTGCTCTGGTTCGTCGACGGCCCCGAATGGCTCGGCCGGCTCTCGATCCGGCACCGCCTCACCCCGGCCCTGCAAGAGCTCGGCGGCCACATCGGGTACTTCGTCCGGCCGTCGTACCGGCGCAAGGGGCACGCGACCCAGATGCTGGTCCAGTCACTCCCGGTCGCGGCCGGTCTCGGCATCGACCCGGCCCTGGTCACCTGCGACACCGACAACGTCCCGTCCCGCCGCGTGATCGAGGCGGCCGGTGGCGAACTGGAGGACGAGCGACACGGAAAGCTCCGCTTCTGGGTACCGACACACGTCGCCTGATGTCCGAGCCTCCATCCGTGGATCCTGGCAGCAGCGAGCAGGTGCTCGGCGGAGTGCATCGCAAGGCGGAGGGCGAGGCTCGGAGTGGGGTTCTCCGTGCCTCGTCCTCCAACGCGGCGATGTGCCCGCCGAGTGCCGCGCAGCGCGCCAGGATCCACGGATGGAGGCTGATATGTAGGGCCTTCTTGTCAAGTGGGCGTGGCGAATCGGTCCTGATTTCGGGTCAGGGCAAGGAGGGTTTCCCCGCCGTGGGTGCCGCCTGGATGGCCGCCCGCAGTCGGTGTCAAGGCTGGCCGTAGGCCACCCGGCAGGGCTTTGGCCTTGACACCGACGAGGACGACGTCATGCTGTGCGGCGTTGCGGGGAAACGGGGGGCCCGCTGGGGGTGGAGGCCGAGGTCAGCGTGTCGTTGCACGACGCGTGGTCAAGGCTGATATGCGCGGGTTGGTTACCTGCAGGACCATGTGTTCGGCTGGAGCGTAGCGCGGGTCTAAGGACGGGCGTGGCCAGAATGCCTTGCGGTGTTCGGGTTGCTCGTAGCCTCGGGGCGCGTTGCTCCTCGCGCTGCGTTCCTGGACTCTCGGATCCCCCCACGGTCAGCTGGTGGGAGAGGTCATCGCATCAGTCGTCGGGCAGCACCGCCAGTGACCAGCACCAGCCGGCCAGTTCGCGGGCGACGGCGACGTTGGCGATCACCGGTCGCTTCTTGCGCAGGTTCAAATTCACCCAGCGCTGATGCAGCCGCTGGTTGCCGGCGTGCCCGCGGGCCCGTGCCGCAGCGGGCGCCTGGTCCCAGCGGCGTCGCAGCACGACACCGGGGGTGTAGGTGGTGCGGTGATGCCAGGCCGCCTCGACCAGCAACCTGCGCACATGCGCGTTGCCGGTCTTGGTGATCGCGCCCCGGACCCGGTTCTGCCCCGACGAGTGCTCGCTGGGCACCAGCCCGACATAGGCGCCGATGCTCGCGCCGGTGAACCGTTGCCAGTCGCCGATCTCGACCGCGAGCGCGAACCCGGTCAGGGTCGAGACGCCCCGCAGACACCCCAGCCGCCGCGTCACGGGAGTGAACTCGCTGTCGGCGGCCAACGCGATGATCTTGTCGTCCAGGCGGGCACGCCGGGCCGTGGTCAGCACGACCGTCTCATAGGCGTCGTCGAACGCCGCCCGGGTCGGGACCGCGTCGAAGCGCTGCCGGCGCAGCCACCGGTCGTGCAGCTCGGTCCACGCCTTGCCACCGGAATAGACGATCCCGTGCCGCAGCAGCAGCTTCGACACTCGATGCCGGGCCCGCATCAGATCCTGCCTCGAGGCCTCCCGGGCCCGGACCAGGTCACGCGCGGCCTCCTCGGCCCGGCCCGGTATCCGCACCGCCACGACCTCGTCCAGCCGCAGCAACCGGGCCAGATGCAACGCGTCCCGTGCGTCGGTCTTCACCCGATCGCCCGCGGGCCGCTGCAGCTTCGACGATGCCGCCACCTCACACCGCAGCCCCGCCGCGATCACCGCACGCGCCAGCCCGAACCCGGTAGGCCCGGACTCGTACACCACCGCGCACGGGCCCGGCAGCCTGCCAATCCAGCCAAGTACCTCACCGTGCGACGGCATCAACCGCGCCTTGAACACCTCGCCGGTCAGCCCATCGATCGCCGCTGCAGCAACCGACCGGGCGTGCACATCCAGCCCAACACTCCTACGCTCAGTAAACACCGGGGCCTCCTCACACCTGTCGGAAAGGCCGAACACCAAAACGCGCTCGGTAACCCACGATTGCGCGAGCGAGGTCCCGGCCAGCAACTACCTCCCCCAACTCGAGAAGCAGTGCTACATACGGTCTAAGGTCGGCTGCATGAAGGTCGCGATCCTGACGCGTGAGTTTCCTCCGGACGTGTACGGCGGGGCGGGGGTGCACGTGGACTTCCTGGTCCGCGAGCTGCGCCGCCTGCTCGACGTGGAGGTGCACTGCATGGGCGAACCACGCCACGGCGCGACCGCCCATTCCGAGGACGACGCACGCATGCCGCAGGCGAACGCGGCGCTGCGCATCCTGTCCACCGACCTGACCATGACCGCCGCGGCCGGCGACGCGCAACTCGTGCACTCCCACACCTGGTACGCCAATATGGCCGGCCACTGGGCCAAGCTCCTGTACGACGTCCCGCACGTGGTGACCGCACACTCGCTCGAGCCGCGCCGACCGTGGAAGGCCGAGCAGCTGGGCGGCGGCTACCGCCTGTCGAGTTGGGCGGAGCGTACGGCGTACGAGGCCGCCGACGCCGTGGTCGCGGTGAGTCGCGGGATGCGGGACGACGTACTGGACTGCTACCCGGCCATCGACCCGGCCAAGGTGCACGTGATCTCGAACGGGATCGACGCGGACTTCTACCGCCCGGACCCGGCTACGCAGGTGCTGGAGCGGCTCGGGGTCGACCTGAACCGGCCGTACGTGACCTTTGTCGGCCGGATCACCCGGCAGAAGGGCGTCCCGCACCTGCTCCGGGCCGGCCTGAAACTGGACCCGTCGGTCCAGCTGGTGCTGCTCGCCGGCGCGGCCGACACGGTCGAGCTGAAGGCCGAGACGGACGCCCTGATCGACGACCTGAAGGCGGCCCGGGACGGGGTGTTCGTCGTCTCCGAGATGCTGCCGCGCGAGGACGTCCGGCAGGTGCTGACGCACGCGCTGGCGTTCTGCTGCCCGTCGATCTACGAGCCGCTCGGCATCGTCAACCTGGAGGCGATGGCGTGCGAGACGGCCGTCGTCGCGAGCGCGGTCGGCGGCATCCCCGAGGTGGTCGACGACGGCGTCACCGGCACCTTGGTCCGGTACGACGAGAACGACATCGACACGTTCGAACGCGACCTGGCCGCAGCGATCAACGACCTGATCGACAACCCGGCGAAGGCCGAAGCGATGGGCAAGACCGGCCGTGCGCGTGCAGTCTCCGAGTTCGGCTGGGACGCCGTCGCCGACCGCACCGTCCAGCTCTACAACAGCCTGCTCGGCTGATCGGGGTAGGTGAAAGTCCACTCCGAGCCGGGTCCAACACCCTCGTTACGCGGCCGGCGTGACGGTTGGCTTGGCGGAATGACTTCACGCCTGATCAGGAACTTCAGCCGCTGGTCTTAGCGCGCCACCTAGCCGGCGACCAGGCCGTCCCACGACCAGCGTGGGATGGTCAGGCCGGGCGGTACGTCGGCGGCGGAGCCGTGGTACTTCGTCATCGCGACCGTCGTCGCCCAGGCGAAGTAGTCGTGCAGCACGCCGCGCAACCGGTCGTCGGCGTCAAGTCCCGTATCGACGAGCGCCTGGTCGAAGCAGGCAATCGCCCGCCGATCCATCTCCTCGTGCGGCCCGTTCCCACTGTGCAGCCCGACCACATACGACTCGTCACTGTAGTTTTCGCTGTACGTCGTCGGCCCACCCAACGCCTCACCCCAGTACGCCGCCAACCGCTCACTGTGGTCCGCCCGGACCCCATGCCTGAACGCGTGACTCACCACCTCATCCGCCATCACCCGCTCATGCCACGCAAGCGCCAGCCGCAACATCCCCTGATCCCCACCCGCCACCTCAAACACCGTCACCATCTCCCCACCCTCACACCCCACCCCCGCGCCCCGTCAACACCTCCGGGGTTCAAGACCGAGCGAGGTGAAACGGGTGGCCAGGTCGTCGAACCACTCTGCCGGTGTTCGGTGGTCCGGTAGCGGAACACCCTCCTCGCTGCGCCACAGCGCATCGCCGAGCGCAGTTCGCAGGTGCCAGGCCATCACCCGATCGGCCGCCAGTTCGCGGCCGGTGATCTCGCGGTAGTGGCCGCTGGTCGCCGTCAGCAGCTCGACGCCCGGCCCCGTACCCGGGAAGGCACGCAGGTCGTACTCAGCCTCGGCCAGCCCAACGGTCTCGAAGTCGACAACCAGACGAAGGTCCTCGCCATCCCACACCTGATTGCCGCCATGCAGATCACCGTGCACCACCACGGTCGGCCCCGGCGTCGCCAGCACCTCGTCCGCCCAGTCGCACCAACGGCCGACGATACGGCGCTGATCCGGCCGGGCCCACCTCCCGAACCGCTCGCGCAAGGTGGCTGCCGTCGCCGGTTGCAGCCGTGCCGGCGCGAGATCACCGACCGCAGCCTCAACCCGCTCCCGCGTCGCCGCCTGGTGCAACTCCCCCAGAAACTGCGCAAGCTGCCGACCAGCCCGATCCCGGTCGATCGCGTTCACGACATCGAACAGCGCCGTACCCGGCACAAGCCTGGTCACCAGCAGCAGCGGATCGGTGCTGCTCGCAACCACCTCCGGCAGAAACGGAACCGCCGGCCCCAACGCCCCCAACACCGCGATCTCATGCGCCAGCCGAAGCGCCGCAGGCCGCGACCAGGCGAACTTCACCACGAACCGCCCGTCCACGACCGCGCTCGCGGACCACCACAACGGATCGTCCTCCCCCACCGGCTCCCGAACCACGATCGCGCAGTCACCGAGCTCAGGCGCGACAGCCCGAAGCGCCTCAGCAACCGCTTCTACCGACCCCTCCTCCAACCACCTCATCGCCGCTGAGGCTGTCGCCCGGCGTCGGCGGCTTGGAGACTCTTCGGCCAAGGGAAGACGAGTGGATCGGAGTTCGCCTGCCATCGGTGGCTCAGTTCGCGCAGTGTTTCGGTGGCGCGGTCGAGCTCTGCGTCCGGATAAGGACAAGGATCCGGCCGGGTGACGCCCCACATCTCGTGGACCCCGGCGTACGGCGTCGCCCGATCCTTCTCGACCGCGTCGTGAATGACGCTCGTGATCGCCTCGCTGATGCCGATGCTGTTCGGCGCCTTCAGGATGCGGGCACTGCGAACCTTGGCGTCGTGGCGTTTCTTGCCCGCTGTCTGTTGCATGCTGTCGAACACCGCACCTGCCGCGATGCAGCCGAAGATACCGTCGGCGATTCTCAGTTCGCGTTCGGTGACAGCGTGCGCGAGGTCGTGGGGCACACGGTGCTTGCGGGAATAGGACGAGAGGGCGAACTCCGCGCCGTCGGCCCGCCGGATCAGCGTGACGCACTCACCGCGCGGGTCGTGGAGGAAGGTGAGATGCACCTCTCCAGGGTGACTCTGCGCGCGTGCTCGTGCTACCGGTTTTCAGTGCGGCGCACCGCGTGGGGGGTCAGCTGATGCCGGCGGTGGGGGTTTTGGAGGTTAGCCAGGTGGTGAGGAGGCGGGCGCCGGCTCCGGTGGCGCCGGTGGTGTATTCGAAGCGGTCGGCGGGGGACTCGGCGATGGAGGAAAGGTCGAGGTGGGCCCACGGGATGTCGCCGGCGAAGGGTTTCAGGAACAGCGCGGCAGTGATCGAGCCCGGGCCTTTGGAACTGTTGACGGAATCGGCGATCGGGGTCGCGATCAGTTCCTGGTACTCCGCGGGCAGCGGCATCCGCCACAGTTCCTCACCCGACACGCGGCCGGCGTCGGCGAGGTTGTCGGCGAGGGCGTCGTCGGTGGCGAACAGACCGCCGTACAGCATCGAGCCGAGCGACACCTTGATCGCGCCGGTCAAGGTCGCGATGTCGACGAGGACGTCGGGTTCGAGTTCCTTGACTGCGTAGGCGAGCCCGTCGGCGAGGACGAGCCGGCCCTCGGCGTCGGTGTTCTTGACCTCGGTGGTGCGGCCGCCGTAGTGCCGGATCACGTCGTCCGGGCGGTACGCCGTACCGGACGGCATGTTCTCCGCCGCGCAGATCAGACCGGTCACCCGAACCTGTGCACCGAGCTCGCGCAGCGCGGACAACGTCGCGATCACCGAACCGCCGCCAGTCATGTCGCGCTTCATCGACACCATGCTCTCGCGCGGCTTCAGCGACAGGCCGCCGGTGTCGTAGGTGATGCCCTTGCCGACGAGTACGACGTACGGCGTGTCGTCGCCTGCGCTGTCAGGGACATAGTCGAGCCGGATGAACCGCGGCGGCCGGGTCGAACCCTTGCCGACGGCCAGGATGCCGCCGAACCCGTCGGCGGCGAGCTTCCTCTCGTCCCACACCGAGACCTCGAGTCCGGTCTCCGCGGCGAGCTCGGTCGCACGTGCGGCCAGCCAGGCCGGGTCCTTCTCGTTCGACGGCGTGGTGGCGAACTGCCGCGCCAGCCAGCCGGTCCGCCCGATCACCACGCCGCGGTCGAGCTCGACCTGCCGGTCGTCGTCGGAACCGTCGGTCAGCGTCACCCGTGCGACCACCGGCTTGCCCGGGTCGACCGTCTTCAGCGTGTAGCTGAACGACCCCAGGACGATGCCCTCCGCGAACGCCTGCAGCGCCGCGTCGTCGATGCCGTCGGCAACCACCGCGGTGAGGTCGTGCTTGCCGCGGCCGAATCTCGCGATCGCGGCTCCGGCGTGTCGCAGCTCCTTGGCGCTGCCGTCGCCGGCCCCGACCAGCAGGATCTCGGTCACCTCGCCGGTCAGCAGCGGGTACGCCGCGGTCGTCCCGGCAGCCGTGGTGAAGCCGGTCGCCTGCTGTACTTCCAGCAGCCGGCCGAGATCCACCCCAAGCCGTTCCCCGGCGTCCTTCGCGGCGGCGGGCAGGCCGCTCGCGCCGACCACGATGACCCAGGTCGAGGCGCCGTGCACCGGCAGACCGGGCTGCCAGACCACGGCCGGAAGGGTCGGGAACGCGAACTTGCTGCTGCGGCGAGCCACTAGAAGGACCTCACTGTTTGATCAAATGTGTCGGGAGCACCATGCAGGACACCATGCCGATACCTGGGCAACCGTAACGACCCCGGCCGGTGCCGCAAAAGGCACCCACCGGGGTCGCGTAGATATGTAGGGATGCGAAGGCACCCCGGGCGTATTCGCTCAGCCGACGACGGCCTTGAGCGCGTTGCCGAGCTCGGTCGCTTCGTCGGCGTTCAACTCGACGACGAGCCGACCGCCGCCCTCGAGCGGAACCCGCATCACGATCCCCCGCCCCTCCTTGGTGACCTCGAGCGGACCATCGCCCGTCCGCGGCTTCATCGCCGCCATGCGCGCACCCCTTCCCAGTGTCGGTGTTGAGCGACGACACCGCACTGGGTACCGTCTCCGGCGCCGTGCGGTGATGCGCCGTCGGCGCGTATCGCAGTGTGTATCACGACCCATTATTCCCGATCACAGGCCAGAGCCGCGCACCATACGGCAGACTCAGGCACGTGCACGCCCGTTCAGCCCTCTTCGACCTGTACGGCGACCACCTGCGCGCGCGTGGTGCGCGGGCCCCGGTCGCGGCCCTGGTCAGGCTGCTCGCGCCGCTCGGCGTCCACCCTCCGGCGGTCCGGACCGCGGTGTCGCGGATGGTCCGCCAGGGCTGGCTGGAGCCCGTCCGGATCGACGGACAGCCCGGCTACGCGTTGACGTCCCGGGCGCGTCGCCGGCTCGACGACGCGGCCGCCCGGATCTACCGCACCGCCCCCGACGACAACGGATCCGGCGGCGGTGGCAACGGCTCCGGCGGCTGGGACCGGCACTGGCATCTGGGCATCCTCCGCGAGGTTCCGAACGCCCGGCGCCGTGAGCAACTGGCGAGCCAACTCGCCTTTCTGGGTTGGGCTCCGCTGTCCGACGGCGCCTGGGTCGGCCTGCGCAACGACACCGAGGTCGACCAGATCCTCGGCATGGAAGGGATCGCGGCCGACCGGTTCCGGGCACCGGTCGACGACGGGGCGGTCGAGTTCGCCCGCCGGGTGTGGAAGCTGGACGAGCTCGGCGCGTCGTACGACGCCTGGCTGATCGAGGCCAAGGCGCTGGTCGAGACGGCCGGCGACGACACGTCCGACGAGCAGGCGTTCGCGGTCCGGTCGGAACTGGTGCACGAATGGCGCAAGTTCCTCTTCCTGGATCCGGGCCTGCCGCCCGAGCTGTTGCCGGACGACTGGGCCGGGACGAGGGCCGCCGCGTTCTTCGATTTCCACGCCGAACGCCTGAGCCCCGCGGCCGGGCGTTTCGTCGACAACTGCCTGACCTATCACTGAAATCCCTTACCGATTGTCAAGGAGCTGACCACGATGAGTGACTCCGTCACCTACGCCCTGGCCGATGGCGTCGCCACCATCACCCTGAACCGGCCGGACGCGATGAACGCGCTCGACACGCCGACCAAGGTCCTGCTCCGCGACACCGTCCTGGCCGCGGCCGAGGACGACTCCGTCCGCGTGGTCGTGCTGACCGGGACCGGGCGGGCGTTCTGCGTCGGGCAGGACCTGAAGGAGCACATCGGGCTGCTCGAGGCGAACGACACGGACGCGCTCTGGAGCACCGTGCCGGACCACTTCGCGCCGATCGCGCTGGCACTGGCCGAGATGCCGAAGCCGGTCATCGCGGCGGTGAACGGGGTCGCGGCCGGCGCCGGCGCGTCGATCGCGTTCGCGTGCGACTTCCGGGTGGTGGCGGACACGGCCGGCTTCAACCTGGCCTTCACCGGGATCGCGCTGTCGTGTGACACCGGGATCTCGTGGACGCTCCCCCGGCTGATCGGGCAGGCGAAGGCACTCGAGCTGCTGTACTTCCCGCGCACGGTTCCCGCGGACGAGGCGTTGACGCTCGGTCTCGCGACAAGCGTCGTACCGGCGGCCGAGTTCTCGTCGGCGGTGGGCGAGCTGGCCGCGAAGCTGGCCGCCGGACCGACGGTCGCTTACGGCGCCGTGCGGCAGTCGCTGGGGTACTCGGCGACCCACACGCTGGCGGAGGCGCTGGTGTTCGAGGCCGGGAAGATGCAGCTGACCGGCGACACCGAGGACCACCGCAACGCCGTCGCGTCCTTCGTCGCCAAGCAAAAGCCCACCTACAACGGCCGCTGAGCCGCACGACGCCCTTCGCCAAATCCGTACCGACGAACGGGTAGTAGTCCCCTCTGCCAGGCATTCGCCGCCGCCACCACGCTGCGCCGACCACCCTGGCTCCCACTACTACCCGTTCTTCGGTACTCTCTCAGCCAATGGCCGCCGTACCGCCTGGCACGATCTCGGCCGCGAGTGTGCGAGCGGCGACGCTGGGCGAGGACATCAACTACAACGTCTGCCGGCCGGGTACATCCGGCCGCGTACAGGTCGTTCGCGGCGAAGGGTCTGCCGTCGCACCTCTACATCGCGGTCGGCGACGACGAGTGTCAGCACCCGAAGCCGGTCGATTACACCCGCGACCTGGACTTCGAGGCGCACGTCGTCGTCAACCAGGCGGTGCGGTGCCGAACCTGACCTCGGAGTTCGCGTCGTCGACGGCGGGCACGACTGGGACGTCTGGGGGCCGACGTTCGCCGACGGGGCGAAGTACATCTTCCAGTACGCCATGAAGCCGCCCGCCGTACCGATGAAGGCGACGGTGACCGGCACGGCGGCTGAGGACCGGGCCGACAGGATCGCTACTGATGCCCCAGGCAACGTTTGTCAGGCGGCCGCGGTGGAAGGGTCGCTGGACGGTGCGCCGGACGCGGGGTGGCAAGGATGTGACGCTGACAAGTACGCGCCCGGACGGGACGCGGGAGTGGACGCGCCGCGCCCGATCGGGACGAGTGGGACGGAACGCACGTACGGCGTGGCGGTCGACTCGCAGGGCCGGGTCGTGGTGACCGGGGACACGACCGGGAATCTCGACGGTGCGCATGCGGGGAACACGACGGATGACACGGCCGACCCGTTCGCTGAAGCCGACGTTTGTTGACGACGACGTGGGACGGGACACAAGTGTCCGGTCTGGCTACCACGGATGTGTTCCGTACGGCCTTCGGCGCGGACGGCGAGAGCAAGGCGCCGTAGAAAGGTTGGTGGGCTCCCCGGCCGCGTTCCGGCCGGGCGAGTCACGGCCGGACAACCACCTGACAGACGGGGAGCCCGGTGAATACCTCATCACGTTCAGTGCCCGGAACACAACTCGTTCAGCCGTTTGTGTTCCCTTATTTCCAACATTTCTGAGCGCCACTTGCAGATGCACAAGCTACCTGCACGTGCATCCGATCAACCGCTCAAAACACCTGCCTTTTCGGCTTACCGGGCTATACAGCTCACCCCTTCTACGCCCCAATCCACCCCACCGGATCGACCAGCAACGCACCTCACCAGCACCTCTACTACCTTCCTCCCCCAACCCCGCACGGGATCAGCGCGCACAGCACGTCACCACCACGCACTCCCCAACCAGCCACAGCAGTCAGCGGCAACGCACATCCTGTTCGACCCCAACAACCCTCAGAGGTCAGCGGGCAACGCACCTCACCACGACCCGCCCCTTCCTCCAAACCACTCGCAGTGGGCCACGCACGTCACCATCACCCACTCCTGCCTTCCCCCAACCACCCGCAAGCGGTCAGCGGGTTATGCACCCCACCACGATCCGCTCCTGTCTCTTCCCTCAACCACTCGCAGTGGTCAGCGGGCTATACAGGTTGAGAGGTGGTCGTTGACAATGCCTGTTGCCTGCATCAACGCGTACGCGGTGGTCGGCCCCACGAAGACGAAGCCCTTCTTCTTCAGGGCTTTGGACATCGCAACGGACTCCGGCGTGGTGGCAGGCACATCAGCGAGCGTCTTCGGAGCCTTGCGCTCAGCCGGCTGGAACGACCACAGCAGCTCGGTGAACTCGCCGTCCGCCAACACCAGCAGCGCACGCGCGTTCGAGATCGTCGCGTTGACCTTCAGCCGGTTGCGGACGATCCCGGGATCGGCCATCAAGCGCTCGAAGTCATCGGCGCCGTACTTCGCGATCACCGTCGGGTCGAACTGCGCGAACGCGGCCCGGAAGTTCTCCCGCTTGCGCAGGATGGTGATCCACGACAGCCCGGACTGGAACCCCTCCAGCGTCATCCGCTCGAACAGTCCGACGTCGTCGCGAATCTCCTTGCCCCACTCGTTGTCGTGGTACTCGACGTACTCCGGCGCCGAAGTCGCCCACCCACAACGCGGCTGCCCGTCCGGCCCGATCACCGTCATCGCGCGACCTCCCGCACCAGCCGTCGCAACGACGCCCGCATCATCACCTCGAACGCCGGCCGAACCACCGGCCACACAGCAACCCCAAGCTTCCCCAGCGGCGGTACGACGTCCTCGGACCAGGTGAACGTACTGACGCCGGACGGCGCATCGGTGTCGTCGACTCCCCGTCGTCCGGGAGTGATTGCAAATGTGCCCGTCCCACGGACGATGGTGCCGAGATGCTTCACCGTGCATTCCCGCGGCGGATCCCAGTGTGTGATGACCATGTCGTCAGTGAACCCCACGGCACCGACAGAAGTTCGCGCCGCGACTCCGCCGCCGACACCGACGCCGTCGCTCTCGGTCGCCCAGACGCGCGTGAACAGCATCCAGCGCGATTGCCGGTCCCAGTCCACGACGACGTCCCACGCCGTCTGCGCGTCCAGTGGCAGAGCGACCGAGGCCTCGGCGTGGCAGGTGCGTGCGGAGTCCATCAGCCGATCGGATCAGCTCGGCCGCTGATAAGCACCCTGCTCAGGTGCCGGATACCCGTGCTGCTCCTGACCACCCTGCTCGGGCGGCACGTACCCCTGCTCGGCCGTCGGGTAGTCGCCCTGCTCATCCGGCTCGTAAGCACCTTGCTCAGGCGCCTGACCGTTCGACGGTGGTCCCGCCTGCTGCTCCTGCACCGGCCACCGCGGCGTAGCCGGCTGCTGATCCGCCGGGGGCCAGAACTGCCACGCCTCCTGCTGCTCCTGCTGACTAGGCACCTGCTGACTAGGCACCTGCTGAGCCTGCTCCGAGTACGTCTGCTCGAGCTCCGGCTCCTGCTGCTGCGGCGCCGACGGCTGCTGCTGACCGTGCTCCTGGTACTGCTGGGTCTGTTGTTGCTGCTGGGCGTACGGGTCCTGTGCGCCCTGCTGCTCCGAGTACGACGCCTGCGGCGGGTACTGCTGCGCCTGCTCGGAGTACGGCGCCTGCCCATGCTGCTGCTCGGAGTACGGCGCTTGGGCGGGTGGCTGCTCGGAGTAGCTCTGAGCGGCTGGCGGAGGTGACTGCTGCTGCCGCTGGGGGCGGGCTGCTCCTCGGAGTAGGGCACCTGGGTGGGCGGCTGCTCGGAGTAGTTCTGAGCGGCCGCTGGAGGTGACTGCTGCTGCCACTGGGGGGCGGGCTCGGGCAGCACCCACTGAGGTCTCAGGAGCGGGCTGGTCATCCTGCTGCGCCGGTCGCGGAGCCTGCTGAGGCTCGGCCCGAGGACCCGCCTGCGACTCGCTCTGCGGAACTCCCTGGCGCTCGCCCTGAGCTGCCTGCGCCTCGTTCTGCGGAACTGCCTGCTGCTCGGCCTGAGCTGCCTGCGACTCGCTCGGCGAAGCTGCCTGGTGCTCGGACGGAGCTGCCTGCGACTCGCTCGGCGAAGCTGCCTGGTGCTCGGACTGAGCAGCTGCCTGCGGCTGAGGGTACGGAGCTGCCTGCGGCTGGGCGTACGGAGCTGCGTGCGGCTGGGTGTCGGCGGGCGGCGCGGCCTCGGCCGGGAACCACGGCTCGGGCTCGGGCTCCTGCCCGACGGACGAGCCTTGCTGCTGCTCATAGGACTGCGACTCGTACGGCTGCTGCGCGGCATAAGGCTGCTGCGGGTTGTACGGCTCAGGCTGCTGAGCAAAGTACGGCGCCTGCTCCTGCGCACCGTACGGCTCGCCCTGCCCCTGAGCGTGCACGTCCGACTGCTGCTGGCCGTATGGCTCGGCCTGCCGCTGAGCGTCGGCGTCCGACGGCTGCTCGGCCGTACGACCCCGGCTGCTCCTGCGGGCTGTACGACGCCTGCTCCTGCGGGCTGTACGACTCGGGCTGCCCGGCTGCGTAGGGGTTCGGCTGCGGCTGAGTGTTCGAGTCTTGCCGCTGACCGTAGGAGTCCGGCTGCGGCTGAGCGTAGGTCTCGGGCTCCTGCTGCCACTGAGCGTTCGAGTCCTGCGGCTGGCCGTAGGACTCTGGCTGCTGCTGACCGTAGGCGTCCGGCTGCGGCTGAGGGTAGGAGTCCGGTTGCGGGGCGTGGGAGCCCGGCTGGTGCTGACCGCAGGACTGGGCCTCCTGCTGGGCGTTCGAGTCCTGCTGACCGTAGGAGGAGTCCGCCTGCTGCTGACCGTAGGAGTCGGGTTGTGGGGGTTCGTAGGGCGTGGAGGCGGGTTGCCGGAGGATGATTGGCTGCTGGGTGGGAGCGGCTTGTGCTTGTGGGGATTCGCCCTGGGGTGGCTGGTTGGTTGGCGGTGTCGGGGGGTGCGGGTCGGTTGGGTTCCGGCGGGGAGGGCCTGACTGGGACTGGGCATCCAGCATCGCGCGGGCTTCGGCCTGGAGGCGTTCGTACTCGTCGGCCGCGCCGTGAGACTCGCCCACCGGCACTTCCTGGGTGTCAGGCTCGGAGTCGTCCCGCCCGGCCTCGCCACCAACCGGCTGGGAAGCCGCCGCCCCAGCGGCCTGCGCGTCACCAGCAGGCGAACCACCAGTCAGCAACTCACCACCACGCGAGTCAACAGCAGGCGAGCCGGCAGCAGGCAATCCAGCAAGCCCCAAGCGAGCACTCGGCGAGCCCGCGGCCGGCGAGCCCCCGGCGGGCGCATCAACAGCACCCGCGTCGGCAGGACGCACGTCAGCGCCACGCGAGTCAGCGTCACGCGCGTCGGCGGGCTGCGCGACGGCGGCCTGCTCAGCCGTGTCGAGCTCGGCGGCTCCAGGCCCAGCGACGCTGGGTTCAGCGGCGCGGAGCCCAGCCGTGTCGGACTCGGGAGTGCCGGGTTCGGTGGGGCCGGGTTCGGGGGTCGTGTCTGGGAAGTCGCCGCCGACCATGATCGGCTTCTGGACGCCGGTGTCGTCGAACTCGGACGGGTCGTAGTCGCCGCTCGAGGAGAACCCGGGGCCCTCGATGATCGGCGAGACCGCGCGCTCGAGCTCGGCGATCCGCCGGTCCCGTTCCGCCACCTCGCGGGCGACCCGCTCGAGCAGCGAGTCCACCTCGTCCATCCGGTAGCCGCGCAGGCCGACGCCGAACTTGGCCGACTCGATATCCGTGGCGGTGAGCGTCTGCCGGGCCGGGACGCTCATGTCGGGCCGGTCGTCGTACGCCGTACTCATGGCACCCCAACGACCCGAGGCCACCACCGCGACAGCCCCGATCAACAGCACCACGATCAGCCCGAAGAACCACATCACGGGACCGATCGTGCCATGCCGACGAAGTCACCTGCACAATCGGAGCCCCGATTCGGCCCTCGGCGTACTGCATCTGCCCGGCGAGTCCACGCCGCGGACCGAGCGCCGCAGGCACGCCGCAGACGGCAGGCACGCCGCCGGACCAAGCACACGCCGCCGGACCAAGCACACCGCGGGGGCCGGGGCAGCGCGGAAAAGGGTCAGCTGCCGTCCGAGCCCAGGCGGTGCGGCCTCGCGTCGCTCGCGTGCCTCCGGGTTGTCCGCCTCGGCCACGTCCCGGGCGGCCGCGGCCGCTGCCTCCTCGGCGGCCGCGTCGGCCAGTTCACCGGCCTTGACGATGTAGCTGATCGCCTCGTCCACGTCGTCGGTGACCACGAACATGTCCAGGTCGGCCGCCGAGATCTTCCCGTCCGCGAGCATCGTCTCGCGTAGCCAGTCGACCAGCCCGTTCCAGTACGACGTACCGAACAGGACCACCGGGAACGACGTGACCTTCCGCGTCTGCGCCAGCGTGAGCGCCTCGAACAGCTCGTCCAGCGTGCCGAACCCGCCCGGCATCACCACGAACCCCTGGGCGTACTTCACGAACATCGTCTTGCGGGTGAAGAAGTAGCGGAAGTTCATCCCGATGTCGACCCACTCGTTCAGGCCGTTCTCGAAGGGCAGTTCGATGCCGAGCCCGACCGACACGCCGCCGGCCTCGGAGGCGCCCTTGTTCGCCGCCTCCATCACGCCCGGTCCACCACCGGTGATCACCGCGTAGCCGGCGCCGACCAGCTTCCGGCCGAGCTCCTCCGCGGCGGCGTACATCGGGTCGTCCGGCTTGGTCCGGGCCGAGCCGAACACGCTGATCGCCGCCCCGAGCTCGGCCAGCATGCCGAACCCCTCGATGAACTCCGACTGGATCCGCAGCACCCGCCACGGGTCGGTGTGCACCCAGTCCGACGGCCCGCGGCTGTCCAGCAGTCGCTGCTCCGAGGTCGAGTTCTGCACCTGGTTGCGCCGCATCACGACCGGGCCGCGCTGTTGCTGGCCGGTCGGACGGTCGGGGTGGATCGACGGTTCTTCCATACCTCCAGATTAGTGCGGACATTTCAACCCGGCCCGGCGACGCGAGGCACGCCACGAGGAGTACCTACGCCGTCAACGACCGGGGCGGTGGGGTGGGGAAAGAATTAACCACTGCCTCAGCCGCTGTTCACACCGCTCGATCTCCGCCTCCGGGACGAATTCGTCCTGCTTGTGCGCGTACAGCGGGTCGCCCGGCCCGTAGTTCACCGCCGGTACGCCGAGCAGCGTGAACCGGGCCACGTCCGTCCACCCGAACTTCGGCTGCGGCTCACCCCCGACCACCTGCAGGAACGCCGCCGCGGCCGGCCGCTCCAGCCCCGGCAACCCACCGGGCGCGGAGTCGGTGATCGACCAGGTCGAACCCGGCGAACACCTCCCGCAGATGCGCCTCGGCCTCCGCCTCCGACCGGCTCGGCGCGAACCGGTAGTTGATCTCCACCGTGCACAGATCGGGTACGACGTTGCCCGCGACACCACCGTGGATGCCGACGGCGTTCAACCCTTCGCGGTACTCGAGCCCGTCAATCGGCACCCGGCGCGGTTCGTACGCCGCCAGTCGCGCCAGGATCTCGCCCGCGGCGTGGATCGCGTTCGACCCCATCCAGGACCGGGCCGAGTGCGCCCGCTCGCCGCGGGCGGTGATCTCGACCCGCATCGTGCCCTGGCAGCCCGCCTCGACCACCGCGTTCGACGGCTCCATCACGACCGCGAAGACCCCTTCGAGCAACTCCGGGTTCGACCGGGTCAGCTTGAACAGCCCGTTCTGTTCGGCCTCGACCTCCTCGCAGTCGTAGAAGACATAGGTGACGTCCCGGTTCGGCTCGGCCAGGGTCGCCGCCAGCCGGAGCCCGACCGCGACACCGCCCTTCATATCGCAGGCGCCGAGCCCGTGGATCAGGCCGTCCGCGCGCCGGGCCGGGAGGTTGTCGTTCAGCGGAACGGTGTCGATGTGCCCGGCGACCACGATCCGCTCGTCCCGGCCGAGGTCGGTCCGCGCGACCACCGTGTTGCCGTGCCGGAACACCTTCAGATGCCGGTACGCCGACAGGGCCGACTCGATCCTGTCCGCGAGCGTCTCCTCCGTCCCGCTGACCGACTGGTGGTTGACCAGCGCCACGGTCAGGTCGGGGCCGGACACGGTCAGGTCGAGCTTGCTCATCAAGAATCCTCAGCCGGTGGTATGAATACGCAGAATTCGTTGCCCTCGGGGTCGGCGCAGACGTGCCAGCCGATCTCGCCGTCCTTGGGCCGCAGCAGTGTCGCACCCGCGTCCAGCACCGGCTGCAGGGCGGGCGCGGTGACGTCCCAGTGGATCCGGTTCTTCACCGTCTTCGGCTCCGGCACCGGGTTGAACACCCAGTACGCGAACGGCAGACCCGGCACGTTCTCCAGCCAGTGGTACGGCCGGCCCGGCCTGCTCCCGATATCACCGCCGACCACACCGGCCCACCAGCGCGCCTGCGCCTCCGGATCCGCCGAGTCGACCACCAGTTCCATCAGCCGGTACGCCGGGACCGTGTCGCGGACGAACCCGCAGAACTCACCGCCCTCGGGGTCCTCGAGCACGGTCCAGTGCTGCTCTTCTGTCTCGGGCGACTGCACCGTCGCGCCCTCACGCGACAGGTCGTCGATCGAGCCGGTGAGCACGTCCAGGTGCACCCGTTGCTTCACCGTCCGCGGCTCGACGACCTTGTTGATCCAGACGGTCCTCTCCGGTACGTCGCCGACGAGCACATTGGGGTTGTCGGCAGGCGACGTCAGCCCGAGCACCCGCCCCCAGAACGCGACCATCGCGCTCGGGTGCGACACGTCCACACAGAGGTCCTTGAACCGGGCCAAGCTCATCTACGTCCTCGCTTCGCTCCGGGCGCAGATGAGGCACGAGACGCACTGCCCTTGATGACGAACTCGCTACGCTCGTTCATGCACGCAACCCTAATCCGCGCGACCGACGAACACCGCTTGGTTAGGGTGACGGCCATGCACGACATTCGGCCCGAGGTCACGGCAGCTGCTCAACGCGTCAACGACACGGTCGCAACGGCGGACGAGGCGGTGGTCCGGGCGCCGTCAGGCTTGCCCGGCTGGTCGCGCGGCCATGTCATCACCCACGTCGCGAACTTCTCCGAGGCGATGACACGGCAGGTCGAGGAAGCGCTCCAGGGCCGCCTGATCGAGGTGTACGACGGAGGCCGTCCGGCCCGGGACGCCGGAATCGAAGCCGGTGCCGGCCGACCGACGGCCGAGCTGAAACAACACCTGCTCAAGGCAACCACCGCATTAGTCGCCGCCTGGGACAAGGTCGGCCCGGACGACTGGGACCGCCCGGTCAGGCACCGCGACAGCAACCTCGCCGCCGCCGTCTACGCCAGCTGGCGCGAACTCGCCGTACACACCGTCGACCTGGCCCTCGAGCCGACCGCCGACGGATGGTCGCAGGAGTTCTGCCTCAACCTCCTCGACTTCCTCCGCCCCCGCACCCCAGAAGGCATCCACCTGATCCTTCAGGCAACCGATGCCACCACCTGGGAAACCGGCGCCGGCCAAGACCTCACCCTGACCGGCACCCTCACCGACCTCACAGCCTGGTACGCCGGCCGCACACCCACCGGCCCGGTCACCGGCCCAGCGCCCGACCTCCTCCCCTGGCCCTGACCACACTCCGCCCGCCTCGCGCTTTCGCGCTCGGCGGGCGCGAAGTGAAGAGACGAGCATCGGGTGCTTGGCCGCCTGGCGCGAGGTGAGCTGGAGGTTTCCGGAGGATTGGTGCCGCCAGGTGCAGACTATCTACCGGAAACCGGCCGAACTCAGCTCACGGTGAAGTCGTCGACCTGGATCCAGGTGTCTACGTTGGGCGCGTTGAAGCCGGCGTAGACGGTGAGTTCGTGGACGCCTGGTGGGACGGTGACGGTGACCTCGTGGTGGACGTAGCCGGTGGAGGCGCCGAAGGTCTTGGAGGCGAGATCCTGGGTGCCGAGGCGGACGCCGAAGCGGCCCTGATCGGCAGGCAGACCCGCGGACGCGTTGATCCAGGAGCCGAAGGTGTACGTCGTACCCGGGTTCACCGGGACCGTTTGATAGAGCGCGCTCCAGCCTGTGCAGGTGCAGCGGATCCAGCCGTTGTTGGCGCCGGAGTGGGCGAACCCGAGTCCGCGGTCGACGCCGTTGGCCGCCGTACCCTCGAAGAGCCAGGCCGGTTTGCCGCCGCCCGTTCCCTCGAATCCACCGTCGGCGAGTTGGGCGACGTACTTGACGCGCAACTCGGAAACCGAGGTGTGGCTGCGGGTCCCGCCCGGCAGCCCGATCACGCGCACCCCGTCAGTCTCCTGAACCGGGAAAGTGATCGTGTACGACTTGTTAGCACCCGCAGACGCGTCGCCCGGGTACGCCGGTGACACGGTCTGTGCGGCGACCTCGACCCAGGCACCGTCGACCTTCACCTGGACTCGCGGCCGGCCGGTGAAGTACCCACCCTCGGCAGACACGGCACCAGAGGTGAACTCGACCCTGTTCACCTTCTGTCGAGACGGCCAGGTGTAGCCCCACCACGAGGCACCCTTCACCTCGTCGTCGAAGTCGGTCTCGCTCCCGGTCAGAGCACCGTCGTTCATCAGCGCGAGGCTGCCCGACTGCGTCGACTTGGAGATCGCGACGGCGCCGCTCGCAGGAGCCGCCACGTTGTCGTCACCTGGCAGGTTGTCTGCCGCACCTGGAACCGACGGCGTCAGGACGAGCTTGCGCAGGTTGAAGTTGTAGACCGACGTACCGATCCCACCGCCACCGCACGGGCACACATTCGCCTGGACGTACATCGTCTTGCCGTCCGGCTGGACGAACTTGGACGGGATGGTCACGCCGTACCCGCCGTACTTCGAGGTCGACCACGGGTACCCGCCGAAGTCCTTGCTGAGGAAGTGTTTCCACGGCCCCCACGGCGTCGGCGCCTCGTAGAACTCGAAGGTGTACTCCGTCCAGGACGTGTAGACGTAACGCTTCTGCTTCGCCAGGTAGGTGACGCCGCCCTGGCTGATCACACTCAGGTTCGAGGCGTTCGTCCCGTACGTCTGGGCGTACAGCCGCCGCTGGTCGGTCAGCACCGGCTTCCGGTCGGCGATCTTCGACGTCCACGACGGCTTGCCGCGATCGTTGCTCCCGGCATAGAACTCCCAGGCGCCGCGATCCTGCACCTTGCCCTTCAGGACTCGGGCCATGAACACGCCCTGCGGGTCCGCGACCGTGTCGTCGAAGGAGTCCCGCCAGTTCCCGTCCAGGCCGTACGCGTAGACGTACCCGTCCGGCGCGAGTGCCCCACCCTTGCCGAAGTCGGCGAACCAGATCGTGGTGAACACGTGGTCGCCGAACATCGGCGTGCGCTGGTCCCACGTCCAGGTCCGGCCGTGATCGGTCGACTTCAGGATCGTCGCCGCCGGTACGTCGTTGAAGTCGAGCGCCAGATCCTGGACGGCCAGATACATCGTGTCCCCGACACAGACCATGCCGGTCGGTTTCCGGTTGTACCCGCCACCGCTCCAGATCGGCCCGACCTGGTCGCCCTTCGAGATCGTCGCCCCGGACAGGTTTCCGGGAGTGCCGGTGACCTCGCTGACCGCGATATCGGCGAACTCCTGGTCCAGGCTGAACCCCTTGCCGTCACCGTTGGCGGCGTACAGCTTGTCGTTCCCGGCCCAGCAGGTCGGCCACAGGTCGCCGTCGCTCTGGCTCGGCACACCCTTGGACTCGACCGTGGCGGTGCCGATGTAGGTGCTGTCGGCAACAGCGGGCGACACCACGGACTCGTTGGAGGATGTGGTCAGGAGCGCCGCGGACCCGAAGACCAGCGGCAGGACAGCAAGCAGGGCCCCACGCTTCATGAGCTATCCCTTTCGGACTACTTCAGACAGAGGGTTCTGATGGCCTACTTGAGACCGGTCGTCTTCATCGCGTCGACCAGCCGGCGCTGGCCCGCGACGAACACGACGACGGTCGGGATGGCCGCGATCACGGCGGCCGCGAGGATGAGGTTCCACGCCGAGGCGTACTGCCCCTGCATCCCGGAGACGCCGAGCTGGATGACGCGCAGATCCGGGTTCCGGGTGATGGTCAGCGGCCAGAGGAACGCGTTCCAGTTGGCCAGGAAGAACAGCACCGACAGCGAGGCGAGCACCGGCCGGCTGAGCGGCAGGATGACACTCCAGTACCGGCGCCAGTAGCCGCAGCCGTCCAGGTCGGCCGCTTCCTCCAGCTCGCGCGGGATGTTCAGGTAGTACTGCCGGAGCAGGAAGACGCCGAAGGCATGGAAGATGCTCGGCACGATCAGGCCGGCGTAGCTGTCCAGCAGGCCGAGTT
The DNA here is from genome assembly GCA_963770725.1 of uncultured Actinomycetota bacterium. Lineage (GTDB taxonomy): Bacteria > Actinomycetota > Actinomycetes > Propionibacteriales > Kribbellaceae > Kribbella. Next base: position 441,754 of record CAVYQT010000001.1, read on the forward strand.
GCTTGGCCACCAGGAACAGCGGCACCAGGATCACCGGCAGCGAGACGAGCAGCGTCGACATGATGCCGGAGAAGATGAGCCCGCGGCCGGGGAACCGCAGCCGGGCCAGTGCGTACGCCGCCATCGAGTGGAAGAACAGCGCCACCACGGTGACGACCACCGAGACTATCGCACTGTTCATCAGGAACGTCGGCATCGGGATCTTGAACAGCACGTACTGCAGGTTGTCGAGCGTCCACCGGGTCGGCCAGCCGAAGCTGAACACGTCCTCGACCGGTTTCAGTGCGCTGATCACGATCCACAGCAGCGGCGCGACAGCGATGATCGCCAGGACGTGGGCCAATGCCGGAAGGAAGAATCTAGTCCTCATCGAACCGGCCTCCCTTCGTGAACGCGAACATCAGGCCGGTACAGGCCACCAGGATCGCGACCACCACGGTGGTCAGGGCGGCGGCGTACCCCATGTTGTTGAAGGTGAAGGCCTGCTCGTAGATGTAGAGGACGACGGTGCTGGTGGCCCGGGCCGGGCCACCCTTGGTGAGCACGAAGACCAGGTCGAACGCCTGCAGACCGGTGACCGCGCCGATGGTCGAGTTCACCACCACGAAGAAGCTGGTCGGGCGCATCAGCGGCCAGATCACGAAACGGAACCGCTGCCAGGTGCTCGCGCCGTCGATCTGAGCCGCGTCCTCGAGCTCCTTCGGGACGTCCTTCAGACCGGCCAGCAGCACCAGCATCTGATAACCCATCACGAACCAGACGCTGATCACCACATAGGTGCCGAGGGCAAGTGACGGCGTACCGAGGAAGGACACGTCGCTGAGGCCGAACGGCGCCAGCAGCTTCGAGAGCGCACCGCGCTTGTCGACCAGCAGGAACTGCCAGATCAGGCCGACCACGACCAGGCTGACCACGTGCGGCAGGAAGAACGCCGAACGCACCCAGCCGATACCGCGGAAGTGGTTGCGGACCAGCATGGCCAACGCGAAACTCACCACGAACGCGATCGGCACGAACGTGACGACGTACATCGCGGTGACCTTCAGCGACGCCCACAGCTGGTCGTCACCGGCCATCAGCTGGTAGTTGGCCAGACCGACGTACTGGTAGTTGCCGAAGCCGTCGACCTTGAAGAACGCTACCCCGAAGGCGAGCACCATCGGCAGGGCGACGAAGATCAGCAGACCGAGGGTGTCCGGCGCGAGGAAGGCGTACGCCGCCAGTGCCTCGCGCCGTTTCCGGGTCAGGCCGGTCTTGCCGCGGGGAGCAGAAGCCCTCACCAGAGGCTTCTTGGACGGAGGAGCTGTCGTGGTCACCATCAGCTGATGGGCGCACCCTGGTAGGTCTTCAGGAACGTGTCGATCCGGGCCGCCGCGTCGGCCGCCGCCTTACCCGGGTCGGCCGCGTTCAGCTGGCACGCCTGGATGGCGTCGGCGATCGGCTGGTACACCTCCGGTGGGAACCGCGGCTCCGGTTTGCCGGTCGGTGCGATTTCGCTGACGAACTGCTTCAGCACACCCTCGGCGAACGCACCTTTCGCGTCCGCGGCCTGCTGCACCGACTTGCGCGGCGGCACGTTGGTCTTCACCACCGTGTTCCACTGCCGCTGCCGCTCGATGCCCGCGGCATCGGTCGAGCCGAGTGCCCAGGCGATGAACTTGGCCGCGGCCTCGGGGTTCTTGCCCTTGGAATTGGCGACGAACGCCCAGCCGCCGAGGTCGGTGGCCGGCTTGCCGCCGGCCGGAGTCGGGTGCGGGATGATGCCGTACTTGAAGTTCTTCTTCTGGGTCCGCATGTCCGCAACCGCCCAGATCCCGCTCTGCTGCATCGCGGTCGCACCGGAGCCGAGGTTGGACACCACGTCACCGCCGCCGTCGCCGAGTGCCTTGCGCGGCGCCACCTTGTTCTTGATGGCGTCCTGCCAGAACTTGAGCGCCTGTACGGCGGCCGGCGAGTCGAACGCGACCTTGCCGTCCTTGATCGGCGTACCGTCGCCCTGCCAGAGGAACGGGTACCAGGTGAAGTTCTGGTAGTAACCGGGCAGCGTCTCGAACATCACGCCGTACTGCTTCTTGTTGGTGAGCTTCTGCGCGACCGCGAGGGTGTCGTTCCAGGTCTTCGGCAGGTCGGCCTCGGACAGGCCGGCCTTCTCGAACGCGACCTCGCTGTAGTACATCGCGAGCGGCTCGATCTCCATCGGCAGCCCGTACACCTTGCCGTCCACGCTGCGCGCGTCCAGCAGGCCGGGCAGGTAGTCCGCCTTGGACTCGTCCGACAGCGCCGGGCCGAGGTCCTGCAGGACGCCGCCGTTGTAGTAGCGGAGGAAGTCACCCGGGCTGATCAGGAAGATGTCCGGGCCCTGTCCCGACTGGAACGCGGTCTGCAGGGTGGTGCCGTTCAGGTAGTCCTTGCCGGGGATGTAGCGCAGCTTGACCTTGACGTCGTTGTTCTTGTTCCACTCGTCGACGACCGAGATGAACCACTTGCTCTGCGGTCCCTGGTCGTCGGACGGACCGTAGAAGTTCCAGAACGACATCTCCTTGGCGTTGCCGCCGGATTCGTCACCACCGCAGGCGGTCAGCAGCGGTCCGCCGACCGCCGAGGCGGCGAGGGCGCCGAGTCCGCCGCGCAGGATCGTGCGCCGGCTGACCGGCGTGGCAGGGAAGGATGTTGCGGCCATCAGAGCTCCAGGGGTGTCGAACGGCTGGCCATATTTGAACCGTTTCGGGGCAATCGATTTCTCGCAATCTACGAGTGCCGACCTGACCGGTCAAGGCCCGGGCCGGTGTCGATGTGATCGACTCCGCCGATTTCCCCGTGCAGGCGGGGTTTCGCGGAGCGGGCAGACGTTGACACTGCCCCACCCCGCTGCCTAGTCTGCGGAAATCGATTTCTGAGATGAGAGGGCTCTGGGATGCCAGTTGTGCCGAATCGTGGCGGTGTGGAGGCACCCCGGGATCTGGTCGCGTTGGGGCTGCAGGCGGCACGGAACGCGATCGAGACCGAGGCCGCGGCCGTGTCGGCGCTGGCGGACCGGCTGGACGGGGTGTTCCTGGACGTGCTGATCGCGGTCGCCGGCTGCGAGGGTCACCTGGTGGTGACCGGCCTCGGCAAGTCCGGGCTGGTCGGCCGCAAGATCGCCGCCACCCTGGCCAGCACCGGTACGCCGGCCACCTTCATCCACTCCGGCGACGCGTTGCACGGCGACTCCGGCGCGGTGACGAACCGCGACCTCGTCCTGGCCCTGTCCGCGTCCGGCGAGACCGCGGAGGTGTGCGCGTTCGCCCGGATGCTGGTGGACCGCGAGATCCCGGTGATCGCGATGACCGGCAACGAGGAGTCGACGCTGGCCCGGATCGCGACGTACACCCTGGACACGATGGTGTTGCGTGAGGCGGATCCGCTCAACCTCGCCCCGACCGCATCGACCACGGCGACCCTCGCGATGGGCGACGCACTGGCCTGCGCGCTCGTCGTACTGCGGGACTTCAGCCACCACGACTTCGCCCGCTTCCATCCATCGGGTGCCCTCGGCCGGCGGCTCCTCCAAGGCGACGACGCATGAGGCAGTACGACGTGTGCGTGCTGGGCTCGTTCATGAAGGATCTGGTCGCGACCGCGGAACGGCGGCCGCTGCCGGGCGAGACGCTGCACGGCACCGGGTTCGCGGAGTTCCTCGGCGGCAAGGGCGTGAACCAGGCGATCGCGGCCGCGCGGATGGGCGCGCGGACTGCGATCGTCGGGACGATCGGCGAGGACCGGTACGGCGAGGAGTTCCTCGAACTGCTCGAGTCCGACGGCGTCGACACCGCGTGGGTCGCCCGGCACCCTTCGCTGGGCACCGGAGTCGGGCTGCCCCTGGTTCTCCCGGACGGCGGGAACTCGATCATCATCGTGTCCCGGGCGAACGCCGCGATCACCGCCGCCGACGTCGAGGCGGCGGCCGAGGTCCTGACGGCGAGCACCGTGCTCAGTGTCCAGCTGGAACTCCCGGTCGAGGCGAGCAGAGCTGCCCTCCGGCTCGCCTCGACCGCGGGTGTCACCACGATCCTCACGCCGGCCCCGGTCGGACCGGTCGAGCGCACGCTGTCCGATTTCGTCGACATCCTGGTCCCGAACGAGGTCGAAGCGGCCGCGCTGACCGGGCTCGACTGCGACGACGAGTCGCAGGTGCCGGTGATCGCGCGCAAACTGGCGGACGAGTGGGACCTGCACGGGTGCGTGGTGACGCTCGGATCGCGAGGCGCGTTCGTCGTCGACCGCGACACCGGCGCGGAGATCTGGATCGGCGCCCACCAGGTCGCGACGGTGGACACGGTCGGCGCCGGTGACGCCTTCTGCGGGTCGCTGGCGGCGTCTCTCGCAGCGGGTGCACAGCTCGTGGACGCCGTACGACTGGCCAACGCGGCCGGTGCATTGTCGACAACCGTCAACGGCGCCGCCGACTCCGCACCCGACCGCGCCACCGCGCTCGCGCTCCTCGAAGGAGCGGCCTTCAGCCTCAGTCCGCCCTCGTCGTGAGATCCTTTTCCCGGGATCGGAGTTAAGGTGCGATCCAGACGGACAACCGGACTCCAGCGGGGAGCAGGCATGACGACGATCTACGACGTCGCGCGGAGATCCGGGGTGTCTCCGGCCACCGTGTCACGCGTGCTCAGCGGGCGGCGGAACGTGGATCCGGAGCTCTCGGAGAAGGTTCGCGCCGCGGTCGCGGAACTCGGTTACCGGCCGAACGGGGTGGCCAGAAACCTTCGGAAGTCCAGCACGAACCTGTGGGCCGTTGTCATCTCCGACATCGAGAACCCGTTCTTCACCTCCCTGGTCCGCGGTCTCGAGGACGTTGCCCAGACCGCGGGCTACCACGTCGTCCTGTGCAACTCCGACGAGGACCCGGCGAAGGAGGCGGCGTACGCCTCGGCGGTGCTGACCGACCAGATGGCCGGCGTGGTCATCTCCCCGACCAGTACGGCGGAAGGCGTCCAGCAGCTCGCGGACGCGAAACTGCCGATGGTGCTGATCGACCGCCGGGTCGACGGCGTCGAGGCGGACACCGTGCTGGTCGACAACGAGCACGGCGCGACCGAGGGCGTCAAACACCTGATCGACGGCGGCTACCAACGGATCGCCTGTATCACCGGCCCACGCAAGGTCAGTACGGCGATGGACCGGTTGGCCGGCTACCGGTCGGCGCTCCGGACCGGCGGGATCCGCTACGACAAGGACCTGGTCCGGCACGCCGACTTCCGCGAGGCCGGCGGGTACGCCGCGATGGAAAGCCTGCTCGAACTCCCCGAACCACCCGAGGCGCTGTTCGTCACCAACAACCTGATGACGGTCGGCGCCCTCGAATGCCTGGCCAAGAAGGGCGTCCGGGCCCCCGCCGACATCGCCGTCGTCGGCTTCGACGACATCCCCTGGGCGGACCTCGTCGTCCCCAGCCTGACCACGGTCGCCCAGCCCACCTACGAGCTGGGCCGCACCGCCGGCCTCCTGCTGAAAGACCGGATCGCCTCCCCCGGCCGCCCACCGTCCACCGTCACCCTCCGTACCGAACTCCACATCCGAGCTACCTCAGCTCCCCGCAAGAAAAAGAAGTAAGCGGGACGCACGAGAGTCTTCGCATGGTTGCGGAGAGAACGCCAGACAGATCAGTGCGGGTCCCGCGTGCTTGGGCACGCCATCTTTCGGGCCGAACACTCAGCTGCCGCGGCGCGCGTGGGGTCACGCCGCCGGGGGCGCGTCCCGCCCGGTACCGTCGGTGCGTGAGCCAGGATGATGTGCGCGTACGCGTAGAGGCCTTCGTATCCGACTTCCATCGGGCATGGGAGCTGGCCGGCAAGCCGCCGAGCTCGTTGAACTTCGACCATGCGGTCGAGGCGTGGGCTGGTGAACTGGCAATGCTTGCCGGCGCGCATTTCACGACCGGGGCCGACATCGGCGAGGAGGGCGTGCTCAGCGGGAGTGCAGCGCACGATCCCGCACTCGAGACCATCAGTGAGGTGAACGTCGAGGCCGATCGCGCGACAGTGCGCTCGGTCACCGCCAACGGTTCGGTGCCGACGTACTACGAATACCGGCTTGTGCGCGATGACCAGCAGTGGAGGATCAGTCAGCTTCTCCGCTTCCTCGATGCACCAGGAGTCCCGCTGGTCGGTCCCGCCGAGGCCGAGGCCATGCTGAACTCAGCGAGCGTGGACGCTGACCTGCCTGAGCTGCCCTCGCACCTGGAGCTCGACATTTCAGGACTGTTCGCCGAGGGACGCCAGGTCGCCCCCTTCGGCGAAACGGTCTCGCTCGAGGTTGTCCAGCTCGGTGAGGTGACCTGCGGCTCAGGGCTGCTCACCGTCCGAGACTTCGGGTACGGCGATTTTGCCCTGGAGCCGCTGGCCCGCCGGTTGGACGCCGGTACCTACCGGGCCGAGGTCTCCACCGTCGCAGGCACGAATGTCGCACTGCGCCTGCTCATCTCCGAGGCGCCCGTAGTCAGCTGGCATCCTGCCGAGATGGCCGGTGGATCGAACATCGTCGGGGTGGATGCCGGCAACGTGGCGATCCTCGATATCGCGACGCTTGTGAGGTGCGACGCTCAGCAGGTCGAGGAGTTGTTTCAGCAGCAGTCCCTGCGGCTTCTGGACAGTGCAGGTACGGTGTTCAGTCTCACCGGCGACGTGAACGATGCGGTCATGGTGACCAGTGGCTACGGCGACGGTGCCTACCCGTGCTACTGGGGATTGGCCGCGGACGGCAGCATCGCCGCACTTGTCGTCGACTTCGTGGTGCTGGCCGAGGACAGGGTTCAGGTTGTCGCCGTCCCTTGGCGGGTGGGGAAGGTGAACACGCCCGAGCTGGCTGGTCATGACCTCGAGGTCACCGCCGAGGGCGGGTCGTTCGTCGTCAGTCGCCGAGGCCACACGATCACCAAGATCCGGGTTCTGTCACCTGATGGCACGGAGCTCATGGATGGAGACCGGCTGGGCCTGAGCGTGATCGGCGACCAGCACACCCAGATCTGGGAATCGAAGACAGCGCCGCCCGCGGACGCGGTCCTCGAGGTCACCCTGCATCAGGGTTACCGGCACACCTGACAGGACCGCAGACCGTTGGTCAGTGCGGCGGTGGGGGTGGGGTGTTGCCGGCCTGGATCCAGGTTATGTAGTCGCGGGCGATCTCCTGGTCCGCGCGTAGCGTTAGGCCTGCGGACAGGGCGCGGGTGTTCTTCAGTTGGAAGGTGCCGTCGTTGGTGCCGTCGTGGGGTAGGTGGAAGCGGTCTTCGGCTGGGTTCCAGTCGATCGGAGGCGGGTTCGGTACGGCGGAGCGCCAGGTGTCGGCGAGGACGGACATGGTGGTGGACGAGCCGACGGCGTTGAACGGGCCGGGGACACGGTCCACCGTCAGGTGGAGCAGGAAGGCAGCCAGATCTCGAGCATCGACGTATTGGATGGGTTGGTCGGGGCGGGCGGCGCATTCGAGGGGTTTCCCCTGAGCCAGGGCTTCACCCCAGTTGCCGAAGTCGGGGTTGTAGGGGCCGACGACGAAGCCGGAGCGTACGGCGGCGGTTCGCTCGCCGAAGTGGGCCTTGAGCAACGACTCGCAGCGGACCTTGGACGGGCCGTAGAGGTCCATGCTGAAACGGTCCTCGGGCGCGCCGTCCGGCCACGACAGCAGCGGCGCGTCCTCCGTCATCCCCGGGGTGGTCTTGCCGGCGTACACAGCGATCGACGACATGTACGTGTAGTGCCCGACGCGATCCCGGAGCAGCTCGGCAGTCCGTCGTACGTCGTGCACGAGAAAGCCGGACATGTCGATGACGCCGTCCCACTCCCCCGTCGCCAACGCGCCAGAAGCAGAGCGGTCGCCGGTGATGCGTCGTACGGACGGGAACAGGGACGGATTGGTGCGGCCGCGGTTGAACAGCGTCAGGTCGTGGCCGTCGCGGAGGGCGGCCTCGACGACGTGGCGGCCGAGGTTCTTGGTGCCGCCGAGGACAAGGAGCTTCACGCGAGCGCTCCGACCACGTCCTCGAGCTCGGTGAGCAGGCCGTCGATCCAGTTCTTCGATTCCGGGATGGTGCGCAGGCCTTCCTCGACGATGAACCTCAAGGCCACCAGATAGAAGCAGCCGCCGCCGACCAGCAGCTGACGATCGACCAGATCCGGATCGGTGCCGGTGGCATCGAGGTAGCGGGCAACGATCGGTTCGCGGTCATGGCCGAAGGCAACGGCGTCGCGGAGCAGCGTGTAGAGGTCGCTGAGGTGCGGCGCCAGATAGGTGCCGGGCCAGTCGATCGCGGTCCAGTGGGTGCCGTCGGTGACCAGGTTCTTCGGGACGAAGTCACCATGGACAACGGCTGCCGGCGCCTTCCGGTGCAACCCGGCCAGGGCCTCGGTCAGCGGCGAGAGATCGAAGCCGATCCGCCCGATCCGGTCCGCCATCTCCTTCACCCGCTCCGGCGGGAACTCACTCGCGCCGTCCACCGATCGGCCCCGGATCGTCGCGAGCAACTCCGCGGACGCCGCGAACCCTTCGGCCGTCGGCTCCTGCTCCAGCGTCACCCGACCGACATCCGCCAGCACCAGCACGCCATCACCAGAGTGGATCAGCTCAGGCGCCGGCAGGTCGAGCGGGATCACGAAGCGCTCGTACATCGCTCCCTCGCCGTACTGCCCGTCCGTCCCGCGCTTGACGATCACGCTGCGGAGGCCGTACGACAGCCGCCAGACCTCCGACGATCCCCACTGCCGCAGCCGCTCACCGTGCAACGCCTCGACCGTCGGCGCCGCAGTGACCCGGAGGACTGGATCGGACACGGCCTCGAGCCAGGAGGGGAGCATCGGACGAGTAGACCACAGCAGGTCGGATGATCTCCCGGGATTTAAGGCGTCCGGCACACGGCGAGGATCCGGTCCACGATGCGCCGAGCGACCTGTTCGGTGTCCAGATCGGTGACGATCCGGTGCGGCCCGTCAGCGCCGGACGCGAACCGGGTGAAGCCGTCGGAATCCACCTCGATCCGGCCGGTGGCGAAGGTGAACAGCTCAGGTTCGACGAGCATCAGGACCGCGGCCGGATCGTGCGGGACGTTCGATTCCGAGGCCGTGAACTTCCAGAACTGTCGCAGCTCCGCGGCGAGCAACCTGCCCAGCGGTCCAGCCGCTTCGATCGCAGCAACCACCTCGGCGCCGAGCCGAATTCGCAGCGTCTGGTCGAGCCCGATCACGGTCGCCGGGATCTCACTGGCGAAGACGACCGCGGCGGCGTCGATGTCGCATGTGACGTTGTGTTCGGCCTTGGCCAGCGAGAAGTCTCCGCCCATCAGGTAGAGCTGCTCGATCACCTGCCCGCGGCGTTCGACGGCTTCGGCGAGGTTGGTCAGCGGGCCGACCGCGATCACCGTCGTGGAGCCGGCGAGCAGCTGGATCGGGTCCACCTCGGTGGCGACCTCCTCGCGGTCCAGCTCCGCCAGCAGGGCGCCTTCGTGTCCGGCCCACCAGACCTCACGACTTCGGAGCGGGTGCCGGCGCGCCCCGGGACGATCCGTCCGCCCGACCGGCCGGCGACCGCGCTCACCCGGGCGGCCATCCTCGCCCTGAGCAGCGTGTCGCCGTACACGGTGGTGACGGCGGCGAGATCGAGCTCGGGCGAGCCGAAGATCGCGGCCAGCGCGAGCACGTCGTCCACGTCGGAGCCGATGTCCGTGTCGAGCGTCACAGCTGTCGTCATGCGCATCCTCCGTCGGTTCGGTCGGAGCCGGGCGGCAGTAGCCGCCCGGATGCCGGTCCCAGTCAAGCGGATGCAGGCCCTTCTGGCAGGCTTTGGGGTATGACCGAGAACGCCACGCACGCCTGGGGCTTCGGCCTCGCCACCGTCACCACCGCCGGGACCGTCCTCGACGTCTGGTATCCGGCCCCCGAGCTCGGCTCCAAGCCGGCCGACGCGAAGGCGTCCGCCGCGCTGATCGCTGCCGAGGGCAACGACGAGTTGCGGCAGGTACGGCGTGAAGTGATGGCGGCCGAGATCGCCCTGGACCAGGCCCCCGACGGCAGCACCGCGGACGCGTACCTACGGCTGCACCTGCTGTCGCACCGGCTCGTCCGTCCGCACGGCGTGAACCTGGACGGCATCTTCGGCGCCCTGCCGAACAACGCCTGGACGTCGCTCGGCCCGATCCCGGTCGAGGAGATCGAGCAGGTCCGGCTGCGGGCGCGTGCGGCGGGTCAGTACCTGACCGTGACGAGCGTCGACAAGTTCCCGCGGATGACGGACTACGTCGTACCGAGCGGTGTCCGGATCGCGGACGCCGACCGGGTCCGGCTCGGCGCGCACGTGGCCGCCGGGACGACGGTCATGCACGAGGGCTTCATCAACTTCAACGCCGGCACCCTCGGCACGTCGATGGTCGAAGGCCGGATCGTGGCCGGTGTCGTGGTCGACGACGGCAGCGACATCGGCGCGGGCTCGTCGATCATGGGCACGCTGTCCGGCGGCGGCACGCAAGTCGTGTCGATCGGCAAGCGCTGCCTGCTCGGCGCGAACGGCGGCACCGGGATCTCGCTCGGCGACGACTGCGTGGTCGAGGCGGGCCTCTACGTGACCGCGGGCACCAAGGTCACTCTCCCGGACGGCAGCGTGGTCAAGGCGCGGGACCTGTCCGGGCAGCCGGGTCTGCTGTACCTCCGCAATTCGGTCACCGGCGCGGTCGAGGCCCGCCCGCGCACCGGTGAGGGCATCACGCTCAACGAGGCACTCCACGCCAACGCGTGACCGTCGCGAACCAACCACGGGTCCGATACGTCAACCACTTCGTGACCCAGCGACAGGAACCCAGCCCCCGCTCCCGAACGTTGGGAGCGGTATGCCGATGAAGCGGGGCGTCGTGATCGCCGTGGGCGCGATAGGTGCGCTCGCGCTTGTCGTCGGTCTCGCGATCGCGTGGGTCGGCGACCAGGACTTCGGGCCGCTGCTGCCGCCGAAGGAGCAGTGCGAGGCCACGGTCAACGGCGCGACCGTCGTACTGGAGCTGGACCAGGCCGAATCGGCCGCGATCATCGCGGGTGTGGCGGTCCGCCGTGGTCTGCCGGCGCGGGCCGCGACGATCGCACTGGCGACGGCGTACCAGGAGTCGGGGCTGCGGAACCTGGCGCATGGAGACCGGGACTCGCTCGGGTTGTTCCAGCAGCGGCCGTCGCAGGGCTGGGGTACGGCGGCGCAGGTGCGGGATCCGCACTACGCGGCCGGGAAGTTCTACGACGCGCTGGTGAAGATCCCGAACTACCATCGGCTCTCGGTGACGGTCGCGGCCGACCGGGTCCAGCGCAGCGCGTTCCCCAACGCCTACGCGGATCATGAGGCCGATGCGCGGATCCTCGCGTCGGCGCTGACCGGGCAGTCGAAGAGTGCGTTCAGTTGCACCGTCGACACGGGGTCGGTGGAAACCGAGACGATGGGCCGGAACGGGCTGACGCCGCGGGCGGACGCCGTCCGGCGGGATCTGCTGGAGACGTTCGGGAAGCTGTCGACCGGCGGATACGCGCCGGGCGGGATCCGGTCCGGGCACATGGAGGGCTCGGCGCACTACGAGGGCCGGGCGGTGGACGTCTTCGTGCGGCCGGTCTCGACGGCCACCACGGCCAAGGGCTGGGCGATGGCGCAGTACCTGGTCGCGCGGGCGGAGTTGCTCAATATCCGCACGATCATCTTCAGCGACAAGATCTGGACCGCGGGCCGGCGCTCGGACAGCGGCTGGCGCGACTACACCCCGCCCGCCCGCTCCGGTGACCCGACGATCCTCCGCCACCTGGACCACGTCCACGTCGACGTCCAGGAGCAGTAGTAGAGGCTGACCGCCCGCGGTCAGCGGCGGCGCTCAGGCCCAGGTGGTGATCAGACGATTACTCGTCGTGTTCCTGCGGGGGGCAGTGTCTCGACTCCACCACCACCCCCGTCTTTCACTCGTCGTGTTCCTGCGGGGGCAGGGCCTCGATGAAGGGGTGGTCCTTGTCGATCTTGCCCATCTTCGAAGCACCGCCCGGGGAACCCAGGTCGTTGAAGAAGTCGACGTTCGCGGTGTAGTAGTCCTTCCACTGCTCCGGAGTGTCGTCCTCGTAGTAGATCGCCTCCACCGGGCAGACCGGCTCGCAGGCTCCGCAGTCGACGCATTCGTCGGGGTGGATGTACAGCATCCGGTTGCCCTCGTAGATGCAGTCGACGGGGCATTCCTCGACACAGGCGAGGTCCTTCAGGTCAACACACGGCTGCGCGATGACGTAGGTCACTGCTACTCCTCCTATGGCAGGCAAGCGCAGCGCTGGTCTTGGGTGCTGCGATGCTGTGATGCAGGTATCTAGTATCACGGTAGTACTTCGCCCACTCTGCCAGGAGTCCGCATCGTGTCAGGCGTCAATATGGGACTTTCGGCCCGTGATATCGGCCACCGTGTCGTGGTCCGGCACCGGATTCCGGGCGGGCTCACCGACGTGATCGGCGTACTGCAGTCCTGGGACCCTGAGGGCCTTGTCGTTCGGCACGCTGACAGCAGTCTGCACGAGGTTCGTGTCGGCGATGTGACAGCGGCGAAAACGATCCCGGAGATGCCCCTGCGTCCGGTCGACGTGGAACAGCTCTTCCTCACCACCGCGCTCGGCCGGCCGGCGGTCGAGACGTCGTACGTCGGCCAGTGGTTGCTGCGGGCATCCTCCGGCTGGACCGGCCGGGCGAACTCGCTGCTGCCCGCAGGAACCCCCGGGATGGCCGTCTCCGAGGCCCTCAAGCACGCTGAGGCCTTCTACGACGAGCGCGGCCTGCCACCGCTGGCCCTGGTCCGGCTCGGCAGCCCCGAGGAGGCCGAGTTCCTTGCCTGTGAGTGGATCGACGCCCGCCCGGGCCAGTCCGACGTCCTGGTCATGCACACGACCCTCGACCACGTGAACGCTTCCCCGGCGTACGACGTCCTGGTCGCGGAGCAGCCCGATCGGGCCTGGTACGCGGCCGCCTTTGACGGGCCGGTGCCCGAGCCCGCCCCGGCGGTGATGGAGGGTGCCCCGAAGGTCGTGTTCGCCTCGATCACGCTGGACGGCAAGCCGGTCGCTGTCGGGCGGGGCGCGATGACGGGCCATTGGCTCGGGGTCGACGCCATCCGGGTCGATCCGGCGTACCGCCGGCGCGGTCTCGGCACGGCCCTTCTCCAGGCCCTGGCGCGCTGGTCAGGCCCGCTCGGCGGCCGTCGTACGTATTTGGAGGTCCTGGAGGAGAACACGCCTGCCGTCACCACCTACCGCCACCTGGGCTACGCACCCGCCTACCGCTACCGGTATCTGACCAGGGCCTAGGCGCTAGTCTCGGGTCCCATGGCGGATCACGTGGCGGAGCGGCCTGAGTATGCGGGGGACTACGAGGGAATGGTGCATGTGGAGTACACGCCGCACCCGGACGACGGCGTGGCGGATCCGGGCGAGATCGTCTGGACCTGGGTGCCGTTCGAGGAGGACCACCACCGGGGCAAGGACCGTCCGGTCCTTGTAGTGGGGTCGGACGGGCCGTGGTTGCTGGCGCTGATCCTGACCAGCAAGGACCACGACCGCGACGCCGCCGACGAGGCCCGCTGGGGCCGAGTCTGGCTGGACATCGGCCGCGGCGCGTGGGACAAGGGCGGCCGGCGCAGCGAGGTCCGGCTGGACCGGGTCCTACGGATCGACCCGGCCCAGGTACGGCGTGAGGGTGCGGTGATCGGCGAGGATCTGTTCAACCAGGTCGCCACCGAGCTCCACCAGCTGCAGAACTAGTCCGAACTAACCCGGCGGCCGGGTCGTCGCGGTCGGCTTGCCCACTCCCGGCGGCGTGGTCGGGGGCGGCGGCGTCGTACCGGGCTTGGGACCGCAGCGGATGTCGTCGGCCGCGTTGTACTTGGTCACGAACGACTCGGTCTTCTTCCGGACGCCGTTCTGCGCGAAGTACCGGTAGATGGTGATGTCGAACCCGGGGGTCGGAGCTTGCGGCTTGCAGTTCGCCTCGGTGTTGTAGACCAGCCCGGGCTGGCGGGGGTTGGACTTCCCCGACTGCCCCGCGGTGATGTCCCAGACCTTGGTGCCCCAGATCTTCACCGTGATGCTGCCCGGGGTGCCCGGCGTGGATGCCTTGAAGATCGTCTGCACCAGGATTCCGTGGCCGGAGTCGTTCTGGAACTTCATGTCCACCGACGGCCAGGCCACGGTCGCCTCGCGGCCGATCGGGTAGCGGCTGATGTAAACGCTGTGCGCCTTGTGCTCGACGTCCTTGAGCCCGGCGAAGAACGCCGCGTTGAACGTGGTGGTGGCCGACTGCGAGACACCGCCGCCGAGGTCCAGGACGAACTTGCCGCCGCTGATGATGTTGCCCTCGGTGAACCCGTTCTCCTTGGTCCGCTCACCGACGATCTTGTTCAGGCTGAACGTCTCACCCGACTTCAGCAGCGTGCCGTTGATCTTGCCCGCCGCGGTGCCGATGTTGACGTTGCGGTACGGCGCGTGCGGGAACTGGGTGGTGAACTGGCCCATCACTTCCTTGATCCCGAGGGCCTGCACCGCCTCGGTGGTCACCTTCGCCTTGGTGGGCGCCAGGTTGACGGCGGCCCGGCGCTCCCCGACCGGCTTGGGCAGCGCCGACAGGATGGCCGGCCCGACCTTGGCCCGATCCACCACCAGGCCGTCGACGGCCGGGATGATCGTCGGGCCGGCACCGACGATCAGCACGCCGGCGTCTCTCGGCAGCGTCTCCAGCGCCTTGAACCGCGCCTGGAACAGCGGCTCGAGCAGCTTCGCGTTCAGCGACGGGGTGATTTTGCCGTCCTTGACGGTCACCGCCAGGCCCGGGGCCAGCTCCTCCGGCGTGAGCTCGACCGACTTCGACTCGACGGTCAGCCGGATCGGGCCGGACATGGCCGGCTCGGCGAACTCCGTCATCGCCTTCTGGATCGCCTCCGCGTCGGCCTGCGGCTTGGTCACGGTGACCGCGAGCTCGTCGGGGGTGCCGTCGGCCGGGTACGCGGCGAGCAGGATGACGCCCGCCTTCGCGGTGTCCAACTGCAGTCCGTCGGCAGCGGCATGCCGGACCGGCTTGGCGTCCTCGAACGTGATGGTGCCGTCGGTGGCCGGCCGGTTCACCCGCTTCGCGAGCTTGGCGACGGCCGCCTGCAGCTTCGCGTCGTCCTTCGTGATCACCGGCTGGATCGCCTCACCGCCGGTCAGGGCCTGCCAGAGGTGGCCCGGGGCCAGGCTGCGGCCCACGCCCGCGGCGTCGACGGTGGCGCCGACATCCACGCTGAGGCCGGCCTCGGCCGGATCCACCTTGTACGTCGACTCGCCCGCCTTCAGCGCGACCGGCTGGGCCTGGCGGTCCTTCAGGCCGGCCTCGAGCTTCGCCCTGGCGTCGTCTTCGGACAATCCACCGAGCGGGATGCCGAGCACGGTCGTGTCGCCGGGGATCCGGTCACCGGCGAACGCGAAGGCCGCCCCGTATCCCACCACGAGCACACCAAGCCCCGCCGCGGCGATGATCCCCGCGAGTTGCTTTCTCCCCACCGGACAGAGTCCTCCTGCTCGAAGCCGTGTACACAGGCTGCGCCCGCACGGGGCACAAGGGCACATCCTACGGGAAGGTCCGGCCCACTCCGACCGTCGGGCCTGCCCCGCTCTGCCCTACCGCGCTCACACGTCCGGTAGCTCTCGGTAACCACCCGCGTGGTAGATCAACGCTCCGTGATCACCCGACTCGGCTGCGCCAAGGCTGAGGACCTCGCCGACCACGATCGTGTGGTCGCCCCCGTCGTACGTCGCCCAGGTCCGGCACTCCAGCCAGGACAGCGCTCCTTCGACAACCGGGCAGCCGGTTTTCGGACCGGCCGTCGTACCGATGCCGTCGAACTGGGTGTAGAGGTTCCGTCCGGACCGGGCGAACCGCTCGGCGATCGGCTGCTGGTCCGCGGCGAGCACCGACATCGCCCAATACCCGCATTCGTGCACGGCGGCATGCATCCGGACACCCTTGTCGACGCAGACCAGCACCAGCGGCGGATCGAGGGAGACGGACGTGAACGCGCTCGCCGTCATCGCGTGCGCGACCCCGTCCTGGAGCGTGCTCATGATGGTGATCCCGGACGCGAACCGTCCCAGCGCCGCACGGAACTCCGCCGGCGCCACACTGCCACTGGGGTCCGCGGACGACACCCCAGCAGCCTATGCCCGGCGAAAGGTTGATACCTCAACCGAGAGTGTGGATCCGATCACCTTGTCAGCGGCCGGCGAAATGTCAGAGGCCGGCGAACAGGTCGTGCTCCAGGCCGTCCGGGCCTGGGGCGGCGGTGCCCTTGACCAGGCGGTAGGCCTCCGAGCCCCAGATCTCGTTGCCGTTGTTGTTCGACAGGGCGAAGAACGGGCCGTCGACGGTGATCTGGGTGGCGTGCGCCTTCATCGCGGTCATCTTCTGCTCGAGGTACTCCCCGGCCTCGACCACGCAGTCGATGTACTTGTCCGGGGTGACGAACGGCCCGAGCGGACCCTCCGGGTCCATCCCCTCGAAGGTGGTCGTGTCACCGGTCGCGCGCAGCTTCCGCAGGCTGTCCCGTATCCTCGACTCGGCCATCGCGATCCAGTAGATCTTCGCCACGTCCCACGCCTCGCCCAGATCCTCCCGGTACGACGGGACGGCGGCGAGCGCGGCCGCGTACGTCGCGACGCGGTGCGCCTGGATGTGGTCGGGGTGACCGTAGTTGCCGTACTGGTCGTAGGTCACCAGCACCTGGGGCTTCTGCTCGCGGATCACCGGGATCAGGTCGTTCGCCGCGTCGAGCAGGTCGGCCTGCCAGAAGCTGTCCTTCCGGGTGTCCGGCGGGACGTCGGCGTTGCCCTCGTCGTTGTAGATCATCCCGGTGTCGCGGTACTTGCCGGGCGCGCCGAGGAAGCGGTGGTCGGTGACGCCGAGCTCGGCCATCGCGGCGGAGAGCTCACCGATCCGGTGCTCGCCGAGCTGGTCGGTCTGATCGGCGGCCAGGTGGGTGAGCTCGGGGACGAGCACCTCACCTTCCTCACCGAGCGTGCAGGTGATCAGGGTGACACCGGCGCCCTCGGCCACGTAGCGGGCCATCGTCACACCGTTGTTGATCGTCTCGTCGTCCGGGTGGGCGTGCACCAGCAACAGCCGGCGATCGGGAAGCTCACTCATGCCGGAAGCCTACGTCGCCGTTCCGACAGAAAACCGGCCGCGGCCCGGAAAGGTCAGCCGAAGCGGCGGACCAGCAGGCAGCCGGCCTGGAAGCGGGACTTCGCGCCGAGGCCGGCGATCAGTGCGCTGATCTCGGCCCGGACCGTCCGCAGCGACAGGCCCAGCTCACGGGCGATCGCCGCGTCCTTGGCGCCGGTGGACATCATCCGGCCGATCGCCACCTGGCGACTGGTCAGTTCCTTCGCCGCCGGGATCCGGCGGCGCGATCCCAGCTCGTAGACGTCGCAGACGATCTCCGCGGCGACGTCGTCGCTGCGCACCGCAGGGACGACCTGGTGGACCGGCATTGCTTCTCCTCCCCAGTGGTTCAGGGGACGATTCTCCCGGTCGGTCCGGACCGGCCACCAGGTACAACCCATACAGTTGACCCATACAACGCACGGAGTCGCGGCCCCCGCACAGGCGGAGAGGGCGGTGCTCCAAGCACCGCCCTCTCCTCCAGCTGTCAGCTGACCATTACCGGCGTCAGTTCGCCTTCTTCAGCCCGATCTGGGTCAGGTCGGGGTAACCACCGGTGTTCGGGTCGCCCACCGCGTTGTCGATGTTCGAGCCGACGACGTAGACGTTGAGGTCCTGCACGGTCGGCACCAGCGGCGCCGTCTTCATGATCTCGACGTACAGGTCGGACAGGCCCGACTCCACCTTCGCCTTGTCGCTCTCCTTCGCCAGCTCCGCCATCGTGTCCCAGCCGGCGTTGCCACGGCCGTAGTTGTTCTGCGCGGCCTTGTTCGGAGCGGTCGTGTCCGGTCCGAGCACGGAGGGAACGATCGTCGTCAGGCTTGCCCAGTCATAGCACCAGCCCGCGGTGATCAGGTCCGCGGCACTGGAGTCCTGCTGCTGCGTCGAGAAGTAGTTGTCACCCGGAATCTTCTGGATGTCCACGTTGACGCCGATCGCCTTCCAGGACGCCTGTGCGGCCTCCGCGGCCTTCACCGCAAGACCGGAGTCCGCGGTAGAGAGGACGAGCTTCTCACCCTTGTAGCCGGACTCGGTCAGCAGCTGCTTGGCCTTCGCCTGGTCGCCTTCCGGCGGAGCCTTGAAGTGCTCCTCCGGCTTGTAGCCCTCCATGTCCTGCGGAATGATCGAGTCGACCACCGCGGAGAGCCGCTCGCCACCACGACCGTCGCGGTAGCTGGTCCGGTCCAGACCGTAGTACAGCGCCTCGCGCAGCTTCTGGTTCTTGAGCAACGGCTTCTGCTGGTTGAACGCGATGTACCGGCGGCAGATGTCGGTAGCCTCGACGACCCGGTCCTTGACGTTGGCCT
Organism: uncultured Actinomycetota bacterium; assembly: GCA_963770725.1. Lineage (GTDB taxonomy): Bacteria > Actinomycetota > Actinomycetes > Propionibacteriales > Kribbellaceae > Kribbella. The sequence goes on from CAVYQT010000001.1 coordinate 460,269, forward strand.
GGTCCGTCTTGGCGATGTTCTCCGGCTGCACACCCGCGAAGCTCAGCGAGCTCTGGTCGGCGGTGCCGTTCGCGATCAGGCGCTGGTCGACGGTCGCCTCGGCGTCGCCGAACTTGAAGATGAACTTGTCCGGCAGCGCGGTGCGCAGCGGGTCCGTCTTCTGGTCCCAGTTGTCGTTGCGGACCAGGACCAGTTGCTTCTTCCGGGTGTACGTCTCGATCTTGTACGGGCCGGAGGAGAACGGGCGGTTGTCGTACGCCGTCTTGGTGTCCTTGGCCTTCGGAACCGGCGAGAAGACCTTCATGCTCGCGGTGCCGTCGAAGGACGAGACCGGGCGGTTGAGCTTGAAGATGATCGTCTTCTCGTCCGGCACCTCGATCGCGGTGCAGCCCTTGCCGCCGTTGTTCCCGGCGACGTACGGGCCCTTGTAGCCCGGGCAGTCGAGGTACTCGTGGGCGTACGGCGCACCCTCGGCCATGTCGGCGGCGAACGAGCGCTCGGCGTTGTACTTGACGTCGGCCGCCACGATCGGCGTGCCGTCCTCGTACTTGATCCCGTCCTTCAGCTTGAAGGTCCAGGTCTTGAAGTCCGGCGTCGACTCGTAGCTCTCGGCCAGGTCCTTCTCGAGGACGATCTTCTTGGCCTTGGCGTCGTAGCGATAGTCCGTCAGCGACCGGGTGATCAGCTTGCCGATCATGCCGGAGTCGGTCACGAAGTTTCGTGCCGGGTCGAGGTGTTCCACGTCGCTCACGTGGTAGACGGTGACGGTGCCCCCCTTGGCACCGGCCGTGTCCTGTCCAGTCGGCGCGCCTGCTTCATCAGCCCCACCGCAGGCAGCGGCCGTCAGGGTCAGGACGAACCCGAGGGCGATCGCCCCGGTTCGTTTGACGTTGTCCATGGCCAGCATTCCTTTCTTATATGACGTTCGTCGCCGGGTTACGGCGGCTCGTGAGAGTGATCTCCCGTCATTTCGCGGACATCAACTCACGTATTCACAAGAGGCGCAATGACAGTTCGGTCCGGGTGACCGGATCGTGACCGCTATCAATGCCGCACCGATATCTCCCAGTGCTCTCAGTAGTGGTCAGATCACATCGCGTTCCTCCGGGAAGTGACAGGCGGCCTGGTGGCCGGGGGCGCCGATCTGCACCAGCGGCGGTTCCTGGTCGGCGCAGATCTCCTGCGCCTTCCAGCAGCGGGTTCGGAACCGGCAGCCCGAGGGAGGGTTCAACGGGCTCGGGACGTCACCGGTCAGCCGGATCCGGTCCCGGTGGCCGGTGGCGTCCGGATCGGCCTCCGGGACCGCCGACAGCAGCGCGTGCGTGTACGGGTGCCGGGCGTGGTTGTACAGCTCGTCGCGCTCGGCGGTCTCGACCACCTTGCCCAGGTACATCACCGCGACCCGGTCGGAGATGTGCCGGATCACCGACAGGTCGTGCGCGATGAACAGGTAGGCGAGGCCGAAGTCGTCCTGCAGGTCCTCCAGCAGGTTGACGATCTGGGCCTGGATCGACACGTCCAGCGCCGACACGGGCTCGTCGCAGACGATCAGCTTCGGCCGCAGTGCCAGTGCGCGGGCGACGCCGATCCGCTGCCGCTGGCCGCCGGAGAACTCGTGCGGGTACCGGTTGTAGTGCTCGGGGTTCAGCCCGACCCGCTCCATCAGTTCCTGGACGGCCTTCTTCGTCCCGGTCTCGGTCTTCACCTTCTGGATGTCGAACGGCGACGAGATGATGGCGCCGACCGTCTGCCGCGGGTTCAGCGACGAGAACGGGTCCTGGAAGATCATCTGGATCTCCCGCCGGTACGGCCGCATCCGGGCCCGGTTCAGGTGGGTGATGTCCTTGCCCAGGAACGTGACCGTTCCGCCGGTGGGCTCGTCCAGCCTGGTCACCAGCCGGCCGGTGGTGGTCTTCCCGCAGCCCGACTCGCCGACCACCCCGAGGGTCTCGCCGGCGTGCACGGTCAGGTCGACGCCGTCGACCGCCTTCACGGCGCCGGTCTGCTTCTGGAAGATGATGCCGCGGGTGACCGGGAAGTAGCGCTGCAGCCCACGGGTCTCGAGCAGCAGCTCTCCCTGCGCGGGTTCCTTGGCCGGCGCCTGTTCGGCCGATGTCGTCGTCACGATCGCTCCTCGCCCATCACAACTTCGGCTTGATCTGTTCGGCGAACACCTTTTTGCGCTGCTCGGAGTCGATGTGGCAGCGGACCCGGTGCCCGCCGGTGTCGATCTGCAGCAGCTCCGGCACCTCATCGGTGCACGAATGGCCCTCGACGTAGTCCTGGTAGTCGCAGCGCGCCTGGAACGGGCAGCCCTTGGGCAGGTTGATCAGTGACGGCGGGGTGCCGCGGATCGACTTCAGCCGCCCGTCGCCGCTGCGGTTCACCCGCGGGATCGAGCCGAGCAGGCCCCAGGTGTAGGGCATCTCCGGCCGGTAGAAGATGTCCCGGACGTTGCCGGTCTCAACGACCCGGCCGCCGTACATGACCACCACGTCCTGGGTCATCTGGGCGATCACGCCGAGGTCGTGGGTGATCATGATGATGGCGGAGTTGAACTCCTTCTGCAGGTCCATCATCAGGTCGAGGATCTGCGCCTGGACGGTGACGTCGAGCGCGGTGGTCGGCTCGTCGGCGATCAGCAGCTGCGGGTCGCACATCAACGCCATCGCGATCATCGCGCGTTGCCGCATGCCCCCGGAGAACTGGTGCGGATAGTCGTCGAACCGCTTCTGCGGCGACGGGATGCCGACCCGGTCGAGCAGCTCGACGGCACGCTTCTTCGCCACCGCCTTGGGGGCGTCGTTGTGGACCAGGTAGGCCTCGGTGAGCTGGTCACCGACGCGGTAGAACGGGTGCATGCGCCGACAGCGGGTCCTGGAAGATCATCGCGACCTGCTGCCCGCGCAGCCGGCGGATCTCCGGCACGGACATCTGCACCAGCTCGGAGCCGTCCAGCCAGATCTCTCCGGACACCTGCGCCCGGCTGCCCTTGTGCAGGCCCATGATGGCCAGACTGGACACGCTCTTGCCGGAGCCGGACTCGCCGACGATGCCGAGCGTCTTACCGCGTTCCAGCGTGAAGCTCAGGCCGTTGACCGCCTTCACCAGACCGTCGTCGGTCGGGAAGTGCACCTGGAGGTCCTTGACCTCCAGGAACGGGCGGCCCGCACTGGCCTGCGCCGGTACGGCACTCGTCACGGACTCGGTCACTCTGTCTCCTTGCCGGGTCAGGACAGCCGCACGCGCGGGTCGATGAAGGCGTACAGGACATCGACGACCACGTTGGCGAGGACGACGAAGACGGCCGCGAACAGCACGACGCCCATGATCGCGGGAAGGTCGTTCCCGAGCACCGAGTCGATCGCGAACTTCCCCAGCCCGGTAATGCTGAAGATCTGCTCGGTGATCACCGCACCGCCGAGCAGGCCGCCCAGGTCCAGGCCGAAGATGGTCACGATCGGGGTCAGCGCCGACCGCAGGCCGTGCTTGAACACCACGGTGCGTTCCCCCAGCCCCTTGGCCCGGGCGGTCCGGATGTAGTCCTCGTTCATCGTGTCGATCATGCTGGCGCGGGTGAGCCGGGTGTAGAGGGCGGCGAACACCAGCGCCAGCGTCATCCACGGCAGGATGTAGAACCGCAGCCATGGCGCCGGACCGACAGTGAACAGTGCCGCGTTCGCCGTGTCCGGGAACGGCAGCCATTGCAGTTTGACGATGAACAGGTACAGCAGCAGGTAGCCGAACACCAGCGTCGGGAAGGACACACCGAACAGGGCGATTCCGACGCTCAGCTTGTCCACGAACGTGCCCTTGCGTAACGCCGCGATCAGGCCGAGCAGCACGCCGAAGAACAGCCAGAGCACGGCCGCACCGATGGCCAGCCAGAAGGTCGCCGGGAAGGAGTCGGAGATCGAGTCCCAGACCGGGATGCCGTTCTGGTACGACTCGCCGAAGCACGGCCACGGGCAGTTGCGCTCGCTGCCCTCGGAGCCGATCGTGCGGCCGCCCGGACTCACCAGCCCCTGCATGTAGGTGCCGTACTGGACGATCAGCGGATCGTCGAACCCGTACGTCGCGTTGACCTGCGCCACCGTCTCGGTGTTGCAGTTCTTGCCACAGATCAGCAGGGCGGGGTTCGCCGGCGTCGCCCAGAAGAGGAAGAATGTGATGGCACTGATGACCACCAGGATGACGACCGTCTGGAGCAGTCGGCGGAGTACGTAGCGTCCCATCGGTCAGCTCCTCCCGGCGCGCGGGTCGAGGGCGTCGCGGACCGAGTCACCGAGCAGGTTGAACGCCAGCACGGTGATGAACAGCGCCATCCCGGGGAAGAAGAGGTAGAGCGGGTTGGTCTCGATCCAGTCCGACGCGTCGGAGATCATCCGGCCCCAGGAGGCGGTCGGCTCCTTGATCCCGACACCCAGGAACGACAGTGCGGCCTCGGCGGTGATGTAGCTCGGGATCAGCAGCGTCGTGTACACCAGCAGCGTCGGCAGCAGGTTGGGCAGGATCTGCCTGAAGATCACGTAGCTCGGCCCGGCGCCGAGCGATCGGGCCGCTTCGACGAACTCCCGTTCGCGCAGCGACAGCGTCTGCCCACGGACGATCCGGGCAAGGTAGGCCCAGCCGAAGAACCCGAGCACGAACATCAGCACACCCAGCCGCAGCTTGTTGTCGTCCGGGATACCGAACAGGTCCTGGCCGCGTTCGGCGATCACCGGCGTCAGAGCCATGATGAACAGCAGGGTCGGGAAGCTCAGCATGATGTCCATCAAGCGGCTCAGCAGCGTGTCGATCCAGCCGCCGGCGTAGCCGGACACCATCCCGATCACCGTGCCGAGGATGACCGCGATGATGGTCCCGCCGAGGGCGACCAGCAGCGAGACCCGGGTGCCGTACACGAGCCGGGAGAACACGTCCCGGCCGTTCTGCGGCTCCACGCCGAGCCAATGCTCACTGCTCGTCCCGCTTCCCCACAACCCGCCGATCGGGATACCGCCGTCGCGGGTGTTCAGCAGCGGATTGCCGTTCGCGTCGAGCCGGTTGAACTGATCCGGCGGGAAGCCGTTCAGCTTCACGATCAGGGGCGCGAACAGCGCCACCGCGATGATCAGCAGGATCACGATCGCGCTGACGATCGCGACCTTGTCCTTCTTCAGCCGCGCCCACGCGATCTGCCCGAGCGACCGCCCTTCGATCTGCTTGGCCTCGGCTGTCTCGGCCAGATGATCTGCAGGCAGCTCACCCTCGGGGGATTGCGACTCGGACACCCCCAGCGTCATTCCCTGTCACCCGTCCTTCACGATGTGTACTCCCCCGTGGCCGGTCAGCCTGACGAGTCTGCCGGAACCCTACGCATCTCGCAGTGTGGACGCTAGGGCGTTGCCAAGCCGGTCACCGAATCGTGACGGTTCAGGTGCCGGTCTTCAGCCGGTCCCGCACCGCCGGCAGGAACGGCCGGTCCGCGGGCAGCCAGTCGAGTCCGTCGAGGTCGGCGGCACCCACCCAGCGAACCTCCGCGTGCTCGAGCGGTTCAGGCTCACCCGCGATCAGCTCGGCGGCGTACACACGCAGGACGAATCGGTCGTTGATCGGTACGCCGAGGCCGAGCGACTCCCCGAGCATGACCTCCAGGCCGAGTTCCTCGCGGAGTTCGCGGACACCGGCGACGTGATCCGTCTCACATGGCTCGACTTTGCCGCCGGGGAACTCCCATCCGCCGACCGGCCCGGTCCGCAACGCCGCCAGCACCATGCCGTCCCGGATCACCGCGACCCCGATGACGATCTGTCGTTCGATCACGGTCAGGCACTCTGCCAGAGGCACTGTCGGCAGGCTCGGGCAGGATGATCGCCATGCCGTTGCAGAACAGGGTTCTCCCCACGCAGGAGATCGTGGCCGAGCCCGGCCGCGGCCTGCTGATGGGCAACCGCGGCACGCTGCACGGACCCGACCGCCGCCTCGGCACGACCCGCTGGCGCTCGAAGGCCTGGATCTGCTGCGTCCTTGACTGGAAGGGCGTACGGCGTGATCCGATGCCACCGGGACGCTGGACCGCATTGTTCTTCTTCGACGAGGCCGTCGCCCTCGCGGCCGGCCATCGCCCCTGCCATCACTGCCGCCGCAGGGACTTCCTGCTGTACGCCGGTGCCTGGGCGAGCGCCCGCGGTCTGGACGAACGACCACGAGCCGCGGCGATGGACGCACAACTCCACCTCGAGCGCGCCGACCCGCGCAACAGACAGCAACGCACCACCATCCAGGAGGTCGGCGAACTCCCTGACGGCGCGATGATCCGGTACGACGGCCGCCCGGCGCTGGTGCGCGATCACCAGGTGCTGCCGTGGTCCTGGGACGGGTACGGCGCTCCGGTCCGGCCACCCGGGCTGCACGAGGTCGCCGTACTCACGCCACCGGCGAATCTCGTTGTACTGAAGGCGGGATTCGCTCCATTACTCCACCCGACGGCGGTGGGCAACTGAGGTAAGCCTTACTAGAAACACGCCGTACCGAGGGGTCTTCCGTTGGACGCCTGGCAGGGGCAAAGTGTGCCCATACTGACAGCGACAAAACAATCACTGGAGTCGGCATGGGTGAAGGCACCAGCGGCGTTGCCGCGGTCGTCCGCGCGCTCGAGACGCTGCATGCGGCCGTGGGGAAACTCAGCCAGGAGTACGGTGACACCCTCGGCATCCGCCGGTTGGTGTCGGACGTGGCCAGGCTGAACGACGATCTGGCCGAGCTCGGCCCTCCCGACCCCCGTCACACACCCGGACCTGTTCCGGAGGAACTCGAGGAGATTCCCGACGTGGAGTATGACGCGTCCATGTGGACAGACGCGGAGCACGAAGGCTTCGGCGCGCCCGACAGGCACGCCCCGTGAGCGAGCGCAGCGAGGGAACAATCAAACACAGTGGCGCTTCGCCGGCAGAATCGCCCGCAGCGAAGCGAGGACGATTCTGATGGCGACTGGCGTCAGGGCACCCGGTCGCGCGCAGGTCGGGCAAAAGACACTACGAACCGACCGCTGGTGGCTGGCGCCGCTGCGGATCGGGGTGATCCTGGTCTTCTTCATCGTGTATGCGACGGTCCGGATCTTCATGGGCCAGTGGTACTGGGTCGACGCGTACCACTACCTCACCCCGCTCTACTCGCCCTGTATCAGCGAGTCCTGTGTGGAAGGCTCGAGCCACCTGGGCACCTGGTTCCCCAAGTTCCCGGTGTTCCTGCCGCTGGGCATCATCACCTTCGCGGTGCTGGCCGGCTTCCGTGGCACCTGTTACTACTACCGCAAGGCCGGTTACCGGTCACTGTTCTTCGCACCGGCCGCCTGCGCGGTACCGGAGCCGCACAAGAAGTACACCGGTGAGCGCAAGTTCCCGCTGGTCGCACTGAACCTGCACCGCTACTTCTTCTACGGCGCGCTGGTCTTCGGTCTGCTCAACGTGTACGACGGCATCCTCGCCTTCCACGGCAAGGACGGCGGTTTCGGCATCGGCCTGGGCACAGTGATCATGTGGGTCAACCTGGTGATGCTCTGGCTGTACACGCTGTCCTGCCACGCCTGCCGGCACATCGTCGGCGGCCGGCTGAAGAACTTCTCCAAGCACCCGCTGCGGTACCGGTACTGGACCTTCGTGTCCAAGCTGAACCCCAAGCACGGCACGTTCGCGATGACGTCGCTGTTCACCGTGATCCTGACCGACGCCTACATCATGGCGGTTTCGGCCGGCTGGTTCTCCGACCTGCGCATCTTCAACTGATACAGGAACCCCCTCTCTCATGACTGAGCTCGAACGACACTCCTACGACGTCGTCGTGATCGGGGCCGGCGGCGCCGGTCTGCGCGCGGCGATCGAGGCCCGCGAACAGGGCAAGCGCACCGCGATCGTGTGCAAGTCGCTGTTCGGCAAGGCACACACCGTGATGGCCGAGGGCGGCTGCGCCGCCGCGATGGGCAACGCGAACTCGAACGACAACTGGCAGGTGCACTTCCGCGACACCATGCGCGGCGGCAAGTTCCTGAACAACTGGCGGATGGCCGAGCTGCACGCCCAGGAGGCCCCGGACCGGGTCTGGGAGCTGGAGACGTACGGCGCCCTGTTCGACCGGACCCCGGACGGCCGGATCAGCCAGCGCAACTTCGGCGGCCACACCTACCCGCGGCTCGCGCACGTCGGCGACCGCACCGGCCTGGAGCTGATCCGCACCCTGCAGCAGAAGATCGTCTCGCTGCAGCAGGAGGACTTCCGCGAGACCGGCGACTACGAGGCCAACCTCAAGGTGTACGGCGAGTGCACGGTCACCGAGCTGCTCAAGGACGGTGACGCGATCTCCGGTGCCTTCGGCTACTGGCGCGAGTCCGGCCGGTTCATCCTGTTCGACGCGCCGGCCGTCATCCTGGCCACCGGCGGCGTCGGCAAGTCGTTCAAGGTCACCTCGAACTCGTGGGAGTACACCGGTGACGGGCACGCGCTGGCGATGCGGGCCGGCGCGACGCTGATCAACATGGAGTTCATCCAGTTCCACCCGACCGGCATGGTCTGGCCGCCGTCGGTGAAGGGCATCCTGGTCACCGAGTCGGTCCGCGGTGACGGCGGCGTGCTGAAGAACTCCGAGGGCAACCGGTTCATGTTCGAGTACGTGCCGGACGTGTTCCGGGCGCAGTACGCGGAGACCGAGGAGGAGGCGGACCGCTGGTACAAGGACCCGGACAACAACCGGCGGCCACCGGAACTGCTGCCGCGTGACGAGGTGGCCCGGGCGATCAACTCCGAGGTGAAGGCCGGCCGCGGTACGCCGCACGGCGGGGTCTTCCTGGACGTGTCGTCCCGGCTCCCGGCCGAGGAGATCACCCGCCGGCTGCCGTCGATGCACCACCAGTTCAAGGAGCTCGCGGACGTCGACATCACCGCCGAGCCGATGGAGGTCGGGCCGACCTGTCACTACGTGATGGGCGGCGTCGAGGTCGACCCGGACACCGCGCAGTCCGTCGTACCCGGCCTGTTCGCGGCCGGCGAGGTCGCCGGCGGCATGCACGGGTCGAACCGGCTGGGCGGCAACTCGCTGTCCGACCTGCTCGTCTTCGGCCGCCGCTCCGGCATGGGTGCGGCGATGTACGTCGACTCCCTGCAGAGCCGGCCGAAGATCGCCGAGGAGGACATCGACACGGCGGCGGCCGAGGCGCTGGCCCCGTTCGAGCTCGAGGGCGGCGAGAACCCGTACACGATCCACCAGGAACTGCAGCAGTCGATGAACGACCTGGTCGGCATCATCCGCAAGGAAGAGGAGATGGAGCAGGCGCTCGGCCGGCTGGCCGAGTTCCGCGGCCGGATCGCGAAGATGACGGTGGAGGGTCACCGTCAGTTCAACCCCGGCTGGCACCTGGCCCTCGACCTGCGCAACATGCTGACCGTGTCCGAGTGCGTGGCGAAGGCGGCGCTGCAGCGGCAGGAGTCGCGCGGCGGTCACACCCGCGACGACTACCCGGGGATGAACGCCGAGTGGCGCAAACTGCTGCTGGTCTGCGCGCTCGACGCCGACGGCGCGGTCAACGTCGTCCAGAAGGACCAGATCCCGATGCGCGAGGACCTGCTGGAACTGTTCGAACTGGACGAGCTGAAGAAGTACCTGACCGAAGAGGAGTTGCCGGCCACATGACCGAGCGAAGCGAGGGCATCAAACAACACAGCGTGTTTCGTGCCTCGTCGGCGCCCGGAGCGAAGCGAGGACGTCGATGAGTTACAAAGGCAAGTTCCGCGTTTGGCGTGGGGACTCCGAGGGTGGTGACCTCAAGGACTACGAGGTCGAGGTGAACGAGGGCGAGGTCGTCCTCGACGTCATCCACCGGCTGCAGGCGACCCAGGCGCCGGATCTGGCGGTCCGGTGGAACTGCAAGGCCGGCAAGTGCGGCTCCTGCAGCGCCGAGATCAACGGCATGCCGAAGCTGATGTGCATGTGCCGGATGAACACGTTCGCCGAGGACGAGGTCGTCACCGTCACCCCGATGCGCACCTTCCCGGTGATGCGGGACCTGGTCACCGACGTCTCGTACAACTACACCAAGGCCCGCGAGATCCCGGCCTTCACGCCGCCCGCGGACGTGAAGCCGGGCGAGTACCGGATGCAGCAGGTCGACGTGGAACGCTCGCAGGAGTTCCGCAAGTGCATCGAGTGCTTCCTGTGCCAGGACACCTGCCACGTGATCCGGGACCACGAGGAGAACAAGGAGAACTTCTCCGGTCCCCGGTTCTTGATGCGGATCGCCGAGCTGGACATGCACCCGCTCGACGCCGCCGACCGGCAGCGCGAGGCCCAGGAGCAGCACGGCCTCGGCTACTGCAACATCACCAAGTGCTGCACCGAGGTGTGCCCCGAGCACATCAAGATCACCGACAACGCGCTGATCCCGATGAAGGAACGCGTCGCCGACCGCAAGTACGACCCGCTGGTCTGGCTGGGCAACAAGATCCGCCGCCGCCCAGCCTGACCTCCACCCGACCCCCCGCATTCGAGCCCGCCGCGCCACCCGCCCTTTGAGCCGCCGCCCCACACGCATTAGAGCGGATAACCCTCCGCCTTGCCGGTTCTCCCCTCGTATGAAGGGGGAGAACCGGCAAGGCGGAGGGTTATCCGCTCGTGTGATTTTGGGGGGTGGGACGGGGGTGGGTCACTCGCGTGGGGGAGCCGGAGGAGGGGAGCAGGGCCTAGGGTTCCGGGCATGGACGTCGTGATCTTCGGCCTGATCAACATCGCCATTTTCATGGTGATCTTCGTCCCCGTGGCACAGCGCCTGCTCGGGGTACGGTTCGGCCTGTTCCGGCTGGCACTCGGGGCCGGGCTCACGCTCGCCCTGTTCAGTCCGATCTCCCAAGGTCTGGTCGGACCGCCGCCGTTCGAGGGATCGAACGGCGCCGCGGTGGCGTTGCTTGCCCTGACCACGCTGTGCTCGGTGCTGGCCGGCCTCATCTTCCTGGTCCTCGGCGAAGCCCTCGTCCCGACCGGCTCGTTGCCCCGGGCCCGTGATCTGCGCCGTGACGTCACCGGCCGGGTCGCCCGGACCAAGCGCTACCTGCAGATCCTCCGGATCGCGATCCGGCACGGCCTCGGCCCGTACCTCCGCGGCCGCCGCCGTCCCGGCCGCGAGAACGCCGCCGGCCAGGCCGAGCTGGCCCGTTCACTGCGCCTCGCCCTCGACGAGGCCGGCGTCACGTTCGTCAAACTCGGCCAGGTGCTGTCCACCCGCAGCGACGTCGTCCCGGCGTCCGTCGCCAACGAGCTGAGCCGGCTGCAGGACCAGGTCTCCCCCGCGCCGTGGCCTGAGATCGAGGCGGTCATCACCGAGGAGCTCGGCGCCCCGCCGCACCAGCTGTACGCCGACTTCGACACCGAGCCGCTCGCGGCCGCTTCGGTCGCCCAGGTCCACACGGCGCGACTGCCGGAGGGCGCGGACGTGGTCGTCAAGGTCCAGCGCCCCGGCATCGCCGCGGTGGTGGACCGGGATCTCGACATCGTCCGGCGGCTGGCCCGGCTGCTCGAACGGAACACCGACTGGGGCCGGTCGATGGGCGTCCGCGCGCTCGCCGACGGGTTCGCCGACGCGATGCGCGAGGAGCTCGACTTCACCGTCGAGGCCGGCAACATGAGCACGGTCGCGGCCGGCCGATCCGTTGTCTCGAGCAACGACCTGGTCGTGCCCGAGCTCTACCCGCAGGCGTGTACCCGCCGGGTGCTGACCGATGCAGCGGCTGGACGGCATCGGACTCGGCAGCGCCGCCCAGGCGATCGCCGACCGCGGCCTGGACGCGGCCCGGCTCGGCCGCGTGCTGTTCGACTGCATCCTCGGTCAGGTCGCGATCGACGGGGTCTTCCACGCCGACCCGCACCCGGGCAACTTCCTGCTCCTCGCCGACGGCCGGATCGGCATGCTCGACCTCGGCTCGGTCGGCCGGCTCGATCCGGCCACCCGGGAGGCGCTGCAGCGGTTCCTGCTCGCGATCGACCACGGCGATCCGGTCGCCGCGACCGACGCCCTGCTGGAGATCGTCTACCGCCCCGACGTCATCGACGAACGCAGCCTCGAGCGCGCCGTCGGCCAGTTCATGACCCGTCACCTCGCCGCCGGGGTCGGCGCTGGGGCCGGCGATGTTCAACGACCTGTTCAGGATCATCACCTCGCACGATCTCGGCGTACCGCCGGAGGTGGCCGCGGTGTTCCGCGCGCTGGCCACCGTCGAGGGCACCATCTCGCGCATCTCCCCCGGGTTCGACCTGGTTGCCGCGTCCCGCCAGTTCGCCGCGGCGCACGTGACCGACCGCCTCGCGCCGGACGCGTTACGCCGTACGGCGACCGAGGAACTCGCGACGTTGCTGCCGATGTTGCGGCGACTGCCACGCCGGATCGACCGGATCGCCGCCGCGGCCGAGAGCGGGCGGCTGGGCCTGAACGTCCGGCTGCTCGCCGACGATCGCGACCGCCGGCACATCACCACCCTGCTGCATCAGGCTCCTGCTCGCGATCCTCGGTGCCACCGCCGGTCTGATGGCGGTCCTGCTGCTCGGGACGCCGGGCGGCCCGAAGGTCACCGAGACGATCACCCTGTACCAGCTGTTCGGCTACAACCTGCTGGTGATCTGCGCCGTCCTGGTCCTGCGGGTCCTGGTCCTGGTCTTCCGCCTGCCCGACAGCAGTCGTTCTTGACTTGAAGTCAACTTGAACTTCGAGGATGTGCACCATGTCCTCGACCAGCGCGCCCGCCGCGACCCCGCAACGGCTGTTCAGCGGCCGGCACCTGCCGCTCGTCCTCGGCGTGATCGGACTCGTCACCCTCGGCGCGTTCGAGAACCGCGCGGTCGGTACGGCGTTGCCGACGATGGTGCGCGAGTTCGACGCGCTCGGCAGCTTCGGCCTGGCCAACGCCGCCCCGAACGCGAGCTACCTGATCTCGCTCGCGATCGCCGGCCTGTGGTCCGACCGCCGCGGCCCGATCCCGACGCTGCGGGCCGGCGCGATCGCGTTCACCCTGGCCCAGTTGCTGGTCGGTACGGCGGCCGCGATGCCGATGGTGGTCGCCGGACGGCTGCTCAGCGGCTTCGCGGAAGGGCTGCTCGACGTCTCGCTGATGGTCCTGGTCGCCCGTGCGCTGCCCGCCGTACTGCGGCCGAGGATGTTCTCGCTGTTCGCCGCGATGTGGATCCTGCCGTCGGTGCTCGGTCCGGTGCTGACCGGTCTGGTGACCGAGCAGTTCGGCTGGCGCTGGGTGTTCCTGGGCGCGGTCCTGCTGATCGTGCCGAGCTGGATGCTGCTCGGCCCGGCGATGCGGCAGTCGGCGAACGCTCCGGCGCCCGAGCGCAGCGCCGAGGATGCGGCCGAGCTGGAGGCTTGGCGGGCCGCGCTTCCGTGGGCGCTCGCCGCCTCGGTCGCTTTGTTCTCGATGACGTTGGCCGGTGATCACTTGGAGGCGCATCGGGTGATCGCCGGGATCGCGATCCCGGTGATCGCTGGTGGTGCTCGGGCTGGCCGCCGTACGGGTGATGCCGAAGGGGACCTTCGTGGCGCGGCGCGGGTTCCCGGCCGTGGTCGCGGTTCGCGGGACTTGGTGGTGCGGCGTTCGCCGGGGCCGGCGCCTACTTGCCGCTGTTGCTCACGTTGCAGCATCAGTTCAGCCCTTCGCGGGCCGGGGTGACGCTGTCGATCACCGGTGTGAGCTGGGCGTTCGGGTCCTGGCTGCAGGGCCGCAACCTCGGCATCACCCGGGTCAACGTGCTGCGGTCAGGGCTCGCGCTGATGGCCGCAGGTCTCGCAGTCACGTCGTTGCTGGCGTGGACGGAGGCGACGACGTGGTTCGGCCTGACCGGTTGGGCGTTCGCCGGTGTGGGAATGGGACTCAGCTCGTCGAGCCTGTCGGTCCTCACGCTGGACCTGTCCGACGCCGGCAACTCGGGCCGCAACAGCAGCGCGGCCCAGATGGCCGGCACGATGAGCATCGCCACCGCCCTCGCCGTCAGCGGCACCCTGCTCGCTCTCAACGCCGACGACCCACGGCCCTGGGTCTTCGGCGCCATCCTCACCGCCAGCGCCGCCGTCGCCCTCCTCGGCCTCCTGACCGCGGGCCGCGCCCGGTCGACTTGAGGTTTTGCTTGCATGAGCTAGAGTTTGCTTGTGCGAGCAAAACGGACGCTTACCGAGCAGGCGCGACGGGATCAGATCGTCACCGCGGCGATCGAGGTGATCGCGGCGAGCGGGTCGGCGCAGGCGAGTTCAAGGCGATCGCGGACGAGGCCGGGCTGAGCAGCACCGGCCTGATCTCGTATCACTTCGCCAACCGGCAGGAGCTGATCGAGGAGGTCGGCCGGCAGATCCTGGAGACGTTCGGCGAGTTCGTGCTCGAGCACACCCGGGGCATCGAGGAGCCGGCCGAGGTCCTGCATGCCTTCGTCGAGGCGAATGTCGCGTTCCTGCGCGGCCATCGTGCGCACGCGGCCGCGCTGGTCCGGATCAAGCAGGATGCCGCATCCGCCGAGCTGGCGCGGTCGGATCAGGACCGGCTGGCCGACGTACTGCGACTCGGTCAGGCCGACGGCGTACTCCGGGACTTCGACCCGCATCTGGTCGCGGTGTTCATTCTGTCGATCCGGGACGGGATCATCCGCCAACTCGACCTCGAACCCGGCCTCGACCTGGACGCGGCCGGCCGGGAGTTCGCCGCCCTGGTCGACCTCGCCACCCGGAAGACCTGACATGCGCTCGATCGCACTGACCCTGACCCTCCTCACGGCACTGATTGCCTGTAGCAAGGATGTGAGCCCTCCAGTGACAACCCAAGGCCCGGTCGTCCACACCGACACCGGCGACGTCCGCGGTACCGTCCACCCGGATCACCGCGTCTTCCAAGGCATCCCGTACGCCGCCCCGCCGGCCGGCGACCTCCGCTGGGCGCCCCCGCAACCCGCGAAGCCGTGGACGGGTGAACGCGCCGCCACCAAGCCGGGCAGCCCGTGCCCACAGCTGGCGAACGCGATCGCCGACCTCTCCGGGACGAACGAGGACTGCCTGTTCCTCAACGTCACCACGCCGACGAAGCCTGGCGACAAGTTGCCCGTGATGGTGTGGATCCACGGCGACGGAGCGATCGGGTCCGGCGACCAGTTCGATCCGACCCGGCTCGCGGTGGACGGCGACGTCGTCGTGGTCACCTTCAACTTCCGCCTCGGTGTCTTCGGCGGCTTCGGCCACCCCGACCTGAAGGACTCCGGCACGATCGGACTCCAGGACCAGCGCGCCGTACTGCGGTGGGTCCAGCGCAACGCGGCCGCATTCGGCGGCGACCCGGGCAACGTCACGCTCTTCGGAGTCTCGTACGGCGCCCTGTCGACCAGCGCGCCTGATGTCGAAGGAGTCGCGCGGCCTGTTCCACAAAGTGATCATGCAGAGCGGCTTCACCCTGATGGACATGCCGGCCGGGGCGGTCTACGAAGGCATCCCGGCGCTGCCCTGGTACGGCTGGACCACGACGAAGGACGCTCGGACCCAGGGCGTCGCCCTGGCACAGCAACTCGGTTGCAAGGACCTGACCTGCCTGCGCAAGGTCCCGGTCGCCAAGCTGCTCGAAGTGCCGCAGGTGATGAACATCTTCCAGCCGTATGCTCTCGGCAATGGCCAGCTCCCGGCCGATCCGGCCCAGGCGCTCGCGAACGGCGAGTTCGCGAACGTGCCGGTGCTCTCCGGTACGACGCGAGACGAGCACACGACGTTCGTCGCCTTCTTCCGCGAACTGGCCGGCACCCCGGTGACCGCGGCGGCGTACCCCGAGCTGCTCCGGAAGGCCTTCGGTAACCAGGCTGCCAAGATCCAGGCCGAGTACCCGCTGACGGACTATGCGACACCCGCGGTGGCCTGGGCGGCTGTGATGACTGATCGGATGTGGGCCAAGTCGCAGCTGATGCAGAACCAGTTGCTCTCAGCAAAGAACCCGTTGTGGTTCTACGAGTTCGCGGACCGCGACGCCCCGCTGGACATCCCGTTCCCGAAGGGCTTCCAGGCCGGCGCCTGGCATGCGGGCGACGTCCAGTACCTGTTCCGCACGGGCAAGACGGAGATGACCAAGGATCAGGTGGCGCTGTCCGACGCGATGATCGGCTACTGGACCAACTTCGCACATCGCAGTGATCCGAACGGTGACGGTCTGCCGGAGTGGCCGAAGTTCACCTCCCCGGACACGGTCCAGTCGCTCGCGCCGAACGCGATCCGCCAGGTCGACTACGCACAGGAGCACCGCCTGGCTTTCTGGGAGCGGCTTGGGTCTAGAGTGTGCCGCATGGCTGAGCTGCTGACCGACGACCAGATCGACCAAGCGATCCGCGACCACCTCCCGCAGTGGAAGTTCGCCGACAACGGGCTGGTCCGCAGCGTCAAGCGGGAGACGTTCCTGGACGGCATCCGCCTGGTCGCCACGGTCGCCCAGCTGGCCGAGTCGATGAACCACCACCCGGACATCGACATCCGCTACACCACCATCACTTTCAAGGTCAGCAGCCACGACGCCGGCGGCATCACCGAGGACGATCTCGTCCTCGCCCGCCATATCGACACCGCCGCCGGCTGACCTCAGACCGACTGACGCAGTCCCAGCAGGGTCCCGTCGGGATCACGCACGTACGCGAGCCACCCGACCCCCGGCAGCTCCCGCGGGTCGCCCGCGGCGGTCCCACCCGCGTCGGTGACCGCCGTCAGGGTGGCGTCGAGGTCGTCGACGTCGATCCAGGCGATCGCGGCCTGCTGCTGGTAGTCCCGGCTCATGACCGCCGCGTCGATCCCGTCACCCGCACCGGTCGACGCGACCAGATATCCGCCGACGAACGGCGACGCTTCCGTCGTCCAGCCGAACGCCGTGCCGTAGAACGCCGCCGCCCGATCGAGATCGGCCGACGTCAGCTCGACGTGAATGATCCGTCCCACAGTCTTCTCCTTCGTCCGCACGGTTCGCACAGCTCAGCTTGGCCGGGCCGGACCGGTGCTGTCTTGGACGGATCTCTCATGCATCAGCGCCGCGATCCCGTTCTCCACCGCACGGAACGACGAGGCGCTCACCCCGGTGTACCGCTTGAAATCCCGGGCGGCATGCGCCTGGTCGTAGTACCCGTGCAGCGCGGCCAGCGTCGCGGCGGCATCGGACGGTCCGTCGAGCAAGCCGCCGACGAAGTGGAAGAACCGGACGATCTCGCTGAACCTCTTCGGGCCGACCCCGGTCAGCCCGCTGAAGACACGATGCAGGGTCGAGTACGACGTACCGACCTCGGCCACCAGCGCGGCCACCGGCAGTCCGCCGCGGGTCTCGTCGATCCGTCGTACGGCGCGATCGACCAGGTCTGTCCGTAGCGGACGGAAGTGCGGCTCGAGGAAGGCGGCCAGCGCCTCGGCCCGCTCGGCTCCGAAGGGCAGCCCGCGGAGAGCGTCCGCCAGGCGGTGCGTCGTACCAGAGCCTAGCCAGTTGTCCAGAGAAATGACGTCGTCGACGAGTCCGTCCGCGACTCCGAGTGCGGCGACGCCCCACGGCTTGAGCTCGACACCGGCATAGCTCGACGGGCCCGACTGCGTAAGGACATGCGGCCTGGTCATGATCCCGAACAAGCTCGCGTCGTTGAGCCAGTGCGCGCCCGACACCGGGTCGTGCCGGTGACCCGGCTCGGCCAAGGCGACCGCGAGTGCGGGCCGGCCGTTCGGGATGAGGATCTCGCGTTGCACCTGCGCCGACCCGGGTCCCTCGACCATCCAGTAGTGCTCGACGACGTCGCGCTGCTCAGCCGGTGCTGGGAAGCGAAGGTAGGCGACCACGGGCTCACGATATGGCTGCTTCGCGTCATGTCGTACGTCTGCCACCGGGAGTGCGGGGTTGGCCGAGGAGCGGTAAGTCTCTGCCTCGTCCGGATCGGATACCGTTGGCGAGTGACGACTGCCGAGGAGTACCGCCTGCTGGGGTTCAGCGACGAGGACCGCGACGCCGCCGAGGCCTTCGAGGCCGACCCGGTCGTCGTGAAGGACCTGGCCGACCAGCTCCGCGCGGCGGTCGGCAAACTCGGCGAAGAGCCGGAACTGCGGATGCCCGAGGACCCGCGCAACTCGGTCCAGGCGTTCCTCGACACCCTGCCGGACGTACGGCGCTTCCACGCCGACCGAGGCATCCCGGACGACATCAGCTGGGCCACACTCGCCGACCTCGGGCAGCAACTCAAGGTGCATCGCCGGACCTTCGGCGAGTACGGCCTGGAGACGCACTGGTGGATGACGGTGCACTGGACCGGCCAGATCTACGCGCTCGGCCGGTTGCAGTACCTGCTGCACCAGGTGCCGGCAGACAAGCCCATACCCGGGACCGAGCCGGGTGAGTGGATCATCGGCGTCCACATCCCGGAGACCGGTTCGCTGACGCCTGAGCTGGTCGACGAGAGCTTCGCGCAGGCGCGGGCGTTCTTCCCGCGGCACTTCCCGGAGTACCCGGTGAAGACCGCGAACCTGTGGTCGTGGCTGATCGATCCGTACCTGCTCGACAACCTGCCGCCGGAGTCGAACATGGTCCGGTTCGGCCGCCGCTTCACGCCGTACGGCGAACCGAACGACAGCCAGGACAGCGCGATCTTCTTCACCTTCCGGACGCATGGTCTGGAGCGGCTGGACGAGTTGCCGCAGGACACCAGGCTGCAGCGGCTGGTGGTCGGCCGGATCAAGGACGGCGGCACCTGGCAGAGCGCGTACGGGTACGTCCGCCTTTGACCTAGAGCCTTCTCTAGCACCTAGCGTCGGCCGCATGACTGTCACGCTGATCACCGGAGGGTCGAGCGGCATCGGCGCTGCCGCGGCCCGGCAACTGCTCGAGCTCGGCCACCAGGTCGCCGTCACCGGCCGGGACAAGGCCCGCCTCGACGCCTTCAAGGCCGCGGTCGGCACCCCAGCAGACCTGCTGATCGTGGCAGGTGACGCGGCCGAGCCCGCGGCGGCCGAGGATGCCGTGACGCGGACCGTCGAGGCGTTCGGCCGGCTGGACAACATCGTCGCCAATGCCGGCTACGCGACCCACGACTCGATCGGCGACGGTGATCCCGAGGGCTGGCGGCACATGATCCTGACCAACGTCCTCGGCCCGGCCGCGCTGATCCACTACAGCCTGCCGGCGCTGCGCGAGACCCGCGGACGCATCGTGCTGGTCGGCAGTCTTGCCGGGCATGTGAACACGCCGGGCAACATCTACGGTGCGACGAAGTTCGCGGTCACCGGACTCGCGGAGAACGTCCGCCAGCTGGTCGCCGCCGATGGCATCGGCGTCACGCTCGTCTCGCCGGGTGCGGTCGAGACCGCGTTCTCCGATCCGGTGGGCGGACTCGAACCCGGCCGGCCGCGGATCAGCGCGAACCAGCTCGCGGCGACGATCGTGTTCGCGCTCACCCAGCCGGCCGAGGTCGACCTGAGTACGCTCATCGTCCGGCCGGTCGGCTCGGCTCGGTAGGCGCGCCGTACTTGGTCAGCCAGCTGACCAGCTCCATGTTGCTGACGCACCGGACGTCAGGCTGCTTGCAGGCCTCCGCGACGAAGCTCGTGAGGGCGTCGGAGTAGACGCTGTTGTTCCAGCGGTTGAAGTGGTTGCCGAGGAACAGCGGTGGATTGCCGTTGGCGCGGGACTTCGCGAGCGCCTGGCGGTACGTCGCGAGCACCTGCGCCTTCAGCACCGGCGCCTGCGCGACCGGCGCGGTGCGAGCACCGGTCTGGGTGAACCACAGGTTGTAGTCCATCGTCAGCGTGTTCCTGCGGATCTGGTTGGTCCGGGACACGCGTCCGCGCGGAAACCCGCCGGTGGATCGTTACCCGGCTGAGACCTTGGCCGCGCGGCGTTTGACGGCGATCCGGCGTGAGGTCTCGATCACGAGGCCGATCAGGAAGGCCAGGCTGAGGCTGAACGCGAGCGCCTTCAGCGAGTCGTGCGCGAACGCGTCGCCGCCGAGGTAACCGAGCAGAGCGACATACGTGTAGGCGACCGTGACGCCGGCGAAGGTGAAGACGATGAACTTCTTGAACGAGTACCGGGTGGCACCGGCGGTCAGCGTGGCGACCATCCGCGCGCCCGGGATGTAGCGGACCGTCATCAGAATCAGTCCGCCGCGAGAATGCAACGCGGCGGACACTTTGTCGTAGACCGCCTGTCTGCGCTCCTGACGCTTCATCCAGCGGTGCAGCGCCGGACCGGAGCCGCGGCCCATGAAGTAGCAGACGGTCTCGCCGATGACGGAGCCGAGCATCGCCAGCACGATCACGAGGAGCAGGTTCTGGTGCCCCGCGGCGGCGGCCATCCCGGCCGTGACGACCAGGCCCTCACTCGGGATCACCGGGAAGACAGCGTCGATCGCGGCGGCCAGGAACAGGATGAGCAACAGCCAATGCGAGGCCATCGCCACGCTGAGAAGCTGTCGCGCGGCCTCCATCAACTCTGTCACCTTGAAAAGGATGCCATCCCTAGGCAAATGCACCGCAATCCCAGCGATGTGATTCAGCCGGGATTCACCCGATGTTCAGTAGCGCCCGGCTGTGCGTGCTGTGACGGCGACGCTAAGTGCTGAGCGAGTTCGGTGCGCGAATGGATGCCCAGCTTCGTGTAGACCTTGCGGAGGTGGTACTCGACGGTCTTCGGGCTGAGGAACAGCCGGGCGGCGGCTGACCGAATGCTCTGCCCGTCGGCGAGCAGCAAGGCGATCTGCCGCTCCTGTGGGGTCAGCTCATCCGCCGTACTCGGCACTCTGCGTCGTGCGGTCTCCCCGGTCGCCTTCAGTTCGCTCGCCGCCTGGTCAGCCCACCCGGCGGCTCCCAGCTCATCAAACGCTTCGACGGCAAGCCGCAGCTGTGCCCGCGCGTCCACACGCCTTCGCGCTCGCCGCAGCCAGGCGCCGTACGCCAACCGCGTTCGTGCTCGCTCGAAGACGTCCAGCGTCTCCGCATGCCACTCGAACGCCTTCTCGAACTGCTTCCCGCTCTCGTCCACCACTCCCCTCACCCGAGCCGCCCGCGCCAGCGACCACGGCTGCCCCTTGGCTTGAGCCTGTACGACGTACTCCCGCGCCACCGACTCCGCGTCGCCGAACTTCCCCAACCGCAGGTACGCGTCGACCAACTCCGGCACCGGCGACAGGTCAGGGTCCTTGAGCCCACTGGACGCCAGTACGTCGATCAGCCGCAGGTACTGCGACAGTGCGGCGGCAGGATCACCGCGGCCCAGCTCGTAGTCGCCGAGCGCGAACAACGACCACACCGTGCCCAGCTGGAGATCCCGCTCCGCACTGATCCGCAGAGCCTCAGCTGCAAGCGTTTGACTCTCTTGTCGGCCTTGGTGGGCTGCCAGCCAGGCTTGACCGGCCAGGTTCATCGCCAGCTCGGCCGTCTGACCTGTCTCCCGCGCCAGCCGGATCCCTTCGTCGTACGACGTCGCCGCATCGGCCCAGCGATCTGTGGTGGCGTCGTCACGGGCCAGCACGAACAGCAGGCCTGGCAAGGCGCCCAACGCGACCTGGTCACGACGCTCGAGCATCGCCTGCTGCAGCAGGGCTCGACCGGTGTCGCTCTCCCGGAGGAACAGCGGTGCGATCGCCATCCACACCTGTCGGCGCCGGTCGCGGTCCAGTTCGTCCGATGGCGCCAAGGCGATCGCCTGGCGGATCTGGTCGGTTCCGCCTTGCCCGGCGAGGATCTTGGCGACACCGCTGGCCATCATGCCGATGATGCGTGGACCTGGGCGTTCGACAGCAGGGAGCAATCGGTCGATGCCTTCGGCTGCTTTGAGTGCCGACGCCGTGTCGCCCAGGCGGTAGCAGGCGTTGACCACGTCGGCGAGCAGCCCGGTGGCGATGGCCTCGTCCTCGCACTCCGAGGCGGCGGCGATCAGGATGTCGCGCGCTTGGGCCGGTGAGCCGCACTTGACCGCTATGTCACCGCGGAGTTCCTGTGCCCGGATCTTGGTGGTCAACGGTGGCTGCAATGCCAACGCTTCGTCGAGCAAGGCGTCGGCCCGCTCTGGCAGTCCTGCGGACCACGCTGCCTCTCCCGCCGCGACCAGCCTGAGTGCGCTGGCCTGAGGGGCTTCTGTCAGTCGAGCCGCCCGTTCGTAGGCCGTCGCCGCGACGGCGTGCGCTCCACGACCGGCCGCGTGCCCGGCTGCAACGTCCAGCCTGGCCGCGACCTCGTCGTCAGTGCCAAGCACCGTCTCGGATAGATGCCAGGCGCGTCGGTCCTGGTCATGCGTGGCTCCAGCCACAGCCCGGTGCACCGTACGACGCTCAGCGGGGTCGGCACTCGTGTAGATCGCCGACCGGACCAGTGGATGGCGGAACTCGACCCGACCCTCACGGATCGCCACCAGAGCCGCCGCCTCCGCCTCGGCCAACGCTGCGACGTCGACCTTCAGCTCCTCGCACGCTCTGACCACCACGCCAAGTTCGCCGTCGTCGACAGCCGCTACGAGCAGTGTGGTCCGTGCGGCCAGGCTGAGTCGGTTTGCCCTCTTGGTAAAGGCTTCCGCGAGTAGTGCGGGGACAGGCATGGGCACACCCGGTGGAAGCCTCAGCAGCTCGTCAGGATTACCGGCCAACTCCAGCAGAGCCAACGGGTTCCCGGCCACCGTCCGGTGCAGCCGGGCAACCAGGTCGACCGGCAGCCCATGAACGAGCTGCTGCGCTGCCTCCAACGGCACACCACCGAGCAGGAGTGTGGGCAGGTCAGCTTCTGCGAGCGGATGGGACTCGTGCCGGCGGGCAGCGATCAGCAACACGATCGGATCGGCGAGGATCCGCCGGGCCGCGAACAGCAGCGCCTCCGCCGACGGACGGTCGAGCAGGTGCGCGTCGTCGACGATCACGGCGACCGGCGCCTCCTCGGCGTACCGGCAGATCAGGCTGAGCGTCGCCGCACCGACAGCGAATCTGTCAGCCGTGCTCTCACCTGGGCTGAGCGCCAGCGCGGCAGCCAGGGCCGTTTGCTGCGGCTGAGGGATGCGACCGAGATCAGCGAGGGCCGGCCTGAGGAGTTGGTGGAGGCCGCCGAACGGGACGTCCTGTTCTGCTTCGGTGCCGCGGGCTCGCAGGAGCCGGAGGCCCGCGGTCAGGCCGGCGGCCTCGTCGAGCAAGGCTGTTTTGCCGATGCCTGGCTCGCCGGTGACGAGCAGCACGCCGGCCGCGCCCACCCGCGCCCCCGCGACCAACTGCTCGATCACCCGACGTTCGGTGTCCCGCCCCAACAGCATGTCTGGCAGTGTGCACCAGGTGGGGCACCTGATGCGACGGCCCGGCCGCCCTGCATACGTTCGCCGTACTGATCCAGCAAGGGGGCGGATGACATGACTGTGGCAATCGACGGCGACAAACTGATGGGGCTGGTCTTCAAGGCCGTGGACGAAGTGGGGGCGACGCTGAATGCGGCGCTGGTGGTGATGGGCGATCGGCTCGGCTACTACCAAGCACTCGCCGACGACGGACCTGCGACACCAGGAGAGCTGGCCGAGCGCACCAACACCAGTGAGCACTACACGCGTGAGTGGCTCAACGCCCAGGCGGCGGGCGGGTACGTCGAGTACGACCCGGGCACCGGCCGCTATACGTTGCCACCGGAGCAGATCGTTGCGCTGACCGACTCGAGCAGTCCGGCGTATCTGCCAGGCTTCTTCCAGATCGCACTGGGCACGGTGCACCACACCTCAGAGACGATCGAGGCGGCCAAGAGCGGCGCAGGGATCGGGTGGCACGAGCACACCTCCGACGTCCATGTCGGGTGTGAACGGTTCTTCCGGCCGTCGTACAACGCGAACCTGCTCCCCAGTTGGCTGCCCGCACTCGACGGCGTGGTGGAGAAGCTGGAGCGCGGTGCGAAGGTGGCGGACATCGGCTGCGGCCACGGCGCCTCCACGATCCTGATGGCGGAGGCTTTCCCGCAGTCCGAGTTCGTCGGCTCGGACTACCACAAGGAGTCGATCGAGACCGCCCGACTGCGTGCGGCCGAGGCAGGACTCGGCGAACGGATCCGCTTCGAGGCGGCACCGGCTGATGGCTTCAGCGGGTCGGGGTACGACCTGGTGACGACGTTCGACGCGCTGCACGACATGGGTGACCCGGTCGGCGCTGCCAAGCACGTACGTGAGTCGCTCGCACCGGACGGCACCTGGATGCTCGTCGAGCCGATGGCCGGCGACAAGGTCGAGGACAACCTCAACCCGGTGGGTCGTGCGTACTACGGCTTCTCCACCCTGCTCTGCACGCCGGGATCCCTCTCCCAGCCGGTCGGTCTCGCACTGGGTACTCAGGCAGGTCCGGCACGCATCCGTGACGTCACCACAGCAGCCGGATTCACCAGTTTCCGCACGGTCGCGGAGACGCCGTTCAACCTGGTGTTCGAGGTACGGCCCTGACTCATCGAGGCTCTGAGGGGGACGGGGTTCGACGGTGATGACGGAGAGGCCTGCGCTGACACCTGATCTGCAGGCGACGGTGGACCGCGACGGGGTGACGATCGGCTACGCCGTACATGGCACTGAGGGACCGACGGTCCTGCTGCTGCCGACGTGGTCGATCGTGCCGTCCCGCATGTGGAAGGCGCAGGTCCCTTACCTGTCCCGGCACTACCGGGTGATCACGTTCGACGGCCGCGGCTCCGGGCGCTCCGACCGGCCGGTGGGCGCGGAGGCCTACAACGACTCCGAGTTCGTCGCGGACGCGCTCGCCGTCCTGGATGCGACCGAGACCGAGTCCTGTGTGCTGGTCGGGTTCTCCCGTGGATGCCCATGGGCGTTGCAACTGGCGTTGGAGCAGCCGGAGCGCGTCCTGGGCATCGTCTGCATCGGTCCCGCGACTCGGCTGGCGCCGAGGCTGGAAGAACGCACGCACTGGACCTTCAACGAACGCCACGAGACGACCGAGGGCTGGGCGAAGTACAACCGCTACTACTGGCTCGAAGGCGGGTACGACGACTTCCTCGAGTTCTTCTTCGAGCACCTCTTCAGCGAACCGCACTCCACCAAGCAGATCGAGGACACCATCGGCTGGGGCGGGGAGATCGGTCCCGAGCGACTGGTGGACACAGAGGTCGCACGGGAGGACCACCTGCCGCCGGAGCGGCTCACCAAGGTGTCGTGCCCGGTGCTGGTGATCCACGGCGCGCAGGACGGCATCCGGCCGCATCGAGAGGGTGCACTGCTCGCCGAGGCCACCGGAGGCTCGCTCGTGACGGTTGAGGGCGGCGGACATGCGCCACACGCCCGCGACCCGGTCATGGTGAACCACCTGCTCCGGGACTTCGTCGACCGGGTCGCTCCGCGGCCGATACGCCGTACCTGGGTACGGGCGTTGAGCAGGCCGAAACGGGCGCTCTATCTGTCGTCACCGATCGGACTCGGCCACGCCCGCCGGGACCTGGCGATCGCGCGCGAACTGCGCACCCACCACCCGGACCTGCAGATCGACTGGCTCGCGCAGCACCCGGTCACGCGGGTGCTCGAGGACGCGGGTGAGACGGTCCACCCGGCGTCGTCGTACCTCTGCAACGAATCTCGGCACATCGAGTTCGAGGCGGGTGAGCACGACCTGCACGCGTTCCAGGCGATCCGGCGGATGGACGAGATCCTGGTGGCGAACTTCCTCACCTTCGCCGATGTCGTCGCCGACCGGCCGTACGACCTGGTGATCGGTGACGAGGCGTGGGACGTGGACTACTTCCTGCACGAGAACCCGGAGCTCAAGCGGTTCGCGTACGCGTGGATGACGGACTTCGTCGGCTGGCTGCCGATGCCGGACGGCGGTTCCCGGGAGGCGCGGCTGACGGCGGACTACAACGCCGAGATGATCGAGCAGCGGGCCCGGTTCGGCCGGCTGCGGGACCGGTCGGTCTTCGTCGGCGACCCTGACGACATCGTCGACGCGTCCTTCGGTCCAGGGCTGCCGACGATCCGCGACTGGACCGAACGCAACTTCGACTTCGCCGGCTACGTCACCGGTTTCGTCCCGTCACGGGTGGACCGGACGGAGCTCGGCTATCCGGCCGACGGTCTGCTCTGCGTGGTGACCGTCGGCGGCTCCGGCGTCGGATCCTCCTTGCTGCACAGGGTTCTCGACGCAGTCCCGCACGCTCGGCGGTTGGTCCCCGACTTGAACTTCGTCGTCGTCACCGGACCGCGGATCGATCCGGCCTCGTTCCCGTCGATCCCTGGGGTGACGCTGCGAGGTTATCTCCCCGACCTGCATCGCCATCTGGCCGCCGCCGACCTCGCCATCACCCAGGGCGGGCTCACCACGTGCATGGAACTGACGGCGGCCCGGGTGCCCTTCATCTACGTCCCGCTGCAGCACCACTTCGAGCAGAACTTCCACGTCGCCGCACGGCTGGATCGCTACAACGCCGGCCATCGCCTCAGCTACGCCGATGCCGCCGACCCTACGCAGCTGGCGGAGACGATCGCCAAGGCTCTGGGCAGCGAGCCTGACTACCTCGCGGTGGAGTCGGACGGCGCCGCAAGGGCCGCCCGGATGCTGGCCGACCTGCTGTGAGCTCTTGACAGATACTTCACCAGTTGGTGAAGTGTCTCCGTGCTGACGACGACCTTCGGGGCGCTGGCGGATCCGACCCGGCTGGCGATCGTGAGCCGGCTGAGCCGGGGCGACGCGACCATGGGCGAGCTCGCCGAGCCGCACCGGATCACGCTGCCCGCGATGACGAAGCACGTCGGCGTTCTGGTGGACGCCGGGCTGGTGACCCGGCGGAAGGTCGGCCGGACAGTGGTGTGCACGATCCGGCCGGAGGCGTTCGCCGAGGTCGAAGACTGGCTCGGCGACCTCACGACGTACTGGAACAGCACGGTCGACCGGCTGGAAGAACTACTGCGAGGAGGCGGGGATGGGACCTGACATCCGGATCGAACGGGTGCTACCGGCAACCATTGGGAAGGTGTACGACGCCTGGACCCGGGCGGAGCTGCTGACGCAGTGGTACTGCCCCAACCCGGACCTGGAGCTGAAGGTCCAGGCCGACGTCCGGGTCGGTGGTGACTACGTGGTCGAGATGGGTCCACACGTTGTCCGCGGCACCTATCTCGAGGTCGAACCGCCGTACCGGCTCGCCTTCAGCTGGAAGTGGGACGGCGGGGACGACGAGGCGACCCGGGTGGAGGTCGAGCTGACCGAGGTCGCCGACGGGACCCGGATGCTGCTCACGCACAGCGGTTTCGCCACCGAGGAGGACTCGGCGAACCACCGCCTGGGCTGGGAGCCGGAGCTCGGCCGGCTGGCCGGACTGCTCAACGCTCAACAGCCCGACACCGCGGCCGATCTCAACGCTCAACAGCCCGACACCGCGGTCGATCTCAACGCTCAGCAGCCCGGCCCCGTAGTCGGTCGAGGCTGACGACCAGGACGACGGTCGCGGCCAGCAGGACGACGGCTTCGGCGGCAGCCACGAAGGTCTGACCCCGGTCGGTGAGGGCGAAGATGCTGACCGGGCGGGTGCGCCACGAGGCCGGGTACACCCTGATCGTCGCGCCGACCTCACCCATCGACAGCGCGATCGACAGGCCGGCCGCCGAGGCGATGGCCGGCAGCAACATCGGCAGCCGGATCCACCACAGCACCCGGGTCGGCGACGCGCCGAGCGACGCGGCCACCTCGGCGTACGACGGGTCCATCCGCTGCAGCGCGGCCGCGACAGTTCCGTAGCTGAAGGCAACCATCAGGACCAGGTGGGCGATCACCAAGATCCACTTGGTGCCGTTGAGCAGCACCGGCTCCCGGGAGAACGCGACGAGCAGGCTGAGCCCGACGACCACGGACGGTACGGCGATCGGCAGATGATGCAACGCGTCCGCAACCCGCGCGAGCGGACCGCCCGCTTCATGTGCGGCGAGTGCTCCCCACGTCCCGAACCCGACTGCGAGCAGCCCCGCAGCCGCCCGTCGGTGACCAGCTCCCGGATCGCCTGCCGCATGGTCCAGCGCGAGACCCCGAACTCCTTGGCCAGCGCCCGCTCCGGCGGCAGTGCCGCCCCCTCCCCCAGCCGCTCCAGCAACTCCACCAGCCGGGTCTTCACGACGAAATGCAGCGGCTCACCCACCCGCCCGACAATAGACGAGCCCGCCCCGCGCCCGACCGCGGAGGCGGACAGCATCCGGAGACCACGGACAGCATCCGGAGACCACGGACAGGATCCGGGGACCACGGACAGCATCCGGGGACCACGGACAGCATCCGGGGACCACGGACAGCATCCGGGGACCATGGACAGGATCCAGGGACCATGGACAGGAAATTCCTCGATCAAGGTCCCCGGAAGGTGTCCGAGGTCCCGGCAAAGGTCGAGCCCCGGGCGGCAACCCGGGGCTCAGGCGGATGGATGGACAGTTGGCGGAATCAGCTGCCGGACTTGCGCCGGAACTGGCGCTTCTGCTTGTCGTTGTGCGCTTCGCCGACACCCTCACGCCGCGTCCCGGAGCCCGGGTGCGCGTTGTGATGGGCATTCTTCTTCTCGAGCGCTTCACGGAACTTCTTCTGCAGATCGTCCGCCGGCTCGCTGGACTTGTCGCTCATACCGTCTCCTTCAAACCGTCAGGCGTACACACCCAAGCTAACCAACTGTGACACCGACCCGCGAATGGATTAGCACCGGGGGCATGTCACACCGGCGGAAGCAACCCGCGGGTACCGCTCGGCATCGACCGCCTGCCCGGTCACAGGCTCGTCAACTGTCGCCGGACGGGCAGCCTGGCATGCCGCAGTCGGCGGACTCGGGGACCTCGCCGTTGAGGTCGTGTTCGTAGGCGTAGTGGAAGCAGTCCCAGTGCATCCGCTCGAACACCTCGTAGTCGTCGCGACTCGACTCCACCTGCTCACCACAGCGCATGCACGTCTGGTCGCTCACCCCGGCAACGTACCGCGCACCGTCTCAGCAGGAGAAAAATCCCCGCCCGACGCCGGGCGAGATTGTTAGCGTCAAGTCGACGAAAGGGGAACGCCGTGCTGGTCAGTGGTGAGGCAATGCTCGGAATCGCGCTGGTCGAACTCGGACTGGTGATCACTCCCGGGCCGAACATGATCTATCTGGTCTCGCGATCGGTCGCCCAGGGCCGCCGCGCGGGCCTGATCTCGCTGGCCGGTGTCGGTGTCGGCTTCGGGGTCTACCTCCTGGCCGCCAGCGCCGGACTCGCCACCTTGTTCGCGCTCGTCCCCGAGATCTACCTGACGCTGAAGCTGGCCGGCGCGGCGTACCTGCTCTGGCTCGCCTGGAACGCGTTCCGACCGGGCGGCAACTCCGTCTTCGCCACCCAGGAACTGGAGGCCGACCGGCCGCGGAAGTTGTTCGGCATGGGCCTGCTGACCTGCCTGCTCAACCCGAAGATCGCCATCCTCTACATCTCCCTGCTGCCCCAGTTCCTCGACCCGTCGCGCGGCCACCTCGGCACCCAGAGCCTGATCCTCGGCCTCGTCCAGCTCGCCGTCGGCGTCGCGGTGAACGCGATCTTCGTCATCACCGCCGGCTCGCTCGCGGTCTTCCTCGCTCGCCGCCCGACCTGGATGCGCATCCACCGCTACCTCACCGGCACCGCCCTCGCCGTCTTCGCCGTCCGCCTCGCCACCGACCGCGCCAAGCCCCTCGCGACGCATTGACGGTCGGCGCCACTCGTCGCTGTCGGTGCCGACCGTTGGCGTCGGCCGGGATGAACGACTTCAGCGAGAAGGAGATCAACCGGCTGCTCACCAGCGGACGGAGCGCGTGCGATCCGATCGCCCGGCTCGTTCGCAACCGCGGCCTGCCCGCGATCACCCGTGAGTACCTCCTCGACGAGTTCTCCTCGGCCGAATGGAAACAGGCCGAGGAGGCGACCACAGCGCTGACTGCTCACTTCGGCTCCGCACGTTTCGCCGACGACGTCGAGTACGGCGTACTCCTCGTGCCGGCTCCGGATTCGCTGGACACTCGTCGGCCGGTGGACGCCGCCGTACGGGCTGCTCAGGTCGGCGCGCCGGCGGCGGACGTGTTCGACGAGCGTCTGCCTGCGGGAGTCGTGCTGCCGAGCACCCGGCCGTGGAACCTCGTCGTGAGCGTGGTCGGCGTCTACGGTCCGTCGCTCGGCAGCTACAACGATGTGGTGGCGGCTCAGGATTTCGTCGTACTGGGGAGCGACACCAGGAGGTGGATGACCCGGCAGCTCTGGGGTGCGCGGGTGTTGCAGTGCGGCGTCGTGCCGCCGGACTGTGAGCACAACGAGCGCTGGACGTTCACGCTGTTTCCCGGCGAGGAACTGGTCGACGGTCGGGCCGAGTCCGGGACTGTACTGAAAGGCAAGGTGCGCTTCCGCCTCGGCAAGGCCGATCGGGGCATCGGCTCAGCTCGAGTCGCACCCGCGCTGCTCGTCTGATTGGCGTGCGGTAGCCCGACGGCTAATTGGCGTGCGGTGGCCCGGCGGCTCGCGGATACTGCTGGGCGTGCCGATGCATCCTGGACAGCTGGACGTGACGACGGAGCTGGTGACCCGGCTCGTCCGGACGCAGTTCCCGGCGTGGAGCGATCTGACGATCACCCCGGTCACCTCGCACGGCACGGTGAACGCGCTGTTCCGGATCGGCGACGCCCTGGTCGCCAGGCTCCCGATCCAGCCCGGCGACCCGGCCGAGGAGCGCAAGGACCTCGAGGCGGCGGCAGACGCTGCCCGCCGGCTCCACACGATCTCGCCGTACCCGACACCCGAACCGATCGAGTTCGGCGAACCCGACGAGGGCTACCCGCTCCCGTGGGCCGTCTACAGCTGGCTCCCGGGGACGATCGCGTATGACGCCGACGTCGCCGGCTCGACCGGGTTCGCCGAGGACATGGCGACGTTCGTACGCGCACTGCGTGCCGTGCCGACCGAGGGCCGGGCGTTCACCGGCTCGTGGCGCGGCGGCGTACTCACGACGCACGACGACTATGTCGCCGACGGACTGGAACGCAGCCGCGGGATGATCGACGTCGACGCGCTCGGCCGGCTCTGGGCCGACCTGCGCACCACCCCACGCACCGAGCCGGACGTGTGGGCGCACCGCGACCTGATGCCCGGCAACCTGCTCGCCGACAACCGCCGGCTCGCCGGCGTCATCGACGTCGGCACCTTCACCGTCGCCGACCCGGCGATCGACCTCGCCCCGGCGTGGAACCTCTTCGACGCCGACGCCCGCGCAGTGTTCCGTACGGCGATCGGCAGTGACGACCACGAATGGCGCCGCGGCATGGGCTGGTCCTTCGCCCAGGCGATCGGCTGCCTCTGGTACTACGTCGAAACCAACCCCGTCATGTCCCGAACCGCCCATCACACCCTGACGGCCCTGCTCACAGCTTCGAGCTGACGAACACGAACTCCTTGCCGGGCCGATCCGGCGCCTCCCGTACGTCGTCCACCGCGAACCCGACGTCCCGCAGCGACTCCTCGACCTCGTCGCGCTCCCGGAACCGCAACGTCGAATCCGACGTCAGCACAGCGCCGTCCGATCCGAACACGTACGTGCCGCGGAACGACACGAACGGCAACTCGACGCTGGTCAGCTCACCCCAACTCTCGACCGTCTCGCCGCCTGCGACCGTCTTCACCTGGTGGGTGCGCTCCCGCGTCCACTCCTCCCACCCCCGCCGCGCCGGATCGCGCGTCTCGAACACGAACCGGCCACCCGGCCGCAACGCATCCCGGACGCCGCGCAGAGTCTCCGACCAGTCCTCATCGGTGAGGAACACCTGCGCCACGTTCCCCGTCATCACCGCGAGATCGACCTGGAGCGGCGGCAGCGTGGTCGCATCCCCGTGGATCCACCGCACCCGGTCGGCAAACTCCTTGCCCTTAGCAACCTCCAGCGAAGCCTCCGCCGGATCCACCCCCACCACCTCTACCCCGAGCCGCCCCAACCAGCAGGCCAGCTCCCCCGTCCCACACCCCACATCCAGCACCCGCCCCGCCCCGAACTCCCCCACCATCTCGACGTAATGCTCCAAATCCCCCCGCCCGTCCTCCAGCAAGTCATAAACCCCCACCAACCGCGGCACCCCGAACAACGCATCAACCATGCCCCGACCGTATGCGGCCACCTGCGCCAGTCGCCACAGATTTTGCAAGCGTACGTTGACATCTTTAGAATGTCAGCGTACGTTTACATTCTGGTTTCGTCGCCGTACGTTTACATAAGTGGCTGCGTACAAGGAGGTGCACGGGTGGACATCCGGACTCCCGGCGACCTGGGCGCCGTGGCACGCGGGCGCCGCCGTGCCCTCCACCTGACGCAGAGCCACGTGGCCGACGCCGCAGGTGTGTCCCGGGTGTGGCTTGCCGAGTTCGAGAACGGCAAGCCGACCGTCGAACTGGGCCGCGTTCTCTCGGTTCTCGTGGTGCTCGATCTCACCGTGGAGGTGAGCGCTCCAGGCGAACCGGTCACGAGGACGGCCACAGAACTTGATCTCGACTCCCTGATGGACGAGTACAACCGGGACCAGCATGACCGCGACTGAGCTCAGCCTGCTACTCGGCAGGGAGGTCGCGGGAACCGTGACCCGACTCGCGAACGGCAAACTGGCCTTCCAGTACGACGAGACGTACGCCGGCAAGGGCAGCGCGGCCACACCGATCTCGGTGTCCATGCCGACCCAGGTGACCTCGCACACCGACAGCCGGATCACCCCCTGGTTGTGGGGGTTGCTGCCGGACAACGACGCCGTACTGAATCGCTGGTCACGGGAGTTCCAGGTCTCGGCCGGCACGGCGTTCGCGTTGTTGGCGACGCCGGTCGGCGAGGACTGTCCGGGCGCTGTTCGGCTGATCCCACCGGAACGCCTACCAGTCGGCGACGATTCCGGCCTGACGGACGTCGAGTGGCTGACCGAGGCGCAGATCGCGCAGCGGCTGCGGGATCTCAAGCGGGACCACACCATGTGGCTCGGCGCGGATCATGCCGGGCGGTTCAGTCTGGCCGGTGCTCAGGCGAAGACCGCGCTTGTCCGGGACGGAGCCCGGTGGGGTGATCCACAGGGGCCTACGGCAACCACTCACATCGTGAAGCCTGCCATCGAAGGTCTGGACAACCACGACCTGAACGAACACCTCTGCCTGTCAGCGATGCGTGCCGCCGGTCTGTTCGCGGTCCGCACCAGCGTCGAGCGGTTCGAGGACCAGAGCGCGATCGTCGTCGCCCGGTACGACCGCCTCTCGCGGGACGGACGGCAACTTCGCCTGCATCAGGAGGATCTAGGCCAGGCGCTCGGAGTCCATCCGGCGCGCAAGTACCAGAACGAGGGCGGGCCTGGGCCCAGAGACGTCGCGGCTCTGTTCCGGCGATTCATGCCACGCTCAGCTGCCCGCGAGGCGACGCTGTCCTTCCTCGACGCGCTGGTGTGGAACTGGATCATCGCCGGCACTGATGCGCACGCCAAGAACTACTCGCTCCTCCTACTCGGAAGCCAAGTAAAGCTCGCGCCGTTCTACGACGTCGCCTCGGCCCTGCCGTACAACTCGATTCCCGAACAGAAGATGCGTTTGGCAATGAAGTTCGGCAGCGGCTACAGCCTCAACCCGGCAAGCAGCCCGTGGCCCCGGCTCGCGACCGAACTGCAACTACCGGAGGCCGAGATCCGCGAACGCGCCGATCGACTCGTCGCCACCGCCCCCGACGCGTTCGCCACGGCCGCCGCGGACCCCGCCGTACGGGGTCTCGAAACCACACTCCCGGGTCGCCTGACCGATCTCGTCAACCAGCGTGCCACCCGTTGTGCCCGGTACCTCTGATCAACTCGAGGCGGTTTTCAGGAGGTGGTTGAGGGAGGTGGGGGTCATGGGGTGGTTGAGGACGTCGGTGGATTCGGCTTCGGCGAAGGTGGTGTGGTCGGGGTCGGTGGGGGTGATCGACTCGCAGATGGAGTTGTAGGTCCAGTTGAGCCAGCCGGTCACCGCGGTGGCGAACGACGACAGGGTGAGGTCGGGCCAGTGGCCGGCGCTGTCGACGTACCCATCGCGGAAGGCCCTGACCCCCGCCTCGTTGACGGCCGGGCGCAGGGCCCAGTGGGTGAGCGCCCAGGCGACCTCGAACTCCGGCGTCAGCGAGCCGGCGAAGTCCCATTCGGTGACCACGAGTTGGTCGTTGTGGCTCAGGCGGACGTTCTCGGGGTTGAGGACCTGGTTGCACAGGATGAACTCGGCCCCGTCGAAGTCGGCCTCGATCGTTTCCAGGTCGCGGATCGTCGGGAAGGTGGCGGCGAGCTGATCGGCCCAGGGTTTGCCGGCGGCCCGGGCCCGACCGAGCAGCTCCTGCCATTCGGACTCCGGCTTCCGCATCGTGACGTACGGATGGATGGGCGCACCGCTCGGGATCGCCAGCGAGTGCAGCGTCCCGAAGATCTCGCCGACTCGGCGCGCCACGGCCGTCGGAGTCGGTGCCACTGGCGACGGTCCGACCTCGATCCACTCATGCACCCGCCAGTTCTGTCCCTGCACGGTTTCGATGAGCCGGCCTCCGGGACTGCGCACAGGGGTCGGCGCGGCAACGCCGGCGGCAACCGCCGCATCGCGGAGCCGAGCACCGAGTTCTGCCTGTTCGGCGGTGATCCACGGATAGACGGTGACGGCCAGCGAGCGCCCCTCGTCGGTCGTGATCGACCAGCACCGACCCATCGGCGTGAACGAGACCGGCGTCGCCGACTTGACCACGGTCCCCAGCCCGAAGGCAGTCGCCAACTCCTCGGCAAGCCCATCGGGTACGACGGGCGCCTCGATGACCCGGCGTTCCACCTCAGCCTTCAACTCGGCCCAGTCACGCAGACCGTACTCAACGGCCAAGGTCCGTTGCGCCTCGGCCAGCGATGCCGCCGGATTCGACTCACGGAGGGCAGCCAGCAGATCCTTGGCCTCTTGACGAAGAAATCCCAGGCTCGGGCTGTCAGGCAGATGTCTCATGACGCGTCCTCTCGGGCCCGGACTCGCACAGGCCACAAGGGAACGCCAACTCAACAGGGGTGGCTTCCAGCCTTCCGGCGAGTCTCGACGCGGCCCCAACCACGCCCTGCAGACGCTACCCGACCTCCGACAACCACGGCAACGCCCTCGTCGGCCGGACCAGCGGGTACGACGGGAGGCCGGTTTGCCTCGTAGGGTGGAGCTCGGACACGACAGACGGGAGGCTGAGGTGGCCGAGGCGACGGTGGCTGAGGTGATGGCCGAACTGGCCGGGCTCGAGGAGCCTGCGGTCCGCGCGGTGAACGAGAAGCATGGTGACGATCACGGTGTGAACCTCGGGAAGCTGCGTGCGGTCGCGAAGCGGCTGAAGACGCAGCAGGAGCTCGCGCGTCAGCTGTGGCAGACGGACGACACCGCGGCGAGGTTGCTGGCGATCCTGATCTGCCGCCCGAAAGCGTTCGAGCGTGAAGAGCTCGATGCCATGCTGCGGGCGGCGCGCGCACCCAAGGTGCACGACTGGCTCGTCAACTACGTCGTGAAGAAGAGCCCGTACGCCGAAGAGCTGCGGGTGGCCTGGTCCGCCGACCCGGATCCCGTGGTCGCCAGTGCCGGCTGGGCGCTGACCACCGACCGCGTGTCCAAGAGTCCCGATGGCCTCGACCTGGCGGGACTGCTGGATGTCATCGAGGCGGAGATGAAAGGCGCCCCGGATCGCCTGCAGTGGGCGATGAACCACTGCCTGGCTCAGATCGGGATCGACCACGCCGGGTACCGCGCTCGGGCCCTCGACATCGGTGAGCGCCTCGGCGTCCTCAAGGACTACCCGACGTCCCCCGGCTGCACCTCGCCGTACGCGCCGACCTGGATCACCGAGATCGTCCGCCGACAACACAACAAAACCCCAGCCTGACCGCCGAAGACCCCGCAGTCAGACGTTGAAGCGGAACTCGACTACGTCGCCGTCTTGCATGGTGTAGTCCTTGCCTTCTATGCGGACCTTGCCGGCGGAGCGGGCGGCGGTCATGGAGCCGGCGTCGATCAGGTCGTCGTAGGAGACGATCTCGGCCTTGATGAAGCCGCGCTGGAAGTCGGTGTGGATGACACCGGCGGCCTCGGGGGCGGTGGCGCCGCGCTTGATGGTCCAGGCGCGGGCTTCCTTCGGGCCGGCGGTGAGATAGGTCTGCAGGCCGAGGGTCTCGAAACCGACCCGGGCCAGCACGTCCAGGCCGGGCTCGTCGACGCCCATCTCGGCGAGCATCTCGCGGGCCTCGGCCTCGTCGTCCAGCTCGACCAGCTCCGCCTCGAACTTCGCGTCCAGGAAGATCGCCTCGGCCGGCGCGACCAGGT
Organism: uncultured Actinomycetota bacterium; assembly: GCA_963770725.1. Classification (GTDB taxonomy): domain Bacteria; phylum Actinomycetota; class Actinomycetes; order Propionibacteriales; family Kribbellaceae; genus Kribbella. The sequence continues at coordinate 496,583 of CAVYQT010000001.1, forward strand.
CACGCATCTGCTGCTTCAGCGGCTCGTCGGACAGTTCGTCGGCGTCGCAGTTGAAGACGAACAGGTACGGCTTGGCCGTCATCAGCATCAGTTCGCGGATCGCGTCCCGGTCCACGTCGGTGGCGATGATCGGCGTACCGGCCTCGAGGTGCTTCTGCGCGGCCCGGACCGCCTCCAGCACGACCGCGCTCTCCTTCTTCAACCGGGCTTCCTTCTCCAGCCGCGGGATCGCCTTCTCGACGGTCTGCAGGTCGGCCAGGATCAGCTCGGTCTGGATGGTGGAGATGTCGTCGGCCGGCGAGACCTTGCCGTCGACGTGGGTGACGTCGTCGTCGCGGAAGACCCGGGTGACCTGGCAGATCGCGTCCGACTCGCGGATGTGGCTGAGGAACTTGTTGCCCAGGCCCTCACCCTCCGACGCGCCGCGGACGATCCCGGCGATGTCGACGAACTGGACGGTGGCCGGGATCACCTTGGCGGAACTGAACACCTCGGCCAGCTTGCCCAGTCGTGCGTCCGGTACGCCGACCACGCCGACGTTGGGCTCGATGGTCGCGAACGGGTAGTTCGCGGCGAGCACGTTGTTCTTGGTCAGCGCGTTGAAGAGGGTGGACTTGCCCGCGTTGGGGAGCCCGACGATTCCGATGGTGAGTGCCACGGGCGTCAAGGGTACGCGGCCAACCCCGCCGTACCCCAATCCGCGTACGCCGGCTCAGATCAGGAACGCCTCGAGGTCCGCGTCGTACCAACGGCTGGTCCGGCCCAGCGGACGCATCTGCAGGCGTCGGCAGACCGCCAGCGACGCGACGTTGTCCGGGCGGACGACCGCGTAGATCTGCTCCAGACCGCCCTTGAACCCATGCGCGATCGCACCGCGGGCCGCCTCCGTCGCCAGGCCGCGCCCCCAGGCGTCGGGGTGGAAGTGCCAGCCCACCTCGACCTCGCCATTGCTCTCGGTCCCGTCGGACGGATCCGGCAGCGGTACGAGCAGGACTGTCCCGGCCACCACCGCCGTCGAACGCTCCTCGACCGCCCAGACGCCGTACAGCGGATCCCGGTTGCGTTCGTGCCAGCGCGCGATCGTCCGCGCCGCGGCGTCCCGGGCCGTCATCACCCGCGGCTCGGCACCGAGCCAGCGCGACACCTCCCACCGCCGGTAGATGTCGAACACGCGGTCCTCGTCGGTGTCCACCCAGTCGCGCACCACGAGCCGTTCCGTCTCGAAAACCACCTTCGGATCCATCCCGGCACCTCCCCATCGCATGCCGTTGATGTATCCGTCCGAACCAGCCGAGAGCAAGCGACGTCTCCACTCTGTGACCAGTTGGAGAGTTCACGCCGCCCCGCGACCACGCTTCGTGACCGGTTGCCCGCAATTCCTGCGGTTCGGGTGGCTCGAGGCGGTCTCCTGCCTCTTCCCGGTCTGCCTGTTCGCCGGCCTCGCCGCCTCCAAGTACGTCGACCTGCCGATCCCCCGGTACGACGCCTTGCTCGTGTACTGCCTGGGCCTGACGTTGCTGTTCTGGGTGGTCCGGCTGGAGACCTGGCGCGAGGTCGCGGTGATCTTCGGGTTCCACCTGGTCGGGCTCGGGCTGGAGTTGTTCAAGGTGCAGGTCGGGTCGTGGCAGTACCCGGGTGAGGCCTACACCAAGATCGGTGGCGTCCCGCTGTTCGCCGGCTTCATGTACGCCGCCGTCGGCAGCTACATCTGTCAGGCGTGGCGGCGGTTCGACCTGCGGGTGAGCGGGTATCGGCCGGTGCTGACGACCGTCCTTGCGGTGCTGATCTACGCGAACTTCTTCACTCATCATTGGATCGTTGACCTCCGGATTCCGATCGCGATCGGGTTGCTCGTCGTACTGCGTCGTACCTGGGTCTTCTATTCGGTCGGCGAACGGCGGTACCGGATGCCGCTCGCGGTGTCGTTCAGGCTGATCGGGTTCTTCCTGTGGGTCGCGGAGAACTTCGGCACCTTCCTGGACGCGTGGAACTACCCCGACCAGGTGGACGTGTGGCGACTCGTGCATCCGGCGAAGTTCGGCGCGTGGGCGCTGCTGGTGAGCATGAGCTTCGTCCTCGTCGCGAGTGTGAAATCGCTGGAGGGCAGGCTCTACCACCGCGGCGCACCGGCCACCGTCGCGATGCCGCGGGCGACCGATATCACGGCAGCTGAGATCTCACCGCAACACGAGAACGCCAACCAGACCAGGTGATCGCGCGTCTCCTCTGATGTCCGGCACAGCAACTTCGACGCCGAGCTGTGAGGGCTCCTGAGGGGGAGCGACCGGGGCACATCCGCCTGATCTGCGAGGGAGCACCATGTCCCGAAGATTTGCCGCGTTCGTCGCGACCGGTACGGCGCTGGCCGTGCTCGTCATCGGTTCACTGATCGCCATCGCACTGGGAAGATCGCGCCCACCCAAGCCCGCCGTCGCGTCCACGTCGGCATCGACCACGCCGTCGGCGACCCCGACGGCAACGCCGACGTTCAACGCGCCGACCTCACCGCACCGGCCGGTTCCGAACCCGACCGCCGCGCTTGCCGCAGGCAACAAGAAGGTGCTGTTCCTCAGCATCGACGACGGTCCGGACCCGGTCTGGACGCCGAAGATCCTGCAGGTGCTCGCCAAGCACGGCGCCCACGCGACCTTCTTCGAGCTGGGCAGCATGCAGTCTGCCCATCCCGGTCAGCGTGACCAAGTGCTTGCCGCCGGCAACACGATCGGCAGCCACTCGATCACCCACGCGCAGCTGACCGCCGTGTCCGCCGGCAAACGGCACCACGAGATCTTCGACGGACCCCGGTCGACCTGTTTCCGGCCGCCGTACGGCGCCACGAACCCGAAGGTCCGCGCCGATATCAAGGCGGCCGGCATGGTGCAGGTCCTCTGGGACGTCGATCCGCGCGACTGGGCCCGGCCTGGCACGCAGGCGATCGTTCAGAACATCCTGACCCACGCTCACCGGCACAACATCATCCTGTTGCACGACGGCGGCGGGGATCGCTCGCAGACGGTCGCCGCACTGGACAAGGTGCTCCCCCTTCTGAAGGCGCAGGGCTACTCGTTCCCCGCGATGGACTGCTGACATCGAGTCTTCATCGCGACGACGGAACAGACACGGCACTCCGCACGCATTCTTCCGGCATTCTTCCGGCACTCGCGGCGAATCAGCAGAAACTGTCGGCGGCGTTCGGCACTATCAGTCACATGACCGGTACGACGGTGTTGTTGCTGCTGCTGTTCCTCGTGGTGGGGTTGCTCCTCGGGGCTGTGTTCGGCGTGCTCTACGTGCGCGGGCGGGACGGCGCCCAGCTCGCCCGGGTGACGGCTGAGCGGGATGCGGCCGAGGATCGGGTCGTCGAGCTCACCCAGGAGCGGACGAGCGTCGGGCAACAGATGTCGGGACAGGCGGTGGTGAAGGAGGCGCTGGATCGCTTGCACGCGCAGCTGAACCAACTGGAGCAGGGACGCGCGGCCTGGCAGAGCCAGCTTCATCAACAGGTCAACGAAGTGCGGATGAGCGGCGAGGCGTTGCGGCGGGAGACGGCGTCGTTGTCGACCGCCTTGCGGAAGCCGCAGGTGCGAGGGCGCTGGGGCGAGCTCCACCTGCGCCGGACCGTCGAGCTGGCCGGGATGGTCGCACACTGCGACTTCACCGAGCAGACGACGACCGTGGGTGAGGACGGCCTGCTGCGGCCTGACCTGGTGGTGAGACTTGCCGAGGGCAAGAATCTGGTCGTCGACTCGAAGGTCCCGCTGGCCGCGTTCCTGGAAGCGGCCGAGTCGGACGACGCCGCGTTCCGTGAGGATCGCTTGCGCGCCCACGCCCGGCATCTGCGGACCCACGTGGATCAACTGGCCGCGAAGGCCTACTGGACCCGGTTGTCGCCGTCGCCCGAGTTCGTCATCCTGTTCGTCCCCGGGGAGTCGTTCCTGTCCGCGGCCCTCGACGTCGAGCCGTCCTTGCTCGAGTACGCCGCCGAGCGCCGAGTGATCCTGGCGACGCCGACGACGCTGATCGCGACCCTGCGCGCGGCCGCGTACGCGTGGAACCAGTCCGCGCTGACCGAGTCCGCGCAGCAGGTGTTCGAGCTGGGCCGCGAGTTGTACGAGCGCCTCGGCACCATGGGCGACCACCTGAGTCGCGTCGGCCGTTCGCTGACGTCGGCCGTCGAGGCGTACAACGGCACGGTCGGGTCGTTCGAGCGCCGGGTGTTCATCACCGCCCGCAAACTCCGCGACCTGCACGTCACCGAGGCGGAGCTGGCCGCGATGGAGTCGATCGAAGCCTCCGTGCGCCCGCTCACCGCCCCGGAGTTCCTCGCCATCGAGGACCACGACACAACCCGCAAGTGGCCCCCGCCCCAAGCCGGCTGACCACGTCGGTCGCACGCACGCAAATGCGTCGGGCCGAGGGTCGATCGGGCGCACGCAGTTGCTGCACGGGGTTCGCGCCGACCGACGGCGCACGGCTGAGCAGGCAGCCGGTCGGCGGTTGCCGGTCGCCGGTCGCCTGAGTAGGTGTCGGAAAACCGGCCGACGGCGCACGGCTGCCAGTTGCCGGTCGCCGGTTGCCTGAGTAGTTGTCGGAAAGCCGACAGGGTTTGGCTGTTGACAGGGAGTGGTCGGGTCGGAACGATGAGAGCGCTCTCACCTGGTCGTTCGACGATCCACCGTCCCTCGTCGTCCGGACCTGAGCGCCGGTTCACAGGGCTGGTGTGCCCTGGTGACGCAGCGGCTCGGCCGTGCCGGCGCCTCGCCTTCTCGTACGGGACAACCTGAGGAGGAACAGTGCGCATCAAGCTCCACCTGCTGGCGATCGCCGTGGCTGCGGCGAGTATCGCCGGCGTCTTGACCGCAACCAACGACAGTCCGGCGGCAGCCGTTCCCGCAACCATTCCACTGCAGATCACCAACAACTCGGGCCGCGGGGACCCGGTCTACATCTACAACCTGGGCACCAACCTGGCCACCGGGCAGCAGGGCTGGGCCGATGCCGCGGGCAACTTCCACGCCTGGCCGGCCGGCGGCAACCCGCCGACACCCGCACCGGACGCATCGATCGCCGGACCGGCGCAACGGGCAGTCGATCACCATCCGGATGCCGAAGTTCTCCGGCCGGGTCTACTTCTCGTACGGCCAGAAGCTCGTCTTCAAGCTCACCACCGGCGGACTGGTGCAACCCGCCGTACAGAATCCGAGCGACCCGAACCGGAACATCCTGTTCAACTGGTCCGAGTACACGCTCAACGACTCCGGGCTGTGGATCAACAGCACCCAGGTCGACATGTTCTCGGCGCCGTACGCCGTCGGCGTGCAGCTCGCCGACGGATCGACCAAGAACACCGGCCACCTGAAGCCCGGCGGGTACAACGGCTTCTTCGACGCACTGCGCGGACAGCCGGGCGGCTGGGCGAACCTGATCCAGACGGCTCCGAACGGCTCCGTCCTGCGGGCGCTCTCACCCCTGTACGGCGTCGAGACCGGCGCGCTCCCGGCGAACGCGATGGACGACTACGTCAACCGGGTGTGGGCGAAGTACAGCTCGGAGACGCTGACGGTCACACCGTTCGCGGACCAGCCGAGCATCAAGTACTTCGGTCGCGTCTCCGGCGACGTCATGAACTTCACCAACGGTTCGGGTGCGGTCGTCACGACGTTCCAGAAGCCCGACTCGGCCAGCATCTTCGGCTGCTACAAGCTGCTCGACGCACCGAACGACCAGGTCCGCGGCCCGATCTCGCGGACGCTGTGCGCCGGCTACAACCGCTCCACCCTGCTGACGAACCCGAACCAGCCCGACCCCAACAACGCCGGCTTCTACCTGGACACCGTCACCAACCACTACGCCCGCAAGATCCACGCCCAGATGGCCGACGGCAAGGCCTACGCGTTCGCGTTCGACGACGTCGGCGCCCACGAGTCCCTCGTCCACGACGGCAACCCGCGGCAGGCCTACCTGACCCTCGACCCCTTCAACTGACCCAGCCCGTCCCGGTCCACCGCACCCGCAGCCCAGTGAGCTGCGGGTGCGGTGGACCGTTTCGCGGGCGGGACGCCGATGAGGTCTTGACGTCTGACTTGGTTAGTGGCAGCTTACCGTTCGTGGGGACTTACGGATTGCTCGAAGTGGCCGGGCCGGTGCTGGACGCGCTGGGGGATCCGACCCGGCGAACGATTCTGGAGACACTGCGGCGAGGCGGCCCGAGCTCGGTCGGTGGACTGGCCCAGCGGATCCCGGTCAGCCGGCCGGCGATCTCGCAACACCTGAAGGTTCTCGGGGCGGTGGGACTGGTGGATCACGAGTCACGCGGCACGCGTCACATCTACCGCATCGACCGCACCGGCCTGGGCGAGCTGCGGGCCTGGCTGGACCGGTTCTGGGACGACGCCCTCGAGGCGTACGCCGACCACATCCGCCGGACCGAGCACGACGGCGGGTAATGGGCAGGAGGAGCGGGGATGAGCGTGGATCAAGGGCTGGCGCCGTTGGTGAAGAAGGTTGTGGTGCCGGTGGTGCCCGAGCGGGCGTTCGAGGTGTTCACGGCGGAGATGTCGGCGTGGTGGCCGATGGCAACGCATTCGGTCGCGGCGGAGAAGGCGCGCGAGGTGCGGTTGGAGGGCGCTGTCGGCGGGCGGATCGTCGAGTACGACGCCGACGGCGAGGTCGGGTCGTGGGGGACGGTGTCGGACTGGGATCCGCCGAAGTCGGTCAGCTTCAGCTGGCATCCGGGGACTGATCCACGGCAGGCGGGCCACGTGACGGTCACGTTCACCGCGGTGGACGAGGGGACCGAGGTCGAGTTGGTCCACACCGGCTGGGAGCGGCGGCCGGACGGCGTGCGAGCCCGCGCCGGCTACGACACCGGCTGGGACCACGTCCTCGGCAGGTACGTCGCGGGCGTCGAGTAGCACCACCGTCGCCGTACGACGACATGCCGGTTGCTCGACGGGGAGGATGTGGACGGCTGATAGTGGGCGGATGGTGATTGCTCCGGTTGATGCCCGTGGGTTGGAAGCCTCGCTGCGGCCGCACGGGGAGTCGGTGATGCTGCCACGGGAGGCGTACACCGAGCCCGCCGTCCTCGCCTGGGAACGACGGCACTTCTTCGCCGGGAGTTGGAGCTGTCTCGGCCGGGTGGACGAGTTGGCGGCGGGTACGACGCATCGCACGGTGACCGTGGGCGACCTCGCGGTGGTCCTGACGTTCGGGGATCGGCCGCGCGCGTTCGCCAACACGTGCAGGCATCGCGGGCATGAGTTGCTGCAGTGTGACGAGGCCAGTGATCGGCGCTCTGTCGTCTGCCCGTACCACGGCTGGTCGTACGAGCTCGACGGCTCGGTGAAAGCGGCTCCGCGGATGGGTGAGGCGTTCGACCCCACGCCGTACAAGCTGGTCGAGCTGCCGGCCGAGGTCTGGCACGGCTGGCTGTTCGTGAACGCGACCGGTACGGCGGGACCGTTCGCCGAGCACCTTGGCGGGATCACCGAACTGGTCGCGCCGTACGCACCGGAAAAGCTCGTGCTGAAGGCGCGGCATCAGTACGACGTCGCGTCGAACTGGAAGACGGTCGTCGAGAACTACCACGAGTGTTACCACTGCCCGCTGATCCATCCCGAGCTGTGCAAGGTGTCGCCGCCGACTTCGGGCGACAACTGGAACCTGCCGGGCGCCTGGGTCGGCGGACTGATGGACCTGCGACCAGGGGCCGAGACGATGTCGCTCGACGGGCGGTCGGGTGGGGTGCCGCTGCCGGGGGTGGATCCGCGGCGGGTGAACTACCTCGGGCTGTTCCCGAACCTGCTGATCTCGCTGCATCCGGACTACGTGATGACGCATCGGCTGGAACCACGGGCGCCGGGGGTGACGGCGATCGAGTGCTCCTGGTACTTCCCGGCCGAGGTGAGTGATCCGTCGTACGCCGTGGAGTTCTGGGACGTCACCAATCGCGAGGACTGGGCGGCGTGTGAGTCGGTGCAGCGCGGGGCCGAGTCGCCACACTTCCGGCCGGGTCCGTTGGCTCCGGCGGAGGACGCGGTCTACCAGTGGGTGACCATGATCGCCCGCGGGTATCTGGGCAAGCCGCTCGGCACCTGAGGCCGCCGGTTGCTGCCCGAGGCAGCGGGAAGATTACAGTTCGGCTCCGGCGGATCGGGGCTCAACCTTTTGCTCTCGTCCGGTCATCACATGTCTGACCGAGATGGACGAGATGGGGGTTGGGATGGATCCAGGACGTGACCACGAGTTTGCCGAGTTCGTGGACGGACGGTTCACCGCACTGCAACGGTTCGGGTATCTGCTGACCGGTGAATGGCACCTGGCCGAGGATCTGGTACAGACCTCGCTGACCAAGGTGTGGTTCCACCGGAACTCGTTGCGCAGCGGCAACGCGCTGGAGAGTTACACCCGGACGGTGATGGTGAACACCAGCACCCAGTGGTGGCGGCGGAAGTGGCGCGGCGAGACGCCGACCGAGCAACTGCCCGAGCCGCAGGCCCGGGAGCAGTTCGGCACCGTGGACGACCGCGACCTGCTGCTGCGGGCGCTCGCCACACTCTCCCGCCGTACCCGCGCGACGCTGGTGCTGCGGTACTTCGAGGACCTGCCGGAGGCCGAGATCGCCCAGATCATGAGCTGCTCGATCGGCACCGTGAAGTCGAACGTCTCCCGCGGACTCGCCAGGCTCCGCGAACACGAACTGATCACCGCAATCCCCGCCACGGTCCAGAAGGAGGGCTGACCATGACCGACGATCTCAAGCACAGGTTCGAGCAACTCGTCGCCGATCCGCCACCGCCGAGCGGGGTCCCGAGTGAGGCCGTGTTCGACCGGGTTCGTTCGGTACGGCGTCGTCGTACCGCCGGCGTGGTGACGTTGGCCGCGGCCGCGGTGGTCGCCGTCGCCGTTGCCGCCGGCAACCTCACCGACATCAAGAGCAATCCGCCGGTAACCGGCACCCCGGGCGCACCGACAACGGTCGTCACCGGACCGCCGACCGTCAGCCCGACAACGCCGGCCGCCTCGACAAAGACGCCGGAAGGCACCAGGACCGGGAGCACCCCGGCGACAACCGCCGCGGGCGCCACCGAGGGGTCGACCCCAGGCAAGGGGACGACGACCGGCACCAGCACCACGACCACCCCGCCGGCCCTGCCGCCGCTCGATGTCGACGTCAAGCTGACGCCGACCATCAGCGGCCGGATCGTCACCATGAACGTCACGGTCTCGGGCACGGTGCTCCGGCCGACGACTCCGGAGGGTCAGGCGCTACCCGCCGACACGTCCTTCCTCAACCTGTCCGGCGGCACGAACTACACCTGGGGCGACGGCCAGAATCCGGGTGGATCGGACGCCGGTGCGGTGACGTGTGAGAACGCGAAGAAGCGGACCACCAGCCGTGAGACGTACCCGGTCGACTCACACACCTACACGAAGCCGGGCACGTACACCTTCCACTACACGGTCCGGTACTGCGGCACCGACGGATGGTTCGCGACCAGCAAGACCACCAAGCTGGTGATCAGATAGTCCAGGCGTGATCCGAGGTGCCGGTGGTCGGCAGACCGGCCGCCTTGAGGTCACTGCGGAGCTCCCGGGGCAGGGCGAACGTCAGGCTCTCCTCGGCCGTGGTGACCTCGTGGACCTCGGCGTACCCGCGCTCGGCCAGCCAGCGCAGGACGTCGCGGACCAGCACCTCGGGCACACTCGCGCCACTACTGACGCCGACCGAGTCGACACCCTTCAGCCAGGCCTCGTCGATCTCGGCGGCGTAGTCGACCAGGTAGCCCGCCTTGGCGCCGTGCTCGACCGCGACCTCGACCAGGCGCACCGAGTTCGAGGAGTTGCGGGAGCCGACCACGATCATCAGGTCGGCCTCGGCGGCCAGCTTCTTGACCGCGGCCTGGCGGTTCTGGGTCGCGTAGCAGATGTCGTCGCTCGGCGGGTCCTGCAGTCTCGGGAACCGCTCGCGCAGCCGCCGTACCGTCTCCATCGTCTCGTCGACCGACAGCGTGGTCTGGGACAGCCAGACGACCTTCTCGGGGTCGCGGACCGTCACGTTCGGTACGTCGCCGGGGCCGTCGACGAGGTGGACGTGCTCCGGCGCCTCGCCGCTGGTCCCGACGACCTCCTCGTGGCCCTCGTGGCCGATCAGCAGGATGTCGTAGTCGGTGGCGGCGAACCGCTTGGCCTCATGGTGCACCTTGGTGACCAGCGGGCAGGTGGCGTCGATCGTCTTCAACTGCCGCGCGGCCGCCTCCTGGTGCACCACCGGGGCGACGCCGTGGGCCGAAAAGATCACCGTCTCGCCCTCGGGCACCTCGTCGGTCTCGTCGACGAAGATCGCGCCGCGCGCCTGCAGGGTCTGCACGACGTGCTTGTTGTGCACGATCTCCTTGCGCACGTAGACCGGCGGACCGTACAGGTCGAGCGCCTTCTCCACCGCGACGACCGCCCGGTCCACGCCGGCGCAGTAGCCGCGTGGGGCAGCGAGCAGCACCCGCTTGGTCCGCACGGCGGTCGTCGTACCAGTGTCTTCAGGCTGGGCAGTCACGTCCCCCATGGTACGGGCCTCTGTCAGGACACCCCGAATCGCCCGAACGTGTGACCAGCATCACGACAACAGGTACCAGGGGCCGGGCTCGAACCGGCGACCTCACCCTTATGAGGGGTGCGCGCTACCCACTACGCCACCCTGGTGCACAGAGGTTGCTGACAGCAACGAGGAGCCGTCCGCCCTGTCCGGACGGCTCCCCCGGGAGGTGTTCCAGTCCCTCAATCATGCGGGCGAAACGTCTTGTCCGCAAAGGAATTACGGCCCGCTCAGTCCCGGATCGCCGCGAAGTCCGCGGCAGTGAGCCCGATCCGCGGATCCACCCCGTGCACCAGCTGACGCGCTTCGGTGAAGAACGCCTGATCATCCCGGCCCACCTCATCGTCCACCCAGAGGAACGGGCGGTCACCGACCCACTCCGCGACGTACGGAGTCGTCCACGACCCCCGCCGTACCCGCGCAATCGATTGCCGAGCCGGCCACACGATCACCGGCAGCTCAGGCAGCCCGAGACGCGGCCCGAGCAGGCGGTTGGCGCCGTGCTCCCAACTCGTCGCCCAGACCAGGTCGAACACCTCCGCGAGCGCGTTGAGCTCCACACCGTGCTGCTGATTGAGCAACACCACCCACGTCTTCTCCCCCTCGACGATCTCGTGCCGCTCGTATCCGGCCGGAATCTCGCGTGCCCGGTGCGGATTCAGCGGACCGTCGAAGTCGAGCAGCAACAGCGGGCGCCTGCGATCAGGCCCTGCGATGAAGTAGGCCGGTTCTCCCATATCCGCCTCCGTCGTGAATCGCTCACCCTAGACCTGACCGGATCCGTCGTCGGCTGTACGGACGAACGGGTAGTAGTCGGGCTCGCCTCGGGCTGTCCCGCGTGAACACCCGCCCACGACCCCGCGCCGGCCGACTACTACCCGTTGATCTGCACAGATTCCATCTCAGAACTCAGCCCAGGACGGTGGGATCCACGCCCGGGTGAGGTGGCGTCCGAGGGTTTGTCGGCGGGGGGTCGTAGGGTCTGGGCGTGGCTTTGGAGACCTCGCCGGATGCGCCCGCAGCCGTTCGCACGATCGCGAACGGCATTGCCAGCTGGATCAACCAGCTCGGCGCGGTCTGGGTCGAGGGACAGCTGACCGACGTGTCGATCGGGCGTGGAACGACGACGGTGTTCGGCACGCTGCGGGACACCGACGCGGACATCTCGTTGCGGTTCACCTGCAATCGCCGGGTGTTCGAGGCGGTCGACCCGCCGGTCACGGACGGTTCGCGAGTGGTGGTGAACGCGAAACCGAACTTCTTCGCCCGGCGCGGCACGCTCGCGCTCGCGGTCAACGAGATCCGGCACGTCGGGATCGGCGAACTGCTCGCGCGGATCGAGCGACTGAAGCAACTGCTTTCGGCAGAAGACCTGTTCGCGTCGTACCGGAAGAAAGCCTTGCCGTTCCTGCCGCACACGATCGGGTTGATCTGCGGGCGTGACTCCGCGGCGGAGCGCGACGTTCTGGAGAACGCGAAGCGCCGCTGGCCGGCGGTGGCGTTCCGGATCGAGTACGCGTCGGTGCAGGGGCCGGCAGCGGCCGGTGAGGTGATGACCGCGCTGCGGAAGCTGGATGCGGACGAGTCGGTCGAGGTGATCGTGATCGCGCGCGGCGGTGGATCGCTCGAGGATCTGCTGCCGTTCTCGGACGAAGGGCTGATCAGGGCGGTGTCGCAGGCGCGTACGCCGGTGGTGAGCGCGATCGGGCACGAGCCGGATTCCCCCTTGCTCGACCTGGTCGCGGATCTGCGCGCGTCGACGCCGACGGACGCGGCGAAGCGGATCGTGCCGGACGTACGCGAGGAGCTGGACGGCGTACGGTTGCTGCGGGAGCGCGGTCTGCGAGCGATCACCAGTTGGCTGGAGCGGGAGACACATGCGCTGGCGGCGATTCGCACCCGGCCGTCGCTGGCGGCGCCGGTGACGGATCTGCAGCGGCGGTCCGACGAGGTCGCGGCGTTGATCGAGCGGAGCCGGCGAACGCTGACGCACCGGCTGGATCGGGCCAGTGACGACATCACCCACCGGTTGGCGAGCGTACGGGCGTTGTCCCCGAAGGCGACGCTGGAGCGCGGGTACTCCGTGCTGCAGTTGGCCGACGGGACCGCCGTACGGGAAGTGGCGCAGGTGGCGGCCGGCGATCTGCTGCAGGCACGAGTCAGCGACGGCCGCTTCGCGGTCGAAGTCAAGTCCGAGGAGAACACGTGAGCGGCGACCGTCCGGAGATTTCCTACGAACAGGCCCGGGAGGAACTGGTCGAGGTGGTCCGCAAACTCGAAGCCGGCGGCACCACCCTCGAGGAGTCCCTCGCCCTCTGGGAACGCGGCGAAGAACTCGCCGCCACCTGCCAACGCTGGCTCGACGGTGCCCGCGAGCGCCTGGCCAAGGCCCAGGCCGCCCACGAGGAAAAGCCCAACTGAACACCCGGACCACTCTGGCGCAGGTACAGACTCCGCTCAGCCTTTGACGGCGCCGTGGGTGAAGCCGGCGATGAAGCGTTCGAGGAAGAGGTTGAAGATGAGCGCGATCGGGACGGCGACCAGGATCGTGGCGGCCTGGAGGGACTGCCAGAAGAAGACGTCACCGCGGACCAGTGCGGTCGGGACACCGGTGCTGATCGGCTTCTCGCCGGACGCTGAGACGAAGGCAAGGCGTAGATGAACTCGCTCGCGGAGTGTGAACGCGAAGACCTAGGCGTAGTGCTTGCCGGTGGCCGGGTTCTGGCTGGACTTGACGCACAGCTCCAGCTGCTCGCCGAACCGCTTGGTCGCTTCCCCGGCGACGTCCGGTCAACTTTTCGAGCGTCGCAGCAGGGTCTCGGCGGCTGTCCGCAGGCCGATCTTCATCCGATCCAGGGTGAAGTTCTGGTTGCGGAGAGCGTTGTGCAGGTCAGCAGCCAGCGGCGCCAACAGGACGTGCGCCGTGTAATCGGCGTCCAGGTCGGGACTGGCCTCTTCGATCAGGTGGGCCAGGTGGCGGTGCCAGAGGCGGTAGGAGCCGATGCGGTAGCGGGCGCCGTCCGAGGCGTTCTCGCTGTCCATGAACAGTTCGACGTGGCGGTCGAGGAGGTCGAGGTAGGCGTCCAGGAACGCGGTCACCCGGTCGACCGCGGGAGCGCCTGGGCCTAGCGGCGGCGGGCCGGTGAGGATCCTCGCCTGGAGCTCCTGCTCGCGTTCGTCAAGGAGGGCCACCGCCAGGCCGGCCCGGTCGCCGAAGCGGCGGAAGACCGTGCCCTTGCCGACCCCCGCCGCCGCGGCGATCGCGTCCAGCGACACGTTCTTCACGCCGTGCTCGGTGAACAGCCGGTCGGCCGCCTCCAGCACCCTCAGCCGGTTCCGCCGTGCGTCCGCGCGTTCCGGGCGCGACTGACCCACGACCGGGAGACCCTGTTGTGAAGCGGACTGCGGTCCGGTACTGTCGTTCATAAGACGGACTGTAGTCCGCTAAAGCCTCTGGAGGAAGCATGAGCAACACCACCGCCCGGATCGCGATCGCCTATCACTCCGGGTACGGCCACACCGCTCGGCAGGCCGAGGCAGTCGCGGCCGGGGCCGCGACGGTGCCAGGAGCCGTTGCCGAACTGGTCCCGCTCGACGAGCTCACCGAGGACGTCTGGGACCGGCTGGCGGCCGCGGACGCGATCGTCTTCGGCGCCCCGACGTACATGGGCAGCCCGAGTTGGGTGTTCAAGAAGTTCGCCGAGGAGAGCGTGCGGGTCTGGGCCGACAACCTGGCCTGGCGGGACAAGATCGCCGCCGGGTTCACCAACTCCAAGGCGATGTCCGGCGACAAGCTGAACAGCCTGGTCGACCTCGCCGTGTTCGCCGCGCAGCACGGGATGATCTGGGTCGGTCTGGACATCTATCCCGGCTGGGCGGAGAGCACCGCGAGCATCGAGGACCTCAACCGGCTCGGCAGTTGGCTCGGCGCGATGGCGCAGTCCGACGCTGATCTGTCGGCGGAGAAGGCGCCGCCGGCAACGGACCTGCGGACCGCGGAGGCCCTCGGCGCCCGGGTCGCGACCGTCACACTGCGGCAACTGCGGGGAGCGCTGGCGGCCTGATGGCGTGGTTGGTGTTGCTCGCGGCGGCGGCGTTCGAGATCGCGTTCGCGCTCAGCCTCAGACCGAGCGAAGGGTTCAGCCGGCTCTGGCCGACCGTCGGCGTGCTGGTCTTCGGCGTCATCTCGGTCGTACTGCTGGCGAAGACCTTGGACCGCCTTCCGGTCGGTACGGCGTACGCGGTCTGGACCGGCCTGGGGTCGATCGGCGTCGTGACGCTGGGCGTCCTGCTCTTCGACGAGCCGATCACCCCGGCCCGGCTGGCGTGTATCGCGCTCATCGTCACCGGCGTGGTCGGACTCCGGCTGGCCGGCGCGGACTAGCGGCCCGCCAGACCATCACAACTGACCGCTTGACGCGGCGCCTCGCGTGATGCGGCCGCGAGGCGGCAATTGCGATGGCCTGGCGGTCCGCCCCGGTCAGGGCGCTGCGCGGTGGCGGCGGTGCGGGCCGCGGGTGCGCAGCGGCGTGGGATGCGTGTCGTCGAAGGCGCCGGGCGTGAACGCGCGCAGGGCCGGGTTCGAGCCGGCGGCGAGCTGACGATAGTCGTCCCAGGTCTCGACCCGGAGCGGGACGTTGCCTATGGCATCAACCTCGGTGACCGGGTGATCGCCGAGCTCGATCAGCTCCCAGAGCTCGGCATCGCTGCGGAGCTGCCGCAGTTCGCCGAACAGCTCCCGGCCGAACCAGCACGGGTGCCCGCGGCCGTTGTCGTACCGGATGACTCCGATCGGAGTGGCCGGTCCTGCCTCGGCGACCAGCGACCAGACCGTGGCGGACGTCACGTCCGGCTGGTCGCCGAGCAACACCACGATTCCGTCGGTACTGCGGTCGACCGCGTCCAGCGCGGGCACGATCGACGAACTGCCGGTGTCCGCATGCGGTGACTCGACCACCCGCACCCCGTCGAGGTCGATCCGGTCGTGGATCTGCTCCGACCCGGCACCCAGCGTCATGATCAACTGGTCGAACCCGCAGGTCCGGGCGGTGTCGAGCGCCGCACCGAGCAGGGTGTCACCGTGGTAGGACAGCAATTGCCGTGGTACGCCGAGGTGCGGCGAACCTTCCGCGGCGAGTAACAACCCCGTGACGAACATGCTCGGGTCAGCCCCCGCCCTGGGGCGTAGAAATCACAGCAGCTCCTCTGCGGATTTCCCCGAGCGCATATCAAGCCGAAGAATCGATGGAACCCCGCCGCTACCCGAGGTGTCAATGTTCGTCCGGAACGTGGTCAGGAACTGATCAGCGCAAGACTGAAGCAAACGCTTCAAGGGCCGGGTAACCGGCATTCCCGACCACGATCGTGGTGACACCGGAACCGACCAGGACCAAGGCGTTCTCGTCCTTGCGGTCGAGCAGCTCTTTGCGCTGCCAGGTGACGCCCTCGACGCTCGACGTACCGTCGTCGGTGGTTTTGCCGAGTTCTTCGGACTGGAATTTCGCGCCGGTCACGTTGGACTGTTCCAGGCCGACGTACTTCTTCTCGTTCGTGACGACGCCCAGGTGCCAGGTGATCGGGCTCTGTTCGGGGGTGCGGAATTCCACGCTGGTGGCGGTCCAGCCGGCCGGCAGCGGGGCCGGGCCGCGAACCCAGGGCGCGACCTTCTTCGCGTCCTCCAGTTGCGCGGTGTACTCGACCGCCCTGATCCGCTCCTCCTTGGGTCGCCAGGTGACCACCATCAGGAACGCGACCACGACGAAACAGGCCAGCAAGGCCCAGACCATGTTGGTCAGCGTGCGCGCCTTGGCCCGGTCCTTCTTGTTCTGCTCCCGGTAAGCGATCGCCTCGGCCCGCGCCCGGGCCTTCTCCCGTGCCGCGGCCTCCGCGCGCGCATCCTGCGCCGCCTGCGGGTCCTCCGTCGCCGCGGCCGCCCGGTCGTCACCTGTCGTGCTCATGGCACGAGTGTCGCATCTCGCCGAAACGCGCCCGGAGGGCGTTGGCTACGATCCGGTGGCATGAGCGATCCGACCACCCCACCTGCCCATCTCGAGGTCGAGGCGGACGCGCCCGACCGGAACCTCGCCCTGGAACTGGTCCGGGTCACCGAGGCCGCGGCGATGGCGGCGGGCCGCTGGGTCGGCCGCGGCGACAAGAACGGCGCCGACGGCGCGGCCGTGAACGCGATGCGCACCCTGATCGGCACGGTCGGGATGAGCGGCACGGTGGTGATCGGCGAGGGCGAGAAGGACAAGGCCCCGATGCTCTACAACGGCGAGCAGGTCGGTTCCGGCGACGGCCCGGAGTGTGACGTCGCGGTCGACCCGGTCGACGGTACGACGCTTGTCGCGAAGGGCATGAACAACGGCATCGCGGTGATGGCGGTGTCGGCGCGGAACTCGATGTACGACCCGTCCGCGGTGTTCTACATGGAGAAGCTGGTGGTCGGCCCGGAGGCGGCCGACGTGGTCGACATCCGGCTCCCGGTCGCGGAGAACATCCGCCGGGTGGCGAAGGCGAAGGGCTCCACGGTCGACGACGTCACCGTCGTACTGCTGGACCGGCCGCGGCACGAGGACCTGGCCACGCAGATCCGGGCCACCGGCGCGCGGATCAAGTTCATCAGCGACGGTGACGTGGCCGGCGCGGTCGAGGCGGCCCGGCCCGATACCGGTCTGGACATGCTGCTCGGTATCGGCGGTACGCCGGAAGGCATCATCGCGGCCTGTGCGATGAAGTGCGTGGGCGGGCTGATCCAGGGCCGGCTCTGGCCGAAGGACGACGAGGAACGGCAGAAGGCGATCGACGCCGGGCACGACCTGGACCGGGTGCTGACCACCGACGACCTGGTCGCCGGCGACGACTGCTTCTTCGTCGCCACCGGGATCACCGAGGGCGAGCTGCTCCGCGGCGTCCGGTACGGCCGGTCCACCGCGCGCACACACTCGCTGGTGATGCGGTCGCGCAGCGGCACGATCCGCAGCATCGAGAGCGTGCACCAGCTGGAGAAGCTGCGCGCCTACTCCGCCATCGACTTCGAGCACGCCAGATGACAGTGCATTTGGCCGGGCCTTCGGCGCCGGCGGGGTCACGGGGCTTTGGCTCCCGGCCTTCCCTCGTCACTCCACTTGCTTCGCTCCCTCCGCTCCTCAGTCCAGGCCGGGAGGCCCCGTGACCGCACCTGTCCTTGTAATCGGTGAGGCTCTCGTGGACATTGTCGGCACGGCGAGCCGCACCACCAGGAACGGCAACGGCAAGACCAAGGCGACGCCCGGCGGCTCCCCGGCCAACGTCGCGGTCGGCCTCGCGCGTCTCGGCGTACCGACCCAGCTCGTCACGCGCTTCGGCACCGATCCGTACGGCGACCAGCTCGGCGCTCACCTGTTCGGGAACGGCGTCCAGCTCGCGCCCGGTTCAGTGGACCCCGGTTTCCGGACCAGTACGGCGACCGCGACGCTGGACGCGGCCGGGGTGGCGTCGTACCAATTCGACATCACCTGGGAGCCGCCGGCGCTTTCGCTGTCGCGGGGCTGCCCGGCGATCCACACCGGGTCGATCGCGACCGTGCTCGAGCCGGGAGCCAAGGCGATCCACACCTTCCTGAAAGCGATGGCGGAGCAGCCGGTGACGGTGACGCTGGATCCGAACGCGCGGCCGACGATCACGCCGGACCCGATGTCGACGTGGGCCGCCGTACGCGAGCTGGCCGCGCTGTCCGACCTGGTGAAGCTGAGCGACGAGGACTGCGAGTTCCTGCGACCCGGCATGTCGGTCGACGAGATCGCGGCGGAGTTGCTGAGCGCCGATCGGACCCGGTTCGTGGTCATCACACGTGGCGGGTCCGGCGCGATCGGGATCAGCGCGGACGCACGGGTCGAGGTGACGGCACCGTCGATCCAGGTGGTCGACACCGTCGGGGCCGGCGACTCGTTCATGTCGGCGTTGATCGCCGGGCTGCACTCGCGCGGCCAGCTGGGTGCGACGCGGCTCGAAGGGCTGACGGCGCCCGATCTGCGTAACGTTGTCGACTATGCGGTGAAGGCCGCCGCGATCACCTGCACGCGGCACGGCGCCGACCCGCCGACCGCTGCTGAACACGTCACGACCTGGGGTGCTTGATGGCGGCTGAGACCTGGTCCGCGGAACTCGAGAGCAAGGGCAGCGTCGTCTTCCCGCCGCGGCGCGGGCGGCTGGCGATCCGGCTGGCCGGGTTCGCGCTGCTGATGGTGATGTCGGCGTGGACGAATCTCGACCATCTGCGCAACGACGACATCTCCGGAACACTCGGCGTACTGCGGCTGACCGCGTTGGCCGCGTTCGTCTACGGCACCGGCCTGACACTGTGGCAGCTCGTCACCAATCGACCGGTCGTCAAGGTCGATGCCGACGGCATCACGCGCGGCCGCAGCCTGCGCTGGTCCGGCATCACCAGCATCGACGGCCCGGCCGGCCTCCCGGGTATCCGGACCGTGCAGATCCGCCCGGCGGATCGTCGTACCCGGCCGATCAGCATTCCTCAGGACAACGTCGAGGATCTCGACGCGCTCACTCCCTGGCTGCGCTCCCTGCACAACCAGCATCGCGCTTAACTCACCGCCCTGCGGACTGCACTGAGGTGGTCGCGCGCTCTGGTCGCCGAGGTCGGGGTCGCGGTCGCGGACGGCAATCACTCGGGGGTGTCGGGGTGCGATTGGGTGGTCGGCGTCGGGAGTTTGGGCCAGGTCCAGGCGTAGTAGATGACGGCTGCCAGGAGGGCGATCTCGGGGAGACTGCCGAGGATGTAGTAGGTCCATTCACCGATGGCGCCGATGGCGATCGTGATGGCGAAGATGACGGCGAGGGTGATGTTGGCGGTCCGGTTGATCCGCGGCCGCAGGACCAGGGTGGCGAACACCATCAGGCTGGGGAGGAGGATGTACGCCGTGGTGCCGGCCAGGAACGACTGGTTGACGGTGAACCCGCCGAGCTCTCCGGCGTCCAGGTCGGCGCGGACATCCGGCCGGTAGAGACTGAACAGGTCGACGTAGGCGAAGATGAACAGCATCGACGTCCAGAGACCGGCGAGCTTGATCCGCACGTTCACGGGGGCCGGGTCGAAGGTCGTATCGGCGACGGACATGACTGCCCTCCTCAGTCACCGGTGCGGACGTCCGCACCGGCCGGACGTGTCGACGTGGGTCTGCTGGGTCAGGCGAGGCCGAGGCGTTTGGAGAGGCGCGGGCCTCGTTTGATCTTGATTTCGCCGAGGATGGCGGTGCCGCGGATGTGGAAGATTTTGGGGGCGCCGCCTGGGGTGTTGGGGTCGACGGGGCCGGACTGTTGTTCGGTGACGGAGCCGAGGATGGGGTTGCTGTCGAGGTGGACGATCGCGTTCTGCGGGACGCGGATCTTCACGTCGGCCAGGATCGACTTCACCTCGACGTACACCTCGTCGTGCGGGAGCTGCGCCTCGGTGTAGTCCAGGGTGATGTCGCCGAGGACGGCGTTGACCTCCTGGTGCTGCGGTGCGAGCCACGCGCCGGTGCGCTTGGTCTCCGACATGAACGCGTTGATCACCGGTCCGGTCTGGACCGTGACCCCGGCGTACTGCGTCTGCGGGCCGGCGGCGGGCAGACCGGGAGCCCGCGGGCCGTTCGGGAGGTCGGCGGTGATCTCGACCAGTTCGCCGTACGTCTTGGACGCGTACAGGGTCTCGAGCCGCTCCTCGAGCTCGGCGTAGGACAGCCGCCCCTCGCCCGCGGCCTCCCGCAGTACGTCGGCGACTTCCTCCCGCTCCACGTCCGACACCCGGCGCCGCATCGCCAACTCATCACCGGTCGGGGGTGCCGGCGGCCGCGCCGGCACCGAATCCTGCGGTCGGTCGTCCTGGGGAACCTCATCCTGAGCCACGACAAAACCTTACGCGCGCACCCGGCCTTCGGCAGTCAGGTTTCCGCCCCGATTCAACCCTGATCCGATCCCTCACCCCAGGGACCATACTGTCCGGCATGGATTGGACTGGGAGACGGACGCCGGCCGCTGCCTACCTCGCGCTGTTCGTTGCGAACTGGGCCGGGGTGGTGCTGGCGCTGATCGGCCAGCTGACCGGCGCGGACTCGACGGTCATCGCCGGAATCGTGCTGTTCGCCATCGGCCAGGCCGGCATCAACGCGCTGGCGTTCGCGCTGCGCCGGCTGCCGGTGGAGACGGGCAGACTCGACGCGCGGGCGAGCAACGTCAGCCGGACCTGGCACCGCCTGACGGTGGGGCTCGAGGTACCGGCAGCGCTTCGTGCAGTGCGAGGCTGAGGCCGGGTCCGACTGAGCCTTGCCTAACCACCTGGTGAGACACAGGTCGCTGGAGGGTCTGGGGTCGGGCGGGGCGACGGCGATTAGGCTTGGAGGGTTCAGACCACGTGTGATGGAGGTACGCCGGTGTCCGCCGACTTCAGTTACTCCGACTTGTTGCCGCTCGGTGCCGACGAGACGGAGTACCGACTGCTGACGACCGAGGGCGTGAGCACGTTCACGGCCGGCGACCGGACCTTCCTGCAGGTGCAGCCGGAGGTGTTGCAGGCGCTGACCGCGGAGGCGATGCACGACATCTCGCACTACCTGCGGACCGCCCATCTCGCGCAGTTGCGCCGGATCATCGACGACCCGGCGGCGTCCGGGAACGACCGGTTCGTCGCCCTCGACCTGCTGAAGAACGCGAACATCTCGGCCGGCGGCGTCCTGCCGATGTGCCAGGACACCGGTACGGCGATCGTGATGGGCAAGAAGTCCGAGGGCGTACTGACCGGCGTGGTCGACGAGGAGTGGATCAGCCGCGGCGTGTACGACGCCTACACCAAGCTGAACCTGCGGTACTCGCAGATGGCCCCGCTGAACATGTGGGACGAGAAGAACACCGGCTCCAACCTCCCCGCCCAGATCGAGCTCTACTCCACTCCGGCCAAGGACGACCCGGCGTACAAGTTCCTCTTCATGGCCAAGGGCGGCGGCTCGGCGAACAAGTCGTTCCTGTTCCAGGAGACCAAGGCAGTGCTCAACCCGGCCGGGATGATGACGTTCCTGGACGAGAAGATCCGCTCCCTGGGTACGGCGGCCTGTCCGCCGTACCACCTCGCGATCGTCGTCGGCGGCACCTCGGCGGAGTACGCGCTGAAGACCGCGAAGTACGCGTCGGCGCACTACCTCGACTCGCTGCCGACGTCAGGGTCGCCGATCGGGCACGGGTTCCGTGACCTGGAGCTGGAGGAGCAGGTCTTCGAGCTGACCCAGGAGTTCGGCATCGGGGCGCAGTTCGGCGGCAAGTACTTCTGCCACGACGTCCGGGTGATCCGGCTGCCGCGGCACGGCGCGTCCTGCCCGGTCGCGATCGCGGTCTCGTGCTCGGCCGACCGGCAGGCGCTGGCGAAGATCACGCCGGAGGGTGTGTTCCTGGAGCAACTCGAGCGGGACCCGGCGCGGTTCCTGCCGGACACCACCGACGAGCACCTCGACGACCAGACCGACGTCGTACGCATCGACCTGAACCGGCCGATGAGCGAGATTCGGGCCGAGTTGACCAAGCTGCCGGTGAAGACCCGGCTGTCGCTGAGCGGGCCACTGGTCGTCGCGCGGGACATCGCGCACGCCAAGATCAAGGAGCGGCTGGACGCCGGCGAGCCGATGCCGCAGTACCTGCGCGACCACGCGGTGTACTACGCCGGTCCGGCCAAGACGCCCGAGGGGTACGCGTCCGGGTCCTTCGGGCCGACCACGGCGGGCCGGATGGACGCGTACGTCGACCAGTTCCAGGCGGCCGGTGGATCGTTCGTGATGCTTGCCAAGGGCAATCGGTCGGCGAAGGTGACGCAGGCGTGCAAGGAGCACGGCGGGTTCTACCTGGGGTCGATCGGCGGTCCGGCGGCGCGGCTGGCGCAGGACTGCATCAAGTCGGTCGACGTGATCGAGTACGCCGAGCTCGGGATGGAAGCGGTCTGGAAGATCGAGGTCGAGGACTTCCCGGCGTTCGTGGTGGTGGATGACAAGGGCAACGACTTCTTCACCGACACCCGCAAACCGGTACCCCTCACAGTCCGCCCTCGCAGCTGAGCCGGCCACCCCGGCGGCGCAGACGTCTCGGGTACGGCGCGATGCCTTGACGGATATCCGATGCGCGCAGGACCCTCGGAGGCGGGGGTGGTGGGGATGAGCCGGCGGATGGCGCGGATCGGGAACCGGATCGGGGTGTGGATGTACCGCACGCTCGACGGGCGGCTGGCGAGTGGCAGCAAGGACGTGCACGTTCTGATGCTGACCACGCCCGGCCGCCGGACCGGCGTACCGCACTCGACCTGCGTGCGGTACCTCGAGCGGCCCGACGGGCTCCTGGTGTGGGGAACCGGCTCGGGCTCCAGGACCGACCCGGACTGGTTCCGCAACCTGCGTGTGGTCGAGACGACCGACGTACAGCTCGGTGCGAAGCACGTCGCCATGCATCCGCGTGAGCTGACCGGCCAGGAACGTCAGACCGTCTGGACCGACGTCATCCTGACCGAGGATCCGCGCATCGGGCGCTACGCGACGAAGGCCAAGCGCCCGATCCCGGTCGCCGTACTAGAACCTGTGCAGAACTAGCTCGCCTTCACCTCGACTGCTTCCGGCAGCTTGAGGAGGAGCGTCTTCGCGGCCTGGACGACATCGGCTTCGTTGTGGCCGAAGGCCTGGAGGTACGACCCAAGCGCGGATCGCAGTAGTCGCAGCTCCTCAGGTTGCAGCTCGATCGTGTACATGTTTCCACGGTAAGTCCGAACCCGGAATTGAGAACCCCTCGTGACCCACCCGTTGTTCACGAATTCCAGCCCACCGCGGCCAGGAACTCGGCGGCGACCTCCTCCGGCGCCCGGTCGTTGGTGACGGGACGTGAGCAGCCGACCGATGGCCTGGCCGATCGTGGTCTTGCCGACCCCGCCGCCACCGCTGAGTAGAAGAGCTCGAGGCATGGTCAGCTGTGGAGCTCCTCGGCGATCAGGGTTGGCTGGTGTGTGGTCGGCGCCGCCGGAAGGCGCCAGTGAGCAGGTGGGGTCCAGGACTCCCAGCCCTCCGAGAACGGCGGACCCCAGGCCTCGATCTCGCCGACCGCCGCCCGCGCGTCCGCGATGATCCCGGCGGCCTCGGCGGAGGTGTAGCGACCGGCGGTCACCGCACCTTCCAGCTCGTCCTCGTCCTTCCACTCGATCGTTCGATCCGGGTGGATCCACAGATCGAGGACATGGTCCATGGTGCTGGTACGACGACCCGCGACATCCCGTAGATGCGGCGCCTCGAGGTTCACGTACCACCCGCGGAACGTGCCGTCGTCAGCCCAGAAGTGCCACACCGACCAGGGCTTGCCCGGCGGCAGCACCTTCAGGATTCCGGTCCCGCGCCAGACGTCCAGCTTGAGCACCCGCTCCTCGGTGAACATCGCGACCGGACCCGCATGCCGGGTCTCGCGGCCGTCGGTGAGCACCGGCTTGATCAGTGGCGTCCCGGGCGCGAGCCAGGCGACCAGCCCGTCCTCGTCGTCCCGCACCACCGTCATCGGCCGGACGTTCGGTTTGTCCTCGTGCCGACCGGTCCCCTGGTACACCCACTCGATCACCGTGCCCGGCTCCCAGAAGCGCCCCGGCTCAGGCGCCGCCGCGGCCGTCACCCCTGCGCCTCGTTCTGGGCCGGCCTGGTCATCGAGAGCACGTCAAGGGCCGCGTCCAACTGCTCCTCGGTCAGATCACCCTTCTCGACATGACCGTTCTCGATGACGACCTCGCGGATCGTCTTGCCGTCGCGCAGTGCCTGTTTGGCCACCGCGGCCGCGTTCTCGTACCCGATGTAGCGGTTCAGCGGAGTCACGATCGACGGCGAAGACTCGGCCAGCGCCCGGGCGTGCTCGACGTTCGCGGTGATGCCGTCGACACAGCGCTCGGCCAGCAGGCGGGAACTGTTCGCCAGCAGGGTGATCGACTCGAGCAGGTTGCGCGCGATCACCGGCAGCATGACGTTCAGCTCGAAGTTGCCCCCGGCACCGGCCACGGTGATCGCGGTGTCGTTGCCCATCACCTGCGCGGCGACCATCAGCGTCGCCTCGCAGATCACCGGGTTCACCTTGCCTGGCATGATGCTCGACCCCGGTTGCAGATCCGGCAACTGGATCTCGCCCAGCCCGGCCCGCGGCCCGGACCCCATCCAGCGCAGGTCGTTGCAGATCTTGGTCAGGCTGACCGCGATCGTCTTCAGCTGACCCGACAGCTCGACCAGCCCGTCCCGCGCCCCCTGCGCCTCGAAGTGGTCCTCGGCCTCGCTCAGGTCGAGCCCGGTGCGTCGATTCAGCTCGGCGATCACGGCCGCCGCGAAACCTGGCGGCGTGTTGATCCCGGTGCCGACCGCCGTACCTCCCAGCGGAAGCTCGGCCACCCGGGGCAGCGTCGCCCGGACCCGGTCCGCACCGCGGCGGATCTGCTGGGCATAGCCGTTGAACTCCTGCCCGAGCGTCACCGGTGTCGCGTCCATCAGGTGCGTCCGCCCGGATTTCACCACCTCGGCGAACTCAGATCCCTTACGTGACAGGGATTCCACCAACTGCTCGAGCGCCGGCAACAGCTCCTGTACGACGCCCGCGGTGGCGGCGACGTGGATCGCCGACGGGAAGGTGTCGTTACTGGACTGGGACGCGTTCACGTGGTCGTTCGGATGCACCTCGGTGCCGAGCTCGCGGCTCGCGAGGGTGGCGAGCACCTCGTTGGTGTTCATGTTCGTCGAGGTCCCGGATCCGGTCTGGAACACGTCGATCGGGAACTCCGCGTCGTACTCCCCCGCGGCCACCTTGCCCGCGGCGGCGACGATGGCGTCGGCCTGCGCCCGGTCGATGACGCCCAGCTCGGCGTTCACCACCGCGGCCGAGGCCTTGATCTGCGCGAGTGCGTGCACGAGCGCCGGGTCCAGCGGCCGGCCGGAGATCGGGAAGTTCTCCACCGCACGCTGGGTCTGGGCCCGCCACAACGCATCCCGAGGCACTTTGACCTCGCCCATCGTGTCGTGCTCGATCCTGAATTCCACGTTGTCACCCATACCTGCAGAGTACGTCGCTCTGCGCTGTCACCCCGCCCCCGATCGAGAAGCTGTGGACAACCGCTACGAGCTGCCCTGGTAGACGTAGTACGTCTCGGCCCGCCCCTGCAACTGCACCGGGACCGGCTTGACCACGCAGGCACCGAAGACTGAAGTGACAGCTGTCTCCAAGTCGGCCGACGCCGACGACGACCAGATGGTCAGGACACCGCCGGGCCGCAACTTCACCGCACAGGCACCCAGGAACGGCGACAGGTAGATCGCCGAGTTCTCGTTGTACACAAGGAAGTCCGGCCCGTTGTCGACATCCAGCACGATGGCGTCGAGCGATGCGGCCGGTGACGCAACCACCACGTCTCGTACGTCGCCCACCACCACAGACACCCGCGGATCGTCCAGCACCGACGGCACCAGGCCGGTACGCATCCACGCGACCACATCCGGCTCGATCTCCGCGACCAGCACCGAGCCCAGCCGCGGGTCGGCCAGCAGCGCACGCACGGTGTAGCCGAGCCCCAGTCCACCCACGAGCACGCGGTCGGGACGTCGTACCGAGGAAAGCGCGGCCGACGCCAGGAGCTCCTCGCTGGAGGTCTCCACGTCGTCCATCACGAAGACGCCGTTCACCCGCAGCTCCAGCGCACCGTCGTCCGCGCGCCGCCGCAGGACGAGTTCCCCACGCTCACTGACCGCCCGCGCCACCTCGCTCACGGACACATCCTCCCCCACCGCTTACGTCCGAAGATCCGAGGGCCAGAGGCCACAGATCTTCGGACGTAAGGGACCGGGTTCTCCACAGGCGGGGAGAGGAGGGTGAGGCCTGGGGTGGGATCGCGGCATGTTGTCGGCGTGGCAGACAACGGACGTACAAGCCAACCACGGTGTGACGACAGCGACGCGCGGAGGGAGCGAGCGCGACGGCGGGGGCTCGCCCAGGAGCTCGCAGCTCGGCAGGGTGGCGTCGTGTCGAGGTCGCAGCTCGTCGCGTTGGGAGTCTCACGGTGGCAGGTCGTTGCCGAGTTGAAGGCGGGTCGGTGGGCGGCGCACCATCGGCAGACAGTCGCGACGCACACAGGAGAACTGACAGAGCCCGGGATCTGGTGGTCAGCCATCTTCGAGGTCAGCCCAAGCGCCGCTCTCGACGGTTCGACAGCTCTTCGGGCTGCCGGCCTGCGGGCGTTCGACGACGTACTGCACGTATCGACGCCGAAGTCGTCCCGACCACGACGGCCCCGCGATGTTGTCGTCCACGAAACGCGCCGCCGCCGGTCTGGCGACCTCATACCTATCGGTGTGCCCCGTGTTCGGCCGGCGATCGCTGCGATCAGGGCCGCGCTGTGGGCACGTTCAGACCGTCAGGCCGCTCTTGTTCTGGCCATGTCCGTACAGCAACGCATCACGACGCCCGAGGCGCTGGCCGAAGCGTTCTCCGCCGTACGACGGCATCGCCGCCGCACGTTCATCGGTCAGATCCTCGCCGACCTCTCGAAGGGAGCGCATTCCATCGGCGAACTCGAGTTCGCCCGACTCTGCCGACAGTTCGGGTTACCAGAACCTGATCGGCAGGTCCGGCGACGCGGGCCTGACGGAGTGTTCCACCTCGACTCCGGCTGGTCGGCATACAACGTCGTCGTGGAGATCGAAGGTCTTCACCATCTGGAGGCGGCTCAGGCATTGGCCGACGCCAGCCGGCAGAACGAGCTGACGATCGGCAACGACCGCGTCCTGCGGATCCCCGTCATCGGGCTCCGGATCTCCCCCGATCACTCCATGACCCAGGTCGCCCGTCTCCTTCGCGCCGGTGGATGGCGCGGCTGACCGACGTTACGTCCGAAGATCCGAGGGCCAGAGGCCACAGATCTTCGGACGCAAGCGGCGATCAGAAGCTCAGTACCAGCCCTTGTCCTGGGAGTGGGCCCACGCGGAGCAGGGCGAGTTGTAGCGGTCCTCGATGTAGTCGAGGCCCCACTTGATCTGGGTGACCGGGTTGGTGCGCCAGTCGGAGCCGTACGCCGCCATCCGGTTGCCGGGGAGGGCCTGCGGAATGCCGTACGCCGAGGAAGTCGGGTTGTCGGCGCCCACGCGCCAGCCGGACTCCTTGGTCCACAGCTTCTCGAGGCAGGTGAACTGGCTCTCGCTCCACCCGTGGTCGGGCAGGAGGTTCTTCGCGACCTCCTTGGGGGTGCCCTCGAGCTTCTTCCGCTCGGCGTCGCGGCTGGCCCGCTCGTCGCTGGAGCTCTCGTTGGTCTTGCGCAGCGCCTCGTACCGCCTCAGGGCGGCGTTCTTGGCCGCCCGCTTCACCTCGGCCTGGTCCTGTGCCGCTTTCCGGGCCAGCTCGACGGCCTCGAGCTGGTTGCGCAGCTTGGCAACCTCCTTGGCCTGCTCCTCGGCGCTGAGCGGCTTGGCCGACGGAGTCTTGACCGCCCTGGCCTTCTCGCTGTTCAGCACGGCCATCTCGGCCCGGCCGGACACCTGGTCCGAGGTGGCGCTGCTCCCGGGGGAACTGAAGAGGTCGATACCCGCTACGACGGAGACGACGGCGATCCCAGTCACTGAGAGAGCCGCGACGGAGCGCTTCGCTTTCATCTGTCCTTCCGAGAAAACCCGACCCCCGTCGGCTGCAACAGGAACATACTCTGGACTAAACGGACCGTGATCACAAGCAGGTCACAACGAACGGTGCGGCCGCCTGAGTGGCGGCCGCACCGGGTACGGCGAAGTCTTACCTGAGCTTTACAGACTCCTATTACCTAAGAGTAGGAACGCTCCTTACAGCTGCAGGTCGTCCAGCATCTCCGTCACCAGAGCGGCGATCGGGGAACGCTCCGACCGGGTCAGCGTCACGTGCGCGAACAGCGGGTGGCCCTTCAGTTGCTCGACCACCGCGACCACACCGTCGTGCCGGCCGACCCGCAGGTTGTCCCGCTGGGCGACGTCGTGGGTGAGCACCACCCGCGAGTTGGCGCCGACCCGGGACAGCACGGTCAGGAGCACGTTGCGCTCGAGCGACTGGGCCTCGTCCACGATCACGAACGCGTCGTGCAGCGACCGGCCGCGGATGTGGGTCAGCGGCAGCACCTCGAGCATGCCGCGGTCCATCACCTCGTCGATCACGTCAGCGCTGGTGAGCGCACCGAGGGTGTCGTACACGGCCTGCGCCCACGGCTGCATCTTCTCCGACTCCGAGCCGGGCAGGTACCCGAGCTCCTGGCCGCCGACCGCGAACAGCGGCCGGAACACCACCACCTTCTTGTGCTGCCGCCGCTCCATCACCGCCTCGAGCCCGGCGCACAGCGCGAGCGCCGACTTGCCGGTGCCGGCGCGGCCGCCGAGCGAGATGATCCCGACATCGGGGTCCAGCAGCAGGTCGAGTGCGACCCGCTGCTCGGCCGATCGGCCGCGGATCCCGAACGCCTCCCGGTCACCCCGGACCAGCCGGATGCGCTTGTCCGGCATCACCCGGCCGAGCGCGCTGCCCCGCTCGGACAGCAGCACCAGCCCGGTGTGGGTCGGGAACTCACCGGCCTGCGGGAGCTCCAGTACGCCGTTCTCGTACAGGTCGTCCACACCGTGCGTCTCGACCTCGAGCTCGCTCATCCCGGTCCAGCCGGACTCCAGGGTCAGCTCGGCGCGGTACTCCTCGGCCATCAGGCCGCAGGCCGACGCCTTGACCCGCATCGGCAGGTCCTTCGAGACCAGCGTGACGTCGCGGCCCTCGGCCTTGAAGTTGCAGGCCACGGCCAGGATGCGGCTGTCGTTGTCGCCGAGCCGGAAGCCGGCCGGCAAGGTCTCCGGGTCCGTATGGTTCAGTTCGACCCGAAGCGTTCCACCCTTCTCCCCCACTGGCAGGGGCGCGTCCAGACGTCCGTGCAGGATCCGGAGCTCGTCGAGCAGCCGCAGCGCGGTGCGAGCGAAGTAGCCGAGTTCCGGGTGATGCCGTTTGGCCTCCAATTCGGTGACGACGACCACCGGGACGACCACCTCGTGCTCGTCGAACCGCAGCATCGCGTGCGGGTCCGACAGGAGCACCGAGGTGTCCAGCACGAAAGTGCGCTGGGCCGGTGTGGATGAGGTACTTGACGCCTTGGCGTGGGTGGCAGCCATGTCGCACGTCCTCTCGGGCCGCGACGTGCACCACGCCCGGCCCACCAGTGGTTAGGTGTTGGACCGGGAGTGAGGGCCCGGGGATCTGGTGCAGATCCCCTCCGCTGCGCCGCACGAGCGACAGCGGGAACCAGTGAGATCGAGACCTTGGGTCTCGGGCACTCCGTTCTGCCCCTCATGGGGCAACCGGCTGGCGAACGATTCTCAAGCTGATCGGGCCTCCCGGACAGCCGGCTTCCCCTCCGACCGTCACCACGAGGGTAGGTCCGCCGCCCAAACGGCGCAGCCCGACACGCCCGTCCCCGGGGTTAACGGCTTGTTACACCTTGTCCACCCGCACGGGGGAGGCCGCTCACCCTCCGGAGTGATCCGGTACGACGCCGTGCGCGGAACGCTGGCGCCATGCGACAAGCCATCCGCGAACACTGGCCGGAACTGACCGGATATGCGACAGCACTCTGGTCCTTCGGGTACGGCGTACTGGGCGTCTACTGGTCACTCGGAGGAGCCGGGTTCCCGTTCGCGAAGGTGGCCGACGACCGGGCGACCGGCTCGATCCTGGAGGGGTCGTCGTCCGAGGTTGTGGCACCGATCATGGCCGCAGTCGGACTCGGCGGTGCGGTGCTCGCGATCGTGATGACCACGCGACCCGCCCGCGGCCGGGTGCTGCAGGCGATCGCCGCGATCCTCGCGGTCGGGCTCGCTCTGGTGATCCCCGACTACACGCTGGTCGCGCTCGTCGCGCTCTCCCCCGCGATCCTCGTCTTCGCGTTCACCGGCGTACCGGGCGATCAAGGCGGCGTGGGTGACATCCTCTACTGGCACCGGGTGAACCTGGTCGTCCTCTTCATCGGCGGCCTCCTCTGGGCCGCGACGGCGGTCGCGTACCACCGCCGCAGCGGCAAGGCCTGTGTCTCCTGCGGCCGTGGCGAAGGACCGGAGAAGTCCTGGACGACACCGGAGTCGGCGCTGCGCTGGGGACGCTGGGCGGTCGGCATCTCGGTCGTGGCGAACCTGCCCTACGAGTTCACCCGGGTGGCCTGGTACTTCGGCTGGCCGCTGGGCATCACCGACGAGTTCCACCAGATGATGGCCGAGACCCCGGGAATGCTGGCGATGGGCCTCGCGATGACCTTGATGGGCGTCGGCGGCGGCATCCTGACCCACGGCCTGGTGCGCCGCTGGGGTGAGGTCTATCCGCGCTGGATCTGGTTCAAGGCGGGCCAGCGGATCCCACCGCTGCTGGCGATCATCCCCGCGTCGCTGGTCGCCGTCGTACTGATCCCGGCAGGCCTGATGAACGCCCAGATGCCGATCTACGCGGACAACTGGGCACTGAACCTCCCGGGCGTCCTGTGGGTGCTCTGGGGTGCAGGGCTCGGTGCCGCGACGTACGCCTACTACCTGAGACGTCGTACGGCGTGCCGGCGGTGTGGACGAGGTGTTACGTCCCGAAGCGGCGCTCCCGCTGTGCGTAGCTCCGGATCGCCCGCAGGAAGTCGACGTGCCGGAAGTCCGGCCAGAGCGCCTCGCAGAAGTAGAACTCGCTCAGCGCGCTCTGCCACAGCAGGAACCCGCCCAGCCGCTGCTCACCCGACGTACGAATGACGAGGTCCGGGTCCGGCTGGCCCTTCGTGTACAGGTGCCTGGCGATGTGCTCGACGTCGACGCGCTCGGCCAACTCCTCGATCGACATGCCCTTCGCCGCCTCCTCGAGCAGCAGCGACCGGACCGCGTCGGCGAGCTCGCGACGGCCGCCGTACCCGACCGCTACGTTGACCAGCATCCCGTCGACGCCGTGGGTGGCCGTCTCGGCCGCCTTGAGCGTCTCGGCGGTGGCACCGGGCAGCAGGTCGAGGGCGCCGACCGGGTGGATCCGGTAGCGACCGATCGCGGTGAGCTCCTCGACGGTCTGCTCGATGATCCGCAGCAGCGGCTCCAGCTCGTCGGCCGGCCGGCTCAGGTTGTCGGTGGAGAGCATCCAGACGGTGACCACCTTGACGCCGACGTCGTCGCACCAGTCCAGGAACTCGGAGATCTTGTTCGCCCCGGCCTCGTGACCGTGCGATACCGGGTTGCCGGCCGATCGAGCCCAGCGGCGGTTGCCGTCGATGATGACGCCGATGTGCCGCGGGATCCGGTCCGGCGACAGGGACCGGCGCACTCGACGCTCGTACAGGCCGTACACCGCGTCGCGCAGCTTTTGTTTGCCAGGTGTCCGCATGGGCAGGTTGCTCTCCTCAAATGCTCTCGGTCACAACGCTAGCCCACAATCGCGCGGGGTGAGAGGGCTGCGGCGACCTCTCCGGCAGATCGAACTTTCACCGGAGTTCGTGCGTCGGACACGCGAGGAGAGGTGTGCCTGCGGGTGATCTCGCCTACATTTCATGCTTATGGACCATTGAACCTACGGTTCCGTAGGTTACGGTTGCGTAGCAATACGACCGCCCGGCACCCCTCGAAAGGACGGCGATGACTGCTACCGGCACCCAGCCCCAAGAACTCGGTCATCGACTCTCCGGGCGGCTCGGCCCGCTCAAGCCCAAGCTCCGCGGCTGGCTGCACGCCGGTACGTTCCCGTTGGCCACCGCGGCCGGCATCGTGCTGATCTGCCTGGCCCCGGATGCGAGCGCGCGCTGGGCGGCGGCGGTCTACACGCTCGGCGCGATGCTTCTGTTCGGCATCTCCGCGCTGTACCACCGGTTCTACTGGGGTCCGACCGGTGAGGCGATCCTGCGCCGGCTCGACCACAGCAACATCTTCCTGCTGATCGCCGGCACGTACACCCCGCTGGGCATGATGCTGCTGCACGGCAAGGACCGGGTCCTGCTGCTCAGCATGGTCTGGGCCGGCGCGCTGCTCGGCATCCTGTTCCGGATCTTCTGGGTGAGTGCTCCACGCTGGCTCTACACCCCGATCTACCTGGCCCTGGGCTGGGTGGCGATCTTCTGGATGGGCGACTTCTACCACCACGGCGGCGCCGCGGTGGTCACCCTGATCGCGGTCGGCGGCGGGCTGTACTCGATCGGCGCGGTCATCTACGGCACCAAGCGCCCGAATCCGTCCCCACTGTGGTTCGGCTTCCACGAGATCTTCCACGCCTTCACGGTGGCGGCCTTCGTCTGCCACTACATCGCCGTCAGTTTCGCGACGTACCAGACGGCCTGATCCGCGGCCGATCTCAGTGCCAACCCTGAAGACTGGCTGAAGATCCTCCCGCACGATGGGCAGTAGTCATCGTTTGGGGGGACAAAGCCATGATCACCGCACTGGAACCGCTGGGCCGCGACGCGCTGGCCGAAGACGACCTCACCGCGTTGGTCCGGACCATCACCGGCCATCCGGAAGCCGATCCCGCAGCCGTCCGGGTCGAGCCGGTCGACTATCCGATCGGTACGCCGAGTACCGAGGCGCTGCTGCGCATCTTCGGTACGGCGACCCTGCCGACCGGGGCTCCGGAGACGGACACCGTCGACTGGTCCTGCTTCGTCAAGAAACTGCAGTCGGTCCGGCACTGGCCGCTCCTGCACATGGTGCCCGAGCCGTTCCGGGAGATCTTCGTCCAGAACCTGCCCTGGCAGCTGGAGATCGCCGTGCACCGCAGTGGCGTCGGCGCCCTGCTCCCCGAGGGGATGCGGCTGCCCGAGGCCTACCGGATCGACCTGTACGACGACGACCGCGGCACGCTGTGGATGGAGAACGTCATCCAGGAACCAGGCCCGTGGCCGATGGAGCGATTCGAGCGCGCGGCGTACCTGCTCGGCCGGCTGTCCGCCCGCCGCCAGCCGCATCTCGTCGAGCCGTTGCTGCCGCGCGGCGGTGACTTCAACCGGCCCGGGTACGCGCTGCGTTACTACACGAACGGGCGCGTGATGATGTCCGCCGTACCGACCCTCACCGATCCGGAGACCTGGCGCCACCCGTTGCTGGCCGCGGCCGTGTGCCACGCCGGCGATCACCGCCTGCGCGATGACCTCCTCGACCTGGCCGCGCGGCTGCCCGCCGTACTGGATGCTCTCGACACCTTGCCGCAGTGCTATCAGCACGGTGACGCGAGTCCGCAGAATCTCCTGGTTCCGAAGGGGAAACCGGACGA
This sequence comes from uncultured Actinomycetota bacterium, assembly GCA_963770725.1. Lineage (GTDB taxonomy): Bacteria > Actinomycetota > Actinomycetes > Propionibacteriales > Kribbellaceae > Kribbella. The sequence goes on from CAVYQT010000001.1 coordinate 530,448, forward strand.
GTTCGTGGTGATCGACTGGGGGTTCGACTGCCCGCAGGCGGTCGGGTTCGACCTCGGTCAGCTGCTGGTCGGGCTCGCGCACGCCGGTGAGCTGGCGCCCGACGCGCTGCCGCTCGTCCACAAGACGATCTTCAAGGCGTTCGTGGCCGGCCTGGCCGAGGACGGGATGGAGGCGACCGAGGATCAGGTGCTGTACGGGTACCTCGGCTCGCTGCTCGCCCGGGCGACCTTCACCGCGCTGCCGCTCGAACAGATCAGCAAACCCGGCGACGAGGTCACCCTCGCGATGTTCGAGGACCGGGTCGTTCTCACCCGTGCACTGGTGGATCTGGTCTCGACGGTGGTCTAACAACCGGGTCTCAGTCGTGTCACAGCTGCAACGAACGCACCGTCTCCGGGTATCCATGGTGCGTGAGGAACCTCAGCAGATACGCAGTGGTGGCCGCCGTCGCAGGACTCGTCCTGGCCGGCTGCGGCAGCGAGGGCGGCTCGAGCGGTACGCCGGTCAGCAGGACGCCCACCCCGACGTTGCCGACCGTGACCCAGTCGACACCGGTCGGTACCGGTCTGCCACTCGTCGTCACCAGGACCGGCGGCTTCGCCGGCTTCGACGACAAGGTGGTGATCGATGCCGACGGTGTCGCCACGGTGAGCTCGCGCGGCAAGGAGACGGTCCGCTGCAAGCTGGACCAGTCCCTGCTGGCGACCATCACCGCGGCCGCGCAGCAGGTCGACTGGGCCGGCCTCCCGGTGGTCAAGCCGAGCACCCGGTACCCCGACGACATGATCGTCGCGGTCACCGCCAACGGTAAGACCGCGCGGCTGGAGGAACCGAGGGTGAAGGCGATGTCGGCCCCGGTGAGCACGCTGCTCACCGAAGCCACCATCCCACCGGGCAGGCAGTGCAAGCCCGTCTAATTCACCATGATCAGGTCGTGGTCACCGCGACGTCGTCGATCACGAAGCTGGTCTGCAACGACGAATCCTCCTGCCCGAGGAACCGGACCGTGATCGTCTTTCCCTTGTAGGCAAGGATGTTCAGGGTCTTCTGCACGAACGACGTGTTCTTGTTCAGATTCGAGTACGTCGCCACCGTGGTGGGGACGGGATCGCCACCGGCTGGCCGAGATTCTCGGTCGTGGTCCGGCCGTTGCCCTGCAGCCACGCCTTGTAGCTGCCGCCGTGCGCCGGCCGCGAGGTGCCTGCGCCGTTGTCGTTGATCCCCGGCCCGGAGCTCACCGAGTCCAGGTGCGAGCCGGCCATCACCACGTGGTTCGCGTCGCCGTGCGGCCATTCGGCGATGACGTTGTACGACGTACCGGCCGAGGTGGAGAAGGACTGCAGCGTGGTGGTGTAGCCCACCGCGTCGAGTTTGGCCTTCACCCAGTCGGCGGAGGCCTGGTAGCCGGGGCGGCCGGTGTAGCGGTTACCGCCGTTGCTGGTGGCGATCGACTGGAACTGGTCGAGGTGCGCCTTGGTGTTGGTGACGGAGATGTCCGGTGACTCGACCGCGCCGGCGACGTTGCTCGGGGCAAGCAACGCGCCGGCCACGAGGACGACGCCGAGACCGGAGTAGAGGGACTTGCGCATGGGCGGATCTCCTTTGGCCTCGAACAAAGAAGAAGTCCGGGGCGCGGGCCTGGGCGGGAGGCCACGCGCCCCGGACGGGTGTTACCGGGGCGGATCAGCCCGCGGTCAGCGAGGTGTCGTCGATGACGAAACTCGTCTGCAGCGAGGAGTCCTCCTGGCCGAGGAACTTCACCGAGATCGTCTTGCCCTTGTAGGCGGTGACGTTGAAGCTCTTCTGCGTGTAGGTGGTGTTCTTGTTGAGGTTCGAGTACGTCGCCAGCGTGGTGGTGGCCGCCCCGTCGACGATCTGGATCCTGGCCGTGTCGTACACGGTCGAGGTGGTCGTCTCCGCGGAGTCGATCCGGATCCAGAACGACAGGGTCGCGGTGGTCGCCGACGCCGGGATGGCGACGGACTGGCTGATGTTCTCGGTGGTGGTCCGGCCGTTGCCCTGCAGCCACAGCTTCCAGGTGCCGGTCCGGGCCGGGCGCCCGCTGTTGTTGGTGATCGGGCCCGAGGTGCCGGTCCAGTTCACCGCACCGGACTCGAAGCCCGGGTTCAGCAGCAGGTTGTCACCGGTCGGCGGCTCCGGGTCGGTGCCACCGCTGCAGGTCGCCGCACCGGCCGGGACGGAGATGCCGGTGAAGGCGGCCTCGATGCCCTTGCACTGGGCCGAGTCGGCGCCGTACAGCTCCTTGGCGGAGGTGATCGCACCTTCGCGGGCGTCCTTGTAGGTGCTGCCCGAGCTGAGCTTGGTGCTCAGTGTGCGGTACCAGACCTTGGCGGCCACGTCGCGGCCGACACCGGCGATGGTGGCGCCGTTGCAGGCGGTGCTGCTGTGCGTCACTCCCCCGATCACCTTGCTGCCGGTGCCCTCGGAGGCCAGGTAGAACCAGTGGTTCAGCGGGCCGGACGAGTAGTGCGGGTCGGCGCCGCCGACCGCGCTGCTCCAGCAGTCGTAGCTGCGCCCGTCCTTCGACGGCTTGTCCATGTAGCGCAGCGGGGTGCCGTTACCGTTGATGTTGATCTTCTCGCCGATCAGGTAGTCACCCGGGTCGGACGAGTTGTTGGCGGAGAACTCCACCGCGGTGCCGAAGATGTCCGAGGTGGACTCGTTCAGGCCGCCCGCGTCACCGAAGTAGTTCAGGTTGGCGGTCGCCTCGGTGACACCGTGGCTCATCTCGTGGCCGGCCACGTCGATGCTCGTCAGCGGACGGGCGTTGCCGGCGCCGTCGCCGTACGTCATCTGGGTGCCGTCCCAGAACGCGTTCACGTACGCGTTGCCGTAGTGCACCCGGGATCGCGCGCCTTGGCCGTTGTTGAAGATGCCGTTCCGGCCGTGGACGTTCTTGTAATAGTCCCAGGTCAGCTGGGAGCCGTAGTGGGCGTCGACACCGGCGGTCTGGCGGTTCGAGGTGGCGCCGTTGCCCCAGGTGTCGTCGGGGTCGGTGAACGTCGTACCGGTGCCGGAGGTGGCTCCGTTGAGGTCGGTGGTGTAGTTGCCACCGCGGCTCGGGTCCGTCATCGAGTAGCTGCCCGAGGTGCCGATGCTGACGGTGCCGGAGTACATCGAGTTGCCGGTACCGGTCTTGATCTCGTCGGTCTGCGCCAGTACCGCGCCGGACTTGGCGTCGATGTAGGAGTGCAGCACGGACGGGGTCTGGTCCGCCTTCACCCCGGTGGTGACGACGTCGTACGCGAGCACGGGCTTGGTCGGGGTGACGAAGACGACCAGGGAGCCCTTGTTGCCGGTGGCCTTGAACTTGGCGGTCTTGGCGGCGGTGGTCAACGCGGCCGACTGGGACAGAGTCGGCTTGGTCGGCACCCCGACGGACTTGACGCCGCGGTTGTAGGTCACTGTGATGGCACCACCGACCGTCGCGCCCTTGCGCTTGACGATCAGGTCGCCGCCGACGACGGGCAGGCCGTTGTAGGTCCGGTCGTAGCGAACGTACTCGGTGCCGTCGGCGTCCTTCACGACGTCGCGGACCTTGAGCACCTCGCCACTGGCGAGCCCGAGAGCTGCGGCCGTCTGCGCGGTCAGCGCCTGTTCGGCCTGGACGGCGGCCGGCTGGTTGTCGCCGGATGCCGGGAGCGGAGCCGCACGATCAGCGGCTCCCGCGGGTGAGCCGGCGAGCGCCGCCGCGGCAAGTCCTGCTGCCGCGACGATGGCCACCGCCCCTGCTGATGTCAGTCGTTTCAAGACAACATCTCCTCACGGTGTGGTCGCTGTTTGGGCGCAGCGACCAATTCAATTTGGGGACGCCGGATGTCTGGCCCATCAGTGCCACTGCCTCAGTTGTGACACTGCGTGTCAGGACATGCGAGATCTGTTACATCCGACTGAGGGAGGACTCTCGTCCTCGCCGGGCTCCGAGTCAAGGGATTCCGGCGAAACCGCAGGGAAAACCCGCACCGCCGTCGTTGTCAGTGCGAGGGCGTCAACTCACGCCGAAGGTCTTCCGGCAACACGACCGGAAGCCGGCAGGTGAACTTCTGACAGACGTACGCCGCCGGCCGGTCGTCGACCAGACCACGGCCTTCCATCAGCGGTACGGCGAGACCGGGCGCACCGTGGACGATCGCCGTACCCCAGGGAGCGGCGGCCAGTGCGGTTCTGGTCAGCTCGGGCGACGCGCCCGACGATCGCGATCTCGAGCGGGCCGGAGGCAACAGTCTCGGCGACGGCCAGCGCCCGGCCGGCGAACCTCGGCGCGCGGGCGGCAATGGTCGCGGACGCCTGCAGGGCTTGCTCTGCCGCGGTCTCGTACCGGACGGATCCGGTCAGGCTGGCGAGCGTGGTGAACGCTTCGGCCGCGAGGCTCACTCCGGACGGACTGGCGTTGTCGGTCGGGTCTTGCGGACGCCAGACCAGCTCTTCGGCATCGGCCGCCGTGTCGAAGTAGGAGCCATCAGCAACGAACTGCTCGAGGGTCCGGTCCAGCAGGCGCTGCGCGGTCTCGTACCACTCGATGTTGCCGGTGACACCTAATAGCGTGAGACAGGCCTGGGCGTACGCCGCATAGTCCTCGAGCACACCGTGGGCCGTGCCGACCGCGCCGTCACGCGAGGTGCGATGCAGCCGCCCGGTGTCGTCGAGGTGGACGTCCCGGACCAATCTGGCCGCCTGTTCCGCGGCTTCGACGTACTCGGGTTTGTCGAGGAGGACGCCGGTCCGGGCCAGCGCGGTGATGGCGAGCCCGTTCCAGGCGGCCACGACCTTGTCGTCGCGGCCTGGGTAAGTACGGCGTGTTGCGGGCAGCCAGGAGGCTCGCTCGGAGGCGCTGCCAGCGATCGGGATCGTCGGGGTCCTGGCGGAGCTGCAGGACCGAGGAGCCGTGCTCGAAGGTGCCGGTGACGTCGCAGAGGTCGATGACCCACCTGGCGTCGTCATCGCTCAGCACCTCGTGCAGCTGCTCCGGCGTCCAGACGTAGTACTTGCCCTCCTCTCCTTCGGTGTCCGCGTCGAGGGCGGAGGCGAAGCCACCTTCGTCGGTGCGGAGCTCGGCGAGCAGGAAGCTCGGCGGTCTCCTCGGCGATCCGGCGAGCCAGCGGATCGGCGCTGACGGTCCACCAGTGCGTGTAGACGTCGAGCAGGAGGGCGTTGTCGTAGAGCATCTTCTCGAAGTGCGGGACGACCCACTGCCCGTCGACCGAGTACCTCGCGAAGCCGCCGGCCAACTGGTCGTACATACCGCCGCGGGCCATCCGCTCACACGTCGCCGCGACCATCGCGAGCGCATCCTCGGAGCCGGTACGGCGATGGTGGCGCAGCAGGAAGTCGAGCACCATCGACGGCGGGAACTTCGGCGCGGCGCCGAGGCCGGCGTCCACCGGATCGAAGTCGACCTTCAGCAGGGCGGCCGCCCGGTCGAGGTCCACCGAGTCACCCGGCCGGCTCTGTTGTGCGCCCAACTGCTCGACCACCTGGCGGCCGATGCCGTCGATCTGGTCGCGCTTGGTCCGCCACGCGTCGACCAGCGACTCGAGGATCTGCCGGAAGGACGCCATCCCGCTGCGCGGTTCGGCCGGGAAGTAGGTGCCGCAGAAGAACGGCTCGGCGTCGGGGGTCAGGAACACCGACATCGGCCAGCCGCCGTGCCCGGTCATCGCCACCGTCGCCGCCATGTAGATCGCGTCCACGTCCGGACGCTCCTCGCGATCCACCTTGATGCTGACGAACCGCTCGTTCAGGTACGCCGCCGTCGCCTCGTCCTCGAACGACTCGTGCGCCATCACATGGCACCAATGGCACGCCGAGTACCCGACCGACAGGAACACCGGCACGTCCCGCTCCCGCGCCTCCCGGAACGCCTCGTCCGACCACTCCCGCCAAGCGACCGGATTGTCCTTGTGCTGCAGGAGATACGGCGACGTCGCGTTCGCCAGGCGGTTCACCACGACGACCGTCTCCCATCACCCGCGCCGGCGGTCCACGACATGCCTCAACTACAACACACCCGGCGCGGCCACACACCCGCGCCCCCGTGACGCGGTGCGGCGGTTTCATCCCTTCCGGATGAGTCCGGCCCCGGGCCGCCGGTCCTAGATTGGATGCCCGGAGGTTGCGACATGACGACGGCCATGCATCTCACACCGCCCAGCCCGTTCACGCGGGACGACTACGCCGCTCGGATGAGTCGAGTTGTGGACGACGCCGCCGGCGCGGGTCTCACCGGCGTCATCGTCGCGCCCGGACCGGACCTGGTGTGGCTGACCGGCTATCAGCCGACGGCGATCACCGAGCGGCTCACGATGCTTGTGCTCACCGACGATCGAGAACCGACGCTGGTGGTGCCGGCGCTCGAGCGGCCCGACGCGGAGTCGGCGGCAGGCGCCGGTGCCCTCGACCATGATCGACTGGACCGACGGCGACCGACCCGTATCCGTTGGCCGGAAGCCTCTTGAGTGCCGATGGTGTGTTCGGGATCTCCGACTCGGCCTGGGCCATCCACCTGCTCGGTCTGCAGCGGGCGCGACCAGCGACGAGGTACCACGCGTTGAGCCAGGGCCTGCCGATGCTGCGTGCGGTCAAGGACGCCGACGAGCTGTCCCGGCTGGCCGCGGCCGGTGCGGCGGCCGACGCGACGTACGTCGAGATCGTCAAGCTGCGCTTCGCGGGCCGACGCGAGACCGAGGTCGCGGCCGATCTGGCCCGGCTGCTGCGCGAGCTCGGCCACGAGCAGGTCGACTTCACCGTGGTCGGTTCCGGACCCAACGGCGCCAACCCGCACCACGAGGCCGGCGACCGCGTGATCCAGGTCGGCGACGCGGTCGTGCTGGACTTCGGCGGCCTGATGTACGGGTACGGGTCGGACACCACGCGCACGGTCTGCGTCGGCGAGCCGAGCGCCGAGGTGCGCGAGGTGCACGACGTCGTCGCGCGGCGCAGCAGGCCGCGTTCGAGGCGGTGCGGCCGGGGATCGCGTGCGAGGAGATCGACCGGGTCGCCCGGGCCGTCATCACCGAGGCCGGGTACGGCGAGCAGTTCATCCACCGCACCGGCCACGGGATCGGGGTCACCACCCACGAGCCGCCGTACATGGTCGAGGGCGAGGAGCAGCCGCTCGAGCCCGGCATGTGCTTCTCCATCGAGCCGGGGATCTACCTGGCCGGCCGGTTCGGGGTGCGGATCGAGGACATCGTCACGGTCACCGAGAACGCCGGGCGGCGGCTCAACAACACCGACCACCACCTCCGCATCGTCGAGTAGGAGACGCCATGGCCACCACTCCGCAGAGCCAGGCGCGAAGGCGTGGCCATGACCGTGCGCGGCGCGGCGTTCCTCGGCGTCGGGTCGATGGTCGGCGCCGGCATCTTCGCGCTGCTCGGCGAGGCCGGTGCGGTCGCCGGTTCGGCCGTGTGGCTGTCCTTCCTGATCGCCGGCGTGGTGGCCGCGCTCCAGGGGTACGCCGTGGCCAAGCTGGGCGCGCGGTACCCGTCGTCGGGAGGGATCGTCACGTTCCTGCTCCAGGGCTACGGTCGCGGGCACGTCACCGCGGTCACGTCGTGGCTGCTCTACTTCGCCGCCCTCATCGTCACCGCCATGGTGGCGGTCTCGTTCGGGCAGCTACGGATCGGCGCTGTTCTTCGACGACTCGACCGGCTGGAGCCAAGGTCCTGACGATCGCGGTGGTGCTGGTGCGTCGCGGCGGTCAACATCGCGGGCGCGAAGTTCATCGACCGGGTGCAGAGCCTGATCGTCCTCGTCCTGCTGGCCGTCTTCGCCGTCTTCATCGTCGTCACGCTGGCCCAGCTGGACCCGGATCTGCTTGCCCCGTCGACCTATCCGCCCACGACGGACATCGTCTCCAGCGTGGCCCTGACGTTCTTCGCCTACCTGGGCTTCACGGTCATCAGCTTCACCGGCGCCGACCTGCCGAACCCCGAGCGCAACCTGCCCCGCGCCATGTACCTGGCGCTGGGCATCACCACCGCGCTCTACGTCCTGATCTCGCTCGGCGTCTTCGGGACCCTCACCGTGCAGGAGGTCGTCGACAACGGCGAGACGGCGCTGGCCGTGGCGGCCAAGCCGGCTCTCGGCGAGGCCGGTTTCGCCATGATGGCCTGGCCGCGCTGCTGGCCACGTCGTCGTCGGTCAACGCCAACATCTACGCCGCGGCCGGCTCCACCGCGAAGCTGGCCGAGACCGGCATGTTCCCGCCGGTGTTCGGCCAGCGCGCCCGAGTGGTGGGCGGGACCCGGGGACTGCGTGATCTCGGTGGTGCTGGTGCTGCTGCTGGCGAACTTCGTCGACCTGACCGCCATCGCCTCCCTGGGCAGCGCCGTGGCGCTGGCGCATCTTCCTGGTCGATCTCCTTGGCGGCCTTCCGGCTGCGTGCCGAGACCGGATCCCAGGCGTGGGTCCTGGTGGCGGCATCGCCCTGACCGCGCTGGTCCTCCTGGTCTTCGCCGTGCAGACGCTGCGAACCGCGCCCGAGACCTTCATCGCGATGATCGGGATCCTCGTGCTGGCCGTCGTGCTGGACCTGGTGTGGAGCCGGATGCGGAAGCACCGCAACCCGGTCGGCCAGTGACCCGGCCTGCCTCATCTCATCCGCTGCGGATGAACCGCCTGTGACCGTCCGATTCCTAACCTGAGTCCACAGCCAGCGCTGCATTGTGCCCGGAGGGGGCGATGATGGTGTGGGAACTTGGAAGCAGTCCTAGGACTCCCGGCCAGGGAGTCGACACAGGTCTCCGATCACTCAGAGCGTGGTCGCGATGAGTTCGGCAGACGTGCCCGTCCAGCCGCCGGCCGTGGCGGCGACCGCCAAGACCAGGGTCCCCGCCAGGGCGTGGATCTCCTGGGTGGCTCTGGCGATGATGACCACGAGCTCCGTCGCGAGCCTGCGGGCCGCACCGACCATGGCCGTCTACGGCCTGGCCTGTGTCTTCCTGTACCTGCTCCCGGCGGTCGTGTTCCTGCTGCCCACGTCGCTGGTGTCCGCTGAGCTGGCGTCCGGGTGGACCGGCGGCATCTACGCTGGGTCTCGGAGGGCATCTCCAAGCCGATGGGCTTCCTGGCCGTGTGGTGCCAGTTCGCGATGACGATCTTCTACTACCCGAGCCTGCTCGGGTTCGTCGCGAGCACCCTCGCCTACGTCTTCAACCCCGAGCTGGCCAGCAGCGGGGTGTGGACCGCGGCGGTGATCATCGTCGCCTACTGGTCCGGTGTCTGGGTCTCCTCGCGTGGCACCAAGGGCGTGGCCGGCCTCGCCAGCGGCGGCCTGATCATCGGGACCCTGGTCCCCGGCATTGTTCTGGTCACCCTCGGCATCGTGTTCCTCGGCCAGGGCAACCCGTCGGCCGCACCGATGACCGCCGACAACATTTTCCCTGCCTGGGCCGGGCTCGCGAGCCTCGTGCTGATCGTCAACAACTTCCTGTCCTACTCCGGCATGGAGATGAACGCGGTGCACGTGTCGTCGCTGCGGAACCCGCCCAAGGAGTTCCCCAAGGCGATGTTCCTGGCCATGGGTCTGGTGCTCGCGATCTTCATCCTGCCCGCGCTGGCGATCAGCTGGATCGTGCCCGCCGAGGAGCTCTCGCTCACCGCCGGTGTGATGCAGGCGTTCGACGCGGTCTTCGCGAACTTCGGCTGGCAGTGGCTGACGCCGATCGTCGGGATCATGCTGGTCACCGCATCCCTGGGCGGGATGCTGACCTGGCTGGCCGGACCGTCGAAGGGTCTGCTGCTGATCTCCCGCCAGGAGGGCTACCTGCCGCCGTACCTGCAGCAGCTCAACAAGAACGGCGTGCAGCAGAACATCCTCGTCGTCCAGGGTCTGGTCACCACGGTGATCGCACTGCTCTACGCGTTCATCCCCGATGTCTCGAGCGCGTACTGGGTCTTCTCGGTGATCACCACCCAGGTGTACCTGATCATGTACCTGCTGATGTTCGTCGCCGCGGTCCAGCTCCGGCGTAAGCAGCCCGACCACCCGCGTGGTTATCGAGCACCCATGCTCGTCGGGATGTGCGGCGTGGGCTTCGCCGCCTCGCTCGCCGCACTGCTGGTCGGATTCATCCCACCGTCGCAGTTCGAGTCCGGCAACTCGTTCCTGTACTTCATCATCGTCGCCGTCGGCGCGCTCGGGTCTCGGCCTGCTGGTGCCGTACCTGTTCCTGAAGCTGCGTAAGCCGTCCTGGAAGCAGCCGGAGCCTGAGGGGGCGACGGAATCATGAGCACCCCGGTGGAGACACAGACAGGCCGCGAACGCTCGACCATCTACATCGTGGTCGGCGTGGTCCTGGTGATCCTGCTGATCATCGGTCTGATCGCCTTCAGGTCGGAGAAGTCGACTCAACAGGCCGAGCAGAAGGCCGACCAGCTCATCGCGGCCCTCGAGGCCGAGGGCGCGAGAACACCGACGCGTGATCAGATCGTCCACGTTCTCGGTGACGACGGCGGTGCGACCTGCAGCAATCCGAACGACGCACTCAGCCGGGGAATCCTGCTGTCGATGCTGTCCAACGGCGCCGCCGGGCCGGGGCTCCGGCCGGTGATCGCGGACAGCCGGGTCGTCCAGGGCCAACTGTTGATCATCAAGATCTACTGTCCGGACGAGCTGGCCGACTTCCAGGAGTTCGTCGACGACCTCAAGACCGATGGCGTCGCGGGGTGAGTGGTGATGGACCTGCGTACCCGGATCGCGGAGCTGATGCCACAGGCGCGCGACGAACTCACCGAGCTCGTCGCCATCAAGTCCGTGGCGGATCCCCGCCAGTTCCCACCCGAGGAATGCGAGCGCGCCGCGACCTGGGTGCTGGACAGGTTCAAGGAGCTGGGATTCGCCGACGCGGATCTGCGGGAGACCGCCGACGGCAGTAACGCCGTCGTCGGCTCCCGGCCGTGCCCGGATCCCAGCGCTCCGACGGTGCTGCTGTACGCCCACTACGACGTCCAGCCACCACTCGACGACGCTGCCTGGCGGACGCCGCCGTTCGAGCTGACCGAGGTGGACGGCCGCTGGTTCGGCCGTGGGACAGCCGACTGCAAGGGCAACATCGTCATGCACCTCGCCGCGCTCCGTGCACTCGGTGAGCAGGTGCCGGTGAACCTGAAGCTCGTGGTCGAGGGGTCCGAGGAACAAGGGCACCGGCGGCCTCGAGGCGTTCGTGCCCGAGCACGCCGATCTGCTCCGCGCGGACGCGATTCTCGTCTGTGACACCGGCAACGCGGACGTCGGCCGCCCGGCGGCCACGGTCAGCCTGCGCGGAATGGTGAACGTGGTGGTGACGGTCGAGACGCTCGGGTCCGAGCTGCACTCCGGCATGTTCGGCGGCGCTGCCCCGGACGCGCTCGCGGCCCTCGTCGCGATGCTGGCCAGTCTGCGCGACGAGCAGGGCAACACCACGATCAAGGGGCTGGACAGTACCGCGACCTGGACGGGCGAGCCGTATCCGCCCGACCAGTTCCGCCGCGACGCGATGGTGCTGGACGGCGTCTCCCTGACCGGAGGCGGCAGCGTCTCGGACATGCTGTGGGCACGTCCGGCGGTGACCATCCTGGGCATCGACTGCCCTCCGGTCGTGGGGTCGGCGTCGGCCATCGTGCCGAAGGCGGCGGCGCGGCTCAACCTGCGCATCCCACCGGGCGTCAGCCCGGGTCAGGCCGCGACCAGCCTGGTCGAGCACCTTCGGTCGGCCGCTCCCTGGCGCGTCCAGGTCAGCACCGAGATCGAGGCGGAAGGCGCGCCGTTCAAGGCCGAGGTCGACGGGCCGGCCTACCGGGCAATGGGTTCGGCGATGCAAGAGGCCTACGGAACGCCGATGACGACGCTGGGACAGGGCGGGTCGATCCCGCTCTGCAACGTGTTCGCGGACACCTATCCCGGAGCCGAGCTCATCCTGATCGGGGTGGAGGAACCCGCCGCGCTGATCCACGCGCCGAACGAAAGTGTGGACCCGGGCGAGATCGCGGCGATGGCACTGACCGAAGCTCTCTTCCTGCAGCGTTATGCGACCATGGCCGGCCGGTAGGGCTGTCAGATCGTCTGTGACAGTGCCACCGACAGGCCCAGGGTGAGGGCCATGACGAAGAGTTCGAAGCCGACGACCTGCCAGGAGCCTCGGCCACTCGCGAGCAGGTCGACGGTGGCTCTGCGGCGGTGCAGCCAGCCGGCGATGATCAGGATCACGAAGGCGACCACCTTGGCCACGAGCAAGGCGCCGTACGAGTCCTCGGTGAGGGCGTCGGGGACCGAATCCCAGCCGCCGCCCTTCGCCGCGAGCCGGCCGGCGGCGCTGATCAGGCCGCTGAGCAATACGGTGATCGACGAGATGAGTGCGACCTGGTTGAACCGCGCGAGCACGATCGGGAGGCCGGTCCGGCTGGCCCGGCCGTAGCGGACCAGGCCCGCGAGTCCGCCGATCCAGCTCGTCGCCGCGATGACGTGGAAGACCAGGGCCGCTCCGGCGAGGACGACGTACGACTCGTTCCGCGGGTAAGCAGTGACGGCGGTCGGGATGAGTGCGGTGATCGCGACGATCACGCCGAGCCCGGCCGCGGACGAGGTCTGCACCCGGCGTGATTCCGATGGCCAGGGCAACGACCAGGATGCCGGTGATCAGCAGCGCCTTGACCTCCGGTACGCCGAGGGCGTCGTCCAGCCGGAGACGGAGCAGATCGATCGGGGTGTCGAGCAGGATCGCGGCGGTGACGACCGCACCGGCGAACGCGCAGCTCGCCCAGATGATCGCCGAGTTGCTGGCGTCCCGCACGGCCCGGCGGCCCTGGACACCGAGCGGCCCGCCTTCGATCCGGAGCAGTACGACGGCCGCCAGCAGGGCGCCCGCACAGCCGACGGTCGCGAGCATCGAGATCAGCCGGAGAACCGGCAGCAGCCAGCCGACGAACAGACTGGGCCCGCCGATCCCACCGATGTCCCGGGGCTCACTGCCGGCGGCGAACAGGGCGATCGCGAGCGCGACCGAGGCGATGACGACCGCACCCGCACCACCCGCGAGCAGCCGTCCGGGCATCCGGTGCCGGGCGGCGCGGGTCGCGGTCCCCTGACCGGGGCGGTGGGTCGGGGTCACAGCTGGCACGGAGCGATCCCGCCCTCGGCACGATTGAGCACGCGCTCACTATAGGGTCAGCCGAAGGTGGGCTGCCCAGTCCGACACCATCTCGTGATGCGGGTGCCGGGTTCAGTGCCGGGAGTCGGCCTTCGTGTCACCGTCTGTCGACGGCCCTGCCGGCGACTCAGTCGTCGTCGGGTCGTCCGTCGCCTTCGGCTCGGCATCGCCACCCGGGGCCGCAGAGCTGTCCGTGCTCGCTGGGCCGTCGGACGGTGCTCGGCCGGCCGCAAAATCGCTGTCGAAGTCGATCTTCTTCAACTGCTTGCCCATGCTGCGCATCAGCAGCACCGTGGCGGCACCGAGCGCGAGCACGATCAGCAGCGCGACCCAGCCGGGGCGCACCGAGTTCGGATCGATCTCGGCCGTCGCAAGGAAGGTCATCGCTGTCACGCCACCAGTCTCTCACTGTCTTGGTTTCCGTCCCCACCCCACCGCCCCGGTCCGGCCACGCCGGCCGTCAGCGCAGCCCCGCGAACAGATCGTCCTCGGGCTGTTCGGACTCGACCAGACTCCGGGCCAGCTCGTAGTCCTCGGTCGGCCACGCCTCCTGGTGGACCTCCAGCGGTACGGCGAACCACGCGCCGTCCGGATCGATCTGGGTGGCGTGCGCCAGCAGGGCCTTGTCCCGGGTGCCGAAGTACTGCGCGCACTCGACCCGGGTGGTGATCCGGCGCTCGTTCTCCGGGTCCGGCTTCCAGTCCTTCAGGCGGTCCGCGTACGGCGACTCCAGGCCGCGGGCGACCATCCCGTCGTGCAGCGCCTTCATCCGCTCGTAGTGGAAGGTGTGGTGGTAGTACAGCTTCAGCGGCTGCCACGGCTCGCCGAGCTCCGGGTAGGCGTCCTTGTCACCGGCCGCCTCGAACGCGGCGACGGTGATCTGGTGGCACATCACGTGGTCCGGGTGCGGGTAGCCGCCGTTCTCGTCGTACGTCGTGACGACCTGCGGACGGAACTCGCGGATCAGCTTCACCAGCGGGGCGGCGGCGTCCTCGACCTTCCGCGCGGCGAAGCAGCCCTCCGGGAGCGGCGGCAGCGGATCGCCCTCGGGGAAACCCGAGTCCACCCAGCCCAGCCACTCCTGCCGGATCCCGAGGATCTCCCGGGCCTTGTCCATCTCCCGGCGGCGGATCTCGGTGATGTTCTCGAGCACCTCCGGCCGGTCCATCTTCGGATTCAGGATCGATCCGCGTTCCCCGCCGGTACAGGTGGCGACCAGGACCTCGACGCCTTCGGCGACGTACCGCGCGGTCGACGCGGCGCCCTTGCTCGACTCGTCATCAGGGTGGGCATGCACATGCAACAACCGAAGATCTCCACTCACAAGACACAATGGTCCTCCAAGACCGGCCCATCCCCACGACCGACCCCCTGGACCCCCGTTGACCGAGTCATCCCCCACCAGCCCGACAGCAGACCTCGACGCCCGCTACGGGCGGGGCGGACGGTCCCGCCGACCGTTGATCATCGGGGTGGTGGCCGTGATCGCCGCGGCCGGGCTGGCCTGGCTGCTCTGGGCCGCGTTCGTCCAGTCGAACCCGCCGGTGACGTCTCGGCTGCTGCGCTTCGAGATCACCTCGGCGACCTCGGCGAAGGCGACGATCCAGGTCGACCGGACCGAGTCCACCGAGGCCAGTTGCCGGCTGCAGGCCAAGGCGGCCGACTTCTCCATCGTCGGCGAGTTGACCGTCAAGGTTCCGGCCGACTCCCCGCGCCACCAGACGCTGCCGGCCACCCTCACCACCCAGCGGGCCGCCACCTCGGTCGTCCTCATCGGCTGCACGACTCCGGACAATCCCCGGCCGCACTGACCGGCTCCGGTCTCAGGCCGGCCCGTCGTACTTCTTCAGCGTCGCGATCAGCGCCGCCTCGCCGAGCTTCAGGTGCTTGCGCAGTACCCGCTCGCGGACAGCCGGATCGTCGGGCCCCTCGGCCAGGTCGGCGTACAGGGCGTTCACGGTCGGCAGGCCGTACCTGTCCACCAGGTACTCCACGAGGACCCAGCTGATCCCGTAGCTGTCCTCGTCGTACTCGCCGTGGAAGACGCCGTCGATCGGGAGCACGACCAGCGGCGGTATCGCCTCCTGCAGCAGCTCGTCGCGGTGATCGTCGACCCACTCCCGCTGCCGCTGCCCGCTCCGCTCCGCGAGCCGGAGCTCGACGTACTCGGCCCATCCTTCCACCAGCCAGGTCGGCGCACGGTTGCCCAGCGTCGACATCGCGGCGTGCGTGAACTCGTGTGCGAGCAGCAACCGATCCGCCTTGACCCGCTGGTCCGGGTTGATCACCACCCGGCTCCCGACGACCTTGAACTCGGTCGCCTCCGGATTCGCCGGAGCGTAGTTCAGCGCGGCGACGGCGGCCGCCGGATGACCACCGGTCCGCCACTGCGGATCCATCGACTTGCCATCGGCCATCGCGATGACGAGGATCCCCGCCTGAGCCCGCCGCGTCGCGGTCCGTACCGCCGGGATGGCCGCCTGGGCCTCCTGCGCGAGCCGCCGAGCGTTTGCACGTTCACCGGCCGGGGCGACGACGAGTACGCCGGGCTTTCGCGCCACCTCGATCGCGCCGAGGTCCCAGGGTTCGCGGTACGCGCTCAGGTCCGCCTCGGCCGCGAGGTCGTCATCGTCGACCAGCAGCCAGCGCCCGCCGCGTTCCGCGAACGTGTAGCCGACCGGGGTGGCGCGCGCACTGGTGTCGATACCGGCGATCTGCATCAGCATGAGCACGCGGACCGCCCGTGCACTCGGTCCGTGCTGCGGCTGCACCTCCGGGGCCCAGTTGGCGTCCACCTGGTAGCTCAACCGGCTCGGGCCGAGCTTGCGCAGGTTGCCGAACACCTGCTGATCGCGTTGCCGCAGCTTCCGGTTCTTCGGGTCCACAGCCTGGAGGTACTGCGACAGCCGGCCGGCCAGCACCGCCGACGCCCGCGCCTTCAGGATCACGTCGATACCGGCCAGCATCTGTTCCTCGACCGAGGGCTCCGACGCGGTCGCCATCGGCGTGCCTGCCGCCGCGCTGGCCTCGCCGCCGGCGTCCCCCCGGCCCACCACACCCCAGGTCACCGCAGCCGCCACGACCGCGAGGATGACACCGCCCGCGATCCACGGCACCGGCCCCCGCCTCCGGTTCACCGACTCGACGCCGACCGGCTTCACATCCATCTCCGTCCCCCCACCTCCCTGCCTGCCGGTTGCAGCCAGGCCGGCAAAGACTACGCGAGGCCGGCAACTCTGTCCGCACTCCGGATTCCAGCGCCGGACCGTTGAGCCGACCGGCGCCGCACCGAGGAAAGGCCCAGGTCAGGGCCATCCCGGGGGTGAATTGGCAACCGATTGCCGTTTAATCGTTCACGATGTGGGAAAGACCACCGGGCAAGCGGTTTCCCTGTGGTTGAGGCGTCATAGAACTGTGGGGTTCCGGGCCGTAACTTGCTACGCTCAGTGGATTGGTCGCCGTCGACGACGGCGGCCAGAAGCATTTCTGCCCATCCCACCGACACAAGGAGCAGCCCGTGACGCAGAGGATCGAAGAGGACAGCGTTGTCTGGCTGACGCAGGACGGTTACGACCAGCTGAAGGCTGAGCTCGAGCACCTCAAGGGCCCCGCCCGTGCCGAGATCACCCAGCGCATCAGCGAGGCCAGGGACGAGGGCGACCTCAAGGAGAACGGCGGGTATCACGCCGCGAAGGACGAGCAGGGCAAGATCGAGTTGCGGATCCGGCAGCTGGAGGACATGCTGCGCCGGGCCCGGGTCGGCGAGACCCCGAAGGCCGGCGCGAAGATCGGGCCGGGGATGAAGGTGTCGATCAAGTTCGCCGGCGACGACGACGTCGAGACCTTCCTGCTCGGCTCCCGCGAACTGCTCGCCCTGGACGCGTCGGTCGACATCGACGTGTACTCGCCGCAGTCCCCGCTGGGATCCGCGATCCTGGGCAAGAAGAAGGGCGACAAGGCGACCTACGAGGCGCCCAACGGCAAGGATGTGACCGTTGAGATCGTCGCCGCCGAACCCTTCACCGGCTGACCCACCACAGCCCGAGCGCCCCGGTGGACAACCACCGGGGCGCTTCTCATTCCCCCGCACACCGGCAGGCTCCCCCGCATGCCGGCAGGCGTGTCGTGGCGTTCTGTAACGGCGCGGCGGCAGGTGACGATCAAGCAGGGGGAAGCGGCGCCAGGCCGCTGGGGGGAAGTGCTGGATCATGTCCGACAGCAGTACTGGGAAACGTCCGGGCCGGCTGGAGCATCCGTTGCTGGCCGCGATCGTCGCCGCGCTGGTGAGTGCGCTGATCGGTGCGGCGGCGACGATCTGGGCCGCCCGCGAGGGCAAGCTCGACGCGATCGCCTCGCCGCCGACCACGACGGTCACCGCGACCGTGCCCGGACCGGCGACAACCACGACCGTCACCGTGACGCCCTCGGGCTCCTCGACCACCGCAGGTACGACGAACACCGGGACGAACACCGCCGGCGACAGCCTCACCGACCTGCAGCCGATCGACGGCGGCTTCACCAAGGGCTCGTTCGCGATCCACGCGCAGCCGTTCGGCGACAGCCTCTATCGCACCATCAGCAACTGCAACCGGACGGTCGCGACGACCTGGAACCTCGGCCGCAAGTACACCCGCTTCAACGCCGTGATCGGGCTGACCGACAAGGGGCCCGACCCCACTCTGAAGGTCAAATTCACCGCGTACATCACTGACGGCACGAGCCGGACCGCGACCAAGCCGGTCGTGCTCGGCAAGTATCAGGCGCATCCTCTTCAAGTGGACCTCAATCACGCCGACGCCCTCGAGCTGGAAGCTGTCCTGGTCACCAGCAAGGGCAGTTGCTCCACCACCGGCGCCGCGGCGTGGGGAGACCCGCGGCTGTACGCCGAGTAGACGGCCGGCGGCGGAGCGACTGATGCCGAGTGATCAGTGCTGGGCCGGGGCGAAGAGTTCCAGCTGGATGTTGTCCTGCTCAGGACCTGCGACGGCGGCCGGACACCTTGAGGAGTCCGGCCGCCGGAGTGATTGGGGTCAGTGACTGGTTGCGCTGCGGTACTTGCGGACCGCGAGTGGCGCGAAGATGCCGATGATCAGGGCGCACCAGATCAGGGAGAGCAAGACCGGGTGCTTGGCCGGGAACCCGTCCGGACTCGCGAACGGGGACGGGTTGCCGAACAGGTGCCGGCAGGCCGCGACGATCGAGGAGATCGGGTTCCACTCCGCCACCGGTTGCAGGCCGCTGGGCAGGTTCGGCGTCGGGACGAAGGCGTTGGACAGGAAGGTCAGCGGGAACAGCCAGATCAGCCCGGCCGACGCCGCCACCTCGGGCCCGCCGACCGACAGGCCGATCAGCGCGCCGACCCACAGCATCGCGAACGCGAACAGCAGCAGGATCGCGAACGCCGCCAGCGCGTTGCCCAGTCCGTTGTGCCATCGCCAGCCGACGATGAACCCGCAGATCACCATCACCACCATCACGAACGCGTTGAAGACCAGGTCACCGATCACCCGCCCGGAGATCACGCCGGACCGCGCCATCGGCAGCGACCGGAACCGGTCGATCAGGCCCTTCGACATGTCGTCGGCCAGCCCGACACTCGCCGACGCCACCGCGAACGCCATCGTCTGCGCGAAGATCCCGGCCATCAGGAACTCCCGGTACGCCCGCGGGCCCGGGAACCCGGGGATCGGGATCGCGTTGCCGAACACATAGGCGAACAGCAGCACGAACATGATCGGCTGGATGGTCGCGTAGATCAGCATGTCCGGCGTCCGCGGGATCCGCTTCAGGCTCCGCCAGGCCAGCACGCCCGCGTCCGTCACCGCCCGGCCGATCGGGTTCACCCGGGCCGGCTCGTCCACCGCCGTACGGTCGGACGTGGTCATACCAGCTCCTCCTGCTTCTGCTCGGCCTCGTGCCCGGTCAGGGTGAGGAACACGTCGTCCAGCGTCGGCCGCCGCAGCCCGATGTCGGCGATCCGGATCCCGGCTCCGTCGAGGGTGCGGATCACGTCGACCAGCGAGCTCGATCCGCCCGGCGCGGGCACGGTGAGCCGCCGGCGGTGCTTGTCCATCGTGGTCGCGTCCGGGTCGGTGATCTCGAGCGCTCCGGTGAGCAACTCGAGCGCCCGGTAGGTCTCGTCGGGATCGTGGACGACGACCTCGATCCGTTCACCGCCCACCTTCATCTTGAGCTCGTCCGCCGTACCGCGCGCGATCACCGAGCCGTGGTCGACCACCGCGATGCTGTCGGCCAGCTCGTCGGCCTCTTCCAGGTACTGCGTCGTGAGCAGGATGGTCACGCCTTCGCTGACCCGGTCGCGGATGATCTTCCACAGGTCGAGCCGGCTGCGCGGGTCGAGTCCGGTGGTCGGCTCGTCGAGGAACAGCACCTTGGGATGGGCGATCAGCGAACCCGCCAGGTCCAGCCGGCGCCGCATACCGCCGGAGTACGTCTTCAGGGTCCGGTCCGCGGCCTCGGTCAGGTCGAAGATGTCCAGCAGTTCCTCGGCCCGCTGCTTCGCCTGCCGGCTGCTCAGCCGATAGAGCCGGCCGAACATCCACAGGTTCTCCCGGCCGGTGAGGAGCTCGTCGACCGCGGCGTACTGACCGGACAGACCGACCAGCGAACGGACCAGGTCCGCTTCCTTCACCACGTCGTGGCCGAGCACGCGGGCCGAGCCCTCGTCCGGCTCCATCAGCGTGGTGAGGATCCGGACCGAGGTGGTCTTGCCCGCACCGTTCGGCCCGAGCAGGCCGAGCACACTGCCCTCCGGCACGTCGAGGTCGATCCCGTCGAGTGCCTTGACCGTGCTCTTCCTGGATTTGAACGTCTTCACGAGGCCAGTCGCCTCGATAGCAGCCATGCCGTACGTTCCCCCTTCTAGGTGTGACGCAGGGCACCATCCTTACCGACGGTGCCGACAGTTTCGACAGCTTTTCCCCTGATTTACCCCTGAGCAGAAACTTGAGTCCGGTCGACTCAACTTTGTTGACAGTTGAGTCGACACCGCTCAACTCTGCCCTTACCGTCCCGGTATGACGTCCAGGCAGAGCATCCTCAGAGACCCCGATTTCCGCCGCCTCTGGATCGCTGACCTTTTCAGCCAACTCGGCACGCGCCTGAGCATGATCGCGATCCCCCTGCTCGCCGTACTGACGCTGGACGCGACGACATTCCAGGTCTCGCTGCTCCGGACGTGCGAGACTGCGGCCTGGCTACTGCTGGGCCTCTTCGCTGGTGCGTGGGTCGACAGGGTGCGCTGCCTGCCAGTCCTCGTGTTCGCCGACCTAGGCCGGGCAGTGCTCTTCGGCTCGATCCCGGTCGCCGCCGTCTTCGGCGTCCTGAGTCTCACGCAGCTGTACGTCGTACTGGTGCTGACGGGGGTCCTCACCGTGCTGTTCGACGTGGCACACAGCTCCTACCCACCTCGGCTGCTACAGCCGGACCAGCTCCTGCCGGGCAACGCCAAGCTGGCCGCCAACCACTCCGTCGCCGCGGTCCTCGGTGCCGGCGCGGGCGGCGTACTGGTTCAGTGGCTCAGTGCCGCGGTGACGATCGGCGTGGACGCCCTGAGCTTCCTCTGGTCGGCAATCTGGCTCCGCTCGATCCGTACGCCGGAACCACGGCCGGCCAAATCGGAGACGCCGAACCTCCGCCGGGAGATCGCGGACGGTATGCGCTACGGGTTCCGGCATCCGCTGCTGCGGCCGATCGCGCTGAACACGGCGACCACGATTCTGTTCCAGGCCGCGGCCGGAGCGGTGATGATCGTGTTCCTGGTCCGCGAGATCCACCTGCAGCCGAGCACCATCGGCGTACTGAGCATGATCGGGCTGGCCGGCGCCATCGTCGCGTCCGGAGTGACAGAGAAGATCAGCAACCGGTACGGCGATGCGCGCACACTGCTCCTGTCGTCGACAGGGATCGGGGTCGCGTTCACACTGCAGGCGCTGACCGGACCGGGCTGGCAGGTGAGCTGGTTCGTGGTGGCGACTCTGCTGGCCGGGTTCTGCATCATCGTCAGCTACATCCTGCAGGTGAGCATCCGGCAGCGGGTGTGCCCACCCGAGTTGCACGGCCGGGTCAGCGCCACCATGAGCTTCGTCGGCTGGGGCGCCGCTCCCCTCGGCAGTCTCTTGGGCGGTGCACTCGGCACTGTCTTCGGACTGCACGCGACGCTGTGGATCGCAGGCCTGGCCTCACTCGCCGGCACGGCCTTCCTGTACTTCTCTCCGTTCCGCACGCTGCGTTCCCTGCCGTCAGGACAACCGACCGTACCGACCAACGGGTAGTAGTCGCCTCAGCCGCGCCGATCCCACCCATCTCCCGCTCAGCCACCCGGCGCGAGACCGACCACTACCCGTCCTTCGGTACGCCACCACCCCATCCCCGAACTAGTCGGAGATGATCTGGGCGGTGCCGACCAGGACCTCGACGTCGAGGGCGGCCCGGCCGCGGCCGATCTCCACGTCCTTGGACTGGCCGGTGACGGCGCCGACCCAGGAGACGCGGCCGAGCTGCGACTCGGTGTGGACGCGGACGTCGGAACCGCGGCGCAGGTTCACGTTGGCGGCACCGGACTCGACCCGGACCCGGGACCGGCCCCTGGTGAGCTGGGCATCCAGGTTGGCCGAGCCGGCCTGGACGAGCAGGTCGATCGGACCGCTCACGTCGGTGACCTTCGCCGTACCGGCGGTGACGCGGACCCGGGTCAGACCGGGAAGGCGCTCGGCGTGCACACTGCCGCCGGTCACCTCGACCTCGACCTCGAGGCTGGGGTTGACCCGGATGGACAGCTCCTTGGCCAGACCGTTCACGTGGGACTTCAGGTTGGTCGGGTTGCGCAGCATGCTGAACCCGTCGATCGAGACGCCCATATCGCCCTCGCTGCTGATCGCGAGGGTGTCGCCGTCCCGCTTGATCACGTGCGGCCCGTCCACCGCGACTCCGTTGATCGCGGGCTCACCGATCAGCCGCACCCGGCGCCCGATCGCCCGCACCGTCACCCGCCGCACGCCGGCCGGCATCGGCACGTTGCTGTGCTCCTCCTCGACCTCTTCGACCTCCTCGGCCTGGGCAGCCTCGGCAGGCGCCTCGTCGACCACACTGTCCTGAGCCCCGTTCTGCTCAGCCACAGGCTCAGTGACAGACTCAGCGACAGGCTCAGTGACCGGCTCGGTGACGACCTCGGTAACGGGCTCGGTGACGGCGTCGGCAACCGGCTCGGCCGGCGAAGGTTCGGCGGCATGCCGCCCCGCCGGCGTCTCCTCAGCTACCCCGACGCCGTCAGGTACGGCGGCATCCGGCGAGTCGACCACATCCGCCCAGACCGACGGGGACGGCAGGTCGTCGGCCGACGGCCAGCCGGTCTTGTCCGCCGGTGCAGCCTTGTCCTCGGCAACCGACTTCTGCGCGACCGGACCATCCGCATCGCCCGGCTCGGGCGTCGTACCGGCATCAGGCGCGCTGTCCGCGACGCCGTCGGCTTTTGCCGGGGACGTCGGCTGGACGGCGGCGATCAAAGTGGCGCCTTCCTCAGTGGACAGGTGGCCCTTGGCGACCCGGTCCAGGATGTCCTTGACCCGACGGTCGTAGTCGCTCTCGTTACTCATGCCCCCAGTCCAGCACCCCCGTGGGTCGAAACCAATCGGGGATGGCCCTTAACCGTGGCGAACGCACCCCGAACACACGGCAATGCGGGCCACGGAGAGTAGACCGGGACCCGCACTGCTGCATATTTTCACAGCCCCGAGACGGAGCTGGTTGTTGTCACGCGGCCGGGGACATCTCCTCCTCGGCCAGTTCCTTCTGTACGGCGGCCAGCTCGGCTGCCTCGACAGCCTCGGCCTCCCGCCGAGCGCGCAGCCCACGCAGACCGGTCAGCGCGATCACCAGACCGAGTGCGGAGATACCGGTCACCACGGCCAGACCCGGCTTGTACGCCGACAGCATCCCGGCCGACGTGGTGACACCGACCGCCTGGCTGCTGATCACCGCGGTCACGATCGCGAGAACCACGGCGCCACCGACCTGGTTGGAGGTGTTGAAGAGACCGGAGGCCAAACCCTGCTCGTGGTCCGGCACACCCGACACGGCCTGGATGTTCAGCGCCGGGAACCCGATCGCGAACCCGAGACCGATCAGCATGATGGTCGGGAACACGGTCGAGAAGTACGCCGACTCCGGACCGATCCGCAGCGACAGGGCGTACCCGGCGACGAACAGCGCCATCGCGGCGACGATCATCGTCTCGGTCCCGATCCGGTCGGCCAGCTTGCCCGCGTTCGGCGACAGAGTGGCCACCAGCAGACCGGCAGGCAGGAAGGCCAGCGCGGTCTCGAACGACGACCAGCCGAGCAGGTTCTGCAGGTACAGCGTGCCGATCAGCTGGAAGGCGACGTACGCACCGAACACGGTCAGGATGGCCAGGTTCGCCCGGCGCAGCGACGCGTTGCGCAGGATGCCGAGCCGGACCAGCGGGTGCTTCGACCGCTGCTCGATCGCGACGAACGCGCCCAGCAGTACGACGGCCAGCGCGAACATCCCGATGGTCTGCACCGAGACCCAGCCGGCGTGCTCGGCGCCGACGACGGCGTAGACGAGCGACAGCATGCCGGCCGTGACGGTGATGGCACCGGGGATGTCGTACCCGCCGGCAGCGTTGTCGCGCGGGCTGTTCGGGATCAGCTTGATCGCGAACAGCAGCACGATCAGGGCGACCGGGCCGGGCATCAGGAAGGTCCAGCGCCAGCCGACCTCGGTCAGCGCGCCGCCGAGGATCAGGCCCATCGAGAACCCGGAGGCTGCGCAGGTGGTGAAGATACTGAGGGCGCGGTTGCGGTCCGGGCCCTCGTGGAAGGTCGTGGTGATGATGGAGAGCGCGGCCGGCGCGGTGAACGCGGCGGCGACGCCCTTGACGAACCGCGCGGCGATGAGCAGTTCGGCGTTGGTGGCCAGCGAGCTCAGCATCGAGACGACGGCGAACACGGCCAGCGCGATCAGGAACACCCGGCGGCGGCCGAGCAGGTCGGCGGCCCGTCCGCCGAGCAGCAGCAGGCCGCCGTACCCGAGCACATAGCCGGTCACGACCCACTGCAGGGAGGACAGGGATACGCCCAGATCGGCGCCGATCGAGGGCAGCGACATGCCGACCATGGAGACGTCCAGGCCGTCGAGGAAGATCACGCCGCAGACCACCAGAAGAGCGCCCCAGAGGCGCGCGTCCCAGGTCATGCGGGCCGGAGCGGCGCCGGCTGGTGATTGGGTGTGCGTTGTCTGTGTCACGGGGGGAGACTATTCCATGCATGTGCATCTAATGTCTAGGCATTAAATGCGCTTGCATTGAATGCGCCGGAATGATAACGTCCCCTCCATGGCCGCTACGAAGGTCAGCGCCGGTCCTGGTGAGACCAGCGCCGATGCGAGCACTGATGTCAGGGAATGGCGCGAACTGCTGGCTCGCCACGCCGACCTGACCTGCGCGCTCGACCGCGCTCTGCAGGCGGGTCATTCGCTGGGGATGAGTGAGTACGAAGTGCTCGAGCGCCTCGCCGAGTTGCCCGAGCAGTCCGCGAAGGTCCAGACGATCGCCAAATCCGTGCATCTCAGCCAGAGCGCGCTGTCCCGCGTGATCGGCCGGCTGGAGACCGCCGGCCTGGTCGAGCGGCACATGTGCCCCGAGGACCGCCGCGCGGTGAACGTCCGGCTCACCGAGGACGGCCTGCTCCGGCAGACCGAGGCGAAGCCGACCCAGCGACGCGTGCTCGCCGAGCGCCTGCACGCTCCCCTGGTCAAGGCCTGCGAGCCCCTCGCAGCCGTGGCTGAGGACTGATCACTCCCGTACGGCGCCTTCCAGCATGCCGGCGATGAAGTGGCGCTGGAGGAAGGCGTAGACGAGGACGACCGGCGTACCGACGATCACCGCACCCGCGGCGAGCAGGGTGAAGCCGGACGTGTACTGACCGGAGAAGAACGCCAGTCCCAGCGGCGCGGTTCGCAGCGACTCGCTCGGTCACCATCACCAGCGGGATCAGGAACTCGTTCCAGGTCCACATGAACACCAGCACGATCAGCGTCACCAGCGCCGGCCGGGCCGGCGGCACCAGCACCAGCCACAACGTCCGCCAGTGCCCGGCGCCGTCGAGCCGGGCCGCCTCGACCATCGACCTGCTCGACGACCGGAAGTACGCCCGCATCCAGAAGGTGCCGAAGGCAACGGACTGCGCGACCTGCGGCAGCGCGACGGCCCAGAACGTGTCGGTCAGCCCGAGCGTGCGCAGGTCGAAGTACAGCGGTACGACGATCGCCTCGGTCGGCATCATGATCCCGAGCAGGAACAGGTAGAACAGCGGCCCGGCACCGCGGAACCGCATCGTGCCGAACGCGTACCCGCTGAGGATCGACAGCAGCACGCTGACCACCACGACCGATCACCGACACCGCGACACTCATCCGCAGGTAGGTGCCGAAGTGCCCGATCTCCCACGCCTTGGCGAAGTTCCCGAGGCACCCGGCTCGAGCCGCGCCGCGCCGCGCGTCGTCCGGGCCGAGCGCGGCCACCAGGATCGTCACGATCGGCCCGAGCGCGAACAGCCGCGAAGACGGTCAGCAGCGCGTAGTTCGCCGATCCGCTCGGCCACGCGACGCCCTCACGCGGTGCCCCGATCCGCCAGCCGGTTGACCCCGAGCGTGATCACGAAGATCACGCACCGTCAGGCAGACCCCGATCGCCGCCGCCGAACCGACCTGGCCGAGCTCGAACGCCCGGTGGTAGACCTCGTACGACGGAACGCTGGTCGACGTACCCGGACCACCGCTCGTGGTGATGTAGACCAGGTCGAACGTCCGCAGCGCGGCGATCACCGTCAATGTCAGCGCGACCGCGATCTCACCGCGGACCGCGGGCAGCATCACCGCGAAGAACTCCGCAAACGGCCCGGCTCCGTCGAGCCGGGCCGCCTCGTACCGCTCCCGGGGGATCCGTGACATCCCGGCCAGCAACAGCACGGTCACCAGCCCGGTCTCGAACCACGTCCCGATCACGCCGACCGCCGGCAGGGCGAACGTGTAGTCGCCGAGCCAGCCGCGCGCGAGGCTGTCCAGACCGACCGCCCGGAGTAGGTCGTTCAGCGGACCATCGGGCGCGTAGATCTGGCGCCAGGCAACGGCCACGACGACCATCGCGACCACCTGCGGCAGGAACACGACGGTGCGGAAGAACCCGAGCCCGCGAACCCTGGCCCGGCTGCAACACCGAGGCCAGCGCCAGCCCGATCAGCAACGGAAGCACCGCGAAGAAGAACGATCAGCACCAGCGCGTGCCCGAACGCGGCCCGCAGCCCGGCGTCGGCCGGACCACGTCCGCGTAGTTGCCCAGGCCAACGAACCGGCCGAGGGTGATGCCGTCCCACTCGAAGAAGCGACAGATGGACCGCACGGAGCAACGGGTAGAGCAGGAACGCGCCGTACACGAGCAGCGCCGGCAGGATGTAGACGTACCCGACCCGGCGCGGCTCCCCGGGCGGCTGAACTCACTTTCCGGCGAACTTGCTGTAGTCCGCCTCGAGCTTGGCGAGGAACTGCTGCGGGGTCGCCTTCTTCGCCAGCAGGTCCTGCAGCGCCGCGCCGATCGTGTCGTACATGGTCGGCGTGGCGTAGTCGAGGTACGGCACCAGTCCGTTCCTTGCTGACCGCCGTACCGAAGCGCTGAAGATGTCGCTGGCCGAGACCGGGCGGGGCCTGCTGGGCCGAGGTGTCGGCGATCGGCAGGTTGCCGGTGCTGGTGAGCACCTTCATCGCGTCCGGGCTGGTGATGAAGTTGATGTACGCCGCGGCCGCGTCCGCGTTCTTCGCCTTGTTGGTGATCGCGAACGGCAGACCGGTGCCGCCGGTGACGACCGGCTTGGCGTCGGCCGACTCGCCCGGCGGCAGCATGAAGCCGACCTCTGTCGCCGAGCGCCTTCTGCAGGTCGGCCTGCAGCCAGGTGCCGGCGATCAGGAACACGCCGTTGCCCTTGCCGAAGTCCTGCCAGGCCGGGTCGTACCCCTGCCCGTTGAAGCCCTGGTTGAAGTAGCCCTTGTCCACCCAGGACACCAGTGTCTCGGCGGCCTTCGTGTTCTCCGGCGTGTTCCACGACGCACCCGGCCGGCCGAACGCGAGCGTGGTGATCTGGTCGGCGGGCACGGAATGGTCCTGCACCGTGCCGAACACGTGGATGGCCGGCCACTTGTCCAGGTTGCCGAACTGCATCGGCACCTCACCGGCCGCCTTCGCCTTCGCCAGCGCGGCCTCGAACTCGGCCCACGTCTTCGGCGGCTCGACGCCGAGCTTGGTCAGCTTCGCCTTGTTGTAGTAGAGCCCGACCACCTCACCGACCTGCGGCAGCCCGTACAGATTGCCCTCGCCGAAGGTCTTGCCGTCAGCCGAGTAGCGTGAGTACTGCAGCACCGAGGCCGGATAGCGGCTGCCCCAGTCGTACGCCTCCGCCCACTCGTCCAGCGGCAACAGCTGACCCGCCTTGACGAACTCGCCCATGTCCGACCGGCCGTTGTTCGCCTGTACGACGTCCGGCGCGTTCGTTGCCCGACAGCGCCAGCCGCAGGGTCGTCTTCAGGTCGTCGAACGAGCGGGAGACCCGGTTGATCTTGATGTTCGGGTACTTCGCCTGGAACTGCTTGTTGAGCTCGCGCCATCTGGGCCGCCTGACCGCCGCGGACCTCCTGGTCCCAGACGGTCAGCGTGACGTCGCCGAGTGCGGCGGCATCCGTCTTCACCGTGCTCGGCGCGCTGGTGCTGCCGGCCGGGCTGTCGGATCCCGGCGTACAGGCCGCTGCCGTGAGCAACAAAGCCGCGGCTGCAGCGATGAGTGTTTTCTTCACAGGGGGACTCCTCAGTTCAGCGTGTACGTGTACCCGTTGCCGGTCAGACTGGCCAATACCCGTTCACGGTGCTCCTCACCCCGCAGTTCGAGCTGCAGGGCGACCTCCACCTCGTCCAGATTCAGCGTCTCGGAGATACGCTCGTGCAGCACCTCGATGATGTTCGCATTCAGGGTCGCGAGCTGGGTCAGCAACGTCGCCAGACCACCCGGTGTGTCCGGGATCCGCACCCGCAACGACAGGTACCGGCCGGCCGCCGCCATACCGTGCTGGATCACCCGCATCAACAGGATCGGGTCGATGTTGCCGCCGGACAGCACCGCCACGACCGGCGGCGTGAACCGCGTCGGCTCGTCCAGTACGGCGGCCACCGCGGCCGCGCCGGCCGGTTCGACGACCAGCTTCGCGCGTTCCAGCAGCAGCAAGAGGGCCTTGGACAACGAATCCTCGTCGACCGTGCGCATCTCCCCGACGTACTGCTGGACCACCTCGAACGGCACCTGGCCCGGCAACCCGACGGCGATCCCGTCCGCCATCGTCGACATGGCATCCAGCTGGACCGGCTTGCCGGCCGCGAGCGAGGCCGGATACGCGGCAGCCGCGGCGGCCTGTACGCCGACCACCTCGATCGGCATCCCGTCGCGCTGCATCGCGGACGCGATCCCGGCGACCAGGCCACCGCCTCCGGTCGGGACCACGACCGTCCGGACCTGCGGGCACTGCTCGACGATCTCGAGCCCGGTCGTCGCCTGACCCGCCACGATGTCCGGGTGGTCGAACGGATGGATCAGCACCGCACCGGTCTCGGCCTCGAACTCACGCGCCGCCCGCAGGCAGTCGTCGATCGACGTCCCGACGAACCGGATCTCGGCGCCGTACGCGCGGGTCGCCTTCTCCTTCGGGATCGGTGCGCCGTGCGGCATGAACACGGTCGCCTTGATCCCGAGCAGTTGGGCCGCCAGCGCGACACCCTGCGCGTGGTTGCCGGCGCTCGCCGCGACCACCCCGCGGGCCCGCTCGGCCTTCTTCAGCCGGGCCATCCGGACGTACGCACCGCGCAGCTTGAACGAACCGGTCCGCTGCAGGTTCTCGCACTTGAGGAACACGTCGCCGCCGACGAGTTCACTCAGCCAGCGCGAGAACTCCAGCGGCGTCGGCGCCACCACGTCATGCAGCAAATCCGCCGCACGAGCAATGTCCTTGGCATCGATCACGCCCTCACATTACGGCTGCGAACGGCCACGCGCTGGTCATTTGGTGCTGGTCATTTGGCGAGGACCGCGAGCTGGTTGCGCATCGCCCGCCGTACGGGCGGATCGAGGTGGCGGTCCCAGTCCGGGCGGCGCTCGCCGCGGAGCAGGGCGTAGTACGCGAGTGCGTCGGACAGCGCCGCCTCCCGCAGGTACCCGCGGGCCAGCGGCTGCTTGCCCTTGCCGTTCGGCCGCGGCCGGCGCTCGTACGCCGCGTTGGCGGTGAAGATTCCGAGTCCGTAGAACACGGTGAGCAGATCGGTCAGCGACTCGTGGTCGGGGCGGTGGGCGAACGAGATCCGACGGCCGCCGAGCAGCAACTCATGACCGGCCTCGTGCGCGAAGATCGCGACCAGCGCCACCGGGTCGGCGGCCAGCGCGGGCGCGAGCTGGATCTCGTTGCGGTCGGCACCACGGACCCACCGACCGGACGACTCCTTCACCACACCCCGGTACGCCGGACGTCGTACCCCGTCGGCCACGAGCCCAAAGCTCAACCCGCACTGCCCCGACGGCAGATCCATCCGCTCCGAGACCCGGGCACACAACTCCTCGGCCGCCGCGAGCCCACCGTCGTACCCGACCGGGATCAACTCCCTCGGCACCACGATCGGCCGGAGCAGGACGTCACGCCCGAACTCGGCCACCAGCCAGTCCATCGACGACCGGATCCACCGCCGCCGCCCACCCGGCAACCGCTCCCGCGGCGCCTTCAACCGCGCCCGCATCTGCTGCTCCCGCCGCAACACCCCGATCGGATTCCTCACCCGCAGAATCATGCCTTTCGGACGCGACCGCAAACCTCCCGGGTTCCCCGAACGTCACCTCCCGCACACGCCAGGTGATCGTCTCCTTCACCAGTCCATCAGCCCGACGCGCGCTCCATCCGCGGCCCGAGCAAGGCCTTGACGCCCGCCACATTCGTGCGCCACCGACGCCACGCCCCGAGGGGGTTCATGCGAGTTCGACGACGGCCACGGGTCCGAAGTTTCCTACTTCAGCAAGAGTTTGCCGAGGCGGCGGGAGGCGACGTACATGCCGAGGGTGCCCATGGCGGCCAGGTAGAGGGCGTTGATGAGCAGGGTCCAGCTGACGGTGCCGGTGGTGAAGGCGCGTTCGAGGACGACGCCCTGGTAGAGCGGGGTGATCTCGACCAGCCAGCGGATCGCGGGCGGGTAGGTCTCGACCGGGTAGAAGGTGGCCGAGAACAGGAACATCGGGATGATCGCCAGCTGGACGAACTCGAAGTCCTGCCAGCTGCGCATGAACGTGGTCAGTGCCATGCCGGCACCGGCGAACGCGAACCCGATCAGGACCGACGCCGGCAGCGCCATCACCGCCCACCACGACTCGATCAGCCCCATCGCCAGCATCACCAGGATGAACATGGCCGAGTAGCAGGCTCCGCGCAGCAGCGCCCACGTCACCTCACCGGTCGCCACGTCCCACGGCCGCAGCGGGGTCGCGAGCATCGAGTCGTACAGCTTGGCGTACTTCATCCGGAAGAAGATGTTGTACGTCGAGTCGAAGATCGCACCGTTCATCGCCGAACTGGCCAGCATCGCCGGCGCGACGAAGGCGGCGTACCCGATCGTGGTGCCGTCGGACAGGGTGAAGTCGCCGACCAGCTGGGCGACGCCGACACCGATCGACAGCAGGTAGAACACCGGCTCGAAGAAGCCGGACAGGAAGACGATCCAGGACCGGCGGTAGAGCAGGAAGTTGCGCTCCACGATGTGCCGCCCGCCCCCCAGCCTGAGCGGCACCGGAACAACCCGCGCAGTGAGCGTCACCATTAGCCGACCAGCTTTCGGGTGAAGCCGCGGACGGCGAGCCACGTGCCGACCAGGAACCAGATCAGCAGATAGCCGAGGTTGAGGAGCGCCATCCACGGATCGACCGTGCCCAGGCTGAGGGCGCGGCACAGCTCGACGCCGTGCCACAACGGGCTGAGGTAGGCGAGCCACTCGATCCAGTTCGGCAGCTGGGACACCGGGAAGAACGCACCGGAGAACAGGAACGCCGGGACCACGCCGAACCGGAAGATCATCGCGAAACCCGCGTCGTTGTCCAGTTTTGTCGCGTACGCCGCGACCGGAGCAGCGACAGCCATCCCGACCAGCAGCGCGACCGGCAACCCCAACAGGCCCAGCGGTGACTCCAGCCCGCCGAACGCCGTGATCACCACCAGGAACACCAGGCACGTGCTGGTCACCCGGAAGGCGATGAACCCGAGCTGCCCGTAGACCACATCCGCCGGCCGCAGCGGCGTCGCGATCATCGAGTAGTAGAACTTCTGCCACTTCAACCCGCTCATCACCGGGTACGTCGCCTCGCCGACGGCGATCTGCATTCCGGTCGCGGCGAGCAACCCGGGCGCGATGTACTGCAGGTAGCTCACCCCGCCCAACGCACCGGTCCCGTTGCTGTCCACGAACGACCCGAGCCCGATCCCCATCGCCGCCAGATAGAGCAGCGGCAGCAGAAAGCTGCTGATCAGCGTGCCCTTCCAGGTCCGCTTGTAGACGGTCAGCCAGTAGTCGAACTGGCGACGACCGTTCTCCAGCGCGAGCGCCATCAGTCCACCAACGTCCGGCCGGTCAGGCGCAGGAACACGTCCTCCAGCGTCGAGCGCCGTACCAGAACCGCCGCCGGCTCCAGACCACGCTCGTGTACGGCGACGACCGCGCGCTCACCGTCGTCGGTATAGAGCAGCAGGCGGTCCGGCAGCACCTCGATGCGCTGGGCCAGGTCCTCCACCTTCCCGGCGAGCGCGTCGTGGTCCGACAGCATCACCTCGGGTCCGAACCGCAGCTCGGTCACCTCACGGGTCGAGTAGTCGCGGATCAGCTGGGCCGGTGAGCCCTCGGCCGCGATCAGCCCGCCGTCCATCACGACCAGCCGGTCGCACAACTGCTCGGCCTCGTCCATGTAGTGCGTGGTGATGATCAGCGTCACGCCGGCCTGCTTGAGCCGGAACAGCTTGTCCCACAACAGGTGCCGGGCCTGTGGGTCGAGACCGGTCGTCGGCTCGTCGAGCAGCAGCAGGTCCGGCTTGCTGACCAGCGACCGGGCGATCGTCAGCCGCCGCTTCATCCCGCCGGACAGCTCGTCGACCTTGACCTTCGCCTTGTCGGTCAGCGCGACGAACTCGAGCAGCTCGTCGGCCCGCAACCGGCACTCGGCCCGGCTCAGCCCGAAGTACCGCCCGTAGATCGTCAGGTTCTCCCGGACGGTCAGCTCGGTGTCGAGGGTGTCATCCTGCGGGCAGACACCCAGCCGGGCCCGGATCGACGGCCCCTCGGCCGCCGGGTCCATGCCGAGGACCCGCAGCGTGCCGCCACTGGCCGGCGAGACCGCGCCGATCATCCGCATCGTCGAGGACTTGCCGGCGCCGTTCGGCCCGAGGAACCCGAACGCCTCCCCACGCCACACGTCCAGGTCGATCCCCTTGACCGCCTCGAAGTCGCCGTACGACTTCCGCAGCCCGCGGACGTGGACCAGGGACTCCCGCTGCTCACTCACGAGGCCGACCCTAGACGCCCCGGCCGACACTTTCTTGTCGTTTTGGGTGCAATCTCAGCCGCGACCGACGTACGGCATCCCCGCCGCCATCACCGTAAGCGTGGGTACGGCGACCGACGTCGGCAACTGGGCGATCCGGACCACGAAGTCGGCGACGATCTTCGGATCGAACGTCGGCTCGGCCGCGACCGACCCGTCCGGCTGCAGCACGCCCTGGCCCATCCGCTCGGTCATCGGGGTGGCGGCGTTGCCGATGTCGATCTGAGCTGCGGTGATCCCGTGCGCCCGGCCCTCCAGCTCGAGACCCTTGGTCAGACCGCTGATCGCGTGCTTGCTCGCGGTGTAGGCGATCCCGTGCGGCCGCGGTACGTGCGCCGAGATCGACCCGTTGTTGATGATCCGCCCACCCTTCGGGTCCTGCCGCAGCATCAGCGCGAAAGCGGCCTGCGCACAGAGGAACGACCCGGTCAGGTTGGTGTCGACCACCCGCCGCCAGTCCTCCTCCGAGACGTCCTGGACAGGCGACGCCGGCGCACCCGTGCCCGCGTTGTTCACCAGTACGTCGATCCGCTCCAGCCCACCGAAGAACGCCCGTACCGCCTCCCCGTCCGCAACGTCCAGCACGGCGACAGCCACGCGCCCACCACCCGCGGCCGCGGTTTCGCGCAGCTTGTCCTCGGTCCGCCCGGTGACGATCACCTCGAACCCGGCCGCCGCGAGGGCCAGAGCCATCTCCCGCCCCAGTCCCGACCCGCCACCGGTCACCACCGCCGTCCGCGTCACAAAACCCAACCTTTCGCCGTCTTCAGTTCGTGCGCCGATTCTCCTCCACTGCGAACAGCGATCACTCGACGACTGAGAGCAAATAATGGCGACTCACTCAGGGACTCTTGGAAACTCATTTGCGTGTATCACGCAAGCATGTATATGCTTGCAGCATGCAAGTAAACGACGCGTACTCTGCGCAGACCCCGATCGAGGGTGTGCTGCACGCGTTCACCCGGATCGGCCGCCGCCTGAAGGGCAAGCAGCCCGGCGACACCCTCGACCACAGCGCCCACCTGGTCCTGTTCGTGTTGCGCTGCAGCGGTGCCCTGCGGCTGTCCGATCTGGCCGGCCGGCTCGAGCTCGACGCCTCCACCGCCAGCCGGCACGTCCGGGCGCTGGAGCAGCTCGGCCTGGTCCGCCGCTCCCCGGACCCCGACGACGGCCGCGCCTTCCGGGTCGAGCTGACCGAGCAGGGCCTGGAGCAGTGGGAGGCCGGCGCGCGCCGCCGGATGGAGCTGCTCAGCGCCGCCATGGACGGCTGGTCCAAGGACGACGTCCAGACCTTCGAGCGGCTGATGACCCGGTTCGCCGACGGCGTCGCGAACCTGACCGACTCCGGTCCCGACAGCCGCGCCTGGGCCGACAGGGGCTGGGCCGCCGTCGCACCGCGACTACGGGCGGTCGCGGCCGAGCGCCGTACCGAAGACTTCGCGCCCGGTGGGGATCCCGCCGCGAACGAGAACACCGACAAGAACCTGGAGAGCGCCAAATGAGCACGACCGAGCCCGCCACCCCCGGCGGCGCTGCGCCTGAATCCC
The DNA here is from genome assembly GCA_963770725.1 of uncultured Actinomycetota bacterium. Taxonomy (GTDB): domain Bacteria; phylum Actinomycetota; class Actinomycetes; order Propionibacteriales; family Kribbellaceae; genus Kribbella. The sequence continues at coordinate 564,841 of CAVYQT010000001.1, forward strand.
TTCCAGACACCCCGCAGTACCTGTCCCACAAGCAGATCCTGGTCGTCCTGGGCGGGCTGATGGCCGGCATGTTCCTGGCCGCACTCGACCAGAGCATCGTCGGGACGGCGCTGCCGCAGATCGTCAGTGAGTTCAACAGCCTGGACAAGCTGTCCTGGGTGGTCACGGCGTACCTGCTGACCTCGACCGCCTCCACTCCGCTGTGGGGCAAGATCTCCGACCTCTACGGCCGCCGCCCGCTGTTCATCGCGGCGATCCTCACCTTCCTGGCCGGCTCGGTGCTGTCCGCGCTGTCGCAGAACATCGAGATGCTGATCGGCTTCCGGGCCGTCCAGGGTCTCGGCGCCGGCGGTCTGATGTCGCTGGCCTTCGCCACCATCGGCGACGTGATCCCGCCGCGCGAGCGCGGTAAGTACATGGGGTACTTCGGTGCCGTCTTCGGTCTGTCCTCGGTGGCCGGCCCGCTGCTCGGCGGCCTGCTCACCGACGGTCCGGGCTGGCGCTGGATCTTCTGGATCAACCTACCGATCGGCCTGGTTGCCCTGGGCATCGTCGCCGCCGTGCTGAAGCTGCCGCACGTGAAGCGGTCGCACAAGATCGACTACCTCGGCGCCGCGGTGATCACCGGCGCGGTCACCACACTGCTGCTGGCGATCTCGTGGAGCGGTCCGGGCTACGGCTGGGGCGACGGGACCACGATCGCTCTGCTGGTTGCGGCCGTCGTCCTCGCTGTCTCCTTCGTCTTCATCGAGCTGCGGGTGTCGGAGCCGATCATCCCGATGGACCTGTTCAAGGGCCGGATCTTCTCCGGGTACGCCGGGTACGCGTTCCTGCTCGGATTCGCGATGTTCGGTGCGCTGATCTTCCTGCCGCTGTACCTGCAGGCGGTCAAGGACATGTCGCCGACCCGGTCCGGCCTGGCCCTGCTGCCGATGATCGTCGGTATCTTCGCGGCCTCGATCCCGAGCGGCCAGCTGATGAGCAAGAACGGCCGGTACAAGGCATTCCCGATCATCTCCGCGGTGCTGGTCAGCGGCGCGATGGTGCTGCTGTCCACGCTCAGCCTGACCACGCCGTACTGGCAGCTGGCGATCTACATGTTCGTGATGGGCGCCGGCCTGGGCCTGTCGATGCAGATCACCGTCACCGCCGCGCAGAACAGCGTGCCCCGGCAGCACATGGGCACCGCGACCTCGACGATGACGTTCTTCCGCTCGATGGGCGGCGCGATCGGTACGGCGGTGTACGGCGCCGTACTGACCACCCGGCTGAAGGACCACCTGACCGACATCGTCCCGAACGCGACGCAGAGCATGGTCGACGGGCTCGCCAAGGCGGCGAACAGCGTCGAGGCCCTGCACGGTTTGAAGGAGCCGATGAAGGGCTGGGCCCTGCACGGTCTGGTCGACGCGATGGACGACGTCTTCCTGGTCTCGCTGCCGTTCCTGGCGATCGCCCTGATCCTCGCGGTCATCACCCCGGAGCAGCGTCTCGCCGGCCGCGACGACAGCGCCAAGCCGGACGAGTCCGTCGAGAGTTCCGCAGCCGCCGCGCTGCACTGACGACGGCGGCGATATGAACGAAGGGCCTCACCGGGAAACCGGTGAGGCCCTTCGCGTCGTCCGTCCGCGGTCGGGTGACCCTGAGCGCGTCCTACGGTTGCCGACGATGGCTTGAGTCACGGACGGAAGGAACAGCCCGGATGAAGACGCAGGACAGGCCGCTCGACGAGGACGACCTGGCGATCGCCGACCTCGCCGAGGTCACGGACTGGACCACAGTGGCAGGCCCGAACAGCGACGACTCCGGACCCGCCGTGGTCCGTGCATTGGTCCAGCGGGTCACCACGGCCACCGGCTGGGAGCCGTGGCCGCTCAAGCCGGGTGAGCAGATCGACCCGGTGATGGCCTCATGGGGATTCACCACCAAGCGCGGCAGCTCGATCATCATGTTCGACGGGCTGGCCTTCGCGGACTGCCCCAACAGCGGGTGGTCGGCGTACGAGATCGGGCCGGACGACCTCGGCGCGGCCGAGGCCGGGCTGGACGCGCACTGGCCGGACCACCTCGAGCTGGCCCGGAAGCACCTGGGCGAGCCCGCGTACGTCGGAGACGACAGCAGCCCCACCTTCCTCGACGAGTGGGCGCCGGGTGCGGGCGCCGACCGGCGTCACCTCGCCGTCTGGATCCGCCCGGGCGCGCAGTTCCACCTGTTCAGCAACAAGCCGACCCGGGACCCGCTGACCAGCGCGGTGGGTGTCACCTACGCGGTCTACATCGACTAGGAGATCGAATGTCCACACCTCACCAGGGTCCGGGGCAGTGGGAACCGGGCAACTGGGTCGCCGCCACCGACGCCATCGCGAACCTGAACGCTCAGCAGCAGCGCAACCTGCAGCTCGTGCTGAACATGACGCAGGAGCAGTCGCAGAAGCTGGAGCGGATGCTGAACAAGCAGCCGCTGCGGGCCCGCGTCCACACCGCGGTCGGCAACGCGGTGGCCCGGGTTCACGCGGTCTATGACCAGACCACCGAGCGGCTGAGCGACGCGGCCCAGTCACTGGCTACGCAGGCCAGGCAGTACCGGCAGGCGGCCCTCGACACCTACAACCGGACCAGCGAGCAGGTTTCCGACCTGGTCGACCGTGGTGCGGTCGCCGCGGACCTCGCCGCGCAACGAGTACGCGAGGGCATCGACGCCGGCGGCCGGGCAGTCGCACAAGGCGCCGAGGCCACCAGGCAGGCGGTCGTACAAGGCGCGCAAGCCACCGGACAGTTCGTCGCGCAGGGTGCAGAGGCTACGAGGCAAGCCGTCGTACAAGGCGCGCAAGCCACCGGGCAGTTCGTCGCGCAGGGCGCAGAGGCCACCAGGCAAGCCGTCGCACAGGGCCGGCAGGCCGTCGCACAAGGCGCACAGGCCACCGGCCGAGCGATTGCCGAGGGCGGCCGACAGGCTGTCGCCGCCGGGCAGCAGCTGGCCGGCCACGTGTCCCGGTGGTTCCAGGACAAGAAGGCCCACGCCCAGACCCGGGCCGAGGCGGCCCGCGCGTCGTTCGCCGCGTTCCGGATGGACCCGACCTTGCCGCAGAACGTGGCGAGCCCGCAGGAACGCCTGGAGCTGAGCCAGCAGTTCAGCAAGGTCCTGGCGGCGGCCGGCCCCGAAGCCCGGATCGCCGCGGCGGAAGCGCTGCTCCAGAAGACGCAGGCACAGGTGGGCGCTCAGGAGAACGCCCAGAACATGTCGGTGGCCCTCGGTGGCGTGGCACCGGCCGCCCGCGCGACCGGTCCGACCCAGCAGGCAGCGGGCACGGATCAGAGCAACGAGCAGGGCGCGCAGAGCACCGTCAACCTCAACAAGAACCAACCCGACAAGGGCGGCCCGTCCATCGGCTGACCACGACGCACACAGGAAAGGCGCCGCTTCTCAGCGGCGCCTTTCCCCGTGTCCGGGACTCCCTAGCCGTCGGCGGCCTCGGGAGCAGGATGTCTTCGACGGGGCAGCTGGCGTCGGGGTGGTTCGGGGTCGACGTCGTTACCCGCCAGGTGGTTGACGATGGCGTTCACGACGGCGGCCGTCGGTACGGCGACCAGCGCGCCGACGATCCCGGCCACGATGACACCGGTGGCGATCGCCAGGATGATGGCCAGCGGGTGAACGGAGACCGCGCGGCCGAGCAGGAACGGCTGCAGCACGTGCGCCTCGAGCTGTTGGACGCCGATCACCACCCCCAGCATGATGATCGCGACGATCGGGCCCTTGGCAACCAGTGCGACCAGGACGGCGACGCTGCCGCTGATCAGCGCTCCGACCACGGGGATGAACGCGCCGACGAAGACCAGGATCCCGATCGCGCTGACCAGTGGCAGGCCGAGGATCGCGGCCCCCAGCGAGATACCGATCGCGTCCACCGCGGCCACGACGATGGTGGCCCGGACGAACGCGGTCAGCGACACCCACGCCTTCCGTCCGGACGAATCGGCCTTCTCCCGCGCCGGCCGCGGGAACAGCCGGACCAGCCAGGCCCAGATCTGCTCACCCTGGTAGAGGAAGAAGAACAGGCAGAACAGCGCGATGAACAACCCGGCGAACACGTGCGTCGCCGTCGTACCGACCTCGGCCGCGCGCTGACCGAGCGCACCGCCGGAGGTGATCTGGTCCCGCAACGAGTTGAACGCGTTGGTGATGTCCTTGTCCTCGAGGCCGAAGTTGATCCGGGCCAGATCGCGGACCTTCTGAACACCTTCGCCGACCTGGGCCGACAGGCTCTCGAACTGGCCGGCGATCTGCGTCCCCACGAGCGTCAGCAGGCCGGCGATGACGACGATGGTGGCGACCACGGTGATACCGGCCGCCGGGCCGCGCGGAATCCGCAGCCGCTGCAGGCCGTCCGTCACCGGCACCAGCAGCGCCGTCAGCAGTACGCCGACTGTCACCGGGACGACCACCTCGGACAGGTAGCGCATCCCGTACCCGATCACGAGAATCGCGGCCACGAGCACCAGGAACCGCCAGGCCCAGGCACTGGCGATCTCCATCGCCGGCGTCACCCCGGTGTTCACCCGCCCCTGACGAGACGCCGCGGGTACCTCGTCGGCCACGCGGTCGGTCGGCCGCTCGGCCGCCACGGTGTCGCCGGTGTCCGCCAGCACCTGGTTGCCCGCCACCGGGCTCGGGTCGTCGTTCCCGACGTCCGGCACGTCGTCGTCCCGCCCCTTGCTCATCGCACCCTCCGCAGCTTGCTTGCTGTCGAGACTAGTCCTTGACCAAGCGTGTCGGCTGGGCTGTGGCGGTGGTTTCATAGGCGAAGGCCTTATCTTGTTGGGTTAGCGCTAGCGACGCAGTCCGGGAAGAGAAGGCCTTTGTGGTGAAGAAGATATCGCATGTTCAGAGTCGGCGGAACGCGGCTGGTCGGCGGCGTAGGGTGGCGGCGCGGCACGCGCGTGCGGGGCACTGGGGCGAGCAGCCGAGTCCGATGCTGGGGTCGGGGAAGGTGTCGTATGAGATCGGCGCCAACGTCGACGCCACGTGTTTCGGCGGGATCGGCGCGGTGCACCGGCTGGTGACCAGGTTGGGCCTGGTCGATCAGATCGACGAGGGTTTGCGCCTGTTGAAGGTGCACCTGCCCTACCATGAGTCCGATCACGTGCTGAACCTGGCCTACAACGTGCTGTGTGGCGGTACCCGGCTGGAAGACATCGAGCGGCTGCGTCATGACACCGCCTATATGAATGCGTTGGGTGCGGACCTGATCCCGGATCCGACCACGGCCGGAGACTTCTGCCGCCGCTTCGCCGAGGACGACGTGACGGAGTTGATGGAGCGGATCAACGCGGTGCGCCCGCGGTTGTGGACGGGGCGGGGCCGTGACCTGCTCGGCCCGATCGCCTACATCGACGCCGACGGCACGATCGTGCCCACCTCCGGGCAGCGCAAGGCCGGCATGGACATGTCCTACAAGGGGATCTGGGGGTACGCGCCGCTGATCGTGTCGCTGGCCAACACCAAGGAGGTGCTGTATGTGGTCAACCGGCCGGGCAACGCGCCCAGCCACCAAGACGCCGCGACATGGATCGACAAGGCCATCGACCTGGTGGCCCCGCACGCGCCGCGGGTGTGCCTGCGCGGCGACACCGACTTCTCGCTGACCGCCCACTTCGACCGGTGGGCACAGCGGGTCGACTTCGTCTTCGGCATGGACAACAACAAAGCGCTTCGAACCCGCGCCGAGGCGCTGGACGAATCGGGCTGGAGCCGGTTGCGCCGGCCCGCCCCGTATCAGAGCGCGACCGGGCAGACCCGGGCCCGCCGCGACAACCACAAGCAGCGCCTCGTCAAAGAACGCGGATACCTCAACCTGGAACTCGACCACGAAGACATCGCCGAGTTCGACTACCAGCCCGGCAAATGCTCCCGCCCCTACCGCGTCGTCGCGCTGCGCAAGAACATCAGCCGCAGCCGCGGCGACGAGGTGCTCTTCGACGAAATCCGCTACCTCTTCTACATCACCACCCGCACCGACCTGACCGCCGAACAGGTCGTGGCCTGCGCCAACCAGCGCTGCGACCAGGAGAACGTCATCGGACAGCTCAAGTCCGGCGTGGGCGCCCTGCGCGTCCCGCTGCACGACCTGGTCTCCAACTGGGCCTACATGGTCATCGCCGCGCTGGCGTGGAACATCAAGTCCTGGTTCGCGATGATGATGCACCGCAAACAAGACCGCCACGACTACATCCGCATGGAGTTCCGCCGCTTCCTCAACACCATCATCCTCATCCCCGCCATGGTGATCCGCCGAGCCCGCGCCATCACCATCCGCCTCATCGGCTACACCCCCAACCTGGACCGGCTCTTCAGCGCCTGGAACACCACCGAACGCACCCGCTTCGGCTGACCCACCCACCGATCCCCCCGACTCCCCGACCGCCGCGCACCCGCGGCGGCGACCACACCTGCCCAAAACCCCGAAACCACCGTCAACCACACACCGCGGACCCCAAACAGGCCACCCCGAACCCCCCACGACGCCCCAGACGTCCCCATCGGCAGGCCCAAGACAACAACCGACACGATCACCTGGGCTACGGCCACCGCCACCGACCGACTCGCTTATTTGAGGACTAGTGCCCGGTCCGGATGGTTCCATGAATGCGGGCCGCCAGGCCTTGGGCTGCTTGCGGGTCCAGGTCGGCGAGGAGGCCGACGCCGGCGAGCACGTAATCCTGGTCGACAGCGATCGCGGCGCGCTCCGGGACCAGCCAGCCCTCCTCCTGCGCGTTCGCCGCCACGGACCCCAGGATCCGCGCGGCCACGTCCGGTCCGTTGTGCCGCAGGACTCCCCCGGACCCGACCAGCAGATCCACCTCGCGCAGATCCTTGCCGGACCGCTCGATCACCCGGCCGCCCGGCCCGAACACGATCCGCTGCCGGCCCGCATGCCTTCTCAGCGCCACCGTCGCGGCGATCCTCGCCAGCAGCTCGTCGTACGACGTCTCGATCGCACTGTCCGGCAGGTACGACGGATCGTCGTGTCTGCGCCTCGCAGCCTTGCGGACCGCATCGTCATCCAGGATCAAGCCGACCTCGACACCGGCGGCGACCACCGGCACCGCACTCCACCGCATGCCGAGGTCACCCTCGACGGTCCGCGTCACCGGATGGGTCGCGACCACTTCACGCCCGAGGTTGGCGTCCTCCGGATCGAGCTCGATCACCGTGTGCACGTCGGTGGTCGCGCCGCCGATGTCCACGACCGCGACGTCCCCGTGCAACCCGGCCAGCACTTCTACTCCCCGCAGTACGACGTCCGGCGTCGCGGCCCGAACCATCTGCGCGAAGGACGGATCCTTGGACAGGTTCTTCCCGCCGATCACGTGGGCGAGGAACATCTCCCGGATCGCAGCCCGCGCACTGTCCGGGGCGAACACCCCGATCTCGGGTACGACGTTGTCCGCGAGTACATGCGGAACGTCGGCGGCCGCAAGGGTCTCGGCGATCTCCGCCCGGGCCTCGACGTTGCCTGCGACAACAACCGGGCGACGCCACCTGTACTTCGCCAGCATATCAACGGCCTTGAGCAGGACGGCCGAATTCCCGCCGTCCGTGCCGCCCAGCAGCAGGACGACGTCCGGACGGTCCTTGCGCAGGTCCTTCAGTGAAGAGGCCGTCAGCCCACCGTTGACCACGGCAACCACACGGCCGCCGCTGGACAACGCGACCCGGCGGCCGGCCTCGGCCGTGACCAGCTCTTCGTTGCCCACCACACCGATCCGGAGTCCGCCGCCCGCACTCGAACAGGCCAGCACATCAGCCTTGGCGACGCCGCGATCGGCTTCCTCGAGCACGGCCCGGCAGGCGTGCCAGCCGTCCATCACATCGGTGCCGATCGTGGTGCGGTGCTCGGCCCGGGCGACCAGGTCGCCCGAGCCGGAGTCCACCGCGATCGCCTTCGTGAAGGTCGACCCGAAGTCGACCGCAACCACGAGGCCCATCAACCCCCACCCTCACCACAGGGAGCGGCCATCGGGTTACGACATCGCGCGGTCGAGGTCCAGCAGCAGGTCGTCGACCGTCTCGATGCCGACACTCAACCGGATCAGGTCGGCCGGCACCTCGAGCGGCGTACCGGCGACCGAGGCGTGCGTCATCTTCCCCGGGTGCTCGATCAGCGACTCGACGCCGCCGAGCGACTCGCCCAGGGTGAAGACCTCCGCCTTGTTGCAGATGTCGATCGCGTGCTGCTCGCCGCCGGTGACGCGGAACGAGACGATGCCGCCGTACCGCTTCATCTGCTTGGCGGCGGTCTCGTGACCGGGGTGGCCGTCGATCCCCGGGTACAGCACCTGGGTGACGGACTGGTGCCGCTGCAGGAACTCGACGACCCGCTCGGCGTTGTCGCTGTGCCGGTCCATCCGGACGCCGAGGGTCTTGATCCCGCGCAGTACCAGCCAGGAGTCGAACGGGCCGGCGACCGCGCCGATCGCGTTCTGGTGGAAGGCGATCTTGTCGGCCAGCTCGGCGTCGCGAACGATCAGCGCACCGCCGACGACGTCGGAGTGGCCGCCCATGTACTTCGTGGTCGAGTGAACGATCACGTCCGCACCCAGCTCCAGCGGCTGCTGCAGGTACGGCGAGGCGAACGTGTTGTCGACGACCAGCAGCGCACCGGCGTCGTGCGCGATCTGCGCGACGATGGCGATGTCGGCGACGTTGAGCAGCGGGTTGGTCGGCGTCTCCAGCCAGACCACCTTGGTCTTGCCCGGGCGGATCGCGGCGCGGATCGCGTCCGGGTGGGTGACCGCGGCCGGCGTCATCTCGACACCCCAGGCCCCGAGCACCTTGGCGAACAGCCGGAACGTGCCGCCGTACGCGTCGTCGGGGAACACGACGTGGTCCCCCGGCACGCACAGCGAGCGGATCAGGGTGTCCTCGGCGGCGAGACCACTGGCGAACGCGAAACCGCGGGTCCCCGCCTCGATCGCGGCGAGACACTCCTCCAGCGCGGTCCGGGTCGGGTTCGCCGACCGGGAGTACTCGTAACCGTTGCGCAGCCCGCCGACGCCGTCCTGCTTGTAGGTGCTGGTCGCGTAGATCGGCGGCACCACCGAACCGGTGGTGGGGTCGGGCTCGTTCCCGGCGTGGATGGCGAGCGTCTCGAAGCCGTAGTGGTGTTCCTTGTTCACCGGACCAGCGTACGGCCTGGTCTGATGCGCCCGGTGCGCGCCGTCCACAGTGAGACGAACCAGCTGTGTAAGAGATGGATCCAGGTTGTCCACAGACGCGTCGAACCGGCTGGCATCTGACCCGTGCCGCACCCTACCGTTGCGGTCAGTGATCGCCGCCGCCGACGCAGGGTAGTTGCCTCGCGGTGGGGAGTAGTTGCCGTGGAGTTGGGGTGTAGTTGCCTTGATCAACGCAGGATCGCAGGAGGAAGGACGACGCGCCGGATGAAGACACAAGCCAGGCCGCTCGACCAGGACGACCTGGCGATGGCGGACCTCGCGGAGGTTCGGGACTGGACCGCGATCGCCGGTCCGGACAACGACGACTCCGGCCCGCAGGTCGTCCGTGCGCTCGTCAACCGGGTGATGTCACAGACCCCGTGGCGACCCTGGCCGCTGGAGCCGGGTGAAGTGATCACCGACGAGATGGTCTCCTGGGGATTCACCACCCCCCGCGGTACGACGATGATCGTCTTCGACGGCCTGGTCTTCTCCGACTGCCCGGACAGCGGCTGGTCGGCGTACGAGATCGGGCCGGACGACATCGCCGCCGCCGAGGCCGGCCTGGACGCGCACTGGCCCGAGCACCTCGCGCTGGCGACCCGGCACTGGGGACAGCCGGACTACGTCGGTGACGACAGCAGCCCGGTCTTCGCCGACGAGTGGGATCCCGGCGCCGGAGCTGGTCGCCGGCATCTGGCCGTCTGGCTGCGGCCGGGGGCGCAGTTCCACCTGTACAGCAACAAGCCCAGCAAGGACCCGCTGACGACGTCTGTCGGGGTCAACTACGCCGTCTACATCGACTAGGAGACCCGCATGAGCGAGCCCTCCCAGGAGCCGGGCCGGATCCGCCGGATGTCCAACAGCGTCTCGCGCTGGCGGAACACCCGGCGCGGGACCAAGACGCTCAAGGCCGCCTACGCCAAGGCCGCGAGCGAGGCGACGCGGCTGGACCCGGTCGTGCGCGAGCGGATCGGCCGCGCGAACCTGAGCAAGGCCGACCTGCAGAAACTGGCCGAGGCCCACATCGCCGGACAATTCGGCGGGAACCGTGACCTGTCCCAGACCCTCGACCAGGTCGCGGCCGATCGCGTGCCGGCCAACGGCCGGACCAACCGGTTCTCCCGCTGGCGGGCGACCAGACGAGGGACGAAGGCCGTCAAGGCCGCCTACGCCCAGGCCGCACGAGACGTGAAGAAGATGGATGCCGGGATCCGCCGGCAGATCGGCGAGAGCCGGATCAGCCGATCGGACCTGCAGGCGATGTCACGAAAACACCTGTGGACCGTCTTCCGCCCGGAGGGCAGAACGGGCGGCGCCGCACCTGGACCGGCGCCCGGTGCGGCTCCTGGTATGGCTCCTGGCGCGGTTGCTGGTGCTGCGCTCGGAGCGCCGGATGCGCAGCAGCCGGCCCAACTGGATGCGCTCGCCGAGCAGATTCTCCGGACCGCAGAGCTCCAACTGCAGGCCACCATGCTGCAGAACCAGCGCCTCCAGGAGATCCAGCAACAACTGGCCGAGGTCTTGGCGCAAAACCAACAGCAGACCGCCCAGCCGGAGGTCGCCCAAGCGGAGACGGGCCAGCCGGAGACTGGCCAGCCGGAAGTCGGCCAAGCGGCGGCGGGCCAGCCGGAGGTCGCCCAAGCGGAAGCAGGCCAAGCGGCGGCGGGCCAGCCGGTGGTCGCGCAGGCGGAAGTCGGCCAGGCGGCGGCGGGCCAGCCGGAGGTCGTTCAATCGGGGGCTGGGCGGCAGATCGCGCAGCCGGAGGTTCGGAACCCCGAGCACGTCGGCCAGCATGCGGTGGTCCGGCCCGAGGCGCAAACCCCGGTACGGCCGCAGAACCAGGGCCCCGCACAGGCCGAGCCACAAACCGACGTCAGGTCCGACTGGGTCGCCTCGGGCACCGGCCAGGGCACTCGCCAGCCCGCGCGACCACAGGTGCCTGCCGCGCAGCAATCCCCACGAGAGGCGTTCACCGGACAACAGGCTGCTCCGGAGCGGGAAGGGTCGACGGCGGAACTGCCCAGTGCGCAGCGGGAGGCGCCGTCGTGGCAGACGGCAACCAACGCGGAGGCCGCCGCCTCCAACGAGCAGTGGACGCCGAACCCGGAGCGCGGCGGACCCGACATGTCCGCGCAGAACCAGGCCGATATGAAGGGTGAGATGAGCAAACTCCATCACGTGGCGTTCACCGGCACGGCTCAACCCAGGATCCAGGCCGGCGAACAGTCCCGCCCCACCGGCGAGCGGCCAGCCGGCACCGAAGCCCACCGCTCGTCGGGCCCGGGCGCCGACCGAAACAACGACACCCGCGGCCGCTGACCGAAGCAGAGACGCGCGTGCGCGCGACCCACAGAACCTGAGCGCACGCGCGAACTTGCGCACTCGCGCGGACCTGAGCGCCCGCGCGCCTGCGCATTCGCGCGGACTTGGGGCTCGCGCTGCCCCGGCTCGCATGAACCGGGGCGTCGCGCGATGGTTTCACCTGCGCGGCTCACGAGCTGAGTCCTCGACCGAGGTCTGACGAGCGGCCCTTGACGCAACTCATAGGTTGCAATAGATTGGGTGGCAACTGGATGGTTGCTACTTGTGGAGGTTGTGATGGGGTTTCCGGATCGGATTGAGCGGACCGTGGAGATCGGGCATCCGCCGGCGAAGGTGTGGACGGCGTTGACGACGGCCGAAGGGCTGGGGACGTGGTTCGGGCACCAGGCGACGATCGACCTGCGGCCGGGCGGTTCCGCGCAGATGAGGTGGACCAGCGGCGACCAGGCCGAGATGCGGATCGAACGGGTGGAGGAGCCGACCACGTTCGGTTTCACCTGGCACATCTACGGTCTGCCGGCGGAGGACCCACGCCGTACCTATGTCGAGTTCACCCTCGAGCCCGTCGACACGGGCACCAGGCTGACCGTCGTCGAGACCGGCTTCGCCCAGCTGCCGGAGGACGAGTACCGCAAGGCGTTCGAGGCCAACACCCAGGGCTGGACGTCGGAGATCGACGAACTGGTCGAATACCTCGATGCGGCCTGACACTCAGCGATCCGAGCCGACCCGGGCAGCCGACGGCAGCGCGGGTACGGCGACCCGCGCCGAGATGGAGGCGGTCGCCGAGCAGGTGTTCGTCGCGCTCGCCGATCCGAGCCGGCGCAGCATCCTGGCAACGCTCGCCTCGGGTGGTCCCGCGACGGCCACGGATCTGGCGAACCGCCTGCCGATCACCCGGCAGGCGATCGCCAAGCACCTGACGCTGCTCGCGGACGCCGGCCTCGTCACCGTGGAACACGGCGAGCGCCGCCGGGTGCGGTTCCGGCTGCATTCAGCGCCGATGCAGGTGGCCCAGCAGTTCCTGGCCGCGATGGCGCGCGACTGGGACAGCCGCCTCGACGCCCTGAAGGATCACCTCGAGAGCTGACCGGGCCCAGCCGTCGTCGTCGACGAACAGGCTGGGCCCATCCGCTCAGTGCCGGCGGAGGTCGACCCACACCAGCCGATGGTCGCTGGTCGGGAACGGGAACACCCCGGTGAGCCGCGACAGCGGATCCGCCTGAACCGGCCAGAACACTCCCGCGCCCACAGGCCTCAACTGACGCGACGGCAGCACGTAGTCCGCCCGCAGGTTCCCGGGCGCCGGATTGTCCGCGAAGTCCGCGGTGTCGTACTTCGGATCACCCTCGTGCGACGCGTTCGCCCCACCCTGCAGTACGGCGGCCTCCGCCGCACCGGCCGACGTCGGCAACGGGTCGATGATCCGCGGGTGCTCGATCAACTGCTGGATCGACCCCGGCACCGAGTCGCCGTCGACCGGGTCGCTGTTCTGGTCGCCCGCGATGACGAACGCGCTGCCCGGCCGCAGACCGCCGTACCGGCCCTTGTCGTCATAGATGTACGACGACCGCTTGCCGGGCTGCACGTAGTCGGCCCAGAACCGGATCTCGTCGTGATTGCGCCGCCCGTTGCGGTCCTCGGCGCCGTCGAAGGTCGGCGGGGTCGGGTGCGAGACCAGGAAGTGCACGGTGCGCTTGCCGACTTGGATCGGCAGGTCCCAGTGCGACTTGCTGGATAGCCGGAAGACGTCGAGCTCGGCGGGCGAGTACCAGTCGGCGGGCGCCGGTGTCGCCGCGTTGTCGGGCAGCAGTGCGCCCGGCATGTCCTTCCACTTGAAGAGCTGGAACGTCCGCACGTGGCGGGTGTCGATCGGGTAGCGCGAGTACACGACCATGCCGAACTGGCCCTCGAACGCCCCGAAGCCGAACGCGTCGTCACCACCCGAGACCTGGCCGTCGTTGTTCAGGTCGAACCCGCTCGGGATCCCGGTGTTCGACGGCGCGACGTACACGTACGGATAGTTGATCGGCTTCGCGCCACCCTGCCCGACCGCCAGATAGTTGGCCCGGAACAGGTTCGCTGCCTGCTGGTTCGGGACGAAGTCGAACTCGTTGATCAGCAGCACGTCAGGCCGCGTCCGCTGAATCACCTCAGCCACCGCCTTGGCCTGCGCGTTGCCGCCGGTACTCAGATCCATGACCAGCTGGCCCGCCGCACCCCGGTTCAAGCTCGCGTTGTACGTCGCTATCCGAACCGAGTCGTGCCCACCACCCCGGGACTCGGCAACCGCACTCCCCGGCGCGACTACCGCCGTACCAAGGCCAAGAACCAGCCCGAGCGCGCCAATCAACCCACGCGACCTACGCATATCGCCCCTCCACTCGCCGGATCCCCCAAACGCTAACCACCGCAGCGTCCGCCCCACCTGAACGCCAAGTGAACTCTCCGCGGCCCTCACCCGCTACACCTGAGCCAAATCCAACTGGATGTCGACCTCATCGCCCGGAGTCAGGTGCTCGCTGGTGCGGACCGGCTTCTTGACCGGCAGGACGTAGGTGCCGGTCTTGCTGTCGGGGAAGACGGAAGTTTGCCAGCTGGTGGAGCCGACCGTGGCGGTGACGCGGACCGAGCCGAAGCCCCTGCGGGTGGCCGCGGTGAGATGGGCGATGTCGTCGCTGATGTCAGCAGGCACCGAGATGAAGTGCCACGCGGCATCGCCGGGGTACAGCCACAGGGGCGCAGTGAACCTGAAGGTGCGCACGTGGCTGACCGTAGTCGGCGGAACCGACAACCCGGTCAGACCGGGGCGGGGGGTGTGCCGCGGCGGGCGAGGATGGCGGTGGCGGCCTCGAGGAGGACGGCGCGGATCTCGGCGTCGGTGACGCCGAGCTCGAGTTGGACAGAGATGGCGGCGCCGACGGTTTCGACCGCGGCGGCGGCGCGAAGGCGGTCGGCCGGTGACGGATCCGGGCCGGCCAGCCAGAGCTGGAAGTGCCGGCTCTGCGCGATCAGCCTGTCCAGGTCGTCCCCGAAGGCGGCCAGTACGGCGGCGATGTCACGGAGCAGCGTGGGCCCGGTCGACCGGTGCGCGATCACGACGTCGACGTACGCGGCGAGCAGTTCACGCTCGGCCTCCGGTGACCACGGAAGTTCGTCGACCTGGCCCAGGACGTCGGAGATGTCGTCCAGGAAGGTGCCGACGATCGCGCGCAGCAGGTCCTGCTTGGACGAGTAGTGGTAGTACAGCGACGCCTTGGTGATGCCGACCCGCTCGGCGATCTCGCGCAGGCTGGTCTTCTCGTACCCCTGACTCGAGAACAGCTCCACTGCCGCCCGGTGGATCTCGGTCTTGGTGTCCCGCACCCGCTCGCGGGGATTCGTCGCGTGCTGCACGTGACCACCCTCTCATTGATCTCTCACCGGGGTCGCTACCCGTACCTACCGGTCGGCAGGTAGTCTACCTACCGACCGGCAGGTAGACAGACCTCAGGAGGGGTTCGGGGTGTTCACCAAACTCGGACGATTCGTCGTCCACAACCCGTGGAAGGTGATCGCCGCCTGGGTGATCGCGGCGGTCGCCGTGGTCGCCTTCGCGCCGACGCTCGCCGACGTGACGAACAAGGACCAGGCGGCTTTCCTGCCCGACAAGTACGAGTCGGTGCAGGCGCAGAAGCTGGCCGCGGACGCCTTCGGGCAGACCAACGACGCGACCGCGAGCATCGTGGTCAAGCGCGGTGCGGGCGGCGAACTGACCGCGGCCGACCAGGCCAAGGTGACCGAGCTCGCGACCAGGATCACCGACGCGAGGATCGACCGCGTCACCGGTGCGATCACCGGCCCGCAGGCGGTCTCGCCGAACAAGCAGGTCCAGATCGTCAGCGTCGGCCTCAAGGGTCTGCCCGACGAGCAGGCGGTGCTGGACGCGGTCCAGAAGATCCGCGACGTGACCGGCTCGACGCTGTCCGGCAACGATCTCGAGTACGGCGTGACCGGCGACGCCGCGTTGTTCCTGGACAACCAGGACGCGTTCGAGAACGCGTTCGTGGTGGTCGGGATCGCGACCGTCGTCCTGATCATCGGCCTGCTGCTGCTCATCTACCGCAGTCCGGTCGCAGCCTTCCTGCCGATCCTCACCGTCGGCCTGGTCGCGTCGATCGCCCCCGGTCTGATCGCACTCGCCGCGAAGGCGTTCGACCTGCAGGTGACCCAGGACCTGCAGACCATCCTGACCGTCGTGCTGTACGGCGTCGGGACGGACTACATCCTGTTCCTGCTGTTCCGCTACCGCGAACGCCTCCGGGCCGGCGAGCCGTCGAAGGAGGCCCTGGTCACCGCGACCGCCCGGGTCGCCGAGGTGATCGTCTCCGCGGCCGGCGCGATCGTGGTCGTCCTTCAGCGCGCTGCTGCTGGCCGTCTTCGGCGGATTCAAGAGCCTCGGCCCGGGCCTCGCGATCGCCGTCGCGGTGATGGCGTTCGCCGCGATCACCCTGATCCCGGCCGTGGTGTCGCTGCTCGGCCCGAAGGTGTTCTGGCCGTCGAAGTCCTGGCAGAAGACGCCGAAGGGCGCGATGTTCAAGCGGTTCGGCCAGTTCACCGCGAAGCGCCCGGCCGTGGTCGCGCTGGTCTCCGGCGGCATCATGGTCGCGCTCGCGCTCGGCACGCTGGGGATGAAGGTCGACTACGACGCGTTCAGCCAGCTCCCGGACGGGACCGAGTCGTCACGCGCGATCAAGGACCTGCAGGCCGGCTTCCCGGCCGGCGCGCTCAACCCGACCACGGTCTACGTCCGCAGCACCGACGGTACGCCGCTCGATCCGGCCGAGCTCACGACGTACGCCGGGAAGCTCGCGAAGGTGGACGGTGTCGGCGCCGTCCTCCCGGCCGGTGCGGACGGCAGCCTGGCGTTGCTCAACCCGGACAAGACGGTTGCCCAGATCAACGTTGTGCTGGACGGTGCGCCGTACGCGACGTCGTCGCTGGACCTGGTCGACGGGAAGCTGCGCGACGTCGCGCACGCCGACGCGCCGGCCGGGACGACCACGCTGCTCGGCGGGGTGACCGCGAGCTACACCGACATCCGGGACGCGAACAGCCGGGACCTGTCGGTCATCTTCCCGGTCGCCGGCGGACTGATCGCGATCATCCTGGCGCTGCTGCTGCGGTCGCTGCTGGCCCCGATCGTGCTGATGGTCGCGGTGGTGCTCGAGCTTCTTCAGCTCGATCGGCGCGACGGTGTTCGTGTTCCAGGGCGCCGCCGGGCACGCGGGGGTGACGTTCTCGCTGCCGATCATGCTGTACCTGTTCGTCGTTGCCATCGGCACCGACTACAACATCCTGATGATCGCCCGGTTGCGCGAGGAGGCCGAGCAGGGCACCGAGCCGCGTGAGGCCGCCGACCTGGCCATCGAGCACGGCGGTCCGTCGGTGGCGGCGGCCGGGCTGATCCTGGCCGGCACGTTCTCGTCGCTGATGCTGGCCGGGATGGCACTGCTCACCGAGATGGGCTTCTCGGTCGCGGCCGGCATCGTGATCTCCGCGTTCCTGATGTCGATCTTCCTGGTCCCGAGCGTCACCGCCCTGCTGGGTGACACGGGCCTGGTGGCCGCGCAAGATCAGGCGGCCCTCGAAGGCTCCGGAGGAGCGCTCCCTGGAGCCGGTCGGCTGATCCCACAGACCGCAGGCAGAGGGGTCCTGCGAAAGAGCGGGTCCCGGGCCACCTGGCCCGGGACCCGTTCGTCTATTGGTTCTTGAGCCGGACCGTGAAGATCGGCAGCAGGAAGTGGACGAGCGGTCCGATGGCCAGGGCGTAGAAGACGGTGCCGATGCCGATCACACCGCCGAGGATGAAGCCGACCGCGAGGACGGTCACCTCGATCGTGGTCCGAACCAGGCGGACGCTCAGGCCGGTACGTCGTACCAGGCCTGTCATCAGGCCGTCGCGCGGACCGGGGCCGAACTGGGCGCCGATGTAGAGGGCGCCTGCGAGTGCGTTGACCACGACGCCGGCGACCATGAAGACGATCCGCAGCCAGAGTTCGTCCGGCCGGTCGACCGTGGCCAGCGTCAGGTCGGTGACCAGGCCGATGACGATCGCGTTGCTGATGGTGCCGAGACCGGGCCACTGCCGCAGTGGGATCCAGGCCAGCAGGACGACGAAGCTCATCGCGATCACCACGGTGCCGAAGCTCAGCGGCAGGTGCTGGGTGATGCCGGAGTGCAGCACGTCCCACGGGTCCAGGCCGAGGTTGCCCTGGATCATCAGGCCCATCGAGGCGCCGTACAGGGTCAGGCCGACGTACAGCTGGACCAGGCGGCGGGGAAGGTGGCCTGCTTTCAGCTGCTGGATCGGGTTCAGCGCGGCGAGTTGACGGGATGGGGCATCGGAAGTGGCGGTCACGTTCTTCAGTGTGCGAGCAAGTGGCCTGGTGTTCGATAGCCAATTGCGCGATAGTGGACTGCATGAAGGGGCAATATCTTCCCGCCAGCACGCTCGCCGGCCTGCTCGGTGCCTGGTCCGACGGGACTGGTCCGGCGTATCGGCTGCTGTCGGAGCGACTCCGGCTGCTGATCGCGGACGGACGGATCATGCCCGGCGCGCGGCTGCCGAGCGAGCGTGAGTTGACCGACGCGCTCGGCGTCAGCCGTACGACGGTCGCCTCGGCGTACCGCGAGTTGCGCGACAGCGGCTACCTGCTGTCGCGCCGCGGCTCGGGAAGCGTGACCGCTCTCCCGTCGAGGATCGAGCCCGAACTCGGCCGGCATCACGCTCCGGGGATCGATATGGAGGGTCTGTACGACTTCACCTGTGCCGCGCCGAGCGCCGTACCGGGGATCAGCGCCGCCGTCGCGGAGGCCACGGCGGATCTGCCGGTGCACCTGGCGACACCCGGGTATCACCCGCAGGGTCTGCCGGAACTGCGGGCGGAGATCGCGGCCGCCTACGAGGAACGCGGTCTGCCGACGTCGCCGGACCAGATCATCGTCACCGCGGGCGCCTTGGCGGCGACGTCGATCGCGGTCCGGGCGATCGCCCAGATCGGCGACCGGGTGCTGACCGAGAGCCCGACCCACCCGAACTCGGTGGACTCGATCCGGCGCAGCGGCTGCCGGGTGGTCGCCGTACCGATGAGTCCCAGCGGCTGGGACCTTCCCTTGCTGGAGGCAACGATCAGGCAGTCGTCGCCGCGGGCGGCCTGGCTGGTGGTGGACTTCCAGAACCCGACCGGGTGGTTGATGTCGGCATCCGACCGGCAGCGGCTGGCGATCGCGTTCGCGCGCGCCCGGACGACGGCGATCGTGGACGAGACGCTGTTCGAGTTGTCACTGGACGGGCAGGAGCTGCCGCCGCCGTTCGCGTCGTACGACCCGGCCGGGGTGATCACGGTCGGCTCGGTGAGCAAGTCGTTCTGGGGCGGTCTGCGGATCGGGTGGATGCGGGTGCCGGATCCGCTGATCGCGCGCGTCCTGGATGCGAAGCGCGTCGATGGATCTCGGTGCCCCTGTGCTGGATCAACTCGTGGTCGCCGGGTTGTTGCGACGGCGGTCGACGATCCTGCCCGAGCGCCGGCTCGAGATCGCTCGGCGGCGCGATGCGTTGGCCGCTGCGGTGTCGGAGTTCCTGCCGTCGTGGCGGTTCCAGTTGCCGGGCGGCGGGCTGTCGCTGTGGTGCGAGCTGCCGGAGCCGGTCGGTTCCTCGTTGGTCGGTGTGGCGCAACGGAACGGCGTACTGCTCGTGGCCGGCTCCCGCTTCTCCCCCGACGGCGCGCTCGAGTCATTCATCCGGTTGCCGTTCACGCTCGACCCGGATGCACTCCGTGACGGCGTACGGCAGTTGGCAGCCTCGTACGACGGCCTGACGGCCGGCTCACCGGTACGCCGTACCGCCGCAATGATCGCGTGAAGCACGTCATCGCGCCGTAATCGGGTGGGGGAAGGATCGCCTGTGCGGGGGCGTTGGGAGACTATGAGAGTCACTCTGCGAGAGGCGTGAGATGTCGTTCTTCAAGCGCAACACAGCCCTGGTCGAGCCCGAGGCCGCTCTGCCCGGCCGGCCGGAGCCCGGCTACCCCGTTCCGGCCGAGAACATCGTTCTCGGTACGCCGCAGACCGCCGCTGCCCCTGAGGGGTACGAGGAGGTCTGGTTCGGCACCGGGTGTTTCTGGGGCACCGAGGAGATCTTCTGGCAGCAGCCCGGGGTCTATACGACCGCCGTCGGCTATGCGGGCGGGTACTCGCCCAACCCGTCGTACGAAGAGGTCTGCACCGGCGGTACCGGCCACACCGAGGCGGTCCGGGTTGTCTACGACCCGACCAAGACCACCTTCACCGACCTGCTGAAGGTCTTCTGGGAGACGCACGACCCGACCCAGGGCATGCGCCAGGGCAACGACCTGGGGTCCCAGTACCGCTCCGCCGTCTACTACACCAACGACGCCCAGCGCGCCGAGGCCGAGCGCACCCGGGACCTGTACGCCCCCGTCATCGCCGCCCGCGGCTACGACGCCATCACCACCGAGATCGCCCCGGCCACCACCTTCTACTACGC
This sequence comes from uncultured Actinomycetota bacterium, assembly GCA_963770725.1. Lineage (GTDB taxonomy): Bacteria > Actinomycetota > Actinomycetes > Propionibacteriales > Kribbellaceae > Kribbella. Next base: position 584,932 of record CAVYQT010000001.1, read on the forward strand.
CGAGGGCTACCACCAGCAGTACCTCCACATGAACCCCAACGGCTACCGCTGCCACAGCAACACCGGAGTACCGTTCCCGGCCGAGAGCTGACAGCCGGCCCAGAGCGCCAGGACTCCTTCGAGTCCTGGCGCTTCTCAATACTTCCACGCCCCTAGCTGGTGCCCGCCCACGTCGTGCATCACCAGCTGGCCGTGCCGGGCGGGGACGTCGAACACCACCCAGCCGGACGCCTGCGCGCCCTTGTCGAGGATGACCAGGTCCAGGGGCGGATCGAACGCGGTCGAGGTGACGATGGCGTCCCCGCGGTAGCTGCGGCCGCTCACGAGCGCGGTCATCTCCAACGGGTCCTGCCCGTCTGCGAGTGCGCTTAGCTTCACGTACGCGCCCATGTACAGACCATGCTCGGGGCGGTCGAATTCGTCGCCGGCAGAGAACTTCAGGCGCGTGACGGTGGCCTCGAACTGGGCGTCACCCGCCTCGTCGTAGACCGTCAGCTTGTCGCCGATCTTGCCGGTTGGAGGCTTCGGCGGCGTCACCGGCCACAGCGTGGCCGGCTCGAAATGCACCGTCCCGTCAAGGTTGTCGACCACCGTCCGTACGGCCTGGCGCTTGCTCCCCAAGGAAATGGTGCATGGGATCGTCCCGCCGACCTCGGCGACCCGCACGCGCGGCGTGCCGCAGTCGACGGTGGCAGCTGCGGCCTGCGCCGGCAGCCTTGACTTGATCTCGGCTCTGACCTTGTCGATGTCGATGAGCGCCTTGGCTGGTTTGAGCTCGTAGGTGTAATCGCCGTCTTTCACATGGCTCAGGGTCACGGTTACCGGCAGTTGGCTGCCCGCTACCTCGGCTGTGCATTGGAAGCTCGCGCCCTCGGCGACCTTCACGTCTTCGGGACAGGCGACGCTGCCCACCTGCGCGTCGGGCACCTGCTGGCGCAGGTACGAGCCGACCGCCTCCGCCGTTCGGTCCGAATCGACCGTGTTGTCCCCGATGGTGACCTCGGCGGAGCAGCCGGCCAGCAGGACCGCAGCCAGCAGTACGACGGCGGCCACTGAGCACTCCGCGTGACCCCGTACAGCCGCGAACCGAGACGGTCGGTGTGGTGTGGACGTCGGCTCTCGGAGAGCCGCCCTGGGACTGGTGATTACTCGCACGACGACCCCCCGGCGGTGCGACGCGGCGAGGGGCTGCGTGCCCACGACATACGTTTGACCCTGGTTGCCAGGCATACAGCCGAGCTGGGCCGGGGGCCGCAGCTGCAGCGACCTCAATGGCGACGCATCCCGCCATCAGATGGGCGGCGGCTCCCTCGCGTCGCGGTCCACAGTCCTGCTTTAGGACGTTACTCCTTGCCACACCGCGGAGATACCTAAGTCGGAAATCTTCCATCGCCTCAACGGTATTGCTACCACCAGCAGTACCTCCACAAAACCCCAACGGCTACCGCTGCCACAGCAACACAGGCGTCCCGTTCCCGGCAGACGCATAACAACGAACCGAAGTCTGAGGGCACCACCTTCGCGGTGGTGCCTTCGGTCGTCAGAGTCGTCGGCGTTGGGTTCGGCATCGTCGTCCCACCAGGGCAGATGCTCGGGGAACGGTCGGCCGAAGGTCTCGCCGACGTACCCCGCCTCGACGATCGCCAGGTGTTGACCAGCCCGATGAGATTCGTACCGGTCGGCGTCGGCGGGCGGCGGACGTCGTACTCGGACAGCCCTTCAAGCTTCCAGACCAGCGCCCCACGCGCCGACCGCAGGTAAGCGTGCAACGTCTCTTGGCGGCAGCTTCGGGGTTCAGCCGGGTGAGTTCCCGGAGTCGATCTGCTGAGCGAGGTATTGCTGGGCGCCGACCCGCTCGATGGCGTCGAGCTGGCTCTCGAACCAGTCGACGTGCTTCTCCTCGTCGCGGACCATCTCCTCGAACACCGCGGCGGTGCCGTGGTCGCCGAGGTCGTGGCACTCCTTCGCGGCCGCGTTGAACTTCGCCACCGCGGAGTGCTCGCTCTCGAGCCCCAGCCGGAGCATCTCCTGTGCGTCCTCACCGACCGTCACAGCACCGAGCTTCTGCAGGTTCGGGTGACCGTCGAACAACAGGATGCGGTTGATCAGCGCGTCGGCGTCCTTCATCTCGTCGATGGACAGGTCGTAGAAGACCTTGCCGAGCCGGCCGAATCCCCAGTTGTCGAGCATCCTGGCTTCCAGGAAGTACCCGTTGATCACCGTCAGCTCGAGCGTCAGCGCCTCGTTGAGCAGTACGACGACACGTGGGTTAACCGGTTGCACCTGCCACCTCCGTGAACGAGGCTGCCGAGACCGACCTCCCATGCTGGCACAACAACCGCTTCAACGAGAAGACGCAGCCACCACAATTCCGCCCGGCCCCGGTCGCCCCGCACACCTGCGAGAGCGTGCGAGCGCCATCCTCGATGCTCTCGAGGACCTCTCGGTCGCTGACGACCTCACAATGGCAGACGATCACACAGGGAAGGCTACCCTAACCATCCTGAACTAGTCATACTCGTCTCAGCGCGGCCCACCACGAGATCAGCCGCGCAGACCTGATGATCCGGCGCGTGAAGATGTCAGGCTACTGAGCTCGCCGCAGTCCGGGACATCGGCTTGATGTGGGCGAAGGCGCTGCGGGCGTTCCAGGTGGGGAAGGCCCGTACGAGCGACGTCGGGCCGTGGAGTTGGATGCGGTGGTTGCGGGTCGCTTCGGCCCAGCTGAGCTGGCCGGCGTGCCATTTGACGAACGCTTCGGCTTCTGCCGTGATGTAGAGGTCCTCGTCGAGGCCGGGGTACGTCTTGCAGATCTCGGCGTCGCCGTGTTCGATCAGCAGCCAGTACCGCTCGGGGCGTCGGCGGCCGGTGAAGTCGAAGCGTACGACGACGCGCCGACCCGGAAGCCGGTCCCGGCGGAGCATGTTGCACATCGACCACAGGGCGACGAAGGGATCGAGGTGCTCGGGGGCGATCTCGAGCCAGGCGGCGCCCCACTCGCCGAGCGACACGCAGACCTTGAACAGGTCGTGGCCGGCGGGTGCGAGCTCGTAGTGGCGCCCGCGCCCGTCGGGCTTGAGTGCCGAGCTGACTATGCCGAACCGTTCGAGCTGCTTGAGCCGCTGCGAGAGCAGGGTGCGGGACAGCCCGGGCGCGCCCTCCAGGATCTCGCTGAAGCTGCCGCAGCCCAGATACAGGTTGCGGATGATCAGCGGTGTCCAGCGCTCGGCGAAGATCTCGGCGCCACGCGAGATCGGGCAGTACTGGCCGTAAGTCCTCACGACGCCAGTGTCGCGCCGCTGCCTTCGGCTGTTAAGTCCAGATTCTTGACTTCACTGCCGGGGCCAACGGCGATGCGATGGAGCCGTCCACAGCGGAAGAGGCCGATGACGACGTCGACCGCCTGAACGAGGAGGTAGCCGTCATGGAGATCGACGGGTTCCGGGGCCGGCTGATCACTGCTGGTGACGCCGACTACCACACCGCCCGGGCCGTGTGGAACGGCGCCGTCGACCGGCGCCCCCGGCTGATCGCGCGATGCAGCGGGACCGGCGACGCGGCCAAGGCCGTTCGCTACGCCCGCGAACACGACCTGGACATCGCCGTACGAGGCGGGGGCCACGGCGTGGCCGGCACCGCGGTCTGCGATGACGGGGTCGTCATCGACCTCTCGGCGATGCGGGCCGTGTGGGTCGACCCCGCCGGCCGCACGGCCCAGGTGCAGGGTGGTGCGCTGTGGGGGGACGTCGACCACGGGACGCAGGCCTACGGTCTGGCCACCACCGGCGGCATCATCGGCCACACCGGCGTCGCCGGAGTCACCCTCGGCGGGGGCCTCGGCTTCCTCATGCGCAAACACGGCCTCGCCGTCGACAACCTGCTGGCCGCCGAGGTGGTCACCGCCGACGGCAGCATCATCCAGTCGTCAGCAGACGAACACGACGATCTGTTCTGGGCGCTGCGAGGCGGTGGCGGCAACTTCGGCGTCGTCACCTCGTTCCGGTTCGCGCTGCATCCCCTCGGCCCGACCGTGATGGCCGGACCCGTCTTCTGGGCTGCCGACGACACCACCGACGTCCTGCGCTTCTACCGGGACTTCGTCGCCGAAGCGCCCGACGAACTCGGCACCCTGATCAGGCTCGGGACCGTCCCCCCACTGCCGGTCATCCCCGAGGAGCTCCACTGGCGACCGGCCATGGCCGTGATCTGCTGCTATGTCGGCGCGGTCGACGATGGCGAGCGTGCGGTACGGACCCTCAAACGGTTCGGGACGCCGCTCCTGGACCTGCTCGCACCCACGCCGTACGCCGCCTTCCAGGGCGGCCTCGACGACCAGGTCCCGCACGGCTGGCACTACTACTGGAAGGCCACCAACCTCGCCGGCCTCACCGACGACACCATCGCTGTCATCGCCGACCACGCCTACACCGCCAACTCGCCCCGGACCTACGCGGCGATGTTCCACATGGGTGGCGCCGTCACCCGGGTTCCCCGCGACGGCACCGCCTACGCCGGTCGCGACGTGGCACACAACATCATCATCGACGGTGCGTGGCTCCCCGAAGAGGCCGAGCAGGTCGCCGCGGCCGAGACAGCCTGGACGCGGGGGTTCCTCGCAGCCCTCGGACCGCACCGCGGCGACGGCGTCTACGTCAACTTCCTCGATGCCGACGACGGCGCCGGCCGCGTTCGAGAGGCGTACGGCGATCAGATCTACCAGCGACTCGCCGAGGTCAAGGCCAAGTACGACCCCGGCAACGCCTTCCACCACAACCAGAACATCCCTCCTGGTTGAGCTGGCCCGGCGACCACCGACGCGGCGGATCGCGGAACCCGGAAGCTTTGCTGGGGTGGCTCACCCTGTGGAGGTTGCGCGCGGTGCCGGGCGGAGGTCTGGTGAGAATTCTGTCGGTAGCCGATCATGCTGTTTGATCTAGAAGCCTTCACCCTCCAGGGGTGAGGCCGTCGTCATGACCGGCTGCCAGGATCGGCGGGCTGGTGCGACCTGCCTGCCCGGTGGGCCTGCGTGGTTCAGGCGGGTCCCGGCTGAGTGGCGGCCGCTTCGACACCGAGGGATCGTGATGACGAAACAGTTCAGCGGAACGATCAACGTCGACATGCGTGACTCGGAGCCGGACTGGGCTCCGTTCGAGCCACCGAAAGCACCGGAGGGTGCGCCCAACGTCGTTTATATCGTGCTCGACGACGTCGGGTTCGCGGCGATGAGCTGTTACGGCGGGCCGATCGATACCCCGAACATCGACAAGATCGCCGCCGACGGCGTGCGCTTCACCCAGTGGCGCACGACGGCGCTCTGCTCCCCCACACGCTCGTGCCTGCTGACCGGACGCAACCACACCCGCAACAGCATGGCCTGTATCACCGAGGCAGCGATCGGTTTCCCGAACGCCAGCGGCACCATCCCGCCGGAGAACGGCATGCTCTCGGAGTCCCTCGGCGAGCTCGGGTGGAACACCTACATGGTCGGTAAGTGGCACCTGTGCCCGACGGATGAGATGAACCTCGCGGCGACCCGGCGCAACTGGCCCAGCGGCCGGGGTTTCGAGCGCTGGTACGGGTTCCTCGGTGCGGAGACGAACCAGTGGTACCCGGACCTCGTCTACGACAACCACCCGGTCGACCAGGAGCGCACCCCCGAGCAGGGGTACCACCTCACCGAAGACATCACCGACAAGTCCATCCAGTTCATCCGGGACGCCAAGGCGATCGCGCCGGACAAGCCGTTCTTCCTGTACTACGCTCCCGGCGCCTGCCACGCGCCCCACCAGGCACCCAAGGAATGGATCGACCGGTTCAAGGGTCGCTTCGACCTGGGCTACGAGGCGCTCCGGGAGCAGACCCTGGCCCGGCAGAAGGAACTGGGGCTCGTGCCGGACGGCACCGAACTGCCACCACTCAATCCGATCGGCACGCCGGACAGCCGGACAGGCCCTGACAGCCTGCCGTTCCCCGAGCTGGACTACACCCGCCCCTGGGACTCTCTCAACGCCGACGAGAAGCGCCTGTTCGCGCGGATGGCCGAGGTCTACGCGGGATTCCTCGCCCATGCCGATCACTACATCGGCCGGCTGATGGACTACCTGGAGCAGACCGAACAGCTGGACAACACCCTGGTCGTGGTCGTCTCGGACAACGGCGCCAGCGGGGAGGGCGGCCCGAACGGCTCCGTCAACGAGATGAAGTTCGCCAACGGCATCGCGGACGACCTGGCCGAGAACCTCGCCAAGATCGACGACCTGGGCGGACTCAAGACCTACAACCACTACGCCAACGGCTGGGCGATGGCGTTCAACACGCCGTTCAAGATGTGGAAGCGATACGAGTTCAACGGCGGGACCAGTGACCCCTGCATCGTGTCCTGGCGCGCCGGTACGACGGCGCGCGGCGAGATCCACGATCAGTACCATCACGCGATCGACATCGCGCCGACGATCCTCGACTTCCTCGGGGTCGACGCTCCCGACACGATCAAAGGTCACGTCCAGAGCCCGCTCGACGGTGTCAGCATGCGGGGCAGCATCGAGAACGCGGCGGCGCCCTCGGCGCGGAAGACCCAGTTCTATTCGATGCTCGGCTCCCGCTCGATCTGGCACGAGGGCTGGAAGGCCGTCACGACGCACCCGACCATCTCCGGCTGGGGCCACTTCAGCGCCGACGAATGGCAGCTCTACCACACCGACGTCGACCGCGCGGAGCTGCACAACCCTGGCAGCGGAGCAACCTGAGAAACTTCAGGAGCTGGTGAACCTCTGGTTCGCGGAGGCCGGCGCGAACAACGCATTCCCACTCGACGACCGATCCGCCGTCGAGATCATGAACACGCAACGGCCTCAGCTGACTGCGCCCCGGGATCGCTACGTCTACTACCCGGACGCGGCGCCCGTCTCCGAGTGGCAGGCGGTGAGCACCCGCGGCCGCTCGTTCGCGATCGGTGCACTCGTCGACATCCCGGCCCCAGGCGCCGAGGGCATCCTCCTCGCCTTCGGCTCGCGCTTCGGCGGCCATGCCCTCTACGTGAAGGACAACCGACTGCGCTACGTGAACAGCTACGTGGGCAGCGAGGAGCAGCTGGTCGTAGGCTCCGAAGACATCCCGACCGGCACGGACCTGATCCTGGCCGCCTCCTTCGAGAAACAGAGCCAGAAGCCTGACGCCACAGTGGGAACCCTGACCCTGTTCCACGGGGACCGCAAGGTCGGCGAGGCGCAGATCAAAACCCAGTTGGGTGCGTTCGCGATCGCCGGCGCCGGCCTGTACGTCGGCCGGCACGCCGGCGAGGCCATCACCGACGACTACCCCGGCGAACCGCCGTACCGGTTCACCGGCGGCAGGATCAACCGGGTGGCGATCGACGTCAGCGGCGACTCGTACCTCGACCTGGAACGCGAAGCCGCCTGATGCTCATGCGCGAATAGTCCGCCGAAAAGCTTTGCCCGCCGGCAGGTCCGGTGGGTCAACTATTGCCGGTGGCCGATGGGTCCTCAGATCCGGGGTTGCGGGTTAGGGTGGCGTGGGGCCGCCGAATCTGTTGCTGACAAAGGGTTTTCGTGCGCTAAGGGGGCATCACTGTGGGGACGATCACGACCAGCGACGGTATCGAGATCTTCTACAAGGATTGGGGTAGCGGGCAACCGATCGTGTTCAGTCACGGGTGGCCGCTGTCGGCCGACGACTGGGACAACCAGATGCTGTTCTTCCTGCAGCAGGGTTATCGCGTCGTCGCCCACGACCGTCGCGGTCACGGTCGCTCGACGCAGAGCGGCGACGGTCACGACATGGACCACTACGCCGACGACCTGGCCGCGGTCGTCGAACATCTCGACCTGCACGACGCGATCCACGTCGGCCACTCGACCGGTGGCGGCGAGGTCACGCACTACCTGGCTCGCCACGGCGAAGGCCGGGCCGCCAAGGCCGCGCTGCTCTGCGCGGTGCCGCCGCTGATGGTGAAGACCGACGCCAACCCGGAAGGTCTGCCCAAGGAAGTCTTCGACGACCTGCAGGCACAGCTCGCGGCGAACCGTTCGGAGTTCTACCGCGCGCTGCCGTCGGGACCGTTCTACGGATACAACCGGCCGGGCGCGAAGTCGTCCGAAGCGGTCATCGCCAACTGGTGGCGCCAGGGCATGATGGGCGGCGCGAAGGCGCACTACGACGGCATCGTCGCCTTCTCCCAGACCGACTTCACCGAGGACCTGAAGCAGATCTCCATCCCGGTGCTGGTGATGCACAGCGAGGACGACCAGATCGTCCCGTACGTCGCCTCGGGCCCCAAGTCGGCGGAGTTGCTGAAGAACGGCGTCCTCAAGACCTACAAGGACCTCCCCCACGGCATGCCGACCACACACGCCGACGTGGTCAACGCCGAACTGCTGGAGTTCCTCCGGTCCTAGCGGCCGGCCCCGCACCACAAGTACTTCGTCATGCCCAGCGCCCTCCCACGGCGATGATCGCCTGACGAAAGGACCTGTCGATGAACAGGAACCGTCCACCATTTCTGCGTGCCCTGACCGTCCTCGCGGCGGTCCTGGCCGTCGTACTGAGCGCAGTGACACCCGCGGCCGCGTCGCACCAGGGCGGGCCGAAGCCCACCGTCGTACTGGTTCATGGCGCCTGGGCCGACGGGTCCAGCTGGGAGAAGGTCACCAGCCGCCTCCAGGCGGAGGGGTACCCGGTTCGGGTGCCACCGAACCCGTTGCGCCGCCTCGGCAGCGACGCCGAAACCATCCGGCTCTTCCTCTCCACGCTGTCCGGGCCGATCGTGCTGGTCGGCCACTCCTACGGTGGTGCCGTCATCACGAACGCGGCGACCGGCAACCCCAACGTCAAGGCGTTGGTGTACGTCGACGGCTTCGCCCCCGCACAAGGCGAAACGGTCAACCCGCTGGTCGGCGAGGACTCCGCACTGGCCGTCGATCCCACCACCGTCTTCGACTTCGTCCCCTACCCGGGCGGGCCTGCCGGTGACGTGGATCTGTACCTCAAGCGCGAGACGTTCCTGACCTCGTTCGCTTCGGGGGTGCCGCGTCGTGAGGCCGAGCTCCTGTACCCGTCCCAGCGCCCGCTGACGGCGAGCGCCGGGAACGATCTGTCGGGTCCGCCCGCGTGGGCCACGATCCGATCGTGGTACGTGCTCGGCACTCGCGACCGCATCATCACGCCGACCGCGCAGGAGTTCATGGCCGAGCGCGCCAACGCCCGCATCACCCGGATCAAGGCCGGGCACCTCGTCCTGATCACCGAACCGCGCGCAGTCACCAAGGTGATCGAAAAGGCGGCCCGAGCGACCCGCTGACCGCAGCACCTGTGGAAAACCCGGCGACCGGATGGCGGCGGGCCGATTACCCTTCGGCAGGAGCGGAAGGGGCCGGCGATGGATACTGGGTATGCGATCCGGGCGTTGCGCGACGGGGATCCGGAGGTGATCTCGGCGGCGTTCACGGCCATCGGCTGGAGCAAGCCGGTGAGTCAGTACGACGCCTACCTGGCTGAGCAGCGCGCCGGCGTCCGGGACGTGCTGGTGGCCACGGTCGACGACACCTTCGTCGGCTACGTGACGGTGCGGTGGGAGTCGGCGTACTTCGGCGCGATCCCGGAGATCCAGGACTTCAACGTCCTTCCGCTGTACCGCCGCCGCGGGATCGGCAGCGGTCTGATGGACGCTGCCGAGTCCCGGGTCGCCGAACGGTCCGCGGTCGTCGGCATCGGCGTCGGCCTGTACGCCGACTACGGCACCGCCCAGCGCATATACGTCCGTCGCGGCTACATCCCCGACGGCCGGGGCCTCATGTACGACAACCACCCGGTCCCACCCGGCGAAACCGTTCGCAACGACGACGCAGCCAACCTGATGTTCACCAAGTCCCTCCACCCCTGACAGCCCGGGCCGTGTCGACCCGGGCTGTCCGCACCTCCAGGTACTACGGGATGGCGGTGAGGTTGAAGGCGTAGCGAGCGGTCGAGTCGGCGATCGCGTCGGAGTTGACGTCGAGGGCGGTGAAGTTGGGGTTGGTGATGGTGTCGCAGGCCTGGTGGTAGCAGACGTCGTACGCGACTCCGCTCCTCGCAATGTGACCGAGCCTGCAGCGGGCGCGGCCAGAGTCCGGGATTGCCTCCTCACCGTGCTCAACGAAGAATGGCAGCACCGCCTCTCCGCCGAACGAGACCTCGACCTCCTGGAAGGCTGAGATGAGTCTTTACATGCGTGCCGTCCTCACCGACTGGGCCGATCCGGCGATCACCGACCTGGCGGACTTCGTGGCCGGCCAGGAGGGCGGGTTCTCCGTCGTACCGATCAAGGACTGGGCCGAGTTCGAGGTGCGCGACGAGCACGGCACGACGGTGCTCGCGGCCGACCTGGAACTCGCTGACTCGGCGCGCGAGGAGCTCGACGAACTGACCGAGGTGCTGGAGGAGTACGACGGCTCGGACGACGCTCGCCAACGGGTGGAAACCCACCTGGCGAACGCCTCGGCGGTGGTCGGCCTGGAGATCCTGATGGCCAGCTACGACGAATCGGTCGCGGCCGCGAACCTCGTCATCGGCTTTCTGGAGAGATCACCCGGTGTGCTGACCCAGGTCGACAGCGTCGGCTGGTACGACGGGGACGACCTCATTCTGCGTGAAGAAGAGTAGCCAGGCGTTGCTCGTAGGCGGCCACACATCTGCAGGCCGGGGTGGTGCAGAGGAGGGCGCCCGGGTCGGCGAGGATGAGTTCACGGGTCACGGCCAGCACCGCGGTGATCGGGATCAGCCGGGCTCGGCAGCCGCCGATGCGGGTTTCGCGGGTGGCTGAGCTGAGGCTTGGTTCGATGGCGTCGAACGTGTGGCTGTCGCCGGAGATGTTGGGGAACTCGGACCAGACGCCTTCGCCGGTCTTCGCGTACCGGTAGAAGCAGGAACGCCCGAGGAGTTGCTCGGCCAGGTGGATGGTCGAGTTCACCGTGTGGCCGACGCCCAGGAGGAGTACGTCGCCGTCCAGCCGTCCCAGTTCCTCGATCGGGCCGAGTGGCCAGTCGGAGCGTTGTGCGGCCAGGAGTCGATCGGCCGCTGGACCGACGGCGATGTAGGACAGCAGCGGGTGTGCGGTCCGGGTGAGGTCACGCGTCACCCGGAGGGTCTCGGGGATGCGGCCGAGTTCGCGGTCGATCGGCAGGTCCAGGGTGAAGGCGGTCGCCTGGGTGAGTTCGTCGTCGAAGGCTTCCCAGCTGGGCGCGGGGTCGTAAGCATTGTGCGGACGGACGGTTCCCGGCGGTGGGCTGATCCCGGTGAGGTCCCAGGTCCCGGCCGGCATCACCACAGTCCCGCAGGTCCCGGTCAACGCATCACACACCGCCTCCGCGCCACCGTCGACGTACCCGAAGGAGTTCAGCGACGAATGGACGATCACGTCGGACGACCGATCCAGCCCCAACTGCTTGAGCCCGTCGGCGATCTCCTGCACGCTGACCATCGCCACATGATCCCAGCCCGGCCGCGGTTCTCGCCTACCATTTTCACCGATGACTGAGGACGAGCTCGACCGCCAGCGCCGCCGCTACCCGGTCGGCGCACAGGTCACGGGCCGGGTCAGCCACATCCCACGGCCTGGCGCCATCGGCCTGTTCGTCGATCTGGGCGAGCCGCCCGGGGGCTTCGTGGACGTGCTCAATCTCCCGTACGCCGCCGACGAGTGGCCGCCGGTCGGGACGGAGACGACCTTCGAGGTCATTCAGCACCGCCTAGGGCAGGTCCGTCTGTGGCCGCTCGATCCGGCGCTGCGTACGACGGATCCGGTGCGGCGCTCCACCGAGCGGTTGCAGGCCCGGTATCCCATGGGCAGCGAGATCACCGGTGTCGTGACCGAGATCTTCCCGTCGAGCCGCGAGTACTGGGTGGAATTCGGCGACGATGGCGCGGCCGTCGAGTGGACGGGAGCTGCTCCAGAGATCGGCGACGTACGCCGCCTCCGCGTCACCCGGCACCTGCTGTCGCCCCGAGCCCTCCTACTGGAGCCAACCGTCGTCTCGCGCTGAAAGGTTGCGGCGGGCTGGGAAGGGGTGCACGGTCGGTCGTAGGGGGAAGGTGGCGATCGGGATGTTGCTGGTGGTCGGGGGGACCGGGGAGCTTGGTGGCCGGGTTGTGCGGTTGCTGCTCGGGCGAGGACATGACGTGCGGTGTCTGGTGCGGCCCGGGTCGCATGCGGAGCGGCTCGAGGAGCTGGGGGCGAAGGTCGTTCGCGGGGATCTGACCGATCCGGGGAGCCTGGTCGACGCATGTCAAGGCGTCGACACGGTGATCGCTACCGCGACCGCGATTGCTCGGCGGCTGGCCGGCGTACCAGGACCGTCGATCCGTGAGACCGATGAGGTGGGGATGGCTTCGCTGGTGGATGCGGCGGAGTCAGCCGGCGTACGGCGGTTCGTCTATCTCTCGTACGCCGGGGTCGACGCCGGGTTCGGGACACCGATCGAGAAGGCCAAACTGGCAACGGAACAGCGGCTCGCACAGTCGGGTCTGCAGCGTGTCGTCGTCCGGCCCGACGCCTTCCAGGAGATCAATCTCGGACCGCTGGGTCGGTTCGACCTGAAGGCGGGCAAGGTGTCGGTGTTCGGGAAGGGTGACAACAGGGTGCGGTGGGTGAGCACCGATGACGTGGCGGAGTTGGTCGCGGCAGTGGCGGTCGAACCCGATCCGCCGGTGATGGTCAAATTCGGCGGCCCGGAGGCGATCAGCCGGAACGAGGCGATCGCGATCGCCGAGTCCCTGACCCATCGCACGATGAAGGTGCAACGGCTGCCGCGACCGATCGTCCGGTTCGCGATCCCGCTCCTCAACCGCAGCAACGACGGTCTCGCCTCCATCTTCGGCGTCGGTCTCATCCAAGACCTGTACAGCGGCGACTGGACCGACGAACCCTTGCGCCACAGGGGAATCACACCCCGCTCGACCACCGACTTCCTCCGCGACCAGGCAGAGAGCTGACCACCGTCTCCCTGAGGCATGGGGTGAGAGGGTGGGGTCATGGAGTGGATCAGGAGGCGCGCGGGGACCCTGCTCGGGCTCGGGCTGGTGCTGGCGCTGGGGTGGACGGGCGTGGTCAGCACGTCGATGCCGAGCTGGTGGGATCCGGACGAGGCGTGCGCGGTGCGCTTCGGTGGCGCCGACAGCTCGAACGTCGACGTGCACACCGGCTGGTTCCCGCCGCGGGCCAGCTGTGACTTCGGCAACGGCAACGTTCAGGACTTCATCTCCCCGGCGAGATCCGCGGTCCTGTCCGTGGTCGGCGTCCTGATCCTCGTCGTCCTGATCGCCGGCCTGATCCTGACCGTACGGCGGCTGACCGGCGAACCAGGCCCACTCCGGACCGCCGACGACGTCGACCTGGGAAAGCGCCGGATGAGCCACCTGACGTTCGGTGCACTCGACATGGCCGTCGTCGTCGCCGTAGTGACCGCGGCCAACGCCTTCGCGATCATCCTCGGCGATCTCCCCGGCGGGATCGTCTTCGCCGTCGCGGCCATGACCGGGTTGTCGGCGCTGTCCGTCGTACTCGATCGGCACCTGGGCCCGCTCCCGACTACGGCGCTCGAGAGCCGGCGGCGAGGCACCGTCGCCGGACTGACCGTCTTCGCGGTGATCTTCGCAGCGACCGCGGTCACCGGGCAGATGCCGTTCTTCCGGCTCTGGTCGGTCCCGCTGGCCGCGATCACGTACGCCGTCGTCGCCGCCGTCCAGTGGTCCCGCCTACCCCACTACGGACGGGACCACCAGACGACGCATCAGTCAGCCGAGTGACGCTGCGGCCAGCCGGGAAGGATGTTCTGGTTGAGGTGGAACACGTTCTCGGGGTCGTACTCGCACTTGACCCGGGACAGCCGGTCGTAGTTCTCCTGCCCGAACCCGGCGATCACCCGGTCCTGGCCCTCGTTCCCGATGAAGTTCAGGTACACGTACCCGGTCGACCACTCCTTCAGGCCGGCACACAGGTCCCGCGACCACTGCCGTCCGCGCGCGTCGTCCGCCGGATCCGCCCACAGCCCGAACGGGTGGACCACCCAGGCGGCCCGTCGGTGCGGCAGCGGCCAGTCGTCGGCGTTCCGCAGTACCGCCCCACCCCACGGGAGCGCGATCTGCTGCGACGGTGACGGCGCCGGCATCTCCATCGCCCGCTCGTTGAACACCTGTACGGCGGCATCGGGGAACGACGACAGGTGCTCGGCCGACCAGTAGTTGCGGTACCCCGGCGGATCGTCCAGCGCCGAGTTCAGCTCGGCGTACGGCATCTCCGCGACCATCTCACCGACCGGGTCGAGCGCGAACATGGCCGCGATCGCCTCCCGGGCTTCCGCCTCGGGACCGGCGTACACCACACCGGCCGCCACCACCAACTGCCCCTGCAGGTGCTCGGGCACGAACGGCTCCGGCGGCGCGGTCAGGTAGATCACGCCACCACCGAGGTTCTCGGACACGCCGTCCTCGATCATGTCCCGGTACGCACGGACCACGGCCGGACCGGCCTCGGCCGGCCACATCAGCAATGCCAGCGTGCTCGTCGGCACGTCCTCCAGCCGGAAGGTCAGCGACGTCGCGACCCCGAAGTTGCCGCCGCCTCCGTGCAGCGCCCAGAACAACTCGGTGTTCTTCGTCTCGTCCGCGATCAGCAGCCGCCCGTCCGCGGTGACGAGCTCGACGGAGATCAGGTTGTCGCAGGCCAGCCCGAACTTCCGCTCCAGCCACCCCGAACCGCCGCCGAGAGTCAGCCCCGCGACCCCGGTCGTCGACACCCGGCCGCCGGTGGTCGCCAGGCCGAACGGCTGGCAGGCCCGGTCGAAGTCACCCCAGGTCGCACCGCCGCCGACGCGGGCGATCCGTCCCTGCGGGTCGACCTGAACGCTGTTCATCCGGCGCAGGTCCACCACCAGCCCGCCGTCGGTCACGCCCGCCCCGGCCACACTGTGGCCGCCTCCCCGGACGGCGATCTCCAGCTCCCGCTCGACGCCGTACTTCACCGCCGCCGCGACGTCGGCCGCCGACTCGCACTGCGCGATCATCGCCGGCCGCTTGTCGATCATCGCGTTGAACACCGACCGGGCTTCGTCGTAGGCCGCATCCTCCGCCTGCAGCACCACTCCCCCGAAGCCTTCCGGTCTGGCGCCCGCGGGCCGTTCGATCGTGTCGGACATGCTGTGAATCCCCCTTGGATCGTCGCGCTCCCCCAGCTGACACGCCCGATCCTGCGCCGGGCGCCCGGACCCGGTCAACCGCTCGGCGCCTTACCCACCGATGACGTGATCCCTGGTCGACCAAGGGTTCCGGATCGATCACGGCTCGGAGCCGACCCGAGGCACTAGGGTGGAGACCATGGATGCGGCGGTGATCGGTGGACCGGACCAGGTGCTGACCGACGACGAGGTGACGAGCTTCGTCGCCGGCTCCCTGAGCGGCGCCGGACTGGACGGCCGCAGCGTCTGCGTGATCGTCCCGGACGCCACCCGCAGCTGCCCGCTCCCGCTGCTGCTGAAGGCGGTGCACCAGGCCCTCGACGGCCGGGTCAGCAAGCTCACCATCTTGGTTGCCCTGGGCACCCACGCGGAGATGACGCCGGACCAGCTGCGCACCCACCTCGGCGGCGAGTACGACGGCGTCCTCAATCACGAGTGGTGGAAACCCGACACCTTCGCCGACCTCGGCACGATCAGCGCGGACCGGGTCGGTCAGATCTCCGACGAGATGCTGCGCGACGAGGTACCGGTGAAACTCAACCGCGCCGTCATCGAGCACGACGTCGCGCTGGTGGTCGGCCCGGTGTTCCCGCACGAGGTGGTCGGTTTCTCCGGTGGCAACAAGTACTTCTTCCCGGGCGTGGCCGGGCAGGAGGTCATCGACTTCTCCCACTGGCTCGGCGCCCTGATCACCAGCGCGAACCTCATCGGTACGCCGGGAATCACGCCGGTCCGGGCGTTGATCGACGAGGCCGCCGCACTGATCCCGGCGGAGAAGCTCGCGCTGTCGGTGGTGGCCCAGTCGGGCACGAACGCGCTGCACGCGGCGGCGTTCGGCGACACGGTCTCCTCCTGGCGCGCCGCCGCCGAGATCTCCGCCCAGACCCACGTCCGCTACCTCGACCACCCGGTCCAGCGGGTCGTGTCGGTGATGCCGGCCAGGTACCAGGACATCTGGACCGCGGCCAAGGGCTTCTACAAGGTCGAGCCGATCGTCGCCGACGGCGGCGAGGTCATCCTCTACGCGCCGCACGTGACCGAACTCGCCGCGATGCACCCGGAGATCGAGGAGATCGGCTACCACTGCCGCGACTACTTCCTCGGCCAGTGGGAGAAGTTCCGCGACCTGCACTGGGGCGTGCTCGCGCACTCCACCCACCTCCGCGGCGCCGGCACCTGGGACCCCGCGACGGGCGAGCACCTCCGGGTCCATGTCACCCTCGCGACCGGCATCCCCGCGGACGTCGTACGCCGGGCCAACCTCGCCTGCCTGGATCCGGCCGACGTCGACCTGGCCGCGTACGAGAACGACCCCGGCACCCTCGTCATCCCGAACGCCGGCGAGACCCTGTACCGGCTGAAGCACTAGCCGCTGAGTGTGACCCGCCGGTAACCTCGGCTGCTATGACACAGGCCGAGGTCGTCATCGTCGGGTCCGGGTTCGCCGGGATGTGCATGGGGATCAAGTTGCGGCAGGCCGGGTGCGAGAACTTCGTCATCCTGGAGAAGGCGGACGAACTCGGCGGCACCTGGCGGGACAACACCTATCCCGGCTGCGCCTGCGACATCCCGTCGTACCTCTACTCGTTCTCGTTCGAGCAGAACCCGCGCTGGACCCGGATGTTCGCGCCCTGGGACGAGATCCTGGACTACCTCAAGCACTGCGCGGACAAGTACGGCGTCGCGGCGAAGATCCGGTACGGCGCCGAGGTCACCGGAGCCACCTTCGACGACGCGACCGGCCAGTGGACCGTCACCGTCAACGGCTCCGAGACGCATCGAAACCCAGGCGCTGGTCGCCGGCGTCGGCAGCCTGCACCAGCCGAAACTGCCGGACATCCCGGGCCTCGACTCCTTCGCGCGGTACGTCGTTCCACTCGGCGCAGTGGGATCACTCGCAGGACCTGCGCGGGCGGAACGTCGCGGTGATCGGCACCGGCGCGATCGCGATCCAGTTCGTGCCGCAGATCGCCGCCGACGTCGCGCGCCTGGACATCTACCAACGGACACCACCGTGGGTCACCCCGAAGCCGGACCGCGGGATCGGCCCGCTGGAACGACGGCTGCACGAACGGTTCCCGGCCGGGCAGCGCGCGATCCGCACCGCGATCTACTGGGGTCTCGAAGGTCGCGGCGCTCGGCTTCGCGGGCAACCCGAAGTTGATGAAGGGCCTTGAGATCCAGGCGAGACGGCACCTCGGCAAGCAGGTGACCGATCCCGGGCTGCGGGCCAAGCTGACGCCCGACTACCAGATCGGCTGCAAGCGGATCCTGATCTCGCAACGACTACTACCCCGCGCTCGCCCGAGCCGAACGTGGACGTCGTGACCACCCCGATCACCCGGATCACCCCGACCGGCGTGGTCACCTCGGACGGCGTCGAGCGGCCGTGCGACACGATCGTCCTCGGCACCGGGTTCGAGGTGTCGGCCAACCTGACCCGGATGCCGCATCCTGGGCAAGGACGGCGTCGACCTGGCCGACCACTGGAAGCGCAACGGCGTCGGCGCGCACCTCGGCATCACCGTCGCCGGCTACCCGAACCTGTTCCTGCTGGTCGGCCCGAACACCGTGCTCGGCCACTCCTCGATGGTCTTCATGATCGAGGCCCAGGTCCGCTACGTGATGCAGGCGCTGCACCTGCTGCGGCGGCGCGGGGCGTCGTACGTCGAGGTCCGCGAGGACGCCCAGGACCGGTTCGTCGGCGGGATCCAGGGCGAGCTCGACGACACCGTCTGGCAGTCCGGCTGCTCCAGCTGGTACCTCGACGCCCAGGGGCGGAACTCGACCATCTGGCCCGAGTTCACGATGTCGTACTGGCGCCGTACCCGCCGGCTGGATCCGGCTGACTTCGTCCTGGTCCACTAGGGGTTTACCCGCACTCCTGAAGTAGGAGTGCGGGCGCTCAGGTGTACGACCTTGGGATGAAGGCAAGACCGGTCCTCGGGCCGATGTCCGGACCGGTCCGCTGACGGATCCTTGAGGTATGGAAATCCTTCAGCTCGCCGGAGCGGCAGTCATCGTGATCGGCATCCTCGTGATGGTCCTGCTCGCCATCGTGCCTTCGGTCGTCGACCGATAAGGCTCGCCCGCGTCTGTCGCCGGGCCGCGGACGAGTCAGTCGACGGACAGGTGGACCAGCAGGTCCTGCCGGGTCAGAACGCCCACCGGCTTGCCGTCGTCCAGCACCATCAGGGCGTCCCGATCCTCGAGCAGCTCGACCGCCTTGGTCACCGGTTCGCCGGCGCCCAGCGACGGCAGCGCCGGGTCCATGTGCAGCTCGACCATGTCGGCCAGCCGCGCCTTGCCGGAGTACAGGGCGTCCATCAGCGTCCGCTCCGACACCGCGCCGGCCACCTCGGCCGCCATCACCGGCGGCTCCGCCCGGACCACGGGCATCTGCGATACGCCGTACTCGCGCAGGATGGCGACCGCCTCGGCGATCGTCTCGTGCGGGTGGGTGTGGACCAGCGGCGGCATGCCGCCGTCCTTGCGGGCCAGGATGTCGCCGAGCGTCGACCCCTGCCGGGACCCGGCGAGGAAGCCGTACTGCGCCAGCCAGTCGTCGTTGAAGACCTTGGTCAGGTAGCCGCGGCCGCCGTCCGGGAGCAGGACGACGATGACGGCTTCGGGGTCATCGAGTTCGTGCGCGAGCCGGATCGCCGCCGCGGCCGCCATCCCGGCCGAACCGCCGACCAGCATGGCCTCCTCGCGGGCCAGCCGCCGGGTCATCGCGAACGAGTCGGCGTCCGACACCTCGATGATCCGGTCGCAGATGTTCCGGGTCGTACGTCTCCGGCCAGAAGTCCTCGCCGACACCCTCGACCAGGTACGGCCGGCCGGTGCCGCCGGAGTAGACCGAGCCCTCCGGGTCGGCGCCGACGATCTGCACCCGGCCGCCGGAGACCTCCTTGAGGTACTTGCCGATGCCGCTGATCGTGCCGCCGGTGCCGACACCCGCGACGAAGTGGGTGATCCTGCCCTCGGTCTGCTCCCAGAGCTCGGGGCCGGTGGTCTCGTAGTGCGACAGCGGGTTGTTCTGGTTGGCGTACTGGTTCGGCTTCCAGGCGCCCTCGATCTCGCGGACCAGGCGGTCGGAGACGTTGTAGTACGAGTCCGGGTGCTCCGGCGGCGACCGCCGTGGGGCAGACCACCACCTCGGCGCCGTACGCCTTGAGCACGTTGCGCTTGTCCTCGCTCACCTTGTCCGGGCAGACGAAGACGCACTTGTAGCCCTTCTGCTGGGCCACCATCGCCAGCCCGACGCCGGTGTTGCCGGAGGTCGGCTCGACGATCGTGCCGCCCGGCTTGAGCATCGCCGGAGGCCTCGGCGGCCTCGATCATCCGGACCGCGATCCGGTCCTTCACCGAGCCGCCGGGGTTGAAGTACTCGACCTTCGCGAGCACCAGCGCCTCGGCGCCGTCGGTCGTCTTCGACAGCCGCACCAGCGGGGTGTTGCCGACCAGGTCCAGGAGAGATTCTGCGTAACGCACAGCCTCACTGTAGTGCTGTGTCCGGCTGTGACAGCTTGGGCCTGCCGATTCCGTTATTCACTTGCTTGTCTGTCACCGCGTGTAATCCTGGACTCATGAGTGACCGGGGCGGTGGGGTGGGAAAAGTATCCGGCAGGGCCCGGTCCGCGAAGCGACTGGCCCAGGCCGCGGCCTTCGGGGGCGGTGGACTCGGACTCATCGGCGCCACGCTGTACGGCGTACTGACCGCTGAGGCCGAGTACGCCAAGCGCGTGATCGGACCGATGCGGTACTACCCGACTCCGGGCGACGGCCTGTACGGCCGGTATGCGGGCCATCCGATCACGCTCGCCATCATCGGCGACTCCAGTGCCGCCGGCTACGGCACCGAGTCGCCGGACGAGACCCCCGGCGTCCTGCTCGCCTCCGGGCTCGCCGAGCTGGCCAAGCGCCCGGTGCGGCTGGTCGACGAAGCGAAGACCGGCGCCAGGTCGACCGAGCTGGCCGCGCAGGTCGATGCCGCGCTGCAGGCCGGGCCGCACGTCGCAGTCATCCTGATCGGCGTCAACGACGTGAAGTCGAGGATGCCGCCGTCGACCTCGGTCCGGCTGCTCTCGACCGCGGTCCGCAGGTTGCGGGCCGCGCACTGTGAGGTGGTGGTGGGTACCTGCCCCGACCTCGGGGCGGTCCGGACGATCATGCCGCCGCTGCGGCAGGTCGCCCGGTCCTGGAGCCACCGGCTGGCCGCCGCTCAGACCATCGCAGTGGTCGAGGCAGGCGGCCGAACTGTGTCCCTCGGATCGCTGCTCGGCGAGGTGTTCCGGACCAACCCGTCGATGTGGGGCCGGGACAATTTCCACCCGTCGGCCATCGGGTACGCGGCTGCATCCGCCGCACTGCTGCCGTCGGTGGCGGCCGCTGTCGGGGTCGGGCCGGAGTCGTTCGTGCACCCGGAACCGTTCCGGGGCGAGGCGATCCTGCCGATCGCGGAGGCCGCCGTACAGGCTGCCCGAACGGCCGGCACAGAGGTCGCGGCCACCGAGGTCGCCGGCCGCGAACGCGGTCCGCGGGGACGCTGGGCGGCCCTGCGACATCGGCGCCGGCATCCCGAGGTCGAGGTCGATCGGATCGACGCGGACTCGACGCCCATCCCGGTCGGGCATTAGTGCGTCCGCTGAGGCGACTTTCATGAAGAGAGTCTTGCCTTGCGGCGGCTGTGTGGTGCACAGTCGATAACTACGCGGTACCCCGATGACGGGAGGCGACGATGGGCTTGAACCACTCCGAGGAGACGCACCAGCGTCTGGTGGAGAAGGTGCCCAGGTGCACCGGACGCGAGATGACCGAGTGGTTCCAGCTGATGAACGACGGACCGTCGTTCCTGCGCTTCGACGACAGAGTGAGATGGCTTTCCAGCGAGTACGCTCTCGCGCACGGGCACGCAACCGCCATCGTCCACGAGTACGACCTGGTCAGAGCGCACCGGCGAATGGGCTGACGAGCCGAACAGGAGTCTGAGAACACCGAAGACCTGCCCTTTCAGGTGGAAGGGCGGGTCTTCTTGTTGTGCCGACTGTTGTCGTGGCTGGAAAGGCCGAAGGGCCGGCCCACCTGGGCCGGCCCTTCGGTTGTCCTGACGGTTGTGTCAGTCGCCGCCGCGGAGGATGGCGAGGATGCGGAGCAGGTTCCAGTACAGCCAGACCAGGGTGACGGTCAGGCCGAACGCGGCCCGCCAGGCCTCGCTCTGCGGGGCACCGTGCTTGACGCCCTGCTCGATCATGTCGAAGTCGAGGATCAGGTTGAACACCGCCAGACCGGCACCGAGCGCGGCGAAGATCAGCCCCATCGCGCCGAAGCCGCCGATCCCGGAGTTGAAGCCGAACAGGCTGGCGACGAAGTTGATCAGGATCACGCCGGCGAAGCCCATGGTGGCGATGATGACCATCTTGGTGAACCGCGGCGTCACCTTGATCGCGAAGTACTTGTACGTCGCGAGCGTGAGACCGGCCGTCACCATCGTCGCGAGCACGGCCTGCACGATGATGCCGGAGTCACCGACCCATCGCGCGATGAACTCGCTGCCGATCCCGAGGAACACACCCTCGGCGGCGGCGTACACCATCACCAGCGCGGGGTTGACCCGGCGGGAGAAGGACAGCACCATGCCCAGCGCGAACGCCAGCAGTGCGCCGGCCAGGAACGCGGGGGTGACCAGGGTGTCCGGGACCATGTACCAGGCGATCGCGGCGAAGAGCACGACGACGCCCAGCGTGGCGGCGGTGCGGACGATGACGTCGTCCATCGTCATGGGGCGGCTTCCGGCCGGCGCGCCTTGCTGCTGCTGGGGCGGCGTACCGGGTCCGCCGTACTGGCCGGGCTGGCCGTAGGGACCCGGCTGACCGTACGGAGCTGCCCCGGGATAGGCCTGGCCTTGGCCAGGCGCGAACGCACTCGACCGGTTCAGCACCGGGTTACTGCTCTGCATTGTCATTCCTCCTGGTGACCCTCATCCGGGGCCGTACAGAGATAGTACGGTCCCACCCTTAACAACATCTGAGAATCGCCTCCCTGTTCCCCAACCGCAACTACCCCTCGGAAAACGGTTGCACAACCCAATCACTGCCCGATCGAACACGCCCCGACGCGGCGCGGCGTCGTCCCTGTATGGGCAGGTACGACGCCGGGGCCGTGGCCACCCGGGACGCGGTGCTCCCGCAGGCCAGTTCAGGGGTGGGGGTGTGGCGCTTGCCGCGTGGCGAGGGCGGCGCCGACCTGGTCGGCCAGGGCGACGGCGACCTGGCGCTGCTCGAGGTCCGGGCGGACGATCCGGGCGGCGGCGGTCAGCAGGAAGCGGCCGTGGATCTCGCCGGCGTGCTGCACGGTAAGCTCGATCTCGGAGTTCGTCGGCAGGCCGTCGCGCTCCACCTTGAGCACCCGGCCGGCACGCGTCACGGTTCCGTCGGCGTTCAGTTGCGGAGCGTCCCCGCGCTTGCCCCCAGCAATGAACTTCGCCCCGTCGATCCCCAGTACGGCGGTCAGCTCGGCCCGCACGTGCTCGATCAGATCATCGGTGGAGCCGCCGGCCGCGACCGCCTGCGAGGTGGTGATCACGCCGTCCAGGTAACCGCGATGCCGCGACGCCCGGGCTTGTTGCCGACGGCCCCAGATCGCGATCTCGCTGACCGCGATCCCGATCAGCACCAGCAGGATCGTGGTCTCGATGTCGTCGCGACTGTCGATGGTGAAGGTGTTGTACGGCACGGTCAGGAAGAAGTCGAACCACACCGCGCTCCCCACAGCGGCGAGGATGCCGGCGAGCCGGACTCCGAAGGCCGCGACGCCGACGATCACCACTGCCAGCAGGAGGGCGGCGTTGGCGTTGTCGAAGCTGTCCCGGAACAGGGCCAGCAGCGCACACACGGCCGGTGGCGCAAGCACCGACGCCACCAAGACCGGACCGCGGTATCTCTCCACACCCCCATTCACTCTCGCCGATGCACGCCGATCAACGTTTCTCACAGACGTCTATCAGACCTACCGTGAGCGAATGCCCGACATCACCCGCATCCGGCCCGTCGAGGACGGCGACGAACGCGCCACCCTGACCGGCCTGCTCGACTTCCTCCGTTCTACCGTCGAACTGAAGGGTCTCCGGACTCACCGAGGCCCAGGCGTTCGCGCGCCCCCTCCACCCGTCCGCGCTGACTCCGGCCGGCATCGTGAAGCATCTGACCGCGGTGGAGCGGTTCTGGTTCGCGATCGACTTCGCCGCCCTCGACGTCGAGTGGCCGTGGACCGACGACGATCCGCACGGAGGCTTCCCGATCGCCCCGGACGACACGGTCGAGGGCGTGCTCGCGTCGTACCGGGCCGAATGCGATCGCTCCCGCGAGATCACCGCCGCCGCGTCCTTCGACGACCAGGCCCGCTCGGACGGATGACGTTCGTACTGCGGTACGCCGTCGCTCACCTGGTCGAGGAAACCGCCCGTCATCTCGGTCATCTCGATCTGCTGCGCGAAGCGACCGACGGGGAGGTCGGCGAGTAGAAAATCCGTGGAGGATCGTGGCTGGGGTGCGTAGTTTGGCCAGTCATGGCAGAGCCGCACCGAATCCGCCCAGCGACCGCCGACGACGTCGGCTTCCTCGCCGGCTCTACGACCGCCTCGGATTCTCGAAGGTCGGCGAATCGGACACCGAGCACAAACTTCGCTGGCTCGATCGGAAGGTGACTGTTGTGAACGACAACCTCTGGGACGCGGATACCGCGAGGCGGTACGACACACCGGGCACGGGGATGTTCGCACCCGAGGTGTTGGGTCCGACCGTGGATCGGCTGGCGGCGCTGACCGGTGAGGGCCGGGCGCTCGAGTTCGCGATCGGCACCGGGCGGGTCGCCGTACCGCTGTCCGAACGTGTGTCTGTCACCGGCATCGAGCTGTCCACTCCGATGGTCGACCAGCTCCGCACGAAGGTCGACGAGCAGACCATCCCGGTCGTCATCGGAGACATGGCCACCACGCGGGTCCCCGGTGAGTTCAGCCTCGTCTACCTGGTCTTCAACACGATCTCCAACCTGCTGACGCAGGCGGAGCAGGTCGAATGCTTCCGCAACGCGGCCCGCCACCTCTTCCCCGGCGGCCGCTTCGTGATCGAGCTCTGGGTCCCCGAGCTCCGCCGCCTCCCACCCGGCCTCCCGGCCACCGTCGGCGTCGTCGATCCCGGTTACATCCTGCTGGACACGTACGACGTCCTGCACCAGCACGTCGTCTCCCACCACTTCCGCTTCGACGAGGACGGTGGCACGCAGGCCCACCTGGCCCGCTCCCCGCACCGCTACATCTGGCCCGCGGAACTGGACCTGATGGCCCAACTGGCCGGCTTCACCCTCGAATCCCGCCACGCCGACTGGTCCGGCACAGACTTCACCGCCGACTCCCCCTCCCACGTCTCGACCTACCGCCTCGAGGGCGAGTAGCCACATCAGCGATCTGTCTGCGGTAACCGACCGGCACCGAGGCTAGGCAAGTGCTTGCGGTTGTGTGTCGAGGGGTGGGCAGGGCTCGGCGGATCGGGGGCTGTGGGAGCACCATGACTACATGACGAAATCCCTCTGGAGGGGGAGGGTTCCGGTGGGTGAGATCACTCGTGCGAGGGTTTGTGAAAGTTTTCACGAGTGCAGTAACCTGAAGTAGACATGAAGTCGGAGATCCACTCAGGGAGAGTGAACCGCATGACAGCCCAGGTGCCGCACATCCTCGTCGTCGGAGGCGGTTACGTCGGGATGTACACCGCGTACGGACTGCGTCGCGCGGCCAGGAAAGGCAAGATCCGGGTGACCGTGGTGGACCCGCGGTCGGTGATGACGTACCAGCCGTTCCTGCCCGAGGCGGCGGCCGGCTCGGTGGAACCGCGGCATGTGGTGGTGCCGCTGCGCAAGACCCTGAAGGGCTGCCGGGTGGTGACCGGCCGGGTCACCGGGATCGACCACGGGAACAAGGTCGCCAAGGTGATGCCCGAGGAGGGCCCGGAGTACGAGCTGGCCTACGACCAGGTCGTGGTCGCACTCGGCTCGATCGCCCGGACGCTGCCGATCCCGGGGCTGGCCGAGGAGGCGACCGGGTTCAAGAACGTCGAGGAAGCGATCGCGTTGCGCAACAAGGTGCTGGACCGGCTGGATGTGGCGTCGTCACAGCCCGACCCGGCGCTGCGCAAGTCCGCGCTGACGTTCGTCTTCGTCGGTGGCGGGTACGCCGGTGTCGAGGCGTTCGCGGAGCTGGAGGACATGGCCCGCTACGCCACCCGGTACTACGACAACATCAACCCGGACGACATGCGCTGGGTGCTGGTCGAGGCGACCGGCCGGATCCTGCCCGAGGTCGGCGAGGAGCTCGGCAGGTACACCGTCGACCAGCTGCGCAAGCGCAACATGGACATCAAGCTGGAGACCCGGCTGGAGTCCTGCGAGAAGGGTCGCGTGATCCTCAGTGACGGCGAGGAGTTCGACGCCGACACGATCGTCTGGACCGCCGGCGTGAAGGCGAACCCGGCGCTCGCGGCGACCGACTTCCCGCTGGACGAGCGCGGCCGGGTCAAGTGCCTGGCGAACCTGCGGATCGAGGGGGTCACCGACGCGTGGTCGGCCGGCGACAACGCCGCCGTACCGGACCTGACCAGCGAGCAGCCCGGCGTGTACACCGCCCCGAACGCGCAGCACGCGGTCCGCCAGGCACACCTGCTGGCCGAGAACATCCTGCGCGTCGTCGACGGCAAGGCGCCGGAGGACTACAAGCACAAGTACGTCGGCTCGGTCGCGAGCCTCGGCCTGCACAAGGGCGTCGCCCAGCTGTACGGCGTGAAGGTCAAGGGCTGGCCGGCCTGGTTCCTGCACCGGACCTACCACGTCTCCCGGGTCCCCACCTTCAACCGCAAGGCCCGCGTCATCCTCGACTGGACCCTCGCCCTGTTCTTCCGCCGCGAGGTCACCAGCCTCGGCAGCCTCCAGATGCCGAACGAGGAGTTCCGCCGCGCGACCCGGTCATAGTGATCGACGGGAGCGGTGCCCCAGGAAGTGGGTGCCGCTCCCAGCTGTACGACGACCTTGCCGCCGCGCGTGATGAACGACTCCGGCAGCCACGACTCGGCCCGATTGCGACCGTTCAAGGCCACCGATTGGACGTACTGGGGGGCCGACCGGAGTACGCCGGAAACCGGCAATAGGAGCCTGCATTCGCTGGTCAGCGGTCGGTCGGGAGGCTGTTGATGGCTCGTTCGCGGTCGGCTTGGGTGGGGAGGCTGTACCGGCGGGTCTGGTCGAGGCGGGCGTGGCCCATGAGTTCGGCGACGAGGACGAGGTCGTGGCCGTCGCGGACGAGGGTGGTGCCGAAGGTGTGGCGCAGGGCGTGGCTGGTGAAGTCGTCGTCGATGTGTGCTTCGTCGGCGATGGCACCGATGAGGTCGTGGGCGCCGCGGGCGGACAGCCGGGCGCCGCGGTGGTTGAGCAGCAGCGCGTTGGTGTCGCTGGCGCCGGGTGAGTTGGGTCGTTCGTCGTTGATCCACAAGGTGAGGTCGGGGCGTAGCCCGGCGTGGATGGGTACTTCGCGGTAGCGCTCGCCTTTGCCGGCCCGGACGGTTATGAGTCCCTTGCGGGCGGACAGGGCGATGTCGTCGAGGTTGAGAGCGACGACTTCGCCGAGGCGAAGCCCGGCGTAGAAGGGGATCAGGGCCAGGACCCGGTCGCGGGGGTTGACCCACCGTTCGACGGTCCGTAGCCAGCGGGTGATGTCGCGCTCGGACAGTGCCCGGGGTGCGGCCTGGGGCAGGTCGAGGCGCCGCACGTCGGGGGCACCGTAGGCCGAGGCGTAGGTAGAGGTCGCCGATCGCGGCGAGGGTGGTGTTGATGGTGGAGGGTTTGCGTTTGGCGATGGTCTGCAGGTGGCTGCGGTACTCGCGGACGGCGCCGTCGCGGGCGTGGGCCTGGGTGAGTGGGTCGCCGTCGATGTCGGCGGTGTCCAGCCAGATCAGGTAGCCGCGGACCCGGGAGGCGTAGGCGCGGCGGGTGTCGTCGTCGAGCATCCGCGCGGTGGCCAGTGCCGTGGTGTAGCCGGCGTGGACTGCGGCGTAGCGGTCCGGCAGTAGCGGGCTGACGTCCACGTCGAGGCGGGCCCGGAAGCGGCTTCGTGTTATCTGAAGTCGATTCCGGGGTATCCGGATCCGCCTGGGACGCGTTATCTGAAGTCATGCCGGAGAGCTTACTTCAGATAATTATCTGAAGTGGTAATAGACCTTTGGACGAGTGCCTTGAAGATCTCCCTCCTTTCGATAGCGCGGGCTGGTGTTCCAGCTGTGGGTGCCAGGGCTGAGCAGGCCGGCTTGCCCAGGTACGGCTGCGCGAAAGCTGTGTCGAGGGCGGCCTCGAAGTCGTCGACCTGTGCGGCGTTGCAGGCCGCGACGCTTCCCGGATCCAGCGGACGTCGCGCAGGGCGACGAGGCCTGGGATGTCGGTTGCGTCCCAGGCCTCGTTCTTGGTGCACTGGCGGGATCAGCGCTTCAGGCCGTAGGCGGCCGTGATCTCCTGCTCGATCCGGTTACCGTCGCGGTCGGTTGCGCTCAGTCGCAGCGACGGCGCGCCACCGGCCGCAGCGATCGGATGCACGACGGTCGTGACGTATTTGCCATCAGCAACCTTGTTCAGCCTGACTCCACTCCATTGCTTGCCGTCGTACGACAGCTCCAGCTTCGCGTCTGTGAAAGGTGCGGTCGCCGCCCCGTGCTGGTGCCGCAGCCTGAGCGCGATCGTGACCGGCACACCGGTCCGCACGGCGCTGGTGGGATCGGCCTGCGGCAGATCGAGGTCCGCCAACACGAGTGGCATCACCTCGCCTGCGCCGCCGCGGGCAGACCAACTCCAGGTGGTGCGAACTCGCTTCGAGTACTTCCAGAACGCCGACGGCCGGGTGCTGTCGAGCGTGGCCCGGTAGTCCGCGGGCGCATCCGGAACGCCGGCGACCACAATCCGAGTCCAGTCAGCGGTGGCGATCTGCTCACCGTTCCGCTCTAGCGTCAACGTGGTGCCTTCTCCCGGTTCGGCGTCCTCGCCGTACTCGTGCTGGTTTTGGAGTTGCGCGACCTGGAACAGCAGGTTGTCGTCCTGCCGCCGCACGCCCATGTACTCCTCGCCTGGCCCGTCGGGCAGCCCGCTGTTCTGCACCGGCGCTATCCAGCGCACGGAAACCTGCTCGCCCGGCCGGTAGGTCCTGCCGACCTCGCTGGCGTGGAAGTGCTGCCGTGAGCCGTCGCCCGCGGCGTAGGTGCTGTCCCAGAGGGTCTGGTTGGCCTGCACGAACGAAGTCAGCCGGTACGGTGCCTTGCGGCTCACGCTGCGACCGACGAAGAGGCTGCCGCCCGGGGTGTAGCCGCCGCGGGCCGTGTAGACCTCCATGCCGGTCGTGTGTGCTCCAAATGTCTCGTCGAGCCGGGCCAGTTGATCCGGCGCGACCTGCACACTTCCGACTGCGGGGATCCGGTCCGGCCAGGACTGCGTGAGGTCGTAGAGGTACGACGGCTCGGCCTGCCCGACCACCCGCATCACCACTGGTCCGGACTTCAGGCGGTCGAGCAGGAGGCCCGCGGTGATCCTGGAGATCCGCATCGCCGGGATCGTCGCCTCGATCGGGTCACGGCCTTGCCAAGGACCGTGCACCGCGTTGTCCCCGGGGCGATCTGTGGTGTAGACCAGTGCCCCGGTGGCGCCCGCGGCTTCGGCGAGTTTCACCAGCTCGCCGTTGGGCCGCGGGTCCGTGTCTGTCCGGCGGATCAGAGCGAGCTTGCCGCGGACTCCGGTGAGATCGTCGGGTGTGGCCAGACCCGCGTCGAACAACTGGAGATCGCGGGTGCCGGTGAACGTGGGCCCGCCCCAGAACGGGAGGACCGGCACCGGAGGACCGCCGCGCACCGCGGCGGTGTACTGGGGCGCGAACAGGCGGGATCCGAGCACGAACTCGGAGTTGCCGGTGGTCAGCGGACGGCTCGAGCCGGTCGCAGCGGATCGCTCGGCCGCGGCGGGCCAGTCGATGAGGAAGCCGCCCGTGATCGCGCCGGCCTCGTTCTTGGCCAGGTAACTCATCGTCCGGTCGGCCGGCGCGACCTTGTCGTCGTCCCGCGGGACGATGCGGGCCGGACGGGTCGTACGCATGTCCATGGTCACCGAGGTCTCGCTGGTGAGCGCGATTTCGTCGCCGGCGGCCAGGTCGAACGTCTCCGGCCGCATGTCGGTCGCGGGAGAAAGTACGGCCGCGACGACCTGGTACCGGCCAGGAGCCAGCCGGACTGTCGCCGTGCCGTTCCGCATCTCGGGCAGACTGCCGATCTCGCCAGGGTCGGAGTCGAGCGGAGCGATCGAGTAACTGACGTTGGCTTTCGCGCCGCTGCGGTCGATACCGTTCACGGTCAGCGGGTATCGCTCCGCTTCAGTGGACCAGTTGATCGTCGTGACCAGTGGGCCGGCTCCGGCGGCTGTGGCGGTGACCCGGCCGGCGAAGTAGCCCGGTCCGGCCGCGGCGCGGTCGGCGGTGACGGTGACGGTCGCCTGAGCGTTCGCGGGGATGACGAGCCGGTCCGCGCTCAGCTTCGGCGCGGCCTGGCCCGGTTCGACGGACACCGTAAGGTGCAAGGTGACCGGGGTGCCGGTCGGGTTGCGGTACGTGAGAGCGCGGCTGATCTCGTCCTTGGCCGGGTAGGGCCATAGCAGCCGGCCGAGTTCGAGTTCGCCGGTGTCGACGGTGACTCCGGTCGCGGTGGACTGGTCCGCGTCGACCCGGCCGGCGCCCTCCTCGTCGGACTTCGCGCCCTGCGGGTCAGCGGTCGACTGCAGTCGAGTTCTGAGCTGCTGCGCCTTCCAGTCGGGGTTCGCCTGGGCGACCAGCGCGGCGGTCCCGGCCACGTGTGGGGTGGCCATCGACGTACCGGTGAGGGTTGTGTAGTGCTCGTCCACCGGGTCACCGAGGTCGGTGCCGGCGGCTCGGGCGGCCACGATCGAGGTACCGGGTGCCGAGAGGTCCGGCTTGCCTGCGCCGTCGCCGAGGCGAGGTCCACGGCACGAGCTGTCGTTCAGCGAGCCGTCGCGCTCCAGGTTGCTTACGGCCAGGGCGTCCGTGGCGGCTGCGGGTGACGTGATCGAGAACCGCCGGATCTCGTCGCAGTTGCCGGCGGCAACGACGAAGAGGGTGCCGCTGTCCCGGCTGATTCGATCCAGGGCCAGCGACTGGTCGTCGGTGCCGTCGCTTGGGGACCAGCTTCCCAGGCTGAGGTTGACCACTTTGGCGCCTTGGGCGGCGGCCCACTCCATTCCGGCGATCACGCCGGACTCCGAACCGCCGCCGTCGTCGTTGAGCACCTTGCCGTTGAGCACGGTGGCCTCTGGTGCGACACCGCGGTACTTTCCACCGGATGCGGCGCCGTTGCCTGCGATGGTGCTCGCGACATGAGTTCCATGACCGAAGCGGTCGACAGTGTCGGGCGAATCGGTGAAGTTGGCCGACTGGGCGATCCGGCCGGCCAGGTCGGGATGGGTCGGATCGATTCCGGTGTCGAGGACGGCGACCTTGACGCCGCGGCCGGTCAGTCCGCGTTCCCAGGCGGCCGGGGCGCCGATCTGCGGCACGCTCTGGTCCAGCTTGGCCGAGATCCGGCGATCGAGTCTAACCCGCTGGATCGCGGAATTCGCGGCCAGCGCGGTCCAGAAGACCCGAGCGGTCGACTTGGCGACGGTACCGGCTCGCGCGCCGAGGCTGGTCAGGACTCGTGTTCCACGCAAGCCTTGTACCGCGGTTTGCCTGGCTCGGGCGGTCGCTGCGGAGCGGGTTCCGGTGTACGTCACGATCACAGGGATGCTCGCGGAATTCGCGTCGTCTCGCTTCTCCGCGACCAGAGTGGTGACGTCGAACAGCGTGCGGTCCAGCAGGCCTTGTGTCACATCGGCCTGGGCGGTAGTCGGCACGACAAATGTGTGCCCGGCAGAGTAGGTGGTGATCGCGCCGGTGGTGCTGCCTGCGCGAGGCTCGAAACTTACCAGTTCGGGCTGACCGGGCCGCTGAATCACCTTGACCCGGTCACCAGTAATCAGCGTGACGTATTTCGGTTCATCGACCTTCCCCGGCGAGACCGGCGGACTGGCGCCGCTCGCTCCAGCACTCGGGAGGAGTGGGGAAGCAGCCAGCGCCACGACAACGATCCACGGCCACAGGTGGCGCACCGGAGTCCTTGCTCGATGGGTGATGGAGGTCATGCCAACGTCCTTTCGTCGTCCTGCGGAACCGGGCAGACCCTTTGTTCGACCACCGGGAAACAGCCGCGTGGTCAGCCGGCACGTGCGCGTACGTCCTGGTCCCAGCTGTAGGCACCGCCCCGGGCTGGTCCACCACCCTGTACGACGCCTCCGCACGCCGATCAGGTGGCAGACACGCGGCGACGCTGCCATCCGAGGCGCCACCCGGGCTCATCGAGCGCCAACAGCCGATCCGCGTGGGTGTTTGACACCTATTCGGCGTGCCGAAGCGTCAAGCTCAGTGAGACCGCGACGGAAGGGCAGCGATGGCCACGGACGACTTCGACGATTTCATCAGGGCACGAACCTCTCACCTGTACCGGACGGCCTGGCTGCTGGCGGGCGATCGGCACCACGCCGAGGATCTGGTCCAGGAGACGCTGGCGAAGATGTTCCTGGGCTGGCGCGGGATCGACAATCCGCCCGCCTACGCACAGACCGTCCTGACCCGCACATTCCTGTCGCAGCGCCGACGCCGAAGTTGGACCGAACAGCCCATCTCGACGGTGCCTGACCGCGCGGGACCGACGAGCGACCTCGAGCTGAGGCTGTCTCTGCAGCAGGCGCTGGCGCAGCTGGCTCCCCTTGATCGTGCGGTGCTGGTGCTGCGGTTCTTCGAAGATCGCAGCGTCGAACAGGTCGCGCTCGATCTCGGCAAGACCGCCAACTCGATCA
The DNA here is from genome assembly GCA_963770725.1 of uncultured Actinomycetota bacterium. GTDB lineage: Bacteria > Actinomycetota > Actinomycetes > Propionibacteriales > Kribbellaceae > Kribbella. Next base: position 617,127 of record CAVYQT010000001.1, read on the forward strand.
AGAACAGGACGTCGCGGGCCCTCGACCGGATCCGAGACGTCCTCGGCGAACAAACCAGCCAACTGATCAGTTCCTGAACCGACGAACCAGGAGACACCTCATGAACGACCTCAACGACACCCTCCCCGACCTGCTCCGCCGCGCGACCAACAACCTGGAGCCCGAGTCGACCGACCTCGGCGCACGCGGCCGGCGCCGCGGACTGGCGCTGCGCCGCCGCCGCACCGCCCTGCGCAGCCTCACCGCGGTCGGCGCGGTACTGGCCACGGCCGGCATCGGCATCGGCGGTGCTCACCTCGTCGGCGGCGAGCCCGCCAATGAGGCCCCGGTCGCCGGGGCGCCGCCCCTGGCGGCTGAGATCAAGACCCCAACGGCCACAACTTCATCCAATGCACAGGCGACGCCGACGAACACCCTCCAGACCCTTAAGAGGCTGCTGCCGGCCGACCTGCGGGTCTCCCAACCGCAGATGTGGGGCGACAACTTCATCGCCGTGTCCGTCGTCGTCGACGACGGCAAGGGTGCCTCGCACCTCGAGGCCTCGGTCCAGACCGTCAAGTACGACATGTCGTGCGCGAACGAGCCGCCCACGACGAACTGCAGGGTCCGGCCGGACGGATCGATCATCACCTCCTACCAGGCCAAGGCGGGCAAGTCGGATGACCCCGATGTGATCTTCAACAGCGTCATCGTCCACCGTCCTGATCGCAGCGTCATCCATCTGTCGAGCGTCAACTCTCCGGCGATGAAGGCGGCACGGCACACCCGGCCACAGCCGGCGTTCTCGATCGCCGAGCTGACCCGAATGGCCGACAGCAAACTGTGGAACGTCCCGCCCACGTCGTACGGGAAAGACCTGGGCAGGTGATGTCCGCGGTAACAAGCCCCACTCGCGGCGGCCCGCGATCAGCGCGGTGCGCAGCAAGGGGTCGTCGCGATCCAGGTCATCGGCCAGCGCCTGGATGGATTGGACCAGCCGGGCTGAGCGCCACTGGACCTGGGCCAGCAGTTCGTCGCGGGCCACCGGCCGCGGCGAAGGCCTCCTGCGCAGCGGCATGAATCTGGGCATGACCGGCGCCGTCGGCGCGGGCGGTCAACTCAGCGGCCATCGCCTGGATCTCCGCGGCCCCGACCAGGCCATGCGACAGGTGCAACACCGCCGTCGCTGTACACGCGTCGCCGGGCACCGCGGCAGGGCTACGCAGCATCGCCAGCACCGGCAGCAAGTCGTCGACGCCGAGCGGAGCGGGAAAGCCATCAGAGGCAGGCACGGCAGGCAGGCAGGCAGGCAGGCAGGCAGGCAGGCAACCTAGCGCACCCCGGATTCGCAGCACCGACAAGCGTGACCGGGTCGCATCATCAGTCCATCCGTGCCAGGTCAAGCCTGCCTGCGACAGCGGGCGCCGGCGGGGTCAGGTCGAGTTTCCAGTCTCCGAATCGGCGGATCTTGCTGGTGATGTAGGGGGTGATGGTCGCCAGATCCTCGGGGTCGATCTCGCGGCCGGCGGCGATGAGGTCGTTGGCGGCCGCGGTGATGTCCAGGGTGGTGGAGTAGATCGCGCAGTTGGCGAGGAGTTCGTTGAACTTGACGATCTTCTCGTGGTGGTCGGGGTCGTTGCCGGCCAGGATGCCGTCGTGGCCGAATGACAGCCATTTGGCGAATCCGTGGAACGCCTCAACCCGGTTGGTGATCGCGGTGATCCCTTCCCTGAGTTCCGGCTCGGACAGGTAGCGCAGCAACACGACCGACCGTACGGCACGGCCGACTTCGCGCAGCGCCCGGTAGATGCGGTTCTTGCGGGACTCGTTGCCCAGTCTGCGCAGCAGCGTCGCCGAGGAGATCTTCCCCGCCCGGATCGACAGCGCGACCCGCATCAGATCGTCCCAGTGGGTTTCGATCAGTCGCCAGTCGACCGCGTCGGTCCAGAACAGCGAATCGATGTGCAGGTAGCGGGTGTCGCGGCCCGGCCGGTAAAGGACCAGGTCTTGCCAGTTACGGATCCGCGGCAACAACTCGAACCCCAGCAGGTACGCGAGCCCGAAAACAGGCAGCGACTGGCCTTGCGTATCTGCATGGATCTCGGTGGGTTGCACGTCGCTCTTGTTGTCCAGCAAGCCTTGCAGGATGTAGACGGCCTCCCACACCCCGCACGGGATGAAGTGGGAGAACAAGGCGATGTAGTTGTCGGCGATGTGGCGGTAGGCGATCCCCCCGTAGCCGCCGTAGCGGATGTGGGACTCGGCCAGCAGGTTGTCCGACCAGGTGTCCATCTGAGTGCCGTCCGCGCCGACCCGCGACCCGTCACCCCACAGCAAGGTCAGGTCCAGCTGGGCGTGGGCGTTGATGACATCGGCCGACGCCGCGTTGATCTTCTTGCTGTCGGCATGCTTGCTCGCCGTGGCCAACTCGTGCACCGACACCCGGCCGTGCATGTGCCTAGCCACCTGAGCCGGGCCCAGGTTCGCGCCGTAGGTGAAGGTCAGCAGCACGTACCGGCCCAGCGCGTTCTTGATCTTCGGATCCGAACCCGACGCCGGCCCGAAATGCCGCGCCCAACCAGTCCGGTAGGCGGTATGAGTCAGCACGTCCAGGATGCCCCGCTCAGGCATCCGCTCCAGCACCGCCGCCTCCAGCTCCAGCGCCGATGGCCGCCGCTCCTTACCCTTGCGGCGCTTCAGCACCGGGCGGCCCTCCGAAATCACCAGGTCCGCATTCCCCGGATACCCCTCATCGACCCAGTGTGCGGCCTGCTCCAGCCGAACCCGCAGTTCGGCCACCGTGCCGGCAGCATCAGCGGGCAGTCCCGCCTCAGCACAGTACGCCGCAACCAGCGGCCCGCACTCCTGCGCGGACAGCAACTGGTCGCCGAGGTTGGCATACGACTCCGACCCCACCACCGCCATGTCACCACTACGCAGCTCAGAAGCCAGATACGAGAACACGCACGCCTCGAAGTGCCGGCGCACCATCCGGCCCGGCCGCCGGGCATCGAAGATAATCCGGTGCCATTTCTCCGAAGCGAACGACAGATCAACCTCGGTCTCCCCGACCCGGGTCGGTAGATGCTCACCGGTCCGGCCCCGGTGAGCACGCAGGAACGCCACCGCGGCCGCCACGGTCTTGTCTGCGCTGGTCGGCTGGAAATCCAGCACCTCCAGCACCTGGAACAGCGCCGGGCGACTGCCCCGGTAGAACTTCTCCACGAACGGCAAATAGTTGTTGCCATGGTGAGCGGTGACCTCCTCGTGCGCCGTCGACAGCGCACCCACCCCGCCGGCCTGCTCCAACGCACCCACCACCAGCCGCCCGGTCCGCGCATACACCGCGTCAGCCATCGCCGCCGCCGTGCCAGGCTGCTCGTCGCCGGACACGGACACGTCCAAAGCTTCACGGACCACGGCGAGGACCTCACCGAAAGTCTCCAGCAGCCGCTCGGACTCGGCCCGGTTCGCCGCCTGCAGCACCTCGAGACGCTCCCGGGCGTTCTTGTGGATCGCCGCGCGCCGCTTGCAGAACATGGTGGCGATGTCGTCACGGGTCCGCACCCTGGCCGTGTGGACCAGACACGCGATCAACGCCTGGCGCCTGGCCATCCCGTACTTGGCCAGATCGGCGGCATCGGTCACCCGCGCCTCGCCCGCGAAATGAGCCACCTTCGCCGGCGGCACATCCGCCAACCACACCTCGGTCGGGCCCACAGCATCCAGCCACCTCAGATGCTCCACGTGCTCCTTGAGCTTGCCGACCGTCGCCGCGCCCGCCACCGTCTTCACCCGGTCGAAATCGCTGCGGCGCCGCACAGGATCCACTACCAGCATCGCATCCAGCCCCGACGCGTCAGGGCCACTCATCCGCGCCGCGATCGACGCGAACACCACCGCATTGACGATACGCAGTCCGCTCGATCGACGTCACCAGCCACCCACCCGAACCCGATAGCCCCGTGCCAGGCGCGACTCTAGCGAAATCACACCCGCTCTACGGAAACAGGCGGCCGCTCAGAGCCAGGGAAGCGCCTATTGCCGGTTTCCGGCGTACTCCGGTCGGCCCCCTACTGGTTGGTGTCCGAGGTCGCCGGAGCCTCGACGGTCAGCCGGACGCCGTTGCTTCGTCGTACCTCGACCTTCGGGAAGAGTGGGCTGCCGACCAGGAGTTCCGCTCGGCCCGGGGTTTGCGGGAACAGGCCGATCGCGGCGAACACGTACCAGGCGGACAGCGTGCCCAGATCGTCGTTCCCCGGTAGGCCGGCCGGACCCACGCCGTACACGGTGTCGACGATCTCGCGCGTGGCCGCCTGGGTCTTCCAGGCGACGCCGAGTCCGTTGTAGAGCCACGGCGTGTGCAGTCCGGGCTCGTTGGTCGGGTCGTACCGGAGTGCGCTGCCGCCCTTGACCGCCCAGTTGCCGTTCTCGTCGTGGAAGAACGCGTCGAGCCGCTCGACCGCTGCGCCGTTCATCATCGAGGCCAGCCCGGAGACGTCCTGCGGGACCATCCAGGTGTACGTCGCACTGGAGCCTTGAGCGAACCCGACATCGGTCGACGGGGTGAACCCGGGCTGCCAGGTGCCGTCGGCCTTCCGGGCCCGCTGGTAACCGACCGCCGGATCGTAGGTGTTCTTCCACCAGCTACCGCGATCGTTCAACGACCGTACGTCGGCGCGAGCCGCGAGCCCCACTGCGCCAGGGAGAAGTCGGCGAGCGAGTTCTCGAGTGTCTCCGCGGCGCCGCCCCAGCAGTGGCAGGCGTCCTGTGGTGCGTACTACTCGGCCAGATAGGTGTTCAAGGCAGGTCGTTGTCCGGTGCATTGCCCGGGGCAACCACCGTCGTTCTCGGCGTCGGCGTTCTGCACCGTTGCCTGGCGCACCAACGAGTCGTAGGCGCCGCGGGCATCGAAGTTGCGGACCCCCATCGCCGCGAAGGTCGCCAGCGTCGGCGCGGCCGGATCGCCGGTCATCACGTGCGTGGGTCCGTTGTTGTGCAGCCAGCGGTCCCAGATCCCCTTGTTCTGCTGGGCGAACTGGTACATCGACTGAGCGAAGTCGCCCGCGATGTCCGGCTTCAGCAGGGCGAGCAGCTGGATGTGGGCGCGATACTGGTCCCAGCCAGAGAACGTGCCGTACTGCGCTCGTTGGCCCGGCGCGAGCCGATGGATCTGCCAGTCGCTGCCGAGGTAGCGGCCGTCAACGTCGTTGAAGACGTTCGGCTGGAGCATCGCGTGATAGAGCGCGGTGTAGAAGGTCGTCCGCTGCGCGTCGGTACCACCGGTGATGCGGACGTTCTCCAACTCGCGCCGCCATTCGCGGTGGCCGTCGGACGCGAGCCGATCGACGGTCGCCTGCGGCCGGACCTCCGCCCGCAGGTTCTGTTCGGCGCCGGCCAGGCTGACGTAGGAGATGCCGATCCGCATCCGCACCTTCGCACCGGGCGCGAAGGTCACGTACCCGCCGGAGCCGCGACCGGCCCGATCCGCGCCGGTACGGCGGGAAGCAGGAGAACGACGGCGAGACCGGCAGCGAGCCAGCGCATGGATGAACCTCCGGTGGGGGCGGACGGACGGTCCGACGTTAGAAGTCCAAGGTGGCCAACGCGTGATGCCCGGGTGTCGGCTAATCGTGGAGCAGGCCTGCGTCGTGGACGAGCAGGGCGATCTGGACCCGGTTGTTCAGGTCGAGTTTGGTCAGGATGCGGGACACGTGGGTTTTCACGGTCGGGACGCTGAGGTAAAGGGTCGCGCTGATCTCGGCGTTCGACTTTCCCTCGCCGACCGCGACGGCGATCTCCCGCTCCCGGTCGTTCAACTCGGCCAGCCGCTCGAGTGCCTTGGCCTTGCGCTGGTCGGTGCCGGAGGCCGCGACCCGGGTCATCAGGCGCTTGGTCACGGTCGGCGAGAGGACGGGTTGTCCGGCGGCCACCCGTCGTACCGAATCGACGATCTCTCCCGGCGGGGTGTCCTTGAGCACGAACCCGGCCGCGCCGGCGCGAAGTGCCCGGAGAACGTGTTCGTCGGCGTCGAACGTGGTCAGGATGACAACCTCGGGCGCGCCCGGACGACGCCGTACCGCCTCCGTCGCGGTCAGGCCGTCGGTGCCAGGCATCCGGATGTCCATCAGTACGACGTCCGGCGCGAGCCGGTCGATCAGCCCCTGCACGCCGATGCCGTCGCCGGCCTCGCCGACCACCCGGATGTCCGGAGCGCCGCCGAGCATCAGTTTCAGCCCCGCCCGCAACAGCGGATCGTCGTCGACGATCAATACGCGGATAGTCATGCCGGCCACGGTAGCCAAGCGAAGAGCCGGAACTCGCCGTCGGGGGTCCGGCCGTGTTCCAGTCGGCCGTCGACCAGCGCGGCCCGTTCACTGAGTCCGAGCAGGCCCTTCCCGTCTCCACGCCGCCGGTTCGGAGCGGGGTTGCGCACCTCCACGAACAGACCGTTGCCGGGGGCACCGGTCACGCTGATCCGGATCGGTTCGCCGGGTGCGTGCTTGAGTGCGTTCGTCAACCCCTCCTGCACGATCCGGTACGCTGTACGCCCGACATGCTCCGGCATCGCGCCAGGGGCGTCCAAGACCAAGTCGACCGGAAGGCCGGCCTCCCTCGAGCCCTCGACCAGCACGGGCAGGTCGGCGAACGTCGGCTGCGGGAGCTCACCGACGGGCGCCCGCAGTACGCCGATCACCTCGCGGAGATCCTGCAACGCCTGATGGGCGCTGGCCCGGATGATCTCGGCCGCCCCGGAGACCTCCTGAGTGGACGCATCGGGGCGGAAGGCGAGCGCGCCGGCGTGCACGCTGAGCAGGGACAGCCGGTGGCCGAGTACGTCGTGCATCTCGCGAGCGATCTCCTCGCGGGCCCGCAGTTGGGCCTGCTCCGCCTGGAGCTTGGCGACGATCTCGGCCCGCTCGGCGCGGTCGCGGAGCGTCTGCAGGAGCTGGCGACGGGAGCGGATGTACAGGCCCCAGGCCATCAGCGCGATGTAGATCGCCACGGCGGCCACGATCAGGGCTTCGGTCTCCGGTTTGTGCCTGACCTGGATGTAGATCGCCAGGCTGACCGCGTTGACCGCGAAGACGAACAGGGTGGTTCGCAGCCGGCAGTGGATGGCCACGGTCAGGATGAGGACGACCCCGGCCCCGCCGGCCGTGTCCGAGAAGGTGCCGATCGCGGCCGAGAGCAACGCCAGCTGGACCGGCCAGCGACGCCGGAACCACAGCGTGAGGCAGAGCGCCATCCCGAAGATGAAGTCGAAGGCAAGCAGCTCCTGGCTCACTGGGTCCTTGCTGCCGTCTTCGTACAGGATGAAGCCGGTGAACACCGCGACGACGAAGACGAGCGAGTCCACGATCCAGTAGCGCGTGCTGCGCCGAGGGCGAGCCTGGGACTCGGTCATGACACGAATGTAGCGGTGCGTAAGCGCTCTCCGGCGGTTTCGCGGCTGTCCGGATACCGAAGTCGCTTCTTCGGCTACTTAGGTCGGACGGTAGGTTTCCGGGCATGAGTCAGCTCGCAGTCACCGTCATCGGTCCGGACCGCCCGGGCATCATCGCGGACGTCACCGAGGCCCTGGCCGGCACCGGAGTCAACCTCGAGGACTCCACGATGACGCTGCTGCGCGGCCACTTCGCGATGATGATCGTCTGCTCCGGGCCGTTCGAGGAGGTCAAGGCCGCGATCGAGCCGCTGCGCGGGGAGCTGGTGATCACGGTCCGCAAGGTCGGCCCCGAACACGAGCACGCACCGATCGGTCCGTCGTACATCCTGAGTGTGCACGGCGCCGACCGACCGGGGATCGTGGCCGCGGTGACGCGGATGATCGCCAGCGCGGGCGGGACGATCACCGACCTGACCACGCGACTGAGCGGGGAGCTGTACGTGCTGACCGCGGAGGTCGAGCTGCCGCTGACCGCCGAACTCGAGATGCTCAACCGCGCCCTGGAGATCACCGCCGAGGAACTCGGCGTCGGCGTCACCCTGCGCTCGGCGGAGAGCGACGAGCTGTGACCGTGATCACCGGCTGGTCCCCCGCTGAGTTGAGCGTCGAAGGCGCAGTACTGGAGGTACTGCGTGCGCCGCATCCGGTCCTGGCCACCGAAGGCGCGACCGTGGATCCACTCGACCCGGCGATGATCCAGCTCGCCGCGGACCTGGTCGCCACCATGCGCGTGTCACCTGGTTGCGTCGGGCTGGCGGCGCCGCAGGTGGGCGTGGCGGCCCAGATGTTCTCGCTCGACGTGACCGAGCACCCGAAGACGCGGACCTCCCACGGGATCTTCGTACTCTGCAACGCCGTCGTGGTCGAGGCTTCGCGGCAGGAGAAGGGCCGCGAGGGCTGCATGTCCGTCCCCGACTTCACCGGCGACGTCAAACGCGCCACCCGCCTGACGGTCACCGGCGTCCTCCCCGGTACGACGGACCAGGTCACCATCACCACCGACGCCTTCGAAGCCCGCGCCCTCCAGCACGAGATCGACCACTGCAACGGCAAACTCTTCCTCGACCGCGTAGCCGGCGCCCACGCCATCTACCCCCGCAAGGTCTACAAATAGGAGAACCTCGCCCGCCCATTCGCGCTCGCCCCGCTCGCTGACCTTGCTCGCCCTGCTCGCTCAGTCGATTGCGACGTGGTCGGCGGATGACGCGGATGCGGAGAATCCCCATCAGATCTCGTAGCTTGTAAGGTCAGTGCTTGCCGCAGGGCCCGGGTGGCGGAACGGCAGACGCAGCGAGCTTAAACCTCGCGGCCGAAAGGCATACGGGTTCGAATCCCGTCCCGGGCACATCCGATTCTGACGTCGGCGGGGTGTCCGTCCGGCTCGACGTGGCCTCCGGGCGAGACCCAGCGCTGAGCGTTGCGGGCTTGGTAATTCCGGTGACGTCAGTGGGCATCCCCGCGACAATGGCCGACGTGGAGGAGGTCGAGGTCGTCGTTGCCCATAGCGAGCGCGTGACTCTGCGCGTCGGTGATGTGTTCCTGAAGATCGACGCTGAGCAGAGGAACATCGACGTCGAGGTCGAGGCGATGGCGCTGGCGCCGGTCCCGACTCCGGAGATCCTGTGGCGGAAGCCGCCCGTGCTCGCGATAGCTGCCCTCCCGGGGATGGCACTCGGCCGTCTCGGTGAGCCGTCGACCGCGTCGCCGGCAGCATGGGCCGCGGCAGGTGCCGCCATCCGAATGTTGCACGACGCGCCGCTGCCGCCATGGCCCGGTCGGAGCAGCCGCGACGAGATCGCCGCGAACCTCGACGCCGAATGCGAGTGGCTCATCACGAGCGGCACCCTTCCCACCGAGCTGGTCACGCGCAACCGCGAGATCGCCGAATCCGCGCTCCGGCCATGGACACCGGTGTTCACGCACGGGGATCTGCAGATCACCCACGTCTTCGTCGACGGTGACAAGCTCACCGGCATCATCGACTGGTCCGAGGCGAGCCAGGGCGATGCGATGTTCGACCTGGCCATTTTGACGCTCGGACACGAGGAGCACCTCGCCGACGTCGCCGCCGGCTACGGCACCGACGTCGACCTCGACGTGATCCGCGCGTGGTGGTCGCTGCGAAGCTTGCTGGCGTCCCGCTGGCTGATCGAGCACGGCTTCGACCCGAACTCGCCAGGCTGCGAGTTCGACGTACTGAGATCCCGGATGTGAGACTGCACCAGCTCGATGGCTACCGGTGCCGGTTGCATCGAGCGGGCCATCTCTTGAAGTGTGTCGTCTTCCGATCCGACGACGTCATGACCGTCCCGGGCATTTCTACTCTGATCTGCGGGGTGCGGTCGGATTACTCGTGGCCGTGAAGATTTTGGCGGGAGTCTGTCGGATCCGGGGCGAGACGTTCGTAGGACTGGTGAGAGGCTGCCGGGACAAGGAGGAGACATGACCGAGTACCTCATCTACTTCAACCAGCAGTGGGTGGGCGACCACACCGAGGAGTGGTTCCGCGGGCGCGGGCCGCTCGCCATGGCGGTCGTGGAGGAGATGAAGGCTGCTGGCGTGTATGTGTTCGCCGGTGGGCTGGAGGAGGAGGATGGCCCGGTCTACAGCGCCGACCCCACCAGCGGCGAAGTGTTGATCACCGACGGACCGTACGTCGAGAGCAAGGAGTTCCTGGGCGGGTTCGCCGTGGTGGACGTTGCCGACGACGAGGCCGCCAAGATGTGGGCCGGCAAGATCGCGGAAGGCTGCGGCTGGCCCCATGAGGTTCGACGATTCAAGCCGCAACCCAGAACCCAGTGATCAGGTCGCGACTCGTCACCGGAACAGCTGGGCCACACCGCTCGTAGGTGTCCACGGAACTACCGCCAGCAGTACCTCGCGAAGAACCTCGGTCGGGTACCGCTGCCACCCCAGCACCGGCGTGGCAGCGGTACCCGAGACCGTCTGAAGCACCTAATGGTCGACCGCTGAGGTCGGCACAGCATCTTCAGCCTATGGCTTCAGATAGATGTCGACCTCGGGCAGAACTTCGGCCAGCGGTCGGTGCATGTCCAACTGGAGGTAGTTGTCCAAGGGACGTTGAACGCGGTTCATCCCATCGCGGAAGAACGCCTCGCCGTCCACCAGCTCGTCACCGAGGTCCACTGGCGGATGGTCAACGCCGCGACGGTGGCTTCTCAGCCGAGGCCGCCGACGGAGCCTCTCGTCGAGGAGCTTCAGATCACGAATCTGGCACTCGATGTATCTGTAGCTCGCATCGTGCTCCCTGGCGATCTCCATGCCCTCGGTCAGGATCCTCGGCCAAAAACACGGACTGTCCATGATCACATCATGGCGCTGAGCGAGCACGTGACGCGCCTGCGCGTACATGACCTCGTACGCCGCTTTGGTACTCGTGGCGAGGTCGAAGCCCGCGTCGAGAACAGCGGACTTGATGACGTCGTAGTCAACGGCAACCGCACCATACGTGTCTACGACGTGGGCGGCGACGGTGGACTTCCCAGAACCTGGAACGCCCGACATCTGAAGCAGGAACATTGCGTCCCAAGCCTCCATTCGTCGCTACTGCAGCGCGCCTCGACCGCGACGTCTGCGTGCCTTATGGCGCGCCACCCTAGCAATGCGATACCTGCGCCCGCAGGCTGCGCCGCTGAGCACGTTCCTCGTGCCTGCTATTCGGCGTCTTCGTGCTTTGCGTCGCTCGTGCCGGGGGTGGTGTGTGCGGTCAGCGAGCGGCCTTTTGCGGATCCGCCCGCGAGGCGCCAGCGCCGGTATGCGTCGACTGGACGGTGCTTCTCGACGTATCCGCCGTCCGGGAGCCGGACTACTTGGCCGGTCTCGATGCCGTGGACCGCGATCTGCGTGTCACGGTCCTGCAGGCTGAAGCAGATGCGGCGGGTGATCAGGAGTGCGGCGGGCGGGCCAAGGATCAGGAGGACCTGGAAGATGTGCAGGAGTGCGTTGACCGAGAGGTGGAACTGCACGGCAATGGTGTCGGCGCCGGCTGCGGCCCAGAGGACGCCGTAGAAGGTGATACCGGCGACGCCGATGCCGGTTCGGGTCGGGTTGTTGCGCGGCCGCTCGAGGAGGTGGTGATCCCTCCGGTCGCCGGTCAGCCGCTCCTCGATGAACGGGTAGACGGCTACGAGCAGAAGGAACAGCGTGCAGACCGCGACCGGCAGCAGGACGGCGACGCTGAAAGTCTTGCCCCACCAGACGAACTCCCAGCCCGGCGCCAGCCGGAGCGAGCCGTCGAGGAAGGCGAGATACCACGCCGGGCCGACACCGGCCGACGCGTTCGCCGGATCCGCGGGGCCGTACAGCCAGACGGGGTTGATGGTCGCCGTCGCGGCCATGAAGAGCGCAACGCCCGCGACGATGCAGAACAGGCCGGCACTCTTGACCGCGGCCACGGTCGCCGGACGTCCCACCACGTTCTCTTCCGTCCGCCCGGGTCCTGCGAACTGCGCGGGCTTGTGCCGGAGCGCGAGGACCGCGCCGGCAACGAAGAGGACGACGAGTACGGCGGGCAGGACGACGATGTGCAACGGGTAGAACCACGCGATCACATCGCCCGGGAAGTCTCCCCCGAACAGCAGGGCCGACAGGGCAGAGCCGACGAGCGGAGTCGCCTGCAGGACACCGTCGAGTACGGCGAGGCTCGTACCGGACGCCATGTCGTCCGGGAGTGAGGTGCCGGTGAGGCTTGCGCCCAGCGTGACGATGAGCAGCCCGAAGACAACGAGCCAGTTCAGGCGCCGTGGCCGGCGGAACCCGGCGGTGAAGAACAGCCGCAACAGGTGCAGCGTGATCGCCGCCACCATGATCAGCGTGGCCCAGTGATGGAGCTGGCGCATCAGCAGCCCACCGCGGACCTCGAAGGTGATCGCCATGGTCGAATCCAGTGCCCGTGACATCCCTGTACCGTTCAGCGGTGCGTACGGTCCGTCGTACACAACGTGATCGACCGACGGATCGTAGTACGCGGTCAGGACCACGCCGCTGAGCACGATCATGACGAAGCTGTAGAAGGCGATCTGGCCGAACAGCAGCGACCAATGGTCGGGGAACACCCTTGCTCGCAGGTTGCTCCATCGGCGGTCCATGGCTCGACCTCCTTGGTCATCCTCCACACCAGCCGCATCCGCGGACACTCATATGACCCCGCAGCCATCCCGACTGTGACGTCGCGTGTCGAACCTCACGTTCACATCAGCGCTGGAGGCGTGGGTCCCGGGGCTTGTGGCTGGGGTCAGGCGGTTGTGGGGTGACTTCTTGGGGTGAGTTCGAGGGAGAGGGTGGCGAGGAAGAAGGAGCCGAAGGCGAGGGTGCCGCCGGGGAAGGGGTGCCCGCCGAGGAGGAAGACGCCTGCCAGGATCAGCAGCACGAAGGTGATCCGGGACGCTCCGGCGCGCCGAAGGGCCATCGCCGCCGAGACCAGCGCCACCACCCAGGCGCCCGTTCCGACGATCGAGAGGCTGAAGATCGAGCTCACGCCCGGCATGTCCTTCACTGCCTCGTAGACGACGGACTGTTCCTGAGGCGAGAGTTCCTGCGCGTTGCGGAGGGCGAAGCCGGTGGCGATCCCTGCGGCGGCGTCGTACGCGCTGAAGAAGACGGCGAAGACTCCCGTGGCCCAGTGGCTGACGGTCACCGCCCGGCCCTCCAGGTCTTCAGTCAGCAAGTAGACCGCCAAGGCCATCAGCCCGACGAGAGGGAGTTGGATCATGTGGAACCAGAAGAACCAGTTCCCCTGGTCTATGGCGTCGGCAGCATTCCCCGCGTCCGGATGGAAGAACTCGAGCACGGCCAGGGCGAGCGGCGTCCCGAGCAGCACGAGCCTGCTCCACAGCGATTTGTGCGCCATCGTCCGCCCCCTCGTTGCCTGCGTGCGATCCGGCTGCGGTCGCGGATCCGCGTCGGCATCCTCCCAGAATGCGGCGTTCATCCGCCCTCCGGAAGCGTTCGCGGCGCAGGGCGCTGACGGCGGATGCTCGAGTCGCTCAGGTGAGGTCTGCGAGGGACTTGGCGCGGGAGAGGACGGCGTCGAGCATGGGGGCGGTCAACTTGCCGGTGAAGGTGTTCTGCTGGCTCGGGTGGAAGCAGCCCAGGACGGTGACGTCTCCGATGCGGTGTTCGACTGCGTGGCCGAACTTGGGCCGGGGTTTGGGTACGGCGGCTCCCACGGACTGGAGTGCGTTGAGGAGTGCGTCGAAGCCGAACTTGCCCAGGCAGACGATGGCTCGGGTGGTGGGCAGGCACAGTTCGAGTTCGCGGCGGAACCAGGGGGTGCAGGTGTCGCGTTCGCCGGGCGTGGGTTTGTTGGCGGGTGGGGCGCAGCGGACGGCGGCGATCATTCGGGTGGCGATCAGGTGGAGTCCGTCGCCGGCGTGTTCGCTGGTTGGCTGGTTGGCGAGGCCGACGCGGTGCAGGGCGGCGAACAGCCAGTCGCCGGAACGGTCGCCGGTGAAGACCCGGCCCGTCCGGTTGCCGCCGTTGGCCGCGGGAGCCAGCCCGGCGATCAGGATCCGCGGCTCCCTGGAACCCCATCCCGCGATCGGCCGGCCCCAGTACGGCTGGTCGGCGAACGACTTCCGCTTGCCCAGGGCAACTTCTTCCCGCCACTCCACCAACCGCGAACAGGCCCGGCACACCGACACCCGGGCCTCCAGCTCCGCCAGCTCCCCGGTCGCCGACAGCCGCAGTACGTCGGCAGCGTCCTGAGCCACCGGAGTACGCCGTACGGCGGGATCCTCCGGCCAACCGGTCCCCGGCGGCACCGGACTCTCGAACAACTCCCCCGTCAACGGATGCGGCAGCTTCACCCCCTCAGACTAGAGACATGCCAGTCGTAGGAGTCGTCGCATCGGCAACCGGTGGAGTAGAGCAGTTGCGGAACGGCCTGGTCCGGCCGCTGCTGGACCGGGGGCATCAGGTGGCGCTGACGCTGACGCCAACGGCGGCTGAGTGGCTGGCGCCCGCTGAGCGATCGGAGCTGCAGCGGATCACCGGCCTACCGGTGCGATCGCAGCCCCGGCGGCCCGATGAGGCGCGGCCACATCCGCCGATCGATCTGTTTGTTGCGGCGCCTGCCAGTGCTAACACGGTCGCCAAGTTGGCGCTGGGGATCGGTGACAACCAGGCGTTGACCGTGCTCTGCGAGGGGATGGCCAGTACGCCGATGATCGTCTTCCCACGCGTGAACGCGGCCCACGCGAGGCATCCCGCGCGGGCCGGTCACTTGGGCGTTCTGCGTACGGCGGGCGTCGTACTCCTGGAGTGGGAGGTGCTGGAGCCGGGGACCGGGAACGATCGGCAGCTGCCGTGGGACCGGGTGCACCCGCTCGGACGGGAACTCGTCGCGGATGATGCCGAACGCGAGCGGGAACACCGCGCCGCCGAGTCCTTGGACCACCCGGGCTCCGATCAGTACGCCGATGTTCGGCGCGATCGCAGCGAGCAGACAGCCGACCGCGAGGGCAGCCAGCGCGATCAGAAGTGTGCGCTCTTTCCCAACCATGTCGCCGATCCGGCCGAGCAGCGGGGTCGCCACCGAGACCGACAGGAGCAGTGCGGTGAACACCCAGGTGACGGTGCTCGCCGTCGTACCCAGGTCGCGCTGGATGACCGGCAGCGCCGGGCTGACCAGCGACTGCAACATCGAGAACGCGGCCACGACGGTCGCCAGCACAGCCAGCGTCAGGCGTGGCGAGTTACTACTTCCAGGCATGCAGAAGTCCTTCGAAAGGGTGTGAGTACGCCGCGGACGGCGGCGTCAGAGGTCCGCAGCCTGGTAAAGTCGAGGTATGCCTCCACTATAACGGAGGCATACCTCCGATTCCAAGTCGTTAGGGTGAAGTGTGGATCAGACCAGGCCGGCGTTGCGGGTCGACGTACGGCGGCCGCAGCGGGCCGACGCGCGGCGGAACTTCGACGCCCTGCTCACCGCCGCCCGGGACGCGTTCGCCGCGAAGGGGGTCGAGGCGTCGCTGGAGGAGATCGCGCGCCAGGCCGGTGTCGGCATCGGCACGCTGTACCGCAACTTCCCGACCCGGCAGGACCTGCTGAACGCGGTCTACCTCGGCGAGATCGAGGAACTCTGCATCGAGGCCGAGGACGTGGCCGACCTGCCGCCGTGGGAGGCGTTGACCACCTGGCTGCGCCGGTTCGTCGGGTACGCCGCGACCAAGCGCGCGATCTACGAGTCGCTGAACCGCGAGTCCGACAGCTTCAAGGCTGCCCGCGAGGCGATGTACGCCGCCGGCACGCCGCTGTTCGAGCAGGCGCAGCAGTCCGGCGACGCCCGCGCGGATGTGAACTTCGACGACGTCCTGCGGATGGTCAGCGGCCTGACCGCGGCCGGGTACGTCGACGACGCACAGCGCGACCGGGTCCTCGCGATCGCCCTCGACGGCATCCGCAACCGCTGATTGCCCGCGGACGCCCAGGCCATCACAATCCGGCCGACTGACCGGCAGCACGCTCGACGCAGCGGATCCTGCGCGATTGCAATGGCCTGGAGATCCGGGCTCAGCCGAGCGAGAGGGCGACGCCGTCCAGGATGTCGTGCTCGGAGACCAGTACTTCGTCCACCGCCAGACGGTCGTACAACCGCTGCAGGATCAGGGCGCCCGCACCGATCACGTCCACCCGTCCTGGGTGAATCACCGGTACGGCGGAACGCTCGGCGCGACTGGAGTTCGTCAGCCAGGTGATCGTGTCGCGCAGGACCGGACCGGCGATCCGGGCGTGGTGGACCTGCGACCGGTCGTACTCCGGCAGCTTCAACGCGACGGCGGCGACTGTGGTGACGGTCCCGGCGACGCCGACGAGCGCCCGGGCCTGGCCGATCGGCACCGTCGTGGCGTCGAGCAAGGCGTCGACGTCCTTGGTGATGGCGGCGAGTTCGTGCGGTGTGGTCGGGTCGGAGGTGACGTGCCGCTCCGTCAACCGCACCGAGCCGATGTCGAGTGACTCGGCCGCGATCACTCCCCCGGCGTCACCCAGGACCAGCTCGGTGGAGCCGCCGCCGATGTCGGCCACGAGATACGGCCCGGGGATGTCGGGTGCGTCGGTTGCGCCGCGGAAGCTGAGTTCGGCTTCCTCGGCGCCCGAGACGATGTCCGGCTGCACGCCGAAACGCTGCGAGATGCCCGCGAAGAACTCGTCCCGGTTGCTGACGTCGCGTGCCGCGGAGGTCGCCACAAACCGGGTCCGGGTCGCACCGGCCGTCCGGACCGCCGCCGCGAACTCGTCTGAAGCCGCGAACACCCGCTCCAACGCCTCAGGTGCGAAGGCTCCAGTCGCATCCACGCCCTGCCCGAGCCGCACGATGACCATCCGCCGGTCCACCTCGACCAGAGCACCGTCAACCAGGTCCGCGATCAACAGCCGGATCGAGTTCGTACCGCAGTCGACCGCCGCGACTCGCTCAGACACAGGGGCCTCGGCGGCCCCAGTCGGGGAGGGCTTCCAGGGCCTCGTCGCCCAGCGGGTTGACGCCGGGACCGGTGGCCAGGGAGTGGCCGGCCAGGACGTGGAGGCATTTGACTCGGGTGGGCATGCCGCCGGCGGTGATGCCGGCGATCTCCTCGACGTGTTCGATCGACTCGCGGTGCGCCAGGTAGGACTCGTGGGCGGCGCGATAGCGCGCGGCCAGGTCCTCGTCGGTGCCGAGCCGGTCCGTCATCTCCTTCATCATGCCCTCGGCCTCGAGCGTCCCGATCGCGGACGCGAGGCGCGGGCAGGTCACGTAGTACGTGGTCGGGAACGGCGTGCCGTCCGGCAGCCGGGGCTCGGTCTCGACCACGTCGGGCAGGCCGCAGCCGCAGCGGTGGGCCACGGACCGGATGCCCCGCGGGGTCCGGCCCAATTGTTTGCCGACTGCTACTTCATCTGCGGGACTGACGCTCACCGGGTCGCCTTCGGAGACGGGGTCAGGATCGGCTTCGGGGTCGGCTTGGCCGGCCTCGGAGTCGACGGGACCGCGGGCTTGCCGGCTCCCTCGACACTCCCCCACAGCCTCGTGTACCAGGTCGGCTGCTGCTCATCGGCCGACGCGTCGGACGGCGTCGACGGCTCCGGCGGCGCACCGATCGGCTTCCCGTCCGCGCCGATCACGCGGTAGCCGACCTCGCCCGGCATCACCCAGCCGAGCCGCTGCCGCGCCTGCGCCTTCACGTACGCGTCATCGTCCCAGCGGGCGATCTCGTCGTTCAGCTCGCCGACCCGCTTCTCCCGGTCGCGGATCTCCTGCTGCAGCGCGGTGATCTGCTGGTGCTGGTCGAACCACACCCGCAGGCTCTGCGCGTAGGACACGATCAGCGCACCCAGCACGAGCAGTACGACGGCCGCCCGGCCGGTGAGGTTGCGGGAGCCCCGGGTCCGGACCGGTTCGGCCGAGGTTCCCGTCGTACGGCGTTTGGGCTGGTCGCCCCGCCGGGCCGGTGGACGCGACTGGGTCCGGCTCGACGGACGCGAGCCGGGGCGTGCACCGGATTCCCGACGGGACGGGGCCATCCAATCAGCCCTTGAACCGCGGGAAGGCCGAGCGGCCGGCGTAGACCGCCGCGTCGTCGAGCTCCTCCTCGATCCGGAGCAACTGGTTGTACTTCGCGGTCCGGTCGGACCGGGCCGGGGCGCCGGACTTGATCTGGCCGCAGTTCGTCGCGACCGCCAGGTCGGCGATGGTGGTGTCCTCGGTCTCGCCGGAGCGGTGGCTCATCATGCAGGTGAAGCCGCTGCGGTGGGCCAGGTCGACCGCGTCCAGGGTCTCGGTCAGCGAGCCGATCTGGTTCACCTTCACCAGCAGCGAGTTCGCCGCCTTCTCGGTGATGCCACGCTGCAGCCGCTCGACGTTGGTGACGAACAGGTCGTCGCCGACGATCTGGATCTTGTCGCCGAGCCGGCTGCTGAGGTTCTTCCAGCCGTCCCAGTCCTCTTCGTTCAGCGGGTCCTCGATCGAGACGATCGGGTACGACGCGACCAGGTCGGCGTAGTAGGCGATCATCTCGTCGGCCGACTTCTTGCCACCCTCGAAGGCGTACACGCCGTCGGTGTGGAACTCGCTTGCGGCGACGTCCATCGCCAGCGCCATGTCCTTGCCCGGCTGCAGGCCGGCCTTCTCGATCGCGACCAGGATCAGGTCCAGCGCCTCGCGGTTCGTCGACAGGTTCGGCGCGAAACCGCCCTCGTCACCGAGGCCGGTGGACAGGCCGCGCTCCTTCAGCACCGCCTTCAGGGCGTGGTAGACGCCGGCGCCCTGCATCACGGCGTCGGCGTACGTCGGCGCGCCGATCGGGGCGATCATGAACTCCTGCACGTCGACGTTGCTGTCCGCGTGCGCGCCGCCGTTGAGGATGTTCATCATCGGCACCGGCAGCACGTGCGCGTTCGGGCCGCCGACGTACCGGAACAGCGGGAGGCCGGACGAGTCCGCGGCCGCCTTGGCGACGGCGAGGCTGACGCCGAGGATCGCGTTCGCGCCCAGCTTGGCCTTGTTCGGGGTGCCATCCAGGTCCAGCAGGGCGTGGTCGATCAGCCGCTGCTCGTGGACGTCGTACCCGACGATCTCCTTGTCGATGTCCTCCAGGATGGCGGTGACCGCGTTCTGCACACCCTTGCCGCCGTACCGGGCCTTGTCGCCGTCACGCAGTTCGACGGCCTCGAACTGCCCGGTGGACGCGCCCGACGGCACGGCCGCCCGGGCGACGGTGTCGTCGTCGAGCAGAACCTCGACCTCGACAGTGGGGTTGCCGCGCGAGTCGAGGATCTCGCGGGCGCCGACGGCCTCGATGGTGGCCACATTGACTCCCAAGTTCTCGATGACGAATCAGCCCGAGCCTAGCTGCCAGACCAGCCAGGCAGGGTGGACTGTGTCCCCGCTTAGCCCACCCCACCGCCCGGTCAGGGTCGACCCTTACGATCGCATCCGGCGGGACGGACCGCGTGAGTAACACACCGTTGGGTGCTCGATAGACGGCCAAATCGCCGGAATCCACACCCAGTAAGACTTCTACGGCCGATCGCCGGCCGACCGGACTGTCCTTGGACGGCGCCAAGTGAACATGTGTACGCCGTCCCGGCAGCAGACCGTGCACCCGAATCCCTTCCAGCGCAGCGGCGTTCGTCCCGTGCCAGAGCAGGTGGTCGGGGTGTACCCGTTCCCAACTGTTCTCCAAGGCTTCACACGTCACCGGCATCCCGGCCAGCGAGTGCCCCTGACACGCCCGGATCCGCTCACCGTCCACCTGCAACCGCTGCTTGTCGTTGTCCTCGACCGCCTGGTCGAGCGCGGAACGGTCCATCGCGAGCACGCGCAGCACCTCGTCGATCGACGCCCAGCCGTCCGCACTCATCGTGAGCCCGCGCTCACCTGCTGTGTGCCTGAGCAGCCTGGAGATCCGCCGGCTGTCCCTGCTCACGCCAACATCCCCTTCAGCTCGTCCACCCGGTCACCGCGGTCCTTGCGCGTGACGACGTAGTACCGCACCGGCGGCAGATCCTTGATCGGGATCTTCCGTACGGCGCCCGTCGTCCGCACGGACCCGTTGACGACGGCCGGTCCTATTCCCAGACGGACGAAGTGGACCAGCAGTTCCCACCCTTCGGCCTCGACCGCGACGGACCACCGGATGCCCTGGTCCAGCATGCTCCGCTCGAGCTGCTGCCGATGCGGCCGATCCTTCGGCGGTACGACGAGGGCCTCGTCCTGCAGGTCCTTCAGCCGGACGCTCCGCCGATCGGCCAGGCGATGGTCGGCGCGAGTGATCAGGGTCTGGGGGTACTGCGCCAGCAGTTCGGAGTCGAGGTCGTCCGGCGGGACGGTCAGTGCGGTGACGCCGAGGTCGGCCGAGCCGTCGCGGACCGCGGCCAAGGTCGCGGACACGTCGCCGGTGAGCAGCCTGAGCTCGTGGCCTTTGGCGAGGATGCGCCGGATCGGGTCGCCGAGCAGATACAGGTACGCGCCGGAGCCGGCCATCAGCACCAGGGGACGCGGCGGGGCGGCGTCGAGGGAGCTGAGGAAGTCGGCGGTGCGGTCCTTGGTGTCGTTGGCGAAGGCGGCCAGGCGTTCGCCGACGTCGGTCAGGTGGAGTTGCCGGCCGTGCTTCACGTACAGCTGTGAACCGAGGCGGTTCTCCAGCTTGCGGATGCGGGTGTGAAGGGCGGGCTGGCTGACATGCAGCTCCGCCGCGGCACGGGTGAAGTTGCGGTGCCGGGCGAACACCGCGAACGCTTCCAGATCCTCCGCGACCAATCCGATCATTACTTCAAACTATAGCTACCTGTCAGGGTTAATAGTTCTGCTGGAGAGCCGGGATCGGCAGCCTGGAGGCATGAACAGATTGGGAATCGACATCGGCCGGGTGATCATCGACGGATCCTCGGGGACCGGCGACACGTCGTTCTTCTCCGGCGACACCGCGGCGATGCTGCGGACCCCCGCCGTACCCGGGGCTTTCGAGGCGATCACGCGGTTGGTGCGGTTGTTCGACGGGCAGGCGTGGCTGGTGTCCAAGTGCGGACCGCGGGTGCAGCAGCGGTCGCTGGAATGGTTGCGGCATCACCGCTTCTTCGAACTGACCGGCATTGCCGAGGGCAACGTCCGGTTCTGCCTGCAGCGCCCGCAGAAGGCGATCCACTGCGCCGACCTCGGCATCACCCATTTCGTCGACGACAAACCCGACGTGATCGCGGCGATCACGCCGGTGGTGCCGCACCGCTACCTCTTCAAGAACTGGGTCGACACCGAGGCGGCGATCCGCAGGGATCTACAGGCCGAAGGCGCGGCGGGCGTCGTCGAGGCCTTTGCGGTTCTCGGCCGGGTCGGCGATCCCGGTGCGGATGTCGTTTGAGCACCGCCACGCGAAGTACCCGGCCTGGACGGCGTACCTCACCTGCAGGAACGCGTCGAGGCCGCGCTCGACCTCGTCGCGCAACTCCGGTCGCTGCTTCAGGTACGACGGAACGACCTGGCCGGGCCCGTTGACGTACATGACGGCCGACGCCACGTCGTACAGCACCGGCCCGTGCATCGCCGCACCCCAGTCGATCAACGCGGTGGCGCCGTCCGGCAGACGCATGAAAGCATCCGGCGCCGGGTCGCCGTGCAGCCAACCCCAGGTCAACGGGCACGAGCCGTCGTACCCCCTCCATCGCACCCTCGACGGCCGGCCGGATCCACTCCTCGAGGTCCAGCGACGCCTCGAACGGTCACCAGGTGAAGCCAGTCCGCCAGCTCCCCCGGCTCGGTGGCCGGCACCCGGTGCACCCGCCCCAGCAGCTTCCCGACGGCTGCTGATCGACGAATCCGGCGAGCGGCACACCGTCGACGTACTCCAGTACCGCGACGTACCGACCGTCGAACTGCTCGACGAGCCGGCCGCGGTGCTCGGCCGCCGGCCGCCCGGTGACCAAGCCCGCGTCACCGAGCCGGGCCGCCAACTCCAGTCCCGGGGCGAAGGCCTGGTCACCGGCGTCGACCGCCTTCAGGACGACTCGCCACCCGTCCAGGCGGCGAGCCAGGCCGCCGAATTCATCCCGCCGGTCAGGACCTCCAGACTCGCCGGCTCGAGATCCAGCGCTCCCGCAACACCTCGGCGACGTCCACCGGCGCCACTTTGCCAGCGGCGCCGGGGACTTGCATCTGGTTTTACCGCATCTGGTTACCGCATCTGGTTTACCGCATCTGGTTTACTCCGCATCTGGTTTACCGCATCTGGTTTACCGCATCTGGTTTACCGAGGGTCCAGCGACGAATGGTCCCACGGGTGTGGCGGGACCCGTCGCAGGCGCAGCGTGAGTTCGGAGAGCCGCGCCCGCAACGTCGCGAGCCGGCTGTCGCGGTCGATCACCGGTTGCAGACTCACCGGCTCCGCGCCCGGGACACCACTGTGGATCGGCGGCCGGTTGGCCACCTCCACCGTCGAGGCGGGCTCCACACGGTTCGCCAGCCCACCGATCTGCAGCCGAAGGAAGTTGTACGGCGCCCGCGCCTCGTCGACCACGCGCTGCGCATCGCGGAGGATGGCCGGGACGACCTTCTCGACCAGTTCACGGTCGAGGCTCCGGGCCACCGCCAGATCCGCCTCGGCCTGCTCGATCAACTCGTCGTACTCCTCCCGGTCCGCGTCGAGGTCGTCCGCGAGCGCGTCCCGTTCCCGCGACACCTTGCTGCCGTCGAGGGCCTTCCCGAGGAACGCCAAGGTCGGCATCAACAGACCGGTCGTGACGGCCAGCATCACCATCACGACCATCACCGCGGTCTGGGCCTGGCCGAGCGCGTCCAGCCCACGCTCGATCAGCGCGGTGGTGATGCCGACCGCGATCGTCCCGGTCAACAGGAGGTATCCGAGCCGCCCACGCCGGCTGACTTCCGCGTGGTGCTTCTGGCCGTCGGCCTGCGCCTCCCGCGCGTGGTTGTGGGCGCGGGCCGCGTGATCCACCAGCCAGGTCTGCCCCAGCATGATGTAGACGACCAGGATCAGCGAGAACGTCCAGCCCATCCAGTCCTGCCACGGCCGCACGATCGGGACGTTCAGGTAGTAGGTGAGGAAGGCGAGGAACCCCAGCGCCTCGGCCCACGGCGCGACGTACGCGATCAGCCGGAGCCAAGCCGGCGCCCGGTCGTGGTGCCGGTGCCCCTCGGCCCGGTCGCAACTCGACCCGATCCGTCAGGCGATCGACCCGGTCCGCGGCGGTCCGGCCGCTGTACACCTTGTTGGTCTCCGGCGTACTCACGTCAGCCGGAAGTTTGCTCACGGCATCGATCGTCGTCTCGACGTCGTCGCACAGCCGGTCGATCGCGTCCAGCGAGGGGTCGGCCTGGTTCTTCAGACGCATCACGAGCAGATCCCGGGCGTCCCGCTCGTACGGTGCGCTGAGCTGGTGACCGACCATGTCCTGCGGCTCCCACTCGCCACGCGGCGTGCCGCTGGCCAGATGGTTACGTGCGACGTACTCGTAATAGGTGGCGGCGATGCGATACTCCGCCCTTGTGCACAGGCCCGCACGCACGGCTTCGCGGCGCGTGTAGTGCGGTCCTCTGAGGTTCTCGGCTCCGTTGTCCGGCAACGGAATCACCTGGCTGGTCATCTCCGTCTCCTGTCAGCTGGCGTTGTTGAAGCGAACGACCACGCAGCGGTTCCTAGGGTCGCTGGGGGTGGGATACGGCTGCTTCGCATTGCCGTATCCCGTGGTGGCGATGCGGTTACGGGCGCACCCCGAGCTGGACCAGCAGCCCGGTCACGACCTGGGCCCGCTGGGTGCTGAGGCGCACGGCCACCGGGTTGTTCGGCCGCTTCGACGTGGCCGAGGTGTGCCCCTCGACCGACACCCGGGTGGCCGGACCGATCGTTTTGACGCACGCCGCGAGTGCTCGCAGCGTCGCGCGGCGATCCAGCAGGACCGCCTGATCCGAGGCGAAGTACGTCGCAGCGCTCAGCGTGCACGTCTTCTCCCCATGTACGGGCGTGCTCCGCGCCGGCACCGGCGTACCTGGTGGAGGCGGGATCGCCACAGCCGGCGCGGCCAGAGTCGAACTGGACGGCGCCGCATCGGGATAGGCGAAGCGGACGCTCGGCGCTCCGGCCGCGCGGAGCAGTCCGCTCCAGAGGCTTTCACGATAGACCGACTGCGGCCGGCGCAAGGCCGGCTGCGGACCCGACTCGGGCAGCACTACGAAGGTGATCACCGCGCCGCGCAGCGCGGGCAGTTCATCGGCGGCCTTCAGGTCCTGGACCAGGGTGGCGGGCGCGACGTCGAAGGCGAGCTTGCGGAAGTCAATCGGGTCGGCGGTGTCCAGTCCCGACGAGAAGATGAACACCGGTCGGGAGGTGTCGATCCTGGCGCGCGACAGCCCGGCGAAGAGCGCCTGACCGGCCATGGTCGAGCTCTTCTCGTTCAGTTGATCCTCGAGCTTGACGATCGTCCGCGCAAGCTCGTCCGCAGACCCGCTCATGGACCTTGAGCGCCTCACCGTCCGGCTTGCCGTCGACCCGGGGCGTCGGGTCCACCGAGCTGGAACTGACGGCGGCGTTCCCGTCGACCCGGACCAGCCGCACCGTCTGATGCGCCATCCCGGCCTGCTCGATCATCGACCGGCGCGGCCCCGTCGACCCGGATCGCGCCCTGGTTCGCGGTCGGCGCCGTGTAGACGATGGTCCCGCCAAGCGCGGGCCCGGAGCCGCGGTGTTCGGGCGAGGCCCAGCAGCGGCCGAGGCGGCACGATGGCGACCAGCACGCCGATGACCAGCCCGAGAATCCAGCCCCGGGATCCGCGCCGCCCGCGTCCCCGCGTGCGACCGTGCCCGCGCATCAGCCCGGACCGGCGGCCGCGGCCTCGCCTGCCGGGAGGCCGGGGCAGTCGGATCGGGCGGCGCCGAGCGGTGCGGTACCTGCTCGTCCTGTTCGCCATCCACACCTCCGGTCGCAGCGGACCGGAGGGTGTTGGCGGGGCCGGTGGTCAAGGACCGCCGGCCCACTGGCGGCGGTGCCGGAACCGGCGCCGCCGCTTGCTTGACGACATCTGCGCGCACTGTGTTGCACACAGCACAGCTTGAGTTAGGCTTGTGTGTCATCACTGGCTCGACCCTCACTTTGCCTGAAGTCGGCGGGTTGTCTGTGATGTGAGGCGGCTCGGGTGCAACCGGGTCGCCTCTTAGCGTGCTTGGCCTCAACCACAGAGTATTGGGCTGTGCATCGCTTGTCCACACAATGTGCGCGTCGTGCGTGGGGACTATGCACAGGTGCACAACCGGCGCACAATGTTAAACAGTCGATTGCGACTTGCTGTCGACCGCGCCTTGGAGCAGAGATGTCACGGTTGATGCACACTCCAGCGCGTCGCTTGCACGCCGTCTAGCAGGTCCCCTAATGTCAGCGCGCGAGAGCGTGGTCACGATCGAGGATTCTCAGAAGGAGAAGGCGGTGACCCAGACACCCGTTGGCTCTGCCACAGACGATTCTCGAGACATCCGTCGGACCATCGCAGGTCGGATCCGGGTCGCGCGCAACGAGCGCGGCCTGAGCCAGGAAGCACTCGGGGACCTCATCGGAGTCAGCCGCTACGTGATCAACCGGCTCGAGGGCCAGAACCAGGATGTATCGCTCGAGCAGGCCGGGAAGCTGGCCGACGTGCTCGATCTTCCCGAGATCACGAAGCTCGCCACTCGCGCCCTGACCGAACCGGCCGCGCAGTTGGAGCAGCCGACGACCCGCGATGCCTGCCTGGAAGCGCTGCTCAGCGCTCCCGGTCTGGATCGACTGGAAATCGTCGTGGCTGACGAGCTCGACATCCTGAGCATGCTCGAGAAGGCACGCCTCAATCTGCCACCGACGGTGAACATCGTATTTCCCACCCGCGCGCGTCAGGAGCAGTTGCGTGGGCCTGCCGTGCCAAAGGTACGCGCCTGGGCTGTTCAGAATCAGATCACGAGGATCTTCGAAGCTCTCGCGGTCGGAGGGCGACTTCGTCCGACCGCCGCAACACTCGGCTTCAAGCTCAATCTGTACGAATCGGACGACATCCGGCAGTCCTTCGTGCTGGTCGGCTCTGCCGAAGGAACCATTGTGCGGTCTGGCCGACAATGCCGAACGTTCAGCCGGATTTCGACGCGATACCGGTATCGGTGTCCCGAGACACATCCTTCATCCAACTGGTCCAGGATCATTTCAATGAACTGCGGTCTGAAAAACAACCGTTGACTCATCTGAAGGCCGTCGTGGTGGTGGATCACGCTGCTGAATCGACTGCATCCCATCCGATCGCCCGGCACCGGCTGTCGAGCTACTTCCAACTCGGCGCTGACTCCGAATTGGAAGTAGCCGAGAGCCCCGGGCAGTTCGGCTTTGGAGTGGCACTTGTGCTGATTCACGGTTACGCCGAGCGAGCCGGCCGACCATTGCGGCGGCGGATTCGGTTGCCACGGGATCCCAAATCGAAGACCTTCCAGCTCTTCAGTACTCACATCTCCGACGAGGATGTCACGGCCATCGGAGAACACGGGGCCCGGTCGACCTTGACCAGTCATGCGGCGCAGCGGAAGTTCATCGCGGGCGACCCGGATGCGGTCATCAGCTTGGACGCGTTCATCCAAGCAGCTAGGCACGGCCTTCTGGACGAGTACGGTGCAGACATACCGTCCGGCGCTCTTCAGGAGATCCCGTTGCCTGAGCCGCTCTGGATCGTTGAGACAAATGAGGCGGGCAACCGGTTGATGTCGGTTGTCCCCAGATTGTTCCATCTTGATCTGACGCTCCACGACAACCAGGTCGACGTGTCCAACGCCCGAATCGAGGGCACCGATGAGATGGGAAATTCCACGAAGCTCAGCAACTGGCAAGCCAGTGTCGGCATCTTGGAAGCGGCGCTCCAGGAGAGTGCGGGTGGCACGGCGCTCGGTCAACAAGACCTACTGTCTTCAACCGGGCCACGACTCAACGACTTCCTGGAGACCGCGCGGACAGTAACGAAGCAGTGGTTTTTTTCCGTACTTGACGACTTGAAGATTGAGGAGTGATGGACACAAGGAGCATTGACCATGACGTCGAGCGGGTTACGCGCGCGTGGCTCGACGCGCTGGAACTGACCGCGGGGTCAGCTGAACTCGTCGCGACCTACGCGCCGGTGCTGGCGCTCACGATCACCCGCGAGACCGTTAGGGTTCGACGAGAGGTCCTGGGTGCGTGCGCGCCACAGGGGAGAAGCGGAGGCATCCCGGGGTGCTGGGCATCGCGACCGTGCGGATCCTGGGCGTGGAGGACTTCTCAAGGCTCGCCGTCGGGCCGAGAGAAGGGGACCGTCGCCGCGTGGGCTGACCGCTCATGTCGACCAGTTGCTCGGCGGAAGCTCGCCGCTGACTGTGCGCTCACCGCCGGCCTCAGCCCGGACTTCGTCCAGGTGTGGCAGGCCCACAGCGTGATCGGGATCGCCGGTGGGCAGCCAGTCACCGAGCCGCTGACGATGATCAATGCCCACCTGTCGGTCCCAGCCAGGGCGGATATCTTCCCCAGCAGCACCACGTCGAACCGCGGATCGGCTTTGTGGCCGAGGAGCTGCACGCACGGGCCGTGGAGCGGCGGGACGCCGAGCTGCTGCAGGTGTCCTTCGGGGGCGAGACGCCGCTCGTCTACGGGCTCTGCACGCAGAGCACGGCGTCGATGCTCAAGGCCACTGCCACCAACGCGGTCGCTGCTCTGTAACAGGAATCAGCTCTGCTCGGCGGTGCGGATCTGCTGAGCCAGGTGGTGGGTGGCGTGCGCGGAGGGCTTGTTCCGGGTCGATGCCCAGGGTTCGGGACTCGCGGACCAAGGCCAGCAACTCCGCGCCGATTCGGTCCGCGTCGGAGGTGGGTGTCGCGGGCGCGGCGTCGGTCGGGAGGAGTTTGGCGGCTCGGCCGAGGACCTTGTCGGCGAGGGCCAGGGCGGGGAGGGCCAGCGGGATGCCTTCGAGGACCGAGGTGCGTTGTTTCTCGGCGGCCTTGATGGTCTCCCAGTTGGCTTCGACCGCGGCCGCGTCGGCGGCGTCGACGGTGCCGAAGACGTGCGGGTGGCGGCGGATGAGTTTCTCGACGATGTCACCGGCGACGTCGTCGACGGAGTACCCCTCGTCCGGGTCCTCCTCGGCGATCCGGGAGTGGAAGGCGACCTGGAGGAGGAGGTCGCCGAGTTCCTCGCGGAGGTGGTCGCGGTCGCCGGTGTCGATGGCTTCGAGGGTCTCGTAGGTCTCCTCGAGCAGGTACTTCGCCAGGCTCTCGTGCGTCTGCTCCTGGTCCCAAGGGCAGTTCCGGCGCAGCCGGTCCATCACCCGCACCAGGTCGATCAGCCGCGCGCCCGGTACGTCGTACGACCCGTGCACGATCTCCACCTGGTACGGCGGACGCGGTTCACGGCTCACCTGGTCGGCGACCACCCGGAGCAGCCCAGGTTCGCCGTCTTCGCCCACCAGCCAGGCGACCCGCTTACCCTCAGCGGCGGCGGCACTGAGCCAACCCCAGTGCTCGGCCACGTCGCCCTCGACCTGGGTGACGACGAGCCCGGACCCGACGACTGCCTGGACGTCGGGCCGCACGGGTCGGCGGCACCGATCTGATCGGCGTCGGCGAAGGCCTGCCAGGTCGCTCGGGTCAGGCAGGCCCGGGCCACCCGGGGGCTGGTGAGCACGACCGTGATCGCGCCGCCGGCGGGCCGGTCGACGGGCCGGGAAGGGTGTCGTCGGAGTCACCGGGTCAGCGAGCTCAGCCCTGGGGCTGGGCCTGCTTGGCGGCCTCTTCGGCAGCCTCGCGCTTGGCCTTGGCCTGGGCGGACTCCTCGGACAGCGAGCCGGAGACCTTGCTGTCGATCCGGCCGTCGGTCCACTGGCCGAAGCGCGGCGAGATGTCGACCGTGACGCCCTTCGAGGCTTCCTGGACGACCTGCTGACCGGCCTGCTGCGCCACCTGCACCTTCGGGTCCTTGACCCCGGTGCCGCCGCCGAGCTTGATGGTCGCGACCGCGGCCGTGGCGACCTGGTCCAGGAAGTCCCGCGCCACCGGATCCGCCTCGAACTTCGCGTACGCCGCCGGGTCGTTGACCACCAGCTTGGCCGCCTCGGCGGTCTCGGCCTCGCTGACCGTGACCGACCGCTGCTCGCTGATCTCGGCCACCAGCGCGTTGTTCACCAGTTCACTCAGCGCGATCGCGCTGGTGAACTCCTGCCCGAGCGCGGTGCTGACCGCACGGGAGGTGGTGTCGACGTCACCGACGGTGATCTCGTTGTCGCCGACCACCGCCGCCGCGCCCGGGTGCGTTCCCGCCGCGCAGCCGCCGGCCAGCAGCACCGACGCCGCTGCCGCTCCGATGGCCCGAAGCCGTCGCCCTCTGCTCACCGAATCTCCTCGCTCGTCCACTTCAGGTTCATGCCGGTACCCTGATCGGTTCGGCGATCACGTCGTCGATCAACCGGGTGCACCACTGCAGCAACTCCTGGTCGCGGAGCGGCTGACCGGCGACCGGCCGGGTGGCAGGTCTCGGCACCAGGATCGTACGCAGTTGCGGCTTCACCAGACTCTTCGGGTACAGCCTGTTCAGCCGGAGCACCTTCGAATCGGGCAGCTCGACCGGTCCGAACCGGATCAGATTGCCCTGCAGGGTGACGTCGTGCAGACCGGCCCGGCGGGCGTGGTTGCGGAACTTCGCCACCTCGATCAGGTTCAGCACCGGCTGCGGGATGTCGCCGTACCGGTCGTGCAACTCCTCGACCAGCTCGGCGATGCTGGTGATGCTCCCCCACCCCACCGCCCCGGTCGGCCTCGTCCCGTACGGCGGCCAGCCGCTGGTACATCTCCAGTCGCAGCCGCTGCGACGGGATGTAGTCGTGCGGCAGATGCAGCGTCGATCGGCAGCTCGATCTTGACTTCGAACGCAGCCTCCTCGTCCTTGGTGTCACCGCGGTACTCCGCGACCGCCTCGCCGACCAGCCGGACGTACAGGTCGAAGCCGACGTCGGCGATGTGGCCGGACTGCTCGCCGCCGAGCAGGTTACCGGCGCCGCGGATCTCCAGGTCCTTCATCGCGACCGCCATCCCGCCGCCCAGGTCGGCGTGCTGCGCGATGGTGGCCAGCCGGTCGTGCGCGGTCTCGGTCAGCGGCTTCTCCGGCGGGAAGAAGAAGTACGCGTACGCGCGCTCCCGGCCCCGGCCGACCCGGCCGCGGAGCTGGTGCAGCTGGGACAGACCGAGCAGGTCGGACCGTTCCACGATCATCGTGTTCGCGTTCGAGATGTCGATCCCGGACTCGACGATCGTCGTACAGACGATGACGTCGGACTGCTTCTCCCAGAAGCCCTGGATCACGTTCTCGAGGGTGTGCTCGTTCATCTGGCCGTGCGCGACCGAGACCCGGGCCTCGGGCACCAGCTGGCGGATCCGGGCGGCCGCCTTCTCGATCGTGTTCACCCGGTTGTGGACGACGAAGACCTGCCCCTCGCGGAGCAGCTCGCGCCGGATCGCGGCGGTCACCTGGCCCTCCTCGTAGGCGCCGACGAAGGTCAGCACCGGGTGCCGCTCCTCCGGCGGGGTCGCGATCGTCGACATCTCCCGGATGCCGGTGATCGACATCTCCAGCGTCCTCGGGATCGGCGTCGCCGACATCGTCAGTACGTCGACCGCCGTCCGCAACCGCTTCAGCTGCTCCTTGTGCTCGACGCCGAACCGCTGCTCCTCGTCGACCACGACCAGCCCGAGGTCCTTGAACGCGACCTCGCCGCTGAACAGCCGGTGCGTTCCGATCACCACGTCGACCGACCCGTCGGCGAGACCGTCGATCGTGGCCTTGGCCTCCTTGTCGGTCTGGAACCGCGACAGCGGCGCCACGTTCACCGGGAAGGCGGCGTACCGCTCGGCGAAGGTCGCGTAGTGCTGCTGCACGAGCAGCGTCGTCGGCACCAGTACGGCGACCTGCTTGCCGTCCTGCACCGCCTTGAACGCGGCCCGGACGGCGATCTCGGTCTTGCCGTAGCCGACGTCGCCGCAGACGATCCGGTCCATCGGCATCACGCGTTCCATGTCGCGCTTCACGTCGTCGATGGTGGCCAGCTGGTCCGGCGTCTCGACGAACGGGAACGCGTCCTCCAGCTCGCGCTGCCACGGGGTGTCGACCGCGAACGCGTGCCCCTTGGTCGCCTGCCGGGCGGCGTACAGCTTGATCAGCTCGCCGGCGATCTGCCGGACCGCCTTGCGGGCGCGGCCCTTGCGCTTGGCCCAGTCGCCGCCGCCCATCTTGTCGAGCGAGGGCTGTTCGCCGCCGACGTACCGGGTGACCTGGTCGAGCTGGTCGGTCGGCACGTACAGCCGGTCGCCGGGCTGGCCGCGCTTGCTCGGTGCGAACTCGATGACGACGTACTCGCGGGTGGCCTTCTGGGTGCCGGTGCCGACGGTCCGCTGCATCATCTCGACGTACCGGCCGACGCCGTGCTGCTCGTGCACGACGAAGTCGCCGGGCTGCAGCTCGAGCGGGTCGATCGTCTTCTTCCGCCGGCTCGGCATCCGTTGCTGGGAACGCCGTTCGGCCATCGACCGCTGACCGGCCAGGTCGTTCTCGGTGAGCACGGCGAACTTGATGCCGTCGGCAATGAACCCGTGGTCGAGCTGCCCCTGCGAGATCAGGACGACGCCCGGCTCGGGGATCTCCTCGATGCCGTCGACCAGGCGGGCCGGCAACTCGGCCTCGGAGAACACCTCGGCCAGCCGCTGCGCGGGACCGTGACCCTCGGTCACGCAGACGACGCGCCAGCCGTCCCGCAACCAGCCGCGGACGTCCTCCACGGCGGCCGCGGTCTCACCGCGGTACGGGTCGACCTCGTGGGCCGCGATCGCCCGGCTCCGGACCGCGCCGGCATCCGGGTCGATGTCGAACGAGACCCGCTCGCCCATCGAGTCACGCAGCTCCGGCGCATCGGTCGGCGCCGCGGCGAACGGCGACATGCTCCACCAGGCCAGGCCCTTGGTCAGCGCATGCGACCGGACATCACCGAGGGAGATGTACGCCGCCGCACCAAGATCGATCGGCGCCTCGCCACCACCGGCGGCAGCCGCCCACGACGCTTCCAGGAACTCCTGGCTGGTCGCGACCAGATCGTGTGCCCGGGCCCGCACCCGCTCGGGGTCGCTGACCACGACATGCGTCCCGGCCGGCATCAGGTCGACCAGCAACTCCATCTCGTCGACGAGCACCGGGGCCAGCGACTCCATGCCCTCGACCGCGTGCCCTTCGGCCAGCTTCTCGAACAGCTCGGCGAGCTCCGGGTGCTCCTTCGCCAGTACGGCGGCCCGCGAACGCACCTCGTCGGTCAGCAGCAACTCGCGGCACGGAGGCGCCCACAGCCCGTGCTCGGCGATCTCCAGCGACCGCTGGTCGGCGACCGCGAAGTACCGGATCTCCTCGACGTCGTCGCCGAAGAAGTCGACCCGCAGCGGGTGCTCCTCGGTCGGTGGGAACACGTCGATGATGCCGCCGCGGACCGCGAACTCGCCGCGCCGCTCGACCAGATCCACCCGGTGGTACGCCGCCCCGGCCAGCGCCTCGACGACGTCCTCGAGCTCGACCGTGTCGCCGACGTGCAACTGCACCGGCTTCAGGTCCGCGAGACCGGCGACCTGCGGCTGCAGGACGGACCGCACCGGTGCGACCAGGATGTTGATCGGCCCGGTGGTCTCGTCCGACGGATCGGGGTGCACGAGGCGCCGCAGTACGGCGAGACGCCGGCCGACCGTGTCCGACCGGGGTGAGAGCCGCTCATGCGGGAGGGTCTCCCAGGCCGGGTAGTAGGCGACGGTGGCGGGGTCGACCAGGCACTGCAGGGCCTCGGTCAGCTCCTCGGCCTCGCGGAACGTCGCCGTCACTGCGAGCACCGGGCGGCCGGCGCCCTTCTGCTCCGACGCGAGCGCGGCCAGCAGGACCGGGCGGACCGGGCCGGGGGCGCTCAGGTCGAGGGTCGTGACGTCGTCGGTCTTGGCGTCTCGAACTGCCTCGGCCACCACCGGATCGGTGACCAGGGTGTCGACCAGACCGGCGAGGTTCACGAGTTGTCCACCCTCAAGAGTTGTACCGTCCTTGGGTTGCTTCGAGGCCGTCGGTGAGCAGTGACTCCACCGCGTCCGCCGT
Organism: uncultured Actinomycetota bacterium; assembly: GCA_963770725.1. Taxonomy (GTDB): domain Bacteria; phylum Actinomycetota; class Actinomycetes; order Propionibacteriales; family Kribbellaceae; genus Kribbella. The sequence continues at coordinate 650,197 of CAVYQT010000001.1, forward strand.
ACGATCCACCGCGAACGGCAGGTCCTTGCGTTCGGTGGCGGAGAACTCGTTCAGGACGAAGTCGGCGGGGTTCTGCCGGCCCGGCGGACGACCCACACCGAACCGGACTCGATAGTACTCACCGGTGCCAAGCGATTTCCGCAGCGACTTGAGCCCGTTGTGGCCGTTGTCGCCGCCGCCGAACTTGGCCCGCAGGACGCCGAAGTCGATGTCCAGCTCGTCGTGCACCACGACCAGGCCGGCCGGTTCGATCTTGAAGAACTTCAGCAGACCGGACACCGGCCCGCCGGACTCGTTCATGTACGACCGCGGTTTGGCCAGCACGGTCCGGAGACCGCTGATCCGGGTCTCGATCACCTCGGCCCGGACCTGCTTGTGCTGTTTCCACTTGCCGCCGGTCCGGTCGGCCAACTCGTCGGCGACCAGGTGACCGATGTTGTGCCGGGTGCGGGCATAGGAAGGGCCGGGATTCCCCAGTCCGACGACCAACCACACGTCGTCCGCCACGGATCCCGGCCCTCCTGCTGTGTCTGGGTGCTGAGGCGTAGGTTGTGCCTGGTCATCTCGCGCCGTCGCGAGCAGGTGCTCGGTGCGGTGCATCGGCGTGCTGGAGCGAAGGTCTCGATGTGGGTTTCATCGTGGCCTTTGCTCCAGTGCGGCGAGGTGCCGTGCCGAGTGCCGCGCAGTAGGCGGGAGATGGCCAGGCACAACCTTACTACTCGGCGGCCGCGGCCACCGGCTCGTCGGCCGGAGCCTCCGGCTCGTCCCGCTCGATGCCGGCCTCGGCCTCGGCGTCGGCCAGCTCGGCCTCGGCCTGCTCGGCGGTCTGCTGCGCGGTCACGTTCACGATCAGGGTGTCCGGCTCGATGGCCAGCGTGGTCCCGGTCGGCAGCGTGATGTCGGACGCGTGCAGCTGGGCGCCGACCTCGAGGCCCTCGATGGACAGCGTGACGCCGTCCGGGATGTGGGTCGCCTCGGCCTCGACCAGGATGCTCGGGGACTCCAGTACCACCAGGGTGTCGCTGACGGCCTCGCCCTCGAGGTGCACGGCGATGTCCACCTGGACCTTCTCGCCGCGCCGCACGATGACCAGGTCGACGTGCTCGACGAAGCCCTTCAGCGGGTCCCGCTGGACCTGCTTCGGCAGCGCGAGGTGGCTCTCGCCGCCCTCGACCTCGATCAGCAGCAGGGCGTTGGCGGTCTTCAGGGCCAGCATGGTGTCGTGACCGGGCAGCGTGATGTGCACCGGGTCACTGCCGTGGCCGTACAGGACTGCGGGAACCTTGTTGTCCCGGCGGATTCGGCGGGCAGCACCCTTGCCGAACTCCGTGCGCGATTCGGCTTGGATCTTGACCTCGGCCACGAGATGAACTCCTCAAGTGCGTTGCGGTGATCTGTTGTCTAGGTGGAACTCGGCTGCGGCCTCAGCGGGCGCATTGTGACCCCGGAGAAGGCGTCAGGCAACGAACCACCGCGTCGATCACGGAGCCGCGCCCAACAGTTCCCGGGGGGCGTCCCTCGCCGAGGCAACCAAAACAGTCTACCCATCACTCCGCCCGGAGTGGAAATCCGTTCCTCAGCTGCCTTTGCAGTCGTGTGCGGGGTGACTTTTCGCCACCATTCCGCTTCGGGGCTATACCGGAACCCGCTGGACCGCCGCTCCGCTACGTTTATCGCCCGGCTGGAGGCGATGACCGGTCTGATCGACCGCATCCCGCCGTACGTCTTCCGCGACTACGGCCAGGTGACGCCCTAGGTCAGCTTCGTCCAGACCTGGCGGAGAGCTCGGGCAGCGTCGCCTTCGAGGCCGGCGTCGTCCAGGGTCTCCGCGAGTTCGTCGAACTCCGGACCCCAGCGCCACGCGACCCGGCGGAGCTGCTCGGGCAGCGACGGGTCTTGCAGCGAGCCGGCATCCCCGCGGACCTGCTGAGCGGTCAGCGCCTCGGTGACGCCGTGCTTCTCGGCGAGCTGGAAGGCGAGCACCGCGAGGGCCGCCTTGCCCTTGTTGTAGAGCGCGTACGACGACTTGGCCGCGCTGGCCGCACCGGGCTGCTCACCGACCACCATCGGCGTGACCGCGGTCCCAGCCCACAACCCGGCGGCCTGCTCGGCGGCCGCACCGGACAGCATCAGGTGCGTCGGGCTCGGCCCACCGGTCGGCGGCGGGCCGATCACGCCGGCGTCCACGAACGTGGCCTGCGAGACCGCCTCCTGCGCTTCCCGCAGCGACTTCGGCGACAACGGGTTCGCCTCGATGTAGAGACCGTCGAACCCGGCCTGACCGACCTGTACGGCGATGTCCACGGCGCCCTGTGGTGCGCACGAGCACAACACCGCCTCGGCCTCACGGACCGCCTCGCCGAACGGCGTACCGATCAGGCCGGCGGCCTCGGCACGCGCCGTACTCTCCGGACTCCGCCCCTCCGGCACCCAGTGCACTTCGTGGCCCCCAGCAACCAGTTGCGCCGCCAGCTTCGAACCCATCGCCCCAGGGTGGAACACAGCGATCCGCATGAACCCATCCTCGTGAGAAGCAGTCAGTGCTCCCCAAGATATGCCAGTACGGCGAGGACGCGGCGGTGTTGTTCATCGTTGGTGTGGAGGCCGAGTTTGGACAGGATGCTGCCGACGTGGGTCTCCACGGTGCGTTCGGTCAGGAACAGGCGGCGGCCGATGCCGACGTTGGTGCAGCCCTCCGCCATCAGCGTCAGTACTTCACGTTCCCGCGGTGTCAGCGGGGCGAGCCGGTCGTCGGATCGCTGGCGGCCGAGCAACCGGGCGACTACCTCGGGGTCGAGGGCGGATCCGCCGGCTGCGACCCGGTCCAGTGCGTCCAGGAACTCGTCGACGGCGAGTACCCGATCCTTCAGCAGATAGCCGAAGCGGCCGGTCGCGACCAGGTCGACCGAGTGCCGGGTCTCGATGTGCTGGGACAGCAGCACGATGGCCAGCCCGGGATTCAGCATCCGGAGCCGGCGGGCAGCCCGGGCGCCGTCGTCGGTCTGGTCGGGCGGCATCCGGATGTCGATCACCGCCAGGTCGGGTGACGTCTGCGCGACCACGGTCATCAGGCTCGGCGCGTCCGGAGCGAGGCCGACGATCTCGTGTCCGGCATCGGCCAGCAACCGCGCCAGCCCCTCCCGGAACAACGCCGCGTCCTCCCCGATCACGATCCGCATCGCCCGCCCCCGTTCACGATCCACATGCTCCATCCCGGTTCACGATCCGCACGGCAGCACCGCCTCCACGGTCGTGCCTCGGCCGGCCGGGCTGCGCAGATTCAGCGACCCACCGACCGCGGCCACCCGATCCAGCAGACCGCTCAGTCCCGACCCCGGACGAGGCGCCGCACCACCGCACCCGTCGTCCTCGATCAGCACCGTCACCTGCTCGGTCGAGTGCGACACCCGGACCGCGATCGACGTCGCGTTCGCGTACTTCGCCGCATTCGTCACCGCCTCAGCCGCCACGAAGTACGCCGTCGTGGCCAACTCCTCGGGCAGATCCGACGGGATCTGCAGCCGGACCGGGATCGGCAGCGACTGCGTGATCGCGCTCAACGCTGCATGCAGTCCGTCGTCCAGACTCGTTGGCCGCAACCCGTGCGCGATCTGCCGCAACTCAGCGACCGCGGTCGCCAGCTCCGCGACCCCCTGATCGAGCAACCCATCGACGTCGACCGTCCCGTCGTCCAGGTGCCGCTGCGCCAACCGCATCGCCATCCCGAGCGAGACGAGCCGCTGCTGCGCTCCGTCGTGCAGATCCCGCTCCAGCCGTCGGCGCTCCGCATCACCCGCCTGGACAAGCCGCGCCCGACTAGCCTCCACCTCCCGCAACGCACCGCCCAGCTCAGCCCTCAGCCGCGTCACCTCGACCAGGCTGGCCGCCCCAGCCGCCACTGCCTTCAGTACGGCGGGACTGGTCGAATCAGATGCGAGTACGCCGATCTGCGCACCACCCAGCATCACCGGAACCAGCTGTGGTCCGCCGACCGGCGTACCAGCGGCATCGACGAAGCCTGACGCCCCAGGGACGAGCAGACCGACACGGAGACCCGGATCGCGCAGCGCAATGCGCAAGGCCGCCTCCAGCTCCTCCGGTTGGGCGTGCTCGGTGTGGATCCGGCGTTGCAGGTCCTCGATCGCCAGCAAGGCAGCACGTCGTGGTGGATAGAGCCGGCGATCCACCGAGCGCTGCAACCGAGCTCGCAGTGGTGAGAGGACCAGCGCACAGACCGCAGTGGCGGCGGCTGCCACGACTGCGGAGTCGCTGAGGACCAGCCCCAGTGACACGGCTGCCACCGCGTAGGTGCCCAACAGGAAGACCATGACAACGCCGTACGTAACGGTGTCGGCCAGCACGCGGTCGACGTCGTACAGGTCGTGCCGGAGCATCGCCACCGCGACGGAGGCCGGCAGGGATACCAGCGCAACGAGACCGAAGACGGTTGCCACGATGCCGGTGTCACCGGTGACGACGATCTCGGCGAGACAGACGAGCGGGTAGAGAACGGCGGCCACTCCGGCGAGCGACAGCCATTTGAGCTGAGCCCTGACCTTGCCGGTCGACCGGCGGTAGCGGATCACGACGGAGACAGCCACGGCCAGGCACAGGACAAGGAACGCGACGAACACGACTTCGCTCAACACCCGGAGAGGCTGCGGCAGGGCGCCGTACGGGCGTGGGAGGTCCTGCAGCGGTGCGAGGAAGGGTGTCGTGGCGAACGCACCGAACACCTGCTGCGCGGCGCAGAGCAGCAACAACAGCGGTGGGACAGGTCGCCAGCGTCGGCTGACCAGTTGGCCGTTCGGGAAGTAGAGGAGCAAGAGGCTGACCGCGGCGAGCAGCCACCAACCGCTCTCGTCGAGCCAGGCGACGACCCGGCTGTCGACGGGCACGCCCTCGGCGCCGTAGTAGACGTCGCGGGCTGTCAGGAAGACCGTGATCGCGCCGATCCAGCCGAGAAGCGCCCCGACCAGGGGCTCGCGCCGGCTGACGTGGACGCCGAGCAGCGCGACCGCGGTCCCGATCGCGGCCAGAGCGACGAAGTTCCGGAGCGTGTGCGGGCCGGTGCTGTACGCAGCCAGCAGCCAGGAGCTCCCCGCGACCATCACCAGGACGAGCAGGAAGGTGCCGAGCGCGACCCACCGCGGCCACCGCATGTCGTCAGAGTAAGGCCGCCGTACGCCGCACGGCTCCGAGCCAGCACGGAGACCAGCCTCCGTACCGGCTCCGATGTGTGACCGGGGTGACCGGACGTTGCCTGGAGTTGTCCGATTACTCCAGGAGGAGGGTCCCATGTCCACCGAAACAGTCCGGCCGAACGTCGTCCCGACGGCCGATCCCGTCACCCGCCGGCGCATCGGGCTGGTCAGCCTGGTGCTCGGCGTCACCACCGTCGTCGCCCTTCCCGGCGGACTGCTCTGGCCCGAGCCGGCCGCAGGCGGCGAGACCTACACGTACGCCGACATCCAGCCGCTCCGGGACCGCTGGTGGTGGCTGCTGGTCCTCCTCAGCGCCAACCTCGTGCTCAACGTGCCGGCCCAAGCGCTGCTCACCACGTTCCTCGTTCGGCGTCGCGGTGCTGCCTGGGCGACCGTCGGCGGGTTGGTGATGTGGATCGGTACGGCGTTGTACGCGGTCGGCGCGGCCGGCTGGGCGGCGACGTACTACTTCGCCACCGGGGTCGACGCCGCGACCGGTACCCCGGTGATGGAGTCCGTCGCGGACGACACGTTCCACCTGTTCGGCGCGATGATCCCCGGCGCGCTGATGGTTGCCATCGGCACCGCGATCCAGGCGGTCGGGTTGTTCCGGTCGCACGCCGTACCGCGGTGGATCCCGCTGCTCCTGCTGGTCGTCCTGGTGACCTTCGTGATCCCCGGGAACGGGTGGGTCGGACTGATCACCGCCGTACCGATGGCTGCCGCCGCGATCGGCCTCGCGTACTACGCCTGGCGTCGCACCGGCCCGGCCGCCGACTAGCGAGCCTGTACGGCGGGCAAGCGGCACGCTACGCCTCGTCGTCGTGGGGTCCGAACCGTTGCCTCGGGGATGTGGCCAGGTGCAGCGTGGAGGAAATAGCGGATCTCTGGGGAGGGACTCCAATGAGTGAGAAGGCAATGGGGCGCCGCCAGGCGCTGAGGGGTGCTGGCGTCGCCGCGGGTGGTGTCGCGATCGCCGGACTGGCGACGGCCACACCGGCGATGGCGGACAACGACAACGGGTTGTTCGGCAGTTGGATGTGCCGGCGCCAGGACGACGGCTCGCCCGACAAGGTACGGCTGGTCCTGAGTTTCTCAGGCGGTGGCGTGTTCCTGTCCCACGACATCAGCCCGGCCGGACCGCCGTTCACCGGGACCTGGTCGCGGCACGGCAAGTCGTTCGAGGCGACCTTCTGGACCGGGTTGACAGGTGAGGAAGGACCGGGATCGGTCGGACCGACAATCCGCGTTCGGCTCAGGGGTGTCCTGTCACACGGCAAGATCTCGGGGACCTACCGGGTCACCGTGTTCGCACCGAACAGCGATACCCAGGTCATCGAGACCGGCACGGGGAAGGTGACCGGACGGCGGATCGACGCCTGACGGTGGACGGGGCCTGACGGTGGACGGGGCCTGACCGCCGGCGGCCGACTGGTACCGGCGCCTGACGGTCAGGCCCGGCCCTCGAAGAGGCTGGTCACCGAGCCGTCCTCGAAGACCTCGCGGATGGCCCGGCTGATCAGCGGCGCGATGGACAGCTCGGTCAGCTTGTCGAACCGGCGGTCCTCGGCGATCGGCAGCGTGTTGGTGACGATCACCTCGCTGGCCTGGCAGTTCTTCAGCCGGTCGACGGCCGGGCCGGACAGGATCGCGTGGGTCGCGGCGATCACCACACCGGCCGCGCCGTCGGCGTACAGCGCGTCGGCCGCCTTGGTGATGGTGCCGGCGGTGTCGATCATGTCGTCGACCAGGATGCAGACCCGGTCCTTGACCTCACCGACGACCCGGTTCGCGACCATCTCGTTCGGCCGGTCGATGTCGCGGGTCTTGTGGATGAAGGCCAGCGGTGCGCCGCTGAGGCGGGCCGACCACTGCTCGGCCACCTTGATCCGGCCGGCGTCCGGCGACACCACGGCCAGCTGCTGGTCGCCGTACTTCTCCTGCACGTACTTGCTCAGGATCGGCAGCGCCATCAGGTGGTCCACCGGGCCGTCGAAGAAGCCCTGGATCTGCGAGGTGTGCAGGTCGACGCAGATCAGCCGGTTCGCGCCGGCGGTCTTGAACAGGTCGGCCATCAGCCGGGCCGAGATCGGCTCCCGGCCGCGGTGCTTCTTGTCCTGCCGGGCGTAGCCGTAGAACGGCAGCACCACGGTGATCCGCTTGGCCGACGCCCGCTTCAGCGCGTCGACCATGATCAGCTGCTCCATGATCCACTCGTTGATCGGCGAGGTGTGGCTCTGGATCACGAACGCGTCGCTGCCCCGGACCGACTCCTCGAACCGGACGTAGATCTCGCCGTTGGCGAAGTCGTACGCCGAGGTCGGGACCAGGCCGGCGCCGAGCTGCTCGGCGACCTGCTCGGCCAGACCGGGGTGAGCCCGGCCGGAGAACACCATCAGGTTCTTCTCGGTGGTTCGCTTCATCCCGCTCATGGCCGGCCTCCCGTTACGCCTTCTCGCCAGTGTCGCCCACGGCACCGTCGTCCGTCTGCTGCGGCCAGGGCCTCTTCCGCGGCCTTGTGCGGTCTTGGTGCCGGCGCGCTTGCGGGCCACCCAGCCCCTGATGTTGCGCTGCCGGGCCCGCGCGACCGCGATCTCACCCGGGCCGACGTCCTCGGTCAGCGCCGTACCGGCGGCCAGGTACGCGCCGTCCGCGATCGTCCGCGGCGCGACCAGCACCGAGTTGCTGCCGATGAACGAGTGCTTGCCGACGTGCGTCGGGTGCTTCGCGACCCCGTCGTAGTTGGCGAAGATGGTGCCGGCGCCGATGTTCGCGCCCTCGCCGATCGTCGCGTCACCGGCGTAGGTGAGGTGCGGCACCTTGGCGCCGTCGCCGATGCTGGTGTTCTTGGTCTCGACGAACGTCCCGATCTTGCCCTTCACGCCCACCGACGTACCGGGCCGCAGGTAGGCGAACGGGCCGACGGACGCTCCGTCGCCGATGACCGAGCTGGAGCCGTGCGCCCGGATGATCGTCGCGTTCTCGCCGATCTCGTACGTCGGTCAGCGTCGTGTCCGGGCCGATCGTCGTACCGCTCCCGACCGTCGTCGCGCCGTGCAGCTGGATGTTCGGCAGCAGGGTGACGTCGCGGGCCAGCTGGACGGTCCGGTCGACCCAGGTCGTGTTCGGGTCGACGATGGTGACGCCGTCGCGCATCAGCTTGTCGAGCGTACGGCGGTTCAGCTCGGCCCGGAGCGCGGCCAGCTGGACGCGGTCGTTCACGCCCTCGGTCTGCATCGCGTCGTCGGTGACGTACGCGCCGACCCGCTTGCCGTCCTGCCTGGCGATCGCCAGCACGTCGGTCAGGTAGAGCTCGCCCTGCGCGTTGTCGGTGGTGATCCGGCTCAGGCCGTCGCGCAGCGTAGCCGCGTCGAAGGCGTAGATCCCGGCGTTGATCTCGTCGATCTGCCGCTGCTCCGGTGACGCGTCCTTGTGCTCGACGATCCCGGCGACGGTGCCGTCCTCACCCGGGATGATCCGCCCGTACCCGGTCGGATCCGGCACCCGCGCGGTCAGCACGGTCACCGCGTTGCCCTGCTTGTCGTGCGCGGCGACCAGCTCCTGCAGCGTCTCCGCCTCGAGCAGCGGTACGTCGCCCGACGTCACCACGACCGAGCCGTCGAAGTCCGCGGGTACGGCGGTCAGGCCGGCACGGACCGCGTCACCGGTGCCCAGCTGCTGCTCCTGGACGGCGGTCTTCGCGCCTGGGTCGACGTCTGTCAGGTGGGCCTCGACCAGCTCGCGGCCGTTGCCGACCACGACCACCAGGTGCTCCGGGGCGAGTGCACGGGCGGTAACCACGGCGTGCCCGACGAGACTGCGCCCGCCGATCTCGTGCAACACCTTCGGGGTCGCCGATTTCATCCGGGTTCCCAGACCGGCGGCCATGATCACGACCGCCGCGGGACGATGGGAAGTCACGCGGTCTTCTCCTCGAGTTCCCTGCGAGTTTCTGGAACAAGTATCAGCACAGGCACTCGAACCGGTGCCCGCGCAAGCCTACTTGCTCCCCCGCCGACATCTCGCACGGCCTCCACGAGCCCCCCGCACCGTCCGTCGGCAACCCGCTCCCAGAGCCAGAACACCGTGACCGTTCTCACCTCAACCCGACCCGATAACTCTCCGTAGTACCCAACGGCGAGTCGGAGGCACATACTGGCTGAAATGGGCATTTGAGGAGGGGCGGATGTCTGGTGCGATCGAGCCTTTCGCCGAGGCGCTCGCGGACGGGTCCCGGCTGCTGTCACCGACCGGCGCGCGGGTCCACATCATGGCGCACACGGGCAACACCGGTGGAGCGTTGACCATGATGGAGATCGGGAGTCCACCGAAGGACGGGCCGGCGGTGCACGTCCACTCGCGGGAGGACGAGGTGTGGTACGTCGTCGAGGGCACGTACCGCTTCAAGGCGGGCGACGCCATGTTCCACCTCTCGGCGGGCGGGATGGCTTTCGGACCACGCGGCGTCCCGCATGGCTTCCAGAACATCGGCGACGAACCCGGTCGCCTGCTGATCATCTCCACACCGTCCGGCCTGGAGCGATTCTTCGAGGACTTCGACGCACTCCTCCCCGGCCCGCTGGACCCGCAGGCACTTGCCACTGTCGGGCAGGCCAGCGGTATCGAGTTCGTCGGCCCGCCGCTGTCCGTCTCCGACCCACTCTGACCGCGGTGAAGTTTCGGTGAACGCGGATCCGGTCCGTTGGTGCGGCCCGGATCCGGTGCGACGATGACCTCGAGTCGCGCTCGGGCGAGCAGCCTGTCCCAGGCACCCCCGAGGCGGACCGGAGGGGGACAGCATGCTTGTGATGGCGAATTCGCGGATCGGTGAAGGCGTGGAACCGGAGCAGCTCAGCCGGTTCTTCGACGAGAACGTCGTCTCGACGGACGCCTGGAATCTGGTGCGCCACCGAGTGGTGACCGAGTACGGGTTCAAGGTGGGTGAGGTGCCGGGGATCGTGGTGTTCATGGAGGTCGACTCCCCGGACGAAGCCTTCGAGCTGATCAAGGACCTGCCGGTCGTCCAGCAGGGCCTGCTGACGTTCGAGATCGACCCGATCGGAAAGACCATGCGCTTCTGAGCACGCCCGGCCGCACCCCCGGAAGCCCCTGAGGACTGCCATCCTGGACGAAGTCCACCAGGCTAGGAGCTTCCATGAGTTTGTCACTCGGAGCAGTCGTCCTGAACGTTGCCGACATCAACGGCTCGGCGTCCTTCTGGAGCGAGGCGCTCGGGTACGACGCCCGCCCGGACAACCCCGCGTTCCTCGCACCCAGGAACGGCTCGGGCACCCGCCTCCACCTCGACGAAACCGACCGCACCCACCTCGACCTCTGGGTCGACCGCACCACCTCCACCCTGGACGCTGAAGTCGACCGCCTCCTCGCCCTCGGCGCCCGACGCGTCGAGTGGACCTACCCCCCGGACGCCGACTTCGTCGTACTGGCCGCCCCGGACGGCACCCTCTTCTGCATCATCGAGTAACGCGCATACTGGCTGGATCCGGGGTTGAGGACGAGGTCTGGCGGCCCACCCCTGGTTGTCTCCGACCTCTCCGAGGATGTGATCCCAGTGCCCGCTCCGCGATGTCCGCAGTGCGGCAAGCCCGGCCGGCCTGTGCTGTTCGGCCTGCCTGTTCCTGAGGCACTGAGTGCCGGTCACGACGACCGCATCGTCCTCGCCGGCTGCGTGCTGCCGGAGGAGCCGGCGAACTGGTCCTGCCTCAACCGCCACAACTGGCGCGAACCCGGCGAAGCAACCTGGCACCAAGGATGACTGCGTGACTGCTCTGCGGATGGACGCTCTCAGGCAGGTGGCTGCACTCGTGCCCGACCCGGTTGGTGAGGATTGTGTGCGGGTGGGCGTCGACGGCGTCGACGGTTCGGGGAAGACGGTCTTCGCCGATGAGTTGGCCGAGGTCCTCCGGAGTCTCGGCAAGTACGTCGTACGCGTGTCGGTGGATGCCTTCCACAACGTCCGCAGCACCAGGTACCGCCGCGGCCGCCTGTCGCCCGAGGGTTTCTGGCTGGACTCGTTCAACTACGAGCGGCTCCACGCCGACGTACTGACGCCACTAGGACCAGGCGGCTCGCGCAGGTATCGCTCGGCAGCACACGACCTCGCCAGTGACCAGGTCCTCGACCCCGCGTACGACGTCGCTCCACCCGGCGCGATCCTCATCGCCGACGGCCTCTTCCTCCACCGCGACGAACTCGCCGGCGCCTGGGAGTTCTCGGTCTTCCTGGACGTCCCCTTCGAAGTCACGGTCGCCCGCATGGCCGCCCGCGACGGCACCAACCCGCACCCCGGCCACCCAACCATCCAACGCTACGTAGGCGCCCAGCAGCTTTACTTCAAAACCTGCACACCCCGCGAACGCGCCACGATCGTCATCGACAACACAACCTTCGACGCACCGCACATCATCGAAGGCTGATCCCCAACTGTCGAATTCGGTGGGTGGCGCACGTCATCGTGGTGAAGGCCTGGCGCGCCGGTGGCATTGGATTTCGGGTGGCAGTCGTCGGCCTACTGATGACAAGGTGGCCGCTATGCCCGACGTCGTGTTGCCCCTGACGGTTCGAGATCTGACGGCCGAGGACGTCCATCCAGGGTTCTCCGGTTGGTCGGAGACCCATCGTCAAGGCACGTTGAAGGCGCTCGAACGGGCGAAGCTCGGCGAGGTCGACTTCCTCGCAGTCTGCCCGCCGTCCGGCATTCCGGTGGCCACCGGCGGTGTCGACTATGCCAAACCCTCAGGTGTCCCGGTGATCTGGCAACTTTCGGTGGATGCGCCGCTGCATTCCTGCGGCATAGGCACGATCCTCATTCAGGCCTTGGAACAACGCATCCGCGGCCGCGGCCTGACCTGGGAGTGGACGAGAACGGTCCACGGCCACGCGCGCTCTACGAACGCCTCGGCTACGTCGTCACCGGCCGCGAACCCGCCGCCTGGAACACGGAAGCACCGGACGGCACGATCACCCGCTACGAAACGATGATCACAGTCCTGCGCAAGAACCTCACCCAACCGGCCGCCGCCGAGTCGGAGGTCAGCGGCTGGGTCTGGTCGGGCCACGTCCGTACGGCGTTGCAGTGGATCTCACGGTGGGTCGGGTACGACTTCGACGACACCGACTGGCAGGTCGTCGAGGACGCACTCCCCCGAACAAGCTGGGAGCCTCCCGAGCAGTGGTACGACTACCCGATCATCGGCACCCCGACGCTCACCGCGTATGTCGCCCGCGAACCCGGCGCCGACCCGGTCGGCATCCGCGTCCAAGGCACCCTCGACCCCATCCTCACCACCCAAATAGAAACGCTCCTCAGCCTCCTGGCCGACGTAGTCCCCGATCGGTAGGCCTCGTGTCTCTTCGTTGCTCTGCAGTGGCAACTAATATCCGGGCACTATGAACGCTTCCCGCATCGAGCAGCCTGCCGACCTTGACGTGGTTCGGACCTCCTACGACCGCGTCGCGGACAACTACGTCGCGATGAACCTCGGTGACATCACGACGTACCCCTGGTTGCGCACGGCAATCGACGGCTTCGCGGCCGCGGTGCATGGTCTTGGCCCGGTTCTGGACGTCGGATGCGGTCCTGGAACGGTGACCGCCTACCTGGCCGAGCGCGGCCTCGATGTCTCCGGGGTCGACCTGTCGTCCCGGATGATCGACCACGCCCGGCGGTTGCATCCCGACCAGCGCTTTGCCGTTGCCTCGGCAACCGACCTGAACCTGGCAGACGCGTCGCTCGGGGGGATTCTCGGGTGGTGGTCACTCTTCAACCTGCCCCGGCACATCCTGCCCCAGGTCCTGAAGTCCTTCGCCCAAGCCCTGGTCCCAGGCGGCCACCTCATCATCGCCACCCACATGGGCGACGGCGACCTCAACCGAACCGAGGCCTACGGCGCAATCCCAGTCACCTGGACCACCCACCTCTGGCAACCCGACGCTCTCTGGGCGCTCCTGGCCGCCGCGAGCCTCGACCCGGTAGCCGAACTACGCCTCCCCAAGAGCGTCGCCGGCGTCCCCTCCCTGGTCCTCGTCGCCCAACGCCCTAACCACGACCAGACGCCAGCCTGACCCCCTGAGCGCCCCGAGGTCCAGCAGCCGCCACCCCAGACCGCGACTGCGCACATCACGCGCCGGCCCGCCGATCCCGTCGGAGCGCCGCGAGGATCGTCGAGTGTGAATTCATGTCGGCCTCAGGCGATTTCACCCGCAGAAATCGACAACTCGATGATGCCGAGAACTGGCGCCAGCAAGTCGCGTTGCATGCGACGGACGAACGAGCGCAGGACCGTGGACCCGCCGACCAGGGCACGTAGAGGGCATGCCAATGCGCTCAGTCCGAGGAAACCTGGTCCACCTGCTCCTTGCTCCCTCGATGACGTCGGAACTGGTGTCGGATGGTCGACAGCAGCAGGCCGGCTACCCACCAGGTGAAGAACAACGTTCCGACGAAGAGTTGGAAGGCAAACTCCTCCGGTCCAAGGTCCGCCCGCAGACCGTAGATGATTCCGATGAGGAGACCACCCACGATGCCGAACCACCACAGTGGGTCGGTTTGGAGCGGGCGATCGAAGAAAGGCCGCGGTATCACGCGCACATGATCACATGGCGCGGGCCGGCAATGGGACTCTCCTGCCTTGCTCCGACGTGGACAGCATTCCAGCCTTTCGGCCATCAGTTGGCCAAGACGCGTCGCGGATCTGTTGAGCTCCCCCGCCTGGTTTCGATCCAGGTCTTCGAGATTCAAAGTCTCGCGGGCTGCCGAGTACCCCACGGGGGATCGTGGTCGCCGGGACAGTTTGCCATGAGTGGGGCGCACAACACGCCTGAGGGGTTCCTTACCTACGCCTCCGTAGGTTACGGTAGCGTAGGTAAGCTGTCCCCCAACCGAGGGAAACACGCCATGACTCCACCCGCCGTTGCCGCACCGGAGGCGCCTACCCGCGCCCAGCAGGCCGACGAGCTCGACGTCGACACCGGAACGCTCGGGGGTGAGCAGAAGCGCCCGTGGGAGCAGGTGGCGCTGGGGTTGTTCATCGGTATTCCTTTCCTGGCCGTGCTGGCCGCCGTACCGATCGCCTGGGGCGGGTTCCTTGGCTGGCGCGACATCGTCATCGCGGTGGTGTTCTACACGGTCGCCGGCCACGGCATCTCGATCGGATTCCACCGGCTGTTCACGCACAAGTCGTTCAAGCCGAATCGGCCGATGAAGTACGCGCTGGCCATCGCCGGCTCGCTGGCGATCGAGGGCCCGGTGATCCGCTGGGTGGCCGATCACCGCAAGCACCACAAGTTCTCCGACCGCGACGGCGACCCGCACAGCCCGTGGAAGTACGGCACCAGTCTCGGCGCGCTGACCAAGGGGTTCCTGCACGCGCACATCGGCTGGCTGTTCGACACCGAGCAGACCCCGCAGCGGCAGTACGCGCCGGATCTGCTGAAGGACAAGGACATCATCAAGGTGTCCCGGATGTTCCCGCTGCTGGTGACCGTCTCGCTGCTGCTGCCGGCCGTCATCGGCGGACTCTGGTCGTGGTCGATCGAGGGCGCGCTGACTGCGTTCTTCTGGGCCAGCCTGGTCCGGATCGCGCTGCTGCACCACGTCACCTGGTCGATCAACTCGATCTGCCACACGATCGGCGACCGGCCGTTCAAGAGCCGGGACAAGTCCGGCAACGTGTGGTGGCTGGCGATCCTGAGCCAGGGCGAGTCGTGGCACAACCTGCACCACTCCGACCCGACCTGCGCACGGCACGGCGTCCTCAAGGGCCAGCTCGACACGTCGGCCCGCTGCATCTGGGTCTTCGAGAAGATGGGCTGGGTCAGCGATGTCCGCTGGCCGGTGCGCGAGCGGCTGGAGGCTCGCCGGGTCGATGCGAACGCGAAGACCCCCCTGAAAGCGGCGGCCTGAGGCATCACCGGGAGTAAATCGCCCACCCGCAACACCCGAGTACGGCATGATGCTGACGTGATCTCGACGTGACGGAACCCAAACCGCGGCGGTCCGGCCGGATCCGGATGACCAGTGCCGAACGTCGCGAGCAACTCATCACCATCGCCCGCGGCCTGTTCGCCCAGAAGGGGTACGAGGCGACTTCGGTCGAGGAGATCGCGGCCCGCGCCGAGGTCTCCAAGCCGGTCGTGTACGAGCACTTCGGCGGCAAGGAAGGCCTGTACGCCGTCGTCGTGGACCGCGAGGTCCGGGCCTTGCTCGACGGTGTCACCGGGGCGCTGACCGCGGGCCGGGCGCACGAGCTGGTCGAGCAGGCGGCGCTCGCGCTGCTCGACTACATCGAGAACAACTCCGACGGCTTCCGCATCCTGGTGCGCGACTCGCCGGTCGGGTCGTCGAGCGGCTCGTTCATCTCGATCCTCAGCGATGTCGGCACCCGGGTCGAACACATCCTGGCCGAGGAGTTCAAGCGCCGCGGCCTGGACCCGAAGAACGCGCCGATGTACGCGCAGATGCTGGTCGGCATGGTCGCGCTCACCGGTCAGTGGTGGCTGGACGCCCGCAAGCCGAAGAAGCCGGACGTCGCCGCCCACCTGGTCAACCTCGCCTGGAACGGCCTCTCCGGCCTCGAGGCCAAGCCCACCCTGTCCACGAGACCGCACAAGTAGGTCCGAAGGACAGGAGGTACGGCGATCTCCGGCCGGCCGCAGAGCGTGAACCACCCGGAACCGGCCGGTCCCGGGACCACTACCTCCTATTGAGAGTTACCGAGTCGCCGTCCGGCAGACTCGGGGCTGGTAGCCGCGGGTAGGTGAGCACTCTAACCTCCTGGACCTTGAGTCCTGAGGAAAGATCGTGCCCCTGCCGGTGGCCGGGAGAGTTGATCGCTGATGGGATGTCGTGCCCGGCCCCGCTGTGTGGTGGGCGTGAGCACTGCTTCATTAGGTCGCTGATGGTTCTCCCGCTGGCTGCTGATGGTGAATCGGCATCGAGTATGGGAGGAATGGGTTGCAGTTCTGTGGGTGATGACTGGGCCGAGGACCATCACGATGTGGAGGTGATGGACGCCGGCGGGCCGGGTGCTGGCCAAGGCGCGGCTGCCCGAGGGGGTGGCGGGGATGGCCCGGTTGCACGCGATGATCGGCCGGGCAGCTCGGCGACGCCGATCGCCGACGAGGTCGAGGTGGTGGTCGGGATCGAGACCGATCGGGGTCCGTGGGTGCGGGCGCTGGTCGCCGCCGGCTACACGGTGTTCGCGGTGAATCCGTTGCAGGCGAAGCAGTACCGGGAACGGCACTGCGGTGTCGGGGGCCAAGAGCGACGCGGCGGACGCGCACATGCTGGCCGACATGGTGCGCACCGACTCCCACCAGCTGCGGCCGGTGGCCGGCGACAGCGCCGAGGCCGAGGCGGTCAAGGTCGTCACCCGGATGCACAAGACGCTGATCTGGGAGCGGACCCGCACCGCGCAGCGGCTGCGGCACGCGCTGCGCGAGTATTTCCCGGCCGCGCTGGAGGCGTTCGAGGACCTGGACGCCGCCGACACCCTGGAACTGCTGGCCAAGGCACCCGACCCCGCCGCGGCCGCCCGGCTGACCACCGTCAGATCAGCGCGGCGCTCAAGCGTGCTCGCCGCCGCGGCATCGGCGACAAAGCCGCGCGCGATCCAGGCGGCGCTGCGCACCGAGCACCTCGGCCAGCCTGCCGTGGTCACCGCCGCCTACGCCGCCTCGGTCCGCGCACTGGTCGCGGTCCTGGGCGTCCTCGACGAGCAGGTCAAGAGCCTGCAGGGGCAGGTGGAGGCCCATTTTGGCCGGCACCCGGCCGCTGAGATCGTCCTGTCAGCCAACCCGGCCTCGGACCGATCTTCGGCGCCCGGGTGCTCGCAGAGTTCGGCGACGACCCCGACCGCTACGCCTGCGCCAAGGCCCGCAAGAACTACGCCGGCACCAGCCCGATCACCCAGCGCATCCGGCAAGAAGAAGGTCGCCCTGGCCCGGTACGTCCACAACGACCGGCTCATCGACGCCCTCATGGGCCAAGCCTTCGCCGCACTCAACGCCTCACCCGGCGCCCGCGCCTACTACGACCAACAACGCGCCCGCGGCGCCGAACACAACGCCGCCCTACGCCAACTCGCCAACCGGCTCGTCGGCATCCTCCACGGCTGCCTCAAAACCAGCACCCTCTACGACGAACCAACCGCCTGGCAACAGCACCCCACATCGCTCGCAGCTTGACACCCTTACCTCCCGGGATGTCTGTCGTTAGGTCCCCGGTCGTACGCCGAGATCCGCCCACGGAATGACCTCCCGGGCGACTGATCCCCGTACCCTGGCCCGCATGACGGGGATCCTGACCGCGCGGCCCGTGCCTGCCCGCAGCAAGGCGTTCGACCTGCTGCTCGCTGGCGGTCTCTGCATGGTCCTCGGACTCCTATCCATCGCGCAGGCCGGGTTCGTGGGCGCGCTGGGCTTGGGAATGCTGGTGCCGCTGATCTGGCGCCGCACCCATCCGGAGCTCGTCTTCTTCGGCGTCTCCGCAGTCGCCACGCTCCAGTGGCTCGGCGGCGCCCACCTGATGCCGGCCAACGTCGGCCTGCTGGTCGCCCTCTACACGATCTCCGTGTACGGCGAGGTCCGCTTCAGCCAGATCGCCCTCGGGGTCGGCGGACTGGGCGTCCTGATGGCGGTCTCACGCTACTGGTCGAACTCGGACTGGCGCCAGCAGGTCACCATGATGGTTGCCTTGGGCGCTCTGGTCTTCGGCGTCTGGGCGTTCGGTGAACGACGCCGCACCCGCGGCCTGTACGTCGCTCAACTCGAGGAGCGGGCCGCTCAACTCGAGCGGGACCGCGACCGTGAGGCGAAACTGGCCGTGTCCAACGAGCGGACCCGGATCGCCCGGGAGATCCACGACGTGGTCGCGCACGGCCTGTCGATCATGATCGTCCAGGCCGACGGCGGACTGTACGCCGCCGACCAGTCACCCGGGCAGGCGAAGAAGGCGCTGGCCACCATCGGTGACACCGGCCGCGCGAGTCTGACCGAGATGCGCAAGATGCTCGGCCTGCTCAAACAGGACGAGCAACCCGAGCTCGATCCGAACCAGCCACGCCCGCAACCCGGTGTCTCCAGCCTGCCCGAGTTGATCGACAACGTCCGCGATGCCGGGCTCACGGTCGACTACGAGGTGACCGGCGAGCCGCGCGATCTGCCCGCGCTGCTGGGCCTGACGGCGTACCGGATCGTGCAGGAAGGTCTGACCAACACGCTGAAACACGCCGGGCCGGGAGCGCGCACGTCCGTCCGGCTGGACTTCGGGCGCGAGATGCTGACCGTGGTCGTCACCGACGACGGCCGGGGCGCCGGGGTCGCGCCGAGCTCGGATCCGGGTCACGGCCTGGTCGGGATGCGGCAGCGGGCCTCGATCTCCGGCGGTACGGTGAACGCCGGACCGAAGGCGGGCGGCGGCTACGAGGTGATCGCCAAGCTCCCGTACCACCTTCCGACTGGAGGACAGCAGTGATGGAAACCGACGTGATCAGGGTTTTCCTGGTGGACGACCAGGAGCTGGTCAGGGCCGGATTCACGATGCTGGTGGACTCGCAGCCGGACATGCGGGTGGTCGGCCAGGCCGGCGACGGCGGCGAGGCGGTCGAGAAGATCCAGGTGACCGCCTGCGACGTCGTCCTGATGGACGTCCGGATGCCGCGGCTGGACGGGGTCGAGGCCACCCGGCGGCTGCAGTCGTTGCCGCAGGCCCCGAAGGTGATCGTGCTCACCACCTTCGACCTGGACGAGTACGCGTTCGCCGCGATCAAGGCGGGCGCGGCCGGCTTCCTGCTCAAGAACACGCCGCCGGCCGACCTGCTGTCGGCGATCCGGCAGGTGTACTCCGGTGATGCCGTCGTCTCCCCGAGTACGACGAAGCGCCTGCTGGAGCACTTCGCCGGAGCACTCCCGGACACCGGCACCGAGCGCCCCGACCTGGCCGAGCTGACCGCCCGGGAACGCGAGGTCCTGGTCGAGGTGGCCCGCGGTCTGTCGAACACCGAGATCGCCCGGCTGTTCACGTTGTCCGAGGCAACGGTCAAGACCCATATCGGCCGGATCCTGGCCAAGACCGGCCTCCGCGACCGGGTCGCCCTGGTGGTCCTCGGGTACGAAACGGGTCTGGTGAAGCCCACCAAGTAATACCCAGGTACTACGCCGACTGCAGTCTGCGGTCCGACGAGATCTCCCGGCGGAATCACTAACTTCTTGACCAACGAGTCCGTTGAGCTGAGGAGTGACATGAGTTTGCAGACCGGTGACCTTGCGGTGGGGCGGCTGCCGCAGGACGGGGTACCGCGGACGGCGATCCGGGCGCACGAGCTGCGCAAGGTGTACGGGCAGGGTGACACCGCGGTGGCCGCGCTCGACGGCGTGTCGGTCGACTTCGGGGTCGGCCGGTTCACCGCGATCATGGGCGCCGTCCGGGTCGGGCAAGTCGACGCTGATGCACTGCCTCGCGGGCCTGGACACGCCGACCAGCGGGCAGGTGCTGCTCGGCGAGACCGAGCTGACCCAGCTCGCGGACGCCGAGCTGACCAGGATCCGGCGGGACCGGGTCGGATTCGTCTTCCAGTCCTTCAACCTGCTCCCGATGCTGTCCGCGAAGGACAACGTCCTGCTCCCGCTCGAGCTCGGCAACCGCAAGCCCGACCAGCAGTGGCTCGCGACGCTGATCGACGTACTCGGGCTGGACGACCGGCTCACGCACCGCCCGTCGGAGCTGTCCGGTGGTCAGCAGCAGCGGGTCGCGGTCGCCCGCGCGCTCATCGGCCGACCCGAGGTGGTGTTCGCGGACGAGCCGACCGGCAACCTCGACTCGCGCTCCGGCGCGGAGGTGCTCGGCTTCCTGCGGCGATCGGTGCGCGAGTTCGGTCAGACGGTCGTCATGGTCACCCACGACCCGCTGGCCGCGTCGTACGCCGACCGCGTCGTGATGCTTGCCGATGGCAAGCTTGCCGGCGAGCTGCTCGAGCCGACCCCGGAGACCGTGCTCGACGCCCTGCGGCAGCTGGGGGCCTGAGGTGCGACGTTCCATCCTGTCCTCGCTGCGCGCCCACCTGGGCCGCCTGGTCGCCGCCTGCCTGGCGATCGTGCTCGGGGTCGGTTTCGGCACCCTGGCACTGACCGCGCACGCCTCCGCGTCGAACGGCGTCGACGAGACGATCGGCGCGCAGTACCGCGGCGTCGACACCGTGGTCTACCCGGAGAACGCGGAGATCACCCCGACCGTCCTCGCCAAGCTCCAGAAGCTTCCGCAGGCCGCCTCGGTCGTCACGTTCACCAGCGCCTATCTGACGGCTTCCTTCCCCGACGTGGTCCGGCCCGCCGGGCTCAGCATCGACGCGCTCTACGACACCACCCGGATCGCCGGCCCTGGTACGTCGTCCGGCCGGCTGCCGACCGCCACGAACGAGATCGCCCTGCCGGCCAAGCTCGCGGCCAGGCACAAGGTCTCGGTCGGCCAGACGCTGCGGATCAACGCATACACCGGCAAGTCGTGGAACGTCACCGTGGTCGGTCTGCTCGACGACGAGAACACGGTCGGACCGGCGACGGCGGTTGCGACCCCGGCCGGGCTGAAGATCTTCGAGCCGGACGCGTTCATCAGAGCGGTCGCGCTCGCCGCCAAGCCGGGCGTCGACCCGCAGACCCTCGCCGCCGCGGCCCAGGGCGTCGTCTCCGGTGACCTGAAGGTCTACACCGGCGAGGCCTGGATCGACCACGAGGTGAAGGGCTTCACGAACGGCATCGACGTCCTCGGCGGCGTGTTCGGCATGTTCGCCGTGATCGCGCTGTTCGTCGCCTGCCTGGTGATCGGCAACACCTTCACCATCGTGATCGCCCAGCGCACGCGCGAGATGGCGTTGCTCCGCTGCGTCGGCGCATCGCGCAAGCAGGTGTTCTCGTCGGTCCTCGCCGAAGCGTCCGTGCTCGGTGTGGTCGCGTCCGCGATCGGGGTCGTGTTCGGTGTCGCGCTGTCCGCATTGGCGCTCACGTTGGCCCGCGAGTTCGACTGGGGTCTTCCACCGGTGTCGCTGCATCTGGATCTGCGGTCGCTGCTCCTGCCGCTCGTGCTGGGCACGGTGGCGACCATCGCGGCAGCCGTCGTACCCGCTCGTCGGGCGACCGAGGTGGCTCCGCTGGCCGCGCTGCGTCCGGAGGTCGCTCCGGTGGTAGCCTCGAAGGCCGGCGTCGCGCGACTGATCCTCGGGTTCCTCTTGCTGGCCGGCGGTGCGCTGCTGCTGGCGGTCGGGGCGTCATCGCATCAGGTCCTGATCGGCGTCGCGGGCGGTGTGCTCTCGTTCCTCGGCATCCTCGCGACCGGTTCGCTGCTGGTGCCGGCGCTGATCAGGCTGCTCGGTGCGTTGCCGGCGCGTGGTGGTGGAGTCCCGGCCCGGATCGCCGTCGCGAACGCGGTCCGGAACCCGAAGCGTACGGCGGCCACCACGTCGGCACTGTTGATCGGTGTGACGCTGATCAGCCTCACCTGTGTCGGGATCGCCTCGGTGCGGAAGACGTTCGACGTGTCGATGGACGGGCAGTACCCGGTCGACCTCAAAGTCGCCGCGTACGACGAGAAGATGCCGTCCGGTGCCGAGCAGCAACTGCATGACATCAAGGGCATCACCCAGGTCGTCCCCGTCAGTCAGGTGCGGGTCAAGGCCGGCGACCAGGATGTGCCGGTGACCGGCATCGACCCAGCCCTGGCCGGATCCGTCATCCACAACCCGACCCTGGCCGCGCAACTCAAGCCGGGCAGCGCACTGGTCGATGGGCAGACGCTGAACATGCTCGGCCTCGAGAACGGCAGCCAGGTGACCGTGGTGGCCGGCGGGCAGAAGCTCACGCTGACCGCGCACCGGGCCGGCGGGCTGGACCCGATCACCATCACCACGGCAGACCTGCGCAAACTGTCCCCGACCGCCCCGACCACCGGGTTCTGGCTCGCGTCGGATCCGAAGGCGGACGGCACGGCGGTGATCGACGCGGTGGAGCAGTCCATCCCGACGGTCAAGGAACTCACCGTCGACGGCGGCCTCGCCGAGCGCAGCAGCTACACCAAGGTCTTCGACGTCCTGCTGATCGTCGGTGTCGGACTGCTCGGGGTCTCGGTGCTGATCGCGCTCGTCGGTGTCGGCAACACGCTCAGCCTGTCGGTGCTCGAACGGACCCGGGAGAACGCCTTGCTGCGGGCGATGGGCCTGACCCGCCGCCAGCTGCGCAGCATGCTCGCGGTCGAATCGTTGCTGATGGCACTGGTTGCCGCCGGCCTCGGGATCGCGCTCGGCCTGATCTACGGCTGGACCGGCACCAGCGCGTTGATGGGCGGCCAGACCGCCGACGGCAGCGTCGAGTACGCCGTACCCGTGAGCCTGCTGGTGATCATCGCGGCGGTCGCCGCCGTGGCCGGTCTGCTGGCCTCGGTCCTCCCGGCTCGGCGGGCGGCCAAGGTGGCGCCCGCCGGAGCCCTGGCGACCGAGTAGCTCAGACGATCTCGACCCTGTTCCCGTGGCCGTCGGCGGTGTGGAACCGCCGGCGGCCCGGGATCGTCTCGTTGTCCCAAGTCACCGGATAGCCAAGTTTCCCGAGCTTCCCGGCCAGGGCGTCCAGGTCGTCGACGGCCAGCGCCGGATGCGCCTTCTTCGCCGGCTGGAAGTCCTGCTCGACGCCGACGTGCACCTCCGCCGTCCCCTCGCGGAACCAGCAACCACCGCGAGCCTGCAGCAACGGCGGCTTCTCCACCTCGGTCATCCCGAGCGCATCCCGGTAGAACGCCCGCGCGACCTCCTCGCCGCCCGGCGGACACGACACCTGCACATGGTCGAGTCGCATCGCTCAACCCGCCAGCTTCTGCGCAACGGCGAAGATCCGGCGGAACGGCAGCAGCGTCCCGTAGTCGCGTTGCCGGTAGACGTCAGCCAGCCGGGCGCCGTACTCGTCCTCGAACCGCTGTCGCATCTCATCCGGCAACGACTGCAACACCGGCCGCGCGCCTGTCCCCTTCACCCACTCCAGTACGGCGTTGTCCCCTTGCAGCAGGTGGAAGTACGTCGTCTCCCACGCATCGACGACACACCCTTGCGCGCTGAGCGCATCGACGTACGTGTCCGGCCCGGGGACCTCGGCGCGCAGCGACGCGTTCTTCGCGTACTGCGCATACGGCTCGTTCGCGGCCAGGTCGCGCAGGATCGAGTGCGACGGGGCGTTGCCGTTGCCGGGGATCTGGATCGCCAGCCATCCGCCCGGCCGCAGCGCCTTGACGAAGCCGGGCAGCAGGTCGAGCTGCTCCGGGATCCATTGCAGGACCGCGTTCGTGACGATCACGTCCAGCGAACCCGGCTCTGCGGTCCACTCCAGCAGGTCGCCGATCTCGAACGTCAACCGGTCGTCGGCGTACTCCTGGGCCGCCTCGATCATCTGGGGTGAGCTGTCGATCCCGCGGATCGTGGCCTCCGGCCAGAGCTCCCGCAGGGTCACGGTCAGATTGCCCGGACCGCAGCCGAGGTCGACCACTGTGCGTACGTCGTCCGCCCTCATCCGGCCGACCAGATCCGCGAACGGGCGACCGCGTTCCTCGGCGTAGGTGCCGTACTGCTTCGGGCTCCAGACCGGTGACGTTCGCATGCTGCTGCCTCTCTCCGAGGATTTATCTTGATGTCGAGATACTCTAGACCCGCGACTTGTCTTGATGTCAAGAGTCTTGATGGCGTAATCTCGACGGCATGGAAGACGAGGTCGATCGGCTGCTCGAGGCCTGGCGCAGAGAACGCCCCGACCTCGACGTGGCGCCGATGGAGGTGCTGTCGCGGGTCAGCCGGCTGGCGCGGCACCTGGACCGCGCCCGCAGCCAGGCGTTCGAGACCCACGGCCTGGAGTCATGGGAGTTCGACGTCCTCGCGGCCCTGCGCCGGGCCGGAGCGCCGTACCAACTCTCCCCCGGCAAGCTGCTGAAGGAAACCCTGGTCACCTCGGGCACGATGACGAACCGGGTCGACCGACTGGCCGCGCGCGGCCTGGTCGAGCGGCTCCCGGACCCGGCCGACCGCCGCGGCGTCCTGGTCCAGCTCACCGACGCCGGGCGCGACGCGGTCGACGCCGCGATGGCTGACCTGCTGGCGCACGAGCGCACCCTGCTCGGCTCGATCAGCGAACGCGACCAGGCGAAGATCGCCCGCGTGTTGCGCGAACTGGTCCGGCCGTTCGACCTCGAAAAGCACTGAGCGCGACATTTCTCGGAGCGCCGGCGAAACCGCCGGGAATTGTGCCGGAATAATCCGAAAAGACGACCCGTCACTTCACCCCGGGTCCGATCGTTGCTAGTTGCAACGAGATCGAGAGACTGCTGTAGCGGTCGACTATCGACAGTGAGGTTTTCTCACCGGGCTGGTCTTTGGAGTTTGAGTAGCACCAGTGCTGCGGTGGTGATCTGGCCGATTCTCCAGGGGTCGAGGGTGACGCGCTCGAGGGCTTTCCAGGTGCGTTTGAGCAGGGCGTTGGCGCGTTCTGCCGGGGCGCGTAGTGCGTTGATCGTCCGGTTGCGGGTGTGGTTGTCGGGGGCGAGGTTGTTGCCCTTGGTGGGACGTGGATCCCGGCGCCGGCGCCGGTGTAGCCCTTGTCGGTCAGGGTGGGCAGGCCGTGGGCGGCGGCCGGGTACAGCGCTGGCAGGGCGTGGATGCGGGCGGCGGTGATGTCGTGGGTGGAGCCGGGCTCGACGTCGCTGACCCATACCGGGTATCCGGTCGGGTCGGTCAGCACCTGGACGTTCCCGCCGTGCTGCTTGTGCTTGCCCGAGTACCACAGGTCGTGGCCGGCCTGCGACGGTGCGCTGACACGCGTGCTGGGAATCAAGGTTCCGTCCAGGCAAACGAACGCCCAGCCCCGGCGCAGGCCCTCGGCCAGCACGTCGGGCAGGTCGGGTGCCTGCTCGGCGATCACGTCGATCGCTTCGTGCAGGTACCGGTATGCGGTGGCGAGACTGACGCCGGCGTCGCGGGCCAGGGTCGGTACGTCGGTGGCTTCGTTGAACCAGCGCAGCACCATGACCGCTTGCACGAACGGGGTCGCGACTCGCTGCCACGGACGAGCGTCGTGTGTGTTTCGATACGTGCTCAGCCAGCGCGCGACCTGGTAGGCGGTTTCTGCGGGTACGTCGAGGGTGGCACGATAGGTGATCACGTGGGGTCCTGCCGTGGGTTGTCTTCTTTGGTGAGATCCGACCTATCGCGCCGGGACCCCACGCCCCACGCACGACACGCCCCCGTTCACCACAACGTTGCCTCAGACAACGGCACCACGCGGCCAACCCACGCCCGGTGAGAAAACCTCAGTGAGTGAGCAGAGCTACTAGGGTCCTCGCTGTCGGTGGCTGACCGACCACGAAACGTACAATTCACGGTGACTTCGGCGGCAAGAGGTGGTCCGCCGAGAGTGGCCGCGCGGTGTCCGGGGCTCGGGGCCCGAACAACGCCGGCCGGCACGGGGCCCGCTCACCCGGTAGTCGCGGCGCGCCCTCCGAATCACAGGGGATCGGAGGGGCGCCGTGACTCAATTCTGTTTCCACACGTTTTCCATAGGCGCCGTACAGCGTGCGGATGTTCACAACCTGGATTAACGCTTTTCACCGATGCAGATTATTCGGCGCGTTCAGCCGCGTCGAACCAGGCGGTTTCCAGTTCGGATCGTTCCTCAGCCAGCTTGCGCAACTCGGTGTCGAGCTCGGCCAGCCGTTCGTAGTTGCTCGCGTTGGTGGCCAGCTGGTCGTGCAGCTTCGCCTCGGTCTCGGTGAGCTTGGCGAGCTGGCGTTCGATCCGGTTCAGTTCCTTCTTCGCCGCCCGGGCCGCTGCCGCGTCAGCCACCGGCTCGTCGACCTCGACGGCTTCAGCCGGTACGGCGGTCGTCGGACGGCGCGGAGCCTCACCGGTGAGCTCGTCGATGTACTGGTCGACGCCCCGCGGCAGGTGGCGGACCTGGCCGTCACCCATGATCGCGTAGACCAGGTCGCTGACGCGCTCGAGGAAGTACCGGTCGTGAGTGACGGTGACGACGACGCCCGGCCAGCTGTCGAGGAAGTCCTCGAGCACGGTGAGCGTCTCGACGTCGAGGTCGTTGGTCGGCTCGTCGAGGATCAGCACGTTCGGCTCGTCGAGCAGGATGCGCAGCAACTGCAGCCGCCGGCGCTCGCCACCGGACAGGTCGGAGATTCGCGTCGTCAGCTTGTCGCCGGTGAACCCGAACCGTTCCAGCAGCTGCGACGACGTCAGCTCGCCACCCCGGCCGGCGAGGGCCGCCGTACGACGGATGTCGGTGATGTGCTCCAGCACGGTCGCCGCATCGTCGACCTCCTCGAGGGTCTGCGACAGGTTGGCGACGCGGACGGTCTTGCCCCGTTTGACGATGCCGCGGTCCGGCGGCAGCTGACCGGTGAGGACCCTGAGGAACGTCGTCTTGCCGGCGCCGTTCGGCCCGAGCAGACCGATCCGGTCGGCCGGGCCGAGGCGGAACGTGACGTGGTCGAGCATCACCCGGTCGCCGAAGCTCAGGCTCACGTCCTCGGCGTCGAAGACGTCCTTGCCGAGCCGTGCGGTCGCGAGCTGGGACAGCGCGAGCTTGTCGCGGGGCGGCGGCTCGTTCTCGATCAGGGCGTTGGCGGCCTCGATGCGGAACTTGGGCTTGCTGGTGCGGGCCGGTGCACCGCGGCGCAACCAGGCCAGCTCCTTCTTCAACAGGTTCTGCCGCTTGGCCTCGGTGACCTGCGCCGTCCGGGCGCGTTCCGCCTTGGCCAATACGTAGGCTGCGTAGCCACCGTCGTACGACGTGACGGCGCCGCCCTGCACCTCCCACGTCTCGGTACAGACCGCGTCGAGGAACCACCGGTCGTGGGTGACGACGAGAAGTGCGCCGGCCCGGTCGACCACGTGCTCGGCCAGCCAACTGACCGCCTCGATGTCGAGATGGTTGGTGGGCTCGTCGAGGATGAGCAGGTCCACCTCGGTGAGCAGGAGCCTGGCGAGTGAGGCCCGGCGGCGTTCACCACCGCTCAGAGTGCCGACCAGCGCTTGGTGGTCGACTCCCCCGAGCAAGTGCTCCATCACCGAACGCGCCCGCGGATCGGCCGCCCAGGTGTAGGTCTCGACGTCGCCCAGCACCGCGTGCAGAACGGTCTGCTGGGGGTCGATGTCGTCGGTCTGGCCCAGGTACCCGATCCGGACGTCGCGGTTGTGGGTGATCCGTCCGTTGTCCGGTTCCTCCCGGCGGGCGAGGAGTCGCAACAGCGTCGACTTGCCGTCGCCGTTGCGCCCGACCACGCCGACGCGCTCGCCCCGGCCGATGCCGAGGCTCACCGAGTCGAGAAGTGTCCGAGTCCCGAAGCCTTTGGAAACGGCTTCCAGGTTGACCAGATTAGGTGCGGGAGAACCAGCCATATCGCGGACCAGGGTATCCGACCGGCCTCAGCGTGCCAGGATCGTCCACGTGCTGACTCCTCCGTGGCTCGACGGCCTTGCGCTGGGTGACCCCGTGTCGTGCGCCGTGCTGGAGGGCGGCTACGCCAGCAAGACCTA
This sequence comes from uncultured Actinomycetota bacterium, assembly GCA_963770725.1. Taxonomy (GTDB): domain Bacteria; phylum Actinomycetota; class Actinomycetes; order Propionibacteriales; family Kribbellaceae; genus Kribbella. Next base: position 677,984 of record CAVYQT010000001.1, read on the forward strand.
TCGCGTGCGTACGACGCTCGATCGGTCGGTGATCGTGAAGACGCACGACGATCCTCCGCCCGGGCTGTACTCGTTGGAGGCAGACGGATTGAACGCTCTCCGGGTGCCCGGCGCGTTCGTCGTACCGGAAGTGCTGCGGGTGACTTCTGGCTTCCTCGTCCTGTCCGACCTCGGCTCCGCCGTACTGGCCGATCAGACGCCGGACTTTTGGCGTGACGCCGGTCACCGGCTCGCCGTCCAGCACCAGCAGACGGCGGACAAGTTCGGCTATCACCAGGACAACTACCTGGGCGTCCTCCCGCAACGTAACCCCTGGACGGTCGACGGCCACGCCTTCTTCGCCGAGCACCGGCTCCTCCGCTACCTGGAAGTCCCCAACTGCGCCAACGCCCTCCCCGCCGAGGACCGCACCCGCCTGGAACGCCTCGCCACCCGCCTCCCCGACCTGATCCCGGAGCAACCCGCCGCGCTCCTGCACGGCGATCTCTGGCACGGCAACCTGCTCCCGGCACCGGCTCTGATCGACCCCGCGGTCTACCACGGCTGGCCCGAAGCCGAACTCTCCATGCTCGACGGCTGCGGCAACATCCCCGCCGAGTTCTTCACCGCCTATGAGGAAGCACACCCCCTCACCCCCGGCTGGCAGGCCCGCCTCCCCCTTCTCCACCTCCGAGAACACCTCTGCGTCCTAGCCCACTTCGGCCCCACCGAGAGCGCCATCACCAAAATCCACGAAACCCTCGCGCCGCACTGAAGCCTTCATGCCTGGTTGAGGTGCCCGAGCTACTCAGTGCACTGCAGATAGATCGAAGTGTTGGACCGCGGTGACAAGTGGAAGCTCCCTGCGCCGTCGGGACCGAGTTGCCGACTGGACGGCAACTCGGGGCTCTCGACCAACGCAGCAAGCAACTCAGACAGAAGGCGCAACGCCGGTCGCCCGCCCGAGATAAGCACGAACGGCTCAGCATCGCCGTCGACAAGCCGGACCTCCAACCCGACTGACTCGTCGCCGTACCGCGCGAGAACGTCATCGGTCGTCGCCATGAAAGCACTCCTTGAGTCGGCCATCGTTCGATCCCGCTCACGCCTGGTTGAGGTGGAGGAGGTATTGCTTTTGGTTGAGGGGGTTGCCGTCGGTTCGGGGGCGGGTGGGGATGGGTGCGGGGGCTGGGGCGTAGGTGGTGTCGGTGGTGGTGAGGATGCCTTCGCCATTGGTTTGGCCGGGGAGGTGGGTTTCGAAGAGGTGGGTGGTGGCGGCGGGGACGGTGCCCTGCAGGGTCGCGATGTCTTCGTGGAGCGTGGTTTGTTCCACCAGGGCTCGGGATTCGGCCAGTAGGGACAGGACTGGGGAGAGGGAGTCGGGCGGTACGTCCAGGTCGAAATGGTTGACGGGTTCGTGGACCGTGGTGCCGGCGTCCGCGATGGCCTGCAAGAGGACCAGCGGGACCAGGCGGCGGAAGTCGGAGGCAACGGTGGTTGGTGAACTGTAGCCGGTGTGGGTGATAGCTACTGCGATGTCGGGGATCTCCCAGCCGTACAGGCCCTGCTGCAAGGTCAGGTGGACGGTCTCCTCGATGGCGGTGTGGAAGGCTCGCGGGAGGGCACCGATTTCTGACTCGATGCGGTAGTCAAAGCGCTCGTACGGCGCGACCCGGAAACCCACCGTGGCGACCCAGGGGTTGTCGGGGGCACCCATCTCCCGGTACGCCGTGCCGACCCCGTTCAACCGTTCGACGTGGATCGGTCTGGTCTCGCTGAAGTCGACGTCCAGGCCGTACTCGCTCTCCAGCAGTGACGCGATGACCTCCTTCTGCACCTCGCCGTACAGGCTCACGGTGATGTCGTCGGCCTTGCGGACGCGGATCAGCGGGTCCTGCTCGGAGAGTTGGGTGAGCGCCTGGAAGAGCTTCACCCGATCGCGCGCGCTGACCGCGGTCTCGAGCGTCGGCGGCGCGAACAGCCGTCCGACGCCGTCGACGCGGACGCCGAGGTGGTCGCCGATCCGGACGCCCTTCAATCCCCGCAGCGCCACGATCTGACCGGCCTCGCCCCGGTCGACAGTCCGGCGGGACCCGCGCTCGAACAGCTCGACAGCAGTCGGACGGGCCTGGTACGACGGACCTGCCGCCGGGTGCACGTCGACGTACGAACGAGCCGAGAGCGATCCGGACAACACCCGCGCCGACGCGATCTTCTGCCCGGCCGCGACCCGCTCGACCTTGAAGACCCTTGCCTGCAAGGAATCCGCGGTGGACCCCGTTGCACGCGGCAACCACGACTGGATGCCGGAGATCACCTCCGGCACACCGACACCGGTCATCGCGGACCCGAAGTAGACCGGATGCACCTGCGCCGAGCCGACCTGGCGGCGCAGCTCCACCTCGAAGTCGGGGAGCTAGAGCGAGTCCTCCAGGTAGCGCGCCAGGAAGTCATCGTTGCGCTCGGCAAGCAGTTCACCCAGTGCCTTGTTCTGCAGGTCGAACGGCTCGAAATGCGCCGCCCGGGCACCGAGATCCCGCACCGACCCCATCGGCACGCAGGCCGGGGTCAGCAACCGCCTGATATCGGCCAGGAGGTCGTCGTACCGGGCGCCGAGCCGGTCGATTTGTTCACGAACAGCAGGGTCGGGATGCGGAGGCGCTGCAGCGTGCGCATCAGCAGGCGAGTCTGGACCTGGACGCCCTCCACCGCGGAGATCACCAGCACCGCGCCGTCCAGCACGGACAGGGCGCGTTCGACCTCGGCGATGAAATCCGAGTGTCCGGGGGTGTCGATCAGGTTGACGGTCAGGTCGTCCAACTCGAACGACACCACCGCCGAGCGGATGGTGATCCCGCGTCGCCGCTCGAGGTCCATCGAGTCGGTCTGCGTGTTCCCGTCGTCGACCCGGCCGACCCGGTCGAGCACACCGGCGGCATGCAGCAGCCGCTCGGTCAGGCTGGTCTTACCGGCGTCGACATGCGCCACAATGCCCATCGTCAGAGAGTTCAAGGGTCCTCGCGAATGCGTCGAAGCGATCAGTCCTGTCGAGGTCGATCACCATGCGGCGCATCCCGTTCTCCCATTCATCCGCGCTTCCGAGGGCAAGCGCTTGGATGGTAACGCCGCCGGGAATCCGCCGCGACCGATTCTCCGCGAACCCTTCAAACGCTCGCTCGGCCCACCGGCCCGATACCCCTTGTTTTCAGGCGTTTCAGGTTGGTGGGCGAGCTACGAGGAGAGTAAGGTCGCGGTCTGTGATCGCGACGGCGAGAAGAGTCACCAGCCTGTCGTCGTACCGCCGCCGCCCTGGCCACCGACAGGCAAGAGCCCCTACCAATCCTGACCGGAGGGTGACTCAGGTCAGCGGTTGACGGCGGCGGGGAGGATGCGGGCGCCGGGGACCGGGCCTTCGGCTTGGCGGACCATGCGGCAGAGGCCGGATTCGGCGAGTTCTACCGCCAGGTCGACGGCGCTGCGGCTGTCGGCGGCGAGGAACAGGCAGGTCGGGCCGGAGCCGGAGATCTGGGCAGCCAGGGCACCCTGGTCGAGGCCGAACTGGAGGGTCTCGCCGAGTTCGGGCCGCAGCGACAGCGCGGCGACCTGGAGGTCGTTGCTGAGAGCAACCGCGAGGGCGCCCGGCTGACCGGTGAGGAGGGCCGAGAGGAGTTCGGGGCGGACCTGCGGGGCCTCGACGCGGCGGAGCGGGCGCAGCCGGTCGAGCTCGCCGTAGACGGCCGGCGTCGACAGCCCGCCGTCGGCGATCGCGAACACCCAGTGGAAGGTCCCGCGCGACATCACCTCGGTGACCTGCTCACCACGGCCCTGGCCGAGCGCCGTGTGCCCGACCAGGCAGAACGGCACGTCGCTGCCCAGCTCCCCGGCGAGATGCTGCAACTCGGTCTGTGACAACTGCAAGCCCCACAGCCGGTTGCACGCCACCAGAGTCGCTGCCGCGTCAGTCGAACCACCCGCCATCCCACCCGCGACCGGGATCGTCTTCCGGACGGTCAGCGCGACGCCTTCCTCGACGTCGTACTCGGCCTGCAGCAGCCGCGCCGCACGCGCCGCGAGATTGGTCTCGTCGGTCGGTACGTCGGCCGCGAAGTCGCCGACCACCTCGACCGAGATCGACCCATCGTCGTCCCGGACCACCGCGGTGACATCGTCGTACAGGGCAACGGCCTGGTAGACCGTGGCGACGGGGTGGAACCCGTCCGGGCGCGGCGGACCGACGGACAGACCGAGATTGATCTTGGCCGGCGACCGCACCGTGACCTCAGCAGAAGGTGGCACTCGCACAGGCTAGTGCCTTATACAGGGCTAGCCGCACCGGCGATCGCGGCGAATTCGGTGATGCCGAGCATCTCGCCGCGCAACCGCGGGTCGATCCCGGTACGGCGGAACACCTCGTCCAGGCGGTCGCGGTCCGGCATCCACCGGGCCAGCGCGGACCGGACGGTCTTGCGCCGCTGCGAGAAGGCCGCCTCGATCACCGCGAACACCTCCTCGCGTGTCGCCGAGGTGGCCGGCGGCTCCCGCCGCTCGAAGGCGACCAGGCCGGAGTCGACGTTCGGAGCCGGCCAGAACACGTTCCGCCCGATCGGACCGGCCCGGCGGACTTCGGCGTACCAGGCCGCCTTCGCGGACGGTACGCCGTACGTGCGCGAACCCGGCGGGGCCGCGAGCCGGTCGGCGACCTCGGACTGCACCATCACGAGCCCGTGCCGCAGCGAGTCCGACACCTCGAGCAGATGCAGCAGCACCGGTACGGCGACGTTGTACGGCAGGTTCGCCACACACGCGGACGGCGTGCCGATCTCCGCCGGACCGACGTCCATCGCGTCCGCCTCGATCACCGTCAGCCGATCGGCCTGATCCGGCGCGTACGACGCGATCGTCGACGGCAGCGCCGACGCCAGCAACGGGTCGATCTCGACCGCGGTGACCCGATGCCCCTCGGCCAGCAACGCCAGCGTCAGCGACCCGAGCCCGGGCCCGACCTCCAGGACCGTCTCCCCGGCAGGTGAGAGCGCGGCCGCCTTGACGATCCGGCGGACGGTGTTGGGGTCGATGACGAAGTTCTGGCCGCGCTGCTTGGTCGGCCGGACCCCCAGCGAAGCGGCCAGTGAACGCACTTCCGCCGGACCGAGAAGTCTCGGTCCGGCGGAAGTGGGTGAATCAGGCGAGGTCACCCCGTCAGTGTGTCAGCCTGCCGCGTTCTGCGTCGTACTGCGTCAGGCTCTGCCGTCAGGCCCGCTGGCCGCACACCGGCCAGTCGCCGTAGCCGCCGCGAGCCGCCCGGACCTTCTCGGCGATCGCGATCTGCTCCGCCTTGCTGGCCAGGTGGGCGTTGCTCGCGTACGCGTCGCCGCCGTACGCAACCCAGGTCTGGTGGCTGAACTGCAGGCCGCCGTAGTACCCGTTGCCGGTGTTGGTGGCCCAGTTGCCGCCCGACTCGCACTCGGCGATCCGGTCCCACGCGCTGGTGTTCCCGGTGGCCGGCGGCTCGGTGGTCGGCTCCGGGTCCGGCGCTCCGGCTTCGGCTTGGTGCCGACCGCGACCTGCGCGTCGACCGGCGCGCTGACGACCTTGCTGGTGACCACCTTCGTGGTCGTCAGCTTGCCGTCCAGGTAGGTGTACAGGTACGTGATCGACTTCTGGCCGGCCTTACCGGCGGCCGTGGTCTTCTTCGTCCCCTCGAGCAGGGCGGCCGAATCGGTCTCGTCGGTGCCGAACGCGATCGCCTCGGTCTTGGTGACCCTCTTCTGGTCGACCTTGACGTAGCCGATCGTGTTGACACCCGGCTTCAGCGCGGTGGCCGGCGCCGGGGTGATCCGGTCGTCCTTGTCCCAGACGACCTTGGCTCCGGTCAGCGCCTCACCGACGGTCCCGGCCATCGACTTGATGGTCGCGACCTTGCCCTGCCGGACGATCTGCACGGTCTTCGGGGTCTTGACGACGAGCTCGAGACCCTCGCGCCCGATCGGCGCGCTCCGGCTGGTGGAGAAGACGGCCGCGGTGTCGTAGCGCAGACCCAGGTCGGCGAGCGCCTCGTTGACGCTGTCGGCGGTGGTCCAGAACGACTTCTTGGTGCCGTCGGCGTTGACGGTCAGCTGGCGACCGTACTGGACCGCGATCTCCTGGCCGTCCTTCAGCTTCGAGTCCGAGCGACGGGGCGACGACGTCGTGCTCGCCGACCTGAACTTTCTTGGCCTTCAGGGCGTCTGCCACGGTGGAGCCGAAGGTGTGCACCTGCTGCACCTGGCCGTCGACGGCGAGACTGACGTTCTTGCTCTTGCTGGCATAGGCCACGGAGCCGCCCGCGACAGCAAACGCGGCCGTCGCACCGACGGCCACGATGATGGACTTACGCACTAAAGCTCCCAGGTAGGGCTACCCGGGCACGGGGTCGGACAGCACAGGCACGGGCCGCGAACTGCCGGGATAACAGGGCCCGGAAACCACGGTTCACGCCGAGGGGCGTGCTGTCCGGGATCTTCCCCGATCCCGGCCAACATCACGAGACAGTAACGAGAATGTCCCGGAACTCCAATCCCCTCGTCGGCGAGTCGCAAAAACGTGTAATGGAGCCGTCACACCTGGTGATGGCCCCACTGCCCTCGATGCACCACTTCCGCCGTACTCCGGCGGCCTCGTTTGAGCGACGGCGACCGCTTGTCCGGGGCCCGGTAGCCGACCGACATGAGGCCGATCAGGTCGAACCCGGCCGGCACCCCGAACTCCCGGTAGAGCTTGCCCACCTTGTCCGCGGGAGGCCCGAAGAAGCAGGCTCCCAGGCCTTCGTCGACAACCGTCTGCAGCATCAGCAGCACCGCCATCCCGGTGTCGACGTACCAGTACGGCGCCGTCCAGCGGGACTCGTCGCGGTCGGTCCAGCCCTTGTCCGGCTCGGTGTACCGATCGAGGTACGCGTCCTTGTGCGCGAAGGCCAGGATCAGCAGCGGCGCGCGGCGCAGGCCTGTGATCCATTCCACATACTTCTCGTCGACCTCGTCGGCCGCGATCCCCCAGTACCGCTCCCGGTCGGCGCCCTCCAGCGTCAGGAACGCCCAGCCCTGGCTGAACCCGCCGGACGGCGCGTGCAGGCCGTTCTCCAGGATGCGTTCCTGGATCTCCGCGGGCACCGGCCGGTCGGGGTCGTAGTTGCGGACCATCCGGCGCCGCCGGACCACCTCACTGAACTCCATGAGGCACTGTCTATCAGCCGCGCCAGCAGGAACGCTTCGGTCCCGGCGAGCCCGACCGAGCAGAAGATCACCGTCTGATCCGGGGTCGTGCGGCCGGGCGCGTCACCGGCGAGCACGGCACCCAGGCTGGTCAGCCGGGCGTGCTGCGGAGTCCCGGCCGAGGATGAACGGCGGATCGTACGCCGAGCTCTGCGCAACCGAGTCCGTCACCGCGACGTCGGCACGCGCGACCAGGTCCGGACCGAACTCGGCCCGCCCGACCTGCTTCGGTCCGAGCGTGGTCACATAGGCGCCCGGCGCGATCCAGTCCGCCTCGATCACCGGCTCCGGACTACTGGTCGCCAGGCACGACGAGGTCTCGGTCTACGACGGCATCACGCGCCGAGTCCACCGCGACCAGCGTTGAGCCCGAACTCCGCGGAAACCCTTGCGGCGAAGGCATCCCGGCGTACCGGATCCCGGCTGTAGACCGCGACCGACGGCCAGCGGACGGACCGTCGCGATCGCCCACAGTTGCGTCCAGGCCTGGGTGCCGGTGCCGATCAGGCCGAGGGTGGTTGCATCCGGGTTCGGCCAGCACGTCGACCGCGACCGCACCGATCGCGCCGACCCGGCGCGGACCGAGCTCGTTGCCCACAGCAACACCACAGACGGCGCCGGTGTGCCAGTCGTGGACGACCACCAGCTGGCTGCCGGGGTCGGTGTCGAACGAGTCGTACGACCGGTACCCGTACCACTCCCCGGTCAGCGCCCCGGTGGTGAAGACCAGCCGCCCGTCCCCCAACTCCGCCGACACCCGCGGCGGCGTGTGCAACCGTCCGGCATGGGCGGCCAGAACCGCCTCACGGGTCCACGCGACCGCGTCAGCGGGCGTCAACAGCGAAAGGATGTCCGCATCCGTGACGACTTTCACCGTGTCTCTACCAAGCTCCGCCGAAGGCCCTGTTCGCGTTGGTGTTCAGGGCGTCGCAGAGCTCCGCGACCGAGATGTTCAGCACGCCGGCCATCTTCCGGACCGTGTGCGGGATCAGGTACGACGCGTTCGGCTGACCGCGATGCGGTGACGGGGTCAGGTACGGCGCGTCCGTCTCGACCAGCACGCGGTCGAGCGGCGTCACGGCCAGCGCGTCCCGCAGCGACTGGGCGTTCTTGAACGTCACCACCCCGGCGAAGCTCAGGAAGGCACCCCGGTTCACGCACTCGCGGGCGAACTCGGTGTCGCCGGAGAAGCAGTGCATCACCAGCCGGTCCGGCACCCCCTCGCGGTCCAGGATCCGCAGGATGTCGTCGTGCGCGTCCCGGTCGTGGATCATCAGCGCCTTGTCCAGCCGCTTGGCCATGTCGATGTGCGCGGCGAACGACTCGTGCTGCGCGGCCCGGCCGTCCTCACCGGTGCGGAAGTAGTCCAGCCCGGTCTCGCCGATCACCCGGACCTTGTCCGAACTCTTCGCCAGCTGCTCGATCTCGGCCAGCGCACTGTCCAGCTCACCGACGGCTTTCAGCTTCGGCGCCTCGTTCGGATGCAGGGCGACCCCGGCGACGAGGCTCTTGTACTGCTCCGCGGCCTCGACCGCCCAGACCGCGCCCGGCAGGTCACAGCCGACCTGGACGATCCGGGTGACCCCGACCGACGACGCCAGCTTGATCGCGTCGGCCGGGCTCAGCCATGCACCGTCCTCGCCGTCGGCGATGTCGAGATGGCAGTGCGCGTCGACCACACTCATCGGCAGCGGGTCGGGCACCGCCGGCCGGGTCCGGTCCCGCGAGCGGCCGTCCTCCCCGATGGCGGCCCGCTCGCGAGTGGGCCGGTGGACCTCCACACCGTCAGCAGACATACGGCCCTAGGTTACTGACTGTTCCTCAGCAGCTTCCTTGACCTTCGTCACGAGCAGCTCCCACATGCCCTTGGAGTGTGCTGCCTCGTCCTCGCTGCTGTTGTTGTCCTGGGTGAGCTTGAGGTGGGTCGACGTACCGTGGTCGTCCAGTGTGTAGGTGAGGGTGTGGTAGTTCTCCGGTACGTCGGGCTGCCCGCTCATCGGGCTGTAGTGCGTCACCCGCAGCGTCCGGCCGGGGTCGATCTCCAGGATCTCGCCCTTGTCCTCGTACGCCTTGCCTTCGAACTCGCCGCTCCAGGTGATCGGACTCCCCTGCTGCCAGTCCGTCTTCACCTCGGCACCGAACATGAACTTCTTGATCTGGTCGGGATCGGTCAGCACCTCCCACACCCGCGCCGGCGAGGCCTTGATGTCCGTCTCCGCAGTGGCCAGGTAGTCAGCCATGATCGTCAACTCCTCTCTGCCTCGACCGTACGGCCGGCCCGCCTTACGCGCTTGTAGAAAAGCGTCACCCGAGCCGTGCGAGCTCCTCGTCGACCACCTCGGGCGCCAGCTTCGTGAAGATCGGTGTCGGCGGCCGCACCGGAGCCCCCGGTACGACGGGCTCCGACGCCCAGCGAGGTTGCGCGGAGTAGTCGCCGGTGATGATCGGGTACGACGGTCCGCCGTCGAGATCGTCCACCTGGTGAATCTCCGGCTGCGGGAGGAACGTCCCGGTCCCGCCGAGGGCCTCGTGCACGCGGTCGGCCGAGTGCGGCAGGAACGGCGCGAGCAGACGGTTGCTGTCGGCCACCACCTGGGCGGCGACGTGCAGGATCGTCGCCTTGCGCTCCTGGTCGGACTCCTTCCAGGGCGCCTGCTGGGAGAGGTACTGGTTCGCCTCGGTCGCGTTGTGCATCGCCGCGCCGATCGCGAGCCTGAGCCGCTGGTGCCGGAGATGCTCGCCGACCGTGCCGAACGCCTCCTTGCTGGCGGCAAGCAGTTCGTGGTCGGCCGGGGTGAGCCGGCCGGCCGCCGGGATCGCGCCGAAGTTCTTCGCGATCATCGACGCGGTCCGGTTCACCAGGTTGCCCCAGGTGCTGACGAGTTCGTCGTTGTTGCGCCGGACGAACTCGGCCCAGGTGAAGTCGGTGTCCTGGCTCTCCGGGCCGGCGACCGAGATGAAGTACCGCAGCGCGTCCGGGCCGTAGCGCTCGAGGACGTCGCGGACGTAGATCACCACCGAGCGGGACGACGAGAACTTCCGGCCCTCCATGGTGAGGAACTCGCTGCTGACCACCTCGGTCGGCAGGTTCAGAGCGCCGTACGGGCCGGGGGAACGGTTGTAGCCGATCAGCTCGGCCGGCCAGATCTGGGCGTGGAAGGTAATGTTGTCCTTGCCCATGAAGTAGTAGGACTGCGCGTCCGGATCGCACCACCACTTGCGCCAGGCGTCCGGATCGCCGGTCCGGCGGGCCCACTCGATGCTGGCGGACAGGTAGCCGATGACGGCGTCGAACCACACGTACAGCCGCTTGTTCGGGTTGTCCTCCCAACCCGGCAGCGGGACCGGGATTCCCCAGTCGATGTCGCGGGTCATTGCGCGCGGCCGGACGTCGTTGAGCAGGTTGAGGGCGAACTTCAGCACGTTCGGGCGCCAGCCGGTGCGGGTCTGCAACCAGGAGCCGACCGCGTCGGCGAGGGCCGGGAGGTCGAGGAAGAAGTGCTCGGTCTCGACGAAGACGGGTGTCTCGCCGTTGATCCGGCTGCGCGGGTGGCCGAGGTCGATCGCGTCCAGTTGGTTGCCGCAGTTGTCACATTGATCCCCGCGCGCGGCGTGGTACCGGCAGATCGGGCAGGTGCCCTCGATGTAGCGGTCCGGCAGGGTGCGCCCGGTCGACGGTGAGATCGCGCCCATCGTGGTCCTGGGGACGAGATATCCGTTGCGGTGAACGGTTCTGAACAGCTCCTGCGCGACGGCGTAGTGGTTGCGCGTGGTGGTCCGGGTGAACAGGTCGTACGACAACCCGAGCCCGTGCAGATCCGCCACGATCACCCGGTTGTACCGATCCGCCAGCTCCTGGGGCGGCACACCTTCCCGCTCCGCCTCCACCAGGATCGGCGTCCCGTGCTCGTCCGTCCCCGACACCATCAGTACGTCATGACCAGCCATCCGCAGATACCGGCTGAACACGTCGGAAGGAACCCCGAACCCGGACACATGCCCGATATGCCGGGGCCCGTTCGCATACGGCCACGCAACAGCAGACAGAACGCTGGTCATGCCGCCGACTGTAGAAGCCGGCCGGCCGCGTGACCATGCTTTTACGCCAGCCGGGCGGCGCGGGTGCGGAGGTAGCGCTGCTCGGCGGCGCTTGTGGTTCGTTTCGCGGCGATGGCATAGGCCTGCTGGGCGGCGTCGAGGTCACCCGACTGCTCGAGCAGGTGTGCGCGGACCGCGGCCATCCGGTGGTGATCGGCGATCTTCGGGTCCGCGGCCAGTTCGTCGAGGAGTTCGAGGCCGGCGGCCGGTCCCCGCAGCATCGCCACGGCGACCGCCGAGTTCAGCCTGACCATCGGATCGGCGGAGATCCGGACCAGGACGTCGTACAGCGCGACGATCTGCCGCCAGTCGGTGTCGGCGAAGCGCTCGGCCTCCGCGTGCACGGCCGCGATCGCGCCCTGCAGTTGATACGGACCGGGACGGCGTCGCGGCAGGACCTCCTCGAGCAGGCCGATGCCCTCGGCGATCATCGCCCGGTCCCACAGCGCCCGGTCCTGCTCGGCCAGCGGGATCAGGTCGCCGGTCGGGCCGGTTCGCGCCGTACGGCGAGCGTGGGTGAGCAGCATCAGGGCCAGCAGGCCGCCGACCTCCGGCTCGGACGCCTGTCTCGCCCAGAGCAGCCGGGTCAGCCGGATCGCCTCGGATGCGAGCTCGACCCGTTGGAGGGCCGCGCCCGACGAGGCGGCGTAGCCCTCGTTGAAGATCAGGTAGAGCACCTGCATCACCACGTCGAGACGCTTCTGGCGCTCCGGGCCTTCGGGGAGCCGGAATCTGGCACCGGACTGCTGGATCCGTTGCTTGGCGCGGCTGATCCGCTGACCGACGGTGGTTTCTGGAAGCAGGAGGGCGTGGGCGATCTCGGCAGTGGTCAGACCGCCGACCGCTCGCAGGGTCAGCGTGAGCTGGCTGGCCGGCTGCACGTCCGGATGGCAGCACAGGAACAAGATCACCAGCGTGTCGTCCTGGTCGGCCGCGCCGCCGCTGTCGGCGGGCGAGCCCAGCAGGTCTTCCGGCAGTTGCCTGGTGGCGTCCAGGTGCTCACGCCGCCGCCTGGCCTGCTCACTGCGCAGCAGGTCGGTCATCCGGCGGACCGCGACAGTCGTCAGCCACGCCGGCGGATTCGGTGGGATGCCGTCGGTCTTCCACCCGGTGGCCGCGGACAGCAAAGCTTCCTGGACGGCGTCCTCGGCAACGTCGAACCGGCCGAACCGGCGGGTGACCGCGGCGAGGACCCGCGGCGCGTGCTCGCGCAGCAGGTCCTCGATGCGGACGTCCGGGTCCGGTCCCACGCTCACATCTCCTGGCCGCCGCCTTGGTCCATCACCGGTCGCAGCTCGACCCGGGTCTGGACCAGCGCGGAGAACCGCGCCGCCAGTTCGACCGCCCGGTCGTGCGACTCGACATCGATGATCCCGAAGCCTGCCAGCACCTCCTTCGCCTCGGCGTACGGGCCGTCCGAGGCGACCGGGCGACCGTCGACGATCTCGATCGTCATCGTGTGGGAGGGATCGGCCAGCCCGAAGCCGGTGACCATCTCGCCGTTGGCGGCCAGCTCGCCGTAGAACTCCCCCATCGCCTGGTAGTGGGCGTCCACCTGCTCCTGGGACCAGGTGGCCTCGCGTCCGCCGAGTCCGAGCGTGTCCCAGGCCGACTCGTCCCCGAAGGTCATGATCATGTACTTCATCGGTCCTCACCCTCCCTGCGCGTCATGGTCGACTCGTAGCCGCCGCCCGGCCACTGCCAGGCACCGGTGTTGACGGTGTGGTCGGCGTTGAACTCGCCGACGAACCTGGCCGGCGAGTCCGGCCCGCCGAACCAGATCGTCAGCGTGCTGCCGGCCAGTTCGTAGGTGTACTCCAGGATCTTGCCGTTGGTCCCGAAGAAATGGGATCGGAGCGTACCGCTGTCGGGGTCCAGGCCGATGTACTCGATCCCGCGGCCCTCCTCGCCGAGGTCGACGTGCTGGACGATGAAGTTGCCGCCGTCGAACCACTCGTAGGTGACGGTTCCACCGCCGCCGGGGCCGTCGACGGTCCAGTGGCCGATAAGCGGCGCCAGGGTCTGCAGTGCCTCAGCCGGTGACTGCTGTTCGGACATGGTTCCTCCTCAGGTGTGCGCTGTGGTCAGCGGCGGACGAGGGCGGTCAGTTGGGCGCGACGACTAGCAACCACGACGGCGGCGGCCAGGGCTCCGAAGAGCAACGGCATGACGGGCGCGATACCCAGCACGAAGACGTTGGTGACGATCGCACCCACCATCAGTGCGACCAGGCCGGTCGCGGCCAGGCCGGTCAGCCGCGGAATCAGCAGCCCGAGTCCGCCGGCGACCTCCAGGATGCCGACCAGCAGTCGGAGCCACTGCCCCGCGCCGATGTCGTCGAACATCGTCACCATCTGCTCGCTGCCGAGCAGCTTGCTTGCTCCACCGGCGATGAACTGCACCGCCAGGGCCGCCTGGACGACCAGCACGGCCACCCTCCGGGCTCGCGCCGAACGCTTGCCGGTCGCGGGGCGGTCGGTCGGCCGGATGTCGATGTGAGTCATGGTTCTGCTCCGATTCTCGTGGTCTGGACTTCACCCCGTCATCGGAGCCGCCCGGCTGTTCTCGACAGCCGGGCGGAGATTTCCCGAAGTTTTTTCTGACGCCGGAATTACGGCAGTACGACGACCTTGCCGGGAGCGTGACCGGATTCGCTGAGCTCCTGGGCCTTGGGGGCGTCGGCGAGGGCGAAGGTGTCGGCGATGCGGACCTTGAGGCGGCCGTCCGCGGCTGCCTGGAGCTGGTTCGACAGGCCGGTGCGGATCTCCTCGGGTGAGGCGGAGTTGGCTGCCGACACCGCGACGCCCAGGGCGCCGGCCTGCATGTCGGCGATGGTGACGATGCGGTCGGTTCCGCCGCGGAGCTCGATCGACTCCTGCAGCCCGCCCTGACCGGCGGCGTCGAACACCGCGTCGACGCCTTGCGGTGCGGCCTCACGGACCCGATCGACCAGGCCCTCGCCGTACGCGACCGGGATCGCGCCGATCTCGCGCAGGAAGTCGTGGTTCGCGGGCGACGCCGTACCGATGACCGTTGCACCGGCGGCCTTGGCGAGCTGTACGGCGATCGAGCCGACAGCACCCGCGGCACCGTGCAGCAGCAGGGTCTCGCCGGACTTGAGCCCAAGCTCGTCCAGGACACGCTGAGCCGTCTCACCCGCGACCGGCAGTCCCACCGCCTCCCCGGCGGGACCGGGTGGGCAGCGGCGAGGAGCCGGCGACCAAGGCCTTCGACCGGCTCGCCGACTCACTCCGCGCGCTGCTCCGGCACGGGCCGGTCGAGCTCGAACTGGATGCCCCCGGCAACGACCGGCTGATCCCGGCCGGTGTCGCCCACCGGGCCCGCGTCGCGGTCCGGTCCGTCGTCCTCGCGATGCTCACCCAGGACCGGGTACGGCGGATCCGCGTCGGCTGGCGGTGGACCGGGACGGAACTCACCGCGACCGTCCGCGACGACGGCCCCGGTCGGCTCGAGGACGTGCTCGACCTCGGTCAACTGGCCGAACGCCTCCGCCTGCACGAGGGTGATCTGGACCTGGACGCGGTCCCCGGTTGGGGTCTGACCGCCCGAATCACCCTGCAGGCGCACCCGACGCCGCAGACGATCACCGCAGACCCGCTGGCAGCCCTCGGCGCCCGCGAACTGGAGGTCCTCGAACGGCTGGCCCAAGGTCACCGCAACCGCTCGATCGCCGACGCCCTTCACATCAGCGAGTCCACGGTCAAATTCCACGTCACCAACATCCTGACCAAACTCGCCGTGACGTCCCGGACCCAGGCCGCCGCCCTCTACCACGCAACCGGGGTCTGAACTAGGATCCCGCGGCGGGCAGCCGGCGGACGCCGTTGACGACGACGTCGACGATGTGCACGAGGAAGTCGTCGTCGACGGGCTCATCGGTGAGCAGCAGCCGGAGATGGATGGGGCCGATGACGGACTCGATCACCTGCTGGGGATCGGTGCCCTCGGCGATCTCGCCGCGCCCGATCGCACGTTCGACGATGACGCCGTCGATGGCCAGGCGCTCGGCCCAGAACCGCCGGTTGGCTTCCGCGAGTCTCGGGTTGTGGGGCGACTCCGCCGCGACCGTGCGGGCCATCGCCGCGACCTCAGGTGCGACGGCGTTGCGAGCCGCGGTCCGGGCCAGTTCCAGCAGGTCGTCCCGGAGCACACCGGTGTCGGCGACGGCGACGTGCGCACCGACCTGGTCCAGGATCGCCTCCAGGACAAGGTCCTCACGGGTGCCCCAGCGCCGGTAGAGCGTCGTCTTGTGGACGCCAGCCCGCCGGGCGACACCTTCGAGGCTGAGGCCCGCATAACCGGACTCGGCCAGCTCGGCCAGGGTCGCGGCGATCACTGCTTCCCGGACTCGCGCGCTGCGCCCGCCCGGCCGGCGTCGTGGCGCCGCCGGACTCTCCGGGTCCGCGGCGCCGCGCTGACGGCTCGTCACGCTCGTCACCCTAACCTCCTCCAGCTTATTGCAACATGAAGTTGCGTTTGCTGGCGTGACCGGAATGAGGTCCTATCGGCAAGCCAGACTCCTCCACCGGGCGGTGCGTGCGACGGCGGCGACCAGGCCGATGGCCAGGGTCTACGGGATCATCCAGCACCCTCTCGACGACCTCGTCTATCGCTTGAGTCACGGCCGGACGTCCGTGACGTCCTGGCTGGCCGGGGTGAAGGTCACCATGCTGACCACGACGGGGGCGCGGACGGGGCAACCCCGGACGACGCCCTTGCTGGGGCTGCCCGACGGGGACGACGTCATCGTGATCGCCTCCAACTACGGTCGCCCCCACAACCCGTCCTGGTACCACAACCTGCGAGCCGACCCGCACGCCTCGGTGGTCGTCGACGGCGTGCGCCGCGAGGTCGTCGCCCACGAGTTGCAGGGCGCCGAGCGCGACCGCGACTTCCGGCGCCTCGAAGAGCTGTTCCCCGGATTCAGGCGCTACAGCGGGTGGGCGTCCCACCGCACCATCCCCGTCCTGAGGTTGCGGCCACGGTGACGTGGAACGCCGAGTCCGGTCGGCACTGCGCGAGTTGCGCGTGGCCGGTACCCGAGGCGGCACCGCTGTCGAGTCACCGCACGTCGGGCGGGGTCGTGCGGTACCGGCGGTGCGTCTGCGGACGGCTACTGGTCGAGCTGGGCGGCGTCGAGGTCGGCGGCACCCACCGGCTCAGGACTCCTCGAGCCGTGGGAACAGGGGCTCGCCCTTGGTGAGGGTGGCGCCGGCGGGGAGCTGGGCCCAGGTGCCGGCGTCCTGGATGCGCTGGTCCGCGAGGGAGCCGAGCTTCTCCTCGGCACCGAGCAGGGTCCAGAGCTTCGCGGACGTCTTGGGCATGGTCGGGTTGTGCAGTACGGCGACCGCGCGCAGGGCCTCGGCGGCCGAGTACAGGATGGTGCCGAGGCGGTCACGCCGGGACTCGTCCTTCGCGACCTTCCACGGCTCCTGCTCGGTGACGTACCCGTTGATCGCGCCGACCAGGTCGTTGATCGCGGCCAGTGCGTCCTGGAACGCGAGCATTTCCAGCGCCTTGTCCGCGGTCGCCACGGTCTGCGCCAGCTTGTCCGCGAGCGCCTGCTCGGCCGGGCCGTGGTCGGTCGGCTCCGGCAGCGCGCCGTCGTAGTACTTGCCGACCATCGCCGCGATCCGGCTGGCCAGGTTGCCCAGGCCGTTGGCGAGCTCGGAGGTGTAGACCGCGCTCAGGTGTTCCCAGGAGAACGACCCGTCCGAGCCGAACTGGATCGTGCGCAGGAAGTAGTACCGGAACGCGTCCGAGCCGAAGTGGTCGGTGATCTCGTGCGGCGCGATCGCGGTCAGCTTGGACTTGCTCATCTTCTCGCCGCCGACCAGCAGCCACCCGTGCGCGAACACCTGCCGCGGGGCCGCGAGCTCGGCCGCCATCAGCATGGCCGGCCAGATCACCGCGTGGAACCGGAGGATGTCCTTGCCGACCAGGTGTACGTCGACCGGCCACAGCTGCTCGAACCGCTCCGGGTCGGTGCCGTACCCGGCCGCGGTCACGTAGTTCAGCAGCGCGTCGATCCAGACGTAGAGAACGTGCTCCTCGTCCCACGGCACCGGGATGCCCCAGTCGAAGGTCGACCGGGTGATCGACAGGTCCTGCAGACCCTGCTTGACGAACGCGATCACCTCGTTGCGGGCACTGGCCGGGGCGACGAAGTCCGGCTGCGACTCGTACAGCTCCAGCAGCTTGTCGGCGTACGCCGAGAGCCGGAAGAAGTAGTTCGTCTCCGAGACCGTCTCCAGCTCGGTGCCGTGGATCATGCAGCGCTGGGTGCCGTCGGAGTCGGTGCGGATGTCCGTGGGGAGCTTGAACTCCTCACAGCCGACGCAGTACAGGCCCTCGTACTCGCCCTTGTAGACGTCGCCCTTGTCGTAGAGCGTCTGCCAGAACTCGCGGACCCGCTCGGTGTGCCGCTGCTCGGTGGTCCGGATGAAGTCGTCGTACGCGATGTCGACGTCGACCCAGGCCGGCTTCCAGGACTCCTCGACGAGCTTGTCCGTCCATGCCTGCGGAGACATGCCCTGCGCCTCGGCGCTGCGCATCACCTTCTCGCCGTGCTCGTCGGTACCGGTCAGGTACCACTTCTGCTCGCCGCGCTGGGCGTGCCAACGGGTCAGGACGTCCCCGGCCACCGTCGTGTAGGCGCTGCCGATGTGCGGCGGAGCCGTGACGTAGTAGATCGGGGTGGTGACGTAGTAGGCCTTCTCTTCGGGCATACGAAAAAGGGTAGTGCCGCGCGCCAGCGCTATTTACCAGGGTCCCGGGCGGCGAGCACGGCGTCGTACACGGTCCGTTTCGGCACGTTGAAGCGTTTCGCGACGTCGGCGATGGCCTGTTTGCGGGGCGTACCGGCCTCCTCGTCGGTCGCGACCTCCCGGGCGAGGTCCTCCGGGGTCAGCACCTTCTGCGGGTCCGCGCCCGCGACGACCACGGTGATCTCACCCCGTACGCCGTTCGCGGCCCACGTCACCAGCTCCGCGATCGGGCCGCGTCTGACCTCTTCGTACGTCTTGGTGAGCTCGCGGCAGACCGCCGTACGACGGTCCGCTCCGAAGGCCTCCGCCATCGCCTCGAGGGACGCGGCCAGCCGGTGTGGTGCCTCGAAGAACACCATCGTCCGCGGCTCGTCCGCCAGCTCGCCCAGCCGCCGGGCCCGCTCCCCCGGCTTCCGCGGCAGGAACCCCTCGAACGCGAACCGGTCCACCGGGAGGCCGGACAGTGCCAGCGCGGTCAGTACGGCGGACGGCCCCGGCACGGCCGTGATGTCGACGCCCGCCTCGATCGCCGCGGCCACCAACCGATACCCGGGATCCGAGACACTCGGCATTCCCGCATCGGTCACCACGACCACGGTCTGCCCCGCGGTCAGCGCGTCCAGCAGCTCCGGGGTCCGCTCCCGCTCGTTCCCCTCGAAGTAGCTGACCACCCGGCCGGCGATCGCGATTCCGAGCTCCGACGTGAGCCGCCGCAACCGCCGGGTGTCCTCGGCCGCCACCACGTCGGCCGCACCGAGCACCTTCCCGAGCCGAGGCGACGCATCCTGCACATCCCCGATCGGCGTCCCCGCCAACACCAATCGCCCGGTCACGGGCCCCATCATCGCAGCCCCGGACCGCACACCGGGGGTCAGTGCTACTCGGGGCTCCGTACCATGGCGGGCGTGACTGCTGCTTTCGAGGATGGTTCCACCGCGTGGGAGGACGCCCGCGGAGGGCGTGAGACGCTCGGGCGGGACGTGCTCGGGAGACGGCTGCCGCCGCTGAAGGACCGGTTGTACCCGCCGATGCCGAAGGACTTCGAGGGCGGCTGGATCGCGACGCTGGCGATCACCGCGATCGCGGCGTTCCTGCGGTTCTGGAACCTCGGCGACCCGGTGAAGTTCGTCTTCGACGAGACGTACTACGCCAAGGACGCCTTCAGCCTGCTCAAGTTCGGCTACGCCCGGCAGTTCATCGACCAGCCGGAGGGCGCCGCGGACAAGGCGATCCTGGCCGGCAACCTGGACGTCTTCAAGGACACCCCGAGCCTGACCGTGCACCCCGAGGTCGGCAAGTGGATGATCGCGGCCGGTGAGCAGCTGTTCGGGATGAACACCTTCGGCTGGCGGTTCACGGCGGCCCTGTGCGGCACCCTGACCGTGCTGCTGCTGATCCGGACCGTACGGCGGATGACCCGGTCCACCCTGATCGGGTGTGTGGCCGGTCTGCTGCTCGCGGTCGACGGCCTGCACTTCGTCATGTCCCGGGTCGCGCTGCTCGACATCTTCCTGGCGTTCTGGCTGATGGCCGCGATCTCCTGCCTGGTCGCCGACCGGGACTGGACCCGGCGCCGGCACGCCGACTCGCTCGACACGCCGGTCCCGGACGGCGAGCGAGGGGCGGTGGGGTGGGGAAGGAATCGAGCACCGTACCGTTGGCCGTTGGCTGCTGCTCCGGCCTTGGCGGATCGCGGCCGGGATCTGCTTCGGGCTCGCACTCGGCACCAAGTGGTCCGCGGTCTGGGTGATCGCCGGATTCGGCATCCTCGTCTTCGCCTGGGACTTCGGCGCCCGGCGCGCGCTCGGCGTCCGGCACGCGTTCGTGAAGTCGGCACTGGTCGACGGCATCCCGGCGTTCCTCAGCATCGTCCTGGTCGCCCTCGTCACCTACACCGCGACCTGGACCGGCTGGCTGCTGCACGACAACGCCTACGACCACGACTACGCGTCCAAGAACCCGGCGCACGGCGTGATGAAGGTCGTCCCGGACGACTTCCGCTCGCTGATCCACTACCACGAGGAAGTGCTCGCCTTCCACACCGGCGACTACATCAAGAACGCCACCCACCCGTACGCCTCGCACCCGGCCGGCTGGCCGATCATCGCGCGGCCGATCGGGTTCGACGCGGTCAACGACATCAAGCCCGGTACGGCGGGGTGCGAGGCGCCGGCCGGGACGAACTGCCTGTCGGTGATCTCCGCCCTCGGTACGCCGCTGCTGTGGTGGGGCGGAGCGCTGGCGCTGCTCGCCGCGCTGGTCTTCTGGATAGCTCAGCGGGACTGGAGATTCGGCATACCGATCGTCGGCTACATCACCTGCTGGGTGCCGTGGTTCGCGTTCGACGACCGGCCGATCTTCTTCTTCTACGCCGTCACCATGGTCCCGTTCACGGTGATGGCACTGGCTCTAGCACTCGGCAAGATCCTCGGCCCGGCCCGGTCGGCGATGGGCCAGGCGACACCCCGCCGGCTGATCGGCAGTGCGGTGGTCGGTGCGTTCGTCGTCCTGGTCGTGCTGAACTTCGCCTACATCTGGCCGATCCTGACCGACCAGGTCCTCCCCCACCCCGACTGGCTCAACCGCATGTGGTTCAAGTCCTGGATCTAGGGCACGTCTCTCAAGTCCCTGCGTGCTGCGCGGCGCTCGGCGGGCACATCGCCGCGTAGGAGGACGAGGCACGGAGAACCCCACTCCGAGCCTCGCCCTCCGCCTTGCGCTGCACTCCGCCGAGCACCTGCTCGCTACTGCAGGGAATTGAGAGACGTGCCCTAGGGCTCAGTGGCCGAGGTGGCCGTGGCCCTTGTTCTTGTTCTTGTGGCGTTTGGAGGACTTCTGGCCACCGACGCCGCCGAAGAGGGCCAGGCCTTTGACCACGACGGTCGGTGCGTTCGGGTCGGGGTCGTCGCCGCCGCGAACCCCGAAGCCACCGAAGATGCCGACGCCCTCGCTGCGGACGGTGACCGCGTCCGGGACGGTGATGTCGATCCCGCCGAAGATGGCGAAGGCCCAGACCGTCACCTCGCGACCCTCGAAGACCGCGTTGGTCATGTCCAGGTCGTGCCCGCCGAAGATCGCGACCGCGTTGGTCCGGCGCCGGACCCGCCAGCGGCCGGACCGCTCGCCGCCGCCGAAGACCGCGAACATGGTGTCGAAGCTGTCCGACGGGTTGGCCGGCTCCTCGATCGGCACCGGGCCGGCCGACGGTGCGGCGCTCGGGACCGGTGCCGCCTGCTGCGGTACGACGAGATCCTGCGTGATCGGCTCGAGCTCGCCCAGCGTCCTGGCCTGCAGGGTCTGCTCGAGCCGCTCGGCATGCTCGTCCTGCGTCAACCGCCCGGACATCAGGGCATCTCGCAGTACGTCGACCACCCGGTCACGATCGGTGTCAGACGCACGCAGGTGCGAGTGCGGATGCGGGCGCTCGGGCAGGTTCTCCATAAGACGGAACCATAACCCCGTCAGCGGCGTACCCGCAGGGCAAAAACCACCGCGATCAGGGTGATCGACGCGAAAGTCAGGGCAGTGCCCGGGTATCCACCGAGGCCGAGGCCCAGACCGCCCAGCGCGGCTCCCAGAAACGTGCCGAGACTCATCCCCGCGGCGTTGACGCTCAGCGCAGAACCACGGAGGTCGCCGCTGCGCCGGACCAGCAGCGTCGTCACGCAGGCAGCGACCGTCGCGTGGCCGGCGCCCATCAACGCCGTGAGTAGCAGGGTGAGCGGGAGCGTCGGCGAGAAGTAGAAGGCCGTGACGCTCGTGAAGGCGACGGCGAGACCGATCAGGAGCATCGCCTCGGGCCCGATCCAGGGACGCTCGAGCGCGAGGTAGCGGCCGGCCAGCAGGTTGCCGAGGATGAAGGACGCACCACTGAGCGACCACACCAGCGCGAACCAGCCCGGCGCGAGGTCGAACTTCTCGTCGTAGAACGCGGCCAGGTAGGCCAGGTATCCCATGAACGCGGCCGTCCGCAGCATCGCGACCACCAGCAGCGGCAGCGCGCCGGGGACCCGGGCCAACTCCCGGTACGTCGCCAGGTAGCTCATCCGCCGGCCTCCGTCGGCCCGCAGCGGCGCCTTCCGCCCGCGGCCGCGCCAGAAGAACGCCGCCGACAAGGCGAGCGAGACTGCCGACGCGGCGAGCAGGTTTCCTCGCCAGCCCCAGAGCATCCCCGGTACGGCGAGGAGCGGCGCGGCCAGCATCGCCATCGCCGACGTGGTCGCGGACACCAGCGTCGCCGCCCGCCCGGCCGCAGCCGGTGAGGCGAACCGGTCGGCTGCGGCGGCCCCGATCGACGGCGCGAGGATCGAGGTCGACGCACCGATCAGCAGGCAGAACGCGGCCAGCGCGAACACGTTGCCGACGGCACCCAACGCGGCCGAGATCCCCAGCAGTGCGAGCCCTCCGGCGGCCACCAACTCACGCGCCATCCGGTCGATCAATGGCGCCAACGAGAACCCGACCACAAGCGCCGCCAGACCGCCGAGCCCCCGCAGCCCACCGATCTCCGCCACGTTCCCGCCCGCTGTCGCCGCGATCGGCACCAGATAAATCCCGAACACCGTGAACGGAATCAAACTCACCGCAGACGCGAGCAGAAACGGCCACAACCGCCGAGCCATCCGCAGGTCACCAGGTACCTCGGCGGGACGTGAGGTGACCAGCGGTGGAGTGGAGATCGGCGAGTTCTGACTGTGGGTGCTCATGTACCCGTCCTGGAGTAGCGGTAGAGGCTGCGCGGGCGGGAGCTGAACTGGGAGAAGGGGAAGGGTTCTGCGGACAGGGCGGTGACGCCGGAACCGAGGAAGGATCGGATCACGGCGCTTCCGGTCTGAGCATAGACTGCCAGTGGCTTCTCTTGCTGACGGCAACGACCAAGGAGGACGTCGAAAGACCCGTTGGACAAGGTCATTCCGGTCGCAACGACCGCATCAGCGGCATCGACAACCTGCGTCAGGTCGCGGGAAACCGGCAGCCCCGACGCCGTCTCGCGAAGGTTGAAATCACAGGGCAGACAGACCCCACCGCGCGCAGTGATCGCGTCGACGAGCGGGTTCACCACCCCGATCAACGCGACCTTGGTGCCCTCGGCAATCTCCAGAAGCCCCGCGACGGCGGCATCCCGGGCCCGCGCCCGCACGTCCGGCGTACCGGCGGGAAGGACGATCTCGTCGGCCAACGGCGACGTGTGATGCGGCTAGACCGCCGCCAGGTACGCGTCCAGCGCCGCGATCCGCACCGGCAAGGCAACGCTGTCCGAGGACAACAGGTCCTGAATCGAGAGCCCCGAGGTGTCGGCGCAGTACGACGGATCGAGCTCACCCGCCTCGAACGAGCAAGCACCGAAGACCTCACCAACCCGGAGCAGCACGTAGTAGTTCCGGTAGGTCACGTCCGCACCGGGCAGCCGGGTCGTGTGATGCAACCAGAACGCACTGGTGACGGCAAACACCGCAGGTGAAGGACCAAGCGAGCCGGCGAGCACGGACGAGGTGAGGGCAGCCACGGAAGCGGTCACGGGGGCCTCCCGGCCTGGACTGAGGAGTGGAGGGAGCGTAGCGACCGGAGTGACGAGGGAAGGCCGGGAGTCAAAGCCCCATGACCACGCCGGCGCCGAAGGCCCGGCCAAAAGCACAGTCACGGCAGATCGGCCAGCCTTTCGGGGTTGTAGGTCACTCCAGACTAATGCGACGGTGTCGCAGATGGGAACTTCTCGTGCCGGGCCAGCGCCGAGTCCCGCCGGTCCCAGGACATCGCCGACCACGGCACCGCGAGCTCGTCCAGCGAGGCGATCTCCCGCGGCCGCATCGACGCCATCGGTCGCGCCTCGGCATGACGGGCGAAAGCCGACTCGACGACTGCGCGACGCGTTCCGGGACCTTCGGGTCGGCGATCCGGGCGAGGCTGTAGAGCACGTCCTCACCGGTGAGCTTGTTGCCGTCGTGGAAGGTCTCGTCCCGGAGCGTGAACCGCCAGGTCAACGCCTGCGCGTCGCTCTCCCACTTCTCCGCCAGTCGCGGCACCGGCTTCAGGTCCGGGCCGAGCTCGACCAGCTTCTCGTACATCGCCTTGTGCCGCGCGATGTCGACGAACAGGCTCTGGACGTGCGGGTCGAGCACCTCCTTCGCGCCGCCGCCGGCGTACACGGCCCGCAGCCGCCCACCCTGCTTGGGCTGGGCGGCCGCCTGACCGTCCGATCCACACCCGGTCAGCGCCGCCAGCCCCAGTCCACCGGCCAGCCCCAGGAATCCTCGCCTGTTCAGAGCATCGGACATGCGCGTTTCCTTCACGGTAGAGGTCCCGACGACGTCGTCGGTGAGAGATTCTGCCGTTAATGAAAATCGTTGTCAAATTCAGCGCGCATCCGAACGAGACGACCTCATTCTTTCCGCCTCTCGGACCCCATGCTCTCCGTGACGGCGTGTCACCACTCCCTACCTCCGAGTACCGGGAGTCACAACGCAACCGACCGCCCGTCGGGGGTGTGAACAGGA
This sequence comes from uncultured Actinomycetota bacterium, assembly GCA_963770725.1. Lineage (GTDB taxonomy): Bacteria > Actinomycetota > Actinomycetes > Propionibacteriales > Kribbellaceae > Kribbella. The sequence continues at coordinate 702,593 of CAVYQT010000001.1, forward strand.
CCTGGGGGGCTGCCACAGGCAATAACTTGTGGCAGCTCCCCAGTAGGTGGTCGAGGTCCCGACTTCAGGCGGCGGCCGGCGGGCGCGTTTAGTCGTCGCAGTTCGCGGACGCGCAGGGGTCCGCGGGGATGTTCTTGACGACGCGGTCGAGCAGATCAGCGAGCTGGTCCTGCTCCTCGCGGCTCAGGTGCTCCAGAAAGTACGTCCGGACCGCGTCGACATGGTCCGGCGCGGCCGCGTCGATGGCCTTGCGGCCCAGGTCGGTGAGGCGGACCATCGAGCCGCGGGCGTCGGAGACGCACTCCTCGCGACAGACCAGGCCGCGCTTCTCCATCCGGCTGACCTGGTGGGACAGCCGGCTCCGCTCCCAGCCGACCGACTTGCCGAGGTCGCGGGTCCGGAGGACGCCGTGCTCGGCGACGGACAACGGGTGCAGCAGGGCATAGTCGGCGCCGGACAGGCCGGAATTGCCGATCAGCCGGCTCTCCAGGGCGCGCGTCAACTCGCGGTGCGCGTCACGGTACGACTGCCACAGATGCGCCTCGCGCGCATCCAGCCACCGTGGGTCCGTCATCCAGCCATCATACGGACTTCTGTTGACATATCACCGATGTCAGCGCTCACGGCGTGCGCGACAGGGCCACCGCGAGCCCCACCGTCGCGGCCATGATCAGCAACTCGACAACCGCCAGCCGCCGGAAGGCCGCCGGATTCCCGGCCGCGAGCTCCGGGAGCGTCGTCCGCCGATGCCACCAGCCGACCGTGACAAGCAGGGCGAACGCGACCGTCTTGGCGAAGACCAGAGCGCCGTAGCCGCTGGTCACCCATTGCGTGATCAGGCCCCAGCCGTCCTCCCGGTCGCCGAGGTGGATCTCCCCCGTCAGCAACCCGGTGACGCCCATCGCGATCGCACAGACCAGGGCCAGCCGGCTGAACAGCTCGACCGCGTGCCGCTCCCGGGCATAACGCAGTACGGCGAGCAAACCGCCGATCCATGCGGTTGCCGCGAAGACGTGCACGACCAGCGAGCTGGTGGCCAGGACCGACCAGAAGCCGGTGCGCTCGATCGCGCCGTGACCGGTCAGCAGCGGCCCGGTGAGGGCGGCCGCGGTGAGAACCACCGCAAACCTGGCCCCTCGAGTCGTCCGGCAGCCGCTGAGGATCACCGCCAGGATCGCCGTGAGGACGACGGCGACCGCGAGAGCTCTGACCTGGTCGAGTTCGCCCGCCGCGGACGCGTGATCGGCAAGATGCGACAGCGGGATACCGAGGATCACGGCCGCGGACGTGATCAGTCCGCCGATGCCCGCCACCGCCCAGACACCGGCCGCGACGGCCGCGTCCTGGCAGGCCCGCAACGCCTGCGGACCGAGCCGCCCATCAGTTGCTGGCAGCAACAGTACGGCGGCCAGCAGCGCACCGCCGGTTGCGATCGCGGCCGCATCGGCGATGAAGCGCAGTACCGGAACCGACCAGGACACGGGCATTCCGGCACTGATCAGCCCGTCCGGTGGTGGCTGCGGTGCACCACCCGCGGCGGCCAGCGCAACGATCATCACCACGAGGCCGACGGCAATCATTCCGGCGGCGAGCACCCAGCTGGACCGCCGGACGTCCTTCCCCGTGCTCACCGGGCTGGAGCTCATTGCGAGGCCGGACGGCGCCGGACGATGACGACGGCCAGGGCGACGACGACCAGCATGACGAGGCACATGGCGACGATGGTGACCGTGTTCGAGTTGCCGCTGTCCGCGGCGGGTGTGGTCCCGGCGGGCTGGGTCGCCGGGTGGCCGGCATGGGTGACGGTGAACGACCCGGTGACGGTGATCGGGTGACCGTCGGCGGACACCACGCGGCCGTCGACCTGGTAGCGGCCGGCCTCGATCATCTCGCCTACCGGTTGGGTCACCTTCTCGTCGAGCACCTGGACGGCACCGGTGGCGACGTTCTTCCCGCTGGGCGACTTCACCTGGACCTGGGTGCCGTTGCTGCCGACCGGTTCGCTGAACGTCAGCACCACCTGGGTCGGCGGCGCGGCCATGGACGACCCGTCGGCCGGTGTCATCGACTCGAGTTTGGCGTGCGCCGCTGCCACCCCGGTGGAGACCACCAGGGTGAGCAGCGACGCCACCAGAACAGCAATCAACCGGCGCACGGTTACGACTGTGCCTTCCCTGCGTCGGTAGTACCAGCCGCGGCCTTTCGGGACCGGAGGCCGAAAGCGAGCCCGAGCAGGCCGACCACCAGCCCGCCGGCACCGAGCCAGCGTGCCACCGGGTCGGACGAGTCATTGCCTCCGGTGGTGGCCGCCGAGACCTGGGTGATCGTTGCGCCACCCAGCTTCAGCGCCGGCGCCGGATGCTCCGGCTCATTGATGCCCTCTTTGGCGACCTCGGCCCACTTGACCACCTCGCCGTCGCTGTAGGTCTGGTCGGCGGGGAAGGTCAGCGCGTCCACGCCTTCCGGCAGTCGGCCGACCGACAGGGCGAACTCGTCGAAGTCGTTCGGCGGGATCCCGCTCCCGGTGGCGGTCCAGGTGACCGTGGTGACCGCCTCGGACAGGTTGACGTCGCCGACCTTGACCGGCGCGGGCAGCTTCTCGGTCTTCTTCTCGACCTTCCACCCGTCCTTCACCAGCGCACCCACATGAGCGAACGGGTGGTCCTTGGGCAGCGAGACGACGAGCTTGGTGGTGCTGGTGGTGTCGGACTCGGTCGGGACCCGGAAGACCAGCTTGGCGTACCCGCCGGGCTTGGCGTCCGGCGACGACACCGTGACATGGGCCGACGCCGAGGTGGCGGCACCGGCCAGAACGAGCGTGGACGCCGCGGCGATCGCGGCGGCACGCAGGACGAACCTCTTGGACATGACAGGACCTTTCACGGTCACACACGAGTTGTGCCGACCGCGATGCGACGCGGCCGGTCAGGACGGAACTGGAACGATTCGGGTGAGCGGCGGTCCACGCCGGGAGACGTTCGCCGTCAGCCAACGCTGCAACAGTCGTGGCGTCGAAGGCGCTGCGAGCAGTACGGCGGCGCAGCGTCGTACCGGGATCAGAACTGGAAGCTGCGGCAGGAGGCGTTCGAAGATCCGCAGGACGCGGTAAACCCACTGGTGGGCCTGACTGATCACAAGCACTCCGGCGAGCAGGGCCGCGAGGTGTGCCGCGGTCATGACGAGGCTGCCGTTGATCCCGCGATGCATCCCTTCGTGACCGGTGTGAGCCGCGTCCAAAGTCACGTGGACGAAGAGCTGCACCCCGGCCAGGACGAGGGCGGTCAGCAGTCGCTCGCCGGCCAGGTACTCACCGAGCAGCCAGCACACCCCAGTCAGCGCCAGCAGCGGTACGACCACCCCCTGCGGCACCGGACCACCGCCCGCGAGCACATGCCCGACCACCGCGATCACGACGCTCAGCGCCGCGACCACGGAGGTCGCTCTGCTCTCCGCGGGCATACCCGTCCCCTCAAGTGCCGATCAAGACACTCTACGAACAAAACGCAGTACGGAGTTCCGGAACGCGTCCGGCTCCTCGACGTGGGCGAAGTGCCCGCTCCCGGAGAGGACGACCAGCTCCGCACCAGGAATCCCGTCGGCCAGCTCCTGGGCCGAGTTCAACGGCGTGATGAAATCGGCCTCGCCCGCCAGCACCAGCGTCGGTACGGCGACCTCGCCGAGCCGGCCGCGGATGTCCCAGTGCTCCTCTTTCCGGTCCGGGTCGAGGGTGATGTCGATGGTCCGCACCCAGTCGGTGAGCCCGTCCTGGATCGCGTCGTAGTCCTTGAAGTACATGGGGAGCAGCCGCAGGAACGCAGCCAGGTGGGCCTCACGCTCCGGCGGTTCGTCGTGCCACGCCTGGACGATCTGCTCCGACAGCGGATCTCCCGGTGGGCGCCCGGCGACCCACACCTGGATGTTGCGATATGCCTGCTCGAAGAGCTCGGGTCCGTAGAAGGCCGCCCCGCCGTACACGATGATCCCGGCCAGCCGGCCGGGGAAATCGAGCGCGGTCTGGAGGGCGACGAACGTGCCGTGCGAGTGCCCGAGCAGGACGACCTTCGACTCCCCGAGGTGCCGGACCAGGTGGTCGGCGAAGGTCGCGTACCGCTGGATCGAGTAGTCGCCGCCGGGGATCAGGCCGGAGTTCCCGCTGCCGGGCGGCTCGATGTACACCATCGTCAGGTGCTCCTCGAGCATCGGCAGCCGCACATAGCGCCAGTCGAATCCGGGGCCGCCCGGGTAGACCACGCAGACCGGGCCGGTGCCATGGACGTGATAGGTGAACCGCACACCGTCGAGCATGAGCTCATGCACGAAAAGAGTCTGCCGCACTGGTGCAACCCAAGGCATCCGTCGTCACGTTCATAACGCACGACCAAAGGAGGCAGACGGTGAAGAGCGACGTAGAGCAGGACTACGTCGACTTCGTGACTCACCAGGCCAACGCTCTGTGCCGGACTGCTTACCTGCTGTGTGGGGACTGGAAGCGGGCCGAGGACGCGACGCAGGAGGCGTTGATCCGGCTGTACCGGGTCTGGGGCCGGATCCAGCGCAAGGGCAGCGTCGGCGCGTACGCACGCAAGGTGGTGGTCTCGACCACGCTCGACGGTCTGCGCCGCAAGTCCAGCCGGGAGGTCGTCGGCGGTGACGGCTACTTCGCCGCCGAGGTCGACCCCGGCGACCCTCTCGGCATGCTGGAGAACCGCATCGTCATCACCCAGGCCCTGGCCGAACTGCCGGCCCGCCAGCGTGCCTGCGTCGTACTGCGGTATTTCGACGAGCTCTCGGTCGACGAGACGGCCGCCGTACTTGGTTGCCGCCCTGGAACGGTGAAGAGCCAGACGCTGCGGGCCCTCGACAAGCTGCGCTCCCATCCCGCCCTCGCGGACCTGTCCGACTTCGCCGGATTGGGAGGCTGACATGACGCGTGAGCTCAAGAACCTGATGGATCGTGCGACCGAGCGGCCGGACGTCTTCGTGCCGAATCCGGAGAAACTGGTCGCCGCGGGACGCCGGCGGGTGCGGAACCGCAGACTGGCCGGCTCGCTCGCCGCGCTCGCCCTCCTCTTTGCCGGACTCACCGTCGCGCTCGACCTTCAGGACCCGCGCGACGCCGACCCGGCCGGCACGACCAGTCCGAACCGCCCGCAGGATGCCTACAAACTCTGTACGGCGTCCAACGGACGGGTGCTCGGGTCCGACGTCTGGGCCTGGGAGGAGGTGCTGTCGAGCGCCGACGAGTACGGCTCGGCCTCGATCCGGAGGCAGCCCGGCAAGGGGGCAGGGTTCGCCATGTACGCCTTCTGCATCACCCAGCCGGCCGCCGCTGTCAGCGTGCCGACCGGCGGGCGCGGCGGCATGCTGGTGCGTAAGACCCCGATCGACTCGACCAGGAGCATGACGACCGTGTTCGGACGGGCCTACGGCGACGAGCTGAAGGTCGTGGTCGAGACCGGCGACCGCCAGTCCGGTGAGGGCGTGGCCAAGGCCGACTTCTTCGTCTACCGGCACGTCGAGCCGCGACCGTGGCCGGGAGTCATGCCCGTCGCGACCATCCGGATCTACGACGCGCGCGGCCACCTCGATGCCTTGGGCAAATGGTGATCCCCGGTCAGGGATGATGGGCCCATGGATGTACCGGTGCTGGAGATCGGGGGTAGCCACGTCACGGCTGCCGTGGTGTCGTCGGACACCTGGGCCGTGAAGGTGGTGGAGCGGACGGACCTGGAGTCGCAGAAGGCGGCCGAGATCGTCCTCGGGCAGCTCGCGATCGCGGCCCGGAAGTTGCCGTTGGCAAAGGGGTTGGCGGTGGCACTGCCCGGCCCGTTCGACGTCGAGACCGGGATCGCCTCGTACCGCGGACAGGGCAAGTTCGACAACCTGTACGGCTACAACGTCGGCGACAGCCTGCGCGACCTGCTGGACCTCGACGAGATCCTGTTCATGAACGACGCCGAGGCGTTCGCGGTCGGTGAATGGACCGCCGGTCAGGTCCGCGGGATCGACCGCTGTGTCGGCGTCACCATCGGCACCGGCATCGGTACGGCGTTCCTCGCCGACGGCTGGGTGGTGCGTGCGGGCGAGACGGTGCCACCGGGCGGTGAGCTCTACAAGACGTCGTACGACGGCAAGCCGTTGGAGGACTGGATCTCCGCGCGGGCGATCCTGCGTGCGTACTTCGACCGGACCGGCACGGAGGAGCCGGAGATCGGGGTGAAGGAGATCGCCGAGCGGGCCCGCGGTGGAGCCGATGACGCGCGCGACGTGCTGCTGGACGCGTTCGGCGTACTGGCGTCTGCGCTGACGCCGTGGCTGGAGCGGTTCGGGGTGACGAAGGTGGTGCTGGGCGGCTCGATCTCGGGCGCCTTCGACATCGTCCGCGAGGTGTTCGACGTCGAGGTCGCGGCCACCGAGGACACCGAGCAATCGGCCCTGATCGGTGCCGCCGCGCACTATCTCCGGTCGCACTGAGGGGGTGTCGGCGGCAGTGGTTACGGTCAATCCATGGCCACTCGGAAGATCGCCGTACCTCGGTTGCGTAGCCAGCTCGACTCCGCCTCGCCCACACCGGACGAGATCGACGACGAGACGCGGTTGCTCGATGTCGCGCTGGAGGACGTCGACCTGAGCGATGTGGCCGCGGAGCACGTGGAGTTCAGCGGCTGCCGGCTGACCCGGTGCAACCTCGGCGGCTCGGACCTGGACAAGCTGATCCTGGTCGATTCCGAGCTGTCCCAGTGCGACCTCGCCAACGCCCGCTGGTCCGATGCGGCCGTGACCCGGCTCGTGATCGCGTCCTCCCGGCTCACCGGCTTCTCCGCACCGGGGACCAGCCTCCAGCACGTCACCGTCCGCGACAGCGTCCTGGACTTCGCGTCCTTCCGGTTCGCGAAGTTCGTCAAGGTCGAGTTAAGTGACTGCCGACTGCAGAGCGCCGACTTCGTCTCCGCGGACCTGAGCGGCACGGTGTTCCGTCGCTGCGACCTGACGTCGGCCGAGTTCTCCCAGGTCAAGGCGGCCGGCGCCACCTTCGTCGACTGCACCTGGGAGGGTACCCGCGGGATCAGCAGCCTGGCCGGAGCCACCATCGCGAACGCCTCCCCGATCGACATGCTCGCCGTCACCACCGCCCTCGCCTCCGCCCTCCAGATCAAGCTCGCTCACCCGGACGACCTCGACGGAGCGTGAGCATGGACACGTCCCGGCCGGGGCGGCCGGGGCGCCTATTAGGGTGGGGATCGCCGCCACGGGCGGCGGGACGCAAGCAACGAGCGAAGCGGAGCACCCGGTGACTGACTCGACCATCATCTACACGCACACCGACGAGGCGCCGGCCCTGGCGACGTACTCGTTCCTGCCGGTGGTCCAGGCGTACGCCGTCGCAGGCCGGGCGTCGGCGTGGAGACCCGCGACATCTCGCTGGCCGGGCGGCATCATCGCGGTCTTCCCGGAGTACCTGAAGGAGGAGCCAGCGCATCGCGGACGCGCTCGCCGAGCTCGGCGAGCTGGCCAAGACGCCCGAGGCGAACATCATCAAGCTGCCGAACATCTCGGCCTCGATCCCGCAGCTGAAGGCCGCGGTCGCCGAGCTGCAGAGCCAGGGCTACGCGCTGCCGGACTACCCGGACGACCCGAAGACCGACGAGGAGCGCGACATCCGCGCCCGCTACGACAAGGTCAAGGGCTCCGCCGTGAACCCGGTGCTGCGCGAGGGCAACTCCGACCGCCGCGCCCCCGCCTCGGTGAAGAACTACGCCAAGGCCCACCCGCACCGCATGGGCGCCTGGACCGCCGAGTCGAAGACGAACGTCGCGACCATGGGCGCAGACGACTTCCGCTCCACCGAGAAGTCCGCCGTGATCAGTCCGACGGCGGCTCGCTGCGCATCGAGCTGGTCGGCGACGACGGCACCACCACCGTGCTGCGCGAGTCGGTACCCGGTCCTCGCCGGCGAGGTCGTCGACGCCTCCGTCATGCACGTCGCGCGCGCTGCGCGAGTTCCTCACCGCGCAGATCGCCCGGGCCAAGGCCGAGGGCGTGCTGTTCTCCGTGCACCTCAAGGCCACGATGATGAAGGTCTCCGACCCGATCGTCTTCGGCCACGTGGTCCGCGCCTTCTTCCCGAAGACGTTCGCGCAGTACGGCGAGGCGCTCGCCGCCGCCGGCCTGACCCCGAACGACGGGCTCGGCGGCATCCTCAAGGGCCTGGACGCGCTGCCCGAGGGCGCCGAGATCAAGGCCTCCTTCGACGCCGAGCTGGCCGAGGGCCCGGCGCTGGCGATGGTCGACTCCGACAAGGGCATCACCAACCTGCACGTGCCGTCCGACGTCATCGTCGACGCCTCGATGCCGGCCATGATCCGCACCTCCGGCCACATGTGGGGCCCGGACGGCCAGGAGGCCGACACCCTCGCGGTCCTGCCGGACAGCAGCTACGCCGGCGTCTACCAGGTCGTCATCGACGACTGCCGCGCGAACGGCGCCTTCGACCCGTCGACGATGGGCTCGGTCCCGAACGTCGGCCTGATGGCGCAGAAGGCCGAGGAGTACGGCAGCCACGACAAGACCTTCGAGATCCCGACCACCGGCACGGTGCGGCTGGTCGACGCAGGCCGGCAACGTCGTGCTCGAGCAGGCCGTCTCGGCCGGCGACATCTTCCGCGCCTGCCAGACCAAGGACGCCCCGATCCGGGACTGGGTCAAGCTGGCCGTCACCCGCGCCCGCGCGACCGGCGACCCGGCGGTGTTCTGGCTGGACGAGACCCGCGCGCACGACGCGCAACCTGATCGCCAAGGTCAAGCAGTACCTGCCCGAGCACGACACCGAGGGCCTGGACATCCGAGATCCTGGCCCCGGTCGACGCGACCAAGCTGTCGCTGGAGCGCATCCGCCGCGGCGAGAACACCATCTCGGTCACCGGCAACGTGCTGCGCGACTACCTGACCGACCTGTTCCCGATCCTGGAGCTGGGCACCAGCGCCAAGATGCTGTCGGTCGTCCCGCTGATGGCCGGCGGCGGCCTGTTCGAGACCGGCGCCGGCGGCTCCGCGCCCGAAGCACGTCCAGCAGCTGGTCAAGGAGAACTACCTGCGCTGGGACAGCCTGGGCGAGTTCTTCGCGCTGGCGGCCAGCTTCGAGCACCTGGCGCCAGACCACCGGCAACGCCCGCGCCCAGGTCCTCGCCGACACCCTCGACCGCGCGACGGCGACCTTCCTCAACGAGGACAAGTCGCCGACCCGTCGCGTCGGCGGCATCGACAACCGCGGCAGCCACTTCTACCTGGCGCTGTACTGGGCGCAGGAGCTGGCCAAGCAGACCGACGACGCCGAGCTGGCCAAGGCGTTCGCCCCGCTCGCCGAGACGCTGGCCGCGAACGAGCAGACCATCGTCGACGAGCTGATCGCCGTCCAGGGCAAGCCGGCCGACATCGGCGGCTACTACCAGCCCGACCCGGCCAAGGCCGCCGCCGTCATGCGCCCGTCGAAGACCTGGAACGACGCCCTCGCGTCGCTCTGACAAACGGCCGCCCAGTGCCGGAAACGGCGAGCTGAGACCTGATATTCCAGGTCCCAGCCCGCCGGTGGGGATCTCAGCCCACCAGTTCTGCCCTGCATTCGACCAACATCCGGGACAGGCGTCCTGGTCAACGGGATCAGAACGACCGAACCGAACCGACCGACGGGTAGTGGTCCGCTCAACCCACCAATCCCAGCGAGCTCACGCCTCAGCATCGCGACTCGGCCCGACCACTACCCGTCCGTCGGTACGGGTCTACTGGAAGTCGTGCGGGTCGCCGATGATCGTCGTTCCGAGGTCGCGGTAGGTCCTGCCGTCGGTGAGGTAAGGGGACAGGTCGAACATGAGCACTCCGTAGCGGCAGGGATCGGAGCGGGCGACGGTAGCGGATCAGCGGGCGAGGTATTTGCGGACGTCGTCGGCGACCTGGGCGCGGTTGGCCATGCCGTACTTGCGCAGGATCGCGCTCAGGTGGGTCTTGACGGTGTTCATGCTGATACCGAGTTCCGCCGCCAGCTGATCGTTGTCGATGCCGTCGACCAGGCGGACCGCGATGCCCTGCTGAGCCTTCGTCAGGCTCAGGAACCGGCGCTCCGGACCTTCGTCGGTGTCCATCAGCATCTCGATCAGCTCGGACTGGATGTGCTCGGTCGCGTCGACGATGCGGGCCAGGTGACTGTGGACCGCCGCGCTGGCCCCGGGGTCGTCCATCGCCTCCTCGGCGATCTCCCGGATGGAGCCGACCCGGTGCGCCAGGTACTCCATCACGTGATCCGACGTCAGCAGGTTCGGCCCGACGTCCCCGGCCGGCAACCGGCGCAGCGCCTCGCGGTCCTCGCCTTCCCGGGTCAGCACGCGTTCGACCACGGCGCACAGCCACTCGAACGCCCGGATGGCGTTGTCGTCGAAGCTGTTCGCCGCGTAACTCTGCATCGACAGCATCCCGAACAGCTGGTCCGGCCCGTCCTTCACCGGCCGGAAGATCGGTACCGTCACCGCGTCCTCCGACCGCCGCCCGACATCGCCGATCGGTACGCCGGCATGCAGAGCCGACCCGTGGTCGTAGGCGAAGCGGTACGTCTGCCGGTGCTTCAGCAGCCACGCGGTCTGGCCGTTCGGGCCGAAGATGTGCGTGTCCGGGTCGACGTACCGGCCGTCGTCGTACCCGTAGGGATAGCGGACCCGGCTGCTGCCGTGCAGGAATCCGACGAAGAAGGTGTCGACCCGGGCGACCTTGCCGGCCACCACCCGGACGTAGTCGTACAGGCCGTAGTGGTCGGCCCGGAACAACGCCTCGATCTTGTGGTACGCCTCGCGCAGGATGATCGCGGTCTCGGCATCAACCCGCAGCGGAACGGCCGCCTTGTCTCCTTCCACGACATCGGCTCCCCACGCTGCTCTTATCGATCACACGACTATGACGCCGTACGCCGACGGTTGCCAAGGGCTAGCCCGTCAGTCTGGACCAGCTCGGCTCGTCGATCCAGTGCGACCGGGGGTCCAGGTACGGGCGGAGCAGGGCGCTGACCTCGGCGTCGTCGGAGCCCTTCAGCTGGTCCGAGGCGATCTTGCGGGCCACTCCGGCGAGGAAGTCGGCGACCTGGACCCGCTGGTCCGTGAACGAGTCGACCTGTTCCAGCCCGGCGAATCCCGGGGCGGATCGACGCAGCGTGAAGACCCGCTCGGCCGACAACGTGGTCTGCCGGTCGTGCGCGATCGCCACCGGCTGTCCGCCCGCACCCCAGTGCTCGACCGCCCGCACGATCGCCGGCAGCAACGGATCGAGCGGCGAGAGCAGCGGCTGCTCGTCCCGGAACGTGGTCCGGAGGAAGTCGTTGGCCGCGACCAGGAACGCTTCGGCGTCCTCGGTACGACGGCCGGCGTCGTACAGGAACCGGGTCGACGACAGCCGGGCGCCGAGGAAGGTGACGAGCTGGGAGGCCAGGAGGTAGGTCTTGTCGACCAGGAACACCTGCGCGTTGCCGAGCAGCGGTCCGTCGGGTCCGAGCAGCCACAGCAGCACCGACCGGTGCTTCGACCTGAGCAGATGGTTGGCCTTGTACATCGTCGCCGGCGACCGGATCCGCAGCCGCAACTCGGTGATACAGCCGGCCGCGGTCTCCTCGTCGATCCGCACACTCGCATGCGCGAAGACGTCGGTCACACCGCCGACGAGCTTCTCCCCTTCGTACCCGGACTCGTCACAGACGATCTCGAGAGCCGCCGGTTCGGTCTCCGACCTCGCTGCGTCCGTCACGCCCCGACTCTCTCACCAAGAGCAAGCGCGCCGCACACGATTACTGTCCGTAGACAGCAGTCGCGGGTGGTGGGTCCGAGTTCCCGAGTCGCCCTCCCAAGCCTCGGTCGAACTCCACACCACCACCCGCAACCACGGTTCGGGACGCCTTACTGCAAGCCCCCGCGTCGTTCGATCCCACGCCCCCTGCGAGATCGGCGACCCCCCGGCAGTTCCTTCGGCGTCCACTCCCTCCACCCCGTTGCCTACACGGTGACACTTTGCGACGAAGCTGCCTATCGCCCGGGGCATGAGATCGTTCTGACCTCAACCTCACCCCGGGAATGAGACTCTCTGTAGTCGTTTTCGCAACACCGGCGGCGTGGAAATGGTCACCAACTGGTGTCGAGCGGCTTGCCTTCGGTGTAGCCGGCCGCGGTCTGGAGGCCGACCACGGCCCGCTCGTGGAACTCGGCCAGGTTGCCGGCACCGACGTACGTGCAGGAACTGCGGATCCCGGAGATGATCGAGTCGAGCACGTCCTCGACACTCGGGCGCTCCGGGTCGAGGTACATCCGGGCGGTCGAGATGCCCTCGCCGAAGAAGCTCTTCCGGGCCCGCTGGAACGGCGTGTCCTCCACCGTCCGTGACCGGACCGCGCGGGCCGACGCCATCCCGAAGCTCTCCTTGTAGATCCGGCCGTCGTTGTCGCGATGCGGATCGCCCGGGGACTCGTACGTGCCGGCGAACCACGACCCGATCATCACACTCGACGCCCCGGCGGCGAGCGCCAGCGCGACGTCCCGCGGATGCCGGACGCCGCCGTCCGCCCAGACGTGCTTGCCGAGCTGCCGGGCCCGCTCGGCGCATTCCAGTACGGCGGAGAACTGCGGCCGGCCCACCGCCGTCTGCATCCGCGTCGTACACATCGCGCCCGGTCCGACCCCGACCTTCACGATGTCGGCACCGGCCGCGACCAGATCGCTGACCCCTTCGGCGGTGACCACGTTCCCGGCGACGATCGGCACCTCCGGCCCGAGACCGCGGACCTGCTTGAGCACCTCGATCATCCGCTCCTGATGGCCGTGCGCAGTGTCGATCACGAGTACGTCGATGCCGACGTCGAGCAACGCCTTCGCCTTCTGCTCGGCGTCGCGGTTGATCCCGATCGCGGCCGCGACCCGGAGCTTCCCGTTCGCGTCGACGGCCGGCTCGTACAGGGTCGCCCGGAGCGCGCGCTGGCGGGTGAGGATGCCGACGATCGTGCCGTCGGCATCCACGACCGGCGCCAGCCGGTGCCGCCCGTCGTGCAGCAGGTCGAACGCGCGCTCGGCATCGATCCCGGCCGGCAGGGTCAGCAGTTCGCGGGACATGATCCCGTCCAGCTGCGTGAACCGGTCGACGCCGGCGCAGTCGGCCTCGGTCACCACGCCGACCGGCCGTCCGTCGTCGACCACGATCACCGCGTTGTGACCGCGCTTCGGCAGCAGGTTCAGCGCCTCGCCGACGGTCCCGGTCGGCGGCAGCACCAGCGCGGTGTCGTGCACGGTGTGCCGTTCCTTGATCCAGGCAACCACCTCGGCGACCACGTCGACCGGGATGTCCTGCGGGATCACCGCCAGCCCGCCACACCGCGCGATCGTCTCGGCCATCCGCCGCCCGGACACGGCGGTCATGTTGGCCGCCACGATCGGGATCGACGTACCGCTGCCGTCACTCGTGGACAGATCCACATCCAGCCGCGAGGCGACCCGGGACCGGTTCGGCACCAGGAACACGTCACTGAAGGTCAGATCCCCAGCAGGCTCCCGATCATGGTGAAACCGCATGGCAATCTCCTAACCCGGCTGTCCCCCCGGGACACCCGCAGCCTACGCCGTCCCCCAAGGCCGACCGTAGCGACGCCACCCGGGATCTGGCGCCTTCTACCCCGGCTTCCGCCCTAGCCTGAAAGCCGGATCGGAGTGGTCAGCCGAGTCCCGGCGCATACCTAATCGAATGGGACTGTGTTCCTGACAACCTGTTCCGGGTCGTGTTCATCTTCGTAGACCCCGAACGGAGCACCCGCAGGGGTGTAGTCCACGACGAACATCCGCCGACCATCCACCCAGATCCACCCCTGGTCGTCGAATCTCTCGTCGCCGCCCTCGCTGGTGCTCCGGTCCGATGTGTCCCCGCGAGCCCGCTGACGGCTGCGCCGAGACCGTATCGACACCGGCCGCTACCTCAGATCGAGCGCGCTGCGCAGGCGGTCGGGGCTCGATGACCCCAGGTCGACCCTCGTCGCTCGGGAAGGAGTCGAGCAGCCGGATCAGGTCGCGGCGGCGGGTGGGGTCGGCTGCGGCCTCGCGGGGGCTGTGGCCGGCCAGAGCGGGGATGGGCTCGTCAAGCCACTTCCGCTCATAGTCGCGGACGAACTGGTCGAGTGCAGCCGCGAGCCCGGGGCCAGTAGGGTCGGCTGGATCCGCGCAGGCCTCGCCGGGTGAGCGCTCGGCGGCGAGAGCAGCCGCCTCCCGCACGTCGCGGGCAGGTTGGCGGGACTCGTCCACGATCGTCAAGGTCTCGTCGAGCGAACGGACAGTCTCGAGCACCCGATCGAAGCGGGCCTCGCTGTTGGCGTGCACGGTCAGCTCGTCGTCGCCGAGGCGCAGCGTGGCTCCGATCGGCCCCTCGCCGTCGGAGACGTCGAACCACTCCCCGCCGTTGGCGGACTCGTAGGTCTTGTCCAGCGCGGCTGCCAACGCTTTCGCATCGCCGGTCCGCAGAGTGGCTTCGCACAGCACCAAAGGATCGCCTTCGGTGTTCTGCAGCAACGGAGGTGCAAATCGCCGGGTCAGCAGCGAGACGAGTTCGACCGGATCGGGTTCGGAGTCGAGCATCGCGATGAGCTGGTCGCGGTCATGCAGCGCGACCGGCTCGAGGCCGCCGAAGAACTGCATCGTATCGCCGGCCGGCACGACCCGGGTGCACACCAGGTCACTCACCTCGAGCTGCCGAGTGGCAGTCCTCTCCCGCACTCGGTGGATGTCGCCAGTACGGACGTCGCGAACGGTCCACCCCTCGTCGCGGCGTACTTCCTGGACCTCGTACAGCGAGCGCTCGATGAGCAGCCACTGGTCAGCCAGCAGTCGCTCATCCGCCGGCAGCAAACCACCTCGAGCCGCCACGAACTCGGCGAACGCGCCGCCTTCGAACAGCACCGCATCGTTGACCAGCGGGTCGGCCAGCGCGTCGAGCAGCCTGTAGGCGTTGTCGGAGTACTGCGCTCTCGCCTCCGCCACAGCCAGCGTCGTACCGGCCCAGTCGCCGTCACCGAGGAAGATCACCGCCTTCTGGTACAGCCATGCCGCGCGCTCTTCCAGCGGATGCTGCTCGTTGTTCAGGTGACACTTCTTGTACTTGCGACCGGACCCGCACCAGCACGGCTCGTTGCGCCCGAGGTCGGATTGAGCCGGCTCCTCGAACCGCTCGAGCAACCTGACCAGGGCATCGTTCGGCGGAGCACCCGCGCGCCGCAGCAGGGAAAGCGCTTGAGCGGCGTCACCCCGATCACTCGCAGAGCGAGCAAGGTCGACCAAAGACAACGGCCAACTCGGGTCAAGCGATTCCGCTGCCTGGTATTGAGCCTCGGCCTGAATCACATCTCCGAGACGCTCATGAGCCTTGCCACGTAACCATCGCAACGCCGGCCGGGCCTCACGCGGCGCCTGTGATTCGAGCGTCTCGGCGAACAGTCCCAGTGCCGCGGCGCTCTCGCCGTCGAGGTTGGTGATCTCGTCAAGTACCGCCGCCGCGACCACAGACTCCGCCAGGGCCGGCAGGATTGCTCTGACCGTGGAACCAAGATCATCGGCCTGCCCCAGGCGTTGAGGAACCTGGGCCCCGGCCACCAACCCCTCCAGCGCACCGTCGCGATCTGCGCTGACCGCCGCTTGGTACAAGTCGGCAACCTGGGCATAGACAGTCGTCAGCGCCAGCACCGCCAGTGCCTCGTCATCGTCGAGGTCATACCGCTCCGCGATGTCCGTACGTCGTACATCCAAACGCCAGCGCTCGATGTCGAACTCGGCCAGCGTCAGCAAGTCACCGTGGCGCACCAGATCACGACTATCCAGCACCTCGCCGAGCGGCGGTAGATTCCCTGTGAACAGAGTGGAGTCGTCGGCGCACGCCGTCCAGACCGCCTCGTCGATCGAGACTGGCTCATCACGGTTCGCCGCCAGCACGGACGTCAGCCGGTCACGCACGGCGGCCACCTGCTCCGGCTGCGCCCCGGTGTCCGGGGCGCCTTCGAGCACCAGCCCGTCTCCCGTGACGCGTACGGCGAGCAGATCGCCCTCGCTTAGTCCCTTCTCTCGCAGATAGCCAGCGGGCAGGAGAATGGCACCGTGGTCGCCGACCACGCGCAGAGGAATGCCCCGCTCGGTCAGCAGGTCCACGTCGAGCGGCAGCAGCGCCTCGACCACCGATGAACCATCCGCCAGCCGCTGGTACTGCTCGTTCGCGAGCAGCATGGCGACCGGGTCGAGGTCCGGCACCGGATTCAGGATGTCGTAGTCGACCTCCGGCCCCGTCAACTGATGCGTGAACATCCGGCTGTCCAGCAGCGCCGGCAATGACACCCACCGGTCGTCGGCGAGCATCATCAACTGCCCGTCGGCATCGTCCAGCGCATCCGCCAGTGCCAGCTCAGCATCGTCGCCGAGCGCCACCCCACGCTCTTCGAGGACTGACAGCAACTGATCCTCGCTCATCGGCCCGATCTCCGCCAAGACCGCGGCGATCTGCTCGGTGAGCTCAGGATCCCAGGGATCGAAGTACTCGGCCACCCTCCGAACGCTAGTCGCTACGCGCAGCCGGTGCGAATCCGCAAATCCAGCAACCCCCGGGGGGAAGACCTTGTGCACGATTCGTCCGTTCAGGCAACGCTGTCATGGTTGTGAAGGCGGTGGCGGCGGTTCCTTGGCACAGCGGGCCTCGCTCCGTCTCGGCTGCCACGCTGTGAGGTAGACGCCATGGTCCGCGTCTCACATCGCTACTGGCATACATTGACCCGCTCCGCGTTGAATGGCCAGCCATCGCGTCCGCGATCGAGGCTGGGGCAGCTGCAACGATCCTGCCCACGGCCGGAGAACATCGCCTGATCGGCTCTACCACTGCCATCCACCGGCCGCATAACCTGATCTATGCCGCAGTGGTGGCGGTGGCGTCGCCAGGCTGAGTGGATCCACTCGATGGGTCGGCAGTGAGTCCGCTGGTTATGGGATCCGCGTCTTCTGGGTTGAGAGCGTCGGCGGCCTTCGGCGCAACGTCGCCCCATGGGTCGAACGTGCCACGGGCGTCTGTGCCGGAGTTGCTGTGGCGATGAACGGTCGGGGACACGGTGTCGCCCCAGACGTCGACACCCGGAGCAGGCGTCCCTTTGCCAGTCTTCTGCTTGGAGATGCCGCGAGGTCCGCCGTCGTCGGAGCGTTCGCCCCAGGGATCGAACCCAGCGACGGGTGGACGCGACCCGACCGACGCGTTCGGTTCGCCGGGAGCCTCGCCCCATGGGTTGAGGCGAGCGGCCTCCTCGGAGGTGAGCCAGGGTGGGTCGGTGTCGCGTGGCCAGACCCGGGTGGGTGCACCGGCAGTCGCCGCACCGGGTGTGGACTCGGTGGGCACGGGTGTCGTGGTTGGTGGCCGGTATTTGCCGCGCGGCGGAGAGGTGGGGGTGGCCCAGGCCGGGCGGGCGACGTGGACGACGCCGTTGGTGATGTGGATGTCCCAATGGCCGGCGTGCAGGTCGCGGTGACACCGGCGGCAGATAAGCGCGAGATTCGTGATCTTTGTTTCGCCTCCGTCGATCCAGCTGACCACGTGGTGGGCGTCGCAGTAGATCGGTGGGGCGCCACAGCACACGCAGCCCTTGTCGCGGGCGATCAGGGCCTTGCGCATCGGGCCGGTCGCCAGCCGGACGCTGGTGCCGACGTCCAGCGGCTGGGACTGCGAGCCGAGAACGACCGGCACGATCTGCGCATCGCAGGCCAGCCGGCGGATCGTGGCCGCCGACAAGGCGTCACCGTAGATCAGGTGACCGATCTTGTCGGCGGTCGCGGCCTTCAGATCGTTGAAGTCGATGGTAACGGTGATATGGGCCTTCGGGGCGTGGCCGGGGGTGCACCCGCCACTACGACCCTGGCCCTCACCCTGGGCCGGGCTGCGCGCCGGGCCGTGACCAGCACCGTGCTCCGCGACAACCGCAGCATGTGCCAGGTTCTCCGCCGGACCCTGTGCTGCGCCGTGTGCCGGACCCTCGGCTGGGCTGTGGCCTGTGATGGCGGTCGCTGTCGACTCCTCGTCGGTGGGCATCCCTGGCAGCGCCTCAGCCAGGTCATCGACAGCAACGGGTCCTCTGGCGGGTTGCTCAGCGACCATCGCGATGGGGTCACCGGCCGTGGGGTTGGTGGCGGTCGCCAGGATGGTGGTGAGGGCGTCGGCTTGGCGCTTGTCGCGGCCGCGCGGGTCGAGTGCGCCGTCGATGGTCTTGCGGGGTTTGGCGTGGGCGTGGATCAGGGTGCGGAACAGCTCGGCGTTCTCGTTGGCCAGGTAGCCGGTGAACGCCACACCGTTGTCGGCCTTCCTCAGCTTGAGTGCTTCGCGGTCGTAGGCCGCCTGCTCGGCGGGTTCGGGGCCGTCGGTGTCGAGGCGATCGCGGAAGAGTTTGCCCGCGTCGCGCAACTGGAATGGCCCGTGAGTGCGGCCGAGTTCGACCAGTCGCTCTTCGGCGACCCGGACGTCGTCGACCGGCACGGTATCCGGAACCTTCTCCAGCGCGGACACGATCGCCGCGGCCTGCGCCGGATGCAGCAACACCCCCACACCGGCACCGCTGTCGCCCGCACCGCTGTCGCCCGCATCGTCGTCGCCCGCATCGGTGTCTGCGGGAGTGATGGGCTGGGGGTTGGTGTCGGGGAGGGCGGCCGCGACGATGGGGTACTTGGGCAGAGCGTTGGCGAGGTTGACGTCGCGACGGGCTTTGGTGGCGTCGATGCGGTAGCGAAGCGTCAGGAAGCGGGCGGTGGTGCCGGCGCCGACGTCATGAGCGTAGCCGGTGTCATCGAGGCCGGCGACGAGGTGCAGGGCGAAGGTCTCGAGGCGGGCGATCTCGGCGTACGCGGCGTCCAGGGACGACACCTTCTCGCCGTCGCTCATCGACCACACCGGTCGCTGTCCGAGAATCTCCATACACCTACTGTAGATGTCGCCGCAGACAGGTTTCAAACACGGAAGCCCTTATTTTCAAGGAGATTCGCGCCTGTGGTTATCCACAGGGGTGTCGACCTGTGGACAACCACTGGAGCGAGACGAGCCGCTGTGCCCTCGCCCGAACATGCAGCCTCGAAGTTCGTTGCTATCAGCAATAACTTTGGTCGGTGAGGGTTCAAGCTGGGGGTCGGGTGACCCCAGGTGAAGGCCACGGCTGCCACGAGCAACACTCGACTCGAGTTGCTGACCTACGCCTGCGCCGCATCGGCGAGACCTCGTCGCTGCTGCTGGCGACGGCGGCGACGATGCCTCGTTCGACGTCAAGCTCGGCGCAGCGAAGGTCGCTGCCCGCTGGCCTCGTTCTCAGCCCCGATCCGTGGATCCTGCCGAGGCTGAACGGCACTCGGCCGGCACATCGCGGCGTTGCAGGACAAGGCCCGAAGATTCCCTCCGAGCCTCGTCCTCAGCCTGGCGCTGCACACCCGGTGACGTCACTGGCACCTGCTCGCTCCGCACGATCCACGGATCGAGGCTGATATGTAGGGGTTGTTTGTCAAGTGGGCAGGGCGGATTGGTCCTGGTCTCGTGGTCAGGACAGAGTGTCACCCCGCCCCCGCGCTAGGCGCCGCTTCGATGGTGGGCCGCGGCTGGTGTCAAGGCTGGCCGGAGGCCACCCCCGGCAGGGGGCTTGGCCTTGACGCCGGCAAGGTCGCCGTCATGCTGTTGGGGCGTGCCGGGGAAGGGGGAAGAAGACCGTGGGGGTCGAGGCCGGGGACAGCGTGTCGTTGCACGACGCGTGGTCGAGGCTGATATGCGCGGGTTGGTTACCTGCAGGACCATGTGTTCGGCTGGAGCGTAGCGCGGGTCTAAGGACGAGCGTGGCCAGAATGCCTTGCGGTGTTCGGGTTGCTCGTAGCCTCGGGGCGCGTTGCTCCTCGCGCTGCGTTCCTGGACTCTCGGATCCCCCACGGTCAGCTGGTGGGAGAGGTCATCGCATCAGTCGTCGGGCAGCACCGCCAGTGACCAGCACCAGCCGGCCAGTTCGCGGGCGACGGCGACGTTGGCGATCACCGGCCGCTTCTTGCGCAGGTTCAAATTCACCCAGCGCTGATGCAGCCGCTGGTTGCCGGCGTGCCCGCGGGCCCGTGCCGCCGCGGGGGCCTGGTCCCAGCGGCGTCGCAGCACGACACCGGGGTGGTAGGTGGTGCGGTGATGCCAGGCAGCCTCGACCAGCATTCGCCGCACATGCGCGTTGCCGGTCTTGGTGATCGCGCCCGGACCCGGTTCTGCCCCGACGAGTGCTCGCTGGGCACCAGCCCGACATAGGCGCCGATGCTCGCGCCGGTGAACCGTTGCCAGTCGCCGATCTCGACCGCGAGCGCGAACCCGGTCAGGGTCGAGATACCCCGCAGACACCCCAGCCGCCGCGTCACGGGAGTGAACTCGCTGTCGGCGGCCAGCGCGATGATCTTGTCGTCCAGGCGGGCACGCCGGGCCGTGGTCAGCACGACCGTCTCATAGGCGTCGTCGAACGCCGCCCGGGTCGGGACCGCGTCGAAGCGCTGCCGGCGCAGCCACCGGTCGTGCAGCTCGGTCCACGCCTTACCACCGGAATAGACGATCCCGTGCCGCAGCAGCAGCTTCGACACCCGATGCCGGGCCCGCATCAGATCCTGCCTCGAGGCCTCCCGGGCCCGGACCAGGTCACGCGCGGCCTCCTCGGCCCGGCCCGGTATCCGCACCGCCACGACCTCATCCAGCCGCAGCAACCGGGCCAGATGCAACGCGTCCCGCGCGTCGGTCTTCACCCGATCCCCGGCCGGCCGCTGCAGCTTCGACGATGCCGCCACCTCACACCGCAGCCCCGCCGCGATCACCGCACGCGCCAGACCGAACCCGGTAGGCCCGGACTCGTACACCACCGCGCACGGGCCCGGCAGCCTGCCGATCCACTCCAGCACCCCCGCGTGCGACGGCGTCAACCGCGCCTTGAACACCTCGCCGGTCAGCCCATCGATCGCCGCTGCAGCAACCGACCGGGCGTGCACATCCAGCCCAACACTCCTACGCTCAGTAAACACCGGGGCCTCCTCACACCTGTCGGAAAGGCCGAACACCAAAACGCGTTCGGTAACCCACGATTGCGCGAGCGAGGTCCCGGCCAGCAACTACGTCCCCCAACTCGAGAAGCAGTGCTACATACGGTCTAGGGCCGGAAGTCGTCGTGGAGTACGACTCGGGAGAACTCGACGCGGCCACCAGGGAGCACCCAGTAGTGGATGCGGCGGGCTTGTGATGTGTTGACTTGCAGTGCCGCACGCCAGCACGTCGCGTCGTCGGTTGGGCGACGCACGTAGGGGGCATTGCCGGACCGGGATTCGCGAAGTTGATGGAGCTCGCGGCCAGCCACCTCGTGGGCTCGGCCGGTCAGGATTTCCACGGCGACATTGGCGACCTTGTCCAGCGCGATCCCTGCGACTTCGAGCGAGCTGAGGAAGTGGGGTCCGATGTCGTACTCAGGCAAAGGCACAGTGGACTGTTCTCCCACTGGGGTGCGACGCGCCCAGGCCGTGAGTACGGCGTAGCGAAAGGACTGCTCTGGATCCGCGAACTCCGGGTCTACTCGTGGGACGGCCGAGATCGGCCTTTTGGCCTTGCGCAATTGGGATCGCTGGACTTGCAGATCATGCTCGAGCCGCGCGATCTGACGTTGCTGCTCCTGGCACAAGAGGACCAGTTCCGCGCGCTCGGCGATGCTGGCACGGAGTTCGTCATTGACATCCTCCAGCCGGCGCTCGAGCGCCGCAACCGCGCTACGCAATGCATCGATGGTGAGCGTCATGGTCACCTCGCAATGAGGCGCGGCAGTCGTGCTCAAACTGCAGCAAGCCAAGACCGCATTGGTGAATGTCTCGCCGATGAAGGGCAGGTCGTTCGAGGGCCAGATTCACGATCTGCTGCGCGGCATCGCGACTGGTCTCGGCGACGAGTACGTCGACACGACCGCGACGGCCGGCCTGATTCCTCGCAGCAAGAAGGGTGACGGCGTTCTCAGCGTCGGCGGCGCGGCTCACGTCGTCCTGGAGATGACCGATTCATCGCGCACCGGATGGGGCGACTATTTCGACGAGGCGGAGCGGAACCGCGCCGCGGTCGCCGCGATCGGCATCGTCCGTACGCCGGAGCAGAACGACAACCAGTCGATCCGCGTACTGGGCCCGCGTCGCATCGTCCTGTCGTTCGACCCGGACCACGACGACCCCGAACTGCTCCGGACCATCGTCCTGCTCGTCCGCACTGTCGCGCTCGCGGTGACGGCACGGACCGGCGCCGTGAGATCGCCACCGCCGAGGAAGAGATCGGACAGGCCCTCGCCCAGCTCGACAAGATCGCGAAGGTCAAGAAGCTTGCCGGCGGCATCCAGAAGAATGCCGGCACGATCGACAGCGAGTGCACCGGCCTGAGCGCGGCCATCCGGCGTCTCCTCGACGAGGCGCTCATCGCGCTGGCCGGAACGCCCAGTGCGCGGCCCGCAACCTCGCTCGAGGGAGTCGAGTCCGGCGCCGCCTGACTGGTCCGGCGCCGTCAAACGGTCATTCACCACCCCGGTCCCTGACCGCAGGGACCGGGTCTCAATCCAAGTGTGGGGACTCAACCATGTCGCAGTACCAGCAAGGCCCGCAGTTCCAGCCGGATCGGCAGCAGGGTGTGCCGCCGAATCCGCCCAAGAAGCGGCACGTGCTCCGCAACGTCGTCATCGCCTTGTCGGCGGCGTTCGTCCTGGTCGTCGGCGGCTGCATCGCCGTACTCGCGTCGAGCGTGAACGAGGCCACCAAGGAGACAACTGCGAAGAAGGCCGAAGCGCCGCCCGCCTCTTCGTCGCCGTCGACCCCGCCGTCTTCGGCGGCGACCGAACCGCCGGCAACCACGGAACCGACAGCACCGCCGACCGATGCGGAGGAGCGCGTGGCGAAGGTCGGCGCGGCGCAGTGGTTCGAGTACAGCGACGGGATGAAGGTCCAGGTCACCAGCCTCAAGCGGTTCCGGATCAGTCAGTACGCCGCCGGCGGCAAGCCCGGCGACCTGGGCGTCATCGTCACGGTCACGATGCAGAACGGTTCCTCGAGCACGTTCGAGGCCGGTCTGGTCGACGTGAAGGTCGCCAGCGGACCGAACGGCGATCAGGCCGAATCGGTCTTCGACTCCGACCAGAACCTGGGCGGAGGCTCGAGGGCTCGATCCTCCCCGGCAAGAAGAAGACCGCTCGGTACGGCTTCGCGATCCCGAAGGCTCACGTGAGCTCCACGCTCCAGCTCGAAGTGGCACCCGGGTGGGACTACGAAGGCAGCCACTTCGAGGGAAAGGTGTCCGGCTGATCGACCAGCCGACAGGCCAGAAGACCGGCTCCGCGGAGGGAGGGAGCCGGTCTTCTGCTGTGTGACGGATCAGGCGAGGTCGAACCGGTCGAGGTCCATGACCTTGGCCCAGGCCGCGACGAAGTCGTTGACGAACTTCTCCTTGGCGTCGTCGCTCGCGTAGACCTCGGCGAGCGCGCGCAGCTCGGAGTTGGAGCCGAAGACCAGGTCGGCGCGGGTGCCGGTCCACTTGACCTCGCCGGCGGCGTCGCGGCCCTCGAAGGCCTCCTGGCGTCGTCGACGTCGCCTTCCACGTCCGTGCCCAGGTCGAGCAGGTTCACGAAGAAGTCGTTGGTCAGCGAGCCCGGGGTGTCGGTGAAGACGCCGAGCGTGGAGCCGTCGTAGTTCGCGCCCAGGACGCGCAGGCCGCCGACGAGGACCGTCAGCTCGGGCGCGCTCAGGGTCAGCAGGTTCGCCTTGTCGAGCAGCAGGTACTCGGCCGGCAGCCGGTTGCCCTTGCCGAGGTAGTTGCGGAACCCGTCGGCGGTCGGCTCGAGCGCGGCGAAGGACTCCACGTCGGTCTGCTCCTGCGACGCGTCCACGCGGCCCGGGGTGAAGCGGGACCTCGACGTCGTAGCCGGCGTTCTTGGCGGCCTGCTCGACGCCCGCCGCACCGGCGAGCACGATCAGGTCGGCGAGCGAGACCTGCTTGCCGCCGGCCGGCGTTGAAGGACTGCTGGATGCCCTCCAGCGTGCGCAGCACCTGCGCCAGCTCGTCGGGGTTGTTGACCTCCCAGCCGCTCTGCGGCTCGAGGCGGATGCGGGCACCGTTGGCGCCGCCGCGCTTGTCGCTGCCGCGGAACGACGAGGCCGACGCCCACGCGGTGGAGACCAGCTGCGAGACCGACAGGCCCGAGGCGAGGATCTGGGCCTTGAGCGCGGCGATGTCGTCGGCGTCGATGAGCTCGTGCCTCGACCGCCGGCAGCGGGTCCTGCCAGAGCAGCGTCTCGGCCGGGACCTCCGGGCCGAGGTAGCGCACGATCGGGCCCATGTCGCGGTGGGTCAGCTTGAACCAGGCGCGGGCGAAGGCGTCCGCGAACGTCGTCCGGGTTCTCGAGGAAGCGCCGCGAGATCTGCTCGTAGACCGGGTCGAAGCGCAGCGACAGGTCGGTCGTCAGCATCGTCGGCTGCTGCTTCTTCGACGCGTCGTGGGCGTCGGGGATGATCGTCCTCGGCGTCCTTGGCCACCCACTGGTGCGCGCCGGCCGGGCTCTTCGTCAGCTCCCACTCGTACCCGAAGAGGATCTCGAAGAAGCCGTTGCTCCACTGGGTCGGCGTGGTGGTCCAGGTGACCTCGAGGCCGCTGGTGATCGCGTCGCGCGCCCTTGCCGGTGCCGTAGCGTGTTCTTCCAGCCCAGGCCCTGCTCCTCGATCGGGGCGGCCTCGGGCTCGGCGCCGACGTGGTCCGCGGGGCCGGCGCCGTGGGTCTTGCCGAAGGTGTGGCCGCCGGCGATCAGCGCGACCGTCTCCTCGTCGTTCATCGCCATCCGGCGGAACGTCTCGCGGATGTCGCGGGCCGCGGCGATCGGGTCCGGGTTGCCGTTCGGGCCTTCCGGGTTGACGTAGATCAGGCCCATCTGGACCGCGCCGAGCGGGTTCTCCAGCTCGCGGTCGCCGGTGTAGCGCTCGTCGCCGAGCCAGGTGGTCTCCGGACCCCAGTAGACGTCCTCGTCGGGCTCCCAGACGTCCGCGCGGCCGCCGGCGAAGCCGAAGGTCTTGAAGCCCATCGACTCCAGCGCGACGTTGCCGGTCGAGGATCATCAGGTCGGCCCAGGAGATCTTCTGGCCGTACTTCTTCTTGACCGGCCACAGCAGCCGGCGGGCCTTGTCGAGGTTCCCGTTGTCCGGCCAGCTGTTGAGCGGCGCGAAGCGCTGCTGCCCGGCGCCGGCGCCGCCGCGGCCGTCGCTGATCCGGTAGGTGCCCGCGCTGTGCCACGCCATCCGGATCATGAACGGGCCGTAGTGGCCGAAGTCGGCCGGCCACCAGTCCTGCGAGGTGGTCAGCACCTCCGCGATGTCCCGCTTCACGGCGGCCAGGTCGAGGGTCTTGAACGCCTCGGCGTAGTCGAACTCCTCGCCGAGCGGGTTGGCCACGGCCGGGTTCTTGGCCAGGATCTTCAGGTTGAGCCGCTCCGGCCACCAGCTCGCGGTTGCCGCCGCCCTGCGTCGGGTGCGGCGCCCGGGCGCCGTGCGCGACGGGACACTTGCCCTGGCTCTCCGGGTTCGCTTCGGCCGGCAGCGGCGGGTTGTTCTCAGACATCGGATTCCTTCCAGACTGGACGTTTCAAGGAAGTCAGGTACTACGTGTGGACGTCAGGTACTGCGGGTGGAGCAGTCGGGGCACAGGCCCCAGTAGATGACCTCGGCCTCGTCGATCGACGAAGCCGTGGTCGTCGGACGCGGTCAGGCACGGCGCCTCGCCGACCGCACAGTCGACATCGGCGATGACACCGCACGACCGGCACACGACGTGGTGGTGGTTGTCCCCGACCCGCGACTCGTACCGGGCCACCGAGCCCGTGCGGCTGGATCCGCCGCACCAGCCCCGTCGTCGGTCAACACCCGCAGCACGTCGTACACGGCCTGGTGCGAGACCTCGGGAATTTCGTTGCGCACGGCACCGATAATCGTGTCGGTGTCCGCGTGCGGATGCGCGTGTACGGCGCCGAGCACCGCCAACCGCGGCCGGGTCACCCGCAACGCGGCCCCCCGCAACATCTCCCGGAGCTCAGCGTCCGTCGGCACGCCCCGAAGTCTGCCGCCTTTTCTGGAACCAGTCAAGATTAGCTTCCCCGACACACGACGGTCAGCTGTATGCGTTGCGGTCCAGACAGTTCAGAAGGTTCGTCTCGGTCAGCCGGGTGTTCCAGATCGACTGCGCCCGATCACTGGGCCGAAGCTCATAGGCGGTGTCTTCGGGCACATACCAGGAGAACGTCTCCACCTTCGCCGCTCGTAGCGAGAGCACTTCATCGATAGCGGGAACCAGGTCGCTGTCCATTGACGCGAGGATGACCAGATCTACGTCGTCACGCAGTGCGTGCCGCACCAGCGCGAGCGCACACAACACGTCAACGCCCTTCTCCGAAGGCGGTCCGGACGGGGGTCTTGATCCCTGTGACCGGGTCGCGGAGCACCCTTCCGTCGCTGTCGTACTGATACCGGTACTTCAACGGCCGAAGGGTCACCACTACGCGCTTGTCCCGTTCCCACTGGGCTTTCTGCGCCTGGTTCCTGGCGTACGCCTTCGGCTCGTGATCCGGGCTCGGCTCGCCGCGGAACCTGTCAACCTTTCTGAGACACGTTCTTGAGCAAACTACTGAGCCGGGTTCTCCTTGTCTTCGGGCTTGTTGATCCACACGGTTCCGGGCAGCTTGGGCGGTTCGGGTGGCTTGCGTACAAAGCGTTCTGGGGCGGCGAGGTAGGCGGCGTGCAGGACGTGGCCGCGGGCCTCGCGGATGGCGTGGGCGCGGCCGTAGTGGACGTCGGCCGGGGTGTGCAGGCCGATCCCGGAGTGGCGGTGTTCGTGGGTGTACCAGCCGAAGAACTCGTCGCAGAACACCCGCGCGTCCTCGATGCAGCCGAACCGTTCGGGGAAGTCGGGCCGGTACTTCAGCGTCTTGAACTGTGCCTCGGAGTAGGGGTTGTCATTCGAGCACCGCGGCCGGCTGTGGCTCTTGGTCACGCCCAGGTCGGCGAGCAGGAACGCGACCGGCTTGGAGGCCATCGACGAGCCGCGGTCGGCATGCAAGGTCAGCTGGTTGCGGTCGACCCGTTGCTTGCGGACCGCCTCGGCGATCAGCCGCTCGGCCAGCACCGCGGACTCCCGGGAGGCGACCATCCAGCCGACCGGGTAGCGGGAGAAGATGTCGAGGATCACGTACAGGTAGTAGTAGGTCCACTTGGCCGGGCCGTGCAGCTTGGTGATGTCCCAGCTCCAGACCTCGTTCGGCCCAGACGCCACCAGTTCGGGCTTCACCTTCGCTGGATGGGTCGCATGGCGGCGCCGGTCACCGGTCTCGCCGCGTTCGCGTAGCAACCGGTACATCGTGGACTCCGAGCACAAGTAGGTGCCCTCGTCCAGCAGCGTCGCGTACACCGTGGCCGGTGCGGCATCGGCGAACCGCTCCGAGTGCAACACCTCCAACACCTCGGTCCGCTCCTGCTCGGACAACGCCCGTGGCTGGGCCTGCGCGGCAGGCCTGCGCGGCCGCGCCAGCCCGGCCTCGGGTGTGGCCTCGGGTGTGGCTGTGGCCCCGGTCTGCTCGCCGGCCGGGTTGGCGCGGTAGTAGCTGGCCCGAGGCAGGCCGACCGCCGCGCACGCGGCCTTCTTCCCGACCAGCGCAACGAGTTCGTCGACCGCCTCGTCGATCGCGGTCACGATCATCGCGCTCATCTCGCCTGGTCCTCGTCGGTCGCGCCGCCATTGGCGAGCTGTTCCAGCAGCGCGGAGAGCTTTCCCTGCACCTCGATCACCCGCCGAGACGTCGCCGCCTCGGCCCGCAGCTTGGCGACCTCCGCGCGCAGCCGGGCGTTCTCCCGCTCCACCGGGTCGGCCGGCGGCCTGCCCCGAGTCTTGCCCAACCCCTCCAACGCGCCCTTGTCGCGCTGCTTGCGCCACTCGCTGATCAGCGAGGAATACAAGCCTTCCCTGCGCATCAACGCACCCCGGCCGCCTCGATCCGCGGCGTCGTACTCGGCCAGGATCTCAGCCTTGTACTTCGCCGAATACGACCTGCGCCTGGCCCGCTCCGGGACCTGCGGGTCGGGAACATCCCCCACCCGCACAGCATCCCCCACCGGGGACGCCTGCGTCTTGACCCTCATCAAACCTCTCTCCGAGTCTCGCCCTCATCAGTCAGTAATTCCTACCGGATGGGGTGTCTCAAGAAAGGTTGACAGAGAGGGCCGCGGTACACATCCACCTGGCGAAGTACGGCGTGTGGGTAGCCCGGACGTTGCCGTGCATTGCGTACCTGGAGTAGCTGCTGAGCAAAGAACAGAGGGTCAACGAGCGCATGGTGCTTCGGACCGTACTTCGTCTTCTCAAAGCGTTGGTGACCGGTGAGGTGCACGTTCTGGTAGTCGATCACCACGACGGCACGCAGGTCAGACATCAGGTGCATCCCCCAGGAAAGAAAAGCCCCACCAGTCCCGGAGGACGGTGGGGAGCTAGGCCGCAATCATCACACGCCCGACCCGAAGCGGGCAACTTGGCCTCCAGACCATCCCCCTGGATGACGCAACCGAGTTGGCGGTGCGGAGATGACGAGGGCGACTCCACACCTCTTCCGACAAGTGAGCGACGATAGGAGCACGCGCAACTGAGGGTGGGCGGGAGCGGTGGCGAACGCGCGACGAAAGGAGCGGGCGTCGCGGCGCGGGGAAAGTCAAAGGCCGGTCCTTGCGACCGGCCTTCTTGTTGGGTGGACCTCATGGCACGTTACTCGAACCCAGAGATCCATCTCCTACCTCTGTCGCGGATCGAAAAGTCACTCCACGCAATGAGGCAGATCAGCGACGAAGGCCGCTCATCACCGAAGCCGCACAAGGTCACGCAGCGCCTGAGCTCTGAGGAGATCAGCGAGCTGGTGAGTGCCTACGAGGCCGGCGCTTCACCGAGCGATCTAGGTCGGAGATACGAGCTGGCTCAAACCACCGTGACGAACCTGCTGGTGGCCCAGGGCATAACCGGCTCTTCACGATCGGGGGTGTAGTTGCGGCCTGAAGCCGCCGGTTTCGAGCAGGGATCTGGCGATGTAGTTGGTGAGGTTGCGGAATCCGAGTGCGGAGCCGCGGAGGTGTTCGAGGCGGCCGTTGATGGCCTCGGTCGGGCCGTTGCTCGTGCCGGGCCGGTCGAAGTAGGCCAGGACGTCAGTGGCGCGCTTGTTGAGCGTCCGGCCCAGTGTGACAACCTCGACGAGCGCAGCGGGCACGCCGTGGTTGACCGAGTTGATGAGCTGCTGCATCAGCTTCCGGCCGTGGCTGCGGTCGGGTTCGCGGTAGGCGGCGATCATCCGCTGGTAGATCCCCCAGGTCGCCTCGATCTCGACGTGCTGGTCGGTCGCGAACAGGTCGGTGAGTCGCCGCGTCTGCTTGTCGGTGAGGAGATCGGCGCCGGTGTGCAGGGTCCGCCGCGCCGAGTAGAGCGGGTCGTTCTTGCGGCCGCGGTGGCCGTGGATGGCTTGCTGGACGCGGCGGCGGCACAGGTCCAGGGCGTCGCCGGCCAGCCGGACGACGTGGAAGGGGTCCATCACCGCGACCGCGTCGGGCAGCTCCTCGGTGGTGGCTGTCTTGAAGCCGGTGAACCCGTCCATCGCGACGACCTCCACGGCGTCGCGCCAGGACTCGGCTCGTTCGGCCAGCCAGGTCTTGAAGACCTGCTTGGAGCGGCCCTCGACCATGTCGAGCAGCCGGGCGGGTCCGGTGCCGTCGCGGATCCCGGTCAGGTCGATGATGACGGTGACGTACTTGTCGCCGCGGCGGGTGTGTCGCCACACGTGCTCGTCCACGCCGATCACGGCCACGCCGTCGAACCGGCCGGGATCGTCAATGAGGACGCGTTTGCCTTCGGCAAGGACCGCGTCGTTGGCGGTGTTCCACGACACCGCGAGGCCTTCGGCAACACGAGCCACGGTCAAGTGCTGACACACGATGCCTTCCAGCGCCCACCGCAGCCCACGACGCGACAGCTTCGCCCGCGGCTCGGCCGCGCGGCTGGTGTCTTGACGCCACACATGCCCGCACCCGCCGCACCGATAGCGCCGGATCGTCACCAGCAACGTGGTCGGACGCCACCCGAGCGGCTCGTGCGCCAGCCGCCGGACCACGGTGTCGCGGGGAACGCCCTCGCAACCGCAACGGCGGCACCATCCATCCAGGGACCCGTCGGGCTCGACGACCCGGCAGGCCAGCACCGCACGATCTGGTTCGAGCCGCTGCCCGGTGACTTCAAGACCCAGCTCGTCCAAGCGTGTGAAGGTGGTCAGGTCAGGGCAGGCGAAGGTAGCGTCAGGCACGTCGAGGTCTTCCAGATGAGGCGTGTAGGAACCTTCATCTTCGGAAGACCTCGACCCCTATCCCACCACCGACACGCCGACCAGCTCCACACCCTCAACTGCGAAGAGCCGCATAACCATCCGTCCACGCGGTCTTTCAGACTCCGACCTCGCCACTGCCCAGGAGCTGTACGAGTCGGGCCTGTCGTTAGCAGCCATCGGCAAGCAGATAGGTCACAACCCGTCTAGCGTCGGCTATGCACTGGATCGCGTCGGTGTGCCTTTGCGTCGACCGCACAAGCTCACCGATGAGGAGATCTCAGAATGTGTCCGACTGTACGGCGAGGGCTGGTCGACAGTTCGACTCGGCGAACGATTCGGAGTTGGGGATCGGACCATCGCGAAGGCACTACGACGTCATGGCGTCCAGCTGCGTCATGCTGGCGAGTCCAAATGACGTCCGATCCAGCCTGACTATGCGGCAGCAGCGTGGGATGGACAGGCCAACTCCCTGCCATCCCACACCGCCTCTTCCCGCGCCCTCTCCTTACCCGTCAAATATGGCAGACCGTACATCCCGATTCGTCGTCATCCTCATCGAGCGCGTCTGACAAGACTTCCAGCAGAGGGCGATTTGGCTTCGTCCGCTTCGATGCCCGTTCGAGAGCGGCAGCATGCCGCTCCTCGATCTCGTCTCGCCGGTCAATCAACTCGCGAAGCGTCTCCCCCTGAGACCAGCTGTACTTCCGCCCCTGCATGGCCGTCGCTTCGTAGTTAAGCTTGTCTTCGTATTCGACAGCCTTCTCGAACAAGTCCGGGTGCCTGTCGGCCAAGCCGACCCACTCGTGCTTGCGCTGGAAGAAGCAGAAGTAGCAGCCAGACCGAGTGCGCCACTCATAGTAAGCAGGCAGACCGACTCCGGACGTCTCGAGGATCCGCATGACACCGTCCATGTCAATGCCATCCTCGCGGAACGGGAAGACAGTTTGAATATTTGGCTTCGTACTGATATATCCTAGGCGATTCTCGTCTGCGCGGATTGCCACATAACTGATCGCTTCCTCGTCACCGAGCCACACCTCGAGCGGCTTGATCTTTAGGTTCTTGGTACACCAGCGCATCTGGGGACTGGGCAGAGCCCCTTGGTAAACCTGGAGCCAGTGATCGAAGTCTCTATCGGCATTGAGACGCTCGATCGGCTTGCCGAGAGCTGCCTCAAGGCGAAGTAGAAATTCGTACGTCTCCGGCAGCTCCGAGCCAGTATCGCAAAAGAAATATTCCATATCCGGGATTCGATCCCGGAGGTGAATAGCGAGTGCCGCCGAATCCTTACCTCCTGAAATGCCAAGAACATGGCGAACCTTCGTCTTTGTCGTCTGAATATTTGCTTCCTCAATCATGAGGTCTTCTTTCTTCTAGTTCGAGCAACAGGCTTGGATTCGTCGACCTCAGGCTCAATCGGTGCGCCAACTGCGGTCAATTTCCCCATGTCATCAGGTTGCGGTTCCAACAGTCGCTTAGCGAGAACAGCGAGGAGGATCCGGTCTCCCTGAGGACCAAGTTGCCTGCCTGCCTGATCGAGGACCGACTCCACCAACACGCCGGCGTCGCCCTCTAGTTGGCTCGGGATACTCAACAATAGGTGCTCCTCGCCACCATCGGGGCGAGTAAGGGTGATGCGTCTTGCTTCAAAGGCCTCGGCGCTGCTGGAGTGTGTCGCGTCGTAGTGCAACGCGTAGAGCCGACTGAAGGTCTTTGATACTTCGCGGACGCGGCGACGGAATAGATCCAGACTCGCGTCCCGCCATAGCGGCAAAGGATCCCCGGAGATAATGAGGGCGATATGGCCGACCCAATCATCGTCCGGCATCGTCTCATTTGCAAAGTATGTCAATAGGCCGGCAATCGATGGCTCAACGACAGCGCTAGTGATATGTCGAGCCTGAGCGGCTAGGTCCGCACGAGCTTCCGTCATCGAGTCCGACAAACGGAACGCCGTCAGAATCTCACCGGTAACAACCCGTTGCAACTCGTCCGGTATAGCGCGGAGCTCGGACACTACCTCAGCCAGGCTCCTAGAATACGCCTTGGCGATGGCCGCATTCGGCGGGCTGTTCGGCTCAACTGAGTCAAAGCCCAGGGCCTCCGGAAGATCGGAGAAGAGCATGCGATCCGGATCCTTGGCGAACTGCAATACCGCTCTTACCGACTGAGCCTTCGGGCTTACGGTCTTAGTCTCTTTAGCAAATACCGTGGCCCCCCGCATCGAGTCCAAGAGGGCCGACGTAATCTGAAGCAACGAGGCATTCCTTCTGCCTCGAGTCACATGGGCGTGTGACACATTCAGAGCTGCGGAGAGCTCCTCCACCACAATGCCGCGCTGCTCGCCGGTGGCCGGAATATGCCGGATCGTAAACCTGTCTGGAGTTTTGACAAGGCGCTCGAACAGATCGGTCGTGATCTGAGGAACAAACGTTCCGTCATCAAAGATCGCGACATCCTGACTAGTCTGCACCAGCGCGGAAAGCAACATTAGCGGCAACACGCCAGATTTGACACCGTAGGGAGGGGCAGCCAGCCGCTCGAAGAGTGACTCGACCGTCACTTCATCATTAGCTGTCATAAGTGCACCGAGCAGCGTAGTAAATGCCTTGTGACCGTTGGTACCTGGATGCGGAGTCCTGAAACCGAGCTCGTCCCCTGACGCATCATCGATCCATCCGTGGAGTTCCAGATACTTCAACACTCCGTCGTACATCGCGCGCTCTGGCCCGTTCCCCAGGATGCCGCCTGCCTCGGCACCTGGATTTTGAATCAAAGCCGTTATGAGCTCTCTTCTTGCCTTCGCGCCTTGACTAGTCAGCTGATTTCTGCCCAGCATTTCGTTACGAATATGTGGGCTGTGAGGGTAGGCTACATCGCAGGCGTTGCTAACCAGAGCCGAAAGACTCCGGAATCCGGCCAGTCGCTTTCGCTTGCCAGCCGCCTTCGATGATTCAAGCGACGGCGGATACAGGTACCAGTTCACATCCGCTCGGTCTGGCGCATAGGCGCGCGAGAACGCCGCGGTGAGATCCGTTCTTGCCGCCACTAGCCGCTCGGCAACTTCGCGGCGGGCTACCGCATCAATCTCGGGGAGCATCAAAAGCTCGTGGAGCGCCAACACCTCCCGCGCATAGTCAGTGACTGACTCAACATCTGGAGTGATGCCGATCAAGACAGGGACGGATGCCGTCACGCGCGGCGCGCGTTCGATTGGACCGAGATGAAGGACCAGCAATCCATCTGCGTTTCCATCGAGGGAATCCACGATGTTTTCACTGGAAGTATCGGTAACGACGGTCGTGAAGTGACGAAGAAGCCCCGTCATCTGAGAGTGCTTCCCAGCGACAACTGCCGACGGTGCATACTGCTGCGCCAGCAAGGCAGCGACGTCAGAATCAGCAAACCGGTCTCGCGCTGCCTGGATGTGGGCGCGGATATCGGTGTCGGAGCCAGCCCAAAGCCGGTACTCATCGGCCCTTTCACGATAAGTGAGGAATCCGCGGTCAACCAGTGAATCGAGGTGCTTCTTGCTGGCAAGGCTGAGCTGACGACTTGACGGGACTTGCGGGTCGTGGGTCGCAAAGGCAACGTTGGCGGCGCTGGCGCGTAACGCACCCGACGAGTCGACCAGGTTCAGGACAGCGACGATCTTGAGGAGGTTCAGATCTTCATCCGGCAGCCCGTGAGCAGCGCCGAGGCGGTCTTCAATCTCAAGCCATCGGGACGCTCCGGCCGACGCAAGCATGGGACCGCGGACTGCTGTAGCAAAGTAGTCAAATACTTGTGGCAGCCGTACCGTCGACAGACGCTCTGCAGTCGAGCTCCTCTTCGTCGCGCCGCGCGTCTCCTGATCCGCAGCCTCGGAGAGGAATCTCTCAACGGTGTGCGGCTCATCGGCACTGATGAAGCTAGCAAGCGTACGGTCATGCTGCCCGAGGGTTGCGCAGAGAGCAGGGAGCGTCGCCACCGTCAGCGGATGTAGTGGGTATGTATCAGCGAGAAGTTGAGCGTCAGCGGGCAACACCGACTGATAGCCGCGGCTGGCCCACTCCACGGCGGCAGTCGTGCCGTAGTTCAGGATTGATGCGATGCCATCCTTGTCGAGCTGCGATCTGTCGATCGTGCCAGCAGCGAGTGCGGCCACATCGCTTGGGGTGTCAACGAACGCGACGTCGACGAACCGTCCCTGCACCTTCGCCCACTCGCGACGCTGCAGCGCTGCGGAGCGGCCGGCGTAGTCAACGAACGATGCGTGTTGGAAGGTGAGCAGCATGATGGGTTCAGCTCGGGTGCCAGATGCCAGCTCTGCGAGTTCCTGGAGCAGGAAGAGGTCTTCCGCCGCGTCCGCACTTTCTCCGTGTGCCGCGAAATACTCGAGGTTCTTCCCGAACTCGTCGAGTACCAACAGCAGCGGTGCCTGACTTGCGAGGGTTCGTACCGCTCCAATAACGACAGCAGGGGCCGGCGTCTCGCTGGCCTTCAGCTCCAGAAGCGCGGAGCTCACCACTGCGGGCGGTCGAGTTCCCCAGCGTCCGACCGCAGCGTTTGCTAGCGCTCGAGCCACCGTCGCAGCGACCGGTTCACGGCGGGCGGTGGCGAGGGCGCGCAGCATGCCACCGGTCTGTTCTTGGTAGCTTGCAAATCGATCAGCGAGATCTGGAGCGGCGCCTCGCACGACCGCGGCCGCAGCCTCGCGGGCTGCTTCAGACTCGGCAAATCTCTCACTCTTGCGATCGTTGGCGCGACGGGCTGGTAGCGCGCAGAGCAATGCGGCCAATAGCAACGCGAAGGACGACTTTCCACTGCCATACGGACCGGTGATGGACCAAGCCCTAGTGGCCTCAGCGTC
This sequence comes from uncultured Actinomycetota bacterium, assembly GCA_963770725.1. Classification (GTDB taxonomy): domain Bacteria; phylum Actinomycetota; class Actinomycetes; order Propionibacteriales; family Kribbellaceae; genus Kribbella. Next base: position 737,906 of record CAVYQT010000001.1, read on the forward strand.
CTCCAGAGTTGCCATCACACGCTGCAACATCTCAAAGCTTCGGCCAGTCATGACGTAGCGGTCGAGCCCTCCAGCGCCCAGGTCGTGCTCGACATTTGCCGATCGTAGCGCCCGCGTGCTTATGCGCAACCCAAGTGGCACCAAAGCCTGAGGCGCAGGAGCAGGTTTCGCGCGCGGCGGCCGCGACACCTTGCTTTCTGCTGCCTTGGTTTCGACCTTGCTGCTTCCTCGCGTCCGGCTGGGGCGGGAGGTTGGGGCACTCATGAGGCGACCTTTCGGGACTTGCTAGCTGAAGTCTTGGCTCGTGGGCTACTTGTCGTTCCAGATCGGGACGGAGAGGCCTTCTCAGCGCCAGGGAGGTTAGCGGCGACAGCCCCTCGCTCGTCGTCTGGCGGTACCCCCATGTCCGGATGGCCGTAGTGTGCCGCGAGGACTTGCCAGGCAAGTTCGGCCGGGTCGCCCTCAATCACGAGGCTGCGTTGCCCCACCGCCTCACTGACGCTCACGCCCTCGAGGGCGCCGGCTATCTCCTGCAGCGCAATCGCAAGGGCAGGTTCGCTCAAGCGGAAAGCAAGACCGACCGCACCAGGTTCATGCGCGAGGCGTGCAAGCGTCACTCTTTTTGGCAGCCCATGGATCCGCATATAGTCCAAGGCCGCGTACGCCACGATCGCAGCCGGCACCTGAAGTCGAGGCGTTGCAGCAAAACGCCAAGTTTTGGCAGCATCGGGGACAGATTCAAGGATACCTAGTTCACGGAAAGGGCAGTCGAGAAGATCTTCGACGCTGCCGGGAGATCCAGTTGCGGATCTACGCGGAGCATACATCTTGGTCAAACAATCGACATCTTTCATAATCGATGCCGTCATTACCGGCTCCCAGCCAGCCAGTGCAATGTGGGTCGCAACCGTGGCGGCCAGTTGATCTTCACTGAACCGCGCTGTAGGTAACGCATGGAATGCCACCCACCATGTCGGGGCCAGACTTTTGTCACGAAGTAGCCACCAATGGAGCAGCCATAAACTCGCCGGATCCTCAAGCCATGGGTCGGCGCCATCGTCGTCGAATAGCCATCGGCCAGCTCCGGTGGGATGCGCGAGGAGGGCTCTTGACGTTCCGCCTGCGGCTGCCTCGCGAGTGACACCGAATGCTTGTGCCCAGTAGCGAATAGCATTGACCATATTCTTGCCAACACCCAGCTCGACCGTGGCCGTCTTCCGCAAGAAGATGTCGCTACCTTGGTGGCCTTCAGACTGCTCCACGCCAAGGGCCGCGGTGTTCTTCGCGACCTCTCGGTAGGCTTTACGCAGCCAGCCGAACCGTGGCGCAAACGTCTCATGCCCGGCGAACTTACGAACCGCATGTTCGCCAAGGCGGGTGCTGCTCATCAGCTATCTCCTTCAAACAATATGACCGTTGGGGCCCGTGCGTTACTTAAGATGATCCGACATTTAACCGAGCGCGTTCGCTCAAGATCTACTCACGAAACCATGTCAACCAATGGATCACTCGAACTCGTCTGAGCTGCCAACCAGCCATTATCAGATCGGACCTTCTTGACTGCAGCAGCCGTAGCTGACGCAGCGAGCTGGGCGTCACTGAAGACGCTCGCGTGACCAAACGAGAACCGAATTGCGGAGTCTGCACGCTCTGCGTCGTACCCCATAGCAGTCAAGACGTGAGACACGGCGAGCGCGCCGGAGGAGCACGCTGAGCCATCCGATGCAGCAATCGATGGCATAGCCGCGAGCACCGCATCAGCAGGCGCGCCAGGAAAGCTCAGGTTACTGACGCCAGGCAAACGCTTAAACGCATGCCCGTTCCGACGGACATGCGGAACATTCGTGAGTAAGTAGCTCTCAAGCTCATCCCGGATTGATCTAACGCGAGCGCTTTCGGCGCCCAGACCCGATTGCGCGGCTCGGGCGGCGGCGCCGGCTCCCACGATGCCCGCAACATTCAAGGTACCGGAGCGCCACCCGCCCTCTTGGCCTCCACCGTGAAGCTGTGGATAAACCTCCAGCGCAAGGCCACGCCGCACGAACAGGGCGCCCACCCCTTGAGGACCGCCGAACTTATGGGCGGAGAGAGACAGTAGGTCAATTTCAAGGTCGGACAGATCGATCGGCAGCCGCCCGACTAGCTGGGTTGCATCGCTGTGAACGACGGCGCCAGCATCGTGGGCCATGGCCACAACTGCTGGAAGGTCAGTCAGCACGCCGGTCTCATTATTGGCCGCCATGACCGACACGATCGAGCCCGGCTTGGATCTCAGCGCAAGCGCGAGTGCCTCGAGGTCGAGCAAGCCATCGCTGTCGACACCGATCACAGTTAGCCGATGGTCACCGTCCGCGACAGCCTCGGCAGCTCGCAGGACTGCAGGATGCTCCACCGACGTAACGATGATCCCTGCACGCGGACGCGAGTGCGCCAGCGTCTTCAATGCCAGGTTGTTTGCCTCGGTTGCGCCGGATGTGAAGACGATCTCACTTCGTCGCGTACCGAGTAGCCCCGCTAGAGCGTCCCGCGCGTCGTCGACCGCCTCCGCTGCAAGGCGTCCGGGTTGGTGGATACTAGCGGCGTTGCCCGTCAGGTCCGTCAACCACGGAAGCATCGCTTCGAGTGCTTGAGGGCGCAGCGGCGCGGTCGCGTTGTAGTCGCAGTAGACGGGCGCACCGGCGGTGGCCTCGTCGTTTCTGACCATGTCTGATCACCTCTCGACCGACTGTACACACTCCTGGAGACAATTCCCGTCAGGACGACGGTGTTCCCCAGGAATGGGCCAACCCGGCGCGCCCGACGGAACTATCAAGCGCGCCGTCACTTACAGTGACCGCTATTTATCGTACAGGTGTTCGACGACAGTTTTTGGCGATGCCGCTCCGCGAGCCGCGGCCCGACGTATGTGCCCTCGCTCGCGACCCGATCGTGGACATGCTTCCGGCACGTTCTTGGAGGAGTACTGCAACAAACCTGGTCCCCATGCACCTGTAGTTACGACAGAGAGAGTCTGGAGCCTCGTTACGCGGCTCCAGAAGACTTAGAGTTGCACTCACAACTTCATGCACGTGTAGCCACCACTCCATCGTGGCCGCGACCCGACAGCACATCGCGGGGTCGCAGCTAAGGACGAAAGGCAACAAGTTCCGATGACGTCTGCGCCCGTTCCACCGACTTCGCCCATGAGCGCTGAGACTGCTGAAGCCATCCGCATCGCACAACAGCGGTGCCTCAGCTCCACCTCCACTGCCGTCGTAGCCCGGCTTGAGCTTGCCCTGGATGCGCTCGCCCGGCATCCCGATGCGGTCGGCGATCCGATGGTCTTACTCGACAACGCCCTCGCCAACGCCCGCAACAAGCTGCGGCGCCGCGCGGCAATCGTCGACATCACGTACTCCAACACCGCCGTCGAGTTCGCCGACTCGCTCGGCAAGTCGAGCATCTTCGCTGTCAGTTCGGATGCACTCGCCGGCGTCGGCGACGTTGTTGACGTACTGAGCCGGTCGATGCTGGCGGTGGAGGCACGTGCCCTCTTGCTGTTCGCGCTCACGGACATCGACGCTAAGGAGTCTGGCGCGTACCTGGGCATCTCCGCCCAGCAGGCACGTGAGCGCCTGGCCCGCGCCCGGCGCCAGGCCCGGGGTATCGATGGACTTCGAGCGGACTTGCTGGTGGCAGCGTGAGTACCCGCCGGCTCTACCGGCTGACGCCGTGGCTCATTCGAGCGACCGTCCCTCGGGGACTAGTTGGAAGCTACAGCCTGGTCACCGATGAGCGAGTCGTGTACGTCGGTCGATCGGACACCTGCCTACGGCGGCGGCTCCTCGAGCAGGCGTGGGCTGCCCGAGCCGACTACTTCCTCGCGACGCCACACCACGACATCGCGACCGCGTTCGCCGCCGAGTGCATGAACTGGCACGCAGCCCCAGGGGCGTTGGAGAACCGGGTACACCCGGCTCTACCTGCAATGGCCGGCCCGATGTTATGCCCGTACTGCATCAGCACGATGGCTCTGACGGAGAGTCTGCGAGCACAGCTCGATCCACTGATGCGCTCGGACGCGCACGACGACTCAACAAGCTGCGTGACCGCATGATGGCTCAAAGATCGTCTCGCAAGCCCAGTGCTGACCAGCTGTGCCTCGTGCCGACCGAGGATTTAGAAGGGCCAGAAGCTCATCCTTCATTTCACCAGATGCTGCGAACAGAACAGAACCACTTCAATCGCAAGGAGCAACGCGACATGACCACTCCCGCAGGCAACCCGCCAACCGCCACATTCAAGGCTCCAGGCCAGGCGGGAGAAAACCTCAAGTCGGCGGTCAACGACGAGACCGACTCCGCGGGCGACGATGTCATGGGCGCAAACACAGCAGAGCTCGTGCAGGTTGACACAGCGCTCGAATCCTGGCGCGATGCCGGCTTCGATCTGACTACTGCGATCGGCGAGATCGTCGACAACTCCATCGAGGCTGCCGCCACGTTGGTGCGCATCCGCACTTACCCACGCGGCGACAAGCCCAAGGTGATCGACTCGATCGCATTTAGCGACGACGGCATCGGCATCGCTGAGGAGGTACTGGCGCACGTACTGTCGCTCGGCTACTCCACCCGCTATGGCCAGCGCAACGGCATGGGCCGCTTCGGCGTTGGGCTTAACCTCGCCACGCTCAGCCACGCCCGCCGTGTCGACATCTACACGCACGAGAGTAAGGAGGTCGGCGTCCGTCACGCCTGGCTCGACCTGGATGACATCTCCGACGGCACTCAGAAACACATCGTCGCCGAGCGTCTGGATAGGTTCCCTGAGGAGTACGCCGACCTCATGCTAGACACCAAGGGGGCGCCCCAGGAATCCGGCACCTTGGTCGTGTGGAACAAGGTGGACCGGCTGCGAAGCGGAGGTCGTTTCCAAACTGACCTTGCGCAGCAGCTGAAGGCGGTACAGAGCTTCCTCGCCCGCGCCTACCGGAAGTTCCTGGACCAAGGGGTGCGCATCGATTTGAACGGTCGCGAGATCGCCTTGCACGATCCGACGTTCCAGCTCGATAACCCACGTGTGCTCGAGAAGCTCGGCAAACCGGTGCGAGGTGAGGTGGTCAGTCGCGACGTCATCAGCCTCGATGGACACGACGTGACGGTCACCGTTGCTGTCGTCCCGGACGATCTGATTCAGCCGAAGGGACAGGGTGGCTCTCAGATCGCCCAGGATCTGAACATCCCAAACAACGAAGGGCGCATCAGCTTCCTGCGTCAGGGACGCGAGATCAACTACGACCAGGTCGCCCGCATGTTCCCGAGTGGCGTGGAATGGGGTGATCGATATATCGGAATCGAAGTTGAGTTCCCGGCTGCTCTCGACGAGTACTTTCAGGTGCGCCACGTCAAGCGAGGCGTCGTTCCGGTCGACAAACTGCGGACTCAGCTCACGAACACGCTCAAGCGCCCGATCGCCGCGGCTCGGAAGCGCTACCGTGCACGCTGGGAGGTCCTCGAGACGGACAAGCGAAACGCCGAGGACGTCCACGCGCCTGCGGCAGACGCCGCGGCCACTGCCGAGCAGACCGCGCCGCGCGGCAAGGCCGGCACCGACCTGACCCAGGAACAGCAGAAGGAGCGAGTCGACAAGGTCGTCACGGATCTGACGACCGACCTGGCCGAGAGCGGAGACGAAGGCGCCGAGCAGGCAGCGGAGGAGGTGGCGGCCAAGCTGCGCGAGTCGGTTGATCAGCTGCCGATCACGATGGTCGACCGCACCTGGCCAGGCAAAGAGCTGCTCGACATCACTCACCTCAACGGTAAGGCCATCGTTGAACTCAACCACGGTCACCCATTCGTCCGGGAGGTCTACGACGCAGCGCGCACCTTTGCCGCACTGGGATCAGACGAGGTCGACCCCAGCGAAGCCCTCCGCTTCGCGCGCAAGGTCGAGATTGGACTCGACCTGCTCTTCATGGCCTACGCGAAGGCCGAGAACATGCACCGTGATCCCGAGATGTTCGCCGACCTCAGGATGTACTGGGGGCAATCCAGCGCGGCTTACGTGAACGAAGCCTTCAAGAAGCTCTGAGCAACCGGGCCACGCCACATCCAGGGGCGCCCAATGCGTCGGACACCCCTGGATGTCGTCGGTCGGCACCACCCAGTGGTGGGCATGGGCTCCCGAGTTTGTGGTTCGTGAGTTCGGCAGGTTCAGCAGAGGTCAGAACGCTCCCCAGCATTGGGGCCGATCTGAGTTCGCGAGCTCGCTCATAGATTCGCTCGACCACGATGGTCGCTGCGGCTTGACCTCCGGACGCCTCAGGCCAGCGCTTCAGTCGCCAGCTCGTCATCAAACCCTTCGTCGTCCACGTCTGTGAGGTGCGTAGCCGCTACAACACCCTCCTCCTCTGCAGCGTGGGGGTCGATCCCCAGCCATGGGGCGAGGCGAACGTAGGCCAACTCGAGCAGTCGCTCGGCGCGGAGATCAGCGAAGACGAGGTCCCAGTCACCAGCACGCTCGCCGAGGGAGTGCAGATGTGGCATGTACCGCGAGAGTTGCGCGAGTTCCTCGGTTGTCTGCGTGAAGGTCATCCCGGCAGTGGCGGCGGCTGTAAGCACCTCGCGGGCCTCCTCCTTCGACTTCGCGCCTAGGGCGGTGTAGAGGACCTTCTTCTGAGCCCACGGGCGATTGTTCAAAGAACTGTTTGCCTCGGTCGGGGCAAGGACGAGGTTGCCGATGCGATGCACGATGTCCTTCTCCGCATAGAAGGCTGGCTGCCAGTCCTTTGACCCGTCCCGGGGCGCCACGTGCTCCACCGTCGTATGATTCTGATCGGCCCAACCGTCAGCTGTCAGGCATGGCGCGCTGCCAAGCTTGCCCTCGTGAATCAGGCCGGGCGACGACGGGTCCTCGACCGAGTCGTGGTAAGCCGCCAGCAGCACGAAGCGTGTTAGCGGATTGTTGACCCTATACAGCGGCACGTTTCTGGCTCGTGCTACGTACGTGGCCTGGTTTGGAATTTCTCCGTTTTTCTGGAGCCGCGCAGCGAGCTCATTCTTGAGGGCCGCGGCATCCGGGGTGGGCGACTCGGTCCCGTTGTTGGACCTCGCCAGGGCAGGCAGAGTGGTCGGCGAATTCGAGCCCGACATGACCTCCCGATATTCGCTGTCGATGTTCCCAGTGGTCGTGCGAGTCGATCGCCACAGCACGGTGAAGGCCGTGATCGCCTTAATGGCGTCCTCGAACTCCTTGACCTTCGCCTGTCGGTCTTCGGGCGAAGCGTGCAGCGCTGCCGAATAAAAGCGCACCAGCGGGGCGATTGCGACCGTGTGCTTGAGGCTGTCGAGAAAGCCAAGGCAAAGCCGAACCGTGTCGGTCATCGCCGACGCGTCAAGCCCGACGAGCTGGCGCGGGGAATCGCCCGAGTCCCACGTGCGCCCGATGAAGGTGGCGGTGTCATGAAGGTGCTCAAGGAATGCCGTGCGGTCATCGACGTCGTCCTTGTACGCCTCGAATTCGTCCTTCATATAGGCACGCTGATCAGCGAGCCGCTTCGAGAGCTTGTCGCCCGTCTCAGCAAGAGCGAACGACACCAGCAGATCACGGGTGGCCGCCTGCAGCCTGTCCCCGACCTGGAAGCGGGAAAGGTGGTCCTTGACAGCCTCCATATGGCCGTGGGCTTCTGACTTCTGGTAGTTCGGCAGACCCTCCGCATTAACCACTCGGGGCAGGAACGTCTCGAAGGCGGTCAGCGGTTCGCCCGTTGTGTTGAGGGACTCGAAGACGGTGAAAGCGTAATCTTCGTCTCGGCCGCGTACGACGGTGAGCGCAATCCTATTGAGCACGTAAGCTCCGAGCATCACCACCCGGACGAGCTGTGCTTCATTGCCCTCTTCGAGTTCCTTCAACCAGTCACAGAAGCCATCGTCGAGCGGGTGGTTGAAGAGCGCTCGCTGGAACTCGCTACTGCCTGCGAGGACGCCGAGCGGAGGAACTGATTCGAACTCCTCCATGACCTGCCCCTTGGCGAGCCGCGACAGCCACGCTCGGAGTTCTCGGTAGCGCTTGACAAGATCTGCCTCGCCGTCGCCCATGCCGATCCGCGGTGCCGGGTTGTAGTCGCCTGGCTTCTGGTTCGCGCGTTCCTCGGCATCCGCTGCCTTCGAATACTCTGCGAGGAAGTGCGCGATCGGCGAGTGGTAGATCGCTTCCTTGGCGTTGCGAGACCACTGATCGTCGAACGCGCGAATCAAGCGTGGGTAGAGGGGCGAGTCGCCGTCGTGGTGGTTCTCGTAGAACGCGCTGCTGAGCTGACGGAGCACCGCCTGGGTCTCTGAGTGGAGAGCGCTCTTGATCGCCTCCGTCTCCTGGTCGGGAACCTTGCCCTTGAAGACGCGCCACCGCGCCTGACGGATCTGGTTATGCAGGCAGACGATGAGCAACAGCAGGCTGGAGAGTCGCTGCTGACCATCGATCACGGTCAGTACCTTGGCGGGCACTTGCTGCTTCACCGCCGGCTGGACGGTGGCGTGCTCGATGTCGTGGATCGTGATGACGGTGCCCAGGAAGGTGAAGCTGTCGGTCCGGTTCCCCAGATTGCTGAGACCGTGCAGGGTGTCGTCGACGAGCTTCGCGACCTTATCCTTGCTCCACCCGTAGGGCCGTTGGTACGGCGGGAGGTACAACCCAAGCCCATTCTCGCTCATGAGCATGCGCAGGCTCTGGCTGTGCGCCTCGAAGATGTCTTTGGCCTCGGCAACCACGTCTTGTCTCTCTGTCGAAATCTCTACGTCGGTCTCAGGCAGTTTTAGATGTGGCACACCATACAGGCGTCGTCGCCAGCGTCCTCGGCAAGTACGTCGTCGAGAACGTCAATCAGGGGGAGGTTCGTGAGCTGTCACCAACGGACTCCGTCGAGGTCTCGTCCGGCGAGTCGTCCTCGGTCATGCTGATCCCCCACAAGCCGCGTCCCTGCTGCGCCACATGGCGCACATTTGGCCAGCCTGAAGTTCCCGCTTGCGGGTGCTCGTGCGCTGGGGGGCAGCCCACGGTAGACACGGAACCTGAACAATCATCCAACCTTGAGTTGAGTATTTCTAGATCATTCTTGAAGCTGACCATTAGTCATGGCCGGAGATCAGCCGTCACCGTTCGAACCCTTAGTGGTCTGCGCCCTAAGTTCGTCGGGGGTGATCATGCGGCTTGTGGATGGGTCGGTGCTGCGGTCTGGTGTTGGTCGATTCGCTCGAGCAGGTTGTCGAGGTCGGTCGGGGTGAATTTCCATTTGAATGGTCGGGCGGTGGCGTTGTAGCGCTGTTCGAAGTCGGTGAGTCGTTGTTCGACCTGCGCCAGGTCGGTGAAGTCGTTGCAGGGCGATTGCAAAGTTGATCTGGCTGCGGTTGGCGTGTCGGTCTTGACTTGAGGTGGCGGCGTGCGTGGCGTGGGCGTGGAGACAGCGGCTCCGTTGGGATGCTGCAGGTTCCTACACCGTTGCCGCGTCGCAAGGAGCCGCTGTCGTGTCGTCATTGTCGTTGCTCGTGGGTGTGCTTGACCAGCCGTCGGACATGGAGGCTCGGGTTCGGCGCGATGTCTCGGGCTTGATGCGGGCGCTGGAATCCGTTCCAGACCAGCGGAAACGGCGTGGGCGGCGGTTCAATCTCGTGGTCGTGCTCGCGATGGCGGTCTTCGCGGTGTGCTGTGGCGCATCGACGTTCGCGGTGATCGCGGAGACGGTGGCGGACCTGGACCGTGCGATGTTGACCGGGTTCGGGTTGGGGCGTCGCCGACCACCGTCGGCAGCGACCTTTCGCCGGGTACTGAACCGGGTCGATCCGGTCGAGTTGGACGAGGCGCTGTCGGTGTGGGCTACCGTCACCGACGCTGTTCCCGAGCCCGAGCCCGAGCCCGAGCGGGTTGCTGTCGGAGAGCCGGATCTGGCGTCGGATCTGCTTGTTGACCTGGGAATTGACCTGGTCGTGGCGATGGACGGGAAGACGCTCAAGGGCGCAAGGAACTGGGACGAGGCCGGCGTGATGCGGCAGGAGGCGGTCGTGGAGGCCGTCGAGCACGGCACTCGACAGGTTCATGGCCTAGCGCGGATCGTTGGCGGGGACGAGAACGCCGCGGTCAAGGACATGGTCGACCGGATCGCGGCCCGCCGCGGCGGGAACCTGGCCGGCGTGGTGATCACGGCTGATGCCAAGCACACCACGCGAGAGTTGACCGCGAAGATCATCGGGCTGGGCGGGCACTACCTGCTCACCGTCAAGGGCAACGCCCCTGCGGCGTACGCGGCGCTGGATGAGCTGCCGTGGGCCGAGGTCGAGAATGCCCAGGTCACCCGCGAGAAAGCGCACGGTCGTCAAGAGACCCGGGCAATCCGGCTGGTGACACTGCCCGAGCAGTGCGAGACCACGTTGACCGGCGTGGTCCAGGCCGCGAGGGTCAGGCGCTCGACGAAACGGAAGAAGACCGTCACCACCGCTGCGGCATGGACGCACGAGAACGTCTACATCGTGACCAGCCTGTCCCATCGTCATGCCCAAGCCGACCGGGTCGCTCGCATCGTGCGGGAGCACTGGGGCTGCGAGGTGATCCACTGGCAACGCGACGTGATCTTCGGCGAGGACGGACACACCGCTCGCACCGGGAACGGCCCGATCAATCTCGCCATCCTCCGCAACACGGCCCTGACCAGAGACAACACCAAGGGCATCACGGCAGGCATCAAAACTCTACGAGCACGCGCTCGCAAACCCGAACGTGCGCTGTTGGCACTCGCATCGTAGGAGGATCAACTTTGCAACCGCCCTGAAGTCGTTGGGGGAGACGACCTTGCGTTGGACGACCGAGAAGTAGATCTCGATCTGGTTCGTCCAGGAGGCGTGCACCGGGGTGTGCACCATGACCGCGTTGGGGAAGCGGCCGGCCAGCCGGTCGATCGCGGCCTGGCCGCGGTGGGACGAGCCGTTGTCGACGATCCAGAACACGCGTTTGGCCGAGGCGTAGGGCTCTTGGGTCATGACCTGTTCGGCCAGGGCCATGAACGGCTCGATTCCGGTCGATGCCGCGCATCGGCCGAACACCTGGGCCCGGTGAACGTCGTAGGCGGCCAGGTAGGCCAGGGCTCCGCCGCGGTGGTAGTCGTGGTTGACGCGCATCATGCGCGCTTTGCCTGGTGGCAGGGTGGGGTGGCAGCGGCAGCGGGCCTGGATCGAGGTCTTCGTGCGCCACGAGGCGCTGCATTACCGGATGGAGGTGGAAGGACTCCATCGCTGGCCTGTCGCAGCAGGCCGGTGAAGCTGAGGGCAGCCTGATCCGGGAGACGCCGGGGAGGGTGGGAGCAGCCCTGACAACGACAGGACGGGTCGGTACTGCCAGACGACCTGGGCCTGCCTAGCGAGACGGAAAGGTGTACGTGAGAAACCAGCGTGTAAAGCCTCTTAAGAGATACACCGGCTCCAACCTGGCGGATGTGGGCCGGAGTGCGGTGCACGCCCGACGCTGCTTTCGGGGCGGTCGGGCGACTCCTGAGCCGGGTGAAGTCGCCGGCAGGGAGGCCACGAGGAAGGTCTGCGGCGTACTCGTGGCGATGCCGCAGGGGCAAAGCTGGGCACCGACCCCGTCGACCGGTGTGTGGTGAACGTGGGAAGCGTCCCGGGCTGGTCCCGTGTCCCGGTCGTCCGGGTCGGGTGCGGGCAGGTTCGTCGTCGGCCGATCGGGCCGGGGCGTGGCGGAGCCGTCGTAGTAGTCCGAGGCCGGGAAAGCCGGTCACATGGCAAAGGGCGGCAGCGAGTTCGTAGCGATGGGATTGGAAGGGTGGGAGATCGTTGGTGAACACCGACGTGCTGTGGCCGGAGCGGGACTGGGCCGAGTCACAGGTACTGCGGATCCAGACCAAGCTGCACCAATGGGCGATCGACGATCCTGATCGCCGGTTCGATGACCTGTTCAACCTCGTGTGTGACCCGGCCGTCCTCGTGGTGGCGTGGGCCCGGGTCAGGGGCAACCGAGGGAAGCGGTCGGCGGGGGTGGACGGGCTACGGCCCGACGCTGTGTTCTCCGCCGAAGAGGGGTTCCTGCCGCGGCTACGAGCCGATCTCAAGGCCCGGCAGTTCGCTCCTTTGCCCGTGCGGGAACGGATGATTCCCAAACCCGGCAGCAGCAAACGCCGCAGACTGGGCATCCCCACCGCGCGGGACCGCACCGTGCAAGCGGCCCTGAAGTTGGTGCTCGAGCCGATCTTCGAGGCGGACTTCAAGCCATGCTCGTATGGCTTCCGTCCGAGGCGGCGGGCACATGACGCGATCGCCGAGATCCACCAGTTCAGCTCCCGCACCTATGAGTGGGTGCTCGAAGGTGATATCGAGGCGTGCTTCGACAACATCGACCACACGGCCCTGATGGACCGGGTGCGCAGACGAGTCGGAGACAAGCGCGTCTTGTCGGTGATCAAGGCGTTCCTGCATGCTGGCATCCTCGGTGAGGACGGCGTCATGCGGAACACCGCCACCGGCACTCCCCAAGGCGGAATCCTTTCGCCGTTGCTCGCCAACGTCGCTTTGTCGGTCCTCGACGACCATTTCGCCGTGGCCTGGCAGACCAACAGCGGCAGTACCTACCAACGGACCAAGCGGCGCCGAGCCGGGCTGGCCAACTACCGGATCGTCCGCTACGCAGACGACTTCGTGGTGTTGGTGGCCGGGACCCGAGCGCACGCCGAGGCCCTGCGGGAGGACGTGGCGACGGTACTCGCCCCGATGGGCCTGCGCCTGTCGGCGGCCAAGACAAAGGTCTGCCACATCGACGAGGGCTTCGACTTTCTCGGGTTCCGCATCCAGCGGAGACGGAAACGAGGCACGAACAAGCGCGTGGTCTACACCTACCCGTCGAAGAAGGCGCTCGCCTCCATCGTCGGACGGGTCCGCGCGCTGACCCGCAGGTCATCACATCCGACCCTTGCGGCCCTGCTGCGCCAACTCAACCCGGTGCTGCTCGGCTGGTGCACCTACTTCCGCCACGGCGTGTCCAAAGCGACCTTCGGCTACCTCGACCAGTACGCCTGGCACCGGGTGGTCCGATGGATCCGCAAACGACACAACCGCACGAAGTGGGCCGTCCTGCATCGACGCTACCTACCCGGCTGGCGTCCCACCGAGGACGAGGTGATGCTGTTCCAACCCCAGCAGGTGACGGTCAGCCGCTACCGCTACCGGGCCGACAACATCGCCACACCCTGGGCAAGAAGAGCATCAGGATCGGTCGCATAGCCCGAAGGGATGGACTCGTGGAGAGCCGGATGCGTGGAGACACGCACGTCCGGTTCGGAGGGCGGGCTGAGGAAACGTAACGACCCGCAAGGGCGTCAACGCGCCTCAGCCCGACCCAACTCGTCGGAGGAGATCACGTATTCGTCGTCGCCGAGCCGCCGGCCTTCCCAGTTGCCGGCGTAGAGGTCCAGGACCCGGCCGGCTTTGGCGCGGAAGTCCGGGTCCCGGGGGAAGATCCAGGATCGGTGCTGCCAGGGTTTGATCGTGTCGGCGGCCAGCCAGCGGCGCACGGTGGATGCCGAGAGCGTTTCGGCGATGCCGGCGGTGACGGCCTCCCGGGCCAGGTCCGGGCAACTCCACACCGACAACGGCGCACCCGTGTGGGCGGGCAGCTGGCAGGCCAGCGCCTTCACCTCGATCACCTGGACCGGCGTGAACGTCGGCGGGCGGCCGCTGCGCGCGCGGTCGACCAGCCCGTCCAGCCCGTCGGCGGCGAACCGGCCGCGCCACTTGCGCACCGTGTCCACCGTCACCGCGCACCGTCGGGCGATCGCCGCGTTGGACAAACCCCGGGCCGCGTCCAGCACGATCCGCGCCCGCAGCTTGTCCCGCGACGGGCTCTTGTGACCCCGAGCCAGCTTCTTCAACCTCTTGCGTACGGCGGCGGTCAACCACACAGGGCAGGCACACAGGACGGGCACGAGAAAGCAAGCCAATCGCGATCGGCAACAGGACGGAGCCGATCATCACCACGCGACGATCCTCACCACACACGGACACGCCGATCAGGCAGCATGGACGCCATGGCCACACCCCCGCAATCCACGAAAACCTCGCTGGGCCAGCGGCTACGGGCCCACGCCCGCGAACGCTGGCCGGCCCTGGCAGCCGTCAACGTCCGCCACCACGGCACCTTCGCCTACATCGACGGACAACTGGCCGACGGAACCGTGCTACCGCTATGCCGGCTCCGCTACGGCGGCTACGCCAACCAATGGGGCTTCGCGGTCTACCTGGCCAGCAAGGACGGCTACCAAGACTCCATCCTGCCCAGCGGCTACCCAGCCGGCACCGCCGAAGAAGCACTCGACTGCGCCTGCGGCCTCTACCTGGCCGACCCCACAGCATGGCAACCCGAATAGCCCCCGACGAACTTACGGCGCAGACCACTTAGAGCACGGAGTCGACCTCGACCGCCACACTCGGCCACCACCGTGGCGAGTATGAGTTCTTGGATAGTATGATCGTATGACCGCTTCAGACCTAGTCGGCCAACGCCAGACGCTAGGCAGCCTCATCCGCACCCGCCGCAAACACTTGGGCTGGAATCAGACGCAGCTCGGCAGGGCTGTTGGCGTGGATCAGACCACAGTCTCCACCTGGGAGGCCGGAAAGTCCTTGCCGTCCGACCTTCATCGACTTGCGCAGACCCTTGACGTCTCCTTCGCAGACCTGGCCGACCAAGCCCTCGGCTTGCTGACGGATGTGGAACGCGCGATCGTGCGTGACCCGCTCTTGCCCAAGGACAAGCAGGACCTTCTCTTGACCGTGTACGGCTACCTGACCGGGCGAGAATCCGTCCAGAAGGGAACGATCCTCCGGGCGAAACCGGGGGCGCCGGAAGCCGACTGCATCACGGACTGATTACCGCGATCCACGGCGTTGCCACCCCGAGATACCTTGAGGCCACCGCCCGTCCGAACCAGCGCCGCACCGGCGGGGTATGCCGCCGCTACGCGGCATCGTGGACACCGCATAGGGTCGTGACGTGGATACGCCCGAGTCATCCTCAGACATCCCGCAGCCCACGTCGGAGGGCGCATGGGAGGTCCGTAGCATCACGCCCTTTTACGACAGCAAGTGGATCCAACTCGCTCACGCCGACGTGCTGCTGCCGTCAGGCGAGCACAACCCGCGTCACCACGTCGTGAAGATGCCAGCAGCGGCTATGGCGGTGCTGCTCAACCCTGACCAAACGGCCGTGTTGATGAGCTGGCGTCATCGCTTTGTCTCCGAGGTCTGGAACTGGGAGCTTCCTGGTGGCCTGGTCGATGAAGGTGAGGAACCCGCGGAGACGATCGCGCGCGAGCTTATCGAGGAGACCGGTTTCGAGGCGGCATCGATCGAGCATCTGGTCAGTTTCGAGCCCATGATCGGCATGGTGACCTCACCGCATCACGTGTACCTGGCGACCGACGCCCGCCACGTCGGCGATCCCACCGAGCTCAACGAGGGGCGCTTCCAATGGGTGCCGCTCGCCCAGGTGCCGGTCTTGATCGCCAAGGGTGATATCCGCAACTCGGGCACCCTGGTCGGCCTGCTGCATTACCTAGCGTTGGGCGGCGACACTCAGGGCGCGTAGCCGGTTCTGCTGGCGGCGCGAGCCATACCGGTCAGCCATTTGCGTGGCTGTTCTGAGGTGCGTCTCCGCCTCGGCGGCATGGCCAGCGACCTGGTAGGCATGCGCCAGGTCGACGTAGAGCCCGGTGGCCGCCCGCACCGAGTCGCCAGCGTTGGCCAGGGCCGCGGTCAGATCTTGGATGGCCTCGCTCTGACCGAGCCGCGCCAGGCAGTGCCCGCGCCACCGCGCCAGGTGGCCGTCATCAAGCATCAAGAAGGGCAGCTCGGCCGCGCCGTCGCCGTCGAGTCGGCTCTGTGCCCAATCGAGTTGTCGCTCGGCATGAGCGCGGTTGCCGGTCGCAGCTGCGGCTTCGGCTTCGGCGGCCGCCAGCCAGCTCAGCAGCAGCCGTGGTGCCTTCGTGCCGAGCTCGCCGCGGGCTGACTGGATGAGGCTCAGCGCCAGGTGGTTCTGGTGGGCATCGAGCAAGACGTTGGCGCTCTGCGCCGTGACATGCGCCAACACCGCGGCGTTGCCTGATTCGCGGGCAGCAGTGCGGGCCGTCTCGTGGAGTTGCCAGGCGCGCTGCGTCTCGCCCTGGTCGAGGGCCTGCCAGCCGGCCAGGCCAGCGGCTGCTGCCAGGGCAGCAGCCAACTCCGCGCGCTGACCACCCGAGGCGCGATCGAGGACGTCCTTCATCTGTCGAACGTGCAGCTCGGTCTGCTGGATCAGCGCCGTCGTGCCAAGTCGGCGGTCGAGCATGCGCAGATTCTGCGTCTGCGACTCGAACAGCTCGACCAGGTCGCTGTCGACGTGCAGCGAGGGGTCCGTCTGCCGGAGCGCCGCCACGCGCCCCGTCCCATCGTCGGGTACAAAGCCGAGCACCTCATACGGTGCTCGGTAGATCGCTGCGAACGCCCGCCTGTAGGCCTCGACTCCGACTGCACGCTCTCCGCGCTCCCAGTAGGCGAACATCCGCTTCAGCGAGGCACCGGTCGGCGAGTGCTCACCCAGGGCTTGGATAGCCGCCACGAATTGGCGCATCGCCTCAGCCTGCGTCAGGCCAGCGTTGAGACGGGCCTGACGCAGCGGTGCGTCCGCCTTCGCCGTACCGTCCCCCGTCACGTGATCTCTCCAGGCGTCCTATTGCTCGAGCCGATAGAAGAGCTTGCCGTCCTTTGGCTCAACACCAAAGGTCTTGTAGAACGCCTGAGCGCCCGGGTTGTCGCGGTCCGTCGTCCACTCGACCCGGCTGCAATCGTGCTGGCGGGCAACATTGAACAGCGCATCCATCAGGGAGCGTCCGATGCCACGCCGTTGCTGCGCGTCCGAGACGTAGAGCTCCTTGAGGTAGAGCGACCGCGTCAGTCCAACCGCCGGCCATAGGAACGAGTAGGCGGCGAAGCCAACTGCTGTGTCCTCGTCAAGGCCCAGCAGCGCCCTGGCGGCCGGGGTGTCGCCGAACAGCGCGTCGTGAAGTTGTCGACGGCGAAGCTCCAGGTCCTCGAACTCGGTGGCACCGTAGAAACGGTCCATCTCCTCAGTCAGCTGCAACAGCTGGTCGGCATCGGCGGCTGTGGCTGGGCGGACCGCAATCACTGAAGGTCTTCCTCTCGGGTTGGTCGAACAAGATCGCGCAGCTCGCGGACGACTGGCAATTGCCGCTGCTTGGCGGACATCCCGCCAATGACTTCACGAGCACGCCCGTCAATAATGCCGCGCCGCTGTCCGTCGTCGAGTCCGAGGAGCGTCCCAGCGACTTCCTGAGCAGACGCCGTCACGTCGCCATCAACGACGAAGCAGGCAGCACGGTCGAGGCGCGTCATCGCACGGTCGGTGTAGTCACCAGGAGCGCAGAGGACGAGAGCGCGTTCTTGCGCGGCGAAGGCAGCGGGCAGATCGCGAAGTCTCGTGTAGGCGCTGCCTGCATGGAAGGCGAGCTGGGCTTCGTTGTAGCCGAACGCCGAAGGCAGTAAAGCGTCGCCACTCAGGTGTGAGACATGCGCCTCAGCTCGCCTCAGCGCGGCGGTGGTGGCGTGCCGATCACCGATCACCGCATATGCACGCGCCTCCAATGCCGCTGCCAGTGGTGCACCGACCCCACCGGGTGCGCTGGAGACGTCCTGCGCCCGCTCGGCGACAGCGACCGCCTCCGAGAGATCGTTGCTGTAGAAGTGACCGTAGGCTTCCTGCGCGAGCATCCATGAATGCGTCAACGGATCGCCGGCTTCGGCTGAGGCGACGCGAGCGGTCCGCGCCCAGCGGCGGAACGCCGTGCGGTCGTCGAGCTTGACGAGCGTCAGCAGCATCAGTCCGGACATCTGCGCCACCACCCGCGTCAGCCGGCGCCGACCAACTGACGACCGACTCTCCGTCAGGGCGGCTTGCAGCTGGCCCAGATCGTCGCTCAGGTCAGCGAGCAACAGCGCCGCGGGGCGATCACGCGTCGCGCGGCCGTAACACTCGGCGAGTTGCTCCCAGTCGTCGACCACGACCTCGCTCGGCGCACCGCAACTCAGCACGCGGTCCAAGTCACGTCGCAGCGTTTCTAGGTCAGAGTGTGACGTCTGCCGCGCCATGTCTGCCGACGGCATCTCGAACCCGAGACTCTCGGCTGACTGGCCGTAGATAGCTACAAACGCCCGCCGATAGACCGGCACGCTCACCGAGCGTTCGCCACTCTCCCAGTAGGCGAACATCCGCTTGAGGGAAGCGCCAGTCGGACTCTGCTGCCCCTGTTCCAGTACGGCCGCCTCGAAGCGCCGCCTCGCCGTCGCCTGAGTCCAGCCCCGCTGGCGGCGGGCACGCACCAATGGTGACTCGTATCCGAGCCCGTCACCTTGACGAGTCACCTCTAGTCACCTCCCGTCACCTTCTGTACCGGTGCTGCTGTCGGTCAGCCTAAGCGGTGTGGCAGACGAAGTCGTCGGAACGTCGCAGATCAGCAGGGGAAGGCAACGAAATGACCGCACTCTTCATCCTCGCCGCCGTGCTGTACGGGTTCATGATCCGCGACATCATCGAGGAGGTACGTGGCGAATGACGACGCTTGCTGATGTCCCCCGATCAACCGACCGCCGCGTCCGTGTCTGGTTCGGTGAGCACGTCATCGCGGATTACACCGCCGAGCCGGCGAAAGCGATTCGGTACCGGGCGGGCATGATGCGGCGCTTTGCCAGCCTGCGCGTGACGATCGAGCCGGCGACCACGGTGGCGGATGAAGATGCAGCCGACTCGTGACCGGCCAGCAGCGACGCGGCTGGTGGTCCCGGTTGTGGGAGCGGATCGTCGCCGCGTTCCGCCGCTGGATGGACGAGGATCGGTGACCGACTACACCCGGCCGCTGCTCCTCGGATACGCCCGGCGCGACCTGTACCTGTCGGATCGGCACGTGACCGCCCTGAAGCGCGGGTTTGGAACCTTCGCTCAGCTTGAGGGCTTCGCCATGGGCTCGGTCTATCTCGAAGATCCCGACACCGCACCGGCAGCATTCGAGGCCCTGGTTGCCTCGGTCAACCGCTACGAGATAACCACAGTGGTACTGCCGGAGTGGCGGCACCTGGCCCTGGTCGGCGATCCCGAAGCGGTGAGGCAGCAGTTTGAGCGGGCCACAGGGGCTCGCTTCATGCTGCACGAGGTCACCCCATGAGCTGGCGGGGCCGGTGGGGAGTCGTCCTCAGCTCCTCTCACGTGCGGTGTGATCGCTGCACACCCGTCGGCCCCGTCGCACCGCGATCCTTGTCCGAGTCGTCCTCTCCCCTGTGGATGGCTCGGCCAGGGATCGCTCCAAGCCGGCTGGTGCGGGACGTGAAGCGAGTCCGTCCTGCGCCAGCCGCTCCAACACCGAGGCCCGGACGGGGTTCTCGGACGTGGCTGGCCGGATAGTTGGGCGCAGTGCGCCTAGGCGAGAGGTCATCCGGTCAACCACCAGCAGTTCAAGCGGATCACAAAACAACCGAGGAGAACTGATGTCGAAGAAGAACAAGCCCGGTGACGGCTCGCACGGCAAGGGCGTCAAGGGCGGCAGGCTCTACGCGGCGTATGCCGAGTCCGACACCGTCGACGCACCAGTGGTGGAGAAGGTCAAGTCGCTCATCGACCGGACGGTGAAGCTCAGCCGGGGCTGACCAACCAGTTACAGCGCACATGATGAACGGCTGGCCACCGCCCGTTGGTAGCCAGCCGTTCGCTGTTCAGTCGTGTAGTCAATCGACGAAGTCATAGCCCCGATCAATCGCGATGGCCGTCCAAGCCTCGAGCTCAGCGACGCGGTGAAGCAGCATCGTGTCGTCGGTCTGGGCCAGCACGGCTGCGTCGACCACACCGAGCTCGACCAAGTGCGGTGCCATCTGCCGGTTCTTCACCTCGTCGGCGCGCACGGAACCTGTCAACCTTTCTGAGACACGTTCTTGAGCAAACTACTGAGCCGGGTTCTCCTTGTCTTCGGGCTTGTTGATCCACACGGTTCCGGGCAGCTTGGGCGGTTCGGGTGGCTTGCGTACAAAGCGTTCTGGGGCGGCGAGGTAGGCGGCGTGCAGGACGTGGCCGCGGGCCTCGCGGATGGCGTGGGCGCGGCCGTAGTGGACGTCGGCCGGGGTGTGCAGGCCGATCCCGGAGTGGCGGTGTTCGTGGGTGTACCAGCCGAAGAACTCGTCGCAGAACACCCGCGCGTCCTCGATGCAGCCGAACCGTTCGGGGAAGTCGGGCCGGTACTTCAGCGTCTTGAACTGTGCCTCGGAGTAGGGGTTGTCATTCGAGCACCGCGGCCGGCTGTGGCTCTTGGTCACGCCCAGGTCGGCGAGCAGGAACGCGACCGGCTTGGAGGCCATCGACGAGCCGCGGTCGGCATGCAAGGTCAGCTGGTTGCGGTCGACCCGTTGCTTGCGGACCGCCTCGGCGATCAGCCGCTCGGCCAGCACCGCGGACTCCCGGGAGGCGACCATCCAGCCGACCGGGTAGCGGGAGAAGATGTCGAGGATCACGTACAGGTAGTAGTAGGTCCACTTGGCCGGGCCGTGCAGCTTGGTGATGTCCCAGCTCCAGACCTCGTTCGGCCCAGACGCCACCAGTTCGGGCTTCACCTTCGCTGGATGGGTCGCATGGCGGCGCCGGTCACCGGTCTCGCCGCGTTCGCGTAGCAACCGGTACATCGTGGACTCCGAGCACAAGTAGGTGCCCTCGTCCAGCAGCGTCGCGTACACCGTGGCCGGTGCGGCATCGGCGAACCGCTCCGAGTGCAACACCTCCAACACCTCGGTCCGCTCCTGCTCGGACAACGCCCGTGGCTGGGCCTGCGCGGCAGGCCTGCGCGGCCGCGCCAGCCCGGCCTCGGGTGTGGCCTCGGGTGTGGCTGTGGCCCCGGTCTGCTCGCCGGCCGGGTTGGCGCGGTAGTAGCTGGCCCGAGGCAGGCCGACCGCCGCGCACGCGGCCTTCTTCCCGACCAGCGCAACGAGTTCGTCGACCGCCTCGTCGATCGCGGTCACGATCATCGCGCTCATCTCGCCTGGTCTTCGTCGGTCGCGCCGCCATTGGCGAGCTGTTCCAGCAGCGCGGAGAGCTTTCCCTGCACCTCGATCACCCGCCGAGACGTCGCCGCCTCGGCCCGCAGCTTGGCGACCTCCGCGCGCAGCCGGGCGTTCTCCCGCTCCACCGGGTCGGCCGGCGGCCTGCCCCGAGTCTTGCCCAACGCCTCCAACGCGCCCTTGTCGCGCTGCTTGCGCCACTCGCTGATCAGCGAGGAATACAAGCCTTCCCTGCGCATCAACGCACCCCGGCCGCCTCGATCCGCGGCGTCGTACTCGGCCAGGATCTCAGCCTTGTACTTCGCCGAATACGACCTGCGCCTGGCCCGCTCCGGGACCTGCGGGTCGGGAACATCCCCCACCCGCACAGCATCCCCCACCGGGGACGCCTGCGTCTTGACCCTCATCAAACCTCTCTCCGAGTCTCGCCCTCATCAGTCAGTAATTCCTACCGGATGGGGTGTCTCAAGAAAGGTTGACAGAGAGGGGCATCCAGTTGCTGAAGATCTGCTTCTCCGCCGGCAGGTAGTCCCAGTACTGCTTGCCGATGAGATCAAGCACGATCGACTTCTGCCGCCAGTACATGTTGGGGTGATGGATCCCGTAGCGCGCATCGAGCCGGGTCTGCATGACGGCAGTCACGAACTCGCGGTTCATGTACGGATGCAGGAACGGGATCGGATCGTCAGAGATGATCGGCGGGCAGACGGGGTCAAGCGACTCCCATGCCTCCATCGCAGACCAGGACTTATGCGACGCCGCCTGGAAACGAAGCCGTTGATTCATCCAGGCGCGAGACCACTGTTCCACGTGTGGGCGAAGCGGCGCAGTGACCAGTGACGGAGCCGCGAGGTCGACTGGTGGATCCTCTGTGACGGCGTAGTAGGCGATCGCGCGCCAACGCCGCGGCAGCACGCCAGCAACGGCTGCCAGGGACTCCAGGAACGCAGCCTGCTTGCTGATCGAGATGGTGTCTCGCCAGTAAGAACGGAAGAGATCGAAGCGTCCGCGTGCAAGGAAGGAGCCCAGCATGTATCGGACAGTGCCCGTCAGCTCGTCAGAGCCGGCGCCAGTGACCACCGCCTGTGCACCAAGCTCCATCGCCGTATCGACCATCGCATCGTTGACCGCCGCAGACGAGTCGAGGCGCGGACCCCGCGGCGACCAGAAGTACTGCTTGCCGTTGTCGTTGGGGTGCGCATCGATCCTATGCACTGGCTGATCGATGCCGACGCCCTTGAGGAGCCGGTCGATGTGGTGGATGTTCGTCTCGCCGTCATCACCGGTCAGTTCCGCGGTGATCAGGTGCAGCTCGATGTTCTTGCTGGCGCAGATCTCGTGCAGGTGCACCAGGACGGCGGCTGAGTCCAGACCGCCAGATATCGAGAGGGCAACGCTTGAGTACGGCGAGACGAGGTCCTCGACGGTCCTGCGAAATATCGACGGAAGATCCGGCTGCGGAGCCGCTGGCTGGCACGGCGGCGCGTCGAAGCGCTCAGGGCCGATACCGGGGCCGGCCAGCGGCTCCGCGTGAAACTCGCCGAGCACGGACGGCCAAGACAGCCACGTGGCCATGGCCTGGCGCGAGATCGCGCTCTCAACCAATGTCTGCTCCCGGTCAGCGGGAGGTCGGACGGGCAGCTACCACGACAGCCTGCAGGCGGCCGAATGCTTTCGAGAGCTGCGTGGACTCGCTGGGCTCGTAGAGCAGGGCACCCTTCTTCCCCTTGGCCTGCGAGCCGTCGCCGGGCTTGCTCTTCTTCGACATAGATTCCTCCCAGTGGATCAGCCGATTACCGCCGGTGACGGTAGCAGTGATCCCCGCGACCGTCTAGCGATCCAAGCGGAGCTCGTATGCGGTCAGACCGTCACCGTCGACGGTTGTCGCTTTGAAGCCAGCGGTCGTCAGCGCGCGCCGGCTGGCCACGTTCTGTGGCTCGACAAAGCCCTGCAGCCTCTCGGCGCCGGCGTGCTCACGCAGGTAACGGCTGATTGCACTGAGCAGCGCGCTGCTGTAGCCCTGACCGCGCCAGCGTGGGGCCACGTAGTACGTGAAGTGTGCGGTGCGAACTGCTGGATCGAGCTCGACGTCAGCAAAGCCGATCGGCGTCTGACCATCGCTGGCCACGAACCCCCAACGAGTCACGGAGAACAACGCCATCCAGGACTGAGGGTCTGCATACTCCGAGATCCATCGGCGACCCTCGCGGTCACCGCGGAGCCAGTCCGCGATCAGGTCGGCGGCCGCTGTGTCGTCAGATTCGATTGGATTTAGTCAGACTTCCATTCTCTCAATTGTATAAAACATTGGAGAGTGCGTAAATGACTATCCATTGCCAAAGCAATGGTCAGATTCGGCGAACGCGCATATAAATCCGCGTATCGTCACCCGGCCGGAATGAATTCTCGACCCCGATAGAATCGATAGCCACGATGGTGCCGTAGATTTGTCTGTAGCACCAGGACCGGCAGGAGAGGCCAGCAACCATGCAGAACGACGATCCGACGACTGACGCATCAGCCGATGCGATCGATCTCGTCGCGACTCATCTCGCCGAGTTCGGCGCATACAGCCGCGCCCACCGGCAGGTCCTCGCGGCTCTGGCGGACGGCAACACCTCGCTCGATGTCCTGGTCCGGGACTCGGCATTGCCGCGGCGAGTGGTTGAGGCATTGCTGCGTCTGCTCGGTAACGACCTTCGGTCTGTCAACGAGGTGCTGAGCATTCGTCCAGACCGCATCGGCCAGTACCGGAAGCGTTTCGATCTAGACCAGATTCACCAGACAGCCTTGTCTGATCCCGCCGACGAACGCCTGGCTGGCTCAGCCCAGCTCATCAAGTTGATGGCCGACATCATCGCCGCAGCACCGAAGCCCGTCAGGGCGCTCGACCACGTTCCGGCGACGTCGGCGACCGCGGTTCGTCGCGCGCTGTGGATGGATGGATCCTTCGATCTTGCTGGCTCGACACTTCTGTGCATCGGCGACCACGATCTGACCTCGATCGCGACCTGCCTGGTCAACCCGGAAGTCAAGGTGATCGTTGTCGATGTCGACGAGGACCTCCTGAGCTTCATCGACCAGGAAGCTGCCGGCCGCGGTCTGAACATCAAGACGGCCTACGCCGACTTCCGACTTGGCATCCCGAGCCTGGCGCTTGAGTCAGCAGACCTCGTCTTCACCGACCCGCCCTACACACCGGAGGGCGTGCGGCTCTTCCTCGCTCGCGGACTGCAAGGACTACGAGACCGCGAGAATGGCCGGCTGCTGATGGCCTATGGCTACGGCAGCCACCAACCAACGCTCGGCCTCAAGGTTCAAAAGGCGATCCAGGGCCTGTCGATCGTCTGCGAAGCGATCTTGCCGCACTTCAACCGCTACGTCGGCGCGCAGGCAGTTGGCAGCGCCAGCGATCTCTATGTCTGCCGACCGACCAGCGTCACTTGGAAAGCGCTCGACCGTATTGCGAGCGACGCCGTCAACATCTACACACACGGCGCCCAGTCGCTCGAGGGTCAGAGCAAGCTTTCGGACACGCTGACCGCAGCCTTGCTCGATGCCGCCGCCGGCCCAACCGACCTACCAGTGAGCGCGCTAGTCGGTATGACCAAGCCCTCGACACAGGGCGAAAGAGTCGGACTCAGCCTGTCTCAG
The DNA here is from genome assembly GCA_963770725.1 of uncultured Actinomycetota bacterium. Taxonomy (GTDB): domain Bacteria; phylum Actinomycetota; class Actinomycetes; order Propionibacteriales; family Kribbellaceae; genus Kribbella. The sequence continues at coordinate 762,670 of CAVYQT010000001.1, forward strand.
ATTCTCGACGGCACGGGTATTGCATCGATCAAGAACGCTGACGCATCGGCTGTCGCGGTCGATCTGATGGGCGATCCCGGTTCATGGCTCGCGAGAACCCTCATTGCGCTCAGGACCCAACGCGTCGCGATCTTCGTGCACAATAAGCACGCTGACATCGCGAGCCAGGCGTCACAGGAGAAGCTCAAGGATCTCGTCGGAACGAAGTGGCGTCTGCGCTTCCGCCGGAGCACTCCTGACTCGGCGCACGCCATTGTCGAAGCTACGACGGTTGATCCGGTCGGCCTGACACCGGAGGATGCAGCCAAGCGGACCGTCCTCGACGGCGCCCACAGAAGGCTTGAGAACGCCTGGCGCGACGCGCTGGTCAAGACCAGCCGACACGTTGACGGTGCGCCGCTGACTAAGAACCAAGCTCGGGATCGCATCACGAGTACTGGATTGGCGCCCGAGGTCCTAGCTGGCAGCCTGCTCGAGCTGCCGGAGCATCAGATCCGAGCCGTCCTCGACACGGTTGCTGCATCCATCAGAGCGATGCCTGAGTAGAGCTCTACCAACATGGATCAGGTCTGCGCTGCCATCCGATATGCCCGGCGGCGACACTGATGACGTGACCTACGTTGCCGGTCAGACGACCGTTCGCGAAGAGATTCTCTACCTCTACATGGCCCATCACGAAGGCTGGTTCCAGGACTCCGAGGTCAGCGTCGAGCAGGTACGCAAGGTAGTACCGAAGTTCGTCGAGGGCAACGTCGCCCGTTCTGAGACATTCGAGTGGCGGGAGTGGCGGGAGGGCGTGCGCTGAGCACTTGGCCCCTTCGTTATCGGTTTACAGGGATGAACGAGCGCCCCGCACACCAGGCGACGGGGCACCCGTCCCGCGTGGGGCCTCTTGGGGGATGAGGCGATCCCACGCGTTGGGGGGGTGCGTCCAAGCTACGCGTCGACGCGATGCCTGTCCCGAGTCAGCCGTTTGAACGGCACCCATTGTGATCCGCAGCATCCGAGGTATCCGCAGGTTCGAGAGGTAAGCCTTTCGGGCCGAGCCGAGCCATCGTCGTGCTGCTATGCCGCTTCGGCAAGGATCTGCCGCTGGACACGGAGGTGCCGACGCAGAGCCATGACGGAACCATCGTCTGCAGCCGGCGTCTGCGCCAGGTCGAGGTCGTTGTCTTGCGCGAGCTGACTCGTTGAACCAATCACGAGCCTAACGAGAAGCTTCGCCTGCTTCGTCGAGAAGTCAAACTTGATGCTGTCCCCATCCTCATCGGCATACTCAGTGACATCGTCCAAGGCAACGATGAGCTGGTCGATGATGGATGCCGTGAGGCGCCCCTCGTGAACTGCCTCGACGTAAGCACCGAGCGCGACGTTGTAGCTCTCGATGCACTCGGGAACAGCCGCGATCTTCCGCTTTCTCTTGGCAATGACGAAAGCTGCTGTCGCGGCAGTAGCGGTAGCGGTCGCGATGAGCACCCGCGGGCTCTTCACCAGCGCTGCAACACGCGCCAGGGCGTTATCGTCAGGCTGAGGTAGGGTCACTGGCTTCAAGTGCCTCACGATCTGCCCCAGCTGGTTGCGAACAACTCCCCCGTATTGGGTGAGGTCACCGCTAAGCAGCCCTGCCTCAATCTCTGGCGGGATCAGGAAGGTGGTTTGACGAATCACTGCTCTTCTTCCGCTGCGAGGTTGGTGGTGCCGGATGCACGGATCGTAGTGAGCGAGTCAGGTCGTCGGTCCGTCCTAGATGAGCGTGGGCACCCAAGCGTGCCAGGCGAGACGTCAGTTCGCGGCATCGAACGCCTCGCGAATCTCCTTCGGCACACGGCCGCGGTCAGCGACCTCATAGCCGTTGGCTCGAGCCCATTCCTTGACGGTCTTGGCATCAGGGCCAACCTGGACTTGTTTTACGCGTGCCCCCCGCGACGTTCGCACGCGGCGGCCCGCGCTGACGTAGGGAGACAGAGTCTTGCGTAGCGCACCAGCGTTCTTGTTGGTGAGGTCGATCTCGAAAGTCTGACCGTCCAGAGCGAATGTGAGGGTCTCACCCTTGCCGGACCGGATGTCGGTCCCGTCGAGATCGTCGGTGAGCTGTACTTCTACGCGCTGCGCCATCGTCATTCCTCGCGATCAATAGTCGGGTCAGGGTGATACTCCGCCCTGCGATCCACGGTCATCGAGCGACACGCCGTCGCTGGCCAGAACACTATCCGACCTGGTGATAGTCCAAGAGTGTCGCAGCAACCTTGCGAGCATCTTCATATGCCCGTGGGTTATCAATCGATGTCGCCAGTGATGCTCCGCCTTCGTAAATCACGGCCAGTTGGCGAGATAGCTCCACAGGATCGCGAGCGCCGCCATCTTCAAGCGTCGAAGCTAAACGATTCGCGAATGCCTCCTTATGCTTGATGATAAGCTCAGATATTATCGGATCAGTTCCAGCCAATTCGACTGCTACGTTATGGAATGGGCACCCTCGATCGGAAGCACCTGGGAGCGGTGGCACAAAAATGGCCAAGATTCGATCGCGGGGGCTGAGATCCATTCGGTCGAGGGCATGCTCGCTGTACAACGGGGTCACATTCTCAAATTGCCGAAGGTAGTTCTCCACAACGGCAGCCTTTTTCGGGAAGTGCTGATAGAGGGTACGCTTAGTGATTCCAGCCTCGTCACTCAATTGGTCCACACCGGTCGCAGTTGTACCTTGCCGATAAAACAGGAGCGCCGCGGCCTTCACGATGCGTTCACGTGCGCTGCCGCGACGAGGGACACGAGTGATATCACTGCCATGGCCAGGCGGGCCCGCCGGAGGCTCTTGTTCCAAAGATCAGCCCTCCACACCGTCTAACAGCAAGTCAAGCCGATCTCAGCATGCCTGGCGCGGCCACGGCAATGGTTCGAGCGCAGCTAAAAGTTATCACCTAACCGCTACATGCGAGCGCTTCCAATCACATACGAGGGCAGGTCGAGCCACCAACCCGCCGCGGCTCGCAAGGGGGCAGGCGTATGCAGCTCGTCCCTCATGGCCGCCAGTATGCTGCTTTGTCCGGATACACCGGCGCTATAGACCAAGCCAGCCAGGATCGCTGCCGATCTGGGAGACCGAGTGCTCTCCCATCTCGCGGCATTCAGATTCATCGCAGCCTGCAGTTCGCCTGCACCCCCTTCAGGATAGAGATGTCCAATCGAGTATGCCGCAGCCACGGCTGTCGATTCAGGGACGCCTCCCCGCATGACCATCTGCTCCAGAAGAGCACGCTCGCGTTCTCCACCAACAAAGCGCAGAGCCGATAACAGAACATGAACCCAGTCTGGGTTCCCTAGAAGAGTTTTCTCGGTTCGAAATTCATCGAATAAGGCACTTGAGATGCCTGGCCGATACGGCGAGACTGCGAGGAGACTGGAAGCCATGAGGCGTACATCCCACGACAGCGCGTATAGCATCTCCTCGATCAGAAGGGGCAGTATTTCATCTTCATAAGCGTCGGGAAGATCGGGCGTGTGCGCAAGACACAGCGACGTTATGCGATTGATTGCAATCTCACGCTCACCTTCGTGACCCGCTAAACCACTCTGGACGCGCGCCGCACCGCTTCGCAGCATTTGTCGAGGAGCACGAAGCGCATAGAGAACCTCGACTGCGAGACTTCGAGAACGATCCTGCTTCGTCGAGCTGTGTGTCAGATCGTGCAGGACCGAGATTAGTTCACGGGTTTGTTCAGGATTGAAGTGACCGAACCGTACTTTGCGAAAGCAGGCCAAGAGGGCGCCTTGCTGCGCTTGGTCACTTGTCGGATTGAGAAGTTGACTCAATATGGCGGCGTTTGCCTCATGGTGACGACTGAAGTCCAAAGCGCTAACGGTCTCGATCACGACCTGATTCGAACGATCAGCCCCAAGAGATACACATGCGGCGATGGCGGCATGCTGGGAAATAGGGTGAGAAAGAAGGCGATTGAAGGCCTCGTATCGCTGATGCCAGCGAATACCATCCGAAATAATCATCTCGGAAAGCAACCTCTCGGCCAGCTCTGTCCAACTATTCGTTGGCAGCATCACGGACGTGGTAGTGAGGAGCCAAGTGAGATCGTCCCACTCTGCGCCGCCCATCAACGCGTCTGACCAGGCGAGGTCCAAGAGCTCCTGTTGGCGGCGGAGCAGCAAAGCATCATCCTGTATTGGCTGACGAGCCAGCCGGCCGGACGCACCCTCGGCGGAGGTTGCGTATCGGTAAGTCGTATCGATGACCGAGACGAGCTGATTCGGGGGCAGCTCAAGCAATTCCTCATAGCGCCGGACCGCTGAGTGCGGCGCCCGCAGTTTGCCCGATTCCCATCGAGACAGGGTCCCCGGGGTCACCTTGCGCGTTGATGCTGCCTGGAAGTCTCTCAAGAGTCGAGATTGCGTGCGGTAGTAGCCATTAGCGCCAAGCCGTCGGCTGACCCTCAACAGCCAAGCCAGGCGATCATCCGGCGTGAGCCGTCCATGCCGACGATCGCCATGCATGCGGTACGCCACGCGCCCTCCCCAGGGACCTGCGACGTAGCACGTACCCCCAGTACACGCAAGCGACCTTGCGTAACGCCGTTCGCCGCGTACACAGCGTACCGGTTCAGGCCTGTATGCGGTGAGCCTGAAGGGATTCGCATTCCAAAAGGCTGCTACCGGCGTCGGGCACGACGGCAGCCGTCAATGGAGGGAGTTGGACATGCGTTCCGCCATCGCACTGGCAGGTTTGCTCGCCGCCGTCGTTCCAGCGAGCCGTAAGAAGACCAACAGCGCAAGGTCGCGCACCTCACGGGCGCTTCGGTCGGTGATCCTCGCCGCTTCGCACAGCAGTCGAATCAAACGATTGGTCACAAGGGCTCCAATCAGCCGATCCGTTGTAGCGCGGTATGTCGCCGGTGAACAGCCGGGCGATGTGATTCGAGCCGTTCAATCACTAATGGACGGAGGTCTCGCGACATCCCTCGACCATCTTGGTGAGGACACCCTCAACGCGGAACAGGCAGTTGCGACGGCAACTGCGTATGTCAATCTCCTCAACGCCTTACACAGCTTGGACCTGACTCGCGCCACTGAAGTCAGCGTGAAGCTATCGGCGATTGGCCAGAGCATCGACACTTCGCTCGCGCTCGACAACGCTCGGCATATTTGTACGGCAGCCCAGGCCACTGGAACGACAGTCACCCTCGACATGGAGGACCACACGACGACTGACTCGACGCTCGAAACCCTGAGCATCCTGCGACAAGACTTCCCCACGACCGGCGCAGTCCTCCAGGCCTACCTGAAACGGACCGAGGCCGACTGCCGCTCTCTTGCGGTCGCTGGCTCTCGCGTGCGGCTGTGTAAGGGCGCGTACAACGAGCCGTCCACCGTAGCTTTCTCAGACCGCGGAGACATCGATGCGAACTACCTCAACTGCCTCGAGATCCTGATGTCGGGCGACGGCTACCCCATGGTCGCAACTCACGATCCACAGATCATCAACGCGGCCACAGATCTCATCCGCGAGAACAACCGGCCGACTGACACCTACGAGTTTCAGATGCTGTTCGGTGTCCGACCTGAAGAGCAGCGCCGGCTCGTCGGACTCGGTCATATGGTTCGTGTCTACGTACCGTACGGCCAGGAGTGGTACGGCTACCTGATGCGCCGGATGGCCGAGCGACCAGCGAACTTGACGCTATTCCTGCGGTCGCTCACCAGTAGACGATGACGAAGCACAGCGCTGTCCTGCGGTGCGGCGCATCAGTGATTTCCGTAGCGTGCACGCCGACCGCAGATGTAGTCGTCGCCGGTTCAGTAGATAGGAAAATATACCGGTACTCTGGCCATGCTTACCTCAACCAGACTCACTTAACACTGGATCACGAAGTATGGTCTGTTGCGATTGATGCATCGGGGCAGACTATCGTCGCGGGTACCGCGAGCAAGCTACCTGCGACGGGCACAGTGCACATGATGAACGCAGATCTAACCGTCATACAAGCAGAACCTCTGGGCGCTCCGATCTGGGGCGTGGCCACGTCTCCAAGCGGAGAATTTGTCGCGGCGACCACCTGGGCCGGAACTATTCGCATTTACCGCCGGATCACATCAGGAATCTACGAAGCGATCATTTCGAGAGACCTGCCCGACGCGGCAAGTGGCCTGTATGGCATCGCCATCGATGACAACGGTCTTGCCGCAATGTCGGTGTACGACACCGGTATCAGCACGATTGACAGCATTCGTGACACGAGACGCGATTACCCCATCCCCGACGGCCTCTACAACCTGAAGATGCATGACAGGTTCGTTGTGGTAGGCACGAGGAGCGGAGCGATACTGCGACTTGACCTTGATACTGGGGAATCAAGCCGATCGCAGGTCTCAGAGAGACCAGTGTCTGGAGTTGGGCTTCCATACGGACGCGATCTGGTGTTTTCCGGCGGATTCGATGGATCGGTGAAGGCCCATTCACGAGCTGGGGTCTACTGTGGCAGTACGACTGCGCCAGCGAGGTGTGGGCGGTCGACAGCAGCCTGGACGGGACAACTGTGGTCGCCGGGTCCGGGGACCGTACCGTGCACGTCATCTACGACAAGTGCGGAACAGCCGGCGCTAGCCGGGTGGACCACCTCATGGGCCAAGTCACCTCGGTGACAAACCCCTCGGCCCACGTACTTGATGAGATGATCGAGCTGATCAGTTCCCTCGAGCTTCCTCTCGTCGGCACCCATCTCCTCAGGCATGTCACGGAGCAAGGGGGCTTGACCAGGGACCAGATGATCGAGATGGCAGATATCCTATGCGCCGTCTCGGATGATCCAGCAGCACAGATCTCTCTAGGCGATGTACTGCTGTCACAGGCTCAGATCTCCAGGGCGCTGGCGTGCTACCAGAGGGCAGCGAATGACCAGGCCCTTCGATCACTCGCGCTAACTAAGGCCGGGGATTGCCTCACCGAGCTTGGATACCCAGTTGCGGCGGCGGCGTCCTATCGTCGCGCGAAGGATGATGTGGTTGACCGGCAAGGCGTGGGACTTCTGTACGACCTAGCCCGGAGCTATCAAGATCGACTGGACAACGACTCGGCCCAACAGATTTTCCAGCTGCTTGTTTCGTGGGATTCAGACTATCGGGACTCACTAACCCGTCTCGCCGGGCTGCGTGACACTCGGTCGGAGTCACCAATGAGTCTGGGTATCGACTACACCGGGCTGACCGTCTCGATGCTTGGCCCAGATGTCCCGCGTGACGATGAGGTCGATCCGAAGCTCCGCGGCGTCCTCGGCGCACGACTCGCCGAGCTGCATCTTCCACCGGGGAGTCGACTATCCGCCCTGCGCTCATTAGAAGAGATGACGAGTAACGGTGTCTTTGAGAAGGACTCTCGTCCAGAACTTTCGTACGAGCTACTCGACTATCTGAAATATGAACATGCCTCCGTTGAGGACACAGTAAAGAAGCATCTAGAGATGCTCACCCTGACCTCAACCTTCGACCCACGCTCTGTTTCGCGATCCCTAGATATTGGCACCGCCACTTGCCGGTATCCGAAATATCTCGCGAAGTTCGGAGTCCGACCTTACGGTGTTGATTTAAGTGCGAATGGTTTTCTATACACAAGGCGTCGCGATTCAAGCTTCCGGGGGTTTGTGCAAGGCAGTGGTCTCCAGCTCCCCTTCCGGGACGATTGGTGTGAGCTCGTCACATGCATGATGGGCACCTTCAATCACATCGCGCCAGGCGACCGACTCCACCTGCTCACTGAGGGAAGACGCGCCTTACGCTCCGGAGGCGGGATAGCCTTGGGAATTTGGGACGGCGAGTGTGCCTACCAGAACTACCTTGCCATGTACTCGGAGACCGAGAAGGCCATGTTCCGCAGGCAGCCCGTGACATGGTCCCAGGTGAAAACTCTCCTTGAAGGCGCCGGTTTCGTCGACATCAAGTGCACGCGGTTCATGTGTATACCTGACCGATTCATCCACGATCTCTTCATCAACGCCAGCGTGCCTCAAGATATCGCACGAGTATTGGAGATAGACTTAGCGATACGAGCAAGATTTCCGGCTACGGCCGGGCAGATGTTCCTGGCGAGCGCCGTCAAACCCTGATCGTCGTTGACCCGCAGCCTCAACATTGTTACGATCTAATAAGAAAAGAGAGTAGTATGAGCACGAAGAAAGAACAGCCTCAAAAGAACCAAATAACGTTCGGTAAGTTCGAGAACGTTGACATGCGCGTCGCCAAGGTTGTCTCGGCACCGATGGCGGAAGGGACCC
>CAVYQT010000002.1:0-530117 GCA_963770725.1 uncultured Actinomycetota bacterium
ACTATGTCCTCTACTCGTTCGTCGTATTGCTCTGGATTCATCGCACTCAAGCAGAGATGCAGGACATGTGTTCGATTCTATGCGAGAAGTGACCATCATCAAGTTCCCCTGTCCACAAGGGGAAACACGACATTGGTGGTGCACGTCTTCCGTGTCCGCCGCCGACTACTCGCGCGACAGTCGTCCGCCAGTTGATGTGCGACAGTCGGAACGCGGCGAATCCGGTTGTCCTTGCGCCAGCGTCAGATTGCCGCAGGCTAGCGTTTGATCTATGGAAGACACCAGCGAAGACACGCAGTGGACAGATGCGGCGCGCCAGCGTTACGTGCTACGCGCGGAGGACCTGATCGCCGCGCTCAAGGCGACGTCGCGCTGACAATCGAGCGCAGTGGTCGCCAGCGAGAGCTTGAGCCGTACTTCTCGTCGAGTGAGGCGCTGGGAAGGCGGCCGAAGCATTCAACGAGTCCGAGTTCGACTGGTGCGGGTCCTTTCCGTTGAGCCTGGTGGATGACGACATCGATGAGTTTGACGATCAGGACCAGGTCGATGTGGACGCGGGGCCGGAGTTGGTGCTGTCTGGCTTGTTCCGTTGGGATTTCACGGTCACTGACGAGGCAGCCGTGATTGCGGCCGGAAGGGATGCTTATCGGCGGTTGTGGCCATCTGATACCGACGAAGACGCTGTCCTGGCCGTCCCGGACGTCGTGCGGGCCACCTCTGAGATCGTTCATGCCGGTGAGTGGTCAGAGCTTGAGAACGCGCCCGGCTTGGAGCGACGTGCAGAGTGGTGGACATTTGTCCGTCATGACGGCCCGTCCGATGCCTCGGACGACGACGACCCTTTTGCTATCGCGCGAACCTGACGTGGTGAGGCGTCGGGATCGCCAGCCACCCGAGAGCGCGGGACCCGGCATGAGAGTGCGACTTTGGCGTCTCTAGGCTCGTGTGACTGCAAGCCGCCAGTCGAGGCTGACGTGTTCAGCCTCCAAGCGGTCGAGCTGCCTCATTGCATGCTCGACCAGCTCCGACAAACACGACGCGGCGTACCTCGACACCGTCGACGCGCTCAGCGCCGAGCAGCGCGATCGCCAGATCGACCTGGGCATCCTGCCCCAGCCGGTGCCGCTGGTGGTCGCGCTCGGCGTGCGGCTCACCGAGGTCGCCAGCCACGCCTGGGACGTGCGCGTCGGCGTCGACCCGTCGGCGACCTTGGATCCGGACTCGGCCGAGCTACTCGTCGAGCCCTTCGGCGGGCCGCTGGCCTTCCTTCTGGGCTTTGCCGGCAAGGCCGATCAGGTCGAGCGGGAGGTGCGGCTGGCGATCCCGGGGGGCGGCATCCAGATCACCGACACGGTCACCGTGACCGACGCGGTCGATGACTCGACGGCCACATTCGAGGGCCCAGCAGAGGCCGTGGTGCGGCTGCTGAGCGGACGCCTCGGCGCCGAGCACGCCGCCGGTGTGAGCGTGACCGGCAACGTCACGCTGGACGAGCTCCGGAAGGTCTTCCCCGGCTACTAGGCCGCGAGGCCGCACCAGACCTCGGACTGTTCCGGAGTCCGCCACGCGAAGGCTCACCTGGTCACGCGGCCCTTGTCGCCGCTCGACTTCGTGCCCGGTGAGCGCGTCGACGACGGCGAGCTTTGATCATTGACGGCCGGTGAGGGCCGTTCGGGGCAAGCGCGGGCACGGTCCGCTCGGCGACTGCCAGCCTGGCATGCGTCGCACCGGCTGTCGCCCGGCTTGCACGGTGTGCAGCTGGACGTGTTGGGGATCGATGTCGACGCTTCTTTGGTTCGACGTCGGGCTGGTTGGTGGCGCCGACTTGTCAGCCGTTCTTCTTGACCGCTGCCGAGACTATGGGTCTCGGGCTCGAGCCTGACCGCCCGACACGCGACTTGCCTGCAGAGCTCCGCGACACCTACGAGTGTGGAACCTTGCCGAGGGGCTTGCGAGTCGTGTGGCTTGATGAGCAGGGGTTTCACGCTCAGCCCAGCGATGTGCGTGCCGGGCTTGTCCGGGCGCAGGTAAGACACGGGCGCGGCGCCGTGCCCGCCATCAGCGATTGGGTGGACATCCTCGATGCGCAGGTGCTGCACGAGCTGGCTGACGGGCATCGGTTCGTCTGGTGGCCGGGCCTGGTGGAGCCTCATCGCGATGCCGTCCTCACGCGCGTTGTCAGTGACGGCCAGCTACCCTGCCAGCGCGTCGGTGCCGGAGGAGATCTGGCGTGCGGCCGCGTCCGCACTTCCCCGTGCCCGAGAACTCAGCGGAACCTTCGCCAGCGGGAGCAGAGGGGGCTCGGTTGGGCGAACGGGGCTCCAGGGCGCGGTGACTGTGTGGACGACCTTGCACCGACGTGCCGGGTCCTTCAGCGCACTGGCGGTCAGGGCGTCCGGTCGGACACACTCAGACTGACTTCTCGCCAAGCCTCGTCGCTGGCGGCGAGTTCCTGCGCCGCCTGCTGCGCCAGCGGCACGGCATCGGCACCGAGCAGCAGACGCACGGGTGCATCGTCTTGGCCGGCGAGGGCATGCACTACCTGGGCGACCCGACGCGGGTTCGTCCGCTCATGACCGGAGGCACCGCGGAGCAGGTCGGCGAATGCTCCGATGGTCGGCCGGTACGGCACGCTGGGTAGCGGGATCGTCATCGACGAGCCAGCCCAATCGGTGCGCATTCCGCCCGGCTCGAGAACGGTGACCTGCACCCCGAACGGAGCGATCTCTTGAGCGAGACCGACGGAGAAACCGGCGACGGCCCACTTCGCCGCCTGATAGGCGGTTAGGCCCGGTCCGGACAAGCGGACACTGAGCGAGGAGACCTGGAAAATGTGACCGCTGCCCTGCTCGCGCAGGACCGGCACGACCGCCTTGGACACATTGACGACACCGTAGAAGTTGCTCTCGACCTGCGTCCGGAACGAGTCGATCGTTGTGTCCTCGAACGAGCCCAGGTCGCTATAGCCGGCGTTGTTGACGACGACATCGACGCGGCCGAACGTCGCCACGGCCTGAGCAACCACGCGCGCAGCCGCGTCGTAATCGGTAACGTCGAGGCGCAGGGGAACTACCGCGTCGCCGAACTTGTCAACGAAATCCTGCAACCGCTCTGGGTTGCGCGCCGTCGCCACCACGCGATCACCCGCTTCGAGCACGACCTCGACCAACGCACGACCCAGACCGCGCGAACTTCCCGTCACAAACCACACCCTGGACATCGACACTCCTACCTAGTGAACGAACCCATCAAGCCCGCGGGCGGGCTGAGCTGAGTCAGACATGCCGCTCACGCGCTCGACACCAAACCAAGGGCACTCCGTCGACTGCTCCGAGCCCGGTCGCGATCAAGGCTGCGGGAAATAGGTGAGGAGGACGACCCCAGAGCCGAACCGCTTCACATCGCCGAGCGCCATCCGCACTGTCCCCCTGTCGCCGAGCCCATGGACGTTGCCCTGGCCCCAGACGAGCGGGTTCACGTAGACCTCGTACTCGTCGATCAGGCCCCTCTCGGCGAGGGCGTACGCAAACCCGCCGCTCCCGTGCAGGAACAGGTCACCGTCGACCTCGTCCTTCAGCTTGGGAATCGAGTCCGCGAGATCCCCGTCGAGCAGCGTCGCATTCCACTCAAGATCTCCGGACAGGGTGTTGGACCCGACGTACTTGGGCAGCGCGTTGACCATGTCTGCCCAAGCGCCGATCTGGCTTGGCCAGTACCCGGCCAGCCCCTCGTAGGTCTTGCGACCCAGCACCAGTCCGCCCGATCTGGCCTGCCGCTCGAACGAGTAGTCGCCGTGGTCCCCGTCCGGCTGCACCCACTCGCCGACCGGGTTTATGACACCGTCGACGGTGGCCTGTGCGGTAGCGATCAGCTTTCCCATCTCGATTCTCTCCTTCGGTCTCGAAGCCTTCTCTCGCGTGCGGCGATGGCGCGCACGGCTGCGTCCGCGTCGGCCGTGCTGAGCACCAGGTCGCGATTGGCCACGAGCAGACGATCGACGACAGAACGGTCGGTCATCTCGGGCGCGTCGGCGAGTCACCGGAGTACAGCTCGGTCATTTCGGTTCTCCATCGGCCAAGAAGTCGTCCTACTGAGACGTCGGACGAGACTGGCGGATTTCGACACGTCCTGAAGGTCGATCTGCGGTCTCCCCGTAGCATTCCGGTATGAGCACTTTCCCCTGGCTGAAGGGGCATGGCACGGAGAACGACTTCGTGCTGCTGCCGGACCCCGACGGATCGATCCACGGGGACCTGGACGCGAGCCTGGTGCGGTTCCTCTGCGACCGGTACGCCGGGCTCGGGGCGGACGGCGTCCTGCGGGTGATCGAGGGCAGCAAACAGTCGTACGTCGAGGACGGCGGCGACTGGTTCATGGACTACCGCAACTCCGACGGCTCGGTCGCGGAGATGTGCGGCAACGGGATCCGGGTGTTCGTCCGGTATCTGGTGGACGAAGGGCTGGCCGGGGACAAGCCGGTCCGGGTCGGGACCCGCGCCGGGATCAAAGAGGTCGTGCTGAACGACGACGGCACACTGACCGTGGACATGGGTGAGCCCGTGCTGCCCGGTCCGGCGGGCATCGTGGTCGAGGCGAACGGGCACCAGTGGCCGGCCGTCCACGTCGACATGGGCAATCCGCATGCCGTTGCCTTCGTCGACGATCTGAACGAACCCGGCCATCTGGTCGATCAGCCGGTGTGGACGCCGGCCGAGGCGTTCCCGTCCGGCGTGAACGTGGAGTTCGTCGTACGCGAGGGGCCGAACGACGTCGCCATGCGGGTGCACGAGCGCGGGGCGGGGGAGACGCGGTCCTGCGGGACGGGTACGTGCGCCGTGGCGGTAGCGTCCGCCCGGCAGGCTCGGCAGGAGCGGCCGGTTACTTACCGTGTCGGCGTACCCGGTGGTTCCGTCACCGTGACGTGGCGCGAGGACAACCACCTGGAGATGACCGGGCCGGCCGTCGTGCACGCCCGCGGGGAGTTCGACCGGGCCTGGTTGCCCGCCTGAACGGGAATTCAGTCGGGGCGTGAGGCGTTGACGTCTGAAATCGGGTCGCTTGTACTGGTGGCCCGTGCCACGATGGAAGGTATATGACGACCCATTCGAACTTTTACGACGAGACTACCGACGTCGAACTTGACCTCATTGAGGGCGATGACTCCGGCGATTCGTTGACGGGTCACGACTCGGAGGTCAGCCCAGAGCCGAACACCGAGGGCCTGGAACTCGAGGAACGCCAGGCGCTGCGCCGCATCGTCGGCATGTCGACCGAGCTGACCGACATCAGCGAGGTCGAGTACCGCAAGCTGCTGCTCGAGCGGGTGCTGCTGGTCGGCGTCTGGACCGAGGGCAGCGCCGAGGACGCGGAGAACTCGCTGGCCGAGCTGAAGCTGCTCGCCGAGACCGCCGGTTCCGAAGTACTGGACGGCGTGATCCAGCGGCGGAAGAAGCCGGACCCGGCGACCTTCATCGGTTCCGGCAAGGTGTCCGACCTGCGCAACCTGGTCGCGTCGCTCGGCGCGGACACGGTGATCGCCGACGGCGAACTGGCCCCCGCGCAGCTGCGCAACCTGGAGGACAAGCTCAAGGTCAAGGTGGTCGACCGGACCGCGCTGATCCTGGACATCTTCGCCCAGCACGCGAAGAGCAAGGAAGGCAAGGCCCAGGTCGAGCTGGCCCAGCTGCAGTACATGAAGCAGCGGCTGCGTGGCTGGGGCGGGAACCTGTCCCGCCAGGCCGGTGGCCGCGTCGGCGCGGCCGGCGGCGGTATCGGCGGCCGTGGTCCCGGTGAGACCAAGATCGAGACCGACCGGCGCCGGATCAACACCAAGATCGCCAAGCTCCGCCGCGAGCTGAAGTCCATGAAGGGCACCCGCTCGACGCTGCGGCAGGGGCGCCGTCGCAACTCGATCCCGTCGGTCGCGATCGCGGGCTACACCAACGCGGGCAAGTCCTCGCTGCTGAACAAGATCACCGGCGCGGGGGTGCTGGTCGAGAACGCGCTGTTCGCGACCCTCGACCCGACCACTCGTCGTACGACGACCTCCGACGGCCGCGTGTACACATTCACCGACACCGTCGGGTTCGTCCGGCACCTGCCGCACGACATCGTCGAGGCGTTCCGGTCGACGCTGGAGGAGGTCGCGGACGCGGACCTGCTGCTGCACGTTGTGGACGGTTCGCACGCGGATCCGCTCGCGCAGATCCAGGCGGTTCGCGAGGTGCTGCACGAGATCGGCGCCGACGACGTGCCGGAGATCATCGTGATCAACAAGTCCGACGTCGCCGATCCGATGGCGCTGGCACCGATCCTGCACCGTGAATCGCGTGCACTGGTGGTCTCGGCGCACACCGGCGAGGGCATCGACAAGCTGCGCTCGCTGATCGAGGCGTCACTGCCGCGGCCGGACGTCGCCGTCGACCTGCTGCTGCCGTACGAGCGCGGCGACCTGGTCTCCCGGATCCACTCCGAAGGCTCGGTTGACCAGCTCGAGCACACCGCCGAAGGCACCCGCGTCACGGCTCGGGTCCACCCGAACCTGGCCGGCGACTTGACGCCGTACGAGGTCGCCGCCCGCTGATCACCGCAACGACAGGAGCCGGCCGGTGGAGTTGTCCACCGGCCGGTTCTCGTTTGTGTCAGAGGGTCCGCAGGTCGATCGTGTCGGCCATCAGTTGGTAGCCGGCGTCGTTCGGATGCAGGTGGTCGCCGCTGTCGTAGCGCGGGTCGATCCGCTCCGCGTCCTTCGGGTCGGCCAGAGCCCGGTCGAAGTCCGCCACGGCGTCGAACTCGCCTGAGTGCCGGATCCAGTTGTTCAGCGCGTCCTGCTTGGCCGCGGCCTTGGCACTGTAGTGGTCCGAGCCGCCCAGAGGCAGGAGGGTCGCCCCGATCACCCGGACACCGCGTGAGTGAGCATCCCGGATCAGCTGCCGGTACCCGGCGATCAGTTCGGCCACCGACACGTCGGGAGCGGGCTTGTACGTCGGAGTGTCACTCTCGCTGAAGCCGATGTCGTTCAGGCCCTCGAGGACGATGACCGTCCGGACTCCGGCCTGGTCCAGGACGTCACGGCGGAACCGGTTCGTCGACTTCTCGCCGTACCAGGCCGAGTCGTTGACCACCAGGTTGCCGCCGATGCCCTGGTTGACCACCGCGGTGTCCCGGCCGGCCGCGCGCAGCCGGTCGGCGAGCAGGTCGGGGTAGCGGTGGTTGGCGCCGGCCGTCGAGGCGAAGCCGTCGGTGATCGAGTCGCCGAAGGCAACCACCAGCTCGCGCTTGCGGCGTGCTGCCGTGTCGATCCCGCTCAGGTAGTACCAGGACTTGGTGCTGACGGTGAACGCCGCCGGTCCGTCGTCGGCCCGGCGATCACCCTCCGCCCGGTACGTCGACGTCCACGCCTGCGAGTGGAACGTCGCCGGACCGGTCGTGTCCTTCAGGTAGAGGCTGACGGTGACGGACTCGGCAGCCTTGACCGGGAAAGTGACCTGGTCGCTGACCAGATCCGTGACTGCCGGGATCTCGAAGGAGCTGCGACCGCGGACGGTGAGCTCGGTCGTCGTTCCCGGCACGATCGCAGCGCCTCGACCGGCCCGGGCGATCGTCGCACCGGTCACGCGCAGTGGGCTGGCGCCGTACCGGTTCGACAGGTGGATCCGGACGCTGTGGCCGCCCGTGGTGAGCCGGACGACCTGGCGGACGGTCTGGTCGGAGAAGCCCTCCTCGGACCAGTTCGGGCCGAAGCCGGCGCTCGGCCGCTGCGGGGACGCGGCCCAGTCGGCGGTCCAGTGCCAGCCGGATTCCTGGCTCTGGGCTGAGTTGTCGTCGTGGCTCGTGGCTGCGGCCGTCAGCGGGACCAGGGCCAGTACGGCGGATGCCGCGACCACATGTTTGAGACGCATGGTGGAGTCCTTTCCGGGCAGGGGGCAGCGACTCGGCACACCGAGTCGCCCCTGAGGGAGTGCGGCCTCAGCGGCCGCGCACGGAGGTCAGCTCCGTTTCGGTGTGGTTTTGCGTTCGAGCAGCTCGAAGGCGGCGGCCGATGGGGTGCCGGCGGCCGCGGTGTACATCAGCAGGCGGTGGGCCGAGCCGTCGGGGAACTGGACGACCTCGAATCCCAACTCGAGCCGGCCGATCTCCGGATGCTGGAAGAGCTTGGTGCCGAAGGAGCAGTTCAGCACCGAGTGGCCCGACCACAGCTGGGCGAACTCGGGGCTCTTCATCGACAGCTCACCGATCAGCTCGGCCAGGTACCGGTCGTCGGGGTGCCGGCCGGCGACCAGGCGCAGCGACGCCACGGATCGCTCCGCCTCCAGCTCCCAGTCGGCGTACAGCTCCCGCGTGTGCGGGTCCAGAAACAGCATCCGGGTCAGGTTCGGCCGGGTCTCCACCGAGTACGGGCTGTGCTCGTCGTAGTGGCCGGCCAGCAGCCGGTGGGCCGTGGAGTTCCAGGCCAGTACGTCGCTGCGCCGGTCCATCGCGATCGCGGCGACCCCGCTCATCGCGCCCACCAGCCGGCGCGCGCCTTCCCGGACCGGCTCCGGTTCCTGGACCTTCGGCCGCGGGTGGTTCGCCGGGCGGGCCAGGTTGCGCAGGTGAGCCGTTTCGTCGTCATCCAGGCGCAGTGCCCGGGCGACGGCCGAGAGGATCTCGTCGGACGCCTGCTGGCTGTGACCCTGCTCGAGGCGGGTGTAGTAGGTCATGCTCACCCCGGCCAGTTGGGCCAGCTCCTCGCGCCGCAGGCCGGGCACCCGACGGGCGCCGTACGAGACCAGGCCGACGTCCTCCGGCTGCAACCGGGCTCGCCGGGTGCGCAGGAAGTGCCCGAGTTCGGTCTCCACGATTGTCATGGTAGGGGGCACGGATCCGGCCCGGTCGGCGCAGCGTAGGAACATGCTTCCACTCTCGCGACTCCGCCGCCGGCGTACCTCTCCCTGGTCTGCCTAGCACTGCCGGTGACAGGCAGAACGGCCGGTGGTTCTGGGAGAGAACCACCGGCCGTCTGTCAGGTCAGGACAGGTCAGCTGCGCTTGGAGACCTTGACCTTCATGGTTGTGCCGTTGCGTTCGACGACCTTGATGTTGACGCCGTTGTTCGGCACCTTCACGCCGGCGCTCGGCTGCTCGGCGTACCAGTACGTCTTGCTGTCGTTGAAGGTGGACACGCCGTTCTGGCCACGGATGTAGCTCGGTGCGCCGTTGACGTGCAGCGTGAACGAATCCGCCTTCTCCAGACCGAACGGAGCGTCGTACCCGCCGACCCGCGGCCGCCAGAGCTGGCCGTCGAGCCGGTTGATCGGGACGGGGTGCGAGTCGATCGGCAGGATCAGACCCGAACCGGGGTGCTCGTTGGTGTTGTTGTCGTCCACCGAGGTGTCCCAGTACGAGACCAGCAGGCCGTCCTGGTACGGAAAGTGCTCGACCCAGTCCGGCTTGGTGTTGAGGAAGCCGAAGTTGTACGGCCCGGTCTGCAGGTGCTGGTCGTACGCCACGTAGTTGATGTGCGACGCCAGGTAGTAGTTGTCGTGCAGGCTGGTGAAGCTCGCGCCCATCGAGCTGAAGCCGTTCAGCGTCCAGCCCTCCGGCGTCGCCTCCGCACCGGACGAGACCAGCGTGGTCGCGCCCGAGGTCACCTCTGATTTCGTCGGCGAAGAAGCCCTTGCCACCCGCCGCCGGGTCCGTGCTGTAGCGGAACTGCAGGCCGACCGTCTTGTTCTGGAACGCCGACAGGTCGAACGTCGCGTCGACCCAGCCGTCGCTGTTCCCGTCGATGCCGTTGCCCTCGGCCGCGTTGGCGATGCTGCCGGGGATCGGCTTGTAGCCGGTGCCGTCGTTCACCTCGACGTAGGCGTAGTCACAGGCCGTCGTCCCGCAGTCCTCGATGTCCCAGTTGGCCTTGAAGGTCAGCGTCGTGGTACCCGCCGGGATCGCGACCTGCCGGCTCATCGTGTTGTTGAGCATGTGGCCGCGGCCGCTCCACCAGGACTTGCTGCCGGCCGCGGGTGGGACGAGTTCGTTGACCTGTTCCTTCTTCGGCAGCGTGACCACCAGGCCCTGGGCCCTCTTCGAGTTGTACTCGTGCGGGCCGAGCTCGAGGGTGCGGTTCTGGCCGGCCGCGACGATCTCGTAGTCCAGCCAGCCGAGCTGCACCTTCTCCCAGGCGCCGAAGTCGGCGGCCTGCTCGCCGATGCCGCCGTCGCTGGGCTTGCCGACCCGGCTCTGCGCCATGATGGACCACCAGTTCACGCCGTTCTCGACGGGCGGGCCGGAGGTGTCGTACAGGTCCGGCAGGCCGAGGTCGTGGCCGAACTCGTGGGCGAAGACGCTGATGCCGCCGTTCTCCGGCTGGATCGTGTAGTCGCCGACCCACAGGCCGGTGTCGCCGAGCTGGGCGCCGCCGACCGGGTTGTTGGCCGGACCGCCGGCCAGACCGACGTACCAGCGGTGCGACCAGATCGCGTCCTCACCCTGCCATGGGTCGCCGTCGGCCTGGTCGCCGCCGGAGTGGACGATCTGGAAGTGGTCGATGTAGCCGTCGGCCTCGTTGAAGTTGCCGTCGCCGTCGAAGTCGTAGCGGTCCCACTGATCGAACGTCTTCAGCTCGGCGGTGATCTCCGCGGTGGTGCGGCCGGCCGCCTTCTGGTCGGCGACCCACTGGTTCACCGCGTCCCGGACCAGGGCCCAGGTGTTGTTGCAGACGCTGCCGCCGCACGGGAAGCCGTTGGACCGGCCGTAGCGGGCCTCGTTGTACTGGACCTTGACCCAGTCGGTGACCTCGCCGTCGACGCTGTAGCGCCCGGACGACTGCTTCTCGTAGTACTTCTTCACCGAGTTGCCGGTGCCGAAGTACATGTCCTGGAAGTACTGGCGGTTGTAGTCCGGGTGCCAGACGGTCGAGTTGTCGACCGCGCGGTCCGGCTCGGGGATCGCGTTGTGCAGCGGCCCCTCGAAGGTCGCCGGACCGGGGAAGGCCGGCGAGGTGTCCTGGTCGGGGTAGCTCGGGTGCCGCTCGTTGCCGAACTCGGCCAGCACCACGAAGATCCGGTCGGTCTTCTCCCGGCCCAGCTCGACGTACTGGTCGACCCGTCCGTCGGAGTTCGTGACACCCTTCGCCCCGACCTGCTTGGCACCGAGGTTGACCACGGTGCTGGCACCGCGCTTCTCGGTCTTGGCCGAGCCGTTCAGCACCTTGGTCAGGGCCTCCTGGCGCAGTTCGCGACGCTTGTCCTCGAGCGGGCTCGGCAACTCGTCGGACGTCTGGGCCGGCTCACTCGCGGTGGTGGCTGCGGGAGCCCCTTGAGGCGGAGCAGCGGCGCCGGACGAGGCAAAGCTCAGTCCGATCGTCGCCGCAAGGGCCAGGCTGAACAGCCCGGCGGGTAGCTTGCGCACGTTTCCCCTCCGTACATTCGTCGATACCCACCGCGTATGGTGACGCGGCGTGTTCAGAGCTCCCCCGAGCGTGTTTGGCGCGACAGTACGGGGAAATCCGCGATTCCTGAAGTGGTTGCGGGAAATATCGGGAAAGGTGCGGGGAATCCTGCGTCATCGGTGGAACTACTCAGGCGCCCGGGCCGGCCGGGTTGGCAGACTGTCCCGCGTGGAGCGTGACTCGGTCGACCTGCTGCAGCCGTTGTGGCGCGCGCTCGTCGTGTTCCGGGTGATCACCTGGGTCTTCGCCTGCTTCGGGGTCTGGAGCCGCTGGGACGGGATCGTCCGGCCATCCGGCGCGGTGCTCCAGCTGGCGATCATGGGTGTCTGGACGGTGATCTCCTCGATCGGCTACAGCCGGCGCTGGGGTCGGCGGAACACCCGGCTCGCGTTCGCCGACCTGATCGTCACCGTCGGCTGCATGTACGCGACCCTGCTCGCGCAGCCGCTGCTCGACATCCGCGGCGGCGCCTCGGTGCTGACCTCGGTCTGGGCCGCCGGTCCGGTGATCGCGCTGGCGATCTCCCGCGGCCGGGACGGCGGCCTGCTCGGCGCGGCGACGATCAGCCTGGTGCTGCTGTCGCTGCGCGGTGTCGACAACGCCTCGAAGATCCTCGCCAACGTGCAACTGCTGCTCGTCGCCGGCCTGGTCGTCGGGTACGCCGCTTCCACCATGCGTCAGGCGGGAGCCCGGCTGCGGGAGGCGATCGCGGCCGAGAGTGCGACCGCCGAGCGTCTGCGGCTCAGCCGGTCGATCCACGACGGCGTACTGCAGGTGCTGGCCCAGGTGCAGCGCCGCGGCACCGCGATCGGCGGCGAGGCGGTCGAGCTGGCCCAGCTGGCCGCCGAGCAGGAGGTTGCCCTGCGCACCTTGATGTCGACCCGGCCGACCGTTGCCGAGGGCGACCGGATCGACCTCTGCGGACTGTTGTTGCCGTTGGCCACCACGCGCGTGGACGTCGTCGTACCCGCCGGTCAGGTTCTGCTTCCCGCACCGGTCGCCGGGGAACTGGTTGCCGCGGTCAAGGAGGCGTTGAGCAACGTGGACAAGCACGCCGGACCGCGGGCCCGGTCCTGGGTGGTGGTCGAGGATCTCGGTGACGAGGTGCTGGTGTCGATCCGCGACGATGGCAGCGGTACGACGCCCGCCCGGCTGGAACAGGCCCGGGTCGACGGCCACCTCGGGGTCAGCCAGTCGATCCGCGGCCGGATCACCGACCTGGGCGGATCGGTCATGGTCCGCACCGCCCCAGGCGAAGGAACCGAATGGGAGCTGAAGGTGAGTACGGCATGACCCGAGTCATGATCGTCGATGACCATCCGATGTGGCGGGAGGGGGTCGCGCGGGATCTGGGGAGCCGCGGGTACGACGTTTGCGCGACCGCGTCGGACGTGGCGGGAGCGGTGAAGATCGCGCTGGCAACCCGGCCGGACGTGGTGGTGATGGACCTGCAGTTGGGCGACGGCTCCGGTGTCGACGCGACCCGGGCGATCACCACAGAGCTGCCGGACACGCGGGTGCTGGTGTTGTCGGCCAGCGCCGAGCAGGACGACGTACTGGCCGCGGTGAAGAACGGGGCGTCCGGGTATCTGGTGAAGTCGGCGTCGCTGGACGAGTTCGACGACGCCGTACGACGTACTGCGGAAGGCGACGCGGTGTTCAGCGCCGGACTGGCTGGACTGCTGTTGGGGGAGTACCGGCGACTCGGGTCCGGGTCGTCGGGGCCTGAGGTACCGCAGCTGACCGACCGGGAGACAGAGGTGCTCCGACTGGTCGCACGAGGGCTGACAGCCCGGCAGATCGCTACCCGGCTGGTGTTGTCGCACCGGACGGTGGAGAACCACGTGCAGAACACTCTGCGGAAGCTGCAGCTGCACAACCGGGCCGAGCTGGTCCGCTATGCGATCGAGCACGGCATAGACGAGGCCCCCGAGTAGCACTCGGGGGCCTCGTCCCTTGCGCTACAGTCCGTTCGAGAACAGCAGGCGGTTCACGGTGCCGCCGGTGGAGCCACCGCTGATCACGTTGGGCGTGCCATTGGACTCGATGTACGACTTCACCGTGGCCGGGCTCGCGGACGGGCTCGTCTGCAGGTAGAGCGCCGCGACACCCGCGACGTGCGGCGTGGCCATCGACGTGCCGTTGTAGGACCCGGTGGTGTTACCGGGCAGCGTGGACACGATCGCCGAGCCCGGCGCGTAGATGTCCACGCAGGAACCGGTGCTCGAGTACGACGCCCGCGCGTCGGTGCTCGTGGACGCGGCGACCACCAGGGCGGTCGAGATCTTGCGCGGCAGCCGGTCACACGAGTTGCCGCCGGTGTTGCCGGCCGACGCGGCCAGGAACACGCCGGAGTTGATCATGGCGCGCAGGAGTTCTCCAGCGTGGTGTTGGCGCTGAAGTTCCACGACGCGTTGGCCACTGCGGGCTTCACCGCGTTGCGGGTCACCCAGTCGACCGCTGCGATCGCGGAGGACGCCGTACCGCCGCCGCCGCAGTTCAGCCACTTCACACCGTGCAGCGCGGACGTTCTTGGCCACGCCGTACGACGTGGAGCCGATGGTGCCGGCCACATGGGTGCCGTGGCCGTTGCAGTCGGTGTTGTTGGAGTCGATGGCCGTTGAAGTCGAAGCTGGCCCGGCCGCCGAAGTTCGGGTGTGACGGGTCGACGCCGGAGTCGATGATGTAGGCGTGCACGCCGGCGCCGGTCCGGGTGTAGGTGAACGAGTTCGACAGCGGCAGGTTGCGCTGGTCGATCCGGTCGATCCCCCATGACGGCGGGTTGGTCTGGGTCGTGTCCAGGACGTTCTGGGCGTAGACGTCCTGCGAGATCGCGACCACGTCCGGGTTCTTCTGCAGGCCGGCGAGCTGGGACGGCGTGAGCTTGGCGCTGAACCCGTTGACCGCCGTACTGAACTGGCGCTGCGGCGCGATGCCGAGTCCGCTCTTCAGCCGGACGCCCTTCTTCAACTCGACGATGTAGGTGTCCTGCACCGCGCTCACCCCGGCCTCGGCCTTGGCGAGCTGGACCGGGACGATCCGGGCCGGCGGATCTGGGACCGGCGCGGCGCCGGCACTGCCGGCGGTGGTCAGGGCGAGTGCCGGCACGATGGCGGCGGCCAGCGTCAGGCTGATGCGGCGACCGATGCGGGGACTGATGTGGCGACTGATGCGGCGACTGAATCCGTGCATGTGTTCCTCCTCAGGGAACTCATCACCCACCGGGGCGGAGGGGTGATCACCGTCGGTCCGCAATCGACTACGGAACGAGGGTGCTGAGAAGTTAGGGCGTGCTCACCTGAGGCGTCAATCAGTTCGGTTGCGACCTGATGCCATGGCACTCCCTGGCCGCCGGGATGCGCTTGAATGGCTTCGTACACTGTGCGTTCCACGTCGAGCGCGTCTGCTCTGTCACGACACCCGCATCGCGGGTGCCAGCTCCGGAGGCTGTTTGTGAACCGGTCGTCCATCATCCGTGCGCTGCTCGCGCTCGTCGTCCTCGCGCTGTCGACGTACGTCGTCCTGACGGCGCAGCCGAAGCTCGGGCTCGACCTGCGCGGCGGGACGCAGATCGTGCTGGAGGCGAAGGACTCGCCGACGGTGAAGGCGACCAAGGAGACCACCGACCAGGCGACGACGGTGCTGCACCGCCGGATCGACGCCCTCGGGGTCAGCGAGCCGAGCGTGACGCGGCAGGGCGAGAAGCGGATCATCGTCGAACTGCCCGGCGTCCAGGACCCGCGCGAGGCCGCGGACGTGATCGGCAAGACCGCGCAGCTCACCTTCCACGAGGTGCTCGACCAGGTCGCGGCGAAGCCGGCCAAACCGGCCGCCGGCGAGCTGTACCTGCCGCCCGAGGACGGCCAGGGTTCCTGCGGCTGGCCAAGCCCGCCATGACCGGGGAGATGATCGGCGGCGCCGAGGGCGGACTCGACCCGCAGCAGGTCGCCCAGGGCTGGTTCGTCGAGCTGAACTTCAAGGGTGACGGCGGCAAGATCTGGGCCGACATCACCGGCAAGGCCGCCTGCCAGCCGGTCGACACGCCGCCGCGGATGATCGCGATCGTGCTCGACAACGAGGTGATCAGCGCCCCGCAGGTGGACCCGAACGGTGGCAACCAGCTCTGCAACGTCGGCCTGACCGGCGGCACCAGCACGATCAGCGGCACGTTCACCGAGACCGAGGCCAAGGACCTGGCCGCGCTGATCGAGGGCGGTTCGCTCCCGGTCCCGGTCGAGGTGATCGACCAGCGCACCGTCGGCCCGTCGCTCGGCAAGGACGCCATCCAGGCCAGCGCGACCGCCGCCGATCATCGGCCTGGTCGCTGACCGCGCTGTTCATCATCCTGGTCTACCGCCTGGTCGGCCTGATCGCCGTCTTCGGCCTGATCGCCTACGCCGGGATGTCGTACGCCGCGCTGACCGCGATCGGGGCAACGCTGACCTTGCCCGGCCTGGCCGGATTCGTGCTCGCCATCGGGATGGCGGTCGACGCCAACGTGCTGGTCTTCGAACGAGCCCGCGAGGACTACATCGAAGGCCGGACCGACGGAGCTGCGGCGGTCGCTGCGCAGCGGCTTCCAGAACGCGTTGTCCGCGATCGCCGACTCGAACATCACCACCCTGCTGGCCGCCGGTCTGCTGTTCTTCCTGGCCGCCGGCCCGGTCCGCGGCTTCGGTGTCACGTTGAGCATCGGTGTGATCGCGTCGGTGTTGTCCGCGCTGGTGGTGGTACGCGTCCTGGCCGAGTTCGCCGTGTCTCGCAAGTTCGTCCTGAAGCGTCCGGGCCTCAGCGGTATCGCCGGCCACGGCAGGGTCCGGACCTGGCTGGAGGCGCGGCGTCCGTCGCTGATGCAGCACAGCCGGCGCTGGCTGCTGATCACGGCAGCGGTGATCGTCGTCGCCCTCGCGGGCGTCGTCGTCCGCGGGCTGAACCTCGGCATCGAGTTCACCGGCGGACGGTTGCTCGAGGTCGAGCACCGCGCAACAGATCACGCCGGACCAGGCCCGGGCCGCGGTGGCCGAGGCCGGCTACCCGAACGCGGTGGTCCAGTCGTCCGGTACCGACGACATCACGGTGCGGACCGGGACGATCAGCGACGACGAGGCGGAGAAGATCCGCGAGTCGATCTCCGAGATCGGCGGCGGGACCGAACTGATCCGGAACGAGAGCATCGGCCCGTCGCTGGGCAGCGAGCTGCGGAACAAGGGGCTGATCGCGCTCGGGATCGCGTTGCTGGCGCAGTTGCTCTACCTGGCCGCGCGGTTCCGATGGACGTTCGGCGCGGGCGCCGTACTGGCGCTGCTGCAGAACGTCGCGGTCGTGATCGGGGTGTTCGCTTGGACCGGGAAACCGATCGACGGCATCTTCCTGGCCGCGATCCTGACCATCATCGGATACACGGTGAACGACTCCGTCGTGGTCTTCGACCGGATCCGGGAGACGCGCAGCGCCCGCGCCACCGAGAACCTCGGGCCGGTCATCGACACCGCGATCGTGAACGTGTTGCCGCGAACCATCAACACCGGTATCTCGACGCTGTTCATCCTGAGCGCGTTGCTGTTCCTCGGCGGCGACTCGCTGGCCGACTTCGCGCTCGCCCTGTTGCTGGGCATCCTGGTCGGCACGTACTCGTCGAACCTCACTGCGGCCCCGCTGCTGCTCGAGTTGGAGCGCCGGTATCCGGCCCCGCCACCGCGTCCGAAGCGGCCGCAGGTGGACCGGGACGCGCAGCCGGACCGCGGCGCCGTTGTCTGAGGCTGCCTGAATTCCGCGGTTGTCCACACGCTGCCCGCCGGACCGGAAATCTGTCCTCCGCGCGGGCTAGGGTGTGGCGGTGGGAGTTGACGTACGCGAACTGCTCGAAGCCGCTGTGTCCGGTATCAACGGTCAGACCCGGCCTGGTCAGGTGGAGATGGCCGAGGCCGTCAATACCTCCATGCACGACGGCTCTCACCTCCTCGTCCAGGCGGGCACCGGCACCGGTAAGTCGCTCGGTTACCTCGTTCCCGCGCTCCTCCATGCGATCGAGGACCGGCGCGTCGTGGTCTCCACCGCGACGCTGGCCCTGCAGTCACAGTTGGTCGACCGCGACGTCCCCGCGTTGCTGGACGCGACGGAGAAGTTGCTGCCGCGCAGACCGACGTACGCGATCCAGAAGGGCCGCAACAACTACGCCTGCCTGCACCGGATCCGTGAGGGTGCACCGGATGACGACGGCATGCTCATCGACGTGCCGCCGCCCGGCCAGATCGGCCAGCAGGTGCTGGAGCTGCGCGACTGGGCTGAGCAGCAGTTGCTCGACGGCGAGGCCGGCGATCGTGACCACGCGCCCTCGCATCAGTACCAGGCCTGGCAGCAGGTCGCGATCGCGGCTCGTGAGTGCCTCGGTGCGCAGAAGTGCCCGTACGGCGAGGAATGCTTCGCCGAGAAGGCCAAGGATCAGGCCCGCAAGTCCGACATCGTGATCACGAACCACGCGCTGCTGTCGATCGACGCCTTCGAGAACCGCACGGTCCTGCCGGAGCACGACGTGATCATCGTCGACGAGGCGCACGAGCTGCCGGCCCGGGTGACCGGTGCCGCGGGTGACGAGCTGTCGCCGCAGATGGTCGAGCGGGCCGCGAAGCGTTCCCGCCGGTTCGTCGACGACGACAAGGCCGACGACCTGATCGACGCCTCGGACGCGCTGCGCGCCGCTCTGGACGGGACGCGCGAAGGACGGATCGAGGCCTCGAACGGTCCGGTGCTCGAGGCGGCCGCGCTGGTCCGCGACGCCGCCCGCTCGCTGTACTCCGACCTCAACAAGAAGTCCGACGACAAGGACGACGATCCGGACGGCGCCAAGCGGCAGTCGAAGGGTGCGGTCAAGGAGATCTTCGATGTGTCCGAACGCGTCGCGGCGCTGAGCGACTCCGACGTCGTCTGGATGGTCGACCGGGACCGCTTCGGCCGCGAGCTGCGAATCGCCCCGCTGACCGTGGCCGGTCTGCTGCGCGAGCTCGTGCTGAAGGACCGGACCGCCGTACTGACCTCGGCGACGCTCACCCTCGGCGGTGACTTCGACTCGATCGCCCGGCAGGTGGGGCTGCGGCCGTCCGACAAACTCGCCGACGACGACGAGATGCCTGACCTGGGGGAGGCCTCGGACACCGGGCCGCTGCCGTGGCGCGGCCTCGACGTCGGCTCGCCGTTCGAGTACGAGAAACAGGCCATCCTGTACGTCGCCAAGCACCTGCCGCCGCCACATCGCGACGGTCTGGGGCAGAAGCAGTTCGACGAGATCATCGACCTGGTGACGGCCGCCGGCGGCCGGACGCTCGGGTTGTTCTCGTCCCGCCGGGCGGCCGAGGCGGCGACGGCCGCGGTGCGGGAAGCGACCGATCTCAAGGTGCTGTGCCAGGGCGATGCGCAACTGGGCGAGCTGGCCCGTGAATTCGTCGACGATCCGGAGACATCGCTGTTCGGCACGCTCTCGCTGTGGCAAGGCATCGACGTACCGGGCTCGACCTGCAACCTGGTGATCATCGACCGAGTGCCGTTCCCGCGCCCGGACGAGCCGTTGATGTCTGCTCGTCAGCGTGCGGTCGACGAAGCCGGCGGGAACGGGTTCATGGCGGTCGCCGCGACCCATGCCGCGCTGCTGCTCGCCCAGGGGACCGGCCGGTTGATCCGCCGAAGCAGCGACCGCGGCGTGGTCGCCATCCTCGACCCCCGCATCGTCACCCAGCGGTACGGCGCCTTCCTGCGTGCCTCCTTGCCTCCGATGTGGCCCACCGCCGATCGTGAGAAGGTGCTCGGCGCCCTGAAGCGACTGCAGTCGTCATGAGTCCGGTGACCAGCCCGCCGGTGCTGCCGATGATGGCGGCGCTCGGGGAGCTGCCGACGGGGGTCGGCTGGTCGTACGAGATGAAGTGGGACGGCATCCGGGTCATCGCCGAGGTGGACGACGGCGTCTGCCGGCTGTGGTCGCGGAACAGTCGCGACGTGTCCGGCGGCTATCCCGAGCTGATCGGTCTGGCTTCGGCGCCGGGCCTGCGGTTGCCCGCCGTACTGGACGGGGAGATCGTCACCCTGGACGAGAACGGGGCACCGTCGTTCGGTCTGCTGCAACGGCGGATGCACGTCCGGGATCCACGCCAGCTGCGGCACCTGATCACCGAGGTCCCGGTCTCCGTCCGGCTCTTCGACCTGCTCCGCTTCGACGGCAAGTGGTTGCTCGACGCAACGTACGACGACCGGCGCGGCCTGCTCGACTCACTCGAGATCGGCGACCCGTTCTGGGAGATTCCACCCGCGTACGACGACGGTGACGCGGCGCTGGAGTTGTCGGTGTCGACCGGGCTCGAGGGGGTGGTCGCGAAACGCCGGAAGTCGCGGTACCTGGCCGGCCGTCGGAGTGCGGACTGGGTCAAGGTCAAGCCGGTGAAGACGCGGGACGTGATCCTGTGCGGCTGGCATCCGGGGGAGGGCAACCGCACCGGGAAGATCGGCTCCTTCTACTGCGGCGCCTACGCCGAGCCGGGCGGCGAACTGCTCCTGATCGGCAAGGTCGGCTCCGGTCTCGACTTCGCCACCCTCGACCTGCTCAGCGCCGAGCTCGCCGGCCTGGAGATCGATCAGCCGCCCTTCGACCCCGGCACGATCCCCACGTCGGACCGCCGCCGGGCCCACTGGCTCGACCCGGCCCTGGTTGCCGAAGTCACCTACTCCGGGTGGGCCGCCGATTCCCGGCTCCGCCACCCGGTCTGGCGCGGCCTCCGGCTGGACATCAACCCGGAATCTGTTCTGGTCTGAGCCGGTCCCGAATACTGTGGTCCAGGCCGGTCTCGAATGATGGGCAACGGCGGTGCGAATGCACGCGAATGTTCTCGTGCGCCAGGACGGGTGCGCCTCGAATGGGCAGACACGGGCGGCCCCGGGAAATGTTCGGAATGCGGTGCGAATGGTGCGGCGCTGCGACGGATGGTGTTCAGGTGTCTCAAATCCGTGCGGATTTCAGCCAACACCGAGACGAACTGTGGTGCTTTCACGTCAGTAACCGCTACGTGCGGAATCGCCGCCGTCGATTCCGCCCGGGTGGGTCAGTCGTTCGCTTCCCGGGATGGTGCGGGAATCGCGAGCGCCGCCTCGATCTTGTCGGCCAGTTTCTCGGGAGAATGGGTCGGCGCGTACCGTGCGATCACCCCGCCGTCCCGCCCGATCAGGAACTTGGTGAAGTTCCACTTGATCCGTCCGCCCAGCAGGCCGCCCTGCTCACGCTTCAGCCAGTTGTACAGCGGAAGCGCCTTCGAGCCGTTGACGTCGATCTTGGCGAACATCGGGAACGTGACGTGATAGATCGTCGAACAGAAGTTCGCGATCTCGTTCTCGTCACCAGGCTCCTGGTGGCCGAACTGGTCGCAGGGGAAGCCAAGCACCGAGAAGCCCTGCCGGCGATATGCCTTGTAGAGCTTCTGTAGACCGGTGTACTGCGAGGTTTGGCTGCACTGCGACGCCGTGTTGACCACCAGGAGCACCTGGTCGCGGAAATCGGCAAGAGACTGTTCATTGCCTTCGATCCGGCGGGCGCTGAAGTCATAGACAGTCGTCATGACTCAATGCTGACACGACACGCCCGACTTCGCGCGTCGTCTGAGATGTCAGACTCGGCGCAGAACTGTTACGACCTTTCCGAGAATGATCGCGTCCTTGCCGTCGATCGGCTCGAACGCCGGGTTGTGTGGTAGCAGCAGGATCTCGGTTTTGGTCTTCTTGAACGTCTTCACCGTCGCCTCGCCGTCGATCATGGCAGCGACGATGTCACCGTTCTCCGCGTTCGGCTGCTGGCGCACCACGACCCAGTCGCCGTCGCAGATCGCCGCCTCGATCATCGACTCACCCTTGACCCGGAGCATGAACAGCGTGCCCTCGCCGACCATGGCCTTCGGCAGCGGGAAGACCTCTTCGATCTCCTGCTCGGCCAGGATCGGGCCACCGGCGGCGATCCGGCCGACCACCGGCACGTACGCCGCGTCCGCGTGCACGTCGCCCGCACCGGTTTCGTCGTACGTCGTCTGGCGGACCGAACCGAGTGCGGTCCGGCGGGCCGCGGCGTCGACCTCGCCGGGGTAGCGGACCTCGATCGCGCGCGGACGGTTCGGGTCGCGGCGGAGCAGGCCCTTCTGCTCCAGCACACGGAGCTGGTGCGACACCGACGACGAGCTGGTCAGGCCGACCCGCTCACCGATCTCGCGCATCGACGGCGGGTAGCCGCGGCGATCCACCGAATCGCGGATGACGTCCAGGACGCGGCGCTGGCGTGGCGTCAGCCCGGTCGCGTCGGCCGGACCGTCGGGCAGCTCGGCCACGGTCTGGTCCGTGGCGGTCTGGTCCGTGGTCCGGTCGTCCTTGCTGGAACCGCTCGGCGTCCTGGCCATCGGTGGTTGCTCCTCGGGTCGGGCCGGCGGTCCCGCACCGGCCAAGCTTGCTCGACTGACACGACCGTAGACCGAATCCTGAGATTCTTCAAACATCTGTTCGAAGGCGTGTCGGTTCGTACGTTTGTTCGTGTGTCGGGTTATGAGGCGCGCACGGTCCGAGGAATTTCCTGGGCGTGTCCCGGTTGGAGATGGTTGCGCAACGGGTGCGGGTCGGTTAATCATTCGTACAGGCATTCGATCGAACAGGTGTTCGGGCCGGTCCGCCGCGGAAACTGTCGGAGGCGGCCGGTAGACAGAGATCGACAGGGATCGACACCGCAGGACGAGGTCTGAACGAGGTCTGGAGGATCCGATGAGCACAGCGGCTCTCGCGGCAGACGCACTCGCGGCGCGCCAAGCACCCGAGGCGGTGCCCGACGCCCGCCCGCGCCGCCGGCCCAGGATCGCGGGCACGACGACCGAGCGGATGCCTGTCCGTGCCTGCTCGGGTGAAGACCTCGGACGCCGGGTCGCCGACGGCCATGGTGCGCATGGTGCGCATGGTGCGCATGGTGCGCGAGTGCGACGCCGAGCCGTCGCCGAGACCGAGGCGCCGGCGCTGCGACTGACCCGGCGCGGCCGGATGCTGCTGACCGCGTTGTCCGTGATCGTGTTCGGCTCGGCGATCGTCGTTCTGGGCCTGCGTGTCACCGGTGTGCTCGAGCCCGGTCCGAACTTCACCCACACGGTCCCGGTCCAGGTAGCGCCCGGTGAGACGCTCTGGTCCATCGCCCAGGACACGAATCCGACCGAGGACCCGGCCATCGTGGTCGAGCGGATCGCCGACCTGAACAAACTCGCGACCCCGGCCGATGTGGTCCCCGGCCAGACCCTCCAGATCCCGATCGCCCGCTGATCCCGCCCGGCGCCTCGGTCCCGCCCGGCAGTCGCGGATCCCGCCCGGCAGCCACGATCCCGCCCGGCGGTCGCGGATCCCGGCCGGCGGTCAGAGTGCCTTCGTGGCGTAGCCCAGGTACGAGACCGCGGTGTTCCTGACCTGACCGACGTCCATCCGCCGGCTCAGTTGGCCGAAGGTGATGCGACCGCGCCGGGCCTGGAAGAAGTTCCACAGCAGGGCCGCCTTGTTCGACCGTGGTCCGAGACCGGTGATCTCGCCGAGCCGCAAAGTGTGCCGGCGCAGGGTCTCCTCGAGTTCCGTCGGCTTGACGAACATCTCCCAGGAGTGCAACTGGGTGTCGACGACTCTGGTCAACCTCCAGTCCTGCATCACCTTGATGGCCAGCACCTTGCTCGCGGTGGTCCGGTTGATCGTGTCGAACAGGTAGAGCCCGCCGGGCTTGAGGACGCGGGCCGTCTCCTTGATGACCAGATCCAGGTCCGACACGTGCTCGAGCACGTCACAGCAGCACGCGAGGTCAAAGGTCTCGCTGTCCAACGGGAGTTGCTCGCCGGTGGCAACGGCGTACTCGATCTCCAGCGTGGACGAATCCGCATGTCGCCGGGCGGTCTTGACCGACACCGCTGACGGATCGACCCCGAGCACCCGGCATCCGAGTCGCGCGAACTCTTCCGCCATGAACCCGCCGCCGCACCCGACGTCCAGAGCCCGCAATCCGGTGGGATCCAGCCCGGTCCGCTCGAGTACGGCGCGGAAGTAGGCGAACCGCCCCGGCGTGAAACTCCCGTGCAGCATGTTCAGCGGGTTGGCCTCGTCCCACCAACTGTCGCCGATCCGGTTGTAGATCTGGTTGTCGATCCCCATCGCAACCCTCCCCAGCCCAGTAAAGCAGCGGGTTCAGGCGCGGCTGGTGCGCCATTCGTTCTCGCGGAGCGCGTACACGTACTCGCTCGCCCATTCGCCCTTGAAGAACGCGCACTCGAGGAGATGGCCTTCGCGGCGCATGCCGAGGCGTTCGAGCAGGAGTGCCGACGGGGTGTTGCGGTCGTCGAGGATGGCGCAGATCCGGTGCAGCCCGAGTTCGTCGAAGCCGAGCCGCAGCATCTCGCGGGCGGCCTCGGATGCATAGCCCTTGCCCTGGTAGTCGGTATGAATCGCGTACCCGATCTCGCCCTGATGGTCGGACTCGCTGGCCCACTTGAGCAGGACCTCGCCGATCACCGTGCCGGTCTCGCGCAACTCGATTGCGAGCACGAGCCACTGGCCTGGCTCGGTCAGCGCGTCCTGGGTGAGCTTGGCCTTGAGCGCTGTGCGCGTCTGTTCGCGATCACGTACCGGCCATGGCGTGTACCGCACCACCTCCGGCCGCGAGTGGAACGCGTACAGGTCGTCCAGGTCGTCCATCCGGTGCGGCCGCAGCTCGAGTCGCTCGGTTCGCAGCGGATAGGTCGGGCGCAGTCCAGGCACGGGGGCCGTCCTCGGGTAGGCTGTCTAATGCTGTTAGACAGCAACCGTAGCCGTGCCGCACCGCGCCGACAATGAGGTTTCCGTGAGCAGACGCGATCCGTCGTCACACACGGCGGCCGGGATCTCGGCGAGCGCGATCGCCGACGCCGCGCTGGCGATCATCCGAGCCGTCGGAGTCTCCGGTCTGACCATGCGCTCGGTGGCCGAGCACCTGCAGGTCCGCGCTCCCTCGCTCTACCATCACGTCCGCAACAAGGACGAGCTTCTCGAGCTGGTCGCGCGCAACGCGTTCGACCAGCTCGCTGCGGACCTCACGGCGTACGACGGGATCCACTCCGTCGACGACTGGATCGCGGTCACCATCGCCGGCTCGCTCGAGTTGCGCGACTTCTACGCCGACCACCCCGGGCTGGCCGGCCTGATCCAGTTGAAGGCGACGCCCGATCGCGATCGGGGCGAGGGATCGCGCGCCGAACTCGTCCGCGTGCAGATCCGCTCGCTCGTGGATCTCGGCGTACCCGAGCCGCAGGCCCGCGCCATCTTCGAGACCAGCGCGCACTGGACGCTCGCTGCCGTCGTGGCCGAGCCGACCACGCCCGACCGGTTCAGTGATGGGCTCGACCTGTTCATGGGCGGCGTACGAGCCCGCCTGAAGGAGTTGCTGGCTACTTGACCGTGCTCAGCCAGAGATCGGCGTACCGCGCGCCGTCCACAGCCGTCGCCACCTGTACGACGGTCGGCGACGAGCCATGCGGATCGCTGGTGAGGTCGGCGGACCAGTCGCGAGTGTCGACGATCGTCCGGCCGCGTGACCAAGTGCCGGAGAGTTCGACGCGCAGCGGGAACGACTGCGTGGTGAGCCCGGCCGGATCGATCACCGCACAGACCGCGCCGCCGTCGCCGATGCTCGCGCCGTCGTCGGACTGGTAGAGCTCGCTCCGCTTCTCGATCAGCTTCCGCGCGAGCTCGGCCGACGGCGAACCGCCCAGCGACCGCGCCTGATCCAGCGAGATCTCCACGTCGTAGAACACGTCCAGGCCGTACATCGTCACCGGTACGCCGAGCTCGCTCGCAGCACTGAGCACGACCGCGGCCGCCTCCGGATCGGTCCAGATGTTGAACTCCGCCGAAGCGGTCGCATTGCCGATCCCGGCCGCGCCGCCCATGAACACGATCTCGCGCAGCCCGGCCGCGGTGTCGGGGTAGGTGCGGAGCAGCAGTGCGATGTTCGTCATCGGTGCCAGCGGGATGAGGGTCACCAGCTCACCTGACGCCGCGGCTGCACGCAGCACGTCGCGTAGTAGTTCGACCGCCTGGCCGGCGCCCGCCGTACGCGTGGAGCGGGGCCAATCGAGGTTGCCGAGTCCGTCGGCGCCGTGCACGTGGGGAGCGGCGCGGACGGGTTGGAGCAGGGGTACGGCGGCGCCAGCCGCCACCGGCACGTCAGTACGGCCGGCAGCCTCCAGCACCGTCAGTGTGTTGACCACAACGTCGTCCAGACCGACGTTGCCGCCCACACAGGTCACTGCCTTCAGGTCGAGGTCAGGGTGGCGGGCGGCGAGCAGCAACGCACAGGCGTCGTCCAGCCCGGTGTCGACATCAAGAATTACCGGCTTCATGCCGCCATCCTCACGCATCGGCTGGATCCACCCTGTGTTGGCGGTCAATTCATCACCTGCTCTGACGCCGTTGGTGTCGGTTTCCTACGGTCGTTGGCCATGATGCTGATGTCACGCCGCCCCCGTGCAGTACTGGCCGCGCTCGCCACCGGAGCCACCATTACCGCCTTCCTGACCACGTCTGCGCCGGCCGCAGTCGCCGAGCCGGCGGCCGGGCCTACCCCGACAGTCAACGAGACCTTCGACGGTACGACGCTGCCGGCCGGCTGGTCCGTCGTCGACGGCACCTGGAAGGTCCAGGGCGGGCGGCTGGTCGGTACGTCGGCCAGTGCGAGCCAGCAGAGCCGCATCACCTTCGGCAGCCCGCTGACCGACTTCCGGATCGAGAGCCACCTGCGGTTCGACTCCGCGCTCGACGGCGCCCGCTGGGTCGCGTTCGGTCTCGACCTCGCTCCGAGCGGCGCGGTCCCGTGGTCGATCGCGACGCTGCGGAACGGTTCGACCGCGACCAACGGCCTCGAGTTCGCGCAGCGCACGCCGACCAACACCTGGAATGTCACCGACACCGCCGCCGCGCCGCTCCAGGTCGGCATCGGCAAGGAGGTCGCCGTCGCGGTCGAGGTCCGCGGAACCCGCGCCACCTGGTACGTCGACGGTCGCGAGTCGCTGCGCACCACGATGGTGAACCGCAGTACGACGGGCGTGCAGGGGCTGCTCGTGAACGGGGCGACCGTCTCGTTCGACGACCTCAAGGTCACGCCGCTCGACAAGGAGTCGTTCATCCGCACGCCGGGTGCACCGCTGCGGGTCTGGGCGCACCGCGGTGGCTCGGCGGCGGCACCCGAGAACACGGCCGCGTCGGACGAGGTCGCCCGTCGAGCCAGGGCCGAGTGGATCGAGAACGACGTCCAGCCGACGCAGGACGGCGTACCCGTGATCCTGCATGACACCACTGTTGATCGCACGACGGACGGCACCGGCGCGGTCCGGTCGCTGACGGCGGCTCAGGTGGCCGGGCTGGACGCGGGGTCCTGGTTCGCGCCCGCGTACGTCGGGCAGCGCGTGCCGACCCTGGCGTCGCAGCTCGACGGACTCAAGACGCGCGGTGGCAACCTGCTGCTCGAGGTCAAGGGTGAGCACACTCGCGCGTCGGTCGAGCGGATCGTGCGGGAGATCCACGATCGCGGGATGAGCAGCCGGGTGTTCGTGCAGAGCTTCGAGCCGCAGCACCTGCGGTGGGTCCGTGAACTCGCGCCGGAGCTGCCGCTCGGTCTGCTCCGGTCGACGCTAGACCCGGATCCGGTCGCGATCGCGAAGGACCTCGAGCTGTCGGCGTACAACCCGTCGGACGCCGCGTTCCAGACCCGCCCGGGCATCGTCGCCGACCTGCACGCGGCCGGCGTCGCGGTGAACGTGTGGACCGTGGACGACGCGACCCGCTGGAACGCGTTGGAGAAGGCCGGCGTGGACGGCATCATCACGAACCGGCCGGCCGAGCTGGCGGGCTGGAACGCCGCGTTCGCGCAGCGGGTCAAGCCGGCCGCGACCATCCTCAGCCCGGGCGCGGGAGAGCGGATCGACCGGGCCCAGGCGCTGCGTGTTGCTGTTGGCAACAACTCGGCCGAGCCGGTCGCGATCACGCTTGACGGGGTGGCGATTGTCAACGGTTCGTTTGTCGACACCACGACGCTGGCGGCCGGCAAGCACGTTCTGAGGGCAACAGTTGCCGGCTCGACCGTCGAGAGCAGCTTCGACGTGATCGCGACGCCGACGGGGCTTGCGAGCCTGATCCTGACCTCGGGCGCCACGCCGTCGACCGTTTCGACGATGACGACATTGCTCGGTCAGAAGCAGTACGCCGTCCTCGCGACGTACGCGAACAGCCCGGCGGCTCGTGGTCTGAACGCCGTACGCCGGCAGCAGATCGTCGCCGAAGCCACCGCCCTCGCCGCGCGCTGACGTCCGCTGTGCGTCGCACTTTGTGCACCGCTCATCCACGACACGCCGAGGCGTGGTGCTCGAGCGGTGCACAAAGTCGAGCGGTCAGCCGTCGTGGCGGGCGGCGATGAGGCGGTGATAGGCGCCGGTGAGGTGGTTGTCGATCGCCTCCACGGCGGCCGCCTCGTCACCGCCCGCGATGATGTCGCGGATCGCCTTGTGCTCGGCACATCGTGGAACGCGAAGTCCAGATCCAGCGCGGTCTGCGGCTCGTAGTCCGGGCGAGTGCTCGCATCTTCTCGAGTACGTCGTCCATCGTCGACAGATGTCCGTCGGTCAACCGGGGGAGGGCCCGCTTGATCGCCAATTGCTCCAGGCTCAGCCGGAGCGTGTAGATCTCCTCGACGTCCTCGTCGGCCAGCGAGATCACCTGCGCGCCGCGGTGCCGGCGCAGTACGACGAGACCCTCCCGATCGAGCTCGATCAGCGCCTCGCGGATCGGGCCGCGACTCATGTCGAGGGCGGTCGCCAACTCACCCTCGGGGAGATGCTGGCCGGGGGCCAGGGCGCCGCTGACGATCATCTGACGAATCGCGGGTACGACGGTCGCCCACAGCGCGGGGCTGCGCTCGGTCTGCCGGGCGAGCTGCTCCAGCGGTCCGCCGACGTCTGTCCTCCATCGGTGTAAATTGTCGATTGTTAACCATTGACTTTTGACAATGCCGAGATCAGGCTAACCGGTAGACCCCCACACGGCGAGACCCGGCGTCCGGCGATCCCGGCGCCGCCCTCCCCCAGCCAGGCCCGGCTACCCGGCCCGCAACCTCTCGACTCCACTCGCCCCGAGGGAGACCCGTGCTGCCCACTCCGCCCTCCACCCCAGTCCCCACCCACCCCGCGGCCACCCCGCCCACGGCTCCGCCCGCCGCGCGCCACGGCTGCGCGCGCCGCGGCGCGCACGGCTGCGCGCGCCGCGGCGCGCACGGCTGCGCGCGCGGCGGCGCGCACGGCTCCGCCTGCCGCCCCGCCCACGGCTCCGCCTGCCGCCCCGCCCCAGGGCCCCGACCGCCTTACCTACCGCCGCACCCCTTCCACCCAGTGCCGCGTCGCCCTCCCCCACCGCCGCGGCTCCTGTCCCACCCGCTGCCTTGTCCCGGCGCAAGTTGCTTGGTCTGGGCGTCGGTGGTGCGGCTGTTCTTGCCGGTTGTTCCTCGCCGTTCGACGACACGACGCGGGGTGGTGGGCGGGTCCTGGAGTTCACCACCTTCTACACCGGGCCCGACGGCGCGTTGATGCAGAAGATTGTTGATCGATACAACAGCTCCCAGGACGACGTCGTCGTATGGTTCACCGCACCGGCGTACGGTAGCGACTGCCTGTCCAAGGACGTAGATGCGGCGCTGGCGCGGGTTTCGCGCCGGCCGCGCATCGCGCTCCCAGCTAGTGATCGCCGCTGCGCCGTAAATGAGCACGATCACTTCAAGGATCTCGGCTTCGGCCAGGACGACTTCATCGACGGCACCTGGCAGCTCGCCAACATCGAGGGCCGCCAGTACGGCGTCACGATGAGCACCGGACCCGCGGCCCTCGGATACAACCGCGCCCTGTTCGAGAAGGCCGGTCTGGACCCGGACCGCCCGCCCACCACCGGCGCCGAGTTGTCGCGGCCGCCAAGGCCCTGAAGAAGACCGGCCCGTGGGGCTTCATCCGCGAGACCGGCACCTTCAATCCCTGGCTCACCTTCGACTGGCAGGCCGGCGACGATCTGATCGCCGCGGACAGTCGCGCCCTGTTCACCGAGCCGGCGGGCATCGACGCCGGCCAGTTCGAACGGTGCTCTTCCATCGCTACCAGGTCGAGCCGGCCAGCTCGCCGGACCGCAGCTCGGCGCGCTGTTCCGCAACCAGAAGGTCGGCATGGTCATCACCTTTCCCTGGGTGCTGTCCCAGCTGATGAAGACCAACGCCCAGCAGGGCACCCAGCTCGACGTCGCGCCGCTGCCGCAGTTCTTCGCCGGGCCGCGCTCGGTGGTGGCGACCTCGCACATCTACTGCATCCCGAAGCAGCGCAAGAACAACGAGTGGATCCAGGCCGAGGCGCAGAAGTTCATCGCCTGGCTGGTCCGCGAGGGCAGCGTCGACTGCGCCGACGCCCGGCTCGGCGAGCGCGGCGGGCGCCGCGGCCATTGCCAAGGGCAACGACCCGGTGGGTGCGCGGATGCGTCTGTCATCGACGAGGCCAAGCACGCCCGGTTCGCGCCGTACGCCTATCGCTGGACCCAGGAGTTCGAGTACCTGGACGACGCGCTCGCGACGTCGTCTGCCAGGGCGCGGACGTGGCGACCGAGCTTCGCCGGGCCACGGCCGCGCGACCGAGAGCATGCGGGAGCCGAGATGAGTGTTCTGACCTCGCGCATCTCAGTCGCCCGTACGGCGTCAGGCCGAGAAACCGCGGTCGAGGTCGGAGCTGAACATCAGGCCCCATGCGGGTTCCTGTTCCTCTTCCTCTGGGCGGTCCCGGTCGTCCGCGGCTTCTACCTGGCCTGACCGAGTCAGTTCTGGCAGGCACCGGTGTTTCGTCGGCATGTCGAACTACGCCACTTGGGCGCCGGCGACTGCGGGCCGCGCTCGGTCACACCGTCCTGTTCGTCGTACTCAAGGTCCGGTGCTGGTGCCTTCGGCCTGATCCTCGTCCTCGTCCTCAACCGGGACCTGTCCGGTCGCAACATGCTCCGCGCGGCCTTCGTCGGTCCGTATCTCCTCCCGGGCGCGGCCGTCGCCCTGATCTGGACCCTCGTACTCGACCCGGTGGACGGCTCACTCAACACCATCCTGAAAGCCGTCGGGCTGCCAGTCCAACAGTGGTTGACCGAGCCAGATCACAGCGATGGATGCCATTGTACTGCTGACGCTCTGGTGGCGCGACGGCTTCCCAGTGCTCTCCTGCTCGCCGCGCTGCAGGACATCCCGAAGCCGTTGTACGAATCGCCCGGATCGACGAAGCCGGCAGGTGGCAGCAGTTTAGGTATGTCACGTTGCCTGGTATTGCACCAGTACTTGGCTTGGTTGTGTTGTTGCGACTCATCGACTCGTTCAACATATTCGCCCAGGTCTACCTGTTGACCCAGGGCGGTCCGAGCGGCAGCACTCGCGTCGAACTGAAGATGCTTACGAGACGGCTTCCGCGACTTCCGGACCGGGTACGCCGCCGCGATCGGCTGGCTGCTCGCACTCATCATCCTCGTGGTCACGGTCGTCCATCAGATCGTCAGCCGACGGAGCGTGAAGTCATGACCGACACCGCGCAAGTACCTCGCACCGGGCAACGCCCACGACCCGCAGCTGTCGCGACAACCGCCCGAGCTCAACGCCGCCGCGCCCGCTGGCTGGCAACGGCAGCGGCTCTCGTATTCGCGGTCCTGTGGGGATTGCCCCTGCTCTGGACGCTCTCGTCGTCTTTCGAAGGCTCGACCACACCGGGCAGCCGGCTGCTGCCGAGTGACCCGACGCTGGCCAACTGGGAGATGCTCGTCGATCCCGGCGGCCGGGCGGTCAACATCTTCATCGCCTTCTTCAACAGCACGGTCGTCGCCGTCGTCTCCACAGTCCTCGCCATGCTGGTCTGCTCGGTGGCCGGCTACGGGCTGGCCAAGCTCTGGTTCCGCGGCAACGCCGCGCGTCTTCGGGCTGCTGCTGGCCACGATGCTGATCCCGGGCGAGGTCGTCCTCGTCCCGCTCTTCCAGCAGTTCCGCGAGCTCGGCCTGCTGAACACGTATGGCGCGTTGGCTCTGCCACACATCGTGTCTTTGCTGGGAGTTGTACTTGTCAGACAGTTCATCGTGAATCTCCCGCCTGACCTGGTCGCCGCGGCCAAGGCCGACGGTGGAAGCCTGGCAGATCTACCGGTACGTCGTCGTCCGCTGATCCGCCCGGCCCTGGCCACTCTCGGGATCCTGGTGTTCCTGGGCTCCTGGAACGACTTCCTCTGGCCGCTCATCTCGACCAGCTCACCGAGTATGCAGACCCTCCCGCTGGCCCTCGTCACGTTCCGATCGGCGTACGGCGACGTCGACTACGGCGTCGTGATGGCCTCGGCGGCTCTCGCGATCACTCCACCACTGCTGCGTCTTCCTGTTCGCCCAGCGATTCATCATCGCCGGCATCAGCACCACCGGACTGAAAGGCTGATATGACCCAGGATCAGACCCAGAACGCCTCTCCCAGCGCCGTTCAACGACTCCCGTACGCCCCCTCCGACCCCGACGCCGCCCCTCTGCGTGCCGCTCGGGTGACCGTCGACGCTCAAAGCGACCTCGGCGTCCTCGACCGTCCGTGGGCCAGCCTCGGGTACGACGAGATCAACTGGACCTACACCTCGGCCGCAGCGGAACCTCAGCGCATCGGTGAGTTTCGCGGAGACGCCGTACCACGTCCGCCCGCACAACATCTTCAACAGCGGCACCGGACTGGTCCTGCCGCACTGGGGGAGCGGCAACGTCTACCACGAGGACGCGGACGGCAAGCCGTTCTACGACTTCACCATCGCCGATCAGCGTACGACGCGATCGTCGGCGCCGGTCACCATGCCGCTGGTCGAACTCGCCTTCACCCCGCTCGCGCTCGTCCCGGACGAGGCCAAGACCGAGCTTCCCGTTCGAGAACAGCCCCGAGCCAGTACAGCGCGTACGAGGCCGGGCTGGTGGTCATACCCGCCCAAGGACTACCAGAAGTGGGGTGGTCTGGTAGCGGCACTTGTCGAACACTGACGTCGAGCGATACGGAGTCGACGAGGTCCGCACTGGCTCTGGGAACTCTGGAACGAGCCCGACATCTCCTACTGGCGCGGCACCCGGAGCAGTTCTACGACCTTACGAAGTCACCGCGCGCGCCGCAAGCGCCTCCCCGACGCCCAGGTCGGTGGCCCGACCACCGGCGACCACGGCCGTGGCAAGGCGGGCGGCCCGGTCTTCCTGCACGGCTTCCTGCAGGCCTGCGCCGACCGCGACCTGCCCGTCGACTTCGTCTCCTTCCACACCAAGGGCTCGCACTTCACGCCCTGGCGCACCTACGGCCCGATCGGCGCACCGGCGCCGGTGAAGGAGTGCCCGTCGACGCCGAAGATGCTCCGCGAGATCGACCGCGCGCTCGCCGTCATCGAGCAGTTCCCGCAGTACGTCGGCTGCACCGGTGATCGTGGACGAGTGCGACGCCTCGGTGCCCGCGCACTGGGGCATCTACGACAACGCGAACTTTGCCTACCGCAACAACGAGTACTACCCGGTGTTCCAGGCCAAGCTGATGAAGAAGGTGCTCGACCTCAACGCGCAGACACCGCGAAGGTGCACGAGGCAACCACCTGGAGCTTCTCGATGGAGGGCGAACGTTACTTCGAGGGCACCAGAAGTTTCGTCACCGCATCCGGTATCGAGAAGCCGCTGATGAACGCCTACCGGGCCTTCGCGCACCTCGGTGACCGACCGCCTGGCCGCTGCTTCGGATCAGTCTGCCGACATCTCCGACATCAGTGCCCTGGGCAACGGACTGCCCGAGGAGGTCGACGTCATCGCGAGTCGCAGCTCCACCGACGACAGCGTCGCGACTGCTGGTCTGGCGGCACGCGGACGATCAGTACGCCGAGGACGCCGGCACGACTCACGTCGACGTCGAGGTGGACGGACTCGACAGCGGTGAGTGGACCGTGCAGCACTACCGGATCGACGACAGCCACAGCAACAGTCACACCGTCTGGCAGGCCCAGGGCTCACCGCAGGACCCGACCCCAGAGCAGCTGGCCGCGATCACCGCCCGGCAAGGTCTCGAGAAGTTCGCCGATGATGCCGCAGCTCCACGGTCGACGGCGTGTTCGACCTTCCAACTCGATCTGCCCGTTGCCCTCGCTGAGCCTGGTCGTTCTGACCAAGGTGGCCTGAATGTTCATCGGTGGTGCCTGGCGGGAGGCCTCGGACGGCCGGACGATCGACGTCCTGAATCCGGCCACCGAGGAGGTCGTCGCCAGGTCCCCAACGCGTCGGACGCGGACCTGGACGACGCCCTGGCAGCGGCCGCGGCCGGCTTCGCGATCTGGCGGCGTACGGCGCCTGCCGAAAGAGCGGAGGTGCTCGACCGGGCCGGCCGACTCCTGCTCGAACGGTTGTCAGACATCGCCACAATCCTGACCGAGGAACAAGGCAAACCGATCGCCGAAGCCGAGGCGGAGGTCAAGCAATCGGCGGAGTACTTCAGCTGGTTCGCCGGCGAGGCGCTCCGCTCCTACGGCCGGTTGTTGCCGTCGGCACCGGGTCGCCGCTCTTGGGTCGAGCGGCGGCCGATCGGGCCGGTCGCCGCCTTCACGGCCTGGAACTTCCCGGCCTCCCTCCCGGCCCGCAAACTCGCACCCGCGGTCGCGTACGGCTGCAGCATCATCGTCTGCCCGGCGATCGAAGCACCACGTACGGCGGCCGACTCGTGCGAGCCCTGGCCGACGCGGGCGTGCCGGACGGCGTGGTCAACCTGATCACCGGCGAACCGCCGCGGGTGAGTGAGCGGCTGATCGGCTCCGACGTGATCGCGAAGATCACGCTGACGGGCTCGGTGCCCGTCGGTCAGACGCTGGTGCGGTGTCCGCCGAGCGGTTGCAGCCGTTGACGCTCGAGCTCGGCGGTCATGCGCCCGTACTGGACTTCGACGAACTCGCCGACGATCAGCTCGCTCGTCCGGCGGACGCCTGGTCCGGGCGAAGTTCCGCAACGCAGGCCAGGTGTGCATCTCGCCCAGCCGGATCTTCGTCCAGCGGTCCGATCGTTGACCATTTCGTCGGTCGCTGGTGGTCGACCGGGCTCGACGGGACTGGAGATCGGACCGCTGGCGAACGCCCGGCGGCGGGAGGCTGTCGCGGCGATCGTCGGCGGCAGCGAGCAAGGTCCACTGTGGCGGCGTGAAGCCCGAGGGACGCGGATTCTTCTATCCGCCGACCGTATGGCGGACGTCCCGGCGGACGCCGCCGTAGTCCGGGACGAGCCGTTCGGCCGATCATGCCGATCCTGCCGTTCGGCGAGATCGAGGACGGGCTGGCTCAGGCGAACGCGGTTCCGTACGGCTTGGCGGCGTACGTGTTCACCAGTGACCTGGAACGCGCCGACGCCGCGATCGCGATGCTCGAAGCGGGCATGATCGGTGTCAACGAGGTGGCGCAGGCGGCCGCGTCCTCGCCGTTCGGCGGGGTGAAGCTGTCCGGGTACGGCAGGGAGGGTGGCGCCGAGAGCCTGGAGGCGTACACGGTGGCCACCGCGGTGACAACGAGAGGAGCTCCATGGCGTTGGATCCCGGGGTGTGGGGGGTGTTGGCGACACCGCTCACGGCGGATGGATCGGCCGTCGACGCCGAGTCGCTGGCACGGCAGGCCAGGCACTACGAGACGATCGGCGCGACCGGGCTGACCGTCCTCGGCGTCTTCGGTGAAGCGGCTCGGCTGACCCCCGCGGAGCGCCGTACCGTGGTGGAGACGGTCGTTGCCGCTGTCGACCTTCCGCTCGTGATCGGCGTCAGTGCACTCGGCCTCGACGAGGTCTGCTCGGAGGCTGCGAACGTCCTGCCTGTGGTCGGATCCCGTCTCGCCGGGCTGATGGTTCAAGTGAACTCCAGCGACCCGGATGCCTTGAGCAAACATCTGAACGCCGTTGCCGACCGGACCGAACGACCGCTCGTGGTGCAGGACTACCCGGTCATCCGCGGAGTCCCGATCGTCACCGCCGACCTGGTCGCCGCGATCCGCAACGTGCCCTCGGTCGTCGCGGTCAAGTCCGAGTCGTCGCCGAGTCCGCCCGCGGTCGCCGAGTTGGCGGCCGGACTCGACGTACCGATCTTCGGCGGCCTCGGCGGCACCTGCCTGCTCGACGAACTGGCGGTCGGTGCGGCCGGCGCGATGACCGGCTTCTCCGTCCCCGAAGGCCTCCTCGCCTGCGTCGGAGCCTTCAACGAAGGCGGGTTCGAAGCGGCACGGGCGGTCTGGCGCGATTACCTCCCGCTGGTGAACTTCGAGTTCCAGGCCGGGATCGCGCT
The DNA here is from genome assembly GCA_963770725.1 of uncultured Actinomycetota bacterium. Lineage (GTDB taxonomy): Bacteria > Actinomycetota > Actinomycetes > Propionibacteriales > Kribbellaceae > Kribbella. The sequence goes on from CAVYQT010000002.1 coordinate 35,829, forward strand.
CGGTCTGCGCAAACGCAGTCTGGTGCTGCGCGGCCTGATCTCGTACGACGCGGTCCGCCCGCCGGCTGCCGTACCGCCGGAGAGCATGTATCGGCTGCTGACCGAGCACCTTCGTCGGACGCCGGGAGTCTCACTCGCAGAGCGAAGCGAGGGTTTGCCTTGAGTGGGATCTATCGCGGTCTGGTCAGCTACGGCGTACCGGGACTTCTCACGGTTCCTGCGGCGCGCCTTCCTGCACGCGAGCGGCCGGTCGCCGGAGTCACTGGATCGGCCGGTGGTCGGAATCGCCACGTCCACCAGCGACTTCAACCCCTGTCACCGGCAACAGCCGGAGCTGGTCAAGTCCGTCGCCCGGGGCATCATCGCCGCGGGCGGGTTGCCGATGGAGTTCCCCGACCATCTCACTGGGGGAGAGTTTCGTCGAACCCACAGCGATGGTCTGCCGCAACCTGATGGCGATGGACGTCGAGGAGCTCGTCCGCGCGCAGCCGATGGATGCCGTCGTACTGGTCGGCGGTTGCGACAAGACGGTGCCGGCGCAGCTGATGGGTGCGTTCTCGGCCGGCCGCCCGGCGATCCAGCTCGTGACCGGTCCGATGTCGACCGGCCGCTACCAGGGCGAGCGGCTCGGCGCGTGCACCGACTGCCGGCGGTTCTGGGCACGCTACCGGGCAGGTGACGTCTCCGAGACCGAGATCGGCGAGGTGGAGCGCAACCTGGCCACCACTGCGGGGACCTGTGCGGTAATGGGCACCGCCTCCACCATGGCCTGCATCGTGGAGGCGCTCGGCATGGCGCTGCCGGACAGTGCGGCCGCGCCCGCGGTGCACGCCGACCGATTGCGGATCGGTGAGGCCACGGGTGCTGCGGCCGTGTCGATCGCAATGGCGGGCCGTACGCCGGACCAGGTCGTCACCGCAGCGTCCGTTCGCAACGCACTGCGGGTGCTGCAGGCCATCGGTGGGTCGACCAATGCGCTGATCCACCTGACCGCGATGGCTGGGCGGCTGGGGCTGGCCATCGATCCTGATGAGCTGAACGAGCTGAGTGACACCACACCGGTGCTGGTGGAGCTCAAGCCGACCGGTGCGCACTACATGGAGGATCTACATGCGTCCGGCGGCCTCCCCGCCGTACTGCATGAGCTAAGGGACCTGCTGGATCTGTCCGCGCTCACAGTGACCGGGGAGACGCTGGGGGAGCGGCTGGGCTCAGGCCCCACCTGGGTTGACCGGGAGGTGGTGCGACCACTGAGCGAACCGAGCCGTGAGAAGTGGCGGACTGGTCTGGCTGCGAGGGTCGCTGGCGCCGTCTGGTGCGCTGATCAAGCGGTCCGCGGCTGATCCCGCCCTCTTCGAGACCACCGGCCGTGCAGTCGTCTTCACGTCGTTGGAGGATCTCGCGGCACGTGTCGACGACCCAGACCTGGATGTGCGGCCGACCGACGTACTGGTGCTGCAGAACGCCGGGCCGTTGGGCGCAGGCATGCCCGAGGCCGGCTACCTGCCCATCCCGGCCAAACTCGCCAAGCGTGGTGTCCGGGACATGGTCCGCATCTCCGACGCCAGGATGAGCGGTACGGCGTACGGCACGATCGTGCTGCACGTGACGCCGGAGGCCGCGCTCGGTGGACCGCTGGCACTGGTCCGCACCGGCGACCGGATCCGCCTGTCGGTCTCGGACGCTCGCCTCGATCTGCTGATTGAATCTGAGGAGCTCGAGAAGCGTCGGGCCGACCTACCGGCGCGTGCGAACGAGCCACTCACCGGCTACCGAAAGTTGTTCCGCGACCACGTTCTGGGAGCGGACCGCGGCTGCGATTTCGACTTCTGCCTGCCCGGCTCCTGACCCCCTCGGCGGGCCATAGTTTGCGCCCGTCGGGGCCCGTTCCGGCGGCGCCACGCGGGAGTACACGGGAGCGCGCGAGTGTTGGAACAAAGAGACGCGCGCGGGATCGGAGCGTTCTTGCAAACTGTCGGAGCAGCGATCTAGGATCCCTAGATGTAGTGGTTACACGGGTGTAATTTTCCACAGGTAGTGGTCAGTTACGCACAAGTTGTCCCCAGGCTGGTCCACAGGTCGCCTCCGCGGCGGCCTCACGGGAGGAGTGATTCGTCGTGCACTGTCCGTATTGCCGGCACGCCGATTCCCGTGTGGTCGACAGCCGGGTGGCCGAGGACGGCGGAGCGATCCGCCGCCGCCGGCAGTGCCCGGTCTGCGAGAAGCGGTTCACCACTGTCGAGCAGATGCAGCTCACGGTCGTGAAGCGCTCCGGCGCGACCGAGCCGTTCAGCCGGGAGAAGGTCATCAACGGGGTCGGCAAGGCCTGCAAGGGCCGGCCGGTGGACGTCGACGCACTGGCCCGGCTGGGCCAGCGGGTCGAGGACGCGCTCAAGGCGAGCGGCTCGCCGGAGGTGCCCGCGCACGAGGTCGGACTAGCGATCCTCGGGCCGCTGCGGGAGCTCGACGAGGTCGCTTACCTGCGGTTCGCGAGCGTGTACCGGCAGTTCGAGTCCGCCGACGACTTCGAGACGGAGATCGCGCTGCTGCGGGCGGAGAAGGAGCCGGAAGGCACCGAACCGCGCCCGCTGAAGCCGACCCAGCAGACATGAATCGGGGACCCAGTAACACCACGCAGTACGAGCACGAACCTAACGGGGCGGTCCCGACAGACCGCGGCAGTGCAGACACAGGGCGAGGAGCAACCATGACAGAGACGGTGACCGGCCACTCGGGGTCGACCAGGAGGTCGGCGGCCGGGTTCCGCGGGCGGAAGAACGCGCCCGCGGGACTCACCATCGAGCGCATCTTCACGACCGAGGGAGTACACCCGTACGACGAGGTGACGTGGGAGCGCCGCGACGTCGTCCAGCAGAACTGGAAGACCGGCGAGACCGTCTTCGAGCAGCGCGGGGTCGAGTTCCCCGACTACTGGAGCGTGAACGCGTCCACGATCGTCACCACCAAGTACTTCCGCGGCGCGGTCGGGCACGACAACCGCGAGTGGAGCCTCAAGCAGCTGCTCGACCGGGTGGTCAAGACCTACCGCAAGGCCGGTGAGGAGTACGGCTACTTCGCCGGGCCGGCCGACGCCGAGGTGTTCGAGCACGAGCTCACCTGGATGCTGCTGCACCAGTACTTCAGCTTCAACTCGCCGGTCTGGTTCAACGTCGGCACGTCCTCGCCGCAGCAGGTGTCGGCCTGCTTCATCCTCGCCGTGGACGACTCGATGGACTCGATCCTGAACTGGTACAAGGAAGAGGGCCTGATCTTCAAGGGCGGCTCCGGCGCCGGCCTGAACCTGTCCCGGATCCGCTCGTCGAAGGAGCTGCTGCAGTCCTCCGGCGGTACGGCGTCCGGCCCGGTCTCCTTCATGCGCGGTGCGGACGCGAGCGCCGGGACGATCAAGTCCGGCGGTGCCACCCGGCGCGCGGCCAAGATGGTCGTGCTCGACGTCGACCACCCCGACATCGAGGAGTTCGTCGAGACCAAGATGCGCGAGGAGGAGAAGATCCGCGTCCTCCGCGACGCCGGGTTCGACATGGACCTCGGCGGCCGCGACATCACCTCGGTGCAGTACCAGAACGCCAACAACTCGGTCCGGGTCACCGACGAGTTCATGCGCGCGGTCGAGGAGAAGGGCGAGTTCGGGCTGCGGGCGCGGCTGGACAACTCGGTGATCGAGAACGTCGACGCCCGTGAGCTGTTCGACAAGATCTCGCAGGCCGCCTGGGCCTGCGCCGACCCGGGGCTGCAGTACGACGACACCATCAACGACTGGCACACCACGCCGGAGACGGGCCGGATCACCGCGTCCAACCCGTGCTCGGAGTACATGCACCTGGACAACTCGTCCTGCAACCTGGCGTCGCTGAACCTGATGAAGTTCCTCCGCGACGACGACCTGTTCGACTCGGAGAAGTTCGTCAAGGCGGTCGAGCTGATCATCACCGCGATGGACATCTCGATCTGCTTCGCCGACTTCCCGACCGAGGCCATCGGCGACACCACCCGCGCCTACCGGCAGCTCGGCATCGGGTACGCGAACCTCGGTGCGCTGCTGATGGCGACCGGCCACGCGTACGACTCCGACGGTGGTCGCGCACTGGCGGGCGCTATCACCTCACTGATGACGGGGACGTCGTACCGGCGCTCCGCCGAGCTGGCCGGCGTCGTCGGCCCGTACGACGGCTTCGAGCGGAACAAGGACGCGCACACCCGGGTGATGCGCAAGCACGCCGCGGCCAATGACGCGATCCGGACCATCCACGAGATCGACAAGGACATCCAGAAGCACGCCACCGCGGCGTGGGAGGGCGTGCTGAAGATCGGCGCGAAGAACGGCTGGCGCAACGCGCAGGCCTCGGTGCTCGCACCGACCGGCACCATCGGCTTCATGATGGACTGCGACACCACCGGGATCGAGCCGGACTTCTCGCTGGTCAAGTTCAAGAAGCTGGTCGGCGGCGGCTCGATGCAGATCGTCAACCAGACGGTGCCGCGGGCGCTGCGGCAGTACAGCTACACCGAGGAGACGATCGAGGCGATCGTCGAGTACATCGCCGAGCACGGTCACGTGGTCGACGCGCCGGGGCTGAAGCCGGAGCACTACGAGATCTTCGACACCGCGATGGGTGAGCGCGCGATCAAGCCGATGGGCCACGTGCGGATGATGGCGGCCGCGCAGCCGTTCCTGTCCGGTGCGATCTCGAAGACGGTGAACCTGCCGGAGACCGCGACGGTCGAGGAGATCGCCGACGTCTACTTCCAGGGCTGGAAGCTCGGCCTGAAGGCGCTGGCCGTCTACCGCGACAACTGCAAGGTCGGCCAGCCGCTGGCGGACGCGAAGGCGAAGAAGACTTCGGAGGCGGTGGCCGCCGAGGCCGCCGTCGCGGAGAAGATCGTCGAGAAGGTGATCGAGTACCGGCCGACCCGCAAGCGCCTGCCGAAGTCGCGGCCGTCGCGGACCACGTCGTTCAGCGTCGGCGGTGCCGAGGGCTACATGACCGCCGGCTCCTACCCGGACGACGGTCTGGGCGAGGTCTTCCTGAAGATGGGCAAGCAGGGCTCGACCCTGGCCGGGGTGATGGACGCCTTCTCGATCGCGATCTCGATCGCGCTGCAGCACGGCGTACCGCTGGAGACCTACGTCCAGAAGTTCACCAACCTGAAGTTCGAGCCGGCCGGTCTGACCGACGACCCGGACGTCCGGATGGCGCAGTCGATCATGGACTACATCTTCCGCCGGCTGGCCCTGGACTACCTGCCCTTCGACGAGCGGGCCGCCCTGGGCATCTACTCCGCGGACGAGCGGTCCCGGCAGCTCGACACCGGCTCCTACGAGCCGGCCCCGGTCGAGGTCTCCGAGGCCGAGTCGCTGAAGTCCGTCGAGCCCGCCCCGGAGAAGCCGGCGCCGGTCGAGGCAGCCGCTGCCAAGCCGGTCGACACCTCCGAGGTCCGCACCACCGCCGAGATGTTCGAACTCATCACCGGCACCTCGGTCGACGCACCACTCTGCTTCACCTGCGGCACCAAGATGCGCCCCAGCGGCTCCTGCTACGTCTGCGAAGGCTGCGGCAGCACCTCCGGCTGCAGCTGACCGTTGACCGGCCGCAACTGACGTCGGGTTGCGGCCGACCAGGCTGAAAGCGCCACGGCCCCCGGGAACTTCCCACATTCCCCGGGGGCCGCAGCGCGCCTAGCCCCGACGATCCCGATCGGCGAGCCCGGCCGCGCTCGTCGGGGATGCGTTCGGGTTCGCATAGACGCCGGTGACGCTGCCACGGTCGTTCATGCCGAGCACGATTGTTCGAGGCGCGCCAGGGAAGTCGATCCGAGTGAAGGCACCCGTTGGTCCGTTCGTCAGCACGAAGCCGTGCACATCGGTGGCGTCGGGCAAGGGCAACGTGTCCGTGGTGAAACCGGCGATTTGCCCGCGGTCGTTGATGTCGACCGGGAAGGTCAGCTTCGCGTTTGGCGCCCCGATCGTGGTGACCCGGCCGCGGGCGCTCCGGAAGAACGCGTGCATGGATCCGTCGGTCTCGAGGTAGAGGCCGACCGTGTCACCGCGGTCGTTGATACCCATCAGCGTCGTCCCGGCAGCCCTCGGTACGTCGATGGTGGTGAAGCGCCGGTTCACCCACAGGAAGCCGTGGTACCTGCCGTTCTTGTCGAGATAGTCGCCGACGATCCGGCCGAGGTCGTCCAGGCCATGAACCTGGGTGGCGACGGCACCCGGCTTGCGGATGGTGGCGAACCGGCCGCGCACGTCGCGCAGGAAGCCGCGTTGGGTGCAAGGATTTGCGTCGCAGGCGGTGCCGACGATCTAGCCGCGGTCGTTGATCTCGGAGACGTAGGTGTCGATCGCACCCGGAGGGCCGAAGCGGGTGAACCGGCCTGATCTCTCGCGGAGGAATCCGCGGCTCGTGCCGGTCTTCGCGTCGACATAGGTGCCGGCCACCTGTCCACGGTCGTTGAGGTCGACGTACTCGTTGCCGCTGATGCCGTCGGGCGGGTCGAAGGCGCTGTAACGACCTTGGTCGAACACGAACACCGGACCCGACGAGGCTGGGGCTGCACCCGCGCGATCGGGGCTGGCGGCAGCTGCCAAGCCTCCGGCCAGGGCTGCGGTGGTGCTGACGACGACTATGCCGAATCGGACGTACTTCACGATTCATCGCTGGTGTCGGCCAGGCCGAGGGGCATGTCGTCGTCCATCGGACTCGGCTGCGTCGACTGGCGCTGCTTGGCAGCGGCAGCGTTCGGGTTGTCATACACACCGATGAGGCGGCCGCGGTCATCGAGCCCGTAGACCGTAGTGGCCGGGGCACCGGGTACGTCGATCTGGGTGACCGGCCCGCGTGCGCCCTTGGCGAGCAGGAACCCGTGCACCTCGGTGAAGTCGGGGTCGCTGATCGCGGTGCCGGCGATCTGGCCGCGGTTGTTGATGTCGAACGGGAGCGTTCCGGCCAAACCGAGCGCAGTGAAGGTGGTGTACCTGCCGTTGCGGAGCAGGAAGCCTCGCAGCCCGGCCAGCGGGTTGGCGGGGTCGACCGGGTAGGCGCCGACGATGTCGCCGCGGTCGTTGATGTCGGTGAAGGAGGCGCCGGTACCGCGCGGCCCGTCGAAGCTGGTGAAGCGGCCGCGCTCCCAGCGATAGCCGTGGAAACCGCCGTTCTGGTCGAGGTACTCCCCGACCACCTGCCCGCGCTTGTTGACCCCGAACGCCTGCGTGTAGACCGCGCCGGGATACGCGATCCTGGTGTACTTGCCGTTGCGGAGCAGGAACCCGGTGGAGCCTGGGGCGACGACTGACTGGCCCGGGCTGGCGTCGCCGACGATCCAGCCGTGCTCGTTGATGCCCTGGGCGTAGGTCGTGGTCGCGCCCGGGAAGTCGATGCGCTGGAACCTGCCCTGCCGATCGACCACGAACCCGAAGAATCCGCTGCCATCGGCCTTGGGGGACTTCCCCACGATCCGGCCGTCATCGGTGCTCTTGCCGAGGACGGTGAAGCTGCCATCGCCCGGTAGGTCGATCCGGCGAACCCGGCCGCTGTCGAGCACGAAGCCGACGGCAGGATCGGTCAGATCCTCGGCCTGTTGGCGGTCGCGGACCGTCGGGGGCGTCTGGGAGCTGGTGCTGCTGTGGACGGAGGCCGTCGCGGACAGTGCCAAGGCTGACGCGGCCAAGGCCGCTGCCGACCCGCGACGAGGAGTGCGCGGAGTGCGGTGCTTGGACGGGTGATCATCGGGATGCTCCTCTCGCAACGACGCCACGCATCGGGTCGACGGGCCGCATCGAGGGCGGCGGTGTGGGCGGGCAGGTAGTGCCGTCGGTGGAGCCGGCAGCCGCGATCAGGATCTGGTCGCGATCGTTGAGCCCGTAGGGTGCCGTGTCGCAGCGGCCCGGCGCCTCGATGGTGCGGTAGCGGCCGCGCTCGTAGGTAAAGCCAACGAGTTTGGGTCGCTTGTCCAGATAGACACCGATGACGCGGCCGCGATTGCTGATCTGGGTGGCGATGGCCTGCGGATCGCCGGGGACGCTCAGATCGGTGAAACGGCCGTCCTGCCACTCCCAGGCGTGGATCAGGCCCTGCGCGTCGCCGTACGCGCCGACGAGTTGCCCGCGATCGTTGAGCCCGAAGACCTTCGTACCGTTCTGGTTCGGCGCCAGCAGTGCCCGCGGGTGGTCGATCGTTGTGAACCTGGCGCCGCGGCGCACGTAGCTGTGCTGGGCGAGGTCCGCGTCCGTGTAGTTGCCGACGACCCAGCCGCGGTTGTTGATCTCGTACGCCGCGGTGGCGGTGGAGCCGGGGACGTCGAACGTGTCGAACCGCCCGTTCGTCCAGACGAACCCATGCGCCGGGCCGGACTCACCGGTCGCGGGATTGACTGTCGCGTCCTGGCCGACCCAGCTGCCGACAACCTGGCCTCGGTCATTGATGCCCAGCGGCACGGTGAACCTGGCGCCGGGTACGTCGATCCGCGTCACCTTCCCGCTTCGCGACATCAGGAAGCCGCGCAGGCCGGTGGCCACGCCGTCGGAGTCGACGCTGTCGGCGTACGTGCCCACGGTCTGGCCGCGGTCGTTGTTCCGCACGTGAGTGGTGGCGAGCGCACCGGGCACGTCCGGCAGCGCACGGTAACGGCCGTTGTCCAGCACGAGGCTTGTGTCCGGCACACGTGGCGGCGGTGCCGGCGGTCGGTGCCTCGTCGCGTGCGCGCCTGCGCCGACGAGGGTGGTCAGGGTGAGGGTGCCGGTGGTTACGAGCGCCGTGAGGCCGGCGCGATTGCGCAAGGTCATGTCCCGTCCTTCCGGGCGTGATGGTCAACGCACGTGCTTCGCTGCGAGTCAGCACCCGGATGGGTTCGGAATTCCCCACTTTCCCAAGGGGCGGGAGCGCGTCTACCGTCAAGTTGTGGAGGCGTTCGACGGTCTCCTCGCGGCCGGGGAGAAGGCGCTCGGCGACGGAGACTGGGTGGCGGCGCGAGCCGCGTTCGGGTCCGACGGGGTCAAAGACACTGCCGCGGGCCTCGCAGGGCTGGGCAACGCGCACTGGTGGCTCGGCGACACGCAGGCCGCCTTCTCCTGCTGGGAACGCGCCTATGCGCTGTTCCGCCGCGCCAGCCCGGCCGAGGCCGTCTTCATCGCCCTCGGCCTCAGCCTTCTGTACGACGCCAACTACGGCGACCGCGCCGCCGCACAGGGGTGGGCTTCACGGGCAGTCCGGGTGGCTGCGGAGGTCGGTGACCCGGTCGTGTCGGCGTGGGCCTTGCTGGCCCGCGCTGGCTCTGCGGACGATGCTTCACAGGTTGCCGCTTGGTCTGAGGCGGCGTACGGCGTTGCGGCCGAAGTCGGGGACCGGGACCTGGAGCTGTGTGCACTCAGCATGTGGGGCTCGGCTCTGATCAATCTGGGCCACGTCATCGAGGGCACTGCCCTGCTGGACGAAGCTCTGGCCGGTGCGCTCGGTGGTGAGGGCGCCCGGCCCGACACGGTCGTCCTCGCCAGCTGCCTGCTGATGCGGTCGTGTGTACGTGGCGCCGACTTCTTGCGAGTCGTGCAGTGGACACGGTCACTCGACGACTTCATCGAGCGCTACGGCTGCCCATACCTCCACGCGACGTGCAGAGCGTCGTACGGCGCAGTCCTGCTGGCTACCGGTGACTGGCCGCGAGCGGAGGAGGAGCTGGTCGCAGCAGCCGAGCTTGCGCGTGATGCGCTACCAGCCGTCCAGGCGGAGGCGGCTGCCTTCCTTGCAGACCTCCGGCTCGGTCAGGGCCGAGTCGGAGAAGCACGTGGTCTTCTGGCCGGCTTCGAGGACCGCACCGTCGTACGGCCGGTCCTGGCAGCGGCCTACCTGGCTGCGGGCGAGGTGGCGATGGCTGTCTCGCTAGTACGACGCCAACTCGACGACACCACTCCGCTCGACGAGGCCCGACTGCGTGAGGTGCTCGGCACTGCCTGTCTGGTGGTTGGTGACGTGGCGGGCGCTGTTGCGGAGGCCGAGCGGTTGTCTGCCCTCGGTACGACGACCGACAGCGGACTGATCGCAGCACGCGCTGCCCGTTTGTGTGGACGGGCGTTGCTGGCCGAGGAGAAGTCTCACGAGGCGGTGGCTCGGCTGTCGGCGGCACAGACGTGGTTCGGCCTGCTGGAGATGCCACTGGAGGTTGCTCGTACTCGGATGTTGCTGGCCCACGCCATGGCCTCCGACGACCTGGCTCCTGCGGTTGCCGAGGCCCGGATCGCTCTTGCGGTGTTCGAGGACCTGGGCGCGGCGGCTGACGCTGACGCGGCCGCTGCCTGGCTTCGGGCGGCTGGCGCGACTGCTGCCCGTAGCGGGCCACGCGGTATGGGTCTGCTGACCAAGCGGGAACTCGACGTGCTCGCCGTACTGGCTGAGGGGCTGCCCAATCCGGAGATCGCGGCCCGGCTGTACATCAGCCGCCGTACCGTCGAGCACCATGTGGCCAGCATCCTGTCGAAGCTCGGCGTACGGAATCGCACCGAGGCGGCCGCCTACCTCACCCGTGCGCACGAATAGGCGAATTCACCGATGCTCCGGCCGGCCTCCCGGCGCGATGCTGCGGACAGGGTTCGAGAGCTAGGGGAGATCGTCATGAGCGAGACAGTGCTGGACACCACCCGGATCGAGGCCTTCGGGCAGCAGATGGGCGACGTACTGAACCACGGGACTCTGGCGTTGCTGATGAGCATCGGCCACCAGGTCGGCCTCTACGACACCCTCGCCGACCTGCCGCCGGCCACGAGCCACGAGATCGCGGGCGCGGCCGGCCTGCAGGAGCGGTACGTGCGCGAGTGGCTCGGCGCGATGACCGTCGCCCGGATCGTCGAGTACGACGCTCGCGACCGCACGTACTGGTTGCCGCGCGAACACGCCGCCTTCCTGACCCGCGCGGCCGGACCCTCCAACCTCGCGGGAGCGACCCAGTTCCTCGCGCTGCTGGCCGGTGTCGAGTCCTCGCTGGTGGAGTGCTTCCGCCGGGGCGGTGGTGTTCCGTACTCGGAGTACACCGAGTTCCATCGCCTGATGGCCGAGGACAGCGGCGCGCTCTTCGACGCGGCGTTGACCGACGCCGTCCTGCCGCTCGTGCCCGGACTGCCCTCGCGGCTCGAGGAAGGCATCGACGTTGCCGACGTCGGTTGCGGCAGCGGTCACGCGACCAACCTGATCGCTGCCGCCTACCCCCGCAGCCGGTGCGTCGGCTACGACTTCTCCGCCGAAGGCATCGCCGCCGGTCAGGCCGAGGCCGCCGCGAGGGGGTTGGCGAACGCGGAGTTCGTCGTACGGGACGCCGCTGAGCTGGGGGAGCGCGAGCGGTTCGACCTGGTCACCGCTTTCGACGCGATCCACGACCAGGCGCATCCGGCGCAGGTCCTGGCCGGCATCGCGGCGTCGCTGCGGCCCGGCGGGGTCTTCCTGATGGTCGACATCCAGGCGTCGAGCAACCTCGAGGACAACCTGGACAATCCGTTCGCCACCTTCCTGTACGGCGTCTCGACCATGCACTGCATGACGGTCTCGCTGTCCCTGGGCGGCGACGGACTCGGCACGGTCTGGGGCGAACAGAAGGCCCGGCAGCTACTGGCCGACGCCGGCTTCTCGTCGGTCGAGGTCGTCCACGTAGAGACCGACGCGTTCAACGCTTACTACATCGCTCGCCGGGCCTGAGGTCGGAAACCGGCCCAGGGCCGCCCATGATGCTCCTTCACCGATCGAGCCGCTGTGTCGCGATCAGCTGCTGGCGTAGCTGATCGCGACAACGCTCGAGCTGCTGCTGATCCGGCCGCTGTCGACTTTCTTGCCCTTGACGACCAGTACGACGCTGAGGCCGTCGGCGCCACTGGTCTTGTGCAGGTTGATGCGGTAGGAGCCGTTCGAGGCCTTGACCTGGAACGTGGCTGATCCACAGCCCTTCTTGGTCGTCGCGCCGATCTGACCCGCCCAGCAGGTCTTCTTCGACGCGGTGATCCGGACGGTGGCACCCGACTGCGTGGTGGTGGTCTTCGTGGTCTTCGTCGTCTTCCCCCTGCTGCCGGTGCTGGGTGTGGTCTTGGGCGGTTCGCAGCCGGTCAGCACCAGCGAGACCAGCAGTGCGATCGCGAGGGTCGTCCATCGGCGGACGGACATCAGGGACCTCCCGTCATCCGGTCTTGACGGTGACCTGTGGCTTCAGGCTGGTCGGCTTCAGTTCCTTCCGAACCAGCGCTTCGATACCCGTCAGTCCGCTCTTGTCCTTCGTCGCAGCGAGCCGAGCCGCCTTGGTGCGGGTCGAGAGCTGAGCCTCCAGGTCACGCGCCAGCGCCTCCAATTGCTGTCGGCCTTGGCGCGAGAACGTGCGGTGCTTGCTGGTGACAACCACGAACTGGACTGCGACCGCTGCGGTCGTGCAGCCGGCACAGGATGCGTTGACTGCGAGTGCCCGGTTTCGAGTGGCGAGCGTCGTACCGGGCCGGACCACCACGACCTGCACGGACACGCTGGTCGCTCTGCAGTTGCTGCAGCTCGACCATGCGGTGGCAAGGTTGTCCGCCGTACCCTTCTTTGCCTTGCTCACATAGATGACCTGCACCGCGGCGGCAGTGCCGGTGCACGAGTCGCAGGTGGCCGAGGCGCTCGCCACGGCGTCAGCCTGAGCCCGGTTGCCCCGAGCGCGTTCGAACATGGCGGTCCGGTCCGTGTCTGTACTACGTGGCGCCGCCGGGTTGGCGGACGCGACCAGGTCGAAGTCCTGGCCTCTCCGGAACGTGAGCATGCTCGCGGTGCCTGTCGCACCCGTGATGAGAGAAGCGATCACCAGGATCGCTTCGAGCCGCCGGGAAATGGTCATGACACTCCTTTGACTGTCAGGGACGGGTCAGCCACCGAGACCGGGCTCCAGCGGTTCGCAGTGAAGCCACCAGCGACCAGTTCGGCGAGTTCCAGGTAGGCATCGCGAGTGCCGGAGCGCAGGTCGTCGAGGTCGACGGCGGCACCGCTCTCCAACGCGGGGTCCCACGGGATGCGGACCGTACCGGCGCAGCGACTGGAGAAGTGGTTCTCGATCTCGTCGAGCTGGAGCCAGCGCGGCCGGCCCCTGGTGGTGTTGATGACCGCGACAGCGGACGACACCAGGTCCGCGTGTCCGTGCTGGTCCAGCCAGTCGAGTGTCCCGGCGGCGACCCGGGCGCCGTCGAGCGCGGGCGGCATCACCACGACGATCTGGTCGGCCTCACGCAGGATGCCCTGGATGGCGCTGTCCAGGATGCCGGTACCGGTGTCGACCAGGATCAGGTTGTAGTGCTGGGTGAGTAGGTCGAGCACGGTGCGGTAGTCGCGGTCGCCGAGTGCCTGGCTGATGGTCGGGTCGTCGTCGGAGGCGATCACTTCGAGCCGGCTCGGTGCCTGCGAGGTGTACGCGCGCAGGTCGGCGTACTTGGTGATGAGGTCGCGCTCGCCCAGGAGGTTGGTGACCGTGGCTGGGGACTCCCGCCGGACCCGATAGATCAGTGAGCCGGCGTCAGGGTTGGCGTCGAGTGCGACCACCCGGTCGCCGCGGTGCATGGCGAGCGTGTGGCCGAGCATCAGAGTCGTCGTGGTCTTCCCGGCGCCGCCTTTACGGCTCAACGTGACCACCCTGCGTGGCCCGCGCAACGCCGTCCGGACCCGGTCGATCCGCTCCTGCTCGCGTTGCTCGGCAAGACTGGGGCCGACGTTGATCCTGCCGCTCGAGACGTAGTACAGGCCGTGCCGCCATCCGCCCCGCGGCGGCGACAGGCGCCGGCGGAGCATCTTGTCCTCGGTGAACACAGCAGCGCTGGGCGGGTCGTCAGCTACCCCGTTGATGTGGTCCATCGGTTCCTCCTCGGCCGGCGACGGTGGGGTCTGCCGGGCGCGAACCGCCCGTACGACGTGGAGAACAGATCTACCCAGTACGACGCTGAGGCCGACGATGGGAAGCGCGATCGCCAGCAGAGACAGCAGCATGAGTATCGCGGCGCCGATCTGTCCTGCTGAGATCAGAGCTCGTGCACCGGCCCACAGCTCACCCGAGCGGTCCCAGAAGTCCGCGAGGTAGCCAGGGGTGTTCCAGGTAAGTAGTCCCAGACCGACGAGCAGGGCGGGTACGGTGATCAGCACCCACGTCGTGACGACTACACGAGTGCGGAGCCGTAGCTGCGCCACGCCGGGATCGTTACGACGACCTGGCAGAAGGCTCCGCAGGATGGGCCGAACGTGCCCGAAGAGGTTCGGTACACCTGCCAAGTCGCCGAGAATGTAGTACCCGTCGAACCGGACCAGCGGCAGCAGCTGCTGGATGATCTCCAGATGGGACAGGGCGATCACCGCCAGCAGGGGAGCCCATCCGGTCCACAGGAACATCCCGGCCGCGACCACGATGAAGACCGCGTTGAAATAGACGCCGCCCAGGTCCGTCCGCAGCCGGCCGGCGCGGTTGAGCCGGTACGCGCTGGTCACGTTCGTGTAGAAGGCAGGGAGCCACAGATAGATACCCACGCCGATCCGTCCGGGCTTTGCGCCGCCAAAGTGGCAGCCTGCCGCGTGACCGAACTCGTGGAAGAGCGTTGCCGTCAGCAACAGAGCCAGGACGGTCAGCACACCGGCCGGGTCGACCAGGGCGGCGAACAGGTCCGCGATCGCAAGAGTGCTCACCATCCACACGTCGAACGCGATCACTGCCGCCAGCACCGCGAGGATGACCGGGCGATGGAACAGTGGCGCGAAGATGCGCGCGATCACCCGGACCGCACCGGCCGGCAGCAGCACGCCCCTGACGCTCAGCGCCAGCAGCGGATCGGCCTTTCGTTGTCCTACCGGTGCCCCGTTCCAGAGCGCGACCAGTCCGGACGGCCCCAGTTTCTCGTGGATGAGGCGGACCAGGTCGTCGGGATCGAGCCGGTGGCCGTACGCTCGGCTCACCCTCTCGGCCAGGAGATCGGTCGACGCCCGTCCGTCGGCCTTGTCGACGATCAGGTAGAGCAGCTTGGTCAGTAGCACCATCTGTCGGTCGGCTCGCTCGACCAGGTAGCGCTCGTCCCGGAACCCGGAGCCCTCGTACCGTCCGAGCAGGCGTACGCCAGCCGCGCGGCCAGGCCGGGGCCCGCCCAGAGCCGGTCCCGAGGCCGCGCGGTCGACCAGTTTCGTTCGTCGTCACAGTCCCGCCTTCACCATGCGGGTAACAGTCCCGCCCTTCAGAGTGCGGATCACGGGCCCGCCTGCACAGTGCGGGGGGCGCGCGGCCCCCCGCACCTCTCGGGTGTGGCGCGTGCCCCTAGTGCTGGAAGACGACCACATGTTGCAGCGCGCCCGCGGCTGCGGTCGAGCCGATCGTCGCCGCGTTCACCGCGATCGCGATGTTGACGGCGGTGATGTTGGTGATGTTCACCAACGCCAACGCCTCCCTGCTGGGCAACAGGTCGACCGACTGGTCCGCCAGCTCCGTCCGGGAGATCGTGCCATTCGTCATCGAGGTCCCCTTCTCCTCGGGTCGATTGGGTGCACGGTGGCCTCAGAAGATGTCCCAAGCCCACCGCCACCCTTGGGTCCGATCCGTCAGCTCTGGTTGACGATGACCGCCTGCATCGCTGCGGCCTTGGCCACGGAGAAGGCCGATCCCGCGTTGAGCGCCAGCGCCGTGTTGCTCGCGGTGATGTTCGCCCAGTTGATGAAGCCCAGCGCCTCACGTTCGGGGAGAACCTGGATTTCTTCCAGGTCGAGCTCCACTGTCGTCAGTTTCTTGTTCATGAGTCACCCCCTCACCCTTGTTCGGTGCTCCGAGTCAGTGGAAGCCGAGCGGCATGCTCACGCGTTGTCACAGCGTTGTCTCGGCGTTGTCCCAGCGTTGTCAGGGTTGCGGCAGTCGACGTAACGGCGCAGATCGGGGATCGTTGCCTCATCGTGGGTCTTCCGGTTGTCCGTCCTCGCCCGGCGCGAGGTAGTGGACCCGTCCGCCCGCGGGGGAGTGGAACATGAACGATCAGGCGCAGTCCGTGCCAGACGCCGCGGTACTGGTCATTCGGGTCTGGCGGGAGGCAGCCGACGAGGCCGGTCTGAGGGCCCGCATCACCCAGCGGCCCGACCTCGGCGCCGAATCAGAGACGACCGTGGTCGTGACCTCACCGGAGGCCGTCTACCGCGAGGTCCGGGCCTGGCTCGAGGCGTTTGCCGGCCGTACCCGGTGACGAGCTGTCGGCGGGTCAGTCTTGACATCCGGCGCTTCCTGCCCAATGGTGCATGCAGAGAGTGCGTGGCGTTTGGTGGTCCGGCCGTCACACACAGCGGGCAGAACTGCGAGCAACACAGCCGGGGGGCAGGTTCGTTTGACGCGCGCCATCGCCCCCAGAGGGAGGCCGTGCGGTGCGGACATTCTTGCGGCGTGATCTTCGACTTCAACTGCTCGGCGACTGGCTCCTGACGTCCGCCGACGATCCGGCCGCGACGGTGGAGCAGATCGACCTGCCTGCCGGTCCGCAGCACCTCATCGCGCTCCTGGCCCTCAACGGCCGCTGTGCCCGGACCCACGCGGCCGCGACACTGTGGCCGGATTGCACCGATGAGGTCGCGGCGGCCCGTCTCCGTGCAGTCCTGTGGCGGCTGCGGCACCGGCATGTCGGCGTACCGCGGCTACTCGAGATCGGCGACGCGTCGCTCACCCTGGCCGGCGAGGTCGTCGTGGATGTCGATGTGTTCCTGGACGGCGCAGGGGTGCTGATCCGCGACGACCCGGATCTAGGGAGCGCCGACGCCGACGACGCCGCCGTCGCCGTACTGAACTCGTCCGAGCTCTTGCCCGGGTGGTACGACGACTGGGTGCTGGCCGCGCGTGAACGATTGCAGTATCTCCGCCTGGGCGCCCTCGACGCTCTCGCCATCCGGCGTCGGCGGGAACGGCGCACTCACGAGGCGCTCCAGGCCGCGCGCGCCGCGATCAGCATCGAACCGCTCCATGAGAGCGCGCACCGGACAATCGTCGAGATCCACCTTGACAATGGCGACCTCGTCGAGGCCATCAACCATTACCAGAAGTTCCAGGCCATGCTCGACCGAGAACTAGGCCTCCCACCCAGCGACCTGTTCCGCGAAGTAGTAAGTCCCTACCTGGCCGTCGCCTCGCGGAAAGCGGTCCGCACCCGCTGAAACGACCATGTTGCCGTCGGTAACCGATCGGTCAGCGGGCGGCAGCGGTCCCGTGTCAGTGGCCGGAGCGGTCTGAATCGGCGGCGGCGCGGGCGGTGCCGTCGAGGGCTGACAGCGCCGCCAACTCGCCGTCGGTCAGGTCGAAGTCGAAGACAGCCAGGTTCGCCTCGAGCCGGGCGCGGTTGGCGGACTTCGGAATCGGTACGACGTCCTGCTGCGTCTCCCACCGGAGCACGACCTGAGCCGGCGTCCTGCCATACGTCTTGGCGATCTCCAGCACCGCCGGATGCTCCAGCAGATCTGTCCCCTTGCCCAGCGGACTCCAAGCCTCCGTCACGATCCCATGCCGAGCATGGAACTCACGCTCGGCCTGCTTGGCCCACACTGGACTCAACTGCACCTGGTTGACCTCTGGCGCCACACTCGTCTCGTCGATCAACCGCTGCAGATGCGCCGGCTTGAAGTTCGACGTCCCAATCGCGCGCACCAGCCCGGCCTCACGCAGCGCGATCAGTCCCTGCCACGCCTCGACATATCGGTTCTGGTCCGGATTCGGCCAATGGATGAGCAAGAGGTCGAGGTACTCGACACCTAGCTTCTCCGCGCTCGCCTCGAACGCCGTCCGCGCCCCGTCAACGCTGTGCCACCGCCTGTTGAACTTCGACGTCAGGAACACCTCATCCCGCGGCATCCCCTTGAGCGCCCGCCCAACGCCCACCTCGTTGCGATAATTCTCTGCCGTGTCGATCATCCGGTAGCCGAGATCGAGCGCCTGGCTCACGGCCCGCTCCGCATCCGCATCGTTCATCGGCGACGTCCCCAGCCCGATCCGCGGCATCGCCGCGCCGTGACTCAACGTGACAACTGGAACCAGACTCATCCGTGTCCTCCTTCGGCAACCGCTGCCCGCCACCGTACGCCGTCAGCCCCGCACTGCCACGATCTCCGCCGGCGGATCCGTCGTACGCCGTACGCACTCCAGGCGCCCGTCTCAGGTCGGCGAACAGGGGCGCGAACTGTCGGCGGCGTGGTTCATCATGGTGCCGCGGGGTCGGAACGTGCGGGAGGCGTGGGCGAATGAAGAACCGGCTGATCACTCTGGTGGATCTCGGTCTGGACAGCTCCTTCGACGCGTCGATGACCTTCGTCCAGGGCATCACCGGAAACATCAACGCCGGCTGGGACCAGCCCGTGATCGACGTGAACTTCGTCCGCAGCCGCGACCACGAGACCGCGTTCTCCGCGCTCACCACGCCCTCGACCGTCCTGCACGTGATGGCACACGGTGACCACAGCGAGGAGCCGTCGTTCCTGTCCACCGACGGCAAGACCCAGGTCTCGCTGAGATCGCTGGCGGACTGGTTCCTCGACCGCCAGTGGGGCATCGCCAGCGGCGTCGTCATCGCCGACGGCTGCAAAACCGGCATCGGCAAGTGGCAACGCGCCATCCGCGACTGCCTCCAGGACGACATCACCTACATCGGCACCAGCAACGTCATCGGCTGGTACGAGGCAACTGTCTTCTGCTCCGCCTTCTACGGCGCCCTGGTCCGCAACCGCGGCCTCGGCCGCACCCCCGCCGAACAAGGCTGGGACGCCGCCAACCGAGCCATCCGCGCCTACGAAACCCTCACCGACGCCCGCTGCCCCTACAAACCAGTCCTCCTGACCCCCTCTCGCCGAGCCCTCCGCTCCCTGACCGGCTGACCCAGCCGCCCGAGCTCACCGACACGCGGGTGGCGGCTACTTTGGGTTAGGGGTGGGAGATCTGTGGTGGGCTCGTCGCGTGGCGAGGTCCGTGCTCTGGGTTGTCGATGCCTCGGGTGACGGGAGGACGGGGAAGCCGTCCGGTATGCATTGGCCGACCTCCTGACGTCCGCCCGACGTGGTGAAGGAACGCCACCATGAAGCTCCATCGCACCTCCCTCCTGACTGCCGCCGCCATCGTCTTGGTGCTGTACATCGCCTGCCTCATCGTTGGTCTGCCGGGTTAGGCCGCGGTCGTGCTCACGGTGGTCCTGCTCGTCCTCCTGGGCGTGGTCTGGAAGCAGCCCGATCGGCCTCGACCTGTGGTGTCCTCGCCGCCGCCCGCGCCGTCCGTCGTACTGCCCGATCGGGACCCTGTCTTCACCGGACCGCCGTCGCGCACGGTTGCCGACGTACGTCTGCCGTCTGCGTCGCCGGACTTGCAGTTCAGCTTCTCGGCAGTCGTGCAGTGGTCGACCGTGCTGTCCGGTGCCCGGCATGCCGACCTCGGGGCGGTCGCGGTGGACGCGTTGCTCGAGCGCGCCCGGGCGCTGACCGCGAGCCGGCAGGTGACCGAGGAGTCGCTCAATCAGCACCGCCTGGCCGCCATCCTCGGAGAGCCCGCGCTCGACGAGAAGGGGGCAGGTGCGCAGCTGGGCGACCGAGGTACGCCTCCGGCTGCCGGACGCTGACCAGAAGCACCTTCAGCACCTCGCCGCCCTGCATCGCCGGGAGCAGACCGCGCTGCTCGAACGCCGGATGGAGCAGGACAAACGCGCCTACCTGAACGAAGACGTCTTCGCCACGCCCGGTTCGGCAGCCGTCTGGTGGTTGGTCAACAACCCCGGTGAGGTCGAGACCGCCCTCGGCCTGCTCGACACCCTGTCCGAACTGTCGGCCGCAGCCAACGATCTCCCGGTACGACGCTCGTCCGCCGACGTCATCGATCGCACGAAGCCAGTCCGTGCCGAACTCGACTTCAACTCAGCGGTCGACCACCTCCTCGAAGCCGGCGAGCCCGCACCCGACAGCGCGGAGCCGAGCACCAGGCCCGTCCCGCGGCATGCCGACCCGCAGCAACCGAGCGAAGGTCCCAATCCGGCGCCCATCGACGGCATCAAATCGCAGCAGAAAGACAGTCCTGCCTCTCAGCAGAACGACGGCACCGAGCAGCCACCGAGCGACCGGCCCGGCGCGCGACCCACCGACGAGCAGTCCGACAACGGGACCATCCCGCCGCCGGCCGATGCCGACACGGCGCCGAAGTCCGCTCGCAACGGCATCACCCAACCATCGGGCGAGCAGCCAGAAGCCAAGTACCGCGAGCAGTTCTACAGCGAGTAGGTCGGTGGGACGGGCCGGATGCAGGGTGGGCCCGCCCCACCGAGTTCGGGTGCGCATCTCACTCATCCAGCCACTGGATGGTGGTCGCGCCGTTGTGACCGTGGATCGACAGGAGCGCCTCAATGCCGTCCGGCCACACCGTCGTGGTCGGGTAGCGCCCGCCCCAGTGCAGGGCGACCGTTCCGTCGGTCCACTCGACGCCCTCGGCGACAACGCCCGTACCGCTGACACCGGAGACGTCGATGTGCCGGAGCAGCTGGAAACACCGTGGCCCGGCCTTCTTCGCGACTTTCAGATGACGCCGTCGCGGGATCGTCCGCGGCAGCGTGGTTGTTCGACCGCTGATCTCGTCCATGCCCGGTAGTCAACGCCCGCAGCGATGTCCTCACCATGAACTGAACAGGTATCCACAGGGCAAAAATCGGCCGTCAGCCGATCACCTGATCGCCGTAACCTGATTGCAAGGAGTGATCAACGCGCAGGGAGTGATACCGATGACGATCATCGAGGAATGGACCGGCCGGCACGCGCATGCCTTGCGCACCGCGCTCCGGATGACCAACGAGTCCTTCGCCTACCAGCTCGGCGTCGCGCCACGGACGGTCACCAAGTGGCGTGAGCGCCCGGAGATGGTGCCCAGCAAACAGATCCAGCAAGCACTCGACACCTCACTCAGACAGGTTCCGCCCGACGTCCGGGTCAGATTCGCCGCGAACCTCGGCCTCGACGAGCCGCAGATCGTGCTCGACCACGACATGCTCAACCAGCTCAACGAGGCACTCGGCGACCTCGCCCGCGCCGTGGCACGCCTGGAGTCTGCCGAGCCCGAGCGATCACCGGCACACTAAGGCGGCGTACGTCGTACCGAAGGGAGTGCGGGTGAGGCGACGACTGGTGAACTCGTCGAGCGTGCGGTCGGTCGGCTGGTCCGACGGCACGTTGGAGCTCGAATACGTCAACGGCTCGATCTATCAGTACGACGACGTCCCGCAGACCACCTTCGCCGCTCTGCTCGCGGCGCCCAGCATCGGCGCGTACGTCAACACCTACATCAAGCGGTACTACGACTACCGCGAGATCTGACCCGTACCGTTTCTGTAGGCATGCCGGCGGGAACCGGAAGGGCGATCCACACGGGGGTGCGCTCAGCCAGGAGGTGGACATGCGCACTCGTAGAGCATCTACGACCGGTTCCCGCACCGTGGCAATCCTTGTTGTTGTCTGGCTGCTCATTGGCCTCGCGGCTGCCGTGCAGCGGAACTACTTTGCGGGGTCGGACGCGACGTGCGCCAAAGTGGGCACGACGCTGGTCACCATCGCCGTCGGCCCACTGAACTACGTCGGTGCGAACCCGAAGATCGACTGCAACGCGCCACAGCCGTCGAGGTAGATGAAGCAACGCAAGCCTGCCGCGGACACGCCGCGGCAGGCTTGCGCTGGCGTGGCGCCGACGAACCCCGGCACCGACCCGTCATATCCGTTGGTGAGGGAGGACGTGACTGGCACACCGTTCCAGCAACTCGCCGGGAGCTCGTGCTGGAACCACTCGGGATGTCTGACAGCGACTACGCGCAGCCGCTGCCGCCTGCCCTCCACGACAAGGCCGCGACTGCTCACGACGAGTTGGGCCGACCTATGCCTGGACGCTGGCACAGCTACCCGGAGCTGGCGGCGCAGGACTTTGGACGACGCCAACGGATCTTCTGAGGTTCGCCATCGCTGTCCAGCAGACGTACGCGGGAGCAGACGGCGCTCTGCTGTCGCCGGCGCTCTCCCGCGAGCTCCTGACGCCACAGATCACTGCAACCGACCGGATCGGTGGACTGAACCAGCTGGGCCTCGGTCTGTTCCTTGGCGATGGGGGAGCGCGGTTCGGGCACAGCGGTGGCAACGAGGGGTTCCGCTGCCATCTGCTGGCGTACCGCGGACACCGGACAGGGCGCGGCAGTCATGACGAACGGCGACAACGGCAGCTGGGTTGTGCAGAGGGCGTTCGCCGCGATTGCGAAGACGTACGAGTGGGACGACTACTCGCAGGAGATCGACGAGCCGGACCTGCCCAGCGACGAGGCGATGGAGGGCCTGATCGGTAGATACAGCCTGGATGGGCGGCTGCAGTTGGACGTGAGGCGCTGGGGGAGCGGACTGGAAGTGACCTTCGCCGGTCAGCCCCTCTTCGCTTCAGGTCGTCGTCGGCCACAAGGTTCGCCGCGGTGAACGCTGACACTGAGTTGGAGGTCCGTGACGACGGCAGCCGGCTCGTCTTCATCCAGGGCGGCGCCGAACTGGACTGCACCCGGGAATAGCTGCGGACAGGGGCCGGTTACACCTCATGCCGTCCGGTTTCATGACCCCGGGCCTCAACCTCAGCCGCTACGAGCGGCCACTCGCCGAGAGGCGTCTGCTGGACGGTGCGGTACGTGACAGGTGGGAGCCGGGTGACCGGCTCCCACCTCGTCTTGGAGCTCTTCCGGTACGGCGAGCTGCGGCGACGATCCGTACGACGCTGTGCCGGGACAACCCGTGGAGCCACGCTTGTGTGGTGGGGCATGATGGGGTGTCGCTTGCGGAGACGCGAGTGAGTGATGTGACCAGAGGGACGACCGCTGCCTCGCGGCAGGGGCCGGCTGACCGGTGCCGAGGGCGCTTCGCAACGGTCCGGACAAGGTCCAGGACCCCGATTTGCATCTGCACTGCGAATGTCAGTAATGTTCTTCTTGTTGGAGCGAGACGCGGGACGCGAAAGCGGCCGGTCCTCCGACAAACTCCCTGAAGGTCTCGGAAGCCGAAACACGCCTCGGCGGGTTTCGGTCACTGGGTCGCGCAGGGGGACTGGGACGAAAGAGGCCGATTTGACCGGCCCCGGACGAAACAGTAAAGTTGGGCGAGTTGCCCCGGAGCTTCAAACGAAAGTATGAAGCGCGGTGTGCGTCCGATTCTTGAGAACTCAACAGCGTGCCGAAAGTCAATGCCGAAAGATGCATTATCCCCGTTCACAGGCATTGGATGACTTTTTCGCTCTTGGCCTTTTTGGTCTTGGGTGTGGGTTGTTTGTTGTTTGTGGCGGATTCCTTTGAAGTATTTTTTGATTCAAGTCAGTTTGATTGTTTCTGATTCAGAGGATCACTCGATGTGTTGACTATACTGGCCCTCTTTTTGGGGTTGGTTTGTCTGATATTTTCAACGGAGAGTTTGATCCTGGCTCAGGACGAACGCTGGCGGCGTGCTTAACACATGCAAGTCGAGCGGTAAGGCCCCTTCGGGGGTACACGAGCGGCGAACGGGTGAGTAACACGTGAGCAACCTACCCTCAACTTCGGGATAAGCCTCGGAAACGGGGTCTAATACCGGATATCACTTCCTGCTTCATGGTGGGGGGTTGAAAGTTCTGGCGGTTGGGGATGGGCTCGCGGCCTATCAGCTTGTTGGTGGGGTAATGGCCTACCAAGGCGTCGACGGGTAGCCGGCCTGAGAGGGCGACCGGCCACACTGGGACTGAGACACGGCCCAGACTCCTACGGGAGGCAGCAGTGGGGAATATTGCGCAATGGACGAAAGTCTGACGCAGCAACGCCGCGTGAGGGATGACGGCCTTCGGGTTGTAAACCTCTTTCAGCAGGGACGAAGCGAGAGTGACGGTACCTGCAGAAGAAGGACCGGCCAACTACGTGCCAGCAGCCGCGGTAATACGTAGGGTCCGAGCGTTGTCCGGAATTATTGGGCGTAAAGGGCTCGTAGGCGGTTCGTCACGTCGGGAGTGAAAACTCGGAGCTTAACTCCGAGCCTGCTTCCGATACGGGCAGACTAGAGGTAGGCAGGGGAGAGCGGAACTCCTGGTGTAGCGGTGGAATGCGCAGATATCAGGAAGAACACCGGTGGCGAAGGCGGCTCTCTGGGCCTTACCTGACGCTGAGGAGCGAAAGCGTGGGTAGCGAACAGGATTAGATACCCTGGTAGTCCACGCCGTAAACGTTGGGCGCTAGGTGTGGGGGACATTCCACGTCCTCCGTGCCGCAGCTAACGCATTAAGCGCCCCGCCTGGGGAGTACGGCCGCAAGGCTAAAACTCAAAGGAATTGACGGGGGCCCGCACAAGCGGCGGAGCATGCGGATTAATTCGATGCAACGCGAAGAACCTTACCTGGGTTTGACATATAGGGAAATCCTCGCAGAGATGGGGGGTCCGTAAGGGTCCTATACAGGTGGTGCATGGCTGTCGTCAGCTCGTGTCGTGAGATGTTGGGTTAAGTCCCGCAACGAGCGCAACCCTCGTCCTATGTTGCCAGCACGTTATGGTGGGGACTCATAGGAGACTGCCGGGGTCAACTCGGAGGAAGGTGGGGATGACGTCAAGTCATCATGCCCCTTATGTCCAGGGCTTCACGCATGCTACAATGGCCGGTACAAAGGGCTGCGAAACCGCAAGGTGGAGCGAATCCCAAAAAGCCGGTCTCAGTTCGGATTGGGGTCTGCAACTCGACCCCATGAAGTCGGAGTCGCTAGTAATCGCAGATCAGCAACGCTGCGGTGAATACGTTCCCGGGCCTTGTACACACCGCCCGTCACGTCATGAAAGTCGGCAACACCCGAAGCCGGTGGCCTAACCCTTGTGGAGGGAGCCGTCGAAGGTGGGGCTGGCGATTAGGACGAAGTCGTAACAAGGTAGCCGTACCGGAAGGTGCGGCTGGATCACCTCCTTTCTAAGGAGCACGTAGCACACCACCTCTGGTGGGTGTGTTCATTCATCACTGCCCGGGCGTTCGTCTCGGGGTGATGGTGCTTCGGACTGTGGAACATTGACCATTAGGTCTGGATCTCGATCTGGTCAGCTAGTACTGCTGTCATCCTCTTCGGGGGTGGTGGCGTGGAACGTGAGTCAGGTTGGGGGATGGGTCGAGGCGCGCTGTTGGGTCCTGAGGGATCGGGCCTTCCCGTGAGGGGTGGACTGTTTCTTCTGGGTCACAGCCGCACTGATTCATGTGGATCGGTGTGGTGGGTGGCTGGGGCCGGCTGTCACCAAACTGCTGGTGGGTTCACTTGATGGGTGGGTTGTTTCCCTGGATGGTGGGTTCGGTGGTGTGTGGTGGTTGTGGCTGGTGTCCTGCCCGTATTTTGAGAACTGTATAGTGGACGCGAGCATCTCTTTGTAGCGATTTTGTTGAATTGTTGTTGTGACAAGCTACTAAGGGCAATCGGTGGATGTCTTGGCACCAAGAGCCGATGAAGGACGTTGGAGCCTGCGATAAGCCCCGGGGAGTTGGCAACCAAGCTGTGATCCGGGGGTGTCCGAATGGGGAAACCCAGCTGGCATTCTAAAGCCAGTTACCAGTGCCTGAACACATAGGGTTCTGGAGGGAACGCGGGGAAGTGAAACATCTCAGTACCCGCAGGAAGAGAAAACAAAAGTGATTCCGTGAGTAGTGGCGAGCGAAAGCGGATGAGGCTAAACCATGTGCGTGTGATAGCCGGCGTGTGTTGCGTACATGGGGTTGTGGGAGCATTCAGACCTCAATGCCGTGGGGTCGGGGAGTTATAAATCACTGTTGAAGTCGAATCTTCTGGAATGTTGAGCCGTAGTGGGTTATGGCCCCGTAGGCGTAAGACAGTGACTTCCGAGTGTTTTCCCAAGTAGCACGGGACTCTTGAAATCTCGTGTGAATCTGGCGGGACCACCCGCTAAGCCTAAATACTTCTTGGTGACCGATAGCGGACTAGTACCGTGAGGGAAAGATGAAAAGTACCCCGGGAGGGGAGTGAAATAGTACCTGAAACCGGTTGCCTACAATCCGTCGGAGCATCTCCTTGTGGGGTGTGACGGCGTGCCTTTTGAAGAATGAGCCTGCGAGTTAGTGGTGTGTGGCGAGGTTAACCCGTGTGGGGTAGCCGTAGCGAAAGCGAGTCTGAATAGGGCGTTTTAGTCGCATGCTCTAGACCCGAAGCGGAGTGATCTATCCATGGGCAGGTTGAAGCGTGGGTAAGACCGCGTGGAGGACCGAACCCACCAGGGTTGAAAACCTGGGGGATGACCTGTGGATAGGGGTGAAAGGCCAATCAAACTCCGTGATAGCTGGTTCTCCCCGAAATGCATATAGGTGCAGCGTCGCGTGTTTCTTATCGGAGGTAGAGCACTGGATGGTCTAGGGGGCTTACCGGCTTACCGAAATCAGCCAAACTCCGAATGCCGGTAAGTGAGAGCGCGGCAGTGAGACTGCGGGGGATAAGCTCCGTAGTCGAGAGGGAAACAGCCCAGATCACCAGCTAAGGCCCCTAAGCGATTGCTAAGTGGAAAAGGATGTGGAGTTGCCCAGACAACCAGGAGGTTGGCTTAGAAGCAGCCACCCTTGAAAGAGTGCGTAATAGCTCACTGGTCAAGTGATTCCGCGCCGACAATGTAGCGGGGCTCAAGCAATCCGCCGAAGCTGTGGCATTCACACTCGTACCCGGCACTGATCTTTGGTTGGTGTCCAGGTGTGTGGATGGGTAGGGGAGCGTCGTGCAGCGTGTGAAGCAGCCTAGTGATGGAGTTGTGGATGCTGCACGAGTGAGAATGCAGGCATGAGTAGCGAATGACGGGTGAGAAACCCGTCCGCCGGATGATCAAGGGTTCCAGGGTCAAGCTAATCTGCCCTGGGTAAGTCGGGACCTAAGGCGAGGCCGACAGGCGTAGTCGATGGACAACGGGTTGATATTCCCGTACCGGCATTGACACGACCCGACCGAATCTGCTGATGCTAAGTCAACAAGGCTGCGATGTCTTCGGACGGAGTGGTGGCGTTGGTGACCCGAGGTGGTAGTAGGTGCATTGAGGAGTGACGCAGGAGGGTAGTCCAACCGCGGCGATGGTAGGCGCAAGCTGATCCGCGGGCAAGGTGGTAGGGCGAGGCATAGGCAAATCCGTGTCTCATGAAGCCTGAGAGCCGAGGCGGACCCGTTCAGGGGAAGTGGATGATCCCATGCTGCCGAGAAAAACTTCGCAGTGAGTGTTAGAGCCGCCCGTACCCCAAACCGACACAGGTGATCAGGTAGAGAATACCAAGGCGATCGAGTGAACCATGGTTAAGGAACTCGGCAAAATGCCCCCGTAACTTCGGGAGAAGGGGGGCCGGATCCGTTAGGTGATTTGCTCACCGAGGCGGTGATGGCCGCAGAGACCAGGCCCAAGCGACTGTTTACTAAAAACACAGGTCCGTGCGAAGAAGTAATTCGATGTATACGGACTGACGCCTGCCCGGTGCTGGAACGTTAAGGGGACAGGTTAGCTGGTTTCGGCCGGCGAAGCTTTGAACTTAAGCGCCAGTAAACGGCGGTGGTAACTATAACCATCCTAAGGTAGCGAAATTCCTTGTCGGGTAAGTTCCGACCTGCACGAATGGCGTAACGACTTGGGCGCTGTCTCAACCATGGACTCGGCGAAATTGCATTACGAGTAAAGATGCTCGTTACGCGCAGCAGGACGGAAAGACCCCGGGACCTTTACTACAACTTGGTATTGGTGGTCGGTACAACTTGTGTAGGATAGGTGGGAGACTGTGAAATCCGGACGCCAGTTCGGGTGGAGTCATCGTTGAAATACCACTCTGGTTGTTCTGGCTGTCTAACTTTGGTCCGTTATCCGGATCAGGGACAGTGCCTGGTGGGTAGTTTGACTGGGGCGGTCGCCTCCTAAAAGGTAACGGAGGCGCTCAAAGGTTCCCTCAGCCTGGTTGGCAATCAGGTGTCGAGTGTAAGTGCACAAGGGAGCTTGACTGTGAGACAGACATGTCGAGCAGGGACGAAAGTCGGAACTAGTGATCCGGCGGTGGCATGTGGGAGCACCGTCGCTCAACGGATAAAAGGTACCCCGGGGATAACAGGCTGATCTTCCCCAAGAGTCCATATCGACGGGATGGTTTGGCACCTCGATGTCGGCTCGTCGCATCCTGGGGCTGGAGTAGGTCCCAAGGGTTGGGCTGTTCGCCCATTAAAGCGGCACGCGAGCTGGGTTTAGAACGTCGTGAGACAGTTCGGTCCCTATCCGCTGCGCGCGCAGGAGACTTGAGAAGGGCTGCCCCTAGTACGAGAGGACCGGGGTGGACGAACCTCTGGTGTGCCAGTTGTTCCGCCAGGAGCACGGCTGGTTGGCTACGTTCGGGAGTGATAACCGCTGAAAGCATCTAAGCGGGAAGCACGCTTCAAGATGAGGTCTCCCACCGGGTTAACCGGGTAAGGCCCCCAGTAGACCACTGGGTTGATAGGCCAGAAGTGGAAGCACGGCAACGTGTGCAGCTGACTGGTACTAATAGGCCGAGGGCTTGTCACACACCACACCCCTGGTGTGGTGCACAACCCTCAACAAATTGCGCTACGTAACGAACAGGGCATGTTCGCGTTCACTGTACGGTTCCCGAAATACGGTCAACCCCAGCAACCAACACCCCCGCGGGGATGGTGTTGTGACTGTGCAGGAGTGGTTGGTTGATATTTTCATAGAGTTTCGGTGGCCATAGCGTCGGGGAAACACCCAGTCTCCATTCCGAACCTGGAAGTTAAGCCCGACAGCGCCGATGGTACTGCGACCGGGAGGTCGTGGGAGAGTAGGACGCCGCCGGACATTCACACTGTTAAAGCCCACCCCTCGGGGTGGGCTTTAACAATTCCCGACCCATACCCGCCGGCCGCCGGCCAGCCGGATGGGAGGGGTTCGTCGGCCCGCCGAGGACAAGGGCTGGATGCCCTGCTCCAGCCAGCCACGCTGATGCGCGGGCTATCGCCTGACTCGAGCCGGCACCGCCTGCGTGCAGGGTCATGCACGCTCGTGCAGTGCCCGCCTACGCGCACGCTCGTGCCCTGGGATCCCCACGATTCTGCGGGGGTGCACGAGGTGGCAGCGGCAAGGCCAGGTCGGCTACTCGGGCCGGCGTCTTGGGCCATGGCTCGGGTTCCGGGCTCGTCTGCGTGGTTGCCGGTCGGGTGGTTAGTGCGGTGGGCGCCGGTTGCGTGCGGGTGAGCCTGTGTTGTCGATTCGCTGGTGCCTGACCGCTGGGGATGGTCTGGGATGGTCCGCTTGTTTCGTGAGCGGTGGGCTCCGGCTGGGCGGCGTACGACCTGGATGTCTTGGGGTGGGGCCGGCGGCGGTACCTTAGTCCTTTGTCCGTGTTGCTGCAGCTGACTGCAGCGCAGCTGCTCGATCGAGCTACAGCTTCTTAGGAGTCAACGTGGCGACGCCACCTCGCAATTCTTCCTCCGGTTCCGGGGACCGTCGCGGTTCCTCCGGAGGTGACGGCCGTTCCGGTCGTGACGGTGGTGGGCGCTCGGGCTCCGGTCGTTCAGGCGTCGGCGGGGAGCGTTCGGGCTCCGGCGGGCGTTCAGGGGTCGGTGGCGGACGGTCCGGCTCGGGTGGGTCCGGCGGGGGGCGCTCTGGGGGTGCTGGCGGCCGATCGGGATCTGGGGGCGGTCGGTCCTCGGGTGGGCCTCGCGGTGCGTCGAGCCGCGGCGACAGCCCGCGGACGGGAGCGCCGCGCAGTGGTGGTTCTCGCTCTGGTGGGTCGTACCGCGACGAGCGGGGGCGTGACGAGAACAGGCGTGGGTACGCCGGGTCCGGGCGTGACGACAAGTCGGAGCGGGATCCGTTCGGCGGTCAGATGACCGGCCGCGGAGAGCGTGATGACCGCGGCGGACGTGGTACAGGCCGTGACGACCGTTCCGGCGGCTACCGACGTACCGACAGCCGCGACGACCGCTCAGGCTCAGGCGGCTACCGGCGCGACGACCGCGGCGGACGCGATGACCGGGCTGGTTCCGGCGGCGGCTATCGGCGCGATGACCGCGCGGGCTCGGGCGGCGGGTACCGGCGCGACGACCGTGGTGGACGCGATGACCGCGGCGGTTCCGGCGGTGGCTACGGGCGTGACGACCGCGCGGGCTCGGGCGGCGGGTACCGGCGCGACGACCGTGGTGGACG
Source organism: uncultured Actinomycetota bacterium (assembly GCA_963770725.1). Classification (GTDB taxonomy): domain Bacteria; phylum Actinomycetota; class Actinomycetes; order Propionibacteriales; family Kribbellaceae; genus Kribbella. The sequence continues at coordinate 66,020 of CAVYQT010000002.1, forward strand.
CGATGACCGCGGCGGTTCCGGCGGTGGCTACGGGCGTGACGACCGCGCGGGTTCCGGTGGCGGCTACCGGCGTGACGACCGCGCGGGCTCGAGTGGTGGATATCGGCGGGATGACCGTGGGGATCGTGGTGGACGCGATGACCGCGGCGGTTCCGGCGGTGGCTACGGGCGTGACGACCGCGCGGGCTCCGGTGGTGGTTACCGGCGTGACGACCGCGCGGGCTCGGGTGGTGGATATCGGCGGGATGACCGTGGGGATCGTGGGGGACGCGATGACCGGGGCGGCTCCGGCGGTGGGTACGGGCGTGATGATCGTGCTGGTTCCGGCGGTGGGTACCGGCGGGATGAGCGGTCTGGTGGGCGTGGGGAGCGGCGGGACGGGATTCGGGGGGACCGGGGTTCGGCGCCGGCGCGTGGGGAGCGCGGGGCGTTCCGGCGGGATGAGCGTGGTGACGAGTCGCGTGGCGGTGGTCGGTCCGGATCCCGGCGGGATGAGCGGGGCGGGCGGGACGAGCGCGGTGGACGTGGTGGACCGCGTCGGGACGATCGCGGCGGGGCTCGGCGGGTAGAGCGGGACGGCGAGGAGAAGGCCGGGCCGCGTCGGGATAACCCGGCGATTCCGGAAGGGATCACCGGAGCCGAGCTGGACCGGTCGGTGAAGGCCGAGCTGCGGTCGTTGCCGCGGGGTCTGGCCGACCTGGTCGCGCAGCACCTGGTCGCGTCGGGGCGTTTCCTCGACGACGACCCGGAGCGCGCGTACCTGCATGCTCGGACGGCGCGGCGGTTGGCTGCGCGGCTTGGCGGCGTACGGGAGGCTGTGGCGATCACGGCGTACCTGGCTGAGCACTACGATGAGGCGCTGACCGAGTTCCGGGCGGTACGGCGGATGACCGGGAACCATGAGGTACTCGCGATGATGGCCGACTGCGAGCGCGCGCTCGGGCGGCCGGAGAAGGCGTTGACGCTGACGCGGGACAAGCACGCGCGTGAGCTGTCGGAGGCGACGCAGGTCGAGCTGCTGATCGTGGCGGCCGGCGCGCGGCGTGACATGGGTCGGACGGCGGCTGCGATCCAGACGCTCGAGGTGCCGGAGCTGACCAAGCGCACTCGGGCGGATTGGCTGCCGCGGCTGCGGTACGCGTACGCCGACGCACTCGAGGAAGCCGGTCGCACGGACGACGCGCTGATCTGGTTCCACCGCGCCGCTGGCGCCGACGCCGACGGCTCCACCGGGGCCGCCGAACGTGCCGCCCAACTGGAAGGCCTGGAGTTCACCGACCTCGACGAGGACGAGTACGACGAGGAGGACGAGTCGGGCGACGACGCGTACGACGACCAGCCCGACGACTCGGCCGACGTCGACCTCGAGGATGAGGCGAATACCGCGGAGCTCGAGGACGAGCTGGCCGACGAACTCGATGAGGAGCGGGCTGCGGACGACGAGCGGGCCAGGGAGCTCGACGAGGTGCAGGTCGCGGACGACGAGCAGGGGGCCCAGGACGAGGAGCAGGTCGCCGCGGACGAGGAGCGGGCTGCGGACGAGGAGCGGGCCGCGGAGGACGAGGAGCGGGCCGCGGAGCTCGACGAGGTGCAGGCTGCGGACGATGAGGAGCGGGCTGCGGACGACGAGTGGGCCGCGGAGCTCCACGAGGTGCAGGCGGTGGAGGACGACGAGTCTGCGGACGTTGAGGGCGACGTCGACGACGTAGTTGTCGATGACGCTCTCGATGGTGAGGTTGAGCCGCCCGCGAAGAAGCCCGAAGACTGACCGCCCCCCGCGCGCCCGCGCCCCTGTGCTGCACGCGGAGCGTGCGGGTAGGTGGGGTGTTTCGCTGGGGTGGGGAGAATGGGGGGATGGTGGAGAGTGCGGGTGGGTGGAGCGGGGCTTTGGCGGCTGAGGCTGCGGTCGGGGCGTTGGTGGGCAATGCGCTGACGAAGGGGACCAGCCGGCTGCAGGGTGCCGTTCTCATGGTTGAGAAGGGTGAGGACGACGCGATCCACCAGGTGCGGGTGTCGTGCCGGCGGTTGCGGAGTGATCTGAAGCTGTTCCGGAAGCTCCTGGCGGGGGAGTGGGCGCAGGAGCTTCGGTCTGACCTTGCCGCGCTGGCCAACGCCTGCGGAGAGGCGCGCGACCTGGAGGTGATCGCCGCGCTCGTGCGGGAGACCGCCAGCAGCGAGGACGACCAGGAGCACGTCGAGACGATCCTGACGACGCTCGCCGTCGCGCTGGACCGTGCGGCCGCCCGGTCGACGGAGGTGGTGACCGGCGAGAGTACGGCGGCCCTCCTGCAGACCCTGGAAACCGTTGCCGCGTCGCCGCTCCTCACGCCGAAGGCCACGAACCCGTGTAGCGAGGTGCTGCCGCAGTTGCTGGACGCGGCAAACCGCACGTTCACCCAGCAGGCCGACAAGCTCAAGCCGTGGACTGTGGACGACGACTGGCACGAGGTACGCCTGCTGGCTAAGCGAGTCCGCTACGCCGCCGACACCAGCGCCGCCGTACTCGGTGACGAGGCCAAGGTGACGGCCAGCCACGCAGCCAAGTACCAGGAGCTGCTAGGCCAGCACCAGGACCACTGCGCCGCCGCGGACGCCCTGACCGCGATGGCGCGGGATGCGGCCGCGCAGGACGACCCAGAGCTGTCGTTCACTCTCGGACGGCTCACTGAGCGCCATCGGGCGGCGCGCAAGCCCCTGCGCGAGGAGTTCCTCAGCCTGTACCACCGGCCCTAGTCAGTCAGAGAGTCCGGAACAGCAGTCCCACCCGCGGTTTGGGCCCGAACGACGTGGCCTTCTGCGGCAGTACGACGCCCTGCACGGCTGACCGTAGTACCTGGTCCATCCGGGGCGCGGCGAGCTCCACAACGGCCTGCTGTGGTCCAGCCAGGGCCAATGCGTCGGCGAGTGCGTGGTGGAAGGTGATCTCCACCTCGACAACGCCCCACGCCGGCAGCAGTACGTCGTGCAGCAGTGCGACCGTGGGAGCCTCCTGCCCACGCGTAGAGCGCAGCGTGACCCAGTCAGACCCGTCAGTCACGGCGATCCGGTCCGGCACGTGGTCTACCCGACCTGGCAGCACCTGCCAGCCCTCCGGCGTACGAGACGAGACAGTGGCCAGGTCCAGCCCTGGTATGACGCGGTGGATCGGCTCCAGCGTCAGTGGGTGGCGGTTGTAGTCGACCAGCATGGCCAGACCGACGTCAGTGCCCACTCGCGACGGTTCACGCCTGCGACGTTCCAGATAGGCCGCATAGCGGTGGTGGCCGTCGGCAATCAGGGCCTCGTGCCTGTTCACCTCCGCGGTGATGGTTGCCAGCACAGCCGGGTCCTCGATGCGCCAGATGCGGTGGTGCGCACCGTTTTCGGTGTCGGCCACCAGCCAGGGTTCTCCGGACCGGGCGACGTCTACTGCGTCGCTGGCCGCGCCCCCATCGCCGTACGCGAGCAGGATGGGCTCCAGGTCGGCGTCGGTCGCCTCCATCAGTTGGAGGCGGTCGTCGACCCAGTGCGGCATCACGTTCTCGTGCGGCAGCACCACTCGCCGGGCCGGGTCCAGGCCGAGTAGACCGGCCAGGCCGCACAGTACGGCGTCGCCCAGTTGCTGCTCGTAGACGTACAGCGCCGGGCGCTGATCCTGGATCACCACACCGGCCCGTTGCCACTCGGCCAGTCGTCGCGCTGGTTCGTCGTACCGACCGGGACCGAGCTCCGGATCGCGTGGAAGGATGAGCCTCACCATGTTGTGCAGATCAGAGTCAGTCAGCCGCCGGACGAGGGCGGGTTCCAGGACGTCGTACGGCGGGGACGTCACGGCGCCGAGCGCGCTCACTTTGCCGGCCACGAACCGCCAGGCGCGTAACGGTTCGAGCCGCAACACGCTCCCGTTCGGTTCCGGCCCGCTTGCTGGCATGGGCGGCATCGTACGGCGGGAAGCATGAGCACGGAACGAACTGCGCCTGAGCCGCTGTCGGCATGTGACGAACCCCTCGCCGTCCGGTACGACGTCGCGCTGCTCGACCTGGACGGGGTCGTGTACGTCGGGCCGGACCCGGTGCCGGACGCGCCGGAGAACCTGCGCAAGGCGGCCAAGGAAGGCCTGCGGATCGGCTACATCACCAACAACGCGAGCCGGCCGGCGCAGGTCGTTGCCGAGCACCTCGCGTCGTTCGGGCTGGATGTGATCGCCGACGACGTGGTGACGTCCGCGCAGGCGGCCGCGAAGCTGATCGCGAGCGAGTTCCCGAAGGGCTCGCCGGTGCTCGTGGTCGGCGGTGAAGGGCTGACGACGGCGCTGGAGGAGTACGGGCTGAACCCCGTCCGGAGCAGCGACGCGCACCCGGTGGCCGTCGTCCAAGGGTTTCATCCGGACGTGAACTGGGTGATGCTCGCGGACGGCGCGCACGCGATCAACGAGGGCGCCAAGTGGTATGCGACCAACCTCGACCTGACGATTCCCACGGCCGGCGGGATGGCGCCCGGGAACGGGACGCTGGTGCAGGCGATCCGGGCCGCCGTCGAGGTGGACCCGATCGTGGCGGGCAAACCGGAGCGGCCCTTGCTGGAGACGAGCATCGAGCGGCTCGAAGCCCAGCGTCCGTTGATGATCGGCGACCGGCTCGACTCCGACATCGAGGGTGCGAACGCGGTCGGGATCGCGAGTCTGTGGGTGGCGACCGGTGTCCACGACGCGCATGATCTCGCACGGGCGCCGAAGAACCAGCGGCCGACGTACGTGGCGGCCGGGCTGGGTGCGCTGGCGGAGAAGCAGCCGGGCGTGACGGTCGAGGGCGGGCGGCACACGTGTGAGGGGTGGACCGCGGAGGTCGTGAACAACGCGGTGAGCGTGAAGGGCGAGGGTGAGCCGTACGACGGTCTGCGCGCGATCCTGTCCGCGGTGTGGGCTGCCGTCGACGCGCCGGTCAAGCCGACCGCCAAAGCAGTCAAGAGTGCGGGTCGCGGCCGCCGGCCGTTGCCCAAACCCGCGCCCGCGCCGGGCTCGATCGCCATCGACGCCGCGCTCCACCGCATCGGGCTCGAGACCTAGCCAACCGCCGAGCCCGGAGCAGATCAGGGGTTATCCGGCCCTCCTGTCGGATGTGTGGGTGGTTTGAGCGCGTGTTGAGTGGGTGCACGCCGTTGCCTGGCTGGGTTTGTGAGCTGCGGAGGAACAGGAACGTGGTAGTCAGGCGAACGGTGTGTGTGGACAGCTTGTGGGGGTGCGGTTTGGGGTTGGCAGGTCGGTCATCGGGGATGTCGAGTTCGACGATGGCGCGTGGGTTGTGGGGCGGCCCGGGGCGGCGCCGAGGCCATCGACCGGTGGTTCAGACCGGGTGCGATGCTGCTGGAATCGGGTGCGGTGTACCGAGGAACGGGTAGTGGTCGGCGGCGATGTGGTTTGGTCCGGAGCGTCCAGGCGGGGATGGACTTGTCGGAGGGCGCAGGTCCCGACCACTACCCGTCCGTCGGTACGCTGCCGCCTCGTGCGACCCGGCAGAATCCGACCCACACATCAGGCAGGAGAGCCGGATAACCGCTGACGTTGCCGGTTCTCTGGCCGTATCAAGGACGGAGAACCGTTCACTCGAGGGGTTATCCGGTCGAATGCCGTGGGGGCGGGTGGCGGGGGTGGCGGGAATGTCCTGGGGGCGGGGTGGTGGGGGTGGGTGGTGTTGCGGGGGCGAGGCGATACCGTTGCTGGAACGAAGCGAGGAGGCAGTCATGGTGATGGACGCACTGCGCGGCTACGTACAACTGGCGAGCGGGCTGACCGAGGTCACGAGGCAGCGAGCCGAGGCGGCGGCGAAGGCGCTGCTGCAGCAGACCGGTGCCGACAAGTTGACGTCCGGGCTGACCACCAAGGCGAGTGACCTGGCCGACGAGATCGTTGCCACCAGCAAGAGCAACCGTCAGCTGCTGCAGGCGATCGTGACGAACGAGGTCGAGGGCGCGGTCGCACGGCTCGGGTTCGCCCGCTCCGAAGAGGTCGCCGCGCTGACCCGCCGGGTCCGGACGCTGGAGGGCGAACTGGCCGAGGCGCGGGCCGAGGGATCCGTCGGACCGGCTGGTGACGCGCCGGCGGAGGCCGGGCACGGACCGGCGAAGAAGGCGGCTGCCAAGAAGGCGGCGAAGCAGGCTCCGGCGAAGACGGCTGCCGCGAAGAAGACGGCCAAGAAGTCGGCGACGGCGAAGGAGGCTTGACGTGACCGAGCATCCTGGCGAGCAGTTCCCACCGGAGGTCGACCCCGACGTCGAGCCGGGCTTCGATCCCTACCCGGCCGAGGAAACCCCGCAAGCCCCGGACTACGACGCCGAACCCGCGCCGCAGAACGTCTCGTACGGCGGAGGTTCTGCCGAGCCGGAGGTGGACGCGGAGGCGTCGCTGGACGAGCCGGCCGACGCGCACGAGGTGGCTGCGCATGTGGATCCGGCCGAGGTGGAGTTCGGGCCGGAGTTCGCCCGGGCGCCCGGGCAGGAACATGAGCATTCCTTCACCGCGGAGTCGGCAGTGGTCGAGCAGGAGGAGGTGCCTGAGCAGGAGGAGGTGCCTGAGCAGGATCGGGCGCATCCGTTGGTGGAGGAGACGATGGGGCGGCTGGACGAGTTGCGGGATCGGCCGGTGGCGGAGCATTCCGACGTGTACGCCGACCTGCACGAGCGACTGCAGAGTGCTTTGGTGGAGGCGGACGCCGAGCCGGGTGACCGGGGCTAGACGGAAGGTCTGAGTGGCCAAGGGAGTCAAGCGGTCGCGGCTCGACGCCGAGCTGGTACGACGGGGCCTGGCCAGGTCCCGTGAGCACGCGAGCGAACTGATCGCCGCCGGCAAAGTGAAGGTCTCGGGCAACGTCGCCACCAAGCCCGCGACCGGCGTCGGCACCGATGCACCGATCGTCGTCGACACCTCCGCAACGGACGACCCCGGCTACGCGAGTCGCGGTGCGCACAAGCTGATCGGCGCTCTCGAAGCCTTCCCCGGCGTGCAGGTCAAGGGGCGCAACACCTTGGACGCGGGCGCGTCGACCGGCGGCTTCACCGACGTACTACTGCGCAACGAAGCAGCCCACGTGATCGCCGTCGACGTCGGGTACGGCCAGTTGGTGTGGTCGTTGCAGACCGACGAACGCGTCACGGTGATGGACCGGACCAACGTCCGTTCGCTGACGCTCGAGGACATCGGTGGTGAACCGGTTGATCTCGTCGTCAGCGACCTCAGCTTCATCTCGCTCACGCTCGTCCTGCCCGCGCTGATCGCAGTGGTGAAGCCGGACGGCGAGCTGGTGCTGATGGTGAAACCGCAGTTCGAGGTCGGCAAGGAGCGGCTCGGCAAGGGCGGCGTCGTCCGCGAACCCGAGCTTCGCGCCGGCGCGGTCCGTGGAGTGGCGGCCAAGGCGGCCGAACTGGGCTGGGGAGTGGAGGGTGTCGCGGCCAGCCCGTTGCCTGGTCCGTCAGGAAATGTCGAATACTTCCTGTGGATACGCCGATCAGCACCGCCTCTCGATGAGACGATGCTCCAGACCGCCATCGAGAGCGGTCCACAATGAGAGGCGGGATCGCAGGTGGTTGAGCACGAGCCGCGGCGCGTGCTGCTGGTGACGCACACCGGGCGGGAGCAGGCGGTCGAGGTGGCGCGGGACGCGCACCGGCTGCTGACCGACGCCGGCCTGCAGGTCCGGCTGCTCGCCGACGAGGCCGAGGCGCTCAAGCTCGACCCCGCGGAGCTCGTCGACGACCACGAGAAGGCGGCGCTGGACGTCGAGCTGATCATGGTGCTCGGGGGCGACGGTTCGATCCTGCGCGGTGCCGAGCTGGCCCGCCCGCACGGTACGCCGGTGCTCGGGGTGAACCTCGGCCACGTCGGGTTCCTGGCCGAGGCCGAGGTGGACGACCTGGAGCGGATCGTCCAGGTGGTGGTCGATCGCAGCTACACGGTCGAGGAGCGGATGACGCTGGCGGTCGACGTCCGGCTGGACGGCGAGCTGGTCTTCGACACCTGGGCGCTGAACGAGGCGAGTGTGGAGAAGGCCGCCCGCGAGCGGATGCTCGAGGTGATGGTCGAGGTGGACGACCGGCCGTTGTCCCGGTGGGGCTGCGACGGGGTCGTGGTGGCCACGCCGACCGGCAGTACGGCGTACTCCTTCTCCGCCGGTGGTCCGATCGTCTGGCCGGAGGTCGAGGCGATCCTGATGGTGCCGCTGAGCGCGCACGCGTTGTTCTCCCGGCCGATTGTGGTGGCGCCGACGTCGCAGCTGTCGATCGAGCTGGTGCCGTCGTGGCACGGTCGCGGCGTGCTGTGGTGTGACGGCCGCCGGATGGTCGAGGTCCCGCCGGGCGCCGAGATCCAGGTCCGGCGCGGGAACCGGCCGGTCCGGCTGGCGCGGGCGCACGAGGCGCCGTTCACCGACCGGCTGGTGGCGAAGTTCGACCTCCCGGTGCTCGGCTGGCGCGGCGCCGCCGAACGCAAACGCAACGGCGAGACCAACCGCAACAGCGAAGCGAACAGCAACCGACAACAGGAGACATAAGTGCCCCGTCAACGATGCTGGTCACACGCTATCGGCGCCCAGGCACGCACCTCGCTGCGTTGGAGAGACGCCCACGATGAAAACCGCATCGAGGGCGCCTCTCCGCCTCGCGATGCACGCACCTGGACACCGCTATCGTGCAACCATCACCGCTGACGGGACACTGACATGCTCTCGGAGATTCGCATCACCGGGTTGGGCGTGATCGAGGACGCGACGCTGGACCTCGATCCGGGGTTCACCGCGGTCACCGGCGAGACCGGTGCCGGCAAGACGATGGTCGTGACCGGGGTGAACATGCTGCTCGGCGGCCGCGCCGACAGCGGCCTGGTGCGGCACGGGACCCGTCGCGCGCGGGTCGAGGGCCGGGCCAGCGCGGTGCCGAAGGCGATCGTCAAGCAGGCCGAGGACCGCGGCGGCGAGCTGGACGACGACGAACTGCTGATCGCGCGCGAGCTCTCCTCCGAAGGCCGGTCCCGCGCGTTCCTCGGCGGGGCGTCCGTCCCTGTCTCCGTGCTGGCTGAGGTGTCCGGCGACCTGGTCGCGATCCACGGCCAGGCCGAGCAATGGCGACTCCTCCAGCCGTCGCGGCAGCGCGAGACCCTCGACACGTTCGCCGGCAAGCCGGTGCTCGTGCCACTGCAGGAGTACGCCGCCGCCTACAAGCGCCACCGCGAGGTCGAGGCCGAGCTGACCGAGCTGACCACGCGCCAGCGTGATCGCCTCGCCGAGGCGGACCTGCTGCGCTTCGGGCTCGACGAGGTCGCGAAGGCCGAGCCGCTTCCGGGCGAGGACGTCGAGCTGGCCGCCGAGGAGGATCGGCTCGCGTACGCCGACGGCCTGCGTACTGCGGCCACCACGGCAGCGGACGCGTTGGCCTCCGAGGATCTCGATGCCACCAGGCCCAGCGACGTACTCGGGCTGCTTGCACTGACCAAACAGGTCCTCGACGCGGAGCGGCAGCACGACCCGAAGCTGGCCGAGCTCGCGGATCGGGCCGGCGAACTCGGGTACCTCGCTGCCGACCTGGCCGGCGAGCTTTCGTCGTACGCCGCGGATGTCGACACCGACCCGGCCCGGCTTGCAGTCGTGAGCGAACGGCGGTCGCTGCTGACCGGCCTCGTCCGCAAGTACGGCGCTGACCAGGGCACAGTGGACGAGGTGCTCGACTGGGTGACGCGGGCCGCGACCCGGTTGGCCGAGCTGGACGGAAGTGACGAGCGGGTCGAGCACCTGACCGCCGAGCTGGCCGTGCTGGCCACGAAGCTCGCAGACCTCGGTCAGCAGGTCCGGGCAGCGCGCCAAGAGGCAGCGGCGCGGTTGAGTGTCGCCGTGTCCGAGGAGCTGACCGGCCTGGCGATGCCGCATGCGAAGTTGACGATCGAGGTGCACGAGAGTGCGCCGGGTCCGTTCGGGATCGACGAGATCGAGTTCTGCTTTGCGGCGAATCCGGGCAGCCCGGCCCGCCCGCTGCAGAAGGCGGCGTCCGGTGGTGAGCTCTCCCGGGTGATGCTCGCGCTCGAGGTGATCCTGTCGGACACCCATCCGGTGCCGACGCTGGTGTTCGACGAGATCGACGCCGGGATCGGCGGCCGGGCCGCGGTCGAGGTGGGCAAACGGCTGGCCAGGCTGGCGGAGAAGGCCCAGGTGATCGTGGTGACGCACCTGCCGCAGGTGGCCGCGTTCGCGGACCGTCATGCGGTGGTGCTGAAGAGTGACGACGGTTCGGTCACCACCAGCGGTCTGGTCGCCCTCGACGACGACGCGCGGCTGAAGGAGCTGTCCCGGATGATGGCCGGTCTGGAGAACTCCGATGCGGCGCAGGCACACGCCGAGGAACTGCTCGCACTGGCGGCCGAGCGCCGGTCGAAACCCCAGCGGAAGAAGCGGTGAAGCGCTTCCACCCGTCGTTCGAAAGGATGATTTGACGCACGGTCACTGTTATTTCAGTGCGTGAACGGGGGCACCACGGGGTAAATGGACCGGGAAGAGGCTCTTGACATGGCAGGATGAGAGCGCGATGAAACTGCCCAGCCTGCGGAGAGCACGTCCTACTGAACTGCCCGGGATCGCCGGAGTGGTCCGGCTCGATCGCCGTACCAAGAATCTCACCAAGCGGCTGAGGCCGGGCGAGATCGCGGTCATCGACCATGTCGACCTGGACCGGGTCAGCGCCGAGGCGCTGGTCGACTGCCGGGTCGCTGCGGTGGTGAACGTGGCCGACTCGATCAGCGGCCGCTACCCGAACCTCGGTCCGGAGATCCTCGTCGAGGCGGGCATCCCGCTGGTCGACGGGGTCGGCCGCGAGGTTTTCTCGGTCCTGCACGAGGGCGAGCGGGTCCGGCTGACCGAGGGCTGCCTGTACCGCGGCGAGGAGGTTGTCGCCAAGGGCGTCACGCAGGACAGCAAGACCGTCGCGGAGCTGATGGACGACGCCCGGTCCGGGCTGTCCACCCAGCTGGAGGCGTTCACCGCCAACACGCTGGAGTACCTGCGGCGCGAACGCGATCTGTTGCTCGACGGTGTCGGCGTACCCGAGATCCACACGCCGATGGAAGGCAAGCACGTGCTGATCGTGGTCCGCGGGTACGACTACCGCGAGGACCTGGTCGCGCTGCGGTCGTACATCCGCGAGTACCGGCCGGTGCTGATCGGGGTCGACGGCGGCGCCGACGCGCTGGTGGAGAACGGCTACGTCCCGGACCTGATCGTCGGCGACATGGACTCGGTCAAGGACGAGACGCTGAAGAGCGGCGCCGAGGTGGTCGTGCACGCGTACCGCGACGGTCGCGCGCCCGGCTCCGAACGGCTCGAGCGGCTCGGCGTGGAGTCGATCGAGTTCCCGGCCGCGGGCACCAGCGAGGATGTCGCGATGCTGCTGGCCGACTCCAAGGGTGCCTCGCTGATCGTCGCGGTCGGCACGCACAACTCCCTGGTCGAGTTCCTCGACAAGGGACGCGCCGGGATGGCGAGCACCTTCATCACCCGCTTGCGCGTCGGTGCCAAGCTGGTGGACGCCAAGGGTGTCGGCCGGCTGTACCGCAGCCGGGTGTCGACCCTCCAGGTGGTCGCGCTGGCCGTGGCCGGCCTGTTCGCACTCGGCATGGCGTTGGTCGCGATCGGTGGCGACGACGTGCTCTGGTCGATCCTGCGGGCGCGCTGGAGCGACTTCGTCTATTGGATCCGGGAGCTGTTCACGTGATCGACTTTCGCTACCACATCGTCTCGATCGTGGCGATCTTCTTCGCCCTGGGCGCCGGTGTGGTGCTGGGCGCCGGCCCGCTGAAGGGCACCGGCAGTGAACTCGTCGCGAGCCAGGCCGAGCGGGACCGCCAGCAGCTGGCCGACGCGCGGCAGGAACTGACCGACGTGAAGTCGCTGGACAAGTTCCGCGACGACTACGTCGCCAAGGTCACCGCCGGGATGACCACCGGCAAGCTGACCGGCAAGAAGATCGTCGTCGTCACCATGCCGAACGCCGACGGCGACCTGGCCAACACGCTGACCGAGGAGCTGGAGAAGGCCGGCGGTCAGGTCACCACCCGGGTCGCGCTGGACAGCAAGCTCTTCGACGCCGGTCAGCGTCAGCTGGTCGAGCAGCTCGTCACCGAGCTCGTCACCGCCGACATCGAGGTCCCGACGGACAGCACGACGTACGAGCGGGCCGGACTGATCGTGGCCCGTGGGCTCGCGGCCGACGAGGAGGGCAAGGCCGCCGACTCCGAGTCGACCAAGATCGTCAGCGGCCTGACCGGATCCAAGCTGCTGTCGCTGAAGCCGTCGCAGATCAAGGACCGGGCCAGCCTGTTCGTCGTGGTGGCCGCGAAGCCGCCGACACCGGTGCCGGACAACTCGTCGTACAACGACTCGGTGGACTTCATCAAGGGCCTTGACCAGGGCAGCGGCGGTGTCGTGGTGGCGGGTACGCCGGTGACCGCGAAGACCGGCGGTCTGCTCAAGGCATTGCGGAGTGACTCCGACGCGACCAAGATCGTTTCCTCGGTGGACGTGGCCGACATCCCAGCCGGGCAGGCGACGCTCGTCTTCTCGCTGGCCGAGCAGGCGAGCGGCAAGGCTGGGCAGTACGGTGCGTTCGACGCGAAGAACGGCGTAGCGCCGTCGGACGTACAGACGAAGGACAACTGACGTGGGAATTCTGAGCGCTGCCGTCGCGGCAGCCGCCACTGCCGCGCTCGAACGGGCCGCGGCGAACCTGCCCAAGGAGAACCGCGAGCCGTTTGATCGGACGAATCACCGGGGCGAACCGGTCACGCTGCTCGAAGGCCCGGTCGCGGTGCTCGGCGCGCTCGCCGGTGTCGCGGCCTCGCCCTCGACATCGGGAAAGGTCAAGGCTGCCGCGCTGCTCGCGGGCTCGGTCTCGGGCGCGGTCGGCGCGTACGACGATCTGCGCGGAACCACGCAGGCAAAGGGGTTCCGGGGTCACCTCAGCGCGCTGAAGCGGGGTGAGGTGACGAGCGGAGCGGTGAAGATCCTCGGCGTCGGCGCCGCCGGTCTCGCCGCCGCCGCGCTGTTGCCGCGGAAGTCGTCCGGCGTGAAGGCACTGGCCGGGGTCGTTGCCGACGGCGCCTTGATCGCCGGTACGGCGAACCTCACCAACCTGCTCGACCTGCGCCCCGGTCGTGCGCTGAAGGCGGTCGCCGCGGTGAACGCCCCGCTGGCGGCCGTGAACGGTCCGGCCGGTGCGGTTGTCGGTGCGGCAGCGGCCGCTGCTCCGTCCGACCTGGGCGAGCGGTCGATGCTCGGCGACTGCGGCGCCAACGGCCTGGGCGCGATCACCGGTACGGCGCTGGCCGCATCGCTGCCGCGTCCGCTGAAGGCGCTGGCCCTCGGTGCGGTCGTCGCCCTGAACCTGGCCAGCGAGAAGGTCAGCTTCACCAAGGTCATCGCCGAGAACCCGGTTCTGGACACGATCGATCAATGGGGCCGTAGGCCCCGATGACGACGCAGTGAGCGCGGGCGGCCGGATCGCCCGGGCCGCACTCCTGATCGCCGGTGTCACGGTTCTGGCCCGGGTGGTCGGATTCGGCCGGTGGCTGGTCTTCTCGAAGACTGTCGGAGCGGGCTGTCTCGCGGAGGCCTACGCGACGGCGAACCAACTGCCCAACATCCTCTTCGAGGTGGTCGCCGGTGGGGCGTTGGCGGGCGCGGTCATTCCGGTGCTCGCCGGCCCGGTGGCTCGTGGCGACCGCGCCGCCCAAGGACGCATCATCGGCGCGCTGCTGACGTGGTCGTTCGTGCTGCTGGCGCCGTTCGCCTTGCTGGCTTGGGTTCTGGCCTCCACCTACTCCGACGTGATGCTCGATCCGGGTGCCGAGTGCAGCGGTTCGGTCGCGACAGCAACGCGGATGTTGACGATCTTCGTGCCGCAGGTCTTCGGCTACGCGATCGCCGTCATCGCGACCGCCGTACTGCAGTCACACAAGCGATTCGCGGCCGGTGCGCTGGCTCCGCTCATCTCCAGTCTCGTTGTCGTGGCCACCTATCTGGCCTTCGCAGCCGCAGCCCCGGACGCCGATGCGGCGTCGCGTAGCGCGGCCGATCTGCTCGCCTGGGGTACGACGGCCGGAGTCGCAGCGCTGGCGCTCACTGTGCTGGTGCCGATGCTGCTCATGCGATTGCCGATCAAGCCGACACTGCGTCTCGACCCGGCCGTCAGTCCAGTACTGCGAAGGCTCGCACTGGCCGGTCTTGCCGTACTGATCGCACAACAGCTCACCTTCCTCGTCACGACCTACCTGGCCAACCACAGGGGCGTCGCGGGCAGCATCGCCGTCTACACGTGGGCTAACGCGATCTATCTGCTGCCGTACGCCGTACTGGCCGTGCCGATCACCACGGCAGTGTTTCCGCGGCTCGCGGCGGCGTATGACGCAGGTGAGCGCTTCGACTTCTACGCAGCCGCGTCGACGAGGGCAGTCATGCTGGCCGGTGGAGCTGGAGCCGCGTTGCTGGTCGGCACAGCGATCCCGGTCGCAAGGGTCTTCGCGTACGACGATGGCGCGGTGCAGGAGGCCCAGGCGACCTCGCTGGGCAACGCCCTGATCGCCTTTGCTCCGGCCGCGATCGGCTTCGCTGTGTTGATGCACGTCGGCCGGGTTCTCTACGCAAGGCATGCGGGCCGTCAGATCGCTGTGGTGACGGCTGCGGCCTGGGTCGTGGTGGCGGTTGCCGGCGTGGTGCTCACTGCTGAGTGGGATGCGGTGCCGGCATTGGCGGCTGCCATGTCGGTCGGCATGGTTCTGGGCGCGGTAGCCCTCCTGCTGGTGCTGCGTCGAGAGGCTGGGCCCGGTGTGCTGGCCGGACTGCCTCGTGCCACGCTTGCTGCCCTGGCCGGTGCCGTGTTGGGCGGTGCCGCCGGCTGGGCAGTGTCGTTGCCTGCTGACGACGCCGGACTGGGGAGTGCACTCGTGTACTCGGTGCTGTCCGGCCTGGCCGCCGTCGTCGTGTACGGCGCTGTCGCAGTGGCACTGGATCGCGCCGACGTCCGCGCAGTGAGACGTCGGGGACTCGTAGAGGAGACGCAATGAGGATCGGCCTGCTGCTCGCGGAGTCGCGGGGCGGGATCGGACAGCACGTCGCCTCCCTGGTGCCGCGGTTCCTGAACGCCGGCCACGAGGTGGGCGTGTGCGCACCACCCGGTACCGCCGAGCACTTCGACTTCGGTGGGGCCACGGTCGTCGCGCAAGCATCTGCGTTGCGTGGAGTCGACGTGGTCCACGCGCACGGATACCGCGCCGGTATGACCGCTCTGCGGGACCGGTCGCGTCTCCGGCCGCTGGTGGTCACCTGGCACAACGCGGTGATCGCTCCTGGGCCACGTGGCCTCGTGATGCGGTTGGGGCAGCGGCTGGTGGCCAGGGGAGCGGACCTGACTCTCGGAGCCTCCAGCGACCTGGTGGACCTGGCGAAGAGCCTTGGCGCCCGGCAGGCCCGTCTGGCACCCGTCGCAGCTCCAGCGATGCCCGACGTCCGCACACCGCGTCACGACGTCAGACAGGCCCTCGGCGTCGGTGAGAGCCCGCTGGTCCTGACAGTCGGCCGCCTGGCGCCGCAGAAGGACTACCCGACGCTACTGTCTGTGGCGGTGTCGGTGCGCGAGTCCAACCCGGACGTGGTCTTCGCGGTCGTTGGAGACGGTCCGCTGCGTGACAACCTCCAGTCGCGGATCGACGCGGAAAGCCTCCCGGTCAGGCTTCTCGGCCACCGGAACGACGTCGCGGACCTCCTGGGCGCGGCTGATGTGTTCCTGCTGACGTCTCACTGGGAGGCCCGGGCCCTGGTCATCCAGGAGGCCCTGCAGGTCGGCGTACCCGTGGTGGCGACGGCGGTCGGCGGCGTACCGGAGCTGGTGGACGACAGCGCCGTACTGGCGTTCCCGGGGGATGCCGACGGGCTGGCCGACGGGGTCCGGGCGGTGCTCGCGGAACCGGACACGGCGAACGCTATGCGGACGCGCGGCCGGGAGTTGGCCGCCAGATGGCCGGACGAGGACGCGGTGGCGAAGAATCTGCTCGACATCTATGCGGGTCTCGTCGCGACCACTGGTTGACAACAGGTAGGCTGAAGGCCCGTGGACAGGGCTTCGAACTCCCAGCAGACCAAGCACGTATTCGTCACCGGCGGCGTGGCATCCAGTCTCGGCAAGGGGCTGACAGCGTCAAGCCTCGGCAGTCTGCTGACGGCACGGGGCATCCGGGTCACCATGCAGAAGCTGGATCCGTATCTGAACGTGGATCCCGGCACCATGAACCCGTTCCAGCACGGCGAGGTGTTCGTCACCAACGACGGCGCCGAGACCGACCTGGACATCGGTCACTACGAGCGTTTCCTCGACCGTGATCTGTCCGCCGTGGCCAACGTGACCACCGGGCAGATCTACTCGAGCGTGATCGCCAAGGAGCGCCGCGGCGAGTACCTGGGCGACACCGTCCAGGTGATCCCGCACATCACCAACGAGATCAAGGAACGGATGCTGGCGATGGCCGGCGCGGACGTGGACGTCGTCCTGCACGAGATCGGCGGCACGGTCGGTGACATCGAGTCGCTGCCGTTCCTCGAGGCCGCGCGGCAGGTCCGGCACGACGTCGGCCGGGACAACGTCTTCTTCCTGCACATCTCGCTGGTCCCGTACCTCGCCCCGAGCGGCGAACTGAAGACCAAGCCGACCCAGCACTCGGTCGCGGCGCTGCGCTCGATCGGTATCGCCCCGGACGCCGTGGTCTGCCGCGCCGACCGGCCGATCCCGGACGGGGTGAAGCGGAAGATCTCGCTGATGTGCGACGTCGACACCGAGGCCGTGGTCGCGGCCGCCGACGCGCCGAGCATCTACGACATCCCGAAGGTGCTGCATGCCGAGGGTCTGGACGCGTACGTCGTCCGGCGGCTGAACCTGCCGTTCCGCGACGTCGACTGGACCCGCTGGGACGAGTTGCTGCGGGTCGTGCACCAGCCGAAGGAGCACGTCACGGTCGCGCTGGTCGGCAAGTACATCGACCTGCCGGACGCGTACCTGTCGGTCGCGGAGGCGCTGCGGGCCGGCGGTTTCGACAACGACGCGAGGGTCGACCTGCGCTGGATCGCGTCCGACGAGTGCGCCATCCCCGAGGCGGCCGCGCGGCTGCTCGGTGACGTGGACGCGATCTGCATCCCGGGCGGGTTCGGGATCCGCGGGATCGAGGGGAAGATCGGCGCGATCCGGTTCGCCCGCGAGCAGGGCATCCCGATCCTCGGGCTGTGTCTCGGCCTGCAGTGCATGGTGATCGAGGTCGCCCGCGACCTGGCCGGCCTGGTCGACGCCAACTCCAGCGAGTTCGACCCGGATGCCGAGCAGCCGGTGATCGCGACGATGGAGGAGCAGAAGCACATCGTCTCCGGCTCCGGTGACCTCGGCGGCACCATGCGGCTCGGTCTCTACCCGGCCAACCTGGCCGACGGCTCGATCGTGCGGGACCTGTACGGCGCCCCGTCGGTGCAGGAGCGGCACCGGCACCGCTACGAGGTGAACAACGCGTACCGCGACAAGCTGGAGACGGCCGGTCTGGTGTTCAGCGGCCTGTCGCCGGACAACGAGCTGGTCGAGTTCATCGAGCTCGACAAGGCCGCAGCACCCGTACTTCGTCGCCACCCAGGCGCACCCGGAGCTGCGGTCCCGGCCGACCAAGCCGCACCCGCTGTTCTCCGGCCTGGTCGCCGCCGCCCTGGTCCGCCAGCGCGAGTCCCGGCTGCCGGTCGAGGAGCCGGCGGTCGCGAAGAAGGCCGCCGGTAAGCCCAGGGCCGAAGTGGTCAAGGCTCGATGAAGGATCAGCCCGAACTGCGGTTCGGTGCCGGCCTGGCCGACGTACCGGAGCAGTGGCCGGTGTCCTCGTCCGAGGTGGTGCTCGAGACCGGCCGGGTGATCTCGGTACGGCGGGATCACCTCGATCCACCTGGTCGCGACCCGTTCGTCCGCGACGTGGTCGTCCATCCCGGCGCGGTCGGGGTGGTCGCGCTGGACGAACACAACCGGATGCTGCTGGTCCGGCAGTACCGGCACCCGGTCGGCTACCGGCTGCTCGAGCCGCCGGCCGGTCTGCTCGACGTCCAGGGGGAGCAGTACCGCCTCGGCGGCGAGCGTGAGCTCTGGGAGGAGACCGGCACGAAGGCGGCCGACTGGCGTGTCCTCGTCGACGCGTTCACCTCCCCGGGCCTCACCGACGAGGCGGTCCGGATCTTCCTCGCCCGCGACCTCTCACCGGCCGACGAGGCCTACGACCGCCTCCACGAGGAGGCCGACATGGACACCGTCTGGGCTCCGCTGGTCGACGTCGTCGGCGCCGTCCTAGCCGGGCACCTCCACAACCCCATCCTCGTGATGGGCGCGCTGGCCGCCTGGACCGCCCTCAACGGCCCAGGCATCGACACCTTGCGCCCGGCCGACTCCCCCTGGCCGGCCAAAGACCGCTAACGACTGCCGAGGGAGCGGGCGATCAGAATGTCGGTCTTGAGTTGCGGGGCGCCGTCGACCGGTGCGGGGTCTTCGGCGGTCGGGACGATGCCGCCGGCCGCGACCCGGTCCAGGACCTTGAGGCCGAGGCGGTCGATCGTGCCGAAGACGGTGTAGTCGGGGCGTAGGCGCGAGTCGGCGAAGACGAGGAAGAACTGGCTGCCGTTGGTGTTCGGGCCGGCGTTGGCCATCGCCAGGGTGCCGCGGGCGTAGACCTTCCGGGTACCGGTCGGGTCGTCCGGCCAGTTGGGCAGGTCAGTGGGGAGCTCGTCCTTGTAGGAGTAGCCGGGGCCGCGTTCGCCGGTGCCGCTCGGGTCGCCGCACTGCAGGACCTGCAGGGTCGGGTACAGCGTGAGCCGGTGGCAGGTGGTGAAGTCGTAGAAACGGCTCTTGGCGAGGTGCAGGAAGCTCTGCACGGTGCACGGCGCTTTGGCCCGGTCCAGCGACAGCAGCATCGGGCCCTGGTTCGTCGCGACCACGACCCGTACGAAGCCCTGGCTGGGCGTCGGAGTCGGGTCCGGCGGCAACGAGACCGGCCGCGGGGAGGGGTCGTCGGGTGTCGCGGTGTACCCGCATGGGCCGTCGGTGGTGACCGGCGCGGCCGGAGCGGCTGACGCCGTACCGGTGGAGGACAGCAGGCCGGCGACAGTCAGAGTGGCGGCGGCGATGACTTTGATGGCTCTCATCGTTGAGATCTCCTTCAGGGGCGCTCGGGATCAGCCGGTGGCCAACGTGAAGATCCGCAGGTCACGGTTCTTCGGCAGCGTCACGCTAACCGGTGTCTTCCCCACCGGGAAGGTGTACGGCGCGGTCGCGAAGGTGTGCCTGGTGACGTTGTCGTGGCCGCCGTTCCGGAACTAGCTCGCGCGGCCGACTCCGACCGCCTCGCCGCCCACTTCGCCGAGGGCAGCGGCGACCGCGCGGCAGTTGGCTTCTAACTCCTCCTGCGGCACCTTCGGCAGCATGTCGTCCCAGGCCGCGATCATCGCGCCGCGGAACTGCATCATCCCGAGCGGCCGCGTGCCGCAGCGGCTCGGGCAACACCGGCTCGGCCAACGGCACCACCTGCACATCGCCCTCGAACGGGAAGAACGGCCCACCGAGTGTTGGCTCGGCTGACACGCGGTCGCGGTACGGCAGTCTGCGGTCGTTGTCGGACGGAAGCTCAGTCATGCGCCGCACTCTGCCGACAATGGACTTCATGGACAAGCCGGAATTGGCCGAACTGCTGGGGATGGAGCCACACCCTGAAGGGGGTTGGTACAAGGAGACGTGGCGGTCGGAGGTCGCCTTCACACCTGAGGGGTACGACGGCGAGCGGGCCAGTGCGACCGCGATCTACTTCCTGCTCGCGCCGGGGGAGGAATCCCGGTGGCATCGGGTGCGGTCGGCCGAGATCTGGTTGTGGCACTCGGGCGGACCGTTGGTCCTCGAGTACGGCGAGGAGCCGGTGACGACGGTGGTGCTCGGTCCGGAGGTGGGCGCGGGCGAGCGGCCGCAGGTCGTCGTACCGGCGGGGGCCTGGCAGGCGGCGCGGCCGGCGGGGGATCAGCCGGTCCTGGTGTCCTGCATCGTCTCGCCGGGGTTCGACTTCGCGGACTTCACGATGCGCTAGGGAGGGCCCTCCGGGACGGGTTCAGGGGCACGCCGTCCCGGAGGACGTTCGGACTCAGGTCTGCGGGACGATGCCCTCGCCCGCGGTCACCTCCGGCAGGTGCTCGCGCACCATGTAGGTGCCGGCACAGGCGATCCAGGCCGCCGACAGCAGCAATGGGACCGTGGTCATCAAGGTGCCGCCGGCAACGAACGCGCCGTCGGAGGCGAACACGCCGAAGGCGCCGGCGAACGACACCACGGCGGCCGCCAGAGCCAGGTACCCGAGCCAGTTCGGCATCACCCGGGTGCGCAGGACGCCGATCCCGGCCGCGGCCAGCGGCAGGGCGGCGGCGAAGCCGATCATCGTCGTCATCACCGCGGTCAGCTCGTACAGCATGACGGTGATCGCGGCGCCCCGGCCGTCGATGCTGAAGGCGGTCGCGGCGGTCAGGCCCGCGGTCACGAAGATCGCACTGCCGACCAGAACCGATCCGGCGAGCAGCGCCAGGTGCACATCACTGCGCTCGTCCCGCTCTCTGATCGCCTCGGCGAAGGCGGCGGCGAACCAGATGATCAGTCCGGCCGCGGCGGCCCACATCAGCGCGCCGATCAGCATCGAGGTCCGGGTGTCGGACAGGAAGCTCGTGATCACGCCTTCCGACTCGTCGACCGTGGGTGGGTTGCCGGGCAGGAACCTGCCCAGGAGAGCCAGGACGACGAAGGCCAGCCCGGCGAAGCCGCCCCAACGCAACTCATGGCGCTCAGTCATGGGGAAACACCTCCAGTGTGCGCACCGCGAAATACGGTGCGTCTACTGCTGATGTTCCTCCGCTGCGGGCGGCCGTCAAGAGGGTCCGTCGTCCCCCCTCACGACCTACTGGAGAACGGTTGCCAGCGCCTCGTACCCGGGCAGCAGATCGATCCCCTCCCGCCCGAGCTGCTGGACCGCGACGTGGTCGGCGCCGGCCTGCAGATGGGCGTTCAGTCCCTCGGCGATGTCCACCGCCGAGCCGTGCAGGACGAGGGCGTCGACGAGCCGGTCGCTGCCGCCGTCGTCGAGGTCGTCGTCGCCGAAGCCGAGTCGTTTCAGGTTCGACCGGTAGTTGCGCAGCTGCAGGTACGACGCCAGATAGTCGCGGCCCGTCGACCGGGCGATCTCGTCGTCGGTCTCGAGGACGACCTTCTGCTCGGGCGCGAGCAGGACGCCGTCGCCGAGGGTACGACGGGCCTCGCGAGTGTGCTCCGGCGTCGTCAGGTAGGGCAGGGCGCCGGCGGTCCGCGTTCCGGCGACGTGCAGCACCTTCGGACCGAGCGCGGCCAGCGCCCTCCGGTCGGCCGGCACCTTGGCGTCGTCGAGATCGTCCAGGTAGCCGACGATCGTGTCGTACGGCGACTTGTACTCGCCGGTGCGTTCCGGGTGACCGATACCGACGCCGAGCAGGAACCGTCCCGGGTGCTCGTCCTCCAGCCGGTGGTACGAGGTGGCCACGTCGTCCGCGGGCGACTTCCACATGTTCACGATGCTGGTGCCGACGGCAACCGTGTTGGTTGACGCCAGCAACACTTCGGCGTCCCGCAGCCCGGCGTCCGGGGAGGCGCCCAGCCAGAGCGCACCGTATCCGGCCTGTTCCAGTCCCGCCGCCAGTTCCGGACCCCAGTGCTGGGGCCCGTGCCAGACCCCGAAGCGTCCAAGTTCTACCGCCACGCGTACTCCTCTCGTCACTTCCCGTGGTGCAGCTCCGGGCGGAGAGCGGCCGTTTCGACACCATCGCCAAGTGTCCCCGACGACCGAGGCGGCGCTCAATGATGATTGCTCACGCAACCATCATGTGGACCACGTTGCGTTGCCCGCCAGACCCGCGACCGCTCCGGTCTGGCTCCAACGCCGGCTACAGGTGCGCCGCGATCTCCGGGATGCGGCGTTGCAGGTCTTTCAGCCGCCGCCCGGTGCGCTCGGGCTCGCCGACCTTGGCGAGGTTGAGCATGCCGGGATCGCCGGCCTCCTGCCCGGCGCGGATGACGCGCGCCGACCGCTGCGCGCGGATCGGTGCGCCTTCGAGGATCTGCAGTGGCGTGAAGGCGTCGCCGTACGCGGAAGCCATCAACCGGAGGCGGGCGGCCTGGTACGACGGGTCCATCGGCACCGCGAGCGGCACGGTGTTCCAGGCGGTGAAGGCGATGTCGTCGAGCGGGACACCCGGTCCGGCCATGTCCCAGTCGATCACGCCGCTGAACCCGGCCTCGGTGCCGATCCAGTTGTACCAACCGTAGTCGTGCATGCAGATGATCTGATCTGGCCGCGAGTTCGCCCCGGCTCGTCCGCCAGACGATCTCGCCCTCGGGCCGGTACGACGCGACGACGCGGTGGTACTCGGCCAGCCACCGCATCGCCGTCCGCCAGCACGTCGTCGGGGACCTCTTCGCCGTACGACGTACCAGGCAGGTACTCCAGGATCTCGCGGCCGCGGTCGTCGAAACCGAGCACTCGCGGAATGCCGGTCAGGCCGGCGTCGGCGAGGTAGTTGAGCAATGCATGAACCGCCGGCGTCCACGGGCCGGTGGCGCGGCGGACGGTGTCGCCGACCCGGACCGCGCCGCCGACGTTGCCGCCCGGCAGGGCGATCTCGTTGTCCATGGCAGAACCTTCCTACAAGCGTTTCGATCAGGGGTACCGAAGAGTGCGGACGGTTGCTCTTGAGGGCAGTGCAAAACTGGTGTCAAGGGGGGAGGTAGCGATTGCGTCAAGATTGCGCAAAGCCTGCCGGGCAAGGGATTCCGGTGTAAACGTCACGGCGCGCGACAGCGTCTTATAGGAGTGTAACCGAACCGCTGGGCAACGGCTCCGCGAGTCTCCACCGGATAGGACCATCCGATCAGGTGGTATGAACCCTGCGGGCTTACACTCGGCAGCGACCTGGCAGCACACCCCTCACCGCCGGGCCGCGGACACAACGATGTGGGCCGCACACCTGGAATGGGAAAGAAGGGCGAGTTGTGAAGGTCGGAGTTCCGAAGGAAGTCAAGAACCACGAGTACCGGGTGGCGATCACCCCCTCCGGTGTGCACGAGTTCGTGCGCAACGGGCACGAGGTTCTGATCGAGCAGGGCGCGGGGACCGGATCGCTGATCCCCGATGACGAGTTCGTCGCCGCAGGGGCACGGATCGTGCCGACCGCCGACGACGTCTGGCTGGACGCGGAGCTGGTGCTCAAGGTGAAGGAGCCGGTGGCGGAGGAGTACCACCGGATGCGGCGGGACCAGGTCCTGTTCACCTACCTGCACCTGGCCGCGAGCACCGACTGCACCGAGGCGCTGCTGAAGTCCGGCATCACCGGGATCGCGTACGAGACCGTTCAGCTTCCGGACGGCTCGCTGCCGCTGCTGGCGCCGATGAGCGAGGTGGCCGGACGGCTCGCACCGCAGGCGGGTGCCTACCACCTGATGCGCAGCGGTGGTGGCCGCGGCGTGCTGATGGGCGGTGTCTCCGGCGTGCACCCGGCCCGGGTGGTGATCATCGGCGCGGGTGTCGCCGGGATGAACGCGGCCGCGATCGCGCTCGGCATGCAGGCGCAGGTGCAGCTGTTCGACCGCAACATCGCCCGGCTGCGCGAGGCCGACCGGATCTACCAGGGGCACCTGCTGACGATCGCCGCGAACTCGTACGAGATCGAGCGCGCGGTGCTCGAGGCCGACCTGGTGATCGGGGCCGTGCTGGTGCCCGGGGCCAAGGCCCCGAAGATCGTCACCAACGACATGGTGCGGCGGATGAAGCCGGGCAGCGTGCTCTGCGACATCGCGATCGACCAGGGCGGCTGCTTCGAGGACTCTCGGCCGACGACACACGCGGATCCGGTGTACCAGGTGCACAACTCGTTGTTCTACTGCGTCGCGAACATGCCCGGCGCGGTGCCGAACACGTCGACATACGCACTCACCAACGTGACCCTGCCGTACGCGATCGAGCTGGCGAACCTGGGCTGGCGGGAGGCGATGAAGCAGGACCACAGCCTCGCCCTCGGCCTGAACACCCACGACGGCCACGTCACCTACGGACCCGTGGCCGACGCCCACGACCTGTCCCAGCTCAAGCTCGACGAGGTGCTGGTCTGAGCCGGACAATTTCACTGTGAGGGAGAGCGGTCGCGCGATCGGCTCGTACCTCGACCACCTGACGGTCGAGCGCGGGCTGGCCGCCAACACCCTGGCGTCGTACCGGCGGGATCTTCGCCGGTACGACGCCTATCTCGCGGCCGCCGGGATCGACGCGCTCGGGCGGATCTCGGAGGCCGTGGTGAGCGACTTCCTGATGCGGTTGCGCGAAGGCGACGCGGACCACCCGCCGCTGACCGCGTCCTCGGCCGGGCGGACCGTGGTCGCCGTCCGGGGGTTTCATCGCTTCTGCCTGCGTGAGGGGCTGACGGCGGTGGATCCGGCCGCGGCGGTGAAGCCGCCGGCCCCGCCGCAACGGTTGCCCAAGGCACTGTCCGTCGACGAGGTGTCCCGGATCCTCACCGCGGCCGCGGGTGCCGAAGCCCATGACTCTTCACAGCCCGCCGTACTGGCAACTCGTGATGCTGCTCTGCTCGAGTTTCTCTACGGCACGGGTGCGCGCATCTCCGAGGCCGTCGGGCTCGATGTGGACGACATCGACCTCGACGCCGGTGCGGTGCTGCTGCGGGGCAAGGGCAGCAAGGAACGCGTGGTCCCGGTCGGGTCCTACGCCCGCGACGCGCTGTCGGCGTACCAGGTCCGCGGCCGTCCCGACCTGGTACGACGAGGACGCGGCATGCCGGCCCTGTTCCTCAACGCGCGCGGCGGCCGGCTGTCGCGTCAGAGCGCCTGGACGGTCCTGCGCCGCGCCGCCCAGCGAGCCGGCATCGCGAAGGAGATCTCACCGCACACGTTGCGCCACTCCTTCGCCACCCACCTCCTGGACGGCGGCGCCGACGTCCGGGTGGTGCAAGAGCTCCTTGGACACGCGTCCGTGACCACGACGCAGGTCTACACGCTCGTCACCGTCGACAAACTCCGCGAGGTCTACGCGACGTCACATCCGCGCGCCCTGTCGTCCTGCTGTCGTCCTAGTCTGGGCGCCCGGCCATCTGGTCCCGGCGTGGTCCCTCGCCGTACTCGCCTGGCTCGTCCTGACCTGGCTCGCCTCGTACAACCGCCTTGTGAAACGGTAGATCCCATGCAAGGGATTTGGGGACGGTGTGCGATCATCTGATCACGGTTGGTCACGCTGAGGCAGTGATCGGCCAGGTCCGGAGCTTTGTCGACAAACCACCCCACCCCGGTGCGGAGTGGCTGGTTGAGAGTGCTTGAATGCACGCTTACAGTCGCTGGGATCGCCCGTATCGGTTGAAAGGTTTGACGAGTCATGAACGAGTCGACATTCCCGGGCACCGAACAGTTTCCGTCGCCGGCCCAACCGATCGCGCCGACGGTCACCCAGCCTGCTGCCACGCCCCAGCCGCAGCGCAACCTGACCCCACCCGACAACTATGCGGAGATGCCCCGGCCGACGGCCAAGCTCACCGCGGAGGACCTGTCACCTGTGAATGATGCGCACGGCCCGAAGGAGAAGATCGGGCCGACCGGCCGTCCGCTGCCGCACCTGCCGGTGCCGCAGCCGCCGACGAAGACGGGTCCGGCGCAGGTGATCGCGATGTGCAACCAGAAGGGTGGCGTCGGCAAGACCACCACCACGATCAATCTCGGCGCGGCGATCGCGGAGACCGGTCGCAAGGTGCTGCTGATCGACTTCGACCCGCAGGGCTCGGCCTCGATCGGCCTCGGCGTGCAGCCGCACGACCTGGACATCTCCGTCTACAACCTGCTGATGCAGCGCGACATCACCCCGGACGAGGTGATCCGGCCGACCCGGGTGGAGAACCTCGACCTGCTGCCGGCCAACATCGACCTGTCCGCGGCCGAGGTGCAGCTGGTCCAGGAGGTCGCCCGCGAGTACACCCTGCAGCGCGTGCTCGAGCCGATCATCCCGAACTACGACGTGATCCTGATCGACTGCGCGCCGTCGCTCGGTCTGCTCACCGTGAACGCGCTGACCGCGTCCAACGGCATCGTCGTACCGCTGGAGTGTGAGTTCTTCGCGCTCCGCGGGCTGGCGATGCTGACCGACACGATCGGCAAGGTGCAGGATCGGCTGAACCCGAAGCTGGAGATCGTCGGCATTCTCGGCACCATGTTCGACGGCCGCACCACGCATGCCCGCGAGGTGCTCGACCGCGTCGTCCAGGCGTTCGACGAACGCGTCTTCCACACCGTCATCCGGCGTACCGTCAAGTTCCCCGAGACCACGGTCGTCGGCGAACCGATCACGACGTACGCCCCGTCCTCGTCCGCGGCGACCCAGTACCGCGATCTTGCCAAGGAGGTGCTGGCGCGTTGTCCCGCCGGGTGAGCCTGCCAGGTGCCAGTGAACTCTTCGGGGGTGCGGCACCGAAGCAGACCAGACCCGAGCAGCGCACCACTCCAGACGGATCGGCGTTGGCCGACCGCCCGTCACCGAACGGGCGGTCCGGCACGGCCGTCGTCGAGGACCGCAAGTCCAGCGGTCGGATCCGGCACGACACGAAGATCACCGTGTACGTGACCGAGGAGGAGCTGATCGGCCTGGAACAAGCGCGCCTCGCGCTGCGCAAGGAGCACGGTCTGTCCGCCGACCGCGGCCGGATCGTCCGCGAGGCGATCGACGTCCTGCTCGCCGACTTCGTCGACCACGGGCCGGACTCTGTGCTGGTACGGCGGCTCAAGGCCTCGGAATGAGCTCGTCGGACTCGCTCCGCCCTGGACCTCTCGGCGCGGTACCTCGAACGACGGTGTACCGACTGTTGCTGAGGGCAAGGGGTTCAGCGTTCACCTGGTGAACTTCGAGGGCCCGTTCGACCTGCTGCTGCAGCTGATCAGCAAGCACAAGCTGGACATCACCGAGATCGCGCTGTCGGTGATCACCGACGAGTTCATCGCGCACATCAAGGCGCTCGGGTCGGAGTGGGACCTGGACCAGACGTCGGAGTTCCTGCTGATCGCGGCGACCCTGCTGGACCTGAAGGCGGCCCGGTTGCTGCCGAAGGGCGAGGTCGAGGACTCCGAGGACCTGGCGCTGCTGGAGGCGCGGGACCTGCTGTTCGCGCGACTGCTGCAGTACCGGGCGTTCAAGCAGATCGCCGCCCTGATACAGGAGCGGATGGCGGCCGAGTCCAAGCGGTTCCCGCGGGCCGTGGCGATGGAGTCGCAGTTCGCGGAGTTGCTGCCCGAGGTACTGCTGGGGATCGACCCGGCCGGTCTCGCGGCGCTGGCGGCTCGTGCGCTGGCGCCGAAGACCGACGTACCCGAAGGTGTGTCGCTGTCCCACCTGCACGCGCCGACGGTGACGGTGCGCGAGCAGGCCGTGGTGATCGTGAACCGGTTGCGGCGTCAACGCAGTACGACGTTCCGCGCGCTGGTGTCGGATTCGCCGGACACGGTGACGACGGTGTGCCGGTTCCTGGCGTTGCTGGAGCTGTTCCGGGAGGCGGCGGTCTCGTTCGATCAGGTGACGCCGCTGGGGGAGCTCACCATCCGCTGGACCGGCTCGGACGAGGGCGAGATCGACGTCAGCGACGAGTTCGACGAGGTCCCGAAGCCTGCATCCGAGGACGGCGAGGCCCCGGAGGTCTCCGACGAGGTGGATTTCCTCGAACCCGGTGAGAACCTGACCGAAGACGACAGCCCCGAGGACACCGCCCAGCCCTCCGAAGGACCCGACGAGACGGTGAACCAGTGACCGAACCCCACCCCCCGACCACCCCGGACAACGAGTCCGAGCAGGCCGACACCACCGTCCCCAACACCATGGAGATCTCGGAGGCATCGGACACCGACGCCCCCAGCGCCACGCCGGCAGGTCCGAAGGAGGTTTCGGCTGAATCTGGGGAGGATTTCCTCCCGAATCGGGCAGCGAACCTCCCCAAACTGACTCGGAGGCGGATGCCGAGCGCGGCGACGGCTCTGAGGCGGGTGTCGTACCGGGGGAGGATCATCTGCCGCCGGGGCAGACTGAGGTGCCGGTGGGGGATGAAGTCGTCATCGATGACGAGACGATGCGGCGGGCGCTCGAGGCGATCCTGATGGTGACGGACGAGCCGTTGCCGGTGCTGACGCTGGCTCGGGCGGTTGGACGGCCGACCGGCGATGTGGCGGAGGCGCTGGGGACGCTGGCCGAGGAGTACACCGAGCAGGGGCGTGGGTTCGACCTGCGGGAGGTGGGTGGTGGCTGGCGTTACTACACGCGGGTCGACGCGGCGCCGTACGTGGAGAGGTTCGTGCTCGACGGGCAGCAGGCGCGGCTCACGCAGGCCGCGCTGGAGACGCTCGCGGTGGTCGCGTACAAGCAGCCGGTCAGCCGGGCGCGGGTCTCCGCGATCCGCGGGGTGAACGTGGACGGCGTGATGCGAACGCTGATCGCGCGTGGTCTGGTCGAGGAGGCCGGCGCGGACACCGAATCCCATGCGACGCTTTACCGGACCACGTCGTACTTCCTCGAGCGCATGGGCATGCAGTCCCTCGACGACCTCCCCGAACTGGCGCCGTACCTGCCGGACATGGACGACATCGAAGACGAACTCGCCGCCCAGGCCATCCCGTCGGCGGCCCCCGACGAAAGCGCGCCCACCGACGAGCCAACCCCGCCCGAGCCGACCACCGAGACGCACAACGAAACTGCCGACACCGGAGCCGCAAGTGCCGAGGCCGAGGCCGAGGACAGGCCCGACGAGACGCAGGACGACCACGCCGAGGACGAGCCCACCGAGGACGCCGAGGACGAGCCCACCGAGGACGGGACCGACGAGACGCAGGATGACCGCGCCGAGGACGAGGACGAGTCCACTGAGGACGCCGGGGACGGGACTGGGGTTGATGGTGATCTGAGGGCTGGCGAGTCGGTGGTGCTGGATGTCGAGCATGTGCCGGGTGACTTCGAGCCGTCGGAGGAAGTCGGGCCGGCCGAGTCGAGCGCCGACCAAGTCAACCCCGCCGTTGAGGTCGAACCTGCCGAGGCGGCCGAGGAGGCCGAACCTGCCGAGGACGCCGGGCCGGCCGGCGAGGTGGGGGCCGGCGGGGGCGGCGAGGCTCGGGGCTCGGGTCAGGATGCGGAGTATTCGGTGTTCGGGGATAGTCGGCGCGATGGGTGAGCAGGAGGGCATTCGGCTGCAGAAGGTGCTGGCGCAGGCGGGGGTGGCCAGCCGGCGGAGTGCCGAGATCATGATCGAGGAGGGCCGGGTCGAGGTCGACGGCGCGGTGGTGACCGAGTTCGGGATGCGGGTGGATCCGGCCGTCTCGGTGATCCGGGTCGACGGTGAACGTCTCCCGCCGACCAGCGCCCACGTGTACCTGGTGCTGAACAAACCCCGCGGCGTCGTCACCACGATGTCGGACCCGCAGGGCCGCCCGTGCATCGCCGACTACGTCGAGGACCGCCCTGAGCGCCTGTTCCACATCGGCCGCCTCGACACCGACACCGAGGGCCTGCTGCTGCTCACCAACCACGGTGAGTTCGCGCACCGCCTGACGCACCCCTCGTACGAGGTCTCCAAGACGTACGTCGCCGAAGTCGACGGCAACGTGAAGCCGGCGGTCCTGCGCACCCTGCTCGACGGCATCGAACTCGACGACGGCCCGGCCCAGGCGGACACCGTCAAGGTGGTCTCCAGCATCCGCGGCCGCACCCTGATCCAGATCAGCCTGCACGAGGGCCGCAACCGGATCGTCCGCCGCATGTTCGACGCCGTCGGCCACCCGGTCAAACGCCTGACCCGCACCGCCATCGGCCCGGTCCGGCGCGGCAACCTGCACACCGGCGACCTGCGCGAACTGGACTCCAGGGAACTGGGCCAGCTCCTCGACCTCGTCGACCTCTGACCACCGCCCGGCGGGACTCCGACCGGGCGCCGACCCTCCGGTCTGGACCGCACTCGACGGGCGGACGGTTGACATCAAAGGGATAACGCCGGGAAACGGCGCGCCTGAGACATGGCCCGGTTGTCGGAGGTGCCACGTAGTGTGGGTGTGTGAACCGGCGAATCTTCGGTCTGGAGAACGAGTACGGCGTCACGTGTACCTTTCGCGGTCAGCGCCGACTGACCCCCGACGAGGTGGCGCGGTACCTGTTTCGGCGCGTCGTGTCCTGGGGGCGGAGCAGCAACGTCTTCCTCCGCAACGGGGCACGCCTCTACCTCGACGTGGGCTCCCACCCGGAGTACGCGACCGGTGAATGCGACTCGGTCACCGACCTGATCGCGCACGACAAGGCCGGTGAGCGGATCCTCGAGGGTCTGCTGGTCGACGCGCAGAAGCGGCTGCACGACGAAGGCATCTTCGGTGACGTCTACCTGTTCAAGAACAACACCGACTCGGCCGGCAACAGCTACGGCTGCCACGAGAACTACCTGGTCAGCCGGCACGGCGACTTCGCCAAGCTGGCCGACGTACTGATCCCGTTCCTGGTCACCCGGCAGCTGATCTGCGGCGCCGGCAAGGTGCTGCAGACACCGCGTGGAGCGGTGTACTCGGTGTCGCAGCGGGCCGAGCACATCTGGGAAGGCGTTTCCAGCGCGACCACCCGGTCCCGCCCGATCATCAACACCCGGGACGAGCCGCACGCGGACGCCGAGCGGTTCCGTCGGCTGCACGTGATCGTCGGCGACTCGAACATGTCCGAGACCACCATGCTGCTGAAGGTGGCCAGCACCGACCTGGTGCTGCGGATGATCGAGGCCGGCATCGTGATGCGCGACCTGACCCTGGACAACCCGATCCGGGCGATCCGCGAGATCAGCCACGACATGACCGGTCGCCGCGAGGTCCGGTTGGCGAACGGCCGCGAGGCGAGTGCCCTCGACATCCAGGGTGAGTACCTGTCGAAGGCCCGCGACTTCGTCGACCGCCGCGAGTTGGGTACGCCGGCCGTCGAGCGAGCGCTGTCGTTGTGGGAGCGGACGCTGAAGGCGATCGAGTCCGGTGACCTGAGCGGGATCGAGCGCGAGATCGACTGGGTGATCAAGTACCGCCTGATCGAGCGCTACCGGTCGCAGAACAACCTCGGCCTGGCCAGCCCGCGGGTCGCCCAGCTCGACCTGGCGTACCACGACATCCACCGGCCGCGCGGTCTGTACTACCTGCTCGAGCGCAAGGGCGCGGTCACCCGTGTGGTCGACGACCTGCGCATCTTCGAGGCCAAGTCGGTGCCGCCGCAGACCACCCGGGCGCGGCTGCGCGGTGAGTTCATCAAGCGTGCGCAGGAGCGCCGCCGCGACTTCACCGTCGACTGGGTCCACCTCAAGCTGAACGACCAGGCCCAGCGCACCGTCCTGTGCAAGGACCCGTTCAAGTCCCACGACGAACGCGTCGAGAAACTCATCGCCAGCATGTGAGTGCTGCCCGGGCTGCTCTCCCGGGGCTGTGACTGTACGTGGTGTGACTCAACGGTGACGCACGCGGACGGTAGCGTAGTTGGGGGTGCAGGCTAGGGTGGGCGGCGTATTTGCCCCTGAGTCGATTCGGCGCGGTCCGCGCCGGGATGTTTTGAGGTGCTCGTTAGTGCGCAAGTTGTTGAGTCTGGTCGCGGTGGCGGCGCTCGGGTCCGGCCTGGTCGCCTGCGGCTCCGGGGAGCCGGAGTTCGGGGCCGGCGGGATCAAGGTGACCTCGGAGTTCGGCCAGAAGCCGACCGTCACCCACCGCGAGGGCGAACCGGAGAAGACACTGGTGGCCGAGGTCCTCAAGGAGGGCGACGGGCCGGAGGTCAAGAAGGGTGAGTTGCTCACCGCGAACTACCTCGGTCAGATCTGGCGGGACGGCAAGGTCTTCGACAACTCCTACGACCGGGGTGCGCCGTCGTCGTTCCCGATCGGCATCGGCGGGGTCATCGCCGGCTGGGACGAGGCTCTGGTCGGCAAGAAGATCGGCAGCCGGGTGGTGCTGTCCATCCCGTCCGACAAGGGCTACAAGGAGACCGGCAACGAGCAGGCCGGGATCAAGGGTGACGACACGCTGATCTTCGTCGTCGACCTGGTCGGCGCGGCCGCCAACAACACCCCGCTGGACGCGACGCCGGCCACCTCGGCGGCGAGCAGGATCAAGGTCACCGGCGAGCTGAACGCCGAGCCGAAGGTGTCGGTCCCGGCCGGGACCAAGGCGCCGGCGAAGCCGGGCAAGCCGGTCGTGTTCGCGGTCGGCAAGGGGAAGCCGATCGAGGCGGGCAGCCAGCTGATCGGGCGCTACGTCGTGTACGACTACACCGGTAAGAAGCAGGCCAGCACCTGGGACGGCCAGCCGGCCGCCCAGGGTCAGCCGGCGCAGCCGGGTGCCCCGACCGACCAGCTCCAGGTGGGCCCGGGCCCGAACGGCCAGGCTGGTGCACTGGATGGCCTGGCCGGCGTTCCGGTCGGCAGCCGCGTCCTGGTCGAGCTTCCGCCGTCCAAGGACGCCAAGGGCAAGGCCATCAGCGCCTTCGCCGTCATCGACATCATGAACGCCTTCCCAGCCCCCAAGCAGCAGGGCCAGTAAGCAGCAGGGTCAGTAGTCCAAGCGCGTATCCGAGGGCCGGTCTCCCAGGGAGGCCGGCCTTCGGGCTGTTCAGCGGCGGAACCAGCGGTTGGTTTCGGGGTGGAAGCTCAGGGCCAGGGCCGCGAGGAGCGCACTGAGGTGGATGGAGCGGAGCGCGGCTGAGAGCACGAACCCGGCGGACCAGGTGAGGCTGGTCAGGTCGTGGTCGGTCAGCCAGTTGATGGGCTCGTAGATGAGGGACGCGAGGCCGACGGTTCCCAGCAGGCCGGCCAGGAGGTAGCGGGACCACGGGACGCCGCGGCGGAAGAACCGGTCGATGGTGACGAACAAACCGCCGTACACGAGTGTGCGGACGGCGAGCTGCGCCGCGAGTGCAGACATGGAGATCCCATCGCCGACCGCGACGACCGCGCCGGCAACGGTCTCCGCGACACCCGCACCGACGGCGAGCAACCACATCCACGTGGCCCAGTGAGCAGTCAGCGGTGTCTGAGGAGGAGCAATGGTTGCCATGCTTCCAGCGTCGCCGCGACAGCCTTCTGATTCAGGAGTACTGAGACCCCAACCTCGGTGGTGGTACGTCCACCAGACCGGCGGCGTGACGACCGGCGGCTGCGGCGGCTTCGAAGTACGCGCGGTCCCCGTCCAGGTCGCGCCCCATCGTCGACAGCTTCACCGGCGCTGCCCGCATGGCGTCGTACAGCCCATCGACACCGACCCGCACGACGCGGTGCCGTGCCTTCAGCGGTTCAGCCGCGTCCCGGACCGCATCACCGAACTCACCCGCCAGATCCGGTACGACGACATCCGCCGACTGCAGCGCCACGCGGCCATAGGCAGTGAGGCTGTGGTGCGAGATACCCCGGTGCCGCGGTCGCGGGTCGGCCTCTGAGATCCGCAGCGACGCCACAGCCCGTCCACCCAGCGTGCCGACCGCGTTGACGGCCTCACCCGACTGCACCCCGGAGAACCCCCACCGAGTCCCAGTACCGAGGTTGCCCGGCCCCTGCGTCAGTACGACGAGTTCGGCCGCCAGCACGTGCACAGCAGTCAGCAGCCCGGTGTGAACCGTGACAGCCTCCCGATCCCCGCCGTACGCCTGCCCAACGGTCACAGTCCCACTCAGCCACCCGCTGTCCCGCAACGCCGCCACAGTCCGCGAGAACGCCAGTGGCAGCGCCCCAC
Source organism: uncultured Actinomycetota bacterium (assembly GCA_963770725.1). Taxonomy (GTDB): domain Bacteria; phylum Actinomycetota; class Actinomycetes; order Propionibacteriales; family Kribbellaceae; genus Kribbella. The sequence continues at coordinate 99,890 of CAVYQT010000002.1, forward strand.
CATCCGTCATGACATACACGACCCGAGTGGTCGGCCGAGCCTCGTACACACCAGCCAGTACGGCGGGCAGCGCCGAGTGAAGGTCCGCCACGACGACCGGTGTACCGAACAGGTCGTCCGCGTCACGCAGGACGTCGTGGTCCGGTGAGTCCTGCTCGTCCGCACCCAGCACCATCGCCTGCAACGGCGTGTAGCGGGCCTTGACCAGGTGACCGTGCTCCGGCGGGTCAGCGGGCAGCCGATCCGGTACGGCGACCACCATGGCGTACCCGCCCGTCCCCAGGCCCTTGTCGAGCGCCCCGACGTTCAGCAACACCCTGTCGCCGGCAACCGGCGTACCGACCAGCTCTGGGTAAGCGAGAGCACGCACAGTCTGCTCACCGACCGTCACAGTCAGTTCCACCGCGCCGGGCCAGCTCCGCCCGACCTCACGCACCACACCGTCACGCCAACGAATCACACCGGGACTCTAGTGCCACCGGCGCGCGTCGAACCCGTGTTCGAAGATTTCGGTGCGGGAGGGCGGGTTTTGACGCTGTCAGGCCGTAAGGTGGTCGGGTGTCGGCGCGGAAGAGTGAGCGACTGCTCAACGTGGTCATCTGCCTGCTGGTCGCGCGCACCTACGTGACCAAGGAACGCATCCGCGAAGTGGTCGAGGGGTACGCGGGCCAGACCGACGATGCCTTCGAGAAGATGTTCGAGCGGGACAAGGACGAGTTGCGCGATCTCGGCATCCCGATCGAGATGGGCACCATCGACAAGTTCTTCTCCGACGAGGTGGGCTACCGGATCCGCCGGGACGTGTTCGAGCTGCCCGAGGTCCACCTGGAGCCGGACGAGGCCGCCGTACTGGGGGTTGCCGCCCGGGTCTGGCAGCACGCCAGCCTGGCCGAGGCGACCACGTCGGCCGTGCTCAAGCTGAAGGCGGCCGGGATCCAGACCGACCAGTCCGCGCTGAGCGCGATCGAGCCGCACGTCGGCGCGTCCGAGCCGGCCTTCGACCCGCTCTGGTCGGCCGTGGTGACCCGGACCGCCGTACGGTTCCAGCACCTCCGCAGCGGGGCGTCGGAACCGACCACCCGGACGCTGGAGCCGTGGGGGATCGTCTCCTGGCACGGTCGCTGGTACGTCGTCGGCCGCGACCGTGACCGTCAGGCCACCCGGATGTTCCGGCTCTCCCGGATCGGCGGGGACGTGAAGACGGTCGGTGAGCCGGGCGCGTTCACCGTCCCGGAGGGCACCGACCTGCGCTCGCTCGTGTCCGAGCTGGGACCGCCGCGGCCGACGTCCGAGGCGAAGGTCCGGGCCCGCACCGGCTCGTGTGTCAGCCTCCGCCGCCGGGCCAACGCGATCGAGCCGTACGAGGACGGCTGGGACCTCCTGCACGTCCCGTACGCCGACTCGGGTGTCCTGGCGGAGGAGATCGCGTCGTACGGCCCCGATGCGGTGGTCGAAGGTCCAGGCGACGTACTCGACGGTGTCTTGTGGAGACTCCGGACGGTGGCCGGATGAGCGAGCGAAGCGAGTTCATCATCAAGCAGAGCGAGTCTTACTCATGCGCGCCTGGAGCGAAGCGAGGACGTGCATGAGTAATGCCCGTGACCAGGTGCAGCGGTTGCTGGCGCTGGTGCCTTATCTGCGGGAGAACGACGGTGCCCGCGTGGACGACGTCGCGGCCGAGTTCGGCGTCCGGCCGAAGCAGATCATCGCGGACCTGAAGGTGCTCTGGTTCTGCGGGCTGCCCGGTGCGCAGATGGCGATCTGATCGAGATCGACATCGAAGCGGCCGAGGGTGAAGGCGTCATCCACATCAACAACGCCGACTACCTGGCCCGCCCGCTGCGGCTGGCCGCGGACGAGGCGCTCGCCCTGCTGACCGCGCTCCGAACCCTGCGCGAGGTGACCGCCGGGCACGACCGGGACGCGGTCGACCGGGCGATCGGGAAGCTCGAGCGTGCCGCGGGGGAGGCCGCGGCCGCGAGCGAGGGCACGGCGGCCCACGTCCACGTCGAGCCGGCCGACCCGGAGATCGCCGAGACGGTCAACCGGGCCCTCGCCGGCAAACGGCGCCTGCACCTCACGTACGACGTCCCGTCCCGCGACGAGACCACCGAGCGCGACGTGGACCCGATGCGCCTGGTCGTCTCGGAGGGCCGCACCTACCTGGAGGCGTGGTGCCGGCTGGCTGAAGACGTCCGCCTCTTCCGCCTGGACCGCATCGCCGCCGTCAAGCTCCTCGACCTGCCCAGCCAGCCGCCGCCGGAGGCGACTCCGCGCGATCTGTCGAACGGCATGTTCCAGCCGTCCGAGCGCGACCTGCTGGCCACCATCCGGCTGGCTCCGCCGGCCCGCTGGGTCGCCGAGTACTACCCGAACGAATCGGTCGAAGAGGGTCCGGAGAACTCCCTCATCGTCAAGCTCCGGGTCGCCGACACCGGCTGGCTCCAGCGCCTCGTCCTCCGCCTCGGCGGCGCCGCCACCGTCCTCGACCCGCCCGACCTCACCACCCAGATCGCAGCCACAGCCCGCGACCACCGACCCCGCCACCCGAGCCGCCGACCACGGCCACGCACCGCCACGTGTCTGACGACGCACCGACCCGTCGCCGGGCCGGGGGGAGGGGTGCGGCGGGGGGGTTAGCCGTGGCTGAGCTGTTTTTCTAGTGGGGTGCGGAAGCGGGGGGTGACGCGGACGCCGGCCAGCCAGGCGGTCCAGCGGGCTGCTTCGGCCTCGACCAGTTCGACGGTGTCCTGGCCGACGTCCTCCAGGAGTTCGAAGCGGACCTCACCGGACTCCGGCTGGCCCCAGCCACCGATGATCCGGCCGTCGGCCCAGACGGTCGGTCCGACGTTCCCGGTGCTGTCGAAGAGCTTCGCCTTGTGCTCGCCGAGGTACCAGCCCCGTTCCTTCCAGCCCATCGGTGTCGGGTCGAGCGCGGGCAGGAACGCCACCCACGGCTCCATCGGAACCTCAGGCGCCTCGTCACCCGGCAGTACGTAGCCCACCTGACCGTCCAGGTCCACCGCGACCGCCTCGACCGCAGTCAGCGCCTTCTTGGTCTGTCCGGCCGTCCACCCGGCCCACCACTGCAGGTCGGCCGCCGTACCCGGCCCGAAAGACGACAACCACGCCCGCGCCAGTGACACCCGTGCCTCTTCGGCGCTGAGCTTGTCGCCCAGTCCGTCCGGCAGCCAGTCCTCCGCCGGGGACCACTGGTGCTGGCTGCTCAGCCAGGTCCCCAACGGGCGGCCGCGCACGATCCGGCCTTCGGCCGAGAGCTGGAACAGCACCCGGCTCGTCACGTACGGCTGAGCGGAGTACGCCTTACCCTCCGCCATGCTGAGCCGGCTCCGCAGCCGTGGCTCGTCAGCGGACAGCTCCTGCGCCGTCGCGGACCCGCGCAGGGTCAGTGCGGTGGCCGTCGACTCCTCGACCGCCCGCAACCAGGTCCCGGAGGCGTCCGGGTCCGGTGCGATCCCGGCCTCGGTCAGGTGCTTGACCAGGAGCTTCCGCTGCTTGATCGCGATGTCGTCCGTGCACGCCGCCTGCACGACGGGCGCGAACTGCGTCGGTACGACGAACACGGTCCGCCGCATGCCGAGCATCCGGATCAGCGTGCGGTCGTCGTACAGGGCACGCTCCGTGCCGGCCACCTCACTGCCAGGCACGCGGGCGGCGACGGACAGGTGGACCGTGGCCGGGTCGGTGCCGTGCAGGGCGACCACGGACGCGGCCGCCTCGACCGGGTCCGCCGCCTGGACGGCCGGCCCGAGCCGGTGCCGCCGGCCGATCCGAGTCCGCCGCTCCTCGACCCCGATCCGCAACATCCAACGCCCCCTCGCCGTACCGAAAGTGTCCGTTCTCCCATGCTCAGGCAAGAGAGTCTGCCGGTTGACCGGCCGACCGGCAGCTCTTAGGCCGTGTCACCCGCGTCGCACCTGCGACATCCGGTTTTACCATCACGTTCCGACACCGTTGTCCACCGAGACGCCACGCGGGGCGTGGGCGATCACCGGGAACCGGCTAGGCTCCTGGGTATGTACTGGTTCCTGCTCTTCCTCGCGGTGATGGCGGTGTGGCTTCTTGTCCTCGCCCTGCTCGCGCGGCGGGTGTGGGGCCAAGGCAAGGCGCTGACGCGTGAGTTGGTCGCCGCTCAGTCCAAGCTGGATGCCGCGATGTCCACGGCCGGGTCTGGACAGGCCCGCGAGGATCAGCGCACTCCGGCGTAGTATTCGGCCCAGTTCTCACGCTTGAGCCACGAGTAAGAAGTTCTGTGAAAGGGAGATCGACATGGCACCGCTCATCGGCATGCCCCAGGGCGCGGAGTGGCTCATCATTCTCGCCATCGTCGTGCTGCTGTTCGGATCGGCCAAGCTGCCGGCTCTGGTGAAGCAGCTCGGCAAGTCGAAGAAGATCTGGGAGGAAGAGGTCGGCCCGAAGAAGAAGGACGCGGAGCTGACCGAGGGCACCAACGAGCCGGCCCAGGCACCGACGCAGCAGGCGGCGCCCCAGGCGCAGCCGCAGGCCGCGCAGCAGCCGAACCAGGTGAACGGCCAGGCGCCGGGCGACGGCCAGCCGCCGACGCACACGGCCAACTGACCCGAGCCCTACTCCGGTGTCATTGGTGAAGATCGGACGGCGTAAGGAACCGAAGGAACGCCGCCCGCAGGACGACGAGGGTCGGATGACCCTGCGCGAACACATCATCGAGTTGCGCAACCGGCTGCTCAAGAGTGTGCTCGCGATCGTCCTCGGCGCGATCCTCGGCTGGATCTTCTACAACCAGGCCCTGGAGTTCCTCAAGGACCCGTTCCAGACCAGCGTCGCGGCGCTGGCCCAGGAGAAGGACCTGAACGCGAGCCTAACCTTCACCGGTGTCGGTGACCCGCTGACCTTCCGGATCAAGATCTCCGCCCTGTGCGGGCTGGTCGTGTCCGCGCCGGTCTGGCTCTACCAGCTGTGGGCCTTCATCGCGCCCGGTCTGCACCGCAACGAGCGCAAGTGGGCGATGGTGTTCTCGGGGATCGCGACCCCGCTGTTCCTCGGCGGTATGGCGGTCGCCTACTGGACCCTGCCGAAGGGCATCGAGATCCTGATCGGGTTCACCCCGCTCGAGGTCGAGAACCTGATCACCCTGCCGCTGTACCTGGACTTCGTGATCCGGACGATGCTCGTCTTCGGGATCGCGTTCCTGATCCCACTGGTGGTCGTGCTGCTGAACATGGTCGGCATCGTCCCCGGGGCCGCGCTGGGCAAGTTCCGGCCGTACATCGTCCTGGTCATCTTCGTCTTCGCCGCGGTCGCGACGCCGTCCGGTGACCCGTTCACGATGTGCCTGCTGGCGATCCCGATGTGCCTGCTGTTCTTCATGGCCGAGGCCATCGCCCGGCTGAACGACAAGCGGCGCGCCCGCAAGACCGAGGAACTCCTGGCCGAGTGATGAGGCGGCGGATCGCGCTGGTAGTGAACCCCACTTCCGGCAAGGGCCTTGGTGCCCGCGTGGCTCCGGTCGTCCGCGGCCGGTTCGAGGCCGCCGGGCTCACCGTCGACGAGTACACGACCACCTGCGCCGAGGACGTCGGCCGGATCTCCGCGGACGTGATCGCCTCCGGTGCCGACGCGGTCGCGCTGATCGGCGGCGATGGCACCGTCCATCTCGGTGCCCAGGTGCTGGCCAAGTCCGGCATGCCGTTCGGCGTGATCCCGGCCGGCACCGGCAACGACTTCGCCCGCGGTGTCGGCGTACCGCTGAAGGACCCGGCCAAGGCGGCCGACCTGATCGTGGCCGGCAACACCCGGATCGTCGACCTCGCGGTGGCGAAGGACGAGTACATCACCACCGTCGTGGCCGGCGGCTTCGACTCCCTGGTGAACAAGCGCGCCAACGCGATGACCTGGCCCAGGGGCAACTCCCGCTACACGATCGCCACCCTGGCCGAGCTGCGCACCTTCAAACCGCTCGAGTATGTCGTCACCGTCGAGGACGAGGTGATCGAGACCAAGGCCATGCTGGTCGCGGTCGGGACCGGACCGACGTACGGCGGGGGACTGCAGATCTGCGCCGGCGCCGAGATCGACGACGGCCTGCTCGACATCACCATCATCCAGCCGGTGTCCCGGCTCACCCTGCTGCAGATGTTCCCCAAGCTGTCCAAGGGCACCCACGTCGGCCACCCGATGGTGCGCACCCTGCGCGGCCGCTCGGTCCGGATCGAGTCACCCGGCATCACGGCGTACGCCGACGGCGAGGTGCTCGGGGCGCTCCCGGTCGACATCACCATCGCCCCGGGCGCCCTGACCGTCTTCGCCTGAGCCGCGGTCTGATCCGTGGCCTGAGACGGTGTGGGACGCGAATGTGATGGCCTGGGCGTCCGCCGCTCACCGCCGCGACTCCACCCGGTCCGTCCTGGGATCCACTTCCGCCCGCTGGCGGAGCATCGAGAGCATCGTGGCGAGGTCCTCCAGGGAGCGTTCCGGTAGGACCGAGCCGATCCAGGTCTGGAGTTCGGCGTCGACCGTGGGGGTGGCCGCGGCGAGGATGCGTTCGCCTTCGGGAGTCAGGGCGACCAGGGACGAGCGGCGGTCGTGGGGGTTCGCGGTACGACGGCAGCGGCCGGCGGCCTCGATGCGGTCGACGGCCTTGCTGGTCGCGCCGACGGTGATGGCCATCTGGTGGGCCAGGTCGTAGACCCGGGTCGTCCCGCGGGTCGCGATGAACCGGATGAACTCGAACTGACCCAGCGGCAGATCGTGCTCCGCCTTCAGCCGGGCGTCGAGCACGTTGTAGAGCCGGGTCTCCAGGCGGACGAGATCCGTGAACAATGCTGTGAGATCAGTCACAGGCCGACTCCAGGATGCTCGGAATTAGATTCCTCGGAATGTAGTTAGCAGGAAGTGTATTCCTTGGAATCTATCTAGGAGGACACTGATGTCCCACGAACAACGCGCCGCGGCGCGCTCGATGATTTCGAAGGGCGATCTCGCCCGGACGCCGGACCAGCAGCGCGACGACTTCAACGTGCTGTTCGGCGACCTCCCGCTCGGTGACGACGTCACGCTGACGCCCCGCACGCTGGGCGGCGTTCCCGCGCTCGATGTCCAGGTCGAGGGCGCCGACGGCGACGCGGTGATCTTCTACCTGCACGGTGGCGGCTATGTGATCGGCTCGGCCCGGACCGGCGCCAACCTCGCCGCTCCGCTCGCACGTCGTACCGGCTTGCCGGCGGTGTCGCTGGAATACCGGCTGGCGCCCGAGAATCCGTTCCCAGCAGCGCTCGACGATGTGTTGGCGGCGTACAAGGATCTGGTCGGCAGTGGCCGTCAGATCGTGCTTGCGGGCGATTCAGCGGGTGGTGGGCTGGCGCTCGCGACCATGCTGGCCGCGCGGCGCGAAGGTCTGCCGTTGCCCGTAGCCGCGGTCATCTTCTCGCCGTGGACCGACCTGACCTTGTCCGGCGCGAGTCTCGATGCCCGGGGTGATTTCGACCCGCTGTTCAGCCGCGAGCACATGGAGGCTTACGCCGAGCACTACCTCGCCGGCCACGACCCGAAGGACGAGCTGGCCAGCCCACTGCTCGGCGACCTGACCGGTCTTCCGCCGCTCCTGATCCAGGTCGGCTCAGCCGAGGTCCTGCTCGACGACGCACTCCAGTTGGCGGTCCGCGCCGCCGAACAGGAAGTCGACGTCAGCCTGGATGTCGTCGCCGGCGCACCTCACGTCTACCAGCTCATGGTCGGCGTCATCGACGAGGCTGACGAGGCGCTGGACCACGCCGCTCGGTTTATTGATGGTGCGGTCGCATAGATTGGGGCCATGGGCGAGCGGAGCGAGGCCAACATCAAACACAGTGAGCTTTGCTCATGCGCGCCCGGAGCGAAGCGAGGACGTGCATGAGCACTCCGTCCGAGAAGTACGCCGTGTTCCGCTCGGACCAAGAGCACCCCGCGGTGAAGGAGTTCAGAGGGCTCTACGACTTCGAGCTGGACGAGTTCCAGCTGCGCGCCTGTGCCGCCCTCGAGGACGGGCATCAGGTGCTGGTGGCGGCGCCGACCGGGTCCGGGAAGACGCTGGTCGGCGAGTTCGCCGTCCACCTCGCCCTGCAGCGCGGTCAGAAGTGCTTCTACACCACCCCGATCAAGGCCCTGAGCAACCAGAAGTACGCCGACCTGGTCAGCCGCTACGGCAGCGAGAAGGTCGGTCTGCTCACCGGTGACAACTCGATCAACTCCGAGGCCCCGATCGTCGTGATGACGACCGAGGTCCTGCGCAACATGCTGTACGCCGGTTCGAACACACTGCTCGGCCTGTCGTACGTCGTGATGGACGAAGTGCACTACCTGGCCGACCGGGCTCGTGGCGCGGTGTGGGAAGAGGTGCTGATCCACCTGCCCGACTCGGTCTCGGTGGTGTCGTTGTCGGCGACCGTGAGCAACGCCGAGGAGTTCGGCGACTGGCTGGAGACGGTCCGCGGCAACACTGTCGTCGTCCTGGAGGAGAAGCGGCCGGTGCCGCTGTTCCAGCACGTGATGGTGGGCAAGCGGCTGCACGACCTGTTCGCCGGTGAAGCCCCGACGGCCAGGGTCGGGGCGCCGGCCAAGAACAAGTCCGGCAACCCGGCCAAGGCCGCGCAACCCGATCTGAAGGATCTGGTCAACCCGCAACTGGTTCGGATCGCCCGCGACGACAACCGGATCTTCCGCGACGACTCGCGCAAACCACGCCGGCGCCGCGATCTGCCGAAGAGCCGGCCGTCGCGAAGCCACTTCACGCCGTACCGCTCGGATGTGGTGGAGGAGCTGGACGCCGGTGCGCTGCTGCCGGCGATCTACTTCATCTTCTCCCGCAAGGGCTGCGAGGACGCGATGATGCAGTGCCTGCGCTCCGGCCTGAAGCTGACCAAGCCGCACGAGCGGGACGAGATCAAGCGGGTCCTGGCCGAGCGGACCGCGGATCTGCCGGACGAGGACCTCGGCGTCCTCGGGTACCACGACTTCGCCGAGGCGCTCAGTCGCGGGATCGCGGCCCACCACGCGGGTCTGCTGTCGGCCTTCAAGGAGGTCGTCGAGGAGCTGTTCGCGCGCGGCCTGATCAAGGTCGTGTTCGCCACCGAGACGCTTGCCCTGGGCATCAACATGCCGGCGCGCACCGTCGTCCTGGAGAAGCTGAGCAAGTGGAACGGCGAGGCACACGTCGACATCACGCCGGGGGAGTACACCCAGCTCACCGGCCGGGCCGGCCGGCGTGGCATCGACGTCGAGGGGCACGCGGTGGTGCTCTGGCAGCCCGGATTCGATCCGCGTGCGGTCGCCGGGCTGGCGTCGACCCGTACGTATCCGCTGCGCTCGTCGTTCTCCCCGTCGTACAACATGGCTGTCAACCTGGTTCGTCAGGTCGGGCGGAGCCGGGCGCGCGACATGCTGGAGCTGTCGTTCGCGCAGTTCCAGTCCGATCAGGCCGTCGTCGGGCTGGCGCGGCAGGTGCAGCGCAACACCGAGGCGCTCGAGGGGTACAAGGAGTCGATCGACTGCCACCTCGGCGACTTCCTCGAGTACGCCGACCTGCGCCGGAAGATCAGTGACCGCGAGGCCTCCGGCTCCAAGCGGCGCAAGCTGGATCGCCGGGTCGAGGCGCAGGAGTCGATCGAGAAGCTGCGGATCGGCGACATCATCCGGATCCCGGCCGGCCGGAGTGCGGGCTGGGCGCTGGTGCTCGATCCGGGTATGCGCTCCGAGCGCGAGGGCCCGCGGCCGACCGTGCTGACGCTGGACCGCCAGGTTCGCAAGCTGTCGATGATCGACTTCCCGACACCGGTCGAGGCGATCGGGGTGCTGCGCGTGCCGAAGAAGTTCAACCCGCGCAACCCGCAGCAGCGCCGGGAGCTGGCTCAGGTACTGCGCAATCGCACCGACATGCTCGGTGAGGACGGCCCGCCGTCACGCTCCCGCGGTCGCGATGCCGTCACGCACGCGGACGACCCGGAGCTGCAGGAGATGCGGGCGCAGTTGCGCGCGCATCCGTGCCACGGGTGCTCCGATCGCGAGGATCACGCGCGCTGGGCCGAACGGTACTTCCGGCTCGACCGGGAGAACCGCGACGTGCAGCGGAAGATCGAGCAGCGGACGAACACCATCGCCCGCCAGTTCGACCGGGTCTGCCAGGTGCTGGACGCGTTGCACTACCTGGACGGCGACAAGACGACCGAGGCCGGAGACCGGCTGTCGCGGATCTACACCGAGCTCGACCTGGTCGCCGCGGAGTGCCTGCGGCAGGGCGTGTTCGACGACCTGACCGTTCCGGAGCTGGCCGCGTGCCTGGCCGCCTTGGTCTACGAGGCGCGGTCGAAGGACGAACCGACGTCACCCCGGTTGCCGCGTGGCGACGTACGGCAGGCGCTGGAGCGGATGGGGTCGATCTGGCGGGACCTGTCGGCGCTGGAACGCGACATGCGCGTCGACTTCCTGCGCTCGATGGATCTCGGGTTCTGCTGGCCCGCCTTCCGCTGGGCCTCGGGAGCTTCGCTGGCCGAGGTGCTGTACGAGTCCGATCTGGCCGCCGGTGACTTCGTTCGTTGGGTCAAGCAACTGATCGACCTGACCGAGCAGGTCGCCGACGCCGCCGGTGACACCCCGCTGCGCGGCACCGCCCGCTCTGTCGTCGACCAGATCCGCCGCGGCGTGATCTCGTACGCGTCGATCATCGATTAGACCTCTGCGGTGAGAGACTCCTTCCGCAGTACGCCCCTGCCCTGAACACCTGAAGGAGAACACGTCCGTGGAGCTGACGCGCCGGAACCTCGGCAAGCTTGCAGTCGCAACCGGAGCGGCCGCAGCCGTCGGGACCGCGGTGGGAACGTCGGTGGGCCGCCCCGCCGACGCCGCCGCGACCTGGAAGACGACCGGGACCACGGTCTCGGCGCTGGCCGGTTTCGACAACCAGATGAAGGCGTTCATGCAGGCGCGCGGCATCACCGGCGGGCAGCTCGCGGTCACCTACAAGGGCCGGCTGGTGCTTGCCCGCGGCTACAGTACGTCGACCGCGCTGGACGTCCAGCCCACCTCGCTGTTCCGCGTCGCGAGCGTGTCGAAGACGATCACGGCCGCCGCCATCATGAAGCTCGTGCAGGACGGCAAGCTGAGCCTGTCCACGCCGGTCGGCAACATCGTCGCGATCACGCCACCGGCCGGCCAGATCAAGGACACCCGCTGGTCCGCGGTCACCGTCAAGCGGATGCTGCAGCACCTCGGCGGCTTCGACCGCGACGTCTCGGGTGACCCGAACTTCAAGGACGCCGTCATCTCGAAGGCCCTCGGCGTGCCGATGGAGCTGCAGCACGCCGACGAGATCAAGTACATGGCCGGGCAGAAGCTCGACTTCGCGCCGGGCAGCAAGTACGCCTACTCCAACTTCGGGTACGTGCTGGCCGGCCGGGTGATCGAGAAGGTCAGCGGCCTGAGCTACCAGACCTATGTGCAGCAGAAGTTGCTGACCCCGTTGAAGATCAAGCGGATGGCGCTCGGCTGGAGTATCGCCAAGCACACCGGTGAGATGCCGTACGAGTCGCAGTACACCGGTCGCACCGTGCTGGACAACTCCGGCGCCACCGTCAAGGCGCCGTACGGATCGTTCAGTATGCGCATCCAGGACGCCAACGGCGGCTGGATCGCGAGCGCGCCGGATCTGGTCAAGTGGGCGAAGATGTTCGACGCGGGGTCCAGCGTGCTGAACACCACCTCGCTGAGCGCGCATCTGGGCGAAGCCCGAGACCGGCATCAGCAACGGCGCGTACTACGGTCTCGGCTGGAGCGTGCGACCGACCACGGGCGGCACCGGCCGCAACACCTGGCACACCGGCAGCTTGCCGGGGACGTACTCGATCCTGGTCCGGACGTACTCCGGGATGAGCTGGGCCGCGCTGTTCAACCGCCGGGACGACCCCAGCGGCAAGTCGTACGGCGACATCGACGCGGCCCTGTGGACGGCGGCGAACGGCGTGACGTCGTGGCCGACGCACGACTACTTCTCCAAGTACTTCAGCTGGCTAGAACATCAACGCGCGGAAGTGCGGCGTATTGACCTGGGCCTCGCCGGCCATCGCGGTCAGTACGTCGCGCATCCCGTCGATCGCCTCGTCGCCGAACTGCCGGCGGAGCTTGCGCTCGTAGGCCTGGTGGAACTTCCGGGCGGCGTTGAGAGCCGCCTCACCGCGTGACGTGAGGTGAAGCAGCCGGGCGCGGGCGTCGCCGGGATCGGTACGGCGTTCGACGTACCCGCGGCGCTCCATATCGTCGACGATCTGACTCGCGCCCTGCTTGGTGATCTCCAGCCGCTCCGCGAGCCCGCTGATACTCGTCGGCCCGGCGGCGAGGGTGCGCAGCACGAATCCGTCCGACCGGCCCTGGTCGTCGAACCCATGCTCGGCTGTCGCCCCCCGCAGCGCGCGGACGAACTCCTGGTCGGCGAGCAGGAGCAGGATTCCGAAATCGGCCTTGCCGGATCGTCGTCATGGACGTCATGATAGTCAAGCTGACTTGGTCAAGTCAGCTTGACTATTTCTGAAGGGGGCATCATGCGGGTCATTCGCGCGGAGGACGCACCGAAGTTTCAGCTGCCCGGGGTCGAGTTCACCGGTCTGGCGGCGCCGAGCCGTGGGTCCGCCGGGCTGTGCACGTGGAAGCTCACCGTCGATCCCAGCGCCGGCCGCGGCGAGCCACACACGCTGGACCGGGACGAGGTGTTCATGGTGCTCAGCGGCACCGTTCAGATCACGCCGGACGGCGACAAACTCGAGGCCGGTGACGCGGTCGTCGTACCGGCGGGTGAGCCGATCCGGGTGACCAACCTGGGTGCGGGCACGGCCGAGCTGTACGTCGCCATCACGGCAGGCTTCACCGGCACGATGGCGGACGGTACGACGATCCAGCCGCCGTGGGCTCAGTAGGTCAGCAACGCCGGATCGGCGCCGAGTAGGTGGTCTTGCTCGCGGTGGCGACGTAGTAGTCGGTGACCCAGCTGCCGTCGCTGAGCCGGTCCCACACGGCCGTCGTGCCGACTCTCGATCCGGCTCGCTGGCAGGTGACCCAGGCCAGTGAGCCGATCGGCAGCGGACTCGGGTACGCCGCGTACGCTGTACCAGGGCCACGTCGTCTGCTCAGGTTGCTGACGGTGGTCTGGAACGGGTTGCTGCAGCCGGGGATGGGTGCGCTGTAGCCGGTCTTGTTCGGGGTTCTGATGTAGTAGTCGGTCACGTAGGTCCCGTCGATCAGCTTGTTCCAGACCGCGGTGGTGCCGATCTTCGGGCCGAAGGTCTGGCAGACGATCCGTACGCCGGCGTTCGCGGAGATCGTGGATCGGACCGGGTAGGCGGTCGACGGGCCGCTGTACGAGCGGATGGTCGTCCTGGCGGTGTAGGTGTACCAGACACTCGCGACCGGCGCGTCGAAGCGATCGCTGTCGATGTTGAGCGTCACGCCACCGTGCGTCTCGTTGTGGTCGCCGACGTACTGCTTGCCGCGCTGACCGACCGCCCAGAACGTGTTGGGCACGGTCGGCCAGCCGGTGAGTGAGCTGTTGCCGTCCCAGCGCGCGATCCACAGCGCGTCCGGCCGGGCGTACGACGCGGAGTTGTAGGCGGCCGCGAGGTGTGGCGCTCCTGAGCTCTGGTGGGCGTACACGCCGGAGAGGTAGCCCAGCCGGTGGATCTCCTTGGTCCAGGCCGACAGGAACCGCAGTACGGTCGTCTTGCAGGTCGCGTCATTCGGGTTGTAATGCTCCATGTCGGCATAGATCGCACTGCCGGGCAGCAGGTTGAGTGCGCGAGCGTCCCTGGCGGCGTACCCGGCCAGAAGAGTTCCTTGGAAGGTTGCGGAGGGCACCGTCATCTTCACCGAGTTGGTCCGGGTCGTGCAGGGTGCCTGGTAACCCACGTAGATCGGGATCAGCCGCCAGCCCATCCGCGTCACACTGCTGACCCAGCTGGGCGTGAGTTGGGGCTGTGCGCAACCACGGTTCACGCCGCCGATGTAGATGCCGATCGCCTTGTACGGCGAGGCTTTCCAGGCCGAAATCTGTGCGACCGTCGGCGCCGTACAGGTGTCGAAGGCGAGCCCGGTGAACCGTGTCGCCGTGGTCCCCGCCGGATAGGTGAGCGGCGTGGTCGGCTCAGCCGAAGCCGGCACCGTCAGCCCGAACAGCAGTACGGCAACGGCCGCCCCCATGGCCGTGATGAACTTGACGCGAATCGTCATCGCGATCACCCCCACCTCAGTAGACGTCGAGCGCTACTCGGGCGCCAGACCTCTGAAGATAATCGCCAACGTTCGCCGCCGCAGATCCACCGGCCAGCCGCCCTGCTGTGCCGCCTGCGCGGCCGCGGTCATCAACGCCGTCACCTCGTCCACGCGTACGGCGGTCCGCACGTCACCCGCCGCCTTCGCCTGCTTCAGCAGTCGACTGATCTCGTCGGTCAGTCCGCGCAATGCGTCGCCGACATCGAGTTCCGGGCCGGCCAGTGCCGACACCACCGTCCTGGTCCGCACGGCCTCGTCGACGACCGCGCTGATGAAGTCGAACAGGGTCGACTCGGCCGCCAGTTCGGTCAGGCGCTGGAGCGACTCCTTCATGATCGCGACCAGCAGGGCGTCCTTGGTCGGGAAGTGCCGGAACACCGTGCCGACCGCGACACCGGCCCGGATCGCGACCTGTTCGGTCGTCGCCTTCGACCCGTGCTCGGCGAACGCCTCGGCGGCGGCCGCCAGGATCGCCGTCCGGTTCCGCTGAGCGTCCGTCCGCACCTCGGGAGTCCTTTCGTTGCAACCTGAGTGGCCACTCACTATAGTCGGACTGAAACCTGAGTGGTGACTCACTTTCTGGAGGCGGACGATGCCGGACCTGCACGCGGTGATCGACCGGATGGGCCAGGGCTGGCTCGGGGATCCGGCGGCGATGGACGATCTGCTGGCCGAGGACGTGGTGATGGAGGTGCCGTTCGCCCCTGGCGGTCCGTTGCGGTGGGACGGCCGCGAGGAGTGGCTCGCCTTCGCGGAGCCGAGCCGGGCGGGGTCTCCGGTGACGCTCGACCACTTCACCAAACTGGCTGTGCACGAGACGGTTGATCCGGAGGTGGCAGTGGTCGAGTACGAGCTCGGCGGCGTGATCACCGCGACCGGTCAACGGGCGGTTGCCCGCTTCATCGGCGTACTGCGGGTGCGGGACGGGAAGATCGCCGGCTGGCGCGAGTACCAGGACACCTACGCCATCCGGCAGGCGTTAGGTTGAGGGAAACACCGACGGGAGGAACTGGGATGCCGGAGATCGTGCAGCGGGAGGAGCGGCCGTACGTCGCGCTGCGGGGGAAGGTCGCGATGGACGGGATCGGCGCGTTCGCCGAGCGGATGGGCGAGGTGCTGTCCTGGCTCGCCGCCCACGAGATCGCGCCGAA
This sequence comes from uncultured Actinomycetota bacterium, assembly GCA_963770725.1. Taxonomy (GTDB): domain Bacteria; phylum Actinomycetota; class Actinomycetes; order Propionibacteriales; family Kribbellaceae; genus Kribbella. The sequence goes on from CAVYQT010000002.1 coordinate 115,327, forward strand.
CGACGCGCCGTTCTTCAAGTACGACGTGGTCGACATGGACGCGGGCCTGGTGCTGGAGATCGGGTTCCCGGTCGACGACGTGCACCACGGCGAGGGTGAGATCGTCACCGGTGTGCTCCCGGCCGGCCGGTACGCGAGTGCCACCCATCACGGCCACCCTGACGGCTTGCTCGGCGCCACCCGCGACCTGCTCGCCTGGGCGGACGCGCAAGGCCTGGAGTGGGATGCCAACGGCGACAACTGGACGGCTCGGCTGGAGATCTACAAGTCCGATCCGCGCGAAGTCCCCGACATGAACGACTGGGAGACCGACCTCGAGTTCAAGCTGAAGGACTGAGCGGGCTCTGTGCCGACCGTTCTTGCGGGCGTGAGCCGGCTCGATCCTGAGCGGATCCGCCACGTCGCCTCACCTCTGATCGAGCTCGGCTGCGCGCTCCACGTGCTCGCCGAGCCACGACACCACGACCGTGCCGAATGGGCAGCCGCCGTACGACTTCCCGCCGTACTCCGAGATGAGTTGTCGCAGTGGACCTGGACGGTGCGAGCCGTCAGGGCACGCTTCTTCGCGACCAGTACGGCGACGGGCATGCCGACGTGGGACGACGAGGCTCGCGCGTTGCGAGCTCGCGCCCCGGAGGACCTGGCTGCTGAGCTGGTCCGGCCGTTGCGTGGTCGTCCGCTGAGTAGCAGGGCCACCGACGCGGACGCCGTACTCCATTGGGCGCGTAGTAGAGGCCGTGCGGTGGCCGACCTGGTCGATGCGTTGCTGACCGACCCCGCTGAGCCGGTACGGCGCTTTGTCGACCTGCTGGACGGGTGCTGGCAGGAGTGGTTCCGGGAGGTATGGGAGGAGTCGCGGGACGCTCTCGCTGCCCGTGGTCGGCAGGACCGGGACCTGGCGTTGCGGGACGGCGTGTCTGTGATGCTGCGGTCGCTGGACGGCTCCATCGACGTACGCGACGCGGACAGCGTGCTGGTGCAGAAGGTGCAGAACAAGCGCATCGACCTGGCCGAGCGATCGGTACTCCTTGTCCCCAGCAACTACATCGCACCGCACCTCTTCCTCGGTGAGATCCCCGGTGAGCCGCTCACCGTCATCTATCCCGCCGGCGGCCGCGGCGCCGCCGTACCGACCGCACAACAGGTCCGCCACCGCCTGGAAGCCCTGGCCGCTCCCGACCGCCTCCAGGTCTGTCGAGCCGTAGCCAGCGAACCCCGAACCGCCGGCGAAATCGCCGCCCTGTGGAGCCTCCACCCCACCCAGGTCACCCGCCACCTCCGAGCCCTCACCCGAGCCGGCCTGGTCACCGCCGAACGCCAAGGTCGCTTCGTCGCCTACCGCCTCGACGAAACCGCCCTCCACAACCTAGGCCCAGACCTCCTGAACCTCATCATGCGCTGAACTCCCGCAACCTGAAGCGGATGCCGAGCCCTGGCCTGATCCGGGGCAGCGAGGTAAAGCGCCACTGGCGTGAGGGTCAGGCTTGTTCAGCGATCTGCTGGACGTAGTCGACCAGGTGGGGATCGCGTTCCTCGAACGGGTACGCCGCGTAGTACGCGTCTACCGCTGCCTGCGCGTCGGCGAACCCGCACCTCGGCCAGAGCACGGTCATGTCGTCATGGTCCGGCGCGCGGCCGGCGAGCAGCTTCATCAAGAACACCTGATCGGCCGGCGGACCCAGGACTGTCAGGTGACTGTGCTGGTACAGCACCTCACACTCGTCGACGTCGAGCCCGATCGGAGTGAACATCGCGGCCGAGTCGTTGAGCCACTCGGCTCATGCGGCGTCACGCCAGAGGTCGTGGGCCGCGAGCCAGATGTTGCGCGCGGCGAGTTGGGTGGGGCTCTGGGCCCGCGCTCGCTTGATCCGCGCGGGCGTGCCGGGCGACTCCCACGCGGTGGGCGAGGACGGAACGGACCGGGTCCATCGGGGTCGTGGGATGCCGGCGTCGTCAGCAAGCTTCTCTGCGATGCCGGCGAGCAAGGCGTCGAACGGGGCGTCGCCGGTCCGAGGTGGTGGGGACTCGATGGCGGCCGCCGTCAGTTCTGGGTGGGCGGCGAGCTGATCGATGAAGCCCCGCAGCCGAGTCCAATCGACCTTGCGAACCTTCGCACCGGGTGCGTAAGCCTCGGTCAGGTACTGGATGGCGTGTGCCCGGGGGCGGGTGCGCTCGGCCACTGTGACGGACAGGTCGTGTCCACTCGCCGCGATCAAGCGCGACAGCATGGTCAACGTCGGGTCGCTCGACCCGGCCTCGATCCGCGAGACGGTCGATGTCGGGACGCCCGCTCGGGCCGCGAGCGCACCACGTGACAGCCCGGCACGAAGCCGAGCCTGTCGGACCAGTTCGCTCGCACTCACCCCTGTAGCATATATGCAACAGTTGTCGGCAGCAACGCCAGTCCAGGTGATCACGTGTCGGCGTCGTGTGGGTCGAGCACGTGGGTCAGGCGGCGGCGTCGGTGAGGAGGTTGCGGAGGTCGCGGGCGGCGGTGAAGCCGGCTCGGTTGGCGCCTATGGTGCTGGCGGAGGGGCCGTAGCCGACCAGGTGGATGCGTGGGTCGAGGACTGTGTGGGTGCCGCCCATGCGGATGCCGCCGGAGGGTTCGCGCAACCTCAAGGGCGCGAGGTGGGCCAGGTCGGCGCGGAAGCCGGTGGCCCAGAGGATCGCGTCCACGTCCAGCGTCCGGCCGTCGGGCCATTCGACGCCGTCCGGGGTGATCCGGGAGAACATCGGCAGCCGTGAGTAGACGCCGCGGTCCCAGGCGGCCTGCTCCTGCTCGCGCAGGTGCAACCCGGTCACGCTCACGACGCTGCGTGGCGGTAGTCCGGCGCGCACCCGTTCCTCCACCTTGGCGACGACGCGACGCCCATACTCCGGGTTGAAATCCTCGCCCGTCCGCCACTCCGGCGGCCGCCGCGTCACCCACGTCGTCGAGGCGACCTCGGAGATCTCCGCCAGCAACTGCACCGCCGACGCACCCCCACCGACCACGAGCACATGCTGACCCTCGAACTCGTCGGCGCCCCGATAGTCTGCCGTGTGCAACTGCCGCCCGCGGAACGTCTCGATCCCCGGATACCAAGGGATGAACGGCCGATCCCACGTCCCGGTCGCGTTCACGATCGCCTCGGTCAGGTAGGTTCCATGGTCGGTCCGCACCTCGAACAGCCCGTCCCGTCGATGCACGCTCGACACCGCGACAGGCCGCGGTACGGGCAGCTCGAAACGCTTCTCGTAGTCGGCGAAGTACGCCGGCACAAACACGTTCGCCCGCTCGGAGTCGGCAGCAGGGGGCACCGGGACACCCGGGAGGTTCGCAATCCCGTGCACGTCGTGCATGGTCAGCGAGTCCCATCGGTGCTGCCACGCTCCGCCCGGTGCCGGATTCCGGTCCAGTACGACGACCTCGTCGTACGGCGTGAATCCCAGCCGAACCAGGTGGTACGCAGCCGACAACCCGCCCTGACCTGCCCCGATCACCACGACCTCCACACCGGGATCAACAGTCCGGACCCGCGAGGTCTTCCCGGCCGGGGTGCTGTCGCCGGGTTGGTTCGCCGTACAGGCGAGGGTGGTCGGGCCCGGACTGGGGAGGGGTTTGGCCCGTATCGGTAGCAAAATCCTCCCCGGATCGCCGTGACATCCTGTGCGGCCGGCGACAACCGGATCCGCTCGTCTGGATACTGACCCCATGGACCTGACCGCGGCGTACGGCTTCCGGATGGACTGGATCGTCAGCTTCGTCGCGGTCGCCCGGCACGGGGGGTTCTCCGCGGCCGGCAAGGCCGTCTTCCGCGGGCAGTCCCGGATCAGCGAACACGTCGCCGACCTCGAACGCGCTCTCGACCTGCAGCTCTTCGACCGCACCGCCCACCCGGCGCGGCTCACGCCGGAGGGCCGGACGTTGCTGCCGCACGCGGAGGAGATCCTCAACCGGCTGGGCGACCTGTCGTCCGGCGGGGGAGAGATCCGCTTCGGCGCCTACCCGAGCGCGGCGGCCCATCTGTTTCCCCAAGTTGTACGGCGGTTGCCGCCTAACATCACGCTGCACCTGGTCGAAGGGCCGAGCATCGACCTGGAAAGCGCGCTGCTCCGCGGTGACATCGACCTGGCCATCCGCCCGGTCCATCCGCTCGTGGCCGACGAGTCGCTCGAGCACGAGGTGCTCTGGCGCGAGCCGCTGGTCGCGGTCTTCGCCGAATCGCATCCGCTGGCCGCAGCGGACAAAGTCGGCCTGAAGCAGTTGGCCGCGCTCCCGCTCATCTCGATCGGCGAGAGCTCCGGACCACGTCAGTTCGAATCGCACCTGGCGTTCGCGTCAGCCGGCCTGAACCCGGAGTCCGCCTTCCGCACCAACCAGCCGCAGACCTTGCTGTCGCTGGTCCGCCACGGTCTCCGCGTAGGCGTCACCAACGAACTCGCGGTCACCACCGCGAACCTCGACGGCGTCCGACTGGTACCGATCCACGACGCCGGCGTCGAGCGCCTGGTGGCCGTCTTCAGCCACCGTTCCCGGCCGAAGTCACCAGCGCTGGATCAGGTCATCGACGTGATCCGCGAGATCACCGGATGAACTGGTCCACGTAGTCGGCGCCGAGGCCGTTGGCGCCGTAGTGGTCGCGGCACAGCTGGATCTTGGTGAAGGTGTCCTCGTACCCGGTCTGGTTGCCCTCGTCGTCGAGGTAGATCATCGCGCCGGAGATGTTGAAGAACGTGATCATCTCGGTGCAGTCCTCCGGCACCCGGAGCGTGTGGATCTCACCCGGCGGCTCGTACACGAACGACCCGGTCTCCGCGACCCATTCGTGCTCGTCGTACTGCCACTTGCCCTTGATCACGTAGCCGAACACCGCGCTCGGGTGCCGGTGCCGCGACACCATGCCGGACCGGGTCACCTTGAGCAGGTTGCACCACTGCCCGGTGATCGTGTTCAGCATCAGCGGCCGGAACCACACGTCGGGCGCCTGCTGCACCCACAACCGGTCGTCCTCGGGTACCGCCGGTACGGCGATCTCCGCGGGCACACCTGCCGAAACCGGAATCATCGAAACTCCTTCACATGCTCTGGTAGCCGCCGTCCACGGGGAGGACGGCGCCGGTGACGAATCCCGCGTCGGGGCCGGTGAGGAAGGCGATCACGCCGGCGACCTCCTCCGGCGTACCCCAGCGGGCCATCGGCGTACGGGAAATGATCCGGTCGGCGGCGACCGGATCGGCTTGCAGTGCGGTCGTGAGCTCGGTGGCGATCCAGCCGGGTGCGACCGCGTTCACCCGGATGCCGTCGGCCGCCCAGGCGACCGCGAGCGACTTGGTCAGCTGCACGATCCCGCCCTTCGAAGCGCTGTACGCCGGAACGAGCGGTCCGCCGAAGTAGCTCAGCATCGAGGCGACGTTGACGATGCAGCCCCGGCTTGTGGCGAGCAGGTCGTGGGCCGCCTCGGCGGACCGCATCGCGCCGGTGAGGTTGATCTCGACCACCTCCCGGAACACCTCGGGCCGGTGCTCGTCACCGCGCCGGATGATCCCGGCCGCGTTGACCAGTACGTCTAGCCGGTCGAGTGACCCGATCAGGTCCTCCAGGGCACCCGCCTCCCGGAGGTCCAGTTCGTGCAGCCGGGTCGCCTTCCGGAGCTCGGGTGAGGCGGCCGGCGTGCCGAGACCGGCCGCGATCACGGTCGCGCCGTCGGTGACGAGGCGGAGCGCGGTGGCCGCGCCGATACCGCTCGTACCTCCGACGACGAGTGCGGTCCGGGTCCGGTCGAAGTGGTCAGTCGCCGCTGGTGTCGATTCGGCGGTGGTAGCGCTGCCCCGCCTTGCCGCCGATCACGGACGCGAAGAGTGTCACCAGCACGGCCGCGGCGATCGCGATCATCCCGCCGGCGGTGAGCGTCTCGTCGGTGAACGGCACGGACGGCAGGTCCATCCGGTCCAGGACGTCGTACTGCGTGCCGGCCAGCGCGGCGATCGCCGCAACAGCCATAGTCACCAGTACGCCGAGCAGCCAGACGCCGAGGCCCTGTCGCCCACCGTCGAAGCGAGCAAGCCGGCCGGCGACGTACCCGCCGTTGTAGTAGGCGATCGCCAGGATGAGCAGCAGCACCGCGCCGGAGGCGATGCCGATCGTGCCGGCCTCCGACTCGGCCGCGTTCCAGTCGATCGTCGCCGCGTAGTCGATCGCCGCCGCGACCGCGCCGACGATCCCGGTAAGCAAGGCGATCAGCCCGACCGCCACCAGCCAGCCGAAGAACGCAGCACCGCCCTTGAACCCGCGGTACGCCGGGTCCACCTCAGCGGCGGCCGACGTCTTGAGCCGGGCCCGGTGCAGCGGCAGCGGCCGTGTGGCCTCGGGCTCGGCTACAGCTGTTCTGCCATCGAGCTGCTGTGTGTCTGTGTCGTCCCGATACTGCTGGACCATGTCAGTTCTCCTCGCCAGACAGTCCCGTGTCGCCTCTCCGGTACCCGTCGGAACGCTGGCTATGCGTGGCGAGTTGCTGACTGACTGCCAGGGCGCTAGTCCAGCAGGCGGTCGATCTTGTCGTGGTAGCGCCGGCCGGCCTTGCCGCCGACGATCGCGAACAGCAGCGTCAGCACGACCAGTGCCGCGGCCGCGATGATGCCTCCGGTGGTGACGGTGTCGGTCGACAGTGACACGTCCGGGCGGTTCACCTCGTCGAGCACGTCGTACTGGTTGTTCACCAGTGCGCCGGCACCGGCCGCGAGCACGGAGAACAGGAACGCGAACATCCACACCCCGAACCCGTTCCGCCCGCCGTCGAACCGCGCCAGCCGTCCGGCGACGTACCCACCGGCGTAGAAGGCCAGGGTCAGCACGAGTACGCCGACAGTCGCAGCGGTGATGCCCGCGGCTCCAGGCTGCGCCTCGGCGTCCGCCCGGCTGTAGTCGAGGATCTCCGCCGTACCGAAGGCCGCTGCCGAGACGGCCAGGGTGAGCAGCACCGACATGGCGATCGCGATCAGCCAGCCGAAGAACGCCGCGCCGAACTTGAAGCCGCGATAGGACAGCATTTCCGCGTCGACGACGGGGTCGGCCATGGCCGGTGGCTGGTCCGGAACGGTCGTGACGTTGCTCATCGCCCGGCGCGCCGCCGCCCGCGCCTCCTCGTACCGCTGGGTGGTGGTCGCGTCCGCATCCTCAGGCACCTGCATCGTGGCGGTGACAACAGGTTGCGTCGCGGTGGCGGTGTCGCCGTACTGCTGGACCATTCCGCTTCTCCTCACTGATCAGCTCCGCGCGATCCCTACCCGCCCGGATTGCGTCTGACACAACCGGGCAGTGGATTTAACCGACCCCTGGTGCAGGCTCACTCACCGTCGTCGGATATCGGCGGGGAGTGAACACCAGGGGGCCGGCTGGGCGGGGCACGGTGCGGGTCTGCGATGACCCGATCACCAACAGGCAGCGCATGTCAACCGCCGCCGGGTCCAGCTCGGCGAGCGTTGTGACGGTGATCGCTTCCCCGGGACCGCCCACGTCGCGGCCGACGACGACCGGCGTCCTGGGCGAACGGTGTTCGAGAAGCAGGTCGCGGGTGGCGGCGACCTGCCAGGTGCGGGACGTGGAGGCGGGGTTGTAGATCGCGATCGCCAGGTCCGCCGCGGCGGCCGCGGACAGCCGCTGGGCGATCACCTCCCACGGCTTGAGCCGGTCCGACAGCGACAGGACGCAGTAGTCGTGCCCGAGTGGTGCTCCCACCCGGCTGGCGACCGCCTGGGCGGCGGTCATCCCCGGCAGCACGCGTACGGCGATGTCGGCGTACTCAGGCTCGGACGCGACCTCCGTGACCGCACTGGCCATCGCGAACACGCCGGGGTCGCCGGACGAGACCACAACCACCTTGGAGCCCTTGCGGGCGAGGTCCAGGGCGAAGGCGGCCCGCTCGGACTCGACCCGGTTGTCCGAGCCGTGCTTGCGCTGCCGAGCGCGGTCCGGCAGCCGGTCGACGTACGGGCCGTAGCCGATCAGGTCGTCGGCACCTGCGATCGCCGCACGCACCTCAGGCGTCATCCATTCCGGTCCGGCCGGTCCGAGACCCACGACGGTCACCGAGCCTGCTGCCTCGGTCCTGGTCGTCGGCGCGGTGAAGGTGTTGTTGATCGGGCTGGGAAGCAGCGCGAGGGAGAAGTACGGGACCTCGTCCGGGTCCACGTCAGCCAGGGGAGCGGTCCGCTGCGCCTCGGTTGTGGCGCGTTCGACGTACCAGGCCTCGTCTGCCCTCCCGGCGAGCTCGAACGCCTCCCGCACGTTGTCGAACGTCCGCCCGAGCTTCATCACGGCCGCTGCGTCGGTGTGGCGCAAGCGGTCGGCCAGTACGTCGGGAGGCAGTGTGCCGGGCAGGACGGTGAGGATCTCGTCCCGCTCACACAACGGTCGTCCGAGTACGGCGGCCGCCGCGCTCACCGACGTGACGCCGGGGACCACCTCACACGGGTACCGATCCGCCAGCCGCTTGTGCATGTGCATGTAGGACCCGTAGAACAGCGGATCCCCTTCGGCCAGTACGACGACGTCGCGGCCGGCATCGAGATGCGCCGCGAGCCGGGCGGCGCAGTCGGCGTAGAAGTCGTCCATCGCACCCTGGTAGCCGCCGGGGTGGTCGGTCGTCTCGGTGGTCAGCGGGTAGACCAGATGTTCCTCGAGCTGGCCCGGTGTGAGGTAGGGCGCCGCGACCGAGCGGGCGATGCTCCGGCCGTGCCGCGCACTGTGGAACGCGATCACGTCGGCCGCGCCGATCAGCCGGGCAGCCTTCACCGTGACGAGTTCGGGGTCGCCCGGGCCGAGCCCGACGCCCCACAGCCGGCCCGTCACTCTGCCTCACTCGCGATCGCGTTGACGGCGGCCGCGGTGATCGCGCTGCCGCCCCGGCGGCCCTTGACGATGAGGTACTCCAGACCGAGGTCGTTCGCCGCCAGCGCGTCCTTGGACTCGGCCGCGCCGATGAACCCGACCGGGATCCCGAGGATCGCGGCCGGTCGCGGCGCTCCGTCGGCGATCAGCTCGAGCAGCCGGGACAGCGTGGTCGGAGCGTTCCCGATCGCCACAACGGAGCCTTCGAGGTGGTCGTGCCACAGGTCGACGGCGGCTGCGCTGCGGGTGGTTCGCAGGTGTTCTGCTCGCTCGATGGTTCGCGGGTCCGGCAACGTGCAGATGACCTGGTTGTCCGCGGGGAGGCGCTTCCGGGTGATGCCGGCCGCCACCATCTGCGCGTCACACAGGATCGGCGCGCCGTCCTGCAGTGCGGCTCGCCCGCCTTTGACCACGCCGGGGGAGTAGCGGAGGTCCGCGACCAGATCCGTCATGCCGCAGGCGTGGATCATCCGTACGGCGACCTGCGCGACGTCGGCCGGCAGGGCGCCGAGCGCGGCCGCCGCCTCCGCCCGGATCGTCGCGAACGACTGCCGGTAGATCTCGGCCCCGTCCTTCACGTACTCGTGGTTCACCGCAGTCCCATCTGGTCGCCGTCGATCACATAGCCGTTGCCTGTGGCCAGCACATCGACGAACTCGCCGGCTGGCTTGCCGCACCGCCGTTCACACCCGGACCAGTGCATCGGCCGCCCGTGCCGGGGCAGCCGCGGCGTCACCTGCCACGCGTCCGTCCGGACATCTGCCAGCGCCTTCGCGCACCCGGGCCGACCAGCACACGCTGTCACACCGTTCCACGGCGAGTCCGCCTTTGTGATCAACCCGACCTGCTCCAGCGGCTCGACCGGCATGGAAGGCAATACGACGGAGCGCCAGGGCGTGATCCGGATCTTGTCGGCGACCTGGGTGAGAAGAGCAGCCTGTTCTTGGCCGAGGCTCCCCAGCGGCACGGTCACCACGAGCGCGGACCCGTGCTGCCCGGCGTCGATCGTGGTGGTCGTCGTCGTCAACTTCTCGGTCGCCCGCCACCCCAGTCGTGCGAGGATTCGGTCCTCGCCGTCCTCGATGTCCGCGATCCGCCACTCCTGTGCGTCGCGCTCGGCCAAGAACGCCTCCGCTGCCGCGATCATCAGCCGCGGCGCATCGCCCCAGCGCACCCAGGCTCCACGACTTCCCAGACTCAGCAATGCCGCATGCTCATCCACCGCCTGGACAGTCACATCCGCCCGCATCCCGGTCAGATCCCCGCGCCCATCGTCCAGCGCGAACAGGAACCGCCCCGGCAACGCCGCAAGCGCCGGACGATCGCACAGCGCCTCGTCGACCGCAGCCGCCACCGGCAGTACGTCGTACCGGCTCTCGGAGTCCCGACCGGACAGTGGTGACGCCAGGATGTTCCGGACCCGCTCGTGGGTGATGGAGGGAAGCAGTCCGGCGCCGTACAGCCGCTCCGAAAACTCCTGCGGCCCATCCGCCTTCAGGCTTCTGACCTGCACGTTCGCGCGCGAGGTGAGCTCCAACTGCCCATCACCCAGCTCAGCTGCGGCCAACCGCAGTACTTCGAGCTGCGTGGCGGTCAGCACCCCGCCCGGCAACCGCACCCGAGCCAGCCCGCCATCGGCCGCCTCGTGCACTGTCAGCACCCCAGGGCACCGATCGCTCTCTGTCCTCACCACAGCCGAGATGCTACGTCCCCGCCGCCGTTGATGTTCTCGACCACAGCAGTACGGCGCTGGTCCGCACCGCACAGAGACCGCCGGCACCAGCCCCTTGACCAAGATGGATCCGGGGTCCGCGGGGTGCCGGGACGACCAAACCAGCTAGCCGATGGGGTCGCGATCGGCTGGTACCCAAGCCGGCGCTGCGTTTTTGGTGTCTTGCTGCTGGCTCAGCTTGGATGGCCACCAGATGGCTCGGCCGAGGTCGTAGGAGGCGGCCGGTACGAGGAGTGCGCGGACGATGAACGTGTCGATCAGAATGCCCGCGACGAGAATGAAGGCGATCTGTACCAGGGGAGTGAACGGCAGCACGGCGAACAGCGAGAACGTCACCCCGAGGACCACTCCGGCCGACGTGATGACACCACCGGTGGTGGTCAATCCACGAACGACGCCCTGGCGGGTGTCGCGCAGGAGGGCGCTCTCCTCCCGGACCCGCGCCATCAGGAAGATGTTGTAGTCCACCCCGACAGCGATGAGGAACACGACACAGAACAACGGCAGCGACGCGTCGGAGGCCGGGAAGTCGAAGACCCAGTTGAACGCGATCGCCGAGAGCCCGACGGTGGCGGCAACGCTGAGCATCACGGTGGCGATGAGCAGCAGCGGACCTGCCAGCGCCCGCAGCAGCACGATCAGCAGCAGCAGGACCACCACCAGCACGAGCGGGATGACTGTTTTGAGGTCTGACCAGCCGGCGTCGATGGTGTCGACGTTGATCGCGGTGGTCCCACCGACAAGGGCGTCGGCGTTGACCGCGTGCACGGCATCTCGAAGTCGGTTGACCGTGTCCTCGGCTGCGGAGCTGTCCGCCGGATCGGACAAGGTGGCCTGCAGCAACACCTGCGCGTCGACCACCTTTGGTGGCCCGGGCGGGTCGCTGTACGGCGTCACCTCGTCCACCCCGCGGACGCCCTGGGCGGCTTGGGTCAGCTCGGCTTGGGCCGTGGCCGGTCCGACGATGAGCGCCGGGGCACCGGCACCGGCCGGATAGTGCTGAGCCAGCACAGTAAGGCCGATCACCGAGTCTGGTTTGGCGCCGAGGAACTGCTCGCTTATCGGCGAACCGGACGCTTTGAAGGTCGGCAGGAACGCGGCCAGAGCGATGAGGACCACCGTCGTGCCGACCCAGACCACCCGCGGGCGGTGGGCAACAGCCCGCGCGGCCCGGCCCCAGATGCCGCGGTCCAGCTTGTGCGCCGACCCGTACTTCGGGCGGACCGGCCAGAAGGCCGCCCGGCCGAGCAGCGCGAGCACCGCCGGCAGGAACGTGAACGTCGCCAGGAGCGAGGCGCAGATTCCCAGCGCGAGGACCGGCCCGTAGCCGCGGTTGGAGCTCAGGTTGGACAGCAGGAGGCACATCATGGCGAGGATCACGGTGATGCCCGAGGCAACGATCGTCGGCGCCGACCGGCGCACCGCCACCCGCAGCGCCTCGTAGCTCGACTCGCGGTCGCGCAACTCCTCGCGGTACCGGCCGACGACCAGCAACGCATAGTCGGTGGCAGTGCCGATACAGATCAGGACCAGCGCGCCCTGGCTCTGCCCATTGAGGTTGATGACGTCGTCGCGGGCCAGGACGTAGACCGCGACCGACGCGAGTATCTGTGCCAGCTGGGCGGTCAGCAGCACCACAACGGGCAGGATGATGCTGCGGTAGACCAGTACCAGGATGATGAACACCGCAATCAGCGCGATGACCAGCAGCCGCACCTCGGCACCTTCGAAGATGCCGGCGAAGTCGCCGGCCGTGCCGCCTGGTCCGGTGACGTGGGCTGTGAGCCCATCGTGACCTTGCGCCCGCTCGCGAATCTCCTTCACCGCGGCGGGTAGCACGGTGGCATCGCCCGTGGTCGACAGCGGCACCACGATCTGGAGCGCCCGACCGTCGGTCGATTGGATCGGGCCGGCCACCGGGCCGGCGACGCCGTCCAGCGATTGGATGAACTGGATGTCGCCGGCGACCGCCGACCGGTCGGCGCCGGTAACCCCTGCCTCGCGGACGTAGCCCACCACGGCCGGCATCTGTTCGGCGCCGAAGAAGTCGGGCTCGATCTCGGCCACCCGGGTCGCCTCGGCCTCGGCCGGCAGAAACGCGGCATTGTCGTTCTTGACCACCTCACCCAGCATCCCGGCGTAGCTGCCGCCGGCGCCCAGGAACACAACCCACCCGACGATCAACAGCACCGGGACCAGCCACCGCCCGCGGCGGCGGTTGGGGTTGCCGGCCGCTGTCACGACACGCACCCCCAAGGAACGGGCGTGCGGAAGACGAAGACGAGGCTGGCGAGGGTCAATTTGCAATACATCGTTTGCTCCGATTCGGATCGCACGGTGGCGAACCGAACTGGAAACGTACTGCCGGACTATCGTTGCAGTTGCCACCTTGCGGCCCGGAGTCCGTTCACGGTTCGGTTCGAGGGTGTCCCCGGCGTGGTGCTCCAACACCGCGCCGGGGGTCTTACTACTCGTCCGGGTCGGTACCCCTCTCCGCCAGCTCCGCCATCTCGACCGACACCGCGCCGGTGCGGTGGAACTCCCGCCACGAAACGAGGCCTGGCAGCGAACCGTCGGTGATCTCTCCCAGCAGCCCTCGGACCCATTGGGCTTCGGCCGTCCAGATCGCCAACTCGTACTCGGACTCGACCAGGAACAGCCGGGGTACCTCTGCGGCGTGCCTGGTCAGATCCGCGCCGGCTGCGGCGATCTGATCCTCCAGTGCGCGGATCCGCCCCTGGAGCAGGTCGACAGCCTCATCCGGGGACAGCACACCGAGCATGGACAGTCCGGCCTTGAACCTGAGCTCCTCCCGTTCGGGCACGCCGACCAGCTCACGCACCCAGTCCACCAACTCGGCTCGCCCCGCCTCGGTGATCCGGTACACCGTGCGCTCCGGCCGTCCCCCGCGCCGCTCACTGTGGACCGCGGCCACGAATCCGTGCTTGTCCAGGTTCTGCACGACGCGATACAGCGATCCCCACCTGATCGTCAGGTCCTGGTCCTTGCTCCGTGCCCGGAGCACCGAGGCGATCTCGTAGGGATGCATGGGCTTGGTCACGACGGTCCCCAGCACCGCCAATCCCATCAGGTTGGCTACCTTGCGCCGCTTGGCCATCGACCCACCCCCATTCGCATGCGAGTATACGCATCGGAGTATCCCCATAGCTAGGCCCGTCGATGGCCGTTTGCCGGCCACTCAGCTTGTCGGTGTCTGGTGGCCGACGTACTGCAGGAATCGGCTCGGTGCCTCGGGCACCTGGACGTCGTCCGCGAGTTGATCGACGGTGCTCGCGGGAAATGATCTGTCACGGGATCGTCTGGCAGCGGATAATCCCGCGCTATCCTGCGAAGTATGGCGAAAACCCCACCTCGGACGGTCCCCGACCTCACCGGTTATCTCACCCACGCCGGTCATGTCCTCGAGACCCAGCTGTCCGCCGCGCTGGCGGAGGTCGGGCTGACCCTGCGGATGCAGTGCGTCCTGCGGCACGCGCTCGAGGCGGAGCGGACCCAGATCCAGATCGCCGAGCTGGCGTACATGGACAAGACCACCATGGTCGTCACCGTCGACGCCCTCGAGAAGGCCGGGTACGCCGAACGCAAACCGTCGGCGACCGACCGCCGGGCCCGGATCATCGCGGTCACCGACGCCGGCGCCGCGATCGCTCAGGAGGGTCAGCGCATCGTCGACCGGGTCCACGCCGACGCCCTCGAAGCGCTCGCCACCGCCGACCGCGAACCGTTCGTCGAGGCGCTCCAGGAGCTCGTCGACGGCCACCTGTCCGCCCCGGTCGAGGCTCAGCCGGTACGACGGGCACGCCAGCGCGCAAGCTGATCCACTAAAAGATTGTCTGCTACGGAACTATCTGTTATGGTCGTTCTTGTCCCGCTCTGTGCGTTCGACAAGGAGACGACCGGTGCCATCAGAAACAGCAGTGCCCGTCAGCAGATCCACGAGCGACCGGCCGGCCCGGAGCCGCGCGAAAGCGCTCGCCGTGTTGTGCGTGATGCAGCTGATGATCATCCTCGACGGCACCGTGGTGACGGTCGCGCTGCCGACCATCCAGGAGGACCTCGGGTTCTCGCAGGCCGGCCTCGCCTGGGTGATGAACTCGTACCTGATCGCCTTCGCCGGACTCCTGCTGCTGGCCGGCCGGATCGGTGACCTGATCGGCAGCAAGCGGGTCTTCCTGGCCGGCCTCGGCCTGTTCACCGCCGCGTCGCTGCTGTGCGGTGTCGCCACCAGTGCGGCGGTCCTGATCGCCGGCCGGTTCCTGCAGGGCGTCGGCGGCGCACTGGCCTCCGCGGTCATCCTCGGCATGATCGTCGGCCTCTACCCGGCTCCCGGTGAGCGGGCCCGAGCGATGGGCGTCTACGGCTTCACCTCGGCCAGCGGTGCGTCCATCGGCCTCATCCTCGGCGGAGTGATCACCCAGACCGTCGGCTGGCATTGGGCGTTCCTGATCAACGTTCCTATCGGTGCCGTCTCGCTGGTGCTCGCCGGACGGCTGCTGACGGGGGAACGCGGTCTGGGTCTCGGCAAGGGCGCTGACGTCCTCGGTGCCGTCCTGGTGACCGCCGGTCTCTCCCTGGGCGTCTACACGATCGTCCAGACGGCCGAGCCCCACGCGGAACTGCCGCGCACGCTGGTCCTCGCGGTGATCTCGGTGCTCTTGCTGGCAGCGTTCGTACTGCGTCAGGCGCGCAGCACGAACCCGCTGCTCTCACTGCACATCTTCCGGAACCGCCAGGTGAGCGTGTCCAACCTCGTGGTCATCCTGCTCTTCGCGGCCGGTTTCGGCTTCCAGTTCATGACTGCGCTCTACCTGCAGCGAGTGCTGGGCTATGACTCCCTGACCACCGGCCTGGCCTTCCTCCCGGCACCTCTCATGGGAGCGGTGATGGCCCTGTTCGTCGCCCCGCGGCTGATCGTCCGCTTCGGCGGACGCACGATGCTCCTGGCCGGACTGACCGCATTCCTGCTGGCTCTGCTCTGGCTCAGCCAGGCTCCGGTCGATGGCTCGTACGTCGTCAACGTTGCGCCGGTGCTCACGGTGATGGGTATCGGGGTCGGTATCGGTATCCAGTCCGCCATCCTGCTGG
Organism: uncultured Actinomycetota bacterium; assembly: GCA_963770725.1. Classification (GTDB taxonomy): domain Bacteria; phylum Actinomycetota; class Actinomycetes; order Propionibacteriales; family Kribbellaceae; genus Kribbella. Next base: position 131,037 of record CAVYQT010000002.1, read on the forward strand.
CCATGTCCGGTGCCGCACCGGGCGACGCCGGACTCGCCTCCGGCCTCAACAACACCGCACAACAGGCCGGTGCTGCCGTCGGCACCGCCGTACTGGCGACACTGGCCGCATCCACGACGGCGAGTCGGCTGAGCGAAGGCGCGGACTCCGTACTGGCTCTCCGGGACGGCTACAGTGCGGCCTTCATCGCAGCGGCCGGCTTTGTCGTCGCCGGACTCGTCCTAACCGCAGCACTGCTCCGAACGCCGCAGAAGTGACAGCAGCGGTCGGTCCGGACCGTGGGATTGCCGGTAACGGCCACTGCGCCTACGCCTTTGGTCTAGGCCTTCTCCGCAACAAGTACGTGTCCATGATCCAGCCTTTGCAGTCGCGGGCTTCGGCGCGGACCTTCTCGATCTCGCCCGCCACCTCACGCAGCGGACCCGAGATCAGGATCTCGTCGGGTGTCCCGAGGTACGCACCCCAGTAGATCTCGGCATCCTGGTCGAGGTGCTCGGTGAACGCCGTCTGACCGTCGAGCATCACGACCACGTCGTCCACGTCCTCCGGCCATGCCTTCGCCAGCCGCCGCCCGGTGGTGATCTGGATCGGCCGGCCGACCTGGTTCAGCCCGACCCGGTGCCGCGCCGCCAGCGTCGACACGCTGCTGATTCCCGGGATCACCTCGACCTCGAACGCCAGTTCACCCCGCGCCAGGATGTCGTCCAGGATCGCCAGCGTGCTGTCGTACAGGGAGGGATCACCCCACACCAGGAACGCACCCACCTGATCCTCGCCGAGTTCCGACGCGATCAGGTCCGCACACACATCGGCTCGGCGGCGCCGCCAGTCGTCGACGGCTTCGACGTACGCACTGGTGGTCCGGTCCCGCTCGGGATCACGGCCGACGACGACCCGGAAGTCCTTGTCCCTGCCCTTGCCGCCGGCGTACCGGCGCAGGATCTCCTCGCGGAGATCGACGAGCTCCTGCTTCACCTCTCCCTTGTCCAGGACGAAGAACACGTCGACCCGGTTCAGCGCCGACACGGCCTGCATCGTCACCTGCTCCGGATCGCCCGCGCCGACGCCGATCACCACGATCTCCCGCATGCCGCAGACCCTACGTCAGCCGCCGCTTCAGACCGTCAGGAGGAGTACGGCGGCGATGACGGTCCCCACCACGGCCCCGCCGTAACACAACACCACGATCGGTACGTCGTACCGCTTCAGTTGCAGTCCGTCGTACAGGGTGAAGCGGAAGCGGTGGGCCCAATGGAAGAGCGCCAGGGTGCACAGCCCGAACAGCACCAGCCGCGTGATCCAGTTCCGCAGTATGGCGAACACGTGCGAGTGATCCGGCGGTGACAGCAGGTCCAGCGGGAATGCGATGCCGAACAGGAACAGCAGGACCGGCACCATCAGCGCGACGACCATGCCGCCGGAGCTGAACAACATCCAGAGCAAGGGCTCGGGGGCCGGGCGACGGTTCATCGCAGTACCAGCCAGGCAACGATTGCTGAGAGCAACAACCAGGCCAGGTAGTGCACGGCGACGACCTGAGCCGGCGGCAGGCGACGTCCGCGGACCTTGACGACCATCGCCCGCGGTGCCAGACCGAACCACGTGATCGCGTGCAGCAGGATGAACAGCATCGCGATCACGTTGATCGCGATCATCCACCACTGCCCACTCCAGTCGAGGAAGTCCTGGTACGACGCGGCGCCGTCGCTCACCGCCTTCACCAACAGGAGCAGGTACACCACGAACCACGCGACGAAGACACTGCTCAATTCACGCAGGACGAACAACAGGTAGGAGCGGCGTTCGAGCCACCAGAACAGCGCCAGCGGTCGCTGGTAGGTGCTCATTTACGACTCCGAGGCATCAAGAGATCTTTGATCGACTGCGTCGCCGCGGTCAGCTTGTACCGCTGGATCGCGCCGGCCGGATCCACCCCCTTCGGGCATGCCGCGCTGCACTCACCGACGAACGTGCACGCCCAGATCCCCTCCGGCGAGGACAGTACGGCGAGACGCTCGTCGGCACCCTCGTCCCGCGAGTCGAGGTTGTACCGCTGGGCCAACGCGATCGCCGCCGGCCCGATGAACTCCGGTTCGAGGCTGTAGACGGGGCAGGCCGAGTAGCAGAGCATGCAGTTGATACACATGCTGAACTGCTTGTACTCGTCCAGTTCCTCCGGCGTCTGCAGGTACTCGCCCTCCTCGACCGGACTGTGCACCTCGCGGATGATCCACGGCTTGACCTTCGGCAGCTTGGTCATGAAGTCGTCGATGTCGATGACCAGGTCGCGGATCACCGGGAAGTTGCGCAGCGGCTCCACCCGCACCGGACCGGGTGCGTAGTCGGTCAGGAAGGTCGCGCAACTCAGCTGCGGTTCGCCGTTCACGGTCATTCCGCAACTGCCGCAGATCCCCATCCGGCACGACCACCGGAACGACAACGTGCCGTCCAGATGGTCCTTGATGTAGGCCAGTCCGTCGAGAACGGCCCAGTGCTCGCGCAGCGGCACCTGGTAGGACTGCATCACCGGTTCGGACTCCAGTTCGGGCCGGTAGCGCGCGACCTCGAGGGTGATCTCGTCTGCCATTCCTACCTCCCGTAGACCCGTTCCCCTGGTGGCCAGCGGGTGATCGTCACCGGCAGGTACGTGATCCGGCTGGTTCCGTCCGGGTCACGTCGTACCAGCGAATGCGCCAGGAAGCGCTCGTCGTCGCGGGCCGGGAAGTCGACGCGCTGATGGGCGCCGCGCGACTCCTCCCGCAGCAGTGCGCAGGCGATGATGCTCTCGGCAACGTCCAGCATGAACCCGAGCTCGAGCAGCGCGATCAGCTCGGTGTTGAAGTTCGTGCTGTGATCGTCGATCGCCGCATGGGTGAACCGCAGCTGCAACTCCTTCAGCTGGTCGGCCGCCTTCGCCAGCGAGTCGCGGTCCCGGTAGATCCCGGCGCCGTTCTCCATCGTGGTCTGCATCTCGGTGCGGATGTCGGCGATCCGCTCGTGCCCCTCGGCATGCCGACCGAGTTCCTCCGTCAGCCGTCGTGCCTCGTCCCGCCCCTGCGCCTCGATCGCCTTGGGTACGACGTTCCGGTACCGGCCGGCGAACACGGCCGCGGCCCGGCCGGCCCGGTTGCCGAAGACGAGGCACTCGGGCAGCGAGTTCGAGCCCAGCCGGTTCGCGCCGTTGATGCTGACGCAGGCGACCTCACCGGCGGCGTACAGACCCTCGAGGGACGTCTGGCCGCGGATGTCGGTGTGGATGCCGCCCATCATGTAGTGGACGACCGGGCGGACCGGCACGAGTTCCTTGACCGGGTCGATGTTCTGGTACTTCGAGCACAGCTCCCGGACGAACGGCAGCTTGGCGTCGATCAGCTTCGCACCCAGATGTCGCAGGTCCAGGTTCACGATCGGCCCGTACGGCGTATCGATCGTGTTCCCCTTGTCCAGCTCGTGCACGAACGCCTGCGACAACCGGTCCCGCGGCCCGAGTTCCATGCTGCGCAGGACCGGGGTCGGCGACGGCGTACCGAGGTCGTAGTCCTGCAGGTAGCGGTAGCCGTCCTTGTTGAGCAGCCAGCCGCCTTCGGCCCGGGCCGCCTCGGTGATGAGGATGCCGGTGAACGGCAGGCCGGTCGGGTGGTACTGGACGAACTCCATGTCCTTGAGCGCCGCGCCGGCCCGCAAGGCGAGCGCCATCCCGTCGCCGGTCTTGATGTTGGCGTTCGTGGTGAACGGATAGACCCGGCCGCATCCACCGGTGCACACGATCACCGCGCTGGCCGTGATGGTCTCGATCCGCCCGGTCGACAGTTCGATCGCGACGACGCCGTACGCGCGTCCGTCGTCGACCAGGATCTTGGTCACGTACCACTCGTCGTACCGGACGATGTCGGAGTACGAGAGCGCGGTCTGGAACAGCGTGTGCAGGAGGTGGAACCCGGTCCGGTCGGCGGCGAACCAGGTGCGCATCTTCTTCATCCCGCCGAACGCCCGGACGGCGATCCGGCCGTCCGGGCGGCGGCTCCACGGGCAACCCCAGTGCTCGAGCCGGAGCAGTTCGCGCGGCGCCTCGGCCACGAACGCCTCGACCGCGTCCTGATCGGACAACCAGTCGCTGCCGGAGACCGTGTCGTACGCGTGCTCGTCCAGCGTGTCGTCGTCCGCGGCAACGGCCGCGGCCCCGCCCTCGGCGGACACGGTGTGACTGCGCATCGGGTAGACCTTCGAAACGACCGCGACCCGCAACGCCGGGTTGGTCTCGGCCACCGCGATGGCAGCGCGCAGTCCCGCGCCGCCGCCCCCGATCACCACGACGTCGTGAAAAGTACTCATCAGGCCTCGTGGTCGCCGCTGTGCTCGTCCAGGAGAATCTTGCCGTCGTGCCGCACTGTCTGGATCCGCACGCTGCCGTCATGGAACTCGTGCCGGATCCGCCGGCAGCCGCACGCGTACCGGACGTCGTCCATCCGGAAGCCCTCGAAGTCGTCCTCCTGGCTCCGGTCCGCGTCCCCGGTCCGACCACACGGCGCCCGCTCCGAGGTCAGGTGCGTCCTGGTCCCGGTCATTGGCCCACCTCCAGACCTCTCCAGATGTTTGTGACTCACATCACACCTAGATAGTGCGCCAACCAGCCACCCCCGGCAACACCTCGAGCCCCCACCAGGTCTGTCGCCGGAGCGAGCTTGGAGAGGGTGTGGGTGACGGTGTGGGTGGGACTACGGCTTGTGTTCGCGCCACTCGCGTTCGAAGGGGAGGCGCCAGGCTCGGGGGGCGATGAGTTGGTGGACGGCGTTCGGGCCCCAGGTGCCGGGTTGGTAGGGCTTGACCGGGGGCGGGTCGTCGAGGAGCAGGGCGGAGCGGTCCCACAGGGACTCGATGCCTTCGGCGGTGGTGAAGAGGGTGTGGTCGCCGCGCATCGCGTCCAGGATCAGGCGTTCGTAGGCTTCCAGTACGTCGCCCGCGCGCTCGGTCTCCTGGGTCGAGAACTGCATCGACAGCTTCTCCAGCCGCATCCCGGGACCGGGCCGCTTCCCGTAGAACGACAGCGACACCCGCGACGAGTCGGCCAGGTCGAACGTCAGGTGGTCCGGTCCCTGCGACCCCACCCCGGAGCCGGCCGGGAACATCGTCTTCGGGGCTTCCTTGAAGGCGATCGAGATGATCCGCATCCCCTCGGCCATCCGTTTCCCGGTGCGCAGGTAGAACGGCACGCCGGCCCAGCGCCAGTTGTCGATGCCGACCTTCATCGCGATGAAGGTCTCGGTGTCGGAGTCCTGCGCGACCCCGTCCTCGTTGCGATAGCCGCCGTACTGACCGCGGACCACGTCGTCGGGGTCGATCGGGAGCATGGAGCGGAAGACCTTGTTCTTCTCCTCCGAGATGGCGCGCGGCTCCAGGGCGGTCGGCGGCTCCATCGCGACGAACGACAGCACCTGGAGGACGTGCGTGACGACCATGTCCTTGAACGCGCCGGTCGGTTCGTAGAACGTCGCCCGCTGGTCGAGGCCGAGTGACTCGGGGATGTCGATCTGGACGTGGTCGATGAAGTTGCGGTTCCAGATCGGCTCGAACAGCCCGTTCGCGAACCGGAACGCGAGGATGTTCAGCGCCGCCTCCTTGCCGAGGAAGTGGTCGATCCGGAACACCTGCGACTCGTCGAAGGTCTCGTGCACGAAGTTGTTCAGCTGGATCGCGGTGGCCAGGTCGTCGCCGAACGGCTTCTCCATCACCACCCGGGCGCGGTCGACCAGGTCGGCGTCGCGCAGCATCGCGACCACCGCCTGCGCGGCCTTCGGCGGCACGGACAGGTAGTGCAGCCGGCAAGTGTCCGGCCCGAGCTGCGCCTCGGCCGCCTTGACCGCGGCGGCGAGCGCCTCCGGCCCGGCCGTCGACGGCACGTACTCGAGCCGCTCGGCGAACTCGTTCAGCTCCTCGTCGTTCATCCGGTGCGTCCCGAAGGTCTCCACCGACTCCCGGGCCCGCTCCCGGAACTCGTCGCTTGTGAGCTGCTCGGTTGCCACGCCGATGATGCGTACGTCGGGCGCGAACCTGGACTGCTGCAGATACGCCAGCCCCGGCAGCAGTTTGCGCTTGGCCAGATCCCCGGTCGCGCCGAACAGCACGATCACGTGCGGCGCCAGCGGTTCGGGATCCCGCCGCGACGGGCGCGACCCCGGCGCCGGGTACGCGATGGTCTGAGTACGGTCAGGCATGCAGTCCTCCCGAGGACACCGGAGCCAACACGCGAAAGTCTAGGCCCGCGCTCACGCCGACCGGCCGGATCCCTGGTCCAGTCTGATCATGTTCGTGGCCATCATCCGCGGCTGGTCGAGGCAGTTCGGTGCGGCCGTGTGGAACGTGTCGCAGTGCATGAAGAACACGTCACCGGCTCGGCCGGCCAGCTCGACCACCCGCAGGGGTACGCCGTCCACCTCGAAACCGTCGACCATGTACCGCTGGACCCGGTCGCCGTCGTCGCCGCCCCACAGCTCCCGCAACCACGGATGGGCCGCGCCGAGCTCACGCCGGAGCCGTTTCGGATGCGGGCCGTCCCCGGCCGGGGCGTACCGACCGACCAGGTGGTGCGATCCGGTGAGTACGAGCGTCGCGCCGCCGCGCGGCCGGATGTCGTTCAGCAGCACGAACAGTTGCACTGCCCGAAGCCGAGGGCCCGACTCGAACGGCACGAAGTCGTTGTGCCAGACGATGGACGGAACATCCCAGACCGTCTGGCCCGGACGTCGGCAGCCGGGATCGCACCGGCCAACCGCAGCAGGCCGGCGCGTCCGAATTCCTCGCGTTGAGCCGCGATCAACATGCCTACCACTGTGACCGTGGACCGCGGCCGTCCGCGAACGATTTAGCCGGCCGAAGCGGTCTGCCAGAGGCCGATCAGGTTGCCCTCGGAGTCGGTGAAGTAGGCCGCGAAGCCCATCTCGCCGACCGCGAGCTTCTCGCCCACCGGCTTGCCGCCGAGTTGCTCGATCGTCTTCTGGGTGGCGTCGATGTCGTCAACGTCGATCGTCAGCACCGGCTTGTTGACCTCGCCGGCGGCGGCCCGGTCGAACATGCCGCCGTTGATGAACCCGGGCTCGCTCGGCATACCTTCGTCGGTCACCGGCCCGGTCGACACCGTCGTGTACTGCAGCTCCGGCATCTCCTGGAGCTGCCACCCGAACGCCCCGGCGTAGAACGTGCGCGCCCGGTCGCCGTCGTCGTACGGAATCTCGAAATGCACCACTCGTCCGGCCATCTCAGCCTCCCTCTGTGAATCCCGGTCTGGTCCGACGCTAAGCCCGCCCGGGCCGGAAAGCGAGGAGCAACCGGGCGGAGAGTGCCGGGCGTTTACGGTGGGGGTGTCTGTTTCCGCCGGGGCTGTTCGTCGGTGGGTGAGACTGTCTGGAGGAGGACCGTGAAGTACTTGCTGATGATCGCCGGTGACGAGACGGCCGAGGCGCATGCGAACGACGGGTGCGGCGGCTGGTCGGAGGAGATGGAGCAGCGCGGTGTGGTCGAGGGCGGGGCCGGGCTGCGGCCGCCGTCGGAGGCGACGACCGTGCGGGTGCGGAACGACGAGGTGCTGCTGACCGACGGTCCGTTCGCGGAGACCAAGGAGCAGATCGGCGGGTTCGTGCTGATCGACTGCGCCGATCTCGACGAGGCGATCGAGATCGCGGCCAAGCATCCGGCGGCCGGCTACGGGACGATCGAGATCAGGCCGGTATGGGAGCCACCGCCGGGGGTTGTGTGACGTTCGAGCAGATCTACCGGCAGGAGTGGGGTCAGGTCGTTGCCACGCTGATCCGCCTGACCGGTGACTGGGAGTTGGCCGAGGAGTGCGCGCAGGAGGCGTTCGCGGCCGCCCTGGAGCGCTGGCCGCGAGACGGCGTACCGGACAAGCCCGGTGCCTGGCTGACCACGACCGCACGCAACAAGGCCCGCGACTGGCAGCGCCGGGAGGCTGTCGGCGCGGCCAAGCTGAAGGAGGTGGCTGCTTTGGGATCCGAGTCGGACGAGCCGTACGACGTACCCGACGACCGGCTGCGGCTCATGTTCACCTGCTGCCACCCGGCACTGGCGATGGAGGCGCGGGTGGCCTTGACGCTGCGGACCCTGGCAGGGCTCAGTACGGCGGAGATCGCTCGGGCGTTCCTGGTTCCGGAGATGACCATGTCGAAGCGACTCACCAGGGCCAAGCAGAAGATCCAGCACGCCGGCATCCCTTACCGCGTCCCGCCTGCGCATCTCCTGCCGGAGCGGACGCCCGCCGTACTGGCCGTGCTCTATCTGCTGTTCAACGAGGGATACACCGATGTCGTCCGGAGCAGTCTGACCAGTGAGGCGATCAGACTGGCTCGTCTGCTCGCGCAACTGATGCCGGACGAGCCAGAGGTGGTTGGACTGCTTGCACTCATGCTGCTGCACGACGCCCGCCGTGGCACCCGGCTGAACGCTGACGGTGTGCTGGTGACGCTGGAGGACCAGGACCGCACCCGCTGGGACCACGCAGCGATCACCGAAGGCGTCGATCTGCTGGAGGCCACGCTCCGACGCGGCTCACCCGGGCCTTACCAGGTGCAGGCCGCCATTGCCGCCTGTCACGCCTCTGCGCGTACGGCGGCCGACACCGACTGGCCGCAGATCGCCGGACTGTACGGCCAGCTCAAGCAGACCCCGGTGGTCGCACTGAACCGTGCAGTCGCCATCGGCATGGCTGACGGCCCTGCTGTGGGACTCCAGCTCGTCGACGAGCTGGCAGCGGGTCCACTGGCCGGCTATCACCTGCTGCCGGCTACTCGCGCCGACTTCCTCCGGCGGCTCGGACGGTACGACGAGGCCGCGACGTCGTACCGGGAGGCGATGGAACTCGCGGCGACGGATGCCGAGCGCCGCTATCTGACAAAGAGGCTGGACGAGGTGTCTGTCTGAGCGGAATCCGTTCGTCGGTGGGTATGACCGATATCAGAGAGGCCGTTGCCGGGGAACGGAGCGACCTTGCCGACCTGCTGACAGAACTGCCGGCCGAGGACTGGGACAAGCCGACGCTCTGCGCGGGCTGGCGGGTGCGGGAACTGGTTGCCCACATCACGATGCCGTACCGGCTGTCCATGCCCGGTTTCCTGCTGGGGATGATCAAGGCCCGAGGCAACTTCGACCGCCTCGCCGACCGCCGGGCCCGCCGGGACGCTGCTGAGCTGTCCCCACTCGAGCTGACCGAATGCCTGCGGCAGAACATCAACCACCCCTGGAAGCCGCCGGGCGGCGGCTACGAGGGTGCGCTGTCGCACGACGTCATCCACGGTCTCGACATCACCGTTGCTCTAGGCATCGACCGCCAGGTGCCCGCGGATCGGCTGCGCCACATCCTGGGCGATCTGAAACCCCGCCAGCTCAAGTACTTCGGCGTAGACCTCACCGGCATCCAGCTCCGCGCCACCGACCTCGACTGGACCCACGGCACCGGCGAGGTCCTGTCCGGGAAGGCCCAGGACCTCCTCCTCGTCCTCTGCGGCCGAACCCTCCCGCCCAACCACCTGACGGGTGCGCCCGCGACCCGCTTCACCAAGGAGTCAGTCCGATGATCATCAGCCTGCCCATCGAGGACCGCACCCGTTCGTACGCCTTTTACCAGGACGCCTTCGGATTCACCCCGATCGGCGAGCCGGCCGAGGACGGCGTACCCGAACCACTCCAGTTCGCCCCAACCGAGGACGTCCGGCTGATGCTCATCCCCACCGGCGGCTTCGGCTGGGTCCTCGGCGACCACCCGGCGGCCCCTCGCGGTACCAGCGAATGCATCCTCTCCATCCCGCTGGAGTCCGAGGCCGCCGTCGACGCCCTCTTCACCCGAGCCACGACCGCCGGGGCGACCGCACTCGACAAACCCACGCGTCGTCCGTGGGCCTACCTCGGCACGCTCACCGACCCCGACGGCCATGTCTGGATGATCGAGACGACCTGACCGTCAGCGCGGCAGGCCCTGCCAGAAGTCGCAGTGGTGGTCGGTGGAGTACGGCGTCGGCGCGATGCCGGCGGTGGCCTCCCCGACGATTAACTCAACTTGGCGACGTCGTAGACGAGGTGGGTCACGCGATCGCCCTGGACGACCTGCGAGGGGTTGTCCAGCATGATCGGGGCGGCCAGCGGACCGGTCGCGTAGAACGGACGGCCCGAACCGAACACCGTCGGGACGAGATTGACGACGATCCGGTCGATCAGGCCGAGCGCGAGGGCCTGTCCGCCGATCTGGCCGGCCGCGACGTCGACGATCCGGTCGCCGGCGAACTCCTGGGCGGCCTCGATGGCCTCCCTGACGCCGTTGACAAAGGTGAACGGGGCGGTGTCGGCGTACTCCCAGTCCTTCGGCGGTTCGTGGGTGACCACGAAGACGTGCTCACCGGCGGCCGGCTTGCCGTCCCAGCCGTTGGTCATGTCGAAGAGACGCCGCCCGATGACGTTGGCCGCCATGCCTTGGTAGAGGGAACGGGTGAAGTCGGCCGATGCCTGGGTGGTCTGGACCTTGTCGTCGCTGCCCTCGAAGGACCAACTGACGTCCCCGTTTCCCAGCCAGTCGAACAGCGGCCCGACCCCGTCGTTGTCATCGGCCATGTAGCCGTCCAGCGAGACAATGGCACCCATGATCGTCTTGCCCATCAGATTCTCCTTCCGCTACCGCGTCGTGCCACCGAGGCTACGAGGCCGGTAGGGCGGTCCGAATCTGTCAAACGACTGGTGCCGGCACGGTCACGGATTGAGCCGGGCGAGCTGCGAGCGCCGGCTGACGCCCAGTTTGGGATACGCCTTGTACAGGTGATGGCCGATCGTGCGCGGGCTGAGGAACAGCTCGGCCGCGATCTCCCGGTTGCTCATCCCCTGGGCGGCACGGCGGACGACCTGCAACTCCTGCGGGGTGAGCAGTCCGACACCCTCGACCGCCACCTGCGGAGCCGGAAGGATCTCGCCGAGGGCGGTGAGCTCGGTCCTGGCGCGTTGTTGCCAGCCGTGCGCCCCGATCCGCTCGAATGCGTCGAAGGCTTCGATCAGCTGTGCCCGAGCAGCTGTCCGACGGCGATTCCGCCGCAGCCATTCGCCGTACGCGAGGCGGGTGCGGGCCTGATCGTAGGGTCCACATCCGTCGAGACGTAGGGCCGCCTCGAATGCATCAGCTCCGTCCGCGACAAGAGCCTCGCAGCGCAGCACAAGTCCACGAGCAGGCGGGGTCCCGGCGTACGTCGCCCAGTCGATCAACCGGGGCAGGTGGCGTCGCGCCCGGTCGTAGTCACCCGTGCGTACGGCGGCCTCGACGTGATCGGGGATCGCTCGCATCGTCACATCGCGCCCGGCCGGGCCGTCGCACAGCGGCTCCAGCCGGCGGAGCGCGGCGGCCGGGTCGCCTGCCGTAAGGTCGCCGAGGGCACAGGCCCAGGTCGCCAGTTCCGACGCGACCCGATGGCGCCGGGTGTCGCCGAGCACCAGTTCGGACTGCTTCTGGACGGCCTCGACGTCACCGCGGACCGCGGCGAGCCACGCCGAGATCGAGGTGAGCACGACGACCTGCAGGTCCTGGCCGAGGTCGGTGGCGAGCTCGATCGCCTCGGCGACGTTCGCCGCCGCGTCCTGGAAGCGGCCGGTGACCATCTGGGCCAGCGCGAGCGCCTCCTGCCCGTACGGCAACCAGCCGAGCGCACCCTGGCCGCGCAGGGCGGCGACGTGGTCGTCGATCAATGTGAGGGCAGCGTCGTCGTCGCCGATCAGTAGGCCGGCGAACCCGGCCATCAGCAGCTCGACCGTCTCCTTGACGAGCCCGTCCTGCGCAGCCGCCAGCAACACCCGCAGCGGCGGGACCCCGGCTTCAGGGCGTCCCTGCAGCAGTTCGGTCAAGCCGATCAAGGCCTCGATCATCACCGGCGGTCCGCCTCGGACGGACTTCAGTTGCCCGGCGCAACGACGTAGCAGCTCGGGATCGGCCGCGTCGCGGGCGCACCAGGTCGCCTCGGTCAGGACGGACGCCGCGCGGTCCGGGTCGGCCGACAAGATCGGCGCTGCGGCGTCGAGCGAGAGCGTGCACGCGGCAGCGGGGGAGTGGCGCTCGTAGGCCACCTGTGCCTGGATCCAGCCACACTCAGCCTGTTCGCCGGGGTCCGTCGTGACCGTGCGTCCGGCCGCGGCCAGGTGCGCGGCACGATCGAGCTGACCCGCGTCGTAGGCGGCCCGGGCCGCTCCGACCAGACGCCTGGCCCGGTCCGCCCGGTCGCCGCTCAGTTCCGCGGCCCGTTCCAGCGCTCGGGTGGCCGCTGCCGGACCACCACGATCGAACGCGCGCCCGGCAGCGCGTTCGAGCTCCGCGGCGGCGGCGTTGTCGATGCCGCCGGCGGCGGCTGCGAGGTGCCACGCGCGCCGATCGGCATCCCGCGGGTCGGTGAGCGACGCCGCCAGAGCCGCATGTACGGCGACGCGTCGCGCGAACGTGGCGTCCTGGTAGACCGCGGCCCGGATCAACGGATGCCGGAAGGCGACCGCGTGCGAGGTCACCCGGATCAGGCGGCCGTCTTCGGCCGGTTCGAGGTCCGCGGTATCCAGGCCCAGCCGTTCCGCCGCGGCCGAGAACGATCCTAGCTCCGAGGTCTGGTCCGCGGCCGCGATCAGCAACGCCAGTCTGGTGTCCTCCGGAAGCGCACGAACCTGGACACGGAAGTGTTCCCCCAAGCGCCCGGCGGCCGGCAGTGGGGCCATCGGAGCGGGGGAGTCGGTCGTGCCGTCGCTGGCGGCGAGCTCCAGGATGGCCAGCGGGTTCCCCTCGGACTCCGCGAGAACGCGTTCGGCCACCTCGTGCGGCAACGCCCGTACGTCGGCCAGCAGCCGGGCGGAGTCGGTCTTGTCCAGGCGTTGGAGGGTGATGCTGTCCACCCCGGCCGCGGGAAACGGCCGGTCACCGTCGCGCGCCACGAAGATGATCGCGATCGGATCGGTGCTGAGACGCCGTACCGCGAACAGCAGCGCGTCGATCGACGACTGGTCGAACCAGTGCGCGTCGTCGATCAGGCATAACAGCGGCTTCTCCTCGGCCAGATCGGAGAGCAGGGTCACGATGGCCGCACCCACGGCCAGCCGCTCGCCGGCCGACGTACCGATGCCGAAGGCAGCCCGTAACGCCTGCGCCTGCGGACCGGGTAAAGCGCCGAACCGATCGGAGAAGCCGGCCAGCATCACCTGAAGACCGGCGAACGGGATCTCCGCCTCGGACTCGATCCCGGCCACCCGAAGCACCCGCAACCCCTCGGCCGCCCCGGCCGCCTGCTCGAGCAACGCCGTCTTCCCGATCCCAGCCTCACCCCGCACCACCAGCGACCGCCCCCGCCCACCCCTGGCGTCACCGATCACCCCACGGACCAGCCCCCACTCAACAGCCCGCCCCACCAACACCCCCGCAGCGTAACCCCGACCAGGGCCCCCACCCCCAACAGCCGCGAGCACCCCCCACCCAAGCCCAACAGCCCACAGCAACCACAGCCCCGAGCCCAAGCGCCCACAGCAACCAGCGCCCGGAACCCGACAGCCCACAGCAACCACCGCCCCGAGCCCAAGCGCCCACAGCAACCAGCGCCCGAAACCCGACAGCCCACAGCAACCACAGCCAAGGGGGTCCGGGGGGCGAAGCCCCTCCGGGCGGGGTGTGGGGGGTGCACCCCCCACAAAACACCGCGAGCGATCCACGTCCGCGCAGTTTGCGGACAAGGATCGCTCGATCGATCGCGCGCCCCCGGCAGGATTCGAACCTGCGCACCCGCCTCCGGAGGGCGGTGCTCTATCCCCTGAGCTACGGGGGCTCAGGAACGTGCAGAACAGTAGCAGGAAACGTCAGCCAATCGAGAATCGGGCCGGGCGCCCGGTGAGTCACCCGGAACGGCGCCCGGGGGACCCTGATCCGACCCTGGAAGGGCGGTGCGGCGGGATCGACAGTGGGCGGGACGGCGTCATAGTGGAGGTAAGCCCATCTGCTGAAAGGAAGTCGGTAACCCATGGCTAGCTCTCTGGTCCGCCCGTCCAGCGGTCGTTGGATCGGCGGTGTCTGTGCCGGACTGGCTCGCCGGTTCGGTATCTCCGCGAACACGATGCGGCTCATCTTCGTCATCAGCTGCCTCCTGCCCGGCCCGCAGATCCTCATCTACATCGTGCTCTGGATCCTGATGCCGTCGGACCGCTGACCCCCGGCGACCGCCCACCCGGCCACGGCATGACAATCTGCTCCTCATGAGAGCAGGCAGGTGGCGCCGGGCGGGTGCGACGGCAGCCGCTCTGCTCCTCGTCAGCAGTGTGATCGGCGGCTGCCAGGTAGGTCCCGCGCCGCCCGGTCCGGCCGAGATCCGGACCGGGCCGCCGCCGTGGGACGCGCCCCGTGACGCGGTCTCGTACATCGACAAGGCCGGTTTCGAACGACTCCCGCTCGACTTCTCCGGCCCCTCGCCGTACACCGTCACCCTCTCGGTCACGGTCGACGGCGCCCCGGTGCAACTCCCGGCGGGGATCGGCGTCGACCGCGTCCGGGCCGAGCAGGCCGCCGTACATACGCACACCACCGACGGCGTGGTCCACGTCGAGGCCAAGACGACCGCGGAGCGGCCCACGCTCGCTCAGTTCTTCACCCTCTGGGGCATCCGGTACGACGCCAAGTGCCTGGGCGACGCCTGTATGTCCCTCACCGTCGAGGTCAACCACCAACCAGCCTCCTGGGACGCCGCCCTGACGCCCACAGCGCACATTCAGGTCACTGCCCGCCACTGAAGTGCAATCACTGCTACTCTTTCTGCTGGCATCGTTCGCAGGGAGGAGATCGAGTATGGCGGCAATCACTGTGCGAAGCCTCGACGACGACGTGAAGCACCGACTGCGCATTCGGGCGGCGCAGCATGGCCGGTCAATGGAGGCCGAGGTGCGAGCGATCCTCGTCGACGCCGTGGCCGAGGACGAGGAGCCCAAGAACTTCTTCCTCAGGCTGCACGAGCGATTCGCCGCGATCGGCGGGGTCGAGCTGGACCTTCCGCCGCGGACTCATGAGCACAGGGTGGTCGAGTTCGACGGATGATCGTCCTGGACACCGATGTCGTGTCGGAGCTGATGAAGGAGTCTCCGGACGCGGCCGTCTGGCGCTGGTTGCACAGCAATCTGGGGGAGGAGCTGTACACGACGGCGATCACCGCCGCCGAGATCCAGAGCGGCATCGAGCGGATGCCGACCGGACGCCGCCGGAGGCAGGTGCGGGAGGCCGCGTCGGACATCTTCGCCCTGGTTGAGGACGAGGTCCTGTCGTTCACCGCGGAAGCCGCCATGGCCTATCCGGTCGTGATGACCGATCGGCGCCGGGCCGGTCTGCCGATCGCGCCCCTGGATGCGCAGATCGCGGCGATCTGCCTGGTGGAGGAGGCCGCGCTCGCGACCCGGAACACCCAGGACTTCGCTCGCACAGGTGTCGAGCTGGTCGATCCCTGGGAGTGACCGGCGTACCGGGCTGTGGATGGTGAGTCAAGGGTTTGGGGGCGCGGCCATTAGGCTGATCCGGTGACTCCGGAACAGCTCGCTGAGAAGATCCTCCAGGCCCTGGCCGCGCTCGCCGACGACGGCACCATCACCGTCGAGGGCGGGCTGCCGCGCGAGCTGACGGTCGAGCGACCCAAGAACCCCGAGCACGGGGACTACGCCACCAACGTCGCGATGCAGCTGGGCAAGCGCGCCGGGCTGAACCCGCGCCAGTTCGCCGGGCTGCTGGCCGGCAAGCTGACCGACGACGACGCGATCACCGCCGTCGAGATCGCCGGACCGGGGTTCATCAACATCCGGGTCGCCGCCGATGCCCAGGGCAAGGTCGCGCAGGCGATCGTGGACGCCGGCCCGGTCTACGGCCACACCGACACCCTGCACGGCCAGACGGTGAACCTGGAGTTCATCTCCGCCAACCCGACCGGCCCGCTGCACCTCGGCCACACCCGCTGGGCCGCCGTCGGCGACGCGCTGGCGCGGGTGCTCGCCGCGGCCGGAGCCGTGGTCACCCGCGAGTTCTACATCAACGACCGCGGCGCGCAGATGGAGAAGTTCGGCGCCAGCCTGCAGGCGGCCGCGCACGGTCAGCCGATCCCCGAGGACGGCTACCACGGTGAGTACATCATCGACCTCGCGAAGCAGATCGTCGCCGAGGTGCCGGGGATCACCGACCTGCCGGAAGCAGAGCAGGTGATCGCGTTCCGCGAGGCCGGGTATGAGCGCCAGCTCAAGGAGCAGCAGTCCCAGCTCGAGCACTTCCGGACCAAGTTCGACGTCTGGTTCTCCGAGCGCAGCCTGCACGAGCAGGACGGTGTCGGCCACGCGATCGAGAAGCTCCGCGAGCAGGGTCACCTGTACGACGCCGACGACGCGCTGTGGATGCGGACGACCGACTTCACCGACGACAAGGACCGGGTGCTGATCCGGTCCAACGGCGAGCCGACGTACTTCGCCTCCGACGCGGCGTACTACGTGAACAAGCGCGAGCGCGGGTTCGACGTCTGTATCTACATGCTCGGCGCCGACCACCACGGGTACGTGAACCGGCTGAAGGCGATCGCGGCCTGTGCCGGTGACGACCCCGAGCACAACATCGAGATCCTGATCGGTCAGCTGGTGAAGATCCTCAAGGGCGGCGAGGAGATGCGGCTGTCCAAGCGGGCCGGCACCATCGTCACGCTGGCCGAGCTGGTCGAGGAGGGCGGCGTCGACCCGCTCCGCTACACGCTCTGCCGCTACCCGGTGGACTCCCCGCTGACCCTGGACATCGAGGAGATGACCCGTCAGGTCAGCGAGAACCCGGTGTACTACGTCCAGTACGCGCACGCCCGGCTGGCCTCGATCCTGCGCAACGCCGACGAGCTCGGCATCAAGCTGGACGAGTTCGACCCGGGTCTGCTCAGCCACGAGCGTGAGGGCGACCTGCTCCGCGCGCTGGCCGAGTTCCCGCGCATCGTCGCCACCGCCGCCGAGCTGCGCGAGCCGCACCGGATCGCCCGCTACCTCGAGGACACCGCGTCGGCGTTCCACAAGTTCTACGACAGCTGCCGCGTGCTGCCGCGCGGCGACGAGGAGGTGGAGCCGGTGCACAAGGCTCGCCTGACCCTGGTCGGCGCGACCAGGACCGTGCTCGCCAACGGGCTGGACCTGCTCGGCGTCTCCGCTCCGGAGCGGATGTGAGGGCGCACGAGGCGGGCACGCTGCACGCGGACATCGGCCACCGCGGCCCGTCCTGGCTGCGCGCACCCCGCGACGTCAACGATCTGGTCCCGCAGCTGTGGTCGTCCACGGCCAAGAAGGCCGCCGAGGGTTCGCTGGTCATCGGCGGGGTCGACGCCCGCGACCTCGTCGCCGAGCACGGCAGCCCGGCGTACGTGCTGGACGAGGACGACTTCCGGGCCCGCGCCCGCGCGTTCAAGAACGCCTTCAAGGACTTCGACGTCTACTACGCCGGCAAGGCGTTCCTCTGTACGACGGTCGTCCGCTGGGTGATGGAGGAAGGCCTCAACCTCGACGTCTGCAGCGGGGGAGAGCTGGCCGTCGCCCTGCGCGCCGGTGCCGATCCGAAGCGGCTCGGGTTCCACGGCAACAACAAGTCCGAATCGGAGCTGGCCCGCGCGTTGGACGCGGGTATCGGCCGGATCATCGTCGACTCGCTGTTCGAGATCGACCGGCTGATCGAGCTGGCCCGGGAGCGGGACACGGTCGCGCCGGTGATGGTCCGGGTGACCGCGGGCGTCGAGGCGCACACCCACGAGTACATCGCGACCGCGCACGAGGATCAGAAGTTCGGCTTCTCGATCACCTCCGGCGCCGCCTTCGAAGCCGTTGCCCGAGTCAACGAAGCGGCCGAGCTGGAGCTGCTCGGACTGCACTCGCACATCGGCTCGCAGATCTTCGACTCGTCCGGGTTCGAGGTAGCCGCGAAGCGCGTGATCGCCTTGCACGCAAGGGTTTCCGACGAGCTTGGCGTGGACATGCCGGAGCTCGACCTGGGCGGCGGCTTCGGCATCGCCTACACCACTCAAGATGATCCTTCCGACCCGGCCCAACTGGCGACCGAGATGGGCAAGATCGTCGAGCACGAGTGCCGCGCCTTCCAGGTCGACGTGCCGAAGGTGTCGATCGAGCCCGGTCGCGCGATCGTCGGCCCGGCCGTCTGCACCGTCTACACGGTCGGCACGGTCAAGGAGGTCGAGCTCGACGCCGGCGCCTCCCGCACCTACGTGTCCGTCGACGGCGGGATGAGCGACAACATCCGCACCGCGCTGTACGACGCCGACTACTCCTGCACGCTGGCCGGCCGGTACTCCGACGCCGAGCCCACCCTGGCCCGGATCGTCGGCAAGCACTGTGAGTCCGGCGACATCGTGGTGAAGGACGAGTTCGTCCCGTCCGACGTGCGGCCCGGCGACCTGCTCGCCGTCCCCGGGACGGGTGCCTACTGCCGGTCGATGGCGAGCAACTACAACCACGTGCCGCGACCACCGGTGATCGCGGTCAAGGACGGTCACACGCGGATCGTCGTACGGCGCGAGACCGAAGACGACCTGCTGGCACTGGACATGGGGGCCGAGTGAACGACAAACCTCTCAAGGTCGGCCTGCTGGGCTGTGGTGTGGTCGGGACCGAGGTGGTCCGGATCCTCACCGACCAGGCCGACCACCTCGCCGCCCGGGTCGGAGCGCGGCTGGAGATCGCCGGGATCGCCGTACGGCGGCCGGGTCGTGCGCGCGACATCGCCGTCGACCCCGCGCTGATCACCACCGACGCCCAGGCGCTGGTGAAGCGGGGCGACCTGGACATCGTCATCGAGGTGATCGGCGGGCTCGAACCCGCCCGCAGCCTGATCCTGACCGCCCTCGAGCACGGCGCCTCGGTGATCACGGCGAACAAGGCGCTGCTGGCCGAGGACGGCCCGACGTTGTTCGCCGCCGCGGAGAAGTGCCAGCGCGACCTGTACTTCGAGGCCTCGGTCGCCGGCGCGATCCCGATTCTCCGCCCGCTGCGCGAGTCGCTGGCCGGTGACGACGTGACCCGGGTGATGGGCATCGTCAACGGCACCACGAACTACATCCTCGACAAGATGGACTCCACCGGCGCCGGCTTCGACGAGGCACTGGAAGAGGCACAGTCCCTCGGGTACGCCGAGGCCGACCCGACCGCCGACATCGAGGGCTTCGACGCGGCCGCGAAGGCCGCCCTGCTGGCCAGTTTGGCCTTCCACACAAGGGTTTCCATCGCCGACGTCCACCGCGAGGGCATCACCGAGGTGTCCGCGACCGACATCGCCTCGGCCCGCGAGATGGGCTGCGTCGTGAAGTCGCTGGCGATCTGCGAGCTGGACGAAGCGAGCGACTCGGTCAGCGCCCGGGTGTACCCGGCGATGATCCCGGTCAACCACCCGTTGGCCAGTGTTCGCGACGCGTACAACGCCGTGTTCGTGGAATCCAAGGCGGCCGGCCAGCTGATGTTCTATGGTCGTGGTGCCGGCGGCGCCCCGACGGCCAGTGCGGTCCTCGGGGATCTCGTGTCCGCCGCGCGCAACCGGCTCAAGGGCGTGCCGGGGGTCGGCGAGTCGTCGTACACCCAGCGGGCCGTGCGGCCGATGGGCGACGCGATGACCCGCTACCACGTGTCGCTGGACGTGGCCGACAAGGCCGGTGTGCTGGCGGCGGTGGCCCATGCCTTCGCGGAGCACGACGTGTCCATCCAGACCGTCCGCCAGGAGGGCCGGGGCAGTGACGCGCAGCTGGTGGTGGTCACCCACACCGCGACCGACGCCGCGTTGTCCGCGACCGTGGAGGCCCTGCGTGACATGGACATCGTTCGTGAAGTCAGCAGTGTGATGCGGGTAGAAGGCGAGTAAAGGAATGGCTCAGCAGCGTCCTCATCAATGGCAAGGCGTGATCGAGGAGTACAGAGACCGGCTTCCCGTTTCGGCGGACACGCCGGTGGTCACGCTCGGCGAGGGCGGGACGCCGCTGGTGGCTGCGCAGTGGCTCAGCGAGCAGACCAACTGCGAGGTCTGGCTCAAGGTCGAGGGCAACAACCCGACCGGCTCGTTCAAGGACCGCGGCATGACGGTCGCGATCTCGCTCGCCGCGCAGTCGGGTGACAAGGCCGTGGTCTGCGCGTCGACCGGCAACACCTCGGCGTCCGCGGCCGCGTACGCCGTCCGGGCCGGACTGATCCCACTCGTGCTGATCCCGGCCGGCCGGATCGCGAAGGGCAAGCTGGCGCAGGCGATCATCCACGGTGCCCAGCTCGTGTCGATCGACGGCGGTTTCGACGACTGCCTGCGGATCGTCCGCGAGCTCGGCAAGCACTATCCGGTCGCGCTGGTGAACTCGGTGAACCCGGTCCGGCTGGAAGGTCAGAAGACCGCCGCCTTCGAGGTGTGCGACGCGCTCGGCGACGCCCCGGACCTGCACCTGCTGCCGGTCGGGAACGCGGGCAACATCGCGGCCTACTGGAAGGGGTACCAGGAGTACGCCAAGGACAAGCTCGCCTCGAAGACCCCGCGGATGTGGGGTTTCCAGGCCGAGGGTGCGGCGCCGATCGTCCGCGGCGCGATCGTCGAGAAGCCGGACACCGCGGCGACCGCGATCCGGGTCGGCAACCCGGCCTCCTGGACGCTGGCCGAGTCCGCCCGGGACGAGTCGGGCGGCCGGATCGAGATGGTCACCGATGATCAGATCCTGACCGCGCAGCGTGAGCTCGCCGCCCGCGAGGGCGTGTTCGTCGAGCCCGCGTCGGCGGCCGGCGTCGCCGGACTGCTGCACGCGAAGTCCCAGGGCTGGCTGGACGGCGGCTCGACCGTGGTGATCACCGTCACAGGACACGGCCTGAAGGACATTGACACCGCCCTCGACCACGCGAAGGTGATCGAGTCCCCGGTCACGCCTGCCGACACCGATTCCGTCGCCCGCGTCGCCGGCTTGATCTGACGGCGGCCGCGGTGGAAACGAAGGGCGACCGCCGGGCGTGCGACCAGGTGCGGGTCCGCGTCCCCGCGACCAGCGCCAACCTGGGCCCCGGTTTCGACGCGTTCGGACTGGCGCTCACCCTGTACGACGACCTGATCGTGACGCCGGGTGGATCCGGCGTCACGGTCGAGGTGACCGGGTCAGGCGACGGCGAGGTGCCGCTGGACGAGTCGCATCTGGTGGTCCGGTCCATTCGTCGCGGTCTCGAGGCGCTGGGTGCTTCGGTGCCCGGATTCGCGTTGCGGTGTGAGAACCGGATTCCGCACGGCCGCGGTCTCGGTTCGTCGTCGGCCGCGATCGTCGGCGGCCTCGCGGCGGCGTACGGGCTGGCCGGTGAACCGGTCGATCGCGAGCGGCTCGTCGTACTGGCGAACGAGCTCGAAGGACACCCGGACAACGTGGCCGCGGCCGCGCTCGGTGGGTTCACGATCGCTTGGACAGAAGGGACTCTGCCTGATCGAGAGGGGGCCCGGGCGGTCCGGCTGGAGACGGTGAACGGATTGGCTGCCGTCGCCTATGTACCCGACAATCGCGTGCTGACAAAGGAGGCGCGCGGGTTGCTGCCGGGCGTCGTACCTCACAGTGATGCGGCGGCGAATGCGGGGAAGGCTGCATTGCTCGTCGCGGCGTTGACCGCCCGGCCGGAACTGCTGCTGACAGCGACCGAGGACCGGTTGCACCAGGAGTACCGGGAGCCGGCGATGCCGGAGAGTCTGGCGCTCGTGCACAAGCTGCGGGGGAGCGGGTTGCCGGCGATCGTGAGCGGGGCCGGACCGACCGTCGTCGTACTGGGCCGCCCGGACGGATCGCCCCCGCCTCCGCCGGACGGCTGGACGCGGTACGAGCTGGCGATCGATCCAGTGGGAGTACAGGTCTGGTCGCTGGAGGCGGGGTAGCCGCGTGGACCGGTGGGAATGATCCGCGATTGACACGCGTTGTACCCCTCGAGTCAGCAGAACGACCCAGAGTGGTGCTAGTCTCGACTCACCCGATCCCCTCCAGGTGGTCGGTGAACTCTCGTCACGATCCGGGCTGTGCTCCCGGCACCCTGTGTTGTGTGGCGACCCTCCTGTGGATCTGAACTTGCGCCGCCTGCGCCGGAGATGTCCGAGGGGACTCAGATCGAGCGAGAGCCTCTTGATACCCACGTCGCCGCCGCAGCCCGAACAGTCGGCTCCGCGTCGGTCGTGAGTGATGAAACGGTCGGTGCGCACATCTGACATCGACGATCCGTGTGGGAAGGACCTCACGTGACAGAAACTGTTGAAGCCTCCAGCGGCGCCGGCACCACGCCGGCCCCGGGTACCGATGCCGCCGCGGCCACCACCGCGACGCGTCGCCGGAAGGCCGGAGGCGGCCTCGAGGGCATGCTGCTCCCCGAGCTCAAGCAGCTCGCCGGGACGCTGGGCATCAAGGGCACCGGCGCGCTGCGCAAGGGCCAGCTGATCGAGGCGATCAAGGCTGCCCAGGCGGGTGGCTCCACGGGCGGTTCGCGCCCGAAGACGAGCCAGCCGACCCTGGACGAGGGTGCCGCCGAGGCGCCCGCGGCCAAGGCCGACGCCCCGGCCAAGCGCGAGGGCGGCAGCCGCCGGACCCGCGCCGCGGCCGAGAAGGACTCCGGCCAGAACAGCGCCCTGTCCGCCGAGCCGACCGCTGCCGAGCCGACCGCTGCCGAGCCGACCGCCGCCGCACCGGCCTCCGCTGCACCGGCCGCGTCCGCGCCGGCCGTGACCGCCGAGGCGCCCGCCGCCGAGGTCGCGACGCAGAACGGCACCACCGTCGCCGAGCCCGCGGAGGGCCGCGACACCCGCAACCGCGACCGCAATCGGGACACCCAGAACCGGGACAACCGCGACCGGGACGGCCAGACCCGCGACAACCGCGGTGACAACCGCGGCGACCGGGGCGAGCCGAACCGCGACCGCACCCGGGACGGAAGCCGCGACGGCCAGAACCGGGACAACCGCGACCGGGACGGCCAGAACCGGGACGGCCAGAACCGCGATGGGCAGAACCGCGATGGGCAGAACCGCGACAACCGCGGTGACAGCCAGCGTGGCGGTGACAGCCGCAACCGGCAGGACCAGAACGACCGCGGCGAGGAAGGCGAGGGCCGTCGCCGGCGCCGCCGGGGCCGCGACCGGGATCGCAACCGCGACGGCAGCCCGGCCCCCCGGGACAACACCCGCAACCGCGGTCGCGGCGAGCGGTTCGACCCGGAGCCGACGATCAGCGAGGACGACGTCCTCGTCCCGGCGGCCGGCATCCTCGACGTACTGGACAACTACGCGTTCGTCCGGACCAGCGGCTACCTGCCCGGCCCGAACGACGTGTACGTCGCCCTGTCGATGGTGAAGCGGTACGGCCTGCGCAAGGGTGACGCGATCACCGGTGCGGTGAAGCAGCCGCAGGAGGGTGAGCGCAAGGAGAAGTTCAACCCGCTGGTCCGGATCGACACCGTGAACGGGGCGGACCCGGAGATCGCCAAGCAGCGGCAGGACTTCAACAAGCTGACCCCGCTGTACGCGACCGAGCGGCTCCGGCTGGAGACCGAGCCCGGGGTGCTCACCACCCGGATCGTCGACATCGTCAGCCCGATCGGCAAGGGCCAGCGCGGCCTGATCGTCTCCCCGCCGAAGGCCGGTAAGACGATGGTGCTGCAGGCGCTGGCGAACGCGATCACCACGAACAACCCCGAAGTGCACCTGATGGTGGTGCTGGTGGACGAGCGGCCCGAAGAGGTCACCGACATGCAGCGCACCGTCAAGGGCGAGGTCATCGCCTCGACCTTCGACCGGCCGGCCGACGACCACACCACGGTCGCGGAGCTGGCGATCGAGCGGGCCAAGCGCCTGGTCGAACTGGGTCACGACGTCGTCGTCCTGCTCGACTCGATCACCCGGCTGGGACGCGCGTACAACATCGCGGCACCGGCCAGCGGCCGGATCCTGTCCGGTGGTGTCGACTCCTCGGCGCTGTACCCGCCGAAGCGGTTCTTCGGTGCGGCCCGCAACATCGAGGACGGCGGCTCGCTGACCATCCTGGCCACCGCGCTGATCGAGACCGGGTCCAAGATGGACGAGGTCATCTTCGAGGAGTTCAAGGGCACCGGCAACATGGAGCTGCGGCTGCGCCGCGAGTTCGCCGACCGGCGCATCTTCCCGGCCATCGACGTGGTCGCCTCCGGCACCCGCCGCGAGGAACTGCTGATGAGCAAGGACGAGACCCAGGTGGTCTGGAAGCTCCGCCGGGTGCTGTCCGCGCTCGACGGCCAGGCGGCGCTCGAGCTGCTGATCGGCAAGCTCAAGGAGAGCAAGTCGAACATCGAGTTCCTCTTGCAGGTCAACAAGACCACTCCGTCGGCAGGCGGTCGCAGCACCGACGACGGCAGCTGAGAATCCCTCGATTACCAGTTTGCTGCCCTCGGGTGGCAAACTGGTATGTCGGTTCCGGTTCACGTCCGCGCCCGCGGGCGACCCGGAGCACCTGAACCTAGGAGATCCTTTGAAGAGCGACATCCACCCGACGTACGTCGACACCACGGTGACCTGTACCTGTGGCGCCACGTTCACCACGCGCTCGACCGCGGAGAACGGTGTGATCCACGCCGACGTCTGCTCGCAGTGCCACCCCTTCTACACCGGCAAGCAGAAGATTCTCGACACCGGTGGCCGGGTGGCCCGCTTCGAGAAGCGGTACGCCAAGAAGTAGCGACCTCACCGCGCGCCGGTCCGCGAGCTCCACGCTCCGCGTGACCGGCGCGCGGTTTGTGTTGTCGGAGACGTGAAGGACGGTCATGGGGCCTCCCGGCCTGGACTGAGGAGCGCAGGGAGCGTAGCGACTGGAGTGACGAGGGAAGGCCGGGAGCCAAGGCCCCATGACACGCCGGCGCCGGAGGCCCGGCCATAGGTACAGGAGTGCGGGATGTTCGAGGCGGTTCAGACGCTCAGGGCGGAGTACGCCGAGTTGGAGCGGCAGATGTCGGATCCCGAGCTGCACTCCGACCAGGCCAACGCCCGGCGGGTCGGTAAGCGGTACGCTGCCCTCGCGCCGGTAGTGCGCACGTACGACGAGTGGCTCCAGACCGAGGGCGACATCGAGGCGGCGAAGGAGCTGGCGGCCGAGGACCCGGCGTTCGCCGAGGAGGCCACCAAGCTGTCCGCCCGCCGCGAGGAGCTGGCGGAGAAGCTGCAGGTGCTGCTGGTCCCGCGCGACCCGAGTGACGACAAGGACGCGATCCTCGAGATCAAGGCCGGTGAGGGCGGCGACGAGTCGGCGCTGTTCGCCGGCGACCTGCTGAAGATGTACCTGAAGTACGCCGAGTCGCAGAACTGGAAGACCGAGGTGCTCGACTCGGCCGAGTCCGACCTGGGCGGGTACAAGTCGGTCACCGTCGCGGTGAAGGCGAAAGGTACGCCGGAGCCGGGTGAGGCGCCGTACGCGAAGCTCAAGTTCGAGGGCGGGGTGCACCGGGTCCAGCGGGTGCCGGTGACCGAGTCGCAGGGACGGATCCACACCTCGGCGGCCGGTGTGCTGGTGCTCCCGGAGGCCGAGGACGTCGACGTCGAGATCGACCCGAACGACCTGCGCATCGACGTGTTCCGGTCGTCCGGACCGGGTGGGCAGAGTGTGAACACGACCGACTCCGCGGTCCGGATCACCCACCTGCCGACCGGCATCGTGGTCTCGATGCAGAACGAGAAGTCCCAGCTGCAGAACCGTGAGCAGGCCATGCGCGTCCTGCGGGCCCGGCTGCTCGCGGCCGCGCAGGAGGCCGCCGACCAGGAGGCCTCGGACGCCCGCCGGTCGCAGATCCGGACCGTCGACCGGTCCGAGCGGGTCCGCACCTACAACTTCCCGGAGAACCGGTTCTCCGACCACCGCGTCGGCTACAAGGCGCACAACCTCGACCAGGTCCTCGGCGGCGAACTCGCGCCGGTGATCCAGGCCCTGACCGACGCCGACCTCGCCGCCCGCCTCGAGGCCGTCGAGGCCCAGTGAGCACGAAGTCGCTACTCGTCGAGGCGACCGCACGACTCCGGGAAGCAGGCGTCGCGTCGCCGGACTACGACGCCGCGGAACTCCTCGCGTTCGTCACCGGCAGCAGCCGGCTGAACCTCGCCGAGCCGACTGCTGACCAGCGACACCAGTACGGCGAGTTGATCGCCCGCCGCGCAGGGCGCGAACCACTGCAGCATCTGACCGGTACGGCGCCCTTCCGCTACCGGGAGCTCGCAGTCGGGCCCGGTGTCTTCGTGCCGCGGCCCGAGACCGAGGTGATCGTCGGCTGGATCCTCGACCGGCTCGCAGACGTCAAGGAACCGCTGGTGGTCGATCTGTGCACCGGCTCAGGTGCGATCGCCGGCGCGGTGGCGACCGAGCGGCCGGACAGCGTCGTACACGCTGTCGAGCTGTCGCCGGACGCGTGTGTCTGGGCTCGTCGCAATCTCGCCGGTACCGGTGCCGAATTGCATGAGGGCGACATCGCCGGGTGCCTGCCCGAGTTCGACGGCCAGGTGGACGCGGTCATCTCCAACCCGCCGTACATCCCTTTGACTGCTTGGGAATCCGTCACCGCGGAGGTCCGCGATCACGACCCGGCGCTGGCGTTGTGGTCCGGTGAGGACGGCCTCGACGAGATCAAGGTGGTCGCCGCCACTGCGGGCCGGCTGCTCAAACCCGGCGGCTGGTTCGCGTGTGAACATGCCGACGTCCAGGGCGAATCCGCCCCCGGCGTCTTCACTGCCACCGGCCTCTTCACCGAGATCCGCGACCAGCAGGACCTCGCCGCCCGCCCCCGCTTCGCGACCGGGCGAAGGATCTAGGCCGCGCCAGATCCTGTCGCCGGTCACATCCGCGACGGCAAGCCGCATCCCCTATTCGTACACGACGAGCTCCGGCCGCGGCCGCAACGCCAGCACCTGTGCCGGTGTCATCAACGGCCCGTGCCGGGCGTCCTCGGTGTAGAACAGTTTGAACCCGGGGTGCACCCCGGCCTGCAGGTTCGCGGTCAGCTTGCCCCACGTCTCCAGCTTGTCCTCGCGCGCACCGATCCCGTCCACCGACTTGATCGTGACCACGCCCGGATGCTTCTTCAGCGCCTGCCCGCCGGCAACGATCCGCGGCGACAGCTGGTGGAAGACGAACGCCTTCTCCGGCAGGTCATGTGCTCGCACGAGTCCTGCGAGGTACGACGCGATGCCATCGAGCTCGGCGCCCGTCGTCCGGCCGAAAACCCTGCCGGGCACCTGATTCGGCCCGACCGCCCACTCCGGATCGAAGGCGAGCCCGACATCCGGTTCCTTCAGCCAGCGTTCGAGTCGTTTCACCTCGGGCAGGATCTTGGCCCGGCCCGGCTGGACGTCGAGCAGCAACAGCATCCGGTGCTTACGGGCGACGGTCAGGTACTCCTGGATCTTCGCGTCGGGCAGGCGGCCGCGGTACATCCCGTCCTTGCCCGGCGATGCCTTCGCGACCACCGTGATCAGTTCCATCACCGGCAGCGGTGTGCGGCCGGCGGCGTACGCACGCGACAGCTTCTCCAGCCTCGCGGCCTTCACTTCCAGGTTCTTGTCCAGCGGACCGAGGGCGGGCGAGCCGGGCAGACCGACGTACCCGACGAGCTGGTACTTCGGGAAGATCGTCCGCCCACCCCGCGGCAGGTCTCCGTTCGCAGGTGGTGGCGGCGGAGGCGGAGTGGTCGGCGTTGGGCTGGCCGACGGTGGGGGAGTCGCAGCCGGTGCTGCTGCGCCTGACTCGTCGCTGCAGGCAGCCACACCCAGCAACAGCCCTAGCGCCGCCACCACTCCTGGAACACTCCGCACGCCACCTAGAGAACCATGCGCACCTAGAACCCGAGTCACGCCTTGGCGACGTAGTCGTCGATCTCCGCGAGCAGCGAGTCCTTCACCGAGTCCTCGGCGAACGAAACCCGGACAGCCGTCTTGGCCAGCTCACCCACACCGGCCTCGTCGAGGTCGAGCAGCTCGGTCGCGACGGCGTACTCGTTGGTGAGGTCGGTGCCGAACATCGGCGGGTCGTCCGAGTTGATGGTGACGACCAGTCCGGCCTGGACCATCGCGGGCAGCGGGTGCACGTCGTACGACGCGACCGCGCGGGTGGCGATGTTCGACGTCGGGCTGACCTCGAGCGGGATCCGGTGCTCGCCCAGGTAGTCGACCAGGGCCGGGTCCTGCATGGCCGACGTACCGTGGCCGATCCGCTCGGCCTTGAGCACCCGGATCGCGTCCCAGATCGTCTCCGGCCCGGTGGTCTCGCCGGCGTGCGGCACGCTGCGCAGCCCGGCGGCGATGGCGGCCTCGAAGTGCGGCTGGAACTGCGGCCGCGGTACGCCGATCTCCGGCCCGCCGAGGCCGAACCCGACCAGCCCCTCCGGCCGGTTCTTCAGCGCGATCTCCAGCGTCCGGTCGGCGGCCGGCAGCCCGGCCTCACCGGAGATGTCGAAGATCCACCGCAGGGTCAGGCCGAACTCCTTCTCGGCCGCGATCCGGGCGTCCTCGATCGCCTCGCAGTAGGCCTCCGCGGCGATCCCGCGGACCACCGTCGTGTACGGCGTACAGGTCAGCTCGGCGTAGCGCAGGTTCTGCCCGGCCATCTCGCGGGCGATCTCGTAGGTCAGCAGCCGGACGTCGTCGGGCGTCTTGATCAGGTCGACGACGGTCAGGTAGATCTCGATGAACTTGGCGAAATCGGTGAACTGGAAGTACTTCGCCAGCTCGGCCGGGTCGGCCGGCACCGGCGACCCGGGATGCCGGGCGGCGAGCTCGGCAACGATCCGCGGCGAGGCGGATCCGACGTGATGGACATGCAACTCGGCCTTCGGCAGGCCGGCCAGGAACTCACGCGAAACAGTCATGTCCGGGATCCTAGGGAGGTCCGGCGGGCAGGCGCTGGAAAGCTGACAATTGTTTGTCAGGTCGCGCCTGGGCCAGCCCGAGTGGAGTGCGCGGGTCCGTGGGTGGCACGATTCGGTGCGTGAGTGAGCGCTTCGACTTCACCGGCGACGAGTTGGCACCGGCCTATCGAGCGGCCGTGGACGCCATCGAGGCCGGCGACCTGGTCGTCCTTCCGACCGACACCGTGTACGGGATCGCCGCGGACGCCTTCAAGTCCGACGCGGTCCAGCGACTGCTGGACGCCAAGGGCCGCGGCCGCGACATGCCGCCGCCGGTGCTGATCTCGGTGGTCGAGTCGCTGGACGCGCTCGCCACCGACGTCCCCGACTCGGGACGCAAGCTCTGCGAGGAGTTCTGGCCCGGGCCGCTGACGGTGATCTGCCACGCGCAGACGTCGCTGATGTGGGACCTGGGGGAGACCCAGGGCACCGTCGCGCTGCGGGTGCCGGCCCACGAGAACACCCGCGAACTGCTGTCCCGCACCGGGCCGCTCGCGGTCAGCTCGGCCAACCTCAGCGGTCAGCCGGCGGCGCTCGACGTGTACGACGCCGAGGAGCAGCTGGCCGACTCGGTCGCGGTCTACCTCGACGGAGGTACGGCGACCGGCGGTCAGCCGTCCACGATCGTCGACATCACCGGCGACGGCCCCCACGTCGTACGCCTCGGTGCCCTCAGCCTCGACCAGCTCCGCGCCGTCGTCCCCGAGGTCACCTCCGACCAGGACGGCGAGAAAGCTGACGACGAGCCGGAGAAGACCGCAGAGCCGGAGATGACTGCCGAGCCGGAGCAGACTACAGAAGAGCCAACTGAAGTAGAGCCAACTGAAGCACCTGTTGAAGCGTCCAAGGACATAGCCGACGAGAAGAAGCCGACCGAACCCGATGTGAGGCCTGCGGACTAGTGCGCGAGTACCTGCTGGTCCTGTTCGTGGCCATGGCCACGACCTTCCTGCTGACCGGCGTGGCCCGGCAGATCGCCCTGCGCTACGGCGCGGTCGCGAAGGTCCGGGCCCGGGACGTGCACAAGGTCCCGATCCCGTACTTCGGCGGCATCTCCATCCTCGGCGGCCTGATCGCCGGCTTCGCGGTCGCCTCCAGCCTGCCCTTCCTCGGCGACAGCCTGCAGGTCGCCCACGACGCCCGCGCGATCCTGATCGGCGGCGTGGTGATCTGCGCCGTCGGCGTGGTCGACGACCTGTACGAGCTGGACGCGATCACCAAGCTGGCCGGCGAGGTCCTCGCCGTCGGCGTGATGGTTGTCCAGGGCATCCAGCTGTACTGGCTCCCGCTCCCCGGCGGCGTCGTCTCGCCGCCGCCCGCGCAACTCGCCGTCCTCACCGCCGGCATCCTGCTGGTGTCCTGCAACGCGGTGAACTTCGTCGACGGCCTGGACGGTCTGGCCGCCGGCGTGACCGCGATCGGCGCGACCGCCTTCTTCACCTACTCGTACCTGCTGAACGTCGAGCAGAACCTCGACCGGGCGACCACCTCGACCCTGATCACCGTCGCCCTGGCCGGTGCCTGCCTCGGCTTCCTGCCGCACAACTTCTTCCCTGCCAGGGTCTTCATGGGCGACTCCGGAGCCCTGCTGATCGGCCTGATGCTGGCCGCGTCGACGATCAGCCTGACCGGCCAGATGGACCCGAACGCGGTCCCGTACGAGGTCGGCGGCTCCAGCCTTCTGCCGGCCCTGCTCCCGCTGATCCTCCCGATCGCGGTCCTCGCGATCCCCGCGCTCGACCTGACGATGGCCTACGTCCGCCGTACCAAGGCCGGCCGCTCGCCCTTCGCCGCGGACAAGCTGCACCTGCATCACCGCCTGATGCAACGCGGCCACTCGCACCGCCGGGCCGTCCTGCTGATGTACCTGTGGACGGCCTTGATCGCGTACGGCGTCGTGGTCCTCGGACTCGTGCTGACCTGGTGGACCGCCCTGATCGTGCTGGCCGTCATGGTCACCGCGATCCTGCTCACGACCGGTCTCCCGCGCCGTTCCCGGAAACCGCTCGCCAAGGTCTGAAGGCCACCAGGTGGGGACCAGACCACTCGTCCGCGTGGCCTACCGATAGGGTGTGCCTGTACAGCGGCAAGGGACTCGTTTTGCTGACTCTGAAGACTTTGTGCTAGTTTTCACAAGCACCAGCGAAGAACAGCGACACCCCTGACCCCGCCCACCCGACGACCAGGCTGTGAGACCCGGTCGCCAGCAGGACGGAACCACCAGATGGCTCCCTCGGCTCAGAGTCCGAAAGTCGCCGGCCAGGCCACCAGGCACCCGGCGTTGGCAATGTTGCGTGGCGCACTCGTCGCCGCGCTCGTCGTAGGCGTGAACGCCGCCGCCGTGTCGACCGTTGCCGCCGGCCTCGAGGGACTGTGGGGAGCACTGCTGGGCCTGCTGATGGTGGTCGTCTTCTCCGGTGGCGGCCTGGTCGCGCTGCACCTGTCCCGCCGTGCGTCGCCGACCATGCAGCTGGCGATCGCGATGACGTCGTACACCGGGCGGATCGCGATCTTCGGCGGCCTGCTCGCCCTGGCCCTGAGCTCGGAAACCCTGGCCCGGCACGTGAATCTGACCGTGCTGGGTGTCAGCGCCGTGGTGGTCGTGATGGGCTGGATGGCCGGCGAGATCTGGGCCTGGTCGCGGCTGCGCGTCCCGATCTACGACCTGGACGGGGAGGTGACCGCATGAGCACCATCGGTAATGACTTCACTGCTGTGGTGGAGGTTGCGGGGACCGATGTGACCGGCTCTGTTCGGGACTGGTACCTTTCGGGTGCCAATGAGCGAGCACGAGGATCCGAAGCCATCACCCCCGACTGCGGGCGACGGCTGGCGGGTCCTGTCCTACTTGATCGGCGGTGTGCTCCTGTACGGAGGCATCGGGTTCGGGTTGGATCGCCTGCTCGGCACCCAGTTCTTACTTCCGGTGGGCATCGTCCTCGGTGCCGGGCTCACCGTTCTGCTGTTGCACTTCCGGTACGGGACGCGGTCCTGATCCCTTCGGGGAACGACCTGACCCGCACCGGGTCTGACGTTGTTGACCGCCATGCCCTGAGCCGCCCTGCCCTTAGCTACAAGGCGTCCGACTTGAGCACGACGCGAGAGGAGACCCGGTGACTGCCGGCGTTCCGACCGAGTTCCACCCGCCCGGTCCCGAAAGCTTCGATCTTCCGCCGATCATCAACGGCGTCGACTGGTTCACCAAGCCTGTGCTGGTGTCCGCGTTGTCCGTCGTACTGATCATCTGGTTCTTCTGGGGTGCGTCCCGCAAGGCCGAGATCGTGCCGAGCAAACTGCAGTTCGCCGGTGAGCTCGGCTACAACTTCGTCCGCAACTCGATCGCCCGCGACGCCATCGGCAGCGCCGAGCACATGAAGTACGTGCCGTACCTGTGCGGCCTGTTCTTCTTCATCCTGCTGAACAACGTCGCCGCCACCGTCCCGCTGGTCCAGTTCCCGACCTTCAGCCACATCGGCTGGGCCTACTCCGCCGCGATCCTGAGCTGGATCATCTACAACGCGGTCGGGATCCGGAAGCACGGCGCCTGGGGTTACTTCAAGCACCAGACCATGCCGGCCGGGGTGCCGGTCTGGCTGATGCCGCTGATGATCCCGATCGAGTTCATCTCGAACATCCTGGTCCGGCCGGTCTCGCTGAGCCTGCGGTTGTTCGCGAACATGTTCGCCGGCCACATCCTGCTGCTGGTGTTCGTCCTCGGCGGCGAGTACCTGCTGTTCGAGACCGGCAGCATCGCCCTCGGCGGTGTCGGCATCATCACCTTGCTGATGGGCCTGGCGATCGCCGGACTGGAGCTGTTCGTCCAGTGCATCCAGGCCTACATCTTCGTCGTGCTGTCCGCGCAGTACATCGGCAGCGCGATCGCCGAGGACCACTGATCCGCAGTACCGCAGTACCCATTGGACCCGTAGTAACGGAAACCCGGATAGCCCCTATCCGTACCGAAAGGAACACACTGCAATGACCGCACTCGAGATCTCCGGCAACATCGCCGTCCTGGGCTACGGCCTCGCCGCGATCGGCCCGGGCGTCGGCGTCGGTCTGATTTTCGCAGCCGTGATCAACGGCACCGCGCGTCAGCCCGAGGCCCAGAGCAAGCTGCAGTCCATCGCCTGGATCGGCTTCGGTGTGACCGAGGTTCTGGCGATCATCGGTATCGCTCTGGCGTTCGTCTTCCGTACCTGAGCTATTTCCTCTGACTGACAGGATTCAGACATGTTGACGATGGTGCTACCGCTGACTGAGGCGGGCGAGACCCCGAGCCCGTTGCTGCCGCACACGGCCGAGGTCATCTTCGGCTTCGTCTTCCTGATCCTGCTGGCCATCGCCTTCGCCAAGGTCGTCGTCCCGAAGTTCGAGCAGGCGTACGCCGATCGGACCGCGGCGATCGAAGGCGGGATGAACGAGGCCAAGCGGGCTCAGGTCGAGGCGAAGGCGGCGCTGGAGCAAGTACAACGCGCAGCTGGCGGATGGCTCGCCAGGAGGCTGCGAAGATCCGTGAGGACGCGCGCGAGCAGGGTGCGCAGATCATCGCGGAGATGCGTGAGCAGGCGAACGCCGAGGCGGAGCGCATCGTGACGCACGCACGGACCCAGATCGACGCCGAGCGGACCCAGGCGGTCGCCTCGCTGCGCAGCGAGGTCGGCACGATGGCGACCACGCTGGCCGGCCGGATCGTCGGCGAGTCGCTCGAGGACGAGGCGCGCCAGCGTCGCACCGTCGAGCGGTTCCTGGCCGACCTCGAGGCGTCGGAGTCCGCACGTCAGGCCGTCGGAACGGACGGCTGATGCGCGGCGCGTCGAGGGAGTCACTGGTCCGGGCCCAGGAGGCCCTGGCCGGTGTCACCGTCACCGAGGAGCTGGGCACCGAGCTGTTCTCGGTCGCCAAGCTGCTGGACGGCAGCGGCGCGCTCCGGCGCGCCCTGACCGACCCGGCCCGTCCGCAGGCGGCCCGCGCCGGCCTGGTCCAGCAGTTGTTCGGCGGCAAGATCTCCGCCCAGGCGCAGGAGATCCTGACCGCCGCCGTGGCCGGCCGCTGGGTCAGCGGCCGCGACCTCGGCAACGCGCTGGAGCAGTTGAGCGTCGAGGCCGATGTCGCGTACGCCGACTCCGGGCGCAAGCTGGACGAGCGTCGAGGACGAGTTGTTCCGGCTGGACCGGGTGGTCGCGGCCGAGCGGGCGCTGAGCGAGAAGCTGAGTGACCGCAGCATCCCGGTGAAGCTGCGGCAGGAGCTGATCCACGGCCTGCTGCAGGGCAAGGCCGACGCGGTCACCACGTGCGGCTGGTCGAGCGCGCGGTGGACGGCCGGGGGCGCAGCTTCGCGGCCTCGATGCGGGCCTACCAGGTCGCCGCGGCGGCCCGGCGCAACGCCAGCATCGCCACCGTGCGGGTCGCCACCGACCTGTCCGAGGCCGACCGCACCCGGCTGGCCGACGCGCTCGGCCGGCAGTACGGCCGGGACATCCAGCTGAACGTAATCGTCGACCCCGAGCGTCGTCGGCGGCGTCCGGGTGGACATCGGCGACGAAGTGATCGACGGAACCATCGCGGCCAGGCTCAGACGAAGCGCAACGGCGCATCGCGGGCTGACGGCTCTTAACGACACAAACTTATGGCGCTAAGGGCCTGAGGTCTTCGCAGCGAAAGCCCCTAGGGCCACAACAGGCCAGCAAGGTCAAGGAAGCAGGAAACACAATGGCTGAGCTCACGATCAGGCCGGAGGAGATCCGGGACGCCCTGGATCAGTTCGTCACCGAGTACCAACCGGCGAAGACGAGCCGGGAAGAGGTCGGCACCGTCATCGACGCCGGTGACGGTATCGCGCACGTCGAGGGTCTGCCCTCGGCGATGACGAACGAGCTGCTCGAGTTCGAGGACGGCACCCGGGGCATCGCGCTGAACCTCGACGTCCGCGACATCGGTGTCGTCGTCCTCGGTGAGTTCGACGGGATCGAGGAGGGCCAGCAGGTCCGCCGGACCGGCGCAGGTGCTGTCGGTGCCGGTCGGCGAGGGCTACCTCGGCCGCGTCGTCGACCCGATGGGCAAGCCGATCGACGGCCTCGGCGAGATCAAGGACCTCGAGGGCAACCGCGCGCTGGAGCTGCAGGCGGCCGGCGTGATGGACCGCCAGGAGGTCCGCGAGCCGCTGCAGACCGGCATCAAGGCGATCGACGGGATGATCCCGATCGGCCGCGGCCAGCGCCAGCTGATCATCGGCGACCGCAAGACCGGCAAGACCGCGATCGCGATCGACACGATCATCAACCAGAAGGCGAACTGGGAGTCCGGCGACCCGAAGAAGCAGGTCCGCTGCATCTACGTCGCGATCGGCCAGAAGGGCTCGACGATCGCCGCCGTCCGCGGCGCGCTCGAAGAGGCCGGCGCGATGGAGTACACCACCATCGTCGCCTCCCCGGCGTCCGACCCGGCCGGCTTCAAGTACGTCGCGCCGTACACCGGCTCGGCCATCGGCCAGCACTGGATGTACCAGGGCAAGCACGTGCTGATCGTCTTCGACGACCTGACCAAGCAGGCCGAGGCGTACCGCGCGATGTCGCTGCTGCTGCGCCGCCCGCCGGGCCGCGAGGCGTACCCGGGTGACGTCTTCTACCTGCACAGCCGCCTGCTGGAGCGCTGCGCGAAGCTGTCCGACGAGCTCGGCGCCGGCTCGATGACCGGCCTGCCGATCATCGAGACCAAGGCGAACGACGTGTCGGCGTTCATCCCGACCAACGTCATCTCGATCACCGACGGCCAGATCTTCCTGCAGTCGGACCTGTTCAACGCCAACATCCGGCCGGCCATCGACGTCGGTATCTCGGTGTCCCGGGTCGGTGGCGCCGCGCAAGTCAAGGGCATGAAGAACGTGTCCGGCTCGCTGAAGCTGGACCTGGCCCAGTTCCGCGCGATGGAGGCGTTCGCGATGTTCGCCTCCGACCTCGACGCCACCTCCCGCCGCCAGCTCGACCGCGGTCAGCGGCTGGTCGAGCTGCTGCGGCAGCCGCAGTACTCGCCGTACCCGGTGGAGGAGCAGATCGTCTCCATCTGGTCCGGTACGACCGGCAAGTTCGACGACGTCCCGGTCGACGACGTACTGCGCTTCGAGCGGGACTTCCTGGACTACCTGCGCCGGGAGAGCAAAGTGCTCGACAGCATCCGCGAGACCGGGCTGTTCGACGACGACTCCGCCGCAGGCCGTGACAGAGGCGCTGGACGCGTTCAAGCCGACCTTCCAGACCTCGGAAGGCACGCTGCTCGGCACCGAGGCCGAGACCGAGGCGATGGACGAAGGCGACGTCGAGCAGGAGCAGATCGTCCGGCAGAAGCGGGGCTGATCGACCATGCCAGCCAGTCTGCGGGAGCTTCGCGAGCGTAAGGCCTCGGTCTCGACGATCAAGAAGCTCACCCGCGCGATGGAGCTCATCGCGGCGTCCCGGATCGTCAAGGCGCAGCAGCGCGCCCAGGCGGCCGGTCCGTACGCGCGTGAGCTCACCCGAGCGGTGTCGGCGGTGGCGACGTTCTCGAACGTCGACCACCCGCTGACCACCGAGAAGCCGAACCCGCGCCGGGCTGCGGTGCTGCTGATCACTTCCGACCGCGGTCAGGCCGGCGCCTACTCGGCCAACGTGATCCGCGAGGGCGAGCGGCTGAACACGTTGCTGCGCGAGGACGAGAAAGAGATCGTCCCGTACATCAGCGGCCGCAAGGGAGTCGCGTTCTACACCTTCCGGCAGCGCGAGGTGGCGCAGTCGTGGAGCGGTGACTCCGACGCCCCGTCGTTCGCCCGCGCCCGGGAGATCGCCGACGCGTTGATCGAGGCCTTCCTGAAGCCGACCGACGAGGGTGGTGTGGACGAGATCCACATCGTCTTCACCCGGTTCGTGTCGATGCTGACCCAGCGCCCGGACGTGATCCGGTTGCTGCCGCTGGAGGTCGTCGAGGGCGAGGAAGCGCCGGCAGCGGACGACGTACTGCCGCTGTACGAGTTCGAGCCGTCCGCCGAGGACGTCCTGGACGCGTTGCTGCCCAAGTACGTCGCCAGCCGGATCCACTACTGCATGCTGCAGGCGGCGGCCTCCGAGCTGGCCAACCGGCAGCGTGCGATGAAGTCGGCGACGGACAACGCGCAGGACCTGATCGAGAAGCTGACGCGGGACCTGAACCAGGCCCGCCAGGCCCAAATTACCCAGGAAATCAGCGAGATCGTCGGTGGCGCCAGCGCGCTGGCCGACGCGACCGCCGGGAGCGAGTGAGAGAGATGACTGCCACGGTTACCGAGAAGAACGAACACAGCGGAGCGGCCGGCTCCGTTGGCCGCGTCGCCCGGGTGATCGGCCCGGTCGTCGACGTCGAGTTCCCCGCGGACGCGATGCCCGAGATGTACAACGCGCTCGAGGTCGACCTGACCCTCGGCGACGTCACCCTGACCATCACCCTCGAGGTGGCCCTGCACGTCGGCGACAACATCGTCCGGGCCATCTCGATGAAGCCGACCGACGGCCTGGTCCGCGGCGCCGAGGTGCGCGACACCGGCGCGGCGATCTCCGTGCCGGTCGGCGACGTCACCAAGGGCCGGGTCTGGTCCGTCATCGGCAAGTGCCTGAACCAGGACGAGTCCGAGTTCGAGATCACCGAGCGCTGGCCGATCCACCGCAAGGCGCCGGCCTTCGACCAGCTCGAGTCCAAGACCGAGATGCTGGAGACCGGCATCAAGGTGCTCGACCTGCTCACGCCGTACGTCCAGGGTGGAAAGATCGGCCTGTTCGGCGGTGCGGGTGTCGGCAAGACCGTCATGATCCAGGAGATGATCTACCGGATCGCCCACAACTTCGGTGGTACGTCGGTGTTCGCCGGCGTGGGCGAGCGGACCCGTGAGGGCAACGACCTCATCAACGAGATGGAAGAGGCCGGCGTCTTCAAGGACACCGCGCTGGTGTTCGGCCAGATGGACGAGCCGCCGGGCACGCGTCTTCGGGTCGCGCTGTCGGCGCTGACGATGGCGGAGTACTTCCGCGACGTCAAGGAGCAGGACGTACTGCTCTTCATCGACAACATCTTCCGGTTCACCCAGGCCGGTTCCGAGGTCTCCACCCTGCTCGGCCGGATGCCGAGCGCGGTCGGTTACCAGCCGAACCTGGCCGACGAGATGGGTGTGCTGCAGGAGCGGATCACCTCGACCCGGGGTCACTCGATCACCTCGATGCAGGCGATCTACGTGCCCGCGGACGACTACACCGACCCGGCGCCGGCGACCACCTTCGCCCACCTCGACGCGACCACCGAGCTCTCCCGCGACATCGCGTCGCGTGGTCTGTACCCGGCCGTCGACCCGCTGACCTCCACGTCGCGGATCCTCGACCCGCAGTACATCGGCCAGGAGCACTACGACGTGGCCGTCCGGGTGAAGCAGATCCTGCAGAAGAACAAGGAACTGCAGGACATCATCGCCATCCTGGGTGTCGACGAGCTCTCCGAAGAGGACAAGATCACCGTCGCGCGGGCGCGCCGGATCGAGCAGTTCCTCTCCCAGAACACCTACATGGCGGAGAAGTTCACCAACATCGCGGGTTCCACCGTGCCGCTGAAGGACACCATCGAGTCCTTCAAGAAGATCACCGAAGGCGAGTGCGACCACATCGCCGAGCAGGCGTTCTTCAACGTCGGTTCGCTCGACGACGTCGAGCGCAAGTGGGCCGAGCTGCAGAAGGACAACTGACATGGCCGATGACTCCGCGAAGCACCTCGAGGTAGCCCTCGTCGCGGCGGAGCGGACGGTCTGGCAGGGGCAGGCGAAGATCGTCATCGCCCGCACCACCGACGGTGACGTCGGTATCCTGCCCGGCCACGCGCCGCTGCTGGGCCTGCTGCAGGGTGGCACCGTCCAGGTGCGGACCGTCGACGACGAGTACTTCGTCGCGGCCGCCCCGGACGGCTTCATCTCGGTGGCGAACGACCGGGTCTCGATCCTGGCCGAGAACGCCGAGATGGGTCACGACATCGACCTGGAGGAGGCCCGCCGCGATCTCGAGCGGGCCCTGGCCACCGGGAGCGACACCGAGGGCGCCCAGGAAGACGTCCGGCTCGCCGAGGCGAGGGTGAGGGCCGCCGAGAAGGCGGACTGACCGGCGTGGTGGGGTGGGGCCGCAGCGAGACTGACCCCACCTGCCATAATTGAACATCGTCACTGACAGTACGGTTCTCCGGCGGTGCCCGGGGTTGTACCTGACAACGGGCACCGGAAATGGGGTCGGCAAGGTATGCGGATAGTCCTCGATGTCGTCGGGGTCTGTCTGCTTGCCGCCGTACTGCTGATCGTCTCTGTTCGCGTGCCGCCGTCGCTGGTTGTCCAGGGACGGCGGCACGTTCGATTGCAGCCTGCAGCTGGCGCAGAAGGACCACGGTCGCGGCTGGGCGCTCGGCCTGGCCCGGTACGTCGGCGACGAGCTGCAGTGGTTTCGCGTCTTCAGCCTCGCCTGGTGGCCCAAACTCGTGGTCAACCGCCGCCGGCTCGAAGGCGTCACCAGCCGCCGCCCGATGGGCAACGAGCCCTTGGTCACGTACGCCGGCCACGTCATCGTCGACGCCGACCTCCGCGACCGCACGGTCCACTTCGCCATGACCGAAGAGGCCCTCACCGGCGTCCTCGCCTGGATGGAATCCGCCCCACCCAGCAGCCAGACCTACCACTGAACCCTGACACCACCCACCTGCTGACATCACCGCCCAAAGGTCACTAGGTGGCTGGTGTCGAACGGGCCCTGGCGGGTTGGATGACGCCAGCTGTTGGGGCTGAGAGGGTCTCAGGCTGTTGGTTTGTCGGTGCGCTGGATTCGCAGGCGAGCTCGGTCAGCACTGATCGGCAGCGTTCGGGCCGGTTCTGAGGGGTGATCGAACGCGCGTTGGCGGTGACGAGTGGTCGCCAGTGCCTCAGCTGGTGGCTGTGATCCAGGTTTGGCCGGGGCCGCGGCGGATCCCGAGCATGCCGAGGCGAGCCAGGTTGGTTGCGGCGGCGAGCAGACAGAG
The DNA here is from genome assembly GCA_963770725.1 of uncultured Actinomycetota bacterium. Taxonomy (GTDB): domain Bacteria; phylum Actinomycetota; class Actinomycetes; order Propionibacteriales; family Kribbellaceae; genus Kribbella. The sequence goes on from CAVYQT010000002.1 coordinate 171,015, forward strand.
GTCGGCGGCGACCTTGGTGCGGCCGCGGACCCTGGCGCGGCGGCCGCCGTGCCTGCGGCGCATCAGGTGGCCGATCTTGCGTTCCACCTTCGGGCGGGTGGCCTTGTAGTCGGCCCGCCAGGCCGGGTCGGTCTGCGCGGCGCGGGCCCGGGCCAGCTCGGCCTCATAGGGGCTGATGCTGACCCTGCGGCCGGCAGCGGAGCTGGTGCATTGCGCGGCCAGCGGGCAACTGGTGCAGGCCTTGGCGAACACGGCGCTGCCACCACCGGCCTTGACCGGGCGAATCTTCACGGTCACCTCGCCGGGGCAGGTGACGGTGCCCGCTTCCAGGTCGACGCCGAAGCGGTCCTTGGCGAACCGGCCACCCGGCGCAACCGGTGGCTGCACCTTGGTCTTGATCTCCGCGCCGGCCTTCTCCAGCCTGGCTAGCAGTTCCCCGGCGCCGTAGGCGGCGTCGCCATAGACCGCCAGCGCATCGTCGCCACGCTGCCCTGGCTCGTCGCCGTGGGCTTGGATCTCGTCGCTGAGCAACTCGGTTCCGTCGCCGTCACCGTCACTGTCGTGCTCGTCGCCGTCACCGTCACTGTCGTGCTCGTCGCCGCTGGTGTCGCAGGCGTCGGCCCCGATGTCGTCGGCGAGCAGGTCCTCGGCCGGCCCGGCGTCGCCGGTGTTGCCCGCGCTGACCGTGGTGGCGGTGATGATCTCCGAGTCGGGGTCGATCGCGATGTGGCCCTTGTAGCCGTCGAAACCCCGAGCCAAGGTCTTGTGCCCGTGCCTGGTCTGCGGGTCCACGGTGGAGATCACCCGGTCCCTGGCGACCCGGCGGGCGATCCGGAACACCCCGTCAGCCTCGTGGTCGAGGTCTTGGCCCACCACCGTGGCCAGCAGTTGCGCCGCCTGCGCAACACCGGCGTCGAGGTCGCGGCCGTCCAACGCGGCCAGCAGCGCCATCGCATCGCGGGCCAACGCGTCCACCAACGCCTCACGCCCCGCCGCATCCTCGTAGTCACAGACCGGCTTGCCCGCACTGGCGTAGTCGTCGTCGCGACCCAGCAGCCCACGCAACTCGGTCTCCAGCCCGGCATCGACGGCCTTGAGCAACCCGCGGATCGCCGAACGCACCAAGGTGACGGTGTCCATCGTGGCCACCGCGTCATACAACGGGGTGGAATCCAGCACCCGCCTGCGCCCGACCAGACCGGCCGCCTTCGCCGCCTCCAGCGTGACCTCGAAGATCCGGTCCGGCCGCTTCGAGGCGGCCAGCCGGGCACGCATGTCCACCAGCACCGTGTGCACGAACCCGGGATAGTCGAAGTCCAGCCCACCCGCGGCATACTTCCACCGCGCGTCGAACGAGAACCGGTCGACCGCCTCCCGATCCGACAGGCCCTCGATGCGCTGCAACACCATCACCACCGCCACGATCATCGGCGGCACACTACGGCGGCCCACATCGGTGAACAGGTCGGCGAACATCTCGTCGGGGAACAGGTTGAAACACTCCCGGTGCAGCACCCCATAGATCGAGTCCGGCGCCACCCGGCCATCGCAGTAGTTGGCCGTCGTTCGCAGCAGATCCGCCTGCCTCGGCGACTGTCCCAGCGTCACCCCAGCATCCTGCCCAACCGGCCAGGCCCACCCGGTCACCGCCACGCGAAAAACACCATCCACCTAGGCTCACCTGCCGTGACCTGAGGGGGGCACTGGATGAAGCATGGGAACAAGCCGTTCACGGCGTTGCTGCCGTTCGACCTGTGGGGAAGCGGCACCTGGTGCAACCAGGAAGTGGTGGGGGAGAGCCATCATCTGCCGGAGCTTCGGCGGCTCTTCGGGCAGGTGAGCGGCCGCGAGCGGGAATTCGAGTGCTCGCCGCTCCTGGTCCCCGAGCCGGACAACAAGGTCGATCCCGCAGCGGTCGCGGTTCAGATCGAGGGACGGACCGTCGGCTACCTGCCGAGGGAGATCGCCGGTGCCTACCGGCAGATTCTTGCCGCGCTGACCGCACGGGGCCAGGTGGCACGGGTGCGTGGCCGGGTCTGGGGCGGCATGGAGACGGACTACGAAAGCAACCGTGCCGGTCGGCTGGTTGAGAAGGAGCGGTTCGCCGCCAGCGTGACGATCGCACTCGCGGAGCCGCACCTCTGTACGCCGGTCAACGTCCGTCCCGTCGTACCCCACCTGCTCTTGCCGGATGGTGGCGCAGTACAGATCAGCGGCGAGGACAAGTGCATGCCCGCGATCGAGCCGCATCTGCGGCCCGAGGGTGAGGGGTACGTCTACGCAACACTGCACGAGCTCGCCGACACGAGCGGTCGTACCGTCAAGGAACTGGTCGAGGTGCGCGTCGACGGCCTGCGTGTCGGCCAGCTGACGCCGAAGATGAGTGGCGATCTGCTGCCGGCCATCCGGCATCTCGACGCCCAGGGCATGGCCACCGCGGTGAAAGCCAAGGTCAAGGGCAACCGGCTGAAGGCGGAGATCACCATTCATGGTGCCAAGGCCCACGAGCTTCCCGCCGACTGGCCGTCGGCCGGCACCGCACCGCTGCAGGACGTCGTCGAACGCGCCGTACCTGGGCCTGGGGCAACTGTGCATTCGCTGTGCCGCCCAAGCCGCAGATCAGGTTCGTTCCGGCGCCAGGTTGGCCGCCTCCTCCCGAAGGCTGGGAGCCACCTCCAGGCTGGTCGCCCGACCCCGGCTGGCCTCCTGCACCACCGGCCTGGCAGTTCTGGGTGATGACGTAGCGCGCGTCCGGTCCACGGCACCTGTACTGACCCTGGAACTGGGGTACATACAGGGCGTGGACCAGGAGGGGCAGTGAATCGCTCCCGGCGGGCTGGGCTGATCGCCTGCGTCGTCGCTGCTGGGCTGTTGCCGCCGGTTCTTCCAGCCATCGCGTCGGCGCCGTTGCGTATCGAGGTTCTGTCGGGGCGGGCGGACAAGGTGACCGGCGGCGATGCACTCGTGCACGTCGACGTACCGCCCGGAGGCGCGCGGGTGCGAGTGACGTTGAACGGGAATGACGTCACCGGGGCGTTCAGTGCCGACGCGCGGGGGCTGACCGGTCTGGTCGGGGGTATGCGGTTGGGGTCGAACCTGTTGCGAGCCGACGCCGGGGATCAGCGGGCGTCTCTTGATGTGCGGAACTATCCGCGGCATGGGCCGGTGTTCTCGGGGCCGCATCAGCGGCCGTTTGTGTGTGAGACGGCGACGTTCACCATTCCGGTTGTCGGTGGGAAGTTGGGCGAGCCGCTCGATGCCAACTGCAGGGTCGCGCCGCGGGTTGACTACTTCTACCGGACGACTGCGGGGGAGTGGGCCGTGTGGCCGGCTCGCGCCACGTCGTACCCGGCTGATTTGGCGCGGACGACGAACTCGCTCGGGGTGAAGGTGCCGTTCGTCGTGCGGATGGAGACCGGTAGCGCCAACCGAGCCGTCGTGCAGGCCAGCATGTTGCACGACCCGCTGGGCGAGGCCGTACCGACATCCACCAGGCGCACCGCAGGCTGGAACGGCCGGGCAGTCTTCACTCTCGGCGGCGGCTGCGCCGGCGGTTGGTACCGCTCCGGCAGCACGACCGGCGGGGTGACGGACGCCTTCCTGCTCGGCCGCGGTTATGCGCTGATGTCGTCGTCGCTGAACGTCTTCGGCCAGAACTGCAACGACCTGACCGCGGCCGAGTCGGCGATGATGACGAAGGAACAGTTCGTCGAGCACTACGGCCGGCCGGTGTACACCGTCGGTTTCGGCTGCTCGGGCGGCTCATACCAGGCGCATCAGATCACCGACAACTACCCGGGCATCTTCGACGGGATCATCGCCGGCTGCTCGTTCCCGGACGTCGGGTTCGGGACGGTCACGTTCATCAGCGACGCCTGGTTGCTGGACTCCTACTTCACGTCCCGCGCGCGCGTTCCGTGGACCCAGGAGCAGAAGCGTCAGGTGTCGGGGTTCGCGACGTACGCAACCCTGCCGAGTATGGCGCTCAGCGCCGGCCGTATCGACCCGCGCCGCAACTGCGACATCATCCCGGCCGCGGACCGCTACGACCCGGTCGAGAACCCGCGCGGCGTGCGCTGCGACGTCTTCGACCACGCGATCAACGCGTACGGCGCGGATCCGGCGACCGGGTTCGCGCGGCGGCCGATGGACAACGTCGGCGTGCAGTACGGGCTCGCCGTACTGCGGTCCGGGGCGATCACGCCGGACCAGTTCCTCGACCTCAACCAGCGGGTCGGCGGATTCGACGCCGACGCGAACCTGGTGCCGGCCCGGACCGTCGCGGATCCGCAGGCGGTGCGTACGGCGTACCGGACCGGGCGACTGACCAGCGGTGGGGGAGGGCTGGCCGACGTACCGATCATCGACTATCGCGCGTACTACGACGATCAGCCGAACGGCGACATCCACGTCAGGTACCACACGTTCTCGATGCGGGCGCGACTCGAGAAGGCGAACGGGACGTCGGCGAATCACGTGAGCCTGCTGGAGGACGCGCAGTACGGCCTCTTCAGCACGGCGAGCCCACTGGTGCAGCACGCCGTCGACTCGCTCGATCAGTGGCTGACCGATCTCGCCGCCGACGACTCGTCCCGCCCACGGATCGACAAGATCGTCGACGCCCGGCCGTCCGCCCTGGTGGAAGGCTGCCGGGCGCCGGAGGGATTCGTTGCCCAACCGCTCGATCGCAATCCGTCGACCCGGTGCGAACAGCTCTTCCCGTCCGCCTCCTTCCCGCGCGAGGTCGCCGGCGCTGGAGTGGCCGCGGACGTGGTGAAGTGCAGCCTGCGTACGCCGGTCCGCACCGAGTACGGCGTGGAGTGGACCGACGCGCAGTGGATGCGGCTGCTCAAGATCTTCCCGGGTGGAGTCTGCGACTACTCCAAGCCCGGGATCGGCCAGCAACCCCTCGCCGGCACCTGGCTCACGTTCCCAAACTGAACCGGAATCGGTGCGTCTGGGGCTGTAGGTCGTACGGCGGCAGGATCGGTGCGCCACTCGTCGGACTGCCGAGGCCGTGCTGCACAGCTTGAGCTTGCCGGCAGTCCCGGTGAGTTCGGCCCAGCGCACGTCACCACGAGCGCCGTTCTCCTGGGGATAGAGGTAGGGCACCTGCAGTTCGTCGATGGTCGCGGTGTACCGCCCGATCCGGGATGCGGCCCGCGAGTCCGGATACGCCTGGCCCGGGCCCAGCCCGAACCAGGTGACCTGCTGGAAGCCCGCCGGCCATCCGAGCGTCACCCCGAGCCGCGCCCAAGGCACCGTCCAGTGCCCCATCGGCTCCACGTCCACCTCAGCCGCCAACCGTTCCCCGTCCGAGGTCCAGCGGTACGTCGTCAGCACACGAGCGTCGGTCGCGGCCGCGCCAATCATCGTCAGCACCACCAACGCGTCACCGTCGGGCTCCACGGAGACGGTGCGGTACCGCAGCCGGTGCAGACCGGCGTCGGCCCACCGGGTCTTCCGGTCCAGCGTGGTCGCATCCCAGGTCCGCGCATCATGCTGAGTAGGCGCCCGCCACAACTCCAACGGCACATGCTCCACATCCCACGCGCCAAGCCGAGTCAACCGGCCGGTCCGCTCACAGAACTCGCCAGTGCCGAGGTGGATCCCGCCGGCGTTCGGTCGTTCCGGCCGCACGCCGGCGGGCGGGGGATTGGAGGGCGAGGCGGCCGAGCCCTCAACCGGCACGCCCGCCGCCACGTCTTCGGGCGCCTCGGTTGGCTTGAGCTGAGCTTGCGTGAAGGCGATCTCGTGGCCTGCGGCAGCCCAGGGGGTGTCGGAGCGGACGGCGGCACGTGGCGCCAGGACGCCGTACCCGGGTCCGGGGTCTTCGTAGTACGTCATCTCATCCTTCTTGTGCGACTAGCATGCTGGGCATGACGACGGCGAGTGCGGGACAGGGGCCGCGGCCGGGGGGTCGGCGGCAGCCGTCGGCTGATCATCTGCGGCTGCTCACCAAGGTCGCGAAGCTCTACCACGAGCAGGGCGTCCGCCAGCCGCAGATCGCCGCGCAGCTGCACATCTCGCAACCGCGGGTGTCCCGGTTGCTCAAGCAGGCCGTGCTGGCCGGCATCGTGCGGACGGTCGTCATCCCGCCGAGCGGCGTGCACACCGAGCTGGAGGACGCGATCGAGCAGCGGTACGGGCTGCGTGAGGTGATCGTGGTCGACGCCAGTGGTGAGGACGACGCGCACATCATCCCGGCGCTGGGCGCGGCCGCCGCGGTGTACCTGGAGACCACGCTCACCGGCGGTGACCGGATCGGCATCTCGTCCTGGAGTTCCACTCTGCTGGCGACCGTCGAGTCGATGACGCCGCGGCCGACCCAGGTCGCCGAGGAGGTCGTGCAGGTGCTCGGCGGTGTCGGCAACCCGGCCGCCCAAGCGCGGGCGGCGCGGTTGATCGGGCGGCTGGCGGATCTGACCGGCGCGGCGCCGGTGCTGCTGCCGGTGCCCGGTCTGGTCGGCAGCGTGAGCGCGAAGTGGACCCTGGTGAAGGACGCGGTCGTCAGCGAGGTCATGGACGCCTGGGCCAGGCTTACCCTGCTGCTCGTTGGGATCGGCAGTCTGGAGCCGTCGCCGCTGCTCAAGGAGAGCGGGAACGCGATGACCGCCGAAGATCAGAAGGTGCTGCGCGACCAGGGTGCCGTCGGCGACATCTGCCTGCGCTTCTTCGACGAGGACGGCAAGCCGGTCCGGTCCGAGCTCGACCAGCGCGTGCTCGGGTTGTCCGCGGCTCAGGTGCGCAGCGACGACCTCCGCAGCGTCGGTGTCGCGGGCGGGATGCGCAAGTACGCCGCCATCCGCGCCGCGCTCCTCGGACGCTGGGTCGACGTCCTCATCACCGACCGCACCGTCGCCGAGCGTCTCGTCGGCGACTGAGCTAACGGGCATCGATCCACACAGTCATCGGACCGACATCCCGGTTGGCCCAGGCGTAGTACGGGATCGCGGTCAACGTCCGACCGTCGCGTGCGGGAACCTCGACCGTCGTCACCCCGCCGAGCAACTCCGGCCGCTCCCGCTCGACCAAGGAGCCGGGCACGACAGCGGTCGAATCCAGTACGACGTCCTGGTCCAGCTGCTCGAAGCAGTACACCAATGGCCCACGCTCGATCGCCACACACCCGCGCACCGAGTCGACCCGATCGTCCGGCACGGTACGACGCGCTTGGACCGGCAACTCGAGCACGACCTCGTCGCCGACCGCCCAGGTCCGCTGCACCGGGAGCAGGGAGCTGCTCGACCTGATCCCGCGGATCGACGAGGACCCGTCCGTGCGTGCGGTGGTGGTCACCGGCGCAGGGGATCGGGCCTTCTCGGTCGGCAGCGACGTCGGCGAGCTCGACGCCTACGACGGCCCGTGGCACTTCCGCAACCGCCGCGACTACTGCGACGCGTTCCGTGGACTGCGGACGCCGGTGATCGCGGCGATCAACGGTTACGCGTACGGCGGTGGCCTGGAGCTGGCGTTGTCGTGCGACATCCGGCTGGCCGCGTCGACCGCGAGCTTCGCGGCGGCCGAGATCAAGCTCGGGTGGATCGGCGGTGGGGGAGTGACCGCGCTGCTGACCGCAAGCGTGGCGGCGAGCGATGTGGCGATGATGCTGCTGACCGGTGATCCGATCGACGCCACAGAGGCGTTGCGGATCGGGCTGGTCAGCCGGGTGCTGCCCGGTGACGAGTTGTTGCCTGCGGCCACCGGGTTGGCGCACCGGATCGCCGAGCGGCCACCGATCGCGGCCCAGGCGGCGAAGGCGAACCTGCGGGCCGCCTTGTCGATGGGTCTCGAGCCGGCCATCCAGTACGAACGGGAGCTGCAGGCGGTAGCTCTCGGGACCCGCGACGCCGCCGAAGGCCGGGCGGCCTTCGGCGAACGTCGTACGGGGAATCTTCGAAGGGCGGTGAGCCTGTGCCGACTGAGATCGCACCGGGAATCCATCGGTTGGCGACGGACTATCCGCATGTCTGCGGGCTGCCGTTGTGGCTGCACGTGATCGATGCCGGCTCCGAGCTGGTCCTGCTCGACGCCGGGATCGCGCCACACCCGAGGCGGCGACGGCGCCGGAGTTGGCTCAGCTCGGGTTGGGGCTGGCCGATCTGACGCTGGTGGTGAACAGCCATGCGCATCCGGATCACATGGGCGGCAACGCCGTACTGAAGCGGCACAGCGGCGCCCGGATCGCCGCGCCCGCGCTGGAGGCCGGCTGGCTGGAGGACAACGAGAAGCTGCTGGACGAGCTGTGGGGCTCTGACCCGGCGGCTCTCGCCCATCTCGAACTGCTGGGCCGCCGCCGCGTTGCCGAAACCCGCTGGCACCACGCGGGCTGAATCCGGCGTCCGCAGGACGGAAACGTTCCCGGGACTGTCCGATTTCCGGATGAATTTCGGCCTGATACTGACCAATTCCGGCCACGACGCACCGACCGGGCTGCGCCATCGGTCAAGACACGCCAAGATCGACTCGGGGGGGCGGAAAGCGTTCTCCGCCCCGGGGAGCGGCGTTCAGACGACGACGCAGGGAGTCTCGCGTGGCCCGAGCAGACGGAATTCTCAGCCCGGAAGCGACAACAACCAGACCGATCGATCCCGCCGGTACCACCGGCTCCGGACCCCCGGGCAGCGGTGCCTCCGGGAGATCCTTCCTCCGTTCCAGCGAGAAGAAGCCGCGGCCCCGATCGCGCTGGCACTGCTGCTGAACAGCCTGCTGTCGGACCGGATCAAGCGGATCGTCCAGTCGGTGCTGTATCTGCCGCACTTCCTGTCCTGGGTGATCGTGATCGCGATCTTCCAGCAGGTGCTGGGCGGCAGCGGCATGATCAACAACTTCCTGCGGTCGCAGAGCATCGCCACGATCGACTTCCTCGGCAATCCGGACACCTTCATCGCGCTGCTCAGCAGCCAGGTGATCTGGAAGGACACCGGGTGGGGGACGATCCTGTTCCTGGCCGCGCTGACGCAGATCGACCAAGGGCTGTACGAGGCAGCCCGGGTCGACGGCGCCTCGCGGATGCGGCAGCTGTGGCACATCACCGTTCCGGGGATCCGCGGGTTGATCATCCTGCTGCTGATCCTGCGGCTCGGCGACTCGCTCACCGTCGGCTTCGAGCAGATCATCCTGCAGCAGAGTCTGGTCGGTAGACCGGCGAGCGAAGTGCTGGATACCTACGTCTACAACAACGGCGTGCTCGCGGGTCAGTGGGGCGTCTCGGCCGCGGTCGGCCTGGTGAAGGGTCTGGTTGCCGTCGTCCTGGTGCTCGGCGCCAACAAGATCGCCCACATCTTCGGCGAGGCGGGGGTGTACCGCAAAGCATGAGTACACAAACGGAACTCGAACGTCCCGCCGGCGCCTCGCGCCGGCCGGATCTCATCGACGCACCCGGGCTTCCGGTCCGGGCGATCAAGGGCATCGTGCTCGTGCTGTGCTGCGTGGTCGTGATCGTGCCCGTTCATCGGAGTGATCTCGACCAGCATCGCCAGCCAGGCCCATGTCACCAACTCCGGCGGCTTCGTGCTCTGGCCGGACGGGATCAACCTGGACTCCTACCGGACGATCTTCAACGGCGGCGTCGTACTGCAGGCGCTGCTGGTCAGCTTCACGATCACCATCGGCGGCACGTTCATCAGCCTGGCCGGGTCCACGATGCTGGCGTACGCGCTCAGCCGCCCCGGCTCGTTCGGCCAGCGGCCGATGCTGATGATCGTGTTGTTCAGCCTGCTGTTCAGCCCCGGCCTGATCCCGAACTACCTGGTGGTGAAGCAGTTCGGGCTGCTCGACTCGCTGCTGGCACTCATCCTGCCGACCGCGATCAGCGGCTTCAACGTGATCATCCTGCGGGCGTTCTTCATGTCGATCCCGGACTCGGTGGTCGACTCGGCCCGGGTCGACGGCGCCGGCGACTTCCGGATCTTCTGGTCGATCATGCTGCCGCTGTCCCGGGCGGTGCTCGCGGTGATCGGCCTGTTCTACGCGGTCGGTTACTGGAACGCGTTCTTCAGCGCCATGCTCTACATCAGCGACACCGCGAAGTGGCCGCTGCAGCTGGTGCTGCGGACGTACGTCATCAACAACACCGAGCTCAGCAGTGGTGATCTCGGTGGGGCCGCGGCCGACCAGCTTCCGCCGCAGGAGTCCATCCAGATGGCGATCCTGGTGATCTCCCTGGTGCCGATCCTGATCGTGTACCCGTTCCTCCAGCGGCACTTCGCCAAGGGCATGCTGACCGGGGCGGTGAAGGGATGACCATGACCAGCAGACGGATCAATAGAAGGACCCTTCTCCGCGGCTCTTTGGCCGCTGCGGCCATCGGCAGTCTGAGCGGTTGTGCCACGGTGACCAGGTCGACCGATATCGCGGCACTGAACAAGCCCGTGGAGCTGCCGACGTACCGGCGGTTCAACGGTCCGAAGCCGGACCTGCCGCTGAGCCATCCGTTGATGCCGGACTGCTTCTACCAGTTCCCGGCCAAGCCGGTCCGGGCCACCGACGGCGCGCCCGGCGACGGCAGCGATGTGACCGGCACCGTCCCGACGTCGAACCCGATCCCGCCGACCGCCGACCGCAACCCGTACTGGCAGGAGCTGAACAAGAGACTCGGCTCGCCGGTCGGGCTGACCATCACCGCGGCCAACGACTACGACGACAAGTTCGCGACCGCCGTGGCCGGCGACACCCTCGGCGATCTGTTCAACGTCGAAGGCACGTTCGCCTATCTGCCGCAGTTCCTCGAGGCGAGGGCGCAGGATCTGACCGAACATCTGTCCGGGGACGCGATCCTGGACTATCCGTTCCTGGCCAACCTGTCCACCGAGTCGTGGCGCGGCTGCGTGTTCGCCGGCGGCATCCGGGCGGTTCCGATCCAGCGCGGCGTGATGTCGTCCAACCTGCTGCTGGCCCGGCAGGACATCCTGGACAAGCTCGGGGTCGAGCTCGGTTCGCCCAACCTGGCCGAGTTGATCAAGGTCGCCAAGGCGGTCACGGACGAGAAGAAGAACCGCTGGGCGTTCGCGGTCCCGCCGACGTCCGCGCTGAGTGCGATGCTGCGGTTGCCGAACGACTGGGAGGTCCGCGACGGCCGCCTGGTGCACAGCCGGGAAATCGAGGAGCACAAGAAGCTGCTCTCGATCGGCCGGCAACTCGTCGTCGACGGGCTGATCCATCCCGACGGGGTGGCGAAGCACAACCAGAAGGTCTGGTTCAGCCAGGGCTCGGCGGTGATGACCCAGGACTCGTACTCCTCGATCCAGAGCTTCTACCGGCGCAGTGTGGTGAAGGAGTTCGCGATCGCCATCCCGGTCGTGCGCGATGACGCCGGGAAGACCGGGCGGTTCCTGATGGGCAAGCCGAACAACTCGATCGCGGCGATCAAGCCCAGCTCGCCGGAGCGGACCCGGATGCTGCTCGGGATGCTGAACTGGTTCGCCGCGCCGTTCGGCACCGAGGAGTACCTGTTCCGCAAGTTCGGCCTGCCCGGGCGCCACTACACCCTGAAAGGCACCGACCCGGTGCTGACCGAGGACGGCGGAAGCGAGGTGTGCCTGGGCGAGTTCCCGGTCCAGTACCTGGCCGACGGCGGCTATCCGGTCTACTTCCCGGGTCACCCCGAGGCGGTCGACGTGGCGCACAACCACCTCAAGGCGGTCCTGCCGACGGCGATCCCGCAACCGGCGTACGGGCTCTACTCACCGACCGACTCGACCAAGGGCAAGGTCGCCGACAAGCAGTTCGAGGCGCTCACCAAGGAGATCCAGCTCGGCCGCGCCGACCTCTCGGACTGGGACAAGGCAGTAGCCGACTGGCGCAAGTCCAGAGGCGACGCGATCCGCCACGAATACGAAGAAGCCATGGCCATCCAAGGCCGCAAGTAGCAACCGGCGGTCGGGGCACCCCGCCCCGGCCGCCACCCACCAAGGGTTCTCGACCATTAACACCGCGCGCACCGCCCCCAGGGCGGTGCGCGCGTCTTCTTCTTACTCGCAGCGAAGAGTGTCCAGGTTTGCCGCAATGCCCATCGCGTGGCTGCCCGCGTCATTCGGGTGCAGGCCGTCGCCCCCGTCGTACGCAGCCTGCAGGCGGGTCGGGTCAGCAGGGTCCCGGGTGGCAGCGTCGAAGTCGACCACGCCGTCGAACTCACCACTGTTCCGGATGAACTCGTTGACCGCCTGCCGCGCCGCCTCCTTCTCCGGCGTGTACACGAACGACCCGCCCACCGGCGTGATCGTCCCGCCGACGATGCACCGACCGGCAGAGTGCACCCGAGCGATCAACTGCCGATACCCATCGATCAGCTCATCCGCGGTCGCACGTCGTCGCTCGCACCCCACGTCGTCACCTGCTGCGTCCCAGGTCCGCCGGCCGCGGCCCCAGCCGCCGCCCCAGCCGCCGCCGGCCCGTCCGGCGCTGCGGAGTCCACCAGGCCCGCCGCACCCACCGCCATCACCAGCACACTCGCGCCCATTCGGCGCCACGAGGAAGATTTCATTCTGCCAAGTCACTATTGAATAGATATGACCTCAACGAGTTGCAGTTGTTGCAGCGCCCAGCGGTCTCTTCCCGGAGACGAGTGGTTGGGGGACCGAACGACATTAGGAGGTAGTGCCCCTGGCCGCCGGTTCTGCCTCGAGAACACGCGGGATCGAGGCTCCAGCAGCGGGATACCTCCTGTCCTTCGGTCCCGGTCGCGGTGCTGCTCCGACCAGTAAGGGACAATGGTTGGCGATGACGCTGACCGAGGAAGTTCCTGCGAGTACCGATGCCGATGCCCTGTACGACGCCTTCGCGAGGTGGGTGGGAGAGCAGGGGATCTCGTTGTACCCGGCGCAGGAGGAGGCGCTGATCGAGGTGATGACGGGGTCGAACGTGATCCTGTCGACGCCGACCGGCTCGGGAAAGAGCCTGGTCGCCACCGGGTCGCACTTCGCCGCCCTCGCGAACGGCAAGCGCACCTTCTACACCGCGCCGATCAAGGCGCTGGTGTCGGAGAAGTTCTTCGCGTTGTGCGACATCTTCGGCGCCGACAAGGTCGGCATGCTGACCGGCGACGCGTCGGTGAACGCCGGCGCCCCGATCATCTGCTGCACCGCCGAGGTGCTCGCCAACGTCGCGCTGCGCGAGGGAGCCGCCGCCGACGTCGGTCAGGTGGTGATGGACGAGTTCCACTTCTACTCCGAGCCCGACCGCGGCTGGGCCTGGCAGGTGCCGCTGCTCGAACTGCCGGACGCCCAGTTCATCCTGATGTCGGCGACCCTCGGCGACGTCGAGCGCTTCAAGATCGACCTGTCGAGAAGGACCGGCCGCCCGACCGCGATCGTGTCGTCGGCCGAGCGCCCGGTGCCGTTGATCTACAAGTACGTCACCACCGCGCTGCACGAAACGCTCGAGGAACTCCTCACCACCCATCAGGCGCCGGTGTACGTCGTCCACTTCACCCAGGCCGCCGCCCTCGAACGAGCCCAGGCGCTGACCAGCATCAACGTCTCCTCGAAGGAGGAGAAGGAGAAGATCAACGAGCTGATCGGCCACTTCCGATTCAGCAAGGGCTTCGGCCGGACCCTGCAGCGGCTGGTGAAACACGGGATCGGCGTCCACCACGCCGGCATGCTGCCGAAGTACCGCCGCCTGGTCGAGCAACTCGCCCAGGCCGGTCTGCTCAAGGTCATCTGCGGCACCGACACCCTCGGCGTCGGCATCAACGTCCCGATCCGGACCGTCGTCCTGACCGCGCTGAGCAAGTACGACGGACGCCGCCAGCGGATCCTGAAGGCGCGGGAGTTCCACCAGATCGCGGGCCGGGCCGGACGGGCCGGCTACGACACGTCGGGGACGGTCGTCGTCCAGGCGCCGGATCACGTGGTGGAGAACGTGAAGGCGCTGGCCAAGGCCGGCGACGACCCGAAGAAGCAGCGCAAGGTGCAGCGGAAGAAGCCGCCGGAAGGGTTCGTCACCTGGGGCGAGGACACGTTCGACCGGCTGGTCGCGGCCGAGCCCGAGGCGTTGCAGTCGCGGATGCGGGTCAGCCACGCGATGCTGCTCAACGTGATCGCCCGCGACGGCGACGCGTTCGCGAGCATGCGGCATCTGCTGCGCGACAACCACGAGGACGCGCAGGGCCCAGGTCCGGCTGATCCGCCGGGCGATCCAGATCTACCGGACGCTGCTGACCGCGGGTGTGGTCGAGCGGCTGGACGAGCCGGACGAGTCCGGCCGGATGCTGCGGCTGACCGTCGACCTGCAGAAGGACTTCAGCCTCAACCAGCCGTTGTCGACGTTCGCCCTGGCCGCACTCGACCTGCTCGATCCGGAAAGCCCGGAGTACGCGCTGGACGTGGTCTCCATCATCGAGGCGACCCTCGAAGACCCGCGCGCGGTGCTCTGGGCGCAGGAGCACCACGCCAAGGGCGAGGCCGTGAACGCGATGAAGGCCGAGGGGATCGAGTACGAAGAGCGGATGGAGCTGCTCGAGGACGTGAGCTGGCCGAAGCCGCTCAACGAGTTGCTCGAGGCAACGTTCGACATGTACCGGCAGACCCACCCGTGGATCGCCGACGCCGGGCTGTCGCCGAAGTCGGTGGTCCGGGACATGTTCGAGCGGGCGATGACGTTCGGCGAGTTCATCGGCTTCTACGGGCTCGCGCGGTCCGAGGGCGTCGTACTGCGGTATCTGAGCGACGCCTACAAGGCGCTCCGGCAGACCGTGCCGGAGGCCTTGGCGAACGAGGATCTGACCGACCTGATCGAGTGGCTCGGCGAGGTCGTCCGGCAGACCGACTCCAGCCTGCTCGACGAGTGGGAGGAGCTGACGAACCCGACGACCGAGGAGGTCGCCGCGCCGACGCCGGCCGGTCCGCGCCGGATCACCTTGAACAGCAGGGCTTTCCGGGTCCTGGTCCGCAACGCGATGTTCCGCCGGGTCGAACTGGTCTCCCTGCACCGCTGGGCCGAGCTCGGCCAACTCGACACCGACGCGGGCTGGGACGCCGCGCCGCTGGGCCGAGGCCGGTACGGCGTACTACGCCGAGCACTCCACCCTCAACACCGGCCCGGCGGCCCGCGGCCCGGCCCTCTTCATCGTCGAGGAGCACCCCGGCTACTGGGAGGTCCAGCAGATCATCGACGACCCGGAAGGCAACCACGACTGGCGCATCACCGCCACCGTCGACCTCGACGCGTCCGACGAAGCCGGCGACCTGGTCCTGGAAATGGTCTCGTTCAAACCGCTGTAGTCACGGGTGTCTGGAGGGTCCGGACCTCCCGGACGAACATGGGCAGCGCGGACAACGCCATGCCGGCGGTTCCGGCCGCGAGCGCTGCCGTAGTACCGAAGGTGCTGCCCAGTACGCCGCCCAGCGCGGCACCGACCGGGAGCACGCCGAAGGTGAAGGTGCGGTAGGCACCGTTGCTGCGGGCAAGGGACGCGCGCGGGATCAGGAGTTGGCGGATCGTCACCGACAACACGTTGGCGCTGCCGAGACCGATGCCGGCGGCGAACTGCACCAGGCCGAGGAGTACGCCGTACTGCACACCGCGACCGGGCAGCAGGGCCAGCAGGAGTGGCAGGCCGGTCGACAGCGCGAGCGAGGTGAGGAACGCGGGGCCGTAGCCGAGTCGCCCCGCAACAAGATGCGGAAGTACCGCGCCCGCAGCTAGGACGACGGCCAGGCGACGTCGACCTCGGTGTCGGCCTCGTAGTCGACCCCCAGTACGTCGAAGCCATACAGGCGTCGTACCTCGGCGAAGAACCACGCGGCGTCGGCGACCTCCGCGATGTTGTCCTGGGTCGCCGCCTCCCACTGGGCGCGTACGGCGGCCTGGACGTCGTCGTTAGTTCCCACCGGTCGAGCCGGATGCGGCCTTCCTCGTCGAGATCCAGTGGGGTGTCGCCGGTGAGCTGATCCCACAACGCGATCGACTGCTGGATCGGGGACTGCAGGCCGTCGCCGAGAACCTTGTGCAGCAGGCTGACGTACAGCCCGATGCCGTGAATCGCCGACGAGGCCTGGGTGACGGCAGCGCCGTTGACCGACGTCATCGCCTGGACGCCGTCCTTGCTGAGGGTGAGCGCGGTCTGCTCGAGGTCGGCCTTCGCGGCGCCGATCGAGCCCGGCGGTAGATCGGGCCGGTGAGCTCGGAGCCGATGTAGGTGAGCGCGACCGTGCTGAATCCAGGCTTGGTCAGACCGCGTTCGGTCAGCGCCTCGATCCAGCGGGACCAGTCCTCGCCGCCCATCACCTTCACGGTCTGCGCGATCTCGTCGTCGGTCGCGACCTCGATGCCGACCTCCTGCAGGACCGGGTCCGCGCCGTCGAAGGCCAGGCTCTTGGTGGTGTGCGGCGCGCCGATCGCCTTGATCGCGGACTGGTACGTCTCCTCGGTCCGCGGATCCACCCGGCGTGGTGCGGCGACGCTGTAGATCAGGTGGTCGACCCCGCCGAACCGCTCCGCGATCAGGTCGAGCACCTCGGCCTTCGTGGTGTCCGCGAAGGCATCCGCGTTGACGAAGTGGAACTCGCGACCGAGTTCCGCCGGCCAGCGCAGCGGTCTCGGCCGTGCGGTACCAGCCGGCGGTCGCGGTACGACGGGCCGTCGGTGCCTTCTCGAACGACACACCCACCCCGTCGATCCCGTAGCGCGCGAGACCCGCGATCGTCGTGGCCAGCCCGTAGCCGGAGCTCGACCCGATCACGAGCGCGATGCGGCGTTCCGGCGTACGACGCTCGACCTGGCCGGCCAGGTCGCGGACCAGGCCGGGCACAGCCGTCCGGATGCGAGTCCAGGAAGAGGAATCCACGGCCGACGGGCTTGACTACGCGCTCACTCATGCCGATGACCCTAACTCGAAGACCCGTACCGTCGAACGGGTAGTACTCGGCTCCACCGACCGGCCTCGACCGGACTCCCGCCTGGTAAAGCCCTACCCGACCGACCACTACCCGCTCTTCGGTACACCTACGGGTTGGGCCGCCCGTTCAGTTCCAGTACAGTTCCGCGTCGTCCGGCTCGACCGTGACGTCCGCGCCGAGGCGGCGGAGGTTGCCCGCGAAGTCGGTGTAGCCGCGGTGCACGTGATGCGCCGCGGACACCGAGCGTCTCGCCTTCCGCCGCCAGCCCGGCCAGCACGAACGCGGCGCCGGCGCGGATGTCGCTGACGCGACGACCGGCGCACCCGACAGCCGCGGTACGCCGCGGACCACCGCGTGGTGACCGTCGGTCTGGATCTGGGCGCCGAGCCGGGTCAGCTCCTGCGCGAACGTGAACCGGCCCTCGAAGAGGTTCTCGGTCACCATCGCCGCACCGTCACTGATCGCGTTCAGCGCGATCACGAACGCCTGCAGGTCGGTCGCGAACCCCGGGTACGGCAGCGTGACCACGTCCACCGGCTTCGGCCGGTCGTCCATCCGGACCCGGAAGCCGGTCTCCAGCACGCTGATCTCCGCGCCGGCCTTGTGCAGCTTGTCCAGCGGCAGTTCGAGATGCTGGGCATGGCCGTTCGTGATCGTCACGTCACCCTTGGTGATCGCGGCCGCGAACGCCCAGCTGCCGGACACGATCCGGTCCGGTACGACGACGTGCTCGACCGGCTTGAGCAGCCCGGTCACGCCGGTGATCTCGATCCGCGGCGACCCGGCGCCGTCGATCTGGGCGCCCATCTCGACCAGCATCGCGGCGATGTCCTGGATCTCCGGCTCGCGGGCCGCGTTCTCGATCACCGTGGTGCCCTTGGCCAGCACCGCGGCCATCATGATCGTCTCGGTCGCGCCGACGCTCGGGAAGTCCAGCCAGACCTCGGCGCCGTGCAGGCCCTGCGGCGCCTCGGCGATGACGAAACCGTGCTCGATGTGCACCTTCGCGCCCATCGCCTCCAGCCCCGCGACGTGCATGTTCAGCCCGCGGGAGCCGATGTTGTCGCCGCCCGGCAGCGCCACCTCGGCCTGACCACAGCGGGCCAGCAGCGGTCCGAGCACCGAGATCGACGCCCGCAGCTTGCGCACCAACTCGTAGTCACACTGGTGCCCGACCTCAGCCGGTACGGCGATCGTCGCGGTCCGCTCGTCCGCGTCGACCTTCACGTAGCAGCCGAGAGTGTCCAGCAACTGGGCCATGAAGGTGACGTCGAGAATGCTCGGTACCTGCCGCAGCAGCGTCGTCCCCTCCGCCAGCAGTGCCGCCGCCATCAGCTTGAGCACGCTGTTCTTCGCCCCAGCAACTTCGACGGCTCCCTCGAGCCGTGCCTCACCCGCGATCCGAAACCGTTCCACCGGTCGACTGTAGCGTTTGGCCGATCCGGGCTTTGCGTAGAGTCCTTCCATGGCTGTGAACTTGACGCGGATCTACACCCGGACCGGCGACGCCGGCGAGACCCGCCTGGGCGACAACTCGACGACTGTCGAAGACCGATCCGCGGCTGGCGGCGTACGGCGAGGTGGACGAGGCGAACTCCGCGATCGGGGTGGCCATCGCCGCCGGGCATCTGAACAGCACTCTGGTGGTGCTGCTGACCAGGATCCAGAACGACCTGTTCGACGTCGGCGCCGACCTGTGCAACCCGATCACGCCGAATCCGGAGTACCCGCCGCTGCGCATCACCCAGGAGTACGTCGACCGTCTCGAAGGCTGGTGTGACGACTACAACAGCCGGCTGACCAAGCTCCGCTCGTTCATCCTGCCCGGCGGCACCGAGGGTGCGGCCTACCTGAACGTCGCCCGGACCGTCGTACGGCGGGCCGAACGCGCCGGCTGGGCCGCCGTCGAGGCACACGGCCCATCGGTGAACCTGCTCGCGCTCACCTACCTCAACCGCCTCTCCGACCTGCTGTTCATCCTCGGCCGCGTCGCCAACCTCTCCTCCGGCGGCGACGTCCTCTGGGTCCCGGGCGGCGAACGCACCTCCCTGGCGACTCAGCCCAGCTGCCAGTTGAGCGGCATCCGCAACAGCCCTTCCGGCGGCAGGCCCAGCGCGGCGTAGATGCCGGAGGTCAGCCCGTCGAGGGTCAGCGGCTGAGCCTTGACGGCCAGGTCATCGGTCGTCGTTGGCGCGCGCAGCTGGTCCAGGAGGTTCCGGTGCGGGCACCGTGGCCAGAGCGATGTTGTCGCGGTCCAGACCGGCCCGGTTGCAGGCGATCGTGAGCGCGTGCTGGAAGCCGCCGAGCTCGTCGACGAGCTTGCGGGCATGTGCGTCGGCACCCGTCCAGACTCGGCCGCGAGCGAGACTCTCCAGCTCCGTCCTCGGGCAGTCCGCGGTCCTGAGCCGCCTTGGCGACGAAGTCCTTGTAGATGCGGTCGAGGGTCTCCTCCAGCCGCGCCCACTGCTCGTCGGTGAACTCCTCCTGCGCGGAGAACATCCGCGCGTTCTCACCCTCCGACACGGCCTGCTGGGTGATCCCGATCCGGCCGAGCGCATCCCGTACGACGCCCTTGCCGGTCAGTACGCCGATCGAGCCGGTGATCGTGCCCGGTTGGGCGACGATCACATCGGCCGGCATCGCGACGAAGTACCCGCCGGACGCGGCCACGCTGCCCATCGACACGACCACGGGTCGTCCGGTGGACCTCAGCCGCAGGACCTCGTTGCGGATCGCGTCCGAGGCGACGTACGAGCCGCCTGGGCTGTCCACTCGCAGTACGACGGCCCTGACCTTCTCGTTGTCGGCCACAGCACGCAGTGCGGCCCCGACCGTGTCAGAACCTGAGCTGGAACCACCGAGCGGACTGCTGGAGTTGCGGCCCACGTTGATCGCACCAGAGACCCGTACGACGGCCACCAACGGCTTCGGCGGCCAGGGAAGCTGCTTGCGCAGATCCTCCAGCGTCCGGGGTCCGCGGCGGATGTACCGCTCGGCCAGGAGTCGCGTGGTCTCGCCGAGTCCCTTCCGCAGCTCGTCGTACACGTCGGAGCGATAGCCGAGCCGGTCCACCAGTCCTACTTCGAGTCCGGTCTGCGCGGGCAGCGGTGCGCCGTCCACGAGCTCCCGCACTCGAGCGGTGTCCAGGCGGCGTCGTACGGCGATGCCCTCGACGATCTGCTCGTACGCCGACTCGGCCAGCCGGGACGCCATCTCGCGGGCCGGCTCGGTCATCTCCTTCTCGGTGAAGGTGTCGGCGGCGGTCTTGTACTCCCGGCGCTTGCCGAACTGCGGGATCACGCCGGCCTTGTCCAGTGCGCCGCGGACGAACACGGCCTGCACGGAGATGCCGGTGATCGCGAGGTCGCCGGACGGCTGCACCCAGATCTCGTCGAACGCCGTGGCCAGGTAGTACGGCACGGTCCCGTGGCCGGTCTCGCCGAACGACTCGGTCCACGCGATCGCGGTCTTGCCCGACGTCCGGAAGTCCGCAACCGCCTCGCGCAGATCCTGCACCTGCGCGAGCGACAGGCGCTGGCCGCCCAGGTGGGCGACCAGACCGACGACATTGTCGTCGCGCGCACCCTTCCGCAGGGCCGCCACCAACTCACGCAGTGTCGGCAGGTGCCGCGAACGGAACGCGGCCACCGGCGAAGCGGGCGGCGTCTCGAGCACACCCCTGGTCAGATCCAGCTCCAGCAGAATCGCCATACCCCGACCCTAGACGCCCCGACAAGACCGGGGAGTCAGCAGCCAGGTCGAGCGTCATCGAACCCGCAGGGTGCGCGAAGCTCCCAGGTGGGCATGTCGACGTCAGGAGGCGTCGAGCAACCCACGGGCCGCGGCCTCGTCCTGCGGCCAGACGTACACCGACCAGCCGTCCTTGGTCCGGGCCGCGGTCGCCTTGATGCCGAAGTCCTTCAGCCGCGAGACCGTCACCCGGGCCTCGTTGTAGTTGCGCACCGTCCGGACGTCGATCAGCAGCCCGAACGCGTCCCGTTCCGCCGGGCGCAGATCGACACGCCGGACCAGCGAGCCGCCCTTCGCCTTCGAGAAAGCCCAGCGGCAGAGCAGTACCATCAGCGCGGCCAGACCGATGGCCACGAGAGGGAAGACGAAGTACTGCTCGGCGAACACGGACACCATTGTCTCGCGAAATCAAATCGTCGCGAGGTCTTGGCAACCTTCCGGGTCCCCAGGGAGTCTTTACGATCACAAGCAGGCACACACGCTGCAGTGCGGCCGATGACTCGGGGGCCGCCGGTAGAGCGGAGGGCACGGACATGCTCGCACCGACCCACGACGAGACAGCTTCGAACAACAACGTCATACACCTGACCGGCATCCTGGATGTCCGGACGGTGGGTGATGTCCGTCAAACGCTCAATCAGGTGATCGACACCTCGGTCGGCGACGTGATCGTGAACCTGGAGGAGGTGGACGCGGTCGACGCCACCGGTCTCGGCCTCCTGGTCGCCACCCACCGCCGGACCCAGCTGCTGGACCGCCAGCTCGTCCTGTGGCACCCGATGCCCTCGGTGATCCGGATCCTCGCGGTCACCCGCCTGCACCGCATCCTGCGGGTCGAACGCACCCCGCTGGCGATCTCCGCCTGACAGCGTGACGCTGTGCCGGTGGTGTGATGTAGGCCGCTGGTGACACCAGTCACGAGGTAGCGACTCACAAGGGAACACAGTCCTACTCTCGGGTACATGGCGACCGAGAAGGATCGACCGTGGGTGATGCGGACGTACGCGGGCCACTCGTCCGCGGCGGAGTCGAACGCCTTGTTCCGCCGGAACCTGGCCAAGGGCCAGACCGGGCTGTCGGTCGCGTTCGATCTGCCGACCCAGACTGGGTACGACGCGGATCACCCGCTGGCCAAGGGTGAGGTCGGGAAGGTCGGCGTACCGATCGCTCATCTCGGTGACGTACGGGCGCTGTTCGACCAGATCCCGCTCGCGCAGATGAACACGTCGATGACGATCAACGCGACCGCGATGTGGCTGCTCGCGCTCTACCAGGTGGCCGCGCAGGAGCAGGGTGCGCTGCCGGACGAGCTGACCGGCACGACGCAGAACGACATCGTCAAGGAGTACCTGTCCCGCGGCACGTACGCGTTCCCGCCGGACGCGTCGCTGCGGCTGACGACCGACCTGATCGCCTACACCGTGGCAGGAGTGCCGAAGTGGAACCCGATCAACATCTGCAGCTACCACCTGCAGGAGGCCGGCGCCACGCCCGTACAGGAACTCGCCTTCGCATTGTCGACGGCGACCGCCGTACTGGATCGGGTTCGCGACGGCGGTCAGGTGCCGCCCGAGCGGTTCGGCGACGTGGTGCAGCGGATCTCGTTCTTCGTGAACGCCGGCGTGCGATTCATCGAGGAGACCTGCAAGATGCGCGCCTTCGTGCACCTGTGGGACGAGCTGACCCTTCAGCGGTACGGCGTCACCGATGCGAAGGCCCGTCGGTTGCGGTACGGCGTCCAGGTGAACTCACTGGGCTTGACCGAGGCGCAGCCGGAGAACAACGTCCAGCGGATCGTGCTCGAGATGCTCGGCGTCACGCTGTCGAAGAACGCCCGCGCCCGCGCGGTCCAGCTGCCGGCCTGGAACGAGGCGCTCGGCCTGCCACGCCCGTGGGACCAGCAGTGGTCGCTCCGCATGCAGCAGGTCCTCGCCTACGAGTCCGACCTGCTCGAGTACGACGACATCTTCGACGGATCGCATGTGATCGAGGCCAAGGTCGACGAACTGGTCGCCGGAGCACGTGCGGAGATCGACCGGGTGCAGGCGATGGGCGGCGCGGTCGCGGCCGTCGAGAGCGGCTATCTGAAGCAGGCGCTGGTCGCGTCGCACGCCGAACGCCGGCAGCGGATCGAATCCGGTGAGCATGTCGTCGTCGGCGTGAACAAGTTCGAGAACACCGAGCCGTCGCCGCTGACCGCGGACCTCGACACCGCGATCCAAACGGTCGATCCGGCCGCCGAGAGCGCCGCCCTCGAGTCGCTGCTGAGGTGGCGGGCCGAGCGGGACGAGAAGGCGGTCGAGGTCGCGCTCGGCAAGCTGCGGGAGGCCGCGAAGGGCACGGACAATCTGATGCCGGTCACCCTCGAGTGCGCCCGGGCGGGCGTGACGACGGGGGAGTGGGCGGGAGTGCTGCGGAAGATGTTCGGCGAGTACCGCGCGCCGACCGGAGTGTCCGGATCCGTCGGCGTCTCGGCCGGCGGTGAGGCCATCGCCGCCGTCCGCGAGCAGGTCGCGACCACGTCCGAGGAGCTGGGCGGGCGGCTGCGCTTCCTGGTCGGCAAGCCCGGGCTCGACGGCCACAGCAACGGCGCCGAACAAGTCGCCGTACGCGCTCGCGACGTCGGCTTCGAGGTGATCTACCAGGGCATCCGCCTCACGCCCGACCAGATCGTCGCCGCCGCCGTCGCCGAAGACGTCCACTGCGTCGGCCTGTCGATCCTCTCCGGCTCCCACATGGAGCTCGTCCCCCAGGTCGTCACCGGCCTCCGCGAGGCCGGCCTCGAAGACGTCCCAGTCGTCGTCGGCGGCATAGTCCCCGACACCGACGCCAGAGCCCTGCTGGCCGCCGGAGTAGCCGCGGTCTACACCCCCAAGGACTACGACCTCACCGGCATGATGTCCAACGTCGTGGACGTCATCCGCCAAGCCAACAAGCTCTGAACCCACGCGTGTGCCGCGTCAGGACCACCACTTCTGGCGTTGGGAGAGGGCGTCGGGGGTTCGGGTGGTGGTGTCGAGGGAGTCGAGCGCCGACATGGAGTCCTCGTCGAGTTCGAAGTCGAAGACAGCGAAGTTCTCGTCGATGCGCGCTTTGTGGGTCGACTTCGGGATGACGGACAGGCCCTTCTGGAGTGCCCACCTGATCAGGACCTGGGCAGGAGTGCGGTTCGTCGCGGAGGCGATCCGGCCGACCACCGGGTCGTCGAGGTGCCGTCCGGTGCCCAGCGGGCTGTACGCCTGGGCGACCACGCCCGCGTCCTCACATGCTTCGACCAGCGCCCGGCGGTACTCGAACGGGCTGAACTGGATCTGATTCACCGCCGGCTGGATCTGGCTCGTCTTCATCAGCTCTTGAAGCTCGGCGGTGCCGAAGTTCGAGATCCCGATCCCCTTGGTCAGACCGCCCTCGCTGGCCGCCTCCATCCCAGGCCACGCCCAGGTCGGCCCACCTTGCGGCCAGTGGATCAGGTACAGATCGAGGTAGTCGGTACCCAGCCGTTGCAAGCTCTTCTCCGCCTCGACCCGCGCGTCCCGGCGCCCCGGGTAGAACTTCGTCGTCAGGAAGATCTCCTCCCGGGGAACCCCGCTGTTCCGGATCGCCCGACCCACACTCGACTCGTTCCCGTACGCCTGCGCCGTATCGATCAGCCGATACCCTCCCTCGAGCGCCGCCTCCACCGCGCGCTCACACTCCGCTCCGTCAGCCACCTGCCAAACACCCAATCCCAGCATCGGGATCGTCGTACCGTTCGACAGTTCTCGGGTCACCTGAGAGTTGTCAGCAGCCATGCACCCCTTCTACCACGCGTCCCGTCAACCAGCGGACTTTTCCTGGATCAGGTCTGCCACGGACTTGGGGATGGTGGTTTCGAAGTCGAGGAGTTTGGCCCAGGTGGGGGTGATGGTGATGACGACCATCTCGTCGTACAGGCCTTTCACGCCGGCTTCCCAGTCGGGGTACTGCTCGTCGGTCATCACCTTGTGGCCGGCCTCGAGGTAGCCGTCCGGGACGCCCTGGACCAGTTCGACGCGGGCGTCGCCGCGGATCAGCAGAACCTTCGGCGGGAACGCGCCGGTGTCGATGGTGAGCGCCACCTTCGGGTTCTTCCGCAGCGCCGCGACCTTGGCCGACTTCGGCACCGTGGCCATCACGACCTGCTCGCCCTCACACCAGAACCCGATCGGGATCGCCCGCGGGTCCCCGTCGACGCCCGTGTACGCCATCCGCGCCGGCTCGGGGCCGTTCAGCAGTTGCTGGGCGTAGGGCTTGGCCAGAATTGCGCTGATCTCGTCCTTGGTCATGGTTCGGATCCTTCCATCCGGAGCGTGTTCTCACCCGGGGGACGAAGCCGACGGCGGGTCCTCGACATCGATAGGTTGGCGAATCGTGGAGATCTTCGAATTCGGTGCCGGGACCGTTCAGGTCGGCGACGACGGCGCGGTCGAGCAGGTGGTTCACCCGGACGGCCGGCTCGTGCTGCTGGCGGAGGGTGACGGCGTGCACGACACGTTGCACGCCTGGGGCAAGGGTTTCGTGATCACGGACCGGGGCAGCCACCGCTTCGACAATCCGGTGAGTTCGCGCTGGCGGCAGACCGGGATCGACCTGCTCTACCAGCTGGGCGAGTTCGAGTTGCGCGTCGGCCGCCGGTTCGGTGAGCAGTGGACCGAGACGTACGAACTCCGGAACACCGGCGCCGAGCCCGTCGAGGCCGGGTCGATCGCGATCAGTACGCCGTACCGCGACATCTACCGGTCGAGTCGCGAGAGCCTCACCGGCGCGGTCCATGCGCATGTGTGGACGGGTGGTGCGGACGCGTGGGTCTGGGCGGTGCCGATGGACGGCAGCGGGCCCGGGCTCGGTTTGCAGCTCAAGGAGGGTGAGCTGTGGGCGTACTCGGTCGAGTCCCGCGAGGCAGGCACCGGCAGCAACATCCGCGGTCACGTCTACCTGCACGTCACCGACCACGCCCGCGCGCCGCACGCGATGGGAGGTCAGCCGGCGATCACGCTCGCGCCGGGGGCGTCGTACCGCTGGACCTGGCAGCTCTCCTGGTACGACGACCTGCCCGGATTCCACGCGGATCGGCAGCCCTTGATCGGCGCGGACCGATTGGCGGCGGACGTGGGCGAGACGATCCAGCTCACCGGAACCGGCCCGACCGAGGTGACCAGCGACGAACCGGGAGTGGTGCACGTCGAGGCGACGGACGGTCAGCGGATCGCGCGGATCGCCGTACTGTTCCACGAACCGCTCAAGGAGATCGCCGAGCGCCGGATCCGATTCATCCTCGACCAGCAGCGCCGGCCGGAGTTGGCGGACAGCCGGAAGTACGCGTTCGTGCCGGACGACAACGACAGCGGGCTCACCGTGCTGTCCGGGGCGTGGGGTGACTGGTCCGACGCGCGCGAGCGGATCGGTATGGCCGTCCTGCTGCAGGAGGTCCGCGACCGTGGATGGGGCGACCGCGCCGAGCTGGACGAGGCGCTTGCCGGGTACGAGCAGTTCGTGCGCGAGCACCTGGTCGACCCGGACGGCACGGTCCAGGACGACAGCATCCACAAGGGACGGGTGCGGCTCTACAACTTCCCGTGGTTCGCGCGGTTCCTGCTCGGCCAGGGCGATCCGGCCGGCGCGACGCGCATCCTCGAGCGGTACTACGAACTCGGCGGCGAGCACTTCCTCGCCTTCGACCTCGGTCCACTGCTGAGCGAACTCGGGATGCGCGACCACCTCGTCCGGCACGCGCGCACATTCATCGAGTACGGCGACGAGCTGCCGCCGCACGAGGTCAACTACGAGCAGTCGATGGTCGCGCCGTTGCTCGAGCTACTCGTGGCCGCGTACCGGATCGCGCCCGATGAGATCGACGGCGCCGAGCTGACCCGCCGGCTGCCGTGGCTGACCGCGTTCAGCTGCCGATCAGCCCGACGTACGGCTGCGGCATGTGTCGATCCGGCACTGGGACGGCTACTGGTTCGGGCGGCTGCGGCTGTGGGGCGACGTCTTCCCGCACTACTGGTCCGCGCTGAGTGCGGTCGTGTACGACGCTTGGCCGCGCGAGCTGGTCGACGAGTCGCAGGCCGCCTGGCTGGACGCGGCGAAGGAGGCGATCCTGCGTTCGAACCTGGTCAACTTCGAGGCGGACGGCTCGGCGACGTGTGCCTTCGTCTACCCGAGTTGTGTCAACGGACAACCCGCGTACGTCGCCGATCCGCTCGCGAACGACCAGGACTGGGCCCTCGTCTACGCCCTCAGACTCAGCTGAGCGACGGCAGTAGTCGCCGGAGCACCCCCATCACCTGCTTGTGCACGCTGGTCCCGTAGGAGATCCGGATGACACCGGCGGCGGCCAACTCCGCCGGTGCCGGTCCGTCCGGCGCGGCGTGCGCGTTGATCGGACCGCCGATCCCGGCCACCAGCTCGGGCAGCACGTCCAGCGGGGCGAAGATCGGGTAGACGCAGTCGGCGCCGGCGCGACGGTAGGCACGGCCGCGCTCGATGCCGTCGGCAACATCCTTGCCAGACAGGAAGGTGTCCACCCGGGCGTTGATCACCAGGTCGGCACCGGCGGTCGCGCGGACCTCGGACAGATAGTCCGCGAACTGCGCAGGATCGACGAGTAGGTCGTCGATCGAGTCCTCCAGATTGCAGCCGACGGCTCCAGTTTCGAGCAGGCGCTCGGCGAACTCCTTCGGCGGCAGGCCGTAGCCCGCTTCCAGATCCGCGGTGACCGGTACGTCGACCGCTCGAGCCATCCGCGCCACCGCGGTGAACATCTCGTCCGGTGGAGTCAACTGCCCGTCGTCGTACCCGAGGACGCGGGCGACCGCGCCGCTGCTCGTCGCGACCGCGGGGAAGCCGGCCTCGGCCACCAGTCGCGCGCTGACCGGATCCCAGGCGTTCGGCAGGACCAGCGGCGTACCGCCGTGATGCAGCGCGCGGAACAGTTCGGCTCCGGATGCCATCGTCGGGCCTCAGCTCGGCTTGTAGTGGCCGGGCTCCATCCGCCCGGTGACGCCGATGCGGGTCCAGGCATTGATCGTGATGATCAACGCGATCAACTGGGCAAGATCCTTGTCGTCGAACGCGTTCGCGGCGATGTCGTACACCTCGTCGGGAACTTGACCAACGCTGATCACCGTGATCGCCTCGGTCAACTCCAGTGCGGCCTGCTCCTGCTCGGAGTAGAACTTGCGCGACTCCCGCCAGACCGGCAGCAGACTGATCCGCTGCTGGTCGTCGCCGAGGTGCAAGAGGTCGAGCGAGTGCATGTCCGTGCAGTACGCGCAGCCGTTCAGCTGGGACGCGCGGATCCGGACCAGGTGTGCCAGCCTGGGGTCCAGTCCGGTGTCGGAGACCGCGTCCAGCGCGATCATCGCCTGGTAGAAGTCGGGAACCAGGTTGGCGAGCTTGACCCGCCGAGTCGTTGTGCTCATGCCACCAACCTAGGTCCCGACCGGCCCAGCTACCTGGTCCACTTCCCGAGTGATTCCAAGGGCCAATTATCCGCGGCTCAGGCCTCCGGCATGGGTGCGTCCAGGAACGTCAGCACGACGTCGCGGACCAGGTCGGTGCGGGCGAGACCGAAGAAGTGGGTCGTGCCGGGGAAGACCGCCAGCTGCGAGGCGGGCACGCCGACGAGGTCGCCGTTGACGTCGCTGCCGCGCAACTGCGCGAACCGGACGGCGTGCTCCAGCTTGACGGCGTCGTTGTCCCCGACGGTGATCAGCGTCGGTGCGGCGATGCCGCGGATGTCGTCCTCGGACCAGCCGTCGGTGCCCTTGTCGTAGCCACCGAGCTTGGTCAGCAGGGCCTGGAGGTGCTCGAGGTCGGGGTGCGGTGACTTGGCCAGGTACGCCGCTTCCATCGGCGTACCGGCGATCATCTCGACCTTCATCTCGCCGATCGCGTCCGCGTTCTCGTCCCGGTCGCCACTGCGGTGGAACGAGACCGAGGAGATGATCGCCTTGCGGATCAGTTCGGGGTTCCGGATCGCCAGGTGCAGCGCCACGGCCGCACCCACGCTGAAGCCGAAGACGTCCACCTTCGGTACGTCGAGGTGCTGCAGCAGGCCGACGACGTCAGAGGCCAGGTCGGCCGTGCCCAGCGGACGGTCGATGTCGTCCGTCCGCCCGTGTCCCTGGAAGTCGGTCGCGATCACGCGGCGGTTCGCGGCCAGGCTCGGGAGCAGCTCGCCGAACTGCTGGTCGATGTCGAACAAACCACCGTGCAACAGCAGCAACGGCGTACCGCCGGAACCGTGGAGCTCGTAATACATCTGCAGGCCGTTCACCGGCGCGTAGCCGGTCTCCGGTGCGGACCGAGCTGGAGCGGTCTGGTCGGCCACGGGTCCCCCTCGTTTCGGTGCGGAACTGACTTTCCGGCGATGCTAACCGCCGGACCGTCCACCGGTGTTTCAGCCGGCCGGTTCCGAGGCGTACTGCGCATACGCCGCCGCGAACTCCGCCGACGGCGGGATCGGCGTGATGACGTCGACCAAGGTGCCGCTGGGATCGACCGTCATGAAGTGCCGCTGACCGAAGTCCTCGCTGCGCAGGCTCAGCGCGATCTCGGTGCCGGCCGCGCTGACCCGCTCATGGACGGCGTCGACGTCGTCGACCTCGATGGCCACCAGGACCCCGGCCGGGCGGACCCGGAAGGGCTCCGGGACGCTCTCGTGCTCCCGCTCGACGATGCCGATCTGTGGCTTGCTGCCGCTGGGCGCCTCGAGTTGGACGTACCACTCGATGTCGAAGATGACCCGGAAGCCCAGGTGGTCGGCGTAGAAGTCGCGCGTGGCCGCGACGTCGTCGGCGCAGATGGTCGGAAAGATGCTGGTGATCACGGCAGATCCCCTCGCTCGGTGATGTTGTGCACCGACGCTCCACCCTCCGGTTGCCGGAGAGTCAAGACGCCTGGGGAAGCAACGCGGCGAGCCCATCGAGGATGAGGCCGAGGCCGAACGCGAACTCGTCGCCGAAGTCGTAGCCCGGCTGCAGGTAGTACTCGGTCGCCATCTCCACCATGTGCGGATGGTCGCCGGCGGCGAAGGCTTCCATGATCGGCTCGGCGACGCTGCCCACGGATTCCGGGCCCTCGAACGGCAGCGAAGCCTCCTGGACGGCGAACCCGTAGATGTAGGCGTCCAGCAGGGCGTAGGCATGAGCGGTCATCGCCCGCGAGAAACCCGCCGCGCGCAGGGTGGCGATGACCGAGTCGTGATGGCGCAGTGTCGCCGGCCCCGGCGTGGTCCGCGACTCCATCAGCGCGATCGCCCAGCTGTGCTTGCGCAGCACCTGACGGGCCGACACCGCGCGCCGCTCGATCTCGGCCCGCCAGTCGCCGGTGGTGGACGGCAGTTCGATCTGGCTGAAGACGAAGTCGACGATGCCGTCGAGGATCTCGTCCTTGTTCGCCACGTGGTAGTAGACCGACATCGGCTTGACGCCGAGCTCCTGGGCGATCGAGCGGATCGTCAGCGATCCGGCCCCGCCCGCGTCGGCCACCGTGACCGCGGCGCCGAGCACCCGCTCGCGGCTCAGCCGGGTGCGCTCCTGGGGCTTGCCTGCTCCATCCATTCCCGGACCATAGCAGTTTCGTACAAAGTACGATACGGTGGCCGTACTAAGTACGAAAACCATCGGTGCGCGGTGCACCGACGCCGGCACCGCCCCTCGAACAGCAGAGGAACACCATGGCCACCAGTACGACCACGACCACCATGCGGGCGATCGTCCAGGACAGGTACGGCTCGGCCGAGGTCCTGCGCCACGACCGGATCGCCCGGCCCGAGATCCGCGCCAACGAACTGCTCATCCACGTGCATGCGGCCGGCCTCGACCGCGGCACCTGGCACCTGATGACGGGCAAGCCCTACGCTCTCCGACTGGCCATGGGCCTGCGTGGACCGAGGAACCCCGTGTCAGGCCGGGATGTCGCCGGCACCGTCGAGGCCGTGGGCTCCGCGGTCACCAAGTTCGCCGTCGGTGACGAGGTGTACGGCGTGGCCCCCGGCTCGTTCGCCGAATACGCCGTCGCTCGCGAGGCCAAGCTCGCCCGGAAGCCGGCCAACCTCTCCTTCGAGCAGGCCGCGGTGGTCCCGATCTCCGCGCTCACTGCCATGGATGCGCTGACTACCGGCCGGATCCAGGCCGGCCAGCATGTGCTGATCATCGGAGCATCGGGAGGTGTCGGCAGTTACGCCGTACAGCTGGCGAAGGCCCTCGGAGCCGAAGTCACCGGCGTGGCCAGCACCGCAAAACTCGACCTGGTCCGGGCCCTGGGCGCCGACCACGTCATCGACTACACCCGCGATGACTTCGCCGCGAGCGGCGACCGCTACGACCTGATCATCGACATCGCCGGCAACCCGTCACTGTCCCGGCTGCGGCGTGCACTCACGGCCACCGGCACGGCGGTCATCACCGGTGGCGAGGAGGGCGGCAGCCTGACCGGCGGGATGCACCGGCAACTGGGTGCGCTGATCGTGTCGCTGTTCATACGCCAGCGGCTCACTTCCGTCATCAACAAGGAGAGCGGCAGCAACCTCGAACGCCTCACCGAGCTGATCGAGGCCGGCCAGGTGATGCCTAGCATCGACCGGACCTACCCGCTCGACCAGGCCCCGGACGCGATGCGCCAGCTCGACGCAGGGAAGGTGCGCGGAAAGATCGCCATCACCATCTGAACAACCGGTGTCGCTGACTTCACAAGGAATTGACTGACTGATCAGTCAGTTGCTCGCTACGATGGGACTGATCGATCGGACATTCCTTCGATGGGGTGAGGTGCCGCAGATGGCGCTGGTGGATGTGTCTGTCGCTCGGCGGGGAAAGCGTCGGCGAAACACGGCGAAGTTGGCCGACCATGTCGATCGGCTGGGGGAGGAACACCCGCCGATCCCGCTCGACAGCGTGGACTACACGATGCACCGGCCCGACCTGCTCGCGGAGCGCTTCGGTCCGGTGCTGTCGTACATGTCGCGCGTCGAGCTCGAAGTGGAGCGGAACGTGCTCGAGCTGAACCTGTTGCTGCCGGACCCGCCGGAGGTCGATCGGCATTTCTATGCCGACGTGTGGCTTCCGCAGGAGACGCGTCACGGGATCATCCTCGATCGTCTGCAGGTGCATGCCGGCCTCGAGGCCGCTACGCCCAATGTGACTGAAGTGTCGTTCAAGCTCAAGCTCCTCGGGAAACTCGGCCGGGTGAGCGCCGTACAGGACGTGAGCCGGATGCTCTACTACCTGACCGGGCTGGCGACCGAGCGATCGGCGGTGCTTGCCTACAACAAGCTTCATGCCGGGCTGGTCGAGATGGGTGAGCGGGCCGTCGCGGCCACTGTGGTGGCGCCGATCCGCCGCCAGGAGCCGGGTCACTTCGCCTACTACCAGTTCGCCGCCCGTGATCTCTGGCCACAGCTGGCGTCCTGGCAGCGGTGGCTGGTGCGGACGTTGCGGCGGAAGACGTTCGGCCCGGTCGGTGTCGACACGAAGCAGCAGAAGGTGGAGTTCGGGCACGTGATGAAGGCTCTGGCCATCAACACCGGTGACGATGCGGACCTGCGGCACTACGCCACCCAGGTCGGACAGGGTCGAGCACGAGTTGCTCTGGGCCCACCGGAAGGGCCTGCGGGTGCCGGACTACGTTTTCAAGGCACTCCGGAGCGCTGCCGAGGCAGCCGCGGACCTGAAGGGGGATCGCCGGTCTGCCACCGAACGGGGCGAACCATGACCACCACGCCACGCACCGGGGCGCAACACCAAGCGGCAGGTCATCATCGAGACCGCCGAGCGGCTGTTCGCCGACTACGGGTACGACGCGACGTCGACAGCGCGGATCGCCCACGAGGCAGGGGTTCCGTCCGGCCTGGTGTTCTACCACTTCGCCACCAAGACGGACCTCCTGATGGCCATCGTCCGCGAACGGCCGACACCCGGTGAGGTCCTCCGAACCGCCGCGCAGGGGCGCTCGGTTCACCGGCGGCTGCGTGCCGTCGTCACCGTGATGGCCGAGGAGCTGGAACGCAACCGCTCGGCCCGGATCATCGTCTTCCGGGAGGCACAGGCACGGCCCGGAGATCGCCGCCCGCGCGGCCGAGTTGTTCGCCGAAGCGGCCACCATGGTCGCCGAGGTGCTCAGCGGTGCCGAGGACGTCGTCGCCGACCCGGCCCGGGTGCGGACCGCCGCCGAACTCATCGTCAGCAGCGTGTTCCTGGACATCATCGCCCTGGGCCGATCGGACACCGCGGCGAAGCGGCACGCGGACATGATCGAAATGCTCGAGGAGTCGCTCACGGTTCCCAACGAGCAGGGGGAATAGAGTCCGAACCCATGGACGATTCAGTGCCCGGCCCGGTGGGGCGGACCTGCATCTGGATCTGGCCGAGACGCGTGGGCGGAACGACCTGGTCCGGGCGTTGCACGACTCGATCCGGACCGGACGGTTGCCGGCCGGGACGCGGCTGCCGTCGTCGCGGTCACTCGCGCGTGACCTGGGGATCGCCCGGAACACGGTCGCCGACGCCTATGGGCAGTTGGTTGCCGAGGGCTGGCTGACCGCGCGTCAGGGGTCCGGCACGGTCGTCGCCAACCGGGCCGGCACGCCGCCGGACGCCGTACCGCAGTTGTCGTCCTCCGTGGCCGAGGCGAGGAGCTTCCGGTACGACCTGATGCCGGGTGCGCCCGACGTGTCCACGTTCCCGCGGAGTGAGTGGCTGGCCGCGGCGCGGAAGGCGTTGCCCTCGGCCCCCAACGAAGCCTTCGGGTACGGCGATCCGCGCGGCCGGATCGAGTTGCGCCGGATGCTTGCCGACTACCTCGCCCGGGCGCGCGGGGTGCGGGCCGATCCGGAGCGGATCCTGATCTGTTCGGGCTATGTGCAGGCCTTGAACCTGCTCGGCGAGGTGTTGAAGGCGCGGGGCGGGACGACGGTTACGGTCGAGGAGTTCGGGTACTCGCTGCACCTGGACGTGATCCGCTCGCGCGGTCTCGAACCCGTACCGGTCCCGGTCGACGAGTTGGGGGCGCGGGTCTCCGGTCTGTCGGGTCAGGGTGCGTTGCTCACGCCGGCGCATCAGATGCCGACGGGCGTTCCGCTCGCGCCTGAGCGTCGTACGGCGGCTGTCGAATGGGCCCGGGAAGCCGGGGCGGTGCTGATCGAGGACGACTACGACGGTGAGTTCCGGTACGACCGGCAGTCGGTGGGTGCCCTGCAGGCGCTGGATCCGGAGCGCGTCGTGTACACGGGGACGGCGAGCAAGAGTCTCGCGCCAGGGCTGCGACTCGCGTGGATGGTGTTGCCGCAGTGGCTGATCGAGCCGGTGGTCGCGGCCAAGCGGACGGCGGACTTCCAGACGGCCACCCTGGACCAGCTGACCCTCGCCGAATTCATTGCCTCAGGCCACTATGACCGGCAGATACGGCGATCCCGTCTGCACTACCGCCGTCGTCGCGACCGTCTGGTGGAGCTCCTCGCCGTCCGCGCCCCCGAGGTCAAGGTCGCCGGGATCTCGGCCGGCCTGCACGTCCTCCTCGACGTTCCCGGCGACGCCGAAGACATCGTCGCCCGGGCCGCCCGCCAGGGTCTCGGCCTTGCCACCCTCAGCAACTACCACTTCGACCCGACCCCGGCGACCCGGCAAGCAGTCATCGTCGGCTATGGCACCCCACCCGACCACGCGTACCCGGGGGCGCTGGACCTGTTGTGCCAGGTCCTAGGCGTCTAGCGTCTGGGCGAGGACCCGGATGTCCTCCGGACCGACCCGGCAGCAGCCTCCGATGTACGTCGCACCGGCGTCGAACCACCCGGACGCCAGGCTCGTGCTGTCCGACGCAGCTCCGGTCCACCGACGTCCACCGGCGTCCCACGACTCACCGCTGTTCGGGTAGGCGACTGCCGGCTTGCCGGTGACCGCAATGGCCGTCTCGACGGCGTGCTGTACGTCGTCCGGCGCGCAGCAGTTGATGCCTACCGCAACCACCTGGTCGATGGCGACCACGGCGAACGCATCCGCCAGCGGCTGACCCGCTCGGGTCTCCGCAGCCGAGATGGAGTAGGAGAACCAGGCCGGGAAGTCCAGCTCGGCCAGCAAACCAACCAGTACCTCGGCCTCAGCGGCGTCCGGGATGGTCTCGACAGCGAGGAGATCCGGCCCGGCGTCGATCAACAGTTCCAGCCGAGGTCCGTGGAAATCGCGGAGGGCTTGTGCGCTGACGCCATACCGCCCTCGATACTCCGAGCCGTCCGCGAGCACGGCGCCGTACGGTCCCACGGAAGCGGCCACCAGCCGTCCGGCGGGGAATGAGTCGCGGACCTCACGGGCGATCTGCACGCTCGCGGTGATCAACTGCTCGGCCTCGTCCCGCGGAACCCCGAACCGCTCGAAGCCGGCCACACTCGCCTGGTAGCTGGCTGTCGTGGCGACCATCGCGCCTGCTTCGTAGTACGCGCGATGGACCGCGGCGATCTCCTCCGGCGCATCGCGAAGCAACCGAGCCGACCACAGCGCGTCGGAGAGGTCGTGGCCCCGATCCTCCAAGGCGTTGGACATACCGCCGTCGAGGATGATCGGCCGGTCAGATGCCATGGATCAGCTCGAAGACCTCTCCTGCGCAGCCCCAGGACAGCGTCACGCCCGCGCCGCCGTGGCCGTAACAGTGGATGACCGGTTCGCCGCTGGTGGTGCGGACGAGTTCGCAGCGGATCGTCGGGCGGGCGGGCCGGAGGCCGACGCGGTGGCGGAGGATCTTCGCCTTGCTGAGTTGGGGGACCAGTTCGGCGGCGCGGGTGAGGATCTGGTCCGCGGTCGTCTGGTCGACTGCGAGATTCCAGTTGCCGGGCTCGCTGGTGCCGCCGACGACGATGTCTTTCTCCCGCGGGATGACGTAGGTGAGGTCGTTCGGGCCGCGGTCGGCGATCAGCCAGTCGGTCAGCCCGCACTGCTCGACCGTCATCACCTGGCCGCGGACCGGGGTGACGGTCGGGTCGGAGGCGGTCAGGCGGGCGCCGAGGCCGGTGCAGTTGACCACCACGTCGGCCGTGGTGGGCAGCGCCGACAGGGCCGCGCGGGTCAGCGTGCCACCGGCTTGCTCGAGGCGCTTGACCAGCGACTGCAGGTAGACCGGCATCTCCACCACCGGCGCCGTGAACGACCAGCCGTCCTCGAACCCGGTCGGCGGCGACCCGACCCTGGTCAGATCACGCAGTACGTCGGCCCAGCGCGGATCCGGCGTCCGGTGCACCAGGAACTCCCGCCCGTGCCGCATCCGCACCGACGGCTCGAGCTCGGCCAGCTTCGCGAACTCGTCGTACGACGTCCTGGACCAGGCCGCGACGCGATCCTCGGGCGCGGACAGGTACGGGTACCAGATCGCGGCCGCCACCGCCGACGTCGTCTCCAGCGGCAGGTCGCGGCCGAACACGGCGACGTCGTACCCGCCCTCGGCCAGTCGGACGGCGCAGCTCAGCCCGATCACGCCCGCACCCACCACGATCACGCGCATTCACACATTGTGACGCGCTCGCAGGTATCACGCCATGTGGCGTCAGTGCAGGTCGACGGCCAGGGAGTAGAAGCGGGTGATCTGGGTGGCGCCGTTGTTGTCGTCCGACAGTAGGTAGAGCTGGCGGCGACCGCCGGGCAGGTACCCGCCGAGGGCGAGGGCTTCCACGTTGTCCAGCAGCGGGTTCGGCTGCGGCTGCTTGGCGACCGCACCCGACGGCGGGCAGTTGACCAGGTCGAACAGCAGCTTCTTCTGCAGGAACACCTTGTCCGGCGCCTCCGCCAGCGAGGCCCGCGCGGTCACGTCGGCGGCGCGGCGCAGCGACACCGTGAACACCCGGATCGTGTTGCCGACACCCGGTGTGAACGTGCGCTCCATCGACACCAGTTCGTCCCGATCCACCGCGGCCAGCTCGACCAGCGACAGGCCCGGGTCGGTCTTGTAGGCGTACTGCGCGACCGGCCGGTAGTCGTGACCCGGCGAACCGGCGTACCGGATGATCCGGTTCCGCGACCGCCCGTCGGCATCCGTGCCGTCGGGCGCGAGCGGCCCTTCCATCCCGGCGTACAGCGACCGCCCGTCCACGCCGGCGGCGAGCGCCTCGAAGGTCGCGTTGGTCGTCGCCTCACCGGCCGGCGCGACCTGGAAGCGCGCGGGCACCGGCAGTTCGCCTGTCTGCAGCCCGTCCGACAACCGGAAGCGGCGGATCGACGGCTCCCGCTCGGACGTCGCCAGGATCGTCCGCTCGCCACGTTCGACGACGAGTCCTTCGCCGTCGAAGTCGGCACCCGTGTACGGCGTACCGTCCGGCCGGCGCAGGATCGTCATCCCGTCCACGCGGACCGACGGCTTGCTGCTGATCTCGAGGTCGAAGACGCGCGCCGGCGTGGTCGTGATGTTGTCCACCAAGGCCAGCGCGCTGTTCGGGCCGGTGACGTCCAGCGCGGACAGCCCGGCCACCGGTTGGCCCTCGAACGTCGTCTTGTCCAGCGCGTCGCTGAACCCGAGGAAGCGGGCGTCCCGCGAACAGTCGCCACCGCCTGGGTGCGCCGCCGGTGTTGCCGAAGCGGTGAGCGTGGCGGTGAGTGCGGTCAGGACAACAGCAGCGGCGAGCGGCTTCTGCCAGCGCATGAGATTCCTCCGTGCGAGGGTCTGGACGACTGCAACCGATCGAAACCTACCTTTGGCAACACGAGGTGAACATCAGCGCACCAGACAGGGCCGCTTCGGGTCGAACGCCCAGTCCTTCACCAGGTATTGCATCGCGACCGCGTCGTCCCGCGCCCCGAGCCCGTGCTCCTGGTACAGCTCGTGCGCGGCGGCCAATGCGTCCCGATCCAGATCGACACCGAGGCCAGGACGTGTCGGTACGGCGATCGCACCGTCAACGATCTGCAGTGGCTCCTTGGTCAACGCCTGACCGTCCTGCCAGATCCAGTGCGTGTCGAGTGCGGTGATGTCACCCGGCGCGGCCGCCCCGACCTGCGTGAACATCGCCAGCGAGATGTCGAAGTGGTTGTTCGAGTGCGAGCCCCAGGTCAGCCCGAAGTCGTTGCACAACTGCGCTACCCGCACCGACCCGGCCATCGTCCAGAAATGCGGATCCGCCAGCGGGATGTCCACGGCACCGGCCCGGATCGCGTGCGCCAGTTCGCGCCAATCGGTGGCGATCATGTTGGTCGCCGTACGCAGACCCGTGGCCCGCCGGAACTCGGCCATCGTCTCCCGGCCGGAGAACCCCGGCTCGGCGCCACACGGGTCCTCGACATACACCAGTACGTCGTCCAGACCCGAGCACAACGCGATCGCCTCGCGCACCGGCCAGGCGCCGTTGGGATCGACCGTGATCCGTGCCGACGGGAACCGCTTCGCCAGCGCGGTCACCGCCTCGATCTCCTCCGCGCCGGCGAACACCCCACCCTTCAGCTTGAAGTCGGCGAACCCGTACCGCTCCTGCGCCGCCTCGGCCAACGCGACGATAGTGTCCGGCGTGAGCGTGGGCTGCCGTCGTACTGCGGACCAGCGATCACCGAACCCGTCACCGGTCAGATAGGGCAGCTCCGTACGCGCCGGATCACCCACATAGAAGAGGTACCCGAGCACCGGCACGCTCTCGCGTTGTTGCCCATCGCCCAAGAGCTCCGCCACCGGTACGCCGAGGTGCTGCCCGAACAGGTCGAGGAGCGCCGACTCGATCCCGGTCACCGCATGCACCGTGGTCCGGAGGTCGAAGGTCTGCAGACCACGACCGCCGGCATCGCGATCGGCGAATGCCTGACCGACCGTGCGCAGCAGTTGCCGATACCGCGAGATCTCCTTGCCCAGCAGGAACTCCGCGGCCTCGGCGATCGTCGACGCGATCTTCGCGCCGCCCGGCACCTCACCCAGCCCGGTGTTGCCGGAGCTGTCGGTCAGGATGACCACGTTGCGCGTGAAGAACGGTCCATGCGCACCACTCAGGTTGAGCAGCATGCTGTCGTACCCGGCAACAGGCACAACCTCGACTGAGGTGATGGTGGGCGTCACTTGATCTTGCCGATCAGGTCGGTGAGCTGGGCGAGTTCCTCGTCGGTCAGGTCCTGCAGTGGCGGGCGGACCGGGCCGGCGGAGCGGCCGATCGCGGTGACGCCGGCCTTGACGATCGAGACGGCGTACCCCTTGGTCCGGTCCCGGATGTCGAGATACGGCAGGACGAAGTCGTTCAGCTTGCGGTAGACGGATGCGCGGTCCTGGGCCAGGACGTCGGCGTAGAAGCCGAGGGCGAACTCGGGGACGAAGTTGAAGATCGCCGAGGAGTACGTGCTGACGCCGAGCTGCAGGAGCGGGAGTGCGAAGGTCTCCGCGGTCGGCAGGCCGCCGATGTACGTGAGCCGGTCGCCGACCCGGGCGTAGGTGCGGGTCATCATTTCGATGTTGCCGACGCCGTCCTTGAGGCCGACCAGGTTCACGTTGCGGTCGGCGAGTTCGGCGACGGAGAAATCGTTGAGGATCGCGTTGGCCCGGCTGTACACGGTGACGCCGAGCGACGTACTGCGGCAGACGGCGGACACGTGCTCGATCAGACCACGCTGGCCAGCCTCTGTCAGGTACGGCGGAAGCAGCAGCACACCGTCGGCGCCGGAGGCCTCCGCGGCCTGGGCCTGGGCGATCGCAGTGGCCGTCCCGCCGGTGGCCGGCGCGAGGACCGGGACCTTGCCGTTGACCTCCGAGACCGCCGTCCGCGCGACGGTGTCGATCTCGGCCGGGGTGAGTGAGAAGCCCTCCCCAGTGCCGCCCGCGGCAAACAGGCCGGCCACGTCGTACTGGCTCAGCCAGGCCAGGTGCTCGCGGTAGCCGGTCTCGTTGAAGCTCAGGTCCGCGTTGAAGTGTGTGACGGGGAAGGACAGCAGCCCGGTCTTGAGCTGAGCGGCCAGTTCGCTGGGGGAGTAGTGGGTCACACCGTCAGACTAGGAAGCGGTTCAGATGCCTGTCCAAGATCCATTTTGGATCCAGTGATGCTCTGAGAGCATCGTGAGGACTCGGTGGAGGACTGGGTTG
Organism: uncultured Actinomycetota bacterium; assembly: GCA_963770725.1. GTDB lineage: Bacteria > Actinomycetota > Actinomycetes > Propionibacteriales > Kribbellaceae > Kribbella. The sequence continues at coordinate 210,650 of CAVYQT010000002.1, forward strand.
GTCGAGTCGCGGTTCCAGATCGCGTGCAGTTCGACGGGCTCTCCCGGTACGCCGACCTCGCAGTACGTGACGCCTTCGACGCCGAGACTGCGCGCTGACGCCGGTACGAGGGCCACCCCGCGACCGGCCGCGACCAGCAGGATCACCGTGAGGACCTGCTGGACCCGCTGCTCGATCCGTGGCTGAGCATCGGCGAGGAAGCGGACCGTGAGTTCGTGGAAGTAGCGGGCCTGGCTCGGGGAGTAGCTGATCACCTGCTCGTCGGCGAAGTCGGCCGGGGACAGCGGCCGGCCCAGCGTCGCGAGCCGATGGTTGCTCGGGACAACGGCACACAGCGGCTCGCGGTACACGATCCGGGAGTCGAGGACCTGGGTGTCGACGGGCGGCCGGCCCAGGCCGAGATCCAGCTCGCCCCGGAGCAGACCGTCGATCTGCGCGGGCGTGACGCGCTCGTGCGGGATCACGTCGACATCTGGCAGCTCTTCGGAGATCCGGCGGAGCAGCGGGCCGAGCGTCCGGATAGCGGAGGTGGCTGTGAACCCGAGGCGCAGCGTGCCGGCCGCGCCCTGGTCGACGCGGCGGGCCAGATCGCCTGCTGTCTCGACCAGCGCCAGCAGCCGGTGAGCCTCGATCAGGAACGCCCGGCCGGCCTCGGTCAGCACCACCCGGCGGTTGTCGCGCTCGAGCAGCCGGACGCCGACCTCCCGCTCCAACTTCTGCACCTGCCGGCTGAGTGGCGGCTGGGTCATGTTGAGCCGATCGGCGGCGCGGCCGAAGTGCAATTCCTCGGCGACGGCGACGAAGGCGTTCAGCTGGTCGAGCGAAAACATCCCTGAGACCCCTCGCTGGTCAGCCGGTGCCGGGTGTTCGACAGGTGCACCCGCGCCGCTGCCCGCGCCGCCTCGGCGTCGGAGCGGGCGATCGCGGCGTAGATGTTCTCGTGCTCGAGCACGACCCGGGCGAGGTGACTGGCATCCGACATCTCGTACGCCGGGTCCAGGCGGGTACGCGGCAGCATGATCATCATCGGGCCCAAGGAGCCGATCAGCTCGCTGTAGAAGCGGTTCCCGGACGCCGCCGCAACCTTCAGATGGAAGGCGAAGTCGGCTTCGACCGAGCGGCTCGGGTCGTCACCGATCCGGCGGAAGTCGTCGAGCGCCCGCTCGATCCCCTTCAGTTGATGCTCGGTACGGCGTCCCGCCGCCAGCCCGGCCGCCTCGCTCTCCACCCCGATCCGGAAGTCGAGCAACTCCAGCACGTCCCGATGCGACCGCACGTCGCCCAACGCGAACCGATCCGTTGCCGCCGGCACCGACAACACGAACGATCCACGCCCCTGGAACGTCTCCACCAGCCCGGCCGCCTGCAACCGGGAGACGGCCTCCCGCACCACCGTCCGGCTGACCCCGAATTCTTCCACCAGCGAGCTCTCCGCCGGCAACTTCTCCCCGGGCACGATCTCCCCGCTGAGAAGATCTGATCACTCGGCATTCGGTCATCCTACAAGTAGTCAACCTGTATGACGACTGGCTGTTTGATGTCGGCGTAACACCGCGGATCCGGACCGGAAACAGGAGCCGGACAGGCTGTCGCTCTCGTCTGGGCTCTGCAACTCGGGAAGGGAGATCACCGATGGATGTGTCGGAGTTGGCGCACCGCCGGCTGTTCGACTCGCTCGACCAGGACCGCGACGGCCAGATCTGGGCGTGGGAGTTGCTGAGCCGACTGGGACAGGCCGGGATCCAGCCGGGAGACCCGCGACTCCGGTCGGCGCTCGCGGACCTGCGCGATCCCGATGGCCGGCCGCTGGGGATCGACAGTCAGCCGATCCGGATCGACTACCAGCAGTTCACCCGGATCGCGCAGCACGGCGACGGTGTGGTCCAGCGTGCCCTGCAGGGCGACCTGGCGGTGTCTCCGTCGGAGTTCATGGACTTCGCCCGGGAGATCGCGCGGATCCACGAGGACCTGCAGAACAACCGGGACGGCGAGGTCGCGCAGTACATCCCGACCCTGAAGAACGCCGATCCGGACAGGTTCGGGATCGCGTTGTGTACGGCGGACGGCCAGCTCTTCCAGGTCGGCGACGCCGAGCTGGGGTTCAGCGTGCAGTCGACCTCGAAGCCGTTCAACTACGCGAAGGCGCTGCAGCAACTCGGTCCGGAGGAGGTGCACCGCTGGGTCGGTCAGGAGCAGAGCGGCGGGACCTTCAACGACTTCCGGCTGTCCCTCGACCAGGATCGTACGCCGCACAACCCGATGATCAACGCCGGAGCCATGGCGACGCTCGCGATGGTCGACACCGGCCGTGAGTCGTCCGATCGGTTGGCCTCGGTCCAGGACACGTGGGCCAGGATGACCGGTCGTCGACCGCCGTTGCTCGACGGGGCGACGTACCTGGCCGAGCGGGACACCGGGCACGGGAACCGTGGGCTGGCGAGCCTGATGGCCGCCGAGGGGAGGCTGAAGGGAGTCAACCCGAGCGACCCGGGCGGTCCCGCCGCGGCGGCGGACTTCTACTTCCAGGTCTGTTCGCTCGAGGTCGACGCGGTCCGGTTGGCCGCGGCCGGTGCCACGCTGGCGAACGGCGGTGTCGCGCCGTACTCGGGCGAGCGGGTGTTCTCCCAGGAGACCGTCGGCCGGGTGCTGTCCGTGATGGGGCACAGCGGGATGTACAACGACTCCGGCAAATTCGCGGACATGGTCGGTCTGCCGGCCAAGAGCGGTGTCTCCGGCAACGTGATGATGGTCGTGCCGGAGAAGCGGCTGGCCGTGGTGGTGTTCTCGCCACGACTGGACCCGGCGGGCAACTCGGTGCGCGGAGTCGAGGTCTGCCGGCAGTTGGTGGACCGGTTCGGTCTGCACCCGTACAAGCGCCTCGGTGCCGAGCGGGGCAACGAAGTGAGCGCGGCCGATGCGATGCGACGGGCTCTCGGTGGAGTCGCACAGCCGGGTGCCGGATCTGAGGGCCATCACAATCCAGCGGCCCCCGCCACGACGAGCGTGACGAGGGCCAAGGGACTGCAGTTGTGAGGGCGTGGCGGTCCGGGACTACTCGACGGTGACCGACTTGGCCAGGTTGCGCGGCTTGTCGACATCGTGGCCGAGGGCAACGGCTGCGTAGTAGGCGATGATCTGCAGCGGGATGGTCAGCAGGATCGGGTCGAGCTCCGGCTCGTTCTTCGGTACGACGATCTTCGCCGCCACCCCGTCCGGTATGTCCACACCCGGGTGCGTGACGACGTACAGCGGGCCGGAGCGGGCGCCGATCTCGTGCAGCGCGCCGATGTTGCGGTCGAGCAGCTCGTCCTGCGGGACGATCGCGACACTCGGCACGTCCGGCGAGATCAGCGCCAGCGGGCCGTGCTTCAGCTCGGAGGTCTGGTACGCCTCGGCGTGCCGGTAGGAGATCTCCTTCAGCTTCTGCGCACCCTCGCGGGCGACCGGGTAGCCGCGGGTCCGGCCGACGAAGAACAGGCTCTCGTGCTGGGCCAGCCGGCCGGCGATCTTGGCCAGTTCCTCCTCCTGGGCGACGATCTCGGCGATCTGCCCGGGGAGCTTCTTCAGGCCCTCGATCAGCCGGCGGCCGTCGGCGGGGGAGACGTCGCGGATCCGGCCGAGGTGGATGCCGAGCATCGCGAACGCGACCGCCATGTTGGTCAGCGCCTTGGTGGACGCGACCGAGACCTCCGGGCCGGCGTGCAGGTAGACGCCGCCGTCCACCTCACGGGCGATGCTGGAGCCGACCGCGTTGACCAGGCCGATCACCCGGCCGCCCTTGCGCTTCAGCTCCTGGACCGCGACCAGGGTGTCCAGCGTCTCGCCGGACTGGCTCACCGCGATGTAGAGGGTGTCCCGCTCGACCACCGGGTTGCGGTAGCGGAACTCCGAGGCCGGCTCGGCGTCGGCGGGGATCCGGGCCACCTCCTCGATGAACTGCGCGCCCATCTGGCCGGCGTAGTACGCCGAACCGCAGCCGAGGATCTTGACCCGCTTGATCTCCCGGGCCTCCCGCGCGTCCATGTTCAGGCCGCCCAGGTGGACGGTGTGGAAGCGCTCGTCCAGACGGCCGCGGATGGCCCGGCCGACGGCGTCCGGCTGCTCGTGGATCTCCTTCATCATGAAGTGCTCGTGCAGGCCGCGCTCGTACTCGTCTGCCTCCCACTCGACCGTCTTGGCGGTCTTGGTGGTCGGCGCGGCGTCCTGGGTGAAGGTGCGGTAGCCGTCGGCGCGGACGGTGGCCAGCTCGCCGTCGTCCAGGTACACGACCTGCCGGGTGTAGCGGATCAGCGCGGCCGCGTCGGAGGCGACGTGCATCTCGCCGTCGCCGATGCCGAGGATCAGCGGGCTGCCGTTGCGGGCGACCACGATCCGGTCCGGGAAGTCGAGGTCGATCACGGCGATGCCGTAGGTGCCCTCGATCCGGCGCAGGGCGGCCATCACCTTCTCCTCGAGCGTGCTGCCCTCGGACTGCTCGATCAGGTGCGCGAGCACCTCGGTGTCGGTCTCCGAGCGCAGCTTGACGCCGGCTTCCTCCAGCTGGGCGCGCAGCGCGCCGGCGTTGTCGAAGATGCCGTTGTGGACGACGGCGATCCGCTCGTTGCCGCTGGCGTGCGGGTGTGCGTTGTCCTTGCTCGGACCTCCGTGGGTCGCCCACCGGGTGTGGCCGATGCCGAGCTTCCCGCCGAACCGCTTCGGCAGCGACGCCTCCAGCTCGCGGACCCGGCCGGCGTCCTTGTGCACCTTCAGCTCACTCGACCCGAGTACGGCGACACCCGCCGAGTCGTAGCCGCGGTACTCCAGCCGCGCCAGTCCGTCCACCAGGATGGGCGCGGCCGGCTTGGTGCCGACGTACCCGACGATTCCGCACATGTGTTCATGCCTTTCGGAGGTTGTCGTAGGAGGGTCCGCCGCCCGGCGGACTCACGTGGAGAGGTCCCCGTCAGCCGTAGACGATCCGTCGCAGCTGCCGGGTGGAGAGTTCGGGTGAGCGGACCGGCCAGTGCCGGAGCTCGGTGCCGAGCCGGGCGAAGATCTCGTCGTTGCGGGCACCGTAGGTCTGCAGCTCACGGTGCCGGCGGCGGACGTACTCCTCGGTCGTCTCGGTGAAATAGGCCAGGACGTCGGCGACCACCCGGCGCGCGTCGTCCGGGGGAAGGCCGGTGGTCCGGCTGATCTGTTCGGCGAGTTCGTCCACCGGACCCGCCGTCGCCTCACTGATCACGCGTCAACTGTGCAGTCTATGAGAGGTCAAAGCCAAGGTCTTGCCCGAAATCGGGCAAATTTGCCTGTTTGGGCAGGATCCGGCCAGACCAGTACCGGGCGTGGACCTTACTCCTGTCGCCCAGCCGGAGTGAAATCGACGCGCCCGCTGGATCAGGTCTGCTTGCTCGCAGACTTTGGCCGGTTCGTCGTCGCGTCACCCAGCCGGCGGCGTCTGCCAGGCGCTTCCAATTCGGTTCAGCACCTTCGTGGACCGCCAGCCCTGCCGCGCGCAGGCCCCGGCGGCGGCTTCCCCTTGCCGGGGCGCCGCGAACGGACGAAACTCAGGGGTTGCGACCACCCGACCAGTTCTCTCTGGCGGCCGGGCGCGCCGCGCATTAACGATCCATCTACCCGAGGAGCGTCATGCGCAGGATCAATGTCGCCGCGACGGTCGCCGCGGCAGTCGCAGCACTACTTGTCCCCACGCTGGCCCAGGCGGCGCCGATCACACCCGGCGGGTCGACCGAGGTCACCGTCGGCAGCAATGACCAGCTGTTCTCCCAGAACAAGCAGAACGAGCCGGGTCTGGCCGTGAACCCGGTCAACCCCGCGATCCTCGCGGCGGGAGCCAACGACAACATCGACATGGAGGCGTGTAACGCCGGCGATGACCGCACCTGCCCGTTCACCCCGGGCGTGGGCCTGTCCGGCATCCAGTTCTCGACCGACTCCGGCCGCACGTGGACGCAACCGACGTACACCGGCTTCTCGGCGCGCGCCACAGCGTCCTGCCTCGGCGCACCAGACGTCGCGCCTGGCCAACCCCCGGCCGGCGACACCGGCTGCGTGCCCGATCCCAACGGCCCGATCGGCACGCTGCCCAACTACGCCGTCAACGGCATGGTCTCCAACGGCGACCCGGAGCTGGTCTTCGGTCCCGTTCCCGACGCCGCAGGAAACTTCTCCTGGGCCAACGGGCAGCGGCTGTACTACGCGAACATCGCCACCAACTTCCCGGGCAATCCCGGTTTCCCTGGCGATGCAGCCATCGCGGTGTCCCGCACCGATGACCTGGCGGGCGCCCTCGCCGGTGACAACGACGCCTGGATGGACCCGGTGGTCGTGACCAGGCAGAACCAGGCCCTGTTCAGCGACAAGGAACAGGTCTGGGCCGACCAGGCCGAGACCAGCCCCCACTTCGGCAACGCCTACGTCTGCAACGTCGGATTCCGCGGGACCGCCGGATCCGAGCCGGTGCTGTTCGCTCGTTCCACCGACGGCGGCGACACGTGGACCACGCGCCAGCTGTCCGCGGCGACCAACAACAACCAGACCGGCGGACGGCAGGGCTGTGCCATCCGAACCGACAGCCAAGGCGTGGTCTACGTGGTGTGGATCGGCACCGACATCCGAACGCGCCAGGGCGTCTTCTTCCAGGCCCGGTCCTTCAACGGTGGGCAGAATTTCGAGCGCCCCAGGGCCGTGGTCTCAGGACTCGGCGGAATCGGGCAGTTCGACCCCGCGCAGGGCCGGTTCACCATCGACGGCATCGCGGGCGCCCGAACCAACACCTTCCCGTCGTTCGACATCGCCAACGGTGCGCCAACTGGTGAGGATGCCACCGACCAGATCCTGCTCACCTGGTCCGACGCCAGTCAGGGAACCAACCTCGAGAAGGCGTTCCTGGTCAGCTCGACCAACGGCGGCGGCACCTACTCGGCCAAGGTGGTGGTCAGCGAGGGCAGCGACCGAGCCAACTTCCCGGCGGTGGCAATCTCGCCCGACGGCACCGACGCGTGGCTGGTCTACAACGCCTGGCTCGACCCATGGCGCAACGACACAACCTCCCCACGCCGGGTGCTGGGCGTGGTCCGGCACGCCGACATCGCCGGCACGGCCCACACCGTCGGCGCGTTCACCACATTGTTGCGTGGCGCAGTAGGCGACGGACGCGCGTCCAGCGCCAACAGCCTGACCTCGGAGTTCCTCGGCGACTACAACTACGCCGTCGCCACCCGGGCCTATGGCTCCGCCGTCTGGAACGACATGCGCAACGCAGCCGTCTGCCCCGCCATCAACACCTACCGTCAGGCGTTCGTCGAGGACGTCCTGGCCGGCACCACCGAACCCATCGTGGGAGACCAGAAGGAGGACCAAGACGCGGCAGCTGAACTGCCCGCCACACACTCCACAGAACTGCGCCCAGGACCCAACAACAACTGCCCAGCGACCTTCGGCAACTCCGACCACTTCGGCGGAACCTTCAGCGACGACTCCTGAGCCCCTTCGAACCGTAGCCACAACAACCCGACGGCCGCCCAGATCGGCGGCCGTCGGTAGTGGCGCAGCGCTCCACGTCCTCACCGGAACCTGTGCACCCACCGGTCACCGACGCTGAACAGCGGACCGGTGTCCAGGCTGTAGACCCGCTCCCGGCCTCGCAGGGTGACCTGCACCAGCCCGGCCCGCTCGAGAATGTGCAGGTGGCGGGTGACCGTCTCTCGCAACACCACCGACCGTTCCTCGGTGACGAAGCGGTGGATCAGAACAGCCGGAGGACGTCGGATTCCATGCCGCGGAGGGCGTCGTAGTCGACGGTCACGCACTCCAGGCCGCGGTCGGTGGCCAGCACCTTGGCCTGGGGCTTGATCAGCTGGGCGGCGAAGATGCCGCGGACCGGGGCGAGCATCGGGTCGCGGTTGAGGAGTTCGACGTACCTGGTCAGCTGCTCCACGCCGTCGATCTCGCCGCGGCGCTTGATCTCGACCGCGACGTGCCTGCCGTCGGCGTCGCGACAGAGCAGGTCGACCGGGCCGATCGCGGTCGGGTACTCGCGTCGTACCAGGGTCCAGCCCTCGCCGAAGGTCTGGACGTGCTCGGCGAGCAGTTCCTGCAGGTGCGCCTCGACGCCGTCCTTGATCAGGCCCGGGTCGGTGCCGAGCTCGTAGGCGGTGTCGCTGTGCACCTCCTCGATGGTGATCCGCAGCTCCTCGCCCGCCTTGTTGGTGACGCTCCAGACGTCGTCATCCTCGGTCAGCTTGCACGGCGGCGACATCCAGTTGAGCGGCTTGTACGAGCCGCCGTCGGCGTGGATCAGCACCGACCCGTCCGCCTTCACCATCAGCAGCCTCGGCGCCATCGGCAGATGGGCCGTCAACCGGCCGGAGTAGTCCACTGAGCAACGAGCTATCACCAGACGCACGAGGAAACACCGTAGTCGACTCCTCGCCCCGGCTCCATGGCGCCATGCCGGTGTTGGTGAGAGGCTGCCGGGTATGGGACCGGAGACCAGCCCGCGGGCGCGATCGGAGTACGACGCTGTCGCTGCCGCTCTGGAGTCGTCGGGGGTCGTGCAGGGCAGTATGTTCGGGATGCCCTGCCTGAAGATCGGCCGCAAGATGCTGGCCGGGTTGTGGGGTGATGCGATGAACTTCAAGCTGCCACCCGAACCGCGGGCGCAGGCGCTGGCGTTGCCGGGTGCCGAGCCGTTCGATCCCGGGATGGGGCGGCCGATGAAGGAGTGGGTGCTGGTTCCGCTGGAGCACTCGGCCAACTGGACCAAGTACGCGGAGCAGGCGATGGAGTTCGTCCGCGAGTGACAGCCGGCTGGATCGACTTACGCTGAAAGCGTGAGCACGACCGAGACCGATCTGCTGGTCATTGGAGCCGGACCAGCCGGACTCTACGCGGCGTACTACGCCGGTTTCCGGCGGTACTCCGTCGCGGTGATCGACTCGCTGCCCGAGCTCGGTGGTCAGGTGTCGGCGCTGTACCCGGAGAAGGTGATCTACGACGTCGCCGGCTTCGTCGCGATCAAGGGGCAGGACCTGGTCGACGCACTGGCCGATCAGGCGGCGACCGCGAAACCGCAGTACCTGCTGGGCCATCGGGCCGAAGAGCTCGTCGTCGACAACGAGGTTGCCACGGTGACCACGCACCTCGGCGCCGTCATCCAGGCGAAAGCTGTGCTGATCACGGGCGGGATCGGGACGTTCACGCCGCGGCCGTTGCCTGACGCTGACGACTTCGCCGACCGTGGCCTGCGCTACTTCGTCAAGCGGCTGGACGACCTGGCCTGTCGAGCCGTGTCGAGGTGCTCACGCCGTACGAGGTGGCCCGCATCAACGGCAACGACCGGGTGGAATCGGCGGAGATCTTCGACAACCTGACCGGCGAGCGACGGACGCTGCCGGTGGACACCGTTGTCGCCGCGCTGGGCTTCACCGCCGACCTCGGGCCCTTCACGCGCTGGGGTCTCGACCAGCGCAAGCGGCACATCGTGGTCGATTCGGCGATGCGGACAAGCCTGCCGCGCGTGTTCGCCGCGGGTGACATCGTCGACTACGACGGCAAGGTCAAGCTGATCTCGGTTGCGTTCGGCGAGGCCGCCACTGCGGTCAACAACGCCGCAGGCTTGATCCAACCCGGCGCCAAGGTGTTCCCCGGGCACTCCACCGGCGCCGAGGGTTCGTGAGAATGCATGGCGGTCGCCTGGCCGTCCCGGGTGATCCAGGGCAGCATGTACGGCATGCCCTGCCTGAAGGTCGGACGCAAGGTCTGGCCGGAGTATGCCGCCGAGGCGTTGGAGTACGTTCGCGGATGAATCTCATGTGCCCCGCGCGGATTCTGCTGTTACCTGGGGATGTGGTGGAGCCGGCGGTCGGGGAGCGGATTGCCCGGGTGTATGCGGGACCTTTCGAGGCGGCGGCGGGCGCGCGGTTGGCGGAGCGGCTCGGCGTGCGGCTGACCGTCGTACCGGAGCTGGTACGGCGTCCCGACGAGGAGCTGCAGGCGATCGCGGACCTGCATCGGGGCGAGACCGTGGTCGTGCTCGGCGCGGATCTCGGGCTGCGGTTGCCGGCGATCGTCGAGCACAACGGTGACGGGTGGACGCGGTTGCCGAGCGACAACGAGGTCACGCTGGCGTCGTACGAGCAGGCCGCCGAGAAGTTCCGGGAGTCGATTCCCACCGAACCCAACGGCCTGCTGATCGATCAGCTGGCACAGGCGATCCGTCCCGGGGCGCGCGTCCTCGAGCTCGGTAGCGGCACCGGCCGGGACGCGATCGAGCTGGAGCGGCGCGGTTTCGTCGTTCGGCGTACCGACGCGGCGCAGGCCTTCCTCGACATGATGCGCGCCGACGGGTACGACGCCGATCGGCTGAACGCGCTCACCGACGACTTCGGCGGCCCGTACGACGCGGTGTTCGCCGACGCGGTGTTCCTGCACTTCGACCGGGCACAACTCGCCGACGTACTACGGAAGGCGGCGCGAGCGGCGCCGGTGCTCGCCTTCACCACCCGCGAGGGCAAGGGCGAGGAGTGGTCCAACCGGCACCTCGACCTGCCGCGCCATTTCGTCCTGTGGCAGGAGGAACCGTTGCGCGAGCTACTCACCACCACCGGCTGGACGATCGACCGCCTCGACCGCGGCGAGACCAGGATCGGCTTCTGGTTCCATGTCCTGGCGACCCGCCCATGATGCGGGCCGGGATCGTGCTGCTGACCCGGGAGGGCGTCGCCGCGATCGAGCGGGTGCGGGACAGGATGACGTACCACACCCTGCCCGGCGGTCAGATCGAAGACGGCGAGAGCCCGGCGGAGGCGGCCCGGCGCGAGGCGTTCGAAGAGCTGGGCCTGCTGGTGAAGATCCGCGGCCTCGTGGCGGTCGTGCATTTCGGGCTGCGGACGCAGCACTACTTCCTGGCCGAGTCAGATCGCGGTGGCCGGGGCGCCGGATCCGGAGTGGCTGCTCGACGGGTGGCTGCTGTCGCCGGTGGTGTACGAGGAGGTGTGAGGTTGGCCTCCTGGGTGACTCAGCTCATGGGCGGACCAGTAGGGGGACTGGCATAGTTCGGCCCATGGCTCGGGATTTGAAGACGGTCGGTGTGGTCGGTCTCGGCACGATGGGCGCCGGGATCGCGGAGGTGTTCGCGCGCAACGGGCTGACCGTGGTCGGCGTCGAGCGCGACGAGGCGGCGGCCGAGCGCGGCCGCGGGCACATCCAGCACTCGACCGACCGGGCGGTGAAGCGCGGGAAGCTGTCGGTCGAGGAGCAGCAGGCGCTGTTCGACCGGGTCACCTTCGCCACCACGATGGATGCCCTCGCCGACTGCGACCTGGTGGTCGAGGCGGTGATCGAGCGGCTCGAGCTGAAGCGGGAGGTTTTCGCCGCCCTCGACAAGGTCGTCCGCGAGGACGCGATCCTGGCCACCAACACCTCGTCGTTGTCCGTCACCGAGATCTCGGTCGCCACCCAGCGTCCGCGCCGCGTGGTCGGGATGCACTTCTTCAACCCGGCGCCGGTGCAGGAGTTCGTCGAGGTGATCAAGACCGTCGTCACCGAGCCGCATGTGGTCGAGGACGTCCAAGAGCTCGCGCGCCGGCTGGACAAGGTCCCGGTGGTCGCGGCCGACCGGGCCGGCTTCATCGCGAACGCACTGCTGTTCGGCTACCTGAACCACGCCGTCTCGATGGTGGAGTCGCGGTACGCCACCCGTGAAGACGTCGACGCCGCGATGCGGCTCGGCTGCGGCTACCCGATGGGCCCGCTCGCGCTGCTCGACCTGATCGGTCTCGACACGGCGTACGAGATCCTCGACACGATGTACAAGCAGGGCCGCAACCGCCTGCACGCGCCGGCCCCGATCCTCAAGCAGATGGTCACCGCCGGCCTGCTCGGCCGCAAGACCGGCCGCGGCTTCTACACCTACGAGTCCGCCGACTCCCCGGTCGTGCTGGACGACGAGCTCACCCCGTCGACGTCAGCTGAGGCACCAGCAGTCCGCCCGGTCAAGCAGGTCGGCGTGGTCGGCTCCGGCACGATGGCGGCCGGCATCATCGAGGTCTGCGCCAAGGCCGGGTACGACGTGCTCTACGTTGCCCGCGGCACCGAGAAGGTGGACCGGGTCCGGGCCGCCCTGGAACGCTCGCTGGAGAAGGGCGTGCAGCGCGGCAAGCTCTCGTCGGACGAGCGCGACGCGGCCCTGCGCCGGATCGTCGGTACGGCGAAACTCGACGACCTCGCCGGTGTCGACCTGGTGGTCGAGGCCGTGGTCGAGGAGCTGAGCGTCAAGCAGGCGCTGTTCGAGACGTTCGACGAGATCTGCAAGCCGGGCGCGATCCTGGCCACGACGACCTCGTCGCTGCCGGTCATCGAACTGGCGATGGCGACCAAGCGGCCGGGCGACGTGGTCGGTCTGCACTTCTTCAACCCGGCGCCGGTGATGAAGCTGGTCGAGATCGTGAGCACTGTGAGCACGTCCGCTGACGTGGCCGACACGGTCGCCGCGCTGGCGGTTGCCGCCGGCAAGCACCCGGTGCGCTGCGGCGACCGGGCCGGGTTCATCGTGAACGCGCTGCTGTTCCCGTACCTGAACGACGCGGTCCGGATGCTCGAGGCGCACTACTCGAACGTCGACGACATCGACGCCGCGATGAAGCTCGGCTGCCGCCTCCCGATGGGGCCGTTCGAGCTCCTCGACGTGGTCGGCCTGGACGTCTCGCTGGCCATCCAGCGCACCCTCTACCTCGAGTTCCGCGAGCCCGGCTTCGCCCCGGCCCCGCTCCTCGAGCACCTGGTCACCGCCGGTTACCTCGGCCGCAAGACCGGCCGAGGCTTCCGCGACTACACCAGCTGAACCCGGCCCGGACAGGTGGACAGACGAGCGCCCCGGGCGAGGTCGTTGCAGCCGGACGCCGAGGGGCAGTGGGTACGGCGCTGGACCGGTGACGACTGGTTCGCCGAGGCCGACGGCTGGGTTCGATCGCAGTTGGCGGATGCGGGGACTGCGGTCACCGGCGCCCCGGTGCCGTACAAGATCCGCTTCTGGGCGGCCGTCTGGTGCTATCCGACCGACCACGGCCTGTTCTGGTTCAAGGAGAACAACCCCGGCCAGGCCTTCGAGGCCGCGCTGGTCGGAGCGATGGCGCAGGCGCTGCCACAGCACGTCGTCGCGCCGCTGGCGATCGACGCCGACCGCGGCTGGTTCCTGACCGCAGACCAGGGGCCGACGCTCGGCGATCAGGAGCACGCCGACTGGCACCGGCTCGTGATCGAGTACGCCGGGCTCCAGCGCGACACCGTTCCGGTCGGGGATGCCTTGCTCGCGAGCGGTCTGACCTCACTCACTCCGTCCCGGCTGTCCGCGGCAGTGCACGACATCGCCGACTGGTTCGCGGGTCTGCCGGGCGACCATCCACTCAGCCCCGATCCGGCGACGCTCTCCGGCGTACGACGTGCTGCCGACGCCGTGGCCGAGGTGGAGACGTTGCTGCCGGGCGTCGTACCGATGGCTCTGGATCAGAACGATCTGCATGCGTGGAACGTCTTCAGGCCCGACCCGCCCGGTCCGTTCCGGTTCTTCGACTTCGGCGACGCGGTCTGGGGTCATCCATTCGCGACCATGGCGAGCGTGCGTGAGGACGTCGACGAGGAGATCGTGACGGCGTACCTGGAACGGTGGTCGGACCTGGCGCCGCTCGACGTACTGCGCCGGGAGTTGGAAGTCGCTGAGCCGCTGCACACGGTCCACAAGACAGTGTCCTGGCAACGGCTGGTGGAGCACGCGGACGAGATCGAGTGCGCGGCTTGGGCGGTGCACGTCGAGCACTGGCTGCGCGAACTGGTCCGGGCTTACGGCTCAGCCATGGCGTAGTCACCACACGGCCCGCCGCCGATGGCCTCGGACAGCGTGGTCGAGCGGCGGTCGGGGCGCACCAGCGGGTTGTAGAAGGCCGCGATCTCGGTGCTGGCCTCGGGGACGTAGTGGAAGATCAGCGAACGGCGGAAGCGGTCGGCCGAGGTGTTCGGGCGCGAGCCGTGGACGACGCTGCCGTGGAAGAACAGGACGTCGCCGGCCTTCATCCGGGTCTGGACCTTGTGCAGTCCGTCGGGCACCGGGACCTCGGCGTTGGTGAAGGACTCGGTCAGGTCGGCCGGTTCGGGGCAGGCGAGATCGGTCTTGTGGGAGCCGGGGACGACCGCGAGGCCGCCGTTCTCGGCGTCCACGTCGTCGACCGCGATCCAGGCCGCCAGGCAGGTCTCGGGATCGGCGCGCAGGAACGTGTTGTCCTGGTGCAACGCCTGCCCGCGTGCGCCCGGCGGCTTGAAGTAGAACATCGACTGGGCGCCGAGCGCCGGTCCGATCAGGGCGGTGACGATATCGAGGATCCGGCTGTCCAGCATCAGCTCGAGCGACAGTTTGCCGGCCTCGACGTCGGTCCGGCGATGCGGGTGCACGAACCGTGGGAAGCGAGCCAGCGGGTCGTCGTCCGGTACGCCGTCGTCGATCGCCAGCGAGTGGTCGGCGCCGACCTGGTCCATGAATACCGACCTGATCCGCGCGATCTCGGTGTCGTCGAGGAGCTGGGGGACCTGGACGACCCCTTCGCGGCGGTAGATCTCTGCCAGTGCGTTCATGGTTCCAGGATCGGCTGCGCAGGCCGGACGGAGCGATATTCTATCGAGCTGTGAACCTTCGAGATCCTGCTACCCCGGATTCGCCGACACCGGTGGTCCGCCGGCTGCTCACCGATGAGTTCGACGAAGGACCGGAGTACGAGACCTATCGCCGGCGCGGTACGACGGACTGGCTGCTGGTGCAGACCCTGGACGGCGGCGGACGGTTCGGAGCCGTTGAGGCCGATCCCCGGCGCGATCATCCTCGTCCGGCCCGGGACGCTGCACGACTACGGCACCCGGGGGCAGCGCTGGCATTTCCTGTACGCGCACTTCCACCCGAAGCCGGACTGGTCACCCCTGCTCGACTGGCCGGAAGTTGCCCCCGGCATCCTTCAGCTCAGACCGGCCGACCCGGCCGCCGAGCGGATCGCGGGCCACCTGCGGGACGCCGTCCGGCATCAACGCAGCGTCCTCCCACAGGGCGAGCAGCTGAGCGCGAACGCCCTCGAGGCCGCTCTGCTGTGGTGCGACACCCAGAACCCCAAGGCGGTCCGGATCGACGACCGGCTGCTGCGCGTCATCGAGCTGATCGACCAGGACCTCAAGGCCAGACTCGACCTTCCCAAGCTGGCCCGCGCGGTCAACCTGTCGGTGTCCCGGTTCGCGCACCTGTTCCGCGAGCAGCTCGGCGTCAGCCCGCAGCAGTTCGTCGAACGCCGCCGCCTCGACGCCGCGTGCCGTCTGCTCGAGCTCACCACCCGCTCGATCGCCTCGGTCGCCACCGAGGTCGGCTATCCCGACCCGCTCTACTTCTCCACCCGCTTCCGCCACCAGACCGGGCTGAGCCCCACGTCGTACCGCCGCGGTTAGGCCAGGAACGGGGTCAGTACGGCGAGGAAGTCGTCGAGGCGTTCGGCGTGGACCCAGTGGCCGGCCTCGGGGACCTCGGCGTACTGGACCTGGGGGAAGTACGACGCGATCTCGGCGCGGTGATCCTGCTGGACGTAGTCGGACTTGCCGCCGTAGATGAAGAGGGTCGGGCCGTCGTACCGCAGTCCCTCAGCCTCCGACGGCCAGCCCGAGATGGCCGGCAGGGCCGCCTCGATGACCGGGAGGTTGGGCCGCCAGCGGGCGCCTTGGTCGTCGAGGATCAGGTTCTGCAGCAGGAAGGCGCGGGTGCCGGGGGACTCGACCGCGTCGGCCAGTTGGGCGTCCACGTCGGCGCGGCGCTTGACCGACGACAGGTCGGCGGTGCGCATCGCCTGCGCGTACTCGACGAAGGCCGGGGGATAGGCCACCGGCGCGGCGTCGACCACGACCAGGCGCTCGACGGCCTCGGCGTACCTGAGCGCGGTGAGCATCGCGGTCTTGCCGCCCATCGAGTGACCGACCAGGGCGACCGGTCCGACCCCGAGCGACTCGATCGTCTCCCGGACGTCGTCGGCCATCTCTGGATAACTCATCGTGCCGGTGTGCGGCGACGTGCCGTGGTTGCGCAGGTCGAAGGCGAACACGCGATGCTCGCCGGACAGCCGCCGGGCCGCGGTCATCCAGTTCCGGCCGGAGCCGAACAGGCCGTGCATGACCACGACCGGCGTACCACTGTCGCCGTACGACGTCACCGGCAGTTTCATGTGTTACCTCTCATCGACGGCGCTGCCAGCAGGCGGAGTGCCAGTGGCGTCGCTCGTCGAGGGACTGGGCGCCGCCGATCGCGGCGAGCAGGCTGGGGTTCTCCGGCCAGACCACGACATGCGGCGTGGCGGGCGGGATCAGCTGGTCGCAGCCGGGGCAGCGGTAGTCCTTGCTCGACCCGGAACCGGACACCCGGCGGACGATCCACTCACCGTCGGACCGCTCCTCCCGAGCCTGGGCACCACCGAGCAGCGGCCGGTCGTTGACCGGCCGCTGCCACTTCGAAGGTCTCCGGCGCGACATAGCCCTTCAAGGCTAGCCGTATGAGCCATGTCACCCCGGTCCAGGCGTCAGCTGCGCGCGACGGCGTACGCCGCGGTGCCGATCAGCTCCATCGAGACCTGGAGGCGCTCCAGGCTGACGTTCTTCGCGATGGTGTCCTCGGGCGAGTGGTACGGCGGCTCGAGGAAGGCCGGCGAGATCTCACCCCGCCAGGAGAAGTTCGCCGACGCGATGCCGACCTCCTGGAAGGACTGGTGGTCCGACGCGCCGCGCTGGACCGGGCCGACGATCCGCGGGTCGTACCCGAGCCGGATCCCGGCTGCCCGGACCGCGTCCGTCGCTGTGTTCGCCAGACCGGTGAAGGACAGCAGCCAGTAGGTGATCGCCGGGTCCCAACTGGTGGCGACCATGTCGTTCTGGAACACGGCCGCATGCCGGTCCCGCTGGTCCTGCGCCAACTGGGCGACGTGGTACCGCGATCCGATCAGGCCCTGCTCCTCCGAGCCCCACAACGCGAACCGCAAGGTCGCCGTGGTCGGGATCCGGCTGAACACCCGGGCCAGCTCCATCGTCAGCACGGTGCCGGAGCCGTCGTCGTTCGCACCGGGCGCACCGATCACGGAGTCGTAGTGGCCGCTGACCACCACGATCGGCGAGTTCGCGCCGGCCTTGCCGCGCCGCTCGCCGAGCACGTTGTTCGAGATCAGGCCACGGTGTGCCGTAGTGGTGATCCGCAGCGGTAGCGAGTTCACCACCGCGAGTGCTTCGCGGATCAGCCGCTTCTGCACCTGGGCCACCCCGATCACCGGGATCGGTGCGCCGGTCAGACCGGCGGGTGAGAACGCGGACGCCCGGCGCGGGAACACCAGGTCGGCCGGCAACAGGATCACCCCGACCGCACCCCTCGCCGCGGCCTCCGCGACCAGGGCCGGCCGCGCGGCCGCGGTGTCGTCGGCGATCACGATCGAACCGGCGACGTCGGCCGGCCAGACCGGAGCGGTCGCCGGACCGACGTCCCGGACCGGTCCTTCGGCGGTGACGTCCAGCTCGCCGCCGGGCGCGGCACCCGCCTGCCAGCACAGGTCGTTCGGCAGGATGTCGCGGACGTCGTCGATCTGGGCGGTGAACTTGTCCGCCACCGGGAACGGCTCCAGCTTGGTGTGGTAGCCGTACTTGTCGAGCTGGCCGGCGATGTAGTCGGCCGCCCGCTTCTCACTCTGAGTGCCGCCGATGCGTGGCCCGATGTGCTCGGACAGCACCCGCAGATGCTGCAGCGCCTTCTCCGAGGACAGGCCGGACACGATCTGCCGGTCGTACCTGTCGAGCTTCGGGTGGTTCACCGCGCCGGGCCGCTGGTCGTCCACAGCCCAGGCGGGAGCGGTGGGCAGGGCCGTGGCGGCGGTGACTCCGGCGACGGCGCCGAGCAGGCCGCGACGGCTCAAGCCGGATCTGTCGGTCATGCAGGTCTCCTCACAAGGTGGGCGGCCCCGAGTGCTGAGACGGTAGCCGAATCATCACCCGGGGCGCTGCACTTTCGTGAAGTTTTTTCCTGAGCAGCTAGGGGAATCCCGCAGTTGCTCCGGTACGACGGACGCCGTACCAGAACTACTGCTGTGCGCGGAGCTCGCTGCCGACCTCGTGCATGTGCTGCAGACCCATCCGGTACGACTCGACCAGGCTGGTGCTCACGTAGGGCATGCCGATGCGTTCGCAGTACCCCCGGACGATCGGCTGGGCGAACCGCAGGTTGGCCCGCGGCATGCTCGGGAAGAGGTGGTGCTCGATCTGGTAGTTCAGGCCACCCATCATCCAGTCGGTGACCAGGCTGCCGTTGACGTTGCGCGAGGTGAGCACCTGCTTCTCCAGGTGACCCCACTGGGTGTCGGCATCGGGCATCTCCATGCCCTTGTGGTTGGGCGCGAACACGCTGCCCAGGTGCAGGCCGAAGACCATGTGGTGGATCAGGGCGAACAGGACCGCCTGGCCCGGCGCCATGATCAGGAAGAGCGCGCCGAAGTACAGCACCAGGTGGGCGGCGATCAGGCCGAGCTCCAGCCGGGCCTCACGGCGCGGGCGGCCGAGCAGACTGTGTTGCCGTCGAAGGAAGAGGACGCTGGAGACCTTGAGGTTGAAGCCCTCGAGGGTGAGCAGCGGGAAGAAGATGCGCGCCTGGTTGCGGCTCAGCCAGCCGTGCAGGCCGGTGCGGCCCTCGGCCTGCTCGAGCGTCCAGACCAGGACGCCCTCGCCGACATCGGGGTCCTTGTCGGTGTGGTTCGGGTTGGCGTGGTGACGGTTGTGCTTGTCGTTCCACCAGCCGTAGCTCATCCCGAGCAGCAGGTTGCCGTGCACCAGGCCGATCGCAGTCGTGCAGCTTGCGGGAGCCGGCGATCTGCTGGTGGCCGGCGTCGTGGCCGAAGAACGCGGCCCGCGTGGTGAGGACGCCGAGCGGGATCGCCAGGAACAGCACCCACCACGAGCTGCCGAGGATCGCGACCCCGGCCCAGGTCGCGGCCATCAGGGCGACGTTGATCCCGATCGCCATCGCGTAGGCCGCGGTCCGCCGCTCCAGCAGGCCGGCTGCCTTGATCTCCCGCAGCAGGGGGGCGAAGTCGCTGCCCTTGGTGGCCGGGCGCGGGGCAACAGGGGATGTAACGATTGGCTGAGCCATTCAGGTCCTCGTCTCAGAGCGGTGGGGGCCTAGGCGTACAGCCACGGCCAGCGTACGGCATCAAGCCTCATCGCACTAACGACCGAAGACATGAGTGCTACTACCCGAACTCGATGGGGAGACAGTGCCCGGGCGACAGTGGACCTAACACCACTGAGACCGGCCTCACGCTCGGTCATGATGGAGGGGCTGGGCTGTGCCGGATGGCCCTCGAACGGGAGAGATGAGCATGAGCACGATCGCCACCAAGGCACCGCCGATGCGGTACCCCAAGCTCGCGCAGCCGTGGATCGCGCTGTTCCTGGCCGTGCTGGCCGAGATCGGCATCGCCTTCTTCGTGCTGAACGTGGTGGCCGTCCCGCTGATCGCGGTCTGGGTCGGCATCCCGATGCTGCTCGTGTTCATCCCGGCCACCCGCTGGTTCGCGAACTGCCACCGGACCATGCTGGCCGGCTTCACCGGCGAGCCGATCCCGCGCCCGTACAAGAAGCCGCCGATGCCCGGCATCCTGATGTGGCTGCGGACCACGCTGACCGACCCGGCCACCTGGCGTGACATCGTCTGGCTGATCGTGAACGCCACCATCGGGTTCACCCTGTGCCTGCTGTCCGCCGTCCTCTTCCTGGCCACCCTGTTCTACCTGGTCTACCCGCTGCTCGTCGGCGTCACCCCGGAGGGCATCTTCACCGAGCCGTTCGGCGGGCTGTTCACGGTCAACTTCTGGACCAGCTTCCTGCTGATGCCGGTCGCGCTGATCGCGTTCATGATCTGGTACGCCGCCGGTGAGCGGCTGCTGAAGGCGAACGCGTTCATGGCCCGCTCGCTGCTCGGCCCGACCGAGAGCGCCAAGCTGGCGCTGCGGGTCCGCGAGCTGGCCGAGTCCCGCGCCGAGACCGTCGACACCCAGGCGGCCGAGCTGCGCCGGATCGAGCGCGACCTGCACGACGGCGCGCAGGCCCGGCTGGCCGCGCTCAGCATGAACCTGGGCATGGCCGAGGAGATGGTGAACCGCGACCCGGCCCAGGCGGCCGCCCTGCTGACCGAGGCCCGCGAGTCGGCGAGTACGGCGCTGTCCGAGCTGCGCGACCTGGTCCGCGGGATCCACCCGCCGGTGCTCGCCGATCGCGGCCTCGACGGTGCGGTGAAGGCGCTCGCGCTGTCCTGCCCGTTCAAGGTCGACGTCACCATCGACATCCCTGGCCGGCCGCCTGCGCCGGTGGAGTCGGCGGCGTACTTCGCGGTGGCCGAGGCACTCGCGAACGCGGTCAAGTACTCGGCCGCGACGAACGCCTGGATCCAGATCACGCACGAGGAGGAGAGACTGCACATCCTGGTCGGCGACGACGGGGTGGGAGGTGCGGTGATCAAGCCCGGTGGCGGTCTGTACGGTATCGAGCGGCGGCTGGCCGCCTTCGACGGTACGTTGACCGTGGTCAGCCCGAGCGCCGGGCCGACCACTGTGATCATGGAGCTACCTTGCGAGTCCTCATCGCTGAAGACCACGCCCTCCTCCGAGACGGCCTGATCCGCCTGCTGGAGGCGCACGCCTTCGAGGTCGTCGAGGCGGTCGACAACGGTCCGCGGCTGGTGCCCGCCCTGGTGGAACACCGGCCGGATGTGGCGGTGGTCGACGTACGGCTGCCACCCACCTTCACCGACGAGGGCCTGAAGGCCGCGATCGAGGCCCGCCGCCAGGTCCCCGGCCTGCCGATCCTGGTGCTGTCGCAGTACGTCGAGCAGCTGTACGCGCGGGAACTGCTGACCGGCGGCGGAGGTGCCGTCGGCTACCTGCTGAAGGACCGGGTCTCGAACGTGGCCGACTTCCTCGATTCGGTACGACGGGTTGCCGCCGGCGGCACCGCGATGGACCCGGACGTGATCGGCCAACTGCTGGCCCGGAACACCCGGGACGAGCCGATCGGCAGGCTCACTCCGCGTGAGGCCGAGGTGCTCGGCCTGATGGCCGAAGGACGCTCGAACGCCGCGATCGCGAGCGCCCTGTTCGTCACCGAGAAGGCGGTCAGCAAGCACACGAACAACATCTTCGCCAAGCTCGACCTCCCGCCGTCGGAAGACGACAACCGCCGGGTGATGGCCGTCCTCACCTACCTGTCCTCCCGCTGACCGTTGCGCGGGAGGGTCCGGGTAAGCGTTTGTCGGTAATCCATTGACCCCTGCCTGCATGCCTCGGTAAGTTGTCTACCCAGCTTCGAGGTTGGCGACGGGCCGGCGCCAATGCGACCATCATCGCGTTGACGCCGGGCGAGCGCGGCCACCCGCGGCTGTCGCCGTCGGAGTACAAGAAGCAGAAGATCGCCGAGGGTGAAGCCTTCGCCACCGCGATCGGCGCCGACTTCATCGTGCTCGACCACAGCGACGGCTTCCTGCCCGACACCGACGAGGTGGCGTCGGACCTGGCCACCATCATCCGCGAGAAACAACCCGACACCCTGATCACGCACTGGAAGCACAGCATCCACCGCGACCACGAACACGCCGCCCGCCTGTCCGAACGCGCGCGCTTCCTGGCCGGTCTCCCGATGGACGCCGCGGAAGGTATCTGCGGGGCGCGGCACTCGGTCCGGACCTTCCTGCACGCCGAGAACTGGGAGGACATGGAAGGCTTCCAGCCCACCTCCTACGTCCCGATCCCCGACGAAGCCTTCTACCGCTGGGTCTCCGCCATTCGCCACCAGGCCTTCGCCCGCGGCGAAACCTGCGGCTTCCGCTACATCGACTACTACACAGCCCTCATGACCACCCGGGGCTGCCTGGCCGGCTACCCCCGCGCCTGCGCCTTCCACTCCGCCCAGACCCCAGAGGTCACCAAACTCGCCGGCCCTTAGTTCACCTTCTGCCCCGGGTGCCCGCGCGGAGCGAGTCAGATGACTCATCCGGCCAGTGCACCGATCCACCACTGTGGTCGCGCCGAACTCCCCACCGAAAAGGGAGGCACTCGACCATGTCACACCATCTCGACTCACCGTTGGCACGTCAGGACGTCCGTCTCGACATCACCGACCTGCACCTGTCCCGTCGGGTGATCTGGACGATGGCAGGCTTCATTCTGCTGCTGCACGTCATCGGATGGGGTGTGCTCGTCGGGTTGGTCGCGCCGAGGCACTACAGCCTCGGCACGTCCGGCGGCTTCGGTGTCGGTCTGGGGCTGACGGCGTACGCGCTCGGCATGCGGCATGCGTTCGACGCCGACCACATCGCGGCGATCGACAACACGACCCGCAGGCTGACCGCGGCCGGCCGGCGGCCCGTGTCCGTCGGGTTCTGGTTCTCGCTCGGCCACTCCAGCGTCGTCTTCGTGCTGTGCCTGCTGCTCGCCCTCGGTGTGCGTTCTCTGGTCGGCCAGGTCGAAGACGACTCGTCCACGCTGCAGTCGGCCACCGCGGTGGTCGGCACGATGGTGTCCGGCGTGTTCCTCGTTGCGATCGGCCTGGTCAACTTCGTCGTACTCGCACGCATCGCAGCAGTCGTCCGCCGGATGCGGCAGGGCCACGACGACGAGGCGGAGCTCGAAGCTCAGCTCGACCGCCGTGGCCTGCTGAACCGGTTACTGCGCCCAGTGACCAAGGCCGTACGCAAGCCGCGCCACATGTACCCGGTCGGACTACTGTTCGGCCTTGGTTTCGACACCGCCACCGAGGTCTCACTGCTGGTCCTGGCGGGCGGAGCCGCCGCGTTCGCGCTGCCGTGGTACGCCGTACTCGTCCTGCCGGTCCTGTTCGCGGCCGGCATGAGCCTGCTGGACACGATCGACGGCTGCTTCATGAGCGTCGCGTACCGCTGGGCGGTCACCAATCCGGTACGCCGGGCGTTCTACAACCTCGTCGTCACGGCGCTGTCGGTGGCTGTCGCTCTCGCGATCGGCATCGTCGAGATCCTGTCGGTCGTCACCGATCGGCTCGCGATCGCGTCGGGTCCGCTCGTGGCCATCAGCCGGCTCGACCTGAACCACGCCGGATTCGTCATCACCGGCGCGTTCGTCGTGAGCTGGGCAGTCGCGCTGCTCGTCTGGCGCTACGGCCGGATCGAGGACCGCTGGACCGCCCGGCCCGTCGATCCGGGTGACGGCGGGTCCGCAGTGCTCAGGACGGGGGGTCGGGGAGGAGGCCCAACTGGCGCATCTGGGTGAGGACGTTGACCACACCCCAGGTGTCGGTGATCCGGTCGTCGGCGAAGCGGAAGATGAAGATCTCGTTCCAGGTGATGCGGCGACCGGTGGGTGGGACGCCCAGGTAGGTGCCCTGGTGGGTGCCGGTGACGGTGTTTCGGCAGACGACCTTGTCGTCCTCGGCGATTAGGTCCTCGACCTCGACGTGGAGATCGGGGAACGCGCCGAGGAGCATCGCCCAGACCTGCTTCTGCGCCTCCGCACCGGTGGCGTCGACCGGCAGTGGTGTGCTGATCCGGACGTCCGGTGCGACGACCTCGTCGATCGCCTTGGCGATGAGCCCGGGATCGCGGGAGTTCATCGCCTCGTGGAGGCGGTGGAAGGTCGCCTTGTTGCGTGCTGCTACCGACATGGGGTTCTCCTAGTTCTGCAGGACGGCCTGGAGGTCGAGGGTCGTCGTGAATCGCCCGCGGACTCGGCTGATCATCAGATGGCGGACGGTGAAGGCGATCTCCGAATGCGCCGGGTCCACCTTCCAGATGCCGACCAGGTAGCCGGGGATCGCGACGGCGACGGTCATGTTTCCTTCAAGGATGTAAGGCTTTCACTCACAGCCTGGCGACGATCGAGCGCGCGCCTTGGGGACAGCCGTCGTCAGAGTTTCTTCGAGCCGCCGCGTCAGGAATCGCCGCTCCGGGGTCGTCGCGGCCAGTTCGAGCGCGCGGAGGTACGCCGACCGCGCCTCAGCGTCACGTCCTAGCCGTCGAAGGAGTTCGCCTCGGGTCGAGTGGAAGTAGAGATAGCCGTCCAGGTCGAGCCCATCGACCGCCCGCAACGCCGCAGCGGGCTCGCCGGCCTCGGCGATCGCGACGGCATGGTTGAGCTCGACCACCTGCGAGCCGGTCAGTTCTGCGAGTCGCCGGTACAGCTCGGCCACCTGCGGCCAGTCGATCTGCTCACGCGTCTGCAACGACGCGATTGCCGCCTGTACGACGTACGCGCCGCGGCCACCCAATGCGATCGCCCGGTCGAGGACGGCTCGCCCGGCCGAGATCTGGCCCAGGTCCCACAGTGATCGGTCCTGGTCCTCGAGCAGGACGAGGTCCTCGCCGTCCTTCGAGAAGCGCGCCTGCCGTCGGGCATGGTGGATCATCATCAGCGCGAGCAGCCCGTGGACGTCTGGCTGGTCCGGCATCAGTTCGGCGAGCACGCGACCCAGGCTGATGGCTTCGGCGCCGAGGTCGATCCGGCCGCTGTAGCCCTCGTTGTAGATCAGGTAGATGACGGCCAGCACCGCATCGAGGCGCTCGGGCAACAGCTTGGCGCCGGGAACTGCGAACGGGATCCCGGTCGCCTTGATCTTGGTCTTGGCGCGGGTCAGCCGGCGCTTCATGGTCTCCTCGGAAACCAGGAACGCCCGGGCGATGTCCGCGGTCTGCAGGCCGCCGAGCGCTCGGAGCGTGAGTGCGACCTGCCCGTCCAGCGCGAGCGCCGGGTGGCAGCAGGTGAAGATCAGCTCGAGCCGCTCATCCTTGATCACGGTCTCGTCGAACTCGTCCATCACGGCCTCGGTTGCCGGTAGCAAATGGATCTTCTCGGCCAGGGTGCGCTCGCGCCGGATCCGATCGATCGCCCGGTTGCGGGCGGTCGTGGTCAACCACGCCCCGGGGTTGTCCGGCGTACCCATGTCCGTCCAGCGCTGCGCGGCGAGCGCGAACGCCTCCTGTGCAGCCTCCTCGGCCTGGTCGAAGTCACCGAGGAACCCGACCAGCGAGGCCAGCACCCGGCCCCACTCGTCGCGGAACACTTGCTCCAGCGTGGTCAGCGCTGCACCACCGGCCGGACCTCCACCGTGCCGCCGAACCGCACGGCGGGGATGCGCGCGGCCAGGTCGATCGCCTCGTCGAGGTCGTCCGCCTCGAGCAGGCAGAACCCGCCGAGCACCTCCTTGGTATCCGCGAACGGCCCGTCGGTCATCAACGTCCGCCCACCCTCCACACGCACGCTGGTCGCGGTCTCCGCCGACTGCAACCGTGCCGCTCCGACACACCGCTCGTCCCCGAACAACACCGAGTACTCACCAAGCATCGCCGTACGCTCGACCTCCGACAGCCGTTCGTCGTACCCAGGCTCGGTGTAGATCATCAACGCATACCGCATCCCAACCTCCAGCCCAGTCGTCCCACACCTGTACGACGAACCACCACCGCCACCGGGGACACCACAGATGCCACAACTCTCTGTAACAACCCTAGGCGCCACGCGATGAACCAGGCGGGGAGTGTCATCACGCAGAGCCGCCGAAACCAACGCCGGGTGATGGCACGAGGGGGAACCATGGGACCAGCACTCCAGGGCTACTTGGCCACATCAGGCATTCTCTCCGTGATCGGGGGAGTGATCGGCCTGTTCATCTTCAACGCGGTCGCCACACCAGCACCGAACTGCATCCTGCCGGGTTCAGACGTCTGCCTCGAAGCCTTCGGCCTCACGTTGATGTCCTTCATCCTCTTCACCGCAGCCATCGGCGGCGCAATCGGCCTGATCGCCCAATACCTCAGGAGCCAACGCGCCTAACCGCCGCGCGACAGCACGCCCGCGATCGCGTCCTCCCCACCCGTTCGGAGGTGGATGGGTCAGGGTGGGTAGTCGGAAGGTGGGCGGGCGGTTCTGGTGGTGCCCGTGGGGGTGACGTTGAAGGTATAGCCGTGGGGTGTGGTCCATTCCAGGGTGATTTGGTCCAGGCGTCGTACGGTCCAGCCGCGGGCGTGGGTTTTGACTCTGTGGGTGAAGCGGCGCAGGGGTGCGAGGTTGTGGGTGTTGGTTTGACCGGGTGGGCCGAGGGGGTCGTAGGGCTGGATGTGGTCGAGGTCCATGGTGCGGTGGGTTTCGCGGGTGCCGTAGGGGAAGAGTTCGACGGGGTGGGTGAGTTTGACGCGTTCGCGGATCCGGTCGGGGATTTCGTAGGCGTCGACGCTGACGGCGTCGTTGAGGTCGATGACGGGCTTGACGGTGTAGGGGCCGTGACCGACGAGCTCACTCAGCTGAGAGGCGAGCAGCGGTCCGATGTCCTCGACGCGCAGGACACCGTTGCCGGTCGCGAGGGTGTGATCGGTGAGGTGGATGTAGATCTCGGTCTTGCCCGGACGTAGCCGGCCCTTTCGGGGGCCAGGTTGGGCATTGCCTGAGGTGCTGTAGCTGTCACTGGGGTTGCCGCGCTCGTGTTGGCAGGCGTGGGTATCGGGCCGGTTGCTGCTCGCGGTGTGCGGGTTGGCGTGGGCGTCGTTCTTGATCTGCGCCAACCGTGCATTCAAGGCGCGTTGGGCGTCCGGGGTGAGCGCTTCGCCGGCGTCGGGGTCGACGTACGGGTCGGGCCAGACGGTCTCGACCGGTTCGCCGGGCGGTGTGTCGAGTGGGTCGGGGAGGTTGGTCTCGCTTGGGTGGGGAGCGTCGCGATCCGCCTCGTCGTCCACTGCCGGATCTGCAAGGTCGGTCCGTTCGGGGTAGCCGGCGCCGCCGTCTGCGTCCGCCCGCCGATCGCGTGTCGAGGGCACGGCTTCGTCGTACGACGCAGACTCCGGCGAACCCGGGTCATCCGCCGTCGGCTCCGGTGGCGTGGACGGGGTGTTGCGGGCTTGGAGGAGGAGTTGTTCGGTGTAGCGGGGGTCGGCGATGATGCCGATGGCCTTGGCTCGGCGGGCGCGCAGGTTGGTGGTGTCGCCGAGGACTTTGAGGGCGTCGGCGATGCTGGCGATGGTGGCGTCGAAGCGGATCACGTCGCCGGTGGTGGCGCGGATGTAGATGGTTTTGGTGCCGTGGTCGTCGGAGCGGCCGACGTAGACGCCGCGTTCGCGGGCTTTCTGTTCGGCTTCGGCGCGGGCTGCGTCGGGGTCGGTGTGGGCCTTGGCGGCCTTGACGATGTTCTCCAGTCGGTGCGGGGTGACGGTGTCGACGATCCGTGCGAGTCGCTTGTCGACGGCGGCGGCTGCTTCGTGGGTCAGTTCCAGGCAGGCGGTGGCGATCTTGCAGGCGCGCCAGGGGGTGGCGGTGCCGGCTTGGACCTTGGCCCAGATGTGCGGGAAGCGGTGGCGCAGGGCGAGGGCCTGGCCGATGAAGGCCGCGGCGGCGCCGGTGGAGATGCCGAGCATGACGCCGAACTCGGCCGGGGCGAACTCGGCGAGCTCGGGGCAGCCGTCGCCGCCGAGGACGATGCTGCGTTCGCGGCCGTCGCAAGTGCGGCGGCCAGGGCGTTGGGGGCGGGTGTCGGGGTGGTGGCGGTCGGCGTAGATCTGGGCGTGTTCGAGGAGGCGGGCTTCGGCGCGGTTGGCCTCGGCACGGTGTTCGGCGGCCGACTCGAGCAGGTCGGCGGTCGACAGCGTGGTCAGATCTCCTTCGAACATGTGTCCTGCATCTCTGCTTGAGTGCAGTACGGTTTGAGGGTGTCGGCGAGTCAACGGCCGGTCGGCGGGGTGGATTACCCGCGGACCTGCCAGGAGTTTCGGTCCTGGTTTCCCGACGATGTCAGTTGTCGTGAGTACCTCGGGCGGCTGCGTTGGCCGGATGGCTTCTCCTGCCCTCGCTGTGGTTGCGGGGGAGGGTGGCGGACCGGTCGTGGGTTGTGGATGTGTGCTGAGTGCGGGGTGAAGACCTCGGTCACAGCCGGCACGATCTTCCACCGCTCACACACCCCGTTGTCGACCTGGTTCGCCGCGGTCTGGTTCGTCACCTCACAGAAGAACGGCGTCTCGGCCCAGGGCCTGCAAGACGCTCTCGGCTTCGGCTCCTACGAGACCGCGTGGGCATGGCTGCACAAGCTCCGGCGGGCCATGGTCCGCCCCGATCGTGAGCTGCTCGGCAACGACCCAGGCGGCACGGTGGAGCTCGATCAGAGCTTCCTGGGCGGCAGAACCAGCCGAAAACTGAGCGTGTCCAGCGACAAGGTCCCGATCACGATCGCCGTCGAGCGCACCCCACGCGGCCGGCTGGGCAGGGTCAGACTCGAGGTCGCGGACAAGCCCGGCGGACTGGACATGATCGACTTCGCCACTGAGGTCATCGCCCCCGGCGCGACCATCCACACCGACGGCGCCCGCATGTTCACCCGGCTGGTCGACCTCGGCTACACCCACCACGCCACACCGTCGACCAAAGACAGCTACCAGGTCGACGATCCCGACGCCGTGATGCCCGGACCTCACCTGGTGTCCTCACTGCTCAAGCGCTGGACCGCCGGCACCCTCCATCACCGAATCAGCTACCAGCACCTGCCCTACTACCTCGACGAGTTCACCTTCCGGTTCAACCGCCGCAACTCCCGAGCCCGGGGCATGCTCTTCTACCGCCTGCTCCAACAGGCCGTCGACACCGATCCCCACCCCCTCAAGGAACTCATCGGCGGCTGAGCGTCAACTGCACTCAAGCAGAGATGCAGGACATGTGTTTGATTCTACGCCATGCGCGGCACTGGGGGCAAACCCGTGATGAGCCAGAATCCCTTATCCACAAGGGGGAACGTCACACGAGCATCGGGCGCGCACCGTGGTAGGCACGGCGGATGCCGGGGCCGGCGGCTGCCCGGCTAGCCGTGCGCATGCCAAGGCGGGCACCGGCCGCGGCACGCACCAGGTCCTCCTGACCGACGCGGTCCTCGACGAGCCGGGATTGGTAGCCGGATTTCAGGGACCTCGGCGCGCCGACGGTCACTGACGCGCCGCGGCGCTTGGTCGTCGCTACGAGGACCCGGCACGGACCACGGTTATTGGGTGGACGGCGGGTCGACGACAGTGGTTCGTCAGGGGACGACAGGACGTGTGCGCGGGCGATCAGCCCGCAAGGAAGGTCGGGTGGGTGGGAGCAATGGCGAGCAAGTGATGACGGAGCGGGCGTAGCGGCGTGGGTGTACGCCGCGGTTAGGAGGCGTCGGCTTTGCGGACCCAGACTTCTCGGATGATGAGCAGGAGGGCGGCGGCGGTGGGGATGGCGAGCAGGGCGCCGACGACGCCGAGGAGGGCGCCGCCGAGGAGGGCGGCGATGACGGTGACGGCGCCGGGGATGTCGACGGCTCGGCGCATGATGCGGGGGGCGATGACGTAGTTCTCGATCTGCTGGTAGACGATGCCGTAGGCGAGGCAGGCGACGCCGGTCCACAGGCCCGTGGTGAAGCCGATCAGGGCGACGATGACGACGCCGATCAGGCCGCCGACCATCGGGATGAAGGCGGTGAACATCACCACGATCGCCAGCGCCAGTGCGTACTCGCGCAGGCCGATGATCTGCAGGAAGACGAACATGAAGAAACCGGCGCAGACCGCGACCAGGAACTGGCCGCTGACGTAGCCGCCGACCCGGCTGAGCACCTCGTCGCCGAGGATGGAGACGCGGGTACGGCGGCTGGCCGGGACCAGACTGTACGCCGCGCGCTTCACCGAGGGCAGGGACGCGAGGAAGTAGAGCGTCAGGATGAGGATGGTGAAGCCGGAGAACAGCGCGTTCGCGACCACCCTGCCGACACCGAGGATGCCGCCGAACGCACGCTGCGCCAGCGCCGGGTCCTGGATGTAGTCCTGGGCCTTCTGGATAAACTGGTAGCGGTCGTTGAGCTCGTTCAGGGTCCGCGACTTGGTCAGCAGGTCGAGCCAGTCGGGCGCGTTCCTGATCAGGCTGTTGATCTGGTCGGTGACGACCGGGACGATCGCGAAACCGACGCCGGCCACGGCCAGGATCATCAGCAGGAAGACGACGCCGACGGACAGGCCGCGCTTGAGGCCGCGGCGCATGAACCACTCGACCAGCGGGTTCAGGCCGACGGCGATGAACATCGACACCAGCAGCAGGATGAGCACGGATCGGGCCTGGCCGAGTGCGTTCCACAGGCCCCAGGCGACCAGTACGCCGAGGGCCGCGAAGAACCCGAACATGAACGGGTTCGACCGCCGCAGCGGCGGGCCCGGCAGACCCATGCCGACATCGGGATGCCGCTCCTCGATCAGCAGGGCGTCGGCCAGGTTCTCGTCCGTGTGCGCCGCGTCCGTCCGAGCCGCGTCCGTGTGCGCCGAGTCCGTGCGCGCCGAGTCCGTGCGGGCCGAGTCCGTGTGCGCCGAGTCCGTGCGGGCCGAGTCCGTGTGGGCCGAGTCCGTGCGGGCCGCGACTGCCTCGGGTTTGTCCGCAGACTCGTCAGACTCGTCAGACTCGTCGGCCTCGTCGGCCGAAGTGTCAGCTTCGTCCTCCGACGTGTAAGCCTTATCCGCCGACTTGTCCGCCGTGCTCGCGGCACCCTCCGCGTCATCCGCCGAGTCGTCCGCCTTGTCCGCTGCCACGTCCGCCTGCTGCGCGGAGACGCCGGCCTTGTCCGCGGAACCCTCCGCGTCGTCAGCCGAGGCGTCCGCCTTCTCGGCCGAGGTTTCCGCCCGCTCCGCGGACGTGCCGGCCTGGTCGGCCGCGCTGTCGGCGTCTTCTGCCGAGGCGTCGGCTTCCCCTGCGGAGGCGTCGGCTTCCTCTGCGGAGCGCCCCGCGGAATGTGCTGACGTCTCGGCCTGCCCGGCGGCGGCCTCCGCCTCGGCAGCGGCGGCCCTGGCCTCGCGGGTGGCCTCCGCGAGGTCCCGCTCGGGCGTCGCTGTGGAGTTTTCGTCGCCGGGTGGCGTCACATCTTGTCCTTCGGGGATCGCGAGCCGGAGACGGCCTCGTCGGTCTTCTCGTCGTCGGCGGGCTCCTCGTCGCCGGGCTCGTCGTCGCCGACCTCCTCGTCGGAGGTCTTTGCCGACGCGTCCGGAACCGCCTGCACCCGAGTCTCCTCGTCGTCGAGGTCACTCAGCCGGAACTCGTCGATCTTGGTCGAGTCGGCCGGCTCCTCCTCGGCGTCTGCGGGCCCGCCGGCGGACTTGCCGGCCAGTTCGTCGGCAAGCTTGGTGTCCACCCGCAGCCCGGTGTCGATCCGCGTCTCGTCCACCCGCGCGTCACCCGCACCGGTGCCCACGAACGGGCTGGACCCGGTGAACGGACCGTCCTCGTCGACGTCCTCATCGTCGTACGGCGGCTCAACCGGCGCCGGCGTGGAAGCGGCCTTCGGGGCGAACGGGCTGTCGGCAGGCGCCTCGTCCTCGGGCTGAGGTGCGAACGGGCTGTCGGCAGGCGCCTCGTCCTTCGCCTTCGGTTCGAACGGCCGGCTGACCGGCGCGTCGTCGTCCGCCTTCGGCTCGAACGGGCGCCGAACCGGCGCGTCCTCTTCTGCCTTCGGCTCGAACGGGCGGCGGCTCAAGGTCTCGTTCTCGTCCGGCTGAGGCGCGAACGGGCTCGGCGCACCGAGCGAGTTCTCCCGTGGCGCGAACCGGCTCTGGCCCGGCCGAGCGGACTCGGCCGGTGCGTCAGGCCCGGCAGGCGTGGCGTCGCCGGGACCGGCAGGGGGTGCAAAGGAGTTGCCTGGGGCGTGCGGGGGTGCGAAGGTCGGCGCGGCCGGGGGCGGGGTCTGCGGGCGGGCGAACGGGTTCGAGTACGCCGGTGCGGCCGTTTCGGAGTCGAGCTCGGCGGCCTGGCGGGCGATGTTGCTGGCGATCTCGTTCAGGCCGGCGATCTGGGTGAGGATGCCGTCGCGGCGCTTGGCCAGCCGCTCGGTCTCGCGGGCGACGATGGTGCGCGACCGCTCGGCCTCGTCGGCGGAGTTGGCCAGCTCGGCCTCGGAGCGGGTGCGCGCGGTGGTGAGCAGCTGCTCGGACTCGCGGCGGGCGCGGGAGATGGTCCGCTCGGCCGACTCCTCGGCCTCGGCGCGGATCTTGCGGGCCTGCTCGGTCGCCTCGGCGACCCGTCGCTCGGAGGCTTCGGCGGCCTCGCGCATCTGGGTGGTCAGGTTCTCGGTGTCGGCCGCGATCTGCTGGTGCTTGTCGGCCAGCTCCTTGGCCTGCTGCTCACGCTCGTCGGCCAGCCGGGCCCGCAGCGCGGCCGACTCGCGCTGGATCGCGGTCCGGATCTTCTCGGCCTCGTGCAGGGCGCCGTTCTTCAGCGTGCTGGCCTGCGACTCCGCGGTCAGCATCAGCTGCTCCGCCTTGCGGCGCGCGGTCTGGAGCACCTCGGCGCCTTCGGTCTCCGCGGTACGGCGGAGCTCGGCGGCGTCACCCTCGGCCGTCCGGCGCATGCTGTCGGCCTCGTTCAGCGCGACGCTGCGGATGTCCTCGGCCTCACGGTCGCCGGTCGCCCGGGCGGAGGCCGCCTCCTTCGCGGCGGTGGCGCGGAGCTCGTCGGCCTCGCGCCGGGCCTCTTCGAGGGCCTCGGACGCCTGGTCCTGGGCCAGCCGGAGGATCTGCGCCGCCCGGTCGCCGAGACCGGCGTACGACGGGTTGGCGCTCGCCTCGAGCTGCCGCCGGGTCTCCTCCAGCTGGCGCTGCATGGGCGCAACGCTGCCCTGGAGTTCGTCGGCGCGGTTGCGTGCCTCGACGAGTTGCATTTCCAGCGCGCGGACATAGTCGTCCACGGCCTGCTTGTCGTACCCACGGCGACTGACCGGGAATCCCCCGGCCGCGGTCGCCGTACGGTCGAAGAATGGCAGGCTCGACTCGTCAGGCATTTCCCGAGATTCCCTTCTGGCGGCTCAGCGTGAATCCCCCACCTTAAGCCTGTCAGAACCCGGGTGTAACCAGCCAATCGGCCCCTGTGGACAGCCTCGGCCCGAACTACCTGTTGCGGAAGCGATTGATCGCCGCTTCGTGCGGTTCGCGTAGCGCCAGATCCCGGACGCCGAGACCCTCGGCCGGGGCGAGGGTGAGGACGCCGACCTTGCCCTGATGCAGGTTGCGATGGACGTCGTACGCCGCCTGGGCGGTCTCCTCCAGCGGGTAGACCTTGCTGACGGTCGGGTGGACCATGCCCTTGGCAATCAACCGGTTGGCCTCCCAGGCCTCGCGGTAGTTGGCGAAATGGGAGCCGATGATCCGTTTCAGGTTCATCCACAGGTAGCGGTTGTCGTACTCGTGCAGGAATCCCGACGTCGACGCACACGTCACGATCGTGCCGCCGCGGCGAGCGACGTACACGGACGCACCGAACGTCTCCCGGCCGGGGTGCTCGAACACGATGTCCGGGTCGTCGCCACCGGTCAGCTCCCGGATTTGCGAGCCGAACCGCTTCCACTCCTTCTGGTCCTGGGTGTGCTCGTCGGACCAGAACTTGTACCCCTCCGCCGACCGGTCGATGATCAGCGAGGCGCCCATGGCCCGGCAGATCTCGGCCTTCTCCGGCGACGACACCACGCACACCGGGATCGCCCCGCCGTTCAGGGCGAACTGGGTCGCGTAAGAGCCGAGCCCGCCCGACGCGCCCCAGATCAGGACGACGTCGCCCTGTTTCATGTCGGCGCCGTTCGAGGAGACCAGTTGCCGGTACGCCGTGCTGTTCACCAGACCCGGGGACGCGGCCTCCTCCCAGGTGAGGTGGGCCGGCTTGGGCATCAGCTGGTTCGACTTCACCAGCGCGATCTCGGCCAGCCCGCCGAAGTTGGTCTCGAACCCCCAGATCCGCTGCTCGGAGTCGAGCATCGTGTCGTTGTGCCCGTCCGGAGACTCCAGCTCGACCGACAGACAGTGCGCGACCACCTCGTCGCCCGGCTTCCAGGCGCTCACGCCGGGTCCGGTCCGCAGTACGACACCGGCCAGATCGGAGCCGACCACGTGGTACGGCAGGTCGTGGCGGGCGGTCAGCGGCGACAGCTTCCCGTACCGCTTGAGGAAGGAGAACGTCGACACCGGCTCGAAGATCGACGTCCAGACGGTGTTGTAATTGATCGCGCTCGCCATCACCGCGACCAGTGCCTCACCCGGGCCGAGCTCGGGGGTGGGGACGTCGTCCAGGTGCAGGCTCTTGCGTGGATCCTTCTCCTTGCTGTCCAGACCCTCGAACATCGTCGCCTCGTCGGCGCGCACGGTGATGCCGCGGTAGTGGTCCGGTACGTCGAGAGCGCCGACGGCCGCGGTGTCACCGGACAGAATCGCTTCGAGGATCTGCTTCACGTCGTACCTCCTGCAGCGGCGGTCTGGGTGAGCGGAACTTACCGCTGAGTATGCCCGGCTGGCTGTGCCTTGTGACACAGGACGGGACAGGTGAGACGACCGTCACTTTTCCAGTCCACCGTTGTCAGTGGTCTTATCAGCGCAGGCGGGTGTGCAGGCGCACCTGGGTGAAGTCGTCGCCGGATCGCAGCTGGACCAGGTCGCACAGCTGATTCGCCAGCCAGACACCGCGCCCACCGAGCCCGTCGAGGGGCGGCAGCACTCTGCCGACGAGCAGGTCGTCGATCCGGCCGCGGTCCGCGACGTCGCAGATCAACGAGCCGTCCTCGACCCAGACCGAGAGCGTCCCGCACCCACCGCCGAAGCGGATGCTGTTCGTGCAGATCTCGTGCAGCGCCAGCGCCAGATCGTCCAGCCGGTCCCTCGACACCCCGTACGACGACGCCCGCGCGTTCACCCACTGCCGTACCTGCGCGAGATCGGCCAGTCCGAATTCCCACCGCGCGGCCCGATCCGGTACGTCGCTCAGCGCCGTACGGAACGTCTTCTCCGCAAGGGCTTCCGCGCCGGAGTGGGTGGGGGTCGGGTCGATCCCGACCGAGGCCTCGTACGGGCAGAGCAGCCGGAAGCGGGTGTCGTCGGCGAAGGCGATGTCGAGCAGGGCCTCGTGCAGCACGGCCTCGTCGTACTCGGCCGCGTTCCGGCCGGCGTAGGCCGGTTCGCCGAGGCCGCGAACCGGGCGGCCCGGGTTGCGCTGGAGCGCGTCGCGCCAGAGCGGGATGAGGCGTGCCGGGTTGCGGCCGGCCACGGTCATGTCGATGAAGTCGACCTGCTCGGCCTCGGACCCGAGCGCCTCGCGCAGGCGGGCGATCCGGGCGGGCGGCAGGGCAGCCACGATCGCCTCACCCGTTGCCAGGCCGTCGCGGACGAAAGGTGTCGCGAGCCGCACGAACTCCTCGTCCGACGTGTAGACGAAGGCGTCGTGCTGGAACCCCGTCGGCACACCGTCCAGAGAGCCGGTGGCGCTGTCCCTCAGCACCCGAACAGCCTAGTCCGGCAAGAGTCACTCGGCGTGTGACGGCGCGCGCCGTCACGCCCCGTTCGAGGCCGGTGACGGTGAGGCTGCCTTGGGCTCGACGAGTTCGATCAGGACGCCGCCGGCTGAGCGGGGGTGGATGAAGTTGACGCGGGACCCGGAGGTGCCTCGGCGAGGCTCGTCGTACAGCAACTGTGCGCCGCGCTCCCGCAGTGTCGCCGAGACCGCGTCCAGGTCGCGTACCCGGTAGGCGAGCTGCTGGATCCCCGGACCGCGCTGGTCGAGGAACTTGGCGATCGGCGACTCGTCCGACAGCGGTGCCAGCAGCTGGATCGACGAGCCGGACCCGCCGACGGACAGCATCGCCTCGCGGACGCCCTGCTCCTCGTTGATCTCCTCGTGCGCGACCGTCATCCCGAACACGTCGGCGTAGTACCGGACGGCCTCGTCGAAGTCGGCCACGGCGATGCCCACGTGGTCGATCGCCTCGAACAGGGTCTTGGTGGCGGTGAGGTGATCCATACCGCCAGCGTGGACCAGCCGGCTGCGTGATTCCAATGAAAAGTGGTCGATGCGACACTCGAACGGTGGCCGGGGATGTGCTCATCGGCGTCGGCCGGCTCCTGGCGGCCGTGCAACCGTGGCGCGCGCCCGGAGCCTTCCACGAGCACGGCCTGACGCTCGCCACCCTGACGACCCTTGCCGCACGCAACCGTCCCGGCGATATCGCGCTGATCGACGATGACGGTCAGCTCACGTACGCCGACCTCGAGCAGTTGACCCACGAGGCCGAGGCCCACGACGCCGGGGCCCGCGAACGGATCGCGGTCCGCGAGCCCAACGGGCGGTCGTTCGTCACCGCCGTCGTCTCCGGTCTGCGGGCCAACGCGGACGTCGTCCTGGTCGACCCCCGCGCGCCGGTCGTCGGGGTGGGGACGCGACGGGCCGGGCGGCGCGGTCAGGTCGTGGTGATGACGTCCGGCAGCACGGGTACGCCGAAAGCCGTCGACCGGAAGGTGAGTGCACAACAGGCCGTGCCGGTCGCGACGTTGCTGCGCCGTTTGCCCTTGCAGCGTGGGGTTCCGCTGGTGATCACGCAGCCGCTGTTCCACGGATTCGGGGTGGGGTTCCTCGCGTTGGGGCTGGCGTTCGGGATGCCGGTCGTCGTACGGCGGCACTTCGACGCGGAGGAGGTGGCGGACTTCTTGCGCGACAACCCAGGCGCTCTGCTGACCGGCGTACCCCCGATGCTTTCCAAGGTCGCGCGAACCGGAGTCGTGGTTCCGCTGGCAGCAGTGGTGAGCGGCGGTGGGTCGTTGCATCCAGCGGTCGCGGATCGGTTGACAAAGGCATTCGGGCCGGTGCTGTTCAACCTGTACGGATCGACCGAGCAGGGGTGGTCGACCCTGGCGACACCCGCCGATCTGGCCGAAGCGCCAGGGACGATCGGCCGGCCCGCGGCCGGCGTTAAGCTCGTGATCCGCGACGAGGCCGGCCGGCACCTCAACCCTGGCGAAGTGGGCCGTCTGTGGGTGTCCGGCCGTCTGGAGAGCACCAGAGGGGGTTCGGATTCCGGTGACCGGGGGCATCGCGATTCGGCCGGGCGGCTCTTCGTCGACGGGCGGGCCGACGACCTGATCGTGACGGGTGGCGAGAACGTTTTCCCCATCGAGGTGGAGAACGCGCTGCTCAGTCACCCAGCCGTGGCCGACGTGCGGGTGGTCGGCGTACCGGACGAGGAGTACGGCGCCCGGCTCGAGGCTCACGTCGTACGACGGGAAGCCGTCGACGGATCGGAGTTGCTCCGGCACGCGCGCGCCCGGCTCAGTCCCGCGAAGGTGCCGCGGTCGATCACGTTCGTGGCCGAGCTTCCGCTCACCTCGACGGGTAAACCGGCGAGGCGTGTGACCTGATCGACAGGGTCGGACCTGGGGCGTACCAGTGCGGTCGCAGGTATCGTGACAACATGTCTGACGCCATTCGCAGCTCGCAGAACCAAACTGTCATAGTCGCCGGCGCGCGCACCCCGATCGGGCGGCTGCTGGGTGGCCTCAAGGGCTTCACCGGCGCCGAGCTCGGCGGGTTCGCGATCAAGGGCGCACTGGAGAAGGCCGGCGTCGCGCCGGACCAGGTCGAGTACGTGATCATGGGCCAGGTGCTGCAGGCCGGCGGCGGCCAGATCACCGCCCGCCAGGCCGCGGTCAAGGGCGGCATCCCGATGAACATCCCGGCCATCACCATCAACAAGGTCTGCCTGTCGGGCCTGAACGCGATCGCGCTCGCCGACCAGCTGATCCGCGCCGGTGAGTACGAGGTCGTCGTCGCCGGCGGGATGGAGTCGATGACGAACGCGCCGCACCTGCTGCCGAAGTCCCGCGAGGGCTTCAGGTACGGCGACACCACGCTGGTCGACTCGATGGCCCTCGACGGGCTGTGGGACGCCTTCACCGATCAAGCCATGGGCGCGCTCACCGACCAGGCGAACAACACCGGTCTCAAGCTCAGCCGTGCGGAGCAGGACGAGTTCAGCGCCCGCTCACACCAGCAGGCCGCGGCCGCCTGGAAGAACGGTGTCTTCGCCGACGAGGTGATCCCGGTCGAGGTGCCGCAGCGCAAGGGCGACCCGATCGTGGTCGACAGCGACGAAGGTGTCCGCAGCGACACGTCGGCCGAGTCGCTGGCCAGGCTGCGCCCGGCCTTCGGCAAGGACGGCACGATCACCGCCGGCTCGGCCTCGCAGATCTCCGACGGCGGCTGTGCAGTGGTCGTGATGAGCAAGGCCAAGGCCGAGGAGCTCGGGCTGAGCTGGATCGCCGAGATCGGCGCGCACGGTTCGGTGGCGGGTCCGGACTCGTCGCTGCAGAGCCAGCCGGCGAACGCGATCGTCAAGGCCTGCGCGAAGGAAGGCATCGAGCCGGCCGCGCTCGACCTGGTCGAGATCAACGAGGCCTTCGCGGCCGTTGGGATCGCCTCCGCGCGCGAACTTCAGGTCGACCTCGACAAGGTCAACGTGAACGGCGGTGCGATCGCCCTCGGCCACCCGATCGGCATG
This sequence comes from uncultured Actinomycetota bacterium, assembly GCA_963770725.1. GTDB lineage: Bacteria > Actinomycetota > Actinomycetes > Propionibacteriales > Kribbellaceae > Kribbella. The sequence goes on from CAVYQT010000002.1 coordinate 249,047, forward strand.
TCGGGTGCCCGGCTCGTGCTGCACCTGGCGCTGGAGTTGCAGCGTCGCGGTGGCGGCGTCGGCGCCGCGGCGCTCTGTGGTGGTGGCGGTCAGGGTGACGCACTGATCGTGCGGGTACCGAAGCGCTGACTGAAAGAGGGCTGATGCCACGACGCACCGCCCCGGTCGGCGAGTTGGTCGAGCGTGCCCGGGAGGGTGACTCCCGGGCCGTCGCCCGGCTGATCTCACTGGTCGAGGACGAGTCGCCGCTGCTCCGCGAGGTGATGGCGGCGCTGTCGCCGTACGCCGGTCACGCGCACATCGTCGGGATCACGGGCTCGCCGGGTGTCGGCAAGTCCACGTCGACGTCCGCGCTGGTCTCGGCGTACCGGGAGACCGGGAAGCGGGTCGGCGTGCTCGCGGTCGACCCGTCGTCGCCGTTCTCCGGCGGAGCGTTGCTGGGGGACCGGGTACGGATGCAGGAGCACGCGACGGACGCCGGGGTGTTCATCCGGTCGATGGCGTCGCGCGGGCACCTCGGCGGGCTTGCGTGGACGACACCGCAGGCGTTGCGGGTGCTGGACGCGGCCGGGTTCGACGTCGTGCTGGTGGAGACGGTCGGGGTCGGGCAGTCCGAGGTGGAGGTCGCCGGGATGGCGGACACGACGCTCGTGCTGCTGGCGCCGGGGATGGGTGACGGCATCCAGGCCGCGAAGGCCGGCATCCTCGAGGTCGGCGACATCTACGTTGTGAACAAGGCCGATCGGGACGGCGTGCAGAACGTCACCCGCGACCTACGGGCGATGCTCGCACTGGCCGAGCGGCCCGAAGGGGCCTGGTCGCCGCCGATCCTGAAGACTGTTGCCTCACGCAACGAAGGGATCGCCGAGGTGATGGTGGCGATCGAGGACCGGCTCGCCTGGATGTCGGCGAACGGTGTTCTGGACGAGCGCCGGCGCAGCCGTGCCCGGGACGAGATCGAGGCGATCGCGATGACGGCGCTGCGGTCCCGCTTCGCGCACCTGCACGGCGACGCCCGGCTGGACGTGCTGGCGGCCAAGGTCGCCGAGGGGAACACCGACCCCTACACGGCCGCCGACGAACTGATCGCCGCTCTCTGAGTGAAACACGCGACCACTGTCTGTCACATTGTGCCGCTGGATGTGATAAGAGTGGGACGAGTTCCGAAATCGGGCAAATATCTGAAGATTTCCGCGGTACGGTGCGATCCACGTCTCATGGCGGCGCGCCGGTGGCTGCCGTGCCCCCGGATCCGTTACAGAATGGATCTTGTAGCTGGTGAGCATTGTTGCGGTGGGCTGTGTTCAGTCAGTGACAATTGGTGACGGTCCGTGATACAAACACAAACACAGTCGACCGAGTGGTTGCGAACGAGGAGTGGTGACATGCCGAAGAAGCTGTTGATCTGGTCGGTCATCGCCTTTGCGGCTTTCTATCTGTTCACCCAGCCGGCCAACGCTGCCGCCGCGGTGGGAGGCGCGTTCTCGGCCATCGGCAACGCGTTCGAGAGCGTGATCACGTTCCTGAGCGCGCTGTTCAGCTGATCTGCTGACCGGGTGTCCCGTAACGACCGATCGTGCGGGACACTTGGCTGTAAGGCACGCAGCCGGAGCCGACCGGCCGACAGCGAGGTGTTCAGGGGAGTGTACGGATGGCCGGACTAGGCCTGTTCCGGATCTTCGACCCGAAGGTCCGGCGCCATCTGATCTCGGACGAGGGTGAAGTCGTCATCGACGAGGTCCGGCAGCACTGGGTGGTGTACATCCCGCCGATGCTCGAGGTCGCGCTGGCGACCGCCCTGCTGGTGGCGCTGGTGACCAACTCGATCGGCGGCACCCAGGTGCTGCTGGCGATCGTGCTGGTGCTGCTGTCGCATGCCTTCTGGCAGTTCCTCACCCACCACCGGGACCGGTTCGTCGTCACCAACATGCGGGTGATGCGGATCCGCGGCGTCTTCTCCCAGACGGTCGCGACCACGCCGATCGCGCGAGTCCTCGACATCACCCTGCAGAAACCGATCGTCGGCCGGATCTTCGGCTACGGCCACTTCGTGTTCGAGTCCGCGGCGCAGGACCAGGGCTTCCGGGAGATCCGGTGGGTCAGCCGCCCGGACGACCGGGATCTGACCATCCAGCGGGTCATCCAGCGGACCGGCCTGCGCGCGTCGGCGAGTGTCGACGTGGTGGAGGGCGACGACGACTCCGACGACGACGGCACCGGCCCGATCGGGATGGACTCCGCGCAGGAGGTCACCACCACGGTGGCCCCCGCGCCCGCCCACCAGGCCCGCCCGGCGGCCGGCCCCGCGACCAAGTCGATCTTCAACAGCGAACGCGGCAACTGGACCGACGACCCGGACTGACCTGTCAGTTCACCTGCGCCTGGCTGAGGAACGCTCGGCGACGCCGCTCGCGGTGTGCGCGTTCCGGATCCGTGGACGGTCCGGCGAGTGCCTGGGTGAGTTCTGCCGCTGCTTCGGCGTGGTGCTACTTGGCCAGCATGACCGGCCGTACCTCGACGGCGCCGTTCCACGCGGCCGGGATCTGCGCGGCGATCGCGACCGCTTCCTCCAGGTTGTCGGCCTCGATCAGGTAGTAGCCGGTCAGTGCTTCCTTGGTCTCCGCGTACGGCCCGTCCGTCGTGACGACCTTGCCGCCGCGCGCACCCTCCACCCGGACGACGGTCGCCGTCGGCGTCGGATGCAGGACGGCACTCGCCTTGATCGTGCCGGCGTGATCCAGCCCGAACTGCCGGTACTCCGCCAGCTCACTCGCCTGCTCAGGCGCCCACCAGTCGACGTCCTCGGTGTAGGTCAGTGCAAGGTACTGCGCCATCGGAACACTCCTTCTTCGCCCAGGCCCACTGTGGCCCCTCAGCAGGTGAACGAACAGCCGCCCACCGCCAGGACATCGCTCACTGGGTGCTTTCCGCGACCCGGGCCCGGAACTCCCGGACGACGTCCTCGTCGCCGGCTGACTGGATCGCGGACGCATCCCGCCGACCCCACAACCACAGGAACACCGCATCCGCCGACCCGAAGATCTCGGCGGCCACGTCACCCTCGGCGCCCTGGCTCACCACGACACTCGTAGCGTCGGCCCGGACCGTCCAGGACCTGCCCTCGGCCGTGAGGCGTACGGCGGCGTCGACGGGGTGCTTCGTGTCGCCTTCCTCCCACCACGGACCGCCGAGGGTGGGGAAGAGCAGTTCGTCGATGCCGTCGAGGGCCAGCTCGGCGGAGATCGGTGTGACCACGTCGTGAGCCTGCTCGACGTCGATCCGGTGGACCACGGTCTCCAGCGCCATCCGCCGGTACCAGAACGCGGAGGTCTTGTCGTCGGGGTTGAACGTCCAGGTCTTCAGTCCAGTCCCGGCCCGCTCCAGCGCGTCCACGATCGCCGCGCGCGCCTCGTCGTACAACTCGAGCGGATCCCGCCCGCTGAAGTCGGGCGGCCACGGGTCGGGCAACGCCCCGAGCCTCAGGACCTCCACCTTGTGCAGGTACACCGTCGCGACGTGCCGCACGACCGACTCGACCGTCCAGCCAGGACAGCTGGGCACCGCGGCATCCGGCCCCGTCCGCCCGACCTCGGCCAACCGCGCAGACTCAGCCCGCAACTGCTCGAGATAAAACCCAGCCAGCTCCGTCATACGGCAGAGCATGACACCTCTCGCAGACAGTTTCAGATACTCCGGGACCGCAAGGCCGTCTCCCAGTCGACGGTCTCCGACCGGCTGATCTCGGCCACGCGCTCGGCGAGCAGTTTGGCCGGTTCCTGGGCCTTGGCGTACCGGCCGGCCAGCTGGGCATAGAGCCAGGCTTCGATCCGTAGTTCCTCGGCGGCGCGGCGGTACGTGGGGTAGGAGTCCTTGAAACCGAAGAGCGTGCGAATCCCTTCGGCGAGCGCGATCACACCACCCAGCGCCGGGGCGAGCCAGGTCGGTACGTCGAAAGCGACCGAGACCGCGATCGAGAGCGCGGCCACGAGTTGCACGACGCCCAGCGTGCGGTAGGCGATCCGGGCCTGGGTGGCCTGGCGGTGGTACCAGCGGAAGCGGATGCCGATCATCTTCTCGGCGGGCGAGTCCTTGCCGAGCGCCGGGAAGTCTGAATCTCTGAGAGTCGCCACGGTCAGCCACGATAGGCGGTTCGGCAGTTAATGTTCCGGTCATGGCGAGGAAGAGGGCGTTGCCGTTCGATCCTATTGACGAGGCGTCGCGGCAGTGGGGGCGGCGATGGGGGGCGGTCGAGCAGATGCGGGCCGTCACGTCGCTGATGCGGGCCCAGCAGATCGTCATCGGTGAGCTCGACGAGATCCTGCGGAAGCACGGGCTGACGTTCGCACGATTCGAGGCGCTGGTGCTGCTGACGTTCTCCCGGCGCGGGTCGCTGCCGCTGGGCAAGATGGGGGAGCGGCTGCAGGTGCACCCGACCTCGGTGACGTCGATCGTACGGCGGCTGGAAGCGGCCGGCCTGGTCACCCGGACGCCGCACCCGGACGACGGCCGGGCCGTCCTCTGCGAGATCACCCCCGAGGGCCGCGACCTGGTCGAGCGCGCCACCGCCGACCTGGTCGCCGCCGACTTCGCCCTGTCCGGCCTCACCGACGAACAGCTCAAGATGCTCTGGTCCGTCCTCGAACCCCTCCGCCACAACGCCGGCGACTTCAGCTGACGCCGGCTGGTGCGGTGCCGGCAGTTGGAAATAGTTGGACGTCCTAGTATTTTGGGACCAGTTCCCGAGGAGGTCTGACTGATGGATGCCGAGCAGATCGCGGCCGGCCGGAGCCGGTGGCAGCAGCGGTACGACGCGGCCCGGAGGCGCGAAGCGGATTTCACCACGCTCTCCGGCACCGAGGTCGCGCCCGTCTACGGGCCTCCCGAGGGGGTCGACGACCCGCGGATGGAGCGGATCGGCTGGCCGGGCGAGTTCCCGTTCACCCGCGGTCTGTACCCGACCGGGTACCGCGGCCGCACCTGGACGATCCGCCAGTTCGCCGGCTTCGGCAACGCCGAGCAGACCAACGAGCGGTACAAGATGATCCTGAACGGCGGTGGCGGCGGCCTGTCGGTCGCGTTCGACATGCCGACGTTGATGGGCCGCGACTCCGACGACCCGAAGGCGCTCGGCGAGGTCGGGCACTGTGGCGTCGCGATCGACTCCGCCGCCGACATGGACCGGCTGTTCAAGGACATCCCGCTCCAGGACGTCACCACCTCGATGACGATCTCCGGCCCCGCCGTACCGGCGTTCGTGATGTACCTGGTCGCGGCCGAGCGCCAGGGCGCGGACATCACCAAGCTCAACGGGACGCTGCAGACCGACATCTTCAAGGAGTACATCGCGCAGAAGGAGTGGCTGTTCCCGCCGGAACCGCACCTGCGCCTGATCGGCGACCTGATGGAGTACTGCGCCTCGACCATCCCGGCGTACAAGCCGCTCAGCGTCTCCGGCTACCACATCCGCGAGGCCGGTTCGACGGCCGCGCAGGAGCTGGCCTACACGCTCGCCGACGGCTTCGGGTACGTCGAGCTGGGCCTCAGCCGGGGCCTCGACGTCGACGTGTTCGCGCCCGGCCTGTCGTTCTTCTTCGACAGCCACCTGGACTTCTTCGAGGAGATCGCGAAGTTCCGCGCGGCCCGGCGGATCTGGGCCCGCTGGCTGCGTGACGTGTACGGCGCCCGTACCGAGAAGGCCCAGTCGCTGCGCTTCCACACCCAGACGGCCGGGGTGTCGCTGACCGCCCAGCAGCCGTACAACAACGTCGTCCGGACGGCTGTCGAGGCGCTGGCCGCCATCCTCGGTGGGACGAACTCGCTGCACACCAACGCGCTCGACGAGACGCTCGCGCTGCCGACCGAGGAGTCGGCCGAGGTCGCGCTGCGGACCCAGTCGGTGCTGATGGAAGAGGTTGGGGTCACCAACGTCGCCGACCCGCTCGGCGGGTCCTGGTTCGTCGAGGCGCTCACCGACGACATCGAGGCGCAGGCCGAGGAGATCTTTGCCCGGATCAAGGAGATGAGCCCGGACGGCTCGATGACCGGCGGGATCCTGCGCGGCATCGAGGACGGCTGGTTCATGGCCGAGATCGCCGACGCCGCGTTCGAGTACCAGAAGAAGCTGGAGAAGGGCGAGAAGAAGATCGTCGGGGTGAACACCCTGACCGACACGGTCTCCGGGGAGCTGTCCATCCTCCGGGTCAGCCACGAGGTGGAGATCGAGCAGTGCAGGGTGCTCGCGGAACGCAAGACCCACCGCGACGAGGACCGGGTACGTCGTACGCTAGCCGCTCTGGTCGAGGCGGCCAGTGGGACCGGCAACCTCATCGAACCCATGCTGGAGGCGGCGCGTGCGGAGGCCACGATGGGGGAAATCTGTCACGTTCTTCGGGAACAGTGGGGCGAGTACCGAGAGCCCGCCCGCTTCTGAGGTTCCGGCGGATGACGGCGGCCCGGCAGAGCCTCGACCGCTACCGGCGACCGTCGCGGCCGGTCCGCTCGACGGTCGCGGCGTGGTCGTCTGTGGTTCGGATCGCACGATGCTGCGCGTCGTCAGCGAACTGGTCGGCTCCGGCGAGCGGGTCACCGCGATCGTCAACCCCGCGTCCCGGCACTACGAACGGATCGGCGAGCTCGGCGCGCAGGTGATGGGTGTCCGCGTCGTCAGCGAGGCGCTGCTGCGGCGCGCGGGGATCGATGCCGAGGACGGGCAGCCGTCGACGGCGCGTGCCCTGGTGCTGCTGGACAACGACGACGTCCGCAACGTCCACACCGCGTTGACCGCGCGGGACATGGATCCGAATCTGCGCATCGTCGTACAGATGGTGAATCCCCGGCTGGGGGCGCAGCTGCACAGCCTGCTCGGCGACTGCGTGGTGATCGCCGGCCCGTCGCTGGCGGCGCCGGCGTTCGTGTCGGACGCGCTCGAGGACGACGAGCTGACCTGGCTCGATCTCGGCGGCCGGCGGCTGGTCGCCGGTCAGGCCGACCTGATCCGCGGGCCGCATCTCGCCGTCCTGGCCGACACCACCTCGTCGGCGACACCCGCGCTGCTGCCGGTCGTGAGCTCCGATCCGACCGGCGACATCGTGCTCGGCACGGGTGTCCGCAGCGTCTGGCGGACCAAGGACGTCCGGCGGGCCGGCTGGCTGATGGCGATGCGCGACATCTTCGATCGCCGGGTACGGCGGATCGCGGCGGTGATGGCGTTCCTCGTGATCGGCGGGACCGTGCTCACGCACTACATGGCGAACATCGACTGGTTGCGCGCGCTCTACCTGGCCGCCGGTGCGGTGACGTCGGCCGGGATCGAGGACGACGCCTTCTCCAGCGCCGCGCCGTGGACCAAGGTGGCCGCGGTCGTGGTGCAGTTGACCGGCATCGTGCTGGTGGCGCTGCTGACCGCGGTCATCGTCGACTCGTTGATCGGGGCGCGACTCTCGCGGGTGATCGGCGGTGTCCGCGGGCGCCCGCGCAACCACGTCGTCGTCTGCGGTCTCGGTACGGTCGGTGCGCGGGTCCTCGAGATCCTGGCCGAGCGTGGGGTCGCGGTGGTCGGCGTCGAGCACGACGAGGACGCGCCCGGCGTCCAGACCGCGCACCGGTTGCGGATCCCGGTGGTGATCGGGGACAGCAGCAACGAGGAGACGCTGCGGTCGGCCGGCGTACAGCGCTGCCAGTCGGTGCTGGCGATCACCAACGGCGACATCACCAATCTGGAGTCCGCGATGGTCGTCCGCGACCTGAACCCGGAGGCGCGGATCACGATGCGGATGTTCGACCACGACCTGGCCCAGCGGGTCGAGCGGCGGCTCGGCCTCGGGCACAGCCGGTCGGTGTCGATGCTGGTCGCGCCGGCGATCGCGGCCGCGGTGGCGAACCGGCGCAATCAGGTGACCGTGCCGGCCGGACGCCGCGTTCTGCTGCTGACCGAGGTCACCGTCGAGCCCGGGTCGGTCGCGATTGGGCTGCGGCTGGGCGAGCTGGGTGAGGCGGGCGGTCTGCTGGTACTGGCGCGCCAGAAGGGGCCCACGTGGGACTGGTCCCCGGCGTCCGAGAAGGTGCTCGAGCCGGGCGACCGGATCGCCGTCGCCGGCACCCGCAGCGGCCTCGCCCGACTGCTCCTGGCGACCCGGGCACACCACTCCTAGACAGCGTCGGGGAGGATGGACCCGTGAACGTGAACGGAATGCGAGGACAGTCGTGAGTCAGTCGAACTTCTCCCGTCCCGGGGCGATCGATCTGTCGTCCCTGCGCAGACCCGGCGCGGCGCCCGCCGGACCCGGTGGCGCGCCGGTCGCGGGTGGTGCACCGGCTGGCGGCGGCGCCGCGGGGTCGTATGTGCTGAACGTGAATGAGCCGACCTTCCAGGCCGATGTGATCGAGCGGTCGCTGCAGGTGCCGGTCGTGGTCGAGTTCTGGTCGCCGCGGTCGCAGGGCTCGACCGCGCTCGGTCCGGTGCTGGTCCAGCTGTCCACCGAGTACGCCGGCAAGTTCCTGCTGGCCCGGATCGACATCGACGCGAACCCGCAGCTGGCGCAGGCGGTCGGCGTCCAGACGGTTCCGCTGGTGATCGCCGTACTGCGGGGTCAGGTGGTCCCGCTGTTCCAGGGCGCGCTGGGGGAGCCGGAGGCGCGGCAGTACCTCGACCAACTGCTCACCGTGGCGGTCGCGAACGGCATCACCGGCCGGGCCGAGCCCGTCGGTCCGGCTGCGGAGCCGTCGGCGGAGGAAGAGGAGGAGCCGCCGCCGAACCCGCGGTACGAGAAGGCGGAGAACGCGGTCGGTGCCGGCGACCTGGACGGCGCGATCGCGGCGTACGAGGAGCTCCTGAAGGAGACCCCGAACGACGCGGAGGCGAAGTCCGGCCTGGCCCGGGTCCAACTGGTCAAGCGGACCCAGGACGTGCCGGCCGACGTCCGGACCCGCGCGGCCGACAACCCCGCGGATGTCGAGGCGCAGAAGCTGGTCGCCGACGTCGACCTGATGGGCGGTCACATCGAGGACGCCTTCAACCGGTTGATCACCACCGTCCAGGCGACCGCGGGCGACGAGCGCAACGCCGTCCGGCTGCATCTGCTGGAGCTGTTCGAGGTGGTCGGCGCCGATGACGAGCGCGTGATCAAGGCCCGTCGGCGGTTGATGGCCGCGCTGTTCTGAGCTGCGTCGCGAGACCCCCTCGGCCCTGGCGGTCGAGGGGGTCTTTGCGTGTGTCCGGTCCCGGCTTCGTGTGAACTCTTGCAATCTTGGCGATCCTGGTTTGAGAATAATTCACATGAGCGTTCTCGCCGCGTCGCCACAACCGAGTCTGGAAGCCCGGATCAACGGGTTGCTGCCCGCGCTCAGTCCGGCGCAGGCCCGGATCGCCACCGAGGTACTGCGCGATCCGGCCGGTGTGGCCTCGTCGACGATCGGCCAGCTCGCGGCCCGCTGTGGGACGTCCCTGCCGAGTGTGACGCGGTTCTGTCTCGCGCTCGGGCTGTCCGGGTACGCCGAGCTGCGGCTGGCACTCGCGGCCGAGAGCGGGCGGACGAGCAGCAGTTGGGAGCGGGGGACCGGTGCCGAGGTCGGGCCGGACGACTCGCTGGGCGACGTCCTGCAGACGCTGCTCCGCGCCGACACCCGGGCGCTCGAGGACACGGTCGCGTCGATCGACGTGCGTGCCCTCGGCCGGGCGGTGCGGGCGATCTCCGACGCGCGGCGGATCGACATGTACGCCGTGTCCGGGTCGGCGTCGACCGCCGAGGATCTGCGGCTCCGGCTGCACCGGATCGATCGAGCGGCCAGCACCTGGAGCGACGTGCACAACGCGTTGACGAGTGCGGCGCTGCTCGGTCCCGGTGATGTTGCGCTGGGCATCTCGCACAGCGGCGAGACGGTCGAGGTGCTGGAGCCGCTGCAGCGCGCGGGGCGTGGCGGTGCGACGACTGTTGCCGTGACCAACTACCCGCGGTCGCCGCTGGCGCTGAGTGCGGACGTCGTACTGCTGACCGCTGCTCGTGATGTCACCTTCCGCACCGGCGGGATGTCCGCTCGCCATGTGCAGATGCTCGTTCTCGATGCGCTGTATCTCGGGGTCGCTCAGCGCGACTACCCGTTGGCCGAGCAGGCCTTCGACGCCACGGCCGAAGCGGTTGCCTCCCATCGCAAGCGGTCCTGATGTGCTCCTGATGTGCTCCTGAATGCTCCTGATTGCTCCGTCCACCCGCCCGTGAAGGAGAACCATGCAGAGCCCCCACCAGATCCTTGGTCCCAGTCGTCGTACCTTGCTGCTCGGTGCCGGCGCGACCGCGCTGACCGGCGCCGTCTCGGCCACGTCTGCTGCGGCGTCAGACGTCGTACCTGCTGCTGCTGTTGCGATTCCGTCGCCTGATGACCTGCCGTTGACGGGTGGGCCGGAGTTCCCGATCGGGTTGTTCTGGCCGCCGCACCCGTACGCGAGTACGCCGGAGCGGTACGCCGAGATCAAGGCGGCCGGGTTCGACTTCGTCATCTCCGGCAACTACGCCGGTGACGGCAACATCTTCCAGTACCAGCTCGGCCTGGCCCGCACCGCCGGACTGCAGATGCTGATCTCCGACGACATCCAGATCCGGAACATGTCGCGCTGGTTCTCGATCTCCGACAACCAGGCCGACTTCCTCAGCGTCACGCCGGACGAGGCGCGTGCCCTCTACATCCGGGCCCGCGATGCCTACGGCCCGTTCTCGTCGCTGGCCGGTTTCAACCTGTACGACGAACCGGGCGCGGGGTGGTTCGGCACGCTGGCGAAGGCGGTCGCGGTGTCGCGTGAGCTGGCTCCTGCGCTGCTGCCGTACATCAACCTCTTCCCGTCCGGCGATCCGGCGTACTACAAGAGCTTCGTCGACATCGTGAAGCCGTCGCTCATCTCGTTCGACCGGTATCCGCTGCTGTCCGAGGGCCGTGAGGACGGGGACTATTTCCACAACTGGGCGATCGTGCGCGACGCCGCGCTGCACGGCGACATCCCGTCCTGGGTCTTCATCCAGACGCTTGCCTATGACAACCACCGGGAGCCGACCGCGGCCGAACTGCTGTGGCAGGTCAACGTCAGCCTTGCGTACGGCGCCAAGGGCATTCAGTACTTCACCTACTGGACGCCGGAGGCCGCGCGGGGTGAAGGGTTCGGCCCGGCGCTGATCACGGTCGACGGCCGGCGGACGCCCCGGTACGCCGCCGCTCGCGAGATCAACACCACCTGGCTTCATCAGGTCGGCCGCGAGCTGAAGCCGCTCGTGTCCGAGTCCGTTGTCCACGCCAACGAAACGCCGCTGCCGAACGGGACGGTGGGTTTCACTCCGACGAACCTGATCTCCGGCGTTTCCGGGTCTCCGCTCGTGGTCGGTACCTTCCGCGCTCGCGACGGCTCGGCCGATCGGTGGGTGCTGGTCGCCAACCGGTCCCACTCCGCCGAAGCCCGGGCGACGCTCACACCCCGGTTGTCCGGGGTCTCGGCGGTCGGTGTGTTCAACCCCCGCACGCAGACCTATCGGGCGCGCGGGACCGGTCCTGTTCCGCTCACGCTGGCTCCGGGTGCGGCCACCTTGCTCAAGCTTCAGGCCCGCTGACGATTCCGGTGTAGATCCCCAGCGCACGGAAGCGCAGAGCCGGCGCCGCGTACTCCTCGAGCGCATGAGCGGTCCATCCGATCATCCGCGCCAGAGCGAGCAACGCGTCGCCGGCGTCTGCCCGGAACTCGTAGGCATGCATCATCGCCGCGACGGCGAGATCGCTGTTCGGGAACGACGGCATCCGCGCGGCCAGCACCTGAATCGTCTCCACCACCGGGTGGTCGCCGAGCATCCCCAGCAGCACCTCGGCGCGCGGGTCCCGCTCCCGGTAGATCCGGTGCCCGAACCCCGGCACCGGCTCGCCGGACCGGAGCTGATCCGACAAGGCTTGAAGCGGGTCCCGCTGGGCGCGCTGGAGGAACTCGTAGGCCAAGGTCGGTGCGGCACCGTGGTACTGCCCGTCCAATGCGCCCAGTCCTGCCGACACGACGGCGTACAGATTCGCCCGGGCGCTCGCCGCAACTCGGGCCGCGACGGTTGACACCGCCAGCCCGTGGTCCGCCAGGAGGATCAGCGCTGCTTCCAGGACCTCCGGTCGCGGCCGGTGTGGCGAGAACTTCGGCCAGAGCCGGCTGCCCAGCGACTGCTGTGGGTTGAGTGCTGGCACCGGCCCTGGCAAGGCAGTCACCAGTACGCCGATCAGCCTCTCCGCGGCCAGGACCACCGACCGGGGAGTCAGGTCGAACCGCATCGGATCGGCCGCACCCAGTACGGCGACCGCCACCCGGAGCCGGTCCGTCAGGCGGGCCGAGTCCGGCAGCACGTTCATCGCGGACCGGGCGAGTTCCACGGAGTCACCTGGTGCCTGGAACCGTTGCCGCCTCGTCAGCTCGCCGGTCCAGAGCAGGTGCGCGACCGACTCGACTGTCTGGCTGGTGGCCAGCTGCTTGACCGAGTGGCCGCGGTAGTAGAGCTCGTCGTCCTGGAGGAGGGTGAGCTCGGACTCGATCTGCTCGACCACGCCGGCGTGCTCGACGGACTTGCTCGCCAGCCGCTCGACATCCGCGGCCGCGAAGAGGCTGCCGCGCCTACCGCGGGCCCGGACGCTGGTCAGCAGGCCGCGGCTCACATAGGCGTAGATCGTCTCCGGCTTCACCTTCAGCTTGCGCGCGACCTCCGCTGTGGTCAGGTAATTCTCGTCACTCTGCCGGCTCATCCAGCGCTCCTGCCGCCGTTCATGTTGACTGGATCAATATTGACAATAGTTGATTGGTTGTCAACTCTGAAGATATGTCAACCACAATCAATGTTCCGCCCGGCCTGCGCAACGTCGTCGTCACCGAGACGACCCTCGGTGATGTCCGCGGTGACGAGGGGTTCTACCACTACCGCGAGTACTCGGCGATCGACCTCGCCAAGTCGAAGACGCTGGAGGACGTCTGGTTCCTGATGTTCGAGGGGCACCTCCCGACCACCGAGGAGCGCGACCGCTTCGTCGCCGACCTGGCGCCATTGCGCGTGCTGCCGGACGAGGTTCGCACGGTCCTACCGGCGATCGCGGCCGCCGGCCCGTCGTTCAACCCGCTCGCCGGTCTCCGCACCGCCTTGTCGCTCCTGGCCGCCGTACGGAGTCTGCCGCCGTTGTGGGACTCGGACCCGGCACGGCGGAAGGCCGACGCGATGCTGGTGTGCGCAGTGACGCCGACAATCCTGGCGGCGCTGTACCGCCTGCGCGGGGGACAGGAACCGCTCGAGCCGCGCGCCGACCTCACCGCCGCGGCGAACTGGCTGTACATGGTGACCGGCACCGAGCCGACCGCTGTACAGGCCGCCGCGATCGAGCACTACCTGGTCGCGACCGTGGACCACGGATTCAACGCGTCGACGTTCACCGCCCGGGTGATCGCGTCGACGGGGGCTGACGTCGTGGCTGCGATCGCCGGTGCGATCGGAGCCTTCTCCGGTCCGCTGCACGGTGGTGCCCCGGACCGGGCGCTGGCCAGCCTGGACGAGATCGGTACGCCGGATCGCATCGACGCGTGGGTGCGCGCGAAGGTGTCGGCCGGCGACCGGATCATGGGCTTCGGGCATGCGGTCTACCGGACCGAGGACCCGCGATCACTGATGCTGCGCGACATCGCCCGCGGCCTGGGTGGGGACCTGGTGGACTTCGCCACCACGGTCGAGCAGCGCATCGTCGACGTACTCGCCGAGCTCAAACCGGGCCGCAATCTCTACGCCAACGTCGAGTTCTACGCCGGCGTCGTGATGGAACTCTGCGGCCTGCCCCGCCCGATGTTCACCCCCACCTTCACCGTCAGCCGCGTCATCGGCTGGTCGGCCAACATCCTCGAACAGTCCACCGACCCGAAGATCATCCGCCCGATCGCGACGTACGTCGGCCCGCAGCCACCGGTCCCGGTCGTGCGGACCTGAACTGCATGGCTTCGTCGGTGATCGGGCCGAAGCGGAGGAGGACCAGGTCGCGGGGGTAGTTCTGGCGGAGGCGCCACGGGCCGTGGGTGCCCTGGCGGGGGAGGATCGACGCGGCTCGCTGGATGTAGCCGGAGGAGAGATCGACCACGGGCCGGCGTGGGGCGTCGTACTCGGACTGGTTGATCTCGGGCACACAGATGCTGGTGCCGGTGGCGGTGAGGTGGTTGAGCAGGCGGCAGACGTACTGCGACGTCAGGTCGGAGCGGAGTGTCCAGGAGTTGTTGGTGTAGCCGATGCACCAGGCGAGGTTCGGTACGCCGCTCAGCATCATCCCCTTGTAGACGAAGGTGTCGTGCGGGTTCACCGCCCGCCCGTCCACCGTCAGCTCGATGTTGCCGAGTGCAACCATGCGCAGTCCGGTCGCGGTGACGATCAGGTCGGCTTCCAGTTCCTGTCCGGAGCGGAGCCGCAGACCGGACGGCGTGAACGTCTCGATCTCGTCCGTGACCACAGAGGCCGAGCCGTCGCGCAAAGCCTCGAACAAGTCCGCGTCCGGCACCAGACAGAGCCGCTGGTCCCACGGCTTGTAGCGCGGCGTGAAGTGCGGGTCCACCGGGATCGAGTCCGGCAACTGCTTGGCCACTGTGCTCTTCAGGAGCCAAGCCGCATGCGCCCGGGTGATCGACCGGACCCACCGCGAGAGCTGGTCGACCGTGCTGGCGTCGGTCGTGCGGCTGACGCGGGACCTGGACCTGGCCGAGGACTGCACGCAGGACGCGTTCGTGCGGGCGTTGCGGACCTGGCCGGACGGGCTGCCGACGAATCCGGGTGGTTGGCTGACGACGGTCGCGCGGCGGCTGGCGCTGGATCGGATGCGGCGGGAGACCAACCTGCGGCGGAAGCTTCCGTTGCTGGTCGAGGATCCGCTCGCACCGGACGACGACGAGCAGCCGACGGATCCGCTCCGGCTCGTGTTCACCTGCTGCCACCCGGCCCTGGCCCGGGATTCGCAGGTGGCGTTGACGTTGCGGCTGATCTGCGGCCTGACCACGCGCGAAGTGGCGGCCGGCCTGCTGATCAGCGAGCCGACGGCGGCCGCCCGGATCACCCGGGCGAAGAAGAAGATCGCGGCGGCCTCGATCCCGTACCGGATCCCGGCCGATGAGGAGTTGGCGGCGCGGCTGGACGCCGTACTGACGGTCGTGCATCTGGTGTACACGGCCGGGCATGTGGCGGCCGGGTCCGAGCTGACCCGGACGGACCTGACGGCGCGGGCGGTCGAGCTGGCGCGGCTGCTGGTGCGGTTGATGCCGAGGGAGGCAGAGCCGCAGGCGTTGCTCGGACTGCTGTTGATGACGGAGGCACGCGGCGATGCGCGGCTGAGCGAGGACGGGGAGTTGGTGCTACTGGCGGATCAGGACCGGTCGCGGTGGAACATCCGGCTGCTGGCCGAAGGCGTGTCGAGGGCGACGACCGCGCTGGAGCGGGGACAGGGCCGGTTCGCCTTGCAGGCAGCCGTGGCCGGGTTACATGTGACCGCGCCGTCGTGGGAGAAAACCGACTGGGGTCAGGTTGTGCGCATGTACGACGCCATGATGGTCAGCTGGCCGACTCCGATCGTCGCCCTCAACCGAGCCGCCGCCCACAGCCTCGTCCCCGGCGCCGACCTCGACACCGTCCTCACCGAGCTGGATGCCCTCAGCAACGAGTCCGCCCTCAAGTCCTACGCCTACCTGCCCGCCGCCCGCGCCGACGTCCTCGCCCGCCTCGGCCGCACCGACGAAGCAGCCCACGCCTACAAGACCGCCATCACCCTCACCGCCAACGAAACCGAACGCCGCTTCCTCACCCAACGCCTAGCCACCCTGCCCGCCTGACCAGTCAGCCGGCCGGCTCAGCGGTAGCCCGCATCTGGTGACGAGGTCGGGTGTGCTGAAGACGTGGATGTGCGTGAGGCCGGCCGGGGTGGGTGTGAGCAGAGCTAGCCCGAGGGCTCGGTACGTTCCGTCGGCGTCGCGGAGGTACGCGGCGGCGGCCGGTTGTCCGTTGGCCACAGTGCCGACCATCCGCCAGTCGCCGGGGGAGCCGACCGCCTGTTCCAGCAGGCGAAGGCAGTTGACCCGGCCGGAGAACCAGGTCGAGGTGCCGACGAGTTCGATCGCGGCGTCGATGCGGAGGGCTCGTTCGAGGGCTGCGATGTCGGCTTTCTCGAAGCCGGCGATGTACTCGGCGAGCAGAGCGCGGGCCTGTGGATCTGTCGGCTCGATGACGTCCGAGCGGTCCGGGGCCGTCTCGTCGAGCCGCGCCCGGGCTCGCTGCAGGGTGCTCTTCACTGCCGCGACCGAGGTGTCGAGCATGGCGGCGACCTCAGCCCCCGGGAAGGCGAGGACCTCGCGCAGGATCAGTACGGCGCGCTGCTTCGGCGGAAGGTATTGCAGAGCGGCGATCAGCGCCAACCGCAGACTCTCCCGGCTGGTGACGATCGTCGCCGGATCGGAGACCACCAGCGCATCCGGGATCGGCTGCACCCACGCGACACCGGAATCGGTGCCGGCCGCCGCGGGGTCGTCGCTGGGAGCGCCGAGACCGGATGGGAGCGCCCGCCGACCGCGCTGCTCGAGCGCGGTCAGGCAGAGCATCCGGTAGCAGTGCGCCAGCAGTTCCCGGCGGAACGGTTCGGTACGGCGCTCGAACTCGGCCATCACGGCTCCCTGTCTAGCACCGGCCGGACCCAGGCAGCCATCCGCTGAATGGCATCGGGCACCTCGCTGACGGACAGGTAGTCCACCTCGCGCGGCTCGCTGGTCAGACCGGCCCAGGCGTGATCGGCGGTCTCCCGATCAGGTTGTTCCGCGACCGGCAGCTGACTGGTCAGGCGGGCCGTCGCCCAGTGCCGCACGACCGCTTCCGACTGCTTGCTCGGCATCCTTGCCGTCCCTTCCTCGATGAGCATTCCCCTGTACAGACCGGGGGAGGATCGGAAAGGAATCGGTGCCGGCGCTTGCCCGGCGTGCTTGACTGGAGTATGAGTGCGCCTGGTGCCGGGCCGCCGCTGTCGGCCTCGGAAGAGCGGACGTGGGGGATGGTGGCTCACGTCGGGGTGTTCCTCGCGGCCTGGTTCGCGATGGGGTTCCTGTGCCCGCTGGTGATCTGGCTGGTGTACCGGTACCGGTCCGATTTCGTCCGCCGGCACGCGCTGGAGTCGCTGAACTTCCAGCTGTCCCTGCTGATCTACACCGCGGTCGCGGTGGTGCTGATCCTGATCACGTTCGGCCTGGGCGTGCTGATCATCATCCCGCTGGTGGTGATCGGGGCGGTCGCGGCGCTGGTCTTCATCATCCTGGCCACGATGGCGGCCTCCAGCGGCAGCGAGTACCGCTACCCGCTGACGATCCGGATGGTCCGCTGAGTCCAGTTGGACCGGTTGCCTAGGTGATCGGTTCGCCGTCGCGCAGGTTGTGCAGGGTGGACGGGTTGCCGAGGATCAGCGGCAGCCGGCGCGCGTTCAGCGGCGAGACGAGCCCTGCCAGCGCGTCGACCGGATGCCACGCCACCCCGTGGATCTCGAAACCGTCGGGACGCAGCGTGTCCACCAGTGACGGGTCGTGAACGCCACCGTCGTACAGGATCTCGACGGCGTCGCCCCAGCCCTCCCAGCGGGGTAGCCAGTCGATCGCGAGTACGCCGACCAGCGGCAAGGCGACTCCGAGTTCCTCGTGCATCTCCCGGGACGCCCCGGTCGCCGGATCCTCGTCCGGCTCGACCACACCGCCGGGGAGTTCGAGGTCCTTCTTGTAGCTGACCTGGCAGAGCAGCACCCGGTCAGAGGTGTCCCGCACGATCACATGCGCGATCACCCGCTTCTTCGGCAGCGCCGAGTCCATCAGGGCGGTCCAGCCCGTCAACGTGTTCGGGCGCGGGTCGTCCTTCCGCATCCCGTACACAGCCACGTCGCGGCGTTCGTCGTCCACCAGGACCGCACCACGCAGCACGCCCTCGCGCCGGAAGCCGGACCGGATCGCGACTCGCGCGGACGCGTGCAGCGCCGGATCGACCTCGACCTGCAGCCGGTCCAGCCCGAGCTCACCGAAGGCGTATTCGGCCACCAGCCGGACGGCCCGCTGCGCGACCTCAGGCCCGCCGTCCATCGCCCACGTGACCACGCCGACGCCGGGGGTCGTCCGCCGTACCTCGACCGTGCCGACCGTGCCGACCGGGCCGCCGTGCTCGACGTGGAACGTCACCAGCTCCTGATCCGCTTCCGACGGTCGCAGGGTCAACTCACCATCGGTCAGCGGATGTACGGCGGTCACCCGGTGAACGCTACCCGGTGCGGCCCCACACTCAACCTCACGGGTTGTAGCGCAGGTACACCGTGGACAGTGGGGGGACGGACAGCTCGGTGCTGGTTTCCATGCCGTGCCAGCCGGGGCCGTTGGCGTCGACCGCGCCGAAGTTGCCGACGCCGGAGCCGCCGTAGACGTCGGCGTCGGTGTTGACCGCCTCCTGCCATTGGCCGCGGTACGGCAGACCGAGCCGGTAGCCGTGGTGCGGGATGGCGGAGAAGTTGGAGATGCAGGCGATCGCGGGTTCGCCGTCGTCGCCGTACCGGAGGAAGGAGAACACGTTGTTACCGGCGTCGTTGGCGTCGATCCAGCTGAACTTCTCCGGCGCGTGGTCGGTCCGCCAGAGCGCCGCGGTCTCGCGGTAGACGCCGTTCAGGTCGCGCACCAGTTGCTGCAGGCCACGGTGGTCGGCGTGGTCCAGCAGCCACCAGTCGAGCTCGCCCTTCTCGGACCACTCCGACTCCTGGCCGAACTCGCAGCCCATGAACAGCAGCTGCTTGCCCGGGTGCGCCCACATCATCGCCAGGTACGCGCGCAGGTTCGCCAGCTGCTGCCAGCGGTCGCCCGGCATCTTGCGCAGCAGCGAACCCTTGCCGTGCACAACCTCGTCGTGGGACAGCGGAAGGACGAAGTTCTCCGAGTAGGCGTACATCATCGAGAACGTCAGCTCGTGGTGGTGGTACTGCCGGTGGATCGGCTCGTGCTCCAGGTAGCGCAGCGAGTCGTTCATCCAGCCCATGTTCCACTTGAACCCGAATCCGAGCCCGCCCAGATGGGTCGCCCGGGTCACGCCGGGCCACGAGGTGGACTCCTCCGCCACGGTGATGGCGCCCGGGACCCGCTTGTACAGGGTCGCGTTCATCTCCTGCAGGAACGACACCGCCTCGAGGTTCTCGCGGCCCCCGTACTGGTTCGGCACCCACTCGCCGTCCTGCCGGGAGTAGTCGAGGTAGAGCATCGAGGCGACCGCGTCGACCCGCAGGCCGTCGATGTGGTACTCCTCGGCCCAGTAGAGCGCGTTCGCGACCAGGAAGTTGCGCACCTGCGGCCGGCCGAAGTCGAACACCAGCGTGCCCCAGTCCGGCTGCTCGCCGCGGCGCGGATCCGGGTGCTCGTACAGCGGCGTACCGTCGAACCGGGCCAGCGCCCAGGCGTCCTTCGGGAAATGCGCCGGCACCCAGTCGACGATCACGCCGATCCCGGCCTGGTGCAGCCGGTCGACCAGGAGGCGGAAGTCGTCCGGATCGCCGAAGCGCGAGGTCGGCGCGAAGTACGACGTCACCTGGTAACCCCAGGAACCGCCGAACGGGTGCTCCATCACCGGCATCAGCTCGACGTGGGTGAAGCCCATCTCGTTGACATAGGCAACGAGCTCGTCGGCCAGCTCACGGTAGGACTTGCCCTTGCGCCAGGAGCCGAGGTGCACCTCGTAGACGCTCATCGGCTCGGCATAGGCCTGCGAGGCAGCGCGCCGCTCCAGCCAATCGGCGTCGTTCCACTCGTACGACGACTCGTGCACGACGGACGCGTTCGCCGGGGGAGTCTCGGCCAGGTTCGCCATCGGGTCGGCCTTCTGCCGCCAGACACCGTCGCGACCACAGATGTCGAACTTGTACCGCGTGCCCGGGCCGACCCCCGGGACGAACAGCTCCCACACACCGGACGAACCGAGTGAGCGCAGCGGATGCGCGCGGCCGTCCCAGAAGTTGAAGTCCGCGGTCAGGCGGATGCCCTGTGCGTTCGGGGCCCAGACGGCGAACGACGTACCGGTGATGGTTCCGGCCGGGCCGTCGTACCGGCGGACGTGGGCGCCGAGCACGGTCCACAGCAGCTCGTGCCGCCCCTCGCCGATCAGGTGCAGGTCGACCTCGCCGAGCGACGGCAGGTAGCGGTACGGATCGTCCAGCTCGATCGCTGGACCATCGGTGTAGGTCACCTCGAGGCGGTAGTCGGGCACCTTGTCGGTGTCGAGTACGCCGACCCAGACGCCGTCGAACTCTCGCCGCAGCTCGAGCCGCTGGTCGTCGTACAGCACGGAGACGGACTGGGCGAACGGGCGCAGGACGCGGACGGTGACACCGTGGTCGCCGAGATGCGGCCCGAGCACCTGATGGGGGTCGTGGAACGTCCCGCCGACCAGCTGCTCCAGCATCGTCCGATCCACCGGAACCGCTGTCACCACGGGCTCTTCGGTCGCCGCCACCGGCGCCTCGAAAGCATCGGAAACCGGCCCGGCGTCGTGCTCGCTCGATCCCATGAACTCCATCCTGCCCGATCCATCGGCCATCTGCCGAACCCCCCGTACCCGTCGATGCCGGACGTACACAAAGTCGGCAGGTCAGCGGATCCGCGGGATCACTGTTCGGCCAACTGGGCGGCCGCGGCCAACGGGATCGGCAGCCAGGACGGCCGGTTGCGAGCCTCGTAGAGCGTCTCGTAGATGACCTTGTCGGCCAGGAACGCGCTCAGCAGGACCGCCTGCTCCCGCGGGTCGGTTCCGGCCACCTCTGCGTACCCGTCGCAGAAGGCCTGCTGGTTCCGGCTCGCCCACTCGGCCGCCCGGTACGCGATCTGCTGGTCACCCTGGTGGTCGGCCAGCAGCGACCGGGCCGCGTAGTCGAACGACCGCAGCATCCCGGCGATGTCCTTGACCGCGGTGTCCAGTGCCCGCCGCTCGATCAGCGACTTGGCCGGCTCGCCCTCGAAGTCGATCAGCTTCCAGCCGTCGATCGTCCGCAGTACCTGTCCCAGGTGGAAGTCACCGTGGATCCGCTGCACCGTCACCGGCTGGTCGTACGACGCCAACGCGTCGAACGCCCGGGTCAGCCCGGGGGCGAACGGCGCCAGCTCCGGGATCGCCGCGGCCGCCGCATCGAGCCGTCGCCGCATCGCCGCCGCGTGCTCGACCAGCTTGGAAGGCTCCCAGATGTCGGTGCCGAGCGCCTTGGCCAGCTCCGAATGCACCTGCGCCGTACTCGCGCCGAGCCGGTGCGACTCGCCCGCGAAGTCACCGCCGACCTCCTCGGCGTGCAGATCCGCCTCGGCGTACAGGTCCCGCACCGACGACGTCGCGAACGCCCAGCCGTCGGTGGCGTTCTTCTGGAACGCCGTCATCATCGCCAGCTCGCCGGCGTCGGTCCCGCCGCCCGCGCGCGGCCAGGATCCGCGGGCGGATCCGAGTACCTCGGGCACCAGCTCGGACCCCGACTCCGTGAGCGCCGACTCGATCTCGACCCCGGGATTGCTCCCGGGCTCGAGCCGGCGGAACACCTTGAGCAGCGCCACGTCGCCGAACACGAGCGACGTGTTGCTCTGCTCCACCGTGAGGACCAGCGACTGCGCGTCCTCCGGTACGACGGTCGCGTGGTCCGGCGCGTGCACGGGATGGAACTCCAGCCCGGCCAGCTGCCGTCCGTGCGTCAGTCCGTCCAGCCAGTACGGCGTCGCTTCCTTGTCGTGCAGCGCGTCGTACACCCAGACCCAGGTGTCGCCCAGGTCCTGCTCGGCCCACTCGCCGACCAGCGCGTGGCCGAGGTTCTCGACCGGTTCGCGGTGGTAGCTGAGCGGCAGCTGGTACACCCGGATGGGGAACTCCGACCCGGGCGGGCCGGAACAGTAGACGAACCCGATCCGGACCGCGGGCCAGGCGTCCGCGCCGGACAGCCACACCGAGGTGGCCATCGCGTCGACATGGACGTCGTGTCCCTTCTCGCCGAACCACCTCTGGCCCGAACAGAAGGACTGGACCTGGTCCAGATGGGAACTCACTACATGCTCTCCTCGTGGTCAGCCGGCTTGTTCACCGGCAGCCGGAACCAGTAGAAACCGTGCGCGCCGAGCGTCAAAAGGTAGGGCAACTCCCCGATGGTCGGGAAGTGCACCCCGCCGAGCAGCTCGACCGGCTCCACGCCCTGCCACTGGCGCAGGTCCAGCTCGATCGGCTGCGGGAACCTGGACAGATTGTTCACGCACAGCACCACGTCGTCACCGAACTCGCGGACGTACGACAGCACGCTGGGGTTGGAGCCCCCCAGGTCTGTGAAGGTACCCATGCCGAAACACGGGTGCTGCTTGCGGGTCTGGATCATCCGGCGGGTCCAGTGCAGCAGCGACGACGCGTTCTCCATCTCGGCCTCGACGTTGACCGCCTGGTAGCCGTAGACCGGGTCCATGATCACCGGCAGGCTGAGCTTGCCCGGCGTGGCGGTCGAGAACGAGGCGTTGCGGTCCGGCGACCACTGCATCGGGGTCCGGACGCCGTCGCGGTCACCGAGCCAGATGTTGTCGCCCATGCCGATCTCGTCGCCGTAGTACAGGATCGGCGAGCCGGGCAGGCTGAGCAGGAGCGCGGTGAACAACTCCATCTTGTTGGTGTCGTTGTCCAGCAGCGGGGCCAGCCGGCGGCGGATGCCGATGTTGGCCTTCATCCGCGGGTCCTGCGCGTACTCGCCCCACATGTAGTCGCGCTCTTCGTCGCTGACCATCTCGAGGGTGAGCTCGTCGTGGTTGCGCAGGAAGATGCCCCACTGGCAGGTGTCCGGGATCTCCGGGGTCTGGGCCAGGATCTCCGAGATCGGGAACCGCGACTCCCGCCGTACGCCCATGAAGATCCGCGGCATCACCGGGAAGTGGAATGCCATCTGGCACTCGTCACCGCCCGACGAACGGTCGCCGAAGTACTCGACCACGTCGGCCGGCCACTGGTTCGCCTCGCACAGCAGGACGCGGTCGCTGTAGTTCGCGTCCACCTCCTTGCGGACCCGCTTGAGGAACTCGTGGGTGCGGGGGAGGTTCTCGCTGTTGGTGCCCTCGGTCTCGAACAGGTACGGCACCGCGTCCAGCCGGAAGCCGTCCACGCCGAGGTCGAGCCAGAACTTCAGCGCCTCGATCATCGCGTCGCCGACGGCCGGGCTCTCGAAGTTCAGGTCGGGCTGGTTGGAGTAGAACCGGTGCCAGAAGTACTGGCCGCGGACCGGGTCCCAGGTCCAGTTCGACGACTCGGTGTCGACGAAGATGATCCGAGCGTCGGAGTACTTGTCGTCGGTGTCGGACCAGACGTAGAAGTCGCCGTACGGGCCGTCCGGGTCGCTGCGCGAGGCCTGGAACCAGGGGTGCTGGTCGGAGGTGTGGTTCATCACGAAGTCGACGATGATCCGGATCCCGCGCGTGTGCGCGGCCTCCATGAACGCGGCGAAGTCGGCGATCGTGCCGACCTCGGGCATCACCCCGGTGTAGTCGGAGATGTCGTACCCGCCGTCGCGCAGCGGCGACGGGTAGAACGGCGGTAACCAGAGACAGTCCACGCCGAGCCACTCGAGGTAGTCGAGTTTCTCGGTCAAGCCCTGCAGATCGCCGATGCCGTCGGCGTTCGAGTCCTTGAAGGACCGCACGAGGACCTCGTAGAAGACGGCCCGCTTGAACCACAGCGGGTCACTCTTCGTCAGTCCGTGGTGCTGCTCCGGCAGCATGTCGGTCACGCTCACCTCCATCGGGTGTCTCCAAACCTAGCGGTACTGCGGCCTGTCGCCACGGACCGTGGCGACAGCGTGGGCCTCGGGTGTGTCACCCTCGCCGTTGGCGCCGACGCGGTGCCGCAGCAGCGCATGAGCGCACCAAACACCGTCTTCGTCCTGTTCGACGGTGTAAGGGACGGTGACGGCCTCGGTGCCGATTGACACGGTGAGTTGCTCGGGGACGCCGACTTCCTCGGCCAGCAGGACGATCGCCTCGCGCAGGTCTTCGATCGCGGCCTCCCGGCTCGGGCCAGGGCCGCGGCAGCACTCCAGGCGCCGTCCTCGTCCTGTTCCGCGGCGAAGGGGACATGGATGTCGTACTGCAACTCCGCCTCCTGATAGCTGACTTCTGCCGCGATCGTAGGTTCGTGGACGGGTCAGTCGCGGGGGTTCGCCGACTTGCGGGGGCGGCGGGTGTATTTGGTGAAGCCGGCGCGTTCGGCGTCGGTCTCGGAGCGGAACCAGACGTTGGGTTTGGTCCGGCCGTAGTACGGCGAGTCAGGGGTGTGGAACAGCATCGACTGGGCGTTGCCCTTGATGGTGAACCCGTCCGGCGGACCTTGGTGCGGTACCGCCTCGGCCGAGCCCTCACCGTAGCGGCCGGGCGGCACAGCCTCCTGCACCTGCGGCTCGGTCGCAGCTGTGCCGTCGTCCGCATCGAAGAGCGTCGGCACCGCGATCCGCTCGGCGTCCATCCGCCGGTTGAAGGCCGGTTCGGGCTCCCGGGGTACGTCGGCAACGGGAGCGGGCCGTGGTTCCGCCGGTACGTCGGCCAGTGGAGCGGGCCGTGGTTCCTCCGGGGCGTCGACTGCTCCGATCGAGGCGCCCGCTCGGTGGACCCGGTTCCGGCCGGCGCCGACGAGGACTTCTTCTTTCTCCTCCACCGGCTCCGCGGCGGTGGCTGCCCCGGCCGGCACGAGCTGTTCCCGTCGCGCCAGCAGGAGCCAGGTGATCGCCGCGCCGAGCAGGAAGGCGAGCAGGGACCACAGCCAGTTGTGGCGCAGCAGCCAGCTCATCGGCGCGCCCCTCTCACCGGCAGCAGGCGGTGCAGCAGCCAGGCGGCCGCGCTGCCCAGCAGGAACGCGACCAGCAGCAGGATCCAGGTCTCCGCGATCAGCCAACTCATGAGGCCCCTTGCAGTATTCGAAGCTCGACGCGGCGGTTGGCGATCCGGCCGGCCGGGGTGTTGTTGGATGCGACCGGGAAGGTCTCGCCGTAGCCGTGGGCGACGAGGCGGGCAGCCGGCACTCCGAGTCGCACCAGCGTCGCCTTGACCGCAGTCGCGCGGCGCTCGGACAGCGGCAGGCTGCTCTCGGGGGAGCCGAGGTTGTCGGTGTGCCCCGCGATCTCGACGCGGACGGTCGGGCACGACTTCAGCACAGCCGCGGCCCGGGCTACCGACGGTTTCGAGGCGCTGTTCACCATCGACGTACCGGACAGGAAGATGACCGGGTGCTGCCGGCCGAACTCCGACAACCGGCTCTGGAACGTCCGGCACGCCTCGCTGACCTCCGGCTTCGGCGGTGCCGGGGTCTGCAGTTGGTCCGCGATCACCGCACCCGGGACTGCCTTCGCCGCAGCCCGCGCCACGGTGGCCTTGGTCGCCTGGTCCGGCACCTTCCCGGTCAGCGTGATCGTCGTACCGTCGTACCGCACGGAGGCGTCGCCGGTGCCGATCGCGAGCGCATGGATCAGTGCCGACAGCGCGGTGGCGTCCGGCAGGCCGGTCGCCGCGTCGATGGTGATCCGGTCGTCGAACTCGCGGTCCTCGCCGAGCACCTTGTCGACCTGGGCGGCGATTGCGTCCTTGACCGCCTGGTCCTTGACCGCGGCCCGCACCCGGATGGAGCTGTTCGTCCGCCCGACCTCGAACGGCGCGACGGCCGGCGCCTGCGTCGCCGTCGGCGACGGCGTGGCAGACGGGGTGGGCGAAGTCGTGCCGCCTTCGACCCGGACCGCGCGGACACCTTCGACGCCCGCGACGACTTCCTTGACCAGACCGGCATCGACCCCGGCCGGTACGGCGACCGTCGCATCGCGACCGTCAACGTCGACCTCGGCGCCGCTGATCCCGCGGGCCTGCAGCGCGGCCAGCGATCGGTCCCGCAAGTCGTCCTCGGTGGTGCCGGCCTTGGCCGGAATGAGTACAGCCGTCAGCAGCACGGGTACGGCGAGGGCTGCGAGCAGCCAGACGACGACCGGCCGCCGAACGAGTCCGGGCACTGTTCCTCCGTCGGATGCGGTCAAGAGTGACCGTGCGCGAGGACATTACTCCGACCGGCGCGCCCAGCGCACACCCGGGCCGGGAGCGTCGCGATGATCACGAGGACATTTTTATTCGGGTTTCTCCTTTTCTTAACTGGACGTGCTCGATAGGGTGCGGAACGTTCCTCTCCGCCCCCAGGAGGTAACGCTATGAGGATTCGAGTTCTGGCCGTCGCTGCCGTGATGGCCCTGCTGTGAAGAACATCAAGACGAGCGGTTCGGCCTCGAAGCTGACCACGATCGCAGTTTCGTGCTGTCCGCGGTCGTGTCCTGTCTCGGACAGGTTGCATTTGTGCCAGCCCGCCGTACCGGGAATCCCTTGACTTACTTCGCGCCGTAAAAGGTACTTGTGCCTGGTGATTGACCAGGAGGGGACTCGATATGGAGAGGTCATCGGATTCGTCGTTGATCATCGGGGTGGCCACCTCCACGGCCGAGCGGGTGCAACTCGTCCGGCTGCTGGGAGGTGCGGAGGCCCTGTTGCTGGTGTCCAGCGCGGAGCAGGCGCGCGCGTTCCTCGAACTCACCGCGATGACGTCGCCCGCCGGTCCCGTCGTCCTGACGCCGACCGTGCTGCCCGGGACCGGCCAGCCGGCCGTTGCCCAGATCGAGGCAGTGCCGCGGTCCGTGCCCACCGTTCCGGTCGTGGTGTCCGCGCCGGCCGCCGTACCTGAGCTCGAGACCGAGCTGTACCTGGACGTGGACCGCCGGGTCGTGCGCTGGAAGGACCGTGAGGTGCCGCTGACCCGGCTGGAGCACGACTTCCTGCGCTGCCTGGTCAAGGAACCCGGCCGGATCTGGACCTACCAGCGCCTGCACCACGTGGTCTGGGGCAACGAACACCTCGGCCACGGCTCGCACATCCACTCGGTGGTCAAGCGCCTCCGCCAGAAGCTCGCCAACCTCGGCGCCACCGTCACCATCCACGCCGTCCGTGGCGTCGGCTTCCACCTCCTCCCCACCACCTAGCGCACACGCGAGCCGGCCCCACCCAGAAGGTCTGGGTGGGGCCGGTCCTTACTGCGTGACTACTACCTGACTGACTTCAGGGCGAAGTCCTCTGTTACCGGTTCGCCCGCGAGCAGGCGGGTGGTGCGGGTCTGGGGCTTGTAGCCGTCCTTGGCGGCGATCAGGGTGAGCGGGTTGTTGCGGCGGTCCAGCCAGTAGGCGTACTTGCCGCTGTTGTCGGTGGTGAAGGTGTACGACGAGGCCCAGGAGTCGACCTGGACGGTCGCACCCGGGAGCGGAGCCGAGACACCGGACGAGCTGACGCCCGTGACGGTGCCGAGCAGCTTGCTCCAGGTGTTCGGCGGGGTGACGTTCATCGTCACGCCCACCGCCTCGACCTGGTACGGCGTGTTCTCGCCGATCGTGACCGACCCGGTGTACGCACCCGGCTGGTCGACGTTCGCGGTGAGCGTGACCTTGACCGTCGTCGACGCGCCCGGGGCCAGGGTGGCCTCGGTCTTGTCGATGGACAGCCAGCTCACGTCCGCCGACGACTCGGCGCAGTCCTCGAGACCCGGCAGGGCCTCGCTGTCCACCGTGGCGGTGAAGCCACCGGAGGAACCGCCGACCTTGTAGAAGCCGCAGGCCGCACCACCGCGGTACCGCGGCACGTTGGCGTTCGGCAGTGCCGACCAGGAGTCGGCGGCCGGGTCGTAGGCGAAGCCGGCGTTGGTGACCGCACCGGCCTGGACACCACCGACGACGAGCAGCTTGCCGCCGGCGACGGCGTACGAGCCCGCCCAGTGGTCCGCCGGCGCATCGGCGACCGGGGACCACGCGTTCGTGCCCGGGTCGAAGACGTATGCCGACTTCTGCGAGGTCGTGCCGTCGTTACCGCCGGCACAGTACAGCTTGCCGTCGATGGCGCCGCAGGACGCGAATGCGACCGACTTCGGGTAGTTCGCCAGGGTCTCCCAGCTGTTCGCCGCCGCGTCGTAGCGGACGACGGTGTTGCTCATCGGAGTACAGGCCGACGTTGTGCAGCCACCGACGGCGTACAGCTTGCCGTCGACGACAGCCTGACCGGCCGCGGCCCGCGGCGCCGGGTTGGCGGCCACCGAGGTCCAGGCGTTGGCGGCCGGGTCGTACGACCAGGTCGCCGCGTCCGGACCGGAGGCACCCCAGCCGGAGCTGGCGATGATCTTGCCACCCACGACGCCGACGGTGATGGCGTTGCGAGCGCCCGGCAGCGGGGCGATGGCGGTCCAGGCCAGCGTCGCCGGGTCGTACACGTAGCTGTTCCCGGTCGAGGCACTACCGTTGCCACCGGCAATCGAGTAGACCTTGCCCTCGGCGTTGACGACCCGGTTGTCCATCACGGACGCGGGGTAGTCGGCGATGTCCGTCCACGGAGCCGCGAGCGGCTTCGCGGCGGCCGGCGTACCGGCCGTCTTACCGGACAGCAGCTGCGCGAACGAGGTGGGTACCTCGAGCCGCTGCAGCGGGGCACCGGTGCTGTTCAGCACCTGGTTCTTCGTGGTGGTGGTGCCGTTCGCGTTCTGCAGCACGAAGCCGCCGTCGCGCTCACCGAACTTCACCTCGACCGGCGCACCGCCGGTGTTGGTCACGGTGAACGACTTGGTCACCGTGCCGGTGGGCAGCTTCAGGTTGCCGCTGACACTGCCCGGGGTGACGGCCAGCTTGCCGGCGGCCAGCGTGTAGTTCGCCGAGGTGGTCCAGTCGGCCTCCACGTCCACGCTCTGGTTCGAGCTGACGTAGTTGCCGGCCTTGGCGGTGAAGCCCTGCGCACCGGACTCGGACGAGTACAGCCAGTAGAAGCCGTCGCTCAGACCGGTGTCCTCGGGCGTCGCCACGGTGGTACCGGTCTCCGCGGCGTTGCCGTCACGGGTGACGACCGCACCGTTCACGAAGCCGTTCGTGTTGGCGTCCTTGACGGTGCCGACGACGATGCCGCCGCCGGCCGGCTCACAGGTGACCTGGCTGCCGATCAGCACGTTGTCGACGATCCACCACCATTCGTACGACGCGTTGTAGTAGTGGAACCGGACCTGCACGGCGGACTTGCCGGCCGCCTGCGGGATCGCGATCTCCTTGACACCGCGGACGTCCGCGGCCTGGGTGAGGACGTTGGTCCAGGTGGTCCCGCCGTCGATCGACAGGTCCACGTCGGCCTTCTCGCCGCTGAGGTAGTTGAGGTCCTGGTTGAAGCGGATCACCGGAGCGGTGACCGCGGTCAGGTCGACCACCGGGCTGACCAGCGAGGTGTCCTGCGAGCCGCCGGGGCCGTACCGGTCGCTGTCGATGACCGCGAACTTGCCGGTGCCGCCGGCCCGGTTGCCCCGGTTGCCCGGGTCGTTGAACTGCCAGACCTGACCGTTGCCCCTGTTGTCGACGACGGTCCAGGCACCCGGCTTGGCACCGGAGTCGAACGTCTCGTAGACGCCGTCCGAGCCGTACTTGTAGCCCGGCGCGGTGGTGCAGGCGTCAGTGCGGACCGGGACCGCGACGTTCTTGGTCAGGTTGCCGCGCGCCGACCGTGATCGGCTCGCTGACCGTCTGGTAGCCCGGGTACTGCGACTCGATCTTCAGCGAGTATGCCGCGCCGGACGGAACCTTCAGGCTGTAGCGGCCGTTGCTCGGCGTCGTGTAGTCGAACACACCGCCCGGACCCTCGACGCTCACCTTCGCGTACAGCGGCCAGCCGTGGCCGGAGCCGTCCGAGATGGTGCCGCCGACGTTGACCTGCGGAGCGCTGGCCAGGGCGTAGTTCTTCGTGGTGGTGGCGCCGGTGGTGATGACGGCGGTGTCGGTCTGGGTCTGGTACCCGAACGACGCCACGGTCAGGTCGTAGTTCACCAGCCGGCAGAACGACTGAGAACGCACCGGTGCTCGTGGTGGTGAGGACACGGTCGGCCTGGCCGTCCGCCTTCACCGTCACGCTCGCGCCGGCCAGCGGGGTCCCGCCGGTCGCCGCGGTCACCGTACCGGCCAGAGTGCCGGTGTCGCCGATCGGCGCGGCGTTCAGCAGAGCCAACGCGTCCAGACGGCCCTGGCCGTAGACGTTGTTGTTCTCCGTGGTGCCACCGCACTGTGCGTCGGCCTTGTCGATCGCGGTCCCGTTCAGCAGCGCGCGGGTCGCGTCGATGTCACTCTTCAGCGCCGGTGCGGCCGCCCACAGCAGGGCGACGGTACCCGCGAGGTGCGGGGTGGCCATCGACGTGCCGTTGAAGCTGCCGTAGGTGCTGCCGGGCAGGCTGGACCGCACGTTCACACCCGGGGCCGAGATGTTCGGCTTGATCGTGCCGTTCTGACCGACACCACGGCCGGAGAACGACGCGACGTTGTTGTTGATGTCGTAGGCGCCGACCGAGTAGTTGCTGGTCAGGGAGCCCGGCGACCCGCTGCTCTGGCAGCCGAGGGAACCACTGTTGCCGTTGGCCCAGGCACCGAAGATGCCGGAGTCCTTCCAGGCGTTGGTGATGTCCTCCATGAACGGGTCGTTCGACGGCTGGGTCGAACCCCAGGAGTTGTTGATGATGTTCGGCCGCTTGCTCGCGTCCGGGTTCTGCCCGGCGAGGTCGGTCGGCTCGAGCATCCACTGACCGGACTCGATCAGCGCCGCGTCACTCGGGCAGCAGCCGTTCGCGGCGATCCACTTGACCGCCGGAGCCGACACCGATCTGGTTGCCCGCGGTGTCGTCGCCGGCCATGGTGCCCATCGTGTGGGTGCCGTGACCGTTGCCGTCGGCCGGTGCGGTCGGCGAGGTGCCGGCCGCGTCGAACCAGTTGTAGTTGTGGTTGAACGTGCCGTCGCCGTTGTTGCCGCGGTAGGACTTCACCAGCGCCGGGTGGTCGTACTGCACGCCGGTGTCGATGTTGGCGATGACGATGCCCTCGCCCTTGTCGCCGTACTGCGCCCACACGTCGTCGGCGTTGATGTTGGCGATGCCCCACTCGACGGCGTTGATCTCGTGGCCCTGCGCGCCCGGGGTGACCTTCGGCACCTCGACGGCCCGCGGGTTGTAGAGACCCTCGACCTCAGTGTGACCGGCCAGGTTCTGCGCCAGTTCGAGCGTGCCGCTGCTGATCCGGATCGCGTTCGTTCCCCAGAACGCCTTGTACTTCACCTTCTGCGCGTCCAGCTCGGCCCGGACCTTCGCCTGGCTCGCCGATGCGGTCTGCTTCAGCGCCGCGGCGACGGCGGTGCCGCGCTCGTTCCAGTCGGTGATCTTGCCGGCGGTGGACAGATCGGCCTTGGCGGTGAACCGGACCCAGTAGTCGGTCGCCTCCTTGGCGTCCTTGCCGTCCAGCTTCGCCATCAGCTCCGGCTTGATCTTGCTGGCCGGTGTGGCTTCGGGTTTGGTGGGTGATGCGGCCTGGGCCTGGCCGGCGGCGGCCAGCCCGGTCGCGACGACTGCCACCGTCGCCAGGGCACCCACCAGAGATCTGGCGAGTCCCCTTCGTCGTAGATGTGACATCTCTGCAGCCCCTCACTGGTAACGACCCCGAGTTGACTCCCCCGAGTCATCTGGTGCAGAGGTGCAGGCTCTGTTCGCCGTCACCGTCATCAGGCGGATGAACCGGTTGAGCGAACGCTGCGTGCCCCCCAGGTCGCGGCATGTGACACCACGAGCCTGACGAGGACCTTATGTGTCAGAACAACGTGGTAACAAGCACACCACGTGAGCAAGTTGTGACTAGCCGTCGCACCGATCAAGGCAACGTGGTCAAAGATTGGCAGTCCGTTGACGATCCGAGGCAGAGGTTGACATTGTGATCAGATGGTCACCGCCCGTGTCCCCGCCCCTGCGGACGCCGATCTGACCGCGACCGATCTGACCCCGGCGGACAAGAAGCCGTTCCCGCTGCTCATCGCGGTCGCGGCCTCGCCGGAGGAACGGGTCCGGCTCGCCGAACTCGTCGACGACGTCGCGCCGCTGCTGCTCGTGTCCAGTCTCGAAGAACTGCGCCGGCTGCTGGTCCCGTCGCAGCAACCGCCGCCGGCCCCCGAACGACCCGAGCCGCCGGAGCCCGCGGACGTCGACTCGACCGCTGTGAAGGCTTCCGCGGGTGAGCCCGATGCCGAAGTGCTCACCATCGACCGGGCCCGGTCGGTCGCACGGTGGCGCGATCGGGAGGTCCAGCTCACCGAGCTCGAGCACGACCTGCTGACCCGGCTGATGTCGGCACCGCTGCGGGTCT
The DNA here is from genome assembly GCA_963770725.1 of uncultured Actinomycetota bacterium. Lineage (GTDB taxonomy): Bacteria > Actinomycetota > Actinomycetes > Propionibacteriales > Kribbellaceae > Kribbella. The sequence goes on from CAVYQT010000002.1 coordinate 281,309, forward strand.
GGACCTACGACGCTCTGCACCAGACCGTCTGGCGGAACCGGCACCTACGCGGTACGGCCGACATCCACTCGGTGGTCAAACGCCTCCGCCGCAAACTCGACGACCTCGGCACCACCGTCACCATCGACGCGGTCCGCGGGACCGGGTTCCGGCTCACCGATCACCAGCGCCCCGCCATCACCAATCTGCGCGCGGGGTAGTTTCTGCAGGTGTGACGTTCTCAGCGCTGAGCCATCTCGAGTGCCCCAAGTGCGGTCAGACTCACGACGCCGATCAGGTGATCGGGCTGTGCCCGTGCGGATCACCTCTGCTGGCGCGGTACGACGTACCCGCGGTGAGGCTGACCAAGGACGAACTGGCCGCGCGGCCGCCGGATCTGTGGCGGTACCACGAACTGTTGCCGGTGCGTGCGCCGGCGAGTGTGGTGACGCTGGGGGAGGGGATGACCCCGCTGCTGCCGTTGCCGCGGTACGGGCGTGACGTCGGGGTCGAACGGTTGCTGATGAAGGACGAAGGGCTGATCCCGACCGGCACGTTCAAGGCGCGGGGTGCGGCGGTCGGGGTGTCGCGCGCGTACGAGCTCGGCGTACGGAAGATCGCGATGCCGACGAACGGGAACGCCGGCTCGTCCTGGGCCGCGTACGCCGCCCGGGCCGGGATGGCGGCGTTGATCGCGATGCCGGTCGCCGCACCGGAGATCTGCCGGCGCGAGGTGAAGGTCGTCGGGGCCGAACTGCACCTGGTCGACGGGCTGATCGGCGACGCGGCGGCCTACATCCGGGAGCAGCAGGGGTACTTCGACGTGTCGACGCTGAAGGAGCCGTACCGGATCGAGGGCAAGAAGACGATGGGGCTGGAGATCGCCGAGCAACTCGGCTGGCGGCTGCCCGACGTCATCCTCTACCCGACCGGCGGCGGGGTCGGCATCATCGGCATCTGGAAGGCGCTGGTCGAACTCCGCGAACTCGGCTGGATCGACGGCCCGCTGCCGCGCCTGGTCGCCGTCCAGTCGACCGGCTGTGCGCCGATCGTCCAGGCCTACGAGAAAGGTCTTCCGGAGTGCGAGCCGTGGCCGGACGCCAAGACCGTTGCCTTCGGCATCACCGTGTCGAAGGCCCTCGGCGATTTCCTCGTCCTGCAAGCGATCGCTGACACCGGCGGCTGTGCCGTTGCCGTCGACGACGAATCGATCCTGGCCGAACAACACCGCTTGGCCGCCCTCGAAGGCACGTTCATCTGCCCCGAAGGCGCCGCCACCTTCGCCGCCGTACGACGCCTGCGCGAGTCGGGCTGGATCCGGGCCGGTGAACAGGTCGTTGCCCTGAACACCGGCCTCGGACTCAAGTACCCGGAGACCGTCCCCCTCTAATCGCCAACGTCCGAAGATCTGTGGCCTATAACCCACACATCTTCGGACGCTAGCGGATGGCTCAGGCTTGGCCGCGGCGGACGGCGAGGATGTGGGCCGGTTCGCCGTTGGGGTCGAGTTTGATGTAGTTCTGCTGGCCCCAGCGCCAGGTCGCGCCGCTGATCTCGTCGTACACGGTGAAGGTGTCCTCGGGGCGCATGCCGAGGGCGGCCATGTCGAGGTGGACCATCGACTCGCGGACCGAGTGCGGGTCGGTATTCACCACGATCAGGACGGTGTCGCTGTGCCCGTCCGGCCCGGTGATCCGCTTCGAGTAGCACATGATCGCCTCGTCCTCGACCGTGTGCAGCGTCAGGTTGCGCAACTGCTGCAGCGCCGGGTGCCGGCGGCGGATGTTGTTCAGCAGCGTCAGGTACGGCGCCAGCGTGCGGCCCTCGGCGGCAGCGGCCTCCCAGTCCCGCGGCCGGAGCTGGAACTTCTCGGTGTCGAGGTACTCCTCCGAGCCCGGCCGCAGCGCGACGTGCTCGAACAGCTCGTACCCGGCGTACACACCCCAGGTCGGTGACGCGGTGGCCGCGATCGCCGCCCGGATCTTGAACGCGCCCGGTCCGCCGTACTGCAGGTAGGCGGTCAGGATGTCCGGCGTGTTGACGAAGAAGTTCGGCCGCAGGAAGTGCGCGGTCTCCTGGGTCAGCTCCTGCAGGTACTCCTCCAGCTCCCACTTCTCGTTGCGCCAGGTGAAGTACGTGTACGACTGGTGGAAACCGACCTTGGCCAGCTCCCGCATCATCGGCCGCCGGGTGAACGCCTCGGACAGGAACACCACGTCCGGGTCGGTCTTGCGGATCTCGCCCAGCAGATACTCCCAGAAGTTGACCGGCTTGGTGTGCGGGTTGTCGACCCGGAACACGGTCACCCCGTGCGAGATCCACAGCCGGACGATCCGCAGCACCTCGGCGTAGATGCCTTCGGGGTCGTTGTCGAAGTTGATCGGGTAGATGTCCTGGTACTTCTTCGGCGGGTTCTCGGCGTACGCGATCGAGCCGTCGGCACGGACGCTGAACCACTTCGGGTGCTCGGTCACCCACGGGTGGTCCGGCGACGCCTGCAGGGCCAGGTCGATGGCGACCTCGAGACCCAGTTCGCGGGCCCGGCCGACGAAGTAGTCGAAGTCCTCGAAGGTGCCCAGCTCGGGGTGGATCGCGTCGTGCCCGCCCTCGGCCGAGCCGATCGCCCACGGCGAACCGGGGTCGCCGGGCTTCGGGTCGAGCGTGTTGTTCGGGCCCTTGCGGAAGGAGTGACCGACCGGATGGACCGGCGGCACGTAGAGGATGTCGAAGCCCATTCCGGCGACCGCGTCCAGCCGCTTGGCCGCCGTACGGAAGGTGCCGGACGTCCACTGCCCGGTCTCCTCGTCGTACTTCGCCCCCTCCGACCGCGGGAAGAACTCGTACCAGCTGCCGTACAGCGCACGCTCCCGGTCGACCCACACCGGGTAGGTCTCCGACGACGTGATCAACTCGCGCACCGGGTACCGCCCGAGCGAGGCCCGGACCTGCGGCGAGATGCCCGCGGCCAGCCGGGCCTCCGGCGGCAGCGCGCCGTTGGCCAGCGCATGCGCGGCATCGGTCAGCGTCGCCCGGTCAGCCCGTACGGCGGGGGGCACGCCGGCGGCCGCACGGTCGAAGAACGCGGCGCCCTCGGCGAACATCAGGTCCACGTCGAGACCGGCCGGCACCTTGATCTCGGCGTTGTGCCGCCAGGTCCCGTACGGGTCGCTCCAGCCTTCGATCGCGAACGTCCAGGCGCCCTGCTCCTGCAGGGTGACGTCGACCACCCACCGGTCCGAGCCCTGGCCGAGCGGTGTCATCAGCATCCGTCTGGTCTGTCCGGTCGGCGAGGTCAGCACGACGTTCGCGTTCACCGCGTCGTGGCCCTCGCGGAACACCGTGGCCGCGATGGTGAACGTCTCGCCGACGGATGCCTTGGCCGGATACGCTCCGGCGTCGACGGTCGGGGTGACGTCGGTGATCGGGATGCGCCCAGTCATGGCGTAGACGAACCTTCCCTTGGGGAATAGTAGGCCGGCCCGATTGCGGAGCCGGCGGATGGGACGGCGTACCTGGAGTACTACAGCACTGACGTTATCGGTTACCCAGCCAAGACTGTGACATGCAGTGTCCTACCGATGCCGCCTAACCGCGCCGGACAGGGGTCCACAGCATGGAACACAGATGATCAACCACCGAAAAGGTCCTGCAAAATCTTGCCTAGGTTGCAAGATCGATGCATGCCGGAGGTGCCCTGCTCGTCCGGGGCCGGTACGGTGTCCCGGTGCGAGCGATACGACGATTTTCCGTCCGCCCTGTCCTGCCTGAGCAGCTGATCGGGCTGGGCACCCTGGTGAACAACCTCCGCTGGGCCTGGCACCCGGAGACGCAGGACGTCTTCGAGGCGGTCGACCCGCAGCTGTGGCGGAGCACCGGCGGTGACCCGGTCAAGCTTCTCGGTGAGGTCCCGGCGGCCCGGCTCGACGAGCTGGCCAACGACCAAGCCTTCCTGCGCCGGCTGGAGCTGGCCGTAGCCGACCTGAACGGCTACGTGACCGACGACCGCTGGTTCCAGACCGACGCCGGTTCGCCGGTCAGCTCGGTGGCCTATTTCTCCCCGGAGTTCGGCATCACCCATGTGCTGCCGCAGTACTCGGGCGGTCTCGGCATCCTGGCCGGTGACCACCTCAAGGCGGCCAGCGACCTCGCCGTACCGCTGATCGGTGTCGGCCTGCTCTACCGGCACGGGTACTTCGCCCAGTCGCTGAACCGCGAGGGCTGGCAGCAGGAGCGTTACCCGCTGGTGGACCCGGACGGGCTGCCGATCAGCCTGCTCCGTGACGGACCTGAGTCAAATGCTGGGCCCGCGACTGTGACATTGACCCTGCCCGGCAACCGCCAGCTGCACGCCCAGATCTGGGTCGCCCAGGTCGGCCGGGTGCCGCTGTTGATGCTCGACTCCGACATGGAGGAGAACGAGCCCGCGGAGCGCGAGGTGACCGACCGGCTGTACGGCGGTACGACGGAGCACCGGCTGCTCCAGGAGCTGCTGCTCGGCGTCGCCGGCGTCCGCGCGGTCCGTGAGTTCTGCCGGATCACCGGCCACCCGGCCCCGGAGGTGTTCCACACCAACGAGGGCCACGCCGGCTTCCTCGGCATCGAGCGGATCCGCGAGCTGGCCTCCGACCAGGGCCTCGACTTCGACACCGCACTCGAGGTGGCCCGCGGCGGGACCGTGTTCACCACCCACACGCCGGTACCGGCCGGGATCGACCGGTTCCCGGTCGAGCTGATCCAGCAGCACTTCTCGCCGGACGCGTTCGGTGAAGGCGTGCCGGTCGACCGGATCCTCGAGCTCGGCGCCGAGGACTTCGAGGGCGGCGACCCCGGCGTCTTCAACATGGCGATCATGGGGCTGCGGCTGGCTCAGCGGGCCAACGGCGTGTCCAAGCTGCACGGCGTGGTCAGCCGGGGGATGTTCTCCGGGCTGTGGCCGAGCTTCGACGCGACCGACGTACCGATCACCTCGATCACCAACGGTGTGCACGCGCCGACCTGGGTGGCCCGGGAGATCCACGGCCTGACCTACGCCGCGACCGACACCGCCGACGCCGACGGCATCTTCGAGGGACTGGACAAGACCACCGACGCGCAGATCTGGGAGACCAAGCGGATCCTGCGGCAGCGGTTCATCGACGACACCCGGGCCCGGGTCCGGCAGTCCTGGCTGAACCGCGGTGCCAGCGAGGCCGAGCTCGGCTGGGTCGACTCGATCCTCGACCCCGACGTCCTGACCATGGGCTTCGCCCGGCGTGTTCCGTCGTACAAGCGGCTGACGCTGATGCTGCGTGACCCGGCGCGGCTGAAGTCGCTGCTGCTGCACCCGCAGCGGCCGGTCCAGATCGTCATCGCGGGGAAGGCCCACCCGCACGACGAGGGCGGCAAGAAGCTGATCCAGGAGATGGTCCGGTTCGCCGACGACCCGGAGATCCGGCACCGGATCGTGTTCGTGCCCGACTACGACATCGCGCTGGCCCAGCCGATGTACCCGGGCTGCGACGTCTGGCTGAACAACCCGCTCCGCCCGTACGAGGCGTGCGGCACGTCCGGCATGAAGGCGGCGCTGAACGGTGCGCTCAACCTGTCCATCCGCGACGGCTGGTGGGACGAGTGGTACGACGACGAGTTCGGCTGGGCGATCCCGTCCGCGGAGGGGATCGAGGACACCGACCGCCGTGACGACCTCGAGGCGCACGCGCTCTACGACCTGATCGAGAAGCAGGTCGCGCCGCGGTTCTACGACGGCGAGGTCCCCGGCCGCTGGATCGAGATGCTGCGGCACACGATCAAGGAGCTCGGCCCGAAGGTGCTGGCCACCCGGATGGTCCGCGACTACGTCGAGCGGCTGTACGTCCCGTCCGCTCTGTCGTCGCGGTCCTTGAACGCGACGTACGACGGTGCGCGCGACCTGGCCGCGTGGAAGCGGAAGGTCCGGACGGCCTGGCCGCAGATCCGGGTCGACCACGTGGAGTTGCAGGGCCTGGGCGACGTACCGCAGCTCGGGACGAACGTCGGCATCCGTGCCTTCGCGGCGCTCGGCGACCTCACGCCCGAGGACATCGACGTCGAGGTGCTGCACGGCCGGGTCGACTCCAACGACGAGCTCAGGGAGCCGGTTCGCGCGTCGCTGTCGCTGGCGGAGACGTACGAGGGCAACCGGCACCGGTACGAGGGCGAGCTGAAGCTGGACCGGACCGGCCCGTTCGGCTACACCGTCCGCGTCGTACCGAAACACGCGGGTCTTGCGAGCATCGCCGAGCTCGGCCTCGCCGCCGGCCCGTCCGACCCGGAAGACCCATCCACCCCGGACCTCCCGGCCGGCTCCGAGTTCTGACCCCGTCGAAGGGCCCCGCCACCTGGCGGGGCCTTTCGCGCTACTTCTTCTTGCGGAGTAGGCCCCAGGGTTTGAAGACCGAGAGGACCACCGCGACCATCAGCAGGGTCGGCGAGACGATCGGCGGGTAGATCATGTCGCCGAGCGGTACGGCGAGATCGTTCGCCTCGGCGCGGTCGGCGAGCTCGGCCACACCCGGCCGCAGCGAGACCAGCACCAGCGTGCTCAGCAGCAGGTTGATGCACAGCTTCACGACGACCCACCAGTACTTCGTCAGGCCGTACTTGCTGCCCATCGCCAGCAGTACGCCGGTGACCAGACAGGTCAGCCCGGACACCGTCATCGGCCACACCGTCACCAGCTCGAGCACCCGGAAGCACAACGCCTTGGTGCTCTGACTGTCGGTCCCCATCGCGGTGAACGTCAGCACCGCCATCACCACGTCGATGCCGAGCCACGACCCGACGGACGCGATGTGCAGCACCAGCACGGCCTTCCGCGTCCTCGCACCCAACCGCCACGGCTTCACCGCCGGGGCCGCCTCCAACGTCGCGCTACTCATCTCCCTCTCCCGTCGCTCGGATCAACTACCTACGATCCTGAGCGATCCTGGCCACGCCCCGCGTCGGCTCGGTGGAGGCTTCCGCCGTACTGCAATCGGCGTACCTCGGGGACCTAAGGACAGGAGGTATTGGCCCTCTGCCCGACCGGCAGCACGGGGCTCCCGCCAGCCGTACCTACCGTGGGGCGACTACGTCCTGTCCTTAGGTACCCACTACACCGCTGGGCGTACGAGGTCGATCCAGGTGTGCGGGGCGCCGGTGGGGGAGGTGATGTAGGAGCGGCCGGTGGGTCTGAGGTCCTCGTTGGCCTGGTAGCGGTCGGTGAGGTCCTTGGTGGCGGTCTCGTCTCCGTTGTCGGAGGCAACCAAGAGGGTGGCGATCTGGTCGGTGAGGTGGACGTCGGCGCCGTCCAGGGTGGCGGTCATCGTGCCCCAGTTGTCCCAGAGCAGGAGCTCGTCGCCCTGCAGGTGGGCGAGTTGGAAGTGCACGTAGTTGCGGATGAACCAGCCGCCGCTGATGGGGGAGCCGGGGTCGATGCCGAAGAGGTCGGCGTCGAGGTCGCCGGACCGGACTCCGAGCCAGACCTCCGCCGCTGACAGGAACGGACCCCGCGGCTCCTCGAGGAACGGGCCGCGCGGAATGTCCTGGAGGTCGACGGAGTGGTCACCGGACGGGTCGAGTTGGGCGTCCGTCATCACCCAGCGATCGCCGTTCCAGTACTCGACGACCACGTGGTCGTGGTTGTAGCCGCCGCTGAAGTAGTCCGCGAAGCCGATCCGGCTGCGGGCCGGGATCCCCTTGTGCCGAAGGGCCGACACGGTCAGCAGCGTGTAGTCCCGGCAGCAGCCGACGATCCGGTCGAACGGCTCGCGCGGTTCGGCCAGCGGCGTACCGTTGCGCTTCTGGTCGGTCGTGAGCATCGCCTCGACCCACCGGTGGTCGATCTCGGCCAGCCGCTCGCCGGTGAACTCGATCCCGCCGCCGCGGTAGTGGATCACCAGGTTGCGAATGACGGTCGCGATCCCCGCGACGTCGTCCGGCAACGCGTCGAAGAGCTGCGCGTGTACGCCGGGGTCGCTGTACTCGGTCTGGATCGAGTAGTCCATCAGAGCTTCCTCTCGAGAATGGGCTGACCGATGTCGACGGCCGGCTGGTCGCGGGGGAGCAGGTGGCAGTCGGGCAGATAGACCTCGCGCGGCGGACCGGCGGTCGCCTCCCTGGCCGAGCGCACCCAGTCACCGACGAGGTCGTACGCGAGCATGATCCGCGGGTACACGCACTCGTCCATCGTGATCGTGCAGTACGCCTCCCGGTGGGCCGGCTCGACCCGGATCGCGATCGGCCCGGACGGGTCCACCAGCCCGTCGAACGGCACGCACACCTCGACCGTCGCCTCGGCCTCCGGCGTCACCGCACCGTGGTAGATCACCCACGACTCACCGGGCAGCGCCGCCCCGGCGGACTCGAGGTACCGGCGGATCTCGTCGGTCGAGGTCACGATCACCCCGATCAGCGACTGCTGGTCGGTGTCCGACCGGATCGACGCGATCTTCGTCTCCGGTACGTCGCGAACGAGCACGGGCCGTGGTGACAACCCGGGCGATCCCGACCGCGAGAGCCGGTCCCGGAGATACTCCAGCGTCGCCTTCCGGGCCGCGGTGGTCGCCTCCTCGGCCGCCCACCACCGGTCCAGCCGGATCAGCGCCTCCCCGTCCGATCCCGCCAGGACTTCGGCGATCGTCGTCAACGGCATGTCGAGTTGCCGCAGCACGCTGATCCGCCGGGCTCGCTCGAGTTGCTCCTCGTCGTACAGGCGATACCCGTTCGACGGGTCGACCTGCGCGGGCGCGAGCAGCCCGGAGACGTCGTACAGCCGCAACGCCTTGTGCGAGAGCCCGGTACGACGCCCGAACTCGCTGATCGTCAACACGCGACCATCAAACCCCCTGCCCTTGGGGCAGGGTAAAGCGCCAAGCCATACCGTGCGGTCCGCTGGATCCCGTCACTGATCAACTCGACCGCCGCTGCCGTCCCACACCGCCGTACGGCGAGCCACGTCAGGTGCACGTGCTCCCGATGACCGAACCGCTCGGCGCCGGCCATCACCTCACCCATCAAGTCGTCGAACATCGTCACACCTCTCCCAGTGCCGTCAGCACCCGCCGAGCCTGCTTCAACGAGCCCGCCGGAATCCCCTCCAAGGCCCGCGCCTCCAGCTCTGCGAACGCCCGCTGCACCCGGCCGGCACTCTTCAGACCGGCCGCGGTCAACGAGATCTCCACCGCCCGCCGATCACCCGCCCGTGGCGCCCGGACGATGTGCCCCTTCTGCTCCAGCCGATCCAGTACGCCGGTCAGCGTCGTCGGCCGTACTCCGGCCGCAACCCCGAGCTCCGACACCGTCCGCCCGCGACCGCCGGCCAGGTTCGCCAGCACGTTCACCTCGGACGCCGTCAGCCCCAGGTCGGCCAGCTCCGTCCCCAGCACCTGCAACGTCACATGCGTGGCCCGCTGCAGCACCACCAGCAACAACTCATTTTCCACGGATCCAGATTATCCGGATCCGTAGTATTCAGCCAGTGAGTTTCGTGGGCAGGGCGGCGAGGAGGGCGTCGGCGTGGCGGCGGTAGCCGAGGTTGTTGGGGTGGAAGCTGTCGGGGGCGAGCAGGCCGCGCCAGGGTGGGCGGGCGTGGCGGGAGACCTGGGCAACGGGCAGGCCGCGGCCGGTCGCGGTGGTGTTGATGAGTTGGTTGATGCCGGCGACGTAGGGGCTGCAGACGCCGCCGACGGTCCAGAAGCGATCCGGGACGGTGAGGTCCATCATCACCGAGGACGACGGCAGACGCTCGATCACGTCGCGGAGGTGGGTGCGGAAGCGCTTCGGGGGTGTGGCGAGGATGTCGTTGCTGCCGATCCCGCACGTGATCAGGTCGGCGCCAAGTCCCTCGATCAGCGGAAGCTGGTCGTCCAGGACGTGCCGGGTCTGCGCGCCGGAGCGGGACAGGTTGACCACGCGCCACGATCGACCGGTCCGGCGCAGTGCGTTCAGCACCTGGCCGACGTACCCGTGCAGCGGTGACGACGCGCCGAGACCCTGCGCGGTCGAGTCGCCGAGCACGACCCACAACGGTCCGTCGGCGGCGAGGGCCTTCTCGTTCTGCCGGGTCCAGAAATCCGCGTACGTCCGGGCCTGGACGTCCAGGTAGGCGACGCCGTCGAGCCATCGCCGCAAGCCGTTGCCGGAGAAACTGCGGTCAGCCTCGCCCCATCGGGTCACGGCGTGGTGCAGCGCGCCGATCGGCGTCGTAGGTTCGCGAGCCCCGCGGCGCAGCAAAAACATTGGTCCCCCCGGAAGTGAACATACGGTGACCAACAAAGGTACTTGAGGGACCAAGCGTTATAAAGCGCGAAGCAGCACCAGGCAGCGCGGGGCCAGCGGAACGGTGGCGCCGGCCTCCACCTCGGTGACCATCGAGTTGCTGGTGTCGAGCACCACCTCGTACGCCGGCGCCCACGAAGCATCCGGTACGACGACCTGCCGGACCTGCGGTGTCGCGTTCAGCGCCATCAGGAACGAACTGTCCGTCAGCGCGTTGCCCTCGGCATCGGTCGCCCGGAGCGCGTCACCGGCCAGGAACATCCCGATCGTCCTGAGATTGCCGTCGTACCAGTCGGCCTCGGTCATCTCGCCACCATGCGGCGCGATCCAGGACAGATCCTTCCGGCCGCCCACGGCGACGGGCTGTCCGGAGAAGTAGTGCCACTGCCGCAGGACGGGGTGTGCCGCGCGCAGCGCGATCAGCTTCTTCGTCAACTCGAGGTGATCGGACCAGACCCCGGGCAGCGACCAGTCGAACCAGGAGATCTCGCTGTCCTGGCAGTAGGCGTTGTTGTTGCCGTGCTGTGTCCGCCCGCACTCGTCGCCGGCGGTGATCATCGGTACGCCGGTCGACAGGATCAGCGTGGACATCAGGTTCGACATCTGCCGCTTGCGCAACCCGATCACGGCCGGGTCGTCGGTCTCGCCCTCGACCCCGCTGTTCCAGGAGCGGTTGTCGTCGGTGCCGTCCCGGTTGTCCTCGTGGTTGGCCTCGTTGTGCTTGTGGTCGTAGCTGACCAGGTCGCGCAGGGTGAACCCGTCGTGCGCGGTGATGAAGTTGATCGACGCGTACGGGTAGCGCCCGTCGTCGCCGTACAGGTCGCTCGAACCGGACAGCCGGTAGGCGAGGTCCTTCACGCCGTCGGACGTGTTGCGCCAGACGTCGCGCACGCTGTCGCGGAACTTGCCGTTCCACTCCGACCACGGCGTGCCGAAGTTGCCGACCTGGTAGCCGAACGGTCCGATGTCCCACGGCTCGGAGATCAGCTTCACCCGGCCGAGCACCGGATCCGCCGCGACCTCGGCCAGGAACGGATGGTCGACGGTGTCCACCTCGTGCCGCTCGTTGCGGATCAGCGTGACGGCCAGGTCGAACCGGAACCCGTCGACCCCCATCTCCTCGACCCAGTACCGCAGCGAGTCCATCACGAGCCGGCGGACCTGCGGGTGCGAGGTGTCGACCGAGTTGCCGGTCCCGGTCACGTCGTACATCGTGCCGCCGTGGCTGAGCCGGTAGTACGCCCGGTTGTCGAGACCGCGGAAACTCAGCGTCGGCCCGTCGAAGCCGCCCTCGGCGGTGTGGTTGTAGACCACGTCGAGGATCACTTCGATGCCGGCGGCATGGAACGCGGCCACCATCGCCTTGAACTCCGCGACCTGCTCACCGCGCGAACCCGACGACGAGTACGGCGCATGCGGCGCGAAGTAACTGAGGCTGTTGTAACCCCAGTAGTTCGGCAGCCCGCGGGCCGCGATCGCGGGCTCGGTGAGGAAGTGGTGGATCGGCAACAACTCGACCGACGTGACGCCGAGGTCGACCAGGTAGTTGATCACCGAGGGATGAGCCAGACCGGCGTACGTGCCCCGCTGATGCTCGGGTACGTCGGGATGCAGCTTGGTGAAGCCCTTGGTGTGCAGTTCGTAGATGACCGTCTCGCCCCAGTGCACCGGCCGGCTGATCGGAGGCGGTGGCTCGGATCCGGCGACGACCACACTGACCGGGACATGACCGGCCGAGTCGCCGTCGGACGAGTCGTAGATCAGCGGACTGGAGTAGTCCAGTGCGCCGTCGACGGCTCGTGCGTACGGGTCGAGCAACAGCTTGGACGGGTTGAACCGCAGTCCGTGCGAGGGATCGAAGGGCCCGTGCACGCGGTACCCATATCGTTGCCCATGGCCCACTCCTGGGACGAACCCGGTCCAGCACTCACCGGTATGGGCCAGATCCAGATTCCGCTGACTTCCGTCGTCGGCGATCAGTGCCAGTTCGACCCGTTCGGCGGCCGGGGCCCACAACGTGAAGGTCGTGCCATCGGTCTGGACCACTGCCCCCAGGTGGAGCCCGGTGTCGAGAGCACTCGGGGCGGCGGTCGCTTCGGTCACCGGCACATTCTGCACACTCGGGCGTGGGTTATCGATAACGGAGGTGGTTATGTTCATGAGACGGTAGTTGCGAACGCCTGCGCGCAGTGATACGCAAGGACCGTTACTAATTTACCGGACTCCACGAGCGCCGAGTAGGGGATTACATGTCGGAAGAGTTGGCCGGTCTGACCGTCGGTCTGATCGGTGCGGGCAACATCGCACACTTGCATGTCGGGGCGTGGAAGGCGCTCGGCGCGCGGATCCTGGTGCACTCGGTCGAGGGCGCCGAGCAGCTCGCGGAGCGCTACGAGCTGGACGTTGCGACCTCGTTCGACGGCTGTCTCGCCGAGGCGGAGTTCGTGGACATCGTGACACCGTCCGTCTCGCACAAGGAGGTCACGCTGGCCGCGATCAAGGCCGGCCGGAACGTGATCTGCGAGAAGCCGCTGACCCTGACGGCCGCCGATGCGCACGAGGTGATCGCGGCCGCCGCGGCCGCCGGCGTGCGGGTCTACCCGGCCCACGTGGTCCGGTTCTTCCCGGCGTACGTCGCCGCGCACTCGGCCATCCGGGACGGCCGGATCGGTGACGTCGCGGTGGCGCGGTTCTTCCGGCAGGCGTCGTCGCCGGCCGGCGGCGGGTGGTACCGCGACGTGGCCCGGTCGGGCGGCGTGATCATGGACCTGATGGTGCATGACTTCGACCAGGCCCGCTGGCTGTGTGGCGAGGTCACCACCGTGTACGCCGTGCAGAACCCGCCGACCGTGGACGGGGTCAGTCCGGTCAACGTGGCCGCCCATGTCACGCTCACCCACGAGTCCGGCGCGATCAGCCACTGCCGGGCGACCTGGGGCGCGGCCGGGACGGCGTTCCAGTCCGGCTTCCAGGTCGCGGGTTCGACCGGCGTACTGAAGTACGCGTCCGGCGCGGACTCCGGCTACGCCGAGGAACTGCAGGACGGCGCGGCGGCCGCTGACCTGCTGATTCCGGCCAACACTCTCGGCGAGAGCCCTTACCTCACTCAGTTGCGCGAGTTCGCCCACGCGCTGCGCGGCGGACCTGAGCCGCGGGTCCTCGCCGCCGACGGCGCGGCCGCGGTCTACCTGGCCGAAGCAGCCCGTGCCTCGATGGAGACCGGCCAAGTGATCGACATGCGTACCTTCGACCCGACAGGAGCGGCGGCATGAACGAGCGGAGCGAGTTCATCATCAAGCACAGCGCCTTTTGTGCCTCATCGGCGCCCGGAGCGAAGCGAGGACGTCGATGAGCCTCAAGGTTGCGATCGCCTCGTTCGCGCACACTCACGCCTGGTCGTACGCCTCGCTGCTCGGGGCGATGCCTGACGTTGAGGTGCTGTCCTCCGATCCCGACGGCGCGACCGCGCCCGACGCGGGCCCGCGCGGCGCCGAACTCGCCGCGAAGCTCGACCTGCCGTACGTCGACACCTACGACGAACTGTTCGCGTGGGGCCCGGATGCCGTCGTGGTCACGAGCGAGAACGCGCTGCACCGCGAGCTGGTCGAGCGAGCGGCCGCGGCCGGCGCGCACGTGCTCTGCGAGAAGCCGCTGGCCACCGAGGTCGCCGACGGCGAAGCGATGCTGGCCGCTTGCGAGGCCGCGGGTGCGATCCTGATGGTCGCCTACCCGGTCCGCTTCTCACCGTCGTACCTGCGGCTGCGCGCGTCCGTGGAAGCCGGGTTGCTGGGCGACGTGTTCGCCGTACTGGGCACGAACAACGGGATGATCCCGTACGCAGCGCGGCAATGGTTCACCGACGCCAAGCTGGCCGGTGGCGGCGCGCTCGTCGACCACACCGTGCACTGTGCCGACCTCATCGACGGCCTGACCGGCGGTGCGACGGCCCAGCGGGTTTACGCCGCGGCCAACCACGTGCTGCACCAGGACAAGGACGTCGAGGTCGAGACCGGCGGCCTGGTGACGATCAACTACGACAACGGGCTGCTGGCAACCATCGACTGTTCGTGGAGCGTGCCGGACAACGGCCCGACGTGGGGTGGCGTGTACCTGCAGGTGACCGGGACCAACGGCTCGGTGGAGATCGAACCGTTCCTGCCGCACGTCACCGGGACCGACGCCTCCGGGGAGGTGTACCTGCCGATCGGCGACAACTTCGACGCCTCGATGCTGGCGACCTTCCTCAGCGCGGTCCGTGAGTCCGGTCCGGCGGCGGCCGGTACGACGCCTGCCGTCGTACCGCAGCCGGACGGTGCTGTGGGCCTGCGCACGCTGCGGATCGTGGACGCGGCGCGGCGCTCGGCCGCGTCGGGTCAGCCGGTCGATCTGTAGCCTCCCCGCAGTACAAGTGCGTGGAGTGGTCCGGTACGGTTCCGGGGATGTGACCGATGGGTAGGCCTGTGGTGCTACCCGGAACCGTAAGGAGCGAGGCGATGGGCGAGTTCGTCAACCTCACCGTGAGCGACGGTGTGGGCACGATCCGGCTGGACCGGCCGAAGATGAACGCGCTGAACGTCCAGGTCCAGGAGGAGATCCGGACCGCCGCTCTGGAGGCGACCGCGAACGACGAGGTCCGCGCGGTGGTGATCTACGGCGGCGAGAAGGTGTTCGCGGCCGGTGCGGACATCAAGGAGATGGCCGACATGTCGTACGCCGACATGGTCAAGCGCTCCGGTCCGCTGCAGGACTCGCTGTCCGCGGTCGCCGCGATCCCGAAGCCGACGGTCGCGGCCGTCACCGGGTACGCCCTCGGTGGTGGCTGCGAACTGGCCCTGTGCGCCGACTACCGGATCGCCGCCGAGGACGCGAAGCTCGGCCAGCCGGAGATCCTGCTCGGCATCATCCCTGGCGCCGGCGGGACGCAGCGGCTGTCCCGGCTGATCGGTGCCTCCAAGGCCAAGGACCTGATCTACACCGGGCGGTTCGTGGACGCAGCCGAGTCACTGTCGCTGGGTCTGGTCGACAAGGTCGTGCCCGCGGCCGAGGTGTACGACGCCGCGGTCGCCTGGGCGTCGCAGTTCTCGGGCGGTGCCGCGCTCGCGCTGCGGGCCGCCAAGGAGGCGATCGACTCCGGGCTCGGCGTGGACCTGCGGACCGGGCTGGAGATCGAGCGGCAGCAGTTCGCCGCGCTGTTCGCCACCGAGGACCGGGCGATCGGGATGAAGTCCTTCGTCGAGAACGGCCCGGGCAAGGCCGAGTTCAAGGGAATCTGACGTGACCACGACATCTCACGGCTCCGCCGCGAAGCCGGCCGCCACCGCCGAAGAGGTCGAGGCGGCCTGGAACGACAACAAGCTCGCCCAGGTGCTCTACCACGACTGGGAGGCGTCGACGTACGACGAGAAGTGGTCGATCTCGTACGACGAACGCTGCGTCACCTACGCCCGGGACCGGTTCACCGCGATCGCCGGATCGGACGGCTGGCCGTACGGCAGGTCGCTCGAGATCGGTGCGGGCACCGGCTTCTTCACGCTGAACCTCAAGCTGGCCGGCGTCCTGGCGGAGGCGCACGTCACCGACCTCTCGCCGGGCATGGTCGAGGCGGCCAAGAAGAACGCGAAGACCCTCGGGTTCGCGATCGAGGGCCGGGTCGCCGACGCGGAGAAGCTGCCGTACGACGACAACAGCTTCGACCTGGTCATCGGGCACGCCGTCATCCACCACATCCCGGATGTCGAACTCGCCTTCCGCGAGATGCTGCGAGTCCTCAAGCCGGGCGGCCGTTTCGTCATCTGCGGCGAACCGACCCGGTACGGCGACTTCGTGGCGCGGCGGTTGTCCCGCTTCACCTGGTGGGCGACGACGAACCTGACCAAGCTGCCGGCGTTGACCGAGTGGCGCCGGCCGCAGTCGGAGCTGGACGAGTCCTCGCGGGCCGCTGCTCTGGAGGCAGTGGTCGACCTGCACACGTTCGACCCCGACACGCTCGCCCGGATGGCGGCTCGCGCCGGGGCTGCCGACGTACGGACAGTGACCGAAGAGCTGTTGGCCGCTTGGGTCGGGTGGCCGATCCGGACGTTCGAGGCTGCCGTACCGGAGCAGAAGCTCGGGTTCGGGTGGCGCATGTTCGCCTACAGGTCGTGGCTGCAGTTGTCGAAGGTGGACAAGGCGCTGTCGGCCGTCGTACCAGACGAGTTGTACTACAACGTCTCGATCAGTGGTGTCGCGCCTTCAGCGCAGTAGGGTGATCGGATGCGGTTGTTGACCGCGGCGAATCTTCGCTGGGTGGTGCGCCATCGGGCGTGGACGCCGTACTACCTGAAGCGCTACTGGCGGTTCGCCTGGTTCAAGCTGCGTCACCCCGGGGTGATCACCGAGGGATTCGTCTTCCTGGGCAAGAAGTTGGAGATCGTGGCGCGACCCGGGCACGGCCGGATCATCCTCGGCAAATGGGTGCACCTGGGCGACGAGACCCGGCTGCGCGCACACGAGGGCACGCTGCGGATCGGCGACAAGGTGGTGTTCGCCCGCGATGTCACGGTGAACTGCTACCTGGACATCGAGATCGGCGCCTCCACGCTGATCGCGGACTGGACCTACATCTGCGACTTCGACCACAAGACCGAGGACCTCGGGCTGCCGATCAAGGACCAGGGCCTGGTCAAGTCGCCGGTCCGGATCGGCCCGGACTGCTGGCTGGCCACCAAGGTCACCGTCACCCGCGGCGCCGATGTCGGTCGCGGCGTGGTGATCGGCGCGAACAGCGTTGCCCGTGGCAACATTCCTTCGTACGCCGTCGCCGCCGGGGTGCCGGCCGTGGTCGTTGCCGACCGCACCGCCCGGTACGCCGCCGACGTCACCCGCCGGGCCTACCTGGCCGGGCTGGCGGAGGCGAACGACCGCACCGCGGCCCGCCTCCGGGCCGGTGTCCCACTCGATCAGCCGAGTAGGAGCGCCGTACCGGGGGAAGCTGAGGGTGACGGCGGCAACGCGGCTGGTGAGGGAAGTCCCGACGAGGGGTTCTCAAGTTACTCACCAGTCGGGCACTATGTCCCAGACGTACGGCAGGACGCCGACCGATTGACCGTCGGAGAGGAGACGCAGCGTGGCTGAGCAGACCGGGACCGACCAGTCCGGACGGTCGGTGCTCGATCAGGCGGCGGCCGACGACTCGATCACGCAGGCGCGGATCCGTGCGGTCGACCCGGTTCCGGTCGTTGGGGAACCCGGCAGCGCTACGTTGGAACCAGCGCTTGAAACGAGTGCTGAACCGCCGGCCGCGGTTGGCGAGGTGGGTGTGAACCGAAGGCTGGACCAAGAAGTGCAGGCAGTGGACGGCAGGACAGCGGCACCGGCCCCGCTCGCGGGTGCCCGGCGCAGGTTGTCGCCGCGCCCGGTCCCGGTCAACCGGCGCAGGAGATCGCCGGCCACCGCGACGGCGACGGACGAGGAACCGACCCCGGCTGAGGAGATGGACGACGTGGGTACGCACGACGAGAAGGCGGACGCGGAGAAGCCGGTGACGCCGCCGGCGGACGCGACGGACAAGGCTGCGGCGGACAAGGCTGCGGCGGACAAGGATGTGGCGGCCGGTCGCGGGACGACCGCGACGGTGACCAAGCCGGCCCGGCCGAAGACCGCGGCGGAGATCGTCGCCGAGCAGCGGGCCCGGGAGAAGGCCGCAGCCGAGACGGCCGCGCCGGCCGCCGAGAAGGATGCCGGTGGCAAGGACCCTGCGGAGACCGCGGCGACCAAGCCGGTCAGCAGGGTGCCGGCGGCATCGGCCGGTGCCGCTGCGAAGGCCCCGGGCACGTCGAAGCCGGGTGCCTCGGGCAACAAAGCGGCGGCGTCGCCCGGGAAGGGCAAGCAGGCGCTGAGTTCGGTGGGCTCCGGAGTGCGGAGGCTGCGGAACCTGATCGCCTCGCTGATCTGGCTGGTCGCGGTGATCGCGGCCGCGGTGCTGGCGCTCGGCGCGCTGTTCACCGCACTGGACCAGACCAACCAGAGCAACGAGATCGTGCGCTGGGTGCTGGAGCGCGGGCAGGACCTGGTCGGTCCGTTCAAGGACCTGTTCCGGCTGGAGACCGCCAAGAACACCCTGCTGGTGAACTGGGGGATCGCGGCGCTGGTCTACCTGATCGCCGGCAAGATCATCGAGCGCTTCGTCCGCCCGTAGGTCTCGCGACGAGCAGCAGATCGAGAGATTCGTCCAGCCTGCCCGGGCGAATCTCGAAGTCGTCGTGCCTCGTGCTCCGCACCAGCCCGGTGAGGTCCTCGCTCCATTCCTCGTGCCCGGCCGCGAGCTGGGCGTCGACACAGGACCCGTACGTCGCTTCCCACGCGACGAGCCGCTGTCCGTGATGGAGTCCGAGTGCGTGCGTGATCTCGAAGTGCGGCTCGAGCAGCTCGGTGAACTCCGCGGCCGTCAACTCCCGCGTGTGGTACCAGTTCCCGCTGGGGAACGTCAGCCGGTTCGGCGTACTCAGCACCAAGGTGCCGGCCGGGCTGAGAATGCGCGCGCACTCGGCGACGAAGCGCGGCTGCTCCCACAGGTGCTCGATCGTCTGCAGTGAGGTGATCAGGTCGAAGGCCGCGTCGGCGAAGCCGGTCTGCACGAGATTGCCGCGCAGCACCTTGACCTGTGGATAAACGCGGCGGACGTGCCGGAGAGTCGTATCTTCATAGTCGAGACCGGTCACGGCGTCCGCCCCCGCCAGGCGGAGTTGCTCCGCGCCGTAGCCCTCGCCGCAGCCGGCGTCGAGGACGCGACCGGTCGATGCCAGATTGGCCGTGACCCAGCGGTAGGCAGCGTCGTGGCGCGCGAACCAGTAGTTCTCGTGCCAGATCCCGGGCGCTGTTCGCTCGCCGGTGAGGGGTAACGTCTCGGTCACCCGCGTCAGCCTAGTGTGCGATTGCACGTCACAGTCGTGTCCACTTGTTCTGTGCCATCGGCTCGGATAAGCAGGCAGGGCCGAACTGTGATGGGACTCGCACGGGGATTATGTTTCTCGTCGAGTAACATCCGTGGCAGGCTTGGGAGAGACCGTTGACCAGAAGGGGTCCCACACGCTATGAAGATCGTCGTCTGCGCGAAGTTCGTGCCGGATGCCACCGCGGACCGCCGCTTCCGCCCGGAGGACAACACGGTGGACCGCGCCGGTGTCGACGGGCTGCTGTCCGAGCTGGACGAATATGCCGTCGAGACCGCCCTCACGGTGAAAGAAAACGATGGCGACCCTGCTGACACTGTGGTGACGGTGCTGACCGTCGGTCCGGAGCAGGCCGCCGACGCCGTGAAGAAGGGTCTGCAGATGGGCGCCGACGCCGGTGTCCACGTGATCGACGACGCGATCCACGGTTCGGACGCGGTGGCCACCTCGCTGATCCTGTCGAAGGCGCTGGCCAAGCTCGAGGCCGACCTGGTCGTGTTCGGGATGGGCTCGACCGACGGGTCGATGGGTGTCGTGCCGGCGATGGTGTCGGAGCGGCTCGGGCTGCCGGCCGTGACGCTGGGCTCGGAGGTGACCGTCGACGGTCAGACCGTCCGGATCCGCCGCGACGGCGACATCGCGAGCGACACGGTCGAGGGCACGCTGCCGCTGGTGCTGAGCGTTTCGGACCAGGCGAACGAGCCGCGGTACCCGTCATTCAAGGGCATCATGGCCGCGAAGAAGAAGCCGGTGGAGACCTGGTCGCTGGCCGACCTGGAGCTCACGGCGGACCAGGTCGGCGGCCCGGCCGCCTGGACCGAGGTGGTCGAGGTGACCGCGCGTCCGCCGCGGAGCGCCGGCACGATCGTCACCGACGAGAACGGTAGCGGTGCTGCCCAGCTCGTCGAGTTCCTGTCCACCAACAAGTTCCTCTGAGGGGCGATCAGTTCATGTCGAACGTTCTGGTTCTCGTTGACCACACCGGTGGAAAGGTCCGCAAGACGACCGCGGAGCTGCTCACCATCGCCCGCCGCCTCGGCGAGCCGGTCGCGGTCTACATCGGCGACGGTGTGCAGGACGCGCTGCCGGCCCTGGGGCAGTACGGCGCGACCAAGGTGATCGCGCTCTCGAACCCGGAGCTGAGCCAGTTCCTGGTCGCACCGAAGGCCGAGGCGCTGCAGCAGGTCGCGGCCAAGATCGAGCCGGCCGCGATCCTGATCTCGTCGTCCGCGGAGGGCAAGGAGATCGCCGCCCGGCTGGCGGTCAAGCTGGACTCCGGCCTGATCACCGACGCCGTCGACGTGACCGCCGGTGATGGTGGCCCGGTCACGACGCAGTCGGTGTTCGCCGGCAACTTCACCGTCCAGGCCAAGGTCACCCATGGCACGCCGATCATCACGGTCAAGCCGAACGCGGCCACCCCGGAGGCGGCCGAGACGTCGCCGGAGGTGGAGGAGTTCGACGTCGCGATCTCCGACGCCGCCAAGACCGCGCGCATCACCGACTCCAAGCCGCGGGAGGCGACCGGCCGTCCGGAGCTGACCGAGGCCGCGATCATCGTGTCCGGCGGTCGCGGGACCGGCGGTGACTTCGGTCCGGTCGAGGCGTTCGCCGACTCCCTCGGTGCCGCCGTCGGGGCGTCCCGCGCGGCCGTCGACTCGGGCTGGTACCCGCACGCCTACCAGGTCGGCCAGACCGGCAAGACCGTGTCGCCGCAGCTGTATGTGGCGGCCGGCATCTCCGGCGCCATCCAGCACCGGGCCGGTATGCAGACCTCGAAGACCATCGTGGCGGTCAACAAGGACGAGGAGGCCCCGATCTTCGAGCTCGTCGACTTCGGCGTCGTCGGCGACCTGCACAAGGTCCTCCCGGCCGCCACCGAAGAGGTCACCAAGCGCAAGTCCTGATCCACCCCAGCCAGACGGCCCGGCTCGGCCCCTAGCTCCAGACCGGGCGGCGGGAGTCGATGCCGGTGCCGTATTCGGGGTCTCGGCCGCGGACGAGGACCCAGTGGTCGGTGGCGCGGGCCCGGTAGAGGCGGAGGTCGGCCGGTGCCCGGAGGTCGTCTGGGGTGAAGGTTCGGAGCTCGGGGAGGCGATCCGAGTAGAGGGCGGCGCAGCGGTCGAGTTCGTCGTCGGGGACTTCCTCGACGTGAGCGCGGAAGTAGACGGCTGACGCCCCGCCGATGGGGACGCTCGAGTCGAAGATCGCGATGCTCACGTTGGGGTTCCGGGCGACGTTGTGGGAGTGCTCGGAGTCCGGCGACGACACCCAGTAGAAGTCGGTGTGGCCGTCCGGGGTGAAGTAGACCGGGGTGACCCACGGCAGGCCATCGGCGTCCACGGTCCCGAGGACCATGTACTTGTTCGCTTCGATGACCGCGGCTGCGCGCTGGTCGAGGATCTCCTGTGACATCACAGTTCCTTTCAGGCCACGTCGTACGTGAGGTGGACCGCGGTCGGGGTGACGGCGGCGTCGCGCTGGATCAGTCGGACCGGTGTGAGCGTCGTCCGTTCGAAGAGGGGGGTGCCGTCGCCGAGGACGATCGGCGCCACGTGGATACGTACCTCGTCGACCAGGCCGGCGTACAGGTACTGGCGGCAGAGGTGGCCGCCGCCCATGATCATCACGTGCTTGTCGCCGGCTGCATTCTGGGCGAGCTCCAGCGCCTGGTGGATCCCGGCGCTGACGAACTCGAACCAGCCCTCCAGCCGCACCCGAGCGGGCCGGTGTGAGGTGACCACGAAGATCGGTGGCCTGGTGTCGCCGGAGTCGTCCCTGGGCCAGCCGTGCGGTCCGTCGATGAGGTCGAACGTCCGACGGCCCATCAGCACCGCTCCGACGCCGGCCTGGGTCCGATCGAGCGCCTCGCGGTCGGCGTCGGTCAGGTCGTCGCCGACGATCCAGTCGTGCAGGGGTTCGCCGCCGACGCCGAGGCCGTGCGCGAGATCCGCACCGGGGCCGGTCACGAAGCCGTCCAGTGACATGGTGATGTCGAGTAGTACGCGTCCCATCGTCTTCTCCGATCGCTGCTGTGGAGGGTGTCACCAGACTGCGAGCGGGCGGTACGGAATGTCGTCCGTGGTCACCACTGAATCACCACGCAAGGCACCGTGGCCCGGCATGATGGGCGCCGTGACTGGTCCGACGGAGGTGTCCGCCCGCGAGGCCGAGGTGCTGGCCGCGCTCGCCGGCGGGCGCTCCAACGCCCAGATCGCGCGCCACCTTCACATCAGCGTCCGCACGGTCGAGAGCCACGTCTCGTCGTTGCTCCGCAAGTACGGCGTTGCCGACCGCCACGAGCTGGCCGGGTTGGCCGAGACCGAGCAGCGAGGCTTCACGGCGCTTGCGAGCCCTGGTACGACGTTCGTCGGGCGCGAGCACGAGCAGACCGAGTTGCTGACCGCACTGGGCAGCAACCGGCTCGTCAGCCTCCTCGGCCCAGGTGGCGTCGGCAAGACCCGGCTGGCCCTGCGCGTCGCGGCCGAGGTCGGTGGCAACTATCCGTACGGCGGTGCGTTCGTCGACCTGGTCCCGGTCCGGCCCGGGTTCGTCGTAGCCGCGGTCGCCGAGGCGCTCGGCGTACGCGAGCAACCGCCGCAGACTCTGATCGACGCTGTGCTGGAGCGACTGCAGCGCGGGCGGACACTGCTCGTGCTCGACAACTGTGAGCACCTGGTCGACGAGGTCGGCGACCTGGTCGCGCGGATCCTGGCCCAGGCGCCGGACACCGCCGTGTTGGTCACCAGCCGGGAGCGGATCGGTGTGGCGGGGGAGCGGCCTGTGCAGCTCGGTCCGCTGGCGCTCGGGTCTGAGGCAGAGCAACTGTTCCGGGATCGGGTCGCCTTGGTCGCGCCAGAGCTTGTAGCCGAGGAGGAGGTTGCTGCACAGCTGTGTGCTGGGCTGGACGGCGTACCGCTGGCTATTGAGCTTGCTGCGGCTCGGGCCGGTTCGCTGGGACCGGACGGGTTGCTGGCCGCGCTCGACGACCGGCTGCGGTTGCTGGCCGGCGGACGCGGGCCCAACGAGCGGCACCACTCGCTGGCGCAGGTGATCGGGTGGAGCTACGAGCTCCTGGACGATGCCGAACGGGCCCTGTTCCGGCGGCTCGGCGTCTTCGTCGGCGGGTTCGACCTCAGTGCTGCAGCAGCTGTCAGCCCAGCCAGTAGCCGCGGCGAGGTGAGCGACCTGCTCGGCCGCCTGACGGACAAGAGCCTGCTGCACCGGACCCAGCTCGGCGGCACGAGCCGGTGGCGGATGCTGGAGACAGTCCGGGTCTTCGCCCTGGACGAGCTCAGCCGATGCGGGGAGCACGACGAGGTCGCCGTACTGCACCTGGAATGGGCCGACAACACCGCCGGTCGCCTGGAGACGCGACTCGTCCAGGGTGAGGACTGGCAGAGCGAGTTCGATCAGGTCACAGCCGACCTGCGTGCTGCGGTCGGGGGGCCGCAGACCGACCTACGACGGTTGGCCCGGCGGCTCGCGCACCTGACGTTCGCGCGCAAGCGGTTCGTCGAGGCACGCGAGCACTACCTGACGGCCGCCGATGGGGCCGCCGACGACCAGGAGTTGTCCGACGACCTCCGCGATGCGGCCGCCGCCGCGCTGGCAGTGGCGGACGGCTCCCACGCGTACCAGTTACTTCTTCGCGCCGCGGTGGGAAGCCTGCGACAGGACGCGCTCGCGGACGCCGTCACGGTCCTGAATCGCTACGAAGGCGAGTTCCCGGACCCGGTGGACCGGGGTGCCGGCCTGCTCCCCGCGGAACCGGTGGTGAACAGTGTGCCGGTTGCCATCGCCCGTGCCTGGGTTGCACGTCCTGAACTGGAACCGGCGGAGGCGGCGGTCGCCGCGGCGCGGCGGTCGGGCGATCCGCTCGAGGTGATGAGCGCGCTGGACAGCTATGGCACAGCGGTCGCCTGCGCAGGGCGGTTCCGGGAGGCGCGGCGAGCAGCCGAGGAGCGGTTCGCGATGGCCGCATCGCTGCCGCACCACGATCCCCGGGCCGTGGCCGAGATCGTGGATGCGTATCACGTTGCCTCGACGACTGCGGTCTCGGTCGGTGACCTGACCGAGGCGGTCCGGCTCGCCGAGCTCACCGACGACCCGGTGCACGGCCACCCGTACATCATCGCCCCGCGCCGGATCCGCGCGTTTGCCCTGGCAGGTCGCTTCGAGGAGGCCGTGCGGGCAGCAGACGTGATGTGGACCGGCTGGCGTGCGGCCGGCTGTCCGCCCCAGGCGTGGATGGCCTCGGCCGCGTCCGCCGCCGCGCTGGCGCACGGACTGCTGGGCACCGGAGCAGCCGACGTCTGGCGGGCTCGCGCGCTGGAGATCGCCCGCGCCGGGGAGCCGGTGGACACGCCGATGCTGATGGCGGCCGCCACCTACGTGGACGCCCGCCTCGCCGTCCAGCGACTCGACACCGGCGGAGAGGTCGTCGGGCCCGAGACGCTCGTCCGGCGTGCTCTCGCGGCGTCCCCGTATCCGTGGTGGGTCCCGTACGCCAACTCCGCCGGCGCCGAGCTGGCCGTCGTCGCGTCGCTGCCGGACGCCGAGCGGTATCTGGACCTGGTGGCAGTGTCCGAGAGTGACTGGGTCGACGCCACCGTCCGGCGAGCCCGGGCCCGGCTGACTGGTGACCGGGCCGCGCTCGCCGAGGCCGCCGCCCGGTTCGAGCGGATCGGGGCGCGGTTCGAGCACGCCCACACGCTCCGGCTGTCCCACCGCTGAGGCCCGAGGAGCGGGAACAACGGCGGCGGACATACCCTTGAATCCGATATGACTCCTTCCGACCGTCGCACGGTGTACCTGGACCACGCGGCGACGACTCCGATGCTGCCGGCTGCGATCGAGGCGATGACCCGTCACCTCGCGCGGACCGGCAACGCGTCGTCCCTGCACGGCTCCGGTCGCGCCGCCCGCCGAACGGTCGAGGAGTCCCGCGAGACGATCGCCGCGGCGCTCGGCGCGCAGCCGAGTGAGGTGGTGTTCACCTCGGGCGGTACGGAGGCCGACAACCTCGCCCTGAAGGGGCTGTGGTGGGCCCGTCTGGCCGAGGACCCGCGCCGCCGCCGGATCCTGCTCAGTGGTGTCGAGCATCACGCCGTACTGGATCCGGCCGTGTGGCTGGCGCAGCACGAGCAGGCCGAGATCGAGTGGCTGCCCGTCGACGAGCTCGGCCGGGTGCGGCCGGACGACGTACGACGAGCTGTCGAGAAGGATCCGGAGTCCGTGTCGTTCGTCACGTTGATGATGGCGAACAACGAGGTCGGGACGATCCAGCCGATCCAGGAGATCGCGACGCTGGCCCGCGAGTACGAGATCCCCGTTCACACCGACGCGGTCCAGGCGGTCGGTCAGGTGCCGGTGGACTTCGCCGAGCTGGGTGTGGACGCGATGACCGTGTCCGCGCACAAGCTCGGCGGTCCGTACGGGATCGGCGCGCTGATCGTCCACAAGGAGACGAAGCTGACGCCCGTTCTGCACGGCGGCGGTCAGGAGCGTGACGTTCGGTCGGGCACGCTCGACGCACCCGGGACCGCCGGGTTCGCGGTCGCCGTTGAGCACGCGATCAAGCATCAGGCGGACGAGGCGCGCCGGCTGACCGAGCTCCGGGACGCGCTGGTCAGCGGTGTCGTGAACACCGTCGAGGGCGCGCAGTTGTCGGGCGACCCGTCCGGCCGCTTGCCCAATAACGCACACTTGTCCTTCAGCGACTGCGAGGGTGACTCGCTGTTGCTGCTGCTCGACGCGCGCGGGATCGAGGTCTCCACCGGCTCCGCGTGCAACGCCGGGGTCGCCGAGCCGAGTCATGTCCTGCTGGCCATGGGGTACGACGACCAGCGGGCGCGCGGTTCGCTCCGGTTCACCCTGGGGCACACCACCACCCGCGCGGACATCGACGCCGTACTGGAGAACATCGGACCGGTGGTGGAGCGGGCGAAGTCCGCCGGTCTGCAGAACGTGGGAAGGAACACCTGATGCGGGTACTCGCAGCCATGTCCGGCGGGGTCGACTCCGCCGTCGCGGCGGCGCGGATGGCCGAGGCCGGGCACGACGTGGTCGGCGTGCACCTGGCGCTGAGCCGCAACCCGCAGTCGTACCGCAGTGGCGCGCGCGGCTGCTGCACGATCGAGGACTCCCGCGACGCCCGCCGGGCCGCGGACGTGATCGGCATCCCGTTCTACGTCTGGGACCTGGCCGAGCGGTTCCACGCCGACGTGGTCGAGGACTTCGTCAGCGAGTACGCCGCCGGCCGTACGCCGAACCCGTGTCTGCGCTGCAACGAGAAGGTGAAGTTCAGCGCCGTACTGGAGCGGGCGCTGGCGCTCGACTTCGACGCGGTGGCGACCGGTCACTACGCGCGGATTGTCGACAATCCGGACGGCGCTCGCGAGCTGCACCAGGCGGTGGACCCGGCCAAGGACCAGTCGTACGTGCTCGGTGTGCTCACGCAGGAGCAGCTCAGGCACGCGTTCTTCCCGCTCGGCGGCACGGTCAAGACCGAGGTCCGGGAGGAGGCCGAGCGGCGCGGGCTGTCGGTGGCGGCCAAGCCGGACAGTCACGACATCTGCTTCATTGCCGACGGCAACACTCCCGGCTTCCTGAGCAAGCACCTGGGCGAGGCACCGGGTGACATCGTCGATGCGCAGGGCAACAAGCTCGGCGAGCACAAGGGCACCCACGGATTCACCGTCGGTCAGCGCAAGGGCCTGCGGATCGGTACGCCGGCCGCCGACGGCAAGCCGCGATTCGTGCTGGACATCAGCCCGGTGGACCGCACCGTCACCGTCGGATCGCGCGAAGCGCTGGCGGTGTCGGCGCTGACGGCGTCGAAGCCGCGGTGGTGTGGTCCGGCACCGACCTCGGAGCTGCAGGTGAAGGCACAGCTGCGGGCGCATGGCGAGCAGGTCGCCGTGACTGCACGGCTCGAGGGTGACCAGGTGCTGGTCTCGTTCGACGAGACGACGTCCGCGGTCGCGCCCGGTCAGGCGGTCGTCCTGTACGACGGCACGCGGGTGATCGGGTCGGCGACGATCGACACGGTGTCGCGGGTGGCGGCACAAGACGCATGACAACCACTGGCCTGGGGTCGCTGCCGGGTGAGGACATCCGCGAGTGGACCAAGGTCCTGCTCGAGGCCGTCGACATCCCGTTCCTTGCCGAGCTTCCGGCGCGTCCGTACGGCGACATGCTCAGCCGGGCGGTCGCCGTACTGACTGAGCTTGCTGTCGACCTGCAGCCGGCTGGGTGGCGGCTCACAGGTGGTAGTGACCCGCGGGCGAGTCTGGACCAGCGGCGGGCTCGTTCACTGCTCGCTGAGGACCTGGACGTGCTCGAAGAGCTAGCGGACGGCTACACCGGGCGGCTGAAGCTGCAGGTGACCGGGCCGTGGACTCTGGCGGCCACCGTCGAGTTGCCGCGCGGTGCCAAGGTGCTGGCGGACCATGGGGCCCGGCGGGAATTGGCCGAGGCCTTGGCGCTCGGGCTTGGCGAGCATGTGGCAGAGGTACGACGCCGTGTGCCTGGGGCGGAGCTCGTCGTACAGGTTGATGAACCGGGTCTGCCCGCAGTACTTGCTGGAGCTGTTCCGACAGCGTCCGGGTGGGGCAAGCACCGGTCCGTGGACGGTCCGGGGGCTGTGGAGTTGCTGAGCCTGGTGACTGGTGCGGCACCCACCGTGGTCCACTGCTGCGCCGCGCGTCCGCCCGTGGAGGTATTCACGAAGGCGGGCGCGGCTGGAATCGCCATCGACGTATCACTCCTGACCGATGCGGGTTGGGAACAGATAGCTCTCGCGGCCGAAGCCGGCACCACCCTCTACGCGGGTCTGGTCGCCACCACAGGCCCGATTCCCGACCAGGAGCGGGCCGCGACCCCGCTCATCCGCCGCTGGCGAGAACTCGGCCTGGACCCCGAGCTCCTGAAGAAGGTCGTCATCACGCCCGCGTGTGGCCTGGCCGCCTCCCCGTCACCAGCAGACGCCCGCGCCCGCCTCGCCCTCCTCCGCAAGATCACCGACGTGATCGCCGAGGCAGCGGAGAACACTTAGGAACGTCGGTGGGCGGTTGTAGGTTTTGCCTATGAGTACGGAGATTCCGGAGTCGACTGCCGCCGAACAGCCTGCCGCGCCGCCGGAGGTGCGGGAGCGGCATGCCGCCTTGAGCCAGGAGATCGAGGAGCACCGGGTCAGGTACTACCTGGCCACCTCGACTATCTCGGACGCGGACTTCGACGCCCTGATGCACGAGTTGCAAGGCCTCGAGGAGCAGTACAACGAGCTCCGGACCCCGGACTCGCCGACGCAGAAGGTCGGCGTACCGATCTCGACCCTGTTCACCTCGGTGCAGCACCCGACCCGGATGGAGAGCCTGGCGAACGCGTTCTCGGCCGAGCAGATGGAGGCCTGGGCCAAGCGGCTCGAGCGCGAGGTGACGGTCAAGCAGATCCACGACAGCGGCTTCCTCTGCGAGCTGAAGGTGGACGGGCTGGCGCTCGACCTGGTGTACGAGAACGGTCGCCTGGTCGGCGGCGCGACCCGCGGCGACGGCCGCACCGGTGAAGACGTGAGTCTGAACGTCCGCACCATCAAGAGCATCCCGAACGAGCTGAAGGGCAAGGACCTGCCGACCTTCCTGGAGGTCCGCGGCGAGGTCTACTTCCGGGTCGAGGACTTCGAGGAGCTGAACGCGCAGCTGGTCGAGGCGGGGAAGGACCCGTTCTCCAACCCGCGCAACAGCGCCGCCGGATCGCTGCGGCAGAAGGACCCGCGGGTGTCCGCGAGCCGCCCGCTGCGCTTCGTCGTCCACGGCCTGGGCCGGGTCGACGGCTATCACGTCGGCCGGCTGTCGGAGGCGTACGAGCAGCTCGGGGCCTGGGGCCTGCCGGTCAGCGACCGCGCCCGGAAGGTCGAGACCCTCGACCAGGTCAACGAGTTCATCGCGTACTACGGGGAGAACCGGCACTCCGTCGACCACGAGATCGACGGTGTCGTGGTGAAGGTGGACGAGGTCGACCTGCAGCGCGCGCTCGGATCCACGTCGAGCGCCCCGCGCTGGGCGATCGCGTACAAGTACCCGCCGGAGGAGGTCACCACCAAGCTCCTCGACATCGAGGTCAACGTCGGGCGAACCGGCCGCGTCACGCCGTACGGAAAGATGGAGCCGGTCCGGGTGGCCGGATCGACGGTCGAGTTCGCCACCCTGCACAACGCCCAGGAGGTCAAGCGCAAGGGCGTCTGGATCGGCGACACCGTCGTCCTGCGCAAGGCCGGTGACGTGATCCCGGAGATCCTCGGCCCGGTGGTCGAGCTGCGCCCGGACGACGCGCGTGAGTTCGAGATGCCGACCGAGTGCCCGTCCTGCGGTACGACGTTGCGCCCGATGAAGGAAGGCGACATCGACATCCGCTGCCCGAACTCGCAGTCCTGCCCGGCGCAGTTGCGGGAGCGGATCTTCCACCTGGCCGGACGGTCCGGGTTCGACATCGAGGTGCTCGGGTTCAAGGCCGCGGACGCTCTGATCGGTGACGAGCTGATCACCGACGAGGGCGACCTGTTCGGGCTGACCGAGGAGGACCTGTCGAGGAGCGCGTTCTTCACCACCAAGGCGGGGGCGCTGTCGGCGAACGCCCAGCGCCTGATCGCGAACCTCGAGACCGCCAAGACCCAGCCGCTGGCCCGCGGTCTGGTCGCGCTGTCGATCCGGCACGTCGGGCCGACCGCCGCGCAGGCCCTCGCGGCCGTGTACGACGACATCGAGGCGGTCCGGGCGGCGAGCGAGGAGGAGCTGTCCGAGATCGAGGGGGTCGGGCCGACCATCGCGCATGCCGTGATCGAGTGGTTCGACGTCGACTGGCATCAGGCGATCGTCGACAAGTGGCAGGCCGCCGGGCGTCCAGTTGCGTCAGGAGCGCACCGGGCCGAGCGTGCCGCAGACGCTCACCGGCCTGTCGATCGTGGTGACGGGCACGGTCGAAGGTTTCAGCCGGGACGAGGCCACCGAGGCGATCGTCTCGCGCGGCGGCAAGGTGGCCAGTTCGGTGTCGAAGAAGACCTCGTTCGTCGTGGTCGGCGATTCGCCAGGCTCGAAGTACGACAAGGCCGTCCAGTTGGGTGTGCCCATCCTGGACGCCGCCGGATTCCAGGTTCTGCTCTACGAGGGCGCCGAAGCCGCCACCGAGGTGGCGAGCACGCCCGAGCCTGGTGACGCGTAGCACAAACCCCCTCATCTGCGGGTGGATCCGACGGCTCGACTGAGCCGTCGGACTGTTAACTTTGCACGTCTACACGTGGGTCAAAAGGAGCGAATATGACGACGCCGCCGCAGGGACCGTGGGGTCCTGGGCAGCCGGGGGGCCAGTCCGGCGGGCAGCAAGGGGGACAGGGAGGCCAGGGCGGTTGGGGACAGCAGCCTCCTGGCCAGGGTGGTGGCGGTTGGGGTCAACGCCCCCAGCAGCCTCAACAGCCCCAGCAACCGCAGCAGCCTCCGCAGCAGGGCCAGCCTCCGCAGCAAGGTGGCGGTGGTGGTTGGGGTCAGCAGCCGGGACGACCGCAGCCCGGTCAGCCGGCTCAGCCCAGCCAGGGCCAGCCTGGACGACCCAGCCAAGGCCAGGGCCAGCCTGGTCAGACCGGCCAGGGCGGCGGCTGGGGTCAGCGTTCCCCGCAGCAGGGCGGTAGCTCCTACGAGCAGCAGCCGTGGGGCCAGCAGGGAGCCCAGCAGGGCGGCTGGCACCAGCAGCAGAGTCAGCCCGGTCAGCCGCAGTGGCAGCCGAGCGGCGGCTCCAAAGGCCCCGGTGGGCTCGGCAAGGACAAGATGCCGCTGCTGATCGGCGGCGGCGTGGTCGGCATCGTGCTGATCGGGTTGCTCGTCTTCCTCGGCGTCAGGGCGCTCGGCGGTGACGACGAGCCCGAGGCGAACCCGACCACCTCGCAGTCCGGCGAACCGAGTGGCAGCCCGTCCAACGGCGGCGACAACGGTTCGCTCGGCAACGCGACCGGTCAGGCCAAGAACGCGACCGAGAAGCTCCAGGGCGACGGCTACCAGTGCAGCGACCTGTTCAACACCGGTCAGGGCGCGCACCGCGGCTGCTTCAAGTACGACGGCCCGACCGAGGCCGAGGCGATCTTCCAGTTCCAGCCGGACGGCACCATCCTCGGCGTCCTGCTGAGGTCGCAGAACGACGAGAACGTCAACAACGCCGCGGTCACCTTCGACGCGGCGCTACAGGCGATCGGCAACGACACCTTCGGCGGCGACCAGGTCAAGAAGATCCAGGACGCGGTCAAGGTCGGCCAGAAGTCGCAGAAGGTCGGCAGCACCTGGGGCGAGTTCGAGCTCAGCAACGACGGTGACGAGGTGAAGCTGTCCGGCGGCAAGTCCGGCGCGGACTCGCTCGAGCTGCCGCGGAAGAGCTTCGACACAACCGAGGCCAAGCTGATCGCCGCGCTGAAGGCAAAGGGTTACGTCTGCACGGTCTCCTGCAGCAAGAAGGTCGGCGAGTTCGGCTCGCAGCGGGTCTACTCCTACGCCGGCAAGGGCGAGGGAATCCGGTCGCTGGAGATGAGCGCCTCGGGTGATCCGAAGGACGTCAAGAAGGCGCTCCCGGCCGTGGCGAACGACGCGTTCGCCGCGCTGACGGGTGCGGATGTGGTAGCGCTGAAGTCGTACGTCCAGGCGCACAACGACGGCAAGCAGTACTCTGCTTATGTTGCCGGATGGCGAGTCGAGATCATCGTCAACAACGGGGACTCCTACTCCTCGACCCGGGTCAGAATCACCTACGAGTCGTTCTACTTCTGAGCAGACGTGACGGGAGTCGGATGAAGTTCCCCAGGGAGAAGCGGGAGTCGCGGACGGTGGTCACTCCACCGCCGGAGGCACTCCAGCGCGTCGACGGCGGCGGTCCCTGGGGCCCGACCCAGTTCGACCTCCCGGACCGCAGCGGCAGCAACAGCCAGACGATCCTGATCGTCGTCCTGGTCGGCGTCCTGGTGCTGCTGGTCCTGGCCGGCCTGTGGGTCTTCGCCTACCTCCGCTTCAGCTAGACACGAGAAAGCCTCCCTCTCCGGCAACCGGGGAGGGAGGCTTTTCTGCGCGTACGACGGGTTATGCGGTGGCGCGGATCGTGACAGCGAGCGACGCCAGGTAGCTGAGCCGGGCGACTTCGGAGCCGAGGAACTCGGGCCCGCCGCGGCGGCCGATCACCAGAACCCGGCGGCCGGAGTCCAGCGGGGCCGCGACCAGCACCGACTCGGCCAGACCCTTGTGCTGATCCGGGGCCGCCAGCGTGGTCGCCTTGTTCAGCGGCAGCCAGTCGTCGGTCACGTCACCGAACTCGGGCGTGGCACTCGTCTCCAGCGCGACCTTGACCTCGCTGCCGGTGCCGTCCAGCAGTGCGGCCCAGTCGGCATGCAGCACGGCGGGTGACTGCTCGACCAGGATGTCGATCGCGTCCGCGGGCGCGGACGTCATCTGCTCGACGGCTTCGAGGTCCATGTGCAGTCCGCCGCCGGCGCCGTACCGGGAGAACCAGATGACCTCGACGCCGGCCACGCTGTTACAGGCCGAGACCAAGCGATCGGGCAGGACGCCCGAGGGCAGGTCGACCACGATGTCGTCGACGGCGGTGCCGTTCTCGCGCCGGTGCTCGACGATCTCGATCGCGTGGATGTCGGCGTTCACCCCGCCGAGAGCGGTCGCCACCGTGCCCAGCGAACCGGGTCGGTCCGGGATGATCAATCGCAGCAGGAACACCGAACGATCATCTCCCAGCCGATCACCATGCGCGTAACGCCCTGTCGCCGCCAATGCTACAGAGCGGAACCCAGAGACACGCCCGGCCCCTCTCGACCGGTGAGCGGAGGTGCGTTGTCCACAGGCCGGGGGACGAGGCAACACGAGCGTCACACCGTCCCACTAGGATGGCCGGGTCCGGTCGGAGATCAGCCGGTCATCCTGCGAAACCATTGGATCAGTTCATGCCTTCGATTACCCGCGAAGAGGTCGCGCACCTGGCGCGACTGGCGCGGATCGAGCTCACCGACGCCGAGCTCGACCACCTCGCACCGCAGCTCGACCAGATCATCACCCTGGTCGGGCAGGTCAGCCAGGTGGCCGCGGACGACATCCCGCCGACCTCGCACGCCCTCCCGCTCACCAACGTGATGCGCGCGGACGCGAATGTGCCGTGCCTCACGCCGGAGCAGGCGCTGTCCGGCGCGCCGGCCGCGGAGGAGCAGCGATTCCGGGTGCCGCGGATCCTGGAGGAGGACCAGTGAGCGAGCGCATGCCAGTGAACCAAAAGACACAGCAACATTCGGTCATCGCCGGTCCCGAGCGAAGCGAGGGCCGGTGATGAACGACCTGACCCGTAAGACCGCGGTCGAGCTGTCGGAACTGATGACGTCCGGCCAGGCCAGTTCGGTGGAGATCACCCACGCCCATCTGGACCGGATCGCCGCCGTCGACGGTGACGTGCGGGCGTTCCTGCACGTCGACACCGAGGGCGCGCTGGCGCAGGCCGCCGAGGTGGACACGAAGCGCGTAGCGGGGGAGAAGCTCGGCCCGCTTGCCGGTGTCCCGCTGGCGCTGAAGGACGTGCTCACCCAAGAGGGTGTGCCGACCACGGCCGGCTCGAAGATCCTCGAGGGCTGGAAGCCGCCGTACGACTCGACCGTGGTCAAGCGGTTGAAGGCGGCCGGCATCGTCATCCTCGGCAAGACCAACATGGACGAGTTCGCGATGGGCTCCTCGACGGAGAACTCGGCGTACGGCACCACCCACAACCCGTGGGACCTGGGCCGCATCCCGGGTGGTTCCGGGGGCGGCTCCTCGGCGGCGGTCGCGGCGTACGAGGCGCCGCTCGCGATCGGCACCGACACCGGCGGCTCGATCCGTCAGCCCGGTGCCTTCACCGGCACGGTCGGAGTCAAGCCGACGTACGGCGGTACGTCGCGGTACGGCCTGATCGCGCTGGCCTCGAGCCTGGACACGCCCGGCCCGTGTGCGCGGACGACACTCGACACCGCGCTGCTGCACGAGGCGATCGCCGGGTACGACCCGATGGACTCGACCTCGATCAACCAGGACGTCCCGCCGGTGGTCGAGGCGGCCCGGCGCGGGGATGTGAACGGGCTGCGCATCGGCGTGGTCAAGGAGCTCGGCGGTGAGGGATATCAGCCAGGTGTCGAGGCACGCTTCCACGAGTCGGTCGAACTGCTCACCAAGCTCGGCGCCGAAGTGGTCGAGGTGTCCTGCCCGCACTTCCAGTACGCACTGCCGGCGTACTACCTGATCCTGCCGAGCGAGGCGTCCTCCAACCTGGCCAAGTTCGACGCGATGCGGTACGGGCTGCGCGTCGGCGACGACGGCGAGAACAGCGCGGAGAAGGTGATGAGCATGACCCGCGAGGCGGGCTTCGGCGACGAGGTCAAGCGCCGCATCATGCTCGGCACGCACGCGCTGTCCAGCGGGTACTACGACGCGTACTACGGCCAGGCGCAGAAGGTGCGGACGCTGATCCAGCGCGACTTCGCGAACGCCTACGAACAGGTCGACGTACTCGTGTCGCCGGCCACGCCGACGACCGCGTTCCCGATCGGCGACCGCGCCGACGACCCGATCGCGATGTACAAGAACGATCTCTGCACGATCCCGGTCAACCTGGCCGGCAACGCGGCCGCGTCGTTCCCGTGCGGTCTCGCCGACGAGGACAACATGCCGGTCGGCTTCCACGTGATGGCCCCGGTGATGCGCGACGACCTGCTGTACCAGGTCGGCTCCGCGCTCGAGGCTGCCCTGGCCGAGCAGTGGGGTGGCGTTCTGATGGCGCAGGCCCCGGAGCTGGAGGTGACCCGATGACTGCTCCTGTCACTGACGCAGTCCTCGAGATCGACGACGCAATTTCGCAATTCGACCCGGTGATGGGCCTCGAGGTCCACGTCGAGCTGAACACGAAGTCGAAGATGTTCTGCGGCTGCCCGACCGAGTTCGGCGCCCCGCCGAACACGCAGACCTGCCCGGTCTGCCTCGGCCTGCCGGGTGCGCTGCCGGTGGTGAACGCCCGGGCGGTCGAGTCCGCGATCAAGATCGGCCTGGCGCTGAACTGCGAGATCGCCGAGTGGTGCCGGTTCGCCCGGAAGAACTACTTCTATCCGGACATGCCGAAGAACTTCCAGACCTCCCAGTACGACGAGCCGATCGCGTTCAACGGGTGGACCGAAGTGGTGGTCGACGGCGAGACGTACCGGATCGAGATCGAGCGCGCCCACATGGAGGAGGACACCGGCAAGTCCACCCACGTCGGTGGCGCAACCGGCCGGATCCACGGCGCCTCGCACTCGCTGGTCGACTACAACCGGGCCGGGATCCCGCTGATCGAGATCGTCACCAAGACGATCGAGGTGCCGGCCGAGAAGTCCGCCGCGGTGGCGCGTGCGTACGTGAGCATGCTGCGGGATCTGCTGCTCGCGCTGGATGTCTCCGACGTCCGGATGGACCAGGGGTCGCTGCGGTGCGACGCGAACGTCTCGCTGAAGCCGAAGGGGTCGTCGGTGCTCGGGACCCGGACCGAGACGAAGAACGTGAACTCGTTCCGCTCGGTCGAGCGCGCGATCACCTACGAGATCACCCGGCAGGCCGCCGTCCTGCTGGCGGGCGGCAAGGTCGTGCAGGAGACCCGGCACTGGCACGAGGACACCGGGATCACCACGTCCGGCCGGGAGAAGTCGGACGCGGAGGACTACCGGTACTTCCCGGAGCCGGACCTGGTTCCGGTCGCGCCGTCGCGGGAGTGGGTCGAGGAGATCCGCTCTTCGTTGCCGGAGGCACCTTCTCTGCGGCGGGTCCGGCTGCAGGCGGAGTGGGGTTTCACCGACCTGGAGATGCGCGACGTCGTCAACGGCAACGCGCTGGAGCCGATCGTGGCCACGATCGACCTCGGGGTGACGCCGGCCGCGGCGAAGAAGTGGTGGCTGGGTGAGCTGGCCCGGGCGGCGAACGAGTCGGGTCAGGACCTCGACGCGCTCGGTGTCGGCCCGGCCGAGGTCGCCGAGGTGCAGAAGCTGGTCGACGCGGGCTCGCTCAACGACAAGCTGGCGCGGCAGGTCTTCGACGGCCTGATCAAGGGTGAGGGGACGCCGGCCGAGATCATCAAGGCCCGCGGCCTCGAGCTGGTCTCGGACGACTCCGCCCTGATCGAAGCCATCGACCGGGCGATCGCCGCCAACCCGGACGTGGTCGAGAAGGTCAACTCCGGCAAGCCGGCCGCGGCCGGTGCCCTGATCGGCGCCGTCATGAAGGACATGCGTGGCCAGGCCGACGCGGCCAAGGTCCGCGAACTCCTGAACGCCAAGCTTGGGATCTGAGAACCTCCGGGTCGGCCGCCCGCAGCAGGCGGCCGACCCGGAGGCTCAGGCTGCGTCCTTGTGCTCCGTGTTCTCCGCGGGAGCGTCGGCGATGACCTGGCGTTCGACCCGGCCGTCGTCGTCCACGTCGGAGGCGTCGGCGAGCAGGGTCCGGGCGACCGAGAGTTCCTCGACCGGGCAGCGGATCTCGAAGCGGGTCGGCACCACCTCGGTCGCGACCGAGTCCGGGCGGTTGCGGATCAGGCCGCGGAACAGCCCCGACAGTGCGCCGAGCAGTCCGCCGTACACGAAGCCCCAGGCGACGACCGCGAGGCCGGTCAGACTGGTCTCCGCGACCAGCGTGACGAACACACCGGCCAGCAATCCGAGCGCCGCGCCCTGCGCCGCGCCGACGGCGGTCAGCTTGACGACCGGGACTCCCTGCCGTTTTCGCGCCTGCCGGAGGCCGGCCCCGACGATGCTCATCGACCCGGCGTCCATCCCGTAACTTCGCAGATAGTCCACTGTCCGCTGAGCATCCTCGAAGCTGCTCACCGAAGCGATCACACTGCCGGGTACGACGGACACCTGATCGGGCCGCATGCACCAACTCCTCCCTCGAAGCCTGGGTGTCTGGGTTCCTTCCACTAGTACGAGACGGCCTATAACCCCAAACGGTTGGCGGGAAAAGTCAGCGGCTGATCGTGACGCGCAGGATCCGGTCGTCGCCGTTGCGGGTGTCGCCGCGGCCGTCGGTGTTCGACGTCGACAGCCAGAGCGATCCGTCCGGCGCGGTCTCGACCGTGCGCAGCCGGCCGAACTCACCGGTGAAGAACGCCCGCGGCTCACCCGTCCGCTTGCCTCCGGCAACCGGTATCGCCCACAACCGTTCACCCCGCAGCGACGCCATGAACACGTGCCCCTGGGCGAACGCGATCCCGGAGGGCGAGGCGTCACTCGTCTGCCACTGCGCGATCGGATCCGTCATCCCGTCCAGACCTTCGATCCCCTCCGCGGCCGGCCAGCCGTAGTTCGCGCCGGACGTGATCGCGTTCAGCTCGTCCCACGTGTTCTGCCCGAACTCGGCGGCGTACAGCTGCTTTCCGTCGAACGCGAGACCCTGCACGTTCCGGTGGCCCTTGGAGTACCACAGCCGGCCGTCCGGGTTGCCCGGTGCGGGCTTGCCGTCGGTGGTGATGCGCAGGACCTTGCCGCCCAGCGACCCGTCGTTCTGCGAGTTCGGCCGGTCGGAGCCGTCACCGGTCCCGGCGTACAGGAAGCCGTCCGGCCCGAACCGGAGCCGGCCGCCGTTGTGGACCGACGACTCCGGGATCCCGTCCAGGATCACCTGCTGGTCGCTGAGCCGGTTGTCCCGGTAGGTCAGCCGGGCGATCCGGTTGTCGCCGCCGGCGCTGTAGTAGGCGTAGATGTACGGGCGGCTCGGGTACTGCGGGTCGACCGCCAGCCCGAGCAGTCCGCCCTCCGACGACGGGTCCACGTCGTCGACCTCGCCGACCTCGGTCGCCCGGCCGCCGGCGATCCGCTTGATCTTCGACGAGTCGCGCTCACTCACCAGCGCGCTCTGGTCGGGCAGGAACGCGAGCCCCCACGGCACCTCGATCCCGGTCGCCACGGTCGACGCCACGGTCAGCTTCACCGGGCCGGCGGGGGCGGCGGTGGTGGTCGCCGGCGGCCGCGACGTCGTACCAGGGCTCGTCGGCGTCGGCGTGGGAGTCGACACGGGACTGGTTGCCGTCGTCCCCGAACCGGACGGCTCGCCACCGTCCCCGGAGCACCCGGCAGCGAGTGCGAGCGCGGTCACCATGACCGCGGTGCGAGACCCCTGCCTGACCTTCGTTCTGACCACGCCGTCTCCTCGGGTCGATGCGTGCCTCCAAACTAGCGGCTCACACCAGCCCGTACGGCGGGAATCACCCGGCCCGCGATCAATTCGAGCGACCGCATCGCGGCGTCGTGCGAGAGCGTGGGCAGCCGGAGCCAATGGGCGAAGTGGACGAACCGGGTGGCCTCGTGCAGGGCGATCAACCGGGCGGCGACGTCGTCCGGCGTACCGACGAGATAGTCCTCGCGGTGGAGGGGCGGGGGTTCGGTCCCGCCGTACGACGCGATTTCCCCTTCCAGGTAAGCGATTCCCGGCGCGGCGTCGGCCCAGGCGCGGTCCGGGTCGTCGTCCACGTGCATGATCCCGGTGCAGATCAGCGGCGGTGGATTGCCGGCAACCTGGTCCAGCAGCTTCCGCCGGGCGATCAGATCGCCCGGGGTCGCGCAGTAGATAATCACACCGTCGCCCAGCCGCGCAGCGCGACGCAGACCGGCCTCGGTCACGCCCGCGACGTAGATCGGGATCTTCCCGTGCGGTCGTGGGGCCACCTCTGACCACGCCTCCCGGATGACCCGCACACCCTCCTCGAGCAGCGCCCCGCGTCGCCGCCGGTCGACACCGAACGCGGCGAACTCGCGCTCCGAGTACCCCTGCCCGACGCCGAGCGACAACCGCCCGCCGGACACCAGGTCGACCACGGCCGCGTCCTCGGCCACTCGCAACGGATGGTGCAGCGGCAGCACCAGGATGTTCGTCCCGACCCGGATCCGCGACGTCCGCGCCGCCAGCACCCCGGCCATCACCAGCGGCGACGGCAGCATCCCATCCCCGGTGAGGTGATGCTCCGACAACCACACCCCGTCGAACCCCAGCCGGTCGGCAGCCACCACCTCCTCGACCCGCTCCCCGCCGTACCCGTCCTCCCCCGCACATCCATCAGCACCCCGAACTCAAGCTCCACTGACCCCACCGTCCCGCGCTCCGCGCGGCCGCGTCCAATGCCGAGCTCGGCGCACGCGTTCCATGCGCGCGAGCACATGAGCTCAACTGAGCCAGGTCGGGCGGAGGGGGAAGT
Source organism: uncultured Actinomycetota bacterium (assembly GCA_963770725.1). Lineage (GTDB taxonomy): Bacteria > Actinomycetota > Actinomycetes > Propionibacteriales > Kribbellaceae > Kribbella. Next base: position 320,761 of record CAVYQT010000002.1, read on the forward strand.
GGGCGTCGGCGTCGTTGTCCAGCTTCACCGCGAGGATCTGGTGCAGCTGGGTGGTGTTGCGTTCGAAGCCGACGCGGCAGGCGGCCAGGTAGAGGCCCCAGATCTTGGCGGTGGGGTAGCCGACCTCGGCGACCGCCTCGTCCCAGTGCGCGACCAGGTTGTCCGACCAGGCCTCGAGGGTGAGCGCGTAGTGCTCGCGCAGGTTCTCCTCGTGGCGGACCTCGAACCCGGCGTCCTGGGCCTCGGCGATGATCCGGCCGGAGCCGATCAGTTCGCCGTCGGGGAAGATGTAGCGGTCGATGAACGCGCCGGTCGAGCGGTACCGGTTGTCCGGCCGGGTGATGCTGTGGTTGAGCAGCCGGCCGCCCGGCTTCAGCCGGTCCAGCAGGAAACCGAAGTACGACGGGTAGTTGCGCACGCCGATGTGTTCGGTCAGGCCGATCGAGCTGATCGCGTCGAAGTCCCGCTCGGCCACGTCGCGGTAGTCCAGGAAGCGCACCTCGGCGCGATCCTCCAGGCCCTCGCGTTCGATCGCCTCGGTCGCCCATTCTGCCTGGGCCGACGACAACGTGACGCCGAGCGCCCGGACGCCGTACTCGCGGGCCGCGTGCCGGACCATGCCGCCCCAGCCGCAGCCGACGTCGAGAAGTCGTTGCCCCGGGCGCAGATCGAGTTTGCGCGCGACCAGGTCGTACTTCTCCGCCTGCGCCTGCTCGAGGGTGGCGTCCCGCGACGGGTAGACGGCGCACGTGTAGGTCATCGACGGGCCGAGGATCCACTCGTAGAACGTGTTCGACACGTCGTAGTGGTGGTGGATGGCGGCCCGGTCCCGGGTCCGCGAGTGCCGCAGCCCTTCGAAGGTACGACGCCACTTCGGCAGGTGCTCCTGCGGCGGCGGGGGCGGCGGCTTCAGATGGCTCCAGCCCAGCCCGCGGACGACGCGCAGCGCCTCCGCCGGCGTCGGGCGCTCGAAGTGCAGCTTGTTCAGCATCATCCGCATCAGCTCGTACGGGTTGCCCGGATGGACGCCGGTGATCTCCAGGTCACCCATCACGTAGGCACGGACCATTCCGAGGTCGCCGGGCGCGGTCAGCACGTAGGACAGGCCGCGCTCGGAGGCGAGATGCATGTGGATCGGCGAGTCTTCGGGTCCGGTCGCACTGCCGTCGTACGCCGTGAACCGGAACGGCAGCCCGTCCGGCGTCACAGTTGTCAGCGCCTCGGCGATCGAAACCCGGGTCTCGAGGGTCGTCATCGGCGTGTCACCGCCTTCTCGTAGAGCCCGGTGAGCCGGGCGTCGGGGTCGTAGTGCTTCTTCACCTCGGTCAGGGCCGGGACGTTGTAGAGCCGGTCGAACGTGTCTCGGTCGTAGTATGCGTCGGAGTACAAGCGACTTGTGCCCGTCGAACTCGGCGACGGCCGCCTCGATCCGGCGGTTGACGTCGCCGTCGGCGGCGCCGGGGGTGATCGGCACGGTGCCCCAGAAGCCGACGTTGACGTACGTCGTGCCCGGCTCGAGCGGGTAGAGCGGCCAGCGCCGTCGTACCGCGGAGCCGCAGCGGGCACAGCCAGACCGGGACGCATCCCGACCTCGGCGTCGAACCAGCGCAGGAACGCGGCCAGCCGGCTGACCGGGATCTCGACGTCCTGGACGACGCGCTCGCGATCCGGCCGGCCGCGGCGGCGGTCGAGCCGCGCGGCCACCTGGTGCCGGTTCTCGAAGCCGATGATCTTGTGGAACACGTCGCTGCGCCGCCAGCGCTTGGGCCACAGCCGCCGTACGAGCGGTTTCTGCGCGCCGAAGGCGGCCGAGCACCAGAACCAGTCGGTGTCCCAGCGCCACAGGTAGTCGTGCGCGGTGAGGAAGTCCTTCTGGCGCTGCTGGATCGAGCGGTAGTAGATCTGCTGGCCGGTGTAGTCGCTCGTCTTCACCGCGGCGTCGCTGTTGCGGCCGAGTGTCAGGTACGCCTCGGCCGGGCTGAACGCGACCCCGTCGACGAAGTGCACCGGTTCGCCCTCGTACATGCCGGAGGCAACGATCTCCTCGATCGCCGGGGACAGCCGGTCGAGTCCGAGCCGGACGTGCCGGAGGGCGACGTACGGCGAGATCCGGTCGAGGTCGATCCTCAGCCGGGTCGCGTAGCCGAGGGTGCCGTAGGAGTTCGGGAAGGCGCGGAACAGTTCGGCGTGGTCGCCCTCGGGCCGCGCGGTGACGATGTCGCCGGCGCCGGTGAGGATGTCGAGCTCGAGGACGGACTCGTGCGGCAGGCCGGCCCGGAACGACGAGGACTCGATCCCGAGCCCGGTGACCGCGCCGCCGAGGGTGATCGTCTTCAGCTGCGGCACGACCATCGGCGTCAGCCCGTGCGGCAGGGTCGCGGCGACGAGGTCCTCGTACGTGCACATGCCCTGGACGTCGGCCGTCCGGGCCGCCGCGTCGACGCTGATCACCCCGGTCAGGCCCGACACGTCCAGCCCCGGCCGGTCGAGCTCCGACCGCGGCCGGAACAGGTTCGAGCTGCGTTTGGCCAGCCGCACCGGCTCCCCGGCCGGGATGCGCTGGTACGACGAACGCAGCCGCCCCACCGCCTGATCGTGCTCAACCGTCGCCGCCAGATCCGATGTCGAAGGCACCAATCCAATGTACGACGAACCTGTGGACGGCGGGATGAAAATTGTCCGGGCGGGCGAGTAGGTTCGGGGACATGGCTGATCAGGTGAAGGCATGGCTCCCGTGGGAGGACGCGGAGGGCACCCTCGGAGGCGTGCCCGCCGGGTTCGACGTGGAGTGGTATGCCGGCGGTGAGCGGCCGGGGTCGCTCGATCAGGTGCAGTTCTACGTGCCGGCGTACATGGGCGGTCCCGAGCTGGTCGAGGTCGTCCGCGACATGCCTGCACTGAAGGTGGTGCAGTTGCAGACGGCCGGTTTCGAGAACGTGCTGCCGCATCTGGCCGAGGGCGTCACGTTGTGCAACGCCCGCGGCGTCCACGACGCGTCCACCGCCGAGCTCGCGGTCGGCCTGATCCTGGCGTCGTACCGTCGCCTCCCGCGTGCTGTGCGCAACCAGGAGCAGCAGCTCTGGCCCGCGTCGTACGACGAGATGGACGACTCGCTCGCGGACCGCACTGTGCTGATCCTCGGGTACGGGTCGATCGGCGAGGCGCTCGAGCGGCGGCTGACCGGGTTCGAGTGCGAGATCATCCGGGTCGCGCGGCGCGAGCGCGAGGGTGTGCACCCGATCACCGAGCTGCCCGACTTGCTGCCGCTGGCGGACGTCGTCGTCCTGCTGACGCCGGCGACGGCCGAGACGCGCGGGATGGTGGACGCCAAGTTCCTGGCGCAGCTGAAGGACGGCGCGCTGCTGGTGAACGTCGCGCGCGGTGTTGTCGTGGACACCGACGCGTTGCTGACCGAGCTGGCCGGCGGCCGGATCCGCGCCGCGCTGGACGTGACCGATCCAGAGCCGTTGCCCGCCGGGCACCCGCTGTGGTCTGCTCCGAACGTGCTGGTCAATCCGCACCGCGGTGGTGCCTCGACGGCCTTCCAGCCGCGGGTGGCCCGGCTGGTGCGCGCGCAGCTGGAGCGGTATGCGGCGGGGGAACCATTGATCAACGTGGTGGGGGGCCCACCGCGATAAAGGAGGACAAAGATGTCCGAAGCCGTACTGCTGATCGGAACCAAGAAAGGGCTCTGGATCGGCCGTAGTGACGCCGCGCGCCAGAAGTGGACCCTTGACGGCCCGGTGCCACAGTTCGAGATGCAGGGCGTGTACGCGGTCGGGATCGACACGCGCGGCGACCGCGCCACGCGTGTTCGTCGGCGGGACGAGTGAGCACTGGGGACCGGCCGTGTTCCACAGTGACGACCTCGGCAAGACCTGGGACGAGCCGCCGGAGGGTTCGATCGGGTTCCCCAAGGACTCCGAGACCTCACTCGAGCGGGTCTGGCAGATCCAGCCGGGCCCGGCTGATCAGCCGGGCGTCGTGTACGCCGGGTCGCAGCCGTCGGCGTTGTGGAAGTCCACCGACGGGGGAGTGACGTTCGAGCTGGTCCGCGGCCTGTGGGACCACCCGCATCGCAAGGAGTGGGGTGCCGGCTTCGGTGGTCAGGCGGTGCACACCGTGTTGCCGCATCCGACCGATCCCGACCAGGTGAGCGTCGCGATGTCGACCGGCGGGGTGTACCGGACGAGCGACGGCGGCAAGTCGTGGTCGCCCGGCCAACCAGGGGATCAAGGCGTACTTCTTCCCCGATCCGTACCCGGAGTTCGGTCAGTGCGTCCACAAGCTGGCCGCGCATCCCGACGTACCGGAGCGGATGTTCGCGCAGAACCATCACGGCGTCTACCGCTCCGATGACGGCGGTGGCGTCTGGAAGTCGATCGCGGACGGGTTGCCGTCGGACTTCGGGTTCCCGATCGCGGTGCACCCGCACGAGCCGGAGACCGTGTACGTCTTCCCGCTGGTCGCCGACGGGAACCGGATCCCCACCGACGCGCAGTGCCGGGTCTACCGCTCCCGCGACGCCGGATCCACCTGGGAGGCGCTGAGCACCGGTTTGCCCGACGTACCGTCGTACGCGCCGGTTCTCCGGGACGCGATGTGCACGGACACGGCCGAGTCGGCCGGGGTGTACCTCGGCACCCGTGACGGCTGCGTCTACGCCAGCGCGGACGCGGGCGACACCTGGACCGAGGTGGCGCGGCACCTGCCGGACGTGCTGACCGTTCGAGCCGCCGTAGTGGGCTGAGATGGCGATCGGGATCAAACTGCCCACCGTGCTCCGGCCGTTCGCGGGCGGAGCTGAGCGGGTCGAGGTCGACGGAGCCACCGTCGGAGAGGTCGTCGCCGGTCTGGACCCGGTCCTGCGGCGACGGCTGACCGATGAGCAGGGCGCCGTACGGCGGCACGTCAACATCTACCTGGGCAACGACAACATCCGCGACCTGGACGGCCTCGGTACGCCGTTGAAGGACGGCGACGAACTGATGATTCTGCCCAGCGTCGCGGGTGGCTGACGCCGGCCGAAAACAAAAGACTGCAGTTTCGTTCCGCCCTTCGCTAGCGTCGGGCGGTATGACTGACGTGCTCCTCCTGACCGGATCGCCCGGCTCGGGCAAGACGACCGTGGCCGCACTGGTCGCCACCGACGCCGGGCGGCCGACCGTGCACCTCACGACCGACGAGTTCTATCGCGCCATCCGGACCGGGTTCATCCCGCCATGGCTGCCCGGCGCCGCGCGGCAGAACGAGGTGGTCGTCGACACGATCGTCGCGGCGGTCACGTCGTACGCGCGCGGTCGGTACGACGTGGTCGTCGACGGCATCATCGGCCCATGGTTCCTGGCCCCGTTCCGCGAAGCCGCGGCTGCGGAGCAATGGACGTTGTCGTACGTCGTACTCCGCCCCGACCTGGACGCCACCATCAGCCGCGCCCTGCATCGAGCCGACGGCGAACTGAAGGACGTCGACGCGATCACCGGGCTCTACACCGAGTTCGCCGACCTGGGGCCGCTCGAACCCCACGTCATCGACACCACCCACCTGGACCCCGGCCAGACCGCCGCCCGAGTCCGCCAGGCCGTTGCCGCAGGCACCCATCGCCTCAGTGCCGAAACAGCCGAACCCCGGTCTGCGACAAGCTGATCCCCAGCTCAGCACACGCCGCGGCAACCTCATCCGAGCGAATCGACCCACCCGGCTCGGCAAGGTAGCGAACCCCGTGCCGGTGTGCCTCGACGATGTTGTCGACGAACGGGAACGCCCCGTCCGACACCATCGCCACATCCGTCAACGCGCCCGAGGCCGACTGCCCGGCCCACCACTCGGATGCCTTCTCCCCAGCCAGCCGAGTGCAGTCGATCCGCGACTGCTGCCCGGCCCCGACGCCGATCGCCATCCCGTCCTTGACCATCACAACCGTGTTGGACTGCGTGTACCGCGCCACGACCATCCCGAGCAGAAGATCCCGCGCGGCGCCGTCGGGCAGCCCGGAGTCGAGCTGCGACCGGCCGAGCGCCGCCTCATCCCGCTCCTGTGTCAGCCGCACGCCGTACACCTCCCGCACCTCGACAGCCGGCGGCCGATAACCAGCATCCGCCTCCAGCACCAGAAAGCCGCCCCGCTTCTTCGCCGCCAGCACGCCGACCACGCCCTCGTCGTACCCAGGCGCGATGATCCCGTCGCAGACGAGCCGCCTGAGCCGGTCCGCGAGGTCGGCGTCGACCGGGTGCGACACCGCGACGAAATCGCCGTACGACGACTTGGGATCGGCATGCCGCGCCCGCAGATACGCGCTGCCCACCGAGTCCCCGACCGCAGCGCCGGCGGGGGAGACATGCTTGAACGACGCCGCCGCCGGCAGACGGAGGAGCTCTGTCGCCTCGCGGACCAACTGCCAGCCGGTCAGAGCATCCAGCACGTTGATGTACGACGGAGCGCCGTTGACCACCGTGAACGGCCGGCGGTCCAGCGCCGTCATCGACGCGAACTGGTGAGGATTCATGCCGTAGCGCAACTGCATCGGACAGCCTCCGGGTGTCGGCGGCGCCCAGGCGGACGACGCCTTGTCGGTCAGCCGCTCCCCGGTGGTGCTCCACCCTCGCCCAGTCGCGGTTCGGTGCGAGCCTATTGCACGATGGTGCAAACCTGGTCCGGGCTCGTCATTGAGCACCGAGCAGCGGATATTCGCAACTTTCCGCGAACATTCTTCGTAGGCGGCCGGATGCGGGCTAGGGCATCGATCAGCCTGGGCCGATCCGGCACCTACGACGCCGCGTTCGCCGCGGTGCGCGGGGGCGATCTACCGACCGGGGTGAAGCTGTAAGGTTTACACCGTTGAGCAGGTGACCAGCGGTCGTTCCGGGCGATGGGGCTCGGGAAGGCGGCCATCGGTGCACAGCGAGCAGCTCGGAGCTCGGCTCGAGGCTGAGCCGGGAGACCCCGACCTGCTCGCTGTGGCTGGGGCACACGCTGGTCATCGACGGCATGGGCGGTGCCGACCGGTGCGTGTGCCGAGCCGGTCTCCGAGCAATGGTTCGCGAATCCGCGACATCCGACGACGGCGGCCGAAGTACCCGACACCACGGCATCGCCTGTGTCGACCCGGGAACCACTGTTCGCGACCTCGGCGTGATGGAGCAGCCATAAGGGCGACGGACTGAGGGACATCGATGACACATGAGCGGGCAGATCGTCGGCACCGCTGAGGACCGGCAACCTGAAGAAGGCCATCACTGGCACACCATCGACCAGCCTGAGCCCGCTCGGCGGGGTGGACTCGCGGGTGGAGAGCACCGCCACAGACGTCGCGGGCCGATCATGCCTCGGCACCGCGTGCCCTGGCGGGTACTCAGAGCAAGAGCACCCTGTTGTGGGAGAACGGTGTTCCACGGTCGAGGTATCTGCTCCCGGCACGGCCACTGACGTCAACGCCGGTGGCGTCGTGGTACGGGTGGGAGTCCGCCGGGGGCATTGAGCGGGCCTACACGTGCGCGGCGCTACCCGGACAACGTTGCCGGCGCTGGCCGGATTCCCCAACGCCCGCGCCAACGCGGTCACGGCCGATGGCCGAGTCGTCGGGTACGCGTGGCCGACCCCATCGATGCGGACAGCGACCGGCGGACGGCCCCGGTGGTCTGGACTTGCCAGGTCGGCTGCACTGTCCGATTCATCTCGGCCGTACGTGTTCGTTGCGGTTGTAGGTGCGACCATGGCCCAGCTGCCTGCGGACTGGGCGATGGTCGCCCGCGCGGATTCACCCCGCGGACGGTGTTCGACTCCTTCGCCGCTGTGCCGCACCGCGCTGCGCCGTATTCTGCCGGAGTCGCCGGATCGCCGGATCGCCGGATCGCCGGATCGCCGGATCGCCGGATCGCCGGATCGCCGGATCGCCGGAGAGACGAGTAGGGCCATCGGCACCGAGCTGTCCGAAGTCTCCGAGGTGAGCTTCCAACCGTCAACCGTGCCGCCGGCGGCGCATCAGGTGTTCGTCCAGTCCTCGACACAGTTCCGATCGCCATGGCGTCGCCACCCGTCGATGGAGCGCTCAGCTGGTCCAGTGGCGCAACTCCGGCGAACTCCGGGTCGCCGGAGTTGCCTGCCACGGTGTACGACGGTCATAGAGTGAGCTCATGGTCGATGTGAAGCCACGCAGCCGGACAGTGACCGACGGACTCGAGGCGACCGCGTCGCGCGGCATGCTCCGCGCGGTCGGGATGGGCGACGACGACTGGGCGAAACCGCAGGTCGGAGTCGCGTCGAGCTGGAACGAGATCACCCCGTGCAACCTGTCCCTGGATCGGCTCGCGAAGGCGGTCAAGGATGGTGTGCACGCGGCCGGCGGGTATCCGCTGGAGTTCGGCACGATCAGCGTCTCCGACGGCATCTCGATGGGGCACGTCGGCATGCACTACTCACTCGTCAGCCGCGAGATCATCGCCGACTCGGTCGAGACGGTGATGGAGGCCGAGCGGCTGGACGGGTCGGTCCTGCTGGCCGGCTGTGACAAGTCGCTGCCCGGGATGCTGATGGCCGCGGCCCGGCTCGACCTGGCGTCGGTCTTCCTGTACGCCGGTTCGATCATGCCCGGCCGGCTCGGCGACAAGGACGTCACGATCATCGACGCCTTCGAGGCGGTCGGTGCCTGCGTCCGCGGCCTGATCACCCAGGACGAGGTGGACGCGGTCGAGCGCGCGATCTGCCCGGGCGAAGGTGCCTGCGGCGGGATGTACACGGCCAACACGATGGCCGCCTCCGCCGAGGCGCTCGGAATGTCGCTGCCCGGTTCGGCCGCACCGCCCGCGGTGGACCGCCGCCGTGACGGCTACGCCCGCAAATCCGGCGAGGCGGTCGTCGGTCTGCTGCAGAAGGGGATCACAGCCCGCCAGATCCTCACCAAGGAAGCGTTCGAGAACGCGATCGCCGTGGTGATGGCGCTCGGCGGCTCGACGAACGCCGTACTGCATCTGCTCGCGATCGCGCGCGAGGCCGAGGTCGACCTGACCCTGGCCGACTTCAACCGGATCGGCGACCGGGTGCCGCACCTCGGTGACCTGAAGCCGTTCGGCCGGTACGTGATGACCGACGTCGACCGGGTCGGCGGTATCCCGGTGGTGATGCGCTCACTGCTCGACGCCGGCCTGCTGCACGGCGACTGCCTGACCGTGACCGGCAAGACGATGGCCGAGAACCTCGCCGACATCGCGCCGCCGGACGTCGACGGCGTGATCATCCGCGCGCTGGACAAGCCGATCCACGGCACCGGCGGGATCACCATCCTGCACGGCTCGCTCGCACCCGAGGGGGCGGTGGTGAAGAGCGCCGGCTTCGACTCCGACGTCTTCGAGGGCACCGCGCGGGTGTTCGACGGCGAGCGTGGCGCGATGGACGCGGTCGAGGACGGCTCGATGAAGGCCGGCGACGTCGTGGTGATCCGGTACGAGGGACCCGAAGGGCGGCCCGGGGATGCGCGAGATGCTCGCGGTCACCGGCGCGATCAAGGGCGCCGGCCTGGGCAAGGACGTCCTGCTGCTCACCGACGGCCGCTTCTCCGGCGGTACGACGGGACTGTGCGTCGGCCACGTCGCGCCGGAGGCCGTGGACGGCGGGCCGATCGCGTTCGTCCGCGACGGCGACCGCATCACCCTCGACGTCAAGAACCGCACCCTCGACCTCCAGATCACCCCGGAGGAACTCGAGAACCGCAAGCAGGGCTGGACTCCGCGGACGCCGGCGATCACCAAGGGCGTGCTCGGCAAGTACACCCGCCTGGTCCGCTCGGCGTGCGAGGGAGCGGTCTGCATCTAAGAATCTGTGGACGACTGGAGTTCGACATGAGCGACTGGAACGCGAGCACGATCGCGGAGTTCCGAGCGAACGAGGGCAGGGTCGGAGGGAACTTCGAAGGCGCTCCGATGCTTCTGGTGCACCACCGCGGCCGCACCAGCGGCCGGGAGTTCGTCAACCCGACGATGTATCTCCCACACGAGACCGACCCGGACATCATCTACGTCTTCGCAACCAAGAGCGGAGCACCCACCAACCCGGACTGGTACCGCAACCTGACTGCCGCCGGCGAGGGCAGCGTCGAACGCGGAACCGAGGCCTACGACGTGACCGTCCACGAAGTGACCGGCGCCGAACGCGACCGCATCTACGCCGAGCAAGCGCGGCGCTACCCGGGCTTCGCCGAGTACGAACGCCGTACCGCTGGAGTCCGCACCATTCCCGTGCTCGAACTCAGGCGGGCGTAAGCTCACGCTCCTTAAGACAGGAATCTCAGAAAATGAGACACTCCACCGCCGAACTTGACCCGGTCGCAGGGTGTCGGCGAGTGTTGCCTACATGCGATCGATTCTCCTCGTACTTGTGCGGCGCGCCGACTGACGCGACCACAGAGTCGAGCGCGCCCCCTTCAGCCCACCCGGCGGAGGGGGTTTTTTGTTGCCAGGGCGACTATCTGCGACCCAGAAGTGACCTGAAGACAGACACAAGCGAGGATGGATCGGTCGCGACAAGCCAAACGTGACAGGACAAGGAAGGCACTCATGAGTGAGCAGCTGACCGGGGCACAGGCTCTGATCCGCGCACTGGAACATGCCGGAGTGGACACCGTCTTCGGCATCCCGGGTGGCGCGATCCTCCCGGCGTACGACCCGATGCTCGACTCGACCCAGATCCGCCACATCCTGGTACGTCACGAGCAGGGCGCCGGCCACGCCGCCCAGGGGTACGCCTCGGCGTCCGGTAAGGTCGGCGTCTGCATGGCCACCTCCGGCCCCGGTGCGACCAACCTGGTCACGCCGATCGCCGACGCGTACATGGACTCGGTCCCGCTGGTCGCGATCACCGGTCAGGTCGCCAGCGCCGCGATCGGCACGGACGCGTTCCAGGAGGCCGACATCCGCGGCATCACGATGCCGATCACCAAGCACAACTTCCTGGTCAACAACCCGAACGACATCGCCAGCACGGTCGCGGAGGCGTTCTACATCGCCTCCACCGGCCGGCCCGGCCCGGTGCTGGTCGACGTGACCAAGGACGCGATGCAGGCGAAGGTCGACTTCCAGTGGCCGACCGAGCTCTCGCTGCCCGGCTACCGGCCGGTGACCCGCCCGCACCCCAAGCAGGTGCGTGAGGCGGCCCGGCTGATCGCGGCGGCCGAGAAGCCGGTCCTGTACGTCGGCGGCGGCGTGATCCGGGCCCACGCCCACGCCGAGCTGAAAGAACTCGCCGAGCTCCTCGGGATCCCCGTCGTCACCACGCTGATGGCGCGCGGCGCACTGCCGGACACCCACGACCTGCACTTCGGCATGCCCGGAATGCACGGCTCGGTGTCCGCGGTCGGCGCCCTCCAGCGGTCCGACCTGCTGGTCTGCCTGGGTGCGCGGTTCGACGACCGGGTGACCGGCAAGCTCGACTCGTTCGCCCCCGAGGCGAAGGTGATCCACGCCGACATCGACCCGGCCGAGATCGGCAAGAACCGGGCCGCGGACGTGCCGATCGTGGGCGACTGCAAGGAGGTCATCACCGACCTCATCGGCGCACTCCGGACCGAGATCGCCACCGCCGGCCGCACCCCATCGTACGAGCCCTGGCGGCACCAGCTCGAGTCGGTCCGGGCGAAGTACCCGGTCGCGTACGACGAGCCGGAGGACGGCACCCTGTCACCGCAGTACGTGATCGAGCGGATCGGCAAGATCGCCGGCCCGGACGCCGTCTACACCGCGGGCGTCGGCCAGCACCAGATGTGGGCCGCGCACTACCTGCCGTTCGAGAAACCGGGCCACTGGCTGAACTCCGGCGGCCTCGGCACCATGGGGTACGCCGTCCCGGCCGCGATGGGCGCCAAGGTGGCCAGGCCGGACAAGACCGTGTGGGCGATCGACGGCGACGGCTGCTTCCAGATGACCAACCAGGAGCTCGTCACCTGTGCGCTGGAGGGCATCCCGATCAAGGTTGCCGTGATCAATAACCAGTCGCTGGGCATGGTCCGGCAGTGGCAGACGCTGTTCTACGACAAGCGCTACTCCAACACCGACCTGCACTCGGCCCGGATCCCGGACTTCGCCAAGCTGGCCGAGGCGATGGGCGGCGTCGGGCTGCGCTGCTCCGAGCGCGACTCGGTGGACGCGACGATCGAGAAGGCGATGGCGGTCACCGACGCGCCGGTGGTGGTCGACTTCGTCGTGCACCGCGACGCGATGGTCTGGCCGATGGTCGCAGCCGGCACCAGCAACGACGACATCCAGATCGCCCGCGACATGGCGCCCACCTGGGACAGCGAGGAGCTCTAGTGACTGAGCGAAGCGAAGGCACAATTCAGCACAGCGTCCAAGCGACATCGGCGCCCGCAGCGAAGCGAGGACGATGATGTCCAAGCACACGTTGAGCATTCTGGTCGAGAACAAGCACGGTGTGCTGGCCCGGGTGGCGGCGCTGATCTCCCGGCGCGGGTTCAACATCGACTCCCTCGCGGTCGGTCCGACCGAGCACCCCGAGGTGTCCCGGATGACCATCGCGGTCAGCGTGGACGAGCAGCCGCTGGAGCAGATCACCAAACAGCTGAACAAGCTGGTGAACGTGATCAAGATCGTCGAACTCGAGCCCAGCCAGACGGTGCAGCGCGAACTGCTGCTGGTGAAGGTCAAGGCGGACACCCTGAGCAGGGGACAGGTGCTCGAGACCGTCCAGCTGTTCCGTGCGAAGGTGGTCGACGTGGCTCCGGACGCGATCACAATCGAGGCGACCGGCAATCCCGAGAAACTCGAGGCCATGCTCCGGGTGCTGGAACCCTTCGGCGTCCGCGAGCTGGTGCAGTCCGGCATGGTGGCGATCGGCCGGGGCAGCCGCTCCATCTCCGATCGCACCCTGCGGCCGGTCCCGGTGCCGCCGCCGCACGTCGCGACCGGCGCACCGAACGTCCAGGCGCAGCCTGCCGAGCGACCGCACCACCCGGTCCCGACGCCGCCGCCGGGCCGACCCGTGGCCCCGGCCCGTCAAGCCTGAACCCGTACCCCATCCCTGAATTACAGAGGAGAAGAGCTCCAAGTGGCAGCTGAAATGTTCTACGACGACAACGCCGACCTGTCGGTGATCCAGGCCCGGAACGTGGCCGTGCTCGGCTACGGCAGCCAGGGCCACGCCCACGCGCTGTCGCTGCGCGACTCCGGCGTCGACGTCCGCGTCGGTCTGCCGGAGGGCTCCAGGAGCCGGGCCAAGGCCGAGGCCGAGGGGCTGCGGGTGCTCACCCCGGCCGAGGCCTGCGAGGAGGCCGACGTGATCGTCGTGCTCGCGCCGGACCCGGCCCAGCGCAAGCTGTACGCCGAGGCGATCGAGCCGAACCTGGTCGACGGCGACGCGCTCGTGTTCGGTCACGGGTTCAACATCCGGTTCGGCTACATCAAGCCGCCGGCCGGTGTGGACGTGTTCATGGTCGCCCCGAAGGGCCCGGGACACCTGGTCCGCCGGGAGTACACCGAGGGTCGCGGCGTACCGGTGCTGGTAGCGGTCGAGCAGGACGCCAGCGGCAAGGCCTGGGACCTGGCGCTCTCGTACGCCAAGGGCATCGGCGGCCTGCGCGCCGGCGGGATCAAGACCACTTTCACCGAGGAGACCGAGACCGACCTGTTCGGTGAGCAGGCCGTCCTCTGCGGTGGCGTGTCGGCGCTGATCCAGACCGGCTTCGAGATGCTGACCGAGGCCGGCTACCAGCCGGAGGTCGCGTACTTCGAGTGCCTGCACGAGCTCAAGCTGATCGTCGACCTGATCTACGAAGGCGGCATCGCCAAGCAGCGCTGGTCGGTCTCCGACACGGCCGAGTACGGCGACTACGTGTCCGGCCCGCGGATCATCGACGCGTCGGTGAAGGCCCGGATGAAGGAGGTCCTCGGCGACATCACCGACGGCACCTTCGCCGCCCGGTTCATCGCCGACCAGGACGCCGGCGCGCCGGAGTTCGCCGAGTTCCGCAAGCAGAGCGAATCGCACCCGATCGAGGCCGTCGGCAAGGAACTGCGCGGCCTGATGGCGTGGGTGAAGTCGCACGACGAGGACTACGTCGAGGGCACCGCAGCCCGCTGACGCCGGACACGAACCGGGGCCTTGAACACCCTGCCGGGGCCCGGGACAGGAAATAGCCTGTTCCAGGCCCCGGTTCTGTGTCCCACGTCCCGGTTGTCGACCGGTGGTTTGGCACAATCAGTGACGAATCCGATGCTGGTGTGGGGGAGGTGACGGGTGGTGGAGGACGGCAGTCAGCTGCCGCGGCCGCCCCGGCGGATCCCCGCGGGCGCGGGCACGCTCACCCAGCTGCAGACCAGCACGCCGCCGACCCCGCCTCCGCCCGCGCGCCGGCCGTGGAAGTTCGGCCGGTTCCTGGCCGGGTTCGTCGTCGTCCTGCTCATCCTCGCCGCCGGTGCGAGCGCCGGTTGGTACGTCCGCGCGCAGAGCCTGGGGATCGACACCGCCAAGATCCTCGACGCGGTCAGACCCGGCGTGGTCCGGGTCCTGGCCACGACCTGTGAGGGGACCGGCGAGGCGAGCGGCGTCCTGATCGGTGACGACTTGATCCTCACCGCCGCGTCCGCCATCAAGCAGCCGCTGTCGATCGCGATCGTGACCGAGGACGGCCGGGTCCGCCGGACCAACCCGCTCGGCACCAGCACGGACGGGGTCGCCGTACTGCGCCTGATCGGGCGACTGGACGACGAACCCGTGCCGCTGGCGCCGGCGAACCCGGACCCGAAGGCCGAGCGCGCCCTGCTCGGCTACACCGCGGCAGGGGCCCTGACCGCCCGGTCGGTCGGTACGACGGAACAGTCGCAGGCCCTCAGTTCCTGGATGAACCAGGCCAAACTCGGCGGCCCGATCGTTGACAAGGCCGGTCAGGTGGTCGGCCTGGTCACCGGCGACACCGTCCCGGCCAGCACGATCGTGCCGCTGGACAAGTTGCGGGGATACGTCGTACCGAACTCCGTCGACCTCACGCCCGAGGCGGGCGGGACCTGTGAGCGGTCGCGTGGTCCGCAGAACGCGATGATCCCGGAGCTGCTCGTCGCGTCGACCCCGCTGGCGGTGGAGTCGCAGAAGCTGCTCGGCAACTACCTGACCTTGATGAACCGGCATGATTTCGCCGGGCTTCGGCAGCAGGTGTACTCCGAGCGGCTGCTCCGCGGCTATTCGGAGGACAGGGACCGCAGCAGCCACCAGACGTCGTACTTCTTCGGTGCCAGGATGACCGAGGTGACCCGGTACGCCACGGACGGCGCGAACGTCCGGATGACCTTCACGGTGCTGTTCTCGCCGAACGCCAACGGCGCCAAGGGCCAGACCTGCAACCGGCTGGACCTGCGCTACCGGCTCGTCCGCGACCGCGGCCAGCTCCGCCTCGACCAGGGCACCTCGGTCGCCGCCGCGCAGAGCTGCGACGCCGACTGACCGGATCCTGGGTACGTCGGCGCGCGTTGGAGCGGCAAGGTACTATCAATGCCAGCGGGCACAGCGCGGTGCTCTGAATCTACGAGCCCCTACCGCTTCTGCAGGAGACTTCTCCCATGACTGACGTAACCCGGCCCGTCGTCCTGATCGCCGAAGAGCTCAGCCCGGCCACCGTCGAGGCGCTCGGCCCCGATTTCGAGATCCGGCACGCCAACGGCGCCGACCGCGCCGAACTGATCCCGGCCATCGCCGATGTCGACGCCATCCTGATCCGCAGCGCCACCAAGGTGGACGCCGAGGTCCTGGCCGCCGCGAAGCGGCTCAAGGTCGTCGCCCGGGCCGGTGTCGGCCTGGACAACGTGGACGTGAAGGCCGCCACCCAGGCTGGCGTGATGGTGGTCAACGCGCCGACCTCCAACATCGTCAGTGCCGCCGAGCTCGCGGTCGCCCTGCTGCTCGCCGCCGCCCGCCGCGTGCCGGCCGCCGACCAGTCGCTGAAGAACGGCGAGTGGAAGCGGAGCAAGTACTCCGGTGTCGAGCTGTTCGAGAAGACCGTCGGCATCGTCGGCCTGGGCAAGATCGGCGTCCTGGTCGCGCAGCGGCTGGCCGCGTTCGGCATGAACGTGATCGCCTACGACCCGTACGTGCAGGCCGGCCGGGCCGCGCAGATGGGCGTCCGGCTCGCCACCCTGGACGAGCTGCTGTCGGTCAGCGACTTCATCTCCGTGCACCTGCCGAAGACCCCGGAGACGATCGGCCTGATCGGCGACGAGCAGCTGCACAAGGTCAAGCCCGAGGTCATCGTGGTGAACGCGGCCCGCGGCGGCATCGTCGACGAGCAGGCGCTCTACACCGCGCTCAAGGAGGGCCGGGTGGCCGGCGCCGGCCTGGACGTGTTCGCGGCCGAGCCGTGCACCGACTCGCCGCTGTTCGAGTTCGACAACGTGGTCGCCACTCCGCACCTGGGCGCGTCCACCGACGAGGCGCAGGAGAAGGCCGGGGTCGCGGTCGCGAAGTCGGTCCGGCTCGCGCTGTCCGGTGAGCTGGTCCCGGACGCGGTCAACGTCCAGGGCGGCGTGATCGCCGAGGACGTCCGGCCGGGGATCGCGCTGACCGAGAACCTCGGCCGGATCTTCACCGCGCTGGCCGGCGGGGTCGCACAGCAGCTCGATGTCGAGGTCCGCGGCGAGATCACGCAGTACGACGTGAAGGTGCTCGAGCTGGCCGCGCTGAAGGGCGTGTTCGCCGATGTGGTCGAGGACAACGTCTCGTATGTGAACGCCCCGCTGCTGGCGGCCGAGCGCGGTCTCGAGGTCCGCCTCGTCACCGACCACGACAGCCCGGAGCACCGCAACCTGATCACCCTGCGCGGCACGCTGGCCGACGGTGCCCAGGTGTCTGTGAGCGGCACGCTGGTCGGCGTACGCCAGTCCGAGCGGCTGGTCGAGGTCGACGGGTTCGACGTCGAGATCGAGCTGTCCGCGCACCTGGCCTTCCTCACCTACGAGGACCGGCCGGGCATCGTCGGCCAGATCGGCCGCATCCTCGGCGACGCGGACGTGAACATCGCCGGTATGCAGGTCAGCCGTGATCGCAAGGGCGGCAAGGCGCTGGTCGCGCTGGCCGTCGACTCCGCGATCGCGACCGGCGTACTGGACGACATCGCCACGGCTGTGCAGGCGGACACCGCCCGGACCGTGGACCTGGACGCCTGATTCATTGGAACGACTGCTTTACTGGCGGTAGTCAGCCGCCCGCAGGCGGATGGCGGCCCATCAGGGCCCGGGCCCAATGGCTCGGGCCCGCCGTAGGTGTCAGTGCCTGGTCGCGAGCAGCACGGCGGCGTCCGCCGCGACCATCACCTCGACGGTGGTGAAGCGCTTGTCCATCAGCCATTCCTGCCGCAGCGTGTCGACCCGCCCCCCGTACATCGGCGGCCACACCGCGGACGGCGTGAAGTCGTCCAGTACGACGAAGCCGCCGGGCTCGACCACGTCGGCGATGATGTCGCGGGCGGACAGCTTCGCCTCGCGCGCGTCGACGAACAACAGCGCGAACGGGCCCCGTTCGATCAGCGCGGTCCAGTCGGCCGAGACGACCTCGATCCGCTCGTCGGCGGCGAACAGTTCGGCGACCGCCTGCGCCAGTTGCGGATCGCTCTCCGCGGTGACGATCTGGGTGCTCTCGCCGGCGCCGCTGCGCAGCCACGCCGAGCCGACACCGCAGCCGGTCCCGAGCTCACCGAGCAGGCCGGTCTTCGAGGCCGCGAGGGTGGCGAGCAACCGGCCGGTCTCGTTCCGGGTCGAGCTGACGAATCCACGCCGGCCGGACAGGCTGAGGGCCGCCGACACCAGCGGCGGCAGTTCTGGAGGAGCACTCACCGGGTGAGAGTCGCACAGCATTGGTCCAGTGCCTGCACCGACATCTCACATCCCGGGACAACGTGCCCGCATAGTGGTGAAATAGTCGGACGTCAGAGTAAATTCGGGCCAATCATGCCGCCCGCGACCCTCGGAGTGCTGCATGTATGACATGTACCCAGCCAACTGGCCCGCGATCGACGCCCGGGAGCGGAAGGCGGCCCGGCGCCGCCGTCCGGCCCGCCGTACCGCCGGCACCGCACCCGAGGCCAGAGCGGCGCAGGAAGCGATCAACCGTCTCTACAACGGGGGAGAACCCACGAAGTGAGCACCGACAAGACTTTCACGCTGGCCGTCGTCCCGGGTGACGGCATCGGACCCGAGGTGACCACCGAGGCGCTGAAAGTCCTCGACGCGGTCGCCGGGCAGCACGGCGTGACGTTCGAGCGGACCGAGTACGACCTCGGCGCGCGGCGCTGGCACGCGACCGGCGAGACGCTGCCGGACGCCGAACTGGACAGCATTCGCACGCACGACGCGATCCTGCTCGGTGCGATCGGCGACCCGACGGTTCCGTCCGGCACGCTCGAGCGCGGCCTGCTGCTGAAGCTCCGGTTCACCCTCGACCACTACGTCAACCTGCGTCCGTCGAAGATCTACCCGTCCGTCGGCTCCCCGCTGGCGAACCCGGGCGAGGTCGACTTCGTCGTCGTCCGCGAGGGCACGGAGGGTCCGTACGTCGGCAACGGCGGCGCGCTCCGGGTCGGTACGCCTGCCGAGATCGCCACCGAGGTCTCGCTGAACACGGCGTACGGCGTGGAGCGGGTGGTCCGGGACGCGTTCGCCCGGGCCCAGGCGCGGCCGCGCAAGAAGCTCACCCTGGTGCACAAGAACAACGTGCTCGTGTACGCCGGTCACCTGTGGAAGCGGACCGTCGACGCGGTCGCGGAGGAGTTCCCGGAGATCGCGGTGGACTACCTGCACGTGGACGCGGCGACCATCTTCCTGGTCACCGACCCGGCCCGCTTCGACGTGATCGTCACCGACAACCTGTTCGGCGACATCATCACCGACCTGGCCGCCGCGATCAGCGGCGGGATCGGCCTGGCCGCCAGCGCGAACATCAACCCGGACCGGACCGCGCCGAGCATGTTCGAGCCGGTGCACGGCTCCGCGCCGGACATCGCCGGTCAGCAGAAGGCCGACCCGACCGCCGCGATCCTGTCCGCCGCGCTGCTGTGCGACCACCTCGGCCTGACCGAGGCCGCGGCCGCGATCGAGGCGGCCGTCACGGCCGATATCGAGGAGCGCACCGGTGCGGCCCGGACCACGGCCGAGATCGGCGACGCGATCGCCAAGCGCGCCCTGGGCTGAAAGGCGGATGCTCGCATGACCACTTGGCCAAGAGGTACGGTGCGGCTATGAGCGAGCGTAGCGAGCGAACAAGAAACACTGCCGCCATCGCGCTCATGCCGGAACCGAGCGCCAGCGAGGTGCAGGCATGAGCGCCGATCTGCAGTTCACCGTTGAGCCAACCACCCAAGCGGCCAGCGACGACCAGCGCGCCGAGATCCTGGCGAACCCGGGATTCGGGCAGAACTTCTCCGACCATATGGCGATCGCCACCTGGACCAAGGAGAACGGCTGGCACGACGCGAGGATCACCGCCTACGGACCGCTGGAGCTGTCTCCGGCCACCGCGGTGTTCCACTACGCCCAGACCATCTTCGAGGGGATGAAGGCCTACCGGCATCCCGACGACTCGATCCACATGTTCCGCCCCGAGGCGAACGCGGCCCGGTTCGCCCGGTCCGCGCACCGGCTCGCGCTGCCGGAGCTCCCCCAGGCAGCTTTCCTGGACTCACTGCGGAAGCTGGTCGAGATCGACAGCGCCTGGGTGCCCGGCGGTGGTGAGACGTCGCTCTACCTGCGGCCGTTCATGTTCGGCTCGGACCCGTTCCTCGGCGTCCGCCCGTCGGCCCACGTCACGTACGTCGCGATCGCCTCGCCGGCCGGCTCGTACTTCGCGAACGGCGTCAAGCCGGTCCGGATCTGGCTGAGCGAGGAATACACCCGGGCCGCCCCCGGCGGCACCGGTGCGGCGAAGACAGGCGGCAACTACGCCTCGTCCCTGCTCGCCCAGGCCGAGGCCATCGAGGAGGGGTGCGACCAGGTCGCCTTCCTCGACGCGGTGGAGAAGAACTGGGTCGAGGAACTCGGCGGGATGAACCTGTACTTCGTCCTCGACGACAACTCCGTGGTCACCCCGGAGCTGTCCGGCACCATTCTCGAAGGCGTCACCCGGGACTCGATCCTGAAACTCGTCACCGACCTCGGGTTCCACGTGACCGAGCGGAAGATCTCGATCGACGAGTGGCGTGACGGCGCGGCCTCCGGCAAGATCCGCGAGGTGTTCGCCTGCGGTACCGCCGCGGTGATCACGCCGGTCGCGTCGCTGAAGTGGAAGGACGGGGAGGTCCAGGTCGCCGACGGCAACGGCGGCCCGGTCACCGCGGCCGTCCGCAGTGCACTCCTCGACGTCCAGTACGGCCGCGTGGCCGACCCGCACGGCTGGATGACCCGAGTCTGCTGACCTCTTGATCGTTGACGACCCGCTCCTGGCTCAGGAGCGGGTCGTCGTTCGGTAGGGTCGGGCGCCATGAGCAACTTCCCGGACGACGTCGAGGCCTACTACGCGGAGCTCGCCGAGCGGCGTGGGTGGTCGCCCGAGACGGCGGCCGCGATCCGGTCGACGGTCGAGCTGATCCGGGATCTCGATCGCGGTACCGCTCCGCGCACGTACGGCGCCTCGGCCGACGAGGAGGGCACCGACTGGCTGTACGAGGCGGTCTGGCACGAGCGCGAGTGGGTGGTCATCCGCCAGCTAGGCGCGGCCGAGGACGGCACGCTGACCCGCTACTGGTGGCAGCGTCTCGAGGACGACGAGGGCATGCTGACCGAGCAGGCCCTGGACCGTGACGAATGGGGTCTGCGGCCCTTGTCCCGCGAGGATTTCTACACCGCCTGGGACGATCCGGGCTGGTCGCTGACGGCCTAGACCTGAACTTTTCCGCACGCCGCAGTACTGGGCCGCGTACTGAATGTTCGTGATTCGAGACGGTCTCGCCATCTGGCGGACATGTTGTGGCAGACTGAAAATTGTCATGAAGAACTACCGGGTCATTATTCTCTAGGCGCGCTCAGCAGCAGTACCTGAGCGCGCAGACCTCTCGCACCTTGCGGGAGGTTTTTTGTTTGCCCCAGTCATGAATCCGTCGTGAACACCGCCAGCCCCCCGGAAGGCCGACCATGAGCATCTCGGACGATTTCCACGTCTACGACACGACTCTGCGCGACGGTGCGCAGCAGGAGGGGCTGGCGCTGTCCGTGGCCGACAAGATCGCCATCGCGCAGCACCTGGACGACCTGGGAGTCGGCTTCATCGAGGGCGGCTGGCCAGGGGCGGTGCCGAAGGACACCGAGTTCTTCGAGCGGGCCCGGACCGAACTGCACCTGCGGAACGCGACCTTCGCCGCCTTCGGCGCGACCTGCAAGCCTGAGACCACCGCCGCCGACGACCCGCAGGTCGCCGCCCTGCGTGAGTCCGGCGCGTCCGTGGTCACACTCGTTGCCAAGAGCCACGATGCCCACGTCGAACGGGCCCTGCGGACGACGCTCGACGAGAACCTCCGGATGGTCGCCGACACCGTGGCGCATTTGCGCGAGCACGGCCGGCGGGTCTTCCTCGACACCGAGCACTTCTTCGACGGCTACCGCGCCAACCGCGCCTACGCGCTCGAGGTGGTCCGGGTGGCCGCCGAGGCCGGAGCCGATGTGGTCGCGTTGTGCGACACCAACGGCGGGACCTTGCCGCGGGAGTTGCAGGACATCGTCCGCGACGTCCTCGAGTCCACCGGCGCCCGGCTCGGCATCCACTGTCACAACGACGCCGGCTGCGCGGTGGCGAACTCGATCGCCGCCGTCGAGGCCGGCGTCACCCACGTCCAGGGCACCATCAACGGGTACGGCGAACGGACCGGGAACGCGGACCTGCTCGCGATCGTCGCCAACCTCGAACTGAAGCGGGAACTGGAACTGCTGCCGGCCGGCAAGCTGGCCGAGTCGTTCCGGATCGCGCACGCGATCGCCGAAGTGACGAACGTGCCGCCGTCGACCCGGCAGCCGTACGTCGGCGTGTCCGCCTTCGCCCACAAGGCGGGGCTGCACGCCAGTGCCATCAAGGTGGATCCGGACCTCTACCAGCACACGGATCCGGCCCGGGTGGGCAACGACATGCGGATGCTCGTCTCCGAGATGGCCGGCCGGGCCAGCGTCGAGCTGAAGGGCCGCGAACTCGGCTTCGACCTCGGCAGCGACCGCGAACTGGTCAGCCGGGTGACCGACCGGGTCAAGGAGATGGAGGCCCGCGGATACACCTTCGAGGCCGCCGACGCGTCCTTCGAACTGCTGCTCACCGAGGAGGTCACCGGCCGGCGGGCCAGCTACTTCGACGTCGAGTCGTGGCGGGTGATCACCGAGTCGCGCGCCGACGGTGAGGCGGTCTCGGAGTCGACGGTGAAGCTGGTCGCGGCCGGCGAGCGGGAGATCGTCACCGGTGAGGGCAACGGCCCGGTCAACGCCCTCGACCACGCGCTCCGGACCGCGATCGAGCGCGCCTACCCGGTGGTGAACAAGTTCGAGTTGGTCGACTACAAGGTCCGCATCCTCGACCAGGGCCACGGGACCGATGCGGTGATCAGAGTCCTGATCGAGACCGCGGACGGCGAGGGCTCCTGGGTGACGGTCGGCGTCGGTCACAACATCGTCGAGGCGTCCTGGGAGGCCCTCGTCGACGGCTATACCTACGGCCTGCTCCGTCACGAGGAGGTCGCCCGATGAGTTTGGTCGCCGTCGAACGAACCGTCACCGTCTTCACCGCCCAGGTGGCAGAGACTCACGGTCTGCTGGCCCGGATCGCCGTACTCCTCAACCCGTACGACGTCCGCGAGCTGGCGCTCTCGCTCGACGACAACACGCTGAGGGTGACCGTCGAGGGCGACGGCTTCGACGCCGGCCGGGTCGCCGCCCGGCTGCAGAAGATCATCGGCGTGCTGGACGTCGAGTACCGCTGACCTTCAGCACCCTGACGCACGTCGGCAACCCGAGGTGAGCGGTAGTGCGCGCTGCCGACGGGCAGCGCGCACCACGTTCCGGCTCAGTCCCAGCTGAGGCCGCTGGACGACTGGTACTCGATCACGCGGGTCTCGAAGAAGTTCTTCTCCTTCTTCAGGTCCATCACCTCCGACATCCAGCCGAACGGGTTGCGGGTCTCGCCGAAGATCGGGGCGAGGCCGATCTGTTCGGCCCGGCGGTCGGTGATGAAGTGCATGTACTGCTCGCACAGCTCAGCGGTCAGTCCGAGCATGCCGTTCGGCATCGTCGCCCGCCCGTAGGCCACCTCGAGCTCGCACGCCTCGACCAGCATCTGCCGCACCTCGGCCTGGAACGCGGCCGTCCACAGGTGCGGGTTCTCCTGCTTGATCTGGTTGATGCAGTCGATGCCGAAGTTCAGGTGGATCGACTCGTCGCGCAGGATGTACTGGTACTGCTCGGCGATCCCGACCATCTTGTTCCGCCGGCCGAGCGACAGGATCTGCGCGAACCCGGTGTAGAACCACATCCCCTCGAACACTACGTAGAACGCGATCAGGTCGCGCAGGAACGCGGTGTCGGACTCCGGTGTCCCGGTGCGGAAGTCCGGGTCCTCCAGGTG
Organism: uncultured Actinomycetota bacterium; assembly: GCA_963770725.1. GTDB lineage: Bacteria > Actinomycetota > Actinomycetes > Propionibacteriales > Kribbellaceae > Kribbella. The sequence continues at coordinate 344,332 of CAVYQT010000002.1, forward strand.
CTGGGTGTACTTCAGCGCCCAGGCGTCCTTGTCCGAGATCGACGGCACCTCCCGGTACATGTTGAACAACTCGCCCTCGTCGAGGCCGAGCGACGTACAGATGTACTGGAAGGTGTGCGTGTGCACGGCCTCCTCGAACGCCTGGCGGAGCAGGTACTGCCGGCACTCGGGATTGGTCAGCTGCCGGTAGACGGCGAGGACGATGTTGTTCGCGACCAGCGACTCCGCGGTGGCGAAGAAGCCGAGGTTGCGCTTCAGCATCAGCCGCTCGTCCTCGGTCAGGCCGTCTCCGGCCCCTTGTGGACGCCGCCACAACGCGATGTCGGCCTGCATGGACACCTCGGTCGGCATCCAGTGGTTGTTGCACCCGGCAAGGTACTTCTCCCAGGCCCACCGGTACTTCAACGGCAGCAACTGGTTGACGTCGGCGCGGGCGTTGATCATCGCCTTGTCGGCGACCTCGACCCGGGACGCTCCAACGGCGATCTCGCCCAATCCGGTGGTCACTGGCAGGCCTCGCAGTCGGGATCGTCAAGGGAGCAGACGGCTCCGGTCGGTTCGGGCAGGACCACGGGTACGGCGTTCAGCCGGCCGTCGGTGCCCTGCAGAGTGGACTTCTCCACGTGGGTCGCTGACTGGGAACGCAGGTAATAAGTCGTCTTGAGGCCATAGCGCCAGGCCGACCGGTAGAGCTCGTCCAGGGCCCTGCCCGACGGCGAGGACATGTAGAGGTTCAGCGACTGCGCCTGGTCGATCCACTTCTGCCGCCGCGACGCCGCCTTCAGCAGCCACTGCGGATCGATCTCGAACGCGGTCGCGTACAGCCCCCGCAGGTCGGCCGGGATCCGCTCGATCCCTGCCAGGATGCCGTCGTGGTACTTCAGATCCGACACCATCACCTGGTCCCACAGCCCGCGCGCCTTCAGATCGGCGACCAGGAACGGGTTCGCCACGGTGAACTCGCCGGACATGTTCGACTTCACGAACAGGTTGCTGTACACCGGCTCGATCGACTGGCTCACCCCGCAGATGTTGGAGATCGTCGCGGTCGGCGCGATCGCCATCACGTTCGAGTTGCGCATCCCGTTCCGGACCACCGTGGCGCGCAAGGCGTCCCAGTCGAGTTGCTTGCCCTCGTCAACGATCACGTCACCGTCCCGGGCTGTCCGAAGCAACGCGATCGAGTCGATCGGCAGGATTCCCTGGCTCCACAGCGAACCGTCGTACGTCTGATAGCGGCCGCGCTCCGGGGCAAGCTCGCTGGACGCCTCGATGGCGTGGTAGCTGATCTGCTCCATCGAGCTGTCCGCGAAGGCGACGGCCTCGTCGGAGGAGTAGGGGATCCGCAGCGTGAACAACGCGTCGGCGAATCCCATCAGGCCGAGGCCGACCGGGCGGTGCCGCTGGTTCGCGCGCTCGGACTCCGGCGTGGTGTAGAAGTTCACGTCGATCACGTTGTCGAGCATCCGCACAGCCGTCTTCACGGTGTCGCGGAGCACCTCGGCGTCGAGGCCGGACTCGGTCAGATGAGCGACCAGGTTGACCGAACCGAGGTTGCAGACCGCCGTCTCGTCGACCGTGGTGTTGAGGGTGATCTCGGTGCACAGGTTCGACGAGTGGACCACCCCGTCGTGCTGCTGCGGCGACCGCAGGTTGCAGGCGTCCTTGAAGGTGATCCACGGATGCCCGGTCTCGAACAGCACGGTCAGCATCCGCCGCCACAGCTCGACCGCGCGGACCCGCCGGAACACCCTGATCTCGCCACGGTCGGCCGCCGCTTCGTAACCGCGGTACGCCTCGGCGAAGGCAGCGCCGTACAGATCGTGCAGGTCGGGAACCTCGTCGGGGGAGAACAGGGTCCACTGGCCGTCCGTCTCGACCCGCTGCATGAACAGGTCGGGCACCCAGTTCGCCGTGTTCATGTCGTGGGTCCGACGCCGCTCGTCGCCGGTGTTCTTGCGCAGGTCGAGGAACTCCTCGATGTCGATGTGCCAGGTCTCCAGGTAGGCACACACAGCGCCCTTGCGCTTGCCGCCGTTGTGGGCCAATCCGGCGCTGGTCATGTAGGACTCGTCGACCTCGACCTCGAGATCGTGCACGACAGGCACCGTCGGGGTACCGCGGACCTCGCGCACGCGGGAGAACACCATGCCCTCGTGCGCGATCCAGTTGAACTTCTGGATGGGCGTGACGCCCACGAGCTCGGCGATGCCCGGTACGGCGGGAATACGGAGATCGAACGCATGCGAGGGCTTCGAGAACGTGATCTCGGATCCGTCGGATCGCCGACCGACGTGATGGCCGTCCCGTAGGCGGTACTGCCCTGCGGCGGGAACTCCGAGCCGGAGCAGTTGGTAGCGCACGTCAGCAGCTAGCCGTCGGGAACTCGTCGTGAAGTAGATCTCATTGCCGCGCGACACCCCGCCGTCCGTTTCCAGGAGGCCGCGGATGAGCGCACGCGTCTGGGCGGGCGGCAGATGGGCGAATCGACGTGCGATGTGCTTCCGGCGTAGTTCGTCGTAGAGGTCCTCGCCGGCAAACGGGAGCGTCGCCTTGCCGGGACCGACGATACGACCCGTGAGCGAGTCTCTTCTGGCGCCTCGTCCCGCCGCCCAATGGACCTGAGCGTAGGTGTCACCGCGACTGGTCTCCCAGAAGTGGATCTCGCGAGCGGTGAGGTAGTCACGGACGAACGACAGGTGTGTGTCGCGCTGTGGGTTGCCCGATACCCCCCACTGGCTGCCCTTCTTCGACAGGTGGCCGTCACCGAGAAGGATGCCGTACAGGTGAGCATCGTCCTCCGTCAGACCGTGAACGGGAATAGTCTCCTTCGGGACGACCTGCCCGACGTAGTCACCCCTACTGAGCATGCCGGCCTCGACCCAGGCTGCCTGGACCTTCCCCTTCGTGAGCCATTCGAGCGTGCGCTCGTTGCTCTGCTCCATCGGTACGCCTTGAATCGCATAGAGAGGGTGACCTGCGGTGACCCTGACCGGCTCGATCGAATGCTTCACGTCGATCTCCACCATCGGGTCGTCCTGGTCGTACGTGAAGGTCCTCGTGACCTCGCGATAGCGGCCGCTCGCACCGAGTACTAGATCGCCGACCTTGATGTCATGGATCGCCGTCGGGCCGGCGGCGGTGTGGACGAGAGTTTCCGGCGCGAAGCACTGATTCACGGCGACCGCGGTGTCGTTGGCGATCTTCAGGAACGGTACGACGCCCTGCGACTCACCGTTGGTGCCGCGGATCCTGGCGCCGATACCGCGGACCGGGGTCCAGTCGTTGCCGAGGCCGCCGGAGTACTTGGCGAGCAAGGCGTTGTTGCGGATCTTGGTGAAGATGCCGGCCAGGTCGTCCTCGACGGTGGTGAGGAAGCACGACGACAGCTGCGGCCGGGTGGTGCCGGAGTTGAACAGCGTCGGCGTGGACGACATGAACCGGAACGAGCTGAGCAGCTCGTAGAACTGGATCGCCCGCGCCTCCCGGTCGTCCTCGCGCAGCGCCATCCCCATCGCGACCCGGAGGAAGAACGCCTGCGGCAGCTCGTACCGGACCTTGTCGATGTGCAGCAGATACCGGTCGTAGAGGGTCTGCAGGCCGAGGAACGCGAAGTCGAGATCCCGCTCGGGCCGGATCGCCGCCGCGAGCCTGGTCAGGTCGAAGCTCGCCAGCTCCGGGTCGAGCTGACCCGCCTCGATCCCGGTCCGGATGTACTCCGGGAAGTACGCCGGGTACGCCTCGGTCATGTCGGCCTGGCTCGCCTGACGTGGCTCACCGTGGACGCGACCGAGCGTCTCGCGGCGGATCTGGTCCAGCAGCAGGCGGGACGCGGCGAAGCTGTACTGCGGCTCGGTCTCGACGTAGGACCGGGCAGCCATCACCAGCGCGAGCTCCACCTCGTGCCGCGCGATGCCGTCGTAGCAGGAGCCGAGGGTCTCGTCGAGGATCAGCTCGGGGTCGACCGCGTTGAGGCCCTCGGCTGCCTCCGCGACGATCACGCGCAGCCGGTCGACGTCGAGAGGTGCACTGCTGCCGTCGGCGGCGCGGACGGTGATCGCGGGCTTCTCGGTGACACCGGCCGGGTCGACGGGGGTGCGGGCCTTGGTGCGCTCCTCCCGATACAGGACGTACGCGCGGGCGACCTGGTGCTCACCGGCGCGCATCAGCGCCAGCTCGACCTGGTCCTGGATGTCCTCGACCTGGACGCTGCGACGGGCATGATTCTGGCCACGGCCGCGGCTGGTCAGGGCGTCGACGACCCGGCCGGTCAGGTCGGCCACCAGGTCCCGGACCCGGTGCGTGGCGCCGGCCTCGGCCCCTTCGACGGACCGAGATCTTGGCCTGGTCGAACGCGGTACTGCTGCCGTCGCGGCGGACGACGGTCAACTGGCTGCTTTGACTGGCCGGGATGGGCTGGTCGGCGGGCACGGCAGCCGCCGATCGGGATGACGAAGCGATGGTCACAGATGCTCTCTCCACGCGAGTTCGGAGGACCGCGACCCGAAGGTGGGGAGCATGACGGGACAGCCGGCACCGGCCGGGATTACCGCTGTCACGCCCTGCGACCCGCCCTCGAGGTCTCGGACCGCGCGCACCGGCGGTGCACGCGCCGGTGGCAGGTATCCGGACTCGCGGAAGGCTTCGGCTCACCGTTGCGGGGCAGCTCCGGAGTCGCACCGGATTCCCCTCTTGCCTCGGTGCGGCCCGCCGTGTCAGCCGGCCGCTCCGAACCACCAGCAGTAGAGATGCTAGGCCGCCAGATCTAGATCTTGTGGTAGCGCCACGCCGCGTGTCGCACATGTTGTGGTTTCTCACGCTGCGGCCGTGTAGAGATCCTGCAGCGTCATGATCTCCGAGCCGTGGTGGATGAGCTCCCGGTTGAGGCGCAGTACGACGTGGCCGAACGGCTCGCCGGCGTCGAGCTCGGTCGCCTGGCTGAGGCCGACGGTCATCACCTGGTCCTCGTCCAGAGCGGCGATCGAGTCCTGCCAGGCGTCGACCCAGTGGGTCAGCCAGGCGACCGCGTCCCGCGCGTTGCCGTGCAAGGTGATGTCGGCACGCCCTTGGCGGCTCCCGCCGAAGGTCCACTCCCAGCGCTCGAAGAACTGCTCGGTCAGGTGCGCGATCAGCCAGGCGATCGTGCGCGGCCCGCGATGGTCGGGCTCATCGGGCCATTGGGCGACCCATTCCCCGGAGCCGAGAGATCGGAACCGGCCGGCGTAGTGGCGCCGGACGACGGTCAGCGCCTCGCCGCTCGGCCGCCAGAAGTACTGCTCGTCGGTCAGCTCGGCGAGCCGGCCGGACAACACCATCCAGCTGAAGCCGAGCTGCCCGCGGACCATCGCCATCGCCGATGGGCGGTGCAGGATGTCCCAGTCGAACGGCTCCGGCATCACGTTTCCTCACGCTCCCCGTCGGATTTTGCAGCGAGATCGAACATGTGTCCTGCATCTCTGCTTGAGTGCAGTACGGTTTGAGGGTGTCGGCGAGTCAACGGCCGGTCGGCGGGGTGGATTACCCGCGGACCTGCCAGGAGTTTCGGTCCTGGTTTCCCGACGATGTCAGTTGTCGTGAGTACCTCGGGCGGCTGCGTTGGCCGGATGGCTTCTCCTGCCCTCGCTGTGGTTGCGGGGGAGGGTGGCGGACCGGTCGTGGGTTGTGGATGTGTGCTGAGTGCGGGGTGAAGACCTCGGTCACAGCCGGCACGATCTTCCACCGCTCACACACCCCGTTGTCGACCTGGTTCGCCGCGGTCTGGTTCGTCACCTCACAGAAGAACGGCGTCTCGGCCCAGGGCCTGCAAGACGCTCTCGGCTTCGGCTCCTACGAGACCGCGTGGGCATGGCTGCACAAGCTCCGGCGGGCCATGGTCCGCCCCGATCGTGAGCTGCTCGGCAACGACCCAGGCGGCACGGTGGAGCTCGATCAGAGCTTCCTGGGCGGCAGAACCAGCCGAAAACTGAGCGTGTCCAGCGACAAGGTCCCGATCACGATCGCCGTCGAGCGCACCCCACGCGGCCGGCTGGGCAGGGTCAGACTCGAGGTCGCGGACAAGCCCGGCGGACTGGACATGATCGACTTCGCCACTGAGGTCATCGCCCCCGGCGCGACCATCCACACCGACGGCGCCCGCATGTTCACCCGGCTGGTCGACCTCGGCTACACCCACCACGCCACACCGTCGACCAAAGACAGCTACCAGGTCGACGATCCCGACGCCGTGATGCCCGGACCTCACCTGGTGTCCTCACTGCTCAAGCGCTGGACCGCCGGCACCCTCCATCACCGAATCAGCTACCAGCACCTGCCCTACTACCTCGACGAGTTCACCTTCCGGTTCAACCGCCGCAACTCCCGAGCCCGGGGCATGCTCTTCTACCGCCTGCTCCAACAGGCCGTCGACACCGATCCCCACCCCCTCAAGGAACTCATCGGCGGCTGAGCGTCAACTGCACTCAAGCAGAGATGCAGGACATGTGTTCGAATTGTTGTCCGACGGGAGGAGAAAGTCAATGTGCACGGTGTGTCGGTTCTGGCCTCGACGGAACTGGTCTGGTAGGCGGTTCGATCCTGGTGTCGGCCGCCGGGCTGGCGAAGCGTCGTTCCAGCAAGGTGAAGGCGTCGATCAGTTCGGGCGCCTCGTAGACCCGGTTCCGGCGGCCGTCGGTGACCTCGCGCAGGATGCGCGCTTCGACCAGTCGGGCGAGCGCCTGGTTGGCGGCCTGTTGCGATCGGTCGATCAGCCGGGCCGCGCCGGCCAGGGTGAGCACGGGCGCGGCCGGGAGCGTGTCGATCAGCAGTTCCACGGCCGACCCGGCCCGGACCGGGGCGGCGCGCTCGCGCCAGGCGGTCTTGAGGTCGGCCGCGCTCCGCTCGAATCGCGCCGCCTCCGCGGTCGCGTGACTGCAGGCGGCGGCGAACATGAGCAGCCACTGGTTGGCCGCCGTACGGGCGCGCGGGTTGGTCGGCTTGCCGGTGTGCCGGAAGGCGGTGAGCGCCTCGACGTACTGCGTCGCGTGGGTCGCCAGCGACAGCGACACCGGCGGGACGGTCCGCTCGACCAGGCCGTCCGCCCGCAGGATCAGGTGGATCAGCGCCCGGCCGGTCCGGCCGTTGCCGTCGGCAAAGGGATGGATCGTCTCGAACTGGGCGTGCGCGATCGCGGTCTTCGCCAGCACCGGCAGCCGGGACTCGCGGACGAAGGTCATCAGGTCGGCCAGGAGTTCGGGAATCAGTTGGGCCGGCGGTGGGACGTAGTACGCCTCGGCGGGGGAGCGGCCGCCGATCCAGTTCTGCAGGTAGCGGACCTCGCCGACGAGTTCCGGATTGGGCGAATGCGCCATCAGCCGTCGATGGGCCTCCAGCAGATGCTCGACCTCGAGCTTGTCGCCGGCCCGCACGGACTCGGTCACCCAGGTCATCGCGTCGACCGCACCGAGCACCTCCTCGGCTGTCACGTCACGCTGCCGTTCCCGCAACACTTCCGCCTTCAGCAGGCGCCGCGCCCCGACCACCAGTCCTTCGATCTGCGACGAGCCCACCGCCTCGGCTCGCAGCAGGAGCCGCGCCAGCGCCTCACTGTTCGTCAGTACGGTGGCCGTCGCGTCAAGCCGGCCGAGATCCCCGGCCGCATCCTCCAGCGCGGCCAGCACCTCGTCACTCAGGTCGAACACCCGCCCGACCAGCGGATCCGGGAAATACAGCTCGTAGGACCCGCCCAACCGCTCCGCTCGGGTGAATCCGTCCGGATGCCCGGGCCACCGATGCAACTCCACCCGCGCCATGATCAAGCTCCTTCCATCCTCAAGCTTACGCCACAACCTTGAATAAGACACCCCGGGGAGGTGATCGAGAGTGAGACCGAATCGTGATTACGCAGCGTTGCGATCGGCGGTAGAGTCACGCGGAGTAACGCGCCGGGGCCGCGACCGGGAGGTCGCGGCGCGGCTATACCTTGACCGTTTCCAAGGGGGAACCGTGACGCAGTATCCGCAGCAGCAGCCTGCCCAATTCCAGCCGCCGAGGAAGAAGCACACGGTCCGGAACGTGTTTCTCGTCCTGCTGGCTTTCTGCCTGCTGGGGGTGGGTGGATGCGTGGCCTTCGTCGCCTCGGCGGGCAACGAGCTGGCCGAGAGCGTGGGAGAGTCGGCCGCGCGCAGCGAACCGCGGGAAGTCTCGGTGGGCAAGGCGTTCTCGATCGGCAAGCACCAGACACTGGCCGGCTGGACGGTGTCGAACGAGGCCGGGATGTTCTCGGTCGCCGGCAAGGTCAAGAACGTCAGCGACAGTACGTCCACCGCGTTCGTGCATTTCAAATTCCTCAGCAAGGGCGGCGAAGTGCTGGGCAATGTCCAGTGCAGCAGCAGCGACCTCGAGCCCGGCCAGACCCAGGTGCTGACGTGCATCTCGGATGGTCGATTCAGCAAGGCGTACGCAAAGGTCACGGCCGAAGCGACGTTCTAGCCTCCCGGCGCGGATCCCGTCGGGCGGCGGGGTCCGCGTCATGACTGTAGGTGAGGAGCGCCCGATGAGCATGAGCGCCGAGCTGTGGACCTGGGTTGGGCAGACTGGGGGACGGGCCAACTCGGAGGAACGGAGACGCCGGTGACGTTGGACGCGGAGACGCGGCAGATGGTGGCGGCCAATGAGGCGGATTGGGATGCTCGGGCGCCGTTGCATGCGGCGAGCGGCTTCTACAGTCAGCCGGCCGAGTACTGGTTCGCGGACTACGAGTGGGAGGATCTCGGTCCGCTCGAGGGACGCGACGTACTGCACCTGCAGTGTCATCTCGGCACCGAGACGATCGCCTTCGCGCGACGTGGGGCACGCGCGACCGGCCTGGATCTGTCCGCGCGGTCGCTCGAGGAGGCTCGACGGATAGCGGACGAGGCCGGCCTGGACATCGAGTACGTGCACGCCGACGTGTACTACGCGGTGGACGCACTGCCGGGACGTCAGTTCGACGTGGTCTACACCGGCAAAGGCGCGCTCTGCTATCTGCCGGATCTGCAGCAGTGGGCGAAGCTGGTCCGCGGTCTCCTGAAACCGGGCGGCGCGCTGTACATCGTCGAGTTTCATCCGCTCCTTACTGCGCTTCGCCCGCTCTCACTCCCCGGCGAATCCGATGAGCTGACCATCCGGACCGACTACCTCGAAGGTCGCGGCCCGATCGCCCACGACTCCACCATCACCTACACCGGCGACGAGGTACCCGGTCGCCAGCGCAGCTACGAATGGCGCCACGGGCTCGGCGAGTTGGTCACCACGCTCGCGGCCACAGACTTCAGCATCACCACCTTGCGCGAGTCCGAAGTCCTGCAGTGGCCGCGCTGGCCTTCGATGGAACAGACTCCCGAAGGCTGGTGGCGTCTGCCGGACGAGTTCCCACGAGTCCCACTCCTCTTCGCCCTGAAGGCCATACGGCCGTGACGAGTGACGCGCGAGCGCAGCGCGAGAGCGATCTGGTCGGCTACTACACGAACGAGGTGCGGGCTCGTCAGGATCGCGAGTTGTCCGACGACCGGATCCGGATGCGCGATGAGTACCTGCGACTGCTGCACGCAGAGGGCCGCGACTCGGTGATCGAGATCGGTAGTGGACCTGGCCGAGACGGCGAAGCCTTCGCTGCGGCCGGTATCGCCTACACCGGCGTCGATCTGGCGCCGGCCAGTGTCGAGGCTTGCCGGGCGCTTGGGCTGGATGCGCAGGTTGCCTCGGTGCTGGAGTTGCCGTTCGAGGACGCGGCGTTCCAGGCGGGCTGGACGATGAGCACGTTGCTGCATGTCGCAGATGAGGATCTCGACGCGGCGTTGGCGGAGATTGTGCGAGTGGTGCGGCCGGGAGCTCCGGTGGGGATCGGCCTGTGGGGTGACGAGGTCGGTCGGGAGCAGGTCTGGCAAGACGAGAGTGGGTTCGGGCCGGGGCGGTTCTTCAGTATCCGGACCGACAGCGGGATGCAGGAGGTTCTCGCGCGGCACGGGACCGTTGAGCAGTGGCTGTCCGTGCACCAGGAGGGTCCGATGCACTACCAGTGGGCAGTGCTGCGCACGCCGGTCTGAGGTCAGTCGGTGGGGCGGCGGCCGGGTGGCGTGGGGGCGGCCTTGAGTTCGGGGGTGGTGGTTTCGGTCTGGGCGTGGTCGCGGCTTAGCCGGCCCTCCTGTACGTCGGCTGGCCCGCCTGGGCTGGGCCGACTCGGAGCACTCCACCCAGCCGCTGTCACCGGCCGAACGCACCCAGGCCTTCGACGACCTGATGCTCAACGATCCGCGCTGGATCCTGCTGTTGGTGATGTTCGGCCTGCTGCTACTTGCGGCGTTGCTGCGGCCCGCGGAACGCGACGTACAGCAATGAGACCCCGGCGGCGGCGATGATCGGGCCGACGATGGCCCAGAAGCTGCTGCCGGTCATCGAACTGCCTTCGAGATAGCCGAGCCCCTGGAACGTGAAGATCGCCCCGGACACGGTGAGCAGCGCGCCGAGCGCTATCGCGACGATCTTCCGCATACGACGACCCTAGCCGAGCAGCTCGTCGCACAGTGCCACGAGTCGCAGCCGAAGTGGGTGGGCGCGACCCGCGAAGGAGCGTTGGGCGGCCGCGTACTCCGCCTTACCGGCCGGCGTCTCGATCGGCACGGGGGAGTAGCCGAGGGCGGACAGGTCGTACGGCGAGGCGCGCATGTCCAACGTGCGGATGTCGCGGGCCAACTCGAAGCAGTCCAGCACCAGCGAACCGGGCACGAACGGCATCAGCTTGCACGCCCACTTGTAGAGGTCCATGTTGGCGTGCAGGCAGCCGCCCTGCTCGAGCAACGGTTGGGACTCGCGGGTGGGCTGCAAGACGTTCCGCCCGCGCGCCGGCGCGGTGAAGAACCGGAAGGCATCGAAGTGGGAGCACGCGATCCTGTGCGACTCCACCACCGAATCGGTGCCCTCGGCACCTAGTCGCAACGCCCACTTCTGATGCCGTACGTCGGACGTCCGGTAGACCATCGCCCATTCGTGCAACCCGAAACAGCCGAACTGCGGTTGGCGATCCGCGGTCGCGGCCAGCAACCGGCGGATCCACTGAATGCTGTCGCGTCGCCTGGCCACTTCGGCGGGATCCAGGAACGCCGTGCCGTCGACGTACGTGTAGCCGCGTCGTCCGTCGTACTCGGCGGCATCGAGGAGGCGGATGCCGGGGCCGGGGTGCCAGACGCGGAGCTGGTTGGGGCGGGTGGGGTAGTAGGTGAAGAGGAAGTCCTCGACCGGGTGGGATTCGCGACGCTGCCGGCGGTCGAGGTGATCGGCGACCAGGGCGTCGGCACGTTCAGAGTGGGCCCGCTGGAGGGGTACCCATTCGGCAGGGGAGAGGGTGACGGTCACAGGTCCAGCGAGAAGGCGTAGAGGTCGACACCGGTGATCGGTGACCAGTCGCGGGCGGGGAGGCGGGTGAAGCCGAGGCGCTCGTAGATGCGGTGCGCCGTCGTCATGTACGTCGCGCTGCTCATCACCACCCGGTTCAGGCCGAGTTCGCGGGTGCGCTCGATGCAGCGAATGCTGAGGGCCGTCCCGATCCCCAGTCCCCGCGCGCGCCCGGACACCCCGAGCATCCGGAACTCGCCCTCGTCCTCGAGACCGATCTCCCGATAGACCGAGCCCGGCGGACAGTAAGTCACCGTACCGAGCGGCCCGGCGCCGTCGACCGCGATCCACAGCTCCGCCTTGGCGGCCCGGTCCGCGGCCGCCCGCAGCGTCGACGCGTAGTCGGATCCCTCCGGCAGGAACCCGTCGTACGCGTACGCCCCGACGGTCAGCTCGCCGACAGCGTCGTACTCGCCGGGAACGGCCAGGCGAATCTCAGAAGTCACCGGATAACTGTCTCATCCCCCGCCGACGGTAGGCTCGGGCCGTGCGTATCGCCAGATTCTCCGTGGACGACGAGCCGAGGTACGGCGTCGTCGAGACCGACGACCCCGAGGGACTCGTCGGCACCGTCTCCGTGCTCGACTCGGACCCGCTCTACCGGCCGGTCCAGTTCACCGGGGAGAAGCTGCAACTGGCCGACGTCCGGCTGCTCGCGCCGGTGATCCCGCGCAGCAAGGTGGTCTGCGTCGGCCGGAACTACGCCGCGCACGCCGAGGAGCTCGGCAACGAGGTGCCGGCCGAGCCGTTGATCTTTCTGAAGCCGAACACGTCGGTGATCGGCCCGCGCGACGGCATTGTCTACCCGGAGCAGACCAACGACCTGCACTTCGAGGGCGAGCTGGCGATCGTCATCGGCCGGATCTGCCGCGACCTGCCGAAGGAGCGGGTCAACGAGGTGATCTTCGGCTACACGGTGGCCAACGACGTGACCGCGCGCGACCTGCAGAAGACCGACGGGCAGTGGGCCCGGGCCAAGGGGTACGACACGTTCTGCCCGCTCGGCCCGTGGATCAGCACCGAGCTCGACGTGTCCGACCTGCGGGTGAGCACGGAGGTGAACGGCGAGCCGAAGCAGGACGGGCGGACCTCGCAGTTCATCTTCGGCATCCCGGAGGTGCTGGCCTACATCACCTCCTTCACCACGTTGCTGCCCGGCGACGTGGTGCTCACCGGCACCCCCGCGGGTGTCGGCCCGATGCTGCCGGGCGACGAGGTGTCGGTCAGCATCGAAGGACTCGGAACTCTGACGAACAAGGTGATCGTGCGTGACTGACCGGCCTGCCGCTTCCTTCGACGACGACGGCGGTGTGCTTGCCGGCCTCGAGCCGAACCAGGTCCGGGTCCGGTTCCCACCGTCCCCGACCGGGCTGCTGACGGTCGGCAACATCCGCAGTGCGCTCTTCAACTGGGCGTTCGCGCGGCACTACGGCGGCAGCCTGGTGCTGCGATTCGAGGACACCGACGTCGCCCGGAACACCGACGAGGGCTACCGGTACACGCTGGAGTCCTTGCGGTGGCTCGGTCTCGACTGGGACGAGGGCCCCGAGGTCGGTGGCGAGTACGGCCCGTACCTGCAGTCCGAGCGGATGGACATCTACGCCGACGTGGTCGCCAGACTGCTGGCGGCCGGCAAGGCGTACCACTGCTACTGCTCGCAGGAGGAGCTCGACCAGCGTCGTCAGGCTGCGCGCACCGCCGGCCAGCACAGCGGGTACGACGGCCACTGCCGCACGCTCACCGAGGAGCAGGTCAAGGCGTACGTCGAGGAAGGCCGGCGCCCGGTGGTCCGCCTCCGGATGCCCGACCGGCCGATCGTGTTCGACGACCTGGTCCGGGGCGAGATCACCTTCCTGCCGGAGAACCTGGGCGACTACGTCCTGGTCCGGGCGAACGGTTACCCGCTCTACCCGCTGGTGAACCCGGTCGACGACGCGCTGATGGAGATCAGCCACGTGCTCCGCGGCGAGGACCTGCTGCCGTCGACGCCGCGCCAGATCGCGCTGTACGAGGCGCTCGCCGAGATCGGCGTCGGCAGCGGCCGGACGCCGCTGTTCGGGCACCTGCCGTTCGTGATGGGCACCGAGGGCAACAAGAAGCTGTCCAAGCGCGACCCGGGGGCCGGCCTCGGCGAGTACATCGAGCGCGGCTTCCTGCCCGAGGGCCTGCTGAACTACCTGGCCCTGCTCGGCTGGTCGATCGCCGACGACCGCGACGTGTTCACGATGGCGGAGATGGTGGAGGCCTTCGACATCCGCAAGGTGAACGCGAACGCGGCCCGGTTCGACCCGAAGAAGTGCGAGGCGATCAACGCGGCGCACATGCGGCTGCTGGATCCGGAGGAGTTCGGGCAGCGGATGATCCCGTTCCTGGCCAAGGCGGGCGTGCTGCCGGCCGAGCCCTCGGACGACCAGCTCGCGGTGCTGCGGGCCGCCGTACCGCTGGTGCAGGAGCGGATGAACTCGCTGTCGGAGTCGGTCGACATGCTCAGCTTCCTGTTCGTCGACGAGGCCGCGTTCACGCTCGACCCGGATGCCGCCGGCAAGGTGCTGACCGGCGACGCGGGGGCCGTGCTGGAGGCGGCGGTGAAGGCGTTGAGCGATGTCGACTGGACCACCGAGGCGATCGAGGCGGCCTTGCGTACGTCGCTCGTCGAAGGACTCGGCCTGAAGCCGAAGAACGCGTTCGGCCCGGTCCGGGTGGCGATCTCCGGCCGCCGGATCTCGCCGCCGTTGTTCGAGTCGCTCGAGCTGCTGGGCCGCGAGAAGTCGCTGCACCGGCTCGAGCAGGCCCGCGCGTCGCTGCTGGCTGACTGATGGCGAAAGAGGTCACAGACGCGGGACCGCAGCCCTATCACCGGTTGCTGCGGAACCCGTCGACCCCGAGCGGTTACGTCATCCTCGGGGCGTTCACGATCTTCGCCGGGTGGATCTTCACCAGCCTGGTGATCCTGGCCGTCCAGCAGAGCATCCGGAAGGACCCGGAGGGAACCGTCTCCTGGTTCGGGCTGCTGGCGACGAACCTGTCGCTGATCGTGCTGATCCCGCTCAGCATGCTGGTCGCGCAGAAGCTCAACCGGCAGACGCCGGGGCTGTTGTCCTCGGTGGTCGGCCGGTTGCGCTGGCGGGCGCTGGGCTGGTTCGCGCTGGCCGCCGTACTGCTCGAGCTGCTGATGCTCGGGGTCATCCAGCTCGGCGGCGTCGAGCTACTGGGTGACGGGAACCGCGGGATCGCGCCGGATGCGGCCGGGGTGATCGCGGTCACCCTGCTCACCTCGACGTTCCAGGCGGCGGGGGAGGAGTACTTCTTCCGCGGGTACCTGTTGCAGGCGGTCGGTGCGCTGGTGCGGAGCTCGCTGATCGCGGTGGTCGTCACCACGGTGCTGTTCACGATGGCGCACGGGATCTGGCCGTGGGAGAGTCCGGCGCTGTTCCTGGACCGGTTCGCCTTCGGGTTGGTGGCCGGCTTCCTCGTCGTACGCACTGGTGGTCTGGAGGCGGCGATCGCGGCGCATGCGGCGAACAACGTGGTCACGTTCGTGTTCGCGGCGCTGACCGACAGCGTGGGTGACAGCCTCGGTGCGGACGACGCGCCCTGGTCGCTGGTGGCGGTGGATGTGGCCAAGTTCGTGGCGTTCGGTGTGGTGGCGTTGTGGCTGGCACGGCGGTCGAAGCTGGCGACCGTCTGCGACCTGCCGTTGACCGCTGCGCCGCTGCCCGGCAAGAGACTGGTGTGACAGGAGTGACAACCCGCGCGGGGGACCCCGTTTTGGAATCCTGCCCCCTGCTCGGGTACTCTCTTCGAGCCAGGTTGTGAGGGCGGAGACAAACTCGCAGCGGCAGTGAAATGCCTTTGGGGTATGGGGTAATTGGCAGCCCGTCTGATTCTGGTTCAGTTAGTCTAGGTTCGAGTCCTAGTACCCCAGCGGATTGGACCGCACCGATGGAAATCGGTACAGTTCAACCTCGTTGCCCGGCCCGCAAGGACCGGTCGGCAACCCTCTGGCCCCGTTGTGTAGCGGCCTAGCACGCCGCCCTCTCAAGGCGGTAGCGCGGGTTCGAATCCCGTCGGGGCTACCAGAGAAGAGCGCCTCTCACCTCACCGGTGAGAGGCGCTCGTCTTCCTCCCCCCGCTCGGACGCGACGGTCACGCGATCGGGGCCTGGCGGCGTCGGTACAGCCAGCTGCCGGCGATGGCAATGCCCGCACCGCCGAGAGCGAATGCACCGGCTTGCAGTACGTCGACCGCGGTGTCGTCGGCCGGGATGGTCGTGTTGGTGTTGGCACTGGCGTCGACGGGGACCTCGTAGCTCGGGTAGTTCGGCGGACCGGGGTCGTGCGGCACGACGGCGGCAGGCGCGGCGTCTTCCTGCGGCACTGTTGCGGTCGCCTGGGCCGAGGTGAGCACCACCGCGGCCAGCGCGAGGGCGGGTACGACGATGATGGAACACGCGTGGTTCATGGCTCCTCCTTGCGGGGTTTCGTGTTCTCTCACACTCCGGCCGCGGCCACCCGTGGCACATCGGGCATCCGCGCACAGTTCGCCGCCGCGTTTCCTTAGGCCGCTGCTGCTGACGCCTTACCCCAAGGCCGCCGGGGGCATGATGGTGGTGTGGACGGGGTGATGGTCGGCCGCGAGGGGGAGCTCGCGCTGCTGACGAGCTTGCTGGTTCGACTGCCGACGGCGGCGTCGGCGGTTGCTGTTGTGCGCGGTGAGGCGGTGATCGGGAAGACGACGCTGGTTCGGGCCGCCGTCGCGGAGGCCGACGATGCCGGGTTGCGGATCCTGAGCGGTGCCTGTGCGCCGTTGGCCGGCACGGTGGCGTACGGCGGGCTGGACCCGGCGCTCGGGGTCGACCGGAGTACCACTGGCGCGGTGTTCACGTCGGTCGCGGCAGGTCGCGCGTGGGCCGTCGAGTCGATGCTGCGCACTGTGGGGGAGATCGCCGACGGTGGCGCGGTGCTCGTCGTCGAGGACATGCACTGGGCAGATGCGTCGACGCTGGACTTCATCGCCCACCTCAGCCGCAACCTGCCCGCGACCGGTCTCCTCGTCCTGCTGACCTGGCGGGACGACGACAGCGGCCCCGAACGTGCGCGCTGGTTGGGCGAGCAGTTGCGTAGTCCGTCGGTCACCGACGTGCCGCTTCACCGGCTCACGCTCGAGGAGACCGGCCGCCAGCTGCCGGAATGCTCCGCGGAGTTGGTGGCTGCGGTGTACGGGCGCAGCGCGGGCAACCCATATCTCAACGCGGAGCTCGCTCGTGACGGTGCCGAACCGTCGGAGTCGCTGCGCCAGGTCCTGGGTTCGAGGCTCGGAGCGGTCGAGGCGCCCGCGCGGATGGTGGTCGCCGCCACCGCGACTCTTGGCCGGGTGCTGACCGACGACGAGCTGCTCGCCGCGGCCTCCGGTGACCCGGACGCCGTCTCGCAGGCGTGCGAGGCAGGCCTCGTGGTCCGCAGACCCGGACGCGGGTCGTCCGCCCGTCACCCGGTGCTGGCCGAGCTCGCGTACGAGGGATTGCTGGCGCGTGATCGGCGACAGTTGCACAGCAGGTTGGCGGGGCACCTGGAGGAGGTTCTACCGGAGCGGCCGACCGCTGCCGCGGTCGCTGAGGTCGCCGAGCAGTATCAGCGCGCGGAGGACCCCGGACGACGGGCTCATCTGGTCGGTACGCGCCGCTGTGGCGGCCGAGCAGGGGTACGCGATCGCCGAGGCCGGCCATCGGTACGCCGTGGCCGCGTCTAGGTGGGACTCCGCCCGCACAGCGCGGGACGACGTACCCGGGAAGTTGGCACTGCTCGTGTCCGCGGCGACCCATCTGGCGTCCGTCGGTCAGCCGGCCAGAGCCATGGAGCTTCTGGCGGGCGACCTCACCGAGCTGTCCGATGTGTCCGAGGAGGTCGTGCGCGCAGCCCTCGCCCGCTGCTGGCTCGGAACCACAGTGGGCGACACCGAGCAGGCGCTGCGCGACATCGAGCTCGCTCGGCAGTTGACGTCCGACCAGGATGAAGCGATGTGGGCCCGGATCTGTGCCGGCCAGGCGATGGCGCTCGGCACCAGTTCGCGGTGGGACGAAGCGGCCGGACCGGCCCGGACCGCTCTGGAGCTCGGCACGACCAGTGGGGATGTCCGTACGGTCGGCATCGCTCACGGCATCCTCGGTATCCAGGCGGTTCTCGAGGGTCGCCTGACCGACGCGCTCGGGCATGATCAGACTGCCTTCGCGATCGCGCACAAGCTGGCCGAACCCGAGGATCTCGCCCTGGCCGGCGTCGTCCTGACCGATATCCACTGGCGGCTCGGAGACCCGGATCGGGCCCTCCACGCCGGGGCCGTCATCCGGCGGGAAGTCGGCCGGCTGATGCTGGGACGGCACTGGCTGGAGGACATCATGGACGGCAACGTCGTCCTTGCGCTCTACGAGGCGGGTCGGTGGGACGAGGCCGTCGCCTGGGTGTCCGACCCGACGGAACCGTCGGAGCTGGGCTTCTTCCAGGCCGTTCTGCTGCTGGTTCACCTGGCGCGCGGCGACCGGGCAGCGGCTGAGGAACTGGAAGCAGAGGCAACTTCACTCAGCGAGCGTGATCAGCCGCAGTTCCTGAGCCTGTACGGCGAGGCCCGGGCCCGGCTCCTGCTTCACCGCGGACGTCCCGAGAAGGCACTCGAGCTCGTGCTGTCGACCGCCGAGACGATGAGCGAGACGCTCTCTGCGGCTGATGCGGCGGGCCTTCTGCTCACCGGCGCCGAAGCCGCGTCCGCCGCCGCCGCGCCAGACCGGCTCGAGCAGTTGGTCGCGCTGCTCGGTCGGTCGACGAAGGGCCGCACCGGAGCCGCTGTGACGGCCGTCGGCGATGGTGAGCGATCCCGGGCGGGCGGTGTCCTCGACCCCGGCCCGTGGCAGGTCGCCGCGCGGGAGTGGGCCAGGCTCGGCCGGCCGCACGACGAGGCGTGGGCACACCTACGCGCCGCCGAGGCGGTCCTCGCAGCCGGCCGGGCGCTGCCGCCCGGCGTACCGCGGCCGAACATCTCATCGCCGCGCGTCGCATCGCCGAGGATCTCGGCGCGGTGCCTCTGCTCGAGGCGATCGACAAGCTTGCACGACTCGCCCGCGTCGACACCGGACGGAGCGCGGCCGCAACCCACACAGACCCGGTGTCGCCGTCCGGTCTGACGGACCGTGAGCAGCAAGTCCTTGCTCTGCTGGCCGGCGGTCTCACCAACCGGGAGATCGGCGATGCCCTCGACATGAGCTCCAAGACGGCCAGCGTCCACGTGACGCACATCCTGGAGAAGCTCGGCGTGGAGAGCCGGGTCCAGGCCGCCGCCCAGGCCGTTCGCCTCGGCCTCGACAAACCCAGCTGACGGACCAGCCCGGATCGCCGACAGCGCCCCTCACCGGACAGGTGAGGGGCGCCATCGGTTGTTCCTGGTCAAGCTGGTGTCAGTCGGCCACCACCGCCTTCAGGACATCGACCTTGGAGGCCGACCTGGCCGGCCCGACGGCCGCCAGAACACCCGCGACCGCGGCCAGCGCCACGTAGAGCGCCACTTGCAGGCCGGGGATCGAGATGGCTTGATCCCCTCGTCGGCGAGTGCCTGCGAGAGTGCGAGCCCCAAGCCGATGCCGAGGGCGGCGCCGCCCAGCGCACCGATCAGTGAGATGACCACGGACTCCCAGCGCACCATGGCCCGGACCTGGGCCCGCGTCATGCCGACCGCCCGCAGCAGGCCCAGCTCACGGGTCCGCTCGAAGACCGACAGCACCAGGGTGTTGACGATGCCCAGCAGGGCGATCACGACCGCGAGCAGCAACATCACGGTGACGAAGGTGAGCAGCTGGTCGATGAAGCCGCTGGCCTCCTTCTCGAACCCCTTGCGATCGAGCACCTTCGCGTCGGGGTGATCGGCCAGGGCCGCCGTGATGGCCTGCTGGACGGTCGACCGGTCCGCACCGGGCGCGAGCGTGACCAGACCGGAGTTGATCAGCTGCGGACCGGCGGCGGCGGTCTGCGCGGCAAGGCTGATGACGAAGTCGTCGCTGATCCAGCCCTTGCTGTCGTAGATACCGACCACCGTCAGAGCGTGCTTGCCGGTCTCGGCGAACTCGGTCCCGATGGTGTCGCCGACCTTCCACCCGTGCGTCGTGGCGGCGGACTGCGCCACCACCACCCCGGTGGTGCCGAGGTCGGACACGGAGCCGGCCGACAACCGCAGGTTCAGCCCTGCCGTCGCGGTGGCCGGGTCGACGGCGGAGTAGCTCGAATCCTCACCGTTGAACCGGGCCTGCCCCCAACTACTGGCCGAGATCTTGTCGACGCCGGACACGCCCTGGACCGCCTTGATCGCCTCGGGGCTGAATCCCGGCCCCTGGGCACTCGAGGGAGTGACGAACAGCGAGGCGTTGGTCGAGTCCCCGATGATGTCCCCGAACGAGGCCTTCAACGACGAGGCGAACACGCCCATCCCGACGACCAGGGTCAGGCCGACCATCAGCGCGGCGGCCGTGGACGACGTACGACGGGGATTGCGCATCGCGTTCTGCCGGGCCAGCTCGCCGGGCAGGCCGCGCATCCGCAGCGGTACGCCGATCAGTGACGCCAGCGGACGGGCAGCGGCCGGCAGCAGCATGAGGACACCGACGATGACGGCCAGCAGGCTGGGGCCGAACAGCTTCATGTCCAGGTCGCCGTACAGCGTCGTGAACAGTCCGATCAGACCGACGACGGTCACGACGGCCCCGGTGATGACGCGCTTCTTCGTGGGGTTGCCGGAACCTGGCACTGCTTCGCGCAGAGCCTCGACCGGCAGCACCTTCGTCGCCCGGTAGGCCGGGACGAGCGCCGCCACGACGGTGACCACGGTGCCGACCAGCAGAGAGACCACGATGGTGCGCGGCTCCAGTTGCAGCGACGTGCTGGGCAGGGTGAAGCCGACCGCGTCCATCAACAGGTTGAGGCCCTTGGCGACGAGGAGGCCGAGACCGAGACCGACGGCCGAGGCGACGAAGCCGAGCAGTAGCGCCTCGAGTACCAGGCTCCGGTTCACCTGGCGCCGGGTGGCGCCGATGGCCCGCAGCAGGGCGATCTCCCGGGACCGCTGGGTGATCGTCATGGTGAAGGTGTTCCAGATGATGAACGAGCCGACGAACAAGGCGATCCCGGCGAAGACCATGAACAGGATGGTGACGATCCTCAGGTCCGCGTTCACCGCATCCGTGGACTCCTGCACCACGGTCGCGCCGGTGACTGCCTCGGCGCCGTCAGGCAGCACCGTGTTCAGCCGTTGCGCCAGTTCGGCCGACGTCACGCCGGGATCGGCGCTGACGTTGATCGAGTCGAACAGGCCGGGTGCTCCCAGCACCTGCTGCGCGGTGGCCGGGTCGAAGTACGCCCCCGTCGTACCGCCGAGGTTCTTCTCGTCGCCGAAGCCGACGGTGCCGACGACGGTGAACTCCTGGGTCGGACCACGGAACAGCACCTTGATCGTGGAGCCGAGCGCGATGTCGTGCTCCTCGGCGCTGGTGGCGTCGATCGCCACCTGGTTCGCACCGGAAGGCGCGGTGCCGGTCAGCAGCTTGACGTCCCCTCGCAGCGAGGGATCGGCTGGCAGGCTGTAGCCCATGGTGGGAGCTCCGCCGCTGGTCAGCACGGCTCGGCCGCTGTTGTCGGTCAGTAGCGCGTAGCCGCTCACCGAGCCCTCCGCGGTGCGGACGCCGTCGGCCTCGCGAACCTGGGTGACGACGGAGGCGGGGATCGGAGCCCGGCTGGTGCTGATGCCTTCGGACTGGCTGTAGGCGGCCTCGGCGCGGACGACCGCGTCGGTGCCGGCGGAGACCTTGCCGAACAGCTGACCGAAGGCCAGGTGCATGGTGTCGGTCAGGACGAGGGTGCCGGCCAGGAACGCGATCCCGAGGGCGATCGAGGCCACGGTCAGGGCGAGGCGCACTTTGTGCGCGAGCATCCCGCGCAGGGTTGCGATGAACATGGCTCAGGCTCCTAGATGCTTCATGAAGTCGAGTACGGCGTCGGCCGTCGGCTCGAACATCTCGTCGACGACGTGCCCGTCGGCCAGGAACAGGACCCGGTCGGCGTAGCTGGCGGCGGTTGGGTCGTGGGTGACCATGACAACCGTCTGGCCGAGTTCCTGGACGGCCTTGCGCAGGAAGCCGAGCAGCTCGGTTCCCGCGGCGGAGTCGAGTGCACCGGTGGGCTCGTCCGCGAAGACGATCTGCGGCCGCGAAGCGAGCGCGCGGGCCGCGGCCACCCGTTGCTGCTGCCCGCCGGACAGTTCGGTCGGGCGATGGGTGAGCCGGTCGGTGAGGCCCAGCTTGTCGACGATCGACCGGACCCAGTCCTCGTCCGGCTTGCGGCCGGCGATCCGGATCGGCAGGACGATGTTCTCGGCGGCGGTCATCGTCGGTAGCAGGTTGAACGACTGGAAGATGAAGCCGATCTTGTCCCGGCGCAGCAGCGTGAGCGCCTTGTCGTTCAGCGAGGTGATCCGGGTGTCCCCGACGAACACCTCACCCGACGTCGGCCGGTCGAGGCCGGCGAGCATGTGCAGCAATGTCGACTTGCCCGAGCCGGACGGCCCCATGATCGCGGTGAACCGGCCGGCGTCGAGGCTGACACTGACGTCCTTGAGTGCGGCGATGGTCGCGTCGCCGGTGCCGTAGAACTTGCTGACGCCCTCGGCCCGGGCCGCGGTCGTCCCTGCGGCGATGGTGCTGCCGGTGATGCTGGTGGTGGCAGACATGTGTGATTTCTCCTGTGCCTGGTTGCGGTGTGCTGGTTTCGGCCCCCCGGTCGAGCGGCGTGCTTCCAGCAAAGGCGTTCCGGCTGCCTGATCCCATCGGGCTGGGCGCACGGCGGCCGGGCGCTGGCCGTGGGCAATCGGCGGACGATCGTGCGGCTGACCGCACCCCCGGGGTTCGGGCACTCCCATCCCGGCCCCGGTGGGCGCAGACTGCAAAGGTGAAGTTGTGGGGGCGACGGCGCACCCGCCGTGAACAACTTGCTGCTCTGCTGGTGCTGGGTGGGCTCGTGGTGTTCGTGGTGCTGGTGTACGTCGTCATCGTGCTGGGCGGCGGTGTGCTGATCGGCCACACCTCGTCGCCCCACGCGGGACTTTCCGTACTGGCGACCGCGGTGGTGGCGCTGTCCCTCGGGTGGGTGCAGTCACAGCTCGAGGTCGTCATGTCGCGGCTGGTGCACGGCGGATCGCAGTCGCCGTACGAGGTCTTGAGCCGGTTCTCGCCGACGGTGACCGGCGGCTCGGCGACAGACGACTTGCCGGCCCGGATGGCCGAGGTGCTGGCCGCCGGGACGGGGGCGAAGGCAGCGCAGGTGTGGCTGATGGTCGACGGCCGGTTGAGGCTCGCCGCAACCTGGCCAACGGACGGGGCGGCAGTCCGTGAGCTGCCCGGCCGACGGCAGTTGCCGGTACGCCAGGCCGGTGAGCTGCTGGGCGTTCTGGTCGTGCAGGAACACGAGAACGTACCGCTGACGCCGGTCGAGGAACGACTTTTCGCGGGCCTGGCCAACCAGGCCGGACTCGTACTGCGCGGCGCGCGATTGCGGGCCGAGCTGGTTCATCGGCTGGCGGAGCTGTCCAGGCTCGCAGCGGAACTGCGGAGGTCGAGGCAACGACTCGTCGACGCACAGGACGCCGAGCGGAAACGGCTCGAGCGCGACATCCACGACGGCGCGCAACAGCATCTGGTCGCGCTCGCGGTGAACCTGAGACTTGCCCACACCTTGATCGGACGGTCGCCCGAACGCGCCGACCGGCTGCTCGTGGAGCAGCGCAAGGCGGCTGCCGCGACCATCGAGACGATCACGAGTCTCTCGCGGGGCATCTACCCGAGCCTGCTGGTCGACGAAGGGCTTGCGGTCGCACTGCGGTCGGCGGCCTCCCGCAGCCCGCTGCCGGCCGAACTGGTCGCGGCTGACATCGGCCGCTACCCGGCCGGCGTCGAGGCCGCGGCGTACTTCTGTGCGCTGGAGGCGATGCAGAACTCGGCCAAGCACTCGTCGGCGACGGCGATCCGGCTGGATCTGCGGGGAGGCCCGACCGCCCTGGAGGTGACTGTCCAGGACGACGGTGCCGGCTTCGATCTCGGGGTGGCGCATACCGGCGAAGGCCTGGCCAACATGCGTGATCGGGTCGAGTCGGCCGGCGGCACGCTGACCATCGAGACGACACCCTCGCGCGGTACCCGCGTAGCAGCCAGACTGCCGGCCGCACGCCGGGCGGTGGCCTGACATGTACGCGCGAGTGGCCTGGGTACTGACGGCGCTCACCCTGCTCATCGCCGGCGCCGACGTCTGGGTCACCTCGGCCTACCGCGGGCTGCTCTCCGAGGAGGCCGTCGCCATCCACGGTTTCCCGTTCGTCACCGCCGCGGTCGTCGGGTGCTCGGCGATGGGCGCGCTGATCGTGGCCCGGTGGGCGCGGCACCCGATCGGCTGGCTGCTCTGCCTGATCGGCTTCCTGTCCGCGATCTCGTTGCTGACCGAGGCGTACGGCGTCTGGGTGGCCACGGCCGACGGGCCGGGTTCCCGGAGCCTCGGCGGAATCTCGGGCTGGATCTCCGCCCTGCTGGGTGGATACCTCTCCCTGGCCGCGCTGGCCATCCTCTTCCTGGTCGCGCCGGACGGCCGGCTCCTGTCCCGCCGTTGGCGCGCCGCGGTCGCCGCGTCGTTGCTGGGGTACGCCGCTTATGTCGGAGGCCTGCTCACCCTCTCGCCGGCCGAGTTCGACATCGACCGGCAGGACGCCGGGCCGATCGGCGCGCTGCTGCCCGTCCTGGGGCTGCCGTTCATCGCCGGTGCCCTGGTCGCCGCGATGGTGTCGATGGTGCTCCGGCTGCGGCACAGCCGGGGAGTGCAGCGGCAGCAACTGCGACTGATCGCGCTGTCCGCGGCGTTCGTTGCCCTGAGCTTCATCCACCTGCTCGTCGTCCAACTGCTCAACGGCGGACGGCAGACCTGGATCTCGAGCCTCCCGCTGTTCGTCTCCTACTTCTGTCTACCGCTGCTGTTCGCGGTCGCGGTCCTGCGCTACCGGCTGTTCGAATCTGGACCTGATCATCAACCGGGCCGTCGTACTTGCCCTGGGCACCATCTTTGCCGGGGTCGGCTACGGCGGTCTGGTCCTGGCGGTCTCGGCCCTGCTCAACACCCGGACCAGCGGATTCTGGCTGTCGCTGCTCGCCACCGCGCTGGTCGCGATCGCGTTCCAGCCGCTCCGCCAACGGGTCGTCCGGTTGGCCAACCGGCTGGCCTTTGGGGCCAGGGCATTGCCCTACGAGGCACTCTCCGACTTCAGTCGCCGGCTCACCGAGCCGCCGTCACCGGACGCGTTGCTGCCTGCCGTCGCCGAAGCGGCCGGGCACGCGGTGTCCGCACGGTCCTCCACCGCGAGCCTGCAGGTTCCCGGCCTGGTGGGGATCTCCGACACCTGGCCCGGCCCCGCCGACGGACCGCCGGACTACCAGGTGCCGGTTCGGCAGGGCGGCGACACCCTCGGCAGCATTGGCGTCACGATGCCGAAAGGGCGCGGGCTCCGGCCCGCGGACGAGCAACTGCTCCATGACTTGGCCGACCAGACCGCGCTGGCCTTCCGCAACGCCGCGATGGAGACCGAGCTCGCCGAGCACGTCGCGGCCCTCGATCAGACCACCGACGCACTGGCCGAGTCCCGGCGCCGGATCATCGCGGCCGACGACGTCGCGCGCCGCCGGCTGGAGTCCGCGATCTCCCGCGACGTGTTGTCCCATCTCCGGCCGATGCCCGAGCGATTGCGCCGCCTCAGCGTCGCGAACTCGGGGGGCATGGCGACGGACGAACTCGAGCAGCTCGTCGACGAGACGAACGTGGCCCTCGAGTCGTTGCGAGCACTGACCCGCGGGCTGTACCCGACCCAGCTGACCCGGGCAGGACTGGCGCGCGCCCTCGGCACACATCTGGCGCGGAATGCCCAGGCGGTCGCCCTGGACGTCGAGCCGTCGGCCGACCGTCGATTCCCGGCCCGGGTCGAGGCGGCGGTCTACTTCTGTTGTGTCGAAGCGGTGCGCGCCGGGTCCGCGGCGGTCCGGATCGAGCTCCGCCTGGTGGCAGCGGAGCTCGTCGTACAGATTCACGGGCTCGCCGCCGAACAGATCGACGTACCGGCGATCGTGGACCGGGTCGAGGCGGCCGGCGGACGGTTGAGGTTTGACGGGGCAGGTTTGCTGTCGGTCACCATTCCGGTCGATGCCGCCGAGCCCACGCGGCGGTGAGCAGGTCCGGACCGAACGCGGCCTTGGCCAGGTACGACGCCGCCCCACAACCCGAGATGTCGAACTCCTCCTGGTCATAGGTCGAGAGCAGTACGACGACCGGCGGATCGAGCTCCCGGGTGATCCGCCGGGAGGCCTCGATGCCGTCGATACCGGGCAGGTTGACGTCCATGAGCACGAGACTCGGGCGCAGCCTGGTGACAGCGAGCAGCGCCTCCTCGCCGGACGCGGTGGACGCGACGACGACGAACCCGTCGGTCTCCGATACGACGGCCGCGATCGCCCGGCGGAACGGCTCCTGGTCATCCACGATCAGCACGCGCACCTCGGCCATCTGCTCACCTCCTGACAGCCATCCTGGGGGAGAAGCCACCGAGGCGACATGGTGCTGTCCGCCTGGACGGGTGCGGCTGACCCCCACCGACGTCAGCGGCCGGCGGGTCCACCGGTCGCTTCGAGGAAGGCGAGCACAGCCATGACGCGACGGTTGACGTCGGACTCGTCGGCCAGCCCGAGCTTCTGGAACAGTGAGCTGATGTGCTTCTCGACGGCCCGGGTGCTCATGAAGAGGGCCTTGGCCGTTGCCTCGTTGCTGCGGCCGGCGGCGAGTTCCTGGAGCACCTCGCGCTCCCGCTCGGTCAGGCCGGGCAAGGGCGACCGCGCTTCCTGCGACTTTCGCGCCAGCAGGCCCTCGACCACCCTGGAATCGAGGACGGAGCCGCCGCGGGCGACGTCGTGCAGGGCGCGCAGCAGTTCGTCGCGCTGCGACACCCGCTCCTTCAGCAGGTATCCGAGGCCGGCGACGCCCTCGGACAGCAGGTCGAACGCGTAGTCCTCCTCGACGTACTGCGACAGCACGACGACCCCGATCGACGGGTGGTCGGCCCGGATCCGCTTGGCGGCGTCGATGCCCTCGGTCGTGAAGGTCGGAGGCATCCGGATGTCGGTCAGTACGGCGTCCGGCCGGTGCCGCGCCACGGACTCCAGCAGGGCCGCCGAATCGGTGACCACGTCGACGAGCTCGACGTCCTCGGCCTCGGTGAGGAGCGCGGAGATGCCTTCGCGCACGAGGAAGTTGTCATCCGCAAAGACAACGCGCAACGCCACCGCGGGCCCGCCGTCAGACCGGTTCGCTGGGAGCTGCGCTGCCGGCCTGTGAGCCGGTGAGTTCGCGGCGGAGCGCCAGGCCGCCGAGCACGAAGACCGCGCCCCACATCAACGCGACCACGCCGAGGAAGACCGCGATGCCGACAGCGGCCGCGCCGGGGTTGGCGACGAACAGGATGCCCAGCAGGATCGACAGCGCCGCGCCGAGCAGCAGTAGCCAGCGGGGTGTGGTCAGGTTCCGGGTGAAGGCGCCGACGACCTCGAACACACCGCGCACGATCAGCCAGATGCCGAGGATCCAGGTCAGCGCCTTCGCGGTCACCGCCGGGCTGAAGATCGCGAAGAACGCCGCGGCGAGCGCGATCACCCCCATCAGCACCAGCCAGATCCGGCTGCCGCCGCCCTCTGGCCGGAATGCCTGGACCAGCAGACCCACGCCGTCCATCAACGCCCAGAAACCCCACAGCAACGCCAGCGCGACGGCGGTCTCGAGCGGCCAGACGATCGCCAGGATCCCGAAGACGATCCCGATCACCCCGCGGATGACGAGCATCTTCCACCCAGCCGTGAGCATGTCCCCCATGCCGCACCTCCCAAGCCCCATCGTGATCGCGTCACGCCCCACGCACAACGCCCCGGCGTCCGACCTGTTCTCGCTCGGCTCCGCCTGACGTCGCCGGTGGCACCGTGCGACTATCGGGCCATGGGGTCCGCCATGCCCAGGCGGCGCAGGACTGGGCCCTGGCCGCGCGTCTGCTCGCCGATCATTGGCCGAACCTGCACCTGGTCGGACAGACCGCGATCGCACATGACCTCATCGCCAGGTTCCCCGCCGAGTGTTGCTTGCTCGCCGGCGCGGCAACCTGCCGGCGGTGATCGAGGAGGCGCAGCGGCTGCAGGCCGTGGCCGAAGCCCCGGACGCGGCGCGGCCCGGCCTCACCGACGACCTGCGCGCACTGGCACTCATCAGTCTCGGTGTCACCGAGGCGTGGGCAGCCCGGTTCGGCGAGGCGGAACGGCACCTGGAGCAGGGCGTGGAGCTGGCGCGCCGGATCGCACGGCCGTATCTGGAGTTCACCGGCCGCGCGCATCAGGCGGCGATCGAGATCATCCAGTCGGCCGCGCGGGCGACGGAGCGCAGCAGACAGGCGATCGAGCTCGCCGAACGGCACGGCTGGACCGACGATCCGGCGGCCGGAACGGCGTACGTGCTGTGCGGAGGTGCGCTTGTCTGGCAGGCGCGGCTGGAGGAGGCGGAGACCTGGATCCAGCGCGCCGAGCGCACCGTCAGAGCCGAAGCCGAGCTCGCGGTCGCGGTCGCGATCTACTACGTCCGCGGCCTGCTCGAACTGGCACACGGCCGTGATGGCGCGGCCCTGGCCGCCTTCCGAGCCGCCGAGCGACTGGCCGGGCAGCTCGCCGCACCGCACTATCTCGTCGCGCCGGCGCGCTCACGGCTGCTGCTCGCCCTGGTACGCCTCAGGGAGACCGAGCGCGCCGAGCAGGGCCTCGCAGAACTCAGCGAAGAAGACCGCTACCGCGGGGATATCCGAACTGCCGAGGCAGCGCTGCGGCTCGCCCAAGGTGATCCTCAGGCGGCGACCGTCCTGCTCGCGCCGATCCTGGACGGCTCTCTTCCGGTCACCTCGCTGTCCTTGCAGAGTCAGGCGTATCTGCTGGAGGCGATCGCCCGGGAGGCACTCGGCGACTCCGACGCGGCCGAGCGTACCCTCGAGCGCGCGCTCGACCTGGCCGAACCCGACGGCACGCTCTTGGTGTTCCTGCTGCATCCCGCGCCAGGGCTGCTCGAGCGTCACGCCCGGCACCGCACCGCCCACGCCGCCCTGCTCACCGAGATCCTCAGCCTGCTCGCCGGACGCAGACCCACATCGCCACCCGGCGGGCCGCGTCCGCCGCTCGAGCCACTCAGCAACAGCGAAATCCGGGTGCTGCGCTACCTGCCGACCAACCTGTCTGCGCCGGAGATCGCAAACGAGCTGTATGTCTCGCCGAACACGGTCAGGACGCACGTCCGCAACCTCTATGTGAAGCTCGGCACGCACCGCCGGGCGGAGGCCGTCGCGCGCGCCCGCGACCTCGGCCTGCTCGCGCCCTCGGCCCGTCGGTAAATCATTCCGATGAGGTGACGGTCGTTCACCCTGCCGCTGCCCAGACTCGCAGTTGAGAACGAACCGAATTCTCCCCTTGAAAGAAGGTCCGATACGTCATGGCCACTCCGCTCAATCACCCCGAACCCGTCGGCAACTTCCGCCAGGCAGTCGCAGCCGGCCCGGCCGTCGGCGGATACGCACAACCACCCGGATGGCTCGGCATCCCCGGCGCACCGACGTCGCCGGTGCTCCGCGAGTACCCCAGCTACGTCGAGGCGCAGGCCCTGGTTGACCGGCTGTCCGACAGTGGCTTCCCGGTCCAGCATGTACGCATCATCGGCACCGACATGCACAGCGTCGAGCAGGCGACCGGTCGCCTCACCAACGCCCGCGGCGCGCTGCATGGGGCCGGCGGCGGCGCCTGGTTCGGCCTGATGATCGGCCTATTGCTCAGCCTGTTCACGGGCGGCACCGGCTTGCTGGTGACGCTGCTGGTCAGCCTGGCCATCGGCGCCTTCTGGGGCGCGCTGTTCGGGCTCGTGGCCCACTGGTCCACCCGCGGTCGCCGCGACTTCTCCAGCGTCCGGGGTCTGGTCGCGGAGCACTCCACCGTCGAGGTCGACATCGACTACTTCGACGAAGCAGCCGAACTCGTGACAGCACCCGCCGCGAGCTACGCCGGGTGATCGCCGATGACACCGTCCGCGCCGGTCTGGGTCCTGACAGTTCTGATCATCGTCGGGCTCCTTGCCTATGACTTCTTCTTCCACGTCCGCAAGCCGCACGTGCCGACCCTGAGGGAATCGGCGATCTGGTCGGCGGTGTACGTCGGGATCGCAATCCTGTTCGGAATTGGGGTGCTGGTGTTCGGCGGAGCGCAGATGGGGTCGGAGTACTTCGCCGGCTACATCACCGAGAAGGCGTTGTCGGTGGACAACCTCTTCGTCTTCCTGATCATCATGGCCAGCTTCCGGGTGCCCCGGGAGGAGCAGCAGAAGGTGCTGCTGGGTCGGCATCGGCTTCGCCCTTGTCGCGCGCACCGGGTTCATCTTTCCCTCACCGTCCGGCCGAGGACCGCTGCGGCACATCGGGCATCCACGCACGGATCGCCGCGGTATCTCCTGAGACGGCTCCCGTCAGCGCCTTAGCGCGAAGGCGCATGATGGTCGTGTGGGTGGGGCGCTGATTGGGCGCGAGAGGGAGCTCGAGCTGCTCAGGGAACTGATGGACCGGCTGCCAAGGGGGTCGGCCGTCGCGGTCGTGCGGGGTGAGGCCGGGATCGGGAAGACGACGCTGGTACGCGCGGCTGTCGCGGACGCCGGCCGGTTGCGGATCCTCAGCGGTGCCTGTGCGCCCTTGTCCGGTACGGCGGCGTACGGCGGCCTCGATGCGGCGCTGGGGATGGGCCGGGAGGCCGCCGGTGAAGTGTTCACCTCGGTCGCTGCGGGACGCGCGTGGGCTGTCGAATCGATGCGGCGCACCTTGGCGGAGCTCGCCGAGGGCAGCGCAGTACTCATAGTCGAGGACGTGCACTGGGCGGACGTGTCGACGCTGGACTTCATCGCCCACCTGACCCGCAACCTGCCGGCGAAGGGTCTTCTCGTCTTGTTCACCTGGCGGGACGAGGAGACCGACCCCGAGCGTGCGCGGTGGCTGAGCGAGCAGCTGCGCAGTCCGTACGTCACCGATGTACCGCTTCGCCGGCTCACGCTCGACGAGACTGGCCGGCAGTTGCCGGAACACTCCGCGGAGCTGGTGGCGGCGGTTTACCGGCGTAGTGCGGGAAATCCCTACCTGAGTGCGGAGCTGGCCACGGGAAGCGCGCAACCGTCAGAGTCCCTGCGCCAGGTGCTGGTCTCGAGGATCGACGCTGTTGAGCCGCCGGCACGGACGGTGCTCGCCGCCACCGCGACTCTCAGCCGGGCACTGACCGATGACGAGCTGGTCGCCGCGGCCGCCGGTGACCGGATTGCCGTCCGGCAGGCGTGCGATGCCGGCCTCGTGCTGCGCGAACCCGGGCGCGGGGCGACCGCTCGTCACCCCGTGCTGGCCGAACTCGCCTATGAACAGTTGCTGTCGGATGATCGGCGACAGCTGCACCGGAGGATGGCGGGACAGCTGGAAACAGTGCTGCCCGAGCGGCCGGCCGCGGCCGCGGTCGCGGAAGTTGCCGAGCAGTATCGCCGCGTCGAGGACCCGGATGACGGACTCGTCTGGTCGGTTCGCGCCGCGGTGGCCGCAGAGCAGGGGTACGCGATCGCCGAAGCCGGCCACTGGTACGCCGTGGCCGCCTCGCTGTGGGACGCGGCCCGCAAGTCACAGCAAGACGTACCCGAGAAGCTGGCACTGCTCACTTCCGCAGCGAGTCACCTGGCTTCTGTCGGCCGAACAGAACAGGCCATGGCGCTGCTCGAAGGAGACCTTGCGGCCTTGTCCGACACGCCCGAGGAGGTCGTGCGCGCAGCCCTCGCCCGCTGCTGGCTCGGAACCACTGTGGGGAACACCGAGCAGGCTCTGCGCGACGCCGACCTCGCTGGGCGGTTGACGCCGGTCGACGACGAGCTGACGTGGGGGCGGATCTGCGCCGGGCGCGCGATGGCGCTGGAAACCTGCTCGCGGTGGGAGGAGTCGGCAGGCCCGGCGAGAACCGCGCTCGACCTCGCCACGAAGCGCGGGGACACCCGAACGGTCGGCGCCGCTCATGGCCTGCTCGGCACCCTGGCGGCTCAAGACAGTCGCATGCCCGAATCGCTCGGGCATCACCAGATGGCACTCGCGATCGCGCACAAGCTCGCCGAACCCGAGGATCTCGCGATCGCCGGCGTCATCGTGACCGATGACCACTGGCGGCTTGGCGACCCCGATCGGGCGGTGCGGGTCGCGGCGGTTGTCCGTCAGGAGGTGGACCGGCTGATGCTCGGACGCCACTGGCTCGAGGACCTCATGGACGGCAACGTGATCCAGGCGCTCTTCGAGGCAGGTCGGTGGGACGAGGCCATGGCCTGGGCGTCCGACCCGGCGGTGCGGTCGGACTTGGGCTTTATCCAAGGCGGCGAGCGTGCATGTGACGCACATCGTGGGTGCGCCGTGAGGCGCTGTGGTTCGAGTGGAGGTGGGAGACCTTCGCCGCTGATCCTGTCGCAGCAGGACGGTGGAGCTGAGGGCAGCCTGATCCGGGTGGTGCCGGGGAGGGTGGGAGCAGCCCTGACAAAGCCGGGACGGGCCAGTACTGCCAGATGGTCCGGGTCCGGCAAGCGGGACGGAGAGGAGTACGCGAGGAACCGATGTGTGACACCCCCTTGATGCGGCACCGGCTCGAACCTGGTGGATCTGGGCCGGGAGCGGCGCGCACTCGTCGAGCGTGTGGGCGGGGAACTTCCGAGGCGGTGGGCATGAGCCGTCAGGGAGGCTGCGAGGAAGGTCTGCGGCGTACTCGCAGCGATGCCGCAGGGGCATAGTCGGGCTCCTACTTCGTCGAGCGAATCACAGTGAACACGGGAACCGTCCTGGATCTCGCCCTGCCGCCCGTGGCCAGCGGGATTGGTGGGGCTGGGCGCATCGACCGCCGAACGGTCGGGGACGGGGCGGAGCCGCCGTAGTACTCCGAGCCGGGGAAAGCCCGTGCACATGGGGAAGGGCGGCAGCGGTTTCGAGAAGGGAGGAGGCTGCAATGCCGGGAGACGCGTCGCCGAATGGTGATGCTCCTCGTTCGGGACCTGTCGGGCCTCGGGCGAGGGTATCGGAGATGCAGGCCAAGCTTCACCGTTGGGCGGTGGCCGCTCCGGGCCGCCGGTTCGATGACTTGTTCAACTTCGTGCACGACCCGGCCACGCTGATGATGGCGTTCGACCGGGTCGCGGGCAACCGGGGAGCCAACACTCCCGGCGTCGATGGCCTGACGGCCGCCGGTGTCGAGGAGCGGATCGGGGTCCCCGGTTTCCTGGACGACCTGCGGGCCGCCTTGAAGGACGGCTCGTTCCGGCCGGTGCCGGTGCGGGAACGCAAGATCCCCAAGCCGGGCGGGTCGGGAAAGGTTCGTAAGTTGGGAATTCCCACGATCGCGGACCGGGTCGTTCAGGCGGCGCTGAAACTGGTGCTGGAGCCCATCTTCGAGGCCGGCTTCGCGCCGGTCTCCTACGGGTTTCGGCCCAACCGGAGGGCGCACGACGCGATCGCCGAGATCCATCACTTCGGCACCAGAGGCTACCGCTGGGTGCTGGACGCGGACATCGAGGCGGCCTTTGACAACCTCTCACACTCCTTCGTTATGGATCGGGTGCGAGCGCGCGTCAAGGACAAGCGTGTGCTGGCTTTGGTGAAGGCGTTCCTCAAGGCCGGGGTGCTCACCGAACTCGGTGAGCACCGCGAGACTCTCACCGGCACGCCACAAGGCGGCATCTTGTCCCCGCTGATCTTCAACATCGCCCTGTCCGCGCTCGACGAGCACGTGATGGAGCCATGGAAGCCCGGCGGGCCGATGTCCACCTCGGGCAAACGCGCCTACCGTCGCTCCAAGGGAGCGCCGACGTGGCGGATCACCCGCTACGCCGACGACTTCGTGATCTTGGTGCATGGTTCGCGTGAGGACACCGAAGCGCTACGCGAAGACGTCGCCCGCGCATTGGCACCAATGGGGTTGCGGCTGTCACCAGCCAAGACCAGGTGGTCCACATGGGCGACGGGTTCGACTTCCTCGGCTTCCGCATCCGGTGGAAACGCAAGAGAGGGACGAACAAGTGGTACGTCTACACCTTCATCGCCGACCGGCCCGTCCGGTCGTTGAAGGCGAAGATCCGTGCCCTGACACACAAGACATCGCAGTGGGATCTCGCATCGATACTGACCAGGCTCGGTCAGATCATGCGAGGCTGGGCCAACTATTTCAAACACGCGGTGGCCAAGCACACCTTCGGCAAGCTGGACGACTTCACATTCTGGAGACTCGCCCACATGCTGCGGGCACGCCACCGCTGGAACTGGGGCCAACTCCGCCACCACCTGACCGCCGCCACCGGACGGTGGCAGATCACGGCGGACGGGATCACGTTCTTCCGGATCGCAGGAGTGACGGTCTGCCGTTACACCTACCGGGGACACAAGATCCCAACCCCATGGCCAACCACGTACCCCGCCTGACGGCAGCAACCGTGGAGAGCCCGTTGCCCAGTAATGGGCACGGCGGGTTCGGCGAGCGGTCCGGGGAAACGGGCCGGTGGCAACACCGGAACCGCGCCCCGGGCCGACTCGACAAAAGTTCGGCGTCCAGAGCCGCGTCCAGGCGGCCGCCGTGGCGGTACGCCTCGGCCTCGACAAATCCCAGCCGAGCTAGCCAGCCCTACCGTGGGCATATGGCGCTGGCGGTGTGCTTGTTGTTCGACGGGCGGACCGATCGGATCCTGCGGAATCTGTGGGACCGGTTGGCGGAGATTGGTGTGCCGACGTTGAAGTCGCATACACATGGGCGGCATGTGCCGCATCTGTCGCTGGCTGTGCTGCGGGCGTGGGACTACGACGAGGTGATGAAAGCCGTTCAGCCGGTGCTCGATGGCCGTGCTGTCGGCTTGTATTTCGATGCGCTCGGGACGTTCCGGCGGGGACGGGCCTGGCTGGTGCCGGCGGTCGGCATCGAGGTTCTGGAGCTCCAGGAGGAAGTGGTGTCCGCGGTCAGCGGGACCGGTGCTGATCTGCATCGGCATTACCAACCAGGGCGCTGGGTGCCGCATTGTACTCTCGCACCTCGGGTCCCACTGGTTGCGCTGCCGGTGCTGGCGGCCGCTGTGTACGACGTGCTGCCGCTGGAGACCACTGCCGACCATGCCGCGCTGATCGACAGCGGCACTGGTCAGGTGTGGCCGCTCTAGTTACTCGGACGCGCGGCGGAGGGCTTCGGAGAGGCGTTCGGCGGCCGCCATGACGGCGGGGGCGTGCATCCGGCCGGGCTGGCGGGAGAGGCGTTCGATCGGGCCGGAGACGGAGACGGCGGCGATCACCTTGCCGCTGGGGGAGCGGACCGGGGCCGAGACGGACGCGACACCCTGCTCGCGTTCGCCGACCGAATGGGCCCAGCCGCGACGCCGTACGCCGGCCAGCGCGGCAGCGTTGAAGGTCGCGTTGTGGAGACCGCGGTGCATCCGCTCCGGGTCCTCCCAGGCAAGCAGTATTTGCGCAGCCGACCCCGCCGCCATGGTCAGCTGGCTGCCGACCGGGACGGTGTCGCGCAGACCGGACGGACGCTCCGCGGCCGCGACGCAGACGCGGTACTCACCCTGGCGGCGGAACAACTGCGCCGACTCACCCGTGATGTCGCGCAGTCGCGCCAGCACCGGACCGGCAGTCGCCAGCAGTCGGTCCTCACCTGCCGCCGAGGCCAACTCGCTGAGTCGCGGCCCGAGCACGAACCGTCCCTGCATGTCCCGTCCGACCAGGCGGTGGTGTTCGAGGGCCACCGCCAGCCGGTGCGCGGTCGGGCGGGCCAGACCGGTGGCCGCGACGAGTCCGGCCAGGGTCGCCGGCCCGGACTCGAGCGCGGACAGAACGAGGGCTGCTTTGTCGAGAACGCCGACTCCGCTAGAGTTGTCCATGAGACGATATTGCCGTCTCGAATCGTGGAACGCAAGTCGCGCCGGTGCTGCAACCAAGAGCACTGTGAGCGATATCGGCACCTCGCCACAGACCTCGACTGGGGCGGTGGGGAGGGAAAAGTATCCAAGGAGGAGAAGTCTGATGGGTAGGACGTTGTCGGAAAAGGTCTGGGATGCGCACGTCGTGCGCCATGCCGACGGAGAGCCCGACCTCCTCTACATCGACCTCCACCTGGTGCACGAGGTGACCAGTCCGCAGGCCTTCGACGGACTCCGCCTGGCCGGCCGGCCGGTACGGCGCCCGGACCTGACCATCGCCACCGAGGACCACAACGTCCCGACGTTCGACGTGGACAAGCCGATCGCCGACCCGGTGTCGCGGACCCAGGTGGACACGCTGCGGAAGAACGCCGAGGAGTTCGGCATCCGGATCCACACCCTGGGCGACCCCGACCAGGGTGTCGTGCACGTGATCGGCCCGCAGCTCGGCCTGACCCAGCCCGGCATGACCGTGGTCTGCGGTGACAGCCACACGTCCACCCATGGCGCGTTCGGTGCGATTGCCTTCGGCATCGGTACCAGCGAGGTCGAGCACGTGCTGGCCACCCAGACGCTGATGCAGGCCCGGCCGAAGACGATGGCTGTCACGGTCGACGGCGTACTGCCCGACGGTGTCTCGGCCAAGGATCTGGTGCTGGCGCTGATCGCCCAGGTCGGCACCGGCGGCGGCCAGGGCTACATCGTGGAGTACCGCGGCGAGGCGATCCGGGCGCTGAGCATGGAAGCCCGGATGACGATCTGCAACATGTCGATCGAGTGGGGCGCGAAGGCCGGCATGATCGCGCCGGACGAGACCACGTTCGCCTACCTGCAGGACAAGCCGCACGCGCCGCAGGGTGTCGACTGGGAGGCCGCGGTCGAGTACTGGAAGAGTCTGGCCACTGACGAGGACGCCAGCTTCGACCGTGAGGTCGTGCTGCGCGCCGAGGACATCGCCCCGTTCGTCACCTGGGGCACGAACCCGGGCCAGGGCATCCCGCTGTCGGAGAAGGTGCCGTCGCCCGACGACTTCGACAACGAGAACGACAAGGTCGCGGCCGAGCGCGCACTGGAGTACATGGGCCTCACCGCCGGTACGCCGATGCGCGAGATCCACGTGGACACGGTCTTCCTGGGCTCCTGCACCAACGGCCGGATCGAGGACCTGCGGGCAGCCGCCGGCGTGCTGGCCGGCCGGAAGGTTGCCGAGGGCACCAGGATGCTCGTGGTCCCCGGCTCCGGCCGGGTCCGGCTGCAGGCCGAGGCGGAGGGCCTGGACCGGATCTTCAAGGACGCCGGCGCCGAGTGGCGCGGCGCGGGCTGCTCGATGTGCCTGGGCATGAACCCGGACCAGCTCGCCCCGGGTGAGCGCAGCGCCTCCACGTCGAACCGGAACTTCGAAGGCCGTCAGGGCAAGGGCGGTCGCACCCACCTGGTCTCGCCGCTGGTCGCCGCCGCGACCGCCGTCACCGGAACCCTCGCGGCCCCGGCGGACCTGCGGCCGCTGGACGTCGTCGTACCCGAGAACGTCTGAGGAGCAGAAGAATCATGGATGCCTTCACCCAGCACATCGGTACGGCGGCCCCGCTGCGCCGCAGCAACGTCGACACCGACCAGATCATCCCGGCCGTCTACCTGAAGCGGGTCACCCGGACCGGGTTCGAGGACGGGCTGTTCGCGGCCTGGCGCAACGACCCCGCCTTCGTCCTCAACCAGCCGGACTACGCCGGTGTCTCGGTGCTCGTCGCCGGTCCCGACTTCGGCACCGGATCGTCCCGCGAGCACGCGGTCTGGGCGTTGCTCGACTACGGGTTCCGGGTCGTGGTGTCGTCGCGGTTCGGCGACATCTTCCGTGGCAACTCGGGCAAGGCCGGGCTGCTCGCGGCCCTGGTGACCCAGGAGGTCGTGGAGCAGTTGTGGGCCACGATCGAGGCCGACCCGGGCACCAAGGTGACAGTGGACCTGGAGAACAAGACGATCTCGGCCGGTGACGTGTCCGCGCCGTTCGACATCGACGACTACACCCGTTACCGGCTGCTGAACGGTCTCGACGACGTCGGCATCACCTTGTCGCACGAGGCCGATATCGCTGCCTACGAAGCGACCCGGCCGTCCTTCAAACCGGCCACGCTGCCCGCCAAGGCCTAGTCCACGCTACGAAGGTTCGCCCATCCCCGCTGCGGGGGTGGGCGAAACCTTTGTGTAACGGACAGAACCTGTCCGGCGATAACCCTGGTGTTACCCTTGCGGGGTTGTCAGCACAAGGCTTGCGAGATCTGGGAGGTGAGGCGCTCATGAGCAGCGATCCCTCCAGACATACCGATCTCGCTCGACCTTCGAGAGGCTGACGCTTCTTCTCTCGTGATGCGGCCCGGGTGCCGCGGGGTCGGGCAGACGTGTGCCACATACACCCGCACCACCGCACCTGGAGGACTCATGTCCGACCTGCGTACGCGCACGCTCCGTGCGCTCAGCCGCACCCCGTCGAACCGCGCCGCCGCCCGGCGGGCCGGCCAGCAGCCGGCCGAGCAGCCGATCCACGACACCACCACCCCGAAGCCCAAGGGACACAGCGTGGTCGACAGTGCGATCTACTGCGACGGCCGCCGGGTCGCGTCGCCGGAGTCGCTGGCCGACACCTATCGGGTGCTGCA
Source organism: uncultured Actinomycetota bacterium (assembly GCA_963770725.1). Classification (GTDB taxonomy): domain Bacteria; phylum Actinomycetota; class Actinomycetes; order Propionibacteriales; family Kribbellaceae; genus Kribbella. The sequence goes on from CAVYQT010000002.1 coordinate 382,514, forward strand.
CAAGTCGCCGAAGAGCCTGGCCTGGATCGGCCTGTACCGGCCGGACCGGCGCGAACTCGCCTCGCTGGCCCAGGAGTTCGACCTGCACGAGCTGGCGATCGAGGACGCCATCCAGGCCCATCAGCGGCCGAAGCTCGAGCGGTACGGCGACACGTTGTTCGTCGTCCTGAAGGCCGCCCGCTACCGGGACGCGACCGAGGAGGTCGAGTTCGGCGAGGTGCACGTGTTCGTCGGCCCGGACTTCGTGGTGACGGTCCGGCATGCCGAGGCGCCCAATCTGGCCGCGGTACGGCGCCGCGTCGAGCGCGACCCCGAGTTGCTCGATCGCGGGACCGAGGCCGTGCTCTACGCGATCATGGACAAGGTCGTCGACGGGTACGCACCCGTGGTCGCCGGCCTGGAGAACGACATCGACGAGATCGAGACCGAGGTCTTCCGCGGCGATCCGTTGGTGTCCCGGCGGATCTACGAACTGTCCCGTGAGGTGATCGAGTTCCAGCGCGCGACCCGGCCGCTGGTCGGCATGCTGGAGCAGTTGCGCGGCGGATTCGAGAAATACGGCATCGACGAGGAACTGCAGCGCTCGTTGCGGGACGTCGCCGACCACGTCACCGAGGTGGTGGAGAAGGTCGGCGGGTTCCGCGAGCTGCTGCGCGACATCCTGACCGTGAACGCGACGCTGGTCGCCCAGCAGCAGAACGAGGAGATGAAGAGCCTCGCGATCGCCAGCAGCGCGCAGAACGAAGAGGTGAAGAAGATCTCCGCGTGGGCGGCGATCCTGTTCGCGCCGACCTTGATCGGCACCGTCTACGGGATGAACTTCGACCACATGCCGGAGCTGCACTGGCAGTACGGCTACCCGTTCGCCGTCGGCCTGATGGGGTTGGTGTGCGGCGGTCTGTACGTGATCTTCAAGCGCCTCAGCTGGTTGTAGCGTTCCACTCGAGCCGGTTCTGGCCGGTCACGGATGGGCACCGGTTCGTTGCTCAGAAGGGGATTCGGGACCGCCGAACGGCCGGATGGGGCCAAATTATGGCACGAATCGCCCAAAACAAGGCCGAATTGCCGCGTTGGTGTTTGTGAACCGCGGGTTGAGTCCATAACGTTCCTGTGAGATCGAGCGCTGTGCTCGACGCCTACGTTCACGGAGGGAAGCAGTGAACAAGAGCCAGTTGGTCGAAGCGCTCGCAGTGCACTTCGACGGAAACCGCCGCCAGGCCCAGCACGCATTGGAAGCGGTGATCGACACCGTGGAACGCGAGCTGACCAAGAAGGGTGGCAAGGTCGCCATCACCGGGTTCGGTGCCTTCGAGGCCATCGAGCGTGGCGCGCGCATCGTGCGCAACCCGCGGACCGGCGAGACCAAGCGTGCCAAGAAGACCACGGTGCCGAAATTCCGCGCGGGTGCGGAGCTGAAGGCCGTCGTCTCCGGTGCCAAGAAGCTGCCGAAGCTGGTCGTGCCGAAGCCGGCTGCCGCCACCAAGACGGCTGCCCCGGCGAAGAAGGCCGCTCCGGCCAAGGCCGCGGCCACCAAGACCGTTGCCAAGAAGGCACCGGCCAAGAAGGCCCCGGTCAAGAAGGCGACCGTCGCCAAGAAGGCGCCGGCCAAGAAGGCCCCGGCCAAGAAGACGACCGTCGCCAAGAAGGCCCCGGTCAAGAAGGCGACCGTCGCCAAGAAGGCGCCGGCCAAGAAGGCCCCCGCCAAGAAGGCTCCGGCGAAGCGCGCAGCTTCTCGCTGAAACCTTCAGCACTGCAGCACCGCAACACCAGCGAAGGCCGGTCACCCCACTCCAGGGGCGACCGGCCTTCGCCGTGACGGCACAGTGCCGTGTCTGGAGGTGCCTTCGGCAACCTTCTAGAGCTCGGTGATGAAGTCCACCTTGGTGACGGTCAGTTCCGCCCCGGTGCCGGTGGTTTCGAGCCGGACCCGCTGGCCGACGCGGAGATGGCGGACCGGGGTGTCGGCGACGGCGTGCACGGTGAAGGGCAGTTCGACACCTCGGTCGGTCAGCACCGCACCGGAGAAGGTCTCGGTGTCGTAGCGGCTCACAGTTCCTTGCATGTCAGCAGGCTAGACCCTCGGTGCCGGTGGCGGCACCGAGTACCAGCGACATCACGTCGGCCGTCGCCGGACCCACCCCGAGTTGTACGGCGTGGGCCAGATCGGCCGCGGTGTCGACGTCACGACGTACCGACTCGATCCCCGGCAGCTCGATCGGGACCGCGCCCGAGGCTTGGTGGGCTAGTGCGGAACCCACGCCGAACCGCGGATCCAGCGCAACCCCGGGAGCCGCGGCGAGCAACGTCGTACCGGTCCCGGGCAGGTCGATCACGAACGATCGCGGTGCCGCACAGGCAGCCAGTACGGCGGTCAGTTCGGCCGGCCGGAGCGCGGGCAGATCCGCGGAGAGAGCAACGACTCCGTGGTCCGGGAACTCGGCCGCGGCGACCGCGGCACCGTGCAGCAAGGCCTCGTTGAGGCCCGCGGCCGGGAGGTCCGGCAGCACGCGGGCACCGACCTCGGTGACGTCCGCGGCGACGACCGGATCGTCGGTGACGACCAGCACGGCGCGGACCAGGGGAGAGGCGAGGGCGGCCGCAGTAGTGTCGACAGCGAAGGACCGGGCCAGCTCCGGACGGTGCTGGGGGTAGGCCGCAGCGAGCCGGCTCTTCGCGATCGCCGTACGCTTCACCGGGATCGCCAGAGTCCAGGGAGCGACCTGTAGGTCTGCCATCAGGCAGGATTCTCCCATGACGGATGGCAGTGACGAGCACCAGGAGGCATCAGTGAACGGCGGCCGGCGCGGTGACAGGCCGGACCCCCGGCCGCGGCGGGGGTTCTGGTTCGGCCTGGTGGTCGCGATCGTCAAGCCGTTCATGCTGACCTTCACCAGGCCGGAGTTCACCGGCCGGGAGAACATGCCGCGGTCCGGCGGAGTGGTGTTCGCGCCGAACCACATCTCCCATTTCGACCCGCTGGTGCTCGGGTTCTACATCTGGGAGTGCCGGCGGATCCCGCGGTTCCTGGGCAAGGCGTCGGTCTTCAAGATCCCGGTCCTCGGCCGGATCATCTCCAGTGCCGGCCAGATCCCGGTCTACCGGGACTCCACCCAGGCCGCCGATGCCTTCCGCGATGCGGTGGCCGCGGTCGAACGAGGTGAGTGCGTCGGCGTCTACCCGGAGGGCACGATCACCCGGGATCCGCAGATGTGGCCGATGACCGGCAAGACCGGTGCGGCCCGGGTCGCGTTGATGACCGGGTGCCCGGTGGTGCCGATCGCCAACTGGGGCGCGCAGGAGGTCATCGAGTCGTACACCGGCAAGGTGCGGATCCGCCTGCTGCCGCGCAAGACGATCAAGGTGCGCGCCGGGGCGCCGGTCGACCTGGGCGCGTTCCAGGGCAAGCCGATCACCAACCAGCTGTTGCACGAGGCAACCGAGGTGATCATGCGGGCGGTCGCCGACACCCTCGGCGAGCTGCGCGGGGAGACGGCGCCCAAGGAGCTCTTCGACCTGCGCAAGGCCCAGTCCAAGGATGACGAGGAGAAGGCATGACAGTGCACATGGCCGGGCCTCCGGCGCCGGCGTGGTCATCGGGCTTTGACTCCCGGCCTTCCCTCGTCGCTCCAGTCGCTTCGCTCCCTCCGCTCCTAGGCCGGGAGGCCCGATGACCAAGGTTGCGGTGTTCGGGGCCGGATCCTGGGGTACGGCGTTCGCCACGGTGCTGGCGAACGCGGGTAGCCAGGTGTCCGTCTGGGGCCGGCGTGAGTCGCTCTGCGAGGCGATCACCACCCGGCACGAGAACCCCGACTACCTGCCCGGGCTGCGCCTCCCGGACGCGATCACCGCGACCCACGACCCGGCTGCGGCGGCGGCCGGCGCGGAGGCCGTCGTACTGGCCGTGCCGAGTCAATCGCTGCGCGACAACCTGAAGGACTGGGCCGGCGTGCTGCCCAACGCCGTACCCCTGGTGAGCCTGATGAAGGGCGTCGAGGTCGGTACGACGAAGCGGATGAGCGAGGTGATCGCGGAGCTCACCGGCGCCGGGCCGGAGCGGATCGCGGTCGTGTCAGGTCCGAACCTGGCCCGCGAGATCGCCGAGGGACAGCCGGCCGCGTCGGTGGTCGCGTGTGCCGACGAGGGGACCGCGACCCGGTTGCAGAAGCTGTGCCACTCGCAGACGTTCCGCCCGTACACGAACAACGACGTGATCGGCTGCGAGCTCGGCGGCGCGACCAAGAACGTGATCGCCCTGGCGGTCGGGATGGCCGTCGGCCTCGGCTTCGGCGACAACGCCCGGGCATCCGTGATCACCCGCGGCCTGGTCGAAACCGCCCGCCTCGGTACGGCGCTCGGCGCGCAGGAGCACACCTTCTCCGGCCTCGCCGGCCTGGGCGACCTGGTCGCGACCTGCTCGTCGCCGTTGTCGCGCAACCGGACCTTCGGCGAGAAACTCGGTCAGGGCATGACGGTCGCCGAGATCGCCGGCGCCACCCGGCAGGTGGCCGAAGGCGTCAAGTCCTGCGCGTCGATCACCGAGCTGGCCCACCACCACGATGTCGAGATGCCGATCGCCGAACACGTCACCAAGGTCGTGGCCGGCGAGATGACGCCGAAGGACATGCTGTTCAGCCTGGTCTCCCGGTCGGCGAAGTCGGAGCGCTGGGGATGATCCCGGACACCTTCGCGCAGGCCACGATCGACCGCGAAGGTGAACAGGGCGCGGCCTGGCTGGCCGAGCTGCCCGCGATCGTCGAGGACTTGCCGGCACGCTGGGGATGCACGCTCGACGGCGAGGTGACGCACGGCCAGGTCGGCGTGATCGTGCCGGTCCGGGACGCGGTGCCCAAGGTGTCGTTTCCCCATCCGGGCAACGTGCACGTCCCAAGGGGTACGTCGGAGATCCGGTCTACGACGGTGCGACGTTACTCGGGCCGCGGGCCTTGGCGCTGATCGAGTCGGCGGAACTGATGAAGGCGCTGCGCCATGAACTGGACGTCTTCGCCGAGGCCGCGGAGCTGGATCGCGAGCGCGTCCGCCGGTGGGCACACTTCCGGGCCGTGCAAACCGCCTTCCACGGGAGGCGGTTCGGGTTCGGACGGGCCCGCACCGGGCCGTACCTCGACCGGATCATCGCGCTCGTGGATCAGTTGGCCGTCAGCTGATACTGAAGGACGAGGGGCGCGGCGCCGCGGAGGGCGGCGTCCCGGCCCGAGCGCGAGGTGACCACCCGCAGGTCGGTGGTGGCCAGGGGCAACGATCTGGCGTAGATCGCCTCCCGGATCCCGGCCAGCAGACTGTCGCCGGCCTGGGACAGTGACCCGCCGACAACGATCACCGACGGGTTGAGCAGACTCACGCAGGCAGCCAGCACCGTGCCGATCTCCCTGCCCGCCTGGCGGACCTCGTTCGTCGCGGCGATGTTGCCTGCCCGAACGAGGTCGACGACACCTTGGCTCCCCGCGACGTCCAGCCGGGCCGCGATCGCCGCAGCCGATGCGACCGCCTCCAGGCAGCCCGTGTTTCCACAACGGCAGATCTCCGTGTGCCCCGGCGCCTGGATATGGCCGATGTCGCCGGCCGCGCCCTGCGCCCCTCGATGCAGCCGGCCACCGCTGATCACGCCCGCACCGATCCCGGTCGCGACCTTCACGAACAGCAGGTGCTCGACGTCGGCGTACTCGGTCGCGTGCTCGCCGAGCGCCATGATGTTCACGTCGTTGTCGACCAGCACCGGTCCGGCGAGTTCACGGCTGAGCCGTTCGACGACGTCGTACGAGTCCCAGCCCGGCATGATCGGCGGATGGTTCGGCCGCCCGGTGCTGTGCTCGACGGGGCCTGGTAGTCCGACGCCGGTGCCGGCCAGATCCTTGACGGATCGCCGGGCTGATCGAAGCAACCCACGCCCGGTCCGCACGACCGCGCTGAGCACCTCTTCAGGTCCCTCGGCGATGTTCAGCGGCATCGTGGACCGATCGACGATGTCGCCGGTGAGGTCAGTGAGGGCGACGGACAGGTGCGTCGCGCCGATGTCGGCGGCCAGGATCAGCCGCGCGGACGGGTTGAACCGGAACCGCGCCGGCGGCCGCCCGCCGGTCGACGCCGCCTCACCCGACGGTACGACGAGACCGGCCGCGACCAACTCCTCGATCCGCCCGGTCACCGTCGACCTGGCGAGACCGCTGAGATCGATCAGCTCGGCCCGGGTCCGCGGCTGCCCGTCGAGGAGCAAGCGCAGCACCGCGCCGCTTCCCGTCGTACCGAGATCACTCATGCGCAGGACTTCCGTCGTCGGGCCGCTGGACTTTTGCTTGACAGGGTTCAAAAGTGTCACATAGCGTCCTTCAGCGTGTCCACCAGTGCGCGCAGGCTCCGGGTCGGGATCGTCGGCGGCGGCTTCATGGGCCGGGTCCACGGCCGGTCGGCACTGGTTTCGGGCGCCTCCGTGGTCGGCGCGGTGGGCTCCTCGCCGGCGCGCGCCGATGCGGCGGCCGAGGCGACGGGAGCCGAGCGCGGTTTCGCGGACCTCGACGAACTGCTTGCCGCCGACATCGATGTGGTGCACGTCTGTACGCCGAACAACACCCACCTGCCGGTGACGCTGAAGGCACTCGAAGCCGGCAAGCACGTCGTCTGCGAGAAGCCGCTCGCCACCGCCATACAGGACGCTGCCGGGCTGCACGCCGCCGCCCTCGAGGCCGAGCGGGTCGGAACCGTGCCGTTCGTCTACCGCTACCACCCGATGGTCCGCGAGCTCCGGACCCGGATCGCCGAGGGCGACGGCCGGGGTGATCACCAGCCTGCACGGGTCGTACCTGCAGGACTGGCTGGCCGGCGAGGACGATCAGAACTGGCGCGTGGACGACGCGGCCGGCGGTCCGTCCCGGACGTTCGCCGACATCGGATCGCACTGGTGCGACTTGGCCGAGTTCGTCACCGGCGACCGGATCCAGGCCATCAGCGCCCAGCTGCGGACTGTTCGGCCGGAGCGCGGTGGGGTCGCGGTCCGGACCGAGGATCTGGCGACGGCGCAGTTCCGGACCGAGGCCGGGGTCGTCGGCACGATCGTGGTCAGCCAGGTCGCGGCCGGCCGGAAGAACCGGTTGTACCTGGAGGTGTCCGGGACCGAGTCGAGTTTCGGCTTCGACCAGGAGGACCCGGAGCGGTTGTGGGTCGGCCGCCGTACCGCTTCGCAGTTGCTGACCCGGGATCCCGAGACGCTCAGCCCGCCCGCCGCGCGGGTGAACCGGCTGCCGGCCGGGCACGCACAGGGGTACCAGGACGCGTTCGACAGCTTCGTCGCCGACAGTTATGCCGCCGTTCTGGGTGACCGCCCGGACGGCCTGCCCGATTTCGCTGCCGGTGCGCGGTCCGCCCGGCTGGTCGACGCCGTACTGCGGTCGGCTGCCGCGGACAGCGCCTGGATCACCGTCGAGAACCACCCTTAGGAGCCAGTGAGATGCCACGTCCGATCACGTTGTTCACGGGTCAGTGGGCCGACCTGCCGTTCGAGGAGGTCTGCCAGTTCGCCTCGGAGTCCGGGTACGACGGCGTCGAGATCGCCTGCTCGGGTGACCACTTCGACGTCCAGAAGGCGGTCGACGACGACTCGTACGTCCAGGGCCGGCACGACATCCTGGCGAAGTACAACCTGAAGGTCTTCGCGATCTCCAACCACCTGGTCGGCCAGGCGGTCTGCGACGACCCGATCGACTTCCGGCACCAGGCGATCGTGCCGTCGCGGGTGTGGGGCGACGGGGATCCGGAAGGTGTCCGGCAGCGGGCCGCCGAGGACCTGAAGAACACCGCGCGGGCCGCGGCCAAGCTCGGCGTGAACACGGTGATCGGCTTCACCGGGTCGTCGATCTGGCAGTACGTGGCGATGTTCCCGCCGGTCCCGGCCGAGCGGATCGCGGCCGGCTACCAGGACTTCGCCGACCGGTGGAACCCGATCCTCGATGTGTTCGACGAGGTCGGCGTCCGGTTCGCCCACGAGGTGCACCCGTCGGAGATCGCGTACGACTACTGGACCACCCAGCTCACGCTGGAGGCGATCGGTCACCGCGAGGCGTTCGGGCTGAACTGGGACCCGAGCCACATGGTCTGGCAGGACATCGACCCGGTCGCGTTCCTGTGGGACTTCAAGGACCGGATCTACCACGTCGACTGCAAGGACACCCGGATGCGCGTCGGCGGCGGCCGCAACGGCCGGCTCGGCTCGCACCTGCCGTGGGGCGACCCGCGGCGCGGCTGGGACTTCTACTCGACCGGCCACGGCGACGTGAAGTGGGAGGACTGCTTCCGCGTGCTGAACTCCATCGGGTACGACGGTCCGATCTCGGTCGAGTGGGAAGACGCCGGGATGGAGCGCAAGGTCGGCGCCGCCGAGGCCGTCAACGTGATCCGCGGGCTGGCCTTCGACAAGCCCGCGGCCGCCTTCGACGCCGCCTTCGCCACGGACAAGTAGCCCTCAATCCATCCCCACCTGCGCGCGCTCGACCTCGATCAGGCCGCGGACAGCTCGGTTGCGGGCTCGCGGGTGCTGACCGCGGTCGTGCGCGAGCGCAGGCCGAACCAGACGAGGACCACGCTGACGAGGGTCAGGGCCACGTCCACCGAGAGTGCGAGGTGCATGCCGGTCAGGTGCACGGCCTGCGTGGCGGCGATCGCGGCGAGGACCGGCGTGCCAACGGTGCCGCCCACCTCCTGAGTCATCGACGTGAGCCCAGTGGCCAGGCCCTGGTCACTGTCCGGCACGCCGGTCGTGCCAGTCACTGTGTAGGCGACGATGGCGGCGACGTGGCCGTAGAACCCGATGAACAGCGCCGGGATCAGCACCACGAGCGCGATGGTCCGGTCGGTGCCGAGGAACACCAGCGGCAGCGTCGCCAGCCCCTGCACGGCCATGCTCACAGTCAGGACCTTCCGGTAGCCGAACCGCCCGATGATGCGCCCGGCAACCACGCCAGCAGCCACCGACGCCAGACCCGGAATACCGAACACGAGACCGGTCGCGAGCGGTGACAGACCAAGCGTCTGCTGCAGATACAGCGTCGTCATGAAGATCATCGCGGGCTCCATCGAGCACACCACGAGCCCCGCGTAGTTGCCCCACGCCACCGAGGGCCGCCGCACGATGTGCACCGGGACGAGCGGTGCGGACGAACGCCGCTCGATCAGCCAGAACGCGACCAGCAGCAGTACGCCGATGACAGCAGTCGGCATGCTCCGCTCGATCACGGCGTAGATCACGGCCAGCAGACCACCTGTCACGGTCACCGCGCCGGGTACGTCGAGCTTCGCGCGCTCGACCCCCTTGCTTTCGCGGATCACGAACGGCGTCAGGATCAGCACAGTCACGACGACCGGCACGTTGATGAAGAACGCCGCCCGCCACCCGAGCAGGCTGACCAGCGCACCGCCGACCAGCGCACCAACAGCAAAGCCGGCCGACAGTAGTGCGCCCCGCAGACCCAGGACACGCGCACGCACCGAGCCATCGGCGAAGTTCGTGGTCAGCAACGCGAGTGAGGTGGGCAGCGCCATCGCCGTCGCCAGGCCCTGCAACACCCGAGCAGTCAGCAGCAGTTCGGCGTTGACCGCGAACCCGCCGAGCAACGACGCGCCGGCCAGCAGGAGCATGCCGGCCAGGAACAGCCGGCGCCGCCCGAAGTAGTCCGCCAAGCGGCCGAACAGCAGTGCGAAGCCCGCTGCGGGCAGTGCGAATGCCGACGTGATCCACGGCAAACCGTCCGGCCCCAGCCCGACGCCCGCACCCGCCTGGGGCAGCGCGACGTTCAGGATCGAGAAGTCGACCGACAGCATGAAGCCGGCGCCGAGCAGCACCAGCAGGACCACGCGTTGACGTGTAGTGAACCGGGACATCGCGAACTCCGCTCGATAGCAACCAATGGGTTGCTACGTTATGGCAACCGATAGGTTGCGTCAATGCGGGGTCGGTCAGTTGACCGGGGTGCGGCTGCGGGTGCGCAGAACCGGAGCGAAGATGGCCAGTCCGGTCGCGAGCACGGTGACCACCAGGAACGACATCGTCAGACTGCTCGCCTCCGCGATCCCGCCGATGATCGACGGAGCCACCAGCCCGGACGCGTAGGTGATCGTCGCCACTCCGGCAATCGCCTGGCTCGAGTTCCCCCCGGCGCGCCCGGCCGCCGCGAACGCCAGCGGTACGACGACCGCGATCCCGATCCCGAGCAGCCCGAACCCGGCCATCGCGACCACCGGATTCCACGCGACGACGACCAGTACGCCGCCCAGCATGGCGATCACGCCGCTCCATCGAACCGTCCGTACGGCGCCCCACCGGTCGATCACCGCGTCGCCACTGAGTCGCGCGACCGCCATCGTCAGTGCGAAGCCCGTAGTCGCCGCGGCTGCCACACCCGCCGAACTGTCGAGGACGTCGAGCAGATACACCGCCGACCAGTCCAGGCTCGCGCCCTCCGCGAACACCGCGCAGAACCCGACCGCCCCGATCAGCAACGCCGACCGCGGCGGCAACGCGAACCGCGCCGGCGGCTCCTCGTCCTCCTCGGGATGCAGGTTCAGCACGAACTGACACACCGCCACGCCGATCAGGGTCAGTACGGCGCCCGCCAGCGCATGGTGGATCTGGGCGTTCAACTCGGCGTGCGCGGCCACGGTTCCGACTGCGGCCCCGATCAACGCCCCGACACTCCACATCCCGTGCAGGCCGGACATGATCGACTTCTCCAGCCGGTGCTCGACCTCGACGCCGAGTGCGTTCATCGCGACATCGGCCATGCCTGCTGTTCCGCCGTACACGAGCAATGAGGCGCACAGCGTGGGCAGGTTGGGGGAGAGGGATGGGAGGACCAGTGCGAGCGTCCAGAGGGCGAGCAGGGCGCGGAGTGCGTTCCGGGTGCCGAGGGTGTGGCTGACGCGGGCCGCGAGCGGCATCATCAGCGCCGCACCGAGCGCCGGGAACGCGAGCGCCAGGCCGAGCTGGCCGGCCGATACCCCGGAGTGATCCTGGATCCACGGCACCCGGGTGGCGAACGAGCCCGTCACCGCGCCGTGCACACAGAAAACCGCGGCCACTGCGTACCTGGCTCGGCGGACGTCGTTGGCCACAGGCAAACACTCACTTTGTTTGATCGAACATCCGGATGGTAGCTTTCTGCGCATGAGGAGCGCAGAACGGCACCAAGTGATCGTAGAACGACTGCGCAGGCTGGACCGAGTCTCAGTCCAGGAACTGGTCGAGGCCACTGAGGCGTCGGACATGACGGTCCGTCGCGACCTCGACTTCCTCGCCGCCCAGGGGGTGCTCAAGCGTGTCCACGGCGGCGCTGTGTCCGCGATTCCGTCCGGTGTCGAGCCGCCGTACTCGCTGCGCGCCCAAGGGGCGATCGCGGCCAAGCGTGCCATCGCCGCGGCTGCCGTCGAGCACATCCAGGACGGCGAGACCATCGTCCTCGACAGCGGGACGACGGCTCTCGAGGTGGCCAAGCTCCTCCACGACCGCGCGGTCACCGTCATGCCGCTCTCACTGCACATCGCGCAGGAGTTGGCCGACGCGCCGCGGATCCGGCTGCTGATGCCTGGGGGAGAAGCGCGCAAGGGCGAGTTGGCGCTGGTCGGCCCGCTGACGATCGCCTCGCTGCGGGCGCTGCGCTTCGACCTGGCCGTGCTCAGCCCGTGTGCGTTCAGCCTCGACGCCGGGCTGACCGCGTTCGACCTGGGCGACGCCGAGGTCAAGCAGGAGGCGCTCGCCGTCGCCGCCCGGTCGATGGTGCTTGCCGACGGCGCCAAATGGGACCGCGCCGCGCTGGCCTACGTGTGTCCGGCCGACCGTCCCGACCTGATCATCACCGACCCGACCGCCCCGGAGGACCAGCGCATCATGCTTGCTCAGCGCGGAGTACTGGTCGAGGTGGCCTCTTGACCGCCACCGATCTGCAGCAGCAGACCGCACCGCCCCGAGCCGCCCGCATCGCCACCTGGACCTACTTCGGCCTCAACGGTTTCGCCGTCGGTATGTGGGTCGTCCACATCCCCAACATCGAGCACGCCACCAAGATCACCCACAGCACGCTCGGGCTCCTGCTCCTCGCGCTCGGCGGTGCCGCCTTCCTCGGCATGCAGGTCGCCGGCCCGCTCGTCGACCGCCTCGGCCAGCGTCGCCTCGTGCCGGCCGCGGGCGTTCTCCTCGGCCTCGCGCTGGTCTGGCCGGGCCTCGCCCACAACTGGTGGACCCTCGGTCTCGCTCTGATGGCGCTCGGCTTCGCCAACGGCTCCATCGACGTCGGCATGAATGCCCAGGCCGTCGTGGTCGAACGCGGCTACCCGCGCCCGATCATGGCCGCGTTCCACGCGATGTGGTCGATCGGCGGTGCCTTCGCCGCACTGATCGGAGCCGCCACGCTGCGAGCCGACGTACCGACCGAGGTCACTCTCGGTCTGGCCGGTGTGGTCTGTGTCGTCGTGTCCCTGGTCGCCAGCCGGTACTTGATCGAGGCAACGACCGAGGAGCACGAGGAGCAGGAGGACCGCGCCAAGCCGCCCGCCAAGCTGGTGTGGGCGCTCGGCGGCCTCGCCTTCGGCCTGATGCTCGCGGAAGGCGTCGCCAACGACTGGGCGGCACTCCAGTTCCGGGACATCCTCGGTACGTCGGTCAGCCCGGCGGCCTACGCGTACGGCGCCTTCGCCGTGGCGATGACCGTCGGGCGCTTCCTCACCGACCGCGTGGCGGCAGTCGTCGGCCCGGCCGCGATCGTCCGCTACGGCGCCGCGATGGCCGCGGTCGGTCTGACCATCGTGATCGTCGTACCGTGGGTGCCGGTCGCCCTGTTCGGCTGGGCGTTGTTCGGTCTCGGCCTGGCCGGCGGCGTACCGCAACTCTTCACCGCCGCCGGCAACCTCGACCCGCGCGCGGCCGGCGCGCTGATGGCCCGCGTGGTCGGACTCGGGTACGTCGGCCTGCTGGCCGGCCCGGCGTTGATCGGCGGACTCGCGCACTGGATGCCGTTGAACATCGCGTTCATCCTGCCGGTCGTGCTGTGTGTGCTGACGTTCTTCGGCGGGCCGGTGCTCAAATCCCGGTCTTGAGCGCGTGCTCGAGATCGGCCCAGAGGTCGTCCGGGTGCTCGATCCCGACGGCCAGCCGGATCAGGTCCTCCGGGATGGTCGGCACCTCGATCGGCCAGCGGCGACGGCGTTCCAGCATCGACTCCACCCCGCCGAGGCTGGTCGCGTGCACCCACAGCGCCGTACTCTCGCAGACCCGCTGAGCTCCTTCGGCGTCTCCACCGAGTTCGATCGACAGGATCGCGCCGTACCCACTCATCTGGGCTGACGCGCGCGCGTGCCCGGGGTCGTCCGGCAGGCCCGGGTACCGGACTCGGCTGACGCGCGGGTGCTGTCGGAGCCGCTCGGCCAGGAACGCGGCGTTCGACTGCGCTCGGTCCAGTCTGAGCGCGAGCGTGCGGAGTCCGCGAAGCGCCAGCCACGCCTCCATCGGGCCGGGGATCGCGCCGAGGCTGCGGCGGCGGAGGTCGAGGGCGTTCCACAGGTCGTCGTCGGCGGTGACGATCGCGCCGAGCAGGACATCCGAGTGACCCGCGATGAACTTCGTCGCCGAGTGCATCACGATGTCGGCGCCGAGCCGGATCGGCTGCTGGAGCAGCGGTGTCGCGAACGTGTTGTCGACGACAACGGTCGCGCCCGCCTGCCGCCCGGCCGCGGAGAGCGCGGGCAGGTCGGCGACCTCCATCGCGGGGTTGGTCGGCGACTCGATCCACAGCAGGTCCGCCTGTTCGACCGCCTTGGTGACTTCCGCGGTGTCGGCGACGTTCACGCGCTCGACGGTCAGCCGGCCGGTCGTTGCCTGCTGGTCGAGGAGTGCGAGTACGCCGGAGTACGCGTGCTGCGGCGCGACAACCCGGCCGCCGACCGGGACGAGATCGGCGATCGCGGCCGCCGCGGCCATCCCGGACGCGAACGTCAGGCCGCGCCCACCCTCGAGTTCACCGAGCGTCTCCTCCAATGCGGTCCACGCGTCGTTCCCGAACCGCCCGTACCCGCGATCCCCGCCCGCGACATAGGTCGAACTGAAGACGGGGGACTCGCCGACCGGCGCGTTCGGCACGCGCTCGGGCCGGCCTGCGTGGACAACGATGGTGGAAGGGTCGAGAGCCATAGCCGGATTCTCCCGGCCGGCCTACCGCGCTCCGACGGCGGGGAGTGGGATGCCGCCGCCGCGCAGCAGCGTCATGGCGCGGCGGGCGAGCGCTTTCACCTCGGTGTCGTCCGGGTTCTCGACCCAGATCCGGACCACGGTCTCGATGATGTTCATCGCGATCCCGGCGGCCAGGGCGGCGGTGAACTCGACGTCCTGCGGGTCGTTGCCGGCAAGTCGCCGTACCAGCTCATCGGTCAGTTCGTTGCGGAACCGCCAGTTCATCTCGTTGAGGTGAGCGCTCACCGACGCCGTCTGCGCGGCCAGGTCGAACACCGCGCGCACCCGGTCCGGGTTGCTCTCCAGCTGGTCCAGCACCCGCTCGATCACCGACTGCAGACCGTCCGGCAGGTCCACCTCGGGCTGCTCGCGGAACCACGCGACCGCACCCAGCAGGCAGTCCTCGACGAACTCCAGGACGAGCGTCTCCTTGGTCGGGAAGTACCGGTACAGCGTGCTCGGGCCGACCTCGGCGGCCGCGGCGATCTGCTCCACCGTGGTCCGGCCGAAACCGTGGTCGGTGAACAGCTCGAACGCCTTGTCCGCGATCAGCCGGCGGGTCCGCTCCCGCTTCAGTTCGCGCAGTCCCATCGCCACCTCCGCGGGCAGAGTACCGGTTCGGAGACTCTCCGTCGCCGGTCCGAACGGCAGCGTCACCGTGTGGTGACGACTACTGACTGCGATCTGAACAGCTCTTAACCGAGCCCTGATCGGAACCTGATCCCGGGGCCGCTACAGTCGAGCCGGTGAGTGAGCACTCGAGGGAAGAACAGCGCAAACCCCGCGTCGCCGTTGTGTTCGGCGGCCGGTCGAGCGAACACGCCATCTCCTGCGTGACCGCGGCCAACGTGCTGCAGGCCATCGACCGGGACAAGTACGACGTGGTCCCGATCGGCATCAGCACCAGCGGCCACTGGGTCCTGGAGAGCGGCGACCCGGAGCGGCTGTCGATCACCGACGGGAAGCTCCCGGAGGTCGACGTCACCGCACTGCCGGTGCTGTTCGGAGCGAACCGCGAACTCGTGGTCAGCGAACCGGACCAGGTACCGAGCACGCTCGGCGAGGTGGACGTGGTCTTCCCGCTGCTGCACGGCCCGTGGGGCGAGGACGGCACCATCCAGGGCCTGCTCGAGATGTCCGACATCCGGTACGTCGGCTCCGGCGTCCTGGCCAGCGCGGTCGGCATGGACAAGCACTACATGAAGGTCGTCTTCGCCGCGGCCGGTCTCGAGGTCACGCCGTACGTCGTCATCCGCGACCGCGACTGGACCCGCGACCCCGCCGCCTGCCGTGAGGCGGTCGACGCGCTCGGCTACCCGGTCTTCGTGAAGCCGTGCCGCGGTGGGTCGAGCCTGGGGATCAGCAAGGTCAACAGCCTGGCCGAACTCGACGACGCGGTCGCCGAGGCACGCGCTCACGACCCGAAGGTGATCGTCGAGGCGTCCGCGAAGAGCCCGCGCGAGATCGAGGTCGGCGTCCTCGGCGGCCTGAACGGCGGTCCGGCCGAAGTCAGCGTCTGCGGTGAGATCGCGGTGAGCGGCGGCGGGCACGACTTCTACGACTTCGAGACCAAGTACCTGCCCGAGGGCGAGGAGTACACCGCCCTCTCGGTCCCCGCCGACCTCCCGGCGGAGATCGCGGCCGACATCCGCGCCAAGGCACTCACCGCCTTCGACGCGATCGAGGGCGAGGGCCTGGCCCGCGTCGACTTCTTCCTCGACGCCGACGGCCGGGTCATCATCAACGAGATCAACACCATGCCCGGCTTCACGCCGACCAGCATGTTCCCTCGCCTCTGGGCCGCCACCGGCCTCGACTACCCCGCCCTGGTGGACCGCCTCCTGACCCTGGCCACCACCCGCCCCACCGGCCTGCGGTAACCCGACCCTCATAGGCGTCTCGCCCGTTCATAGAGGTACCGCTGTTGCGGCAAGCTGGTCGTCCGGCTTGCCGCCTCCTCGTAGGCCGCCCGCGCACCGGCCGCATCCCCGGACATCTCGAGCAGATGCGCCAGTACCGCCGACAGCCGATGATCGGCGGCGATCCGCTCGTCGCCCTCGATCGTGGCCAGCAACTTCAGCCCGTCATCCGCCCCACGTGCCATCGCCACCGCGACCACCTGGTTCAACGCGACCATCGGGTTGTCGACCAACTGCAGCAGCACCTCGTACAACGCGACGATCTGCACCCAGTCGGTCTCCGCCGCGGACGGTGCTTCGTCGTGCACGGCCGCGATCGCCGCCTGCAGCTGATAAGGCCCCACCGGCCCCCGCGGCAGCGCCGCTGTGATCAGCCCGACTCCCTCGTCGATCGACTCCTGGATCCACAACGACCGATCCTGCTCGTCCATCGGAACCAGCTCACCCAGCGGCCCGGTCCGGGCCGGCCGGCGCGCATCCGTCAGCAGCATCAACGCCAGCAACCCGGCGACCTCGCTGTCGTCAGGCAGCAGCCGCCGCAGCATCCGCGCCAGCCGGATCCCCTCCGCCGCCAATTCCACCCGCTGCAGGCTCGGTCCCGTCGTACTCGCGTAGCCCTCGTTGAAGATCAGGTACACGACCTTCAGCACCGCACCCAGCCGCTCGTCCCGATCCGCCGGCAGCGCGAACTGGGCCCCGCTGTCCTTCACGCTCGCCTTCGCCCGACTGATCCGCCGGGTCATCGTCGCCTCCGGCACCAGGAACGCCCGCGCGATCTCCGTCGTCGTCAGACCGCCGACAGCCCGCAGCGTCAACGCGATCTGCGAGGCCGGCGACAACGACGGATGGCAGCACATGAACAGCAGGACCAGCGTGTCGTCGGTGTCCGCGAGCCGCTCACCCGGCCCCGGATCGGGCATCGACGCCCACTGCGCGACCCGGTCCTCGCGTCGCTGACGGGCCTGCTCCCGACGCAGCAGATCCGTCAGCCGGCGCGAAGCCACCGTGATCAACCACCCTCGCGGATTGTCCGGGACGCCCTCCGCGGGCCACTGCTGCGACGCGGCCAGCAAGGCCTCCTGCACCGCGTCCTCCGCGGTGTCGAAGTGCCCGTACCGCCGCACCAGCGCCCCGAGCACCTGTGGGGTCAGCTCGCGCAGCAGATCGGGGAGAGCAGCGGCCATCAGGATCAGTCCACGATCTCGCCGCGGCCCTCGATCACCGGCCGGATGTCGGCGTACGCCGTCGCCCGGACGAACTCGGGTGCCGGCGTGTCGCCGAGCCGGGCGGCGATCTCGGTCGCCCGGTCGAAGGACTCGCACTCGACGATCCAGTACCCGGCCAGCACCTCCTGGGTCTCGGCGTACGGACCGTCCGTCACCACCGCGGCGCCGTCTTTCGACCCCAACCGCCTGGTCAGCACCGGTGCCCCGAGCCCGCGCGTCTCGACCAGCTCACCGGATTCCATCAGGTCGTTGTTGAACTTCTCCATGAACGCGCCCATCGCGGCGAAGTCCTCCGCCGTCCAGGCCGGCTTACCGGTGTCCTTGCCGGCCATCCCGTCGTAGTCCTGCTGTGACGCGTACGTGAGGATCATGTACTTCATCGGAATCTCCCGTCGTCCCGGGCACCACCGCGGTGCCTCTCGCCTGCTACGTCGCCCCCGCCGGACTCAACCGGACACCGCCGACGAACAATTTTCGCTTCGACTGGAGTATGCCGTCGTCAGGTACAAGGAGTGATGAGTTTGTTGAACCTGTGGACAGCGTCCGACACGTCGGTCAGCGCGTTCGCCTCGGGTGCGTAGGCCGACGGCACGGCGACCTCGAGGTAGACCTGGCGGCCGATGGTGGTGAAGATGACACCGTTCTCGACGTCCTTGGCGAACCAGCCGACGCCGTTCACCTCGAAACACTGCGACTGCGCCTCGGCCATCCCGGCCGGCGGGGCGACCCCACAGGTGACCTCGATCGGCGGATCGCCGTACGCGGAAGTCAGCGGACTGACGGGCTCGGTCTCGCGCCGCTCGGCGTCCAGGACCTTCGCGGGCAGCGCCTTCACCAGCGGCTCACAGGCCGCCGCGACCTCGGGTGCGGGAGACGGTACGGCGACGGGCGCGGGGTCGGAGCTGCACCCAGTCACCAGGATCAGACCGAGTGCAGCGAACAGGACTCTGGGCATGCGGAAGAGGGACGGGACCCCGTGGCGATCAGATGTGGACGACGGGGCAGGTCAGCGTACGGGTGATGCCGGGCACGTTCTGGACCTTGGCAACCACCAGCTTGCCCAGCTCGTCGACGTTGCGGGCTTCCGCGCGGACGATCACGTCGTACGGACCGGTGACGTCCTCGGCCAGGGTGACGCCCTGGACCTCGGCGATCTGCGCTGCGACGTCGGCTGCCTTGCCGACCTCGGTCTGGATCAGGATGTAGGCCTGGACCACCACGTCGTTCTCCACTCAGTCGCCCTCAGCTGGCTCCGGCCACCGGTACTGCGAGGCGGCCGGGCGTACTCTTCGTTGCCCGGTCACGGTACCGCCTAGACTCCGGTTGGCGATATGGGAGGTCTGCTGACGTGACAGAGACGTTGGGGAGCACGGGTGAGTTCGGCCTGATCGCGGCCGTCACCAAAGGGCTGTCCACTGGTGAGGACGTCCTGGTCGGACCCGGTGACGACGCGGCCGTGGTGGCTGTGCCGGACGGCCGGATGGTGATCACGACCGACCTGCTGGTCGAGGGCCGCCACTTCCGTAAGGACTGGTCGTCTGCGTACGACGTAGGTCGCAAGGCCGTCGCACAGAACCTGGCCGACATCATGGCGATGGGTGCACGGCCGACCTCGCTCGTGGTCGGTTTCGGCGCGCCTGCCGAGCTGCCGACCGCGTGGGCGCTGGAACTCAACCAGGGCCTGGTCGACGAGGCCGAACTGGTCGAGGTGAGCATCGTCGGCGGCGACACGGTGCAGTCGGACAAGATCATCGTCTCGGTGACCGCGTTCGGCTCGCTGGACGGCCGTCCGCCGGTACTGCGTTCCGGCGCGCGCCCGGGCGACGAGGTCGCCTACATCGGGCGGCTCGGCTGGGCCGAAGCCGGGTGGGCCGTACTGGCTCGCGGGTTCCGCTCACCGCGAGCCGTGGTCGAGGCGCATCGCCGCCCGCAACCGCCGTACGCCGAGGGGCCTCGAGCTGCTCTGGCCGGTGCGTCCTCGTTGTGCGATGTCAGTGACGGGCTGCTGGCCGATCTCGGGCACATCGCCGTCGCGAGTCAGGTCGCCATCGACGTGCACTCGCAGGCGTTGACCCTGCCCGAGCCGCTGCAGGCCGTGGCTGCCGCGACCGGTGTGGACGGGCTCAAGTTCGTCCTGACCGGCGGGGAGGACCACGCGCTGGTGGGGACCTTCGAGCCGGCCGACGTACCCGAGGGCTGGACCGTCATCGGTTCGGTTGCTGAGGGCAACGAGGAACGGCAGGCCGGAACCGTGACGGTGGACGGAGCGGCGTACGCGGCCGACTCCGGTCACGCTCATTTCAGGAGTTGAGATGCTGCCCAGAGTGCTGACGATCGCCGGATCCGACTCCGGCGGCGGGGCCGGGATCCAGGCGGATCTGAAGTCGATGCTGGCCAACGGCGTGCACGGGATGAGTGTGCTGACCGCGATCACCGCGCAGAACAGTCTCGGCGTCCAGGGGGCGTGGGAGCTGCCGGAGGAGCAGGTCAGGGCGCAGTTCCGCAGTGTGGTGGACGACATCGGTGTCGACGCGGTGAAGACCGGGATGCTGGCGTCCGAGTCGATGGTCCGGGTGGTCGCATCGCTGCTGCGCACGCTGCCGCCGTCCGTGCCGGTCGTCGTGGACCCGGTTTCGGTGTCCAAGCACGGTGATGCGTTGCTGGCTGCCGATGCGATGGACGCCATACGGTCGGAGATCGTGCCGTTGGCAACTGTCCTGACGCCCAACCTGACCGAGCTCGGACCGGTCGCAGGCATGGACCTGGAGACGGTGGAGGACCGGGAGCTCGCGGCAAAGGTGCTGTTGGACGCCGGAGCCTCC
Source organism: uncultured Actinomycetota bacterium (assembly GCA_963770725.1). Classification (GTDB taxonomy): domain Bacteria; phylum Actinomycetota; class Actinomycetes; order Propionibacteriales; family Kribbellaceae; genus Kribbella. The sequence goes on from CAVYQT010000002.1 coordinate 402,702, forward strand.
TGGGTCCTCGTGAAGGGCGGCCACGACCCGGGTACGGCGTCAGTCGACGTACTGCACGGTCATGGGGTACGACGGGCCTACAGCGCCGTACGGGCCGACAACCGGCACACACACGGCACCGGATGCACGTTGGCCAGCGCGATCGCGTCGTACCTGGCACGCGGGTACGACGTCCCTGGCGCAGTGGGGGCGGCCAAGGAGTACGTGACCGGGGCGATCCAGGCCGGGTTCGCACTCGGTGGTGGAATCGGTCCGGTCGATCACGCCTGGCGATTTCGAGGGAGTAGCAGTTGAGCAAGCAGCAGCCGCCGGTGGACGGGTACTGCGAGCAGTGCGGGTTCAACTACGACACGGGTGACCTGCAGGGCACGGTGACCACGCTGATCCGGCAGGCGGCGGATTGCAGCATGTCGCTCACCCGGGCAGCGGCCGGTCCCGATCCGGACGTCGTACGACTCCGGCCGGAGCCTGAGGTGTGGTCGGCGATCGAGTACGCCTGCCACGTGCGCGACGTACTGGAGGTCCAGCGACAGCGGATCGCCCAGTGTCTAGCGGAGGACCGGCCGGTGTACGCGCCGATGGACCGGACCGGCCGGGTGAAGCAGGCCAAGTACGAGGACCAGGACCCGATGGAGGTCGCGGCCGCGCTGATGCGGTTCGCCCGCGAGTTCGGTGCGGCCGCTCGGGTGCTCACGCCGCCGCAGCTGGGCAAGCTGGGTCTCTACAATTACCCGGTACGTACGCCGCGCACACTGGGCTGGGTGATCCGCCACACCGCCCACGAGATCCAGCACCACCGCCACGACATCACCACGATCCTGGCGCAGGTGGAGCCGCCGATCGTCCCCAAGCCGGTCGAGAAACCGGCTGAGGACGTCAGCGCCGATCAGCCCAGCTAGCGATCGCCGGCTCCGTGGTGAGGTAGTCCAGCGCCAGCGCTGCGGCACCACGCAGCGGACCGTCGGGCTGGTGCGTGGCGGCGAGCACCGGCGGGGGCGAGGTCCGGTGGAAGGCCATGAGGCCGGCTAGGTAGGCCTCCTCGAAGGTCGACTCGGCTGCGGCGCGGAGTGGGATTGCCAGCCCGCCCAGCGTCACCACATCGGGGTCATGCGCGTTGACGAGACCGGCGATACCTGCGGCGAGTGCAGCGACCACTCTGGCGACCGCACGGCTCGCAGGACGGTCAGTACGACGTAGCACGGCTTCTGTGTAGCTGTACGGGTCGTCCGGCGTCGCCTCCTTGAGATGGCGAGCCAGCGCGCGTCCGTCGATCTCCAGGTCCCAGCATCCGTGGGCGCCGCACGGACACGCGCGTCCACGCTCCCCGAGCGGCATGTGCCCGTACTCCCCACCGGCCCCGGACGCACCCTGCGCCGGTACGCCGTCGATCAGCAGGGTCCCGCCGATACCCACCTCGACGATGAGGTGCAACGCCGTACCAGCGCCAGCGGCAGCACCAGTGCGAGCCTCAGCTACACCACTCAGCGTTGCGTCGTTGCCGGCGAGCAGTGGGAGGTCCGTACCCGCTGTGACGGCCTGTAGGTCCAGCTCACCCCAGTCCAGCGTTGGCGCTTGCATCAGACGGCTGTCACGAATGGTGCCCGGTGCTGCCAGGCTGACGACTCTCAGGCGCTCGCCGTACTGCTCCCGCACCTGGCCCACGACCCTCTGCAGGTTGCCGAGCACCACCTGTGGCCGTCGACTCCGATGACGCCTCGACTGCTGTTCCAGGAACGACCCGTCCAGCGCGACCACAGCACTCCGCCAACTGCCCTGCCGCAGGTCCAGCGCGAGCACCACAGGACCCTGTGGATGCGCCCGCAGCACGCTCGTCGGTCGCCCGCGCCCCTGACTGGGTGCGGGCACCTCGGTGAGCAGCCGTAGGTCGCGCAGCCTGGCCGTGATCTCAGTCGCCGAACTGGTGCTCAGCCGCAGCTCCCGCGCCACCGCGGCGCGCGTGATCCCGGGCCGCCGGCTGACCTGTGCGAGTACGTCGGCAGCCGTCTGCCACTGTCCGCGGCGAACTGCTGTTGTCATGGGACGGTTCTACCTTATGCTCGGAGAACGAGTTTAATGGAGGGGTGATGGAGATCCGGGACATCCGCGCCGTGCTGTTCGACATGGACGGCACACTGGTTGACTCCGACGCCGCGGTCGAGCGCGCATGGACGGTCTGGGCAGGGGAGTACGGCGTACCGGTGGCCGACGTACTCGCCATCGCCCACGGCAGCCCGGCCGAGTCCACCGTCGACCGCATGCGCCCCGACTTGTCAGCTCCGGCGCGTGCGGAGGCAGCAGCCCGGCAGCTGGAGCTCCAGTACGACGACCTGTCCGACGTGGTGGCCACACCTGGCGCTGCATGAGGTGCTCGGAGTGTTGGAGCAGCTCGGCCTGCCGTGGGCGGTGGTGACCAGCGCGGACAACCGGCTGGCGAAGGTACGCCTGGCCGCAGCCGGCATCGACCCGCCTGTCCTGGTGACCTTCGAGGACATCTCCCGCGGCAAGCCGGACCCTGAGGGGTATCTGCGTGCCGCCGAGCTGCTCGGCGTACCGCCTGCCCATTGCCTGGTGGTGGAAGATGCTCCGGTGGGCCTGGCGGCCGGCCACGCAGCTGGAGCCGTGACAGCGGGCCTGAAAGGCCTGACGGCTGACATCCAGCTGACCGACCTGCATCAGCTCGCCGACCTGCTGGTAGCCGCCCGGACCCGACTCTAATCGATCCGGCAGCCGCCCGGAGGGCCGGCTCTAATGACCTGACAGCCGGATGACTGGCCGGACGGACGAGGTCCGGATCGGCATCGGTCTCTCGTCAATGGGGTACCTGCTGGCCGGGCTCGGGGCCTGTGTCGCCGTACTCGCGCGAGACCTGGACGAGTCCACCGGCCGACTCGCGCTGCTGTCGTCCGCGTTCGCCGTGGGGTTGGTCGTTGTCGCCGTGGTCGGCCCGATGCTGCTGCGGTCGTGGCCGCTCCCGACTGTGCTCCGGCTCGGCTCCCTGGTGTGCGCCGCCGGCGCGGTGCTGCTCGCGCTAGCACCTGCGTACGGCGTGGCGGTCGCAGGCGGACTGTGCATCGGACTGGGCGGTGCACTGCTCGTGCTCGTCGCTCCACTCGTCCTGCGCGGCCCTACGGCTGCTGCCCGCCTGAGCCGCGTCAACGCAGTAGCCAGCGCCACTGGCATCTTGGCACCTCTCGCGATCGGTGGAGTCGACTCCTTCGGCCCAACCGGCCGGCTCGCGCTGCTGGCCGCCGTACCGCCGCTTGTCGCCCTCGCCGTGGTGAAGGGCAAGGTGTCGCCGACGGTTGAGCCACTGGATGAACCACGCCCGCACACGAGCCCCGGCTCGTCTGCGACCAGGCATGTCGCCTTGGCTGTCGGGCTGGGCTGGCTACGAGTGGTGCTCGCCGTGGGGGTCGAGTTCTGCTTCGTGGTGTGGGCAGTCGCGCGCCTGCTGGCCGCCGGTTTGCCGATGGCAACGGCCGCACTCCTGGGCAGCGCCTTCCCGATCGGCATGGCGGTCGGCCGCGCAATCGGCCCCATCCACTGGCGCTCTTGGTCCCCAGTCGTCCCAGGCCGGCCTGCTCGCCGTCCTTGGCACACTCCTCGTCAGCCTCTTCGATACCCCCGCCGCCGTGACCCTCGGCCTGGTGATCGCCGGCATCGGCGTCGCGCCGCTCTACCCCGTCACCTTGGCCGCCCTGGTCGCTACCCCAGGCCTCAACCCAACCCGCCTCTCCGCCATCGGCGCCCTGGCCTCCGGCACCGCCATCCTCTCACCCCCGCCGCCTTGGCAGCCCTCGCCCGGGTAGCAGACCTCCGCACCGCCTACCTCATCACGATCCCCCTGATCATCGCCCTCATCACCCTCAGCCGCCGCCCCACCCCACGGCCGCGGCCGGTGCTCGACCGTCACCCCCGCCAAGAACCCACCGACCACCAACACCACCTCCTGCCCCGCGACTAACTAACGACCTACCCGGTCCTCCCAACCAAGCTGCCCCTAACGCCGCATCCCTCCTCCCGCCCGTATCCGTGCCCCTCCAGCCAGCCCACGGCCACCTCACCCAAACCATGCGCTTCCGCACCGCCCGCCGGCCGCGACGATCCAGGCGGAGCACAGCTACCTCACGCGATCCAAGCGGCCCGCACCGTCTGCCCCACTGGCGGTCACGACGATCAAGGCGGAGCCCGGGTACGTCGCGGGGCAACCAGTTCGCCCCTCGCGCCGCCAGCGTCCCCACCGGCGGTCGTGACGGTCCAGATGGAACCCGGGCGCTCACGCGGACCAAGCGGCCCGCCCGCCTCCAACGGCTGTTGCGCGCACGAAGCAGCCCAGTCGACCACCCGCCTAGTGTCCTGGATTTGAGATCCGTTGGATAAGTCGTCCGAGGGAGCCGAGGATCTGTTCGGCGGTCTTGGTCCAGACGAATGGCTTGGGGTTGGCGTTCCAGGCCTTGACCCAGTTGCGGATGTCGGCTTCGAGGGCTTGGACGCTGCGGTGGTCGGAGCGTTGGAGCAGGTCGGCGGTGACATAGCCGAAGAACCGCTCCACCAGGTTGAGCCAGGACGAGTAGGTCGGGGTGAAGTGCAGGTGGACCCGGGGGTGCTCGTCGAGCCAGGTCTTGATGATCGGGTGCTTGTGGGTGCCGTAGTTGTCGCAGATCAGGTGGATCGTCGAGCTCGTCGGGGACCTGGTCGTCGATCTTGGTCAGGAACTTCTTGAACTCGACTGCCCGATGCTTTCGGTGCAGGCTGGTGATGACCGTGCCGTCGGCGACGTTCATGGCCGCGAACAAGGTGGTGGTGCCGTGCCGGACGTAGTCATGGGTGCGGCGTTCCGGCATGCCCGGCATCATCGGGAACGCCGGCTGGGAACGCTGCAAAGCCTGCACCTGGGATTTCTCGTCGACACAGAGCACGACCGCTGCCTCGGGCGGATTCAGGTAGAGGCCGACCACGTCGTAGAGCTTGTCGATGAACAACGGGTCGGTGGACAGCTTGAAGTGATCGACCTTGTGGGGCTTGAGCCCGAAGTCCTTCCAGATCTTCCCGATCGTGGTCTTGGACAGACCTGTCCGCGCGGCCATCTTCGACCTGGTCCAATGCGTCGCGTTCGGCGGGGTCGACTCCAGGGTCGCCACGATCACGTCCTCGACCTGGTCCACGCTGATCGTGCGGGGACGACCTGGACGGTCCTCGTCCAGCAGGCCGTCCAAGCGGTGCTCGATGAACCGCTTGCGCCACTTGGCGACCGTGTTCGCCGAGCACCGCACCTGCTCGGCCACCGTCTTGTTGTCGAGCGCCATCAGCGCACGCCAACACGATCTTCGATCGCAGGGCCAGCGCTTGGGCCGAGGTGGCCCGACGGGCATCGCGCGTCAGTTGCTCACGCTCATCGGCAGTCAGGATCAGTTCGGCCTTGGGACGTCCGGTGCGAGGCATACCTCAGTCTAAGACTTACCCAACGAATTTCCGTGCACGACACTAGGAGGGCGCTGAATAATCGGCGTGTTCTGTCGGGCGTGCGTTGGCTCGGCCGGGAGAATGTGTTGGTGCAGGGTGTAGAGGTTACGGATCGGGAGCTTCTGGACGCGGAAGCGCTGGTTGGTCATCTGGTGGCTGAGGGCAGCATGTTCGCGTTCTTGGCGGCGCATCGCCGGGATCTTTTTCCCGACGGCGAGTTTGGGGACTTGTTCCCGTCGGGGAAGGGTCGGCCGTCGTTCCCGGCGTCGGTGATGGCCTCGGTCCTGGTGTTGCAGACCTTGCATGATTTCTCGGATCGGGAGACCGCGGAGGCGGCGCGGTGTGATCTGCGGTGGAAGGTCGCGACCGGGATGGCGTTGGATGACGCGGGATTCGATGCGTCGACGTTGGTGTATTGGCGCAAGCGGCTGGCGAAATCGGGGCGGCCGCATCGGATCAACGACGCGGTCAGGCAGGTGATCGAGCAGACCGGGATCCTGCGCGGCCGCCGCGAACGTGCGGTGGATTCGACCGTCCTGGCTGATGCGGTCGCCACCCAGGACACCATCACGCAGCTGATCTCGGCGATCCGGCGGGTGGGCCGGCAGGTTCTCGGCGCGGCCGAGCAGATCGCGAAGGTGTGCACCGGTCATGACTACAGCCGGCCGGACAAGCCGAGGATCGACTGGGACGACCCGGCCGCCAAGGATGCGCTGGTGTCGGGGTTGGTCAACGACGCCGGCGCTTTGGTGGCCGCGTTGTCCGATGCGGAACTGGAGGGCGACGCGGAGTTCGCGTTGGCGTTGCTGGCGCTGGTCGCCGGGCAGGATGTCGAGCCCGCCGAGAACTCCGATGGCACCGATGGGCGGTGGCGGATCGCCCGCCGGGTCGCCCCGGACCGGGTGGTGTCCACGGTGGATGAGGATGCGCGGCATACCCGCAAATCGCCGGAGAACCGCCGCGATGGGTACCGGGCGCACGTGGCGGCCGAACCCGAGACCGGGATCATCACCGACGAGGCGCTCACCAAGGCCGCCGGGACAGACAACTCCGATCCCGCGGTGGCCGAGAAGTTCCTCGACGCCGAGGACGACGCGCGCGAGTGGTACGGAGATTCCGCTTACGGCACAGGGGATCTGCGGGGCGCGATCGACGACACCGACGGCCACGAGGCCGTGATCAAACCCAAACCGTTGCAGCCGCCCGTTGAGGGTGGGTTCACCGTCGACGACTTCACCGTCGACGAGCAAGCCGGCACGGTGGGCTGCCCGGCCGGCAACACCCGCCCGATCAGCAAGACCCGGGTGGCGACCTTCGGCGCACTGTGCCGCGACTGCCCACTGCGCCAGCGGTGCACCACGTCCAAGACCGGCCGCAAGATCGTGCTGCACCCACGCGACGCCCTGCTGCGCCAAGCCCGCCGTGACTGGGCCGGCAAGCCCGAACTACGCGAGAAGTACCGCACGTTCCGACCCAACGTGGAACGGGTCATCTCCCAGATCGCCAGCCGCGGCGGACGCCGCCTGAAACTCCGCTACCGCGGCACCACCAAAAACAACGCCTGGCTCACACGCCGCACCGCCGGACTCAACCTGCGCAACCTCGTCGGCCGCGGACTCACCCGCACCGCAGGAGTCTGGGTCCTGGCCACCCAGAACACCTGACAAGGCCACCTACCAGACCTCCGATCGGCCGTCACAGGGCCGCACCCGGCCCTCACCGGCCCCCCGGCGCCCTCCCACAAACAGGACCGCTCCGCCACGCGCCGACCCCGGGCCTCAGGCCGCGGCTGCCCACCAAGCTCCGCGCGCGGCCCCGCCCAGCGACCACTCCCAGAACCGCCCTAATTCAGCGCCCTCCTAGCGACGTTCGCCACCCGCGCCCACACTGCATCCGGCTCGCGACCAGCTTCTCCGCCGTCATCCACCGGCCGCATCGCGCCGCACCATGACCAACCGCACCCCGGCATCCCCACTGACCACCGAGACGGAACACTGCCACGCCTCAGCCCGGTGTCCGTCGCTTCCCCCACCACCTCAGCCCCGGCTGACGCTTACCCGGTTTCGGCAGCTGCTGGATGTGACGTTTCCCGTTGTGGATAAGGGATTCTGGCTCACCGCGGGTTTGCCCTGGCCCAGCGCATGGCATAGAATCGAAGACATGTTCGAAGGAGATCTGACCACGCTCTCGACGCCCGACCTGCTGGAGTCGGCCGCCGGGCACCGCGCCGAGGCCAACCGGCTCGACGCCCGCCTCCTCGAACACGCCCAGACCTACGCCGACCGCCACCACCCCGACGCGTGCCCGGTTCGCCCCGGGCGCGGGCGTGGCTCGGGTGACGGCCGCGAACGCGCCGTCGTCCTCGGCGGCGACGGCTGCCCCGAGATCGCCGAGTTCGCCCCCGCCGAGTTCGGCGTCATGCTCGGCATCTCGGCCGGCGCGGCCGCGGACTTCATCGGCCAGGCGCTGGCCCTGCGGCACCGGCTCCCGCTGACCTGGGCCCGGGTCCAGGCCGGCGAGGCGACCCCGTGGAAGGCCCGCAAGATCGCCACCGCCTGCCTCGAGCTGCCCGAAGACGCCGCGCGGTCGGTCGACCGGCGGGTCGCGAAGGTCGTTGACTCGCTCACCCCGATCCGGCTGGACAAGATCGTCGAGGCCGCCAAGAAACACACCGACCCCGAGAGTTCCCGCCGCAAGGCCGAGGAGAAAGCCCGCGAACGCGGCGTCCACCTGGGCCGGTCCGACGAGCACGGCACCAAGAAGATCTACATCCGCACCGCCACCGGTCACGCGGTCCGCTTCGACGCCCGGATCACCAGCATCGCCGAAGCCCTCAAAGCCCTCGGTGACACCAACACCCTGCAACGCCGCCGCGCGGACGCGGTCGGCATCATCGCCGACCCCCGCTACACCGAAGAACTCCTCCACCAAGCCCGCCAGCACCAGAACACCCAGAACACGCAGCCCGCCCAGCCCGCCCAGCCCGCCCAGCCCGCCCAGCCCGAGCCGACCGCAGCAACAACCAGCGGCAGCCAACCGGCCAACGCGCCCACCAACCCGGGCCGAGCCGCCGGCCGAGCCACCGATCACGGCACGGACCGAGCCGCCGGCCCAGCCACCGATCACGGCGCCCCGCGAGCAGCAGCGGCGACGACGGGCACGGACATCGCCCGATGTGCCGGCTCGCGCACCGATGAGGGCAGCGCCTCGACCACCGCTCCCACCGCTCCCACCGGCGCCGTGGCCACCGGCTCGGGCGCCGCCCCAAGGGTCGGTGCGGCCACCGACAACGGCGCCAGGCCAGCACCTGCGGCAGCAACCGGCCGAACCGTCACCCCGGGTGCCGGCACGCCCCGGGGCCCGAGCACCGCCCCGACCGCAGACCCCACCGCGAAGCAGAGCCCTGCCCGAACGTCCCGCCTGACGCGCGATCTCCGCCCGGACCAGGCAGACACGGACAGCCGAGCCCGCCTCGACGACGAGGACCTCCCAGGCGATTGGGCAGAACCCGGCCTGGACGCCGAGGCCGACCGCGACGCTCCCCACCCCAGCGACACCGATCACCCCGACCCCCTCGACACCCCATACAAGGAAGTGGTCGAGCCGTTCGATGCCGGCCTGCGACTGGACACCGACGACGGCGAGCCCCTCGATGCCGCAGCACGGCGGGCACTGGATGCCCGGCTCGCGCAGATCCGGCACGACGCCCACACCAGCCCGCGATCGGGTCGCCGGTTGCGGCCGGGGCAGACCGAGATCTACGTGCACCTCACCGACCACACCCTCGCCACCGGCACCGGCGTCCTCCGCGTCGAAGACCACGGACCCCTGCTCGCCTCGCAGCTGGCCGAGCTCGTCGGCCACGGCCCCTACACCGTGAAACCCGTCATCGACCTGCACGACGCGGTCAGCGTCGACGCCTACGAGATCCCCGACCGGATCCGCGAACGCGTCAAACTCACCCACCCCGTCGAACTGTTCCCGTACGGCACCCGCGAAACCCACGCGGCCATGGACCTGGACCACATCCGGCCCTACGACCCCCAAGGCCCACCCGGCCAAACCGCCCCGGCCAATCTCGCACCCCTGCGCCGCTTCCCGCACAGGGTCAAAACCCACGGCCACTGGAAGGTACGCCGCCTCGACCCCAAGACCGTGGAGTGGATCACCCCCAACGGCTTCGCCTTCCACGTCGACCCCACCGGCACCCACCGAGCACCCAGCCCGCCGCCGGACGAATGAGCGGGCCGAGGTTGCACCGGCAGTCTCCATCTCGCTCGTCGCCGGGAGCTCTCCGATCCTGGCGATCGGTGAGCGCGGGTTGGTGGCCTCGGCGAGGGGAGGCGCTTTGTCCCGGGCCGACACCAGGTTCCATCGGAAGCTGCGTGCTCGGAGGAACCGATCAGGTGAGCGGACGGCGGATGCACGAGCGCGCGCCCCCCGACCCCATCCGCACAGAGCGCTCTCGCGATGCACGGGTCTGCCGCGAAGTAGTATTGCGCGCATGGAGTGCTTCGCCGCCGGGCGTATCCGCCGCTGAAGGGTGACCCGCCGCTGCATCGCGATCTGCGAGCGGGTCTGTCATCTGCCCGACTCCCTTCAGTGCGAGAGGCACACCTTTCATGCTCATTCGTTCGTACGTCCACCCTGACCTCGTTCGGCTCACCGAGCTGACCATCGAGACGTTCCGCCCGTTCTACGAGGATTCCTTCCGCCCACTCGTAGGCGAGACGATCTTCACCAACCAACACGGCAACTGGCGCGACGACTACCGCAAGCAGGTCGCTGAACTCCACGACCCTGCGCAGCACAGGTGGGTCGCGGTGGCCGAGGTCAGAGGCGCCGTCGCCGGATACGTTGCCTGGAGCATCGACCCTGCGGGCCGGAACGGCAGCATCGTCATCCTGGCTGTCGCGGCAGACCACCGCCGGGGCAGCGTCGGTACCGCACTCTGCGAGCACGCATTCGGCGCGATGCGAGAGCACGGCGCGGAAGTTGTCGAGATCGGGACCGGCGGCGATGACTTCCATGCACCCGCCCGCGCGCTCTACGAAAGCCTCGGCTGCATCCAACTCCCGGTAGCCGTCTACTACCGCACGCTCTGACAGATTCCCGTCTGGACGCCCTCTGCGCCCAGACGGGATAGAGCGTTACCCGGCTGCCTAGTGCTGGGCGTACGTGCCGACCATCTTCACGAGCGTGTCGGGCGGGATGACCTTCACGTGTGGAGCTAGGCCGTTCACGACTGTCATCACATTGTCGACAGACTTGCTCCACGCGTGCCACAGAACGATTGAGTAGCCGGCCGTCGAACGCGGGTTCCGGACGGCACTGTTGAGTTCGGCGGTGACCGATGCTTCGTCCGCGCCGTCGAGCCCGTCCCACAACATCGTCCGTGCCGAGATGACCGGCTTGCCCTCGGACCAGACCACCTTGCCCTTGTGGCTGTCATAGCGGGAGTACTCGAGGTAGATGAGGCCGTCGATCTGGGGGTGCTTGAGGTACGACGACCAGAGTCGCTTGTCCTGGAACGAGTCGAAGTCGATGATCTGGACCGCTGAGAGGTCCGCGCGCCCCATGGACTTGGCCAGTGAGGCGGTGTGCTTCTCAAGAGCGGCCGCGGGGTAGCGGCTCGGGTACATGTAGCCGCCGCCAGAAGGTCCGACGACCCAACGGTCCTTCACGGATTGGTCGTAGTACCAGCGCATCACCGACGGCGCCAGATCGATCAGCGACGGCGAGATGCCCCATCCGAGGTCCACCTTGCCGCGGTGAGGGCTGCCGAACCAACGCTGGTCGGTGGGGAAGTCGCCGAGCATCCATTGGATGTTGTCGCCGTCGGTGATCAGGAACGTGACGTAGTGCGCATTCGGGTCCGGTTCGAGGGCCCTCCCCCCACCCCCTCCACGCTGGCTCAACCGGTCCTCGGTGATGCCGGACAGCACGGACAGATTGCGGGCATGGTCGGCCGGGATGGCTTTCACGCCGGCGTCCGAGTTCGGCCCGATGAACTTGTCCTCGCCGTCGGCGGCGTCGCCCCAGCCGATCACGGTCGCGTCGTCGTCGAGCGCGTCGACCACCTCGGCGCGGAAGGCCGAGTTGCCGTCGAAGAAGGCGAGCGTCCCCGCCATCGTGACGTAGTCCCGCAGTCGTTCCGGCCAGTCTCCTCTCTGCTCGATCGCGACGTCGTGCCGCAACCGTGGCCAGTAGTTGTCCATCACCCAGCGGTCGTCCTTGTCCCGCACGTCCAGGACCTTGCGCAATCCGTGCCGGATCGCGAGTGCCTCCAAGCTCTCCTCGACAGCTACGGCACCCGTCAGGCCGGCGAGCGTGGTCGCCACGTTGACCGACGGCGTGCCCGTTCGAAAGAGAACATATCCGGACGCGTGCGACCGGCTGACGGTTTTCCACAGGTCCCCGGGGCGGGCGTGGACGCCGTACCGGGAGACGAGGTCGTCGAGCCAGATCTGGTAGCCGAGCGAGGGGATGTTCAGGTACAGCGTCTCGTTGCCACGACGAGCCAGCAGGCCCTGCAGCGTGGTCGCGAGGGTGCGCTCGGCGGGGCTCAGCGAGTCCTCGGCCAGAACGCTCAGCAGGTGCGGCCGCTGGCCTTTCGGGTACGCCGACCTCGCAAGTGCAACCCCGGAAGCGGGAGAGGCGGCAGCGGGGAGAGCGAAGGACGGAGCGAGCGAGCTCAGGCCCAGTCCGGCGGTCAGGCCGAGGGCACTGCGGCGGGTGAGACGTCGTCGATCGGACATGCGGTGCCTCCAGGAGCGGCTGGCGACTGTCCTACGTTGTCATCTGCCCGGCGACGATGCCACAACAGCCCCTGCATCACAAGAGGTCGTAGCGGCGAAGCAGGTCCACCAGCGCATCCGTGCCCAAAGCCAGGTCGTAGACCTCCGCCTGCAGGCCGACGCTCAGCGCACCCGCCACGTTGCTTTCGTTGTCGTCGATGAAGAGCACCGAGGACGCGGGCAACTCGATGGCACCGAGGATGGCCCGGAAGTACGCCGGATCAGGCTTGGCCAGCCCGAGATCGCAGGAGTAGAAGGTCTGGTCGAACCACTCGCCGTACCCGCGCTCGTCCTGCATGATCGCGCGCCGGTACGCCTGCTGGTTGGTTGCCAGGTGGCAGCCGATCCCATCGGCACGGAGTGCCTGGATCAGCTCCAGCACGGCCGGCTCGGCGGCGAACCAGGTCCACGGCTCGAGGGCGTCCTCCAGTGAGACCGAGGAGCCCCAGCGCCGGAGGACCTCGGCGACCGCGTCCCGGAAGTCGCCCTTGCCGACCAGACTCGGCCGCTCGGCCGCCATCAGGTCGGCGACGAATTCCTCCCCCTGGCCGGCGGGGACGAACGAGGTCAGCCGCGACCACCAGTCGATGGTTGAACGCTGGATGACACCATCGGCGTCGAACAGAACGGCGGAGATCATGCGGCCATCCTGACAGCACCCCGGATCCGCCGGGCGGCTCGAGCGGGTTCGGTGACGGGCCCTGGAAGCAGGCGGGCTGGGAAGCATTGGGCCCTTGACCGGTTCAGTCGGTATGCGCTTACCTAGTCGATGCCCGAACAATTATGGACAACTTCCGGCGGAAATGAACACAGAAAGCGCCAGGTGAGGCGTATGACAGTGAGCAGAAGGAAGTTCCTCGCGCTCGGCGCGGGTGCCGCTGCGGCCGCAACCGGCCTCACCGGATGCGGGTCCCGGAGTTCGCTGGGTGCCTCCGACGAGCTCAGCATGTGGACCTGGGTCGGCTCGGTGAACGACGACCTGATCGGCCAGGCCGAGAAGGCGATCCCGGGGTACGACGACCTGAAGCTGGCGATGACCCGGATCGGCACCAACTACAAGACGAAGGTGCTGACCTCGCTGGCCGGCAAGTCACTGGTCCCGGACATCGTGGCCATCAACGACGACGTGGCGACGTACTTCCCGAACGCCGACCAGTTCGTCGACCTCAAGACCCTCGGCGCAGGAGATCACGAGGCCGACTTCCTGCCGTGGAAGTGGAAGCTCGGGATCACGTCCGAGGACAAGATGATGGCCTACCCGATGGACACCGGCCCGACCGCGCTGTTCTACCGCACCGACATGCTGCAGAAGGCGAACATCGACACCGATCCCGGCGCAGTCGCCGAACTCGCGCCGACCTGGGACGCCTACATCGAGCTCGGCAAGAAGCTCAAGGCGGCTGTGCCCGGCTCGGCCATCACCGACAACATCACCGGCGTCTACCTCTACGCGCTGGCGCAGCAGTCCAAGCGCTACATGACCGAGGACGGCCAGTACATCGGCGACCAGGACCACATCCGCGAACAGTTCGACCTCGCGATCCGGGTGGTCAAGGAAGGGCTGTCCGCGAACGCGCAGCAGGACACGACCGACGCCGACGCCGTCGTCACCAACGGTAAGCTCGTCGCCTACAACGCGGCCGTCTGGTGGGCCCAGCTCGGACCGAAGAACGCGGCCCCGAAGACCAAGGGACTCTGGCGGGTGACGGCAGCTCCCGGTGGTGCCGGCAACCGTGGCGGATCGTTCCTGGCCATCACCAAGTACTGCAAGAACCCCGAGGCCGCGTTCGCCTTCATCAGCTGGCTCGAGTCGGCGAAGAACCAGGCCCAGGCATTCCTCGATCCGGTGCTGTTCCCCTCCACGCCGGCCAGCTACACCGACGAGCGGATGACGGCACCGGACCCGTTCTTCGGCGGTCAGAAGATCGTCGACGTCTTCGGCGAGTCGGCCAAGAAATATCCGGGTGCCTACTTCAGCCCGTACGACTCGATCATCGGGGCACCGATCGCCGCCGAGCTCGTCAACGTCGAGACCGCCGGCAAGTCGCCCGACCAGGCCTGGGCCGCCGCCCAGCAGCAGATCGAGCGCGAACTCACCCGAGCGGGGGCGATCTGACATGGCAGTGACCAGCAAGACACTCCCGAGCACCGTCAGCCCGACCACGGATCCGGTCCCGCCGAAGCGGCCGGGCAAGTACGAGCAGGCGTTGCCGCAGTACGCCGCGATCTCGCCGTTCTTCATCCTGTTCGCGATCTTCGGCGCGTTCCCGGTGCTGTTCTCGATCTGGATCTCGTTCCACTCCTGGGACGGCATCGGCGAGATGAAATGGGTCGGGCTGGAGCAGTACAGCTACCTGCTCGCCGACCCGAAGTTCTGGCAGTCGATCGGCAACACGCTCATCATCTGGGTGCTGTCGACCGTCCCGATGCTGCTGCTCGCGCTGGTGCTCGCCAACGCGCTGCACAACGCCACCCGGTTCCGCAGCTTCTACCGGGTCGCGTACTTCATCCCGAACGTCACCTCGGTCGTCGCCATCACGATGGTGTTCGGCTCGATCTTCAGCAACAACTTCGGCCTGCTGAACGCGTTCCTGCAGTCGATCGGGCTGACCCAGATCGAATGGCTCACCCAGCCGTGGGGCATCAAGGTCGCGATCGCCTCCATCGTCAGCTGGCGGTGGGTCGGCTACAACGCGATCATCTTCCTGGCCGGCCTGCAGGCGATCTCGAACGACGTCTACGAAGCGGCCAAGGTGGACGGCGCGTCGTCGCGGCAGACGTTCTGGCGGATCACCGTACCGCTGCTGCGCCCGGTCATCCTGTTCACCGCTGTCACCTCGACCATCGGCGGTCTGCAGATCTTCACCGAGTCCCAGGTACTGGTCGGCGACACAGGCGGGCCCGGCGGATCGGGGATGACGATCGTGTCGTACCTGTACGAGAGCGCGTTCCTGGACAACCAGTTCGGGTACGGCGCCGCCATCGGCTGGGCCCTGTTCATCCTGATCGTGCTGTTCAGCATCATCAACTGGAGACTGATCGGCGGCACCGGCGAGCGGGTCAGCCGCCGCGCCGCCCGCCGGGCCCAGAACGGAGCCCAGAACGGAAAGGAGCAGGCCGATGCGCGCTGAACGAACTCGCAACGTGATCAGCCACATGGTGCTGATGTTCGGCGTGGTGCTGTCGCTCTTCCCGTTCTACTGGATGGTGGTGATGGCCTCCAACACCACCCCGGACATCTTCAGCTACCCGCCGAAACTCGTGATCGGCTCGCACCTGTTCGAGAACATGGGCAAGGTGCTCGAACATCGACTTCTTCGGCTCGATGCTGATCACCCTGATCGTCTCGGTCGCGGTCACCGTGCTGGTGCTGTTCTTCGACTCGCTGGCCGCCTTCGCCTTCGCGAAGTACGAGTTCCCGGGCCGCGACTGGCTCTTCGGCCTGCTGCTGGCGACGTTCATGATCCCGGCCCAGCTGTCCCTGGTGCCGCAGTTCGTGACATTGGCCGAGTTCGGCTGGATCGGGTCGCTGAAGGCGCTGATCATCCCCGGCGCGGCGAACGCGTTCGGCATCTTCTGGATGCGCCAGTACGCCCGCGGCGCCATTCCCGACGAGCTCATCTCCGCGGCCAAGGTGGACGGGGCCGGCTTCTTCCGCCAGTACCTCACCGTCGGCATCCCCGTGCTCAGGCCCGGCCTGGCCTTTCTGGGTATCTTCACCTTCATCAACGTCTGGAACGACTACCTCTGGCCGTTGATCGTGATGACGGACCCGAACAAGCTGCCGCTGCAGGTCGCCCTGCAGCAGCTGAACGGCATCTACGGCACCGACTACTCGATGGTGATGGCCGGCGCCCTGATGAGCGTGATCCCGCTGATCGGCGTCTTCATCATCGGTGGACGCCACTTCATCGCCGACATCGCCGCCGGCGCCATGAAGTTCTGACCCATACCGACCAGTGAACGGGACACCCTTGACTGCGCCTGAAACAAAAGTCCGCTGGGGAATCATCGGCACCGGGAACATCGCGTCCCGGTTCGCCGGCCAGGTGCCGACGTCGGCGACCGGTGAGGTCGTCGCCGTCGGCAGCCGGTCGATCGACTCGGCCAACACCTTCGCCGACAAGTGGAACATCGAGAACCGGCACGGCTCGTACGACGACCTGCTCGCCGACGACACTGTGGACGCGGTGTACATCGCCACCCCGCACCCGATGCACGTCGAGTGGGCGATCAAGACCGCCGAAGCCGGCAAACACGTGCTCTGCGAGAAGCCGCTGGCGATCAACAAGGCCTGGGCCGAGGCGATGATCGAGGCCGCGGTCGCCAACGACGTCTTCCTGATGGAGGCGTACATGTACCGCTGCCTCCCGCAGACCAAGCTGATCGCCCAGCTGGTCCGCGACGGCGAGCTCGGCACCGTCCACCAGATCCAGGCCACCTTCGCCTTCGCCTCGTCGTACCGTCCGGAAAGCCGGATCTTCGCCGACGACCTGGCCGGCGGCGGCATCCTCGACGTCGGCGGCTACCCGGTGTCGATGGCCCGGCTGATCGCCGGGGCCACGACCGGGCAGCCGTTCGCCGACCCGGCCGCGGTGACCGCGGTCGGGCACGTCGGTGAGACCGGCGCCGACGAATGGTCGGTCGCGACGCTGTTCTTCGACGGCGGAGTGACCGCTCAGGTCAGCACCGGTGTCCGGCTCCGCGACGACAACCAGGTCCGCATCTACGGCAGCGAGGGCTACCTCGTCGTCGAGGACCCGTGGTTCGGCGGCGACGGCCAGCCGACCCACGTCACCCTGCACAAGGTGGGGGAGGAGCCGCGAGACATCTCCGCGGAACCCGCCCTCATCTACGCCGCCGAGGCCGACGCGGTCGCGGCCGCGATCGAGCAGCGGCAGGCCCCCGAGATGAGCTGGGCCGACACCCTCGGCAACCTGACCGTCCAGGACGCCTGGCGCACGGCGATCGGGCAGCAGTACGCCAGCGAGCGGGACGACGCGATCATCCCGACCGCGACCGGGCGGCCGCTGACGCGTCGAGCCGACGCACCGATGAAGTACGCGCGGGTCCCGGGACTCGACAAGGACGTGTCCAGGCTCGTGATGGGCGTGGACAACCAGCAGACCCTGACCCACGCGGCAGCGATGTTCGACGACTTCGTCGAGCGCGGCGGTACGACGTTCGACACCGCCTACATCTACGGCGGCGGACGCGGCGAGAAGCTCCTCGGCCAGTGGATCACCTCGCGCGGCAACCGCGACGAGGTCGTTGTCATCGGCAAGGGAGCACACACCCCGTACTGCGACCCGGAGTCGATCACCCGGCAGCTCACCGAGAGCCTCGAGCGGCTGCAGACCGACCACGTCGACCTGTACCTGATGCACCGGGACAACGAAGAGATCGGAGTCGGCGAGTTCGTCGACGTACTCGACGAGCACTTCAAGGCCGGCCGGATCAAGGCGTACGGCGGCTCGAACTGGTCCACCACCCGCTTCGACGAGGCGAACGCGTACGCCGAGGCGAACGGCAAGCAACCGTTCACGCTGCTGAGCAACCACCTCAGCCTCGCCCGGGCGTACGACGTACCGTGGAAGGGCTGTCGCCACGTCTCCGACGACGAGTCCCAGGCGTGGTTGCGGGACCGGCAGGTCGCGCTGTTCCCGTGGTCGAGCCAGGCGCGCGGGTTCTTCACCGGACGGGCCACGCCGGAGGACCGCTCGGACGAGGAACTGGTCCGCTGCTTCTACTCCGACGAGAACTTCCGCCGGCTGGACCGGGCCCGCGAACTGGCCGCAGCCAAGGGGGTCGAGCCGACCGCGATCGCACTGGCCTGGCTGCTGCACCAGCCGTACCCTGTGTTTCCGCTGATCGGCCCCCGGCACATCAGCGAGACCCGGACCTCGTTGCCCGGCTTGTCGGTGGACCTCACACCCGAGGAAGTGGCCTGGCTCACGGAGTAGTCGAGGAGCCTGAGCCGAATTGGTCGAGCGTCGGCGCGCATGTAACATGGTCTGTCGGTGTCACGACCCTGAACACGGAGAATCATGTCTAAGAAGTGCGATGTCTGCGGCAAGCAGCCGACGTTCGGCAACAGCGTTGCCCGCTTGGGTAAGGGCGCGATGATCCGCCGGGTCAAGGCTCGCACGCCCCGGCGTTTCAACCCCAACATCCAGCCGGTCCGGGCGCTCATCAAGGGCACCCCGACCCGCCTGAAGGTGTGCACGTCCTGCATCAAGGCCGGCAAGGTCCAGCGCGTCGTCGGCTGACCCACAGCTTTCTCCGTGTAGGGCCTTCGAACAGGCGCCCGGGATCACCCCGGGCGCCTCTTCGCGTGTCCTCACAGCTTCCGGGCGATCACAGTGATCTCGTTGCGGTTGTGATGCAGTTGCCGTGCGTGCAGTACGTCGTACCTCTGCCGCAGCACGTCCATCCCGCGGCGCACGCCGTCGAGCGGATTCTTCCCGCCGCCCTTCAGCGTGACGACCGCCAGCCCGCCGCGGCGCAGGTGCTCTCCCGCGTCGAGCATCATCCGGGCACTCATCACCTGATCCATCCGCATGTCGTTGACCACCACGTCGAACCGCACCCGGTTCTCCGCGAAGAACCGCCCGGCCGTCGTCGCCGCGTGGTGAATCCGCCGGTCACCGCGCAGCCTCGGGTCCAGCGCGCCGGGATCGACCGACCAGACCTCCTGCCCGTGCTGCCGCAGGATCCGGGTCCAGCCGCCCGGCGAGGCGCCCAGATCCAGCGCCTTCCCGCCCGCCGGGAGATCCAGCCCGAAGGTCGCGATCGCCTCCTCGAGCTTGAACTCCGACCGCGACACCCGCTCCTCCGACCGGGCCAACCGCATCCGCCCACCCGGCCAGTCGGACAGGCTGAACTCGCGCCGATTGAGCCCGAGCAGCACGGCCCGGCGACCAACGAAGCAGGAGACGACGACGTCCTGCCCGGACCGCGTCACAGCGACGCCCCGGTCGCTCAGGGCCTCGTCCAGCCGGTGGTAGTACGAACCTCCGGTGCCAGCGCTGTCTGTCCAGGCCTGGACAGCCAAAGCCTTCGGGTAGTCGGGCAACTCTCCCAGGATGAGCTCGGCCAACTCGTATCCAGGCGGCAACTCCCGAAAGTTCCCGATCTCGACTGTGAGGTGCCGGACGAAGATGATCCGCCCGGCGTCACAGGCCTCGGCCAACTGTTCCACCGACGGCCCGGTGACCCGCCCGAGGTCTCCGCTGACCCGCTCGATCCGCGCCTCGCGGCCGAATTCTCCCCGGATCTCCCGCACCGCCCACTCGTAACTGTCGGCCGCGACCGAGAACAGCGAACTCACCACCCGCAAACCCTAGCCTCCGCGAACGGAACAACGGGGCGTAGTCGTGTACGCATACGCCCTCGCACGCCTGAGGGTGGCGGGGGAAGCGGCTGCCGGGGGAGTACTACCCGTGCTTAGGCACGCTAGCCTTCCGGGCGTGGAGGAACTGACCGTCGAAGTGTTGCGGGCCTGGGCTCGGACCGCGCTGGCCGAGCTGGGCCGGGCGCGGACCGAGATCGACGAGCTGAACGTGTACCCGGTACCCGACGGCGATACCGGGACGAACCTCTACCTGACCTGGGAGGCCGCCTGCGACGCGCTGCCCCGGGGTGAGCTGACGTTCGCCGAGGCGGTCCAGGCGTTCGGCCGCGGCGCCCTGCTCGGCGCCCGCGGTAACTCCGGCGTGATCACCTCCCAGCTCGTCCGGGCCTGCGGCCTCCGCCTCGCCGAGAACCTGCCGCGTCACCGGGACGCCGAGGAGAACGCCGTACTGGCCGATCCCAGGATGAGCGAACCGGTCGCGTTCGCGGACGCGCTCAAGTACGCCGCTGATGCCGCGTACGGCGCGGTCGCGCAACCGGTCGAGGGCACCATGCTGACCGTCGCCCGGGCCGCCGCGACCGGAGCCATGACAGCCGCCAACGACGGGAAGAGCCTGGCCGACGTGTGCCTGGCCGCCGTCGCGTCCGCCCGCCAGGCGCTCACAAAGACGACAGAGCAACTGGACGTACTGCGGCGTGCGGGGGTGGTGGACGCCGGGGGAGCGGGCCTGGTCGTCATCCTGGGCGCGATGGAGTCGGTGCTGACCGGGCGGCACGTGAGAGTGGACGTGCCGGCCCGTGTGGAGCCGCGGGGCGAGGGCGCTGAAAGCCAGGACGGGCCGGCGTACGAGGTGATGTACCTGCTGGACGCGCCGGACGACAAGATCGGCGACTTCCGGCAGAACCTGGCCGGCCTGGGTGACTCGGTGGTGGTCGTCGGCGGGGACGGGCTGTGGAACGTACACGTCCACACCGACGACGTCGGCGCCGCGATCGAGCAGGGCATCGACATCGGCCGGCCGCACCGGATCCGGGTCACACACTTCGCCGACCAGGCCCATCACGAGCCGGTCCCGGGCCGCGCGGTGATCGCGGTCGTCGCCGGTGACGGCCTGGCCGACCTGTTCGCCGAGGCGGGCGCGCACGTGATCCGCGGCGGCCCCGGCCGGAGGTGCTCGACCGGTGAACTGCTGACCGCGATCGAGAAGTCGAAGGCCCGCGAGATCGTGCTGCTGCCGAACGACAAGGACTCCATCGCGGTCGCCGAGGCCGCCGCGACCGCGGCCCGCCAGGACGGGATCCGGGTCGCCGTGATCCCGACCCGGGCGCAGGTCCAGGGGTTGGCCGCGATCGCCGTCCACGATCCCGACCGCAGCTTCGACGACGACGTCGTCCACCAGTCGGCGGCCGCCGGGCAGACCCGGCACGGCGCGGTCACGATCGCGGTGAAGGACGCCTGGACGATGGCCGGGATGTGCCGCATCGGTGACGCGCTGGGTGTGGTGGACGGCGACTTCGCGCTGATCACGGAGGATCTGGAGGCGGCCGCGATCGGCGTGGTCGACCGGCTGCTCGGCGGTGGTGGCGAGCTGCTGACGATCGTCACCGGGCGGGACGTGGAGCCCGGTCTGGTGGCCG
Source organism: uncultured Actinomycetota bacterium (assembly GCA_963770725.1). Lineage (GTDB taxonomy): Bacteria > Actinomycetota > Actinomycetes > Propionibacteriales > Kribbellaceae > Kribbella. The sequence continues at coordinate 423,953 of CAVYQT010000002.1, forward strand.
CGGTGGAGCGGCACGTACGCCGGGATCGCAAAGATGTCGATGTCGTGGTGTACGACGGAGGACAGGACAGGTACCCGCTGCTGATCGGGGTGGAATGACAACGGATATGGACCGGAAGCTCCGTGACTTCCTCGGTGCCAGGACGGCCAAGTCCTTCGCGGAAGTGCTCGGCCTGGAAACCGTCGGGGACCTGCTGCGGCACTACCCGCGCCGGTACCTGAAGAAGGGTGAGCTGACCCCGTTCGACGAGCTCGAGGTCGGCGACCAGGCGACCGTCAACGGCCGGGTCAAGAAGGTGACCGTGCGGTCGCTGGACACCAAGGCGGAGATCCCGATCGCCGACGTGCAGAAGTGGGCCCGGCGCAAGACGCTGACCAAGGTGGTCGTCACCGACGGCCGGCGCGACCTGGAGCTGGCGTTCTTCAACCAGCCCTGGCTGGCGGCCAAGCTGCCGCCCGGCACCGCCGCCCTGTTCTGGGGCGAGGTGACGATGTTCCGCGACATCATGCAGCTGAAGAGCCCGGGGACCGAGATCCTCGACGACGAGGACCTGTCCGAGGCCGAGATCGAGCGCCGCGCCCGGCCGTTCCGGCCGCTCTACCCGGCGACCGCCAAGTTGCCCACCGCAACGATCGAGCGCTCGATCAAGATCGTCCTGGACAGCCTGGACGAGAACCTCGACGACCCGATCCCGGAGCTGATCCTGCGCAAGGAGAAGCTGCTCGGGCTGCCCACCGCCTTGCGGAAGGTGCATCTGCCGGACACCGAGAAGGACATCCGCGACGCCCAGCAGCGGTTCCGGTTCGAGGAAGCGCTGGTGATGCAGACGATCCTGGCCCAGCGCCGGGCCGTTACCGACGCGCTGAACGCGGTGCCGCGGCCGCGGACCCAGGGCGGCCTGCTGGACGAGTTCGACCAGCGGCTGCCGTTCAAGCTCACCGAGGGTCAGGCGGAGGTGGGCGAGGAGATCTTCGCCGACCTCGCCCGCCCGCACCCGATGCACCGGCTGCTCCAGGGCGAGGTCGGCTCCGGCAAGACCGTGGTCGCGCTGCGGGCGATGCTGTCGGTGGTCGACTCCGGCGGCCAGGCCGTCCTGCTGGCACCGACCGAGGTGCTCGCGACCCAGCACCACAAGACGTTGACGAAGATGCTCGGCGACCTGGCCGAGGCGGGGATGCTCGGCGGTGCGGAGCGGGCGACGCGGGTCGGCCTGCTGACCGGGTCGCTCGGCGCGGCAGCCCGTCGTACGGCGATGTTGGACGCGGCGAGTGGAGCCGCGGGGATCGTGGTCGGGACGCACGCGTTGCTCGAGGACAAGGTGCAGTTCGCGGACCTCGGGCTCGTGGTGGTGGACGAGCAGCACCGGTTCGGCGTGGAGCAGCGGGCGGCGCTGAGCCAGAAGTCCGGCGGCAACACCCCGCACGTGCTGGTGATGACCGCGACCCCGATCCCGCGGACCGTGGCGATGACCGTGTTCGGCGACCTCGCGGTGTCGACGCTGACCGAGCTCCCGGCCGGGCGCTCGCCGATCCAGTCGTCCGTGGTCCCGGCGAAGGAGAAGCCGGACTGGCTGCAGCGCGCCTGGGTCCGGGTCCGCGAGGAGGTCGGCAAGGGCCATCAGGCGTACGTCGTCTGTCCGCGGATCGGCGACGACGTGAAGAACGCGGCCGACGAGGAGGGCGAGTTCGTCCTCGGCGATCGTGACACCGACAGAGATCAGCCCAAGAAGCAGGCGCGGCCGCCGATCTCGGTGATGCAGGTGTCGGAGGCGCTGGCCGAGATCCTGCACGACCTGCGTGTGGAGATCCTGCACGGCCGGCTGCCGGCCGAGGAGAAGGACACGGTGATGTCCCGGTTCGCCGCCGGTGAGGTCGACGTCCTGATCGCGACCACGGTGATCGAGGTCGGCGTCGACGTACCGAATGCTTCGACGATGGTGATCATGGACGCCGACCGGTTCGGCATCTCCCAGCTGCACCAGTTGCGCGGGCGGGTCGGCCGGGGGCGTGTGCCGGGGTTGTGCCTGCTGGTCACGGATCTGTGGCCCGGGTCGAAGCCGTACCTGCGCCTGGACGCGGTCGCGTCGACCACGGACGGGTTCGAGCTGTCCCGGATCGACCTGGAGACCCGGCGCGAGGGTGACGTCCTGGGCGTGGCGCAATCGGGTAAGCGGAGCAGTCTGAAGCTGCTCAGTGTGCTGCGGGACGAGGAGATCATCTTCACCGCGCGGCACGTGGCCAACTCGATCGTCTCGGTGGACGCGGAGCTGGCCGGGTACCCGACGCTGAGGTCCTTCGTCCGGAGCGCGCTGGAGTCCGAGACCACCGAATACCTGGAGAAATCGTGACCCGGGTCATCGGGGGAGCGGCCGGTGGGCGGCGGATCGCCGTACCGCCGGGGACTGGGACGCGGCCGACCGTGGACCGGGTCCGGGAGGCGCTGTTCTCCTCGCTGGAGTCGGAGTTCGGCAGCTTCGACGGGCTGGCGGTGCTCGATCTGTACGCCGGTTCCGGGGCGATCGGGCTCGAGGCGCTGTCCCGTGGTGCCGCCCGGGTCGTGCTGGTCGAGTCGGACCGCCGGGCGGCCGAGGTGATCTCCGCGAACGTCCGGGCGGTCGGGCTGCCGGGGGCGACCGTGCTCACGCGCCCGGTGGAGAAGGTCGCGGCCGGGGACCGTCCGGCGGTGTTCGATCTCTTGTACGCCGATCCGCCGTACAAGCTGGAGACGGTGGAGCTGCAGGACATCCTCAGCGCCCTGGTCCAAGGTGGCTGGCTGGCCGACGACGCCGTGGCCGTGGTCGAGCGGGGCAAGCGGGAGCCGTGGGAGTGGCCGGCCGGTTTCGCCGCCCTGCGGGATCGCAAGTACGGCGAGGCGCGGCTTTGGTACGGTCACCGGCATGAGTAAGGCGGTGTTCCCAGGCACCTTCGACCCGCCCACGAACGGGCATCTCGACATCATCGCCCGGGCGTCGGCCGCCTTCGGCGAGGTGATCGTCGCGGCCGGGGTGAACCAGTCCAAGAACCGGCTGTTCGACCTGGACGAGCGGATCACGATGCTGACCGAGATCGCCGCGCGGTACCCGAACGTCCGGATCGGCACCTTCGAGGGGCTGCTGGTCGACTACTGCCGGGCCGAGGGCGCCGGCCTGATCGTCAAGGGGCTGCGCTCGGCCGCCGACTACGACTACGAGCTGCAGATGGCCCAGCTCAACCACGCGATGACCGGGGTGGACACGGTGTTCCTGCCGACCCGCTCTGAGAACGCTTTCATCTCCTCCAGCTGGGTCAAGGAGATCGCGAAACTGGGCGGCGAGGTCGCCTCCTTCCTGCCGCCGGATGTTCACGCGCGGTTACTGAAGAAACTCTAGAATCGCCCCGGATTGGGCGACTGGCCGCGGAGTTGGTAATGTTGAGCACCGGTCTCGACGAGACCGAGATCCTGCCTGCCCACGCCTGAAAGGGATGTCCTGAGCGTCTTGGACCCGCGGTCCCCCCTCGTGATCGATACCCACGAGCTGACACGCCGCGCCGGGTCCCAGCGCGAAGTCACCTTCACGGCACCGGCGCCGGCAGATCTCGGAATCGACGTGATCGGCGTCCCCGAGGGCGATCCGATCCAGTTCGATCTACGGCTGGAATCGGTGGTCGAGGGGGTTCTCGTCACCGGCACGGCCCGAGGCCGTCTGGTCGGGGAGTGCGCGCGGTGCCTGGTCGATATCGAGGACGAGTTCCTCGCTGACGTCCAGGAGCTGTACGTCTACCCGGAGAGCGATGCCGAACCCGACGAGGCCAGCCGGATGGAGGGCGATCTGATCGACCTCGAGCCGGTGCTGAGGGACCAGGTGGTGCTCGCACTGCCCTTCCAGCCCTTGTGTACGGACGACTGTCCGGGTCTGTGCCCCGAGTGTGGGGCACGCCTGGCGGACGACCCCGGCCACAAGCACGGAGAGGCGACCGACCCGCGCTGGGCCGCCCTCGGCGGCCTGCTCCAGCAGGACGAACGACCGCAGGACAACTAGATACCGAGCACGAGTCATACACACGTCAGCCAGCCGGCCGGGTCCACCAGCCCCCGGCCGAACCGAGGAGTCATAACCGTGGCCGTTCCGAAGCGGAAGATGTCGCGCAGCAACACCCGCAGCCGCCGGGCCCAGTGGAAGACCACTGCCCCGTCGCTGGTGACCTGCGTGAACCCCGCCTGCCGCGCGAAGCACCTGCAGCACACCGTCTGCCCCACCTGCGGCCAGTACGGCGCCAAGGGCGAGCGTCGCCAGGTCGTCGAGAGCTAAGAGGGCATCAGCCAGTGAATTCGGGCAACCCTGAGTTGATCTCGGGGAACGGGGGCCTCTACGCCGAGCTGAACCAGCGGCTCGGCGTATCGCTGGCTGACAATTTACTGGAGCACGCCTTCACCCACCGCTCGTACGCGTACGAGAACGGCGGGTTGCCGACGAACGAGCGGCTGGAGTTCCTCGGGGACTCCGTGCTCAGCATCATCGTCACGGAGTCGCTGTTCCGAAACCATCCGGACCTGTCCGAGGGCCGGCTGGCCAAGCTGCGCGCCGCCGTGGTCAACATGCGCGCGCTCGCCGGTGTCGCCCGCGACCTCAAGCTCGGCAAGTACCTGCGGCTCGGTCGTGGCGAGGAGGCGACCGGCGGCCGGGACAAGTCGTCGATCCTGGCCGACTGCGTCGAGGCGCTGATCGGCGCCGTCTACCTGGACCGTGGGTTCGAGACCGCCGGACAGGTCGTGCACACGATGTTCGACGACCTGATGGAGTCGTCGGCCCGGCTCGGTGCCGGCCTGGACTGGAAGACCTCGCTGCAGGAGCTGGTCGCCCAGCTCGGCGTCGGCGTCCCCGAGTACGTGATCGCCGAGTCCGGACCGGACCACGCCAAGACGTTCGAGGCACGGGTCCGGATCGGCGCGGACACGTACGGTCACGGCATCGGCCGGAGCAAGAAGGAAGCCGAGCAGCAGGCCGCGGAGACCGCCTGGAAGGCATTGCGGGCGGCGCACCCGGACAGCACGGACCCCTCGCAGCCCTGAGGTGCCCGAGCTTCCGGAAGTAGAGGTCGTACGCCGCGGGCTGGCGCAGTTCACCACCGGCCGGACGATCGACGCCGTCGAGATCCTGCATCCCCGCCCGGTACGGCGCCATGCCGCCGGGCCGGACGATTTCGTCGCGCGGCTCAAGGGGCAGGTGTTCGCCGAACCGGCCCGGCGCGGGAAGTACCTGTGGCTGCCGCTGGGATCCGGTGACGCGGTGCTGACGCACCTCGGGATGAGCGGCCAGTTCCGGGTCCAGCCGGTCGGCGCGCCGGACGAACCGCACCTGCGGGTCCGGTTCCGGTTCGCCGACGACGGCGGAGAGGTCCGGTTTGTGGACCAGCGGATGTTCGGTGGTCTGTCCTATTCCGACAGCGGCGCCCAGCTGCCGCCGGAGATCGCCCATATCGCCCGCGACCCGTTCGATCCTCTGTTCGATCCGGACGCCTTCGTGGCCGCGGTCCGCCGCCGCAGGACCGGACTGAAGCGAGCCTTGCTGGACCAGCGGGTGATCAGCGGGGTCGGCAATATCTACGCCGACGAAGCGTTGTGGCGGGCCAAGCTGCACTACGCCCGGGCGACCGAGACGCTGAAACCCTTGCAGATAAGGGAGATCCTGCGGCACGCCCACGAGGTGATGGCCGAGGCGCTGGACGTCGGCGGCACCAGCTTCGACGCCCTGTACGTCGATGTGAACGGGGAATCCGGCTACTTCGAGCGCGGCCTGAACGTCTACGGACAAGAGGGATCGCCGTGTCCGCGGGACGGCCGGCCGATCCGTCGCGAGCCGTTCATGAACCGTTCGTCGTACCGGTGCCCGAAATGTCAGCCGGTCCCTCGCCAGGTCCGCTGGTAGGAGAGGTATCGTTAAAGAGTGTGGACCCAGGTTGACCACCGGGCCCGCCGGTGTCACCCTGAAAGACGGCACACATTTATAGGCGCTCCGGGGACCAGGGGCGCTCACAGGCCAGAACCCTTCCGGAGGACAGCACAATGGCCAAGGCTCTTCTAGGGCACCTTGGAGGCACTGACCCGCGCATGCTCGAGCAGGTTCGTCTGCTCAACCGGCGTGTCGCCGATCTGGAGGCGCACGTGATGCGCCTGCAGGCAGAGAACGACCACCTCGTCGCACAGGTCCACGAGGGCCGGTTGCTGACCGTCGACGAGGCTCTGCGCGCCCCTGCTTCGGTCTGAGGACCCGAGCCGCGACAAACGAGAGTTCCATCTCTACCGTCCGCACAACCACGGCGGTGGCCCCCGTCCGGGCCTCCGCCGCCCTTTTTGCCAATGCAGCACAGCTTGTTCATTGATTGTTGAGCTCCCAGACCACTGCCGGCCAGTCTGACGGTCGGCCTCCACCGGTTCGCGCGCATCTGTTTGTAGACTGCGAGGCGGAACTACTTCCCCCGGGTAGCGGCAGCGTCACGAGCAGTACGGCGTCGTGTGCAGTTATGGCGGTTCCTTTCGGTATCGTCTGTCCTTTCACGGGTTGGAGAGCTTCGCCTTGTACCTGAAGAGCATGACGCTCCGAGGCTTCAAGTCGTTCGCGTCGGCTACGACGATGAACTTCGAACCGGGCATCACCTGCATCGTCGGCCCGAACGGCTCCGGTAAGTCCAATGTCGTCGACGCCCTCGCCTGGGTGATGGGCGAGCAGGGCGCCAAGTCGCTGCGCGGCGGCAAGATGGAAGACGTGATCTTCGCCGGCACCTCCGGCCGCGCCCCGCTGGGCCGCGCCGAGGTGGTGCTGACCATCGACAACACCGACGGCGCGCTGCCGATCGAGTACGCCGAGGTGACGATCTCGCGGACGATGTTCCGCAACGGCGGGTCCGACTACCAGATCAACGGGCAGAACTGCCGGCTGCTGGACGTCCAGGAACTGCTCAGCGACTCCGGGATCGGCCGCGAGATGCACGTCATCGTCGGCCAGGGCCAGCTCGACTCGATCCTGCGCGCCACGCCGGAAGGCCGCCGCGGGTTCGTCGAGGAGGCGGCCGGCGTCCTGAAGCACCGCAAGCGCAAGGAGAAGGCGATCAGGAAGCTGGAAGCCACCGAGGGCAACCTGCACCGGCTCGGGGACCTGATCACCGAGATCCGCCGCCAGTTGAAGCCGCTCGGGCGCCAGGCGGAGGTGGCGCGCCGGGCGGTGACGATCCAGGCGGAGGTCCGGGACGGCCGGGCCCGGCTGCTCGCCGACGACATCGTCCAGGCGCAGTCCGCGCTGGAGGCCGAGCTCAAGGACGAGGCCGCGCTGACCCAGCGCCGGGCCGAGACCGAGGCCAGGCTGCGCGAGGCCCGCGAGCTCGAGGCGGAGCTGGAGGACGCGCTCCGCGAGGACGCACCGGCCCTGCAGGCGGCCCAGGACACCTGGTACCAGCTGTCCGGCTTCGGCGAGAAGATCAAAGGTACGGCGCGGATCGCGGCCGACCGGATCCGGTCGCTGAACGACGAGGCCGAGGAGCCGCGGGCCGGGCGTGACCCGGACGAGCTCGAACTGGAAGCGGCCCGGGTCCGTGAGACCGAGGCGCAGATCGAGGCCGAGGTCGAGGCGCACTCGGAGCTGCTCGCCGAGGCCGTCGAGCGGCGACAGCAGCTGGAGGCGCAGGAAGCCGAGGAGGAGCGCCGGATCGCGGCGCTGATCCGGGCCGCCGCGGACCGCCGCGAGGGTCTGGCCCGGCTGACCGGTCAGGTCAACGCGCTGAAGAGCCGTGCGTCCGCGGCGGAGTCCGAGATCGGCCGACTCGCGACCAACCAGCGTGAGGCCGAGGCCAGGGCTGCCAAGGCGCAGCACGACTTCACTGCGCTGGAGACCCAGGTGGCCGGGCTCGACGCCGGTGAGCGGGGCCTGGACGAGGAGTACGAGGCCGCCCAGGCGGTCCTCGACGAGATGGACGAGCGGCTGGCCAAGGTGCGCGCCGAGGAACGGGACGCCGAGCGCGAGCGCACCGGTCTGGCAGCCCGCAAGGAAGCCCTCGAGCTCGGTCTGAACCGCAAGGACGGCGCCGGTGCCCTGCTGGCCGCCTCCGAGCAGGTGAACGGCCTGATGGGCTCCGTGGCCGCGCTGCTGAGCGTGCGGGCCGGCTACGAGACCGCTATCGCAGCAGCCCTCGGTGAGGCCGCCGACGCCGTGGCAGTCACGCACACGGACGCAGCCCTCGAGGCAGTCGGTCACCTCAAGCAGCACGATCTCGGCCGGGCGGGGCTGCTCCTGGGTGATGCCCCGACTGACGACTACGCGGCGTGGCCGCAGCTGCCGTATGGAGCGTCGTACGCCGTTGACGTCGTGGAGTGCCCGCAGAACCTGCAGCCCGCGTTGCGGCGGCTACTGCGCAAGGTGGCCGTGGTGGACGACGTACCGGCCGCTCAGTCGCTGGTGCGCCACCTGCCCGACGTCACCTGCGCCACGCGTGCGGGCGACGTACTGGGAGCTCATTTCGCGTACGGCGGGTCGGACGCGGCGCCGAGCCTGATCGAGGTGCAGTCCGCGGTCGACGAGGCGGCGGAGAAGCTGACCGAGGCGACGGCACGGAGCGAGCGGCTGCGGTTCGAGCTGGCCGCGTTGGAGGACGAGCGGACCCGGCAGAAGGAGTCCGTCGAGATCACGCTGGCCCGGCTGCACGAGTCGGACGCGGCGATGGCCGCGGTGGCCGAGCAGCTGGCGCACTTCGGGTCGCTGGCGAAGGCGTCCCGCGGCGAGGCGCAGCGGATGGCCGAGGCGATCGCGGCGGCCGAGGAGGAGCGCGACCGGAACCTGACCGGCCTGGCCGAGCTGGAGGAGCGCCTCACCGACGCCGAGCAGTTCGACGACGACGGCGACGAGCCGGACACCGCCGACCGGGACCGCCTGGCCGAGTCAGCCAAGGCAGGCCGTGCGGCCGAGATGGAGGCGCGGCTGGCGCTGCGGACCACCGAGGAGCGGGCTCGGGCCCTGTCCGGGCGTGCGGACTCGCTGGAGCGCGCGGCACGGCAGGAGCGCGAGGCACGGGCCCGAGCGATCGCACGGGCGGCACGGCGGGCTCGGCAGTCGGAGGCGGCGCAGGCCGTGCACCTGGCCGCGGGTCACGTGCTGGCCCGGCTGGAGTCCTCGCTGCAGCAGGCCGCTGCCGAGCGGTCCGCTATCCAGGCGCAGCGGGCAGACCGCGAGCAGGCCCTGGCGCAGTCCCGGTCCGCGACCCGGAATCTGAGCTCCGAGCTGGAGCAGCTGACCAACACCGTGCACCGGGACGCGCTGGCCCGGGCCGAGCAGAAGATGCGGCTGGAGCAGCTGTACGAGAAGGCGCTCGGCGAACTCGGGATCGAGGTCGACGCGCTGGTCGCCGAGTACGGGCCGGACCAGCTGGTGCCGCCGCTGCCGAAGGACGGCGACGACCCCACCCTCGAGCTCGAGGGCGAGCCGTTCAACCGGCCGAAGGTGGAGAAGCGGCTCAAGCAGGCCGAGCGGGCGCTGAACCAGCTCGGGCGGATCAACCCGCTCGCGCTGGAGGAGTTCGAGGCGATGGAGGAGCGGCATCGCTTCCTGTCCGAGCAGCTCGACGATCTGAAGAAGTCCCGGCGGGACCTGATGGACATCGTCAAGGAGGTCGACGAGCGGGTCGAGCAGGTCTTCACCGAGGCCTACAAGGACGTCGAGGTCGCCTTCCGGCACGTGTTCAGCCGGCTGTTCCCGGGCGGTGAGGGCCGGCTGGTGCTGACCGACCCGGACGACATGCTTGCCACCGGCATCGATGTCGAGGCGCGCCCGCCGGGCAAGAAGGTCAAGCGGCTGTCGCTGCTGTCGGGTGGTGAGCGGTCGCTGGTCGCGGTCGCCTTCCTGGTCGCCCTGTTCAAGGCGCGGCCGTCGCCGTTCTACATCCTCGACGAGGTCGAGGCGGCACTGGACGACACCAACCTCGGCCGCCTGCTCGAGCTCTACGAGGAGCTGCGCGAGAACAGCCAGCTACTGGTCATCACCCACCAGAAGCGCACCATGGAGGTCGCCGACGCCCTGTACGGCGTGACCATGCGCGGCGACGGTGTGTCCTCGGTCATCTCTCAGCGCATCCGCGAACCCGAGCCCGTCTGACCTCACGGGCTGGTGGCGTCGACGCCGGTGTCGAGCGTTTGATTGGGTCAGGCGGTGATCGTCATCGACGCGATCCGGTCGCCCTGGACGTCGAAGGTGAAATGCGACGGGCCGTTGAAGCCGTCGCCGCCGACCTGGGTGAGGATCGTCAACGGGTTGCCGGGTGCCGACACCTCGGTGCCGGTGAAGGTAGCGTGCTTGCCGATCAGCTCGTTCTCGCTCCAGGACCGGATCCGGTCCGGCCCACGGAACTGGCGGCCCCAGTCGTCGACATAGCCGTCCGTGGCGAAGGCCGCGACGAAGGCGTCGTTGTCCTGGTCGTCGATCGCGGTCAGTGCGCGCTGGACCACGGCCGGGATCTCGTGACTCATGCGAACGACGATATCGCCCCCGGTTGAACCGGTCCGGGGTTTCCCCCGTGTGAAGGGTGTAGATCGGCGAGCGTGAGGGGAAACATCATGAAGCGTCTGAGCATTGTCATCGGGGTGTTCGCGCTCGGCCTGGCCGGGTTGACGGCCTGTGGTGACGACAGCGACACACCGGCGAGCGGGGCGACCGCCGCGAGCTCGGGGTCGAAACTGGCGACCGCGGACGTCGGCGGCCTCGGCAAGGTCGTTGTCGACGGCAACGGACGGACCGTGTACGTGTTCGACAAGGACACCTCCGGCAAGTCGAACTGCGAGGGCGACTGCCTGGCGAAGTGGCCGGTCGTGCCGGCCGGCGAAGGCACTCCGCAGCTCGACGGGATCGACGCGTCCCTGGTCGGCACCGTCACCCGGAGCGACGGCAGCAAGCAACTGTCGATCGCCGGACTGCCGGTCTACCTGTACGCCCAGGACAGCAAGGCCGGCGAGGCCAAGGGCCAGGCGGTCGGCGGAGTCTGGTGGGTCGTCGGCGCGGACGGCAAGAAGATCACCACGCAGCCGACCGACGATGGCAATTCCGGCTACTGAGGTTTTCCCGATGTGGGCGCCCACCGTTACCGGTATCGTGCGGTCGGTGGGTGACTACCCGGGACCGCAGGCCGCCGAGGCGCTCGTCCGTTCCCTGTACGCCGAACATGGCCGCAGCCTGCTCGCCTACGCGACCAGGCTCACCGGGGACCGGGCGGCCGCCGAAGACGTCGTACAGGAGACTCTGGTCCGAGCGTGGAAGCATGCGGACGACCTGACCGAAGGCAAGGGATCCGTTCGCGGCTGGCTACTCACCGTGGCGCGCAACATCGTCACCGACCGGGCCAGAGCCCGAGCGGTTCGGCCGGCCGAAGTGGCGGACGTGGTGGACCGGCCGCCGGTCGAGAGCGACCACTCCGAGTCGGTGGTGAACACCATGGTGGTGCTCGACGCGTTGGACAAGGTGTCTCCTGAGCATCGTGAAGTGCTCGTGCAGCTGTACTACCGCGGCCGGTCGGTGACCGAGGCGGCGAAGGAGCTCGGTGTTCCGCCGGGTACCGTGAAATCGAGATCGTATTACGCCCTCCGAGCCCTGCGCGCGGTGATGGCCGGACAGGAGGTGGCCCGATGAGTGAGCACGACCGCTCGCAGCTCGGCGCCTACGCCCTCGGCGCGCTGGAGCCCGACGAGGTCCGTCAGATCGACGCGCACCTCGCCACCTGCGCGGAGTGCAGCGCCGAAGTGGCCGAGCTCGAGGAGATGAAGGAGTTCCTCGGCGAGGTACCGCCCGAGGCGTTCCTGGAGGGTCCGCCCCCTGGACGGTGACCTCCTGCTCCAGCGCACCCTGCGAGAGGTGCGTACGACGGCGACGCCTCGCTGCTGCTGCGCCTCCCCGCAGGCGGTCTCGGTGGCTAGCGGTTGCCGCCGCGGTTGTCGTGGTGGCCGGTGCGCTCGCCGGTGGAGTGGTCATCGGGCGGCAGAGCGTGGACCAGACCGATGTACCAGTGGCCGGCTCCAAGCAGGTGACGGCGACCGACACGACCACGGGTGCAACGATGGCGACCACCGTCGAGCCGCGGGCCGGGTGGAGCTGGATCCAGGTGCAGATCAAAGGTCTGAAGGCCGGAGCCGAGTGCCAGATGGTGGTCACCGACAAGGGCGGCAAGACGTGGGTAGCGGGCACGTGGAAGGTGTCGGAGAAGTCGGCACGGGAGAACAACAGCCGGTTCGAGGGCGGTGTGCTGGTCCCGATCGATCAGGTCAAGGCAGTCCAGGTGAAGACGCTGCAGGGCGAGAACGTGGTGACCACCCCGGTCTGAATCGCTTGGCGGGCACGAGAGGATGGGAGCCGTGGCTACTACCTCCGACGACCTTCGGGCCCGCCGTCAGGCCGCGGCCGACAACTGCGACCGCTGGGTGTCCGCCCCCAGGCTGCCGGTGCCGGACAAGGTACGACGACTCGCTGACGCCGCCACTGAGGGCAAGACCGACACCTACGGCAGCGGCGGCGACGTGGCGGCGCTGGAGGAGGAGGTGGCCGAGCTCCTGGGCAAGCCGGCAGCGGTGTTCATGCCGACCGGGATCATGGCCCAGCAGAGCGTCCTGCGCGTGTACGCCGACCGCGCGGGGACCAGCCGGGTTGCGGTGCACGGGCTCGCCCACCTCCTGGTGCACGAGCTGAACGCACTGGAGGAAGTGCACGACCTGCGGATCGAGCGGTTCACGTCCGAGCCGCGGCAACCCCGGCCTGATGAGCTGGCTGCCATCCCGGGGAAGCTGGCCGCGGTGACGCTGGAGCTGCCGCTGCGGGAGGCCGGGTTCGTGCTCCCGACCTGGGACGAGCTGGTCGTGTTCTCCGAGTCGTGTGCGGAACGCGGCGTACCACTGCATCTGGACGGCGCCCGGTTGTGGGAGAGCACGCCGTACCTGGAGCACGGCCTGGCTCAGGTCGCGGCACTGGCTTCGAGCGTCTATGTGTCGTTCTACAAGGTGCTGGGTGGGCTGAGCGGTGCTGCCCTGGCCGGTCCGGAGGACGTGATCGCCGAGGTACGGCGTTGGCAGCGCAGGCTGGGTGGCAACCTCTTCACGTTGTTCCCGTACGCCGTGTCCGCGCGCGAAGGCCTCAGGACGGTGCTGCCGCAGATGGGGGACCTGTACCAGCGGGCGGTCGAGCTCTCGATGGCCTTGCAGATCGAGGGATTCCGGGTGTTCCCGGAGCCGCCGCACACCAACTCGTTCCGCGTCTACGCGCCGCGGACGGCCGAGACGATCGAGCGAGTGGCGGTGGAGCGGATGGAGGCGACGCGCCAGGCGATCTGCCAGCCGTGGCGGCAGGCCGACGTACCGGGCTGGTCGTGGGTGGAGCTGGTGGTGACTCCGAACACGTTGGACTGGAAGGTGGACGAAGTGGCCAAAGCGTACGGGGAACTTCTGGAACAATGAACGCGTAGCACCTTCAATGAGGTTGGTGTGGGGATACGGGGAGAGAAGTGCTGACATTCGTTGTCACGATGGTGGTTCTGCTGGTTCTGTCGGGGCTTGTGCTCCTGGCGGTCGCTCGGGGGGAAGGTAAGCACTTCGGCTAGGAGTACGGTGCCTGGATGAGACGGTTGATCTTCCAGGAGTATGTGACGCTCGACGGGTACGCTGCCGAGCCGGACGGGGGGCTGGAGTTCTCCGGCACGGTCTCCGAGCAGGCGGATGTGGACAATCTGGCGTTGCTCGACACCGTGGACACGATGCTGCTCGGGGCGGAGACGTACCGATTGTTCGTCGGCTTCTGGCCGACGGAGGCGGCGGCCGACGATCCGATCGCGCCGAAGCTGAACTCGCTGCGCAAGGTGGTCGTGTCCAGGACGCTCGACAGTGCGCCGTGGGGATCGGACGTGCCTGCCCTGGTGATCCGTGATGCGGTCGAGGGCGTGCGCGAACTCAAGAGCGAGGGCGGCAAGGACATCATCCTGTGGGGCAGCATCTCGCTGTTCCACACGCTGCTGATCGCCGGCCTCGTCGACGAGGTGCAGTTACGCGTCTGCCCGGTGCTGATCGGTGCGGGCAGGAGCGTGTTCCCGAATAGTGGCGAGCTGCGCAACCTGGAGCTGATCGAGGCCAGGCCGTGGGCGAACGGCGGCGTACTACTGCGCTACCAGCCGGTCAGCTGACCGCGTCGACGATCGCTTTCACGATCGGCGCCGCGACGGTGACGGTCGGGAGGACGAGCAGCCCGACGGCGACGGCGTACGTCCCGGCTGAGAGCCACGGGTAGCGCGGCTCGGGGTCAGCCAGTCGCTGGACCCTGAGGACGGTGGCTGACTTGGCTGCGGCGAGTCCGGCCTCTGGAGCGGGTGCACCGGCCAGTGCGACCAGTGCCCGGGCCAGTGGGCGCGGTCCGTTGCGTCGGCGGGCGTCGTCGTCCGCCAGCAGCTCTACCAGCGTGCGTGCCTGCTCGAGCGCCACCTCACTCCGCACCCAGCGTGGGAACGCCTGATGCAGTGCTGTGAACGCTTCCAGCACCAGGTCGTGGCGTGCGCGCAGGTGCGCCTGCTCATGCGCCAGTACGGCGTGCAGCTCGCTCTCATCGAGTCTCTCGAGGGCCCCGACCGACACCACAACCCTCGCGCCGCGCAGCGCGGGGAGGCAGTAGGCGAGCGGCGTCTCCTCGGACAGCACCCGGAGACCGGGAATGAGGCCGTCCGGTGTGGCCAGTACGTCGACCAGGTCGCGGTGCCGTTTGCGGCGGGCTCTCGTACCGACTGCCACGCGTCCGGCAACCCAGATGAGCTTCACCAGGACCAGCGCGGTCATGGCGAGGATGGCGGCCGCCAGGAGGTCCCTGATCGAGGACGGGTTGAAGCTCGGCTCACCTGGCTGGCCTGCGGTGGAGTAGGACAGCGCAATGCCGGCGCCGAGTGCTGCGAGGATTGCGGCGATGGCTATCGCCTGCCAGAGCGCTATGGCGGCCCGGGGGATGCGGTAGGGCCAGGCAGAGCGGGCCAGCAGCGCCGGTGCCGGTCCAGTCAGCACCAGGGCCAGTGCGGCGAGGAGGACCGGGGTGATCACCCCGCCTGATCCTCCAACTGCGCGAGCGCCTCGCGCAGGAGTTCGGCTTCCTCGTCGCTGACCTGGCCGACGAAGCGGACCAGTGCCTCACGACGGTCACCGGCGCGGTCGAGAGCGTCGCGCATGAGGTCCGCGGCCAGCTCCTCACGTGGCGCGGCGGCCCGGTAGCGCCAGGCCTTCCCGTCACGCTCCCGCTCGGTCAGCTTCTTCTTCGCGAGCCGGTCCAGCACTGTCATCACGGTCGTATAGGCGAGCTCCCGGGTGGCCGACAACTGCTCGTGCACCTCGCGGACGGTCAGTGCGTCCGGTGCCGCCCAGAGCTGCTCCATCACCAGTCGCTCCAGGTCCCCCAGGGGCCTCGGTGCCTTCTCGTCGCTCGCCACGTGACCAGTATAACTACACATCGTAGTAGATCCGCGTTAGCATCTACTACGTAACGTCGTAGATGGCACGGGAAGGCCTGCGCGTGGACACCCTGGATCTGGCTCGATGGCAGTTCGCCGTCACCACCGTGTACCACTTCTTCTTCGTCCCGGTGACGATCTCGCTGGTCGCGATCACCGCCGGGCTGCAGACCGCGTGGTACCGGACGGGCAAGGAGAAGTACCTGCGGCTGACCAAGTTCTACGGGAAGCTGTTCCTGATCAACATCGCCATGGGCGTGGTCACCGGCCTCGTCCAGGAGTTCCAGTTCGGGATGAACTGGAGCGACTACTCGCGCTTCGTCGGTGACGTGTTCGGCGCCCCGCTGGCGCTGGAGGGGCTGCTCGCGTTCTTCCTCGAGTCGACCTTCATCGGGTTGTGGATCTTCGGCTGGGACCGGCTGCCCAAGCTGGTCCACCTGGCCTGCATCTGGATGGTGGTGCTCGGCACGCAACTGTCGGCGTACTTCATCCTGGCGGCCAACTCCTGGATGCAGAACCCGGTCGGCTTCCGCTACAACGCCGAGCGCGGCCGCGCGGAGCTGACCGATCTGTGGGCGGTGCTGACCAACAAGGTCGTCCTGGTCACCTATCCGCACACGATCTTCGCCGCGTTCATGGTCGGCGGCGCGTTCGTCGCGGGAGTGGCCATCTGGCACCTGGTACGGCGTCCCTCGGTGGACGTCGACGTCTTCCGGACGGCGCTCAAGCTTGGCGCGGTGATCGTGATCGTCGCCAGCGCCGGGGTCGCGCTCAGTGGGGACCAGCAGGGCAAGGTGATGACCGAGGTGCAGCCGATGAAGATGGCCGCAGCCGAGGCGCTGTACGAGACGGAGAAGCCGGCGTCGTTCTCGATCTTCACCGTCGGCACGCTGGACGGGTCGCAGGAGGTCTACTCGCTCAAGGTGCCGTACCTGCTGTCGTTCCTGGCCACCGGGCACTTCGACGGTGAGGTGCAGGGGATCAACTCGCTGCAGGAGGCGTACGAGCAGCTGTACGGTCCGGGGTCGTACAAGCCGAACATCCCGCTGACCTACTGGACCTTCCGGCTGATGATCGGGGTCGGGATGGCGTCCGCGGTGATCGCACTGTGGTTGCTGTGGGCAACCCGCCGCGGCCGGGCGCCGAACCGGTGGTGGATCTGGCTGGCGATCCCGTTGCCGCTGCTGCCGCTGGCGGCGAACGGCTTCGGCTGGATCTTCACCGAGACCGGGCGGCAGCCCTGGCTGGTGTTCGGACTGTTGCCGACGGCATCGGGTGTGTCCCCGGGGACGACCAGTGCCGAGGTGATCACGTCGCTGGCCGGGTTCACCCTGCTGTACGGCGTCCTGGCCGTGGTCGAGGTGAAGCTGCTGTTCCGGACGATCCGGGGCGGGCTGGCCGGGACGGACGGAAAGTCCGGGCCCGAGGACTCGCCGGACGACGCGTCCGGCCAGAAGCCGCTGTCGTTCGCCTACTGAGAGGGCTGGGGACATGGAACTCACGACGGTCTGGTTCCTCGCCATCGCGGGGTTGTGGATCGGGTACTTCGTGCTGGAGGGGTTCGACTTCGGGGTCGGCATGCTGCTGCGGGTGCTCGGCCGGAACGAGCCCGAGCGGCGCGCGGTGATCACCACCATCGGGCCGGTCTGGGACGGCAACGAGGTGTGGCTGATCGTGGCCGGCGCGGCGACGTTCGCGGCGTTCCCGGAGTGGTACGCAACGCTGTTCAGCGGGTTCTACCTGCCGCTGTTCGCGATCCTGGTGACGCTGATCCTGCGCGGGGTGGCGCTGGAGTACCGCGGCAAGCGCGACGACCTGAGCTGGCGCGGGCGGATGGACACGCTCATCGCAATCGGGTCGGTCGTGCCCGCGTTCCTGTGGGGACTGACGTTCGCGAACCTGGTTCGCGGCGTTCCGCTGGACGCGTCCTACGAGTACGTCGGGAACCTCGGCGACCTGCTGAGTCCCTTCGCGCTCCTCGGGGCTGTCGCTGTCACCGCGGTCTTCGTCGCCCACGGCGCGATCTTCCTGGCGCTGCGCACCACCGACGATCTGCGGCATCGTGCCAATCGTCTGGCCTCCCGCGCAGGTCTGATCGCCGCCGTTCTGGTGGTCGCGTTCCTCTGGTGGGCCCAGGCGATCCGCGGTGACACCGGCTCCGTGATCGTCGCGGCCGCCGCCGTGCTCGCCTTCGCCGGCGGGCTGCTCGCGAACCGCGTCCGCCGGGAAGGCTGGGCCTTCATCGGTACGGCGCTCGCGGTCGGGCTGGCCGTGGCGTCGTTGTTCGCCGCGATGTTCCCGGCCGTTATGCCGTCAACACTTGATCCCGGATCAACATTGACAACAGTTGATGCGGCGTCATCGCCGTACACGTTGAAGATCTTGACGATCATTGCCGCGATCTTCTTGCCGGTGGTGATGCTGTACCAGGGCTGGACCTACTGGGTGTTCCGCAAACGCGTCATGGTCGAGCCGGTCGCGGTCGCATGAAGCCGCTGGATCCGCGGCTGCTGCGGAGGGCGCGGGCGGCTCGGAGCTTTCTCGCTGCCTCGGTGGTGATCGGCGTTGCCAGCGGGCTGTTGATCATCGTGCAGGCCGTCTTGCTTGCGCGCGGCATCGCCGGCGTGGTCCTGCACGGTGACCCGATCACCGGTGTCGCGTGGGGGCTGGGCGCTGTGGTGGTTTGCCGGGCGCTGCTGGTGTGGGGGCAGGAGGTGGTGGCGCAGCGAGCGGCGGCTGCGGTGAAGTCAACGTTGCGACGCCAGGTGCTGGAGCGCTCGCTGAAGCTGGGGCCGGTGTGGCTCAGCGGCGAACGCAGTAGTGCGCTGACAACCCTGCTGACCAAGGGACTCGACGACCTGGACCCGTACTTCGCCCGCTACCTCCCGCAGTTGGTGCTGGCGGCAACCGTTCCGGCCGGAGTGATCGGCTGGACGGCGACCGGCGACCTGATCGCCGCCGGGACCGTGCTGGTCACCCTGCCGCTGATCCCGATCTTCATGGCCTTGATCGGCTGGGCGACCCAGGCACACAGCAGACGTCGTCAGCACGCGCTGTCCGTCCTGGCGCACCACTTCGCAGATGTCGTCGCCGGACTTCCGACGCTCAAGCTGTTCGGCCGCGCCAAGGCCCAGGAGGCCGCCGTACGGCGGGTGACCGACAAGCACCGGGTGGCGTCGATGAGCAGTCTGCGGCTGGCGTTCCTGTCGTCGCTGGCGCTGGAACTGCTGGCCAGCATCTCGGTCGCGTTGGTCGCGGTCGGGGTCGGGCTCCGACTCGTCGAAGGCAGGCTCGGACTGGAGACGGCGTTGATGGTGCTGATCCTCGCGCCCGAGGCATACCTCCCGCTGCGGCAGGTCGGCATGCACTTCCACGCCAGTGCCGACGGGGTTGCCGCGAGCGAAGAGGTGTTCCGCGTTCTGGAGACACCACTGCCCGAGCGAGGCGACCGCATTGACGTACCAGACCTGCGCGAGAGCTCCCTCCACCTGTACGACGTGACAGTGCGGTACCCGGGTTGCGACGAGCCGGCACTGGACGGATTCGACCTCGACGTCCGGCCAGGTGAGGTGGTTGCACTCACCGGCCCGAGTGGGGCGGGCAAGTCGACGGTGCTGGCCGTGCTGCTCGGGTTTGTCGAGCCCGAACGCGGTGTGGTGGTCGCCGGTGGGAGTGCGGCCGACGAGTTCGCGCCGGCGGAGTGGAGGCGGCAGTTCGCGTGGGTGCCGCAGCGGCCGGGGCTGCGGATGGGCACGGTCGCGGACAACGTGCGGCTGGGCCGCCCGGGAGCGTCGGACGACGAGGTGCGACTGGCGTTGATCGGAGCCGGGGCTAGCGAGCTCAGTCTCGACAAGCCGGTGGGGGAGCAGGGGCAGCTGTTGTCGGGCGGTCAACAGCGCCGGGTGGCGCTGGCTCGCGCGTTGATCACGGATGCACCCGTGTTGCTGCTGGACGAGCCAACGGCTGGGCTGGATGCCGAAGCCGAAGCCACCGTGATCGCAGGCCTGCGTGCCGGCGGCCGGACGGTGCTCATGGTCGCCCACCGGCCGGCGCTGATCGCTGCCGCAGACCGAACAGTCACCATAGGCGCGAGAGAGCTGGTGAACGCATGAGCGCACGGAGGGCCGTTGGCGCCGCCGGCACGCGGAGGCAGGTCGGCGGGGCAGAGCTCTGGAGACTCGTTCGGCCGCAGGGGCGGGTGTGGGGACGGCTCGGCTTGGCGCTGCTGACTGGGGTGTTGGCGGCGGGCTCTGCGGTAGCGTTGCTGGCCACCTCGGCTTGGTTGATCACCACTGCGGCGGCTCAGCCTCCGGTGCTGATCCTGATGGTCGCGATCGTGGCCGTACGGGCGTTCGGCGTCGGCCGGGGCGTGTTCCGGTACGTCGAGCGGCTGGTCGGGCACGACGCGGCGTACCGAGTGCTGGGGGAGACCCGGGCACGCATCACCGGCCGGCTGGAGAAGCTCGCACCGGGTGGCCTGAGCTCACGCCGCAAGGGCGACCTCCTGGCACGCCTCGTGCTCGACGTCGACGCGGTACTCGACCTCTGGTTGCGAGTCCTCCTGCCCGTTGTAGTGGCGGCAGTGACGGCCACAGCAACCGTCGTCCTCCTGGCCCTGCTGCTCCCCACAGCAGGCGCTGCCGTGGCTTTCGCAGTCCTCGTCGCGTGCACCGTCGTACCGTGGCTGACTGCACGGACGGCCGCACGGGCCGAGCGGAAGATCGCCGGCTCCCGCGGCGAGGTGGCGGCCGCAGCAACCGAGACACTCCTCACTGCAGCAGACGTGGTCGCCTTCAACGCGGTCGACGACGTACTCAACTCCTTCAGTGCCAGCGACGCGAAGCTGGCCGGCGCGGAGCGACGCTCGGCCTGGAGCGCTGGGCTCGGCAGTGCGTTGCTCATGCTGTGCGTCGGCGGCGCGACCGTGGCCGGGCTCGTGCTCGGCAATACGGCGAACATCACCGGAGCGGTGTTCGCAGTACTCGTCCTGACGCCGCTCGCGCTCGCCGACGTACTCGGAGGCATCCCAGCCGCTGCCCAGCTCGCCATCCGCGTCCGGGCCTCACTCGGCCGAGTACAGGAGCTCCTGGACAGCCCCGAGCCGGTGGTCGAGCCCACCAGCCCGCAGCCGTTGCCAGACGGGCGTGACCTGGAGGTGAAGCTCCTCAGGGTCGGGTACGGCGAGGACGACGTACTGGATGGGCTGAGTCTGGACATGCCGGCCGGGAGCCGAGTGGTGGTCACCGGGCCGAGTGGTTCGGGCAAGAGCACGCTGGCGGCCGTGCTGCTGCGGTTCATGGAGCCTCGGGCCGGCGAGGTCCTGCTGGACGGTGTGGACCTCACCAGGCTCGAGGGCGACCAGGTGCGATCTGTGGTCGGGCTTCTGACGCAGGAGAGCCACGTGTTCGACACGAGCATCCGGGAGAACCTCCTGCTCGCCAGGCCGGAAGCGAATGACCTGATGCTGTGGAGGGCGCTGTACCGGGCTCGACTCGGGGCGTTCGTGGACAATCTGCCGGACGGGCTCGACACCATGGTCGGCGAGCACGGTGCGCGGCTGTCGGGCGGTGAGCGCCAGCGGCTCGCATTCGCCCGTCTGCTCCTGGCCGATCGCGACGTACTCGTGCTCGACGAGCCGACGGAGCACCTGGACGAGGAGACCGGCCGGGCTCTGCTCGAGGACCTGTTCGCCGCGGCCGGCCACCGCACCGTCGTCCTTCTCACCCACCGGCCCGAGTTGGTACCTCCTCACGTACCGCGACAGCTGGTGTGCCTGACGTGACGAATGCGGGTGGCGGGCCGGGTGTCTGTCAAGATGGGGAACCGTGACTCCACTGCTCGCCGACTCCGTCCTGATCGTCATCATCGTGGCCGCTGTGGTCCTGCTCGCCGGTACCGCCGGACTGGTCGTGACCCGCCGCCGCAAGGCTCAGCTGCCGCCGTCCACCCAGCCGGCGCCGCTGGAGACCGCGGAGCCGAAGGTCGGTGACGACGCGGAGGAGCCGCGGGACACCCCGACCCGGACACTGGAGGACACCGAGCTCCCCGAGGAGCCGGGCACGACGCTCGAGATGCCCGAGTCCGCGCAGGGCCGACTGGTCCGGCTGCGGGCCCGGCTGGCACGGTCGCAGGGCTCGCTGGGCAAGGGGCTGCTCGCGCTGCTTTCGCGGGACAAGCTGGACGAAGAGGCGTGGGAGGACATCGAAACCACCCTCATCACCGCTGACGTCGGTGTGACGCCCACACAGGAGCTGGTCGAGCGGCTGCGGACCCGGATCCGGGTCGAGGGCGTCGGCGGCGAGCAGGCCCGGCAGATCCTTCGCGAAGAGCTGATCGCGCTGGTCAACCCGTCGCTGGACCGCTCACTCAAGGTGAGCCGCAAGGAGTCCCAGCCGGCCGTCGTCCTGGTGGTCGGGGTGAACGGCACCGGCAAGACCACCACGGTCGGCAAGCTGGCCCGGGTCCTGGTCGCCGAGGACAAGCACGTCGTACTGGGCGCGGCGGACACGTTCCGGGCGGCGGCCGCGGACCAGCTGCAGACGTGGGGCGAGCGGGTCGGGGTGCGCACTGTGCGCGGGCCCGAGGGCGGTGACCCGGCCAGCATCGCGTTCGACTCGGTCAAGCAGGGCATCGAGGAGGAGGCGGACGTCGTCCTCGTCGACACCGCCGGACGGCTGCACACCAAGACGGGCCTGATGGACGAGCTCGGCAAGGTGAAGCGGGTGATCGAGAAGTCCGCCGAGGTGGACGAGGTGCTGCTCGTCATCGACGCCACCACCGGCCAGAACGGCCTCACCCAGGCCCGGGTGTTCGCCGAGGTCATCAACGTCACCGGCCTGGTCCTGACCAAGCTCGACGGTACGGCGAAGGGCGGCATCGTGATCGCGGTCCAGCGCGAGCTCGGCGTCCCGGTCAAGCTGGTCGGCCTGGGCGAGGGCCCGGACGACCTCGCCCCGTTCGACCCCGAGCAGTTCGTCGACGCGCTGCTCGACTGAGGTCTCGTTCGCCCTGGGTGGGATCTGGTACCCAGGAAGCATGAAGCGACCGAGGATCACCGATGACAGCGCAGCACGCGGAGCGGCAGGGCAAGCGGGCAGCCAAGAACGTCGCGGCCGGCTTCGGGACGGGCGAGCGGCGGCCGTACGCCCACCGGGACCTCGGGTTCGTCGTGGACCTCGGTGGCGCGCAGGCCGCGGCCAACCCGCTGCAGGTACCGCTCTCAGGCGTTGTGGCGAAGGCAGTGACGCGCGGCTACCACCTCTTCGACATGCCCGGTAACCGTCTCCGGACCGCCGCGGTCAGATGGATCGACGATGACCGGCCTGGGACCGGGAGTCGCGGAGAGCGTCGGCCGTGTCCGTGGACAGGTCCGTCCACCACTGGATCTCCTCGTGGCTGGTCGCGTGGTTGGCCGGTTCCTCCGGCACCCGCGGTAGCTGACCGAGTCGCTCCACCTGCTCCGCAAGGGCGTCGAGGACGGACCGGAGCTGGACCCTGGCCACCTTCGTGAAGGTGCGGACGTACTCGAGCTCGGCCGCCTGCGCATCGCTGGGCGGCAGGTGCTTGACCGCCGACTCCACCGAGTCGCGCGCCTGCTCGAGCGCGTCCCGCTGCTGACCGCGGGCCGACTCCACCAGATCCTTCGCGTACTGCTCGGCCTCGGCGACGAGGTTGTCCGCGATCTGCTGGGCCTGGCTGAGCAACCCGACGGCGTGCGCGGTGATATGCGCACGCTGATCGGCGTCCGGTGTGCTGTTCCGGTGCCGCTCGACCTCAGCCCGGAGCTCGGCCCGGTCCGCGTCGGCGTACTCGATCTGTTCGGCCAGTCCGCTCAGGTACGCCGCCACTTCGTCCGGGTCCAGGCCCCTGCGCCGGCTTCGAAAGGTCTGGTGCCTGATCGCGTACGGCGACTGGGCGGGTCTCCGGGCGAACGGATCTTCGGGCGTCACTGCTGGCCCCCTGCCGAGGTCGTGGTCCCGAGGGACTCGGTGCGGATGTCGGCCGCCGGGACACCGGCTCCGGTGAGTTCTTCGACGGTCTGCCGGACCATACCGGGGGAGCCGCACACCAAGGCGGTACGGCCCGCCCAGGGCCCGTGGTCCGCCGCGATCGTACCCACCGGACCGCGCGGGCCGGGGAACGACTTGTCGTCGGAGACCACGCCGGTGTAGCTGAACCACGGCCGCCGGGTCAGGCTGCTGAGCTGCTTGTGCTCGTAGAGGTTCCACGGCATCCGGGCGCCGTGGAACAGATGCACCCTTGGCACCTCGGCCGGCTGGGTGCGGCGGTCGAGCTGTTCGAGCATCGCCCGGAACGGCGCGAGACCGGTACCGCCGGCCACCATCAGGATGTCCCGGCCGTTGTCCGGCAGCTTCAGGCTGTCGCCGACCGGAGCGCCGAGGCGGACCGGGTCGCCGCGCTTGAGCGACCGCACGGCCGGCCCACTGACCTGGCCGCCAGGCACCAGGCCGATGTGCAGCTCGAAGGAGCCGTCGGTGCGCGGCGCGCTGGCCGGGCTGTAGTAGCGCCAGCGCCGCGGCCGGTACGGGATCTCCAGCGCGACCGACTGTCCGGGCTGGTAGTCGAGGGGTTGCTCAGGGCGGATCTGCACGATCGTCACGTCCATCGTGCGTCGATCGACCCCGAGGACCTCGCCGCCCCACCAGGCCGGGCTGTCCTCCGCCGACTCCTCGGCGGCCTGGACCATCACGGTCGCGACCAGACCGTACGCCTCGGCCCAGTCGGCGGCCAGCTCGGCGGTCCAGGCGGCGCCGAGGAAGTGCTGCAGGGTCGCGAGCAGCGACGCCCCGACCGCCGAGTAGTGCTCGGCCACCGCGCCGAACCGGCGGTGGTCCCGGCCGAGCTGCTGCAGGACCGGCACGACCTGGTCGAGCTGTGCCGCGTTGCTGACCACGGCACCGAGTGCGCCGACCAGCTTGTCCCGCTGGTGGGCCATGGAGACCGGGAACATCTCCCGGACCTCGGGATGGGAAAGGAACAGGTGAGAGTAGAAGAACAACGGCACCTCGTCGCCCGACTTCGCGACCAGGGCCCAGCTGCTCTTCAGCGCGGCCGGGTCCATCCCCGGCTCAGTGCACGGTGACGATGTCGTCCTGGGTAGCCCCCAGCGCCGCCACGACCCGTCCGACGATGTCGGCCGGCACCTCGTGCGCCTCCAACGCGTCGACCAGGTGCACGACCACCTTGCCGAAGTCGTCGCCGGTGATCCCGCGGCCCTTGTGCGCCTCCGCCAGGTCGGCGCCCTCGTACGACACCGGACCACCCATCACCTGCGAGACCAGTTGCACCTGGTGCCGTTTGAGCCGGGCCAGATCGGTGTCGGCGAAGTAACCAGTGAGCTGCGGATCGGCCAAAACTTTCTGGTAGAAGAGGTCCACCACCGAGGCGATCGCCGGCCCACCGCCGACCGCCGCGTAATCGCTGTTGTCCCCGCTGCCCTGTGCCTGCTCGACCACGGCGCAACCATCTCCAAGTCCTCGAAATCGGTTCCCCGAGCGGAGACGATCCGAGCACTGTACGGCGCCTGGGTCAAGCGGTTGGCGAAGATTGGTCACGATTCGTCCGATCTTCGGGCCAACTATTGACACGGTCGC
This sequence comes from uncultured Actinomycetota bacterium, assembly GCA_963770725.1. Taxonomy (GTDB): domain Bacteria; phylum Actinomycetota; class Actinomycetes; order Propionibacteriales; family Kribbellaceae; genus Kribbella. Next base: position 449,037 of record CAVYQT010000002.1, read on the forward strand.
CGGGCCTTGTGATTATCGAAGGTCTCTCTGTCTCTCGAATGTTGCTTGAGGCAATCATTTTCGCTTGTCCGTGGACTCACTGGTACTGCGCGAAAGCCGCCGTGAGGTCGTCATCCGTTGCCAGGAGCAACCGAAGGAGCACCCGCGCCTTGTAGGGGTCCAGGAACCCGCCGTCGATCAGTCCACGCTGCAGCAGGTCGGACTCCGACCCCACCGACGTGTAGGTGTTCCGCAGTACCGGACCACCACCGGTCCGCGACGTCAGCACCACCGGCATCGCGGCAGCCAGCTCACCCAGCACAGGGGCGAGTGCGGACGGCACGTGACCCACACCGAACCCGGCAAGGACCAGACCCTGGTGAGTGTCCGCGAGCCCCTGCAGCAGGAGACCGTCGTCGTCCATCGTCACCGTGTACAGTGCCACCCGGGTCGCGTCGAGCTCAGCCGGCTCAGCCCTGCCGTGTACGCCGTCCAGCCGCAACGGACGCGTCAGCACGCGGACCCGGTCCTCGACCACGTGGCCGATCGGACCGGTGTTGGGGGACACGAAGGTCGCCGTACTGGTGCTGTGGGTCTTGCGCACCCACCGGGCCGCGTGGATCTCCTCCTTGAACACGACCAGTGCACCGAGGTCACGGGCGGCAGGGGAGCAGGCGACGCGTACGGCGGCCAGGAGGTTGGCCGGACCGTCAGGACCGGCGAGAGTCGGGTTGCGCATCGCACCGGTGAGGACGAACGGATGCGGGTGCGGCCACACCTGGTCGACGAGGAAGGCGGTCTCTTCGAGGTTGTCGGTTCCCTGGGTGACGACGACGCCGGTGGCACCGTCCGCCACGGCCTTGGAGGCGGCGTCGACCACGTCGAGCATCTTCGAGGCGGTCAGATTGGCACTGGGGACCTTCTCGACATCCTGGATCTCGACGGCGTGACCGACGTCGGCCAGGCCTGGCACAGCCGCGGTGAGGTCGTCACCGGTGAGCCGGTGGTTGCCGGCCATCGAGATGGTGCCGCCCAGCGTGAACAACGCGATGCTCACTACAGCTCCTCCACACTCCGGGATCGAACGGGCGCAGGCTACCGGGTGCGGGCGCGCACGTGCATCCGCTCACCTTGGGGGCCGTAGAGGCACAACATCTCGGCCGGACCCGGCCCGGGGTTGCCGAACCAGTGCGGCACCCGGGTGTCGAACTCCGCGACCTCTCCCTCGCCCAGCATGAAGTCGTTGTCGCCGAGCACCAGCCGGATCCGCCCGGACAGCACATAGACCCAGTCGTAGCCCTCGTGCGTCTTCTGCACCACCTCACCGCCCGGCCAGCCCGCCGGCACGATCTGCTTGAACGCCTGCAGTCCGCCCGGCCGCCGGGACAGCGGGATGTGGACCGTGCCGTGCCGCTTGATCGGCTTCGCGTGGATCCGCGGATCGCCCGTCGGCGGCGCGTCCACCAGTTCGTCCAGCTGCACCTGGTGCGCACGTGCGAGGGGCAGCAGCAGCTCCAGCGTCGGCCGGCGCTGACCGGACTCCAGCCGGGACAGCGTGCTCACCGAGATCCCGGTGGACTCGGACAGCTGGGCCAGCGTCGTCTTCCGCTCGGCCCGCAGCATCCGCAACCGCGGTCCGACCGCCTCGAGGACGTCTTCGTAGGTCTCCATGGTGTTCTACTTTGCCATAGTGGCAAAGAAAGTTGTCGAAAGCGCTGACCATCACGGACCCTCGAGGTACCGAGCGAAGGAGTCCGAAGATGAAGAAGTACGACGTGATGGTGGTCGGCGGGGGAGCCGCCGGGCTGAGTGGTGCGCTGGCGCTGGTGCGGTCGCGCCGGTCAGTGCTGGTCGTCGACGACGGTACGCCGCGTAATGCACCCGCCGAGGGGGTCCACAACTTCCTGACCCGCGACGGGATCCCACCGGTCGAGCTGTACGCGCTCGGCCGCCAGGAGGTGGCCGGGTACGGCGGTGAGTTCGCGACCGGCACCGTGACAGCGGTCCGCCGGGACGAACTGTTCACAGTCGAGCTTGCCGACGGTACGACGTACCAGGGCCGGCGGCTGCTGGTGACGACCGGGCTGACCGACGTGCTGCCCGACGTCCGTGGACTTGCCGAGCGGTGGGGACGCGACGTGCTGCACTGCCCGTACTGCCACGGGTGGGAAGTGCGTGACCAGGCGATCGGCATTCTCGCGACCAGTGGGATGGCGACGTTCCAGGCCCTGCTGTTCCGGCAGTTGAGCGACGACGTGACGCTGTTCCTGCACACCGCGCCGGAGCCGACCGACGAGCAGTGGGAGCAGCTCGCAGCTCGCGGAATCTCTGTAGTACAAGGGAAAGTCGAGCAGCTCGAGGTGCAGAACGACAAGCTGACCGGTGTGCTGCTGGAGGGTGGCAGAGTCATCGCGCGCCAGGCGCTGGCGGTGCAGACCAGCATGCGGGCCCGTGCGGGCTTCCTGGCCGACCTAGGCCTCGAGATCGTCGAACAGGACGCCAACGGCCTGATGACGGGCACCGTCGTGGCGGCCGACCCGCAGGGCGCCACAGCCGTTCCTGGCGTCTTCGTGGCCGGCAACGTGACCGACGCCCGCGCAACGGTGATGCCGGCGGCCGCGGCGGGTCTGATGGCCGCCGGAGGTATCAATGCGGATCTGATCACGGAAGGGACCCGTCTGGCGGTGGCCGCGCGCAGTAGTTGAGGAGTTGAATAGAGGCGGGAGGGTGGATGCAGGAATCGGTCGACCCGGACTTCGCCTCGTATGTCGACGCGCGGCAGGGTAGATGGCTCCGTACGGCGTACCTCGTGTACGGCGACCTGGAGCGAGCAGAGGATGCGCTGTTGCACGCCTTCAGCCGGCTCTCACTGGCCTGGACGAGGGCGGACGATCCGGACGCGTTCGTCCAGCGGCTGCTCTACCAGCCGGCTCTGGTCCGGTGGAACCGGGTGAAGGCGTTCCCGGACGAGGACGACCCGGTCAAGCTCGCACTGGCCGCGCTGACTCCCGCTCAGCGCGCTGTGTTCGTGCTGCTGCATCTGGAGGAGCTGACCGAGTTCGAGGTGGCCGACGTACTCAACCTGTCCAACACCACTGTGCACAGCCACGCCCTGGCCGCCCTCAGCCGCTTCCGTACGGCGCTCGGCGCGGGCGACTGGCGTGACGCGGGAGAACCGCGATGAGGCGCGAGGACATCCAGCCCCTGCTGTACCGGGCCGCGGACCGGCTGCCGGAGCCGGACCTGGCCGACGAGGCCTGGGCCGAGGGCTTGGCGACCAGAAACCGTCGGCGGCGCAGCATCCTGATCGCCCTGCTGACTGTGCTGGGCATCGCCGTGGGTGCGGCGATCGGAGTCGGCGTCAGCGGGAGCAGGAACGCCGAGTTCGTCCCACCACCGACCACGCCCTCGCTCCCTCCGGGCTACGTCCCACCGACCGGGCAGATTGCCGGGATCGACTACTGGGTCGCGCCACCGGCCGGCAGCGAGCGATTCCTCGACCGGGTCTACACACCGCTCGGCGACCGTCTGAGCCTGCCGGACGATCCCGCGCGGCTGTCCGAGAATCCGCTCGAGAACCTGGCCGCGGTGGTGCTCGAGGAGAGCGGCGGCCGGTACGACGCGCTCCTGCTCGGTGGCGACTCGACCTGGGCACGCGCCGACCTGCAGTTGCGGCCGATCCGCACCGGATCACCGCTGAGCTCCGGAGCGATCTCACCCGACGGACGGTTCGCGGCCTTCCCGCAGCCGGGCGAGCTGGTCACGGTCGACGTGACCACCGCGGAGGTCTTCCGCTTCACCCTGCCCAGCCCGGACGTCAGCAGCGTGTCCTGGCTGCCGAACGCCGAGCGCATCCTGGTGAGCGGCCCCGGTGTGGCCTATCGAGTGCTGGTGGGCGAGGGCGGTGCCGGAGAGAAACCGGTGACCGCGATCCAGGCGGTGACGAACCCCGCGTCGGTCACCTCGCCGTACCGGATCGACAGCGGCGCCGTGCTCCGGTACCTCGTCAACGGCGAGTGGACGGTGGACAGCGAGCTGCGACTGCCGGTGCGGACCTGGGTCGGCCAGACCTTCTCGACGTACACGATGGCGGCCCGGCTGTTCGTCGCGAACGACATCCAGCAGGTGCCCAGCAAGGCCTCTCAGCCACAGGTGGTGGCGGCCATCTCCACTCTGCGCGCAATGCCCAGCAGCCTGCTCGTGCTGGCGGAGTCAGACCGCAGCACACCGGCCATGGACCCGCAGGGCCTCCGGGAGCCCGGCTGCTGCGCCGTACTGGGCTGGTACGACGACTACAAGCCGCTGATCCAGGTCCGTGGCTGGGTGCTCGCCTGGGACGTCCGCTCGGGCAAGGTGCTGCGCGTCACCGAGCTAGCCGTGGACGCCGTCGCCCTAGGGCCGGGGATCCGGCCCTGAACCCTCCTCCATGATGCAGCGCAGGGTGAACCTCAGCAGGCGGTCGGCGTCCTCGGGCGCCGGCATCGACTCACCGGTCAGCGCCCGGATGACGAACACGCCGGCCAGCCACTGCACCATCAGCACCGGGTCCACCGTGCTCCGGACCCGCTCACCCCGGGCCCGGGCCCGGTCCAGTGCGTCCTGCGTGAGCTGGATCCGCCTGTCCAGGAAGGCACGGTAGATCTCGGCGGACCGCTCGTCGCGGTTCGCCTCCGACACCGCCAGGCGGATCAGGGCCAGCCCTTCTTTCCTGTTCACGAACTTCAGAGCATCGGTGTAGACCTGGCGCAGGTCGCCCTCGATCGACCCGGTGTCGGCGTCGGGGATCTCGACGTCGAACAGGTCGGCCAGGGCGTCGTTGGCCAGTTGCTCCTTGCTCACCCAGCGTCGGTAGATCGTCGCCTTGCCCACTCCAGCGGCCTCGGCCACGTCGTCCACCGTCATTCCGTCGAAGCCGCGCTCCAGCAGCAGCTGCACGGCGTACCGGCGGATCCTCGGCTCGGCATCGGGGTCTCGTGGCCTGCCTCGGCGCGGCCTCACCCCGTGATTAATCCCCATTTCGCGTCCCCAGTTCGGACGGGTGCAGTGGCGCGGCTGCGTGCCCGTGTGGTCCAGGCCAGAGTGCCACACCTTCGCCGATGTCACGTCGATGTCACCTGAACGCCCTGTTTGTCACATGCCTGAAACAAACGGACCGATCGGCTGAAACCGCACGCCGACACCGTGTGCGGTGTGGCTGAGCGCGGGCTCCCCGGCGATGTGGAGTTCTCCCGACTGACGACGCCCGGCCACCCCCAGATCGATGGAAGGGATGACGTTGATGGAGATCAACGCCGGCGATACCGCCTGGGTCTTGGTAAGCGCCGCCCTGGTGATGCTGATGACACCGGGCCTGGCTTTCTTCTACGGCGGCATGGTGCGCGTCAAGAGCGTGCTGAACATGATGATGATGAGCGCCATCACCATCGCCGTCGTCACACTGTTGTGGGTGGTGGTCGGTTACTCACTGACGTTCGGCGGTGACACCGGGCATGTGATCGGCAACTTCTCCGAGGTCGGCCTGTCCGGCCTGATCTCACCCGACGCGGTCAGCGGGACGATCCCGACACTCGCCTTCGTCGCGTTCCAGCTGATGTTCGCGATCATCACGCCGGCGCTGATCTCGGGCGCCATCGCCGACCGGGCCTCGTTCCGCGGCTGGATCGTGTTCGTGGTGGGCTGGACGACGCTGGTGTACTTCCCGGTCGCGCACTCTGTCTGGTTCCTGGACGACGGCAACGGCGGCTGGATCGGCGACAGCCTGGGCGCGATCGACTTCGCCGGCGGTACGGCGGTGCACGTGAACGCCGGTGCGGCCGCGCTGGCCCTGGCGATCGTGCTGGGCAAGCGGATCGGCTGGCGCAAGGACCCGATGCGGCCGCACAGCCTGCCGCTGGTCGTTCTCGGTGCCGCACTGCTGTGGTTCGGCTGGTTCGGCTTCAACGCGGGCTCCGCGCTGAGCGCCGGCACCACCGCCGCGGTCACCTTCGTCAACACCCAGGTCGCCACCGCGGCCGCCGTGATCGGGTGGCTGATCGTGGAGCGGATCCGGCACGGCAAGGCCACCACGCTGGGAATGGCCTCCGGTGCGATCGCCGGTCTGGTCGCGATCACCCCGGCCTGTGGTGCGCTCACCCCGGTCGGCTCGATCATCCTCGGTCTCGTGGCCGGTGGGATCTGCGCCTTCGCGGTCTCGCTGAAGTACAAGCTCGGCTTCGACGACTCCCTCGACGTGGTCGGCATCCACCTGGTCGGCGGTCTGGTCGGCTCGCTGGCGATCGGCTTCCTGGGTACGGCGGCCGCCCCGTCGGCCGTGAACGGCCTGTTCTACGGTGGCGGCGTCTCGCAGCTGGGCAAGCAGGCGTTGGCCAACCTGGTGGTCGCGGTGTACTCCTTCGCCGTGGCCTTCCTGCTCGGCAAGGTGATCGACAAGACCATCGGCTTCCGGGTCAGGGAGGACGACGAGGTCGCCGGTCTCGACCAGGTCGAGCACGCGGAGACGGCGTACGACTTCCTCGGCGCGGCCGGCCTGCGCGGCCACAACGCTCTCGCCCGGCCGCAGGCCGGGGCCGACACCGAGACCACTGAGGCTTCGAAGGAAGGTGCGCACGCATGAAGCTGATCACCGCGGTGGTCAAGCCGCACAAGCTGGAGGACGTCCGGGCCGCGCTGGAGACGTTCGGCGTCACCGGCATGACGGTGACCGAGGCCAGCGGCTACGGCCGGCAGAAGGGCCACACCGAGGTCTACCGCGGCGCGGAGTACGAGGTGGACCTGGTCCCGAAGGTCCGGGTCGAGGTCGTCGTCGAGGACGGTGACAGCGCGGACGTGCTGGACGTGATCGTCAAGGCCGCGCAGACCGGCAAGATCGGTGACGGCAAGGTCTGGGTGACTCCGGTCGAGTCGATCGTCCGGGTCCGCACCGGTGAACTCGACGGCGATGCACTCTAGGGACGCCCTGTAGATGGTTGATCGAGCAGAACAGCGGCGCGCTCGTGCCGAGGAAGCCGACGCGCTGCTGTACCTGCTCCTCTCCAAGGCTTGTGACGCCCTCGGTGTACCTACCGAGGGCGTCGCGCTGGTCGCTGTCGGCGGCTACGGCCGGGAGGAGCTGTCGCCGTACAGCGACCTCGACGTGATGCTCGTGCACGCCGAGGGGTACCCACGGGTGGACGAGCTGGCCGCACAGATCTGGTATCCGCTGTGGGACTCCCGGACCAAGCTGGACCATAGCGTCCGCACGGTCGCGGAGGCCCAGAAGGCGGCTGCCGACGACATCCGGGTCGCCCTCGGCCTGCTGGATGCACGGCACGTCGCGGGGGACTCACATCTCACACTGCAGCTGAGGTCCGTGCTGATGGCGGACTGGCGCCGTACCGCCAAGACCCGGCTGCCCGCACTGGCCCAGGCGTGCAAGGACCGTGCCTCGTCCGTCGGAGAGCTCGCACACCTCGCCGAGCCCGATCTCAAGGAGGCGTACGGCGGCCTGCGGGATGCCGTCGTACTGCGTGCCTTGGTGGCGTCGTGGTTGATCGACGTACCGCATCAGGTGGTGGAGCGGGCGCGGCTGGACCTGCTGGAGATCCGGGACGAGCTGCACACGGTTGCCGGGCGATCCACTGATCGACTGGTTGCCGACGTGGCCGGAGAGGTTGCCGCTGGGCTGGGCATGGGCGGCCGGGATCAGCTCCTGCGGCACGTGTACTCGACCGGTCGGACACTCGCCCACGTGTGTGACGTGTCCTGGCGGCGGATCGAGAGCCTGATGACCCGGCCGCCTCGGTCCAGGCGTCGTCAGCGCACCGGGGGACCGTTGCTGCTGGCACTCGACGAGGGCGTCGGCCAGCACGAGGGAGAAGTCGTCCTGATGCCGGACGCACGGCCGGAGCGGGACGCAATACTGGGGCTGCGCGCTGCTGCTGTTGCCGCGGATCGAGAGCTTGTCTTGTCGCCTGCTGTCTGCGGGCGGTTGGCGAATCGTGCTCTGGCGCTTTCTGAACCCTGGCCGGGTGAGGCTCGGCGGCTGCTGTGCGCTCTGCTGGGTGCGGGCAGCGGTCTGCTCGAAGTGTGGGAGGCGCTGGACCAGGCCGGCTACATCTCGCGCATTCTGCCGGAGTGGGACACCGTGCGGTTCCGGCCGCCGCAGTCCGCCATCCACCGGTTCACCGTCGACCGGCACCTGCTGGAGACGTGTGTCGAGGCTTCGAAGATGGTCCGCGACGTACGGCGGCCTGACCTGATGCTGGTCTCCGCACTGCTGCACGACCTGGGTAAGGCGGTCGAGGGCGACCACAGCGTCACAGGCGCGGTGATCGCGGGGGCTGTCGCTCGTCGGCTCGGGTTCAACGATTCGGACGCGGACACGATCGCGCTGCTGGTCCGGCAGCACCTGATGCTCGCCCAGGTCGCCACGCGGCGAGACCTGGACGATCCCATGACTGTTGAGTTGGTTGCCGGAATCGTCCGCACTACCGAGACTCTGGACCTGCTGGAAGCCCTCACGTACGCCGACGCGCGTGCGGCCGGTCCTGCAGCCTCCTCACCGTGGCGGATGCGGCTGGTCGGTGAGCTGTGCCGACGCGTGCGCAGTGAGCTGTCCGGGGGAGGGGAGAGCATGTGGACCGACGCTCCGCCGTTTCCCGTACCGACGCTGCACCAGATCGTCGGCGTAGGACGGCTCGGCGTGACCGTTTCCGAGCATCTCGGTGACATGCGGGTCAATGTCGCCGTACCCGATCAGGTGGGCACGCTGTCGACTGTTGCGGCTGTGCTGGCGGTTGAGCGGCTCGCCGTACGGTCTGCGGTCATCACGTCGGTCGAGGGACTGGGGATCTCGCAGTGGACCGTGGCTGGCTCACCGCCTGACCCAGTGCGGTTGCGGGACCGCCTTGCAGTCGCCCTACGCGACGACACTGACCTCGTACGGCGTTTGGCTGCTCGCGACTCGACTGCGGTGAAGGCACGGGTCGCCAGCCGGGTGGACCTGTTGCCTGGTGCATCAGAGACGGCCACGGTGCTGCAGGTGCGAGCCCACGACCGTCCGGGCCTCCTGTACGACGTGACTGCGGCCATCGCGTCCACTGGCGCGGACATCCGCTCCGCCCACGTGAGCACGCTGGGTGCCGAGTGTGTGGACGTCTTCTACCTCACTGACAGCCACGGCTCGCCGCTCGACGACGAAGACGCGCGTACGACGGCAAAGACGGTCCTGGATCGCTTGACCTTCTAGTGTCAGCAGTGTGCATGTCGTAGAGACTCTTCAGCGTCAAGCGGTCGCCTGCGAGGACCTCGGCTCGTCGATGTACGCCGAGCTGTGCCGGCTCCTCGTGGACGACTACGAGGTCGGTGGGGTGTCCACCGGCCTGTTGGCAGGCTACGAGGACCGTCCGTTCGGTGATGCGATCGCACTGCGGTTGCTGGGCTCTGTGCACCGGCTCGTGCTGGCAGGCGAGGCGCCGGAGCTCGCGGCGTTCTACCCGAGCGTGGGTGGCTCGTGGGATCCGGTGCTCGGATGGGAGGCGTTCGAGCAGGTGCTGCAATCCCGGTCGGCCGAGCTGCGGTCGCTGCTGACCCAGCCGCCGCAGACCAACGAGGTCGGCCGGGCTGCCGCGCTGTACGGCGGTCTGCTGCAGTTGGTCGACGCGGTGCCGCTGCCGGTGCGACTGTTCGAGATCGGGGCGAGTGGTGGGCTCAACCTGCGGCCGGACCACTTCCGGTACAACGTGGCCGGCGGGACGACGTTCGGTGCGCCGGACAGTCCGGTGGTCTTTGACGGGGCGTGGTCAGGGCAGGCACTCAAGGCGGTGCCAATGCGGATCGCCGAGCGGGTCGGGAGCGACATCGCGCCGGTGAACCCACTGACCGAGGAGGGCGCGCGCACGCTCACGTCGTACGTGTGGCCGGACATGCCTGTGCGACTGGCCCGGTTGCGCGGTGCTCTGGAGATCGCGCGTGAAGTGCCGGCCGACGTACGGCGGGAGGACGCGGTCTCGTTCCTGCGCGGGCTGGAGCTGTCGCGCGGGCACGTGACTGTCGTGTGGCACTCGATCATGTGGCAGTACCTGACCCGCGATGACCGAACCGCAGTGGAGGTGCGGCTTGCGGAGCTTGGAGCGACGGCCGACGAGTCGTCGCCGTTGGCCCGGCTGAGGCTCGAGCCGCTCCCGCGGTCTCCGGGTGGGCCGTACGACTTCCTGGTGGAGCTGCAGCTGTGGCCAGGCGGCGTACGGCGGGTTCTCGGGCGAGCCGAACCCCATGGCCAGGGACTGGTCTGGGAACTTCCCCACGAGGTCAGGTCAAGGGCCGCCACCAGGGTGTCGGTGAGTTCGGCGGCGTACTTGCCGTCCGGGTCCAGGTCGGGGTCGAAGATGCCGATGTCGATCCCCAGGCAGGTCGGCGCCGCGAGCAACGGTCGCAGCAGTTCGACGAGCTGGGCGTGATCGATGCCGCCCGGGTCGGGGCTGTCGACCGCCGGCATGATGCTCGCGTCGAGGATGTCGACGTCGAGGTGCACCCAGAACCCGTCGAGCCCGTCCAGGTGCTCGAGTACGCCGCTCGCGGCCCGAGCGGGATCCTCGGCGATCGTGACGGGCCGGCCAGACCGGGATCCCGGCCACCTCCACGTCGCCGACGTACTCGTCGTCCGCCCGGATGCCGAGCAGCGCCGCGTCGGTGTCTCTCGTGTACGGGCCGAGCTGTTCGAGATCGGTCAGATCCGCCTGCCCGCGTCCGGTGATCAACGCGAGTGCCTCACCGCCGGCCGCGCCGACGTGCGGGGAGTTGTCGACCGTACGGAAGTCCGAGTGACCGTCCAGGTAGACGACGCCGTACCGGCCTCGTCGCTTCAGGGCCAGCGCGGGTCCGAGGAGGATGCTGCACTCACCGCCGAGCAGGACGACGAAGCGCTCCTCGTCGAACAGTGTGGTCAGCCGATCCGCCAACTTCACCGTGTACGCCGCGATCTCCTCGGCGTTGAAGACGCCGTCGCCCGGCTTCCATCCCTCCCGGTCGTACCGAGGCGGCGTCACGTACCCCGCGTCCGCGGCCCCGATCCGCGGCAGGAAGCCTTGATCCCGGATCGCCCCCGCCAACTTGTAACACCCCGGCACCGCCCCCGGCACCGGCGGCCGCAACCCCAGGTTGGAAGGCCCGTCCAGCACCACGCGGCTCTTCGCCATCACACCCCGCCTAACCAATAGATCAGTCATTTGCCGGTTAGATCGTGGTGCCCCGGCGGGCACTGCCTGTCAATCAGCCCGCGGCTGCGGGAGTCAGCCGCCGGCGGGGTGGTCGGTAGACTCGGTGGGGTTGTACCGGGTTTTCTCTGAGGAACGGACTGTTTCGTGTTCGATACGCTTTCTGATCGGTTGTCGGCGACCTTCAAGAACTTGCGTGGCAAGGGCAAGTTGACCGATGCCGATATCGACGCGACGACACGGGAGATCCGGATCGCGCTGCTGGAGGCGGATGTCGCGCTGCCGGTGGTGAAGGACTTCATCGCGGCGGTCCGGGAGCGGGCCGGCGGCGCCGAGGTGCGCGGCGGGCTGAACCCGGCGCAGCAGGTGATCAAGATCGTCAACGAGGAACTGGTCACGATCCTCGGCGGCGAGACCCGCGAGCTGCGGATGGCCAAGCGGCCGCCGACGGTGATCATGCTGGCCGGTCTGCAGGGTGCCGGTAAGACGACCCTGGCCGGGAAGCTGGCCAAGTGGCTGAAGGAGACCCGGCACCAGACGCCGATGCTGGTCGCGGCCGACCTCCAGCGGCCGAACGCGGTCACCCAGCTGCAGGTGGTCGGTGAGCGGGCCGGTGTCCCGGTGTTCGCGCCCGAGCCCGGTAACGGTGTCGGCGACCCGGTGGACGTGGCCCGCCAGGCGATGGACGAGGCGCGGACCAAGCAGCACAGCGTGGTGATCGTCGACACGGCCGGCCGGCTGGGTGTCGACGAGGAGCTGATGAAGCAGGCCGCCGACATCCGCGACGCGGTCACGCCGGACGAGATCCTGTTCGTGGTCGACGCGATGATCGGTCAGGACGCGGTCACCACGGCCCAGGCGTTCCTGGACGGGGTCGGGTTCGACGGTGTCGTGCTGTCCAAGCTGGACGGTGACGCCCGCGGTGGTGCCGCGCTCTCGATCGCGCAGGTGACCGGCCGCCAGGTGATGTTCGCCAGCAACGGCGAGAAGCTCGAGGACTTCGACGTCTTCCACCCCGACCGGATGGCCTCGCGCATCCTCGGCATGGGCGACGTGATGAGCCTGATCGAGCAGGCCGAGCGCTCCTTCGACGCCGAGGAGGCCGCCAAGACCGCGGCCAAGCTGCAGAAGAAGGGCGGCAAGGACTTCACCCTGGACGACTTCCTCGCCCAGATGCAGTCGGTCCGCAAGATGGGCCCGCTGACCAAGATCTTCGGCATGCTGCCCGGCGCGTCCCAGTTCAAGGACCAGCTGGAGAACTTCGACGAGCGCGAGATCGACCGGATCGAGGCGGTGATCCACTCGATGACGCCGGCCGAGCGGTCCGATCCGAACATCATCAACGGCTCCCGCCGGGCCCGGATCGCGAAGGGTTCCGGGACCGAGGTCGCGACCGTGAGCGGGCTGGTCGAGCGGTTCTTCGAGGCGCGCAAGATGATGAACGCGATGGCGACCGGCAAGGGGATGCCGGGGATGCCCGGGATGCCCGGGATGCCGGGGATGGCCGGTGGCGGCGGTGCCCGGAAGGCGAAGCAGCAGGCGAAGAAGGGCAAGAAGCGCGGCTCGGGCAACCCGGCCAAGCGGGCCGGCCAGGCCGGTCAGCAGCCGTCCGCGCCGCAGCCGGGCCAGCTGCCGGCCGCGTTCGGCGGGCGGCCAGACCGGCGACGACTTCGAGCTCCCGGACGACCTGAAGAAGATGCTCGGCGGCCAGTAGGTCCGCGTACGGTGGGTGACACCGGGGCGTGCGGAGTTGGGTGCTCGGTGACTGCATGAAGTGGCGCACCGTTACCGGTTGTCCGTCACCCTGTGGCGACTAAGATCGTGCCTACGCCCGAACACCCGGTACTGCGAACACGTCGAAGGACGGCTCGGATGAGGCAGCAGTTCAAGAACCTGGACACGTGGCGGGGCAAGTTGTCCGCCACCTGGGTCATCTTGGCTCCGCCTACCGCCATGGTCGCCGTCTTCGTGGCCGGCGGCGTCACCTCGAACACGTTCATCGTCGACGCGCACGCGTTGGCCCAGCCGCGCCAGGACGCGCAGTTCGACGAGCTGGTCGACAACCTCCCGAAACAGCCGGGTGCCGACGGCAGCCTGCCGACCCAGCAGAAGTCGCAGATCCGGTGCCGGTGACCGGAGCCGTCGACGGTCCGGTGCAGCCGATCCCGGGGGTCGCCGGCAACCCGTCGGGCATTCCGGGGACGGTGCTGGCGGCGTACCAGAAGGCTGCGAACGAGCTGGCCGTCGCGATGCCGGGGTGTCACATCACCTGGCCGCTCCTGGCCGGGATCGGCAAGGTCGAGTCCGCGCACGCCAGCGGCGGCCGGGTCGAGGCGAACGGGAACACCCGCGGCAAGATCCTCGGTCCCGTGCTCGACGGCGGCCCGGGGATGGCCGCGATCACCGACACCGATCAGGGTCTGTACGACGGGGACACGGCCTGGGATCGTGCGGTCGGGCCGATGCAGTTCATCCCGGGGACGTGGACGGCGTTCGGGGCGGACGGCAACGGAGACGGGGTGCGAGGATCCGCACAACGTGTACGACGCGGCCCGGGCGGCCGGCGGCTACCTGTGTTCGGGCGGGGCGAACCTGTCGGATCCGCAGGGCCTGGTGCAGGCGGTGCTGCGCTACAACCACTCGATGGACTACGTGTCCACGGTGCTGCGATGGATGCAGACGTACGCCAACGAGACCGTGACGATCCCGGACACCGAGGGCGTGATCCCGCCGGCGACCGACGACAACGGCAACGTGGACGAGTCGAACGACCCGACCCGGACGGACACGTCGACCCCGGCGACGACCCCGACCACTCACGCCGACGCCGACAGCGCCGCGCAGTACGCGGGTCCCGCCGGCGACGACCACGTCGAAGCCGCCGCGCGACCACGTCGAAGCCGCCGGCGACGTCGCCGAAGCCGCCGATGTCACCGACCTCGACGCCGACGCGTCCCACCTCGCCGACGAACACCCCCGGCACGCCGTCGCAGACTCCGTCCGAGACGCCGACGACGACGCCGACACCACGCCGACACCCACGCCGACACCCACGCCGAGTCCGACGCCGACCCCGGACCCGACGCCGACGTGTGCGCCGACGCCGACCACCACGCCGACCGCGACGCCGACGGTCACCCCGACTCCGGAGCCGTGCACACCCGCCCCGCAGGGCGAGGCGACCTCCCAGTCGACCCCGGACAAGGCACCTCAGCCGGGTAGCTGAACCAGCAGGCTTCAGCCTGGGTAACCGGGCAGATTACCTGCGTCTCGTGGCGCCCGAGCCGCCGATTCACGCCTGGATGGTGCCCGTTGCCGGGGGTGTTGGCGGGTCAGGTAACTTTGCGTCGACTTGATGTAACTTTCTGGCGTATAGCTCGTTGAGGGGACTATGCGCCTAACCCGTAGTGGTAACCGTCGGGTCAAAATCATCATCGCTTCACTGTGCACAGCCCCGCTCCTGGTCGGGGCCATCGTGACAGTCGCCTCGGGCGGGGCCGGTGCCTCCGGTCAGCTCGCGGCGGACAGCCCGGTCGCTCCCTCGCCTGGGGCCGGGCTGAACAGCGGTGAGTTCGACGAGCTGACGATGATCGTTCCGCGGCGTCCCGGAGTGGACGGCCGGATCGGTTCGGACAAGCCTGCCCGTGCCGACGTACCCGTGCAGGGTGCGACCGACGGCCGGTCGGTGGTCCGGCCGGGACGCCCGGATGCCGTCAACGGCATCCCGCGCGGGGTGTTCCCCGCCTACCGCCGCGCCACCGCGAACCTCGCCGTGGTCCGGCCGAACTGTGGGCTCACCTGGCCGTTGCTGGCCGGGATCGGCAAGGTCGAGTCCGACCATGCCAGCGGCGGCCGGGTCGACGTGGCCGGCACCACCCGGGGCAAGATCCTCGGCCCGGTGCTGAACGGCCGCAGCGGCAACGGCCCGATCACCGACTCCGACAAGGGCCGGTACGACGGCGAGCTGACCTGGGACCGGGCGGTCGGCCCGATGCAGATCATCCCGCAGGTGTGGACCGAGTTCGGCGCCGACGGCAACGGCGACGGCTTCCGCAACCCGAACAACGTGTACGACGCGGTCACCACGGTCGCGGTGTACCTGTGCTCGGAGGGCGACGACCTGAAGCGGCCGCGGGACCTGGTCGCGTCCCTGCTGCGGTACCAGCACTCCAAGGACTTCGTCGCCACCGTGCTGAAGTGGATGCGGGTCTACAGCAAGAACGCGGTGCTGGTCCCGAACGAGAAGGGCAGCCTGTCGGTGCCCAAGGCAAGCGGTAACGCCGAGCGCAAGGTGGACCCGCGCGAGGTGCCGGACATCCCGGACGGCAGCGGGCCGACCACGTCGACGTCCACGCCGAAGCCGAAGCCGACCGCGCCGGCGACGACGGACGAGCCGACGGTTCCGGATCCGGCGGACTCGCCGACCAAGGAGCCGACGCACAAGCCGACCCGGCCGCCGACAAAGCCGACGCCGGCCCCGACTCCCACGCCGACCCCGACTCCCACACCCACCCCGACGCCGACTCCGACCCCGTCGGACACGCCGACCAATACGCCGTGCTCGACAAGCGATCCGACCACGCCGACCTGTACCCCGGGCGGCGGCTCGCACGGCTGACCGTACGCCGGTTAACGTCGCGGTATGACGGACAGTGCACCGACAGACAGGGGCGTACTCAGGCTCGTCGGCACGGTGTTGCCGGCCGGCGAGCGGCAGGAGCTCCACCTCAGCGGTGGGCTGGTCGTCGACCGGCCCGCCGCTGCCGATGTCAGCACCGTGCACACCGGCGGCTGGATCGTGCCCGGCCTGGTCGACGCGCACTGTCACATCGGGCTGGACCAGCACGGTGCCGTCGACCGGGACATCCAGGAGCAGCAGGCGATCGCCGACCGGGAGGCCGGTGCGCTGCTGGTCCGGGACGCGGGCTCGGCCGCGGACACCCGATGGATCGACGACCGCGAGGACCTGCCGAAGATCATCCGGGCCGGCCGGCACATCGCCCGATCGAAGCGCTATATCCGCAACTACGGCTGGGAGATCGAGCCGGACGAGCTGGTCGCGTACGTCGAGCAGGAGGCCAGGCGCGGTGACGGCTGGGTGAAGCTGGTCGGCGACTGGATCGACCGCGACGCCGGTGACCTGACCCCCTGCTGGCCGGGCGACGCGCTCGAGGCGGCGATGGCCCGTGCCCACGAGCTCGGCGCCCGGGTCACCGCGCACGTCTTCGGCGAGCATGCCCTGCCGGATCTACTTGCCGCCGGCATCGACTGCATCGAGCACGGCACCGGCCTGCTCCCGGACATGCTCGACCAGATGGCCCAGCACGGTGTCGCTGTGGTCCCGACCCTCGTTCAGCTGGAGAATTTCCCGGAGTACGCCGACCAGGCCGCCGCCAAGTTCCCGGAGTACTCGGCTCACATGCGCGAGCTGTACGACCAGCGCCTGGTCCGGCTCCGGGACGCCTACGAGGCCGGCGTACCGGTGTATGCGGGGACCGACGCGGGTGGTGTGCTCGGGCACGGCCTGGTCGTCCAGGAGATCCAGGCGCTGACGAGCATCGGCATGTCGGGGGAGCAGGCGTTGGCCGCCGGGTCGTGGGCGGCACGCGAGTGGCTGGGTGCCCCGAGCAACCTCCAGCCGGGGGATCCGGCCGATCTGGTCGTCTACGACGAGGATCCGCGGGCGAATCCCGCCGTACTCGGTCATCCGCGGGTGATCCTGCTCCGTGGCACAGTGGTCTTCAGTGCGTGACCGGCCGAATTCACGCCGTGACCGAAAAAATTTCACTCAAACCCTGGTCTCGGCGGAAGAATTTGGCTTAGCGTGACTGCGGGACCGCCGACGCCCCTCGGCGGACCGGAGCAAGGGAAGGAACCGCCCGATGGGGACAGTCATCTTTTCTTTGGCAGCCCGAGTACCCCTGTCCAGACTCTCCGCACTGCTCGCCTCCGCGGCCGCCGGCGCCCTCGCACTGAGTGCCCTGCCGAGTAACGCCGCCGAGCCGGAGCCGCCGAGAGCGACGACCAACCTCGCCACCGCCTTCCAGGAGGCGGCGGCCAAGTACGACGTACCGCGGGAGGCGCTCTCACGCACCGAACCGCCCCTAGGTGAGGAGAGTCCGGATGAGAGTCCTTCTAGCGGCCATGCTCGCGGTGAGCGTGGTGACCGTCCCCAGTCAGGCTGTCGCGGCGAGCCCTGACCAGCCACTCGCCGTACCGCGGCAAGCGGCAGCCATGCAGCAAGACCTCGGTCTGACCGATCAGCAGCTGAAGCAACGTCTGCAGACCGAAACAGCCGCGGCCAAGCTCCTGCCGGCTGCTCAGCAGGCTGCCGGTGCCGACTTCGGCGGTGCCTGGTACGACGCGACCACTCAGAAACTCGTGGTCGGACTCGCAGGCCGGCAGCATGCGGAAGCGGTGATGGCCACCGGCGCGGAGACCGTCGCCGTACCGGTCACCGCCGCGGCGCTGGACAAGCGCAAGGCGGCTGTCGACAAGTGGGCCGGCAAGGCAGTTCCCGACGCGGTCAGTGGGTGGGCGGCCGACCCGCGCACCGGCAGCGTCGTGATCAACGTCCAAGCAGGTAAGCGATCCAAGGCCGTCGACGCGTTCGTGGCGAAGGTCGCGAAGGCCGGTGCGGTCAGGGTCCGCGAGGTGGCTGCCCAGGCACCACAGACGTTCGCGGCCGGTACGGTCGGCGGCGACCCGTACTACGTCAGCAACATCCGCTGCTCGATCGGGTTCTCCGTGCACGGCGGCTTCGTCACGGCCGGCCACTGCGGTCGCGGCGGCACGGTCCGCGGCTGGGACGGCTCGGACATGGGCAGCTTCCGGGGATGGTCGTTCCCCGACAACGACTACGGCTGGGTCTCGGTCGGCAACGGCTGGTGGACCGTGCCCGTGGTGCTCGGCTGGGGCGTGGTCAGCGACCAGCTGGTCCGCGGGTCCTGGGAAGCGCCGGTCGGTTCGTCGGTCTGCCGCAGCGGGTCGACCACCCACTGGCACTGCGGCCAGATCCTGGCGAAGAACGAGACCGTGAACTACGGCAACGGCCAGTTGTTCCACGGCGCGACCAAGACCAGCGTCTGCGCCGAGGGCGGCGACTCCGGCGGATCGTTCATCACCGGTGACCAGGCCCAGGGCGTCACCTCCGGCGGCTGGGGCAACTGCAGCAGCGGCGGGGAGACCTGGTTCCAGCCGGTCAACGAGATCCTCTCGGCCTACGGCCTGACCCTGCACACCGCCTGAGAACAGTAACATCCGAAGGACCGAGCGCTATAGGCCTCAGTTCTTCGGACGTTACGTGGTGGGTCAGGCGGGGTCGTTCGGAACCGACTCGAGCGTGGGCTGCTCGCCGTTCTTGGTCGAGAGCGAGTCGATCAACTGCTTGGCCAGCGCGAATCCGGAACCGCCCATGGTGATGGTCTTCACCAGGGTGTCCTCGATGCCCTGGGCACCGTTCAGGACGACCATGTTGCCGACCTTCTCGAACGAGCCCGCCGCCGCGGCGACGATCTCCGGGTACGCCTCGGCCAGCTGCTGGGCGACGACCGCGTCGGTGTTGGTGGCCAGCGCCTCGGCCCGGGCCTTGATACCGGCCGCCTCGGCCATCGCCTTCGCCTGGACGGCGGCCGCCTCGGCCTTACCGGTCAGCTCGGTCGCCTTCGCGCTGGCCTCACCGCGCAGCGCGACCTCACGGGCGTGCGCCTCGGCGGCCGCGATCTGCGCGTCCCGCGCGGCCTGGGCGAGCGTGCGCTGCCGGTAGGCCTCGGCGTCGGCCGGCTTCAGCACCGTCGACTCCAGCTGCTTCTCCGCCAGCGACGCGTTCAGCTTCGCGGTCTCCGTCTCGGCGACGACGACCTCCTGCCGGGCCAGCGCCTCGGCCAGCGGACCGGACTGCGAGGCCTTCGAGTTCGCCTGGTCGACCTCGGCCTGGTAGCCGGCCTGGGCGATCGAGCTCTGCCGGACGGCGGCAGCCTTGGCCGCCGCGGCGACCTGCTCGCGCTCGGTCGCCTCCCGGTCCCGCTCGGCCTGCGCGATCCGGGCGGCCGCCTCGACCGCCGCGGCCTGCGGGCGGCCCAGGTTCTTGATGTAGCCGGACTCGTCGTCGATCTCCTGGATCTGCAGCGAGTCCACCACCAGGCCGAGCTTCTCCATGTCGCCGGCCAGCGAGCCGCGGATGTTCGTGGTCAACGTCTCCCGGTCGTGCAGCATCTCCTCGACCGTGGTCGAACCCACGATCGCGCGCAGGTGACCCGCGAACAGTTCGTGGATGGTGCTCATCACCTGCTCGTCGCTCTGCTCCAGGAACCGGCGGGCCGCGTTCGCGATCGAGCCGTAGTCGTCACCGACCTTGTACGCCGTGACGCCCTTGATGTGAAGCGGGATGCCCTGGCTGGACACACACGTCACCGTCAGCGGTGTCGCGCGGATGTCCAGCGGCAACCGCCGTACGGTCTGGAAACCGGGCAGCACCGCCGTGCCGCGGCCGACGACGATCTTGAAGCCGAGTGTCTCGTTGATCTGGTCCTGGCTCGAGTGCGCGCCGAGACCCGAGATGATCAGGGCCTCGTTCGGTTCGGCCACCCGCCAGACCATCCGGAACAGGATCAGCAGGACCACCAGTGCGACGGCACCGATGATCAGGTACGTCCAGAGCATTTCCCCTCCAAGGGAACAGGAACAGGCTGTTTCAGAAGGCGCGAGCGACGTAGACGGTGCGGGGCGGGTCGAAGTCGACCACCACCACCGGGGTGCCCACCTCGATCACCTCGTCGGTCGCCGGGTAAGCGTAGAAGGCCTCGGTGGCACCCCGGACCGGCAGCATCACCTCGCCGACGATTCCCGGTGCGATCCGGCCGATCACGCGTCCCCGCTTGCCCACCATGACGCTCCTCCGACGCAACCCGGCCGACCTCAGTTCCCGAAGCCTAGTGCCCTCACGGCTTGTGGCCGCGACGGTACAGGCGCATCGTGGGAACTGGTCGGCTTGGGGGTTTGGGGGAGGGGCTGATGGCAGCGGAAATTCGGGTCGGGGTGCTCGAAGAGGGGTCCGACGACGCGCGGCTCGAGGAGCTGGCCCTGGTGCTGCGTCAGGAGTTGCTGGCGCTCGACGTGCGCGCGGTCGAGCCCTATCGCGAGGGTGAGGTGCCGGACGGTACGCGGGGGCCCGGTCTCGCCGCCATCGCAGGGGTTCTGAGCGTGTCACTCCAGCCCGGCCTGCAGGTGCTCGGGTCGGTCGTGTCCGTCGTACGGGACTGGTTGCGCAGGTCCGGCGGCGGGCGGACGGTGAAGGTCACGATCGAGGGCGACACGATCGAGCTGAGCGGGGCCAGCGACGCGGTCCAGCAACAACTGGTCGACGCCTGGGTGCGCAAGCACACCGGGACGGATGCATGAGATGGACGGCTCGCGCATCGCGCTCGTGATCGCGAACGACCAGTACGACGACCCGGGCCTGCGCAGCCTGGTCGCGCCGGCCCAGGACGCGACCGCGCTCGCGGAGGTGCTCGCGGACCCGTCGGTCGGCGGCTTCGAGGTGCGGGTCCTGCACAACGCGGCGGCCCAGGAGATCAGGTTCGCCGTCGAGGACTTCTTCGCGGACCGGGCGCCCGAGGACCTGCTGATGCTGCACTTCTCCTGCCATGGTTTGAAGAACTCGGCGGGCGAGCTGTTCCTGGCCGTCGCGGACACCAAGCCGACCCGGCTGGCCTCGACCGCGGTGGCGGCGGACTTCGTCAACCGGCAGATGGCCGACAGCCGGGCCCAGCGGATCGCCTTGTTCCTGGACTGCTGCTACGGCGGCGCCTTCCCGCGCGGCATGGTCGTCCGCGCGGCCGGTGAGGCCCAGGTGCGGGACGCGTTCGCGGGTCAGGAGCAGGTCGGTGGTGGACGCGGCCGGGTGGTGGTGACGGCGTCCAGCGCGATGGAGTACGCCTTCGAGGGCGGGCAACTCGCGACGGATGCTTCCGCGCCGTCGGTGTTCACCAGCGCGGTGGTGGACGGGCTGACGACCGGCGAGGCCGACCGCGACGGAGACGGGTGGGTCGGCCTGACCGAGCTGGTCGGGTACGTCACCGATCGGGTCCACCGGGTGACTCCGAACCAGAATCCGCAGATGTGGACCTTCGGCTCCCAGGGCGAACTGCTGCTCGCCCGCAGCCGTACTCGCCGGATCACCCCGGCCCCGCTCGCGCCGGAGCTGATCGAGGCGATGGAGAGTCCGTTGCCAGCAGCAAGATTCGGCGTGGTCGACTACCTCCGCGAGCGCTTGGTCGGGAGCGACCTGAGCCAGGCGTACGCGGCGTGGCAGGCGCTGCGGCCGATGGTGAACGACGACAGCAGGCGGGTCGCCCAGGCCGCTGCAGAAGCACTCGAGGAAGGCGTTCCGCGGGTTACCCCGGCCGTTCTTGATCTCGGTACGACGGGTGAAGGCGAGGCCCGGCTGGACGGACCGCCGATCGCCTTGACCGCGGTGGCGTCGTCCAGTGCGGAGTGGCTCCGGGTCGAGCAGGACGGGGCGACCATCCGGGTCCGGGCTGACGCAGGTCCCGGTGCCCGTGAGCCTCGGTGATCCTCAGCGGGCCGACCGGCGAATGGACGATCCCGGTCCACGACACGCGGCTCGAGGTCGCGGCGGACCGGTTGACCATGCCGGACACCGAGTCCGAGCCGCCGCCACCCCCTCCCGAACCAGAGCCCGAACCACCCCAACCGGCACCAACGCCCGAGCCGCCGCACGACGAGCCGCCCGTGGACACGCACGTCGAGCAGCCCACGGAGCGGACGACACCGTGGTGGCTGATCGCCGTGCTGGTCGTCGGCGCGGCGATCCTGATCTACCTGAACTGGCCGGGCGCGGCCCAATCCCGTGAGCTCTGGGACGACGAGACAGCCACCAGCTGGTACGTCGACCGGAGCTGGACCGACCCGACGATCCTCGCGTCGTTCGGCGCATTGGTGGCGGGCCTCGTTGCCCGGTGGGCGGGGCCGATCGCACTGGGGATCGTTGCCGGTTGTGCCGTATCAGTGATCGAGGACGGACTGCTCATCCTCGCCGGCGGGATCTCGGACGACGAAACCGCTGCCTGGCTCGGCTCGACAGCGGTCGCTGCCGCGATGACCGTCGTACTCTTGCTGGCGCAGCGCCCGTGGCAGTGGCGGGTGTGGCCGGTGGCGCCGCCGGCCGCCGTCATGGTCGTTGCCGGAGGCATCCTGTTGCTCGTGCACCCGCTCGTCCCGCACCCCGACGGCTATGCCTTCGTCGACGTCACCTGGCTGGCCATGCTCGAGCCGTTCGTCACAGTCGCCATCGCCTGGCTCGCGCTGGCGGCGACGTTGCCCAGGGCCCGGATCTGGCTGACCGCCGCCGCGGCGACGTACGCGTTGATCAGCATCGTCGCGGCGGTCCCCGCTCTGACCGAGGGGGACTCGCCGCCCGCCTTCCTGACCGCGCTGCTCGGCAACGGGCTGGTCGTCGCTGGAGTGCTCAGCCGCGGATGGCGCCTTCGGTCGCGCCCTTGATGAACTGCCGGGCGAAGATCCCGAACACGATCACCAGCGGCACCATCGCCATCAGCGCGCCCGTCATCACCATGCTGTAGTCGACGCCGTGGCTGCGGTTGAGCGTGGACAGCGCCACCTGCAGGGTGAGGTGATCGGGGTTGGTGAGCACGATCAGCGGCCACATGTAGTCGTTCCAGGACGCGACGAAGGTGAAGATGCCGAGGAACGCCAGCGCCGGCCGGGCCGACGGCAGCGCCACGTGCCGGTACACCCCGAAGAACCCGCAGCCGTCCAAGGTCGCGGCCTCGACCAGCTCGTCGTGGATCGAGTTCTGGAAGTACTGCCGCAGCCAGAAGATGCCGAACGCGTTCGCCGCCCCGGGAATGATCAGCGCCTTCAGCGACCCGACCCAGCCGAGCAGCGCCATCGTCTGGAACTGCGGTACGGCGGCCAGCTGAGCGGGCAGCAGCATCGTCGCCAGCAGGATGACGAACAACGCGTTCCGCCCCGGGAACCGGAACTTGGCGAACGTGAACGCCGCCAGCGAGTCGAAGAACAGCACCAGCGCTGTGGTCGAGACCGCCACGACCGCGGTGTTGACCATCGACTGGAAGAAGGCGACGTTCGCCAGCACGTGCCGGACGTTGTCGTCGAACTGCGAACCGAAGGTGAACTTCGGCGGGAACCGGTAGATGTCCGCGGTGCTGTTCGTCGCCATGATGATGGTCCACACGAACGGGAACATGAACACCAGCAGGGCGACGATCAGTACGGCGTGCAGCGCGATCCCGCGCCACCGGTAGCGCATCACGTGGTCTCACCCCTGCCGCGGAAGATCCGCCAGTTGATGGCCGTGAACAGCAGCACGAGCAGGAAGATGCTGAGTGCGATCGCGGCCGCGTAGCCGTAGTCGTTGTCCAGGAAGGCGGCGCGGTAGAAGAACAGGACGACCGTCATGCCGCTCTGCCCGGTGCCGCCGCTGTTGCCGACCATCACCTGTGGCTCGGTGAAGGTCTGCAGTCCGCCGATGGTCGAGATCACCACGGTGAACAGCACGACCGGGCGCAGTTGCGGCAGCGTGATCGAGAAGAACGTCCGCGCCGCGCCGGCCCCGTCGACCTTGGCCGCCTCGTACTGCTCCTTCGGGATGGCTTGCAGACCGGCCAGGTAGATGAGCGTGTTGTACCCGACCCACTGCCAGACGATCATCGTCGAGATCGCGATCTTGATCCCCCACGGCTGGCCGAGCCAGTCCTGTTCGGGGATGCCGAGCGACCGCAACGCGGCGTTGACCAGGCCGAAGTTCGTGCTGAACACCGAGCCGAAGAAGATCGCCATCGCGACCAGCGAGGTGACGTTCGGGATGAAGTAGCCGATCCGGTAGACGTTCGTGAACCGGACGGCGGACTGCAGCATCACCGCGAGGACGAGCGCGATGGCCAGCGTCGGGACGGTCGACATGAAGAACAGCACGACCGTGTTCTGCAGCGAGAGCCAGAACGTCGGGTCCTCGACCAGGAACCGGAAGTTGTCGATCCCGGTGAACCGGCGCGGGCTGAGGCCGTCCCAGCGCTGGAACGCCAGCACGATCGTGGACAGCATCGGGTACAGCCCGAACACCGCGAACAGGACGTAGAACGGCGACAGGGCCAGGTAGAACCGCCAGTACGACCAGACGCGCCGGCCGTGCCGCTGACCGGAGGAGGGCCCGGTCATCGGCTTGGCCGGTGCCGAGGGCCCAGCCACGAGCACCGTCACTGCACCCCCTGCCGCTTGGCGATCGCCTTCGCCTTCGAGACCGCGGCGGCCCAAGCGGCGTCGGAGGTTTTGGCGCCGGACTGCACGGTCTTGAGCTCGTCCTTGAACGGCTGCGCGACCGCGCCGTCGGCCGGGGCCTCGTAGGCGACCGGGATCGCCTTGGCCGCCGGGCCGAACACGTCGATCGGCACCTGGCCGCCGAAGAACGGATCCTTGACCTTCAGTTGCGGCTTGTCGTACGCCGCCGGCGTCGCCGGGAAGATCTGCGCGTCGGCGAACGCCTTGGCCTGGTTGTCCGGGTTGAGCATGTACTTGATCACCTCGAACGCCTTGGCCGGGTCGGCCGCGTTCTTGGTGATGGTGAGGAACGAGCCGCCGAAGTTCGCCGGGCCGCTCGGGGTCGGGGCCAGCCGCCACTTGCCGACGCTGGACTTGACCGCGGACTTGATGTCGAGCGCGACCCAGGCGGCGCCGACGTGCGCCGGGACACTGCCCTGGTCGAGGCCCGCGTTCCAGTCCGGCGAGCCGCTCGCGGTCTTGCCGTCGATCTTCAGCGTCATCGCCTTGACCACGGTGTCCCAGGCCTTCCGGATGTGGTCCTGGTCGCCGATGAAGGCGTTGTCCTTGGAGACGTACCGTTCGGTGCCCTGGCCGACGATGATGTCGTAGAGGTCGGTGGCGTCCCAGACGATCAGTGCCTTCGGGTTCGACTTCTTCAGCTCGACACCGGCGGCGAAGAAGTCGTCCCAGGTCTTCAGCTGCTCGGCCACCTTGGCCGGGTCGCCCGGCAGACCGCCCTTGGTGAACACGTCCTCGCGGTAGTACAGCGCGGTCGGCCCGATGTCGATCGGCAGACCGATCACCTTGCCGTCCAGGGTGGTGGCCTGCTTGACCTTCCACTCGACGTAGTCACCGAGGACCGAGTCCGCGCCGACCGACTTCAGGTCCACGAACCGTTCGGCCTGCGGCAGCATCGAGGCGATGTCCTCGCCCTTCATACCGGTGATGTCAGGGATCCCGGTGCCACCGTTGAAGGTGGTGATCAGCTTCTGCTTGAAGTCGCCGCCGATCTCGGAGTACTTGATCGTCGGGTCGGGGAAGTGCGCGATGGTGTCGTCGACCACCGACTTGCCCAGGCCGCCGGGCCAGCACCACAGCGTCAGGGTGGTGGCCTCGTTCTTCTTCGTCGTCGACCCGGTGTCCATCCCGGACGAACAAGCGGTCACGCTACCGCCGAGCACGGCTGCGAAGCCCCCAGCGAGCAGCGTCCGACGTGAGAGCTCCATGGTTCTTACCTTCCTGAGTGGGCGCTGATCAGCGCTTGGAGGTGGTGGTCGTGGGGGTGGGCGGCCTGCCACGCGGCCAGGTCGGCCCAGCGGGGCGCCGCGTCGGCGCCGCCGAGCCGGGTCACCGACAGCGCGGCCACGAGTGGCGGCGAACCGGACCCGCTGCTCGAGCGGCAGGTCCCACAGCGTGGCGGCGATGAAGCCGGCGGCGAACACATCACCCGCCCCGGTGGTGTCCGCCGCCTGCACTGGATACGCCGGTACGACGACCCGTTCGCCGGTGGCGGCGTCGAGCGCCAGCGCACCGCCGGCACCGTTCGACACGACGACCACCGGAACCTTGGTGGCCAGTCGTTCGAGTGCCTGCTCGGGGGTGTCCGTCCGGGTGTAGTTCATCGCCTCAGCGGCGTTCGGCAGGAACACGTCGCAGTGCTCCAGCTGGTCGAGCACCTGGGGGTCCCACTGCTCCGACGGGTCCCAGCCGACGTCGGCGAACACCACGCAGCCGGCCGCCTTCGCCTTCGCCAGCCACTCGTTCGGCCAGGGGCCGATGTGGGCGGCGACGGCTCGGGCGACCGGCGGCGCGGTGATCAGCTCGTCGGCCGACAGCAGGGGAGGGGTGCCCCGGGTGACCAGTGCCCTGTCGTTGTCATAGGCAAGGGCCACCGTCAGCGGGGTCTGCCAGCCGGCGAGCTTGCGGGAGAGAGTCAGATCGATGCCTTCACCATCGGCGAGCCGCTCCCAGAGCCGGTCGCCGAGGTCGTCCGCGCCGAACGCGGCGGCCAGGCCGGTCCGCAGGCCGAGCCGGGCGAGTGCGACCGCGAAGTTGGCGATCCCGCCGGGGCTCTCGAGCGAGTCGGTGGCCCAGACCTCAGTGCCGGGACGCGGCGGAGTAGGCAGGCCGAGCACCAGGTCCTGGAACACCAGACCGGACACCACCACGTCCAGCTCGCTCATACCTTCGGCACACTCCTGCACGCTCGATCAAACTCGTGCATGAATCTTGAATCTTGCGCGCAGGATGCGCAATACCTGATCACGAATTTGACGGAGAATGACGGAGTTTGCGTGATACGGTCTGACCGTGTTGCCAAAGCAGCGGCAGGATCAGATCGTCCGTTCGCTTCGGGCCGATGGGGCCGGAGGCGTGAAAGTGCTGGCCGAGCGGCTCGGCGTGAGCGAGGCCACGATCCGTCGCGACCTGGAGCAGCTCCACGACGAGGGCCGGCTGACCCGGGTGTACGGCGGTGCCCTCGCGGTCGACGGCGGTGACGAGCCGTTCGCCGACGTGAACGCCGTACATGCCGCTCAGAAGGACCGGATCGCGCGGCGGGCCGCGGAGTTGGTGACCGACGGTGAGTCGCTGCTGCTGGATATCGGGACCACGGCGTTGCGGGTCGCGCAGCATCTGCACGGCCGGTCGTTGACCGTGGTGACGAGCAATCTCGCCGTACTGGAGGAGTTGCAGAACGACGAGCAGATCGAGCTGATCGTGCTCGGCGGCTTCGTCCGGCGGAGTTACCGGTCGCTGGTGGGGTATCTGACCGAGGAGAGTCTGCGGCAGATCCACGTCGACTGGCTGTTCCTCGGGACCAGCGGGGTCCGGCCGGACGGGCGGGTGATGGACAGCACGATGATCGAGGTACCGGTGAAGCGGGCGATGATCCAGTCCGCCGACCGCGTGGTGCTGCTGGCGGACGCGACGAAGTTCCCGGGGCACGGCGTCGCACGCGTCTGTGAGCCGGGTGAACTGAACATGGTGGTGACCGAGCCCGACGCCGACGAGGCAACCCGGGCCCAACTGGTGGAGGCGGGCGTGCAGGTGGTTTTGACGTGAGACTGACCATCCTCGGCGGCGGTGGGTTTCGGGTGCCGCTCGTCTACCAGGCGTTGCTCGGTGACCGCGGTTCCGGCCGGATCACCTCGGTGGTGCTCTTCGACACGGACGCTTCCCGGCTGGCCTCGATCGGTGCGGTGCTGCGTCAGCAGGCTGCCTTGGCCGGTACGGCGGGTGCCGCCGACGCCGGGGTGGACGCTCCGCCGGTCGTGCCGCCGGTCGTGAGCGAGACGACGGACCTGGACGAGGCGCTGCGCGGGGCGGACTTCGTGTTCTCGGCGATCCGCGTGGGTGGGCTCGAGGGCCGGACTGTCGATGAACGTGTCGCGCTGGATCTCGGCGTACTCGGGCAGGAGACGGTCGGCGCCGGCGGGATCGCATACGGGCTGCGGACGCTGCCCGTCGCCGCGCGGATCGCTCAGCGGATCGCGGCTGTCGCGCCGGAGGCCTGGGTCATCAACTTCACCAACCCGGCCGGGATGGTGACCGAGGCGATGATTCCGTACCTGGGCGACCGGGTGATCGGGATCTGCGACTCACCCTCCGGCCTCGGGCGGCGGGCGGCGCTGGCACTCGGGGTGGATCCGTCTACTGCCTTCTACGACTACGCGGGGCTGAACCACCTGGGGTGGCTGCGCGGGCTGCAGTCCGGTGGGGTCGACCGTCTGCCATCGCTGTTGGAGTCGGGCGATGCCCTGGCGTCCTTCGAGGAGGGGCGGCTGTTCGGGGCGGACTGGCTGCGGTCGCTGGGGTCGATCCCGAACGAGTACTTGCATTACTACTACTTCGCCCGCGAGACGCTGGCCGCCGTACAGGCTGTACAGCAGACGCGGGGGACGTTCCTGCTGGAGCAGCAGTCCGCGTTCTATGCGGAGACGGTTCGGCACCCGGAGCAGGCGCTGGAGCTGTGGCAGAAGACCCGGGCCGAGCGTGAGTCGACGTACATGGTGGAGAGCCGTGAGGTCGCCGACGCGGGGGAGCGGGACGAGCGGGACATGGCGGCCGGCGGGTACGAGCAGGTCGCATTGTCGCTGATGCGGGCGATCGCCCACAACGAGCGGGCGTCGCTGATCCTGAACGTGCGCAACCGGGGTGTCTTGCGTCACCTGGACGACGACGCGGTGGTCGAGATCCCGTGCACGGTCGACGCCAACGGCCCGCTGCCGGTCACCGTCTCGCAACTGACCGACCATCAGGCCGGTCTCGTCTGCGCGATCAAGGCCGTCGAGCGATCCACCATCGAGGCCGCCGCAACCGGCTCCCGCGCCGCCGCGCTACGGGCCTTCGCCTGGCACCCCCTGATCGACTCGGTCACCGCCGCCGGCAGGCTCCTGGACGCCTACTCTGCTCAACTGCCGGAGTTGGCTCCCTTCCGCCCCTGAGCCGGATTGGTCGCCATGCCTCTCCATCTGGCACAATGGCCTGCTGAGTCCGTCCAGGTTCGTGCAGCCCTCTAACTCCACTGCCCGGCCGGCCCATTCGAGTGGTCACCCGTTGTCCCCACGACGCTGTGCTGCTCACCCAGACATGTATTCCAAGGGAGACCCCCGAAACGTGGCAGTCAAGATCCGTTTGAAGCGCATCGGCAAGAAGCGTGCGCCGCACTACCGCATCGTCGTGATGGACGCCCGGACCAAGCGGGACGGCCGGGCCATCGAGGAGATCGGCAAGTACAACCCGAAGACCGAGCCGTCGTTCATCCACGTCGAGTCGGACCGGGCGCAGTACTGGCTGGGCGTCGGCGCGCAGCCGACCGAGGCCGTCGAGGCGATCTTCAAGGCCTCCGGCGACTGGCAGAAGTTCAAGGGCGAGGACGCTCCGGCGCCGCTGCGGGTCAAGGAGCCGAAGCGGGACAAGCAGGAGATCTTCAACGAGGCCCTGGCCGAGGCGCACGGCACGCTGAAGACCGAGGCCGTCACCGCCAAGAAGACGGCGAAGAAGGCCGAGAAGAAGGCCGACGCGCCGAAGGCTGCCGACGACGCTGCGAAGGCTTCCGACGACGCTGCGAAGGCCTCCGACGACGCGCCGAAGGCCGACGAGGCCAGGGCTGCCGACGAGGCCCCGAAGGCGGAGGCCGCTGAGGCCCCGGCCGAGGCCGCGCCGGCCGACGACGCCAAGGCCTGACCATGATGGAGACCGAGGCGCTCGAGCACCTGGTCCGAGGCATCGTGGACAACCCCGACGACGTCAGCGTCCGGTCGCGGAACCTGCGGCGTGGTCGCACGCTGGAGGTGCACGTGCACCCCGACGACATCGGCAAGGTGATCGGCCGCAACGGCCGGACCGCGACCGCGATCCGGACCGTCGTCGGTGCGCTCAGCTCCGAGTCGTCGATCCGGATCGACTTCGTCGACGAGTTCAACCGGCGTCCGCGCCGCTGACTCGCAGTACTTCCTGAAGGGCCGCACCCGCCGCGGGTGCGGCCCTTCGCCATATCCTCAGGTTTGAGTAGAAGGGGTTTGTGCGGTGTTGGTGACAGTCGGGCGGATCGGCCGGGCGCACGGGATCAAGGGCGAGGTCGGCGTGGACGTCCGGACGGACGAGCCGGACCGGCGGTTCGCCGACGGCGCGACCGTCGTCACGACGGCCAAGGTGCCACGGACCCTGACCGTGCAGGCCAGCCGGTGGCACAGCGGGCGGCTGCTGGTGAAGTTCACCGAGGTGCCGGACCGTACGGCGGCCGAGCAACTGCGCAACCTGGTCGTGCAGTCCGAGATCGACGGGGATGAACGCCCGGAGGACCCGGACGAGTACTACGACCGCGAGCTGATCGGCCTGGCCGTCCGCACGACCGACGGTGCCGAGGCCGGCGAGGTGATCGACGTCGTCCACCTGCCGTCGCAGGACCTGCTGGAGATCCGCCGCCCGGCCGGCTACGCCGTACTGGTGCCGCTGGTCGAGGAGCTGGTCCCGGAGCTCAGTGTGGACAAGGGGTACGTCGTCGTCGCGGACCGGCCCGGCCTGCTGGACCCAGAGGGCGCCGAGGTGGTTCCCACCGAGCCAGGCGCTGACTGATGAGGCTGGACGTCGTCACGATCTTCCCGGAGTACCTGGCCGCGCTGGACGTGTCTCTGGTCGGCAAGGCGGCGAAGAGCGGTCTGCTGGACATCCACCTGCACGACCTGCGCGAGTGGACTCACGACCGTCACCGGACTGTCGACGACACCCCGTACGGCGGTGGCGCGGGCATGGTGATGAAGCCAGAGCCGTGGGGACAGGCTCTCGATGCCATCGCACCCCCTGACGGCCCCGCACAGCCCCGACTGATCGTGCCTACCCCTGCTGGTCGCCCGTTCACTCAGGAGCTCGCGTACGAGCTTGCAGCCGAGCCATGGCTCGCTTTTGCGTGTGGCCGCTATGAGGGCATCGATGGACGCGTCACGTCGTACGCCGGGGAGCGGATGCGGGTCGACGAGGTGTCCATCGGCGACTACGTGCTCAATGGCGGTGAGGTCGCCGTACTGGTCATGGTCGAGGCGGTCGCCCGTCTGCTGCCTGGCGTGATCGGCAACCCGGAGTCCTTGTCCGAGGAGTCGCACTCGGGTGATGGGCTGCTGGAGTACCCGGTGTACACGAAGCCACCGAGCTGGCGCGGGTACGACGTACCGGACGTGCTGCTGTCGGGTAACCACGGTCTGATCGCTACCTGGCGTCACGAGGAGTCGGTACGACGTACCGCGGAGCGCCGGCCTGATCTGCTCGCGGCATGGGGCGATGTGGTCGCCGGGAAGGACGATGCGACGTCAGAGATCCGCATCCTGCCCGCGACAGAGGCTGACGCGGGGGAGATCCACACTGTGCAGTTGGCGGCCTTCCTGTCGGAGGGACAGGCCTACGAGGACCTGTCCATCCCGCCGCTCGCGGAGGACCCCGAGGCGAGTGTCCAGCGCCTGAAGCAGGGCGGCGTACTCAAGGCCGTGGCAGGCACCCGGATCGTCGGCTCGGTCCAGGTGACCGTGGACGGCTCCGTGGCGCGGATCGGCCGGCTCATCGTCTCCCCGGACTGGCAGGGACGCGGCCTGGGCACACGGCTGCTCCGGGTGGCCGAACAGCTCGCGCCCGCCGACGTCACGTCGTACGAGCTCACCACCGGTGTGGACAGTGATCGCAACCTGCGGCTGTACCAGAAAGCCGGTTACCGAGAGGTACGACGGGAGCGACAGACCGCGAAGGTGGAGCTGGTTCTGCTCGCCAAGCGCCGGCGCCGCCGGTGATTTCGTTGTCGCTGGGGCGGTGTGGCAAGATTGTCCGTTGCTGCCCTTCGGTGCTCCTGCCACAGGGGGTGACCACCGCTCGGCAGCATCTGGACGACCCTCACCATCGACATTTCGTGGGTGACCTGTGGCACGTGCGAGGAAGAGACACCTGATGAGCAACATCCTGAACGAGCTCGACAACGCGAGCAAGCGCGACGACATCCCCGCCTTCCGTCCCGGTGACACCGTCAAGGTGCACGTCAAGGTCGTCGAGGGCAACCGGTCCCGCGTCCAGGTGTTCCAGGGTGTCGTGATCCGCCGCCAGGGTGGTGGCCTGCAGGAGACCTTCACGGTCCGCAAGGTCAGCTTCGGTGTCGGCGTCGAGCGGACCTTCCCGCTGCACACCCCGATCGTCGAAAAGGTCGAGGTGGTCACCCGCGGCGACGTCCGCCGGGCCAAGCTGTACTACCTGCGCGAGCTGCGCGGCAAGGCAGCCAAGATCAAGGAGAAGCGGGACGTCCCGGCCTCCTGAGCGTCTTAGCGACGACGGTCACCTATGGCGCCGAGCACTGCGACTCGCGCTCGCCCTCGCCCGGTAGCCAGGAGGGCACGTCGCAGCAAGGGACGTCACCGCAGGCTGAAGCAGCGCAACCCGCTGCTCAGCCTGCTCATCGAAATGAGCACCGTGACGGTGCTCGCGCTCGTCATCACGGTGGTACTGCGGCTGTTCGTCGCCGAGGCGTTCTACGTGCCGTCGGAGTCGATGTACGACACGCTGACCACGAACGACCGGATCCTGGCCGAGAAGATCAGCTACATGCACCGCGACGTGGATCGCGGTGACATCGTCGTGTTCAAGGACCCCGGCAACTGGCTGAACGAGGAGCAGGTCGAGCCCGGCCCGTTCCGCAAGGTCGGTGAGTTCGTCGGCATCCTGCCGCGCAGCGGCGAGGGCCACCTGGTCAAGCGGGTGATCGGCCTCGGCGGCGACAAGGTCGTCTGCTGCGACCGGGCCGGCCGGATCACCGTGAACGGCATCCCGCTCGACGAGCAGGAGTACCTGCTCGAGGACGCCAAGCCGTCGTTGCAGCCGTTCAACGTGCTGGTGCCGCCCGGCCACCTGTGGGTGATGGGCGACAACCGGGCCGAATCCGCCGACTCCCGCGCCCACATGGGCGGCCCCGGCGGCGGCTTCGTGCCGGTCGAGAACGTGGTTGGCCGGGCCTGTTGCGTAATCTGGCCGTCTGACCGGATGACGATGCTGCGTCCTCCGGAAACCTTCAAGAAGCCGGGGCTGAAGAAGTGACCGATACACCGACGAAGACGCCGGAGAAGCCCGCCCACCGGTCGGGGTTCGCCGCGGCCGCCCGTGAGTTCGTCCTGATCGTGGTCGGGGCACTCATCGTCTCGTCGATCCTGCGCGCGTTCGTCGGGCAGATGTTCATCATCCCGAGCGAGTCGATGGAGAACACCCTGCTGGTCGGCGACCGGGTCGTGGTGGAGAAGCTCACCGACATCGAGCGCGGCGACGTGGTCGTCTTCGAGGACCCGGGCGGCTGGCTCAGCCCGGAGGAGAGCGGCCAGAAGCGCGGCTCGGTCGGCCGGTTCTTCGAGGTGGTCGGCCTGCTCCCCGACTCCAGCCACGGTCACCTGATCAAGCGGCTCGTCGGCATGCCGGGCGACAAGGTCGCCTGCTGCGACGAGAGGGGCCGGCTGCTGGTCAACGGCCAGCCGCTCGAGGAGACCAGCTACCTGTACCCGGGTGACGCACCGTCGCAGATGGAATTCCAGGTCACCGTCCCGGCCGGAAAGGTGTTCGTGATGGGGGACCACCGGTCCGCCTCCGGCGACTCCCGGGTCCACCTGAGCGACACCAACGCCGACGGCGGCAATCCCGGTGACGCGGCTTTCGTCCCGATGGACAAGATCACCGGCCGCGCCGTCCTGGTCGTCTGGCCGGCCAGTCGGTGGAGCAAACTCACTGTGCCCGACACCTTCAAATCCGTCCCGGCCGCGGCTGAGCCGCCGCCGGCCAAGCCCTCCATCTCCCTCACCGCACCCCCGAAGTGAGCGCAGCCCCGGTGCCTGCACCGCCCACCGAACCCCCGGCCCCGGCAATCCCCTCCCGACACACCTCACCCCGCCTGCCGCACCTGCTGTCCGCTCTGCCTAGGGTGGGAATTGTGGGTGGAGTTCGGAGGGCCGGATGAGTGTGCTGCCTCGGGGGAGCACGGTGCGGCGCGATGCCGGGTTGTACGGATACGAGCGGGCGCTGCGCCGCGTCGGCCTGGACCCGATCGCCGGCGTGGACGAGGCCGGCCGCGGTCCCTGCGCCGGACCGCTGGTCGCCGCCGCGGTGATCCTGCCGGACGGCAAACGCGGCCAGATCCCCGAACTCGCCGACTCCAAGCTGCTCACCGCGAAGGCCCGCGAGCGCTGTTACAACGAGATCCGCAACCGCGCCCTGGCCTGGTCGGTCGTCTCGATCGAGTCCACGGAGTGTGACCGCCTCGGCATGCACGTGGCGAACGTGGAGGCGCTCCGCCGGGCCCTGTTCCGGCTCGACGTGCGGCCGTCGTACGTGCTGACCGACGGGTTCGGCGTGGACGGTCTCGGCGTACCGGGACTGGCGATCTGGAAGGGTGACCGCGTGGCGGCTTGTATCGCGGCGGCATCCGTGATTGCGAAGGTGACCCGCGATCGGGTGATGGAGCACTGGGACCAGGTGTACCCGCAGTACGGTTTCGGGATTCACAAGGGCTACTGCACGCCTGAACACCAGGCGGCACTGGACGAATACGGCCCGTGCCCGCAACACAGACGGCGGTTCGAGAATGTCCGCCGCAGTCTGCGGCCCGATATGGGACAGAATGTGACCAGTCCCACCGGAGTGGAGAGCCGATGAGTGAGCGTAGCGAGCGAACAACCAACACAGCTGCCCTAGCGCTCATGCCGGAACCGAGCGCCAGCGAGGTGGAGGCGTGAGCGCTGACGACCTCGAGAAGTACGAGACCGATATGGAGCTTCAGCTCTATCGGGAGTACAAGGACGTCGTCGGGATCTTCAAGTACGTCGTGGAGACCGAACGGCGGTTCTACCTCTGCAACGCGGTCGACCTGAAGGTGCGCACCGAGGGCGGCGACGTGTACTTCGAGGTGACGATGGCCGACGCCTGGGTCTGGGACGTGTACCGTTCCGCCCGCTTCGTCAAGAACGCCAAGGTCGTCACCTTCCGCGACGTCAACATCGAAGAACTCGCCAAGTCCGACCTGGAAGTCCCCAAAGACTCCGACTTCGGCCGCTGACCCCCGCCTGGCCGCCCTACGGCGGTTGGTCGGGGTTGGGGGTGGAGTGGTGCGGGTCAGGCGCCAGCCGGAGGACGTGCGGTGGATGAGCGTCAGGGCGGCGAGGGTTTCCAGGCACTGTCAGGGTGGTTTCGAGGTCGAGGCCGGCTGTGGTGGCGATGCGGGTGGCGGGGACGGGAGTGACGACGGGAACGGCGTCCAACGTACGGCGGAGGTCGTGGTGGAGGTCGTCGGTCGGGTTCTTCGGGGCGTGGGGGTACGGCGTGAGCCGGGTCGCCGAGTGGGGAGATCGCCTCGACGATGTCGGCGACGTTGGTGACGAGCACGGCGTCGCGTTCGCGGACCAGGAGGTGCGCGCCCTCGGACATGCGCGAGGTGATCGGGCCTGGCACGGCGAGCACCGCGCGACCGCACTGCTCGGCCCAGCCGGCACTGTTCAGCGCTCCACTCCGTACGGCGGCCTCGATCACCACCGTGCCGAGCGTTCCCGCGGCGATCAGCCGGTTGCGCGCGAGGAAGCGCAGCTTCGTCGGCGAACACCCCGGCGGCAGCTCACTGACCACCAGCCCTTCCTCCACGATCCGGCTGAACAACGCTGAGTTCCGCTTCGGATAGCTGACGTCGACCCCGCACGCCAGCACCGCCACCGTCACGCCCGAACCAACCAGCGCACCCCGATGAGCCGCCGCATCGATCCCGTACGCGCCGCCGGACACCACGGTGATCCCGTTGTCCGACAGCCCGGAAGCCAGCTCGGCCGCGACATGCTCGCCGTACGACGAAGACGCGCGAGCACCCACCATCGCCACGGACCGCGTGAGCACTTGTCGGAGATTCGCTGGCCCTCGCACCCACAAGCCGAACGGCACCCCGGCCCGTCGCGTCGAACTGCCCGGCGTCCGCGAGCACCTCCACCTGCTCAGGCCACTCGTCGTCTCCCGGGATCACGAACCGCCCGCCGGCGTTGGCAGCCCGTTCCAGATCACGCTCCGGCTCGACCTCAGCCAGCCGACTCGCCCACCTCTCCGTCCCAGGAGCCCGCTGTTGCAGCAGCTCCCAGATCTCCAGCGCCTCAAGGCCTTCGAAGGCCTTCAACGCCGCGAGATCGCCCGGCTCGACGACCCGGGACAGTCCGACTCGAGCCAGTCGATCCCTGTCGTCCGCGCCGGCGACAGCCGCACCCGTTGACCCACCGGTGCCTCCGACACCCGCTTCGTCCACCTGGGCCGCGGCTGGGTGTGCGGCGTCCGGCGGTGGGGCGCCACCGACTGGAGCGGTGTGGTCGACGAACTCGGAGCTGACAGTGCTGTTCGTGGTCATGCGGCGGATCCTTTGAGAGGGCGAGCGTCGGCGAGCTCCGTGAGGGGCTCGCCGGCGCGGAGTTGGAAGGCCTGGTGGGTGAGCTCGGCGGTGGGTCTGTCGAGGCTCTGGAGATCGGCCAGGGTCCAGGCCAGGCGGACGACGCGGTCGAAGCCTCGGGCGGTGATGCGGCCGGCGGAGTACAGGTCCTCGAGCATTTTGTGGCTGGCGGCATCCAACGGGAAGTCGCGCCGCAGCACCGGGCCGGGGACCTCGCTGTTCAGGATCCAGCCGGTCTCCCGGTAGCGGTACGCCTGCCGGTCGCGAGCCGCCTTCACCCGCTCGGCCACGACCTCCGTCGACTCCGACTTCTCGCCGTCGGTGGCTGTCCGCGCGGCGGGCAGGATCTGGCGCTGGATGTCCAGCCTGTCCTTGATCGGTCCGCTGATCCGTTGCCGGTACCGCGCGAGCACCTGCGGCGTACACGTGCAGATCCCACGGTTCGTCCCGGACAGGCCGCAGGGACACGGATTCGCGGCGAGCACCAGCATGAACCGCGCCGGGAACTTCGCCACCGCGGCCGACCGGTGCACCTCGATGTACCCGGACTCCAGCGGCTGCCGCAACGTGTCCAGCGTCAGCGGATGCATCTCCGGGGCCTCGTCGATGAAGAGGATGCCTCGGTGCGCACAGCTGATCGCGCCCGGCCGTGGCATCCCCGAACCACCGCCGACCAGACTCGACAGCGACGCGGTGTGGTGTGGCGCGATGAACGGCGGCCGGACGACGAGCTCGGCGTCGCTCGTCAGCAAACCGGCCAGCGAATGCACCGCCGACACCTCGAGCGAGTCGTCCGTGCTCAGGTCCGGCATCAACCCTGCGAGCCGCTCGGCCAGCATCGTCTTACCCGACCCCGGCGGTCCGTGCAGGAGGAGGTGATGACCACCGGCCGCGGCGGCCTCGATCGCTCGTCGCCCCTCGCGCTGACCGATCACGTCGTCCAGGTCGACCTCCGGCACCCTGGTCAGCGACTCGGACAACAGCCGCGGCTCCGCGCGTGGCGGTTCCTCGTCCGGAATCTCGGTCCCGCGCAGCATCGCCAGCACCTGCCGCAACGACCGGACGCCGTACACCTCGATGCCGGGGACCAGCCGCGCCTCGCTCGCGTTCAGCTCGGGTACGACGATGCGCGCGAAGCCGGACCGGGCCGCGGCCAGGGTCATCGCGAGCGCGCCGCGGACCTCGCGGACCCGGCCGTCGAGCCCGAGCTCGCCGATCATCGCGGAGTTCCGCATCGACTCGCTCTCGAGAACCCCGGCGGCCGTGAGCAGAGCGATGGCGATCGCGATGTCGTAGTGCGAGCCCGTCTTGGGCAAAGTGGCCGGAGAAAGCCCGATGGTGACCTTGCGGTCGGGGAATCGCTCGCCGCTGTTCACCACCGCGGCCCGAACCCGGTCGCGCGCCTCGGACAGTGACGCGTCCGGTAGGCCGATCAGAGTCGTCTTCGGCAAGCCCTGCGCGATATCGGCCTCGACCTCGACCAGGTGCCCTTCGAGACCGACCAGTGCCACGGACCAGGTCTGTGCGAGGGGCATCAGGCCGCGCCCCTCACGTGGTCCACGCGTGGCGGCGTGTTGTGCTCGAAGAGGACGGCGACGACATCGATCCGGATCGTGCCTGGATTGAGCTGGTGGGTCTGCAGCCAGCGGCCGGCCAGCTTCCGCAGTGTGGTCAGCTTCCGGTAGGTGATCGACTCCAACGGGCTGCCGTAGTTGAGCCCGCGGCGGGTCTTCACCTCACAGACGACCAGGGCGTCGCCCTCCCGCGCGACGATGTCGATCTCGCCCAGCTCGCAGCGCCAGTTGCGCTCGAGGATGACGAAACCTTCGGTCGTGAGATACCTGGCGGCGAGATCTTCGCCGTACCGCCCGACTGCGTTCTTGGTCCGCATCGATGACCACCTCCGGCTAAGAACATGCCGGGATCAGGGACCGATTTTCACCGGACTTTCGCGTCTGTGGACAAACGCGAACAACCGCCCGCGCCAGGAAGGCGCGGGCGGCTGACAGTCGGGAATCTCAGCTGCGCATGTGTTTACCGCGGGTCGGCTTCTGCGGCGGCGTCCGGACCGCTCGCAGCTCGCCCTCCGGCCGGATCGGCTGCAGACCGCCGGTCCCCGGGTCGGTGTCGCCGATGTCGAAGTCCCAGCTGTCCTCGTTCGCCAGCCGGCTGTGCCAGCGCCCGTACAGCCCGTAGATCAGCAGCCCGACGAGCATCCAGATGCCGAACTTGGTCCAGGTGCTCGTCTTCAGGTTGAGCATCAGCCACAGCGTCGCGCCCAGCGACAGCAGCGGGATGAGCGGCACCCACGGGACCCGGAACCCACGCTCCAGGTTCGGCTCCGACCGGCGCAGGGTGAGGACGCCGATCGCACAGAAGGCGAAGCAGAACAGGGCACCGATGACCAGCAGCTCCTCCAGCTCGAGCACCCTCGGGTACAGCGTCAACGCAAACGCGGCGATCCCGGCCGCGGCGGCAGCGCGCGCGGGGGAGGAGTACACCCGGCTGACCCGGCCGAGACTCTTCGGCAGCAGACCGTCACGGCCCATGTTGAACAACACGCGGCTCTGCGCGATGAGCACGACCATGATCACCGTCATCAGCGCGAGCAACGCACCCAGGTTGACCACTTTCGCGGCCCAGCCCACGCCGACCGCGGCGAGCGCCTCCGAGACCGGTGCGCTGCCGCCCAGTTCGCCGTACGGGCGCATGCCGACCAGGACGACCGCCATCGCGATGTACAGGATGGTGACGGCGCCGACGCCGAGCAGCATGCCCTGCGGAACCGTCTTGCGCGGGCTGCGGGCGTCCTCCGACGCGGTCGCGATCAGGTCGAAGCCGATGTAGGCGAACACGATCGAGCTGGCCGCCGTGAAGATGCCCATCATGCCGAACGAGCCGAACGACGAGTCGAGGATCCAGCCGAGCAACGTCGGACTGGCGGTCGCCGGCGCGGCCCGGGCCATCGGCACGAACGGCTGGTAGTTGGCCGTGTCGATGTGCATCGCACCGACGACCACGACCAGCAGGATCACCGCGACCTTCGCGATCACCACGACGGTCAGCACCCGGGCCGACAGCTTCGTGCCGGTGACGATCATCGCGGTCAGGAACAGCAGCAGCAGCGGCGCGACCAGGTTGACCTTCGCCTCGGGTCCGAAGAACTGCGCGACGTTGGCCGGCAGGGTCACCCCGAATCCGTCCAGGGTCGCCAGGAAGTACGCCGACCAGACGCGCGCGACGATCGCGGCGGCGGTGACCAGTTCCAGTACGAGCGCCCAGCCGACCAGCCAGGCCCACATCTCGCCGAAGGTCACATAGCTGAAGGTGTAAGCGCTACCCGAGACCGGGATCGTGGACGACAGTTCGGCGTAACAGGCCGCGGCCAGCACACACACGATCGCCGCGATGACGAACGACAGGATCACGGCCGGACCGGCGACTTTGGCCGCCTGGTTGCCGCTGATGCTGAAGATGCCGGACCCGATCATCACGCCCAGGCCGAGTACGACCAGGTCGCGACGACCGAACAGGCGCGGCAGACGGTGCCGTGCATCCTCGACTCGAGTGAACGCCGACTCGACCGGCAGGCGCCGGCCTACGGTCTGTCCGTTCGCTGAGGGGGCCATGGTCAGGGGTGCCTCCGTTGCTACTAGGGCAATCGGGCCGAACAGTAGTCGACCGTCGGGCTATCGACCAGCCCTCCGCTTGTCGGCCCGCGCGGTGGCTTGCGATGCCGGGTCCGCTCCCGCATGGTCGAGGCATGGCGCCGGACGATGTCGGTACGAACCCTTCCTGGCCGGAAGGTTTCACAGTGTTACTGACCGACTACGAACGGCATCTGACGGCGGAACGGGACCTCAGCAGACATTCGGTCAGAGCGTACCGTGGAGATGTCGCGGATTTACTCGAACATTTGATTCGGCTTGGTCACGATGATCTCGAGGGCCTCGACATCCGCGGCCTGCGCTCCTGGCTGGCCAAGCAGCAGAGTCTCGGGAAGTCGCGCAGCACGATGTCGCGCCGGGCGACCGCCGCGCGTGTCTTCACCGCGTGGGCGCAGCGGACCGGGCGGATCGGCACGGATCCCGGTGCACTGCTGGCGAGTCCACGGCCACACAAGAGCCTGCCCGGCGTACTGGGACAGGCCGATACGCGGGCGGTGCTGGATGCGGCGGCTGTTGCGGCCGACGACGGCAGCCCGATCGGGCTCCGCGACCTGGCGATCATGGAGCTGCTGTACGCGACCGGCATCCGGGTCGGCGAACTCTGCGCACTCGACATCGACGATATCGACCCGTCGCGGCGGGTTGTCCGCGTGTTCGGCAAGGGCCGGAAGGAACGCGCGGTCCCGTACGGCGTGCCGGCCTCCGAAGCGCTCCGCCGCTGGCTGGACGAGGCCCGGCCACAGCTCGCCCGGCCGGGAAGTGGTCCGGCGGTGTTCCTCGGAGCTCGCGGCGGCCGGATCGATCAGCGAGCGGTACGGCGTCTTGTGCACGAGCGGATCGGGGTCGTCGACGCACCGGACCTGTCGCCGCACGGGCTGCGCCACACCGCCGCAACCCACCTGCTGGAAGGCGGCGCCGACCTCCGCAGCGTCCAGGAACTTCTCGGCCATGCGTCGCTGGCGACGACGCAGATCTACACCCACATCTCCAGCGACCGGCTGCGACGGGCCTACGAGCAAGCGCATCCGCGAGCCTGACGGTCGTCGGCTGCCCCGTTCGCGATGTGTGTCGGTGGTGGGATGCGGCGCGGTGGCGGGGGAATGCGGCAGACTGCGGAGCATGCGGGTTTCGGCGAAGTCTGACTATGCGTTGCGGGCGCTGATCGAGATCACTCAGCGCTGGGTGGCCAACGACCCCTCGGTGGTGTCGGCCGAGGAGCTCAGTCGCGCGCAGGGGATTCCGCATGGCTTCCTGCAGGGCATCCTGGCCGACCTCCGGCGTGCGGGCGTGCTCATGAGCCAGCGCGGGCAGTCCGGCGGCTGGAAGCTGGCCGTCGACCCGAACGAGATCTCCGTCGCCGACGTGATGCGCGCGGTCGACGGGCCGATCGTGAGCATCTCCGGCGTACGGCCCGAGAGCGTCGCCTACAACGAGCGCGCGGTCGTGCTGCAGCGCGTCTGGATCGCTGCCCGCGCAAGTTTGCGGGACGTACTCGAGCACACCACCCTGATCGACCTCGCCAAGGGCAAGCTCCCGGCGGGGGTCGAACGCCGCTCCCGCGACGAAGACGCCTGGCAAGCCCGCGTCCCCGGTAGCTGACGAGCCAGCGTCGCCGGCCCTCGCCGAGCCGGCTTTCGTCGCAGTCGACGAGCCGGCCTTCTGGGTGACCACCGTGCCCGCCTAATGCCGTCTGATCAGCAGGCCGGCTCCCAGCGTCAGCGCTGCCGAGGCGGCGACGACGGCTGCGGCCGTCCGTTCACCGCTCGGGGGAGCGGACGCGGCGGCGCGGGGTTCGGGTCGGGCCGCGCCAGCCGAGTCTCCGCCGTCCGGGTCGGCGCCCGGCGACGCACCACCGGGTTGGGCGGCGCGGGCTGGGATCTCTGGGGGTCGGGTGAGGGGGAGCAGGCGGACCGGGCGGTCGGGCAGCAGGGTGAGGGGGTTGAGGTATTGCTTGCCCTGGACGAGGCCCCAGTGGAGGCAGGTTGCGGGCGCGCAGTGGGAGCCGGCGGCTGAGAGTCGGCCGATGACAGCCCCCGGACTGACTACAGCGCCGACGGTCAACGACGGCACGACCGGCTCATAGGTCGTACGACGTCGGCCGATGGACACCACGACGACACCTCGGCCCGCGAGTTGGCCGGCGTACGTGATCGTGCCGGAGGTCGCGGCGAGGACAGCCTGGCCGGGCGAGCCGGACAGGTCGACGCCGCGGTGCCCCGCAAGCCAGGGTTTCGCGGGGAGGTCGAAGCCGTGCACGACTTGAGGTCGCGGTTGGAGGGGCCAGGTGGCCGCCTGCGCTCCGGCAGGTGGCGGTGGGCTCGCCGCGGCGGCCGCGAGGGGCAGGGCGGGAAGGGTTGTCAGGGGGAGCGTGGCGAGGAGAAATCTGATCGGGGTCATGCCTGGAAGATGCCGTCGAATCGGGCGGTCACGGACGGTGAGTTCGGGGGCTGTGGACAACCGGATCCCGGTTCGCTTCGACCTGGGGTGGTCCCGTACACTTCCGGTGGCGTCCCATGCGAGTGGGACGACTTCGCACGCCCGCATTCCAGTGCGTTCCCCTCGGTCCCGGTCCATGCCGGGATGGGTGCGCACACCGGGCGTCAGGCGCGGCGGACCATCCGGTCCGGCGCGGGACAACCGAGACAGCGCCGATCGGACCGGGTAGCCCGGCCACGGCGCGACAGGAGGAAACACCTCATGGCCGTCGTGACCATGAAGCAGCTGCTCGAGAGCGGCGTGCACTTCGGGCACCAGACCCGGCGCTGGAACCCGAAGATGAAGCGCTACATCCTCACCGAGCGCAACGGCATCTACATCATCGACCTGCAGCAGTCGCTGTCGTACATCGACCGCGCCTACGAGTTCGTCCGGAGCACCGTCGCCTCCGGCGGCGCGATCCTGTTCGTCGGCACCAAGAAGCAGGCCCAGGAAGCGATCGCCGAGCAGGCGACCCGGGTCGGCATGCCGTACGTGAACCAGCGCTGGCTGGGCGGCATGCTCACCAACTTCCAGACCGTGAACAAGCGGCTCCAGCGGCTCAAGGAGCTCGAGCTCATCGACTTCGACGACGTGGCCGCCTCCGGCGTCACGAAGAAGGAGCTGCTGCAGAAGCGGCGCGAGCACGACAAGCTGCTGAAGACCCTCGGCGGTATCCGCGACATGGCCCGGGTTCCGGCCGCCGTGTGGATCGTGGACACCAAGAAGGAGCACCTCGCGGTCGACGAGGCGCGCAAGCTGAAGCTGCCGATCATCGGCATCCTGGACACCAACTGCGACCCGGACGAGGTCGACTTCCCGATCCCGGGCAACGACGACGCGATCCGCTCGGTCGGCCTGCTGACCCGCGTCGTCGCCGACGCCGTCGCCGACGGCCTGATGTCGCGCGGTGGCCAGGGCGCTGCCGCGGCCGGCGAGGAGCTGGGCGCCGAGGAGCCGCTGGCCGCCTGGGAGCGGGAGCTGCTGGAGAGCCAGAACGGCACCACCAAGGCCAAGCCGGAGGCCGCTGCCGAGGCCGCGCCGGCCACGGACGTGCTGACCGAGCCGATCGCGACCGACGCCGAGATCGTCGAGGCCAAGCCGGAGGCCCCCGCTGAGGCCAAGCCGGAGGCCCCTGCCGAGGCCAAGCCGGAGGCCCCGGCTGAGGCCAAGCCGGAGGCCCCGGCTGAGGTCAAGGCCGAGACCGAGGTCAAGGCCGAGGAGACCCCGAAGGCCGACGAGGCCTGACAGCCACGGATGCCGCCCGGTCCGCCGGGCGGCACCCGGCTGCGCCGCAGGGTCCCGAGCCGGACCTGCCAGGCACCGAAGGCCGCCCATCCAGCCGCACCGACAAGACGAGAGAACGAGGAATGGCGAACTACACCGCCGCTGACGTGAAGAAGCTCCGCGACGCCACCGGCGCGGGCATGATGGATGCGAAGAAGGCGCTCGAGACGACCGACGGCGACTTCGACAAGGCGATCGAGGAGCTGCGCATCAAGGGCGCGGCCAAGGCCGCCAAGCGTGGCGCCGAGCGCTCCGCCACCAACGGCCTGGTGGCCGCGGCGGAGAACGCGCTGGTCCAGCTCAACTGCGAGACCGACTTCGTCGCCAAGAACGAGCAGTTCCAGCAGCTGGCCGCCGACATCGTCGCGCACGCCGCCGCGAGCAAGGTGGGCGACATCGAGGGCCTGCTGAGCGAGAAGCTGGCCGACGGCAAGAGCGTCGCCGAGAACATCGAGGCGCTGGCCTCGGTCATCGGCGAGA
The DNA here is from genome assembly GCA_963770725.1 of uncultured Actinomycetota bacterium. Taxonomy (GTDB): domain Bacteria; phylum Actinomycetota; class Actinomycetes; order Propionibacteriales; family Kribbellaceae; genus Kribbella. The sequence goes on from CAVYQT010000002.1 coordinate 493,364, forward strand.
AGCTCGAGCTCGGCAGGGTGGCCGTGTTCGACGGCAAGGTGGCGGCGTACATGCACAAGCGCGCCGCGGACCTGCCGCCGCAGGTCGGTGTCCTGGTCGAGTTCGAGGGTGACAACGTCGACGCCGCCCGCGGCGCGGCCATGCAGGCCGCCGCGATGCGCCCGCTCTACACCACCCGCGACGAGATCCCGGCCGACACGGTCGAGAGCGAGAAGCGGATCGCCGAGGCGACCGCCCGCGAGGAGGGCAAGCCGGAGCAGGCGCTGCCGAAGATCGTCGAGGGCCGGGTGAACGGCTTCTTCAAGGAGGTCGTGCTGCTCGAGCAGCCGTCGGTCCAGGAGAGCAAGAAGTCCGTGAAGGCCGTACTCGACGAGGCCGGCGTGACCGTGAAGCGGTTCGCCCGCTTCGAGGTCGGCGCCTGATCGCAGGCGAGGACCGACCAGCGAACGCAGCATCATCGACGAGGAGGCCGGAATCGTGACGGAAGCCTTGGGTACCGAGACGAGTCCGGCCTTTTCGCCGCAGCTCCCGGCCTATCACCGGGTGCTGCTCAAGCTGTCGGGTGAGGTGTTCGGCGGCGGCAAGCTCGGCGTCGACCCCGACGTGGTGAACTCGATCGCCAAGCAGATCGCCGAGGTGGCCCGGTCCGGTGTCCAGGTCGCCGTGGTGGTCGGCGGCGGCAACTTCTTCCGCGGCGCCGAGTTGCAGCAGCGCGGGATGGAGCGCAACCGGGCCGATTACATGGGCATGCTCGGCACCGTGATGAACTGCCTGGCCCTGCAGGATTTCCTGGAGAAGCTCGGCATCGAGACCCGGGTGCAGACCGCCATCACGATGGGCCAGGTCGCCGAGCCGTACATCCCGCGCAAGGCCGAGCGGCACCTGGAGAAGGGCCGCGTGGTGATCTTCGGCGCCGGCTCCGGGATGCCGTATTTCTCCACCGACACGGTCGCCGCCCAGCGCGCGCTGGAGATCGGCGCCGAGGCGCTGCTGATGGGCAAGCAGGGCGTGGACGGGGTCTACGACTCCGACCCGAAGAAGAACCCGGACGCGGTGAAGTTCGACCAACTGTCGTACGACGACTTCCTGGCCCGCGGTCTGCGGGTGGCCGACGCCACCGCGATCAGCCTGGCCCGGGACAACGCGCTGCCGATCGTCATCTTCGGCCTCGAGGAGGGCAACATCGCCCGGGTCGTGCACGGCGAGAAGATCGGCACCGTCGTCTCACCGGGACAGTAGCGCCGTACTGCGACACGCCGGGTGGACCGGGGCAGGCCGTCGTACCCGAGGACCGGGATCGGCCTGGCGGGGGACAACCACTAGGATCGTTCGACACGGGCGGTGACGCCCGTGGTCTGGTAGACCTGCCTTCGTAGGGTTCCTGTGTTCGCAGGTTCGGAGTGGCCGCGCCGAGGCGGCCCTGAGGAAGCGAGGAATGTCGTGATCGACGAAGCTCTCCGCGAAGCCGAGCAGAAGATGGCGAAGGCCGTGGAGGTCGCGAAGGACGACTTCGCCGCGATCCGCACCGGCCGGGCCCACCCGCAGATGTTCGCGAGCCTGCTGGCCGACTACTACGGCAGCCCGACACCGCTGCAGCAGCTGGCCGGTTTCCAGGTGCCCGAGCCCCGGACCGTGCTGATCTCGCCGTACGACAAGGGTGCGATGGTGGCGATCGAGAAGGCGATCCGCGACTCCGACCTGGGCGTCAACCCGGGTAACGACGGCGCGGTGATCCGGGTGGTGATGCCGCAGCTGACCGAGGAGCGGCGCAAGGAGTACATCAAGGTCGCCAAGACCAAGGCCGAGGAGGCCAAGGTCTCGATGCGCAACATCCGTCGGCATGCCATGGACCAGGTGCACAAGACCGTCAAGGACGGCGAGGCGGGCGAGGACGAGGGCAAGAGTGCTGAGAAGCGGCTCGACGGGTTGACGAAGAAGTACGTCGACTCGATCGACGAGCTGCTCAAGCACAAGGAAGCCGAACTGCTCGAGGTGTGATGGGCGTCGAGAGCACGCCCGCGCCGAGTCCCAGACCGAGCCGCGCCGGCCGCAACCTGCCGGCGGCGATCGCGGTCGGGGTCGGTCTCGGCGCGCTGATCCTCGGATCGCTGTTCTGGCAGAAGGTCCTGTTCACCGTCCTGGTGCTGGCCGTCGTGCTGCTCGCCGTCGACGAGATGATCAAGGCCCTGCGGACAGGCGGCGCGGTCATTCCGCGGGTCCCGCTGTTCGTCGGTACGGCGGGCATGCTGGTGGCGGCGTACTTCGGTGGACCCATGGCGCTGCTGGTCGCGATGGCGGTCACGGTGCTGGCGACGATCTTCTGGCGGATGCCGGGCGGTTCGGTCGGGTTCGTCCGCGACACCAGCGCCGGGGTGTTCCTGATCGGCTACGTCCCGCTGCTGGCCGGGTTCGCGATCCTGCTGGTCCAGCCGGAGGCGGACGGCCCGGAGCGGGTGGTGACGTTCTTCCTGGTCGTGGTCGCCAGTGACGTCGGCGGGTACGCGGCCGGTGTGCTGTTCGGCAAGCATCCGATGGCGCCGACGATCAGCCCGAAGAAGTCCTGGGAGGGTTTCGCCGGCTCGACGCTGGCCTGTATCGGTGCCGGCATCGGCGCGGTCGTCTGGCTGCTCGATGGCCACTGGTGGGCCGGTGCGATCATCGGCGCGGTCGCTGTCTGCACCGCGACCGTGGGCGATCTCGGCGAGTCGATGATCAAGCGGGATCTCGGCATCAAGGACATGTCCAACCTGCTGCCGGGGCACGGCGGCGTGATGGACCGGCTGGACTCCTTGCTGGCCACGGCTCCGGCCGTCTGGCTGCTGTTGCACCTACTCGTCTGATGAGGACCTGATGACTGTTGCTCCCGACGGCCGTCCGCTGGTCGGCAATGTCGTCCGGGTGGACCGTCTCGTTGCCGCCGACATCGAGCCGCTGTACGACGCGATCGCGCACGAGCAGGTGTACGCGTCCGGGTTCGGTGGCGGCATCGCCGGGCTGCCGGCCGACGCGGCTGAGATGGCCGGGCAGTGGATCGAGTCGTCCGCGAAGCGGGTGGCGTACGTCGTCCGGCTGGTTGCCGACGGCACCGTCGTCGGTACGACGAGTCTCGGGGACGTGGACCTCGGCAACGAGTCGGTGCACCTGGGCTGGACCGGGTACGCGCCGTCGGTGTGGGGGACCGCGGTCAACCCGGAGTGCAAGTTCCTGCTGCTGCAGCATGCCTTCGAGGACTGCGGCTTCGGCCGGGTGAAGATCCAGACCGGTACGGCGAACACGCGTTCACAGGCGGCGATCGCGAAGCTGGGTGCGACGCGTGAGGGCGTACTGCGCCGGCACAAGCGGCTCGCGGACGGCTCGTTCCGCGACACCGTGGTGTTCTCGATCCTGGTCGACGAGTGGCGGCAGGTCCGCAAGCGGCTCGAGGACCGGCTCAGCTGACGGTGCTGCGGGTGCCGGCCAGTTCGGCGAGGGCGGCGTACGACTTGAGCAGGTCCGACCGGTCGTAGGTGTTTGTCGTGAGCAACACTTCGTCTGCCTCGGTAGGACGTACCAGCCCGCCCAGTGTGGCGTCGACCTCCTCCGGGGTGCCGTAGATCTGGCCGCGGAGTGACTGCTCGAAGAACCCGCGCTCCTTCTCGGTCATGTCGCGATGCCGCACGGGCTCGAGCGGTGGGAACACGCCACGGGTGCGCGAGTAGGCGCTGGACCACGCTTCAGGCAGTAGTAGCCGGCGCGCCTCTTCAGTGGTGGCTGCAACCGCAGCAGTCGTTGCCAGTACGACGTACGGCCGCGCAGCCCACGTGGACGGTTGGAACTCGGTGCGGTAGCGATCCAGCAACTGCAGCAGGTCTGACTCGGCTTTGACGCCGGCGATGACCAGGGGGAGACCTAGCGGGGCTGCGAGCAGTGCGCCTCCGCCTACGGCGAGGATGAAGGGTGGGACGCGAAGGCCTTCGCCGGGGCGGGCGTGGACCTGTGGGTGGCTCTGCTGCGTGCCGTCGAGGTAGCCGAGTAGCTCCTGGACCTGTGCGGCGAAGTCCTCGGTGGCGTCCTTCTCGACGCCGAGTGCTCGGCGGATGCCGTTGGTGAAGCCCACTGAGCGGCCGAGGCCCATGTCGATGCGGCCGGGAAAGAGGGACTCCAGGACGCCGAACTGCTCTGCCACCACGAGCGGGCGGTGGTTCGGCAGCATCACACCGCCCGTGCCGACGCGGATCCGGTTGGTGCTGGCTGCGACTGCCGCTGCCAGCACGGTCGGCGCCGAGCCGACGACCCCGGGGACGCTGTGGTGCTCCGATACCCAGAAACGCTTGTAGCCGAGCTCTTCCACCTCCTGGGCGAACGTGACTGTCTGCCGCAGGGTCTCCGCCTCCGACTCACCAACCCGAGTCCTCGACCGGTCGAGCACAGACAACGGAACACCAGTCAGTGCGGCCATATCTGGTTCAACTGCCGCGCTCGCAGCCCAATTCCCCCCGGGTCAGTCGAGGAGTTTGCGAGAAAATCCACCCTTCGATCTGAATGGAAAGGGTTGGTGAGTTTTTCACCAACTCCCGGCGACGGGCGGAAACTGGATGCCGACCCGGCCGGCTTCGCCCCGACCGCGACGTGCTGGCTCACCTTCAACCAGCTCGCCACCCTGATCCCGCCGAAGGGCTACTCGGCCGGACCGGCTCGACCGTGCTCACCGGCCAGCCCTCCGGTGAGCACGGCCTGTGATCCTGCGCACGTGGGGGATGTGAATTTGTGAAGGACGACGGCGGCGGGCGACAATAGGTCGGTTATGACTACCTCCCTTCCGCTTGTTTTCGATGAGCCGCGTCGTGCCAAGAAGCCGCCGCGGCACCTGGCCGACCTGTCGGGGGAGGAGCGGCGTACGGCGGTCGCCGCGCTGGGGGAGCCCGCGTTCCGGGCCAAGCAGCTGTCGAACCACTACTTCTCCCGGCTGGTCTCCGACCCGGCCGAGATGACCGATCTGCCGGCTGCCACCCGGGACAAGCTGGTCGCGGAGCTGATGCCGCCGCTGCTGACCCGGTTGCGCGACCTGGAGTGCGACAAGGGGCAGACCCGCAAGACGCTGTGGAAGCTGCTCGACGGCTCGCTGGTCGAGTCCGTCCTGATGCGGTACACGGACCGCACCACGATGTGTGTCTCTTCGCAGGCCGGCTGCGGGATGGCGTGCCCGTTCTGCGCGACCGGCCAGGCCGGGCTGACACGGAACATGACCACGGCGGAGATCGTCGAGCAGGTCGTCGACGGCGCCCGCGCGCTGTCCCGCGGCGAGATCGCGGGCGGCCCCGGCCGGGTCAGCAACATCGTGTTCATGGGCATGGGCGAGCCGATGGCCAACTACAAGGCCGTGATCGGTGCCGTCCGGCGGTTCACCGACCCGTCGCCCGAGGGCCTCGGCATCTCCGCCCGCGGCGTCACCGTGTCGACCGTCGGCCTGGTGCCGCGGATCAACCAGCTCGCCACCGAGGGCATCCCGGTCACGCTCGCGCTGTCGCTGCATGCGCCGGACGACGAACTGCGCGACGAGCTCGTGCCGATCAACAACCGCTGGAAGGTCGACGAGGTGCTCGACGCGGCCTGGGCGTACGCGCAGCAGACCAAGCGCCGGGTGTCGATCGAGTACGCGATGATCCGCGACATCAACGACCACGCCTGGCGCGCGGACCTGCTGGCGGAGAAGCTGGCGGCGCGCGGTGACTGGGGCTGGGTGCACGTCAATCTGATCCCGCTCAATCCGACGCCCGGCTCCAAATGGACCGCGTCGGATCCGGCCGACGAGCGCGAGTTCGTCCGCCGCCTGCAGGCCGGCGGAATCCCGACCACGGTCCGCGACACGCGCGGTCAGGAGATCGACGGCGCGTGCGGTCAGCTCGCCGCGGCCAACAACGCATGACGGTGCCGGAGGCGCCCGCGCGGTTCACGCGGGTTCGCTGGCGCCAGGGGTACGACGTCGCCGAGGTGGACCAGTTCGTCCGGCGGCTGCTCGCGACCCTCGACGGGCATCCGGTGGACAGTCCGGTGACATCCGACGAGGTCCGGAACGTGGCGTTCCGCAGCTCCCGCTTCCGCGGCGGCTACGACCTGGGCGAGGTCGACCGCTTCCTGGACCTGGCCGTCGGCTGGCTCAACGGCCGCTGAGCCAACCTCCATCAGGCCAGTCCGCTGAAGATCTTCGCCAGCGCGGCCGGCTGCGAGAACATCGGCCAATGGCCGGTCGGCTGCTCGACCAGCTCCCAGTTGGGTGACTTGAGTTGCTCGGCGACGTCGCGTGAGGGCTCGGCCCCGTCCATCAGGCACTTGATGTAGGTGGTTGGCAGCTCTCCGATCGGGCGGACCAGGTGCGCCGGCTCCGAGATGGCTCGCCCAGGGTGCGGCGTGCTGCGGCTGACGATCATGGCGATCGCCTCGTCCGACAGGTCCTGGTCCGGGTAGTCCTCGGCAGCGAGCGGCGGCCAGAAACCACCTGACTCCGCCAGTTGCCCTTCGACCCAGGCGCGCCCCTCGTCCGACCATCCGTCGATGAACGATTTCCCGTCGGTCGGGATGTTCGAGTCGACGTACACCACTCGCCGCAGCCGATCGCCGATCCGCGCCGCGGCCTGACCGGCCGGGATCCCGGAGTAGCTGTGCCCGGCGAGTACGACGTCGCGCAGCTCGTTGCCCTCGACCACCGACACGATGTCGTCGACATGCTGCTGCTGACCGACCTGAGCCGAATCCGAGTCGTGCCGCTCCGCGAGCCCGCTCAGCGTCACGGCGTACACCCCATGCCCCTCAGCCCGCAGCACGTCGGCCACCTCGTCCCACGCCCACGCACCCAGCCAAGCCCCTGGCACCAACACAAAATCCACCATGCCGTGCACCGTAAAGCACCCCACCGACAAACTGGGTCCATGGGCATCGAGGTACGACGGTACGAGGAGACAGATCGTGAGGCTGTACTGGCGCTCGCGCCGCGGCTCGCCGAGGGGGTCGCGCAGTGGCGCCCGGCCGGCCGGGTTCGACGGGCCGCGGCCGGGTGGGTCGAAGACGCGCTGAAACGGGCCGGCGAACCGGCCCGGTTCGTCTTCGTGGCCGCGGCCGACGGGCAGGTTGCGGGGTTCATCGCGGGAGAGCAGCGAACGCATTGGACGGGTCAGGTGGACCTGTACGTCGGGGAGCTCGTCGTGGACGTCGAGTGGGAGCGGAAAGGCGTCGGCCGGGCGCTGATCGAGGCGCTGGGGGAGCACGCCGGCCGGCTCGGCATCGACCGGATCACGCTGGAGACCGGAGCTGCCAACACTCCAGCGCGCAAGTTCTACCGCAGCCTCGGCTTCGAGGAGGAGGACGTTCGGCTGACCAGAGTCCTCAGCTGACCAGCGCGGCGGCTTCCTCGATCGTGTCGACGAGGCGGATGGAGGTTGCCATTGCCCGCTCTGCGGCCAGGGCCTGGAGGAGTGGCCAGACCGGGAGCTTGACGGTCCAGTGGTCGACGTCCACCAGGATCAGGGGGATCTGGGTGGCTTGGTCGCCGTAGTAGTTGGGGGTGACGGCCTGGAAGATCTCCTGGACCGTTCCCGCCGCGCCGGGGAGGTAGAGGATGCCGCCGCGTGCGCGACTCAGCAGGACGTCCTCACGCAGGGCGTTGGAGAAGTACTTCGCGATCGACGACGCGAACACGTTCGGCGGCTCGTGACCGTAGAACCACGTCGGGATCGACACTCCGCCGTCGCCGGGGAACTCACGCCGTACGCCGAGTCCCGCGCGCGGCCCACGCCGCCACGGACGGACAGAACGAAGGTACGGCGGCCAGCGTGGACAGCGCCGTGTCGACGGCCGAGTCGTCGTACCCGGACAGTGAAGCACCCAGGTTGGCCGCCTCCATCGCACCCGGACCGCCGCCGGTGACGACGGTGCGCCCGGCCCGGGCGAGGGCTCGACCGAGGAGCACAGCGGAGCGGTACGCCGTACCGCCGCGAGCCATCCCGTGTCCGCCCATCACGCCGATCCAGGGCCGGCCGTCGGGGAGCTCGGTGAGAGCGTCGGCGATGGCGTGGTCGTGCAGCGCTGCGGCGAGGGTGCGGCCGGTGTCGCCCTTCTCGTCGTGCTGCCGGGACCAGGCGTAGATCTGCGCGTCCGGGGTGGCGTCGTACCCGTTCTCGAGGCCGGCGTAGAGCTCTTCGGCGTCGTACAGCGTGCCGCGGTAGGCGTCGAAGGGCAGCGACGGGATCGCCGGGAAGACCAGCCCGCCGCCGTCGCGGATCCAGGCCTCGGCCTTCTCCTCCAGGGCGCAGCCGAGGAACAGGGAGCCGCGCGGATCCAGTCCGAGGAGTTCCGCCGTCCGCCCGGACAGGTCGACGGACTGGACCCGCCAGCCCTCCATCGAGGCGGCCCCGGCGGCCACGATCCGGTCGAAGTACGCCAGCGACTCGATGTCGACGTGGGGGATGCTCGGCAGTGTCACGAGCAGCACCCTAACGGGCCGGAACGCACCGGGAACCGAACCGGCATTCTCCCGGCATTTCATCGGCCTCGGCTATGAGGACGCGGTGCGATGAGGTAATGCTTGGGGCATGACACATGCGGAGCTCTGGGAGCGTCACAAGGCCGTCATGCCGGACTGGCTCGCGTTGTACTACGAGGAGCCGATCGAGATCGTCAAGGGAACTGGTCGCCGGGTGACCGACGGCGAGGGGAAGACGTACCTCGACTTCTTCGCCGGCATCCTGACCAACGCGATCGGCTACGACATCGCGGAGATCTCCGACGCGGTGCGCGAGCAACTGGCCACCGGGATCGCGCACACCTCGACCGTGTACCTGATCCGCAAGCAGATCGAGCTGGCCGAGCAGATCGCCGAGCTGTCCGGCATCCCGGACGCCAAGGTGTTCTTCACCAACTCCGGCACCGAGGCGAACGAGGCGGCCATGATGCTCGCCACCCAGAACCGCCGCTCCAACCAGGTGCTGGCGATGCGCAACTCGTACCACGGCCGTGGTTTCGGCACGGTCGCGATCACGGGCAACCGCGGCTGGTCCGCGAGCAGCCTGTCGCCGGTGAACGTGCAGTACGTGCAGGGCGCGTACCGGTACCGCAGCCCGTTCCGCGACCTGGCCGACGCCGACTACATCAAAGTCTGCGTCGACGACCTGCGCAACGTCATCGAGACCACCACGGCGGGCGATGTGGCCTGCCTGATCGTCGAGCCGATCCAGGGCGTCGGCGGGTTCTCCTCACCGCCTGACGGCCTGTACGGCGCCTTCAAGGAGGTCCTCGACGAGTACGGGATCCTCCTGATCGCCGACGAGGTGCAGACCGGCTGGGGCCGGACCGGCGAGCATTTCTGGGGGATCCAGGCACACAACGTGGTGCCGGACGCGATGACGTTCGCCAAGGGTCTGGGCAACGGATTCGCGATCGGCGGTGTGGTCGCGAAGCCGGACCTGATGGACAGCCTGAGCGCGAACTCGCTGTCCACCTTCGGCGGCAACCCGATCTCCACCAGCGCGGCGAAGGCGACCATCGACTACCTGCTCGACCACGACCTGCAGGCGAACGCGGCCAAGCGCGGTGCCCAGCTGGCCGACGGTCTGCGCGGGATCTCCGAGGAGTTCCCCGAGCTCGGCGACGTCCGCGGCAAGGGCCTGATGCTGGCCGCCGAGATCGTGAAACCCGAGGACAACAGTCCCGATGCCGCCACCACCGTCAGACTCCAGCAGGAGACCAAGAACCGCGGCCTGCTGGTCGGCAAGGGCGGCCTCTACGGCAACGTCCTGCGGATGGCGCCACCGATGACGCTGACCGAGGCCGAGACCGCCGAAGCCCTGGAGATCATCCGGGACTCCTTCAACACTCTCCGCTGAACCCTGGACTCAAGCCGCGGCCAGCCGCACGCGTTCGCCGGGCGGCGGCCAGACCTCGTCAGTCTGCGCGTGAGGTAGTCGGCCAAACATGACAGTTCCCCCGGTACGGCGTACCGGGGGCACTGTGGTTGTTACAGCGGAGCTTCTGCCGAGGTGGCGGCTTCGGCGGCTGAGGGTGGGGGAGTTCCCCGCACCTTGCGCTGGCGGCGGGAGCGGCCTTCGAGGTAGCGGGCCAGGATCGACAGCAGCGAGCAGAGGCCGATGTAGATCACCGCGATGACGATGTACGTCGGGATGTACGGGAAGCCGTACTGCAGCCGGCCGCCCATCTGCTTGCCGACGTACAGCAGCTCGGCGTAGGTGATGATGAAGCCGAGCGCGGTGTCCTTCAGCAGCACGACGAGCTGGCTGACGATGGCCGGCAGCATCGCCGTGATCGCCTGCGGCAACAGGATCAGCCGGACCACCTGGTTCTTCCGCAGACCGGTCGCGTACGCCGCCTCACGCTGACCCTTCGGGACGGCCGCGATACCGGCCCGGAAGACCTCCGCCAGCACGGAGCCGTTGTACAGCGTCAACCCGAACACGACCGCCCAGAACGGGGTCAGGCCGAGCTCGAACTGCAGGCTGCCGTAGTAGAAGAAGAACATGAGGATCAGCAGCGGGATGGCCCGGAACAGTTCGACGACGAATGTCGCCGGCGCCCGGAACCACCAGTGGTCGCTGATACCGGGCCGCCGCGAACACGGCACCGAACAGGAGCGCTAGCACCGCGGCCAGACCGGCCGCCTTGAGCGTGTTGAGCAGACCGTTCCACAGTACCTGCTGGATCGACGAGTAGGTGAACTGGATCCAGCGGCGTTCGGCGAACTGACCGCTCTCGTTCAGCCGGTAGACCACCCAGCCGACGACGGCCAGCAGGGCGACGATGACCACCGCGTTCAGGATCCGGTTGCGCACCTTGGCCCGCGGGCCGGGTACGTCGTACAGGACCGCACTCATCAGGCCACCGCCGTCCGTCGCTCGGCCCACCGCTGCAGGAAGACCAGGGGAATGATCAGGATCAGGAAGCCGACGGTGATCCAGACGAGCGTGGCCATCTGATTCTGACCGCGTTCGGCCATCACCGCCGGGATCGCACCGGCCTCCGCGACGGAGAGACCGGCCGCGATCGTGGTGTTCTTCAGCAACGCGATCATCACGCTGGTCCAGCGGCGGCACGATCGCCCGGAAGGCCTGCGGGAGTACGACGTGCCGAGCACCTGTATGAACGTCATGCCGACCGAGCGGGCGGCCTCGGCCTGGCCGGGCGGGATCGTGTTGATACCGGACCGGACGATCTCGCAGACGAATGCCGAGGTGTAGACCGTCAGCGCGACCACCGCGGACCAGAAGCGGATGAGTAGTCCGGCAGCGAGATCTGCATCTTCGGAGCACCGAAGACGAGGAACACGAACACCAGGGTCAGCGGGGTGTTCCGCAACACGTTCACGTAGCCGGTGCCGACCGCGCGCAGCGCCGGGACCGGGGAGACCCGGAACCCGGCCAGGATCGTGCCGAGCACCAGGCTCAGCACCGCGGCGATCAGGAACAGCCTGAGCGTGGTCCAGAAACCGTCGACGAACAGTTCCCAGTTGTCGGTGAGGACCGAGAGCATCGCGACCTTCCAGAGAAGAGTGGAGCGCAATCCCCGACGAGCGGAGTGCAGGCCGGCCGCGACGCCCGTCAGGACGCCGCGGCCGGAGTGGATCAGTACTTCTCGAGCGGCGGCGGCGTCGAGTCAGAACCCGACTTGCCGAGCGTCTCGTCGTAGATCGCCTTCCAGGTGCCGTCGGTGGCCGACGTCTCCAGGATGGTGTTCACCTTGTCGCGCAGCGCCTTGTCGGCCAGCGGCAGGCCGATGCCGTACTTCTCGGTGCTGAACGGCTTGCCGACCACGCGCAGCTCGTCGGGTGCGGTCGCCGCGTAGCCCTTGAGGATCGCGTCGTCGGTGGTGACGGTGTCGACCTTGCTGTCCAGCAGTTGCGAGACACACTCGGAGTACGTCTTGAACTCGGAGATGTTGCTCGCCTCGGTGAGCTGCTCGTCCTTGACTCGCTGGATCGGGGTCGAGCCGGTCGCCGAGCAGACCTTCTTGCCCTTCAGCGCGGTCTTGCCGCCGTCCATCGAGGTGTCGGCCTTGCGGACCAGCAGGTCCTGGCCGGCGATGAAGTACGGGCCGGCGAAGCCGACCTGGGTCTTGCGCTTGTCGGTGATCGAGTAGGTGCCGACGTAGTAGTCGATCTCACCACCGGCGAGCGCGGTCTCCCGGTTGGCCGACGGGATCTCCTTGTACTCGATCTTCTCCGGGTCGAAGCCCAGGTTGGCCGCGACCATCCGGGCGACCTCGATGTCGAAGCCGCAGCGCTTGCCGTCGGCATCCTTGTAGCCGAGGTTCGGCTGGTCGGCCTTGACGCCGACGACCGGGTTCCCGCGGGTCTTGATCTTGGTGTAGGTCGCACTGCCGGCCACGTCGGCCGCGGCCGCGGTGTCGAACTTGTGCAGTTCGCCGCAGGCGTCGGACGCCGCGTTACCGCCGGTGCCCCCGGCGGTGTCGGGCTCGTCGGATCCGCAGGAGGCGACGGTCAGCGCGAGCGCCGCGACGCCGAGGCTGGCGACGAGGTTGCGCATTCTCATGATCTGGTTCCCCTTCGTGTGGTTGCTGGTACGGCAGCGGGCGGACGTCAGTGCTTCAGGATCTTGCCGAGGAAGTCCTGGGCACGCCGCGAGGTCGGGTTGGTGAAGAAGGTCTCCGGGGTGGCCTCCTCGACGATCTCGCCGTCGGCCATGAACACCACCCGGTTCGCGGCGGTGCGGGCGAAGCCCATCTCGTGCGTGACCACGACCATCGTCATTCCCTGCTTGGCCAGGTCGATCATCACCTCGAGGACCTCCTGGATCATCTCCGGGTCGAGCGCCGAGGTGGGCTCGTCGAAGAGGATGACCTTCGGGTCCATCGCCAGCGCCCGCGCGATCGCGACGCGCTGTTGCTGGCCGCCGGACAGCTGAGCCGGGTACTTCGAGGCCTGGTTGGCCACCCCCACCCGCTCCAGCAGTTCCATCGCCCGCTGCTCGGCCGCCTTCGCGTCCGTCTTGCGGACCTTCTGCGGTCCGAGCGTGACGTTCTGCAGGATCGTCTTGTGCGCGAACAGGTTGAACGACTGGAACACCATGCCGACATCGGCCCGCAGCCTCGCCAGTGCCTTGCCCTCGCTCGGCAGCGGCTGGCCGTCCAGCATGATGGTGCCCTCGTCGATCGGTTCCAGCCGGTTGATCGCGCGGCAGAGCGTCGACTTGCCGGACCCGGACGGGCCGATCACCACGACGACCTCGCCCTTGTCGATGGACAGGTTGATGTCCTTCAGGACGTGCAGGTCACCGAAATGTTTGTTGACGCCGGTCAGGGCGACCAGACCGGTCGCCTTACTGGTGTCCGGCGTCAAGGTGCCGGAATCGCTCATGGCCAGAACCTAGCGGAGCCTGGGGTGCGGTCGCAGCGCTGGTCGGTTCCACGGTGGTAACGATCTGCAATATAGCGAGCAGGCTGTGACCACCCGGTCACAGCCCGCCGAAGCGCGCTTCCGCAGCAGCCACCCGCGGGGATCGCGGCCGCGGTCGGGGGCTCCTTCACCGCGGCCTCCACCTCGGCGAGCATCCGCTGCCGCGCCGCCGGGGAGATCACCCGGCCGCGGGTGACCACGGTGTGGATCCGGCGGGTGTTGCGGATGTCGGTCAACGGGTCCGCGTCCAGTACGACGAGATCCGCGATCTTCCGGGGTTCACCGAGCCCAGGTCCGCGCGCAGTCCGAGGAACCGGGCCGGCTCGACCGTGGCGGCGTACAGGGCCTGGCGCGGGGTCGCGCCGGCGCCGACGAGGTGCTCGAGTTCGTCGTGCAGGGCGAAGCCGGGGACGGAGTACGGCGTCCCGGTGTCGGTGCCGGCCAGGATCGGGACGTCGTGGGCGAACAGTTCGCCGACGAAGCGTTGCCGCCAGGCCCACATCTGGCGCTGGCGGGCGATCTCCTCGGCCGGGCGGTTGGCCTTGTAGAGGTTGTTGAGCGCGTAGTCGTAGGCGAAGACGGCGTCGGCGCTCAGGTACTTCGCCAGCGCGGGATCGAGGGCCGCGTAGTCGGGCTGGTCGAGCACGTTGTGCATGGTCAGCGTCGGCGTGACCCGGGTGCGGTTGCGTCGCAGCGTGCCGAACACGTCCGCGGCCCGGGCCCGGCTGAAGGTGTTCGCCGCGATCCACTCGATCGGGTGCATCTGCCGGAACCAGGCGTTGTAGTCGCCGGCTGTCACGGTGATGTCGCGGACCATCCGCCGTACCTCGGCCTCCCGGGTGGAGACGGCGAGGCCGAGCGAGTGGATGTGCTCGATGCTGCGCTGCCCGGCGGTGCTGACCTGCTTCGAGGTGAGTTGGTCGGGCCCGTGGCCGTGGACGGTCAGCCCGTTCTTGCGGGCCTCGTCGAGGATCGCGGCGTACGACGTGGGGCTCAGGCGCGAGTAGACCTTGACGAAGTCGGCGCCCTCGGCCTTGACCCGTCGTACGGCGGCCCGCGCGGACGGCTCGTCGTCGACCACGATGACCTGGATCAGGTTCGGGTCCCACAGGGTGGGGTCGCCGTCGATGATGTTGCTCGCGACGACCATCCGCGGGCCGAGCAGGGTGCCGGCCTCGATCCGGTCGCGCCAGTCGTACAGGGCCGGGTTGGTGCCGGCCATCTCGCGGACCGTGGTGATCCCGTTCGCGAGGTACAGCGGGGGAGAGACCCGCTCGTCGCCGAGGCTGTGGACGTGCATGTCGGCCAGGCCGGGGATGACGAACTTGCCGGTCAGGTCGAGTTCGACGGCGCCACGCGGGACCGGGAGGTTGCGGCCGACGCCGATGATGCGGTCGCCGCTGATCAGGACGGTCTGGTGGCGGTCCCGGCGGCCGGTCGTGACGTCGATGACGGTGACGTTGGTGAGCGCGGTGATCGGGGTCGCGCCGACGGCCGCGAGCGGCTGGACCAGGCCGGTGGCGAGGGAGCCGCCGGCGATGACAGCGGCACCGGCGGCGGTACGGGCGAGGAACTGACGACGAGAACTGTTCATGCCCGTCACTATTCTCGCCCGCGGCCGCGGGTCAGGGGGTGCAGACCGCGCATCCCAGGTAGGGAAATGTCTACCGCGGCACGTACTCTAGGTGGCTGTCATGCGTACTTATGAGGTCCGCACCTACGGGTGCCAGATGAACGTCCACGACTCCGAGCGGCTGCGCGGGCTGCTGGAGGACGCGGGCTATGTCCGCGCGCCCGAGGGCGATCAGGCCGACGTGGTCGTCTTCAACACCTGCGCGGTCCGGGAGAACGCCGACAACAAGCTGTACGGCAACCTCGGCCACCTGGCGCCGGTGAAGGCGAAGCAAGCCCGACCTGCAGATCGCGGTCGGCGGCTGCCTGGCGCAGAAGGACAAGGCCACCATCACGAAGAAGGCGCCCTGGGTCGACGTCGTCTTCGGGACGCACAACATCGGCTCGCTGCCGGTGCTGCTGGAGCGGGCCCGGGTGCGAGCAGGAGTCGCAGGTCGAGATCCTCGAGTCGCTCGAGGTGTTCCCGTCCACGCTGCCGACCCGGCGCGAGTCGCCGTACTCGGCCTGGGTGTCGGTCAGCGTCGGCTGCAACAACACCTGCACGTTCTGCATCGTCCCGGCGCTGCGCGGCCGGGAGAAGGACCGCCGGCCGGGCGACGTACTCGCCGAGGTCGAGGCGCTGGTCGCCGAGGGCGTGCTCGAGGTGACGCTGCTGGGCCAGAACGTGAACTCGTACGGCGTGGAGTTCGGCGACCGCTACGCGTTCGGCAAACTGCTCCGCGCGTGCGGCGGGATCGACGGGCTGGAGCGGGTCCGGTTCACCTCGCCGCACCCGCGCGACTTCACCGCGGACGTGATCGAGGCGATGGCCGAGACGCCGAACGTGATGCCGTCGCTGCACATGCCGCTGCAGTCCGGCTCGGACCGGGTGCTGAAGGCGATGCGCCGGTCCTACCGCCGGGACCGGTACCTCAAGATCATCGAGCGACGTCCGCGACGGCGATGCCGGACGCGGCGATCACCACCGACATCATCGTCGGCTTCCCGGGCGAGACCGAGGAGGACTTCCAGGGCACGCTCGACGTGGTCCGGCAGGCGCGGTTCGCCGGCGCGTTCACCTTCCAGTACTCCAAGCGGCCCGGGACGCCGGCGGAGTCGATGGACGACGCAGGTGCCGCGCGACGTCGTCCAGGATCGGTACGAGCGGCTGGTCGCGCTGCAGGACGAGATGGCCTGGGAGGAGAACAAGAAGGTCGTCGGGCGGTCGCTCGAGGTGCTCGTGGCCGAGGGGGAGGGGCGCAAGGACGCCGCCACCCACCGGCTGAGCGGGCGGGCCCGCGACAACCGGCTCGTGCACTTCGCCTGCCCGAGGGCGTCGAGCCGCCGCGGCCGGGTGACCTGGCGACGGTCGAGGTCACGTACGCCGCCCCGCACCACCTGGTCGCGGATGACTTCGGCTCGGTACGCCGTACGCGCGCGGGCGACGCGTGGGAGCGGCGCAGGACCAACCGCTTTCGACGCCTGGCGTCATGCTCGGCATGCCGACGATCGGCGCCAAGCCGCTCGAACCCGCCGTCGGCGGCTGCCAAGTCGGGTGACCGACGAGTCTGCCGCTCCTGCGCGAAGCCCTCGGCGCCTACCTCGCCAACTCCATCGACCCCACGCCCGGCCTGCCGACGCTCTCGCCGAACGCGGCCGCAACGTCACGCTCACCGCCGAGGAGCTGGCGATGCTCCCGCGCAGGAAGCCCTGATCCGCGAATACCTCTGACTCACTGCTCCGGCGTACCGACGAACGGGTAGTACCCCGCCGGCGCGTGCGTCGGTGCGCGTCGATCGGGATCGAGTGGGTCGAGCGGCGTACGAGGTCACTACCAACCGTTCTTCGGTACGGCTGGCCGTTCAGGCGTTCAGGAACTGGGACGGCTTGAGCGCGCGGGTCGACGATGCGGAGTTCGCCGATGTGGCCGGCGAAGGCCTGCTCGATCACGTTGTCGTAGTGGTTCGCGCCGACCAGCCACGGCTTGCCCGCGGTGGCGAGCCCGTTGGAGGGAGTCGCCGGGTTGCGGAGCAGCGGTGACGAGTCGACGTACAGGGTGGAGTGCCGTCCGTCGTTGACGACCGCGAGGTGGAACCACTGGCCGGCGAGCTGCTCGTGGCCCCAGTTGGTGAAGGTGTCGTTGCTGGTTGAGCGGGTACACGGCCCACTGCAGTGGCGACCGCCGGAGAAGGCGAGGGTGACGACCGGCTCGGACGGGTCGCTGCCGGTCTTGCCCGCGTCCGCGCCGGTGCCCATCCGGCTGAGCAGCCCATCCCACGCGTGGTCGGCGCCGTCGTCGGTGCAGCTTCACGAACGCCTCGATCGTGTAGCCCTCGGTGAACGTCATCGCGTTGAGCGGCGCGCTGTCCGCCGTACGCAGGTAGCCGCCGCGGGCCGGCTTCTTGCCGCCGGCAAACAACCAGCTGGCGTGCCCGGGCTGGTCCGGGTGGAACTCGGCCGAGCGCGCTGATCGCCGTTGCCGGAGAGCGCGACCCGGGTCAGGTGGTTGCCCTGACCCGAGTGGTCGGTCACGCTGGTCCGACAGCGGTCCGTCGAAGCGCCAGTACGCCACTGTGCCCGGAACGACGCAGCTGCTTCGCCGGCCGGGCCGGGCGGACCGGGATCGGGGCGAAGCCGGCGAACCGCTGCTCGAAGTCGATCGGCACGCTGAACCGGTTGGTCGTCGTCGGTCAGCTCGATCTCACCCTCGGCCAGCTCGCTGCGCCGGGCCGGGTCCTGGCCGAGGATCCACGGGGAGATCGTCTCGACGTCGATCGTGTTCCGGGCCAGGTCGAAGTGGTAGAGCCGGATCATCGCCGCCGCCGCCGTAGTAGCGGTCCTGGTAGTTGGTCAGGTGCAGGTGCACGTCGTTGCCGGCGGCGTTCTTCCGGACCACCCGGCCGGGCGGCCAGTAGTGGCCGTTCAGGGTGAGGAAGATCTGGTCGTTGTCGCTCGACCAGCTCGTCCCAGAGCCGGTTGCCGTGGTCGGTGAAGTACGCGACCGGGTTGCCGTGGTCGGCGTTCGACGAGCTCGTGGGTGGTGAGGATGACCGGCGTCCGCGGGTGCGCCGCGATCACGCCGCGGGCCCAGGCGAAGCTCGCGTCCGACGGCCGCCAGTCCATCGCCAGCAGCAACCATCCCGCCCGGCCGCGCGGAACACGTGGTAGGTGTTGTAGCCGTTCGGCGTGGACGCCGCCGTACGTCGCCATCCGGCGGAACCGCTGCGGGCCGAAGCGTCCGCAGGTACGGCCGAGTCGCCGCGCTGGTCGTCCTTGGACGCGTCGATGTCGTGGTTGCCGGCGAGCACGCTGTACGGCATCCGGCGCCCGGTCGAGCACCTTGAACACCGGGTCGGCCTGCGGCGAACTCGGACGCCTGCGCGTTCTCCACCACGTCGCCGAGGTGCGCGGTGAACACGATGTTCTCGGCCGCCGCTGGTCGATCAGGTACTCGAAGCGTCGCGACCAGCGGCGCCGGGTCGCCACGGTCCAAGTCGAACAGGTACTGCGTGTCCGGGACGACGGCGAGCGTGAACCGCGGGTGGTCGGTGTCGTGTCTGCCGCGGCGCGTCGTCGAGGTTCGTTCCGGTCGCCGCGGCCTCCCCGGCAGCGAGCACGCCTGGTGCGATCACCGCACCGGCGCCGAGTGCGCCCGCTTGCAGCAGCCGCCGCCGGCTCGTCCCGTCGTACCGCTCGTTCATCCCGCCTCCAGAGTTCTCTGACACAGCAGGGAACTCTAAAGCGGTTCAGCTCCTCGGTCGATGAACACCAGAAGAACCCTGGGCTCAGAACCCGTGAGCGATCACCGCGGGCAGCCCACCGCCGTACAGCCCAGCCAGAACGCGGGCCTCGTGCGGCACCACCGGATCCGGCAACTTGTCGAGCGCGAACCAGTCCAGCCCGTCAGCCTTCCCCGGCTCCATCAGCCGCGGCTCCCCACTCCACTTCGACGCGGTGAAGAAGAAGTCGACCCGCTCATCGATCGGATCCCCGTTCCCGCCGGTCCGATGCATCGCGGTCACCGGCACCAGATCACCCGGCTCGATCTCCACCCCAACCTCTTCCCGCACCTCCCGAACCGCGGCCGCAACCACCGACTCGCCCTTCTCCACATGCCCGGCCGGCACCGCCCAGTACCCGTCCATGTATCCGGTATTGGCCCGCAGCAACATCAACACCTCATCCCCCCGCCGCAACACCACATAAGCCGCCGGCACCACCCAAAACCGATCCATCCCCGCACCCTAACCACCCCCACCGACACCGCCGCCCAACATGGTGGGCGGGAGGGGGCCGGCGTCGTGTTGCGGATTGCCTGTGCGGGACAACCTGTGTGCTCGGGGCGGCTCGCAGCTTGCACCGCCGATTGAGGCTTTGATCTATCGCCGCCAGGTAGACAGTCACAGAAGTCTTCATCGATTCTTCAACGATACGATTGAGGGCTGATTCCTTCTGAAAGGGGTGTTCATGTCCACTGCCGCATCACTGCGTGGGATCGGCCGCCAACTCGACGACCCGGCCGGCTCTGGGTCGTGCCCTCGACGAGCTGCTCGCCGCGCGGACCGAGCCGCCGGTCCTGCTCGCCCTCGGCGAGCCGACCCACGGGATCGCGGCGTTCCCGTTGCTGCGCAACGAACTCCTCGGTCACCTCGTCGAACGCGGATACCGGTCGATCGTGCTGGAGACCGACATCTTCGCCGCGTCCGTGGTCGACGACTACGTGGCCGGGGCAGAGGCGGAACTCGACGAGGTCCTCGCGAGCGGGTTCAGCCACGGGTTCGGCGCCGTACCGGGCAACCGCGAACTCGTCGAATGGCTCCGCGCGCACAACGCCGACCTGCGAGCCGTCGGACCGGGTTCGATTCCACGGCTTCGACGCGCCGTTGGAGATCTCCCATGCGCCGAGCCCGCGACGCGCACTGTCCTCGGTCAACGACTACCTGCCCGCGGCGCTGCGGCCCGAATCAGCCCACGATCTCGACACGCTGCTCGGCGAGGACACGGACTGGACGAACCAGAAGGCCATGTACGACCCCGCGGCGTCCATCGGCGCACGCCGACAGCGCTCGCGCCCTGCGCATCGTCGCGGACGACCTCGCAAGCACGCTGCGCCGCGCGGCGCCCGCCCTGCGCCGCGCCGACCCGACCGGCTACGACCACGCCGTCGCGCACGCGCGCACCGCTCTGGGTCTGCTGCGCTATCACGCGGCCATGGCCAGCACCCGCACCCGACCGCATCGCGACCATGCTCAGCGTGCGCGCCGAGATGATGGCCGAGAACCTGCTCGCGATCGTCGAGCAGGAGCAGCGACCGCGGGCCGAGTCTGGTGTTCGCGCACAACGCACACCTGCAGCGTGCGCAGTCCGGCCTCTTAGCCGGCACGGACGACGTGAACTGGGGAAGCGCCGGCGCGCTGGTCGGGCTCACCCTCGGCGACCGCTACGTGTACGTGGCAACCGACGCCAACCCCAACAGCGATCCGGGCACCCTCCAGGGCTTGTTGGCCGAGGCAACCACCCGACGCGCCCTGTTCCCGGCACAGGCCCTGCGCGCCGCGCTCCCCCCGTCGATCGGCACAGGCGAACCGATCGTGCCCGGCCACATCCCACTGAACCCGGCAGACCTGGACGGCGCCGACGCGGTCATCTTCGTCGCCGACACCGACGGAAAGCGACATCAGTACTGGTAGCCGCAGCTCCGATGCGGCGCAGCCGAGGTGACGATCCCGAGAAAGAAGAAGGAACTCATGCCGATCCTGCCCTCCGAGCGTGACTCCCGACTGATCACCGTCCGCCGCGGCGGAACACTGACCGACGAGCACCACCACCTGCTGGCTGAATGGGCCGCCCTCTGCGCCGAACACGTCCTGCCCCTCTTCGAACAGGAGCAGCCAGACGACACCCGCCCACGCGACGCCATTGCAGTCGGTCGTGCCTGGATCCGCGGCGAGGTACCTATGCGTGAGGCGCACCGGACCGCTTTCGTGGCGAATGCCGCCGCGCGTGGGCTGCCCGACCCGGCGAAGTTCGCCGCGCTCGCAGCCGGGCAGGCAGTGGCGGTGGCGCACGTCGCAGCCCACGACCTCGGGGCTGCGGCCTATGGGATCAGGGCAGCCGCCGCTTCCGCTGCCGCCGATGCGGCCGAGTCAGCGCGCATCCGCGAACGCGACTGGCAGCGAGAAAGAATCCCCGCGCAGGTACGAGACCTGGTCCTCGACGACCAGCAGCGCCGCAGCCCGATCTGCTGGAACGTCTTCGACGACTGACCCCCGAGGGAACGGTCAGACCGTGGCTCCTGGTCCTCGGGAGGTTGCCGTGAGCCTCGCGGGAGAGGTCCTGCCAGTCGGCCCAGGTCTTGAGCCGGTCGGCGTAGGCCTGCTGGATCATCGGGTAGAAGCCCTGGCCGAAGAGCACCCGCAGGGGTGGGTTGTCGGAGTCGACGATCTTGAGGAGGGCCTGGGCCGCGGCGGCCGGGTCGCCGGCGGGCTGCTTGCCCACGATCGCGGCGAGGCGCTGGCGGAGACCGTCGTAGGCCGGGTTGGTCTCGGCCATGTGGCCGTTGTCGAGCGGGTCCGGGTTCTTGCCGGACCTGGTGGCGAAGCCGGCGGGCTCGATCACGGTCACCTTGATGCCGAAGTCGGCGACCTCGCGGGCGAGGGTCTCGTTCAGGGCTTCGAGGGCCCACTTGGAGGCGTGGTACGCGCCGCCGAGCGGCATCGCGATGAGCCCGGCGGCCGAGGACAGCTGGACGATGTGCCCCGCGCCCTGCTCGCGCAGGTAGGGCAGCGCGGCCTGGACGACCCACACCGCGCCGAACACGTTGGTCTCGAACTGGTCGCGCAGCTCCTGCTCGGTCAGCTCCTCGATCGCGCCGACCTGGGCGTAGCCGGCGTTGTTCACGATGACGTCGAGCCGGCCGAAGTGCTCCTTGGCCCGCTTCACGCTCTCGAAGACGGCGGCCTTGTCGGTCACGTCCAGCTCGAGCGGGAGCACTGCGTCGCCGTAGGCGGCGACCAGGTCGTCAAGGCTTGCGGTGTTCCGGGCGGTCGCGGCCACCTGGTCGCCGCGGGACAGGGCGGCCTCGACGAAGCTGCGGCCGAGGCCGCGCGACGAACCGGTGACGAACCAGACCTTGCTCATCTGTCTTCCGATCTTCGTTGTGCCGGTCGCACAAGAGATGCCGGCCACCCGATCCCTGTGACCAAGCTTCAGCCAGGTGACCTGCGCCACGGGGCATGCGTTGAAAGCGCCGTGAAAGTGGGGTCGGTGAAGCCCGGCCAGCGTGCCGTGATCATCGTCCGCCGTCATGGACGGGAGGCTAGCTCAGGGCGGCGAGAGGCCTGCTGTGTTCTCGGTGGAGCGGTCAGTCGGTGAGCTTTGGGTGTCTGGTGCTGGCGTGGCGGATCCAGATGGTGTTCTTTGCTGGGTCGACGACGTACCAGATTCGGCCGGCGGCGGTGACCTCGTACTGCCATTGCTCCAGGCCGTTGACGGTCCCGAGGTCGCCTTTGAGGCGGTGCTGCCGACCGGTTGGCGGGAACGGTGTCGGTTCGGTGCGGATTGCCTCGTAGGCGGTCCAGAGGTTTCCGGCTGCCTGCTGCACCAGATCCTCCCAGCCCTTCGCGGCTTCGTTACTGCCGAACTTGAGAAGCCAACGACCTGGTTCCGCCGGCGGCGCAACCCGGGCGTTCCTTTTGGCGGGGCTCACGAGGTGGGAGCAGGGGGTCCGGGACTTCGCCGTCTCCTCGACGGCCGTCGATCAAGGATCTCCAGCAGTTCGGGTCGGCGTAGACCTGGGCAGTGTTCCGCCACTCCGTGATCACCTGAAGCCGCAAGCGGGTGCTTGCGGCCCTCCGGGTGTGGTGTTCAGGCGGGGCGGTTCGGGTTGTCCGGGATGTCGTCGTTCTGGCCGTCGAGGCCGTCGAGGCCTTCCTTGGCCTTGTCGACACCCTGGTCGATCTTGTCGCCGTACTTGCCGCCCGTCTTCTCGTCGACCAAGTCACCGGCCTTGTCCAGACCGTCCCCGACCTTGTCGCCGTGCTGGTCGACCAGGTCGCCGGCCTTGTCCTTCAGGTCCTCGGCCTTGCCCTTGAACTTGTCGAAGATGCCCATCTCGGGGCTCCCATTCCTGCGTAGTTGAGTGCTTACAGACAGCTAGCGGTGATCTTCGCATCTGCTACGCCGGAACTGTGGGATCTCCGCGAGTGCCGTGCGGACGGTCTCAGACGCCCGTCCCTGGCTCGGACTCTACGTCACCGCCGCGACTCGACATCGCCGCCCGACTCGATGTCGCCGCCGGACTCGACGTCACCGCCGGACTCCTTGCCGGATCCACCGACCTCGACATCGCCGCCGCTGCGCTTCGCGGCGTCGAGCCCCTCCTCGCCCCCCAGACCCAAGGCTTCCTTCGCCTGGTCGGTTTCTTCCTCGAACGGATTCGTCACGTTGTTCCTCCCGTAGGTGTGTTGCGATCTGCAGTGTGTTCCTACCGAACATCCCGGGTCATCCACAAGGTCAGTGCCACCGTCTTGGCGCAGTCTTCACCGGGCCCGACCGGGGTGGTGGGGTGGGGACGGACGGAACACTGTCAGACTGGAGCGATGGCCGAACCACTCGTCGTCGCGGTCGTCGGCCCGACCGCGGCCGGCAAATCCGACCTGTCCGTTGCCCTGTGCAAGCGCCTGGACGGCGAGGTGGTCAACGCCGACGCGATGCAGGTCTACCGCGGCATGGACATCGGTACGGCGAAGATCAGTACGGCGGAACGCGACGGCGTACCGCATCATCTGCTGGACATCCTCGACGTGACCGAGACGGCGACCGTGGCCGAGTTCCAGCAGCTGGCGCGCGCGGCGATCGACGACTGCGTCGCCCGTCAGGTGGTCCCGGTTCTGGCTGGCGGTTCCGCGCTGTACGTCCGGGCGATCCTCGACGACTTCGTCTTCCCCGGCACCGACGCCGCGGTCCGCGAGCGGCTGGAGGCGGAGCTCGAGGAGATCGGGTCCGGGGCGCTGCACCAGAAACTGGCCGAGGTGGATCCGGCGGCGGCCGCGCAGATCCTGCCGAGCAACGGGCGGCGGATCGTCCGGGCGCTGGAGGTCATCGAGATCACCGGCGGCCCGTACGTCGCGACGCTGCCCGAGCATCACTACGTCTACCCGGGTGCGGTGCAGCTCGGTCTCGACGTCCCGCGGCCGGAGCTGGACGAGCGGATCGGCCGCCGGGTGGACCGGATGTTCGACGCGGGTTTCGTGGCCGAGGTGCGAGATCTGCTGAACAAGGGTTTGCTTGAGGGGAGGACGGCCAACCGTGCCCTCGGCTACTCGCAGGTGATCGCGATGCTCGACGGTGAGATCAGTGAGCAGGAGGCGCGGGAGCGGACCGCGCAGTCCACCCGCCGGTTCGCGCGCCGGCAGGACTCGTGGTTTCGTAAGGACCAACGCATCACTTGGCTGCGGTACGACGACCCCGATCTGGTGGAGAAGGCACGAACAGTGACAGCCGGAGGCAACCGACGGGGGACCGATGGCGTAGTCGGGGTGGAAGAAGGCCCAAGGTTTGACACCGGGGCCGTCGATGCGAGGGGGTGACCGTGAGGCCGAGTTCCGCGAGTACCTGCTCGCGGACCGAACCCGACTGATGAGAACGGCACTGCTGCTCACCGCGGGTGACGTGCACACCGCGGAGGACCTGGTCCAGACCGCCTGCACCCGGGTGTACGTGCACTGGCACCGGATCCGCCACGAGGGCGCCGGACCGTATGCGCACCGCATCCTGGTCAACGCGTTCCTGGACGAGCGCCGCCGGGCCGGCCGCCACCCGGAGGTGGTGACCGCGGAGACGCTCGAGCCGAGGCTCACCGACGAGGTGGACCCGGTCGAGACCCTCGCGGTCCGGCGGGCACTGCTGGAGCTCGCGCCGCGGCAGCGCGCCGTACTCGTACTGCGGTACTTCCAGGATCTCGACGTGGCCAGTTGCGCGCGGATCCTGGAGTGCACCGAAGGCACCGTGAAGAGCCAGACCGCCAAGGCGTTGAAACGACTGAGGGATCTGATGAGCGAGGAAACGGATCCAGCGACGGGGAGTAGCTAGACGTGGATGAGGTAAAGAGGCTGCTCGAGGGGTTCGCCGACCGCGCGGCCGACGGACTCCCGGCCGCGGACATCGACGCGGATGTCGCCCGCGGCCGGCGCGCCTTGCGCCGGATCAAGCGGCGCCGCCGGGTGACCGGCGTGTTGTGCGTCGCCGCGGTGTCGGCCGCCGTACTCGCGGTCGGCAACCAGGTGAAGTGGTGGAACAACGGCAGCACCGAGGTCGCGTCCGGCGAGGGGGAGAAGACCGCTGCGGCGACCACGGCCGAGTCCGCGGTGCCGACGCCGATGATCGCCGAGGGCAGTGAGTCGACGTCGACGTACGCCGCCGGCATGCTGGTCGAGCTGGTGGCGAACCGGCAGCCGTGGAACACCATCGGCTGCGCACTCACTCCGAAGGGCTGGACCGCGGAGACCCCGATCGCAGCGGACCGGGTGGTGCTGTCCGGGCCGACGGTGCGGACCGCGGACGTGGCCACCAAGGTGGTGCTGCAGGCGGCCCCGTCGGCGAAGAGTCTCAGGGCGGTCCGGGTCACCGATTCGGGTGGCAAGGCCATCCACATCGGCACGTTGAACGGCCGCCTCGCCGGTCAGGTGAAGCTCGAGGACCAGTGGCTCCTGGTCGAGCTCCCGGCCGGCACCCAGGACTGGAACGACGGACTGCTCCAGCGCTTCATGGCCTCCTGCACCGTCAACTAGCCGCGCCAGAACTGGCGTCCGCGCCGACTTCGGGATAGCAAGGGCCTTGTCCCTGTACGTCGACGCCCGCGGGAGTATCCGGTGACACCGAAGAAGCTGGTCGCATCCCTGTCTGCTGGTGCGCTTGTCCTGTCCGTCCTGACTGCCGGTAGTGCCGCCGCGCACAAGTCTCAGCCGCCGGTCAAGACTCCGACCTCGATCGGGTACGGCGGCGCCGTGTCCTCGGTCGACCCGGAGGCGACGAAGATCGGGCTGGATGTCCTGCGTCGTGGCGGCAACGCGGTCGACGCCGCGGTGGCCACCGCAGCCGCGCTCGGGGTGACCGAGCCGTACTCCGCGGGCATCGGTGGTGGCGGGTACTTCGTCTACTACAACGCCAAGAAGCGAAAGGTCTCCACGATCGACGGTCGCGAGACCGCGCCCGCGGGGATGAAGATCGACTCGTTCGTCAACCCCGCGACCGGCCAGCCCTACCCGTTCGCGCAGCTGGTCACGTCCGGCCTGTCGGTCGGCGTACCGGGAACGCCGGCGACCTGGGATTCCGCACTCCGGCAGTGGGGTTCACTGTCACTCGGGAAGGCACTCAAGCCTGCCGCGGAGCTTGCCGATCGTGGGTTCGTGGTCGATCCGACCTTCCGGCTTCAGACGCTCGACAACAAGTCGCGGTTCGCGCAAATCGTGCCGACCGCCGAGCTGTTCCTGCCCAATGGTGACGCGCCGCAGGTCGGCTCGGTGTTCAAGAACCCGGATCTCGCCGACACCTACCGGCTGATCGGGAAGAAGGGCCCGTCGGCGTTCTACGGCGGACCGCTCGCCGCCGAGATGGCTGCGACCGCGCAGAACCCGCCCAAGACCGCGAACGCCGAGCTGCCGGTGTTCCCCGGTCACCTCACCACCGCCGATCTGGCGAAGTACAAGGCGATCGACCGGGATCCGACCAAGGTCCGGTACGACGGTCTGGACGTCTACGGGATGGCGCCGTCGTCATCCGGTGGGACGACGGTCGGGGAGGCGCTGAACATCCTCACACCGCAGCAGCCGCGGCAGCTGACGACGTCCGCAGGCCTTGCACGCCTACCTCGAGGCATCGGCGCTCGCGTTCGCCGACCGCGGCGCGTACGTCGGTGATCCCGCGTTCGTGAACGTGCCGACGAAGGAACTGCTGTCGCGCGGCTTCGGCGCCGAGCGCTCCTGCCTGATCGACCCGGACAAGGCGTCGACCAAGCCCGTGCCGCCGGGCTCACCCGACGGCTCGTACGCACCGTGCGCTCCCGGCGTCGCGACCACCGATCGGCCCGACACCGAGGGCTTGTCGACGACGCACCTGGTCGCCGCGGACAAGTGGGGCAACGTCGTCTCCTACACGCTGACGATCGAGCAGACCGGCGGCAGCGGCATCACGGTCCCGGGCCGTGGGTTCCTGCTGAACAACGAGCTGACCGACTTCTCCGCCGTCCCGAACGCCAACGACCCGAACCGGATCGAGGCGGGTAAGCGGCCGCGGTCGTCGATGTCGCCGACGATCGTGCTGCGCGGCGGCAAGCCGTTCGTGGCGCTCGGTTCGCCGGGTGGCTCGACCATCATCACCACCGTCCTGCAGACCCTGATGAACCGGCTCGACCTCGGCATGACCCTGCCTCAGGCAGTCGCCGCACCGCGCGCCTCCCAGCGCAACACGCCGAGCGTGACCGCCGAGCAGGCCTTCATCGACAGTGCGGCAGCAGCCGAGCTGACCGCGCTGGGACACACCTTCGTTCCAGCGGGCGCACCCGGCACCTCGGCTGCCGAGATCGGCGCGGTCGCCGCGCTGGAGTTCCTGCCCGGCGGAGCGATCCTGGCCGCGGCCGAGCCGACGCGTCGAGGCGGTGGATCGGCAGGGACTGTGAAGCAGCTGTACCCGCGCTAGATCGTGGTGATGATCGCGGCGACCAGGGCCGCCCGTTCGGCCAGGGTCGCCGCCACCACTTGCTCGTGGACCGCATGCGCACCCTTCCCCAACGGCCCTAGACCATCGAGTGTCGGCACCCCCAGCCAGCCGGTGAGATTGGTGTCGGCGGCACCCGACGCCGCTGCGCCGCCGACGTGCTGACCGACAGAACGTCCGGCCGCGGCAACCGCTTCGAGCAGCTGTGAGACAGCCTCGGACGGTTGCCAGGCCGGCCGATTCGACAGCACGGACACGTCCAGTACGGCGTCCCGTCGTACCGGCTGAAGGCCTTTGACGACATCGAGCACGGCCCGCTCCGTCTCCGGATCGACGAACCGCAACCCGATCTCGGCCGAGGCCCGACCTGGTACGACGTTCGTCCGGCCGCCGCCCGTGATCGTGCCGACGTTGCACAGCACGCGGTCGTACTCCGAGACCATGGCGCGCACGGCGATCAGCTGGTCGACGAGTTCGTCGATCGCGGAGATACCGCTGCCACGGTCGAGCGCCGCATGCGCCTCGCGGCCGGTGACCTCGATCCGGACCCGGCTGCTGCCGCGGCGGGACGTCTTCAGGTCGCCGTTCGGATGCGGTGGCTCCAGGCCGAAGGCCGCGACCACGCCGGCCGACTCGGCGGTGACGAGATCGCGGGCCGACGGCGATCCGACCTCCTCGTCCGCGGTGACGACGACCCGCACGGGACGGTGGTCGCGGCCGGCGACCTGCTCGAGGGCCGTCTCCAGGACGACGAGGCCGCCCTTCATGTCGAAGACACCGGGTCCGTGGATCACGCCGTCCTGTTCGCGCCAGGGCATCGCGTCGAGCAGTTGGCCGATCGGCCAAACCGTGTCATGGTGCGCAAGGAAGAGCAGAGGTGCTTCCGCGGCGCGTGCACCCCGGCCGGGGAAGTCGGCGACGACGTGGTCGCCGGTCGGCGCCGGTACGCGCCGGGCGGTGCCGCCGAGCTCGCCGTACCGAATCACCAGGCGGTCGGCGAAGGAGTTGAGTTCGGCCACCGCGCCGGTCGGGGTCTCGTGCTCGGCGTACTCCCGCAGCCGATCGATCATCCTCATGGATAGTCAACGTATCATCATTCGGTCGTCGATTGACGGCCCCCACCTACGAGGGATTTACTCAACACAGCGTCAAGATCCGTTACGTATCTTTGAAGGAGGCGGCCGTGCGTTTCCGTCCTGTCACGCTCACCACCGCGGAACGGTTCGCGGAGGCGGCCGTGCTGTACCGGACGGTGTTCGGCTACCAGGACCCGGACTACGCGCTGAACCCGCGGCTGCTCGGCGCTCTGGTGAGCAACGGCGGCTCGGTCGTCGGCGTACTGGACGAGGACGATCGCCTCGTCGCCTTCGCGTACGGCTTCTGCGGTACCGACCGGCGCGGTTTCTACCACTACTCGCAGTCGGCCGTGGTGGCCGCGGACCACCAGGGGCACGGCTTGGGGAGGCTGCTCAAGCACACCCAGCGCGAGGTGGCGCTCAGCCACGGCATGAGCCGGATGCGCTGGACCTACGATCCGTTCCAGATCCGCAACGGGCACTTCAATCTCGACGTGCTCGGCGCCCGCGGCCGGTGGTACTCCCCGGACATGTACGGACCGGGCGGCGACCGGCTGATCGTCGAGTGGGACCTGCGTGCCGAGCCGTCGACACATGATGACGTCGAGTTGGATCTGTCCGAGGCGGACTGGGGAGTCCTGGGTGGCGCCGGCGACCGGCCGTGGCTGGCCCTGCCGTCCGATCCCGCCGCCGTCACGACCGAGGTCGCCGAGCGGGTCCGCCAGGGCTTCGCCGATCTGCTCGGCAAGGGGCTGGCGGCGGAGTCCTGCCGCCGCCTGTCGAACGGGACGGCGGTCTACCTCTTCGGGACGGTGGGCGATGTCTGAGGACCTGACCGCACGCAACCGCGAGCTGGCCAGTCCGCACGAGCGGTACGACGCCCGCCTGCAACGACGGTCGTCGACCCAGTTGCAGCGCCGCGTGGTCGAGCAGGAGCGAGCCTCGATCGAGGCGGCGCTCGATCAGATCCTGGCCGACGACTCGATCGCCCAGGCGGCGGCCCGGATCGTCGCGGCCCGGCGGCGCTTCATCGTGGGCTCGGCCAAGTCGTTCTCATACGCGTCGCTGCTCGCCTTCGATCTCAGCGCCGGCCTGTCCCAGGTGACGCTGATCGACGGCACGGTCGTGCGCGGCATCGACGTACTGTCGGACGTCCGGTCGAGCGACCTGATGGTGGCGTTCTCGCTGCGCCGGTACCGCCGCGACACGGTCGAGCTCGCTCAGCGGTTCGTCGAGGCCGGCGGTGAACTGGTCGCGGTCACCGACTTCGAGGACGCGCCGCTGGCGAAGCTCGCGGACCAGTGCATCTACGTCGCGACCGGCAGCGCGTCGTACGTCGACTCGCCGACAGTGGTCGCCTCCGTGCTGCACGTGCTGGCGACCCTGACCACGGCCAGTGCGAAGGGCGCCCGGCGGCGACTCGGCGAGCGCGACCGGTTGAACACGGAGCTGGGCCTGTATGTCAACTGAGCTGCCCGGACGCGGTGAGCTGTCCAAATATGTCAAGGTCACCGCCGCCCGCCTGCACCGCGTCAGATTGCCGCTCGTCCACGCGTTCCGCACCAGCTCGCACCAGAAGACGGAGCTGGACCACATCCTGGTCGAGTTGGAGGACGCGTCCGGCGCGGTTGGCTGGGGCGAGATCGCGTCGCCGTCCAATCCGTACTACGCGCCGGAGACGGTCGAGACGTGCTGGCACATCGCCGAGCACCACCTTCTGCCGGCCGTCCTCGGGACGTCGTGGGAGCGTCCGGAGCAGGTGTCGCAGTTGTGGGCGAAGGTCCGCGGCAACCAGTTCGCCAAGGCCGGTGTGGATGTGGCCGCCTGGGTGCTGTGGGCAACTGTGCGGGGAATCCCGCTCGCGCAGGCACTCGGCGGAACCCGGGCCGAGGTCGTCGCCGGTGTGTCGCTGGGGATCGAGCCGACGATCGGCGACCTGCTCGCCGAGGTACATCGTCAGGTGGCGGCGGGCTATCCACGGGTGAAGCTGAAGATCGCGCCGGGGTGGGACGTCGAACCGGTGCGCGCCGTCCGGGCCGACTTCCCCGACCTGGACCTGCACGTCGATGCCAACGGCATCTATACCGAGTCGGTCGAGCACCTCAGCGCACTCCGCGCGCTCGACGAGTACGAGCTGACCATGATCGAGCAGCCGTTCGCGCCGCGGAACCTGCTCGCGCACGCCCGGCTGCAGCAGCACCTGGTGACACCGATCTGCCTGGACGAGAGCGTGGAGACGCTCGACGACCTGGAGACAGCGCTGTCGATCGAAGCTCTACGGGTGCTGAACATCAAGGTTTCCCGGATGGGTGGGCTCACGGCCGCCAGGGCCGCTCACGACCGGGCGCAGGAGGCCGGCATTCCCGTCTGGTGTGGCGGTATGCACGAGTTCGGCATCGGCCGGGCCGCCAACGTCGCCCTCTCCAGCCTCCCAGGGTTCACCCTCCCATCGGATGTGTCCGCCTCGGAGAAGTACTACGCCAGGGACCTGATCACCCCACCCGTCAGCGCCGAGCACGGTGTCGTCCAGGTGCCCGAAGCAACCGGTCTCGGTCATACCGTCGACACCGGGCTGATCGCGGCGAACACCGTCGCCACGCTGTCCCTCTGACCAGAACAGGAGCGGTTCCATGCGCACGGCACTGACCGGCGGACGGGTCGTGGACGGCACCGGCGCGGAGCCGGTGGCCGCGACGGTACTGGTCGAGGGCGGGCGGATCGCCGACGTCCTGGCGCCCGGTGCCGACCTGTCCGGTGCCGAGCTGTCCGGTGCCGAGGTGATCGATGCCACGGGCAACATTGTGGCACCGGGCTTCATCGATCTGCACTCACATGCGGATTTCAGTGTCCTCACAGCTTCGGACGCGGTCACCCAGCTGCATCAGGGGGTCACCACGCTGGTGACCGGGAACTGCGGCTGGTCGCCGTTCCCGATCACGGATCTCGACCAGATGAAGGCCGGTACGGCGTTCCTGGCGCCGGAGCACGACTGGTCGTGGCGAGACACGCAGGGCTTCGCCGATGCGGTCGAGCGGGACGGCCTTGCCGTGAACCTCGCTCTGCAGGTCGGCCACTCGGCCCTCCGGCTCGCGGTCATGGGTGCTGCCGAGCGGGCGCCGTCGCCGGACGAGTTGCGACAGATGCAGGACCTGCTGCGTGAGGCCGCCGACCAGGGAGCGGTCGGGTTCTCGACCGGGCTGATCTACGCGCCGGGCACGTTCGCCGACGCGGCCGAAGTGGCTGCCCTGGTGGCGACGGCGGGGGAGTGCGGCTTGCTCTACTCGACGCACATCCGCAACGAGGGCGCTCACCTGCTCAAGGCGCTCGAGGAGGCGATCGCGGCCGCCCGAGCCGGTGGAGCCCGTCTGGAGGTCTCGCACCTGAAGGCCTCCGGTGAGGCCAACCACCGCCTGATCACCGCTGCCCTCGAACGCCTCGACCAGGCGCGGGTCGATGGCCTGGACGTTGCCTGGGACATCTATCCGTACACGGCCTCGAGCACGACCCTCACCACCTGGCTGCCCCCTTGGGCGATGGGTGGCGGCACTGCCGCACTGCTGGCCCGCCTCGCGGACCCGGCCGAACGCGCGCGGATCGCCGCGGAGATCCAGGTCAACCCGCAAGCCCTCGTGATTGCCTCCCTACCGCCCGGGCGGTACGAGGACTGCCGTGGTCTCAGCCTCGCCGAGATCGCCCGGCGCGACGAGGTGGACGCCGCCGAGGCCATCCTCCGGGTGCTCCAGCATCACCACGCCGCGGTCAGTGTGGTCAACCACTCGATGAGTGAGGACGACGTCGTCACGGCCCTGCGGCATCCCCGCACCAGCGTGGCGAGCGACGGCTGGATCCTCGGCGCCACCGGCTCGGGCCATCCGCATCCACGCAACTTCGGGACCTTCCCACGCGTCCTCGGCCGGTACACCCGGGACCTCGGCGTACTCACGCTGCCCGAGGCGATCCGCCGGATGACCTCGCTCCCCGCGTCACGGCTGGGCTTCGACGACCGTGGTGTGGTGAAGCCCGGTGCGGTCGCGGATCTCGTCGTACTCGATCCGGAGCAGGTCGCGGATCGGTCGACGTACGACGATCCGTGGCAGCTGTCGGTCGGGATCCGGCACCTGCTCGTCGCGGGCGAGCCGGTGCTCGCGGACGGCGTACCCACGGGTCGTCGGCCCGGTCGGGTGCTCAGATCCGCTTGAACCTGCGCGGACCTTCCGGCAAAGGCGGCGGCGCGGCAGCGGGCGCGTCCACGGGCGTCTCCAGCCATCCGTCGTACTCGGTCAGGAGCTCGTCCAGTACGCCGTGATCCACGTCCTGGAGTACGACGAGCCACGGGTGGTCCTCGTCGTCGTCCTCACCGTGGAAGCGTCCACGCCGCACCTCGCCGTGCAGTCGGGCGGCGACTGCCTCCGCGTCCTCCTGTTCCCAGAAGCACACGACGATCTCGTCGTTCATGCCCCAAACCGTACGACACCTCAGTCGGTGGTCGGCTTGGAGACTCGGTGGGTGCCGGTGGGACCGACGTGGAAGGTGAAGCCGTTGGGGGTGTTCCATTCCAGGGTTTTGTGGTCGAGTCGGCGTACGTTCCAGCCGTGGCCGTGCGTTTTTACCCGGTGGGGGAAACGTCCCAGCGGTGCAAGGTTGTTGGTGCTCGTCTGACCGGGTGGCCCGAGGGGGTCGTAGGGCTGGATGTGGTCCAGGTCCATGGCCGGGTGGGTTTCGCGGGTGCCGTACGGGAACAGTTCGACCGGGTGGGTCAGTTTGACCCGTTCGCGGATCCGGTCGGGTATCTCGTAGGCGTCGACGCTGACCGCGTCGTGCAG
This sequence comes from uncultured Actinomycetota bacterium, assembly GCA_963770725.1. GTDB lineage: Bacteria > Actinomycetota > Actinomycetes > Propionibacteriales > Kribbellaceae > Kribbella. The sequence goes on from CAVYQT010000002.1 coordinate 526,981, forward strand.
ATCGATGATCGGCTTCACTACGTAGGGGCCGTGGCCGACGAGTTCGCTCAACTGTGATGCGAGGAGTGGGCCGAGGTTTTCGGCGCGGAGTATGCCGGTGCCGGTGGCGAGGGTGTGGTCGGTGAGGTGTACGTAGATCTCGGTCTTGCCCGAGCGCGGCCGGGCAGCTGGGCTGCCTGCGTCGTTGGCCCTGCCGCGGGTGGTCGGGTGGGTGTGGGCGTCGTGCCTGATCTGTGCGAGGCGGGCATTCAGGGCGCGCTTGGCGGCGGCATCGAGCGGCTCGCCGTCCTCGGGATCGTCGCAGCGCCCGGGATCGATCCGCGGGTGAGGGTCGATCGACTCGACCGGTTCCTTGAACGGCGCGTCCAGTGGGTCGGGGAGGTCGCTGGTGCTCGGGTGGGGTGCGTCGCGGTCGGCCTCGTCGTCCACGCCGGGTTCGCCGCCCGCGTTCGCCCAGTCGTTCAGCAGGCCTTCGTCCCCCCAGGTGGATCCGGTGCCGGGATCCGCGGCGGCGTCGGCGGGGTGAGCGGCAGGAGCGGAGGCCGGGTCGGCCGAGTGAGCGGCGGGGTGATCGGGGGTGCTGTCTGGGGTGGGGTGGCGGAGGGCGTGTTCGTGGGCTTGGAGGAGGAGCTCGATCATGTAGCGCGGGTCGGCCATGATCCCGACGGCGTCGGCGCGGCGGTGGTCCAGGTTGCGGGTGTCGCCGAGGATCTTCAACGCGTCGGCGATGCTGGCGATGCTGGCGTTGAACCGGATGACTCCACCGGAGGGTGCGCGGACGTACATGGTCTTGGTGCCGTGCTGGTCGGTCCGGCCGACGAACGCGCCGCGTTCGCGGGCTTTCTCGTCGGCCTCGGCGCGAGCACCTTCGGGATCGGCATGTGCTTTGGCGGCATTGACGATCTTCTCGAGCCGGTAGGGCGTGATCGAGTCGACGAGGCCGGCGACGCGTTTGTCGACGTACCGGGCGGCCTCTTCGGACAACTTCAGGCAGGCGTCGGCGATTCTGCCGGCCCGCCACGGTGTCGCCTCGCCGGACCGCACCTTCGCCCACATGAACGGAAACCGGTGCCGCAGCGCCAACGCCTGACCGATGTATCCCGCGGCAGCCCCTGAAGACATGCCGACCACGAGACCGAACTCGGCCACGGCGAACTCGGCGATCTCCGGACACCCGTCGCCACCCAACACGATGGCTCGCTCGCGGCCGTCGAAACAGCGCCGCCCCGGCCGGGCAGGACACAGATCGGGGTGATAGCGGTCGGCGAAGATCTGAGCATGTTCGAGCCGGCGGACCGCGCACCGATTCTCCTCGACACGATGCTCAGCGGCCGACTCCAGCAGGTCGGACGTCGAGAGCGAGGCCGGATCTCCATCGAACATGTGTCCTGCATCTCTGCTTGAGTGCAGTTGACGCTCAGCCGCCGATGAGGTCCTTGAGGGGGTGGGGGTCGGTGTCGACGGCCTGTTGGAGCAGCCGGTAGAAGAGCATGCCGCGGGCTCGGGAGTTGCGCCGGTTGAACCGGAAGGTGAACTCGTCGAGGTAGTAGGGCAGGTGCTGGTAGCTGAGTCGGTGGTGCAGGGTGCCGGCGGTCCAGCGCTTGAGCAGTGAGGACACCAGGTGAGGTCCGGGCATCACGGCGTCGGGGTCGTCGACCTTGTAGCGCTTGGTCGCGGCGTGGCGTGGTGGGTGTAGCCGAGGTCGGCGAGCCGGGTGAACATGCGTCGCGCCGTCGGTGTGGATGGTGGCGCCGGGGGCGATGACTTCGGTGGCGAAGTCGATCATGTCCAGTCCGCCGGGCTTGTCGGCGACCTCGAGGCGGACCCGGCCCAGCCGGCCGCGTGGGGTGCGCTCGACCGCGATCGTGATCGGCACCTTGTCGCTGGACGCGCCCAGTTTCCGGCTGGTGCTGCCGCCCAGGAAGCTCTGGTCGAGCTCCACCGTCCCGCCGGGTCTGCCAGCAGCTCGCGGTCGGGGCGGACCATGGCCCGGCGGAGCTTGTGCAGCCAGGCCCAGGCGGTCTCGTAGGAGCCGAACCCGAGACGCGTCTTGCAGGCCCTGGGCCGAGACGCCGTTCTTCTGTGAGGTGACGAACCAGACCGCGGCGAACCAGGTCGACAGCGGGGTGTGTGAGCGGTGGAAGATCGTGCCGGCCGTGACCGAGGTCTTCACGGCCGCACTCGGCGCACATCCACAGCCCCCGCCGGTGCGCCAGCCGCCCCCGCAGCCGCAGCGCGGGCAGGAGAAGCCGTCGGGCCAGCGCAGCCGCCCGAGGTACTCCCGACAGGCTGCGTCGTCGGGGAACCAGGCCCGAAACTCCTGATAGGTCCGGGGGTAGTCGACCCCGCCGACCGGTCGCTTCGACGCGCCGACACCCTCAAACTACTGCACTCAAGCAGAGATGCAGGACATATGTTCGATTCTATGCGAGAAGTGACCATCGATCAAGTTTCCCCTTGTCCACAAGGGGAAACACGACATTGGTGGTGCACGTCTTCCGTGTCCGCCGCCGACTACTGCGCGACAGTCGTCCGCCAGTTGATGTGCGACAGTCGGAGCGCGGCGAATCCGGTTGTCCTTGCGCCAGCGTCAGATTGCCGCAGGCTAGCGTTTGATCTATGGAAGACACCAGCGAAGACACGCAGTGGACAGATGCGGCGCGCCAGCGTTACGTGCTACGCGCGGAGGACCTGATCGCCGCGCTCAAGGCGCACGTCGCGCTGACAATCGAGCGCAGTGGTCGCCAGCGAGAGCTTGAGCCGTACTTCTCGTCGAGTGAGGCGCTCGGGAAGGCGGCCGAAGCATTCAACGAGTCCGAGTTCGACTGGTGCGGGTCCTTTCCGTTGAGCCTCATGGATGACGACATTGATGAGTTTGACGATCAGGACCAGGTCGATGTGGACGCGGGGCCGGAGTTGGTGCTGTCTGGCTTGTTCCGTTGGGATTTCACGGTCACTGACGAGGCAGCCGTGATTGCGGCCGGAAGGGATGCTTATCGGCGGTTGTGGCCAATCCAAGACCCACGAAGACGCTGTCCTCGGCCGTCCCGGACGTCGTGCGGGCCACCTCTGAGATCGTTCATGCCGGTGAGTGGTCAGAGCTTGAGAACGCGCCCGGCTTGGAGCGACGTGCAGAG
>CAVYQT010000003.1:0-295019 GCA_963770725.1 uncultured Actinomycetota bacterium
CGACCTGCCGGACGGTGTCGTAGCGAATTGTCGTGGGACTTCACCACCCAGCCGCCGGATGGCGGACGTGCGTGTCCTCCCATCGCCACACCCCCGCCAGGGGCCCGGCGTTCTCGGCCATGTAGGTCAGGGACGGGTGGAACACGTTGAAGGCAAAACCGTCCGGACGGTTGCAGGTGCTGCCGGAAACGCGCCTCAGGCACGCTAGCTGGTCGGACTCGGTCACGTTGTGCAGGAACGCTCGGAACGGACAGATAATCAACGCAAATCGCTGGTCGAGGTCGAACATGCGCATGTCGCCTGGCACCACGGTGACGCGGCCACTGACCTCGGCGGGAAGCTCGCGCACCTTGGCCTGGAGCGCCTGGAGCATGGCCGGGTTCGAGTCCAGCGCGTGACGGCCACGCCGGCTGACGCGACCGCCAGAGCGATCCGGCCCGTGCCGGCCCCGAGTTCGAGCACCGGGCCGCCGGACGCCTGCGCCTTCGCGCGTCAACCACTCCACGTCCCCTGGAAGGTCCGCGGGATCAAAGGGTCGGTAGAAATCAGGCTAGTAGGTGCCATTGACGCTTCCACAAGGATCGCATTCCGAGTCGCCGCGGTCGGCCTCGTCCAGGAGCACGCCCCTCAGCCGCCAGCGCCGGGGGTGTCGGTGATGACCCGGCCACCACCCAGTCGCTTGCCGTGGTAGGCCGGGTGTCGGCGGTGTGCAGCAGGTCCTCCACGGTGCGGCCGTCGGCGGGGAAGGCCGCCACGCCGGCGGTCACCTTCGCGGGCGCCCAGGGTGGTGCCGGGGTACAGCTCGCGCGAGCGCGCGTCGGCCCCAGCTCGATCAGCCGCTCGGCGAAGATCGCCGCGGCCGCGGCGTCGCCGGTGGTCAGCAGCACCACGAACTCGTCGCCGCCGTAGCGGCAGGCGGCACTCGGCGGCCCGCACCATGCCCTGGAGCTGATCGGCAACGAAGCGCAGGAGCTCGTCGCCGACGGTTGCCGTCCGGTCGTTGGTCACCTTCAGGTCGTCGACGTCGATCAGCACCAGGCTCATCACGTGGTTGGCGCGCTGGACCTGGGCCAGTTGGCGGGCGGCCTGCTCGTGGAAGTAGCCACGGATTCTGCACGCCCGGTCGGCGCCGTTTTCGCGGGCCATCTCCTTCCGCACCTTTTCGTAGCGTGCCGGTAGGTCAGCCGGTGGAAGACGTCGCGGCTCGAGCGCTCGCCGATGGTCTCCACGCCGTGCTTGTCCACGTAGCGCAAATAGAGGGCGACGCCGGTGTGTCGAGCCAGGGCGAAGCCGCCGGTCACGTAGTCGTTGTGGATGTGGGTCTCGAACACGTGGGTGCGCTCTACGCCGGCATCGGACAGCACGGCCAGAATCCGGTCGAGGTCGCGCTGCGGGTCGATGACGAACGCGACCTCGCCATCGTGAACGACGTAGCTGCGGTCGCCCAGGGACGGCGTGTCGATTGCGATCACGGTGAGCCCGTGCACGGTCCGTGCCTGACCGGTGAGCGCTCCCGTTGCCGCCGTGGACAGTGCGTGCTGAGTCACGATGGCTGACCTCCGGAATACCGAGGGGGGTATTGTCGTTTTCCACTGTAGACACCCCCGGGGGTATCCTCAAGTCGAGGACACTCCACGTCCGAAGGAGCAGCAACGTGGCCACCATCGACCTGACCGCAGCCGAGTTCGACAAGACCATCACCGGGAACGACATCGTCCTGGTCGACTTCTGGGCGGCATGGTGCGGTCCGTGCCGCATGTTCGCGCCCATCTACGACAGCGCATCTCACAACCACCCCGACGTCGTCTTCGCGAAGGTCGACACCGAGGCCGAGCAGGCGCTCGCGGCAGCCGCCCGGATCACGTCGATCCCGACGCTGATGGCCTTCAAACAGGGCAATCTGGTCTTCTCGCAGCCAGGTGCGCTGCCGGCAGCGGCTTTGGAGCAGTTGATCACCGCGGTGCGTGAGCTCGACATCGAGAAGGCTCGCGCCGAGGCAGAGCAGCGGAGCGCGTGATGACTGCCTTCACCCTCTCGTCGACGGTGCGCCGACGGTATGGTCGCACCCTCGCGGATGTCCGTGATGCGTTGGCCGGTCAAGGCTTCGGCATCCTGACGGAGATCGATCTCAAGGCGACGTTGAAGAGCAAGCTCGACGTCGACGTACAGCCTGAGACGATCCTCGGTGCCTGCAGACCGGCGCTGGCGTACCAGGCGCTGCAGGCCGAGCCTTCCATCGCTGCTGTGCTGCCGTGCAACGTCGTCGTCCGCTCGGTCGACGCGGACACCACGGTGGTCGAAGCATTCGACCCCTACGCGATGATCGGCCTCGCCGGTACGACGACACTGGTTGACGTCGCAGCCGAGGCGAGGACGCGCCTCACAGCTGCCCTTGCCGTTGTGGAACAGGAGAACTGATGCAGCTGGAACCCGCCGAGATGACCCCCGTCATCAACCGCATCAAGCGCGCCCAGGGCCAACTCGCCGGCGTCCTGCGGATGCTGGAGGAAGGACGTGAGTGCGACGAGGTCGTCACCCAGCTCGCCGCCGTCTCGAAGGCGCTCGACCGGGCCGGCTTCGCGATCATCGCCACCGGCCTGCAGCAGTGCCTGGCCGACGAGTCAGCCGCGGGCCAGGCCGACCTCAAGAAGATGGAGAAACTCTTCCTCGCCCTCGCCTGACCGCACTGAAGAGACGGCCGAGGCCGGGCCGCACTCCTCACGGCCCGAGCGCGCTGAACTCGAGAACCTGCCGTCAGCAAGGTTTCAGAGCGGTCAGGTACCCGCGGGCTGCGCACCCCGCTCAGTCGGAAGTACGGGTATCTGGTCGGAGTCCCAGCGCGCCTTGATTCCATCAGCTCTGACTCGCCGTGCCGCGCGGCCCCAACCGTCCGCACCGGCATAGTTGGCGGAGTAGATGTAGAGGTCGGCCACCGAGCCGTCCTGGAAGACGGTCAGGTACCGATCGTAGAAGTGATCTCGTATCCGGTCCGATACGCGTGAGTCGCTGCCATCTGCTGCCCAATCGACGAAACCTGAGGCCAGGAACGCAGTAATGGCAGTGGCCAGAGCGCCAATCGTCTCCTTGGTCTCGGGAGACGCCGTGTCGGGTGCGACGAGCTCTACTGTCACCACGATGGCGGTGGCCGCGGCGATAGCGGCGAGGACCATCGGCACGATGATCCACCATTCCATGAGATTGATGGCAAGATGCGGCCGAGCCGCGGGCGCGCGTCGACCAGCCCAGTCGATCAACAGCCCGAGGAGCAGTGCGCCGAGTGAGACCAGGATCGCCCACACGCCATCACCGTTGAACCACTGCCAGGCCCACCACGCGCCCAGAATCGCCACGAGCAGCGCCCGTACCGGCGCGCCCAGTCCTTTCAATGCATCCGCGAGACCCTTGAGCATGGCGAGTCCTAGTACCGATGTGAGGGATTGTGGGTGCAGGCGTAGTACAACCCGTGCTGGTCCCCGATCTGGATGATCGGTGCAAATGGCTTTGCCTGCCGGCACTCGCTGCCCGCGAAGAGTTCTCGTTCGGCCTTGTCGAATGCCTCCTCGATACGGCCGGGCAAGGCCGGTCCGAACTCGTCGCGGATGATTGCCCGCGCCTCGCGCATCGCCCGGACGGCACGTCGGCGGCCGTCATCCGAGTCGTCGTCGCGAGGGTCTCGCGGACCTGGCTGCGTAGTCATTCGATGTTCCCCCTAAAGCCTGATGCAGCTCCAAGCCCCCTCAGAGCCGACGAGACCACGATCGCGGGATAACTGTCTGTAGTCAAGTCGAGTGGGCGACGCGACCTCCAGGACTCCTGGAGGTGGCGAACATGGTTCAGGTTGGCGGCCACCGCCATGAAGCTCGGTGCCCATGAACGACGAAGAGCGGCGGACTTACGACTTGCAGCGATCGGAGCGTCCCGATCGTGCGGGCGGCAGAGACGATCGGCAGGCCGATCAGTCTGCGAGGGGAGGCGTGCCCCGGAGCGAGGGCTGGTCGATCCGGAGGGCGATCGAACTGCTTGACGAAGCGATCGATCGCGCCGGTGAGCAGCTCACACGGGCAGCCGGCGCGTCGTGTCGCCGGCACGTGGAAAACTGACCCTCAGGCGGCCGCCAGCTGGTGAATTTCAGCTGCCGTTGACAACGGAGATGCCACGTATGGCGGTCTGCTTTGGTGGGTCTCGAGGATGGCGGTTTCCGCTTGCTCATCCTCGGCGCCATTTGCCTGCAACTCGTCGACGTGTCGGCTCAATGCCCTGGTAGATCCGGGGATCTTCCCACTCGAGCGCAAGCCGCCGTACATCACCAGTCCGGGGATCTTCCCACTCGAGCGCAAGCCGCCGTACATCACCAGTCCGGGGGCCGAGGGCGAGGGATAGGAGGCACTGTGCGTGGCCATGACCGACCAGGCCTTCGGTGACCACCAGGCGAACGACGGCTTCGGCAAAGTCATTGGGCAGGTCGAATGCTTGATGCAGGTCATCGATATTGATCCTCGGCTCGGTCACGAAGCCGAGCGTGCTGACTGTGTCGGGTAGGGGCTCGCCGAGAAAGATCCGACGAACGCCGAGTTCAACGAGTTGGTCAGCGCTGTAGCCGCTCATCGCGACACGCATCGCGTCGCCCTTAGCCGGGTTTACCCTGACGAGCTCGACCATCACCTCCTCCGCGCCGCTGCTGCGGGTTGTCCGACGGACGCCGCCGAGTTCGCCGCTGGCGACGCGACTTCGCGACACGTAGTCGAGTCGTTGGCGGCCGTAGCCATTGTCTCGCATCTCCTCCAAGTGGTGCGCGATCTCCTCCGATGCTCGGGCACGAATGGTGATCTTCTCGCCGCTGTCGACAAGCTCGTCGGCGCGGAACACGAGGTCGCCGAGCTTGATCCAGGGGGACAGTCCTTCGGCGGCGAGTTCATCGAGACGTCGGCCAACCCGGCGCGCGAGGTCAGTCGCGCTCGCGTAGTTCTCGGTGGTGACGAAGAAGCGTACGCGTTCGATGAAGCGCGACAAAGCGCCTTCGCGGCCAGGCGCGTTCGCAGCCACGTACACCCCGACACGCTTCCCGGCTTCTCGTGCGCGGCGGTACTCCATCTCCGTCGCCGAGTCGCCGTCGGGCGGATTCGGGCGACCGTAGAGCTCGTTGAGGAGTCCGATGTAGATCGTCGAAGCGTCCACCTGCGTGAGGTAAGCCTCTTCGGCGTCGGCATCCCGGCCAAACTCCTCGAACCAGATGGCGCGTGCGCCCTTGCTCTCGACCACATCCGCGACCGCACGCCTCTCAGCGGTCGTATCGCCCATCCCGCTCGAGATGAAGACACGCTGTTCGGCAAACCACTCTTGCGCACGTCCGGGGTCGGCGCGACGAGCAGCGGCCGTTGCATCGATGATCACGCGAATCACCGTACGCGCCGCTGAGCCTGAGACCGGTCATTGCAGCTCGTTAGCAAGTCGGTGTTACGTCTCAGCGCGGGCTCTCGCGCGATCGTTCGCGGCGGGCTCGACGACGTGACGAAGCCGTGAATGATGCGTTCAGTAGGGTGAGAGCAGGGAGGACAGTTGAGCGATCGTTCGAGCATTGAGTGGACTGAGGCGACCTGGAATCCGTCGACCGGGTGTGACCGGATCTCGGCCGGTTGCGACAACTGCTATGCGCTGACGCTGGCGAAGCGGCTGAAGGCGATGGGGTCGGCCAAGTACCAGAACGACGGCGACGAGCGCACCAGCGGACCTGGGTTCGGATTGACGGTTCATCCTGATTCATTGGATGTGCCACGGCACTCCGCCAGCAGCCGCTCAAGGTCGGCCGCTGGCACAGACCTCGGCAGCGAAGCGAGATGCCAGGCCGCGGGCGACGGCACCGCGCCCCACAGTCCGGCCGCCGTACGCCCCGTTGCGTGCGCGAAGCGCAGGAACGAGCGCACCGACCTCGCCATCGACTTCGCGGTGTTCGTGTTGCGATCCCGGCAGTACTCGACCATGAAAGCTGTCACGGTCCCCGCGTCCAAGAGACTTACCGACACCTGCGTGGGCTGGGGCAACGTGACCAGAAACTGCCCGGCGTGCCAGCAGTAATTGTGGATGGTCATCGGCGCCAGACCCCGTTGGCGGTCCAGCCACCCGCCGAACTCGACGAGCAGTTCGCTCACCGAAGCCGTGTCCTCACGGCCATCCGTGATGGTTACCGAGTCCATGTGTTCCTCCTCTGATGGGCATACGAGAGCACCACCAGACAGGCACACCACCACCGCCCACGCCGCGAGGGTTATGCCGCGCGGGCCACCCCCACCAAGCCCGCCGACCAGCACGAACACCACCACCGACGCCACGACCTCGGCATAACCGGGACCTCGGCGTAATTGGAGTTATGCCGACCTCGGCATAACTCCAAGGAACGCCGGCTGGAGCCGCAGATCACCATCGGGCTGCTGACCAGCGAATCCGGGTTCCCGTTGATGGTGAACGCGTTCGAGGGCAATCGTGCCGAGACGACCACGATGCTGCCGGTGATCCGCGAGTTCATGAAAGCCCACGGCCTGGCGGATGTCACGATCGTGGCTGACGCGGGCATGGTCTCGGATGCGAACAAGCGCGCTCTGGAGACCGAGGGCTTGTCGTTCATCCTCGGAGCACGTGTCGCCGACATCCCTTTCGTGGTGAAGAAGTGGCGACAGAACCATCCCGACTCCGAGATCCCGGACGGGCACGTGTTCACCCAGCCATGGCCAGCCGCGCGCAGCGACAAGCGCCGCAACCAGATCTTCTACTACCACTACCGCGCCGACCGAGCCCGGCGAACCCTGCGTGGAATCGACGAACAAGTCGCCAAGGCCGAGAAGGCCGTCCAGGGCTTGGCCTCAGTGAAGCGCAACAGATTCGTCAACCTCACCGGCGGGACGAAGAAGGTGAACCGTGAGCTCGAAGCCAAGGCCCGGGCGCTGGCCGGGATCAAGGGCTACGTGACCAACCTCGACGCCGGGCCCGAGTTCGTGATCGACGCCTACCACCGGCTGTTCAACGGTCGAGAAGTCGTTCCGGATGTCCAAGAGCGACCTCGCCGCGCGGCCGATCTACCACAAACGCGACTCCATCGAAGCCCATCTGACTATCGTGTTCGCCGCCCTCGCGGTCTCACGCTGGATCGAGGACACCACGGGCTGGTCGATCAAGAAGTTCGTCCGCACCACCCGCCGCTACCGCACCATCGAAATCCAGGCCGGCGCCCACACCATCACGGCCGCCGACCCGCTACCCAACGACCTGCACGAGATCCCTGCGAACGACCCACGGCCACGACAGCGCGCACCAACTTGGCACAACCATCGTGCTCAGAACTGTAAATGATCAGCCGACGTTGTGGGATTCGATCCTGCCGGTTGAGCTGCTGGTGTTGTCGGGTGAGCTTGCGCCAAGGCCGCGGCGGCCAAGCTGCTGCGCCGACAAGGTCGGTGCCGGCACGACGAGGCCGATGTCGCCTATCCGACCGATTCGGGGTTGCTGGCCAAGGCGGTCGGCAAGATCTCCCGCACGGTGGAGCGGGTGAAAGCAGGCGGTGGCGCGACCCGGACCCGTTCACGGAACCGGCGCCGAGCCCGCGGGACGACGGGCACGGTCGATCGCGAGCAAGCTCAAGCTGTGCGGCGCGCAGCAGCGCGAGGAAGCCCAGTCCATGGTGCGGCGCATCACCGGTGAGCTGGCCGACCTGGCCGAGGCGGCGATGCGAGACGCGGACGCGATCGTGCGTAACGCGCGCCGGGCCACCGGCAGACGACGAGCCGGCTGCGTCGTGCCGTGGACGAGCTGGCCAGTATCCCGCAACGCACCCGCCGGGTGGTCGCGCAGACCCGGACCCGTCTGGGCGGCCAGGTGCCCGACGGCGCGGACCGGCTGGTCAGCCTGCACGACCCGGATGCCCGGCCGACCCGCAGGGGCCGTCTGGGCAAGCCGATCGAGTTCGGCTACAAGGCCCAAATCGTCGCCGACGCCGACGGCGTCGTCCTCGACCACAACGTGGAGATCGGCAACCCACCCGACGCGCCGCAACTGCGAGTAAGCAACCCCGTGCAGGAACCTGTACACCCAATACGACCCTATCGTCCGTTTCCGTTCCGATGCTCTCATGGGCCGTGTAACACGGAATTTACACGAGGTGGTCGTCTGGAACCGCCCACCTCATCTACTGTGGTGAAATCAGAATTCCTGCTAGTGATCACAGGAGCCTGGGATGCCGGAGACGCATGACCTTGAAGCTCTTGCCAAGAAGACGGAAACCAAGTTCATCCTCGCGCTGTTGGTGGATCTGAACGGCAAGCTGTGCGCGAAGCTGGTGCCAGTCGAGGCTGTCGGCCAGTTGGCTCACGAGGGCGTTCGCTTCGCCGGGTACGCGGTCGGTGCAATCGGCCAGGAACCAAACGACCCGGACCTGGTGGCGATCCCCGACCCGGGGTCCTTCACGCCTGTGCCCTTCATCAAGGAAGGGCTTTCGATCGTTCACTGCGACCCACATGTGGAGGGCAAGCCGTGGCCGTTCGCCCCGCGCAACATCCTCAAAGCTGCGGTTGCTCAGGCAGGCGATGCTGGTTTCGAGTCGTGGGTCGGCGCCGAAGTCGAGTACTTCTTGGTGCGGCGCGACGCCAGCGGCGCGTTGCTGCCTGCCGATCCCGACGACACCGCTGCGCAGCCGTGCTATGACGCTCGCGGTGTCACCCGGATGTACGACCATCTCACTGCGATCAGCCAAGCTATGAACGATCTCGGCTGGGGCAACTACGCCAATGACCATGAGGACGGCAACGGTCAGTTCGAGCAGAACTTCAACTACGCCGAGGCGCTCATCACAGCAGATCGCGTTGTCACGCTCCGGTATCTGCTCTCAGTCATCGCCGCCGAGCGTGGCATGGTTGCAACCTTCATGCCAAAGCCATTCGCCGACAAGACGGGTAACGGACTTCACCTGCACCTGTCGCTCACCAGCGATCGAGCCCCGGTCTTCCCGGCGCAGGGGAGAGACCCGCGCGGCTTAGGCCTCTCGGCTACGGCTTATGGCTTCGTAGCGGGCATCCTCGAGCACGCTGGCGCTCTCCAGGTGATCATTGCCCCGACTGTGAACTCCTACAAGCGAACCGGTGCAACGACGACGGCTTCAGGCGTTTCCTGGGCTCCGCGTCAACCGACGTACGGCGGCAACGATCGGACGCACTACATCCGGGTTCCGGACAGCACTCGGATCGAGCTCCGTGGCGGCGACGGGGCTGCGAATCCCTATCTCGCTGTCGCAGGTGCGCTTGCCGCGGGTATGGACGGTGTCAAGCGCAGCCTTGATCCGGGGGATCCCGGCATCGGTTCCACCGCTCAGACGCTGCCGTCGACACTGCTGGACGCCGTCAAGGTCTTCGAGACGGACAACGTCCTGAGAGGCGTGCTCGATGCTCTCGTCGGCGAGGGTCCCAGCGTCGCGGCATACTTCGCCCAGCTCAAGCGCGAGGAGTTCTTTGCCTGGCACGGGAGCGTGAGCCCGTGGGAGCACAACCGCTATCTCACTGCCTTCTGAACTACGAGCACGAAGGAGAGATCGTCTGTGTGTGGCATCGTGGGGTTGCATTTGCGCAATGCTGATTTCTGCCCGCGGCTTGGTGAGCTGCTCACCGGCATGCTCTGTGAGATGGAGAACCGCGGCTCAGACTCCGCAGGCATCGCCATCTACGGCGACCCGGCCTGGGCACCGTCGGGAAGAGGCGTGGTCTCGCTGATCGAGGTCGACTCACCGCCAGAGGTGGCCGCGGCGACTCTCGGCATCGCCGGCGGCATGCCGGTGAGCGTTTCGGTTGTCGATAGCACCTATCTGGTCAGCGCCGAGGTCGATTCGGCGACGCTCCTGACGGTGGCCAGAACGGCGTATCCACACGCACTCGTCAGCGGCTTCGGTGAGGATCTGGCCGTCCTCAAGGGTGTTGGCAGCCCCGTAGCCCTCGCCAAGGCCTGGGGTCTTCAGAAGGCGCAGGGCTGGCAGGGGGTCGGCCACACGCGGATGGCGACCGAGTCGGCCGTGACTCCGTCTGGTGCCCATCCCTACTCGGTCGGCCCAAACCAATGCCTGGTGCACAACGGCTCCTTCAGCAATCATGCGACTGTCCGCCGGCAGTTGAGCGCGGCAGGAGTCGAGTTCGACAGCGAGAACGACACCGAGGTCGGCGCACGCTTCGTCGCTCACGAACTTGCTGCAGGCAAGGACATCGCGACTGTGCTCGCCGAACTGACCGAGGCGCTTGACGGCTTCTATACGCTGCTCGTCTCAAATCACGACTCTCTTGCGGTCGTCCGCGACGCGATCGCTTGTAAGCCGGCAGTCATCGCCGAGACCGATGACTGGGTGGCACTGGCGTCGGAGTATCGCGCGCTTGCCCATCTTCCCGGTGTTGAGAACGCCGAGATTTGGGAGCCCGAACCCGAGGTCGTATACGCCTGGAGCCGAGAGGAGTATCAGTGACGAGCACGAGACTGTTCGACTTGGCCACCACCTCCCTCCGCGAGCTCAACTCGACACTCCATGCCGCTGTCGTCAACGGAGAGTACGTCGTCGAGCAGCCAGCGGGGGCACATAACGTGGCAGTGGGCGTGAACGCACAGGTGAAGATCACTGTCAACGGGCACGTCGGGTACTACGCCGGCGGTATGAACCAGCGTGCCGAGATCACGATCCACGGAAATGCCGGCACCGGCGTCGCAGAGAACATGATGAGCGGTGTCGTTCACGTCACCGGTAACGCGTCGCAGTCTGCGGGCGCGACAGCTCACGGTGGTCTGCTCATCATCGATGGCGATTCCGCCGCCCGTTGCGGTATCTCGATGAAGGGCGTCGACATAGTCGTCGGTGGAAGTGTCGGGCATATGAGTGCCTTCATGGCGCAAGCCGGTCGCCTCGTCGTCCGGGGCGACGCTGGTCATGCACTCGGGGATTCGATCTATGAAGCTCGGATCTACGTCCGCGGCGAGGTGACAAGCCTGGGCGCCGACTGCATCCGGAAGGAGATGCGCGAGGAGCACGTCGAAGAACTGGCTGATCTGCTCAAGGCGGCCGGCTACGAGGATGACGACGTGTCGTCGTACACCCGTTACGGCTCGGCTCGCACGCTTTACCACTTCCGCGCCGCCAACAGTTCGGCCTACTGAGGAGCTGTGATGACCGAGGCCCTTGACGACCGCGCAAGCCGTGGCCTGCGCGAATCCGCAACTTTCGACCGGCAGACGATCGCGGCGATTCAGCGAGCCGCCGCGACCGGCGTCTATGACATCCGCGGCTGGGGCGCCAAACGTCGGTTGCCGCACTTCGATGACCTGCTGTTCCTGGGTGCATCAATCTCGCGCTACCCGCTGGAGGGCTATCGCGAGAAGTGCGGCACCGACGTTGTCCTCGGTGACCGACACGCCAAGCACCCACTGCATCTGGAGATCCCTGTGACGATCGCTGGGATGTCTTTCGGTGCGCTTTCTGGTCGGGCGAAAGAGGCACTCGGCCGTGGCGCCTCCGAGGCCGGGACCTCGACCACGACCGGGGATGGTGGTATGACGCCGGAGGAGCGCGACCAGTCCAAGCGCCTCGTCTACCAGTACCTGCCCTCGCGCTATGGCATGAATCCCGACGACCTTCGGAAGGCGGACGCCATCGAGGTTGTGCTCGGCCAGGGCGCGAAGCCAGGTGGCGGTGGCATGCTGTTGGGCCAGAAGATCTCCGAGCGAGTTGCTGCGATGCGGACGCTGCCGCACGGAATCGACCAACGTTCTGCTTGCCGGCATCCCGACTGGACCGGGCCCGACGACCTGACGATCAAGATTGCCGAGCTACGCGAGATCACTGATTGGGAGAAACCGATCTACGTGAAGGTCGGAGCCACTCGCACCTACTACGACGTCAAGCTCGCTGTGCACGCCGGCGCTGACGTCGTAGTTGTCGACGGCATGCAGGGCGGGACGGCAGCCACCCAGGAGGTGTTCATCGAAGACGTCGGCATCCCGACGCTCGCCGCGATTCCACAGGCCGTGCAGGCCCTGCAGGAACTCGGCGTTCACAGGAAGCGCGGCGGCGTTCAGCTGATCGTGTCTGGTGGCATTCGCACCGGTGCTGACGTCGCCAAGGCTCTTGCACTCGGCGCCGATGCTGTTGCAGTCGGTACGGCGGCACTCATTGCGCTCGGAGACAATCATCCGAGGCATGCTGCCGAATACGCGAGGCTCGGCACTGACGCAGGCTTCTATGACGACTTCCAGGACGGCAAGGACCCGGCTGGAATCTCGACACAGGACCCTGAGCTGGAACAACGCCTGGACCCGATCGGCGGTGGCCGCATGCTGGCCAACTACCTTCGCGTTCTCACCATGGAGGCGCAGACCATTGCGCGAGCCTGTGGCAAGGCACATGTGACCCACCTGGAGCCCGAAGATCTGGTCGCTCTCTCGATCGAGGCCGCCGCCATGGCACGGGTTCCGCTCGCGGGCACCGATTGGATTCCGGGGAAGAACGGAGCCGGAATCTGATGGGCGGACCTCGAGCAGTGATCGTGGGTGGCGGGCTGATTGGCCTCTCGATCGCGCGAGCTCTGACCGAGCGCGGTATAACCGATGTGCTGGTGCTAGAGCGCGAGAGTCTTGCCAGCGGCGGAACAGGCAAGTCGAGCGGCATCGTGCGGGCGCACTACGGCGTGCAGTCGTTAGCGGCCATGGCATGGCACAGCCTGCCCACCTTCGAAAGGCTGGGCGACGAGATTGGCTTCCGCCAGGTTGGCTACATGGTCGCTGTGGGGGAGGAGAACCTCGAGCCGCTGCGGGCCAACATCGAACTCCACCAACGGCTAGGCATCGAGGCGGAGGTGGTCTCACATGACAGGGCCACACAGCTGTGGCCCTTGGTCAATTTCGACGACGTCGCCGGTATCGCGTATGAGCCGCGCGGCGGCTATGCAGACGCCTCTCAACTCGCGCTCTACTACGGCGGGGTGGCACGGGAAGCCGGCGCGAGAATACGGCAGAATACCCCAGTCGCGCGCATACGAACGTCCGCCGACAAGGCGACCGGCGTAGAGCTTGGTGACGGCGAGGTTGTTAGTGCCGATATCGTGGTAGTCGCGGCTGGCTGGTGGTCGGGGAAGATCATGTCCGACCTCGGCATCGACCTGCCCATCCAGTCAATGCGCTCCGAACTGCTGATAGTCGACGCCGGCAGGCCGGTGCGGAACTTCCCTGTCCTCTCCGATCTTGTGAGCCTGCAGTATGTCCGCCCCGAGGGCTCCGGTCAGTTGCTGGTCGGGAACAGTGATCACAGTACTCCCAGGTTCGCCGACCCGGACAACTACTCGAACATTGCCAGCGAAGCCGGGATCGAGCGAGCTGCGATGAGAATGTTGCACCGATTCGAGGGGCTTCCGGATCCGTCAGTGGCCCACACGTATGCCGGTTGCTACGACATCACGCCAGACTGGAATCCCGTCATCGCCAAGGCGGCGTTCGATGGGCTCTTTCTGGCGGCGGGCTTCAGCGGGCACGGCTTCAAGATCAGCCCGGCCGTGGGTGACCTGATGGCAGCTCTGATTGACGAAGGCGACACTGACGACGAGCTTTCGGCATCGGACTTCCGACTGGAGCGGTTCGCTGAGGGCGAACTGCTGACGAGTCTGCATCCATACGTCGGTGCCAGCGAGATGCGATAACGCCCGACGAAGTCGCGAGACGACGCCCTTGGTTTCGCCTCCTCGGTCACGACGATGATGGCCGCGCTCCAGACGAGGACCATCCTTGCACCACCGGGACGGACTCAGATGGCAGTGTCAGGGAAGGCGACGACTGACAGGAAACGGATCGGCACCTGGATCAGATCGACCGGACCATGCGCGCCCTCGCCGTCGATCTGCAAGGAGTCGCCCGCTTCCAGTCGATAGACAGCGCTGCTGTGGCCATAGTCCATGACACCTTCGAGCATATAAATGAACTCTGTGCCAGGGTGCTGGAACAAGGGATACGGTTCGCTCTTGCTGCTGAGCGTGACATGCAGGCATTCCAGCCGCTTGTGCTCGCCGCGCAAGCCACCCAGCAACACGTACTCATGTCCGGCCTGAGTGCCGTTCCTGACAATCGGAGTTCCCTGGCCCGCTTTCACGAAAGATGCAGGACGCTCGGTCTCCGCGCCGCGGAAGAGCGAGGTGACAGGGACGTCGAACCCACGGGCGAGCAGAGCGAGTGTGCCGAGACTGCACGAGGTTCGAGCGTTCTCGATCTTCGAGAGCATCGCCTGCGAGATTCCTATTCGCTCAGCCATTTCGGCGGCCGAGAGCCCTCGCTGCTGACGCAGTTGGCGGACATTGCGACCGATAGCGGTCTTCCAGTTCGAGCACTTCGATCTGCTCGTCCGGCCGACGATCACGCGCCGTACCCGACTCGTTGCGAAGCAGCGGCTGATCGCTCATTGCGGCATCCTAACGCCGATTTTCGCGGGACGGTGATTGCCGGATCTTCGGGTTCGCGCGGATGCGCTGGTGGCGTCGCGAGGGATTAGATGCGTTGCCTGGTAGGCGATTCGGTGAGCGGCGAGGTGATCACGGCGCAGGAGGGTGAAGGCAACTCGCTGACTGGTAGGAGGATTTCCTGCTGGCGTTCTGGATGTCCGGCGGGCTGTCGCGAAAGGACGGCGCGCGGCGGCATGAACTACATGGCCGTCATTTCAGGGATTCTGGTGTGACCGGCCGCCGGATCCGGCGACACGCGCGCGCAGGTCGTTGATGTTGGCGGCCGGGCACGATTGACTGCCGGTATCGACCAGTCAGCGAATACCCCACAGCCCGCCCGGGCGGGCGGCGAATTCTTCGCCGTCCCCGCCGCGGGCCCGCAGACCCGCTACGAGGCATTGCGTGCCTACCTGCTCGACGGTGAACCCGCCGCGACCGTGGCCGCCCGGTTCGGCTACACCACCGCCGGGCTGAACTCGGCCGTGGCCGACTTCCGCGCCGGGGCAAAGAACTTCTTCCACGATGCCCGCCCCGGCCCCAAAACCGCACCCGGCAAGGACGCCGCCCGCACCCGGATCATCGCCCTGCGCGCCGAGGGGTACTCCATCGACGAGATCGCCGCCGCACTGGCCGCCGAGGGCATCGGGTTGAACCGCACCGGGATCAGCGAGGTCATCACCGAGGCGGGTCTGCCCCGGATCTGGCGCCGGCCCGAAGCCGCCCGCGGCGGCCCCCGCCGCGAAGACCTGCCCCGGGCCCGTGCCCTGACCACCAGCGACTACGCGGGCCTGCCCGCCGCCGCGCCCACCCGGATGGCCGGGCTGCTGCTGGCGCTGCCCGACCTGCTCGCCCTGGACCTGCCCGCACTGGTCGCCGCCGCCGGCTACCCCGGCACCCGCGACATCCCCGCGATCAGCTACCTGCTGTCCCTGCTGGCCGTGAAGCTGACCGGGACCCGCCGGGTCTCCCACGTGCACGATCTGGCCGCCGACCCCGGCGCGGCGCTGTTCGCCGGGCTCACCGCCCTGCCCAAGACGACCGCGCTGACCACCTACTCCTACCGCCTGCAGCACGCCAAGCAGCAGAAGTTCCTGACCGCGCTGGACAAGGCCACCGTCGCCGCCGGCCTGGCCACCGGCGAGGTGCTGAACCTGGACTTCCACGCCGTCATGCACTGGGGCGAGGACGCCGCGCTGGACAAGCACTACGTGCCCTCGCGCTCGCAACGCACCCGCAGCGTGTTGACCTTCTTCGCCGAGGACGCCGACTCCCACGCCCTGCTCTACGCCAACGCCGACCTGGCCAAAGCCACCCAGGCAGGCGAGGTCCTCGACCTTCGCCGAGCACTGGAAGACCGTCACCGGCACCTACCCCGCCCTGCTCGTCATGGACTCCAAGGTCACCACCCAAACCCAGCTCGGCGAACTCACCCAGCGCGGCATCGGCTTCATCACCCTGCGCGCCCGCACCCCCAAACTCACCGCCCAACTACACGCGCTGCCCACCAGCGCCTGGACCAACCTGACCCTGGCCCGCGCCGGCGGCAGAACCCGCCGCGTCCGCGTCATCGACGACCCCGCCGCGAAACTGTCGACCTACCCCGGCACACTGCGTCAACTCGCCGTCGCCGGCCTGGGCCACGACAAACCCACCATCCTGATCACCAACCAGCACGCGATGCCCACCAAACAGCTCATCGAGACCTACTCCCGCAGGATGAACATCGAACAACGCCTCGCCGAAGCCATCCGCTCCTTCCACCTGGACTCCCTCACCGGAGCCGTCCCCCTCAACATCGACCTCGACGTCGTCCTCACCGTCTTGGCCCACACCGTCTGCGCCGCCCTGCGCCGCCGCATCCCCGGCTACGCAACCGCCACCCCCAACACCCTGCAACGCCGCTTCCTATCCACCGGCGGACACATCCTCAACCACGGCAACCACATCGTCGTCCGCATCGACCGGCGCACCTACTCACCCGTCCTCCGCCAAGCCGACCTGCCCGACGACCACCGTCCCCTGGCTCGGCGACCGCACCCTGCGCTACGAATTCGCCTGACCAAACACCAAATGAGGGCCAATTCGCTGAGTGAAAATCGGCGCTAACCAGGAATGGAACGCAACCCTATCGAGCACAGCGAGGTCCGCGTCAGCCGCGGTCTGATCCGGCTGCTCAAGTCGGTTCCGCTCTTCATCGCGTGGCGCGCCATGGCACACCCCGCGGAGCGACCCGCGTTCTGTGCCGTTGCCGCAGCAGCGCCATATCGTCGACGCTGTCCGCGCCAGCCACGATCCCCGCGATCGGCGACGCTACATTCAGCCCTGCGTTCGCGCCGTTGTCCGGTCAGCACACTCACATGTTGATCAGCCAAGACACACAGGCCCGCGGACTCCGCCAGCGCCATCACCGGCAGCCCGACCGACGACACCAGATTCGGATCATCGAACCTCACCGACCTGGCCCGCAGCCGGTGAGGCAGTTGCGCCCGACGGACGCGCTTCGTGCTCGGTTATCTGAAACCTTCGACAGGTCCCAATCTTCCAGCCCGCAAGGGCATCCTCGCGCTACGACACACTACCCCACCAGACTCATCGGTGGATCGAGGTTCAGGGGCTGTCCGATCTAGAGGATGGGGGCTCAGGCCCGAACTCTCCCGACGATCTCGGGGGCGACGGCTCCGTGCAGGATGTTCGCCTGCGGCGGCCAGGCTGGTGTGGGTCTGGCCCAGGGGAGTGGTGAGGCTGCTGCACCGATGCCCAGCGGATCAGTGCCCGCCGGCGGGACATACGCCTGGTCGCAGGCAAGCAGCCACGCCTGGGCGTCTGCGGCGCGCGCCGCGTCAGCTGCTCCCATTGCTCTTCCTTACCCCGACCCGCACCCCACGACGCCGGTACGACGATCAACTCGGCTCCGGCGCGGCCCAGGGCTGTGAACTGGTCGGCGCAGCGCAGGTCGTAGCAAGTGGCGAGGCCGATGGTGGGGTCGCGATACCCGAACGTGACCAGATCATTGCCTGGGGCAACCGTGTCGGACTCGCGGGAGCCGAAGGCGTCGTAGAGATGGATCTTCCGGTACGACGTCTCAACCCCGGGACCCGTGACCAGCAAGGTGTTGTGGACCCGGCCGTCGTCGGCCCGCTACAACAGGCCGGCGACGATCACCACGCCGAGGTCCGCGGCACCTTGCGCAGGCCGGTCGCGAACGGTCCGTCGAGTGGCTCGGCGACCGAGCCGAGATCGGTGCCGAAACGGGCGGGGGTGGCCCGGGAAGGGCGACCAACTCGGCCGCCGTCGGCGGCGGCTCGGCGTACCGCATCTGTGGCGGTGGCTAGGTTGGAGACCGGATCCGGACCCGCGGTGAGCTGCGCCGCGGCTGTGCCGCGGCCACACGCAGAGCTGTCATCTAAGCCTCCAAGGCTGTATGCATTTAGACCGTATGTAGTGACTGCTCCGCGCCCGGGAGAGTGGAGTGGTTGCTGGCCGGGACCTCGCTCACGCAATCTCGTGGGTTACCGAGCGCGTTTCCGTGCTTGGCCTTTCCGACAGGTGTGAGGAGGCCCCGGTGTTTACTGAGCGTACGAGTGTTGGGCTGGATGTGCACGCCCGGTCGGTCGCCGCGGCGGCGATCGATGGGCTGACCGGGGAGGTGTTCAGGGCGCGGTTGACGCCGTCGCACGGTGAGGTGCTGGACTGGATCGGCAGGTTGCCGGGCCCGTGCGCGGTGGTGTATGAGTCCGGGCCGACCGGGTTCGGGCTGGCGCGGGCGCTGATCGCGGCGGGGGTGCGGTGCGAGGTGGCGGCGTCGTCGAAGCTGCAGCGGCCGGCCGGGGATCGGGTGAAGACCGACCCGCGGGACGCGCTGCGTCTGGCCCGGTTGTTGCGGCTGGACGAGATCGTGGCGGTGCGGATACCGGGCCCGGCCGAGGAGGCCGCGCGTGATCTGGTCCGTGCCCGGGAGGCGTCGAGGCAGGATCTGATGCGGGCGCGGCATCGGGTGTCGAAGCTGTTGCTGCGGCAGGGGATCGTGTATTCCGGTGGTAAGGCGTGGACCGAGCTGCATGACCGGTGGCTGCGCCAGCAGCGGTTCGACGCGATGCCGACCCAGGCCGCGTTCGACGACGCCTACGAGACGGTTGTGCTGGCCACAGCCCGGCGCGCCCGCCTGGACGAGAAGATCATCACCCTGGCCGGGGACTGCGAGTTCACTGCGGTGACGCGGCGGCTGGCGTGCCTGCGGGGCATCTCCACGCTGACCGGGTTCGCGCTCGCGGTCGAGATCGGCGACTGGGAACGGTTCACCGGGGCCAGCATCGGCGCTTATGTCGGGCTGGTGCCCAGCGAACACTCATCTGGGCAGCACCGGGTGCAGGGCGCGATCACCAAGACCGGCAACACCCACGTGCGCAGGTTGCTGGTCGAGGCCGCCTGGCATCACCGCACCACCTACACCCCCGGTGTGGTGCTGCGGCGCCGCTGGGACCAGGCACCGCCCGCGGCCCGGGCCCGTGGGCATGCCGGCAACCAGCGGCTGCACGAGCGCTGGGTCAGCCTGAACCTGCGCAAGAAACGGCCGGTGATCGCCAACGTCGCCGTCGCCCGCGAACTGGCCGGCTGGTGCTGGTCCCTGGCGGTGCTGCCCGACGACTGATCCGATGACCTCTCCCACAAGCTGACCGTGGGGGTCCACGAGTCCAGGAACGCAGCGCGAGGAGCAACGCGCCCCCGAGGCTATGAGCAACCGCGAACGCCGCAAGGCGTTTCGGCCACGCCCGTCCTTAGACTTGCGCAACGCTCCAGCCGAACACACGGTCCTGCAGGTAACCAACCCGCGCATATCAGCCTCGACCACGCGTCGTGCAACGACACGCTGTCCTCGGCCTCGCCCCCCACGGTCCCCCTCCCCCCTCTTCCCCCACGCAACGCCGCACAGCATGACGTCGTCCTCGCCGACGTCAAGACCAAGCCCCTACGGGGGTGGCCTCCGGCCAGCCTTGACACCGGCTGCGAGGCGCCGTCGAAGCGGCACCTAACCGGGGGGAATGTGGCACTGTCCTGACCCGGCGAGACCAGGACAATTTCGCCCTGCCCACTTGACAAGCAACCCCTACATATCAGCCTGAATCCGTGGACCGGTCTGGTTGTTGAGCCTGGTGGGTGATTGCTGAGCTTGGTTGGCCGGTGGTCGTGGCTGGACGCGACTGGTTCGCTGGTCTGCCCAGCCTTTCCACGTTGGTCTCCGGTTGGTGCCGCGTGCGGCGGGTGGTCGGTGGTCAGGCGGTGATCGGTGGCCCGGTGATGGCGCCGAACACCTTTGTCCACAAGGCGGTCCACTGTTCGGCCCAGGGCCAGTGGGTGGGCAGGTGCAGGACCGGGCGGCGTTGGGGGCGGGCGAGCCGGGCGGGGACGGTGATGAGGTGGCGGCGGAGTGTCGCTCCGCGGGCAACCGCGTGACCAGGGCTGGTGAGGGTGCCGGCGGCGCGGAGCAGGTTGTGGGTAATGGCCGCGCAGGTCGCCCAGGCGCTGTTGGCCGCGAAGCGACCCGATGGCAGGTGAGCCAGCGGTCCGTCGATCAGGTCGGCGAACACGGTCTCGATGATCGCGTGCCGGCGGTGGGTCAGGTCGGCCTCGACGGTGGGGTCGGTGCTGTTGGTGAAAAACGGATGGTAGCGCCAGATGTCGAACAGTTCGTCGGTCTTGGCCTTGTCGCGGACCCGGCGCACGACCAGCCGGGCGGTGACCGGGTGTTTGGTCGAGGCGAACGCGGTGAACTCGACCTCGGCGACCTCGGCGTCGGAGATCAGCTCGCCGGTGTCGGGATCGACCACCGCGCCCGGGTAGTGCACCGGCGTCCAGGCGTCATCGGGGATAGAGCCGATCGCGGCGTTCACCGGGCGAGTCTTGGTCAGCACCACCGAGAACCACACCTTGGCCTTGAGGCACGCGTTGACGACGGCGCTGTTGCCGTAGGCCGAGTCGCCGCGGACCAGGATCTGGCCGGTCGCCCCGCAGGCGCGGGCGGTCTTGATCGCCTCACGCACCATCGAGGCCGCGCTCTTGCCGGAGCCGGTCTTGCCGCCGCGCAGCCGGATCCCCGCGACCACCGGCGCCCCATCGCTGGTGGAGACCGTGGTGGCCAACGGCGACAGCCCCTTGCGGAGCACCTGTTTGCCGGCGATCTTGGTGTGCCCGAACCCCGCGCCCTGCTTGGCGTGCCCGTACACCGGGCGCAGCAGCGAATCAATGTCCACGTAGGCCCGGGTCCCAATGCCGGGCAGCAGCCCAGTCTGCTGGACCAGGTTGACCAGATGTGATCGCGCGACCGACGCCAACTGCAGGCCGTGGCCGTGGGTGAACTCGCGCAGGAACTGGCCCAGCGTGGCCGGTGCGTACACCTCATCGAACAACCTTGACATCCCGCCGGAGCGGATCACGTCCAGATCATCGATGCTGTCTGCCCCGGCGGCCATCCCCGCGATGATCGAGGTCAGCTTGCCCGCCGGGTTCACCCCGGCCGACTTCACCGCCGTCGTGTTGATCGCGACCTTGTCCGAGACCAGCTCCGACAAGCCCGCGGTCTCGGCCAGCGCCATCAGCGGCACCACGCCCGCGCACGACACCAGGTTATCGTCGTCGAACCTCGCGGTGGCACGCGACCAGACATGAGATAGTTGCACCGAAAGTGCCTTCCGTGACCAGGACAATCAGGATCTAGACACTCCCGATTCTCCCTACACAGAAGGCACTTTCACTGTCACCGCGCCGACCGATCAACCACTCGCTCCACGGATTGAGGTTTAGCCTGAATCCGTGGACCGGTCTGGTTGTTGAGCCTGGTGGGTGATTGCTGAGCTTGGTTGGCCGGTGGTCGTGGCTGGACGCGACTGGTTCGCTGGTCTGTCCAGCCTTTCCACGTTGGTCTCCGGTTGGTGCCGCGTGCGGCGGGTGGTCGGTGGTCAGGCGGTGATCGGTGGCCCGGTGATGGCGCCGAACACCTTTGTCCACAAGGCGGTCCACTGTTCGGCCCAGGGCCAGTGGGTGGGCAGGTGCAGGACCGGGCGGCGTTGGGGGCGGGCGAGCCGGGCGGGGACGGTGATGAGGTGGCGGCGGAGTGTCGCTCCGCGGGCAACCGCGTGACCAGGGCTGGTGAGGGTGCCGGCGGCGCGGAGCAGGTTGTGGGTAATGGCCGCGCAGGTCGCCCAGGCGCTGTTGGCCGCGAAGCGACCCGATGGCAGGTGAGCCAGCGGTCCGTCGATCAGGTCGGCGAACACGGTCTCGATGATCGCGTGCCGGCGGTGGGTCAGGTCGGCCTCGACGGTGGGGTCGGTGCTGTTGGTGAAAAACGGATGGTAGCGCCAGATGTCGAACAGTTCGTCGGTCTTGGCCTTGTCGCGGACCCGGCGCACGACCAGCCGGGCGGTGACCGGGTGTTTGGTCGAGGCGAACGCGGTGAACTCGACCTCGGCGACCTCGGCGTCGGAGATCAGCTCGCCGGTGTCGGGATCGACCACCGCGCCCGGGTAGTGCACCGGCGTCCAGGCGTCATCGGGGATAGAGCCGATCGCGGCGTTCACCGGGCGAGTCTTGGTCAGCACCACCGAGAACCACACCTTGGCCTTGAGGCACGCGTTGACGACGGCGCTGTTGCCGTAGGCCGAGTCGCCGCGGACCAGGATCTGGCCGGTCGCCCCGCAGGCGCGGGCGGTCTTGATCGCCTCACGCACCATCGAGGCCGCGCTCTTGCCGGAGCCGGTCTTGCCGCCGCGCAGCCGGATCCCCGCGACCACCGGCGCCCCGTCGCTGGTGGAGACCGTGGTGGCCAACGGCGACAGCCCCTTGCGGAGCACCTGTTTGCCGGCGATCTTGGTGTGCCCGAACCCCGCGCCCTGCTTGGCGTGCCCGTACACCGGGCGCAGCAGCGAATCAATGTCCACGTAGGCCCGGGTCCCAATGCCGGGCAGCAGCCCAGTCTGCTGGACCAGGTTGACCAGATGTGATCGCGCGACCGACGCCAACTGCAGGCCGTGGCCGTGGGTGAACTCGCGCAGGAACTGGCCCAGCGTGGCCGGTGCGTACACCTCATCGAACAACCTTGACATCCCGCCGGAGCGGATCACGTCCAGATCATCGATGCTGTCTGCCCCGGCGGCCATCCCCGCGATGATCGAGGTCAGCTTGCCCGCCGGGTTCACCCCGGCCGACTTCACCGCCGTCGTGTTGATCGCGACCTTGTCCGAGACCAGCTCCGACAAGCCCGCGGTCTCGGCCAGCGCCATCAGCGGCACCACGCCCGCGCACGACACCAGGTTATCGTCGTCGAACCTCGCGGTGGCACGCGACCAGACATGAGATAGTTGCACCGAAAGTGCCTTCCGTGACCAGGACAATCAGGATCTAGACACTCCCGATTCTCCCTACACAGAAGGCACTTTCACTGTCACCGCGCCGACCGATCAACCACTCGCTCCACGGATTGAGGCTTAGACACAACGCGGGCGGTCCGGACGAGTGTCAGCTGCGGCGGCCGCTACTGACGGCGCGCAGTCCGGCTGCCACGAGCTGTGGCACAGCGTCGCCCACGTTCTCGAAGCCTGAACCGACTGTCAAGGCCTGGAGATGACGATTGTGGATGCCTTCAGCAATGACCGCGATCTTGAAGTACCCGAGTCCCAGATAGAAACTCAGGCCATCGAGGCTACGCCCAGATGCTCGCGCATAGGTCTCGGCGAGGGTAGACGCCGTCGGCAGGTCCGGGCTGGTCGAAGCCGCGGAACCGCCAAGGACGGCGTCGAATGCCGGATCGCGGTAGACGAGGTGCAGCCCGAGGTCGGCCAACGGGTCGCCTACGGTGGCCATCTCCCAGTCGACCAGCGCACGGATAGAGCCAGGATCGTCGGGGTCGAGGATGGCGTTGTCGATCCGATAGTCACCGTGCACGATCGCAGCACCACTCTCGATCGGTGTCAGCTGCACGAGATGCGAGTGCAGCGCCTCGAGATCGGTCAGTTCCCGGGTCTGCACGTGATCCCATTGGTCGCGCCACCGGCGGACCTGACGCGCAAGGTACCCGTCGGGGCGGCCGAATCCCTCGAGTCCGACGGCGCGGTGCGACACTGAGTGAAGACGGGCGAGCTGGTCAACAAGCGCGGTGCCGCACCTTGTGATCTCAGCGCGTGGGAGTAGCCGGAGATCGGCCTGCGTGCGGATCGTGTGGCCAGCGACATACTCAACGACTGAGAATGGCACACCGAGCACTCCGAGGTCCTCGCAAAGAGCGACTGTCCGTGGCACTGGGACATCAGTGTTCTGAAGGGCCGCAACTACCCGGAATTCGCGAGTCATGTCATGTGCCGAGGGTGTAGTCCCGCCCAGTGGTTGGCGACGTACCACCCAGGCTCGCTGGCCGTCGGTGACGCGATAGGTCAGATTCGATCGTCCGCCGTGCAGCAGTTCTGCGCGGAGATTGGAGCCGGTAGCGGACACATGGCCCGAAAAGAATCTCCGCAGCGCGTCCAGCCGAAGCCCCTCGGGCCCGTACTCCGTCACGTGATGCTTCACCGGTCCTTCCTCACGATGAGACCGAGCTCGCCGGCTCATCGGCCGACCACGTCATCTGTCGGTCATGTGCTGGTTCGTCTCGTAAGTCTTGATAGCGCGAATGGCGATCGCCCAGCGGTGCGTTTCCGAAGATCCGTCGTAGATCCGAAACGGCCGTACCTCACGGGCGAACCGCGACAGCAGCGAGTCGCCGGACACGCCGAGTGCGCCACACAGTTGAAGCGATCGATCCACAACTCGGCCGACCGCCTCAGCGGCAAATGTCTTGGCGATAGACGTGGATTGTGCCGCATTGCTGCCGAGGTCGAGATCGCAGCATGCCTGCACGACCAGTCCCCGGGCGGCCGCGATGTCGATCTCATTGTCGGCGATCATCTGCTGCGCCAGACCGTGATCGGCAAGTCTCGAGCCGAAGAGGCGGCGCTCGGCCGCGTAGCCGATCCCTAGGTCCTGGGCGCGGCGTGCGAGGCCTAGCCAGCGCATGCAATGAGAGGTACGGGCGGGACCGAGGCGCACTCGCGCATAGGCGAATCCCTCGTCCACCTCGCCGAGCACTGCCTCCTCGGACACCACACAGTCGTCGAACACGACCTCGCAGTGCCCGCCGAAGAAACTCTGATCGAGCGTTTCGATATGCCTGATCAGCTTCATGCCCGGGTTGTCGGCGTCGACCAGGAACATTGTCGCGCCGCCGCGGTCGCCCGGAGTGCCCGATGTCCGAGCCATGCAGATCACGAAGGCCGAGCCGTCCGCGCCGGTGATGAACCACTTGCGACCGTCTATCCGCCAGCCACCCGTCACGCGCTCGGCGCGTGTTGTCAGCGCGGAGGGATCCGACCCGGCTCCGGGGGTTGGTTCTGTCATGGCAAAGGCTGACCGCACATCGCCGGTCGCCAAGGGTTGAAGATACCGTCGGCGCTGCTCCGGCGTGGCGACCTCCTCCAAGAGATGCACGTTGCCCTCGTCAGGTGCCGCGATGTTCAAGGCAAGCGGACCGAACAGCGAGTATCCGGCTGCCTCGAACACCACGGCTCTGTCTCGCATGTCGAGGCCTAAGCCACCGAATTCCGGCGAAACGTGCGGGGCGAAGATGCCCGCGCCCTTCGCGGCCCGCTGCAATCGGGTACGGCCGGCCTCGCCCAGTTCTACCGCGACGCCGCCGTACTGTTCTTCCAGTGGAATCACTACCTCACGGATGAGACTTTCGGTGCGCATGCGGAGCGCTGTGACATCTGGATCGGGTGCAAGTTCAACCGGCATCGCCGGACTCCTTCCTATGCTGACGATCGCCGCGCTTGAAGCGATGGTGAACCAGAGTTGAGGGGTCGGCCGACGGCACTCCGCGCGGCCTCTTCCAGTTGCTCGGAGACCGTCGGGTGTGGGTGAATCGTGTCGGCGAGGTCCTCGACCGTCGCCCCCATCTCGATGGCCAGCGCGCCTTCGCCGGCGAGCTCTGCCGCGTGGGGCCCGACGATGTGAACACCGAGGAGCACGCCGGTCGCACTGTCGGCGATCAGTTGCGCATGGCCCCCGACGGTGCCGAGCGTTGCCGCACGGCCGTTGACGGACATCGGAACAGTGGTCGCACTGAAGTCCAGACCGTGGGCCCGGGCGCTGTCCGCGACGACTCCGACGGTAGCGATCTCCGGGTCGGAGAAGACCACTGCTGGAACGACGGCCGGGTCGAACGCAACGCGCCGACCGCAGAGTGCCTCCACCGCTATGCCTGCTTCGGCGTATCCCTTGTGTGCCAGGGCAGGGCCGGCTGTGATGTCCCCGACAGCCGCGACATGGGCGCGGGCGAGCCGGTCTGCACCGACAGAGACGAGACCGGTCGGTCCGACGTCGACGCCGAGCAGTTCGAGTCCGAGGTCATCGGTGTTCGGACGACGCCCGACGGCGACAAGCACCTTCTCCGATTTGACCTCGACCTGTCCGGCGTCGCGGTCGACCGTCAGCAGGCCTGCGCGACAACTCGTTGCCGTTGCATCTACCAGCACATTGACACCGAGCTCTTTGAGCCGGATCGCCACGGGCCGGCTCAGCCTGGCGTCGAGACCCGGCAGGATCCTGTCTGCTTGCTCGACGATCGTCACCGCGGCACCGAGCTTGGCGAGGGCTGTACCGAGTTCGATGCCGATGTAGCCTGCGCCCACCACCGCCACCGTCGTCGGCACAGCGTCCATCTCCAGCACACCCGTACTGTCGAGAATCGCAACACCATCGTATGGCAGGTTGGGCAACGGGGTTGGTCGGGAGCCGGTGGCGATGATCACGTCCCGGAACTCGAAGAATCGTGGGGGCCCGGAGCCGTCATCGACGACCGCTCGATCGGGCCGCGTGAAGCGAAGTCTCCCATGCACCAAACGAACACCGGCATCGAGCAGCAACGCGCGGATCCCGCTCGTAAGGCGATTGACGACAGCTGCCTTGTGCTGTTGAAACGCGACGAGGTCTGCCGTGACTCGCCCAGCCACCTGTCCGGTGGCTGCCAATCCGGCGGTGCGATGCACCAGATCGGCCAGCTCGATGAGTGCCTTGGAGGGGATGCAGCCAGTTCGCAGACACACGCCACCGACGCCATCCAAGCCTGCGGCGTCGACGAGCGTCACCTCACGTCCGAGCTGGGTGCCGCGCAGCGCGGCCGCGTAGCCTGCCGGGCCGGCTCCCACGATGAGGAGATCAACACCTTCGACGATCTCTCCGACGACCATCAGTCGACCTGTCCAACCATGAGGAGGGGCGTGCGGATGAGCTGCTCGAGTGCGTTGACGAACGCGCCCAGCTGAGCCCCGTCGATCAGCCTGTGATCAGCCGAGACAGCCAGCGGTAGTATCGGTCGCACCGCTGGCACACCGTCCACCGGTATGACTGCGTCGCGGATCCGGCCGAAGCCCACGATCGCCACCTGCGGGGGCATGACCAGCGGCGTACCCAGCCAGGTTCCGTAGCTGCCGAAGTTGCTGATGGTGATCGTTCCTCCGGCAACCTCCTCGACTGCGAGTGACCTGCTTCGGCTTGCCTGACTGATCCTCGCGATTTCGTCCGCCAAGCCCGCGATCGTGAGTTTGTCGGCGTCGCGCAGCACGGGCGCGACGAGGCCGTCGGGAGTGGCAACCGCGATCCCGACGTGGTAGGCGGGATGAAGCGTGTACTGCTGGGCGGCCATGTCCAGGGTCGCGTTCATCATGGAGTGCTGCCGTACGGCCTCGATCACGGCACGGATCAGCAGCGGTAGAACGGTGAGCCGAGCCCGGTCGCCAATCACTGCCCGAAGATCCCTGTGCGCTTGGCGCAGGGCGCTCGCGTCGATCTCGCGGAACTCGGTGATCTGCGGTACTGCCGATGCCGCCGTCATTGCAGCCGCCATCTGCCGACGCAGTCCGCGCAACGGGGATGCCTGAGCACCAGAGCCGGACTCGGTCTGCGCAGCGACCTTCGTGGGCGCTGGCGCCGGGAAGTCGCCGGCTGTCGACGCCCTGATGTCGTCAGCCGTGATGCGGCCGTTCGGCCCGGTTCCGGTCAGATTGTTCAGATCGACGCCCAGTTCGACCGCCAGACGCCTGGTGCTCGGCGCTGCTAGCACTCGGAGTGCGCCAACCGTACTCGTCTCCCGCGCGGCGGGCAGGGTCTGCCCTCCCGGCTCGACATGTGCCTGGCTCGCGTCGATGACAAACAGAGGGTCGCCCACATTGACAACGTCCGCGACGGCGGCCTGCAGGCTCACGATCACGCCGTCCGCAGGTGCGGGCAGCTCGACCTGGGCCTTGGCGGTCTCTACGGTGACGACGGGTTGGTCGGCGCGTACCTGGTCGCCGACCCCGACAAGCCAAGTGACAATCTCCGCATCGGCAAGTCCCTCTCCGATGTCGGGCAGCCGGAAGACCTGCTCGCTCATGCTGCCTTCATGGTGGCTCGGGCCGCAGCGACCACGCGCTGCGCTGAGGGGATGTAACTGTCCTCCAGCCTCGCGGGCGGATATGGGGTGTCAGGTGCGCCCACGCGCGCGATCGGAGCCTGAAGCGAGTAGAACGCATGGTCGTTGACTGTGGCAACCACCTCCGCGCCGAAGCCACTCGTCAGCGGCGCCTCATGCACGACCACACAGCGTCCGGTGGCAGCGACCGCATCGGCGAGGGCCAGCTCGTCCAGTGGGACCAGCGTTCGCAGGTCGACGACGGCAGCCGAGATCCCCTCTTCGGCAAGCTGCTCAGCAGCTCGTTCGGCGACATGGACCGCCGCGCTCCATGCGACGATGGTCAGATCGTCACCGTGTCGAACGATCCGCAGCCGGCCGAAGGGCACCTCCGCGTCGCCTTCCGGAACCTGGCCGCGGACGAGCCGATATCCACGAAGCGGCTCGCAGAACAAGACAGGATCGCTCTGCCGGATCGCAGTCTGCAGGAGCCCCTTGGCGTCAGCGGGCGTTGAGGGCATGACCACCTGGAGGCCTGGGCTCTGTACGAACTGCGCCTCCAGCGCCTCAGAGTGCAGTTCGGGTGTGCGTACGCCGCCGCCGAACGGTGCACGCAGCACGACAGGCATCGGGAAGCGGCCTTGTGACCGGTACCGCATCCGTGCAAGCTGTGCTCCGATCTGATGGAACGCCTGGTGGCTGAATCCGAGGAACTGCAATTCGGCGACCGGAATCCATCCGGCGACCGCCAGTCCGACAGATGCTCCGACGATCGCGGCCTCGGCCAGCGGCATGTCGACAACACGGTCAGGCCCGAACTGATCCAGCAGGCCTTCGGTGGCGCGGAAGACGCCGCCGAGTTTTCCGACGTCCTGTCCAAGGACCATCACGCGCTCGTCGCGGGCCAGCTCCTCGCGCAGTGTCAGGTTGATTGCCTCGAGCATCGTGATAGGCGTCATCTGGCCTCCCGTCGTGTCATCAGATCCGCGCGCTGGCGGACAAGGCGAGGGCTGAGCTGTGCGCCGACGTGGTCGAAGAGCGAGTCGACCGTCGGTGGAGCCATTGACTCGACGATCCGCACCGCGTCCTCGATCCGAGCCTGGATCCGTTCCTCGACCTGGCGGTCATGCTCGGCGTCCCAGCTGCCCCGCGCGCTGAGATACGTTCGCACCCTCTCTATCGGATCCCGGTCTCTCCAGTCCTGCAGGTCCGTGCTGTCGACGTACCTGGTCGGATCGTCGGCAGTGTTGTGAGCGCCGATGCGGTAGGTCAGTGACTCGATCAGCGTGGGTCCGCCGCCGCCACGCGCTCGGTCGACCGCATCGGCCACTACCGAGTGCACAGCGAGAAGGTCGTTCCCGTCCACCAGTACCCCGGCGAATCCGTAGCCCGGTGCCCGAGCCGCGAGCGTGGCGGCAGCCGACTGACGCTCGCGTGGAGTCGAGATCGCCCATCCGTTGTTCTGTAGTAGGAAGACGATCGGTGCCCGCAGCACGCCCGCCAGGTTGCAGGCCTCATGGAAGTCACCCTCCGAAGACGCTCCGTCGCCTACATAGGCCAGCACGACTCCTCCTGTACGGCGCAGCCACAGTCCCCAGGCGAGACCGACTGCCTGTGGTAGCTGAGCCGCAAGCCCGATCTGGACGGGAAGCAGGTTGACGTCTGACGGAATGGCTCCGCCCCGTGGATCTCCGCTGAACGTCAGCATGAATGACTCCAGCGGCAAGCCCTGGCGCAACAAAGCGGGGAGCTCGCGATACTGCGGCACGATCCAGTCGCTATCCGTACGAAGCGCGAACGCAGAGCCGACGACCGAGGCTTCCTGCCCGCCTACGGGCGAGAACGTGCCGAACCGGCCTTGTCGCTGCAGACTGAAGCCCTTCTCGTCGAAGGCCCGGGACAGCAACATGAGCTCGAGCGCATCGCGCATCTCGGCGTCTACCAGAGACGGCGTCACGTCTCGTGTCAGCTCCCCGTCGGGCCCCAACACGGTCCATGGTTCGGCCTCAGCGTATCGAGCGGGAAACTGCGGCTCGAACTCGGACATCAGGTGGGCCATGACGCGCACGGAACAACACGTAGGCGTCCTGTCAGGATGGGCTGGATACGTGGGCGAACCCAGCCTCGCGCGGGCACACCCTGCTGTGGGGGCTCGATGAAGTGCACGCTGACTCCTCTCAGAAATGGCGCATCGCTAGCACACCCTCAGCATCCGAGGCCTTGCGTCGGGGCACATAGTGGAGGCTGCCCTCGACCTAAGCGGCCATCGATCTGACATATGGTGGAGGGAGAGGCCCTTGCCGATTGGGAACGCCGCTCCCTGCACCTCCGGCGCAGAAGTTGGCAGCGGATGTGATGCTCGCGTGGCATCCCAACGTCAGGGCTGAGACGTAGGCGACGAACGCAATGCTGGACTTGAGTCTCAGCGACGAGACGATCGAACGGCTGACCGAGCGTGTCACCTCGGGCGCGCGCGGCGGCCGACGCCTGCGCACGTCAGCACGAATCCAGCCACTGACGGCGAGCCTCAGTCATCGCCAGTCTCGGCATCCTGACGCGCACGTCAATCGGTCTCAGTCGTCCACCGGTCGCACGCAAGGTGGAGGGGATTCCCTAGTGGCGGACGTCACCAGCGCCGAGCAGCATTCGTAGACACAGCGCAGCGAGAGGAGCTGATCATGAGCCGACGAGGCCGGCCATACACTACATCCCGCAGAGACTTCCTGCAGGGCGTTGGTCTGATCGGCCTTGGCATGATGGCCGGCCCGGCGATGATCGCCTGCGGTAACCAAGGGGCCGAGTCTGCTACGTCAGACTCCGAGGTCACCGGCCCTCCGCGCCGTGGAGGCGAGTTCGTCTATGCCTGGTCGTTCCAGCCGGGCAACATCCTGTCTCCCGGGATGCCACCGGGGTACACGGCTGGTGATCTGTCGGTTCACCTGCAGATCTTCGACCAGCTGACCGTGCTCAACCCCGGCCGCCGAGACGTGGAGCCCAGTCTTGCCACGGGTTGGGACGTAGCCGACAGCGGTGCCCGCTGGACCTTCACGCTACGTGATGCCGAGTTCTCGAACGGGATGCCGGTGACGGCTGACGATGTCAAGTTCTCGCTGGAACGCTTCGCAGACCCGAGCCGCAACCTGTATTCGTACTGGGGCGAGGTCATCGAGAGTGTGAAGGTCAGAGGTCCTCGCGTCGTCGAGGTCAAGCTGAAGCACCCGCGCGGTGGCTTTGCCGATCTGCTCAGCATCCCGCCGGCGTCCATCCTGCCCGCGGGTGTCGTCAAGCAACTCGGCGAGAAGGGCTTCGAGGCGAAGCCGGTGGGCTCAGGTGCCTTCCGTTTCGAGAGCCGCGAGCGCGGCCGCACCCTGCGGCTCGTGCGCAACGACAACTACTGGCGCAGCGGACAGCCACATCTCGACAGCTTGCGTTTCGACTACGTCGCAGACGCTGGAGCACGGATCCTGCGAGTCAGTGAGGGCGATGCGCATGCTGCCAGCGCCGTGCCGTTCTCACAGCTCAGTCGTCTGGAGGAGACGGCGGGAGTCCATGTGCAGGTCGACGAGATCGCCTCCCTCGCTATGGTTCAGCTCGCGCCTCGCTTGAAGCCGCTCACCGACCCCAACGTGCGGCGCGCGCTGAATCTCACGGTTCCCCGCGAGGCGATGCGGTCGAGCATTTTCAACGGAAAGGTGGAGGTCGCGAACAGCCACCTGCAGAAGCTTCGCTTCTGGGACGAGGCCGTCGAGCCATATCCGCTCGATGTCGAGGCGGCCAAGCAACTGCTGGCGAAGTCCTCCGCGCCCACGGGGTTCGAGATGGAGTTGTTGTACGCCGGAAGTGACGGCGAGGCGCGAGCGATCGCAACAGTCCTGCAGGAAGCATGGGCGCAAATCGGCGTACGAGTCCGCCAGGCGCAGGTGGATGTGGGCGCGATGAACGAGCGGCGCAGTGCGCAGGACTACGACGGGCTGATCGCTTTCGACCTGCTGTCCGACACCCCGTCCGAGGATCAGTTTGCCGAAGGGTTCTACGCCCAGCCGAGATCAGCCGAACGACCGATCGTCTACGAAAACCCGTTGGCCAGGGCCCTCGTCGACAAGGGACTTCGTGCCGTCGGTGACGACCAGCGGCGACAGGCGTGGGCTCAGCTTCAGGAATATGGCATGACGACCGACGGTCCGAGCATCCCGCTGTTCTTCCTGAACGAGCGCAGCCTGGTGCGCGACGGCGTCGCACAGTTCCGTCCGACCATCCTGTCGACCATCAGGTTCGAGCAGGTGTGGCTGGCGAAGGGCTGAGGGGTAACCATGGTCGGCTACGTGCTGCATCGATTCGCTCTCGGTGCGATCACTCTGCTCGGGGTCTCGATCGGAGCGTTCGCAATCATGCAGCTGGCGCCGGGCGATCCGATCCGAATCATGCTCGGCGTCCGCGCGACGCCCGAGCAGGTCGAGCTCATGCGCGATCAGTTCGGACTTTCCACACCACTCGTGCAGCAGTTCACCGGCTTCCTCGCCGGCGCGGTCACGTTCGACTTCGGTGAGTCGATCTTCAAGAGCGCGCCGGTCGGCGACCTGATCTCGGCGAGGTTCCCGGTGACGCTGCAGTTGGTCACCTACGGCATGACACTGGCACTCGTGATCTCGGTCCCACTCGGGGTGCTGTCCGCGATCAAACGTAACCGTGCGTCGGATCACATCGTACGCACGGTGTCGATGCTCGGCTTCGCGATGCCTTCCTTCTGGATCGGGCTCATGCTGATCCTGTTCTTCGGTGTGGGACTCGACTGGTTTCCCGTGTCCGGCCTGGAGGACGGTGCACTCGGTCGGTTGGCGAGTCTCACGCTGCCTGCAGTGACGTTGATGATCGGTGTCGCGCCCCTCCTGATCCGAACGTTGCGGGCGAGCATGCTCGAGACGATGTCGGCGGACTTTGTCGAGGCCGCGGTCGCGCGAGGTCTCACCCGTCGGCGAGTGCTGTTCAAGCACGCCCTGCGCGCGTCGCTGACGTCGACTCTGACCGTGTTTGGCATGTTTTTCGGAGCGCTGCTCGGCGGAGTGGTTGTGATCGAGGCCGTCTTCGACGTTCCTGGCATCGGGTCTCTGCTGGTAGAGGCCGTCGCGAACCGGGACTTCCCGGTGGTACAGGCCACCGTCCTGATCTTTGGCGCGGGGGTCATCGTCGCCAACATCGTGACGGACCTGGGGTATGCCGTCATCGATCCACGGGTGCGCAGGTCATGACCGCGATCGTTGGCCCGGACGTCGCGCGGCGGTTGCAACGCGGCGTTCGGTCGGAGCGTCGGTGGATGCGGTACACGCTGTGGAGCGGCCTGACAATTGTGCTGACTCTTCCGATCGTCGCGCTGGTTGTGCGGATCTTCGACCTGCTGCCGGGACCCATGGAGACCGACCTGACGGCCGTCCTTCAGGCGCCGTCGCTGCAGCACCCGTTCGGCACCGACCAGCTCGGCCGCGACGTGCTGGCGCGCGTGCTCGACGCTGTCTGGCTTGACTATCGCATTGCTCTGACGGTGACCTACGTTCCGATGCTCGTCGGGATGGCGCTCGGCGCGGCCGCCGGGTACTTCGGCGGTGTGGTCGATGTGGCCGTCATGAGGCTCGCGGATGTGGTGATGGCATTCCCGTACCTCGTCATCATGATCGGAGTAGTCGCAATCGTCGGTCCGGGACTGACGGGCATATACATCGCGTTCTTCACGGTCGGCTGGGCGTTCAACGCAAGGCTGACCCGCGCCGAGATGCTCGTGCTGCGAGAGCAGCAATACATCACGGCGGCCCGCACGCTCGGACTCCCGACGTGGCGGATCCTCTGCGTGCACGCGCTGCCCAACCTGTTGAAGCCCAACCTCGTCACGTCGATGGCGACCCTCGTGACATCGATCCTCGGGATGGCAACCCTTTCCTACCTCGGTCTCGGCGTGCAGCCGCCGCGTCCTGAGTGGGGTGCGATCGTTGCGGAAGGCCAGGAATATGTGTTCACACACTGGTGGATCGCTACGCTGCCGGGTCTCGTGATCGCGCTCGTCGGCCTCGGTTTCAGCCTGGTCGGCGATGGGCTCGCCGACCTGTTGGACAAGGGAGACAGGTGAGCACATCGATGAGCATCGACTCGAGCTCGGCCGCGGCAGGTGGGCGACTGCTGGAGGTGTCTGGCCTCTCCATCGCGTTCCCGAGCCCTCGGGGTATCGCGATGGCGGCTCAAGACGTCTACCTTGCCGTCGAGGCGGGCCGTACGCTTGGCCTAGTCGGAGAGTCGGGATCAGGCAAGAGCGTTACGCTGCGTGCGATAGTCGATCTCGTTCCGCCACCCGGCGCGGTCGTCGCTGGGCGAATCGTCTGGCGCGGTGCCGAGCTCCGTCGCGACGATCCTTCCCTGGCTCGGCGTCTGCGCGGGAACGAGATCGGCATGATCTTCCAGGATCCGGCCGCCAGCCTGCATCCCCTCTATTCCGTCGGCACGCAGATCGCCGAGACACTGCGCTGCAAGTTGGGGCAGAGGCGAGGCGAGGCATGGGCCGGTGCCGTCGAGCTCCTTCACAAGGTGGGCATACCCGCGCCGGATCGGCGCGCCCATGACTACCCCCACCAGCTCAGTGGTGGAATGCGGCAGCGGGTCATGATCGCGCTTGCGATCGCCACACGGCCGGCGTTGCTGCTCGCGGATGAGCCGACCACCGCTCTCGACGTCACGATCCAGGACCAAATCCTCGCACTGCTTGCGCAGCTCCAGGAGGAACTCGGTATGGCGATGATTTTCGTATCCCATGACCTCGGTGTGATCGCGCAGATGGCGGACGACGTAGCCGTGATGTCAGCCGGGCAGGTGGTCGAGACGGGGACCAGGGCTGACGTGATTTCTCACCCCACGCACCCGTATAGCCGTGCTCTGCTTGCGGCCGTGCCGACACTTGAGCAGTCCCTGCGCCGGCCGGCTGGCCCAGGGACTGGTGCCTTCCGACAACCGTCTCTGGAGCCGTCGGCCTTGGATTACGGGGACAGGTCGCCCCATGGACAGTGAGCCGATGCTGATTGCCGAGCGTCTGGAGAAGCGGTTCCGACTCCGTCGACCGATGTCGAGCCGGTTTGCCGGCCGGACAGCACCTGAGGTCGTGGCACTGGACAAGGTATCCGTACGGCTCGCACGGGATGAGGTGCTCGCCATCGTCGGTGAGTCGGGTAGCGGCAAGACCACACTCGCACGGTGCTTGACCAGACTCGTCGTTCCGGACGCCGGCAGGATCGCCATGGGCGGTGTGGATGTGCTCGCGGCTCGCGGCAAGGAGCTCCAGGGCCTCCGTCGACGGATCCAGACCGTCTATCAGGACCCCTATTCGTCGCTCAATCCGCGTCTGACGGTCTCTGCTGCCATCGCGGAGGCTCCGCGGGTTCATGGCCTTTGGTCGAGACGAGACGTTCGCAGCCGGGTCCACGGTCTGCTCGATCAGGTCGGCTTGCGTGCGGAGACCGCGGATCGTTACCCACGCCAGCTGTCCGGCGGCCAGCGCCAGCGAGTGGCGATAGCGCGCGCACTCGCGCTCGAGCCAGAGGTACTGATTGCGGACGAGGCCGTGAGCGCTCTCGACGTCTCCGTACAAGCGCAGGTCCTCGATCTGTTCGAGCACCTCCGACGGGACCACAAACTCGGCATTGTCTTCATCACGCACCAGTTCCCGGTCGCCGCACGTGTGTCCGACCGGGTCGCTGTGATGTACCACGGCCAGATCGTTGAAGAGGGACCCACAGAATCGGTCTTCGGGAACCCGCGTCATCCGTACACGATCGGCCTGCTCACAGCGAATCCCCGCATCGACGGGCCTCGGCGTACACATGACAGGGCCGCGGCTCTGCCATGGGATGCCTCGCCGCCCGAACCGTTGACAGGGTGTCCCTTCCGGTCACGGTGCTCGATGTCTCGGTCGATCTGCGCAGAAGCCAGTCCGGCGGCCGTCGAGATCGCACCGGGGCATATGTCTCGCTGTCATGTGCTTGCACCAGCATCGGGCCGACTCCACTTTGACCCGGCTCTGTCACCCATCCATCTGTCGTCACGTCGTCGGGATACTTTATGAGCACAGCACCAACGCCCGCCTACCAGCAGTCCGGGCAGCCGATCGAGGCCCGTGTAGAGGACCTATTGGGCCGGATGAGCCTGGCCGACAAGCTCGGTCAACTCAACATGCCGATGCTGTTCGACTTCGGTGATGTAGAGGTACCGGAGCAGCTCGCGAGCGCGCCGAGCACCCAGGCCGACGCGGAGCGGCTCGTCACCGGAGAGTTCGACGAGGCTCTCGGCCCTATCGGCGGTTTCTACGGGCTGGACGGCTTCAATCTCGAGGCCGGCGGTCGCGAAGTCGGCGACTCGCGCGCTCAGCTCGCACGGCGTGCCGGACTGCAACGGCGCGCGCGCGAAGAGACCCGCTTGGGTATCCCACTTCTGCAGGTCGTCGAGGGCTGCCACGGCCTGATGGCACCTGGTGCCACGATCTTCCCGGAGGGTCCGGCGCTCGGTGCGGCCTTCGATCGGAGGCTGATCCACGATGTCTACCAAGCGGTTGCCCGCGAGGCCCGGGCAGTTGGTGTGCATCTGCTCTCGACACTTGTGATCGAGCCGATCCGCGATCCACGGCTCGGGCGAAACTGCGAAGGATACAGCGAGGATCCCTACCTGACTCGTGAGATCGCGCGTCAGATCGTCGCCGGCCTGCAAGGCAACGATCTGGCCGCGCCTGACCGGGCAGGTGCGTTGCTGACCTGCTTCCCGGGTCAGAGCGAGCCGGTGAGTGGTATGGAACGTGGTGCGATCGAGCTGACAGA
This sequence comes from uncultured Actinomycetota bacterium, assembly GCA_963770725.1. Taxonomy (GTDB): domain Bacteria; phylum Actinomycetota; class Actinomycetes; order Propionibacteriales; family Kribbellaceae; genus Kribbella. The sequence goes on from CAVYQT010000003.1 coordinate 36,801, forward strand.
GAGAACCCTGCGCTCGGTGTTCCTGCCGGCGTGGTCAGCCGTCTCGGGATCTGATGGAGCCGCGGCCGTGATGGCGACGTACCCGTCGATCGACGGAGTACCCGCACATGGCAACGAGCGGTGGATGACCGGCGTGCTGCGCGAGGAACTCGGCTTCGAAGGCATCGTCGTCAGCGAGGGATTCGGCTTCGAGACATTGATCTACGAGGGCCTCGTCGAGACCCAGCAGCAGGCAGGCGTTCGAGCATCCGTGCAGGAGTTGACGTGAACATCTCCTGGGAGGCGGCATACCTGGCTCCGCTGCGGGAGAGCCTTGAGGAAGGTCAGGTCGACGAGTCTCTTGTCGACCGTGCCGTCCGGCGGATTCTCGCGCTGAAGTTCCGTCTCGGCCTCTTCGACGAACCGGCGGATCCTCCAGCCGCGCGAACCGATGCCGTCCGCTGCGAGGCGCACGTGGATCTCGCTCTGAGAGCAGCGCAAGACGGCATCGTGCTGCTCAAGAACGACGGGACGCTTCCGTTGGACACCGGTGTGCATCGGATCGCCGTCATCGGACCGAACGCGGACAACGCGCGCAACCTACTCGGTGACTACGTGACTGGTGCGATCTCCCAGCCGGTCGAGACGGTGCTCGATGCCTTACGCCGGGTGGTAGATGACTCGACGGAGGTGGTCTACTCGCGTGGCGGCGACATCGTGAACGTCGATGACGCCGATATCGAGGCCGCTGTATCGGCTGCCGAAGGTGCAGAGGTCGCCATCGTCATCGTCGGTGAGCGGTCGGGTTGGCGCTTCGGTGACGATGGGAAGTGGTGGCCGACGGTCGGCGAGCGCTCGGACGTGCAGTCGTTGGATCTCAGCGGCAGGCAGGACGAACTCGTACGTGCGGTGCACGGGACAGGAACGCCCACCGTGGTCGTACTGGTCAACGGTCGTGCGTTGTCGACTACCTGGATCGACAACAATGTCGCGGCCGTTGTCGAGGCGTGGTTGCCGGGGGAGCGTGGTGCCCAGGCGATCATCGACGTCTTGTTCGGTGTTGTCGACCCGGGCGGCAGGCTTCCGGTGACGATCCCGGAGCACGTCGGGCAGCTTCCCATCTATTACAACCACCTGAGGTCGAAGGAATACTGGCGTGGGTTCGGTGCATATGTCGACGCGCAGGGTGCGGGCCGCCCGCTCTACCCGTTCGGCTTCGGTCTGAGCTATACGACCTTCGAATACTCGGACCTCCGAATCGCGTCCGCGGCGCAGGAAGGATGCGTCGCGGAGATTTCGATGACTGTACGGAACTCAGGTGAGCGAACTGGTTGCGACGTTGTCCAGCTCTACGTTCGAGATCGCGTGTCGAGCGTGGTCACTCCCGTCAAGGAGTTGCGCGGCTTTGAGAAGGTGTGGCTCGCAGCGGGCGAAGCTACGACGGTACACTTTGTGCTCACGCCCGCCGACCTCGCCCTCTTGGACGCCGACATGCGCCTCGTTGTCGAGAAAGGGACCTTCGATGTGATGATCGGGGCGTCGAGTGAGGACATTCGCCTGAAGGCTGAGTTCGAGGTGGATGCCGAGGTGGAGATTCCGGGCACCATACCGATGGTGGCCTGGGCGACGCGCGGCCACGAGTCGCACCCGGTCGCCGCCGACGACAGGCCGACTGCGACCGAGGCTCGATGATGACGGCTTCTGGTCTCGAACTGGTGTACCCGGCAGGTTCCCGGCTGGGCGAGTGTCCACGGTGGGATTCGGTTCGCAACACCCTTTGGTGGGTCGACATCGATTCCTGCACCGCCCACGAGCTCGAGCCCGGCAGCGGCGAGGTCACGTCGTACCAGATCGGTGTGAAGGTGGGTGCGCTCGCCCCGCGGTGTCAGGGCGGAGCCGTGCTGGCTACTGCGGATGGATTCGCCGTGCTCGACACAAGCAGCGGGTCGGTCGCGGAGCTCGCCACGATTACGAAGCCAGACGATGTGATCATGAATGACGGTGCTTGTGATCTCGCCGGTCGATTCTGGGCTGGCACAGTGGCAGCCGATGAGCGGCCCGGCGCCGGCACGTTGTATCGACTAGACCCCGACGCAAGTGTCCGAACCATAGTCGAAAATGTGACGATCTCGAACGGCCTGGCGTGGAGCCCGGATGCGCGGCTCATGTATTACGTCGACAGCGCAACACAGGCCATTGATGTCTTCGACTTCGACCCGGATGAAGGCCGGGTAACTCGGCGACGCCGATTCGTGGAGATACCGGCGGCCGCGGGCGTTCCGGACGGCTTGGCCGTCGACGATGCCGGATGCGTGTGGGTGGCCCTGTGGGGTGGGTCCGCGGTGCATCGGTACGCGCCGGACGGCAGGCATCAGCGGACCATCGCCGTACCTACTCCGCACGTCACAGCATGCGCGTTCGGCGGCAGCGACGGCACAACACTGTTCATCACGACCGCGGCCGGTTACCTGGCCCCAGAACAGCGTGAATCGGATAGGTACGCCGGCCACCTGTACGCGGTCGATCCAGCGGTCACTGGACCGCCCGCGAATTCCTTCGCCGGCTGATCACAGGTTCGCCCTTGCATGGACCGCCTCGCGAGCTTTGTCGTGAACCATGGGGGACGATCCTCGACTAGATGACCTATTCCAAGGGGTCGGTGCGGCGTGCCTTGTGCCTTGTAGTGGTGGAGGGTGTCCAAGATCAGCGTTGCTAACCCAGACGATGAGCAGGAGGCTCTCGTGGACGCTGACTTGGACACCCTCGCGACAGCACTGTACGTGCGTACCGATGATCTGCTGAAGGCCACGCCGGAGCGGGCGCCGTGGCGTCCTGTGGTCGGGATCGCCCCGAAGATCAGCGACGCCGAACTGATCACCCTGGCGGTGATGCAGGCCCTGCTCGGCTACACCAGCGAGGCGCGCTGGCTGCGTCACGCCCGCTCGCATCTGCGGGATCTGTTCCCCTACCTGCCCAAGCAGCCCGGCTACAACAAGCGGCTGCGCCGGTTGGGATCCACGCTCGGCTGGCTGGTCGGGGTACTGGCCCGCGACACCACGCTGTGGACCGATGACGTGTGGGTGGCCGACTCCACCCCGGTCGAATGCGCGCTCGCGAGACACCGCCCGCCGCTCCGAGTTGGCCGGATGGGCCGAGTACGGCTACTGCGCCAGCCATTCGCGGTACTTCTGGGGACTGCGGCTGCACCTGCTGTGCACCCTGCACGGGCTACCGGTCGGGTTCGCCCTGACCGGCGCCAAGGCCGACGAACGCCAGACCCTGCTCGGCATCCTCGCCGCCGACCCCGACCTGACCATCGCACGAACCGGGCAGATCGTGATCGCCGACAAGAACTACTACGGCCGCGACTTCGAGGCCACCCTCACCAACGCCGGCCTCAACCTGCTACGCCCGGCCCGCAAAGGCGAACCCCCACGGGCCGGGATCCCGTTCTTCAAGCCACTGCGCCAGGTCATCGAGTCCATCAACGACACCCTCAAAGGCCAACTCGACCTCGAACGACACGGCGGACACACCCCCGCCGGGGTCTGGGTCCGCGTCGTCCAACGCATCCTGGCCCTGACCACCGCGATCTGGCACAACGACCACACCAGCCAACCGATCAAGCGATCACTGCTGGCCTACGACCACTGACCCCTTGGAATCGATCATCTAGTTCCGCTTGCCCGGGACGAAGTTTCCAGTTGAGTCAAGTTTTGTGGTTCATGCGGCGGCCAGTCCGGCGGTGATGGATCGGTCGAGTTCGCGGTTGAGGGTTCGCCAGGCGGTGGCGAGGGGATGTCGTTTGGCGAGTTCGGGTGGCAGGTTGGGGTCGAGGGCAGTGAGTCCTGGCGTGAGCACGCGTCCGTGGGCCTTGGTGAACATGACGGCGACGCGTCTGCCAAGGGGTGTGAGCTGGTAGCGGTTGCTGTGCGGGAGACGTTCGATGATGTTCTTGCGTCGCAGCCGGCGCAGGTCGTAGGTGGCCTGTCGGGTGGAGTACGGCGTGTCGAGCAGGGTGCCCATCAGGCTGGTGAGGGTCTTGTTGTCGAATCCGGCCGCGAGATGGCAGAAGCCGACGATGGCGGACATTAGCCTCAATCCGTGGAGCGAGTGGTTGATCGGTCGGCGCGGTGACAGTGAAAGTGCCTTCTGTGTAGGGAGAATCGGGAGTGTCTAGATCCTGATTGTCCTGGTCACGGAAGGCACTTTCGGTGCAACTATCTCATGTCTGGTCGCGTGCCACCGCGAGGTTCGACGACGATAACCTGGTGTCGTGCGCGGGCGTGGTGCCGCTGATGGCGCTGGCCGAGACCGCGGGCTTGTCGGAGCTGGTCTCGGACAAGGTCGCGATCAACACGACGGCGGTGAAGTCGGCCGGGGTGAACCCGGCGGGCAAGCTGACCTCGATCATCGCGGGGATGGCCGCCGGGGCAGACAGCATCGATGATCTGGACGTGATCCGCTCCGGCGGGATGTCAAGGTTGTTCGATGAGGTGTACGCACCGGCCACGCTGGGCCAGTTCCTGCGCGAGTTCACCCACGGCCACGGCCTGCAGTTGGCGTCGGTCGCGCGATCACATCTGGTCAACCTGGTCCAGCAGACTGGGCTGCTGCCCGGCATTGGGACCCGGGCCTACGTGGACATTGATTCGCTGCTGCGCCCGGTGTACGGGCACGCCAAGCAGGGCGCGGGGTTCGGGCACACCAAGATCGCCGGCAAACAGGTGCTCCGCAAGGGGCTGTCGCCGTTGGCCACCACGGTCTCCACCAGCGATGGGGCGCCGGTGGTCGCGGGGATCCGGCTGCGCGGCGGCAAGACCGGCTCCGGCAAGAGCGCGGCCTCGATGGTGCGTGAGGCGATCAAGACCGCCCGCGCCTGCGGGGCGACCGGCCAGATCCTGGTCCGCGGCGACTCGGCCTACGGCAACAGCGCCGTCGTCAACGCGTGCCTCAAGGCCAAGGTGTGGTTCTCGGTGGTGCTGACCAAGACTCGCCCGGTGAACGCCGCGATCGGCTCTATCCCCGATGACGCCTGGACGCCGGTGCACTACCCGGGCGCGGTGGTCGATCCCGACACCGGCGAGCTGATCTCCGACGCCGAGGTCGCCGAGGTCGAGTTCACCGCGTTCGCCTCGACCAAACACCCGGTCACCGCCCGGCTGGTCGTGCGCCGGGTCCGCGACAAGGCCAAGACCGACGAACTGTTCGACATCTGGCGCTACCATCCGTTTTTCACCAACAGCACCGACCCCACCGTCGAGGCCGACCTGACCCACCGCCGGCACGCGATCATCGAGACCGTGTTCGCCGACCTGATCGACGGACCGCTGGCTCACCTGCCATCGGGTCGCTTCGCGGCCAACAGCGCCTGGGCGACCTGCGCGGCCATTACCCACAACCTGCTCCGCGCCGCCGGCACCCTCACCAGCCCTGGTCACGCGGTTGCCCGCGGAGCGACACTCCGCCGCCACCTCATCACCGTCCCCGCCCGGCTCGCCCGCCCCCAACGCCGCCCGGTCCTGCACCTGCCCACCCACTGGCCCTGGGCCGAACAGTGGACCGCCTTGTGGACAAAGGTGTTCGGCGCCATCACCGGGCCACCGATCACCGCCTGACCACCGACCACCCGCCGCACGCGGCACCAACCGGAGACCAACGTGGAAAGGCTGGGCAGACCAGCGAACCAGTCGCGTCCAGCCACGACCACCGGCCAACCAAGCTCAGCAATCACCCACCAGGCTCAACAACCAGACCGGTCCACGGATTCAGGATTAGTGCGGTCACCCGGGGGTCGCCGAAGCGTAGCGCGGGGGTGCGCTGGCCGTCGGCGGTGAGCGACGGCCGGGTCACCGGGTTGAGGGTGACCACGTCGGGTGCGGGTTGGGCATCGGCAGCTTGCGCGTCACACAGACGCTGGTTGGCCTTGTCGCCAACCGCCCGGAGGGCTTTCCAGTTATCTGCCTTGACCCGGCGACCGATGCCGAAGTCGCGGGTGTCGCAGATGACGGTTTCGGTGCGCAGGGCCCGGCCGTCCTTGAAGTACTGCTTCAGCCGGCTCGGAACCTGTCAACCTTTCTGAGACACGTTCTTGAGCAAACTACTGAGCCGGGTTCTCCTTGTCTTCGGGCTTGTTGATCCACACGGTTCCGGGCAGCTTGGGCGGTTCGGGTGGCTTGCGGACAAAGCGTTCGGGGTGGCGAGGTAGGCGGCGTGCAGGACGTGGCCGCGGGCCTCGCGGAGGCGTGGGCGCGGCCGTAGTGGACGTCGGCCGGGGTGTGCAGGCCGATCCCGGAGTGGCGGTGCTCGTGGTTGTACCAGCGGAAGAACTCGTCGCAGAACACCCGCGCGTCCTCGATGCAGCCGAACCGTTCGGGGAAGTCGGGCCGGTACTTCAGCGTCTTGAACTGTGCCTCGGAGTAGGGGTTGTCGTTCGAGCACTGCGGCCGGCAGTGGCTCTTGGTGACGCCCAGGTCGGCGAGCAGGAACGCGACCGGCTTGGAGGCCATCGACGAGCCGCGGTCGGCATGCAAGGTCAGCTGGTTGCGGTCGACCCGTTGCTTGCGGACCGCCTCGGCGATCAGCCGCTCGGCCAGCACCGCGGACTCCCGGGAGGCGACCATCCAGCCGACCGCGTAGCGGCTGAAGATGTCGAGGATCACGTACAGGTAGTAGTAGGTCCACTTGGCCGGGCCGAGCAGCTTGGTGATGTCCCAGCTCCAGACCTGGTTCGGGCGCCAGACGCCAGCAGTTCGGGCTTCACCTTCGCTGGATGGGTCGCATGGCGGCGCCGGTCACCGGTCTCGCCGCGTTCGCGTAGCAACCGGTACATCGTGGACTCCGAGCACAAGTAGGTGCCCTCGTCCAGCAGCGTCGCGTAGACCGTGGCCGGTGCGGCATCGGCGAACCGCTCCGAGTGCAACACCTCCAACACCTCGGTCCGCTCCTGCTCGGACAACGCCCGTGGCTGGGCCTGCGCGGCAGGCCTGCGCGGCCGCGCCAGCCCGGCCTCGGGTGTGGCCTCGGGTGTGGCTGTGGCCCCGGTCTGCTCGCCGGCCGGGTTGGCGCGGTAGTAGCTGGCCCGAGGCAGGCCGACCGCCGCGCACGCGGCCTTCTTCCCGACCAGCGCAACGAGTTCGTCGACCGCCTCGTCGATCGCGGTCACGATCATCGCGCTCATCTCGCCTGGTCTTCGTCGGTCGCGCCGCCATTGGCGAGCTGTTCCAGCAGCGCGGAGAGCTTTCCCTGCACCTCGATCACCCGCCGAGACGTCGCCGCCTCGGCCCGCAGCTTGGCGACCTCCGCGCGCAGCCGGGCGTTCTCCCGCTCCACCGGGTCGGCCGGCGGCCTGCCCCGAGTCTTGCCCAACGCCTCCAACGCGCCCTTGTCGCGCTGCTTGCGCCACTCGCTGATCAGCGAGGAATACAAGCCTTCCCTGCGCATCAACGCACCCCGGCCGCCTCGATCCGCGGCGTCGTACTCGGCCAGGATCTCAGCCTTGTACTTCGCCGAATACGACCTGCGCCTGGCCCGCTCCGGGACCTGCGGGTCGGGAACATCCCCCACCCGCACAGCATCCCCCACCGGGGACGCCTGCGTCTTGACCCTCATCAAACCTCTCTCCGAGTCTCGCCCTCATCAGTCAGTAATTCCTACCGGATGGGGTGTCTCAAGAAAGGTTGACAGAGAGGGGCTGGCCTTGTAGTAGCAGACCACCTGTGGATCAACACCCTTGGTGATGACCTTGGTGCGGAACGAGCCCGGGGTCTTGCTGTTGATGCGCCGGTCGAAGATCAACGACACCTGCGACGGACGGCCGACGTCGAGGTGGTCGCGGATGACGCCTTCGAAGAAGGCCCGGCCGGCGGCAGGGCGGTCAAAGACCCGGGTGTCGGAGACCTCGAACTGGCGAAACGCCAGCTCGTAGCCATAGCCGGCGCGCAGGTCCGCGGTGGTGAACGGCGACCGGCAGCCGGCGTAGCCAACGCCAGAAGAACGACTTGACCGCGCCCGAGCCGAGCCGGTCACAGATGCGCTGCAGCCCGGCCGGGTCGTCGCAGGCGGCGAACCCGTTATCCAGCGCGGTGTAGCTGCGCGATCCCGATCAGCACCACCCGGCCGTCACCGCCTACGGCCTCCGCGGCGTCGATCAAAGGCCGGGCGATCTCCTCCTTGTTGTCACCCTTACCGAAATGGACGACCGGGATGCCGTTCGCCTCGGCGAAGCGGTGCACCTGCCGCACGTACTCGTCGCCGATCTTGCCGAACGCCGACGAGGACGGGATCGGATAGCCCCGCTGCCAGCGCAGGAACTAGCACACCCAGCCCACGGTCTGCAGCTTCGGGACATACGCCTGCAGGAAGATCCGATCCACAGATCGGCAGGTCAACGTCACATGATCACGCAGTAGAGTCGAATAGTCGGCCACCGCAGCCTCCAGGTCTCAGCAACCCACAGGCTACGACCGACACGGCGAGCGGGCCTCACAACGAGACCCGCTCGCACGCCTCCACGCGGCGAAGCCGCGCCTCGGCGGTATGAGGTCGCTCGCTACAACTAGACGATCTGCGAGTCGAGTGCGCGCGCGAGTTCGAGCCGGCTGGTACAACCGGTCTTCGCGTAGATCCGGCTGAGGTAGGCCTCGACCGTCTTCACACTGAGTACGACGGTCCGAGCGATCTCGCGATTCTGCCGGCCGACCTGCACGAGGCGGGCGATCTGCAACTCGGTCTCGGTGAGCTGGGACGGCGAGCCGGCAGCGCGGTGTCGTGGTATGCGCATCCCGCGACTGCGAAGCTCGGCAGCTGCCTTACGTCGCCACGGCGTGGCCCCCAGTGCGTGGAAGATCTCGACTGCTTCGGTGAGGTTCCGCTCTGTTTCCGTCCCGGTTAGACCTAGGTCGAGTCGCGCGCGCCCTCTGAGTAGCGCGAGATCGTGCTCGTCCGCGATCGCCGCCGCCTCCCTGAGCATGCCGTGATCCCCCGTTGCTCTGCCTAGGCTCAGCAGTGCCCGGCCGAAGTCAGGGCGTGGCGAGCAATGGCCGTCCCGATCAATTTCGGCAACTATGCCTGACACCGCGCCTGGGTTTCCGGTGGCGACTTCGACATCTGCCAGGCGGCTGAGAAGCGAGTCCCGCGCCAGCGGTGGAACCTTGAGCTTGCCGAGAGATGCTGTGAGTCGCGTCCGCGCGGCATGCGCGTTGCCGCTCAGGAGCTCGATCTCCGCATACGCGGCCTCGGTCATCGCAGCAAGTGTCTGCTCCTCGGACACGTCGAGATCGAGCAGCCTGTGAGCCGCGGTCCATTCACCACGGTTGGCGAGGATCTCGGCGCTCACCGCCCGAAGAACTGCCAGAGAGCTCACCGAGCCGGCGGCATCCAACTCACGCGCCAATTCGTCGTTGACTGCTAGGGTGCTGTCCCAATCACCTGTGTTCGCGGCGTTCAGCGCGCGGGCAACGAGCACCTTGGTCCGATATGGGCTCGAAGGCGAGTCGCCGAGCCATTGCTCAGTCATCCCGATTTCTGAGGTGCATGCCTTGGTGTCACCCCGCACAGCGAGCACCCAGCACAGGTTTGCGTGCGCACTCAGGCGTGATGCCGATGGTGCGCATTCGATCGAGGTTCGCAGCTCATCGCTCGCCTGGAGCAGCGCCTGCTGGTTAGCGGTCAGGCTGTGCAGTTGAACGAGATGTACGAGGACGGCAGCGCGGTCCTCCGCTGAGCAGGCGTCGAGGCGGGCTAGAACATCAGCGGCTTCGATATCCGCTGCTTCGACATCGCCGATCAGCGCGTGAAGGTAGGCGACTTGGGCGTCGAGTCTGGCACTGGACGTACCGGCTTCCCGCTCGCGAGCGATGAAAGCGAGCGCTGCTTCTGGAGTTGATGCCTCGCCGAGTGCCTCGACGATGAGCGATGCCAGACGCTCGCGCGCAGTACCCACTGTGTGGGGGAGCGCCTCGCGGCCGCACCGCGCAGCCTCCCGCGGGCGCCCGGCTAGGTAGAGGGCGACGGCGAAGTGCGCGTGCAGTTGCCAGAACTGCGGGTGGCTCGCCGGCGTGATTGCTATCGCGCGGCGGTAGATGGGAAGCGACGAAGGCGGCGCCGAACTGCAGGCCAGCTCGGCCGCTCCTGCCAGCCGTCGGATGGCGGTCTCGTCGCCGTGCTCGGCGGTCTCCATGACATGGCGGGCTAGCTCGAGCTCGACGGCTGGCGACGTTGGTAGGAGGGTCAGCCACTCGGCTGTCTGCCGGTGCCATCGCCAGCGTTCCGCCGGGCCGATCTCGTGATAGAGAGCATCACGGACGAATCCGTGGCAGAAGCCGTAGCTGCCGTCGTCGCCGTGATGGATCACACCACTTTCAACGAGCGCGTCGAAGATGGCATCGGCGTCGGTGGTGGTGATGGCCGCCAGTTGAGCCGCGAGCGGAAGTCTGTCGATCGACACCTGGTCGACCAGCGCGAGCGCCCGTCCCATTCGGCGCGCGTCCGGCCCGATCCGCATAATCCGATCGAGCAGTGCACTGCGGCGATCAGAAGAGATCGGCGGCTGACGCGACGCGAGCTGAACTCTCCCGTCTCCTTCTTCGAGTGCGCCGACCTCCAGGAGTTCCATCACTGTCTGGATCGCGAAGAACGGATTGCCGCCGTTCTGCGCCCGGACCAACTCGACGATCTCGTCGTCGGCTTGCCTGCCCAGTACCTCGGTGACCAGCAAGGCAACCGTCTGGTCATCGAGTGGCCCGAGGTCGATGCACGTCAGGCTGTCGTCAGCTGTAAGCCGTTCCAGAAAGGTGCGTAGCGCGCCGGAAGGTGCTACGTCCGGCCTTCGCATGCTCGCAAGGAGCATCAGCGGGTTGGGTGCGCTGCGGCGCATGAGACCGGCGATCAGCACGAGGGTGTCGTCGTCGACGAGCGGCAGGTCGTCGACGACGATGACCACCTGCCGCGACGCCCTGAGCGTGTCTAGCAGGCCTGCCGCGGCGCCGTAGATCGATGGCACCGCGCTGTTGGCCGCCAAGTCCAGGATCTCGACCAACATGACGGCGCGGCGGTCAGCTTCGTCGTCGCCGCTCTCACGAAGTTCGGCGACAGCGTGACCGAGCGAGCTGTAGGGGATCGCACGGCTCAACTCGTCGGGCCGCAAGCGGAGGACGGACCAGCCTCGGCCGTAGGCGACGTCGACGGCTCTCATCAGGATCTCGGACTTGCCGATCCCGGCTTCGCCCCTGACGAGGACTGCACCGCTGCCGGCAGCCGCGGCAAGGTCCAGAGCGTGTGAGACGTCCTCGAGCACGGCGTCGCGGCCGACAAGCGGTCTCTCCGTTTGCTGACTGGGAGGAGGGTGTTGTGTAATGGTTCGCATCACGTCGCCTCGGAGGTGGGTACTCCCGACAGAGCAGGCATGACGATGATCTTGAGATGCTCATCGGGATGCGTAAGCAGGGCGTCGAAGCCGTTCTCGATGCTGTCGGCGAGGCCCACTCGATCTGTGATAAGCGGTTCGACTGTCACATCGCCCGTACCGACTAGCCCAGCTGCCGGGATGAAGTCGTCCTCGAATGTGTAAGACATCGAGCCGTAGATCTCGAGTTCCCGAGCGACCACAGTCAATACACTCAGCGGCAGCGGTCGGTCGTGGATTCCGACCAGCACCAAGCGTGCGCCCCGCGCTGCAGTTGCGACTGCAACATGGAATCCACCGGCGGAGCCGGAGCACTCCAGAATGACGTCGGCCTCGACGTCCGCAGTCTCGTCCGGCGACAATACCGTCGCCCCGAACCGCGTCCCGAGGGCGCGACGTACAGACAAGGGCTCGACCAGAACCGCTTCCCGCACGCCGAGACTGATGGCGACTTGGACGGCGATTTGGCCAACCGTGCCTCCACCGATCACGGCGACCCGGTCGTTGGCCGTTATCCGCCCGAGGCGCACAGCCCTATGGACCACAGCCAATGTCTCGACCAGCGCTGCCGCCTCCGGCGCCACATTCTTGCCCATGACAACGGCATTCGCTTCCGGAACGTTGCATCGCTCGGTCAGCCCCCCGTCACCCGCGAGTCCAAGTGATCCGAGTCGCGGACAGAGGTTCGGGCGTCGTTCGCGGCACAACCGGCACCGCCCACAGGTCAGGTCCGGCGAGACCGCCACCAGGTCACCGACCTGAAAGGACGCAACCTCGCGACCGACGGCAGTCACCCGACCAGCGAATTCGTGGCCGAGCGTGATGGGCGGCTGTTGTCCGGTCAGCGGATGTGGCTCCGTTGGTATGAACAGCGGGCCACGGCGGTATTCCTCGACATCGGTCCCACAGATTCCACAGGCGAGTACGTCGATCTGCAGGTAACCCGCACCCGGTGGTGGAGGCGGCGCGACATCGTCCAAGCGGATGTCGTCTCGGCCATGCCATCTGACTGCCTTCATCGGCTTGCTCCTAGGCCGCCGCCGTGATCGTCGTACCGCCGCTCAGCTTGGCGATTCCGTCGACGTCCCATTGCAAACCGAGCCCTGGGGCATCGGGAATCGTGAGGTATCCATCCTCGTTCAGCTCCAGCGGCGTGGCCAGCACCGAGTCGATGTACGGCGATGGTGTCATGTACTCGACCCAGCGTGCGTTGTGGGCAGCTGCAGCGAGCTGCAGGTCAGCGGCTAGGCCGACAGCGGTGTTCCATCCATGCGGGACAACGAGGATGTCGTGGTCGTATGCGAACTGACCGACCGCGCGGTGTTCTGTGATACCGCCGACCTTGGTGACGTCCGGCTGGATGTAGTCCACAGCACGGCGCTCGATCCACTCGCGGAAGGACTGCCTGCGGGTGAGCACCTCGCCGGCGGCGATGTGCAAAGGCGCGTCCCTGGTGAGATCGGCGTACCCGCCGATGTTATCCGGGCGTAGCGGTTCCTCGAACCACTCAACGCCGTACCCTGCGAGCATCCGCGCGGTGTGCAAAGCCCACTTGTAGTCGTGAGGCCAGAACTCCTCGGAGCCGCCGGCATCCACCATGAGCTCCGAGCCTTCTCCAGCCGCCTCGCGGGCGGCTGCGACGATTGCCTCGTCAGCACGTGAATCGCCGGTGCGACCGAACGGTCCCCATCCGATCTTGAACGCACGGAATCCTCGCTCCCGTCCGGCGGCCACTCGATCCTTCATGACCGACGGTTCTGCCATCACCAGAGAGGCGTACGGCTTGATCGAATCGCGGAAACGACCGCCGAGGAGCCTGCTGACGGGCTGTCCGGTCACCTTGCCGAGAATGTCCCACAGCGCGATGTCAATCCCCGAGATCGCGTGCGTCACCGTTCCACCGCGGCCCTGCCAGAACGTTGCCTGATGCAATCGCTCGGAGACAGCGGCCGGGTCCGTCGCAGAAGCTCCGATCAGCAGTGGATCCAGGAGCTTCACTGCGGCCGCAACGAGTGGCAGGGACGTGAAGCAGCTGCCGAGCCCGGTGACGCCCTCATCGGTCACCACCTCGATGAGCGTGTGTACTTGCTCGCGGCCATCGCCGAACCGCGACAACCACGTACCTGGATCGGGGACTCCATAGAGCGGTATGCATCGAACTTCAAGGATCTTCATCGACCTACTCCTCACTGGAGAGCTGACCATGGTCTGCTGACATCACGGGGCGGTTCACGCCAGCCTGTTCAGGGGCGCCGATGGCATCCACGACCGATGTCACGATGCCCCGCCTGCCATCTCAGCCATCGCGGCCGCGACATCCTCGTCGCAGTTCAAACCGTCGAAGCGGTCGATCCGCCAGCTGTCCATGCTCGTCAGCTCGCTCTCGCCCGACACGATGTGGTCCGCCAGCACCTTCCCGAACCCGGGGGCATGCGTAACGCCAGCCTCGTTGTCGCCGGCGATCGCGTACAGGCCGTCGATACCTGGGACGGCGCCTACGAGAGCACGCTGGTCGGGTGTGAAGCATGGCGCACCATGGGCGAGAGTCATGCTGCGGTATGCGCCGAGTGACGGCATGAACCGGGTTGCCGACTTGGCACGCTGCTGGCAGTCGAGGACGCCGTCGATCGGGATCTGGTCGAACCGCTCCGGCACGGGCTTGCCGACGAACGCGTCCCGCGGTGGCACCTCATAGTGACCACCCCAGATGAGTGCGCCGTCCTGGCCGCGCACCCAGAGGAAGCTAGCCAACGGTGACTGAGACAGCCCGAGCAGAAACAGCATCGGCATCGTCGCTGGGATTCCGAGGGGCTCGGTGGTCACACGCGATGTCATGAGTGGGATCGTCGGCAGGTATGCACCGAGGGGACGAAGCAGTGCATTGCTCCAGGCGCCTGCGGCGACGACGACGGCACCGCAGGCGACGGCACCGGTCGGAGTGTCGACGCCGGTGACCTTTCCACCGATCGCTTTGATGCCGGAGACCGGCCGCCGGGTGTGGACTGCTCCGTCCTTGAGCGTGGCGCGGGCGAGCATCGCAGGCCCAGCCTTGCCCGCCGAGACCTGAATGCCGGTCGGAGAGCTGATGGCGCCGACCACCTGCTCGGCGCGAATCGCACCACCCGTGAGGTGCTCGATCTGCGCTGCGTCGATCAGGCGTCGCTCGGCGTTCTCCTCAGTCGGTCCGAGGGTGACGAGTTGTTCCCACGTGGTCTGATCGGGAGCGATCCACAGCATTCCGTTGGCCGCGAAGTCGATGTCGTAGCCATCACTGGACAGTTGCCGGTAGTACTCGATGCCATAGCGCTCGACGAGCAACTCCTCGTCTCCCTTACCTGGCGAGAGTGCTGCCCACGGAGCGACGAACCCGGCTCCCGCCGCGCTGGTCGCCTGCGACAGACCGTCACGCTCGAGCAGGCGTACATCCATGCCGGCGCTGGCCAGATGGCAGGCCACCGATGCACCGATGACACCTCCACCGATGACGACAACATCCGCGATCTCCGCCGCCATTGCGCACCTTCTCTCTGCCTGTCCAGCGATGTGGGTGGTTGCCGACTTTTCGGATGGTATGCATAATTGGAGAAATGGTCAACCATTTGCTCTGGCTACGCATCGCCAACCGCTCGTGCACGATGTGTGTGCGGCGTGAGGCGGGCGCGCGTACCAGTGCGGGACTTAGGATCTTCTTGTGACCGGACCGCCTAGCGAACTGCCCTTCCTCGGCGACCGCGTCGTCGTGGAGCTTCGCCAATTGATCGTCAGTGGTGACCTCAAACCCGGCGAGCGGATCGTCGAACGGGACGTCGCCGACAAGCTCGGGACGAGCCGCGGCCCGGTGCGGGAAGCGATTCGCACCCTGCAGCACGAGGGTCTGGTCGAGGTTCGGCCGTACGCCGGAGCCTGTGTGGCGCAACTTGACGTCGACGAGATCGACGAGATCGTCGCCCTGCGACGCCAGGTCGAGTACTTCGCCATTGCCGGTGCCACACTCCGCGCCGAGCCACACGAGATCGAGGTCCTGCGATCGCTCGCCCACGAGATGGGCACCGCCTACGCTGTTGGCGATACACGCCGGCTGCTGCAAGCTGACCTTGCCTTCCACCTGGGAATCTGCGAAGCCTCTCACCACGCGACTCTGGTGGTGACGATGCGCACCCTCTATCCCCGTCTGGCCATCCTGTTCTTCCCGCAGCTGTTTCATACGGCGACCGAGTTCACCGCCGAGTCGTTCGCGCAGTCGCACCTCGACCTCGTCGATGCCATCGAGAGTGGAGATGTCGCGCGCTCCGTCGATGCGGTCGAGGAGCACCTCGACAGCTTCTCGATGGACATCGAGCTCCGCATCCACGGTGGGAGTAGTCGCCGCAGGGCCGACTACATCGAGGACCATCAACCGGATCGGCCGGTCGCCGTATGGCGACGGTTCGGCGCCCGCCGACCGCCGGCGCGATAGCTCGCGCTGTTAGCGAGGGCTGCGTGTTGGCCGACCAGCAGTGCTGCGACGGCCGATAGCAGCACGGCTCCCACGACAATCGGGGCAACACCGAGCGCGGCTGCGGCGGAGTATGCGCGAGGCCAGACACCTGATGATCGAACGCGTCGATCAGTCAGTGGTCGTAGATCGAATCCGCGGTCAGCGAGACCCACGCGGCCCCGGACACACCTGCGGTCCGCTCGAGGTCGCGCGGAGATCCTCGGCGTTGTCGGCGGCAAGCAAATGCTGAGCTAGTGACGGGCTTGGGTTCAACGGTCGGCTGCCGTTGACAAGCAGCGATGCCCGCGAGGTACGCCGCCTCGGCCGGTCAGCGCCGCGGCGTCTACCAGGACTCCAGTCTCCGGCGCCTCACTTCCTCGATCGGGTCGTCGTGCTTCAAGACAGGTGAGGGAAGTCGGTGCGGCCGCGATGGTCTGTGGAATGTCGTCGCATAGGCAGCCCCAAGCTGACCTCAGTGCGGCCGGCGCGCCGGGAGCGACACATGAAGAAGCTGGCACGACATCCGCTGGATACCGCCTGGGTTTTGCATCGGGTTTCCATGACATCCGACATGCCTGGGCGAGGGGCTACGGCCGACAAGTATTAGGGGCTTCCCCACTCGTTTGCCGCCAGCCGGAAAGACATGATCGTCGAGTGCATGTCGTCGATGTTCGCCCGCCGCGGCGCGCCGGGCGGTCCGGCGGATGAAGTATGAGTGTCGGCCGCCCACAGGACTTGGTCTCGCTGAAATACCTGTCGTCGGGGCGGCATCGGCATAACCGGTCGGACCGGGCGAGCTGCCGGGTCATGTCGGCTCCCAGCCAACCTGGAGGGTCAGAAACTGACAACGCGGCACGACTTCAAAGGGTTAGTAGGTGCGTCGATCAAAGTGCGCGTGGACTGGCTGATCCCGCCTGCGTGTAATTCGATCCGTTGCTCAGCCAGCTTGAGACCAGAGTCGTCGTGCCTCCGGATCTGGTGGGGACTGGGACGGCTGCACCGACAACAGGCAGTCGCCCGGTCGTTCAGCTCTACGGAGCCGCCAGATCCAGCCGCTGTCCGACCGGCATTCAGGTCTCCTCGCCTTGCTCGTTCGCGCGTCCAGGATGGCGCAGGACAGCAGCAGCGACAGCGAAGCTCGAGAGTGACCGGAGGCCGGTCCCTCAGACAACAAGGGCTCGTCGTCGTTACGAACCAACTGTGCCGGCTTCACGTGCGCTGGCAACGAGGACTTGCGACAGCACGACTCCTGTGCGCATGGCGCGATGGCGAGAACCCGATGCCCTTTTCAAAGGGAGTACGTGCGACGCCGCCGGGCGCTCCAGATTCCCAGTTCTGAGAGGTATCCAACGATGCGAAGGTCCCATCGGTCGGTTGCGCAGGCGCCACGTCTCGCCGACTCCCTGTCGTGCGCCTCCACCGAATGCAACAGTCGCGGGCAGTCGAGTGCGCCGTTCGCCATCGATCGAACGACAAACAACGACTACGGCAGCGCCGGCGATGCGTGACGATGCGCCATCGGCCGGTACGCGCGCCTGGGGTTGGCATCCACTCCACCGTCACTGGGCCGAGCGGATCGTCGATGCAGTGCGAGTTCGACCCGGAGAGCTAATCCTCGACATCGGGGCCGGGAACGGTGCCCTGACCGCGCCACTGGTAGAGGCCGGTGCCCGGGTGCTCGCCGTCGAGTTGCACCCCGGCCGGGCCGATCAGTTGCGGCGCCGGTTTGCCGGCGCACCAGTTACCGTGATTCAGGTGGATGCGGCCGACCTGCGCTTGCCATCGCGGCCTTTCCGGGTCGTCGCCAATCCGCCGTACGGAATCTCGACTCCGCTGCTGCGCAGGCTGGTCGGCAAGGGTTCCAGGATGTCCGGCGCCGACGTAGTGCTGCAGCGCGCTCTCGTGAACCGATGGCTCAACGGGAACGCGCCCGGCGCGGCGCGCTGGCTGAGACAGTACGAGCTTGGTATCGGGCTGCGGCTGCCGAGGAAGGCCTTCAATCCGCCGCCGAGAGTGGATTCCGCAGTCTTGGTGATCCGGCGTCGCCCGCAGCGAGTGTGATCGGTCGGCTGTCAACCCGTTCAGCGAGCGACGACGCCGAGAGAGAAACGCAGTCATGCCCATGTAGGAAGCTCCTCCGTAGTCTTGATCGTCCTCCGCCTGCGGCCAGACGAGTCCGCGGTTCCGATACCGTCGGGCTATGGCCGGTTGGGAGAGTCTGCGCGTGGATTTGCGTCGGTTGCGCGAGGAGTCACCGGGTGCACTCAGGGTATTTCCTGTCCCGGGCGCGAGCGGCGTGAGCCCCCGTTCTACATCGAGCTGGCCGCGTGGGCAACCGACATCGCGGCGATGCTGCACGCTAAGTGGTCTGCGCCGTAAGTTCGTCGGGGGCTATTCGGGTTGCCATGCTGTGGGGTCGGCCAGGTAGAGGCCGCAGGCGCAGTCGAGTGCTTCTTCGGCGGTGCCGGCTGGGTAGCCGCTGGGCAGGATGGAGTCTTGGTAGCCGTCCTTGCTGGCCAGGTAGACCGCGAAGCCCCATTGGTTGGCGTAGCCGCCCTAGCGGAGCCGGCATAGCGGTAGCACGGTTCCGTCGGCCAGTTGTCCGTCGATGTAGGCGAAGGTGCCGTGGTGGCGGACGTTGACGGCTGCCAGGGCCGGCCAGCGTTCGCGGGCGTGGGCCCGTAGCCGCTGGCCCAGCGAGGTTTTCGTGGATTGCGGGGGTGTGGCCATGGCGTCCATGCTGCCTGATCGGCGTGTCCGTGTGGGGTGAGGATCGTCGCGTGGTGATGATCGGCTCCGTCCTGTTGCCGATCGCGATTGGCTTGCTTTCTCGTGCCCGTCCTGTGTGCCTGCCCTGTGTGGTTGACCGCCGCCGTACGCAAGAGGTTGAAGAAGCTGGCTCGGGGTCACAAGAGCCCGTCGCGGGACAAGCTGCGGGCGCGGATCGTGCTGGACGCGGCCCGGGGTTTGTCCAACGCGGCGATCGCCCGACGGTGTGTGGTGACGGTGGACACGGTGCGCAAGTGGCGCGGCCGGTTCGCCGCCGACGGGCTGGACGGGCTGGTCGACCGCGCGCGCAGCGGCCGCCCGCCGACGTTCACGCCGGTCCAGGTGGCCGAGGTGAAGGCGCTGGCCTGCCAGCTGCCCGCCCACACGGGTGCGCCGTTGTCGGTGTGGAGTTGCCCGGACCTGGCCCGGGAGGCCGTCACCGCCGGCATCGCCGAAACGCTCTCGGCATCCACCGTGCGCCGCTGGCTGGCCGCCGACACGATCAAACCCTGGCAGCACCGATCCTGGATCTTCCCCCGGGACCCGGACTTCCGCGCCAAAGCCGGCCGGGTCCTGGACCTCTACGCCGGCAACTGGGAAGGCCGGCGGCTCGGCGACGACGAATACGTGATCTCCTCCGACGAGAAGACCTCGATCCAGGCCCGCTGCCGCTGCCACCCCACCCTGCCACCAGGCAAAGCGCGCATGATGCGCGTCAACCACGACTACCACCGCGGCGGAGCCCTGGCCTACCTGGCCGCCTACGACGTTCACCGGGCCCAGGTGTTCGGCCGATGCGCGGCATCGACCGGAATCGAGCCGTTCATGGCCCTGGCCGAACAGGTCATGACCCAAGAGCCCTACGCCTCGGCCAAACGCGTGTTCTGGATCGTCGACAACGGCTCGTCCCACCGCGGCCAGGCCGCGATCGACCGGCTGGCCGGCCGCTTCCCCAACGCGGTCATGGTGCACACCCCGGTGCACGCCTCCTGGACGAACCAGATCGAGATCTACTTCTCGGTCGTCCAACGCAAGGTCGTCTCCCCCAACGACTTCACCGACCTGGCGCAGGTCGAACAACGACTCACCGACTTCGAACAGCGCTACAACGCCACCGCCCGACCATTCAAATGGAAATTCACCCCGACCGACCTCGACAACCTGCTCGAGCGAATCGACCAACACCAGACCGCAGCACCGACCCATCCACAAGCCGCATGACCACCCCCCGACGAACTTAGGGCGCAGACCACTAAGCCTGAATCCGTGGACCGGTCTGGTTGTTGAGCCTGGTGGGTGATTGCTGAGCTTGGTTGGCCGGTGGTCGTGGCTGGACGCGACTGGTTCGCTGGTCTGTCCAGCCTTTCCACGTTGGTCTCCGGTTGGTGCCGCGTGCGGCGGGTGGTCGGTGGTCAGGCGGTGATCGGTGGCCCGGTGATGGCGCCGAACACCTTTGTCCACAAGGCGGTCCACTGTTCGGCCCAGGGCCAGTGGGTGGGCAGGTGCAGGACCGGGCGGCGTTGGGGGCGGGCGAGCCGGGCGGGGACGGTGATGAGGTGGCGGCGGAGTGTCGCTCCGCGGGCAACCGCGTGACCAGGGCTGGTGAGGGTGCCGGCGGCGCGGAGCAGGTTGTGGGTAATGGCCGCGCAGGTCGCCCAGGCGCTGTTGGCCGCGAAGCGACCCGATGGCAGGTGAGCCAGCGGTCCGTCGATCAGGTCGGCGAACACGGTCTCGATGATCGCGTGCCGGCGGTGGGTCAGGTCGGCCTCGACGGTGGGGTCGGTGCTGTTGGTGAAAAACGGATGGTAGCGCCAGATGTCGAACAGTTCGTCGGTCTTGGCCTTGTCGCGGACCCGGCGCACGACCAGCCGGGCGGTGACCGGGTGTTTGGTCGAGGCGAACGCGGTGAACTCGACCTCGGCGACCTCGGCGTCGGAGATCAGCTCGCCGGTGTCGGGATCGACCACCGCGCCCGGGTAGTGCACCGGCGTCCAGGCGTCATCGGGGATAGAGCCGATCGCGGCGTTCACCGGGCGAGTCTTGGTCAGCACCACCGAGAACCACACCTTGGCCTTGAGGCACGCGTTGACGACGGCGCTGTTGCCGTAGGCCGAGTCGCCGCGGACCAGGATCTGGCCGGTCGCCCCGCAGGCGCGGGCGGTCTTGATCGCCTCACGCACCATCGAGGCCGCGCTCTTGCCGGAGCCGGTCTTGCCGCCGCGCAGCCGGATCCCCGCGACCACCGGCGCCCCATCGCTGGTGGAGACCGTGGTGGCCAACGGCGACAGCCCCTTGCGGAGCACCTGTTTGCCGGCGATCTTGGTGTGCCCGAACCCCGCGCCCTGCTTGGCGTGCCCGTACACCGGGCGCAGCAGCGAATCAATGTCCACGTAGGCCCGGGTCCCAATGCCGGGCAGCAGCCCAGTCTGCTGGACCAGGTTGACCAGATGTGATCGCGCGACCGACGCCAACTGCAGGCCGTGGCCGTGGGTGAACTCGCGCAGGAACTGGCCCAGCGTGGCCGGTGCGTACACCTCATCGAACAACCTTGACATCCCGCCGGAGCGGATCACGTCCAGATCATCGATGCTGTCTGCCCCGGCGGCCATCCCCGCGATGATCGAGGTCAGCTTGCCCGCCGGGTTCACCCCGGCCGACTTCACCGCCGTCGTGTTGATCGCGACCTTGTCCGAGACCAGCTCCGACAAGCCCGCGGTCTCGGCCAGCGCCATCAGCGGCACCACGCCCGCGTACGACACCAGGTTATCGTCGTCGAACCTCGCGGTGGCACGCGACCAGACATGAGATAGTTGCACCGAAAGTGCCTTCCGTGACCAGGACAATCAGGATCTAGACACTCCCGATTCTCCCTACACAGAAGGCACTTTCACTGTCACCGCGCCGACCGATCAACCACTCGCTCCACGGATTGAGGCTGATATGTAGGGGTTGTTTGTCAAGTGGGCAGGGCGGATTGGTCCTGGTCTCGTGGTCAGGACAGAGTGTCCCCCCGCCCCCGCGCTAGGCGCCGCTTCGATGGTGGGCCGCGGCTGGTGTCAAGGCTGGCCGGAGGCCACCCCCGGCAGGGGGCTTGGCCTTGACGCCGGCAAGGTCGCCGTCATGCTGTTGGGGCGTGCCGGGGAAGGGGGAAGAAGACCGTGGGGGTCGAGGCCGGGGACAGCGTGTCGTTGCACGACGCGTGGTCGAGGCTGATATGCGCGGGTTGGTTACCTGCAGGACCATGTGTTCGGCTGGAGCGTAGCGCGGGTCTAAGGACGGGCGTGGCCAGAATGCCTTGCGGTGTTCGGGTTGCTCGTAGCCTCGGGGCGCGTTGCTCCTCGCGCTGCGTTCCTGGACTCTCGGATCCCCCCACGGTCAGCTGGTGGGAGAGGTCATCGCATCAGTCGTCGGGCAGCACCGCCAGTGACCAGCACCAGCCGGCCAGTTCGCGGGCGACGGCGACGTTGGCGATCACCGGTCGCTTCTTGCGCAGGTTCAAATTCACCCAGCGCTCATGGAGCCGCTGGTTGCCGGCGTGCCCGCGGGCCCGTGCCGCCGCGGGGGCCTGGTCCCAGCGGCGTCGCAGCACGACACCGGGGTGGTAGGTGGTGCGGTGATGCCAGGCAGCCTCGACCAGCATTCGCCGCACGTGGGCGTTGCCGGTCTTGGTGATCGCGCCCCGGACCCGGTTCTGCCCCGACGAGTGTTCGCTGGGCACCAGCCCGACATAGGCGCCGATGCTCGCGCCGGTGAACCGTTGCCAGTCGCCGATCTCGACCGCGAGCGCGAACCCGGTCAGCGTGGAGACGCCCCGCAGACACGCCAGCCGCCGCGTCACGGGAGTGAACTCGCTGTCGGCGGCCAGCGCGATGATCTTGTCGTCCAGGCGGGCCCGGCGGGCCGTGGTCAGCACGACCGTCTCATAGGCGTCGTCGAACGCGGCCCGGGTCGGGACCGCGTCGAAGTGCTGCTGGCGCAGCCACCGGTCGTGCAGCTCGGTCCACGCCTTGCCGCCGGAATAGACGATCCCGTGCCGCAGCAGCAGCTTCGACACTCGATGCCGGGCCCGCATCAGATCCTGCCGGGAGGCCTCCCGGGCCCGGACCAGGTCACGCGCGGCCTCCTCGGCCCGGCCCGGGATCCGCACCGCCACGACCTCGTCCAGCCGCAGCAACCGGGCCAGATGCAACGCGTCCCGTGCGTCGGTCTTCACCCGATCCCCGGCCGGCCGCTGCAGCTTCGACGATGCCGCCACCTCACACCGCAGCCCCGCCGCGATCACCGCACGCGCCAGCCCGAACCCGGTAGGCCCGGACTCGTACACCACCGCGCACGGGCCCGGCAGCCTGCCAATCCAGCCAAGTACCTCACCGTGCGACGGCATCAACCGCGCCTTGAACACCTCACCGGTCAGCCCATCGATCGCCGCCGCAGCAACCGACCGGGCGTGCACATCCAGCCCAACACTCCTACGCTCAGTAAACACCGGGGCCTCCTCACACCTGTCGGAAAGGCCAAGCACGGAAACGCGCTCGGTAACCCACGATTGCGCGAGCGAGGTCCCGGCCAGCAACTACCTCCCCCAACTCGAGAAGCAGTGCTACATACGGTCCAAGTACGGGAGCGTGGTGGATCTGCGTGTCGGGGCGATGACCTTTCCGGCCAGACAGCTGTGGGTGACCGACCACGGAGCATGTCCCGAGTCGTGTGGAACTTGGGTGACGATCCACGGTGAACTCTAGGCGGCGGCTCCGACAGTTTCGGTGCCGGTTTCTGGGTGGGCGTGTTGGTGGAGGGCGGCGACGAGTTGTGGCATGTGCTTGTAGCCCTTGATGCGGCGGAAGGATCGTTCGGCGTTGAGCATGCCGGCCGCGGTCCAGCGCAGCACCATGTGGCCGTCGCGCCAGCGGGTGACGTTGCGGTTGGTGGTGCGGGCGATCGAGATCATCGACTCGACAGGGTTGGATGTGGTCAGGGTCTTGGCGAGCCGGCCGTCGATGCCGAGCCGGGCGACGGTGAACATCTCGTCCAGTCCGTCGCGCAGCGACGCGGCGGCGCCGGGGTAGCTGCGTTCCAGGCTGGTCGCCAACCCCTGGGCGTTGCGCAGCCCGAGCGCGGGGTCGGGGTGGCCGAACGCCTTCACGAGCTTGGCGTCGATGAAGGCTTTCTCCTTGTCTGGCAGGTGATCGGCCACGTTGCGACGCTTGTGCAGGTTATGCCGACGTCGGCATAACCTGCACCTCGCGTCCGCGCTCGGCCACATCGCGATCCGGCGCCGCCTGTCGGTGCACGCCGCGCGCGCCGACAAGCTGTTCACCCGGCTCCGCGCCGCGAGGCTGGACAACACCCTCGAGGCCGAGATCCGCAAACTCACCCGCATCGACGTGCTCATCCTCGACGACTTCGCACTGCGCGCGCTGGACGCCACCGAGACCAACGACTTCTACGAGATCGTCGTCGAGCGGCACCGCCGAGCCAGCACCATCGTGACCTCGAACCGGGAACCGTCTGAGTGGCTGACCATGATGAGCGACGCGCTGCTCGCCCAGTCCGCCGTCGACCGGCTCACCTCCGGCGCGCACACCCTCGTCATCGAGGGCCCCTCCTACCGGCAACGCCACCCCCACCGGCGCGTCACCGTTGACCACCAGGACCAAGACCGGTGATGCTCACTCACACCTCCAGGTGGTCCCATGCTCCTGGCAACGAGGTGGTCCCATCACGCTGGCAAGCGACAGCTTTCGACGAGTCCCAGGGTCCGGCGGCGCGGGGACCGATGGAGAGGACCTGATGTGGGTCCTCGAGGGACTGAATGAGAGCACGGGTCCTCAGGCTCTGCCGGCCTGAGATCGGTGCGCCGCACGCTTGATCAGCGTCGCGAACCGTCGATCACAGCGAGGCTGGCCGGGCGTTGAGCCGATATGACGGACAACGGGTCGGACGAGAAGCGGGATTCCGGGGACCTGTGGATGCTGTGGTGCTGCCGGACGGAGTGCCGGTGGTTTATCCACAGGCGGCTCGTGTGCTTTGCCGGATTGTTGTAGGACTGGCTCGGGTGGAGCGCAAGGCCGAAGGCGCTTCCCGGGCGGAGGAGAACGCGTCGTGAGCGGTGACCAGGCGGATGAATGGGCGACTTTGGACGAGTTGCTGGGGACGGAGGCGCTGGCTGAGAAGTCGGTGGCGGGCGAGGGGATTGGGCGGCTGGCGTTCTATGGCCGCTGCTCGACGGAGGACAACCAGGATCCCAAGACCTCGAAGGCTTGGCAGGTGGGGGAGGCGGCGGTTCGTCGAGCCGCTTGGTGGCTCGATCGTGGAGGAGTTCTTCGACATTGGGCAGTCCCGGTCTCTGCCATGGGAGCGGCGGGCCGAGGCGAGCCGGGCGCTGCAGGCGCTGAAGGATCCTGGCCGTGGGTGGGATGGGGCTGGTGGTTGGGGAGGCGACCCGGTGCTGGTTCGGCAACCAGTTCAGCCTGACGTGGCCAAAATTCGATCGGTACGGCGTGTCCTTGTGGATACCTAGTCTCGGGGGCCGGTTCGACTCGGAGAACACCGTTCATGACATGGCGATGACGATCACTGGTGGGTTGTCAAAGAGTGAGCGGCAGCATGTGCAGCGGAGGGTTCGGGCGGCGATGGCGGCACAGGTGTTGATTGATGGAAAGCATCAGGGTGGGCGAGCGCCGTACGGATACGTGGTCGTTGACGCTGGGCCGCATCCGAATCCGAGGAAGGCGCAGCAGGGATACAGGCTGCGCGTGCTGGCGCTAGATGAGGCTGCGGCGCCGGTGGTTGAGCGGATCTTTACGCTGTTCCTCGATGGGATGGGGCACAAGGCGCTCGCGCATCTGCTGAACCTGGAGCGGATTCCTTGTCCGTCTGCTCATACGCCCAGCCAGAATCGTCATCGAACTGGTGATGGATGGCAATCGTCGACGGTCAGGCGATTCTCGACAACCCTCGGTACACAGGCTTTGCGGTCTATGGGCGGTGGCAGAAGGTCGAGGAGTTGCTCAACCCGGACGACGTTGCGGCTGGCAACGTCGTGCGGTTCAGGCGGTCAGCGCAGGCCAAAATCGTCCGGTCGCGCGAGCCTGCTCACCCGGCGATCATCTCGGTCGAGGACTTCACCCGGGTGCAGTTGGAATTGCGGGCGCGAGCGGGTGCCAGCCGTGCCGGCCGATCGTCGCCGAATCGGACGCGAGTGGTGGCGGCGCCGACGTACTTGTTCCGCGGGGCGATCAAGCACGCGGAATGTGGCCGGAAGATGGAAGGCGCCAAGCGTTCCCATGCCGTGTTCTGCCGCTGCGCTGCCCGGACCTTGGTTCCCGGTGCTCGGGAGTTGCTGGATCATCCGCCGACTGTCTATCTGCGGGAGGATCACCTGGCTGGTGAGATCAACCGATGGATCGGTGGGTTGTTCAGCCCGCGGAATCTGGAGAGCACCGTGGCTGCTCTGGTCGGGGCTCAGGATGGGCCGGATCCGGTCGAGGTGGCGGAGGCTGCCTTCAGGCGCCGGATTGGCGCGGCGGAGGCCGAGATGGCGCGGCTGCAGCGGGCGCTCGAGGCCGGCTGGGATCCAGAGCAGCTGACGAGTCAGTACAACGCCGCAGTCGCTGAGAAGCGTGCGGCTCAGGCTGGAATCGATGCGCTAGAGGTCACAGAGCGGCTCACTGCGAATGAAGTCCGCGAGATGGTCGCTGAACTCGGCGACGTGGGGAATGCTCTCGAGCGGGCGGACCGAGGGGACCTTGCTGATCTCTACAAGGCCCTCGATCTGGCCGTTACCTTCGACCACCGAGAACGGGTGGCCGAGGTCTCCATGAACCCAACCACGCATGTGGTTAAGGTCGGTGTCCGAGGGGGGACTTGAACCCCCTTCCCAGACGCTCGTGACCTGGGCATATGCCATCTGACCTGCGCAAACGCGTAGCAGTGGTTGGCAGCTAAAGCGCCTGAATCGCATGTGGTGGGTACGCCGTACCCACGCGAGCGGAACCAGATCAGCGGGCTGAGCGTCCGAGCGCCGTACAACTTGACATGGATAAGCCGCACGCGAGGCACCCCACCGGGGGCGCGTGCGAGTGGAGGCAGAAGCGGTGCCACACCGCCAGTGAGAGCAAGCCGAGACCGGAGCACGCGCCCATGCCGCGCCGGACGAAGCCGAGGGCAGCTGGCCGTGCCGCCTAGTGCCGGTCATTCGATCGCTGGTTCGGTGCTCGTCCAGGCGGGCATGGGTCAACGCCTGAGCATCCGTGGTTGCGGTCGACCTGACCAGCGGCCGGGATCAACGAACCAACCGGCCGCGTGCACCACATATGCCCTGGGCCTAGCCAGGCCCGCTACACACCGTTACCGTGATACCCGATCCCGAGGGGGCTCGGGGACTGGGGAGGAAACCATCATGTCTCAGCAGTACCCGAAGCAGTTCCAGCCGCCGCAGCCGCCGGCGCCCAAGGTGAAGAAGCCGATGCGCAGGGAGGCCCGGATCGGGTGGGCGATCCTCATCGGCGCCGTACTGTTCATTGCCGGTGTCACTGTCGGAGCCGCGGCCAATCCGCAGGCCTCGCCTGCGACCGCGCTCGGCGACCCGGCACCGACCACCACGGTCACGGTGACGGCACCCGCCGAGCCGGAGGTCACCGATGAGACGACCGAGCCGCCCGCCGCCGTCGCGCCGGCACCCGCCGACTTCACCCTGACCCCGAAGACCCTCAGCAAGGAGTGCTTCGGGTCCGCCGGCTGCGTCCTCACCTACACCATCGTCATCAGCTACACCGGCCCGACCCTCGCGGCGGACGACACCTACACCGTCATCTATGACGTCCGCGGCGGCCTCGACGGGACAGTGACAAACACCTTCACGATCACAGGTGACACCTCGAGCGTCGATAGCTCGGAGTCAATCCAGACCAAGTCGACGAAGACGAAGCTGACCGCCGTCGTCACGGATGTCATGGAGTCGTGAACTAGCCGTTGCCGCGACGGTCGATGCCGAGCTTCTCCAGGGCGCTGGGGTCCGCACCCGCGATCAGCTGCTGCAGGTCGATCTGCAGCGCGCCGCATAGGGCGATCGCGTCCGCGAGGGTGACGCGCTTCCGGCCGAGCTCGATCGACCCGTAGGTCAGGCGTGGCCACCCCAGGTCGTCGGCGATGTCCTGCTGGCGCAGCTTGAGCCGGGCCCGGGCCGCGCGTACATTGCCCGCGATCAGCGCATCGAGCTCATCGGGTGTCACGGACGGCATCCTGCCGTTTCAGATACGCCGCTGCATGCTGCAAGAACTAACGCGACGTGATCGTAGATGTCTTCATGGTGACTCTCCCCGCTCGCTGATGTACCGTGCTTCTTCAAGATAGAAAATTCATCTTGGAGATGCAGTGGTGAACAAGGCGGGCAGAGGCGTTGAGTGGGTGTGAAGGCCGACTGGGACACTGCGGCCGAGCGGCTCAGGCGATCTCACGCGATCGAGTGGCATCACGAGTGGCAGTACAAGCGCACGTGGGTGTTCGACCGTGACCACCCGGGCGGTTGGAAAGAGTGGGACGTGCCGCCGGCGGGGAACGCCTGGGAGATCAACGACCAGGTCGGCGACCCGGGCACACCTGGGCGAGCGGTCATCGACGGCGCCAGCGGCCGGATGCTCCTGACCTACTGGCGCCGGAAGAAGTAGCACAAGCCAGCGGCCCCACCCTTCCCGAGCGGGGGAAGGGTGGGGCCGCTGCCTGTGCAGCTCGTGGTGTCGAGATTGTGATGTAACACCTGCGGCGCGCTGAGAGATGTGTTCGTTGTAACTGGTGTGAGCTACCGTCGAAGCTGACGGTCACCCGCGCCGACCGGGGTAATGCTCAGGAATCAGCACCAGTCGGGGGAGAGGAAGAGGCATGGCCAACGCACACGACGTCGCGGCGTACATCCTCGACCGCCAGGGGTCGATGACGGCGATGAAGCTGCAGAAACTCGTCTACTACTCGCACGCCTGGCACCTGGTCTGGGACGAGGAGCCGTTGTTCGGCGACAGCATCGAAGCCTGGGCCAACGGCCCGGTTGTGCGTTCGCTCTACGCCCGGCACCGCGGCACCTTCGAGGTGAGCGACTGGCTGTGGGGCGAACCGTCGACCCTGACCCCCAGCGAACGAGAGTCCATCAACGCGGTCCTGGACTTCTATGCACCGATGACGGCCCACCAGCTGAGCGAGCTGACCCACCGCGAGGACCCGTGGATCCTGGCGCGTGAGCGTGTTGGAGCCCCTGAAGGCGCCCGCTGCGACGCACCGATCCTGGACGCTGACATGCACGAGTACTACGACAGCCTGACTCCAGCCGGCGCCGAGTAGCCCCCGCATGGCAAAAGGTAGGGGCAAGCATCCGGTCATCGGCCAGCAGCCCAGCTCGGCGAAACGCCCAGGCCGACGGGAGTCGGTTGCCGAGGGCAAAAGGCCGAGCCGGGTCGTGGATATCGACGAGACGGATGTCTACGGACGGTCCCCCGTCTGGCGGTTCGCCAACGTCGACCACGACGGACCGTGGTCCTTCGCCAAGATTGACAGCGCGACGCTCGTTGGATTGCTGACGAAGCTCTGCAGCTTCGAATCTATGACACTGCGCGAGCTCTTCGCGCCAGGCGAGAAGCACGGGAAGCGCTACCAGGTGGCCCAGATGCCGGCGCACGCCAGGAAGCGTCTCACCGAGATTGAGCGGGACGACCTGACCGACATGGTGCGCCTGCGGTGCGGCGGAGCGCCACGGCTGTACGGCTACCTGCAGGAGCACGTCTTCCACGTGTTGTGGTGGGATCCGTTGCACCAGGTGTGGCCATCTACGAAGAAGCACACCTAGACATGACGCAGCGGCCCCACCCTCCCCGGACGGGGAGGGTGGGGCCGCTGTGTTTGGTGGCTATCTGTCGTAGCCGAGGAACGGCTGACCAGTGCTGATCTGCCCGCCTGTAGCTCGAGGTGGCGTGTACACCGGTGCGACGGTCCAGCCGAGCAGGATCCCGATCTTCGGCCACTTCGCCTCGAGCGCGCGGACGCCGGCGTAGTACGTCATCGTGACGAGGGTGGTGACGACGACCTGCAGGCTGACGCCGTCGATGTCGAGGGCGTTGATGCCGAGCCGTGCCAGGCCGAGCCCGACGAGGATCGGGACGAAGGTGCGGAGCAGTGAGGCCCCGTAGTCCTTGAGCGTCATGCAACACGCTCCGGCAAGGTCCAGAAGCCGTTGTCGTCGCCCTGCGCTCGGCTGGTTGCCCAGTAGCTGCAGTCGCCGTCGAGGAAGACCTGCAGGTTCACGCTGCTGGCCGCCTCACCGCCCCACACGCGGACGATCATGGCCGGGTAGACGTCGCCTGCCGATACAGCGTTCGAGCCCGAGCGGTCCTCGTGCCGTGACTGGATGAGCGCGGCGTCGCCCTCGGATAGTTTGTAGTGGACGATGCGGCCGATGGTGGGTGTCATTCAGTTGCTCCATTCTCCGGCTCGACCACGTCGGCGACTCGGGTCGGCATGTTCGCCAGGTGCGTGCGGGCTTTCCGGGTGTCGCCCTGGGTGGGCGTGAGGATGTCCGGGATCTCTTCGTTCCAGACGGCGTCCGCGACCTCGTCCGGGGTGGCGACGCGGGCCTTCAGGTCGGCCACGGCCGCGAGGATGTCCTGCTCGTTGTCGGTCTGGCGGATGTAGCTGATGACGCCGGCGGCGTACGCCTGCGTGCGGGCTTCGATGAAGTCCTTGAGTTCTTTCATCTGTGCGGGGTCATCTCGTCCTCCTGGTGTGCGCCCGGGGTGAAGTCACCTCGAGCGATCGCGGCCCGGGCCGCTGGGCCTGGGCAGGTGGTGCCGGCCGGTCGGACGGCGGAGTGTGGACGGATCTCGTCGGCGTCGGCGCCGTAGATGTTGCGGAGGTCGGCGATCACCGCGCGGGTCGTCGCCTTCATCGCTGTGGACGGTTCCTCGCCGGCGACCAGCACCAGGAGGATCGCGCCGTACGCCTCGTTGAGCTCGTTGTTGCCGTTGGCCCCTGACTGGGTCCGCAGTCCGCGCAGCAACCACGCGTTGCCGGCCTGGTCGACCGCGACCTGGTACGCGATGTCGGACCAGCCCTTGTCGTCCATGTGGTAGTTCTGCCAGCCGCGGAGTGCCGAGGCGACCTCGGCTTTGGTGTGGATGCCGTCCTTGTCGCTGGATCCGGGCCAGTGGATCACTGCGCCCTTGACGCGGCTGGGGGTGAGCGCGCCGGGGCCGCCGTTGGGGGGCCGCGCGTTCCATGCGGAGCACGGTAGGTAGTCGACCATCAGTGTCCTCATTTCAGGAGCTGGGGAATGACATAGCCGCTGGCCAGGCCGATTCGGCAGCGAACCCAGACGCCCAGATGACGCGGGACTCCAGGGTGGAGACGCGGAGTTCGAGCCTCTCCACCCGCGTCGGCAGGGTGCCGACCGCGGAGGACAGGTCGCTGATTGACGTCTTTATCTCGGCCACGTCGGCCTTCACGCCGTCGTAGAACTCTTCGGCGTGATGACGATCGAGCCGTCCGGCGCATCAGTCCCCATGTCAGGCCGCCTCGAACGCGAAGTCGAAGCTGACGATGTCGTCGGTGGCGAAGGTGATCGGCACCGTCGGTCCGAGGCGTGCGCCGGCCGAGGTCGCGGCTGAGATCCCTCGTCGACGACGCGGAGAATGCGCCCATCGCGTACCCGACAGACGGGGACGCATCGCGCACTGAGCAGGTCCCTACGGCCTCCCACTGGGCGCCGCTGGCCAGCGTGAACGGCAACGTGAAGTTGGAGAAGCCTGTTCCGAAGGTGGTGGTGCTGCCGATCACGAGCCGGATGCGGCCGATGCACAGCCCGCCGGCGTTCATCCCGGCGCCGGTGAGGGTGCCGTTGTTGAGCACGGGGTTAGTGGACGTCCCCGTCCAGACCGGGGTGTACGAGGTCCAGGGGTCGCCGATCGCCTTCAGCGCGTCGCGGAGCTCGTTGAGCTTCGCGGCGGTCAGCTTCTCACCGGCCAACCACGTCCGCGGATCTACCCAGGTCATTCAGAACCCTCCCTTAGTGCCAGCCTCGCCGGCCGCTTGAGGCTGATCTGTGCCCCAGCGGAGTGCGATTTGGAGACACCGTTCACTGATCGGGTGACCGTGAACGTTTGCGGCGAGGTGGCGCCGGCGACCGCGGTAACCGACATCTCCTCGCCGCCGACCAGGATCGCGATCGGCATGTCGCCAGCGCTGGTCGTCCAGACAGTGCCGTTGATCGATGTCACCGACAGCGAGGTCGCTGCCGCGTTGATCCCGCTGGTGAGCGTCGAGTCGTCGCCCGGGTCGACCCGGACATCGGCGTCGTCGAGCTCGACAACGGTGTACGGCGAACCCGGGACACAGACGAAGTCGAACTCGTGCTGCCTCGGCAGCAGCGTCTCGACGACCCCCACGATCAGCAGCGCGACGTCGTCGTAGATGTTCCGGTTGGCCGCGTTAGTGATCACCGCGACGTCGCCGATGTCGGCGGCCATCACCGCGGCCGACGGTGTCGGGTTCGCCACCACGCTCGGCGATTCCCGCTTGATCACGAGGTGCGGGTACCGCGCTTCGTCGATCGTGCCCAGGTGCAGCAGCCACCCGCGACCTCAGGCAACATGTCGTCGGTCTCGACGTTGACCGGGACCTCGTCCTTGTACCGTGACGCGCCGTCCGGCGGTGGCAGCACCGACAGCGGTCCCGACTCGAGCGTCGCCTGATACGACCCGCCTTCGCGTCTCTGCGCGAAGATGTCGTTCCGCACCAGCAGGTCGTCGTCGACCGGCTCGAACGGTTCACTCAGCTCGTTCGCCGACAGGTCGACAGTGATCGCCGGTGTCTGGTTGTACAGGCTCGGCCGGGTCCGGTACGCGATCGCGATCTCGTCGCGCGGCTCGTACAGGATCCCGAAGTCGGTGCCCTCGATCTCCGTCAGCTGATTCGAGAAGTAGTCCGCGTACTGGATGCCCATCGCGAGGGTGTCGTCGAGGTCGCCGACGCTGGTGAACGCGATGTCGAGCTCGTCGCAGAGTCGCTCGATGCGGCGGCCGGCTGTTTCGCCGGCGAACCCGAGCGCAGCGGTCGAGGTGTCGGCGATGGCTGGGATGTTCGCGGTGTTCTCCCACACGATGACGTGGCCGAGCGCCATCAGGTCCTCGCCGACGAGCCGGTTGTAGAACACGCTGATGTCCCAGTTCGCCTTCAGGGTATGGGTCGCTGGGTGCCGCTGATCGCCGAGACACCGTCGACGTAAACGGCGTATTCGACGTTCGCGCCGCTCACGGTCAGGTGCAGCCGTCACGTGGTGCAACTGCCCGTCGGTGATCGCGTCCAGCGCAGCCGAGCTCGCGAGGTTGACCACCGTGGGCGAGCCCACCGCGCCGAGTGCGTCGAGCGTCAACACAAGCAGGATGTCGTCGTTGACGCCGTCCGGCGGAACTGCAGCTCCCAGCGGTCGAATGTCGACGTCGTGGTTCCGTTGACGGTGGCCCGGAACGTCCAGGCTGTCATGTTGCTGCCGTCACCGGTGACATGCGGGTCGACGCGGTACACGAACTCCCACGCGAGAGCGTCGGAGCCCGTCTGACCCGAGACAATAGCCCTGCAGGAAGTCAGCCCCGGCGGCTGGCTCGAGGTCGTTGATCCTCAACACCGGTGTCAGGTAGTCAGCCAGGACACCGACGCCGAAGGTGTACACGCCTTTGCTGTTGTGGCTGACGAAGTTCGCGCGGTACGTGCCGGCGGCCGAAGCGCCCCGCCGCGACGTCGTGCCGTCCGTCAGCGGCCAGTAGGTGATCGGGTTCGTCGACAGCAGGAACTGTCTTCAGGCTCGAGCTCACCGGTTGACTGCCCTGCCCGATCCGGCGCCTGATCCCTGCGGCCCGGACCGGCAACCACGAGTCGCGGCCGGAGGGGTCCCACCGCGGCGGCATGTCGGGCGACCTCGCCATGGAACCGGACGTCGACGTCGCCGTACCAGATCCGCGCCGCGTCAGACGACCCGGTCGGCGTCCACGTGTTGCCCTGGGCATCGGTGAAACTGGCCGACGCGAACGGCACCGGATCGAGCGTCTGCGCAGCGAAATCCGGCGACGCGACAAGAGTTCCGTCGATCCCGCTGCGGATCTCCGCCTCGTACATGGTCGCGGCCGGCGTGACCGGGCTGGCCGCTTCCGCGCCGATCCGGGTGCCCGCTGTTCCGTTGAAGATCGACGACGCGCCCGCGGACGTCTGGGTCGACCCGAGCTTGACCCAGGGCCCGGCGATCGTCGGCGCTGTCCAGAACTCCACATCGGCCCCGCCGAAACCGTTGTTCACGTCCAGAGTGACCTTGATCGCGCGGCGGCCGGTCGCCGGCGCGGGGATCGTGGTCGACGAGATCGCCGACCGCTGCGATGCCACCGTGCCCAGAGCCCACCAGGTGAAGCGGATCTGGCCGCCGGTCACGGCCACCCTCCACGACCGCTGCGTGTCGGAATCGTCGTACTTCGACGCGACGTCCCATGATCCTGTCGCCCAGGTGCGGGTGGAGTCGGTGAGGATCTCCATGTCGACGCGAATGTCGATGTCACCTGTGATCGAGGTGCCGACCGAGTCGGGGGTCCAGGCGGTGCCATCACTGCCGTCGGCCAGGACCAGACCGTATGCGCCGCGCCCGATGCTGACCCGGACCGGGGTGTTCCGGCCGATCAACCCGAACAGTTCGCTGTTCGGGTTCCGCGGCGAGTATCGGCCGAGCCGGTTGTTCAGCGTGAAGCTGCAGTTCGACGGCTCGGCCCCTGTCGCGCCCTCGCTGCGTCCGCGCGTGATGACGACCGGCGAGGTCTGCCGCACGTCACTGCTGATGTTCGCCCAGTCGAGCGAGCCGACCTTCAGCTCGGTCAGGATCGGCTGGTTGTCCTCTGGGAAGGTCATGACCCGAGCACCACCTGGACGTCGCCGCCCTTGATCTGGATCGCCTTCCGGAGCTCGGTGATCAGGAACTGCGTGTACCGGCTGCTGTCCCCGGCCACGATCTCCAGGACGAGCTTCTGCGCGCCGCCGCCCATCTGCTGCAGGCGGCGCATGGAGTCGCCGTGAGGGGTGACCCGGGCAACGCTGCCACCGGACATCGACAGGATCTCCGGGCCGTACTCACCGACCATGAACTCCTTCGACGACGGCGGCTGCCCACCTCCGGCGAACCCACGCACGGGTCCGCCCGCCCAGTGCGTTGCGGGTGCGTGGCCGCCAGTCACGGCGGTGGTCTGGGTCCGGATGATCCGCTCGGTGATGTACCGGGCCCTGATCGTCGTGGTCTTGCTCGCAGGGACACTGGCGATCGCGGCCTTGGCCTTCCTGATCGCCGCCTCCAGAGAGGCGACCGTCGCGTTCAGCTTCGCCCGCCGCTCCCTGGTGAGGTCCTTGTTCCCGAGCTCCCGCTTGGCCGCGGCCAGCTTCCGCTCGAGGTCCCGCTTGTTCGCGGTCAGCTTGGCCTCGCGCGACACGTTCGGGATTTGAATCATCGAGTCGGCCATCCGCTTGGCCTGCGCCTTGGTGGCGCCCATCTGCGTCGCGATCTTGATGAAGTTCGCGCGCGCCTTCTCCGCCGTCGCAGCAACGGACACGTTCGACGCGCCGGCCTCGTCCATCGCCTGCGTCTGACGGTTCGCGGCCTCGGCGATCTGGTTGAGCGCAGTCTGGTTCGCCCTACCCTTCTGGGTGCCGATGTCGAGCGTCTTCCCGTTCGCCTTTACAGCGTCGGTCGCGCCGTCGATGGCAGCCTGGTACGCGATCGCCGCGTTGCTGCCGGCGATCGCCCTGGAGTTCCACTGCCCCATCGCGACGATGGCGGCGCTGAACTGCAGGGCCTGGCGAGTAGCGGCGTCGGTGACGCTTTGGATCGACACCTGGAGCGCCTTCACCGGGCCCGCCGCGCCCTGATGGGCCTGCGCCAGCCGGACGGTGTTCGCGGCCGCCTCGGACATGCTGGCCCCGGACGCCTCGGTGTCGTGGGTCAGGGCATTGACCGCGTCGATGCCCTTCTTCACCCCGGTGAACAGGGCCTGCAGCGGCGCCATCGTGGCCTGCAAGCCACGCATGGTGACGTCGACCAGGGACACCCCGCCGGTCAGGTCTTCGAACTTGCCGTTCACGTTGCTGAGGGTGGTGACCAGCTCGAGGCCGGTCCGGGTCACGGCGCCGACGCCGCGGACCATGTCGGCCAGTGCTTCGGGGTTCTGTTCGACGGAGTGCGCGAGGTCGGTCATGCCGTCAGCGACATCGCCAAGGGCTGACTTCATCGCGGGGCCGAGCGCGTCGAGGGTGGCGTTGAAGGCATCGGTGACGGGGTCGATCGCGGGCAGGAGCTCCTCGAGCGCGTCGCCAGCGTCCCGGGCGAAGTCCTCGATCGGGCCTGCCATTTTCTCGAACGACCGACCCAGGTACGGATTGAACTCGTCGACCGTGTCCTCGAAGATGTCGGCGATCGCGACCATGGTTCCCTCAAATGGTCGTGACAGCAGCCGCATGTCCGCGCCGAGCTGCGAGGTCGTCTGCCGCCACTTCGCCTTCACCACGTCGGACTTCGCGGCGAACATGAGCCCGAGTCCGGCGAGGCCGGCCCCGAAACCGGTGACCAGTGCGCCGCCAGCGATCGCGCCCGCAGCCGGCAGGACCGTGAGCGCGACAGCGGAGACCGCGCCCAGGAGCAGCGGCCCCAGGATCGGGGTCTTCAGCGCGCCGAGGATACCGCTGCCGAAGAAGGTCCCCCCGGATTTCCCGATCTCAGAGAACAGGCCACCGCCCTCGCCGGCGAACCACCGCTTGATGCCGGAGCCGAACCCCTTGCCGGACTCGCCGCCGCTGCGCTGGAACCAGCCCTTGACCCTGCTCGCGAACGACTTGCCGGCCGCGTCGCCGCCGGCCTTGCCTGCCTCGTCACCGACCTTCGCGAACCGGGCCTTCGTGTCTCGGCCGATCCCGGCGTAGTCGGTCTTGTCGGTCGACTTGACCTTGATCTCGACCTCGTTGGCCACTGCTCTACACCTCCTCTCGTCTCCCGCGGTGCACGATCTCCATCAGCCTCAGCAGCTCCGCGTCCTCGGCCAGGAGCTGGCTCGGCAGGCAGCCGAACCGCTCACACAGGCCGAGGATCAGCTCGGCGTGGATTAGCTCGCGTGGCTTGAGGGCTGCAGGGTTTCCATCGGAATCGACCCCTCCAGGGACTGCTCGCCACCGGTCGAGCTCTCCTCCAAAGGGCCGGCTGACACCAGCCACCGCGTCACGCCAAGCCGAGATGATCGTCCGGGCCTCCTCGAGCTCGAGGCTGTAGAGGCCCTCGACGGTGGCGGACACCGGCTGGTCTTCGTCGTCCTCGATGTTCCAGTCGATCAGCACGTCAGCGAACATCGCGAACAGCTTGTCGCTGTTGTCCTTTGTGAGTCCGCCCTCGTCGAAGATCGCCATCATCTCCAGGTACTGGCCGAGCGGCATCGACCGAGCTCGCACCTCGAGGTCGTGGTACTCCGGGTCCTCGAAGACGAGCTTGTAGATCGTCTGCTTCCGCTTGTGCCCCATCACCTACGACCAGGTCGGGACAGTGCCGTCGGCGAGGGCGCCCGGCGCGGTCGAGGTCAGGGCGCCGTCCGCGGCGCGGGTCAGCGAGTAGTCGGAGAAGATGCACTCGTTGGCCAGGGTCTGGCCGCTGATGGCGAGGGACACCGTGCGGTTGACGGAGGTTGACGGCACCGTCTTGAACACGGCGTGCGCCTGGTCGGCCGCATCGTTGAAGACACCGTTCAGCTGGATGCTGAAATCGGCGAGCAGCAGGAGCCGCTCGAACGCCGACTTGTCGACGCCGGTCACTTCCTGCACGCCGCGGGGTGTGGCGAACTCGAAGTTCGTGACGTCGTTCTTGATCGCCTTGGGCGTGCCGGCTGCATCGTCCACGCTGAGCGTGGTCCAACCGAGACCCGATTCCTTGGCCATGGTGCTATCCCTTCTCGAGCTCGGTGGCGAGCTTGTCCTGGTGGGCCGCGAAGTCGTCGACCCATTCGTCCGGCCTGCGCCGGGCGATGTTGCCTGTTGGGTTACCGCGCCAGTCGCCGTCGCGTACGACGTACAGCGCGGGCCGGTCGAGAGGCACGTGATGCTGGTCGCCGGCGAAGCAGGTCTGGCCGGCCTCGAACGTGAACACCGTCAGGCCGGGCGCCTGGTTGCGGTCCTCGGTGTACTGCCGCCGTGCCCCGTTGCGGATGTAGTGGGCCTGCTCCTGACCGAGCTCGGTGCGCTCGTCGATCGTGGTCTGCCAGCCGTGTACGTAGTGCGGGCAGTCGACCTCGGCACAGGTCGCCCTGCGGAAGTGGGTCGAGAGCGGGGCGGTGACTTGGTACGTCTTGTACGCGGAGACCGGCATCGCCGGGTCGAGTCGGAACAGTTGGTGGTTCATCAGAACTCCACATCCGCGATCTCGTTCTTCACGACCGTGACCGCGAAGATGGCATTGCTGAAGGTCCCGGTTGTTGCCACTCGCAAGTAGCGGCGGATCGTGGCGTTGTTCGCAGTCGCCAACCGCTGCGTCGTGATCCCGGTCGCCGCGGTGAACGCCAGCCCGGTAACGGCAGCGAACGACGAGTTGTCGGCCGAGTCCTGCACGGTCACCGTCACCGACGTACCGGTGAACGCGAACACCTGCAGGTACGCCTGGGCGCCGAAGGAGGCCGACGCCGCGGTGTCCAGCGATGAGCCGTTTGTGGCCGTCGAGTCGGTGCGCTGCCCCGCGGTGAGCAGTTGCCCCCACTCCAGGCCGTAGCCATTCGCGAGCGCCGACACGGAGAACGAGAACGAGCCATCGGCCCCGCGGGATCCGTCGAAGTTCGGCTGCTTCGCGATCAGGCAGGCTGCCGGGGAACCGATCGACGTACCGCGGCAGTACATCATCGCCACGTCATCGGTCGGCAGCAACGACAGGCGGTCGTGCGACATGTTCGCGGCTGGGTTGAACCACGAGTTGAATTCGATCCGCCCGTCGCGTAGCAGCCCAATCCGCTCCTGCGCCGACTTGTCGATGCCGGGCACTTCCTTCAGCGCGGGCCCGCCGCCGACGTTGCCGAGGCTGCCGATGTCGCCGCTGTAGTTGTACCCGGCGATGAACAGCCGGTCGCCCATCCCGCCTTGCTTGGCCACTACGCCACCTCGTCCCACATGTCGTTGATGATCAGCGGCAGGGTGATGGTCACGACCCGCAGCATGGCGCCGTCCTGGTTGATGTAGCCGGCTTGCGCGGACAGCGGCACGCCGGCCTGGCCGCGAAGGTCGACGTTCCGGATCAGTCCGCCGAGTTCGAAGTCGCCGGCGTACGCCGCGAACAGGGCGTTGACCGCGGCGGTCACGGCCGGGTCGATCGCGTCCTGCGGCTCGCTCAGCATGTTCTGGTAGATCCGCACGCTGAACCGCAGCACGCCGCTGGTGGCGGCCAGCCCGGACGACAGCACCGGCCCCATCCAGTCGACCCAGATCGCGCAGGTGAGCCCGTTGCCCGGCTTGTTCTTCGGCTCGTGCATGTTGACCTGCTCGAACCGGCCGAGCGCCATGGCGTGGCTCTCGACCGCAGCGAAGATCGCGTCCAGGTCCGCGCTCACTGGAGCCTCCCGATGTGGCGCCGGATCGCGGGCATCGCGATTTCAGCGGTCCGGCCGGCCAGCTGCTGTGTCGCGCGCCGGAACTGCGCGAACCCCTTGAACCGGGTCGAGTAGTTCCGCGCGGACACACCCTCCAGCCACGGGCCGTACACGATGCCGTCGTCGTTGACCTGCCGGTCGTTCCCGGCCCGGTCGATCTGCACATGCCGCTCGTAGTTCCCGGTGCGCAGCCGCGACGACGCGGCCACGGTCGCCCGTACGTCGGTCGCTGCGCGCTCGGCGATCGCCTGCGCCGAGTCGTCCAGCATCGCGTACGTCACCTGCTCGGCGCGCCCGTCGAACAGTGGCCCCTTCGTCACGACCTCGGCCATCAGACCGCCGCCGTCCTGGCCTTGCGGCCGAAGTCGAACTGGGCCTGCTTGCGGAGATCGGGCAGCCCGCGGCCGCCGACCTCACGGTCAGACTCGCCCGAGCCTTCGCGGCGGGCGTACCCGGACTTCTGCTGCTGCAGGCCGTTGAGTGCCTCGGCGATCGCCAGCTGGTTGACGAGGCCGGGCACGACGTGCCGGTAGATCGCCGTAGCGGAGGCGTGCGTCGCGATCGTCGTACCGAGCTGGGCGCGGTCGATGTCGACCCCTGTGAGGGAGTAGATGTCACTGCCGCTGTGCGCGGCGAGGACGGATCCGTCCCATGCTCGTTTGACGGTCAGGTTGTTGCCGGCGACATCGACGACGAGCATCCGCTCGGAGTCCAGCAGCAGCACCTGCTCGGGCGCGAACGAGGCACCCGATGTCACGGCGACCGTTACGGCTGCGGTGGACGAGGCCATGTCGGCCTGGAGGTTCTGGGTGGTGTCGACCATCGACCGGGCGGTGACGATCATTCGCTCGTCGCCGATCCGGAGCACGTCGCCAACCCCGATGTCGGCTGCCGACCAGGTGATTGATGCCGCATCGTCAACGTCGCCGCCGAGCTCGGCCGCCAGGACCCCGACCTGCTCCTCAACGTTGTCGAAGCCCCACAGCCCGGTGACGGCGATGGCTCGCTGGTGGGTGTCGCCTGCGCTGAACGTCGCCGAGGTGGACAGGTTCACCTCGAGGTGGTCGTACGGCGGCCCGTCGTTGATCGGCTCGAGGAACACGTCCGCGGTGTCGATGGCGACGCCGCCTGCGGTGAGCGAGTCGAGCTCGATCAGCTGGGCCTCGCCCTTGATCCACAGCCGCCACGGCCGGGAACGCTGCAGGTCGGGCCAGTCGAAGTACTTGGTGGCGAGAACGGGACGGAACCGGCGGTGCAGGAAACCTTCGACGCTGCGGGACGCGGCTTCGACAGCCCGGTCGACCTGCGCGTTGTTCCGCGCGGTCTCGGCTGAATCGAAGGCGCCCTTGACGTCCTCACGCGTGCACAACCAGATGCCGCCCAAAGTCCTCGCCTTTGCTTTCGTAGGCCAGAAGATCAGTTGACCTTCGGATCATGGGTACTTAGTGAATCGTACCTCCTAGATCGAAGGTTTCTGGCGCGGCGCCGCGACCAGGGATACCCGGGTCGAGTTCGCCGATCTGCCCGCCGACGGAGGCATCCGAGGAGGTGAGGCTGCCTGGCAGGTGGGGAGATAGCTGGCCGAGCCGGCCCCGGAGGCCGGCACCTTCAGCGACGATGGACAGGGCCGGCATCCCAACGGCCACAGCGACCGCTTCCGGCGTCCGCGTGACGCTGCTCGAGGTCACGGGTGACGCCGCCGGGAGGGTGGTCAGTACGGCGATCGACGCGGGCCCGGTGGCCGTACCGACGTTCGGTCGCGGGGCCGCGACGGTCGTGACGATGACGCCGGGGGACACTGTCGAACCGGTCTGCTGCACGGACAGCGGGACCGCAACGACAGCGGCGACAGCGGCCGGTGTCACGGTGGTGCTCCCGCTGCCTTGGGCAGTCGCCGTGGGCAGCGCCGCGGCGGCCGCCAAGGTGGCGGGGGAAGCCGTCGCGGCGCCGATCGGGGACGCGGCCGGGACAGTGGCGGTTGCGGTGACGGCGGCCGGCGTTGCGGTGGCGTTGCCAGCGGTCTGGCCGGTGGCCTGCGGGACGCCGACGACCGCGGACAGTACGGCGGGCCGGGCGGCCACGTTGACGCCCACAGGTGGCGCTGAGACCGTCGCGGCGATGGTCGCGGGGGTGACGGCCGCGTTGGCTGAGATCGTGACCTGAGGCAGCGATACGGCTGTCGCGGTGGCCGCTGGAGCTCCGACGTCGGAGACCGATGGTGTTGCCTGCGGAGCGGCGACGACTACCGCGGTGGCTGCCGGCGACTTGGTCGCTCCTGCGGATGGTGTCGCCTGTGGCGTCGCGACCGTCGCCGCGATCACTGCTGGGGCGGGCGTCGCGTCAGTGCCCCCAGCGGCGGCGAGGACTCCGAGGAACGCCTTCTGGAAACCGGACACGTTCGACGTCGCGGAGATGCTGCCGGTGGAGCCGGAGGCGACCGCGTCGCGGGTGTCGAGCGTGATGACGTCCAAGTCCTGGCGCTCGGTGTAGTTGGTCGGCGGGGTGTATGCGTTGCCGCCGGTGAAGTTGGTCCAGATGCCTACGGCGTCACCGTTCGCCGCCGCTGGTGACGTCGAGACGTTCAGCGTCGTAGCGATCGCCGCGTTCTCCGCTGCGCCAACTGTGCCGTCGAAGGGATCGCCCGCGCCCGCGCGACCGGACCACAACCCAGACACTGCGCCGCGGAACGTGTTGCCGGACCA
Source organism: uncultured Actinomycetota bacterium (assembly GCA_963770725.1). Taxonomy (GTDB): domain Bacteria; phylum Actinomycetota; class Actinomycetes; order Propionibacteriales; family Kribbellaceae; genus Kribbella. Next base: position 78,801 of record CAVYQT010000003.1, read on the forward strand.
GGCGAAGTTGTACGTGCCCGCGTCGGCGCCGGTGAGCCGCTTCCAGTAGACGTACAGGGTGCCGCGCGTCGTGCCTGAGGTGGTCAGTGACGTCTTGAGCGTGAAGCCGGACGGCACGGTGGTGATCGCCGCGGTGTTCTCTTTGTAGATGCCGACGACAGCGATGTCCCCGCTGGCCGCGCCAGCCGGGACCGGCACGTTCGCTGTAGCGCCGTTCCCACCGGACAACCCGGCCGATGACCGGTGCGCCATGGCCTACGGGGTGAAGTCGACGGTGAAGATCCCGCTGGCGTTGAGCTGCACGGTGAACGTCCCCGAGCTGCTCGAGGCGGCGGTGACGAAGTCGAGCAGGAACATCAGCTCGTCGGCCGAGGTCGCGCCGCCACGGTCGAAGTAGCCGACCGCGGCCATTGCGTTCGTGATCGTCGAGCTCGCCCAGGTCGGGTCGGCCGCGTCGTACGTCAGCACGCCCGCGGAGAGAGTGAGCTCGGTGCTGGTGAGCGCGTTCCCGCCGGCGGTGTAGTTGGTGCCGGAGACCTCGTTGGCTTCCAGGTCATCCCAGAAGTTGTGCGCGGTGAAGTCCGGCGTCGCGCTGTCAGTGATCAGAGAGGCCTTGACCGCGGTCTCGGACTCCAGGCCGTTGGCCGGGAGCGAGGTCGCGTTCATCATCTTCTCGAGCGTCAGCCCGAACAAGCCGGATGCGGTGATCGCCATGGCTCAGGCCTCCTGCTCGTAGCGCTCGCGGTGGACCTGGTCGGCGCGGTTGTCGCCGGCCGGGTCAGCAGCCGGTCCGCCGCGCTGTACCCAGCGGGCGTACCGGAGCTCGGCCTTCAACTCGTCGGTGACCGCGTCCTCTTCCTTCGCGGTGACCAGCTGCTCCTCGAGCTCGGCGACGCGCAGCTGTGCGCGCAGTTCGTCAGCGGTCGACATCGCCGCCTCCTGTCTTGCGAATCTGGATCCGGACCGTGCGGGGCCGGACGATGGCATCGAGTCGATCCCCAGATTCGACCTGCGTGACAGTGCCGGAGTCATCGGTAGTGACGAGCGCACGTCGACCATCCGGCAGGTCGACGGTGCGCTTGATCGAGTGGTGCCGGAGCAGGGCGACACCGTGCGGCGGCGTCCACAGCCCGCCGACGCCCATGGTCCTAGCTGCTCTTCTTCTTCGGGGCGGCCTTCTTCGCCGGACGCCGGCTAGCAGCCGTCGTACTTCCACCCGTCGAAGGGGCAGAAGAGCTCGCCGTTTGGTCCGTCTCGGAGGGGCTCTCCGTCGTTGGGGCAGGCGACTGGTCGTCGGGCGTGTTCGTCTCGTCGCTCGTCGGCTGCTTCTCGGAGGATGTCGACGAGTTGCTCCCAGGCCATGCGTCGCCGCCTTCCGCAGTCGCGTTGGTTGGTCCGCCGTGCACGGTGATCTTCGGCATCTCGTCCTCCTGCCGGCCGTCGTCCTCGTAGACGCTGGTGCCCGTGCACTGTGGGCACATCGACAGCCCGACCGCGAACTTGGTCGAGCAGTATCGACACACCCACAGCGCCACGGTCAGAGTCCCTACGCGAGCAGCTGGGCGAGGTTGGCCGGCGTACGCTGCACGTTCAGGTCGTGCAGGATTCCCAGCACGCAGCCGGCGCGGGTGCCGCCGGTGCCCGGGTCTGCGATGTCGACGGACACCCACTCGTAGCCGTCCGACAGTTGCGCGGCGTCGATGGTCCACGCCACGATCATCTGCTGCGCGGCGAACGTCGCACCGGTCAGCGAGATCTCCGAGGCCGCGGCCTGCGTGACCAGGGTCCAGGTCTCGTCACCGTCGAGCGTCGCCTCGCCCTTGTAGTGCCAGCGGGTGACCACGTCGAGGTCGCCCGACGTACCGGACGACGATGCGGTGTGCTGTTGGGTGTCCAGCACGAACGTGTCCGTACCGGCCGACACTGCGCCGAGGTACGCCACGAACGTGATCGCGGTCGCGTGCTTCAGGTGGATGCGGTGGCCGGTGTTCGCACCGGCCGCCAGGTCCGCGATTGGTCCGATGACCGAACCGAGGTCGAAGACCCTGCCGAGTCCTTCCATGATGGTGTGCCTTCCTTGAGGGGTGTGAATGCCTGGTTGGAACTGGCCCCGGCCGGGGTGTTAATGCCGGCCGGGACTGGCGGACTAGGCGCTCAGCAGCGAGACGAACGGCGAGAGGGTGGCGCCGCCGTTCTTCGGGGTGATCGCGGAGTTGATCCACGGACGGCCGTCGACGCGCTCGATGATCCGGACCGCGGTCTGGTCGTTCGCGAACTTGTAGTGCGGCGAGGTCTCCATCTGCATGACCTGCCGGTCACCGACGAGGTAGTAGCCGAAGTCGATGAACGACAGCGCACCGGTGGTGCCGAGGGCTGGGACCTTCTCGGTGAAGATGACCGGCCGGCCGAGGATGGTCATGGGCGGGCCGCCCGCGATGCCGTTGTTGATCCACACCGCCGGGGAACCGGAGGACAGCTCCATCGTCGCCAGCTGCGGGAAGGTGTCGATCGACGCGACCCAGACAGCGCGGCTCAGCGAGCCGGGGAGCATGCGGGCGTACATCGCGACGACGTCGGCGTACTTGATGGTGTTCGCGGTGTTCTCCGTCACGGTGACAACGGCGGACCCGTTCAGCGCGCCGAGCGGCTCGCCGACACCACCGCCGGTGAGGAACGCGTCGTCCTCGAAGAACGCGATCGCCTCCGGCCACGCCTGCTCCAGGAACGCCGCGAACGAGATGGCCGAGTCCGTGAACAGCTCGTTCGGCACCTCGCTGTAGCCGGTGAGCTTCTTGGCCTCCAGCACGACACGGCCGAACTTCGCCTGGGACTGGACCAGCGCGCCGGACTCCTCGGTCCAGTAGCCGACCATGCCGCCGTACACGCTCGAAGCGTTGGAGGTGGCATCGATCGTCGGGAACGGAACCCGCAGCGAGTCCATCGGGATCACCCGGGCCCGCGATCGGACGACCGCCGACTCCAGCGCCACCTTCAGCAGCTCGGCCCGCAGCGACTCCGGGATCAGGAACCCGCCGTCGCTCGGCACCGTCGAGCCGAACGCGTTCTTGATGGCGGTGAACTTGTCCCGCACGGCGACGGCGGCCGGGTCGTTGTTCCGGTACCAGGCGTTGCGCAGGTACTCGGTGTGCGATCCGACCAGCTCGTCGAGCTTGGCGCCCGGCGCTTCGCGGTTGTACAGCTTCGACTTCTGGGCGTTCAGGTCGTGGATGCTCTGGTCCGGCGTCAGGTTCAGCCGGCCGTTCTCCGATGCGCCGTGGTCCTTCAACCACTGCGCGAGGACCCGCTGCGCCTCCTCCTTGGCGGCCTGGTGAACGTCCTTGTACGCGTCGGCCTTGGCGTCCGCGTAGTCCTTCAGGAAGTCGCCCAGCTTGCCCTCGTTGGTGAGGGTGACGATCTTCTGCGGGTCGGCCAGGGTCGCCTCGAGCTCCTCGAGGGACGGTGCGGCGGTACCGGTCATGCGAATGCCCCTCTCAGAGCGGTCTGTAGTGCTGTGACGTCCAGGCCTTGCGGCGATGGGGTGTCGGCGTCGGTCTTGTGGATGGGTGGCGCGGGCGCCTGGGCGCGGCCGGCGTACAGGAACGACGTCAGCGCCAGGTCGTGTTGCGCCGTCGGCACCTTGTCCTCCTGGTCGCCCGTCTCGTCGGGGTCCTCTGGAGCGTCGGCGGCCTTGTCTGCAAGGCCGGCCGTGACTGCTTCGGCCGAGGAGTACCAGGTCTCGTCGCGCATCAGGTCACGCCAGGCGGCGACGTCCCCGCCGGCCTTCGCCGAGTAGATCCCGGCGATCGTGTCGGAGACGCGGTTGAGCAGGCCCTGCATGATCGCCATGTCGGCGGCGTTCCCGATGCAGAACCCGGAGGCGTCGTGGATCATCAGCTGCGAGGCGCGGTTCATGACGACGGTGTCGCCGGCCATCGCGATGAACGAGGCGGCCGAGGCGGCCAGGCCGTCGACCATCACGTTGACAGTGGCCGGATGGTCGGCGAGCGCGTTGTAGATCGCGACCCCGTCGAACACATCGCCGCCCGGGCTGTTGATGTGCAGGTCGATGCTCGAGGCGTTGATGTCACGGAGGACGTCGACGAAGTCCTGGGCGGTGACACCCCAGTACCCAATCTCTTCGTACAGGTAGACCTCGGCAGTCGTGTCGGCCGTGAGGTTCTTGGTGTGGAGCTTGCCGCGGTTCTCCGGCAAAGCCGGGCGCGGGCGCTGGTCGCGGTTGCGTAGATGACGCCAGACGTCAGCTGCCAACTCGGGAGCGACGCTGCGGTTCGCAGTCAGCTTGTTCACACGGTCACCGCCACCCTCACACGCGTGGACGAGAGAGAGGAACTCTCACGATGTCAAGATACACTACCGTCAAGATTCTTTGAGTAAAGCATCTTGGTGTCGAGAATCTTCAGGGAGGGTCTAAATGGTCAGGCGACTCCGCGACGCAGAAGACCTCCTCGCGCCAGCCGTAGCCGCCACCATTTCCAAGCTCGCGCTCACCGACGAGGACGCCGCCGCCGTCAAGCTGGCCAGGCGGTACGCCGCCACAATCGACGAGGCCGCCGACATCGCGGCCGCCCTGGCAGCCATCGACGCAGCCGACGAGTCCACCGCCAAGCGTGTCAACGCACTGGCGAAGCGCGTCAAGGCCCAGGCGATCCTGACCGAGCTCGGCCCGAACTCCTGGCCTGCCTCGAGCAGCTCGGCGCCACACCTGCAGCCCGCTCCCGCATGAAGGGAGGGAAGCCAGGTGGCAAGACCAACGGGCTCGAGGGACTCCGGCAAGCGCGCCGGGCGTAAGCGCTGCAGGAAAGACGGATGCAGGAAGCTGGCTCCCGCCGGGCGCCGTGCCTACTGCGACGAGCATGCGCTACGACGTGAGCCGGCCGAGGTCCTGCGTACGGAGATGCAACCGGCGCGCGGCGCCAAGCTCATCGGCTGCACCGAGCCGCGGCTGTTCACGCCGCCGCTGCGACCTCTCACCCGTGCGACGACCCGCGGGTTCGAGGTCATCGAGTTCGCCACGCTCACCGGCAAGCCACTGCTGCCCTGGCAGGAATGGCTGGTCGAGCCGCCCTCGAACTGAACCCCGACGGCACCTACCGGTTCCGCACCGTGCTCGTGCTGGTTGCCCGGCAGAACGGGAAGTCCGACGTCAAGCGCACCGTGTCACTGTGGCGGATGTATCTGGACGGGGTGCCCGCACCGTTCTCGGTATCGCCCAGGACGTCGCTCTTGCCCGCGAGCAAATGGGTCTCTGCAAGACGACCATTCACTCGAGCCCGGATCTCCTCGAGGAGTGGGGTGGCGAACGCAATGTCAACGGCGACGAGCAGTTCTGGCTGAACGATGACAACGTCCCGGGCGGCGCGCCCAGCGTGAGGCGTACCCGCGGTATCTGATCCGCGCCGCCAACCGGAAAGCAGGCCGCGGTCTGTCGATCGACGAGCTGAACATCGACGAGCTCCGTGAGCAGCAGAACTGGGCTGCCTGGTCCGCCGTCTCCAAGACGGTCATGGCCCGGCGGTACGCCCAGATCTGGGCGATGAGCAACGCTGGCGACGACAAGTCCGTCGTCCTCAATCAGCTCCGCGATGCCGGGCTAGCCAGCCGCGACCCATCGGTCGGGATCTTCGAGTGGAGCGCCGAGGAAGGATGCGCACTCGACGACCCGAGGGGCTGGGCTCAGGCGAACCCCGGCCTCGGCTACATCATCAGCGAAAGCGCCATCCGATCGGCCATGGCCACCGACCCGGAGAACGTGTTCCGCACCGAGGTGCTGTGCCAGCGTGTCGACCAGCTCGACGGCGCCGTCGACCTCACTGCATGGAAGGCATCGCCGACCCGTCCGGGGCGATGCCCGATGACGGTCAGCTCGTCGCCTGCTTCGACGTGGCGCCCGACGGGAAGCACGCGACGCTCGTGGCGGCGAAGCTGTCGGGTGACGGCCTGGTCCGGCTCCGTGTGGTGGCCGCATGGAAGACCAGCGAGGCGGCCCACGCCGAGCTCTCCGGGGTCCTGGAGAAGCTGAAGCCGGCCGCGATCGCCTGGTACCCGAACGGCCCGGGCGGCGCGTTCGCCCCGATGCTGCGTCCAGCCAAACCGCGGGTTCCACTGCCGGCGGGGACCAGGCCGAAGCTGGCCGGCGGGATCGAATCCGTCGAGCTGACCGGCGGCAAGGTCGCCGAGGTCTGCCAGGGCCTGGCCGACATGGCCAAGGGGCGCAAGGTCGTCCACCCGTCCGACCCGCTGCTCGACGCCCACATCGCCGGGGCCCAGAAGCTCAATGCCGCGGATGGGTGGCGGTTCGCCCGGCGCGGCGCCGGCCACGTTGACGCCGCGTACGCCGGCGCCGGCGCAGCCTACGTCGCACTCACCCTGCCCCGGTGGCCCGACCGAGAATCAGGACTACCGCATGATCAAGAAGATCGCCGACACCGTACGCCGCATGGTCGCCGGTTCGGCCTGGCAGGCTGTAGCCGGTCTCGGGTGCCTGTCCGCGGCCGCCTGGACCTTCGACCTGACCGCCGGCCTCGCAGCAGTCGGCGTGTCATTCCTGCTGCTCGAGTGGAGGGCTGACCGATGACCAGTCTGATCGGGAAGGTGCTGAACAAGGCGCCAGTCGGGTACGTCGGCAGAACGTTGGGCGGGCTGGCGTGGGCCCACCGCAACGACGCCACGAACCAGATGGCCGCGATGGGCAGTGTCAGCACGCTGTTCTCCATCGTGAACCGTACCTCGAACGCGACGTCGCAGATCGAGTGGAATCTGTACCGCAAGCCGAAGGCCAGCAGGCGGACGCCAGCGCCGACCCTGACGCCGGAGCGCACTCAGGTCCTCAGTCACGCTGCCCTGGATCTGTGGAACAAGCCGAACCCGTTCATGGTCCGGCAGGAGTTCGTCGAGGCGTGCCAGCAGCACGTCGACCTGACCGGCGAATCAACCATGGTGATCTACCGGAGCCCGCTGTCGCCTCTGCCGCTCGAACTGTGGCCTGTCCGGCCAGATCGGATGCAGCCTGTCCCAGACCGCGACAAGTTCCTCGTCGGCTGGATCTACACCGGGCCGGACGGCGAGCAGGTCCCGCTCCAGGTCGACGACGTCATCCAGATCAAGATGCCGAACCCGCTCGACCCGTACCGCGGCCTCGGCCCGGTCCAGGCCGCGCTGGTCGACCTCGACTCGGCGCGGTACGGAGCAGAGTGGAACAGGAACTTCTTCCTCAACTCGGCAGAGCCGGGCGGCCACCTCGAGGTGCCCACCAATCTGACGGACCCTGAGTTCGAGAAGCTGGTCACCAGCTGGCGCGAGCAGCACCAGGGGATCAGCAACGCGCACCGGGTCGCCGTCCTCGAGGGCGGTGTCACCTGGAAGGCGCGGGCGTTCTCGCCGAAGGACGCGCAGTTCACCCAACTGCGCGGTCTCAGCCGGGAGCTGATCCGCGAGGCGTTCGGGATCCACGGTCACATGCTCGGCAACAGCCAAGACGTCAACAAGGCGAACGCCGAGGCTGGCGAGATCAGCTTCGGCCGCTGGCTCGTCTTTCCGCGCGCTCAGCGGTTCAAGTCGATGCTCAATGCCCGGCTGCTGCCGATGTTCGAGGCCGACGATGCCCTCGAGTTCGACCACGACCGGGTCGTACCGGAGGACCGGGAGGCCGACGACCGGGAGCGGAACAGCAAGGCGAACGCCGCGGCGACACTGGCGGGTGCGAACCGGTGGGAGCCGGCTGACATCCTGTCCGCGGTGGGGCTGCCCCCGATGCGTGAACTGCCGGGGCAGTCCGAGCCCGAGCCTGTACCTGCCAACCAGTAACACTGCGTAGTTCCGTTGCCCCCGGCACCTTTATTGGTTGCCGGGGGCAACTCATTTCGGGGTATCGAGTCCCGGGGAGGGGGAAATCTACCCTGAGAGAGTCAGCCGAGCCCAAGCCTGAGGTAGTTTTCGTCACCCCCTGTGACGGACTCGCGTTGTCAAGTGTTCGCGTCATTCAATCTGTTCATCGCACGCGATCGAGTTGCCCATCCGTTCGCATCACGTACGTCGTACCGTCGCGCAGGATCAGCACATCGATGCGTGTCTCTGGTCTCAAGCCGAGTGCATCCCTGAGTTGCGCCTGCGCTACCTCGAGGTCACTGACCTCACGCCCACCGTGCTCGCTCACGACCAGGCCCACGGGATCGGGTCAGGGTCAGCCACCTGCCTGCGCTCAGCAGCACGCTTGGCCTTGTGCCTGCGGTTGCAGGCCCGGTGCTCCGGCCCGGTGTACACGCTGCGGTCCTCGTCATCGTGGCCCAGGTCCCAGGGCTCGCCCGGTCGGATCGGTTCGCCGCACGGTTCGTACGCACAGTTCACCCCGCCCGCGTCAACTACTGGCTTCCACTGTGCGCGTTTGCGCTGGTGCTCGGCGCCGTACCCACGCTCAGCTGTGGTCGGCATCGGACACCTGGCCGGTCACAGCCGCCACTCCTCACGGAAGTCGTCGTGCTGCTCCCAGCGCATCGCGAACGCCTGGATCGCTGGCCTGAGCGCGGCCGCACGCAGGGCATCAGCCGGCCACGTCGACTCGGCACAGTCGACGTACAGCCTGACCACCCGCCGGAACGCGACCATGTCGTGCCTGACGTACCCGGCGTACCGGTACGCGATCGCACCGCGGATGTCGTGATGGATCTTCGGTACGCCGTCGATGCGTGGCTCGGTCTCGGCCTCGCGGATCCGGTCCAGCACGAACCTGGACAGGTCGTCGACCGGGTCGACCTGCGGCTCCTGCCGCTTGTCGTACTCGTCGAGCCCGGACGGCAGACTCGGCCCACCCCAGGTCATCCGTCCACCTTCCGTCCTGTGTAGAGCATCGCCTGGAACTCGATGCCGGGCTTGAGCCCCTCGATCACCGTAACCATGGCCACCCAGCCGATGCCCCACTTCCTGGGCTCGCCCGTCACCTCGTACAGGGCGCCGGGCACCTGGAACTGGAGGCCGACCTCGACGTGCTCTGCCGCGAGGAAGTACTCCCCTGGCTTCGAGCGAACCGCTGGCACTGGCTCGGTCACAACCACAGTGTGCAGCAACCACAGGGCTGAGTGGTGATCTACTTGTCCGAGCTCGATCCGCCGCCGTGCATGACGACGTAAAGGACGCCGAGGAGGATCACCGCTGCGATGAGGGTGAACCACATCCGCTCCGAGCCCTGGACCGTGGCGAAGGTTCCGACCATCGATGCAGCGGCGATGCCGGCCAACAGCCAGTTCGTGGTCTTCTGCCTCTCGGCCGCTTGGTGTTGCTGCTCGGTCCGCTGGACAAGCTGGAAGAGCAGCAAGCGCATGTTCTCTGTCGCCTCGTACAGCTGACGAAGGTTCTCCTGCTGCTCCTCGTGGCGCTTCTTGGCGTGATCAGTTGGGATGAGGTTGGGTCGGGTGGACAGCTCCTTGACCGTCTTCTGGATGTCCTCCCCGATGGGATCGCGTGGCGGGCCGAAGAGTCGGGTCTGCCACTTGGACTGACTAACCTGGCTGAACGCCCGGACGCTTTCACCGACCTGGCTGATCCCAGGGAACAGCTCCTTGCTCGCGGCGACGAAGGTCTCCCGCTGTGTCGGAGTGAGGTCTGCCTCCTTCTCGAGCCATATGAGGTCGCGTGCCGGCATGTGCTTCAGGGAGTCGACGGTGAATTCGGGCGGCAGGTTGTCGCGGTCGAGTGGTCGCGCAGGCCACCGGGAGTCCTTGAATCGTGTCGGGTCCGGCTGGGCGGCGTCTTGCTCCTTGTCGGTCATCTGAGCCTCCTTCGTCACCTACACCGCGTCGATCGCTTCTGCACGAGCATCACTGTATGCCTGGAACGCAGAATCGCTCCGGGACCGGAGCCAGATCCGCCAGGTGCGGTAGACGCGCTTCTGCAGGTCGGGCGGTACGGCGGAACCAGCACGGGCCACACATCAGCTCGTCGTTGCCAACGGCACGGTCGCAGCCCGGGATCGGACAGTCCTTGCGTGGGCCGAGCTTGGTCGCTGTCATGGTCGCTTCCTTCGTAGACGGGGCCGGCGAGTTGCGTGTCCGCCTCGAGCTGGTCGAGCCGGTCCTGGACCTCTTGTACCGCGGCGGCGATGACCAGGCGCAGCTCGTCGCGAGGCAGGTCAGGCGTGAGCTCGAGCTCGCGCAGCCGATCCATCGGCGTCGGGTCGGTCACATGGCACCTCGTCTCGAAATCGAGATGCCCAGGTCGATGGTGTCGAGGATCAGTTGCGCGCGATGTGGGTCCTGGACAGCCATCAGCTTTAGTGCGTATACGACACCCTGCATGTCTCTCGTCGCGAGGGCGCGGTGCACGATCGTCTCAAGCACGTCCGGCGACGGCAGCGGAGTGCTCATCGCTTCGGTACGCCGTACGCGACGACCTGCTGCACAGCCCTGACCTGATGACCGTGCAGGGTCTCGCCCTCGCGCTTCTCGATCATCGCGTCCGGCGTGCGCAGCGCGAGGTCGATCAGGTCGGCCACGTCCGGCGCACCGATGCGCTTCTCGGCCGCCTGCCAACCCTGTGCGTAGGCGAACCGGATCAGGTCGCCGGCGTCCAACGGACCGAGTGGTGAGACGCCGAGGGCCTGGCACACCCCGATGCCTTCCGCGATCGCATCCGTGTAGCCCAGGCGCCGGTCGGTGAACGGTGCCAGCGCCTCGGTGACACGCTCGCCCGGGGTCGGCTGCGGGGCGGCGCGCAGGCGCGCCATGATCGCCTTCACTTCGGCGCCTCCTCGAACCATCCACAGGCCTTGTTGAATCGCAGGAACACGTCCTTGCCGGGCATCTCAGCCGAAACCCTGAGAGCGTCGTCGTAGGTGCCGGACTCGAGCACCTTCGGCTTCGTGTCGTCACCGGAGGCCTTGGCTTCCACCTGCCACCGACAGGCCGAGTTGCCCTGGGCCTCGTACCACTTCCCGTACTGCAGCTGTCCGAACCGGTGGAACTGCAGGACCCGCTCGTCGGACGTGTCCTCCTGCGGGGCGGGCTTCGATGGTGGCTTCTCATCTGGGCAGCCGTCGGCCGTCAGCAGGAGCATCAGCACCACCGCGGCCGCCCTCACGGTCCGGTCACCTTGCCCGTGCCGCTGCAGTCCGGGCACTCGATCGGCTTGACCAGGCCGAGCAGGACGGCGCCGGCGGACCTCAGTGGCAGGTTCTCCCAGACCGTCCAGGGCTCACGGTCGTCGCTGTCGGCCAGCTTGCCGCACCCTTCGCAGCGCGGGCAGCGGGGTGTGTAGGTCCAGCCGACGCTCTTGAGCGCTGCTGCTAGCAGCCCGGCTGTGTCGTCGGCGATGTCGTCGAGGTGCGTCTGCTGGATCGGCGGCACGCACCGCGGCTGCTGCGGTGATGATCACTTGGATGCCTCCTGGGTCTTGGTCCGCCGGCGGCGGGTGTTGGTGACGGGTGGGATGTGTGGGCAGTCCGGGCAGCAGCGGCCCTGCATGTTCGACCGGTCGAACTCGCAGCGTTTGAGGCTGGTCCCGCAGGTCGAGCAGGCCACGAGCCACGGCTTGCAGACCGGGCAGAGGATCGGGCGGTCTTCGTCGTCCTGGCCGAGGTAGCCGTTGCGGCACCGTGGGTCGTGCTCGACCGTTGCCGGCGGCACCGGTACGACGGGTTCGCCGTACCGGTCGCGTCGCGTCATGACGGCACGTCCGCGAAGAGCGCGAGTCGGACCGGTGCTCGAGGCGGCCGGGGGCAGCAGCTGCAGAAGACCCAGCCCTCGCTCGGCGTCCCGTCCGGGACCAGCGCACCCCAGGATTCGGCCCATTCTTCGCCCCGGTCGGTCAGGCCGCGGAGGATCGTACTGCCGAGCGAGCCTGTGACCGTGCCGCGGAACCCGGTGTGCCCGTGCCCGGGCGGGTTGCCCTCGTACCCGTGCAGTTGGACGCGGTCGCCGTGGCTGTACGGCGACCGGTCCGGGATGCGGCTGACAGGTCCGCCGAGACTGGCGCAGGTCGACGTCGAGCACTGGACACCGAGGTCGGTGTAGGCGAGCGTGTCGCCGCATCCGAACGGGCACGCGAGCTGGCCGCCTCTCAGCGGGTACGTCGTGCCGACGGGACGTCCGAGCGGTTGGCGGATCGGCTGGTCGCTCATGAGGCCTCCTGGCGGTCTTGGTGTTGGTGGCAGCGGATGGTGTCGTCGATGCGGGCGAGGCGGCGGCATTCGGAGCAGGGTTCGTGTCGGTCGCAGTGGAGGCAGTCGCCGTCGGCTGTCCACCTGTGCTTGCAGGGCTTCGCGGGCGTCCTTTGGTTGCTGTCTTGAGTACCGGGGTTGTCTCTGGTTGAGGGGTTGGTAGAGAGGTCAGGTCCGTCTCGCCGTACCTCTGGGGGCCGTTTGGCGTACCTCTGCGCGTCGTCTCGCGTACCTCTGGAGTGGTGCTGTGGTCCGTGGGGCGTACCTCTGAGCTCTCCCAGACGTCCGTTTCCCGTACCTCCGGGCTGGGGTTGTCCACAGGGCTGACGTCCGACTCCCGTACCTCTGGACCCGCCCAGACGACCGCGAAACGTACGTCTGGGCGTTCCGGTACGACCAGCCGGTACCGCGGTGACTTGTGCTGCTTGCGGCGCTCGACCAGCACCAGCCACCCCATCGCCTCCAGCCGCCGCACAGCACGGTTCAAGGCATCCTTCGACCGGATCCCCGTACGCTCCGACAGACGCGGCCACGACACCCACGCGACGTCGTTGGTGGGCTTCTCCGGGTCGCCGGCGTGATCTGCGTAAGTCAGGGCGACGAGCTTCTCGTTCGGCCGCAACGCCTGGCTGGCGTACACGGCTTCGGCTGTACGTGTCTCGGAACCATGGCACTAAGCCACCTCGCTCGGTCGTGGGCGTAGACCGGTGCGCTGGATCCCACGACCGTTCGGCGACCCAGCGCGACCGGACGTTTCGGATCGTGTTCGGGCGCTGTGCCCCGGGCGAGACGTTGGGCCAGCTGGACGGTCGCGGACTCGCAGGCCGGGCAGCGTCGGCCGGGACCACGAGGAGGCACCCGTCCTCCGGGCAGATAGCGGTGTGCGGCGGCGGGTCGGCCTCGGCCAGGTCTCTGGATGATGGCACGCATCGAGCGCCTGGAGCAGCTCGTCCAGGCGTCGGGCCGGAGCGTACTCGGGCGCGACAGCACCACCGGTTCGCGGCCGCGGGGCGGCTGCGCAGGTCGCTGGACGCCGCCCTGGTCGTCGAGGAGCACCCATCCGTACTCGTGGATGAACACAGGCCTCAAGCGGGAACGATGCTCAGGTTGAGCTTCGGCAGCAGGTAGCCGAGGATCTCGGCCTCGCTGCGGTGTCGTTCTCCATCCAGTTGTGGCATCCCGTTGCGGCCGTGGCCGACCCGCACACCGTGACGATGTTCGAGGCACGGTCGACCCGGGCTGATCCGCCGGCGCCGCGTGGGATGCGGTGCTGCCGGGTGAACTGCTCGCCGACCAGGCGACCGCAGCGGCGACACCGGCCGTCGTCGCGGGCGTCGACGAGCGCCGCACGGCGCGGATCGTGGCCGGGGTTGACTTCGGCAGTCAGGCCACCGCCTGACGCTGGCGGTAGCGCAGCACGGTCCGTCGAGGAGCACCCTGCTCTCAGGGCGACGTGTTCGGACGGCTGTGCCGTCGTCGAGCTCGTCGAGCAGCTGCGCCAGCAGCCGGCCATCCGACGTACCGACCGGGATCGGCGAGATGCCGAACCGTGCCCGCTCCCGGGCGGCCGCTGAGCGAAGCGTCGTACCGGCCCAGAACCCTCCACGGCGTAGCTGATCGCGTAGTCGCGGCACGCCTGCAGGAACGGGCAGCCAGTCGCATCGGGCGCGTCAGCGGGTCGTTGTACTGCTCGTTCGAGACCGTCGGGAAGAACTTCTCCGGGTCGATGTCCCGGCACGGCTGCGTCCCGTCGAACGGCGGGTACGGCACCGGACGAGTCGGCCGCATGTCGCCCCCTCCTGTGATCGGATGTGGTGTGGGCCCGCCCCCTGTGCCGGGCCCACACCGTGGGTGTTGCTGGGTCAGGCCGAGCGGCCGTGGTACAGCGGTGCGTCGACGCCGGCGCCGATGACGCCGACAACCTCGTCGAACGCGGTACGGACGACTTCGGCCGGCCGGTCGAGGACGTACTTGATGCGCAGCGTCCCGCCCGCGATGTCGAACCGGAGCCGGGCGAGTACGGCGTACGGCTTACCGCCCTCGAACGGGGCGAGTCCGAGGGTGAACTTCTCCGGTACGTCGACGTTGCCCGCACGCCCGGCCTTCGCGTCGATCTCCTCGCGGTAGCCGAGCTGGACCTGGCCGGACGAGAGGACATGGTCGGACTCGAACGCGACCGACTTGGTCGCGCGGAAGGACCGGGCCACCTCGGTCAGGGTGGCGCCGTCGGGTTCGACGACGTCCTGGAGGCGTTCCTCGAGGAGTTCGGCGAACTGGACCTGCGGCAGCCACTGGCCGTCGAACTTCGTCCAGGCCTGCCACGCCGGGGTGTGCTGCAGCTTCAACTCGAGTCGGTGGTCACCCCACCCGGGGTCACCGCCAGGGCCACCGTGGGCATTGATGACCGCGGTGACGGACCGGCGCTCGATGTCCGCCCACAGTTCGGTCTCGGCCAGGCAGTGCTTGGTCATGTAGTTGATGAACGCGTCGCCGGTGTGGGCGTGGAAGGTCCCGGTCCAGCGGCGAGGCCATGGCCGGAACTTGTCGAGGTGCTCTTCGAGGTCGACGACGTGGTGCTCGGCGCCGGCCGGTGCGAGCACCGAGAAGAACCGGCCCTCGTCGTCGAGCTTCTTCCGGGCCGGACAGCTCGATACCGGCGTCGATCGCGGCCTGGACGTCGCCGGCAGCGCCGATCAGTTCGGTCGTAGTGGGTTCGATCACGGGTCAGTTCTCCATCGGGATCTCGCCCGTGGCCTTGTCCAGGCCAGCGGGCTCGGGAAGGACGTGCAGGTCTTCGAAGGACATCTGGCGGGGGTCGCGGCGCGACAGGTTGCCCTTGCGGTCGGGGTAGAACATCGACGACGGCCGGTCGTGCTCCGGGAGCTTCACCTTGATCTCGTCGGTGATCTGCATCCCGTTCGCCGGGTCCTTGTCGAGCAGCCCGATGCTCAACGTGAGCGTCAAGCTGCCCTTCTTGCCGGTGTCGATGACCTTCGCCACGACGTCGTGCAACGCCTGCGAGAGCTCGTCGTGGGTCTTGCCACGCGCGAGCTCCAGAAGGAACGAGCCGAAGTCGCGCGGAGCGTCATCGTCGGGTGGAGCGGTCACTGGGGATCTCCTGTCTCGGGTGTGGATCTGCGCTGGTCGGCAGGTACGCGGGGCACGCCGGCCACCACGCCCGTACATCGGTCGCGGTGGAGTGCTTGACGAAGGCGCGGTCATGCGACACGCACTTCGGGTAGGTGCGGTTGTGCCACTGGAAGGACTCGCGGAAGACGCACGTCCCACAGGTCAACGGCAGGCCTCGGGCATCCTCACGGGACGCAGTACGCAGCGCCTGGGTGTGGAGCGGGCCGTGGGTCAACGGATGCTCGCCGCGCCGGACGCGGGCCTGCTGGCGCAGCGTCAACCGCCGGTCAGCCGACAGATCCGGATCCAGATGCGGCACCGGCTCAGGCTCGTAGCCGGCGAACAGTACGTCGCTCATCACGGCCGCCAGTACTGCATCCAGCCCAAGGCCCGCGGCAAGTCGTAGTGCATGCCGTCGTCCCCGGCGTGGGCCCCAGGCCAGCGAGCTTCGTACGCCATGGCCAGCAGGTCGGCCTCCTGGGCGAGGGCCTCGTGGAGCTCCTGCTCGGTGATGACACCCTTCTGCAGCAGTAGCCCCACCACTGCGGTCACCTCGGCCCGCAGCATGATGGTGGCCTCGCGGTGGTCACGTACCGCCTGGCATTCCGGATCGTCGCTGGTGCGGGTGCCCAGCTGCCAGCCGGCGAAGTGCGAGCGCCACTTCGCGAGCCGGTTGAGCTTCTTCACGTGGTCGCTCACGTCATCTCCTTGTGGGCTGTCTGGGCGGGCGGCGCCGGCGCTGATCCGACGCCGCCCCTTTCCTCGGTAGCCGGGGCGACAGGGACCAGCTCTTTAGGCTGCTGGCGCCCGCCGGACAACTCGTTCGGGTCAGCGACCCCGTCCGGACTCCCTATCCCTTCGCGTCGCCCCTGTGTGGGAGTCGGTGTTTCCACGCCGAAGCGCGGTACGACGGCCTCAACCGCGGCCCCGTGCAGCCCGAAGTGGACCAGGGCGAGCCCGATGCACTTCCCGCACCAGCGGTACTCCTTCAACATGGCCACGCTGGGCACTGCTTCGAGCCAGACCACGCGCCACGCCGCGACCGCACACAAACCCTGCGCGGCCGGGTGGCGCGCCTTCGAGCCCTGGACATAGCCCGGCAGGAACAGGTGCAGCACCACCCCGCCCGGCGCCCGGTACACCCCTGGCGTCACCCTCGGCTCGATCACAGCCCCTCCCCGTGACGGTCCATGTGGCGTTCCTCGTACGACGCGCGCAGCCCCACCCGCTCGAGCAGACGCAGCGCCGCGGCCGCCGCCCGGCCGATCACAGCGACACCTTCCGGGCCGTGTCCGACGGCTCAGCGCTGCGCGGCACAGCCGACAGCAACCCGACGACCTGCCAGCTCTCCGTCGGGACACACACGCCGTGCACGTCCTTCACCCGGTCGAGCGGGCGCACCCGGAACCCCGCCGCCTCGAGCGGATCGAGCAGATACGTCGCGAACAGACGGTCCGGTACAACAGCGACCTGCGGGTCAGCCGTGAGCCAGTCCCCCATGCCAGCCTCGGCCGCCGAATGCAGCGGCCGGATGATCGCCGGCACCTCCTCCAAGCCCGTGAGGTACGCGACGCGCAGCGCCAAGTGCCGATCAGTGATCAGCCGATCCCCGGCGTACTCACCCGAGAAGAACGCCAGATCGTCGAACCAACTGCCCGCGCACTCATCCTCCCGAGCACACCCGCGCGCCTCATGCTCGAGGCAAAAGCACTCCGCCTTGTACCACCACAGAGCCTTCGCAGACACAGTGATCACGGGTCACCTCCGAGCAGGACCAGCACGGCCTTGGCCGTGGCGTTGCCCCAGATCGCGGCGTACTCGTCCAGGCGCTTGCTCTCGCCGAAGCCGTCGACCGGGAGGTTGAACCGGATAGCCCGGGTAGCGGCCTCAGCGAGCTGCTGCTGGGCCGGCCTCGGTGTGTGGGCGACCGCGTGAGCAGCGAGTGCGCTCCGGATCGACTCGGCCCAGCACGCCGGGCACTCAGCCTCGCCCTCGCACCCCTCGTTGTGCTCCCACTCGCTGCCGTCGTCCGAGGCGTACGTCAACCTCTCCAGCGCCTGACACAGGGTCTCGGTCGGATCGCTCACGACTCGCCGCCCTTCAGTAGAGCCAGCACGGCCTCGGCCTGGTGGTGCGAGACGAACTCGATGTGCTCGTCGCCACAGGAGCAGCGGGACTCGGCGGGGATCCAGGTGTGATCGCGCAGCACCGAGGCGATCTGCTCTCTTGTGGGTTGGGGTCGTGTACCGAGCAGCGAGGCTGCTGCCCCTTCGGCCGCCTTGAGCTTGTCGGCGAGTTGCCGTCGAGCCTCGGCGTGCCCCTGCCACCGGTGGTAGTCCGCATCGGCGTCGACGCACTGCCGGAGCACCCTGACGTACTCCTCGCGCTGGGCAATGAAGTCAGCCACGATCCGGGAGTCGTACGGCTTGGCAACCGCTTCGTCGGTGACGACCGGGGCAGGCTCGACAGGGTGAGTGGCGCTGGGCGAGCAGGTCCCCAGACCCTGCTCCCCATCGGTCACCACTCGTTGCCCTGCTGCATCGCCCTCACCTCCCTCCATCGCCTTGGCCCGGTCCTCGAGCCAATCGGCGAAGTCCTCGGCCTCGGCCTGGCCGTTGCTCGTGCGAGCGTCCTCGGCCATGCGGCGCTGCTCGGCCGCCAGCTCCCGCGCCACCTCCGCGCGCATCGCCGCCCGGGTTGGCAGCAGCCCGGACGAGAGCAGGTTGTCGCCCGCCTCGAGCGCCTGGATCCGCCGAGCACCCCACTGCAGCTGCGCCATCGGATGGATTGAGCGCGGCTTCGACTCGTCGAACGCATCCGGATCGATCGCCCGCGCGACCCGCTCCCGGTACTCCTCGTGCAGCAACTGATCCGTCATGGGTGAATCACCCGCCAGGTGGCGCCGCTGACATCCTCGTGCTCGTCCTCGGGATGGCCGATCGGCTTCCGGCACAGGAGGTTCGCGGTGTGCGGGACGAGGCTGGTTGTCTGCGCTCCGCAGATCTTCCGGTCGGGACGTTCGCCGACGAGGTACGCCGTACCACGCCGGATGAGCCCGCCATCAGCCAACGGGCGCTGGGCCTTCTCCAGGCGGTCGATCTCGTGCCGCAGGTACCATGCGGCCTTGCGCAGATCCTCGAGCTGCTTGCCCTTGCGCTCGGCCCGGGAGATGTACTTGACGGCGTTGCCGAGGTTGAACCCCAGCCCCCAGGCCTCGATCACCTTGATCGTCTCGTACGTCGTGTCGCCGCCGTAGTGCTGCGGGTGATTGACAGCATCGGTCATGCCGCACCGTCCAGGACCCGCTTGGCTTCCTGCAGACGCTGGAAGTCCTCGGTCGTGCCGCCGGCGTCAGGGTGCAGATGGTGGCTGCCTGGCGATACAGCGCCGAGCCTTGATCACGCCAGAGAGCGATGACCGCATCTGTGGTGTAGTCGATCGCGTCTGCGATGACCTGGCCGGCTTCGTCATGGGTCATCGGCTTCGGCATTGGCCGGCCGGCGGGCAGCTGCTTCCATCCGGTGTACTGCTCGCCGCGTTTCGTAACGCCGTACCGGTCGACCGCCCGCAACGCCTCCAGCGCCAGAGCGATCCCGCGGAGGTTGTCCTGCCAGGATGTGAACGTGTCGCACGGGTACGACAGCGGGCCGTACGCCGAGTCGAGCGACACGATCACACCCGGGTGCTCCGGGCGAGCGTTCGCGCGTGGGTAGCCGTCATTGCGGATGTCCCGCTCCGCCAGGGCGACTTGGATCACGACGTTCTTCGACCCAAGCTGGCTGAGTTCCCGGTCGAGCAGCGACAGCGTCGACGACCACGACGCGCTGAACTGGGCAGTCCGGCGGTTACGGGTGTTCTCACCCGGCCACTGCTCGATCGGCCGGAACCGTGCGTACCCCGGCCACTCCGCGGTCATCGGGTTACTCCGTTCGTTGCCGTTGGAATGTGGCGGTCGAGCCACTTGAGATGCGTGACGGTCAGCGAGCCACCGGTCCACTCCACAGCGGCCATCGGCTGGTCCTGCAGGTCGTGGAACTCGGCGAGGACGGTGCCGCGGGTGGCGCCGACGACGTCGCGGCTGATGTGGCGGACCTGGTCACCGCGGCGCAGGGTGCCGGTCATGATCGCCATCAGCCGGCCGCCTTCGCGCGCTCGTCGGCGCGGATGACCTGCTCCCAGCACTCGCCACATCCGGCCCGGCCGACCTTCGGACGAGCCGTGTGGCTGCAGACGTCGCGTACGTCGGCCGCGTGCGGGTGACGGAGCGTAAACCACGCCGGCTCGAGCTGTACCGGGGCACCGACCGGTTTCCCGCCGGCCGCGCGGCGGGCCTGGCGCCGTACCGTCTTCACGGCCTGGATCGCGGTCGTGACCTGGACCTCGCCGGTCTGCACCCTCGCCTGTGTTTGGGCGTCGAGCTCGAGTAGCGACAGGTAGTACGACACGGTGCCGCGGGAGATCCCTGCGCGCTGCGCGATCTGATCCAGGGACAGCTTGCGGCGGTCGCGGAGATCGCCGAACACGTGGGCCTTCTCGATCGCGTTTAGGTCCTTGCGGTGCAGGTTCTCGATCAGCATCAGGAACATCTGCTGGTCGATGTCGTGGCCGGCGTCGGTCCGGATCTCGCAGCGGGCGTGGGTGTGGCGCAGCTTCAGCAGCGCGGCGTGGCGGCGGTGCCCGAACAGGATCAGCCAGCCCTTGCGGGACGGGTGCTCGGTGACCTGGAGCGGCTGCAGCAGCCCGACCTCCCGGATCGACGCCGCGAGGTCGTCGATGTCGTCCACCCGGCCCGGCACGTTCGACGGGTTCGGGATCAGGTCCGCCAGGCGCAGCATCTCGATCCGCGGGGTGAAGGCCGGCGGCTCCTCCGGGGAGGGTGGAGGAGCCGCCGCGGGCCCTGGCCGAGGCGCGGCCTCCGGCTCAGGGACGACCGTGAGCGGGTCCTGGAGCTTCCGCTCGAGAACAACGGCGGCGCGGGCCATCGAGCCGGGGTTCGGCCAGCCGTACTTCTGGACCAGGTCGCGGATCCGCGCGGCGGGCATGTTGAACTTCTGCGCCGTCTGCCCCAGGGCGACGCGCGGATCCGCGCAGCCGGCCAGGTCCTTCAGCAGCCGGAGCGTCAGTTCGAGCGTCGGGTCAGTTGTCGTCGTCACGGCGGTCTCCCTCGTCGGCCGGCCAGTACGGCACCGACTCGTCAAGCCACACGAGCTCAGTCGCGCCCTGGTGGCCGTGGACCGCGACGATGTCGTCGGGGCTCGGCCAGACCACCGTTGACGGATGGTCGCCGTACCAGCGGAAGACCGTCGTACCGTCGCGGAACTGGGTGCCCTCGCCAATCAGCCCGGTGCCGGACACACCGGTCACGTCGACGTGGCGGATCAGCTGGAACGAGCGAGGAACAGACGACGGGGCGGCAGCCTCGGACGTTGAGCCGCCCAACCCTTGCCCAGGCGTTGCCGCCCCGTCGCCGGTCTGGTTGATCGCATCGAGGATCACGTCGGTCACCCGGTACGCCTCGTCGATCAGCTCCGGGGTCAGACTCCCGCCCCAGATCGCTTGGGCCAGCGCCTCGAACACGCGCTCCCGCATCGCCATGGCAGCCATCACGCGTCCCAGATGTGGTCGCCGGTGGTGTCCTGCTGCATGCCGGACTCCATCTGCTTCGTGTGCGCCGCGCCTTCACGCTCGGTACGGCGGTACCAGCGGGCGAAGATCACGACGACTGCCAGCACGGCCGCGATGATCAGCACCGCCGACAAGGTCGCGCCGTTCGGCGAGGACGAGCTATTCCTCCAGCCCCACGCGAACGCACCGATCCCCGCGAGCGGGAGCACGACGCCGGGGTGGATCCGGCCGTGCTCGGTGCACGGCCGGCCCGCCGCGATCGACCGGGCCAACGCCTCCATCCGGCGGTCGGCATCCCGATCCAGCTCGGCAGGGGTCTGCTCGGCGGCCATCACAGGACACCCCGCTGCTTGAGCTCCCGGCGCAACTGCTCGACCTTGCCGGCCAGCGACGCAACCGACAGGCCCAGCACGAGCAGGCCGAAGCCGCCGACCAGGAACAGCACGTCGTACCGCGTCACGACCTCAGTCATCGGAGCCACCCCGCTTCTGCGGGTCATCGATGACCTCGACGTGCACGCGGTCGCCGATGATCAGCTGACGCCACACGCCGTGGCTGTCGACGTACGACGAGAAGATGCGGCCGCCGGTCGCGACCTGCCAGGCGTGTGCCTCCCAGCGGCCGCCGTTGACCTGCACCCACAGTTGGCCGTCGAGCGTGTAGAACTCGAACTTGGTGGCTTGCAGCTTCGGGCTGTCGGCAACCAGCTGCTCAACCCAGGCGACGTCGGCGGCGTACCGAGTGCCCTCGAGCGTCATCATGAGCGCACCGCCTTCCGCAACGTCGAGCGGATCTTGACGAGACTGCGCATCGCCTGATCGCCGGCAAAATCCCGGGTCCAGGCAGTCCGGGCGAGGGCGTTGACTGCGATCTCCAACGGGGTGCTGAGCGAGCTTCGCGGCGCCTTGTCGGCCATCGCGAACGTGGTGCGCGCATAGTGCTCAGCCGTGATGAACCGCGGGTCCATCCGGCAGTACTTGTAGCCGCCGGCCACACAAGGTGAGTGCTCGCAGAGTTCGCAGAACAGGGGATCGGCACCGGAGGTGTCGAACACCTCGGACTCGGCCAGGCCGGCGTACGCACCGACGTGCTCGTACGGGCCATGGGCAACAGTCGTCATGATGCCTCCAGCTCGTCGTGCACAGCGGACCGAACGAGTGCGATCGCATCCCGGAGACGGCCGTCGTCGGACCGCTCCGACAGGCGGAGCAGAACGTCGAGAGCAACGCGCTCGTCGACTCCGCCACGCACGAGCCGCACGGTTCCCGGCCAGCTCAAGACCTGGTCCCAGCTCCGGCCGTACTCGCCGCCGAGCGGGTACCAGAGGGGTCCACCGACCGGCTGCGAGCTCGGCCCCTTGACCAGGAACTCCGGTGTCCTGTCGTGGCCGGGTTCCATCCACTCGACGACCGCCCACAGCCCGGCGGGCTCCGGATCGCCGGGCACGAAGGGCACGCCTTCGGCCAGAGAGACGCGGCTCATCGGACCATCACCCACTCGGGGCAGCCGTGGGTCTCGAAGCCGACGACACCCTTGGGCAGGTCGACCTCGGCACGGTCGGTTGCGCGGCCGCGGTCGACGCTGCTGCCCGGCTCACCCGTCAGGTCCGTGAGCCGGGCCCAGGTGCAGCGGGGTCCGCCGGCAGTGCGGTAGGTGCCGCGCTTCACGTGCTTGCCGACGACAACCACACCGTCGCCGGTGATCTTCTCGGAGAGTGGCGGCGCCTGCTCCGGCTGCCGTACGGGCGGACCGGGCTCGGCGGACGGGCGGGCAACCTTCGCGGCGTCGGTCGCGGGGGAGTCGCTCAGTACGACGACCAGGCCGACGACACCGATCACGAGCGCGACGACGCCGGCCGCGAGGACGGCGCGCGGGTCGGTGGTCATCGCTTGCCACCGCCCTGCTGGTCGCGGCGGTTGCGGTCGAGCTCGTCCATGATGCCGTCGAAGCGTCGGCCGGCCTCGGTGTCGCGGACAGGCTTCGGCTTCTTCGCCGTCGCCTGCTGCGTCTTCTTGCCGAAGGGGTTCTTCACAGGAACCGCTCCCTCGGGTCGTAGCCGAGCAGCAGGTCGACCGCGACCGCGTCGGCCTCCGGGCCCGGCTCACCGGTCACCCAGTTGCCGCGCTGGGCGCGGCGCGTGCCCTGCGGGAACAGCGACGGAACCCCCGGACGCTGCGGTCCGCGGCGTGCGCCGGTCCGGCGGAACGGCTTCAGCAGGTGGGTCATCATGCGCCAGCCCTCAGGAGTGCCGCGGCCTCACGCAGCTTCGCCCCGACCTGCTCGACGGACAGGTGGCCGATGAGACCCTCGGGGTCCGCGCCGGCCAGGGTCACGGGGTCGCTGGTGTGCTCGCGCCAGGTGCAGACTTCCCACTTGCCCTCGCCGTTCTGGTTGCCGTGCGAGGCGTCGGACTGGATCGCGGAGAACACGACTCCGTTGAGAAGGTGGAAGGTGTGCTGGACGCCGTTGGGCGGGAATTTGATGGTGGAGTGCTTGTGCTCGGTCCCGAAGAGGTTTGGCATCGGATACCCTTTCGATTTCTGGCCCCGGTTGACTCCTAGCGGTGGAAGCCGGGGCTGGGCTGTGTCTGTGTGAAGTTGGAACCGGGTCAGCGCCAGGAGCTCGGGGTGCGCCGGGGGAGTGGCGCGCTCGACCAGCGCCGACCCGGGATCAGGAGGCGCGTCTGCGACGGCGCCTCTGTGGTGCCGGCACCGCCGGCGGACGGAGAGCCTGCTCGAGGTCGCGCAGGTCCTGCTCGGTCCAGCGCATCTCGGCGGTCGGTGAGTCGGACAGGCGCAGCGGGCTGACCTTGCCGGCCTTGACGAGGCGACGGAGCGTCCAGACCGTTGTCCGGTACGCCGCCGCGACCTCGGACGTCTTGTACGTCACGGGGAGCGGACTCACTTGGGGGCTCCCTTCGTGCCCTGCTTACTGCCGCCCTTCGGGGGCTTCGGCTTCTGTGGCTTCGGCCGGGAGGTGTTCCGCCGGCCGGATTTGAACCCGGCCATCAGGGCACCGCCGGTTCAAGCCAGAGCGCGTCCGGGCTGACGCCGAGTGCGTCGGCGATCGCCTTCTGGGTCTCGGGGGAACCGGACCGGCGGCCGTGCTCGATGTCGGATACCAGTTGCTTGCTGAGGTTGGCCCGCCTGGCCAGTTCCGCGGCGTTCAGTCCCAGCGCGTAGCGGGCTCGGATGACTCGCTCGGGGTCGAGTCGCGGGGTTCGCATGTGGACGACAGTACGCAGCAGTGCGCGCACTGTCAACACTGGTGACGGCGGAAGTTCGTCTAGACAGATGCGCGTACATGCGCGTACTGTCGGGAGGGATGAGCGACGACGAAACCCGGCTCAAGCAAGCGCTCGAGAAGGTCGAGCGCGCCCGCAAGGAACGTGGCACCAGCGTCCGCGAGGCCACGCGCCGAACCCTGCACATCTCCGAGGGGTACTGGCGCCAGTTGGTAGCTGGAGGCGTACGTCAGTCCGGCGTCTGGGTGCCGAAGGTGCCGACCCTCGAGCAGGTACTGAAGATGGCTGCGGCCGTCGGCATCGCCGAGGAGATCGCGGCCGACCTGGGCGCCGAAGCCCCCGACAGTCCAGGCGTGACCACCGTGGACCGCGAGGAGCTGCTTGAACTGCGTGCGGCCCTCGTCGCCGCGCTCGAGCGGATCGACCAGATCCAACGCCAAACCGGTTAACCGGTCTTGATGCGTCACGCCACGCCGCTCGAATCCTTCACAGCGCGCGGTCAACGGGTACATCTGAGTAGTGCCTGACCATGAACTGGAACAACTACGAGAGAGGCTCCAAGCGGATCTCGAACGCGTGGACGAGATCCTCGCGGGTCAGGCCGAGCAGGAACCGCGGCGCCGGCCGGTGCTGCGGGTCATCAGGGGTGGCCTCGCCGGGGCCGGAATCGTGGCGTTGCTCGGCTGGCTGAGCAAACACGCCCGGGAGATCGGAGCAGCGACCGTTGCTGCAGCAGTCGCGGGGACTGCGGTTTGGCTGGTGAGGCCTGGCGAAGAACCGGCGCCTTCGGGCGAACCCCCAGCGGGCCCGAAGGCGAGCATCACCACCACACGCACAGCTACCGCGACCACCACGAAGACGGCCGTATCGCCGCGTCCGACACCGCCGACCGCGCCTGGGGCGACGGAAACACGCACCGGCAGGACGCCGGCGACCAGGGGGACACCGACCCCCAGGGCGCCGGCGCCCACCACGACTGTCGAGGTGGTCGAGGAAACAACCCGTCCACCGGTCACGACAACAACCACGGCGACCGTGGCGCCGCCGCGGCCGCCGACCAGCACCGTGACCATCCGCCCGTCGCCAACCGCCGCCGCCACGACCAGGCGGCCTTGCGTCGACGTACGCGACGGCATCGGGATCGGGATCTGCCTGCCAAGGATCCTCGGAGAAGGCAGGTAACACGACAGGCACCACCCGGGCGGCTTACCGTCCGGGTGGTGTCGTCTCGAGCTCGGGCACGCTGGCCGGCTGAATCGCGGGCTTGGCGAACGCCGCCGCGGCCGCCTGAGCGGCGGCCAGCTGTGCATCTGGCAGCAGGTGGCCGTAGACGTCGACGGTCGTCTGGATCGACTCGTGACCGAGCCGGGCCTGGACGACATGGATCGGTACGCCGGCGGCGAGCAGCCAGGACGCGTGGCTGTGCCGGAGGTCGTGGATCCGCGGCTGAATCGGCAACAGTCCCTGGACATCCGCAGGGCTCCGGCGTCTCGCCGTGCACCTTGCATCTCTCCGGATGCGCGGTGCCACACCGGCAGGCCGGCATCGGTGTGGGCGTCGCAGTGCTGGGCGCGCCAGATCGCCGGCCGCCAGTGATCTGACCACCAGGTCCGGTGCTGGATCATCCCGCCCCGTGCGGTCACGAAGACCAGGTCGTGATCCTTCTTCCCCTCGAGCAGATGCTCGAGCTCTGGGACGAGCTCGGCCGGCAGACTGATGGTGCGCTTCGACTTCACCGTCTTCGTGACCCCGATGATCCGGTTGCCGTCGGGGCTCCACTTCAGCGCCCGGCGGATCCTGCACGACCGGGTTGTGCGGCTTGCCCGGTACCTGCTTCAGGGCGAAGTCCATCCGGCGTAGTACGACGGCCTCACCCCACCGGCAGCCGGTTCCGGCGAGCAGCCTGACGAACGTCCGGTACCGCGGCGTCATCGCCTCGTCGAGGCGCGCGAAGTCCGCCTGCTCGAGGAGGCGCATTTCGTGGTCGTCTTCAAGGTCCGGGTTGACCGTGCCTTGGGGGAGGCGCAGTTTCCTCGTCGGGTTGACGACGATGTAGCCCTTCTCGATGCCCCGCTCACAGACTCCGTGCAGCAGGCCGCGCTGGTTCTTCAGCGACTTGTAGGAGTACCGCTTCGCGAGCTCGTTGGTCGCGAGCGCGATCTTGTCCCGCAGGTCCGGGACGTCGGCCGGCAAGCCGCCGATCAATGGGGACCATGTCCTGTTCCACAGTCGGGTGTAGTTCAGGCGCGTGCCCTCTTCAATCCCGGTCAGGTGCTTGATGTGGTCGGCAGCGAGTTCGTTGATGTCGGGTACATGCTCGGCCTGCTCTTCGGCGTAGAGCTGCTTGAGCGCGCCGTTCGCGCCGATGGCGTCGAGCAGCTTGGCAGAACCACTCCGCCTCGCTTCACCTTGTCGAAGGTTTCGCGACGTCTGCTTGGCGGCTGAGATGCGGAACCGGACCTTGTACAGTCGTCTGTTCCGTCCTTGGCGTGTACGTCTCGAGCTTCCTCATCGAGGAAACGGCCCGCCCGGCGGGCCGCGGTTGTCCCAACGTGGGGACCATCAAAAAGCTGGACGTCATAGGCGCGGATAGTGGACGCTGGTGCGCACGGGTGCATATGCCCGTCATTCCGGCCCGATTTCACGCTGTGTCCGAGGGGGGACTTGAACCCCCACGCCCCGCGAAGGGCACTAGCACCTCAAGCTAGCGCGTCTGCCTATTCCGCCACCCGGACGAGTGGTCTGGTCGCCGTAGCGACGCTGACCGGAGAACAGTAGCAAAGTCCACGGGTGGAATTCACATCGGGGCGCGGAGGGGCGCCGGCGGGCTGACTTGGGGGGCCGGCGGGCGTAGTTTGAAATTCAAGCGATGCTGGGAGGAGGCCGGGATGAACGGGTGGAACGCGATGTCGTTCGACGGTAAGGACACGATCCTGGGGGTGGTCCGGCGGGAGGCGGGGGAGTTCTTCGACCTGGTCGACAGTGACGAGGTGTGGGAGGCACCGACCGGGGCCGGGCACTGGCAGGTGCGGGATGTGGTGGCGCATATCGCGGACACGACCGAGGCGTACTTCGTCGCGTTCGACGCGGCCCGGTCGCACACGGAGGTGCCGCCGGCGTATGGGCTGCCGGGGATGGCTGAGCGGGTCGACCAGCAGGCACTCAAGCTTCGCGACGCACCGAGGACCGAGCTGGTCGAGCGGTTGCGCGGCGACTTCGACAAGGTGATGGAGATCTTCGAGGCGCTGGGCCCGGAGGACTGGACCGGGCTGAACGTGCCGCATTTCTACATGGGCCCGTTGCCGGCGTTCTTCTTCCCGGCCTTCCAGTTGATGGACTACGGCGTCCACTCCTGGGACGTCCGGCAGGGGACCGGCCGGGCGCACGGACTCACGGGTGAGGCGGCCGACCTGCTGGTGCCGTTCATGTTCGTGCTCTGGCAGTACACGACCAAGGTGAACGAGCCGTGCGACCTCGGCATCCGGATCACCAGCGGCCCGAATGCCGGCGACACGCGGGTCCGGGTCGGTCCGGACGGTATGACGTACGAGGCGGGCGAAGGCGACACTGTGATCGAGTTCGACCCGGGCAGCTTCGTGCTGACCGCGTTCGGGCGCAGCAACTCCGGCACCATCCGCGGCGAACGCGCCGTCGCGGACCGCTACCTGAACCTGTTCTTCCGTATCTGAGATGGTTGATTCCTTGAAGGCTGTCAGTGGTCGTAGGCGATCAGCGATCGCTTGCTGGTGACTCCGGTGTTCCAGTTGTGCCAGATTCCGGCGGCCAGGGCGAGCAGGCGCTGGGCGACGCGGGTGAAGACGCCGGTCGGGGTTCGCCCGCCGTGGGCTTCGAGGTCGAGCTGGCCCTTCAGGGTCTGGTTGACCGACTCGATCCACTGGCGGACGCCGCCGAGGTTGCCGTTGCGGTAGGTCTCGTCCTTGCGGTCCGGGCGCAGCAGCCGCAGCCCCATCCGCTCGGTGAGCTGCTGGAACTGCCTGCCGGCGAAGCCCTTGTCGGCGAGCAGGATCTGCCCGGAGCGGATCAGGTGGTGGTTGTGTTCCAGCAGCGCGGCCACCACCTCCCGCTCGCCGAGCTTGGGGTGGGCCAGACACCACATGATCGGCATCCCATCGCCGGCGCACACCAGGTACAGCTTGAGGCCCCAGTAGTAACGCGAGTGCGAGGCGCAGTAGCCGTAACCGGCATGGCCGGCCAGCTCGGAGCGCTTCGCCGTCTCCCGCGACGCACCACACGGCAGCGGGGTGGCGTCGGTCATCCACAGATCGTCGAACCACGACGGGCAGCACTCGGCCAGCACCAGAATCGCCTTGCACAGCAACGGATGCGCGGCCTTCAGCCGCTTGTGGTAGCCCGGCTGCTGGGGCAGGTACGGAAACATGCCACGCCACTGCGCGCTGGCGCGCACATGCCGGATCCAGCGATGCTCGCAGTGATAGCCCAGCAGCACCTGGGCCACCGCCAACGTGATCAGCTC
This sequence comes from uncultured Actinomycetota bacterium, assembly GCA_963770725.1. Lineage (GTDB taxonomy): Bacteria > Actinomycetota > Actinomycetes > Propionibacteriales > Kribbellaceae > Kribbella. The sequence goes on from CAVYQT010000003.1 coordinate 107,460, forward strand.
GCTGTCGGTCAGCAGCGGTCGACGGCCCCGACCGGTGCGCGGCGGGACCACATGATCGTCGATCAGCACGTACAGTGCCGTCAGGAGGGTGTTCAGCTCTTTGGTCACACATCGATCCTGGACACCCTCTCCTCATGCCCGCGGTCAAGGACACGCGTCCACCCCAGCAAACTTCAAGGAATCAACCATCTGAGGGGACGCCGCATGACCGACATCGACCTGCCCGCGATCGAAGCCGAGCGGGACCGGATCAGAACGACGTACCTGAAACCGGGTACGGCGTCGTCCGCGCGCGGGCTGCACCATGTCGCCGTACTGTGCGCGGATGTCGAGCGGACCGTGCACTTCTACCAGGAAGTGCTCGAGTTCCCGCTGACGGAGATTGTCGGCAACCGGGATTACGAGGGCTCGAACCACTTCTTCTTCGATATCGGCAACGGCAACCTGCTCGCATTCTTCGACTTCCCCGGACTGGATCTCGGTCCGTACGCCGAGGTGCTCGGCGGACTGCATCACATGGCGATCTCGGTCGAGCCGGACAAGTGGGCGCGGCTGAAGAAGAACCTGGACGAGGCGGGGGTCGAGTACATGGAGGAGAGCGGTACGTCGATCTACTTCCGCGACCCCGACGGCACCCGGGTGGAGCTGATCGCGGACCCGCTGGGGGAGATGTACGGGCTAAACCTCAATCCGTGGAGCGAGTGGTTGATCGGTCGGCGCGGTGACAGTGAAAGTGCCTTCTGTGTAGGGAGAATCGGGAGTGTCTAGATCCTGATTGTCCTGGTCACGGAAGGCACTTTCGGTGCAACTATCTCATGTCTGGTCGCGTGCCACCGCGAGGTTCGACGACGATAACCTGGTGTCGTGCGCGGGCGTGGTGCCGCTGATGGCGCTGGCCGAGACCGCGGGCTTGTCGGAGCTGGTCTCGGACAAGGTCGCGATCAACACGACGGCGGTGAAGTCGGCCGGGGTGAACCCGGCGGGCAAGCTGACCTCGATCATCGCGGGGATGGCCGCCGGGGCAGACAGCATCGATGATCTGGACGTGATCCGCTCCGGCGGGATGTCAAGGTTGTTCGATGAGGTGTACGCACCGGCCACGCTGGGCCAGTTCCTGCGCGAGTTCACCCACGGCCACGGCCTGCAGTTGGCGTCGGTCGCGCGATCACATCTGGTCAACCTGGTCCAGCAGACTGGGCTGCTGCCCGGCATTGGGACCCGGGCCTACGTGGACATTGATTCGCTGCTGCGCCCGGTGTACGGGCACGCCAAGCAGGGCGCGGGGTTCGGGCACACCAAGATCGCCGGCAAACAGGTGCTCCGCAAGGGGCTGTCGCCGTTGGCCACCACGGTCTCCACCAGCGATGGGGCGCCGGTGGTCGCGGGGATCCGGCTGCGCGGCGGCAAGACCGGCTCCGGCAAGAGCGCGGCCTCGATGGTGCGTGAGGCGATCAAGACCGCCCGCGCCTGCGGGGCGACCGGCCAGATCCTGGTCCGCGGCGACTCGGCCTACGGCAACAGCGCCGTCGTCAACGCGTGCCTCAAGGCCAAGGTGTGGTTCTCGGTGGTGCTGACCAAGACTCGCCCGGTGAACGCCGCGATCGGCTCTATCCCCGATGACGCCTGGACGCCGGTGCACTACCCGGGCGCGGTGGTCGATCCCGACACCGGCGAGCTGATCTCCGACGCCGAGGTCGCCGAGGTCGAGTTCACCGCGTTCGCCTCGACCAAACACCCGGTCACCGCCCGGCTGGTCGTGCGCCGGGTCCGCGACAAGGCCAAGACCGACGAACTGTTCGACATCTGGCGCTACCATCCGTTTTTCACCAACAGCACCGACCCCACCGTCGAGGCCGACCTGACCCACCGCCGGCACGCGATCATCGAGACCGTGTTCGCCGACCTGATCGACGGACCGCTGGCTCACCTGCCATCGGGTCGCTTCGCGGCCAACAGCGCCTGGGCGACCTGCGCGGCCATTACCCACAACCTGCTCCGCGCCGCCGGCACCCTCACCAGCCCTGGTCACGCGGTTGCCCGCGGAGCGACACTCCGCCGCCACCTCATCACCGTCCCCGCCCGGCTCGCCCGCCCCCAACGCCGCCCGGTCCTGCACCTGCCCACCCACTGGCCCTGGGCCGAACAGTGGACCGCCTTGTGGACAAAGGTGTTCGGCGCCATCACCGGGCCACCGATCACCGCCTGACCACCGACCACCCGCCGCACGCGGCACCAACCGGAGACCAACGTGGAAAGGCTGGGCAGACCAGCGAACCAGTCGCGTCCAGCCACGACCACCGGCCAACCAAGCTCAGCAATCACCCACCAGGCTCAACAACCAGACCGGTCCACGGATTCAGGCTGATATGTAGGGGTTGCTTGTCAAGTGGGCAGGGCGAAATTGTCCTGGTCTCGCCGGGTCAGGACAGTGCCACATTCCCCCCGGTTAGGTGCCGCTTCGACGGCGCCTCGCAGCCGGTGTCAAGGCTGGCCGGAGGCCACCCCCGTAGGGGCTTGGTCTTGACGTCGGCGAGGACGACGTCATGCTGTGCGGCGTTGCGTGGGGGAAGAGGGGGGAGGGGGACCGTGGGGGGCGAGGCCGAGGACAGCGTGTCGTTGCACGACGCGTGGTCGAGGCTGATATGCGCGGGTTGGTTACCTGCAGGACCGTGTGTTCGGCTGGAGCGTTGCGCAAGTCTAAGGACGGGCGTGGCCGAAACGCCTTGCGGCGTTCGCGGTTGCTCATAGCCTCGGGGGCGCGTTGCTCCTCGCGCTGCGTTCCTGGACTCGTGGACCCCCACGGTCAGCTTGTGGGAGAGGTCATCGGATCAGTCGTCGGGCAGCACCGCCAGGGACCAGCACCAGCCGGCCAGTTCGCGGGCGACGGCGACGTTGGCGATCACCGGCCGTTTCTTGCGCAGGTTCAGGCTGACCCAGCGCTCGTGCAGCCGCTGGTTGCCGGCATGCCCACGGGCCCGGGCCGCGGGCGGTGCCTGGTCCCAGCGGCGCCGCAGCACCACACCGGGGGTGTAGGTGGTGCGGTGATGCCAGGCGGCCTCGACCAGCAACCTGCGCACGTGGGTGTTGCCGGTCTTGGTGATCGCGCCCTGCACCCGGTGCTGCCCAGATGAGTGTTCGCTGGGCACCAGCCCGACATAAGCGCCGATGCTGGCCCCGGTGAACCGTTCCCAGTCGCCGATCTCGACCGCGAGCGCGAACCCGGTCAGCGTGGAGATGCCCCGCAGGCACGCCAGCCGCCGCGTCACCGCAGTGAACTCGCAGTCCCCGGCCAGGGTGATGATCTTCTCGTCCAGGCGGGCGCGCCGGGCTGTGGCCAGCACAACCGTCTCGTAGGCGTCGTCGAACGCGGCCTGGGTCGGCATCGCGTCGAACCGCTGCTGGCGCAGCCACCGGTCATGCAGCTCGGTCCACGCCTTACCACCGGAATACACGATCCCCTGCCGCAGCAACAGCTTCGACACCCGATGCCGCGCCCGCATCAGATCCTGCCTCGACGCCTCCCGGGCGCGGACCAGATCACGCGCGGCCTCCTCGGCCGGGCCCGGTATCCGCACCGCCACGATCTCGTCCAGCCGCAACAACCGGGCCAGACGCAGCGCGTCCCGCGGGTCGGTCTTCACCCGATCCCCGGCCGGCCGCTGCAGCTTCGACGACGCCGCCACCTCGCACCGCACCCCCGCCGCGATCAGCGCCCGCGCCAGCCCGAACCCGGTCGGCCCGGACTCATACACCACCGCGCACGGGCCCGGCAACCTGCCGATCCAGTCCAGCACCTCACCGTGCGACGGCGTCAACCGCGCCCTGAACACCTCCCCGGTCAGCCCATCGATCGCCGCCGCGGCGACCGACCGGGCGTGCACATCCAGCCCAACACTCGTACGCTCAGTAAACACCGGGGCCTCCTCACACCTGTCGGAAAGGCCAAGCACGGAAACGCGCTCGGTAACCCACGAGATTGCGTGAGCGAGGTCCCGGCCAGCAACCACTCCACTCTCCCGGGCGCGGAGCAGTCACTGCATACGGTCTAAAGGTGCTCTGACCCGCGGGCTCGGCGGGCCAACTGACGGGCCTCTCGCAGCGGTTCCGGCGTCCGGTGTCCGGCAAGCGACGTCCGAACGACGTGGACCGCTGTGACGAGGTCGGTTCGCCAGGCAGCGTGGACGACGAGCGGCCGCGTGCCCCGCTTCGTTCGGAGCCAGGTAGCGACCTGGTCAGCGCCGATCGTGAGCGGTGCGGTGGCGCCGACTTCGTCGGCGGGCCAGTCTCCGCAGGCGATCAACGGGCGATGGGTGACACCGACGGTAGGAAGGTCCAGCACCGCGCCCAGGTGTGTCGCCAACCCGGCCCGTCGAGGGTGATCGCGTCCGGTTGCGTCCAGGAGCAACACATCGGGTAGCGGCCGGAGGCGTCGTACGACGTCTTCGAACAGCGGGCCGAGTCGGAGGGCCAGCAGGCCGGGGACGTACGGCGCTGAGGAATGACCGACGATCGACGCCCGCCCGAGGATGCGGCGGCCGTCCATGACGACGGCGGCTGCCCAGGCTGGGTCCTCGGCCGAGCCTGGACCTGACAGACCGCGTGGAAAGCAGATCCAGGCCGCGCCGATGAGGAACTGTTCCGGGGGAGTCCATTGTCGGGGTGTCGCCTGGGCGAGGGCGTGCTGGAGGGAGACCAGGTCGGCTTGCCGGCTCATAGGTGGGTTCTGAACCAGTCGCGAGCCAGTTCGGCGACCCGCTCGAGCGTGCCCGGTTCGGCGAAGAGGTGGGTGGCGCCGGGAACGACCTCCAGGTGGTTGTCACACCGCAACTGCCGTTGGGCGTCGAGGTTGAACTCCAGTACGTCGGTGTCCAACTCGCCGACGATCAGGAGGGTCGCCGCGGTCACGTCCGCGAGCCGTTGGCCGGCCAGGTCGACCCTTCCGCCGCGCGAGACCACGACCCGTACGTCGTCGGAACCGCCGCCCGCCGACCACAGTGCGGCCGCTCCTCCCGTGCTGGCGCCGAAGTACGCGACCGGCCCGAATCCGTCACCTGCCCAGGTATGAGCGGCCGCGAGCCTGTCTGCCAGCAAGGGGATGTCGAAGACGTTCCTGCGGTCGGCGGCCTCCGCCGGCGCCAGGAGGTCGAACAGCAGTGTCGCGAGACCGGCTTGGTTCAGGACGTGCGCGACGTACTGGTTGCGCGGACTGTGGCGGCTGCTGTCGCTGCCATGGGCGAAGATCACCAGGCCGTTCGCGGGTGCGGGCACGGCCAGATCACCGGGTAGTTCGACGCCGGACGACTCGACGGTCACCTGGTCGGTCCTCATGTCGGGCCTGATCGGTTCGGGGCCGGGTGTTCGACCAGTGCGATCACCCGAGCGGTGATGAATCGGGCGGTACGGATCGGGGTCCCGCTGCGGGTGACCTCGACGACCTCGGTCAGGTTCCGGGTGGTGTTGATCTCGACCCGGCGACCGGCCTTGGTCGCGGTGATCTCATACGTCGACACGCCACTGCCGGTGTCGACGACGATCTCCACCCGGTCGCCCTTCACACTTTCCTCATACCCGGCTGCTCCGATGTCATTCGGCCGTGGGGCAGGATGGGGCCATGACTACTCCGACGCCTGGCGACCGTCCGTCGTACACCCCCGACGCCGAGGTGGTGGAGCTCTGCAGTGAGCTGATCCGGATCGACACCACGAACTACGGCAACGGTAAGAGCAACGGCGAGCGGATCGCCGCGGAGTACGTCGCGGCCAAGCTGGACGAGGTCGGGATCGAGTCCACCATCTACGAGTCGGAGCCGGGCCGGGCCACGCTGATCGCGCACTGGGAGGGCGAGGACCAGTCGGCCGACCCGCTGCTGGTGCACGGGCACCTGGACGTCGTACCGGCCGATCCGAAGGACTGGAAGGTGGACCCGTTCGCCGGGGAGATCTTCGACGGGTGCGTGTGGGGCCGGGGCGCGGTCGACATGAAGGACTTCGACGCGATGGTGCTGTCGGTGGTCCGGGCGCGGCAGCGGGCCGGGGTGAAGCCGCGGCGGCCGGTGCGGCTGGCGTTCACCGCGGACGAGGAGGCCGGCGGTGTGTACGGCGCTCAGTGGCTGATCAACAACCACCCGGACACCGTTGCCGACTGCACCGAAGGGATCGGCGAGGTCGGCGGGTTCTCGGTCACGGTGAAGGACGACCTGCGGCTGTACCTGATCGAGACCGCCGAGAAGGGGATGAGCTGGATGCGGCTCAAGGCCCGCGGTACGGCGGGACATGGGTCGATGATCAACAACGACAACGCGGTCACCAACCTGGTCGAGGCGGTGACCCGGATCGGCGGGCACGAGTGGCCGCTCCGGATGACACCGACGGTCCGGGAGTTCCTGAAGACGCTGGAGGACGTGCTCGAGGTCGAGCTCGACCCGGAGGACATGACCGAGACGCTGGCGAAGCTGGGCAGCTTCAGCCGGATGTTCGGCGCGACGATCCGGAACACGGCCAACCCGACGATGCTGAACGCCGGCTACAAGGTGAACGTGATTCCGGGTGACGCCGAGGCGCACATCGACGGCCGGTTCCTGCCCGGGTACGAGGACGAGTTCTTCGCCACCATCGACGAGTTGATCGGCGACAAGGTCCGGCGGGAGGCCGTGGTCGAGGACATCGCGCTGGAGACCGAGTTCAGCGGCGGCCTGGTCGAGGCGATGAAGGCGTGCCTGGCGGCCGAGGACCCGCAGAGCCGAACCGCGCCGCTGCTCATGTCGGGCGGTACGGACGCCAAGTCGTGGAGCCGGCTCGGGATTCGGTGCTTCGGGTTCGTGCCGCTGCAGCTGCCGCCGGACCTGGACTTCATGGGCATGTTCCACGGCATCGACGAGCGGGTCCCGACCAGCGCGCTGGAGTTCGGCTCCCGGGTCCTGGACCGCTTCCTCGACCAGGCCTGAGCCACAAGGCAGCAGGCCTGACCCCACGAAGGCAGTCAGCTTCGGAGCCGGGGCGCGCGGTGCGTGATCTCCTCGATGTCCTGCGCCGCGGCCAGGATCAGGCGATGCGAGAGCTCTGACAGCGCCCGCGCCGCGGCCAGTTCGTCGCCGATCTGCGGCACCTCGGCATCGTGCGGGTGCCGGTACGCCGTACCGCGGCCGGTCAACTGTTCTCCGTCGGTCCGCAGCCGGGCCTCGGCATGCGTCGTCCGTTCGTCCTCGACCTCGTTGATCTCGATGTCGACTGTCCACTGCCGCACCGTCATCGCACTCACCTCAGCTCCAGCGTCGTACCGGAAGCCCTGACTCACAAGAGGTTGAGGGTGGTGCGGAGTTCGGGGAGGTAGCGGATGAGCGGCTTGGGCGGGGTGGGGGTGGTGACGAGGGACAAGGTGAGGCGGTAGCGGAACGGGGCGGGGACGAGGCGTTCGCCGGGGCGGAGTTCGGTGGCGAGCGCGCTGCGGGGGACCAGGGCGAGTTGGGTACGGCGGCGCGCCATGGCGACCGTGGTGCTCAGCGTCACGCCGCGGCGGGGGACGCCGCCGAGGGCGACCAGGCGGGCGTGGATCTCCTCGGCACCGCGGTCGTAGGTGGAGTACGGGATCGGCCGCTCCTTCAACGGTTGTTTGCCGCGGCCGGGCGGGGTCGCTCCCGGAGGGACGAAGAGAACGAGTTCGTCGCGGCCGACCCGGCGGGCGATCGTGCCGCGGGGCAGTGTCATCTGGTCGGCGATGGCGATGAAGGCGGCGTCCATGGCGCCTTCCGCGATCCGCTCGACCAGGAAGTGGCCGTGGTCGACCTGCTGCTGGATGTCGAGGTCGGGCAGGTCGGCGTCGAGGACCGGGAACAGGATGGGCGCCAGGCTGGCGAAGGTGCCGATCACGAGCCGGGAACCGGCGGCGGCCTCGCGGGTGGCGGCGTATACCTCCTCGAGGTGGCCGAGGATGTGGTCGGCCCGGCGGCCGAGCTCGGTGCCGGCCGGGGTGGGGCGGGCGCCGCGGGTGTCGCGCTCGAACAGTTTGGTGCCGCACATGCGCTCGAGCCGGGCCAGCCGCTGCGATGCGGACGGTTGCGAGATGCGCAGCTCCCGGGCCGCGGTGCCGACGGCGCCGGTCCGGGTGATCGCCTGGACCAGCCGCAGGTCGTCCACCGATGGTAATGAGCCCATAGGTTCAGCCTATGGCAACCACCAACCATTGGCGGACTACCCGGACGGCTTGATAACTCCAAGAATCAAAGGCATGAGAGCTCGGAACGAGGCGCTCGCACTGCTCGCTGGTGGCGGTGTGGCAGACCTGGCGTTCAGGATCGCGCAGGTGGCGCTGCCGTTGGTGATCCTCCACGAGACCGGCTCTGTCGCTGCTACCGGGTTGGTCGGCGGTGCGTCCGGCGTACCCGTGCTGCTGTCGCCGTGGTGGGCCAGAAACGGTCGCTGTCGTCGCTGCTGGGCTCCTGGCTTGCAGCGTGCAGGGCGAGCGCGCTCCTGAGAGCGTGGCGACTCCCTCGATCCGTGCCAGCCTCAGAGGCCGTCCGGACCTGCTGTACGGCTGGATCGTTCGCGGTACTGGCTGTGTGACTTGGTTTGCATTCACGCTCGGCCTGTCGGTGATCGGTGCGCAGCGTGGTGAGCCCGGCGTCTACCTGGCTGCAGGCATGACCGGGTACGGCGTCGGGTCCGTCATCGGCACGGCGATCTCACTGGCCGTCGTACGTCGCCTGCCGTCAGTACTCCTGGCCGCGATGGCCTGGGCCTTCATGGGGTTGTGCTGGACCGCCATGGGGTTGTGGACTCACTCGGCGTTCGTTGCCCTCATGGGCGGTCTTGCGGGCACGGCCGTCGTACTCGGGATCGCCGCGATCTCGGTCCTGATCACCCGAACGTCGGCCGGGGCTGAGCGGCGGGCGCTGCTGTCCGGGCAGACCGTGGTCGTGAACGCGGGGAGTTCGGCCGGGATGCTGGCCGGTGGGCCGATCATCGCGGCGGCCGGCGCCGAGAGCACCCTGGTCGGCGCCGGCCTGCTCACGACGCTCGTCGCGCTGGCAATCCTGGTGAAAGCAAGACCGATGCAGTGCGAGACTGCCGAGCATGTCCGACATCGTGATCACCACCCTTGCCGAGCGGCCTGAGGTCACCAGCTGGCTGGGTGACTTCTGGAACGTCTGGCCGCAGTTCATGCTGCAGGACCTGGTCGCCGACGCGCTGATCGGTCAGGTGGCGACCGAGTTCGCGGACCAGTGCCTGATCGCGACCGAGGACGGTGAACTGGTCGCCCACTCGCGCAGCATCCCGTTCGCGTTCCCGCTCGAGGACCGGTCCGAGCTGCCGTCGCGCGGCTGGGACCAGGTGATGCAGTGGGGTTTCGAGGATCTCCGCCACGAGCGGGAGACGAACGTGTCCAGCGCCCTGGAGATCGTGATCAAGCCGACCCACCTCGGCCGCGGCCTGTCCTACCGGATGCTCGCCGCGCTGCGCGACGCGGTGAAGGCGAAGGGTCACACGACCCTGTACGCTCCGGTCCGCCCGAACGGCAAGACCGACGCCCGGATGCCGATGACGCAGTACGTCGATCAGACCCAGGAGGACGGCCTTCCGGTCGACCCGTGGTTGCGGGTGCATGTGAAGGCCGGCGGCAGGATCGTGAAGGTCGCCAGCACCTCGATGCTGATGGCCGGCTCCCTCGCCGAATGGCGCACCTGGACCGGCCTGCCCTTCGACCACACCGGCGAGGTCATCGTCCCCGGGGCCCTGGTCCCGGTCCTGGCCGACGTGGACCACGACCGCGCCATCTACGCCGAACCCAACGTCTGGATCCAGCATGACCTCTGAAACCCAGCTACTGGTGACGGCCTTGCTTACAGGGTTCGCATCACCCGGATGATTCGGCGGCGGAGCCAGACTCGTCGGGTGCCGTCCGGGTAGCGACGAAGCCGGGCCAGTTCCCAGCCGCCGTACTCCGCGTGCTCGGTCAGCAACCGGCGGACCGCGCCGCGCGACTCCGTCCTGGACACCTCGAACTGTTGCAGTTCGTATTCGGCCATCCGCACTCTCCCGAAAAGACCAGCAGGCCCAGCTCTACGACACGTCCTCCAGCGCTGCGACGATCGCGGGCGGGAGGGTGAGCTCCTCCACACCCAGGACCGACTTGAGCTGCATCGCCGTCCGGGCCCCGACGATCGCCGCCGACACCCCCGGCCGGTCCCGAACCCAGGTGAGCGCCACCTCGAGTGGTGTCCAGCCGAGCCCGTCAGCGGCTCGCGCGACTGCCTCCACGATGCCCGAACCGCGGCCGTCGAGGTAGGGGTCGACGAATCTGGACAGATGCTGAGATGCCGCCCGGGAGTCGGCCGGAATCCCGGTGCGGTACTTCCCAGTCAACACACCGCGGCCAAGCGGCGACCAGGCCAGCACCCCGATCCCCAGGCCGCCGGCCGCCCGGATCGCGTCCGCCTCGGCGTCCCGGGCGAGCAGCGAGTACTCGACCTGGTTCGACACCGGGACCGCGCGACCGGGCCACGCCTGCTGCCAGGTGACGGCCCGGGCCGACTTCCAGCCGGCGTAGTTCGAGACGCCGACGTACCGGACCTTGCCCGAGTTCGCCGCATGGTCGAGCGCCGACAGCGTCTCCTCCAGCGGTACGTCGTCCGACCAGGTGTGCAGCTGCCACAGGTCGATGTGGTCGGTGTTCAGCCGGCGCAGGGAGCCCTCCAGGTCCCGCAGCAGGGCGCCGCGGGAGGTGTCGGTGATCCGCTCGCCGCGGCGGACGCTGAAGCCTGCCTTGGTCGCGATCACCAGGTCGTCGCGCTCCACCACGTCACCGAGCAGGGAGCCGATCAGTCGCTCGCTGTCACCATCGCCGTACGCCGCCGCCGTGTCGATCAGCGTCCCGCCGGCGGCCACGAACGCGGCGAGCTGCTCGCGCGCCTCGTGCTCGTCGGTGTCACGCCCCCAGGACATGGTGCCGAGGCCGAGACGGCTCACCGCCAGTCCACTGTGACCGAGATAGCGTTGCTGCATGAGCCGAGCCTATTGGCCGCCACCGACAACGGCTCGTTAGGCTCGCCTGTCATGCGACTCGGACTCAACATCGGCTTCGTCTTCGGTGGCGACGACCATCTGGATCATCTGAGGCTGGTGAAGGAGGCCGAAGCACTCGGTTTCTCGGTCACCTGGGCCGCGGAGGCGTACGGCTCGGACGCCGCCACGCTACTGACCTGGATCGCCGCGCAGACCTCGACCATCGACGTCGGTTCGGCGGTGTTCCAGATCCCGGCCCGGACCCCGGCGATGACCGCGATGACCGCGGCCACCCTGGACACGCTGTCCGGCGGCCGGTTCCGGCTCGGCCTCGGCGTGTCCGGACCCCAGGTGTCCGAGGGCTGGCACGGCGTCCGGTTCGACAAGCCGCTGGCCCGCACCCGGGAGTACGTCGCGATCGTGAACGCGGCGATGCGACGTGAGACGGTGGCCTTCGAAGGTGAGCACTTCACGCTGCCGCTGCCCGACGGGCCGGGCAAGCCGCTGAAGCTGTCCATCCACCCGCTCCGCGACCACGTGCCGGTGTACCTGGCCGCGGTCGGCCCGAAGAACCTCGAGCTGGCCGGCGAGATCGCCGACGGCTGGCTCGGCATCCTGAACGACCCCGCCTATCTGGGAGAGCAGTTGAACCACATCAAGACGGGTCGCGAGACCCGTCAAGCAGGACTCGACGGCTTCGATGTCGTCGCGTCCGTGCCGGTGATGTCCGGCGACGACCTGCAGGCAGCGGCCGACCCGATCCGGGGGTACGCCGCGCTCTATATCGGCGGCATGGGCAGCCGGGAGAAGAACTTCTACAACGCCCTGGCCGTCCGGATGGGGTACGCCGAGGAGGCCAAGCGGATCCAGGACCTCTACCTGGCCAAGCAGCACCGCGACGCGATGGCCGCCGTACCGCACGGATTCATCGACTCGATCTCACTGCTCGGCGGCAAGGAGCGGATGGCCGAGAAGCTCACCGCGTACGCCGAGGCCGGGGCGACCACGGTCGCGCTGACCCCGTTCGCGTCGACGGTGGAGCAGCGGATCGCCGACCTGCGCACGGTCGCCGAGGCGCTCGAGCTCGCCGGGGTCGGTGGCTGAGTGTCCATCTGGGAAGCCATCATCCTCGGCATCGTCGAGGGCCTGACCGAGTTCCTGCCGGTCTCCAGCACCGGGCATCTGACCATCGCCTCGAAGATGCTCGGCCAGCAGATCGACGACCCGGCGATCACCGCCTTCACCGCGGTGATCCAGGTCGGCGCGATCGCGGCCGTGGTGCTGTTCATGTGGACGGACATCCGGACGTACGCCGTCGCCTGGTTCAAGGGACTGCGGCACCCCGAGTACCGGGGTGAGTTCGATCACCGGATGGGCTGGTTCGTGATCATCGGCTCGCTTCCGATCTGCGTCGTCGGGTACCTCGGCCGGGAGATCATCTCGGGTCCGTTGCGCAGCCTGTGGTGGGTCGCCGCGTCGCTCATCGGCTGGTCGTTCGTGATGGTCGCGGCGGAGCGGCTGGGCAGCAAGAGCCGGCCGCTGACCAGGATCACCCTGATCGACGCGGTGGTGATGGGCCTCGTCCAGTGCCTGGCGCTCGTCCCGGGGGTGTCGCGTTCCGGTGCGACCATGGTCGGCGGCCTGTTCCGCGGCCTCGACCGGGTGGCCGCGACCCGGATGGCGTTCCTGCTCGGCATCCCGGCGCTGGTCGGTGCCGCGGTGTTCGAGCTCCCGCACGCGCTCGACGGTGACGTCGGACTGGTGCCGGTGCTGGTCGGCACCCTGGTCAGCTTCGTCGTCGCGTACGCGTCGGTGGCCTGGCTGCTGAGGTTCGTCGCCAAACACACGATCGAGATCTTCGCGTTCTACCGGATCCTGATCGGCATCGTCATCGTCATCCTCCTGGCCACCAGCACGGTCACCGCGACCTAGCCGGCCTCAGAGCCAGCCGACCTTTCGGAAGAAGCGGTACATGGTGAAGCAGGTGACCGCCATCAGCATCAGGATGGCGTAGTACCCGTAGTGCCAGCGCAGCTCGGGCATGTTGTCGAAGTTCATCCCGTAGATCCCGGCCACCATGGTCGGAACCGCGGCGATGGCGATCCAGGCCGAGATCCGGCGCATGTCGTCGTTCTGCTGCACCGAGACGCGGGCCAGGTGCGCGTTCAGGGCCGAGCTGAGCAGCGCGTCGAGGGCCTCGGTCTGGTCGGAGACGCGGTTCACGTGGTCGGCGACGTCGCGGAAGAACGGCGAGGCCTTCGGGGTGATTCCCGGTACGCCGTGGGCGAACTGCTCCATCGGGTCGCGCAGTGGTGCGATCGCGCGGCGCATCTCGAGCACCTCGCGCTTGAGCTTGTAGATCCGCTCGGCGTCGCTGGTGCGCTCGGGCGAGAACACCGACGACTCGACCTCGTCGACGTCGATCTCGACCTGCTCGGCGACCTCCTCGTACCCGTCGGCCACCGAGTCGCAGATCGCCCACAGGACGGCAGCCGGCCCGTGACCGAGCATCGAGGCGCGTTCCTCGAGTTGATGGCGGGCGGTGGCCAGTTCACCGCCTTCGCCGTGCCGGACGGTGACGACGTACCGGGGACCGACGAAGATGCTCAGCTGACCGGTCTCCACGGCGTCGCCCTCGTCGACGTACCAGAGGGTGCGCAGTACGACGACGATCGCCTCGCCGTACCGCTCGACCTTGGGGCGCTGGTGGGCCTTGAGCGCGTCCTCGACGGCCAGTTCGTGCAGGCCGAACAGCCGCTGGACCCGGCGCATCTCGGTGTCCGTCGGCTCGTGCAGGCCGACCCAGCCGAAACTGCTGCCGTCGTCGTCGATGGCGTCGGCAACGGTCTCGGGATCCTTCGGCAGGTCCTGACGCTCGCCCTCGGCGTACACGCCGCAGTCCACGATCACCCACCCATCATGGCACCGGGGCTTGCCCGACCGGATAACGTGCATCGCATGCCCACGGTGATTCTGGTCCGGCACGGCCGCAGCGCCGCGAACACGTCCGGTACGCTGGCCGGCCGAACGCCGGGGGTGAAGCTGGACGAGACCGGCGTGCAGCAGGCAGAGGTGGTCGCACAGCGGCTGGCCGAGCTGCCGCTGGCCGCGATCATCACCTCGCCGCTGGAGCGCTGCAAGCAGACCGCGGTGGCGATCGCGAAACACCACGACGCGTTGCGTCCGGCAACGGATCGCCGACTGACCGAGTGTGGGTACGGCGACTGGACCGGGCAGCAGCTGTCGACGCTGATGAAGGACCCGCTGTGGCCGGTCGTCCAGCAGCACCCGTCGGCGGTGACGTTCCCGAACGGGGAGTCCATGCGGGCGATGCAGCAGCGCGCCGTGGACGCCGTACGGGCGCACGACGCGGCGCTGGCGAAGAGCCACGGGGACGGCGCGCTGTGGGTCGCGGTGTCGCACGGCGACGTGATCAAGGCGATCGTCGCGGACGCCCTCGCTCAGCACCTGGACACGTTCCAGCGGATCGTCGTGGACACCGCGACGACCACGATCATCACCTACACCGCGACCCGCCCGTTCCTGGTCCGGCTGAACGACTCCGGCAGCGAGCTCGCGTCACTCATCCCGAAGCCCCGGCCGAAGACCCGGAGGACCAAGAAGCAGACCTCGGACGCAGTGGTCGGCGGACGGTAATAGGGTCTGCATATGGCGCGAGTTGTGCATTCCTACGACGACCCTGACCGGTTCGTCGCCGGCACCGTGGGGGAACCCGGTGCGAGGACGTTCTTCCTGCAGGCGCGGGCCGGTGCCCGGCTGACCTCGGTGGCCTGTGAGAAGGAACAGGTGATGGCGCTCGCCGAGCGGCTCGACGTGATGCTGGACGAGGTGGCCCGGCGGTTCGACCGGGACCCGGTGACGCCGGGCGGCGCCGACGACACCGATCCGCTGGAGCAGCCGATCGAGGAGGAGTTCCGGGCCGGCACGATGACCCTGGCCTGGGAGGCCGACGCCGAGCGGGTCGTGATCGAGGTGTTCTCGGTCGTCACCGGCGAGCAGGCAGAACTGGAGGAGACCGACCCGGTGACGGCCGCGATGGAGTCGGAGGACGCCGAGGTGTTCATCGTCCGGATCAGCGAGGAGCAGGCCCGCGCGTTCGCCCGCCGGGCCGTCGCGCTGGTCGCGTCCGGACGTCCGAGCTGCCCGTTCTGCGGCCGGCCGATCGACGCGGAAGGACACATCTGCCCGCGCGCCAACGGCTACCGCAGGCACCTGCCGGAATGAACGACCTGCTCGCCCTGGGGGAGCTCTCCCTGCACGGCCGGCTGGTGGCCGCGTCGAACGGCACCTTCCAGGGCTCGGTGAACCGCGACGGCGAGTCCGCGACGGTGGTCTACAAACCGGTCCAGGGGGAGCGGCCGCTGTGGGACTTCCCCGACGGCACGTTGGCCCAGCGCGAGTATGCGTCGTACGTCGTGTCCGAGGCGCTCGGGTGGTCGCTGGTGCCGCCGACGCTGCTGCGGGACGGGCCGCTCGGCGAGGGCATGGTGCAGCTGTGGATCGACGAGGCCGACCTCGGGCCGGGGGAGACCGAGCTGGTCGACATCGTTCCGCAGGGACGCGTGCCGACCGGGTGGATCGGCGTACTCGATGCGCTCGACGGCCGGCACAACCCGGTGACGCTGGTGCACGCGGACAACCAGGCGTTGCGGCGGATGGCCGTATTCGATGCCGTGGTCAACAATGCCGACCGCAAGGGCGGCCACGTGCTGAACCCGGGCGACGGGCGGGTGTTCGGCGTCGACCACGGTGTCACCTTCAACGCGGACGACAAGCTGCGGACGGTCCTGTGGGGCTGGGCCGGCGAACAGATCCCGGCCGACCTGCTTGACGACGTACGCAAACTGGCCGACCAGCTCGCCGGCGTGCTCGGCCAGCAGTTGTGTGAGCTGATCACCGCGGTGGAGCTGACGGCGACCCGGGAGCGGTGCGGGATGCTGCTGAAGACCGGGACGCATCCGCTCCCCAGCGACGACTGGCCGGCAATCCCGTGGCCCGCGTTCTGAGCACGGCGGGATAGTAGACGGCGCCAGTCGAGTCCGACACCTTGGGCGGGTAGGGCCGAAGACACGTGTCTACCCACGGCCGATGCCCGCCAGAAACTGTCACATGCCCAGGATAGTCTCACGTTCCGTGAGCATCGTTCGCTACAGGTTTCGCCTATATCCGACCGCGCCGCAGAGGCGAGCGCTGGCACGGGTGTACGGCTGTGCGCGCGTGGTGTTCAACGACTCGTTGCGCCTGCGCCAAGAGGCCTATGAGGCGGGTGAGAAGCTCAGCGACTCCGAGATTCAGCGGCGTGTGGTCACGCTGGCGAAGACCACGCCGGAGCGGGTGTGGCTCGCGGAAGCGCCCTCGGTGGCGCTCGTCCAGGCGTGCAACGATGCGCGCCGTGCGTACAAGAACTGGTTCGATTCGCTGTCCGGTCGCCGCAAGGGCAGCAAGATGGGGCGCCCGTGGGTCCGGAGGAAGGGGAACCGTCAGAGCATCCGCCTGACCCGCAACGGGTTCTCGCTGCGTGGTGAGCGGCTGTATGTGGCCAAGGTTGGGGAACTGAAGGTCCGCTGGTCCAGGGATCTGCCCTCTGTCCCGTCGTCGGTCACTGTCGTGTTGGAGCCTGATGGGCGCTACTACGCGTCGTTCGTGGTGGAGGTCGCAGACACGCCGTTGCCGAGGGTCCAGCGTCAGGCTGGTGTGGACCTCGGGTTGTCGATGTTCGCGACCGTAGCGGCTACGGACGGTACGACGGAGAAGGTTGAGAACCCGCGTCACCTACGTAAGGCCGAACGTCGTCTCGCGCGTGCTGACAAGGCTCTGTCTCGCAAGCAGAAAGGTTCGGCCAACCGCAGCAAGGCTCGTCGCCGGGTCGCCGTGCTGCACCGGAAGGTGCGGGACGCCCGCGCCGATCACGCCCACAAGACGGCTCTTCGTTTGATCCGCGAGAACCAAGCGGTTCATGTCGAAGACCTGTCGATCGCCGGGCTCGGTCGGACGAGGCTGGCGAAGTCGGTGTACGACGCCGGATGGGGCCGGTTTCTGCGGGTGTTGGAGGAGAAGGCGGCCCGGTACGGCCGGGCTGTGACGAAGGTGGACCGCTGGTTCCCGAGTACTCGGTTGTGCTCGGTTTGCGGTGTGCTGGGCGGTAGGAAGCCGCTCAGCGTCCGCGAGTGGCAGTGCGACTGTGGAGTCATTCACGACCGCGACGAGAACGCGGCACGCAACATCTTGGCGGCTGGGCAGGCCGCGACTGCCTGTGGAGATGGTGTAAGTCCGGACTTCGGTTCGGCAGTCGTCGCGAAGCAGGAACCCGCCGGAGTGCCGCGTGAACGGCACGGAAGGAATCCCCGTCGTGCACGGCGGGGAGGACGTCAAATAAGCTCCAGGGCATGCAGGCGTGGACGAAACCAGACATCCCGGTCGTGCCGGGTCCGGCCCGGCGACTGCGCCTCTACGACACCGCCTCGGGCGGCCCGGTGGAGGTCCCACCGGCCGACGGCGGTGCGGCGCGGATGTATGTGTGCGGCATCACGCCGTACGACGCGACGCACATGGGCCACGCGGCGACGTACGTGACGTTCGACCTGATCAACCGGCTCTGGCGGGACGCCGGGTACGAGGTCCACTACACGCAGAACATCACCGATGTCGACGACCCGCTGCTCGAGCGGGCGACCGAGACCGGGGTCGACTGGACGGACCTGGCAGAGCAGGAGATCCAGCTGTTCCGCGACGACATGACCGCGCTGCGGGTGATCCCGCCGCAGCACTACATCGGCGTGGTCGAGTCGATCGACCTGGTGGCGAGTGCGGTCGAGGATCTGCAGCGGGCCGGCGCGGTCTACTCGGTGGACGGCGATCTGTACTTCGCGGTGAAGGCCGACCCGGCGTTCGGGAACGTGTCCGGGTACGACCGGGAGACGATGCGGGCGCTGTTCGCCGAGCGCGGTGGGGACCCGGATCGCGAGGGCAAGCAGGACCCGCTGGACAGCCTGGTGTGGCGGCACGAGCGGCCGGGTGAGCCGGCCTGGGACTCGTCGCTCGGCCGGGGCCGGCCGGGTTGGCACGTCGAGTGCTCGGCGATCGCGCTCGAACACCTCGGGATGACGTTCGACGTCCAGGGCGGTGGGTCGGACCTGATCTTCCCGCACCACGAGATGTCCGCCAGCGGTGCGCAGGTGGCGACCGGGGAGTACCCGTTCGCCCGTGCGTACGTGCACCAGGCGATGGTCGGCCTGGACGGCGAGAAGATGTCGAAGTCCAAGGGCAACCTGGTGCTGGTGTCGAAGGAACGCCTGGCCGGATCCGACCCGATGGCGATCCGGCTGGCGCTCCTCGCGCACCACTACCGGACGGACTGGTTCTGGACGTCGTCCGAGCTGCTCGGCGCGCAAGAGCGCCTGGACGTATGGCGTGGCGCCGTCACCCGCGGTTCGGGTCCTGACGGTGCGGCGGCGGTCGACGCCGTACGAGCGGCGCTCACCAACGACCTCGACACCGTCGCCGCGTTGTCCGCGATCGACACTTGGGCCGAGGCGAACGGCGATGACACAGCGGCTCCGGCGCTGATCGCTCAGGCCGTCGACGCGTTGCTCGGAGTCAAGCTGGCGGTGTAGTGGGCGGCGATCTCGTCGCTCGTGGTCAGCCAGATGTCGGGCTGTGACGCGAGGAACTCGAGTGCCTGGTCGAGGTACTTGGCGCGGAACGCCTGACCGATCACGAACGGGTGCAGGGCCAGCGGCATCACCCGGCCGCCGGTCTCGGCTTCGCTGCGGAGTACGTCGTACTGGTCCTTGAGCATCTGGACGAACTCCGGGCCGGTGATGCCGCGCGGGAAGATCAGCAGATCGTTGAGCTCGACCGTGTACGGGACGCTGAGCATGCCGGGGACGTTGAGCCGGTACGGCTGGTCGTCGTTGGTCCAGTCGAGGAGGTAGCTCAGACCGAGTTCCGCGAGGAGCGCCGGGGTGTTGTGGGTCTCGGTCAGGCCCGGGCCCATCCAGCCCTGCGGGCGGCGGCCGGTGGCGGTCTCGATGGTGTCGACGATCTCGCTGAGGACCTTGCGTTCCTCGTCCGGTTCCAGTGCGGTGTGCAGGATGGAGTTGGTCTTGCCGTGGGCGAGCCAGGCCCAGTCGCGTTCGACGCCGGCCTTGATGATCTGCGGGTTGTGCTCGGCGACCATCGAGTTCAGCAGCACGCTGGCGCGGACGCCGTACCGGTCGAGGATCTCCATGGTGCGCCAGATACCGACGCGGGCGCCGTAGTCGCGCCAGCCGTGGTTGAGCGGGTCGGGTGCGAGGTCGATCGGCCAGATGCTGGTCGACGGCTGGTCGGGCAGGAAGTGCTCGATGTTGAGGCCGATGTAGAAGGCGACCCGCTTGCCGTCGGGCCAGGTGAGTCGCGGGCGTTCGGTGATCGGTCGGTAGTCGAAGAGGCGTCATACCGGCACGGTAGAATCTGACATCAATGTCAGGTTCAATTCCTGGGGGAGGATCGATCGTGCGGATCGGCGAACTGGCCCGGCGGACCGGGGTGAGCGAGCGGTCGCTGCGGTACTACGAGCAGCAGGGCCTGCTGGTGTCGGACCGGACCCCAGGCGGCCAGCGCGAGTACCCGGAGCGGGCCGTCGACCGGGTGATCCTGATCCAGGAGTTGTATCGCCGCCGGCCTGCACAGCAAGAAGATCGCGCAGTTGCTGCCGTGCATGCGCGACCCCGACGGCGGCCCGAACGAACGCGCGACACCCCAGCTCGTCACCGACCTGACCGCCGAACGCGACCGCATCGACCGGATGATCGCGGACCTGACTACGTCCCGTGCGGTACTCGACGACGTCATCACGACCGCTTCTCACGAGCTCGGTTCGTAGGCCGCCGTGGGTTGGGGGTTCTCGGGGTTGGGCGGGGTGCTGGGGGTGTGGTGGGTGGTAAGAGTCGGTGTGGTTCGCGGGCCGTAAACGTCAGTGTGGTTGGCGGGCCGTGAACGTCAGCGTGGTTGGCGGGCTCCGCTGCGTGGATGGTGCTGGTCGGGGTGGCGTGCGTCAAGGGCGCCTTCGGCGTCCGCTGCGCGGATCTTCGACCCTTGACCCACGCCACCCCGACCGGGAAGGACGCAGCTAGCGGATCCCGCGGGGAGGTGTGGTCCCGGGTGGGGTGGATGGTCCGGCGGATGTGGTTGCCGGGTTCGGGCGTGGTGGTGTCGCCGGACCCCGCGCTGGTGTCCCCCAACGGGCCCTGGCCTCTTCGTCGAGTCGTGGATTCTGGTCGACGACACGCCGACGGGGTCAACCGGAATCGACGACTCGACGGGTGATCCGGCCGAGTGTCCCGGGATGCGGACGAAACCGGCCGGATGGCGGGCAAACGGGCAGAACCCGGAGGCGTGAACACCTTTTGGGGGCCTCGGACAACTCATGACATGTCCTAGGCCCCCGCTAGGCGGCCTGCGAGGTCCACGCCATGGCACCAGATGAACCCGGATCCGGCCGGCTAGCCGTACCCACCGGGAGTGTGACCATTCGGGTGAGCTGCTCCGGGAAAGCTGCGTCCTTCCCTGGTCGTGGTGGTGTGGGTCAAGGGTCGAAGATCCGCGCAGCGGACGCCGCAGGCGCCCTTGACGTACACCGCCCACGACTAGCACGATCCCGCAGCCCGGAGCAGCGCCACCACAATCGCCTTAGCGATTCCGACGTACCCAGTTGCTCCACCGTCGCTCGGGTCGTCGAACTCGTCAGCGCGGTGAGGTCGACGTCGGGCTTCCGATCGCCGAGCACACCGACGACCGCGACGGCGCCGAGTACGACGAGCACGGCCGGCCGCGCGGCGAGCGGGACCTACTGCCCCGCTCGTGGGCACGTGACCTGCGCATTCACCGCTCCCCGTGATCCCCGCCGCGGCAGCCGTGCTGCGGGCAGCCGCTGTCGTCCGCAGAGGATAGGACGTTCGGTGAAGTATCGCCACGGTAGAGTGACCGCCGCTCAGGGGGTGGCTGGTGCAAGGAGTTGGTGTACTTGTTCCGCCGCTTCAGGTAGCGCTCGAACTCGCGGGCGATCGCGTCGCCGCTGGCCTCGGGCAGGTCGGCGGTGTCGCGTTGGCCTCCTCGAGCGTGCGCACGTACTCGGCGACCTCGGGGTCCTCGGCGGCGAGCTCGTCGACGCCGCGCTCCCAGGCCCGGGCCTCCTCGGGCAGGTCGCCGAGCGGGATCGGCGATGTCGAGCAGGTCCTCGACCTGGCCGAGCAGCGCGAGCGTCGCCTTCGGGCACGGCGGCTGGGCGACGTAGTGCGGCACCGCGGCCCAGAACGACACGCCGGGCACGCCCGGCCTGCGGCAGCGTCCTGGAAGACGCCGACGATGCCGGTCGGGCCCTCGTACGCGCGACGGCTCCAGGCCGAGCCGCTGCGGCAGCTCCGGGTCGGACGAGACGCCGGTCACCGGCACCGGCCGGGTGTGCGGGACGTCGGCGAGCAGCGCGCCGAGCGACGACGACCAGCTCGACGCCCAGCTCGTCGGCGACATCGAGCAGCTCGTCGCAGAACGCCCGCCAGCGCATGTTGGGCTCGATGCCGCGGATCAGCACGATGTCGCGGCCGGCGCCGGCGCGGCCGGGCCAGCGAGATCCGCGTGGTGGGCCAGGTGAGTCGCGCGTCCGCCGTCGGCGTCGAAGCCGACCGGCGGCCGGTTGACCTGGAAGTCGTAGTAGTCCTCGGGGTCGATCGCGGCCAGCGAGCTCGGCGTCCCAGGCGTCGATCAGGTGGTCGACGGCGCCGAGGCGGCCTCGCCGGCGTCGTTCCAGCCCTCGAAGGCGGCGATCACGACGGGGTCGTCCAGCTCGGCGGGCCACTCGAGCTCGATCACCCCGTCGTCCTACGGCCTCGGCCGGGTCGCCAGCATCCGGCTGCCAGCCGTACGTGCGACGGCTCCACGGCCGCGCCTACGCCGGCGGTACGCGCGCACCCGAGCCTCGGCCCGCTCGGTAGCTCGGTGCCGTACGCTGGCCGCCCGACCCACCGTCGCGGATCAGGCCGATCCATGAGCCCGCATCCAGCCGGCTGACCCTCGCGCAGGCGCTCGCCGAGCGCGTCGTCGTCGCCGACGGCGCGATGGGCACGATGCTGCAGGCGCACGACCTGACGCTGGACGACTTCCAGGGCCACGAGGGCTGCAACGAGATCCTCAACGTCACCCGGCCGGACGTCGTGCGCGCCGTCCACGACGCGTACTTCGAGGCCGGCGTCGACTGCGTCGAGACCAACACGTTCGGCGCCAACCTCGCCAACCTCGGCGAGTACGGCATCGCCGACCGGATCTACGAGCTGCGCGAGGCCGGCGCCCGGCATGGCCCGCGAGGCGGCCGACGGCTGGTCGCACGCCGGAGCGGCCGCGCTGGGTGCTCGGCTCGGTCGGGCCCGGGCACCAAGCTGCCGACGCTCGGGCCACGTGACGTTCGCCATGCTGCGCGACGCGTACGCCGAGCAGGTCGCGCGGGCTGGTCGACGGCGGCGTCGACGCGGTCCTGGTCGAGACCGCGCAGGACCTGCTGCAGGCCAAGGCGGCGGTGATCGGCGCCAGCGCGCGCTCGACGCGGCCGGCGCCGACCTGCCGCTGATCGTCAGCGTCACCGTCGAGACGACCGGCACGATGCTGCTCGGCACCGAGATCGGCGCCGCGCTGACCGCGCTCGAGCCGCTCGGCATCGACCTGATCGGGCTGAACTGCGCGACCGGCCCGACCGAGATGAGCGAGCACCTGCGCTACCTCGTCGCGGCACGCCCGGGTCGGCCTCGCCTGCATGCCCAACGCGGGCTGCCCGAGCTCGACCGCGGACGGGCGCGACTACCCGCTGACCCCGCCGAGCTGGCCGACGCGCACGACACGTTCACGCGCGAGTACGGGCTGGCGCTGGTCGGCGGCTGCTGCGGCACGACGCCCGAGCACATGCGCCAGGTCGTCGAGCGGGTCGCGCGGCCGCGACGGTCGCCGACGCGGCGGCCGCGCCGCGAGCCGGGCGCCGCGTCGCTCTACCAGCACGTGCCGTTCCGCCAGGACACCGCCTACCTGTCGATCGGGGAGCGCACCAACGCCAACGGCTAGCAAGGCGTTCCGCGAGGCGATGCTGGCCGAGCGACTGGGACGACTGCGTCGAGATCGCCCGCGGCCAGATCCGCGACGGCGCGCACCTGCTCGACCTGTGCGTCGACTACGTCGGCCGCGACGGCGTCGCCGACATGCGCGAGGTCGCCGGCCGGCTCGCCACCGCGTCGACGCTGCCGATCATGCTCGACTCGACCGAGCCCGCCGGTGATCGAGGCCGGGCTGCGAGCTGCTCGGCGGGCGCTGCGCGCTCAACTCGGTGAACTACGAGGACGGCGAGGCGCCGGACTCCGGTTCGCACCGGATCGTGCCGCTGGCGCACGAGCACGGCGCCGCCGTCGTCGCGCTGACGATCGACGAGGAGGGCCAGGCGCGCACCGCCGAGTGCAAGGTCGCGATCGCCGAGCGGCTGCTCGACGACGCTGACCGGCGACTGCGGGATGCGCCGGTCGACGACATCCTCGTCGACTGCCTGACCTTCCCGATCGCCACCGGCCAGGAGGAGACCCGCCGCGACGGGCTCGAGACGATCGAGGCGATCCGGGAGCTCAAGCGGCGCCGGCCCGACGTGCAGACCATCCTCGGCCTGTCGAACATCTCCTTCGGCCTCAACCCGGCCGCGCGGCACGTGCTCAACTCGGTGTTCCTGCACGAGTGCGTGCGAGGCCGGGCTGGACTCGGCGATCGTGCACGCGAGCCGGATCGTGCCGGTCGCGAGATCCCGGACGAGCAGCGGGAGGCGGCGCTCGACCTCGTCTACGACCGGCGGCGCGACGGGCTACGACCCGCTGCAGCGGCTGCTCGAGCTCTTCGCCGGCGTCGACGCCGCCGACGCTGAAGGCGACCGGGCCGCGGAGCTGGCCGCGCTGCCGCTGGACGAGCGGCTGAAGCGGCGCATCATCGACGGCGAGCGCAACGGGCTCGAGGCGCGACCTCGACGAGGCGCTCGGCCGCGGCAAGCCCGCGCTCGAGATCATCAACGACGACTGCTCGCCGGGATGAAGATCGTCGGCGAGCTGTTCGGCTCCGGCCAGATGCAGCTGCCGTTCGTGCTGCAGTCGGCCGAGGTGATGAAGACGGCCGTCGCCCACCTCGAGCCGCACATGGAGAAGACCGACGACGAGGGCAAGGGCACGATCGTGCTCGCCACCGTCAAGGGCGACGTGCACGACATCGGCAAGAACCTCGTCGACATCATCCTGACCAACAACGGCTACACGCGTCGTCAACCTCGGCATCAAGCAGCCGGTCAACGCGATCCTCGACGCCGCCGAGGAGCACCGGGCCGACGTGATCGGCATGTCCGGCCTGCTGGTGAAGTCGACCGTGGTGATGAAGGAGAACCTCGAGGAGATGAACCAGCGCGGCCTGGCCGACGCGCTGGCCGGTGCTGCTCGGCGGCGCCGCGCTCACCCGCGCGTACGTCGAGCAGGACCTCGGCCGAGCTGTTCGAGGGCGAGGTGCGCTACGCCCGGGACGCGTTCGAGGGGCTGCGGCTGATGGACGCCGCTGATGGCGGTCAAGCGCGGCGTCCCGGGGCCGAGCTGCCCGGCGCTGCGCAAGCGCCGGGTCCGTCCGCGACCCGGCGTGCTCGAGACCGGCCGCCGACGAGGTGCCCGCCCGCTCCGACGTGGCCGCTCGACAACCCGGTGCCGACGCCGCCGTTCTGGGGCGACGCGGATCGTCAAGGGCATCCCGCTCGCGGACTACGCCGCCTACCTGGACGAGCGGGCGACCTTCATGGGCCAGTGGGGGCTGCGGGGCACGCGGGGCGGGGACGGCCCGTCGTACGAGGAGCTGGTCGAGACCGAGGGCCGGCCGCGGCTGCGGATGTGGCTGGACCGGATCCAGACCGAGGAGATCATGGAGGCGGCCGTCGTCTACGGCTACTGGCCGTGCTAGTCGCGAGGGCGAACGACGCTCGTGGTGCTGGACCCGACGGACGACGCCGAGCGTGCCCGGTTCACGTTCCCGCGGCAGCGCCGGGACCGGTTCCTGTGCCTGGCGGACTTCTTCCGGCCGAAGGAGTCCGGCGAGCTCGACGTGGTCGCGCTTCCACCTGGTGACGATGGGCGCCGGGTCGCCGAGGTGACCGGCGAGCTGTTCGCCAAGAACGCTACCGCGACTACCTCGAGCTGCACGGGCTGTCGGTGCAGCTGACCGAGGCGCTGGCCGAGTACTGGCACGCCCGGGTGCGCGACGAGCTCGGCTTCGGCGGCGAGGACGCCGACGCTGGACGGGATGCTGCGACAGGGCTACCGCGGCTCGCGCTACTCGTTCGGCTACCCGGCCTGCCCCGACCTGGAGGACCGCGCCAAGCTGGTCGAGCTGCTGGAGCCGGAGCGGATCGGCGTCCACCTGTCGAGGAGCTGCAGCTGCACCCGGAGCAGTCGACCGACGCCCTGGTCGTCCACCACCCCGAGGCGAAGTACTTCAACGCCTCATGAGGGACCTCCACGCGGTGATGTGGGACATGGACGGCACGTTGGTCGACTGCGAGAAGGTCTGGGCGGGAGGTGCAGATCGAGCTGCTCGCGTCGCTCGGCGCGACCTGGACCCTCGAGGACTGCCTGCAGTTGGTCGGCAGCGATCTCGGGAGCGGTGAAGGTCTGGATGGCGCGGATCCCCGACGGTGTGATCACCGACGAGGAGTTGGCCGAGCGGATGTTCGGGGCGGTGATCGAGGCGCTGCGGCGGGAGGTCGAGTACCGGCCGGGCGCGGTCGAACTGCTGCAGGCGTTGCGCAAGGCCGAAGTGCCATGCGCTCTGGTGTCGGCGTCGTACCGGCTGATGATCGAGGCTGTTCTCACGCATCTGCCGCCGAACCCTTTCGATGTGATCGTCGCCGGGGACGAGGTGACCCACGGCAAGCCGCATCCCGAGCCGTACCTGACCGCGGCCGCGAAGCTGGGCGTGGACCCGGCTCAGTGCGTGGTCATCGAGGACTCGAGCACCGGGACCGAGTCCGGTACGGCGGCCGGCGCGTAGTGGTCGCCGTAGCGCAGTGGGTGACGATCCCGGCGGCACCGCGGCGGCTCGTGGTCGACTCGCTCGAGCCGCTCACCCCGGAGTCACTGGGCGACTTGCTCCGCTGAAGCGTTACCGTCACTTGGTGCCAGAGTCACCACGGGACACTTGGGGCGTTCTTCGGTTATGGGCTGGGGAAGGGTGAGATGGTGATCGTGTCGTGGGGCCGGGTCGCGGTGACGGCCGCGCTCGTGCTGGCGTTGGCCGCGTGTGGCGAGCCGGACGACAACGCGCCGCACCAGGGCAGCGAGACGCCGAAGGCGATGACGGTGCGGGTCGTGACGACCGACACGGTCAGTTCGCTGGACCCGGCGGGGCCGTACGACGTCGGCTCGCGGACGGTCCAGGCGAACCTGTACCAGACCCTGCTCACGATCATGCCCGGCAAGCCCACCCCGGTGCCGGACGCCGCGGAGTGCCAGTTCGACTCGCCGACGACGTACACCTGCAGCCTGAAGGAGGGGCTGACGTTCCCGAACGGGCACGAGCTGACCTCGTCGGACGTGAAGTTCAGCTTCGAGCGGATGCTGCGGCTGAAGACCCCGAACGGGCCGGCGGCGCTGTTCTCCTCGCTGACCTCGGTGAGTACGCCGGACGAGCTCACCGTGGTGTTCAACCTGAAGCGCCCGGACGCGCGGCTGCCGTACCTGCTGACCACGACCGCCGGCTCGATCGTCGACCAGGAGTTCTACCCGCCGAACAAGCTGCTCGACACCAAAGCGATGGGCAGCGGCCCGTACCAGCTGCGGCGTACCGCCCGGGTGACGGGATGACGCTGACCCGGTTCGCCGGGTACAAGGGGCCGCGCGCGGCGCGGAACGACGGGGTCGAGATCACTCTGCTGAAGGACTCGACCGCGCTGCACCAGGCGATCACCACCGGCAAGGCCGACCTCGCCTTCCACGGCTTCGGCCCGAGCATGCTGGACAAGCTGCGGAAGTCCGAGCAGGTGCAGGTGGTCGAGTCGGACTACGCCGCGATCCGCTTCTTCGCGTTCCAGATGAAGTCGCTGACGGCGCGCAAACCCGCCGTACGACGGGCCGTCGCGCAGCTGATCGACCGCCCGGCGATCGTGAAGAAGGCGTACGGCGACCACGTGACGCCGCTGTACTCGGTCGTGCCACCCGGGTTCGGCGGGCAGGCCGACGCGTTCAAGACGGAGTACTGGAGCCGAGCAAGGCCGCGGCGGCCGCGATCCTCAAGCAGGCCGGCATCACCGTCCCGGTGCCGCTGACGGTCGGCTGGACGCCGACGGAGTACGGCACCGGCGCGAGGAACGAGGTGCTCGAGCTGAAGCGGCAGCTGGAGGCGTCGGGGTTGTTCAAGGTGACCCTGCGGAGCGCGGAGTGGCCGCAGTACCAGCAGGCCACCCGGGCCGGGGCGTACGACCTCTACCACGGCGGCTGGATCCCGGAGTCCCCGGACGCGGACGACTACCTGGCGCCGTTCGTCCGGACCGGGGCCGTGTTCAACAACGGCTACCGGTCGGCGGCCGCCGCCGCGCTGCTGGACCAGGAGACGACTGAGCAGAACGGGCTCGAGCGCGACGAGCTGTTGGCCCAGCTACAGGGCTGATCGCCAAGGAGGCCCCGGTGATCCCGAGCTGGCAGGGACGGTTCACGGTGGTCGCCGGTAAGGACCTGGAGAACGTCGCGAGGATCGCTCAATCCGCTGTCGTTCCTGTACCTGTCCGGTCTCCGTCAGTAGCACCGGCCTGGTGACACATAGATCCATGACAGTAACGGTCTGCGAAGCGCCCGCGACGATGGGTGGAGGCCGTGGTTTACTGCCGAATGTCCACGATACGGGACGATTTCCTGACGGTCACGATCGGGCAACGCAGCACTTTCCGTGTTTGACTCCGGCGCAGTGATGGCGGCAGGTTTAGGCGGCAGCCATACCGGATGCCATTCCGGTCAACCGAATCAGGCAGGGGGAGCACATCAGCGTGACGACACCACTCGAGGTGGAGCCCGGAGCGACGGCGCAGATCCTGAAGCCGTGCTCAAAGGCATGGCAAGATCGAGGGACGCTCGCTCGGTCAGATCGCGTGGATGCGGCTCAAGCGGGACAAGGTCGCGGTCGGCGGCTTCGTCGTCATCATCCTGCTGATCCTGATGGCGATCTTCGCGCCGCTGCATCATCAAGGCGATCGGTCACCCGCCGAACGAGTTCCACCAAGACCTGATCGACACCCAGGGCGGCACGCTGGCCCCGATCGGCCGGTTCGGCGGAATGAGCTGGGACCACCCGTTCGGCCTGGAGCCGGTGAACGGCCGTGACCTGATGAGCCGGGTGATCTACGGATCCCGGATCTCGCTGCTGATCGCCTTCTTCGCCACCCTGGTGTCGGTGGTCATCGGTACCACTCTGGGCATCATCGCCGGATTTGTCGGCGGTGCGGTCGATGCGGTGATCAGCCGGGTGATGGACATCTTCCTGGCCTTCCCGCTGCTGGTCTTCGCGATCGCGCTCGCCGGCGTGGTTCCGGACGACGCCTTCGGGCTGAAGGGCGACTCGCTGCGGATCGTGCTGCTGATCTTCATCATCGGCTTTTTCAGCTGGCCCTACATCGGCCGGATCGTGCGCGGGCAGACCTTGTCGCTGCGGGAACGCGAGTTCGTGGATGCGGCCCGCAGCCTCGGCGCCCGCCGGCCGTACATCTTGTTCACCGAGGTGCTGCCCAACCTGATCGGGCCGATCCTGGTCTACGCCACCCTGCTGATCCCCACCAACATCCTGTTCGAGGCGGCCTTGTCGTTCCTCGGCGTGGGTGTCCGGGCGCCTACCGCGACCTGGGGCGGCATGCTGTCCGATGCGGTCACCTTCTACACGATGCCGCACTTCATGCTCTGGCCCGGTCTCGCGATCTTCGTCACCGTGCTGGCCTTCAACCTGTTCGGGGACGGGCTGCGTGACGCACTCGACCCCCGGGCCCGATGACTTCACCGTTCCTACCGGTTGCTGAAGAGAAGGGGTGTTCCAGCACCATGAGTACCAAACGATTGAAGATGGTCGCCGCACTGTCGGCGGTCGCCGCACTGGGCCTATCGGCCTGTGGCGGCAGTGGTGACGACAGCGCCGGTGGCACCGGAACCGCCGCCAAAGCGGAGTTCAACGCCGGGCTGACCCAGGTCGTGAACCCTTCTGACAAGAAGGGTGGCACCATCAAGATGGCCAACAGCGACGACTGGGACACGCTGGACCCGGGTGAGACCTACTACGGCTTCGCCTGGAACTTCGCCCGCGTGTACGGGCGCTCCCTGCTCATGTTCAAGCCCGCTCCGGGCAAGGAGGGCAACGAGTTGGTCCCGGACCTGGCCGAGAGCCTGGGTGTGCCGACCGACGGTGGCAAGACCTGGACCTACAAGATCCGCAAGGGTGTCAAGTTCGAGGACGGCACCGAGGTCAAGGCCAAGGACGTCAAGTACGCGGTGCTGCGCTCGACCGACAAGGAGACCTTCCCCAACGGTCCGGCGTACTTCGAGGCATTCCTGAACCTGCCGGCGGGCTACAAGGGCCCGTACAAGTCCAAGGGCGTCAACACGGACTCGGCGATCACCACGCCGGATGATTACACCATCGTCTTCCACTTGAAGAACGGCATTCGGTGGCTTCGACTACCTCGCCCAGCTGACCCAGACGATGCCGGTGCCGGAGGCCAAGGACGATGGCGCCAAGTACCACAACCACATCGTGTCGAGCGGCCCGTACAAATTCGAGACCGTGCAGCCAGGCAAGCAATACACGCTGGTACGCAACGACCAGTGGGACCCGGCGACCGACCCGAACCGCAAGGCGCTGCCGGACCGGTATCGAGGTCGCCCTGAAGGTCAACGCGGATGACATCGACAACCGAGTCATCTCCGGCGACCTGCACGTCGACGTGGCCGGCACCGGCGTCCAGCCGGCGTCGCTGAGCAAGGTGCTGACCGACCCGGCGCTGAAGGCGAACTCGGACAACGCGACGATCGCCCGTCTGTGGTACACCTCGGTCAACCCGACGGTGAAGCCATTCGACAACGTCGAGTGCCGCAAGGCCGTCCAGTACGCGATGGACAAGACGTCGTACCAGACCGCGTACGGCGGCCCATTCTCAGGCGGTGACCTCGCGACGACGATCCTGCCGCCGCTCATCCCGGGTTACGAGAAGTTCGACCTGTACCCAGCCGGTGCTGACAACAAGGGCGATCTGGACAAGGCCAAAGAGTCCCTGACCAAGTGCGGTCTGCCGAACGGCTTCGCGACGAACATGGCCTACCGGGCGGACCGTCCGAGCGAGAAGGCCACTGCCGAGGCGTTCCAGCAGGCGCTGGCTCGGGTCGGTATCAAGCTGACGCTGAAGGGTTACCCGGCGGGCGACTACTTCTCGCAGTACGCCGGCCACCCGGGCTTCGTGAGTCGCCAACAGCCTCGGTCTGGCCACCAACGGCTGGGGCGCGGACTGGAACGATGGCTTCGGCTTCCTCTCGCAGATCGTCGACAGCCGGGTCATCCGGCCGACCGGTGGTTCCTCGAACACCAGTGTGCGGATCCCCGAGGTCGACAAGATGCTCGACGCCGCGATCGCGGAGACGGACACCGCCAAGCGCGAGAAGCTGTGGTCGCCGATCGACAAGGCAGTGATGGAGGAGGCGGTCATTTACCCGGGCCTCTACGCGAAGAGCCTGTTGCTGCGGCCCAAGGGTCTCACCAATGTGTTCGTCAGCGACGCGTTCAACATGTACGACTACCTGAGCCTGGGCGTCCAGTAGCAGGTCCGTCCACGCCACAGGAACTCACGTTAGGTAGGTGAAGGCTGCAGGTGCCCGGCCCCGGAGGACCTCCGGGGCCGCGCACCGGTGCCAACCACTGTGATCACATACATCATCAGGCGCTTGATCGCGGCTGTCGGGCTGCTGATCATCGTCAGCGCGATCACCTTCTCGATCTTCTACCTGGTGCCACGCATGGCCGGTGCCTCGCCCGAGACGCTGGCAACCCGCTACGTCGGCCGGGCAGCGACCGAGGAGACGGTCAAGCTGACCGCCGAGCGGCTCGGGTTCTACGACCCGATCACAGTGCAGTACTGGAACTGGGCGAAGGGCGTCGTCGTCGGCGCCGAGTACGACTACGGTGCCGGCGTCGAGAAATGCCCGGCGCCGTGTCTCGGCTACTCGTTCATCACCAAGCAGCCGGTGTGGCCCGAGCTGCTCGATCGAATACCGGTGACGCTGTCGCTGGTCGTAGGCGCCTCGGTGATCTGGCTGGTCTTCGGAGTCTCCGTCGGTGTGCTGTCCGCGCTGAGACGCGGGTCTGTCTTCGACCGAGGTGCGATGGTCGATCGCCCTAGCCGGCGTCTCGCTGCCTATCTTCTTCACCGGCCTGGTCTCGCTGGCCTTCTTCAGTTACCAGCTGGGCTGGACCGTGCCAGGTGGGACCTTCGTCAGATTCACCGACAATCCGGTGAAGTGGGCGCAGGCTCTCACCCTGCCGTGGATCACCCTGTCCTTCCTGTTCTCCGCGCAATACGCACGACTCACCAGGGCAGGCATGTTGGAGACAATGGGCGAGGACTACATCAGAACCGCCCGGTCGAAGGGGCTGAGGGAGCGCAACGTGGTCGTGCAGCACGGCCTCCGCGCTGCGCTGACACCGATCCTCACTATCTTCGGTCTCGACGTCGGTCTACTGCTGGGCGGCGCCATCTTGACCGAGAAGACCTTCTCGCTCAACGGTCTGGGCAAGTACGCGGTCGACGGCATCGTCGCCAACGACCTGCCCAAGATCATGGGTGTTACCATCCTGGCCGCCTTCTTCATCGTGTTGGCGAACTTGATCGTCGACCTCATGTACGCCGTCGTCGACCCGAGGGTGCGGGTGCAATGACCGACAGCAGCGCTTTTCTCGAAGTGAAGGACCTGCGAGTCCACTTCCCGACCATGGACGGCCTGGTGAAGTCCGTCGATGGGCTCTCGTTCTCCTTGGACCGGGGCAAGACCCTGGGGATCGTTGGCGAGTCCGGTTCGGGCAAGAGTGTCACGAGCCTCTCGATCATGGGGTTGCACAAGGGTGGTACGGCGAAGATGAGTGGCGAGATCCTGCTGGACGGGCAGGATCTGATCACCGCCAGCGCGGAGGAGGTCCGGCAACTCCGCGGCAAGCGGATGGCGATGATCTTCCAGGACCCGTTGTCGTCGATGCACCCGTTCTACACGGTGGGCCACCAGATCATCGAGGCCTACCGGGTGCACAACGACGTGAGCAAGCAGGTGGCCCGGAAACACGCGATCGAGATGCTGGACCGGGTCGGCATCCCGCAGCCGGACAAGCGGGTGGACGCCTATCCGCACCAGTTCTCCGGCGGTATGCGGCAGCGCGCGATGATCGCGATGGCACTGTCCTGCGACCCCGACCTGCTGATCGCGGACGAGCCGACCACCGCGCTCGACGTGACCGTGCAGGCGCAGATCCTGGACCTGATCCGGGATCTGCAGCGCGAGTTCAACTCGGCCGTCATCATCATCACCCACGACCTCGGTGTGGTCGCCGAACTGGCTGACGACATCCAGGTGATGTACGCCGGCCGGGCGGTCGAGTACAGCTCCGCGGAGGGTATTTTCGACCGGCCGCAGCACCCGTACACCTGGGGTCTGCTCGGCTCGATGCCGCGGATCGACCGGGAGCGCACCGAGCGGCTGATCCCGATCAAGGGCACGCCGCCGAGCCTGATCAACGTGCCGAAGGGCTGCGCGTTCAACCCGCGCTGCAACTACGCGCACCTGAACGGCGGCGCCAGCGAGACCGAGGTGCCGGAGTTGCTGGACATCGGCGACGGCCACCTGGTCGCGTGCCATCTCTCCCCGGAAGAGCGCAAGAAAGCGTGGGAGACCGACATCAAGCCGAAGCTGTGAACGGGACGACGACTGTGACGACTGTGAAATCTGGGAACTCCGAACCCGACGCCGTCCCGGGTGTCACCGAGCCCGAACTCGGTGAGGAGCTGCTCTCGGTCACCGGCCTGGTGAAGCACTTCCCGATCCGCAAGGGCCTGCTGCAGCGTCAGACCGGCGCTGTTCAGGCGGTCGACGGCCTGAGCTTCACCGTGACCCGCGGCGAGACGCTGTCGCTGGTGGGGGAGTCGGGCTGCGGCAAGACGACCACCGGCCGGCTGCTCACCCGGCTGCTGGAACCGACCGCGGGCCAGATCATCTTCGAGGGCAGGGACATCAGCCACCTCAGCGAGGGCAAGATGCGGCCGTTGCGGCGTGACGTCCAGATGATCTTCCAGGACCCGTACGGCTCGCTGAACCCGCGGCACACGGTCGGCAAGATCGTCGGTGCGCCGTTCAAGCTGCAGAACGTGAAGTCCGAGCAGGGCACGAAGAAGACCGTGCAGGAACTGCTCGAGCTGGTCGGCCTGAGCCCGGAGCACTACAACCGCTACCCGCACGAGTTCTCCGGCGGTCAGCGGCAGCGCATCGGTATCGCCCGGACGCTCGCGCTCCGGCCGAAGCTGATCGTCGCCGACGAGCCGGTGTCCGCGCTGGACGTGTCGATCCAGGCGCAGGTGGTCAACCTGCTGGAGGATCTGCAGAGCGAGTTCGACCTGACCTACGTGATGATCGCGCACGACCTGTCCGTGGTCCGGCATGTGAGCGACCGGGTCGCGGTGATGTACCTGGGCAAGATCGTCGAGCTGGCCGACCGGGTCGACCTGTACGAGAATCCGATGCACCCCTACACGGTGGCGCTGCTGTCGGCGGTCCCGATCCCGGACACCAAGCGGAAGGGCAAGCAGGACCGGATCCGGCTGCAGGGTGACGTGCCCAGCCCGATCAACCCGCCGCCCGCCTGCCGCTTCCACACCCGCTGCTGGAAGGCTCAGGACATCTGCAAGACCACCGAGCCGCCGCTCCTGCAGCTGGCCCCCGGCCACCAGGCCGCCTGCCACTTCCCGGAGAACCAGCCCGCGGACAAGCCGGTCGCTCCCGCCCCCAGCCCGGACACCGAGGCCGGCTGAGCCTCGGCTGTCTGCGAGTCGGGATTGGTGCCCGGCGCTAGGGTTAGGCGCATGGGATCGATGTTTGACCATCTGGTGTTCGCGACTCGTGATCTCAAGGCAGCCGTGGAGTGGTTTGCCGGTGCTACCGGCGTGGAGCCCGTCGAGGGTGGGCGGCATGAGGGGCGGGGGACCCGGAACTACCTCGTGGGGCTCGGGCCCACGGCGTACGTCGAGATCATCGGGCCGGATGTGGACCGGCCGGCCTCGGAGCCGGCGCCGTTCGGGGTCGACGAGCTCGAAGGAGACAGGCTGGTCACTTGGGCGGTGCGGCCGGACGACATCGAGGCCGCGGTCGCGGTGGCCAAGGCGGCCGGGGCGGATCTCGGGCCGATCCTGCCGATGAGCCGGCGGACACCGGCGGGGGACGTGCTGAGCTGGCGGCTGGCGACGACCTACCCGGCGCCGTACGACGGGATCGTGCCGTTCCTGATCGATTGGGGGACGAGCCGGCACCCGGCCGGGTCCGGGGTGCCGTCGGTCGAGCTGCTCGAGTTCGGGGCGACACACCCGCGGCCTGACGAGGTTTCCGCCGTCCTGGAGGCGCTGGAGGTGAGCCTTCCGGTCAGTTCCGGTGAGCCTGGACTGCACGCGACGGTCCGCGGTCCGGGAGGTACCTGCCTGCTGCGGTGAGCTCACTGAGTGTCGCAGCCGGGAGCCCGGTTCCTCGCGTTCGACAATGTCGAACGACGAGCGTTGTGCCGCCTCCCGATCGCTCCTAGATTCCAGCCAGCCGTGGTCGTCACGGCGTGGAAGGGAGGCCAAGGCATGGCTACGACCGAAGCGGTCAAGACCAGAACCCTTCTGGCTGAGTGTTCCGCCGAGTTCGCCGGAACATTCATCCTGATCCTGTTCGGTGTGGGGGTGGTCGCCCAAGTGGTGGCCGGCGGGATCGGTGATCACGACTCGATCGCATGGGCCTGGGGTATCGGCGTGACGATGGGCGTGTACGTGTCGGCCCGGGTCAGCGGAGCGCACATCAATCCCGCGGTGACGATCGCCCTGGCGGCCTTCCGCGGGTTCGCCTGGCGAAAGGTGCTGCCGTACATCGGGGCACAGTTCCTCGGCGCGTTCGCGGCGGCTCTGGTGGTCCGCTGGAACTACTCCGAGGTCCTGCAGAAGTTCGACCCCGGGCCTGACCATCAAGAGTCAGGGCGTGTTCTCCACCCTGCCGGGCAACGGCAGCGTCGAGCTCGGGGTCGGCATGTGGGGCGGGTTCCTGGACCAGATCATCGGTACCGCGATCCTGATGATGGTCATCCTGGCCATCGTCGACCTGCGCAACACCGCCCCGATGGCGAACCTCGGCCCGTTCATGATCGGTCTGCTGGTCGTCGGGATCGGAATGGCCTGGGGAACTCTGGCGGGCTACGCGATCAACCCGGCGCGTGACTTCGGGCCGCGGCTCGCGTCCTACCTGACCGGCTACGGGGGAGCGTTCAAGGACCAGTTCGGGGATCCCTATTTCTGGGTCCCGATCGTGGGACCGATCATCGGCGCGCTCATCGGCGCGCTGCTCTACGACCTGCTGGTCGGCCGGAACCTGCCGCTCGCCGACGAGGACGAGGAGCCGGGCCGGGTACCCGAGGAGGAGAAGACCGCATGATCCACCGCAGCACAGCGCAGTGTGAGGAGAGGACTTTCCATGGCTGACTTCGTCGGTGCCGTCGACCAGGGCACCACGAGCTCCCGTTTCATGATCTTCGACCATTCCGGCAACGTGGCGGGGATCCACCAGTTGGAGCACGAGCAGATCCTGCCGCAGGCCGGCTGGGTCGAGCACAACCCGGTGGAGATCTGGGAGCGGACCAGTTCGGTGATCCGGACCGCGATGAACGCGAAGGGTCTGCAGCCGAGCGACCTGGCGGCGCTCGGCATCACCAACCAGCGTGAGACGGCGGTGGTCTGGAACCGCAAGACCGGGCGGCCGTACTACAACGCGATCGTCTGGCAGGACACCCGGACCGACCGGATCGCGTCCGCCCTCGATCGCGAGGGCAAGGGGGACGTGATCCGGCAGAAGGCCGGTCTGCCGCCGGCGACGTACTTCTCGGCCGGCAAGGTGCAGTGGATCCTGGAGAACGTCGACGGGGTCCGGGCGGCGGCCGAGGCCGGTGACGCCGTCTTCGGCAACACCGACACCTGGCTGCTGTGGAACCTGACCGGTGGCGTCGACGGCGGTGCGCACATCACCGACGTGACGAACGCCAGCCGGACGATGCTGATGAACCTGGAGACGCTCGACTGGGACGACGAGCTGATCTCGTTCTTCAACATCCCGCGGCAGATGCTGCCGGAGATCCGGCCCTCGTCGGACCCGAACAAGTACGGCGAGACGCTGGCGAACGGCCCGGTGGGTGGCGTGGTGCCGCTGACCGGTGACCTCGGCGACCAGCAGGCCGCGACCGTCGGTCAGGTCTGCTTCAACCCGGGCGAGGCCAAGAACACCTACGGCACCGGCAACTTCATGCTGCTGAACACCGGTACCGAACTGGTCCGGTCGAAGGCCGGCCTGCTCAGCACGATGTGTTACAAGTTCGGCGACGACGCGCCGGTCTACGCGCTCGAGGGTTCGATCGCGGTGACCGGGTCGGCGGTCCAGTGGCTGCGGGACCAGCTCGGCATCATCTCCGGTGCGAGTGAGACCGAGACGCTGGCCCGGCAGGTCGTGGACAACGGCGGCGTGTACTTCGTGCCCGCGTTCTCCGGCCTGTTCGCGCCGTACTGGCGTTCCGACGCCCGCGGCGCGATCGTCGGGCTGTCCCGGTTCAACACCAACGCTCACCTGGCCCGCGCAACACTGGAAGCGATCTGCTACCAGAGCAAGGACGTCTCGGACGCGATGGAGAAGGACTCCGGCGTCCGGCTCGACGTCCTGAAGGTGGACGGCGGTGTGACCGCGAACGAGCTGTGCATGCAGATGCAGGCGGACATCCTCGGGGTACCGGTGAGTAAGCCGGTCGTCGCGGAGACCACCGCGCTGGGGGCGGCGTACGCGGCCGGGCTGGCTGTCGGTTTCTGGAAGAACACCGACGAGTTGGTGCAGAACTGGAACGAGGACAAGCGGTGGGAGCCGCAGTGGAACGACGAGCAGCGGGCCCAGGGGTACGCCGGGTGGCAGAAGGCCGTCCAGCGGACACTCGACTGGGTCGACGTCGACTAGTTGACGAGTAACGACATCGGAAGGAAAGACACAGTGGGCGCAGTGGCTCTGTCACCGCAAGCGAGGACCGAGGCCATCGACGCGATGGCCGACGGCCGGGAACTGGATGTCCTGGTGATCGGTGGCGGGGTGGTCGGCACCGGCTCGGCCCTCGACGCCGCGACCCGGGGCCTGACCACCGGGCTGCTGGAGGCTCGCGACTTCGCGAGCGGTACCTCCAGCCGGTCCAGCAAGTTGATGCACGGTGGCCTGCGCTACTTGGAGATGCTCGACTTCCGATTGGTGCACGAGGCGTTGCAGGAGCGCGGGCTGCTCCTGCAACGCCTGGCACCACACCTGGTGAAGCCGGTGCCGTTCCTCTACCCGCTCCAGCACCGCTGGTGGGAGCGGTTCTACGCCGGCGCCGGCGTCGCCCTGTACGACGGCATGGCCGTCAGTTCCGGTCACGGCGCCGGACTCCCGATCCACCGGCACCTGACCCGGCGCGGCGCGATGCGGCTGGTGCCGAGTCTGAAGCAGTCGGCCCTGGTCGGCGCGATCCAGTACTACGACGCCCAGGTCGACGACGCGCGGCACACGATGGAGCTCGCCCGGACGGCGGCGTCGTACGGTGCTCATGTCGCGAACCGGGTCAAGGTCACCGGCTTCCTGCGGCAGGGCGAGCGGGTCACCGGGGTGCAGGCGAAGGACCTGGAGAGCGGCCGCGAGTTCGAGGTCCGGGCCAAGCAGGTCGTGAACGCGACCGGGGTGTGGACCGACGACACCCAGGCGATGGTCGGCGAGCGCGGTCAGTACCACGTCCGCGCGTCGAAGGGGATCCACCTCGTCGTACCGAAGGACCGGATCCAGTCCAGCACCGGGATGATCCTGCGGACCGAGAAGTCGGTGCTGTTCATCATCCCGTGGGGCCGGCACTGGCTGATCGGCACCACGGACACCGAGTGGAACCTGGACAAGGCCCACCCGGCCGCGACCAGCAAGGACATCGAGTACCTGCTCGACCACGTCAACGCGGTGCTCACCACCCCGTTGACGCGCGAGGACGTCGAGGGCGTGTTCGCCGGCCTGCGTCCGCTGCTGGCAGGCGAGTCGGAGAGTACGTCGAAGCTGTCCCGCGAGCACGTGGTCGCGCACGCGGCGCCGGGTCTCGTGGTGGTTGCCGGTGGCAAGTACACGACCTACCGGGTGATGGCCAAGGACGCGATCGACGCGGTCGCCAACGCGCTCGACGGCCGGGTGCCGAAGTGCACCACGAAGAACCTCCCGCTGATCGGCGCCGACGGCTACCACGCGCTGTGGAACCAGCGGCACCTGATCGCGCAGCGCTCCGGCCTGCACGTCGCCCGGATCGAGCACCTGCTCAACCGGTACGGCGCCCTGATCCACGAGGTACTGGAACTCGTCGCGGAGGACCCGTCGCTCGGTGAGCAACTCCCCGGCACGCAGGACTACCTGAAGGCCGAGATCGTGTACGGCGCCAAGGCCGAAGGCGCTCGCCATCTCGACGACATCCTGGCTCGCCGGACCCGGATCTCGATCGAGGCCTGGGACCGTGGTGTCGGCGCCGCCGAGGCCGCGGCCCGGCTGGTGGCCCCGATCCTCGGCTGGAACGAGGCGACGATCGAGCGCGAGGTGTCGTTCTACGTCCGCCGGGTCCAGTCCGAGCGCGACTCGCAGGACCAGCCCGACGACGAGTCCGCCGACAAGGTCCGGCTCGGGGCCCCGGACATCGTGTCGCCGGCCTGACCTCTGGACGCTGCAGTCCTCCCGTGGCTAACTCGAAGGTGGGGTGAGCCAGGGGAGGATTCATGGCGGAATCGGGGCTGGACGCAACAAGTAGGCAGTGGCGGACGATGTCCGTCAGTACCGGGATCGCCGGCCTCGCCGGGTTCGTGCTGGCGGCCGTCAGCCAGGCGCTGGTGCAGGCAGGCGGCGGAGAACCTGCGTTCGACGCGCCCGGTCAGGAGATCCTGAGCTTCTTCGAGACCCGGAACGACACGCTCTACCCGATCGGCTCGTTCGTCGGGTTGATCGCCGTACTGGCGTTGCTCTGGTTCTTCGCCGGTTTCTGGGCGGTGCTCCGGTCCGCCGAGGGAACGCCTGCCTGGCGTTCGGTCGCGGCATTCGGGTCCGGACTCGCCTTCCTGATCCTGGTGATGCGGCCCGGGTGGGACCTGGCCGGCTTCCGGGTCGACGACGGTGTGGATCCGCAGATCGCCCGGCTGGCCTACGACGAGGGCAACCTCGGCTTCGCCAACGCCTGGCTGGCGCTGGCCAGTTTCCTGTTCGCCGCGGGCTGGATCATCGTCTCGTCCCGCGCGTTGCCGGCCTGGCTCGGTTGGGTCGCCCTGGTCGCGGCCGCCGGGTTCCTGGTCGGCCGCGCGTTCTGGACGAGCTCGATCTGGCTGATCCCGTACGCGCTCTACTGGCTGTGGACCATCGTCATCAGTGTCCAGCTCCTGCGAGGACGCTGGCGATCAGAGCCGTCCCAGGCGCGCTTCGACCGCCTGGGCCGGGGAATGGAGTGACGTCTGCGGCCTCGAGTGCGTCGCCGCACTCCGAGCAGCAAACGGTTGCCGTGGTCACCTTTCCGCAGGTGTCGTGGGTGAAGCGGATCGGCTGACCCGCCGGAGGGGTCGCGTGGCGGTCGCCCCAGGCGGTGAGGGCAAGCAGGATCGGCACGAGCTCGCGGCCGGCCTCGGTCAGCTCGTAGGCGTAGCGGACCGGATTCTCCTGGTACGGCGTCCGCGCCACCAGCCCGCCGTCCATCAGCGTGCCAAGCCGGTCGGTCAGCAGATTGCGCGAGATGCCGAGATCCGTGACGAACTGATCGAACCGATCGAGACCGAGGTAGAGGTCGCGCAGTACGAGCGGCGACCACCAGTCACCGATGATCTCCAGCGACTGGGCGAGCGAGCAGTGCATCGAGGCGAAGCTGGTGTTCCGCATCTCACCATCGTAGTCAGTTGCGTCATTGAACTCACTATCCCTAGGCTGATCGGTGACGAGAGGGGACTTCATGTATCACCGGTTCGTGGCAACGCAGGTGCGGAAGGCGTTCGCGGAGATCAGCGCCGGCAACTGGGAGGCGATGGTGGCCGGGATGGCGCCGTCCTTCACCTACCGGTTCTACGGCGACCACGCCTTGTCCGGTGAGCGGCATACGCACGATGCGTTGCGGCGGTGGTGGGAGCGGTGCTTCCGGCTGTTGCCCGATACCCGGTTCGACGTGCAGGACGTGCTGGTTGCGGGCTGGCCGTGGGACACCCGAGTCGCCGCGGCGGTGACCGTCGACGTCGGTGTGGCGGACGGCTCGCGCTACCAGAACGTCGTACACCAGTTCCTGCGGATGAAGTGGGGCAAGATCACCGAGGTCCGCACGCTGGAGGACACTGCCGTTCTGCAGGCGACCCTCGACCGGCTGGCCGCCGCGGGCTTCGAGGAAGCCCACGCCGCACCGATCACGGACCAATGCCGCGTCAAGGAACGTTGGGGTCGTAACCCGCTCCACTGACCTCGCCCGGTGTACCGACTGTGGTGGGTCAGCCACGATGCCGGTCAGCAGACAGTGTGGTTTGGTTGTCGCCGGTGGCCCTGCGTGGCAGAGCTGCGGCAGAACGGTCCACCTGGGTGCAGTTCGACAGGACGTATGCACCCACTGGCGGCCACTGCCCGCCTGAGTCCACCGGGCATGCGACTCGATCGCCGGACACCTCCTAATGGGTGTTATCGGGTCGGTCGCTGGCAGACTCGGTGCCTGGTAGCCGCTGGCAAGTGAGCACTCCTACCTCCTGGGCGTTGAGTCCTGGCGACAGAGCGTGCCCTTGCCGGTGGTCGGGAGATCTGTATGGCTGATGGGGTGTCGTGCCCACTGCTGCTGGTTGGGTGGTGTGAGCACTGATCCATTAGGGCGCCGAGGTCTCTTGCGGGCTGCTGACAGCCGAGTGCGACTAGAGCGGAGACTGACGGTGTTGCTGGTTGGCGATGACTGGGCCGAGGATCACCACGATATCGAGATCCAGGATCCGGATGGCCGGGTCCTGCGGGTGGCGCGGGTGGCTGAGGGCATGGCCGGGATGGCCCGGTTGCATGAGTTGATCGCGGAGTTCCTGTCCGATGATGACGGCCCGGAGCAGGTGCTGGTCGGGATCGAGACCGAGCGGGGTCCGTGGGTGCGGGCGCTGGTCGCGGCGGGGTACCTGGTGTTCGCGGTGAACCCGAAGCTGGCCGCCCGGCACCGTGAGGTGGTGTCGTTGTCGGGCGCGAAGGACGACAAGACCGACGCGCACACGCTGGCCGACATGGTCCGGACCCGCCGCCACCAGCTACGCACCGTGGCGGCCGATTCGGAGCTGGCCGAGGGGGTGAAGGTGCTGGCCCGGGCGCATCAAAACCTGATCCAGGAACGGACCCGGCACATGCTGCGGCTGCGGGCCGCGCTGCGTGACTACTTTCCCGCCGCGCTGGTCGCCTACCAGCACGAGCCGTTGACCTTGTCTGGTGGCGACGTGCTGGAGCTGCTGGTCAAGGCACCGACGCCGGCCGCGGCGGCGAAGCTGACCACCGCCCAGATCACCGCGGTGCTGAAGAAACACCGCCGCCGCAAGATCGCGGCCAAGACCGCCGCGATCACCGCCGCGCTGCGCACCCAACACCTCGGCCAGTCCGACATCGTCACCGGCGCCTACGCGGCCACCGTGCGCTCCACGGCGGCGATCCTGGCCGCGTTGAACACCCAGATCGCCACCCTGCAGAGCGAGGTCGAGGCCTCTTTTGGCCTGCACCCGGACGCTGAGATCTACCGCAGCCAGCCCGGCCTCGGGAAGATCCTCGGCGCCCGGGTGCTCGCAGAATTCGGCGACGCCCCCGCCCGCTACACCGACGCCAAAGCCCGCAAGAACTACGCCGGCACCGCACCCATCACCCGCCAATCCGGCAAACTGCGGACCGTGCACGCCCGGTTCATCCACAACAACCGCCTCGTCAACGCCCTCGACCAGCAAGCCTTCGCCGCCACCGTGCACGACCCCCACGTCCACGCCTTCTACGACCAACTCCGCGGCCGCGGCCTGGGCCACCACGCCGCCCTCCGCCAAATCGCCAACCGGCTCGTCGGCATCCTCCACGGCTGCCTCAAAACCCGAACCCTCTACAACCCCGAAACAGCCTGGGCCCACCGCACCACAACCACCGCCGCTTGACACCCTTACCTCCTGGGGTGTCTGTCGAACTGCAGCAATCAATCAGGGGCTCCATGACGACCCCGAGGTTTCTGGATGCGGCACTAGATGTCGCTGCGCTGGTCCTCCGGGCGGATCCAGTTGAACGTCCGCTGGACGGCGGACTTCCAGTTCTCGTACTCGGTCGCGCGGCGGCGCGGGTCCATGTGCGGCAGCCACTGGCCGGCCCGGTGCCAGTTGCTCCGGAGTCCCTCCAGGTCCGGCCAGTAGCCGACCGCGAGGCCGGCGCCGTAGGCGGCGCCGAGCGACACCGTCTCGGTCACCATCGGGCGCACCACCCGGACGTCGAGCAGATCGGCGAGGAATTGCATCAAGAGATTGTTCGCCGTCATGCCGCCGTCGACCTTCAAGGCGGTCAGTGCGATGCCCGAGTCGGCATTCATCGCGTCGACGACCTCGAGCGTCTGGAATGCGGTCGCCTCCAGCACGGCCCGGGCCAGATGGCCCTTGGTGATGTAGCCGGTCAGTCCGGCGATGACCCCGCGCGCCTCACTGCGCCAGTGCGGTGCGAACAGGCCGGAGAACGCCGGCACGATGTACGCGCCGCCGTTGTCCTCGACCGTCCGCGCGAGCGTTTCGATCTCGGCCGCGGTGTGGATCAGCCCGAGCCCGTCGCGGAACCACTGCACCAACGACCCGGTCACCGCCATCGAG
Organism: uncultured Actinomycetota bacterium; assembly: GCA_963770725.1. Taxonomy (GTDB): domain Bacteria; phylum Actinomycetota; class Actinomycetes; order Propionibacteriales; family Kribbellaceae; genus Kribbella. The sequence goes on from CAVYQT010000003.1 coordinate 150,690, forward strand.
CCTTCCAGCGCGTACGACGCCGGCTCGTCGCCGATCTGGTACGCGACGGTGGTCAGCATGCCGTGCTTCGACCGGACGATCTCCTGACCGGTGTGCAGCAGCAGGAACGAGCCGGTGCCATAGGTGCACTTCGCCTCACCCGCACTGAAACAGGTCTGCCCGAACAGCGCGGCCTGCTGGTCTCCGAGCGCGGCCCCGATCCGTACGCCGGGCAGCACCTCGGTGGCGGTCCCGAACACGCCCGACGACGGGCGGATCTCCGGCAGGATCGCCGCCGGTACGTCGAACGCCTCCAGCAGCGTGTCGTCCCACCTCAGCGTCTCGATGTTCATCAGCATCGTTCGGCTGGCATTGGTCACGTCGGTGACGTGCAGGCCGCCGTTCACACCGCCGGTGAAGTTCCAGATCAGCCAGGTCTCCATCGTGCCGAACAGCACCTCCCCGCGGGCGGCGCGCGCCCGCAGGCCGGGAGTGTGATCCAGCATCCAGCGGATCCTCGGCGCGGAGAAGTACGTCGTCAGCGGCAGACCACACAGATCCGCGAACCGGTCCGGGCCCTCGTCGCCGGCCAGTTCGGTCACCAGACGGTCGGTCCGGGTGTCTTGCCAGACGACCGCGTGGCCGATCGGCTGACCGGTTCGGCGGTCCCAGAGCAGGCTGGTCTCCCGCTGGTTGGCGATGCCGATGGCAACGACCTGGGACGGATCGGCGCCGATCTGCCGGACCGCGGCCGGTACCACCCGCGTCACGTTCCGCCAGATCTCCATCGCGTCGTGCTCGACCCAGCCCGGCCGGGGGAACAACTGCGGATGCTCCCGCTGCGCCACCGAGACCAACCGCCCCCGCCGGTCGAACAGGATGCACCGACTCGAGTTCGTCCCCTGGTCCACCGCCGCGACATACTGCTCAGCCATGTCCCCACCCCCGTCGAAGCATCAGTCTCCACCCCCGTCGAAGCATCAGCTGTCCTCCCGCAGGTCCCGGCCGATGGCTTCGGCAGTGGCCCGGACCATGCTGACCAGGTCCGGGCGATGCCGCAGCCGGCTGTCGCAGATCCGCTCGATCCGGCCGGTCATCCCGACCGCACCGACGACGAGTCCGCCGAGCCCCCGGATCGGTGCCGCGATACTGGCCAGCTCGACGATGTACTCCTCGAACTCGGCCGCCCAGCCCTTGGCCCGGACCGCTGCGAGTTCTTCGGCCAGCCGGGCCGGGTCGACGATCGTCCTGGTCGTGTACGCCTCCAGTTTGTGCGGCCGGGCGGCTCCACTGGTGTCGAACGCCAGCACCGCCTTGCCGAGGGCACACGCGTGCGCCGGGAGCGTCGTACCGACGTCGAGGTCCTGGTCGCTGTCGTCGGGGCGGAAGACGTGGTGGACGACCACGACCTTGCCCTCGACCAGGCGGCCGACGCGGACGACCTCACCGCTGCGGGAGGCGAGCGAGTCGGCCCAGTTGATGGCGCGGCTGCGCAGTTCGTTGGGATCGAGGTAGGTCTCCCCGAGCCGGCCGAAGGCGTCGCTCAGGTGGTAGTGCGCGCCGCTGTGGTCCTGCTCGACGAACCCGACCTGGTGCAAGGTCCGCAGAATTCCGTGCACGGTCGCCTTCGCCAGACCGAGCGCGTTGCTGAGATCGGCGACCCCCAGCCCGTCGGGCGCGGCCGCGAGCAATCGCAGCACAGCGGCAGCCCGCTCGATGGACTGCACAGTGCCCGGCACACCGGCAGGCTACCTGTGAATCCCCTGCATTTCTTCAGTTCAGCGCGCAGGTTGAAGCGCTCTACTCCGCCGCGATCGCTTGCAGGACATCGAGCCGGGCGGCCCGGCGCGACGGCCAGACCGCGGCGAGCACGCCGACAACCCCGGCAAGCAGTACGGCGGCGAGCAGTTGCAGCACCGGGATGTCGAGCACGCTCAGACCGTTGTCGACCATCACCCGCTGCACCGACGCCGCGAAGACGACGCCGATCACCAGCCCGAGCAACGCACCGAGCAGCGAGATCGCGATCGACTCCACCCGCAGCATCCGGCTCAGCTGCGGGCGGTCCATCCCGATGGCGCGGAGCAGACCGATCTCGCGGGTCCGCTCGACCACAGCGAGGGCGAGGGTGTTCACGATGCCCAGGATCGCGATCAGGATCGCCAGCGCGAGCAGCATCCCGATCACGCCGAGCGCGACGTTCACCGGGCCACGAGCGTCGGCGACGTACGCCTCCTGGTCGCGGACCCGGATGGTCGGGTAGTCCTTCAGCTCACCCAGGATCGCCTGCCCGGCCTGTGCGGCGCCGGTGCTCCGGGCAACGTCGACGTACAGCAGCGCATCGGTCGGGGCACCGCCGATCGCGTCGTACGTCGGCAGCGAGAGGACGATCGCGTTGAGCTGGCGGTTCGGGGCGAGGATGCCGGCGACGGTGAGGCGGTGCTTGCCGGTGGTCGTGGTCAGGTCGAACGTCGTGCCGGCCGACAGGCTGAGGGTCTTGGCCAGAGTGCGGGGGAGCAGCGCCTGACCGTTGCCGAGTCCGTCGACCGATCCGGACTCGAGCTTCGCCGTGATCGGGCCGTCGAGCGTGCCGTCGCTGACGCCGCTGACCTGGACCGCGGTCTCGCCGACCTTGGCCTGCTGCTGGCGGACCCGACGGACGGATTCGACCCCGGCGACCTTGGCGACCCGGTCGGCGACCTGCGGGCTGAAGGTGTTCGGGTCCTCGGAGCTGACAACGAGTTCCGACGTACCGATCGCGTCGGTGATGTTCTGCTCGATGGATGCCTTGGCCGAGGCAGCGGTGACGATCAGGCCGCTGATCAGGGCGACGGAGATCATCAGCGCCGACGCGGTGGCCGACGTACGGCGGGGATTCCGCTCGGCGTTCCGACGGCCCAGCGTCACCGGCGCCTTGCGACCCAACGGCCACATCAGTGCACGTACGGCGTACCGGCTGACCAGCGGACTGGTCATCACGACGCCGAGCAGAGTGATCGCGGCGGCGAACACCAGGAGGACCGCACCGGTCAGCCCGCGGGCCTGCATGCCGATCAGGTACAGCACCACCGCCATCAGCAGCATGAAGCCGCCAATGAGCAGCCGGATCAGCAGGGACCTCTCGGGCAGGGCGACATCGTCGCGCAGTGCGGCCATCGGTGGGAGCTTCCCCGCGCGCCGGGCCGCCGGGTACGCCGCCGCGACCGTGACGCCGATGCCGATCAGATAGCAGGCGACGACCGTGCCGGCGCCGATCTGCGGTGATGCATTCGGGATGGCGAGGTCGACCCACTGGTAGGCGAATCGGATGCCCGCGGCCACCCCGATGCCGAGCAGCAAGCCGAGCGTGGAGCCGACCGCGCCGATCACCAGCGCCTCGACCAGAACGGTGGTGGTGACCTGCCCCCGGGATGCGCCGATCGCGCGGAGCATGGCTAGTTCGCGGGAGCGCTGCGCGACGAGCATCGAGAAGGTGTTGACGATCAGGAATGCACCGACGAAGAGCGCGAGCCCGGCGAACAGCATCAGCACGGTGCTGTAGCCGCCGAACGCGTCGTCCAGCGCGTTCTCGCCGTCGGCGGCGACCTGCGCGGCGGTGCGGGCCGTGACGGTGTCGCCGATGGTCCTGGCGATCGCCTGGCTGACGGTGGCCGGATCGGATCCGGCGGTGAGGGCGACGCCGACCGAGGTCCAGCCGGGCTCGCCGAGGAGGAGTCGCTGCGCGGTCGCCGGGTCGAAGGTGACGAGCGGAGCACCGGCCGCCACCCCGGAGACGGTCGGGGTGGTGATCGCGGTGAGTTCGGCGGTGACAGCCTTGGTCGCGGTGACCACGCGGACCTGGTCGCCGACGACGTACCCCTCCCGCGTCGCGGTCGACTGGTCGAGGGCGAGCTGGGACTCACCCCACGGCGGCTTCCCGTCGAGCAGCCGGAACGGTGCCGTGCGGACGTCCCGCGGCCAGGCGCCGCCGTACGTCGGCAGCCCGTACGTCTCGGTCGCCTTCCCGTCCGCGGACAGGACCTGTACGTCGCTGACCAGTAACTCCGGGTTGGCACCGGCTACACCTGGTACGGCGGCGATGCGCTCGACCACGTCCGAGGTGAACGTCGCGGGCCGGCCGGATCGGACGCCGACCGGGTCGACGGGGGTGACGGTGATGTCCGCCGTACTGCTGGAGAAGTTCTTCTTCAGCGCGGCCGAGAGAGTGTCGGTGAAGACCAGCGCGCCGCCGACGAACGCGATCCCGAGCAGCACCGCGACCGTGCACAGGACGAATCGCAGCCGGTGCGCGAGGACCGATCGGAGGCCGATCCTGAGCATCAGCCGGCCGTTGCCGCGGTCGTGTCGAGCTGCTTCATCGTGTCGAGCACGGAGTCGGCCGTCGGGTCGAGCAGCTCGGAGTTCAGCCTGCCGTCGGCGAGGAACAGGACGCGGTCGGCGTACGACGCGGCGGTCGGGTCGTGGGTGACCATCACGACGGTCTGGCCGAAGTCGCGGACGGAGCGGTGCAGGAAGGCGAGTACGTCGGCCGACGATCGCGAGTCGAGGTTGCCGGTCGGTTCGTCGGCGAACACCACGTCCGGCCGGGAAGCCAGAGCGCGGGCGGCGGCGACGCGCTGCTGCTGTCCGCCGGAGAGCTCGGAGGGTTTGTGGCCGAGGCGATCCTTGAGGCCGATCGTGTCGATGACGGTGTCGAGCCACTCCTGGTCCGGTTTGCGGCCGGCCAGGTCGAGCGGGAGCGTGATGTTCTCCAGCGCGGTGAGGGTCGGGACCAGGTTGAACGCCTGGAACACGAACCCGATCCGGTCGCGGCGCAGGTGGGTCAGCTGCTTCTCCGGCAGCCGGGTGATGTCCAGGTCGCCGACGAACACCTGCCCGTCACTCGGCTTGTCCAGCCCGGCGAGGCAGTGCAGCAGCGTCGACTTCCCGGAGCCCGACGGGCCCATGATCGCGGTGAACCGGCCCTGACCGAACTCGGCGCTCACGTCGGCCAACGCGTCCACCTGCGTCGGCCCGCCGCCGTACCGCTTCCACAACCCCACAGCCCGCACCGCCACACTCATGCGACGAACCGTATCGGGACGAGGTTCCTCAGCCGTCCACGCCCACGAGGTCTACTCCGGCGGACTCGGCGGCGACCTCCTCGACCGAGCGGGTGGGCAGTGGCGGTGGTGTGCCACCCCAGGCCGGGCAGAGGGCTTTGTGGTCGCACCACTCGCACAGCGGACCCGGGCTCGGGCGCCAGTCGCCGGACTCGAGGGCCCGGGTGATCGCCATCCACAGCGCCGACACCTTGCGTTCACAAGCGCGCAGATCGGCCTCGTCGGGGATGTAGCGGACGATCTCGCCATTGCCGAGATAGACCAGTTGCAGCATCGCCGGTACGACGCCGCGCAGTCGCCACAGCACCAGCGCGTAGAACTTCATCTGGAACAGCGCCTTCGCCTCGAAGAACTCCGAGGGTGAGCGTCCCGTCTTGTAATCGACCACGCGGATCTCGCCGGTCGGCGCGACATCGAGCCGGTCCACGTAGCCTCGCAGTACCAGGCCCGAGTCGAGCGCGGTCTCGACGTACAGCTCCCGCTCGGCGGGCTCCAGCGCGTTCGGGTCCTCCAAGGTGAAGTACTTGCCGAGCAGTTGGTGTGCCTCGGCCAGCCACTTGGCCAGCTCCTCACCGCTCGCGTCCTCGGCGAACAGCTCCGCGACCTCGGGCTCCGCGGCCAGCACCTGCTGCCACTGCGGCTCCAGCATCTCCGCCGCGTGCTCCAACGTCCGCTGGCCCCGGGGGAGATCGAACAAACGCTCCAGTACGCCGTGCACGACAGTGCCCCGGACCGCGGCCGCCGACGGCTTCTCCGGCAGCCGGTCGATCACTCGGAACCGATACTTGAGCGGGCAGCTCATGAAATCCGCGGCCCGGGACGGCGACAACGCCCCCCGCGGATGGCCGTGCACATCGGCTTCGGCTGCAGAGCTCATCCACGTCCTCGCTTCGCTCCGGGCGCGGCTGAGGCACGAAACACACTGTGCCTGATGATGACCTCGCTCCGCTCGCTCATGCTTGAACCCTAGGCGACCCCACCGACACTTCGCGTGCACCCACTCCGGGCCTGTGGAAAACCGGACACACGTTCCCAGGAAACTCACAGCGGACTTTCGGCGAACCATCGGCTCGGGTTGCCAGGCTGGTGCCGACAAACACCGGCAAGGAGCTCTGATGACCCCTCCGCAGAAACCGCCCCGCGAACACGACCTGGGCCTGGAATACGACCTCCGCACCCTGCAGCGACGGAGGTTCCTCAGCCTTTTCGCCGGCGCCGGCCTCGCCGTCGTGGCCGGCTGCTCGACCGACAACGCCGCCGACAACGCGACCAACCCAGGCTCCAGTGGTACGACGGCCACCACCTCGAGCACCCCGAGCGCCACCACCAGTACGACGACCGGCACCGGCACCGACGTGGACGAGATCCCGCAGGAAACGGCCGGCCCGTACCCAGGTGACGGCTCCAACGGACCGAACGTCCTGACCGAGTCCGGCATCGTCCGCAAGGACATCACCAAGTCCTTCGGGTCCGCGTCCGGCGTCGCGACCGGCGTACCGCTGACCGTCGAACTCACCATCCTGGACGCCGACAAGGACACCCCACTGGCAGGCGCGGCCGTCTATCTGTGGCACTGCGACGCGGAGGGCCGCTACTCCCTCTACTCCGACGGCGTCACCGACGAGAACTACCTCCGCGGCGTCCAGGCGGCCGACGCGAACGGCAAGGTCACCTTCACCTCGATCTTCCCGGCCGCGTACATGGGCCGCTGGCCGCACATCCACTTCGAGGTGTACTCGAGCCTGACCGAGGCCACCGCCGCCGGACAGATCAGCGCGACCTCGCAGCTGGCCTTCCCCGAGGACGTCTGCACCACCGTCTACGCCACCGACGGGTACGACGGCAGCGCGCAGAACATGCAGCAGACGTCGCTCGAGGACGACAACGTGTTCGGCGACGACGACGCTGTACATCAGCTCGCCACGGTCACCGGCGACGTCGGCAGCGGGTACGTCGCCAGGCTGAACGTCGGTGTCTGACCTGGGTAGGTAGCACGGAGTTACCTTCGGGCAAGTAGCGTTGGGGTCGATGCCCGAACCGCGTGATTCCCAGAACCCCGCCCAGCCGGCCGGCCCGCCGCCGCCCGGTACCTGGGTCCTCGGCCGTATCCGCGGGATCCGGCTGACCATGCGGTTCACCTGGCTGCCGGTGGCGATGTTGCTGGCGATCGGGTTCGCGGCGATCATCGGGCAGCAGTTCCCCGACCTGGGCAACTGGCGCTACCTGGCCTCGTTCGCGTTCGTGGTCGCGTTCACAGTCTCGATCCTGCTGCACGAGCTGGCCCACGCGCTGATGGCGCTGCGGTTCGGCATCGGGGTCTCGGAGATCAACCTCGGCTTCTTCGCGGCCGGCACGCACATCGAGGGCGAGCGGAAGTCACCGTTCGAGGAATTCGCCGTCTCGGTGGTCGGCCCGATCGCCTCGCTGGTGGTCGGCGGGCTCGCCTACCTCGGCTCCCGCGCGTTCGACGAGGGCGTCGGGTACGTCGCCCTGTGGGAACTCGGCGTGGCCAACCTCATCGTCGGCGTGACCAACCTGCTGCCCGGCCTCCCGCTGGACGGCGGCTGGGTGCTGCGGGCGCTGGTCTGGAAGCTCACCGGCAACATGCACACCGGCACCATCGTGGCGGCGTGGGGCGGCCGGCTGCTCGCGATCGCGGTGCTGGCGGCACCCGTCCTGCTGGAGGAGATCTGGGGCCGCCAACCGTCGATGATCGACTTCATCATCGCGCTCGCGGTCGGGTTCTTCCTCTGGATGGGGTCGACCGCGTCGCTGATGCAGGCCCGGCTGAAGCGGAAGCTCCCCGCCCTGCAGGTTCGTACGCTGGCGCGCCGCGCGATCGCCGTACACTCCGGGACGCCGATCTCCGAGGCGGTCCGGCTGGCCGCCGAGGGCCGGGCCGGCGCGGTCGTGGTGATCGACGGCGACGGCAAGCCGCACGCGCTGGTGTCGGAGTCCGCGGTCGCCGCGGTGACACCGAACCAGCGGCCGTGGACCAACGTCAGCGAGGTCGCGACCCGGATCGGCGCGGGCCACATCATCGGCATCAACGACACCGGTGAGGAGATCCTCAAGACGATCCGTGAGCACCCCGCTTCGGAGTACCTGGTGCTCGACGCGACCGGCTCAGTCTACGGCGTACTCGCGACAGCCGACATCGAGCGAGCGTTCCGCGGCCGCTGATTACGCCGAACGGGTAACCGATAGTTAGGGTGAGCGCGTTATGGCTGACTTGCGCGACTTTCCCGACCAGGCGTACTCCGGTGTCCACCACGGTCCGTTGCAGGAGGGGGAGTGGATCACCCTGCAGGACTCCAAGGGCCGGCGGCACTCGGTGTTCCTGGAGCGCGGGAAGATCTTCCACACCACCAAGGGCGGGATCGAGCACGACGACCTGATCGACGGCCCGGACGCGGTCGTGATCAAGTCCAAGGGCGGCGTCGAGTACCTCGCGTTGCGGCCCCTGATGGCCGACTACTCGGTTTCGATGCCACGCGGTGCCGCGGTGATCTACCCGAAGGACACCGCGCAGATCGTCACCATGGCCGACATCTTTCCCGGCGCGAAGGTGGTTGAAGCGGGTGCCGGTTCCGGTGCGCTGACGACGGCGCTGCTGCGCGCGGTCGGGATCCACGGGCAGGTCATCTCGTTCGAGCGGCGGGAGGACTTCGCCGAGGTCGCGCGCAAGAACGTGACCGGCTTCTTCGGCGGCGAGCACCCGGCCTGGCGGCTCGAGGTCGGCGATCTGGTCGAGAAGCTGAACGAGCAGGATGTGGACCGCATCGTGCTGGACATGCTGGCGCCCTGGGAGTGCGTTGACGCCGCTGCAGAGGCCCTGTCACCCGGTGGGGTGTTCTGCGCGTACGTCGCCACCACGACGCAGCTGAGCCGCTTCGTGGAGACGCTGAGGGCCCATGGCGAGTTCACCGAGCCGCGGGCCTGGGAGTCGCTGGTGCGGGACTGGCACGTCGAGGGGCTCGCCGTCCGGCCGGGACACCGGATGCAGGGTCACACCGCGTTCCTGGTGACCGCGCGGAGAATGGCGCACGGTGTTCAGGCACCACGCAAGAAGCGCCGCCCGGCGCCGGGTGCGTACGGCGACGACTACAGCGGGCCGCGTCGTGTCACGGGTCGCTCTACAGATCGTTCTGAAACCTCCGAAGACATGCCGACAGCAACGGATTGATCCGCAACCGACACGTGATGGGATTCAGCTTGCCCGGTGAGGTTTTCTGGGTAAGGTCCATAGGGTCGAGCCCCACATGGTGAGGTGATGATCGTGGCTGGAGACGAGAGCCCTACCGCGGCAGAGCTGCGTAACCAGGTCCGTTACCTGGAAGCCGAGGTCGCAGCGTTGCGGCGCCGGTTGCTGGAGCACCCGGCGGACAGCCGGTCGCTCGAGAGCAGACTGTCCGAAACCCAGGCTTCCCTGGCGAGTGTCACCGCTCAGAACGAGCGGCTGGCCGAAACGCTGCGGGAGGCGCGAGAGAAGATCATCGCCCTGAAGGAGGAGGTCGACCGGCTGGCCCAACCGCCGTCCGGTTTCGGCACCTTCCTCGGACGCAATGACGACGACACGCTGGACGTGTTCACCGGTGGCCGCAAGCTCCGGGTCGCGGCGAGCCCGTCGGTCGACCTGGACGCGCTGAAGCTCGGCCAGGAACTGATGCTCAACGAAGCCCTGAACGTGGTCGAGGCCTGTGATTTCGAGGTCGTCGGCGACGTGGTGATGCTGAAGGAACTGCTGGCCGACGGCGAGCGGGCGCTGGTGATCGCGCAGGCGGACGAGGAGCGGGTGGTGCGGCTCGCGTCGCCGCTGCTCGACATTCCCCTGCGGGCCGGTGACTCGCTGCTGCTGGAGGCCCGGTCCGGGTACGTCTACGAGAAGATCCCGAAGTCCGAGGTCGAGGAGCTGATCCTCGAAGAGGTGCCGGACATCGACTACACCCAGATCGGCGGCCTGTCCGGCCAGATCGAGCAGATCCGGGACGCGGTCGAGCTGCCGTACCTGCACAAGGACCTGTTCCTCGAGCACGAGCTCAAGCCGCCGAAGGGTGTGCTGCTGTACGGGCCGCCCGGTTGCGGCAAGACGCTGATCGCCAAGGCGGTGGCGAACTCGCTGGCCAAGAAGGTGGCCGAGCGGACCGGAGTGGAGGGGCAGAAATCCTTCTTCCTCAACATCAAGGGTCCGGAGCTGCTGAACAAGTACGTCGGCGAGACCGAGCGGCACATCCGGCTGGTCTTCCAGCGGGCCCGGGAGAAGGCCTCCGAGGGCATGCCGGTGATCGTGTTCTTCGACGAGATGGACTCGCTGTTCCGCACCCGCGGTTCCGGGGTGTCCTCTGACGTGGAGAACACCATCGTCCCGCAGTTGCTGAGCGAGATCGACGGCGTCGAGGGCCTGGAGAACGTGCTGGTCATCGGTGCCTCGAACCGTGAGGACATGATCGACCCGGCCATCCTGCGACCCGGCCGGCTGGACGTGAAGATCAAGATCGAGCGGCCGGACGCCGAGGCGGCCCGGGACATCTTCTCGAAGTACCTGACCACCACCCTGCCGCTGCACGCCGACGACCTGAACGAGTTCAGCGGCGACAAGAGCGAGTGCGTGAACGGGATGATCCAGCGCACCGTCGAGCGGATGTACACCGAGGCCGACGAGAACCGTTTCCTCGAGGTCACCTACGCCAACGGTGACAAGGAGGTCCTGTACTTCAAGGACTTCAACTCGGGCGCGATGATCCAGAACATCGTCGACCGGGCCAAGAAGATGGCGATCAAGGCCTTCCTGGACGACAACCAGAAGGGTCTGCGGGTGCAGCACCTGCTGCAGGCGTGCGTGGACGAGTTCAAGGAGAACGAGGACCTTCCGAACACGACCAACCCGGACGACTGGGCCCGCATCTCCGGCAAGAAGGGCGAGCGGATCGTCTACATCCGTACCCTCATCTCCGGCAAGCAGGGCACCGAGCCGGGCCGCTCCATCGACACGGCCACCAACACGGGTCAGTACCTGTAACTCCGTCGTACCGACTGCCCCTGGACACCTGTCCAGGGGCAGTCGCCGTCGGTGGCAGGAGCGTGAAACCAGCTGCAGGTCCGGCACAGCTGACCGGACGGGGTGCCGCCGGGGTTTTCCCTGATCCCTCAGCGCGCCTGCGGAGGTACCGTTCTGCCATGGGGACGGACGAGGTGCGCAAGGACCTGCGGGCGGCGGTGGCCGCGCGGCAGGAGCTGGGGCCGGAGTACGAGGAAGCGATCATCGACAGCTTCCTCGAGAAGCTCGACGCCCGGGACGCCGCGCGCCGGGGGCAGGACGTCGACTTCCGGCAGCAGGACCGGGCCCTCGAGGCCGCCGGTCTCAAATCCCGGGAAACCGATCCGGGCGGCCTCGCCCTGGCGATCATCTCGGTCGTCGCGGCCATCCCGATCACCGCCATCGGCGCGGACATGCTCGGCCTGCCCGGTCTCATCGTCGGCTGGGCGGGCCTGGTCGGCATCAACCTCGCCCGGACCACCGCGCGCCGCAACAGCCGCTGATCGGCCGTCAGAGCCGCTTCAGCACCCCGCTGAGGCCGCTCTCGACGAACTCCGGCTGCTCGGTCTCGATCCCGTAGCCGACCTCGTACCAGGGCCCGAGCCGGTGCCAGTCGTACGCCCGCGCCCGCAGTTCCGCACTGACGCCGTACGCCTCGGCGACTCCGGCGGCGATCGCCGCCGGCGCGCCGTTCAGGAACCAGGCGAGATCGAGCCCGGGATCGCCGATGTGTGCGTCGGTCCAGTCGATCACTCCGGTGATGCGACCCTCGTGCACGCGCAGGTGTTCCGGACCGAGGTCGCCGTGCACCAACGTCGTGTGTACGCCGGCGATCCGGTCGAGCAACCCTGTGCCGTCGGCCTGCGCCGAGGCAGGTAGCAGCGGGATCACCTGAGCTCGCATCTTGTCGAGGATCTCCACGCGCTCTGCGGCGGCTGACTCGGCCTCCTGGGCCGCGTTTGCGACAGCCGCGACCGGGTCGACTTCGTGAAGAGCCTTCAGAAACCCGCCGAGTGCGAGGCCCCGCTCGGTCGTGCCGTCTTCGAGCGGTTCACCGACGAGCAGTCGATGGCGTACGCCGTACTCGGTGGGCTCGGGGAGTGGGACGGGTAAGGGGAGCTGCGGAGCGAGCCAGGGGAGTAGGCGGGTCTCAGCCAGGAGCTTCGGGCGGACCTCGTCGCGGCGCGGCTCGCGGTGCAACCAGTCGCCCTCGAGCCACGCGCGGCTGTCCCAGCCGTTGTCGACGATCGTCACACGAGACTCCTGACGTACGGTCCGAGCAGCGCGGTGGTGTCAGGGACGAACGGCCACTCGTCGAGGCGTCGTACGAGCTCCGCAGGGGACATCCAGGCACCCCAGGACACCTCTTCGGGCTGGTGGGTCACCGGGCCGTCCCAGACGCACGTGTAGAGGTACGCGTGATAGTTCGTGGCCTCGTCCGCGTAGTCGCCTTCCGGCAGCTTGACCAGGTCCGCTCCGGTGATGCCGAGCTCCTCGGCGAGCTCCCGCACGACGGCGTCGTACGGATCCTCACCGGCGGCTATGACACCACCTGCCGAGAAGTCGTAACACGCCGGGAAGACGTCCTTGGTCGGAGTCCGGCGGTGCACGTAGACGTCACCGGCCGGATTCCGGACGAGTACGCCGGTCGCCGAATGCCGCAGGTTGTCGCGGCGCATCACGGATCGCGGTGCCGACCCGGTGACATGGTTGCCGGCGTCCAGGATCGCCACGATTTCGTCCACGCGGGAAGTTTCACACGTAACCCTGTGGACACAGCAACGGCTTTAGTCGCCTCCACCGCGTAGGCTCGTTCGCATGAGTGTTCGGCGGATCATGGGAACCGAGACCGAGTTCGGCATCTCGGTTCCGGGCCAGCCCGGGGCCAACCCGATGCTGACCTCGAGCCAGGTGGTGAACGGCTACGCGCAGACGCAGCCGCTCGCGCGCAAGACCCGATGGGACTTCGACGAGGAGCACCCGCTGCGGGACGCGCGCGGCTTCGACCTGAGCCGGGAGGTGGCCGATTCGAGCCAGCTCACCGACGAGGAGACGGGCCTGGCCAACGTGATCCTCACCAACGGCGCCCGGCTGTACGTGGATCACGCCCACCCGGAGTACTCGGCCCCCGAGACCACCAACCCGCGGGACGTGGTGGTCTGGGACAAGGCCGGTGAGCTGGTGATCATGGAGGGCGCCCGACAGGCCCGGCAGATCCCCGGCGCGCCGCCGCTGAACCTGTACAAGAACAACACCGACAACAAGGGCGCGTCGTACGGTTCGCACGAGAACTACCTGATGCGCCGGTCGACCCCGTTCGCGTCGATCGTGCGGCATCTGACCCCGTTCTTCGTCAGCCGCCAGGTGGTCACCGGCGCCGGCCGGGTCGGGATCGGCCAGGACGGCACCCAGCACGGCTTCCAGATCAGCCAGCGGGCCGACTACTTCGAGGTCGAGGTCGGGCTGGAGACGACGCTGAAGCGGCCGATCATCAACACGCGCGACGAGCCGCACGCGAACCCTGACCGCTACCGCCGCCTGCACGTCATCATCGGTGACGCGAACCTGTCCGAGATCTCGACGTACCTCAAGGTCGGGACGACGAGCCTGGTGCTGTCGATGATCGAGGACGGCTGGCTGACCGACGACCTGAGTGTGGACCGTCCGGTCACCGCGTTGCACGAGGTCAGTCACGACCCGGCCTGCACGCACCTGATCACGCTCAAGGACGGCCGCAAGCTGACCGCGGTCCAGCTGCAGACGGAGTACCTGGAGCAGGCCCGCAAGTACGTCGAGGACAAGTACGGCGACGACGCGGACCGGCAGACCAAGGACGTGCTGCACCGCTGGGAGCACGTGCTCGACCAGCTCGCCATCGACCCGATGAAACTGGCCGACCAGCTGGACTGGGTCGCCAAGCTGAAGCTGCTGCAGTCGTACCGTGACCGCGACGGTCTGGAGTGGGACGACTCGAAGCTGCACCTGGTCGACCTGCAGTACGCCGACCTTCGTCCGGACAAAGGTCTCTACTACAAATTGGTCAAGGCCGCCCGGATGCAGCGCCTCATCAGTGACGAGGAGATCCGGATGGCGGTCTCGCATCCGCCGACGGACACCCGGGCGTACTTCCGCGGCCGCTGCATGCAGCAGTACGCGCCGCAGGTCGCGGCCGCGTCCTGGGACTCGGTGATCTTCGACCTGCCGGGTAAGGAGTCACTGCAGCGGATCCCGACGCTGGATCCGTTGCGGGGCACGAAAGCCCATGTCGGAGCACTTTTGGACCAGTGCGACACCGCGAGTGACCTGGTTCGCACCATCACTGGGGGCGCCGCCGGGTAGGGTCGCCGTATAAGTCAGCACAGCGGGGGCCGGTTGGGAGGCCGCCGCAGGCGGCGGTTCTAGGAGGTGTGTGCCAATGGCGAAGGACGGCGGGCAGCAGCACAAGCAGCCGAAGCGTTCGACGACCGAGGAAGAGGTCGAGCAGGTCGAGACGTCTGAGGACGTCGCCGAGCGCAAGGAGCGGCTCGACGACGACGTCGACTCGATCCTCGACGAGATCGACGAGGTGCTCGAGGAGAACGCCGAGGAGTTCGTCCGCGGGTTCGTGCAAAAGGGTGGGGAGTGAACCGCTCGATGACTTTCGATGCCTCCGGCCGGTTGCCGGAAGCCTTCCTGACCCCAGGTGGCTCGTCGTTCATGGACTTCCTGGCCGGGCACGCGCCCGACCTGTTGCCGGGACGGCGCAGCCTGGGGTCGGCCGACTTCTCCCACGACGTCCCGCACGGTACGACGATCGTCGCGGCCACCTTCCCCGGTGGCGTGGTGATGGCCGGCGACCGGCGGGCCACGATGGGCAACATCATCGCCCAGCGTGACATCGAGAAGGTCTTCCCGGCCGACGAGTACTCCGCGGTCGCCTTCGCCGGCTCGGCCGGTTTCGGGATCGAGATGGTCCGGCTGTTCCAGGTCGAGCTCGAGCACTACGAGAAGCTCGAGGGCACCACGCTCAGCCTGGACGGCAAGGCCAACCGGCTGAGCGCGCTGATCCGGGGCAACCTGGCGATGGCGATGCAGGGCCTGGCCGTGGTGCCGCTGTTCGCGGGCTACGACGAGGACCTCCAGGGCGGCCGGATCTTCTCCTACGACCCGACCGGCGGGCGGTACGAGGAGACCCACTTCCACAGTGTCGGTTCGGGTTCGCTGTTCGCCCGGGGCGCGCTGAAGAAGCTCTACCGCGAGGACCTGTCCGCGACCGACTGCGTCACGGTGGCGATCCAGTCCCTGATCGACGCCGCCGACGACGACTCGGCGACCGGCGGTCCGGACATGCTGCGGCGGATCTTCCCGGTAGTCGGTGTGGTCACCGCGGACGGCTACCTGCGGCTGCCCGAGGACGAGGTGGCCGAGATCGTCGACCGGGTCTGGGCCGAGCGGCACCGGCGCCCCGACGGGCCGGCCTCGGCGACCCTGACCTGACCCGCTGTGCACTCCCCGACAATCGACTGATTAGAGGACGACACCTTCGATGAGCGTTCCGTTCTACGTCTCGCCCGAACAGCTGATGCGGGACCGGGCCGACTTCGCCCGGAAGGGCATCGCCAAGGGCCGCAGCGCGATCGCGTTGCAGTACGCCGACGGCATCCTGTTCGTCGCGGAGAACCGGTCGCCGGCGTTGCACAAGGTGGCCGAGATCTACGACCGGATGGCGTTCGCCGCCGTCGGCCGGTACAACGAGTTCGAGAACCTGCGGATCGCCGGCGTCCGGCTGGCCGACATGCGCGGGTACTCCTACGACCGGCGCGACGTCACCGGCCGGGCGCTGGCCAACGCCTACGCCCAGACCCTGGGCGCGATCTTCTCCAGCGGCGGCGAGAAGCCGCTCGAGGTGGAGATCCTGGTCGCCGAGGTCGGTGCCAGCACCGCCGAGGACCAGATCTACCGGCTCACCTACGACGGCTCGATCGCGGACGTCCGCGGGTACGCCGTGATGGGCGGGCCGGCCGACCAGGTCGCGGAGTACGTCGGCGAGCACTTCTCCGAAGGCATCTCGCTGGCCGGGGCGCTCCGGCTGGCGGTGGACGCGCTCGGCCACGACGGCACCGAGGTGCGGCAGCTGCAGCCGGACCAGATCGAGGTCGCGGTCCTGGACCGGACCCGGACGCAGGTTCGCAAGTTCAAGCGGATCTCGGAGGAGACGCTGGGGCGGATCCTGTCGGAGTCCAGCCCGGACACGACGCCGACCGAGCCGGCCGAACCCGCCAAGGACCAGGCGGAGTCCGACGAGAGCACGGAGGCGGCCGGCGACACCCCGGTCGCGCCGGCCGAGGACGACGTACCGGTTGCTCCGCCGGAGGAGCCGGACACCGACCGGCCGCTGTGAATGAATCGATAGGCTCAGCCGCCGCGGATTCCGTGGCGGCTGAGCCGCGTCAGCCCGTGGATCCGGTGGGGTGGGAGTTGGTGGGGGAGGAGCCGGGGTTCAATCGGTTCCTGACCGTGAACGAGCGGCGGTACCGGCTGCCCGACGGCCGGGTCGTCGACTGGGATGTGTTCGGTCCGAAGACGGCCGCCGGGATCACGTCCGGGATCACCGTGCTGCCGCTGACACCGGACGGCAGGATCGTCACGATCCGGATCTTCCGGCCGGGGCCTGACCAGGTCGTCACGAATTTGCCGGGTGGCCTGATCGAGGTCGGTGAGGATCCGGCGGTGGCCGGAGTCCGCGAACTCGAGGAGGAGACCGGCTACGCCTGCGCGTCGTTCGAGGTCGTCAGCTGGAACTGGTCGGCGGCCTCCTCGGTGTATCGCTGTTACGTCGGGATCGCGCGCGGCTGCCGTCCGGACGGTCAGCAGGCCCTGGACGAGTTCGAGGACTGCGTCCCGGTCGAGCTCACCGTCGAGCAGCTCCGGGCCGAACTACGGACGCCTGGCGCGATGACCGGGATCGATGCCGCCTACCTCGCGCTGGATCACGCCGGTCTGCTCTGACCGTCCTCGGGCGGAGCGCGACTGCGAGTGACTGGAACTGGTCACGCCAGGCGCTTGACGCGCAGGTCTGCGCACTGAGTGGATGGTAGGAGCACACGCCTTCCGCCCGAGGAGTTGCTCATGCGCCGTCTCGTCCTCCCGTTGTTGCTCGCACTTGTCGTCCAGACCATGACCGTCCCGGTCGCTGCTGCTGTGGCCGGCACGACGAGAGGGGCTGCGCCGGTGTCGCCAGAGCCTCAGCAGACCATCACCCGCCGGGACGGGTTCCATCTCGGCCGGACCGTCGGCCTGGTGAACGGCCCGACCGCCGACCCCGACGCCGAGCGCGTCGTCCGCGAGACGCTCGCGCGGGCCGGCGTACGGACTGTTCGTGATCAGCCGGCGGACGTGACGATCTGGTTGGGTGGAAGTGAGCAGGCCCTGCGGGAGTTGGACGTCGAACCGGCCGATGGGCTCGCGGCTGAGGGGTATGTGCTCGCGATCGGCCGGAAGCAGGTCGTGCTCGACGGCGTCGACACCGATGGGACGTACTACGCCGCGCGGACGTTCGCACAGGTTGTCCATGGCAACGAGGTGGACGGCGTCGAGATCCGCGACTGGCCGACGATGCGCTACCGCGGCTCGATCGAGGGCTTCTACGGTACGCCGTGGTCGCACGCCGACCGGCTCGACCACCTCGACTACCTCGGCGCGCACCGGATGAACACCTACGAGTACGCGCCCAAGGACGACCCGTACCACCGCGAGCAGTGGCGCGACCCGTACCCGGCCGACAAGCTGGCCGAGCTCGGCGAACTGATCGAGCGAGCCGATCGGAACAAGGTCGACTTCACCTTCGCGCTCTCGCCCGGCCTGTCGATCTGCTACACGTCGGACAGCGACTACCAGGCGCTGTTCGCCAAGTTCGAGGCGCTGTACGCGCTGGGTGCGCGGGCCTTCAACGTGCCGCTCGACGACATCGACTACAACACCTGGCACTGCCCGGAGGACCGGGAGAAGTACGGCACCGGCGGCGGCGCGGCCGGACAGGCGCAGAGCGAGCTGCTGAACCGGATCCAGCGTGAGTGGGTCGCCTCGAAGCCGGACCTGGCGCCGTTGCAGATGGTCCCGACCGAGTACTACAACGTGTCCGAGACGCCGTACAAGAAGGCACTGCGGGAGCAGCTGGATGTCGCGGTGGTCGTGCACTGGACCGGTATCGGCGTCGTGCCGCGCACGATCACGACCGCACAAGCGGCCCAGGCCAAGGCCGTGTTCGGGCACGACATCCTGATCTGGGACAACTACCCGGTGAACGACTACGCGGCCGGACGCATCCTGCTCGCCGACTACAGCGGCCGCGAGCCCGGCATCGCCGACCAGGTCGCCGGCGTGATCTCGAACCCGATGAACCAGGCGGGAGTCAGCAAGCTCGCGCTCTACTCGTTCGCCGAGCTCGGCTGGAACCCGGCGACGTACGACGAACAGGCTTCCTGGCATCGGGCGATCGCCGAACGGGCCGGGGGAGACCGCAAGACGATCGCAGCGCTGGAGGTCTTCGCCGACCTGAACACCTACGACTCGACACTGCATCCCGAGAGCGCGCCGGTGCTGGCCGGTCGCACGGCCGAGTTCTGGAAGACCTGGCAGGCCGGCGATCGCGACGCAGCGATCGCGGCGATCAGGCCCTCCTTCACCGCGATCGAGAAGGCACCGGCGCAGATCCGTCGAGGCGTCACCGACCCCGCGTTCGCTGACGAGGCAACGGCCTGGCTCGATGCCACCGTGCTGTGGGGTCAGGCGATGGAGCGGTCACTGCGACTGCTCGATGAAGTGGCCGAGGGCAACGGTGCGGCCGCATGGGCGAGCCGGCAACGGATCGACGAGCTGGTCACCCAGGCCAAGGCGATCCGCGACACCCGCCTGCCGCACTCCAACACCTACCCGCGCATCGGCGACGGCGTGGCCGACGCGTTCCTTGCCGAGGCCGGCCGGGTCCACGACCAGTGGATGGGCATCGAGCCCGGACGTACGGCGTCCAGCTCGCAGGGCACGTACGCCGAGAACGTCCCCGACCGGATGATCGACGGCGACGAGTCGACGTACTTCTGGAGCAACGGTGCTCCGGTGACCGATGACGAGATCCGCGTCGATCTCGGCGCACCACGAGCGATCGGCGACATCGCCGTACTGATGGGCAAGTCGGGCAGTCCGCAGGACTTCATCCACTCCGGCGTCCTGGAGTACTCCACCGACGGCTCCAGCTGGACCGAGCTCACCCGGGCCACCACGGCCGAGGTTCGCTTCACCGCCGACGCCACGGCCCGGTACGTCCGCTACCGCGCGCTGGCCGGCAACCCGTCGTACTGGCTCGTGGTCCGGGAGTTCTCGGTCCAGGTCACCGACGGGTCGGAGTTGGTGCTCACGGCAACAGGTACGCCGGCCGCGGCAGAGGGCTCGTCCTTCGCCGACGCGGTCGATCGTGACGTGAGTACGGCGTACGTCGCGCAAACGACCCCGGCGACGGATGACGCGCTGACCGTCGAGCTGTCCGCGGCCACCGCGGTCGACCGGATCACGGTGCTGCAGTCCGGCGATGCGAGCGGCGTCGGCCGGCTGGAGATTCGGGCCAGTGGGGGCTGGCAGGAGGCAGGAGAGGTGCAGGCTGCCTACAGTGCGGTGACGGTCCCGGCCACGACCATCGAGGCGATCCGGATCAGCTGGGCGGCCGGCGCCGTACCGCCCAAGGTCCATGAGGTGATCCTGCATCGGCCCGGAAACTAGTGCCGCGTCAAGGAACGTCTGGGTGCAGATCGACAGGACGTATACCTCCACTGCCAGCCACTCCCGCCTGATCCCACCGGGAATCCGGCTCGATCGCCGGACACCTCCTGTCGAACTGCACCAATCACACCGCGTAAACTGGTCCGTGGACCGCGACTGGCGTTGAGGTGGAGGACCACCGGGGAACGGTCTGCCGGCAGATCCGGCTTCGCCGCGCGCCTGGGCACCGTTTCGATGCCCGAAGGAGTGCGCGAATGACCAAGCTGATGATCGGGACCGACCTTGCCGCCGAGATGGTGGCGAAGGCGGCCGCCAGGGCCCGGAACCTGCAGGAGAAGACCGGCGTGCAGCCGTGTCTGGCGACCGTGCTGGTCGGGGACGACCCCGCGTCGGCGACGTACGTGCGGATGAAGCAGAGCCGGAGCAAGAAGGCCGG
Organism: uncultured Actinomycetota bacterium; assembly: GCA_963770725.1. GTDB lineage: Bacteria > Actinomycetota > Actinomycetes > Propionibacteriales > Kribbellaceae > Kribbella. Next base: position 170,995 of record CAVYQT010000003.1, read on the forward strand.
TATCGGGTCACGGAGCGTCGTACTGCCCGCGGAGACCACGACCGAGGAGTTGGTCGCCGAGTTGCACAAGTTGTCCGCGGACCCGGCGGTGCACGGGATCCTGCTGCAGCACCCGGTGCCGGCGCAGATCGACGAGCGGGCCGCGTTCGAGGCGATCGACCCGGCCAAGGACGTCGACGGGGTGACCATGCACGCCTTCGCCGCGATGGCATTCGGCGAGCCCGGATTCCGGTCCTGCACGCCGGGCGGCATCCTGCGGCTGCTCGAGGCGTACGACGTCCCGATCGCCGGGGCGCACGCGGTCGTCATCGGCCGCAGCCCGATCCTCGGCAAACCGGCCGGGATGTTGCTGCTGGCATCGAACGCGACCGTCACCTACACCCACTCGCGGACCACGAACCTGCCCGATCTAGTCCGGACCGCGGACATCGTGGTGGCGGCGGTCGGCAAGGCGAACTTCGTCCGCGGCGACTGGCTGAAGCCGGGCGCGGTGGTGGTCGACGCCGGGTACAACGAGGGCAATGTCGGCGACGTCCACTTCGAGGAGGCCGCCGAGGTGGCGAGCCTGATCACGCCGGTCCCGGGCGGGGTCGGACCGATGACGATCGCCCTCCTGCTGGAGCAGACCGTCGACGCCGCCGAGGCACAATCCGAGACGGCTGTCCACTCCGTGGCCACCTTGACCTAGGGTTGGGGTAGACGACTGAGGAGGCGGGCACGTGGCGGTACGGGCGATCCGGGGTGCCACCCAGCTGGAGGTGGACGAGCGCGAGCACCTGCTCGAGCGGTCCGCCGAGCTGGTGAAGGCGGTCCTGGAAGCGAATGATCTGGACCACGAGGACCTGATCAGCATCCTGTTCACCGTCACGCCGGACCTGCGCTCGGAGTTTCCGGCCGTGGCGGGCCGGCAGATCGGGCTGACCGACGTACCGCTGATGTGCATGCAGGAGATCGACGTCCCGCACGCGCTGCCGCGGGTGGTCCGGATGATGGTGCACGCCGAGTCGCCGCGGTCCCGGGAGAAGATCCAGCACGTCTACCTGCACGGTGCGGTCGCTCTCCGTCCGGATCTGACGGGCGCCCAGTGAGGGCCGCCGTGCCGGCCACAGTGGGGGCATGGTGACCGAGCTCCGCGGCCCGGTCCGGATCGTCGGGGCCGGACTCATCGGTACGTCGATCGGCCTCGCGCTGGCCCGGCTGGGCGTGGTGGTGGAACTGGTCGACGCCGACCCGGACAACGCGCTGATGGCCGAGCGGATCGGGGCCGGCTCGCGGCTGGTCCAGATCGAGCCGCAGCTCGTGGTGGTCGCCGTACCGCCGGATCACGTCGGTCACGTGGTCGCCGAGCAGCTCGAGCAGACCGACGCGATCGTCACCGACGCCGCGAGCGTCAAGTCCAAGCCGCTCGCTGACGCCGCGCGCCTGACCGGCGACCTCAGCCGGTACGTCGGCAGTCACCCGATGGCCGGGTCGGAGCGGAACGGGCCGCTCGCCGCGCGAGCTGATCTGTTCGACGGAGCCACCTGGGCCATCACGCCGCACGAGACCAGCGCACCGGAAGCGGTCGAGCTCGTCCGGCGGCTGGCCGAGGCGTCCGGGGCGCGGACGGTCGAGCTGTCGGTCGAGGACCACGACCTCGCGGTCGCCCGGGTCTCGCACCTGCCGCATCTGATGTCGGCGCTGGCCGCCGGAACGCTGGTGGACGCGCCGAACTCACACCTGCAGCTGTCCGGGCAGGGCGTTCGGGACGTGACCCGGATCGCGGCCGGCGACCCGAAACTGTGGACCCAGATCGTGTCCGCCAACTCGACCGCGCTGACCGGTCTGCTGGAGCAGATCCGCGGCGAACTGGATCGCGTTCTGGTCGCCCTGGGCAAGGAAGAGGCGGCCGAGGAGCTGACCACGATCCTCGGCCAGGGCGTCTCGGGTGCGGTCCGGGTGCCGGGTAAGCACGGCGCGCCGCACATCGACCTCGTCACCGTCCTGGTGACCATCCCCGACCGTCCGGGACAGCTGGCCCGGCTGTTCGCGGACGCCGCCGAGTCCGGCGCCAACGTCGAGGACCTGCGGATCGACCACAGCCCGGGCCGCCCGGTCGGTGAGGTCGAGCTGGCCGTGAAGCCGGGCTCGGTCGACCAGTTGGTGGACGTCCTGACCGAGCGCGGCTGGGTGGTGCACCGGTAGGCACCGGAGATGTCCCCGGCCAGAGGTAACCTCTGGGCCATGATCATCGCTGTGGACGGCCCGAGCGGGTCGGGTAAGTCGAGCACCGCCCGAGGCGTCGCCACCAGGCTGGGGCTGCGCTACCTCGACACCGGTGCGACGTACCGCGCGGTGACCTGGTCGGCGCTCGAGCACGGCCTCGACCTCGACGACACGGCAGCGGTGGCCCAGCGGTCCCGCGAGCTCCGGCTGGAGGTCAGCACCGACCCCACGAAACAGTTCGTGATCGCCGACGGCGTCGACGTGACCACCGCGATCCGGGAGCCGCGGATCAGCGAGATCGTCAGCAAGATCGCCACCAATCTGGACGTCCGCAAGGAGCTGATCCGGCGGCAGCGCGGGATCATCGACGACGCCCAGCCGACCGGCGGGATCGTGGTCGAGGGCCGCGACATCGCCACCGTGGTCGCGACCGACGCGGAGCTGAAGGTGCACCTGACCGCCGACCAGGACGCCCGGATGGCCCGGCGGCAGGCCGAGCTGGCGGCCGGAGCGGTGACGGCCGAGCAGCTGCGCGACCAGATCGTCCGCCGCGACGCCGATGACGCGACCGTCTCGCAGTTCCTGGTCGCCTCGGACGGCGCGGTCACCATCGACTCGACAGAGCTGTCCCTGGAGGAGGTCATCGACGTGATCAGCAGACTCGCGAAAGAGGTCGAGGCCGCTCCGGCGACCCGGAGTCATGACAGCTGAACTGACCGGGCACCTCGAGCTGCCCCGCACTGACGACCTGCCCCGGCTGCCCTATCGGCTCGCGCTGCCGGCCCGTCGGCTGGCGAAGTCGTATTTCCACCGCAAGTACCGGCTGACCATCTACTACGAGGACCGGTTCCCGCGGACCGGTCCGGTGCTGATGGCGCCGAACCACCTGAGCCTGCTCGACGGGCCGCTGATGGGCGCGATCGCGCCCCGGATGCTGCACCAGCTCGGCAAGATCGAGGCGTTCGGCGGTCTCCAGGGCCGGTTCCTGCGCCTCTTCGGTCAGATCCCGATCGATCGGTCCAGGTACGACGTATTCGCCGTCCGGCAGTCGATCCAGGTGCTGCGCGACGGCCGGGTGCTGAACATCTACCCGGAGGGGACTCGCGGGGCGGGCGACTTCAGCCGGATCCGGACCGGGGTGGCGTATCTGGCCATGGTGACCGGCGCGCCGATCCTGCCGGTGGCGCTGCTCGGGACCAGGCTGCCGCACGGGGACGTGGAGGCCTTTCCGCCGGCCGGGAGCCGGGTCGACGTGGTCTATGGCGAGCCTTTCACGGTCGACCGCGTACCCTTTCCCAGGAGGCATTCCGACGTACGGGCGGTTGCCGACCAGATCGGCGACGTGCTGCGGGCCCATGTCAGGGCGGCCGTCGAAGCGACCGGCCACCCGCTCCCGGGTGGGCCAGACAAGAAGGATCCTGATGAGTGACCTGCCCACCGGCTACGACTTTGCCGAGCCCACGCACGACCGTGAAGACACGGGACCGTTGCCGGTGCTCGCGATCGTCGGGCGTCCGAATGTGGGCAAATCCACGCTCGTGAACCGCATCATCGGCCGCCGCGAGGCCGTCGTCGAGGACACCCCGGGCGTGACCCGGGACCGGGTCTCGTACGACGCCAACTGGGCCGGCCGCGGCTTCACCGTGGTCGACACCGGCGGCTGGGACCCGGACGCGGTCGGGATGGCCGCGCTGGTCGCCGCCCAGGCCGAGGTCGCCATCAACGCCGCCGACGCGGTCCTGTTCGTGGTGGACGCGACGGTCGGGATCACCGATGCCGACGAGTCGGTCGTCCGGGTGCTGAGGAAGTCCGGCAAGCCCGTCGTACTGGCCGCGAACAAGGTCGACGACCAGCGGGTCGAGTCCGAGGCGATGAACCTCTGGAGCCTCGGCATCGGCGAGCCGTTCCCGGTCTCGGCGATGCACGGCCGCGGCACCGGCGACATGCTCGACGCTGTCCTGGCCGCGCTGCCCGAGGCGCCGCCGGAGCGCGACGCCGAGACCGGCGGACCGCGCCGGGTCGCGATCGTCGGCAAGCCGAACGTGGGCAAGTCCTCACTGCTGAACAAGGTCGCCAAGGAGGACCGCGTCGTCGTCAGCGACGTCGCCGGTACGACGGTCGACCCGGTGGACGAGCTGATCACCCTCGGCGGCCAGGAGTGGCGGTTCATCGACACGGCCGGCATCCGGCGGAAGGTGAAGAACGTCCAGGGGCACGAGTACTACGCCTCCCTGCGGACCAACGCCGCGATCGAGCGGGCCGAGGTCGTCGTGGTCGTGATCGACGCCTCCGAGACGATGTCGGAGCAGGACCTGCGGATCATGAACGCGGTCGAGGAGGCCGGCAAGGCGCTCGTGATCGCGTACAACAAGTGGGACCTGGTCGACGAGGACCGGCGCTACTACCTGGAGCGCGAGATCGACCGCGACCTGGTCCAGTTCCGCTGGGCGCCGCGGGTGAACATCAGCGCGCTGACCGGCCGCCACATGGAGAAGCTGGTGCCGGCCATCGAGGCGGCGCTGGAGGGCTGGCAGACCCGCGTCCCGACCGGCCAGCTGAACGCGTTCCTCGGCCGGCTGGTGGCGGCGCATCCGCACCCGGTCCGGTCCGGCAAGCAGCCGAAGATCCTGTTCGGCACCCAGGCGACCACGATGCCGCCGACGTTCGCGATCTTCACCTCCGGCCAGATCGAGCCGTCGTACCAGCGCTTCATCGAGCGCCGGCTGCGCGAGGACTTCGGCTTCGTCGGCAGTCCCGTGCACGTCCAGATCCGGCCCCGGCAGAAGAACAAGAAGCGCTGACACCCTGATCGGTACGGCGTACCGCGCGGCGAGCGGGCGGGCCTTCACCGGGTACCAGTTCGCGAGTCACGGCACGGTTCCGCAGGGCGACCGGGTCTTCTTCGACGACATCAGTACGACGACCGGCCGGGACTTCGAGACCGAGCCGCTCGGCGCCGTACCGTCCGGCTGCACCACGCCGGCGGGCAAGGCAGCCGCCGTTGTCAGCGATGTCCGCGGGCACACCGGCTCGCGGTCGCTGCGACTGAACGACCCGACGACGGACAATCAAACCGTGATGTCTTGTCCGGCGGTCCCGCAACGAGGGATCGATCTGCGCTTCGCGGCCCACCCAGCGGCCCTGCGGAACGGCTTCCTGGTGTCACTGCGCGGTCACGTCGAGGGCCTCGCCGATCCGCGGGTCGTCTTCCATCTCGCCGTCATGGCGGACGGCAGCCTGCGTTGGTACGACGGCAGGGCCTGGACAACGGTGACGACGCCGTCCGCGGTGCGGACCGGGGTGTGGAGCGAGGTCCAGATTCGGTCGGCGGCCGATCAGGAGTCCGTGGAGATCCTGGTCAACGGGGTCCGCGCGGCTGCCGGCGGGCCGATCGGGATGCGCCGGGTCGTCGACCTCATCGGCTTCGAATGCTACGGCACCGCGACCACGGGCGACGACATCCTCGTCGACACCGCGCCGGGCGGCACCCCGACCACGGGCGACGACATCTTCGTCGACACCGTGTCGGTCGGCGCCGCGCCCGCCGTACTGCCACCCGGAGCGGTCACCGTCGGGCCGGCCGTGACGATCGAGCAGGCGAACGGGTCGCTGCTGCAAATGCCGCACGGGTCCGTGAACACCGGCTCCGAGGCGCTCGTGACGTACGCCGCGCACCCGGACACGAGCAGGGGGACCGGAACCCGGTTCGCAGCCTCGCCGGACTCCGGAGCGACCTGGATCCGGGACGACGCGCGGAATCCGATGCCGAACGCGCAGTCCTACAACCTCTCGCGGTTGCGGAAGGGCGACCTGCTCGCCGTCTCGTATCACACCTTCATGCGGTCCGGGAACCGTAGTGCGGACGTGGAGTCGGCGGTGTCGCACGACGGTGGGCGGACCTGGGGACCGATCCGGGTCGGCGCGATGACGACGCCGCAGACGATGCGGCCGATCAGTCCGAACAGCAGCCGCCCCGGTCGGTCGCTCGGTGGTTTCGTGCTGGTCCACAACGTTGTCGAGGACCCGGACGGGACGATGTACCAGTCGGCGTACGGCTACTACCAGGGCGATCCGAAGTACCGCCAGCTGATCCTGCGATCGAACGACGGTGGCCTCAACTGGACCACGGCCTCGACCGTTGCCGTGAGCCCGAACCAGCCCGGCCAGGGCTTCTGCGAGGCGGCGATCCAACGCGTGGCGGACGGGTCGCTGCTGGCGGTGATGCGCACCGGGAGCTACCTGCCCATGTACGTCTCGAGATCGACCGACGACGGCGTGACCTGGACCACGCCCTCCCCAGTGCGGGCGGCGAACGGTCTTCTGATCACTGGCGTGTACCCGAAGCTCGTGCCGATGCCCGACGGCCGCCTCGTCCTGTACTACGGCCGACCGGGCCAGTCGCTGATGGTGTCGAACGACGGCAGCGGCGCCTCCTGGAGTACGCCGACCACCGTCGACTACCGCAACTCCGCGAACGGAAGCGCCGTACCCCTGGACGCCAACACCCTCCTCGTCTTCGGCGACCGAGGCGCCAACTGGTCCCTCGACAAACCTCCACTCGCAGCCGTCTGGTCCCGGACGATCGACCTGGGAACCCAGTAAGAACCACCCACCCAGATGCGGTATGGTTTACCCCGCTCACCTCTTCAAGGCGGGTTCCGGGCTGTGGCCTAGTCAGGTAAGGCGCTTGTCTGGGGGACAAGAGATCCCGAGTTCAAATCTCGGCAGCCCGACCCCAAAAGGGGCACCGATTTTGTCGGTGCCCCTCTTTACATTTGTGCCCATGAACACAACGGGGAACACACGCACCTGGACCGACGAACAACTACGCCACGCGGTGGTGGACAGCAAGTCGTGGCGTGCAGCTGCACGCGCCCTCGGATTGAGAGGAACATCCGCAGGCACCATCAGGTCGCTCAAGCAGCATGCAGCCCGTCTGGATCTGGACACGTCACACTTCACCGGCCAGCGTCAGTGGTCCGATCCGCAGCTGCGTGCGGTGATGCTCAAGGCAACCTGCTGGGCCGATGTCCTCGCCGGCCTCGGTGTCGCCGACATCCCTCAGAACCGAGTTCGGATGAAGGGACACGCAGTCCGGCTCGGCCTGGACTGCACCCATTTGAGGACCACGGACCTTCCCTCGAAGGAAGGTGAGGTGTTCAGAGAGCCGGCGCAGCCGGAGCTGCTGCGAACGGCAGCGCCGGCGCTGGCGATGGCCTGGTTCGCGATGCGTGGCTGTTCGGTTGCGCTTCCGGTGGAGCCGCAGGTCTATGACTTGCTGGTGACTACGCGCAAGGGCATTCAGCGCGTGCAGGTCAAGAGCTGCGCGCGCCCGCTGAGTAACGGCCATTGGCAAGTCGAGATCGGGCGGCGGCCGTACGTGCTCGACAAGTCAGCAGGCAAGATGCCGTACGACCCGGACGACATCGATCTGTTCTTCATCGTGCTCGGAGACGGCAGCATCTACGTCGTACCCAGCTCTGTTTTGGCCGGGCGGATCCGCATCTACATCGACACCTACGCGCCGTACCGGGTCCGGGATGCGTCCGGTCTGCTCTGGTGAGGGCACCGGCAGGAACGCCGGTGCCCTCACAGTTTCAGTCGACGGTGACCAGTTCTTTCTCGTCCGGTTTCTGCTGGACGCGGAGGGTTTCGCCTTCGATGTCGACCTTGGGGGTGATGCGGTCGAGCCACTTGGGGAACCACCAGGAGCGGTCGCCGAGGAGGCTGAGGACGGCGGGGACCAGCGTCATCCGGACGACGAAGGCGTCGATCAGGACGCCGATGGTCAGGCCGAAGCCGATCGCCTTGATGATCGGGTCGTGCACCATGATGAAGCCGGCGAACACCGATGCCATGATCAGGGCCGCCGCCGTCACCACCCGGGCGCCGTGGCCGAGCCCCTCGACGGTCGCCTCGGTCGCGTGCTTGCCGTGCACGAACTCCTCCCGGACCCGGGACACGATGAACACCTCGTAGTCCATCGCCAGCCCGAACAGCACGCCCATCATGATGATCGGCAGGAAGCTGACCAGCGGACCGGGTGAGTCCACCCCGAGGAGCTCCGCACCCCAGCCCTGCTGGAACACCGCGACCGTGATCCCGAACGTCGCGCCGATGGTCAGCACGAACCCGAGCGTCGCCTTCAGCGGTACCAGCAGCGACCGGAACGCCAGCAGCAACAGCAGGAACGACAATCCGATGACGATCAGCAGGTACGTCGGCAGTGCGTTGGACAGCTTGTTGGACACATCGACCCCGACCGCTGTGTTGCCGGTCACCGAGATCGTCGCGTCGCCGGTGGCGAGCGGCTGTACAGCGGTGCGCAGATTGTTCACCAGGTCCGCGGTCTCCTCGGTGGCCGGTCCACTGGCCGGGATCACCTGCAGCAGCCGCGTGGACCCGTCCGCGCTCGCCGGACCGGGCTGCGCTGCCACGACATCCTCCAGCCCCTGGGTCTTGACCAGCACCTGCTCGACCAATGCGCCGGACGTCGCCGGGTTGTTGCTCTTCACAACGACGACCAGCGGCCCGTTGGCGCCCGGGCCGAACGCGGCCGCGGTGAGGTCGTAAGCCACCCGCTGGTTGGTCCCGGCTGCCGCCGACGCGCCGTCCGGCAACGCGAGCTGCATGTCCTTGACCGGGATCGCCAGCACACCGAGGCCGATGATGCCGAGGGCAACGATCGCGACGCGGAGGCGGGTGGTGAACCGGCCCCAGCGGAACCCGAAGCCTTCGGCCGGCGCGGCGGCCGGCCTGATGGTCGGTGCCGTGGTCGATGCCTTCCGGAGCTTGCGGGGGAGGATCCGCTTGCCGACGAACCCGAGCAGCGCCGGCAGCAGGGTCAACGCCACGAGTACAGCGGTGAGTACGGTCGCCGCAGCCGCGTAGCCCATCGCGGTGAGGAACGGAACACCGACAACACTCAGCCCGGCCAGGGCGATCACCACGGTCGCGCCGGCGAACAACACTGCCGAGCCCGCGGTCGCGGTGGCCCGGACGACCGACTCCTCCTCGTCCATGCCCTCGGCGAGCTGAGACCGGTGCCGCGAGCTGATGAACAACGCGTAGTCGATGCCAACCGCCAGCCCCAGCATCAGCGCCAGGATCGGCGCCGTCGACGAGACCTCGGCGAACGCGGTGACCAGGAACAGCCCGGCCATTCCGGCCAGTACGCCGACCAGCGCGGTGAGCAAGGTCATCCCGGCAGCGACCAGTGAGCCGAAGGTGACGACCAGTACGACGGCCGCGACCGCGACACCGATCACCTCGGTCGCCCCGACCTCCGGGACGCCGCCGACGATCTGGCCACCCGGAACCACCTGAAGATCGGCGGAGCTGAGTCCGCTGAGACCGTCGTACGCCTCGGTGCTGTCCTTCGCGAGCTCGTCGGCCGGCTTGTCGAACTGGACGCTGATCAGTCCGGTGGTGCCGTTGGGGCTGATCGCCTTGCTGGTGAAGGGGTCGATCGCGGCGATCACTGACGGGACCTGCGCGACCTTCGCGACCGTCGTGCCGACGGCGGCCTTGACGGCCGGGTCGGCGAGGGTCTTGCCTTCGGGGGCCTTCACCACCACGGTCGAGGAGGCGCCGCTCGCGGCGGGCAGCTCGGTCTTCAGGGCGTCGAGCGCGCGTTGCGATTCGGTGCCCGGGATCGAGAAGGTGTTCGTCGTCTTGCCACCGAGGGTCAGCGCACCGACGCCCAGCAGGACGAGGAAGAGCGCCCAGACGGCGGCGACGATGCGCCGGCGCTGGTACGAGAACCGGCCGAGCCGGTACAGCAGATTGGCCATCGGGAGATGCGTCCGTTCGTGTGCGGGGAGACCGGGCGTCCGCCGGCACCAGGCAGCTGGATCAGGCGGTTGGGATCAGGTAGTTGCGTCAGGCGGGTCGGATCAGGGGCGTCTGAGCAGTCGCCGCAGGGCGATGTCGCAGAGTCGCCGGAGTTCGTCGTCGGTGCGTCCACCCGGATGCCGGCACTCGCCGAGCAGGCCGTTGATGGCGAACATGGCCAGGTCGTTCTCGAGCGGATCGTCCGACCCAGCCAGGAAGGTGTTCAGCTTCATGCCGTCGGCGACCAGCCCGGCGATCTCGGGCATGTCCTCGATCACCGGGATGACGTCCTGGATGACGTCGATGACGCCGCGGTGCACGACGGCGAGGTCGGTGAACTGGCGGATCGCGATCTCTTGCGCGACCGCCCGGGGCAGCTGGTCGACGGTCCGGATCAGGGCGGCGAGGTCGGCGATGGCCGGCTCGAGGACGGCGGCCAGCACCGCAGGCTTGCCGTTGAAGTGGTAGAGCACCGTCGCCTTCGAGCAGCCGGCCGCGGTGGCGATGTCCTGGAGTGACGTCGCGTTGTAGCCCTTGGCCTGGAACAAGTCCATCGCCTGCCGCACGATCTCGTGCCTGGTCCGCTCCCGGACGGGGGTGGTGACTGCCATGTCGAGCCATAGTCCTGACCGATCGGCCAGTTTTCAACCGATCGGTCAGCTTTGTGGTCCGCTTCACGTGCTGACGCCGACTTGCTTGCGGTGTAATGCTGTAATCGGGAGGCGACGATGGCTGAAGAGACTGCTGACGACGACATAATGGATGCCTACTCCCGGGTGGTCTCGGGTGTGGCGGAGCACTTGATCCCGCGGGTGGCCAGCCTGCGGATCGCGAGCCGGCGTGGTGACTCGTCCGGGTCGGCGGTGGTGCTGACCGAGGACGGCCACCTGCTGACGAACGCGCACGTGGTCGGCGGCGGCGAACAGGCGACCGCCGAGTTCGCGGACGGTACGGCGGCCCAGGCGCGCGTGGTCGGTGTCGACCGGCTGTCGGATCTCGCCGTACTGCGGTCCGACCGTTCCATCCCCGATCCGCCGGAGTACGGGGATGCGGACCAGTTGAAGGTCGGGAACCTGGTGGTTGCGGTCGGCAACCCGCTGGGCCTGTCCGGCAGTGTGACGGCCGGCGTGGTCAGCGCACTCGGCCGGTCGCTGCCGGTGCGGACGCCGAACGTGACCCGGATGATCGAGGACGTGATCCAGACCGACGCGGCCCTCAACCCGGGCAACTCCGGCGGAGCGCTTGCCGACGGCAACGGCCGGGTGATCGGCATCAACACCGCGGTGGCCGGCATCGGCCTCGGGCTCGCCGTCCCGATGAACCAGACCACCCGCCGGATCATCTACTCGCTCCTGCACGACGGCCGGGTACGGCGTGCCTACCTGGGGCTGGTCACGACCCCCGCACCGCTACGACCGCAACTCGCCGAACGCTTCGACCAGCGAACCGCCCTCCGCGTCGTCGAGGTGATCGCCGGCAGCCCCGCCGCCCTGGCCGGCCTGCGCCAGGGTGACCTCGTCCTCGCCGTCGACGGCGTGCCGCTGCGCGATGCCCAGTCCCTCCAGCGCCTCCTCTTCGAAGACGCGATCAGCCGCCGTACCGAGATCACCGCCATCCGCAACGGCGCCTTGGTCGACGTCGTGGCACTTCCGGCGGAACTCACCGACCGGTAGCCAGGTCCGCGCGGAGCAGAACGCCCGTACCCGGCTGCAGTGGGTCGCCGGGGAAGGTGAAGTCGCGGGTGACCTCGGTGAAGCCAAGGCTGTGGTGGAGGTCGAGGGTTGCGCTGTTCGCGAGGTTGGCGAAGTAGTACAGCGAGTCGGCCCGCTCGGCCGCCCAGCGCATCCGGTCGACGGTGAGCAGTTCACCGATCCCGTGTCGTCTCCAGTCCGCTGCGACGATCAATCCGACAAGGTAATACCCGGTTGGCGCCGTGTCGGGTGGATCGCCGGGGGAGACCTCGTGGTGGATCACGCCGCCGTACCCGATTACCTCATCGCCCGCGCAGGCGACCACCGCGTACCGGTCCGGATCGCGGAGGTCGGCCATCAGCCGGTGCGTTCGCGCTTCGACAGACCCACCGCTCCGCGACACGATCAACCGCCCACAGGCTTCGACGTCCGCGAGTCGCGCAGGCCGGACAGTGATCGCGGCGTCCGCCGTCTGCCGGCTGGCGTCAGGCTGATAATCCGCGAACCCACTCACCCGAGCCAGCTTAGGATCGGCCGGGTGGACGAACGAGTGCGGCTGGCCGGGACGTTGTACGAGCGCGCGATCTTCAACGGCGAGGCCGACGGACTGGCTGGTGCCGACCAGGAGCTGGATGCGGTGGAAGCCGAGCTGGCGCTTGCCCGGGGGAAGGTGCTGCACGGCCGATTCCTGGAGATGCGGGCGGAGGATCCACGCGAGCTCGAGCTGTTCCAGCGGGCGCTGGCGCTCTACCAGGCCGTGGACGACGACCGCGGTCAGGCCGAGGCGTTCTTCTGGATCGGCTGCTTCCATCAGGTGGTCCGGGACGACTCCGGGCCGGCGGTCTCGGCGCTGAGCAGGTCGCGTGAGCTCGCTACCAAGACCGGCGACGACCTGACGCTGTCGTACGCGCTCCGCCATCTGGGCATTGCGGCTCACGTAGCGGGCAACCTGGACGAAGCTCGGAGGCTCCTCGAGGAGTCCACCGCACTGCGCCGTACCCTCGGCTTCACCGCCGGGGTGGCCGCCAATCTCGTCGGCCTGATCTACCTGTCCACCGGCGACCAGGCGCGGGCCCTGGCGGACGAGGCCGCGGAACTCGCAGCCTCGGTCGGCGCCACGACCATCTCCGCCCAGATCGAAGAAGCACAATCACGGCTGTAGCGGGCCGCCGCGAAGAGGACGGCCGTCGAGCGCACGATGCCGGTCGCCGAGCGGCACCGCCTGGAATTCTAACCGGCTACCAGCCGCGGGCCCGCCACTCGGGGACGTTCGGGCGCTCCTTGCCGAGGGTGGTGTCGGAGCCGTGGCCGGGGTAGACCCAGGTCTCGTCGGGGAGCTCGTTGAAGAGCTTGGCCTCGACGTCGTTGATCAGCGAGGTGAACCGCTCGGCATCGCCCTGGGTGTTGCCGACGCCGCCCGGGAACAGCGAGTCGCCGGTGAACAGGTGGGGTGCGCCGGCCGGGTCGTCGTACAGCAGAGCGATCGAGCCCGGGGTGTGGCCGACCAGGTGGATGACCTTGAGTGTGCACTGGCCCACCGGGATGGTTGCGCCCTCGTCGACGAGCTCGTCGGTGGGTACGTCGATGCCCTCGGCGTCGTACCGGCCGGCGACCGTGGTCGCGCTGGTCCGGGCCACCACCTCGGCGAGCGCCTGCCAGTGGTCCTGGTGCCGGTGCGTGGTGACGATCCGCTCGAGCCCGCCGTCGCCGATCAGCCTCAGCAGCGTCTGCGCCTCGTTGGCCGCGTCGATCAGCACCTGCTCGTCGGTACGGCGGCAGCGGAGCAGATAGGCGTTGTTGTCCATCGGACCGACCGCGACCTTGGTGATCATCAGCTCGGCCAGCTCGTGGGTCTGCACGGGACCGCCGACCTTGACGTTTCCGTGGTACTCCGGCATGCGCCCTCCCGGGGAAGTCGGTAACACCGCCGATCCTTGCATCAATCCGGCGGCCGGGTCATGTCGGGGCCGGGTTGCCAGAAGTACTCTCCTCGATCGAATATACTTTCGAAGTCGGCTCGATCGGGATCCCCGATCCGGCGGCGGAAGTTTTTGTCGGTGGGCCTCGTTAGCATGACCGGGCATGCCATGGAACCCCTCGAGAACGGCTGAGAGTGAGCTTGTGTCTGACCGTCTGATCGTGCGCGGAGCGCGTGAGCACAACCTGAAGGACGTCTCGGTCGACCTGCCGCGGGACGCCATGATCGTCTTCACCGGCCTGTCCGGGTCCGGGAAGTCCAGCCTGGCGTTCGACACGATCTTCGCCGAGGGCCAACGGCGGTACGTCGAGTCCCTGTCGGCGTACGCCCGTCAGTTCCTCGGCCAGATGGACAAGCCGGACGTCGACTTCATCGAGGGCCTGTCGCCGGCCGTCTCGATCGACCAGAAGTCCACCTCCCGCAACCCGCGCTCGACCGTCGGCACGATCACCGAGGTCTACGACTACCTCCGGCTGCTGTTCGCCCGGGCCGGCCGCCCGCACTGTCCGGAGTGCGGCGAGCCGATCGCCCGGCAGACCCCGCAGCAGATCGTCGACCGCGTGCTCGAGCTGGAGGAGGGCACCCGGTTCCAGGTGCTCGCGCCGGTCGTCCGCGGCCGCAAGGGGGAGTACGTCGACCTGTTCCGGCAGCTGAGCGGTCAGGGCCTGTCCCGGGCCCGGGTGGACGGCGAGACGATCCAGCTGCTCGAGCCGCCGAAGCTGGACAAGCAGAAGAAGCACACCATCGAGGTCGTGGTCGACCGGCTCGCGGTGAAGGGCTCCGCGAAGCAGCGGCTGACCGACTCGATCGAGACCGCGCTCGGCCTGGCCAGTGGCCTGGTCGTGCTGGACTTCGTCGACCTGCCGGAGGACGACCCGCACCGCGAGCGCCGGTTCTCCGAGAAGCTCGCCTGCCCGAACGATCACCCGCTCGCCATCGACGAGCTGGAGCCGCGGTCGTTCTCGTTCAACTCGCCGTACGGCGCCTGCCCGGTCTGCACCGGTCTCGGCACCCGGATGGAGGTCGACCCGGAGCTGCTGGTCCCGGACCCGTCCAAGTCGCTGGAGGAGGGTGCGATCCAGCCGTGGTCGGGCGCCAACGTCACGCAGTACTTCGAGCGGCTGCTGGCGGCGCTGGCCAAGGACCTGAAGATCAAGACCACGACTCCGTTCGGCGAGCTGCCGGCGAAGGCGAAGAAGTCGCTGCTCACCGGGCACGACCGGCAGGTGCACGTCTCGTACAAGAACCGCTACGGCCGCGAGCGGTCGTACTACACCACCTTCGAGGGTGTGATCCCGTACGTCGAGCGACGGCATGCGGAGGCGTCGAGCGACACCAGCCGGGAGCGCTTCGAGGAGTACATGCGCGAGGTGCCGTGCCTGGCCTGCAACGGCGCGCGGCTGAAGCCGATCTCGCTCGCGGTCACGCTGGGCGGGAAGAACATCGCCGAGATCAGCGCGATGTCGATCGACGAGGTGCACGAGTTCCTGGTCCAGATGGAGCTGTCGCCGCGGGAGAAGCAGATCGCGGAGCGGGTGGTCAAGGAGATCGGCGAGCGGCTGCGGTTCCTGCTCGACGTCGGCCTGGACTATCTGGCGCTGAGCCGGCCGGCGGGTTCGCTGTCGGGCGGCGAGGCGCAGCGGATCCGGCTGGCGACCCAGATCGGTTCGGGTCTGGTCGGCGTACTGTACGTGCTCGACGAGCCGTCGATCGGTCTGCACCAGCGGGACAACCGGCGGCTGATCGAGACCCTGGTCCGGCTGAAGGACCTCGGCAACACGCTGATCGTGGTCGAGCACGACGAGGACACCATCGACCACGCCGACTGGGTCGTCGACATCGGCCCTGGCGCGGGGGAGCACGGCGGCCAGGTGGTCGTCTCCGGCACGGTCGAGGACCTGAAGAACCACCCGGACTCGATCACCGGCGCGTACGTGTCCGGCCGCCGGGAGATCCCGATCCCGGCCATCCGCCGGCCGCTCACCGAGGGCCGCGAGCTGACCGTGTACGGCGCCCGGCAGAACAACCTCCAGGACATCGACGTGACCATCCCGCTCGGGGTGTTCGTCGCCGTCACCGGGGTGTCCGGCTCGGGGAAGTCGACGCTGGTCAACGACATCCTCTACACCTCGCTCGCCCGGCACATCTACGGCGCCCGCACGGTGCCCGGCCGGCATACGAAGATCTCCGGGATGGACCTGGTCGACAAGGTCATCCACGTCGACCAGTCGCCGATCGGCCGGACGCCCCGGTCGAACCCGGCCACGTACACCGGCGTGTGGGACCACGTCCGCAAGCTGTTCGCGGAGACTCCGGAGGCGAAGGTCCGCGGGTACCAGCAGGGCCGGTTCTCGTTCAACGTCAAGGGCGGCCGGTGCGAGGCCTGCTCGGGTGACGGCACGCTGAAGATCGAGATGAACTTCCTGCCGGACGTCTACGTCCCGTGCGAGGTGTGTCACGGCGCCCGGTACAACCGGGAGACGCTGGAGGTGCACTACAAGGGCAAGACGGTCGCGGACATCCTGGACATGCCGATCGAGGAGGCGTCGGAGTTCTTCGCCGCCATCCCGGCGATCTCGCGGCACCTGACGACGCTGACCGAGGTCGGCCTGGGCTACGTCCGGCTGGGCCAGCCCGCGCCGACGCTGTCCGGTGGTGAGGCGCAGCGGGTGAAGCTCGCGTCGGAGCTGCAGAAGCGATCGACCGGCCGGACGGTGTACGTGCTGGACGAGCCGACCACCGGTCTGCACTTCGAGGACATCCGCAAGCTGCTCGGTGTGCTCGGCGGCCTGGTGGACAAGGGCAACTCGGTGCTTGTGATCGAGCACAACCTCGACGTGATCAAGACCGCCGATTGGATCATCGACCTCGGTCCGGACGGTGGCCGTCGCGGCGGCACACTCGTGGCCGAGGGTACGCCGGAGGAGGTCGCGACGAACCCGGCGTCGTACACCGGTGGGTATCTGGCCGAGATCCTGGCCGGGCGGGCCGCCAAGCCGAGTGCGAAGCAGCAGGCGGCGGTCGCGAGGGCGGCCGTCAAGAAGGCCTCGGCGAAGAAGGCTCCGGCCAGGAAGACCGCGGCCACGAAGACAGCTGTCGCGAAGAGCACTGTGAAGGCCGCGGCCAAGAAGGCGCCGGCCAAGAAGGCGACCGCGGCCCGGAAGCGCGCGGCCAGCTGATCTCATCCTCTGGACAGCCCTCGGCGTGGTCGGCCGAGGGCTGTTCGCCGTTGTGATGCCTGCGAAACAAGTTGGCTGAGGCAACAAGTTTCGGCGCGCCCACACGATGCCTTGCCCGGCAAGCTTTTCGACCTGAGGTGAAAGGGTCCGGCGGGCAGTCCGGGCCGGTCGAGTGACCCGGTCCGGCGACTATCGTGGCGTCGCGGCGCAACCACACTTCTAAGGAGAGACTGTGAGCGGACGCTGGGACATGGGCCAGGACACCCTGAGCCAACTGGCCAAGAAGACCGGCACGGGGTCGCAGGATCTCGGTGGCCTGGTCAAGCAACTGGTCGCCGCCGCGCAGCCGCTGGAAGGCAAGATGAGCGGTGCCGGCAAGCAGATGTTCGACGCCTTCAAGGCGAACGTGGACGGCATCGCCGCCGACCTGAACGCCGGTCTCGGGGCCATCAACCAGGGCCAGTCCGGGATGGATGCCGCCTTCCGCGGCGGTGACAGCGAGATGGCCGACACGGCGAAGAAGAACCAGGGCGCGGCCGACTTCAACTCCGCCAAGTTCGGCAAGCGCTGAGAGAGGAATCGACGATGGCAAACCGCAACAGCTACGACACCGCTGCCTCGGGTGAGGTCCAGTCGAAGATCAACAGCCTCTCCGGCCAGATCTCGGGCCTGATCGCGACCCACAAGCAGAACGTGACCGCGGCCCTGTCGGACGCCTCGGCCAGCGGCGTGACCGAGAACTACCGTGCCGTCGAGGACCGCTTCAACAAGGCGGCCGACCAGACCCTGGCGATCATCCAGTCGCTGAAGGAAACGCTGGCACAGAACGACCAGACCGCCGCCGCGACGCTGAAGAAGGCGTCCGCCGCCGTCGACGGCATCGGCGGCTGACCGCCGATCACGCAGCTTCACCCGCCCTGGACGTTCCCCGCCGACGGGGTGCGTCCGGGCTTGTCGTGGGCCTGGCGGGCCCCGCAGACCTGAGGAGTGACCAATGGACTGGGACATCGACATCGAGGGCGTGAACAAGGTCCTCACCGACACCGTCGCCGAGGCGAAGCCGTTCGACGGGCTGGCCAAGGCGTACGGCACCAATCTCGGCGCCATCGCGGAGGGCCTGAAGTACGACATGTTCATGGTCGTCGCCGCGGCGCTCGGTGAGTACGCCCAGCACTGGTCGCCGACGCTGGAAGCCGCGGCGAAGCAGGTCGGCGCTTCGCTGACCGGTGCCCAGAACGCGGTCAAGGCCTACATGGAAGGGCAGTCGGAGATGGCCCTCACCGCGCAGCGGGCCGCGGCGAACGGGGAGATCCCGAACCCGCCCGGCGGGGCCCGGCCGACCGGAGGGAACAGGGCAGTATGACCGATCAGCAGCCGGCGATGGCGCCGGACGACGTTGCCCAGGCCGGCCGGATCCGGCTCGCCGAGTGGCTGACCTCCGAGGCGCCCAGTCCCGAGCTGGGTGCGACCCCCGAGGAGCTGGCCGACTGGGCGGCGTACCAGGTCGAGGAGTACCTCGTCTTCGTTCCGCCTGGCTACGCCAATCTGATCTTCCTGATGGCCGATCACGGCATCAGTTCGTTCGCGCCGAGTGAGCAGACGCTCGAGCAGGCGATGGTGGCGGCCCGGCCGCAGTCCTGACCGCCGTGCGCCGTACCAGAAGCATTCGTTGACCCCGCGTGTGACCGAGGACTGAATTGACATGATCAAACCCGAAGGCATCCCGATCGCGGAACTGACCAAAGTGGTCACGGCCCTCGACGAAAACGTCTCGGGACTGAGCAACCTCGGCCAGGGGTTCACCGACGTCGGCAACGGCGTCCACAACACGTTCCAGCGGCTGAACGGGGTGTACCACGCGCCGGAGCGCGAGGTGCTGGTCGGCTCGACCAGGAAGATCCAGACGAACCTGACCGAGTTCGGCCCGAGCCTGCCGAAGATGTCGGGACACCTGGTCACCCTCGCCGACGAGGTGCGCGGCCGGCTGGGCAAGCTGAGGGACATCCGGGACGAGGCCTACGAATGGCATCGCCGCAAGAACGGCAACCCGGAGTGGCAGAACGATCAGGACATGATCGACGACAACAACCGGATGGTCCAGGACACCACCCGGATCATGACCGAGGAGTTGCCGGGCCTCTGCTTCACCGCGGCCAACGAGATCGTCAAGCTGCACGGCGGCAAGGCCTGGGACCCGAAGACCGGTGTCCGCGAAGGCGACGAGCCGCCCCCGCCGCCGGACGAGGACAAGGAACCGGAGCCGCCGGCCTGGGGCACCGAGGAAGAGCGGGACAAGCCGCTCTGGCAGGACATTCTCGAGGCCCCGGTCAACTTTGTCGTCGGTGTTGCCACCGTCGTCGGTCAGACGATCGAGGGCGTCCTGACGCTGATTCCGGTGCTCCCGCGTCTGGGCGACATCCCCGGCCTGAAGGACTGGGCCAAGGACACCCTCGGCTACGACATCCCGACCTGGGAGGACGCGGGCAATGCCTGGGTCGGCCTGGCCACGTTCGTCGGCCAGATCGCTACCGCTCCGCACCAGCTCGCGTGGTGGGCCTTCGACAGCATCACCGGTCTGGACACTCGCCCCGACTGGGTGAAGGACTGGGGCGAGACCGGCCTCAACATGGGCGAGCAGATGTTCAAGGGCTTCGTCGCCTGGGACGAATGGGCGAAGAACCCGGGCAAGGCGCTGGGCATGGCGCTCACCAATGTCGTGGCCACCGTCGCCACGGGCGGCACGGCCGGTGCGGTCAAGACCGCGGCGCTGGCCGGCAAGTTCGGTGCCGCGAGCAACGCGGTGGCGAAGGTCGCCAACGTGGCCGGGAAGTTGCAGAGCGCGCGGGTCGGCCTGCACGACATGACGCTCGGCGCGGTGACGAAGATCCCGAAGGTCGGCGACGTCGTCGGCGGCCTGTCGAGGATCCCGATCGTCGGCGACACCTTCAAGATGCAGGGCGCCCCGAGGGTGGACATCCCGTCGGTCGACACGCCGTCCGTCGACGCGCCCGACGTCTCGTCGTCGGTCGACACGCCGAACGTAGCGGTGGACGCGCCGTCGGCCCACGCGCCCGTGACCACACCGGATGTCGGCGGAGTCGACGTACCGAGTGCCGACGCACCGTCGGCCCCGCTGTCCCACGCCGACCCGGGCACGACCACACCGGTGTCGCATGCGAACCCTGGTACGACGCCTGGGACGACTCCGGGCACCACTTCGCCGGTGACGACGACGCCTGGTACGACGACGCCGGCTCAGACGACACTGGGCACGACCTCGCCGGGTTCACAGCCTGGTACGACGTCGCCTGGTTCGAACGCGGGTCCGGGGACAACCACGCCGTCCAGCCGGGGCCCGGAGACGTCCACCTCGCCTGGCACGCGCACGCCTGACTCGACGACCTCTCCTGGCACCCGTACGCCGGATGCGACGACGTCGCCGGGTTCGCGTACGCCCGATTCGTCGACGGCGTCTGGTACTCGTGCGCCGGATGCGTCGACGTCGCCGGGTTCGCGTACGCCGGACTCGACCACGTCGTCCGGGACCCGTACGCCCGATTCCTCCACGTCGCCTGGCACGCGGACGCCGGACTCGCAGACCACGCCGAGTTCACGCACGCCCGACTCGACCACGCGGGGCTCCTCCCAGACGCCGGACTCGACGACGCACACGCCGGAGACGTCGCGTACGCCGGACTCGACCACGAACACGCCCGAGACCAGCCATACGCCGGAAACGTCGACACCGGGCACCACGCGGACTCCGGAGACGTCGACTCCTGGCACGACCCGGACCCCGGAGACGAACGCGCCAGGCACGACCCGGACGCCGGAGACGCACACCCCGGGTTCCACGCGGACTCCCGAGACGTCCACGCCGGGGACCATGCACACACCCGAGACCAGCCGTACGCCGGAAACGTCGACACCGGGCACCACGCGCACGCCGGAAACGTCCACGCCGGGGACCACGCGCACGCCTGAGTCGACCACGCCTGGTACGCCGCACACGCCGGACCCCGTCGCGGCCCGGAACGCGGACCCGGCAGTCACCCCGATCATGCCGATGCACCCCGGCGTACCCGGTCACGCCGGCACACCCAACGCCCCCGGCACACACACCAACACCCCGAACCAGCCGAACACGCCGAACCAGCCGAACACCCCGAACCGGCCACCGTGGCACGATCCCGACTCCAACCAGCCCGACTTCGACCCGAACGACCCGAAGTCGACGCCCTTCGACGGTCAGCAGCCGCCGCGGTCGCCGTGGGGGAACCGCGATCCGGAGTTCGACCCGGCCGCAGTACGGCGGGAGCCGGACGCGCCCGACGCCGGCAACGACCCGACGTACGACAGCCCGCTCAACCTCCGGACGTTGCTCGACCGGGCGCTCGAACGTCAGAAGGTGATCGACGAGTTCAAGCCGGACCACCTTCGTCCGGAACCGAACAAGGACCGGTCGAAGATCGACCCGGACCAGTACATCGATGCGGACCCGGTGGATTCCCGCCGTGGCGACCTGCGCGACTCGGTCGGCGACCCGCCGGAGCGGAACCCCGAGAACTGGGTGGGCAAGGTCAACCCGGACTACCACCGGAGCCCGCAGTACCGGATGAACTGCGCGGACGGCTCGCGCAAGACCGCGGCCATCCTGAACGGGGAGACGCCGGACCTGGCCGCCGGCCGGAAGGTCGCGCGCGGAGAGAATCCGGAAGCCACCCTCGAGTGGATGGATCTGGACGGCTTCCCGCCGGAGAACAGGATGGGGCTGCAGGACTGGCACGCCGACCCGGCGGACTTCACCAACGCCGCGTACCGCAGGGTGTACGACGCCCTGTCCGGCCGTCCGCCGGGCACACATGCGAACATCTTCGTGACCTGGCGATCGAGCATCCCGGGCGGTGGACACGTTCTGAACGCGTTCGTCGACGAGGCGGGTCGCGTCAAGTTCCTCGACTCGCAGCCGCCGGGCGGCAAGATCGTCGACGCGTTCCCGGACGGTCACACGGGTCCGCACCCGAAGAACCCGTACAACAGCGACATCACGTCGATCCAGTTCGCCGTCCGCGAGCGAGGCAGCCGCTGGGAAGGCCCTCCGCGTACCCCGAACACTCCGCCGGCCTCGCAGCTGCAGTACATGCGCTCCCGGATCCTTCCGATCGCCCCGAGGCCCCAGGCCCCGAACGCGCCCGGGTCGCCGCCCCGTGCACCAGGCGCCCACGGGAACACACCGGATTCGCCGACCCCGTCCGGCCGGAATTCCGGCGGTCCCTCGATAGCCGACCGCCTGGACGGCCTCGACACTCCCTCCACCGGCCGCCACACCACGAACACCCCGGAGACCCACACTCCGGACGGGCGCACTCCGGAGACCGAGCCGCCCGGCGGCCGGACCCCGGAGTCGCACACGCCGGAGTCCCACGCGCCGGAGTCCCGTACCCCCGAGGCGGGTGGCCCGGGTTCACGCACACCGGAGTCGCGTACGCCGGAGTCGCACGCTCCTGACTCCCGCACGCCGGGATCGCGGACACCCGAATCGCGCACCCCGGAGACGGGTCGACCGGACTCCCGCACGCCGGAGACGGGTGGACCGGACTCCCGCACGCCGGAGACGGGTGGACCGGACTCCCGCACGCCGGAGACGGGTGGACCGGACTCCCGCACGCCGGCGACAGGTGAGCCCGGGTCGCGGACGCCTGAGTCGCGGACGCCGGAATCCCACGCTCAGGAGTCCCACACGCCGGAGACACGCACGCCGGACGCCCGTACGCCGGACACGCATTCGCCGGAGGGGCATGCTCCGCACTCGGATGGTTCGGCGCCTGCTCACGGGCAGCCGGATGGGCCGTTTGCGCGATCGCAGTTGGCGGATCGTGGGTTCCGGGCGTCGCCGGCGGACGAGGCGGCGTACCGCTCGACTCTGAGGTCGATCGACCGGGCCAAGATGGCAGAGCACCGGCGGCGCGGCCAGGAGCAGCTCCTTGATCTCATCGACGACCTGTCGGACCTCGAGCTGAACGCGATGGAAGAGATGCTCGGGATGCCCCACCAGGACATCAACCGGGCGTACCGGGCGGGTGACACGAGCGTCGAGCAGCTGCCGCTGGTCCGGATGGCGACCTCGGCGATGAACAGGCTGCCCGACTTCACCGGGGACATCCACCGAGGCATCACCATCGACACCCCTGAGAAGCTGCAGGCGTTCCTGAACCGGTACCAACCGGGTGGCTCCGTCCGGGAGTCGGCGTTCACGCACTCGGACAAGGATCCAGACGGCGCCGCGATCTTCAGTGGCGGACAGTACGTCCCCGCCAGAGTGGTGATGCACATCGATGCGCGGCACGGCAAGGACGTGTCGTTCCTGCGTGACAAGGCTCTTGGTGTGGACGAGGTCATCCACCCGCCGCACACCACCTTCTACCCGACGAAGCTGGAGTTCGATCGGGAGACCAAGACGTGGCACGTACACGTTCGCGACCACGGCGGCCCGGAGCCGACTCCGCCGGGTGGCTGGCCGGCCATCGACGAGGTGGCGCCGGCACCTGACCCAGGGCCGGACTACTGGAGGCAGCAGGCGCAGGCGGGCACGCAGCAGCCGCAGTGGAATCCGTTCGACCGGACGCAGAACCAGACGCCGCCCGGCCCGCCGCGGCAGCCGACGTTCGACCCCGAGACAACACAGGCGATCCCACGCCACACGGTCGGCGCCCAAGGCAACCCGCCGCAGCCCGGCTACCCCCCGCAGAACCAGTTCGGCCCAACAGGCCAACAACCCGGCTACGACTCGGGCCAGCAGCCGGGTCAGTTCGGCCCGACGGGTCAGCAGCCGGGTCAGCCCGGCCAGTTCGGCCCGACGGGCGGGCAGCCCGGGTACCGCCCGGCCCAGCAGCCGCAGCAGCCGGGCTATCACCCGGGGCAGCAGCCGGGCGAGTTCGGCCCGACCGGTCAGCAGCCTGGCTACCAGCCTGGCCAGCACCCGGGTCAGCAGCCGCAGCAGCCTGGTTATCAACCCGGCCAGCAGCCGGGGCATCACCCTGGACAGCCGGAAGGCCAGTTCGGCCCGGCTGGTCATCAGCAGCCGGGGCCGTTCGGTCCGACGGGCCATCAGCCGGAGGGGCAGTTCGGTCCGCCTGGCCAGCAGCCTGGGTATCACCCCGGGCAGCAGCCGGGTCATCATCCGGGCCAGCAGCCGCAGGCGCCGTACGGGCCGCCGCAGCACCAGCCTGGCTACCACCCGGGGCAGCAACCGCACCCAGGGCAGCAGCCGTTCGGACCGGGGCATCGGCAACCGGAGCAGCCGGGCTACCCGCCCCAGCAGCCTGGTTATCACCCGGGCCAGCAGCCTGGGCACCAGCCGCAACCGCATCAGCCGGGTCAGCCGAACCAGCCTGGGCGGTATCCAGAGCAGCCGGGGCAGCCTGGGCGCTACCTGGAGCCAGACCAGCCGGGACGGTACCCGGAGCAGCAGCCGCACCAGCCGGGCCAGCCGTTCCCGCAACAGCCTGGGCAGCCGGGGCGGTATCCGGAGCAGCAATCGTATGGGCCGGGGCAGCCGGATCCGTATGCGCCGCCGCGTCAGCCGGATCCGTACGGACCGCCGCAGCAGCCGGGGCAGCAGCCGTTCGGTCCTGGTCAGCCAGACCGTCTGACGTATGACCCCGGAGGGTACGGCCCATCGGCCCGTCACACGCCGGGAGAACAGCCGGGCCAGTTCGGCGGCCAGCCGCCGCACAATCAGCCGGACCCCTACGGTTCCCAGCCCGACCCGCACGGCTCAGCAGACCCGTACGGTTCCCAGCCCGATCCGCAGGGTTCAGCAGACCCGCAGGGTTCAGCGGGCCGGGACGACTCGGTGGATCCGGAGAGCGCGGCGCCGGGCGAGACGCTCAGGATGGGGACGGGGGAGAACTCCGGTTACCCCGTTCGCAAGCCGGACGTGAACGAGTTCGTCTCCAACGAGGATCCGCACCTTGAGCTGAGGTACCGCGATATCCGGTACGCGACCGACGACGTGCCGAAGGTCGCCGACGCACTCGACCTGCACGACGACGACCCGGCGAAGCTGGCCGAGTTGGAGGACGTGGTCGACGCGGCGAAGCGGAACATGTTCGTGAACACGCACGACGTCGCCATCGGCCCGGGTGACATCCGGCACGGCAACTTCCCGCCGCTGCCGGAGATCGGCGAGCTGTGGAAGAAGGCGATGTCCGGAAGGCCGCTCTCGAACCTGGAGAGGAACCAGATCCGGTCCCTGGTCGCGCACGAGTACGTGGAAGCCAAGCTGCTCGAGCTGGGCCGGCCTTACAAGTTGGCCGACCCGGAGGCTTGGCGCGGGGAGTCGGACTCCTACCAGCCGGCGAAGCCCGGACCGCACGAGCTGGCACCGTTGTCGGCGCGAGGCGGGGAAGAGCTCGACCTGCTGCTCCTCTGGAAGCGGTACGGGCTGACGTCGCCGTTTCCGGGCGCGTTCCGGCCGAAGGATTTGTCGAAGGCCAACCTGGATGCCATCGTTCAGGCAATCAAGGAGCAGATGGGATGGTGACCGTCATGGGTGGCGCGGAGCAGATGGTCGAGCGTCTGCTCGCCGTGAAGTGGGACGGCGATGTCGCGTTCGCGCGGCAGTCGTCGCGTGCCCGCCTGACCCGCGAGTTCCTCCGGCGTACGGCGCAATGGGCGCTGGCCGTCGGAGCCGAGCAGGGCTGGCCGTTCAGTGATCTGGCGAGCGCGGTCGATCCGGAGGTTGCCGTCCCCCCGGCACTGCTGGCCAGGCTCGAGCTGGACGAATCGTCCGGCGACCCGTTCCCGGTCCCGGCAGGCTTCGCCGCAGCGATCGTCCGCTGGGCGGCGCTCGGTGACCTGCCCAGGCAGCGGTTCCCGCAGTTGGACGATCCGTACGAGCCGATGCTGGCGCTGTTCGAGCGGGGCGGCGGCTATGCGCGGGGGCCCGGGATGATCGAGCTGGGCTTCATCGCAGTCCCGATTCGGTCGCTGGCTGAGCGGGCGGAGTTGGAGCCGGTCGCGATCGATGCGGAGACGTTGGACGCGTTGGACCGGGAGAGCTAAGTGTCGGGGAGCTATGGGACTCAGGTCATTGAGTCGGTGGCGGTTCGGCGGCGGCGGTTGCGGGAGGCCTGGTTGTTCGGGGCCGAGCGGGCCAAGAACACGTTGAACGAGCAGACCGGCAAGGTGCTTGCGAGCGTGATGATCGGTGCGGTCGCGTGTGCGGGGTGTGCCGGGGTGTCGTACTTCAAGTCGGCGCAGGCTACGGAGGAGCAGAAGCAGCAGCCGGCGCCGACCGCGACCACGTCCGGCCCGGTCAGCCCGTCGCCCTCGAAGTAGACCTGCCTGCCCCACGCCGGCCCAAGTAGAACTGCCCACCCCGGCCAAGCAGGCCGGCCCGTCACACGCGCAGTACAGCTAGCGGCCGAAGAGGTGGCGGAGCCAGGTGCGGCGGGGCTGGGGCTTCAGGGCGGCTGGGAGTACGGCGGTGGGCGGTGTGGCCAGGGTGACTGGGACCTGGACCATCTGGTCGCCCTGGAGCCAGTAGAGGTCCGGGGAGCACTGGTCCGAGGCGCCGTGGTAACTGTCGGCGACCCAGCGGGCGAGTGCGTCGGCGGGTGCCTGGCCGGCGTCGGCGGGGCAGTAGGCGACGGTGCTCAATCGCGGTACGCCGATCAGCAGGCCGGCACCTATGGATGCCTGCGGCAACAAGTTCTCCCGGTCGACGATCGCCATCGACACCAGCGGGTTGCCGTCGCGGCTGAGGACCGAGAACGCTCCGTGATCCTGTGGCACCAGATCGGCGATCTCCGCGAGGCTGAGCCGCACAGGTGACGGTACGCCGGGGTCGCCGAGCCCGAGCATCGAACGCCGTACGACGGTCAGTCGCCGGAACTCGTCGCCGGTCCGAACGAATACGACCACCTCGAAGTGGTCACCGAACGGCAGCAGGGCGTTAGCGACCGGGCCGGCCGTCCGCGCCGACCAGCCGCGCTGGACGAGCAACGCACGCTGGCGTTCGGCGACGTCGCCGTACCGGTGTTCGTCGGTGGCGAGCTCACCCTCGGCGACGACGGCCCGCAGCCAGGACTCGATCTGCTCCGGCCAGCGCTGCTGTGGTAGCTGAAGGCAACGATCGACGATCTCGCCGACGCCCACCACGGCGGACATCTGCAGTGCGCCGCGTCCCCAGCCGACCTCGACGGTACGCTCCGCGGCGTCCACAACGCAGCCCGGTAACCAGATCGGCGCCAATTCCGCAATCATTTCGACCACGGTGGAATCGTCTGTCTGTGTCATCCGATGACCTCACCCACCACTACAGTGTCTCGCACGTCCGTCGGTAAGAAGCACGAAGTCCCCCGCGCAACCGCGGGCTGGTCCAGCGGAGGAAAACCTTAGTGGCAAGCCGGATCGTGCACCGCCCGGCGCGGCGCACACCTGCCCCCGGGGTGCAGCAGCAGCGTGTGATCGAGGCTGCCCCGTCCCTCGGTGGCGGTGGCGGCGGTGGAGGCGGCGGCGCCCTGCAGATGATGTTGCCGATGGTCGGCAGCATCGGCTCGGTCGCGATGATGACGATGGGGCGGTCCGGCCCGATGGTGATGGTCGGCGTCGGGCTGCTCGCACTCACCATGGTCGGCTCGGTCGGCGGTATGCTCGCGTCCCGCGGCAAGGGCGGCAAGGATCGGAAGAACCAGCGCCGCCGCTATCTCGACTACCTCGAGCGGATGCGGGACGACTTCTCGGTCCAGGAGCGTAAGGCCCGGACGCAGGCGCTGGAGTTGAACCCGCCGCCGGACGCCCTGCTGGACTGCGTCGCCGACGTCTCCCGGCTGTGGGAGCGGCGCCGTACGGACAGTGACTTCCTGCAACCGCGCTGCGGCAGCGGCCGGGTGCCGGCGGTCCCGGCGATGGTGGGCCAGGGCGGGTCCGCGATGGAGCCGCCGGACCAGTTCATGATGGCCGAGGCGCACGCGCTGGTACGGCGCTTCACGCTCAACCCGGACATGCCGTTGACCGTGCCGCTGGACCACGTCGGCAACGTCAGCATCATCGGAGACCGCGAGGGCGTTGTCCGGGTGGCGCGCTCGCTGCTCGTGCAGACGGCGGTGTTCCACGCGCCCGAGGACGTCAAGCTGGCCGCGAGCTTCCCGCGGGCCGCGATCCCGGACTGGCAGTGGATGAACTGGCTGCCGCACGTCCAGGACCCGGAGCTCAAGCAGGGCCCGGTTCCGTTCCGCCGGATCGCCGAGACCCCGGACGCGCTGGCGCGGCTGCTGTCGGACGATCTGGGTGAGCGCGTCCAATGGGCGACCGAGTCCCGCCGCGGGTCGGTGAACTTCGAGGACCGCCGCCGGCTGACCCAGCGCCTGCTCGTCCTGCACGACACGTACGGCGGTGTCGCCGCCGAGGTCCGCCCGCAGGCCGACGACTCACTCGTCCCCGGGGAGCTCGGGGTCACCGTTCTGCACCTGGCCGCCGACCGTGTCCAGGAGCCGAGTTCGGTGACGATGCGGATCACCGTGTACGGCGACGAGGTCCGGATCGAGGACCTGCGGGGGCAGTACCCGATGGTCGCGAGCGGCCAGGTGGACCGGATGGAAGCCGCGGTCGCCGAAGGGATCGCCCGTGAGCTCGCGCCGCTGCGGCTGTCCGAGGAGTCGCTGGAGGAGGACGCGCAGCGCGACAACGTCGACTTCATGGGCCTGATCGGCATCGCCGATGTGGGCCGGCTGGACTTCCGGCAGCTGTGGCAGCCGCGTCCGGATAGGGCGTTCCTGCGGGTCCCGCTCGGTGTCGACGACAACGGCGCCGTCGTACTCGTCGACCTGAAGGAGTCCGCCCAGCTGGGTATGGGTCCGCACGGACTGTGCATCGGCGCCACCGGTTCGGGTAAGTCCGAGGTCCTGCGGACGATGGTGATGGCGCTGCTGGCCACGCACAGCCCGGACGACCTTGCGCTGGTCCTCGTCGACTTCAAAGGCGGTGCGTCGTTCGCGCCGTTCGCCGGGGTGCCGCACGTGGCCGGGATCATCACCAACCTGAGGGACGACGCCAGCCTGATCGAGCGTGCGTACAAGAGTCTCGAAGGGGAGGTGCAGCGCCGCCAGCAGGTGCTGAAGGACGCGGGCAACATCGCCAACATCACCGACTACCGGCTACATCGCGAACGAAACCCGGAACTGCCGGCGCTGCCGCACCTGTTCGTGATCATCGACGAGTTCGGCGAGTTGCTGAACGAGCGGCCGGACTTCATCGACCTGTTCCTCTCGATCGGCCGGATCGGCCGGTCGATCGGGGTGCACCTGCTGCTGTCCAGTCAGCGGGTCGAGTCGGGCAAGTTGCGCGGTCTGGAGACCTACCTGTCCTACCGGCTGGGTCTGCGGACGTTCTCCGAGGAGGAGAGCCGGACGGTGCTGGACACCACCGACGCGTTCCACCTGCCGCCGCTGCCCGGGTTCGGGTTCCTCAAGGTCGACACGAGCGTCTACCAGCGCTTCAGGGCGGCGTACATCTCCGGTCCCTACGTTCCGCCGACGGACGAGGTCGTCGAGGACGAGGGCGCGGCCGTCCGCCCGCAGGCGCTGACGCCGTACCAGCAGTCCCAGCAGGAGCTGGAGGCGCAGAAGCCGGTCGAGGCGAAGGCCACCGAGCGTACGACGGGGCCGACGGTGCTGACGGTGTTCGTCGACCAGGTGTCCCGCGCCGCCAAGTCGGTGCTGAAGATCTGGCTGCCGCCCTTGCCGGCCGCCTGCACGCTGGACGGTCTGGGCGGCCGGGCGGACTTCGTCGACCGCCGCGGCCTCCAGCTGGCGGTGAGGGCGCCGCAGATGAAGCCGCCGGTCGGTGTGATCGACGACCCGGGCAACCAGCGCCAGGAGGTCTACCGGCTGGACCTGACCCGCGCCGGCGGTCATGCCGCCATCGTCGGCGGTCCGCAGTCCGGCAAGACGACGGCGCTGCGGACGCTGGTCACCTCGCTGGCCCACACCCACACGCCGCAGGAGGTCGCGATCTACGCGCTCGACCTGGCGGGCGGCGGCATGCAGGCGCTGGAGCAACTGCCGCACGTCGGCGGCGTCGCGCTGCGGACCGACCGGGAGAAGGTCCGGCGGACGGTCGAGGAGATCCGCGGCATGATCGACCAGCGCGAGCGGGTCTTCCGCAAGCACGCGATCGACACCATGGAGGCGCTCCGCAAGGACCACGCGGCCGGCGGGATCCCGGAGCTGCCGACGGCGGACGTCGTCCTGGTGATAGACAACTTCGGCGCGGTCCGGACCACGTTCGACGAACTGGACGAGCCGATCACCGACATCCTGTCGCGCGGTAGCAACTACGGCATCCACGTGGTCGCGTCGATGATGCGCTGGAACGACGTCCGGATGCAGAACCAGGCGATGTTCGGCACGATGCTCGAGCTGCGGCTGAACGACGCGTCGGACTCGAACATCGACCGGCGCCTGCAGGAGGTTCTGCGCAAGGCCGGCCCGGGCCGGATGCTGGTGCCGGGTTCCAAGCTCTTCGCGCAGTTCGCGCTGCCGCGGGTCGACGGGGTCGCCTCCGACGAGAACCTGTCCGAGGTGCTCGGGGCCCAGGCTGTGTCCGCACGGTCGACCTGGCAGGGGCCGCGGGCGCCGCAGATCCGGATCCTGCCGCTCGAGCTGCCGCGGTCCGACGTGGGCGACGAGATCCGGGAGCCGGCCGTGGTGCCGATCGGTGTGGACGAGCGCGCGCTGGCACCGGTGTACCTGGACCTGGCCGGCCGGGACAGCAACCTGGTGGTCTTCGGCGACAGCGGCTCCGGCAAGACCAACATGGTCCGGCTGATCGTGCAGCAGCTGATCGAGCGGCACAGGTCCGACCAGCTCGTGTTCGCGGTGATGGATCCGCGCCGCGGCCTGCGCGAGTTCGTGCCGGAGGCGTACGTCGGTGGCTACGCGCCGACCGGCCGGGTCGCCGCCGGGCTGGCCGCCGGGGTGTCGCAGGAGCTGGCGAAGCGGATGCCGGACGACACCGGTGCCATCCCGGAGGCGGGACAGGGCGGGCCGCGGATCGTTGTCCTGGCGGACGACTACGACCTGCTGACGTCCGGTGGGCAGTCGCCCATGGATCCGTTCCTTCCGTACGTCGCGTCCGGGCGGGACATCAGGCTGCACTTCATCGTGACCCGGCGCGCCTCGGGTGCGTCGCGGCAGCTGTACGAGCCGTTCCTGTCCGCGGTGCTGGAGTCCGGCGCGGCCGGGCTCGTCCTGTCCGGCGACCGCAGCGAGGGACAGCTCTTCACCGGCGCGTACCCGGGCGACTACCCGCCCGGCCGCGGATTGTTCGTACGACGGGGCGACGGACCACAGCTGGTCCAGACGGCCATGGCGGACCCGGTCCAGGCCGTCAGCCACAGCAGCGGAGGAACGACATGACCTACGACCTGGTGGCACTTGTCGACGGGCGGCCGTCGAGCGACGACGTCCTGGCCGGCCTGACCGCCGCGGGGGAGGAGCTGGGTGTCCGCGCGGTGAGCGGCGGCGCTGTCGTCCAGCTGTGCGGTGAGGACAACCTGCCGCTGGTGTCGATCGAGCTGCCGCTGCTGATCCAGGTGCCGGGCGAGGTGGAGCGGATGCTCGGTACGGCGGTCGGGACGGTGGAGACGCCGGCCTGGTGGGTGGAGATCCGCGCGTCTGCTCGCGACGGTGCCCGCGAGGTCGCGGAGAGGTACGCGGCCACGCTGATCAACCGGCTGGGCGGCAAGGTCTGGACATCGGAGGGTGTCGAGACACCGCAGATCGCGAACGAGGGAACCGACTGAGATGCCGAACGAACTGATCTTCAGCCCGGGCGTCGACCTGATCACGGAGAAGGTCGCCGTCGTCATGCAGGACCGCCCGGTGATCGGCATGTCGGCCTGGCTCAGTGACGCCTTGACGTCGGCGCGGATGGCCGCGCGCGACGTCCAACTGGTGACGCCGAAGACCTCCAAGCTGACCTGGCCGGTCCGGTCGACGCTGTTCAAGGGCGCGTACTCCAAGTGGGTCGTCACCGGTGGCGACGGCGAGTACTTCGACGGGCTGAACGGGGTCCGGCTGAAGTGGAACGGCGACCTGTTCCTCGCCCGCTCGCCGGCCACGCGCGGGGAACCGAGCTCGGACCTGCACCCGGACTTCGTCGTCCAGGAAGAGCCGTTCGCCCAGTTGCAGTTCACCGTGCGGGTCCGGCACAAGCCGGTCGAGAGCACCATGCTGGGCCGGGTGGCCGAGCGGCTGTTCACCGCGACCACGGGCAGCGGGCCGGCCGGCTGGTCGACGTCCGAGCCGGTGACCCAGCCGTGGAGTCCGGAGGCGCTGACCGAGTACTGCCGGGACCGCGCGCCGGATCCGACCTGGCTGATCCTCGCCGGGCAGCCGGGCGCGGAGTTCAAGCCGTCGGTCGGCACGCTCGAGGCGCGCCGGTCCCAGTCGGGCGTGGACGAGACCGTGACCCTGGCGGTCGCCCAGCCCGGGATGGATTTCCCGGACGTGAACAAGGTCGGCGAGTGGATCGACGAGATCGCCGACGACTTCGAGCTGATCTCGGCGATGGTGATGGGCTCGTACGGCGCCGCGGACGGCACCTACGAACCGCGGTTCGTCGGGATGGGCTGCCCGATCGGGATCGCCGCCGGCAACGAGGCGGTCCGCGCGTCCAGCGTCTCCGAGATGGTGAAGGTCGAGGGAGTCAGCCGCGCGATGGCGATCGGCCCCGCGCACGCGCCCGCGATCTGGTACCCGATCGGGAACGGGCGCAACCCGCGGGACTGGGACATCTACGCGAGCGTGCTGAAGAAGCTGGTCCCGGCCGAGGCGCTGGCGAGCCGGCGGTGACGAACTACCAGAACAGGAGCAGGAACGGATGAGCACGTACAGCCGGGTCACGGTGATCGGTCAGCGCA
The DNA here is from genome assembly GCA_963770725.1 of uncultured Actinomycetota bacterium. Classification (GTDB taxonomy): domain Bacteria; phylum Actinomycetota; class Actinomycetes; order Propionibacteriales; family Kribbellaceae; genus Kribbella. Next base: position 203,809 of record CAVYQT010000003.1, read on the forward strand.
AGCGGATGGATGCTGTGCTGCCCGCCGACGAGCCGCTCGGCGTTCTGCTCCCGGACCTGCTCCGGATGCTCGACGAGCCGCTGCAGCAGAGCCCGCAGCGGCGTTTCCTGACCACCGCCGCCGGCACCCTGGTGCCGCCGGAAGGCACCCTCGCGTCGGCGCAGATCATCGACGGCGCGGTCCTGCGACTGGCGGCCGAGGGTGAGTTGCCACCGCCGCCGACCGTGTACGACGTGACCGAGGAAGCGGTCGAGGACCTCAAGCGCCGCGGTACGACGTTCAAGCCCGCGCATCGGCGGGTCCTGGCCGGCGCGGGCCTGGTGTTCTCGATCATCGCCGGTGCGATCTCGCTGCTGGTCGCCGCGCCGAACGTGCTGACCGGTGTGATCCTGCTGGTGCTCGCGGCGATCTGTGCCTTCATCGGCATCGCCCTCGGCCGGTCCGGCAACAACGTGGTCGCGATCCCGCTGGTCACGGTGGCGACCGTCGTACTGGCGCTGACGGCTGCGTTCTGGGCAATGGACGCGGGCTGGGACTTCGGGCTGGCGATCACCGTCGGGGCGCTGTGTCTGGCATTCGGGCCGATGTTCTACGCCGCTGCCGGCGTTGCCGGTGGTGGAGTGGTCGCGGGTGCGACGTCGGTGCTGTTCGTGGCGGTGTGGATGGTCGGTGCTGGCACGGGGCTCGCCGCCGATCGCACTGGTGCGCTGGCGGCCTTGCTGGCTGTCCTGATGCTCGGACTGCTGCCGCGGTTGGCGCTGGCGTTGTCCGGGCTGTCTGGTCTGGACGATCGTCGGGCTGCTGGTCAGGAGATCATGCGCGGCGACGTCCAGAGTGCGCTGAACGCGGCGCACCTCGGGTTGGCGCTGGCGGTGGTGCCGATCGCGGTGTCGTCCGCGGTGGCCGGGATCATGCTGCTGCGGCAGGGCGGTGGTTGGTCGATCGCGCTGGCGCTGGTCCTCGCGTTCCTGCTGGCGTCGCGGTCGCGGTTGTACCCGTTGGTGAGCGAGGTCGCCGTACTGCTCGCGGCCGCGTTCACGATCGTGTCCGGGTGCGTGCTGATCGCGGCGGCCAACGGTCAGGGCGGCGCGTTCATCGCGCTCGGGCTGCTGGTGCTGGTGGCGATGTTCTGCGCGTTCGGTCTCAGTTTCGCACCGGCGGAGCATGTCCGTGCGCGGCTCACCCAGCTGCTCGACTATCTTGAGGTCGGGGCGATCATCGTGACGGTCCCCCTGGCGCTGGGAGTGTTCGGCGTCTACTCCAACCTGCTGAACGCATTCTGACGACCGGATGGAATGACTGAATCGAACTGGCAGGGTGACATGCTGCGCCAGATGGCGGAGCAGTCACCGGCCGAAGACCCGGCCCGCCCGGATACTCCGCCCGCACCGGCTGAAGCCGCACCACCCGCGGCCCCCGCCGGGCAGGGCGATCCTGTCACGCCTCCTGCAGCTCAGCAGGGCGGCGCGCCTGTTGCACCGCAGCAACAGGGTGTGCCGCCGCCGCAGCAGGGGCCGTATCAGCTGCAGTACGGGCAGCAGCCGCCACCGCCGCCTCCTGGGCACTACCAGCAGCAGCCGCCGTACCCGCAGGAGCAGTACCCGTCACAGCAGCCGCCGTACCAGCAGCCTTATCCGCCGGAGCAGTACGCGCCGGAGCATTATCCGCCGCAGCCGCCGTACCCGGCTGAGCAATACCCGCCGCAGCAGCAGCCTCCGTATCCGCCGGACCAGTACGCGCCGGAGCAGTATCCGCAGCAGGGGTACCAGCAGCCGCCGCCGTACCAGCCGGGGCCGTACGACCAGCAGTACGCTCCGCCGCCGCCGTACGAGCAGCAGCAGTACCCGCCACCGCCCCCGCCGGGACAGGTGGCGCCCTACCAGCCTGCGCCGTACGAGCAGTACCCGCCGCAGCAGCAGTACCCGCCGCAGCAGCAGTACCTGCCGCAGCAGCAGAACCCGCCGTACGAGCAGCAGCAGGGATACCAGCCCCCGCAGCCGCAGTACGAGGAGCAGTACCCGCCCCAGGGTCAGCAGCATCCAGGGCAGGTGCCGCATCAGGACTACTACGAGCAGCCGCCGCAGCAGGGGCCTCCACCGACGCATGACGACGGCTGGGGTGCACCGGCGCCGCCGACTCCGCATTCGGATCAGATCGGTACGCCGATGCAGGCTCCGCCCGGCGACTCGGTCTTCGACCGGTTCCGCAAGATCGCCTCTGAGGCGGCGTACCTGGTCGGCGCCTCGGGCCGGATGCAGCGCGACGTGGACAACATCGCGACCATCCGCCGGCCGATCGCGATCATGCGCCGCGTCGGCGTTCTGAGCCCGGTCACCAACGGCGGTACGTCGACAGTCACCGCACTGCTGTCCACCATGCTCGCGTCGCAGCGTTCCGACCGGGTGGCCGCGGTCGACGCGGACCCGGGCGGTGCCGAACTGTCGCGGCGGCTGGAGCTGTCCGTCGGCGCCGGCCCGATCGAGCGGGTCACTCTGCTCCGCAGTGAGGCCACCGCGGACGCAGTCCGTACGACGCTTGCCGACGCGCAGGGCCAGGGAGCGCGTGACGTCGGGCTGGCCGTGGTCGACTGCCCGGGCGGCCTGTTCGACGAGGTCAGCGCCGAGATGGCCGGCACCGGACACTGTGCCGTCGTGGTGGTGCCGTCGGTGCAGCACGTGGCGAACTACTGTCTGTCGGAGCTCGACCAGCTGTCGCCGGACGGCCAGGACGTGCTGCTCACCCGCGGTGTCGTGGCCATCAGCGTGGTAGAGAGCGTCGACCCCGCGTCGGTCACGTGGCTGGTCGAGGCCTTCCGCCAGCGCGGGATGGAGCCGGTCGTGATCCCGTTCGATCTGCACATCGCCCAGTCCTGGCCGCTGCACACCGAGGCGCTTCAGTCCGAGACGCGCCGGGCGGTTCTCGATCTGGCGGCCCGCGTGGTCGAGACGGTCACCCGTACGGCCGGCTGATCCACAGCCGGTTCACAGCGAAGCCTCAAACGGCGGTTGAATCCGAGAAAGTTCGTCAAACGCTGAACCGTTCCGCTGATCCAGACGTTTGACCGGGTATCCGCCCCTAGATTGAACGGCTCGGGTAGAAAGCAAAGAAGCAAAGCGTTCAACTACTTTGACCGAAGCTCCTGGAGGTCCAGATTCATGAGCGATGACACCATGGCCCCACCCACCACACCCCCCGCGGTGGAGCCGGCCGACGAGCTGCGTGACCGGAGGTCGGTGCTCCGTTGCGCGGCGATGGTCGCGCTGGCCGGCGCCGGCGCGCCGATCCTGGCCGCCTGCGGCGGGGGAGACGACGCAGGCTCGACCGGCACCACCGGGACCAGCTCGGCCCCGCCGAGCAGCGCGCCGACCTCGGCCACCAGTTCGGCGCCGTCGTCGAGCGCTCCGGCCAGTACGGCGGGCGGCACGGTGCTCGGCCCGGCCGCTGACGTGCCGGTGGGCGGCGGGATGGTGTTCAAGGACGCCAAGGTCGTGGTGACCCAGCCGGCTGCGGGACAGTACAAGGGCTTCTCGGCCGTCTGCACCCATCAGGGCAACCCGATCGGCTCCGTGGAGGGCGGTCAGATCGTCTGCCCGTTCCACAACAGCCACTTCAGCATCACGGACGGCAGCCCGGTCAGCGGCCCGGCCCAAAGGCCGCTCCCGGCCGTCAACGTCGCCGTCCAGGGCACGAACATCGTCCAGTCGGCCTGACCTCAGGGGGAACGAGAAAGAGCCCGGCCTCGGGGGCCGGGCCCTTTCTCGTTCGGATCAGCCCCGTTCAGGTGATCAGCGCTGCGCCGGGTCGACCTTTCCGACGTACAGCAGCTTGTTCGGCGAGCCGGTGCCCGCGTCGCCCACCTTGTCCGGCGTGGACGCGCCGACCAGAGCGCTCGTCACATCGGCCGGCGCGGCGTCCGGGTGGTCGGCCAGGTAGAGCGCGATGCCGCCGGCCACATGCGGCGTGGCCATCGACGTACCGCTCATCGTGTCCGTCGAGTCCGGGTCGGTGATGCCGACCGACAGCGTGTCGACGCCGGGCGCGAACAGGTCGACGCACGTGCCCCAGTTGGAGAACGACGCTTTCTGGTCCTGGTCGTCGGTCGCGCCGACGGTGATCGCGGACGGCTCCTTGGCCGGCGAGCCGCCGCAGGCGTCCGAGCTCTCGTTGCCGGCGGCAACCGCGTAGGTGATGCCGGCGCCGACCGACGCCTTCACCGCGGCGTCCAGCGCGTCGTCCGCGCCGCCGCCGAGGCTCATGTTGGCGACCGCGGGCTTCTGCGCGTTCTTGGTCACCCAGTCGATCCCGGCGATCACGGACTCGGTCGAGCCGGAGCCCTTGCAGTCGAGCACCCGGACGCCGAAGACCTTGGCGCCCTTGGCCAGGCCGTACGTCGTACCGGCGATGGTGCCGGCGACGTGGCTGCCGTGACCCATGCAGTCGACGCCGTTCTGGCCGTCGCCGACGGTGTCGGTGCCGACCGAGGCTCGGCCGCCGAAGTCCTTGTGCGCGGCGTAGATCCCGGTGTCGATCACGTAGACGTTCACGTTCTCGGCGGTGCTGGAGGCCTCGTACTTCTTGTCCAGCGGCAGGTCACGCTGGTCGCTGCGGTCCAGTCCCCACGGCGGGTCGTCCTGGCCGACGGTGATCTTCTGGTTCTGCTGGACGAACGCGACCCGCGAGTCGCCGGCCAGCTTCTTGGCCTGGTCCGCACTCATCGTGGCCGAGAAGCCCTTGACCGATGCGTCGTACTGGTCGCGTACCTTCACGTCGTACGCGCCGGCCAGGCTCTGGTTGGTGGCCCGGGTCGGGGCCTGGCTTCGCTGGCCGGCCAGGACGACGATGTAGCTGCCGGGGATGGCGTTCGCGCTGCCGGCACCGCGGATGCTGACATCAGCCTGCGGCGCGGCCTCACTTCCGGCCGCGTTGCTGCCGGCCGCGGTGGCGACGATCCCGGTGACGGCCAGCGCGGCTGCGGCGACCGTCCCGAGTACGGCACGCGGCCTCCGGGGGCTGGGTAATCTCGCAAAATGGGGGGACATGGGCGGATCTCCTCAACGTCAGCGCAAGGCCCAGTTGCCTCACGCAAAGGTCCTGCGCATCTACCCTGAGTCACACGCCAGGGAGTCCGCTCATCCCAACCGGGGGTCAAACTGGCCTTATGAGGCAAGCCGCAACACGACCGCAAAGCGTCAGTGCGTTTGCCGCGCCCGATGCCGGTCGTACTTGCGTACGGCGAACTCGTACGCCTCGGCCAGCAACGGCTCGAGCGGAGCGGCGTCCGACGGCGACACGATGGCGACCCAGTACTGGGATGCATAGAACAGATGCGGCATCAATGTGTCCCGCTCGGCGTAGTCGTGGCCGGAGTCCAACACCCAGTCCGCGTCCCGCTCGGTCGGCACCGGCCCGAACAGTGCGGCGTACGTCGCCTTGGTCAAGCCGATGTTCAGCCGCCAGGCACCCGGCTCGTCGAGGCGGGACACGTTCTCGTAGTGGTCGCCGGTCACGATCGTGGCGAACGGTTGCTGCCGCTCCGGCGGCAGGTCGGCCGCCGGGTCGTACAGGTAGAACAGGTCGCCGTGTGCCTCGAGCAGCCGGATCCCGTCGTACCCCCGGATCAGGAGGTCCATCTCATCAACAGTCATGCCTTCAAGTGTGTCATTGAAGTAGCAATTGAGACTTTGGCGGAATTCCGGCATTGTCCGTGCGGCGAACTAGGGTGGATGAGTGGCTGATCCGTCCTCCTACCGTCCCGCGCCCGGGTCGATTCCCGACTCGCCGGGTGTGTATCGCTTCAGCGATGCCGCCGGGCGGGTGATCTATGTCGGCAAGGCGAAGAACCTGCGGGCCCGGTTGTCGTCGTACTTCCAGGATCTGGTCAACCTGCATCCGCGCACCCAGGCGATGGTGACGACCGCGGCGAAGGTCGAGTGGACCGTGGTCGGCAGCGAGGTCGAGTCGCTGCAGCTGGAGTACTCCTGGATCAAGGAGTACGACCCGCGCTTCAACGTGAAGTACCGCGACGACAAGTCCTACCCGTGGCTCGCGATCACCCTCAACGAGGACTACCCGCGGGTGATGGTCGGCCGCGGCCAGAAGAAGAAGGGCGTGCGGTACTTCGGGCCGTACAGCCACGCCTGGGCGATCCGCGAGACCGTCGATCTGCTGCTGCGCGTCTTCCCGATGCGCTCGTGCAGCAAGGGCGTGTTCAACCGCCACCGCCAGATCGGCCGGCCCTGCCTGCTCGGCTATATCGGCAAGTGCGCCGCGCCCTGCACCGGCCAGGTCAGCCAGGAGGAGCACCGCAAGATCGTCGACGACTTCGCCGCGTTCCTGTCCGGCCAGACCGCGACGTACGTGCGCCGGCTGGAGAAGGAGATGCGGGCGGCCGCGGCCGAGCTCGAGTACGAGCGGGCCGCGAAGATCCGGGACGACCTGGCCGCGCTGGAGAAGGCGCTGGCCAAGAACGCGGTCGTCCTCGGCGACGGGACCGACACCGACGTGATCGCGCTCAGCGAGGACCCGCTCGAGGTCGCGGTCCAGATCTTCTACGTCCGCGGCGGCCGGATCCGCGGTGAGCGCGGCTGGATCGCCGACAAGGCCGACGGGACCGCGACCACCGGCGATCTGGTCTCGCGGTTCATCCAGCAGACGTACGCCGGTGACTCGGGCGACGCGATCCCGCGCGAGATCCTGGTGCCGACCGAGCCCGAGGACGCCGCAGCGCTGACCGAGTGGCTGTCCGAGCTGCGTGGCTCGAAGGTGTTCATCCGGGTCCCGCAGCGCGGTGACAAGAAGGCGCTGATGGAGACCGTCGCGCGGAACGCGCTGCAGACGCTCACCATGCACAAGACCAAGCGGGCCAGCGACCTGACCACCCGCAATCAGGCGCTGGAGGAGATCCAGGCCGGGCTCGACCTGCCCGAGGCGCCGCTGCGGCTGGAGTGCTACGACGTCTCCAACCTGCAGGGCACCGAGGTCGTGGCCTCGATGGTCGTGTTCGAGGACGGTCTGCCGCGCAAGAGCGAGTACCGGCGGTTCGTGATCAAGGGGGTCGACGGGCAGAACGACGTCGCCTCGATCGCCGAGGTGCTGACCCGGCGGTTCAAGCGCCTCCTGGACGAGCGGGCCACTCTGCAGGACGACGAGGACCCGGCGGCAAGCCTGATCGACCCGGAGACCGGCCGGGCCCGCAAGTTCTCCTACGCTCCGGGGCTGGTCGTGGTCGACGGCGGTCCGCCGCAGGTGGCGGCCGCGCGGCAGGCGCTGGACGAGCTCGGCCTCGGCGACATCCCGGTCTGCGGTCTGGCCAAGCGGCTCGAGGAGGTGTGGCTGCCGGACGAGGAGGACCCGGTGATCTTCTCCCGGACGTCCGAGGGCCTGTACCTGCTCCAGCGGTTGCGCGACGAGGCCCACCGGTTCGCCATCACCCACCACCGTAACCGGCGCTCGAGGTCGATGGTGGAGTCCGTCCTCGACGAGGTCCCGGGGCTGGGAGAGGTCCGGCGCAAGACGCTGCTGAAGCATTTCGGGTCGCTGAAGAAGCTGCGCCAAGCAACCATCGACGAGGTGGCCGAGCTGCCCGGATTCGGTCGACGGACGGCGGAATCCGTCGTACTCGCGGTGAACCTTGCGGCAACGAAGGCCGACACCGGCCGGGCGCCGGCGGTGAACATGGCAACAGGCGAGATACTGGATGACGACGTCCCGGCGCCGGCCGGGGCGCGGTCGACGAATTCGGCCGACGGGGATCCAGGGAGAACTGAGAACTGATGGACGACGAAGGCAATCTCGTCATCGTGTCCGGCATGTCCGGCGCGGGACGGAGCTCGGTCGCGGACGTACTGGAGGACCTCGGCTGGTTCGTGGTGGACAACCTGCCGCCGATGTTCCTCACCACCATCGTCGAGCAGGTCGTCGGCACCGGCGCGTCACCGCGGCTCGCGGTCGTCGTCGACGTCCGGACCGGCCTGTTCTTCGACGAGCTGAGCTCGGCGATCCACGACCTGCGGCTGAAGGGGTACCGGCCGCTGACGCTGTTCCTGGAGGCCTCCGACGACGTGATCGTCCGGCGGCAGGAGAGCGTCCGCCGGCCACACCCGCTGCAGGGCGAGGGCCGGCTGCTGACCGGGATCCAGCGCGAGCGCGAGCTGCTCGGCGACATCCGGGCCGGCGCCGACCTGGTCATCGACACCTCGAACATGAACATCCACCAGCTCGCCGCGAAGATCGTGAACGCCTTCGGCGACGAGGAGAACGCCGAACTGCGGGCCACCGTGGTGTCGTTCGGGTTCAAGTACGGCATCCCGGTCGACGCCGACGTGGTGGCCGACATGCGGTTCATCCCGAACCCGTACTGGCAGCCCGACCTGCGCCCGATGACCGGGCAGGACCGTCCTGTGTCAGACTTCGTCCTCGGCCATCCGCTGGCCCAGCAGTTCCTGCAGAACTACGTGGACGTGCTGGACACCCTGCGGACCGGCTACCTGAACGAGGGCAAGCGCTTCGTCACCGTCGCGATCGGCTGCACCGGGGGTAAGCACCGCAGCGTCGCGATGGCCGAGGAGATCGCCCGGAGGCTGCGCGAGAAGGGGTCACCGACGTTGGTCGTACACCGGGATCTGGGGCGGGAGTGACGCGGGCTCCCCGGGTCGTAGCACTGGGTGGGGGACATGGCCTGGCCGCCTCCCTGTCCGCGCTTCGTCATGTCACCGACCAGCTGACCGCGGTCGTCACGGTCGCCGACAACGGCGGTTCGTCCGGGCGGCTGCGCCGTGAGCTCGGCGTACTGCCGCCCGGCGATCTGCGGATGGCGCTGGCCGCGCTCTGCCGCGACGACGAGTGGGGCCGGACGTGGGCCGACGTACTGCAGCACCGGTTCCGCAGCAACGGTGAGCTGCATGACCACGCGGTCGGCAACCTGCTGATCGTCGCCTTGTGGGAGCTGCTCGGCGAGGCCGTCGACGGCCTCGACTGGGTCGCGCGACTGCTCGGTGCACAAGGGCGGGTACTGCCGATGTCCGCCGTACCGCTGGATATCACTGCGCGCGTGCTCGGGCTGGATCCGGATCATCCGGAGGTCATCACCGAGATCCGCGGCCAGGCCGAGGTGGCGACGACCGAGGGGCACGTGGTCGATGTCGCCCTCGACCCAGCCGATCCGCCGGCCTGCCCGGAGGCCTTGGTGGCGATCGCGGAAGCGGACTGGGTCGTGGTCGGGCCGGGTTCGTGGTTCACGTCCGTGATCCCCAACCTGCTCGTGCCCGCGTTGTCCCGCGCCCTCGAGCAGACCAGCGCGCGTCGATTGCTCACCCTCAACCTGGGCGAGCAGAAGGGCGAGACCGACGGCTTCTCACCCGAGACCCACCTCGAGGTCCTCGCCGCGCACGCCCCCGACCTCCGCATCGACGTGGTGCTGGCTGACGTCGACCACGTCCCGGACCCCGAGTCGTTGCGCCGTACGGCGGAATCGCTCGGAGCGGAGGTGGTCATCGCCGACATCGCCGACGACGACCGCCACCTCCACCACGCTCCCGACAAACTCGCCAAGGTCTACCGGGAGATCTTCGCGTAGCTCAGTCGAACTCGACGTCGAGTTGCTTCTTCACGTCGTACACCTTCTTGCCCTGGGCGTCGAAGCCTCGGACGCGCACGTTCTTCAGGCCGGAGTTCCCGCCGGTGAGGCCCCAGGTGTAGAAGCCGTTGGACATCAGGGCACGAGTCGGGCCACTCGGCAGATCGACGACGATCTGAGCGACTCCGTCGGGAACCATGGCCCACTCGAACTGGTCCGCGAACTTGCCTCCTGCCTGCACCGCGCCCCGAGTGTAGTCGTACGCGCCCTTGGCGGTCGGCGTCAGCATGTGACACCAGGCGAAGACCCGCTTGTCCGGCGAGACGAGTACGGCGGTGAGCTTGTCGCCGGTGCCGGTCTTGAGCGCGACCTGCCAGTCCTTCGTGACCGGTCCGGCCGCCATGATCACAGCGTCGTTCGGGTTGCCCGGCGAGTTGGCCAGGTCCCTGAAGTAGTTGTCGTCGACGCCGCGGCACCGGGTGGTGATCTGATCGTCGGTCAGCGACTGACCGGCGGCGCGGAAGCAAGGGGCTTCCCGGTTCGGGATCTTGCTGAGCACGACCGCGGCGTGATCGGTTCGGATCGATCTTCACCACGGTGCCTGGCGGCGCCGTCGGGACCGTGGTGGAGCTTGTTGACCAACTCGAACACCTTGTCGCCACCGGCGTCGTACGCCCTGATCCGGGCGATCCCCGGCTCGATGCGGTTGGTGGGGAACGCGAGGGTGAAGAAGCCGTCGGTGCCGAGCAGGGCCTCGCGGGGATTGCTTCGCCCCGTAGATCCACCAGCAGCGCTTCGCATCGGCGACGGGGACCCGGAGGCCGTCCTCCACGGCCTGCGGCTGGTTGTGCGTGCTGTCTTTGCGGACCACGATCGTGCTGGCGCGTCCGCCCGACCTGCCCTGGTGCCGGGACCGTTCGTGTCGCAGGTCTCGACGGTCGACCTGTCAGGCGACAGGACCGTGGCGCTCAGCTTGGACGTGTGTGCGCCACCTTCATGACGACCTTCCATCGGGAGTTGACCGTGCCGGCCTTGTCGTAGCTCATGCCTCGCTGCCGCATGAGCGGCAGTTGGGCCTCGCCGGTCCACATGCAGCGCTGGATGATCACGGCGTCGGACAGCGGGCTGACCGGGGGTGCCGGCACGATGGCCTTGCGGGTCTCGTTGTCGACGATCCGGCCGGTCTTGACGTCGATCGTGATGGTCTGGCCGGGCGGAGTGCCGGCCGGGGCCACGCTCTCGGGGCGGGTGGCCGACCAGGTGGTGACGCCGCCGACGATCGCCGCGGTGGTGAAGACCGCGGTCGCGGCGGTGGCGATGCGGCGGTGGCGTACGGAGCGCCGGGCGCGGATGAGGAGATCGTCGACGGGTGTGCATCGGCTGGTCGGAGTCGTCGGACGGCAGCGGCGGCGAGCAGACGTTCGATGTCAGGGCTCACGAGGCGCTCCTTTCGGGTATGTCGATGAGTTCGCGCAGTCGCGTTGAGACCGCGGGATGTCTGGCTCTTCACCGCCGCCGGGGGAGTCTGAGGATGTCGGCGGTCTGTTCCACGCTGAGGTCGGCGTAGTGGCGCAGTACGACGCAGGCCCGCTGACCCGGTGACAACTCGGCGAGGGCTTGCGTCACCAGCGGCCGGTCGTGGATCGGCCGGCACCGTCGGGCAAGTCGGGATGTGATGACCAGTAATCGTCGGTGTCGTCGTCCAGGTGCTCGCGGCGCCACGGCTTCCTCGACTGGTCGAAGACTGCCGTGACCACAGCGTTGCGCGTAGCTGTTCAGGCCCTCGCCGCGCTGGATGCGGTTCCAGCCCGGTAGACCTTCACCAGGGCGTCCTGCGCGGCGTCCTCGGCGCGATGCCAGTCGCCACACATCAGGTACGCCGTACGCCGCAGCCGGCGGATCGTGATCGCGGCGAACTCGGTGAACTCGGTCTCGTCCTGCGCTCTCATACCCCTCCCTCACATCTCGCCGAAGGAACGCGACCAACCCGCCAGAAGGTTGCACCGACCCCGTAACAGAACTCGGATGACGGAGTGACCTTCCATCCCCTCCGTTCCTTCTCTCTTCCCCGATCCCCGCTCGGGGAAGAGAGAAGGAGTGGGGGATCAGGCAGAGGGTCTTTGACACCGGTGGGAGGATGCCTTCATGGCGATGACAGCACAGGTGAAGTCCGAGCTGACCAGTATCCAGGTCACAAAACCCTGTTGCCGCAAGGCCGAGGTGTCGTCCATCCTGCGCTTCGCGGGCGGGCTGCACCTGGTCGTCCGGCCGGATCGTCGTCGAGGCCGAGCTGGACAGCGGGGCCGCGGCCCGGCGGCTGCGCAAGGACATCGCCGAGATCTTCGGGCACCCGTCGGACGTGGTCGTGATCTCCCCGTCCGGTATCCGTAAGCAGACCAGGTATGTCGTTCGCGTCGTACGCGACGGTGATGCGCTGGCCCGGCAGACCGGGCTGATCGACAACCGCGGCCGTCCGGTCCGGGGTCTGCCGCCGGCGGTCGTCTCCGGTGCTTCCTGTGATGCGGTGGCGGCGTGGCGTGGTGCGTTCCTCGCGCACGGCTCGCTGACGGAGCCCGGCCGGTCGTCCTCGCTCGAGGTGACGTGCCCGGGCCCGGAGGCCGCGCTGGCTCTGGTCGGGGCGGCCCGGCGGCTCGGCATCGGGTCGAAGGCGCGCGAGGTGCGGAACGTGGACCGCGTGGTGATCCGCGAAGGTGACGCGATCGGCGCGCTGCTGACCCGGCTCGGCGCGCACGAGTCGGTGCTGGCCTGGGAGGAGCGGCGGATGCGCCGCGAGGTGCGCGCGACCGCGAACCGGCTGGCCAACTTCGACGACGCGAACCTGCGCCGTTCCGCCCGGGCCGCGGTCGCGGCGGGCGCCCGGGTCGAGCGGGCGCTGGAGATCCTCGGCGACGACGTGCCGGACCACCTGCAGGTGGCCGGCAAGCTGCGGCTGGAGCACAAGCAGGCCAGCCTGGAGGAGCTCGGCCAACTGCACGAGCCGGCCCTGACCAAGGACGCGGTCGCCGGCCGCATCCGCCGCCTCCTCGCGATGGCCGACAAGCGCGCCGCCGACCTCGGCATCCCCAACACCGAAGCCAACCTGACCCCGGAAATGTTCGACCCGGCCTGACACACTCCCGGAGCACCAGCCGGCGGACTGGTATTACGTCGCGGCCTCGGGTCGGACCGCGGCCGCTGTGCGTGCAGGTGGTCTGGTCTGGAGGCACCCGCGAGACACGGTGGTCTGATGTGGACGCTACCAGTGGGTCGAGTGGGCTGTTGGGCTAGTCTTCGGGCTGTAGCGGCAGTGCTCGAAAGCTAGTTCAAGAGGAGACGCAGTCCCGTGACCGTACGCGTAGGTATCAACGGCTTCGGCCGGATCGGCCGTAACTTCTTCCGCGCCGTGCAGGCGTCCGGTGCCGACATCGAGGTCGTCGCCGTCAACGACTTGACCGACAACCAGACCCTCGCTCACCTGCTGAAGTACGACTCGATCCTGGGCCGCTTCCCCGGTGAGGTCTCCGCGACCGACGACGACATCACCGTCGCCGGCCAGAGCATCAAGGCGTTCGCCGAGCGCGACCCTGCGAACCTGAAGTGGTCCGACGTCGGCGCCGACGTGGTGATCGAGTCGACCGGCTTCTTCACCGACGCCACCAAGGCCAAGACGCACGCCGACAACGGCGCCAAGAAGGTCATCATCTCCGCCCCGGCGAAGAACGAGGACCTCACCGTGGTGATGGGTGTGAACCACGACCTGTACGACGCCGAGAAGCACACCGTGATCTCGAACGCGTCCTGCACCACCAACTGCATCGCCCCGCTGGCCAAGGTCCTGCACGACGCGTTCACGATCGAGCGGGGTCTGATGACCACGATCCACGCGTACACCCAGGACCAGAACCTGCAGGACGCCCCGCACAAGGACCTGCGTCGCGCCCGGGCCGCCGCGCTGAACATCGTGCCGACCTCGACCGGCGCCGCGAAGGCGATCGGCCTGGTGCTGCCGGAGCTGAAGGGCAAGCTGGACGGCTACGCGCTGCGCGTCCCGGTCCCGACCGGCTCGGCCACCGACCTCACCGTCACCGTCGGCCGCGAGGTCTCCGTCGACGAGGTCAAGGACGCCTACAAGGCGGCCGCCGCCGAGGGCTCGCTGAAGGGCTACCTGACCTACACCGAGGACGAGATCGTCTCCACCGACATCGTCACCGACCCGGCCTCCTGCATCTTCGACGCGGGTCTGACCAAGGTGATCGGCAACCAGGTCAAGGTCGTCGGCTGGTACGACAACGAGTGGGGCTACTCGAACCGCCTCGTCGACCTGGTCAACTACGTCGGCGCGTCGGTCTGACGTCTCCCGTTCACGTTGCGTCCGAAGAACTGTGGCCTATAGCGCACGGTTCTTCGGACGTTAGCGGTTTCGCTGAAGGAAGTTGGACTGTGAAGACCATCGAAGACCTCGGGGACGTGGCCGGCCTGCGGGTACTGGTGCGCTCCGACCTGAACGTGCCGATCAAGGACGAGACGATCGGCGACGACGGCCGCATCCGGGCCAGCCTGTCGACGCTGGTGAAGCTGGCGAAGGCCGGCGCGAAGGTGATCGTCACCGCACACCTCGGCCGCCCCAAGGGCACGCCGAACCCCGAGTTCACACTGGCTCCGGTGGCCGAGCGACTCGGCGAACTGCTGCAGCCCGAGGGCATCAAGGTGCACTTCGCCGGCGACGTCACCGGTGACAGCGCGCAGTCCGCCGTACAGGCTCTGGACGAGGGGGAGGTCCTGCTGCTCGAGAACGTGCGGTACGACCCGCGCGAGGAGAGCAAGGACGAGGACCAGCGGGGTGCGCTGGCCGAAGAGCTCGCGGCGCTCGCCGATGTGTTCGTGAGCGACGGCTTCGGCGTCGTGCACCGCAAGCAGGCCAGTGTGTACGACGTCGCGACGAAGCTCCCGCACGCCGCCGGTGGGCTGGTGCTCGCCGAGGTCGACGTACTGAAGAAGCTGACCGAGTGCCCGGAACGGCCGTACGTCGTCGTGCTCGGCGGCGCCAAGGTGTCGGACAAGCTGGCGGTGATCGACAACCTGCTGGCCAAGGCCGACAAGCTGCTGATCGGCGGCGGCATGGTCTTCACCTTCCTCAAGGCGCAGGGCCACGAGGTCGGCAAGAGCCTGCTCGAGGAAGACCAGCTGGACACGGTCAAGGGCTACCTGGAGACCGCGAAGGCCAAGGGTGTCGAGATCGTGCTGCCGACCGACATCGTGGTCGCGCCCGAGTTCAAGGCCGACGCACCGGCCACGGTCGTCGCCGCGGACGCGATCCCGGCCGACCAGCTCGGCCTGGACATCGGCCCGGAGTCCGCCAAGGCGTTCGCCGCCGAGGTGGCCGGCGCGAGGACCGTGTTCTGGAACGGTCCGATGGGTGTCTTCGAGATGGCGGCGTTCGCCGGCGGAACGAAGGCGGTCGCGCAGGCGTTGACCGAGGTTGACGGCCTCAGCGTGGTCGGCGGCGGCGACTCGGCCGCGGCGGTCCGCCAGCTGGGCTTCGCCGACGACCAGTTCGGGCACATCTCCACCGGCGGTGGCGCGTCGCTCGAATACCTGGAGGGCAAGGAGCTCCCCGGTCTCGCCGTACTGGAAAAGGACTGAATCCGAATGGCCAACGCAGCAGCTGCCCGTACGCCGTTGATGGCGGGCAACTGGAAGATGAACATCAACCACATCGAAGCGGTGCACCTGGTGCAGAAGCTGTCGTGGACGCTGCAGGACAAGAAGCACGACTTCGAGCGGGTCGAGGTGGCGGTGCTGCCGCCGTTCACCGACCTGCGCAGCGTGCAGACGCTGGTCGACGGCGACCGGATGAAGATCAGGTACGGCGCCCAGGACGTGTCGAAGTACGACGCGGGCGCCTACACCGGCGAGATCTCGGCCGCGATGCTGGCCAAGCTCGGCTGCACCTACGTGCTGACCGGCCACTCCGAGCGGCGGCAGTACCACAACGAGGACGACGCGCTGGTCAACGCCAAGACGGCCAAGGCGCTCGAGGCCGGCCTGACCCCGATCGTCTGTGTCGGTGAGGGCCTGGAGGTCCGGAAGGCCGCGGGGCACGTCGACCACTGCCTGGGGCAGCTCATCGCGGCGCTGGCCGGGCTGAAGCAGGACGACGTCCGCAAGCTGGTGATCGCCTACGAGCCGGTCTGGGCGATCGGCACCGGCGAGGTGGCGACTCCGGAAGACGCGCAGGAGGTCATCGCGTCGATCCGGGGCTGCCTGGAGGAGACGATCTCACCCTCGGTGGCCGACTCGGTACGGATTCTTTACGGGGGGTCGGTGAAGATGGCCAGCGCAGGTGGCATCATGGCCCAACCGGATGTCGACGGCTGCCTGGTCGGAGGTGCGAGCCTCCAGGTGGACGAGTTCGCCGGTATCTGCCGTTACCTGGACCTTCAGTTAGGCTACTCCTCGTGATTCTCGCTTTCTCGATCGTCGTTGTCGTCTGCAGCCTCATCCTCACGCTGCTCGTGCTGCTGCACAAAGGCCGCGGTGGCGGTCTGTCGGACCTCTTCGGTGGCGGTGTGTCGTCCAGCCTGGGCGGCTCCTCGGTCGCCGAGCGGAACCTGGACCGGATCACGATCGGCGTCGGTCTGATCTGGTTCGCTGCCATCGTCGCGCTCGGCCTGCTCTACAAGCTCGGCTGAAGGGGAGTAGGTTCCCGTGGCTGGTGGTGGCAGTGCGATTCGTGGCAGCCGGGTCGGTGCAGGCCCGATGGGCGAGGCGGAGCGCGGCGACACCGCGCCCCGGCAGCGCATCGTGTTCTTCTGCGCGAACGGGCACGAGACCGCGACGGTGTTCGCGGTCGAGGCCTCCATCCCGGAGGCGTGGGACTGTCCGCGGTGCGGTCTGCCGACCAGCACCGATGTGAACAACCCGCCCCCGCCCCCGAAGATCGAGCCCTACAAGACCCACCTGGCCTACGTGAAGGAGCGGCGCAGCGAGCAGGAGGCGGCCGAGATCCTCGAGGAGGCCCTGGAGAAGCTCCGCGCCCGGCGCGCCCGCGGCGAGGTCATCTTCTAGGTACGTCGCAACAGCCCGGACCGATCGTCGATCGGTCCGGGCTGTTGGCGTTTCACGGTCGCCGGGTGCTTCCGGGGACGACCAGCCCGGACTCGTAGGCGGCGATCACAGCCTGGGTGCGGTCACGCAGTCCGAGCTTGCCGAGCACGCGGCTGACGTGGGTCTTGACGGTCTCGTCGCTGACCACCAGCCGGACTGCGATCTCCGGGTTGGACAAGCCCTCGGCGATCAGGCCGAGCACCTCGATCTCACGCGGTGTGAGGTTGCCGAGGGCCACGGCCGTGGCCGGGTCGCGGTCGGGCCGGAGCCGGGCGAACTCCGCGATCAGCCGCCGGGTCACCGTGGGCGCGAGCAGGCCGCCGCCGGACGCGATCACCCGGACCGCGTCGAACAGGCGCTCGGCGGTGACGTCCTTCAGCAGGAACCCGCTGGCGCCGGCGGCCAGTGCGTCGTACACGTGCTCGTCCAGGTCGAACGTGGTCAGCATCAGGATCCGCGGGTCCGGGATCGGCGTCGGCGACGATCCGCCGGGTCGCCTCGATACCGTCCAGGACCGGCATCCGGACATCCATCAGGACCACGTCCGGGCGGCGTTCCCGGCACAGCCGGATCGCCTCGGCGCCGTCGGCCGCCGTACCGGTGACCTCGAAGTCCGGCTGGGTGCCGAGCAGGGCGCCGAACCCGGCCCGGACCACCTCCTGGTCGTCGACGACGGCGATCCGGATCGCTGCGTTCATGGCTCGTCCGGCGGGATCGGCAGGACCGCCTCGACCACGAACCCGCCGCCGGGCGACCGGCCGTCGGTCAGGGTTCCGCCCACCATCGCGGCGCGCTCGCGCATGCCCACCAGCCCGTGCCCGTCGGTGCCGTCCTGGTCGACCGGCGGGACCCGGGCCGTTGTCGCGGACCCGCACCCGCAGCTGCCTCGGCGGTGTAGTCCAGCTCGACGTCCGACGGCCGCGCCCGGTGCGTGCCGGCGCGCGTTGGTCAGCGCCTCCTGCACGATCCGGTACGCCGTCAGCTGGACGCCCGGGTCGAGCGGTACGACGCAGCCGCGCACGATCAGCCGGGTGCTCGCGCCGGACGGACGCCCGGGCTTCGTCGACGAGGGCGTTCAGCTGTTCCAGACCGGGCTGCGGTGCGCGCACGGTCCGGGTGCCGGGGTCGACGTCCTCGCGCAGTACGCCGAGCAGGCGGCGCATCTCGGTGAGCGCCGAGCGCGCGGTGTCGCCGATCGCGACCAGCCGTTGCGCGCCCTCCGCCGGCAGGCCCGGTGTCGTCAGCCGGGCGGTCTCGGCCTGTACGGCGATGAGCGAGATGTGATGTGCGACCACGTCGTGCAGCTCGCGGGCGATCCGGGCCCGCTCGCCGCGGGCGGCGTACTCGAGCAGGGTGTCCGCGGTCGCCCGGCCGGCTGCGGCGGACTCGGCCGCGGCACCGCGTTCCCGCACGGAGGTGCCGAGCAGGACCGCCGCGGCCATCAGCACCAGCAGCACGGTCGAGTCCGGCCGCGGGGTGCCCGAGCGCGAACAGCGACGAAGGGCACCAGGAACGGGAACACGACCCGGCGCGATCGCCTGCGCGCCAGCCGGTACAGGGCGATGAGCCCGGCCAGCACTCCGGCAACGTACGGCGGTTCGGGCTGGCGAGCAGCACCAGGTTGGCCAGCGTGACGGCCAGCGCGACCGGTACCGGATGAGCCGGCAGGAACGCCAGAGGCACCGTCGCGCACAGCCCGAGCAGCAACGCCGTACCCACGTCCATCCCTGTCCCGTCGCCGCGGCCGCCGGCCTCCAGGACGGCGAACAGACCGAGCACGGCCGCCACGACGACGAACGCGTCGCGGCGTGTCGACGATCCTCCGGACGGCGTCGACCGCTCGGTCGCCCAGCTCTCGGACCTGGCTCACGTCCACATTCTCCGCCCGGCATGCGTCACCCTGGGCGTCCCCCTCGTGGGGGACAGCAAGAGCCGCTCGGCAGCGTGACGACACCCTGCCGGACCGGACCGTAGCGTCAGCGTGCCATGGAGACGAACACCGTCGAGGTCCACGAGCTGCACAAGAGGTACGGCGCCACCGTCGCCGTGGACGACCTGTCCTTCACCGTCCGGCCGGGCCAGGTGACCGGCTTCGTCGGCCCGAACGGCGCCGGCAAGTCGACGACGATGCGGGTGATCCTCGGGCTGGACGCGCCGGACGGCGGCAGCGCCCTGGTCGGCGGCCGCCGCTACCGGGACCTGGCGCACGCCGCTGCGCCAGGTCGGCGCGCTGCTCGACGCGGGTGCGGTCCATCCGGGCCGGAAGGCGCGCGACCACCTGCTGTGGATGGCGCAGTACAACGGGCTGCCGGCCCGGCGGGTGGACGAGGTGCTGGAGCTGGTGGGGCTGGCGCGGCGGCCCGGCGCCGGGCCGGCGGGTTCTCGCTGGGCATGCGGCAGCGGCTGGGCATCGCCGGCGCGTTGCTCGGCGACCCGCCGGTGCTGCTGTTCGACGAGCCGGTCAACGGGCTGGACCCGGAGGGCATCGTCTGGATCCGCGGCCTGCTGCGGTCGCTGGCCGCCGAGGGCCGGGCGGTGCTGGTGTCCAGCCACCTGATGGGTGAGCTGCAGGACACCGCCGACCATCTCGATCGTGATCGGCCGGGGCCGGCTGATCGCCGACACCACCGTCGCGTGAGCTGGTGGCCGCCGCCTCGGCGGACCGGGTCGTGATGCGCACCGCTGGACCGGACCCGAGGCGATGACCGTGCTGGCCAACGCCGGCGCCACGGTCGCCGCGACCGACCACGATCGGGTGACCGTCGCCGGCCTGACGGCGGAGCACGTGATCAAGCTGCTGAACCAGCACGGCCTGCCGTTCTCCGAGGTCGCCGCGCACCGGGCGTCGCTGGAGGAGGCCTACATGGAGCTCACCCGCGACGCGGTCGAGTTCGCCGCCGTCGCGGGAGGCGTGATGATGAAGGGCTTCCTGCGGGTGCTGCACGGGGAGTGGACGAAGTTCCGCTCAGTGCGGAGCACTGCCCTGTGCCTGCTCGCCGCGGTCGGCGTCTCGGTGTTGCTGGAGGTACTGGGCTCGTCCGCGGGCAAGACGGATGCCAACGAGCAGCCGCGGTTCTCCGACCAGGCCTACTTCGTGCACAAGCCGCTCGCCGGAGACGGCACGATCGTCGCCCGGGTCGTCAGCCAGCAGAACAGCCACGAGTG
Source organism: uncultured Actinomycetota bacterium (assembly GCA_963770725.1). GTDB lineage: Bacteria > Actinomycetota > Actinomycetes > Propionibacteriales > Kribbellaceae > Kribbella. The sequence goes on from CAVYQT010000003.1 coordinate 223,655, forward strand.
GGCGAAGGCGGGTCTGCTGGTCAAGGCCGCGGTCACGCCGGGTGCGCCGTACGCCGCGGTGATGGTCACGCCGGAGCACGGCATGCGGATGCAGGCGATGTTCGACACCGAGCTGGCCGGGCCGCCCGGACGGTGCGCCGCGGTGGCTCAAGCTGACCCGGACGGGCAGTTCGATCACCGGCTACGAGTCGGCCGACGGCGCCGACTGGCGGCGGTCGGCACGGTCACGGTGGCACTGCCCAGGGACGTCGAGGTCGGCTTGTTCGTCGCGTCGCCGCCGTTGTACGTGTCGAAACGGACCGGCAGCGGGACGTCGATCGAGCATCAGGAACACCGTGGGTACGGCGATCTTCGACGACGTCACCGTGACCGGCTCGCAGCCGGCACGAGGACTGGGCCGGTCGAGAACATCTCGACGCTGCCGTCGAAGCAGACCGGAGGAGTGCCGCACCGGCGATGCTGACGCCGGTCCGGGCGACACGTTCACGGTGACCGGATCGGGCGATATCTCCGGCTACGGCATCGGCAGTTGGCACTCGCCGGGTGACGACGACGTGGTCATGCTCAGCCTGTTCGGCGTACGCGTCGGCATGATCGCGGTGATCGCGCTCGGCGTGCTGTCAATGACCGCCGAGTACCGGACCGGGCTGATCCGGACGACGTTCGCGGCCGGTCCGCGGCGCGGTCAGGTGCTCGCGGCGAAGGCGATCGTGCTCGGTGGCGTGGTGTTCGTGACCGGGCTGATCGCGAGTGTCGCCTCGTTCCTGCTCGCGCAACCGGGGATGCGCGCGGGCGGCTACAACCCGCCGGCCTATCCGCAGCGTGTCGTTGCTGGACGGCGAGACTCTGCGCGCGGTCGTCGGCACCGCCGCGGTCCTCGCCCTGATCGCGCTGTTCAGTCTCGGAGTCGCCGTGCTCCGGCGTCGTACCGTCGGGGCGATCGTCTTCGTGATCGCGCTCGTCGTGCGTGCCGCAGCTCGTCGCGCCGGTGATCTCGCCCGAGGCCGACATCTGGATGAGCCGGCTGACGCCGATCGCCGGGCTGGCCATCCAGCAGACGGTCGACCGAGCCGGTCAGGTGATCGGCCCGTGGGAGGGGCTGGGCGTGCTGTGCGCGTGCGCCGTCGCCGCGCTCGTCCTGGCTCGCTGGCAACTCTCGCCGCCGGGACGCCTGATGCTCGTCGGCCGGGCGCTCAGGGCCGAGTGGACCAAGCTGCGCACGGTGCCGAGCACCGGCTGGACGCTGATCGCGGTGGTGGTCGCTGACGGCAGCGATCGGTGCTCTGGTGACCTGGGATCTCACCCCGCCGGACTGCGCGCGCGACGGATCCGTCCTGCGACTTCGACCTGCCCAGGCTCAGCCTGGCCGGGGTGTACCTCGGCCAGGCGGCGGTGATCGTGCTCGCCGTACTCGCCGTCACCGCCGAGTACGAGTCAGGGATGATCCGGACCACGCTGGCGGCGTGTCCGCGCCGGCTCGTCGTCCTCGGCGCGAAGGCGGTGGTCGTCACCGTGGCGGTGCTTGGCGCCGCGGCCGTCAGCGTGCTCGGTGTCGCTGCTGGCGGGGCGGCGAGTTCCTGGCCCGCAACGGGTTCACCGAGGTCGCGGGCTATCGGCTTCTCTCGCTGGGTGACGGGCCGACGCTGCGCTCGTACGGCGGAACGGTGCTGTACCTCGGCCTGGTCGCTCTGCTCAGCCTCGGCGTCGCCTTCGTCGTCCGTCATACCGGCGGCACGGTGACGATCCTGCTCGTGCTGCTGTATGTCTCGCCGATCGTCGTCGCTCGCCGTCACCGATCCACGCTGGAAGGAGTGGATCGAGAAGGTGTCGCCGATGACCGCCGGCCTCGACGATCCAGTCCACACTGCGCCTCGACGCGCTGCCGATCTCACCGTGGTCGGGACTCGGCGTCCTCGGCCTGTACGCCGTTACTGCGGTCGCCGCCGGCGTGTCGTTGTTCCGGCTGCGAGATGCCTAGGGCTTGCGGGCGAAGAGTTCGTTGAGTTCGGCCTGGGGGATCTGGCCGGCGGCGAAGTCGATCGTGCCGGTGGTGAGGAGCTCCTGCGCGGCACGTCGTACCAGGCCCAGTGCGGCCCGGGCGATGCTGCCGCCGAGGCTGATCCGGGTGACGCCGGCTTCCTTGAGATCGCCAACGGTGAGCGCCGAGGTGCCGAGTCCGAGCACGACGTTGAGCGGACCGTCGATTTCCTGCACCAGCGTGCGGATCGCGGTGAGGTCGTTGACGCCGGGGACGTAGAGGCAGTCGGCGCCGGCCTCGCGGAAGCGGTTCGCGCGGTCGATGGAGTTCGCGAGGGACGTCGGCGTACGGAGGAGCTGGCCGTCCGTGCGGGCGGTGAGGACGAAGTCCGGACCGGCGGCCTCCCGGGCGGCGACGATCCGCTCGACCGACAGCTCGACGTCGTACAGCTCCCGTCCGTCGTAGTCCTCGATATTGCCACCGGCGAGACCGGCCGCACGCGCCAGCGTGATCGTCTCCGCGACCTTCTCGGGCGCCGACCCGTAGCCGTCCTCGAGGTCGCCGTTCACCGGTACGACGACTCGCCGCGGTGATCTCCTGGACCCGCGCGAACATGTCCTCCCGCGACACCGCCGGCGCACCGTCCGGGAGGGTGTGGTCGCCCTTGCCGAGCGAGAACGCGATGCCGGCGCTGGTGGTCGCGATCGCCGGGAAGCCGGCATCGGCGAGCACCACCGCGCTGCCGGCGTCCCAGGCGTTCGGCATGACGAAGAATCCGTTGTGCAGTTCGCGAAACGTCATACCGATCATCCTCGCAGCGGTGGTGGATCGGGAGTGAAGACACCCTCCGGTGGGCTTGAACAGGAAATAACAGGCCCCAGCCCACCAGTTCCTGTCCAAGCCGTGCGGATCAGGTGCGCGGTGCCCGGACTCCGCTGGGGATTTCCCCGGCCGATGCCTCGTCGAGCAGCCAGAGCGTGCGGTTGAGGCCCTTCACACCGGCTGCCGGGATCTGCAGCCGGCCGGCCTCGGCCAGCGCCAGCCGGACCGCCTTCGCCTTGTCCTCACCGGAGACGACGAACCAGACCTCGTGCGAGCGGTTCAGCGCCGGGAACGTCAGCGAGATCCGGGTTGGCGGCGGCTTGGGAGCGCCGTGCACGGCGATGGACGAGACGTCCTCGGAGTGCAGCCCGGGGTGCTCCGGGAAGAGCGACGCGACGTGCCCGTCCGGACCGACGCCGAGCAGCAGTACGTCGAACGTCGGTACGCCGTCCCGATCGCCGGCACTCACGGCCTTCGCCAACTCCGAGGCGTACGCCGTCGCCGCGGCTTCCGCGCCTTGGCCGGTGTCGGCGGGCATGGGGTGGACCTGGGCGGGGTCCACGTCCACGTGGTCGAGCAGGGCTTCGCGAACCTGTGTCTCGTTCCGCTCGGGGTCGCCGTCCGGCAGGAAGCGTTCGTCACCCCACCAGAACTCGACCCGCCGCCAGTCGATCGCGCTCCGGGCCGGTGACTCGGCCACGGCCCGGTAGACGACCGCGGCGACCCGGCCGCCGGTCAGGACGACCTGAGCGACCTTGCCGCTGCTCTGGACGTCGACCAGGCGGGTGATCAGCCGGGCCGCGACGGCGTGGGCCAGGCCCTCGGCGTCGCGGTTGACCAGGATCGACGGCGAGCTCATGACCGCCCCGCCACCCTCTTACCCGTGCCCTTCTTCGCCGCCGGCTTCTTCGCAACCGCCTTGTTCGCAACGGACTTCCGGGCAGCCGACGTCCTCGCCGCGGACTTCTTGGCGGCGGACTTCTTCGCGGTGGTCTTGGTTGCGGACTTCTTGGCCGCGGTCTTCCTCGGGGCCGACCCATCCGTGGCCGGCGTCCGCGACGCTGCCTTCGTGGCCGCCGTCTGCGCCGACCGCCGGTCGACCGCGCTCACCGTCTTCGCATCGGCCGGCATCGTCTCCCGCTCGACCATGCACGCCAGCGTCCGCATGTACACGTCGTCCGGGTCGAGCCGCCGCAGCTCTTCGCTCAGCAGCTCGGACGTCGTCCGGCGCTTCAACGCCACCGGCCGATCGGGCTGCCCCGGAATGCTGAACGTCGCCACCGCGCCGTCCGGCCGCGTCAGCGAGATCGGACCGGTCGGTGTGAACAGCCGTACGGCGGTGACGCCAGGGCCGCGCGAGGTCTTCTGCTCGACCGTGACATCGAGCCGCTGCTGGAACCAGGCGGCCATCAGGTCGGCGCTCGGGTTGCCCTTGGCCGACACCACCTCGGCGCCGGTCACCTTCGTCGGGTACTGGTCGAGGGCCGCGGCCATCAGCGCGCGCCACGGGGTCAACCTGGTCCAGGCGAAATCGGTGTCGCCGGGCTTGTAGCCCTCGGCCCGCGCCGAGAAGTCGACCGACGCGCGCCGGGTCGCGGCGGCGTCGGTGACCCGGCGACGACCGAGTCGGCCCAGCGGGTCCTCCGCGGGGACCTTCGGCCCGCCGCCCGGCCACCAGACGATGACGGGGGAGTCGGGCAGCAGCAGGGGAGTGACGACGGATTCCGGCACCTTGGCCAGCTCACCGTGCAGCCGCAGCAGCACCGCCTCGCCCGGAATGCCTTCGCCGACCCGCACCTCGGCATCCAGACCCGATGCGCCCCGGCCGGGCCGCAGGATCGCGACCAGGACGCGGGACGGGTGTTCGCGACCGGCTTCGTTCGCGGCTTTCATCGCGTCGTGGTGGGACGCCTCGTCGACGACCACCACGATGGTGCCGACCATGCCCATGGCCGGCGAGCCCGCATTCCGGCGGGCCTTCAGCAGCGCCGAGGCGATCTCGCTCGACGTCGTACCGGTCAGGTCGATGATCATGGCCGCCTCCAGGCGCGTCCGTCGCGGGCGAGCATCTCGTGGGCGGAGTCCGGGCCCCAGCCGCCGGACGCGTACTGCTCCGGCTTGCCGTGCCCGGCCCAGTAGTTGATCACCGGGTCGAGGATCTTCCAGCCCAGTTCGACCTCGGTGTGCTGCGGGAACAGCGGCGGGTCGCCGAGCAGGACGTCGAGGATCAGCCGCTCGTACGCCTCCGGGGAGGACTCGGTGAAGGAACCGCCGTACGCGAAGTCCATGTTCACGTCGCGGATCTCCATCGCGGTGCCGGGCACCTTGGCGCCGAACCGCATGGTGATGCCCTCGTCCGGCTGGATCCGCAGCACCAGCGCGTTCTGGCCGAGCTCTTCGGTCTCGGTCTTGGTGAACGGCAGGTGCGGCGCCCGCTTGAACATCACCGCGACCTCGGTGACCCGGCGGCCGAGCCGCTTACCGGTGCGCAGGTAGAACGGGACGCCGGCCCAGCGGCGCGTGTCGACATCCACCCGCAGCGCGGCGAAGGTCTCCGTCGCGGAGTTCTGCGGGATGGCGTCCTCCTGCAGGTAGCCCTTCACCTTCATCCCGCCGGCCCAACCGGGGGCGTACTGGCCGCGGGCGGTGTGCAGGTCGAGGCGGTCCGGCAGCTTCACCGCGGCCAGCACCTTCTTCTTCTCCTGTCGCAGGGACCAGGCGTCGAAGCTGACCGGCTCCTCCATCGCGACCAGCGCGAGCAGCTGGAGCAGGTGGTTCTGGATCACGTCCCGGGCCGCGCCGATGCCGTCGTAGTACCCGGCCCGGCCGCCGATGCCGATGTCCTCGGCCATGGTGATCTGGACGTGGTCCACGTAGTGGCTGTTCCAGACCGGTTCGAACATCGCGTTGGCGAATCGCAGCGCCAGCATGTTCTGGACGGTCTCTTTGCCCAGGTAGTGGTCGATCCGGAACACCGCCTCGGGCGGGAACACCGACTCGACCACGTGGTTGAGCGCACGCGCGCTCTTCAGGTCGTGGCCGAACGGCTTCTCGATCACCACCCGCCGCCACGAGCCGGGGACCTCGTCGGTCAGCCCGTGCTCGGACAGCTGCTGCACGACCTGCGGGAACAGGCCGGGCGGGATGGACAGGTAGAACGCGTGGTTGCCACCGGTGCCGCGGGTGATGTCCAGTTCGTCCACGGTCTCCCGCAGCCGCTTGAACGCCTCGTCGTCGGTCAGGTCGCCGGGGACGAACCGGAACCCCTCGGCCAGCTGCTGCCAGACCTCCTCGCGGAAGGGGGTCCGGGCGTGCTCCTTGACCGAGTCGTGCACGACCTGGGCGAAGTCCTGGTTGGTGTAGTCGCGCCGGGCGAACCCGACCAGGGCGAAACCCGGTGGCAGCAGCCCCCGGTTCGCCAGGTCGTAGACCGCCGGCATCAGCTTCTTGCGGGCCAGGTCACCGGTGACACCGAAGATCACCAGGCTGGAAGGCCCGGCGATTCGCGGCAGCCGTCGATCCTGCGGATCGCGCAGCGGGTTGACCGGGCCGGTCAGCTCTTCGTCGAGCTCAGCGGTCATCAGCCGCTCCCCTCCGAGGGTCAGTTGTCGAACAGGGACAGGAGTTGTTGTACGCCGCTTGTCGGTCCGGTCAGGTGGAGACGCAGGACCGGACGGCCGCGCTCGGCGAGGACCTTCGCGTCACCGGCCGCCTGGGCGGCGATCAGGGTGCCGAACGTGAACGGCCGGTCGGGGATCTCCACGTCCGTCGGCGGAGTCGCGGTGATCTGCAGGAACACACCCTCCGGGTGGCCGCCCTTGTGGTACTGGCCGGTGGAGTGCAGGAACCGCGGACCCCAGCCGAACGTCACCGGCCGGCCGGTCTGCTTCGCGAGCGCCGACCGGATCGACACCAGGTCGGCATCGCGCTCGGAGTCCAGGTAGGCCATCACAGCCAGGTAGCCCTTGTCGTCGAGCTGGTCCACGAGCCTGGTGACCGCGAGCCGAAGGGTGTCCACACCGTCCAGCAGACCCTCGGAACCGCGGACCTCGACGGCTCCGTCGGTGAACGCGGCCGCCTCCGGCTCGGGCTGCGCGTCGAGCAGACCGCGAGCGGCCTTCTTCGCACTCTCGACGTCCGGCTGGTTGAACGGATCGATCCCCAGCAGGTAGCCGGCGACCGCGGTCGCGACCTCCCAGAGCAGGAACTGCCCACCCAGCCAGCCGGCGGTCAGGGCAGTCGGTACGCCACTCGTCGCCTTCTCGGCCAGCAGAGCATTGGTGAGGTCCGTGGCCTCGCTGTGCAGCTCAGGCGCGTCGGGCTCGACCGCGACCGGCAGCACACCGGTCCCGTTCTTGCCCGTGCTCTCGGCGATCAACTGCTCGGCCCAGTCGGGGAAGCCGACGATGTCCGAGCCGTCGGCCGCGACGATCGCCTTGTCCCGCCCGGCACTGGCAGCCAGTACGGCGCCCAGCCACAAGGCGGGGTTGTCGGTGGAGTCGGCCTGCAGCGCCGGAGCGGCCTCAGCAGCCTGGTCCAGCAGTTCGGCGATGTCGGCCCCGGCCAGCCCGGAAGGGACCAGCCCGAACGCCGTCAGCGCGCTGTAGCGCCCGCCGACGTTGGGATCGGCCAGGAATGTCTTGCGGTAGCCCTCGTCCGCCGACAGTTTCTCGAACGGCGAACCCGGGTCGGTCACCACGATCACCCGCGACGCGGCGTCGATCCCGGCGTCCGTGAACGCCTTGACGAAGGCCCGCCGGTGGCTGTCGGTCTCGACCGTGCCGCCGGACTTGCTGGACACCACGATGACCGTCTTCTGCAGGTCGCCACCCAGCGCCCGCGCGATCACGCTCGGGTCGGTCGAGTCCAGTACGACGAGGTCGACGCCGGCTGTCCGGGTGATCACCTCGGGAGCCAGCGACGAGCCGCCCATACCGGACAGCACGATCCGGTCCAGCCCTTCGGACCGGAGGTCGGCCTGCAACGCCTCGATCTCGGCCAGCAGCGGCCGCGAGGTCTCGTGCAGGTCGACCCAGCCGAGCCGGATCGACGCCTCGGGCTCGGCCTCCGGACCCCAGATGGTGGCGTCCTTGCCGGCGATCCGGGACGCGATCTTCTCGGCGACCAGCTTGTCGACGACCTCGGCCCAGTCGCCGTTCTGCGTGCTGACGCTGGGAATGCGTCACTTGGCCGCCCCCTGCTGTGCACTCTTAAGGGCCGCAGTCACGGTGTCCTGCAGCTCCGACCAGGACGCGTCGAACTTCGCGACGCCCTCGTCCTCGAGCACCTGTACGACCTCGTCGTACGAGATGCCGAGCTTCTCCAGGTCGGCGATCACCTTGCGGTCGGCCTCGTAGTCGCCGCGGACCGTGTCGCCGGTGATCTCGCTGTGCTCGGCGGTCGCCTTGATGGTTGCCTCGGGCATCGTGTTGACCACGCCGCGGGTGACCAGGTTGTCGACGTACAGGGTGGGCGAGTACGACGGGTCCTTCACGCCGGTGGACGCCCAGAGCGGACGCTGCGGCTTGGCGCCGACGGTCTCGATCTCGTGCCAGCGGTCGGAGGAGAAGATCTCCTCGTACGCCTCGAACGCGAGCCGCGCGTTGGCGATCGCGGCCTTGCCCTTCAGGGCTTTCGCCTCATCCGTGCCGATGGCGTCCAATCGCTTGTCCACCTCGGTGTCCACCCGGCTGACGAAGAACGACGCGACACTGGCCAGCTTGGTCACGTCGTGCCCGTTCTCGATCGCCTTCTCCAGGCCGGTCAGGAACGCGTCGGCGACGGCCTTGTAGCGGTCCAGCGAGAAGATCAGCGTCACGTTCACGCTGATGCCGGCGGCCAGCGTCTCGGTGATCGCCCGCAGACCCTCCTTGGTGGCCGGGATCTTCACGAGCACGTTGTCCCGGCCGACGGTCTCCCACAGCTCCTTGGCCTGGGCGATGGTCTTGTCGGTCTCCCGGGCCAGGCCGGGCTCGACCTCGATCGAGACCCGGCCGTCGACCGTCTCGGTGTCGTCGTACACCGGCTTGAAGAGGTCCGCGGCTCCCCGGACGTCATCGGTGGTGATGACCCGGATGGCCTGGTCGGTGGAGACCCCCTCGGCGGCCAGCCGGGACACCTGGTCGGCGTACGCGTCGGCGTCGGAGATCGCCTTGGCGAAGATCGTCGGGTTGGTGGTCACCCCGCTGATGTACGAGTCGTGGATCAGCGTCTCCAGGCCGCCGCTGGTCAGCCGTTGCCGGGAGAGGTCGTCGAGCCAGATGGAGACACCCGCGTCGGCGAGTGCTTTCAAGCGATCGTTCATGTCCGAAGCCCTCCGAAATGTTCTGTTGTGGTGGTGTCAGTTGCGCTCGTTGGTGGCGTCGGCATCGGGGTCGGCGCTCACCGCCGGGTCGTCGCCGGGGCCGATACCGCCCGCCGGACGGCGGCCGGCCGGAACCCCGGAGCCGCCGAGTTCCGCGGCGGCGGCGATGCTGTCCTTGGCGGCCTGGACGACGGCGGCGGCGGTGATGCCGAACTCGTCGTACAGCACCTTGTAGTCGGCGGAGGCCCCGTAGTGCTCGAGGCTCACGCTGCGGCCGGCGTCACCGACGATCTCCCGCCAGCCGAGCGCGATCCCGGCCTCGACCGAGACCCGGGCCCGGACCTGCGGCGGGATGACCGAGTCGCGGTAGGCGTCGTCCTGCTCGTCGAACCACTCGCGCGACACCATCGACACGACCCGGGCCTTGATGCCCTCGTCCGCCAGGGTGTTGCGGGCGTCGACCGCCAGCTGCAGCTCGGACCCGGTGCCGATCAGGACCACGTCCGGCGCGCCGTCGGTGTCGAGCAGCGTGTAGCCGCCCTTCTTCACGTTCTCCGTGGTGGCGAAGCCGTCGGTGCCACGCGGGAAGATCGGCACGTTCTGCCGGGTCAGCGCCAAGCCGGCCGGGCGGTCGGTGTGCTCGAGGATCGCGGCCCACGCGGCTGCGGTCTCGTTGGCGTCACCAGGCCGGACGACGTCCAGGCCCGGAATGGCCCGCAGCGCCGCCAGGTGCTCGACCGGCTGGTGGGTCGGACCGTCCTCGCCGAGGCCGATCGAGTCGTGCGTCCACACATAGGTGACCGGCAGCTTCATCAGCGCGGCCAGCCGGACCGACGGGCGCATGTAGTCGCTGAAGACCAGGAACGTGCCGCCGTACGGGCGGGTGCCGCCGTGCAGGGCGATGCCGTTCAGGATCGAGCCCATGCCGTGCTCGCGGATGCCGAAGTGCAGCACCCGGCCGTACTCGTCGCCCTGGAACTCCTTGGTGGAGAACTCCGGCGGGGACGAAGGACGGCTGGCCCTTCGGGGTGGTGTTGTTCGAACCGGCGAGGTCGGCCGAGCCGCCCCAGAGCTCCGGCAGGCCGGGCGCCAGCTTGGTCAGCACCTCACCGGACGCGGCCCGGGTCGCGACGCCCTTGGCGTCGGCGTCCCAGCTCGGCAGCGCGTCCGACCAGCCGGCGGGCAGGTCACGGTTCGCCAGCCGGGCGAACAGTTCGGCCCGCTCGGGCGACGCCGCCTTCCACGCCTCGAACCCGGTGGTCCACTCGTCCTCGAGCGCCTTGCCGCGCTCCAGCACCTGACGGGTGTGCGCGAGCACGTCGTCGGCCACCTGGAACGACTGCTCCGGGTCCCAGCCGAGCACGGTCTTGGTCGCGGCGACCTCGTCGGCACCGAGTGCGGAGCCGTGGATCTTGCCGGTGTTCTGCTTGTTCGGGGCCGGCCAGCCGATGATCGTGTGCAGCCGGATGAAGCTCGGCTTGTCGGTGACCGCCTTGGCCGCCTCGAGGGCGTCGTACAGGGCCTGGACGTTCTCCTCGTAGCCGGTGCCGCCGTTCGTCCAGTCGACGTCCTGGACATGCCAGCCGTACGCCTCGTAGCGGGCCGCCACATCCTCGGAGAACGCGATGTCGGTGTCGTCCTCGATCGAGATCTTGTTGGCGTCGTAGATCACCGTCAGGTTGCCGAGCTTCTGGTGGCCGGCCAGCGAGGACGCCTCGGACGAGACGCCTTCCTCCAGGTCGCCGTCGGAGGCGATCACGTAGATCTGGTGGTCGAACAGGCTCTCGCCCTTGGCCGTCTCCGGGTCGAACAGGCCGCGCTCACGGCGGGCCGCCATCGCCATCCCGACCGCGTTGCCGACGCCCTGGCCGAGCGGGCCGGTGGTGGTCTCGACGCCCTTGGTGTGGCCGTGCTCCGGGTGGCCCGGGGTCAGGCTGCCCCAGGTGCGCAGCGCCTTCAGGTCGTCCAGCTCCAGGCCGAAACCGGCCAGGTACAGCTGGATGTACAAGGTGAGGCTGGAGTGACCGGCCGAGAGCACGAACCGGTCGCGTCCGGCCCACGCCGGGTCGGCCGGGTTGTGCCGCATCACCTTCTGGAACAGCAGGTACGCCGCCGGCGCCAGGCTCATCGCCGTACCGGGGTGGCCGTTGCCGACCTTCTCGACCGCGTCCATCGCGAGCACCCGCACGGTGTCGACCGCGCGCTGGTCGAGCTCGGTCCATTCAAGCTTGGGGCTGGTCTTCTCCGTCACGCCGGCGGCGCTCCTCTCGATGGCTGCGAAACTCCGTCTGGTCAGCGTCGAGGGGATCGCTCCGCGACCTACCGGCCGGTCGCGATCGCGCCCCCGCGCATCACCTTGAGCGAGCCTACTCGCCCAGGCGTTCGGCGCCTTCCATAGACTCCGAACCCGGACCACCCGGTCCTTGTTCCCGGCGTCTCGCAGATCACACTGCGCTCGCCATGGGACTCACCGAGGGGGGTGGCAGGACCCTCCTACGAGGCGTCGTAGACTGTCGAACCGTCAGCGCCGGGCCTCCGGCGTCCACCCACTGAGTTCGAGGTGTTCGTGACGGCCGTCGACCCGCGTCCAGCCGCGACGACGTCCTACCCGACGCCGCTGCCGGACGGCACAGCTGTTCTGAGTCCGTCGGTGCGCGACGTGGTGAAGGCGTACGTCGGTCTGACCAAGCCACGCATCATCGAGCTGCTGCTGATCACCACGGTGCCGGTGATGTTCCTGGCCGCCGGCGGAGTGCCCGGTCTCGGTGTCGTCGCCGCCACGCTGGTCGGCGGGATCCTCGCGGCCGGCAGCGCGAACACGATCAACTGCGTGCTCGACCGCGACATCGACGAGCAGATGCGCCGGACCCGCCGCCGCCCGTTGCCGCGGCATGCGGTCAGCCCGAAGTCGGCGACCGTCTTCGGCATCGTCCTCGGCATCCTGGCCACCCTCGAGCTCGGCCTGTTCGTGAACTGGCTGTCGTCGATCCTGGCGCTCGCGGCAAACGCCTTCTACGTGTTCGGCTACACGATGGTGCTGAAGCGCCGGACCGTGCAGAACATCGTCTGGGGCGGGATCGCGGGCTGTTTCCCGACGCTGATCGGCTGGACCGCGGTGACCAACGAGCTGGCCTGGACGCCGTTCGTCCTGTTCCTGGTCGTGTTCTTCTGGACGCCGCCGCACACCTGGGCGCTGGCGATGCGCTACCGCGAGGACTACGCGTCGGTCGACGTACCGATGCTGCCCGTGGTCGCCACCCCGGTCGCCACCGCCCGGCAGATCATGGCGTACTCCGTGGTCATGGTGATCACCTCGATCGCGCTCTGGCCCGTCGCCGACACCGGATTCGTCTACCCGCTGGCCGCGATCGCCCTGGGCGTCGTCTTCCTGCGCGAGGCCCGCGCGCTGTTGCTCCGGGCCCACACCGGCGCCGAGGGTGCGGCACTGCGGCCGATGCGGCTGTTCCACTTCTCCAACATCTACCTGGCGCTGCTCTTCATCGCCGCGGCCATCGATCCGCTGCTGCACTGACGATCCGCGCACAGCAGTTGACGCTGCGCGCACACCTGGGTACGACGACCTGTCGGGAGCTGCTCGACCTGGTCCAGCTGGCCACCCCGGACACGGAGCTCGACCTGGAGCTCTTCATGGCGGTGACGACCGAGCTGGGCGACGTCGTCCTCGGCCCACCCGGCACGCCCCGTCGGACTACGCCAAGACCTGACGCTCGATCAGGTCGGCCGCCCGGCCGGTGCCGTCCTCGGCCTGGACGACCGTCGCGAAGGTCCGGGCGCGTTCGACGTAGCTGTCGGCGAGGACCTGTGACAGGGCGCGGGTCAACCGGGCGCGGGTGAGGGTGCGATATGGGAACGTCGTACCCAGGCCGGACCGGGTGAGGCGCCAACCCCAGAAGGGCTGGTCGAGGAAGACGCTGACCACAACGGACGGGATCCCGGCCCCGGGTGGCGGCTCCCGGGTGACTGCGACCAGGTTCTCGAGCAACCCTCGCGGGTTCAGGACCGGCATGCTGCCGAACCCGAAGTACACCGGTGGTGATCCGGAATCCAGCCAGTCATCCAGTCCGGCCGGGACAGCCGTCTCGCCCAGCCGGGCCTGGAGATCGGCGTCCGGTGGCGCGGGCCCGACGAGATGTTGCCCCGGGCCCCAATCGGCGGGTCGCGGGACCAGCCCTGGACTCACGACATGCAACGATGGAATCGCCTCGAGGTCGGGTCGACGGCTCAACCGCTCGACACCGAGCTGATCGCAGAGGACGTTGACGCTGGGCCTGCTCTGCTTCCACAACAAGTCGTGGAACACCTTGAATGTCAGGCGATTCGCCCAACCGGCGCGGAGATCACGCACCGGACCGGCCGGGCCGGCCCACTGACCGGTTGGCGTAAGCGGCGCGCACCACAGGTTCATCGCCGGTGTTCCGGTCACCTCATGCAGCGCGGCTCCGCGCAGTGCCATCCCCAGCGTCGAGACGACGAGTTCGGCATCCGTCGTGGTCTCGACGACGGCCCTGGCGATGGATTCGTCGGCCAGGCGTTCGTCGGCCGTCACCCGCCGCACCAGGGTGGAGATCCTGCCCTTGGCCAGGATGTCGCGCGCCTCGTCCGACTGCAGGAAGCGGCCGACGTCCAGGTCCGACGCGGTCACCTTCAGGCCGGAACGTTTGGCCCAGCGCCTTCGGATACGAGACGAGGATCGCCCGGCGCTCGGTGTAGGCACAGCGGAGCGGGCGGGACAGGTCGGCGACACCGATGTCGCCGGGCGCGAACTCCGCGCAGCGCCCGTCCTGCTCGCCGAGTGCGGTGCCCTCCGCCTGGACGAAGAGCATGTACCGCTGCGTCCGCATTGCGCCAGTCTGTTCGGCTGTTCGTGATCGGGCAACCGCCTTTGCCGTCCGTGGCGGGGTCGTGGCGGTAAGTTTTCCCGTTGACCAAATCGTGATCTGATGTTCCGATGTCAGGGTCTGTGGAGGGGGTTCCACGCCTGGGGAGGCACAGATACAGGGGGTTCGCAGTGGGGGTACGAACACGTGTAGCAGCGGTCGCAGCACTGGCACTCGCCGGGTCCGCGCTGGTAGCCGCGCCGGCCGACGCCGGCAGTCAGACGTCCGGCACCACGGTCAAGCCGGTGGTCTCCGGCCTGGTCAATCCGCGCGGAGTCGCCACGTACGGCGGGAAGATCATCTACAGCGTCGGCGACGGCTCGGTGTACGAGGCGTGGGCGCACAACGGCAAGGTCATCCGCAAACTCGGCCAGGTGCCGGGTGGATTCGCGCCGGCGATCGACACCAACAAGTGGGGCGTCACCTATGCCCTGACCGGCGCCGGCGGAGAGCCCGGTGCGCCGTTGACTCCGGGCAGCGCGACGCTGTACAAGTTGCGCCCGGGCAAGGCGCCGCTGAAGATCGCCGACATCGGCAAGTACCAGCTGAAGGATCCTGATCCGGACAACCAGATGGACGGTCCGCCGACGGAGTCGAACCCGTTCGGCGTCGCCGCGCTGAAGGACGGCACGGTCCTGGTGGCCGATGCCGCCGGCAACGACCTGCTCCGGGTCTGGCCGAACGGCCATATCAAGACGGTCGCCCGGCTGAAGCCGCGCACGGTCAAGGTGCCCGCAGGGCTGGGACCGGAAGCACCACCGGCCGGCACGCCGATGGTGGCCGAGGCTGTCGCCACGTCGGTGACTGTCGGCTCGGACGGCTACTGGTACGTCGGTGAGCTCCGCGGCTTCCCGGCGACTCCCAAGACGTCGCAGATCTGGCGGATCAAGCCCGGTTCGTACAACGCGGTCTGTAACCCGGCCAAGCCCCACAAGGGCAAGTGCACCCGGTACGCCGACGGCTACACGTCGATCGTCGACCTGGCCGGCGGCCCGAAGCGCACGCTCGCGGTCGTCGAACTGGCCAAGGTCAGCTGGTTCCAGTGGGAGCAGGGCGGCTCGGCCGTCGGCTCGCTCTACCTCCAGTTCCCGGGCAAGTGGCACAAAGCCGGGTACAAGAAGGAGCTTGCCCCAGGCAAGCTGATCCTTCCGGGTGGTACGGCGATCAGCAGCCGGGGCAAGGTGTACGTCTCGTCGCCGATCTTCGGCCCAGGAGCCGTGTACCAGGTAGTGGCGAAACGCTGAGAGCAACCCGGGGCGCCAGGTCTACTCACCGGGCCTGGCGCCTCGGGTCTTACCTAGGTGGCCGGCGTGCCGCGTTCGCCGTACACGGCGGTCACCAGGGCGATCAGCACGGCGGCGAAGAACATGTGGACGAGCACCAGGACCCAGGGGAGTCCGGTGAAGTACTGCGTGAAGCCGACAACTCCCTGGAGCAGCTCCACCGCGAGCAACCAGGCGGCCAGCTTCCGCAGCGTCCGTGAGGTCGCGGTCACCCGGGTCGCGATCACGAGCGCCACCGAGATACCCAGCAGGGCGAACACGACGTCCGCGTGCACCTGGCTGATCACCGTCTCGTCGAACCCGTTCCGCCCGGTGTCCGGATCACCGGAGTGCGGACCGGCGCCGGTCACCAAGGTGCCGAGGGCAACGGCCAGCCAGACCGCCACCACACAAGCGGTCGCGAGCGCGCGAACCACCGGGGGAGTGTGCGGGTAGGGACTGGTCCGGGACCGCCGCATCAGCGAGACGGTCAAGGTGATGATCACCAGTGAGACCAGGAAGTGTGCCGAGACGATCCACGGGTTCAGCCCGGTCAGCACGCTGACGCCGCCGATCACCGCCTGCAGCGGGACACCGAGCGCGGCGGCCGTCGCCAGCCGGCGCAGGTCCTTGCGCACCGGGCGATAGCGCATGACCACCAGCCAGGTGCCGATCGCGATCGCCGCGACCACGAAACCGAGCATCCGGTTGCCGAACTCGATCGCCCCGTGCAGGCCGAGCGCACTGTGCGGCACGTACGACTCGTCGGTGCACTGCGGCCAGGTCGGGCAGCCGAGGCCGGAGCCGGTCAGCCGGACCAGACCGCCGGTCACCACGATACCGATGTTCGCCACCACCGACGCCCAGGCCCAGCGCCGTACGACGTCCAGGCTCGGCTCCGGCACCAGTCGCCAGATTCCGGTGACTGGTGCGGTCTCTTGGGGTGGGGTCTCCGTGCTCATCACCGGCACACTCTAGAGAAGCGCTCGCTCAGTCCCACCGGAAGGTCCGGGAGACCAGGTATCCGAGGACCCCCGCCCACAGCGTGAGCGAGAGCGCCGCGGCCCACGGGACGACACCTTCGATGGTCGAGTTCGCCAGGCCGTTGGCCAGCGCGGCGCTCGGCAGCAGGCGAACGACGCCCTGCATGCCCTCCGGGTACTCGTCGACCGGGGTGAGCACCGCACCACCGACCAACAGCAGCAGGTACAACAGGTTCGCCGCGGCCAGCGTCGCCTCGGCCCGCAGTACGCCGGCCATCAGCAGACCGAGCGGCGCGAAGGCGGCCGTACCGCACAGCACCATCAGCACCACACCGAACACGGCGTCGAACCCACCGGTCGGGTTCCAGCCGAGCGCGAAGCCGGCCCCGATCAGTACGGCGAGCTGGATCACCTGGACCACCAGCACCGCCCCGATCTTCCCGGCCAGCAGTCCGGTCCGAGACAGGGGAGAGGCCCCGAGCCGCTTGATCACGCCGTACCGACGCTCGAAGCCGGTCGCGATCGCCAGCGAGGTGAACGACGACGAGAGCACGGCCAGCGCGAGCACACGCGGTACGGCGGCGTCGATGGCCGCGCCTTCACCGAGCGGCATCCGATTGCCGAGTCCTGTGCCGCCGAGTAGCAGGAGCACGCCCAGCGGGATCACCAGGGCCAGCAGCAGTTGCTCACCGTTGCGGGTGAGCAGGCGGAACTCCATCCGCGCATGCGCCAGCACCTTCCGTGGCCAAGGCGCACTACCGGGCTTCGGCGCGTACGTCGAACTCATCCACGTCCTCGCTTCGCTCCGGGCGCGGATGAGGCACGAAATACGCTGTGCTTGATGGTGAACTCGCTCCGCTCGCTCACTTGTGCTCCCGGCGCGGAGGCGCGGTCAGGGCCAGGTAGACGTCCTCGAGCGACTTGGTGCCGTGCTCGGTCAGGGTGTCCGGGGTGCCTGAGGCGATCACCTTGCCGGCGGACACCACGTGGACCTGATCCGACAGCTGCTCGGCCTCGTCCATCGCATGGGTCGTCAGGACGACGGTCACGCCGTCGTCGCGCAGATCACGGATCACCTGCCAGATCTCGCGCCGGCCGTGCGGGTCCAGCCCGGTCGTCGGCTCGTCCAGGAAGGCGATCTCCGGCCGGCCGAGGATCGCCAGCGCGAACGAGAGCCGCTGTTTCTGCCCGCCGGACAGCCGCCGGTACGGCGTCCGGCCGCAGGTCCCGAGGTCGAGGCGCTCGACCAGGGCCGGGATGTCCAACGGGTGGCTGTGCAGGGTGGCGACGTACCGGAGCATCTCGAGAGCGCGGACGCCGGACCAGGCGCCGCCCTCCTGCAGCATCACGCCGATCCGCGGCATCAGTTCGTCGTGGTCGGCGATCGGGTCCAGTCCGAGCACCCGGACCCGGCCGGACGACGGCCGGCGGAAGCCCTCGCAGCTCTCCACGGTCGTGGTCTTGCCCGCCCCGTTGGGGCCGAGCACGGACGTCACCGTGCCGCCGGTTACGGTGAGACTGAGACCGTTCACCGCGGCCTTCTCGCCGTACCGCACGACGAGGTTGTCGATCTCTACCGCGACTGGCACAACCGCAGTCTAGGGAACGCCCCGGAGTGACCTCGCTCACGGTCGGGTCGGAAGTCCCGCGTGTTGGCGCGAACCGGTTAGGTGACCCTTATTTGAAGGGCCCCGGGAATTACGCGACACTGATGTTGTGAAAAATCCTGCGACAGACGGATCGGTGCCCGCGGGCGCCTCCGCGGTTGCTGGAATCATGCGGGACGAGTCCACCCGGGACCGGGTGGCCCGGTCGATCCTGACCAACGGCCCGTCCAGCGCCGCGGTGCTCGCGGAGCGCTTGGAGCTGACCCCGGCGGCAGTCCGCCGGCATCTCGACCACCTGCTCGAGGAGGGCCTGGTCGAGTCCCGCGAGGAGCGGATCTACGGCCCGCGCGGCCGTGGCCGCCCGGCGAAGGTCTTCGTGCTGACCGACACCGGCCGGCACGCGTTCCACCAGGCGTACGACGACCTGGCGGCCACCGCACTGCGGTTCATCGCCGAGTCCGGCGGTGACGAGGCGGTCACCGAGTTCGCCCGGCGCCGGGTCGCCGAGGTGGAGCTGCGGTATCGGGAGCTGCTGGACGCGGCCCCCGAGAACAAGAAGGCGGAAGTGCTCGCCCAGGCCCTGACCGCGGACGGCTACGCCGCCTCCACGGCGAAGGCCGCGCACGGAGAGCAGCTCTGCCAGCACCACTGCCCGGTCGCGCACGTGGCCGAGCAGTTCCCCCAGTTGTGCGAGGCCGAGGCCGAGGTGTTCGCCCGGTTGCTCGGCAAGCACGTCCAGAGACTGGCCACCATCGCCCACGGCGATGGTGTCTGCACGACACACATTCCCGGCCCCCAGCCGGTTGTCCCTGTACACGACGGCGAATCTGCGAGGACTGCCCGATGACGCAAACCGCTCACCCCGAACTGGAAGGCCTCGGCAACTACCAGTACGGCTGGGCCGACTCCGACGCCGCCGGCGCGGTCGCCCAGCGAGGCCTCAGTGCCGACGTGGTGCGGGGCATCTCCACCCTCAAGAACGAGCCCGAGTGGATGCTGGACCTGCGGCTGAAGGGCCTGAAGCTCTTCGACCGCAAGCCGATGCCGTCGTGGGGCGCCGACCTGTCCGGGATCGACTTCGACAACATCAAGTACTTCGTCCGGTCGACCGAGAAGCAGGCGTCGAGCTGGGAAGAGCTGCCCGAGGACATCAAGAACACCTACGACAAGCTCGGCATCCCGGAGGCGGAGAAGCAGCGCCTGGTCGCCGGTGTCGCGGCGCAGTACGAGTCCGAGGTCGTCTACCACCAGATCCGTGAGGACCTGGAGGCCCAGGGCGTCATCTTCCTGGACACCGACACCGGCCTGAAGGAGCACCCGGAGCTCTTCAAGGAGTACTTCGGCTCCGTCATCCCGGTCGGCGACAACAAGTTCGCCTCGCTGAACACGTCGGTCTGGTCCGGCGGCTCGTTCATCTACGTGCCCAAGGGCGTCAAGGTGGACATCCCGCTGCAGGCCTACTTCCGGATCAACACCGAGAACATGGGCCAGTTCGAGCGGACCCTGATCATCGTCGACGAGGACGCCTACGTGCACTACGTCGAGGGCTGTACGGCGCCGATCTACAAGTCGGACTCGCTGCACTCCGCGGTGGTCGAGATCATCGTGAAGAAGGGCGCCCGCTGCCGCTACACGACGATCCAGAACTGGTCGAACAACGTCTACAACCTGGTCACCAAGCGCGCCACCTGCGAAGAGGGCGCGACGATGGAGTGGATCGACGGCAACATCGGCTCCAAGGTGACGATGAAGTACCCGGCCGTCTACCTGATGGGTGAGCACGCCAAGGGCGAGACCCTGTCGGTCGCGTTCGCCGGCGAGGGCCAGCACCAGGACGCCGGCTCGAAGATGGTGCACAACGCGCCGTACACCTCCAGCTCGATCGTGTCGAAGTCCGTGGCCCGCGGTGGCGGCCGGACGTCGTACCGGGGTCTGGTCGAGGTGGCGCCGGGGTCGCACCACAGCAAGTCCACGGTGCGCTGTGACGCGCTGCTGGTCGACACCATCAGCCGCTCGGACACCTACCCGTACGTCGACGTCCGCGAGGACGACGTGGCGATGGGGCACGAGGCGACCGTGTCCAAGGTCAGCGACGACCAGCTCTTCTACCTGATGAGCCGGGGCATGGCCGAGGACGAGGCGATGGCGATGATCGTCCGCGGCTTCATCGAGCCGATCGCCCGCGAGCTCCCGATGGAGTACGCGCTGGAACTGAACCGCTTGATCGAGCTGCAGATGGAAGGGGCCGTCGGCTGATGTCCGCCGCTGAAACCCTTGTTGCCACCGGTAACAGGGCGCACTCCCACGGGCCGGGTTCGCCCGTCCCGCTCCAGGCCCGGAACGAGCGGCCCACGTCGTACGACGTGGCCGACTTCCCGGTGCCGAACGGACGCGAGGAGGAGTGGCGCTTCACCCCGGTCAAGGCCCTCAAGGCGCTGTTCGCCGACGAGGCCGGCACGGAGACCCCGAAGGTCGACGCGTCCGGTCCGGAGGGTGTCGTCTTCGAGACGGTCGCGGCCGACGCGCTGAAGGTCGGTACGCCGCAGGACCGCGCCGCTGCTGTCGCCTGGACCCACGCGGCCGAGGCGCTGGCGGTGCGGATCCCGGTCGAGGCCGAGCTGGCCGAGCCGGTGCACGTGAACGTCGCGAGCCTCGGCGCCCGCGGCTTCACCCACCTGATCGTGGACGCCGCCCGGCACAGCCGCGCCATCGTGATCATCGATCACACCGGCGCCGGTGAGCTGGGCAGCAACGTCGAGATCGTCGTCGGCGACGGCGCCGACCTGCGGGTCGTCTCGATCCAGCAGGCCGACCACGAGTCGATCCACCTGGCCCAGCACGACGCGCTGGTCGGCCGGGACGCCCGGCTGCACCACGTCGTGGTCACCCTCGGCGGCAAGATCGTCCGCGTCTCGACCAACGTCCGGTACGCCGGTCCCGGCGGCGACGCCGAGCTGGTCGGGGTGTACTTCGCCGAGTCCGGCCAGCACCACGAGAACCGGCTGTACGTCGACCACGAGGCGCCGCAGTGCAAGAGCAACGTGGTCTACAAGGGCGCGCTGGCCGGTGACAAGGCTCGGTCGGTGTGGATCGGCGACGTCCTGATCCGGGCCGCGGCCGAGGGCACCGACACGTTCGAGCTCAACCGGAACCTGGTCCTGACCGACGGCGCCCGCGCCGACTCGGTGCCGAACCTGGAGATCGAGACCGGTGAGATCTTGGGCGCCGGGCACGCGTCCGCGACCGGCCGGTTCGACGACGAGCAGCTGTTCTACCTGCAGGCCCGCGGCATCCCCGAGGACGCGGCCCGGCGGCTGGTGGTGTCGGGCTTCTTCAACGACATCATCGGCAAGATCGGCGTTCCCGAGGTCGCCGAGCACCTGCACGACGTGATCGAGGAGAAGCTGGCCCGGACGGCCGAGCTGAGCGCCTCGGCGGCTGCGGCGACCGGGCAGACCACGGCGGTCGCGGGCCAGTGAGCGACACCTTCGAGCGCGCCTGCGCCGTCACCGACGTACCGGACGAAGGAGTCGTCTCGGTCGAGGTCGGCGGCGTCGAGGTCGCGGTCGTGAAGAGCGAGGGACAGTTCTTCGCGGTGCGGGACGAGTGCTCGCACGCGCAGATCCAGCTGTCCGAGGGTGACGTCGCCGAGTGCGAGATCGAGTGCTGGCTGCACGGCTCCCGCTTCGACCTGCGCACCGGCGAGCCGACCAGCCTGCCCGCGTACGACCCGGTGCCGGTGTATCCGGTCCGGCTGGACGGCGACGATGTGATGGTCGACGTCAAGAACCCCCTGAACAGTGCTAGTTGATGGCATCCCTGTAAAGCGACGGAGATAGAAAACCTCATGGCGACACTCGAGATCCGCGACCTGCACGTGTCGGTCGACACCGAGAACGGTCCGAAGGAGATCCTGCGCGGCGTCGACCTGACCATCGCGGCCGGTCAGACGCACGCGATCATGGGCCCGAACGGTTCCGGCAAGTCCACGCTGGCGTACTCGATCGCCGGCCACCCGAAGTACAACATCACCAGCGGTACCGTCACCCTCGACGGCGAGGACGTGCTCGACATGAAGGTCGACGAGCGCGCCCGGGCCGGCCTGTTCCTGGCGATGCAGTACCCGGTCGAGGTGCCCGGCGTGTCGGTGGCGAACTTCCTCCGGACCGCGAAGACCGCGATCGACGGCGAGGCGCCGAAGCTGCGCACCTGGGTCAAGGACGTCAACAAGGCGCTCGGCGACCTGGAGATGGACCCCGATTTCGGCACCCGGAACGTGAACGAGGGCTTCTCCGGTGGCGAGAAGAAGCGGCACGAGATCGTCCAGCTCGAGTTGCTGAACCCGAAGATCGCGATCCTCGACGAGACCGACTCCGGCCTCGACATCGACGCGCTGAGGATCGTCTCCACCGGCGTCAACCGGTTCTCCGAGCAGGGTGACAAGGGTGTCCTGCTGATCACCCACTACACGCGGATCCTGCGCTACATCAAGCCGGACTTCGTGCACGTGTTCGTCGACGGCCGGATCGCCGAAGAGGGCGGGCCCGAGCTGGCCGAAGAGCTCGAGGCCAACGGCTACGAGCGGTTCCTCAAGGCAGGCGCGAAGTGACCAACGCCCGGACGTTCAGCAGTCCCCTGGACCTGCAATCGGTCCGGGCGGACTTCCCCATCCTTTCCCGCGAGCTGGCGAACGGCTTCCCGCTGGTCTACCTGGACTCGGCGAACTCGTCGCAGAAGCCGCGCCAGGTGGTCCAGGCGATCGAGGACCACTACCTGAAGCACAACGCCAACGTCGCCCGGGCCATGCACCAACTCGGTGCCGAGGCGACCGCGGCGTACGAGGGCGGCCGGGACAAGGTCGCGGCCTTCCTCGGCGCTCCGTCGCGGGACGAGATCGTCTTCACCAAGAACGCCTCCGAGGCGCTCAACCTGGCCGCGCACACTCTCGGGGCGTCGCTGAAGCCGGGAGACGTGGTGGTGATCTCCGAGATGGAGCACCACAGCAACATCGTCCCGTGGCAGCTCGCCTGTGAGCGGACCGGCGCGACGCTGAAGTGGTTCGGTGTCACCGACGAGGGCCGGCTCGACCTGAGCAACCTCGACGAGCTGATCACCGAGAACACCAAGGTCGTCTGCGCTGACCTGGGTCTCGAACGCGCTCGGCACGATCAACCCGATCACTGACATCGCCGCCAAGGCGCATGCGGTCGGCGCGACTGTCGTCGTGGACGCGTCCCAGGCGGTGCCGCAGTTCCCGGTCGATGTGTCGGCGCTCGGCGCGGACCTGCGTCGCCTTCACCGGGCACAAGGTCGTCGGACCGACCGGCATCGGCGTCCTCTGGGGCCGCTACGACCTGCTCGCCTCGTTGCCTCCGTTCCTCGGCGGCGGCGAGATGATCGAGGTCGTCCGGATGACCGGTTCGACGTACGCCGCGCCGCCGGCCCGGTTCGAGGCCGGTACGCCGCCGATCGCGCAGGCGGTCGGTCTCGGTGCGGCCGTCGACTACCTGTCCGGGATCGGGATGGACAAGATCGCCGCCCACGAGCACGCGATCGTGGAGTACGCGCTCGAGGGGCTGAAAACCGTTCCCGGGTTGACGATTCTCGGTCCGACCGACGCGAAGGACCATGGCGGCGCGATCAGTTTCGAGCTGGACGGCGTACACCCGCACGACGTGGCGACCGTGCTGGACACCCGCGGGATCGCGGTACGGGCCGGGCACCACTGTGCGCGGCCGGTGCACGAGCGGTTCGGCGTACAGTCCTCGACACGGGCGTCCTTCTACCTCTACACGACCCCGGAAGAGATCGAGGCGCTGGTCGACGGCCTCGGCTTCGTCCGTTCCTTCTTCAAGCTTGCTTGACAATCAGACGCAGTAAGGTGGCTTGATGCAGCTCGACTCGCTGTACCAGGAGATCATCCTGGACCACTACCGCAGCCCGCACCACGCGGGTCTGGCGGACCCGTACGACGTGGAGGTGCACCACGTGAACCCGTCCTGCGGGGACGAGGTCACCCTCCGGGTCGAGCTCGACGGCGACACGGTCACCGGCGTGACGCACGAGAGTGTCGGTTGCTCGATCAGCCAGGCCGCGACGTCGGTGATGACCGACCTGGTGATCGGCAAACCGGTGTCCGAGGGCATGGCGACGTACGAGAAGTTCCTCGAACTGATGCAGGGGCGGGGGAATGTCGTACCGGACGAAGAGGTTCTGGAGGACGGCGTCGCGTTTGCCGGCGTCGCGCAGTTCCCGGCCCGGGTGAAGTGCGCACTGCTGGGCTGGTCGGCCTGGCGGGACGCGACCGCGCAGGCACTGACCCGCACAGAAGGAGTGAGCAATGGCTGACCAGACCGACGAGAAGATCGAGCTGCCCGAGGTCGACCTGACGGCGGCGGCTCAGCCCGGCACGGAGCCGGCCAAGGTCGAGGACGTGAACGAGGCGCTCAAGGACGTCGTCGACCCCGAGCTCGGGATCAACGTGGTCGACCTGGGCCTGATCTACGGCATCACCGTGGACGACACCAGCACCGCGATCATCGACATGACGCTGACGTCGGCGGCCTGTCCGCTGACCGACGTGATCGAGGACCAGACCCGGATGGCGCTCGACGGCCTGGTCAACGACTTCCGGATCAACTGGGTCTGGATGCCGCCGTGGGGTCCGGAGAAGATCACCGACGACGGCCGCGAGCAGCTCCGCGCCCTCGGCTTCAACGTGTGACTCGCGTTGTCCCGCAACGTCACCGTCGCACCGGAGCGGTTGGACAGGTGGCTGACCGGCTTCGGTGACCGACACGGCGCGACGTCGTACGACGTCACTCCGACGACGGTGACCGTCACCGCTGAGGACGGATCGATCGCAGTCGTCGAAGTACCGTTCGCGCCACTCGAGGCCCTCACTCGTGAGGGCCTCGTCGCGCATGTCCAGACCGATCACCGGCTCGGAGTTCTGCTGGTACGGCGGGGTGGCTACGGCGCCGGGGTGTTTGCCGGGGGCAAGCTCATCGACTCGAAGGTCGGCTCACGGCACGTGCAGGGGACGACCAAGGCCGGTGGGTGGTCGCAGCAGCGGTACGCGCGGCGGCGCGACAACCAGGCTCGCGAGGCCTTCGCGGCCGCCACCGAGGTCGCCGTACGGATCCTGGCTTCGGCGCGGTTGGACGCACTGGTGTGCGGGGGAGACCGCCGGGCCGTCGACACCGTGCTCGAGGACCCACGGTTGCAGGACTTGGTAGGACTCGTCCGGCCGCCGTTCCTCGGGGTACCCGACCCCAAGCAGAAGGTGCTCGAGCAGGCCGGGGCCGACGCCCGGGCGATCCGGATCGAGCTGACCGACCCTCAGTAGTTGTCGAGCCTCAGGAGCCGTAGAGCGCGCGGAAGTCCGCCAGCGTGCCTCGGTAGTACTCCAGGTCGTCGGTCAGTTTCGCGCGCGTCACCAACTCCGGGTTCTGCGCGCGCGACCGGCGGCCGAACTCGGACCAGACGGCCTCGTCCGGCGCCACGTCGGCGCCGTCCGGCAGGAATTTCAGCGCCTCGCCGACCGCCTCCGCGGCGGACTCCCAGTTGAGCTCGACACTGTCCCGGTCCTGGTCCGGACTGCCGGTGTACGCCAGGTCCGCCTCGAGTGCCCGGCGCGCGTAGGTCGCCGCCACCACGGCCCACTGGGCGGCGTCGACGAGCTGCGACACCCCCAGCCCGAACTGCGCACCGACGGTTCGGGCCGCGTCCTCGGAGGCGTACGCGATCGCGATGTCACCGGCCGGCGACGCGAGGGTCCAGGCGTCCGCACCTTCGGTCAGGTTCGCACCGGGCTGGATCGGCGCGGGCGCGACGGCCGGCGTGGACTGGTCGGCGGCCGCCGTCAGGCTCAAGTAGACCTGGGCCTCGGCCAGCGTCCTTGCGGTCAGCATCGGTTATCTCGCTCCTGTCTCTCGGCCCAGCTCGCGATAGGTGTCGCGGACCACCAGGAGCCGGTCCAGCCGGAATCGTCCCGGCTCGGCGTCCCGGACCGCCCGGCCCCGCGGCGTCCAGAACTCCTCCTCCGGTACGGCGTCCTGCCCGGCCGGTACGAACTTGATCACCTCGTCGACGGCGGCGCAGGCGACGGCCAGCACCTTACCGGCCTGGGCGGGATCGGTGGGGACCTCGCCGGCGGCCCGGTCGGCCACGTCCATCCACTGGCCGGGATCCAGCAGCTCCGACGGTTCCGGACCGCCGAAGGTCGGCCAGCTCACTGCCTTGGTCTCGCGGACCGGCAGCCCGAACAGGTACTGCCGTTCCACGTCGCAGCCGGGACAGATCCCGGCGTAGCTGATCGCGAGCTCGCCCTCCACGTCGACCAGGCCGTGCTCCCACGGTGTGTCGATCGAACCGCAGTTGGGGCAGGGATGCAGCTCCAGGTAGAGGTGGGCCTCGTCCCGGGTGCGCGCGACCGCGAACGCCATACCGTCCCTCTCGTCTCGCGCGGTCACGGGCCCGTCAAGGACGGGCCGCTGGCGGTCGGGGTGATCGTCCGGCCGACCGCCGCACCGCCGGTGGTCGACTTCGCGCCGTGGCTGGGGTCCGGGGTGGGCTGCCGTTGCGAAGTGGAGTGGGTGAGGCCCTTCAGCATCGAGGTCGGTACGCCGTTCTGCTCGAGAGCGGCCGCGACCTTGGTACTGAAGCTGCCGCCCGGCTCCGACGTGTTGTACAGCTCCCGCAGATCGACCCGGTCCTCGGCCATCAGCACCAGGTTCCGGTCCAGGGTGGCGAAGGCGGCGGCGAAGCCGCCGTCGTGGACCCCCTGCATGCGTCCGTCGGCGAACGCCCGGTAGAGCTGCTGCACCTTGCCGTCGCGGTCCTGAACCGCCAGGATCACCGTGGTCCGCTCGGCCTTGGCCTTCTCGATCGCCGCCAGCAGCGGCCGGTACGGCTGACGCGACCCGTCCGGCCCGTACTCCGTCATCCGCAGGCTCGGCTTGCCGAGTTTCTCCGGCACCGCCCGCAGCCGGGCGCCGTCCAGCGAGACGTCGTCGCCGGTCTCCATCTGCCGCAGGCCCTCGAGGTACTCGTGGTACTGCATCTTCACGTAGAACTCGGCCGTCGCGGCGTCCTTGAGGAACGTCGTGTCCTTCGTCCCCGGGGTTCCACGGCCCTTGTCGGTCACCTCGTCGACGGTGAGGTCATAGACCACCGGGATCCTGACGGTGACGATGTCACCGTTGCGGAACGCGCTGGTCTCGAGCCGGGTGCCCCAGGCGTCGTTGGACTGCTGCTTGACCTGCTCGCCGGCCGAACCGCTGACCGAGACGATGCCGCCGCTCATGCCGCCGGTCACGGTGGCCGGCATCAGTTGGTTACCGGCCGTCGAGGACTTGGTCTGCCTCTGATCGCGCTGGACCAGGCCGGTCTGGCCGGGAGCGGGCTCGCCGATGAGCTGCCAACCGAGCCGCCTGGCGTTCACCTGGACGCCGAACGTCGTCCGGCCGTTGCCCGTGCCCGCCATCGGCTCCAGCTTGAGCCCGCGCTCGCTGATCAGCTCGCTGAAGCCGGCCTCCATCGCGGTCGGCTGCAGCTGGGTCCCGATCGACGCCGCGTACTGCGCCACGCCGGCGGGCCCGAAGCCGCGGAGCCGACTCAGCCCGCCGGTGAGCCGGTCGTACAGCTCGTCGGTCGGCTGCGCGCCCTTGCGATGCGGCAGCATGGACTCGACCGGGGCGCTCACGGGCATGGCGGCGGCGCGATGCTCGGGGTGGAACTCCACCGCGGCCTGCGGGGCGATCGGCGGATCGCTGACCGCGCCACGAGGCACGAAGGCGGTCAGTTCGGCACGCAACTCCATCGGCTGGGCAACTGTGGTCTGCGCCGCTGGGACGGTCCTGTTCAGCCGCCACTTCACACTCGCCATCGCGGCCGCGCCCGCGTTGTGGATGCGCTTGACCTCAGTGGTGAAGACGATCGTCCGGTACACCGGCGTCAGGTCGAAGTCGCCGGTCCGGTCGAGCCGGGTGTTCTGCTCGCCGCTGCCGGCCGTGACGGAGCGGATCCGGTCGGTGCCCGCACCCCCGGACAGCGATCCGCCGGTACCGTCCTCGTGCTTGAGCTCCGCGCTGCCCGAGTACGTCGTGTTGTGGCCGATCGATCGATCCTGGCCGACGTACTTGTACTTCTGGACCAGTCCGATCGCCGCCACCTTGCTGAGACCGGGGCCGCCGTCGACGGTGACGTCGCCCTCGAACCGAGCCTTGGTCGTGACGAGCAGGACGTCGGGCCAGGCCTGGCCCTCGACCGGGACCTCGATCGGGGTGGTGTAGCCGCGCGGACCGAGCATGTTCACCAGCTGGCCCTGATAGCTGTCCTTGGCGAGGTCGACGTCCAGGATCGGCGCGAGCAGCGGGTCGGCGGCGACCAGTCCGGGTGCGACCTGGTCGAGCTGCTGGTGGAGCTGAGGAATCAGGTCGACGTCCTGGTCCTGCCCCGCCACCTTGATCGTGTAGAGCTGGCTCGATGCCAGATTGCCGTCGTACTGCTCCTGCAGGCCGACGACGCGCCTGGCCTCGGACAGCCGCTGGGTCAGGACCAGCGTGTCCGCGAGGAGCTCCTCGTCGGGCGTCCGTGCGGTGGACGTCGGCAGACCCGCCCTGTCCCGAACTCTCGCGTTCAAGCGCTCGTCGGTGTGCTCGGCCGCGAGACCGGCGGTCACGCCGGCCTTCTCCTGCTTGTAGCGGCGGACGAAGCCGGTCGCTGCCCGCGTATCGAGGTCGACCTTGCCGGTCAGGTACCGCTCGGCCACGTCGGCCGCGATCGGCAACGGCAGATCGAACTGTTCGCGACCGTACAGCTCGAGCGCGGTGAACTCCGGCATCGCCTTCTGGACCAGCGCGTCCTGCAGCGGCACGGTCTGGACGACCTCGTCACCACGCATGATGTCGGCGACCAGCTCGTGCCGCTCGATCAGCTCGTAGTGGACGCCGTTGTTGACCCGCAGGCGTTCCTCGCCGCTCGTCTGGTAGCTGCTGGTGCGCCTGTGAGGTACCGCCGGTCCTGCCGACGCCGAGCTTGCCGCTGAGCGCGGACTTGTCCGCGTCGACCGACCCGCCGCCGGCTTCGGCGCTGACACCGCCGGCGGCCGAGGTGCCGGAGGAGTGGCCGGCGTCGTTCATGGTGAAGTTGATGTTCGCGGTGTTCTGGTCGTTGATCGCGGCAAAGGTCTGACTGACGACCTTGCTCCGGATCACGACGTTCAGCTCCTGCGGCAGCAGCGTCCGGTCCGCCAAAGCCTGGGCGGGGGTCCCTGGTGCCGGCGTGATGACCAGCGGCAGCTCGTACCTGCCGTTCAGCCATTCCGTGTTCGAGACCAGGCTCTCCGGCGACAACGCGGTGTGCAGTTGCAGGTAGCCGGTGGTGTCCGCACGGATGGCGTCCACGGCCTTGAACAGCCGGTCGGCCGGGTTGCCGGCGTCCACCGCGACCGGGATCGATTGGCTGACGGCGTCCGGGTGGGGCGTTCTTCGGGTCGGCTTCGAACACCGGCGCCTCGGCCCTGGTCAGCGAGCTGTCATACGGCAGTACGACGCTGCCGCGGACGTCGGCCAGCGGTTCGGAGTCGCCTTGGTCGGTCATCTCGGTGAAGGTGATCCGGATGCCCTGGCGGAGGTTGTCGACCTCGCCGGTGCTCTCGTTCAGCGTGACCCGGTTGACCCGGCGGCCGAGGGTCCAGTTGAAGCTCCGCCCGACCGCGCTCCGGCTCAGCTTGAGTCCCAGCCGCCCGGCCAGGCCCTGCTGTCCCTCGGCCGGACCGTTCCTCAGGCCGAGACCGCCGGAGACCGGTACGGACTTCGACCGGCCGGACGTCTGCTGGCTGGCCCGGGAGCTGATGCCGAGCCGGGCGATGAACCTCCAGGGCGTGGTGCCGGCGGGCGTGACGTCGTCGAAGTCCTGCGTGGTGGACAACCGGAACAAGCGGGTCCGCGGCGCGTGCCCGGCGCGATGGTCGACCAGCGGGACCACCAGACCGGACTGGCAGGCGGTGTTCATCCCGGCGGCGATCCGGTAGTCGGTGACGTCCTGGATCACCCGGTCATAGTTCGCCCTCTGCCCGTCGCGTCGCCGCTGCTGCCAGGCGCGTCGCAGCGGATCGGGATCGACCGGCAGGTTGTCCCAGCGGGGTTGGAAGTTCGCGTCCAGCGGCGGTACCAGACCCATCGTGCTCAGGTTGGTCAGCACCTGCTGCCGGGCCTCGTCGATACCCTCGAGCTCCTCGGGCAGCGATTTGCCTGGACCGCGCAGCTGGTTCTCGCCGGTGCCGTGCCAGGGCGGCAGGGTCTGCGGTCCGGTCGGCGGTTCGGCGTCACCGAGCAGCAGCGCACGCCCACGCTGGTCGAGCCGGACGTCGTTGTCGTCATCACGCAGTACGACGTCCTTGCCGGCCGGCGCACCCGCGCGCAGGAGCCGGTTCGCCGTCAGCCGGAGCTTCGCCTCACAGGTGTCCGTGACGACGATCGTCTCGGCCTTGGGATCGCGGAGCTTGCGCAGCGTCGCGGTCACCTTGAGGTCGACGAGGACGCCCTGGGTCGGGGCCATGTCGCGGTCGACCACTGGCGTGATCGCCGTCGTACTGAGGTTCTGCCCGCCCTGCCGGGAGACGTTCCGTCCGGCCGAGACGTTGGGCGAGAGGTCTGCGGTGGACGAACCGAGGTCGCTCAAGGCTGTCGGGCTGGGCAGGTAGCCCGGCACCGGCTGCGCGGGGTCGAGCGGGCGCCCCGGGTAGGCCAGCGTCGCCGAACCGGACAGGGACGTGCCGGAGACTCTGGCGGCGTTGAAGCCGGCGAAGTCGACCTGGACCTTCTCCTGACCCATCTCCGGGCTGCACGCGCCGGTGAGCTCGGCGGTGCTCCAGACCGGCTCGACCTCCAGGGTGAGCGCGTACTCCGACTCGCCGCCGACCGGGATGGTCCGGGTGAGGCCGCCGGGCTTGGCCGCCTCGCCCAGCAACCGGTAGGGGTCTTGGGTGATGAGCTCGCTGATGTGGTCGTACCCGACCCGGTCCAGCCGGCCGAACTTGGCCTGGACCTGCGCGACGAGGTCGTCGTTGATGCCGTGCAGCCCGCTGATCCGGGTGACCGTGTGCCGGGGGAACTCGCCGGTGCACTCGTCGCCCCGGCCGAGCTGCTCCAACGTGACCGTCTCGGCCGGCGCCTTGACCGTGTACGGGCTCGGCACCCAGGTCAGCTGCTCGCCGGCGTCGACGGTCTTGACCGGTGACCACGGCCCGGTGGGGGAGTTCCGGACCTCGATCTCGAACTCGCCGGTCCAGCTGTACGGGATCGACTCGCCCTTGAAGACGTCCACCCAGCCGAGCTGACCGTGCGCGGTCGCGCCCGCGGTCGCACTCATGGTCCGGCCGGTGGTCACGTCGACCCGCGGCGAGACCACCTGCGACGCCGCCCGGACGGTGCTGCCCTCCGGGGCGAGCACCATGAACGGCTGCAGGTCGACGCCGTAGCTGACACTCGACGAGTGGTTGTCGGTGATGGAGTTGCTCTGGCCGCCTTCACCGAGCGTGCCGGACATCTGCTCGGCGACGGTGTAGTCGAGGCCGGTCACCTCGGTCAGATCGCGCGCCTTCATCCGGAGCCGGACCTGGGTGACCTTGGTGACGTCGTCGTCGGGGTCGCCGCCGACGGTGAAGACCATGCCGTCGGAGAACAGTCGGCGGTACTGCGCACCCGGCACCGGCACCGGCCCGCGGTCGGCGATCTGCCGGCCGCTGCGGTTGTCGGCCAGCAAGGTGTTGATCTCGTCGACCGGCAGGTTCAGTTGCTGGTCGGTCGGCACCCCCGTCTCGAGGTGGTCGACCGGCAGGGCCTGGCGGAGACTCACCTGGTAGGCGTCGGTCTTCTCCGCCGCATCCCGGGCCAGCTCAGCTACCTGCGCCGGCTGCGGGCTCGGATCGTCGAGCCGGCCGAGCAGGGTCCGGTAGCCGGCCAGCGCCTGGCCGGCGTCGTTCGCTGCCTGCTGGTAGGCATCCGCCATCTCGGTGTGGCGGCGGGCCTTGTTGAAGGCGGCAACGGCCTCGACGCGTAGCCGGCGGGCGCGCTCCGGCGCACCACGGTCCTGCAGTTGGTCCTCGGCCGCAGCCAGGTCCTCCTGGCTGGTCGCCAGGTCGGCGGCGGCCGCGGCACTGTCTGTCTTACCATCGGCCTTGGCCTGAAGGTCAGCGACGGCGGACTCGAGTGCCGAGATCTGCTCGACGACCTGCAGGCGAAGGTGACCAGGGCTGCTCGGTTCGGGGTTGGCCGCGGCGATCGCACGTTCGGCGGCCAGACCTTCGGCGGAGGCGGCGGGGGAGTACGTCGAATCGTTCGCCCAGGGCCGGTCGGGTTCGGTGCCGCTCCGGCGCGCGATCGCGACGGCCAGACCGTCGATGTCGCGTTCCAGCTCCGCGACGCTGAGCGGCCCGTTCGGACGGCCCTCGCGGGCCAGTTGCCAGTCCATGGACAGCTTCCGGT
Source organism: uncultured Actinomycetota bacterium (assembly GCA_963770725.1). Lineage (GTDB taxonomy): Bacteria > Actinomycetota > Actinomycetes > Propionibacteriales > Kribbellaceae > Kribbella. The sequence continues at coordinate 256,001 of CAVYQT010000003.1, forward strand.
AGACCGCCAGGTCGGCGTTCGTCCGCCGGTTCACGCCGCTCGTGACCGAGGGCCGACCGTAGCCGGCGGAGGATCCCCGTCGTCTGGCCGGCCCGCGCCGCCTGCTGTTCCTGAGCCATCAGGCTGAGCTGATGGATCCACACCTGGCCGTACTGGTGCGGGGGCAGCCTGGGCGCGATCCGCAGTACGTGCGGGTCGGTCGCCGTACCGGAGTGGAGCCGGCCCTGGGCGGCCAGGCCGCGGACCGTCGGCGAGACCTCGACCCGGAAGTACTGCGGTGTGTCGCCGGAGGACAGCGTGATGGCGGCCAGGCCGGACTGGCTGTCGACGGCCGGGCGGCTGGTGACGGACGATCCCAGATCGTCCTCGCCCAGGCGGGTCAGCGCCGCGAGTGCGGCCAGCACGCTCTGGCGGGCGTCGAGACCGGACTGGCCGGCGGCCAGACTGGTCCCCGGGACCTCGCGGGTGAGGGTCTGGCGGCGGTGCCGCACGCCGACCTGTGCACGGTGGCGCGCGGTGCGACTCCTGCGTCCGGCTGGGCTGGCCGGTCGCGAGGAGCAGATCGGCGTCCTGGATGATCCGCTCGGGACGCCGAAGCGATCTCGGTGGCGACCGGCACCCTCGTCTCGCCCGGCAGGGATCGCAGCCGTGCGGCCGCATCCTCGGACTCCTGCGCGGCGAGCCGCAGTGCGAGGCGGAGCATCGCCTGGCCCTCGGTACGGCGCGATTGGTCCAGTCCGGGTGTGCTGCAGCAGCCGGTCGAGTGCCTCGGTCGCGCCGGCCTCGGGCGACTCGCCGCGGGCACGGGCGATCTCCGCACCCAGCACGGCGACGGCTTCGGCGAGCATCCGCTCGTCACTGGCCCGGTCCGTGGCCCGGCGACTGAGCTGCTCCTCCATCGCCCGGACGACGTGGGCGGGCAGCACGTCCTGCCGGCTGGTCAGCCAGACCCTGCCGTCACGCAGAGGTACGGCCGACGGCGAGACGATCCCCAAGGCGGTCCCGATCGTCGCGCGGGCGCGCGACACCGGATCCGGGGCGGTGACAACAGGGGTCGTCAAGTCGACCCACCCCCTCCCGTTTCGTGCCTCGGTGATCACCAGTTGTCACCGAGACCTCTTGGTCCGGACGTTAGCAAACTTTCGGTTACTAGCCAGCCACTCAGCTCACCCGGACCTGTTAACGATTTACGCCTACCCCGGCTCCTACGATCGTCACATGACCGACCGGTTGGGATCGTCCGAGTGGAGTGTCTCCGAGGCGCGGAGCAGGGTGGCCCAGCTGCGCCACGTGGTCACGCACCGGCCCGGAGTACGACGCTGTCGAGTTGTTCCTCGCTCTGTGTGACTACCTCGACCAGCTCCACGGTTCCCTCGGATTCGACCGGATCCTGCCCGAGGCGGAGCGGTCCGCACTGGCCAAGGTCGTACGGCGGGTTCGCGGCAGGTCCGCCGTACCGGATGAGGACGGTGAGCGACTCGTGCAGCCGGTGAACGCGGCCGTCACGCTCGCCGAAGGACGGGAGCTCGCGGCGCAACTGGAGGCCGCCGACGGAGTGCAGCGCGAGCTCGGTCTGGCACTGCAGGGGCTCTTTAGCTATCTAGACCAGTTGTATGGCGGCCCGGGGGCTTTCACCGAGCTGTTGACGCTCGGAGGAGCGGGAGCGGGTCGCGAGCCGATAACGGGGCTGGACTCGTGCGCCGGATGGCACCTACCTGCCATTACGGTAGGGCGCGTGAGTCTCTCGTCCTCCACGCGTACTTCCTCCCAAGGCACCCGCGGAGCGGGCAGATCGGCAGGCAATGGTACAAACCGCCTGCCGAGTGGCCGGGAACGCCGGCCCGCCTTGGCCGCCCTCGCTGTGATCCTGATCCTGCTCGGCGCGGCCGGGTCCGCGCTGATCGCGGTGAACAGCGGCAACCGGTCGGACTATGTCGCGATCGCCGCTGACCTCGGGCCCGGCCACAAGCTGGACCGCAAGGATCTGTCCCGCGGCGACCTCGCCGGCGCGACCGGCAGTCTGATCCCCTGGTCGGAGGCCGAGAAGTACCTCGGCCAGTACACGACGTCCAAGCTCTACAAGGATCAGTTCGTCACGCCCGACAACTTCACCGCGGACAAGCCCATTCCGGCCGATGGTGCGCTGGTCGGTATCAGCCTGGAGGGCGGCCGTGCGCCGTCGGACGGCGATCGGTGTCGGCGACATCGTCAGGGTGATCCGCGTGCCCACCGCAAACCAGGACGCCGCGCCGGCCACGCCGCTGGTCACGGCGGCCGAGGTCACCGCCAGCTCGGGGGCCATCGCGGACGCGAAGACCAACGCGAACACCACCCTGAACGTGACCGTCCTGGTCCCGACCGAGAAGGCGACCGCTGTCGCGGCGGCCGCGGCGGCGAAGACCCTGGTGCTGATGAAGCTGAACCCGGCCACCAAGCCCGAGGTCTCCCGCACCGACGGAGACGGTTGATGGCACTGGTGGCACTGGCGAGCGCGAAGGGCTCGCCCGGGGTGACGACCGCCAGTCTCGTCTTCGGCGCGCTCTGGCCGCGGCAGGTGCTGCTGGCCGAGTGCGACCCGGCCGGCAGTGACGTGGCGATCCGGATGACCGCACCGGGCGGCGCACCGCTGAACTCGGACCGCGGTCTGGTCAGCCTGGCCGCCGCCAGCCGCAAGGGCCTCAGCGACGAGGTGATCCTCGCGCACAGCCAGCAGCTCGACGGTGGACTCGACGTCATGCTGGGCGTCCGCTCACCCGAGCAGGTCGGCGGCATGGGCGGTCTGTGGCATCCGCTCGGCATCTCGTTCAACCAGATGCAGCACGGCGACGTACTGGCCGACTGCGGCCGCATCGGTGCCTCGTCGCCGCAACTGCCCGTCATCCAGTCCGCCCGCCTCGTCGTCCTGATCTGTACGGCGACCGGCTCGTCGGTGGCGCATCTGCGCGAGCGGCTGTCGTCACTGGTGCACCACGTCGACGCACAGCTCGGTGTGGTCGTGGTGGCGGACCCGAAGCGGCGTGACGGGGTCAAGCAGGTGTGGTCCGTGCTGGACGCGATGTCCGTGCCGGTGCGGCACCGGTGGCACCTGGCCTACGACCCGGTCGGTGCGGCGTTCTTCGACGGCCGCGGTCACGGCCGGCTGGACAAGACGCAGCTGATCCGGTCCGCGACCGACATCACCGCGGAGATGGCCGCGCTGGTCGCGGCGCCGCCGCAGCACGAGTTCGACATGGCGCAGGCGGCGTTCCCACCGGGGGAGTGGGATACGTGAGCGAGCGGAGCGAGGTCACCATCAAGCACAGCCCGGTTCGCGTCTCATCGGCGCCCGGAGCGAAGCGAGGACGTCGATGAGTGCTGACCAGGAGCTGGTCCGGCAAGCTGCGCGTCCAGGTCGCCGAGCGACTGAACGAGCAGCGCCGCCGGGACCAGGTGAACGGCGTACCTCCGATGAGCGCGGAGGACGAGCGCGAGTACGCCCGCTCGCTGATCGTCCAGGTGCTCGAGGACCACGCCCGGCTACGAGCTGGCCGAGGGCCGGACGCCGCCGACGCCGGACGACGAGGCGCAGATCGCCGGCGCGATCCACTCCGCGCTGTTCGGGGTCGGCCGGCTGCAGCCGCTGCTCGACGACCCCGAGGTCGAGAACATCGACATCAACGGCTGCGACCAGGTCTTCGTCCAGTACGGCGACGGCCGCGAGGAGAGACCCGGGTCCGGTCGCCGAGAGCGACGAGGAACTGGTCGAGCTGATCCAGGTGCTGGCCGCGCACGCGGGCCTGACCAGCCGGCCGTTCGACTCGGCCAACCCGCAGCTCGACCTGCGGCTGCCGGACGGGTCCCGGCTGTCCGCCGTGATGGGCGTCACCGCGCGCCCGGCGGTGTCGATCCGGCGGGCCCGGCTGGGCAGGGTCTTCCTCGACGACCTGGTCGCCAACGGCACCATGTCCGACGACGTCGGCGTCGTTCCTGCGGGCGGCGGTCGCGGCCCGCAAGAACATCATGATCGCCGGCGCGACCAACGCCGGGAAGACGACGCTGCTGCGCGCGCTGGCCAACGAGATCCCGCCGGCACGAGCGGCTGATCACCGTCGAGCGGGCGCTCGAGCTCGGCCTCGGCGAGTTCAAGGACCTGCACCCGAACGTGGTCGCGTTCGAGGAGCGGCTGCCGAACTCCGAGGGCGTCGGCGAGGTCAGCATGGCCGAGCTGGTCCGCCGCTCGCTGCGGATGAACCCGTCAGCCGGGTGATCGTCGGTGAGGTGCTCGGCGACGAGATCGTCACCATGCTGAACGCGATGAGCCAGGGCAACGACGGCTCGCTGTCGACGATCCACGCGAACTGCTCGATGGAGGTGTTCAACCGGATCAGCACCTACGCGATCCAGGCGACCGGAGCGGCTGCCGATCGAGGCCACCCAGATGCTGATCGCCGGCGCGCTCGACTTCGTCGTGTTCGTCCGCAAGCAGCAACGACTACCAGCACGGCGGCGGCCTGAGCCGGTACGTCGAGAGCGTCCGCGAGGTGACCGGCTGGGACGGCCGGGTGCTGTCCAGCGAGGTGTTCGCACCGGGCGCGGACGGCCGGCGCGGCCGCGCACGCGCCGATCGCCTGCATGGACGAGCTCGAGCAGCTACGGCTACCAGCCGCTCGTGCACGGAGCGCTGGGCATGAGGTGAGGCCGCGATGAACGACCGGACCCTGCTCGCACTGCTCTGCGGCGCGGTGGTCGGCGGCGCGCTGCTGCTGCTGGTCGTCGCCATCCGCGGCACCGCGCCCCGGCAGGAGCCGCCGTCGCTGTTCCGCCGGAGCAACGTCGAGGGACGCAAGCACCTGATCCGGCTCGGCACCGGCATCGGCGTCGGTCTCGTCGTCCTGGTCGGTCACCCGCTGGCTGGTCCTGGCCGCCGCGCTCGGCCTGCTGGCCGCGCTGGCCGACCGGATCTTCGGCGGCACCGGCGAGGAACGCCGCGCGATCGAGCGGCTGGAGGCGCTGGCCACCTGGACCGAGTCGCTGCGCGACACCATCGCCGGCGCGGTCGGCCTGGAGCAGGCGATCCCGGCCACCGCGGTCAACGCCGCGCCGGCGATCAAGCCCGGCCTGAACCTGCTGGTCGACCGGCTGCGCATCCGCGAACCGTTGCCCGTCGGCACTGATGCGGTTCGCCGACGACCTGAACGACCCGTCCGCCGACCTGATCATCGCGGCCCTGGTCCTCAACGCCCGGCTGCGCGGCCCGGGTCTGCGCGACGTGCTCAGCGCGCTCGCCGACTCGGCCCGCGAGGAGCTCGACATACGGCGGAAGGTCGCGGCCGAACGGCGGTCGACCCGGCGCAGCGTCCAGGTGGTCGTCGCGATCACGCTGCTGGTGGCGGCTGCGCTGGTGCTGTTCAACCCGGACGTACGTCGAGCCGTACGACCAGCTTCATCGGGCAGTTCGTGCTGTTCATCGTGATCGCGCTGTTCGCGCTCGGGCTGGTCTGGCTGCGCCGGCTGGCCAGGATCGAGGTGCCGGAGCGGTTCCTGATCGGCAGCAACGACAAGCGGGCCAGGCGGGCCGGCGACGACCGGATGGAGGTGGTGGGCGGATGACGTGGGCTTTCATCACCGGTGCTCTGGTCGGCCTCGGCGCGTACCTGCTGGTGCGGATGTTCATCAAGCCGTCGGCGAACGTGCTGTCCACGCATCGCCCGGATCGACGCCGGGCGGACCGGCGTACGCCAACGCGGCGACCGCGAGTGCGGCCGGCGAGCGGGTGCTCGGCGGTCTCGACAAGGCGAAGGCATCGCTCGGCCGGCGGCTCGAGGTCGAGGCGAACGCGCGCGGCTGGGCGTTCGGCAGGCTGCGCCGCGACCTCGCGGTGATGAACCAGCCGTTCGCCGCGATGCTCGCGACCAAGGTGTTCTTCGCGCTCGGGGCGATGATCTTCGTCCCGATCGTGCTGTTCTTGTTCGGGATGCTCGGCCTCGGCGCCCCCGGCGCGACCCCGGTCGATCGTGACGCTGGCCGCGATGGCGTTCGCGTTCTTCCTGCCCGACCTGGCGTTGCGGCAGGAGGCGGAGGCGCGGCGGCGCGACTTCCGGCACGTGGTCGGCAGCTTCCTCGACCTGGTGGCGATGAACCTGGCCGGCGGCCGCGGTCTGCCGGAGGCGCTGATGACGGCGTCCACCATCGGCGACCACTGGGCGATGGCCCGGATCCGGCAGGCGCTGGCGAACGCCCGGCTGATCGGCATCACGCCGTGGGAGGCGATGGCCCGGCTGGGCGAGGACCTCGGCGTCGAGGAACTGCGCGACCTGGCCTCGGCGCTGGCGCTGGCCGGCGACGAGGGCGCGAAGATCCGGGCCTCGCTGCTGGCCCGGGCGGCGTCGCTGCGCCGCAAGGAACTCGCGGACGTCGAGGGCAAGGCGGGTGAGCGGTCCCAGTCGATGCTGGTCGCCCAGCTGGTCATGTGCGCCGCGTTCATGTTGTTCCTCGGCTTCCCCGCCGGAATCGCGATCCTGGGGAACTGAAGTGGGTAAGAGGAGTGTCTGAACACCCTCTTAGGATCCAGCGGACGAAACCGTCCGTCGTACAGGGCATACTGAGGCCCGCACTGGGGCTCATGACTGGGAAGGCATTCGGATGACATCGGAACTGCAGTTCTGGCGGGCGATGGCCGGCTACGCGATGGCGCGGGCCCACACCCAACGGGCCCGGGCTCGGCAGGGACGGACCCAGCTCGGCGCCTCCGCGCTGGAGTGGGCCATCATCTCGGCCATCCTGGTCGCCGCCGCACTGGCGATCGGCCTGGTGGTCCGCCGCGTCATCGACAAGCGCACCGGCGAGATCGAGAACGGCTGATCCCTGGTGCCGCGCCCCGCCACGCTCACGCCGTACCGTCGCGTTCACCTTCGCGCCGGTACGGCGTCTCGTCCGTCTCCGCGCGGGAAGCGCCGGCGGCGGTCCGAGCGGGGTGCGACCTCACTCGAGCTGGCGATCCTGGCACCACTGATCCTGGCGCTGATCTTCATGTCGATCCAGACCGCGCTGTGGCTGTACGGGCGGTCGGTCGCGCTGAACGCGGCGCAGGAAGGTGTCTCGCGGCTGCGCCTGGTCCAGCCGCCGGTGTACACGACCGGGGTGGGCGAGCAGATCCGGGCCGACATCCAGGCGTACGCGCAGCAGCTCGGCGGTACGACGCTGCGGAACGCCGAGGTGAAGACGCCGTCGTACAACAACCCCGAGGGCATGGTCTCGTTCACCGTGACCGGTGACACCGTCTCGCTCGTTCCCGGCCTGACGCTGCACGTGGAGCGCACCGCGACCGGGCCGATCGAGCAGTTCGAGGCCGACGACAAGTGAGCGAGGACATGACGCGGACGCTGGGGATCCGTCGCCCACCCCGGCATGCCCGGCCGGTGGTGCGGTACGTCCGCTCCGCGGGGCGGCACGGAAGCCGACCGAGCAGGGCACGATGGCCCTGGAGCTGGCCGTGCTGGCGCCGATCCTGCTGATCCTGTTCATGTTCCTGCTGGCGTGCGGCCGGTACTTCCAGACCTCGTCGCTGCTGGAGAGCGCGGCCCGCGACGGCGCCCGTTCGGCCAGCCAGGCGCGCTCGCTCGGCGAGGCCCAGGGCCGCGTCGACGACGCGGTGAACCGGACGATGAGCCAGGCGTTCAAGTCCTGCAAGGAGACCGCCAGCGGCACCATCACCACCGACTTCGCCGCCGGTACGCCGCTGTCCGTCGAGGTCACCTGCACGATCGACTACCGCGATCTCGGCCTGCTCGGGATCGGCGGCGACACCAAGATCACCAAGCGGTTCAGCTCGTCGGTCGACCCGTACCGAGGTGTTCGCAATGGCTCGTGACCGCCGCTCCCGGGTCGTCGAGTTCTTCCGGATCGATGCTCCCGGCAACCATCGGCTGATCGGCCGCGGTGCGCTCAGCCCCGCGGTGGCGATCCTGGCGGTGATGATCTTCACGCTGGCCGGCCTGGTGATCGACGGCGGACGGCAGCTCGGGGCCCGGTCCCGTGCGGTCGGCTACGCCCAGGAGGCGGCCCGGGTGGGTGCGGCCACGATCCAGCTGAACAACGCCGAGGCCAAGATCGACACCGCCAAGGCGGCCACCGCGATCAGCGCCTTCTGCGCCCAGGTCTCCTCCAACGACCCGGCCGTCACCTCCTGTGCGCCCGACCAAGCTCACCGAGGAACAGGTCGACATCCGGGTCGCCATCGACAACAAGACGACGTTCCTCGGCCTGATCGGCAAGACCAACCTGAAAGCCTCCGGCATCGGCACCGCCCACGCCGAACAGGGCATCAAGAAGGCCGACGACAGCCCGACCATCCCGCCGATCGCGGTGCAGACGTCCCCCGACGATCCGGGTGCGCCGATCAGCACCGCGCGTGCCGCCGACGCTCGATCTGCCGTGCCCGGAGTGGACGATCGGTTCGCCGACGCCGACCTGGACGTTGTCGCCGTTCCCGTTCCCGCCGAGCTGCACGCCGAGCATCACGCCGTCTCCGACCGGCACGCCGACCGAGCAGCACGCCGCCGACCACGACCACCGCGCCACCCGGCGGGGGAGCACCGGCCGGCGTCGAGCCCCCGCAGACTCCCTCCCGCCGAGCCGCTAGGGCCACGAAGGAATGTCACCCGTGCGAAGCCTCGCCCTCCCCGCAGCCGTGCTGGCCGGTGCTCTCCTGCTGACCGGCTGCGGCGACAGCAACTCCACCGACGGCGGCCGTCCGGTCCCGGTCGGCGGCGCCGGCGAATCCAGCACCAGCACGTCGCGGCACTCCGACCGCCGGGGCGACCACGCCGACGCGCGGCGCCGTCCGAGCCAACGACGAGCAAGACCACAGCGGCGCCCAAGGCGCAGGTCGTCGTCGTACCGGGGAACTACAGCTCGAATCCCGCCGTCCAAGGCCTCGTGCGGAGCTACCCGCTGTACTTCCAGGCCCTGATCGCCCGCGACGAGGCGATCCTGAAGAAGTCGTTCCCGTCGTTCTTCTACGCCGACACGTCCCAGGCGATCAAGGATGCCCAGCGCAACGGCTGGGTCATGCGCCCGCCGGGCAGCGTGGTCGTCCTCGGCGTCCAGAGCCAGTCGAACGGCACGGTCCGGGTGAGGACCTGCCGCTCGCAGACCACGCAGTACTGGGATCCGAAGGCGAAGGCCTGGACGGTGCCGGCGCCCAAGGGCTCGCCGCAGGTCATCGACATGATCAAGACCGGCGTCGGATGGATGCCGTACAAGCTGGCGTCGTCGAAGGGAGTCACGCTGCGCACGGGTGAACTATCCGGCCTAGATCAGAACTGGATTTTGCACTGTTCCGAAAAGGTGACGAGGCAGAGAGCAACGGGCATGATGCTCCTGGTCGAAGATAATCTGCGGTCAGACGAGTCTGGGGAGTGAGGATGCGCAACCGAGTGGGCCGTGGACTGATGGTCCTGAGCGCCGTACTCGCACTGCTGATGGCCGTCCCCGCCACGACGGCCGCCGCCGACACGATTCACAGCGGCAACCGGGTCTGCAGCATGTACGTCAACTCGATCGGCTTCGGTGCGTACTGCAGTTCGGGCAAGTACTACATCCCGGGCGAGGGACCGCCGCCGCGGACGTGGCGGCAGAAGCTCAGCGGCCGGCCGTTCATCCCGTGCCGCGACTTCGACATCCCGAAGGGGATCCACCTGCCGCAGGCGCCGGAGGGCAAGACCTGGGTCATGCGGATCACGATCACCGACTACAACCTGGACACCTACAACGGCGGCGCCGGCGCGCACCTGGAGCGCGCGTACGTCCCGGTCAACGACGCCGAGCGCGCCCAGTGCCCGTTCCCGGACTACATGGAGCAGTTCTGGTGGCGCTTCGACAGCAACTATCCGCCGCCGGCGCTGCAGGTGAAGCCGACGTTCACGCCGCGGGTCAACGTGCCCGCCTACTTCTCGCTCACGGCCGAGAGTTCGATCGTGCTGAACAACGACGCCGCAAGGGCGAGCTGGACAGCGGGTTCTACGACCCCACCCACAACCTGACCATGCGCGGCATGGTGGTGGAGATGACGGTCGACCCCGGTGACGGGTCGAAGCCGTTCAAGTGCCTGATGGGTGCGACGCCGGTCGACGATGCGGACGGGTACGACGAGACGAAGGACCCGTACAACCAGATGAGCACCTGCAAGCACATCTACGAGCGGTCCAGCGCGAACCAGCCGGACGGCATGTACACGGTGAAGCTGACGATCACCTGGGAAGTGTCGTACTGGGTCGGTCAGCAGGGCGGCTGGGAGCCGATCGGCAGGGCGAACGTGCATGCGGTACAGCGGTTGCCTGTGCAGGAAGTGCAGGCTATCGGTGGATAACGGTGGGGACCGTCGGATGGAGGGACCACGATGGTGAAGACGAATGAGCCGGTGCAGGCGGCGCGGCTGCCGCAGCGGCGGTCGGCGAGCCCGGGCGCGGACCGGCTGAAGGGCTTTGTCGCGCTGCTCGCGATCCTGGCGATCGTCGGCGGTGTCCCGTACGTGCTGGTGCGGTTCTTCGGTACGCCGTGGCCGGAGCAGATGCCGAGCCGCGACGTGCTGTTCAGCGAGCTCAGCATCGAGACCGTCCTCGGCATCATCGCGGTCGTCATCTGGATCGCCTGGCTGCACTTCGTCGTCTGCCTGATCGCGGAGGCGGTGGCCGAGATCCGCGGCCACGGCCTGTCGCCACGGATCCCACTCGGCGGCGGCTCGCAGGGCCTGGCCCGCCGGCTGATCTCCACCGTCGTACTGATCGGTGCGGCCGCCGGCGTCAGCCTGCCGGTCGCGAACGCGGCGACCACGACCCACACCGGCGCTCCGACGGTCGCGACCGCGACGCAGGACGGCGACCAGGGCTCGCGGGACTCCTTCCGCCAGACCGAGGCGCGCAGTTCGGTTCTCAGCGGCAACCAGGCCAAGACCACGCACACCGGCGTACGGACGAACAGCGACGACAAGGGCCAGGTGATCAAGTACACCGAGGTCCGCCCGCCGCAGGGCCGGAACTACGACTGCCTGTGGGACATCGCCGAGCGGTACCTGGGTGAAGGCCGCCGCTACAAGGAGATCTACGAGCTCAACAAGAACAAGCTGCAGCCCGACGGCCGCCGGCTGACCAACCCGGATCTGATCCTGCCGGGCTGGCAGGTCCGCCTGCCCGCCGACGCCAAGGGCGCCGGGGTGCACACGGTCCGGGTGAAGATCGACCACACCACGATCGGGACGAAGGTCAGCCGGCACCAAGACCGACGACGTCGACCGGCACCAAGACCACGACCTCGACGGGGACCAAGACCACCACGAGCACGGGTACGTCGACCGGCACCAAGACCCAGCCGGGTCCGGGCAGCCGCTGGTCCGAGCAGGGCACCGAGGCGGGTTCGTCGATCAGCATCGGCAGCGCGACGAAGGACCCGGGCGCGAAGAACGTGAAGCCGGGCGAGCCGGGGATCGCGGTCGAGCCGCACGGTCCCGGCACGACGCAGTCCGAGCCGGGCGACCCGGCAGCCGGCGGCACCAAGGTGCCCGAGCCGGTGCCGGTCGCGGTCGACGACGGCTTCGACGCGACCCAGGCCGGGATCTACGGCTTCGGCGCCACCCTGCTCGCGGCCGGTCTCGCGCTGGCGCTGAAGCGGCGCCGCGGCTGGGCACTGGGCCCCGGTCCGAAGGCGGCCGGACACCGGCAGACCGAGATCGGCCTGCGGCTCGCGTCGGACATCCCGACCGCCCAGTTCGTCGACAACGCGCTGCGGCAGCTCGGTGCCGAGATGACCAAGGCGAGCCGGCCGATGCCGAAGGTCGTCGCCGCGCTGGTGACCGACCGCGCGCTGACGCTGGTGCTCGACCCGTACGAGGCGCAGACGCCGCCGCCGGCGCCGTGGCAGATCATTGCCGACGGCACCCGTTGGACGCTGCGCCGGGCCTACGCGCCGAGTGGTGAGGTCACCGCGCCGGCGCCGTACCCGACGCTGGTCACGATCGGGCGGAACGCCGACGGCGCGACCGTGCTCGTCGACCTGGACACCGCGAACGGGATCGTCAGCTTCGGCGGGGTGAACAACCCGTCCCGTGACGTGGTCGGTTCGCTGGCGGTCGAGCTGGCGACCAACCTGTGGTCCGAGGGTGCGCACGTCAGCATGGTCGGGTTCGGCGACGACCTGTCCTCGCTGGCGCCGAGCCGGCTGAGCTACTGGGTCCGCGCTCGACGACGCGATCACCGAGGTCACCCGTCGTACCGAGGCGCAGGTGCAGGCCTGTGGGCGGCGCAACGTGGGCTCGGTGGCCGAGGCCCGGATGGCCTACCCGGACGCGGCGTTGTGGGGTGCGGAGATCATCTTCGTGTCCGCGCCGCCGTCGCCGGAGGAGCAGGACCAGCTGAACCGGCTGGCCGCGGACCACCGGCGCACCATCGCCGTGGTCGTGGTCGGCGACGTGATCAGCTCGCCGTGGCGGTTCGTGGTGGACGAGAAGAACGAGGCCGTCTGCCGGCTGCTCGGGCTCGAGGTCGATGCCCACAGCATCAATCCGGCGCAGTTCGCCGACCTGGTCGGGCTGTTCGAGGCGGCCGAGTCCGACTCGCTGGACAAGCGCCGGGCCGAGCAGGACGTGCCGGCGTACGAGTTCTCCACCACCGATCTCAGCCTGCCCGCGCCGGTCGAGGTGGACCTGCTCGGGCCGGTCGAGGTGGACGCCCGCGGCGGGATCGAGGACGGCCGGATCCAGCTGTCGACCGAGATCGTCGCGTTCCTGGCCAGCCAGGACTACGGCGTGCACCCGAACGTGCTGGCCGGTGCGATCTGGCCGCGCGGGATCAGCGAGGAGCTGCGGGACGCGGCGCTCGAGCACACCCGCCGCTGGGTCGGTGTGGACGCGATGTACGCCGACGAGTCCGGCCGCTGGATGCTGAACCGCAGCGTGGTCCGGGTCGACTGGGACGTGTTCCGGACGCTGGCCAAGCAGGCGACGATGATGGACGACCCGCGCGGGCCGCTGTCGACGGCGCTGAGCCTGGTGCACGGCCCGGCCTGGTCGAACCTGCCGGCCGGCCGCTACTCGTGGCTCGCCGCCTCGGGGATCGAGCGCCGGATGGTGGAGGCGGTCGTCGACGCCGCGCTCAAGCTGGCGGAGGCGTCGCTCAGCCACAACGACGGCCACCTGGCCCGCACGGCTCTCCAGACCGGCCTCAGCTTCTCGCCGGCCTCGGAGGAGCTCTGGCGTGCCACCCTCCGCCTGGCCTCCCACTTCGGTACGGCGGCCGACGTCACCAACGTGGCCACCCAGATGTACGCCGCTCTGACCCGGCACGGCGGCCCCCGCGGCCCCGAAGCCGAGACGGAGGCCCTGGTCGACGAACTCCTCCCGGGCTACCACCGCCCGGCCGCAGTCGCCTGACCCTTCACCCGAAACCGCCCTGTACGCCGGATCCACCGGAGTACAGGGCGGTTCGTCGTACTGGCTAGAGCGCGTCGGCCGACCAGGTGTCGCAGGCGGTCATGTCGCCGGAGTCCATGCCGGTCTTGAACCATTTCATGCGTTGTTCGGCGGTGCCGTGGCTGAAGCTTTCCGGGGTGACCTGGCCCTGGGTCTTCTGCTGGATCCGGTCGTCGCCGACGGCCGCGGCGGCGTCGAGGCCGCGTGCGATGTCGTCGTCGGTCAGGCCGCTGATGAAGGTGTCGCCGTCCCTGTCCCGGACGGTGGTGGCGTGATTGGTCCAGATGCCGGCCAGGCAGTCCGCCTGGAGTTCGGAGCGGACCGCGTCGGAGGTCGGCCCGTTGCGGGTCTTGATCCGGCCGAGGATGCCGTAGAGGTTCTGGATGTGGTGGCCGTACTCGTGCGCGACGACGTACGCCTCGGCGAAGTTGCCGCCCTTGGCGCCAGCTCGGTCTGCAGGGTCTGGAAGAACCCGAGGTCCAGGTACACGCGCTTGTCGCCCGGGCAGTAGAACGGCCCGACCGCGCTGGTCGCCGGTCCGCAGGCGGTGCTGACCGAACCGTCGAACACCCGCATCGGCGCCCGGGTGTACTTCTTGCCCCGGCGCGGCAGCTCGGCGGCCCAGAAGCCCTCGATCGAGTTCTGGTAGAAGACGAACCGGCAGTCCGGGTTGCTCTGCAGGTCCGCGCCCGTCTTGCAGCGAGTCCAGGTTGCCGGCCGCGGTGTTGCTGGACTGTCGGCTGCTCGCGCTGCCGTCACCGCCGGGCAGGCCGCCGTTCAGCAGCACGATGATCACGAGCAGGATGATGCCGCCGATCCCGCCGCCGACCGGGATCATGCCCCCGGGCAGCAGTCCGCCGCCGCCTCCGCCACTCCCGCGGGTGTCCTCGACCCCACTCGTGTCGAGATCCGCATCCGGATTGAATTTCACAGCACTTACACTAGACCTCGGTGCGGGGATTCCTGCCGTGTCGTGACGCAGTGCTGCCGACCCGCCACAGACCGACCCCCGACCGCCCTCGACCTCTTAGGACGCCTGCGCCGCGATGATCACTGTCTCCAATCTCGAGGTCCGTGTGGGCGCCCGTCAGTTGCTCGCACCTGCCTCGTTCCGGGTCGGGCCGGGCGACAAGGTGGGTCTGGTCGGCCGGAACGGTGCCGGCAAGACCACGCTGACCAAGATCCTGGCCGGCGAGGGCCTGCCGGCCAGCGGCTCGGTCAACTCCTCCGGTGAGATCGGCTACCTCCCGCAGGACCCGCGCACCGGCGATCTCGAAGTACTGGCGAGGGACCGGATCCTGTCCGCCCGCGGTCTCGACGAGGTCGTACGGCGGATGCGCAGCGCCGAGAAGTCGATGGCCAGCGCGGACGACAAGACCCGCGCGAAGGGCATGCGGCGGTACGAGCGGGCCGAGGCGGAGTCTGCACGCCGCCGGCGGCTACGCGGCCGAGTCGGAGGCGGCCCGGATCGCGGCGAACCTGGGACTGCCGGATCGGGTGCTGGGGCAACCACTCGAACACGCTGTCCGGCGGTCAGCGCCGCCGCGTCGAGCTGGCCCGGATCCTGTTCTCGCAGGCGGAGACGCTGCTGCTGGACGAGCCGACCAACCACCTCGACGCCGACTCGATCGTCTGGCTGCGCGACTTCCTCAAGTCGTACGGCGGCGGCGTGATCATGATCAGCCACGACGTGAACCTGCTCGAGGAGACCGTCACCCGGGTCTTCCACCTGGACGCGAACCGGGCCGAGATCGACGTCTACAACGTCGGCTGGAAGGCGTACCTGACCCAGCGGGAGACCGACGAGCGGCGCCGCAAGCGGGAGCGGGCGAACGCGGAGAAGAAGGCCGGCCAGCTGGTCGACCAGGCGAACAAGATGCGCGCCAAGGCGACCAAGGCGACCGCGGCCCAGCAGATGCTGCGCCGGGCCGAGCGGCTGATGTCCGAGCTCGAGGGCGAGCGGAAGTCCGACCGCGTCGCGAAGATCGCGTTCCCGACGCCGGCGCCGTGCGGCAAGACGCCGTTGATGGCTCGCGAGCTGTCCAAGTCGTACGGCTCGCTGGAGATCTTCACCGACGTCGACCTGGCGATCGACCGGGGCTCGCGGGTCGTCGTACTCGGACTGAACGGTGCCGGGAAGACCACGCTGCTGCGGGTGCTGTCCGGGATCGAGAAGTCGGACACCGGCGAGGTGATCGACGGGCACGGGCTCAAGCTCGGGTACTACGCCCAGGAGCACGAGACCCTGGACGTGAACCGGACCGTACTGGAGAACATGAAGACCGCGGCGCCGGATCTGAACGAGACGCAGGCGCGCAGCGTGCTCGGCTCGTTCCTGTTCACCGGGGACGACGCGGACAAGCCGGCCCGGGTGCTGTCCGGTGGTGAGAAGACGCGGCTCGCGCTGGCGACGCTGGTCGTGTCGGCGGCCAACGTGCTGCTGCTGGACGAGCCGACCAACAACCTGGACCCGGCCTCCCGGGCCGAGGTGCTGAACGCGATTCGCTCGTACACCGGTGCGATCGTGCTGGTCACCCACGACGAGGGCGCAGTCGAGGCGCTCGAGCCGGAGCGGGTTCTGCTGCTCCCGGACGGCGTCGAGGACCTCTGGACGAACGACTACGCCGACCTGGTGTCTGCTGCGCGTCGTTCTCCACAGGTGAGTGGACCTCGTCGAAACGAGTCCGTTTCGCGTATGTTCCTGGCATGACGGAACTGGGACTGCGGTTGACGGTGGACGGGCCGGTCGCGCGGGTCGTGCTGGACCGGCCGGACGTGCGCAACGCACAGACCCCGGCGATGTGGCGGGCGCTGGCGGACTTCGGTACGGCGTTGCCGCGCGAGGTCCGCGTGGTCGTCGTGTCGGGGGAGGGGCCGTCGTTCTCGGCCGGCCTCGACCGGCGGCTGATCATGGGCGAGAACGCGGACGGCGAGGAGCCGCTGCTCACCCTCGGAGCCAAGCCGGCGGCCGAGGTGCACGAGACGATCGCCGGGTTCCAGGCCGGGTTCTCCTGGCTGCGACGCCCGGAGATCGTCAGTATCGCCGCGGTGCAGGGGCACGCGGTGGGCGCGGGCTTCCAGTTGGCGTTGGCCTGTGACCTGCGGGTCGTGACGCCGGACGCCCGCTTCAGCATGCGCGAGCCCGCGCTCGGGCTGGTCCCCGATCTCGGCGGAACGCAGCCGCTCGTCCACCTGGTCGGCTACTCCCGGGCGCTCGAGATCTGCGCGACGTCACGGTGGGTCGAGGCGGATGAGGCTAAGGAGCTTGGTCTGGCGAACATCGTCGTACCGGCGGAAGAGTTGGCCGGCACGGTGAAGGATCTGGCCGAGGCGTTGCTGGCGCCGCTTCCGGGGGCGATCCGGGAGACGAAGGCGCTGCTGCTCGGTGCCGCGGATCGACCGTACGAGGAGCAGTTGAAGGCCGAGCGGGAGGCTCAGGAGCGTCGGTTGAAGGAACTGTTGGCAAGCTTCGGGTGAGTTGGTCGGCGAGCCAGCCGAGGAGGCCAGGAGCAGGATCGCGATCACGGAGACGACGAGTTGGACGAGCACGCTGTCCATCGTCGCAAGGTGCCGCTCCGGCCGACAGTGGCAAGGATGCCGATATCCGATAGATTCTGGTCATGCATCGCGTCGCTGTCGTTGTCGCCGATCGGGTGAAGAGCCTGGAGCTCACGATCCCCGGCCAGGTGTTCGGGACGGCCCACTCACAGGACAAGCCGGACGGGGCGGTCTTCGGCGCTCCGCTCTACGAGGTGGTCATGTGCGGGGAGCGACCTGACCTCGTCGCTTGCGGCCGCGGCGGCGTGGAGCTGTTCCGGCTCACCACGCCGGACGACCTGGCGGCGGCCCTGACCGCCGACACACTGGTCGTCCCGGGGACCCGCACGGATATCGAGCCGTCAGCCGAGGTGGTCGACGTCATTCGGCAGGCGCACGGCCGCGGCGCCAGGATCGCCTCGATCTGCTGCGGCGCGTTACGTCCTGGCCGCCGCAGGGCTGCTCGACGGACGGCGAGCGACGACCCACTGGACCTCTGCCGGGGACTTCGCGCGGCGGTTCCCCCGGGTCGAGGTCGACCCGAACGTGTTGTTCGTCGACGATGGCGATGTGCTCACGTCGGCCGGGGCGGCGACCGGCCTCGACCTGTGCATCCACATGGTGCGCAACGACTTCGGGGCGGCGGTCGCTGCCGACGACGGCCCGCCACATCGTGATCCCGCCGCAGCGCGACGGGGACCAGGCGCAGTTCATCGTGCACCGGGAACCCACCGACGACAGTGGGTCGCTCGAGCCGACGATGCGCTGGCTGCGTGAGCGCGTCGGCGAGCCGTTGACGCTGGCCGACATCGCCCACCATGCGGCCGTCAGTCCGCGCACCCTCAACCGGCGATTCCGGGAACAGACCGGGATGACGCCACTGCAATGGCTCCTCACGCAGCGCGTGCGCCACGCCCAGGAACTGCTGGAAACCACAGCGCTGCCGGTCGAGGACATCGCCAGACACTGTGGTTTCGGCACCGCGATCAATCTGCGCCAGCACTTCACGCGGCGGGTTCACATGTCCCCGCTGGCCTACCGCCGCGCGTTCCAGCCTCGCTGAACCTAGCGCCAGTTGCTGATCCGGACGTCGTTCGGGGCGGGCTCGCCCTTGCCGGTTTCGGCGAACTGCTTGAGGCTCATCAGGAACGTCGCCCACTTGGTGCTGCAGTGGTACATGAACTCGACCGGCTCCTTCCAGCCCTCGTGCCGGAACAGGACGATCGTGTACTCGTCTGCCTGGAAGAGCTCGAAGCGGATCTGGGTGCCGATCCACTCCTCGGGACCGCCGACGACCTCCCAGCGAACGAGCTCGGCCGGCTGCTTGTCCAGAACCTACATGTCGAACCCGGCCGGTTCGGGCGCGCCGTCGAAGCGGAACTCGATCACTCCGCCGACCGCGCTGTCGCCGCGGGTGTCCTCGGTCCACCAGCCGGCCAGCCCGTCGATCGTGGTCAAGGCTGCGTAGACGTCCTCGGGCGATGTCGTGATGCCGACCCTGTGCAGGATGTCGTTCATGGTCAGTACCTCTTTCTGATTCGAGCGCCCGCAAGCGGGCAAGGGTGATCGCGTCGGCACCTCCGGGTGTCGACGATTGGTTGTTGTTCGTTATCGGGTCAGCTCTGCCGACGTTGCTGGATCGCCTCGGCCATCCGCTTGATCCGCTGCAGCCGGCCGTCCCAGGCGTCGCGCACCGACGAGAGTTGGGCGACCGCACGAGCGAGCTGTGCTTCGTCCACGGTGTAGAGGCGTTCGCGCCCGGCCGGCGTGACATGGACCAGCCTGACCTTCTCGAGTACGGCGAGGTGCTTGGCGACCGCCTGCCGGGTGACCGGTAGCTGGTCGCTCAAGGTGGTCGCCGTACCGCCGCCGTCGGCCAGCAAGAGGTCGAGCATCCGCCGCCGGGTTGGATCTCCCACCGCCGACCAGAGTTCGTCGTCGACGGTGCCACTCATGGCGTCGATACCAGCCGATCGACGTACGTGCTGAGGCGTGGGAGGAAGTAGTCCCAGCCGGTGATGTGATCGCGGTACTCCTCGTCGGTCCGGGCCGCCTCGTCGAACCCGTTCTCGGAGAACCGCAGCAACGTGCCCGCACCGGACGGGATCAGGTCGAACGTCGCCAGCAGCGAGTTGGCCGCGGTCGCGACGTCGCCTGCGTCGTACACCCAGCGGAAGGAGAACCGCCGGGGCGGGTCCGCCTCGACCACCGTGAGCGGGACGACCTTCGCCTCACCGAACGAGACGAATCCGGTGGCACCAGGCGTCGCCTCGACCTCGGCGTCGTCCGGCCACCACTCGCGCAGATGCTCCGGCGTGCTGATGACCTCGTAGACCACCTCGGGTGCGGCCTGGATGTGGATCTCCCGGTCAATGCTGCGCTGCCCCATCCCACGTCTCCTGTCATCCGCAACCTTTGGTTGCACATGACTGTACGGCGTCCTGCCGTCATATGCAACCATTGGTTGCTCAACGCCGCCGGGAAGTTCGGGACGACCCGAAGTGTTGTCAAGGTTGACGAGAGAGAGCTGGGGAGGAACCGGATGTCAGGCATGAGGCCGATGGGCGGCGGCATGGGCATGGGCGCCTACGGCTGGCGCCGGCAGGACGCGTCCGTCGCCGGGCAGAAGTTGGCGAAAGGCACGTTGCGCCGCATCGTCCGGTTCGCGAGGCCGTTCCGGTGGCACATCACCCTGTTCCTGCTGCTGGTGGTCGTCTCGGCCTTCCTGGTGATCGCCTCGCCGCTGCTGTTCAAGAAGATCGTCGACGACGGCATCATGAAGGGCGACGGCGGCCTGGTGACCTCACTGGCCCTGATTGTCGCCCTGCTCGCGGTGGTCGAGGCCGTCCTCGGCCTGATGCAGCGATGGTTCTCGGCCCGGATCGGTGAAGGCCTGATCTTCGACCTGCGGACCAGGGTGTTCGAGCACGTCCAGCAGATGCCGGTCGCGTTCTTCACCCGGACCCAGACCGGTGCACTGGTCTCGCGACTGAACAACGACGTGATCGGTGCGCAGCAGGCGTTCACGTCGACGCTGTCCGGCGTGGTGTCGAACATCATCAGCCTGATCCTCGTGGTCGGCGCAATGCTCGTGCTGAGCTGGCAGCTGACCTTGGTGGCGATCCTGATGCTGCCGGTGTTCCTGGTCCCGGCACGCATCCTGGGCCGCCGGCTGGCCGCGATGACCCGGGAGCAGATGCAGCTCAACGCCGACATGTCGACGGCGATGACCGAGCGGTTCAGTGTCGGGGGAGCGCTGCTGGTGACGCTGTTCGGCAAGCCCGAACTGGAGAACGAGGGCTTCGGCGATCAGGCCGGCCGGGTCCGCGACCTCGGTATCCGGATCGCAATGCTCGGCCGGGTGTTCTTCACCGCGCTGACTCTGGTCGCCGCCCTGGCAACGGCGCTCGTGTACGGCGTGGGCGGCAACCTGGCCGTCCAGGAGGTGCTGACGGTCGGGACCCTGCTGGCCCTGGTCGCGCTGCTCGGCCGGCTCTACGGTCCGTTGACCGCGCTGTCGAACGTGCGGGTCGACGTGATGACCGCGCTGGTGTCGTTCGAGCGGGTCTTCGAGGTGCTCGACCTGGAGCCGATGATCAAGGACGCGCCCGAGGCCAAGCCGTTGCCGAACGACGCCGCGAGTGTCGAGTTCGACCACGTGGCGTTCTCCTACCCGACGGCCGACCAGGTGTCGCTGGCGAGCCTGGAGTCCGTCGCGGTGCTGGACAAACGGGTGCACGCACAGGTTCTCGAGGACGTCAGCTTCGTCGTCCGCCCCGGTCAGATGGTCGCCCTGGTCGGACCGTCCGGAGCGGGCAAGACCACCATCACGAACCTGGTCGCCAGGTTGTACGACGTCACCGGTGGTGCGGTCCGGGTCGGCGGGAGCGACGTCCGGGACGCGACGTTGCGGTCGTTGCACGACGCCATCGGGTACGTGACCCAGGACGCGCACATGTTCCACGACTCGATCCGGGCGAACCTCGCGTACGCGAAGCCGGATGCGACCGACGACGAGATGATCGAGGCGCTGAGGTCCGCGCAGATCTGGGAGCTGGTGTCGTCCCTGCCCGACGGTCTCGACACGGTCGTCGGCGATCGCGGTCACCGCCTGTCCGGCGGCGAACGGCAGCGGCTGGCGATCGCCCGGTTGTTGCTGAAGGCGCCGCGCATCGTCGTACTGGACGAGGCCACGGCGCATCTCGACTCGGAGTCGGAGGTCGCCGTACAGCGGGCTCTGGACACCGCGCTGGAGGGGCGGACGTCGCTGGTGATCGCGCACCGGTTGTCGACCGTGCGCAACGCCGACCTGATCCTGGTCGTTGACCACGGCAACATCGTCGAGCGCGGCACGCACGAGGAGCTGCTGGCCCGCAACGGCGAGTACGCCGACCTGTACCACACCCAGTTCACCGAGTCGGGTACTGCCGCAGGGGTCTAGGGGTACCTTGATGGTGAGGCATCAGGGGAGGGAACCATGATCAAGCTCGCCTTGGTCCTCGGCCGCCGGTTTCGCAGGCTTCAAGCTCGCCTACCACTCCGAGGACGGCCAGCACTACGGCAAGGTCGGCGACAACACCTTGCGAACCACGCTCTCGCTGCTGATCGCCACGCTCGCCGCAGGGGTCACCTACGCGGCGCTGCTGTCGCATTAGCGGTCGCCGGCGGCGGCCTTCTGCGAGTCGTGCTCCAGCAGGTGCAGGACCGGTACGCCGAGGTGGCGGCGGGCCGAGTTGGTCCAGTCGAGGTGGAAGAACTCGGCGACCACGTGCGGCCGGGTGAGGATGATGACCTCCTGGCCGTCGACCTGGTCGACGGTGGCGATCAGGGCGTCGATCGGCCGGTCGTGGGAGATCCCGCCGTCGGCGGTCTGGCCCAGGTCGCGCAGCCGTTGCACGCTCCGCCCGGTGCAGCCCTTCGCCTCGGTGTCGATCGCCTTCTGTGCCTCGGCGAGGTCCTGGCGCTGGGTGGCCAGCCCCGGTCCGTAGAGGTCGGCGGTGCCGAGCGCGCTGATGGATGCCTCCACCCCGGCCTCGGCGTTGTGGCAGGGCACGAGCACGTGGTACTTGACCGGCTCGGGCATGTCCTGGTGCAGTTCGACGACGCGTTTCGCGTCGGGCTCGGACAGTTCCTGTTCGACGAGCAGTACGACGTCGTACATGTCGCAACCTCCGGTTCGTACCAGTCGGTATATCCCCATGATGCCCCCGCCGGCCCCGGTTGGCGCCCTTCTGATAACGCGGTTCGATGAACTCTTTGTTTCAACAGTTGACGTGTCCACACAAGGTGAGAATCAAACGGTTTTATGACTACCGAGTGCGGTCGAGGCGGCGGCGACCGCAGGTGCGCAGCGCCCGGAGCAGGTCGATCTCGCGGAACGCCGGCCAGTACAGGTCACAGAACGCGATGTCCGACCGGGTGGTCTGCCAGAGCAGGAAGTCCGACATCCGCAGCTCGCCGCTGGTCCTGATCACCAGCTCCGGATCGGGCAGGTCCGGCAGGTACAGATGCCGCCGGATGTCGTCCTCACTCAGGCCCGCCGCGACGTCCGCCAGCGACTGCCCCGACCCGGCGGCCTCGTCCAGCATCCCGCGGACGGCGTCGATCACCTCACCGCGGCCGCTGTACCCGATCGCGATCGTCAGGTCGCCGGCATCCGCTCGATCGCGGGTCTCTTCGACCGCGTCCTTCAACGCGTTGGCCGTTGACGAGGGCAACAGGTCCAGCTGTCCCGCGACATGCAGTCGCCAGCGGTCATCCCGTCGTACCTGGTCCGCCAGCACCGTCTCCGTGAGCTGCATCAGGTAGTCGACCTCGGCCGAGTCACGCCGCCGCATGTTGTCCGCCGACGCCACCCAGGCGGTGACACACCGGATACCGGTCGCAGCGCACCAGCTCAGGAACTGATCCAGGTGCTCGGCCCCGAACCGATGGCCCACTCGTACATCGTCGTACCCGGCCTGCCGGGCCCAGCGGCGGTTGCCGTCCATCACGATCGCCACGTGCTGCGGCATCGGCAGTCCGGCCAGCTGCCGTCGCAGTACCCGGGTGTAGAACCGGTAGAGTGGCCGCATCAGGTCGTGGCGCTGGTGAGTACGTCGGCCAGGTCGAACTTCACCGGCTCCTCGAGTTGCTCGTAGGTGCAGGAGTCCGGCGTACGGTCCGGACGCCAGCGGACGAACTGGGCGGTGTGCCGGAAGCGGATGCCCTCCATGTGGTCGTAACGGACCTCGACCACCAACTCCGGTCGCAGTGGCGTGAACGACAGGTCCTTGCCCGCCTGCCACCGGCTGCCTTCGGCGTTGCGCGGCGTACGCACGCCTTCCTCCTGCTTCGCCCAGGCCCAGGGGTGCTCGTCGAAGGTGGTGACGAGCGGCTGCATCTCCTGGAAGAGTTCCTTGCGCCGTTCGAGCGGGAACGCACCGATCACGCCGACGCTGGCCAGCGTGCCGTCCTCGTTGTAGAGCCCGAGCAGCAGCGAGCCGATCCGGTCCGGCCCGCTCTTGTGGATGCGGTAGCCGGCGACCACGCAGTCCGCGGTCCGCTCCGGCTTCACCTTGAACATGACCCGCTTGTCCGGCTGGTAGATCCCGTCCAGCGGCTTCGCGATCAGCCCGTCCAGGCCGGCGCCCTCGAACTGCTCGAACCACCGCCCGGCGGTCGTGTGGTCGGTCGTCGCCGGGGTGAGGTGGATCGGCGCCTGCGCGTCCGCGAGGGCTTCGATGAGAGCGGTACGGCGTTCGCTGAACGGGCGTTCGGTGTAGTCGTCGTCACCGAGGGCCAGCAGGTCGAACGCGACGAACCGGGCCGGCGTCTTCTCCGACAGCATGTTCACCCGGCTCGCGGCGGGGTGGATCCGCTGCTGCAGCACCTCGAAGTCGAGCCGGTCGCCGGACTCGCCGATGACGATGATCTCGCCGTCGATCGCGCACCGCTCCGGCAGGTTCGCCTTCACCGCCTCGACGAGTTCGGGGAAGTACCGCGTCATCGGCTTCTCGTTCCGGCTGCCGATCTCCACCTCGTCCCCGTCCCGGAAGATGATGGACCGGAACCCGTCCCACTTCGGCTCGTAGCTCAGCTCGCCGCGCGGGATCTCCTTGACGGGCTTGGCCAGCATGGGCTTCACCGGCGGCATGATCGGCAGTCGCATCCCGTCATTCTCACCCACCGACCGCCCACCGGCCAGGACCGCAACCCGCCACCCGGAGTAGAACCTGTGGACAGTGGCCTGGCGTGGCGCGCTGACAATCTGAGGATGACATCGGTGCCGGTGGAGGGGGCGCGTCCGTCGGATGCGGAGCGCGACCGGGCGCTGGCGATCCTGCGGGACGGTGCCGGTTCGGGGCGGTTGTCCCACGACACCTTCATCCGGCGGATGAACTTCGTCCTGCGCGCGCAGAGCCGGGGCGAACTGGCCGCCGCGACCCGCGATCTGCCCCGGCCCGAGCCTCGGGTGGTGGCCTGGTTCCGCGAGGTCCTGGCCCGGGTTCCGCGGATCGCCGTCGTACCGCAGGCGGTGCAGCTTCCCGGTCTCGCGCTTCCGCCGGCCGGGTCGCCGACGGTCCGGATCGGCCGCGGCCCCGGCGCGACGCTGCGGATGGCGGACGTCTCGGTGTCCCGGTTTCACGCCGAACTCCGGAACACCGGCGAAGGCTGGCTGCTGCGCGACCTCGGCTCGATGAACGGCACCTACCTGAACGGGCTGCGCATCACCACCCCGGTCCGCGTCCGCGCCGGCGACCACGTCCGCTTCGGCGCCGTCGCCTACCTCCTCACCTGGGCGGATCAGTAGTTGCATCCTGTACTTGGGTACAGGTTTACCGTCGAACCATGAGTACGACGAACTGGGCTCCGGAAGCCTGCACCCTGCCGACTGTCGAACGGCCGTTCCGCGTGGCGGAGTTCGACACGCTGTTCGCACAGCACCTTAAGACCGTCACCCGGATCGACCCGACCACACTCGACCTGACCCTCGCAGCCGAGGCCGAGGCAACCACGGCCGACCTGACGGCCCGCGAGACCGAGTGCTGCTCGTTCTTCCGTTTCGACCTCACGCCGACCAGCGACGATCGGCTGCGACTCCGCATCACCGTCCCAGCCGCGCACATCGCCGTACTGGATGCGCTGAGCGCTCGCACGACCGATGGGTGAGGGACTCCGCACCGGCCAGGTCGCGGCCGCCGCGGGCGTCAACCTCCAGACCCTGCGGTACTACGAGCGCCGCGGCCTGATCGAGGAGCCGGAGCGCAGCCTCGGTGGGCACCGGCTGTACCCGGACGAGACGGTCACCACCCTGCGCGTGATCAAGGCCGCCCAGCGCCTCGGCTTCACGCTCGCTGAGGTGTCGGACCTGCTGAACGCCGCCAGGCATCGGCATCGGGTCGGCGAGGGAGCCGGACTACAGGCACGGGCTCGCGAGAAACTGGCCGACGTGGAAGCGAAGATCGCCGACCTGACCGTGATCGCCGAGAGCCTCCGCGCCGGGATCGCCGCCGGCTGCGACGATCTCGAGACCTGCGCCGGCGACCCCGACTGCCCACTCCCGTTCACCGACCTGGCCGCCCGCCCGTGACGGTCCTGCGGTCGGTGCTGCTGTTCGTCCTGGCAGCACTGGCCGAGATCGGCGGCGCCTGGCTGATCTGGCAGGGCTGGCGAGAGCATCGGGGCATCTGGTGGATAGCCGGCGGCGTGATCGCGCTCGGCGCCTATGGCTTCGTCGCGACGTTTCAGCCGGATCCGAACTTCGGCCGCATCCTGGCCGCGTACGGCGGTGTCTTCGTCGCCGGATCGCTTGCCTGGGGCATGCTCGTGGACAAGTTCCGGCCCGACCGCTGGGACCTCCTCGGCGCCGCCATCTGCCTGATCGGCGTCGCCGTGATCATGTACGCCCCCAGGGACTAGGCGATCCGGGGCCTGTCGCTGTCGGCCGAATCAGCGATCGGCGACGATGCGACCGCCGTCGAGGAAGTGGTCGAACGATCCGTGGGCGGTCGAACCGTCCTTGGCCGGGATGACCTCCTTGGAGTACTGCGCGATGTACACGCGCCGGTTCCGGTCGGTGAGGTTGGGTCCGCTGCGGTGGATGACGACACTGGAGAAGACCACGATCGAGCCCGCCGCCGCGGTCATCGGGATGCCCGGATCGGAACCGAAGTAGCAGACCATGTCGTTGAGTTCAGGGTCCCGGATGTGCTTGATGTACGACTTGATGCCGGACCGCGAATACGGGAGCAGGTAGACCGAACCGTTCTCCTCGGTGACGTCGTCGAGGGCGATCCAGCAGGTGAGGTAGGGCTCGTGGTCCTCGTGGACGTAGCCGGAGTCCTGGTGCCAGGCGAACGCCGTGTTCGGGTCGCCGGCCTTGATCACGTACTGCTCCCAGAACAGATAGGCGTCGTCGCCCAGCGTCGCCCGGTAGATCTCGGCCATCGTGTCGCTGAACAGGAACTGCCGTAGTTCGGGCCGGTCCTGGTAGATCATGCTGCTGAAGTACCGCTTGCCCCGGTGGTTGATGCCGAGCATGTCGGTGCCGGCCGCGTCCATGGCGGCGTCGAGCTTGTCGATCGAGTACTGCGCTCCGCCACGCAGCAGCTCGAGCTGCTCGTCGGTGAGCACGCGGTCGAGCACGAAGTAGCCCTCGTCGCGGAACTGGTCCAGGTGCGCGCGCGTGACCAGGTTGGTGGTCGATGTCATCGTGCGGTCCTCCGGTCGGTCGGCTTGTTCTCCACCGAAAACGCTAGGGCGGTGGCGCCGGGCAGAGAATGTCTGCGTGCGACCCGGACATGAACATTTTGGCGCTCCACCGGGTACTGTCGCCGGGATGACCGAGCGCACGATCGTCACCATCGCCGAGGGCCCGGTGACCAGGCTCGGCCAGCTCGTGCTCGCGGGCGAGGTGATCGACTCCGAGCCGATCATGTCGTCGACGCTGCGGGTGATGGACGCCTACGTGCTGTGTGGTGATCGATGGCGAGGGCAACTATCGCGACGCCGACGGGCGCGAGGAGCGGCTCCGGCCGGGCGCGCACACGATCGTGCCACCAGGCTTCCCGCACACGTATCACACCGATCCGGGGGAGCGGTGGACCGAGCTGTTCGTGGTCTTCACCGGACCGCTGGGTGCTCGTTGAGAAGCCGATGGCCACCTCGGTGGAGGAAGCTCGCGCGCTGCTCGAGGCTGCTGCGACCGCGCCGGGACAGTTGGTGTGTGCACCGCACATCGTGCTGTCGCCGACGTACCGGGAGATGCACCGGCGGGTCCGGGCCGGCGAGATCGGCGACCTCCACCTGGCCCGGGCCCGGTACGGGTGGTCCGGGCCGTGGTGGGGCCGGTGGTTCTACGAGTCCGGCGGCGGTGCGCTGTTCGACCTCGGCGTGTACAACCTGACGAGTCTGTGCGGGTTCTTCGGCTCGGTCCGGCGGGTCACCGCCATGGTCGGCACCGCCGTACCGAAGCGCGAGATCAACGGCGAGCTCGTCACGGTTCGCGTCGACGACAACGCACACATCGTGCTCGACTTCGGCAGCGCCCGCTTCGCCTCGATCGCGACCGGGTTCACGATGCAGCACGACCGCGGTTCCTGGGAGCTGTTCGGCGAACGAGACCCGCACTGGCCGTGGACCGACGGTCTGCGCCATCTCGTCGAGTGCGTCGAGAACGGTACGCCGACCGTCACCCGGCCCGAGCACGCCTTCCACGCACTCGAGGTGATGCTCGCCGCCAAGCGCGCCGCCACCGAAGGCCGGGTGATCGACGTGACGAGCACCTTCCCAGACCTCGACTACAGTGCGCCCACCCGTTCCGCGGAAGACACCCACGCTGCCCACGACCCCCGCATCTCCTGACGCACGCCCAGCCACTGCGACTGGCCAGGTCGCCACGGTGTCGGGGTGTCGGTAAGAACGCTGTCAGCAGCCGCAAACGAGCTGGCCGGCTGACCCCGGCCAGTCGGGAGTATGCAGCCTGTGGATCGGTCGGTTGAGATTGATGAGCTGGTTGAGTGCTGGACGTTGCTGGCAGATGAGCAGGGTCTGGTGGCAGGCAAGCGTGGGGCGACGAGGTTGGGTTTCGCGCTGCTGTTGAAGTTCTATGGCCGGCATGGCCGGTTTCCTCGTGGCCGAGCTGAGCTGCCTGACGACGTCGTTGCCTTTGTGGCGCGGCAGGTCGGTGTGGTGCCGTCCGAGCTGGGCTTGTACGAGTGGTCGGGCCGCACGGTGGAGTTTCATCGAAGCCAGCTCAGGCGTCATCTGGGTTTCCGGGAGTGCTCGGTCGAGGATGCCGACAAGTTGGCTTCGTGGCTGGCGGCCGAGGTGTGCGAGGTCGAGCGGCAGCACGATCGGGTGCGCGAGGAACTGTTGGTCCGCTGCCGTGCGGAGCGGATCGAGCCACCGACGACTGGCCGCGTCGATCGGGTTGTGCGGTCGGCCTTGCGTCAGGCCGAGGTAGCTGTGACGTGTCGGATCGCGGCCAGATTGCCGGCGTCGACAGCAGCGCGATTGGAAGCTCTGCTGGCCGGGTCCGGGGATGCCGCCGATGATGCCGAT
This sequence comes from uncultured Actinomycetota bacterium, assembly GCA_963770725.1. Classification (GTDB taxonomy): domain Bacteria; phylum Actinomycetota; class Actinomycetes; order Propionibacteriales; family Kribbellaceae; genus Kribbella. The sequence goes on from CAVYQT010000003.1 coordinate 284,523, forward strand.
TCGGTGTTGACGTTGGTGAAGTCGGATCCGGGCAACGTGAGCCTGGAGTCGATGCTGACCGAGATCAAGAAGCTCCGTGCGGTCCGGGCGATCGAGCTCCCGGCTGGCTTGTTCAGTGATGTGGCCCCGAAGGTGCTGGCTGGGTGGCGTTCCCGGGCAGCGGTGGAGTCCCCGTCGCATCTGCGCGACCATCCGGTCGAGCTGCGGCTGACGCTGCTGGCGGCCCTGTTGCACGCCCGGGAGCGGGAGATCACCGACACTCTTGTCGATCTGCTGATCTCGACGGTGCACCGGATCAATGCCCGGGCGGGTCGGCGGGTGACCCAGGAGTTGGTGAACGCCTTCAAAAAGGTGACGGGCAAGGAGAACATTTTGTTCGCGATAGCCGAGGCGGCACTTGACGCGCCGGACGACCTGGTCCGGTCAGTCGTCTTCCCGGCGGTGACCGGTGGCGAGCAGACGCTGCGGGAGTTGGTGCACGAGTACAAGACGAAGGGCCCGGTGTATCGCCGCACGGTGCAGACCACGCTGAAGGCTTCCTACACCAACCACTACCGCCGCGGCCTGATCGAGTTGTTGGACGTGTTGGAGTTCGGTTCGTCGAACGCGACGCACCGGCCAGTGCTGGACGCACTGGAGCTGGTCGCCCGGCACAAGGACGGCCGGTTCACGTTCTACCCGGCCGGCGAGCACGTCCCGGACCACAAGGGTGTGACGGGTGACTGGGCGGACCTGGTCCGGCGTACCGACAAGAAGGGTCGCCCGAAGGTGGTGCGCTCGACGTATGAGGTGTGCACGTTTCAGGCGCTGCGGGATCGGCTGCGCTGCAAGGAGATCTGGGTGATCGGCGCGGACCGGTGGCGCAACCCCGACGAGGACCTGCCCCGCGACTTCGGAGCGCGCCGCCTGGAGCACTACAGCGCGCTGCGGAAACCGCTCGACCCGGCCGCGTTCATCGACCAACTCCAGGCCGAGCTGCGCGCCGAGCTCGCCGCGTTGAACGACCAGGTCGACCAGCTCGGCTGGGTCGAGCTCCGCGACCGCGGGAAGCAGGGCGCGATCAAACTGACCCCGCTGGAGGCCGCACCTGAGCCGAAGAACCTGCGTGCGCTGAAGAGCGAGATCCGGACCCGGTGGGGCACGGTGCCGCTGATCGACATGCTGAAGGAAGCGGTGCTGCGAACCGGCTGCCTGGACCAGGTCACCGGCACCGCGGGGCGCGGTGACCTGTCGCGAGACGTGCTGGCCGAGCGGCTGCTGCTCGCGGTCTACGCCTACGGCACCAACACCGGGATCCGCGCGATCTCCGGCGGCGAGCACGGCCACACCGAAGACGACCTGCGCTATGTCCGGCGCCGCTACCTGTCGGCCGACGTCGCCCGGGCGATGGCGACCCACATCGCCAACGCCACCTTCGCTGTGCGGCGCCAGCAGGTGTGGGGTGCTGGATCGTCAGCGGTGGCCAGCGATTCGACGCATTTCGGGGCGTTCGATCAGAACATCTTCACCGAATGGCACTCGCGGTACGGCGGCCGCGGGGAACTGATCTACTGGCATGTCGAGAAGAAGTCGATGGCGATCCACTCGCAGGTGATCAACTGCTCGGCCTCGGAGGTCGCCGCGATGCTCGAGGGCGCGATGCGGCACGGCACCTCTATGGAAGTCGACGGCAACTATGTCGATTCCCACGGCCAGTCCGAGGTCGGGTTCGGCATCACCCGGCTGCTCGGGTTCGACCTGCTGCCGAGGATCAAGCGGATCAACATGGTGAAGCTGTACCGTCCGGCCGCCGGCGAACCAGACGCCTACCCGCGGCTCGCGCCGGCGTTGACCAGGCCGATCCGGTGGGATGTGATCGGTGAGCAGTATGACCAGATGATCAAGTACGCCACCGCCATCCGGTCCGGCACCGCCTCGACCGAGGCGATCTTGCGCCGGTTTACCAAGGCCAACGCGATCCACCCGACCTATCAGGCGATGATCGAGCTCGGCCGCGCCCAGAAGACCCTGTTCGTATCAGTTACCTGCGGGACCGGGACCTGCAGCGCGAGATCAACGAGGGCCTGAACGTGGTCGAGTCGTGGAACGGCGGCAACAGCGTGATCTTCTTCGGCAAGGGCGGCGATATCGGCTCCAACCGGCGCGATGAGCAGGAGCTGTCGGTGCTGTGCCTGCGGGTGCTGCAGTCGGCGCTGGTGTACGTGAACACGCTGATGGTCCAAGACGTTCTCGCCGACGTCGACTGGGCCGAGCGGATGACCGACGTCGACCATCGCGGTCTGACTCCGCTGTTTTGGACCCACGTCGCGCCGTACGGCGAGGTGCGGCTCGACATGGACCGGCGGCTCAGCTTGCACGCCGGGGCCTGACCATCAGACTGAGCTCGTGGTGCGGGGCCCTGATAGTGATGGACCACGCCGGTGTTGGCCGCAGCTGACGAATCCTGAAGCTGTGACCTGGCGTGGTCCAAGTCGACTTTATGCCCTGCACGCCTCGGCTGCGATCTGGGCGAATGGTGTAGCGACGCTTTCCGTAGTCCACCCCGGATCAGCCGGGGTCGCGGGGTCAGCTGGTGCCATCAATTTAGCTGTTGCGTCAAGGACCCAGCGCTCACCACGGCCGGGCGGTGGGGCGTTCTTTTCCCCGGTAATGTGTCTTCGGTCGGGCGACCGCTCGACTCGGCTCGGAACTTGGGAAGACTATGCAGCCTGACGATCTGCCTCCGGCGAAGTTCGACACCTCCGTTCCGACGGCGGCGCGCATGTACGACTACTATCTCGGCGGCAAGGACAACTTCGCAGCCGATCGCGCGGCCGTCGAAGAATTGGACAAGGTCGTCCCCAGCACCCGCGCTCTAGCCGTCAACAACCGGCGATTCATGCAGCGGGCGGTGCGGGTGCTGGCAGCCGATCACGGGATCAGGCAGTTCCTGGACCACGGATCCGGCTTGCCTACCCAGGACAATGTGCACCAGGTCGCACGGCAGGTCGCTGCGGACTCACGTGTCGTCTACCTCGACATCGACCCGCTGGTGAGCGTGCACGGCCGGGCGCTGCTGGTCGAAGACGAGCGCACAACAACGGTCATCGAGGCCGACATGCGCGACACCGACACCATCTTTGCCCATCCCGACACCGTGCGCCTGATCGACTTTTCCCAGCCCGTGGGCGTGCTGTTCAATTCGGTGTTCCACTGCATCCCGGACAGCGAAACCGACGGCCCGCTGGCCGTGGTCCGCCGGGTCACCGAACGACTGGTTCCCGGCAGCTACCTGGTGATGTGCCAACTGGTCAGCGAGGACCCCGAGATCCGCGATTTCGTCACCAACTTCATGGACCAGGCCACGCACGGCAACTGGGGCCGTGTCCGGCGCGAGAAGGACGTCGCCGAGTGGTTCGAGGGAATGGACATCCTCGAACCGGGGCTCGTCGAGGTTTCCACCTGGCGGCCCGACGACGAGGCCGCTCCCAAGCAACAGACCTCGGAGTGGATCGAGTTCGGCGGAGTCGCCCGCCTTCGCTGACTCGGTCTCGTGTGCCGGCGCTTCACACGGCATGAAGCAGAACTGCTGCTGCAGCAGGCGCGGACCGAGCGGGCCCGGGACGCGCTTCGGCTGCTCACCAGGACCTGCCGCGCTCTCTCGAGCAGTTTGAGCAGTCGCGCGGGCTACTGTTCGGCTCCGGCGCCCCAGTGTTCCTTACTGTCCGGTGCCGCTGCGATGGGTCGCACCGACTCATCCGACCTCGGACCCCCCACGTCGACGAGTGTCCGTTAGCCGAACGCCCAACGGACACATCGAGGGCCCCGGGCCTGGTGGCGCTGCTGACCGCTGAACGGTGTCTCAGTAAGGGTGTCCGGTGAGTTGTCTCACTGTCGGGGGCTATCCGTACGCTTGCCGGTCATGACAGGCATCCGGATCGGCTACGCCCGCTGCTCCACCGACAAACAAGACCTCACCGCCCAGCACCAGGCACTCCTTGAGCTTGGCGTCGAGGCCGAACGGATCTACCTCGACCACGGCCTCACCGGCACCAACCGCAACCGGCCCGGCCTGGACCAGGCCCTCGCCGCGGTCCGGCCCGGCGACACCCTCGTCGTCCCCAAACTCGACCGGCTCGCCCGATCCGTTCCCGATGCACGCGATATCGGCGACTCCCTCGCCGCCCGAGGTGTCACGCTGGCGCTCGGCCACAGCTTGTACGACCCAACCGACCCGATGGGCAAGATGTTCTTCAACATCCTGGCCACCTTCGCCGAGTTCGAAGTCGACCTGCTCCGGCTACGGACCCGCGAAGGCATGGCGATCGCCAAATCGAAGGGCAACCTACGTGGTAAGCAACCCAAGCTCACCAGCCGTCAGCAAACCCACCTCGTGCAACTGCACGCCGCCGGTGAACACACCATCGCTGAGCTGGCCGAACTGTTCGCGGTCTCACGTCCCACTGTGTACCGAGTCCTCGAACGCCACCACACCAGCACCATCAGCGCCTAGCGACCTGATCGCGGCTGGTGACAGCGTTCTACCCCTCCCTGGTGGGGGCCCAGCCAGTCGCCATGGCGCTCACGCTCGGCCTCAACCTCGACCAGCCGCGCAGTCTGAGCCGCTCGGTCATCCTGAACTGAACCTGGGTCAGGCCCGGCCGGATGCTACCGGCCAGGCCCGACAAGGGTAGAGAAGGCAGCTAGAACCAGACCTTGCTGGTGACAGCGGTGGTCAGTTGAGCGATGCTGAACGGCGGTTCGGCGGCCAGCATCGGTCCGGACTTACGCCCCGTGTTGTACGACAGGATGACGATCTCGTAGCCGTCCTTGGTCAGCAGCGATGCCGACTGGCAGACACCCGGCATCTTGGCGGAACCGACCGACCGCCAGGTCATCAGCACCGTCCCGTCGGGACGCTTCGTGCAGGTCAGTGTCAGACCTGACCCGCTCGCTTTCTGGAGCAAGCGGCACCGCTCGGCCGGAGTTCCGGCGTACGCCGCGAAGCCGACAGTCGTGGTGAAGCCGTTCCACAGGAAGTGGGCGTACTGGCCCTCCTTGCCGTTGTCGATGATGCGGCCGGTCCGCTCCTCGGCGGGGGTGACCTTGCCGGGGTAGAGCTGGGTGAACAGGCCCGGCAGGTCGGCAGCCTTCACTGGGATGTCGGCAACCGCGCCGCCCATCGGCCCGGTTTTGACCGGCTTGGTGGCCGGCTGGGCGGTTTTGGCCGGGTCCTTGCTCGGTTTCGGGGCTGTGCTCGGTTTCGAGGCCGCGCTAGGCGTTGAGACCGCCGCACCGGCGGGAGCGCCGGCTGGGTCGTACCCCGCGCCGCCGATGCTCGGAGCCAGGTTCACCGCGGCCCCGACGATGCCGGCGACGGCGGCGGCCGCGGCGGCCGCAGTACCAATGGCGTTGCGGCGCCGTTTGACCTGGCCGCGTTCGATGCTGCCCCGGACCAGCGCGGCGACGTCGGGCTCGAGGTGCGTGGTGGTGTCGTGGAAGAGTGTAGAAACCCGGCCGTCGCTGTTGGTGGTGTTGTCGTCGTACATGGTCAGTCCTTTCCTATCCTCAGTGAGTCGTCGGCCAGCCCGCGGATCCGTTCCAGGGCACGCATACTGCGGTTGCGGACAGCCCCGGCCGAGATCCCCATCCGGTCGGCCACCTCGTCGACGCTGAGGTCTTCGAGATAGCGCAGTACCAGTACGACGCGGTCGGCCGGCGGCAGCTCGGCCAGCAGCTGCAAGAGCGCGATCCGGACGCTCGCACCTGTGGCCGGATCGGTGACCGCCTGGTCGGGCACGTCGGCGTACGGCTGCTCACCGTCGCTGCGGCGGCGTTTGCCGCCCAGGAAGGTCCGGGTCAGCATTGTCTGGGCGTACGCGGCGGGATTGTCGATCCGGCCGAACGGCCGTCGCCAACGGGCATAGAGCTTCGCAAGGGTCTCCTGGACAAGATCCTCGGCCTGGTGGTGACTGCCACAGAGCAACCATGCCGAGCGGTAGAGCTGCCCGGCACGCGCGTGGGCGAACTCCTCGAACTCCTGCTGATGACTTAATCCACTGGGACTCGGCATCGCTCTCCTCGGTTGGCGTCACCCCTTTCGATGCACAGCCAGGTACAAATGTCACACGCCAGAGGTCCCGGCGCGCAGGCATATGACTACACCGCGGCCCCGGCGCGGTGCCTCCGGCCCAGCGGCGCGCCACCGGATGGACTTCCTCCTGCTCCTGCCGCACCGGGCCCGCGTGGTCATCAAATGCGATGGCAAACAGCACTACGCCGACGACAACGGCCGGGTCGACCCCCCGCCGCTACGCCGCAATGATGGCCCAGGGCGCTGAGCAGTTCGGCGGTCTCCCACAGCTCGTCCGGCGCCGTCAGTACGCCACGTTCAAATACCTCGTCCTGCCCCAAAGCCGCGATTCCCAGCTCGTGAAAACCACCGAGCTCGCGACGCTAGTGCAGACGACTTCGGTACACCCAGATGACTCGCACTCGCCTGCAAACAGGTCACTCCAGAGCGCCAAATCTGTGCAGACGACTTCGAACATCGACACACGCGGATCGGATTGTCGGCAAACGAGGGTTTTCCGACGCCGCCTCCTGCTGCTGAAGATCCGAGACAAGTGGGCCCGGACGATTCAGTCAGACATGGTCGGGGTTTGCCTGTGTGAGATAGCCATCGAGATCAGGGTGGTCCGTGAGCATGTGGCGGGTCCACGAGACGCGCTCGTGGTTGGTGAGCGCCAGTTCCCAGACGCAACCGACAAAGCTCGCGGGTAGCGGCTCGAGGTTGGCCGGCTCATCCAGCGGTGCACGAAAGTATCGCAAGCGAAGATCGACAGGCGTAGACCACCAGTACACCAGGACGAAGCACGCAGGCCGGGCCTGATGCGCGATGACAAAAGCCGCCCTGGGCGGCTCCAGCGCGGCCGCCAACACCACAGCGGCTCGATCCCGGGCGGCGATCACCAGCTCGTCAGTCGGCTGGCCTGTCACGGCCAAGCCGTAGACCTTCACCGGCCAACCGCTGATCGTCTCCGTGCCATAGGTAGTGACGGGGCGAGGTTGATACCCATTCATCCGGCGATCTTGTCAGAACAAGGGAGGGGCCGGGCGATCTGTGCCGAAGCCCAAGGACACGCTAACGCCGGATTTCGCTCCGATGCTCCTCACGAGCCTGAACAACCTCGCCGTCAACGCCCTCACCGCAGCGTTCGCCCGCAACAACCCGATCGTCGACGAGAAAGCAACCCGGATCGCCATCTCCGAAACCGGCGCCGACTGAGCACAACCCGGTGGCATCATCACCACGCCGAGCACCCCGTCAGCGAGCCGACCAAGGCCCCGTCCGCGACCAGCGGGCGGGGCCTTCCCACACCCCGCCCATCGGCAACACCAGTGAGGCCTTCATCTGCAAGATGAACGACGGGCAACAGCTCGGTTGCTACTCAAGCCCCGAGGTGGACAAAGGAACGCATCCACGCGCTCATCCGGGCGGCACTGCGGCCGTGGCCGGTCGCCCGTTGGGTGGCATTGGCGTGAAGGTGTGGCGACAGTGCAGCGATATCAGAACGACATCGCTGCTGGTTAGCCTGGTGCTCCTCTGCCGGCCGGACGACGGGGCGAACGGGGGCTGCGACAGTAGGACGCAGCCACTCCGGCGGTGGGGAGCCTTTCGGTCGACGAAGTACAGCTACAGCAAGGCCGGCCAGTTGACGACGCTGGCCAATGATGCGGCAATACCTGGACTTTGCGCTACGACGTGCGGGGTCGGGCAACCAGTATGGCCCCGCTAAGCCGAAGGGAGATTGAACCCAGCGTGCAGAGGATTAGCGGCTGACTTCGTGGGGTCCAGACGGCAATGTGAACGGTGCACCAGTCGTCATGGGTCCGCGCGATCCCCTGCCAGCCATGCGAGATAGCAGGGACTGGGCCCTTCTAGGGCCTGTATCAAAGTCGTCACAGCCATTCGCCGCTCCCGGCTGGTCCCGGTGATGTTAGTGATGGCTTCGTAACGCCGGTGAGCTCTGTCGCACCAGGTATCGTGCGCGGAGTGGATATTCCAGTCGAGGATTCGTGGCGGCGGATCATTACCTGGTTGGCGCGGCACGCGCCGGTGACTGCGGGGGCGATCCGCCCACCCGCGGGCGTTGCGGAGGTCCGTCGCACCGAAGAGGCTGTGGGTCGCCCGCTGCTGGCTGACCTCCTCGCCTGGTGGCGGCTGATGGACGGCATCGCCGACGCCGATTACCGGGCCGGGTTCCCGATCCCCTCGTATTACATGCCGCTGTCGGTAGCTGGAGTACGCGAACGGTTCGCCAGCCTCTCGCGGTTCGCCGACCAGGACTGCTGCGGCCCGGGCGGTGCACATGCCACAGCGGCCGGGGAGCCTTCGTTCGGGTTCTGTACCGCCACCGTCCCGATCTGTTGGGATCTAGGCGGTAATGTGCTCGTGGTCGACCTCCGCGATGGTGCGCACCATGGCTGCATCATGTCGTGGTGGGCGGAGGAAGGCTACGTCGAGACGGACTGGGCCGAGACGGCGGCCATGCTCGCCGACACGGCCGACCGGCTCGAAGACCCGACGCGGACTGAGATTGTCGAAGGTGGGCTCCAGTGGAGTTAGGGCGTATGTCAGAGCTGGTCACAGCCATTCGTTGATCGCGGCGATGTGAACCGTGGCTTCGTAGCGCACAGCAAGCTTGTCGAACCGGGTGGCGACGGCACGGTAGCGTTTCAGCCGGTTGATGCCGCATTCCACGGCGTGGCGCTGCTTGTACCGCTGTGGGTCGAAGGCCGGGGGCCGCCCACCCTTGGAGCCCAGCTTGCGCCGGTTGGCGTCCTGGTCGGCCTTTGATGGGATGGTCGCGGCGATCCCACGTCGGCGCAGGTAGCGGCGGTTAGCTCGGGAGGTGTAGGCCTTGTCGGCAAGGACCCGTTGTGGGCGGGTGCGCGGCCGGCCCGTGCCCAGCCGTGGCACCCGAATGCCGTCGAGCACCGCGACGAATTGCGGGCTGTCCCCACGCTGCCCGGCGGTCAGCACGATCGACAGCGGCTTCTGCCCTTGCTCGCAGGCCAGGTGCAGCTTCGTGGTCAGCCCACCGCGCGACCGTCCCAGGGCGTGGTCAGCCGGCTCGTCACGGACCCCACCAGGTGGTTCGGCCTGCAGATCCCCCTTTTCCGCGCCCCGGCGGCGTGCTGATGCGCCCGGGCGATTGACGAGTCCACGGACACGTCCCAGGTGATGCGCCCCGCCGCGTCGGCCACCGCCTGCAACGTGGTCAGGATCCTCGTCCAGGTCCCGTCGCGCTGCCAGCGGCGGGACACCGCATACACCGCCGCCCAGGATCCATAGCAATTCGGCACGTCCCGCCAGGGCGCACCAACCCGAATCCTCCACCGGATCCCGTCGATAAGCTGCCGCTTCGTCCACCTCGGCGGCCGACCTGGCCTACGCCCCACGGGCAGCAAGGGCTCCAGCGCCGCCCACTGCGCGTCAGTCAGGTCGTGCCGCCTCGTCACCATTACAGTGGCCACGAGGTCTCCGTGCTGATGGTCTGTCCTGGTCGATGAACCATCTACCGGAGACCTCGCCCATTTTCGATCTCCGACACGCTCTCAGCTCGTCAAGCCGGGTCAGACGCCACCGCCGACTTTGATACAGGCCCTAGTAGATCTCTCGAACGCGGAACGGCCACGCGATTCGAAAGGAGTGTAATTGCGCGCTGTCCCTTGAGTTGTCAATATTAAAGGCAAGTGAAGTTTGACAAAGAGAGAGAGACTGATGAAGTCAAGGATCTTTGGGCGGTTGAGGCTTGGTTGGCTGCCGATGATTGTTGTCGCGCTCGTGAGCGCAGGCGGGATTGGCGCGCCTGCGAACGCGGTGACGGCCGAGCCGCCCTCCCCGACAGTCAATAAGTCTGCCCAACCGTCGAAGGAGTCGAAGCCTATTAAGTTGGGGGAGGCCGGCACGATGGCTTGGGGCGGTGTGGAGATGCAGAACTCTGCCTACGTCGGCACGCCGGGTGGAGCCTGTCTGGACGCGGATCTCAATACCTGGAACAATAACCCGGGCTTCGTTCAGATGTGGGACTGCTATCTTCCGATCCCGTCGAATCAGCAGTGGTGGCAGAAACTGGAAACGGGAGTACCCACGACGGTACAGACCCCCGGCTACCCCCACGGCCCGTGGCATCCCAAGTGCTTGGATGCCACTAACGTACCGTTCATTCATGTCCGCACGTGGGATTGTAACGGCGCCCTCAACCAGGGATGGACCCCACACTTCGTTGACGATGGCGGCATAGCCGCTTACGTTTACGAGAGTCAGAAATTCCCCGGCTGGTGCCTTCAAGCAGATGGTGGACATAATGGGGCTCCTGTAAACATTCACCCATGCGCATTCGACGAGTACATCCAGCGCTGGCGTCTTTTCGGGTAGGCCACATAGGCAGGGACACGGCAAAGTCATGAAGTGAGGCTGCGGGTTTGCCGGGTGGTGGGGGTCCTGGGGAG
>CAVYQT010000004.1:0-352740 GCA_963770725.1 uncultured Actinomycetota bacterium
ACATCGTCGCCATCAGGATGGTCGCGATCAGCAGACCGCCCCAGCCGCCCTCGGCAAGGCCGAAGTTCCAGCCGGCGAAGTCGCCGGCGATGACGTAGGCAACGCCCAGTCCGGCGAGCAGGATCCAGCCGGCCGCGCCCCGCTTCAGCTGCCGGTGCTCCAGGTACTCCTCGCCGACCTGCTCGTAGCCGACATGCGTTTTCTTCCGGCTCATCGCGGGACCTCCAATGGTCTGCCGCCATACCACTAGGGATGGCCAGGAGGTTCCTCGCGCCGGGACCCGCTGTCAAGGGAAACCTACGGATTGACATCCTGGCCGGGGCTTGCGTCAATGGACTGACTGCAGACCAATAGACTTCCCGGGAGCGACCGTGGCCTCGAACTCCGGCAAGCTGACCGAACAGGCACTCCGAGACCTGGTCGAGGCCGGGCAGATCGACACCGTGCTGGTGGCGATCACCGACATGCAGGGCCGGCTGCAGGGCAAGCGCTGCCGCGGCGCGGTACTTCCTCGACGAGGTGCTGCCGCACGGCGCCGAGGCGTGCAACTACCTGCTCGCCGTCGACGTCGACATGAACACCGTCGACGGCTACGCGATGTCGTCGTGGGAGCGGGGCTACGGCGACTTCGTGCTGCGGCCCGGACCTGGCCACGCTGCGGCTGGTGCCGTGGCACGAGGGCACCGCGCTGGTGCTCTGCGACGTCGAGTGGGAGGACGGCACGCCGGTCGCCGGCCTCGCCCCGCCAGGTGCTGCGCCGCCAGCTCGACCGGCTGGCCGAGCGCGGCCTGGTCGCCTACGTCGGCACCGAGCTGGAGTTCATCGTCTTCCGACGACACCTACGAGGAGGCGTGGGACGAGCGGCTACCGCGACCTGGAGCCGGCCAACCAGTACAACGTCGACTACTCGCTGCTCGGCACCGCCCGGGTCGAGCCGCTGCTGCGCGGCATCCGCAACGGCATGGCCGGCGCCGGGATGTACGTCGAGTCGGCCAAGGGCGAGTGCAACCTCGGCCAGCACGAGATCGCCTTCCGCTACGCCGAGGCGCTGACCACCTGCGACAACCACGTCATCTACAAGACGGGCGCCAAGGAGATCGCCGCGCAGGAGGGCATGAGCCTCACGTTCATGGCCAAGTACGACGAGCGCGAGGGCAACTCCTGCCACATCCACCTGAGCCTGCGCTCGCACCGACGGCGAGCCGGTGCTGGCCGGCGACGGCGAGCACGGGTTCTCCCCGCTGATGGAGCACTTCCTCGCCGGCCAGCTCGCCTGCCTGCGCGAGCTGACGCTCCTGCTCGCGCCGAACATCAACTCCTACAAGCGGTTCGTCGACGGGCAGCTTCGCCCCGACCGCCGATCGCCTGGGGCCTGGACAACCGCACCTGCGCGCTGCGGGTGGTCGGCCACGGCGAGTCGCTGCGGGTCGAGAACCGGGTGCCGGGCGGCGACGTCAACCCGTACCTCGGCGGTGGCCGCGCTGGTCGCCGCCGGGCTGCACGGCATCGAGAACGAGCTGCCGCTGGAGCCGGCGTTCGCCGGCAACGCCTACGACGTCCGACCAGCCGCAGGTGCCGGCGACGCTGCGCGACGCGGCCGCGCTGTTCGCCGAGAGCGAAGCTGGCCCGGGAGGCGTTCGGCGACGAGGTGGTCGACCACTACCTCAACGCCGCCCGGGTCGAGCTGGCCGCGTTCGACGCCGCCGTCACCGACTGGGAGCGGGTCCGTGGCTTCGAGCGCCTCTGAGACGCCAGCGCCGGATCGGGCATCACGACCTACGTCGAGCCGACCCGCTGGGGCGTCTGGGACCGGCCCGCCGCGCTGCTGCCGCACGCCTACGTGGACGCGGTGGTCGCGGCCGGCGGCGTGCCGGTGCTGCTGCCGCCGGTCGGCACCGGACGCGCGGCCGATGCGTCGACGTGCCTCGACGGCCTGGTGCTCACCGGCGGCGCCGACGTCGACCCCGGCCGCGTACGGCGCCGAGCCGCACCCGGCGACCGGCCGACACCGGCCCGACCGGGACGCGCACGAGGCGGCGCTGCTCGCAGGCCGCGCTCGACCGCGACCTGCCGGTGCTGGCGATCTGCCGCGGGCTGCAGGTGCTCAACGTCGCGCTCGGCGGGACGCTGCACCAGCACCTGCCCGACGTGGTCGGCCACGACGAGCCACCGGCCGGCGCCCGGCGGTCTTCGGCACGACCGAGGTCACGGTCGCGCCGGGCACGCCGGCTGCGCGGCGATCCTCGGCGACCGAGGTCGAGCGTGCCCTGCTACCACCACCAGGCGCTCGACCGGCTCGGCGACCGGGCTGCGCGGTCCGGCCTGGGCCGACGACGGGACGTCGAGGCCGTCGAGGTGCACGGGCCAGCGCTTCGTCATCGGCGTGCAGTGGCACCCCGAGGAGGACGCCGACGACCCGCGGCTGTTCGCAGGCCCTGCGTCGCAGCGCCGCACGGCGGCAAGGCGCCGATGACCGGCGCGTCGACGTGATCAACCCGGCCACCGAGCAGGTGGTCGCCGACGGTGCCGCACGACCTCGCGTCGAGGACGACCGACGCGGCGATCGCCCGGGCGCGCGGCGGCGTTCGCCGGCGCTGGCGGGCGGTCGCGCCCGGCGACCGGGCCCGGCTGCTGCGCCGGTTCGCCGAGGCGGTCGACGCCGACGTCGAGCACCTGGCCGCGGCTGGAGGTGGCCAACTCCGGGCACACGATCGGCAACGCCCGCTGGGAGGCCGGCAACGTCCGCGACGTGCTGCACTACTACGCGGCCGCGCCGGAGCGGCTGTTCGGCCGGCAGATCCCGGTGCCGGGCGGCGTCGACGTCACCTTCCGCGAGCCGCTCGGCGTGGTCGGCGTGATCGTGCCGTGGAACTTCCCGATGCCGATCGCCGGCTGGGGCTTCGCGCCCGCGCTGGCCGCCGGCAACACGGTGGTGCTCAAGCCGGCCGAGCTGACGCCGCTGACCGCGCTGCGGCTCGGCGAGCTGGCCTGCGAGGCCGGCATCCCCGAGGACGTGTTCCAGGTGCTGCCCGGCAAGGGCTCGGTCGTCGGCCAGCGGTTCGTCGACGCATCCCGACGGTCGCGCAAGATCGTGTTCACCGGCTCGACCGAGGTCGGCAAGCAGATCATGGCCGGCTGCGCCGGCCCAGGTGAAGCGGGTGACGCTGGAGCTGGGCGGCAAGAGCGCCAACATCGTGTTCGCCGACGCCGACCTGGAGCGGGCCGCGGCCACCGCGCCGTACGGCGGTGTTCGACAACGCCGGGCAGGACTGCTGCGCCCGGTCGCGGATCCTGGTCGAGCGCGTCGGTGTACGACCGGTTCATGGAGCTGCTCGAGCCGGCGGTGCAGGGCGTCCGGGTCGGCGACCCCGCGCGACCGAGCGACCGAGATGGGGCCGCTGATCTCGGCGGCGCACCGCGACGCGGTGGCGTCGTACGTGCCGACGGACGCGCCGGTCGCGTTCCGGGGCACGGCGCCGGACGGGCCCGGGTTCTGGTTCCCGCCGACGGTGCTGGCCCCGGTCGGCGCCGACGACCGGGCGGTCGCCGAGGAGGTCTTCGGGCCGGTCGTGGCCGTGCGTGCCGTTCGACGACGAGGCCGACGCGGTCCGGCTGGCCAACGACACGCGACTACGGGCTGTCCGGGTCGATCTGGACCCGGGACGTCGGCCGGGCGCTGCGGGTCGCCCGCGGCGTCGAGGCCGGCAACCTGTCGGTCAACTCGCACTCGTCGGTGCGGTACTGGACGCCGTTCGGCGGCTTCAAGCAGTCCGGGCTCGGCCGCGAGCTCGGCCCGGACGCGCTCGACGCGTTCACCGAGGTCAAGAACGTCTTCATCGCGACGGAGGACTGAGCGACTGACGTCGCGAGCCGCCTCGAGGGCCGGGTCGCCGTGGTCACCGGCGGCGGCGAGCGGGATCGGGCTGGCCTCGGCGCGGCGGCTCGCCGCCGAGGGCGCCAGGGTCGTCGTCGCGCGACGTCGACGCGGCCGCCGGCGAGGCCGCGGCCGACGAGGTCGGCGGGCTGTTCGTCGCCGGCCGACGTGACCGACGAGGCCGCAGGTCGAGGCGCTGTTCGCAGCCGGCGGTCGACACCTACGGCGCGGTCGACGTCGCGTTCAACAACGCCGGCATCTCGCCGCCGGACGACGACTCGATCCTGGACACCGGGCTCGACGCGTGGCGCCGGGTGCAGGAGGTCAACCTGACCTCGGTGTACCTGTGCTGCAAGCACGCCATCCCGTACATGCAGCGGCAGGGCAAGGGCTCGATCATCAACACCGCGTCGTTCGTCGCGGTGATGGGCGCGGCCACCTCGCAGATCTCCTACACCGCGTCGAAGGGCGGCGTGCTGGCGATGAGCCGCGAGCTCGGCGTGCAGTTCGCCCGCGAGGGCATCCGGGTCAACGCGCTGTGCCCCGGGCCGGTGAACACGCCGCTGCTGCACGGAGCTGTTCGCCAAGGACCCGGAGCGGGCCGCAGCGCCGGCTGGTGCACGTCCCGATGGGCCGGTTCGCCGAGCCGGAGGAGATCGCGGCCGCGGTGGCGTTCCTGGCCAGCGACGACTCCTCGTTCATCACCGCCGTCGACGTTCCTGGTGGACGGCGGCATCTCCGGCGCCTACGTGACGCCGCTCTAGTCTGTGCTCATGGTCGCCCAGGCAGACGACGCGTTGTTCCGGCCGGTCCGGACGCGGCAACCCTTCGAGGAGACGGTCGAGCGGCTGCTGCAGGCAATCAAGCTGGGCGTCGTCGTGCCGGGGGAGCGGCTGCCGTCCGAACGCGACCTGGCGGCCCGGCTGAGCGTCAGCCGGGTCACCCTGCGCGAGGCGATCCGCGCGCTCGACCGAGGCCGGGTACGTCGAGTCCCGGCGCGGGCGGTACGGCGGCACGTTCGTCAACGAGCGGCTGCCGAAGCCCGCCGTACGCCGGCCAAGCGGCTGGCCCGCGAGCTGGGCGACGAGCTGGACGACGCGTTGATACTGCGTGCCGCGCTGGAGACCGGCGCCGCGGAGGCGGCCGCCGCGCGATCGCTGAGCGCGGCCGAGCGCAGCATCTGCGCGCTGCCTGGCCGAGACCGCGGCGGCGAAGCTGTCCGACTACCGCCGCTTCGACTCGCGCCTGCACCTCGCCATCGCCGAGGTCACCGGAGCTCCGTCGCTGACCGTCGGCGATCGCCGACGTCCGGATGCGGCTGAACGAGCTGCTCGACGCGATCCCGCTGCTGGAACGCAACATCCGGCACTCGAACGACCAGCACGAGGCGATCGTCGCCGCCATCCTGGCCGGCGATCCCGAGGCCGCCCGCCGGGCCATGCAGGAACACCTGTCCGGGACCGCGGCGCTGCTGCGCGCCTTTCTCAGCTGATCTTTCAACCACTTCGCGGTCTTTGCGCGCCGACAGGAGGTGGGCAATCCGTGCCGGGGCACAACAGTGCCGTTCGGACTGCTCATATCTGGGCAGCGACGGGTGACAGGATGGTGACGAGACGGTTTCCTCATGTGACACTCGCCGTGTCGGATGGTCGTTGACTGTGATAATCGGCGAGGGCCAACAAATAAAGTGAGCGGCCTTCGAGGAGTTTGTGATCGATGACTGACGACGAGCTGGTCGGGCGCGCCGGGCTGGTCGAGCGTGCGCGGAAGCAGCTCGAGACCAGCGGCAGCGTGCTGCTCTACGGCCCGACCGGGATCGGCAAGTCCGCGCTCGGCCGCGCGCTCGTCGCGGACCGCACCAAGGCCGGCTGCCGTGTCCTCAGCGCCGCCCCGTCACAGTCCGAAGCCAGCCTCCCGTACGTCACCCTCCTCGATCTCCTCTCCCACCAGCTCGAGCTCGCCTGGCAGGTCCTGCCCGACCACCTCCGCCAGCCCCTCGAGGTCGCTCTGCTCAAGGCCAGCGCGCCCGACACTGTCCGTGACGAGCTGGCCGTGCGCCTCGCCGTACTGCATGTCCTGCGTCGCCTGGCGGCCACCGGGCCGGTGCTTGCTCGTCGTGGACGACATCCAGTGGGTGGACCCGTCCAGCCTCGAAGTACTCACGTTCTGCGCCCGCAGGCTGTCCGACGGCGTACACATGCTCGCCACCGAGCAGGTGGCCGACGGCGACCTCCCGGTGATGGCAGAGGCGTGCCCGGAGCCGGTGCTGCAGCTGGAGGTGCCACCGCTCACGGAGCCCGACGTACTCGGTCTGCTGCGTCAGCGCCTCTCCAGCCCGCTCCCGGTGCGCACGGCTCGCCGCATCTTCACCGCGAGCGCCGGCAACCCGTTCATGGCGCTGGAGCTCGGCCGAGCCGTACTGCGGCATCCGCAAGGCGTCTCGCCGAACGACCCGCTCCCGGTGTCCAGTCGGCTCAAGACTCTGCTCGGTGACCGCCTCTCCGACCTCTCCACCGGGGCGCACGAGCTCCTGCTGCACGCGGCCTCGTCGCCACGCCCGACCACGACTCAGCTCGCCCAGTCCCTCGAGCGGCCGATCGACACCGAGCTCGCCGAGGCGGAGGCGCTCGGGCTGATCGACGTGTCGTCCGAGCGGCTGCGGTTCACGCACCCGTTGCTGCGGGAGTTCGTGTACGCCGAGGCGACCTCAGCCGCCCGTCGACAGGCCCACGCCCAACTGGCCGCTGTCGTGGACGAGCCGGTCGAGAACGCGACCCACCGCGCGCTCGCCACCCAGGAGGCCAACCCGGAACTCGCCGTCACCATCGAGGAGGCCGCTGCGGTCGCGGCCGGCCGTGGTGCGCCCGGAGCCGCTGCGACGCTCTGGCGGTTGGCGGCCGAGCGTACACCGATCAGACTGCCGGACGAGCGGGCTCGCCGCCTTACCCGGGCCGCTGACGATGCCGCGGCCGCCGGGCATCTCGCGGAATCGGCTGAGATGGCGCGTCTCGCCGTACAGGCGGCAACGAAGTCGGAGACCAAGGTGCCCGCGCTGTTGCTGCTGGTGGACGCCGCCTGGCCGGACCGCGACCGCCGGGTCGAGTTGCTGGCCGAGGCGTTCGAGGCGGCGGTCGGGGACCAGCGGCTCGAGGCGCGGGTGCGGATCATGCGCAGCCACAGCGAGTACTTCGACCGCAGGCTGGACGAGGCGCAGGAGGACGCCCGGGTCGCCGAGGCGCTGGCGCGGGAGTCCGGTGACACCGAGGCGATCGTGGACGCGCTGAGCGCGGCGAGTTCGGTGCAGATCGCCCGGGACGCCGAGCAGACCGCGGACGCGCTGCTGCAGGAGGCGGCTGAGCTGTCGCAAGACCTCCCGCTCACCAAGACCGTGGTCAACGCGCGGCAGATGGCGGCGATGCGGGAGCTGTTCCGCGGCCGGACCGGAGAGGCGATCAAGGCGATCAGCACGCTGGTCGACGAGGTCCGCGACGGCGGTGCGATGCGCTGGCTGGCCTCGGTCCTGATCTCGGCGACCGCGATCTACGAACGCAGCGGCCGTGGCGCGGACGCGCTCGCCGCGGGCCACGAGTGCTACCAGTTGATGCAGGACATCGGCGAAGAGGCCGAGGTCGGCATGATCATCGCCAGCCGCGCGGAGTGGGTCGGCGGTTCGGCGGTCATGGGGCGGCAGCTGGCCGAGGCGGCGCTGGAGGGTGTCCGCTTGGTCGGCAACGACGAATGGACCGGGCCGGCGTTGGCCAGCCTCGGGCTGATCGGCGTACTGACCGGAGATCCGCAGCGTGCGGTCGAGGCGTTCGACGCGATCGCGGACTCGGGTGAGGCGGCGATGCCGTTCGACCCGGCCGTCATCCCGTGGCACGCGGACTACGCGGAGGCACTGGTCGCGGCCGGGCGGCTGGAGGACGCGGGCGCGTTGATCGCGGATATCCGGGCCCGCGCCGAGACGCTGGACCGTGAGGTCGTGCGGGTCGGCCTGGCGCGTTCGGAGGCCATGCTGATCGCGAAGCAAGGCGATCCGGCCGCCGCACTCGATCTGCTGGAGAAGACGATCAGTACGGCGGGGGACCGCGTCTACCCGTTGGACCTGGCCCGGTGCGAACTCACCCGCGGCCGGGTAGCCCGTCAGGCCCGCCGGCGCTCGGTCGCCCGGACGGCCTTCCTGGACGCGATCGAGCAGTTCGAGGCGTACGGCGCCCCGGCCTGGCGCGAGGTGGCGGAGACCGAGCTCGCCCGCCTGGACGTCCCGAGCCGCAGCCGCCAGCCCTCCGAGCTCACCGACAACGAGCAGCAGATCGTCGCGATGGTCCGCGACGGTTCGACCAACCGCGAGATCGCCGCGGCCCTCTACCTCAGCGTCAAGGCGGTCGAGTCGCAGCTGACCCGCCTCTACCGCCGCTTCGGTGTGGCCAACCGCACCCAGCTCCTCCGCATGGTCGACCGGCCGCAGGGCTGACCGACCGACCAACCGGCCGTCCGTCGGTCGCGGTTTCGGTCTCGGTTTCGGTTGAACGTCGTACGGGTCTGCAGGGAAACCCTTGAGGTGACCCGTCGGTAGCTTCGAATGTCTTGCCGTCCGGAGCGTGAGCGGCAAGTGTCGATCGGGTGAGCTCGCCCATCGCTCCGGGGCGGCCGAGTGAGGCGCGGCCGCCCCGTTTCGTCTCCTTTGGGACAATGAGCAGGTGAAACTCGAACGCAAGCACGCGCTGGTCCTGCTCGGGATCGCGATCTGGAACGTCGTCACCTACGTGACATTCATCAAGAACCTGGCCGCCACCGAGGGCAGGCCGACCGGGTACTACGTCGCGCACACGATCCTGATCGTGGTGAACCTGCTCATCGCCGCCCTGCTCGGCACCTGGGGCGTCCGCGCCGTCAAGGCGTCCCGGGCCGCGCAGGAGAAGGTCAACGCCTGACGAAGCGCGCCGGGGTGACCCCGAGCATCCGGCGGAAGTGCCGGTTGAGGTGGGACTGGTCGTAGAAGCCGGCCAGCATCGCCACCTCGGCCGGCGGGTGCCCGTCGAGCAGGTACCGCCTGGCCAGGTCGACCCGCCGCCCGGTCAGGTATCGATGCGGCGGCATCCCGTACTCGCGACTGAACGCCCGGACGAGATGCGCCGGATGCGCCTGCACCAGCTTTGCCGCGTCATCGAGCGTGATCCCGGTCGGCACGGACCCATCCAGTACGTCGCGCAGGCGCGCCGCGACCCCGGGATCGCGGCGATCGGGCGGATCGGCGACGTTCCGGAGCAGGTGCTGCCGCAGCCGCTCCTCGATCAGCGTCAGCCGGCTCTGCGCCTCGAGGTCTTCCGTGCCGTCGAGCAGTACGCCGTGCAGCTGGTGAATGCGGTGTCGCAGGACCGGATCGACGTACTCAGGCTGGTCGACGGCCGCGCCGATCACGTTGTCGCCGAGCCGATCGGGCTCCAGGTACAGCACGCGCTTGCGGAAACCCTCCGGGCGGACCGATCGCCCGTCGTGCGGCACGTTCGGCGGTAGCAGCGAGACCTGCGCCTGGGCCAGCCCGTGTTCGCGGTGATCCAGGTCGTAGCGCACCGCGCCTTCGTCGACGATCAACACGGTCCAGGCGTCGTGCGTGTGGCTCGGGTACGCGTGCGACGGGAAGTGGGCGTGCAGTACCTCGACGACGCCGCTCAGCGCGGGCCGCCACGCCCTGACCTCGGCGCCACCGCTCACAGTCAAGAACATACGCTGCCTGCCGTGAAGGTATACGTGAGCGTGGACATGGACGGCATCACCGGACTGGTCGACGCGGAGGACGTCCAGCCGCCCGGGCGGGACTACGAGCGCGGCCGGGTGCTGATGACCGAGGACACGAACGCGGCCGTCCGGGGTGCATACGACGCGGGCGCGACCGCCGTACTCGTGAACGACGCGCACGGCCCGATGCGCAACCTGCTGCCCGACCTGCTCGATCCACGCGCCACGCTGATCAAGGGCCGTCCGAAGCCGATGGGCATGATGGAAGGCCTGACGAGCGAGTACGACGCCGTCCTCTGCATCGGCTACCACGCCCGCGCCGGCGTGCTCGGCGTACTCAGCCACAGCTTCATGGGCCACGAGATCGAAGACATCTGGCTCGACGACCAGGTCACCGGCGAGATCGGCCTCTTCCACGCCGCCTCATCGGCGTACGGCGTACCGGTCGCGGTCCTGACCGGCGACGACACCGCATGCGCCGAGATGGCTGCCTGGGACCCGGCCGTCGCCACTGTGCCCGTCAAGTACGCCAAAGACCGCTTCGCCGCCGAGCTGGTCCCGGTCGCCGACGCGCAGGCCGCGATCGAAACCACGACCCTCAAGGCGCTGCAGAACCTCCCGATCCTCCCCGCGAACCGAACTGCGACCCGCCGGCTCACCGTCCGCTGGCAATCCGCCTCAGTCACAAGCCACCTCACCGCCATCCCCGGCGTCACCCGTCGCGACGACCGCACCGTCACCGTCGAGGCCGACATGCTCCACCTCTACCGCCTCTTCAACCTCTTCCTCCGAGTAGCCACAGCAGTAACCACCAACCCGCCCTACTGCTGAAGAACACCGCCTCCGGCGGCTGTTGTTTCTTGCAGTCAGTTGGATTGGTGGGCGTTGAGGCGGGCGGCTTGGCGGGTTAGGTGGGCTACTTCGGGGACGTTGGGGGCTTTTTGGGCTGCCTCGGCGTACAGGCGGGCCGCTGTCTCCAGGTCGCCGTCGCGTTCGTGGAGGTAGGCCGCCACCGCGGTGTGACGGGGGAGCGAGTCGTCCAGCGCCGCGAGCGCTGTCAGGCCGGCGCGCGGTCCGTCGGCCTCGCCGACGGCTACGGCGCGGTTGAGCCGGGCGATCGGGCTGTCGGTCAGGAGGACCAGCTCGTCGTACCACTCGACGATCTGCACCCAGTCGGTTTCCTCGGCGGTGGGCGCGTCGGCGTGCAGGGCCGCGATGGCGGCCTGGGCCTGGAACTCGCCCAGCTGGTCCCGGGCGAGCGCCGCCTGCAGGATCTCGACGCCTTCGGCGATCGGTTGGTGTCCCACCGCCCGCGATCCTGCTCGGCGAGCGGCACCAGGCTCCCGTCGGACGCGGTCCGGGCGGCGCGCCGGGCGTGATGGAGCAGCATGAGCGCGAGCAGCCCCGCCACCTCGGGGTGGTCGATCGCGGCGGCGAGCCGCCGGGTGAGCCGGATGGCCTCGGCGGCGAGGTCGACGTCGCCGGAGTAGCCCTCGTTGAAGACCAGGTAGAGCACGCGCAGCACGGTGGCGACGTCGCCGGGCTGGTCGAACCGCACGCCGGAAACGGTCCGCTTGGCCCGGCTGATGCGCTGCGCCATGGTCGCCTCCGGCACCAGGTAGGCCTGGGCGATCTGGCGGGTGGTCAGCCCGCCGACGGCTCGCAGCGTGAGCGCGACCGCGGACGACGGCGTCAGCGAGGGGTGGGCGCACAGGAAGTAGAGCTGGAGCGTGTCGTCCACCGACGGTACGCCGCCCGGCGCCGGCTCCTCGTCGACGAGGTCTTCACGGCGGCGGCGGGCGGTGTCCGCCCGGGTCGCGTCGAGGAACCGGCGCCAGGCCACGGTGATCAGCCAGCCCTTCGGGTCCCGCGGCGGGTCCTCCGGCCAGACGCGGACCGCCTCGACCAGCGCGTCCTGGACGGCGTCCTCGGCCGCCGCGAAGTCAGCTCCGCGGCGGACGAGGATCCCGAGCACGCTCGGCGTGAGGCTCCGGAGCAGGACGTCGTCCATCTCAGCAGGTCACTCCGTGATGGTGGGCGGCTCGGCCAGGAACGGGCGCAGCTCGAGCCACTCGTGGATCGGCTTGCCGCCCGCCCCGGGGGCGGCCGACAGCTCCCCGGCCAGCTCGACGGCGCGCTCGTAGCTGTCGACGTCGATGATCATCCAGCCGGCGATCAGGTCCTTGGTCTCGGCGAACGGGCCGTCGGTGACCGGCGGGCGGCCCTCGCCGTCGTACCGGACGAACGTTCCCTCGGGAGCGAGTGCCTGACCGTCGACGTACTCACCGGTGCCCTCGAGCCGGGTGGCGAAGTCGCTCATGTACTGGATGTGGTCCGAGATCTCCTCCGGGGTCCACCGGTCCATGGGGACGTCGTTGACGGCCTCCGGAGCGCCGCGGTAGTGCTTGAGCAGCAGGTACTTGGCCATCGTGTTCTCCTTGGTGCAGGTGCGACCCGTTGTCGCATTCATAGCAGGGACGGAGCCGCGCACGGGTTCTCGACATCATCGCCGAATCTTTTCCGGCAACGTTTGAAACGTACAAGACCGGGTGCCGGGGGTGACGGCAGAGTGGGGCGGGTGGAGAACGAGAACGAGCCGATCCGGTTCGACACCAAGATCGCGGTGCTGTTGCGGGACGATCTGGCGAGCTGGCAGCGGCTGAATGTGACGGCGTTCCTGGTGAGCGGCATCGCCGGAACCCACCCGGAGGTGGTGGGGGAGGCCTATCAGGACGCGGACGAGGTGAGCTATCTGCCGATGTTCCGGCAGCCGGTGCTGGTGTTCGAGGGGTCCAAGGAATTCATGCGGACCGCTCACGAGCGGGCGCTGCGGCGAGGGATCGAGCACTCGGTGTTCACCCAGGAACTGTTTGCTACCGGCAATGACCGGGACAACCGGGCGGCGGTGAAGGCCGTTCGGACCGAGGAGCTCGATCTGGTCGGGATCGCTGTGTACGGGCCGAAGAACGCGGTGGACAAGATCCTCAAGGGCGCCGCCATGCACCCGTGAGGACGTAGCGCTCAGGTGTGAACGGCTTGAGCTCGACCGGCTGCACCTCGTCCAGGACGAGGGGTACGACGTACCGCGCGGTGCCAGGCGCCAGCGTGAGACCGAGCATGCCGTGGCCGGTTGCGACGTACAGGCCGCGGTGACCGGGGATCGGCCCGATCAGCGGCAGGCTGTCCGGAGTGGCCGGGCGCATGCCTGCGAAGGTGGCGGACGACAGCCCGGGGCGCCAGTCGGCGAAGTACGGTCTGGTGCGGTTCAGGACCGCGGCCAGGCGCCGCTCGGGGATCGGGCCGCCGGGCCGGCCCAGGTCCAGCCGCGCGGCGATGCGTACTCCGTCCGCGAACGGTGTGACCGCGATACTCGGCTCGACCAGTTTCACCGCGACCTGCGGAGCTCGTCCGGTGCCGGGCGTGGTGATGCTGTAGCCCGTCGCGGCCAGCAACGGAAGTCGTACGCCGAGCACCGCGAGCAACTCGGTCGACCACGCGCCGGCCGCCACCAGCAGTCGATCGGCTGTGAAGGTTCCGGCACTGGTCTCGACTCGCCAACCGGAATCAGCGGGCCCGAGGCGGCTGGCCGTACCGATCACCAGGCGTCCATCCGCCGCGGACAGCTGCTCGCGCAAGGCACGCAGTACCTGTTCCGGCCGGACCTGCACCTCGTCCACCGCGTGCACGGCACCGGTGATGGCAGCACCGAGCGCGGGCTCGCGAGAGCGTGCCGCCTGGCCGTCGAGGACCTCGTACCCACCCTTGTAGCCGGCGGCCGTCGTGGCCTCCGCCAGTTGCGCGACCTCGTCCAGACCGGCCTGCGTCAGTGCGGCCATCAGCAGCCCGGTCTGACGCAGCTCCAGGTCGGCCGTCTCCTGCAGCCGGGTGAAGTCGTCCACGCATCCGGCACCGAGATCCAGTACGGCGCGCAGGCCGGCGGCGTACTGGCGGGCGGAACCACTGCGAACGAAACCAACCAGCCAGCGCAGCAGCGTCGATGTGACGCGGGGAGCGACGCTGAACGGCGCCTCGCGATGGAGTGCCTGCCGCGCCGAATGCATCAGTACGCCGGGACCGGACAACGGAGCCGACAACGCCGGGACCACCCAGCCTGCCGCCGCGGCTGAGGCGAAGCCGGCCTGCGGTCCCGCGTCCAGCACGGTGACTTCGGCCCCGGCCCGGGCGAGTTCCACCGCGGACCACAAGCCGATCACCCCACCGCCGATCACGATGATGCGCATCGGCGACCTACTGCCCGGCCGCGTACGACGCGAGGAACGTGCGCGTCCGGAGCTCCCGCGGTTTGCCCAGCACCTCGGCGGGCTCGCCCTCCTCGACGATCCGGCCGCCGTCGACGAAGACGACCCAGTCGGCCACCTCACGCGCGAACGGGAGCTCATGGGTGACCAGCACCATCGTCATCCCGTCGTCGGCGAGCTCGCGCATCACTCGCAGTACCTCCGCGGTGGATTCGGGGTCCAGCGACGAGGTGGGCTCGTCGAACAACAGGACCTTCGGCCGCAGCGCCAGCGCCCGGGCGATGGCCACCCGCTGCTGCTCACCGCCCGACATCTGTTCCGGATAGGCGACACCTCGGTGTGCGAGACCGACCCGGCGGAGAAGCTGGACCGCTCGTTCCAGCGCGTCCTGCTCGGGAACCCCGGCCCGCAGTTGCGCGAGCATCACGTTCTCGACCGCGGTGAGGTGCGGGAACAGGTTGAAGCGCTGGAACACCATGCCGACCGACTGCCGCAGCTTGGCCAGGTCGCGACAGCGCATCTCGTCGCCGGCGAAGATGGTCTCGCCGGCGACCTCCAGGAGGCCGTGATCCGGGCGCTCGAGCAGGTTCAGGCAGCGCAGCAAGGTGGTCTTGCCGCCGCCGCTCTGGCCGATGATCGCGACGATCTTCTTGTGCCGGACGGTCAGGCCGACGCCGTCGAGCACCAGCCGGCCGTCGAAGGACTTGCTCAGGTTCTCGATCCGTACGACGACATCCGGTCGAAGTCGGGTGGCCGCCGAGGTCATGCCGATACCCCTTCCCGGTCGGAAGCGGCGAGCAGAGCCCGGGCTGCCTTGAGTCGCCGCCGCCGTTTCGGTGCCAGCGGTACGCCGGCCCGGATCCGGCGCTCCAGCCAGAGCAGGCCCTGGGAGAGCGGGTAGCACAGGGCGAAGTAGATGGCCGCGATCACCAGGTAGACCTCGAGCGCGCGGAAGGTCGCCGAGGTGATCAACCGCCCCTCGGACATCAGCTCGGCCGCCGAGATGGTGACCAGCAGCGACGTCGACTTGAGCAGGTCGACCAGCATCGTGTTGGTCCCGGGCAGTGCCGACCGCAGTGCCTGCGGGAACACGACGTACGCGAAGGTGCTGACCCGGCCGAGCCCCAAGGCCTCCGCGGCCTCCTGCTGGCCGCCGTGCACACCGGCGATCGCGGACCGGAAGATCTCCGACAGATACGCGGCGTAGAACACGATCAGGCTCACGCAGCCCGCGCTGAAGACGTCCAGCTTGAGGCCGGCCGACGCCAGCCCGAAGTACGTGACGAAGATGATCGCGAGCAGCGGGATGTTCTTGAACACCTCGGTGTAGACGGCGGCCGGAACGCGGAGCGCCCGGTGCTTGCTGACGCGGAGAAGC
Organism: uncultured Actinomycetota bacterium; assembly: GCA_963770725.1. GTDB lineage: Bacteria > Actinomycetota > Actinomycetes > Propionibacteriales > Kribbellaceae > Kribbella. Next base: position 15,251 of record CAVYQT010000004.1, read on the forward strand.
GCCAGAATCAGGCCGAGTACGGCGGCGCCGGCGAAGCTCGCGACCGTGTAGGCGACCGTTCGGCCGAGTCCGTCGAGCAGTGCGGATGAGTAGTCCGACCAGGGCACCTCGAAGAGTTCTGTCAGCATCAGGACTCCTCAGATGGTCGGCGGCTGCCAGTCGGCGGGCCGGTCGACACCGCGCCGGGTGCCGGCGATCTCCGGTGCCGGCTTGAGGAACTGGTCGGGCGCTCCGCCGTACTTCTCGATCAGCTTGGTCAGCTCACCGCTGGCGTACATCGCCCGGATCTGCTCCGAGATCGCCTTCTCCAGTGCGGTCGCCTGCTTGGGCAGGTAGAAGCTCGTCATGTACGAGCGGAAGTACTCGTACGGCGGCCGCGCCTTGACCTCCGCGGCGGACGGCGGGGCGAGGTACTGCGTCTCGACCTTCAGGTCCGGCCGTTCCTTCTGGGCCGCGAGGACCAGCAACGGATCCAGGAAGCCGACGTTGATCCGGCCGGCTCCGAGGTCGTCGAAGACCCCGTTGCCGTCCGGGTACGCGTGCAGCTTCGCACCAGGCACGGCCTGGATCGACTTGACCCATACGTAGCCCTCGACGGTGCCGAGATCCTTGCCCTGCAAGTCGTTCACGGTCTGGTAGCGCTCGCCGGCGCGGACCGCCATCGCCGGTGGCGAGTAGTACGGCGGATCGGTGAACAGCCCTTGTTTCTGCCGCTCGGCCGTCCACGCGACACCGCCGATGGTGATGTCGACGCGGCGGGACTGGACGTTCGCCAGCATCCCGGCGAAGTCGGTCATCTCGGGCTTCACGGTGAGACCGAGCTTCCCGGCCACGGCGTTGAGGATGTCGGCATCCAGACCGGCCATCTTGTCGCCCAACAGCGACGTGTACGGCGCGTACGGCTGGATGGCGACCTTGAGAACGCCGGGCTCGATCGTGCCGAGTGCCGCGGCGGCCTCGGAGACCGGCGTCTCGGACTCACCGCCGCACGCGGTCAGGGAGCCGAGGCCGAGGGCGAGTACGGCGAGCAGGTGAGCGGCCCGTGGGATCCGGGCGAGAGGAGAGTTCGACATCGCATGCCTTCCTGACGGCGGCCCCCGGCTGATTCCTTCAAGGCTAGGGAGCCGGTACGGCGAAGTCATTGGACGACTGATCCGTGATTCGGTGCTGAAACAGGCCTTCCGTCGTACGCTTCGTACAGTCGTCCGGAGAGGGGATCGCCATGCTCTCGGCCTCGCTCGCCCAGCAGATCGCCCGGGACACGTCCGAGGTGATCGGCTACAACGTGCTCATCACCGACGAACACGGCATCGTCATCGGCAGCGGTGACACCAGCCGGCTGGGCAGCTTCCACGAGGCGTCGGTCGACGTACTGGCGTCGCAGGAAGCGGCCTGGCACACGGCGGTCGAGGCGCAGCGGCTGCGCGGGGTGAAGCCCGGGATGACGCTGCCGATCGTGATCGACGGCGAGGCGGTCGGGACGGTCGGTATCACCGGGTCGCCGCGGCAGGTCCGCCGGTTCGGTCTGGTGGTCCGGCGGCAGACCGAGATCCTGCTGCAGGAATCCGTCGAGCTCCGGTCGCGGTTGCTGCGGGAACGAGCGCTCGAGGAGCTGGTCCGCGATATCGGTTCGTTCGACGCCGATGTGGTCGACCCGGCCTTCCTGGTCGCGCGGGCCAAGGAACTCGGCTTCGACCTCACCGTCCCGCGCACGGTGGTGATCGTCGACGTGGACGAGCCGGTGCCGGTCGGCACGGGCAACGGCGGCGTCCCGGATGTCGCGACGCTCCGGCCGGAGGTACTCCGGACGTTGCGCCAGACCTTCGGATCGGCCGACGTGGTGGCCGCGATGACGGCCGGCCGCTTCGCCGTACTGCCGGTGCTCAAGCGAGGAAGCGGCGACGCCGACGGCAGACTGCGGTTGGCGCAACTCGCCGTACGCACGATTGTTGACGAGCACGGCTTCGCATCGCGGGCGGGCGTCGGCGGCCCGGCGCGGGGGATCGCCGCGCTTCGGGAGGCGTACGCCGACGCCGGTGACGCGCTCCGCCTGGGCAAGGGGTCTGAGGCCGCGCACGTGATCGACGATCTGCGCGGGCATCAGGTGCTCGCGGCGGTCGGCCACCGCGCTCGCGCCCGGCTGGTGTCACTCGTCGCGGGCGACCTGGCGACGCACCCCGACTGGCCGGAGCTCCGCGCGACCCTGATCGCCTGGTGCGAGAGCGGCTTCAACCTGGTGCGAACCGCAGAGGCCCTGCACATCCACCGCAACACGCTCATCTACCGCCTGGAGAAGGTCGAACGCCTCACCGGCCACCCCTGGCGGGACCACCGCGCCACCCTCACCACATACCTGGCCTGCCTCGCCTCCCAACTCGACCATCCTGAACCATAACGTCCGAAGAACCGAGTGCTATAGGCCTCGGTTCTTCGGACGTTGCGGGAAGTCAGGTCACACGCGGCGGAAGATCAGGGCTCGTTTGACTTCCTGGATCGCCTTGGTGACCTCGATGCCGCGCGGGCAGGCGTCGGTGCAGTTGAAGGTGGTCCGGCAGCGCCAGACGCCTTCCTTGTCGTTCAGGATCTCCAGGCGCTGCTCGGTGCCCTCGTCGCGGCTGTCGAAGATGAACCGGTGGGCGCCGACGATCGCCTGCGGGCCGAAGTACTGGCCGTCGGACCAGAACACCGGGCAGGACGTCGTACAGGCGGCGCACAGGATGCACTTGGTGGTGTCGTCGAACCGGTCCCGGTCGGACTGCGACTGGATCCGCTCGCGGGTCGGCTCGTGGCCGCTGGTGACCAGGAACGGCATCACCGAGCGGTACGCGTCGAAGAACGGCTTCATGTCGACGACCAGGTCCTTGAGCACCGGCAGGCCCTTGATCGGCTCGACGGTGATCTCCTTCTCCGGGTTCAGGTCCTTGATCAGCGTCTTGCAGGCCAGCCGGTTGCGGCCGTTGATCCGCATCGCGTCGGAGCCGCAGACACCGTGCGCGCAGGACCGGCGGAAGGTCAGCGTGCCGTCCTGGTCCCACTTGATCTTGTGCAGCGCGTCCAGCACCCGGTCGGTCGGCTGCAGCGTGACCGAGTAGGTCTTCCACTCGGCCTCGTCGACGACCTCGGGGTTGTACCGAAGGATCTTGACAGTGACATTCATCTGGGGGACGACCCCCAGACCCCCGAAAAGACAGGTGAGACGTCCATCAGTACTTCCGCTCCATCGGCTTGTAACGGGTCTGGATGACAGGCTTGTAGTCCAGCCGGATGTTGACGTTGCCTTCGGCATCGAGTTCGCGATAGGCCATCGTGTGCCGCATGAAGTTCACGTCGTCGCGGTTCGCGTAGTCCTCCCGGAAGTGACCGCCGCGGGACTCCTTGCGGGCGAGCGCGGACACCACCAGCACCTCGGCCAGGTCGATCAGGAAGCCGAGCTCGACCGCCTCGAGCAGGTCGGTGTTGAACCGCTTGCCCTTGTCCTGCACGGCAACCCGAGCGAAACGCTCCTTCAGCGCCTCGATGTCGACCAGCGCCTGCTTCAGCGAACCCTCGGTCCGGTACACCTGCGCGTTCAGGTCCATCGTGGCCTGCAGGTCGGCCCGGATCGCCGCGATCCGCTCCTCGCCGGTGGAGTTGCGCAGTCCCTCGACCAGGTCGACGACGTACGCCTCGGGAGCGTCCGGCAGGTCCTCGAACACCGCGGTGGCCGCGTACTCGGCCGCGGCGATCCCCGCCCGCCGGCCGAACACGTTGATGTCGAGCAGCGAGTTCGTGCCCAGCCGGTTCGCGCCGTGCACGGACACGCAGGCGACCTCGCCCGCGGCGTACAGGCCGGGGATCACGTCGTCGTTGTTGGCCAGCGCCTCGCCCTTGATGTTGGTCGGGATGCCGCCCATCGCGTAGTGCGCGGTCGGGAACACCGGGATCTGCTCGGTGTACGGCTCCACGCCCAGGTACGTCCGGGCGAACTCGGTGATGTCCGGCAGCTTGGCGTCGATGTGGGCCGGCTCCAGGTGGGTCAGGTCGAGCATCACGTAGGCGCCGTCCGGACCGCAGCCGCGGCCCTCGCGCACCTCGTTCGCCATCGCCCGGGCGACCATGTCGCGCGGCGCCAGATCCTTCACGGTCGGCGCGTACCGCTCCATGAAGCGCTCGTTGTCCTTGTTCCGCAGGATCCCGCCCTCGCCGCGGGCCGCCTCGGACAGCAGTACGCCGAGACCCGCCAGGCCGGTCGGGTGGAACTGGAAGAACTCCATGTCCTCCAGCGGCAGGCCCTTGCGCCAGACGATGCCCATCCCGTCACCGGTCAGCGTGTGCGCGTTGGACGTGGTCCGGAACACCTTGCCGAACCCGCCGGAGGCGAACACGACCGACTTGGCCGAGAAGATGTGCAGCTCACCGGTGGCCAGCTCGTAGGCGACCACCCCGGTGGAGCGGCCGTTCACCATCAGCAGGTCGAGCACGTAGAACTCGTTGAAGAACTCGACGTTCTGCTTGATGCACTGCTGATAGAGCGTCTGCAGGATCATGTGGCCGGTCCGGTCGGCCGCGAAGCAGGATCGCCGGACGACGGCCTCACCGTGGTTGCGGGTGTGGCCGCCGAAGAACCGCTGGTCGATCTTGCCCTCGGCGGTCCGGTTGAACGGCAGCCCCATCTTCTCCAGGTCGAGGACCGCGTCGACGGCCTCGCGGCACATCACCTCGGCCGCGTCCTGGTCGACCAGGAAGTCACCGCCCTTGACGGTGTCGAAGGTGTGCCACTCCCAGTTGTCCTCCTCGACGTTGGCCAGCGCGGCGCACATGCCGCCTTGGGCCGCGCCGGTGTGCGACCGGGTCGGGTAGAGCTTGGTGAGGACGGCGGTCCGGGTCCGCTTGCTGGACTCCAGGGCGGCCCGCATACCCGCTCCGCCGGCGCCGACGATGACTACGTCGTACTGATGCCGCTGCATAGCTTCCTTACTTACAGACCGACAGCGTAGAGCTGGGGTCGAGACAGGGGTCGAAGGTGAAGATCACCAGGGTGCCGAGTACGACGATCACGATCGACGCGGTGATCAGCAGGGACTTCAGCCAGAACCGGGTCTGGTCCTTCTCGGCGTAGTCGTTGATGATCGTGCGCATCCCGTTGGTGCCGTGCAGCATCGCCAGCCACAGCATCAGCAGGTCCCAGACCTGCCAGAGCGGATTGGCCCACTTGCCGGCCACGAACGCGAAGTCCAGCCCGGTGATGCCGTCCCCGAGCATCAGGTTCACGAACAGGTGGCCGAGTACCAGGACGACGAGGGCGAGCCCGGACAGCCGCATGAACAGCCAGCTGTACAGCTCGAAGTTGGTCTGACCGGACCGGTTCCGGCCGCCGCCCTTCAGCGAGCGGGAGCGGGAGCTGGACCGGGGTGCCGCGATCTCCGACATCCGACCGGGGTGGTGGGGTGGGGAAGGCATCAGGACGAGCCTCCGAAGACATGGGTCAGGTGCCGGATCACGAACGGCACGAACAACACGACCCAGACGACGCCGACGCCGATCATCAACTGCCGCTGGTAGCGCGGGCCGCGGGCCCAGAAGTCCACCAGGATCAGCCGGATGCCGTTGAACGCGTGGAACAGGATCGCCCCGACCAGGCCGACCTCGAGCAGGCCGACGATCGGGTTCTTGTAGGTGCCGATGACCTCGTTGTAGGCCTCCGGGGAGACCCGGACCAGTGCGGTGTCCAGCACATGCACCAGGAGGAAGAAGAAGATCCCCACCCCGGTGATCCGGTGCGCGACCCATGACCACATGCCCTCCCGGCCGCGGTACAGCGTGCCGGCTGGTTTGCTGAGCAAACCGATCCTCCGATCGGACTCACATACCGAGAGCCGATGCACGCGGCACGCCGGGACCTGAAGTAGGCCCGCGCAGATTCACGGGGCGGCCGCGATTCGGCTCGGCCGGGCGAAAACCAGGCCGGTTCGATGCTAGTCCTGCCGATCGGCCCATTTTGTCCTGACAGGTGTGACATCGCTCTCCCAAGTGGCCCTTCGGGCAAACCTCACAGTGGCCCTCGACGGGTCCGGCGCGGGCCTGTTGACTTCAACTGAGCTTGACATTCGAGACTGCCGCATCGGCCCGGGATGTCGCCCGGGTCACACTGAGGGGAGAACACGGTGAGTTTCTGGATCTGTGCGACCTGTGCGGTCGAGCACTCCGAGCAGGTCGAGGTGTGCGCGATCTGCGCCGACGAACGCCAGTGGGTGCCCGCCGAGGGTCAGCACTGGACCACACTCGAGGAGCTGGCCGCGGCCGGGACCGAGGTGGTGATCGAGGAGGTCGAGCCCGACCTGTACGGCGTCACCTCGAAACCGCCGGCCGGGATCGGCCAGCAGTCGATGCTGGTGTGGACGCCCGGCGGCAACCTGCTCTGGGACCCGATCGGGTTCGTCGACGACACCGCCGTACGGCGGGTGCGCGAACTCGGCGACGTGGTCGGCGTCATTGCCAGCCATCCGCACATGTACGGCGTCCAGGTCGAGTGGAGTCACCGGCTCGGCGACGTACCGGTGTACGTGTCCGAGGCGGACGCTGAGTGGGTGGCCCGGCAGGACCCGGTGATCGAGACCTGGTCGGGCAAACTCACGCCGCTGCCGAGGATCACCGTGATCCAGCCCGGCGGGCACTTCCCGGGCAGCGCGATCATCCACTGGGCGGACGGTGCCGACGGCAAGGGCGTGATCCTGTCCGGCGACACCGTGTTCGCCAACCCGGACCGCACCTCAGTCAGCTTCATGCGCAGTTACCCGAACCGCATCCCGCTGTCCGGCGCGGTCGTCGACCGGGTCGCCCGGTCCCTCGACGTGTTCGAGTACGACCGCCTCTACAACAACTTCGGCTCCGTGATCCCGGTGGATGCCAAGGCCATCGTCCGCCGCTCCGCCGACCGCCACGCCGCCTGGACCCGAGGCGACTACGACCACCTGACCTGATCGGTGCAGATGGACAGGACGTATACACCTACTGGCCCGGCCGGCCACGCTCAACGTGACCGGCTGGGGCGCCGGAGTCGGCGACACGTCCTGTCCAGCTGCACGTCAGGTCCGGCCGACTGCGAGGCCGTCGATCTGGACGAGTTTGCCGGTGGAGGCGGAGACGAACTTCAGTGTGCCGCTGAAGAGCGTGCTCTGGACCGGGAGGCCGAGCAGGACCTGCTTGTGCGTTGTGGGGTAGGCCAGGTTGACCGTGGTCAGGTACCTGTTGCCGGCGTACACCGCGACCGATCCGCAGGTCGGGCAGCGGGTGGCGACCAGGAAGAACCGCTTGCCCTGCACGGTCCGGGTCAGCGACTTGCCGTACGTCGTCGTCTGCGTCGTCGTGCCGTAGTAGAACGTCGACCCGGTCGCCCGGGTCCAGCCAGTCGAGGCCAACGTCAACGACCGGTCGTCGAGCGGCCGCGAGAAACACCGGTCGGCACTCCATGCGCCGACGTTCCCGAACTTGTCCTTCGCTCGAACGGACGCGCAGTACTCGTACCCGGCCGCGACCGCGAGACTCATCGACGTCGCGGTCGTGTTCGTCCACGGCTGCACGTAAGCGCCGTACGGCCCGGTGGAGGTGGCCCGGCGGTAGCGCACGTCGTACGACGCGACCCCGCTGGCATCCGTGGCCGACACCGTCAGCGTCGCCGTCGCGGCGACCGAGGACTGATACGCCGGCCCAGTCATCCGGGCCACCGGCCCGGTCGCGTCCGCGGTGAGGAGGCGGAACGCCCTGGTCACCCGGCCGTCGGGCTCCTTGCCGGCGATGATCAGCAGGTTGTCACCCGACCGCAGGTTCGTTGCCGTGAAGGGCGAGGTGCACGGGACGGAGGCCTGCAGCGGGAGGCTGCAGGCGAACGTCGTCCCCGGCATCAGCGCCGACGAGTCGAAGGGCACGGAGGTCTGCGGACCCACCACCGCCGGCGTCTGCCCGATCGTGAGCCCGAGCTGCTGCCAGGCGAGGTCGAGGCGCGAGCCCTCGACATAGTCGTTCTGCAGTTGGAACGGATCGATGCCCAGTCTGTCGCTGTCGAGCTGGAACATCTGCCCATTCCCGGTCAGTGCCAGCAGAGTGCGCCCGTACGGGTTCCAGCTGATTGAACGGACCGTGGCGTCGAGCGGCAGACTCGACAACACCTCGCTGGAGTAGAAGTCGACAAACTTGATGGTGCGATCGGAGCCGAACGCGACCAGGCGTCCGTCGGTCGACACTCGGACCGGCGAACCGTCCGCGGCTGCCGTCGGTGCCGGCAGCGTCGCCACTCGCGTGCCGCCTGGTGCCGCCTGGATCCGGGCGAACCGGTCGTCACCGTCGAACCGGCGATCGGTCACGACCAGCGTCCGCGCGTCCGGCATCCAGCTCGGGCTGGTGACGTCACAGGCGACCTTCTCCGGCGTGCCGCCCGTGGCCGCGATCGTGTAGACGCACGGCAGACCGTTCTCGGGGGACTGGAAGGCGATCCGGGTTCCGTCCGGCGACCAGGAGAGGTGGGTGATCGCCGCCGGCGTCGTCCACAGCTTGACCGCCGTACCGGATCCGCTCGGGTCGAAGCGCTGGGTCCACAGCTCCTTGTCGCCGTTGGTCGTCACATAGACGAGCGAACGGCCGTCCGGTGCGGCGGCGACGGACTCCTTCGGTGTGACCGAGTTGCTGTTCGCGAAAGGGACGATGTAGCCCCCGAAGGTCGCCGCCATCAGGTCACTCGGCCGGCCGTCGGTCAGAGCGATCTGGTCCGTCGCGCGCCCAGGTGCCTTGGCCGGCCCGGCCGGGCCTTCACCCACCTCGTTGACGATCGAGAGCGCGAAAGTGGTGCCCGGCTTCGGGGCGGATTCGCTGAGGCTCATCCACTCCTTGGGGAACTGGTCGGGGGCGATCCACTGCGTGGTCTCCACGCCGTTCAGGTACCGGTGCAGGAAGTAGCCGCGGACCGGGGTGCCGCCGGCGATCGTCCACGTCTGCCAGCTCAGCGAGACGCCGGTGTAGGTGGGAACGACGTTGAAGCCGTCCGGCGCCTTGGGCAGCGAGATCGAGGTGCCGGTCATCAGGACGTTGTGCGCCTGGGTGGAGTTGGATGCGAAGATCACCAGCCGGTCCGAGAGGTCACCGCTGCCGTAGTCCCCGAGCGCCTCGAACTTCAAGGTCAGGGTGCACGACGCACCGGGCGCCAGGGACGTCCAGCAGTCCCGGTCGGCGATCTTCCAGACGTTGTTGCCGCTGAGGTAGATCTGGCCGAAGTGGAGCGGTTCGGTGCCGGTGTTCTTCAGTGTGAGCGGAATGCTCTTGGAGCTGCCGATCATCACCCGGCCGGCCTCCAGCTTCTCCGGCGTGATGGACAGCAGGCTGTAACCGAGGGTGCTCTTGAAGCGGATCTCGAGGTCCGCCGTACTCTCAGCGCCCGGGCACGAGGCACCCAGGGAGGATGCGAACGTCTCGAGTCGCAGGTCAGGTGTGTAGCTCAGCTCCTTGACCCGGAAAACGCCCGTAGTTGTGCAGGTGCGCGCGCCCTGGGTCAGCTCGATCGGCACCTCGTAGTACCCCGGACCGGCCAGGAAAGCGGGCATCTTCAGCTTGAGTGAACCGGCGGTCAGGGTCCGGGTTCCGTCGGCGGGCGCGGAGGCGGTGACGGGACCGGCAGTTTCGTCCTGGAGCCAGGTGACGCCGTCACTCCGGCGGGCGTCCAGTGCTAGTACGTCGGTGTCGCCGACGGCTGGGGCTTCGGCGGCTCGGGTGGCTTTGACCTCGGGGCTGGTGACCGGGTCGGAGTCGGTGGTAGCGACGACGCGGTAGTCGGCGGTGGCGCCGGCGGCGATCGACTCGTCGATCCAGGTGGTCGTCGAGTCGGTCAGGGGACCGCTGAGGTCCTGCCACTCGGCGGTGCCCTGCTTGCGTTCGACTCGGTAGCCGGAGGCGTCCACGTCGTTCCAGGTGACACCTATGCCTTGGCGGGTCGGGAAGACCTGGGGGGCGGGGGCGGCGACCGACTCGTCGCCGAAGGCGGCGTGGGCGATGAAGGGGATCGTGATGGCCGCGAGGGCGGCGGCCAGGGCAGCGCGGAAGAGGGCAGGACGGGACAGGGCAGGCATGCGGGCGCGGCGCATCAAATCTCCAGGCAGGGGGATTCCGGCGCGCCCCGAGACACACCGACGAGAAATGCAAGAAATATCGCGATTGCGGTCTTCACCGCAACCCAGTTGCAGCTTTGTGCAATCAGGCGGCCAGGCGGGACTGTGCCAGGCGGCTGTGAAGGGCCAGCATGCGTTGGACGCAGGTTTGCCAGTCGTAGAGCTCGGCTCGTTGGCGTGCGGCCGGACGGCGGCCCGGGAGTTGGGCGAGGTCCAGTACGGCGTCCGCGAGGGCGGCTGGGGTGGCGGGGGCCCAGCGGCCGCAGGAGTCGTCGACGAGTTCGCGGGCTCCGCCGGTGTCGGCGGTGACGACCGGCGTTCCGGAGGCCAGGGCTTCGAGGACGGCTAGGCCGAAGGTTTCGCCGGGGCAGACGGACAACGCGATGTCGGCCACGGCGAGGTGGCGGGCGAGGGTACGGCGGCCGTCGACGTAGCCGTGGAAAGTCACCGGGGCCGAGCCCGCGATCGCGATCAGCTCGTCGAGATGCGGGCCGGATCCGTACACGTCCATCCGCATCCGCACGCCGCGGCGGTGGAGCTCGGCGGCGGTGGCGACGGCCAGGTGCGGGCTCTTCTCACGGGACAGGCGTCCGGCGTGCACGAGCTTGAGTACGCCGTCGTCCACCGGCTCGGCCAACGACGGGTGGAAGGTGTCCAGGTCGACGCCGAGCGGGATCCGGACCAGCGGGGTGGTCACCTCGTCGAACTCGGCTGCCGCGTAACGGGACGTCACCACGACAGCGTCGTACGTCCGGCTGAGGAGCTTGTAGAGCGCGCCGACACCGGCCGCGACCCCCAACTGCCGTCCGGTCCGCAGCGAAAGCATCGCGTCCAGGCGTTCGTGGCTGAAGAGCACCGCGCCGATGTCGCTGCGACGGGCCCAGCGCGCCACCGGCAGCAACGTCGACTTGTCCGAGATCTCCACCGTGGTGGGCCGGAACCGCTCGAGGGTGTCGATGACCTTCCACGGATCGGTGATCAGCCGGTAGCCGCCGCCGACCTTCGGTGCCTTCATCCGGATCACGGTGCCGGCCTCGGTCTCGATCACGGTGTCGCGTTCGCCTGGAGTGATCACGATCCGTTCCGCGCCGGCCTCGGCGTACCCCTGACCGAGGTGCTCGATCGCGGTCCGCATCCCCCCGGAGGTCGGTCCGACGAAGTTGGCCAGTTGCGCAATTCGAAGTTGTGTCATGCGACCCGCCGTACTGCCGCGGCCTCGCGGAGGACTTCGGCGTAGTGGCGGTCGACCAGGTCGTCGACCACCGCCGGCCAGGTCCGGCTCTGCACCCGTTGGAGACCGTTCGCTGCCATTCGGCCCCGCGCGGTGGGGTGGTCGAGCAGGGTCTTGACCGCGTTCCGTAGCGAGCCCGGCTGACCCGGTTCGAACAGCAGTCCGTTGTCGCCCGGACGGATCAGGTCGAGCGGACCGCCCGCCGCCGGGCCGACGGTGGCGACTCCGGAGGCCTGAGCCTCCTGGATGGTCTGGCAGAACGTCTCGTGCTCACCGGTGTGCACGAACACGTCCAGCCCGGCGAAGATCGAGGCCAGATCGGCACCCCGGCGCATCCCGAGGAACGTTGCGCCTGGCAAGGAGTGCTCCAGCGCGGCGCGGTCCGGGCCGTCGCCGATGATGACGACGCGGCAATCGAGATCGGTCAGTTCGGCCAGCCGGCGGACCTTCTTCTCGGCGGCCAGCCGGCCGACGTACCCGACGATCGGCTTGCCGTCCGGGGAGATCTCCCGGCGCCAGCCCTCGTCGCGGTGCTGCGGATCGAAGAGGTCCAGATTCACGCCGCGACCCCACAGATGGACCCGCGGTACGCCGCCCTGGACCAGCTGCTGCACCGACGCGGTGGACGGCGCGAGCGTCCGGTCGGCCCGCGAGTGCACCCGGCGTACCCAGCGCCAGACACCGCGATCGGCCGCCGCGAACCACGGGTACTGGCGGGCGAACCCGGCGATGTCGGTCTGGAAGATGGCGACCGTCGGCAGGCCGAGCTTGCGCGCGCTGCGCAGCCCGTAGGCGCCGATGATGAAGGGGGACGCAAGGTGAACGAGGTCCGGCCTGAAGTCGGCCATCGCCCGCTCGATCGAGGGGTCCGGCAGCCCGACCGGGAACTCCTTGTACCCCGGGATCCCGAAGCTGCGCGCCCGCAGGACGGGCACGTCGCGGTAGGTGTCGGGACCGGGGCCGGCGGCAATGATCAGCAGCTCGTGCCCACGGGCGAGCAGCCGGTCGGCGACATGGCGAACCGTGTTCGCCACGCCATTGATCTGCGGCAGGAAGGACTCAGCGACCATCACGATGCGCACGTTCCGAACGTTCCCCACCGCGCATGAACCCTCGGCGACACTCTCGTGACGCGGCGTCGATGACCTGTCGACGCATGCAGGGACATGAAGTGTCCTTCAGGTTGCCGTCCGGCGGCATTTGGTTAGTGCCACGCGAACACGAAGTGGTCAGCTCATGACCAGCCAGACTTCCTCGTTGAACACCGTCAGCCGGAGTTGCTTGCCCAGCACCTGAAGGTCGACCCGCCAGCCGGCGGTAAGCGCTGTGGGAGCGGCCGTCGAGGTGCTGGTTCACCCAATCCCGCAGCGGCTGTACAGCGCTGCCGCTCAGGTGCCCCAGAACCGTCTGGAAGTCCTCGGGAGCCGCGAGCGGTTGCCGGTGCAGGACGGTGCAGCGACATCAGGTTCCTTCCAACTGGTCAGCGGGTGAGGCTAGTGGTGACGGACGCTTCGGGGTACCAGTTTTCGAAGTCTTTGTACTGGGCGGTGAACATGGTGGTGCCGCGGGGCAGGGCGTAGGTGGCGGTGAACGTGCCTGCCGAGGTCAGCTCCGGGTTGCCGATCGAGCGGGCCGTCGAGCCCGGCGGAGTGGCGAAGAGCTGGAGGAACTGCTGATTGGTGGAGCTGCCCGGCCGGGACATCGGCGAGGTCCAGGTGACGGTGACGTAGGCGGTGGACTTCTCCTTGCCCGAACCGGTCCGAGCGGTGACGTGGATGTCGGTGACCGGTGCCTTCGGCGGGTGGGACGGGCCGAACGAGTGCAGCAACTGGACGTTCTGGTACGTGTCGTCGTACGTGATGGCCCAAGCCCGGGTGCCGGTGGAGTTCAGCAGCAGGGTGCCCTTCCAGATCTCGTCGCTGCGACGGAAGTCCACGGCGTACGTCGGGGTGGTGGTGCCCTTCGCGTAGAAGAGGACGTCCGCGTCGTTGGAGCCGGTGCTCGAACGAGCCACCGCGACCGTGGAGCCGTCGGCGGACCAGGCCGCGTCGGCGGGGTAGACGCCACTCGGGTAGGTGGTGGAATCGGAGAGGTCCGGCAGCTTGTACGAGTGGTGTTCGTACGGGTAGCCGGTCGTCTCGATGACCTCGGTCCCATCGGGGCTGACGACGTAGTCGACGAGGTTCTCGCCGGTCTTCTCGCGCCGTCCGACGACTGTCGGCGTGGCACCCGAGACGTCGATGACGTACGTCGTCACCGGCGAGATCCCGGTGTCCCCGGCGACCACGAGGCCGTTGGCGGCGCCGGAGATGATCGGGTGGTAGTCGGGACCGTCCGTAAAGACGACCGGGGTCGTCCCGGGCGCGGACCAGATCAGCAGGCCGGACTTGCCGACGCCGCAGTCGAGGAAGGCGGCGACGACCTTGTTCCCGGTCGGCTCGGCGGCGTAGACGCAGGCGCCGGGCGGGGCGGCGTAGGTTGCCGAGGGCACCAAGGTGTCCGCGTCCAGCGCGGTCACCCGGTCGTAGTCGTGGGTGACGAGGAGCTGCTGACGGTCGGTGCTGAGCACCACGTCGGAGGCGCCGGTCACCGCTGTGAGCTTGGTCTGCAGCACGCCGTCCAGGTCGGTCACGACGAGTGGGAGCTCGCTTCCGGCGCCTTGGGCGAGGTACAGCCGACCGCGGGCCTCGTCGAGTTCCATCGCGCGGAGATCCTGCACCGGCAGTTGGGTGCCGACGCTCTTCGCAAGCACCGGCTCGTCGGCCGAGCTGGGGTCGGCGATCCCCACACCGACAGCGGACAAGGTGATCAGAGCGAGGCCCCCGAGGGCCAGTCCACGCGCGCGCATTCGAGTACTCCCGGGTCGGCGGAAACTTCCTTCCCCCGAAGCCGGCCCAGACTAGAAGGAATCTCACCGGACGGCAAAGTCGGCCGTACGTCTGTGTCGGAGCACACCTCCTGCGTGCGCGATGTCACCCAGGCCGTGCATACCAGTGGTGGGGTGGTTCGGCCTACCTTTGGAGGATGAGTCATCGGAGTGAGTCGGGGTTCGAATTCGAGCCGGTGTACGGACCGGAGGCGCTGGACGGGTGGGAGCCGGACGCCAAGCTGGGCGAGCCGGGGCGGTTCCCGTACACCCGCGGCGTCTACCCGACGATGTACACCGAGCGGCCGTGGACGATGCGCCAGTACGCCGGCTTCGGCACCGCGGCCGAGTCCAACGCCCGCTACCACCAGCTGCTCGACGCACGGCACCATGGGCCTGTCGGTCGCCTTCGACCTGCCCACCCAGATGGGCTACGACTCCGACGACCCGATCGCGCACGGCGAGGTCGGCAAGGTCGGCGTGGCGATCGACTCGATCGACGACATGCGGGTGCTGTTCGACGGCATCCCGCTGGACAAGGTCTCCACCTCGATGACGATCAACGCGCCCGGCTCGGTGCTGCTGCTGCTCTACCAGCTGGTCGCCGAGGAGCAGGGCGTGCCCGGCGACAAGCTCACCGGCACGATCCAGAACGACATCCTCAAGGAGTACATCGCCCGCGGCACGTACATCTATCCCGCCGAAGCCGTCGCTGCGGCTGGTCAGCCGACATCTTCGCCTACTGCCGAGGCCGAGATCCCGAAGTGGAACACCATCTCGATCTCCGGCTACCACATGGCCGAGGCCGGCGCGACGCCCGCGCAGGAGATCGCGTTCACGCTGGCCAACGGCATCGAGTACGTCCGGGCCGCGCTCGCCGCCGGGCTGGACGTCGACGACTTCGCGCCGCGGCTGTCGTTCTTCTTCGTCGCCCGCACCACGCTGCTGGAGGAGGTCGCGAAGTTCCGCGCCGCCCGGCGGATCTGGGCCCGGGTGATGCGCGACGAGTTCGGCGCCAAGAACCCCAAGTCGCTGATGCTGCGCTTCCACACCCAGACCGCCGGCGTGCAGCTCACCGCCCAGCAGCCCGAGGTCAACCTGGTCCGGGTCGCGGTCCAGGGCGCTCGGCGCGGTGCTCGGCGGCACCCAGTCGCTGCACACCAACTCGCTACGACGAGGCGATCGCGCTGCCCACCGAGAAGGCGGCCCGGCTCGCGCTGCGCACCCAGCAGGTGCTCGCCTACGAGACCGACCTGACCGCGACCGTCGACCCGTTCGCCGGCTCGTACGTCGTCGAGGCGATGACCGACGAGGTCGAGGCGGCCGCGCTCGAGCTGATGGAGCGGGTCGAGGAGTACGGCGGCGCGGTCGACGCGATCGAGCAGGGCTTCCAGAAGCAGCGAGATCGAGCGCTCGGCGTACCGGATCGCCCAGGAGATCGACTCCGGCGAGCGGGTCGTGGTCGGGCGTCAACCGGTTCACGCTCGACGAGGAGGAGCCGTACGAGCCGCTGCGGGTCGACCCGGCGATCGAGGCCGAGCAGGCCGAGCGGCTGGCCAAGCTGCGCGCCGAGCGCGACCAGGCGGCGGTGGACGAGGCGCTGGCCGAGCTGCAGGCCGCGGCCGAGGGCACGGAGAACTGCCTCTACCCGATGAAGGAGGCGCTGCGGGCGCGGGCGACCGTCGGCGAGGTCTGCGACGCGCTGCGCGAGGTCTGGGGCGTGTACGTGCCCGCCGACACCTTCTGATTCTCGGTTGGCCTGGACCGCCTGGCCGCTAGCGTTGGGTGACCAGCCGGCCGAGAAAGGGTTAGCGATGCGACGTCGTGTCTCCGTGGGGTGACCACGCTGCTGGCCGCCGTACTGCTGGCCGGATGCGGTGGTGGAGACGACACCGGCGGGTTGCCGACCCTGGGGCCCGAATCCAGCGGGTCATCACAGAACGTGACGACAGCGCCGGAGGAGACGCCCACCGCGCCGCCGACCACCGGCCCGACGTCCCCGTCGGCCGCGGCACGCCTGCACGGTGACCTTCGACCGGTCGAACGCCGGCTGGCCGGTGACCGCGACCGTGACCTGGACGGCCAACTGGAACGGCAACGACGGCACCGGGCCGCAGTCCGGTACGGCGTCGCTGACCCGCTCGACCACGATCAACGTGCCGGTCGTCGAGGTCCAGGTCCCGAACCGCTGACCTGGAGCCCCTCTCAGTCCAGCAGGGCGCAGGACGCCAGCACCGTCATCCCGACGGCGATGGCGTCCTCGTCCGGGTCGAAGCCCGGCGTGTGCAGGTCTGCGGCCGTGTCCACACCCGGCGCGCGGACGCCCAGCCGGGCCATCGCGCCTGGCACGTGCTCGAGGTACCAGGCGAAGTCCTCGCCGCCCAGGCTCTGATCCGTCGGCGCGACCGCATCCGGTCCGACCGCCAGCTGGACGGCGCGCTGGAGCACGCCGATGGCTTCGGCGTCGTTCATCACCGGCGGTACGCCGTGGGTCACCTCGGTGCTCACCTCGACGCCGTACGGCGCGATCAGCTGCCCGGCCAGCGTCGGGATCAGGTCGGCCGCCAGCTTCCAGGCGTTCGCGTCCAGGCAGCGCAGGGTGCCTTCGGCCTCGCCGCGGGACGGGATCGCGTTCGCGGCGGAACCCGCGGTGATCCGGCCCCAGACCAGTGACAGGCCGGCTCGCGGATCGACCCGGCGGGACAGCGCGGCCGGCATCTCGGTGACCAGGGTGGCGAGGGCATAGACGAGATCGCTGGTGAGGTGCGGCCGCGAGGTGTGGCCGCCGGCTCCGGCCAGCCGGACCAGGATACGGTCGGCGGCGGCCGTCAGCGCGCCGACCCGGAGGCCGACCTGGCCGACCGGCAGGCGGGGATCACAGTGCAGGGCGTAGATCCGCCGTACCCCTTCCATCCCGCCGGCCGCGATCACGCCGAGTGCGCCACCGGGCATGACCTCCTCGGCCGGCTGGAAGATCAGCCGGACGCGGCGGTTCAGCAGACCGTCGGCCGCCATCCGCGCGAGCACCACCGCGGCGCCCAGGAGGACCGCGGTGTGTACGTCGTGACCGCAGGCGTGGGCCACGCCGTCGTGGGTCGATCGAACGGGCGAGTCGACACCCTCCGGCACCGGTAGGGCGTCGATGTCGGCACGGAGAGCGACGCAGGTGTCGCCGGAGCCGATGTCGCAGATCAGGCCGGTGCCGGTCGGCAGCACCTGCGGGGACAGCCCCGCCGTCACCAGCCGCTGCCGGATCAGCTCGGTCGTCCGTACCTCGTGCCAGCCGAGCTCCGGGTGTGCGTGCAGGTCGCGACGGATCGTCACGATCTCGTCCCGGACCACGGCGACGCGACTCTGCAGGTCGCCGAGCAGCACCTGCTGCGAAATCGTCATTGCGCGATTCTCGCACCCGGCCCGGCGAGACGCCGATCCCAGGCTCCGAGACCGGACCGATCCGGTCAGCCGCTTCTCACCCGGCGCGTTGGCGTTCTGGCTGAGCGTCACGGTCGAAACTACGATTGAGTAACGAGCATTTCAGTCACGCATTGTCAGTGGCTGGCGGATCTGCCCGGGTCTATGGTGTCGCTGCGAACGCCTGCACGGGGCGATCTGGATCGAGGAGGCATCTTGCGGCACACGACGAAGTTGGCGGCTCTTGCCGTCACCGTGGCGCTGGTGGTGGCCGGCTGCGCGAAGAAGGAAGAGCCTGGTGCCGCCGCCAGCGACGAGCTGTGCGCTGACAAGTCGGGGGCGGGACCCAAGATCGGCCTGGCCTACGACATCGGTGGTCGCGGCGACAAGTCCTTCAACGACCTCGCCGCGGCGGGCGTGAAGAAGTCGGTCGAGGAACTGGACGCCACCTGTGAGGAGTCCGAGGCGGCGCTCGACGAGCCCGACTCGGCCAAGGAGGAGCGGCTGCGCACGCTGGCCGAAGCCGGCTACAACCCAATTGTCGGCGTGGGCTTCGTCTACACCGAAGAGGTGAACAAGGTCGCCAAGGAGTACCCGGACATCAAGTTCGCGGTCGTCGACGGCTTCGCCGAGGGCACGAACATCACCAACCTGGTGTTCTCGGTCGAGCAGGGCTCGTTCCTGGTCGGTGTCGCCGCGGGCCTGAAGTCCAAGACCAAGAAGGTCGGCTTCATCGGTGGTGTCCGCGGTCCGATCATCGACCCGTTCGCGGCCGGCTACAAGGCCGGGGTGGCCGCCGTCGACCCGAGCATCACGGTCGACATGAAGTGGCTGTCCGACAAGGGTGACGCGAAGGCGTTCGCGAACCCGCCCGGAGGCAAGACCGCGGCCACCGCGCTGTACGACGCCGGTGCGGACGTCGTCTTCCACGCCTCCGGTCTGTCCGGTAACGGCCTGTTCGACGTCGCCGCCACGAAGCCGGACGGCATCTGGGCGATCGGGGTCGACGCCGACCAGTACCAGACCGCGACGCCGGAGCAGCAGAAGCGCATCCTGACGTCGTCGCTGAAGAAGGTCGACGTCGCCGTCTTCGACTACGTGAAGGCGTTCAAGGACGGCACCACCAAGGCCGGCTTCGATCTCTACGACATCAAGCGTGACGGTGTCGGCTACTCGACCAGCGGCGGTCACCTCGACGATGTGGCGGCCAAGATCGAGGAGTACAAGGCCAAGCTCGTCTCCGGTGAGCTCACGGCGCCGTCGAAACTCTGACGACTGAAATCTCGGGCTCGGGCTGGTGACGCGGTAGCGTTCTGGCCCGGGCCCGAGGCTCGTCCGGCGACAACGGGGTCGCCGTGGAGATCTGGGAGCGTGTGACATCAACACCATGACTCAGACGATGGCCGTCCGGCTGAGGGGAATCGGCAAGAGTTTTCCCGGTGTGGTGGCCAATCACGACGTCGACATCGAGGTCCGCAGCGGCACCGTGCACGCCCTGGTGGGGGAGAACGGCGCCGGCAAGTCGACCTTGATGAAGATCCTGTACGGCGTGCAGAAGCCGGACGACGGCACGATCGAGATCAACGGCGACGAGGTCGTGCTGCACTCACCGGCCGACGCCATCAAGCAGGGTGTCGGCATGGTGTTCCAGCACTTCATGCTGGCCGACAACCTCACCGTGGTGGAGAACGTCGTCCTCGGCGCCGAGAAGCTGTACGGCATCGGCGACCGGGCCAAGGCCAAGATCAAGGAACTCTCCGAGGCCTACGGCTTCGGCCTGTCGCCGGATGACCTGGTCGAGGATCTCGGTGTGGGCCATCGGCAACGGATCGAGATCCTGAAGGTTCTCTACCGCGGCGCGAAGATCATCATCCTGGACGAGCCGACTGCCGTGCTGGTGCCGCAGGAGGTCGACGCGCTGTTCGGCAACCTGCGCGAGCTGAAAGCCCAGGGCTACACGCTGCTGTTCATCTCGCACAAGCTCGACGAGGTCCTTGCCGTCGCCGACGACGTCACCGTGATGCGGCGCGGCACCACTGTCGCGTCGGTGCATCCGAAGGAGGTCACCGCGCGCCAGTTGGCCGAGCTGATGGTGGGTTCGGAGCTGCCGTCGCCCAGTACCGAGGAGTCGACCGTCACCGAGGACGTCCAGCTCACGGTCGAGAACGTGACGCTGGCCGGCTCGGGTGAACGGAACCTGCTGGACGACGTGTCGCTGCGGATCCACCGCGGCGAGGTACTCGGTATCGCCGGGGTCGAGGGCAACGGTCAGACCGAGCTGGTCGAGCTGGTGATGGGAATGCGGCCCGCCACCTCCGGGCAGGTTCGGCTCGGCGACAAGGACATCACCGAGTGGAGCACGGCGGACCGGCGCAACGCCGGCATCGGGTACATCCCCGAGGACCGTCAGCGACACGGCCTGCTGCTGGACTTCCCGCTGTGGGAGAACCGGATCCTCGGTCACCAGGACCGGTCGCCGAGTTCGCGCGGACCGTGGATCAACAAGTCCGGTGCCCGCAAGGACAGCGAGCGCATCGTCGAGCAGTACGACGTCCGGACGCCATCGATCGAGACCACCGCCCGGGCGCTGTCCGGCGGTAACCAGCAGAAGTTCATCGTCGGCCGGGAGATGAGCGGTGACCCGGTGCTGCTGATCGCGTCCCACCCGACCCGCGGTGTGGACGTCGGAGCCCAGGCCGCGATCTGGGACCACATCCGGGAGGCCCGGCGGCAGGGGCTGGCGGTGCTGCTGATCTCCGCCGACCTGGACGAGCTGATCGGCCTGTCGGACCAGATCCAGGTGATCCTGCGCGGCAGGCTGGTCGGCGAATTCGACCCTGACACGGTCACCCCGGAGCAGCTCGGCTCCGCCATGACCGGTGCCGGAGAAGAGGAGTGATGGGCAAGCTCGACCTGCGCCGGATCGGCCTGGCGCTCGCCGCGCCGGTGCTCGCCATCGTCGTCTCCCTGGTGATCACCTGCTTGATCCTGCTGGCCGCCGGCAGTTCGGTGTCGGGCTTCCTGAGCACGATCTTCTCCATGCCGGCCGAGCGCAACGTCATCAACATCCTGAACAACGCGTCGATCCTGTACCTGTCCGGCCTGGCGGCCGCGATCGGGTTCCGGATGAACCTGTTCAACATCGGCGTCGAGGGGCAGTACCAGGTGGCGGTCTTCACCGCCGCTGTGTTCGCCGCTCAGGGCTGGCTGCCGGGGCCGATCAACGTGGTGGTCTCCATCGTGCTGGCGATGACGGCCGGCGCGCTCTGGGCGTCCATCGCCGGCCTGCTGAAGGTCACCCGTGGCGTCAGCGAGGTGATCTCGACGATCATGCTGAACGCGATCGCGATCTCGCTCACGGCGTACCTGCTCCGCCAGGTCGGTGTGGAGACGGGCAGCAACCTGGCCACCCAGGAGATCCCGCAGGACAGCTGGGTGGCCGGCATTCCGTTGTTGCCGGGGGCCCCGAACGAGTTGCTCGGCCTCGCCCTGCTGGCCGTCCTCGGCGGGATCGCGTACGCCGTCCTGCTGAACCGGTCGAAGTTCGGCTTCAACCTGCGCGCCACCGGTACCTCGGCCAGCGCGGCCGTTGCCAGCGGCATCGACGTACGGCGGATGGTGGTCGTCTCGCTGATGATCTCGGGCGCGGTGGCCGGCCTGATCGGGTTGCCGCTGCTGTTCGGCAGCTCGCACAGCTACGGCACGACGTTCCAGGCCGGGATCGGCTTCGCCGGGATCGCGGTCGCGCTGCTCGGCCGGAACAACCCGATCGGCATCGCGTTCGGCGCGCTGCTGTTCTCCTACCTGACCGAGCAGAGCAACCTGCTCGAGATCAACGCCCGGGTGTCGCCGGACATCGTGGCGATCAGCCAGGGCGTCATCGTGCTCGCCGTCGTCATCGCCTACGAGGTGGTACGCCGGTACCGCAACGCACTCGAACAACGGCAGGTGGCAGCGGAACTCAGTAGCTCGGCCCCGGCCGACGCGACCCCGGAGGCGACCCGATGACGATGGCTCCCGAAGAGCTCCGGCCGGCCGGAGCCCCGTCCGCGCCACTCGATGAGCGGCGGCGGCTCAGCATCTGGATCTGGCTGCTCGTCGGCCTCGCGCTGATCTCCGGGGTCCGGGTGCTGACCGGCGCGAACGAGGTCGACTCGGCCGGCACCATGCGCGAGGCGGTCAACGCCTCGGTCCCGATCGCCCTGGCGGCGCTGGCCGGTCTGTGGTCGGAGCGGGCCGGTGTGGTCAACATCGGCCTCGAGGGCATGATGATCCTCGGCACCATCGGCGCCGGGTACTTCGGCTACTGGTACGGCCCGTGGGCCGGCATCGTCGGCGCGATGATCTTCGGCATGATCGGCGCCGCGCTGCACGCGCTGGCCACGGTGACGTTCGGCGTCGACCACATCGTCTCCGGCGTCGCCATCAACATCATCGCGCTCGGCACCGCCGCCTTCCTGGCCGACACCTGGTTCTCCGGTCTGCAGGGTGGTGGCCCGACCCAGTCGCCACCGCTCGACGCCCCGCTGTCGATCACGATTCCCGGCATCTCGGAAGCGATGATCGACCTGCAGAACAAGCACTGGTTCATCGTGTCCGACCTCGCCTCGCTGGTCGCCGCCGTCACCACCGAGCTGTCCACCATGACGATCCTGGCGGTCCTCATGATCGTCGGAAGCGCCCTGCTGCTGTGGCGTACGTCGTTCGGCCTGCGGCTGCGGTCCTGCGGCGAGAGCCCGGTCGCGGCCGAGACCCTGGGCGTCAACGTCTACCGCTACAAGTTCATCGCCGTCCTCACGTCGGGGGCGATCGCCGGGGCCGGCGGTGCTTTCATCGCGCTGGTCTCGTCCGGCCTCTACCAGAACGGGCAGACCGGTGGCCGTGGCTACATCGGCCTCGCCGCGATGATCTTCGGCAACTGGCGCCCGGGCGGCCTGGTGCTGGGCTCGGTGCTCTTCGGCTACACCGACGCGCTCCAGCTGCGGGCCGGCGGTGAGGCGGTGCACGCCCTGCTGATCATCGTCACGATCATCCTGCTGGGCGTCGCCGTCCTGCAGTACCGCCGGGGACAGAAGATCGCCGCCGCCACCTCGCTGGTGATCGCGATCGGATTCGCGATCTGGTTCTTCACCACCGACGCCGTCCCGGCCGACTTCACCCGGATGACGCCGTACGTGACGACCCTCCTGGTGCTCGGGCTGGCCTCACAGCGGCTCCGGATGCCTGCTGCCGACGGGCTCCGATATCGACGCGGTCAGGCGGGTTAGCGCCGTGCAGGACGAGCCTTCGGCCGTCGACTGGCCGGCGCTCCGGTCGGCCGCGGTCGAAGCGATGGGCCGGGCCTATGCGCCGTACTCGCACTTCCCGGTCGGCGCCGCGGCGCTCGTCGACGACGGGCGGGTGGTGACCGGCTGCAACGTCGAGAACGCGTCGTACGGCCTGGGACTGTGTGCCGAGTGCGGACTCGTGTCGGCGCTGCTGAACACCGGCGGCGGGCGGCTGGTGGCGTTCACCTGCGTCAACGGACACGGCGACCTGCTGGCGCCGTGCGGCCGGTGCCGGCAGTTGCTGTACGAACACGGCGGCGCCGAACTGTTGCTCGAGACAACGACCGGGATCCGGCCGCTGCGCGAGCTGTTGCCCGACGCCTTCGGGCCGGAGTCCCTGGAGGAGATGTGAGCTTCGACGCCGTCGACGTGATCCGCACCAAGCGGGACTCCGGTGAGCTGAGCGACGGTCAGATCGACTGGGTGATCGACGCCTACACCCGCGGTGACGTCGCCGACGAGCAGATGTCCGCGCTGGCGATGGCGATCCTGCTGAACGGGATGAACCGGCGCGAGATCGCCCGCTGGACCGCGGCGATGATCGCGTCCGGTGAGCGGATGGACTTCACCCGGCTCTCCCGGCCGACCGCGGACAAGCACTCCACCGGCGGCGTCGGCGACAAGATCACGTTGCCGCTGGCCCCGGTGGTGGCGGCCTGCGGCGTCGCCGTACCGCAGCTGTCCGGCCGCGGCCTCGGCCACACCGGCGGCACCCTGGACAAGCTCGAGTCGATCCCGGGCTGGCGGGCGGCGTTGTCCAACGACGAGCTGATGCGCCAGCTGGAGGACGTCGGCGCGGTGATCTGCGCCGCCGGGGACGGACTGGCGCCGGCGGACAAGAAGCTCTACGCGCTGCGGGACGTGACCGGGACGGTCGAGGCGATCCCACTGATCGCCAGTTCGATCATGAGCAAGAAGATCGCCGAGGGCACCGGTGCGCTGGTCCTGGACGTCAAGGTCGGCTCCGGCGCCTTCATGAAGGAGCTCGCCGACGCCCGCGAGCTGGCCGACACGATGGTTGCACTCGGCACCGATGCCGGCGTCAAGACCGTTGCCCTGCTCACCGATATGTCGGTCCCGCTCGGGCTGACCGCCGGGAACGCGCTGGAGGTGCGCGAGTCGGTCGAGGTCCTGGCCGGCGGCGGCCCAGCCGATGTCGTCGAGCTCACCGTCGCCCTGGCCGTCGAGATGCTGGCGGCCGCGGGCGTCACGGATGTCGACCCGGCCGAGAAGCTCCGCGACGGTACGGCGATGGACGCCTGGCGCGCCATGATCGCGGCCCAGGGCGGCGACCCGTCGGCCGAACTCCCGGTCGCGCCCGAGCAACACGTCGTACCGGCGCCTTCCTCGGGGATCCTGTCGAAGCTCGACGCCCTGGCCGTCGGGGTCGCCGCCTGGCGCCTCGGCGCCGGCCGCGCCCGCAAGGAGGACCCGGTCTCACCGGTCGCCGGTGTCGAACTCCATGCCAAGCCCGGCGACCAGGTCACCGAAGGCCAGCCACTCCTGACCCTCCACACCGACGACTCCAGCCGCTTCGAGCGTGCCCTGGAGTCCCTCGCCGACGCAGTCGCGGTCTCCACGTCGTACCAGCCAAGCCCCTTGATCATCGACCGAATCACCGCCTGACATCGGACCTGCTGACGGCGGAGCACCGGTACGGCGGCGTGCCCGCGGCCGAGAAGGTGGTCGAGGCGCTCGGCGATCGCATCCAGCGCCACGGCCTCGTCCTCAGCCCGGAAACCGAAGCCCTGATCGAGGACCTGCTCCCGGCTTCAGCCCGCCGCTCCCGCCGCGCGGGCTGATTCAGCTGGACCTTGTGGTCAGGCGCGCCTTCTGCTGGGCGGCGACGGTTGTGAGGAGAGCGGTGTCGGGGCGGATCTCGGTGCCCAGGGCACCGGTTTGGCGGATGGTGAGCTCGGCGACAAGGGCGCCGATGACGAAGCTGACCTCGGCGACCGCCTCGGACTGACCGGTGCCGCCGTCGTACTCGACCCGCGCGTCACTCAAGGCGTTCGGTACGTCGAAGCCGCGCTCGTGCGTGTCCTGGCTCCAGAACCCCTGTTGCAGCGCCGTCGCCTTGGCCGGGGTCGCGGCCTTGAAGAGTTGCACCGTGAACCGCTTCTTCTTGTCCGGGCTCAGCCGGGTCGCGCGATACCCCTCGACGAAACCGGAGTTGAGCAGCAGCGCGCGATCAATGGCCGGGTCGGCGGACCAGTTGCCCAGGAAGGTGGTGGCGGTGAACGCGCCGCTGGTGTTCCGCGGATCGGCGATGTAGCCACGCGGCAGGACGACCAGGCCGGCCAGCGTGTTCTGCGCCGTCTTGTCCCGCGCGGCCGTCGGCGATTTGGTTGCCGAGGGCGTCTGCAGGGTCCCGGTCGAGGCGCCGGCATCGTTCCCGCACCCGGTCACGCCGAGCAACAGCGCGGTCACCACGGCGGCAACGCCTGGCGCAGTCCGCTTCACGGTTCTTCTCCGTCCGGCTTCTCACCCCGAGAGCATCAGAACGTTCCGGGCCTGATGGCATCAGACAAAGGTGAACAGCGGGCGAACGGATTGCGAATCAGCGGGAGCGTGCCTCCGTGAGAAGCGCCTCGATCCGGCGGTGGGCAGCCTTGGGACGCAAGGGCTCGCAGCCCGCATCGAGACAGCGGCGAACCACCTGCGGGTCGTCCCGGAGGAGGAGCAGACCGCGGCGCAGCAGCGTGAACGGCGGCTTGCGACGTTCCCGGAGGTCGCGCTGGAACCGCCGGACGAAGGTGACGAGCCGGTGGTGCCGGACACAGATCGCAGCCGCGAGCAGGTCGCGATCACGGAGCGCGCCGACGATCTGGTCGGCGAAGATGCCCTCGGCAATGATCAGCGGCGACCCCGCGGTGGACACCGGCCGGTGCCCGACGGTCCCGTCCGCGGCGATGTCGTAGATCGGGAGGTCCGCCGTCCCAGTCGTACACAAGGTCTCCAGCGCCGCGACGGCCCGGGCGCCGTCCCAGGACCGCGGGTCGTCCCAGTCCACGATGCCGAGCGGGGAGCGCGGCATCGCCTCGTCGCCACCGTCACGGTAGAAGTCGTCCAGCCGTACGACGGGCAGCCCCACCAGTTCGGCCAGATGCGACTTCCCCGTCCCCGAAGGCCCCGCCAGCAACACCACACGCGCACTCACCCGGCCCATTGTGTACCGAAGAACGGGTAGTAGTGCCTGCGGAAGGCTCACCGACCGCCCCGACAGGCGGGCGAACGTGTATACGTACTCGACTACGTCCCGTTCTTCGGTACGACGTAACAACCCAACCACCCCATGCGATAACCGACCAGAGCCACCACCCCTAGGAGCCGACGTGCCGGAGTTGAAACTGGGTGCCGCGGTCTATGCGGTCGTCGCGGTCCTGCTGGCTGTATCGGCAGTGATGGTCCTCCGGCGTGTCGGTCCGTATGGCGAGGCGCGTGGCTGGCCTATCGCGGCAACCGCAGTGGTGGATGCGTTGTCTGCCCTGTTGCTGGCTGTCGGTGCCGTGACCCGCCGGGGGCTCGTCGGCGACGACGGACCGTGGATCTGCCGGAACGGCTGGCTGTTGCTGGCCGGCTTGACGGTTGCCGGAGCAGTTGTGGCGTCTCTGAGCGACCCGGCGATTCCGTTCTGGCCGACTGGCCCGGCCGTCTTCCTGCCGCACTTCATCCGTAGGTTGCAGGAGTCGTACTACGACGGCCGCTCCGAAGGGGAGCGTGAGTTGGAGATCAGGGCTGGAGTGCGCGGCGAAGGGCTGCCGCCTGGTCGGTGAACCATTGGTTGGTTCGTTCGGTGAGCGCCTCCTCGCCGGTGGTCCAGCGTTGGTGGAACCAGGGGTGGCCGGTTTCCGCGCCTCGGCGGACGTAGTCCATGCACCAGACGTGGTTGCGGGCGGTCGCGTCGACCAGGCGGGCGCGGTCGGCCTCGTCCAGGCCGTAGGCGTCGGCGAAGCGGCGGAGCCGGGTGAACGTGCGGCCGCGGCGTGGGTCGGCGATGTCGGCGTCCGGGCGAAGCGGTGCCCAGAGCCGGACCGCGGTCGCGACGTCCCAGAGTACGGAGCCCGGGCCGGCCAGGTCGAAGTCGATCAAGGCGACCGCGACACCGTCCTGGAACACCACGTTGTCCAGGTTCGGGTCGTTGTGACTGACGAGATCCTCGACGTACGCCGATGGCACCGGCTCGGCCCAGTCCAGGCCGGAAGGATCGAAGCCCGCGACCGCCTGGTGGTACTCGCGCAGCAGCCGGGCGACGCTGTCGAGCGCCTCGTCCGTCATCGACCAGTCCGGGTACGGCGGCGTCACCGTCTCGCCGGCCACATAGGACAGCACCTCGCGCTCCTGAGAGTCCACACCGAGGAAGGTCGGCGCACCGGAGAAGCCGACGCGCTCCAAGTGCTCGAGCAGCGCGTGGGTGGCGGTACTGCTGGCACGCAAGGGGCGGCGCACTGTGTCGCCGACACGCACCACCAGGCCGCGGTTGGCGGTGCCGCCGAGCAGTTGCGTCTCGACTTCAGGCATCGCGCGTCAGTGTGTCTCGTCCAGGAGTGCCTTCGCCAGGGGTGCGTGGGTAACGATCCCGTTGACCAGGCGGCTGCGGACCGCGGCGCGGACGGCGTCGACCTTCGCCAGTCCGTAGGGGATCGCGATCACCTCGTCGATCGCGGCCATCTGGGCGGCGTTGATCGCGATCACCCGGTCGGTCACCCGGCTGTGCACCGGCTCGCCGGTCGCGTCCACGAACACCCCGGAGATGTCCGCGACGACCCCGCGCCGGAGCAGCTGATCGCACGCCTTCTCGTCCATCGCGTCGTACAGGGTCGACTGGCCGGCCGACCACGACCCGAGGCCGACCATGGCCTTCGTCACCGAGTCGAAGTGGCTGATCGCCTCGGCCACCTCGGGCTGCTGCCGCAAGGCCCGTGCCGTGGCGGCATCCGGCACGACGAGCGGCGCATAGAAGAGGTACGCCGGTCCGCCGGACAGGCGAGCCGTGTGCCGGACGAGCTCGACCGAGTTCGCCTCGACATCCGGACGGGTCAGGGCACCGGTGAGCTGGACGACGGGGACAGGAGCCAATGAGGTCAGCTGCTCGGTCATGGCGGTCACCGCGCGGGCCCACGCGAGACCTAGGACGTCTTCCGGCGTGACGATCTCGGAGAGCAGGTCCGCGGCCGCTTTGCCGAGCTGGAGCCGCAGTGCCGCCGGGTCCTCCTCGGGTGTGTCCACCACGATCGCCCGCCGGAGACCCAGCGCCTCCTGCAACCGGGCGGAGAGGTCGAGGTCGATCGCGCCCGGGTGGCTGATCTCGATCCGCACCAGCCCGCTGCTGCGCGCGTGGTCCAGCAGCCGCGCCACCTTGAACCGGCTCAGCCGGAACTCATCGGCGATCTCCACCTTCGATCGCCCGTCGACGTAGTACCGGCGCGCGATCGACGCCGTCAGCACCAGCTGTGCCGGGCCGAAGGTGCTCGACTCCATCAGGCTCCCCGCCTTTCCGAGCCCGCTCATATGAGCATGCCTGCGCCCTAGTGTTGCACAGACCCTTGACAGGTCAAGGGACTCCCGGTTCACTTCTGGAGTGAGCGGCCCTCTGCTCAAATGAGCGAACCCTTTACCGTGAAGGAGCGGCTCGTGCTGGGACAGCGGAAACGCCTCGGAGCGCTAGCGATCGCATTCCTGGTGAGTGCGGTCAGCGGTTGCGCCGGGTGGGGCGGCGGTGCGGGCGGCGGCGGGGCCGACAGCATCAACGTGCTGATGGTGAACAACCCGCAGATGGTCGATCTGCAGAAACTGACCGCCGAACACTTCACCAAAGAGACCGGGATCAACGTCAACTTCACCGTGCTGCCGGAGAACGACGTCCGGGACAAGATCAGCCAGGAGTTCTCCAGCCAGGCCGGTCAGTACGACGTCGCGTCGCTGAGCAACTTCGAGATCCCGATCTACGCGACCAGCAAGTGGATCGCACCGCTCTCGGACTACATCGCGAACGACCCGTCGTTCGACCAGGACGACGTCCTGAAATCGATGACCCAGTCGCTGTCCGGTGAGGACGGCAAGGTGTACGGCGAACCGTTCTACGGCGAGTCGTCCTTCCTGATGTACCGCAAGGACGTGCTCGCCGCGAAGGGCGTGACGATGCCGGCCAAGCCGACCTGGCAGGAGGTCGCCGACATCGCGGCCAAGGTGGACAACGCACAGCCCGGGATGCGCGGCATCTGCCTGCGCGGTCAGCCCGGCTGGGGCCAGTTGTTCGCGCCGCTCACCACAGTGGTGAACACCTTCGGCGGTACATGGTTCACCGAGGACTGGCAGGCGCAGGTGAACGCGCCGGAGTTCACCGAGGCGACCAAGTTCTACGTCGACCTGGTCCGCGCCCACGGCGAGCTCGGTGCACCGCAGGCCGGCTTCACCGAGTGCCTGAACAACACCGTCCAGAGCAACGTGGCGATGTGGTACGACGCCACCTCCGCGGCCGGCTCGCTGGAGGCGCCGAACTCCCCGGTGAAGGGCAAGATCGGGCTATGCCCCGGCGCCGGTGGTCAAGACCGACAGCTCCGGCTGGCTGTACGCCTGGTCCTGGAGCATCCAGGAGGCCAGCGAGAAGAAGGACAACGCCTGGAAGTTCATCTCCTGGGCGTCCGGCAAGGACTACGAGAAGCTGGTCGGCGAGGAGCTCGGCTGGTCCCGCGTCCCGGCCGGCAAGCGTGCCTCGACGTACGAGAACCCGGCGTACCTGGAGGAGGCGGCGGCGTTCGCGGCGCCGACCAAGCAGGCGATCGAGACCGCCGACCCGCGCAACCGGGGGTGCAGCCGCGACCGGCGATCGGGATCCAGTTCGTCGACATCCCGGAGTTCCCGGATCTCGGGACCCAGGTCAGTCAGGACGTGAGCTCGGCGATCGCCGGGCGGGTGAGCGTCGACAAAGCACTGGAACGCGGGCAGGAGCTCGCCGACGACGTCGCCGAGCGCTACCGCTCACGAGAAGCGAAGTAGGGAGCTGTCATGAACGAGCGAAGCGAGTTCATCATCAAGCACAGTCCGCCTCGTGTCTCATCGGCGCCCGGAGCGAAGCGAGGACGTCGATGAGCATCACGACCGAGACGACGAAGACCCGGCACTCCGCTCCGCCACCCGGTTCCGAGGGAACGATGATGCGCAGGGCCGGCGACTGGGCCCGGCGCGCGCCGTTGATGCCCGCGCTGGTGTTCATGATCATCGTCACCCAACTGCCGTTCCTGGTCACGCTCGTGGTGTCCTTCATGGACTGGAACGCCTACTACCCCGACGAGCGCGGGTTCGCCGGGATCGACAACTTCCGCCGGGTGCTGACCGATGCGAACACCCGGCAGGCGATCTGGGTGACGGTCCTGCTGACCGCGGGCGTCGTCCTGATCAGCCTCGTCCTCGGGCTGCTGATCGCGTTGCTGCTGGACCGGAAGTTCCGGGGACGCGGGGCCGTCCGGACGATGATGATCACGCCGTTCCTCGTCGTACCCGTGGCTGCCGCGCTGCTGTGGAAGCACGCGCTGTACAACCCGACGTACGGGCTCTTCAACGGCGTCCTGACGTGGATCTTCGGTGACAACGCACCGCAGCCGGACTGGATCACCAACCAGCCGCTGTGGTCGATCATCTTCGCGCTGGTCTGGCAGTGGACACCGTTCATGATGCTGATCCTGCTGGCCGGGCTGCAGAGCCGTCCGCTGGACGTGATCGAGGCGGCCGGGATCGACGGCGCCAACCAGTGGGAGATCTTCCGCTACATGACGCTGCCGCATCTGCGCCAGTACCTGGAGCTGTCCGCGCTGCTCGGCTCGATCTACGTCGTACAGAACTTCGACGCGGTCTTCACCATCACGTCCGGCGGCCTCGACACGGCGAACCTGCCGTACACGATCTACCAGACCTTCTACACCGCCCACGACTACGGACGGGCCTCGGCGGCCGGCGTGATCGTGGTGATCGGCACGATCGTCATCGCGACCTTCGCGCTGCGGTCGGTGTCCACCCTGTTCCGAGAGGAGACCGGACGATGAGCGGCCAGGTGACGATCGTGACCGGCCGGAAGAACCGGGGCGGCGGGTTCGCGTTGACCGGGCTGGCCTGGGTCGTCGGCCTGCTGTTCGTGCTGCCGGTGCTGTGGATGCTGCTGACGTCGTTCCACTCCGAGGAAGACGCGGCGAAGAACCCGCCGGACGTCGGCGCACCGCTGACTCTGGACGGCTACCGGGCGTTCTTCGACACCGGCCCGTGGCCCTCGCTACTGAACTCGCTCACGGCGAGCATCCTGTCGACGGCGCTGGTGATCCTGCTCGCCTTCCCGGCGGCGTACGCGCTCTCGATCCGGCCGGTCAAGAAGTGGACCGACGTGATGTTCTTCTTCCTGTCCACGAAGATGCTGCCGGTGGTGGCCGGCCTGCTGCCGATCTACCTGTTCGCGCAGTCGGTCAACTTCCTGGACAACATCTGGCTGCTGATCATCCTGTACACCTCGATGAACCTGCCGATCGCGGTCTGGATGCTGCGCAGCTTCCTGTCCGAGGTGCCGGTGGAGATCCTCGAGGCGGCCTCGGTCGACGGTGCCAACCTGACCCGGACGTTGCGGTCGGTGGTCGCGCCGGTGGTGACACCGGGGATCGCGTCGGTAGCGCTGATCTGCTTCATCTTCAGCTGGAACGAGTTGCTGTTCGCCCGGGTACTGACCGGCACGGTGGCACAGACGGCTCCGGTGTTCTTGACTGGGTTCGTGACCAGTCAAGGATTGTTCCTCGCCAAAGTCTGTGCCGCGTCCATCGTGGTGTCGTTGCCGGTGCTGATCGCCGGGTTCGCCGCCCAGGACAAACTCGTCCAGGGGCTGTCGCTGGGGGCGGTCAAGTGACTGTCCTGTCCGCCACAACTCTGGATGCTCTGGGCAACGAGGTGGGCGTGCCGTCGTACGACCGTACGGCGGTCCGCCCGGGCATCGTGCACTTCGGGGTCGGCGGTTTCCACCGGGCCCACCAGGCGATGTACCTCGACCAGCTGATGAGCGCCGGCAAGGCGCTGGACTGGGGGATCGTCGGCGTCGGCGTCCTGCCCCAGGATCGCCGGATGTACGACGTACTGACAGCGCAGGACTTCCTGTACACGCTGGTGGTGAAGTACCCGGACGGGACCCTCGAGCCGCGGGCGATCGGGTCGATCGTGGACTATCTGTTCGCGCCGGACGACCCGTCGGCGGTGCTCGACCGGCTGGTCGATCCGGCGACCCGGATCGTCTCGCTGACCATCACCGAGGGCGGGTATCACGTCAACCAGGTGACCGGCGAGCTCGACGCCTCCGATCCCGGGCTGGCGGCCGACCTGCGGCCGGATGCGGTGCCGGTCAGCGTGTTCGGGTTCGTGGTCGAGGCGCTCGCCCGGCGGCGGGCGGCCGGGGTGGCGCCGTTCACGGTGATGTCGTGCGACAACATCCCGGGGAACGGGCACGTCGCGCGGAAGATGCTGACGTCGTTCGCCCGCCTGAAGGACGCCGACCTGGCCTCGTTCATCGCCGAGGAGGTGCGGTTCCCGAACTGCATGGTCGACCGGATCACACCGGTGACCGCGGACTCCGACCGGGAGGCGCTGGCTGAGCGGTTCGGCGTCGAGGACGGCTGGCCGGTGGTGTGCGAGCCGTTCACCCAGTGGGTGCTCGAGGACGACTTCGGCGGCGATCGGCCGCCGTACGAGGATGTCGGCGTCCAACTCGTGGAGGACGTCGAGCCGTATGAGCTGATGAAACTGCGGCTGCTGAACGCGAGTCACCAGGCGCTGTGCTATCTCGGGTATCTGTCCGGCTACCGCTATGCGCACGAGGTGTGCCAGGACAAGCTGTTCGTCGACTTCCTGCTGGGCTACATGGACGTCGAAGGTACGCCGACCCTGCCGCCGGTGCCCGGGGTCGACCTCGATCGCTACAAGCATCAGCTGATCGAGCGGTTCGCGAATCCGGAGGTACGGGACACGCTGGCGCGGCTGTGCGCGGAGAGTTCCGACCGGATCCCGAAGTGGCTGCTGCCCGTCGTCCGCGAGCAGTTGGCGGCCGGACGGGAGATCGGCCGGTCGGCCTTGGTGGTCGCGTCCTGGGCCCGGTACGCCGAAGCCGTCGACGAGCAGGGTCAGCCGATCGAGGTGGTCGACCGCCTGCGCGACAAACTGGTCGAGCGGGCGCAGCACAACCGCGAGGATCCGCTGGTGTTCATCTCGGACCCGGACCTGTTCGGCGACCTGGCGTCGAACGAGCAGTTCGTGACGCAGTACAAGGCCGCCCTGCAATCCCTCCACGAGATCGGAGCCCGGGCCACCCTGGAAGCGCTATAGGCCGTGTCTGGTGATCCCCCGCCTACTGCGCGGCACTCGGCACGGCACCTCGCCGCACTGGAGCAAAGGCCACGATGAAACCCACATCGAGGCCTTCACTCCAGTACGCCGATGCACCGCACCGAGCACCTGCTCGCTACGGCGCGGGATCACCAGACACGACCTACTCTGGGAGCCATGACTGAGCAGAGACTGGTCGCCGGTGTGGACTGCTCCACCCAGGCGACCAAGGTCGTCGTATGCGATGCCGAGACCGGAGCGGTACTGCGGGAAGGCCGCGCACCGCATCCGGACGGGACCCAGGTGGACCCGGCCGAGTGGTGGAAGGCGTGGGAGATCGCGTCCGACGGCCTGCTCGATGGGGTCGAGGCGATCTCGGTCGGCGGTCAGCAGCACGGCATGGTCCTGCTGGACGACTCTGGTGAGGTCGTCCACCCGGCCGTGCTCTGGAACGACACTGCGTCCGCCGACGCAACGGTCGAACTGGTCTCCGAGCTCGGTGGGCCCGGGGCCTGGGCCGACGCTGTGGGTTCGGTGCCGGTGCCGAGCTTCACCGTGACGAAGCTGAGGTGGGTGCGCGGGGCTGCGCCCGAGGCGGCCGCTCGGGCGGCGGCCGTCGTACTGCCGCACGACTGGATGACCCATCGGCTGGCCGCGGACCGGAGCGGGATCTCGGGGATCACGACCGACCGGGGCGACGCGTCCGGCACCGGCTGGTGGTCGCCGGCCACCAACACCTACCGGCCTGAGCTGGTCGAGCGGGCCTTCGGTCGCTCGCTGGAGTTGCCGCGGGTTGCCGGGCCGGCCGAGATCGTCGGTCAGACGGCCGGCGGTGCCGCGCTTGCGGCCGGTACGGGCGACAACATGGCGGCCGCGCTCGGCCTCGATCTCCAGCCTGGTGACGTCGCCGTCTCGTTGGGAACGAGCGGGACCGCCTTCGCCCGGTCGGCCGACCCGACTGCCGATCCGAGCGGTCTGGTGGCCGGCTTCGCCGACGCGACCGGGGGATACCTGCCGCTGGTCTGCACCCTGAACGCCGCCCGGGTCCTCTCGTCCACGGCTGGGCTGCTCGGCCTGGACCTCGACGCCTTCAACGACGCCGCCCTCAACTCGGCAGGCAGCGGAGGCCTGGTTCTCCTGCCGTTCCTGGACGGCGAGCGCACCCCGGACCTTCCCCACTCGACCGGACTGATCTACGGCCTCACCCGCGCGACGATGCAGCCCGCGACCATGGCCCGAGCCGCCGTCGAGGGTCTGCTGTGCGGCCTCGCCGACGCCGTCGATGCCCTTCGAGCCCAGGGCCTTCCGGTCAACCGGATCCTCCTGCTCGGCGGTGCCGCCCGCTCGCGCGCAGTCCAAGCTCTGGCCCCGGCCCTTCTCGGCGCCGAGGTCATCCTCCCCGAACCAGCCGAGTACGTCGCTCTGGGCGCCGCCCGCCAAGCTGCCTGGGCCCTGTCGGGAGCCGACACCCCACCCACCTGGCACGTCCCGGCCGGCAAACCCGAGCCCTCCGCCATGACCGACGCCGAAGCAGCCCGTGTCCGCGCCCTCTACTCGGAGGTCCTCACCAACACCCGCCCGCTCCTCGCCACCCCGTACAACCGGTAAGTCGGCGACTTTGTGCACCGATCGAGCACGACGACGGCGGCTCGATGGAAGAACCGTGCACAAAGTGGCCGCCCAACCTAGAGCCGGGGGCCGAGGGGGTCCTCGTCGGGCGGGGTGGGGCTTCGGCGGGTCGCGTTGGTGAGGGAGCGTTCGGGCAGCCAGAGCACGAAGGTGCTGCCGATACCGACCTCGGAGTGCAGCGCAACGGTGCCGCCGTGGGACTCGGCGATCTGGCGGACGATGGCGAGGCCCAGGCCGGCCCGGCGCTGACCGGTCGACGGGACGGTGGCCGGCGACTGGCGCTGGCCGGAACGGAAGAAGCGGTCGAAGACCCGGTCGGCGTCCTCGGCGGCGATGCCGGGGCCTTCGTCGCGGACGGCGATCCAGGCCCAGCCGTTGCGACTGCCCACGGCCAGCACCAACTCACTTCCACCGCGAGCGAGCCGGACCGCGTTGGAGAGCAGGTTGTCGACCGCCCGCCGGAGCGCCGATGCGTCCCCGGCCGCGGTCGGTCCCGGCGCCAGGCGTCGTACGACGTGAAGCTCGCGATCGGCCGCGAGGAGTTGGTACTCCTCGGCCGCTTCGCCCGCGATCGCGGCCAGGTCCACATCGGCGTCGACGAAGGCCGGTGAGGAACGGCGGGCCGAGGCCAGCAGATCCTCGACCAGCCGGGTCATCCGCTGGATCGCGCGACTCACGATCGCGGTCGCCTGGGCCCGGTCGTCCGGGGTGGTGTCGTCGTGGGCGAGGACGGCGTCCACGTTCGCCTGGATCACCGCGAGCGGATTGCGCAGCTCGTGCGATGCGTCGTCCACCAGTTGACGCTGGGAGACGAAGGCGGACTCGAGCCGGCCGAGCATGTCGTCGACGGTGTCGGCCAGGGTCTTCAGCTCGTCTCGCGGTCCGTCAAGCGCGATCCGGCGGGACAGGTCGGTCGCCGAGATCTCCTGGGCCGTTGTGGTGATCTGCCGGACCGGCCGGAGCGCGCGGCCGGACAACCACCAGCCCGTCCCGAGGCTGACCAGGAAGAGGCCGGCCATACCCGCGGCCGAGTAGTTCCGCAGGCTCTGCAGGGTCTGGTAGTTGACCGCGGACTGGAGGCTGGAGATCTCGGCGGCCTGGATCACCTGGCCCGGCTTGAGATGGAGGTTGCCGGCGTGATCCTTGTAGTACTTCTTGACCTCGATCTGGTCCAACGGCTTGGGGTCGAGGATCTGCGACAGGGCGACGTACACGCCGCCGAGCAGGAGCGCCGACAACGCGATCAGTACGGCCGAATACGTCAGCGTGAGCCGGAACCGGATCGTCTGGGTCCACGGCGGGAGTTTGATCTTCACGTGTCACCTCTGAGCCGGTAGCCCCGGCCGATCACGGTTTCCAGAACGGGTTCCTCGCCGCCCTGGGTGAGTTTGCGGCGCAGCGTGCCGACGGTCACCCGGACGCTCTGGGTGAACGGGTCGGCGTTCTCGTCCCAGACGTGCTCGAGCAGTTCCTCGGCCGACACGACGTGCCCGGGGCGCGACATCAGATACCGCAGTACGCCGAACTCCTTCAACGTCAGCGGAAGTTCGCGGCCGGACCGGGTGGCGAGGTGGCGGGCCGAGTCGAGGACGAGGTCGCCGACGTGCAGCTGGGTGCTGCCGTTGGTGACGTCGCGGCGCAGCAGGGCGCGGATCCGGGCGAGCAGCTCGACCAGCGCGAACGGCTTGGTCAGGTAGTCGTCCGCACCCTCGTCGAGCCCGCGGACCCGGTCCGCCAGCGAGGCGCGCGCGGTGAGCATCAGCACCCGCAGCTCCCGGCCGGACGCCACCTCGATCTCACCCCGGCGTACGGCGCGGCACAGGTCGAGGCCGCTGGTGTCCGGCAGGGTGATGTCCAGGATCGCCAGGTCGTACGCCGTGGTCGCGAGCTTCTCCATCGCCTCGGCACCGGTCGTCGCCGTGTCCACGGCATAGCCGGCCCGGCCGAGTCCGGAGCGCAGCGCGCTGACCAGGCCTTCCTCGTCCTCCACCACCAGTAGCCGCACGAGACCAAGGTAGCCGCACGGACCGGGTGGTCCGGCCTGCGCTTTCGCTGGGCTTTCGCTCCGCTTTCCGGTCGTTTTCGCAGTCCTTTGATGGTGTGGAGGCCAATCGACCGAAGGAGTCTTCATGAACATCCCAGGCAAACGGCTCATCCTCGGTGCGGCAGTGGCCGTGGCCGCACTCGGTGTCGGCGGCGTCGCGTACGCGTCGGCCGACGACCCGGCGCCCGAGCAGGGCTACGTGACCGTCGACGAGGACGCCACCACGCCGTCGCCCGGCACCAACCAGCAGCAGAACGGGACCCGGGAGGACTGCCCGGAGAAGAACGGCCAGGGACAGGGCCAGGGCGAGGGCGAGCAGACCCAACCGTCGCAGCCTGAGCAGACCCAGCCCGACGCGGCCGAGAACGCATGACAACGCCGGCATCTGGTTCGGGCCATCACGTGGAGGTAGGTGTGGAGAGACATTCGGAAGCGCGGCGGGAGCTGGGGGTTTCCTCGGCTCTGCTGGAGCGCGCGCTGTTCGAGGTGAAGCGGGTCGTCGTCGGCCAGGACCATCTGGTCGAGCGGATGCTGGTCGGGCTGCTGGCCCGCGGGCACTGCCTGCTGGAGGGTGTGCCCGGCGTCGCGAAGACGTTGGCGGTCCGGACGCTGGCCGAGGTGATCAGCGGTCAGTTCTCCCGGCTGCAGTTCACGCCGGACTTGGTGCCGGGCGACATCATGGGCACCCGCATCTGGCGGCCGTCGGCGGAGGGGTTCGACACCGAGCTCGGCCCGGTGTTCGCCAACCTCGTGCTGGCGGACGAGATCAACCGGGCCCCGGCCAAGGTGCAGTCGGCGTTGCTCGAGGCAATGGCCGAGCACCAGGTCAGCATCGGCGGCACCAGCTACCGGCTGCCCGAACCGTTCCTGGTCCTGGCG
Organism: uncultured Actinomycetota bacterium; assembly: GCA_963770725.1. Classification (GTDB taxonomy): domain Bacteria; phylum Actinomycetota; class Actinomycetes; order Propionibacteriales; family Kribbellaceae; genus Kribbella. The sequence continues at coordinate 53,115 of CAVYQT010000004.1, forward strand.
ACCCAGAACCCGATCGAGTCCGACGGTGTGTACGCGCTGCCCGAGGCGCAGCGGGACCGGTTCCTGCTGAAGATCACGGTGGACTACCCGAGCCCGCTCGAGGAGCTCACCATCCTGCAGCGGATGAGCGCCCACCGGCCGCACGCGAACGCCGTACTCACCCCGGAGCAGGTCGCTCAGTTGCAGGAGGCAACGGACGAGGTGTTCGTGCACAACGCGGTCGCGGAGTACGTCGTACGCCTCGTGCATGCGACCCGGGTGCCGCAGCAGTACGGCATCACCGACCTGCAAGGCGTACTGGAGTTCGGCGCGAGCCCTCGGGCCACGCTGGGTCTGGTCGCCGCCGGGCGGGCCCTGGCGTTGCTGCGCGGCCGGGACTACGTCCTGCCTGCTGATGTGTACGACGTCGCCCTCGACGTGATGGCGCATCGTCTGGTCCTCACCTTCGACGCTCTCGCCGACGGTGTCGACCCGCGGGCCGTGATCTCGCGCATCCTGCACACCATCGAGCAGCCGCACGTCGTCCCGGCCGACGACGCCCAGGGGTCGGCGGCATGACCGAAACGGGTCCGGACCTGCTCAGAGGGCGGGAGCGGGCGCTGCGGACGCTGGAGCTTTCGGTCAAGCGGAAGCTGGAAGGCCTGCTGCACGGTGAGATCACCGGCTTGCGGAGCGGACCGGGCAGCGAGCCGAACGAGGCGCGGCCGTACCAGGCCGGCCAGGACGACGTCCGCCGGATGGACTGGAACGTCACGGCTCGTTCGCTCGAACCGCATGTCCGGGCGCCGCTGGCCGAGCGGGAACTGGAGACCTGGGCGTTGCTCGACGCATCGGCCAGCATGGACTTCGGTACGGCGCTCAGCGAGAAGCGGGACCTCGCCATCGCCGTGGTCGGGGCGGTCGGCCTACTCGCCGACCGGCCCGGCAACCGGCTCGGTGTCCGCATCGCCGTCGGTGACCAACTGTCCCGGATCCCCGACGTCGGTGGTGCCGCAGCACTTCGCCGTACCCTCCGAACGCTGTTGTCGTTGCCTCGGGCAACACCGGGCGAACACCCGGCCGTGCCGCTCGGCGCGGCGATCACCCGGCTCAACCGTGAACATCCACGCCCCGGCCTGCGAGTGGTGGTCTCCGACTTCCACGACGAGACCTGGGCGGATCCGCTGCGGCGACTGTCCGCGCGGCACGAGGTGATCGCGGTCGAGGTGCTGGACCCGCGCGAGCTTGAGCTCCCCGAGGTCGGCCTGCTGACGCTGGTCGACCCGGAGACAGGCCGGCGGCGCGAGGTGCAGACCAGCAGCCGGAAACTGCGCCGGCGGTACGCCGACGCGATGAGAACCCAACGTGAACAGACCACCCGTGACATCCGGGCCGCGGGCGCGGCGCACCTCGTGCTGCGGACCGACACCGACTGGGTCCGCGACGTGGCTGCTTTCGCCACCGCTCGTCGCCGCGCGAGCGTCCGCCGGAACCCGATGGGAAGGACCGGTATCCGATGAGATTCGAGCAACCCCTGTGGCTCTGGCTGCTGGTACTGGTGGCGGCGCTGATCGCCGCATACCTGGTCGCCCAGCGCCGCCGCAGCAAGTACGCCGTCCGGTTCGCGACCTTGCCGATGCTGGAGAAGGTCGCGCCGAAGCGGCCCGGCTGGCGCCGGCACGCGCCGGCGGTCGCGTTCCTGGCCGCGCTGACCGTGCTGACGATCGCGATCGCCCGCCCGGTCGCCGACATCCGGGTGCCGCGCGAACGCGCCACCATCGTGGTCGCCATGGACGTCTCCAACTCGATGGCCGCGACCGACGTCGCGCCGAACCGGTTCGAGGTGGCCCAGCAGGCGGCGGTGGAGTTCGTCCAGGAACTGCCGGACAAGTTCAACGTCGGCCTGGTCTCGTTCGCCCGGTCTGCGACCGTGGTCGCGCCGCCGAGCACCAACCACCAGGCCACCGTGGACGCGATCAACAGCCTCGAACTGACCGACAGCACCGCGATCGGGGACGCCGTCCTGACCAGCCTGCAGGCCGTCCGCACGATCGACCCGGAGGATCCACCGCCGAGCCGGATCGTGCTGCTGTCCGACGGCGGGAACACCTCCGGCAGTCCGATCGACGAAGCCGCCGACGCCGCGGTCCAGGCCGGCGTACCGGTCTCGACGATCGCCTACGGCACTGCCGAGGGCACTGTGAACATCGAAGGCCGGGACATCCCGGTCCCCGCCGACACCGAGGCGTTGCAGAGCCTCGCCGACGCGACCAGCGGCGAGGCTTATGCCGCCGAGAGCGACGAGCAGTTGCGCGACGTCTACTCCGACCTCCAGTCGTCGATCGGCTGGACCACCGAACCACGCGAGATCACCAACCTGGTGGCGGGAATCGCCCTGGTCGCAGCCCTGCTGGCGGCTTTGGCGTCGCTGCTGTGGTTCTCGCGCCTCCCCTGAGCCGTGAAGGAGCCTTCGATGAGCCCTCATCTCGGTCACCCGTTCCGCGGGCCGCACTATGCGCCCGGTCCACCCCCGGCGGCGCCGTTGCCCGCATCGGTACCGCCGGACCCGATCTCCGTCACCCCGGCCTCCGCTGGGTCGGCACCCCCCTCTCCGGCCGCGGCACCTCAGGCCGGGGTGACGGTCCCTCCACCTGCAATCTCCGGACGTACGACGGGACGCCGCGGCCGGATCCTGGTCGCCAGCGTCGCGTTGTCGATCGTGGCCGGCGGGCTGGCCGGAGCGGTGACCGGATCGCGTGATCCCGGGACGCCCGCGGCGGTCGAACTGCCCCAGGCGGCCGCGCCACCCGCGGCCGCCCAAGGCTCGATCACCGCGGCGGCGGCGAGTGTGCTGCCCGGTGTGGTCTCGGTCCGGGCCGGCCGGGCGACCGGCTCGGGGTTTGCGATCGACCAGCAGGGTCACGTGGTCACCAACGCTCACGTGGTGGAAGGAGCGAGCGATGTCTCGCTGGTCCTGTCGAACGGTCGCCGGGTCGACGCCGAGGTCATCGGCGCGGACGAGGACAACGACCTCGCCGTACTCCAGGTCTCGGCTGCCGATGCCGAGGGACTGCGCTCGCTCACGCTCGGCCGGTCCGCACAGCTGCGGGTCGGCGACCCGGTGCTGGCCGTCGGCTCACCGCTCGGGCTGGAAGGAACGGTGACCGCCGGCATCGTCAGCGCCGTCGACCGGCAGGCGCGGTTCGGTGACAACGGCAACCGCCAGTCGGCGATCCAGACCGATGCCGCGATCAACCCGGGCAACTCCGGCGGGCCGCTGGTCAACTCCGCCGGTCAGGTGGTCGGCGTCAACACCGCCATCGCCACCCTCGGCAGCACCTCCCGCTCCGGCAACATCGGCATCGGCTTCGCCATCCCGGTCGATCGCATGAAGACGATCGTGGAGGGTCTGATCAACTGATGGCGGACGTCCGGCCCATCACAATCGCCCCGACCGTGGCAGGCTCAGCGTGCGGCCGCCGCGTCGCCGCAGTTGTGATGGCCTGGCGGTCCGCCACTCAGCCTCTACAGTTGGTGAATGCTGATCTTCGGTGGGTTGCTCGCGCTGATCGGGCTCGGGACGTTGGTGTTCCGGGACGGCGACGTGGTCGGGCTGCCGGCGGTCGGGGTCGGAGTAGCCCTGCTGCTGGTGGGTGCGGCGGTGGCCGGGCTTGGCGCGGTACGACGTACGCGGATCAAGCGCCGGCGGCGGGAACGCGGCGAGCCGGAGCCGATCGGGGACGTGTTCCAGCGGGCCCGGGCGTTGCCGCGACTCCTCCGCGCCGCCCGGAGAGGGGAGTATCCCGGGTTGCCCACGAGCCGGATGGCCCTGTGGGGACTGGCGCTGGTGTACCTGGTGTCGCCGATCGACGTGCTCCCCGAGTTGCTGCCGATCATCGGGGTGGCCGACGACGCGGGAGTCGCCGTCTGGCTGCTCACGAGCGTGTCGACGGCGACGGGCCTCTACCTTCGGCATGAGCGTGATCAGTTGCCTGACCGCGAGAACCGGACGAAGTAGCCAGCCAGTCGGCCACGTCCGCCGCAGCCTCCTCGGGGTGCGTGTAGGCGAACAGTTGCAGCGGGTCGCTCGGCGCCTGGGGATGCTCCTGGGCGAGTCGGTTGGCCGCGGCCAGGAGTTGCTGGGCAGCCGCCAAGACGAGCTCGGCCTGCTGCACGGCCTCCGCCGGGTTCTCCAGCGTGACGGCCGACCGGACGAGGTCGGCCACCTCACAGGCTTGGTAGGCCATCGCGATCCGGTGTCGGTCAGTCATACGGCGGCTCGGATGAAGAAGAGGGCGGTCATCGCCACCGCAGTGGTGAGCACGCGGCCAGGAGGATCATCAGCACCCTTCAAGGATCACGGCTCGGCCGACGCTCCACAATGCGCGATCCCCGTAGCCAGCCTTAGGGTGAGACGTAGGCTGGGCTTCATGCGGTACGACTTGGACGACCTCCGGCTGTTCACACATGTTGCGGCAGAAGGCTCGATCACCGGCGGCGCGCGGCTGATGCACCTGAGCCTGCCTTCGGCCAGCGCGCGGGTCAGAGCCCTCGAAGCGCAGGCCGGCGTACGTCTCCTGATCCGCGAGCGCCGCGGTGTCCGGCTCACCCCCGCGGGCGCCACGCTGGCCCGGCACGCCCGCGAGGTCCTCACCGAGACCACCCGCCTGGACAGTGCCGTCGCGTCGTACGCCGTCTCCCGGACCGAACCGATCCGCCTGGTCGCCGGCGGGTCCGCGATGCACCAACTCGTCCCCGCCGCGCTCGCCACCTTCCTGCGCGACCATCCGGAGTACGACGTCAACGTCCGCGAACGCCGGACGGTCCGCAGCGTGCGGATCCTGGCCTCCGGTGAGGCCGATGTCGGCGTGATCCTCGACGACGAACCCACCGATCTCCGGACCGAGCCCCTCGCCGACGACTCGCTGGTCGTGATCGGCGAGGCCGGCGGTGTCCTGTCCGGCCGTACCTCGATCGCGTACGCCGAAGTCGCCGAACATCCCCTGGTCGGCTCGACCGTGGCTCGCCCCTCACCCAATGGATGGACGACCGCCTAGGCCCTCACGCCCCGGCTCCTCGCTACCGCACCCTCGTGCCCACGTTGCACACCCTGATCACCCTCGCCACCGCCGGCGCCGGGCTGGCGATCGTTCCCCGCCGGGCTGTCGACGCCAACACTGCCGTCGAGATCTGCCCACTCCAGGACGCCTGGTCCACCCGCGCCCACCTGCTCTGCTACGCCGCCACCGCTCCGGAGGCCGCGCACCTCCTCGCCACCCATCTCCACGCGGCAGCTAGCGTGCGGGCATGAACGAACGCAGTGAGTTCATCATCAAGCACAGCTGCTGTCGTGCCTCATCCGCGCCCGGAGCGAAGCGAGGACGTGGATGAGTATGCACGAGGCGATTCCCTTGCAGGCGTTCAGTGCGTTGCTGCACAGCGACAACGTCGCGACTGTCTGCCGGGCGCTGAACATGTATCAGGTGGCCGCGTCGTACACGCGGTTGTCCGGTGGGAATCCGTTGGAGCCGCTCGGGGGTGAGGTGCGGCAGGTGGCGCGGGACGTGTTGTCCCGGCCGCCGGTGGCTGGCGATGCGGAGCTGCGGGCCGCGTTCGATCATCTCAGTGCGCTCAACGTGCTCACGAGTCTTGCCGAGGCCGAGGATGCGGAGTTGATCGCGGCGGTGCTCGAGGGCACCACTGATCCGGACGTGCGGGCGACGGCTCTGCTCGCGGCGGCCGCGGTACCTGTCGGTGGTGTGCCGGACGCGCGGTTGCTGGGAGCCCTCGACGCGATGGCGCTGGACGAGTCGCTCGAGGAGCGCGACCGGGCGCGGGCGCATGCTGTGCGCGAAAAGCTGACGGGGTCGTAGGCCCTCTCGGATAGCGTTCAGGTATGCGTGCGTTGACAGTTGAGGAGGCCCGCCAGCGGGCGGCACACCTTGTGGTCCGGTCGTACCAGGTCGACTTCGACCTGACCGAACCCGGCGACACGTTCGTCACGACCAGCCGGATCCGGTTCGGTGCGACGAGCGACTCGACCTGGGTGGATGTGAAGCCCGAACGGCTGCTCGCGGTCGAGTTGAACGGCGTCGCCCTCGACGTCGGCCTGCTGGCGGAGGGCCGGGTCCCACTGACCGGTCTACAGGCCGAGAACGAGGTCGTGGTGATCGCGGAGCTGAAGTACTCCGTGGACGGCGAGGGCCTGGTGCGATCGGTCGACGCGGCCGACGGGCGGGTCTACACCTACGGCATGTCGTCGCTCGAGTCGGCGCCCCGCTACTACCCGTGTTTCGACCAGCCGGACCTCAAAGCGCCGTACACGGTGACGGTGAAGTGCCCCGAGGACTGGGTGGTCCTGGGCAACGGTGCCGCGACCCAGGTCGGTCCGGGGGAGTGGGAGCTGGCCGAGACGAAGCCGCTGGCGTCGTACTTCGTCACGATCGTCGCCGGGCCGTATCACTTGATCAGGAGCGAGTACGACGGGATCCCGCTCGGGCTCGCCTGTCGGCAATCGCTGAAGGAGCACCTGGACCGGGACGCCGCGGACCTGTTCCGGACCACCGGGCAGGCGTTCGACGAGTACCACCGGATGTTCCGGCAGCGGTACCCGTTCGGTGAGTACTGGCAGGTGTTCGTGCCGGACTTCAACCTCGGTGCGATGGAGAACCCGGGCTGCGTGACGTTCGCCGACCACCTGGTCTTCCGCAGCAAGGTGACCGAGGCCGAGCGCAGTACCCGGGCCCGGATCGTCGTACACGAGATGGCGCACATGTGGTTCGGCGACCTGGTCACCATGAAGTGGTGGAACGACATGTGGCTGAACGAGTCGTTCGCCGAGTACATGGCCCACCGGGTGTCCGAGGACGCGACCGACTACCAGGGCAACTGGACCGACTTCGCCTTCGTCCGCCGGTGGTGGGGACTGCAGACGGACCAGAGCAGTTCGACCCACCCGGTCGCGCCGGACAGCCTGAAGGACGCGCGTCAGTCGCTCGACGACTTCGACGGGATCTCGTACGCCAAGGGCGCCGCGGTGCTCAAGCAACTCGCGAAGTACCTCGGTGACGACGTGTTCCTGAAGGGTGTCAACGCCCATCTTGAGTCGCACGAGTACGGCAACGCCGACCTGCACGAGTTCATCGCCAAACTTACCGAGGCCGGCGCGCAGGACCTGGACAACTGGTCCGACCAGTGGCTGCGGACGTCCGGCCTGGACACGATCACGACCGAACGCAGCGAGACCGGCGTTGTCCTGCATCGCACCAGCCCGGACGCGTCCCGCCGGCCGCACAAGCTCAGTGTTCGCGGGTACGACGCAAGCGGCGCAGGCGAGACCGTCGACGTCATGCTCGAAGGCGACACCGTGGAAGTGGCCCTTAGCAACGACCTCGCGGTGATCGTGCCGGACGCGGACGACGACACCTGGGCGAAGATCCGGCTCGACGCCACCAGCCTGGCGAACCTCCCGGCGGTGCTGCCGAAGATCGCCGACGGCACCACTCGCGCGGTGAGCTGGAACTCGATCCGCGACGCCACCGCGGACGCCGAGCTCGATCCGCGCAAGGCGCTCGAACTCTTCGTCACCGCGATCCAGCACGAGGACAGCGATATCGCGGTCGCCTCGCTGGTCCGCTGGCTGGAGGAGCGGGTGCTCGGTGGCTACCTCCCGTACGACGAATCCCGCGGCGTGGTTGCCGATGCCCTGGGCAACAAGCTGGCGACCACCGAGCCCGGTAGCAGCCTGCAACTCGCGACCGTGCGCGGTTTCGTCGCGACCACCTCGGACGGCGAGCTTTTGAAGGCGTGGCTGGACGGTTCCCGGACGCCGGACGGCCTGGAGATCGACGCGGATCTGCGCTGGGCGCTGGTCCTGCGGCTCGTCCGCCTGAACGTGTTCGGCGCGGCGGAGATCGACTCCGAACTGGCCCGGGACACCTCGACCGAAGGCGTCAACCACGCCGCCCGCTGCCGGTCGGCACTGGCCGACGGCAAGGAAGCCGCCTGGACCCGGATCATGACCGATCCGACCGTCGGGGTGAAGGAGTTGCTGGCCGCGGCCGAGGGCTTCTGGCATCCAGGGCAGGCTGCGGTCACCGCGCCGTACGTGGAGCGCTTCTTCACCGACATCCACCGGACGGCCGACATCCGGGCCGGCATGGTGGTGGCGCTCACGGTGCACCGGATCGTGCCGGAGTTCGTGATCGAGCCGGAGTTGCTGACCCGGGCCGAGGCGCTGGCCGCGGACGAGACCGTTGCCCCGAGCATCCGCCGGCAGACCGCGAACTTCGCCGACAACCTCCGGATGGCGGTCGCGGTCCGGCGTACCTTCGACTGACTCCTACGGCGCAGAGTGCTGCCCCGAGTCCGAGGAGTCACCGCTGGGGTGCTAGTGGACTGTCAGGCGCTCGGCCACGGCCTTCCGGGCCTGGTGGATGCGGGCTTTGACGGTCCCTAGCGGGACGTCCAGTTCGTCCGCGATCTCGGCGTACGTCATCGCGCCCAGGTCCCGCAGAACAAGCGGCTGAACAAGCTGGGGATGGCTGGATTCCAGGTTCTCGAGGGCTTCGAGCAGGTCCAGCCGGGAGCCTGCGATCACCGAGGTGGTGCGCGGATCGACCGCCTCCGGCAGCACCTCGGCGGACTGCTCGACCGCGCGCCGCTTGAGTGAACGGTAGGTCTGCCGGGCCTGGTTGGTGGCGACGATCGTCACCCAGCCGGCGAAGCTGCCGCCGGCACCGCACCCATCACCCGCCAATCCGGCAAACTGCGGACCGTGCACGCCCGGTTCATCCACAACAACCGCCTCGTCAACGCCCTCGACCAGCAAGCCTTCGCCGCCACCGTGCACGACCCCCACGTCCACGCCTACTACGACCAACTCCGCGGCCGCGGCCTGGGCCACCACGCCGCCCTCCGCCAAATCGCCAACCGGCTCGTCGGCATCCTCCACGGCTGCCTCAAAACCCGAACCCTCTACAACCCCGAAACAGCCTGGGCCCACCGCACCACAACCACCGCCGCTTGACACCCTTACCTCCTGGGGTGTCTGTCGAACTGCACCAATTAATCAGGGGCTCGATGACAACCCAAGGTTTCAGGATGCGGCACTGGTCGTGGTGGTGTGCGTCAAGGGCGCCTTCGGCGTCCGCTGCGCGGATCTTCGACCCTTGACCCACACCACCACGACCAGGGAAGGACGCAGCTATCCCGGAGCAGCTCACCCGAATGGTCACACTCCCCGGCGTAACACGGGAGCAGGCCCGGATCCGGAGGATGATCTGGTGTTGTCGCGGGACCGTGGACACCTTCTGGGGACCCCGGACATGGTGTGACCTGTCCGAGGCCCCCACAAGGTGTCCACGGCCCCGGGTTCTGCCCGGTTTGCCCGCCATCCGGCCGGATCCGTCCACATCCCGGGATCCCGGCCGGAGCGGTCGCCGAGTCGTCGATTCCGGTCGAAAAGTCCGCGTGTCCTCGACCAAACCTGACAACTCGACGCAGACCACGGGTCGTTTCGGCCATCAGGGCCCGGCGACTCCACGATCCGACCCGGCAACCACGATCGCTGGAGCTATCCACCCGACCCCGGGGCCACACCTCCCCGCGGGATCCGCGTAGCTGCGTCCTTCCCTGGTCGGGGTGGCGTGGCTCAAGGGTCGAAGATCCCGCAGGGACGCCGAAGGCGCCCTTGACGCACGCCACCCCGACTAGCACCATCCACGCAGCGGAGCCCGCCAACCACGCTGACGTTTGCCCTCGCGAACCACGCCGACGTTTGCCCTCGCGAACCACGCCGACGTTTGCCCTCGCGAACCACGCCGACGTTTGCCCTCGCGAACCACGCCGACGTTTGCCCTCGCGAACCACGCCGACGTTTGCCCTCGCGAACCACGCCGACGTTTGCCCTCGCGAACCACGCCGACGTTTGCCCTCGCGAACCACGCCGACGTTTGCCCTCGCGAACCACGCCGACGTTTGCCCCTCGCGAACCACACCGGCTCCTTCTTCCTCGCGACCCCGGTGGCCGATCAGTAGACGACCGTGATTCGCTTGGCGGCTGGGTCGACGCGCACCTGGCCGCCGTACGGGAGGATGAGTTGGGGATCGGTGTGGCCGATGTCCAGGCCCTTCACCACGACGACGGCGGGGTTGTACTCGGCGAGCGCGCGGTCGACCGCGAGGTACTGACCGGTGACGTAGGCGACGGCTTCCGCCGGGCTCGTGTGCTGCTCCAGTGACCAGGACTTCGGCCGGCCCCACAGCACGGCGTCGAAGCGCTCGAGTAGACCGCGTTCGCCCAGGTTGCGGAGGATCCGGTAGACCTGCTCCGACGTCGGCATCTCCTCGCTGGTCTCCAGGAACAGCACGCCGTCGTACGAGTCCACCGGCAGCATCCATCGGTTGACGGACAGTTGCCAGTCGAGGATCTCCAGACAGCCGCCCCACAACCGGCCGCTGACCGGCTCCGATCCGTTCCAGGTCCAGCCTGTGCCGGGGAACAGCGGCGGTTCCGACGCGAGCTGGGAGGCATCGACCCAGTCGCGGTCGTGGTCGGTCCAGTCGGTCGCCGGGGTCAGGTCGAAGTCGCCCGGGGTGAACAGCGCGGCCCGCAACGAGCGCTCGGTGTCGGGATGCATCGCGCCGCCGCGGCCGAACTGCACCATCACGCTGCCGCCGTGGTACGACGGCAGGCCCAGGGAGTACAGGAAGTTGTGCAGGTTGGTGTTGTCGCTGTAGCCGAAGAACGGCTTCGGATCGGCCCGGAACACCGCCGGGTCGAGATGCTTCAGCACGGTCAGCTGGTCGTCGCCGCCGATGGTCGCGATCACCGCGCGGATCGACGGATCCGACCAGGCCGCGTGCAGGTCGGCGGCCCGGTCGGCCGGCGCCGTCCCGAGCTTGCGGGTGGTCGGGTACTCCACCGGCTCCAGGCCGAAGTCACGCAGCCGCTTCAGACCGAGTTCGTACGGCGCAGGAAAGATCTCCGGCAATCCACCCGACGGCGAGACGACCGCGACCTTGTCCCCAGGTTGAACCATGCGGAGACTGTACGACGCCTCGCCCGCGGGCGTGAGCGATTTATACGCCGATCGGGTGCCACACGGTCTTGAGTTCCAGGTACTGCGTCAGCCGCGACAGACCCGGCGACTCCGACCAGTCCTCCTCCGCGGGACGCCGTACCCGCTTCAGGTTCTCGGCGGCCGCAGCCTCCAGGTCGCGGGCTTCGTCGACGGACTCGATCCCGCACAGGTCGATCGCGTTGACGTCCATGTGCGACGCCAGCCACGGGCCGATCTCGGACGCGGACCCGGTCAGGATGTTGACGACACCACCCGGCAGGTCGGAGGTCGCCATCACCTCGCCCAGTGTCACGGCCGGCAACGGGCGCTCGTACGACGAGACGGCGACGACCGTGTTCCCGGAGACGATCGCGGGCGCGATCACGCTGGTCAGCCCGAGCAGGCTGGAGTCCTGCGGTGCCAGGACCGCGACCACGCCAGTTGCCTCAGGCAACGAGAAATCGAAGTACGGGCCGGCCACCGGGTTGCTCGAACCGACCACCTGGGCCAGCTTGTCGGCCCAGCCGGCGTACCAGACCCAGCGGTCGATCGCGGCGTCCACGACCGCGCGCGCCTTCGCCGCGGACAGGCCTTCGGAGGCCCCCACCTCGGCGCTGAACTGCTGGTGCCGGCCCTCCATCACCTCGGCGATCCGGTAGAGGATCTGGCCGCGGTTGTACGCCGTCCGGCCGGACCAGCCGCCGAACGCCTTCCGGGCCGCGACCACCGCGTCCCGGGCGTCCTTGCGGGAGGCCTGCGACGCGTTCGCCAGGAACTTGCCCTTGGCATCGTTCACCACGTATGACCGGCCGGACTCGCTGCGCGGGAAGGCGCCGCCGACGTAGAGCTTGTAGGTCTTGCGCACCTCGAGCCTCTGACCAGATGAGTTAGACGCAGCCTTAGTGGGCAAGGTAGGCCTCCAGACCATGGCGACCGCCCTCGCGGCCGTAGCCCGACTCCTTGTACCCACCGAACGGCGAGGTCGGGTCGAAGCGGTTGAACGTGTTCGCCCAGACCACGCCGGCGCGCAGCTGGTTGGCCATCCACAGGATCCGGGAGCCCTTCTCGGTCCAGATCCCGGCGGACAGCCCGAACGGGGTGTTGTTCGCCTTCTCGACCGCCTCGGCCGGGGTCCGGAAGGTGAGCACCGACAGCACTGGCCCGAAGATCTCCTCGCGGGCGATCCGGTGTGCCTGCGACACCCCGGTGAAGACGGTCGGCGGGAACCAGTACCCCTCGGCCGGCAGCTCGCACTCCGGCGACCAGCGCTCGGCGCCCTCGTCCTCGCCGATCTGGGACAGCTCGCGGATCTTGGCCAGCTGGGCCGACGAGTTGATCGCGCCGATGTCGGTGTTCTTGTCCAGCGGGTCGCCGACCCGCAGCGTGCCCATCCGGCGCTTCAGTCGCGCCAGCACCTCGTCGTACACGCTCTCCTGGACCAGCAGCCGCGAACCCGCGCAGCAGACGTGACCCTGATTGAAGAAGATGCCGTTGACTATGCCTTCGATGGTCTGGTCGATCGGCGCGTCCTCGAAGACGATGTTCGCCGCCTTGCCGCCGAGCTCCAGCGTCACCTTCTTGTCCGACCCGGCGACCGCCTTGGCGATCGACCGGCCGACCGCGGTCGAACCGGTGAACGCGACCTTGTCCACGTCCGGGTGCTCGACCAGGGCCTGACCCGTCCGGCCCGCGCCGGTGACGATGTTCACCACCCCCGGCGGCAGGTCCGCCTGCCGGCAGATCTCCGCGAACGCGAGCGCGGTCAGCGGAGTCGTCTCGGCCGGCTTCAGTACGACGGTGTTGCCGGCCGCCAGCGCGGGAGCGATCTTCCAGGCCAGCATCAGCATCGGGAAGTTCCACGGGATCACCTGACCGGCGACCCCCAGCGGCTGCGGGTCCTCACCGGCACCGGCGTACTCGAGCTTGTCCGCCCAGCCCGCGTAGTAGAAGAAGTGCGCCGCCACCAGCGGGATGTCGACGTCGCGCGACTCGCGGATCGGCTTGCCGTTGTCGAGCGACTCCAGCACCGCCAGTTCGCGGGCGCGCTCCTGGATCAGCCGCGCGATCCGGTACAGGTACTTCGCCCGGTCCCGGCCCGCCATCGGGCCCCAGACCCGGTCGAACGCCTTGCGGGCCGCCTTGACCGCCTTGTCGATGTCGGCCGGACCGGCCTCGCTGACCTCCGCGAGCACCTCCTCCGACGCCGGGCTGACGGTCTTGAACGGCTTCCCGTCCGTCGCGTCGACGAACGTTCCGTTGATGAAGAGCCCGTACGACGACTTGATGTCGACGATGGCCCGGGATTCCGGGGCCGGTGCGTACTCGAATCTGCTCATGCCTCAGTCCAGCGTGAAGTAGTCGGGTCCGGGGTAGTGCCCGGTGGCCAGCTTGGTGCGTTGCATCAGCAGGTCGTTCAGCAGACTGGAGGCGCCGAAGCGGAACAGCTCCGGGTCCAGCCAATCGGGTCCGGCGGTCTCGTTGACCGTGACCAGGTACTTGATCGCGTCCTTCGCGGTCCGGATGCCGCCGGCCGGTTTGACGCCGATGTGCAGGCCGGTGGCCTCGTGGTAGTCGCGGACCGCCTCGAGCATCACCAGGGTGACCGGCAGCGTGGCCGCGGGGGACACCTTGCCGGTCGACGTCTTGATGAAGTCCGCACCGGCCAGCATCGCCAGCCAGGACGCCCGCCGGACGTTGTCGTAGGTGACCAGCTCGCCGGTCTCCAGGATCACCTTCAGGTGCGCGTCGCCGGCCGCCTCGCGGATCGCGGCGATCTCGTCGAAGACCAGCCCGTACCGGCCGGACAGGAAGGCGCCGCGGTCGATCACCATGTCGACCTCGTCGGCGCCCGAGGCGACCGCTTCCTTGGTGTCCTGGATCTTGATCGCCAGGCTGGAACGCCCACTGGGGAAGGCGGTTGCGACACTCGCCACGTTGATCCCCGAGCCGCGCAACTCGTGCTTGGCGGTTGCCACCAGGTCTGGGTAGACACAGACCGCGGCCACCTGCGGCGCGGTCGGGTCGGCCGGGTCGGGCCGTTGCGCCTTCGCGCACAGCGCCCGCACCTTGCCGGGGGTGTCCTGCCCTTCCAGCGTGGTCAGGTCGATCATCTGGATCGCCAGATCGAGGGCGTAGGCCTTGGCGGTGGTCTTGATCGACCGTGTGCCCAGGGTGGCCGCCCGGGCCTCGGCGCCGACCTGGTCGACGCCCGGCAGGCCGAGCAGGAACCGGCGCAGCCGGTCCTCGGACGAGGTCACGTCGGCCAAGGTGTCGACGCCGCTGTCGAGTGTGGTCACCCATGGCAGTCTAGCCGGGGGCGGCGACCCCGCGCCTACTGCGCGGCACTCGGCACGGCACCTCGCCGCACTGGAGCAAAGGCCACGATGAAACCCACATCGAGGCCTTCACTCCAGCACGCCGAGCCACCGCACCGAGCACCTGCTCGCTACGGCCCGGGATCACCGCCCACGGCTAGTGCCGATCTGGGCGGCCGGTTACTTTGTGCTGGTGAAGCAGAAGTCGCCCGAGAGCGAGCAGTACCTGTCTACCTCGAACCGGATCACCGGTGTGATCGTGCTGGCGATCGGCGTGGCCGGGCTGGTCGACATCCTGCTGGAGTGGCGGACCGTCACCGGCCTGATGGTCGCCTGCATCATCGGCATCCTGATGGTGCTCGCGTACGTCGGTCTGATCCGGCCGTCGGTCACGCTCAGCCCCGAGGACCTCTTGCTGCGTAACCACCTACGCGATCACACCATCCCGTGGAGCAAGGTCACCGGCGTCGACGTCACCGACATCCTCCGCGTGCACGTCGGCGACAACCGCTTCCGCGCTCCCGGCGTCCAGGTCGTCATGCGTGACCTCAGGAAGCAGCGGGTCGGCGGCAGCAAGCTGTCGGCCGAGAGCTCCATCTCCCGGGCCGAGTTCGTGGTCAACCGGATCGAGACCCACATGGAGCAGTACGGCGCGAAGTCCGACGGCGAGGTGGTGAACTCCTGGGCGCGCCCCGAGTTGATCGTCATCGGTGTGCTGGCGGTGGTCGCCGTACTGGCCGCCCTGTACCGCTGATCGACGCGGGGACCGTCGATGCTCTCGCTGTCCCGCCGCACTCTGATCCGCACCGGTATCGCCGCTGCGGTCACCGGAGTTGCCGGCGTGGCCGCGCTGGAGACCGGCGTCATCCCCGGTCGCGCCCGGGTGCACGACGTACTCGGGCTGACCGGTCCCGACGGCGTCATACCCGATGTGCCCGCCGGTCCGGCGCAGTCGGGGACGTTCGAGTCGTTCGGTCGCCGGACGACGGTCGGCTACAACGTCATCTATCCCGACGGCTTCGCGCCGACCGCCGAGCTCCCCGTCGTACTCGTGCTGCACGGGCGGGGCGGCGACCACACGTCCGCCGTCAACGACCTCGGCATCGACCGCTACCTGACAGCCGCCGTCCGATCGGGTACGCCGCCCTTCGCCCTGGCGACCGTGGACGGCGGCCGGGACACCTACTGGCATCGCCGGGCCGGCGGCGAGGATCCCGGGTTCATGCTCGACCAGGAATTCCTGCCCCTGCTGGCGAATCGCGGCCTGAACATCGAGCGGTACGGTCTCCTCGGCTGGTCGATGGGCGGGTACGGCGCCCTCCTCTGGGCCGCACTGCACTACTGGCAACGGCGCGTCCGGCCGTCCAGCCAGGCGGTCGCCATCGGTGCGCTCAGCCCGGCGCTGTGGCGTCGCTTCGAGGACACCACACCCGGTGCGTTCGACGACGCCGGCGACTTCGAGAACAGTCAGGTGTTCGGTCGCCGGAGCGGTTTCCGGGATGTTGCCGTGCGCATCGACTGCGGGCGGGACGACCCGTTCGCCGAGGCGTCCGAGGATCTCCGGACCGAGCTGGGTGCCGCCGGTGGGCTGCAGCTCGGTGCGCACACGACCGGCTACTGGCGGCGCATGCTCCCCGACCAGCTGCGATTCCTCGGCGCGAAAGTTGCCGGTTGACCGGAACTCCCGCGCAGTTCGTGGCGTCGGAGCCTGTGTTCAGCCCGGGATGGACCCCTGTTCGATCCAGGATGAGCACCGACAGGTCCCTGACCTCGAGAGTGGAGATCATGCCCAACCTCTCCCGTAACACCCTGCGTGGTCTGGCCGGCGCCGCTGCAGTCGCCACCTTCGCAGCCCTTGTACTTCCGAACGCGCAGGCCGCCCCGGCCGCGACCTCGGGTTACCCGGTGCTGCCGCAGCCGGCCGACACCCCGGACCAGGCGGTCAGCACGCCGCCGGCGGGCGACGGCGTGACGGCCATGGCCTCGTCGCCGACGAACCTCGTCCGCTACAACCGGCTGTACAACACCCCGGCGATCACGCCGTCGAAGTGCAGGGAGGTCAACGTCTCGCTGCGCACCCAGGCGGGCGTGGCGGCCTACTCAAGCCAGCTCTGGACCTGCATGTACGCGGCCTGGGCAGTCCCGCTGAAGGCGGCCGGCGCGGCGTACAAGGTGAAGCCGAAGCTGTCCGTGCACAGCGGCACCAAGATCAACACCGGCTGCGGGATCGCCAACAACACCACGGGCTACTACTGCAGCGCGGGCAACGGTGTCATCTACATCCCGGCCGCCTACATCATGAGGACGTGGGGCCAGAACCCGACCTACGCGCGGGCGTGGCTGACCCAGATGATGGCGCACGAGTACGGTCACCACGTGCAGTTCCTGACCGGCATCCTGAACGCGTCGTGGACGCGTCAGCGGGCCTTCAGCACCAACGCCGCGCGGCTCGAGGAGAGCCGTCGCCGTGAGCTGCAGGCCTCCTGCCTGGGCGCGGCCTACATCGGCGCGAACAAGCGGTACTACCCGATGAGCGGCGGTCTGCTGACGCAGTTCAACTACCTGATCAGCCACATGGGCGACCAGCCGGGCGGCGTCCGTGACCACGGCTCGCCGAAGAACCACGCGTTCTGGTCGACTGCCGGCTTCAACGCGAGGCACACTTACACCGTCGCGGGCAACTGCAACACCTTCAACGCGTCGTCGACGTACGTCGCCTGACCTGATCGACGGTCTAACGTAACTCAGCCGCCCGGTACGCGTTGGCGTACCGGGCGGCTGTCGCGTTTTGCCGACACGTACACGATCTGCGATCGTGTGGTTACTTGTTTCGCCAGGCGCACGCCGTACAGTTCTCCAGCGAGCAGTCTCACGGCAGGAGTAGGACAGTGAACTACGACGAGTTCAACACCGAGTACGCCAGGGTGCTGGACAAGATCAAGAGCGGCAGGTGCAGCTGGTCCGAGCTGTCCGGTCACGTGACCCGGCTGCGCCAGGCGACCGCCGGCATCACCGGGCCGGTGGAGCGGACCCAGGTCGCCCACGATCTGGCCGCGCTGAGCCAGATGGTCGACATGTCGCGGCGGACCAACGACAAGGAGGACATCTGGACGGTCACGTCCGACGCGATCCGCAAGGCCAGCAGCCAGGAAGGCACGGTCGCGGACCGGATCGCCCGGATCGAGGCGAGCATCAACGAGATCGCCAACCTCGCGAACCGGAACCCGGACGAGCGGGACGCGCTGATGCAGTCGACCAGCACCCTGCGCATCCTGCACTCCTCGCTGCAGAGCTCGCTCCGCACCGAGGAGGCCGAAGCCGCAGCCGCCGCGGCTCGCTGACCCACCCGGCCGGGGAGCTACCCGCCAGGTGCTCCCGGTTGTCGAACGTCAGCCGCTGACCCGGAGGTCCAGCGGCTGACGTCTCGTGCGTTCAGATCCCCAAGGCGCCCGACAGCGACTGCTTGACGGCGGCCAGATCCTCGGCCGCCCGGCCGCGGGCCGCCGCGACGTCGGAGTCCGCAACCGGGATGACCACCTCGAGGTAGCACTTCAGCTTGGGCTCGGTGCCGGACGGACGCACCACCACGCGCGCACCGTCGGACAGCGTGTAGCGCAGACCGTCGGTCGGCGGCAGGGTCGCACTGCCGTCGCTGAGGTCGTCCACCCGCTCGACCGTGTGACTGCCCAGCGTCGTCGGGGGAGTTGCCCGCAGCCGCTCCATGGCGGTCGCGATCAGGGACAGATCCTCCACCCGGACGGACAGTTGGTCGGTCGCGTGCAGGCCGTGCTGCACCGCCAGGTCGTCGAGCAGATCCAGCAGCGTGCGCCCATCGGCCTTGGCCCGGGCGGCCATCTGCAGGACCCGCACGAGCGTCGAGACACCGTCCTTGTCCTTCACCGCGTCCGGGTCGACGCAATACCCGAGCGCCTCCTCGTAGCCGAAGACCAGCCCGGGCACGCGGCCGATCCACTTGAAGCCGGTGAGTGTCTCGACGTACTCGACGCCGTACGACGCCGCGATCTTGCCGAGCAGCGACGACGACACGATCGAGCAGGCGGCCACCCCGGACGGCTGCGACGACAGCAGGAACTCGCCGAGCAACCCGCCCAGTTCGTCCCCGCGCAGCATCCGCCACCCACCCTGCGCCGGATCCTGAGCGGCCGGATCCGGTACGGCGACCGCACACCGATCCGCATCGGGATCGTTCGCCACCGCGATGTCCGCGCCCACCGACCGGGCCAGGTCCAGCGCGGCGTCGATCGCGCCCGGCTCCTCCGGGTTCGGGAACGACACGGTCGGGAAGTCCGGATCGGGTTCCGCCTGCGACGCGACCACGGCCGGTACGGCGAACCCCGCGCGGGCGACCGCGCTCTCGACCAGCGTCCGCCCGACACCGTGCAGCGGCGTGTAGGCCACGTTCAGCGCCCGTGGCGCGTCCTCGGGCACCAGCTCCGCGATCCGGTCCAGATACGCGCCCAGGAGCTCGTCACCGGTCGTCTGCCAGTCGTCCCCGAGCGGCACCGAATCCATCGACCCGACGGCGGCGATGGCCGCGGCGATCTCCGCGTCCGCGGGCGGCACGATCTGCGACCCGTCACCCAGGTACACCTTGTACCCGTTGTCCTGCGGCGGATTGTGCGAGGCTGTCACGACCACACCGGCCACAGCCTTCAGATGCCTGATCCCGAAGGCGATCACCGGCGTCGGAGCCGGCCGATCCAGGAGTACGGCGTCCAGGCCGGCGCCCCGGACCACGGCGGCGGTGTCCTGTGCGAACACATCGGACTTGTGCCGGGCGTCGTACCCGATCAGGACCGGCCCGTCGGTGAGCCCTTTCGCCTTCAGGTAGGCGCAGAGACCGGCGGCGGCGCGGATGACCACCACCCGGTTCATCCGGTTCGGTCCGGCGCCGACGGCTCCGCGGAGGCCCGCCGTACCGAACTCGAGGGTGCCGGCGAACCGGTCGGCGAGTTCGCCGGCGGCGCCGATGTCCAGCAACCGGGCCAGCTCGGCGCGCGTGTCGGGGTCGGGATCTTCGCTCAGCCAGGCTTCGGCGGCGCTACGGAGCTCATCGTTGACGGTCACTCCGGCACGATAACCGCCGTACGACGCTGAGTGCCCCGACGACTGGCAGGGGCGGGCGCGGAGGTCGGCGACGTAGTCGTCCGGGGCGCCGGCGGCCTCGGCCGCCTCGGCCAGGATGCCAGGTAGCGGGCCGACGGGAGACCGCCCTCGTAGGCGTTCAGGACGTACATCCAGGCCAGCTGCTCGCCGTCCAGGGTCTGCACCCGGACCTGGATCTTGCTGTAGACGCCTGGTCGATCCACTCCCACTCGTCCAGCCGCTCGACGTCCTTGGGGTGGACGTCGTACAGCGCGACGAAGACCTGGTGGCCGGGTCGACGGGTCCTCGACGACGGTGGCCATGGCGCCCTCCCAGCCGAGCTCCTCCCCGCCGAAGGTGAGCCGCCAGCCGGTGATCCACCCGGTCCCGCGCAGGGGCGAGTACGGGCACCGCTCGGCCATCAGGTTCGGGTCCAGATTCGACGCAAACGCGGCGTACAGGGTCACGACGAAACAGGATACGGAAGAATGACCTCCCGTGGCGCGAGTTGTGATCATCGGTGGCGGTCCGGGCGGGTACGAAGCGGCCAGTGCGGCCGCCCAATTGGGCGCGGAGGTGACGGTCGTCGATTCCGACGGAATCGGCGGTTCTGCCGTGCTCACCGACTGCGTGCCGAGCAAGACGCTGATCGCGACGGCCGAGGTGATGACCGAGGTCGAGGAGGCCGGTCGAGCTCGGCGTCCGGCTCGAGGACGGTGACGACGATCCGGCGAACGCCGTGCGTGTCGATCTCTCCGTCGTCAACCAACGGGTCAAGCGGCTGGCGGCCGCGCAGTCCGACGGGATCAGCCGGCGGCTGGAGCGGGACAAGATCCGGATCATCCGGGGCCGCGGCCGGCTGGACGGGCCGGAGACCGTGGTCGTCGGCGACGAGCGGCTCGACGGCGGACGTCGTCCTGATCGCCACCGGGGCAAGGCCGCGGATCCTGACGGGCTCCGAGCCGGACGGGGAGCGGATCCTGACCTGGGAGCAGGTCTACGAGCTGGACGAGCTGCCGGAGCGGCTGATCGTGGTCGGGTCCGGTGTCACCGGTGCGGAGTTCGCCAGCGCGTACGACGCCCTGGGCGCCGACGTCGTCCTGGTGTCGTCGCGGGACCGGGTGCTGCCCGGTGAGGACGCCGACGCGGCCGCCGTCCTCGAGGACGTCTTCAAGCGCCGGGGCTGACCGTGCTGGGCAAGTCCCGGGCCGAGTCGGTCAAGCGGAACGGCGACGGGGTCGTGGTGACCCTGACCGACGGCCGGACGGTGGAGGGTTCGCACGCCTGCTCGCGGTCGGATCGCTGCCGAACACCGAGGACATGGGCCTGGTCGAGGTCGGGCGTGTCGCTGGGCGACGGCGGCTTCGTCGCGGTCGACCGGGTCAGCCGGACCACGGCCCGCGGGGTCTACGCGGCCGGCGACTGCACCGGCGTACTGATGCTCGCCTCGGTCGCCGCCATGCAGGGCCGGATCGCGATGGCGCACGCGCTCGGCGACGCGGTCACCCCGCTGGACCAGTCGACCGTCTCCGCGAACGTCTTCACCGCCCCGGAGATCGCCACCGTCGGCGTGTCCCAGGCGGTCGTCGACGCCGGCGACACCACGGCGATCGTGGTCAAGGTCCCGCTGTCCGACAACGCCCGGGCCAAGATGCAGGGCGTCCGGGACGGCTTCGTCAAGCTCTTCTGCCTGCCGAACACCGGGATCATCGTCGGCGGCGTGGTCGTCGCCCCGCGCGCCAGCGAACTCATCCACCCATCTCCCTGGCCGTCGGCGCCCGCCTCACCGTCGACCAGATGGCCCACGTCCTTCACCGTCTACCCCTCGGTCTCCGGCTCCATCGCCGAGGCGGCCAGAAGGCTGCACCTCCGCTCATGAAGTTCCTGGTGCTCTGGCAGATGGAGCTGAGCCTGCTGTCCCCCGAGATGGCCCGGGCGGTCGGCGCCATGCCCGAGTACGGCGAACGCCTCCAGCGCGAGGGCAAGGTGCTGGCCCGCTACCACGTGGTCGGATCGCACGGCGGGGCGTGGATCTACGAGGTCGACTCGCACGAGGAGTTCGAGCGGCTGCTCGGCCGGGCGCCGGTCTTCAACTTCGCCCGCTACACCGTGCACGCCCTGGCCGACATGGATTCCGGCCGCCCGGGCGATTGACGCGGCCGCGCGGCCGGGGGATGGTGACAGCACGGGAGGGGGTCCCATGTTCGAGGATCGGAGTGACCTGGCCGTAGACCGTCATCTGGTCGTCAGCCATCGACTGCGTACCCGGCGGCTGCAGCTCGGTCTGACGCAGAAGCAACTGGTCAGCCGGCTGGCACGGCGGGGGATCAAGACGACCAACAAGACCTTGTCCAGCTTCGAGCACGGTGCCGGCGTCGACGTGGTCCGGTTGCCGGAACTGGCCGCCGCGCTCGACTGCACCGTCACTTACCTGCTCGGCCTGACCGAGGAGCCGGCCCGGTGGGAGCCCGACCACGCGGCCGCGCCGGACGACCGGCCGGTGCCGCGTCCCGCCGTGCTGACCTCACCGGGCATCGTGAGCCAGCTGGACGGTCACGGGATTCTCGGCCCGGACATCCCGGCCCGGTCGCCCCGCCGCTGAGTCAGTCGCTCGTTCACCAGGCCCAAGTGGTACGCCGAATAGTGGCGTAAGGCAACCAATTGCGTCCGGGGTCAGGCGGTCGCAGACCCACTCCCAGTGCAGCGACACCCAGTCGCCCGGGTTCAACCGCTCGATCAGGCGGACGCCGTCGAATCCCCGGATCGCCGTCTCCCGCCGGGACGGGCCAAGGGCGAGTTGCGTGCCGTCCCACACCAGCGGCCGTGACTCCACCACGACCTGGTCGGTGGTGTCCGCGATCACCCGGCCCCACCGAATCCGGCACTGGTCGAGCACGCGGAGTGCTTGCGCCGTACGGCGTTCGTCGCCCAGCAGGTCCGCCCACGGATACAGGCAGAACACCTGGAAGCTGTGATGGGGCAGGCCGCCCCGGGCGTCGCCGGCCCGGTCCAGCAGCCGGTTGCCGATCCAGTAGGCCTCGACCACCTCGCGGTCGAGTGGGTCCGCCGTACCGGTGGCCGAGGCGATCAGCCGCAGTTGGGGCCAGGCGCCTTCGAACTGCTTGGCCAGTGCGCGGAATCCGTTGTCGGCCCGGCCAAGGGCGCCGTACTCCAGCAAGGCGTCGGCATCGGCGGGACCGCAGTACCCGAGCCGGTTCGGTGCGAACGCGTACCGGACGAACAGGGCCGGCCCACTCGTCACAGGTCGGCTCCGAAGAACGCCATGGCGTCGGCGGCCCGCTCCGGTGACATCCGCTCGAGCGCGAATCCGCTGTGGATCAGCACGTACTCACCGGGGACGAACGGCCCGTCGAGCAGGGACATGTTGATCTCCCGGACGACGCCGGCCACCTCGATCCGGCCGAGGTCCGCGCCGTCCGGGCAGTCGACCACCCGGCCCGGGATGCCGAGGCACATCGGGCTACATGTCCCTGATCCGCAGGTAGCGGCGGATGTCTTCCAGCCCGTAGTAGCCCACCGCGACCAGCACCAGCAGTACGAAAACCATCAACTTGAAGCGCATCACGCCGTCCCCCTCCGTCAAGACTTTCTCTCCGTCAGCCCCGACCGGCCGATCAGCCGGTACGGCGCTCTGTGCCGGTGACCAGATCGGTCACCACCTGAACCGCGGTCCCGACCGCGTCCTGGACGGCCGGCGACAACCCGATCCCGGCGTCGATGCCGGCCGGCTCGCAACCGACCACCACCACTGGTCCCACCGTGCCACCGAGTCGCGGAACAAGCGAGAGCACAGCGTCCGGTGCGAGGTCGTGGGCGTCCATGCTGACCTCCGGCCCGGGCTCGGCACCCGGCTCGGCCTCGATCACGTACACCGTCCCCGGCTCGCCACCCCGCTGGACCGCGTCGACCAGCACGACCAGGTCGTAGGGCTCGAGCAGTTGGTAGGCGAGGTGGATGCCCCGGATCCCGAAGTCGCGCACCTCGACGTCGTCGGGCAGGCCCCCTTGGCGAGTCCTCGACGACCGCGACGCCGAACGCGTCGTCACCGCAGAACATGTTGCCCAGGCCGGCCACGAGAATCGTCATTCCCCACCTGCCAGTGGATGGAGCTCGTCCGGGCTGAAGTAGAGGTACCGGCCGTGCGACCGCTGGACCTCACCTTCCTCGCCGTCGAGTGCGACCGCGACATGGGTCTGGCCGTCGACGTCGGACAGTACGGCGACCACGGTGCCGAGCCGGCCGGTCAGGAACATGTCCTGCGCGTCGGCCCGCCGGATGCCGGGCCGCAGACCGACCCGGGCACCGCTGCCGACGGCGACGTCGCCGATCATCACGGTGTCGGTCTCCGGTGACACCGTGGCGTCGTTGCCGGGGTCCCACCACGGCGTGTCGGCCGGCGTCGGCTCGGGTGCGGTGACCTTGCGCAGGTACCGGACCGTGCCGTGCAGCCGGTCGAGGAACTCCTGCGGCATCGTGTCGACCCGGGCCAGCAGCTCGGCCGCCCGCGGGTCGGTGCCGCGGACCTCGCGCTTCTCGGCCTCGGTGAGGGTCATCGTGCGCAGGCTGAGGATCTCGTCGATCTCGGTCGCGTCGAACAGGTCGCCCTGGCTCTCCGGCGCGATCCGCGGGTGGTCGTACAGGATGATCGGCGACGACAGCAGTACGTCGTCGGCGGCGAGGACCGGATAGACGCCGAGGTTCTCGCAGCCGGCGGCGTACGCGGTGGCCCACTCGGGCGGCTCCAGCAGCGAGAGGAAGCGGCAGCCGTCGGCCGCGACCAGGACGTGGTGCGCGATCAGCGACCGGCCGCGACGCCCCGACGCGTTCCGAGCTGCCTTCCGGTGTGGTGTTCTCGACGCGGATCCGCAGTCGCGTCGCGCCGTACGGGCCGGGCAGCGGTTCGAGCGCTCAG
Source organism: uncultured Actinomycetota bacterium (assembly GCA_963770725.1). Lineage (GTDB taxonomy): Bacteria > Actinomycetota > Actinomycetes > Propionibacteriales > Kribbellaceae > Kribbella. The sequence continues at coordinate 77,510 of CAVYQT010000004.1, forward strand.
CGGCAACGACTCCGGTGACCGGCGGGCGGGTCCGGCGGAGGAATCCGGCCGTCCCGATCGCCTCGGTCTCGGTGCCGCCGGCGATCCGAACGGCTCCTCGCGCGGGCGTTGCGCCAGGTCGACGGTGAGGTCGACGGTCCGCACCACGGCCTCGTCCCACGGCAGGTACGTCGCGTCTCGGTCTGCAGTGATGCGACCTCGACCTGGTCCGCGTTCAGGACCGTACGACGCTGTGCCTGCAGGAACCGGACGCGCACGGTCAGCCCGGCCTGCTCGCCGTCGAGCAGCAGCTCGGTCTGCGACCAGCCCCGCTCGGAGGAATCCACGGCGCAGTAGTCGGGTGGCATCAGGACGCCGAACTGCCAGCGCACCCGGTTCTTGCCGTCCGACGCGCGATAGGGGTAGAGCACGTAGCCCTCGAACAGCAGCGCGTCGGCGACCTGCTGGACCGCGTCGAATCCGTGTCATTCCAGCTGCTCCTTGAGCAGCGCGCTCGATCGCGTCGTCCCAGCCGGGCAGCGCTTCTCGGTCCGGTAGCGGTAGAGCCGGTCGAACGTGTCCTGCCGCAGCCGCAGCCACGCGGCCCCCGGGAAGTGCTGGTCCATCGCCTCCCGCCACACCGGCGACCGGCAGCGCGTACGACGTCTCCTTCTGCCAGGCGACCGGGGTCACCGCAGCGTGCCGGGGCCTCCGGTGAAGATCGTGCCGTTGAACAGCAGGAGCAGCGGTACGCCGCCTTCGCGAGTGCGTACAGGTACTTGTGGGCGGCGACCTCGAAGTCGTAGCTGCAGGGCAGATGCAGGTCCACCTCGGTCGTCGCCGGTGAAGCCCGGCACCATCTGGGACACGAACGCCAGTTGCAGCGGCTTCAGCGTCTCGCCCCACCGAGCCCGCTCGCCGAACAGGTCCGCGAGCCCTTCGGCTTCCTCGTCGTCGTAGCGCCGCCGGATCGGTTCGATCCTGATCTGGCACCGCAACGCCAGTGCGTGCACCGGCGTTGCGGTGGTTTCCTCGATCCGAAGGTGCAGCGGATCGAGGGGATCGCGGCGTACCGGTCGGCCTCGCGCGCCGGTGCAGGTGAAGTCCAGGTCAACCACGGCAGCGCTCCCGGCGGAGCAGTGCGCCGGTGAAGAAGTCGTCGATGCGCTGCCAGACTTCCTCACCACCCGCGAAACCCTCCCAGTACTGGCGCACGAGGCCGACCAGCTCGTAACAGGCGTCGATCGGGACCAGGTAGCACTCGAACCCGTCGTCGACCCGGCGCAACAGCACCGCCTCGACGTCCGGGGTCAGCTCCTGCAGCAGGGGATCGCCCGCGACCACGTGTCCCAGCCGGCCAGGTCGAGCAGCGACTCGGTGGCACCACCCGGGCTCGGGTAGAAGGCGACGTACCGGGTCTGGTCGGACTGGTAGAAGAGGAAGGCCAGGCTGACCGGGATGCCCATCGCGTCCCACTCCGCCTCGCGACAAGGTGAAGACCGGGGTCGAACCGGTAGTTCTCCGGTACGGCGCGGTAGTGCCCCTGCGCGCGCCACCGTCGGTGAACAGCAGATAGCAGGCCCGGCACGTGCAGAGCAGCCGGTGCGCCTCTTGATGTCGGCCAGATGCGAGTGCTCCACCCCGATCGGTACGGCGCACATCTCGCACTGCTCGACCTGGTGCGGCCTGCTCGCGGACGCCGCCGGTGAACTCACGGAGCACCGCGACCGGATCGACGACCGGCCGCAGGCTTCTCGCCGTGCCAGAGCTCGCAGGGTCGGCGAAGGCCTCACGCCGGCTGCACCCCCGGGATGGCGACCTTCCACCCGGACCCCTCCGGTGACAGCGGGAGGCCTCGGTGGCGGTGCCCCTCCGGCGCCAGCGCGCGCCCGGCCAGGCGAACGTCGTACGCCGCTGTGCAGCGTGGGCAGGTGAGCCGGTCGTCGTCGAGCTCGCCGTGGTGCAGGGCGGACGAGCAGACCGGACAGTTGTTGCGGTAGGCAAAGAGCGTTCCGGCCAGGTTGGCGACCAGCACGTCGAGGCCGCCGACAGTTAGGTGCTCGGACCTGGCCTGGAGGGGTGGCCAGGTCCAGCTGGTGCCAACCGTCCCGGTGGGTTGCGGAACGGCTGGATGGTCAACAGGGTCTGCGGCTGTGTCTCGACCATGCCGGCGACATCGACCGCGACGGCCTCGGGGGCGGCGTCCAGGACGGCGTTCTCGACCGTGAGCCGGACGGTCGCGGTCGAGCCGGGACAACCGTCGCAACTGCCCTGCAGGCGCAGGTGTACGACGCCGTCGTCGTCGAGGCCGAGGTAGTCGATGCCTCCGGCATGGGAGCCCAGGTACGGCCGGACCGAGTCGAGCGCGTGCTGGATCCGGGTCGCGACGTCGTCCGGGTGCAGGTCGTGCAGCAGGAGCAGGCCCGGCGACCAGATCGTCCTCGACCAACTGCTGCACCTGATCCTGGCTCAGCAGGTCCAGCAGTTGACCGAGGGCGGCGCCGTGCAGGGACAGCACCGCGCGGACGAGCTCCTCGACCGTCAGCGTGATCTCGGGCTCGGCCCGTCGCTGGACCTCGTCGAGCAGGACGTCGATCCGTTCGCTCAGCGCCTGGACGTCGTGCCGGTCCATGTCAGCCCCCGCTCAGTACGGCTTGACCGCGATCGAGGGCGAGTGCAGGTGGGTCTTCTCTGCCCGTTGCCGACGAACATGTGCACGCCGCACGGCAGGCACGGGTCGAAGCTGCGGACCGCCCGCATGATGTCGATGCCCTTGAACCGGTCCGGCGGGTTCTCCTCGAAGATCGGCGTGTTCTGGACCGCGTCCTCGTACGGTCCCGGCGTGCCGTAGGTGTCCCGGACGCTGCCGTTCCACGGCGTCGGCGGGTACGGGTGGTAGTTCGCGATCTTGCCGTCGCGGATCACCATGTGGTGCGAGAGCACGCCGCGGACCGCCTCGGTGAAGCCGCACGCAGATCGCCTCGTCCGGCACCTTGAACGGGGTCCACGTCTCGGTCTGGCCGGCCCTGACCTCGGCCATCGCCTTCTCGCAGAAGTGCAGGGCGAGTGCGGCCGCGTAGGCCTGGAAGTAGGTCCGGGCCCGGTTCCGCTCGATCGCGTTGCTCCAGCGCGGGATCTTCCACTCGTATCGGTGGCTCCGGCTTGAGCGCGGTCCGGGGCAGCTGGATCTTGACGCTGTGCCCGGTGGCCTGGACGTTGCCGTGTTGACCAGGCCGGACAGCGCCGTCGACCAGAGCCGGGCGATCGGTCCGCCGCCGGTGTCCAGGGCGAGGTGGTCCTTGCCGTCGAACCAGCGCGGCGACATGGTCCAGCTGTACGCGTTGGAGAAGTCGCGCTTCTGCGGCTTGCGGCAGCGTGTGCTGGTTCCACGGGTGCCGGACGTCGATCGGGTTGCCGAGCGGGTCGATGTCGACGAACTTCTCCTGCCGCCGCCGGCCCAGTCGTCGTAGTACGAGCTGCCGAGCAGGATCCGCAGGCCGAGGTTGATGTCGACCAGGTTGTTCGTGACCAGCTTGCCGTCGACGACGACGCCCGGGGTGACGAACATCCGCCGGCCCCAGTCGGCCATCGTCTGGTAGCGGAAGTCGCAGATCGCCGGGTCGTTGAGGCTGCCCCAGCAGCCGAGCAGGATCCGCCGCTCGCCGACGTGCTCGTACCCGGGCAGCGCCTCGTAGAAGAAGTCGAACAGGTCGTCGTGCAGCGGGACGACCTTCTTCATGAACTCGACGTAGCGCATCAGCCGGGTCAGGTAGTCGGTGAAGAGCTGGATGGTGGCGACCGTGCCGACTCCGCCCGGGTAGAGCGTCGACGGGTGGACGTGCCGGCCCTCCATCAGGCAGAACATCTCCCGGGTGTAGCGGCTGACGTGCAGCGCCTCGCGGTAGAAGTCGCCCTCCAGCGGGTTCAGCGACCGCATGATGTCGCCGATGGTCCGGTAGCCGTGGTCGCCGGCGTGCGGTGCCTCGGTCCGGTTCGCCAGTTCGAGCACGCCCGGGTTGGTCTCCTTGACCATCCGCTCGCAGTAGTCGACCCCGACCAGGTTCTCCTGGAAGATGTTGTGGTCGAACATGTACTCCGCGGCCTCGCCCAGGTTGATGATCCACTCGCCGAGGTGCGGCGGGCGCGACGCCGTACGCCATGTTCTGCGCGTAGACCGAGCAGGTCGCGTGGTTGTCGCCGCAGATGCCGCAGATCCGGCTGGTGATGAAGTGCGCGTCGCGCGGGTCCTTGCCCTTCATGAAGATGCTGTAGCCGCGGAAGATCGACGAGGTGCTGTGGCACTCCGCACGGTCTTCTGCTTGAAGTCGATCTTCGCGTAGATGCCCAGGCTGCCGACGATCCGGGTGATCGGGTCCCACGCCATCTCGACGACGTCGGAGCTCTTCGACTCGTGCGGCCGGGCCGGCCTTGGACTCGGTGGTGGTCATGGCCTACCAGTACCTTCTCGTAGCCGGTGGTGAGCTCGGAGCCCTTGCGCCGCCACTTGGGTTCCTTGTTGGCCGTGTTCTGGGTGATCTTGCGCAGCCGGCGGATCACGGTGCCGTAGACCATGCTCGCGGTCGGTGGAGACCTTGCTGCCCGGCGGTTCGTCCATGAACGGCATGAACTTGTCCGGGAACCCGGGCATCGTGCAGGCGATACAGATCCCGCCCACGTTCGGGCAGCCGCCGACGCCGTTGATCCAGCCGCGCTTGGGCACGTTGCAGTTGACCACCGGGCCCCAGCAGCCCAGTTTCACCAGGCACTTGGGCGAGCCGTACTCCTTGGCGAAGTCGCCCTGCTCGTAGTACCCGGCCCGGTCGCAGCCCTCGTGCACCGTCCGGCCGAACAGCCATTGCGGTCGCAGTTCGGCGTCGAGCGGGATCATCGGGGCCTGGCCGGCCACCTGGTAGAGCAGATAGACGAGGGTCTCGGACAGGTTGTCCGGGTGGATCGGGCAGCCCGGGACGCACACGATCGGCAGTCCGGCCTTGGACTTCCAGCTCCAGCCCAGGTAGTCCGGGACGCCCATCGCGCCGGTCGGGTTGCCGGCCATCGCGTGGATCCCGCCGTACGTCGCACAGGTGCCGACGGCAACGACCGCGGTCGCCTTGGGGGCCAGCCGGTCCAGCCACTCCGAGGTCTTCATCGGCTGGCCGGTGGCCGGGTTGTTGCCGAACGCGGCCCAGTAGCCCTCGTTCTTGATCGCCTCGTTCGGGATCGAGCCCTCGACCACCAGCACGAACGGCTCGAGCTCGCCGCGGTCGGCCTTGTGCCACCACTCGATGAAGTTGTCGGCACCGGTCTCCGGGCCGCACTCGAAGTCGATCAGCGGCCAGTGCACCGCGATCTTCGGCAGCCCGGGCAGTGCGCCCAGGACGATCTCCTCGATACTCGGCTGGGTGGCCGCGGTGAGGGCGACCGAATCACCGTCGCAACTCAGCCCGCCGTTCATCCAGAGGATGTGCACCACACCCTCGTCGGTCTCCTGCTGCGCCTGGTCCGGTTCCAGTGTCGTGGACACGACCCCCGCCTCCCTCGGACAGAGCGACCCGTTCTTTCGACCGTAAGCCCGCCCACACGCCTCCCGACAGACACATGTGTCAGGTATTTATGGCGGTGTCCGGAATTCCCGGACTCCCGGATTTCCAGACAAGTTAGGAGTGCCTAACCCGTCGTATTCCGTCGCTAATCTTGGCGAATGGATGATCCTGGCCGCGAGGTGTTCGTCTCACCCGTGGTCGTCGTCACGCAGGAGTTCCCGGCCCGGCCCGGGTCGCTGCCGGACGCCGAGCAGTTCGTCCGCGAGGCGCTCGAACCGGTCACCCTGGAACCGGAGGAGAACCAGGCGCTCTACAACGCGATCACCACCGCACTGCTGGCGGCCGCGGGGCCGCAGGACGGCGTGTTCGACGTGACCGTGCGGATCTTCCCGGACGGCGTGGAGGTCGAGGTCCTGCACGGTGCCGGCGTCCGGCGGGTGCAGCCCGCGGCGGAGCCGTTCGCCGCCTGGCTGAACGGAGTGCTGCGCGGCCAGGGGCTGTCGCAGGAGGCCGCCGCGCGGCGGATCGGGGTGTCGGTCCGCACCATCAGCAGGTGGCTGCGCGGCGACACCGAGCCACGGCTGCGCGACCTGCGCCGGGTGCACGAGATCTTCGGTCCCTGATCTGGTGCGGGCACCGAGCCCGGGTTTAGTGTGCGAATTGTCCGCTGATCGCGGAATTCGTCATTGGTCATCGCCCGGCGGGGGGCGCATCACGAACGATCCGGAACGCGTACGCAGCCGGGTGATGGTCACCGGCGTCGTCCAGGGCGTCGGTTTCCGTCCGTTCGTCTACGCGCTGGCGCGTGAGCTCGGCCTGTCCGGCCAGGTCGCCAACACCGCCGCCGGGGTGGTCGCCGAGGTCGAGGGATCAGCCGCCGCGGTGACCGCGTTCGCGGATCGCGTGCGCACCGACGCACCGCCGCTGGCCGTGGTGCGGACGGTGACATCGGAGCAGGTGCCGGCGCTCGGCGGGACCGACTTCGTCATCCTGGACTCCAGCCGCCGGACCGGGCCGGACCCTGGTCTCGCCCGATGTCGCGACCTGCGCCGAGTGCCTGGCCGAGTTCGCCGACCCGTCCGACCGGCGCTACCGGCATCCGTTCATCAGCTGCACCAACTGCGGTCCGCGGTTCACCATCATCGCCGGCCTGCCGTACGACCGGCCGGCCACCACGATGGCCCTCTTCCCGCTCTGTCCGGACTGCGCCCGCGAGTACGCCGATCCGGCCGACCGCAGGTTCCACGCCCAGCCGATCGCCTGCCACACCTGCGGCCCCCGGCTGAACCTGGTCCAGCCCGGGCACGAGACGGCGTACGACGAGGACGCGCTGGCGACCGCGCACCGGCTGCTCGTCGACGGCGCGATCCTCGCGGTCAAAGGGATCGGCGGCTTCCATCTCGTCTGCGACGCGGCGACGAGGCGGCCGTGACCACGTTGCGCAAGCGCAAGGACCGCGGCGACAAACCGTTCGCCGTGATGGCCGCCGACCTCGACACGGCCCGGCGGATCGCCGAGGTCGACGCGGCCGAGGAGGAGTTGCTGACCGGGATCCGGCACCCGATCGTGCTGCTCCGCCGACGCGCGGGCGCGGCCGTCGCCGAAGCCGTTGCCCCCGGCAACCCTGATCTCGGCGTGATGCTGCCGTACACACCGGTGCACCAGTTGCTGTTCGACCAGCCCGGACCGTGTGTGCTGGTGATGACGAGCGGCAACCTGTCCGGCGAACCGATCGTGACGTCCGACCACGAGGCCCAGGTCCGGCTGGCCGGTCTGGCGGACGCCTGGCTCGGCCACGACCGGCCGATCCACGTGCCCTGCGACGACTCCGTCGTACGGATCGTGGACGGGATCGAGCTGCCGGTTCGCCGGTCCCGCGGGTACGCGCCGTTCCCGATCGATCTGCCGATGCCGGTGCGGCCCGCGCTGGCGGTCGGCGGGGATCTGAAGAACACGTTCTGCCTCGGCGACGGGCAGTACGCGTGGCTGTCGGCGCATGTCGGCGACATGGACGATCTCGCCACGCAGCACGCCTTCGAACGGGCCGAGCAGCATCTCGAGCGGCTCACCGGCGTCCGTCCCGAGCTGCTCGTGACGGACAAGCACCCGTCGTACCGTTCGCGTCAGTGGGCGGTGCTGAACGCGGCCGGCCGGCCCGTGGTCGGTGTGCAGCACCATCACGCGCATCTCGCCTCCGTCATGGCCGAGCACCGGTACGACGGCGACCGCGTGATCGGGTTCGCCTTCGACGGCACCGGGTACGGCGACGACGGCGCGGTCTGGGGCGGCGAGGTGCTGCTGGCCGGGTACGACGGCTTCGATCGCCATGCGCACCTGAAGTACGTCCAGTTGCCTGGTGGGGACGCGGGCGTACGGAATCCCTGCCGGATGGCGCTGTCGCACCTGAAGGCCGCCGGGATCGGGTGGGATCCGCGGCTTCCGTCGTACCAGGCCTGCTTCGGCCCGGAGCGCGAACTGCTCGCCACGCAGCTCGAGCGGGACATCGCGTGTGCGCCGACGTCCAGCATGGGCCGGCTGTTCGACGCGGTGTCGTCGCTCGCCGGGGTGTGTCACCGGGCCGGGTACGAGGCGCAGGCCGCGATCGAGCTGGAAGGGCTGGCCTCGGTCGAGGCAGGGCTCGGTGCGTACGAGTTCGCGCTCGAGGGGGCGGAGATCGATCCGGCGCCGGTGCTGGCCGGCGTCGTCGGCGATGTTGTGAGCGGGGTGTCGCCGGAGGTGGTGAGTGCCCGGTTCCATCAGGGGCTGGCCGGGCTGATGGTGTCGGTGGCCGAGCGGGTCCGCGCCGCCGAAGGTCTGTCCACCGTCGCCCTGTCCGGCGGTGTGTTCGTCAACCGAGTGTTGCTATCGGCAACTACCAGGGCGTTGTCCGCGGCCGGTTTCACCGTACTGCGGCATCGCCGGGTGCCGCCGACGGACGCCGGGCTCGCACTGGGCCAGCTCGCCGTCGCGGCACGTCGCGGGGAGGAGTGAACAGCATGTGCCTAGCCGTACCGGGAAAGGTCGTGGAGATCCGGGAGGAGGACGGGACCCGGATGGGCCGGGTGGACTTCGGCGGCGTCCTCAAGGACGTCTGCCTGGAGTACCTGCCCGATCTGGAGGTCGGTGAGTACACGATCGTGCACGTCGGCTTCGCGCTGCAGCGGCTGGACGAGGAGTCCGCGATGCAGTCACTCGCGCTGTACCGCAAGCTCGGCGCGCTGGAGGAGGAGTTCGGCGATCAGTGGGGCCTGGCCGCCCAGCAGGCCGGCGAACGTCGCCCGCCCGGCACCGAGTGGAACCAGGAGACGGTCGGATGAAGTACCTCGACGAGTTCAGCGATCCGGTCCTGGCCAGGAAGCTGGTCGACCAGATCCACGCGACGGTGACGCAGCCGTGGGCGATGATGGAGGTCTGCGGCGGCCAGACGCACACGATCGTGCGGCACGGGATCGACCAGTTGCTGCCCGACGGTGTCGAGATGATCCACGGCCCGGGCTGCCCGGTCTGTGTGACGCCGCTGGAAGTGATCGACAAGGCGCTCGAGATCGCCTCCCAGCCGGGCGTGATCTTCTGCTCGTTCGGCGACATGCTGCGGGTGCCCGGCAGCGGCCGGGACCTGTTCCGGGTCAAGAGCGAGGGCGGTGACGTGCGGGTCGTCTACTCGCCGCTGGACGCGCTCCGGCTGGCGAGTGAGAACCCGGACAAGCAGGTGGTCTTCTTCGGGATCGGCTTCGAGACGACCGCGCCGCCGAACGCGATGACCGTCTACCAGGCGAAGAAGCTCGGCATCCCGAACTTCAGCCTGCTGGTCTCGCACGTCCGGGTGCCACCCGCGATCGAGGCGATCATGCAGTCGCCGTCCTGCCGGGTGCAGGGCTTCCTCGCCGCCGGCCACGTCTGCAGCGTGATGGGTACGGCGGAATACCCGGAGCTGGCCGACAAGTACGGCGTACCGATCGTGGTCACCGGGTTCGAGCCGCTGGACATCCTGGCCGGGATCCTGCGCACGGTCAGCCAGCTGGAACAGGGCGAGCACGTGGTCGAGAACGCCTACCGCCGCGCGGTCCGGGACGAGGGCAACCCGGCCGCCAAGGCGATGCTGCCGACGTGTTCGAGACCACCGACCGGGCCTGGCGGGGGATCGGCATGATCCCGCAGAGCGGCTGGCGGCTGTCCGAGCGGTATCGCGAGTACGACGCGGAGTACCGCTTCCAGGTGCGCCACATCGACACCAGGAGTCGACGTCTGCCGCAGCGGCGAGGTGCTGCAGGGGCTGATCAAGCCGCACGAGTGTTCCGCGTTCGGGACGCTCTGCACGCCGCGGAACCCACTCGGCGCCACGATGGTGTCGAGCGAGGGCGCCTGTGCGGCGTACTACCTCTACCGCCGGCTGCAGACCCCGGCGCCCGCCGAGGCGGTGGCGACCAGTGGCTGAGCAGGTGATGTTGCCGGACCCGGCGATGCCGGATCCGCCGGACTTCGACGGCTGGACCTGTCCGCTGCCGTTGCGCGACCACCGACGGTCGTGATGGGCCACGGGGGTGGCGGACAGATGTCGGGCGAGCTGATCGAGCACCTCTTCGTGCCGGCGTTCGCCAATCCGGTGCTCGGCGGGCCTGACCGACTCGGCGGTGTTCACGCTCGGGGAGGCCCGGCTGGCGTTCTCGACCGACTCGTTCGTGGTCCAGCCGCTGTTCTTCCCCGGCGGGAGCATCGGGCACCTGGCCGTCAACGGGACGGTCAACGACCTCGCGATGAGCGGTGCCCAGGCGGCGTACCTGTCCTGCGGGTTCATCCTCGAGGAAGGTGTCGAGCTGGCCGTCGTCGGCCGGATCGCGGGCGGACCTCGGGGCGGCCGCCGAGCGGCCGGGGTGACGATCGCGACCGGTGACACGAAGGTCGTCGACGCGGGCCACGGCGACGGCGTGTACATCAACACCGCGGGCGTCGGACTGGTCCCGGCCGGTGTCGACATCCGGCCGCAGCGCGCGGCGCCGGGTGACGTCGTCCTGGTCAGCGGTCTGATCGGCGTCCACGGCATCGCGATCATGAGTGTGCGCGAAGGGATCTCGTTCGGCACCGAGGTGGTCAGTGACTGCGCGCCGCTGAACGGTCTGGTCGCGGCGATGCTCGACGTCACACCGACCTGCACGTCCTGCGCGACCCGACCCGCGGTGGCGTGGCGACCTCGCTGAACGAGATCGCCAAGGCGGCCGGCGTCGGCATCGAACTGACCGAGAGCGCGCTGCCGGTGCCGGAGCCGGTCGCCAACGCGTGCTCGTTCCTCGGCCTCGATCCGTTGTACGTCGCCAACGAGGGCAAGCTGCTCGCGATCGTGGCCCGCGAGGACGCGGACGCCGTACTCGCGGGGATGCGGGCCCATCCGCTGGGGGGCGGACGCGGCCGTCATCGGTGAGTGTGTGGCGGCGCATCCCGGCATGGTGGTGACGAAGACCGCGTTCGGTGCGACCCGGGTGGTGGACACCCCGATCGGAGAGCAGCTGCCGAGAATCTGGGCTGCTCCGGGACGGCTCCGCAGCCAGTCGTGCCAGCTGTCCAGTCCGTCGCCGCGGGTCGCGGAGACGGGCAACAACTCCACGTCCGGCTTGACCTGGTGGATCAGGCCGCAGGCACAGGTCGACGTCGAAGTCGACGTACGGCAGCAGGTCGATCTTGTTCAGCAGGACGAGGTCGGCGGTGCGGAACATGTACGGGTACTTGGCCGGTTTGTCGGCGCCCTCGGTGACCGAGATGATCACCACCCGGGCCGACTCGCCGAGGTCGAACAGGGCCGGGCAGACCAGGTTGCCGACGTTCTCGACGAAGACCAGTGAGCCGTCCGGCGGGGCGAGCTCGGTCAGGCCGCGGTCCAGCATCTCGGCGTCCAGGTGACAGCCGGCGCCGGTGTTGATCTGGACCACCTTGCTGCCGGTCGCGCGGATCCGCTGGGCGTCGAGCCAGGTCTCCTGATCGCCTTCGATCACCAGCGTCTCGCGGTGGGCCGGCCAGGTCGCGGACGGTGCGCTCCAGCAGCGTCGTCTTGCCCGAGCCGGGTGAGCTCATCAGGTTGATCGCGGTCACGCCGTGCTCGGTCAGCCGGTGCTCGGTTGCGCGGCGGCCAGCAGGTCGTTCTTGGCCAGGATGTCCTGCTCGAGCAGCACCGTGCCGGGTCCTCGTGGCCGTGCCCGTGGCCGTTCCATGACCGTGGTCATGGTCGTGGTCGTGGGTGGTCTCCGGTGGCCGTCGACCAGCGTCACCCGGGTGCTGCCGTCCTCACCCGAACAACCACAGGTGCTGCACATGTCATCGCACCTCCACCGAGACGATCCTCAGTTCGCGGCCGGACAGGATGTCGAGATCCGCGCTGCCGCAGGCGCACAACATGATCGGATCGTCGAGCGTGAACTCCCGCCGGCACTCCCGACAGTACGCCCGGCCGGACGGCTCGTCGATGTCCAGCCGGGCGCCCTCCAGCCCGGTGCCGCCGGCCACGATCTCGAAACAGAACCGGATCGAGTCGACGACCACGCCGGACAGTGTGCCGATCTCCAGCCGGACGGCCGCCACCGGTCCGTCGCCGATCTTCTCGGTGATGGCATCGACCACGCTCTCCGTGATGGCGAGCTCGTGCACACCTGTGACGGTAAGCCGGGCCGCCGCGACGCGACAAGGGGAACTTTTCCGGCCCGGGCCGTATCAAGCTCCTCGACAAGACCCTCCTGAAAGGTTCTTCCAAGATATGAGTTTGAAACGAGCCTCCGCGGTGGCGGCCTCCGCCGTACTGCTGGGGACCTTGGCCACCGTCCCCGCGAGTACGGCGCTTGCCGCGCCGGCCGCGGCCTGCACGATGACCGTCGGATCGATCACGAGTGGCGGTGACATCGGCGCCTCGGCGATCACCGCGTCGTCGCCGGTGACCGCCCAACAGTCGACCGGCGTCCACATCTTCACCCCGGGCATCGCGAAACTCAGCTCGACCTGGACCTCTGCGGAACCAGGAGCAACGGGTACAAGCTGACCTCCGGCGAGGTGCTGCTCAACGACTCGATCTACAGCGCGTGGTACGGGACCGACCCCGAGGGGAAGCCGGTCGTCGGGATGAGCAACGGCCAGAAAGGATTCGGCCAGTACCTCGTCACCGAGAGTTCGACGTACCAGCAGGGTGGCTCGCTGGACGCGACCTACCGGTTGCGGGGCGACGGAGTGCTCTACCGGTGGGCGCACCGCTGGGACGGCAACCCCACGTCGGTTGTCACCCGCTTCACCGGCTACTCGGCGGTGAAGACGATGGCGCTGATCAGTGAGACGGCGACGTACGACACCTTCCTCGCGAACACCCACGGCGGCGCGCTGTACACGATCCGCATCCCGCGGGCGGCCGGGCAGCAGCCGATCGTCACGAAGATCCGTACGTCGACCTGGCAGACCTTCGAGAACCTGGTCGCCGAGCGGTGTGGCGCACAGAGCACCCTGCTGACCGCGATCGACAAGGACACCGGCTCGGCGTACCTGTACGCCGTCAGCCACGCGAACGGGGCCTCGACCGTGATCAAGGGCCTCGGCAAGGTCCCCGGCACGTACAAGGACCCGGTCTACTACCTCCGCACCACCGAAGCAGTCGCGCCGCTGTTCGGCGAGTGAACGACTACTCGGTGGTGGAGACAGCCTCTGGTTGGCCGAGATAGGAAATTCCATGTCCCGGCGCATCAGTTCCTGTGCCAACTAGGCAGGGTCAGCAGTGCAGGGCCTGCAAGGTGAGACGGCAGTACGGTGTCGGCACCTGGGCGGAGGGCCAGGTCGATCGACGCCGGTCGATGGTCCGGTGCGGCGACCACGACCCGCGCCTTCGGTCCACCACCGGGCAGCCACAGGGCGTAGCTCCCGTCCGCGCCGCTGGACAGCGTCCACGAGTCGGTCCGGTGGTCGATCGCGATGGTTGCCTCTGACAACGGGGTGATGGTGCCGTCGCAGGACCGGCCGGTGACCGTTCCGGACAGCCGGGTCCAGGTGGCCGGCGCCCGTGCGGTCAGCGTGACGTCGACCGGCGCCACGGCGTACGGCGTGTTCTCGCGGACCGATAGCGTGGATCGGTAGACGCCTGGCTGGGTCAGCGTCTTGGAGTTCATCGTCAGCGTGACGGTCACACTCGCCTTCGGGGCCAGGGTGCCGCTGACGACCGACTCCGCCAGCCAAGGCGCATCCGATCCCGCCTGCTCACAGGTGTCGTAGCCGGCCAGTTGCTCGTTGAAGGGCATCTGGCGGGCGTCGTAGCGGCCGCCGATCCGGTACAGCCCGCAGGTCGCGGCGCCACGCCACAGCGCCCACGCGCTGTTCGGCAGTGCGGTCCACCGATCGGTTTCGTGGTCGTACGCGAAGCCCTCGTTGGTGCGGACGCTCCCACCCAGGGCGATGCCGCCGGTGACGGCCAGTTTGCCGTTGGCGACGGCGTAACTGCTGGCCCACAGGTCGAGGGGGAGGTCGGCGATGCGGGACCAGGTGTTCGACACCGGATCGTAGGCGTAGCCGTGCGAGGTGCCTTTCACGTTCGTGCCGGAACTGTCCATGCCAAGGCCACCGGCGCAGTACACCTTGCCGTCGATGCCACCGCACGACGTCCAGGAGACCGGCTCCGGGTACGACGCCAGCACCTCGAACGTGTCGGTCGCCACGTCGTAGGCCGTCACGTCGGTGGCGCCGACCCGGCACTGGCCCTCGCAGCCGCCGACCGCGTAGATCTTGCCGTCGAGCACCGCGGAACCAGCCGTTCCCCAGGGCTTCGGGCTGGTGGCGCCGGTGCTCCAGCGGTTGCTCGCGGGGTCGTAGACCATCGTCGTCGATGCGAGTGAGTCGTTCGGTCCCCAGCCGCCCACCACGTAGAACTTGCCGTCCACGAACCCGGCGGCGGGCTTCTGCCGTGGCTCGGGCATATCGGCGAGCCGCCGCCACTGCAGCGTTGCCGGGTCGTAGACGAAGGACGCCGCAGTGAGTTGGCCGGTGCTCGCCACGGTGCCACCGAACGAGTAGACGAGACCGTCGTGGGTCGCGGCAGTGTGGTCGCTGACTCCCTCGGGGTAGTCGGCCACCGGAAGCCACCACTTGGAGGGCGTCGATCGAGGCGTGAACGGCTGAGCGGAGGTCGCGGCGCCGCCGGTGGCGAGACCAGGGTCCGCCTTGGTCGGGATGCGGAGAGCAGGTGTGTCGGGCGGTCCCGATCCCCGTCGTCCCGATGCCTGCCGTTCGATGCTGGAGGTCGAAGCCGCTGCGCGCGTCGACGAGCGAGTACGACGCCGGCGCCGTGCCCTCGTTGGTGATGGTCACCTTGCGTTGAGTCGACTTGCCGAGCCGGACGGTCGCCTCGACGGTCGACTCTGCCACGGTGAGGCGTCCGGCCGGCAGCGAGAAGTTCAGTCTGGACACCCAGTCGGTCTGGACCCTGACCGCCTTGCGCTGTTGCTGATAGCCGTGAGTCGTCGCGGTGGCCGGCTCGGTGCCCGCCGGAGCGAACAACCAGTAGAAGCCGTCCGGTAGTGCCGGGTCGTCCGGTGTGGTGACCGTGGTGGCCGAGTTCCCGGCGCGGGTGACAGCGGCGCCGTTGACCGGCTGCTTCGTGTTCGCGTCGGTGACGAGGCCGTGGATCAGACCGCCGCGCAGCTTCTTGCACTCGGTGTCGTAGCCCGGCGCCTTGCAGGCCTGGGTGTCGATCGGGACGGTGACGTCCTTGACCAGATCGTCGGTCAGCGTCACGTCGACGGTGGTCGAGGCATACCCGCCGTACACGGGCTGGACGACCAGCTTGTGGGTGGTGCCGACGGGCACGTCGATCGTGTACCGGCCGGTGCCGGGCTTGGTGTACCACTCGCCGGGTGCGCCCTCGATCGTCACCTTGTCGATGCGCGAGAGCCGTGGCCCGAACCGTCCCGGACGAGCCCGCTCAACGTCGAGCGCGGCGTGACCGCGAGCCGGAGGTCCTTCGTCGTGGTGGCCTGCGTATCGACGTGCACGGTGAACCGCTGGCTGTCGTTGACGAATCCTGGACGTCATCACCTCGTGGTCGCAGGCGTCGAGGTACAGCTGATACTTGCCCTCGGCATCGGTCGTCACGACGTTGCTGCTCGGAGCGCTGAGCTCGACCCCGGCCAGCGGCGTGCCGGCTGTGTCGGTGACGGTCCCGGTGAGCAGGCCGGTGCCGGTGCGAGGTGCGTTGTTGACGGCCTCGAGAACGTCCAGCATGCCTTCGCCGTAGACGTTGTTGTCAGCTGCGGTTCCGCCGCAGCTGGTGTCGTCGTGGTCGTGTGCGGTCCGGTCCAGGATGGCCCGCGGTGCGAGCGATGTCGCCGGTGAGGGACGGTGCGGCCGACCACAACAGGGCGACGGCGGCACTGAGATGCGGCGCGGCCATCACGTACCGCTGTAGTAGGAGTACCGGCCGTCGGGAACGCTGGACAGCACCATCTCGCCGGGCGCGACGATGTCGGGCTTGACATCACCGGACGCCGGGTTGCCGCGCGCCGAGAACTCGCCACCGCGCCCCGCTGGTTCACGGCGCCGACGGCGTACGACTCCGGGTAGTCACCGGGGGAGCCGAGGGTCGCGCAGGCCGGTCCGATGTTGCCGGCAGCAAAGGTCGTGAAGATGCCGGCGGCCGTCCACTGCCGGACCCACTCCTGGTAGAACGGGTCGCTGGTGAAGGTGGACCACGAGTTGTTGATGATGTTCGGCCGCTTCGACGGGTCCGGGTCCGTTCCGTCCGCCTTGGTGGGTGCCAGCATCCACTGAGCGCTCAGCGCCAGCGTCAGGTCGCCGCAGCCGTTCTTGTCGGCGCATCCCTTGGCGGAGATCCAGCGAGCGCCGGGCGCCACACCGATCTGGCGCCCTGCGTGGTCGTCGCCGACCATGGTGCCGATCGTGTGGGTTCCGTGCCCGACGTTGTCGCACGGCGCCGCGGTGGCACAGACATTGGCCGGGTCGTACCAGTTGTAGTCGTGACTGAAGCCGCCGTCACCGTTGGTACCGCGGTACGACGACACCAGCGCCGGATGGTCGTACTGCGCGCCGAGCTTGATGATCGCCACCACGATGCCCTGGCCGGTCGCGCCGTACCGACTCCAGACCTGGTCGGCGTGGACGGCCGAGACGCCCCATTCGACGCCGTCGGCGGCCGCGGTCTTCCGATCGGCCGAGGGTGTCGGCAGCGTGTACGTCGTCGGCAGCCGCAGCGACACCACGTTCGGATCGGCGGCGAGCTTCGCGGCGAGTTCACGGCTCCCGTTGCGGACGTAAGATCGAGTTGTCGATGTAGCAGGCGAGACGTAGTCGGCCTTGGCCGCGCGCAGCACCTTGACCGTCTCGGCCTGATCGCTGTCCGCCTTGCCGCGCAGGGCGGACACGACGGTCTCGCCGCGTGCCTTCCAGTCGGTGATCCGGGACGCGGACGTCAGCTCGGGCTGCCGTGCGAACCGGACCCAGAAGGCCGCGCGCCCGGCCTCGAGCTGTGCGGTCAGCTCCGGCGTAAGTTTGCCCGGGGGCTGCTGGGCGCGTGCGCCGGAGCGCTCAGCACCGAGGCGACCGGCCGGTCGGCACGAATACGGCGATCACGGCGCGCCGCAAGTGCCACTCGCGGGGCAGGTGGAAGTCCACGGAATCCTCCCGGAAAACGTTGTCAGCGTGATCCTCGCCAGCCGCGTGACGCCGCGACAAGGCACTTCCGCTGGCTTGAACACGCCATGGCGCGTCTCTGCCATCGCGGCGGTCCCCGTAGGCGGGGCAACTTTTTGGATCCGGGCCGTATCGAGGTTTGTAGGAGAGAGGGGAACCCAGATGAAACTGAAACGAGCGTATGGCGTGATGGCCGCAGGCTGGGGCTGGCGGCCCGGCTGATCAGCTCGGCGAAGGCGGCCACACCGCCGGGAGCCGGCACTGAAGGAAGGGCCGCGGAAACAGCGACGGCCGCCAACCCGTGCGGCATGTACGTCGGGGCGATCGACGCGGCCGGGAACAGTGGCGGGGCGGATGTCGTCGCCACCAGGCCGCCGACAGCGGATCCGTTCACCCCGATCAAGCTGTCCAGTGCCAAGGAGAGCACGACCTGGTACTACAGCGCCCTGACCGCGGAGTCGTGGTGGTACGGCAAGGTGATCAGCGGCACCGGCCTGTACGCGGCCGAGATCCGCTGGGACGGGGTCGAGCCGGAGCCGGTGGTCACCACGCACCGGATCGGTGGCGGCTGGGACAGGTTCACGGCAGATCGAGGAGTCCGACGCTGGCTGGGTGAGCAAGCCGCACAGCTACTTGTACGGGCTGCGCGACGACGGTGTGCTGTTCCGCTGGAACACCAAGGTGGATTCCGGGCGCTCGGCTCGTACCCGGGCTTCGCCTCGGTGAAGACGATGGCGATCATCAGCGAGACCGGGACGTACGACACGTGCTGGCCACCACCCGCGGCGGCGCCCTCTACACCATCCGGATCCCGCTGACGTCGCCGATGAAGCCGATCGTCAAGCCGGTCCGGACGTCGACCTGGCAGGGCTTCGAGTCGATCGTCGCGTACAAGTGCGGCAAGCAGGGCACCCTGCTGACCGGCATCGACCACGACACCGACTCCGCCTACCTGTACGCGATCGGCCACGCCAACGGCACGTCCACCGTCATCGAGAGCCTCGGCAAGATCCCGGTGGCCTTTCCCGGCGTGACCCACTACGCCATGACCGGCGAAGGCGAAGACCTCTTCGGCGAGTGATAGCAGCGAGCCCCGGCGACCGTGGTGGTCGCCGGGGCTCGTCGTCAGGTCGGGGTCAGAAGTCTCCGCCGAAGTCGCCGCCGCCGAAGTCCCAGCCGCCGGAGTCGCCGCCGCCGAAGTCGCCGCCGCCGTCTCCACCGGCGTCGCCGCCACCGCCGTCGCCGCCGCCGTCGCCGCCGCCGTCGTAGCCCGCCGGCGTAGTCGCCGTACCCGCCGCCGGCGAACATGCCGCCGAGCATGGTGCCGAGGAACATACCGGTCATCACACCGCCGAGGGCGCCGAACATGCCCTGCGCGTACGGCGAGTAGGCCGGGCCGGCCTCCCAGTACGGAACCCGCTGCGGGCCGACCATGACCTTGCGGACGTCCGGCTCGGCGCCGGCCCGGACCCGCTCGGCGTCGGCCGCACAGGCCGGCACCTCACGCGGCGCGCCGCCCGGCGGGCGCCCAGGACGACGTCCTCGACGGACGGGCCGTGCTGCGGGTTGAAGAAGCAGGACGGGCGGCGCTGCGGCAGCGGCTCGCCGTTGACCCGGGCGCGCACACACGCCGCCGCGTAGCGGCCGTCCTCGAGGATCTCGATCACGTGCTTGATCTCTTCGGCCTGGGTGACCTGGCCGACCGCTTCCTTGGCCGACTCGTAGGAGTCCAGGGCGCGCTGGTAGTCCTGCCGGGCCCCGTCGCCGAGGTCCTTGCCGACCATGTCCAGGTCCAGGTCCTGCAGTTCCTCACCGAACCTGGTGATGTCCTCGTCGGCGGTGCGCTTCACCGACTCGAGTTCGGCCGGCGGTGATCTCGTGCTGCTTGCGGTTCTGCAGCTGGGTCCGCCGGTACGACCGGTATGCCAGTACGGCGATCACCACGACCGCGATGATCAGGATGATGTTCCATGACGGGCCTTCCTCGCAGGGCTTTACGTCGAGCCTACCGAAGTCGTCCAATTTCGTTCCCCGCCCCACCACCCCGGTCTGGCAATTCCGCTGAAAAGACAGCCCTCCGCGCCACGCAGGGCGGACCGTAATCCCGGAAGCCGGTCACTCTGTGCGCATAATCGATTACCGCCGCCTGACGACGTACGTATATCCGCCGGAAGGCAGTCCATGAGCAAGTACCACCCGATCTTCGTGGCGCTCACGCGGTGACGGGACTCGCCCTGTCCATCCCGATGTCACACCAACAGTCCGCACCGACGCCAGTCGCCGCGCCAACACCACCATCGCACCGTCGTACGAAGGCGTCGCTCAACCCGGCCCCCGGCATCGGCGTCCGTCGGTGGCGGCCGAGACGAAACCGTTCAGCTGGTCGGCATCACCTGGCCGTAGCGGAGCTCGGAGCGGGTCGAGGTGAAGGTCCGGGTGCAGCGCAGCCGGGCAGTGGATCGAGCCTGGGAGCCGCTGACGGTCGAGGACGAGCACGGGCCCCGATCCGGCGGCCACGGAGGTCGCGAACGCTCCGGCACCGAGCCGTCTGGGTCGGCGACGCCACCGGTGTGCAGGCAGTGCGGTGACCACGGACGGTACGACGGTCAGCGACGCGAAGGTGGTCCTGATCCAGCCCGGCGCCAGCCCTGCCGACACGGACCCGCGACGGGCCGACGTGCAGAATAGCGAGCCTGCGGCGAGCAGGGCGCCGTACCCGATGCCGGCGATGGTGAGCCGGAAGGCGTGGGGTGCCGACGAACGGCTGCGGGCCCACAACGGCAAGGCGTGCGCGCGACCGAAGTACACGAGCGACCGTCCAGGCGGCTTCGTCCACCACACCGCCGACCGCAACGACTACACCAGCACGCAGGTGCCCGGCGATGGTGCGCAGCGATGTACACGTACCACGTGAAGAGCCGCGGCTGGTGCGACCTCGGGTACAACTTCCTGGTCGACCGTTCGGCCGCGCCTTCGAGGGCCGGTACGGCGGTGCGCAACTGCCCGTCCTCGGCGCGCACACCGGCGAGTTCAACGCGAACTCCTTCGGCGTCTCGCTGATCGGCAACTTCGAGAAGACCGCGCCGACGCGGCAGATGCTGGAGAGGACGGCCCGGTGATCGCCTGGAAGATGGACGCGAACTACCGGTCGCCGTCGGCACACGATCGTGCTCGGCCGGCACCGACTGAACACGGTTCCGGGCCACCGCGACACCAAGGCGACGGCGTGCCCCGGGAACAACCTGTACAGAAACTCGGCTGGCTGAGGCAACGAGCCAACACGCTGATGGGCATGAGCGTCTCGACCGCGATCTACCGGTACGCGCAGCAGCATCGGCGGTTACCGCGAGGTCGGCCAGCCGTTCTGGGGCGAGCACCGATCAAGACCGGCTGGGCGACGTACTTCGGGGCCCGCGACATCTACTGGTCGCCGCAGACCGGTGCACGCAGCCTGCAGGGCGGTTTCCGGGCCCGGTTCCGGCGAGCTCGGGCCCGGCGAGCGTCCTCGGCCTGCCCGTCGCCGAACAACGCAACGGCGGTGTCTCCGGGAGCCGCCTGCAGGCCTTCCGCGGGGCGCGCTCTACTGGTCGCCGCCGACCGGGATGCACGCGGTGCTACGGGCTGATCTCACGCAGGTACGGCGCACTCGGCGCGGAGCGGTCCCGGCTCGGCCTGCCCATCCCCGACGTACAAGGTGAATGGTGGCATCCGGCAGAAGTACCAGCGCGGCTGGCTGACCTGAGCATCGCGGAGGGACGCGTCAGTACGGAGTCGTCATGAAGAACGCGCGATCCGTTGCCGTACTGTGTGCACCTTGATCAGCGCGACGGCGGAGGCGCGTCAGATCGAGCCGATCGCGGCGGCGGACACCACGATCAGCGGTCGCGGCTTCGGCCACGGTCGCGGGATGTCGCAGTACGGCGCTCAAGGGGCGGCGATCGCCGGCAAGTCGGTGCAGCAGATCCTCGACTTCTATTACCCCGGTACGGCGATCGGCAAGGCGACCGGGAGCATCCGGGTCCGGATCACCGCGGACACCACCGACGGCATCCGGGTCGGTCACGGTCAACCACCTCAAGGTCCGCGACCTGAAGGCCGGCAAGGTCTATCACGTTGCCCAAGGCATCGACCCGGAACCAGTGGTCGATCGACCCGTACGGCGACCACGGCACCAAGGTGAGCTCGTACGACGCGAAGACGCGGAAATGGACGCTGTGGAAGACGTTCACCGGGATGACGCAGTTCGAGGGCCCGTCGGTGACCGGTCTGGTCCTGCCCAGTGGAGCGGTACGGCGCTATCGCGGTGTACTGCGGGCCGTCGACGTGTCTGGTGCGCACCTGGACACGGTGAACGTCGTGTCGTTGGAGACTACCTGCGCGGCGTCGTACCGCGGGAGGCCTTGTGAGTTGGCGTCCGGCCGCGCTCTCAGGCGCAGGCGGTTGCTGCGCGCACCTATTCGGTGTTCCACCGGAACCGGGCGACGCAGCGCGCCTACGACCTGTGCGACACCATCGCCTGTCAGGTGTACGGCGGCTACGACTCGGAGAAGGCGCCCGACCAACGACCGCGATCGCGGCCACCGCCGGGCAGATCCGGGTGTACCAGGGCAAGCCGATCATCGCGGAGTTCTCCTCGTCGAACGGCGGGGCGACGGCGACCGGCGCCGGCGCCGTACCAGGTGATGAAGGTGGACGGCTGGGACGCGTACCCGGGGAACAGGAATCCGAACGTGACCTGGACGGTGACCCGGACGGCGGCCCAGTGCAGGCCGCGTTCGACGTCGGCGTCGATCCGCAGCCTGCGGGTGACTCGAGCCGGAGCGGTGTCGGGCCGATCGGTGGCCGGGCGCGCACGGTCGAGGCGGTCGGTTCCAAGGGGCGTCGGGTGCTCACCGGCGATCAGCTCCGCGGCCGGCTGCAGGCTGCGGTCGGCGTGGTTCGCTTTCGCGGATCGCGTCCGCTTGATATACCAACCTGTCGATAAACCGTCGGGCGCTGAGCCATTGACGGCGATTCCCCGCGCCGGTTAGAACGTGACATCGATGTCAACCGCCACCGCCCAGGAGGAGCAGGTCGATGCGCAGGAAATTTGGTATATCAACCAGGATCGCGGCCGGTGTGCTGGCGGTCGCCGTACTCGGGTCGTTGCACCTGACCGCGGCTGACGCCGTGACCAGCCCGGCGGCCCGTGCCAAGGCGTCGTACGAGGCGCTGAACAAGTACTTCAACGCGGGGCAGGACCTCCTGCTCGAGGAGTACCCGAACACGCACCCGAACCCGTACGCCTACGTCTGGCCGTACTCGCAGGCGGCGATCGCGGCCAGAACCTGGCCGGCATCCCGGGCGCCGGGCTCAAGGCGTCGAAGGAGGCCGACCGCCGGATCGCGGCGTACGAGCCGTACTGGAACGCCGAGACGACGCCGAAGGGCTACGACTCGTACGTGCGCCCGCCGCTCGGTCAGGGCGGCGACAAGTTCTACGACGACAACGAGTGGATCGGGCTGCACCTGGTCCAGCACTACAAGCGGACCGGTGACCGTGCCGCGCTGGCCCGGGCTCGCGGAGATCTTCGACCTGGTCGTGCACGGGTGGGACACCGACCCGTCGCACCCGTGCGCCGGCGGGGTGTACTGGACCCAGGCGCCGTGGAGCCAGGACCGCAACACGGTGTCGAACGGGCCGGGCGCCGAGCTCGGCGCGCATCTGTACCTGCTGACCGAGAACCGGTCGTACCTGACCTGGGCGAAGCGGATGTACGAGTGGACCAGGACTGCATGCTCGCGCCGAACGGGCTGTACTGGGACCACATCGACCTGGCCGGGACCATCGAGAAGACGCAGTGGAGCTACAACCAGGGCGTCATGCTCGGGGCCGGCGTACTGTTGTACAAGGCAACGGGTGACCGGCAGTACCTGAACGACGCAAGTCGGTCGCGAACGCGTCACTCGCCTTCTACGCCGAGGACGACGGCTTGGAAGCAGCCGACCCGGTTCAACTCGATCTGGTTCAAGAACCTGCTGATCCTCGACTCGGTCGCCCCGGACCGCCGCTACAAGCAGACCATGCAGGCGTACGCCGACGAGCCTGGAACGAGGCCCGCGACCCGGCCACCGGCCTGTACCATTCGTCGACGGCCCGGTACAACTCCTAGAGCAGGCCGGCATAGCCCAAATCCAAGCTCTCCTGGCCTGGCCCCGCTCCAAGTACGGCCTCCTGGCCTGACAGACAACACAGCCGCCGCTGTCCCACTAGGGGAGCGGCGGCTGTGGTTTTCTGTTCTAGGCTGCGGCGGTGGCGGTCTTGATTTCACCGGGGTGACCGGAGCCCCATCAGTCGGCCCGTCTGCGGAACCACTCCGGCCTCGGCCACCTTGTCGATGAGCTTCAGGCTGGCCGCGTCGATCGTCCCGAACGCCGGTGTAACTCGGGCCCAGCCCCGACGCATCGCCGTACACGATGAAGAACTGGCTCCCGTTCGTGTTCGGCCCGGAGTTCGCCATCGCCAGGATGCCGCGACCGTACTTCAGCGTCGGGTACACCTCGTCCGCGAAGCTGTACCCGGCCCGCCACTCCCGCTCGCCGCTCGGGTCGCCGCACTGCAGCACCTGCAGGCCCTCGCCGACCGTCAGCCGGTGGCACTTCGTGTTGTCGAAGTACTTCTGCCCGACCAGGCTGAGGAAGTTCTTCACCGTACACGGTGCAGCGCGCTGTCCAGGGTGACCTGGAGATCGCCGATCGACGTGTTCAGGCTGACCTTCGACGTACCGGACGCCTTGGTCTTGCCGTCAGCCGGCGGGTTCACCTTCTTCTCGCCGCCTCGGCGCCCTTCTTGTACGTGCACGCGACCTCGGCCGGCAACGCGGCCGCCCGCTTCGGCGCCGCCGCGAGCGCGGTCGGGATGCTCTTCGGCTTGTTGTCCGGCCCGGCAGCCGACGGCAGCTCGGTCGGTGCGGCCGCCGGGGTCGTCGCCGTTGTTCCCGACCACCACGAAGACCCCGACCACGACCACGACCACCGCGGCGATCGCCGTCGACCGTGATCCCCAGGTTCCGCCGCTGCCGCCGCTGCTCAGCGACCCGCTCGGCCTGCCGTATAGCCTTCCGCGCCGCCAGCTGCTGCTGATGGGTCTTCTTGGACATGCAGAACCCTCCTCCCCGAAATGCCTGCAGGGAACCTACAGCGAAAACCTGAGAACTGTCTGTTAATCGCGTTCCAACAGAACACCCACCGCGAAGGACACCATCCGGCGCCGCAGAAAGGACACCCGCCTCCGGCGGCGACTGTTCTCTTGGCCGCCTCCGGCGGCGTGCGCGGACCAGGACACGCGCCACCGCGCTAGCGCGAACGGGCTGGTGAGCGGCGGAGAAGGCCGTTCAACTCGACCTCAGAGCAGGCAACCGGCGCGGGATCTCAGCCGGCGCGTGTTCCTCCAGCCAGCCAGTGATTGTTCCCAGGACTCTGCTGCCGAACGCTTCACGGGCACATTAGTCGCGGGTTCGGGTGAAGAGGCGGCCGGCCAGGTCTATGCCGGTGATGGTTCCGGCGGTGTTGCGGCTGAAGTAGCCGCGTTGGCCGGTCAGGCCGCCTTCGGTGATGATGTACTCGTCCTCGGCCGGTAGGAAGCCGATCGCGGCCGCGGGGTCCGCACCTGTCACGCCGTACGACGCGAACCTCTCCTCCCCGCCAGCACACCGACCGCGACCCCGGAGATCCCGAACTCCCGAGCCGTCGCCGCCACGAACTCGTCCAACTTGCGGGTCGATGCCGCACCCTTCCCGATGATTTGAGCTAAGTTCAGGATGGCCGTACTTTACTACTCGAACGATGTGCAAGAGATTCCTTGAACATTGTTCAAGGGGGGAGTTCCGGGGTGTTGACGGGTCTGACCGAGATGAGGGGTGTGCCGAGGTCGCGGATCTTGGCGAGGAGGCCGTGGAGCTCGGACTGGTCCTTCACGGGGCCGCGGAGGGTGGTGGTGCCGTCGTCCTCGAGGGTGAGGACGAGGCCACCGAACCAGGTCGACCAATGCTGGTCGAGGTGTCCCTGGATGCGGAGTTCGTAGCAGTTGGGTGTGCGGGGGTCGGTGGGCATGATCAGGAGCCTGCTGTCGCGGATTGGGCTCGCCGTGTCCGGCGAGCGCGGGGTCGATGTGCGCGGGGTCGATGTGCGCGGGGTCGGTCGGCGCGGCGGTGCCAGGCGCGATGCGCGCGGCGTATCCGAGCGGGGAACTGGAACGCACCGACGACGGCGTACACCGCGGCAGCGGTGACATGCAGTACGAGCGGGAGAAGGTGAGGCGTCGATCCGCGGGTTCGTGGGCAACACTTGCGGGCCGCCGGCGAGTTCGAGAAGCCGGAGCGACCCGGCGACAAGCGGGATGAGAACGAGTGCCACCAGCGCAGTGGGGAACCCGCCAGGTCGATCCCCCCGGGGAGCCCGGCCGGCGCTGCGACGCCGACCGGGTGCGAGGTGGAGTCGTACTGGGTCATTCCTGACCCGCCGTTCCGTGACGGCCCGGCCGTGAACCTCGGCCGGCTGCGTCGGGTGTCCCTGCGTGGCCAGGCGCCACAGCGAGTAGCCGAGCCCGATCATGGCGATGCCGTTCGGGAAGGCCAGCAGTCGGTAGAAGGCATCCGGCATGAGGGAGCAGCGACGGCGCTAACGACTCCCCACAGGAGCAGAACGGTTGCCCAGCGCGCCAGAACGCGGGCCGGTACAGGGCGATGCCGAAGAGAGGCCGCCGGCCAGGTAGCGAAGCCCTGGACTGAATCGGCGGTCCCAGCGCCCCGATGTCGCCGATGCCCAGCCCCGGTGGCGACGGTGAGGACGTCGTCCACGAAGCCCGGGTTGGTCCCGGCGATGGAGGGCAGCACGAACGCGGCGCGAGTGGTGCACACGATGACTAGGTAGCCGACGGCAACACCAAGTAGCCGATGAGTCCGAGGATTCCGTTGCGGCGGACCTGGCTCAGGTACATGCCGGTGATGCCACCAGCGCCAGGCCGCCATCAGCACCTTCAGCGAGCTCCCGCACGACCTCGGTCGTGGTGATGGAGTGGCGTCGAGGTGCGGGTGGTCGATCTGGACGCCGATGAAGATCAGCCCGCGGCGACCGCGGCGACGCCGGCGGCCTTGGTGAGGGTGGTGGGCGTGATGGTCATGTCCGGCTCCTTTTCCGGTGGTCCGTGGCGGGTGCCGCGGGATGTCCGGGAACGTAGGGCGGATGTGGTGAGCAGGCGTCACCACATGTGGTGACCGCTGATGTGACCGTGCGCGGGACCGCCGCTACAGCAGGCCGAGCTCGCGGGCCCGGCGGACGGCGGCCGAGCGGGTGGTGACGTCGAGCTTGGTGAAGATGCGTTTGGTGTGGGTGCGGAGCGTGTTCACGGAGACGAATAGCTCGCCGGGCGATCTCGGGCCCGGTCAGGTCGCCGTCGAGGAGCCGCAGGACCTCGCGCTCGCGTTCGCTGAGCGGGTCGGCCAGCGCGTCCTCGCCCGCGGCGGTCCGTCGGGGCCGGGACGACCGGGCGGCGTCGAGGAGGCGGCGGGCGTGCTCGCGCAGCAGGTCGAACTCGCCGTCCGTCCCGGACGGCCGCGTCCTCAGCAGGGCGAGCATCGGTGCGCCTTCGTCGAGGAACAAGCGTGTGTAGCTGTCCGGCTCCGGCGCCCGGTCCAGCGCCCGGCCAACTCGACGAGCGCCTCGGTCGGTCGCCGCGCGCGTGGTGGGTCAGGGCCCGCAGCATGCCGATCTCCAGCAGGCTCCCGGCCCGGGTCGGCTCGGCGTCGGCGTGGAGCCGGTCCAGCAGCGCCACCTCGTCCGGCAGGGCGGGTCGCCACCGCCGCGGATCGCGGTGATGGCGGGCGAGCAGGAGCCGGACCAGCGTGAGGTGCTCGTACTCGCGCAGGAACGTCACCGCGTCCGCGGGCGCACGTCGTCGCGTCTGCCCACCGCTGCGCGGCGTCGAGGTCTCCCCCGCGATGTGGACGCGGGCCTGCATGGCGGGGATCGGGCGGATGTCGGGGTAGGAGCCGGGCCGGTACAGCGCCTCGGCCTCGTCCAGCAGCCGCCTCGCGGTGGCGTAGTCGCCCGTCGCGGTGCGCACCTGCGCCATGGCGACGTACCAGCGGTGCCGGTTCTCGGTGATCGAGCCGCGCTCGCCGAGCACCCGGCGGTCTCGAGGTGTCCTCCGCGCCGGCGAGGTCGTCCAGCTCGCGGTCCACCTCGGCCAGTCCCACGTGCAGGTCGGCGGTGGCCCGCGGGTAGGGCTCGCCGTGCCCGGTCGCCGTCGCCAGGGCACGTTCGTAGAGCTGCCGGGCCCGGTCGGGACGGCCCGCGGTGACCCACATGTCGCCGAGCACCACCGTGCTGTCCAGCTCGTCGACAGGTTCCCGGCCGCGTGCAGGCTGCGCACCGCGTCCGAGAACGTGGACCAGCGCGGCCTCGACGTCACCGGCCGCCCAGGCGGCCAGGCCGAGGAACCCGGCCGCGCTCCCCGGACGAAGTGGTCGTCGGCGCCGGCGAGATCCAGTGCCTGGCGGGCGTGGCGCACGGTGGCTCGGACGTCGCCGCGCGCCTGCGCCAGCGCGGCACGGTAGACCCACACGGTCGCCGGGGCGGTCCGCAGGTCCTCGGTGTCGGCCCAGGTCGCGGCGAGCGCCCGATCGTGGGCGCCGGCGGCCAGCGCGGCGTCGGCGTCGTCGAGCCGGAGCTCCATCCCGTCCAGGTCGCCGGCCATCATCAGCGACCAGGCGGACATGATGGACAGGACGGGGCTGCGGCGCACCACGGGGTCCGGCAACGACCGCATCCAGCGCAGCAGCACGCTGTCCTGCCGGTTGCGGCGCATCTCGGGCAGCGCCGACTCCATCAGGTAGCCGGCGCGGTCGTCGTCGCCGGCGGCGAGTGCGTGCCGGACGGCGTCCGCGACGAGGTGGTGCGCGGCGTACCAGTCGCTCGCGGCCCGATGCAGCGCCGGGACCTGCTCGGGGTGCTCGGCCATCAGACGAGCGCGCAGGACGTCGCCGAACAGGTGGTGGTACCGGTACCAGGACGCTCGGCGTCCAGCGGGACCAGGAACAGGTTGCCGCGGTCCAGCTCCTCCAGCACCGGGCCGCCGTCCGTCCGGCCGGTGACCGCGTCGCACAGCGGCCCGGTCAGCCGGTCGAGGATCGCGGTCAGCAGCAGGAACGTCCCGCACGTCCGCCGCCTGGCGGGCAAGGACCTCGTCGGCCAGGTAGTCGATCACGAAGCGGTCGCTGCCGAGAAGGCCCCGATGAACTCGGCAACGTCACCGCGGTCCGGGACGTCCCTCAGCGAAGCGCGGCCAGCTGGAGACCTGCGATCCAGCCCTCGGTCCGTTCCTCCAGTGCCTCCACCTCGCCCTCGGAGAGGCGGAGTCCCATCACTCGGTGAGGAATTCCCCCGCCTCGGCCGGCGCGAAGCGCAGGTCCGCGGCCCGTAGCTCGGTGAATTGCCGCGGCTCCGCAGCCGTGACAGCGGGCACGGTGGTCGGCCCGCGTCGCCACAGTCGGTCACTGGTCCGGCCCGTGGTCGAGCAGGAAGACATGGCCTCGTGCACGTCGGGCGCTTCGATCACGTGGTCGTCGTCGAGGACGAGGACCAAGCTGGCCGGCCCGTGGCCCGCTCCTGCCCGGCGCGAACGGTCGTTCACGACCGAGGTCAGTGCGGCGGACGTGGGCGCGGCCTCCAGCGCGCGGGTGGCCTCGGGTCCAGGTCGAGCCCGGTCCCGGCGAGCGCTGCCAGAGATGTGCCAGGAAACGCGGCGGCTCGTTGTCGCCGTCGTCGAGCGACAGCCATCCCATGGCCTGGGGGGCGCGCCACCCAGTCGCTGATCAGCGTGGTCTTGCCGAACCCGGCCGGCGCGGAGACAAGGGTGAGCCGGTGCCTCGGGCTCAGGGTGCTGTCCAGGCGGTCGGCAAGTCCTGGGCGCGCGACCAGCTCGGCCGCCGGCCGGCAGGAACAACTTCGTGGCGAGCACCAGAGTCGACACCTACGGATCATAGGTCCCGGCCGGTTGCCGCTCATGGCGCTGGCTGAACTTAGTTCAACTAAGGTGTGGGTATGCCTAGGGAGACATTGAGTGCGGAGCAGATCGTCGGGGCGGCTGTTGCGTTGCTGGACGAGGAGGGGCTGGACGGGCTGAATATGCGGGCCCTGGGCAACAGGCTCGAGTCGGCGGCGACGGCGATCTACTGGCACATCAAGACCAAGGACGAGCTGGTTCGCCTTGCTGGGGATGCGATCTGGGCAGAGATCGAGTTGCCGGATCTCGACGGCACCGACTGGCGGGAAGCCGCGACGGCGATGGCGACCGGGTTGCACGAGATGCTCACCCGGCACCCGTGGTTCGGTCAGGCGCTGGGGAGTCATCTGATGTACGGCCCGGGGAAGTCGCGGTACGACGACCGCAGCCTGGAACTCTACGAACGGGCCGGCTTCGCCCCCGCCGACGCGGAGCCGCGGCCGCCACGGTCTTCATCTACGTCGCCGGAAGCGCACTCGGATCGGCCGCCCAGGTCTCGCTGACCCGCCGCCTGAGCCGCTCAGGCCGCGACGCCGATCAGACCCTGGAGGACACCATCACGAAGGCAAAGGAGGTCGCCATGGGCTTCCCGAACCTCCGCAAACGCAGGAACACCCCCGCAGCCGAAACCTACTCCGCAGCCCCCGACAACACCTTCACCTTCGGCCTCCAAACCATCCTCACCGGCTTCGAATCCCGCCTCGCCGCATCCCGCTGACCGTCCGGTTCGAACCACCGCAATTTCGGTGGTTAACCACCGAAATTGCGGGTTCTCCACCCGTAATACGAGTGGAGAACCCACCTGTCGAGGGGTCAACCCCTGAAACGGCAGCAGCCGCCACCAGCGCCGCCGGTCCGCCGCCGTTTGCTCGCGTATCACGCTGGCGGTGGGCTGGGTTCCTGGTGTGCGGGTTGCTGCCCATCGCGTTGATCCGGATCCACGATGGGCGAGTTGCCGGCGGGGGCGGCCGATAGGACAGCCGCCGCGGAGCGGTGTCCTTTCAGTCTTTGATTTCGCAGATGGATGGCGCCGGCGGTGACGGTGGCGCCGACTTCGGCGGTGAGGCCGGTGATGGTGCCCGCCTTGTGGGCGTTCAGGGGTTGTTCCATCTTCATCGCCTCGAGGACGACGACCAGGTCGCCTTCGGCGACCGTCGCGCCCTCCTCGACGGCGATCTTGACGATGGTGCCCTGCATCGGGGAGGTCAGGGAGTCGCCGGATGCGGCTGAGCCCTGCCGATGCGCCTGCGCGGCGGGCCGGCTTCTTCTTCCGCCGCCGCCGGCCGCGGCGCGACCGCGGATGCCCCGAGTCCGGCCGGCAGTACGACCTCGAGTCGCTTGCCGCCGACCTCGACCATCACCTTCTCGCGCGCTCTTCGGCCGGCGATCGGTGGGCCCCTCGTACGGCGGGATCTGGTTGTCGTACTCGGTCTCGATCCACCGGGTGTGCACCTTGAACGCGGTCGCCGACGAACGCCGGGTCGGCTACCACAGCCGCGTGGAACGGGATAACGGTCGGCATCCCCTCGACAACGAACTCCGCCAGCGCCCGGCGGGACCGCTCGAGCGCCTGGGTCCGGTCGCGGCCGGTGACGATCAGCTTCGCGACCAGCGAGTCGAACGCACCCGGCACGGTCTCGCCCGGTCGTAGCCGCCGTCGAGTCGGACGCCCGGGCCGGACGGCGCGTGCCAGCGGGTCAGCGTGCCCGGTGCGGGCAGGAATCCCGGCCCGGCGTCCTCGGCGTTGATCCGGAACTCGATCGAGTGGCCGCGCACCTCGGGGTCGTCGTATCCGAGCTCCTCGCCGTCGGCGATCCGGAACATCTCCCGGACCAGGTCGATACCGGTGACCTCTTCGGTGACCGGGTGCTCGACCTGCAGCCGGGTGTTCACCTCGAGGAACGAGATAGTGCCGTCCTGGCCGACCAGGAACTCGCAGGTACCGGCGCCGACGTACCCGGCCTCGCGCAGGATCGCCTTCGACGCCGAGTACAGCTCGCCATCTGCTCGTCGGAGAGGAACGGCGCCGGCGCCTCCTCGACCAGCTTCTGGTGGCGGCGCTGCAGCGAGCAGTCCCGGGTGGAGACGACCACGACGTTGCCGTGGGCATCGGCCAGGCACTGGGTCTCGACGTGCCGCGGCTTGTCGAGGTACCGCTCGACGAAGCACTCGCCGCGGCCGAAGCCGCGATTGCCTCGCGCACAGCGGAGTCGAACAGCTCGGGGACCTCGTCGAGCGTCCGCGCGACCTTCAGGCCGCGCCCGCCACCGCCGTACGCCGCCTTGATCGCGATCGGCAGGCCGTACTCTCGGCGAACGCGACCACCTCGTCGGCGTCCGCGACCGGGTCCGGCGTGCCCGGGACCAGCGGCGCGCCGACCTTGCTCGGCGATGTGCCGCGCCTTGACCTTGTCGCCGAGCGAGTCGATCGCCGACGGCGGCGGGCCGATCCAGATCAGCCCGGCGTCGATCACGGCCTGCGCGAATCGGCGTTCTCGGCCAGGAAGCCGTACCCCGGGTGGACGGCGTCCGCGCCGCGAGCGGGCCGGCGACGTCGAGCATCTTGGCGATGTTCAGGTAGGAGTCGGCCGGGGTCGCGCCGTCCAGGGCAGTACGCCTCGTCGGCCAGCCGGACAAACAGGGCGTCGCGGTCCTGCTCGGCGTACACGGCGACACTGCCCAGCCCGGCGTCGCGGCGGCGCGGACGACCCGGACGGCGATCTCGCCCCGGTTGGCGACCAGGACCTTGGTGATCTGCTTGCTGTCGGACACAGCTGACTTCCTCGGGCCAGCCCGAGTCTCAGGGTCAAGAGACCGTCTGCGAGACAGGGCGTCCTCACACGGGGGCGCCGGACCCGGGCGCACTGCTCGGCCTCGTACGCCTTGCCGGCGGTCCGGGCCTTGTCGAGCAGTTTCTCCAGCGTGTCGCGCTCGGACGGCGTGAGCGCCTGCAGGGGCGGGGAGTCGGTGCCGCGGATGTCGTTCATCCGCTCGAGCATGGCCCGGCCCTCCGTCGTCACCACCAGCGTCTTGACCCGGCGGTCGTGCGGGTCAACCTGCCGCTCGACCAGGCCGGCCTTCTCCAGCCGGTCGACGAACGGCGTCACGTTCGACGGGTCGCAGCCGAGCATCGAGGCGAGCGCGCGGGTCGGCACCGGATGGTCGGGATCCAGTTGCAGCAGCGACCGGGCCAGGGTGTCGGTCAGGCCGAGGTCGGCGGCGAAGCGCTGGTTGTAGTGCCGCGCCATCCACAGCGAGACGTCCATCACCTGCTGGGCGAGCCCGGCCAGTTGATCCCGTTCCGAAGCCATGGGTCGAGTTTAGCCATGGATCTCGATAGTTGACTTCCTCCAGCATCTGGGCGCAGGATTAGTGGAGATTCTCCATCATTGATGATCTCCAGAAAATCGTCAGAAAGTGAGACCCGCCGATGTCCGCAACTGCAGTCGCGCCTGCCCGCGCCCGTCGTACCTCGAGAGCAGCCGCCGCCGGGTTGGCCGCGGTCGGCGCGTTCCTCGTCTGGCTGGTCGCCGATCCACTGCTCGGCGTCGACTCCGACGTCACCAGATCCGGTACGACGACAGTCGTCGGCCCGGGCATGGTGATCCTCATGTCGCTCGGTGCCGGCCTGGCCGGCTGGGCGTTCCTGGCGCTACTCGAGCGATTCACCGCGCAGGCTCGACGGGTGTGGGTGATCACGGCGTCCGTCGTACTGCTGCTCTCGTTGGCGATGCCGTTCAACTCCGGCGAGATCGCCACCGACGCCAAGGTGTCCTTGCTGTTGATGCACCTGGTCGTCGGCGCCGTGCTGATCCCGCTTTACGCCCGTACGGCGAGCGGTCGCTCGAGGAAGGACTCGAGTACGGGGCTCTGACCGGCAAGCTTCCGCTCGCCGCAATGAAAGCCTGATCAGCGGTACGACTTGGAAACGCCGTCCAGCAACCGCTCGAGGGTGTCGTACGTCGGGGTGTCGGCCAACCGCGGTGGACAACCGGCGCACGCCGGCTCCGGAGGGAATAGGCTTTCCACCCGGACGTACAGGCGAGTCGTGAGGAGTGGTGATGACGGGCATTCTCGAACCGCTGGCTGGTACGGCGCCGGCCGTCTGGGAGAAGCAGGACGACCGGTTCGAAGGCATCCGCGGGGACAAACTGCTCGAGCGGCTGTGGACCGGTGGGCGGTGGGTCGAGGGGCCCGTGTACTCGCCGGCCGGCCGCTATCTGCTCTGGAGCGACATCCCGAACGACCGGATGCTGCGCTGGGACGAGACGACGGTACCAGGTGGCGTCTTCCGGCACCCGCCGGGAACACAACGGGCACACCCTCGACACCGAGGGCCGGCTGGTCACCTGTGAGCACGGGAACCGCCGGGTCACCCGGACCGAGCACGACGGCCCATCACCGTGCTCGCCACCGGTCGGCGGGAAGCGGCTGAACAGCCCGAACGACGTGGTCGTCAAGCGCGACGGTTCGATCTGGTTCACCGACCCGGCGTACGGGATCGACTGCGACTACGAGGGCTACAAGGGGGAGATCGAGACGGGCGGTCGCCACGTCTACCGGGTCTCGCCGGACGGGGTGCGACTCGGTCGCCGACGACTTCAACCGGCCGAACGGGCTGGCCTTCTCCCTCGACGATCGTGCTCTACATCGCCGAACCCGAGGAAGGGCGAGCTCCGGGTCTTCGCCGTGGACGGCGACAAGTGTCCGGCGGTGACGTGTTCGCCGAGCGTGGCGACGGGATCTTCGACGGCATCCGGCTCGACACCGAGGGCCGGATCTGGGCATCGGCCGCCGACGGCGTACACGTCTACACCCGGACGGCACCCTGCTCGGCAAGCTCCTCGTCCCCGAGACCGTCTCCAACCTCACCTGGGGCGGACCCAAGCGCAACCGTCTCTTCCTCACCGCCACCACGTCGGTCTACTCCCTTTTCACCACCGTCAACGGCGCCCCCGGGTCCCTACGGCCCACGCCGCTAACCGTCTCCCTCGGACGAGGGAGAGCGTTGGTCCTCGAGATGGATCACGCGGGGGTGGTGGGGATGACACGTTCTTCGGGTGGCCCGCGCGAGGCGGGCCGGACCCGAAGGAGTTCGCGTGCGAAGCCCGAAGTTCAGCTGCCGATCGGCGGTCGCCGGAGTGCTGGCCTTGCTGGTCACAGCCGCGCCGCCACCCGTCGTCGGCCGGCGCCGCCGCTCCGTCGTCGGCCGGCCACGATTCCGCGAGCACGAGCCCGGTGATGCGGGTGTCCGGGGCCGGTGGCGGCTACCTGGGGCCGGAGTGGCCGGGGATGGAAGGCGACCCGGTGCGGTTCGAGCTCGTGGCCTCTACCGGCCGGCGGGTCGATCGCCTCTGGGAGCGAGTGATCGAGTACTCGGATCTGGATCTGGTGCTGGTCTGCACGCCGGCAGGTCAGGCGGAGTGCCTGGCTCAGGCCAAGGACTTCGCCAAGCGGCTCGGGCGCCTTGCTGGCGAGCTTCACGGGTGAGCATGTGGTGAGCCGAGGCTGTTGATCGCCTTGTACGGACCGCCCTTGGTGCACGTTGATCTGAAGTTCATCACGGCCGAGGACCTGCGGGACCGAGTCGAGGACGGCGCCGTGCTGTGGCAGCGGAACGACAGCGTCGACCAGGTGCTCGCCGCGTCGGCAGCTCAATGGCCGCAGCCGGATCCCCAGTGGATCGAGGACCGGTTCTGGGTGTGGGTGCACTACACGGCGGTGAAGATCGCCCGCGGTGAGCTGTTCGAGGCCCTCGGAGCGCTGAGCGCGGTCCGCTCGGCCGCGATCGCCCCGCTGGCTGTGCGCGGCCGGACACCGAAGCCTTCCGGCGTACGCCGGCAATTGGAGACGCTGGCGCCCGAGTTGGTCCCCGAGTTCAGCGAGACCGTGGCCGCTGTGACCGCGACGACTGCCTGCGGGCCCTGAAGGCGTCCGTCGCCCTGTATCGCAAGGTGCGGGACGGCAGCGACGTCGAACGACGCGTCAACGCCGAGCGAGCCGTCGTCGACTACCTCGCCTGAGCAAGGATCCCGGGTACGACGCCGCGTGGCGTCGTACCCGGGGTTCGGTCAGAAGTTCTTCTGGATCTGGTCGATGACGGTGAAGACGGCGAGGAAGCCGAACGCCAGAACGGAGAACAGCAGGACTGCCGTGCGGACCGGGCTGATCCGGATCGCCTTGGGCAGGGCGCGGGAGTTCATCCACCAGAGCAGGCCGGAGTAGATGAACATCATCGTGCCCGCCGTGCAGGCCGAGATCACCAGCAGCACCAGCGGCTGGTCCAGACCGGCCAGCAGCACAGCGATGCCGAAGGCAACCAGTCCCCAGACCAGCCAGAAGTACAGCTTCGACTCGCTCACACTCGAGTCGCGCAGGTAGCGGGCCTTGATCATGTCCGCGGTCAGCCGGGACGTGTAGTCGACGATACCGGCCGCGGCGGCGAACAGCGCGAACGCGCCGATCGCCCAGAACAGGTAGCCGAACCAGCCGCCGACGAGGGTCTGCAGTTCGGTGCCCTCGACCTTCAGGAAGCTGATGTTGTTCTTGACCTCCGGGTTCCCGAACAACGTCGCGTGCGCGAGCATCGAGGTGAACACGATCGTGAGAATGGTGATCGCCACGAAGGTCGAGGCCTGCTCGACGTTGGCGAACTTCCACCAGCGCTTCCAGCGGGCCATGTTCGCCTCGTCGGTGTCGAAGACGTAGCCGTTGGCGGTCGGGTCCGCCTCTTTCTCGCCGGTGATCGGGGAGGTCAGCCGCGGCACGTGCACTCCCATGCCGAAGCCCTTGTCCCGGATCCAGTTGCTCTGCACCAGGTTCTGCCCACCGCCGGCACCGGCGTACGCGATCGCACCCATGATGAGGGCGAACCCGAGCTGGTCGGCCGGGAACTGCGGGTTGGTGACCGCGTCGCCGAGCGCGTTGTAGGTCTTGCTCCGGATGGCGAACGCCAGCGCCAGGATGACGAGCAGCGTGACGGCCAGGATCTTGACGAAGATCAGCCGCTCGAGCATCACGTACACGACCGGCGCGAAGGTCAGGATCAGGCCGATCACGAGCAGGATGCCGATCGCGATCCAGCGCGGGTCGCCGGCGCCGAACAGGTAGGTGAGCATCGCCGCCGAACTGGTCGCCCAGCCGGGCCACATGTTCGCGAAGTACGTCATGATCGCGAAGAACAGGCCCCAGTGCTTCCAGTAGCGGTTGAAGCCGGTCAACGCTGTCTCACCAGTGGCCAGCGTGTACCGCTCGATCTCCATGTTCAGGAACCACTGGATGATGACGCCGACCACGGCGCCCCAGAGGAACACCAGGCCGACCTGGCTGGCGATGTACGGCCAGAGGATGAACTCGCCCGAGGCCAGGCCGACACCGGCGCCGACCATGCCGGGACCGATGATCTTCCAGGCCTT
Source organism: uncultured Actinomycetota bacterium (assembly GCA_963770725.1). GTDB lineage: Bacteria > Actinomycetota > Actinomycetes > Propionibacteriales > Kribbellaceae > Kribbella. Next base: position 114,143 of record CAVYQT010000004.1, read on the forward strand.
GGTGGGTGGTTCGGGTAGGTCGCGAACCTGTGGTGCGGGCAGGTTCTTGGTGGGCAGAGCGAATCTGCCGTGTTCACTGGTAGTGATGTCTGCCATGGGCTCCTCACTTCCTCGGCCCCCGCAACTATTTTCGGACCATAGCGAATACTGTCGACACGGGCGACCCGACACAGCGGGGCTGGCAGACTGCGGCTCATGAGTGGCGTGACTGTGCTGGTGGCGTCGTACGCCGGCGCCGCGAGCGCGCCCGCGCACGTCCGGCTGGCGCGGCTGGTCGGTGCGTTGCCGGGGGAGACGCTGGTACGGCGTGAGGCCGCGGGGCCGATCGTGGTGTTCGACGATCCGGCCGAGGCGATCACGGCGGCCAGAGTGTTGCGGGAGGCCGTGGTCGGGGTACCGGCGGGGGTTTGGTGCGGATCGCCGTACACACAGGCACTGCGACGGGGCCGGCGGTGCGGCATGCCGAGCAGTTGCTGGAGATCGCGAACCCCGGGCAAACGTTGCTGACGGCATCGGTGCCGGTGCCGCCGGACGAGGCTGCGGACCTCGGCGTGCACCGGCTGCGGGACCTGGGCTCACCCGAACGCATCTTCGAGCTCACTTCAACGTCAGAAAGCCTGGCCGCACAGCTCCGCTCTCTGGACGTGGTGCCGAACAATCTGCCGGTGATGTTCACCAGCTTCGTCGGCAGGCAGACACAACTCGCGGCACTCAGAACACAACTGTCCGGAAATCGGTTGGTCACGCTGACCGGACCGGGCGGGAGCGGCAAGACACGCCTGGCCGCACAGGTCGCGGCCCAGCTGGCGGATCGCTGGACCGACGGTGTCTGGTGGGTCGATCTCGCGGCGGTCACCGAGAGTGCGCAGATTCCCGAGGTGGTTGCGGCGGCGGTCGGCGTACTGGTCGAGACAGGTGACAGCACGCGACTGCTGCTCGGGCAGCTGAGGGCCAAGCGGACCCTGCTCTGCCTGGACAACTGCGAGCAGGTGATCGACGGTGTCGCGGAGTTCGTGATCGCCCTGCAGACCTCGTGTCCGGAGGTCTCGGTGCTGGCGACGAGCCGGGAGCCGTTGGATGTTCCGGGCGAGGCGATCTGGCGGGTCCCCGCGCTGGCGCCGGACGAGGCGATGACGCTGTTCACCGAGCGGGCCGGATCGCCGTTCCCCGCATCGGAGACAGCGATCCGGTCGATCTGTGTCCGCCTCGACGGCATGCCGCTGGCCCTCGAACTGGCCGCGGCCTGGGTGCGCACGCTGACGCCGGAACAGATCGAGGCCGGCTTGGACGACCGCTTCGGTCTACTCACCCGGAACACCAGGGGAGTGTCGGCGCGACAGCAGACGCTGGCCGCGTCGATCGACTGGAGTCACGACCTGCTCGAGGCGGACGAACGGCAGGTGTTCCGCCGGCTCGCCGTCTTCGCCGGCGGTTTCACCCTCGACGCAGCTCAGGCGATCTGCGGCGCCGCAGTGGAGACTCTCGCGCGGCTTGTCGACAAGTCGCTCGTCGTCGCGGAGGGCGGGCGGTACCGGCTGCTCGAGACGATCCGCGAGTACGCCGTACTGCGGCTGACCGAATCCGGAGAGCGTGTCCAGGATCCTCACCTCGACTACTTCCTGGCTGCGGCGGAAGCGACGGAGCCCTTACTGGACAGGGATCGGGACGCCTGGCGCGCGGTCATCGAGCCCGATCGAGAGAACTACCGGGCGGCGCTGGACTACGGGCTGTCCACGGATCCCGACCGTGGCCGGCGGTTGGCGGCCGCGCTGCCGTGGATGTGGAACCTGCGCGCGACCGGTCCGGAGGGGATCGGCTCCCTGCGCCGGGCGATCGACTCCGCGCCGGACGATCGGTCGTTGCTGCAGGCCCGTTTGCTGTTCGGGTACGCGACCATCGCCGACACCGTCGATCCGTTCGGGTACGACGCGGCCGGGCGCGGACTGGGCCTCGCGAGCGAGCTCGGCGACGACCGGCTGCGCTCGCTGTTCCTCGCGCTGGTTGCTGTTGGCAAGTTCTTTACCAGCTTTCAGGACGCCTGGGAGCTGACCGAGGAAGGGCTGCGGCTGGCCGAAGGCCTCGGGGACGAGGTCGCCCGGGATGCCAACGTCGCCCTCCAGTGCGTGCTGCTGGCCTTGTGGGACCGGCACGACGAGCTGCCTCCGCTGACCGAGGTCGTGATCCCGGGCCTGCTCGCGCGCGGTGAGCGGGGCGTTGCGACGACGGTGCTCCTGGTGCAGGCCGAGAGCCTCGCCGCCATCGGAGACTTGCGGCAGGCCGTCGAGGTGGCCAAGCACGCACTCGCGACCGCCGAGCCGCTGGCCGACTTCCACCGTGTCGGGACCGCTCGCGGACAGCTGGCGACTCTGCTGGCACGATCCGGTCGTCTCGACGAGGCCTACGAGCTGATGCGCCCACTTCTCGATCTGGCGGATGCTGCCGTCGTACCGAACCTCGGCCTGGTGATGGGCCTGCTCTCCTACCGGAGCGGGGACCACGATGCCGCCGTCGAGTGGATGCGACGCGAGGTGGACCCGGACGGTCCGCTGGCCGAGACATACGTGCCCGCGGTGCTGCTACCGACGTACGCCGCCGCACTGCACAATCCTGCAGAGGTTCTCGAGCGCGCGGTGACGCTCGCCCGTCGCTACAACCTGCCCAGAGTCCTCGCCGACGCACTCGACCAGCAGGGCCGGTCGCTGATCAGCGAGCAGCCGGAGAAGGCTGCGGACCTGCTGCACGAGGCGTTGACCATCAGGATCGACCACGGCCTGCGGACCTACCTCGTCGACAGCCTGGATTCTCTTGCCCTGCTGGCGAATCACACCAACCGCACCGCCGACGCGGCTCGCCTGGCGACCGCGGCCACCGCCGCGCGTGACGAAATGGGGTACGCCGCTCCAGCTGACCAGCCGACGTTGCCGATCAGCGATGAGTCGCCGCTGACACTGGACGAGGCCGTCGCGTACGTACGCCGTACCCGAGGAGCACGGGGACGGCCTTCGTCCGGCTGGGCCAGCCTGACGCCGACCGAGCGCGAGGTCGTCGCGCTGGCCGTGGAAGGGCTGAGCAACCCGGAGATCGGTGCCCGGTTGTATATGAGTCGCGGCACGGTGAAGACGCATCTCGCCCACATCTACGCCAAGCTCGGTGTCGCCAACCGCACCGAGTTGGCGTCGCTCAGGCAAGCATCTCCAGGGCCTTCGTGATCCGGCGGGCGCGGGTCTCCGGCTTCTTGGCGTCGTTGATCGCGTTCACGTGTTCGCGCCGGTGGCTGTAGCTCAGCGCGTCGAACGCCTTCCGCAGCCCGCCGTCCTCGAGCGCCGCGGCGAGATCCGCCGGCACCTCGATCGTCCGCTCGACCGTGTCACGCTCGACGGTCACAGTGACCGGATCGCCGTCACCCTTGCCCAGCTCGGTCCGAATGCTCTTCAGCAACCCGAGCGCCATGCACCCACCCATGGACGCGATCGACCCGCGATACGCGACCCCGTCGAACGAGGCCTGCACCGGGATCCGCCCACCGCCACCAACCGCGGCGATCACCTCGCCCGGCACCTCCACCCAGGCGCCCCCACCGTCGTTCACCACGATCTTTCCCTCGAACGTCTCCATCCATCGAGTGTACGAATCACCAGCGGACGACTGTCGTGTGCTCGTTGATCAGGTAGAGCGGGGGCACGGCCAGTTCGGCGGCGGACTCGCGATCAGGTCGACGAGGTGGCCGCCGAAGATCGGGATCGGCGGGCGCGGCAGCACCCTTCCGTCGATCTCGAGTGCGGTGGACCAGGTGATTCCGGTGGTCCGCAGGTGAGTCAGGTTCTTCTCCGTGATCACCGAGCGGCCGTCGTCCAGCACCATCCACAGTCCGTTGCCGCCCTCGACCATCGAGAACGCCTCCGGGATGCGGATCGGCTCGGGGAACTCACTGGCCGACTCGAGGGACCACGGTTGCGGGTTTGTAGCGTTGCCACTCAAGTCCGGAGGTCAGTGGTCTCAGCAGATCGACCATCGCGGTGTTGGCGATCAGCCGGCCGTCGTCCGGATCGGTGGCGAGCAGCGGGCGCGCGGAGGTGACCGGCGACCACCCGAGTACGTCGATGCCGAGGTACGCCGCCAGGTCGTCGGGGTTGTCGGTGGGCTCGGCCGCGAAGGCGTAGTGGAGGCGGAACTGGGATCCGGCGTGATTGGGTGCAGTTCGACAGGAGGTGTCCGGCGATCGGGTCGGAAATCCGGTGGGCTCAGGCGGAGAGTGGCCGGCAGTGGGCGTACACGTCCTGTCGGTTTGCACCCAGGCGGCGGGCAGAGCTCTTAGGTGTCTGCTCTCGACAGGCGACTGGGCCACCAGACCTTCTTGCCGACGTCGTAGGCCAGGGCCGGGACCAGGAGCGAGCGGACGACGGTGGTGTCGAGCAGGACGCCGAACGCGACCATGAAGGCGATCTGGACGAGGAACAGGATCGGCAGTACGGCGAGCGCGGAGAAAGTGGCCGCGAGCACCACGCCGGCCGAGGTGATCACGCCGCCGGTGACCGCCAGGCCGATCAAGATGCCCGGTCTGGTGCCCTGTTCCTTCGATTCCTCCCGCACTCGGGTCATCAGGAAGATCGAATAATCGATGCCCAGGGCAACCAGGAAGACGAACGCGTAGAGCGGGATACTCGGGTCCGCGCCGGGGAAGTCGAACACGTGGTTGAACATCAGCGCGCTCACCCCGACGGTCGCGGCGAACGAGACGACGTTCGCGACCACCAGCAGGACCGCCGCGACGACCGAGCGCAGCAACAGCATCAGGACGACGAAGATCACCGCCAGGATGGCCGGGATGATCACCCGCAGGTCGCGCTCGCTGGCGTTCAGCACATCCAGGTTGATCGCGGTAGTGCCGCCGACCAGGATGTCCGGGCTGACCTTGTCCAGCTCCGTCCGCAGGTGTTCGACCACCTCGGTCGCCTCCGGCGAGTCGGCTGCCACCTCCAGCGTGGCCTGGACCAGGACGTTGCCATCGACAACCTTCGGGGGTACGCCGGGTGCCGCCGAGGCGGACGCCGTACCGACACCGTCGACCTGTGCGGCGGTCTGGATCACCTGGTCGGCCTGGGCGACCGGGGTGAGGATCTGGACCGGCGTACCGGCGCCGGCGTCGAAGTGCTTGGCGAGTTCCTCCTGACCGGTGACCGACTCGACCTGGTCGAGGAACAGGTCCTCCTGGGAGGTGCCGCTCGCCTGGAACGTCGGCAGGAACGCGGCGCAGCCCAGCAGCGCGAGCGCGGTGATCGCCCAGACCTTGCGCGGACTGCGGCCGACCAGCCCGGACACCCGTCCCCACAGGCGCCGACCGCCGACCTGGTCGCGGGCGTGTACGTGGTCGACCCGGGGGATGGACGGCCAGAAGATCCGCCGGCCAAAGGCGAGCAGGATCGCGGGCAGGAAGCTCATCGAGGCGATCAGTGCGCCGGCGATGCCGATCGCGCCGACCGGGCCGAGGCCCTTGGTGCTGCCGAGCTGGGACAGCAGCAGGCAGAGCAGACCGAGGATGACAGTGGCAGCGCTGGCCGCGATCGGCTCGATCGACGCCCGCCACGCGACCCGCATCGCGTCGTACTTGCTGGTGCAGTCGTGCAACTCCTCTTTGTATCGAGAGACGAGCAGCAGCGAGTAGTCCGTCGCGGCCCCGACGACCAGGATGAACAGGATGCCCTGACTCTGCCCGTTCAGTTCCAGTACGCCGTTCTTGGCCAGCGGATACACCACGAGCGCGGCCAGGGCGAGGCCGAAGACAGCTGTCAGCAGCACCGCGATCGGCAGGATCGGGCTGCGGTACACGATCAGCAGGATGACGAACACCACCGTGAGCGCGACTCCGAGCAGGATTCCGTCGATCCCGCCGAAGGCGACGACGAAGTCCGCGAACACCCCGCCGGGACCGGTCACGTAGACCTGGAGACCAGTGGGTGTGAGGTCTTCCTTGATCGCCGTCCGCAGGGTGTCGGCGACGGCGAACAGCACCGTTTCGCCGTCGGTGACCACCTCGTCGGCGCGGTCGCCGTCGATCTCGACCGTGAGCAGCAGGGCCTTCCCGTCCTCCGACGGGATCACCGGCTTGGCCGGCGCGGCGAGGTAGTCGCCGATCGTCTTGCCGTTGCCGAGGTCCAGCGTCGGCACCTTGGCGAGGAACTCGTTGGCGTTGGCCAAGTCCTCCGGAGTGATCCCGGAGTCGCGCACGATCACGACGAAGTACGGCAGCGCGGTGGAGTCGACGAACTTGGCGGACTCGTTACTGACGAGCGTGGATTCGGCTTGTTTCGGAAGGAAATTGGCGTTGTCGTTCTCCTGGACCTCACTCAACTTTCCGACTGTCGGTCCGCCCAGCGACCCGAGCACCAGCCAGGCGATCAGGACGGCGGCGATCCCCGCCCGCCAGGCCCAGCGCCCGCCGGACCGCCCGCCGGAGCGCCCGCCGCGGCCTGCGTCCGCAGTCTCCAGACCTGCCTCTTCGGTGGTCTGCCCAGTCGGTTTCAACGTTGTCCCCTCGCCGTCGGTACCCGCACAGTACCCAGCCGCCGGGCTTGTTCTCTCACCACCCGGTGTGAGGTGTGCGGGAGCCGTTTCGGCGGCGTAACAACAAGATGACTACTCGGAAACACCCCGGTCATAGCGTCCTGGCCTAATCGATGAGGTCGGATGATCGGAGACTTGCGATGACGCTCGAGGCACGACCGGACGTCACCACCCGCGACGGAAGTGGCGCGGTGGGGACGGTTGAGGCACCCCGGCGCGGGCGCTGGATCGATGTCTGGGATCCCGAGGACGCCACCTTCTGGGCCGAGAAGGGCCGGGCGGTCGCGCGGCGCAACCTGTGGCCGTCGATCTTCGCCGAGTTCCTCGGCTTCTCCGTCTGGCAACTGTGGAGCATCGTGGTCGTCTCGATGCCGGCGGCGGGCTTCACCTACAGCACCAATCAGCTGTTCTGGCTGGTCGCGCTGCCGAGCCTGGTCGGCGCGACGCTGCGGCTGCCCTACACCTTCGCGGTACCGCGGTTCGGCGGCCGGAACTGGACCATCGTGTCCGCACTGTTGCTGCTGATCCCGACCATCGGCCTGTCCTACTTCATCACCCAGCCGGACACCCCGTTCGGGCTGATGGCGCTGGTCGCGGCCACCGCGGGTGTCGGCGGCGGCAACTTCGCCAGCAGCATGACGAACATCTCGTTCTTCTACCCGGAGAAGGAGAAGGGCTTCGCGCTCGGCATCAACGCGGCCGGCGGCAACCTGGGCGTCGCCGTGGTCCAGCTCGTCGTACCGGTGGTGATCGTGCTCGGTGCCGGGCTGTCGCTGAACCGGGCCGGCCTGATCTGGATCCCGCTGATCGTGCTGGCCGCCTTCCTGGCCTGGAAGGTGATGGCCAACCTGTCCGTCGCGACGTCGTCGTTCTTCGCCTCGATCGCGGCGGCGAAGCGGCCGCACACCTGGATCATCTCGTTCCTCTACATCGGCACCTTCGGCTCGTTCATCGGTTTCGGTGCGGCCTTCCCGCTGCTGATCAAGACCACGTTCCCCGAGATCACGGTGTCCCACATCGCCTTCCTCGGCGCCCTGGTCGGCTCGATCGCCCGCCCCTTCGGCGGCAAGCTGTCCGACAAGCTCGGCGGTGCCTGGGTGACGGTCTTCGCCTTCGTGGTGATGGGCCTGGGCATCCTGTCGGCGATCGTGTCGCTGAACGCGGGCAGCTTCGCCGCGTTCCTGATCAGCTTCCTGGTTCTGTTCATCGCGAGCGGTGCCGGCAACGGGTCGACGTACCGGATGATTCCGGCGGTGTTCCGGCTGACCACTCCGGACGACCCGGGCCGGGCCCGGCGGGAGGCGGCGGCCTGCATCGGGATCGCCTCGGCAGTCGGCGCGTACGGCGGCTTCCTGGTCCCGCGCGGATTCGCGATGTCCACCAGCAACTTCGGCTCGCTGATCCCGGCGCTGTACGTCTTCTGCGGCTTCTACGTGGTCTGCCTGGCCGTGACCTACTTCTGCTACCTCCGCAAGGGTGGCCCGCTCAGCCGGGAGCGCGTGTGAGGGGAGTCCCCACGCACTGTCCGTACTGCGCCCTGCAGTGCGCCACCACTCTGCACCCGGTCGACCGGCCGGGTGCAGTGGAGGTGCGGCCGCGAGCCATTCAGAGCTATGAGGGTGGCCCTACCAACAAGGGCGGGCTGTGCCGTAAGGGCTGGACGGCGCCTGAGGTGCTGACCGTGCCGGACCGGCTCACCACCCCGCTGGTCCGGGACGCAGCCGGCAATCTGGTGGAGACGAGCTGGGACGAGGCGCTCGACTTCGTCGCCGACCGGGTCCGGTCGCTGCAGGCCGCGCACGGCGACGACGCTGTCGCTGTCTTCGGTGGTGGCGGGCTGACCAACGAGAAGGCGTACGCGCTGGGCAAGTTCGCCCGGGTGGCGCTGAAGACCGCGAACGTGGACTACAACGGCCGGTTCTGCATGTCCTCCGCGGCGGCCGCGACGAACCGCGCCTTCGGCATCGACCGAGGGCTGCCGTTCCCGCTGGCCGACGTGGCCGGAGCCGGTGCCGTCCTGCTGGTCGGCAGCAACATCGCCGAGACGATGCCGCCGGCGGTCTCGCATCTGGCAGGCGTCCGCGACTCGGGTGGGCTTCTGGTCGTCGACCCGCGCCGTACGGCGACTGCCACGCTGACCGAGGACGGCGCCGGTATCCACCTCCAGGCGACACCCGGGACCGACCTGGCCCTGGTGCTCGCGCTGGCCCACGTCGTACTGCAGGAAGGTCTTGCCGATACGGCGTACCTGACCGAGCGCACCGACGACCCGGACACGCTGTTCCGCTCGACCGCCGCCTGGTGGCCCGAGAGGGCGGAGCGCGTGACCGGCGTGCCGGCGACGACGATCCGGCGTGCAGCGCGGGCGCTCGCTGCTGCAGCACCCGTGCATGGGGGCGCCGGAGCGTTCATCCTGACCGGTCGTGGTGCGGAGCAGCACAGCAAGGGCACTGACACCGTGACGGCCTGCATCAACCTTGCACTGGCGCTGGGACTGCCCGGTCGCCTTGGCAGCGGCTACGGCTGCATCACTGGCCAGGGCAACGGGCAGGGCGGCCGGGAACACGGTCAGAAGGCCGACCAGCTTCCTGGCTACCGCAGCATCGCCGACCCGGCCGCACGGGCCCACATGGCGTCGGTGTGGGGTGTGGCTGCCGAGGACCTGCCGGGTCCGGGCAAGAGCGCGGTCGAACTGATCAATTCGTTGGGGACTTCTGAGGGTCCCAAGGCCCTGCTCGTCCACGGCAGCAACCTCCTGGTGTCAGCACCGCGGCTGGCGTCCGTGCGGGAGCGGCTCGCGTCGCTCGATCTGTTGGTGGTGGCGGACGTCGTACCGTCCGAGACTGCTCTGCTGGCGGATGTCGTCTTCCCGGTCACGCAGTGGGCCGAGGAGGAGGGCACGATGACCTCGCTCGAGGGCCGGGTCATCCGTCGCCGGGCCGCGATCACGCCGCCGGGTGAGGTTCGCAGTGACCTGGCGATCTTCTCGGGACTCGCCGATCGGCTGGGAAGTGTTCCCTTTTCGACCGACCCCGCCGAGGTGTTCGAGGAGTTGCGGCTCGCCAGCAAGGGTGGCAAGGCCGACTACTCGGGCATCACCTGGGACCGGATCGACGCCGGCGAGGCGCTCTTCTGGCCGGTGCCCTCCGAGGGTCACCCTGGTACGCCGCGACTGTTCGCGGACTCGTTCGGTACGCCGGACGGCCGCGCGCACGTGGTCCCGGTCGATCACCGCCCGGTCGCCGACGACCTGAACTCGGCGGCGCCGATCTATCTGATCACTGGCCGGCTACTGCAGCACTATCAGAGCGGCGCCCAGACGCGCAGGGTGGCGGAGCTGGACGAGGCCGAGCCCGAGGTGTTCGCCGAGATCCACCCGCGGGTGGCCGCGCAGTTGGGGATCGCTGACGGGCGCCCAGTCCGGCTGCGGACCGCGCGCGGTTCGATGGTCCTGCCGGCCCGGGTGACGGCCGACGTTCGTCCGGACACGGTCTTCGTGCCGTTCCACTACGGCGGCGCCGGCGCGGTCAACGAGCTCACGAACGACGCTCTCGACCCAGTCTCCCGAATGCCCGAATTCAAGGTTTGTGCCGTCGAAGTCACAGCCGCCAGCCTTCCGGCGACTGGAGTTCCGGCATGAACGAACGCGTGGTGATTATCGGAGGAGGTATGGCCGGGCGACGGCTGGCTGGGCTGCTTCCGTCGTACGACGTGACCGTGCTCGGCGACGAGGGGTCGTACAACCGCGGCAGGCTGACCGAGTACGTCGCCGGTCGCGCGGCCGAGCCGGTCATCGGTGACGAGGTGCTGTCGACCGCGGCCCGGGTGGATCGGGTCCGGCGCGTGGTCACCGATGTCGACGGTCGCGAGTGGGCGTACGACCGGCTGGTGCTCGCGACCGGTGCGACGCCGGTCGTCCCCGCGGGTGTGCCCGAAGCCCAGGGGATCCGCACCCTCCGGTCGGCTCTCGACGCTCGCGCGGTCGTCCAGGACGCGTCCCGGGTACGGCGTGCGGTCGTGCTCGGGGGTGGTGTCCTCGGTGTCGAGACGGCGTGTGCACTGCGCGAACGCGGTGTCGCGGTGACGCTGGTTCATGACGGTGAAACCCTGCTGGACAAGACGATCCGGCTCACCGCCGGCCGCCGGATCACCCGCGCGGTGCGTGAGCTCGGCGTCGAGGTGCTGCTGAACACGACCCTCGAGGGCACCGAGCTGCGCGACGAGCGGTTCCGGGCGCTGCGGCTGCTCGGTGGTCGGCAGGTCTTCGGCGAGCTGCTGGTCGTCGCCTGCGGAGTGCGGCCGCGCACCAACCTGGCGACCGGCTTGACTGTGCGCACCGGCATCGTCGTCGATCAAACGTTCACGAGCCCGGACGACCCACGAGTGCACGCGATCGGCGACTGCGCAGAGATCGACGGCCTCGTCACTGGCACGGTGGCATCGGCCTGGTCCCAGGCGGAATCGCTCGCGGCGGTGGTGGCCAGTCAGGCCAGCCGGGGTGACGGGCCGGTCGACCCGGCCCCGGCCCCGGTCCCGACGCCGCCTCCGCCGGACTACGACGTTGTGCGGCTGACCGCGGGCGGGCTCGATGTGCTTGTCCTCGGCAACAAAGATGACGAGGGCGAGGTGGTGCGACTCGAGGACGGTGAGCGGTACGTCCGCGCCGTACTGCGGGACGGCATCGTGCGTTCGGCCGTCGCGGTCGGTGCGCCGGACGTGGCCGCGGAGCTCGTGCTGCTGGCGGACCGGGGTACGCCGGTCACCGCCGTCGGGTTGCTGGCGGCTCCCGACGTACCGACGAAGAAGGTGTCCACCGTCTGCCGGTGCAACGGGGTCACCAGGGCCGCGATCGAGGCGGCCTGGCGTGGCGGTGCCGACAGTGTCGCCGGCATCGCCGCGAAGACGCGGGCGACGACCGGGTGCGGCAGTTGCACCGGCGCCGTCGGCGATCTGCTCGACCGCTTCCGCCGCGGCGAGACCGAACCAGTACCGACCAGGAGGGCGACGATGACAGAGCTGAACAAGGCCCGGCACGTAGTGGTGGTGGGTGGAGGGATGGTCGCTCACCGGCTGGTCGAGGCACTGCGTTCGCGTGACACCGAGATCCGGTGGCGGATCACCGTGCTGGCCGAGGAACCACGGCTGCCGTACGACCGGGTGGCGCTGACCAGCTACTTCTCCGGCCGCGACCCGCACGACCTGTCGCTCGGCGACCCGGAGCTCTGGGACGACCCGGCTGTGACACTGCGCAAGGGCGTGCAGGTCGCGTTGTTCGACAGCTCGGCCAAGGTCGTGACGACCACGCGTGGTGAGCGGATCGGGTACGACGAACTGGTCCTGGCGACAGGCTCGTCGGCCTTCGTACCGCCGGTGAAGAACAGCGATGCGCAGGGCTGCTTCGTCTACCGCACGGTCGACGACGTGGCCGCGCTCCGGGTGTACGTCGAGCGGCTCAAGGGCGAGGGCAAGGACGTCCACGGTGTCGTGGTCGGTGGTGGTCTGCTCGGTCTCGAGGCAGCTGGTGCGCTCCGAGCCCTCGGTGCGGCGACCAAGGTGGTCGAGTTCGCGCCGCGGCTGATGCCGTTGCAGGTGGACGAGGGCGGCGGAAGTGCGCTGGCCCGGCTCATCCAGGGTCTCGACGTCGACGTTCTCGTGTCGACCCAGTGCACCCGGGTCAAGCTCACCTCGCAGGGTGCCGCGAAGGCGATGGCCCTTGCCGATGGCCCCGATCTGCCGGCCGACGTGGTCGTCTTCGCGACCGGCGTACGGCCGCGGGACGAGCTGGCCCGGGCGGCTGACCTGGCGATCGGCGAGCGCGGCGGTGTCGTGGTCGACGAGGCCTGCCGGACCTCGGTGCCCGGGGTCTGGGCGATCGGCGAGGTCGCCTGTATCGAAGGCCGGGTCTGGGGACTGGTTGCCCCCGGCTACACGATGGCCGAGATCGTCGCCGACCGGCTGCTCGGCGGTGGGGCGACGTTCCCGGGTGCGGACACCTCGACGAAGCTGAAGCTGCTCGGGGTCGACGTGGCCAGCTTCGGCGATGCCTTCGGTACGTCGGAGGGCGCGCTCGACATCGTGTACGCCGACCCGATCGCCGGCGTCTACAAGAAACTCGTCCTGTCGGACGACGCGCGCACGCTGCTCGGCGGCATCCTGGTCGGCGACGCGTCGGCGTACTCGGGACTGCGCCCGATGGTCGGCCGCGAGCTCGGCGCGGACCCGGCGGCGTTCCTGTTGCCGGAGGGCGCCGGGCCGGTCAAGCTCGAGCTTCCCGATGACGCGCCCGTCTGTTCCTGCAACAACGTCTCGGCCGGCACGATCCGGTGCGCCGTACGGGACGAAGGCTGCACCGACATCAAGTCGGTGTGCGGCAAGACCAAGGCCGGCACCAGCTGCGGGTCGTGCCTGCCGATCGTGAAGAACCTGCTCAACACCGAGCTGACCAAGGCCGGCGTCGAGGTCAGCAAGGCGTTGTGCGAGCACTTCGCGCTGTCCCGGGCCGAGCTGTTCGACGTGGTCCGGGTGACCGAGCTGCGGACGTTCAGCGAGATCGTCGAGCGGCACGGCACCGGTCGCGGCTGTGACATCTGCAAGCCGGTGGTCGCGTCGATCCTGGCCAGCCTGGACCCGGCCGGTCACGTGCTCGAAGGCGAGCGCGCGACGCTGCAAGACACGAACGACCACGTGATGGCGAACATGCAGAAGGACGGCACGTACTCCGTCGTCCCACGGATCCCGGGCGGCGAGATCACCCCGGAAGGCCTGATCACGATCGGCGAGGTGGCCCGCGACTTCGGCCTCTACACCAAGATCACCGGCGGCCAGCGGGTCGATCTGTTCGGCGCCCGGATCGAGCAGCTGCCGGCGATCTGGAAGCGGCTGGTCGACGCCGGCTTCGAGTCCGGGCACGCGTACGGCAAGGCGCTGCGGACGGTGAAGTCGTGTGTCGGCTCGACTTGGTGCCGGTACGGCGTACAGGACTCGGTCGGAATGGCGATCGCGCTGGAGCTGCGGTACCGCGGGCTGCGGTCGCCGCACAAGCTCAAGCTCGGTGTCTCCGGCTGCGCCCGCGAGTGCGCGGAGGGGCGTGGCAAGGACGTCGGCGTGATCGCGACCGAGAAGGGCTGGAACCTGTACGTCGGCGGCAACGGCGGGATGACGCCGCGGCACGCCGAGTTGCTCGCCTCGGACCTCAGCGACGAGGAACTGTTCCAGGCGATCGACCGGTTCCTCATGTACTACGTCCGCACCGGCGACCGGCTGCAGCGGACGTCGGTCTGGATCAACGACATCGAAGGCGGGCTGGACCACGTCCGCGACGTCGTACTGAACGACAGCCTGGGCATCGCCGCCGATCTGGATGCCGCGATGGCCAAGCACGTCGACGCCTATGTGGACGAGTGGCGCGCCACCCTCAACGACCCCAACAAGCTGGCCCGGTTCGTCTCCTTCGTGAACGCCCCGGACCAGCCCGACGCCGACCTGCGGTACGTGGTCGAGCGCAACCAACCGCGGCCGGCCACCCCGGCGGAACGCGGACAGCTGGAGCCGGTCCTGCTGGCCGGCCCTCGTTTGGAGGTACGCCAGTGAAGGAGCGAAGCGAGTTCACAATCAAACACAGCGTGCTTGGTGCCTCAGCCGCGCCCGGAGCGAAGCGAGGACGTGGATGAGTATCACGGCCATGAGTCAGACAGTGGTCTGCCGGTACGACGTACTGCTGCCGGAGCGTGGGGTCGCCGCGTTGGTCGGGGACGTCCAGATCGCGCTGTTCCGCACCCACGACGGGTCGGTGTTTGCCATTGGCAACCAAGATCCGTTCAGCGGGGCGAACGTGATGTCGCGCGGCATCGTCGGCAGCCGGGGCGAGGTGCAGACGGTGGCATCGCCGATGTTCAAGCAGGTCTTCGATCTGCGCACCGGGGTCTGCCTGGACGATCCGGAGGTGTCGCTGCCGGTGTACGCCGTAGAGGTACTTGACGGACAGGTGATGGTGAACTTCGGTGAACAGTAAGCCGGGGCCGCTGAGCGGCTGCACGATCGCGATCACCGCGCACCGTCGCGCGGAGGACCTGATCGCCTCGTTCGAGCGTCGCGGCGCGAAGGTGCTGCACGCGCCGACGCTGCAGATCGTGCCGGTCGCCGACGACCACGCGCTGATCGAGGCGACCCGGCGGGTGATCGCGAACCCGCCGGACGACGTCGTCGTCACCACCGCGGTCGGCTTCCGCGGCTGGATCGAGGCAGCCGACACGGCCGGGCTGGCCGCGGACCTGCTGGTCACACTGGAGCAGGCGCGCATCCTGGCCCGCGGTCCGAAGGCCCGGGGCGCGATCCGGGCCGCCGGACTGGTCGAGCACTGGTCCGCCCGGTCGGAGACGACCGCCGAGGTGGTGGAGTGGCTCCGCGACCAAGGTGTCGACGGGCGGAAGATCGTCGTACAACTGCATGGACTGTCGGACCCCGGCCTACAGGAAGCGCTGCGGTCAGCTGGGGCGTCGGTACGCGGGCTCGAGGTGTATCGGTGGGGTCCGGCGCCTGACCCGGTGGTGGTCGAGCGGACGATCGGGCAGATCTCCAGTGGTGCGGTGGACGCGGTGGTGCACACGTCGGCGCCCGGTGCGCAGGCCATGCTCGACGCTGCGGCGCTGACCGGGCAGTACGACGCTCTGGTCACGTCACTGCGGACCGGGCGGGTGCTGAACGCGTGCGTGGGGCCGGTGACAGCTGTGCCCTTCCACAACCTGGGGTTGGACCCGCTCGTGCCGGACCGCTTCCGGCTCGGGGCGTTGATCCGGATCGTGACCGACCGGCTCACGGACGACAACGCGCGGTCGATCGAGACCGAGTTCGGCCAACTGGTGATTCGTGGGGGTGCTGCGGTCCTGGACGGTGTGGTGTTGCCACTCGGTCCGGGACCGCGCGCCGTACTGGCCGCCCTGGTTGCGGCAGGTGGTGATGTGGTGTCGCGACCGGAGCTGCTCGCGGTACTTCCTGGAGCTGAGGACGTACACGCGGTGGAGGTCACGGTGAACAGACTCCGTACGGCGGTCGGTCGGCCGGAACTGGTCCGAACAGTGGTGAGACGCGGTTACCGCCTGGCGGTCGAGCCGGCCGGGGTCGCGTCATGACCGTCGACCTGATCGCGGTAGCGCATGGGACTGCGGATCCGCGAGGCATCCGTGCGGTCCACGAGTTGGTCCGGTTGATGGCTCGGCGGCGGCCCGACGTACCCGTGTCGCTCGGCTTCGTCGATGTCGACGTACCCGCGCTGCCGGGGCTGGTCAGGCGTGTGGTTGCCGACAGCAACGAGGCCGTCGTCGTGCCGTTGCTGCTGTCGAGCGGCTATCACGTGTACGTCGACATCGCCGCCGAGGTCCACCGCTGGCCCGGCCGCGTCGACGCGGCCCCCGCGTTAGGCCCCGACCCAGTTCTGGCGGATGTCATGGCGGACCGCCTGGGCGATCTGTCCCACATCGACCGTGTCGTCATGGCGGCCGCCGGATCGTCAGACGCCAGGGCGCTCCAGGACTGCACCGAAATGGCCGCGTTGCTGTCCACGCGGATCAGCCGCCCGGTCGAGGTCGGCTACGTCTCCGGCGCAGGCGAACACCTGACCTCGGTCTTGGCCCGAACGCCAGGCCGGGTCGCGGTAGCTACCTATCTGTTGGCCCCCGGCTACTTCGCCGACAAAGTCCGCCGCCTCGCCGCAGGCCGTCACGTCAGCCCTCCGCTCGGCGCCGACCCCCGCCTCGCCGACCTGGCGCTGTGCCGCTACGAATCCGCGCTGCGAACCTCCGCCGTCGCCGTCTGAACAGGCCGGTACCTGCAGATGACCACGCCGGTGGTGGTCGTCTCCGTGTGGGTGAGGTCCAGGGCCTGGTGGTGGTCGAAGAGGTGCTGGCCGGTGCCGAGGGTCAGCGGGTGAATGAGGAGCAGGTACTCGTCGATCAGGTGGGGGACGGAGCGGAGCAGGGCACCGCTGCCGAGGACGACCAGGTCCTTGTCGCGCTTGAGATCCGGGACGTCGTCGATGGAGATGACGGTGGAATTGACCCAGTCGGGGTCGTGCAGGGTGGACGAGACGACGTACTTCTGTTGCTTGTTCAGGGCCTCGGTGTACGGGTTGCCGGGCTGCTTCGGCCAGAAGTCGGCGAATTGTTCATAGGTACGACGGCCGAGCAGCATGCCGTCGGTCGGGCGGGCGAGCCCACCGAGGACCCGGCCCATCGCGTCATGGCGGTACGGCGCGGCCCACCCGCCGTACGGGAATCACCCCGCAGATCCTCGTCCGGCAACCCCGGCGCCTGCATGACTCCGTCCAGCGTCAGATTGCACACCACAGTGATCTCGCCCATACCTGCCTCCTCGCGTAGGTCTTCTCTCACCCCCAAACGAACGCGCCACGGCCGGATCGACAGCCGCCTGCCCTTTTCGGAAGATCACTGCCGGCATGTGCACACTTCTTTCCGATGATCGCGTCGAGGCAGCTCAGACGGCGTCGAGGGCCGGGCCCAGGTGGGCTTCTTCGTAGGTGTAGTGGGCTTCGAGGTCGGCGGCCAGGCGGTGCAGGGCGGTCCGGAGCCGTACGGCGGTCTCGCGCGACGGGGCCGTGGTCAGTTGGTCGAGCGTCTCGGTGAGTTGGGTGTTGAGCCTGGCGACAGTTTCGTGCTCGCGGGTGAGGCGGTCGAGGGCGGGCTTCAGTTCGGGGAAGTTCGTGGCGACGGTCGGGAAGACGCCGTCTTCACGAGTGTGGTGGGCGTGCTGGGCGCCGCAGAACGAGAGGCAGTGGCGCTGGAGTTCGGTGGTCGAGTCGGGGAGGTGCCCGTTGCCTGCGAGATAGGCGTCGAATGCCGCCAGGGTCTCGGCGAGTTGTTGGCGGAGGCCGGCGTGAATCTCCTTCAACTGGGCGGTTGCCGCGCCGACGCGGGCCGGGGTGACAGCGACGACCTGGATCACGCGGGCGGTGTTCTGCTGGTAGGTGGCGAACGCCGGGTCCCGGGTGGACTGTTCGGCGTACAGGCGGTCGCGTTCGGCGCCGGTGATCTCGGTGGCGATGGCGTCTTACCGGGTGCCGCCGACCTCGACGGTGACGGCCGGGTCGGCGCGGAGGTTGTGCAGCCAGGCGGGTGACTGCGGCCGGCCCGCGTTGGTCGCGAAGATGATCAGCCGGCCGGCGTCCTCGGCGTACGCGGCCGGGGTGGTGCTCGGGCGGCCCGAGCGGGCGCCGGTCGTGGTCAGCAGCAGTAGTTTCGCGTCCTCTTCGTCAAGACCCTCAAGGCCTACGAGGGCGCCCTCTGAGGTCGAGTCGCCGAATTCGGTCGAAGAATCTGGGGAGCGCCGGAACCGACGACTCGGTGAGGGTCAGCGGGTGCGGAGGGCCTCGAGGTCGGCGTGGCAGCGGCGCTCGACCTCGGCCAGTTCGTGGAGGGTTTCCTCGATGTCTTTGCGGCGCTGTTCGAGGTCGGCGCGGCGGGTGGTGATCTGGTCGAGGAGGTAGACGAGCTGGCCCTCCTCGCCCGGCTCGGCGTCGTACATGTCGACGATGGTGGCGATCTCGTCGAGGGAGAAGCCGAGGCGTTTGCCGCGCAGGATCAGGCCGAGGCGGACCCGGTCGCGCGGGTGGTAGACGCGGACGGTGCCGCGCCGCTCGGGCGTGAGCAGGCCGCGGTCCTCGTAGAACCGGATGGTCCGCAGCGTGACGTCGTACTCGGCGGCCAGTTCGGCGATCGACCAGGTCTGTGCGGGCACCCGGATATTGTGCACACACCCCAGCGTGCTTTACGTTTACGTAAGCGTCAAGCACGAGGGAGTGCGTCATGTTCGAACTGTCCGAAGAGCACCGCGAGTTCCGCCACAGCGTGCGCGACTTCGCCGAGGCGGAGATCGCTCCGCACGCCGCGGAGTGGGACCGCAAGCACTACTTCCCGGTGGAGGTCGTGCAGAAGATGGGCCGGCTGGGGCTGTTCGGGCTGACCGCTCCGGAGGCGTACGGCGGTTCCGGCGGGGACTTCACCAGTCTGTGCGTGGCGATCGAGGAGATCTCCCGTGTCGACCAGTCGATGGGGATCACCCTGGAGGCCGCGGTCGGGCTCGGCATCAACCCGATCCTCACCTTCGGCACCGACGAGCAGAAGCAGACCTGGCTGCCGGATCTGGTGGCCGGCCGGACACTGGCCGGGTTCGGGCTGACCGAGCCGGAGTCGGGGTCGGACGCCGGCGCGACGAAGACCCGGGCCGTGCTCGACGGCGACGAGTGGGTGATCGACGGCTCGAAGCAGTTCATCACCAACTCCGGCGCCAGCATCACGTCCTGTGTGACGGTCACCGCCCGGACCGGGGAGAAGCCGGACGGCAAGGCGGAGATCTCCACGATCATCGTTCCGAGTGGTACGGCGGGTTTCGTGGCCGAAGCGGCGTACGACAAGCTCGGCTGGCACGCCTCCGACACGCACCCGCTGTCCTTCAGCGGCTGCCGGGTGCCGGCCGCGAACCTGCTGGGCGAGCGGGGCAAGGGCTTCGCGCAGTTCCTCGCCACGCTCGACGACGGGCGGGTCGCGATCGCGGCCGTCGCGCTCGGCTGCATCCGGGCCTGCCTCGAGCTCTCGGTCCAGTACGCCGGTGAGCGCAAGACGTTCGGTGTTCCGATCGGCCGCAAGCAGGGTGTCGCCTTCCAGATCGCGGACCTGAAGGTGATGGCGGACGCGGCCGAAATGCTCGTCTACCGGGCCGCCGCGCTGAAGGACGCGGGAGCCTCGACGGCCGACTTCAAGCAGGCGGCGTCGGTGGCCAAGCTGTACGCGACCGAGTCCGCGGTGACCGCGACCCGGATCGCGACCCAGGTGTTCGGCGGCTACGGCTTCATGGAGGAGTACCCGGTGACCCGGTTCTACCGGGACGCCAAGATCCTCGAGATCGGCGAGGGTACGTCGGAGGTCCAGCGGATGCTGATCGCCCGCAGCCTCGGCCTCCCGGTCGAATGATCCGTTGCGTCCGAAGATCTGTGGCCGATAGCCCTCGGATCTTCGGACGTAGCAGGTAGAAAGGCAGTTATGACCCACGATCACTGGACCGAGGTCAAGGTCGCTCGCGAGGCGACGCTGGCGCCGCCGGAGAAGGCGGCGGCCAAGCTCGCGTCGCAGAACAAGCTCTACGTCCGCGACCGGATCGCGCTGCTGGTCGACGAAGGCAGCTTCGTCGAGGACGCGCAGCTGGCGAACGCGCTGAACGCCGGCCTGCCCGCCGACGGTGTGGTCACCGGCCGCGCGCTGGTCGACGGCCGGCCGGCGCTGATCGTCGCCAACGACCCGACCGTGAAGGCCGGGTCGTGGGGTGCCCGGACGGTGGAGAAGATCGTCCGGATCACCGAGGTGGCGCTCCGCGACGAGCTGCCGGTGTTCTGGCTGATCGACTCCGCCGGCGCCCGGATCACCGACCAGGTGCAGTTGTTCCCCGGACGTCGCGGTGCCGGGCGGATCTTCCACAACCAGGTCGCGCTGTCCGGCAAGGTGCCGCAGATCTGCTGCCTGTTCGGCCCGTCGGCCGCGGGCGGTGCCTACATCCCGGCGTTCTGCGACCTGGTGATCATGGTCGACGGCAACGCCTCGATGTACCTGGGCTCGCCGCGGATGGCCGAGATGGTGGTCGGCGAGAAGGTGACGCTGGAGGAGATGGGCGGCGCCCGGATGCACACCAGCGTGTCCGGCTGCGGTGACCTGCTCGCGGCCGACGACGCCGAGGCGATCGACCTGGCCAAGCAGTACTTCTCCTACCTGCCCGGTTCGTGGCAGTCGAGGCCGCCGTCGTACGACGCCTCGCCGCCGGCCCGCGACTTCACCCGGGACCTGGTGCCGGCCGAGGAGAGTGTCGGGTTCGACATCCACGACGTGATCGACGCCGTCGTCGACACGGACACGTTCTTCGAGCTCAAGCCGTCGTACGCGCCGGAGCTCGTCACCGGGTTCGGGCTGCTGGCCGGGCAGGTGGTCGGGATCGTGGCGAACCAGCCGGCCGTCAAGGGCGGGGTGCTGTTCGTCGACTCGGCCGACAAGGCCGCGCGGTTCATCTGGTTGTGCGACGCGTTCAACGTGCCGCTGGTGTATCTGTGCGACGTACCGGGGTTCATGATCGGCAGCGAGGTCGAGCGGGCCGGGATCATCCGGCACGGCGCGAAGATGATCACCGCGGTGTCCGAGGCGACCGTGCCGACGGTGTCGGTGATCGTCCGGAAGGCGTACGGCGCCGGCCTCTACGCGATGTGTGGACCCGGCTTCTCGCCTGATGCGTGTGTCGCGTTGCCGACCGCGAAGATCGCGGTGATGGGGCCGGAGGCGGCGATAAACGCGGTGTACTACAACAAGATCCAGGAGATCGCCGACGCGACCGAGCGGGTCGAGTACGTCTCCCGGCTGCGCGAGGAGTACGAGACCGATATCGACATCCTCCGCCTGGCCGCCGACCTGGTCATCGACGCCATCGTCGAACCCGAGGACCTCCGCACCGACCTGATCGCGCGGCTGGCCGCCGCCCAGTCCAAGGACCGCCACTTCAGCACCAAGCGCCACGGCGTTCCGCCGGTCTGAGACGCCCCGCTCCGAACCCGGCCGGCGTACTAGGCTCGACAAGCGCTGTCCGCCGTCGAAGGAGGAGCTTTGGGGTCGAAGGAGTTCGCCGACAGGATCCGGGATCGGCAGAAGCTGGTCGGGTACTGGGTGGTGCTGGATGCACCGGTTGCGACTGAGCGGATCGCGCGGGTCGGATACGACTACGTCGTGCTGGACGGCCAGCACGGGCTGATCGGATACCAGGGGTTGCTGACCGGGTTGCTGGCCGTGGACGCGGGCGCCTCGCTCGGGACCGGTTCGGTCGGCCTGGTGCGGGTCGAGGCGAATCACCCGACACCGATCGGACGGGCGCTGGACGCCGGCGCGGCCGGGGTGATCGTGCCGTTGGTGGACAGCTCCGAGGACGTCACCCGAGCGGTGCAGGCGGCGAAGTACCCGCCGGCCGGCGTGCGGTCGTACGGCCCGATGCGGTCGGCTCTGCGGGTCGGTCCGGTCCCGGCCGACGCCGACGCGGCGACCGTCGTACTGGCGATGATCGAGACGCCGCTCGGGCTGAAGAACGTGGCGGAGATCTGCGCGACGCCCGGTCTGGACGGGGTGTACGTCGGCCCGTCGGACCTCGGACTGTCGGTGGGGGCGCGGTTCCCGGGTGATCCGGAGGTCGCGGAACCGTTCGAGGAGGCGGTCGCGTTGATCGCGCGGACGGCGCAGGAGGCCGGGATCGCCGCCGGTATCCACACGCCGGACGGCCAGACCGCGCACCGG
Source organism: uncultured Actinomycetota bacterium (assembly GCA_963770725.1). Classification (GTDB taxonomy): domain Bacteria; phylum Actinomycetota; class Actinomycetes; order Propionibacteriales; family Kribbellaceae; genus Kribbella. Next base: position 136,030 of record CAVYQT010000004.1, read on the forward strand.
AGGCTGACTCAGGGGTACACGTTCGCGACCGTTGCCTCCGACCTCACCCACCTGGAGGCCGTCGCCGCGGCCCACCTCGACACCGCCCGCTCGTAGTCGCGGCGTCTGTAGGAACACTCCGGGCCTTTCTCGGGTTAGGTTCGAAGAGGACCGCACACCGAGGAGGCTTGGTATGAGGGCGCCCGAGCGAGGAGCGCTGCCGCTGCGGCTGGCCGCGACGCTGGGCCGGACGTACGGCCGAGTGACCGAGACCGTGCAGGGCCTGAGCGATGCCGACTTCGACCGCCCGACCCGCTGCGAGGGCATGCCCGTCGGCCCACTCCTGGTCCATCTCCTGTACGACGCCGAGCGTGCGCTGATGGCGTTCGCCAGCCCGGCCACCGCCGTACCGGACCGGGACTTCGTCACCTACTGGTTGGACTCCCCGCCAGGGACGGAAGGCGACGACCAGTTCGTCCGGACCGTCGCGTCGGCGTACCGGAAGCCGGCGGGCCTGGTGCAGCACTGGCGTGAGCTGTCCGACGCCGCCGTACGCGCAGCGACGCTCGGGCTGCTGGACAAGGGGCGGCGGGTCGAGACGCAGGGTCACGTGCTGCGAGCGACCGACTTCGTCGCGACGTTGGTGCTGGAGGCAACGGTCCACCACCTCGACCTGATCGTCGAGCTGCCGGACGCACCGGAGCCGGATCCCGAGGGTCTGCAGGTCACGGCCCGGACGCTCGACGGGCTGTTCGGCCCGGAGGCGTGGGACGTGATCGGCTGGGACACTACGACGTACATCCTCAAGGCGACCGGCCGGGTCCCGCTCGACGAGGACGACTTCGACATGCTCGGCCCGCACGCGAGCCGCCTCCCACTGCTCGGCTAAGCGCGCGCCGTCTCCGGCTGCTCGGTTAGAGGACTCCGGCGAACGGGTCGTCGAGGTCCTGCCAGTTCAGGCTGGCCAGCTCGGACTCGGTCAGCAGGCAGGCGTCCAGGACCGCCTGCAGCCGGGCAGGATCCAGGCCCATCCCGGTCGCGACCACCGTGCACTCGGCGAGGTGCTCGGTGTCGGACCACTCGCCGAGCATCCCGAGTGACGCGCTGTACCCGGCGGACTCCCATCGCACCCGCTGTGTCGGCCGGTTGGCCAGCCAGACCACCCCACGACTGCGTACGACGCCGTCCACGATGTCCTCGAGTGCGTCGTTCAGCCGGGCCGGGTGCAGTGGTCGGGTGGACCGCCACAGCACCGTCGTCACGCCGTCCCCACTCGGCTGCACCCGGTCCGAGGCGGCGAGCTCACCGGCCCACGCCTCGGCCGCCATGTAGTCGAACAACCCGGTCCGCGCGACCGGACCGGTCGGTACACCAGCCGGATCGGCGGCGACGACCGTCGTACGCGGGTTCAGATGCGCCAGCAGGTTGTGCAGTCGCTCAGGCGCGGCGATGCGGTGAGCGTTGGCGAGTACGCACACGTCGGCGTACTCGATCTGCCGTGCGGTCAGTTCGGCGACGTTACGGCGATCGGGCGGCCCGAGAGCCAGTCCACGCTCGTCCAGGAGTTCGTCGCCGGAGAGTTGCTCGACCAGCAGTACGGCGTCGACCACGCAGGTGACCGTGTCGACCGTGATCTCGGGCAGCGACGCCACCAGCGTGCCCGCCAACGGGCGAGCCTCCATCGCCGGTGGTCCAGCCAGTACGACGTGATCCCAGTGCCGGCGCGCGACCAGGGTCTCGAGCAGTGGTAGCAGCGACTCGATCAGCTGACACGCTCCGCAGTCGTCGCCCACCGCGAACTCACCGGAGTCGACCGGACCGGATGCGTCGAGCACCCGCCAGGACAGCACGCCCCGCCCGGGCAGCGCGTCCTGGTCCACCACGACCGCCACGGTGGTTGCGTCCACCATCGCGTGCAGAACGGGCTCGCGGAGTGTCGTCGACAGGCCGACCAGTAAGGACAACGAGGTTTTACGTTGGGCGGTCACGGGTCCGAGTATATGAAAACGGTTTTCATCAGTCCAGGGCAGGGGTGGGCCGACTTTCCCTTCAGACCGGGAAATTTCCTGACTTCCCGCGGAATCGGTTCGCCGAGGGCTGTCAACAGTCAAGGGGCCGAGGTCTGGCCGGAGACCGGTGACGTGCTTAGGGTCCGAAGTGGGGATCGGGCGGAGGTGTGGGATGGGTGAGCGGGAGTTCGCCGACGTGCTGCGCGACGCCATTCGCGCGCGGGGACTGGGACTTGAGCGGATCCGCGAGCGCCTACTGGCCGAAGGCGTGTCGGTCAGCCGTGCGACCTTGAGTTACTGGCAGTCCGGGCGCTCGCGGCCGGAGCGGCGGGACTCGCTCGCGGCCGTCGAGCTGCTCGAGTCGGTGCTCGAGGTTCCGGCCGGCACCCTGTCGGCCTCGCTGGGGAGGCCGCGGCGGCGTGGCCGCTGGTTGAGCACCGTGCCGGACCGGCCGGACGTCGCGGCGTACTGGCCGACGTCCGACGCGGTCGAGGATGCGGTCAGTGGAGTCGACCTCCGCTGGGACGAGCGGCTGACCCGCATCAGTCAGCACGACCGGGTCTACATCGGTCCCGACGGCGGTGAACGCTCGTACCACTCCCGTCAGGTCCTCCGCGCCGAGGCGGACGGCCCGGACCGCTGGGTGCTGATCATGCATCTGGACGAGCATGACCGCCCGCTGCCGGCGATCTGGCCGCTCCGGCACTGTCACCTGGGCCGGACGGTACGACGTGCCGCCGACGGACTGCTCGTCGCCGAGCTGCTCTTCGACCGCCCGCTCCGCAAGGGCGAGACGGTGATCACCGAACACGAGCTGGTCAACGTCGCGCCGTACCCGCCGGCGACGAACTACGAGCGGAAGTTCCGCCTGCCGGTGCGCGAGTTCGTGCTGGAGATCTGCTTCGACCCGACGCGGCTTCCGGTGGTGTGCAGTGGTTTCTCGCAGCTGGACGACGCCGAGGAGATCGTCCGGCCGGTCGACGTCACGTCCGAGGTGCATGGCGTCGTCCTGAACTTCGGGCCGGGCCGCTACGGTTTCCGGTGGGGCTGGGAGGAGTGAACTGTAAAGCGTGCGTGGTTTGTCTGGATCGTCTGGTAGGCAAGGGGTATGGCGATCGAGATCGGGCAGTTCAAGGGTGAATGGGACGAGCTGGTCGAGCTCGTGGACCTGGCGTTCGCTGCGCCGTGGACCGAGGAGCAGTTGGAGTCCGAGCGGCGGGTGTGGGAGCCGGAGCGGTCCATCGTCGCGACCGACGAGAACCAGGTGGTCGGGCATACCAGTGCGCTCTCGTTGCGGATGACGGTGCCGGGTGCGCAGATTCCGGTGGCCGGCGTGACCCTGGTCGCGGTCCGGCCGACGCACCGGCGCCGCGGCATCCTGCGAGACCTGATGCTCGCTCAGCTGACCGAGATCCAGGAGGCGGGCAACGAGCCGATCGCCGCGTTGACCGCGAGCGAACCGGCCATCTACGGCCGGTTCGGGTACGGGCTGGCCTCGGATCACCAGGAGATCGTGATCAGGAAGTCGTCCCGCGAATTGCGGCCGGGTGGCGGGCGTGGACGACGTACGGATCAGGACCGTCGCCGCGCGCGAGGCCCTCGAGACGTGTGCGGCGCTGCGGAACAGGCTGGCGGTTGACCGGCCGGGGATGTTCCACCACGACGAGAGCTGGCAGGAGTACGTCGTCGGCGACAACGTCACGAGCAATCCGGCCGCCGGCTCGCCGCGGCGCTGCGTCGTGGCCGAGCGGGACGGCGAGGTGACCGGGTTCGCGTACTACCGGAGCAAACGCACGGACAAGGGGTTCATCGACGTCAGCCGGGTCCATGCCGCGGACCTCGCGTCGCACGTCGCGCTCTGGCGGTTCCTGCTCGAGCCGGACCTGCTGAGCGAGACGCATTTCGGCAAGCTTCCGTCGGACGATCCGCTCCTGGAGTTGCTGCTCGATCCCCGGGCTCCGGGCCCGATCACCCGGGACGGGCTCTGGGTCCGTCCGGTCGACGTCGGCCGTGCGCTCGCCGCCCGCACCTACGCGCGGGAGATCGACGTGGTCCTTGCGGTGACGGACGGCTTCCTGCCCTGGAACGAGGGCAGCTGGCACCTCGCCGGCGGCCCGGCCGGGGCGACCTGTGCGGCGACATCCCGGCCGGCTGACCTGACCATCGACGTACGGGATCTGGGCGCGGTGTATCTCGGCAAGCCGTCGCTCGTCCGGCTCAGCCTGGCGGGGCTGGCGCAGGAGCACACACCGGGAGCGCTCGCGGCCGCCTCGGAAGCGTTTTCCGCCAGCCGGCTTCCGTGGCTCGATACGGGCTTCTGATCGGTTAGCCTTCCGGGATGCGGCGGAAGCGTCGGGGCGCGCTGATGCTGGCTGTCGTGCTGATGCTGGGGGTCGCGGCGGCCGGTTTCGTCGTGCTCGCGTCGGCCGGCGGTCCGGTCCGGCCGGTCAGCGAGAGCACGCTGACGGCCTCGCCGCGACCGCTGCCCACGGAACCGCCGGGCGAGACCGTGAGTGCGCCGACGCCGGTGCCTCCGCCGCCGGAGCGGAAGGAGAAGCAGCGGCCGTTCCCGGAGTGGCTGGAGTCGCTCTGGCAGGCAGTGGTCTGGCTGGCGATCGCGGCCCTCGCGGTGTTCCTCGGATGGTTGATCTACCGGGTCCTCCGCCAGGTCGAGTTGCCCGAGGCGGAGACCGAGGACACCGACTGGGAGCGGATGAAGGCGGACCGGCTCGCGGAGGCGGTCGACACCGGCCTGTCCAGGATCGACTCCGGTACGGCGACCGACGCGGTGATCGCGTGCTGGGTCGCGCTGGAGGAGGCGGCCGCGTCGGCGGGGGTGGCCCGTGATCCGTCGGAGACTCCGGCCGAGTTCACGGTGCGCGTCCTCGGCGTCGGCGGGATCTCCGAGCCCGAACTCGTCCGCCTCGGCGAGCTCTACCGCGAGGCTCGGTACTCCACCCATGGTTCCACCGAGCAGGCCCGCGCCGAGGCCCGGTCCGCCTTGCTCCGCCTCCGTGACGATCTGTCCGCCATCCACATCGAGGTGAGCGGATGACGTACCAGTGGACGCCATTGGAGGAATCGGAGCGGCCGGGCCAGGGGCAGCCCCGGGTCCGGTCGATGCGGCTGAACAAGATGCTCGTGCAGCACGTCGGGATCACCGTGCTGGTGAGTCTGCTGCTGGTCGGCGTGTTCGGGGCGGCCGGGATGGCACCGCGGCCGCTGTGGTTCGTCGCGACGGCGCTCGCGGTCGGGTTCGGCACACTGGCGATGCGGCTGATCGTGCCGCAGGTGCTGGAGACCAGCTGGCCGGCGCGGCAGGACGAGAGGCTGGCCGCGCTCCGGGCCCGGAGCAACGACAACCGGACCCAGTTCATCGCCACCTGGTTGCAGGAGGCGAGCCGGGAGCGCCGCGTGGGCGAGGGCTCGCAGACGTTCACCCGCCGGATCCGGCCGTTGCTGCTGGAGCTGACCACCGACCGGCTGGTGCACCGGCACGGCATCGACCCGGTGCGCGAGCCGGAGCGAGCCCGAGAGATCACCGGCGAGCGGCTGTGGAGCCTGATCACCGGGGACGAGGAGCGCACCGCATCCTTCGACGAGATCGAGTACGCCGTCCAGACCATCGAGAAGCTGTGAGGAACTGTGACTGATCCACAACTGCACGCCGAGGACGCTGGGCGGGAGCTCGGGGTGGCGGAGGTCTCGGCGCTCTCCCGCGAGGTGCTGGATCGGGTCAGTGAAGCGGTGGTGGGGAAGACCGGGGCGCTGGAGTTGGTGCTGGCGGGGATCCTCGCCGGCGGGCACGTGCTGCTGGAGGACTATCCGGGGCTGGCGAAGACCCTGGCCGCGCGGTCGTTCGCGCAGGCGCTGGGACTGGAGTTCCGGCGCGTGCAGTTCACGCCGGACCTGTTGCCGTCGGATGTGACCGGCGCCTTCGTGTACGACCAGAAGGAGTCCGAGTTCGCCTTCCGGCCGGGCCCGATCTTCACCGGTCTGCTGCTGGCCGACGAGATCAACCGGACCCCGCCGAAGACCCAGGCCGCGCTGCTGGAGTCGATGCAGGAACACCAGGTCACCGTCGAGGGCCAGACCTTCCCGCTGCCCGTTCCGTTCCACGTGCTCGCCACCGCGAACCCGGTCGAGTACGAAGGCACCTACCCGTTGCCCGAGGCCCAGCTCGACCGGTTCATGCTGCGGATCGGCTTCGGCTACCCGAGCGCCGAGGAGGAGTGGGAAGTCCTGCGCCGCCGGATGAGTCGCCGCACGGAGGACCAGACCGTCGAGCCCGTCACCGACGCCGCCGGACTGCTCGCCGCACAACACGCCGTCGAGACGGTCACCGTCGACGACACAGTCGGTCAGTACTGCGTCGATCTCGCCGCTGCCACCCGGCGCGACTCGCAGGTCCTCGTCGGTGCGTCGCCGCGTGGCTCGCTGGCGTTGTTGCTGACGGCCCGTGCGTACGCCGTGATCCAGGGCCGGGACTACGTCGTACCGGAGGATGTGAAGGCGGTCGCCGTACCGGCGCTGGCACACCGGATCACGGTGCGCCCTGAGCTCTGGCTGCATGAGGTGACCGGCGCGACCGTCGTACGCGCTGTGCTCGGCTCGGTCCCGACCCCACCCACCGTCGTCGGCGTATCCCGGTGACCTGGCGGCCGACGCACGCCCAGATCCGGGCGGTCTGTGCGGCTGGGGTTCTGCTGCTGGTGGCAGTGCTGGCCCGGCGGCCGGATGCCGCCGTTCTCGGGCTGCCGTTGGCGTTCGTCGCGGTATGGGGACGGTACTACCGGCCGCGTGAGCAGCCTGAGGTGCACACCGAGCTGGATTCGGATGTGCTGTTCGAGGGGCAGGCGACGACGTACCGGCTGCGCGTGGCCGGGACGGTCGATCCCGACATCGACCTGATCGCGGTGGCGCTGCCGCGGGCGCAGTGGTTCCAGTACGACCCGCCGCAGGCCGCGATCGCCGAGCTGGTGACCGATGGCGCGGTGACGCTCGAGGTCGGGCTGCGGTCGAAGCGATGGGGGATGCGTGCGCTGGAGCGCCCGACCGTCGTCGCGACCTCGATGCTCGGTGCGTATCGGATTTCGGCGACGGCGGTGGAGCCGCTGGCCGTGACCACGCTGCCGTTGCGCGAGGGCTTCGAGGCGGTCGACTCCGTGCCGCGTCCGGCCGGGCTGGTCGGGTTGCACCGGTCGCGACGTCCGGGTGAGGGGACCGAGTTGGCCGGCGTACGGCCGTTCCGGACGGGTGACCGGCTGCGGCGGATCAACTGGTCCGTCTCGGCGCGCACCCGCGAGCTGCACGTCACGTCGACCTGGTCGGACCGCGATACCGAGGTTGTGATCCTGCTCGACACCGGTGGTGAGATCGGTGTGAGCGAAGGGATCGACGGGCGGTCGAGCAGTCTGGACACCGGAGTACGGGCGGCCGCGTCGATCGCCGAGCACTACCTCCGTCACGGCGACCGGGTCCGTCTGATCGACACCGGGAACCTCGTCCGCGGCGTACGTTCCGGGAGTGGTCGCGGGCATCTTCGCCGGATCCTGGACGCTTTGGTCCATGCGGATCGCCGCGGCCGGCAGCAGGACGAGCACCAACTCGTCCGCCGGAACCGGATCAAGTCCGACAGCCTCGTCGTCGTGCTCAGCCCACTGCTGAGACAAGCGATGCTCGGGTACGTCGTGACGCTCGTGCACTCGGGATACACGGTCATCGCCGTGGACACGCTGCCACCGGATGTCGCCTCGGTGATCGACCTTGACGAGCACGACACAATCGCGTGGCCGCTCGCCTGGCGGCTGCGGATGCTCGAGCGGCGTCGGGAACTCGACCGCCTCAGCGATCTAGGCGTCCCCACCGTCCCCTGGCGCGGCGCAGGCACCCTCGACGAGGTACTGCGGGATGCTTCGAGGCTGGCGTCCGCACCGAGGATTCGCTCATGACTGCTGCAGAAAAGATCAGTCTGTGGCTCGTGCAGTTGCGGGCCTCGGGGCGGGCTGCGGTTGTGGCGCGGCTCAGCGTTGCGGTTGCGGGCGCGGTGGCCTTGCTGGTGTCGGCGGCGCAGTCGTGGGATCAGCTGGATCTGATCCCGCTGATCGCGATTCCGATGCTGCTGGCAACGGTCGTCCTGCCGGACTCGTTGTCCGGATTGATCTTCATCGTGGTGGTCGCGCTCGGGTGGATGATCCGGGCGCCCGGTGAGGTGAGCTGGAGCTTGGTGGTGACCGGGATCGCCTTGCTGGTGGTGCATCTGGCGACCGCGTTCACCGCACAACTTCCGTCGTACGCGCTGGTCCACCGGCAGGCGCTGCGTCGCTGGTTGTTGCCGGGGGCAATTGCCTTGCTGATCGGGCCGGCGGCGGCGATCGCGGCCGCGCTGATCCAGGGTGCCGACGTCGCGGGCTCGATGCTCGTCACCGTCGCGGCGCTGATCCTCGCCACCGCGACGATCTGGTTCGCGGCCGGCCAGAAGGTCGGCCGGGACTAGGGCTCCGGGGTGTGCAGGGTCGCGTTCAGTTCTTCTGCCCAGGGGAGGGCGACGGCTGCGGGGCCGATGACCTGCATGGCGGACATGATGGTGAGCAGCATGCCGGTGCCGAGGAACTCGCGGGTCTCCAGTGGGGTCGCGCCGGTCAGGTCGCGGACCAGGCGGTAGATGCCGCCGAAGCGTTCGCGGACCACGTCGCCGATCGCGGGTTCGCGGCTGGCTGAGAAACCGTGCAGAAGGACGAGCAGAAGTTCGCGCTCGGCCATCAGCTCCTCGTAGCTGTGACCGAGGCTGGCCAGCGTCGGCTCCCGCTCAGCGGCAGCGCTGAAGGTCTCCTCGATCTTGTCGCAGACCGCCTGGACCGCGGCCAGGAACAGTTGCTGCTTGGTGCCGAACAGGCGGATCACGTACGGCTGGGAGACGCCGGCCAGTCGGGCGATCTCGTCCGTCTTCGTGCCCGCGTACCCGGAGGCTCCAAACGCCTGCACCGCCGCCTGCAACACCTCCTCACCACGCTCCGCCGCGGTCAACCGAACCCTCGCACCCATGTCACTCCTTCCCGATCCAGCGCCGGCGGCGCCTGTCCCGCACCGGCGCCGGCCGCGCGCGCCGCCTGTTCTCCTTCCGGCGCCGTAAGCGCCGCGTACTTCCGGAACTCTCTTGACATGTTATCAGTGGATGCATACTTTGGTGATCAAGCTTGTTATCAGTGAATTACAACTAGGAGCCTGAGATGACGTCGACCGCTCTCGATGCGAGGCGCGAGCCCCCTGTGACACCCACGCGGAAGTTCGGCCTGGGCGCCGTACTGACCGCGGTGGGCATCCCCACCTTCATGGTCACGCTGGACAACCTGGTCGTGACGAACGCGCTGCCGGTGATCAAGGCCGAGCTCGGCGCGTCGCTGACCGACCTGCAGTGGTTCGTGAACGCGTACACGCTGGCCTTCGCCGCGCTGCTGCTGACCGCCTCCGCGATCGGCGACCGGCTCGGCCGCCGGCGGATCTTCCTGGCCGGGATCGCGCTGTTCACGGTCGCCTCGGCCGCCTGTGCGCTGGCGACCGAGCCGTGGATGCTGATCGGCGCCCGGGCGATCCAGGGTGTCGGCGCGGCGGCCGTCATGCCGTTGTCGCTGACGCTGCTGGCCGGCGCCGTACCCGACAAGCTGCGCAGTGCCGCTATCGGCGCGTGGGGTGGTATCTCCGGTCTGGGCGTGGCAGTCGGCCCGGTCGTCGGCGGTGCGGTGGTCGACGGGCTGAACTGGCAGTGGATCTTCTGGCTGAACGTGCCGATCGGCGTGGTCGCCATACTGCTGGCCGCTCGGGTGCTGAGTGAGTCCCGGGGTCCGGCGAAGCGGCTGGACCTGGTCGGGCTGGTCCTGGCGACGGCCGGCGTACTGTCCGTCGTCTGGGGTGTCGTGCACGGTGCCGACGACGGCTGGACGTCGGGCAATGTGCTCGGTTCGCTCATCGCCGGTGTCGTGCTGCTGGCCGCGTTCGTCGCGTGGGAGCGTCGTACGGCGGCTCCGATGCTGCCGCTGCGGTTGTTCTCGGTCCGGGCGTTCAGCGTCGTGAACTTCACCTCGTTCACGTTCTCGGTCGGCGTGTTCGGCGCGGTGTTCCTGCTGGCCCAGTTCTTCCAGGTGGTGCAGGGCTACAGCCCGTTCGAGTCCGGCGTCCGGACGCTGCCGTGGACGATGGCGCCGATGGTGGTCGCCCCGATCGCGGGGATGATCGTCGACCGGGTCGGGCCGCGGGTGCTGATTGCGAGCGGACAGGTGCTGCTCGCGGCCGCGCTGGGCTGGCTGGCCCTGGTCACCACGGCCTCGACGCAGTACGGCGACATGGTCGTGCCGTTCGTCCTGGCCGGTGTCGGGATGGGCCTGACCTTCGCCCCGGCGGCGAGTGTCGTGATGGCGAGTGCGCCCGAGGCGGACCGCGGTGTGGCGTCGGGGACCAACAACACCATCCGCGAGGTCGGGGTCGCGATGGGCGTCGCCGTACTCGCCTCGGTCTTCGCCTCAGCCGGCTCCTACGAGACCCCGGCCAGCTACGTCGACGGCCTCGTCCCCGCGGTCTGGACCGGCGCCGCCATCGTCGCCGTCGGCGCTGTCGTCGCCCTGCTCCTGCCGGGTCGCAAGCGCTGACCTGCTCGCTCGCTCCGCCGCTCCGTCAAAGGACGGCGGAGCGAGGCTAGGGTGTCAGGGTGCTGGGTGCAGACGACGTACGACGGATCGCGCTGTCCTTCCCGGAGACGGAGGAGAAGGAGCGCTGGGGCCATCCGACCTTCGACGTGGCCGGACGGATGTTCATCACCATCCCGGACGACCAGACGTCGTTCGCGGTCCGGTGCCCTCGATTGGAGCGAGACGAGCTGATCGCGGCGGAACCCGGAAAGTTCTGGGTTCCGCCGCACGAGGCAGGCTCGAACTGGGTCCGGGCTCGCCTGGCCGCCCTCGAGGACACCACCGAACTCCAAGACATCCTCGCCGACTCCTGGCGCCAGGTAGCCCCCTCAGAACTCCTAGACCACCAGTAGCCCACGCGTGCTACCCAGCCGCTCCCACTACGCCCGACTCCCACCCACCCGAACCTTGCGTGCTAACGCCCGTGAGATTGCGGGGTAGGCGCACTGTGGCGATACGACGATCGCGGGGCATGATGGGGTATGGCCGGCTTGGTGGTCGGACGCGGGGGCGAGGCTGCGGTACTGCGAGGATTGATCGCGGACATGCCGGAGGGCTCAGCGGCCGTGGTGGTTCGGGGTGAGGCGGGCATCGGTAAGACACTGCTCGTCCGGTCGGTTCTGGACGAGCATTCCGGTAGCGGTGTGCGTATCCTTCGCGGCGCCTGCGCGCCGATGTCCGGGGCGACTGCCTACAGCGGCCTCGGCGCCACGGTGACCGCGGCGCTGAGCCAACCCGCAGCATCCGGCCAGTTCCCGTCGGCTGCGGCGGCCCGAGCATGGTCAATGCAGACCCTGGCCGGCGTGCTCGACAGCGACGCGGCGCAGGGCACGGTCCTGCTGGTCGAGGACGTTCACTGGGCGGATTGGTCCACGCTCGACTTCCTTGCCCATTCGACGCGTAACCTGCCCGAGCGGCGGTTGCTGGTGCTGCTGACATGGCGGGACGAGACTGCCGATCACGACCGCCTGACCTGGCTCGGGGAATTGCTTCGCACTCCGGCCGTCGTCGATCTGCCGCTGCGCCGGCTGACCGAGCCGGAGACGTCGCAGCAATTGCGCGCTCTCCAACCCACCTGTACGGCGGAGACGGTTGCTGCCGTTTACCGGCGCAGCGCAGGAAACCCGTACCTGAATGTCGAACTGGTCCGCGGTGACTTGACGGTGCCGGCTTCGTTGCGCCAACTGCTGCTCGCGCGTCTGCAGGCACTCTCGCCGGCGGCTCGCGTGGTTGTCGCGGCCACCGGCACGTTCGCTCGCGCTCTCGATGACGATGACCTGCTGGCGGCTGCAGATGGTGCCGCGGACGCCGTACGAGAGGCCTGTGACTCCGGTCTGGTGATCCGGGACCCGGCGGTCGGCTGCGCTGCGCGGCACCCGGTGATCGCCGAGGTCGCTTACGACCAGTTGCTGTCTTCGGAACGCCGCGACCTGCATGCGCGACTCGCGAAGCGTTTGGCGGGCCGCATTCGCGGCGATTCCATCGCATCGGAGCTCGCCGAGGTCGCTGAGCAGTATCACCGCGCGAGCGACCGAGACGCAGCCTTCAGTTGGGCGCTTGTCGCAGCCAGTGCCGCCGAGAAGGAGTGCGCGTTCGCCGAGGCCGGCCACTGGTTCTCCGTTGCGTCGTCGCTGTGGCGGCCGGCGGACCTGGCCGATGACCGGGCGCCACAGCGCCTGGTACTCGCCGAGCGGGCGGCGTCGCTGCTGGGCGGAGCCGGCCGGCACGCCGAGGCCCTCGGCTTGCTCGAGACAGCGGTGGGTGAGTCCGACGCCGACGCGGGCACCCTGGAGGCCTTGCTGATGCGGGGAACGCTGCGCGCGCTGGTCGACGACCTCGCCGGGGCGATGGCGGACCTTGAGCGAGCACGGCGTCTGGTGCCGGCCGGTGACGACCGAGCGCTCGGCCGGGTCTGCATCTCGCACACGATGATGCTGCGCGGCTACGCCCGCTCGGCGGAGAAGGCCGAGGCAGCCCGGGCGGCGCTGGCGCATGCGACCCGGGCCGGCGACACCCGGACGATCGGCCAGGCTCGGGCGGGGCTGGGGGCGGTCGCTGCCAGCGAGGGCCGAATCGACGAGGCGCTGGAAGAGGCGCTGGCAGCGCTCGAGATCGCTCGCGACCTCGCCGAACCTGAGGACTTGGCCATGGCGGCGATGACGCTGACCTTTGTGCACGGGTTGCGCGGCGACCCCGACGAGGCAGTGGCGGTCGCGGACACCGTCCAGGCCGAGCTACGGCGCCTGATGGTCAACGAGCATTGGCTCGAGGGCATCATCGAGTCCAATGCCGTCTACGAGCTCTATGTCGCCGGTCGGTGGGATGAAGCGCTGAACAGGGACGACAAGGGTCGGCCCCCGTCCGGACCGGCGTTCAAGGACGCCGAGCTCGCGCTGATCCAGATGGCGCGAGGAAACCTACAGAAGGCCGTCGAGCTGTTGCGAGGGCAAGAGTTGCTCGCGGTCGACGACCAGCCCATGATGAAGCGCGATTACGCACAGATCACGGCCCAGCTTCGCCTATTTCAGCAGCGTCCGCACGAGGCCCTGGCCCTTGCACTGGACGCCGCCGAACTCAGCCACGACACCGAGGACGAGCTGTTGTCGGGCGAGCTGCTACGCATCGGTCTCGAAGCAGCGGTCGCGTCGCAGTCACCCGACGGCTTCGATCGACTCGTGGCGCTCCTGCGGCGCGCCGTATCCGGGGTCGAGGCCGCAGCGCTGGCTGCAATTGTCGACGGTGAACGATCTCGGATTCGCGGCACGTCTGACCCAATCCCGTGGCTCACGGCCGCACAGGAATGGGCGTCACTCGGCCGGCCGTACTGGGAGGCGCAAGCCCGACTGCGGGCAGCGGGGGCACTGCTGGCTCGCCGCGGACAACCTGGCGCCCGCGGCCGGGCGACCGGCGAGCTGGAAGCGGCGCGACAGATCGCCGAGCAGCTCGGCGCGGCGCCGCTGCTCGGCCAGATTCACGAGCTGGCGAAGATCGCCCGGATCCATCTCGACGACTCCGTGACCGAGCACCACGAGCAACACGCGGCCAGCACAGACCTTCACCCGCCGTTGACCGAGCGTGAGCGTCAGGTCCTTGCTCTGGTCGCGGCCGGGCGGACAAATCGCGAGATCGGCGCGACGCTCTACATGAGTCCCAAGACTGCCAGCGTGCACGTCACGCACATCTTCGAGAAGCTCGGCGTACAGAGCCGCGTCCAGGCCGCCGCCGAAGCGACCCGGCTCGGCCTTGCGGGCAACCCGCCACCACCCGCCTGACGACGGCGGCGTGAGCGCGTGACGCCTACGACTGGCAAATGACCGCTCGGCCCAGCGAAGCAACAGAGTCCGGATCCATGCCCACTCCACTCGGCGGTCCGTCGGCGTATCGTCGAGGGAGGGGGGCGAGATGACGACAGTGACGGTTGCGGCTGTGCAGGCGGCGTATGTGCTGATGGATCGCGAGGCGACGCTGGCCAAGGTGGAGGAGTTGCTGGCCGATCCCGCAGTACAGGCGGCGGATCTGGTTGTGTTTCCTGAGGCGTTCGTACCTGGTACGCCGATCTGGATCGACGGGCCGCCGATCTGGGACGGTGACGAGCAGTGGTTCGCGATGCTGGCCGACCAGGCCGTCGTCGTACCGAGCGAGGCCACCGACCGGCTCGGGGCAGCGGCTCGGCGAGCGGGGGTCTATCTCGTGATCGGGATCAACGAACGCGAGGCCACGGGGAGCACGATCTACAACACGTTGTTGTACTTCGATGCCGACGGCAATCTCCTCGGCAAGCATCGCAAGCTGATGCCGACCGGCTCGGAGCGCACCGTGTGGGGAATGGGCGACGGCTCGATGCTCGAGACGTACCCGACCCCGTTCGGACGCATCGGTGGGCTGATCTGCTGGGAGAACTACATGCCGCTGGCCCGGTTCTACCTGTACTCGCAGGGTGTCGACGTGTGGGTGGCACCGACGCTGGCGCGAGGTGACGGTTGGATCGCGACCATGCGACATATAGCCCGGGAAGGCCGCTGCTACGTGATCGGTGCGAATCCGTGTCTGCATGTCGACCAGATCCCGGCGGATTTCCCCGACCGGGACCGAGTGTGGCGGACCGAGCCGGACGACCCTGACTGGGTCGAGCCCGGCAACACGGTGATCGTGGGCCCGAACGGAGAGATCCTGGCCGGACCTGTCCGGCACGCCGAGACCGTCTTGTTCGCCGAACTGGATCTCGCCAAGGTGCGTTCGGCGCGGCGAATGTTCGACCCGGTCGGCCACTACCACCGCCCCGACGTCTTCCGGCTCGCCGTCGACACCGCGCCGCGCCCTGTTGTCACCACACTCCGCAACATCCTGCCCGACGAATGACCATCTCCTCGGTACGGCGCACTCCGCACACATCGGACGGGTCCGGCTGAACGCCTCAGAGGTCCATCCGACGGAGATCAGGTACCGCTGCCGTACGGGCGGGTGATGATCTCCAGCCAGTGACCGTCGGGGCCCTCCCAGTAGAGGCCGCGGCCACCGTCCCCGTGGTTGATCTCCTGCGGCTGGCGCTTGAAGGGGTCGGCCCACCATTGGCGGCCGCCGTCCCGCAAGCGACCGTGGATGACGTCGAACTCTTCCTCACTCACCAAGAAGGCGTAGTGCTGGCCGTGGATCTCGCCCTCGGTGTCCATGAAGTCCAGGCTCGCGCCGTTGTCCAGCTTCAGCTCGGCGAACGGCCCGTACGCTCCCGCCTCCGGCAGACCGAGTACCTCGCCGACATCGCGAGCAGCAGCCCATCGGTCCTTCACGTGCACGATCGTGTGATTCAGCTCGATACTCATCGGGCTCTCCCCTGGGTGTGCCGGTCCTAGTTGCGCATGGCCACCACTCTGCCCCCGGACCCCGCTCCCGTGAAGACCTCCGCGTTGCTCAAAGCCTAGGCAGGGAAGGGCCGCGCTTGGAGTGCCGAGAAGCGGAGTGGAAGGGACGCGGACCGCCCACCGGTGACGTCGCGCGTTCGGACCCCGTAGGGCCCGGTCTAGAAGGGAAAGTGCTTCCAGTGCCCTTCGGACACGACCTCGACGATGCCATCGACTACCTTGATGGCCGTCTCGTCGTCCATCGCGTACGCCGGACCCGAGATGCCGGCCGCCCATTGTTCCGCCTCGGCCATGGAGTTGCCCGGCATGCCCTCCTGAGCCAGGTGTGGACAGATCGAGAAGTCGACGATGCCCAAAGTGCTGTCGTCACCTGCCGACGATCTCCACTGGACGAAGTCCTCCCCGATCCTGGGGGTCATCACCATACTCCCGGCGCTCAGCCCCACCCAGACCGTCTCGCTCAGGGACGGGAGCAGGTCTGCCAGTCCGGACTGCCGCATCCAGTGGCACAGGTAGAGGGCATCGCCGCCCGCCACCAGCAGGACGTCTGTTTCCCGAACCATGGGTACCCAGCGCTCTTCATCGATGCTAGGCAGCGTGGTGAGCTCCAGTACGCCGACGGACTTCCAGCCCAGGTCGACCATCGGATTTTCGGAATTCCCACTGATGAACTGCCAGGCCCGGACACCGGGGCCGACCATCGGGTGCCCATACTGCGCGGTCGGGATGCACAGAGCGCTCGAGTCGGCGATCGGCTTGTCCAGGAGCTCGACCAACGCGCGGTGGATGCTGGCGTTCTTGACGCCTGCGGACGTGAGCAGAAGTCTCAAGATGCCTCCCGATTCGAAGGTGATGGAGAGCGGTCCGAGGTATAGACCTGGGACACCTCATCGCTGCTGAACCAGGCAAATCTACCTGCACAGGCCGGCGCTCCGCAGATCAGGATTGAGCGCACGCAGCACCCAACCCACCGCGGCAGATCCGGTTACTGCAGAGCACGCTCTCTACGGCATGAGAGTGCGTTCGGTGCCGCAGCCTTCATCCGTCGAACCGACTCACGAGCCGCAGGGGACGTCATGCATCTGGTGGTGGAAGCGCACCGATTCGGCGGAGGACGGCGCGTCGTTCCTGTTCCTCGCCAAGAGTGGCAGTGGGTTCACCTGTCGGCCGGAGTCGTGGCTCGACGAGTCACTCCATGCTGAGGGCCACCAGTTTTCTGCCACATCTCGTGCTTCAGAGCGTCCGTTCTGTGATCAGCTGAACTGGCCCCGGTTGATCTGCCATGCCAGGTGACTCCGGGCTACTGGGCGTACGCGTCACGGAGCGCGTGATCGGCTGGCCCGTGGGGTTGTGCCGACTTTGGTGGGTCAGCCACGATACCGGTCAGCAGACAGTGTGGTTTGGTTGTCGCCTGTGGCCCTGCGTGGCAGAGCTGCGGCAGAACGGTCCACCTGGGTGCAGTTCGACAGGACGTATACACCCACTGCCGGCCACTTCCCGCCTGAGCCCACCGGGCGTGCGACTCGATCGCCGGACACCTCCTAATGGGTGTTATCGGGTCGGTCGCTGGCAGACTCGGTGCCTGGTAGCCGCTGGCAAGTGAGCACTCCTACCTCCTGGGCGTTGAGTCCTGGCGACAGAGCGTGCCCTTGCCGGTGGTCGGGAGATCTGTATGGCTGATGGGGTGTCGTGCCCACTGGGCTGGTTGGGTGGTGTGAGCACTGATCCATTAGGGCGCCGAGGTCTCTTGCGGGCTGCTGACAGCCGAGTGCGACTAGAGCGGAGACTGACGGTGTTGCTGGTTGGCGATGACTGGGCCGAGGATCACCACGATATCGAGATCCAGGATCCGGATGGCCGGGTCCTGCGGGTGGCGCGGGTGGCTGAGGGCATGGCCGGGATGGCCCGGTTGCATGAGTTGATCGCGGAGTTCCTGTCCGATGATGACGGCCCGGAGCAGGTGCTGGTCGGGATCGAGACCGAGCGGGGTCCGTGGGTGCGGGCGCTGGTCGCGGCGGGGTACCTGGTGTTCGCGGTGAACCCGAAGCTGGCCGCCCGGCACCGTGAGGTGGTGTCGTTGTCGGGCGCGAAGGACGACAAGACCGACGCGCACACGCTGGCCGACATGGTCCGGACCCGCCGCCACCAGCTACGCACCGTGGCGGCCGATTCGGAGCTGGCCGAGGGGGTGAAGGTGCTGGCCCGGGCGCATCAAAACCTGATCCAGGAACGGACCCGGCACATGCTGCGGCTGCGGGCCGCGCTGCGTGACTACTTTCCCGCCGCGCTGGTCGCCTACCAGCACGAGCCGTTGACCTTGTCTGGTGGCGACGTGCTGGAGCTGCTGGTCAAGGCACCGACGCCGGCCGCGGCGGCGAAGCTGACCACCGCCCAGATCACCGCGGTGCTGAAGAAACACCGCCGCCGCAAGATCGCGGCCAAGACCGCCGCGATCACCGCCGCGCTGCGCACCCAACACCTCGGCCAGTCCGACATCGTCACCGGCGCCTACGCGGCCACCGTGCGCTCCACGGCGGCGATCCTGGCCGCGTTGAACACCCAGATCGCCACCCTGCAGAGCGAGGTCGAGGCCTCTTTTGGCCTGCACCCGGACGCTGAGATCTACCGCAGCCAGCCCGGCCTCGGGAAGATCCTCGGCGCCCGGGTGCTCGCAGAATTCGGCGACGCCCCCGCCCGCTACGCCGACGCCAAAGCCCGCAAGAACTACGCCGGCACCGCACCCATCACCCGCCAATCCGGCAAACTGCGGACCGTGCACGCCCGGTTCATCCACAACAACCGCCTCGTCAACGCCCTCGACCAGCAAGCCTTCGCCGCCACCGTGCACGACCCCCACGTCCACGCCTACTACGACCAACTCCGCGGCCGCGGCCTGGGCCACCACGCCGCCCTCCGCCAAATCGCCAACCGGCTCGTCGGCATCCTCCACGGCTGCCTCAAAACCCGAACCCTCTACAACCCCGAAACAGCCTGGGCCCACCGCACCACAACCACCGCCGCTTGACACCCTTACCTCCTGGGGTGTCTGTCGAACTGCACCAATCAATCAGGGGCTCGAAGACAACCCCAAGGTTTCTGGGTGCGGCAGTTCGACAGGACGTATGCACCCACTGGCGGCCACTGCCCGCCTGAGTCCACCGGGCGTGCGACTCGATCGCCGGACACCTCCTGTCGAACTGCACCAATCAATCAGGGGCTCGAAGACAACCCCAAGATTTCTGGATGCGGCACGAGCTTGTTGCCGTGGTGGCGGCCGCGCGGAGGTCGCGAGACTCCGAGCCCGTCGCGGATCAGTTGCCTTACGCGTCGTGGATCTGTTGGCGGATCACGGGGAGGCGGTGGAGGTCAAGGCGTGCGATAAGCGCGCAGGTCAGCGGCGGCAGCCGCGCGAGGGGGTGGGCGGGGCTGCCGGGCGAGAACGCAACGAAGGAGCCCGCGTAGCTGGCTGCGAGGGTTGACAG
Organism: uncultured Actinomycetota bacterium; assembly: GCA_963770725.1. Taxonomy (GTDB): domain Bacteria; phylum Actinomycetota; class Actinomycetes; order Propionibacteriales; family Kribbellaceae; genus Kribbella. The sequence goes on from CAVYQT010000004.1 coordinate 155,040, forward strand.
GCTGCGTTAGCTGACGTTGTTGGCTGAGGCGGTGAAGGTGTTGCAGGTGGCTGGGTTGCCGGTTTTGAAGGACTGGCCCATGAAGCGGGCCTGGCTCGCCTTGCTGCCGTGGGTGCCCTCGTTCGGTTTGTCGCCGGAGGTGACGACCCACTTGTTCCACACCTGCAGCATCAGGCCGTTGATCGGGTAGCTGCGCTTGTTCACGGCCAGGAAGACCCCGGCGAAGCAGTTCGCCTGGAGCTCGGTACGACGGTTCATCCGCAACCGGTCGGCGTACGACGCGGCGTCGTACTCCAGATCGTGGGCGGCCTCGAGGATGCCGGTGAGCTCCTGGACGTGGTGGCCGTACTCGTGGGCGATCGAGCGGGAGTACCACATCCGCGAGTAGGCCTTGGACTCCGCGTCCGGGTACTCCATGTACGTCTTCACGAAGACGTCGACCTTCATGTACATCATCTGGTTCGACGGGCAGTAGAACGGCACCGCGACCGGTCCGTTGCCGCAGGGCGTACTGGTGCTGGTGCCCGCCCAGTACGTCATCCGGGGTGGGACGAACTTGTAGCCCGCCTTCGCGACCAGGGGCGCCCAGCCGCGGTCCAGGCACGGCTTGATCGCGGCCCAGTACGCGGCCGCGTTCCGGTTGTTGGTCGGGCGGACCCGCGGCTCACGGCAGTTCGTCGTCGCCATCTGGCCGGTCCTGTAGAGCTGGTTCTTGGCGACGACGTTGATGGCGGCCGGCTCCGGCGCCGTCGTGTTGGTGCTGGTCGGCTCCTCGGTCGGCTCCGAGGTGGGTTCTCCGGTCGGCTCGGAGGTCGTGGTCGGGGACGGCGTGTAGCGGCCCGTGCTGACCGGCGGGGTGTAGTCGTCGTCGGCGTTCTTCGTGACCGTGTTCCAGACGAACACACCGGCGATCGCCACGGCCAGCAGGCCGAGCACCAGGACGGCGGGTGCCTTGGACTTCTTCTTCGGCCGCTGCGGTTGCCAGCCGGGTTGGAAGCCGGGACCACCAGGGCCGCCGGGACCACCCGGTCCTCCCGGTGCGAAGTTGGGTCCCCACCCGAAGCCGGGTCCCTGCTGCGGCGCGACCGACCCCGGTCCGTACTGCGGCTGCCCGCCGTACTGGCCGGGTGGCGGACCGTAAGGACCCGGAGGACCCGGAGGAGCCTGCGGGGGAGGCCCCTGCGGCGGCGCGGGCTGCTGGTACGGCGGGTACTGCGGAGGCTGGCCCTGCGGACCGCCGAACGGTGTCTGGGTCAACCCCGTTTCCTTCCCTCGGATCGACAAGCTGCGCTGGACAGCGACGGCCACAGTATCGGCAGAAACAGGTCAGCCGGGCGGGACCCCGCGGGGTAGGGTCGGCCAGGTGACCGATGCCATCACACCGAACAGCCCGATCGACCAGCTCTCCGAGAGATACCTCGAGGAGTACGTCGCGCTGTCGCCGACGGCGGCGACGTTCATGGGGATCGAGGGCCACGACCACGAGTTGCCGGACTACACCCCGTCCGGTTTCGAGGCGCTGATCGACCTGACCCGGCGGTCCGTCGCCGAAGCCCGGGCCACGGCGACCGGCAGCCCGCGCGAGGAGGTCGCCAAGGACGCGTTCCTGGAGCGACTCGGCCTGGAGCTGGAGTCGTACGAGGCCGGCGTACCGCAGCACCAGCTGAACGCGATCGCCTCCGTCCCGGCCGAGATCCGGCAGGTGTTCGACCTGATGCCGACCGCGACCGAGCAGGACTGGGAGACCATCGCGATCCGGCTCAACCAGGTTGGGACGACGCTGGACGGCTACCGCGAGACGCTGCTCGAGCAGGCCGGGCAGGGCCGGGTGTCGGCCGTGCGGCAGGTGAAGGACCTGGCCGAGCGGATCGCCAGCTGGACCGGCGCCGACGGTGACGACTTCTTCGCCGGCCTCGCCGCGCAGGCACCGGACAGCCCGGTGAAGGCGACCGTGGAGGCCGCGGCTGCGTCGGCGCGGAAGGCGTACGAGCAGTTCGGCGGCTGGCTGATCGCCGAGATCGCGTCGCGGGCGCCGGAGAAGGACGCCTGCGGACGCGAGGTGTACGAGCTTGCCTCCCGCAACTTCCTCGGTGCGGCGATCGACCTGGAGGAGACCTACGCCTGGGGCTGGGAGGAGCTGGCCCGGATCGAGGGCGACATGCAGGCGATCGCGGCCGGCCTGAACGGCGGCGACCGCGGCATCGAGGCCGCCGCGGCGATCCTGGACAACGACCCGGCCCGGAAGATCCACGGCAAGGACGCGTTCCGGGACTGGATGCAGCAGCTGGCCGACGCGGCCGTGGCCGAGCTGGGCGGCACCCACTTCGACATCCCGGACGAGATCCGCACCATCGAGTGCATGATCGCGCCGACCTCGGACGGCTCGATCTACTACACCCCGCCGACCGAGGACCTGACCACCCGGCCGGGCCGGATGTGGTGGGCGGTCCCGAACGGTGTCGAGGACTTCGCCACCTGGCGCGAGGTCACCACCGTCTACCACGAGGGTGTCCCCGGCCATCACCTCCAGTGCGCGCAGACCATGCTCCGCACCGACCTGCTGAACCGGTGGCAGCGGATCGCCTGCTGGGTCTCCGGCCACGGCGAGGGCTGGGCCCTGTACGCCGAACGCCTGATGGAGGAGCTGGGATACCTCGAGGACCCCGGCGCGCGCTTCGGGATGCTGGACGCGCAGGGCTTCCGGGCGGCCCGGGTGATCATCGACATCGGCATGCACCTGGAGCTGGAGATCCCGCGGGACAACCCGTTCGGCTGGCACCCGGGTGAGCGGTGGAACGCCGAGCTCGGGTTCGAGTTCCTCCGGGCGCACTGGCGGATGGAGACCGAGTTCCTGCGCGCCGAGCTGAACCGCTATCTCGGCTGGCCCGGACAGGCGCCGTCGTACAAGGTCGGCGAGCGGATCTGGCTGCAGGCGCGGGACGAGGCCAGGCAGCGCAAGGGATCCGCGTTCGACCTGCGGGCGTTCCACTCGGACGCACTGAACCTGGGGTCGATCGGGCTCGACCCGCTCCGTCGCGCCCTCGCCAAACTGTGACTGGCCAAACTGTGGCTGGCCAAACTGTGACTGGCCAAGCTGTGAACGTCCGGTTCGTGCTCGCGTCGGCGTCGCCGGCGCGGCTGAAGACGTTGCGCGGCGCCGGGGTCGAACCGGAGGTGATCGTCTCCGGTGTCGACGAGGACGACATCACCGCCGAGAGCCCGGGTGAACTCGCTCGCCTGCTGGCGACGCTGAAGGCACGGGCCGTCGTGGCGAGCCTGACCGAGCACGCGACCGTGCTCGGCTGCGACTCGGTGCTCGAGCTGGACGGCGAGCCCTTCGGCAAACCCGGTACGCCGGAGCGGGCGAAGGAACGACTCCGGTCGATGCGCGGCCGGACCGGTGTGCTGCACACCGGTCACTGCCTGATCGACACCAACGCGAAGCAGGAGCTCCGCGAACTCGAGTCGACCACGGTGTACTTCGCCGACCTCACCGACAAGGAGATCGACGCGTACGTCGCCACCGGCGAACCGCTCGTGGTGGCCGGCTCGTTCACCGTCGACGGACTCGGCGGTCCGTTCGTCACCGGGATCGAAGGCGACTACCACAACGTGGTCGGGCTCTCCCTGCCGTTGCTCCGCCGGATGCTCGCACAGGTCGGGATCTCCTGGCCGGCGCTCTGGAAGTCCTCACCGCGGATCGAGTACGACGAGACCGAGGCCGCGAGGTACGACGACACGCGCGGCGGACCCGAACGCGCCCAGGCCGCGGCGGAAGCGGTCGACTCGCTGCTGCCGAAGGGCGGTCGCGTCCTCGAACTCGCCGTCGGCACGGGTATCGTCGGCGCCGAGCTCGTTGCCCGCGGCAACCTCGTCCACGGCGTCGACCTGTCCACCGCGATGCTCCGGCAAGCCCGGGTCCGGCTGCCCGGCCACGTCGCGGCCGCCGACGCGGCCCAGCTCCCCATCGCCGACCGTCGCTGCGACGCGGTCGTCGCCGTCTGGCTGCTGCATCTGGTCGATGACAGCGAACCGATCATCGCCGAGGTCGCCCGCGTCCTCCGCCCCGACGGCGTCTTCATCACCACCACGGAGAAGTCCGACGCTGGCCGCTACGCCGACGGCCGCGCCCCCTACGAGTCCCGCTCGCAGGACGCCCTGTCCCATCTGGTCGCCACCGCAGCCCGCTACGGCCTCACCCTCGACGCCGCCACCACCTTTCCCGGCCCACCCCGCAACACGGCCCAGTCCCCGCTCTACCCACTGATCCGCTTTCGCCGTACCTGAAAGCTAGGCGGTCAGGCCTGACTTCTTGTCGAGGAGTTGGAGGAGGTCGTGGGCGGCCAGCTCGATGGATTTGTGCCGCCATTCGGAGGCGCGGTAGACGGAGGCGATCAGGGCGGTCCGGTGGATCCGCCGGAAGTCGCCGATGACGAAGCCGTAGCGGGCCTTGGTCTCGTCCGACGGGCCGACGGTGAGACCGAGGTGCCAGGCGGCGTACTCCTCCCAGCTGTGGTTCTCCAGGTACGCGTTCTGGTCGTCCGCCCGGGGCTGCACCTCACCCCAGTCGCTGTCCAGCACGTACTGCCGCCCGTCGATCAGCCGCTTCGCCTGCTCGACGGCTTCCGCATTGACCTCGTATTTGGCCATGGCCCCAGTGTCACGGGTGAGCGGACGCTCGCCAACGACCCGGGCCGGCGTGGAAGGGCTGCCGGGCGTTGCGCCAGTACGTCGCCCAGTTGCTGGCCCGATCGGGTTCGGCCGGTACGGCGGTTGCCGCCGAGCGGGCCGCGACGACCACGACCAGGGCGGCGAGCTCTTCCGGAGTCGGGTCGCCCTTGACGACTTTGAATATGGCGGGGGCATGGCTCATCGGAGTGGTCGCGGGGAGTTTCCGTAGTCCAGGAAGAGGAACCGCGACTCCCTCCCTTCGGGGATCGGGAACTGTCGGTGCTGACTGATTGAGTATGTGGCATGTCCCGGTTCCGGCTGTACCCGACTCCCGCGCAGCGAGCTGCGTTGCTGGAGCAGTGCAGGCATGCGCGGTACGTGTGGAACCTGGCGCTTGAGCAGTGGTCGATGTGGACCAGTGACAAGGGCGCGACGCCGGGCTTTGCTGGGCAGTGCCGGCAGTTGACCGAGGCGCGGTCGGTGTTTAGCTGGCTGCGCGGCGGATCGCAGACCGTGCAGCAGCAAGCGCTGCGGGACTTCGACCAGGCGGTTCGGTGCTTTTACGCAGGAACCCACCGACGACCGACCTGGCGCAAAGCCGGGCTCCACGAAGGGTTCCGCATCGTCGGGCCGCAGGCGGGCCGTGTCGAGCAGGTGAGCCGGAAGTGGGCGCGGGTGCTGGTGCCCAAGGTCGGCTGGGTACTGTTGCGGCTGTCCCGCGCCGTTCCGGGGGCGAAGTCGTACCGCATTACGCGCGACAGGGTCGGCCGCTGGCACCTTGCCTTCGCTGTCGTCCCGCCGCCGATGCCCGCACCCGGGACTGATGCGGTCGTTGGTGTGGACCGCGGCGTCACCGTCTCGGCGGCCCTGTCCACCGGAGAACTTCTGGCCTGCCCCCCGGCTGTCGGATCGTGAGCTGGAACGGCTCAAGCAGCTGCAACGTCGCCTGATGCGGTGCCGTCGCGGATCCAACCGGCGCCGGCGGGTCAGGGCTGCTATCGCCAGGCTGCACGGCCGCACTACCGACCGCCGCAAGGACTGGATCGAGAAGACCAGCACGGATCTCGCTCGGCGGTTCGATGTCATCCGCGTGGAAGACCTGCGCATCGCCCGGCTGACTCGACGCCCCAAGCCCAGACCAGACCCCGACCAACCAGGCAGGTACCTGCCGAACCGTCGCCGCGCCAAAGCCGGACTGAACCGGGGAATCCTGGCCAACGGCTGGGGACTGCTCGTCCGACGCCTGGAACACAAGGCTCCGGGACGGGTCGAGAAGGTCAATCCTGCGTTCACGTCGCAGACCTGTAGCGTCTGCGGGTACTGCGCATCGGGAAACCGTCAGAGCCAAGCGGTGTTCCGGTGTTTAGCCTGCGGGCATCGGGCGAACGCTGATGTGAATGCGGCAGTCAATATCGCGGCCGGACGGGCCGTCAGCGCACGCCGAGAGACGCCCGTACGGGTCTCGCCGAAGCGTGAACCTCAACCCGCTACCTCCGCGTAGCAGTTGGAATCCCCGTCCTTCATGGCCGGGGAGGACGTCAAAGTGGGATGTTCCCATGCTTCTTGGGCGGCAGGGTGTCGCGCTTGGTGCGGAGCAAGCGGAGCGCGCGGATGATCTCGGCGCGGGTCTCGCTCGGTTTGATCACCGCGTCGATGTATCCGCGCTCGGCCGCGATGTACGGGTTGGCCAGGTGGTCCTCGTACTCGGTGATGAGCTTCTGGCGGCGGCTCTCGGCGTCGTCCGCGGCGGCCAGTTCCCGGCGGTACAGGATGTTGACCGCACCCTGCGCGCCCATCACCGCGATCTGGGCGGTCGGCCAGGCGATGTTCATGTCCGCGCCCAGGTGCTTCGAGCCCATCACGTCGTACGCGCCGCCGTAGGCCTTGCGGGTGATCACGGTGATCATCGGCACGGTCGCTTCGGCGTACGCGTAGATCAGCTTGGCGCCGCGGCGGATGATGCCGTTCCACTCCTGGTCGGTGCCGGGCAGGAACCCGGGGACGTCGACGAAGGTCAGGATCGGCAGGTTGAACGCGTCGCAGGTGCGGACGAACCGGGCCGCCTTCTCGGACGCGTCGATATCGAGGGTGCCGGCGAACTGCATCGGCTGGTTCGCCACCACGCCGACCGGGCGGCCCTCGACCCGGCCGAAGCCGACGATCAGGTTCGGCGCGAACAGCGTCTGCACCTCGAGGAAGTCGCCCTCGTCCAGCACCGCCTCGATCGCGGTGTGCATGTCGTAGGGCTGGTTCGGCGAGTCCGGGATCAGCGTGTCCAGGGCCAGATCGGTCTCGTTGGGTTCCAGGTCGGCGTCGAAGTCGTAGACCGGCGGGTCTTCCAGGTTGTTCTGCGGCAGGTGACCGACCAGCGCCTTCACCCATTCGATCGCGTCCTCCTCGTCACTGCCGAGGTAGTGCGCGTTACCGGACTTGGTGTTGTGCGTCCGGGCGCCGCCGAGCTCCTCCTGGGTGACGTCCTCGCCGGTGACGGTCTTGATCACGTCCGGCCCGGTGATGAACATGTACGACGACTCGTCCACCATCACGGTGAAGTCGGTGACCGCGGGGGAGTAGACCGCGCCGCCGGCACACGGGCCCATGATGAGGGAGATCTGCGGGATCACCCCGGAGGCCCGGACGTTGCGGCGGAAGATCTCGCCGTACAGGCCGAGGCTGACCACGCCCTCCTGGATCCGGGCGCCGCCGGAGTCGTTGATACCGATCAGCGGGCAGCCGATCTTCATCGCCAGGTCCATCACCTTGACGATCTTCTCGCCGAACACCTCACCGAGGCTGCCGCCGAAGACGGTGAAGTCCTGGGCGAACACGCACACCTGCCGGCCGTCGATGGTGCCGAACCCGGTCACCACGCCGTCGCCGTACGGGCGATTGCCGTCCAGGCCGAAGGAGGTCGACCGGTGCCGGGCGAACTCGTCCAGCTCGGAGAAGGAGCCCTCGTCCAGCAGCAGCGCGATCCGCTCGCGGGCGGTCTTCTTCCCGCGGGCGTGCTGCTTCTCCACCGCGCGCTCCGATCCGGCGTGCACGGCCTCGTCGAGCCGGTTCTCGAGGTCCGCGATCTTCCCGGCGGTGGTGTGGATGTTCACGGTCTCTCCCATAATCGGGCAGCCTAACCGGGTGTACCCCCTGACGTGCTGTGACGTCCGCCGCAGCGCCGCGGGCTGAACCCGCGTCACCGGTGCGTTGATCAGGCCGGGCCGACGGCGAAGATCTTGGTGAGGCGGGCGGCCAGGGCCAGGTCGCCGCGCACCGAGAGGCGTTGTTTGAGGACCGCCAGGACCGGGTCCTCGTTGCCGGTGACGACCCGTAGCAGGGTGGCCGGGTCGGTGCGGATGGAGATGTCGGCGCCGGCGGGCTGATCGTCGAGCAGGGTGCAACGGCCGTCGCGTACCCGGATCCAGAACTCGTCCACATCGCCAGGCGGACCGCCGGCGCTTTGACCCCCACCGACGCTTTGACCCCCGCCAGAGCCTTGGCCCCCACTAGAGCTTCTACCCCCACCCGGGCCCGCCCCCGTGATCTGCCAGGCGACGACTGCGTCGAACCCGGCAGCCCGGGCCGGTCGGAGGTACTCCGGCATCCGACGAAAGATCTCGCGCAACGCGACCTCCCGCACGCCCCCGATGAGCCGATGCCGAAGCTCCCGCTCCGATGTCCGGTCGACCAGCCGGGCCAGCTCGCTCGCGTCCAGCGACGTCAAGCCGTCCGACTCCAGCCACCCGGCAGTGCCTCGCTCGCTCACGCGACCACCACCCCCGGGCAGTTCCTACCAGACCGTAGGAAATTTCCTACGATGAGGTAGGTTTGTCAAGTGGTGGAGGACGGAGAACCGCGTCGCCGGGCGGCGCATCTGGGGCCTGAGCGTCGGCGCCCGATGATCCTGGACGCCGCCCTGGAGGTCTTCTCCGCGAAGGGCTACCCCGGTACGACGATGCAATCGGTCGCGCAGGCAGCCGGTGTGACCAAGCCGGTCGTCTACGACTGTTTCGCCAACCGCGACGAACTGCTGCTCGCCCTGCTGGACCGCGAGGAGCAGCACCTAGTCAGCTCGATCGTCGCCGCGCTGCCGGCCGATCCGAGCGTCGGCACGCCCGAGGAGCACGTCCTCGACGGCCTGACCGTCTTCCTCACCACGGCCGCCAAGCACCCGCAGTCCTGGCGGATCGTCTTCGGTGCCCAGTACGGCGCCGCGCCGGCGGTGGCCGAACGCGTCCGGGCCGCCCGCGCGTTCCTGGTCGAGGGCCTGCGGCTGACGCTGCTGAAGTCGTTGCCCGGTGTCGCCGACCCGGACGCGAACCTGCCGGTCCTGGCCGAGTTACTCGCGTCGATGACCGAGTCCTGTGCCCGGATGCTCGTCGTCGACGGCACCGACCGCAGCCCGGAGGAGCTGGCCAAGGTGGTGTCCCAGGTCGTCGGCGGCGGGTTCGGCAACGTCTGAGCGCCGTACTGAGAAGTAGCTGCTTCGGTGTCTTCTTCTTGGGGTCACGATCGGGCTTCCAGCAGGCGGACGATGCGGCGCGGGCGTGCGCCCGCCGATAGGGTGGGCGAACGTGACCGAGACCGGTAGTGAGACCCGTACCCGCGCGCGTTTCGAGGTGCCCGAAGAACTTCGGGCCGACGTGCGCCTGCTCGGCGAGATCCTCGGCAAGGTGTTGGTCGAGTACGCCGGTCAGCCGCTGCTCGACGATGTCGAGAAACTCCGCGAGCTCGCCATCGCCGGTGACGGCGCCGCGGCCGAGCACTTGGTCGCCTCCTGGCCGCACGAGCGCGCCGAGGACGTCGCCCGGGCCTTCACCTGCTACTTCCACCTGACGAACCTGAGCGAGGAGCTGCACCGGGCCCGCGTGCTGCGTGAGCGCGACCGCGCCGGCAGCGCCGCGGTGGTGTCCGAGCTGGCCCAGGCCGTCGAGCAGATCTCCCGGGAGAGCGGCGAGCAGCAGGCCCGCGCGCTGCTGAACGGGCTCGAGTTCCGTCCGGTCCTGACCGCGCACCCGACCGAGGCCCGCCGTCGCGCGGTCCTCGCGACCATCCGCCGCATCTCGGCGCTGCTGGAGCAGCGGACCGACCCGCGGGCCGGTGACAGCGAACTGGCCGAGAACCGGCGCCGCCTGATCGAGCAGGTCGACATCCTCTGGCGGACGTCGCAACTGCGCACCAGCCGGCCGTCGCCGCTGGACGAGGTGCGGTCCGCGATGGCCGTCTTCGAGGAAACCCTGTTCGATGTCGTCGGCAACGTTTACCGCCGCCTCGACGACGCGCTGGCCGGTGAGGCGGCCGGGACGAAGCTGCCGGTGGTGGCGCCGTTCGTCCGGCTCGGCTCGTGGATCGGCGGCGACCGCGACGGCAACCCGAACGTCACCGCCGCGATCACCCGCGAGGCCATGCAGATCCAGGCCGATCACGTACTGCGTGCGCTCGAGCAGGCCACCGACACACTCGGCCGGGCGATGACGCTGGACGCGGCGACCACCCCGCCGTCGGCGCCGGTCCGGCGGATCCTGGAGGACGCCCGCGCGGTCAACCCGGACCTGATCGCCGACATCGAGACCCGCTCGCCGGCCGAACCGCACCGGCAGCTCCTGCTCCTCGCAGCGCGCCGACTGGCCGCGACGCGGTCCCGCGACGCCGACTTCGGTTACCCGAGGGCCTCCGACTTCCAGCACGAGCTGAAGGTGCTGCAGGACTCGCTGGTGACCGCAGGCGCTCCGCGACAGGCGTACGGCGAGCTGCAACAGCTCATGTGGCAGGTGAGCTCATTCGGCTTCCACCTGGCCGAGCTGGAGGTCCGTCAGCACTCGTCGGTTCACACCAAGGCGCTGGAAGAGGTGCTGGGCGGTGGTGAGCTCTCAGACCAGACCGAAGAGGTGCTCGCGACTCTCCGGGTGATCGGTCAGATCCAGCAGCGCTTCGGTCCCGAGGCCTGCCGCCGGTACGTCGTCTCCTTCACCCGCAACGCCGGTGATCTCGCAGCGGTCTACGAGCTGGCGGACGCCGCGATGGACGGTCGTCCGATCGAGCTGGACGTCGTACCGCTGTTCGAGACCGGTGAGGACCTGCAGAACTCGGTCGAGGTGCTGGACAACGCGATCCAGCTCACCCGGGTCCGGCACCGGCTCACCGCCAACGACCGGCGCTTCGAGGTCATGCTCGGGTACTCCGACTCCGCCAAGGACGTCGGACCCGTGTCGGCGACGCTCGCCCTGTACGACGCGCAGGCGCGGATCACCGCCTGGGCACAGCGCAATGCGATCCGGCTGACGCTGTTCCACGGTCGTGGTGGGGCTCTGGGTCGTGGCGGTGGTCCTGCGAACCGCGCCGTACTGGCACAGGCTCCTGGATCCGTGGCCGGGCGTTTCAAGCTCACTGAGCAGGGCGAGGCGATCCCTGCCCGCTATGGCAACGCGCCGATCGCGCAGCGGCACATCGAGCAGGTGACCGCCGCGACGTTGCTGGCGTCCACTCCGGCTGTCGAGGAGCGGGCGGCTGCGGCGGCCGAGCGGTTCGCTGTGGTGGAGAAGACGCTCGACGAGGCCGCGCGTACGTCGTACCACCAACTGGTGAAGGCGGACGGCTTCGCGGAGTGGTTCGGCCGGGTGACTCCGCTGGAGGAGCTCGGGCAGTTGCCGCTGGGGTCGCGTCCGGCTCGACGTGGTGTGGCGGTGTCGTCGCTGGAGGACCTGCGGGCGATCCCGTGGGTGTTCGCGTGGTCGCAGGCCCGGGTGAACGCGCCCGGCTGGTACGGCCTGGGCTCGGCGCTGTCCGCGGTCGGGGACGTCGCCGTGCTGCGTGACGCGAACCAGAACTGGCCGCTGTTCCAGGTGATGCTGGAGAACGCGGAGATGTCGCTGGCGAAGACCGACCGGCGCATCCTCGGCCGCTACCTGGAGCTCGGCGACCGGCCCGACCTGACCCAGCTGATGCTGGACGAGCACGCGCTGACGACAGCGTGGGTGCTCAAGGTGCTCGACCAGGACCGGCTGCTGGCCGGACGGCGGGTGCTGGGCCGTGCGGTCGAGCTGCGCAACCCGTACGTCGACGCACTCAGCTACCTGCAGTTGCGGGCGTTGCGGACCCTGCGGACGGACGACTCACTGGACGAGGAGCAGATCGTCCGGACGCGGCGGCTGCTGTTGCTGACCGTGTCGGGTGTTGCGGCCGGTCTGCAGAACACCGGCTGATGTTCAGCGACCTGGAACGGCCCCCACTCGACGCACGCTTCCTGCAGGGGCGGCTGGTTCGACCTGGCTCGCTGTGGACGCAGATCGACGTACTGACCGAGACGGAGTCGACCAACGCAGTCGTTGCGGCTGCAGCGCTGGCCGGCGCCTCAGAGGGGCTGGTCGTCACTGCGGAGCACCAGTCGTCGGGTCGCGGGCGGTTGGGGCGTACGTGGACCACTCCGGCGCGGTCTGCCTTGCTGACGTCCGTTCTGCTGCGTCCGACGGCTGTCCCGGCGGTCCGGTGGCCTTGGTTGGGTCTACTGGCGCCGTTGGCCGTTGCGGCCGCCGTACGACGGGTGGGGGAGATCCCGGCCCAGGTGAAGTGGCCGAACGACGTACTGGTCGAGGACCGCAAGCTGGCCGGCATCCTGCTCGAGCGGGTGGACGGACCGGCTGCTGTGGTGGGCATCGGGCTCAACGTGACGCTGCGCGAGGCGGAGAAGCCGCACCCTGCTGCGACTTCGCTGGCACTCGAGGACGCCGCGACGACTGACCGGGCCACCGTGCTGGCCGCCGTACTGCGTGAGCTTGCAACTCGCTACCTGGCGTGGGTCGATGCCGACGGTGATCCGTCGACGATCCTGCCCGAGTACCGCGAGCACTCCGCGACCCTCGGCCGCCTGGTCCGCGTCGAGCTGCCCAATGGCACCTACCTCGAGGGCAGGGCGCGCGACCTGGACGATGACGGGCGGCTGATCGTGGACACCCCCGCCGGTGCGCGACCGCTGGCCGCCGGGGATGTCACCCATCTGCGGACGAGCTAGTGCCGCGTCGAGGAACGTTGTGGTCGTAACCCCGCTCCACTGACCTGGCCTGGTGCACCGACTTTGGTGGGTCAGCCACGATGCCGGTCAGCAGACAGTGTGGTTTGGTTGTCGCCTGTGGCCCTGCGTGGCAGAGCTCCGGCAGAGCGGTCCACCTGGGTGCAGTTCGACAGGACGTATACACCCACTGCCGGCCACTGCCCGCCTGAGCCCACCGGGCATGCGACTCGATCGCCGGACACCTCCTGTCGAACTGCACCAATCAATCAGGGGCTCGATGACAACCCCAAGTTTCTGGATGCGGCACTAGTAGACCGTCGCGCCTAACGCGTGGGGTATAGGTGGCGGAGTCGGGTGCGTGCGTCTTCGGTGGTGAACTGCCAGTCGACCTGACGTTGGGCGGTGTTGGTGGCTTGCTGCCAGGCGGCAAGTTCGGTGTTCAGTACGACGAGGTCGGCGAGCCGGCGGTCCAGGCATTGGCGGGTGAGTGCGGACAGTTCGATCTCGTCGGGTAGCTCCGGCGCGTTGCCGCGCCGGAGCCCCTCAGAACCGGGCGTGCGAGCTTTCCCCGCACCACGGCTCAAGCAAGCCCTGGAGGCGTGATGGCTGGCAGAAGTGCTGTTCGGCTGCCGTTGCTGGTGATTCGGCGGTGGCAGTGGCTGTGTATGAGGCGGGTTGCGGTGCGTTCGTTCGGCGTGCCTGCTGCCCAGGCGAGCACCGCGTGTTTGCGGGTCGCCTTCTGGGTGGCGGTGAGCCATTGTTCCCATTCCTGTGGGGTTTGTGGTTCACGCTCGGCGTGCAGCAACAGTTCCCGGCAGAGTGGGCAGCGGCCGTGCTGGGCCTGTAGGAGCCGCAGCGTGGTCGTGCCGACCGGGGGTGGGTTGCGGCGGCGCCGCTGGGCCCAGTAGTCGGTCAGGGACGGATCGTCTGTGGACGCCGTTCCTGCCACCATCCGGTGCCGGACGATCGGTGTCCAGGCGAACTTACGCAGGTAGAAGCCGGTCTCCCGGCTTCCGAATATCCACGTGTCCTGCCTGGCGGGGTTGAACCTGCCGAAGTACCGGGCGATCACCCAGCGCGTCGGCTTGTTCGGATGCGAGAACTTGGCCCACTTGTAGGCCAGCCTCCACATGTGTGCGTCCAACGCGTTGAAGGCGCGTTTGGACGCCCCGATCCGGTAGTAGGCGGCCCACCCGCGGATGATCGGGTTGATCTTGGCGATCACCGCGTCAGCGTTGGACCCGCGCAGGGCCCTCATCTCGGTGGACAGCCGTTTACGGATACGTCGCATCGCGTCGTTGCTCGGCTTGGTCAGCAGTTTGCCGTTGGGGTAGCGGCGGATGGTGAACCCCACAAAGTCCACGCCCCGGTCAAGGTGCGTGATCTGGGTCTTGGTCTCGTTGAAGACCAGACCCCTGGGGGCCAGCCATTCGGTCAGCCGGGCCTTGACCTGCTCGGCCTGGTCACGGGTGTGACACAAGGCGATCAGGTCGTCGGCATAGCGGACCACGACCGGGCAGTGCGCCATGGTCTTACCAGCGCGCGTCCCGGTGTCGTAATACCGCACCCCGGCGGCAGCCTCCATCCCGTGCAGAGCAACGTTCAGGAGCAACGGACTGATCACCCCACCCTGAGGCGCACCCTCTTCGGTGGTGGTGAACCGGCCGTCCTCGATCACGCCCGCCCTCAGCCACTGACCCACCAGTTCCCGCGCCGGGAAGTTCCCCAGCGCGTTGAGGATGTGGTCATGGTTGAGGTGGTCGAACGCCGCCGCCAAGTCGGCGTCGAGGACCCACAGACGCTTCGCGTCGGGGCGGCTGGCCGTCGTGTGGATGGCCACGATCGCGTCGTGGCAACCACGGCCGGGACGAAACCCATACGACCTCGGCTCGAACCGGGCCTCCCACTCAGGCTCCAACGCGTTGACCACCAGCGCCTGCAGGCATCTGTCGGCAACCACAGGGATCCCGAGCGGGCGACGGCGCCCGTTGCTCTTGGGCACATACACCCGCTTGACGGGCCGAGGCGACCACGGCGCGGCACGGTGCAGCATCCAGTCGACCAACGCGGTCATCTGATCGGCTGTCACCACCACCTTGCCGTCCACCCCGGCCGTCTTGCGGCCAGCATTGACCTCCGTCACCCGGCGCACCGCGACCAGCGCGTTGCTGCACAGGCTCACCCGACCCGCGTCAGCACCCTTTCGGGTCGGGGCACCGGCCCCTATCCGGCTGGTTATCCACGAACCGCTGACGGAGGAGCCAGCATCATCAGGTTCCCGGTTTCCCGTTGCCTTTCGGCCACCGGCATTCGCTTCTCGGGTCGTCCTGCGCCCGCCGGAGAGCTCAGCCTTCCTCACGGTCAGCCCACCAGGCGACAGCATCGCCTGGACCCCGACGGGGTTGTCACGTTCCGCATGACACAGATACGACCGGGATGGGCGCCCTCTGTACCCCGGGGACGGTGGTGCGTTCCCGCCCGGCATAGCCCGCCCGGGCGGCACCCGCCGCCTCACAACGGCCGGCCCCTATCTCCCGCTGAAACATCCCATCGGCGAGACTGCTCATGACGAGGCGTCAACGAGGGTTCATGTTCTTCACCCGTCCGGTCTTCCCCAGCCTGTGGCCGCCGGATGGAACGGCGACCCTTGGGCCTTTCACCCTGGGCTTCGCACCCCGCAGTTACCCGCGACGCACGCCAGAGCGGGGACGGTCCTCACGCACTGGACCGGGCACTACACCTTCGACAACGTCGAACCTCCTTCGATGAGTGCCGCTGTACTCATGCGACCTCGTGTCGCACGGCGATGTTGAGCCAGGAACCGTGCTTGGGGGTGTGGTGAATCTCCAGTCGCTGCGCCAACGCGAACGCCTTGGCCGGATCGAACGCCTGATAGAGCGATCCGATGGTGTGGGTGTTGAGGTTGTCCATCACCAGCACCACCGTCTCGGCATCGGGGTAGTCGTGGGTCAGGAGCCGGTCGACCTGGTGGGCCCAGTCGGTTCTGGTTCGCCGTGGCCGGGCGTCGACGCGCCGCCACCCTTGCAGGGGCTCGACCCAGCACAAGATCGAGCAGGTGCCGCGGCGGACGTACTCGCTGTCTTCCTTCAGGTCCTGTCCGGGTGCGGCGGGGATCGGGTCGCGGGCGTGACCCAGCAGCTGGTAGGGCTTCTCGTCCATGCACACCACCGGCCTGGCCGGATCGCAGGGGCGGGCCGGTGGTATGCATGGACCGCGAGGACGTCTTCCATCGCGGCGGCGAACTGCGCGTTCGCCTTGGGTGGGATGGCCCAGCACTTCTTCAGGGCCCGGTACTCCCGAAGCTGTCCCGAGGGGCAAGGTAGCGGGTTGAGGCGTTCCGCTCGGGCCGCGTGGGGCTCTACGGTGTCGGGTCATGCGCTTGGAGTGGTCGGCTGAGGACTTGGTCGGGTCGTGGACGCTGGTTGACGAGGACTGGCGGCTGGTGGGGAACAAGTCGGGGGCGACGCGGCTGGGGTTCGCGCTGTTGTTGAAGTTCTTCGAGTTGGAGGCCAGGTTCCCGGCCAGCATTGAGGAGTTTCCTCCTGCGGCTGTGTCGTACGTCGCGGGCCAGGTGAGAGTCGATGCCGGCGAGTTGGCCGACTACGACTGGGGTTCGCGGTCCATCAAGTACCACCGAGCGCAGATTCGGGACACCTTTGGATTCCGGGAGTTCTCACGCGGAGATGAGGACAAGCTCGCGGCCTGGCTGGCTGAGGAGGTGTGCCCGGTCGAAATGCGCGACGAGCAGTTGCGTGAGGCATTGGCTGTGCGCTGCCGCACTGAGCGGATCGAGCCACCGGGCAGACCGGCTCGGATCATCGGCTCGGCTCGGGCGCTGTTCGAGAAGACGTTCTGTGAGCGGATCGTACGGCACCTGGGTGAGGAGTGTGCTGCACGGCTGGAGGCGTTGGCGACAACCGAGACGGTGCTGCTGTCGGAGCTGAAGGCGGATCCGGGTCAGGTGAGCCTGGAGACGCTGCTGCGGGAGGTGGACAAGCTCGCCGCGGTGAAGGCACTGGACTTGCCGCCGAGGTTGTTCGTGGATTGCTCGGAGCGTTTGGTGGAGGCGTGGCGGGCCAGGGCGACCCGGTCGTACCCGTCGGACCTGGCCGCGGTGGCGCGGCCGGTGCGGCTGACGCTGCTGGCAGCGTTGTGCTGGACCCGGGCGGCGGAGATCACCGACGCCCTGGTCGATCTGCTGCTGGGGCTGGTGCACAAGATCAATACCCGGGCGGATCGCCGGGTGGAGCGAGAACTGACGGCGGATCTGCGCCGGGTGCGGGGCAAGGAGGGGATCTTGTTCCGGCTCGCTGCGGCCGCGGTCGATCATCCGGATGACACGGTGCGGTCCGCGTTGTTCCCGGTCGTAGGTGAGAAGACGCTGCGCGAGCTCGTGAAGGAGGCCAAGGCGGACGAGCAGGCATTCCAGGCCCGGGTCCGTACCGTGCTGCGCAGTTCGTACTCGAACCACTACCGGCGGATGCTGCCTCCGCTGCTGGCCGCGTTGGGGTTCCGGTGCAACAACACCGCGTACCGGCCGGTGATGGACGCACTGGACCTGCTGGCCCGGTACGTCGGCGTGGACGGCAAGACCCGCTTCTACGACCCGATCGAGGCTGTACCGGTCGATGGGGTGGTGCCGATGGCGTGGCGCGACGCGGTGGTCGACGGCAAGGGCAGGGTGGAGCGGATCCCGTACGAGCTGTGCGTGCTGGTGGCGTTGCGGGACGGCGCTGCGCCGCCGTGAGATCTACGTCGACGGCGCGAACCGGTGGCGCAACCCGGAGGACGACCTGCCCGGCGACTTCGAGACCTCCCGCGAGGTGCACTACTCGGCGCTGCGGCAGCCGACCGACCCGACCACGTTCATCGAGGGACTGCGCGAGCGAGTGACCGCGGCGCTGACCCGCCTGGACCAGGCGCTCGTGGACGCCGCCACGGGCGGAGTGCGGATCATCACCCGCCGGGGCGAACCGTGGATCTCGGTGCCGAAGCTGGCGCCACTGCCAGAGCCACAGCATCTGCAGGCGGTCAAGGACGAGGTGGTTCGCCGCTGGGGCACCCTCGACCTGCTCGACGTGCTGAAGGATTCCGACTTCCTGGCCGACTTCACCTCGGAGTTCACCTCGGTCGCATCCAGGGAGGTCATCGACCGGGACACGCTGCGGCGCCGGCTGCTGCTGTGCCTGTTCGCGCTCGGCACGAACATGGGCATCAAGGCGATCGTGTCCACCGGCGAGCACGGCGAGACCGAGGCGCAGCTGCGGCACGTGCGGCGGCACTTCATCACCCGCGATAACCTGCGCCGTGCGATCGCGAAGCTGGTCAACGCGACCTTCGACGCGCGCGATCCCGGCTGGTGGGGCACTGGCACAGCGTGCGCGAGCGATTCGAAGAAGTTCGGGTCCTGGGAGTCGAACCTGATGACCGAGTGGCATCAGCGCTACGGCGGGCCCGGGGTGATGATCTACTGGCACGTCGAGCGCCGCTCGACCTGCATCTACTCCCAGCTCAAGTCCTGTTCCAGCAGCGAGGTCGCGGCGATGATCGAGGGACTGCTGCGGCACTGCACCGACGCTGACATCGACACCAACTACGTCGACACCCACGGCGCCTCGGTGGTTGGTTTCGCGTTCACCGAGCTGCTCGGGTTCCGGCTGCTGCCCTCGCTTGAAGAACATCGGCTCGATCCGCCTCTACCGCCCCGACGACACCCCTATCGGCGCCGCGTACGGGCAGCTCGGCCCGGTCCTGACCCGCCCGATCCGGTGGGAGCTGATCGCCCAGCAGTACGACCAGATGGTCAAGTACGCGACCGCGCTGCGGCTCGGCACCGCCGAATCGGAGACGATCCTGCGCCGGTTCACCCGCGGCGGCCCCAAACACCCCACCTACGCCGCGCTGGAAGAACTCGGCCGCGCGGTCCGGACGATCTTCGCCTGCGACTACCTCGCCTCAGCAGGATCTGCGCCGCGAGATCCATGGCGGGCTGCAGGTGGTGGAGAACTGGAACTCCGGCAACACCGTCATCTTCTACGGCAAGGACGGCGACCTGACCGGGCCGGACCGCGAACACGCCGAGGTGTCCATGCTCGCGCTGCACCTGCTGCAGTCCGCGCTGGTGCACATCAACACGCTGCTCGTCCAGGCCGTCCTCGAGATACCGCAGTTCCACGATTCCCTCGAGGGCGCTGACCGGCGCGCGCTGAGCCCGTTGTTCTGGACCCACATCAACCCCTACGGCCGCTTCCGGCTCGACATGGACACTCGCCTGGATCTGTCGCTGCTGTGACCAACTCGGGCGGCGTTCCGTAGGTCCGAGCCGTGCTCTGACCGGCAGTCAACGGTTCGGCCTGAAGTTGCAGGTTGTTGCAGCCTTGTAACGCTCCGCTGCTGGTTAACGATGTACGGGTCGCTGGCCAGCTCGGTGACCCGCCTAGTCATCGGTGCTTGTCCTGGGCCGGCGTGAGGGTGGGGAGCCGCTCGTGTTTGTCCTGGATCGTTGTCAGCGTGCCCGAGTGCAGAAGTTTCCACGGATCGTGGCCGCCGTCATGGCGTTGGCCTTGGTGGTGACTGGGCTGGAGGGCCAGCAGGAGGCCCAGGCGGCCCCGGTGGCGGACCCGCTGCCGGCGGTGAAGGTGTCGTCGCGGCCGGATTTGGTGTCGGCGGTGGTGACGGCGCGCTCGCAGGGCTCCAAGGTCGAGGTGGAGTCGATGCGCTCGGAGACGTCAACGACGTGGGCGAACCCGGACGGGACGATGACCACCGAGGCGCACGCGGCGCCGATCCGGTTCAAGACGGCGAACGGCGCCTGGCAGCCCGTCGACCTGACCCTGGAGAGGGGTACGGACGGGACGGTCGCGCCGCGAGGCCACAAGATGGGTCTACGGCTGGGCAAGCGCAACGCCGCGACGGGTGGCGTGTTCGCGTCGGCTGCGGCCGGCACTGGTCGCGGGGTGGAGTGGCTGGCGCCGTTCAAGCTGCCCGAGCCGACGATCGACGGCACCAAGGCCACCTACGCCGACGTGCAGCCCGGTGTTGACCTGACGCTCGACGCCCGCCGGTCGGGGTTCGAGACCGACTTCGTCGTCAAGGAGCGCCCGGCGACGGCGCCGGTGTGGCGGATCCCGCTGCGCACGAAGGGCCTGACCGCTAGGACCGCGTCCGACAGGACGATCGAGTTCGTCGACGCGCAGAACGTGGTGCGGTCGCGGATCCCGGTCGCGTACATGTGGGACGCGGTCACCGACCCGGCGACCAAGGACCCGGTCAACAAGGCGGTCGTGAACGTCGCGGTCGAGCAGGTCTCGGCGGGCAGGGCGACGCTGGTGGTCGCGCCGGACGCGGCGTGGTTCCTGGATCCGGGCCGGGTGTTCCCGGTGACGGTGGACCCGACGTATGCGAACACGCCGGTGCTGTCGAGCTTCGACACCTTTGTGCAGTCCGGGTGGCCCAATGACCTGTCGACCACGGTGGATCTGCGGGTCGGCAAGAACGGGACCACGACGGAGCGGTCGTTCCTGAACTTCCCCGGCGCGCCGTTCCAGGGCAAGGACGTGGTCTCGGCGCACCTGTCGTTGATGCAGTACGGCGCAACGACGTGCACGCCCACAGTGGTGAATCTGCACGCGGCGTTGCCGGCGTCGACGGCGACCCGGTGGACGAACCAGCCGGTGACCAGCTCCACGGTGTGGGGTTCGGTGTCGGCAGCGAAGGGCTTCACCGGGTGTGCGGCGGACCGGATCTACATCCCGATGACCGGGCTGGCGCAGTACTGGTCCGGGCAGACCGACGCCACCGTGGGTGTGGCGCTGAAGGCGGCCAACGAGGCGGACACGAACGCGTGGAAGCGGTTCTACGCCACCGAGGGCCCCGCGGACCCGTACATCTCGCTGACCTGGAACCGCCCCCCGAACGAGCCCGGAACCGTCGAAACGACGGACGGGGTCGCCTACGCGGCACCAGGTGAGACCGAGTCGTCGATGTACACCGCGACCCTGAAACCGTGGGTGCGGACCAAGGCGACCGACCCGGACGGCAACACGGTCAAGTACATCTACGAGTTCCACACCGCGCCGGTCAACGAGACCAGCCTGAAGGGCACGTGTACGTCGTCGGTGTACGCCTCCGGCACCTTGGCCGGCTGCAGTCCGAGCCAGGATCTGCCGGACAACACCCAGCTCTACATCCGGGCGAAGGCGAACGACGGCCGCGTCGACGGGCCATGGACGGGGTACTGGACCCGGTTGCGGACCGCCGCCGCGACCCCGGCACAACCGGTGGTGAACTGCCCGGCGCCGTACAACGTGAACAGCACCTGGTCGGACACCGAACCGGCCGCGGATGTGACCTGCACGATCACCGCGACCGGCACCGGCTACAACGCCCCGGGCTACCTGCGGATGTTCGTCGACGGCCAGCGCCCACCCACCGAGCCGGGGGCACCGGAGGGGCAGGTCAAGATCACGCCCTCGAGCGACCCGGCGGTCGCGAAGTACGAGGTGACGTTCAAACACACCGAGCCTGGGCTGCACACGATCGTCGTGCAGGCCGAGTCCCCGTCGGGGCTGTTCTCGTCGACCGCGACCTGGCGGCTCGGCTGGGGCAACGCCTCGCTGACCTCGCCCGCCGCCGATCCGCGGATCACGACCGCGGACACGATCAAGGTCACCGCGGCCGGCCCACCCAAGGGCACCTCGCCGACGGTGACCGCGAAGGTCCGGTGGCGGGTCTCCGGGTACGGCGGCGCCGACGACCTGGTCGGCTGGAACGAAGACCCCACCGCCCTGCCGGTGGTCGACAATGGCGCCGGCGGCGTCACCGTGAACACGACCTGGGACACCAACAACGCCAAGACCGACGCGTTCTTGGACTCCGATCCAGACACTGCCGGTGTGCAGCCCACCGAGCTAAACGAGCGGGTCCCGGTCAAACTCGACATCCAGGTCTGCTTCACCTACAACGCCACCGTGCAGTGCACCTGGTCGGAAACCCCAGACACCACGGTGCAGCGGCTGCCGCACGCGTTCGGCAACGGATTCCCCACCAGCGACGCCGGCCCCGGCCAGGTCGCGCTCTGGACCGGTGAGTTCAACGCCTCGGCCACCGACATCTCGGTCCCCGGCTACACCGGGGACCTGTCGATCACCCGCTCGCACATGACGTACGAGACGCCGCGGAGCCCGCTGTACAACGTGTTCGGGGACGGCTGGAGCACCCAGTTCGACGGCGCGGACGCGGGTGCGGCGGGGATGCAGGTGATCGACTCTACCCGCCTGGACGGCACGCTGGTGTTGATGGACGGTGACGGCACCAGCCTGATCTACGAATCCCCGACCGGTCAGCGCCGTACCACCGCGACGTTCGCGACCGGTGACTGGGTCCCGGTCGACGCCGACACAGAACTCGACGGATCCCGCCTGACCATCACCGGCACCGGCATCAACACGGTGCTGTCCTACACCGAGGACGACGGCACCGTCACCACCTGGAAACTACCCACAGCCCCGGCCGAGAACGCGGCGGCCGAGTTCCGGCCGGACGGGATCTCCGAGCCCGGGATCACCGGCAAAACCACGTTCTCCTACGACGGCACCGGCCGCGTCGTGCGAATCATCGCGCCCGCACCGCCCGGCGTCACCTGCGGCACCTACAACCCGTCGGCGCCGCTGACCGGGATGATCCCCGGCTGCCGCGCGCTACGGTTCACCTACACCACCATCGGCGCCACGAAGGTCCGGATCAGCCAGGCCTGGCTGGACATCTACAACCCCGACAAAGCCGGCACTGACAAGATGGACTCGATCCAGGTCGCCGCTTACACCTACGACACCGACGCCCGCCTCACCAAGGTCACCGACCCGCGGTCGAACCTGTCGACGGAGTACACCTACAACGCCGGCAACGACCTGACCTCGATCAAACCCGCCGGCCAAGTCGCCTACCAGTTCAACTACGTCACCGTCGACGGCCGCGAGAAACTCGACACCGTCACCCGCGCCCGGCCCGCCGGCGACCCGGCCGGCGGCACCGCCACCCTCGGCAAGTACGTCTACGACGTGCCCCTGTCCGGCGACGGCCTGCCCGACCTGTCCGCGACGTCCACGGCCAGGTGGAACCAGAAGGCCACACCCACGAGCGGGTTCGCGGTCTTCGGCCCGGACCACCCGCTCACCGGGGCACCCGGTGCCGGGGACTGGGAATACGCCGACCTGCAGTACGCCGACGCCGCCGGCTACACCGTCAACACCGCCAAGTACGGCGCCGGGAACTGGCAATACACCTCCACCGACTACGACACCCAAGGCAACACGATCCGCGAACTCGACGAACGCGCGCTGCGCGCCGTCATCGACAACACAATGCCGCCAGGCGCGACCGTGGACCAGCTCGCCACCGTGACGGTCTACAACCCCGAGATCAAGAACGCCGCCGGCGACACCGTGCTCACCCCGGCCGGGACCCTGGTGACCGACACCTACGGCCCGGCACGCTATGCCGCGCTGAAGGACGGCAGCGTGGCCTGGGTTCGTCCGCACACCCGCACCACCTACGACGAGGGAGCCCCGAACGCCGGCATCAACCCCGACACGTCGCTGCCGTACCGCCTGGCCACCACCGAAACCTCCTACGCGCACGACCCGGGCACCGGCACCGACCTCGAGACCACCGGCCAGACGCTGACCGACTACGGCCCACCCGTGGCGGGAGACGCCGAGGGCTGGGGGAAGAGCCAGCCCGGCAAGACCATCACCGACGTCGACCTCGACGGCGCCAACAGCAGCGGCGACATCGTCAAGCTGACGCGCTACGACACCGAGGGCCGCGCCATCGAGACTCGGCAACCCGGCTCGAACGGCGCCGACGCCGGCACCACGAAGACCGTGTACTACA
The DNA here is from genome assembly GCA_963770725.1 of uncultured Actinomycetota bacterium. GTDB lineage: Bacteria > Actinomycetota > Actinomycetes > Propionibacteriales > Kribbellaceae > Kribbella. Next base: position 178,627 of record CAVYQT010000004.1, read on the forward strand.
CCGCGGCCGCGAACGCGTCGTTCCCTGTCTGTGGCGCGAGGCCGGAGTGGGCGGGCCTGGTCTGCACGACCTACCCGGCCGCGGCCCCGAGCTCCGGTCCGACCTTGCCGACCACCGCGACTTCGGCGTTCACCTACCTGCTCGCGCCCAAGGCGGTCGAGGAGACCTCCGGCACCGTCACCCGCAGGACTACGACGACCTACCTGCCCGACGGCCGCACCGCATCCACCGAGACGGAGGTCACTGGCCTGACCGGCTCCACCCCGAACACGGAGAAGGTCACCACCTACGACGCCACCACCGGGCAGCCGACCGCGGTAACCGCGAAGGACACCAACGGCCTGACCGTCGGCACCATTACCACCGGCTACGACACCTGGGGCCGCCAAACCACCTACCAGCCCTCCGGCGAAACCGCGACAACGACGGTCTACGACGCCGCCGGGCGCACCAAGACCGTCACCGACGCCAACGGCTCCACCACCTACACCTACGACGGCACCGACGCCAACGGCCAGCAAGAACGCCGCGGCCTCACGACCAAGGTCGACGTCACCACCGCCGGCACCACCTGGACCTCCACCGGTGGCTACGACGCCGACGGCACCATGACTGTGCAGAAACTCCCTGGCGGCGTCACCCAGCACAACGAGTCGGACAACGCCGGCGAACCCACCGGCCTGCGCTACACCGGCCAAGTCACCACACAGAACGAGGACGGCTCCACCACCGTCGACCCCAACGGCGGCTGGCTGTCCTGGTCCATCGACAACGACGTCACCGGCCGCGTGGCCCGCGAGTGGACTCCCGACGGCGCCGCCTTCACCGGCCCCGCAGGTAGCGGCCCCGGCGACGCGATCCCCTACGACCGCTCCTACAGCTACGACAACGCCGGACGACTGGTGACGGTCAAGGACCGCACCGCCTCCGCCACCGGGGTCGACATCACCGACCCCACCGCCACACCGTGCGTCACCCGGACCTACGGCTTCGATCGCAACGACAACCGCCTCACCAAAGCCACCGCCACGAGCGGGGTTGACGGGGTCTGCACTACCACCGGCGCCACCACCGTCACCCGGGCCTTCGACACCGCCGACCGGCCGGTCACCGGCGCCAACGGAGCGGGGAACTACGTTTACGACGCGCTCGGGCGCACCACCACCCTGCCTGCGTCCGATGCGCCGAGGCCAGCCGATGGGAACGTCACGCTGGCCTACTACGACAACGACCTCGCGCAGTCGATCGCGCAGGCCGGAGCGACCACCACGTTCACCCTCGACGCCGCCGACCGGCGTGCGGTCGAATCCATCACCAACGGCTCGGGCACGACCCAGAAGGTTCGTCACTATACCGACACGAGCGACAACCCGGCCTGGGTCACAGAAGGCACGACCTCCACCCGGTACGCCGAACTCATCGGCGGCGACCTCTCACTCACCGTCGACCAGACCGGCGCCGCCGACCTGACCCTGGCCAACAACCACGGCGACGTCGTCACCACCGTCGACCTGCCAACAGCCAGCGCTCCCGCCACCGCCATCGCCGACTGGAACAGCTACGACGAATACGGCAACCCCATCACCGAAACCACAAACACAGGCACCATCTCCTACGGATGGCTCGGAGCCAAGCAACGCGCTGCCAGCGGCGCCGGTCTGACCCTGATGGGCGTGCGGCTCTACAATCCGGCGACTGGACTATTTACCACCGTCGACCCTGTGGCGGAAGGCGGTGCGAACGCATACGCGTACCCCACGGATCCGGTCAACGGCTACGATCTCGACGGCAAGCTCTGGTGGTTCGCGGGAATCGCGATTGCAGTTGGAGTTCGGGTCGGCGCACGTGCTTGTGTGAGGTACTGCGGTCGAGCCGGCAAGTGGGCGGGGCGCAAGGCCTGGGGCGGCATGAAATCGATCGGCCGCAAGGCCAGTAAAATGTGGAAGAATCGGGAGTACGGAGCTGCTCGATTTGGCAACTTCATGTTCAATTCTCGCCGGTTCGGAGCGCGAAGCAGGTGGTTTGGCGACGTCTATTCCGGTGCCCCAAGATCCGGAATTTTGAACCGGCCGGGAAAGAACTCCCGATGGTCGATCGGTTGGAGCGGAAGATCGGTCAAAGTCAATGGAAAGAAGAAGGCTAGAACGGTGTTCAGGGTAAAGTTTGGTGGCCGAAAGTTCGATCTCTGGCATGGGCCATGGCGATGACGCGGGAGTTCTTCCTCGAGGATCTGCAGCGCCTCGCTCAGGTTCACCCCAGCCTGTTGTGGGATGAGAAGATCGTCGAGTTTGCGCCGGAGATCTCGGATTTCGTGCTGACCACCGATCAATCAGTCACCGTTATGGTTTCTGTGCGCGATGGGGTGGACGCGGCTCGTGTAATGGTCGATGACCATGTCTTCGAGTTCGTTCCGGCAGAAGAGCTTCACGACTTCTTGGCGGCTGTGATCTCCGGCGACTGGGAAGTCGTTCCGAAGAAAGGGTTCATGAAGCCGAGCCGGATGGTCGTCCGTTCGGGCGAGCGATTGTGGGAGTCATGAGCCAGTGCGACCTGGGCGCCTGCACTGTTGGGCACGGAGGGAGCTTGGCCGGGCGTTGTGTGTAGCACTGGTGATGTGCGGTGGGTCGTTGTGGAAGCTCCGCAGTGGCCCTTGCGACCCAAGGCATCGCAGGAGGCATCGATGCGACGCGCGCCACTAGCTAGTGTCGTGAGTCGTTAATTCGCGTGCAGTATGCGGCGAGCGTGTCGAGGATCTGGTCGGCGGTCTTGGTCCAGACGAAAGGTTTGGGGTCGTCGTTCCATTCGTTGATCCAGGCGCGGACGTCGGCTTCGAGTTCGGTGATGCTGCGGTGGGCGGAGCGGCGGAGTTTGCGGTTGGTGAGTTCGGCGAACCAGCGCTCGACCAGGTTGAGCCACGAGCTGCTGGTGGGGGTGAAGTGCAGGTGGAACCGGGGGTGGCGGATCAGCCACTCCTCACCTTCGGGGTTTTGTGGGTGGCGTAGTTGTCGAGCACCAGGTGCAGGTCCAGCTCTTTGGGGACGGCGGCGTCGATCAGTTTCAGGAACGCGCAGGAACTCCTGGTGGCGGTGCCGGCGGTAGTGCTGGGCGATCACCGAGCCGCTGGCCAGGTCCAGGGCGGCGAACAGGCTGGTGGTGCCGTGCCGGACGTAGTCGTGGGTCATCCGCGCCGGCGTGTCCGGGCATGATCGGCAGGATCGGCGCGGTCCGGTCGATGGCCTGCATCTGCGACTTCGTGCGCCACGAGGCGCTGCATTACCGGATGGAGGTGGAAGGACTCCATCGCTGGCCTGTCGCAGCAGGCCGGTGAAGCTGAGGGCAGCCTGATCCGGGAGACGCCGGGGAGGGTGGGAGCAGCCCTGACAACGACAGGACGGGTCGGTACTGCCAGACGACCTGGGCCTGCCTAGCGAGACGGAAAGGTGTACGTGAGGAACCAGCGTGTAAAGCCTCTTAAGAGATACACCGGCTCCAACCTGGCGGATGTGGGCCGGAGTGCGGTGCACGCCCGACGCTGCTTTCGGCGGTCGGGCGACTCCTGGGCCGGGTGAAGTCGCCGGCAGGGAGGCCACGAGGAAGGTCTGCGGCGTACTCGTGGCGATGCCGCAGGGGCAAAGCTGGGCACCGACCCCGTCGACCGGTGTGTGGTGAACGTGGGAAGCGTCCCGGGCTGGTCCCGTGTCCCGGTCGTCCAGGTCGGGTGCGGGCAGGTTCGTCGTCGGCCGATCGGGCCGGGGCGTGGCGGAGCCGTCGTAGTAGTCCGAGGCCGGGAAAGCCGGTCACATGGCAAAGGGCGGCAGCGAGTTCGTAGCGATGGGATTGGAAGGGTGGGAGATCGTTGGTGAACACCGACGTGCTGTGGCCGGAGCGGGACTGGGCCGAGTCACAGGTACTGCGGATCCAGACCAAGCTGCACCAATGGGCGATCGACGATCCTGATCGCCGGTTCGATGACCTGTTCAACCTCGTGTGTGACCCGGCCGTCCTCGTGGTGGCGTGGGCCCGGGTCAGGGGCAATCGAGGGAAGCGGTCGGCGGGGGTGGACGGGCTACGGCCCGACGCTGTGTTCTCCGCCGAAGAGGGGTTCCTGCCGCGGCTACGAGCCGATCTCAAGGCCCGGCAGTTCGCTCCTTTGCCCGTGCGGGAACGGATGATTCCCAAACCCGGCAGCAGCAAACGCCGCAGACTGGGCATCCCCACCGCGCGGGACCGCACCGTGCAAGCGGCCCTGAAGTTGGTGCTCGAGCCGATCTTCGAGGCGGACTTCAAGCCATGCTCGTATGGCTTCCGTCCGAGACGGCGGGCACATGACGCGATCGCCGAGATCCACCAGTTCAGCTCCCGCACCTATGAGTGGGTGCTCGAAGGTGATATCGAGGCGTGCTTCGACAACATCGACCACACGGCCCTGATGGACCGGGTGCGGCGACGAATCGGAGACAAGCGCGTCTTGTCGGTGATCAAGGCGTTCCTGCATGCTGGCATCCTCGGTGAGGACGGCGTCATGCGGAACACCGCCACCGGCACTCCCCAAGGCGGAATCCTTTCGCCGTTGCTCGCCAACATCGCTTTGTCGGTCCTCGACGACCATTTCGCCGTGGCCTGGCAGACGAACAGCGGCAGTACCTACCAACGGACCAAGCGGCGCCGAGCCGGGCTGGCCAACTACCGGATCGTCCGCTACGCAGACGACTTCGTGGTGTTGGTGGCCGGGACCCGAGCGCACGCCGAGGCCCTGCGGGAGGACGTGGCGACGGTACTCGCCCCGATGGGCCTGCGCCTGTCGGCGGCCAAGACAAAGGTCTGCCACATCGACGAGGGCTTCGACTTTCTCGGGTTCCGCATCCAGCGGAGACGGAAACGAGGCACGAACAAGCGCGTGGTCTACACCTACCCGTCGAAGAAGGCGCTCGCCTCCATCGTCGGACGGGTCCGCGCGCTGACCCGCAGGTCATCACATCCGACCCTTGCGGCCCTGCTGCGCCAACTCAACCCGGTGCTGCTGGGCTGGTGCACCTACTTCCGCCACGGCGTGTCCAAAGCGACCTTCGGCTACCTCGACCAGTACGCCTGGCACCGGGTGGTCCGATGGATCCGCAAACGACACAACCGCACGAAGTGGGCCGTCCTGCTATCGACGCTACCTACCCGGCTGGCGTCCCACCGAGGACGAGGTGATGCTGTTCCAACCCCAGAAGGTGACGGTCAGCCGCTACCGCTACCGGGCCGACAACATCGCCACACCCTGGGCAAGAAGAGCATCAGGATCGGTCGCATAGCCCGAAGGGATGGACTCGTGGAGAGCCGGATGCGTGGAGACACGCACGTCCGGTTCGGAGGGCGGGCTGAGGAAACGTAACGACCCGCAAGGGCGTCAACGCGCCTCAGCCCGACCCAACTCGTCCACCGCCAGGACCAGCGCGTTCTCGGGTGGGCTCAGGTAAAGACCGACGACGTCGCGGACCTTGTCCACGAACATCGGATCGGTGGACAGTTTCCAGGTCTCGATCGCGTGCGGTTTCAAGCCGAACGCACGCCAGATCCGCGACACCGCGCTTTGCGACATGCCCGTCGCCGAAGCCATCGATCGGGTCGACCAATGCGTGTCCTTACCCGGCGTGGATTCCAGCGTCTTGGTGATCACCTGCTCGATGTCGTCATCGGTGATCGTCCGCGGCCGGCCGGGACGTGGCTCGTCCGACAACCCATCCAGCCGACCCGCCACAAACCGCGACCGCCACTTCGACACCGTCGCCCGGGACACCTCGAGCCGCTCAGCAACCCCGCCGATCGTGCTTCCGTCTTCGGCACACTGCAACACGATCCGAGCCCGCAACGCCAACGCCTGCGACGTTTTCCGGCGACGACTCCACGCCACCAACACCCGGCGCTCATCGTCGGACAACACCACAGGATCAACCTTCGGACTCGGCACCACCGCAGTCTACCGAGTGAGAACGAATTTCCGACTCACGACACTAGCTGGCACAACCGGCATCGACGACGTCGTGCTCGCCCTCACCGTGATCAACGGCCTGCCCGAAGACATCCGCCACCGCGGTCGAGAAGGCCCAGGACGTCCTCGGGGCGACCAAGTCTGGCACCTGACCAAACCCAGGCCGGGCACCGTCTGGTGAGTGCAGGTCGCTTAGGTGCCGGTCGTGCTGGGGCGGTGGCGTTCGAGAACTCGGTAGACCGTGGGCCGGGAGACTTCGAACAACTCGGCGAGGTCGGCGATGGTGTGCTCTCCGCCGGTATGCAGCTTGAGCAGGTGCGCTTGCCGGGTAGCGGACAGTTTCGGTGCCCGGCCTTTGAGCTTGCCTTTGGCGCGGGCGATCGCCATACCTTCGCGAGTCCGCATCCGTAGCAGGTCGACCTCGAACTCGGCGAAGGTCGCGAGGATGTTGAAGAACATCTTGCCCATCGGATCGGTCGGGTCGTACACCATGGTCCCGAGCTGCAGCCGGATGCTGCGCGCCGCGAGCGAGTCGCCGATCTCGCGGGCATCGGGCACGGACCGGGCGAGCCGGTCAAGTTTGGGGACGACCAGGGTGTCGCCGGTCCGGACCGCGGCGAGCGCCTTGTCGAGTCCGGGCCGGGCTCGGGTGGTGCCGGAGTAGGCCCGGTCGAGGTGGATGTGGTCGGCGTCGACGCCGAGATCGAGCAGGATATGCCGGTTCGCTTCGAGGTCTTGTTTGTCGGTCGAGCAGCGCGCGTAGCCGATCAGCATGCTCGGCACTGTAACCCGGTGTTGTAACTGATAGCCCCCGTTCACCGGACAAATCACCGGACACCCCATCTGAGACGCCGGTTCAGGCGGCACGACGATCGCGGCGGCCGGAGTGCGTTGTGTCCGTTGAGGGATCCCCTAACGGACGCACGTCAGCCCCTGGCACTCGGTTGCCAGTCTGGTGCAGACCTCGCTCAGTCGACGGTCCAAGTCAGCCTCGGGGAGTCCTGGGGCCCACACATCGCTGACTGACGCCTCGAGCCCACCTTCGGGAACTCACAGGCCCTACCTTGCCCCTGAGGACAGGTTCGGGAGATCCGGGCCTTCAGATGAGGACGCAGCCTCGATTTTTTAACACCCGCCCGATGGTGGAGTGATCCAGGTCCGGGATGTCCTCGACCAGCGCGACATGCTTTTCCAGCAACCGTAGCGACCACCGGGTATAGCCCTCGGGTGGCTGCGAGCACGCCAGCGCGATCAGCCGGGCCTCCACCTCGCCGGTCACCGGCGAAGCCACCGGCGGCTGCTCACGCTGCTTGCGCGAGATCGTGGCCTCCACATCACCGCCGGTCCCGGCGAACCGCTTGGCGACCAGCCGCAGCATCTCGGTCGAGACACCGACCCGGGCCGCGATCACCTCCTGCGAACCGACCTCGCCCACCGAGGTATCCAGCGCGAGCAACACCCGCGCCCGCCTGATCACCGCGGCCGGATGCACCCCCGTCGTGGTCACCCGAACCAGCCACTCACGATCTGCCGCGGCCAACCTGACCAGACGCTTCACCTGCGAAGGCACGACAACAATCCTGTCCGGCAGAGGGGAAGGAAGATCTGCCGACCCCAAACCTCCCAACCAGACCCTCCAGAACTAAGCAGCGACACGCTACTAGCTGGTGAAGATCTTCGCGGCCGTGATGAGCGTCTGGATGACGCCGTAGCCGAGCAGTACGGCGACCAGCAGCCAGGAGATCACCAGGCGCGGGGTCTGGTTCATTTCGCCGCCTCCATCGTCGACTCGGACCACTCGTGGAACCTCGCCGCCACCGGGCGGATCAGCAGGTTGGCGACGAACCCGAGAGCAAGTACGCCGACCATCGTGAACAGCGCCGGCCGGTACGCCTCCGCCGTCAGCGTGCCCGGTTTCCCTTCTCTGTCAAGGAATCCGTTGCTGATCAGCGGCCCGGCGATCCCGGCCGCTGGTAGGTCCCGAAGAGATCGCGCAGGTACGCCGGTACGGTGTGTTACCCCTCGCGCTTACTCGCACACTGTATGCATTTTTGTGAAGAGTTAAACCACTGAGCGGAAGACAGCCGTGCTCTCGCGGGCGGTAGGCGCACGTCGTACCTCAGCCCTCGTGTCGGGGCGGGACAAGCGGACCCGGGAACTGTGACACTGGGGGCATGGCGATCTCGGCGAAGTTGTTGGGTGAGGACGAGTACGTCGTCGTCAGCACCCGGACGCACTGGAAGGCGCTGATCTTCCCGGTGTTCGTGCTGCTCCTGGTGGCCGGGGCGGGTGGTTTCCTGGCCGCGGTCGTGCCGGCCGGCAGCCTGCAGACGCCGGCCCGGATCGCGATCCTCGCGGTCGGCGTGGTGGTGCTGGTGACGTTCGCGGCCAAGCCGTTCCTGAACTGGTTCTTCTCCACCTACACGCTGACCAACCGCCGCCTGATCACCCGGCACGGCATCCTCACCCGGACCGGCCGGGACATCCCGCTGATGCGGATCAACGACGTCTCCTACGAGCACGGCCTGATGGACCGCATCCTGCGCTGCGGCACCCTGCACATCGAGTCCGCCGGCGAACGCGGCCAGGTGATCCTGCCCGACGTCCCGCACGTCGAACACGTCCACCTGCAGATGTCCGACCTGCTCTTCGGCGGCCCCGAGGGCAAACCCGGCGACGGCATCCTCGACGACGAGAAACCCCCGTCCCACATGCGCCGCCGCTCCGAGCCGGAACCGGACTCCGAGACCCTCTTCAGCTCAGACGACAAGTAACAACGGGATCGCCACCAACCGGCGAGTGACCACCGTGCTGAGGGTTTCCGCAGCTGAGGTCTGCGGAAAACCTCATCCTCGTCGCACTCCGCAGCACTGTTTACTGCTGGAAAGCGGAACGGAGAAACGCTGTGGAGCCATGGGATTCGAAGACATCTGGTGTGTTGCGGCTGCCGTCGGGACGGCTGGTCCGCGGGCGTGGTCTGCGCAACGGACTCCCACGAGGCCAGACACCTACGTTCGGCGTCTATCTGCTGGGTAGGAAACCGGACCCGGTCAACTGGGACGCCCGCTGGATCCACTGGCCGGACTTCCGGCTTCCCAACGACCGGTCAGGCACCCGGAAGATCCTGGCCGAGGCATTCGACCGCCTCGACCGCGACCGAGTCGAGTTCGCCTGCGCCGGCGGCAAGGGCCGCACCGGCACCGCCCTCGCCTGCCTGGCGATCCTGGACGGCATCCCCCCGGACAACGCAGTCGCGTACGTCCGCGCCAACTACGACCGCCACGCCGTAGAAACCCCATGGCAGAAGCGCTATGTCCGCAACTACTGACCCCGCGCTCAGGGGTCGGCAACGCCAATTGAGGGCTGACTGCCGATTGCTCAGGTCAGCGGATGACCGGGAGGTCTCCGGTGGATTCGCCGTCCAGGGCGGCCGGGGAATCGGGAGCGGGCGTCTGTTCGACCTCTTCGAGCTCGATCTCCTCGCGGAAGACGAACTTGCGGTAGGACCAGAAGCGGAACAGGGTGCCGAGGCCGAGGCCGATCACGTTCGCGGAGATGTTGTCGGCCAGCCAGCTGTGCAGGTCGAGCACGTAACGGGAGAAGCCGAGGCAGCCGGCCGCGATCAGCAGGCCGACGCCGTTCAGCACGAAGAACAGCACGTACTCACGATGCAGTCCGGTGCGCTCGCGGTGCTTCCAGGTCCAGTGCCGGTTGCCCAGGTACGTCGCGACGGTCGCGGCGGTGACCGAGATGAACTTCGCGGTCAGCGGCTTGTGGTGCAGCATGCCGACGCCCGAGTCGGCGATCACGAGCGGGTTGTTGAAGACCAGCCAGTTGTAGATCGGCAGATCGACGACCATGCCGAGCAGACCGACCAGACCGAACTTGGCCACTTCGTGCACCAGGTGCTCGACCTGGCGATACAGCGTGGTGACGAGCTTCAACGGTCTCCGGAACCTTCTGTGATCACACTGCGACGGGAGGGCGGCTTCCCACGGTACCCGGCGACCCGTCCGACCCCGAAATCCCCCGCGTGCCCCCCGCGCGTCACCGCGGCCCGCCGCGCGGCGGTGATGTATGGACATTAGGCTCCAGGCTGTGAAGTTCGAACGGAAGGACCTCCCCGTCGGTACGCCGGTGGTCGGTATGGTCGGCGGCGGGCAACTGGCCCGGATGACGCAGGAAACCGCGGTTGCGCTCGGCATCCAGCTCCGGGTGCTGGCCGAGGGCTCGGCGGTGTCGGCGGCCCAGGCGGTGGCCGACGCGCCCGTCGGCGACTACCGCGACCCGGAGACAGTACGGCGATTCGCCGCCGAGTGCGACGTGGTCACCTTCGACCACGAGCACGTCCCGACCGACCTGCTGGCCACGCTGGAGTCGGACGGCGTGAAGGTCCACCCGGGCCCGGACGCCCTGGTGCACGCCCAGGACAAGGCGGTCATGCGCCGCCGCCTCGACTCGTTCGACGCGCCGTCCCCGGCCCACCAGGTGGTCGAGTCGCGCGCGGACGTCGAGGACTTCGCCAAGCGGGTCGGCGGCTTCCCGATCATCCTGAAGACCACCCGCGGCGGGTACGACGGCAAGGGCGTCTGGTTCGTGAACGGCCCGGACGACGAAGCGGTCGCCGCCGCCTTCGGCTCCGGCGTACCGATCCTGGCCGAGGAGAAGGTCGACTTCGTCCGCGAGTTGTCCGCGATCGTGGCCAGGTCGCCGCACGGCCAGGCGGTCGCCTACCCGATCGTCGAGTCGGTGCAGCAGGACGGCATCTGCGTCGAGGTCACCGCACCCGCGCCCGGGCTCGCCGCGGACAAGGCCGCCCGGGCCCAGCAGACCGCGCTCACGATCGCCGGCGAGCTCGGCGTGGTCGGCGTCCTCGCGGTCGAGATGTTCGAGGCCCGGGACGGCCGCCTGCTGGTCAACGAGTTGGCGATGCGCCCGCACAACACCGGCCACTGGTCGATCGACGGCGCGGTCACCTCGCAGTTCGAGAACCACCTCCGCGCGGTGCTCGACCTGCCCCTCGGATCGCCGGCCGCGCGAGCGCCGTACACGGTGATGGTCAACGTGCTCGGCGGGGACGTCGACGACATGCACCGCGGGTTGCTGCACTGCCTGGCCCGCGATCCCGGGCTGAAGGTCCACTTCTACGGCAAGGCCGTGAAGCCGGGGCGCAAGGTCGGCCACGTGACGGCGTACGGCGACGATCTCGAGGACGTCCGTGAACGCGCCCGGCACGCGGCCGCGTACCTGACCGGCACCATCGACGAGTAGGGGCTGCAGCGTGAGTGTGGGAATCGTGATGGGGTCGGACTCGGACTGGCCGGTGATGAAGGCCGCGGCCGAGGTGTGCACGGAGTTCGACGTGCCCTTTGAGGCAGATGTGGTGTCGGCCCACCGGATGCCGGCCGAGATGATCGACTACGGACGGTCAGCGCACCAGCGTGGTCTCAAGGTGCTGATCGCCGGCGCCGGCGGTGCCGCGCACCTGCCGGGGATGCTGGCGTCGGTGACTCCGCTGCCGGTGATCGGCGTACCGGTGCCGCTGAAGTACCTGGACGGGATGGACTCGCTGCTCTCGATCGTGCAGATGCCGGCCGGGGTGCCGGTGGCCACGGTCTCGATCGGCAACGCCCGGAACGCGGGCCTGCTCGCGGTCCGGATCCTGGCCGCCTCGGACGAGAAGCTGCGGGACCGGATGATTGCCTTCCAGGAGACGTTGGCCGAGGTCGCCCGGGCCAAGGGCAGCACTGTGCGTGACGGCGCGGCAGAGCTCCGTAAAATGCTGAGCTAGACCGGTTTCCACAGAGCGTGGCCGGGTAGCCGTGAGATCCCAACCGTTGTCGTCTAAGGTCGTCGATCGTGACTCCGCCCGCTGAATCGGATACGCAGCGCATCCCGGTCCGCTACTGGATCTGGCTGTTCGGCGCCGCCGTGTCCCTCCTCGGCGACCTGACGATGACTTTCGCCATCGGATGGTCTGCCAGCCAACACGGCGGCCGGGTCGCCGGGTTGATCCTGCTCCTCGCCGCCGCGCCCCGCGCCGCCCTGCTGCTGGTCGGGGGCGCGGTCGGCGACCGGTTCGGCGCACCACGCGTCCTGATGGCCAGCTGTACGGCGATGTTCATCGTCACGGCCGCGCTGGTCCCGGCGACGGTGGTCGCGGGCGAGCCGGTCTGGCTGCTGGTCGGCCTGGCCCTGGTGGTCGGCGTGATCGACGCGTTCTTCCTGCCGTCGGCGCGCTCGATGCCGCGGCTGCTCGTCCCGCCGGAGCAGGTGCCGCGGGCGCTGGCCAGCTTCCAGGTCACCGGCGTCGTCTTCGCCGTCACCGGCACCGCGGTCGGCGGCATCCTGGTCAGCTGGCAGGGCCTCGCCGCCGCGGCCGGGTTCGACGCGATCACCTTCGGCGTGATGATCGTCGTACTGATCCTGCTGCGGAACACGGTCACCCCGCCCGGCGAGATGCCGACCGGCATGCTCCGGTCGATCGCGGCCGGGATCAAGGTCGCGTTCGGGCGGCCGCTCACCCGCGCGCTGCTGATCACGATGACGGTCGCGGCCGGGCTGCTGATGCCGCTGGACGCGCTGTTGTTTCCGCTGCTGGCCAGAGACCACGGGTGGGACGCGGCGACCGCGGGCCTGCTGGTGGCGAGCCGGAGTCTCGGCGTGGGGGTGATCGCGGTGCGCATCCTCCTGCGCGGGGCGTTCCCACGCCCGGGTGTGTTCGCCGGTCTCGGTCTGCTGGTCGCGGCGTTGGGACTGTTCGGTCTGTCGGTTCTCGATCCGCTGCCGCTGGCGTTCGCGGCCGGTGTGCTCAGCGGGATCGGCGTGGGGACCTTCACCGGTCACGTGCTGCCGCTGCTGATGAACTCGGTCGAGCGTGAGTACCAGTCGCGGCTCCAGTCGGTCGTTGTCCTCTGCCAGAGCCTGGCGCTCGTGGTGATGAACCCGATCCTCGGCAGCCTCAGTGACCTGGACGGCGTCGGCATCACCGGTGTCTGCCTCGGCATCTCGATCGCCTCGGCGCTGACGGGTCTCGTCGTCCTGACTCGACCCGTCCTGCGCTCGGCGACGGTGACTTAGGGCTTCCCTGGCGCTCGGTAGGTCCAGCCGGCCGCGCGCCAGACGGACGCATCCAGCAGCAGGCGGGCGTCGATGAGGGCCGGCGTGGCGACGACGTCCTTGAGTGCAACCGGGTCGAGCTGGCGGAACTCGGGCCACTCGGTCAGGTGCAGTACGACGTGTGCACCTTCGCAGGCCTCGATCGCAGAGTCGGCGTACCGCAGTGTCGGCCGGACCTTGCGGGCGTTCTCCATCGCCTCCGGGTCGAAGACGGTGACGTTGGCGCCGTGCAACTGGATCCGGCCGGCCACGTCGAGGGCGGGCGAGTCGCGGACGTCGTCCGTACCGGCCTTGAACGCGGCACCGAGGACGGTGACGTTCCGGCCGACCCACTCCGCGCCGAGCACCTCGTGGGTCAGGTCGACGATCCGGGCGCGGCGGTGGTGGTTGATGTCGTCCACCTCGCGCAGCAGCGTGATCACTTCCTCGACACCGAGCTCGCCGGCCCGGGCCATGAACGCGCGCAGGTCCTTCGGCAGGCAGCCGCCGCCGTACCCGGGACCCGCGTTCAGCATGCCGCGGCCGATCCGATTGTCGTACCCGAGTGCGTCCGCGAGCTGGGTGACGTCGGCCCCGGTCGCGTCGGCCATCTCGGCGAGCGCGTTGATGAACGAGATCTTGGTCGCCAGGAAGGCGTTCGCACCGCCCTTGACCAGCTCCGCCGTGGGCCGGTTGCAGATGACCACTGGCGAACCCTCGGCGATCGGGGTGGCGAAGACCTCACGCATCCGGGTCTCGGCGGCCTCCGAGTGGACGCCGAACACGAGTCGATCCGGGTGCAGCGTGTCCTCGACGCCGTGGGCCTCGCGGAGGAACTCGGGCTGCCAGGCGATCTCGATCGCCGTACCGGCCGGGGCCTCGGCGTGGAACCGTGCCTCGACGAGCGCCGACGTACCGACCGGGACGGTGGAGCGGCCGACCACCAGGACCGGCCGCGTGAGCAGCGGGGCGAGCATGTCGACGACCGAGTTGACCTGGGACAGGTCGGCCGCCTCGTTGCCCTCCTGCTGCGGGGTGCCGACGCAGATGAAGTGCACGTCGGCCCAGTCCCCGATCTCGCGATAGTCCTTGGTGAACCGCAGCCGGCCGGACTCCACGTGCTTCTTCAGCAGCGGGTCCAGCCCGGGCTCGTACAGCGGGGCCTTGCCGTCGTTCAGCAGCTTCAGCCGGTGCTCGTCGATCTCGACCCCGATCACGTCGAAACCGAACTCGGCCATCCCGGCGGCGGTGTTGGCGCCGAGGTAATTCGTGCCGATCACGGCGATCCGCAGGGGGCGGGAGGTCGCTTCACTCATGCCCGGGACTCTACCCACCACGGTTATCAACCGGTGACCGGCTCATGTCCACCGGTCCTCCGACGCGTGCGCTGTTGGTCACTTTCGGCGTCCGACGGGTCCCCTTGGGCGGGCCTTGCGTCGTACAGTGCGACTCGTGAGTAACTCTTTCGAGCTGTACGCGCTGTCCGAGGAGCACCAGGCGATCCGGGAGGCGGTCCGCGACGTCTGCGACGCCAAGGTCGCCCCGCACGCCGGTGACGTGGACGAGCTGGCCGAGTTCCCGAAAGCGTCGTACGACGCGCTGAAGGCGTCCGACTTCCACGCCCCGCACATCCCGGAGGAGTACGGCGGCGCCGGCGCGGACGCACTCGCGACAGTCATCGTGATCGAGGAGGTCGCCCGGGCCTGCGCCTCGACCTCGCTGATCCCGGCGGTGAACAAGCTCGGCTCGCTGCCGCTGCTGCTGTCCGCGACGGACGAGGTCAAGCAGCGGTACCTGCCGCCGGTGGCGGCGGGTGACTCGATGTTCTCGTACTGCCTGTCGGAGCCCGAGGCCGGCTCGGACGCCGTCTCGATGAAGACGCGGGCGGTATTTGAAAAGGGCGACGGCGGCGGTGTCTACGTCCTGAACGGCGTGAAGCGGTGGATCACCAACGCCGGCGTCAGCGACTTCTACACCGTGTTCGCGGTGACCGACCCGGCCGCGCGCTCGAAGGGGATCAGCGCCTTCGTGGTGGAGAAGTCCGACGAGGGTGTCTCCTTCGGTGCGCCGGAGAAGAAGCTCGGAATCAAGGGTTCGCCGACCCGCGAGGTGTACTTCGACAACGTCCGGATCCCGGCGTCCCGGCTGATCGGGGACCCCGGCACCGGCTTCAGTACGGCGATGGCGACGCTGGACCACACCCGGGTGACGATCGCCGCGCAGGCGCTCGGGATCGCTCAGGGCGCGCTCGACTACGCGCTCGGGTATGTGCAGGAGCGCAAGCAGTTCGGCAAGGCGATCGCCGAGTTCCAGGGCCTGCAGTTCATGCTCGCCGACATGGGCATGAAGATCGAGGCCGCCCGTCAGCTCACGTACGCCGCCGCCGCGCGGTCGGAGCGTGATGACGCCGACCTGACCTACTTCGGTGCCGCCGCCAAGTGCTTCGCCTCCGACGTCGCGATGGCCGTCACCACCGACGCCGTCCAACTCCTCGGTGGCTACGGCTACACCCACGACTACCCGGTCGAACGCATGATGCGCGACGCCAAGATCACCCAGATCTACGAAGGCACCAACCAGGTCCAGCGAATCGTGATGGCCCGCCAGCTCCTGAAAGGCCTCGCCTGACCAACCCCTCGCAGTCCGACTTCATCAAGCCTCGGCAGTGGATGTGCGCGGCCAGAGGAGGGGTTGGATGGTGGGGTCGGTGTAGTCGGGGGTGTTGGTGGTGGGGTCGGGGCGGACGAGCGTGTCGTTGGGGTGGGTTGCGCCGGGGCGCCAGCGGTTGTCGGTGGGCTGGAGGTGGATCGCGAGGGACCGGCGCGGTGCGGTGCCGCGGTTGGCCGAGCTGCCGTGGACGGTCCGGCAGTGGTGGAAGCTGACCTGTCCTCTGCGCATCCGGGGCGTGACCGGGGTCGGATCGAACCCCTGGGCTATGAGCGCGGCATCGAGGGCCGCGCTGTCCTGGGAGAAGAAGTCCAGGCCCGTGACGTCCCACTGATGGCTGCCGGGCAGGAACGAGACCGCGCCGTTGAGCTCGTCGACGTCGTGAAACCCGACCCACGCGGTGAGCATGTTGTCCGACGTACAGGACTGCCAGTACTGCCGGTCCGTGTGCCAGCCCACCCGGGCGGTGCGGCCCGGTCGGTCGACCGGCTTCCTGAGGAGCTGGTCGTGCCACAGCCGGATCCCGTCCGCGCCGGACAGCGCCGTGGCTGTCGCGCCGATCGCCGGGTGCCGGACCAGGGCCGCCAACTCGTCGACCCGGAGCGAGGAGTAGTCGTTCTTCCGGAGTACGTCGCCATCGGAGGGCTGCCAGCCACGGGTCGACGGCAGGTCGGGGAGGGCGTGGTCGTGGTCGCCCGCGTAGAAACGCTCCATGCCGCGCTCGGCCGCGTCGAGTACGTCGGGCTCGAGGATCACCGGTGAGATCCAGTAGCCGTGCTTACGGAAGAAGGCGATGTCATCTGGTCCTGGCTGCATGTTCACACGGTAGGAAGCCGGCGACGGCTGACGCGTTGCCGATGTTCAGGCGACTGGACACAATCTTCAGGTGTCTCTGAGTCGACCGGACGGGCTGCGGGCCGGTTTCCACGCCGACGTGCACGACCCGGTCAGCGGACTCGTGCATGCGGGTGAGCAGTGGGTGCCCGAGCAGTTCCTGATCGAACCGCATGAGCATCCGGTCTGGGAGATCTACCTCCAGTTGCACGGTGTCACCCGCTGGGTCGCCGGTGACCAGAGCTATCTCCTCCAGCCTGGCCACTTGTTCGCCGTACCGCCGAACCTCGTGCATCACCTGGCCGGCCGGTCGGGCAATCACCACTTCTACTTCGCCGCGGTCGATCTCGAACCCGTCGTACGGCGGCAACCGGTGCTCGCAGCCGGATGGCCGTCGACAGTGGTGCATCGGGACGCGGGAGAGCTGGCCTACGCCTTCGCCCAACTCATGCGCGAGTTGACCACGCGCTATGAGTACGCCGACATCGGATTGACTCTCGCGGTCGACCACCTGGTGCTGGCGGTCACTCGTGCGATCACGCCGACCGCGGCTCCGCAGCTCGCGATGCACCCGGCGGTGCGAACGGTCAAACGCCTGCTGGACCAGGAGTTCCACGAACGCTGGACGCTGCACCAACTCGCCGATGGAGTCGGCCTCGCCCCGTCGTACCTGGCCGAACTGTTCGCGAACCACCTCGGCCAGCCGCCGCACCGCTACCTCAACGAACGCCGGATCGATCGCGCCCGCCAACTCCTCGACTCCACCGACCTCACCATCACCGCGATCGCCGACACCCTCGGGTTCAGCTCCAGCCAGCACTTCGCCCGCGCCTTCCGCCAACTCACCGCCACCACCCCGACCGCCTACCGCCGCATCCGGAGGGCGGGTGAAAACGGAAGACAGCGGTGAGGACTGGAGGAACATGATCGAGATCCAGCGGGTGGTCACGGTCGGGCGGCCGGTGGATGCGGTGTTCGCCTATCTCGCCGACTTCGAGACGACGAACGAGTGGGATCCGGGGACGGTGCGGACGACGCGGATCGCCGGGGACGGCGGGGCGGGGACCATGTACCGGAACGTGTCGAGGTTCGCGGGCCGTGAGACCGAGTTGCTGTACACCGCGGTGGAGTTGCGTGCGCCGGGGCTGCTCCGGTTCCGGGGCGAGAACAAGACGGTCACGGCGTACGACACGATCAAGCTCGAGCCGACCGGATCGGGCGGCACCGAGCTGACCTACCGGGCGGAGTTCCTCTTCAAGGGCGTCGCCCGCCTGCTGGCGCCGGTGCTGCGGAAGCAGCTCAGCAGGCTCGGCGACGACGCCGCCCGGCAGTTGCAAGCCGTTCTCCAACAGCCCTGACAGGTCAGCCGATCAGCGCGGTGTTCCACGGGCGGAGGCCTTACCTCTTGGCTCGCATGCCCGGGACCGTAGCTCACGGCATGGGAGCCCACGAGCTATTCGACCAGCGCCTAACGGTCGAAATTCGCTGCTCGATGTCGGTGGGTCGTGTGAGGATGCGGAGATGACGGGATTCGACGTTCGGACAGCAGTGGCGGAGGACTACGACGAGTTTGTGGCGCTGTTCGGCGGGGCCATGATGTTCGAGATGCAGGTGGACGACCTGGGCCGGCAGCTGTTCGAGCCGGACCGCGCGCTGGTCGCCGTCGACGGTGCGGAGATCATCGGGACCACCAGGGCGCTGAGCCGTGACCTGTCCGTGCCTGGTGCGGTGGTGCCGGCCGCACATGTGACCGCGGTCGGCGTCAAACCGACGCATCGACGACGCGGTGTCATGTCGGAGCTGATCAGCCGGCAGTTGCGCGAGGTGCCGGAGGCGACGGCGGTGCTCTGGGCCAGCGAGCCCGGCATCTACGGCCGGTTCGGGTACGGCGCGGCCGCCTGGGGGACGTCGTACGAGATCGATCTGCACCGGGTTGGACCGCCCGCCGTGCGGATCCGTCCGGGTGAGCTCACCGAACTGGACGCGGAGGACGCCGCGAAGCATCTGGCACCGCTGCTGCGCAGCCTGCAGGAGCATCGCCCGGGCGTCTCCGGCCGGACCGAGCTCGGCTGGCAGAAGCATCTGCAGGACAAGCCAGACGATCGCGGCGGGAAGACGGCGCGCCGGATCCTGGTGCACCGGGACGAGAACGGCGAGCTGGACGGGTACGCGCTGTACCGGGGCAAGATGAACTGGGACTCGAGCGGACCTGCCAACGAGGTCTCACTGCAGGAGCTGGTCGCGATCGAGCCGTCGGCGTACCAGGCCCTGTGGCAGCACCTGCTGACGATGGATCTGGCCGACAAGCTCGAATTCGGGTACGCCGCCCTCGATGAGCCGGTGCAGCAGCTCGTCACCACCCCGACCGCGCTGAACCGACGAGTGAGCGAGTCGCTGTGGCTCCGGGTGACGGACGTCGTACGGGCTCTGGGTGAGCGGCGGTACGCCGTACCCGTCGACCTGGTGATCGAGGTCGACGATGCGCTGATCCCGGCCAACGCGGGCCGGTACCGGCTGACGGCAGCCGGCCCGGCGGCGGAGGCTCGGTGCGAACGGACCGAGGACCCGGCCGACCTCAGCCTGACCGTGACCGAGCTCGGTGCCGCGTACCTCGGCGGCCGGCCGCTCGCGGAGTTCGCCGCCACCGGCCGGGTCACCGAACGCACCCCAGGCGCCCTGGCCACGGCCACCGCCGCCTTCGGTTGGCCGACCCTCCCAGCCAGCATAGAGATCTTCTAGATGGTCGCTATCGCGGCGACGCCGTCCTCGCCCGAATAGCCGACCTCTTGGACGCCTGGTCCACAGAGGCGAAGAGGCTGTGGATCAGCCTTCCTGAGGCGGGGGCAGGATCGGGTAGTCGAGGATCGGGTAGAGGCCGACGGCGAAGCCGTAGGTGGTGTCACCGGCGCGGGGGAGTTTGTCGAAGTCGTGGATGAGCCGGTCGACCTGGTGCCAGAACTCGGCGGCGCGGTCCTCGGGGATCCGGGCATGGCGGATGAACGAGCGGAGCTGGCCGGCGTCGTACGCCGGGGTCGACTCCTTCGCGGCGACCTCGAAGTCGTTGAAGTCCGGCGGTAGCGCCACGCCGTCCGGCCCGGACCGGCCGAGGCCGACGTAGAACATTCGCGCGGCGCGGCCGTAGAAGCGCTCCTCGATCGCGCGCACCCGACGGGTCCGGACGACGCGCAGGATGCCCGCGTCCGCGAGCACCTTCACGTGGTGCGCGACCGTGCTCTTCGGCCGCTTGACCGCGGTCGCCAGCTCGGTCACGGTCGCTGCCCGCTCGTGCAGCAGACCGAGGATCGTCGTCCGCAGCGGATCGCTGATCGCGCGGACCTGCTCAGCGGTGGTGAGCTCGATGGTGTCCTCGAGCTCGTAATCCGGCACCGGGGTATTGATCGACATGATCGGATTAGACTAGCATCGCCGATTGTTCGAGATAATTGGATCATTGGAGCGAAATCATGGCCGAGGTCGTGCTGTACCACCACGCGCAGGGACTCACCGACGGGGTGAAGACCTTCGCCGAAGAACTGCGTCAGGCGGGCCACACCGTCCACCTGCCTGACCTGTACGACGGGCACACCTTCGGCACCCTGGACGAGGGCATGGACCACGCGCGGACCACCGGCTTCGGGACGGTCAACGAACGCGGCGTCCGCGCGGCCGACGAGCTGCCGGAAGCGATCGTCTACGCGGGCTTCTCGCTCGGCGTGATGGCGGCGCAGCAACTGGCCCAGACGCGCGCCGGCGCCAAGGGCGCGTTGTTCTACTACTCCTGCCTGCCGGTCGAGGAGTTCGGCACCTGGCCCGACGGCGTACCGGTGCAGATCCACGGCATGGACGAGGACCCGTTCTTCACCGAGGAAGGCGGCGACCTCGACGCCGCCCGTGCCCTGGTCGCATCCACCGACCAGGCCGAGCTGTTCCTCTACCCCGGCAAGGAGCACCTCTTCGCCGACTCGTCCCTCCCGGGCTACGACGGAGCAGCCGCCACCCTCCTCACCCAACGCACACTCGCCTTCCTGGACAAGCTGGCAGGTTGACGAGTCTCCGGACGAGGTCCGGCCCGGTCGAGTGACCGGGCCGGACTGTCGAAGAGGAGGGGTAGGGGAGGGGATCGTAGGGCAGACGTCAGAGGGCGTGAAGCTTGGGGAACGGGGCCAGGATGCGCATGAGCTTCCCGTCGCCGAAGTCGACAACGACCGCATGGCCGCCGTCGACCGAGCTGACCCGGCCCAGGCCTTCCTTGTCGTGGGACACCCGCTGGCCGACCTCGAAGACCTTGACCGGGTCCGGCACGCGGGGTTTGAAGGGGCTCGTGCTGAGGTGACGACGCGTCGTCGCGCGGAAGGAATCCATCAGGGTTCCAGTATGCGCCAAACCCCGCCGCTGAGAACCTGCCCGGTCAGGAAACCGTGGCGCCGACGGCCTCCGCGGGTGCCGGTTCGGCGGTCTGAGCCGGGCGACGGGTGGGGATGAACGACGCGATCGCCAGGGCGGCCAGGGCCGCGGCGGCGCCGATGATCAGCACGACCCGGAAGCCGTTCTGTGATGGCAGAGCGTAACCGCCGAGGTTGATGGTCAGCTGAGCGAGGATGACGCCGGCGACCGCGCTGGAGACCGAGGTGCCGATCGAGCGCATCAGCGTGTTCAGGCTGTTCGCGGCCGCGGTCTCCGAGACCGGTACGGCGGCCATGATGAGCGCGGGCATGGCGCCGTACGCGAGACCGATGCCGGCGCCGATCACGACCGAGACCAGGGCGAGTTGCCAGACCGCGGACATCAGCACGGTGCCCACGCCGTACCCGGCGGCGACCACTACCGCACCCATCATCAGGGTGACCTTCGGGCCGCGGGTCTTGGAGATCATCGCGGACAGCGGTGCGGTGAGCAGCATGACCAGGCCGGACGGGCCCATCACCAGACCGGCGCCGAGCATCGACTGCCCCAGGCCGAAACCAGTTGCCTTAGGCATCTGTAGAAGCTGCGGCAGGACCAGCGACATGGAGAACATCGCGAACCCGAACACCATCGACGCGAGGTTCGTCAGCAGCACCTGCGGGCGAGCCGTGGTGCGCAGGTCGACCAACGGCTCAGGCGTATGGCGCTCCCACCAGCCCCACACCAGCAACGCGACGACAGCCAGCGCGAACAGGCCGAGCGTACGGCCGTCGGTCCAGCCCCAGTCGGCCCCCTGTGAGATTGCCAGTAGCAACGAGATCAGGCCGGCCGACAGGCCGAGACCACCGAGCAGGTCGAAGCGTCCGCCTGACCGCACCGCGGATTCCGGGACGAAGCGCAGGACCAGCCCCAACACGATCACGCCGAGGGCGGCGGAGATCCAGAAGAGCGTGTGCCAGTCGAAGTTCTCGGCCAGCAGCGCGGCCGCGGGCAACCCGAGAGCACCGCCGACTCCGAGTGAGGCGCTCATCTGCGCGGTCGCAGTACCGAGCTTCTCCGACGGTAACTCGTCGCGCATGATGCTGATGCCCAGCGGGATCACGCCGGCGGCCAGACCTTGCAGGGCACGGCCGACGATCATCGGCGTCAGCGAGGTGCTGAGCGCGGCGACGACCGAGCCGGCCTGATCGATGGGATCGTCGGATTGTGGACAGCGCCGGTGACCACCTGAGCGCGCTGACCGCGGCCGCATAGGTTTCGGGGTATGCGAGAGTTCAGGATCGATGTCCCGGACGAGGCGCTGGACGATCTGGCCGAGCGGCTCCGGCGGGTGCGGTGGCCGGAGCCGCTGCCTGGTGACGGGTGGGAGCGCGGGGTGCCGGTCGAGTATCTGCGCCAGGTTGTCGAGCAGTGGACGGCGTACGACTGGCGCGCGTGGGAGGCCCGGCTCAACGAGTATCCGCAGTTCACGACGCGGATCGATGAGCAGACGATCCACCTCCTGCACGTCCGATCGCCTGAGCCTGACGCCGTGCCGCTCATCCTCACTCACGGCTGGCCGGGTTCGGTGGCCGAGTTCCTGCCGGTCCTCGGCCCGCTCACCGATCCGGCGTCGTACGGCGGAGATCCGCGGGACGCCTTCCACGTCGTAGCGCCTTCGGTGCCCGGGCATGGCTTCTCGATGCCGCTGGAATCGGGCTGGAACCACTGGCGGATTGCGCACGCGTGGGCGGAGTTGATGGCGCGATTGGGCTATCAGCGGTACGGCGCTCAAGGCGGGGACACCGGGTCCGTCGTGTCACCCCTGCTCGGCCACGTCGACACCGAGCACGTGATCGGCGTACACATCAACGGCGGGCTGGCGTTTCCACCGATCGAGCCGGGCGATGTCGAGCAGTTGAATGAAGTCGAGCGGGCACGTCTGGCCGCGGCCGAGCGGTTGCGCGACGTGGGGACCGGATACGCCGAACTGCAAGGGACGCGGCCGCAGACGGTGTCGTTCGGCCTGAGTGATTCGCCGGTCGGCCAGTTGGCCTGGATCCTGGAGAAGTTCTGGGAGTGGACCGATCCGGCCCGCGCGCTTCCCGAGGACGCCGTCGAACTCGACCACCTGCTGACCGACGCGTCCATCTACTGGTTCACCAACACCAGTGCGTCCTCGGCCAACCTGTACTACGAGAATCGCGTGGCGACCGACGATCCGACCGAGCCGTCCGGTGTGCCGACCGGGATCGCGCTGTTTCCGACCGATCCCGCGATCCGCCGGGTCCTAGAGCGCCGGCACCGCATCGTCCACTGGTCGGAGTTCACCCGCGGCGGCCACTTCGCCGCCCTCGAGGCTCCGGACCTGCTGGTCGGCGACATCCGCGCCTTCTTCCGGACTCTGCGCTGACACCAGGAAGTTGATCAGCGCGCCGTCGCGTTCGGCCTTGGCGTCCGGCCAGCGCCGGCGGATCATCCGGATGGTCAGCTCGTTGGCCGGGCTGACCACGAACAGGAACCGCGTCATCCCGGCCGCGACGGCATCCGCGGCGGCGATCGACAGCATCCGTACGCCGAGGCCGCGCCGCTGCTCGGGTTCGCTGATCACCGCGGCGAGCTCGGCGGTCGTCCTGCTGTCGTCACCGTAGGCACAGGCCCACATCGCGTGGCCGACGATCCTGTCGCCGCGGGTGGCCACCCAGGCGCGCCCGGTCGGGCAGAGCATGCGCAGCACCAGCGCGGGTCGGGCCGGACGGCCGATGGCGGTCTGGAACCGGAAGTAGAGGCTGAGATCGGTCAGCCCGGAGAGCATCGTGGTCAGGTCCTCCGCGTCCGGTTCACCGGCCGGGCGGATCTGCGGCGGCTGAGTCTGGTTCACGGATTCAGCGTTGCCTGACTTGGCTGAGTCTGTCAAGCGGACTTATCCTCGGACTATGAGTGAGCAGGCGCCCGAGGCGATGCGCTGGTCGACCGAGAACTGCACGATCTCGCGGACGATGCAGATCCTCGGCGACAAGTGGACCTTCCATGTGCTGCGGGAGCTGTTCGTCGGCGTCCGCCGGTTCGAGGACATCCGGGCCCGGGTCCGGGATCCCCCGGCAGGTGCTGACCGAGCGCCTCGCGGCGCTGATCGAGCGCGGCCTGCTCCGGCGGCACCCGTACCGCCTGCCCGGCCAGCGGGAGCGGTACGAGTACCGCCTGACCCAGGCCGGGCTCGACCTCTATCCGGTGCTGGTGGCGATGATCCAGTGGGGCGATCAGTATCTGGCGCTCGACGGCGGGCCACCGATCGTTCCGCAGCATCGCGAGTGCGGTGAGCAGATGAGCGTCGTACTGCGCTGTGCGGCCGGACACGAGCCGGTGGCGCGGGAGGTCGCGATCCGTCCCGGTCCGGGCGCCGAGCCGCGGGCCCTGGCCGGCTGACGTCGTCGGTCAGAGACAGGTCGATCGCGGTGCCGATCAGGCGTTCGGTCTCGCGCGGCTGGGCGGCGGAGATCGACAGGGTGTCCATGGTCATGGTGTAGCCGTCCACCTCGTCGCGTTTGTCGACGTACACCGCACTGGTGAGGTGTTCGACGTAGACGATGTCCGGCAGGTCGGCGTCGTTGAACCGGAGCAGGGTGAACGCCCCGCCGGTCGCGCAATAGCCGCCCCTGTCGAACGGGATGATCTGCAGCGTGACGTTGTGGCGCTTGGAGGCCTCGAGCAGGTGCTCGAGCTGTGCCTTGAGGATCTGCTTGCTGCCGATCGGCCGGCGCAGTACGCCCTCGTCGATGACGGCCCACAGCCGGGCCGGTCCCTGCCGGATCAGGACTTGCTGACGCGAAATACGCAAGGAGACAAGGCGTTCCCGCTCCTCCGGCGGCAACGGCTTGTCCCGGCCAAGCTGGAACACGGCCCGCGCGTACTCCGGTGTCTGCAGCAGGCCGGGGACGAACTGGAGCTCGAAGGTACGGATCAGGTCGGCCGCCATCTCCAGGCCGAGATAGGAGTGGAACCAGGTCGGCGTGACGTCGTCGTACCGCTGCCACCAGCCGGGGTTGTTCGCGTCCCGGGCCAGGTCGACCAGGCGCTCGCGCTCGGCCGGGTCGTCCAGTTTGTAGAGCGTGAGCAGGTCCTCGACGTCGCGGACCTTGAAGCCGACCCGGCCGAGTTCCAGCCGGCTGATCTTCGACTCCGAGCCGCGGATCGCCCAGCCGGCGTCGGTGCGGCTGATGTCCGCTTCCTCGCGGAGGCGGCGCAGGTGAGCCCCGAGCATGATGCGCAGGGCGGTCGGTCCGCCGTACGCGCCGGGCTCAGTCACTGTCGCCTCCCCAGAAGTCGCAGCGACTGATCATTTCACGACGGAAGGTAAGCCCGTCCACCTCGGCGCGTGCACGACGTGTTCACCGGCCCCTACTGTCAGTAGAGTCGTCCCACCCCGACATCCCGACACCTGCGAGGTTCGCTGATGCCCGATGCCACCAAGGCACCCAGTTCGATTCCGGTAGGCGTCGACACCACCCGGGCCAGCATCGCCCGGGTGTACGACGCCGCGCTGAACGGCAAGGACAACTACGAGATCGACCGTGAGGTGCTCCGCCAGGTCGCCAGTGTGGCGCCGCAGGTCAACGACCTCGCCTGGTCCAACCGGAACTTCCTGATCCGGGCCTGCCGCTTCCTGGCCGGCCAGGCGGGCATCACGCCAGTACCTCGACTGCGGCTCCGGCCTGCCGACCGCGGAGAACACCCACCAGGTCGTGCAGCGGCTGAAGCCCGAGGCCAAGGTGCTCTACATCGACAACGACCCGGTGGTGCTCGCGCACGGCCGCGCGCTGCTGGAGGAGAACGACAACACCCTGTTCGTCAGCGCCGACATCTTCGACCCCGACGAGGCGCTCGCGCTGGTGAAGGACCAGGACTTCCTCGACTTCGACCAGCCGATCGCGGTGATCCAGAACGGGACACTGCATCACTACATCGGCGAGGACGGGCCTGCGATCATGCAGAAGTACGTCGACGCCGTCGTACCGGGGTCGTACACCGTGGTCGCGCACTTCTACGACCCGCAGACCCCGGAGCATTCCGAGATCGCGCGGAAGATGGAGGAGAAGTTCGTCCACAGCCCGATGGGCAGCGGGCGGTTCCGCACCCGCGACGAAATCCTCGCCTTGTTCCCGGACCAGGAACTCGTTGCGCCGGGCCTGGTGCTGTGCGACGAGTGGTGGCCGGACGGCCCGCGGGTCACGCCGCTGAACCAGGTCGAGGAGTGTATCGCCGCCGGTGTCGGCCGCAAACTCTGAGTCCTTGTTGCCTGGAGCAAGCTCTTGCTCGGTTCGTCAGGTGTGCTCCGAGACCAGGACCGCGGCGGTGCCTTCCTCGAGGGCCTGGAAGATGTGCGGGAGGTCGCCGGGGTAGGCGACGTAGTCCCCTGGGTGTAGCTCGATCGGGTCGTCCGCGGGGCCGACCAGCGCGAGGCCCGAGCTGAGTACGACGTGTTCGACGACGCCGGGCATATGCGGGCTCCGACTTCCGGCCCGGGCCCGGCGAGGCGACGATGCGGTAGACGTCGCGGCGGGCGTTCGGCGGGCAGGACGCGACCAGGGTGGCGCTGTACTCGGCCTGGTCGGAGTAGATCACCGGGCCTTCGCCGGCGCGGATCACCTGGACCTTCGGCCGGGGCGGATCGAGCAGCGGCGGCGAACGGTGTGTCGAGGGCGACGGCCAGCGCCCACAGGGTTTCCACGCTCGGGTTGCCGGTGCCCGACTCCAGCTGGGACAGCGTCGACTTCGCGACGCCGGCGCGTTTCGCCACCTCGGTCAGCGACAGGCCCGCGCGGGCCCGGTGCCGGCGTAGTGAGGCCGCGATCACGTCGAGTGGCGCCTTGGTGTCCATCGGTGTTCGCTCCATCGGTCTAGTTGTTCGGCTTGACGAACGGGCGGTCGTGTGTTCATCATAAAGGCCATGCGTTCGATCTGGCGAACACTCGACCGAGGACTGGCCCGCGACATCGGGCTGGTCTGCCTGGCCGACGGCGTTGTCGGGCTGTCGTACGGCGCGATCAGCGTCGGCAACGGCCTCCCGCTGTGGGTGCCGGTGGTGCTGTCGATCCTGGTGTTCGCGGGGGCGTCGCAGTTCCTGTTCGTCGGGATCGTGGCGGCCGGCGGGAGCCCGATCGCGGCGACGATCGCCGGGGTGCTGGTGAACACCCGGCACGTCGCGTTCGGGCTGGCGCTCAACGACGTGATCGGCAGCGGCTGGCGGCGGGTGCCGGGCAGTCACCTGATGACGGACGAGAACGTCGCGTTCGCGCTGGGACAGGACGACCTCCGGCAGAAACGGGCGGCGTACTGGGCCGCCGGGATCGGGATCTTCGTCTGCTGGAACGTCGGCGTCCTGGTCGGTGGCCTGGCTGGGTCCGTGATCACCGACACCGACGTCTTCGGGCTGGACGCTGCGTTCCCGGCGGTCCTGCTGGCGCTGGTGCTGCCGAGCCTGCGGGACAGGTCGACGCGTACGGCGGCCTTGGTCGGCAGCGTGGTCGCGCTGGCGGCGACGCCCTTCCTGCCGGCCGGCCTACCGGTACTGCTCGCCCTGGTGGGGTTGTTGTTCTACCGCGCGGACAAACCCGCCCTGGAGGCCTCCCGATGACTCTGTCGAATGCCGGCACGCCGCTGCTGCTGGCAGCGATCGCGATCCTTGCCGTTGGCACCTTTTCGCTGCGGTTCGCCGGACCGCTGCTGCGGAGTCGGTTCGAAGTGCCGGAGCGGGCGCAGCAGGTCGTCAGTGCCGCGGCGATCGTGCTGCTCGCGGCGCTGGTCACGACCGCGGCGCTGATGGACGGCCACGGTCCCGCCGGGATCGCCCGGCCGGCCGGTGTGCTGGTCGGTGGCGTCCTGGTCTGGCGGAAGGCGCCGTTCGTGCTGGTCGTGGTGGCGGCCGCCGCGACCGCGGCCGGTCTGAGGTTGCTCGGCGTACCCTAACCCCGCCCTGGCGCTACCGTTCGGGTATGAGCACTCATCCGGGGCAGGCGCCGCAGAAGAGGAAGACCCTGACCTGGCTCGCGATCGCGTGCTTCGTGGTCGGGCTCGGGCTGACCGGCTTCTTCACCTACCGGATCGTCGCGACGGCGCCGCGGACACCGGAGCCGATCGAGGCGGGCGTCGTCCACCTGGACAAGGAAGGCTTGACGGTCTACGCGTCGGTGCCGGTGCTCACGCCGCCGTGCACGGCGAAGGACCCCAGCGGTGCCGACGTTCCGCTCGAGGGGCCGACCGGCTCCGAGCAGATCACGGTCAGCTCCGAGACCTGGTACGTCGTCGCCCGCTCGGTGGACCCGGTTCCGGCCGGCGACTACAGCATCTCCTGCACCGACGACGAGACCGGAGCGACCTACGCCGCCGGACCGCGGATGTCGGTGGTCGCGTTCGTGGTCTCGATCTTCGGCGCGATCGGCTCGGTCCTGGTCTTCTTCGGCCTCGGCGTCGTCTTCCTGGTCGTCGGCGCGGTCAGGAACCGCCGCCGCAACCGGCCGGGCAACACCTTCCCGGGCGGCGGACCAGGTGCCCCGGGCAACTACCCGGGCACTACCCTGGCGGCGGCCCGGGGCAAGGGGCCCCGGGCAACTACCCGGGGTCTGGGCAAGGTGCCCCGGGCGGCTACCCGCCGCCCGGCAGCACCTTCCCGACCCAGCCGCCGGGGACTTCCCGCCCTACAACCCGGGCCCTGACCCGGGACGCCCGCAGGACCGCTAACTCCGGACCACCGGACGGACCTTCGGTGTGAGCAGGAACGCTCCCACGTAGAGCAGTGCGGCGACGATCAGCAGTCCGTCGAAGCCGATCAGCAGCGCGGCGTACTCGAGGCAGCCGCCCAGCATCGCCCCGAGCAGGTTGGCGCCGAACGAGGCGGTCCCGTCCGCGGTGTCGGTGAACCGCTTGGCGAAGATCACGTTCGCGGCGAAGATCGGCAGGAACGCGATCAGGACGGCGACCACCGCGCGCAGCCCGACCGGCATCGACAGCAGCCACTCGTCGGGGAAGATCCACGACAACGCCAAGCCGCCGAACAGGACGACGTACATCACTTTCAATGGTGGTGTTCGGAACCGTCTGGTCACTTCGACAGCGGCCAGTACGGCGACCAGGACGCCGGCGAACACGATCGCGTTCACCACCCACGTCGTACCGAACAACAGGGCGAACCCGGTGATGCTCTTTGTCTCCAGCAGCATGAAGCCGGCGCCGAGCAGGAACAGGTCCGCGTACGGACGCATCCGCCGGTACGACGATCCGCCGCCGGCGATCCCGACCCCGATCAGACCGGCGACCATGATCAGTCCGAGGGTGACCAGGTAGAGCGACGGGATCCGGTCGGTGAACAGGTACAGGAACGGCCGGTTGTCCGTCGCGGGCGGCGGCGTGATCGCCGTCGGCCCGGCCCACGCCTTGTCACCACAGGTCTGGTCGGCCTCGGTCAGCCCGACCGTCACGACGGCCTGCTGCAGGTCGTCGCCGACCTGGTCCACACACGGCTTGTGCCCGAACGCCGTCTCCGCGGTCGACGCGAGCCTGTCGATCAGCCAGGTCTCGCGGTAGTAGTTGTACATCGCGAACGCGCCACCCGGGTTCAGGTGCTCCTTGGCGCTCTCGAACGCCTGCTGGGTGAACAGGTAGCTCTCCAGCCGCAGCGAGCTCGCGCCGTTCACCAGCGTCAGCGAGTCCGGCAGGGCCAGCAGGATCAGGTCGTACTTCCTGTCCGTCCGGGACAGGAACGCCCGCCCGTCGTCGATGTGCGAGGTCACCCGCGGGTCCTGGTACGGACGGTCCGGGTGGAGTTCCTTGCCGAGGTCACGGATCCGCGGGTCGATCTCGACCGCGTCGACGTGCTCGGCGCCCTTCTTCAGCGCGATCGCGACGTCCGAGCCCGAGCCGGCGCCGATGATCAGCACGTTCTTCGGGGCCTTGCCGGCGTTCGCCCGCTCGTACGGCAGTCCGTACTGCGGCTCCCATTGCAGCCGCGAGTCGGCCGGGATCGCCTGCTGGTGCGGGACGCCGTTCACGGTGATCGTCAGCAGCGGGACGCCCTGCCAGGTGTAGCTCTTGGTCTGCACCTTGTAGTACGGCGACCAGCTGTTCTGCGGCTGCCTCGACTCGTGGAACAGCACCCCGACCATCACCAGCAGCGGCGACAGCACGAGCGCCGCACTCAACCCGGTGGCGACGACCGTACGACGCGACACCGCGCCGATCCGCGTCCGCGGGATCATCAGCGCGCCGAACATCCAGGTGACGATCGCGCCCCACCAGATCGGCGGCGCGCCCAGGAACGACAGCCCGGTGAACGCCCCGATCCCGATCAGGCTGCCGATCAGGTCGTACCGGTACGCCGTCAGTCGCGGGAGCTCGGCGAAACAGCGGCCGACCAGCTCGGCCGGACCCGCCAGGATCACCGCGGCCGCGACGAAGACGATCGGCAGGATCACCCAGGTCGGCGGGCCGGTGGTGTTGAGGCTGGTGAAGTAGATGACGCTCTCGGAGGTGCCGCGGTTGACGGTGACCGGCTTCCAGGCGATCACCACGACGAGCAGGCCGAGCATGATCGGTGAGTAGTACGGCAGTCGTTTCGCCCGGCTGGACCGGAGGATGCCGATCCCGATGCCGAGGAACGAGCCGAGCAGCACGAAGTTCGAGAAGTAGCTCAGGTGGACCACGTTGGAGCCGGTCCAGCGGATCAGCGCGAGCTCCAGGAAGAGCATCAGCGCACTGGACGCGACCAGCCTCGTCCGGACCCCGAACGGGCTCGGCCACCGTGCGTCGCTGACTTGGTCAGTGGAAGTGTCGACTGCCATGCGCCGCGACGTTACCGGATGTTGAGCGTTACACGTCACCCAGTGCGTGCCCCTAACCCTCCGTCAACCTCGGTCAGCGTCCGTCAACTCCGCACTTACCTGCATTGTCTTGGCGTCACAAGTGGCGAGATTGTGTTCGTGTTGGAGGGGTTGAGGGCCGTTGTTGGGTGTCCTGCCCGGATGGCTGCCGGTTCCGTGAGCAGGCGGTGGGGGTCAAGGAGCGCGGAGCGCCCGCGGAGCGGCGCCGGAGGCGTCCTTGACGCGTCCGGCTGGGAATGGATCATGTGGCTGGTCCGGGCTGGATGTGGGCTGTGGCAGGGGGTTCGCGGGACTCTGGCGGGGTTCCTTTCTTGTTGGTGGGGAGGGTGGCGGTGCCGTGGTGGGCAGTGGGGTGGGCGAAGAGGCAGCCAGACTTACCTAGGTCCACGGGGCCTGGGGCCCCGGCGACATGATGATTGATTGGGTGTCCCCCCGCCCGGCGGGAGGATGCGGCCGCTCATTCTTTGAAGGCCGTCCGGGTGCCCTGCGCGGCAGGGTGTGGCGGCTGACATCGGGATCGCGGGAGCCGGCCGCGGGTGTTCCCCATCGGTTGACGGTGGTGCCGTTCGCTGTTCCCCCTCTTGCGCGTCGCGGTGGTGGCCACTTGGGTCAGGTGGCGGTGAGTGCGTCGTCGCCGAGTTCGGTGAGGATGTGGCAGGCCTGCCGGACGATCTTGCGGGCTTCGGAGATCGCGGCACGTTTTCCGTCGATGCGTTCCTTCACCTGGGCGTAGTAGCGGTGGTCGGCGGCGGTGCGGCGGGCGTGGGCCTTGCCGGCCTCGTAGACACACCAGCGCAGCACCGCCGGTCCCTGCCGCGACAGGTGTCCGGGGGTGTGTTTGCCGCCGGTGGAGTAGACGGTGACGTCCAGCCCGGTGAACCGGACCGCCTTGCGCGCCGAGGAGAACCGCCCCGCCCCGGCCAGCCAGCAGGTCAACGCGAGCGCGGTGATCGGCCCGACCCCGTACAGCCGCTCGGCCAGCACTCTCGCGCCGGTCAGGTGTCGCGCGGCGTGCAGCAGCCGGCGGTGCACCGCGTCCAGATGACCCTCCAGCGTGGCAAGCAGTTCCAGGGCGGTCGCGATCTG
This sequence comes from uncultured Actinomycetota bacterium, assembly GCA_963770725.1. Taxonomy (GTDB): domain Bacteria; phylum Actinomycetota; class Actinomycetes; order Propionibacteriales; family Kribbellaceae; genus Kribbella. Next base: position 210,541 of record CAVYQT010000004.1, read on the forward strand.
CATCTGCCCGGCCGGCGACAACTGCGCCGCCGCGACCACACGCAGCGTGGCCCGGCCCTGCTCGGTACGCAGATCACCCGACGGGGCGACCCCCTGATGGAACAGCACCGCGTGGATGCGCTGCACCCAAGCGGTGTGCTCGACGCGCAGATCGCGATACAGCTCCAGCAGTGCCCGGCATTCCAGGATGTGGCTGGGCGGGATCCAGCACTCCGGCAGCCGCCCGTCGGCCAGCACCTGACGCAGGTGCCGCGAGTCGGTCCTGTCGGTCTTAGCGTGCCGTTTGCGGCCCCGCAGCGCCGCGGTGTCGGCCGGCTCGGCGACATGTGCCACCACCCCGGCCCGGACGAGTTCCTCGGTGACGTACCGCCAGCCGGTACATCCCTCCACCGCGAACTCGACGTCACCCCGGCCGGTGAAACGCTGGCTAAGCCACCCGGCCAGATGCACCCGGTCGGCCGGGGCGATCTGCCCGCACTCCACCTGTCCGGTCTCGACCTCGAGATAGTCGAACGTGATCTGCTTCCGGTGGATGTCCAATCCTCCTACGATGGGCATCGGGACCTCCTCAGGCTCCCGCGGGGCACAACACCCCGAACGCGAATGGTTGATAAGCCGATGATGACGCGTCTGAGCTGAGGAGGTCTCCCTCAACAGCACCAGCCCCCCGCGGCAGCCGATGCATGTCATCTTTGTGCACGGTTCAGCCATGAAATCGCGTCGAAAATGCTCGAGCCGTGCACAAAGTGGTTTGTGTCAGCGGCGGGCGGCGGGTTTGGGGAGCTCGCAGCCGGCCTTGTTCAGGTCGATCGCGCGGGTCGCGGTCAGGCAGGTGTAGATCCACCAGGTCTGCTGGCCGTAGGCGGCGCCCTGGTCGACAGTCACGTTGCCGTCGGCGTCGACTTCGCACGGGTTGTTCACCGTGCAGCGCTCGCCGTCCTCGTTGCCGGTGTTGTTGACGCCGATGACCTCACCCGACGAGGTGCTCACCACCGGGGATCCCGACGTACCGCCGATCGTCTCGCAGCCGGGCTGCTGGTACTTGATCGAGCTCTGCCAGGTCCAGCTGCCCTCGCGCAACTGCGGGATCGTCGCCTGCACCGAGCAGGTGTAGATCCGCTTCCAGTACCCCGAGACGACCGCCATGCCGGCGCCGTTCGCCGGACCCTGCTTCGCCAGCGTCAGCGGGCTGACGTTGAGCCGAGACCTGATCGACGCGTACGACTCGTTCACCTTGTAGACCAGCAGGTCGGTCTTGGTCATGGTGCCGAAGATGATCCGGCTGGCCCGGACGGTGCCGGCGCTGCTCGAGTCCGGCCGCAGCAGCGTGATCGAGCGGCTCGACGGGCGGTTCACCAGTACGACGCCGGGGTCGAGGAACCCGCCCTCGTAGCAGTGCCCGTTGGTGAGTACGAGCGCGTTGTCGGTGTCGGCCGACTCGGCGTAGCGCACGAGGGAGGCGGAACAGTTGCTGAGAGCAGCGATCCCGGTGAAGTCGGCACCCGGCGCCCGGACTCCGGCCTTCGAGGTATCGGTCTCGAAGGCCTGGGCCGTGCCGGTACCGAGCAGCGTCATGGTGGCGGCCGCGGTGGCAGCCAGAAGCGTTCGGAACAGTTTCATGGGGGCGGTTTCCTGTCCTCACTGGATTGTGTTCGGAAAAACTTCGTAGCCGATCCACTCGCCGACAACCACCACAACTGTTTGACATCGGTTGATCACAGGGTGTCTGCAGGGGTTTTCCTGCGCTGCGTGAGAGGGCTGCTACTCTTCGTCTCCGGATCCGCCTCTGCTCGAACCATCACGCCGCTCGGCACGTCTACCCAGTGGTGGTGGGGACGACAAGGTACGGTCGGCACAGCCCCGCCGTACGGAGAACGGAAGGACGTCATGCCGCAGGAGAAGCCTGACCTGCGCAGTCTCAGCGAGCCGGTGCGGTTCAAGCGGGCGTTGACGCTGGTGCTGATGACCCTGGTGCTGCCGGGGTCCGCGCAGATCGTGGCCGGCAGCAAGCGGGCCGGCCGATGGGCCTGGCGGGTGGTCGCCGGGCTGATCGCGATCGTCGTCTTCCTGGTCGTGCTGTCGCTGATCTGGCGGTCCGGCACGATCAACCTGATGGCCCGCCCGGGCACCCTGCGGATCGTCCAGATCCTGCTGATCGTGCTCGCGATCGGCTGGGCCGCGCTGTTCGTGGACGCGTACCGGCTCGGTCAGCCGCTGACGCTGGAGCGCAACCACCGGCTCGCCACCAGCATCCTGGACGGGGTACTGGTGTTCGCGGTGGTCGGCGCCCTGATCTACGGCAGCGTCATCGTGAACACGCAGCGGGACTTCGTCGCCAGCGTGTTCGGCAGCGGTCAGAAGTCGAAGGCCGAGAAGGGTCGCTACAACGTCCTGCTGCTCGGCGGCGACTCCGGCTCGGACCGGATCGGCACCCGGCCGGACAGCATCACGCTGGCCAGTATCGACGCCGACACCGGCCGAACCGTGCTGATCGGCCTGCCGCGGAACCTGACAAAGGTGCCCTTCCCGGCCGCTACGGCGATGGCGAAGCAGTTCCCCGAGGGCTTCCAGTGGGACGACTGTGGGACGAACTGCCTGCTCAACGGCGTCTTCCAGTACGCCTCCGAGCACAAGAACCTGTTCCCTGGCGACCTGCATCCCGGTGTGACCGCGACCAAGCAGGCGGTCGAGGCGACCACCGGGCTGAAGGTGAACTACTACGTGCTGATCGACCTGGCCGGGTTCCGGGACCTGCTGAACGCGGTCGGCGGGATCACCCTGGACGTCGGCAAACGGGTCCCGATCGGCGGCGGCACGTCGCCGATCAAGGGCTACATCGAGGCCGGCAAGAACCAGCACCTGGACGGGTACCACGCGCTCTGGTTCGCCCGGTCCCGGGAGGGATCGACCGACTACGAGCGGATGACCCGGCAGAAGTGCGTGATGTCGGCGATGCTGAACCAACTGTCGCCGCAGACCGTGCTGACCAAGTTCCAGGGCATCGCCGTCGGCCGGCAAACAAGTGGTCCAGACCGACATTCCGGCCGGCGAACTGGGTACGTTCACCGACCTGGCGCTGGACGCGAAGAAGCTCCCGGTGTCAAGCTTCTCCGCGGTCCCGCCGTTGATCCGCACCGGCGATCCCGACTTCGCGCTGATCAGGACCAAGGTCGGCGAGGCGGTCGGGAAGTCGGAAGCGCTGGACAAGGCGGCTCCGGAAGGAGACGGTAAGACTTCGAGCACTCCGCGTAGTCCTGCGAGCAAGCCGACCACCAGCAGTACCAAGAAGACCCCGAATCCCAGCAGCTCACCGTCCAAACCCACCAACGACGTCGACGACGTCGCTTCGATCTGTAAGGCCTGACCTGATATGCCGTTGTCCCACTGGCCGCCCGTGTCCGTCGTGATGCCCGTGCTGAACGAGGAACGCCACCTCGAGGAAGCGGTCGGCCGCGTCCTCGACCAGGATTATCCCGGCGAGTTGGAGGTCGTACTCGCCATCGGCCCGAGCAAGGACCGGACCCAGGAGATCGCGGAGAAACTCGCCGACCGCGACCCGCGGATCGCGATCGTGCCGAACCCGACCGGTAAGACACCGGCCGCGCTGAACGTCGGCATCGCGCACGCCAAGCACGACATCCTGGTCCGGGTCGACGGCCACGGTGCCCTCACCGACGGCTACATCACCCGCGCGGTCGAGGTGCTCGACGAGAGTGGCGCGGACAACGTCGGCGGCGTGATGGCGGCCGAGGGCCGGACGCCGACCGAGATGGCGGTCGCCTGCGCCTACCGGTCCCGGCTGGGGCTGGGCGCGTCCACGTTCCACCAGGGCGGCAAGGCGGGTCCGGCCGACACGGTCTACCTCGGGGTGTTCCGGCGGGCCGCGCTGGAGCGGGTCGGCGGCTTCGACGAGACCATGCACCGGGCCCAGGACTGGGAGCTGAACTACCGGATCCGCAAGACCGGCGGCCTGATCTGGTTCAGCCCGGACCTGTCCGTCACCTACCGGCCGCGGTCGTCGCTGTCGGCGGTGGCGAGGCAGTTCTTCCACACCGGCCAGTGGCGCCGTGAGGTGGTCCGCCGGCACCCGGAGACCGCGAACAGGCGCTACCTGGCGCCACCGGTCGCGGTGATCCTGCTGGCCCTCGGCACCATCCTCGGAGTCATCGGCCTGATCACCGGTAACAGCTGGCTCGACCTCGGCTTCCTGGCCCCGCTCGGCTACGGGCTCCTGCTGGTTGCGGGCTCCGCCTTCGAGGGCCGCTACCTGCCCTGGAAGGCCTTGCTCTGGATGCCTCTGGTCTGCGCCACCATGCACGTCTCGTGGGGTCTGGGCTTCTTGCTCGGCCTGCGGGAGAAGCCGACGGCTAGTGCTTCGTAGTTGATCTGGTGTAGGCGGCCACGACCTCGTCGGCGGGGCCGTCGAGGCGGAGGACGCCTCTGTCCAGCCAGAGCGCGCGGTTGCAGGTGTCCAGTACGACGTCGAGGCTGTGGCTGACCAGGAAGACCGTGCCGGCCTCGTCGCGCAGGTCGCGGATCTTGCGTTCGGACCGGACCCGGAACTCGGCGTCCCCGGTCGCGAGCGCCTCGTCGACGAGCAGGATGTCGTGCGTCTTCGCCGACGCGATCGCGAACTTCAGCCGGGCCGCCATCCCGGACGAGTACGTCGACATCGGCAGGTCGATGAACTCGCCGATCCCGGAGAACTCGACGATCTCGTCGTACCGGCGGTCGATCTCGGCCGCCGACATGCCCATCGCGAGGCAGCCGAGGACGACGTTGCGGTTGCCGGTGAGGTCGTTCATCATGGCCGCGTTGACGCCGAGGAGCGACGGCCGGCCGCCGGTGTAGATCGCGCCGGACTGGGGTGGCAGCAGTCCGGCGATTGCGCGCAGCAGGGTCGACTTACCGGAGCCGTTGCGGCCGATGACGCCGATCGCGTCGCCCTTGTAGGCGACGAAGCTGACGTCCTTGACCGCGTGCACCTCGCGGATCGTCGGCCGGTCCTGACGATTGAGGATGCGCCGGAACGCGGTGGCCGCCGTACCCTTGCCGCCCTGGCCGGCGATCACCTTGTAGACGATGTCGACGTGGTCGGCGATGACCGTCGGTTCAGCCTCGGCCATAGCGGTCCTCCGCGCGCCAGAAGTAGACGAGCCCGCCGACCAGGAGCACGACCGACCAGCCGACCGCCACCGGCCAGGCGTAGGGCAGCTCGTGCGCCTCGTGCTCGTCGAGGAGCGAACGCCGGACGATGTCGATGTACGCCGAGATCGGGTTGAGCGCGAGGAGCTCGATCACCCAGTCCGGCGCGTTCGCCTCGGTCAGCTTGGCCGGCAGCGAGAAGAAGACGCCGGACACGTACAGCCAGGTGCGGGTGACGAACGGCAGCAGCTGACTGACGTCGGAGATGAAGGTGCCGATCCGCGCGAAGATCAGCGTCATCCCGACGTTGAACATGGTCTGCAGCAGCAGCGCGGGTACGACGAGCAGCCAGCGCCAGGTGACCCCTTCGGTCACGCCGACGAGCACGAGCAGCATGCCCATCGAAACCAGCATCTGGTTCAACTCGTTGAGGACGTAGGCCAAGGGCAGCGTCGCGCGCGGGAAATGCAGGGTGCGGATCAGCGACAGGTTGAGGGCCAGGGACCGCGAGCCCTCGGTCATGCAGCGTTGCGTGTAGGTGAACACGAAGACGCCGCTGAGCAGGAACGCGACGTAGTTGTCGATCCCGTTCCTGGTGCCGAGCAGGACACCGAAGGCGAGGTAGTAGACGGCCGCGTTGAGCAGCGGGGTCAGCACCTGCCACACCGAGCCGAGGCGGGCACCGGCGTACATGGCGTAGGTGCGCGCTCGTCCGTAGCTGACGATGAACTTGCGGCGGCTCCAGAGCTCGCGCAGGTACGCGCCGAGCGGTGGGCGGAGTGAACTCTTCGTCAGCCCGAAGCGTTCGGCCAGGGCCGCCGATTCTGTCGCTCCGGTCGGCTCGGCGGTCGGCATGAGCGCAAATGTACTGCGAGGTGTGATGCCGCCGTGACTCAGGTCAGGCGCTGACGCAAACGGTCGAGGTCCTCGGTGGTGAGGCCGCCGTGACGCAGATAGGCCTCCGGGCCACCGTACGTGTCGTCGAGGTGGCGCAGGATCGCGGTCATGGACTCGGCCCGGGTGTCGCGGAACTCGATCATCTCCGGGTGCAGCGACGCATCCGGTTCCTCCGCGAGTTGCTCGGCCAGCCACGCCGCCAGCCGTTCCTGAGAGAGGAAGTAGTCGGCGACGATCTCCTCCTCGGGTACGCCGGCGATGCTCAACGCCAGCGCGACGATCATGCCGGTGCGATCCTTTCCGCCGAGGCAGTGCACCACAACCGCGCCGTCGGGGGCGTCCGCGATCGCCTTCAACGCGGCCGCGAACAGATCCGGCCGGCGGTCGAGCATCCAGGTGCACGCGGCGACGATGGTCGCCTGCCCGTGCTCCGGATCCGCCGGATCCTGCAACGCCTGCCGGACCGCCAACGGATCGCCCGTGAAAGGCGTCGGCCACTCGGCCACCTCGGCGTCGCCGCGCAGATCCAGGATCCGCCCGACGCCGGCCCGCCGTACCGCCTCCACTCCTTCGGGAGACAGGAACTGCAGGCTGTCGGCGCGAATCAGCACGCCTTCCCGGACCCGGCCGCCATCGGCGGTCGGCAAGCCACCCACATCCCGTACGTTTCGGCACCCCGGCCAGTCGAGATCCATGAAGCCATCCAAGCAAACGCGGACCGCCAGGCAATTACAAATGATGCGCTCAGCGCTCGCACGCTCAACCGGTCGGCTCCGGCTGAACTGTGATGGCGTGGCGGTCCGCCTGGTGGAGGTGCCGCCCTTCGGGGGTGACGGCGGCGCGGGAATCAGCCGGGTCAGGAGGGGCCGACGATCTCCCTGGCCCGGGCCAGGTCGTCGCGGGTGTCGATCTCGACCCAGTCGACGGGGCCGATCGGTGCGACGTCGATCCGGAACCCCTGGTCCACCAGGACCTGGAACCCGTCCTCGTAGTACAGGTGCGGATCGCGTTCCCAGGTGGCGCGGAGCGCGTCGGCGAGGTCCGCGGCGGCGGTGGGCTCGATCACGGTGACGCCGATGTACTCGCCGGTGGCGGTGGCCGGGTCGATCAGTTTGCTGATCCGCTCGACGCCGGTCGCCTCCGCCCAGATCACCTTCATCTCCTCGTCGGCGAGGTTCTTCTCGGTGTCCAGCGCGAGGATGATCCGGCGGTCGTCACCCCGGGCGTCGAGCAACAGGCGCTGGACCGAGGCCGGGTGCACGGTGTCACCGTTGGCGAGCAGCACGCCGTTCGTCAGCACGTCGCGGGCGCACCACAGCGAGTAGGCGTTGTTCCAGGTCTCGGCCTTGTCGTTGTGGACGAGTTCGAGGTGAACGCCGTACCGCTCCTCGAAGCCGTGCACCCGGGCCTCGACGGCGTCGGCGGCGAACCCGACCATGATGGCGACGTCGGTGATTCCGACCTCGGCGTAGTTGGCCAGGGTGAGGTCGAGAACAGTGATGTCGGAGTGGATCGGGACCAGTGCCTTGGGCAACGTGTTCGTGTACGGGCGGAGGCGACGGCCGGCTCCGGCGGCGAGCACGAGTCCGATCATGCCTGATGGTACGGGTTCGGCCCGTCTGCGCGCCCTGGCCTTCGGTCCGGTGGCAGGATCGAGGGCATGACGTGGCTTGTGACTGGTGGTGCCGGATACATCGGGGCGCATGTGGTGCGCGCATTCCTCGCGGACGGTATCGACGTGGTGGTGATCGACGACCTGTCCAGCGGGAAGGCCGAGTTCGTCCCGGCCGGCGTCCCGTTCGTGCGGTCGAACCTGGTCGACGGTACGGCGGTCCGCGACGCGCTGGACGGCGTCAGCGGGGTCGTGCACCTGGCCGGGTTCAAGTACGCCGGAGTCTCTGTGGACCGGCCGCTGCACACCTACACGCAAAATGTGACCGCGATGGTCTCGCTGCTGGAGGCGATGGCGGCCAAGGAGGTCCGCAACCTCGTCTTCTCCTCCAGCGCAGGGGTCTACGGGACACCGAAGGACGAGGTGGTCACCGAGCAGACGCCGCCGGACCCGCAGAGCCCGTACGGCGAGTCGAAGCTGATCGGGGAGTGGTTGCTCCGGGACCAGGCGCGCGCGGTCGAGCTGAATCACACGTCGCTGCGGTACTTCAACGTCGTCGGCTCCGGCGATCCTTCGGTGTACGACGCCAGCCCGTACAACCTGTTCCCGATCGTCTGCGACCTGTTGACCCAGGGGAAGACCCCGCAGATCTACGGCACCGATCACCCGACGCCGGACGGCACGTCGGTCAAGGACTACGTCCACGTCGCCGACCTGGCCCGCGCGCATGTCGCCGCGGCCCGGGCGCTCGAAGCGGGGAAGACGCTGGAACGCGTCTACAACCTCGGGAGCGGCACGGGGACGTCGGTCCGCGAGATCATGGACGCCGCCCGCCGGGTCACCGGCATCGACTTCACCCCGAGCGAAGGCCCTCGCCGTCCCGGCGACCCCTCCCGGGTCGTCGCCGCCGGCGAACTGGCCGCCCGCGACCTGGACTGGAAGAACAGCTACACGGTCGACGACATGTTCGCCACCGCATGGGAGGCCTGGCCGAAGGGCTGACCGGGCCTACCATCCGGCCCATGACCGCGGAGCCCGGCAACAACCCGGGCGGATGGACACCGCCGGGAGCGTCCGACGAGCCGGCGGGCTGGCGGACCGACAACCCGCACGGGCACGCTGCCGCCGAAGGCGGCTGCTCTCAATAGTCTTTGCGGAAGTGGCCTGACGGGCTCAGTTCGGTCATGCCGGGGCCGGTGAGGACGCCGCCTTCCACCGGGAGTGTGTGGCCGGTGATCCAGGCGGCGTCGTCGGACGCGAGGAACGCGACCGCGGCCGCGATGTCCTCGGGCTCGCCGACGCGGCCGAGTGGGTACATCTTGCTGAACCTCTCCAGGGTGTCCGGCTGGTTGTCCCAGTTGGGCGTCCGGACGGTCCCCGGCGCGACCACGTTGAAGCGAACGCCCATCCCGCCGTACCGGGCCGCGTAGTTCACCGTCATCGCGATCTGGCCGGCCTTCGCCGCCGAGTACTCGATGTTGCCGAAGGCAGCGAGGCCGTTCACCGAGCTGATGGTGACCACGTTGCCGCGGGTCTTCACCAGATGCGGGAGCGCCGCCTGGATGCAGCGAGCCGCGCCGACCAGGGTGAGGTCCAGCTGCTCGTGCCAAACCTCCGCGGTCGTGTCCTCGGGCACCGACGTCACGATGCAGCCGCCGGCGTTGTTCACCACCACGTCCAGCCGGCCGAATCGCTCGGCCGCTGCCGCGACCGCCGCGTCCACCTCCTCGCGGTTCGTCACGTCGACCCGCAGACCGATGGCCTGCTCGCCGAGCTCCTCGGCGACCTGACCGACCTTCTCCTCCTGCAGATCCGTCACCACCACCGAGCCGCCCTCGGCCACGATCCGCCGTGCCACGGCGGCGCCGATTCCCTGTGCTGCCGCCGTGATCAGAGCAACCCGCCCCTTGAACCGGTCCACGTCAGTCCTCCACCACTCGATCGACCTTCTCGTCCGACATCCGCCGCTCCAGCTTCGACTCGTCCAGGTTGCGGCAGAGCACGATCGAACCACCTCCGGCGATCACCCCGACCAGCAGACCCACGCCGTCGGCGCTGACCAGGTCGCGGGCGACCAGGATCCGCTCCGCGACCGGTTCCGCCGTACTGATCAGGTCGTCGTGCGTCAGGTCGTCGTACGCCGGTGACGTCGGTGACGGTGGATCGAACGGGACGAACAGATCGGGGTGGTTGTAGACCTCGGCGCCGTAGTCGTGGACGCCTTCGGGGAGCGGCTCGCGGAAACGGTCGCCGAGCGGCAGCAGTGCCGACGCGACGGTCTCCCGCTCACCGCGGATCGCGAAGTCCGGACCGGTAATCGCGAGCGTGCCGGTGCCGCTGGTCAGCGAGGCTCCGGCCGACCAGGCGGACAGCGCCCAGACGACGCCGAGCCAGTGCGGCGGCAGCCCGATCGCGACCGTCTCGCCGGATTCCAGGTCGTACTCGTCGACCAGCAGGTTGGCGGTCTTCGCGACCCAGTTCGCGGTCGTGACCGCGCTCAACTCGATCCGCTCACCGGTCGCGTCGTCGTAGTAGGTGAGGAAGGGAGCGCCACCGTCCCGGCGGACCGCGGCGGCGAAAAGTTCCGGCAGAACTCGTGACATACGGCCCACCCTACGGTTCGCCGGCGGACATACCGTGACAGGGGATTTCCTGGAGAGAAGGCTTGTCATGGTGCCACTGCTCGAGCTGCCCCAAGGCGGCGAATGGATCGTCATCCTGGTCATCGTGGTGTTGCTGTTCGGGGCGAAGAAGCTGCCCGAGCTCAGCCGGAACGCCGCCCGGGCCATGGTCGAGTTCAAGAAGGCCACCGCCTCCGCGGACGAGAAGGCTGATGCTGTCCCGAAGCCTGCTGACAGTGAGGAGACCCGCAGTGCCTGACGTCCACCCTTCGATCAGCACCGGACCCTGCCGCGGCCCATTAGCTTAGCCTTGGCTAAGTCCTGATGGCGGCTGGGGAGGCCGCCGCGGAGGGTCTGGACGTGACCGACCCCGCGGTTCTCCAATCCCTGCAGTACTCCTAAAGTCAATGCATGCTGATCCTGGCCGGCCTGGGCCTCATCCTGGCGCTGACCGTTGCCACCGGCTACTTCGTCGCTCAGGAGTTCTCGTACGTCGCGGTCGACCGGAACCGGCTGCACAAGCTGGCCGACGGCGGTGACGCGGCCGCCGCCCGGGCGCTGAAGGTGACCGCGCGGCTCTCGTTCGTGCTGTCCGGCGCGCAGCTGGGGATCACCATCACCGCACTGCTGGCCGGGTACGTGGCCGAGCCGTATCTCGGCCAGGGCCTGGCGCAGGTGCTCGGCTCAGCCGGCGTCCCGGACGCGGTCAGCCTGTCGATCTCGGTCGTCCTGGCCTTGCTCGCGGCAACGGTCATCCAGATGGTGCTGGGTGAGCTGGCGCCGAAGAACCTGGCGATCGCCAAGGCCGAGGCGATCGCGCTGAGTCTGTCCCGGTCCACGTTGATGTACCTGGCCGTCGCGGGCCCGCTGATCCGGGTCTTCGACGCGACCTCGAACCGGATCCTGCGCCGGGTCGGCATCGAGCCGGTCGAGGAGCTTCCGCAGGGCGCGACGCCGAAGGAGCTGGACCGCATCATCGTCAGCTCGTACGAGCAGGGTCTGCTGGACGGGGACACCATGCGGCTGCTCGACCGCGGTCTCGACTTCCGCGGCCGGATCGCCGGCGAGGCGATGCGCCCGCGCCCCGACGTGGTCACCGTGCACGAGGACGATCCGCTGACCCGGGTGGTCGAGCTGCAGGACACCGGCCACAGCCGGTTCCCGGTCATCGCCGACTCGGTCGACGAGGTGGTCGGCGTGATCGCGATCGGCGACGTGGTCGAGGTCGAACCGGCCGACCGGAACCACGTCACCGCAGGGTCGCTCGCGTCGGCGCCGGTCGTCGTACCGTTCACGCTGCCGCTGCCCGCCGTACTGGAACGGCTGCGGACGGCGCATCGCCAGCTCGCGATCGTGGTCGACGAGTACGGCGGCTTCGCCGGCATCGTCACGCTGGAGGACGTCGCGGAGGAACTGGTCGGTGAGATCCGCGACGAGGACGACCTGCCGGAGACCGGGCTGGTCGAGGGCGCCGACGGGTCGTGGGTGGTGCCGGCGCTGTGGCGGATCGACGAGGTCGCGGAAGTCACCGGCATCAACCTGCCGGAGGGGGACGACTACGAGACCGTGTCCGGCCTCGTCATGGCCGAGCTCGGCCGGATCCCGGTCGTCGGTGACGACGTGATGGTGGAGCTGCCCCGCCGGTTCGACCACGATGGCCGGCCGGTCCCGCCCGAGATCGTCCAGCTGACGGTCCAGTCCATCGAGCGGCATGTGCCGGGGATCGTCCTGATGGAGCGGGTGCGATGAATACGGCGCTCGCGCTGCTCATCTCGGTGCTGCTGCTGGTGCTGAACGGCTTCTTCGTCGCCGCGGAGTTCGCCCTGGTCGCGTCGAAGCGGCACCGGCTCGAAGAGGCCGCCGCTGCCGGCAGCAGATCCGCCCGGGCCGCGATCGCCGGAGTGAGCGAGCTGTCGCTGATGCTCGCCGGCGCCCAGCTCGGCATCACCCTGTGCACCCTCGGTCTCGGCTCGCTGGCCGAACCCGCGGTCGCGCACCTCCTGCATCCGCTCTTCGAGCTGATCGGGCTGCCGGAAAGCGCCGGCCACGTGATCTCGCTGATCATCGCCGTCGGCGTGATCGGCCTGCTGCACGTCCTGCTCGGTGAGATGGCGCCGAAGTCCTGGGCGATCAGCAATCCCGAACGGTCCGCACAGATCCTCGCCCTGCCCTTCCGCGGTTTCACCTACGTCTTCCGCCCGCTGCTGCTCGTGCTCAACTGGCTCGCCAACCTCTGCGTCCGGGCGCTCAAAGTGACGCCGCAGAACGAGCTGGCCAGCGCCCACGGACCGGACGAGCTCCGTCTCCTGATCTCCTCCTCCCGCCAGCACGGCACCCTCGAAGCGCCCGAGCACGACCTGCTCACCGCGATGCTCGCCCTGCAGAACACCACGGTCGTCCAGGTGATGACGCCGATCTCGCACCTCAGCACGGTCCCGGCCGGCGCCCCGGCCCGCGAGGTCGAGCTCACCAGCCGCCGCGAAGGCCGCTCCCGCCTCGCAGTGGTCAGTGGTACGACGATCTGCGGCATCGTGCACGTCCGTGACGCTGCCCGCGCGACCACGAACGCCAGTACGACGCTTCGCGCCTCCGACCTGATGACGGCACCACTGCAGGTGCCGGCCGACACCCCGGTGGCAACGGCGATCCGGACGATGCGCGATCGCCGCTCCCAGTTGGCCGTCGTACTGGCCAACGAGCAGCCGCTCGGGGTGGTCGCGCTGGAGGATCTGCTCGAGGAGGTGATCGGGGAGTTCGACGACGAGACGGACCCGATCATCAGCGCCGCGCGGGCAGAATCACCGGAGCAGTAGCCTCCGGGCGGTTGGCTACCTTTGAGGCAGTAATCGTCCGGAGGAGGACCGTCGTGCCTGTGCGCCGGCTTGGACTTGTTGTTCACGAGGGGCGTCCGCTGGCCGTGCAGGCGGCCGGGACCGTGCGGGAGTGGGCGGACCGGCACGGGATCGGGTGCACCGATATCGACGTCTGGAAGGCGCACGAGGACCGGCGCAGCGGCATGGACGAACTGCACCACGCCGGCGACCCGGATCTGGTCGTGACGCTGGGCGGTGACGGGACGTTCCTGCGCGGGGCCCGGATCGCGGCCAAGAACAACGCCGCCGTACTCGGGGTGGACCTCGGCAAGGTCGGCTTCCTGACCGAGGTCGCGTGCAGCGACGTGGAGGCGGCGCTCGAGGCCGTCCAGCACGGCGGTGCCGACTTCGAGGAGCGGATGACGCTGACCATGCGCGCGTCCCGTCCGCTGGAGATCCCGGCCGGGATCGAGTCGCTGCTGCGGTACGGGCACGGGCCCGCGCTGCCGCCGCCGACGGTCCGGCCCGAGAGCACCGAGGGCGGCGGCTGGGGGGTCGCGCTGGACGTGACGGCGTTGAACGACGTCGTACTGGAGAAGCTGGCTCGGGACCATCAGGTGTCGCTCGGGGTGTACCTGTCCGGGCGGCTGCTGGCGTCGTACTCGGCGGATGCGGTGATCGTGGCCACGCCGACCGGCTCGACGGCGTACAGCTTCGCGGCCGGTGGACCGATCCTGTCGCCGAACACCGAGGCGATCGTGTTCACCCCGGTCGCACCGCACATGACCTTCAACCGAACGGTTGTCGCCGCACCCGACGAGGTGATCGGTCTGCGGGTGCTACCGCACTCCGGTCAGGCCGCGGTCAGCGTCGACGGACAGTTGCGGGGCGTGCTCGACCCCGGCGACTGGATCGGCGTCTACGGATCACCCCGGCGGCTCCGCCTGGTCCGGTTGGGCCCGACCGACTTCTACGGCCGGCTACGCGATCGTTTCCGCCTCACCGACGCACCCGCGACCGCCCTCGACGGCGAATCCGACGCGTTCTGGCGGCCGACCACCCCGATCCCGCCCGATCTGGCCCACCTGCGTCTGCCCCCACCGGTCGACGGCGCCCGGTAAGGTCTCTCCTCATGCGAAACGTGGTGATCCTGGCCGGAGGTTCGGGGACGCGGCTGTGGCCGATGTCGAGGGACGACAGGCCCAAGCAGGTGCTACCGCTGGCGGCCGGGGAGTCGCTGCTGCGGGTGGCGTACAACCGGCTCCGCGGCCTGGTCGAGCCGGAGAACATCTACGTCTGCACGGTCGGTGCGTACACCGAGGTAGTCCGCAAGGAGCTGCCCGAGCTCGGCGAGCACAACATCATCGGCGAACCAGCCCGCCGGGACACCGCGAACGCGGTCGGCCTGGCCTCCGCGGTGGTGGCTCGCAACGACCCCGACGCCGTGGTGGCGTTCGTCGGATCGGATCACCTGATCAGCCCGGAGGACAAGTTCCGGGCCGCGATCGAGAGCGGTTTCGACGTCGTCGAGCAACGGTCCCGGTCGCTGGTGACCTTCGGGATCGAGCCGACCCATCCGCACACCGGCCTCGGATACATCGAGCGCGGCGAGGCCATCGACGGGACGTCGGCGTACGTCGTCGATCGATTCCGGGAGAAGCCTGACCGGGCGACCGCCGAGGAGTATCTGGCCACCGGACGGTTCTGGTGGAACTCCGGCATGTTCGTCTGGCGGGCCGAGACCGTCCTCAGCGTCCTCGACGACCTGCTGCCCGAATCTGCCTCGCGGCTCCGCCAGGTCGCGTCGGTCTGGGACACCCCGTCGCGTGACGAGACGCTGGCGGAGATCTACCCGAACCTGCGCAAGATCAGCGTCGACTACGCGGTGATGGAGCCGGCCTCACAGGGCAAGGTCGACGCCGACGTCGTCGTCGTACCGATGCCTGTGCACTGGCTCGACGTCGGCTCCTGGGCCGCCCTGGCCGGCACGTACGACGTCGATGCCTGTGGCAACCGTACGGACGCCACCACGCTGAGCTGCCTGCTCGACTCGCACGACAACATCATCGTCACCGACGACCCCGACCACCTGATCGCCGCCGTAGGACTCCGCAGCCACATCATCGTCCACACCCAGGACGTCACCATGGTCTGCCCTCTCTCCGACGGCGAACGAGTCAAAGACCTGGTAGCCCAAGTCCAAGAAGACCACGCCACCCGCTACCTCTAACCACACCGCCTTCGCCGCCGATCGCACACCACCTCCGGCGGCGCCTGTCCAGTTGCCGTCTCCGGCGGGGGTCGCGCGGGGTGCTAGCCATGTCCAGGTGATCGGCGAACGGCCCGCGGATACGCGATCGGACACCACCTTCGGCCGCGGCAGACCTCGTCCCGCCTCCGGCGGTGCGCCGGGCCGCTAACCGCGTCCAGGTGATCGGCGGACGGCCCTTGGTTGCCTCGAGTTGCTGTGCGTCCGCCAGAGGACACCGCCTTCCACGGCCTCTGTTCTGTCGCCGTCTCCGGTGGTTCGCCTGGTCGGCAGTCACATTCAAGTGATTGGGCGTAGGGGATGTGGAGGCTGTGCGTGTGGCGCTCTTCATGAGGGCGAGCGTGGGGTCGGGTGATCGAGTTGGGAAACTGTGGATTGCTGGCTCGGGACGTCAGTGTGGTGGCGCAGCTATCCCGGAGCAGCTCACCCGAATGGTCACACTCCCCGGCGTGGACATGGGAGCAGGCCCGGATCCGGGGATGATCTGGTGTTGTCGCGGGACCGTGGACACCTTCTGGGGACCCCGGACATAGTGTGACCTGTCCGAGGCCCCGACAAGGTGTCCACGGCCCCGGGTTCTGCCCGGTTTGCCCGCCATTCGATCGGTTTCGTCCGCATCCCGGGACACTCGGCCGGATCGTCATCGAGTCGTCGATTTCGGTTGAACCCGTGCCGATTTATGCACCAAAGTCGACGACTCGGCGTTCGCTTCGGCTTCGGTCCTGGACGCGGCTGCCGCACGGCTGGCAGCCGCGTCCAGGGATCGGCGAGGACGTCAGGTCCGGAGGGCTGCAACGCTGCTGAGAAGCCCGGCACGCTCGAGCGAGTTGAGTACGTCATCGACTGTGCTCGGAGGGTTCCGGAAGCTGTCGGCCATTCGTTGAACCTGGGCGTAGACCGCCTATCGGTTCAGGTCGATCGTGTCGAGCACGAAGTCGTCAGCGGTCCGAGCCGTCACGTTCCATGCTGACAGCTTGTCGTCAGGGAAGTCCTTCGTGTTCTCCGTGACGATCAGTTGTGCGTTGCTCTTGATCGCCGCGGCGAGCACGTGGCGGTCGTCGGCATCGGGGAGGTCGAGGACGTCGATCAGCGGTTCGTAGCCAGTGATGAGGACATCTCGAATCGCCCTGTTCATCAGCTCCCGAGTCCGGTCGAGCTTGACCGGATCGAGGTCCGGCCGATTGCTGGTGAGATTGCGGAAGGTCTCGTCGAGGATCTGATCGGTCCACTTCGCCTGGACCAGGCCGGCCTGCGCGACCCTGATGAGCAGGTCTCGCAGACTGTTGGGGTAGAGAACGTTGGCGTCGTAGATGACGATGAATGGCACGTCAGTACAGACCCATCTCCCGGTTGAGCTCGGTGAGCTCGTCGGCGGCCTCGCGGCGCGCGTGATCGTCTTTGCGCTTGTAGTCCATCAGTGAGTCAGCGCGCACTCGACGATGTTTCCCGACCTTGCGGTACCTGATCTCGCCCGCGTCCAGCAGACCGATGAGAAATGGTCTGGAGACGCTCAGCAGGTCGGCTGCCTGCTGTGTCGTCAGCTCGGCATGAGCGGGAACAACCGACACTGCCTGGCCGGCCGCCATGTGTGCAAGGACGCGCGCGAGCAGCTCGACAGCACTCCGTGGAAGAGCCAGCGTGTTGTCGGGGTCCCCGCCAACAACCACACGAATGTCACGCTCCTCGGCGTGGCTGGCCAGGTAGCGCTTGACGCGACGCATCGCGACGTCAGCTGTCTTGACCTCTGCGGCATCCGGCCGCGCGGCTGCAAACTCTGGGGTGCCCATAGCTTCTCCTCCTGCGGATCGCTTGCGCTCATCAGCGGTCCACAAATGAAGTATCCGCAATAAACGCAGTAAACGCAACGGCCAAGAAGAGTGGAGCCGAGCGTTCGACATCCCGCAGCGATCGCACCCGCGGGTCTGGCGGGTTTGCTTGTGCGGTTGTTCGCGGATCGCAGGGGGACGGGGCAGGGGTGGGCGCTCGCCGGAGGCGGCAAACGGCAGCCGCCGCCGAAGGTTGGCGGCGGCTGTGGTCCTGGCGTTCTGGCGGTTGGGTTAGCCGCCGTTGGGTTCTTGGGCGTCGGCGGCGGGGTATTTGTCGATGAACTGCTGGAGGGCTTCGCCGCTGACGGAGCCGCAGAACTGGCGGTGGCCGAAGGCGGTGGTCTGGCCCTGGGCGTTGCCGCTCCAGTGGGAGAAGGCGACGTTCTTGCCGTCCGGCCAGGGCTTGCCGTCGGACTCCTTGAAGGGGGCCGCGATGAACTTGCCGGTCGAGCTGTCCGGCAGTTTCGCCTTGGAGAGCTTCTCGATCAGGTCGATCTGGTCCTTGGGCAGGGTGTCGCGGTACCACATGATCGTGTAGCCGTGCTCGAGGTTGTGCACCAGGTTCGGCACCGCGGGCCGGTCGTCGACGGTGTAGAACTTCTTCCCGAACGGCGCCCAGACGGCGTAGTGCGGGCCGGACGACGGCGGCGACACCTCGTAGGCGATGACCTCGCCGTCGGGTTTGTGGTCCTGGGTGCCGGAGGCCGGGTCGTCGATGACCTTGTCGCAGGAGGCGGAGCCGGCGGCGACGCCGAGCTCGGTGATCGCCTGGTTCCTGGTCCGGGAGTCCTGGATCAGCCGGATCGCCGGGTAGGCGATGATGGCGAGCCCGACCACGATCGACGCGACCACGATGAAGAGGGTGCGGTTGCGGTCCGACCGCGCCTGGTCCCGCTGCATCTTCTCGATCATCTCGCGGCGCGACTTCTTCTGCGACGACGCTTTACCCACAGTGTTGGTCTTCCCGGATCGGGGCGGCCGAGGCGCCGCCGTGCGAAGGCAGTGTACGCATCGACCCTGAGAGGTTGCCTAGAAAACTACTTCGACCGTGAGCCGAACGTGACCGTGGCCTCACTGCCAGGTCCGGTCCGCACCTCGACGCCGTATCCCTCCGCATGGAGCAGTACGGCGAGCCGCTCCGCGATCACGCCGACCGCGACGGGTTCGTCCCCGAAGAGCGTGACGGCGTTGTCAAGCAACTCGATGTGGATGTCCTCGACCTCGTCCAGCAGCCCGTCCCACAGCGACGGATCCACCGCGCGCGGCCCGGCCGGTGCCTTCCGGTCCAGTACGGCGGCGCGCGCGGCCTCACGCGTCCCGAGGCTGAACATGTCGAACTCGGCGTCCCGCACCAGCGCCCGCGCACCCGGCCCGTGCTCCCCGATCGGGAGTACGACGTCCTGCAGCCCCCGCAGTACGGCGACCGGCACGCCGTCGGCCTTGCCCTTGACCAACTCACTCGCACCCGCGATCTCGTCGGCCAGCGCCGGCTCGGTGACCGCGAGGACGTTGCCGTGGCTGTCCGTCGTACCGCGGAGGTCTTCGACCACGCGGACCCCGGCGGCGCCGATGGCCAGGTCGGTCTGGCCGTTGCGCCAGGGCCGGCCGAGGGTGTCGGTGATGACGACACCGACGTTGACGTCGTACCACTCCTGCAGTGCGGCCCGAAGCTGCCGGGCGGACGCGTCCGGATCGACCGGGAGCAGGAGGACGGTGCCGGGCGCGGTGTTGGAGGTGTCGGTGCCGGCGGCCGCCATCACCAGGCCGTGCCGGGTCTGCACGATGCGCGTCTCGCCGCGCTGGGCGACGACCCGGACGAGCTCGGCGTCGATCGCCTCCTGGCGGGTCCCGGTGGTCAGCCGGCCCTCGGCCTTGCTGACGATCTTCGACGTGACCGAAACGACGTCGCCGTCGCGCAGGTCCGCCTCGTCGCCGATCAGGGCGGCCAGGTCGGCGCCGGCGGCGACCTCGGGCAGGCCGGTGACCGGGTAGATCTCCAGGTGCTTCCTCATCGCCGGACTGCCTCCGCGAGGGTCAGCGCCGCATCGGCCATGGCGGCGGTCTTGGTCTCGTCCGTCATCCACAACGGCACCGCCTGGACGTGAATTCCGGCTCCGGCGATCGAATCCTGCTGGGCGTAGTCCGAGGTGTCGATCAGCCAGCCGTCCAGTACGCCGCCGGACGCGCGCGAACCGTAGTACCGGGCCACGGCCGAGGCGGTCGAGGCCACACCGACGGTGGCCAGCACCTTGTCCGCCATGCCGCGGACCGGGCTGGAGCCGATGATCGGGGACAGGCCGATGACCGGCGCGGAGGTCTCCCGGACCGCGTCCCGGATCCCCGGTACGCCGAGGATCGTGCTGATCGAGACGACCGGGTTCGACGGCGGCAGGATCAGCGCGTCGCAGTTCGCGATCGCCTCCAGCACGCCCGGCGCCGGCTTGGCCTTGTCCTGGCCGACCGCGACGATCTGGTGTGCCTGGATCTCGGCGTGCCAGCGGACCCAGTACTCCTGGAAGTGGATCGCCTTGCGCCGGCCGGGCTTGTCCGGGTCGTCGACCACCACGTGCGTCTCGACCCGGTCGTCGCTCATCGGCAGCAGCCGCACCGGCAGCTTCCAGCGCGCGCACAGCGCCTCGGTGACCGCGCTCAGCCCGTAGCCGGCGTCGAGCATCTGGGTGCGGACCAGGTGAGTGGCCACGTCCCGGTCGCCGAGGCCGAACCAGGTCGGCTCCACGCCGTACGTGGCGAGCTCCTCCTTGATCACCCAGGTCTCGTCCTCCCGGCCCCAGCCGCGCTCGGCCGAGATGCCGCCGCCCAGGGTGTACATCACCGTGTCGAGATCCGGGCACACCCGCAGCCCGAACAGGGTGATGTCGTCCGCGGTGTTCCCCACCACGGTGATCTCGGCGTCCGGCCGGGCCTTGAGCAGCCCGCGCAGGAAGGTGGAACCGCCGACGCCACCGGCGAGCACTGTCAATCGCATGGGAAGAGTCTGCACGAGCCGTCAATCGGTCGGACCACCGCACGACTATGCTGCGGTGGGTCATAACCATCCGCACAGCTGTTTGTACGGCCCCCAACATCCCGAGGAGCCCTCGTGGTCACCGACGCAACCAAGAAGCTCAGAGAGCCGGTCGCGTACGTCCTGCTCGCTTTCGCCGGCCTGATCGCGCTGGCTTCGCTGATTCGCCTGTTCGTCGGCGGTGCCGGCTTCACTGCTGCTGCCGGAGGTGTGCAAGGCATTCTCACGCCGCCGTCCTTCGGCGCAGTGCTGCTCCTGCTCTCGCTGGTCGGGGCGGTCTGGCTGGTGAACGAAGCGGGTGAGCGGACGCCGAACGCGCGTACCGTGGTCCTGGCCGCGCTGGTGATCACCGGCGTGGCGCTGCTGATCGGCCTGATTACGGCGTTCGCCGGGTTCGCCGAGACCAGCACCGCCGGGCTGAAGATCGTCGGCTTCATCTACGCCCTCGGTGGCCTCTCGCTGTACGGCGCCGCCGGGCTCTACATCTTCAAGACCTTCCAGGCGCTGCCGGCGCCGGTGCGCGCACCGAAGCAGGGCCAGTTCGCCCCGCAGGGTCAGTACGGCGGCCAGCAGCAGTACGGCCAGCAGGCGCCGTACGGGCAGCAGCAGGGCGGCTATGGCCAGCAGCAGGGCCAGTACGGGCAGTACGGCCAGGAGCAGGGCCAGGGCCAGTACGGCGGCGCTTATGGCGCCGCCGCAGCTGGTGGGGCAGCCGCGGGCGCGGCCGGTGGTTACGCCGCGGGACAGGGCGAGCAGCAGCAGTGGCCGCAGGAGCAGGCCTGGAACCAGGGCGAGCAGCCGAACTGGTCAGCCGGTGAGGCCGAGGCTCAGCAGCAGCCGGCCGGCGGCGAGCAGGCGTGGTCCCCTGAGGGCCAGCACGCCGAGCCGACCCAGGCGTGGAGCGCCGAGGGTCAGCAGCAGTGGTCCGGTGAGGAGCAGGGCCAGCAGTGGCCGCAGGAGCAGCAGCAGTGGGGCGGCGGCGACGCCGGTCAGCAGCAGTGGACCGGTCAGGACTACCCGCAGCAGGATTGGCCCGGACAGCAGCCGGAGCAGGCCCAGCCGGAGCAGCCGGAGGCTCAGCAGTCTTGGTCGGCCCTGTCCGAGCAGGCGCAGCCGGAGGTCCAGCAGTCCTGGTCGGAGCAGTCCGAGCAGGCGCAGCCGGAAGCCCAGCAGTCCTGGTCGGAGCAGGTGCAGCCGGAAGCGCAGCCGGCCTGGCAGCAGGGCGAGCAGTCCTGGCCGGCCGCTGAGGAGACGATTCCGGCCGCCGAGCCGGCAGCTCAGCCCGATGCGCAGCCTGAGGCCACCGAGGCGGCCGACGAAACCCGCGTGGATCCGCGAGTTTCCGAGACCGACAAGGACGAGCAGGAGCAGCAGCCGGGTCAGGGTCAGCAGGGCTGGTGGTCGCAGCCGTCCTGATCAGGCACCTGCCTGATCACGCCGTCCGGTCCGGGAACGGTGGCGTTTCGCCTTCCTGACAAGGCAGCAAGCCCTTACCGAACCTGCGGGGTGGACACTTTTCCGCCGGTTCGCGGGTACCACATGGATGCGAGAGGCCTGTGCATGCAGGCCTCTCGTTCTTTTGCAGCCGTGTTGCGGATGATGCCAATAGCAGACCACGGCTTGACTTTCGTGGATTGCAGGAATGTAATTTCAACCGTGTCGTTCGTTGGACACTCGGTATCGGGGACCGTTGCAGAGCGCAGGACGGACGAGGTCAGGCATGTGGACCGCAGACCCACATGTACAGGGGAACGAACAGGGTCGAGGAGGTCGTACCGTGACAGAGCTGATGGCGATTGTCGACGGTGAGGCGATCGAGGAGGAGCCGAACTGGCAGGAACGGGCGCTGTGCGCCCAGACCGACCCGGAGGCTTTCTTCCCGGAGAAGGGCGGATCCACCCGCGAGGCGAAGAAGGTCTGCCTCGGCTGTGACGTGCGGGGCGAGTGCCTCGAGTACGCACTGCAGAACGACGAACGCTTCGGGATCTGGGGCGGGCTGTCGGAGCGGGAGCGCCGCAAGCTGAAGAAGAAGGCCGTCTGAGGCCCGGCTGATCGTTCGATCGTGGCGCCCTGCCACCGCCCCTGACCGGGGCGGTGGGGCGGATGTCACCACAGCGATCGGCGAGACGCAGGACAACTTGAGAAGAATCACCCGCGGAGGCCCCGGCTCGACATTCGTCGCCGGGGCCCGCGGCTGTCCTAGCGGGCGACGACGGAGGCGGTTGCCGGGGTGAGCGAGGCGTAGCTCTGGGTCGCGGCTGTATGGTGAGTCCTCGCCGCGACCTCGGTCGTGGTTGAAGGCCGTCCCTTCCCCCTCAAAGGTGTCACTGCTCCGCATGGAACAAGAAGCTCCGGCCGGCTGGGAGTTCTTCGACTCCGTCGACTTCCCGACCGACCACACCGACGACCCGATGGGTCGGCCGCGGGTCCGGCATGTCGTCACCGCGGTGGTGGTCGGGCACGAGGGCGCCGCCTGGCTGCCGCGGCTGTCCGAGGCCCTGTGGGCGCTGAACCCGCGCCCCGACCGGCTGATCGCGGTCGACACCGGCTCCACCGACGAGACGGCCGAACTGCTCGCCGCGATGCCCGGGGTCGAGCCCGTGGTCGGCGTGTCCGCCCGTACCGGCTTCGGTACGGCGGTCGCCCGCGGCATCGAGGCGGTCGGCTTCGCGCCGATCCCGTCCTCGGTCGGCCCGTACGGCGACGACGGGTACATGCCGGTGATCGAGTGGCTGTGGTTGCTGCACGACGACTGCGCACCAGCCCCGAAGGCACTGGAGAAGTTGTTGCTCCAGGCCACCATGTCGCCGGACACCGGGGTCTGGGGCCCGAAGCTGCGAATGTGGCCGCGGGACCGTGAGCTGCTCGAGGTCGGCGTCACCACCTCCCTCGGCGGCCGTCGCGACACCGGTATCGAGAACGGCGAGCTCGACCAGGGCCAGCACGACCAGCTGCGGAACGTGCTCTCGGTCAGCTCGGCCGGCATGCTCGTCCGCCGCGACGTCTGGGATGCCCTGCACGGGTTCGACCCGAGGCTGCCGATGTTCCGCGACGACCTCGACTTCGGCTGGCGTGCCAGCCGCGCGGGCTACAAGGTCGGCGTCGCACCCGACGCGGTCGTCTACCACGCGCAGGCCGCCGCGACCGGCGAGCGCGCACTGGCCGGCACCCGTCGGCACGCGTACCAACTCGACCGCTCGCACGCGTACTACACCGTCCTGGCCAACGCGCCCGGCAAGCTGCTGCCACTGCTGATCCTGCGCTTCCTGCTCGGCACGATCCTGCGCTCGGTCTGGTTCCTGCTCGGCAAGACGCCGTCCGGCGCCGTGGACGAGTGGACCGCTCTGCTCGGCACGTTGCTCGCGGGCGGCTGGACCCAGGCCCGCAAGGACCGCCGCAGCATCGATCGCGTCCCGTACGACGACATCAAGGGACTGTTCTCCCGGTCCGTGCACGCCTTGCGGCAAAACCTGGAGGAGACGACCAGCACGATCTCCGAGCGGATCCGCGAAGCCTGGGCGGACGAGCCGGAAGAGCAGGTCGTCACCACCGCACGCCGGGCGAAGTCCACGGCGCGGGTCGCCGTCGACCAGCCTCGTTGGCGTCGGCAACTGATTCGCCGGCCGTTCCTGATCGCCTGGGTCTTCCTTGCCGTCGGTGCGTTCGTCGCGGCCCGCGGTCTGATCGGTCGCGGTGTTCTCCGGTCCAACCTGCTGCTGCCTCCGCACGAGACCCTCGGTGCGCTCTGGCATGCGGCTGCCGCAGCTCCGCCTGGTGTGACACCTCCTGCCTGGCTCGGGCAGTTCTGGGCCTTCTCGACGGTGATGTTCGGTCCCTCCGGTGCGACGAACCTGCTGCTGCTCGGCGCCGTCCCGTTGGCCGGTCTGGCCATGTGGGTCTTGCTGCGTGCGTTCGTCGTCGACCGGGTCGCGAGAGCTTGGGGCGCCTCGGCGTACGGGCTTGCGGTCTTCATGAACGGCGCTGTCACGCAGGGGCGGATCGGGACGTGTGTGGCGGCGATCGTGCTGCCGTTGCTCGGTGCTGCTGTGCACACGGTTGCTCGACGGCGTCGCGTGATCATCCAGGGCAGTTGGCGGGCCGCGTGGTTCGCAGGGATCTGCCAGGCCGTGCTCTTCGCGTTCACGCCGGCGCTGGGTCTGCTGGTCAGCGCCGCACTGGTCATCGGCGGAGTGCTCGGACTGGGGTGGCGTCGACAAGGACGCCAGCTCGTCTTCTCCGTCGTACTGGGGCTGCTGCTGGTGCTGCCGTGGACGATCCAGTTGGTGCTGCACCCTTCGCGACTCGGTCAGGAAGCGGGCGGACCGCCCACGGCCGCTGTTGGTCCGGGGGACAGCCTTCCGCACTTGCTGACCGGTACGCCGATCGGTGCGCCGACTCCTTGGTGGTTCGTCGTACCGCTGATCGTGGTGGCGCTGGTCGCCCTGCTGCGTGAGTCGCGGCAGCGCTACGAGTTGCTCGGATGGTTCGCCGCACTGGCCGGTCTGGCCGCGACACTGGTTGCCAGCCGGCTGGGTGGTGGCAGCGGGCCGCTGATGTTCCTGATGACCGCGGGCTGGATCGTCGCGGTGACGGTTGCCTGGGACTCGGTCGGGAAGTCCACCGAGATCCTCGTGCGCGGCGTGCTCGGGCTCGTGCTGGTGACGACGATCGTGACCGCCGGGTTCTGGATGGTGCGTGGTGCCGACGGTCCGCTGTGGCGAGGCACCGCACAGGACCTCCCGGCGTACCTGATCTCCGCGCAGGATCCGCCGGAGGACGCGTCGATCCTGGTTGTGCGCAAGGACCCGGCTACGCCGATGCGGTACTCGCTGGTGCAGGACGGCGGTCCGCGGATGGGCTCGCTGGAGGCGGCGCCGAAGCCGGAGCAGACGAAGCCGATCAGCGAGGTGCTGTCGACGCTCGGCGGCGGCGGTACGGGTGAGGAGGGCCGGCAGTTGGCCGGTCTGGCGATCGACTACGTCTACCTGCCCGCGCCGGTCGACCCGACGCTGCAGGCGACACTCGACTCGTTGCCGGGGCTGACTCGGGCCAGTGCGGACGACGGCGACGCCGCCTGGCTGGTCGACCGGTCGGACGTCGACGGCACCTCGCCGCTGACCGACGTGACCCACAGGCTGTGGCGCGTGCTCGGCCTGATCGGCTGGATCATCGCGCTGGTGTTCTGCCTGCCGACCGTCCGTCGTACCGTCGCGGTCCCGCACGGCACCCACGCGAGGAGGGACCGATGAGGCGACTGCTCTCCGACGCGCGGATCCGGCTCGGTGCCTGTGTGCTGGCGATGGCTGCCGCAGCCGGGCTGGGCATTGTCACGCAGGCCAAGGACCCGGTGACCCGGGCGGAGGGTGTGGACGAGCCCACCCGTGCGGTGGTGAACCGTACGGCGCTGTCCTGCCCGGCACTGGCCGGTGGCGGCAAACTGTCGAGCGTGGTCAGCGCGGTGTCGCCCGCACTGCCCGAAGGTACGCCGACCGCCGCGGGGAACGCGACTCCGCTGACCATCGCGCCGCTGCCGAAAACGGCCGCCCCGGCCGGCTCGCTGCTCGCGCGCGGCAAGATCGGGTCGAGCACGCCGGCCGTCAAGCCCGCACCCCTGATGATCCACGGCGTCGGCCCACTCGCGGCCGGCACCGCCGGCACCAGTACGACGACGTCGATCGAAGGCGTGAACCGGGGCATGGCGAGTACGCCCTGCCAGTTGCCCGGCTCGGACTTCTGGTTCGTCGGGGCGTCCGGGGCGAGCGAACGGCGGGACGTGCTGGTGCTGACGAACCTGGACAGCATCAACGCCGAGGTCAACGTCACGGTCTACGCGCGCAGCGGTCCGCAGGATCTGCCGCAGGCTCGCGGCATCGTCGTACCGGCGCGGGGTACGGCGGAGCTGTACCTCAACCTGATCGCGCGCAATCTGCGGGACATCGCCCTGCACGTCGAGTCCACCGGCGGCCGGGTGGCGCCGACGCTGCGGTCGAACGAGACCAAGACGGGCAGCGAACCGGCCGGTGTGGACTGGCTGAACCCGTCGGCGCCCCCGGCGAACAAGGTGTTCGTGCCCGCTGCCGCGCCCGGCGCCGGACTGCGGGTCCTGTCGGTGGCCAATCCGAGTGACCTGCAAGCCAGTGCCACCCTGACCGTGAACGGACCGAACGGACCGTTCAAGCCGGCCGGCCTGGAGACCGTGCAGATCCCGGCCGGGTCGGTGAAGACGTTCCGGCTCGACCCGGTGCTGCACGGCGATCCGAGTGCGATCACGGTGACGTCCGACCAGCCGGTGACGGCGTCGATGCGGATGGTGGACGCGACCGGGAGCGACTTCGCGTCGATCGGGTCTGCCGAGGCGCTGACCGGGCCGGCGTACCTGGTGCTGCCGGCGCATCAGCAGCCCGCGATCCTGCAGGTGACCGCACCCGGGAAGACCGGGAGTGTGAAGGTCGAGCTGCGTGACGGGTCGGGCCGGGTGGTGGACACGCGGGCTCTCGACGTGATCGCCGGCGCGACCACTCAGCTCCCGCTCAAGGCTCAGCCGCGTCCGACGTACCTGACGGTCGAGCAGACCCGCGGCACTGTGGTGGCAGGGGTGACGCTGATGCCCGCGGCCAAGCCGGCCGAGGACGACGTTGCTCAGGTGGCTGCCTGGCCGCTGAACACGTCGCTGGTGTTCCGGGCGCAGCTCGGCGCCCAGCCGGATGTACGCGCTGCGCTGAGGTAGGTCAGCCTTCGGAGGAGTTCGCGCCGGGGTCCTGCAGCATCCGCAGGTGTCGTCGGCGGGCCACCTCGACCGGCGCGCCCGGAGTGCCGGCGCCCGGCTCCTGCCGCGGCAGCGGACGGGCGGCTTCGCGGACCGCGTTCGCCAGTGCTTCCAGGTCGTCCGACGACGGTCCGGCCGCGGCCGGGTCCGGAGCCAGCCGGATCACTTCCCAGCCGTTCGGGGCCGTCAGCCGGTCGGCGTGGTCGGCGCACAGGTCGTAGCAGTGCGGTTCGGCGTACG
This sequence comes from uncultured Actinomycetota bacterium, assembly GCA_963770725.1. GTDB lineage: Bacteria > Actinomycetota > Actinomycetes > Propionibacteriales > Kribbellaceae > Kribbella. The sequence goes on from CAVYQT010000004.1 coordinate 237,755, forward strand.
TCGCCAACGGGCCGAGCACACAGGTGGAATCGGCGTACACATACGTGAGCGTCGACACAGCCGGCTTGTGACAGGCGGCGCGCGAACAGATCCTGGCGATGCTCACGACCAGACGTTACCCCCACTAGGCTGAGCGCGTGACCGAGGCTCGCCGTCATCGCAGGCACATAGACCGCCACGGCCGCGGCATGCTCGGCCCGATCAGCCGGCCGAGCAGGTTCGCGCCGCGCGGACTGCCGCTGCAGCGATCCGCCGCGGCCCAGTTCGACGAGGTGGTCGCGATCGAGGTGACCCGGCTGGAGAAACGGCTGCCGCAGGTCGTCGCCCGGGTCGAGTTCGCCATCGAGGACGTGCCGAACCTGGATCTCGACGCGGTCGAGATCCCGCTCACCCACTCCACCGGCGGTACGTCGCACGAGCCGCACCGGATCGTGGTCTTCCGCCGCCCGATCGAGCTGCGCGCCGAGCGGTCCGGGACCAGCCTGGCCTGGCTGGTGCGATCCGCGCTGGTGCTCGAACTGGCCGACGTACTGGCGCTGTCGCCGGAGCAGATCGACCCCGAGTTCGAGTCCGACGACGACTGACAGCGACGACTGACAGCGGCGACTGACAGCGGCGACTGACAGCGGCGACTGACAGCGGCGACTGACAGCGGCGACTGACAGCGGCGACTGACAGCGGCGACTGACAGCGGCGACTGGTCGGCGACGCGCCGGTCGTCGGTAGGACCACCCGTTCCACTGGTGTTCGAACGTGTTCCGTACTGTGGGAAGCAGTTTGTGACCTTCGTTGTCAGTGCGAGAGGATCGCGGTTGTGAACGATCAAAAACTGCGCGTCGGAGTGGTCGGACTGGGCTTCGCCGGGCGTACGGCGCTCGAGGCGTTCTCGGAGTTGCCGGACGTCGAGGTGGTGGCTCTGGCCGGCCTGGAGAAGGACGCACTGACCAGCCTCGGCGAGAAGCACGGGGTACCGCACCTGTACGAGAAGTGGGAGGACCTGCTCGAGACCGAGGGCCTGGAAGCGGTCAGCATCGGTACGCCGACCCAACTGCACGCCCCGATCGCGCTGAAGGCGCTGGAGAAGGGCCTGCACGTCCTCTGCGAGAAGCCGCTGGCCCGGACCGTGGCCGAGGGCACCGCGATGGTCGACGCCTCGAAGAAGGCCGGCAAGGTGCTGAAGGTCATCTTCAACCACCGCGAGCGCGGCGACGTCGCGGCCCTGAAGCACCAGATCGACGAGGGCCAGCTGGGCCGGCTCTACTACGCGAAGGCGCACTGGATGCGCCGCAACGGCATCCCGGGGATGGGCGGCTGGTTCACCAACCGCGAGCTGTCCGGCGGCGGTCCGCTGATCGACCTCGGCGTCCACATCCTCGACCTGGCCCTGCATCTGCTCGGCGAGCCGCAGGTGACCACGGTCAGCGCGAACACCTTCGCCGAGCTCGGCCCACGCGGGAAGGGCAGCCGCGACCCGAACGCGAACACGCTCGGGTCGGCGTTCGAGGTGGAGGACCTGGCCACGGCGTACCTGCGGCTCGAGGGCGGCGGGGCGCTGCAGCTGGAGACCAGCTGGGCCACCTACCGGGCGCCCGGCGACAACTTCGGCATCGAGCTGTTCGGTACCGACGGCGGCGCGAAGATCGAGGTCCAGAACTACACCACCGTCGACACGCTGCGGATCTTCACCGACGTCGGCGGCGTACCGGCCGAGGTCAAGCCGGCGACCGGGGCCGGGCTCGGGCACCGCGCGGTGGTGCAGGAGTTCGTCCGGATCGTCCACAGCGGCGACTGGGAAGCACACAACGGGTCCGAAGCGCTGCTGCGGACCGAGGTCATCGACGCCTGCTACGCCTCGGCGAAGGCGGGACGAGAGGTTGTTCTCCATGACTGATCCGATTCGCGTCACCGTCTGGGGCGAGAACGTGCACGACCAGCGCGACGCCTCGGTGCAGAAGGTCTACCCGGACACGATGCACGAGACGATCGCGGCCGCCCTGCGGGACAAGCTCGGCCAGGACGTCGTCGTCCGGACGGCATGGCTGCAGCAGCCCGAGCACGGGCTGACCGAGGAGGTGCTGGCCGAGACCGACGTACTCACCTGGTGGGGGCACGCCGCGCACGGTGACGTCGACGACGCGGTCGTCGAGCGGGTGCAGCGGCACGTGCTGTCCGGGATGGGCCTGATCGCGCTGCACTCGGCGCACTTCAGCAAGATCTTCATCCGGCTGATGGGCACCACCTGCTCACTCGACTGGCGGTCCGACAACGACCGCGAGTTGCTCTGGACCGTGGCCGCCGGCCACCCGATCGCCCAGGGCGTCCCGCACCCGCTGGTGATCGAGCGCGAGGAGATGTACGGCGAGCTGTTCGACATCCCGCAGCCGGACGAGCTGGTGTTCGTCAGCTCGTTCTCCGGCGGCGAGGTGTTCCGCTCCGGCTGCTGCTACCGCCGCGGCCAGGGCCGGGTCTTCTACTTCCGCCCCGGCGACCAGGAGTACCCGACCTACCACCAGTCCGCGGTCCAGCAGATCATCGCCAACGCGGCCCGCTGGGCCGCCCCGACGAGCCCGCGGCAGCTCCCCGAGGTCCACCACCGCAAGATCCCGGGCTGGTTCGAGCAAGCCTGAATACAGCAATCGCGCCGGGCCGGATAGGGTCCACGCATGGTTGACGTTGCTGCGATCTTCAAGGCGTACGACGTACGTGGGGTCGTCCCGGACCAGTTGGACGAGTCGGTGGCCCGGGCGACCGGGGCGGCCTTCGTCGAGGTTCTGGACGTCCTCACGTCTCCGGGGGCGGTCGTGGTCGGCTACGACATGCGGCCGTCCAGCCCGGGACTGGCGGCCGCGTTCGCCGAGGGGGTGACCAGCACCGGTGCGGACGTGGTCGACATCGGCCTGGCCTCCACCGACCAGCTGTACTTCGCCTCCGGCCGGTTGCAGCTGCCCGGCGCGATGTTCACCGCGAGCCACAACCCGGCGCGGTACAACGGCATCAAGCTGTGCCGCGTGGGGCCGCCCCGGTCGGTTCGGACTCCGGTCTGCGCGAGATCGCCGACCTGGTCGCGAAGGCGCTCACCGAGGGCCCGGCGACCGGCGCCGTACCGGGCCAGGTGACGCACAAGAACCTGCTCACCGCGTACGCCGACCACCTGCACGACCTGGTCGACCTGAGCGGCATCCGCCCGCTGAAGGTCGTCGTGGACGCCGGCAACGGAATGGGCGGCTACACCGTGCCGGCCGTGTTCGCCTCCGGGCCGGTCGAGATCATCCCGCTGTACTTCGAGCTGGACGGCAACTTCCCCAACCACGAGGCGAACCCGCTGGACCCGAAGAACCTGGTCGATCTGCAGGCCAAGGTCCGCGAGACCGGTGCCGACCTGGGCCTGGCCTTCGACGGCGATGCGGACCGCTGCTTCGTGGTGGACGAGAACGGCGACCCGATCTCGCCGAGTGCGATCACCGGCGCGGTCGCGGTCCGGGAGCTGGCCAAGCACCCCGGCTCGGCCGTGATCCACAACCTGATCACCTCCAAGGCCGTGCCCGAACTGATCACCGAGCACGGCGGTACGCCGGTCCGGGCCCGGGTCGGGCACTCGTACATCAAGCAGAAGATGGCCGAGACCGACGCGGTGTTCGGCGGCGAGCACTCCGCCCACTACTACTTCCGGGACTTCTGGCGGGCCGACACCGGCATGCTGGCCGCACTGCACGTGCTGGCCGCGCTCGGTGAGCAGGACAAGCCGGCCAGTGAGCGGTTCGCCGACTACGAGCGGTACGTCGCGTCCGGCGAGCTGAACAACAAGGTCGACGACGCCGCGGCCACGGTCGCGGCGATCGAAGACACCTACGGCGGCCGGGACGGGATTACCGTTGACCATCTGGACGGTCTGACCGTGTCGGCGGGACAGTGGTGGTTCAACGTTCGGGCGTCGAACACCGAACCGCTGCTGCGGCTGAACGTCGAGGCGGAGGACCGGGCCACGATGGAACGCGTCCGTGACGAAGTACTGGCCCTGATCACCGGTGCATCGGTGGAGGAGAACTGAATGGCAGTCAATCTGGACCCGGACCTGCTCAGCATCCTGGTCTGTCCCAAGTGCCGGTCGGAGTTCCGGGTGGACGACGAGGCGAACGAGCTGATCTGCACGAACAGCGCCTGCGCGCTGGCCTACCCGGTCCGCGACGACATCCCGGTCCTGCTGATCGACGAGGCACGGGACACGAAAGCGGCCCCGGTCGACTCATGAACGAGCGAAGCGAGTTCATCATCAAGCACAGGACGATTTGTGCCTTATCCGCGCCCGGAGCGAAGCGAGGACGTGGATGAGCATGCGAAGCGAGTTCATCATCAAGCACAGGACGATTTGTGCCTTATCCGCGCCCGGAGCGAAGCGAGGACGTGGATGAGCATGCGAAGCGAGTTCATCATCAAGCACAGGACGATTTGTGCCTTATCCGCGCCCGGAGCGAAGCGAGGACGTGGATGAGCATGCGAAGCGAGTTCATCATCAAGCACAGTGCGCCTCGTGCCTCGTCCGCGCCCGCAGCGAAGCGAGGACGTGGATGAGTTTCTTCGACGACACCCGGCTGGACGACCCGGCCGCACTGCAGGCGGCGGACCACCTGCTCCGGCGGCTGGCGATGGCCGGTGCGCGGGTCCGGGCCGAGCTGGAAGCGGCCGAGGAGGCACTGGCCAAGGTCGAGACCGACGGCTTCCGGCCGCGCGCGGTGCTGGCCGCCGGCCGCGACGCCCGGTTGGTCCGGGCCGTGCTGGAGCCGGTCTGCCCGGTCCCGTTCGTCGCCTGGCCCGGTCCCGGACTTCCGGGGTGGGCCGGCCCGCTGGACCTGGTGATCATCCTCAGCGGGTCCAACGAGGACTCTGACTCGGTGTCCGCCGCTTCGGAGGCAGAGCGCCGGGGCTGCGGCCTGATGGTGGCGTCCCCGCCGGACTCCCCGGTCGCGCGGGCCTCGGCCGGCTCACGGCACGCCATCCGGCTGCCGTCCCAGTCCGACGACCAGTTGGCGTCGGCTGTCGCCGTACTGCAGGCACTGCATCAGATGGAGCTCGGTCCGGAGGTGGACCACAAGGCGGTCTCGGCGCTCCTGGACGACGTGGCGATCGAGTGCTCGCCCAACAACGACGTGGCGTCCAACCCGGCGAAGGACCTGGCCCTGATGCTGGCGGACGCGCTGCCGCTGGTGTGGGGTGGCTCCGTCCTGGCGGCCCGTGCTGCACGCCGTGTGGTGGAGGCTCTGCGGCTGGCGAGCGGCCGGCCGGCTCTGGCGGCCGACGCCGGGCACCTGCTGCCGGTCCTCAACCAGCCGCCGCGCGACGTGTTCGCCGACCCCTTCGACAAGGCGGAGGAGTTGCGGCCCGGTCTGGTCATCCTCGACGACGGTGTGGACGACCCTGGCGTCGCCGAGCACCGCCGCAAGCTGGAGGCGAAGGCGGAGCGCCACGACGTCCGCGTGCACGTGGTGACGCAGGCTGACGGCACCGACATCGCCCGGTACGCAGCTCTCACGCAGCACGGCCGCTACGCCGCGGCGTACCTGGGCATCGGCCTGGGCCGCTACGGTACGGCGACCGACACCGAACCCGACCAGCCAGGGATCCCCTCGGAGGACCCAGCGTGGTAGCGCGGCTGCAGAACATCATCCGGGACTACGCCTGGGGCTCGCGGACCGCGCTCCCCGAGCTGACCGGGGTGGAGCCGGACGGCCGGCCGCAGGCCGAGCTGTGGATGGGTGCGCACGAGTCCGCGCCGTCCGTGCTGCCGTCGGGCGACTCCTTGTACGACGTCGTGTCCGCCGGGCCGTCCGACGTCCTCGGATCGGAGACGGCCCAGCGCTTCGAAGGCAGGTTCCCGTTCCTGGCCAAGGTGCTGGCGGCCGAGCAGCCGTTGTCGATCCAGGCGCACCCGTCGCGCGATCAGGCGATCGACGGGTATGCGCGGGACGAGGCCGCCGGGATCCCGCGGGATGCCGGCGACCGCAACTACAAGGACGCCTGGCCGAAGCCGGAGATCCTGATCGCACTCGGTCCGTTCGACGCGTTGGTCGGGTTCCGGCCGCTCGAGGCGACGGTCGCATTGCTGGACGCCTTGGCGCCGGCCGGATTCGAGGAGCTCACTGACCTGCTCGGCAACGGCAAGCTGCAGGACGCGTTCACGCAGATCATGAGCAGCGACCGGGACACCATCCGCCCGCTGGTCGCCGCCCTGGCCGAGGCCGTCGCACAGTACGCCGGTGAGGCTTTCGCGCTGGAGCGGGAGTCGCTGGCCAAGCTGTGCGCCGACTTTCCGGACGACCCCGGCGTACTGGCAGCCCTGTTGCTGAACCGGATCCGGCTGGACCGGTTCGAGGCCGTCTACCTGCCGGCCGGAAACGTGCACGCCTACCTGCACGGGCTCGGGTTCGAGGTGATGGCGAACTCGGACAACGTGCTGCGCGGCGGCCTCACCAGCAAGTACGTCGACGTCGCGGAACTGGTCTCGGTGGTCGACTTCGAACCGCTCACCGATCCGGTGCTGACGGCGTCCCCGCTGGGCGACGGCATCTCGTCGTACGAGACCGGCTGTGAGTACTACGCCATCCGCCGGGTCGACCTGGACGACGACGAGCGGACGGTGGCCGGCGAGGGTCCGCGGATCGTCTGCTGTGTGGCCGGATCGGTCGAGGTCGGTGCTGACGGCACCGAATCCACGGTGCTGTTGTCCGCCGGTCAGTCCGCGTTCGCCGCGGGACCCGAAGGACCCTGTAACCTGCGTGGTTCCGGCACGGCGTTCGTCGTGTCCGCGCGCTGATCACCCCCAACTGCTGACGGAGGACCTGGAGAGATGGCTGGTGGCGGAACCAAGGCGGTCGTCGCGGCTTTGCTGGCGAACACCGGGATCGCGATCACCAAGTTCGCCGCCTGGGGTCTGACCCAGTCGGCGTCCATGCTCGCCGAGGCGATCCACTCGGTCGCCGACGCCGGCAACCAGGTGCTGCTGCTGGTCGGCGGCAAGCGGGCCCAGCGGGAGGCCGACGAGCTGCACCAGTTCGGCTTCGGCCGGGAGCGGTACGTCTACTCGTTCATCGTGGCGATCGTGCTGTTCAGCGTCGGTGGCCTGTTCGCGCTGTACGAGGGCTGGCACAAGATCCAGGACCCGCACGGCATCGACAACTGGAAGTGGGTCCCGGTCGCCGTCCTGGTGGCCGCGATCGTCATGGAGTCGTTCTCGTTCCGGACCGCGATCGTCGAGGCGAACAAGGTCCGCGGCAAGGTCGGCTGGGCCAGGTTCATCCGCAACGCCCGCTCGCCCGAGCTGCCGGTGATCCTGCTGGAGGACTTCGCCGCCCTCACCGGTCTGGTCCTGGCGCTGATCGGCGTCTGCCTGACCCTTGTCACCGGCAACGGTATCTACGACGGCCTGGGCTCGATGGCGATCGGTGCGCTGCTGGTCTGCGTGGCGGTCTTCCTGGCGATCGAGATGAAGTCGCTGCTGCTCGGCGAGTCGGCCACCAGCGAGTCGCAGCAGAAGATCGTCGCCGCGATCGAGAACACCCCGGGCGTGCAGCGGTTGATCCACATCAAGACCTTGCACCTCGGCCCGGAGGAGATCCTGGTCGCGGCCAAGGTCGGCGTCGAGCCGACCGCCGACGCGGCCGTCGTCGCCGAGACCATCGACGCGGCCGAACGCGCCATCCGCGAGGCCGAGCCGATGTGCATCCAGGTCTACCTCGAACCCGACATCTACCTCGAGAACCACGTCCCCGACGAGCGCCCCGCAGTGCCGGAGGCTCCGTCCCACTAGCGCGGTCGGGGCGGGAGGACGCCGGAGCGGCCCAGCCAGCGGAGGGCGCGTTCGCGGTCGATCTCGGACTGGGTGGGTGGCGTGGTGAGGCGGCCGGTGCGGTAGCCGAGGTTGCGGATGTCGGCCGCCACGGACGGTTCGGCCAGGGCCCGGAGTGCGAAGGCCAGCGCGGCCGGCGTCACGTCGTACCGCCGCTCGAGGTCGAGGGCGAGTTTGACCGCGGCCAGGTCGCGTTCGTCGTACTGGCGTTGGGTGTTGTGCCCGGGGCGTGAGCGCGGCAGTAGGCCGAGGGCCTCCCGGTAGCGCAGCATGCGCGGGGTGGTTCCCAGGTGGCGAGCGGCCTCGGTGATGCGCATACCGCTAATCTTGACATTTCAGTGTCAGAAACGCCTCTCAAGTGATCAAACCGTGGGGTTCGGCGCTCTAGGCTCTGGCAGGCAGGAAGCAATCACAGTCTTCAGGGGAGCGGGAACCGCATGACGTTCGACTACAAGGTGGCGGACCTCGGCCTGGCCGAGTTCGGGCGCAAGGAGATCCGGCTGGCCGAGCACGAGATGCCCGGTCTGATGGCGATGCGCAAGCAGTACGGCGACAGCAAGCCGCTGGCCGGCGCGCGGATCATGGGCTCGCTACACATGACGATCCAGACCGCAGTGCTGATCGAGACGCTGACCGCGCTCGGTGCCGAGGTGCGCTGGGTCTCGTGCAACATCTTCTCCACCCAGGACCACGCCGCTGCCGCCGTGGTCGTCGGCGCGGGCGGTACGGCCGACGCCCCCGCGGGTGTGCCCGTCTTCGCCTGGAAGGGCGAGACGCTGGAGGAGTACTGGTGGTGCACCGAGCAGGCGCTGAAGTGGCCCGGCGGTGCTGGTGTCACGGACGGCCCGAACATGATCCTCGACGACGGCGGCGACGCCACCATGCTCGTCCACAAGGGCACCGAGTTCGAGAAGGCCGGCGCCGTACCGGACCCGTCGACGGCCGACTCCGAGGAGTACGCCGTCGTCCTGAAGCTGCTGACCCGCACGCTGGGCGAGGACCCGCAGCTGTGGACGACCATCGGTCAGGGCATCCGGGGCGTGACCGAGGAGACCACCACCGGCGTGCACCGGCTCTACGAGATGCACAAGGCCGGGGCGCTGCTGTTCCCGGCGATCAACGTGAACGACTCGGTGACGAAGTCGAAGTTCGACAACAAGTACGGCTGCCGGCACTCGCTGATCGACGGCATCAACCGGGCCACCGACGTCCTGATCGGCGGCAAGGTCGCGGTCGTCTGTGGGTACGGCGACGTCGGCAAGGGCTGCGCCGAGTCGCTGCGCGGTCAGGGCGCCCGGGTGATCGTCACCGAGATCGACCCGATCTGCGCGCTGCAGGCGGCGATGGACGGCTACCAGGTGACCACCCTGGACGACGTGGTCGGGATCGCCGACATCTTCGTCACCACCACCGGCAACAAGGACGTCATCACCGCCGACCAGATGGCGGCGATGAAGCACCAGGCGATCGTCGGCAACATCGGCCACTTCGACAACGAGATCGACATGGCCGGCCTGTACAAGCTGGACGGCGTCGAGCGGGTCACCATCAAGCCGCAGGTGGACGAGTTCCGGTTCCCGGACGGCCACACGGTGATCATCCTGTCCGAGGGCCGCCTGCTGAACCTGGGCAACGCGACCGGCCACCCGTCGTTCGTGATGTCCAACTCCTTCACCAACCAGGTGCTGGCCCAGATCGAGCTGTTCGTGAAGACGGCCGACTACCCGACCGAGGTCTACGTCCTGCCCAAGCACCTCGACGAGATGGTCGCTCGCCTTCACCTCGACGCCCTCGGCGTCAAGCTCACCGAGCTGACCAAGGAGCAGTCCGCCTACCTCGGTGTCCCGGTCGAGGGCCCGTACAAGTCGGACCACTACCGCTACTGATCCCCTACAACAAGCGCCCCACGCCTGATCGGGTGGGGCGCTTGTCCGTTCAGCGCTTCTGCCACCGACGTGGTCGCAACGCTAGGACCACTGTCCAGCCTCGTTGCTGCCCGGAGCGGCCCAGCCCTGGGGATTGACGGCAGCAGGGCGGTACGGCGCAACCGGGGCCGGTGCCGGGAATGGTCCAGGTACGACGGCCGGCGTAGGTGGCAGAGCGCCGTACGGCGTCGGGGGAGCAAACGGCCCGGCCGGGACGGCGTACGGGTTGGGCGGGCCGAAGGGGCCGGTGTTGACGGCCGGCCGGGCCGTCGCCAGGCGGGTGAGCTCGCGGCGGCGACGTTCGGCCAGTACGGCGGACAGGAAGGCCGGGGCGATGATCGGCACCGGCGGGGCGGGTGCGGTGACCTGACCGACCCGATAGGCCAGCGCATCGCCCAGCGCGTTGCGGGCATCCGGGAGCAGCTCGGTGTAGCGGGCGAGGTACTCGCGGGACGCGTTGGCGAGGTCGTCGGACAGCCGCGACAGCTCCAGCGACTGTGCCCACTGCACCAGGTGACCGGGGACGAACAGCGGCGGTGACGCCATCGGCTGATGCCGTTCGCGGATCACCACGGTGCCAGAGACCATGTCGCCGATCCGCTTGCCCTGCTTGTTCATCAGGCTCGCCACGATCCCCGGGCAGGCCGCGAACCAGGGCGCGAAGTCGACGAAGAACCACAGCAGCGTCCGCACCAGCGCGTGCCGGAACCGGATCGAGCTGCCGTCGTCGCGGACCACCTTGAGCCCGAGCACCATCTTGCCGAGCGTCTTGCCGCGGGTCAGCGTCTCCATCACCAACCGGTAGCCGACCACGACGACCAGGACGGTGAGGAAGATCAGCGCCATCGCGAGCGCCTCACTCGCGTCACCGCCGATCAGGAACCCGGTCAGCAGCGAGATCAGCACCCCGAGTACGACGACCTGCAGGATCACGTCGATCGCGCACGCGAGCGCCCGGGTCGGCATCCGCGCGATCCGCACCTGGAGGACGACCGCTTCCCCTGTGACCAGCTGAGACACTCCGTCGCCCCCTCCTGCCGAGACACTGGGTCCGGCTAGTCTGCCAGCGCGGAGAGCCAGAACCGGGAGGAGGGCCACTGTGGATGTCGAGGCGTTCGTATCGGTGCATCAGCCGCAGTGGGACCGGCTGGCGTACCTGACCCGCCGGCAGCGGCGTCTGACCGGTGCGGAGGCAGAGGAGCTCGTCACCCTCTACCAGCGCGTCGGCACGCATCTGGCCGCACTTCGAGCGGCCGGAGCGGACCCTGTGTCCATCGGGCGGTTGTCCGGTCTCATCGCCGACGCTCGTGGTGCCGTGACCGGCGCGCAGGCGCCTGTCTGGCGTGACATCTCCAAGTACTTCCTGGTGAGCTTCCCCGCCGCGCTCTACGTGTCCAGACGCTGGTGGCTCACCATCGGCCTGCTGTTCTACCTGGTCGCGGCCTGGGCCGCCTGGCGGATCATCGCGCACCCGGAGGTGGTGGACTCGATCCTCACCTCGGCGCAGGTCCAGGCGTTGGTCGACAAGGAGTTCGCCGCCTACTACTCGGAGAACCCGGCCCAGGACTTCGCCTTCCAGGTGTGGATCAACAACGCCACGATCAGTGCCGTCGTGCTCGCGCTCGGCATCCTGCTGATCCCGTCCGTGTTCATCCTCTGGGACAACGCGCTCAACCTGGGGGTCAACGCCGGCCTGATGATCGGGCACGACCGCGCGAACGTCTTCTTCGGCCTGATCACCCCGCACGGCCTGCTCGAGCTGACCGCGGTTTTCGTCGCGTCCGCGGCCGGCCTGAGGCTCGGCTGGTCGTGGATCGCCCCCGGCCCGCGCACGCGGATGCAGGCACTCGCCCAAACCGGCCGGGCCACCGTGGGCATGGCGATCGGTCTGGCCGCGATCCTCTTGGTCACCGGGATCATCGAAGCATTCGTCACTCCGTCCGGCCTGCCGACGGCCGTGCGGGTCGGTATCGGCGTACTGGCCGAGATCGGCTTCATCCTCTACGTGTGGGTCCTCGGCCGCCGCGCCGCCCGCGCCGGTGAGTACGGCGACGTCGACGAGGCCGACCGCGAGGCGACCGCACCTGTGTCCGCCTGACACAGTTTGCTCCTGGGCACAGGGGTGGAATGAGGACCGCGCAGGAAGCACGAACGAGCCGCACGTACGACCTTGCGATCACCGTGGGGCTGATCGCGTACGGAGTCGTGTATCTGCTGATCGCCTGGATCGCCTTGCAACTCGCCTGGGGTGGATCGTCCCAAGAGGCGTCGCAGCAGGGCGCCCTGCAGGAGCTGGCCGAGAAGCCGCTTGGCGGCGTACTGCTCTGGATCGTGGCGATCGGCCTGTTCGCGCTGGTGATCTGGCGGGCGCTCGAGTTGGCCTACGGAAACCTGGACACGGAGAAGAAGATCACAGCGGCCGGCCGTGCCGTCCTGTGCCTGGTCCTGGGCGTCAGCGCCGTGAAGGTCGCCATCGGCTCCGGCGGCTCCAGCATCGGCGAGCAGCGCTCGATGAGCGCCCGGCTGATGGAGAACGGTGCCGGGCGGGCTCTGATCGTCGTGGTCGGTCTGGTGATCGTCGGGATCGGCATCCGCCAGATCTACGCCGCCAAGGGGGTCGCGTTCATCGTCGCCGGAGCCCTCTTCGGCTGGGCGGCGATCGGCTATGACCCGGAGAAGGCCGGTGGCCTGGACACCGCGCTGCGCACCATCAAGGAGCAGCCGTTCGGCTCCGTGCTGCTGACCATGCTCACACTCGGCATCGCCGCCTTCGGCGTGTACGCGTTCGCCTGGTCACGCAACGCCAAGCACTGATCAGCCGACCGGAAGGTCCCGTCGCCGCAGGCCGACCAGGCCGGCGACTCCCAGGACGAAGGCGATCGCGACCAACGTGATCACCGGGGCGGCCGAGGTCGAGCCGCCGGGCAGCTGGGGGAGATGGCTGAACGGCGAGATGTCCCGGACCCACTCGTCCAGCTGCACACCGGCACTGGTGAACCCGATCAGCATGCAGATCGCCGGACCGGCCCACGCGACCGGTGACAGCCGCGGGAACAGGCCGAAGATCGCGATCGTCAGCCCGGCCAGCAACCACACCGCCGGGAGCTGCATCATCGCCGCACCGATCAGCCGAGGCACCTGCCCGCCCACGTCGCCGATTGCCGCGCCGTACGCCAACCCCGCCGTGACGCCGGATGCCAGCAACGCCAGCGCCGGACCGAGCAGCCCGAAGGCCAGGTGACTCGCGGCCCACCGCAGCCGCCCGACGGCCGTCGCCAGCACCGGCTCGGCCCGTCCACTCGTCTCCTCGGCCCGCAGACGCAGGGTCGCCTGTACGGCGTACGCCGACGCGATCAGACCGATGATCGTCATCACCCCGGCGAAGAACGAGTCGATCAGCCCGGCCGCACCGCCGAGACGCGCGAACATCTCCTGCACCGCGGGATCGTCGCGCATCAGGGCGCCGACACCTTCGGCCACACCGCCGAACAGCAAGCCCAGCAAGGCGAATCCGGCCAGCCAGGACACCAGCAGCCCGCGATGCAACCGCCACGCCAACCCCAGCGGCGAGGCCACATCTCCGTCGGCCGGCCCGAGCCTGGCCGGCAACAGTCCGGCGCCGACATCCCGCCGTACCGAGAGATAGATGACTGCGGCAACGAGTACGGCGGTTGCCGTGAGCACCAATGCGGCCGGCCCCCACCGGTTGCCGCCGTACGGGTGGATGCGCTGTGCCCAGGCGATCGGCGACAGCCAGGACAACCACGCGAGCGGGCCGTCCGTGTGCGCACTCGTGTCACCGGCCGCCCGCAGTACGTACGCCGCACCGAGAATGCCGATCGCGATGCCGCGAGCCGTCGAGGCGCTCGCGGTGAGCTGGGCGGCAACCGCGCCGACGGCGGCGAAAATCCAGCCGGCACAGAGGAATTCGAGGCCGAGCGCCACCGATCCGGCGGCCGGCAGCTCCTGGCTTTGCATGCCCAGGGCAAGCAGTACGGCGAGGATCACGTTCGCCGTGAACGTCACCAGCAGCGCGGCCGCCAGCCCGGCGTGCCGGCCGACGACACTCGACCCGAGCAACTCGGCGCGACCGGTCTCCTCTTCGGTGCGGGTGTGCCGGATCACCGTGAGCAGGCTGAACAGCCCGATCATCACCGGTACGAATCCCACCGGCCAGGTGATGAACTCACCGAGGCTGGTCCCGGACAGTTCGCCGTACAGGGTGATGAAACCGGCGTTGCTCGCGTACTTCTGCCGCGACTCCGCCGTCGGGAAAGGTCGCCGAACGTCTGCACGTAGCTGATCGGGATCACGGCCAGCGGCACGATCCACAGCGGCAGCAGGATCCGGTCGCGGCGCAGGATCAGCCGGACCATGATCGCCGACGTCGTGTCAGCCATGGTCAATGCTCCTCTGAGTACTTCTGCAGTTGTTCGAGTTGCTCGGGCGTGACCACCGGGATGGTGAAGACGTCGAGCATGGCCTTGGTCAGCCGGATGTAGCCGCTGGGACTGGCGATGTCCTCGCCGATCGCCGTCGAGACCTGGTCGCGGAGCACGAAGACGCCCATCTTCATCGCCGCCAGCACCGCGGCGTACGCCCGCCGGTCGCTGGGCTCGGTGCCGAGCGTCTTGGTGAACTCCTCGCCGGCGTCGACCATCTCCAGGAACAGTGCGGTCGCGGTCTCCGAGCCGTCCATCATCGAGCGGACCAGGTACGTCTGCAGCGGCATCGTGATCGGGTGCATCGAGGAGATGTCGGTCTTGGCCGCACCGCCCTGGAATACGAGCTCTTCGCCGATCTGCAGCATCCGTTCCTTTGCGTACTGGTCACAGGCCGCCTGCAAGGCCTGCTTCGAGCCGAAGTGGTGCCGGACCAGGCCGGACGAGACCCCTGCCTCGGCGGCGATGTCGCGGATCGAGGCGCCCTCGATCCCACGCTCGGTGAACAGCTTGATCGCCGCGTCCCGGATCCGGGTCCGTGCGGTCAGATCGTCTGCCGGTCGGTCCATGTCACGTCCTCTCGCTACACACACGAGCAAACTACTACACGAGCGTGTAGTCAAGAGGAAAATGATTACTTCCTTGGAAACGTTCCTGTGACAAATTTCCGTATCTCGTTGACAGGAGAGCGCTTGCTGGTGTGGTTTCTTCCCCATGCGCACAGGTTTTCCCGGGCGCACAGGTTTCTCCGGTGCACAGTGCGGAAGGTGGGGCGGATGAGGAAGTTGCTGGCGGTCGTGGCTGCCATCGGACTACTGGCATTACCCGGTACGGCGGCCAGTGCCGCCGAACCGTCCAAGAAGGTCATCAGGGTCGGCGTCACTCAGGCGGTGGACTCGATGAACCCGTTCCTGGCCGTTCGGCTGGTGTCCGGCTCGCTCCAGCGGTGGATGTACGGCTTCCTGACCGTGCCCGACTCCAAGACCCTGCAGCCGAGTCCCGACCTGGCCGAGTCCTGGACGACGTCACCGGACGGGCTGACCTGGACGTTCAAGCTCCGCGACGCCAAGTGGTCGGACGGGCAGCCGGTGACCGCGGCCGACGCGGCTTGGACGTTCAACAAGATGATGACCGACGACGCCGCCAAGACCGGCAACGGCCCGGCGGTGGAGAACTTCGCCAGCGTCACCGCGAGCGGCCAGGACCTGACCATCAAGCTGAAGAGCCCGCAGGCGTCGATGCTGGACAACCCGGTCCCGATCATGCCGAAGCACGTCTGGGAGAAGGTGCCGGACATCGCGAAGTACGAGGCCGACGCCTACCCGGCCGTGGGCAGCGGTCCGTACATCGCGGTGGAGCACAAGAAGGACCAGTACGTGAAGCTCCAGGCCAACCCGAACTACTGGCGCGGCGCCCCGAAGATCGACGAACTGCAGATGATCTTCTACGACAACCCGGCGGCCGCGATCGTCGGGCTGAAGAAGGGTGACATCGACCTGATCGGCCGGCTCGCCCCGCCGGACTTCGAGTCGCTCGAGGGCGACGAGAACATCGTCCAGTGGAACACGGCCGGCCGGCGGGCGTCGTACCTGCAGCTCAACCACGGCGCCACCACCAGCGACAACAAGCCGATCGGCGACGGCCACCCAGCGCTGAAGGATCCGCTCGTCCGGCAGGCGCTGCACTACTCGATCGACAAGCAGAAGCTGGTCGACGAGGTGCAGAACGGCCTGGCCCAGCCGGCCGACGGCTCGATCATCCCGCCGATGTACAAGGACTTCTTCTGGCAGGCCGAAGGCGAGAAGAAGGTCTCGTACGACGTTGCCAAGGCCAACAAGATCCTGGACGACGCCGGGTACAAGAAGGGTGCCGACGGTATCCGGACGATGCCGGACGGGTCGCGGAAACTGCAGTTCCGGTTCAGCATCCACACCGACACCCCGATCGAGGACAAGCTGGCCGAGTACCTGACCGGCTGGCTGAAGGAGATCGGCATCCAGCTGACCACCAAGCGGCTCGACTCGAGCAAGTTCACCGAGGAGACCGGGACGACGGCGCTGTTCGACATCGCGATCAGCGGCTGGTCGGTGAACCCGGACCCGGAGGAGGTGCTGGCGACGCACCTGTGCAGCCGGCGGCCGACCGCGTCCGGCGAGGGCGGCGGCACCGAGTCGTTCTACTGCGACCCGCAGTTCGAGGACCTCTACAAGCTGCAGCAGAAGGAACTCGACCGGCCGAAGCGCGCCGACATCATCAAGAAGATGGAGGAGCGGCTCTACACCGACGCTCCGGTGATCGCGCTCTACTACCCGAACAACCTCGAGGGCTACCGCAAGGACCGGATCGCCAAGGTCACGCCGATCCCGGAGGACAAGGGCATGCTGTACGGCGGGAGCGGCTACTGGCCGTTCTACACGCTGGAGGCGGTGACCAACGACGCCGCGAGCACGGACGACGGCGGTTCGAGCGCCGGCGTGATCGGCGGAGTCGCGGGCGGTGTCGGCGTACTGGCCATCGCCGGGTTCTTCCTGCTGCGACGCCGTCAGGGTGCCGCCGACGAGCGCGAATGACAGCAACGCCGCCGGTCACCCAGCCGGCCGTCGAGGTTCTGGACGAGAGCCCGGCCCGCCAAGGTCTGCTGCGCTACGCGGCGACCAAGGCGGGCGGGGCCCTGTTCAGCATCGCGATGGTGATCGTCGCGACGTTCTTCCTGTTCCGGCTGCTGCCGGGTGACCCGGTCCGGGCGCTCGCGCAGGGCCGGAACATGACGCCGGAGCAGCTCGACCTCGAGCGGGCCCGGCTCGGGCTGGACAAGTCGTTGCCGGAGCAGTTCCTGCAGTTCGTCAAGCAGACGCTGCAGTTCGACCTCGGGATCTCCTACGAGTACAAGCGGCCGGTGCTTGATCTGATCGGAGAGCGGATCGGGTCCACGCTGCTGCTCACCGGGACGGCACTGGTGATGGCGGTCAGCCTCGGCATCTGGCAGGGCGCGCGGGCGGGCTGGAAGCCGGGCAGCCGGTTCGACAAGTTCTCGACCGCGATCTCGCTGGTGTTGTGGTCGGTGCCGACGTTCTGGCTCGGGTTGCTTCTGCTGATGGTGTTCGCGGCCGGGGTCGGGCCGATTCCCGGGATCTTCCCGACCCGGGGAAATCAGAGCGTGGATGCGCCGGACGGGTTCGCGTACGTGCTCGATGTCGCGCACCACATGGTGTTGCCGTGTCTGACCATGGTTGCCGTCGTCTACGCGCAGTACCTGCTGGTGATGCGGTCGTCGGTGCTGGACGAGGTCGGGCAGGACTACATCACCACGGCGCGGGCCAAGGGTCTGCGTGACGACGAGATCCGGCGGAAGCACGCCGTACCGAACGCCCTGCTGCCGACCGTGACGCTGGTGTTCATGCGGATCGGGTTCGTCGTCGGCGGTGCGGTGACGGTCGAGGCGATCTTCAGCTGGCCGGGGCTCGGGCAGTTGTTCTACGAGGCGATCCGGGTGCCGGACTTCACCCTGATGCAGGGCACGTTCCTGCTCATCACGGTGTCGGTGATCGTGATGAACACGCTGGCGGACGTGGTCTACCACGTGCTGGATCCCCGGGTGAGGTCGGCATGAACGAGCGAAGCGAGTTCATCATCAAGCGCAGTGCAACTCGTGCCTCATCCGCGCCCGGAGCGAAGCGAGGACGTGGATGAGCAACGTGACGTGGGTTCGCCGGCAGCGGGCGTTCAAGCGGTTCTGGGGTGAGTTCCGGACGCATCGGGCCGGGATGGTCGGGCTCGTCGTCCTGGTGCTCGCTGTGGTGCTGGCACTGATCGCGCCGCTGTTCATCGACTCCGGCGTGACGAACGTGGTCAGCGGGACCGGCGA
This sequence comes from uncultured Actinomycetota bacterium, assembly GCA_963770725.1. Lineage (GTDB taxonomy): Bacteria > Actinomycetota > Actinomycetes > Propionibacteriales > Kribbellaceae > Kribbella. The sequence continues at coordinate 255,827 of CAVYQT010000004.1, forward strand.
GAAGATGGCGCCGCCGAGTCTGGACGATCCACTCGGGACCGACGAGTCGGGCCGGTCGGTGCTGGAGATGATCTGGTGGGGTTCGCGGACCTCGCTGCTGATCGGATTCCTCGCGGCCCTGCTGAGCATGGTGATCGGGACCGTCCTCGGGATCGCGGCCGGGCACTTCCGCGGCTGGCTCGGTGCGATCATCCTGCGCATCACCGACTGGTTCCTGGTGCTGCCGTCGCTGGTCACCGCGCTGGTGCTGGCCGCGATCCTCGGCGGCAGTACGGCGACCATCATCATCGCGATCGGGGTGACCTCCTGGCCGTCCACGGCCCGGCTGATCCGGGCCCAGACGCTGGCTGTGGAAGCACGCCCGTACATCGAACGATCCCTCGCTCTCGGCGCCGGGCACTGGCACATCACCACCCGGCACGTGCTGCCGAACGTCGCACCGTTGCTGTTGGCAAGTACGACGCTCGAAGTGGCCAGCGCGATCGTGACCGAGTCGACGCTCGCATTCCTCGGTGTGAGTGCGAACAAGACCTCCTGGGGGACGATGTTGCGCGGCTCGTACGACTGGGGTGCGGCCACCGCGGGTGCGTGGTGGTACATCCTCGTGCCAGGTCTGTGCATCGTGACCGTGGTGATGGCGTTCACGTTGTGCGGCCGGGCGCTGGAGAGTGTGCTCAATCCCCGGTTGCGGACGAGGACGGCGTGATGAGTCTGCTCGAGTTGGACGACCTGTCCGTCACCTACCGGATCGCGGCCGGCGACGTTCCCGCCGTACGGGGTGTGTCGCTGTCGTTGGAGGCCGGTGAGGCCGTCGGACTGGCGGGGGAATCGGGGTCCGGGAAGTCGTCCGTCGCGATGGCGTTGCTGCGGCTGCTGCCGCGGTCGGCGCGTCTCGGCGGACGTGTTCTGCTGGACGGCGAGGATGTCCTGGCGATGAAGTGGGGGCAGTTGCGGGCGGTCCGGTGGTCCGCGGCGTCGATCGTGTTCCAGGGTGCGCAGCACGGGCTCAACCCGGTGCAGCGGATCGGCGACCAGATCGCCGAGCCCCTGCTCGTGCACCGGTTGGCGTCGCCGGCCGAGGCTTCGTCGAGAGTGCGGGAGCTGCTCGAGCAGGTCGGGTTGCCGACCTGGCGCGCACGGAGTTATCCGCACGAGCTCAGTGGTGGCCAACGGCAACGAGTCATGATCGCGATGGCACTGGCCTGCTCGCCCCGGCTGATCATCGCGGACGAGCCGACCACCGCGCTCGACCTGATGGTGCAGGCGCAGGTGCTCACGCTGATCCGGAAGCTGATCGCCGAGAACGACATCTCACTGCTGATGATCTCGCACGATCTGTCCGTGCTCGCGGACGTGTGCGACCGGCTGGCAGTGATGTACGCCGGCCGGCTGGTCGAGGCCGGTCCTTCGTCGGGGGACTTCCGGCATCCGTACAGCAAGGCGCTCGCGGCCGCGTTCCCGACGGTCGGCGATCCGGCGTCGCGGTTGGCACCGCGCGGGCTGGCGGGTGATCCGCCGGATCCTCAGCAGCTGCCCGGTGGGTGCTCCTTCCATCCGCGGTGTCCGGTGGCGCTGGAGTCGTGTGCGACCGTTGCCGTCGACCTGCGCCCGGCGGGCGAGCGTCGTACGGCGGCCTGCGTCCTGGTGGGGGAGTGAAGGTGCTAGAGGCAACTGATATCGCGGTCGAGTTCACGTCACGCGGCCGGCGGGCGCGCGCTGTCGACGGCGTCAACCTGTCCGTCGGCGCCGGTGAGATCGTCGCGCTGGTCGGCGAATCCGGCTGCGGGAAGACCACCCTGGCCCGGACGTTGCTCGGCCTCGAACGGCCGACGTCCGGTCAGGTCTCGTACGACGGGACGCCGCTGAGCTACACGGGGCGTCAGCTGCGCGCGTTCCGTCGGCAGGTTCAGTTGGTGCTGCAGGATCCGATGGGTTCGCTGAATCCACGGCAGACCGTCTATGAGGCTGTTGCCGAGGGCCCGCGGATTCACGGCCTTCCGGATGAGGAGGCGGTGGTCACGTCCGCGTTGTCGCGCGCGGGGTTGCGGCCGCCTGAACGGTTCTTCTTGCGGTATCCACACGAGCTGTCGGGTGGTCAGCGGCAGCGGGTGGTGATCGCGGGTGCGTTGGCGTTGAACCCGAAGGTGCTGATCGCCGACGAACCGGTCGCGTCACTGGATGCGTCGGTGCGTGGGGAGCTCCTGGCGTTGCTGCTGCGGTTGCGCGACGAGCTCGGGTTGGCCGCGCTGGTGGTGACGCACGATCTCGGGCTGGCCTGGAACATCGCTGACCGGGTCGCAGTCATGTACCTCGGCCGGATCGTCGAGTCCGGGCCGACGGAGGAGGTACTGACGAATCCGCAGCACCCGTATACACAGGCGTTGCTGTCGGTCCTGCCGGAGTCCCCGGAGCGGATCGTCCTGAGCGGTGAGCCACCGGACCCGACCCGCATCCCCACCGGCTGCCGCTTCCACCCCCGCTGCCAACTGGTCGCCTCGGGTCAAGGCACCGACGCCTGCCACTCAACCCCGCTCTCCATCCTCCCCGCAACCCCCACCCCCCAAGTAGCCTGCCACCAAGCCCACATCCCCGTCTCCCCCTGACCCCACCCAACCGCCGCACCACCACCGCGACCGCCATACCGCCGCCGCGACCGCCGTACGGCCGCCGCAACCGCGGCACTCGCGCCGCGACCGCCGTACCGGCGCGGCGACCGCGGCACCCACCGCCGCAATCGCGCCACCGCGCCGCGACCGCGGTACCGGCGCGGCGACCGCGGCACCCACCGCCGCAATCGCGGCACCCGCGCCGCGACCGCCTTACCCGCGCCACCGCGCACCCCGGGTCCGCCGACCCGACCCCTCACGCCCGTCGCTGACCCCTCGATCCGCCGGCGGGCATTTGAGCGGATAACCCCTGGACTTGCGGGTTCTCCCGCGGGATACGAGGGGAGAACCCGCGACTCGGAGGGATATCCGCTGAAGTGGCCGCCGTACCCCGCCGCAAGCCGCCACGCCCGCGCCAACCGCGTTGCCCGCGCGACAACCCGCCGTACGCACGCCCCAACGGTCGTACCCACCGCCGTAGCCGTCGTACCACCGCGGCAACCGCCGTACCCCACGCCACCGCGCACCCGCGTCCGCCGACCCGACGCCCCACACCCGCTCCTGAACCCCCGATCCGCCGGCGGGTATTTGAGCGGATAACCCCTGGATTTGCGGGTTCTCCCGCGGGATACGAGGGGAGAACCCGCGACTCGGAGGGATATCCGGTGAAATGGCCGCCGTACCCCGCCGCAAGCCGCCGCACCCGCGCCAACCGCGCTGCCCGCGTGTCAACCGCCGTGCCCACGCTGCCCGCGTGGCAACCGCCGTGCCCACGCTGCCCGCGTGGCAACCGCCGTGCCCACGCTGCCCGCGTGTCAACCGCCGTGCCCACGCTGCCCGCGTGGCAACCGCCGTACCCACGCCCCAACGGTCGCACCCACCGCCGTAGCCGTCGGACCACCGCGGCAACCGTAGTACTCCACTCCACCGCGCACATGGGTCCGCTGACCCGATGCCTCACGCCCGTCGCTGAACCCCCTATCCGCCGACGGGCATTTGAGCGGATACCCCTGAAGTTGCCGGTTCTCCCGTCGTTACACGAGGGGAGAACCGGTAACTCGGAGGGATATCCGCTGAAATTGCCTCGGGCGGGTGGGGCGGGGAGGGTCAGACGTCGGTGTCGTTGTCTTCGGGGTCCTCGTCGGCGTCGGCGAGGGACCATTTCAGCTGGAACTCGACCTCTTCCTCGTCGTCGCCGCGCTCGTGCTCGACGCTGATGCTGGCGTTCCGGGGAACGGTGAACCGCTCGCCGGCGATCTGGATCCGGAACGGCTTACCCGCCTCCAGCGCGTCCGCGAGCCGCCGCAGCTTGGCCGCGAAGTCGGCGACCGAGTAGTCCTTCGCGACATCTCTCTCACTCATGCCGCCTATCCAATCAGGCCACAGGTCCTTCCAATTGACAATAGTTAACGAGAAGTAGAACTATTGCGGCATGGTGGAAGATCAGGTCGACCGGTTCTTCGAAGTGCTGGCTGATCCGACCCGGCGCCAGGTGGTGCGGCTGCTCGGTGAAGGCCCGCAGCGGGCCGGCCGGCTGGCCGCCGCGACCGGTTCGTCGTCACCGGCGATGAGCCGGCACCTGCGGATCCTGCTGTCCGCCGGGCTGGTCGCCGACGAACGCGGTCCGGACGACGCGCGGGTGCGGATCTTCCGGCTGAACCCCGAGCCCGTGGTCGCCGTGCAGGCCTGGCTGGACCAGGTGCAGGCGCACTGGCGAGACCAGTTGGGCTCGTTCAAACGACACGTCGAGCAGAAGGAGTCATGATGACCAAGGAGCCTGTGCCGCGATCGGCCACCGTGTCCGTCGAGGTCGCCGTCGATCCGCCGACGGCGTTCCGGATCTTCACCGACGAGATCGACCTGTGGTGGGTGCGCGGCCCGATCAACTTCTGGGATTCCGCCCGGGCGATCGAGGTGCGGATCGAGCCGGGGGTCGGCGGCCGTATTCTCGAGGTCTACCGGAAGGTCCCCGAGGACGCGCTCGAACGTGGGGTGATCACCGCCTGGGAGCCCGGCGAGCTGCTCGAGTACCGCAGTTCGGTCGACGACACCGAGACCCGGATCACCTTCGACCCGGTCGGCGACGGCACCCGCGTGACCGTCGTCGAGTCCCTGGTCGACGGTGGCACCAGGGCCGACTACTCCTGGCAGAACGTCCTGCGCTGGTTCCCTGCCTGGATCGGCCGCCGCGAGACCGCGCCGCGCACCCCGCGCGAGCTCGACCGGCTCTCGATCGCCTTGTACTACGAGGATCCGGCCGGCGCGGCGCGATGGCTGCACTCGGTCTTCGGCCTGGATTCGTGGGACAAGATCCCGGCCGAGGGTGAGGACCCGTCCTGGATCGAGTTGCACGTCGGCTCGTCCGCGATCGTGCTCTTCAAGCTGACCGAGGAGCGCGCCGGCGGGCTGGATCACGAGGTCTGGGTGTACGTCGACGACCTGGACGCACACTTCGCCCGCAGTACGGCGAACGGCGCCAAGATCGTCTCCGAGATCCACCAGCACGGCTACCGCCGCTACGAGGCCGACGACCTCGAAGGTCACCGCTGGATCTTCGCCCAGGCCCGCCCGTCGATGGAGTGACGACACCGCTGACCGGCGGCCGGATCACCAAGGGCGTCGTCCGCATCGGCGACACGGTCCGGCGGCCGGCCTCGCCGAAAACCCCTTTCACCGCAGAGCTTCTGCGACTGCTCGAGGAGCGAGGGCTCGACCACGTCCCCCGCTACCTCGGTCAGGACGACGAGGGCCGCGATGTCTTCACCTACCTGGACGGCTGGGTCGCGGCCAGGTACGAGCGGCGGACCGACGAACAGGTCGCCGCGGTCGGTCGGCTGCTGCGCGCGTTCCACGACGCGACGCGCGGCAGCCGGCTTGCCGGTCACCACGACGTCGTCTGCCACCACGATCCCGGCCCGACCAACGTCGTCTTCCGCGACGGCGTCCCGGCCGCCCTCATCGACTTCGACACCGCCGAGCCGGGTGATGTGCTCGAGGACATCGGGTACGCCGCCTGGACCTGGTGCATCGCCTCGAAGGTGCCGCTCGAAACCCAACCAGCACAGGTGAAAGTCCTCGTCGACGCGTACGGCCTCACCGGGCCCCGACGTCATGCCGTCGACGACGCCGTCCTCGACCGCCAACTCCGCAACGTCCGCTTCTGGACCGAAGCAACCGTCGACGTCCCCGACGACCAGCGAGCCAACCGCATAGCCTGGTGTCGCCGCGAACACGCATTCACCTCAAGAAGCCGCCACGCCTTCGAACAGGCTCTGACCTAAGCCTTCATCTGCGAGACAGCCGGCGAAGTGTTGCCGAGGCTCGGCTCCCGGTCGGAGGAACCCGAGCGCCCTGCCGACGAGCGCGGGCTGGCGGTCGAAGTGGGTCCGCGTCCGGACTCAGCGCTGGTCCGATTGCGCAACGCCTGCCGACAAGCGACGATTCTGGTAAGGATCGGACAAGAACCGGGCTATGATGGCGCTTGACCACGTAAGGACACCCATGCTGATCCGCTTCGAGTTCGAGAACTTCCGCTCCGTTCTGGAGCCGGTCGAGTTGTCGATGGTCGCTGTGGACTCCGATCGGCCCGAAGCGCGGGAGATCCCCAACCTCGGAGAGAGTCTGCTCCATGTGGCCGCGATATTCGGGCCGAATGCCTCCGGCAAGTCGAACATCCTCGAGGCGCTGGTGTGGCTGCGGGACGCCGTCCGGTCCTCGCTGCGCAGTTGGGATGACGGTATCCCGGTCGAGCCGTTCGCATTCCTGAACGGTCCGAGGCGACCGACAGGGTTCACCGTTGAGTCCGTAATTGACGGCGTCCGCTTTGAATACGCCATTGAGCTTGACAGCCACGCGGTCTCCTATGAGGGATTGTTTCATTACCCCGAGAAGAAGCGGCGTCGGATCTTCGAGCGGGACGGGATGGATCTCAAGTTGCAGCGTGGTCTCGGCCACCTCGGTGGAACGAGGAGTTTGCTGACTGAGCGAACGCTGGTCCTGTCGGCCGCCAGGAGATTCGATGAGCCCTTGGTTACTCGATTCGCCCGAGACCTGCTGAACATTCAGGCACTCGGCTTGGCGCACCGTCTTCGACGCACCGCCTTGTCACCAGGACGGCCTACGGCTCGGTTGTTCGAACCTGAGCCTGACTTCGGTCAGGGCTCACTCTTCGAGTCCGACGACCTGTCTGGTCCTGGTGACCTGTCCGCGGTAGATGAAAGGACCCAGGCGCTGGCGTTGCTGCGCTTGGCCGATCTCGGTATCGAAGACGTGGCAGTCATCAAGGATCCCGAACTCGCGACCGAGCCCGGTCGGGTACGGCGTGGCCGCGATCGGCGGCTGCGGTTGATGCATCGGACCGCGGACGGCCCAGTCGCTTTGGACTTCGAGGAGGAATCCGAGGGCACTCGAACCTGGTTCCGGATGATCGGGCCGGTCCTCTTTGCGCTCAATGAGGGGTCTGCGCTGCTGTTCGACGAATTGGATGCGAGCTTGCATCCGACGCTGTCAGCCCAGTTGATCCGGCTGTTCCAGGATCCGACGACAAACCCCAAAGGCGCGCAGTTGATCTTCAGCACACACGACACCAGCCTGCTCAACCAACTGAACAGAGACGAAGTCTGGCTGACCGAGAAGTCAGACGGCGGAGCCACTCGTCTGGGGGCGCTGGCCGAGTTCGCCGGCGAGCGCGTCAGAAGTTCGGTCAACCTCGAGAAGGCTTATCTGCATGGTCGATTCGGGGCACTGCCCGAAACGGACCGCACAGAGCTGCTGCGCGCACTTGGCTTGATCGGCTGACAAGGTGGCGACTCGACGAACCAATGCCAAGGATCTCAAGCGGAAGACAGCAAGCAGGCCGGAGCGCCGCACCATTGTCATCTGTGAGGGTGAGGCGTCGGAGCCGGACTACCTCAACGCGATCAAACGGCTGCCGGAGATCCGAAGCAACACGGCCATCAGCCTGGAGATCGATCCGACATCTGGGGTGCCACTCACTCTGGTGCAAGCCGCTGCGGCACGAAAGAAGAAAGACGCCGAGGTCGATGAGTACTGGTGCGTTTTCGACGTCGAGTGGCCAAGACACCATCCGAACTTGGAGCGGGCGCTGCAGATGGCCGCCACGAACAACATCCGCGTGGCTGTGTCCAACCCATGTTTCGAACTGTGGCTGATCCTGCACCACCAGGACCAGACGGCCTTTCTCGACAATCGCACCGCCGAAAGTCTCAGCAGGCGGCTGGATCAGAGGCCGGGCAAGCGGATTGATGCAGCGCAATACTTGTCGAGGCGACGAGACGCATCGAAACGCGCGGTAGAGCTGACACGTCGCCATGAGCGTGGTGGCACGCGATTCCCCGACAACAACCCTTCGTCGACGATGTACGAGTTGTTGGCGGCCATCGAGCCGGACGGTTGACCTACCGGAGCCTGGCAAGCCGCAAGCCGACGCAGATGTCGGCGGTCGTACGGTCAAGCGGCTCAACAACCGGGCGCGATGCGAGTCGCCGTGCGGACGGGCGCCGACCGGTTGACCGAAGCGCGCGACGCCGGAGCGCGTAACGCGGGCGCCAAGCCCGCAGGCTGCGGCGATAGCCGCAAGGACTATCCGGGTGAGCGGGAGCGCGCGTAGCTGGAGCGACGAAGGAGCTTCTGCGTAGCACGCGTGGGTTGCAGCGCGCGGGGTTACAGGCGGCCGGCTTTTTTCAGGGCTAGGTAGGTGTCGGCGAGGGCTGGGGCTATTTGGTCGGGGTTTTCGTCGACTACGGTAACGCCGGCCCGGGTGAGGATGGCGGTGACGCGTTCTCGGTCGAGGCGGGTGCGGGCGGCGGAGGCGGCGCCGTACACCTCGATCAGGTCGGAGCGGGTGGACTCGAGTTCGGTGAGGCGTGGGTCGGCGACGGATGCCAGCACGATCACGTGGCGGCGCAGCAGCGGACCGATCACCGGGAGCAGGGACTCCTCGATCACGGCCGGGTCCAGGCCGGTCAGCAGTACGACGAGGGATCGCTGGCCGAGCCGTTCGAGGACCTGCGACACGACCACGCGGAAGTCCGTCTGGACCAGCTCGGCCTCGACGTTCGCGAGCGCGTTCACGAACGACGGCAGCACGTCCTCCGGCGCGGGACGCCGTACGTCGGCACGCACCGCGGAATCGCAAGCCAGCAAGGAGACCCGGTCACCCGCGCGGGTCGCCAGCGCGGCCAGCAGCAGTGCCGCGTCCATCGCGTGGTCGAGGCGCGGCGCGTCGCCGACCCGGCCCGCGGACATCCGGCCGGAGTCGATCACGATGGCGACCTGACGATCACGTTCGGGCCGCCAGGTCCGCAGTACGACGTTGCCGCGCCGCGCCGTGGCACGCCAGTCGATGCTCCGGACGTCGTCACCCGGCACGTAGTCGCGCAGCGAGTCGAACTCGGTGCCCTGACCCCTGACCAGCAAGGCGGTCCGGCCGTCCAGCTCCCGCAATCGCGCCAGCCGCGACGGCAGGTGCTTACGGCTCTTGAACGGCGGCAACGCCCGCACAGTCCACGGCACCTGGTGCGACCCCTGGCGGCCGGCGAAGCCGAGCGGACCGATCGACCTGATCGTCACCCGATCCGCGTGCCGGTCACCGCGCCGCGTAGGCAGCAGGTGCGTGGTCAGCCGACGCCGCTCACCACGTGGCAGGTCCAGCTTGTGCGGCGGATCCTGTACGCCGGCCGACGGCGGCCACGCATCCCGCAGCAACCCCTTGACCCGTCGACCCGGGTTCGCAACCAGCAACTGCACTACAGCCGGTTCACCCAGCCGTACGGCGTTGTCGCCCTCACGACTCAACTGGACCCGCCGTGGTGAGCCGGCCAGCAGCATGTCGACCAGGCACACCAGCAGCACGACCGCCACGACCATGCCGACCCCGCCCCAGCTCGGCATGAGCAGAGCAACGAAGACGACGCCCATGGCGGCCAGCAAGCCGGCCCGGCCAGTCAGAACCATCAGCGTGGGACTGGCACCGTGGCCAGCACGCTCTCGAGTACAGCGTCCGCACTCACACCTTCGAGCTCGGCCTCCGGACGCACCTGCACTCGGTGCCGAAGGCAAGGACGCGCCATCGCCTTCACATCGTCCGGAATGACGTAGTCACGCCCGGACAGCCACGCCCACGCCCTGGCCACGGCGAGCAGCGCGGTAGCCCCTCGCGGCGACACACCGAGCTGCAAGCGACGGCGACTGCCGCGTCGCCCGGCACAGGTCCACCACATAGGCCAACACGTCCTCGCGGACTGCAACCCGTCGTACGGCGGCCTGCCCGGCCAGGAGGTCCTCCGGCCCGGCCACCGGCCGCAGACCCGCCGCAGCCAGGTCACGCGGGTCGAAGCCCTGCGCATGCCGAGCCAGTACGGCGATCTCCGCGTCGCGCGGCGGGATGTCGAGCGTGACCTTGAGCAGGAACCGGTCGAGCTGGGCCTCCGGCAACGGGTACGTGCCCTCGTACTCGATCGGGTTCTGGGTCGCGGCGACCACGAACGGCGCCGGCAGCTTGCGCGGCACGCCGTCCACGGTGACCTGCCGCTCCTCCATCGCCTCCAGCAGCGCCGCCTGGGTCTTCGGCGGCGTCCGGTTGATCTCGTCGGCCAGCAGGATGTTGGTGAAGACCGGGCCCGGCCGGAACTCGAACTCGCTGGACTTGGCGTCGTACACCAGCGACCCGGTGACGTCACCGGGCATCAGGTCCGGGGTGAACTGGACCCGCTTGGTGTCCAGCCGCATGGCCATCGACAACGCCCGCACCATCAGCGTCTTCGCCGTACCGGGGACGCCTTCGAGCAGCACGTGGCCGCGGCAGAGCAGGGCGAGTACCAGCGCCGTCACCGCGGTGTCCTGACCGACCACCGCCTTGCCGATCTCGGTCCGCAGCGCGACCAGCGCCTGCCTGGCCTGGTCGGCGGTGACCTCGGTAGTCGTCACGGGTGTCGTACCTCCTGCGTCAGTACGTCGAGTTCATGGGACAAGGACATCAGGGCGGGGTCGCTGAGGGGCGGAAGGCCGTACAGGAGTTCGTACAGCATGGCCGGGTCCCGACCGGTGCGTGCGGCAACGGTCGCGACCACAGCGGACGGCTCGGCCCGCCGTGGGATGCCGTGTGCCTTGTGGAGCTTGCCGAGGGCGGACTCCCGCAGTGCCGCCGCAGCACGGTCCCTGGCGCGTGAGCGGCGGTAGAGCCGCGCTCTGCCCTCTGTGGTCTCCGCAGCGCGCACGATGACCGGCAGCCGCTCGGCAACCACCGGACCGAGCCGGCGACCTCGCCAGAGCGCCACGACGAGTACGGCGAACGCCAGCGCCCAGGCGATGTAGCGGACATCCGGAGGGATCAGCGGCGGGCGCGTCCTCGTCGGGATCGTCGTAGCCGCTGGACTCCCACTGCGGCAGGTACCAGGTCAGGTCCTGGTGGGTGCCGATCAGGTTGAGTGCGAGCGCGGCGTTGCCGTCGTCAGCGATCTGGTCGTTGGTGAACGAGCGCTGCGAGCCCACGACGTCGACGATCCGGCCGTCGGTCTCCAACCGGATCACCGTGTTCGTGATGCCGTCTCCGTAGCAGGCCTGGGCTGTGGAGGGCGCCGAGTAGGTGGAGCCGCTGACAGTCACGGTGCCGGCCTTCACCGCGGCCGGGAGGTCGCAGTCGGGCTCACGGCTCCTGGTGGACAGGATCTGGCCGGTGTCTTCCACACCGGGCGCGAGAGCCTCCAGCGCTCGGGACCCGGGCCGGATCAGGATGATGTGGCTCCAGCCCGCGTCGAGCGATCCGCTGCCAGTCGGAGCGATCCAGTTGGCCCATCGGTCCGATCAGGAGGGTCTTGCCGCTCTCCTGGCTCGATCGCGTCGTCCAGCAGCTTCAGTGCCGTGCACGGTGACGCCGTGGTTCTCCAGCATTGCCGCCAGAGCACGCGCACCGCTCTGCTCGGTGGAGTCCGGGCTGAACGGCCCTGACGTCCGTGCCGCGGTCGCGATCATGATGACGATCGCAACCAGCACGATGACGCCGGTGACGAGGATCGGTGTCCTCAGCACGCGCCAACTCTCGCCGGCACTCCGCCCAACCGCAGTGCTCATCCGCGTCCTCGCTTCGCTCCGGGCGCGGATGAGGCACGAAATGCGCTGTGCCTGATGGTGAACTCGCTCCGCTCGTTCACGCGCGCACCAGCACCCGAGCGGTCCGGGCCGCCCCATCAGCTCTGACCACTGCGGCGTACCGCTCGGGCGTCCCGGGACGGTTGCCGTAGACAACCTCAGTGAACGCCAGTGCAGCCGGCTGCAGCGGCTCCCGGAGCTCCGGAACCGCGCGTCCGGCGTCCGCCACCACCTCGTACGCCGTCCGGCCGGCGCGCTCGTCCAGGATCGTCCGCTCGGTCAACTCGGAGACGCAGGCACGGAACCGGCTGCGAATGGCGTGCGCGTAGTCACCGGCGGCGGCCTCCTGCTCCGCCTGGGCCCGGTACTCGGCCGCACTGCGCGGCCTGGCGGTGTCGAAGACCACCTGCTTCTCCCGGTGGCTGGTGCGGAGCACACCGGCTCGCCAGAACACCACGACGACGATGAGCACGATCAGTCCGATCAGCATGAACAGACCGGCGTGGCCGCTCGGTGAGGCCCCGGTCAGGCTGTCCAGCAGGTCGGCGATCCACTCCAGCACCTTGCCGATCGCCCGCTCGATGAGCGAGTCGCCGGACTGCCGGTACGCCGTCTTGGACAGCTCCTTGGCCGCCTCGGCAGCCGCTTCGTCCCGGCCGATGTCGACCGGCGGCTCCAGGATGATCACGACGTTCCCCCGGATCGCAGGACCGGCCGCATCCACAGGTCGAGGCCTTCACGCCGTACCCGGAGATCCAGGTAGATCAGGGCCTGCACGGCGGACATGAAGGCCAGACTGGCGATCAGCGTCATCGCGGTCGCGACGCCCACGGCCACACCGAGCACGATCGCGGCCACCGTCGCACTGCTGCTCTCGCTGCTGTCGGCCCAGGAGCCGACCGTGATCACCAGTGTGGTGACGCCGTACTGCAGGGCGTAGCTGACGATGTTCACCACCAGCCCCGCGAACAGCAGGATGCCGAAAACCCGCCAGAACTTGCCCTTCACCAGCTGCCAGGACCGCTTCAGCGCACCCCAGATTCCCACCCTGACAGGGATGTGGAGGCCGATGTCCGGCGCGTACCGGCCCTCCATCAGGACGACGGTCCCGGCCAGCAGCAGGCGGATGCCGAAGATCAGCACCAGCACCGCACCGACCAGCATCATCACGATGGCCACCGCACCGGCCACGTCGGACGAGATGGCCGACTCGGCCCCGGAGCCGATGCCGATCACGGCCAGACCCCAGCCGCCGATGAGGAGGATGAACGACAACGACTGCACCAGCCCGACCGCGGACAGTGCGGGCAGCGCCGGCCGGACCAGCCGTAGCAGCTCCCGCGGCCCGACCCGATGCGCCAGCTGGCTCCGTACGGCGGCCAGCGCGATGATCCCGGCCAGCATGCTCGACACCACGGTGAACAGCACCAGTTGGACGCCGTACGTGAGCAGCAGCGCCGCACCGGCCTGCTGGAACGGGTCGTCGGCCCCGAAGAACCCACCGAGCCCACCGGGTACGGCGACCTCGGTCAGCACGGCCTGGACGGCGAGCAGGGCGATGGCGGCGAGCACCGGGAGGCCCAGCATGATCGTCTTGTTCTCGGAGATGGTCCGGGCCGCGTTGTCGAGCAGGTCGGCGGGCAGCCAGGGGCGCAGCGGCTCCGCCGCCGGGTCCTCGTGCAGACCGATGTCGTCCACTGGCACCTCCCCTCGTTGAACCGCCGGCCGGTCTGAGCCGTGTAGTCCATAAGTTGTCTCAGGCCCGGGCTGTGCACCATGATCACAGCCCAACTCGGGGTCACTCGGCGATCCGGCGTGTGCACTACCCGGGGGATGGGACACTATCCGTAGTGCGTACGGTCAGCATCCGCTGGGCGCACAACGATCGGACGGCAAGGAGCAGGGCGTGGCAGATGGCAACCGGACGATGAGGGGTCGCGTCCTCATCGTCGACGACGACACAGCGTTGTCGGAGATGCTCAGCATCGTGCTGCGCAACGAGGGCTACGACACCTATCTGTGCGCGACCGGTGACAAAGCGGTACCGGCGTTCCGGGAGTTCAAGCCGGACCTGCTGCTGCTCGACCTGATGCTGCCCGGGATGGACGGGATCGACGTCTGCCGGGCGATCCGGGCCGAGTCCGGCGTACCGATCGTGATGCTGACGGCCAAGAGCGACACCGTGGACGTGGTGCTGGGCCTGGAGTCCGGCGCGGACGACTACGTGGTGAAGCCGTTCAAGCCGAAGGAGCTGGTGGCCCGGATCCGGGCCCGGCTGCGCCGGATGGACGAGCCCGGGCCGGAGTCGCTGACCATCGGCGACCTGACCATCGACGTGGCCGGGCACTCGGTGAAGCGGGCCGGTGAGACGATCCAGCTGACCCCGCTGGAGTTCGACCTGCTGGTCTGCCTGGCCTCCAAGCCCTGGCAGGTGTTCACCCGCGAGGTGCTGCTGGAGCAGGTCTGGGGCTACCGGCACGCGGCCGACACCCGGCTGGTGAACGTGCACGTCCAGCGACTGCGCTCCAAGATCGAGAAGGACCCCGAGCACCCCGAGATCGTGGTGACGGTCCGTGGTGTCGGCTACAAGGCGGGTGCGGACTGATCGAGTACGGACGCGACCAAGAGTCGCAGGCGGCCGCCGACGCCACGGCCGCCACGACCGGACCGGAGCAGCAACCGGCCCCGGCCGAGCAGGAGACGGCGGAGACCCGCGGGACGGAGCTGGAGCTGACCGCCGCCGTGGCGGACTGGCCTGCCTACCCGCAGCCGCTGTGGCGGACGCACCCGAAGCACTGGCCGGACATCTGGCGCCGGTCCATCCAGGCCCGGATCGTCACCGGCACCCTGCTGATGTCGACCGTCGTGCTGCTCCTGGTCGGCTGGGTGATGATGAGCCAGGTCACCGACGGCGTGCTCGAGTCCCGCCGGAGCAGCGCCCAGTCGGAGGCGGTCGCCCAGCTGGCCTCGCTGTCCAACACGATCGACGCCGCCGACCCGAACACGATCAACCAGCGGCTGTCCGAGCTCGTCCTCGGCTCCAACCGGCCCCGGCCTGTACGACGTCCTGCTGGTGCCGGCCGACACGTCCACCACCAACGCGATCCGCTACACCGGTCTGGTCGACAGCGACTCGATCCCGACCGAGCTGGCGTCCTCGGTGATGAGCGACGACACCAAGCTCTGGGACACCTACACGGTGATCCACTACCGCGACGGGCCCAGCGTCCCCGGCCTGGTGGTCGGGTCCCAGCTCCGGGTCCCGACCGCGCCGACCGAGCGGTACGCGGTGTACTTCCTGTTCCCGCTCACCCCGCAGCAGGAGACGCTCGACGTGGTCCAGCGCGCGCTGGTCACCGCCGGGCTGCTGCTGGTCGTCCTGCTCGGTGCGGTGGCCTGGCTGGTCACCCGTCAGGTGGTCACCCCGGTCCGGATGGCGCGGCGGATCGCGGAGCGGCTGGCGGCCGGCAAGCTCGAGGAGCGGATGCAGGTCCGCGGTACCGACGACCTGGCCCGGCTGGCGGTCTCGTTCAACAAGATGGCCGGCAACCTGCAACGGCAGATCCGCCGGCTGGAGGAGCTGTCCCGGCTGCAGCGCCGGTTCGTCTCCGACGTCTCGCACGAGCTGCGTACGCCGTTGACCACGGTCCGGATGGCGGCCGACCTGCTGCACGAGAGCCGGGACCAGTTCGACCCGATCAGCCGCCGCTCGGTGGAGCTGCTGCAGAACGAGCTCAACCGGTTCGAGGAACTGCTCGCCGACCTGCTCGAGATCAGCCGGTTCGACGCCGGCGCGGCCGCCCTCGACCTGGAGGACGTGGACCTGCGCGACATCGTCAGCCGGGTGCTGGAGAACCACGAGACCCTGCTGCAGCGCAAGGGCTGTGAGGTCCAGCTGGACATGCGGGAACCGTGCCGGGCCCAGGTGGACGCGCGCCGGATCGAGCGGATCCTGCGCAACCTGATCGGCAACGCGATCGAGCACAGCGAGGGTCTCCCGATCCGGATCAGTACGGCGTACGACGACGACGCGGCGGCCGTCGCGGTCCGCGACCACGGCGTCGGCTTCCGGCCGGAGGAGGCCGAGATGGTGTTCAGCCGGTTCTGGCGGGCCGACCCGGCCCGGGCCAGGACCACCGGCGGCACCGGTCTCGGCCTGTCCATCGCGCTGGAGGACGCCAGGCTGCACGGCGGCCGGCTGGACGCCTGGGGCTCGCCCGGCGACGGCGCCTACTTCCGGCTCACGCTGCCGCGGCGGCCGGACGTCACGCTGTCCGGATCCCCGCTGCCGGCCCGTCCGGCCGACGCCAGCCGGGTGGTGACCGAGAAGTCCCTGGTCGACGTCGGAGCGCCGTACCAGAAACTGACCGGTGGTGAGAAGCGGTGAGGCGGAAGCTGTTCGCGGCCGTGCTGGCGGTCCTGCTGCTGGTCACCGGCTGTGCGACGGTGCCGACCCAGGGCACGATCCGCAGCGGCAGCCGGGAAGGTCTGGCGCCGGACTTCGGCGGTGTCGGTGTGGAGGCGAAGCCGCCGCGGGACAACGCCGACCCGCTGCCGCTGGTGAACGGGTTCCTGGAGGCGATGTCGGACTCGCGGGCCTTCGACGTGGCCCGGCAGTACCTGACCCCGGAGGCGGCGGCCGCCTGGAAGCCGGAGTCGCAGACGGTGGTGTACGAGCAGCAGCCTGACTCCGTCACCGCCCGCACGGGCGACCAGGTCCAGTTGAAGGCCCGCAAGATCGCGACCATCGACGAGCGCGGGTCCTGGATCCCGGCGAGGCCCGACGAACCGGCCGATTTCGTCTTCAAGCTGGTCAAGGTCGACGGCCAGTACCGGGTCGCGTCGGTGCCGCCGGGGGTGTACCTGGGCAGCAACCAGCTGGACCCGAAGCTTGCCCCGCGCAACCTCTACTTCTTCACCCCGGGCCGGGACATGCTCGTCCCTGACCCGGTGTACCTGCCGGTGAACCTCTCGGCCGGGCAGGCCGCCACCCAGCTGGTCCAGGAGCTGCTCAAGGGCCCGACCAGCCGGCTCGGCAACGGGGTGGTCTCGCTGGCGCCGCCGGGGACCGAGGTCCAGGTGTCCGTACCGGTCGAGCTCGGCGTGGCGACGGTGGCGCTGAACGACGCGGTCGCCCCACTGCAGGACACCGAACGACGGCTGCTCGCGGCCCAGATCGTCTGGACACTCAACCAGATCAACCTGCGGGTCAAGATCACCGTCAGCGGCGCGCCGCTGCTGCCCGACGATCCGGACGTGCTGCCGTTCTCCAACTTCACCCAGTACGACCCGTCCGTTCCCAACGGCGCGATGACTGAGCTGTACGGCCTCCGGGGCGGCAAGGTGCAGCGGATCGAAGGGCTGGACGGGGCTTCCGACATCGCGGCCCGGCCGCTGAGGGACAGCATGCTGACCGACTACCCGGCCGAGGTCGTTCGCGGTGAACCTGCGCGGCGACGCCGGCGCGATCGTCACCACGTACCGGGGTGACGACGTGGTGGCCTACTCCTGGCTGGACTCCACCGACAAGTCGGAGCCGCTCAGGAACATCAAGACCCAGGGCCGGGTACTGCGGCCGACGCTACGACAACCACGACAATCTCTGGATCCTGGACCGGGCGGACAGCGCCACGCCGCGACTCCGGGTCCGCGACCGCGACGGCAAGCTCGCCGAGGTGGTGACCAGCTTCCACGGTGATGCGCCGCATCGCGCTGCGGATGGCGCCGGACGGCGTCCGCGCACTCCTGGTGATGCGATCCAAGACCACCGGCGGGAACTACGTGCAGACCGGGACGATCCAGACCGCCGCCGGCGGCCGGCTGGTGCTCGGCCAGCTCCGCCAGCTCCAGTTGCCGCTCACCGACATCTCCGACGCGGCGTGGAACAAGCAGGGTCTCCTGGTCTCCGGAACGTCGACCTCGGTGACCAAGGCGCCCTGGCTGGTCAACACCGACGGCTCCCGGCTGCAACTGCTTCCCGGAGCCGACGCCGGCTTCGACACCGAGCTACTGGCCTCGAACCTGAACAAGGACACCCTCCCGGTGATCAGGGACGTCCAGGGCGACCTCCACTGGCAGACCCGCGACCTGACATGGGTGAACATGGCCGACGACGGGGCCACCGATCGACCCGGCGTACCCGGGGTGAGTTGTCCACAGGACTGGTGCAGTCCGGTTGCGGGCGGCGGGGATGTCGCGGATCGTTGAGCGGTGCCGGTCCGGGACGCGTTCGTGGATCTCGTGCTGGGTGGGCGGTGTGCCGGGTGCGAGCGCCCGGGCGTGACTCTCTGTGGTGGTTGCCGGGAGCTACTGACCTCGCTGACTCCGTTCCGTGCCTGGCCGGAGCCGCGACCGGCCGGACTGCCTCCGCCGACCGCGAGTGCGCCGTACGCCGATGAGCTGCGGAAGCTGATCGTCGCGCACAAGGAGGAGGCCCGGTACGCGCTGGCGCGTCCACTCGGGGCGGTGCTGGCGGCCGCCGTACGCACCGCTCTCGGCGAGCGCCGGGCCGTCTGGCTGTGTCCCGTTCCGTCGGCGCGAGCCACCGTCCGGCAACGCGGACACGACCCGCTGGGCCGGATCACCCGCGCCGCCGCGCGCGCCCTTCGGCGGCAGGGGATCGACGCCCGGCCGGCTGCCGCGTTGACGCGTCGTACGGCGGCCGGACGACCAGGCCGGACTGTCCGCCGAGCGCCGTACGGCCAACCTGGCCGGGGCTTTCGCGGCTCGTTCGCGCTGGGCTGAAAGACTGACGGATCAGCCGGTCCTGGTCGTCGACGACGTGATCACCACCGGTTCCACGCTCGCGGAAGCGTGCCGGGCCTTGGAATCCGGGGGGTATTCCGGTACTCGGCTGCGCGGTGCTGGCCGCGACCCGCCGGCGCAAGCCGTCTGGTTCATGAGAACTTCCCTACCGGTTTTCGCCGAAGCCGACTAGCGTTGGCCTATGACACCCGCTAGGGCTTGTCGGGCAGGGATGTGGTGCAGGGCCGGATCAGCCGGAATCCTCACCGCGGAGTCCGACGGGCTTGAAGGCGGGTGTTCTCGTTTCGGGCGCCCCAACCGCTACCGACACTGCGCAAACGGGGGTCCGGAGACGTAACAAGAAGTCGCCGATCGATGGAGGTTTCCGTGGACGTCGTTGTCAAGGGTCATCACTGCGAGGTCAGTGACCGCTTCCGGCAGTACGTCGAGGAAAAACTCGAGAGGATCGAGAAGGTCGATCACCGGGTACTGCGGTGCGAGGTAGAAGTCAGCCAGGAGAAGAACCCGCGACAGCACGATCGGGCGATGCGTGTCGAACTCACCATGTACACCAAGGGACCGGTGGTCCGCGCCGAAGCAACTGGCGAGACCAAGCAGGCGGCGTTCGACGTCTGCCTGGACCGGCTGCGGGCGCAGGTCCGCAAGGCGGCGGACCGCCGCCGGGTGCACCGCGGTGAGCGGACGCCGGAAGGCCTACGGCACGTGAACGCGAAACAGCCGCTCAACGGCACCACACCAGTAGTGGAGGAAACAGTCGCCGAGGACGAGGTGGCGACGTACAAGTTCGGATCCCTCACGGTCACCGGTGACGGTCCGCTGGTGATGCGCGAGAAGACCCACACCGCCAAGCCGATGTCCCTGGACCAGGCGCTCTACGAGCTCGAACTGGTCGGGCACGACTTCTACCTGTTCGTCGACGCCGACGAGAACCAGCCCAGTGTCGTGTACCGCCGTCGCGGTTACGACTACGGCGTGATCCGTCTGGCCGTCTGACGCTGTCTTTGGTCGTGTGAGGCCGACCGCCGAACCTCGGGAGGAGCACACCGGAAAGAGGGGCCGGGCTGTCAGCCCGGCCCCTTTCCTTCCCCTGCGAAGGTTCGTCCCTCAGCGCCGCGAGCTCGCGCTGAGGAGCGGGCTAACCGTCGATCTGCGCCTGGAGTGCACTTGCGTACGTCGCTACCTCGGCGTAGACACCCGGGTTGCCGGCGTCCGCGCAGCCCACGCCCCAGGAGACGACACCGAAGAGGCGGCCGTTGAGGACGAGCGGCCGCCGGAGTCACCCTGGCAGGAGTCCTTGCCGCCTTCCTCGTACCCGGCGCAGATCTCGCCGTCGGCGGTGTAGCCCTCGCTCGCGTACGCTGCTCGCAGTACGCGTCACCCAGCACCGGGACGTCGACCTTCTGGAAGGTGTTCGCCGGGCCGGTGCCCTCGGTCTCGCCCCAGCCGTACACGACCGACGCCGCTCCGGCCGCGTCGCCGCGTGTCGGTCTCCAGCGCCAGCGTCGGTACGCCGTCGAACGGCGTGGCCAGCGTCATCACCGCGACGTCGTGCCGGGTGCTGCCCGTACTGCGGGTCCACCCAGATGCTGCTGATCCGACTCCTGCCGGCGGAGGTGTCACTCAGCACGTCCCGGCCCTGATCGCGGTGTAGGTGCGACGCGGCTCCTGCGAGCAGTGCGCCGCGGTGACGATCTTGTTCGCCGCGACCAGCGTCGCCCCGCACCACTCACCGGTCGGGTCGGGGGAGCCGCTGTTGGACAGCTGGATCGCCCAGGGCGTGTCGGAGGTGTGGGCGATGGTGCCGCCGACGATCCGGGTCTCGGTCCGTCGGGGCTGCGCGGCCGTGCGGAGCGGCTACGGCCACCGCGAGGGAGCCACGGTCAGCACCCGGCGAGGGCGCACGACAACTTCAATCTTCCTGTCATGCCTCACTCCAGGTTGATAGGGGCCACGCGGGCGGCGTGGCGTCCCTGGAGGGTCTCCCGGACACCCTGTGTAGCGCACCTCCCACTTGCGGTAACTTCCGAGTTATGGCCAGGTCTGTCCCGGCCGACGGCACGGGTCACAGCCCCATGGCCTTGCCGTCGAGCACCTGGCTCTTCGCGGGAGCCTTCGGTGTGGGCGCCTTGCCGTAGTCGCTGAAGCTGATCCGGTTGCTGCCCTCGGTCATCCGGACCAGCCGGGCCGTCGCGGTGTCGATCCACAGGGCGGCGCCGTCCTCGGCGAGCCCGACGCAGCGGACGCCGTCGACCATCCGCGCCGAGACCTTGCGAGGCAGCGCAGCCGTGGCCGTGTCGTCCTCGCCGAACACCGTCGCGAAGAACTTGCCGGGCGTGACCAGGTCCACCATCTCCTGGGTGTCCTTGTCGACCTTGGACAGCTTGATCCACTTGTTCTTCAGCTGTTTCACGATCTTCGCGGTCTCGGCCGGGCTGCTCTTGTCGGCCTTGGCCTGCGCGCGGATCGCGGACTCGGACAGTTGGAGGTAGACGGTCCGGCCGATCGCGCGGACTGAGTACGACGCTCCCGCGATGGTGAAGGTGCCCGAGCCACCGCCCGTCGCCAGGGTGATGTCGAACGTCATCGGGCCGCTGGTGTCGGCGATGGTGCCGCGCATCCGCAGGCTGGTCGCCGCCAGTGACGCCGCCCGCGTCTTCTGCATGATGGTCCGGACCGGCAGGCTCTCCAGACCCGCGGCGGGCGGCCGCGTGACCGGCGTACCGGCAGGTGCCGACGCCGGGTTGGTGACAGGCGGCTTGTTCTCGCCGGCGGTCCCGGCGCTGCCGCCGCAGCCGGTCGTGACCAAGGCGATCATGGCGGCCGACGCCGCAGTAACGGATCCAGGGAAAGGACATGTCGGACCTACTTTTCGGTACGTCGGCGCGGTGGCCGGTGCTGGTTCGGATCGGTCCCTCCGACTGTGCGGCGGCCGACTGCTGTCCCACTGCCGTTCCACTGCGCCCGACTGCTGTCCCACTGCCCCCACCGCCGAAAGCCTTGCCGACGCCGGCTCCTGCCGGGCCGGGAGGGGGCCGGTCAGCGGATAGACTGCCGTCGGCCGAGGGGCAACTCGGTGGGGGCGGATCGGGAGGTTGCTGACCGGTGCCAGGGGCGGTCGATGACTCGGTCCGGTTCGATCTGCTCCGCGGCTTACCTGGCCGCGACGATCGTCGGCGCCCTGATGATCGACACGACCAGCGAGGACATCACCAGCACCAAGGACGGTCTCGGGGTGACGCTGGTGATCGCGACCGCGCTGGTCTGCGCGGTGCATCTGGCGGTGATCGTGCCGAGGCGCGCCCGGCAGCCTTCCGTCGACGAGACGCGCCGGCAGTACGGGCGCCAACTCGCGGCCGAGCATCCGCAGATCGCCCGGCAGCTCGGCATCGGGCGCCCCGATCTGCCGAACCAGTTCGAGGACGGTGGGCTGATCGACGTCAACGAGGCTCCCGAGGCGGTGCTGCGGACGCTGCCGGGCGTCTCCGCCGAGCACGCCACGCTGATCGTCGCGGATCGGTCCCACCGCGGCCCGTTCCGCTCCCTGGAGGATCTGTCCGCGCGCGGTCTGTTCTCCTGGCCGATCCCGCCGCGGGTGGCCGAGGTCCTGCTCATCATCCGGGTCGAGGACACCGTCGATCGGGACCGCCCGTGAGCGACCGGGATTCTGTCGGTGGCGCCAGGAAGAATCGGTGACGTGACCACACAGGTGTTGTCGACGGCTCAGGCTCGGCGCGTGGCGCTGGCGGCGCAGGGGTTCATGGACCCGCGGCCGAAGGGTGTGCCCGACGCCCGGGCGCTGTCGCGCGTGCTCGGCCGCATCGGCCTGATCCAGATCGACTCGGTGAACGTGCTGAGCCGGGCGCAGTACCTCCCGCTCTACTCCCGCCTGGGGCCGTACCCGCGCGGCCTGCTCGACCGCGCCGCCGGGAAGGCACCGCGCCGCCTGGTCGAGTACTGGGCGCACGAGGCTTCGCTGATCCCGGTCGAGACCCACCCGCTGATGCGCTGGCGGATGGCCCGGGCCACGACCGAGGCGTGGGGCGGCCCGCGATCGATCGCCAAGGAGCGGCCGGATCTGCTGAAGCAGGTGCTCGCGGACGTCCGCGACCACGGCCCGCTGTCCGCCCGCGAGATCGACGACGACGTCGAGCGGTCGAAGGAGAACTGGGGCTGGAACTGGTCCGACGTCAAACGGGCCCTCGAGTACCTCTTCTTCGCCGGCGAGATCACAGTGTCCCGCCGCAACCAGCAGTTCGAGCGGATGTACGACGTCCCCGAGCGGGTGCTGCCCAGCGCCGTACTGGCGACGCCGACGCCGTCGGTCGCCGAGGCGCATCGGGGGCTGGTGTCGATCGCGGCGAAGGCGCACGGGGTGGCGACGGCGCAGTGCCTGCGGGACTACTTCCGGACGTCGCCGGAGCCGACCGTGCAGGCGATCAGCGAGCTGGTCGAGGACGGCGAGTTGATCCCGGTCGGGATCGAAGGGTGGAAGCGGCCGGCGTACCTGCACCGCGACGCGCGGCTGCCGCGGCGGGTGAACACCCGGGCCCTGGTCAGCCCGTTCGACTCGCTGGTCTTCGAGCGGACCCGGACCGAGGTGCTGTTCGACTTCCGGTACCGGATCGAGATCTACGTCCCGGCGGAGAAACGCGTCCACGGGTACTACGTGCTTCCTTTCCTGCTCGGAGACCGCCTGGTCGCCCGGGTGGACCTGAAGTCCGACCGGGCCGCCGGGGTGCTGCTGGTCCAGTCGGCCCACGCCGAGCCGAAGGCCCCGGTGGAGACCGCGGACGAGCTGGCCGCCGAGCTGATCCAGCTGGCCGGGTTCCTCGGCCTGGACCAGGTCCGGGTGGTCGGCGGCGGTGACCTCTCGCCTGCGCTGAGTGACGCCCTGCACGGTTCCTGACCGGGCAGACGGAACTTTTCCGATGTCCGGATCGTGGGTCGGATAGGCCCCGCGGCACGCACAGGGGCGTGGCTTGGCACACCCGGCCCCGTACCATGGGTGACGCGCGCCCGCCCCCGGGTGGATCGTGCCCTGTCGGCGTCGGCCGCACCCAAGGCTTCAGCAGCAAGGAGAGAACTCCCCACCATGAAGGTGATCGACAAGGTCCTGCGGATCGGCGAGGGCAAGATCCTGCGCCAGCTCCAGGGCATCGCGAAGATGGTCAACTCGATCGAGGACGACTTCGTCGGCATGACCGACGAGGAGTTGCGTGGTCAGACCGCGGAGTTCAAGCAGCGGCACGAGAACGGGGAGTCCCTCGACGCGCTGCTGCCGGAGGCGTTCGCGGTCGTCCGGGAGGCGGCCAAGCGGACCCTGCACCAGCGGCCCTACGACGTCCAGATCATGGGCGGCGCCGCGCTGCACCTGGGCAACATCGCCGAGATGAAGACCGGTGAGGGCAAGACCCTGGTCGCCACCATGCCGGTGTACCTGAACGCACTGTCCGGCAAGGGTGTGCACGTCGTCACGGTGAACGACTACCTGGCGAAGTACCAGGCCGAGTGGATGGGCCGGGTGTACCACTTCCTCGGCCTCGACTACGGCGTCATCCTGCCGGAGATGACCCCGGCCGAGCGGCGGATCGCCTACGCCAAGGACATCACCTACGGCACCAACAACGAGTTCGGCTTCGACTACCTGCGCGACAACATGGCGCAGAGCATCGACGACTGCGTCCAGCGTGATTACAACTACGCGGTCGTGGACGAGGTGGACTCGATCCTGGTCGACGAGGCCCGGACCCCGCTGATCATCTCCGGCCCGGCCGAGGACTCGCAGCGCTGGTACGTCGAGATGGCGAAGATCGCGAACACGCTGAAGCCGCGGATCGCCGACGACAAGGTGCCCGAGGAGCAGCGTCCGGTGGCCGACTACGAGGTGGACGAGAAGAAGCGCACCGTCGCCATCCTCGAGCGCGGGATCGAGAAGGTCGAGGACCGGCTCGGCATCGACAACCTGTACGAGTCGGCCAACACCCCGCTGATCAGCTACCTGAACAACGCGCTGAAGGCCAAGGACCTGTTCCGCAAGGACAAGGACTACGTGGTCGTCGACAACGAGGTGCTGATCGTCGACGAGCACACCGGCCGGACGCTGCACGGCCGCCGCTACAACGAGGGACTCCACCAGGCGATCGAGGCCAAGGAAGGCGTCGAGATCAAGGAGGAGTACCAGACGCTCGCGACGATCACGCTGCAGAACTACTTCCGCCTCTACCAGAAGCTGGCCGGCATGACCGGTACGGCGATGACCGAGGCGGCCGAGTTCCAGAAGATCTATGGTCTGGGCGTCGTCCCGATCCCGACCAACAAGCCGATGATCCGGGCCGACGAGCGGGACCTGATCTACCGCACCGAGGACGCGAAGTTCGACGCGGTGGTCCAGGACATCGTCGAGGTGCACGGCACCGGTCAGCCGATCCTGGTCGGCACCACCAGCGTGGAGAAGTCCGAGCGACTGGCCGCCCAGCTGCGCAAGGAGAACATCGCGCACGAGGTGCTGAACGCGAAGCAGCACGCGCGCGAGGCCGCGATCGTGGCCGAGGCCGGCCGGAAGGGCGCGGTCACGGTGGCCACCAACATGGCCGGTCGTGGTACCGACATCATCCTCGGCGGCAACCCCGAGTTCCTGGCCGACAAGGACCTGCGCGCCCGGGGGATCGACCCGGCCGAGGCGCCGGAGGAGTACGAGGCGCAGTACCCGTCGGTCCTGGAGCGGTTCGAGAAGCAGGTGAAGGACGAGCAGGAGGAGGTCACCGCGGCCGGCGGCCTGTACGTGCTCGGCACCGAGCGGCACGAGTCCCGCCGGATCGACAACCAGCTGCGCGGCCGGTCCGGCCGTCAGGGCGACCCGGGCAAGTCCCGGTTCTACCTCTCGCTGGAGGACGACCTGATGCGCCTGTTCAAGCGCGAGATGGTCGACTGGGCGATGTCGCGGAACAACGACGACAGCCAGCCGCTGGAGAACAAGGTCGTCACCAAGGCGATCGCGTCGGCGCAGTCCCAGGTCGAGGCGCAGAACTTCGAGACCCGGAAGAACATCCTCAAGTACGACGACGTGATGAACCGGCAGCGGCACGTCGTGTACGACGAGCGCCGCCGCGTCCTCGAGGGCGCCGATCTGCGCGAGCAGGTCGAGGACATGCTCGAGGAGACCGTCACCGGCTACGTGCAGGGCGCGACCGCGGACGGGTTCGCCGAGGACTGGGACCTGGACGCGCTGTTCACCGCGACCAAGACGCTGTACTCGACCGAGCTGACCGAGGAGCAGCTGATCGAGGAGGCCGGCGGCGACAAGTCCGGCCTGACCCAGGACTTCCTGGTCGAGGCCTTCAATGCAGATGCCAAGGAGGCGTACGCGCGGCGCGAGGAGCAGCTCGGCACCGACGCGATGCGCGAGCTGGAGCGCCGGGTGGTGCTCAGCGTGCTGGACCGCAAGTGGCGTGAGCACCTGTACGAGATGGACTACCTGCGCGAGGGCATCGGCCTGCGCGCGATGGCGCAGCGCGACCCGCTGGTCGAGTACCAGCGCGAGGGCTACGACATGTTCGCCGCGATGATGGAGTCGATCAAGGAGGAGTCGGTCGCCTTCATCTTCAACGTCGAGGTCGACGTCGAGGCGATGCGGGCCGAGATGGAGCTCGCCGCCGAGGCCGAGGCGGCCGACTCCGACGGCATCGTGGGCCGCCGGGTCGAGGACATCCTCACGCCGGGTGCGCCGGTGGCGGAGTTCCCGGGCCGGGACCAGGACGAGGAGCGCCCGCAGGACGCGCCGCGCCCGCGGGACACCCCGCGGCTGCGCGCCAAGGGCCTGACCGGTGACAGCCGCCCGCAGCGGCTGTCGTACTCGGCGCCGACCATCGACGGCGACGAGGAGGTCTCGGTCCGCCAGGACGGCACCGACGAGGGCGGCCTGCAGTACGCCGGAACGCCGCGCAACGTGGCCTGCCCGTGCGGCTCCGGCAAGAAGTACAAGCGCTGCCACGGTGACCCGCAGTCGGACGTCTACAAGTTCTGACCAACATCACACTCGGCCGGTCCTGCGGGGCCGGCCGTTTGTGTGATGCCCTGGAGGCATGTGGCTGACGGAGAAGTTCGGGCTGTCCGTTCCGGTGGTGGGTGCACCGATGGCGAACGTCAGCGGCGGCAGGCTGACCGCGGCGATCTCGGCGGCCGGGGGACTGGGGATGCTCGGCGCCGGCTCCGGCGTCAGCGCCGACTGGATCCGCACCGAGGGTGCGCTCGCCGCGGCGGGCGGCAAGCCGTACGGCGTCGGCCTGATGGCGTGGTCGGTCAAGGAACGCCCCGAGCACCTCGATGCTGTCCTGGAGCTGAAGCCGGCGCTCGTCTCGCTCAGCTTCGGCGACTATGCGCCGTACGTCGGGATGTTGCAGAAGGAAGGCATCGTCGTCGCCATGCAGGCGGGCACGGTCGCCGATGCGCGGGAAGCGATCGACATCGGGGTGGACGCGATCGTCGCACGCGGCGCCGAGGCAGGCGGACATGGCCGCAACGCGGTCGCCACCCTCCCGTTGTTGCAGGCGATCCTCGACCTCACCGAGCTCCCGGTCCTGGCGGCCGGCGGTATCTCCGGGCCGCGCGGGCTGGCCGCCGTACTGGCCGCGGGAGCGGTGGGCGGCTGGATCGGTACCGCGTTCCTCACCTGCACCGAGGCGTTGACGCCGGAGCCGGTCCGGCAGCGGGTAATCGAGGCGGACGAGACCGACACCGTCTACGGCACGGTCTTCGACGCGGCGTCACGGGCCGGCTGGCCGGACGAGTTCGGCGGTCGTGCCCTCCGGAACGCGTACTTCGACGCGTGGGAAGGACACGAGGAAGCACTCAAGGCCGACGAGACCGGCCACGCCGACTACGTGGCCGGCGTCCGTGCCGCGGACCCGGCCCGCGCTTCGATCTACGCGGGCCAGGGCGTCGGCGCGCTGACCACCCAACCGACCGCCGCCGAGGTCATCGACTCGTTCGCCACCTACCGCACCTACCTGCAGGCGGCGCAGTAGACGAGCTTGCACTCCAGAGCCGCGCGTGATTTGCTACCACCAAACGACCCTAACGGTGGAATCGTCATGCGAACCACGCTGGCCATGATTGCTGCCGAGGTCGGAGTGTCGAAGGCCACGGTCTCGAAGGTCCTGAACGGGCGCCCCGACGTCGGCGCGGACACGCGTGCCCGAGTCGAGCGAGCGCTGGCCGACCACGGCTACGTCCCGGTACGACGGAAGCCGCCACGCCAGCGGGTGCGGACGGTCAGTCTGGTCTGCGACGACCTGCTCTCGCCGTACACGTCGGAGCTCATGCGGGGAGTCGTCTCCGCCGCGACCGAGGCCGAGGTGGACGTGGTGGTCGCGGCCTTGGAGTCCTGGCGCAGCAGAGGTTCCGGAGCTGCCGGGATCCTCGTCGCCGCCTGTGAGGTCACCGAGAAGCAGGCGAAGGCGCTGGATCGGGCGAGACTGCCCGTGGTGGCGATCGACGCCCTGAGCCTCCCGTCGGCCGAGGTGGTCACCGTCGGCTCCACGAACGCGACCGGAGCGATCGGTGCGACCGAGCATCTGATCGGGCTGGGACACAAGCGGATCGCGTTCGTCGGCGGCCCGGAGGCGTCGTCCTGTGGACAAGCCCGCCTGCACGGCTACCTCGCGGCGATGAGTCAGGCGGGCCTGCGGATCGATCCCGAACTCGTGTCGCACGGCCCCTTCGTCACGGCCACCGGTGTCAGCGAGGGCGGGCGGTTGCTCGCGATGGAGCAGCCGCCAACAGCGGTCTTCGCCGCCAACGACGCGATCGCCGTCGGCGTGATAGAGGCCGCCCGGCTCCACGGACTCGCCGTACCCGCGGAGCTCAGTGTCGTCGGTTTCGACGACACCTTCCTGGCCGAGTCGTCGACTCCGCCGCTGACCACCGTGCGTCAGTCCCTCCAGGACCTGGGCGCCTACGCGCTCAAGACCCTCCTGCGCCTGGGCGATGGCGGCGTGCCCGGCCTGCGCCATGTCGAACTGGCGACAGAGCTGGTCGTCAGGAGCTCGACCGCAGCTCCGGCGCCAAGTAGTTGCCGTGCGCAATGACCAGCTCGTCGCACAGGTCCCAGATCCGCTCGACTGGCGGCGTCACCCAACGTTCGGTCGCGATGTAGCAAGGTCCCAGTCCGCCTGCGCTGCAGTCCCACCAGCGGCCCGGGTCGACAGCGAACCGCACGCGGTCGCGATCGCCAGCGCCTGGTCCCGACCGCACCCCTTCAGTACGGCGGCCACGTAGCCGGCGTCGAAGCTGTCACCGGCGCCCACCGCGTCGACCGTCTTGACCTTGAGCGCAGGTGCGGTCGTCACCGAGGATCCGTTGTGCGCAAGGGCTCCCTCGGCACCGTTCTTCACGACGACCAGCGGACCCCGGCGCGCCAGGATCCCGGCGGCCTCAGTGACAGACGGATGACCGGTGAGCGCCCGCGCCTCCGCCGCGTTCGGCAGGAAGACGTCGGTGACCCGCAGGACCGGGTCGAGCACCATCCGGTCCCAGCGGTCGGCCGGGTCGTCGTTCGGATCGAGGGACGTGGTCGCCTTCGCGCTCTTCGCCTCCTTGAACAGCGCGGCCAGCCCGGCCGCCAACCGCGGCATCAGGAAGAACGACGCCGCATGCACATGCCGCACCGACCTGAGCAGAGAGCGCGGTACGTCGTCCGCGCTGACCAGTGGCATGCAGCCAGGCGACGTGAGCATCGCGCGATCGTCGGCCGAGGTCAGGATCGTGGTCAGTGGCGTCGACGAGTCGCGGTCGACGGTGATCGCGTCCACGTTGACCCCACGGTCCGAGAGCGCCGTACGCACGAAGGCTCGGCCTGGTCGTCGCCGACGCGGCCCGCGAAGGCGACGCTCAGGCCGAGGCGGGCCGCGCCGCAGGCCATGATCGCGGCCGAGCCGCCGAGTACGAGCGAGGCGTGCTGCACCAGCCGTTCCCGCTGGCCGAAGACGATCGGCTGGTCGACGGGTCCGACGACGACGTCAGGATTGACGTCGCCGACCACCAGGAGATCGAAATTCATCTGTCAGCCCTTGAGAACTGGCGGAAGGAAACAACCAACGACAACGGCATCGCGGAGCAGCAGGTCGGAGTCCCACTGACCCTGTTCGCCGGGCTGAACCTGGAAGGCGTTCACAGAGCAGATGTTGTCGAGTCCGGCGGCGGGTGGTGCCGTCCGGTCGTGGGTGAGCGGGCGAGGGTCGGACACGATTGCTCCATCGGTCCCGGGGACGCGACCCCGCCTCGGGCTCTCACTCCACGCCCTGGCGCCTGAAAACCGGACTCCGGATCCCGGTGCGCCGCGGGGCGGGCGCTGGTTCCGCTACCGGCTGGGTGCGTCACTGCCGACCCAGTCAAGCCGTCGGCCACGGCGGCGTCAAGCGATCGCCTGCAAACGAGTGCGCGCAAACGCCCCGAGATTGCGGTACTGCGCACGCCGCCAGATCTTGACGAACGATGTTTTAACCGGTTTAGTGATTGTCTAAACCGGTTTAAACCACCGCACAGTGCGAGGTCTGATGAGCAAGCAGCGGCCGACGATCGCCGATGTGGCGACCCGGGCCGGAGTGTCCAAGGGCGCGGTGTCGTTCGCGCTGAACGGACGGCCCGGCCTGGCGAGTGCGACCGTGGACAAGATCCTCGCCGCGGCCGACGAGCTGGGCTGGCGGCCGAGCAACCGGGCCCGCTCGCTGTCGGTCTCGAAGGCGTTCGCCCTCGGCCTGGTGATCACCCGGGACCCGGCCGTGCTGTCGTCGGACCCGTTCTTCCCGGCCTTCATCGCAGGGGTCGAGAGCGTCCTGTCCGCCCGCGGGCAGGCGCTGGTCCTGCAGGTCGTCACCGCCGGGCAGGACGAGGAGGCGGGCTACCGGCGGCTGGCCCAGGACGCCCGCGTCGACGGCGTCTTCCTGTCCGACCTCCGGCACGACGATCCCCGGATCGACCTGCTGGTCGAGCTCGATCTGCCCGCCGTCACCCTGAACCGGCCCGACGGTACGTCGCCGTTCCCGGCCGTCACCCTGGACGATCGGCCCGGTACGGTCGCGGTCGTCGAGCACCTGCTGTCACTCGGTCATCGCCGGATCGCGCACGTCGGGGGTCCGCCCGCCTTCGTGCACGCGACGGCGCGGTCCACGGCCTTGGTGTCGACGCTGGCCGCCGCCGGGCTCGAGCCGGTGGCGCTCGAGACGAGTGACTTCACCGCCGCGGGCGGGATCGAGACGACCAGGCGGCTGCTCGCACTGTCGGAGCCGCCGACCGCGATCGTCTATGCGAACGACCGGATGGCGATCGCCGGCCTCGGCGCCGCCCAGGCGGCCGGGCTGACCGTCCCGGACGACCTGAGCATCGCCGGCTTCGACGACAGCGAACTGGCCGAGTACGTCCACCCCGGCCTGACCACCGTGCGCGCCGATCCGTTCCGCTTCGGCGAGGCAGCCGCCCAGACCCTCAACCAGCTCGTCGACGGTGCGGACGGCGTACCCGATGTCGAGCTCCCACCCGCGCAGCTGGTCGTCCGCCGGTCCACCGGTGCGTCCCCTGTGTAGTGCTCCCCTGGAGGAAAGATGAAACTGCAAGCTGGACTGCTGGCCCTGGTGCTGGCCGGCTCACTCGCCGCGTGCGGCGACAGCGGCGACTCTGCCGATGCCGATGCTGCGGCGAAGGCGACCGGTCCGATCACGATCTGGTATTCGAACAACCCTGAGGAGGTGGCCTGGGGTAAGCAGATGGTGGCGGCGTGGAACGCGGCGCATGCGGATCAGAAGGTGACTGCGCAGGAGATTCCGACGGGGAAGAGTTCGGAGGAGGTGATCGGTGCGGCGATCACGGCGGGGAATGCGCCGTGTCTGATTTTCAATACGTCGCCGGCGTCGGTGTCGCAGTTCCAGAAGCAGGGTGGTCTGGTGGCGTTGGATGGTTTCGAGGGTGGGACGTCGTATGTCGAGGACCGGTCGGGGGAGGTCGCGGGGCAGTACAAGTCGAGTGACGGGAAGTTTTATCAGCTGCCGTGGAAGTCGAATCCGGTGATGATCTTCTACAACAAGAAGGCGTTCGCGAAGGCCGGGATCGACACCGCCAGGCCGCCGCTGGCCACCTATGAGGAGTTCTTGGCGACGTCGCGGAAGCTGGTGGCGGCGAAGGCGGCGAAGTTCGCGATCTACCCGGCGCCGAGTAACGAGTTCTATCAGTCGTGGTTCGATTTCTATCCGTTGTTCGCGGCCGAGTCCGGCGGCAAGCAGTTGGTCGAGGACGGCAAGTCGACGTTCGCCTCCGAGGAGGGCGACCGGGTCGCGGGCCTGTGGCGGACGATGTATGCGGACAAGTTGGCCTCGCAGGAGAAGTACACCGGTGACGCGTTCGTCGACGGCACGGCGGCGATGGCGGTGGTGGGTCCGTGGGCGATCGCGACCTACAAGGGCAAGGTCGACTGGGGCGTGGTGCCGGTGCCGACCTCGACGGGCAAGCCGGCGGGCGAGGTGCACACGTTCTCGGATGCGAAGAACGTGGCGATGTATTCGGCCTGCACGAACCGCGGCACGGCGTGGGAGGTGTTGAAGTTCGCCACCAGCCAGGAGCAGGACGGCAAGTTCTTGGAGACGACCGGGCAGATGCCGCTGCGCAGGGACGTCGCGGCGACGTTCGCGGACTACTTCGCCAAGAACCCCGATTACAAGACGTTCGCCGACCAGGCCGCGCGCACGGTCGAGGTGCCGAACGTGGCGAACTCGATCACCATCTGGCAGACGTTCCGCGACGCCTACTCCAAGTCGGTGATCTTCGGCCAGGAGGACCCGGCCGCGGCGCTGGACGGCGCGGCGCAGAAGGTCGATCAGCTCGCCGCCCAGTCATGACCCGCGGGGGTTCGCGGCGCGGGGGTGTGGTGGCGCGGGTGCTGGGGGACCAGCCGATCGGGTCGGTGTTCGTGACGCCGTATCTGGTGTTCTTGGCGGCGGTGTTCGCCTACCCGCTGGGGTTCGCGGTGCACATGTCGTTCCACGACTATTTCTTCACCGCGCCCGGCGCGGTGGTGGACCGCCCGTTCGTCGGGTTCGCCAACTATGTGACGGTGTTGTCGGATCCGGCGGTGCGGCGCTCGTTCGGCAACGTCGGCATCTTCTTGTTGATCAACGTGCCGCTGACGGTGGTGTTGTCGCTGGGGTTGGCGACCGCGCTGAACGCGGCGATCCGGTGGCGGACGTTCTTCCGGGTCTCCTACTACGTGCCCTATGTGACCGCGAGTGTCGCGGTGGTCGGGGTGTGGTTGTTCCTGTTCAACTCCGACGGCCTGGTGAACACCCTCCTCGGGCCGCTGGCCCCGGACCCGTCCTGGCTGGTGAACTCGCGGCTGGCGATGCCGACGATCGCGATCTACGTGACCTGGAAACAGCTCGGGTTCTTCATCTTGCTGTATCTGGCCGCGCTGCAGAACGTGTCCAAGGACCTGTACGAGGCGGCCTCGATGGACGGCGCCGGCCGGTGGAAATCGTTCCTGAACGTCACCGTCCCCGGCGTCCGCCCGGCCACCACCTTGGTGTTGCTGCTGGCCACGGTGACCGGGGCGAACCTGTTCACCGAACCCTACCTGCTGACCGGCGGCGGCGGCCCGGACGGCGCGTCGGCCTCGCCGGTGCTGGTGATGTACCAAAAGGGCATCGAGCAGGGCAACCCCGACATCGGCTCCGCGATCGGGGTCCTGCTGGTCATCGGCGTGCTGATCCTCGCCCTGATCGAACGACGCCTGGCCGGGAAGGAAGACTAATGCCACCCCACCCACACCCCCACCCCCGGCCACGCCCCCACCCACACCCACGGTTGCGGTTGCGGTTGATCGCGCGGCGCCTGGCCGGGAGGGACGACTGATGCTGCGGTTGCGGTTCGTCGCGTTGCTGCTGGGCGCGTTCGTGTTCTTGTTCCCGTTCTACTACATGCTGATCGGCAGCCTGCAGACCGAACCGGACACCTCGGTGCGCGGCGCGTTCCCGCAGCCGGGCAACCTGACGGGCCACAACTATGCCGAGATCAACACCGCGATCAGCCTGGGCACCTCGCTGCTGAACTCCGGCATCTTCACCGGCGGCGTCATCCTGGGCACCCTGGTGTTCGGCGTCCTGGCCGGCTACGCCCTGGCCCGGCTCCACTTCCGCGGCCGCGGGCTGGTGTTCAACCTGATGCTGCTGGTCCAGGTCATCCCGTTCCAGCTGCTGACCATCCCGCTGTACGTGATGATCGTGCGCAGCTACGGCCTGGCCGACTCCTACCTCGGCATGATCTTGCCGTTCGCGATCAACTCCACCGCCGTGTTCGTGTTCCGCCAATACTTCCTCCAGCTACCGGCCGAACTGTTCGACGCCGCCCGCATCGACGGCGCCTCCGAGCTGGCCATCTTGTGGCGGATCGCCGTCCCGCTGGTCAAACCCGCCCTGCTGACCGGGGTCTTGCTGACCTTCATCGGGCCCTGGAACGAATTCCTCTGGCCGTTCCTGATCACCAAACAACAAGACCTGCAACCACTGGCGGTGTCGCTGTCGAACTACCTGACCACCGTGTCGGCCCGGGCCGCCAACCCCTTCGGCGCCGTCCTGGCCGGCGCCTGCGTGCTGGCCGCACCCGCGGTCACCCTGTTCCTGATCTTCCAGCGCCGCTTCATCGCCTCCAACCTCGAATCCGGGGTCAAAGGCTAACCCCCCGCCCACCCCCGCCGACCCCCGCCTACCTGTCCGGAAAGGGCCTATCGCTGTGACTGTCCCCTACACCCTCACCCGCATCGGCGTGCTGATGACCCCCGAACCGGGCAACGACCTCGAGGCCGAAGGCGTGCTGAACCCGGCCACCGGGCACACCCCCGACGGCCGGCTCTACCTGCTGCCCCGCCTGGTCGCCACCGGCAACGTGTCCCGCGTCGGCCTCGCCGCCATCGACCTCCACGACGGCGTCCCGGTCGGCGTCGCCCGCGAAGGCGTCGTCCTGGCCCCCGACCAAGGCTGGGAACGCGGCCTCAACAACGCCGGCGTCGAAGACCCCCGCGTCACCTGGATCCCGACCCTCGGCACCCACGTGATGACCTACGTCGCCTACGGCCCGCTCGGCCCCAAACCCGCCCTCGCGGTCTCGGCCGACCTACGGCACTGGGACCGGCTCGGCCCACTGCACTTCGAATACCAGCCGTCGCTGGACACCGACCTGAACCTGTTCCCCAACAAAGACACCGTGTTCTTCCCCGAACCCGTCACCGGCCCCGACGGCCAACCCTGCTACGCGATGCTGCACCGGCCGATGTGGGACCTCGGCTGGTTCCGCGACGGCGAAGGCATCCACCTACCCGCCGGAATCACCGACGACCGCCCCGGCATCTGGATATCGTTCGTCCCCGTCACCGACGTCCAACACGACCAGCGCAACCTCGTCCACCTGCGCCACCACCGGCTGGTCGCGATGCCGCAGCACCCCTTCGAGGAGTTGAAGATCGGCGCCGGGCCGGCGCCGCTGCGCGTCCCCGAGGGCTGGCTGGTCATCCACCACGGCGTCACCGGCCAACAACCCCAAGGCTTCGACCCCACCACCCAGAAGGTCAGCTACGCCGCCGGCGCACTGCTGCTCGACCCCACCGACGTGACCAAAGTCATCGACCGCACCCCCGAACCCATCCTCGTACCCGAAACCGAACAAGAACGGATCGGAACCGTCGGCAACGTCGTCTTCCCCACCGCCATCGAAGAAATCGACGGAACCCGCTACGTCTTCTACGGCATGGCCGACGCCGCCATCGGCGTCGCCAGGTTGGACCGGCTGACATGAGCGTCACGCGCCGGACCGTCCTTGGTGGAGCTGTAGCCCTGGGCGCCGCTTCTGCTGTCACGTTGCCGGCTGCGGCTTCGGGCCGGTTGGCCAACCTCGCTCACCTCGACTACCTGCGTACGTCGGTCACACCGCCTGCTACTGCTGGACACAGCACCTACGGCTCTGGACCTCTCGGTGTGCTCTGGACCTATGCGGATCGTCAGCCCGACGGCTCCTACAAGCGCATCGGCGGTGGGACCTACGACCCGGTCACCGACACCTACGGCCAAGGTGCCTTCAACGCGGACGACATCTCACGCGCTGCCGTCGTCTACCTTCGCAGCAACCGACTGGCAGTCGCGCGAGACCTTCTCCGCGGTCTCACCTATCTCCAATCGCCCAACGGCAACGTGGTCCTCTGGATGCAGCCGGACGGCACGCTCAACCCCAGCGCCGAGCCAGTAGAGCTACCCGACCCGTCTGACTCCGGCCCGTCGTACTGGCTGGCCCGGACGGTGTGGGCGCTGGGGGAGGGGTACGACGCCTTCCGCAAGGTCGACCGTCGGTTCGCCGAGTTCCTGCGGGACCGGCTCGAGTTGGCGCTTGCTGCGCTCGAGCGGCAGGTGCTCATCCGCTACGGCGAGTGGAACATCGTCGACGGCCGCCGGGTGCCCGCTTGGCTGATCGTGAACGGCGCTGACGCGACCTCCGAGGCAGTGCTCGGCCTGGCGGCGTACGTCCGTGCTGGTGGGTCTGATCGGGCACGGCGAGCGCTGGCGCAGTTTGCTGAGGGCATCGCGGCGCTGAGTGCCGGGTCGAGCCGGTCGTGGCCGTTCCGCGCGCTGCTGCCGTGGGGCGAGTCGATCTCGGTGTGGCACGCGTGGGGCGCGCAGATGCCGTCCGCGCTCGCCGCAGCCTCGTCAGTGCTGGGCTCGCGTCGGCTACTGGCTCCGGCCATCGGTGACACAGCCGGCTTCACTCCACTGCTCCTGACCGCCGGCGGACCCGACAACGGCTGGCTACCGGCACCGATCGACCGTACCCAGATCGCGTACGGCGTCGACGCCCGGCTGCAGGGCCTACTGGCAGTCGGACTGCCCGGGCTGAGGCAGGTCGCCGCCTTCGTCGCCGCCTGGTACTTCGGCGCGAACCGGGCCGGCGCACCCATGTACGACCCGTCCACCGGCCGCACGTACGACGGCATCTCCGGCGACGGCGTCATCAACCGCAACTCCGGCGCCGAATCCACCATCCACGGCCAACTCTCCATGCTGGCCATTGACGCCAATCCGGACCTTGCCCGGCTGAGTGCAGGTCCACTGACCCACTCTGGCCTACAGGTGGTCGAGGGCGAGTCCGCAACCGGCGGACAGGTGGTGACCCCGCCGTCCGCCTGGACCGGCGAATCCCAATGGAGCAACGGCTCCTACGTCTCGTTGGATGACGGCGACAGCGCTGAGTGGACCCTGCCCACCTCGTCCTTGCCCCGCCTGGTCCTGCCGGTCGTCAATCTCCTGAACCCGGGCACTTCCAGGTGGACAGCGGGCTCCCTGTCACTCGGATCCATCGACCACAGCGCGCTTGGCCCTCAAGGCATCTCCGCTGCGCCCGGCGCTCTCCAACCCATCACGCTGGCCGCGCCACTTCCGCCGTACGCAACAAGCCTCAAGGCCCAAGCCGCAGCGGGCACTGCGCAGATCGACGCCCTTCTCCTCATCCCGACGATCAGCACCCTTCGCCTGGGCAGCGCCGTCGTGCTGTCCAGCGTTGATCCCCACCCCCGAACCTTGAGGATCTCCACAACTCCAGGGACAACCGCCTACACCTACACCGCAAACGGCAACCTGCACTCCCGCCGTCGCCTGGCCGGGACAACCTCCCAGGTCCTGATTCAGCCCGGCGGTTTCACGATCGTGCTGTGAGCGCCCACTCGGCGACGAAGTTCAAGGCCTGGCCGCGTTGGTGGAAGAGGTGACGGCTGTCGGCTTG
Organism: uncultured Actinomycetota bacterium; assembly: GCA_963770725.1. Taxonomy (GTDB): domain Bacteria; phylum Actinomycetota; class Actinomycetes; order Propionibacteriales; family Kribbellaceae; genus Kribbella. Next base: position 293,104 of record CAVYQT010000004.1, read on the forward strand.
CTGGTGATAGGCGTTGTGGGACGTGTCGGAGGCGCGGGCGAGGAGGCCGGGGAGGAGCCAGGCGTACTTGACGCCGGAGGCCATCACTGCGAGGCGGACGTCGTCGGGACTGCCTCGCCAGCCGGCTTCGCGCAGGCCGTCGAGGTAGTTGGCGACGCACGTCTCGGCGAGCTCGGGCAGCCGCTCGGCCGGCCAGAAGAGGTCGAACACGGCGTCCGGGATGTGGTTGCCGAGGTCCTCGCCGAGGGCGCCGTCGCCGGTGAACGCCCAGTCGAGCAGCGCGAGTTCGCCGGTCGGCCGCTGGATCACGTTCGACACCCAGAGGTCCAGGTGGCACCGGGCGCGCGGTAGTCGCTGGACGAGATCGAGGAGCTCGTTGCGGTTGGCAACCAGTTGGACCCAGGCTTGTCGCAACCCGGCCGGCCAGGTCTCGGCCACCAGCGGCTGCCGCCAGGCCGCGTCGTCGTCGACGAGCTCCCACGGCACGTCCCGGGACGTCGAGTAGTCGCGCAGAAACCCGACCGACGTCCACGGACGATCGGGCGCCGGACGCGCCTGCCACCGACCGCAGGCCCTCGACAACGCCGCGTGCTCAGCCAACGAGAACTCGGTCCCGTGGGCGCCCTCGATGTCCTCCATCATCAGTACGGCGCCGTCCGCGTGCTCAACGACGTCGGCCTCCGGCAGCACCAGCCCCGCGTCGGCGAGTTGCTTGCGAAGCTCCTCGTCCCGGTAGACCTCGACCTCGCGACGCCAGTAGTTCCAGTGCCGCGGATCCTCGGATGCGGCCCACGGCCCGGTCGACGCCACCGGCCTTCGCAGCTCTTTCCGGATCAGCGTGCGGCCATCGGCGTACATCACCCGCTCGACCGTCGCGGTCACCGCGTTGAGCGGGTTGTGCCGCAATCTCGTCGTACCGACTTCGGCCTCAGGGCTCATGAGGAGCAATGGTGACATCGGTCTGGCTCAGGAGGTTTCCAGATTGTCGAGCAGCCGTGCGGTCATCTCCAGGTACTGCGCGACCTCCGCCTCGGTCAGCCCGTCGGTCGCCAACGTGTTCAGCGAGCGTGCCGCGGTCACGAGGTCGTCTTCGATCGCCCGGGCCTGGTCGGTCAGATACACCCGGACCCGGCGCCGATCGTCCGGATCGGGCACGACCCGAACCAGCCCGTCACGCTGCATCCGCTGCAAGGTGTTCGCCATCGTCGCCTGCTCGATCCGGACCCGATCACACAACTCACGCTGCGTCAGCCCGTCCTCCTCGAACAGCGCGAGCAACTGAGCGAACTGCCCCGGCACCACCCCGTACGGCGCGATCCGCGCCCCCAGCCCCTGCGCCAGCAACCGCGCCAACTGGTTGACCTGATACCCCAGCGACTCCTCCCGAAAGGACACCACCCCCGAGTGCCCCTTGCCCGCCGCCTCGGACCGCCCCGCACGCGTCGCCCGTGATCGCGCCGGGCCTGGTCGAGTCGCCTGGCGGTTTCGGTCACTCACACCCGGCTTCCCGCTTCCGCATCCACCGTCGAATCTTCGCCCACTGCCACATCACAACACCCGATCCGACCAGCACCGGCAGCACAACCCACCGAACCGCCGTCTCGAGCACCACCCCAGGCTCACCCGGCACATACACATAGGCAATCAACGCCACGCCGCCGACCAGATGCGCCACCCGCTGCCGACCTCGAACCTTCTTCCCACCGCCAACCCGACGCTCAGCAATCGCAGTCATTCTCCACACCTCATTCCATAGCTTGCTATGAGAATCCCATAGCAAGCTATGTATTTCAACTGTGAACAGGTGTTTGGTGCCTGGTCAGCTCAGCAGGATGCGAGGCGGGAGGCCGGTGAGGGCTTTGACATCCCGGGTCAGGTGGGCCTGGTCGGCGTACCCGGTCAGTACGGCGACATCGGCCAAGGCAAGGCCCGTGCGCGCGTGATCGAGGGCGACGTTCATCCGCAGGACTCGGTCGAGCATCTTCGGTCCGTAACCGAACGCGTTCAGGCACCTTCTGTGCAGCTGCCGCTCGCTCAACCCGACACTCCCCGCCAGCGACATCACACCAGCGCCACCCCGCAGCATTCCACTCCGCACCGCGCGGAGCACCTGCGTGATCAACCGATCAGGCGGCTCCTCAGTCAACCCCGCTACCGCCTGATCCAACGCCAGCGCCGGCACAGGCGCCGACTGCACCTGGTCGGCCAGCCGCCGACTCCGCGTGGGTGACCAGAGGTCGCTCAAGGGGACGCGTTCGTTCAGCAGCTCCCGCGCCGGTACGCCGAGGAACCGAGGTGCCGTCCCCGGTGCGAACCGGATCCCGGCGTACCTCGTCCCAGCCTTGGCCGACCCGATCCACGCCCGGCTGTCCGGCCCGGCGATGACCAGATCGTCATCCATCAGCAGCAGATCCATACACCCGTCCGGGAGGATCCGGTACTCCCCGCCCTCCGCAATCCGCGTCCAGAGCGTGCCACCGGGCACCCGCGCAGGGCGCTCACGATACGGCTCAAACTCACTCACCCCACCACTCTCCAACCCCCCACCGACAATTCCCCCGACTGCACGACGCCACGCCACACACAACCCCGTTCCCCTTCACTCCACGCACAAGCCCCACACCCGCCAACCCCCGTCCGCACTCCCCACTACCCCGCAACCACCCAATCCAGCCCGCCCCGCTCACCCCGCCGACTCCGTGCGTGCGCCCTACCGCTGCAACTGCCGCAGCCACATGACAACAACCACACGATCGGATTGCGCTCGCCCGCCGCGGCCTGGAGAAGCTGCACTACCTGGTGCCGGACGACGAGCCGAGGGTCCGCCTCAACGCAGTCGGCGTACGACGCAGCTTTCAGAGATTCGACCGAAGCGCTCGGGGCACGGTCTCCGGCCCGCGATCAGTCGGCGGTCGCCTCGGCGATCGACCTGGGCGCCCGCACCTTGGCGAACTGAAGATCGCCGGCCGGCATCATCCACGTCATCACGTTGACTGCCAGGCGACCGGCCCGCACCGCCGGGTCTGCTTCCGCATGCGCTCGAGCGGTCTCCGCGTCGACCGACCAGATGGAGAACCCACGGAAGCTCTCGTCATCCTGCTCCGTCAACGGTCCGCGAGCCAGAACCAGTCCGCGATCCAGCATGCCGGCGCCGTACGCCAGATGCCGGTCCTGAAGCTCCGCCGCCTCGTCGTCCGTCATCACCGGCGCATCCGCCCGCAACGTCAACAAAATCACGGTATACCGGTCAAACTGCATACCCAGAAACTACTTCCGCTGCCACGCTTCGTCCGGTACGTCGACAGCACCACACACAACCGCTCGTCACGGGTGGAGTGGAGCGGTGGTCAGCCGAGTTCCAGGGCGGTGCAGACCCAGCGGTTGCGGCGGATCTCCAGGCGGAGGGCGATGGCTCGCGAACGGTCGCCGTGGCGTACGTGGGCGGCGACTTCTGCTACCTCGTCGGTCGGGGTGCACACGCGGACCGAGCGGATGGAGCTGCGTTCCTTGGCGCCGCGGGCGGTGGCGGTGGTGGTCAGGCCGAGGAGCCGGACCCGGCGGTTGAGGTCGGCGAATACTGCTTCGTCCGTGAAGCGCACGAGCTGCGAGATTGGCCGGTCGCCTGCCAGGACTTCGGAGACTGCCTGGGCCAACCGCCCGCCCCAGGCCCGGGGGTCGGGCAAACCGGGTCCCGCAGTCGCAACGCGTGTCCGGGCATTCGTCGGCTCTGTGGTGGATGCCGCGCCGTCATCAGGTCCCGGGACCGCGACAAGCGCCCGGCGAGAGGGAGCAGTGGGCTCAGCCGCCGCGCCGTGATCCGACCCGAGATCCGGGATTGCCGCACGTGCATCAGAGGCCAGGGGCGACACCTCTGCAGCTGTAGCCGGGGGTTCGGGTGAGGCGGACGTAGAAGCAGCCGGGGACGCGGTTGGGGCAGTTGTGGGAGAGGCCGGAGCTGACCCAGGAGCGGCAGCCAGAGACTTGGGCGGTGCTGTGGGAGTGGTCATGGGATCGGGGGAGGTGGGGGTGAGGCCTAGGTGGGGTAGGGCTTGGTGGCGGAGGGCGAGGGCGGCTGCGGGCATGGTGCCGGCGTGGCGGACGGTGGTGGGGATTGTGTGGTGGGTGGATTGCGGGGTGATCGCGCGGAGGCGGGGTGTGGCTACTGCGGTCAGGGCGGATTCGGTGGGGTCGGGCGTAGCGGTGGCGGTGTTGGACAGTGGGGGGACCGGGGCCAGGGTGCGGCTCGGGGTGGGGCGTTGGGACGGGACCGCGGGCAGGTTCTGGCTCATGTCACTTCTCCTGGTGGGTGGGCGGCACGGGGTTGCCGGTCGCGGATGCCGGGATTCGCAGCACCTGGCCGGGAAGAATCAGGTCGGGGTCGGGACCGATCAGCTCGCGGTTGGCGGCGTACCAGGCCGGCCAGCGGGCCGCGACGTCCTCGGCGGTGGCGTTCGGGCCGAGGTCGGTCGCGGCGATGCTCCACAGCGTGTCGCCGGGCTTGACGACGACACGTGCGGGTACTCGCACCGGCTGACCTGACCGCACGTCCGTGTACCGGGTGGCAGCACCCGCGGTCGGCCGGTCCGGCACACCAACCCTCACCCGAGCGCCACCCGGCACCTCACCCCGCGTCCCGGCGTCAGTCGGCACACCAGTCTGAATCCGGCCGGCGGGCCGCTCAGTGAGCCGGCCGGCCCGCGTGCCGGCGGTGGAGTCGGAGCGAGGTTGTGAGGTGGTTCGTGGCGGTACGACGTCCTGCGGCCGGTCGGCGCGTGCGGTTGTGGCAGGCATGGGACCGGTGAGGCGGACGGAAGAGGGCGGCTCGGTGGTCCGCCAGTTCGCGGCGTCCGGCGTAGGAGCGGTGGTGTCGGATAGGCGGACGGTTGACGAGGGCTCCATCGCGCGCCAGGTGGTGGCGGTGGGTTGGACGGTGGAGCGGGGTTCCAGGTCGGCCCATGGACGGGTGAGGGGGCCGTCGCCCGGGGTGGCTTGGGCTACGCCGACTGTTAGGGGAGTGACGGCGGCCAGGCCGAGGGCCGAGCGGAGCAGGGTGCGAGAGGCCTGTGACGTGATGTGGCCCGTGACAGCCGAGGCGGCCGCGCCGATCGCGCCCGGGATCTGCTCCAGGACGGTGGCCAGCACGGCCAGGACGAGCCAGCCGTAGGCCATCCACGCCACGGTCCCGACCGCGAGCACGGCCATCGAGTCGAGGTCGTGGCTGTTCGCCGCGCCGATCGTGCCGGCCGTCATCCAGCGCAGACCGACGCCCAGACCGGCCAGCGCCACCAGCGCGAGGATGCCCTTCGCTCCCCGGATCATCGCGTTCACCCCGCTTCGTCTCTGATCTATGAGTTTGCTTTAGTTTGCTTTGTCTTGACCACTATAGACCGGCACTGCGGCCAGTTCGCAAGTGGAAATGTCACACAGCGTCGGCTTGCCGCACGGAAGGTGAGCGCGATCGGGTAGGTTCGCGGCCATGCGGTGGGATGCGTTGTTCGCGGATCTGGAGTCGCAGTTCGACGCGCTCCAGGAGGGAGATCTCTACGGCGAGGTGGCGGACCGGATCCGCACGGAGGTCGGCAAGATCACCGTGCTCGACCGGCTTCGCGGTGCGGTCGACACCGTCGTACGGGTGGAACTGACGAACGCGGAGCCGGTCCAGGGGCTGCTCACCCGGGTCGGCAAGGACTGCCTGCTGCTCGAGGCCGAACGCTACGAGGAGTGGCTGATCCCGGTCGCCGCGCTGTCCGCCGTCCATCGACTGGGACCGTGGGCGGAGCCTGCCGTCGGGGCGGTGGCGGGGAAGCTGGGTCTTGCGCACCTGTTGCGCGGGATCGCGCGGGACCGCTCACCGGTGACGCTGTTCTGCGGCGGCGTACCGGTCACCGGGACGATCGATCGGGTCGGGGCGGATTTCCTCGAGATCGCGGAGCATCCGCTGGATGCGCCGCGGCGGCGGACCGAGGTCTACAACGTGCGCCTGGTGCCGACCCAGGCGTTGTGTGCCCTACGCCGCCGTTAGTTGTGCACGTCCTCCGACTGCTCGGCCTCCTCGCCGAACGGGTGGGAGTCGATGAACTCGCGGGTCTCGGTGTAGAGCCGCTCGATGTACTTCTCCAGCTCGGTGGCCTCGACCCGCCACTGACCGCGGCCGCCGATCTTGACCGCGGGGATGTCACCGCGGCGGACCAGCGCGTACACCTGGTTCGCGGAGATGTTGAGCACCTCGGCGACGTCGGCGAGCTGGAGGAATCGCGGAGCCGGCATCCGTTCTGCTCCTTCACGTAGTGGCTGGTTCCTTCAGTTTGCCACGGTTGGCGACCGGACGATCCCGTTTGTCCCCAGGCTGACAGCCTGTGGATAGCCGTTTACGCGGAGGTGCCTCGGCACGGCAGAATGTCGGCTCCGAGAGCGATCGATTGACTGGGGAGTTCGACGTGGTCGACACAGCAGTGCGCGGTACCGGGTTCGGGGCGCCGTCCGTCCCGGCCCAGCGCAACCGGCGGGCCCGGTGGAAGGACGGCCGGCTGGTGCTCGGCGTACTGCTCGTGGCGGTCACCGCGCTGGCCGGCGCCAAGCTGCTCTCGTCTGCCGACGACACCACCACGATCTGGGCGGCCAAGCACGACCTACCGGCCGGGACCAAGCTGACCGGCGACGACCTCTCGACCGCGCGGGTGCGCTTCACCAACAGCGAGGACGCGAGCAGGTACGTCGCTGCCGACGCGGATCTCAACGGTCTCGTCGTGACCAGGGCTGTCGACGCGGGGGAGTTCGTACCGCGGGACGCGGCCGTCACCGAGTCGGCCAAGGACCGCACCGAGTTGCCGCTGTCGATCGCCACCGGACGGCTGCCGTCGGACATCGCGGGCGGCGACGAGGTCGACATCTGGGTGGTGCCGAAGGACGCGGACCAGCCGGCCACGCCGTACTGGACAGGGGTCCGGGTGCTCCAGATCGACGCGGTGAAAGGGGTTGCGGGTGGTTCGGCCCGTCGACAGGTCTTGGTCGGGTTGACGCGGAAAGACGTCCAGCGACTCCCTGCGGCGTTGTCCGCGATGAGTACGGGTGAGCCGGTTCTCGTCAGGCGAGGCAGCTGATGTCGATACCAGTCCTCCTGGCCGTGACCGGGGCTCCGTGGGAGGCGGACGTCGTAGGGCGGGCCGAGCGCGCGCCGGGGATTCGGGTGGTACGGCGCTGCGTCGACATCGCCGATGTGATGGCGGCGGCCGCGAGCGGGCAGGCGAGGGCGGTCCTGCTCGCCGACGATCTGCCGCGGCTCACGTCCGACGCGGTGGCTGCGCTGCACGCTCGCCGGATCGCCGTGGTCGCGCTGGTCGACCCCACCGAGAACGGCGAGCCCTTCGGCACCGAGGACCGGCTCAGCCGGATGGGGATCGAGCGGATCCTGCCGGCCGACGTCAGTCCGGAGGATCTCGGCCGGGCCGTGACCGACGCGGTCGAGGCCGGCCCGCCGATGTCGGTCTCCCATTTCGCCGGTGGATTCGTTCCGATGACGCCCGACACGGTCGACCAGCCGCCACCGGTCTACAACCAGGGCAGCGGGCGGATGGTCGCGGTCTGGGGTCCGACCGGCGCTCCGGGGCGTACGACGGTCGCCGTCGGCCTGGCGTGCGAGCTCGCGGCGAGAGGCGTGCCGACCCTGTTGGCCGATGCCGATGTGTACGGCGGGACGGTCGCGCAGCAACTCGGCATGCTCGACGAGACCTCGGGGCTGGCGGCCGCTGCGCGCTCGGCCGGGAGCGGCGCACTCGACATGGCGATGCTCGCGAAGCACGCGCGCCAGGTGGAGCCGCATCTGCTCGTGCTGACCGGGCTCAGCCGGGCGGATCGCTGGACGGAGCTACGGCCGGCGGCCATCGAGTCGATCTGGTCGACGGCGCGAATGCTCGCGCCGCTGACGGTGGTCGACGTCGGGTTCTGCATCGAGACCGACGAGGAGATCTCGTTCGACTCGCTGGCGCCGCGGCGCAACGGTGCGACCCTGGCGACGCTCGAGGAGGCCGACGAGGTGATCGTCGTGGGTACGGCGGACCCGGTCGGGCTGACCCGGTTGATCCGGGCGATCCACGAGCTGCGCGCGATCGTGCCGTCGGTCAGCACCAGAGTGGTCGTGAACCGGATCCGCTCGGGGTCGCTCGGCAGTTCACCCGCAGATCGGTCGCCGAGGCGCTCGGGCGGTACGCCGGGGTCGATGCCGCTGCGCTGCTCCCGTTCGACCAGGGCGCGGTCGACGCCGCCATGTCGCACGGGCGGAGCCTGGCCGAGTCCGCCAAGTCGAGCAAACTCCGGAAGTCCCTCCAGCAGTTCGCGACCACGCTCGCCAAGGACCTCGCCACGTAGCCGATCGCGGAGGACGCCGACCACACCCGCCAATGACCTCACCACATAGGCGATCGCGGAGGATGCCGACCACGATCGCCTGGGACCTCGGCACTTGTGCGATCGCGGAGGGTGCCGACCCACGATCGGCAGGGACCTCGGCATCTAGGGATCACGGCGTGGCTCAGGGTTGAGTCGGTGGCGATACGGGGGAAAACCCCACCGACAGGGGGCCGGGGGATGTGCCAGGGTTGACGGGTAGTCACCGCACCCCAGGGGGAAGCATGTCCGAGGTCCAGAGCCGGCCGCCGAGCACGATGAGCACCGAGCGGCGCTACGGCATCGCCATCTCCGTCGCGCTCATCCTCGGCGGGGTGTACTGGGCGCTGACCGGGCTGACCGAGGACACCAAGGTCAGTCAGGACACCTACCCGGTCGTGGGCAGGCGCTGACGATCGAGGCACGTTCGGCGGATGTCGAAGTACGGTCCGGGGACGGGTCCGAGATCAATATCGAGCGGCAGTTCGAGCGCAACGTGTTCGGCTCGGACCCGAAGGAGGAGTACGAGGACGGGAAGCTGGAGCTGCGCGACACCGGCTGCGGGTTCCTGTCGTTCGGGTGCGACACGCATTACGTCCTCACCGTGCCCAAGGACGTCAAGGTGACGCTCGAGAGCAGCAGCGGAGATCTGAAGGTGTCAGGGCTCGCAGGCGGGCGCGGACTCTGAAGTCGAGCTCGGGCAGCATCGAGGTCCACAGCATCGGTGGGGCGCTGCAGATGGAGTCCAGCTCGGGTGATCTCGAGGCGCAGGATCTGACCGCGACGACGGTGAGCACGCAGAGCAGCTCGGGCAGCGTGGATCTCGACTTCGCCAGGGCGCCGCAGTCGGTGGAGGCCGAGGCGAGCTCGGGTGACGTGACGATCCGGATCCCGCCGGGGACCGAGGAGTACAAGGTCGACAGCCGAGACGTCGTCGGGTGACGAGTCAGCCAGCATCCTGCACGACCCCGCGGCTCGGCCCGCAGCATCAAGGCCAAGACTTCCTCCGGCGACGTCACCATCGAATACAACCGCTGACCAACCGCTCGGCCGGATCGCTCACGCGCGCACCCCCGCGCCGGCCTCCATGTCACGGGTGTCGACCTACCTGGTGACCACAGGGAGTGACCGGGAGGGTTAGGGCGGTGGCTGTTAGGCTGAGTAGGCTTGCGCGCATGTCTTCGGAGTCGGGCGTGCCGCGTGGGTTGCTGGTGGACTGGGGCGGCGTGCTGACCTCCGGGCTGGAGGATGCGCTGCGGCGGTGGGCCGAGCTGGACGGGTTCGACTTCGATTCCTACGTGCAGGCCGTGATGGCCTGGCTGCCGGCCGAGACGCCCGCCGATGCGCTCGCGGAGGCCGAGCTCAACCCGGTCCACGCCCTCGAACGCGGCCAGATCGCCGTACCCGACTTCGAGCGCAAGCTCGCCTCGATCCTGGTCCGCCGCGACGGTACGCCGGTGCCTGCGGAAGGGCTGATCGAGCGGATGTTCGCGCATTTCGAGCACCAGCCGGCGATGGGCGCGCTGGTCCGCCGGGCCCGCTCGCACGGGATCCGGACCGCGCTGCTGTCGAACTCCTGGGGTAACAGCTACCCGCGGGACACCTGGGAGGGGATGTTCGACGACATCGTCATCTCCGGTGAGGTCGGGATGCGCAAACCCGAGCCGGAGATCTTCCTGCTGGCCGCCCGCCGGCTGGACCTGAAGCCCGGAGGACTGCGTCTTCATCGACGATCTCGAGCTGAACGTCGAGGGCGCGAACGCACTCGGCATGACCGGCATCCTGCACACCTCGTACGACGAGACCCGGCGCGCGCTGGAAACCCTGTTCGGAGTCGACCTGACGTGACCGTGATGACCTCCACCTCCCCTGCCTCCCGTCCCATCGTCCCCCGCCGCATCATCATCGGAATCGTCGCCTGCGCCGCGCTGGTCGCGCTCGGCGCGTGGGCCTACGGGCTGTTCGACGGCATGATCGACCTGCGCGTCTACCGGATGGGCGGCTCGGTGCTGCTCGACGGCGGTTCGCTGTACGACGCCGAGCTGGCCGGCTCCGGTCTGCCATTCACCTATCCGCCGTTCGCCGCGATCGCGATGGTGCCGTTGGCCGCCGTCCCGTGGGGTGTCGCGCTGGTCGTCTGGACCACCATCTCGGTGCTGTCCATCGCGGCGATCTGGCGGACGAGTCTGCCGAAGAGTGCCTGGGCGTTCTTCAGCCAGCGCAAGCGCACGGCCCTGCTGGTCGCCCTCACCGCGCTGTCGTTGCTGCTCGAGCCGGTCTGGCAGACGATCCAGTTCGGCCAGATCAACCTGTTGCTGACGGCAATGATTCTGCTGGATCTGGTTCGTCCGCAGAACGCGCGGCTGCGCGGGTTCTGGCTCGGCGTGGCGATCGGCATCAAGCTGACCCCGCTGCCGTTCCTGGCGCTGCTCGTGGTCACCAAGCAGTGGCGGGCGCTGCGCAACGCCGTACTGGGGCTGCTGGCGACGATGGCGATCGGGTTCGCGATCGTGCCGAACCAGTCCTGGCGGTACTGGACCGAGGTCATCCTCGACGCCAACCGGGTCGGCGGGCTCGCCTACAGCGGCAACCAGTCGTTCAACGGCTTCCTGCACCGGCTGGGCAACGAGGCGAGCTGGGTGCAGCCGACGTGGTTCGTGCTCTCGGCTGTGTTCGGCCTGCTGGTGCTGTGGATGGCCCGGCGGTACTGGCTGGCGGACGAGCGGGTGACCGCGATCTCCGTGATGGCGCTGGCCGTTCTTTACGCGTCGCCGGTGACGTGGAGCCACCACTGGGTGTGGATCATCCCGCTCGGGGTGAGCCTGATCCGCGCGGTCAACCGCGTGTGGGGCCTCAATCCGGCGGTGGCGACAGGTGTGCTCTTCTACGGCCTGTTCGTACTGCGCTCGATCTGGTGGGTGCCGTTCCGCGACGACCGTGAGCTGGGCTGGACGTTCTGGCAGTCCATCCCCGGCAACTCGCACCTGATCCTCGGCATGATCGCCTTCATCATCCTGGCGGTCACCAGCCGCAGTCTGCCTAAGCCAGCTCCCGCAACGGCCGATCAAGCCTGACCGCCAGCTCAGCGTCGACGTGCGCGATCTCAGCCAGCAGTACGTCGACACTGGCGCGGAACGCCCGTCTAGCTCGGCGATCTCCAGCGACCGTACGAGCGTCGCCTCCACCGGTGCTGGTGGTGGCCTCAGGCAACAGGTGGAGGCCGCGACCCTGCGAGTGCGGGACCCCGTGCCGCAGGCAGGCCAGCATCAGCACGTGGTCCCGCACCCCGCTGATCATGTACTCGGCCTGCCACACCTTGCCCCGCGCGATGCTGGACCGCGCATGCAACGCATACAGCCAGCCCATGCCGACGAAGTCAACGGATCGCAGCGCCCCACGCAGGTTGCTCAACAGCCTCTCCGAAGAGCAGCGGAAGGTAGGACCCAGCGCACCGAACTCACCAGCGGGCGCGAAGGCGATGTCCACCTGCAACGTGGAAGCCAGCAGGAACACCCGGTACACAGTCCCGCGCGACCAGACGTCGGTGTGGTGCACAGCGCCGTACTGCGCATACAACGCAGTCGTCCAGTCAGCCAGTACGGCGTCCTGGTCGGCACCCGGCGTCAGACCGAGCGCCAGGTCCATATCGGACCACTCGTCCTCAGCGCCTACTGCAGCCGAGCCAGTCAGCGCTGCACCCGCAACACGTTCGTCTGCCCGGGCCGCATCCACCAGCGCGTCCCGCAGGCTCTCCCGCTCCGCAACCGTGTACATCACGAGGAGAAGAGTAGAAGCAGACCGCCCGTCGTATAGCCGACCATGACGACCAGCAGCGGCATCTGACCCACCAGAGCCTTCTGCCGCGGGAAGAGCGCGACGGCACGGTCGTGAGCCGAGATGACGCCGAGCAGGTGACCGCAGACCACGGCCAGCACCTGGATGACCGCGATCGTCCCGCTGTGGTTGGTGATGCCGGTGTTCACCGCGAGCAGCCCGGTGCCGAAGACGTTGGCCCCGTTGCTGAGCGGGTCGCTCAGGTAGATCAGTGTCCGCTGCCCCTCGAGGATGAACAGGGTCAGGTAGTGCGCGACGACGTACCCGAGGACGATCGGTACGACGGAATGCGCGAACAACCCGGGCAGCGCCCGGCGCGAGCTGTGCGACAGCCGGCCGGCCAGCAGCGTGGCACCGGAGTACGTCACCAGCACGAACAGGATGAACACGATCAGCGCACACGTGCCGAGCAGCGTCATCGAGTAGTCGGTGTTCTGCGCCCAGCCGATCCAGGCCGACGAGTTCGAGAAGCCGTCGTACGCCGTGGAGCCGAGCAGCGCGGACACCAGGCCGACGAGACCCGGCTGGACCTTCAGTGCCGTCCAGGTTCTCCAGCGGCCGGCGGACCACCAGCTTCCCGTCGGTACGGCGGCCCCAGGGCGACAACCGGGCCATCAGGCAGGCGTAGGCCTCGAACGGGTCGCCGGTCGAGAACCACCGGTCGCCGAACAGGATCGCGCCGAAGAGAATGATGACGACGTACAGGGCGATCCAGGCTTGCAGTACGGGAATGCGTGGCCCGGTCAGGTGCGACGAGTTCGAGCCAGGTGAAGGCGAAGATGCCCAGTGTCGCGGGCCAGAGGCCGAGCCAGCGAGGCAGCTCCAGCAGGCCCTTCGGCGAGGGCTGGCGGAGCGCCTTGCAGAGCAGCAGGTGAATGGTCCGCAGCGGGTTCAGCGTCCGCCAGACCGGGCCGAACACGAGCGAGATCGGCACCAGCCCGACCCAGACCAGGATGTAGACGAAGCCGAAGATCGGGTTGGTCAGCCGGTCCACGCCGAACAGCAGCGAGACCATCGCGTAGAGCGAAGACGGCCAGCCCGAGCCAGCCGGACGATCCAGCGGAACCAGCCCGCGTCGACCGTCCGGGTGATTGCGTCCGGCAACGGCTTTCCGGAGGCGTCGCCCCGGTACCTCGGGTTCCGCCAGGCCAGGCCGAGGATGACGAACGACAGTGCGATCGCGACCGCGGCACCGCCGACGGCCAGCCCGAACGGCACCGGCAGATCCTGCCGGCCGCCGATCCCGTGCAGCGGCAGCAGGAGCCCGGCCAAAAGCAGAGTCACGAGACGACGAGCTTGGCGACCAGTTTGCCGCTCTCGTGGGTCTCGATCTCGAAGGTGCCCTTCATGTCGGCGGTGAACTTCACCGACGCGGGCTTGCCCGGGGTGAGCGGCGAGTTCCTTGTCGTAGCCGTGGATGTGCACCTCGTCCGCGGTGTCGCTGACCGCGGTCACCAGGACGGTCTGGCCGGCCTTCACCTTGACGGTCGCGCCGCTCGGGTTGACCTTGCCGTTGGCAACCGTGACGTTGACGGTCACGTCGGCCTGCTCACCGGACGGGTCGGTGGTGTTCGACGGGCTGCTGGAGTTCGGCTTGCCCGGGGTCGGCGTCATCGTCGGCAGGTCGGATCGGGGTGCTGGTGGGCGCGGTCGCCGACGGGGTCGGGCTCGGAGTCGTGCCGCCGCTGTCGGATTCGCTCCCGCAGCCGGCCAGGACCAGCATGGCGAGGGCGGGGAGCAGAGCGGTGGCGGTACCGCGAGTGAGCGTCGAACGCATCGGTCGAAGGGCCTTTCAAGGGTCTGGTGACGTTCTCGGGGGCGTGAAACACACCCTCTTGCCTGACGAACACCGATAGCTCAGTGTTCCCAGAGAGGGCGTCTCGGAACACTGACGCCCTCTACAGCCAGTGTCGCAGCCCACTGTCTGTGGCGGCCGCTAGGGTGACGAGACAAGCTTCGATGCGAGAGGAAGGTGATCCGATGCCGGACCGGTTGACGTCGCTGGACCTCACCTTCCTCAAGGCCGAGTCGCCGGCCACCCCGATGCACGTCGGGACGGTCGACATCTTCGAGCCGCCGGTGCACGGTGACGACGGGTTCGACTACGAGAGCCTGGTGGCCCTGATCCGGGACCGGATCACCTTCGTGCCGCGGTACCGGCAGCGGGTCCAGCAGGTGCCCGGCCGGTTCGCCGGCCCGGTCTGGGTGGACGACGAGGAGTTCGACATCACCTTCCACGTACGGCGCTCGGCCCTGCCCCGGCCGGGGACGCACGCCCAGCTGCTGGAGCTGGTCGCCCGGATCATGTCCCGGCGGCTGGACCGGGCCCGGCCGCTGTGGGAGATGTACCTGGTCGAGGGCCTGCAGGGCGACCGGTTCGCGATCATCTCCAAGTCCCACCAGGCCCTTGTCGACGGCAACAGTACGGTCGACATCGGCCAGGTCGTGATGGACGCGACCGCGCACGCCGCGGGACACCCCGACCGACACCTGGCAGCCGGACCACCCGCCGTCCGCGCTGGAGCTGCTCGCCGGCGTGTTCGCGGACGCGACCCGCCACCCGACCGCCGTACTGGAGCTGGCCCGGGCCGAGATGGCCAGCCTGACCGGCTCCACCTCGGTCCGCGAGGTGCTCGGCGACGTGGTCGGATCGCTGGCCGCGCAGCGCCATGCGCAGGAGAGCTCACTGCACGTGAAGACGTCCGGTCAGCGCCGGTTCACCACGGTGCAGACCGACCTGGAGGACTACCGGACCGTCCGGGCGCTGCACGGCGGCACCGTGAACGACGTGATCCTGGCCGTGGTCGCGGGTGCGTTCCGGGCCTGGATGATGACGCGCGGTGAGGGGGTCGGGCCGACCCGGAGCGTGCGGGCGGTCGTCCCGGTCAGCATCCGTGACGACGACGAGGAGCCGACCTCGCTCGGCTCCCGGGTGATCGCCTCGACCGTGACGCTTCCGGTGGGGGAGAACTCGCCGGTCATGCGGCTGCACCAGATCTCGTACCAGACCAAGGTGCACAAGGACACCGGTCGCGCGGTCAGTGCCCGATCGCTGGTCGGCATCGCCGGGTTCGCGCCGACCACGCTGCACGCGCTGGCCGCCCGGGTCGCGACGGCCACGGTCCGGCCGATCGACGACGTGGTGATCACGAACGTGCCCGGTCCGCAGTTCCCGCTGTACGCCGCGGGTGCGCCGATGCTGGCGTCGTACCCGGTGGTCCCGCTGATGCCGGGACAGGGGTTGTCCGTCGGCGTCACGTCGTACGACGGGAAGGTGTCCTTCGGGCTGAACGCGGATCGCACCGCGATGCCCGACCTGGCTGTTTTCGCCCAATGTGTGACGGATGCCCTGGACGAGTTGCTCGACACCACCACAGGCAGCCATAACCGGGCCTCCCGGGGCCGGAACAAACCCCGCGGCCAGACCGGGGCGGAGGGGCAGGGACGCAAGAATGGGACGACGAAGAAGGCGGGCTCATGAGGGTCTACATCCCATCCACGCTGCGGCGGCTCGACGACGCCTGCCGCACCGGCGAGTTCGGCCCGTCCCCGCTGACGGCGTACGCGGTGACCCCGGCGCTGCGGGAGTGGTACGCCGAGGGCGACGACGAGGAGCTCGAGTACGCCGCGATGGCCCAGGCGGCCCGGGCATCGGTCGGACTGCTCGCGGCCGATCCGGGGACGGCCCGCAGACGCGTGGTCGTCGCCTGTGAGGTGGGCGCGGTCCCGCCCGCGGACGGCACGGTCGAGCTGGGCGACGCCCGGCTGGAGCTGAACGTGGTGGTGCCGTGGTCCGCGGTGGCCGCGGTGCACATGGACGCGGCCGCGGCGGTGGCGGTGGTCGGGAAGGCCGCGGACCTCTGGGATGCGGCTCAGAATGGTGACGACGACGCGGTTTTCGCCCTGGATTCGTGCGAGGGTGAAGACCTGATGTGGTACGCGACGCAGGAGGTCCCCGACCTGCTGGCCGCGGAAGGACCCCGGGGCGGGCTGAACGGCTTGAGCTGACCGAGCTGACACAGGGAGCTGATTGGCGATGCAGGCGATCTGGAAGGGTGCCATCTCCTTCGGAATGGTGACGATCCCGATCAAGGTGTTCTCGGCGACCGAGGAGAAGGACATCTCCTTCCGCCAGGTGCACGTCGCCGACGGGGGACGGATCCGGTACAAGCGGGTCTGCTCCGAGTGCGGCGAGGAGGTGCCCTACTCGGATATCGGTAAGGGTTACGAGATGGCCGACGGCCGGATGATCGTGCTGGAGCCGGAGGACTTCGCGGACCTCCCGCTGTCCAGCAAGAAGGTCATCGATGTGCTGGAGTTCGTGCCCGCGGACCAGGTGGACCCGCTCTACCTGGGCAAGTCCTACTACCTGCAGGCCGACGGCGGCCCCGGCGCCAAGCCGTATGTGCTGCTCCGCGACGCTCTGGACGGCTCCGAGCTGTACGCGCTGGTGAAGGTCGCGCTGCGGTCGCGGGAGAGCCTCGGGCTGCTCCGGACGTTCGACGACATCCTCGTGCTGCAGGTGATGCTGTGGCCGGACGAGGTCCGCGACTCGTCGTTCGCGGCACCGGCGGAGGACGTGGAGATCAAGTCGCAGGAGAAGGCGATGGCGTCGTCGTACATCGACACGCTGCGTGGCGAGTTCGACCCGGACCAGTACCACGACGAGTACCGGCAGGCGCTCGAGCAGGTGGTCGAGGCGAAGGCGGCGGGTGTCCCGCTGCCGGAGACCGAGGAGGAAGAGACCGAAGGCGCCGAGGTCGTCGACCTGGTCGCCGCACTGCGGGCCTCGGTCGAAGCCGCCAAGGCACGCCGGGCCGGTGGCGGTGACGCTGCTGCCGAGAAGAAGGTTCTCGCGAAGAAGGCCGCGGCCGCCAAGAAGGCCCCGGCCAAGAAGGCGGCGGCCGCCAAGAAGACCGCGGCGAAGAAGACCGCCAAGAAGGCTGCGAAGAAGTCGGCATGAGCGAGCGGCCACCGACTCAGACGGAGATCCCGAAGGATGCCTCCGAGATCCCGGCGGATCCGACCGCGCCGCTGGTGAAACCGGGCGACTTCCTGCTCGAGCTGATCCCGGTGCCGGTCACGGACATCGACCGGGCGAAGCGGTTCTACTCGGATCAGTGCGGCTTCCATGTCGACGTGGACGTCTCACCGGCGGACGGCGTACGCGTGGTGCAACTGACGCCGCCTGGTTCGTTCTGCTCGATCAGCCTGCTCCAGGGCCTGCCGATGGCGGACATGGAACCGGGCTCGCTGCGGGCGCTTCACCTGGTCGTGAAGGACATCGAGGCGGCTCGGCAGGAGCTGATCGGCCGCGGTGTCGACGTCGGTGAGACCGAGGACCTCGGCGGGGTCTTCTACGCGTGGTTCAAGGACCCGGACGGGAACACCTGGGCGCTGCAGCACATGCCCTGGCGGCCCTGAACTCGGACCCGCGGATGGTTGGCTTCAGTCGGCCAGACTGCACGATCCGACCGTCGGGGGCGTCGATGGTGGGGCCTTGGCTTTGCCTCATCCGGTCGGCCGCTGTCCACTCGCCTTCAGTTCAGTTCAGTCCACGGCCGGCGTGGAGTGGAGCTGACGAGACCGCGGATCTGCGTGCGGCGGCGAATCCGCACACGAGGTCAGTGCATGAACCTGGGCCTCAACCGGGCTGAATCATCAGCTCTGCAACGGGGTTCCACTCGCCTACACCCACCGGTTCTGTCATGTCGCAGGACATAGGTGACGGTTCTGCATCAGGACCTCGGTGACAGTTTCGGGGGTCTTGGTGGTGACACTTCGGTGAGTCGGCGGGGTCGGTGATGCCCGGGGCCGGTCGACTGCGCCGGTGCCGAAGAACGAGTCTGTTGATCCCCGTGTCCGTCTCGCGATCACGCAGTGGCCGTCTGATGCGCCGCGTGGGGCGGTGACGACCTTCTGTGCCGAGCACGGCAGCTCGCGCAAGACGTTCTACGAGATCCGGCGGCGTAGCCTCACCGACGGTGCCCGCGGCGGCGTTGGAGCCGAGGTCGCGGCGGCCGAAGTCGAGCCCTCGAAGCTGGCCGATGAGGTCAGGCGGCAGGCGATCGGGGTCCGGGCTGCACTCGATTGGCTTGGCGGACGGCGTTGGCCGACGAGGAGTACGGCCGCCATAGCGGATGGGTAGCCACGCTCACACCATCGTATGGTCGACTCATGCCATCACCTTGACCCTGCGGAGCCTTGGAGCGGATGAACGGGAATCGAACTTGCATTCTCAGCTTGGGAATCCCACGTAGCCTCTTAGGTGAGTCTGAAATGACCGGGTCCGGTTATGGACCGTTATGGACGCCCGCGCGGGCTCCGCGGCCTCGGCTGACCACCGCCAAGGATGCACGGGGATGCACCAATGCTCTAGCTGAACCGGGCCACGGGCAGGGCTAGAGCATGGGGGTCGATAGCATCGCCACCGTTGCCACTTCGCCACTTCGGCCAGCCAGTTGCCTCTACGTCTCGGCAGTTGTGGGCCAGGCAGGCCTCTCGACAAGTCCCAGCCAACCAAACGCGGAAAGGGCGCGCAGCCCCGCTTTCTCTGCCACAATCAATCTGCGACGACGTAGACGCGTGAACCCTGGGAGAGGAACTGATGCCGGACGAACCCGATGCCGAGATCCGACGCCGGGTCGAACAGGCACTCGGCCGGCCGACCACGACGTGGGCCGTCCCCGATACCGGTTGGTCGGGGGCGATCCGGCACTCAGTCGGATTGGCCGACGGCACGCGCGTCTTCGTCAAAGCCGCCACCGACGACGATACCGAGCGCTGGCTCCGCACCGAACACCTTTCCCTGCAGCACGTTCCCGAGCGGTTCGCGCCAACGATCATTGCGTGGCTCGACGAGCCCGGCCGCCCGATTCTCGTCACTGAAGATCTCAGCCGGGCTCACTGGCCGGCCAGCCATCAGGGTGTGAATTGGCGCCCCGGCGATATCGATCTCCTACTCACCGCTGTCGCCAAGCTTTCACATATCGAGGCACCGAACGTTTTCTCACCCACACCGCGAACGCGCGCTCGCTGGCCCGGCCTACTGTGCGGCCCGGACCGAACGGCCTTCCTCGAATTGCAGCTGTGCTCGGACAAGTGGCTGGACGACGCCGCACCGCTGCTCATCGCCGCCGAATCCCGCTGCGACGAGGACGGAATGAGCCTGGTGCACGGGGATATTCGCAGCGACAATATCTGCATCGACGGCGACCGGGTGGTTTTCGTCGACTGGAGCCATACCTCACGCGGCAGCACCGACCACGATCTGGCCGGATTGCTCCCGACCCTGCACCTGGAAGGCGGCGCCCTTCCCTACGACGTCATGCCCGACGGCGCACCCTGGGCCGCCGCCGGTGCCGCCACGCTCGCCTATCGCGTTCACCGCGATTCCCTGCCGGACTGGCTGGTCCCGGTGATGATCCGGCTGATCGCGATCGACCTGTCGTGGGCAGCGTCATCGCTGGGGCTTCCGTCGCCCGACGGCACCGCCCCGCGCTAGCCGAACAATTCTGGATCATCCGAGTCCGCGTTCTGGCCACCGATCGCGAAGAATCGGCGGGCCGGACGCACCCGGGCCGGTGCAGAACCTGGCCGACGTCGAACGCGAGTACGCAATTGCTGTCGCCGGACTGCCGCCTCAGCGCGGACTACCCGAAGATCAGAGGCGAGTAACTTCCTACATCGGCAGGACCTGGCGACGAACCGAGTTCGGGACTCAATTCTGGCAATAGGCCTGACCAGCAGCGATCGCTGGAGCATTGGGGGGCAGTTCCGCCAGGGCGATTGCAAAGTTGATCTGGCTGCGGTTGGCGTGTCGGTCTTGACTTGAGGTGGCGGCGTGCGTGGCGTGGGCGTGGAGACAGCGGCTCCGTTGGGATGCTGCAGGTTCCTACACCGTTGCCGCGTCGCAAGGAGCCGCTGTCGTGTCGTCATTGTCGTTGCTCGTGGGTGTGCTTGACCAGCCGTCGGACATGGAGGCTCGGGTTCGGCGCGATGTCTCGGGCTTGATGCGGGCGCTGGAATCCGTTCCAGACCAGCGGAAACGGCGTGGGCGGCGGTTCAATCTCGTGGTCGTGCTCGCGATGGCGGTCTTCGCGGTGTGCTGTGGCGCATCGACGTTCGCGGTGATCGCGGAGACGGTGGCGGACCTGGACCGTGCGATGTTGACCGGGTTCGGGTTGGGGCGTCGCCGACCACCGTCGGCAGCGACCTTTCGCCGGGTACTGAACCGGGTCGATCCGGTCGAGTTGGACGAGGCGCTGTCGGTGTGGGCTACCGTCACCGACGCTGTTCCCGAGCCCGAGCCCGAGCCCGAGCGGGTTGCTGTCGGAGAGCCGGATCTGGCGTCGGATCTGCTTGTTGACCTGGGAATTGACCTGGTCGTGGCGATGGACGGGAAGACGCTCAAGGGCGCAAGGAACTGGGACGAGGCCGGCGTGATGCGGCAGGAGGCGGTCGTGGAGGCCGTCGAGCACGGCACTCGACAGGTTCATGGCCTAGCGCGGATCGTTGGCGGGGACGAGAACGCCGCGGTCAAGGACATGGTCGACCGGATCGCGGCCCGCCGCGGCGGGAACCTGGCCGGCGTGGTGATCACGGCTGATGCCAAGCACACCACGCGAGAGTTGACCGCGAAGATCATCGGGCTGGGCGGGCACTACCTGCTCACCGTCAAGGGCAACGCCCCTGCGGCGTACGCGGCGCTGGATGAGCTGCCGTGGGCCGAGGTCGAGAATGCCCAGGTCACCCGCGAGAAAGCGCACGGTCGTCAAGAGACCCGGGCAATCCGGCTGGTGACACTGCCCGAGCAGTGCGAGACCACGTTGACCGGCGTGGTCCAGGCCGCGAGGGTCAGGCGCTCGACGAAACGGAAGAAGACCGTCACCACCGCTGCGGCATGGACGCACGAGAACGTCTACATCGTGACCAGCCTGTCCCATCGTCATGCCCAAGCCGACCGGGTCGCTCGCATCGTGCGGGAGCACTGGGGCTGCGAGGTGATCCACTGGCAACGCGACGTGATCTTCGGCGAGGACGGACACACCGCTCGCACCGGGAACGGCCCGATCAATCTCGCCATCCTCCGCAACACGGCCCTGACCAGAGACAACACCAAGGGCATCACGGCAGGCATCAAAACTCTACGAGCACGCGCTCGCAAACCCGAACGTGCGCTGTTGGCACTCGCATCGTAGGAGGATCAACTTTGCAACCGCCCTGCAGTTCCGCCACCTCCGCCAGTTCCGCGACCTCCGCCACCTCCGCCAGCCCAACCACGCTGTGTGATGTCTCAGGACGTCACACCATCACCTTGACCTGTCATGTCGCAGGACATAGGTGACGGTTCTGTATCGAGACATCGGTGACGTTGCGGGGGTGTTGGTGGTGACACTTCGGTGAGTCGGCGGGGTCGGTGATGCCTGAGGCCGGTCGACTGCGTCGGTGTCGAAGAACGAGCTTGTTGATCCTCGTGTCCGTCTCGCGATCACGCAGTGGCCGCGGCCGGGCTGGACACGGTCGGTCGGGCCAGGGGCAACACGGTCGAGGTCGAGGTGGACCGGCTCTTCGAGTGGCTGGCCGCCTTCGTTCGGCACGTCGCGGAGAAGGGGGACCTCGCCCGGAGCCTGGAGCCGTCGGCGCGGCGGTCGGGGCAGCACGAGGAGTGGCATGCGGCGATGGTGGCGACGGTCGGCGGACTGGTCGAGCGGGCGCAGGAGGCCGGTGCGCTCAGGGCTGACGTCGACCCGGTCGACCTGCTGGTGCTGGCCGCTGGAACGGCGACTGCGGAACCTGTCCGAGTGAAACGTGTGCTACAAATGGTGCGGCGTGGGGTGGTCGCCGGCTGACCGGACCAGTGGGTCCCGTGGTCCGCTGTGTCCTCCGGTTCGATCCGGGCCGGTTCCGCGTGGCAGCATGGTGACGCGCCGCCCACCCACACCGGCGTACACCCGCACGGTCCACCACACGATCGAGGAGCACCGCACGATGGATGCCGTCACCGCCGTACCCACTCCCGCCAACGAGCCCGTCAAGGGCTACGCGCCCGGATCGTCGGAGCGGGCGAGCCTGGAGGCGAAGCTCAAGGAGTTCACCGCGGCGGGTGCGATCGACCTCACCTGCACCATCGGCGGCGAGCAGCGGCTCGGCGGCGGCGCGCCGATCCAGGTGGTCCAGCCGCACAAGCACGCGCACGTGCTCGGCACGCTCGGCAACGCCACCGAGGTGGACGGCCGGGAGGCTGTCATCTCGGCACTCGGTGCGGCCAAGTCCTGGCGTTCGCTGTCGTTCGACGACCGCGCGGCGATCTTCCTGAAGGCGGCCGACCTGCTGGCCGGCCCGTGGCGCGACACCCTGAACGCGGCCACCATGCTCGGTCAGTCGAAGACGGTGCAGCAGGCCGAGATCGACGCCGCCTGCGAGCTGATCGACTTCCTCCGCTTCAACGTGGCGTTCGCGCGGCAGATCGTCAGCGACCAGCCGATCTCGTCCCCCGGTCTCTGGAACCGGGTCGACTACCGGCCGCTGGAAGGGTTCGTCTACGCGATCACGCCGTTCAACTTCACCGCGATCGCCGGCAACCTGCCGACCGCGCCCGCGCTGATGGGCAACACCGTGGTCTGGAAGCCGTCGCCGACGCAGCAGTTCGCGGCGCACTGGACGATGCGGCTGCTCGAGGCCGCGGGCCTGCCCGACGGCGTGATCAACCTGGTCACCGGCGACGGCCTCGAGGTGAGCAAGGCCGCGCTGACCCACCCGGATCTGGCCGGCATCCACTTCACCGGATCCACCAAGACCTTCCAGTCGCTGTGGGGCACGGTCGGGACGAACATCGCGTCGTACAAGACCTACCCGCGGCTCGTCGGTGAGACCGGCGGCAAGGACTTCATCCTGGCGCACCCGTCCGCCGACCCGGCCGTGCTGAAGACCGCGATGGTTCGCGGCGCGTTCGAGTACCAGGGGCAGAAGTGCTCCGCAGCCAGCCGTGCGTACGTCGCCCGGTCGGTGTGGGAGCGGATGCGCGACGACCTCGTCGCCGAGACCGAGGCGCTCACCATGGGCGATGTCACCGACCTGTCGAACTTCATCGGCGCGGTGATCGACGACCGCGCGTTCGCCAAGCACAAGGCGGCGCTGGACCGGGCCCGGCAGACCGACGCGCTCGAGGTCGTTGCCGGCGGCACCTATGACGACAGCGAGGGGTACTTCGTCCGGCCGACGCTGGTGGTCTCCGACGACCCGACCGACGAGATCTTCACCACCGAGTACTTTGGCCCGATCCTGGGCGTGCACGTGTACGACGACGCCGACTACGACACCGTGATGCGGCAGATGGAGAGCGCCGCGCCGTACGGGCTGACCGGTGCGATCATCGCCCAGGACCGGCACGCGGTGGCGGCGGCTGCCGACTACCTGCGGTTCGCGGCGGGCAACTTCTACGTCAACGACAAGCCGACCGGTGCGGTCGTCGGGCAGCAGCCGTTCGGTGGGGCGCGGGCGTCCGGGACGAACGACAAGGCCGGCTCGATGTGGAACCTCATTCGCTGGGCCAGCCCGCGGTCGATGAAGGAGACCTTCGCCCCGCCGACGGACTACCGCTACCCGCACCAGGGCTGAGGGAAAGTCAGGGTTTACCCGGGAAAAGGCGAGATCGGGAGTAAGTGGGGCCTGTTGCGTCGTTTCCCGGGTATGCATGAAACCGATCTGCACCTGGAGCCCAACGAAGCCTCCGACCTGTGCCGCGTTTTCGGGCCGGACATCCTCAGCCGCCACGGCTGGGACCGGGCCTTCGTCACGGTGCTCGACGAGGCCACCGCCGAGGACGCGCTGGCACTGCTCGTCCACACCGCCGGGGCGCCGCTCGACGAAGGCTGGGCGGCGATGCGGGTGCTCCTGGACGCCGGGGTGCAGACCGGCAAGACCGAGGACGCCGAGGCCTGCGCGTCCCGGGACGGCTACGTCTACCTGGTCGGTTCGCAGTTCGGGAAGAAGGCCGGGCCGCTCGCGGCCAAGCGGTCCTGGATCGCCCGCGTGAGCGAGCAGGCTCTCGCGGACGCGATCGAGACCGGCGGCCGGCCGGCGATCGAGGTCGTCCGGCTGCGGTTCGGTCTGCACCGGGCAATCAACGACGCCCTGGCCGGCGTCGCCCTGCTTCCCATGGGTGCGCTGCTGCAGCAGGCGTACGTCGATGCCACCATCGCGGTCGGTCAGCAGAAGGCCAAGCGCTGGGCCGGGACCATCCGTCCGGCGGATCACCCGGTCAACATCGAGGCCGCCGAGTTCCGGGCGAACGGCAACCTGCTGCTCGGCATCCGGTACCCGGTGACCGCCGACGGACATCCACTGCTGGTCGAGCTCGAGAACGTGCCGGACCTGTTCGACGACCCGAACGCCGTACCGCGGTGCGGCAACGTCTGGGTGCTCGGCGACGTCGGCGGTGTCGACGCGCCGGCCGGACTGCGCGGCCTGGACACCCACGGCGGCGACCGGTTCGACGCGGTCATCGGCGACCTCGACGCGTCCGGCAAGTCGGCGACCGTGCTCGCGGACCATCCGGAAGGCGCCCGCGCGGCCTCCGAGCATGTCCGTTTCGAGCTTCCGGCGGACACCGACGGCGGTGTCGTCAGCGCCAAGGTCGTGCACCACTTCGGCGACATCCGCCGCGTCGAAGGCGTCGCCGTCGACCACGAGGGCCACGCCCACTACGTGATCGACGAAGAGGGCCACGTCGCCCTCAGGACCCTCGTCTTCGACTGACCGGTCATCGCGTCGCGCTCGACGCGCTAACGCGCTCGACGCCGCGCACGCCAAGCGAGTGGTGTGCGCGGTCGGCCCGACCGTCTAGCTCAGGCGGTGCGGTCGAGCTGCTGCAGGGGCGGATCCACGAGGAGTGCGGAACCGCACTTCACACAGATCCACTCGTCCGGCTCGTCGACCAGGTGATCGGCGGCCTCGATCCGTTCGAACAACATCACGGTGGCGCAGAAGACGCAGTACTGCGAATCCTCGCCGGCGTGCCGGTCCTTCTTTCGCACCATTGGCTCACCTCCGGTGGCAACTCGTCACCTTTCAGGTTGCCACCGGGGATGTGCCGGTCGGCGCAGCGACACGCAGGCTCTCAGTGGGTCCAGTCCTTGCCGAGTTCGTGTTCCTTCTGCAGGCCGGAGCGGATCGCGTCGACCACGAACGGCTCGATCTTCTTGCCGATCAGCGGGACCGCGACCTTCACGTCGAGTTCGATCGACTGGACCGTGCCCGCCCCGGCGGCGGTGATCTCGGCGGTGCCCCTCAGGGTGACCGGGGTGTTGCTGATCTCGCCGCGGACGTCGGCCTCGCGGGACCCGTCCGCCTTGGCCGGGTGCCAGGTCTCGGTCTGGACCACGGTCAGCGTCGAGCCGACGAACTTCTTGGCGATATCCGGTACGTCGTTCGACGGCATCTCGCGCTGGACCTTGACGATGGTGTCACCGCCGGACTCGGTCACCTCCACGGCGTACGACAGCGATTTGGTCTTCTCGCACGCCTGCTCGCGGAAAGTGGCGTCCGTGACGATCGCGAACACTTCCTCGGGGGTGGCGTCGTACGACGCCGACAGCTTCAGTTCCATGGCGGACATCATGGCATCACCACTCGGTCACAACACCAGCTCACCAGCCACCGCGCCTCAGGCCGTGCACGTCACGCCGGGTCGGGTGTGCCGTTCAGGAGGTCGAGGGTGGATTGCTGGCGGGCGGCGTCGAGTTTGTCGATGGGGCCGTACCAGCGGAGGCCGTACTGGTCCATCGGGGTGCGGTTCGACGCGAAGGCGCGGTCGGCCTGGCGTTGCAGGTAGGTGGTGTACGGGTGGTCGGAGAGGGCAGCGTTGAGTTTGGCCAGGCCGCGGACGTGGGCGCCCTTGAACGACGGGCCGTCGCCGCCGCAGTCGCCGGACTCGCACGGCTCGCGGAGAATGCCGTCCGCGGTGTGCAGGGACGACGCCGTCGTCGCCGCGCCGGCGAGTTGTCGGGCGGTGGTCAGGTACGCCGAGTTGTTCGTTGCCTTGGACAACTCGGTGAGGGCGCCGAGCAGGACGCCCTGGTTGTACGTCCACGCGGTGTCGCCGTTGTTCCCGCAGGTGGACAGGTCGATCCCGTCGTTCACCAGGTTCGAGCTGTTGAGCATCCCGGTCTGCTGGAACCAGGTCCAGCCGTTCTGCGCCCGTTGCAGATAGTTCGTGTCGCCGGGGAGGCGGCTGTGCAGGGCCGCGTTCAGGTGGATGTAGAGCGAGTTCGAGATGGCGTTCTTGTACGTCTTCGCCTCGCTCCACCACACCCCGCCACCGCAGGTGTTGTCCCAGTACGCCGCCATGTGGTCGGCATCGGCGCGGGCCGTTTGCAGGTAGCGTGTCTCACCGGTCAGGTCGTTCGCCGCGATCCAGGCGAGACCCCACCAGCCGGTGTCGTCGATGTAGTCGTTGCGGAACTGGCCTTGTGCCGCGTTCAGGTTGAGGTCGTAGGTCCGGGCGATCGCGTACTGGTAGCTGCCCATCCCGCTGACCCGGATGTTGTCGATCACCGCGTTCAACGCGTTGGCGGCGTTCCACCAGCCGGTGGTGTCGAACAGTCCGGTCGCGTAGTTGTAGAACTGCATCTGCGCGGTCACGGCCGCCGTACGGCGATCTCCCGCGTTCCAGGTGGTGCGGGCCCACGCCGTACAGGCGATGTCGGGGCGGTCGCCCGCCTTGCCGCAGGCCCGGAGAGCGCCGACGCCGTGGTTGTTCCAGTCATCGACGTTGTACATCTGGGTGCGCCAGCCTCGTTGGCCAGACGGGATCGCGGTGTTGCCGAGCCGGCTGCCGTCGGTCCAGCTCCGGCCGCCGTCCATCGAGCGGTCCAGCCAGACCTCGTCACCCGGATTGCCGTTCTCGATCGACGCCCAGCCCATCGCGTCGGCGTCGTCGAAGTGCAGCGTGATCGTCCGGCCGAAGAGCGTCGCCGACACCGCGGTCCGGTCGCCGGGGGACAGGGCGGGGTCGCGGGCGTCGCAGTACTTGTTGCAGATCGTCGCTTGGGTGGCTCTGTCAACTGGCATGGTGACCGCCGGGGTCGAGGGTGCGGGCGGTGGCGCGCCGAGAGGTACTACGAGCAGGCTGAGACTGGAAACGATTCCAACGACCATCACAGATCTCCCTGGGGCGGTAGGAAGAGAGCGGTGTCACCGAAGGTAGGTGGACCGCATCACTGCGTCAAGACATCGGCACCACGCCATACGCCGGGATGCTTGCCGGGCGGCTTCGTGTACGACGCTCCGCCGGAGGAACTCGCGCTGGTAGGCCCCGCGCGGCGGCAGCACACGCTGTACGACGCTGTGCGCCGCGGCTACTCGCCTTTGCCGGCTGATCGAAGGCGGGAGGTCCCAACGAGGCAATCGCTGACCGGTCACGGAAGGCGTCGGATACCCTCGGCCTCATGAGCACTGGTGACGGGGTGGCCGGACGGTGGGGCGGGGTCGACATCCATTTCGGTGAAGAGGGTGGGCGGCTCACCTACGGCAGTTACCTGCGGCTGGCCCAGCTGCTCGACCAGCAGCGGCTGGAGTCGGATCCGCCGGCCCATGACGAGCTGCTGTTCATCACGATCCACCAGGTGTACGAGCTCTGGTTCAAGCAGGTGCTGCACGAGCTGACCGCCTCCCGGGACGCGATGCTGTCCGGTGAGCTCTGGCTGGCCGAGCACCTGCTCCGGCGGGTGCACACGATCGAGCGGACGCTGACGCAGCAGGTCGACATCCTGGAGACGATGACACCGCAGGACTTCGGTGAGTTCCGGCATCGGTTGTCACCGGCCAGCGGCTTCCAGTCGGTGCAGTTCCGGGAGATCGAGTTCCTGTCCGGCGCGAAGGACCCGTCGTTCGTGAAGCGGTTCCGCGGCCTGACCGACAGCGAGCAGGCGCGGCTCGGGCGACGGCTGGACGAGCCGACTCTGTGGGACGCCTTCCTGTCCGTTCTCGGGAAGGCCGGCTTCTCCACCGACTCCGAGGACGACGTTCGCGACGCGCTGCGCAAGGTCGCCGGCGACCGCGGCCACTACGGCGCCGTCTGGGAACTCGCCGAAGCCCTGCTCCAGCACGACGAGCTCGCCGCCGCGTGGCGCGCCCGCCACGTCGTCATGGTCGAACGCATGATCGGCACCAAACCCGGCACCGGCGGCTCCTCCGGCGCCGGCTACCTCCGCAGCCGCCTGGACCTGCGCTACTACCCGCTCCTCTGGGATCTTCGCAGCAGCCTCTGACCGTCCGAGGCCGGATGAGAGTTCTCCCATCGAGGGGGCGATAGCGCGGTTGCATCCCTAGACTGCGCGCATGTGGAGTGTGACCCGCGCTGCGGCCGTGGTCACGGTCCTCACCGCCGGCTCGACCCTGTTGGGATTTGTCCGGGACGTCGTCATCGCCGCGGTCTTCGGTGCCGGAGCCGAGCTCGACGCGTACTTCGTCGCGCAAGGCCTGATGAATGTCGTCCTCGGCCTCGTCGCGGGTGCGATGGCCAAGGCCGCCGTACCCGTGACTGCGCGGGAGGCACGGGAGGAGGCCGGCCGGTGCCGTCCGCACCGCAGCTTCGACGTGGCGCTGTCGGTGACCTTGATCGTGCTGGGCGTCGGCTCCCTCGTAATGTGGCTCGCGGTGACGCCGGTGGTCGCCGCGCTGGCTCCGGGCTTCGACGGCGAGCAGGCGGAGCTGGCCCGGCAGTTGACCCGGGTCGTACTCGCCGCGACCGTTCTGATCGCCGGCACAAACCTGCTGGCCGGGCTCGTCCAGGCACACGGGCGCTTCGGCTGGTCAGGGCTGCAGGGCGTGCCGTTCAACCTCGTGATGATCGCCTCGGCCGCGCTGTTGGGTCCCGAGTACGGCGTCATCGCTCTGGCCTGGGGGTTCGTCGCAGGATCCGCCACCCGCCTGATCATGCAACTGATACCGGTGCACCTGCTGGGTGCCCGGATCCGTCCGTCACTGCGCTTGAGTGACCCGGGCTTCCGCGAGATCGCGCGGCTCGTGCCGGCGCTGCTGGTCGGGAGCGCGATCGGCAACGTGAACACGCTGGTCGACCGGGCTGTCGGGTCCACCCTGGCGGAGGGCACGATCTCCGCCCTCGGGTACGCCTGGCGTTTGGTCAGTCTCGGTGAGACGTTGCTGATCGCATCGTTGCTGACGGCCCTCTACCCCGCGCTCGGCGCTTATGCGACCGATCGGCGCCGGATGCGGAGGCTGGTCGATCAGGGTCTGGCCGTGACCGCGGTCAGTCTGACTCCGATCTGTGTCGTCCTGGTCTGCGCCGCGGAACCGTTGGTGGTCACGGTGTTCGGGCACGGCGGGTTCTCCGACGCCGACGCCGCGTTGACTGCCAAGGCGATGGTCTTCTATGCCCCGGCGCTGCTCGCTCTGGGCTGGCGTGAACTGGTGGTCCGGGCGTCGTACGCGGTCGGCGACTCCAGCCGGCCGGTCGGGGTCGCGGTGGCGGCCATGGTGGTCAACGTCGTCGGCGACCTCACGCTCGGGCTGCACTACGGAATCACCGGACTGGCCGCCTCCACCACGTTGTCGCTGATCCTGGCCGCCGTCGCGAACACCTGGCTGCTGCGTCGCCGGCATCGCGCTGTCAGCCTCCGGCCTACCGCTGCTCTGCTGCTCCGGTCGATGATCCTTGCCTGCGTCGCGGGCTGCGCCGGCCTCGTCACCCGCGCGCTCGTGACGTTCGACACGACTGCGGGCCTGCTGCCTGCGCTCGCCGAGTCGGCCTGCATCGCGACGGCCGTCCTGGTCGTCTACGCGGCCGGACTGCGGATCGCCAAGGCACCAGAGGGACGGCTGCTCCTGGACTCGGTCAGGTCGCTCCGCCGCGGCCGCGTCCCACAGTCCTCATGAAAGGACTCTCATCGTGCATTCATCCGCGGCACCGGGTTCGGCTGCCAGGCTGCGGATGACCCTGCGAAAGGACTTTGAGGCATGTCCGCTTGGACCACGATCGCCGTGCCGACCCGTTGGCTCGAACCGTCCGACGACCTCACTCTGGCCCTGGCCGAACACCTGCCCTCGTTGACTCCCGACGACACCGTTGTCATCAGCGAGAAAGTCGCCGTACTGCTGTCCGGAGGTGCTGTCCCGATCGCCTCACTGCAGGTCGGAGCGCTCGCCCGGTTTCTCGCCCGAAGAGTGCGACCGCGGTCGGGATCGCGCGGTCTCTCGGTGCCCGCGAAGAATGCAGTACGTCATCCAGTCCCAAGGCCGGGCCCGGGTCACCGTCGCCGTACTGTGTGCGGGTTTCACCCGGCCACTCGGCCACAAGGGCGCGTTCTACCGGGTGGCCGGCACCCTGGCCCGTGACCTCGACGGTGCGCGACCGCCGTACGACGATGTGCTCATCCCACCGATGCCGGCCGGGCAGGCCGCGGAGCTCTGCCGGAGCCTGCAGACCCGTTTCCAGGCCGGGGTGGCGATCGTGGACATCAACGATTTCGGCGGATCGATCCGGGCCACGTCGTCGCGGTCGCTCTCACCGGCCGACCTGCTGCGGGTCCTCAGCGGCAACCCGCTCGGACAGCGACGGACCGGCACACCGTTCGGCATCGTCCGGCCGGTCATGGTTGCTGGCGACAACGAAAAGGCATTCGAGTGGAGCCTCGGCGGGAGCGGCCCGAGCGGCCGACCCCTCTCCTGCTGACAAGGCTCGGAACGGGCCGCCCGGGTTTCCCCCCGCCGGGCGGCCCTTCCCTTGTTCAGTTCGAGGCGTCGGTCGCCGGCCCGGCAGCCAGCCGGTAGCCCATCCCGCGCACGGTCTCGATCCGTTCCGGGCCGAGCTTCTTGCGCAGGTAGCGGATGTAGACGTCGACGATGTTCGATCCGGGGTCGAAGTCGTAGCCCCAGATATGGCTCAGCAGTTGCTGCCGGGACAGCACCTGGCCGGGGTTGCGCAGGAACATCTCGACCAGCACGAACTCCCGAGCGGTCAGTTCGACCATCCGCCCGGCGGTCGAGGCGCGACGGCTGCGCAGATCGAGGCTCAGATCCCCACAGCGCAACACCGTGGGTTCCGCCCCGCGGTCGTCGCGCAGCCGCAACCGGATCCGGGCCAGCAGTTCCTCGAAGCGGAACGGCTTGGAGATGTAGTCGTCGGCGCCGCCCTCGAGGCCGGCGACGGTGTCGTCGACGGAGTCCCGCGCGGTCAGGATGACGACCGGAAGCGTGCTGCCGGCCGCGCGGAGCCGGCCGAGGACCGTGAAACCGTCGAGGTCGGGCAGACCGAGATCGAGGACCAGCAGGTCGAACTCGCCGGTCAGCGCACGCTCCAGGGCGACCTGTCCACTGGCGACGGGGGTGGGCGTGAAGCCGTTGGCCCGCAGGCCTTTGGCGACGAACGACGCGATCAGCTCCTCGTCCTCCGCGATCAGGATGCGGTTCACGACTCGTCCCCTTGCCGTCCACAGGTGTCGTACGACGCCGCCGTACGGGGGAGTTCCAACCGGAAGGTGGCACCGGAGCCCGGCGGGGACTCCACCCAGGCGCGGCCGCCGTGCGCTTCGGCGATGGCTTGTACGATCGCCAGCCCCAACCCGGACCCCTCGGCGCGCTGCGCCCCGCGGCCGCGGCGGAAACGTTCGAAGATCCGGGCGGCGTCGGCCGCCGCGACACCCGGCCCGCTGTCCCGCACCCAGAACCGGACCACGCGGGCGTTCGCGGACGATCCGATCGCGATCACGTCGTCCGGCCTGGTGAACTTGACCGCGTTCTCGGCCAACTGGACGAGTGCCTGGGTCAGCCGCTGCGAACGATCGTGATCGGCGTCCTCAGCTCGTGCCCGGCGTCGTTGAGGAACTCCCGTTGGGTGCCGAACGCGTACCGGTCGCTGTCGCCTCGGCCCGGAAGGCGGCATCGTCGTGCAGCGGCAGGGCATCCCTCGGGGTGACGGTCCGATCGGGAAGGAAAGCGATCATCGTCTGGTGCTCGTCCGGCACGTTCCGGCTCATCGCGACCTGGAGGAGCCGGTCGACGCTGGCGAACGGCTGTCCGGTCCCGGGGTCGATCCCGGTCCGGTGGAACTCGGTGAACTCCGCGATCTCCTGCTGCAGCGATCGATCGATCCGTTCGTCGATCCGCTGGGTCTCCAGCAGGTACGCCGTACCGGCGGCACCGGCCATCCCCAGCGCGGTGAGGACGATGACCCAGGCCAGGATCCTGGCCCGGACCGACCGGACCACCTCCGAGCCGACGCCGACCAGCCGGCCGACACCTGCCTGCCGGTCAGTCGTCCCCGCGTCCTTCGTCGTCGTTGCCCCTGTCATCGTCGTCCCCACCATCGTCCCCACCATCGTCCCCAGCATCGTCACCGCCGGCGCCGCCAGGCCGGACCGGGCCCCCGCCGTCATCGTCATCGTCGCCGCCTTCGCGCGTGGTGCCGGCCGGGACGGCCGGCTCCGGCGTGACTTTCGGTGTCGGCTCCGGCGTGACTGTCCGGGGTGTCGCGGCCGGAGTGGCCGGACCCGGTACGACCAACGGCTCGCCGAGATCGGGCGGAGTAGCCCTCGCGCCGAACAAGGCAGCCGCCGCGACACCGAGACCGGCTGCTCCGGTCAGCAGCAACGTCACTGGCCTGGGAGACAAGAGCATGGTCAGACTATGGCGCGCCAGGAAGACGTCCCGATGAGAACTGGATGAGAATCCGTTCATCAGCCCGAGCCGCGGTGAAGGAGACAGGTTTGTGAAGCTCTATTCCGACGTGGGGTCCCAGCGGCTCGGGCAGCTGGTCGGGGATCTGATGCTGGTGGGCTGGATCTGGCTCTGTGTGGAGCTCGGGCAGCTCGTGTTCCGGATCACCAACGCCTTGGGAGCGCCGGGGCGCAAGGCGGCTGAGGCCGGGGACGGCCTGGCAGGGGACCTGCGGAAGTTGTCCGAGCCGATCGGGAAGGTGCCGGCGGTCGGGGACGAGTTGCGGACGCCGGTCGACGGTGCCGCGGCGGCGGCCGGGAAGATGGCGCAGGCGGGGCGGGACCAGGCCCAGGCGGTCGAGCAGTTGGCGGACGTGCTCGCCGGGGTGACGATCGGGCTGCCGGTGCTGTTCGCGGTGCTGATCTGGCTGCCGCGGCGGATCCGGTTCTCGCGACGGGCGGCGGCGGCGCAGAAGTTCATCGACAGTGCCGCGGACCTGGACCTGTTCGCGCTCCGGGCGATGGCGAACCAGCCGATGCACCGGCTGGCGAAGATCTCCGACGACCCGGTCGCGGCCTGGCGCGACGGTGACACCGAGGTCATCACCAGACTCGCCGACCTGGAACTGCGCAGCACAGGTCTGAGAGCGCCTTCGTAGGCACAGCTACCCTCATCGCATGGCGCGGGTGCTGCTGGTCGAGGACGACGATGCGATCCGGATGTCGTTGGGCAAGTCCCTGACGGCGGCCGGCCATGTCGTCACTGCCGTTGCCGCCGGCGCCGACGGAGTCGCCTCAGTCGCACGGGATCGTCCCGACGTTCTGTTGCTCGACCTCGGCCTGCCCGATCTGGACGGCCGGGACGTACTCGCGATGGTTCGTGCGGTCAGCGACGTCCCGGTGATCGTGGCAACGGCGCGGGACGACGACGCCAGCGTGGTCAAGTTGCTCGACGCCGGTGCGGACGACTACGTGATCAAGCCGTTCAGCTCGGCCCAGATCGACGCCCGGATCCGCGCCGTACTGCGGCGGCTCGGTCAGGACCAGCAAGGTGAGTCGACGATCGACCTGGGTGCGTTGCGGATCGATCCGCGGAGTCGCGAGGTCACCGTCGACGGTGCGCCGGTGGACCTGACCCGCAAGGAGTTCGACCTGCTGCTTGCCCTGTCCCGTCGGCCTGGTGCGGTGGTCAGCAAGCGTGAGCTGCTTGCCGAGGTGTGGGGTCTGCCGTGGGGTGGCGGTGATCGTACGGTCGACGTCCATCTGTCCTGGTTGCGCCGCAAGCTGGGCGAGACGGCGGCCGAGCCGCGGTTCCTGCACTCCGTTCGCGGGGTCGGCGTCAAGCTGTCGGTCGGCTGACCGTGCGTCGCCGGATCCTGTTGCTGTCGGTCGGGATGGCCACGCTGGTCGTGCTGGCGTTCGCCGTACCGCTGATCATCCTGCTGCGGAGTACGACCGCGTCGGAGTCGAAGGAGCAGGCGCGCTTCCGGGCCGAGGCGGTCGCGTACTACGTGGGCGACAAGGTCCACACGGCCGACGACATCACGGCGTACATCGACGGTCTCGAGCAGGACGGGCCCGGGACCATCTCGGTGCGACTCGCGGACGGTACGACGCTGGGCGATCCGCCGCCGGGTGGAGTGTCGACGCCGAAGCCGCTGCCGAGCGACTACGGCGACGGTGACGACGGCGGCGGCGAGAAGAAGGGGCCGCCGAAGATCGGTGACGCCGACTACCGCGATGTCGGCGGCGGGATGGCGGTCGAGGTCGGCGTGGGTACGGCGGCCGGGCCCGCGTCCGTCTGCCTGTTCCTGACCGCGGACGAGTTGTACGACGGCCTCGTTCCGCGGGTGCTCTTCCTGGTCGGCGGCAGCCTGCTCGTCCTGCTGCTCAGCATCATCGGCGCCGAACTCGTCTCCCGCCGGGTCGCGCGCCCGCTGGAAGAGACCGCCCGGACGGCGGAACGCCTGGCGCGCGGCGATCTGGACGCCCGGGCACCGACGACCGGTCCGGCCGAAGTCGCCAAGGTCGGTGCCGCGCTCAACCGTCTCGCCGACCGGATCGACGAGGTGATCGCGGTCGAGCGCGAGGCCGTCGCCGACCTGTCCCATCGACTCCGGACACCGCTGACCGCACTCCGGCTGCAGGTCGAGGCCTTGTCGGATCGCGAGCGTGCCGAGGAGCTCAACACCCAGGTGAACAGCCTCGAGCGGACGCTGACCGCGGTGATCAGCGCGGCCCGCCCGCCTGAGCGGGAGGGCCGCGTACCGCGTTGCGATGCGGTCGAGGTGACGCGTAGCCACGAGGTCGCCCTCACCCTCGCGGCGCCGTAACGTCGTCGTCCATGGACGCGGGTTGGT
Source organism: uncultured Actinomycetota bacterium (assembly GCA_963770725.1). GTDB lineage: Bacteria > Actinomycetota > Actinomycetes > Propionibacteriales > Kribbellaceae > Kribbella. The sequence continues at coordinate 328,355 of CAVYQT010000004.1, forward strand.
GGCTGTGCGAGGCTGCTCGGTGGGGAGGCGGACATGGACAACGAGCTTCGGGTGCAGGTTCTGGTTCCCCGTGAGGCCATCGACGAGTTGCAGCAGGCCGGCGACGTCAAGGTGGGGGAGCCCACAGGCGTACAACCCGACCGAGCCCTCGCCGACGGCGGTTTCGTCGAGTTCGTCGTCTTCTCGTTGGTGGGGCTGGCCGGCGCAGTCATCAGTCGGCTGATTCGCCTGCACGAGCGCAACACCGAGTCGGGCGTCATACTCGACCTCGGTACGGACCCGCCGTCGATCAGCTACGTCGCGCGGGTTCCGCACGGCACCTTGATCGTGCGGCAGCCCGGCTGTCCCGCCCAGGTGCACAGCCTGCAAGGCGAAGATCCGGTCGAGGTTCAACGGCTGTTCGACGTACTGGTGGCAGCAGCCGGCGGGTGAGATGAACAGCCGGTTCGACTTCCTCACCGGCATCGTTCACATCGATGCCGATGCTCCTGCGGACTGGGCCGACGAGGCAGTGCTGCCGGTCTGGGCCAGGCTGAACGATCCGGCGTGGGGCGACCGGCTGCCTCGGCTGTTGATCCACGAGACCATGCACTTCTGGCAGCTTCTCGGCTCCGGGTACCTGACTCGTTTGATCGCCGACGAATGGCAGCGCCTGCTCACTCTCGAGGCGAACGGCACCCTGCTGGCCGAGTCCGCACGCGTCGGCGCGCATCGCGATCGAAGCGTCGTACCCTTCGCGGCGGACGAGCTCGTCGAGGCATGGTGCCGCTACTGGGACGTCCACATCCGGGGACCGTTGCGGGTCATCACCGAGGAGGACCTCGAGCGACCGGCCGGCCCTGTCCGGCCTGACCTGTATTCCCACACCGACTACGACCTGGTGATGACGCACGGCCCGTTGGAGCAGCTGTACGCCCGGCCGTATCGCTGGCTGCTCGACCAGACGGGCGGCGACTCGCTGGTCTGCAACGCGCTGTTCCCGTTCGTGGTCTTCACGGCGTTCGCGTCCGATGACCCGGTGGCGTTCGTCCGCGCGGCGATCGGCAAGCTGTTGCACGCCGACGTGATCTCCTTCGTACGGCGATGTGCCGCCGAGCAGAGGTACCTGATCAATCAGGTCTGGCTCGCGATCGCGGAGACGGTGCTCCAACGACACCTCGGCCCGCTCCTGGTCGAGCGGAGCGGCCCGTCGCTGCGGATGGGCTCCGAACTCGTCGGTGAGCCACCGTTGTCCGGCCATCCGCTGCTCGGCCCGTACGTGGTGAAGGCGGCCAAGTCGAACTTCAGTCTCTGGGCGGCGTACTTCTACCCGACCGAGTCGGGGGACAGCTCGTCGTACGCCTCGGAGCTGAGCCGCCTGGCGCGCGAAGGTCCCGTTGTCTCACAGCTCACGATGCCCGGCCAGCCGTGGTACCGCCTGACCCTCGGCGCCCTCGTCCCGCCACCGGTGATCCGGTTCCGCAACCTCACCTGGTCGGCGCCGGTCGAGTTGGAGGTCGGCATCCCCACCGGCTACCGCGCCAAGGACGGCGCGACCTTCGCGCCGGCCGTCGACGCCCTCGAACGTCGCGCCCGGTACTTCCGCTACGCCCAGGAGGAGATCGCCCTCGGCCTCCCCATCGGCACCTTCCCCCGCTGACCCAATCTCGTTGCCATCAGCAACCTGACCGGAACGACTGATCCGGAGTCACCAGGATCTGTCGTGGGTTGCCAGGGGTGCGCCGCGGCGATGGCCGTGTGCTACTGGGCGGCGGATTGGAGCGAGAGGGCGATGCCATTGGCTTCTTCGTGGAGGTAGACGTCGAGGCGGATCCCGTCGTCGATCGCCACGCTGCCACGGCCACTGGCCTTCGTGACCTGTCTGGTGCCGGTGTCGTCGTACCAGGTGATCACCGCGTCGACCACGTAGCTGTAGTTCCCGGCCTTCGTCGCGGTGACCCGCCCGCTCACCACTGGCCGCTCGCGAGTGGCATGCAACCTGGCCACCTGCGCTCCTTCGAGGGAGATCACGATGACCTCCTCCTCCGCGCCCTCGGTGAGCTGGTCCGAGACGGTGAGGCTGATCGGATCAGGCCGTTCGGCAGGTGTGGGCGATGGCGGCTTCACCGGTTGGGGTGTCGTGGTGGTGACCACGTGGGTCGGCAGCGGCGTTACGCCAGGATCCTGACCTGGGAGTCCGGTCTTCACCAGGAGTGGAACCAGGGCGGCAACCAGACCGATCACGGCGGTCAAGGTCTGGCCCAGCGTCCCGATGCGGGTCCACCAGTTCTCCCGGCTCGGCGGGCCGGTGTCTCCGGCCGCAGCCCGTTCGATGTGGTCATTGCTCCTCCTTGGGCATTCCACCTTTCCGCAGGTGGGAGGTGCGACGGCGGACGGAAATACCGATCGGTGCCGGCCGGGAAATGGCGCATCGCTCAAACGCATGTTCATCGGCCGTCGGTATCAGGCCGCGATCTCCGCACTCTTGTCCGCATCACGTCGTCGGAAGGAGCTTCGAGATGGCCGTGCCGAGGAATGTCGTCACAGGTGTTTCCCGGTCGACGGATCGCGCGCACCGGAGGCGGTGTTCGGGCTGTGGACTGCGTTGTTGTTCTCGGCGAGAATGCCGAGGGGAGCGATGGGCCGGCTCCGACACAGCGGTCGTGCGGTTTTCGTCGAGGCAGCGCCGATACCTCGCCCGGGAGGCTGCCGACAGTCCGGAGAGATGCGCGATGGACAAGCAACGGCAGGCCGAGAATCTCGCGCTCGTCGCGAAGATGCGATCCGATGATCCAGCGGCCTGGGCAGCGGTGACCGATCGCTACACGAACCTGCTGTGGTTCATCGCCCGGGGCATGCGGCTCAACCAGGAGGACGCGGCCGACGCCATCCAGACCACCTGGCTTCGGCTGGTGGAGCGGATCGACACCGTCCGGCAGCCGGAGAGCATCGGAAGCTGGCTGGCGACGACCATGCGGCGAGAGTGCCTCGCGGCATTGCGGCGCCGGTCCAGGCTGGTCGTCTCCGAGACCTGGGACCACGTACCGGATGACGCCGACCCGCTGGACGACGCGCTGCTGCGACGAGAGCAGGATTCGGCCTTGTGGCGGTCGTTCCGGTCCCTGAAGCCGCGCTGTCAAACACTCCTGCGGGTGTTGATGGCAGACCCGCCGCCCAGCTACACCGAGGTCGCGGCGGCGCTGGACATGCGCGTCGGGAGTGTCGGCCCGACCCGGCTGCGTTGTCTGGCGGCACTTCGGGAGATCATGGCGGCCGACCCGTATCCGTTCGATCCCAGCGTGATGGAACCAGGCGGTGCGGTCCGATGAACGCCGATCGCGACGACGCACTGCTCGAGTGGTTGCGGCGGGTCGCCGCAGAGGCCGACCCCGTGCCCGAGGACATCGGCGCGGCCGCGCGGGCGGCGATCATGCTGCACGATCTCGACGGCCAGCTGGCCGAGCTGATCGCCGACAGCGCCGGCACCACGCCGGACCTCGAGTACGAGACGGTACGACGTGCCGCCGACACGACCGCGGATCGCCTGCTGTCGTTCGAGGGTGGCGGTGTCAGAGTCGACCTGGAGGTCGTGCCGGGTGACGACGGGCTGACTGTCGTCGGCCAGCTCGTCGGTGCGTCGCCGGAGGGGTGCGAACTCGAGTACGGCGACGGTCGACGGGAGACGGTCGACCTGGATGAACTCGGGCGCTTCCTGCTCGACCGGTCGCAAGGTGGTCCGGTGCGGATTCGGTGCTCGTCCGTCAATGGGAGCCCGATCGTCACCTCCTGGGTCAACCTGTGACCTCCTCAGCGGCCGAGAGCCACGAACGACAGTGCGGTCGCGGTCGCGACCGGGTCGTCGCCGACCCCGCTGCGGGCCTCATGGAGCGCGACGCCGAACGACGCCCGATCGCGCAAGCGCCGGTGGAAGTCGACCATGAGCGCGGCGGTGGTGGTGTCGTTGACCGGTACGACGGTTGCCAGGAGGCACGCCGTACCGAGTGGGACGAGGGCGGACACCGCGCCGAGGAGCTCGTCCGTGCCGATCGGAGCCGCGACGCCGGACTCGCAACTGGACAGCACGAGTCGCTGCGGCGCCCGGCGGAGTCGGCCGAGGTCGTAGAGAGTCAGTGGGCCGTCGTCGAGTTCGATCGCCGAGAACAAGGGGTTGTCGCGGCGGAACAGCCCGTGCGCCGCGATATGCGCGGTCCAGGCGCCGTCCAGCGCGGCCAGGGTGTTGTCCGCGGTGGCCGCGCCCTCGGTGAGCACGACAGCGTCCGGATAGACCCTCCCGACCTGCCTCATCTCGTCCTTGCCGCCGTCGAGACCAGGTCCGACGACGAGAGCGACGCGGCGGTGCCGGGGCGCCTGCATCAGGCCGGCCCGCAACCAGATGGACGCCGAGGGCGCGACCACGACCGGAACCGATCTCAGCGCCGGCAACATCGCCCACGGCACCGCGTGCAACGCCGCGGGCGGCACGATCAGGACCGGCGCACCGTCGAGATCGGCGGCGGCCGGTCCCAGCAGGACCTCCTGCAACCGCAGACCGGCGACATCCAGGCGCTCCAGCGCCCCGGCGGGTACCCGGCCGTGTGCCATTCTGCGCAGCATGAAGAGCGCGAGCTCGAGTTCCCGTACGGCGGTCCCGACCGGGCCGATCGGATGCATCCGCACTCTGCGCCCGACGACCGTGATCGCGTAGAGCTCGCCGTCGAGGGCGGTGATCTCGACCAGGCGGTGCTCGCCGAGACCGTCGATCACCGCGCCGAGGTCGGCGACGTCGTCGCGGCGATGCGGGTCGGCCGCGACACCGGAGCGTTGGTTGCCGAGCCGTCTGGTCCGGGCGCGGATCGACGACTCGAGCCGGCTGCGCTCGGCCTGGAGCCGATCGGTGTCCCGGTCCGCGACCAGGTTCGCGTCCAGGCGCCGCGCCACGTCGCGCAGCGCCGCGAGGTCCGCCGCCAGCTCGGGATCGTCCGGCGGCCGGACCGGTGGCAAGGCCAGCGCACTGGCCCGCCACTGCTCGCTCCAGCGCAACAGCATGCGTGCGTCGTTCCGTCGTACGGCGTGCCGCTGGGCCAGCGCGGCGAGCTCGACGCCGTACCCCGCAGCGTGGGCGCGCAGCTCCGGCGCGGCCAGCGATCGCTGGTGGTCGGCGGCAGCTTCGAGTCCGCGCCGGCAGGCGATCAGAGTCGCGGCCGTGGCTCCGCGTCCCTCGGCCCGCAACGCGTGGGCCAGCCACCCGGCCGCATGACCGAAGGTGGGGCCCTGGTGACGGAAGCGGGCCGCCCGGGCGAGATGCCGATCGGTGTCGTCCGGTCGCCCGACGGCGGCCAGCAGGCGGCCGGCGAGAAGATGCGCCGAGGGCGCGTCCGAGGAGTTCAGTTCATCGAGTTGATCGGCGAGTCGCGCGGCCGTGGCACTGAGTGGGTGACCACGCTGACCGGCGTCGTACTGCGCTCGGAGCATGACGTACATCGCGCGGGCGAGCCAGCCCTTCCTGCCCTGCCGCCGGAAGAGTTCACCGGCGGCGGCGGCGCGTTCCTCGGCCAGGCCGGACCGGCCGGCGGCCAGCGCGGCTTGTGCCGCGGCGAACAGCAGCTCGGCTGTCTCGGTCCCCTCGCTGCCGCGACGCAGGTGGCTCTGCAGGACCTGTTCGGTCGTCGTGACGGCTTCGGTCGCCAGACCGGCGGCGAGCAGTACGGCGCAGCGGTCGATCGCCAGACTCGGCCACTCCGTCTGCAAAGCCGAGTAGCGAGCGGCCGCCGCATCGAGGAAGCCGAGCGCCGCGGGCAGATCGCCGGCCTGGAAGGCCACGTCCGCCCGGTTGTGCACGAGCATCGCCGACTCCAGGTCCTGCCCGGTGGCTGCCGACAGCTGTTCGGCCACCACCAGGTCCCGGTCGGCGTGGGCCGCCTGTCCGAGGGCCGAGTAGACGAGGAATCGATGGGTGCGGGCACGCGCCTCCCAGATCTGGTCACGACCGCGATGCAGCAACGTCACGGCGTGGCGCAGGTCGACGAGTGCTTCGTCGTACCGTCCGAGTACGCGCAGCAGGTATCCGCGCCGGGTCAGGGCTCTCCCGGCGGCGACCCCTCTGCTGTTGCCGATCGACTGACCGAGCGCGGCGAGGCCCTCCTTCGGCCTGCCCCCGAGGCCGAGGGTCAGACCGAGGGTGGCCTGGACATCCGCGACGCGACCCACGTCCGCGGACTCCTTGGCCAGACGCAACGCAAGGCGGAGCTCGGCGACGGCCTCGGTCTGGCGGCCGGTGTCGCGCAACACGATCGCCCGGGCCTGATGAGCGATCGACGCGCTCCGCGGATCGGGCGTCCCGTCGAGCAACGCACCGGCCGCCGCGTACGCCTCGGACGGCCGCGCCACCGCCAACGGCAGCAGGTATTCGGGACCGTCTCGACGCCCGCCAGCTGACATTCAAGAAGTCTAGGTAACGCATTGCGGAATCGGGAGGGGCAATGACATCGGACGACGCGAACGAGCAGCCGGGGACTGGTATTCCCGAGACGCCGGAGCAGGCGCAGCGGGAACTGATCCTCAGCTACTACGGGCCGGGCACCAGCAATGAACTGAAGGTTCAGCAAGGAAGGAGTGTCGGCTCGGCCAACGACGTGGATTTCCTGTTCGAGGAAAACACCATTCTCGTGCGCGAGGAGCACTTCGCGCGGGTTCGGGAGATTCTCGATCGGCTTCACCTGCTGTACGCCGATGACGACGAGCGGCCCGGGACCGAGCCGGTTCTGGCCGGTCTGCGGCTGGTTCGGCTCAATCCGGGCCTGAATCCGCGGCTGGACACGCTCGAAACGCTGAGAATCATCCGGGTGGGCGGCCGGGTGGAGCTCAACCTGCCGGGAGGGGCAATCGAGACCGTCCTCGTCGCCGGGGTCGGTGCGGGCGCAGCGGGGCCGAACCACGTCCTCGTTGTCGCCGGCAACGGTGCTGGTTGCCCGGCCGAGGAACCGGAGCCGATGCCGGCCGGGAGCGCGCCGTACCCGGGCTACACAACCAACCGCGCGGCCGGCGAGGGCGTGCGCGTGGTCGTCCTTGACACCGGTCTCGACGAGACGGCGACGGTACGCAGCAGTTGGCTGGAGGGAGTGACCGGAGACCACGACTACGCCGTCAGTGGGACGACCCTCACCGACTACGCGGGCCACGGAACCTTCATCGCGGGCGTGATCCGCTGCGTCGCGCCGCTGGCAGAGGTCCTTGTACGCCGGGGGTTCAGCCACGGTGGCGCCGTCACGGAAGCCAAGCTCGTGAAGAAGCTCGACGAGATCCTCGAGAACGACTGGCCCGATGTGATCAGCATGTCGGCCGGGACCTATTGCTTCGACGCGACCCGGCTGCTCAGCTTCACGGTCTTCAACGAGCGGCGCCTGCGGCATCACAAGGGAGTCGTCCTGGTTGTGGCTGCGGGCAACGACGGTCACCGCGAACCGTTCTGGCCGGCGGCCGCGCCGTACACGGTTTCCGTTGGAGCGCTCGGCACGCACTGGAAAGGGAGGGCCGGCTTCAGCAACCACGGAGGCTGGGTGGACGTCTACGCACCGGGACAGGATCTGGTCAACGCGTTTCCGAAGGGGAGGTACACGTACCGCGAGCCACCGCACATCACCTCCGGGCGGGTGGAGGAGTTCTACGGGATGGCGAGGTGGAGTGGTACGTCGTTCAGTACGCCGATCGTCGCGGGGCTGATCGCGGCACGGATGTCCCGGACCGGGGAGAACGGCAAGGACGCGGCGGCCGCGCTCATCGCCGAGGCTCAGGGAGCCGCGCAGCCCGGGGTCGGAGCCGTGCTGCTCCCCGAGTAGTGGTCATCGCTGGTCCTCGCCGGGGCGAGGATCCTCGTCGGGGACCTGGGTGTCCTCGGGCGGCGTCGCGCCGAGCATCGGCCGCAGCCGTCGCATCGCCTGGTCGGTGAACAGGCCGGCCAGGCAGCCCGTCATCACCAGGACGGTCACTCCGGCCGTTGAGGTGGTCTCGTCGCCGATGCTGATCAGCCCCGTGTTGACCGCGACGACAACGACCGAGCCGAGCAGGGCGGACCAGACCGGGCGCAACAGGTACCACCAGACGAAGCCGCGCTCGAGGGTCTCCAGACCGGCCCGCTGGGCGAAGACCATGCTCTGATGGATGACGCTGCCGACGGCGCCGGCTGCCGCGCCGACGATCAGCAGGGACATGTTCAACGTGGTGGTGTAGTCCGGTCCCCACCACCGGACCGTCCGGGTCGCGACGTCGCCGGGCCCGGCGGTCTCCTGGGCGGACACGAGTCGCTCGGCGATTCCGTACGCCGCGACCAGGCCGGCCAAGGCGAGGACGGCTTCGGCGAGGTTGATCGTGCCGATCAGCCTTCGGGTGAAGGGCTTCATCGCCGCCCGCCGGTGCGGCCGGGGGATGGCGGGACGTGCTGTGGTGGTCACTGGGATCCCTCCGCTGTGGTTCGGTCCGTGCGGCGAGCAGAGTCTCCAGGCCGGTCCTGAATACATCGGCTCAGCGCTGACGCGGTGCGGGGTTGCCTGATCCTCGTGTACCAGGTTCCTCGCGCACCGCGTCAGCTCTCTCTCCCCCCGGATGCAGACCAGAGTCGCGAGCGGGCCGTCAGATACATCCGGTCCATGTATTTGATCGGGAGGCCACGACTCCGGTTCCTGACGGGTCGATCGGAGAGGAAAGAACATGACCACGACCAAGACATGGTCCGGGTGAAGGACCATGCAACCGCAGCAGAACCGCCCCATCAGCCGGCAGATCAAAGACACCAACGCGTTCAGCGGTACGTCGCTGTTCTTCGGGATCCTCGCGTCCGCCGTGTGCGCCGCGATCATTCCGGCGCTGGGTGCGGGGCGGCTCGCGACGGTGTCCGGGGCGGCGCTGAGCCCGTTACTGGTGGCGATCATCACCACGCGCGGACCAGGGCTGGTCCGCAGTGCCGGTATCGCGGCACTGAGCGCCGTCGCACTCGTGATCACCATCGGCGGGTACACCCTGCCCGAGGCGATCGCCGGCCAGGGCTCCTTGACCGGGCAAGGCCCCGGCACCTTCGTGAACACGAAGCGGACTCCGACGCCCACCCCGCCGTCGCCGCTGCCGACGAAGCCCACGCCGACGGAGTCCCCGACGCCGGACCCACCGACGCCCACGCCGCCTCCGCCCTCGCCGCCCGGGATGATCCTCGAGATCCCGGAGATACGGGAGTGCCCCGAGGTGGAGGTCGGCGGGGCGAAGACCTGCAAGCAGATCGGCATCCGCAACGTGGGCTCGACCACTGTCGAGGTCGTGACCGGGGAGATCGAGGGCGACGCGTCCGGAGCCTTCGCGCTCACCAAGGTGTGCAACGGCACCCTGAAGCCGAACACCGCCTGCTCGGTCCGGCTGAGGTTCCGGCCCACGGCCGCCGGCGTCCACGAAGCCTCGCTGGTCCTCCGCCTGCAGCCCGGCGACATCGAGCATCGCGTCACGATCACCGCCAACGCCACCGAGGGCGGCGACGACCCAGGCCCCACCGAGACCCCGTCACCCAGCCCCGACCCACCATCGCCATCACCTGAACCCGAAGGTCAGGAGTGATGGTCAGGTCAGGCGAGGGTGAAGGTGGCGGCGACCGGGAGCAGGGCCGGGCTGGTCAGCCCGAGCCCCGGCGACCGGTGCACTCACCGGATCGGGCAAGTAGACCCGGGAGCAGACCAGGGCTCTCCACGGGGTCGCCGTACCGGGGAGAGGAAGCAGGCTTGGCGTCACCAACCGCATCAGGTCTCGCGCCAGAGATCCTCAACCACCGTGCGACCTGGCAGCAGCCGGACCCACTTTCACGACCGAGGTCCCGCTGCCTCCGGGGCGCTGCGCCAAGGAGGCGTCATGAGCACCACCGTCGACACCGCGACCGGTATCCGGCCGTTCCAGATCGAGATTCCAGAGGAGCAGCTCGTCGACTTGCGCCAGCGGGTCGCGGCGACGCGCTGGCCCACCCAGGAGCTCGTCACAGACCGATCGCAAGGCGTGCAACTTGCGACGGTGCAGGCGCTCGCCGACTACTGGACGAGCGAGTACGACTGGCGCAAGGTCGAGGCGAGACTGAACGCGCTGCCGCAGTTCAAGACCGAGATCGACGGGGTCGACATCCACTTCGTCCACGTCAGGTCGCCGCATGAGAACGCGTTGCCGCTGATCATGACGCATGGCTGGCCGGGCTCAGTCGTCGAGCTGCTCGACACCGTCGGCCCCCTCACCGACCCGACCGCTCACGGCGGCAAGGCCGAGGACGCGTTCCACCTGGTGATGCCTTCCCTGCCCGGCTACGGCTTCTCCGGTGCGCCGACCGAGCTCGGCTGGGAGAACGGCCGCATCGGCAGCGCGTGGGCGGAACTGATGAAACGCCTCGGCTACACCCGGTACGTCGCCCAGGGCGGTGACGTCGGCGCCGCCGTCACGGACGCGATGGGCCGCATCGGCGTCGAGGGCCTGGTCGGCATCCACGTCAACCTGCTCGCCGGGGCGATCGGTATCAAGGACCTCCTGCCGGCGGGGACCGAGGAGGAACGCGCGGCGCACGCCGCGCTGAACACCTTCACGACGGACGGCTTCGCCTATTTCCTGGAGCAGACCACGCGGCCGCAGACCATCGGCTACTCCCTGCTGGATTCACCCGTCGGGCTGGCGGCCTGGATGCTCGACCACGACACCGACAGCTACTACAAGATGTCCCAGGCGATCGCCGACAAGCAGCCGGCCGGTGGCCTCACCCGGGACAGCATCGTCGACAACATCACGCTGTACTGGCTGACAGGCACCGGCGCCTCGGCCGCCCGGTGGTACTGGGAATTCGGCCGGTTCGTGGCCGCGGCCCAAGCCTCCGGCCAGGCTCCTCCGCCGGTCCAGGTTCCGGTCGGCTTCACGACCTTCCCGGGCGAACTCTGGGCGGCCCCGCGCAGCTGGGCCGAGGCGGTCTACCCCGGCCTCGAGTACTTCAACGAGGTCGACCAGGGCGGCCACTTCGCCGCCTGGGAGCAGCCGGCCATCTTTACCGCTGAGGTGCGCGCTGCCTTCAGCTCACTGCGCTGACGACCCAAGCCGGTCGTCGCCCGGACCGCGCTGCCCGCCCTCACGACAGAGACGCCCGACGGCTCCGCCGCCGGGCGTCTCTCTCCGCCCCGGGCATGGCCGGGGATCACGTGTTCCGGATGGCGGAGACCTCGATCTCCAGGGTGATCTTCTCGGAGACGAGGACGCCGCCGCCCTCGAGCGCCGCGTTCCAGGTGACGCCGAAGTCCTTGCGGTTGATCACGACCGATCCCTCCAGGCCGACTCGTCGGTTGCCGTACGGGTCGACCGATGAGCCGACGTACTCGAACCTGATGCTGACCGGCTTGGTGACGCCGCGGATGGTCAGGTCGCCGGCCATGCGGTAGGTACTGTCGTCGATCTGCTCGACGGAGGTCGACACGAACGTGATCTCCGGATGGGTGTTCATGTCGAGGAAATCGTTGCTGCGCAGGTGCTCGTCGCGCTGACTGTTGCGAGTGTCGATACTCCTGGCCTGGATGGTGACGTGTGCGGAGGAGTTCCCGGGGTTCGCCCCGTCGATGTGCGCCGAGCCCTCCCAGTCGTTGAAGGCTCCTCGCACCTTCGTCACCATCGCGTGCCGGGCGACGAACCCGACGCGACTGTGCGCGGTGTCGATGGTGTACTCGCCGGTGAGCTCGGCTGTTGACGTAGTCATGAGGTCTCCTCGGTGTAGCTGGCTGGACTTCAGCTGGGATCTTGCCGCGCTTACCCGGCGGCCTTCAGGTAGGGGGCCAGGAAGGTGCCCAGCGCGGTGAGCATCTGCGCGGGGGCCTGCTCGGCGACCCAGTGGCCGACGCCGGGGATCACCAGGGTCTGCACGTCGGTCGCCGCGGGCATGATTCCCCCGGCCGCGGCGGGACCCCAGCTGTTCTCGCCACCGATCCCGAGAACCGGGATCGTCAGCTTCGTCTTCTGGCGCTCCCCGTTCTGCGCCAGGATGGCGTCCCAGGCACGGTAGAGGCCGAAGCTGGCCCGGAGGACGTTCCGGTCGCGGTTGTACAGACTGACGTAGTACTCGATGGCGTACTCCGGCAGCGTCGCCCCACCGCCCTGAATGGCGAACTCGTAGCGGTAGAAGGCGTCCGCGTTGCTTCTGACCATGTCGACGATCAGCTCGTCGTCGACCCGGTTGAACGGGATGTGCCAGAGCCTGTTGTTCAGGAACTCGGGGAGGAACAGCGGCGGCGGGGCGTGTTCGGGGTCCACCACTCCTGGTGGTCCGGGGATCTCGGCGACGACCAGGCGGTCGACGCGGTCGCGGTGATCGGCGGCCAGTGCGTAGCTGATGATGTAGCCGGTGTCGTGGCCGACGAGGGCGAACCGCTGGTGGCCGAGTTCGGTCATGAGCTCGGCCAGGTCGTCGGCCAGGGTGGCCGTGTCGTACCCGTTCCGGGTCTTCTCGGTCAGCCCGATACCGCGCTGGTCGACGGCGATGACGGTGAAGTCCCGGGCCAGTGCCGGCATCAGGAAGCGCCAGGCGTACCAGTTCTCCGGCCAGCCGTGCACCAACAGGAGCGGGGGACCGTCACCACCGACGACCACGTGCTGGCGGATGCCGTTCGCCTGAACGAACCGGCTCCTGAAGGTTCTGGTGAAGCCGGCCGGGAGCTTCGGAGCGGTGGAGACCGAACCGATGCCGTTCTGCACCCGCGTCGGCGCAGCGGCAGCGGTGGACGTGGCCAGCCCGCCGAGCAGTGACACCCCGGTAGCGGCCGCGGCGGTGCTGACGAATCGACGGCGCGAGAACGGGCTCCGGACAGGGTGCGATGGCGACAGGTCGTCGACGCCCTCGGCTGACGGCTGTGAAGGCGAGGTGCTCATGGAGAGACTCCCTCGAAATGGGCAGATCCACTGTGATCTGCCGACCTCACCGAGACTCGTCGTCTCCGCCCTCCACTGCGCCCGTGAGCTTCCCTGGTCCCGCCCCTGGTTCACGGGGCCGGTATGCCGGCCCGTGCTCGGTGACGGTGCGGCGGGGCGACCCCAGGGAGCCTGCCAGGGCAACGCACGGGCGCGACCGCAGAGCTTGCCCAACAGGCTGGAACAGACGAATCAGTACGAGCGGACGGGACGACGACCATGGCGCGGCACATCGAGGACTACGCCCTCATCGGCGATCTGCGCACGGCTGCGCTGGTCGGTGTGAACGGCGCGATCGACTGGTTGAGTCTGCCGCGCTTCGACTCCCCGGCGGTGTTCGCCGCCCTCGTCGGACAGACCGAACACGGCCGATGGACGCTGGCCCCGGTCCACCGAGGTCGCAGCAGCCGGCGGTACCGCACGGGCACCCTCGTCCTGGAGACGGAGTGGACCACGGCCGACGGCGCGGTCAGGGTCATCGACCTGATGGTCCCCGGCTCCCCGGCGCCACTGGTGGTGCGGATCGTGGACGGCCTGGTCGGCACGTGTGGCAATGGAAACCCAGCTCGTGCCACGCATGCACTACGGCAAGGCGGTCCCGACCTTGCGCAGTACCGGCGATGGCCGTCTGACTGCGACGGCCGGTGATGACGAGCTGTGGCTCGACAGCGATGTTGCCATGACCACCGCCGACGATGCCTGGACCAGTACCCTTCGTCGTCGGCGCGGGGGAGCGGGTCTCGTTCACACTCGGCTATGCCACCGCAGGCGCTGCCTACCGAGCCGCTCCGGACGCCGGCGCCGCCCTCGCTGACACGGAGGCGTTCTGGACCGACTGGATCAGCCAGTCGACCTACGACGGCCCCTGGGACGACGAGGTGCACCAGTCCCTGATCCTTCTCAAGGCACTGACGTACGCCCCCACCGGCAGCATCGTGGCCGCTGCCACCACCTCACTGCCGGAGTGCCTCGGCGGGTCCCGCAACTGGGACTACCGCTACTCCTGGTTGCGCGACGCAACCTTCACCCTGAAGGCGTTCCTCGGCACCGGCTTCCTCGAGGAGGCCGAGGCCTGGCGCGACTGGCTGGTGCGCACCGTCATCGACAATCCGTCGGACCTGCGGATCCTGTACGACGTCGACGGAGCCGATCCCCAGCCCGAGGAGACCGTCGACTGGCTCCCCGGATACGCGGGCTCGAGTCCGGTCCGGGTCGGGAACGCCGCAGCCACCCAGCATCAGAATGACGTCTGGGGCGAGGTCCTCGACGTACTGTCTACCGCCCGCGATGCCGGTGTGCCGGCGACCGCGGACCAGGAGAAGCTGGAACGAGTCCTGCTCGACCGGATCGAGCGGGACTGGAAAGACCCTGACCATGGACTCTGGGAAGTCCGGGGTCCCCGGCGGCACTTCGTGCACTCCAAACTCCTGGCGTGGGTCGGCGTCGATCGAGCCATCCGGCAGCTCGCGCAGCACAACCCTGAAGAGTCGCACGAGCTCGCGCGACTCACTGCGCTGCGTGGCACCATCGCACGAGAGATCTCCGACCGCGGGTACCACTCGGGCAGCCGGGCTTTCACGCAATCCTATGGATCGCGCAGACTGGACGCGGCCGTCCTGCTGATGCCGCGCTACGGCTTTCTTCCTTGGGATGACCCCCGCATGGTCGCCACCGTCGACGCGATCCAGCGCGACCTCACCGACCACGGACTCGTCCTGCGGTACGCCGTCAGCGACGACGGCCGCAATGTCGATGGCGTCCCCGGCTGCGAAGGCACCTTCTTGGCCACGTCGTTCTGGCTCGCCGACGCCTTGCACGGCATCGGCCGCACGGACGAGGCGATGGCGCTGTTCGAGCGCCTGCTCTCGCTTCGCAACGATGTCGGACTGCTGAGCGAGGAGTACGACCCGAAGACGGGCCGCCACCTCGGCAACACGCCCCAGGCTTTCAGCCACGCCGGCCTGGTCACCACCGCCCTGTTCCTCAGCACCGCCGTCCCCTCGACCTCGAGGCTTGCCAGCTCATCCACAGCCCACCTCGAACCGCACACCGAGGCGGCCTGACTCACGTGCCGCCGACCCGTGGCGGGACCAGGGATCGTGCCGGGGTCGAGGGATCCGTCGGACGATGCACGCTGAACGAGCCAGACACAGCTACGACATCAAGGAGAGATCGCCATGCGGGTCTTCGTCGCAGGGGGAACAGGGGTTGTCGGCCGGCCGCTCGTCGAGGCGCTGGTCGACCAGCGAGTGGCTGCCATACCTGGCGCGGCTCCTGAAGGCCCCGCCGCCGCGGCAGATCTCGGAGGACGTGGCCGAGAAGGAGATCGGTGTCCAGGCCGTGTACTACGGCAATCACCTCCCGGCCACGACGCCATCCGGCGACTCGTCGGTGAGGAACACGCCTTGCGGGAGAACCACGCCTATCGGGTCAGCAACCAGGTTGCGCAGGCGCAACGACTGCAGGAGCTGGAAGTCGAGCTCGACCAGTGCTGGGATCTGCTCCGACAGCGCCGCGCGCTCCGCGCGGCCGGAGCAGATCCGGACGGCGCCACGGTCCGCCCCGCGAACCAGGTAGCGCGCTACCTCCAATAGTCGTACGGCCGACCGGGTCGAGAGATCTCAGGGTGTCGTGGCGGACGCGTGCGCCGACTCCGGCAGGGACTCGCGTAGGTCCTTGCGGGTTTGGATCCCGAGCTTGGTGTAAACCTTGCGCAGATGCCATTCCACCGTCCGGGCGCTGAGGAAGAGCGCGTCGCCGATCTCGGAGTTGGTGAGGCCTTCCGTAGCGAGCCGGGCGATGTGGGTCTCCTGCGCCGTGAGAATCTCCGTGGACTCGACCGTTCGGCGGCGCACGGTCTGGCCCGTCGCGGCGAGCTCTTGGCGTGCACGCTCGGCGAATCCGTCCAGGCCCATCGCACTGAACGTCTCGAACGCGGAGCGCAGTTCACTGCGTGCAGCCGCAAGACGGTTCTCACGTCGCAGCCATTCGCCGTACCGGAGCTGAGCCCGGGCGCGCTCGACGTGCAGCGTCGTATGCGCCAGCCTCTCGGCTTCTTCTCGATAGCACTCTTCCGCAGCTCGGCCCGACTGCAGGAGAGCTCGCCGGCCGGCCTCGACTCCTAGGGCCGCATCGGTGCCACTGGCCTGGGTGTACGACGTGAGCTGCTCGAACGCCAGGTTCGCGTCCGCGGTGTTCTCGGTGTGCACGGCGGCTTCGACGAGTTCGGCGAGTGCCCACTTCGGGGGTCCGAGCTCGAGTGGTGACGCGGCGGCCAGCCGGGCAGCGGTCAATGCTTCCGCATGTCGGCCGAGGCCGCTGAACAGGACAGCCTGGAACCAGCCGATCATGTTCAGGCCGACCCCTTCACCGCGGGGCGTGACGTCGTCGAGCAGCTTGCGGAAGCCCGGTTCCGCCCGTACTGCGTCGCCCCGGATGGCGCTGAGGCAGACCTCGCCGTACGGCAGCATCGTGTTCTGCCCTCCGGTCACGTCGGCGACCCAGGCGCATTCGGCGACCAGGGCCTCGGCCTCGGCCAGGTCGCCGCTGTACAGGTCGTAGATGATGCGGCTGTTGAGAGCGACCGGCAGCACGCTCAACGCACCGATCTCGCGAATGGCAGTGAGGTGCCGGCGGGTGAGAACGTCCCAGTTGAGGTCGTCGAACAGATCCGTCGCCGCGCAGGCCGCAAGCCACGCGAAGCGCACGGACTCGTCCATCGTGAGGTCGTCAGAACCGAACGCGCGCACGGTATCGAGTAATCCGGGCGCCGCCGCCGCGTAGCCGTCGGTGTAGAGCACCGCGATCCCTCGCAGTAGCAGATCGGCCTTGCCGGCCTCTGCCGGCAGCTGAATCTCGCGCATCGCCTCGGCGACCTGACGCATCCCGATGCCGGACCCGGACGCGAGCCGTCCGGCGAACATGGCCGCGGCGAAGGCGTCGAGGTAGGTCTCCCGGGCGAGCTTCGGGTCGAGCCGCTCGAGTCGGGCGGCGGCCGCGAGAAGTCGCGGGAGCCCCTTGTTTCCGCCTTCGGAGTAAAGGGAGATCTGCGCCTGCAGCAGGTCCACCCGTGCGCTCTCGGTCTCGTCGAGCGGTCCGGCCTGTGCTTCGGCGAGCAACGACAGAGCGTCGTCGAACGTACCGGCTGTCGCCTTCGCCTGCGCGGCCGCAAGCGATCGCTGAGCCCGGCGATCGTTCTCCGGTGTGAGCGTCGCAGCGGCTTCGAGAAATGCTGCCGCCGCCGTGAGTCCACCGCGGCCGAGGGCGCGGTCCGCGGACTGCTCGAGTGCGGTCGCGACCGATTCGTCGGGACCGGCGACCGCGCGGGAGCGATGCCAGGCCTGCCGGTCCGGGTCCCCGACCGGATCCGTGACATCGGCGAGCGCCTGGTGGACGGTACGCCGGTCCTCCGGAACAGCCGCCCGGTAGACGGCCGACCGAACGAGCGGGTGCCTGAACTCGACCCGGTGACGCAGTTCGAGCAGCCCCGTCGACTCGGCCGCCGAAATCGCCTCGTCGCCGATCCCGAGCCGCTGTCCGGCGCGACGTACCAGGTCGACATCTCCCACCGGGTCGGCGGCCGAGAGGACCAGTAGCTGCCGGGCCTGGATCGGTAGGGAATCCAGCTTCCGGAGATACCCCTGTTCCAGGCGGTCGGCCAGACCGGTGCCCGGGCCGTTGTCGTCCCGGAGCGTCCGGCCGGCGGACACCAACTCGCGCGGAAGCTCGAGCAAAGCGAGCGGGTTGCCGTGCGATTCGGCCACCAGGCGGTCCCGGACCTGGGCGTCGAGCCGGCCGGCAAGTACGGAACCGAGCAGGTCGGCGGCATCGCGGTCGTTCAGTCCACCCACCGGCAACTGCGGCAAGGCAGTCAGTTTCGTCTGATCATCCGTCGTACGGAGCGCGAACACCATCGCAACGGGCTCCGCGCGAAGTCGGCGGGCGACGAACTCCAGGGTCTGCGCGGACGCCTGGTCGAGCCACTGGGCGTCATCGATGACGCAGAGCAGCGGCTGCTCCTCGGCTGCGTAGCTCAGCAGGTTGAGCACACCCAGTCCGACGACGAACCGGTCGGGCGGGGGTCCTGCCGCCAGGCCGAAAGTGGTGTCGAGGGCCGTCCGCTGCGGAAGCGGCAACCGATCCAGCTGGTCGAGAAGGGGAGTACAGAACTGGTGCAGGCTCGCGAAGGCGAGCTCCATCTCCGACTCCACACCGGCTGCGCGGCTCACGCGGTACCCGTCGGCGTTGTCCAGCAGATACTGCAGCAGGGCCGTCTTGCCGATGCCGGCTTCGCCGCAGACCACCGTGACCTGGCTTTGCCCGTCGCGAGCAGCACGGAGCAGCGACATCAGCGAATCGCACTCGGATCGACGTCCACGGAGGCCTGGCCACCCTGAGCTGACAGTCATCGCGCACCCATCCGTCCGGGTCAGCGTTGGCAGATTCGGCCTCGGCATGGGGGCGACGTCGGAGCCTGGCGCAACTCACTCTGACACTGACTCCGGCTGCGGGCAATGGCGGTCGTCAGCCGGCAGACCAACCGTCCTGGTAGAGATCGCTCTGCGGAGACGCGATCTCACCGACCGCCCGTCCGAGGTCGAGCTCGACGCCCGTCGGCGTCTGCAGGCCGCGGTCGAGGAGGTACCGCATCCGTGCGGCGTTCACCGGGCGCCATGCCGTCTGGAGGAGCGCGGTCATTCCGGGTCCGAATTCCTCGTCGGCGGGCAGCGACGCCAGGTCCAGCAGTGCCTTGGCGCCGGCGACCGCGGTCTTGTCGAAGCCGGCGATGCGGCGTGCGAACCGATCGACGAAGTCGTCGAGCTCGCTGTCGCGGACGACCCGGTTGACATAGCCGTATCGCTCGGCGAGTGCGGCCGGGAAGTCGTCGGCACCGAGGATCATCTCGGCGGCCCGCGACCGGCCGACCAGTCGCGCCAGGCGAGCCATCGCCCCGCCGCCGGGCACCGCTCCCAGGCCGACCTCCACCTGGCCGATGACGGCGTCGTCACCCGCGAACCGGATGTCGGTCGCCAGCAGGAACTCACTGCCGGCGCCACGGGCCCGGCCCCGGACGGCCGCGATGGTGACCGCGGGCACCTTGCTCAACCGGACCAGGTTGTCCACATACGGGTGCAGGCCGGTCGGGCCGGGCCTCATCGCGGCCAGCTGGGCCCGGGGGGCGGTGATGTCCCAGTGCGCCATGAAGAAGTCACGGTTCAGGCTGTCGAAGACCACGACTGTGAGCGCCGGAGCCTCCTCGATCCGGGCCACGAGGTCGCCGAGTTGCTCGATCGTTTCGGGGTCGATGAGGTTCACCGGACCGTTGCCGAACGACACTCTCCAGTAGGCGTCCGAGATCTCGGTGACGTGAAACTGCGGAGCGTTCATCGAGTTCCCCGATCGTTTGCTCACGAGACACCGGCCCGGGCCGACGACTCGACCATCACTCGCCGTGCACGCGATAGCGCCAGTACCAGACACTGGCCGATGTACTGGTGCTTCGACCACGTTTCAGCCTGATGCGATCCGCGCCCGGGTGGGCGATCCGGCATTGCGCGCCGCAGGATCCGATGCGAGCGTGAGACCGAGGGGTTGGAGGGGGTCGTGTCCCGGAGAACCAGCCGTTCCCGGCCGCACTTGCGGGGCCGGCGCGACGAGTGCGAGGCTCTGGACCGCCTGGTCGCCTCCGCGCGTCTGGGCGGTCAAGGTGTTCTCGTCCTGCGCGGTGCGCCCGGCATCGGCAAGAGCGATCTGCTGGAATACGTCGTGGCAGCCGCGGCGGACTGTCGCACCTTGCATGTCGGCGGCGTCGAATCGCAGATGGAGCTCGCCTTCGCCGGCCTGCACGAGCTGTGCGAGCCGTTGCTGAGCATGCTCGATCGACTTCCAGGCCCGCAGGCGGACGCACTGGCGACAGCGTTCGGCTTGCGCGAGGGAACGCCGCCGGACCAGTTTCTGGTCGGGCTGGCCACCTCGACGTTGCTGTCCGAAAGTGCGAGGGAAGGCCCAGTGGTGGGCGTCATCGATGACGCCCAGTGGCTGGATCAAGCCTCCGTGCGGACGCTCGCCTTCGTGGCTCGCCGACTGACGGCCCAGTCGATCGCCCACTCCGTCGCTCTGGTCGTCGCGGTGAGGGAGGGCGAGAGCTCCAATACCTGGACAGGTCTCCCGGGTCTGTCATTGCGTGGTCTCGCCGCACCGGACGCCCGGGCGATGCTGGACTCGGCCGTGAGCGGTCGCCTCGACGCTCGCGTGCGAGAGCGCCTCCTGGCTGAAGCGCACGGGAATCCGCTGGCCTTGCTGGAGCTACCGCGATGGTTCACCGCGGCCGAACTCAGCTTCGGACCGGTACCCGGCAGCACGACCGGGAAGAGGTCACTGACAAGCCGGATGGAGGAGGGGTTTCGTGCCCGGCTCGAACTGCTTCCGCGCGAGTCGCGCCTTCTGCTGGTCACCGCGGCGGCGGAGCCACTCGGCGATGTCCGTCTGCTGTGGCGCGCGGCCCATCGGCTCGGCATCGGGGTGGATGCCGCCCGGCCGGCCGAGCAGGCCGGGCTGATCGAACTCCGCGAGACCGTTCGCTTCCGGCATCCCATGGTGCGTTCGGTGGCTTACCGCTCAGCCACGGTTGCGGAGCGACAAGCGGCGCACAGAGCGCTGGCCGATGGCACCGACCCGCAGGCAGACCCTGATCGGCAGGCTTGGCACCGCGCCTCCGCCGCGATGGGGCCGGATGAGGCCGTCGCGGCGCAACTCGAACGCTCTGCCGATCGTGCGCTGGCACAAGGCGGACTGGCCGCGGCCGCCGCATTCCTCGAGCGGGCGGCCGTGCTGACGCCTGACGCCGCGGACCGCGTCCAGCGCCAACTCAATGCGGCACAGGCCATGATGCATGCCGGCGCTCTCGAGGACGCTTTGCAACTGCTCGCGGTGGCCGAACACGGATCGCTCGACGAACTCCAGCGTGCTCGCCTCGACGTTCTGCGCGCCCAGATCGGGCTCGCGGCCAATCGGGGCCGGGAAGCTGTCCCTTTGCTCGTGAGTGCCGCGCGCCGGCTGGAGCCGCTCGACGTCGAGTTGGCCCTGGACAGTTATGTCGACGCGTTCAGCGCAGCCTGGTTCGCCGGACACCTGGGCACCAAGCCGGGCGCCGTGGCGGTTGCCCTGATGGTGCGCGACGTACCGAGGCCGTCGCGGCCTCGACGTGGAGATGACCTGCTGCGTGCACTCGCAGTGCTCTTCGGCGACGGCTACCAGACCGCGGCTCCGAAGCTCCGAGCCGCGATCCAGGCGTTTGGCAGCGACGACATCTCTGTCCAGGAGGCGGTCCGGTTTCTCTGGCTGGCGACCGTGGTCGCGATCGACATGAGAGACCACACGGCATGGGATCAGCTGGCCGGCCGGCACCTGCGGATCGTCCGGGACTCGGGTGCCGTGAGCGCGCTGCCGCTGGCTCTCAACTCACGCGTCTTCGTGGATCTGTTCTCCGGGAACCTGCCCGCTGCGGCGACCCTGGTCCACGAGGCCGAGGCAGCGACGGAGCTCGCACAGATCAGGATGACGCAGTACGGCGCCATCGGCCTGGCCGCTTTCGAGGCGCGCGACGAGCACGCGACCCGGCTGCTCGCGTCGGCGCGGCGTGACGCCGCCGCGCGCGGTGAAGGGCTCGGTGTATCCCTGACCCATTGGGCGAACGCGTTGCTGAGCAACAGTCGTGGCCGCTATCCGGCGGCTCTCGAATCCGCACGTACGGCGGCCGCTCACCCCGAGGAGATGGTGGTCAGGTCCTGGAGTCTCGTCGAGCTTGTGGAAGCGGCAGCCCGTACCGGTGACTCGGCCGCTGCCGCGACCGCCGCCGAGGAGCTCGCCGAGACAGCCCGGGCGAGCGGTACGGACTGGGCTGCTGGCGTCGCGGCGCGTTCGGAGGCTCAACTCGACGGGCCCCGGACCGAGGAGCTCTACCGTGAAGCGGTCGACCGCCTTGATCGCACCAGCCTGCGCGTCGAGTCGGCGCGGGCCCGGTTGCTGTACGGCGAGTGGCTCCGTCGTGCCGGTCGCCGGGTGGAAGCACGGCAACAGCTGCGCTCCGCGTACGACGCGTTGGCGAAGATGGGGCTGGAGGCGTTCGCCGGCCGGGCGCGCCGCGAGCTCGGCGCCACCGGCGAGACGGTCCGCCGGCAGACGGTGGAGACGCAGTTGGACCTCACGGCGCAGGAACTGCATATCGCTCGCCTCGCGGCGAGCGGCCTGACCAACGCCGAGATCGCCTCGGAGCTGTTCATCAGTCCACGCACCGTCGAGTGGCACATCCGCAAGGTTTTCACGAAGCTGGGCGTCACCGCGCGCCGCCAACTGGCCGACGCCCTACGCGGCATGAACGCAGCCCCCGACCCGCCGAAGCCCGTACGGGTCAGACAAGGCTCCAGCTCGTGGCTATGCAGGTGGCTCTGTTTCGATCGCGGCGGTGCGCAGGGCTTCGGCCAGGCGGGCGGCCGGCTCGGGAAGCGGGCGGGGGAGTTGTGCGAGCAGGATGCGTCTCTGCTCGGCGGGCCGCCACGGACCGGGAGGATCCGCACGCCCGGCGGTATCGCGTGCGAGAAGGCGGCGGGCACGGTCGTGATGCCGCAGCCGGCGGCGACCAGGTGGAGTTTGGCCAGCCAGTCGCGGGCGGTGTGGGCGATCCGGGGCCGCTCGTCGAGACCCGGCCAGACTCCCATCAGGTGCTCCTCGACCGGGCCGGCGATCCAGCGCTGCCCGCGCAGGTCGGCGACGTCAATGAACTCGGCGCGCGCGAGCGCATGGGTGGCGGGTACGGCGATGCGCAGGCTGCGCTCGGTGAGGGTCTGCAGCTCCAGCGCGGGGGTTTCGTTGTCGGGTGGGCGGAACGGTGGTGCGGAGGCGAGAAGCGTGAGGTCCAGGGTGCCGGCGCGTAGCGCGCGCACGAGGGCCGGCGTACTGCCTTCGCGGGTGACCACCGTGATGGCCGGGTCTGAGTCGCGCAGTGCGGCGAGCGCTCGGGGGACCAGCCACACGCCTGCGCTGGTGAACCAGCCGAGCCGGACCGTGCCCTGCTCCTCAGGCAGGCCGGCCAGCTCGCTTGCGGTTGCGTCGATCTCGTCGATCACGGCGGCTGCGCGGCGTACGACGATTCGGCCGGCAGGAGTGAGGCGGACGCCGTCGTGACGCCGTTCCAGCAGCGGTGTTCCGGCGGCGCGTTCGAGCGACGCGATCTGCCGGGAGACCGCCGATTGCGTGTAGCCGAGCGCGGTGGCCGCGGCGGTGAGCGTGCCCCGCTCTGCCACTTCGCGCAAGACCCGCAGGGCGGTCAGTGAAGCATCGGTGAAGGCCATGACATCTACGCATACCACGGTTGACAAACTTTCGCTGTTCGCATGGCTTCCGGCTGCCTAGCGTGGCGGAGAACCGACGAACCCGGGGAAGCGATGACCAACACACCGAAAGTCGCCCTCGTCACCGGCGCCACCCAGGGGCTGGGGCTGGCGCTGGTCGAGGGGCTCGCCCGCCGCCTGGCGCCCAACGACACCGTCTACCTCACCGGTCGCGACGTCGACCGCGTCACGCTGCGGTCGATGCCATCCCGATCGGGGGGGCGCGGGTTCGCGCGGAGGTGCTGGACGTGTCCGATCCCGATGCGGCGGAGAAGCTGGCCGCCGAGAAGGAGCGGGCCACGGGGGCGTCGACATCGTCTTCAACAACGCGGTCCAAGCGGTCGGGCCGGACGACGACCCGCGCGCGATCATCGACGAGTACATCGAAGTGAACAACTTCGGCACCACCCGGGTGCTGCGCGCCTTCGCGCCGCTGCTGCGCGACAGCGGGCGGCTCGTCGTGGTGGCCAGCTCATTCGGCACGCTGTACCACCTGGCGCCCGTACTGCATGACCGCTTCGCCGGACTCACGTCGTTGGACGACGTGGACAAGCAAGTCGCGGCCTGGCGCGACGCGGTCAGGGACGGCAGTGCCCCGGCCTGCTCATGGCCCGGGTTCGTCAACATCCCGTCGAAGATCGCCCAGGTCTCCGCCGTACGCGCGATGGCCGACGAGCGACGCGAGGACGACCTCGCCCGCGGCATCCTGGTGGCGGCGGTCTGCCCAGGGATGATGAACACCCCCACCTCCGGACTCTGGTGGGACGTCAGCGCCGCCGCCACTCCGGCCGAGGCAGCCGTCCCGCTGCTGGACCTCGCACTGGAACCGTTGGATCCCAACGCCTACGGCCAACTCATCCGCCACGGTAACATCGTCCCTGGGCCCTCTTTCCTCGGGCTCCCGCAGCTAGAAGATCGGGCAGCCGCTCGCTCGCGGTGAAAGCAGGACACCGACCACACGGGTCGGACGGCTGTGCTGGGTCGCCCACCCCTTCAGTGCGCAGGTGTTGGCGACACGGCGTCGTCCGCGACTGCCCGACTTGGCCTGTCAGGCGTCGGCTTTGGCGTCAT
>CAVYQT010000005.1:0-241454 GCA_963770725.1 uncultured Actinomycetota bacterium
TGGTGCTGTCGCCCTCGACCGCGAAGACGCACGTCAACCGCGCGATGGTGAAACTCGGCTGTCGCGATCGTGCCCAGCTGGTCGTGATCGCCTACCAGACCGGCCTGGTCCGTCCCGGTACGACGCTGCCGGCCGACGTACCCCAGACGCAGTAGCTCGTACGGCGTCCGCAGTACGTCGAGAAGCCCACGGCTGACCGACGCGGGCTACAACGGCCGGCCGGAACGATCGGCCGCATGGCTACCTTCCTCTACCGGCTCGGCCGGTTCGCTTTCCGCCGCCGTCGGCTGGTGGTGCTGGTATGGCTTGGACTACTGGCCACGGGTGTCGCCGGTGCGGTCACCCTCTCCGGCCCGACGGCCGACGCCTTCTCGATCCCGGGGACCGAGTCGCAGCGCGCCGCCGACCTGCTCGATGAGCGGTTCCCGCAGGCCGGGGCCGACGCGGGTTCGGCCCGGATCGTCTTCCAGGCACCCGACGGCCAGCAGCTCACGGACCCGGCCAACGCCGCACAGGTGCGCCAGACCCTGGACCGGGTCACCGACGCCCCGCAGGTGGCCAGAGTCCTGGATCCCTTCACCGTCAAGGCGATCTCGGCCGACGGCCGCACCGGGTACGCCCAGGTCACGTACGACGTAGGCGCCCAGGAAGTGACGCCCGAGGCGCAGGAGGCGGTGGCCACCGCGGTCGAACCGGCGCGCGCGGCCGGCCTCACGGTCGAGTACGGCGGTGACGCCATGCAGGTGCAGGACGAGCAGAGCCTGACCGAGGTGATCGGTCTAGGCGTCGCCGCGGTCGTCTTGCTGATCACGTTCGGTTCGCTGATCGCCGCCGGCCTTCCGTTGCTGTCGGCAATCATCGGGATCGGGATCGGGGTCACCGCGATCACCGCCGCGACCGGCTTCATGGACATTGGGTCCGGGACGCCGATCCTGGCGTTGATGATCGGGCTGGCGGTGTCGATCGACTACGCGTTGTTCATCATGTCGCGCTACCGGCACGAGCTGGGCACGGGTCTGGAACCCGAGGAGGCGGTCGGCCGCGCGGCCGGCACGGCCGGGTCCGCGGTGGTCTTCGCCGGGCTGACCGTGGTGATCGCGCTGGCCGGGTTGTTCGTGGTCGACATCCCGTTCCTCACCCAGATGGGGTTGGCGGCCGCCTTCACCGTCGTACTCGCGGTCGCGATCGCCCTCACGCTGCTGCCCGCGTTGCTGGGCTTCGCCGGTCGGCGGGTGCTCGGCGGCCGGATCCCGGGCTTGCGGGCCGGCGATCCCGAGGCGGCCGGCCGGATGTCTGCCGGGCGCCGGTGGGGCCGGTTCGTGACCCGGCGGCCGGTGGCGGTGCTGCTGGTGACGGTGATCGGCCTCGGTACGTTGGCGATCCCGGCGACCGACCTCGAACTCGGGCTGCCCGACGACAGCACCGCGGCTCCCGACACCACCCAGCGCAAGGCGTACGACCTGCTCTCCGAGGGCTTCGGTCCCGGGTTCAACGGTCCACTGATGGTGGTCGTCGACGCGGGTGCGTCCGCCGATCCGCGGACTGCGGCCGCTGCCACCGCGACCGCCGTACGCGGGTTGCCGGACGTGACGATGGTGACGCCGCCGACGTTCAACCCGGCCGGGGACACCGCGTTGCTGACGGTCATCCCGGCCAGCGGTCCGGGTACGACGCAGACGTCCGACCTGGTCCAGGCGATCCGGGCGTTGCCGGAGAACGACAACACCGAGGTGGCCGTCACCGGCGCGACCGGGATCAGCATCGACTTCTCGGACAAGCTCCGCGACGCGCTGGTGCCCTATCTGGCGCTGGTGGTCGGCCTTGCCTTCGTGCTGCTGATGCTGGTGTTCCGGTCGTTGCTCGTACCACTGAAGGCGACCCTCGGCTTCCTGCTGACGGTCGCGGCGACGTTCGGTGCGGTGGTGGCGGTGTTCCAGTGGGGCTGGTTCGCCGGGCTCTTCGGGGTCGAGGGGCAGACCGGTCCGGTGATCAGCATGCTGCCGATCTTCCTGGTCGGCGTGGTCTTCGGCCTCGCGATGGACTACCAGATCTTCCTGGTCACCCGGATGCGCGAGGAACACGTCCACGGCGCCGAACCGCGCGCGGCCGTCGTCGACGGGTTCGCGCACGGCGCGCGCGTCGTCACCGCCGCCGCGGTCATCATGACCGCCGTCTTCTCCGGCTTCATCCTGTCCAGCCAGACCCTGATCCGGGAGATGGGCTTCGGCCTCGCCCTCGCGGTCGCCATCGACGCCTTCGTGGTCCGGATGACCCTGGTCCCCGCCGTGATGGCCCTCCTCGGCCGCTCCGCCTGGTACCTCCCCCGCTGGCTCGACCGCCTCCTCCCCAACGTCGACGTCGAAGGCGAATCCCTCCGCCGCCGGCTGCCCGAGGCCGACCACCGCGAACCGGAGCTGGTCAGCTGATCGTCGGTGCAGGCGGGCCCTGAACAGGAAACAGGGGTCTGAGACACGAAATAACCTGTCACAGGCCCCCACTTCCTGTTCAGGCGCCCGGCCGGTCGGCTCGGGCTGAACCGGATGGGTGATGGTGGCCACTGACAAGGGCGGGGTTGGGCTGGATCATGGCGCGCATGTGGCGCGAAATGATGAAGTCGAAGGTGCACCGGGCGACGGTGACGCAGGCGGATCTGGACTACGTGGGGTCCTGCACGCTGGACGCGGACCTGATGGACGCGGCCGATCTGTTGCCCGGCGAGAAGGTGGACATCGTCGACATCACCAACGGCCACCGGCTGTCGACGTACCTGATCGAGGGGCCGCGCGGGTCCGGGGTGGTCGGGATCAACGGGGCGGCGGCGCACCTGATCCATCCGGGCGACCTGGTCATCCTGATCGCGTACGGGATGTTCGACACCGCGGAGGCGAAGGTGTTCGAGCCGAGCGTAGTCTTCGTGAACGAGCACAATGCGATCACCCGCATCGGCTCGGACCCCGCCGAGGCGCTGCCCGACAGCGGCACGCTCCGCGGCGACCAACTGCACACCTAGCCATCACCTGGGCTGAACATCGCACAGCCCCGCGCGCCGAGATGAGGACTGGTCGACGATGACCGACACGACCGAGACCACCGCAGGCCAGACCGCCGAGCCCACCGCCACCGAGGCCACCGCCGAGACCGCAGCCGTCGAGACCGCAGCCGACGCCACCGTCGTCGAGACCGCGGCCGTCGAGACCGCGGCTGTCGAGACCGCGGCCGAGGGCACCGCAGCGGCGCCGAAGACCGCGTCGCACGACAGCGAGCCGAACCCGAAGCTCCGGGCGTTCATGAACTCGGGCTGGGCCGACTCCGAGCGACAGGACGTCACGCTCAGCGACATCGGGGTGTGGGCGGCGAAGCGGCGGGACGCGTTGTCGCAGGCGTTCCCCGGCGAGCGGCTGGTGATCCCGGCCGGAACGTACAAGGTCCGGTCGAACGACACCGACTTCGTCTTCCGTCCGCACACCGACTACGTCTGGCTGGCCGGCGACCAGACCTCCGACGCTGTCCTGGTGCTGGAGCCGAACGGCACCAGCGGCCACGACCCGGTGCTGTACTTCCGCCCGCGCTCCGACCGCAGCGAGGGCGAGGAGTTCTGGCGCGACCGGATGTACGGCGAACTGTGGGCCGGCCGCCGTCCGTCGCTGACCGAGACCGCCAAGGAGTTCGGGATCGAGACCCGGCACGTCGACCGGCTCGCGGACGCGCTCAAGGCCGACGTACCGACCCGGGTACGGCGGGGGGAGGACGACTCGATCAGCACGCTGCTGAGTGGCGCGAAGACGGACGCCGACCGGGACCGGGAGCTGGCCGCGACACTGTCCGAGCTCCGGCTGGTCAAGGACCCGTTCGAGATCGAGCAGCTGCGCAACGCGGTCGCGATCACGCACCGCGGCTTCTCCGACGTCCTCGCTGAGATGGACAAGGTCCGCGAGTACGGCGAACGCTGGATCGAGGGCACGTTCTGGCGCCGGGCCCGGGCCGAGGGCAACGATGTCGGGTACACCTCGATCGCCGCGGCCGGACCGCACGCGACCACGCTGCACTGGATCGAGAACGACGGCCCGGTCGTCGACGGCACCCTGATGCTGCTGGACATGGGCGTGGAGAACCGCGAGCTCTACACCGCGGACATCACCCGCACCCTGCCGGTCAGCGGCGAGTTCACCCCGCGCCAGCGCGACCTGTACCAGCTGGTGCTCGACGCGCAGAACGCCGGCATCGAGGCGCTCCGGCCGGGGGTCACGTTCCGGACCGCGCACGAGGCCGCGATGGAGGTCATCGTGCACGGCCTCGACGCGATGGAACTGCTGCCGGTGTCGGCCGCGGAGGCGCTCGACCCGGAGAGCATGCTCTACCAGCGCTACACCCTGCACGGCGTCAGCCACATGCTCGGCCTCGACGTACACGACTGCTCGGCCGCGCGCGAGGAGAAGTACCGCAAGGGCGACCTGCAGACCGGGTACGTGCTCACGGTCGAGCCGGGCCTGTACTTCCAGGCCGACGACCTCACCGTCCCGGAGGACCTCCGCGGAATCGGCATCCGGATCGAGGACGACATCCTGATCACCGACGACGGCGCCGAAAACCTCTCCGACGCCATGCCGCGCGAAGTAGAAGCCCTCCAGAACTGGATGTCTTCCTAATACCGCAGTGCAGAAGGGGCGCACAGGTCGTGCGCCCCTTCGCAGGTCACCAGATGCGGACGCGGTCCTCTGGGGTGAGCCACATACCGTCGCCTTCTTTGATGCTGAAGGTTTGGTGGAACTCGTCGATGTTCTTCACGACCGCGTTGCAGCGGAACTCCGGCGGGGAGTGCGGGTCGATCGCCAGTCGCCGGGCCGCCTCTTCCGGGCGGGTCTTGGTGGACCACGCGTTCGCCCAGGAGATGAAGAACCGCTGGCTCCCGGTCAGCCCGTCGATCACCTCCGGCTCGGCGCCGGCGAGTGAGAGCTGGTAGGCGACGTACGCGATCGACAGGCCGCCCAGGTCGCCGATGTTCTCGCCCAGGGTGAGCTTGCCGTTCACGTGCTGCCCGGGCGTCTCGAGCGGTTCGAGTACGTCGTACTGCGCGACCAGCTTGTCGGTGCGCTGCTCGAAGGCGGCGCGGTCGTCGTCGGTCCACCAGTCGTTGATGTTGCCGTCGCCGTCGTACCGGGAGCCCTGGTCGTCGAAGCCGTGCCCGATCTCGTGCCCGATCACCGCGCCGATCGCGCCGTAGTTGACCGCGTCGTCGGCGTCCAGGTCGAAGAACGGCGGCTGCAGGATGCCGGCCGGGAAGACGATCTCGTTCATCCGCGGGTTGTAGTACGCGTTGACCGTCTGCGGCGTCATCTTCCACTCGGCCCGGTCGACCGGCTGGCCGAGTTTGGCCAGTTCACGCGCGGTCTCCACCGCGACCGACCGGCGCACGTTGCCGAACAGGTCGGCCGGGTCGGTCTCGAGTGCGCTGTAGTCCTTCCACTTGTCCGGGTAGCCGATCTTCGGCACGAACGCGCCGAGCTTGTCCAGCGCGCGTTGCCGGGTGTCGGGTCCCATCCAGTCGAGGGCGTCGATCCGCTGCCGGTACGCCTCGACCAGGTTCGCGACCAGCTCGACCATCCGGGCCTTCGCGGCCGGCGGGAAGTGCTCGGCGACGTACAGCTTCCCGAGCGCCTCGCCGAGCGCGGACTCGACGACGCCGACACCGCGCTTCCACCGCTCGCGCAGCTCGGGCGCACCGGTCAGCGTCTTGCCGTAGAAGGCGAAGTTCTCGTCCACGAAGGCCTTGCTCAGCAGCGGCGCCGCGTCGTGCACGATCCGCCAGCTCAGCCATTCCTTCCACCGGTCGAGCCCGATCTCCTGCAGCGCTCCGGCGGCCGCGGTGAAGAACTCCGGCTCGCGGACGACGACCTGCTCGATCGCACTCGCCGGTACGCCGGCGCCCTCGAGCCACCGCGTCCAGTCGAACCCAGGGGTCAGCTCGTCGAGCCCGGCCCGGTCGAGTTTGTTGTACGTCAGCGTGACGTCGCGATCCTTGACCCGGTCCCAGTGCCCGGCCGCGATCCGCGTCTCCAGCTCCATGATCCGCCCGGCGGCCGCGGCCGCGTCGGGCAGTCCGGCCAGCTCGAGCATCCGGGTGACGTGCGCGACGTACGCCGTACGGATCTCGGCGAAGGTGTCCTCGCGGTAGTAGGCCTCGTCCGGCAGGCCGATACCGCCCTGTATGAAGTACACGATGTACTCGTCGGACTTCTTCGCGTCGGCGTCGATCCAGGTGTGGAACACGCCGGACACACCTTGCAGTTCGAGGGAGCCGAGCGCCGCGACCAGGCCGCCGACGTCGGCGATCCCGCGGACCAGGGCGAGTTGGTCGGCGATCGGCTCGGCACCGAGTCGCTCGATCGTCTCCTCGTCCATGAAGCTGCTGTAGAGGTCGGCGACCTTGCGCGCCTGGCTGCCGTCGGGATGACCGGCGACGACCGTCTTCTCGACGATCGCGCGGACGTCCTGCTCGGCGGTGTCGGACAGCGCGTGGAAGGCGCCGTAGATGGCCTTGTCCGCCGGGATCTCGTGCTGCTCCAGCCACGGCCCGTTCGCGTGCAGATACAGGTCGTCCTGCGGCCGCACGTCGCCGGACAGACCCGAAATGTCGATCCCTGCTGTCATCCCTGCCCCTACTCGTCCAGTGGCTGATCTTGCTGCCAGCGACAGTACCCGGTGAGCCCGATCGCGGCTTTGAACTATCCACAGGGCCATGCCGTTGTTCCGGGTAAAGGCACTGAATCGTGAAGACACCGGATCAGGAGGACCCGCCCATGCCACGCCTTGTCCGTCGGCTCACCGCCGTACTCAGCGTCCCCGCGCTGATGCTCGGTCTCGTCAGCACCTCGGCAGCCGCACACCCGACGAAGTTCCCCACCCGGATCGAATTGCCGAACGGCTTCCAGCCGGAAGGAATCGCGATCGACCGCGGTACGGCGTTCTTCGGCTCGCGACTCGACGGCGACATCTATGCCGCCGACCTGAAGTCCGGCAAGGGCGAGGTGATCAGCCAGGGGCCGGGCACCGGATCGCTCGGGATGAAGGTGGACAACCGGGGCCGGCTGTTCGTGGCCGGTGCGGCCGGCGGCAACGGCCGGGTCATCGACACCCGCACCGGTACGGTGCTCGCCAGCTACAACTTCGCCACCGCCCCGACGTTCGTGAACGACGTGATCCTGAGCAAGGGCGCGGCTTGGTTCACCGACTCGCGGCAGCCCGTGCTGTACAAGGTCCCGCTCGGCCGCCACGGCCAGCTGCCCGCACAGTCCGCGGTCAAGACCATCGCGTACAGCGGCGACTACCAGCACGTCCCGGATGTCAACAACGCCAACGGCATCGCGCTCACCCCGGACGGCCGGGCCCTGATCATCGTCCAGTCGTCCACCGGCTTCCTGTTCCGGGTCGACCCGCGCACCGGTGCCACCAAGCGCATCGACATCGGCGACGTACTGATGACGAACGGCGACGGCCTGCTGGTCATCGGCACCACGCTGTACGTGGTCCAGAACCGGCTGAACACGATCGCGGTGCTCAAGCTCAATTCGTCCGGCACCAGCGGTCGCCTGGTCGACCAGATCACCAGCCCGGACTTCGACGTACCGACCACCGCGGCAGCGTTCGGCTCGCGGCTCTACCTCCCGAACGCCCGTTTCAACGTCCAGCCGCCCACTCCGGACACGCCGTACTGGGTCACAGCGGTCAAACGCTGAACCATTCACGAGTGCGGCTGGTTGCCCTACGGTGAAATTCTCCAGGGGAGGAATCACTCATGTTGATCCGTAGTCTCACGGCCGCACTCGGCCTGCCCGCGTTGATCCTGGGACTCGTCACCACGTCGGCGGCTGCCACCGGCGGCCCGGCGGCACCGGCACCGGCGCCGGGTCCGGCAACCGTCAAGCACTCGGTCGACGACGGCCTGTGCGACCCGATCCGCTTCGGCACTGCCGGCACTGCCACCACCGCCAAAATGTCGGGCGCCCGTGCCTTCCCGGCCCGGATCGAGCTGCCGAACGGGTTCCGGCCCGAGGGCATCGCGATCAGGGGCAGTACGGCGTACTTCGGCTCGCTGGCGGACGGCGACATCTACGCCGCCAGTCTGCGGACCGGCAAGGGCAAGGTGATCAGCCAGGGGCCCGGCACGCCGTCGGTCGGGTTGAAGATCGATCACCGCGGCCGGCTGTTCGTCGCGGGCGGACCAGCGGGGAACGCCCGGGTGGTCGACACCCGCACCGGCAGGATCCTGGCGACGTACCAGCTGGCGGCGGACGCGGCGACGTTCGTCAACGACGTCGTGCTGGGCCGGGATGCCGCATGGTTCACCGACTCGCAGAAGGCCGTCATCTACAAGGTGCCGTTCGGTCGTCACGGCAAGCTGGCCGGGCAGTCCGCCGTCCGCACGATCCCGTTGACCGGTGACTACGTGCACCAGCCAGGGTTCAACGCCAACGGCATCACGCTGACGCCTGACCGGCGCGCGCTGATCATCGTGCAGTCGTCGACCGGTCTGCTGTTCCGGGTGAACCCATCGACCGGCGTCACGAAGCGGGTGGCTCTCACTGCGCTCATGACGAACGGCGACGGCCTGTTGACGATCGGCCGGACCCTGTACGTCGTACGGAACCAGCTGAACCAGGTCGCGGTGGTCAAGCTCGATCGGGCCGGCACCAAAGGCTCACTGGCCCGTGTGATCACGGATCCGGGCTTCGACGTGCCGACGACCGTGGCGGCCTTCGGCAAGCGTCTCTACCTGCCGAACGCCCGGTTCTCGACCACACCGACACCCACCACGCCGTACTGGGTCACCGCAGTACGGCGGTGATGGGACAGCGTCAGGAGATGGTCCGCAGGTCTCCACGTGCGGCAGCCTTCAGCCGGCTGCCGCACGAGAGGCGGACGGAGTAGCCGGCCGGGATGGAGAGCGGCTCGCCGGTCTGCGGGTTGCGGCCGGTGCGCGGTGCGCGCATCACCCGCTCGATGCTCAGCAGACCGGTCAGCGACACCTTGTCGCCCTTGTGCACGGCCTCGGTGACGACGTCGCCCAGGGCGTCGAGGACCTTCTCGGCCTGGTTCCGCGGAATGCCCGCCTTCTGCGCGACGCCGGCGACCAGCTCGTTGCGATTCACGGCTCTCCTCAGACTCGCCCGCCGGGCCGCACCTCAGCCGCGGCCCGATCGATCGCCAGCACCTTAACCAAAATGATTGTCGTTAGCGAGAAGCGCCCGCATTCCGGTCAACCCCGTGATGGCGGGAACTTTGCCGTCCACACGGTCGTCGTTGCCTCATCACAGCCCGTCCTGGTCGTGCCAGTGGTTCTGCCAGCGACCGTCGATGGCGTCCTCGGATCGCTGGTAGCGGATGTCGGTGGACAGCCGCATGCCGGTCGAGACGTTGTCCAGGGCCGCGTGGATCGTGTGCGCGGTGTGAATGACCACATCGCCGGCCGCATAGTCGGCGACCAGCCACCTGGCGTCATACTCGTCGGCCAGCGCGGGCAGGTCGGCAGTGATCGACGCGGCCGGGCGCTTGAGCCGTCCCGCCGCCTCCTCCGCGCGCACCCGATGGTGACTGCCCTCCAGGTACGCCAGACCGCCGCAGATCGACCGGGCAGGCGCCGAGCGGGATCCACGCGGACAGCACCTGGTCACTGCCTCCCCGGAGGTACACCAGGTCGTAGTGGGCCTGCGTCGCCGTACCGATCCCGTTCTCGCCCGGTGCGGTCTGCCGGATGATCTTCCGCTTGTGCAGAAACGGCTCACCACCCAGGAACCACTCGAACCACCCTCTGAGGCCCGGCTGCGCACAGAAGGCGGCGTACTCCGGCCCCGGCACGATCCGGTCGAACAGCACCTTCCGGTACGACGCCCGATCGGTCACCGCCCCCGTCAGCTCGAAGTAGTACTGCCGGAACCCCACCACCACCTCGGGATCCAGCAACCCGGTCAGGTACAGGTATCCGTCCCGCCGAAGCCGTTCCCGCAGTCGCGGCAGGTCCGCACGCTCCCGCTCCGGTACGACGCTCAACTCACCGAGCCGTCGCGGGGATTCGTCCAGCACGTACCCATTGGATGTCAGCACATCGCCCATTCCACCCGCGACCGGCGGCGCACCGGAATGGACACCGGCGACCTACTTCTTGGACTCTTGTCACGTGCCGAACTGGTCGATCTATCTGACCCCTGGTCATCCGGAGCGCCAACTTGGACTCTTCTGCCTAGGTGTGGGCGAGCAGGAGAGCGCCAGGACGACTGAGCGCGCTCTCGGCTGCCATGCCCTCGTCTGGATCAAGGAAGGCCGAGGCCACCTGTTGCACGGCCCTGACCGTCATCTGTTCGAAGTGCGAGCTCCGGCCATGCTCTGGCTCTACCCGGGCGTGCTGCACGGCTACCGCCCCACCACCCGCTGGCGCCAGGCCTGGACACTCTTCAGCGGTCCAGCAACAGCAGCACTCACCGCACTGGGTCACCTCGACCCCAGCCAGCCCGTACGGCGCTACACCGATCCCCGACCCATCGACCGCGCCTTCACCCGGCTGCTACGGGTCAGCGCCACGCACAACGCCGTACAGACTGTTGCTGCGTTGTATGACCTCATCGGCCAGGCTGCACCGCCACCGGACGACGATGTGGCCGCTCAACTGGCTGGGATCGCGTGCCGGGCGCTCAGCGTTCAGGACTATGCCGGCGAACTGGGACTCAGCGTCAGGGAGCTGCGCGAGGCCGTGCGTCGTACGACGGGCTCCACGCCGCAGGAACTGGTCTTGACCACAAGACTCAACACCGCCAAGGCTCTGCTTGCGGAGGAGGACCTGCCTGTCGCGACCATCGCCCGGCGGGTCGGGTACGACGACCCGGCGTACTTCACCCGCTTGTTCACAGGGCGTGTCGGCCTGTCCCCACGCGCGTTCCGGCGATCTGGTTCGATATCCGGCCGGATTTCCTCCTTCTGAAGGAGGCGGACCGACTTTCCGACCGGTAGAACCATTCAGGGGGCTGACGTCTTGAACGCCCGACCCCGATACGGTCATGGGTATGAGTCAACCGCAGCCCATCGACCCGCGCTACGTGAACCGGCCGCCGGCCAAGCCGAAGAAGCGGCGCAACTGGTTCGGCCGCCTCATCGGTCTGATCGTCCTGCTGTTCCTCCTCACCCTGATCAGCGTGCCCTTGTACGCGTGGGGACGGATCGACAAGGTCGACGCCATGCCGGCCGGCGAACGCCCGGCCGAGACGCCCGGTACGACGTACCTGCTGGTCGGCTCCGACAGCCGCGAAGGCCTCAGCCCGGCCGAACGCTCCAAGCTGGGCACCGGCAACTCGGCCGGCAAGCGCACCGACACGATCATGCTGCTGCACGTGCCCGAGTCCGGTCCGACCGCGCTGATCAGCCTGCCGCGGGACAGCTACGTGCCGATCCCGGGGCACGGCCACAACAAGATCAACGCGGCGTTCGCGTTCGGCGGACCGAAACTGCTGGTCGAGACGGTCGAGGGTGTCACCGGTCTGCGGGTGGACAACTACGTCGAGATCGGCTTCGGCGGCTTCGCCGGGATCATCGACGGTGTCGGCGGCGTGGAGATGTGCTTGCCCAAGGCAATGAAGGACAAGGACGCGCACATCAATCTGCCGGCCGGCTGCCAGCAGCTCGACGGCACCAATGCGCTCGGCTACGTTCGCGCCCGCAAGTCCGACCCGCTCGGCGACCTCGGCCGGGTGCAGCGGCAGCGCGAGATGATCGGCGCGGTCGCGGACAAGGCGGTGTCGCCGTGGACGTTCCTGAACCCGGTCCGCTACTTCCGGCTGGGTACGGCGAGCGCCGACGCGCTGACCATCGACAACGACAGCGGCCCGGTGGACATGGTCAAGTTCGCGCTGGCGATGAAGGCGGTCGCCGGAGGCAGTGACGGCGTCACGCTCACGGTCCCGGTGTCCGACACCAGCTACAAGGGCTCGTCGGTCAAGTGGGACACCGCCAAGGCGAAGGCGCTCTTCCAGGCGCTGAAGGAGGACAAGACCAGCGGTCTGAAGAGCAGTTGATCGGTCTTGTTCATGCAGTGGTGAGCCTGGGCATGCTCGTCGTCGTGCCGCTCGGGCTCACCCTGCTGCCGGGGCGGCTCGCCCTCGGCCGGCGTTCGTTGAGAACCACCAGCCCACGCTGGTGGTTCTTCTTCGCAGTGCCCGGTGTGGTCTCGCTCTGGCTTCCGCGCGGCACGGCGTCAATCGTTCTGGCCTCGGTCTACTTAGCCGGCACCGTTGTCCTGATCACTTTTGCCGGCCGCGACTTCCTGCAGCACAAGCAGTTGCGGCCCCGCGAGATCGCGCTCTACACCGCGCTCGCGACTCCGTCGATCGCCGCGCTCGCGTTGGTTGCCGAGCGATCGTCGTACGAACTCTTCGGCTTCAACCTGACCGTGCTGTCGCTCACGGTTGCGCACTTCCATTTCGCCGGGTTCGCGGCGGCGTTGATCGCCTTCCTGGTCGCCGGACCGCGTACGACGGCCGGCGACGCGGCCGCGATCAGCGTCCCGCTCGGCACCGGGATCGTCCTGCTCGGGTTCTTTCTCGGCGACCCGGTCGAGCTCGCCGGTGCCGCCGTACTGACCGCCGGGATGTGGCTGGTCGGATGGAACCTCTGGCGCCGAGCACAAGAGGCTGACCGGACTACCGCCGTACTGCTCACCGTCTCCGCCGCAGTGCTGGTGGTGACCATGCTCCTCGCGTTGAGCTGGGCCTTGGGGCATGTGGTCGCGACGCCCTATCTACCGTTGGAGTGGATGGTCGCCACTCACGGGCTGGCGAACGCGGTCGGCTTCGCGCTCTGCGGGCTGCTGGCCTGGCGACGACTCGGTACGACGGAAGGGGCCGGATGAAGCTCGAGGACCTGGACGGCCTGCGGTTCACGTACAACGTGGTCGGTTCGACCCGGTACGACGAGACGCCGCCCGGCTACCACCGTCTCGAGTACAAGGCCAGGATCGGCGAGGGCGACGAGGTGTTCCGTCGCGCCGGCGAGGCCCTGCTGAACTGGCGGATGCACCGCACCGCCGGCCTGCCCATGACGGCCACGGACAGTCCCGCGAGGATCGGCACGAACACCCTCGGCCGCCTTGGCGCCGGCATGGTGATCGGCCGTCTCCGCACTGCGACTCCGTTGGGCCTGGTCGGTCTCCCGGTCCCGTGCCGCGTGGTCTGGACGGTCGACGAACCCGACCGGATCGGCTTCGGCTACGGCACCCTGCAAGGCCATCCCGCGTCCGGCGAGGAGTCCTTCGTCGTCACCCGCGAACCCGACGGCATCCACTTCACCGTCCGTGCATACAGCCGTCCCGCCACCTGGTACACCCGCCTCGGCGGCCCCATCACCCGCAAAGCCCAGCACCAAGCCGCCCGCCGCTACGCCAACACCCTCCGCCGCCTAGCCACCCCATAACGCCCGCCACCCCACAGCAAAGGCCCCGCAAGCTCATACCTTTGCGGGGCCGCGTCCTTTGTACCAGCCAGAGCAAGCCCACCAAGTGACCAACACGCCAACAAAACAAGAGCATCAACCGGCTCACGCGTGATGCCCCGCAGACTACGGCCGGACCGGTGGTTGCAGTTGCGGTTGCAATAGGCATCATCCCCACAGCGCCTTCCCATACGATCGGCAGCATCTCGTGCGAGACGAGACGTAACGTGGGTGTAGCGCTTGGTCACGGCGATGGACGAATGCCCGAGGATCTCCTGCACGACCCGGATGTCAACTCCCTGCTCAAGCAGCAGGGTCGCAGCCGTGTGCCGAGCATCGTGGAGGCGAGCGTGCGGAACCCCGGCAGCCTCAAGTAGCGATTGCCACGCGCCCCAGTCATCGCGAGGATCGATCGGCCGGCCATCCGGACGACAGAAGACCAAACCCCAGTCTTCCCAAACACTGCCGGCCGCGAGTCGGTCCGCGGCCTGCGCAGCCTTGTGTGCCTTCAACAGCGGAATCAATGGCTCAGGAATCGGCACAGGTCGAGTCTTGCCACCCTTGGGCCTTCGAAATTCCCAGTCTCCGCCGACACGCTCAGGGCAGTAACGCGCGTGCCCAGTGCAATCCGGTCCGCAGGCATCTTTGTGGCGTGTTCGGATGCATGCCACCGGATCTTCGCACCCGTGGGCAAAACGGCGGCGCTTCAACTGAAAGACCCGCAGTTGCCCCTTCTCCAGATCGACGTACTTCCACCTCATTCCCAATGCCTCCGACTGTCGAAGTCCAAGGGCAAACGCGACGGACCATCGAGGCCCGTTGTGAACCGTCTTTGCCTGATTCAGAATGGCCTTCGCGTCTTCCTGCAGCAACGGCTCGATCTCGGTATCGATGTGGCTGGGCGCATCAATCATTGTCGCAACGTTGACGCCGACTATTTTGCGCCGATGAGCCATCTTCAAAGCTCTACTGATCATGCGGTGATAGTCAAGGACTGTTTTCGCGCTCAGTCCAGCCCGCTTCAAATCTGTGTAGAAAACCTCCAGGTGCTCCGGCTCAAGCCGGTCGAGACGATGCTCACCAATCCCGGGGATAATTCGATTGATTACCTTCGGGCGGTAGACGTTGTCGATGGTCGCCTCACTTGCAGTGAGCGGCGCGATGTTCTCAAGACGGGCCCCTCCAGGGCCCGAAAGCGCGCCGCCACCGCAGGGCGGTCCGCCTGCCCTCCACTCCGCTTCGCTGCGTTCTGGGCGCGTCCCTTGGCTTGGCGCGCACGTGCCAACAGGGTGCCGGATCGAAGACAGCAGAACTCGCCATCAACGATCGACACCCCTGCCGATGTGGTAGTTGCCGGGGAAAGGCCGGCTATCCGCCGCCCTCGCCTGACGCATGCTCCCGTCTGCTGGTGGGCTCCCGCATCGCCCCGCTAGCAATGATGGAAGGGACGGTCCGGTCCGGCACGCGTCAAGGGCGCCTCCGGCGTCGCAAGCGAGCGAGCAAGCTCGCCCCTGGACCCGCACCGCACCGCACCTAAGGTCGGCAGCTATCGGGGCGATGCGGAGAACTGCCCGCCGTGTCGACAGGCAACCGCCGTCAGGTCCGCCCGTGATGCCTCAGCTAGCAATACCTGAGTCCAGCGTCTGCCTCATAGTTGTTGCCGCCCTGGAAGTGGGTTTCCGGCACCCAACCCCAATTGCCAGTGTCGTCGGCCCTCGTGCGAGCCCACCAGTTATTAGCCGCGCCACCAAGAACATGCACACCGCTAGTCTGCATCTGACACTGATACCAGTCGGCTCCTGGCGCATAAATGTGCCCGATGATTGCGGAATTCGGGAATGCCGTGGCGTAAACCGGAATGTAATTGTTCGGCGACCAGTCCGGACAGGTCTGGACCCATCCATGCTGTCTATGCCACCAGGCCGGTCCACAGGGGGAACCGTCGACCGCATGCGCGGGCACCGTCGATGATAATGCCCCGAGCGATAGACCGGAAGCAGCGGCAGCTGCAAAGAGTAACCTACGAACCCTACGCATTTCTTCCTCTCACAGATGACAGCAAGCGAAACTACGACAGTTCATATCGCACCCACCTGTCACCTGACTGACGCCTCACTGACGTGGTGGTGCACCCCCGGTCTTTTTCCGCACACAGCCATGACAGTTGAGCTCTCAATGGCGTCACAGGCGATGGTTGCAGGTGAGCGGTTGCATAACTGGTTGCAGTTCACTCACGTCCGAAGCCGTTCGAGCAGGTCGCAGACTAAGTGGTCTGCGCCGTAAGTTCGTCGGGGGCTATTCGGGTTGCCATGCTGTGGGGTCGGCCAGGTAGAGGCCGCAGGCGCAGTCGAGT
Source organism: uncultured Actinomycetota bacterium (assembly GCA_963770725.1). Lineage (GTDB taxonomy): Bacteria > Actinomycetota > Actinomycetes > Propionibacteriales > Kribbellaceae > Kribbella. The sequence continues at coordinate 15,821 of CAVYQT010000005.1, forward strand.
GCTTCTTCGGCGGTGCCGGCTGGGTAGCCGCTGGGCAGGATGGAGTCTTGGTAGCCGTCCTTGCTGGCCAGGTAGACCGCGAAGCCCCATTGGTTGGCGTAGCCGCCGTAGCGGAGCCGGCATAGCGGTAGCACGGTTCCGTCGGCCAGTTGTCCGTCGATGTAGGCGAAGGTGCCGTGGTGGCGGACGTTGACGGCTGCCAGGGCCGGCCAGCGTTCGCGGGCGTGGGCCCGTAACCGCTGGCCCAGCGAGGTTTTCGTGGATTGCGGGGGTGTGGCCATGGCGTCCATGCTGCCTGATCGGCGTGTCCGTGCGGGGTGAGGATCGTCGCGTGGTGATGATCGGCTCCGTCCTGTTGCCGATCGCGATTGGCTTGCTTTCTCGTGCCCGTCCTGTGTGCCTGCCCTGTGTGGTTGACCGCCGCCGTACGCAAGAGGTTGAAGAAGCTGGCTCGGGGTCACAAGAGCCCGTCGCGGGACAAGCTGCGGGCGCGGATCGTGCTGGACGCGGCCCGGGGTTTGTCCAACGCGGCGATCGCCCGACGGTGTGTGGTGACGGTGGACACGGTGCGCAAGTGGCGCGGCCGGTTCGCCGCCGACGGGCTGGACGGGCTGGTCGACCGCGCGCGCAGCGGCCGTCCGCCGACGTTCACGCCGGTGCAGGTGGCCGAGGTGAAGGCGCTGGCCTGCCAGCTGCCCGCCCACACGGGTGCGCCGTTGTCGGTGTGGAGTTGCCCGGACCTGGCCCGGGAGGCCGTCACCGCCGGCATCGCCGAAACGCTCTCGGCATCCACCGTGCGCCGCTGGCTGGCCGCCGACACGATCAAACCCTGGCAGCACCGATCCTGGATCTTCCCCCGGGACCCGGACTTCCGCGCCAAAGCCGGCCGGGTCCTGGACCTCTACGCCGGTAACTGGGAAGGCCGGCGGCTCGGCGACGACGAATACGTGATCTCCTCCGACGAGAAGACCTCGATCCAGGCCCGCTGCCGCTGCCACCCCACCCTGCCACCAGGCAAAGCGCGCATGATGCGCGTCAACCACGACTACCACCGCGGCGGAGCCCTGGCCTACCTGGCCGCCTACGACGTGCACCGGGCCCAGGTGTTCGGCCGATGCGCGGCATCGACCGGAATCGAGCCGTTCATGGCACTGGCCGAACAGGTCATGACCCAAGAGCCCTACGCCTCGGCCAAACGCGTGTTCTGGATCGTCGACAACGGCTCGTCCCACCGCGGCCAGGCCGCGATCGACCGGCTGGCCGGCCGCTTCCCCAACGCGGTCATGGTGCACACCCCGGTGCACGCCTCCTGGACGAACCAGATCGAGATCTACTTCTCGGTCGTCCAACGCAAGGTCGTCTCCCCCAACGACTTCACCGACCTGGCGCAGGTCGAACAACGACTCACCGACTTCGAACAGCGCTACAACGCCACCGCCCGACCATTCAAATGGAAATTCACCCCGACCGACCTCGACGACCTGCTCGAGCGAATCGACCAACACCAGACCGCAGCACCGACCCATGCACATGCCGCATGATCACCCCCGACGAACTTAGGGCGCAGACCACTAAGCAGTCAACGCTCAATCGAAGTCCGCTGGACCCCAATGAACTAAGGGAGTTCAAGCTCATACCTTTGCGGGGCCGCGTCCTTTGTATCAGCCGCTTCAAGCGGATCAGATGACCAACACGCCAACAGAACAAGACGATCGGCCAGCCTCGCGAAGACCACGGACTCACGGCCGATCGCCCAAGGGTCGCAATCACCGTTGCGGTTGCCCTCAGCCCCATAGCGCACCCCATCTGGTCACTCATCGGGCCGTGACGAACCCCTGGCATGCCGAGATGATGCTGATATGACCCAACCCGTTACCGAGACGGATGTCGTTCAGCTGACGCGCCGGGTTGCCAACGCCGCGTCCGCCTTCATGGCCGGGGACATGCGCACCTATGTCGACCTGGTCCACCATGCAGACGACTACACCCTCCTCCCCCCGAACGGCGGCGAGCCTCGGCGCGGCTTCGACAGTTCCGACGAAGCCCTCGAAGCCCTTGCCCGGTTCATGCCGAAGGGCGAAGCGAACCTGGAGGTGTTCCAGACCTACTTCTCCGGGGACCTGGCTGTCCTCGTTGCGATCGAGCGGCAGCACGGTGCGGTCAGCGGCCTGGCGGATCAGGACTGGTCGCTCCGGATCACGCTGGTGTTTCGTCGGGAGGGGTCGGACTGGCGACTGCTGCACCGCCACGCCGATCCGTTGGTGGACGCGATCAACCCCGAACTGTTCGCGGCCATCGCGCGAGGCGATCACCGGGCGTAGTCGCATTCGCCGCCCGACGCTGCCCGTGCCGCGGGCTCGGCCGGCGACTTGGCGGTCGCCCGGCATCGCAAGGCATCCCGGGATGCGCGGGAGGGCGTCGTACTGGAATGCTGTGGGGGGTGAGTCCTAAGACGTTGACGGATCTGGTGGCGACCGACTGGGCCGAGGCGCTGGCGCCGGTCGAGGATACTGTCGCGAAGATGGGTGAGTTCCTGCGCGGCGAGATCGCGGCCGGGCGGCCGTACCTGCCGGCGGGTGAGAACGTGCTGCGGGCGTTCCAGCGGCCGTTGCAGCAGGTGAAGGTGCTGATCGTCGGCCAGGATCCATACCCGACACCGGGTCACCCGGTCGGGCTCAGCTTCTCGGTCGCGCCGGACGTCCGGCCGATCCCGCGCAGCCTGGCCAACATCTACCGCGAGCTGATGGCGGACGTCGGCGTACCGGCTCCCTCGAACGGCGACCTGACGCCATGGGCGGATCAGGGCGTGCTGATGCTCAACCGAGTGCTGACCGTGCAGCCGGGCAAGTCGGGCGCGCACCGCGGCAAGGGCTGGGAGACAGTCACCGAGCAGGCGATCCACGCCCTGGTGAAGCGCGGCGGGCCGCTGGTCGCGATCCTCTGGGGCCGCGACGCCCAGACCCTGAAGCCGATGCTCGGCAGTACGCCGTACGTCGAAAGCGCGCACCCGAGCCCGATGTCCGCCGACCGCGGCTTCTTCGGCTCCCGCCCTTTCAGTCGAGTCAACACCCTCCTAACCGAACAAGGCGGCACCCCAGTCGACTGGCGCCTCCCCTAGCCCCTCACGCACTACATGCCCGTCACACCAGGCTTGGAACTTGGATGCCTGGTGTCGCGGCGTGAGCGGTGAGCGTCAGAGTTGGGGGATGCGGGCCCTGAGCAGGCAGAACTCGTTGCCTTCGGGGTCGGCGAGGACATGCCACTGCTCCTCGCCTGTCTGGCCGATGTCTGCCGGGCGAGCACCAAGCGCGAGCAGGCGTTCGAGCTCGGCGTCCTGATCGCGGTCGGTCGGGTTGATGTCGATGTGCAGCCGGGATTTCCCCTTCTCCGGCTCATCCCGGCGACTGAGGATGATCGTCGGCTGCGGACCGCCGAATCCTTCCCGCGGCCCGATCTCCAGCGAGCCGTCGTCCATCCGATCGAGCACGACGAAGTCCAGCACCTCGCACCAGAACCGCCCCAGCACCTCAGGATCGCGGCAACCAAGCACAAGCTCACCGATACGAGCCGCCATACGAATACCTACTCTCCGTCTGGGACCTGCAGGAGAGGCCACACACGACCTCCCAGCACTGAAACAACCCCGCGATCGTAACGGCCGAGCCGAGCCCGAGCGAAAGGATTTCGGAGCCACCCCAGCCGGGCGCAGCCGGAGCGGCTGCCGGTCGCCGAACAGCCGAGCAAGGCCGGAAGGCTGACCTTGGAACCGACCTCGGCGACCACCGGAGTCGAGAGGGCCCGCCGCCCAGGCATCCGGAACACCGACCGGAACGGATCGCCGAGTCGTCGATTTCGGTTGCCCCTGGTCAGATTCTCGAACGCAAATCGACACCCTAACTCACGCGAATCCGTTGACACCCGCGCCAGTCCGCCGTACGGTCTCGCACCAATAGGAAACTTTCCTAACAGTTCGTACCATGAGCGCGGCGACGCCACGGACAGCGTGAAGGGAGGCAGGGTTGTCCCATGGCCACAACACCCGGAACACCCCGCCTGCTCCGCGCGATGAACGACCGCGCCGCCCTGGACCTGCTGCTTGCCCAGGGCCCGCTGTCCCGCACCACCCTCGGCAACCTCACCGGCCTGTCCAAGCCGACCGCGTCGCAGCTGCTCGCGCGACTCGAGGCGGCCGGTCTGGTCCGGGCCAGCGGCACCACCGCCGGCCGTCCGGGCCCGAACGCCCAGCTGTACGAGATCAACGGCGGCATCGCGTACGTCGCCGGCCTCGACGTCACGCCGGCCCGGATCCGCTCGGCCGTGGCCGACCTGACCGGCAAGGTGGTCGGCAGCTACGAGCTGCCCACGCCGGGCCGCAGCGCCAAGGGCACGGTCGAGCGGGTGATCAAGGCGATCGACGGCGCCGCCGGCGAGGCCGGCCTGAACCGCGGCCGGCTGCACCGCGTCTCGATCGGCACCCCGGGCGGTTTCGACCCGACCACCGGCCGGCTGCGGTACGCCACGCACCTGCCCGGCTGGCACTCCCCTCACCTGCTCGACGAGCTGGCCGCAGCGATCGCCGTCCCGCTGGAGGTCGAGAATGACGTCAACTTCGCGGCCATCGCCGAGCAGCGGGTCGGGCACGCCAAGGACAGCGACAACTTCGTCCTGCTCTGGGGCGAGGAGGGCATCGGCGCCGCGGTCGTGGTCAACGGCCGCCTGCATCGCGGTGCCACCGGCGGTGCGGGCGAGGTCGCCTTCCTGCCGTTGCCCGGTACGCCGCTCGTCCGCAACGTCGGCCGGAACAACGCCGGCGGTTTCCAGGAACTGGCCGGCGGCGAACCGGTCCTGCGACTCGCCCGCGAACACGGCCTCAAGGCCCGTACGGCGGAAGCCGCCATCGCGGCCGCGTTGCAGACCGAGGGCGCCGGTGACGCTGTACTGACCGAGTTCGCGCACCGGCTAGCCGTCGGTCTGGCCGCGATCGTCGCGGTGGTCGACCCCGAGCTGATCGTGCTCGCCGGCGGCGTCATCACCGCCGGTGGCGACCGCCTGCGCGGACTCGTCCAGGACGAGTTGGCCGAGCTCGCCGTACCCAGGCCACGCCTGTTGATGACTGCGAACCACGAGGACCCGGTCCTCGCCGGGGCCCTGCAGTCCGCCCTGACCACCACCCGAGACGAAGTCTTCGACACCGCGGGTCCACCCATCCCCTAGGAGTACCTCCCACTACAACGTCCCCTCCCTTTCCGCCCTACTAGAAGCCTTCCACCTGGGCGACCTCTCTTTCACCCGGAAGCTGGAGGCGACCCCCGTCCTGTTCCACGTCGCAGCCGCCGGCGACCCGGTAGCGGCCGCAATCGTCCGCCAACAGGCCGAGGAGATCGTGACCATGGCAGTGGTCGCCCTCCGCAAGCTCGAACTGCTGGACGATCCAGTCCCCGTGGACCTCGGCGGCGGCGTCCTGACCGCCGGACATCCCTTGCTGATGGAAACCGTCGTACGCCTCCTCGTCGAAGCCGCCCCCAAAGCAGTCCCCCGCGTGATCGACGTACCCCCGGTCGTCGGCGCGGCCCTCCTAGGACTGGATCACACGGCCGCAGCGCCGTCGGCTCAGACGACGCTGCGGGCCGCGTTCGCTTCACCCTCGGCCGCCTGAGGTCAGGCGTTGGCGCAGACGGCGTGGCCGGTGATGGACCAGTTGTCGGGTACCTCTTCGGCTGTGCTTGAAAAGGCGGTGTGTATTGGTGTAATCATGATTACATGAATACGGAGACTGAGGGTGAGCGGGTGCGGGGCTGGTTGACCGGGCGACTGCCGGCGGAGTGGTTCGAGAGTGAGCCGGAGCTGACCATCGACCGGGACGAGATTCTGATCGTCGGGCGGATCGCTGCGCCCGAGCAGAAGGGTGACGTGAGCGCGGCCGAGCGGTCTGCGGCCGAGGAGGGGCGGATCAAGCAGTACCGGGAAGGCACCCGGGAGCGCCGGATCGAGATCGCCCGCGAGCTTGAGCACGCGACCCGCCGCAAGGTCGCCTGGGGCGTCCAGTGCGGCGACACCCGGACGATCTTCACATCGCTGTCCGCGCCGGTGATGACACGACTCCGCCAGCCCGAGCGCCAGGTCCTCGACACCCTCGTCGACGCCGGCGTGGCCCGCTCCCGCAGCGACGCCCTCGGCTGGTGCGTCAAGCTCGTCGCCCAGCACAGCGAAACCTGGCTCGCCGACCTCCGCGAAGCCATGACCAAGGTAGAAGACGTCCGCCGAGCCGGCCCCGACGCCACCGAGAGCTAGTTGGTGCCGCATCCAGCAACGTTGGGGTTGTGATCGTGTCGAATGCCCGCCGCGCTCCCGATTGGTGCAGTTCGACAGGAGGTGTCGGGCGATCGAGCCGGAAACCCGATGGGCTCGAGCGGGGAGCGGTCGGCAGTGGGCGTATACGTCCTGTCGATCTGCACCCAGGCGGAGTCCGGAGCGGGTTACGACCCCAACGTCCTTGGCGAGGCATCAGCCGACCCGCGCATCCGCCCGCATGACACCCTCCATCCACCGCGCACCGCCCGCAGCACAAACAGTTGTCCCAGGCATGTAAAACAACCGTTGCACGGCAGAGTCATCGCATAAGGCAATGTTGCGCGCGGCAATGATCGTCCATCTGGCTCGCTCATTACCCCCACCGACTGAAACGGTCCAGCTGGTTGAGAAACTGGGTCCATGACCGACGAGAGCCTTGCCCCGTCCCCCGCTCCTGGCACCGTGATCCGGCGCGCCACCGCGGCCGATGTCGCCGGGATCGTGACCATGATCGCCGACGACCAACTCGGCGCGACCCGGGAGTCGGCCGACGACCTGACGCCGTATCTGGAGGCCTTCGAGGCCATCGACTCCGATCCGAACCAGATCCTCGTCGTTGCCGAGCGCAACGACGAGCTGATCGGCACCCTCCAGCTCACCATCATCCCCGGCCTCTCCCGGCGCGGGTCCTCCCGCGGTCTGGTCGAAGCCGTTCGGGTCGCCGCCTCCGCCCGCGGTTCAGGCCTCGGTACGACGCTGATGGACTAGGCCGTCCAGGAGTCCCCGCAACCGCGGTTGCGCCCTGGTCCAGCTCACATCGGACAAGACCCGCACCGACGCCCACCGCTTCTACGAACGCCTCGGCTTCACCAACTCCCACGAGGGCTTCAAACTCAAGCTCAGCTGACCCGCTTCGCCGGCGCCGTGAACGTGTTGCAGGACGCCGGACTGCCGGACGCGAAGGCGCGCAGAACCCAGTAGGCATGGCTCTTCCGCGACCCGTGGTCGCGGGGCGTGTCGGGAAGGTTCTCGTCCCCGGTGTTCTCGACCTGCTCCTCGAAGATCGCGCGCCGCTCGCCGGTCATCCGCAGCGCCCGCCGGTTCGCACCGAGGAACGCGGCCCCCAGACAGCTCGCCTGCAACTCCAGACGTCGCTCGTCCTCGAGCCGGACCGCCGCGGACGACGACTCGTGGTTCAGGTCGTAGTCGGACATGATGCCGACCGCATCCTGCAGGAAACGCCCGAACTCATGGGCCAGGACGAAATGGAAGTCGACCAGGCTCCACTCCGGGTCGTCCGGATCCTCCAGGACCAGCTCCCAGTCGAACAGGATCGTCCGCTCTCCCGAGCAGTAGAAGGCGTCGCTGTTGTCCGGCGGCGCGCCACACACGGTGGAGTCGTCCCCGGCGCCCGTGTACGCAGCCAGCCGGGGCGGCTCGGCGTAGAAGTCGGCGCGGGCGACCAACGGCGCCCACGCTCGGAACATGCAGTCGACGAGGACCCGCCCGTGGGCCAGCAACGCCGCCTTCGACCGCAGCGGCGCGGCCGGCGGCGCGCAACGCACCGCCGGAACCTTGCCGGCCGAGTAGAGCTTGTTCTTCGTCACCAGTGCGTACATGTCGATCGTCATCGTGCTCGACGGCGACGTACTCGGCCGGGGCGTGCGTGTCGGAGTCGATGACACCGCCGGAGCATCGGCGGTGGGAGCCGCAAGCGGGGTGCAGGCAGTCAGTACGGCGATGATCGCGAAGGCGGCTGCCTTCGCCGCGACCGATATCAACTGACCCGCTTGGCGGGGGCGGAGAAGGTGTTGCAGGAGGAAGGGTTGGTGGAGGCGAAGGCGCGGAGGCTCCAGTAGCCGTGGTTCTTGCGGGCGCCGTGGTCGCGGATGTGGTCCGGGTTGTACTCGTCGCCGGTGTGTTTGACCATGTCTTCCCAGAGGTCGAGGCGTCCGCCGGTCAGCCGGAGGGGCCGTTTGTGCGCGCCGAGGAAGGCCGCACCGAGACAGCTCGCCTGCAGTTCCAGGCGTCGCTCGTCCTCCAGTTGCACCGCCTCGGACTCGCCGGCGTGGGCGAACACGTACGTCCGCAGGATGTCGACGGTGGCCTGAATGTGGTGCCCGTACTCGTGCGCGAGCATCTCCTGGAAGTCGATCAGGTCCCAGACCGGGTCGCTGTCCGGGTCGGCGTACTCCTGCCACTCGAAACAGATCACGTTGCCCGAGCCCCGATAGAACGCATCCGTGTGCCGGGGCGGGTTGGCGCACAGCTGGGTGGCGGTCGTCTTGCCTTCGACGTAGGTGTCGATCCGGGGAGTCGGCAGGTAGAAACCGGCGCGCTCGACGAGCGGCGTCCATGCTCGCTGCATGCACCCCACCATCAGCTTCGCGTAGGCGAGCAGGCCTGCCCGCGTGCGCGTCAGCTTGTTCGGCAGCTTGCAGCTCACCGCTGGCACCCGACCCGCCTTGTAGAGGCTGTTCTTGATCGGCACCAACGTCGGATCATTGATCACCGGCGACGCCGAAGGCGCCGCTCGAGGCGTGGCCGATGGCGTCGGCGTCGTCGGCGCGACCACGGGCTCGGCGACCGCAGGTGCCGCCGGGTGGGTGGCGACCCCGGCAACAACAGCAACAAGTACGGCGACGATCGCCAGCCCGGCGCCCTTCGCCATACCTGACATCAGCTCACCTTCTTGGCCGAGGCGGTGTAGGTGTTACAGGAGGCCGGGCTTCCGGACTTGAAGGCGGGGCCGCCCCAAAGCCATTGGCTCTTGCTCGAGCCGTGGTCGCGGACCTTCTTGTCCGCGTACTCGTCACCGGAGTGCTGCACGAGGTACTCCCACATGCGTAGCTGCTCGCCGCGAAACCCGAGTCCCTGCTTGTTGGCGCCCAGGAAGGCTGCGGCGAAGCAGCTCGCCTGCAACTCCTTGCGGCGGTTCCACTCCAGCTTCGCGGCGCTCGACTTGGTCCAACCTTCGCGGGATTCCGACGAGATCAGGATGTTCGTCAGCATCTGTACGTGATGGCCGTACTCGTGGGCGAGCGTGTCCATCATCACCACCCGCATCCCCAGCGGGTTCTCGCGGTACTGCTTCGGAGTGTCCTGCCACTGCATGCTGATGGTCTCGTCCGCCCCACAGTAGAAGGACACGTCGGTGGCGCCTGTGCAGGACGTCGTGTTCTTCGTGACCAACTGGAGCTTCGGGGGCCGGAAGGGGTATCCCGCCTTCTTCACCAGAGGTGCCCAGGCCTTGCTCAGGCAGGGCAGCAGCGCTTGGTAGTACCGCAGGATCGCGGACTGGGAGGTCGGCTTGATCGACGGTTCCTTGCAGTTGATCGACGGGACCTTGCCGACGGCGTAGATCTTGTTCTTCTGAAGGCGCTCCATGTCCGGGACCGGGGTGACCGTAACCGTCACAGTCGGGTCGGCTGGGACGGGGAGGGGGGCTTCGGATTTGCGGACAGTGGGGCGGGACATGGGGCTGTCGACGGAGTCGTAGGAGTCGATGAGTTTGAAGCCGGCGAGGGTGCCGCCGGTGACCAGGAGCAGGGTGAGCGCGGACAGGCCCGCGATCACGGCCTTGGAGTAGCGCCGGGGCGGTGTGGTCGGTGGCGGTTCGGCGGAGAACTGGGCTCCGGTGCGCGAGGACGGCGTGTGCCAGCCGACCGGACGGGAGCCGCGGGTACGACGGGTGCCGGTCAGTGGGGTGAGCGGGGCGCCGGTCAGCGGGGCGGGTGGAGGTGCGCCGAATCCGGGCTCGGTGCCAGGGTCCGTCGGGAGCGGACGGGCCTTCTTCCGCAGCGTCGGGTCGACGGGTCCGGTGACGGTGCGCGCCTTGCCCAGGTCGAGAGACTGCCGGCGCTGAGCGGCACGCACGCGATCGCCGTCGGTCAGGATGTCGCCGGCGCCGCCCGGCAGGAAGTGCCCGGCCTTCGGCAAACCGGCGCCGGGCGTGGACGATGGTTCTCCGTCCGGGTGCTCCTCAGGCATCACTCGTCCCCATCGCTCGTTCCCGTTCCTCAGCCGACCTTGGCGGATGCTGCCACGAAAGTGTTGCAGGTACCCGGATCGGCACTCGCGAAGCCCTGGTTCGTCCACAGCGTCAGGCACTTGGCCGGCGCGGCCAGAGGGCTGGATCCGCCGTCGGCCGAGTCGTCCGTACCTGCGCCGCCCGGCAAGAAATGGCCAGGCTTCGGCGCCGGCTTGTCAGCCATGAATCCCCGCTTCTCCCCCGTACCGGACTCCGCCGGTCCCCACCCACTCGGATGATCCGCGGTCCGGGACACCCTCCGGAAACCGCCGGAAGATGGTAAGCCGTTAACACCCGCCGCGGATACCGCATTGCTGGTTTTGACATCGTTTCGCTACCACCGCCCGTCGACCTACTTCGAGTAACAACCATCGAGGAGCACTGGATGAACGCGCTGGACACCTTCCGCCTGACCGGCCGCCGGGCCCTGATCACCGGCGGCAACCGCGGTCTCGGGCGTGCCTTCGCCCTCGCCCTGGCCGAGGCCGGCGCGGATGTCGCGATCGCCGCCCGGGACGCCGGCCGGAACGCCGAGGTCGTCGCCGAGATCGAGGCCCGCGGCCGCCGAGGGCTCGCCGTCGAGGCCGACATCACCGAGCTGGACGACGTACGACGTCTTGTCGCCGACGTGACCGCCGGGTTGGGCGGGATCGACGTACTGGTGAACAACGCCGGGGTCGCTATCCACCGCCCGGCCCTGGAGGTACCACCCGAGGAGTGGCAGCAGGTCATCGATCTCAACCTGACCGCGTTGTGGAACTGCAGTACGGCGGTCGCACCCGGCATGATCGACGCCGGTGGTGGGGTGATCGTCAACGTCGGCAGCATGTCCGCCCAGATCGTCAACCGGCCGCAGTGGCAGGCGTCGTACAACGCGTCCAAGGCGGCCGTGCACCACCTGACCAGGAGCCTCGCCGCCGAATGGGCGCCGCACGGGATCCGCGTGAACGCGATCGCGCCCGGCTACGTCAAGACCGACATGTCACCGGTCGATCAGCCCGAGTTCCGGCAGAACTGGATCCTCGACGCCCCACTCGAGCGCTACGCCAGCCCCGAGGAGATCGCCCCGAGCGTCGTCTACCTGGCCAGCCCCGCCTCCGCCTTCATGACCGGCTCGATCCTCCTGATCGACGGCGGCTACTCGGTCTTCTAGGAGAGGAATACTTGCTTGCGGCATGCGACTGGCGGCTGTTTGCTGGGCGCGTGGTGGAGCTGAAGCGGGATGAGTATCCGCGGTCCAACGGGTACGACGCCGCGTGGTTGCTGGACGGGGACATGGGGCCGCATCCGTTGTGGTTGCTGGAGGAGCTGACCGGGGAGCTGGAGTTGCGGCCGGGGATGCGGGTGCTTGATCTTGGGTCCGGCAAGGGTGCGACGTCGGTGTTCCTGGCGAAGGAGTACGGCGTCCAGGTCTGGGCGGCCGACCTGTGGATCGAGCCGAGTGCGGCCGCCGAGAACATCGCGTCCCAAGGGGTCGACGGCGTCGTACCGGTGAAGGCGGAGGCGCACGCGCTGCCGTTCGCCCACGGGTTCTTCGACGCGATCGTGTGCATCGACGCGTACGAGTACTTCGGTACGGCGGACGGCTACCTCGCGTACCTCACCCAGTTCCTCAAGCCCGGCGGTCAGCTCGGTGTCGCGACACCGGCGCTGCGGACCGAGATCCGCGACCTCGGGTACATCCCGGACCACATCAAGAAGCTGGTCGGCTGGGAGGCGATCGCCTGGCACACCGCCGAATGGTGGCGGTTCCAGTGGGAGATCACCGAGCTCGTCGAGGTCACCGCGGCCCGGCTGCAGGAGACCGGCTGGCAGGACTGGCTGACCTGGGCCCAGGCCGTCTCCGAGCACCGCGGCAGCCGCGACGCTTCGCTCGACATGCTCGAGGCCGACCAGGGCGAGTACCTGAGCTTCGCGATCCTGGCAGCACGCAAACCAGCAGCCTGACTGTTGGCGGTGCACCCGGGTAGGACATGCTGGGGGGTATGAACGAGCGGAGCGAGTTCATCGTCAAACACAGCGTGATTTGTGCCTCATTCGCGCCCGGAGCGAAGCGAGGACGTGAATGAGCTGGGCTGTGTACGCGATGCGTGGACCGGGAGGCGTGCGTCGCCTCGACGACATTCCGGACGGATACGAGCCGCCGTCGGTCGGTTCGTCGGCGGACGTGGTGGCGCTGGTCCGTGAGCTGGTACCGGACGTCGACACGAGCAAGCCGTCCTGGCTGGCGCTGCGGAGCGACGAGTTCGATGTCGAGATGACGATCGGCAAGGGCGTCGAGGTCCGCGACATCACCTTCTACCTGAACGACGGCCCGCGCTCGATCCCGATCGTGATGGAGATCAGCAGCCGGCTCGGCGTCACGCCGTACGACACCGAGTCCGGCAACTTCCTCACCGAGGAGTCGCGGCCGCCGGTCCCACCGCCGCTGACCGAGGACGAGATCAAGGCCAACAAGCCCAAGTGGTGGAAGTTCGGCCGCAAGTAGCTCTGATCAGGCGGGGCGCGTGGAGGCGAGGGTGCCGATCTTGTTGATGCGGTGTTCGGGGTTGCCGAGGGCGTCGCTCCAGTAGTTTCCGGCGGCGTGGTCCTCGGGGGTGGCGCAGGTTGAGAGCGTGATCATCGCCTGGGTCGGGGTGACCCCGGGGCGACCGGGGACGGCGGCGTTCTGCTGGGCCTTCTCGGCCGGCTTGCGGAAGGAGATCGTCATGGTCTGGTTGATCACGTAGTCGTAGACGAATCCGTTCGCGGTCACCAGGACGTGATCTCCGTCCTGCAACGCGGGGACCTGCCCGAACGGGCGCCCGTGCGTGGTTCGGTGAGCGGTGATGATGTAGTTGCCGATCTGCCCCGGCCCCACCCCACCGGCCGGCCCCCGCGGACTCGCCGCGACCGCGCGATCCTGGATGTCCGTACCCGGCCGGTCGTCCGCCGTCCCGATGTACGGAACCACCCGAAGCCGCCGTACCCCGATCGCCGGAATCGTCATACTCGCCACGACCGTGTCGTGCGTCGTCGGCTCTCGCGTGGCCGTCGGGCTGGGCTTCCGCGACACGGACGGCGAGGGCGCCGTGGTGGGCGTCGGCGCCGCACTCGACGTACTAGGCACTCCAGCACTGGGCGTCACTTGACCGGCCGGGCCCGCCACATCAGCACACCCGACCAGTCCAGCCGCCACGACAACCGCACCAACTATCCACCGCCCCACGCTCCGACGGTAACCCCACCCACCGAAAACCACCCGAAAACCGGTCATTCGAGCAAGGTGAGGGTGGCTGGACCCAGGCGGAGGTGACCCGAGGTGAGCGGGGTGGTGCGGATGCCGCCGTGGCCTCGGAGGGCTTTGAAGGCGCCGGGGGCCAGGACGGTGTCCATCCAGGCGCAGGGGTTGGCGGGGCGGTTGGCCTGGAACTCGATCGGGCCGGCGCCGGAGTCGACGGTGAAGCGACGGCCCGGGACGCGAGTGCCGTCGGGGGTTCGATGGGCTGCGAGGGTGTCGATGGAGAAGCCACGGAGGATGATGTTGCGGCGCATGAGCAACGGGTCCGGGACGACCGGAAGGCGCAGAGTCTCGGCGAGGCCGGACAGGGCGGCGGCGTCGAGGAAGGTGACCGCCGCTTTCTTGTGCACCGTCTGGCCGAAGTACCGGTCGCCGACGATGCCGAGTTCGGCCCGGATCTCGACCTCGGACTGGCCGACCGGTGACGGGTCCGGGCGCGGACCGTCCTGCGGGCGGCCCTCGAAGGCGTGGATGGGCGAGACCATCAGGGCGACGATCTCCACCGGGATACTCACCCGATCAACAGTACGACGGTCATCCCCAGGTGAGCGGGTCCAGCAGGCGGTAGAACTCGAGGCGCCGTTGGTCCGGCTCCGGCAGATCATAAGCCGCCAGGAACGGCGCAGGGTCGGCCGACCATTCGTCGTGCAGCTGGATCGTGGTGACGGCGAGGTCGGAGTAGCGGTCGGCGAGGCCGAGGCGGCCGAGGTCGATGAGACCGGTGACGTCCACCGTGACCGGGTCGAAGATGAAGTTCGGCAAGCAGGCGTCGCCGTGACAGACGACGAGCTCAGCGTTCGCTTCGATGGAGGAGCGCCCGGCAACCACTCGGTCCAGCAGTTCCTTCGACGAAAGCAGGCGCCACTCGTCGGTGAGGAGGTCAGGGTTCACAGCATCTCGCCGTACGACGTCCTCCGCCATGGCGATCATCGACGCCAACGGGCGTTCGAACGGGCAGTCGGGCAACGAATGCAGCTCCCGCAACGCCCGTCCGAGACTCTCCATCGCCTTCAACTGAACGGATTCCGGCAACTCGGTGCCCGCAAGGCCAGGCACTGCCGTCGTCACCAGACAAGCCCCGTCGGCCGACTCGAGCCAGTCCGCAACCGTTGCCCCCGGCAACTTGGTCCCGGCCGGCCACTCCACCCGATCCCGCTCGTCCCGCAGGTCCGCGACGCCGGACACCGAGCAGCACTTGGCGAACACGTCGCCCCGCCGGTACACCAAGGTGTCGGACTCACCGACAGTCACCGGCTCCCACGGGTCAGACGGCAGTTTGTACAACTCTCTCCCTGGTGTGACTGAGCATCGTCGTCACCGGCCGCCCGCTCACCAGGTTGCCATCGACAACGAATCCTTCCTCCCGGCCGGTCAGGTCCTGGATCAGCCGCTGGCGCCACAGGTCACGCAGGCCGGGCCGCTCGTCCACCAGATTGTGCAGCTCACCCGGGTCCTCGACCAGATCGAAGAGCTGCTCGATCCCCTTGGCCGAGCCCCAGACGTACTTGGTCTTCCCGTCCGTGACCCACTGCAGCGACTGACCCCAATACACGTGCTCCCCGTGCAGCCACTCACGGACCACCGGGTCGGAGCCCCGCAGGTACGGCGCCAGCGAGCACCCGTCCACCGACGACGGGATCGGCACGCCGGCGAGGTCGAGCAAGGTCGGCATCAGATCGCGCAACTCCACCACCTGGTCGACCACCCGGCCGCGCACCGCCTCCGTTGCGGACGGCCGGTCCGCGACGATGAACGGAACCCGGGCCGATCCCTCGTACGGCACGGCCTTCCGGAACATCCGGTGGTCGCCCATCATCTCGCCGTGGTCCGAGGTGAACGCGATGATCGTGTCGTCGGACAGCCCGAAGTCGACCAGCGCCTCGCGAATCCGGTTGATCTGCAGGTCGACCTGCGCCATCAGCCCGTAGTACCCGGCCCGGGCCCGGTGCACGACCCGGTCCGGCAGGTCACCGATCGCCGCCTGGTAGTCGCCATCCCGCCGGAACTCGTCCCAGTCACTCTCCCAGTCGCCCAATTGACGTCGGTACGGCGGCAGGTCGTCGTACCGGTCGAACGCCCAGGCGGGCGGGTCGTACGGCGGGTGCGGCCGATGGAACGACAGGTAGAGGAAGAACGGCTTGGTCGGGTCACGCCGGTAGAGCCATCGATCGTCTGTGTCCCGAGCCAGTGGGTCGGATGAAGCTCCTCGGCCTTGTCCCACGGCCGGGCGACCACCGAGTTGCAGTTCACCCCGTGGTCGAAGTAGTCGGCGTCGGGCGAGACGCCGGGTTGCCGGCGCAGCCATGGAACATAGTCGTCGAAGAACCCGAACTGCTGCCGGTACGCCCTGCGCGAGTGGTGCAGGAACCCGTCGTGCAGCACCACGTCGTCGAACCCGAGCCGGGCCCGCTCCGGCCAGACATGCATCTTGCCGATCGCCTGGGTGTGATAGCCGGCCCGCTTGAACTCACCCTGGATCGTGACCGGATGAGCCGCCTCGAACGGGACGCCGTCGTCGTACCCGACCCGGCCGTGCCGTTCCTGCGACTGGCCTGTGAACAGGGCGACGCGGGCCGGGACACAGGTCGGCGTCGCCGAGTACCCGCTGCTGAACCGGACCCCGGCCCGGGCCAGCTCGTCGAGGTGCGGTGTCTCGACGTACGGGTGGCCGGCGCAGGACAACGCGTCGCCCCGCCACTCGTCGACACAGATCAGGACGACGTTCGGCCGGCTCAACCATCCACCACCTTGGACGAGTCACGGACGATGAGTTGCCAGGGGAAGTCGAAGACCTCACCGGGAGCGCCCTCGCGATTGGTCAGCCGGCCGACGATGATGCGGGTCAGCGCCTCGTTGAAGCCGACCGGGCCGACCGTCGACAGCGACGGGTCCAGGTGCTCGCCCTCAGGGATGTTCCCGACGCCGACGATCGCCAGATCCCGCGGTACGTCGATCCGGAGTCGATGAGCGGCCCGGACCGCGGCGATCGCGGCGAAGTCCGTCGTACAGTAGATCGCCGTCGGCCGTTCCGGCTTGGTCAGCAGCGCCATCGCGGCCCGGTAGGCGCCCTCCGGGTGACGCTCGAAGATCTCGATGTCCTCGTCCCGGATCGGCAGCCCGGCCGCGCGCATCGTGTTCACGTACGCGTCGAACCGCGCGAACCCCGAGGTCCGGGAGGTCAGTGCGCCGACCCGGGTGTGGTGCTCGAGCAGATGCTCCACGGCCAGATGACAGCGCGGCTCGGCACCCGACCGGATCACGTCGAACCCGTGTGGCTCCAACGTCTCGCTGAACGCCACGATCTGCACACCCTGCGCCGCGAACGCCTCCAACTCGGCGATCTGCTGCGGGTCCGGAGTCACGCTGTCGATGAAGATCACGTCCGGGGTCCGGTTCGACAACACCGTCCGCCAGTCACCGTCCGCGACGATCAGCGCGGTCTTGCCGAGCGGGCTGACCGCATCGCTGACCGAGTCCGCGACCGCCTGCGACCACGGGTCCGCGAGCACGCTGAGCGACAGCAGCACGAGGTCCGACTTGCCGGTGCGGATCGCGCGGGCCGCGTCGTTGCGCCGGTAGCCGAGCCTGGTCGCGGCCTCGCGGACCCGGTCCGCGGTCGAGTCCTTGATGGTGTGGCTGCGATGCCGGCCGGACAGCACGTACGACACGGTCGCGACCGACACGCCGGCCTCGGCCGCGACCATCCGCAGCGTCGGTCGGTCGGCCGCAGAAGGATACCCCGTCACCATGCGGTTGATTCTTGCAGAATCCGCCAATCGATATCTTGTCCGAGCGTCAGCCCTTGACCGCACCGGTGATCACGCCCTTGGTGAAGTGCCGCTGCAGGAACGGGTACACCATCGCGATCGGCACCAGCGCAACCACCACGACCGCCATCTGCAGCGACTGCGGCTGTGGCAACGGTTCCACCCCGAGCTGGTCGGCGGACAGCGACTTGCCCTGCAGGACGTACGTCCGCAGGATCACCTGGACCGGCCAATTCGACGTGTCGTTCAGATACAGCAGCGCGTTGAAGAACGCGTTCCAGAACCCGACCGCGTAGAACAGCCCGACCACCGCGATCACCGCCTTCGACAGCGGCATCACGATCCGCCGCAGGATGGTGAAGTCGCTCGCCCCGTCGATCCGCGCACTCTCCAGCAACTCACCCGGCACGTTCATGAAGAACGTCCGCAGTACGACGAAGTTGAACGCGCCGAGCGCCCCCGGCAGGATCAGCGACCACAGACTGTCGAGCAGCCCGAGTTGCTTGACCACCAGGAACATCGGGATGATCCCCGGCGCGAACAGCAACGTGAACAACACCATCAACAGCACCGGCCGCCCGAACAGCACCGGCCGCGAGGTCGCGTAGGCCAACGCGATCGTGACCGCCAGCGCGATCGCCGTACCGACGACCGTCACGAAGACGCTCACCATGATCGCCCGGCCCATCAGCCCGCCGCTGAACAAGGTCTCGTACGCCTTCAGCGTCGGATGCGACGGCCACAGCACGTACCCGCCCGCGTCGATGATGTCCCGATCGCTCGCCAGCGAGGTCGAGATCACCACCATGATCGGAATCACGATCACCAGCGCGAATCCGCCGAGCACGACCGCCTTGATCGACTGGTAGGCCGGGGACGGCTTCTCTTTCCAAATGGGTCTCATGCGTCACCACCGCGCTTCTGGAAGATCCCCGGTTCACCGAGTCGATGGGCCAGCGAGTTCGCGCCCCAGAGCAACAGCACCCCGACCACCGCGACCGCCGGCCGGACAGCTGTGCGCCCCGGCCAGGCGTTTGGCCGGGGCGCTTCGGTCAGCTGATGGTGAGGATCTTGTTCACCGTGAACGCCTGGGCGTCGGGCGTTACCCGAACCCTTGACGCATAAGTCTATATAGGTAGACATTGGCTGTATGGCGCGTGATCGCAGACCTTCTCCGCAGACCGTGGCGGTGTTGCTGGCGTTGGCCGAGGAACCGGCCGGCTGGTCGTACGGCTACGACCTCTGCCGGGCGGTCGAGCTCAAGGCGGGCACGGTCTACCCGATCCTGATCCGGCTGGCCGAGCGTGGGCACCTCGACACCAAGTGGGAGCAGCAGCCGTCGCCGGGCCGCCCACCACGTCATCTGTACCGACTGTCCGCGAGCGGCGCCGAGTTCGTCGCCTCGCTGCGTCGCGGTCCGCGGCCGGCCGTCGTACCGCGTCCGATAAGGCTGGAAGGATGATCTTCGGCGCGGCCGTCCTGGCCCTTCCCTGGCTGCTCGCCACCAC
The DNA here is from genome assembly GCA_963770725.1 of uncultured Actinomycetota bacterium. Taxonomy (GTDB): domain Bacteria; phylum Actinomycetota; class Actinomycetes; order Propionibacteriales; family Kribbellaceae; genus Kribbella. The sequence continues at coordinate 34,697 of CAVYQT010000005.1, forward strand.
GGCCGTCATCTATCACGCGATCCGAGTCGCGCGCGGCACCGATCTCCCGGCCCGACTGTTGTCGTTGGCAACGGCTGGCCAACGTGGCCGGTGGGCGCAGTGGGGCACGGCCATGCGCGCGGAGCTTGAATGCATCGACGATCCGGGCGAGCGCCGCCGCTTCGCCTTCAGTTGCGCCTTGACCGCAGTGCGTTCGGGGTGGGGCCGCGGCGCGATGCTGGTCGCGACAGCGTCCTTCCTTGCTTTCGGAGTGACGTCGTTGGTCGCGTCCAGGGTGATGCTGGCCGGGGACCGGACCGGGCTCCTTGCGGTGCTGATCGGCGTACCGCAAGTTCTCTTCTTCGGGATCTCACTGGCCGCCGCCCGCGCGACCCGCTCCTTCCGGACAGGACTCGAGTACGGCGTCAGCGCGTTGCTCGCCTCATTGGCAGGCATTCTCGTGGTCGCCGTACCCGAATCGGTGCGGTGGTACCACGAAGCGGGCGTCTGGATGATCGACGGCGACTCCCCCGCCTACGGCATCGCCGGACCGGCCACCGCCATCGAGGACGCCGTCGGTGGTCTGACGTTCTTCTATCTCCTCTTCACCACCCCCTGGCCGCTGATGGGAGCGGCCGCGGCGCGGGGTCTGGTCAGCCGAGTTCGCGCAGGATCATCCTGATCAGGGCGTCGACGTCCTCTTCGACCATCGGCTCGCCGGTCATCCCCATCCGGTGCAGCAACGTGCCGACCGTGACGTCGATGAAGAAGAGGACCCGCTGCGTCGACTCGCCCAGCGCCTCCTCGAGCACGAGTCGATAAGGGTCCTGTAGCTGGGTGGACAGGACGTGGCGCAACTCGGGATCGCCGATGGCGTCGGTGAACACACCCGCGAAGGCCGCGCCGATTCCCGGTTCGCTGATCTTCGCCGCGGCGAGGCGGAAGCTCGATTCCAGGATCTGCGCCGGACTGTCGCCGTCGTTCAGCGGCAGCGGGCCGAACGCGTCCACCAGGCAGGCGGTGATCAGGGCGCCCTTGGACGGCCAGCGCCGGTAGATCGTCGTCTTCGCAACGCCTGCCGCAGCGGCGATCCGGTCGACGGTGGCGCGGGTGTAGCCGAGCTCGTGGATCGTGCTCAGCGTGGCCGCGTAGACCTCGGCGTCGATCCCGGTCCGGGGCCGTCCGGGCGGTCTGGCGGGGGTGGTTGCTCGGGCCATGGTGTCAGCTTAGCTAGTTATGCTACTTTCGGTATCGATACTTGTAGTAGCGAAACCACCCGAGGAGCAGAGATGAGCGTCACCACCGCTGTGCGGCAGCCGCCGCTGGGCATCCGGCTGTTGCATGTACTGCGCAAGGAGCCGGACTACCCGGCGTTGTCAGTCGAGGACCTGATCGCCTTCCGGGACGCGCAGAACCGCAAGGTGTCGTCCGGTCTGGCGCGACTGATCACCGGGTTCCCGGACCGTGGCGCGAAGATCGGCTGGCAACAGGTGGCGCTGCCGGGCCGTGAGCTTCCGGTCCGCGTGTACCGCCCGTCGAGCCGAGGTGCTTTGCCGCTGGTCGTCCACGTGCATGGCGGCGGATTCGTCGGTACGGCGGTCCAGTGCGACTGGATCAACAGTCACGTCGCCGCCCACCTCCCCGCCGTGGTCGTGTCGGTCGAGCACCGCCTCGTCGACCCGGAGACTCCGCTGTCGGCAGCTGTCGACGACGGTTGGGACGTACTGTGCCACGTGCTGGATCACTCCGCGGAGTGGGGAGTCGACCCAGACCGGGTCGCTGTCTTCGGCGAGAGTGCCGGCTCGATGATCGCTACCCTGTCCGCGATCCGGGCCAGGGACGTCGGCCTCCAGTTGCGCGCACAGGTGCTGGTCAATCCCTGCGCCGATCTGACCTCGACGGCGTTGGACTACCCGTCGATGACGACGTACGCCGACAGCCCGACCCTCACCCGGTCGCGGATCGAGATGTTCCGCGAGTTGGCCATTCCGCAAGGTGCGGATCCTCGTGCGGTGTCGCCCCTTTACGCCGATGACGTCAGCGGACTGGCCCCGGCACTCGTGGTGGTGCCGGTACTCGACCCGGTGGCCGATCACGGACGTGCGTACGCCGATCGGCTCCGCGCAGCCGGTACGCCGGTGCAAGTATCCGAACACGATCGCGCGGGGCACGGCTTCCTCAGCATGCCGGGCCTGGTGCCCCAGGCCAAAGCCGCCCGGGAGAGGATCACCGCGTTCCTCCGCGACCAGCTCGCCGCATGACACCCGGCGCTAGGCGAGCTCGGGCACGGTGGACGGGTTGAGGGAGCGGCCGGCGGCTACTGCTTCGTCGTACGCGTTGTCGCCCAGGGCTGCGTGGGCTGCCTGTTCGGCTGTGTCGCGGAGGGTCTCGTCGGGGAGGTAGTAGGCGTAGACATCGGCACCGACGGTCTCGCGCAGGCCGGTCGCGGCTCCGAGCAGAGTCGCGACGCGGAGGTGGTTGTCCTCCTTGGACTCGATCACCGCCAGGGTCTCGACGAAGTAGGCGAGGTTCGCCAAGTCACGCGTCTCTCTGGACAGGACGATGCCTTCGTCGACGCGCCGGCGGGCGAGTTGGTAGTCGGCGAGGGCAAGGGCTGCCTGGGAAAGGTTGTAGAGGGCAACATACGTCGCCAGCCGATCGCCGCGGCCGCGGGCAAGGTCGAGGCCCCGTTCGATCTCGGGTACGGCGGACGCCGGCTCACCGCGGAGGAGATGCACCGTACCGAGCCAGACGTGCGCGAGCGAAGCCATCCAGGACGAGCCGCGATCGTGCAGCGCGAAGTCGAGGGCGACGCGAAAGCGGTCCTCGGCGGTGTCGAGGTCACCGTCGGCAAGAGCGGCGAGCCCGGTGCCGGCGATGGCCTTGCTGCGGATCTCGGGATCGTCCTGCCCCACGGCGACGCGGTCCGCCTCGGCCCAGTACAACCCGGCGGCTGCGTGGTCGCCGACGGCGTACGACATGGTGGCGCCGGCGAGGTTGGCGCGGCTGCGCTCCCAGGGCGGAAGCTCGGTGCCGAGGCACTGTTCGGCGAGGCGGCGGCCGATCGTGAACTCGCCACGCATCCACCAGTACAGCCACATGAACCAGGTGATCCGGGCGGCGGTCGGGGCGTCGCCGGCGTCGAGGGAGCGTTCGACCGCGACCAGGATGTTCGCTTCCTCTTCCTCGATCCGCTCGAGCCATTCGACCTGGTCCGCGCGCTCGTACCCGGCGGCCGCCTGTTCGGCGAGGCCGAGATAGACGCGAGCGTGGGCACGCCCGATGCGAGCCGCGCGCTCGCCGACGAGCAGGCTTCGGGCGTACTGCGCAACGGGTTCGAGCAACTCGAGTCGATCACCGCGAACGCGGACGAGCGAGTGCTCGGCGAGTGCGTGCAGAATTCCGAGTACGTCGCCGGTCGCCAGCTCATCGCCGTCCTCGGCCACCGCTTCGACCGCCTCGAAGGTGGCGCCGCCGCGGAACGCGCCGAGGAGCGTGAACAGGCGCTGCTGATCGGAATCGAGCAGGCTGTAGCTCCAGTCGAGAGTCGCCCGCATGGTGCGCTGGCGCTCCGGCAGGTCGCGGGCGCCCGACGTCCTCCCGGCGGACTCCAGCCGATCGAGGAGCGCCCTGGGCGAGAGCAGCCGCAACTGTGCGATCGCGAGTTCGATGGCCAGCGGCAGGCCCGCGAGCCGGTGGCAGAGTTCGGCGTACGCCGGAACATCGTCGACGGACGGTTGTGCTCCGACCGACAGTGCTCGATCCAACGCAAGCGCACCGGCAGAGTGTGCGCGCACCTCTTCGACCGACGTGGCGTCGATCGCCGGGAGGTCGAGGGGCTCGACGACGTACTCGCGCTCGCCCCTGACGCGCAACGGCGAGCGACTCGACGCGAGCACGGTCAACGCCGGACACAGTGCCGTGAGCTGCCCGATCTGGACTGCGGCGCTGAGCAGGTGCTCGAAGTTGTCGAGCACCAGCAGCAACCGGGAATCCCGCAGTTGCGCAGCCACCAGGTCGAACGCACCCGGGGCATCGATACCCGCGAGGCCGAGCGCGCGCCCGATAGTGGCCATCACCACGGACGCATCGGCAAGCGGCGCGAGCGAGACCTGTACGACGCCATCCGGAAACTCACCGGCGAGTACGTCGGCGACCGCGGCGGTCAGCCGAGGGTGGCCTCCCGCGACGATGACCGCCGAGCAGGACCGCGAGGACCTGGCCCGGCACGAAGCCGAGATCGAGCGCCACGAGTCGTTCAACTACGCGCTCTTCGACAACGGCGAGACCGAGCTCCTCGGGTGCGTCTACATCGACCCGCCGCTCCACGACGGGACCGACGCGGAGATCTCCTGGTGGGTCGTCGACTGGCTCACCGGCGGGCCGATCGAGGCAGCCCTCGACGAGCTCGTACCACGCTGGATCGCCGCGGACTGGCCACTCGCCAACCCGCACTACACGCACCATTCGACACAGGGGGAACCACGATGACCACCACGATCGCCACGACCGGCGGCAGCCATGCCGCCTCGATCCATCACTCACAGGGGAAGGGATGGGTCCTGGCCGGTATCGGCGCCGGCCTGGCGGGAATCGTCACCGTCGTCGGCTCGAGCCTCGCGAACGCCGTGTACGACGAGAACCTCGCCGGCAACGCGGTCGGCATCACCGAGAAGCTGGCCGAGCAGACCGTGCCGATCCTGGCGATGCACACTGCCGCGATGCTGTCCGCCGTACTCCTGCTCGTGTTCGCTGCCGGCCTCCGCCGCCGGATCATGCACGCGATGCCGGAAGGAAGCCTGCTCCCGCAGGTGGCGGCCTCGGGCCTGCTGCTGGTGTCGGTGGCGCTGCTGATGGGGTCGGCGCTGACAACCGAGTTCGTCTTCGGCGTCCAGGACCCGGACCTGCTGGTACCGGAAACCGCGGCGTTCTTCGGGCACTGGATCGGCACCGTGCCGTGGCTGTGGGTCGGCGCCGGCGTCGCCGCTCTCGCCCTCGGCATCGCCGGCCGCAGGTCCAAGACGATCCCCGCGTGGCTCACCTGGTTCAGCCTCGCCTTCGGCGCACTGACCCTCTTCCTCGGCATCAGCCCGGCCCAGTACATGGCCGGCATGACCGGACCTCTGTGGCTCACCATCGCCGCGATCGGCCTACTCAAGAAGAACTGACCCACCAGTGTGTGCCCCGCCGGTCCGCCGGCGGGGCACATCCATGCTGCGGAGTGCACTGTCGGACAAGGGCTGTGCACGCTTCGCCAAGGACGCGGCGAGACCGGCTGCCGAGACTGCCTAGATCACATCAGTTCCAACACTTGTCTCGGGAGAGTCATGAACAAGATCCGCCGCCTGACCGTCGGCGCCGCCGCACTGATCGGCGTCTCGGCGTTGCTCACAGCAACGGACCGACGGCCTCGGCGCACTACAACTACGCGTACCAGGGCAAGGACTTCATCAGTGTGAGCGCGGACCACGGCAGCGGGAGCGTCTGCGACCGCGAGGTCGACGGCAACGGCTTCTACGGAATCTGGACCCAAGGCGCGGACCGCGACCCCGTCGTCGAATGGGACGGCGGCGACAGCGGTTGCGACACCGCGTCCTTCCCGGTCGGCGCCATCTACATGAAGCTCTGCGAGAACACCAACCACGGCACCGGCGCCGACACCTGCACAGGCTGGATCCGCGTCTGACCGCCGGGGAGCGCTCGGGCTTCCCGAGCGCTCCCTCCTGTTCGGCGGGCAACATCCGCCGATCCGGGACGCGGTCCGCCCCGAACGCCTGGGACAGCGCGGAGGACCGCATCGCGACGGCGGAGGGATCGAGATCATGCGAGTGCCCGGACTGCACAAGGTCATCAAGCGAGACGGGCGACGACACCCTGGCCGGCATCGCCGCGACCGGCCGGAGCCCCAGACTCGCTGGCAGCTGGCGGGTGCGGTCGCCGCGGTGGTCACCCTCGCAGCGCTGGCGACCGCGTCGCTCCCCGAGCAGCCGGTGACCGGCGGGTACGACGCGGCCGGGTCGACGGAGGCACCCTTGGTCGATCCATTCCTCGAAGACGAGGCGATCGCCGAGTTCGTAGACCCGGAGCAGTTGGACGCGGTCCCCGCCGGGCCCGGCCGGGTGGCGAAACCGGTACAGATGGTGCTCTCAGGGGCGCCGGTGATCAAGTCTCTCGGCGAGAGCGGGATCCCCGACGTCGCCTTGCGAGCCTACAAGCAGGCCGAGGCCCGGTTGGCAGTCAGCGACCCCGGCTGCGGGGTGCCCTGGACGCTGCTTGCCGCGATCGGGCGGGTCGAGTCGAACCACGGCCGGTTCGGTGGCGCCCAGCTCCGCAACGACGGCTCGGCGACGCGGCGGATCCGCGGTATCCCGCTCGACGGCCGGCCGAACGTCGCGCTGATCCGCGACTCTGACGGCGGCGCGCTCGACGGAGACACCGTCTACGACCGCGCGGTCGGGCCGATGCAGTTCATCCCGTCGACCTGGCGCGCGGTGAACGCGGACGGCAACGGCGACGGATTCGGCGACCCGAACAACATGTTCGACGCCGCGCAGGGCGCCGCCCAATACCTGTGCACCGGCACGTCGAACCTGCGCGACCAGGGCCGGGCCGCGCAAGCGGTACGGCGCTACAACAACGCCGACTCGTACGTCCGGGTAGTGCTCGGGCTGGCCCGGATGTACCAGGCCGGCCGGGTAATCGGGCTGCCCACGACCGGCGACCAACTCCCGAACGAGCGCACCGACCTCCCGACGCAACGCTGGATCATCGATCCCCCGGCGGCCCGACCGTGGACCACCGAACGCCCGGCGGCGCCACCATGGACCACCGAACCCCCGGCAGCGCGCCCCTGGACCGCTGACCCGCCCGCTGATCGCCCGACACCCACCAACCCGCCGGCTGTGCGGCCGTCGCCCGCCGATCCACGGCCGGACGACACTGTGCTCGCCAAGCCTGCACCGCCGGTGCAACGGACCGGACCCTCGACGCCACCGCGCGGCGTGAGCCGCCCGCGGACGACAGCCCCGCTGCCGCAGCAGCCGGCACCGGCCGCCCCGAGCCCTGGCGCGACTGCCTCCCGCGAACCTGCCACGACCGCGCCATCCGAGCCGTCGGCCGTGCGACCACCGCAACCTCGACCGGCGACCACCCCGACCCCGGTCGCCCCCGAGCCGGCGCAGACTCGCCCGCCCCGGCCCGCCAAACCAGAGCCGACAACCAACCCGAACCCGTCGGAGACGGACCAGACGCGACCATCCGACCAGAACACGACGCAGCCGTCTGACCAGAACACGACGCGACCGTCCACACCGAAACCATCCAAGCCGGAACCGTCCAAGCCGAAGGCGTCCGAGCCCGAACCGTCCGAGTCCGACCCGGAGCCGTCGGAGTCCGGTTCGCCCACGCCGGCGCCGTCAACTGACGCCACCCCGGCACCCACCCGGGCGCAGGAGCCGACCACAGCCGCGGTCGGCTGGGCACCGGCGATGCGCGAGGTAGTCGGCCGAGCCCTGACCCGATCTGCGTGTCCCAAAGCCCCCAGCCCCCAACCAGCCCAGCCCTCCGAGACCTGCCCCGCCGATTCCGGGAAACCGTCCCCGACGCGAGACGACAAGAAGCGGGAACGGTGCACACCGCAGAAGGCGTGCAAGGTCAAGGGCTCCCCGCGTTAGCACCAACCACGGCACCGGCCGGGCACAGCGCGATCCCCGCGGCGAGCTGCACCGACCGGATCCGCGTCAAGAACACCGAGTGCCGGGCGGAGGTCTGCGCGCGCTGTTGCGGTCGGCCGGGATCCTCCGGCCGGCCGCTCAGTGGCGCTTGCGGCGGTCCGCCTTCGATTGCGCGCGGCGGCGCTTACGCTCCTGGCGAGTGCGGTCCTCGTCGGAGTGGGTGTGGGTATGGGGGTGGGCGGTGCTGCTCGATGACGAACCGCTCGGTGACGCGGTGTCTTCGCCGGCCTTGGCGCGGGCGTTGCGGATCAGGACCACGACCACGCAGAGGATCGCCAGCCCAGAGAACATGAACACGTACCACATGCTGATCCCTCCCGGTCGCTGTCGATTCTCGGCCGGATGAGCGATCGGCGCCTCATCCGTTGCGGGTGACCACCCAGAGTTCTTCGGCGGGCCACTGGGAGGCCCAGTCGGCGGAGACGATCTCGTAGAAAGGGTGGTCCGGCGCATCCGGTGGCGCATAGAGCTCGTGCAGCGCTTCGACCCTGAAGCCAAAGCGCCGCATGAGGCGGATCCAGTCACCGTGGGAGGGGTGGAACTCGGCGCCTCCGCCCGGCCAGCGGACGTGGTAGGCGGCCCGCTGTCCGCGTTGCAGGCTGTTGGTGGCGACCCCCTCGTCGTCCGGTACACAGAGCGCGGACAGCACGCTGTTGGTGAGGAACACGAGTCGTCCACCAGGCCGCAGTACTCGTGCCGCCTCGGCAAGCCAGCGTTCCGGATCGCACCACGCGGCGGCCCCGTGTTCGCTGACGACGAGGTCGAAGGCGGCGGTCGCGAGCGGCACGTGCTCGGCGTCTGCCTGCACCAGCGCGAAGACGGGTCCGGTACGACGTTGCAGTGCACGGGCCGTCCCGAGCTGTTCAGCCGACAGGTCCGCGGCGACCACGCGAGCGCCGGATCTGGTGAGCCAGGCCGAGAAGTACGCCGTACCGCAAGCCAGCTCGAGTACGTCGAGACCGTCGACCTCCCCGAGTACGCCGAGCCGCCGCTCCGGCACCTCGTACAAGCCCCACACCAGCTCCGGCCTCGACCACAGTCCCTCCGCCGCCGGACCGGTGAAGCGCTCGTTCACCAGCGCCCACAGCTCGCGGTTCAACGCGATCTCGTCGGCCCGCTCCCCCTTCATCCAGTCAGGCTAGGCGATCCGCGCACATCCGATCGGCCGGTGGCACCGAAGAACGGTTTGAGACGCCGCCGGAACCGGGCCCACCGGCGGCTCCGCATGGCGACCGGCCGCGACAGGTGGATCGGCGCCGCGACCGAGAGGTGAATCAGCATGTCCCAATCACGACGACACGTCCGCGTCGTCGCCGCGACGGTAGCCGCGATCGCGTTGCCCGCGACGGCCCTGATCCTCAGCAACGCGACTCAGGCGACGGCTGGCGCACGGCCTGCCGCAGTAGCAGCGGCACCGGCCGAGGCCTCGAAATCCCAGGCACAGAGCTCCGACGTGGTCGGCCTGACCGACAAGGGCCGACTGGTGACGTTCCGCAACAACTCGCCCGAACGGATCCGGCGTACGGAGCGGGTCCAGGGGCTGAAGGACGACCAGCAGCTGGTCGGTATCGACTTCCGAGTTCAGAACGGAAAGCTGTACGGCGTTGGCGACCGCGGCGGCATCTACACCATCAACACCGCGTCCAACTTCGGCCGGGCCACGAAGGTCTCGCAGCTCACCGTCCCGCTGGACGGCCAGAGCTTCGGCGTCGACTTCAACCCGGCCGCGAACCGGCTGCGGGTGATCAGCGACACCGGCCAGAACCTGCGCCACAACCTCGACGACCCGGCCGGCGCGCCCGCGGCGGGCATGACCGCCACCGACGGCACGCTGGCCTATCCGGGCACGCCGCCTGCTCCGCCCACCACGGCGACTCAGGTGACGGCGGCGGCATACACGAACAACGACCTCGACCCGAACACCGCGACGACGCTGTTCGACATCGACACCATGCTCGACCAGGTCGTGATCCAGTCGCCCGCGAACGCCGGCCTGCTCGCCCCCACCGGCAAGCTCACCGTCGACGCCGGCCAGTGGGCCGGATTCGACATCTCCACGCGCGGCGACAGCAACCGCGGTTTCGCAGTACTGGACACCGGCCGCATGCGCCTGTACGACATCAACCTCACCACCGGCAAGGCAACCCGCCTCGGCTCATTCCCAACCAACGCTCAGGTCGTAGACCTGGCCTTCCCCGTCAGCCGCTAGCCCGCACGGCCGGGCTGCGGCACCCACCGCAGCCCGGCCCTCTGGCGGACCTCAGCTCACCCTTGGACTGTGCCTGGATAGCCGGGTGCCGATCGGCGCTGTGAGTATCCGACGCCCCAGTGCGTGATATCGAGAAGACCGGCCAGGACCACCCAGAACCAGTCGAACCCGCTCAGGCCGCCGCCCGTGTGGAGGATGACGTACATCAGGGTCGCGAACGGCAGGAAGATGATGCCGAGCAGCGGCCAGAACCACGAGTCGAAGGCCTCGTCGACCAGTCTCGGTCGCGCCACCCAGACAATGAACAGACCGAGGCGCGGAAAGACGCCTGCGATCAAGGCGAGCAAGCATCCCATGTCAGTCCTCTCGCGCACGCCGTCTCCCCACCGGGACCGGTGTTCGTCTGGATCGTCGCGCGAGGGCCGACGGCGGGCATCATCCGCCCGGGGTGAGCTATCGCAGCCGGAGTCGGCGGCATGGTGGGACCTAGCCGCATGTCGAGGCCGAGGAGGCATCATGCCGCGAAACAGCGCGCGTCGATCGCTATTTGCCGCCCTGGTGACCGCTGTCCTGCTCGTCGTACCGGTGGCTTGCAGTGAAAGCGACCCACAGAGTGGGTCGAGTCCGTCGGCGACAGTAGCGCCGCCTGCCACAAGTACGCCCACAGCGACTGCGACCGTGGACTGCGCCGCGGCGACTGAACTGAAGACCTCCCTCGAAACCCTCACGAACGTCAAGCCCGTGCAGGACGGCACCACCGCGCTGAACACCGCGATCGCCGACGTCAAGACCGCCGCCCTCGCTGCCGCATCCTCGGCATCGGCCGCCCTGCAGCCCGCCATAGACAGTGTCAAAACAGCGTTCACAGCCTTGGAAACCGCCGCAAGCGGCCTGACCGCAGACAACCTCAGGCAGAAGGCGCCGGCGATCAACACAGCCCTCCAGCAACTCAAAGCGGCGGCCTCGGGGTTCACCACCACGTTGACCCAGAGCTGCCCAGCAGGCTGACCTCCCTCGTGAAGGTCCGCGCGTTTGTCGGAGGCCGCTGATACGTTCCCCACGTGCCGCAGACGAGGCGGCAGGGAGGGGCACAGCTGTGGCGGAAATAGCACTGCGGGAACTCGAGGACGCCGACCTCGATGCGCTGTTCGACCAGATGCGAGACCCGGAATCGGTCCACATGGCCGCCTTCACCGCCAGGGACCCCAACGACCGCGCCGCCTTCGATGCCCACATAGCGCGCATCAGGTCCGCCCCCGACACCACCGTGCTGGCAATCACCCGCGACGGCCACTTCGTCGGCACCATCGGCAGCTTCACCATCGAAGGCGACCGCGAGATCACCTACTGGATAGACCGCTCAGCCTGGGGCCAAGGCATAGCCACCCAAGCCCTAACCCTCTTCCTGCAATCCGAGCAGACCCGCCCCCTACACGCCCAAGCCGCCACCGACAACATCGGTTCCCTCCGAGTCCTCCAAAAAGCCGGCTTCCGCCCCACTGGCACCGAAGTCGCCTACGCAAACGCCCGATCCACCGAAATCGAAGAAACCCTCCTCCACCTCGAATAACCCTTGAGCCCAGCGAGCGTTCGATCCGTGCTCACGACCGGCGAGTCGCCAGTGGAAGCGACCCTCCCACGTAGGGCTGAAACGTCACGCTGCGCTCGCGCAGGCTGCTGCTTTGGATGACTAACGAGTGGCGCGCGAAGCGATGCGGCTGTACGAGCCGCGATGGAGGAGAACGCGGACCAACTTCTGGCCAGTCCGTTCAAAGACCGAGGGTCCAGTTCCCGTCTGGGCTGGTCAGGATGCTCCGTTCGGTTGTGAGTTCCACACTCATCTCGTGCACTGGGAAGCGGCCAGCGTCTTCCCACGTGGTCCGGACGCGCTCCAGGTCGTCCCACAGCCGTCGCGGTCCGCTCTGGTGCACGGTGCCGCTGGCCTCGTCAGCTCGAGCCCAGGAGCCGTCTGCGGCGAGGAGCCACAGCAGTTGGCTGCCTGCCTCGTGGGTGGCGGAGCGGTTCTCGATGTCTGGGCTGTCGAGTTCGTAGAGGCAGCGCAGCTCCCAATCAGTCCACAAGTCAGGCACGGGGCCGATGAGCTCACGCACCTGTTCCCCGGGCTGGTCGCGGGCGGCTGCGTACACGTCATCGAGCCGAGCTGGGTAGTCGGCCTCTTGACGGGTGCGCATGAAGTTCGCCGGATCTGGCTGGACCTGTCCACGGGCGATGCCGTCTGACCCCATGTCGGCAGCGATCAGCAGCGACGTCCCGACGATGGTCGCGACGATTCGGCCGCCTGGCCGTAGCGCCTGCAACCAACTGGGAGGGATCGGCCGCACTGACACAGTCGCCATGATCCGGTCGTACTCATCGTCCGGCAGTGGACCTGTCGCGTCAGTCGCTTCCAGTCGCGGTCTCCGACCGAAGCCGGCCAGTCGTTCTCGCGCCGCCTTCACAAGGTACGGATCGACATCGATGCTGGTCACCAGATCATCACCGATACGGTGTGCGATCAGCGCGGCCGAGTAGCCAACCCCCGTCCCGACGTCGAGGACCTGGTCCGCCTCCTGCGGATCGAGCAGGTGCAGCATGCGCACGATTAGCCCGGGAAGGGTGGATGAGGAGGTGGGCAGGCCCGTCGGCCGATCCTCCTCTCTGGCGTGGTCGGCGTGAACAGCACCGACACGAGTCACAAGCGTCTCGTCGCCGTACACCTGCGCCCAAGGCTGTTCAGGGTCGGGAGTGCGGAGCCCCCAGGCGAAGGGGTAGCTGTCGGGGATCGGCTCCCACCACCTCGGCACCAGCTGGTGCCGAGGTGTGGAGCAGACCGAGTCATGCCACTCCGGTGCCGCGGCCGTCACTTGAGCCGCGAGCTTGCGGGCGGCGTCGGTCCAGTCGGTCACGAAGCTAGCCGTCCTTTCCTTGTAAGGCATCGGCCATGGCCTCCACCATCGGGACACCGGCCTTGACTGCGAGCCAGTGCCATTGACCGTTCGGGTTCACCTCGAAGAACACCCAGCGCCCGTCCGGGGTCACGGCGAAGTCCAGTGCACCGAAGAACAAGCCCAGCTCATCCATCAGCGACCGGACGCCCTTCTCCACGTCGACCGGCAACTCGACCGGCTCGTAGGTCAGGGATGGGTAGTCCGTTCTCCAGTCGAGTCTGGCAGCTTCGCTTCCGGCGTGAATCGCGACGGGGAACATCTGCTTCCCGATGATTGTGAGTCGAACCTCGTACTGCTTCGGTACTCGTTCCTGGAACAGGTGTGCGGTTCCAGCTAGGGCGTCATCAATCTCGCCCGCGCGAAGCAATGTCGTCGGCAGGTACCGGTGACGTCGCTCCGCGGTGAGCACGCCGCCGCTGAGGCCCTTGTAGATAACCTCATCACGTCCGACGAACGCCCGGGCATGGTCTGGATCAGACGTAATGACCGTCCGGGGCACCTCGAGACCGGCGCGAGCCGCGACGGCGAGCTGCACCGGTTTGTAGTTGGCTGCCGAGTCCTTCGCTGGATGGTTGATCCAGCGCACCGGCAACGAACCGAGGACACCCAGCACGCCCACCCGCGCCTCCGACAAGGCGAAGGCGCGGGATTCGTCGGGCCAGTCGGATGGCACACTGAACTCTGCCGGGCGGCGCCACCACACGGAGCTGATCGCGTCGAGGTCGATAGCCCGCTCGCCTACCAGTCCGCCGTCCCAGCCGTCCGAGCCCAAGGTGACTGCCAGCCGGGACGACAACGGGAAGTCGGCGGTGTCGTAGCGGACCACCGAAGCGTGCCGGCTGGTTAGCTCGTCGATGACGGCGTCGGCCGTCAGGTCGTCGCGACCGGTCAGCACCAGGATGGTGCCCATGGTCAGTAGTTGTCGGTGGAGTTGTCCGACCCCGGGCGCTGCCCGTCCGGGATGGGCGTCTCGGTGTTCGTTTCCGGCAATGCTGCCGCAATGGCGTGGTACGGGTTACCGGTCGCGGACACGTTCAACTGCAGGTTCGCGCTGTACGTCATCGGCAGCTCCATCGGCGCGGTGTCCGGCCCTGATGCCAGGTGGCGTACACCGAACGGAACGCTGGTGAGGTCAGTAGTCACATCAGTCTCCTTAGCGTTGCGATTGGTACGGCTGGCGCGGAACGGACTCGCATTCACGTCCCGCGCCAGCCGGCTTGTGGGTCGCTGCCCGAGCGGCAGGGGAGCAGCGGTCGGGGAACTCAGGCAGGGACAGCTCGGTGCGCCCGAGTGAACTCAGGCCAGCACATGGGAAGTGACGAGCGGCGCCGGCGCCACCCGTTCATGGGGCAAGGACCAACACGCGTGCCCCGGTGGCGCGTTCGAAGGTGTCCTTGATGCGGAGTGGCGAGTCGCTCATGGCGAAGTGCAGCAGGCTGGGCAGCACGACGGCGGTGACCTCGTAGCGGTTGACCGACTCGATCAGGGCCTCGAAGGCGGCGGGCCAACTGTCGGATTTCTCGACGTAGGTGTGGCCCATGGCGAAGCCTTCCGCCTGAGCGAACTCGGCCATCTGCCTCTCCAGTTCAGTCACCAGGCCGTCCACCACCAGCACGTCGCGCCGCAGGTAGCCGAGCAGCAGCGGTCTGGTGAAGTCCTCGCTGAAGCCAGTCAGCCCTCGCCCTGCCAGCGGCGAAAGGCGTGGTTGACGCGCTGCCACAGCCGCACCCACCAGCACCGCAGCCGCTGACCGTTCACCGCCGGTCGGCATCCGGAATCACCAGTGACTCGCACGTCACGCACAGGCTCAATGACAGGAGCCGTCTGGCGGTCTCAGCTGCTTCAGGTGTCGTCATTTGCCGCGTACTTCCCGCATGATGTCGCGCAGCATGAACCCGTACAGCACTGCAGCGATCATGGTCAGAACCCACATTGCTGGTATCACGTAGCGTCACCCCGTCATTGCGGTTGGCACCTTTTGTGCATGGAAGCTTCGCGCCGAGTCGACTGACAGTGCCATGAACGCCAGCCGCCGATTGACTGCCATCTGCCTGCCATTGCGCCGAAGACCTCTAGGAGAGTGGCTGAGCGTGCGCACGACGCCGTGATGGCGGCCTGCCGTTGGTCTGCCATCTGTCGGACGTTGGGCTGCCATCGACGCGCGGCATCGGACCTCGGTCATTCGTCTGACGTACCGTGATGCCGTGGCTACGGCGCAGTACAGAACGCTGCTGGAACAGCTCGTCCACGAAGGCCGGTGGACGGTCGATGAGACTTGCCGGGCGTTTGAGACGAAGGCGCACGAGATGGAGCCGGCCACGCTGTCGCCGCGTCAGCTCGCGCGGTGGATGCGCGGAGATGTCGCCCAAGCAAGACCGGTGGCCCGACGAGTTGCCGAAGCGTTCTGGGGGCACCGGTTCGAGATCCTGCTCGGCGTACCGCAGGTATTGCCCGAGTCTGAGCGTCGCAGCGGACCGGCCGCGCCGGGCCTGTCCGTTGACGTCAATTCGTTGGAGGCAGCGGCAGTCATGGCCGCCCACGAGAGTTTTGAACACGCAGCCCGAATCGCCGGCACCGTCGATTCCACAGATATTTCGCTGCTCCAGGAGTCGGTTCTTGAGCTTGCCCGCGACTATCAGAACCGTCCGCCATTGCAGCTTCTGACCGAGGCACGGCACATCCGCAACGTCGCGTACTTGCTGCTCGACAAGACTCGGCGACCGGCACAGACCTCGCAGCTCTACCAAGTGGCGGGGCAAGCTTGCGGGCTGCTGTCGGTCGTCTCGTTTGACTTGGCGCGGTGGGATGCCGCCGGAGAACAGGCACGGTCCGCACGTACTTATGCCGAACTCATCGGCGACGCCGACCTTGAGGCATGGTCGCGCGGGACGCAGGCCCTCATCGCCAACTGGCGGGGCCAGAGTCGTCGAGCGATCGACTTGATTGCCAGCAGCATCGACGCTGCGCCGGCGGGTGCCTCGACGGCCAGACTACGAGCGATCGAAGCTCGGGCGTGGGCGGAGCTGGGGCGTCCGGATCAGGTGAAGGAAGCGCTTCGTCTGGCCGACCTCGAGATGGACCAAGCCCGTGACGACGAGCTCTATGGGGCGACAGGTGGCGAATTCGGCTGGGGTCCGAGTCGGCACGCTGCCTGTGCCGGAACCGCTCACCTCAAGGTCGGCCAGGGCGAGACGGCCGTAACGCGGATCGGGGACGCCATTAGCTTGGTGGCCGACGATCCATTTGGTGGCCTGGCGCCGGCCCGTGCGCAGATCGACCTTGCGACCGCCGAGCTCGTGGCAGGACGACTCGACGCCAGCGTCGACGCACTCGAGACGGTGTGGACAATCCCGGCGTCGAACCGTCGGCATGGCGTCACCGGGCGCATGGACCAGTTGGCCCGGCAGCTCACTGGCCGGGACTGGCGCGAGACGGCTCAGGCCGTCGAGTTGCGTGACCAGATCGAGGTCTTCAACGCCGAGGCAGTCTCGCGGCTAGCCCTGCCGAGCGCGTGACGCCTGCTCCTTGTCCCACTCGGCAAGGAGATCGGCTTCCCGCTCGGGTGCCATGCCGAGCTGGTTCTGCCGTGGGTGATCGATCAGGCCGTCACGATCCAGTGCCAGCTTGAAATCTTGCAGTGTTTCGCTGAGGGGCCGACAGGTCAGACCGGCTTTGGCAGCCCGGCGGCCGTCGACTTTCCACGTGCCTTCGGGGGTGCGCCATAGCGGGATCTCGGTCCACTGTCGGACGCCCTGCTCGATCAACCACGGGGGATCAACCCAGGTCGGTTGAGCACGGTGGCCTGTCAGCTCCAGGCACAGGTCGATGAGGTCGCCGTACGTCGCGTGATCTTCGGGCGCGGCGACGTTGTACGCACCGTCCAGTCGATGCTCGATCGCGTCGAGCAAGAACGTTGAGACGTCCCGAACATCGACCGGTTGGATCGGCTGCTCAGGCGGTGCGGGAAGCAGCCACCGCCCACCTCGGGCCGCTCGCTCCAGCAGCTTGAGTCCGCGACCGACGTACTCGCCAGGCCCCAGGATAACGCCAGGTCGAACGATCAGGCTGCGGGCTACACCTTCAACGGCGGCCACCTCGCAGCCTGCTTTCAACGTTCCGTACCGTCCGCCGATGGTCAGGCTTGCGAGCTCGGGCGAGTTCTCCATGAACGTCGGGGCCGAGGGCCACAACGGCGAGGCCTCGTCGACTGCGATTGCCGGCCAGTCTTGGTAAACGCTGACGGTTGAGACGAGCACGTACTGCGTCATGCGACCGGCGAGGGCGCTGGTCACCTGCGCAACATCGATCGGCTCATAGGCGCTGGTGTCGACGACGGCATCCCAGGGACCTTCGTCGGCCAACCGACGAAGGTCGGCTTCCTTCATGCGATCACCAACGATGTGCCGGACACCAACCGGCGGCCGACCGCTCCGGCCTCTCGAGAACGCCTGCACATCCCATCCTCTGGCCAGCGCATCGTTCGCAAGTGTCCGACCCAGAAACCAACCACCACCGAGGATGAGGATCCGCATACGCAGATGGTGTCATGCCTGTGACTCTGAGCCGTGTCAGCGGTCCGCAGCCCGGAACGCAGTTGATCGCGCGCGGCAGCGCGCAGGGGCGGGCGGCAGCCCGCACGGGAGGTCGGGTGGGCGGGAGTCGGGCGTAGCAGCCCGACGAAGGAGGGCTGCGTAGCACGCGTGGGTTGGTCAGTTTCGGAGCCGGTGAGGGGACTCGAACCCCTAACCACCGCTTCACCAATCCTGCTGTCTCGACATGTTGCAACGTTTGCCGAAGATGCTTATGACCTGCGAAAACTCTGATTTTCAGTTGCCGCTGACATACATCATTGATCAGCGTTTGCCGCTCAAAGCGGTCAGTAAAACGGCCAGTGTCCTTCAACGCTTCGTTCAATCATGTCCTGAATTGCTTCCAGGTCGGCAGTGCGGTTGTTGACTTCGACGCGGAGGGTGGCGATTGTCTCCTCGCGACGAGCTCGATCCAGCCGAATGGTCGTCTCCGTGGTCGCGTCGCGTTCCGCGGTTCCATCGAGCCTGGTCTGCAGCGGGCGCGACAGTTCGAGGAAGGACCTGCTGCCTGAACTCGTGTCGTCGCCGTCTGCCAGGTCCTCCCGGTGATCCACAACGTCCCTGATGTCCGCAGGCAGCTCCTCGACATCGAGGTGGTAAGCGTCAAGAGCCTCCTTGAGGGCCTCTTGGGCACGGTTCCGCAGTCGTTTGGCGGTCAGGCGACTGATCGACTCGTCCTGCTCGTCGAGCAGGTGTCGGGCTGCCTCCAGCGTGTTCGCCCAACCGTCACGCCAATACGGCAGATGCAACGCATCGCGGTCGGTCCGGGCCTTCTTCAGTGCAGTCTCTGCTTTGCCAACTGCGCTCTCGGCACGCTCCATGTTCCTCTTGGCCGCGTCTACCTGGTTGCTGTGCTGCGATGCCAGCAGATCGGCAGCCCTCCAAGTCTCGAATGCCGCGTTCTCGGACGTTTTCAAAGCAGCTGTGCGCTTGTCACATTGTTCGATCGCGACATTGAGTCGTTCTGCCTCCTTGTCGTCGCGAGCAAGCTCCTCGGCTGCCTGTGATCGGTCCAGCGCCATGAGTGTCTGCGTCTCGAGCAACTCAACCCGCTTCAATGTCCGCTGACGCTGAGCGGCTTCCTCCTCGGCTTTGTTCAGGACCGCTCGAGCGACGGCGACACGCGCCTGTTTACCGGCGACAGCCGACTCGAAGCCACCGATCACAGTTATGCGCGGCATGGCGTCGACAGCGCGCGGTGGATCACTCCGATGCTCGTGCCGGTCGGCAAGGGCATGCAGGAAACGTCCGATCGGGACGCCAGCACTCAGCCCGGGTGGGAAGGCGGCGGACGGCGTCACACCATCGTCACCTGCAAACGGACCATCGGATGCCACGAAGATGGTGCCGGCCAGGTGGGAGACAGCCGACGCAGCCCCGTCGAGGTCGTCGGGCGCGACGACAACAGCAGACAGCCACGGGTGAACAACTGGCTCCCACCAGTACCGGGCGGGCTGATCGATTGACAGAGTGTCCGCGAGCGCTACACGCGGGATCCCCGATTCGTCGAGTGCTCTCATCACATCCACGATGTCGCGTGGCGTTCCTGCTTCGGCCTGCTGCAGTCCATCGGCGGCCTCGCGGACAGCCTCCCGTGCAATCACATCGCGGGCACGCGCATCCGCGGCGTCTTGCTGCACATCCGTCAGGAGGCGCTCTTGCTCGAGGGCTGGTGTTCCATCCCATCCTTCGGCCGCGGCGAGAAGGCGCGGACGACCGGCCGCGATATCGCCGAGGTTCGCTGCCAGGACGGCTCTGTCCGTCTCGCATTGCTCGCGCTCACGCTGGGAATCTTCCCATGCTTCTCTGGCTGACTGCTCGGCCTCCGACAGATCGAGGCGATTAGCTAGCAGCCTGTGTGCCTCGCGGACGTCGGCCAAATCTGCCTCCGCTGACCCAAGTTCTTCCTTGGTGTCCTCGACGAGCTGAGTCGCCTGCTCGTGTTCCGGGACGATGTCGACATAGCGGCGGGCGAAGTGCAGCCGCCACATGAGCGCCCCGCGGGCCAGCGCTGCACGCGCCGTCTGCCTGTTGGCCACGGCAGCCAGCTCGGCGCGCTCCTCTTGTAACCGACGTTCATGCAGACCTTCGGCTCCCTGCAGCGCGCGTTGTTGGTCGGCCAATGCGTTGCGCTGCTCTTGTTCTTGCTCCAAAAACTGGCGAAGTCCGACGAGGTCGATCAGGGACTGTCCGATCGCGTCGGGGCTCATCTCGGTCATCTGCTGGGAGAGGAGGGACGCAGTAGCGCGCCGCAGAGTGGTGTCGAGATAGGCCATGCACCGTGGCGCGTCTCCGAACAGAGTTGCCTGTAGCGCACGGGCCGAGCACCGCTGTGCTGGTGGGATCGAGCCCCAAATCGTATCGGCCTGCACGTATCTCTCTTCGTCTGTCTCGGCGTCGGCGACCTTTAGCCCGGCAGCCCACCGGACCTGCAGGTAGGGCGCAGTCGCCGACAATCGGATCCAGACGGTCAGCAGCGTGTCCTGTGTGTCCGCCGCGTCAGTGGGGTCGGCGAATACGCCGACAATGTATCCGTGTGGAGCAGGCGAGACCCGGTCGGCCTCCAGGCCCGCGGCGTCGGGCTTGAACAGCAGACCAGCCGCAAGTTGGCCTCCGTTGATGTCCAACCGCCACTGGGGATCCGCGAGTAGGACGGTGATGGCAGCCAGGAAGCTGGTCTTGCCCGAGCCGTTGCTGTCGCCCTTCGGGCCGACACCGGACACTGCGATGAATGTGCCGGGGACGACAGGTACGGCGTGAGTGGTGAGGCGCGCGATGTCGAAGGTCTGGACGGCAATGAGTTCGCGAGCACCTACGAGGTCTTGGGGTTGACCGCTGCCGACACTTGACGAGCCCGGCGGCGAGGGCTGGGGGGTCATGAGGCTGTCGCTTGCTCTGTCGGGACAGCGGGTTCGGCGGGCGATCCTCGTCTTGCCGAGCGTCGACGACGGACGGATTCGGCTAGCAATCCCTCCGGCTCCGCCAGCATGACGAGTTCCTCGAAGACCCACTCGATCGCCGAGGGCGTCAGCCGCTCGAACTGAGGGCCTGGGAGGATCCAGCGATTGGCGCCAAAGCGTAGGATCCCTGCATCTCGCAAGCGGCGAACTGCGGCCTTGATCATGGAGTCGGACAATTTCGAGACGTAAAGAGTCCGGGGATCGACGGGCACGGCAACCGTCCAAGCCGCCTCCCGCGGGATAGCTCCCCGCGCTCGTGGGATGGCGACAGAGTGCAGCAGCACGAGGCACAGGACGGCATGGTCTGCAGGTGGAAGCACACCGAGACCATCGGCCGTGAGCGCTTCACGGACGTCATCGGCATAGCCAGAAAGAAAGCCTTGCGGGGTCTCCAGAAGGACTCGGCCGGAATCGTCGAGAACCCGCTCGACCGTGGCACGCAAGGCCGCGTCGCCGAGCGCACGGAACGTTGTCCGCGGCACCGGCAACTCCGCCTCTTCCACGGCCCTGACCGCGACCAAGACGTCTACGCGTGCGGCGGTGTCGAGGTTCGCGAGAGACGTGCCTCGCGCAGACGAGTTCAATTGTTGCCCATTGACGCGACGCCAATCCCGGATGGTCCATGGCCGGGCGGCTTGGGTAGCCGCGGCCACAATGCACGCAGGACGGAGAGATCACGCTCCGGCCAGGTGGCGATCACCGGGCCGAGCGCGACCGTGTGATGCGTTTGATCAAGGACGATCAGCCCTGCCGCGTCCAAAGTCGTCAGCGCTCCACGGGCATGCCGCATACCGCCGGCGTCACCTACATCTTTCTGGCCGCGTAGGGCAGAGGCCGCTCCGAGTACATCGTCGATGTGCGCTGGCCGGGATGGGTATATGGGCGCTTCGGGGTCCGTCCAGCAGCAATTCAAGCAGGCCGCCAGTGTGCGAAGCAGACGAGGTTGTGCTGGACGTGCAGAGCGGACTGAGCTGAGACCCTCACCAGCCCAAAGTCCTTCGGTGTCAGCATGCCAGCCCAGAAGGACTTGGCCAGCGTGGACCTCGACGATGGTTCGGCCGACGCTGCGAACAGCTGTTCCGACAGCTCTCGCCTCAGAAGCCTCGCCAGGCCCGGGAACCGTGCGGAGTGCACGCATGGCCGCGAGCAACTGGCGAGGCGGTCGCTCGTATATCTGATGGGGCGGGCGCTCGCCAGGCGACTGAACGATCACGACGGCATCTCTCCCGGCGCGACACCACCATGGCGTGCCCTGGACCGGGAGCTGGGCGGAGAGGTCATTCCTGGCTGATGGCGGGTCACAGTGACTGGTGAGATGTGGGTTACGACGCCTGACGGATCGAGCATCAGTGACTCACTTAGTTTGACCTCGAACGGCAGGTCTGGATCGGCGTGTGCGGCCAACAGATCCGTGACCATGACAGCTGCCTCTGGCCAACCTGCCCGCCGGAGGGTTGGCGTCATGTCCGCCGAGTTCTCTCCATCTAGTCCGAAAATGAATGTGCTGGGGCGTGCGTGGACTCCCGGCGGAGCGTAGCGGAGCCGGGAGCGGTTGTTGCTTGTGGTTCAGGCGGCGGGTTCGAGGGTGACTTTGTAGCCGAGGGCCTCGAGCTGGCGGACGTGGTTGCGTTTCTTGCGGTCGGGGCCGGTTCGGTTGTCGTAGAAGTCGGGACCGAGGTCGTGGAATCGCGTCTCGGGGTCGGACAGCAGGTGCCAGACGATGACCAGGATGGAGCGGCCGACCGCGACCACGGCCTTCTTCCGGCCTCGCCGCCGAGCGATCCGCCGGTAGCGTTCACCGAGGAACGTGTCAGTTCTTCCTGCGCAGACGGCGGCCTCGCCGAGCACTCGGGCCAGGTAGGGGTTGCCGTGCCCGGTCGAGCCGGCGCCCTTCTTCTTGCCGGCGGACTCCTTGACACCGGGCGCGAACCGGGCCCAGGACGCCAGATGGTTCGGGGTGGCGAACCGGGTCATGTCGAGGCCGATCTCGGCGATGATCACGTGCGCGGCGACCCGCCCGACGCCGGGGATCTCATCGAGCGTGGCCACCGCCTGGTCGAAAGGGGCGATCTGGGTGGCGATGTTGTCCTCGAGGTCGGCGATGTCGGCTTCGATCTGGTCGATCCGGGTCAGCATCTTGGACAGCAGCCAGGCGTGGTGGTCGGTGAAGTACCCGGTGAAGGCCTCCTCCAGGTCGCTGATCTTGCCGCGCAGCCGGGTCCGGGCCAGTTGTGCCAGCACCTTCGGGTCGCGCTCGCCGGCGACCAACGCGTCCAGCATGGCGCGACCGGACACCCCGAAGATGTCGGAGGCGACCACGGACAGTTTGATGCAGGCGTCCTCCAGCAGCTTCTCGACCCGGTTCTTCTCCGCGGTGCAGTCATTGACCAGGTCGACCCGGTAGCGGGTCAGGTCCCGTAGCTGGCGGATCTGGACCGGCGGCACGAAACTGGCCCGGATCATCTGCCGCTCGGCGACCTTGCACAACCAGACCGCGTCCAGCCGGTCGGTCTTCGGCCGTCCGGGCAGGTGTTTGACGTCCTTGGCGTTGACCAGCCAGGTCTCCAACCCGGCGGCCTCCAACAGGTAGAACGGCGGCTTCCAGTAGTCCGAGGTCGCCTCCATCACCACCCTGGACACCCGCAACTCCCGCAGCCGATCCGCCAGCCGCAGCAGTGACCGGGTCATCGTCGAATACGTGGCCACCTCCTGCAGCCGCTTACCGGTCCGGTCCGGGCTGGGCACCCGGACACAACACACCAACTCCGCCTTGCCGATGTCCAGCGCCGCGACCCGGGCAATGATCTCCTCGGCGTCGTGCGTCTCCTCCAACATCGACCCCTCACCTCCTCACCCACAACCGATGGATCAACGGTCACCCGCAGGAGCGGCAAGGGTCTGGCGAATCTAGTCCGCGTGCTCGCAGCAACACTGAAGGGCCCACGACGCAGCTCCCAGCGCCCGACTAGCCCACGGCCTCATACGAACCATAGAGAAACGGCGTCAGCGGGCAACCACCCCAATTTTCAGCCCGGAACGGGCCGCCCCAACAGGGGGATCGGAGACTAGCCCCAACTCCGCCACAAGTACCCGCCTCTGCTTGTGCCGTACCAGGCGCTCGTGGGCCAGGGCCACGGGATCATCTCCTGGTCTCGGATCGATGGGCCGTGGCGCCCTCCGACGCGCTGGCGGTGGCACCACGGCGTCAACAGCACCGACGATTCCTTCTGCGTCTACCGGCGGATTCGCCGGATCAAAGATCACCTGGGAGAACGCTCGAGCAAGCGCGTTGGCGCCAGCGGTCAGGGCTGCTGTGAGGTACTGCTCGGCGTCGAGCATAGAGAAGTCTCGGTGGGCAGTGGCCTCGTCGAGGAGTCTGCCGATGAAGCTTTGGACCGCCTGTGAGTAGCGAACAGCTTCGCGGATCAAGCGGTCACCGTCCGGTGCCAAAGCTGGGAACCTCTGGACGACCAATGCGATGAGTTCTTTTGCGTCCTTGAGGAGAGTGTCACCGGAGCGGTGGTGGCGGCGCTCTGCCAGAAGCTCCTCCAAAGGAGCAGTGGTGACTAACCGATTCAGGTGGTCGGCATAGACGCAGAATCCTCGACGTCCCTGTGCGAGCGCACGCTGTACTTGCTCCGAGGTGACCACCCCGGCTCGCAAACCGGCGCGCGTGCGGTCGAGCAGGGTCAGGATTTCCTGGACGCCTCCGTCCTGCCCGAGGCGCTCGAAGACCATTAGCCCGGCAGCTGACGTCGGGTTGAAGACGTACCGCTGCTGATAAGCCTTGTCGCGAACGGGCATCAGCATGCCAAGACGGCAGTAGAGATCGAAGCGGGAGTCGAACCGAGCGGGATCCGGACAAACGTCAGCGCAAGCCTCCGCAATTTGCGCTCGGCTGAGCCCTCCGTCGGCGGCCAGATCGCCGAAGGCCTCGTACACTGCATCGGCGAGGTCGAGCGCGTCGACATCGTCGATGACGGCGCCGGCGTCTGCCGCGATCGGAGCTACAAAGGCGGACACGCGCGCCAGCAGCCTCTCACGATGCGCGTCGTCGAACAGTGAATCCATGCCTAATCACCCCCGCTCACTTGCCGCTCAGCAGCTAACCACAGAGCGTAGCTCCAACGACCGACCATTGTCGTTCGCACCGGGGCGGCGTGGGCGGACAAGGTACTGACCCGCTGATGCTGGTTGGTGGATCGAGCGAGGGAGCCTCGGATCTGGCGACAGGACGTAAGGCTGATGAGGTTGATGCGAGCGTATTGCGACTCGGCGAGGGCCTTGGCTACTCGTGTTTGGGGGGTGTAGGTGCGCCAGGGCGAAGAACACATCGTGCGGCGCCCGAACCCTGGTGACACACTAATCCTCCTCGCTCGGATCGATATCCGGCGCCTCACGTGCTCCCCAGCATTCTTCGCAAGACTATTTCGACCTCGCCGAGGGTCGCGCCCAGCTCGCACAGCCGCGAACCAGAAGGTCGTCAGCCCTCGAGAAGTCGCCGAAGTCATCAAGGAAGGCCGGTGCACTACTGCGACACGCGAACCGCGAGGGACGTGGCATGGATGGCGTCGGCGCTGATCAGTCAACGATGCAGAGGGGGATCGACGCCGCCGGCGTGCCAGGCGACGATGTCCAGCGCGCGCAAAGGGCTGATCCTTGGGTTGGTGGCGAGAGCCGCGATCTCGGCCCAGGCGTCGAGCTGATCGACCAGATCGTTGCGCATAGCCATCGCGAGGGCGACGAAGAACTCTCCCCACGGCCGACCTCGTCTGACGGGAAGCGGTGCCCGCTGACCGACTTGGTAACACCGGCGGACACGTTCGTCGTAGAGCGGGATGAAGCCTGGCCGTTTGCGGTGCAGGATCTTGGCGAGGATCGTTCCTTGCACGTCCGGGATCCCAGGGTTGTCGAGCACACTGAACAACAAGCGGATCAGTTCCAGATCGTCGTCTCCAGCGCTGCTCAGCTCGGCGTCCTCAGGGATTGCAGCGAGGCAGTCCTGCAATCGGTCGCGCTGCTCCTGCAACCCGTAGTAGGCCTTCAGGGTCAGACGGTTGACATTGAGCAGTACAGGTGCCAGTAGATCAGCGTCCGCGATGCTGTGCGGGTCGGACCGAGCGTCGTACGCGTCGTACGCGGGATACGCCCAAGCCGATGCTCCGGTTAGGTACTCGCGGGCCCATTCGAACGCCTGCTCACGCTCAACGACTGCACCACCCACCCGAACGCGGTTCTGATCGGCGGGGGACACATCCGACGCTGTGGTCCGCTCGCGGGTCTCAGGGTGCGCTCGCTCGAGGGCGACGACCAGCAGTTGAGCCACTTGCTGCACGGTTATGTCGAGCGGAACGGCAACCTCGTATTGCATCGCCGAGCGTCGCCCGACCTGAGTGAACATCACGCTGAGGCGGCCGAGTCCATCCTCCAACACCGTGGCGTCGACATCCTCGACACGAGCTCGCATCGCTCCGAATTGGCCGCTCGGCTTGAACCCGATCTCTTCGAACGTACTCCGCCAGCTCGGTGTCCCGGGGGCACCATGGCTCATTCTGTCGTCCTTCCAGACGTTGGTGGTTCTGGATCCCAATGCTCCGCGGGCTCACCGAAGACTTTGCGCGCGGAGGCAACGACGCCTCGACCGATGAAGTGGTTGCCTGCACCTCCCAGTACTGCGCCAACTCCTAGCGGCACCTGCTTACTCAACACCAGCAGTCCTTGCTTAGCCTGAATCCGTGGACCGGTCTGGTTGTTGAGCCTGGTGGGTGATTGCTGAGCTTGGTTGGCCGGTGGTCGTGGCTGGACGCGACTGGTTCGCTGGTCTGCCCAGCCTTTCCACGTTGGTCTCCGGTTGGTGCCGCGTGCGGCGGGTGGTCGGTGGTCAGGCGGTGATCGGTGGCCCGGTGATGGCGCCGAACACCTTTGTCCACAAGGCGGTCCACTGTTCGGCCCAGGGCCAGTGGGTGGGCAGGTGCAGGACCGGGCGGCGTTGGGGGCGGGCGAGCCGGGCGGGTGTTGACCGTCGTTTGCGATGACGACGTGGGGGTTGGTGTCCGTCGCTGACGTTGCAGATGTTGGCTGAGCGCCGGCGTGCGTGTCGATCTTTGTGGTCGGCGTCGTCACTGTGCCGGGGTTTGTGAAGAATGCGGTCGAGGAGGACGACGACGGCCCTCCCGCCGTTTGTCGTGGTGGACCGCTGCGGGAGGGCCGTGCTGGATGCGCGGAGGCATCGTGGTCACGGTAGAGGGCTGATCCGGTTCGGGTCGAGTTGCGGTTGGCGGCGGGGCAGGTGGGTTGTCCGGGCTGTCGGGGTGTGTTGCATCCGTGGGGGTGGGCGCGGCCGCGTGTGGTGTTTGGGATTGCGGGGGTGTTGCGTCCGCGGCGGGCTCGCTGTCCGGGGTGTGGGGTCACGCATGTGTTGTTGCCGGTGACGGTGCTGGTGCGGCGGGCGTATGCGGCTGAGGTGATCGGGGCGGCGTTGCTGGCTCGCGCGGCTGGGTTGGGTCACCGGTCGATCGGGAGGCAGTTGGGTGTTCCGGCGGCGACGGTGCGGGGCTGGCTGCGGGTGTTGGCCGGCCGGCTGGAGCCGGTGCGGTTGCACCTGTTGCAGGTGGCTCGCCGGGCCGGGGTGGACCGGGGTGTGCCCAAGGCGCTGGGTTCGCCGTGGCGTGACGTGCTGGCCGCGTTGGGGGCCGCGACTGCGGCGGTGACCGGCCGCTTCGGGACGTTCGGGGTCGTCGGCCCGGTGACGGCCTGGCAGGTCGCTGCGGCGTGTTCGGGTGGTCGGCTGCTCGCACCGGGCTGGCCACCGCAGCACCTCGTTGCCGCTGGCAACACCAGTTCCCTCTGACGCGCAGCGCGCGCAGCCGGAATCCTCGCGAGGGTTGCTGCCTGGCCGGTCCCGGCCGGGTATTCCCTTACTGAATAGAGGTTTTCGTGGCCAGCACACATGACCAAGACGGCATCAAGCGTCGTCAGCGGGCGCAGCAGGTGGCGTTGTTCCGTTACCAGTTGATCTGCCCCGCGCTGGACCCAGAGCTGTCGACCAAGGCTCGTGGCAAGATCGTGCGGGCGATCGCCGCGGGCACGCATGCCGGCCCGTTCGGCGGGCAGCACTCCTATTCCCGCGACACCCTGGACCGGTGGATCCGCCGTTACCGCGTCGGCGGGTTCGATGCCCTGGTCCCGTCGATCCGTCAGCCCGGCGCCCGGATCGACACCGGGGTGCTGGAGCTGGCGGTCGCGCTGAAGCGGGAGAACCCGGCCCGCACCGCTGCGCAGGTCGCGCGGGTCCTGCGCGCCAGCAGCGGCTATTCGCCGTCTGAGTCCACACTGCTGCGGCTGTTCCACCGCCGCGAGCTGATGGGCCCGGCCGCCGGGGGTGGTGGGGTGGTGTTCGGCCGGTTCGAGGCCGAGGACCCGAACGAGCGTTGGGTCGGGGACGCGTTGCACGGCCCGCGGGTCGGCGGCCGCAAGACCTACCTGTTCGCGTTCCTGGATGATCATTCCCGGCTCGCGACCGGTTACCGGTTCGGGTTCGCCGAGGACACCGTGCGGCTGGCCGCCGCGCTGGAACCGGCGCTCGCCTCGCGGGGCGTGCCAGGCGCTTGCTACGTCGACAACGGTTCGGCCTACGTTGATTCCTGGCTGTTGCGGGCCTGCGGCAAGCTCGGCATCCGGCTGGTCCACTCCACCCCGCACCGGCCGCAGGGCCGCGGCAAGATCGAACGCTTCTTCCGCACCGTGCGCGACCAGTTCCTCGTCGAAGTCGCCGACACCAACGCCGATCAGCTGGCCGGCAAGCAGCTCACTCCCGCCGCGGGCCTGCTCGAACTCAACGCCCTGTTCACCGCCTGGGTGGAAAGTGTCTATCACCACCAGGTGCACTCCGAGACCCAGCAGAGCCCTCTAACACGGTGGAACGACGGCTGGCAGCGCCTCGGCCACGGCCCGGTCATGCCCGCGACACAGGCGCTGACCGAGGCGTTCTTGTGGTCAGCGCACCGCACCGTCACCAAGACCGCGACCGTGTCGCTGCACGGCAACACCTACCAGGTCGAGGCCGCACTGGCCGGGCGGAAGGTGGAGCTGGTGTTCTCCCCGTTCAACCTGGAAGTCATCGAGGTCCGCCACGGCGACAAGAGCTTCGGGCACGCGGTGCCGCACATGATCACCCGCCACGCGCACCCGAAAGCCCGGCCGGAAACACCCGAACCCGCCCCGGCGCCGGCCACCGGCATCGCCTACCTGCAACTGGTCGCCGACGCCCACCAGCAGCAGGTGATCGACGACGAACGCATCGGCTTCCACGCCCTCTACTCGGCCGCGCCCGACCAGAATCCCGACCAGATCCCTGGGCAACTGTCCTTCGATGACCTCACCGATAACGCAGCCAATACCAGCGCACAGGAGGCCGGTCGGTGAGCATCTTGAACCTGCAGTCGCATTTCGGTTTCACCAGAATGCCGTTCGGCCGCAGCCTGGCTCCGTCGATGCTGCACCGCCACGGCGGGCACGCCGAGGCCGTGGCCCGGATCGCCTGGTGCGTCGACCAGCACGCCCTCGGCGTGATCACCGGCGAGGTCGGCGCCGGCAAGACCGTCGCCGTCCGCGCTGCGACCGCCGCACTCGACTCCTCCCGGCACGCGATCATCTACCTGCCCAACCCGTCGGTCGGGGTCCGCGGCATGCTGCACCACATCGTCTCCGCGCTCGGGCAGGTCCCCAACTTCCACACCGCCACCCTCGTCCCACAAGCCGCCGACGCCCTCGCCGCCGAACACGCCGAACGCGGCCGCACCCCAGTCGTGATCTTCGACGAGGCACACCTGCTCGACAACCCCCAGATGGAAGCCGTCCGCATGCTCACCAACCACGACATGGACTCCGGCGCCCCGTTCGCCACGCTGCTGATCGGGCAACCCACCCTGCGACAACGGCTGCGCCTCGGGGTGCTCGCCGCACTGGACCAGCGGATCTCAGTCCGCTACGCCCTCACCGGCATGGACGCGACCGAAACCGCCGACTACCTCACCCACCATCTCAAGATCGCCGGGCGCACCGACACCTTGTTCAGCGCCGACGCGATCACCCTGATCCACAACGCCTCTCGTGGCTACCCCCGCGCGGTGAACAACCTCGCCGTCAACGCCCTCACCGCAGCGTTCGCCCGCAACAACCCGATCGTCGACGAGAAAGCAACCCGGATCGCCATCTCCGAAACCGGCGCCGACTGAGCACAACCCGGTGGCATCATCACCACGCCGAGCACCCCGTCAGCGAGCCGACCAAGGCCCCGTCCGCGACCAGCGGGCGGGGCCTTCCCACACCCCGCCCATCGGCAACACCAGTGACGCCTTCATCTGCAAGATGAACGACGGGCAACAGGCGGGGACGGTGATGAGGTGGCGGCGGAGTGTCGCTCCGCGGGCAACCGCGTGACCAGGGCTGGTGAGGGTGCCGGCGGCGCGGAGCAGGTTGTGGGTAATGGCCGCGCAGGTCGCCCAGGCGCTGTTGGCCGCGAAGCGACCCGATGGCAGGTGAGCCAGCGGTCCGTCGATCAGGTCGGCGAACACGGTCTCGATGATCGCGTGCCGGCGGTGGGTCAGGTCGGCCTCGACGGTGGGGTCGGTGCTGTTGGTGAAAAACGGATGGTAGCGCCAGATGTCGAACAGTTCGTCGGTCTTGGCCTTGTCGCGGACCCGGCGCACGACCAGCCGGGCGGTGACCGGGTGTTTGGTCGAGGCGAACGCGGTGAACTCGACCTCGGCGACCTCGGCGTCGGAGATCAGCTCGCCGGTGTCGGGATCGACCACCGCGCCCGGGTAGTGCACCGGCGTCCAGGCGTCATCGGGGATAGAGCCGATCGCGGCGTTCACCGGGCGAGTCTTGGTCAGCACCACCGAGAACCACACCTTGGCCTTGAGGCACGCGTTGACGACGGCGCTGTTGCCGTAGGCCGAGTCGCCGCGGACCAGGATCTGGCCGGTCGCCCCGCAGGCGCGGGCGGTCTTGATCGCCTCACGCACCATCGAGGCCGCGCTCTTGCCGGAGCCGGTCTTGCCGCCGCGCAGCCGGATCCCCGCGACCACCGGCGCCCCATCGCTGGTGGAGACCGTGGTGGCCAACGGCGACAGCCCCTTGCGGAGCACCTGTTTGCCGGCGATCTTGGTGTGCCCGAACCCCGCGCCCTGCTTGGCGTGCCCGTACACCGGGCGCAGCAGCGAATCAATGTCCACGTAGGCCCGGGTCCCAATGCCGGGCAGCAGCCCAGTCTGCTGGACCAGGTTGACCAGATGTGATCGCGCGACCGACGCCAACTGCAGGCCGTGGCCGTGGGTGAACTCGCGCAGGAACTGGCCCAGCGTGGCCGGTGCGTACACCTCATCGAACAACCTTGACATCCCGCCGGAGCGGATCACGTCCAGATCATCGATGCTGTCTGCCCCGGCGGCCATCCCCGCGATGATCGAGGTCAGCTTGCCCGCCGGGTTCACCCCGGCCGACTTCACCGCCGTCGTGTTGATCGCGACCTTGTCCGAGACCAGCTCCGACAAGCCCGCGGTCTCGGCCAGCGCCATCAGCGGCACCACGCCCGCGCACGACACCAGGTTATCGTCGTCGAACCTCGCGGTGGCACGCGACCAGACATGAGATAGTTGCACCGAAAGTGCCTTCCGTGACCAGGACAATCAGGATCTAGACACTCCCGATTCTCCCTACACAGAAGGCACTTTCACTGTCACCGCGCCGACCGATCAACCACTCGCTCCACGGATTGAGGCTTAGTGGTCTGCGCCGTAAGTTCGTCGGGGGCTATTCGGGTTGCCATGCTGTGGGGTCGGCCAGGTAGAGGCCGCAGGCGCAGTCGAGTGCTTCTTCGGCGGTGCCGGCTGGGTAGCCGCTGGGCAGGATGGAGTCTTGGTAGCCGTCCTTGCTGGCCAGGTAGACCGCGAAGCCCCATTGGTTGGCGTAGCCGCCGTAGCGGAGCCGGCATAGCGGTAGCACGGTTCCGTCGGCCAGTTGTCCGTCGATGTAGGCGAAGGTGCCGTGGTGGCGGACGTTGACGGCTGCCAGGGCCGGCCAGCGTTCGCGGGCGTGGGCCCGTAGCCGCTGGCCCAGCGAGGTTTTCGTGGATTGCGGGGGTGTGGCCATGGCGTCCATGCTGCCTGATCGGCGTGTCCGTGTGGGGTGAGGATCGTCGCGTGGTGATGATCGGCTCCGTCCTGTTGCCGATCGCGATTGGCTTGCTTTCTCGTGCCCGTCCTGTGTGCCTGCCCTGTGTGGTTGACCGCCGCCGTACGCAAGAGGTTGAAGAAGCTGGCTCGGGGTCACAAGAGCCCGTCGCGGGACAAGCTGCGGGCGCGGATCGTGCTGGACGCGGCCCGGGGTTTGTCCAACGCGGCGATCGCCCGACGGTGTGTGGTGACGGTGGACACGGTGCGCAAGTGGCGCGGCCGGTTCGCCGCCGACGGGCTGGACGGGCTGGTCGACCGCGCGCGCAGCGGCCGCCCGCCGACGTTCACGCCGGTCCAGGTGGCCGAGGTGAAGGCGCTGGCCTGCCAGCTGCCCGCCCACACGGGTGCGCCGTTGTCGGTGTGGAGTTGCCCGGACCTGGCCCGGGAGGCCGTCACCGCCGGCATCGCCGAAACGCTCTCGGCATCCACCGTGCGCCGCTGGCTGGCCGCCGACACGATCAAACCCTGGCAGCACCGATCCTGGATCTTCCCCCGGGACCCGGACTTCCGCGCCAAAGCCGGCCGGGTCCTGGACCTCTACGCCGGTAACTGGGAAGGCCGGCGGCTCGGCGACGACGAATACGTGATCTCCTCCGACGAGAAGACCTCGATCCAGGCTCGCTGCCGCTGCCACCCCACCCTGCCACCAGGCAAAGCGCGCATGATGCGCGTCAACCACGACTACCACCGCGGCGGAGCCCTGGCCTACCTGGCCGCCTACGACGTGCACCGGGCCCAGGTGTTCGGCCGATGCGCGGCATCGACCGGAATCGAGCCGTTCATGGCCCTGGCCGAACAGGTCATGACCCAAGAGCCCTACGCCTCGGCCAAACGCGTGTTCTGGATCGTCGACAACGGCTCGTCCCACCGCGGCCAGGCCGCGATCGACCGGCTGGCCGGCCAGGGCGGTTGCAAAGTTGATCCTCCTACGATGCGAGTGCCAACAGCGCACGTTCGGGTTTGCGAGCGCGTGCTCGTAGAGTTTTGATGCCTGCCGTGATGCCCTTGGTGTTGTCTCTGGTCAGGGCCGTGTTGCGGAGGATGGCGAGATTGATCGGGCCGTTCCCGGTGCGAGCGGTGTGTCCGTCCTCGCCGAAGATCACGTCGCGTTGCCAGTGGATCACCTCGCAGCCCCAGTGCTCCCGCACGATGCGAGCGACCCGGTCGGCTTGGGCATGACGATGGGACAGGCTGGTCACGATGTAGACGTTCTCGTGCGTCCATGCCGCAGCGGTGGTGACGGTCTTCTTCCGTTTCGTCGAGCGCCTGACCCTCGCGGCCTGGACCACGCCGGTCAACGTGGTCTCGCACTGCTCGGGCAGTGTCACCAGCCGGATTGCCCGGGTCTCTTGACGACCGTGCGCTTTCTCGCGGGTGACCTGGGCATTCTCGACCTCGGCCCACGG
Source organism: uncultured Actinomycetota bacterium (assembly GCA_963770725.1). Taxonomy (GTDB): domain Bacteria; phylum Actinomycetota; class Actinomycetes; order Propionibacteriales; family Kribbellaceae; genus Kribbella. Next base: position 67,758 of record CAVYQT010000005.1, read on the forward strand.
CAGCTCATCCAGCGCCGCGTACGCCGCAGGGGCGTTGCCCTTGACGGTGAGCAGGTAGTGCCCGCCCAGCCCGATGATCTTCGCGGTCAACTCTCGCGTGGTGTGCTTGGCATCAGCCGTGATCACCACGCCGGCCAGGTTCCCGCCGCGGCGGGCCGCGATCCGGTCGACCATGTCCTTGACCGCGGCGTTCTCGTCCCCGCCAACGATCCGCGCTAGGCCATGAACCTGTCGAGTGCCGTGCTCGACGGCCTCCACGACCGCCTCCTGCCGCATCACGCCGGCCTCGTCCCAGTTCCTTGCGCCCTTGAGCGTCTTCCCGTCCATCGCCACGACCAGGTCAATTCCCAGGTCAACAAGCAGATCCGACGCCAGATCCGGCTCTCCGACAGCAACCCGCTCGGGCTCGGGCTCGGGCTCGGGCTCGGGCTCGGGCTCGGGCTCGGGAACAGCGTCGGTGACGGTAGCCCACACCGACAGCGCCTCGTCCAACTCGACCGGATCGACCCGGTTCAGTACCCGGCGAAAGGTCGCTGCCGACGGTGGTCGGCGACGCCCCAACCCGAACCCGGTCAACATCGCACGGTCCAGGTCCGCCACCGTCTCCGCGATCACCGCGAACGTCGATGCGCCACAGCACACCGCGAAGACCGCCATCGCGAGCACGACCACGAGATTGAACCGCCGCCCACGCCGTTTCCGCTGGTCTGGAACGGATTCCAGCGCCCGCATCAAGCCCGAGACATCGCGCCGAACCCGAGCCTCCATGTCCGACGGCTGGTCAAGCACACCCACGAGCAACGACAATGACGACACGACAGCGGCTCCTTGCGACGCGGCAACGGTGTAGGAACCTGCAGCATCCCAACGGAGCCGCTGTCTCCACGCCCACGCCACGCACGCCGCCACCTCAAGTCAAGACCGACACGCCAACCGCAGCCAGATCAACTTTGCAATCGCCCTGCTGGCCGGCCGCTTCCCCAACGCGGTCATGGTGCACACCCCGGTGCACGCCTCCTGGACGAACCAGATCGAGATCTACTTCTCGGTCGTCCAACGCAAGGTCGTCTCCCCCAACGACTTCACCGACCTGGCGCAGGTCGAACAACGACTCACCGACTTCGAACAGCGCTACAACGCCACCGCCCGACCATTCAAATGGAAATTCACCCCGACCGACCTCGACAACCTGCTCGAGCGAATCGACCAACACCAGACCGCAGCACCGACCCATCCACAAGCCGCATGACCACCCCCCGACGAACTTAGGGCGCAGACCACTTAGTCCCGTATTTCGTGATGAACCGAGGTCCGAGCAGTTTGTTGAGTCGATTGACTGTCGTCATCGGAATTGCAGTGACGATGCGCCTCGCCCAGTGAGGTCCGCTTCGCCCTATCGCCTTCCTGAGGGCCCCGGTAGCACTGTCACCCATGAGGACGGTCAGTACCAACAACCGCCGCCGCTCGAGGTCCTCCGAATGGAGCCCATGCACTTCGGCACATGACAGCACGTAGAGAACAGAAGCCTCTGTAAAGGCCGCCATGTCCACCAGAGCTCCTGGGACACCCGCACCTGGAACCACCGCAGTCGCCCCCGCCGCGCCTCCCGTCGTAGTGACCGCGATCAGAAAGGTGCGGTCGAGGTACCTGAGCATTTCGAGCGGGTTCATCCCAGGATGAACACGACGAAGACGAGCAACGTTGGCCACAGCTAACGCCTGCTGCGCCATCAAGGCCTTCTCGAATCCCCGCCGCGCGAGGTCCTTCGGATCGATCACAAGAGTCTCCTAGACCTCTGATTCATGGCCACCGTTGGCGAGGAGTCGATGCAGGATCTGCTGGGCGGCGCCCCGGGAGAGCTCGTCGTGATCGCGCTGATTGCCGTAGCTGCGCAGACAGCCGTAGCACGAGGTCTCCGGACCGCACTCGCAAGTGCCTACGCGCCGGAGGGCAGCGTCGAGTACGCGCTCGAGATTCGCCTCGATCTGCAGCACATGACCTGCGCCGCCGGCGACGGCGTCGAAGAGGACCACCGACCACTGGTCGACACCGAACGGTGACAGCGATCCCCCGACGTCGTCTCGCGCGATTTCGAGCACGTCACATGCTGCCTCGATGATCGAGTAGAGGACTGACTTCCATGCCGATTGCTCACCGCGGAAGCCTGGCAGGCCAACGTCAAGTGTCAGCAGATCTGTTTCGTAGTCGTGGGCGAGGTCCAGTAGTCGCTGCGGGCCGGAGCATGGCAGATTCTTGAGCAGGTGATTGTGCTTTGGCGGCTTGTTCGGATGCAAGATCCTGGCGGCCCCGTGACCGCACCAGTCACAGACCCAGAAGCCCCTGCTGGAAGGCCCGTCAGCTACGGCGATCAGGCGGCCGCGCGGCCCGACAGTGACGGCGATCTCTCCGCCGCGAAAGGACACCTTGTGAGACCTGGCCTCGGCTGGCTCGGAGAGGACATGGACTGCGCCGCTCCAAGAACGTCGAGGCGGACGCGGTCCCGGCTTCTGCGGCTCTCGCCCTGCGACGAACCCGTACTCCGGAATCGTCAGGGTCCGGGGCGCCAAGTGCGCGACCTCTCCACAGTGCTCGCAAGCGGGCTCGACATGTTCGACGCCGTGCCTGAATCCACCGCAGCGCTTGCATACGTGGTACCGATATTCCACGAGATCGCGCCCAGGAAGCCGGTATATCCCGCGTGACGTCCACAGCTGACCGCCGGCGACGACAGTTGCATCCGGTGCGTATTCGTAGATCGCCTGCGACAGGTCCCGCGTCAGGTCGAGGCTAGCGCCGACGCGGCTGGCGTAGCCGAGATTGGTACGCAACTCGACGGAATCGACCGGGAAGCCGTACTTCGGAAGAACGTTGCGGTTGGCCAGGAAACCAAGGAGGTCCCGCTTCCGAAGAGTGTTGCCAACCTGCTGGTAGCGCTGCGCCAACTGAAACTTCTGGCTCCGCGCGGCTTCGTCTTGGAGCTCCTCGAGAGTGACGATTTCGTTCTCGAGCTCGGCGCGTACCGTATCAAGCAGCTCGATCAGCGCGGCCGCCCAAGTCCCGCCGTCTACGTCCAACTCACTCGCGACGTCGGCTGGGAGGATTTGGCGGAGTGCCTCTGTGACCTCGTCGGGTACTGGGGTCAGGTAGCCCTTCACCAACGTTACCGAGGCCCCTTGGTCGTTGCCAGACAGGAAGAACTCCCCAGCAGTCCTGTCGATCCGCCCCGTGGACTCGAAGCGCCATCGGAAGAACGCCGCCATCGCAACCGAATGCGCATGCCGCCGGTCGATACGCTCATTGGTGAGTGGAACGTAGGGCGCCCGGACCGCACCGGTGATCATGACTTCAGGCTCGGCGAACCGAGTCAGGTCATGGGACCGACGTTGTGCATAGGTCACCACCAGGGCGGCCGCGCCGGAACGGCGACCAGCACGGCCCGCACGCTGGAGGTAGTTGGCAGTGCTCGGGGGGATGTTCCGCAGGAAGACGGCTTGGAGATCACCGACATCAACCCCCAGCTCGAAGGTTGTCGAGCACGACAACGTGTTGACGTCGCCACGAATGAACTTCTGCTGAATCGCGGCAGCTTCGGTGTTCGACCATTGCGCGGTGTGCTCCATCGCCTTGAGAGGGACGGCGTGCATTGACCGGTAGATCGACCGGTAATGGTCGCGTCGTCCTCCGCCGGTGGTACGAACTTCTCGAGCGTTCCCTCGCATCCGATAGCGGGGCAGACGCCACGCACCGAGAACGGGGCCGTACGCCGGCATACGTCGCATTGATAAACCGGGTTGGCATCGGTGACCCAGCTCAGCCGCAAGCGCTCGTGATCGATCTGATGGACAACGCCGAGGCCGCGCTCGGTGGCCGGCTTGAGCCAGTCAATCGGCGTATGTGCTGCGGTCAGGAAGTTCCAGATACCGTTCAGCAGCTTCACCGCGTCGCCGTCGACACCGAGGGAGTCCAGTACGCCGCCGTGCGTAATCGACGCGACGGTTGGTTCCCTTGACCTGGCAGCCACGAAAGCACCTTGCGGACGGCTTCTGGACCTGAAAGCCGGAGCCGAATCGGTCCCAGCCGTGGCGCGAAGATCTCGTGGTTGGCGGGTACTTCGTCCGGCATGGTGACTGCGCTCTGCTGCCGCACCGACCGCACCAGCTCCTGGATGAAGGCCCATGCCTCGTCCTCGGTCAGTCCCAGGTCAATCAACGGGCTCGGTGCTTGCCAACTCGGGTCGCGGTAGAGGGCAACGCGCATCAGCCCGAGGCCTTCGAGCGACTGGCGGTCATCCGTAGCAAGTACCTCGGCCATCACCCAGGGAGCGATGGCGCGAGCTTGCTGCTGAGCGGTCATACCACCATGGAAGTGCTTGACGGCCGACGCAGCAGCGCGAGTCGTGAACACGACGTCGTCGGGCGCCACAGGCTCCTCGTCAGCGCGTGCCGCCACCAGACCCTGGGTGATGAGGCGCCGGCGTTGCAGACGCGCGTAGGAGTCTTCGAGGTACGGCGCGAAGTAGGCCGCAGCCTGGCGACTGTCGCTGAAGGCCAGCAGCTTTCGGCCCTCGCCAGGCCGTTGCCCGTCATTCGGATCGGCGCTCGGCGGAAGCTTCTGGTAGAGCGACGTCGTGATGACAGCGCCGCTGGCGTCTGAACCGGTCTCGAAGACGCGAACGGTGCCCGAGCCACGCGCTCCGCAGACCAGGCAGCCGGCGATGTCCTCGCCACTCTGCTTGAGCTCGCCGTACTGCACGGAGCTGACTGGATGCGCAGGCCTGGCATGCCGCTGCACCCGGCTTCTCGATGTTGCCACAAGCGGTACACAGCATGGCGTCATCAGCCGTGACATCTACGCCATCGTCGGCAACGGCGTCTTCGTCCTCGTCGGTGAGTGCTTGTTGCTCGACCGAGCACCATCCAGGTGCCTCTGCTACCCGCCTTCCGTGGGCGTAGACGGACATCGCCGGCCTCCGGGGTCAGCGTACCGACGACGTGGACGGCGCCGCACCGCTTGCAGGACCCGACCTCGAAGACCGGCGCCGAGCAGTCCGGGCATTCGTCGTGCCGCGCGAGCTGGACGTGCGGCCCCTTGCGGCGACAGGCATGTGAAAGCGCCCTCGGTTGCCCGCAGGAAGAGGTGGTACCGCGCCGACAGCGGCGCCGTGCCGTCCTTCGCACGCAGAGCACTGCCAAGTTCGACCATCGCCGCCAGATCCAGCGGCACCTTCGCGTCCCTGCACCGAAGATCGTGGATGCGACTGTCGTCGAAGGTCTGCGGACCAGCGGCCAGCGTCGCTGCGGAGCATCGCCAGCGACTGCTCGTGAAGCAGCGCATCTGCTGCGGTCGTCTGGCGGAGTCCGCTGGCTGCCATCCTGCGTGACGTGCTGCTGCCACCACAGCGGCGTCTCTGGCCTCGGATTGCGCCAGTCCGATGTAGTCGCGCGCCGAGAGCGGACCCCAGAACGGGCCCGGCCGGCATCGACCCGCGTGGCGATCACAAGGTCCTGGCGGTCAGGTGCAACATCGACCCACTCGAATGGCTGGCCGAACAGATTCGATGGCGAACCGGGTGACTGCTGCCGGGTCAGCGTCGCCGCCGACCGTCGCCGATGTCGCGATGCACTGGATCGGCCGGTCGCGAGCGACCCGGTCGCGGACCCGCCGTAGCAGCATGGCGATCTCGGCGCCCTGGCTGCCGTCGTACACGTGCGCCTCGTCGACGACGATGAACCGCCACTTGGAGTCCTCGCCGGTGGCGAACAGGTCCATGTCGCGGGGGCGCAGGAGCAGGTATTCAAGCATCGCGTAGTTGGTGAGCAGCAGATGCGGGGCGTGCGCACGCATCTCCTGGCGACTGAGGAGCTCGTTGGGGAGCATCGGCTCGCCGATGTTGAGTTCGCCGAAGGCCTCGATGGCCGCTTGGGTCGTTCTCGGTGTCGCCGGTGTACCGGCCGAAGGTGATCGTCGGGATAGCCCGCAAGCAGCTGTCGCAGGCGCTTCATCTGGTCGTTGGCCAGTGCGTTCATCGGGTAGAGCAGCAAGTGCCCGGACGCCCGGGCCCGAGTGTCCCCGCTCCTGCTCGCGGACCAGGCTGTCCAGGATCGGGCAGGAGAAAGGACTCGGTCTTGCCCGAGCCGGTGCCGGTGGCGACGACAAGATTGCGGCCGTGCTGCGGCCTTGCGGATCGCCTGCTCCTGGTGCACGTACAGGGCGCGGTCCAGCGGCAACGCTTCGCTGGCAAGGTCAGTGAAGCCGGCGGTGAGCACGCCTGCGCCGATGAGCTCCTGAACGGACGCGCCGGCAGCGTACGGCGGAGTCGCTTCCAGGTACGGGCCCTTGTCGAGCATCGGCGTCTGATCGATCGCGCTTCTCAACGCGGCATCGATCTTCCGGTCGCGCACTGCCAGAAGCGACTGCAGGTACCGCCGGTAGGTCGCCTTGATCTCATCGGCCGTGGCGATACCGTCGATGCTCGCGGTCACTGCTTCGTCTCCAGGCTCTTGGTGGTCACCGAGCTTGCCGTCAGAAGCTCGGCGACGATCAGATCGATTGTGACCAGTTGAGGAACGACCTTGGCCAGGGCGGTCCATGCGCGCGACCGTCGATCGAGCCAGCCGCCCGCTCGCTCGTTGCCGCGCGCAGCATGCCTTGCGGCGAGCGCAAATCCCAAAGAAATCGACGGAATGACCCGCCAACCCCCTGTCGCGGTCAGATGCAGTCGCGCATCGAAAGCGGCCTCGGCGGTCGGGGCACCGAGCATCCTGATCATGCGGTCGCACTCGCCCAGGATCGTGTGTGCATTTCTCAGCAACCAGTCAAGGCGCTGGTCCCGCCGTTCCCTGACCAGCTGCATTGCCGCGATCACTCGGGATTCTCCCGACAGCAGGCCCTGGGGAACCAAACCGGCCTGACGGACGAACTCCTCACGCATGACCGGCTCGCGATCGAAAACGTCCGCTGCCGCGTCCAAGCGTCCCGCCGTAGCAAATCTGTCTTTTCCAACGAGCAACTCACTCACCACGTCGCCACAGACACCGATCGCGGCCTCCACCTCGTCCGCCGACCATTCCGCATCCGCACCCGAGAGGAGCGCGGCTGGAAGAGAGCCGCGCATCGACCATTCCGGCGCCCGCTCATCGTGCGCATCCTTAAGGTCCGCCCAGGCCAGATGGGCTCGGACGATGAGGTTCGGGATAGCGTCGCTCGGTGCCTGAGAACTGGTCAGCGCAAGAAGCGCCGCGCGTGGGTTGTTATGTACTGCCGTGTCGATCGCGTGAGCGATGTCGTCGATGCGAGAGCCCACTCCGAGCTGGACGAGCAGTCCGCGAACCGACCACAGGCGGGTGAAATCGTCGATGGGTGCCGGGAACTCCCGTAGGCCCGCAAGGAAGGCCGACAGGGCGGTTGCCTCGGCGTCATCGTCGAGGACGTAGCCGGCGGCTTCCACAAAAGTGACCTGCGGTTCCTCGGGCCAGGCTGGCACGGGTAGCGGTGCCCAGGGATCGTCGACGCGGACCAGCACGCGGAGCGGACCACCATCGATCAGCCACTCCGGCAAGGGAACTCGTCCGTCAGTCACTGGGATTATCGCCGGCGCACGCCACGGCGCGCGGGTGGCGTAGACGAGCGCCGTCAGCCCTTCGACATCGACGCAGTCAGCGAGCTCGAGGACACAGTCACTCACGGTTATGCGACTGAAGAGTTGCCGAGGGCGGACCGTTGCTACGACCAGACTTCCGTCATCAGTCAGCGCTAGCTTTGCCTGCGGGTTCGCGGTGAGGGTGTCCACAACCCGCGCGAGCGCGAAGTGGAACATGCCGGCCCGGCCGAAGACGGGCTCAACGACCTGAACGGCACCCGCAGGAGTGATGACGTGCAGTTTCGGCTCGGCATCAGCATCCACGTTCAGGATCAGGATGCCTGGCTGCTCGATGATCTCCTCTCGGGAAAGCCTCAGCGGGCGAATCGAGGGATTGGTGATCTTCTCCGACGATTGATACGACACAGACATGTGGGGAGGCACCACGACGAGCGTTCGGGACTCGTCGCGAGTACCGACGCGGACGTAACGCTCTCGCTGGTGCTCTGCGAACTCGATTGAAGTGCTGGTGGCATCAGCGCCGGACGGCAGTGCCAACCGCGCGCCACAGGGCTGCAATCCGGACGCAGTGAATCGGCGCCACGGCGGGTTGAAGGCTACGCTGAGGCCTTCCATCACCGTCACTGTCCTTGTGGCTCCACGTCCCCATGGTCCGCGGACTCGAACCGTGAACGTCCCGACGACGGGGCGTGGCATGACATCCCAGATGGTGTCGGGACTTGCCGCACCACCGTCCGTGGATTTCCAGCGCGCGACCTGACGTCCCGTCGCATCCAGAAGCTCAACCTCCCATTCGGCGCCTTGGAGCTGTTCAGGGAGCTGGATAAGAGGAATTGACGGGACGATCGCACGACCGGTGGAGGTTCGCACTCCGCGCAATGGCGATTCTGTCTCGATACGAGCTGATGCCCGATCACGGACAACGCGGGTGCTGCTTCCTACGGAGAGTCGGCTCACGAGCCGAAGATCCAGCTGCTGGAGGCACCAACCGGCCCAGCCGGGCGGCAGTGGACTCTCCGAGAGCTTGACTGCTTCCCCGACGACGTCGAGTGAACTCGGCTCGCCGGGGAAGAGCAGCCACGTCGGCCGGGCAGGCACTGGAAGCCCTGGCGGGAGAAGCACTCCGTCTTCCCCGAACGCCAGCATCGGGTCGTTGTCATCGATTACCGGGAGGACGACCCGTAGATCGTCATGCCCGGCGAGTGCGACGGACGCCGACCGCACAGGTGAATCGATGGCGACGTCCGTCGCTGGCGCCGGCTCGCTCGAGCCGGGCCACAGCGCTTGCGTCGGAACCCTCCTGGTCGCGTTATCCAGGCCGACCAGCCACACGGCCTGCCCGTCCGGAGCGTCGCCGACCGGCGGAAGCCGCAACAGGACACCCTGGTCGAATGGGTCCACGACCAGCAGCGGCTGAACATCACCGTTGACCGACACCGCGCCACTGCCCCGGAGAGGTGTGATCCCACGCTCCTCGTGGAACCTGCGCGCAGCGACGCGGTATCTCTGCGGCAGCGGAACATCCTCACCTGCACTGCCGGCCGCAACGGCGTCGACGAGGTCGAATGCCCGGTCGGCGACATCGACTGCGAACTCTCGGCCGTAGCGCAGGAACCGCTGAACCGGCACATCGACGTTCTGAAAACCAACACTTGCGGCTCTGGTCGCGGCCCAGGACACGAAGGCTTCGGGGGTCAGGCCCGCGACAACGCTCCGCTTGTAGGTCAGGATCTTGAAGAAGTCGCCGAGGCAGTACGTCGGCATCCCGGCATGGATCAGGATGCGGCCGACGTACTTGGACCCAGCCTCATTGTCACCGTCATCGAAGGTCGGCAGCCGCAGGCGCCGCAGATTGGCGAGGAACGCCTCTCCCCACTCGCTATGGAACACCTGATCGTTTCCGGCTCCCAGAACGGACGCCAACTTCGGCCAGAAGGTACCGCGCTCGTAGTGATCTGCCGCCACGCCGGCCATAGTCAGCACGAACACGGACGGCCATCGCCGAAGTAGCCGCACCCTCTCGGCGGCTCCGGGTTGGCGTTTATACAGATGACCGAGGGCAACCAGCGCTTGCTCGCGATGGGCGCGATCGATCTGGTCGAGAACCTCAGCAGCGAGGGAAACGACTTCGACGCGCCGGCGCCAATCACCTTCGCGGATACCCAACAACTCCGTGCGGGTTACAGTCCGCGGCGTCTCTATCCCCACACCATCCCCCAAGTACTCCCGCTCGGCAGCAACAACGTCCCCCAGCCCCCTTTGCCGCGTCAATCTTGTGGCACGGTTCCGCGCATTCGCCAGCCGTCAGCAGCCTTACGCTCATGCGCCACCGTGCTGCCCGGTCCGCAATCATCATCGCTGTAACACGTGAACCGTTACACCGAGCGCGGTCGCGCTCGTCAGTTCCTGATCAAGATGTAGCCGCGCCGGATGCATTCCTGCAATGAATCTCGCAGCTGGCGGCTGACCTGCTCGACGAGGTCCCGGGGGACGCTGCATCCTCCTCCGCCGCCGTTCCCGTAGCCGGGCTCTTGGCCTGCCGCGCAGCGCAGAGCCGGCGGCACGCCGCGTCCGACCGTCACGCACAACTCGTGCGAGTGATCACCGCATTCAGTTGAACTCGGACTCGATGGCTGTTGTCGTTCATGTTTCCTCCAGTGCCGGCCAACCGGCCACGTCTGTTGATGTCTACTCAGAAGGTTGCTTCGGCCGTGACCTTCTGGAACGCGCCGAACTTCCCGTCGGGGATGCAGTTCAGGGCTTGGGTCTGGCCCGGCTCGAGGTCGCTGCTGTTGCACTGGACGTTGCCGAGCACTTCGCCGTTGGACGCGAGGATCTTCACGTGCACGAAGGCGGTCGATGTCGAGTCGCTGATGTTGCGGACCTTGCCGGTGACGCTGAACATTCCGGCGTTGTTCACGATCGCCCAGCCCTCCAGCGTCTCGTGCTTGCCGATCGTGAACGCCTTGCCGACGGTAACCGGCCGCGGCGCGTTCCGGGCCTCCTGCTCCTTGACGCTCTTGTCGACCTCGTTGCCGACCGAACCGAGGATGGCGGCACATCCGCCAGCGCCGACGACGAACAGCACGCCGAGAACGCCAAGCACGATCGGCCACTTCCTTCGCTTCCGCACCACCGGCTGACCCGCGTACTGCTGGGCCGAATACTGCTGAGACATGGCTAACCCCCAACGGGTTTGTGATGTGCGGCGAAAACCGCGATGACGAAGGGGCCGTTAGGGCCGGGCCGGCGCCACCCCGTACGCCGACTTGCCCAACCTCCCCCCAAGCAGTCACGAGTGAAGCATACGTGAACTGAGTTCACAAGACTTTTCTCGTACAAGTTCTACACGTATGATGATGCGGTAACAACCGGAGCACACAAGAGCACACCCGGGTGCACAGCGTGACGATCGCCTGGAAGACTGCGGGCTGTTGACGTCTCGGGGTGGGGCGACACGGAGGGGATGAGATGGGGAACGGCATAGCGTCCGCGGAGGTTGCGAACAGACCTGAGGGGCTAGCGATCGGCGCGCTGGTAGAGGTCCGTGGCCAGCGATGGGTCGTCGGCGACCTCGAGTGCGGCGACTCCTGCACGCTGGTCACGCTGCAGAGCATCGAGGACGGCCGGTACGGCGACACGCTCGAAGTCGATCTGGGAGGTCGAGCCGGGCCGTCGCGTGCTGCCCAGCGGCTCGCTGCCCGACGATCACCGCACGCCGGATTCGACCCGCCCGAGCGGCTCGCCGCCTTCCTCGACGCGGTGCGCTGGGGCGCCGTGACCTCGGCCGACGTCGAGACCGCTGCAGGCGCCGTTCCGGTCCGGCGTCGCGATCGAGGACTACCAGCTCGAGCCGGTCGCCCGTGCGGTCGACGCGCCGCGCGTCAACCTGCTGCTCGCCGACGACGTCGGCCTCGGCAAGACGATCGAGGCCGGGCTGGTCGCCCAGGAGCTGCTGCTGCGCCACCGCGCCCGGCGCGTCATGGTCGTCTGCCCGGCCGGGCTGACGCTGAAGTGGCGCGACGAGATGGCCGAGAAGTTCGGCCTCGACTTCACCATCGTCGACTCCGAGCGCTGCGCGCAGGTGCGCCGCACCTACGGCAGCGCCGCCAACCCGTTCCAGGTCTACCCGCTGACCATCGTCAGCCTGCCTGGCTGCGGCGGCCCGAAGGCGCAGCGCCTGCTGCGACGAGGTGCTGCCGGCCGGACGGCCCGACCATACCCGCGCACCTTCGACCTGCTGATCCTCGACGAGGCGCACCACGTCGCGCCCGCCGCGCCGAAGCAGCGGTACGCCGTCGACTCGCAGCAGACCAAGCTGATCCGCCGGCTCGCCCCGCACTTCGAGCACCGGCTGTTCCTGTCGGCCACCCCGCACAACGGCTACCAGGAGTCGTTCACCGCGCTGCTGGAGATGCTCGACGACCAGCGCTTCGCCCGCGGCGTCGAGCCGGACCCGGCGCGCGGTCCGCGAGATCGTGGTCCGCCGGCTCAAGCGCGACATCGTCAATGCCGACGGCACGCCGCGGTTCGTCGAGCGGGTCGCGACCAGCGCGATCCCGGTGGACTACCCGGACGAGCGAGCGCGAGATCCACGCGCCTGCTCGACCGACTTCGCCGCGCTGCGGCGGCAGCGGCTCACGACGCAGCGGCGGGCCGCAAGGCCGACCGACCTGGTCACGCTGCTGCTCAAGAAGCGGCTGTTCTCCAGCCCGGCCGCGTTCGCCCACACCGTCGGCGTCTACCTCGAGACGCTGCGCGACCAGGCGCGGCACCGCGTCGCCTGGCCGCAGCCGACGACGTCCCGGAGTGGCTGGACGAGCTTCTTCGACGACATCGCGACCTACGACGACGAGGAGCTCGCCGACGCCGAGGACGACGCGCTCGGCCGCGCCAGCCCGCTGCAGCCCGACGCCGACCGACGACGGAGATCGAGCCTGCTGCGAGCGGATGCGAGCGCTGGGCGCTCGCGCACGAGGCGCAGCCCGGACGCCAAGGCGCGCGAGCTGATCACCTACCTGAGCGCGGTCTGCCAGCCCGACGGCGAGGCACTGGACGAACGAGCGGGTCGTCGTCTTCACCGAGTACCGCGACACCCAGCGCTGGCTGGCCGGACCTGCTCCGCCAGGAGGGCTCGGCGGTGACCGCGCTCGCCCAGCTGCACGGCGGCATGCACACCGACGACCGCGAGCAGCTGCGGCTGGCGTTCCAGGCCGACCCGACCGAGCACCCGGTGCGCATCCTGCTCGCCACCGACGCCGCCAGCGAGGGCATCGACCTGCAGAACCACTGCCACCGGCTGGTCAACTACGACATCCCGTTCAACCCGAACAGGCTCGAGCAGCGGATCGGCCGCGTCGACCGGTACGGCCAGACGCGACGGCACCCGGACATCCGGCACTTCGTCGGCACCGGCTGGGAGCGCGCCGTCGACTCCTACGAGGCCGACCTGGAGTTCCTGTCCCGGGTGGCGAGCAAGGTCGCCCGCATGGAGGAGGACCTCGGCGCGGTCAACGCGGTGCTCGCCGACGCGGTGCAGCGGCGGATGCTCGGCCAGACGGGTCGATGTCGACGTCGAGACGGTCCGAAGCCGACCGACCGTGACCGGACGTGCCGGATGCGACGTCCGACGTGCCGCGAGCAGGTGCGCCGGCTGCGCGACAACCTCGACGAGACCGTCGCGGACGCTCGGCATCACGCCCGGCCGCGGTCAAGCGGGTGGTCGACACCGCGCTGGAGCTGGCCCGCCAGCAGCCGCTGCAGCCGGCACCTCGACGAGAAGCGCGCTCGCCGACGGGCTGTACGACGTGCCGCCGCTGACCGGCTCCTGGCAGCGGGCCACGGCCGGCCTGACCGAGAAGCTGCGACCGCGCCGGCGAGCCGACCCGCGACAGCTCCCGATCACCTTCGACCCGACGGTCGCCCGCGGACCGCGACGACGTCGTCCTCGCCCACCTCAACCACCCGCTGGTCGCCATGTCGACCCGGCTGCTGCGCGCCGCGGTCTCCAACTCCGGAGGTCGGCCTGCACCGGGTGACCGCCGTGGTCAGCGACGACCCGGCGCTGGAGGACGTGCTGGTCGGCGCGTACTCGCGGTTCGTGCTGGTCGGCGCCGACGGCGTCCGGCTGCACGAGGAGGTGCTGTACGCCGGCGGCTGGGTCCCCGAGAGCGGGCCGGTTCCGCCGACTGGAGAACCTGACCACGCTGGGCGGCCTGCTGGACCGCGCGCTGTCGGCCGGTATCCCGGCGTCCGCACGTCGTGCAGGCCCGGCTCGCGGAGCGCTGGCCGCGCGTCAGCGACGGCCTGCTGGCGGCGATCGACTGGCGGGCGCGCGCACGGCAGGAGTCGCTGGAGCGCCAGCTTGCTCGAGCGCCAGGAGCCGAGGAAGCCCGCATCACCGCGAACCTCGATCAGTTCGCCGCGACGCTGCGCGACAAGCTCGCTCGAGCGAGGACGACGACGGACGTGCTGTTCAGCCGCGCTGAGGTCGGAAGAGTCCGCGAGGAGCTGGCGCAGTACCGGCGTGACCGCGCAGTCTTGGGAGCGAACGGCTCGACCGGCTCGACGAGACCGCGCGAGCGCGAGCTCGCCGCTGATCGCGCGTCGCTACCGCGACCCACAGCCGCACCGGTTCCCGGTGGCCGTGGTGTTCGTCGTACCGAGGCGGGAGGCCATCCGATGAGCCCGTGCACGCGGTCGTCGTGGTCACGCGCCGGACAGCGCGCAGCAGCACCGGGACTGGCTCGCGCTGATCGAGGTCACCGGCCCGTTCCTCGTTGCCGGTGCTGCGCCGCGCCTGGCCGACGCCTTGACGCGATCGACGCCAAGCAGCGCGATGCTGCTCGCGCATCGAGCACGCAGCTTGGCAGGACGATGCCGCCGCCGGACAGCCGGCGTGGATCGACTACGTCCTGCGCGACCTGCTCGGCTGGCGCGACGATCTGCGCAGCGACGGTCTTGACGAGCTCGCGGTCGAGGTCGGCCGAGCACGACAGCCAGGTCGTGCCGTCGTTCGTACTGCCGAACCCCGGTGAAGAGCCCAAGCCGGACAACGCCCGGCTGCTCGGGCATGGTCGTGCGAGCCCGGACAGCACCCGACTGCCCGGATCCCTGGGTCCGACGTGGGCGGCGACCCCGGTCGACCGGCTCGCCCTGCTGTGCCGCCACCACGGCGTCGAGCTCGGCCTGGTCACCGACGGCCGGTGGTGGGCGCTGGTCTGGGCGCCGCGCGGCGGGGTGACCCGCACCGCGGTGTTCGACGCTGTCGCCTGGCCGGAGGCCGCCGAGCGCGACGTTGTCCGGGCGTTCTACTCGCTGCTTCGCCGGCGGCGGTTCTTCGGCGTGCCGGACGACGAGACGCTGGTCGCCGCTGCTGCATACCAGCGAGGCCAGCCAGGAGGAGATCACCGAGCGGCTCGGCGTCCAGGTCCGCCAGGCGGTCGAGCTGCTGGTCGCCGCGATCGGCCGAGCCGACGTGCAGCGCACGCGGACGCGACGAGCCTGGCCTGACCGACGTGTCCGCGCACGACGTCTACCGCGGCGCGGTGTCGGTGATGATGCGGATCGTCTTCCTGCTGTTCGCCGAGGAACGCAGGCTGCTGCCGTCCGACAACGAGCTGTACGCGAACTGCCTACTCGGCCGGCCGGCTGTGCGCCGAGCTGGAAGCAGCGGGCGCTGGAGGGCAGCGAGGACGAGCTGGAACACACGTACGGCGCCTGGCACCGGCTGCTCGCCCTGTTCGACGCCGTGTACCACGGGATCGACCACCCGCGGCTGCGCATGCACGGCGCACGACGGCTCGCTGTTCGACCCGAAGGCGTACCCGTGGCTGCCGCTCACGATCGACGACCGCACGGTGCTGCACATGCTGCGCGCCGTGCAGTACGTCGAGATCGGCACCGGCAAGTCGCGGAACGGCGGGCGCTGAGCTTCCGCTCCCTGGACGTCGAGCAGATCGGCTACGTCTACGAGGGCCTGCTGTCCTTCGACGGATACCGCGCGGACGACGATCGTTGTCGGCCTGATCGGCAAGGAAGGCCTCGAGGAGGAGGTCGCCTGCGCGATCTCGAATCCCTTGCCGCGACGGCTGCCGACTTGCCTGCGCTCGCGACGGCGCTGGCCGAGCGCTACAAGGACTCCAGGTCGGCTCGACCGCCGCGCTAACGAAGAAGCTGGCCCCACTCGACGGCATGGAGCGCGAAGAGGCTCGCAAGCGCCTGCTGGCCGTTGTCGGCGGCGATTATCCGCTGGCCGAGCGACTGCTGCCGTTCTACGGCCTCATCCGGCACGACCTGCGCGGCCTGCCGGTGGTCATCCTGCCCGGCGCGTCTGTACGTCACCGAATCGTCGCTGCGCAAGAACACCGGCACCCACTACACGCCGCGCTTCCTGGCCGAGCAGGTCGTCGAGGGCGCGCTGGAGCCGCTGGTCTACTCGCCAGGCCCGCTGCAGACAGCGGACACGAAGCAGTGGGTGCCGAAGTCCAGCGCCGAGATCCTCTCACTCAAGGTCGCCGACATCGCGATGGGCTCGGCGGCGTTCCTCGTCGCCGCTGCCCGGTACCTCGGTGGCCACCTGATCGAGGCATGGTCCCGCGAGGGCGACCCGCGAGCGGTCGAATACTTTGCGCGCGGCAGACGATCGTGCCGATCGATGCCGACGAGGACCCGCTGGTCATCGAGGCCCGCCGGCAGATCATCGAGCACTGCCTGTACGGCGTCGACATCAACCCCATGGCCGTCGAGATGGCGAAGCTGTCGCTGTGGCTGGTGTCGATGGACCCGCAGCGCCCCTTCACCTTCCTCGACGACCGCCTGGTCGCCGGCGACTCGCTGCTCGGGATCACGTCGCTGGACCAACTCGAATACATGCACCTCGACCCGGCAGCGGGCCGCAAACTCCACGAGGACCTGTTCAATTGGACCGCCGGTGTGCGTTCCCTGGTCGCCAAGGCAGCCACCGAACGCCGCAAACTCACCGAAATCGACACGACCGGCTCCGATCCACTCGCAGCCCTCAGCACCAAACGCGCCATCCTCAAAGACATCCGCAACCGCACGAACCAACTCCACCTGTTCGCCGACCTTCTGGTCGGCGCCTCCCTGGCCAACGCTAAGCGCGGCACAGCCGGCTTCGACACCGCGTCCGTCGCCTCAGCCGAGCTCGCTGCCAAGATCGCATCAGGCGCCGCTGACGAGGTGGACGCAGACGACCAACGCCGCCAGTGGCTGGCCACGGATCAGGCCGCTGACGGCTTCGACCGCTTCTCCCTCCACTGGCCGCTTGAGTTCCCCGAAGTCTTCGAGAAGGGAGGCTTCGACGCCATTATCGGCAACCCGCCATTCGTTCATGGCTCACGAATAACCGGATACCTCGGACAATCTTATAGAGAGTACCTAGTCAGCTCTGTCGCAAAGAATATTCGAGGAAATGCGGATCTTGTCGCCTACTTCAGCCTGCGGGCACATCAGATCATCAATGAATTGGCGCAGGTCGGGCTCATCGCAACCAATACATTGTGGCAAGGCGACACCCGCGATGTCGGACTTGACCAGCTCACCGCCAACGGTGTGACCATCAGGAGAGCGGTCAAGAGCGAACCGTGGCCCTCAAAGAGTGCGGTATTGGAATTCTGCGTTGTGTGGACCACGTCAGCCGCCATCGAGCCGGCAACGCCACGCATTCTGGACGGTGTCCAAGTCGCGGAAATCAGCAGCTCGCTCGATGCGGTTGGGCGCACAAAGGGAAACCCGAATAGACTTCGAGCAAATCACGCCGTATCATTTCATGGATCGAAGGTCGATGGCATGGGGTTCACCTTGGAACCTATTGCTGCCGCGAAGATCATAGAAGCTTCAGACCAGTACCGGGACGTGTTGTTTCCCTACATCAACGGTAAGGACCTGAACAGTCGCCCGGACGCGTCGCCAAGTAGGTGGGTGGTCGATTTCCGTGATTGGACTCTCGAGCGCGCAAGGGGGTATCCAATCTGCTTCGAGAAGGTGCTTCGAGAGGTCAAACCCGAACGCGATCTCAACAACCGTAAGGTCCGGCGCGAGCGATGGTGGCAGTATGCCGAGCGAGCGCCAGGACTATACTCCGCCATCGCGGCACTGAATCGGGTGATCGTACTCACTCGGCATTCTAAGGCCGTCATGCCAATGATGCTCCCAACGAAGCAGGTTTACAGCGACGCGACTATCGTCTTTGCGTCGGACGACGCTGCGATGTTGGCACTGCTTTCGAGTTCACCGCATTTCTGGTGGGCCGCGACACGAGCTTCGTCGATGAAAATTGACGTGCGCTACACGCCGTCGGATGTGTTTGAGACGTTTTCATCGCCGGAGCTGACCGACACGATGCGGCGGCTTGGGGATGAGTTGGATACGTATCGGCGTGGGGTGATGTTCGGGCGGGAGCTTGGGTTGACCAAGTTGTACAACCTGGTGTTTGACGAGAGTATGCGGGATCCCGAGATTGAGGAGCTGCGGCGGATTCACCGGGAGATCGATGTGGCGACTGTTCGGGCGTATGGGTGGGATGACCTGTTGGAGCAGGGGTTGGATCACGGGTTCCATCAGGCGGGGGCTTATGCGCGGTACACGATCGGGCCCGCCGTGCGGCAGGAGATTCTTGATCGGTTGTTGGAGTTGAATCACGAGCGGTACGCCGAAGAAGTGGCCGCGGGACTGCACGATAAGAAGAAGCCGAAGAAGGCCCGCGCCGCGAAGCCCGCGGTCGATTCGCAGCAGGACGGGCTGTTTGATCTGTCAGCAAGGGATGTGCCAGGTTCAGCCACCGAGGACGGGGGCAGGCGATGACGGAGGCGCAGGGACGGCCGACGGAAGGCGCTGCGGGGCGAGGTTCGGCGGCGCTGAGCACTGCGGAATCGCTTCACACTCCGCAGGAGTTCGACGGCGGGACGTCCTACGAGATCCGGGATGAGATCGAGGAGCTCCTGCGGCGGGACCTGCTTGGTCCGTGGGGTGACGAGGATGAGCGGTTGCCGTCAGGCGAACGGCCGCGCGAGCGGTACCTGATCGGCCTGCTAGGGCCTCGGCACGACGCGAAGTCGGTGGTCGCCGATGCGAGTGACGTCCCGGACACCCAGATCGGGATCGAGGCCGATGCGAGTGACCCCGAGTTGCCGGAGATCCTGACGCCGCAGAGCCTCGGACGGATCTGGGCGTCGTCCATGGGGATGGCGTTCGCGGTGCCAGAAGAGGTCGACGTGCTCACAGTCCAGTACGAGTGGGCGCGGTACGAGCGGCGACAGGCGACGGACGAGAAGGGCAAGATCACCAGGGCCTGGGAGCGCGAACCGTTCGCCGGCGAGTGCCACGTCCGAATTGACAGTGGCCCGAAGCAGGAGCGGCTGCCGCTCACGGCAACTGCCGAGCACGAGCCTGGGGTACAGCTTGCTGTAACTGTCAGGCCGCGCGACGGGAGCCGGGTGGTCGAACTCGCGTTGATCAACGCTCAGGTCGAGCCACTCAGCGGCGACAAAGACCCCACCTGGCTCTTCCAGACCAAACTGACGGTGACGGCTGCAGACACCAAAGCGGTCTTCCTGCCAGTGGAGGCAACCGGTTCGTCAGTGGACGATCCGGAGGATCTTCACCTTCAATTGCTGTACCGCCACCAGCACAGCTACGCCAGCGGACGCAACGTAGCGGTCGATGCTCTGGTTCGTGACGGCGACGGCTCGGCGTACCAACTCCAGACCAACTGGCTGCCCGCGTATGAGGTGCCGGCGACAGTCGCACCGACTGGCAGCGAATCTCCGCTCGCCGACGTCGAGCTCTCCATGGACGTGCTCGCAATGGCGACACCGGAGACACTCGCTACGGGGCTACAGCCGCTTGTTGCGAAGTATCGCGACTGGATCGAAGCCCGGGAACGCGAGATCGACGGCCTGCCGACCAGACTGCAGCCGTCTGCCCGCGTGGCCGTCATCGAGGCGCGCAAGGCGGCGGACCGGATCGAGGCCGGTGTCAGGCTGCTCGCGGACCCGACGGTCGACCGCCACGCGGAGGCGCTGGACGCCTTCCACTTCGCCAACGAGACGATGGCCCTGCAGCGCCGCCACACATCGATCGCCCGGATCCGCCAGGACGAAGGACTCGACTATCGCGAGGCCGCCGCAAAGGTCGAGACCGACGGCGCGAAGGCTGCATCGTGGCGTCCGTTCCAGCTCGCGTTCGTGTTGCTGAATCTGCCGTCGCTGACCGATCCCGCACATCCGGAACGTGCCGCAACGCCGGACGCGATCGTCGACCTGCTGTTCTTCCCGACCGGCGGCGGTAAGACCGAGGCGTACCTCGGCCTCACGGCGTACACGTTCGGCATCCGCCGGCTCCAGCGGATCGTGGGCACCGGGAACGACACCCGCGACGGCGCTC
Source organism: uncultured Actinomycetota bacterium (assembly GCA_963770725.1). Lineage (GTDB taxonomy): Bacteria > Actinomycetota > Actinomycetes > Propionibacteriales > Kribbellaceae > Kribbella. The sequence continues at coordinate 87,763 of CAVYQT010000005.1, forward strand.
GCCGGCGTCGCCGTGCTGATGCGCTACACGCTGCGTCTGCTCACCGCCCAGCAGTTCCAGCGCGCCGTCCGCGCTGATCTGCGCGGCCGAGGTGCTCCGCCAGGCGGACGCAGACCCGTTGGGGAACCGAGCCGTTCCGGATCGGCCTGTGGGTCGGATCGGCGTGTTTCGCCGAACTGGTACGACGACGCGGCGAGCAGATCGCCGAAGCGCGCGCCTCCGGCGATGGGCGCGCATACCAACGTTCTCCAGGCACTCGCCTGCCCCTGGTGCGGTACGCCGTTGCGCACCGAGCGGGACCTCGAGTTCAACGACGAGCAGCGGCGGGTACTGCTCCATCTGCCCGAACGGCGAAGGCGTTGACGCGTGCCCGTTCTCGCGTCGTCGTACGCCGGACGGTCTGCCCATCCTCACCGTTGACGAGGAGATCTACCGCTACGCGCCGAGCCTCGTCATCGCCACCGTCGACAAGCTCGCGCAGCTGCCCTGGCGCGGCTTCGCCGGGCAGCTGTTCGGTCGGGTCACCGAGACGTGCCCGCGGCACGGCTACCGGCACCCCGACCTCGATCCGCGGATCGAGCTGCGGGAGCCGCCACAACAAGAGCAAGGGCGGTCTCGACGCGGTCGTCAGCCACCCGGTGCCGCGACGCTGCGGCCACCGGACCTGATCATCCAGGACGAGCTGCACCTCATCTCCGGCGCGCTCGGCACGACGGTCGGGCTGTTCGAGGCCGCCGTCGACGAGCTGTGCACATGGTCGGTCGGACGGTCACCAGGTCGGACCGAAGATCGTCGCCTCGACGGCGACGACGAAGCGGGCACGCGGCGCAGGTGCTCGGACTGTTCGCCCGCGACCTGGCGGTGTTCCCGCCGCAGGTCTCGACGTCGCGCGACACCTTCTTCTCCCGGCAGGTGCCGGTCACGCCCGCGCAGCCCGGGCCGTCGCTACCTCGGGATCTGCGCGCACGGCGTGCGGCTGAAGTCCGCCGAGATCCGCCTCGCGGAGATCCTGCTGCTCGCCGGGCAGACCCTCTTCGACAGGTACGGCGCGCGCGGCCGATCCGTACATGACTTTGGTCGGCTACTTCAACGCCACCCGCGAGCTGGCCGGCATGCGCCGCTACGTCGACGACGACGTCACGACCCGTGTACGCCGAGCACGGCCGCCGACTACGCGGGCTCTCCGAACCGGATCATCACCCGGACCGGCATGCTCGCCACCCAGGAGCTGACCTCCCGGATCTCCTCAGCGGACATCAGCGACGTTCTGGCCCGGCTGGAGTTCGGGTTCGACGCCGAACTCGACACCAGCGCCCGTCGGCGCGCAATCGCGGACGATCTTCGCGAAGCGCTGAGCGGCAGCAGCCGCGCCCGCCGCGATCCCCACGAGCTCGCCAACCGCTGGAACGAGCGCCGCCGCAACGGCAGGGACCCGGTCGACGTCGTGCTGGCGACGTCGATGCTGCAGGTCGGCGTCGACGTGTCCCGCTTCGGTCTGATGGTGGTCACCGGTCAGCCAAAGAACACCGCCGAGTATATCCAGGCGACCTCGCGCGTCGGCCGTGATGCGAAGCGGCCGGGTCTGGTCGTCACGCTCTACAACTGGGCCCGCCCGCGGGACCTCGCGCACTTCGAGGACTTCGAGCACTACCACGCCACGTTCTACCGGCAGGTCGAGGCGCTGTCGGTCACGCCGTACACCCGGCGCTCGCTGGACCGGGGACCGCCGCCACCTTCGTCACGGCCGTTCGGCACGTCGAGTACGACGTACTCCCGCAGACGTCGACGCGCATGACGTCCCGCTGGATGCACCGCTGGTACAGGAGATCGTCGACCGTGCTCGCACAGCGCGCGGAGCACGTGGACGGCGCTGCGCGGGCGCCGGCTACTTCGAGGAGAAGGTTCGCGCGATCGTCGATCGCTGGCAGGACAAGAAGTCACGTCCGGCTCGACTGGCTTACGAGGCGTCCCGACGAGACAAGGAGCAGCTGCAGCCGGACTGCTCGAACGTGCCGGTAGCAACAAGTGGGATGTGCTGACGGTCGGGCTCTCGATGCGCGAGACGGAGAACGAGACGTCAATCTGCTCGTGCCGGGCGGCGACCAGCTGTTCGCGCCGTTGTTCAACGCGCCGGCATGGTCGTTCCGGGGCCCGACGCGAGTCCGATGGCGCCGCAGGGGCTGACGAGCGACGGGGAGAACGAATGAACGGCAAGCACTATCGCCGCGTCGGGTCGGCACGGCCCAGCCATCTGATGTTCACCAGCGGCGTCGGCGCACTCGTGGACCTGCCCAACTTCTCTGTGCTCGTGCGGGCCTGGACGAGTGGCATTACGGCGCCGTACCGGCTGGGCTACAGCCGATCGTCGAGTTCCACCGCACTGCTCATGCGTGCAGTCCGGAAGCTCGCGGGACAGGTCGATCAAGGAACTGCGTCCGGCGCCTTGGCTGCCGGAGTCCGACCAGCTGGGCGGGAACGATCCCGCACTACGCGTCGGCGTGCCCGCCGTGCCGTTCCCGGGCTGGCTGCGCTGCACCGCGTGCGACGAGCTGGCGCCGATCGACGTCGAAAGCCTTCGGCTTCGAGAACAGTCGCGTACGACGCCCGCACGATGCCCGGTTCTTCCACGCGAACTGCGGGCGCAAGCGAGGCGGCCGGGCTCCTCTCGCAGTCGCTGCCCGGTTCGTGCTCGCCTGCCAGGCGGGCCACCTCGACGACTTCCCGTACGTGCTGTTCGTGCACGGCGGGGGCAGCTGTCCTGAGGGACTGGAGCATCCGCGGCTGCGGATGGACGACCGCGGCGGCAAGCTCGGTGCGAACGTCCAGATCCCCTGCCTGACCTGCAACGCCACCCGCAACATCCGTCAGGCGCTGGGCGAACGCGGCCGGGCAGAACTTGCCGCGCTGCCGCGGCCGGCATCCGCACCTGGGCACCTTCGAGGAGTGCGGCAACGAGGCCAAAGCTGCTGGTCGTCGGCGCATCCAACCAGTGGTTCGCACAGACTCTCAGCGCCTTGGCAGTGTCCGAAACCAGCCGCTGATGAGCTGCAGCTCAAGGTCGAAAACCATTGGGCCGCCCTGGAGGCGCTACCCGGTCTCGAGATGATCCCTTACCTGCGGACCGTCGTGCCCGCGCTGCGCGAGTTCGAGAGATGGAGCGATGAGCAGCTCTGGGCCGCGGTACAGGCCAGGCGGACCGCAGGAGAGCCGGGTGTCGAGGACGACGTGCTACCCCGACCTGCTCACCCCGGAGTGGGAGGTCTTCACTGCTGATCGGGCTCCGGATCCGTCGGACGACTTCACGATTTCCCGGTCGACAGACGGCGTACCTGCCTTGCTGAAGAATCTGTTCGCCGACGTGGTGCAGGCCGAGCGGCTGCGGGAGGTGCGTGCGCTGGTCGGGTTCACCCGGCTCGACGCCCCCGACCCCGAGGACCCGGACCTGGTCGCCCGGGTCAGCTGTCGCGAAGCGACCCAAGCTGGGTGCCGGCGAGCGAGGTGCGCGGCGAGGGCATCTTCCTGCGCGTGCCCGAGGAGCTGCTGCGGGACTGGGAGACACGGGTCGAGCCGTCTCGCCGCGATGCGCCAGCACGCGAGGCGTACGGGCGGTTCCGGGCAAACCGCTACTCCGACCGGATCACAGGGCGATTCGACCCGATGCGACGGATGGCCCGGCGAGCGGTACATCGCCCTGCACACGCTGTCGCACCTGCTGATCCGCACGATCGCGCTGGAATGCGGTTACAGCGCGGCGAGCCTGTCGGAGCGGATCTACGCCGGCACGCGAGGATGACCCGCGCAGCGGCATCCTCATCTACACCGCCGTGCCGGACGCCGAGGGCACGCTCGGCGGGCTGGTGTCGCTGGCCGAGCCGCGCACCTTGGTACGGCTGGTCCGGCGTGCCTTGCCGACGCGCTGCACTGCTCGTCGGATCCGTTGTGCGCGGAGCGGCTGTCCGCAGGCCCCGGCGGACTTCCTGCACGGTGCCGCCTGCCACGTCTGCCTGTTCGTCTCCGAGACGACCTGCGAGCGGGGCAACCGGTTCCTCGACCGGCGGTTCGTCGTGCCGATCGACGATCCGGATCTGGCGCTGTTCCGGGACCTGCCGTGAACGACGTCGCCGTCGAGGGTCCGATCGACCAGCTCGGACTGAGCGGCGTGGCCTTCGCGGAACGCTGGGGCCCGGCCCGACTTCGCACCACACTCGAGAAGGTCGGTGCCGGCGTCTCACCCGAGGTACTGCGATCGACCGCGCACAGCACCGACTACGCGGAGTGGATCGACGCGCTGCGGTCCGCGATCGAGCAGTCCGGCCGACCGTTCATGGAGGCCCTGGCGTTGCTGGAAGGCATCGCCACCGGCTACACACGCGGTGCGAGTTCGGTGCGCGCAGAGTTGGTGTGGAGCGGGCCGAGTACCCATCGTGTCCCGGTGCGCTCGACCGCGCAGGTTCTGATCGACGTCGTTGAGGCAGCCGAGCACGACGTGTTGCTCATGACGTACTCCGCCAAGCCCTATCCACCGTTGCTCGCGGCCCTGACCGCGGCTCGGGGACGAGGCGTTGCAGTCGCTGTGATCGTCGAAACAATTCAGGGCGCCGCCGGCGCCATCGTCGGTTCCGAGCCGGCAACAGCATTCCTCGATGTACCAGGCGTCGAATTGTGGCACTGGCCGACCGCCCGGCGGGCGGAGTCTGGCGCGAAGATGCACGCCAAGCTGGCAGTTGCGGACGGTCGGATGCTGTTCGTCTCCAGTGCGAACCTGACGCAGTCGGGCGTTGCCAAGAACATCGAAGCCGGCGTCCTGATCCATGGTGGGTCCGCCCCGAGGCGCGCGGTCGAACACATTCGAGAGCTCACAGCGAGCGGGGTACTGAGCCGGCTGCAGGTCGGCGAGCCCGGGACGGTGGGCCGATGATCAGGTCCGACGTCACGGTCGCTGCGCTGGACATTGCCCGGATCGCCGGGGTGGGTCGCGCCGCCGTCAGCAACTGGCGCCGCCGGTATCCGGACTTCCCGCAGCCGGTCGGAGGATCGGCGAGCAGTCCGCTGTTCTCCCTGGGCGATATCGAGAACTGGCTCGGAGAGCACGGAAAGACATTCCGCATGAGCGATGTCGATCGCCTCTGGCAGCTTCTGCGAACCACCGTGGACGATCTGCAGCTCGGCGAGTTCATGGGTCACCTCGGCGCCGTCCTCGTGCTCGTGGATCGCCGGCCCAACGCCCGGGTGAATCTTGCCCGAATGTCGCCAGCGAAGTTGGCGGTGGCACAGCGCGAGGATGCCGCAGCGATCCCCGGTAACTTCCCGACCACCTTTCCCGACAGCTGGCTCGCGATCTTCGCCGACGCCGCCGAACTGGCGTCGACCGACACGGCGGCGCACGTCTACGAAGGTTTGTGCGAACAGTATTTTGAGGTCACCTCGCGTCGCGGGACCTCCGCATCAGGTGATATCGCGAGCCTCGTTCTCGATCTGACCACCGACCTCGTGCCGACCGGATCCAGTGTTCTCGACCCATCGTGCGGCACTGGAGACCTCCTGGTGGCGGCACGTGAATGTGGGCTCGGACCAACGCTTGGCCAAAACGCCAACGAAGCCGCGGCTCGGGTAGCCGCCGCACGACTGCTGCTCGGGGGCGGCTCGGACTCGGATGTTCGGATCCATCTTGGCGACGCCGTCCGCGCGGACGCCTTCGACGACCAGACAGCAGACCTGGTCGTCTGCGATCCGACCGTCGAGCGGTCCTGGGGGTACGACGAGCTGGCCGCGGATCCGCGGTGGACGTACGGGCTCCCACCCCGGACCGAGCCAGAGCTCGCCTGGTTACAGCAGTGCCTCGTGCATCTCCGGCCTGGTGGTACGGCGGCTGTCATTCTGCCGTCGGCGGTCGCCGGCCGACGGGCGGGCAGGCGAATTCGGGGCAACCTGTTGCGTGCCGGCGTGGTTCGGGCCATCATCGGACTTCCCCAGAGCTCGGGGTCATCCGGACCGCGAGACCTCTGGATCCTCACCCGTAGCGATGCAGGCGACGTACCCCAGCATGTGCTGCTGACCGATCACTCTCTCGACGTCGCAGCGATCCGGTCGGCCTGGCGGGCGTTCCTGAAGTCCGAGGCGCTGCCGCCCGCAGCCGACGCTGTACGAGTCATCGACATACTCGACGACGAGATCGATCTCAGCCCCGCACGACATGTGAGTGCCGACAACGCATCGGAGAGTGCGTACGCCGAGCTCGCAGGCCGATGGACGCTGGTCCTGGCGGGGCTTGGGCAAGGCCTGCCCGAACTGGACACAAGCACAAGTAGTTCCACAGCCAGCCAAACAACGGTGGGCGAGTTGGCGAAAGCCGGTGTGATCAGTATTGAGCAGGCACCGCTCAAGATGAACTCCGACACTGGTTCCCAGCCGGTCCTGACCACGCACGACGTACGGCATGGGAGTGGACCGTCGGGTCGCGCCGATCCTCTGTCCGGGGCGATCGAACTCGCGTGCGGCGATGTCGTCGTGCCGGTCCTGCGCGATGGCCATGTGCGGGTCGTGGAAGAGTCCGGTGCGCTGCTCGGACCGAATCTCGTTCTGTTGCGACCGGATCCGGAGCGGCTCGATCCAGACTTCTTGGCCGGGTGCGTTCGCTCGGCGGCACACGAGTCACAGACGCGGTCGTCGACGGTCTCGGCGCGGTTCGATATCAGGCGCGTGGGTGTACCACGGCTCGGCATCGACGAGCAGCGCCGGTGGGGCGGGGTCTTCAGCTCACTGGCAACGACTGAGGCTAGGCTCCGCGAACTCGAAGACGTCGGGCGACAGCTGATCCGCTCCGCCCGCCGAGGGCTCATTCATGGTGATCTGCGTCCCCGCGAGCCGGAGCATTCATGAGCAGACGTGTCATCGGTGGACGCTACGAACTCGAGGCCTTGCCCTTGGCACGCGGCGGAATGGGTGAGGTCTGGGTCGGTCGCGATGTGCGACTGGAACGCGAGGTAGCCGTCAAGTTTCTTCGCCTCCCCGACGGCACACCGGACGAGGAACTCGTGCGGCGCTTCGTCCGCGAGTCACGCATCACGGCGCGGCTCGAGCATCCGGGAATCCCGGCGGTGTACGACGTCGGCACCGACGAGGACCGGCCATATCTGGTGATGCAGAGGATCCATGGCAACACAGTCGCAGACGTCATAGCCGAGAACGGTCCGTTGCCGATCGGTTGGGCCGCCGCGATCGCGGCCCAGGTGTGCGCCGTTCTGACTGTCGCGCACCGAGCATCCCTGGTGCACCGCGATCTCAAGCCGGGCAATCTGATGTTCTGTCCGGACGGCACGGTGAAGGTACTGGATTTCGGCCTGGCGGTGGCGCTCGACCTCGCAGACATCTCACACATCACTCGCACAGGTCAGACGATCGGGACACCGGCCTACATGGCCCCCGAGCAGGTGATGGCCGCGCTGAGCGGGCCGCGCAGCGACCTCTATGCTCTCGGCTGCTGTCTGCACGAGATGCTGACGGGGAGACAGACCTTCGGAGGGCCGACGCCGTACTCCGTGATGAACAAGCAGGTGAGTGAGCGCCCGGTGGCCACTCGCCACACACGATCCGACGTACCGGCAGAACTCGACGGCCTGGTGCTCGAGCTGCTGGAGAAGCAGCCAGATGACCGCCCGGACAGCGCCGAGGTCGTGTTCGAGCGGCTGCGGCCTTTCGTGAAGGACCTGGGAGCGCTGACACCGGTGCTGCGCACGACGGACGGCTACGACGCAGTGCGCATGTATGCCGCTGTCCTTGCGCAGGTGACTCCAGGGGTTCGTCCACTGGCCGCGCAGCCTCCTGTCGCACGAATCGAGCCGCGCGGCGAGCAGTTCAGCGGTGGGCGCCTGGATCGAGCCCGTCAAGAGGCCACCGAGCTCATCGGCCAGTCTCGCTTCAGTCAGGCGGCCCAGGTCCTCGATGCCGTCGCGGGGCCGGCGACCCAGGCGTTGGGAGCGGCCGACCCGGCCGTCGTGAGCCTCCGTCACGAGCTGGCGAACGTGCTGTTCGAAGGTGGCGACTACCGGAACGCCGCCCCGGTGTACCGCAGGCTGGCGATGGACGTTGCCGAGCACGGCGGTCCCGACTCCGAGCTGGTGTTCCGCTGTCGGCTCCAGGAGGCGACCTGTCGCGCGTTGATCGGCGAGACCAGCGAGGCGATCACCCAGCTGCAGGCTTTGCTCGAGGACATGACTCGCGTCGACGGCGCCACGGACGCCCGCACCCTCGACCTGCGCCAGCAGATCGGTCTGTTGCTCCTCGGCTCCGGACGGGTCCCCGAGGCGACACGTGTCCTCGCCGCGCTGTCGGCCGACCTCGAACAGCTCCACGGCCACAATCACCCCATGACCACAAAGGTTCAGGGGCTCCTCGACGGCATCCGGCAACGGGAGGCATGAGATGCCCAGACTCGGAATCGACCGAGACTTCCTGCGCGAGTACGCCCGGATGGACCGCAAGCTGCAGGACCGCGTCCAGGAGGTGTTCGCGAAGTTCGATGCTGCCACGCACGCGGGCATCCATCTCGAGAAGATCACTAACGCCCGCGACGACCGGTTCCGATCGATCCGCATCGACCAGTTCTGGCGCGGCATCGTGCTGGCGCCGGAGTCCGGCGACAGCTTCACGCTCCTCAAGGTGCTACCGCACGACGATGCATACACCTGGGCGCAGCGCCGTCAGGTGTCGGTCAACGCCGCGACCGGACAGATCGAGATCAGGGATGTCGCGGCGATCGACGCCACATTGCCCGAGCTGGACCGGTTCGCTGCCAGCAAGGCCAGCCGTCTCTTCGAGAACATCAGCGACAAGGACCTACGACGCCTCGGGGTCGATGATCAGACATTGCAGTTCGCCAGGGTTCTCACTGATGAACTCCAGCTCGAAGCAGCACGGGCGTTCCTGCCGCATAACCAGTGGGAGGCTCTCTACGGCCTCGCCGCCGGTCTGTCCGTTGAGGAGGTGTGGGCCTTGCTCGGTGCCCCGTCCGACGAGCCGATCGACCCGAACGACGTCGACGCCGCTGTGCAGCGGACGACCGAACGTGTACTGCTGGTCGACGGATCCGAGGAGCTTCTCGACGTGTTCCGTCGTCCGCTCGACCTCTGGCGTATCTATCTCCACCCGGTGCAGCACCAGGTGGCGCATGCGACGTACAGAGGTCCGGCCCGGATCACTGGAGGTCCAGGCACCGGGAAGACCGTGGTCGCGATCCACCGGGCCCGCCACCTCGGCGAACGCGCCGACGGCAAGGTGCTCGTGACAACGTTCACCTCGAACCTCGCCGCCAGTCTGCAAGCCAGCCTCGACCTCTTGGTCGAGGACCAAGAGGTGCGGGACCAGATCGCCGTTCAGCACATCGACCAGTTTGCGCACCAAGTCTTCCGGCAACGTCGCGGCCACCCCCGGCTGCTAACGGCGCCCGACGAGGCACGCCGTTGGCGCGACATCCGGCAACGGCTCGACCTGCCCTTTACGGAGACGTTCCTCTCCGAAGAATGGCGGCAGGTCGTACTCGCCCATCGAATTCAGCATGTGGAGGCCTATCTGACGGCCAAGCGGAGCGGCCGCGGCCGGCCGCTCAACGCCCGGCAGCGAACACAGGTCTGGAAGGCCATCGCAGATTTCCAGCAGCATCTCCGCGACCAGCATCTGTGGACCCACGAAACCGTCCGTGCGGAGGCGACCGACCTGCTCGCCGGACAGGTGGATAAGCCGTTTCGGCATATCGTTGTTGATGAAGCCCAGGACCTTAGCCCCGACCAGTGGCGGCTCCTCCGCGCCGCGACCCCTGAGGCTTCTGACGACATCTTCATCGCCGGGGACACGCATCAGCGGATATATCAGCACCGCATCAGCCTTCGCGAGGTTGGCGTACGTGTGTCGGGGCGATCCACGCGGCTGACCGTTAACTACCGGACCACCGCCGAAATCCTCGCCTGGAGCTTCCAGATCCTGCACGGTGAGGCGATCGACGACATGGACGGCGACCTCGACACTGTCGAGGGCTACCGATGCGAGACCCACGGACTGCCTCCACAGCTTCAGCCGTTCCGGACTCGAGGTGATGAGCTGCGCGGCTTGAGGGAGCAGATCCAGACCTGGACCTCGGCTGGTGTGCAGCTCAATGAGATCGGCGTCGCGGCCCGCTCCAACGGGCTCGTCGACGCGATCGCGAATGAGCTTACGAGATCTGGGATCCCGGCTCACGCTCTCGGCCGGTCGAACCCGCCCGCGGAGGCGGTGGCTGTTGGAACGATGCATTGAATGAAGGGCTTGGAATTCCGGTGCGTTGCAGTCGCCGGCGTGACGGCTCAACAGGTACCTCCGGCGAATGCAATCACGCCGCTCGAAGAGGACCGAGCCACGCACCTCCAGGACGTCCAGCGTGAGCGCTGCCTCCTGTTCGTGGCTTGCACGAGGGCTCGTGAGCAGCTCTACGTCTCCTGGCATGGTGCACCGAGCGACTTCATCAAGTAACGCTCTGGACAGCCAGGAGCGTGGTAATGCCCGACGCATGGCGGAGGCGGGGACTGCAGCGCTATGGCTCACAGGCGCTCCGCCGCGACGGTCAGGTCCGGAGTTGTGCCAGCTTCGTGCACCCGTCGCGGCCGTGGATCGTTCACAGGGTCCCACGTAAGGCCTACGGCAACAGGACGGCGGCAGCAATGTCTGGACGCCGGTCTGGATTTCGCTGGTGCGGTAGCGGCGGGCAATGACAAGCGCTGAGTCGCTGGCTGAACCTTGGTACAGATACGTCGTCCGAGGGACCATCGATGGTGTGAGGATGGCGCGATGGCAACGCCGCATTTGCGACGGTTTGGGCCGCGGTCGTGAGCGCTCTAGCCTTCGAATCTATAGCTCGGACCCGGTCCAGGAGGAGTCCAGCGCGGCGGAACATGGCGGGTTCGCGCATCTGCCAAACCCTCACGTAGCGCCGCGTTCGCGTGTCGAAGTTCGGCGACTTGTCGCTGCAGCCGGTCGACCTCCGCGAGCAAAGTGGAGACGCGTTCTGGGTCGCTAGACCGAAGTTGCGGCGGTGAAATCGCGTGAACCCCCGGCTGAGCTGGGGGTTCGTCGTTTTCGGCTGTGTGGGTTCTGGCTACGTGGGGTTCTGGCTGCTTATTGCAGTGTGAGGGGGATGGGTGCGTCGATCAGTTCGAAGGCTTGGCGTTGGTCGGTGGTGGGCTCGGCGAGGATGGGTAGGTCGGTGTCGGTGCCGTGGAAGCGGACCTGGTTGCGGGTGAGGGTGGCCAGGTGGTCGAGCAGGCCGCCGAAGCTGCGGTAGGGGTTGCCGTGTTCGTCGCGCTGGGCGGAGGCTTTGCGGTCGGCGGCGGTGGAGCGTTTCGCGGGGGCGACGGGGTTGTCGCGGTCGGGTGGGTGTTCGTCGGCGAAGGTCAGCGGCGCCCAGGCTTGGCGCAGGTGCCAGACCAGGTAGCAGGCGAGCATGCAGATCAGCACGTGCGCTTTGACCCGGTCTTCGAGGCGGTGGTGGATGGGGCGCAGGTCCAGGTCGTCGACCTTGACGATGCGGAAGTCGCGTTCGACGTGGGCCAGGTTCTTGTAGGCGAACACCACGCCGGGGGTGTCCAGCTGCTCGGCTGGTACCGAGGTGCGGAGCACGTAGATGCCGTCGAGGGCGGCCTCGGCGTCGATCTGGTCTTGTTTGCGCTGGATGGTCAGGCTGGTGTCGGTGATGGTGTAGTCGAAGTGCTTGCCGACCTTGTAGGTGTTGATCACCTTGCCGAGGGCGACCCCGATGTTGTCGGCGCCGGTCAGGGTGCCGCGACCGACGCGGGCCACGATCTGATCGAGCAGTTCCTGGGTGGCGTCGAGCAGGGCGCCGCGTTTGCGGGCGCGTTCGGCGGCCAGCAGCGGGTTGCGGCAGGCGATGAGCCGTTCGTCGGGGTAGTCGGGGTGGGCGATCTCGGCCAGGTCGTGTTGGTCGAACAAGCTCATTTGCAGCGGCCCGTCATCGCGGGCGAGTTTGGCGATCGCGGGGGCGCGCAGCGCGGTCACCCAGCCCATGGCGTTGTCGCCGGTGTCGTTGAGTGCTTTGAGGACGTCGATGCGGGCCGAGGTGATCATGCCGCGGTCGCCGACCATCACCATCTGCTGCAGCCCGAACCTGTCCCGCACGACGCGCAGGATCTCGGTGAACGCGGTCGGATCGCCGGTGCTGCCCTCGAACACCCGCACCGCCACCGGCCGGCCGTCGGGGTCGGTGAGCAGCCCGTACTCGATCTGCAGCTTGCCCTTCTTGCCGTCGCGGGAGTAGCCGCGCGCGGCCAGCGGGCAGTGCTGTCCTTCCATCCAGGCCGAGGTCAGGTCGAACAGCGCCATCCGCGACGGATTCACCGCCGGCGCCAGGTGCCGGCCCGATAGGGCCTTCTCGATCGCGTCCTGCCGGCCTTGCAGCCAGTCCATCGCCGCGTAGATCTCATCGGTCGAGGCGTCCGCCACGCCGAGGTCGGTCCCCAGCGTGGTGTCGGACCACCAGGTCAGCGTGGACAGCTTCGAGCCAGGCCTGACCACCCTCGAGATGATCAGCGCCAGCACCAGGTCCCGCTCCCGGCAGGCCGGCCCCACCAGCGCGGGCAGTCGGAGCTTAGTGGCCATCGCCGCCACCGCGGCGACATGCCCGTGCGGCAGCGACCGGGTGATCGTGACGGCCTGGCCGGCGGGCACCAGCCGCTGACCCTTCAGCGTCGCCTCGAGCGCCTCGACCGCGGCCTCGGGCAGCGCCTTCAGGTTCGCCAGCGTCTCGTGCTTGACCTTGCCGCCGTCGCGGTAGGTGCGCCGCAGCAGCACCGACTCATACACCCGCTCTTCGCCCGACTTCGCCACATACGTGCGCTTGTTCCGGGCTACGTGCATCGCGCCGCCACCTGCTGACATAGCAGCAGTCTAACCAAGTCACCACGCCCGGCTCGGTCCGACACGCCAATTTTAGTGGCTACACACAGTGGTCATCATCCGTCCCTCTCCGCAGGTCACAGCCACAATCTCTACGCAGAGCTACCGCAACTTCGGGCTAGAGCTGATCGTCGACTGGCCACTTCTGCGCGTTCGCCAGTGGCGGAGACGGCATGAATCCGAGTAGGAGCGTTGGTCGAATATGCCCGCGGTGAAGGTGCTGGCACGGTGCTCACACACGCGGCTTCGCACAGCCGAATCGATGCGATATGGTCTCTGAAGGTCGTCCATAGTGGCTCAACGGCGGAGCGCACACCGTGCCGAAATAGCCGTTTCGGCGACAGAAACGCCTCAGGTGCAAGAAGTGTGACAGTGGTGAGCCCGCCGAATGGACTGCAGATCGCGCGCGCTCTATCGCTGCGCACCCGACGCCTGAGTCGAGCTAAACCTTGACGGCAACTCGCCGCATGCCTGGTCTGTTCGCCATCCGCTCGTTGTTAGTCCTGGATTTCGGATCACGGATGATGCGGAGCGTGCGCAGTCGAGCGTGTGGTGAACTGCCGAGTGGCGCGCGGCGATCGCGGCTTGGTGCTGCGGTCGGAGTAGGGCACCCGCTACCTCTCGAGCACGAAGAACAGCTTGCCGTCCTGGGGCTCGACGCCGAAGGTCTTGTAGAAGGCCTGAGTGTCAGGATTGTCGCGGTCGGCCGTCCACTCGACGCGACTGCAGTTGTGCTTGCGTGCGACCTCGAACAGCGACTGCATCAGCGCACGGCCGATACCGCGGCGCTGGTGGGCTTGCGAGACGAATAGCTCCTTCAGGTAGAGCGAGCGACTCAGGCCGACCGCTGGCCAGAGGAAGGAGTACGCGGCGAAGCCGACCGCCGTGTCACCGTCGAATGCGAGCATGGTGTTGGCTGCAGGGACGTCGCTGAGCAGCGCGTCATGGATCTGCTGGCGCCGGAGCTCAAGGAGGCCGACCTCGGGCGTCCCGTAGAAGCGGTCCATCTCCTCAGCCAGCGTGAGGATCTGGTGGACGTCATCGGAGGTCGCCGGGCGCACCACGATCACAGCAGACGGTCCTCTCGCGTAGAACTGGCACGGTCACGCCTGGCACCAGAGGCCTGTCGGCGGAATCTCGCGGGAAGCTAGGCAACGTTTGCCGGCCACGGTTTCCACTCGGCCGAGCCCGGGCGCTCGCCTCCGCTGGTCAGGAAATTCTTGACCGCCGCGCGGATCAGGTCGAGGGAGACTTCAGAGTCGAGAGGAAAGTCCTCCGGGTGGCCGACGTACTCGTAGAAGACTTCATCGTGCTGTGGGCTTTGTCCGACGGCGTACCAGACACCGGTCGTTCCGTCAGCTGCGCCGGCGAACTTGATGCCGCCGAGTTTGCGTTCTGGGTCGATGCCGATGCGGAAGTTGTGGTCGGGCAGGCCTTGTTCGGTCTTGGGACGCTCGCGGATGTACAACGCGGCCATGGTGTGGTCGAAGGTTTCACCGAGCAGTGCGTCGATCAGTTGGTCGACGTCTTCGTTGGACGTGAGGATCACCGGGTTGCGGTCGTGCTCGTGCCGGTAGTAGGCCTCGATGGTGTAGGTCATGGTGCGGTGTCCTCGTCGCGTCGTGGATAGGTTCTCTTGAAGCCTGCTGGTCCGAACACGGTGAGCCGAGCACCGTCGGGCAGGAACCGGAATAGGTTCTCATCGCAGCCGTACGGCCCGGGACACGGCCAGTTGTTGATCGTGATGATCTCATCCGTCAGACCGCGCTCTCGCATGAACATGGCGAACTTGACCTCGACGTGCGAGCCGAGAGTGATATCTCCGGGTGCGATCTGGATGTTGTTCTCGTTCATGAAGCGCTCGGCGTCGGTCGAGTACTCGTCGACTCCGCTGATGAGGTCGTGCTCTTGGCCGTCAGCATCGACCCAGGCGCCGCGGGTCTTGTCTTGGCGACCACGCACCGGCAGTCGGTTCAGGATCTCGCCCGCCCTCGGCCGGAACTGCTCAGGATCCCGGCCGACAGGCCCGTCCTCAGGACGCGCCTCGTCGCCAGCGTCCGTAGCCTTCCCCGATCTCCTGCCTACAGGGCCAGCCTGGTCGTCATCGCGCCGACCTTCCGCAGGCGGCGCGCATCCGCCTCGGCCGCCTGGCCTTCGGGCAGTCGAATCTCCCGCTGGTTCGGCCGTCCGCACGCCGCTGACCATCTGCTCGACCCAACCACGCGCTCGCGGCGGTGCCATCGAAAGGTAGTGCGCGGCTTCCTCGCAGCGCCGAGCAGCTTCGTCTAGCTGCATCGCGGCCATGCAGGCGTTGGGGTTGCTGCTCAAACTGCCCACCCACGCGGCCGCCTCGCGGTACTGGCTGGCTCGATCATGTAGGTACGACACGACGCGCGGGATCTCGTCCAGTGCGTTGAGAAGCTCCTGGGCTACGCGTTGCAGTTCGGACGGCATCTGAGATGGAAGGGTGCCGGTTAGATCTGATTGGCATAGCTGCGGCAGCCCGCCTCGGCGATCTGCAGCGCCTGGATAGCTTGGTCGACCGACTTGGCCGCCGCCTCGAGCATCGTCGCGATGTCCTGATCTGCCCGCGTCGCCGTTCCACGGATTAGAGCCTGGACGTGCTGGCTGGACTGCTCGAAGCGTTGCTTGAATCCGGACAAGCTGCCAGCGCCTTGCCGGGACTGGTCGGCCAGACCGTGGAGCTGCATCTTGAGCTGTTCGACTTGGGACATAGTTGTTCCTCACGTGGTCCGGACTGCCAGCGATCGCAGATCCGGAGCGACAAGCCGCATGATTGCGCGGCGGTGATGGTCTCGAGACGGGAGGACGGCAGGTCAGATGGTTCGACGCAAGAACGCCTTGCTGGACACTGCGCTCGCTTGTGTGGAATGCGGGGACCCGGGTACGTCGTGACCTGCCAGCAGACCAGTCAGGTACGAGGATCGAACTCCCCCGCCTTCATGCCTTCGGCGAACGCTGCCCATTCGCCGGCGGTGAAGCGCAGGATCTGACCGCGGCCGTGTTCCTTGCTGTCGCGGACCGCTGCTCCGCCGTCCGGCATGAGCGCGACCTCGACGCAGTTGTTGCTGTTGTTGCTGCGCGTGGCCTTGCGCCAGGCGGCGTCGATGAGATCGGTCATTTGCTTCCTTTCGCTCACGCGACCCAGGACGGGGGTGCACTCGGTGATCACTGACTTGCCCGGGTGGTGCTGTGGTGTCCGCCCCGCCGTCACACGCGACGTCGGCCGTCAGACCGGGTGATGGACGGGGGACGGCGGGGGCGCCGGGATCCCGCCCGACCCCGGATTGGAACGGCTGGCTCCCGCAGGCCGTGTTCACGACGGGCGCCAGCCGGGTTCAAGGTGGTGTCCTCAGTCCCGCCCGATCAGGGTGGATCGCCTGCGATGAGGAGCCGGACTCCGGCAGCCTCGAGTTCACGGCGGTACTGGTCTGCGATTGAATCGGCGACGGTGACCGCGACTGCCGAGACGCCATCTCGGCGCGCTGCCTCGATCAAGGCCTCGAGCGCCGCCGGCTGTGAGTCGAGCGCCTCCATGTAGATCGCGGTCATCTGTGAGCCCGCGCGGTCAGCGAACTCGAGTAGCAGCCTGCGAGCGCGGTCCTGCTCGGCCGGTGTCATCAAGAAGGTCTCGACGAAGTAGCCCAGCATTGCCGGGCGGGCGGCAACGGTCACCTCACGGCTCCTCGCCGTCGATCCGGATCGCCCTTGGCGCCGGGTCGATCGTCACCGGCAGACCGAACCGCCGGGACGATGCGGCCGCGTACCGCTCGGCCAGCTCAGGCCCGACCAGATAGCCAGCGATCACCTGATCGCCGAACCAGACCCGCACGCGACGTCGCGACATGAGATCGGCTACAGGGTCGGTGATGGCCATCAGCCGCGGACTTCCTGCGCGATGTCACGGAGCATCACGACGTACGCAAGAGCCGCGAGGCCGATCAGGCAATACACGACCGTCGTGTGCGCTTGCGATAAGAGCCAGTACGTAGTCATGAACTATCCCCGTTCTCGGTCGAATGGATATCGAGCCAGGCAATGAAACGGAGACCCAGCCCGTGTCGTGTAGGCGTTTCGTTGCCTACGTCACCGAGTTTCGACCTGCCCACGCGGGGTTGTTCAGCCCATCGCGGGGGTCCACGATGGACCCCCACGATGCCTCGCCCTACCGGTAGCGATGCCAGGTAGCGGTGTCGCCAGCGATCAGGCTGCGGAGGCGGTGAGCCAGTTCGTCGGCCACGTCGGGTCGGCCGGGCAGCCCGCCGATGACACTGGTGACAATCTGGAGCTCGCGGACCGACCGCAGGGTTGGCCAGCTAGGCGAGGAGAGCAGGTCGAAGCCGTACGCTGCGCTGAGTTCGTCGTACTGCTCACGTGGATCTCCGAACCGCTCGACACCGTGGGCAGCAGGGACGAGGTCCCACTCAGGCGGGCCGATGCTCACCGAGTCCAGGTCGCACAGCACGGAATGACCGCGAGTGTCGGTGAGGAGGTTGCCGGCGTGGGCATCGCCGTGGATGACCGACGTACGCAGCCGCCAGTCAGTGGACGCCGCAGCGGCCCGGACGTAGCGGGAACGTCTCCCCAGCCAGTCGACGAGGTCGCTCAACTCGAGTCGTACCTGGCCCGCTGCCCACGTCTGCAGGTACTCCAGTTCCCCGTCCCGAGCTGCCGCGGCGGTCTCGAGGCGGGACTGCGCGCGGCTGATGGGATCCCATTGTGGCAGCGGGAATCCGAGATCGTTGAGCGAGTGGAATGCCAGCAACGGCCGAGCGAGTTCGGCTTGCCGGTGGCGTTGCCCGGGGATTTGTGGCAGGTATGTCCAGGCGGTCGCAGCCCAGTCTGGGGTCTCGATCGGCTCTTGCAGTCCGGGCGCGAGTCGGACGGTGGGCAAGTCGAGTTCGGCGAGCCTGTGGGCGATCTTGGTGACGCGGTGAACGGTGGAGCGTTTGGCTGCGGGGGCGATGCGCAGCACCAGATTGGCGGCGGGCAGTTTGTAGACGGCGTTCATCGTGTAGCGGAGCAGTACGGCGCCAGCGGGGTCGATCCCTGCTGCGCTGGCGATTTCGAGCAGAGCAGTACCAAGGCGGTCGCGTTCGGCGCTGCTGAGAGACGTCACGCCGTAGAAGTTAGCCGTCGATCAATACACCGACACGCTCGAGGACCCCGCTCACCCCGTCGTGGGTGGCGTACGGACGAGCCAGGGACACCATCGCCCGCAACCGATCGGCGACCCGAACCGAGTCGGTGGCCAACGCCATGTCGACGGCCTGATGCCCGGCGGCCGCCGCACGGTCTGGCTGGGCATCGAGCAGGTAGCCAGTGGCGATGCTGATCGCGTCAAACGTGCGGCTCCGCTCCTCCCCCGCACCTCTGGTCGCGTACGAGCGTTCAGCATGATCGATCGCCCGTGGCGCAAACTGGGTCCGATGTTCTGCGTGTGAGGCGAGGCAGCCGTAGATGACCCCCGAGATACCGTCAAGGTCTGCAGGCGCGAGGAAGAATCGAGCCCACGCAGGGACCGTAAGTTCGTCGACCCGCCCGAGTTCGTCTTGAGCCCGCGCCAGCGAGTCGGACACCCTGTCCGCGGCGCCGAGCATGGCGTACGCCCAGGCCTCGTTGGCGTGCAAGACGGCGACGGCGGCGAGATTTCCGCTGTCTTGGGCACCGATCTGCCCGAGTTGCCATAGCCGCAGCGCCTCCTGTGCCCGGCCCTGGTGGATCGAGACCCGCCCGAGGCGGTAGAAGCCACCGGCGATGAGGGCGAGTTCGTTGATCTCCCTGGCGAGGACAAGCCCGGCGGTCAGGTAGTGACGGGCAACCCCGTGGTCGCCGAGGTCGTGACTGGCCCACCCGGCGACTTGGTACATGTCGGACAGCGTGGCCTTGAAGTCCGCCTCGGTTTGCTCCGTCTCGAAACGGCTGGCCAGCATGCCGCTGGCGAAGGCGAGGTAGCTGACCACGGAGTCCCGGCAGGATCCGCCGCCATGCATGGCATCGATTTGGCGGTGCTCGTCACGAACCGCGCGGACCAGATCGACGTGGGCCGCAGTCACCTGCGCTGGAACACTGGATGCGTCGGGATGCCTCGCGTCGACGTACCCGTTCAGCTCGGCCGGGACCGGGCCAACCGCCAGCGCGGCGAGAGATCCGACGAACCCCGGCACTGCACCCGGGTCGCGCAACCTGCCATCGCTGTCGGTTCCGCTGCTCGGCGCATGAGACCCCACACCCAGCAGGCCACGGTCGATGCCGAAACCGTCCGCGATTCGCACCAGTACGTCGTACGACGTCACCAACTGCTTGCCCTGGGAGATACTTCGAACCCGGGTTTCCGCGAGCCCAGAGGCAGCCGCGAGCGCGCTCCTGCTGTAGCCGTGATCCCGCAGAAACAAGAACAGCGTCCGGATATCTTGCTCAGCCAGGGAATCACGCAATGGCCGGCCCTCGTGCACACCCGACGTCCACCACTGCGGATCTGGCCGTACGACGTGCCGTGCGATGCGCTCTGCCTGCACTTCTCGGGCCTCCTGCTACTTCGGTGTGGATACGATGAGCGAATCACTGGCTACCGTGGGTGGAACAGCGGTTACGAGGCCGAGAGTGGTGAAAGTGGTGAACGAGCGAACGGGCAAGTCGAGCGCTGGACAGCGCCGCAACGCCAAGCTCGCGGCGGTCATCGCCGAGGCGGGCTGGTCGCATGCCCAACTCGCACAGGCGGTAGGCCGAGTGGCGGCCGAGATCGGCAGCCAACGCCTAGTCTCAGTGGGCAGGTCCCATGTCTCGCACTGGGTGGCGGGGTCGACGCCGTCGGGTGACGCGCCGGCAATCCTGGTGGAGGCGCTGTCTCGCCGCCTCGGCAGGGTCGTCACCGTCCAGGAGATCGGCCTTTCCGGTCCGCGGCCACCTGCAGCACCAGACTGGTCCGCCGATACGCTGACGACGCTCGCCGATCTGGGAAGAGGCAACGTGGACATCGAGCGCAGGTCTGTCCTGCGGGCCGCCGGCTACTCCGTGGCCGCGCTGGCGGTGCCCTCACAGGCCTGGTGGGACACCATGGCGCAACGTGGGGCCCAGCGCTCTGCCCGGAGTGGCCGGTTGATCGGCGCCGGTGATCTGGAAGCGATCCGGGAGATGGCGCACATGTTCACCCGGATAGATCAGCGCCGCGGCGGCGGGCATGCGCGCACCGCGGTAGTGCAGTACCTCACATCCGATGTCGCCAGCACGCTGAGAGCCGCCCACTCCACCGCTGACATTCGCCGCGGACTGTTCTCCACTGCCGGCGAGCTTGCGTACCTCAGTGGCTGGATGGCGTTCGACAATGCCGAGCACGCGACCGCGCAGAAGTACTTCACGGTCGCCGTACAGCTCGCCGCCGAGGCCGACGACCCACCCCTGGCCGGCCACGTCCTGCGTGCGATGGCTCACCAGGCCGTCGATCTCGGCCATTCACGACAAGCCGTGCAACTGGCCAAGGCCTCGCTGTCCGGGCGACGCTCGGCCCTGGCCAGTCTCCGCGAACGGGCCTTGCTCGAGGTCGTCCACGCCAGGGCACTGGCGGCAGACGGTCAAGGCAGGGCGGCCGCGAAGGCTCTGCTACGCGCCGAGGACAACCTGGCCGCCGCCGGCGCCGGTGACGACGAACCCGGCCGCGTCTTCTTCTTCGGCGAAGCCAGCCTCGCCCACGAAACCGCCTGTACTCTGCGCGACCTCGGCGATCTGGCCGCGGCGACAACCCAGTTCAGACACAGCGTCCGCACCCGCAAGGCGGCCACCTTCACCCGCACGCACGCCGTGACCCTGGGATACCTCGGCGCAATTCAGACCCGTCAAGGCGCGATCGACGAAGCCTGCTCGACCTGGTCGACGGCTCTCGACGTCATGGACGGCGTGCAATCCGGCCGCACGCGTCAGACTGTCGTCGACATGCGTACGGCGCTGTCGCCCTTCCGAGCCCGCGGCATCCCTGCCGCTGCAGAGCTCGACCAGCGTGCCACCCGCTACCTCGCCTCCGCGGCGAGATGACCTACACCGTCACTGATCGAAGGATCTTCCCATGATGCAGAGCACTCTCACGGTCGAACCCGTTGCCCAGGTCGTCGGTGGCCGAAGCGAACCGACCGATGACTTCTGGGGTGGTACACGCTCCATTCTGCGCATCAACAGCGAGCGGTTCGACGAACGTTCCACTGCCGGCCTGGATGCCTTTTCTCACCTCGAAGTCGTGTTCTTCTTTCACCTCACCGACCAGACCGACCTGAACCTTGGTGCTCGCCGCCCCAGGGACAACCCGGCCTGGCCCGAGGTCGGTGCGTTCGGCCACCGCAACATGCGCCGGATCAACTGGCTCGGCATCTCTCGCTGCCGCCTGATGAAGGTCGACGGACTCGACCTGCACGTCGAAGACCTCGACGCCGTCGACGGCACTCCCGTCATCGACATCAAACCCTGGTTCGACGAGTTTGGCCCCAGGGGCGAGACCCACCAGCCAGCCTGGACCACCAACATGCTTACGGACTACTTCGCGCCCGGCGAACAGAGCTGAGCCCACCTGGGTCAGGCCAGCTGCTGCAACTTGCTGAGCCTCTGCTTGATGAAGCCGGCCGACCCGTCGTCGCTGAGCGCGGTCTCCCACAGATTCGCCCAGGCCTTCTGAAGCAGCTCGACCTCGTCGGGCTTGTCCGCCCAGAAGAACCCGAGGAATCCGTCCACGTAAACACCGGACCGCTCGACCAGTGGCCCGCGCGGCGGGAAGTCCAGCAAGGCGAACGGCCCAGTCGTCAGTCCAGCATGTTCCTCAACGTCGAGCGGCATGATCCTGATCGCAATGTCCGGCCGTTGCGCCATCTCCAGCAGATGGATCAACTGCGCGGCCATCGTCTCGGCACCACCGATGCGCCGGCGAACCACTGCTTCGCTGAGTACGACGTCGAGCTTGGGTGCGCCCGACTCTCGGTCGAGGATCAACTGTCGGTTGAGCCGGATCTCTAACCGGCGGTCGAGCACATCCGGATCGAGTTGGGTCCCAGTAAAGCGCTCGTCTCCCATGATGCTTTCCGCGTACTCGCGGGTCTGCAACAAGCCAGGGATGAGGTCCGTCTCGTAGAGGGCGAGCGACGACGTGGAAGCCTCCAAGCCGGTGAACAGGACGAAGTTGTCCGAGACCAGGTCGGCGTACGAGCTCAGCCAGTTCTTCGCCTTGGTCGCTCTGGTCTCCTTCGCCAGGTCCATCAGTGCACGGATCAGCTCGGCGTCGTCGACGCCGTACAGCTTGCATGCCTGCTCGACGTCCAGGCTGCGCACCGGAGATTCGCCGTTCTCCAGCCGCGACACCGTTGATGCCGACATCTCCAGCTTCAATCCCGCCTGCCGGAGGGACAGACCGGCCGCCTCCCGAAGCTCCCGCAGGTGCCGACCGAGCAGGTACCGCGGGACCACCGAACCGATGGCTGATTCCAGCGTCATCTGACCTCGTTTCTCAGCGACCAAACGCTACACCGGTCCCTCGCAGACCAGTCGTCACCCGCACCCACCTTGGAGACATACTAGAACGAAACGCGTCATAGTGAAACGTTGCATGGCGGGACGTCCCCTGATTCACTGGTGCCTCGACACCCAGAGTGATAGAGCGGTGAATCCAATGACGACACTGACACGTCCCTCGATTGCAGCGCAGGCGATACTCGGTGCCTGCTCATTGACGTGCGCCGAGAGCCGTGGCGCCGAGGACTGGAGCGGTTCAGAGTCACAGCACCGTGTCCGTGTATGGCTCGACGCTCATGTGATCGCCGAGTGGACCGGACCGATCTCGATAGCCGAGAACCATGCGGAGCTCCTGTCGAGCCAGTTCCCCAGCCTCCGCCTGATTCGCGAACCTGCAGTCGACCAGCGGTGAGTCTCTGATGATGCGTCGGTTCGAGCTATTCAGCAAACGCGATCCATCCGGAGGCATCGGGACCGGAGTCGTTGCCATCGGTGTCGAATTCCCGTTGGACGAGCGGCGCAACGCCTGGGTCGTACTGAAGTGGCTCGGGGCAAATCCAGGCCTCACCTTCTGGCCGAGCGTTGACGATCTTCTCGACGTTCACGGCCACCTCGGCGCAGCTGAGGTTCGCTGGCTCGACCCAGACCTCGCCGATGAGTCCGAGGAATCCAGCGCCGAGACTGTCTCGTGCCACCAACCGAACGGCGCATTCGTGGACGTCGGCAGGCGCCGTACGTAGACAGCGCAGCCAGCGTGCTGGCAGGTCCCCCGAGCCCGCGCCGTACCCGGCGATGGCGGCGACCTCGCAGCCGGCGTTCAGCGTTCTGTACCGGCCGCCGATCGTCATGTTGGCAAGTTCGGGAGAGCCCTCCGAGTACGTCGCCACGGAACGCCAACGGCGATGCCTCGTTGATTGCCAACGCTGGCCATTCTCGGTACGCGCTCACGGTGGAGACGAGCACGTGCTGCTGAATGCGGGCCGCACGCAACTTGTTTACACCACGCAAGCTCGTCCGTCTCAACATTCCGGCGTGCCTGACTATTGAGCGCGTGCAGTTGTGAATGCCGCCATGACGCTCGAAGGAGTAGAGCTGTTGTCGAACGAACAAGGTCGGATCTTCCGTAAGGCCTGGATTGCCGGCGTGACAAGGCACTACCCCGGTGAGCCGAAGCCTGGGTACGTCGCACCGTGGGAAGAGACGCCTGATTGGGAGCGAGAGAGCGCCGCGGCTGTCTACGACCAGGTTCGGACGTTTGTTGATGTATCTGAGGGAAACACCAGCAAGCTCACTCGCGAGCAGAAGGGGCGGTTCGTTGCGCTGTGCTGGATTGCGCACATCTACCGCCACATCCCGGACCCCAAGCCGAGCTATGTCGCCGACTGGACTGACCTGCCCAGCTGGCAGCAAGAGACAGACGCCGACATCTTCGAGCACATCGAGAGCCTGACCTGATCCCTGGTAGCTGGTGCTCGGCGCCGAGTACGCCGGGTTGGATCATCCAAGGCTGACCGTCGGGGCTGTGCGGGTCTGCTTTCAGGTCGTACAGCAACTCATGTGCCGCCCGATCAAGGGTATGGAACGGACGAGGTGGGACATGCCGAATGGGCGATCGGCCATGATTGGGCCCTCTTCGAGAGGTCAGCCGGAGTTGCTGTCGCGCAAGCGGAGGACATTGATGTCCTCGACGGGCCAGTGCGTGTAGGTCTGCGTGTTGCCGACCTTCTGCCACCCCCAGCGCCGATACATCGCGTGAGCCTGTGCCCCTGGCCGGGAGATGAGGCTGGCGAACGCAGCTGGTCGGTCGGCGAGGATGGCTTTGACGAGTTGGCGAGAGAAGCCACGGCCACGGAAATCCGTGTGTACGCCGAGCTCGATTACTGCGAAGAGGGGGCCTGAGGCAACATCGTCCGGAGGTGGGTCTGTCTTGACACCGGTCCACCATCGTCTAGGAGGGAACGTGAATCCGTACGAGAACCCTACGAGTCGACCATCGATATCGGCGGCGACCAGGACGAAGCCTTCCAGGCCGGCATGCTTCGTGATCCGGATCTCGAACTGCTCGATGTCCTCGCTCGACATCTTGTAAGGGGGTTCGGAGTAGGCGTTCGCATAGAGCGGTTTGAGCTTGGCGATGAGATCGAGGGCCCCGGTCCCCGTGTGTTGGGTCAGGGTCATGTTCATGCTCGCCCCAGAAGAACGCCGCCACCGATGATGAGAGTCCTCATGCACAGATCGTGCCGTGTTCATGGCTCTCAGCCATGTCAGCTACCTGTCGGCCCGAGCACCTCGGGGTTGGCTGCCGGCCTCAACCGTTGAGCCTGCCTCTGCCTGTTTGGGTTCCGCTGAACGGGCGCTGGCTGTGGAGGTCTGGATGGGGAAGCAGTGGCTGCCGTTGGGAACCTGGGGAAACATCTCCTCTCGAGCTGTCCACCACGACGCCAAAGGGAAGCCAGACAAGTTTGAGGCCAAGGCTAGGTACCGGGACGTTGACGGGCGAACTCGGCGAGTGGCGGCTTGGGGGAAGACGGCTACCGAGGCGGAGAACAGGCTTCGGGCGGTGTTGAAGACTCGTACGCGGTTGAGTGGGTCTGCGGAGATCAAGCCTGAGAGTCGGGTTTCGGTTGCGGTTGAACTGTTCTTGGCTGAGGTCAAGGAGCTTGGGGAGCAGGACGTGTTGGCGCCGGGGACGTATCAGACGTACCGGTATCAGTACGACAAGAACCTTGTGCCGCGGATTGCCGAGGTTCGCCTTGTGGAGCTGACGACTCCGCGAGTGAATGACGTGATTCAGGCGATCCGGAACGAGATCGGCGTGGCTAGCGCCAAGACCTGTAAGAGCATCCTGGCGGGGTCGCTGTCGTTGGCGGTGCGGCACGGGGCGTTGGCGGCTAATCCGGTCCGGGAAATCAAGATTCGGGGGAAGGCGCGGCGTCGGGCGCCTCGGGCGTTGGAGGCGGATGAGCGGGAGGCTTGGTTCGAGTTGCTGCGGCAGGATGAGCGGGCGGTCCGGGCCGATCTGGTGGATCTGTGCAAGTTCATGCTGGCGACCGGCGAGCGCATCGGTGAAGCGCTGGCGGTCACTTGGAGGGACGTCAATCGTGAGACGGGCCAGGTCGACTGCAGCCATCAGATTCAGCGGCTGAAGGGGCACGGGCTGATTCGCCGGCGGGTGAAGTCTGCGGCGGGTGAGCGGATTCTTGTGCTGCCACGGTGGGCTCTCGAGATGGTGCTTACGCGGTGGAAGCCTGGGACGGCCCTCGACTCCCCCGTGTTCCCGGACTCCAAGGGAGGGTTCCGGGATACACACAACGTGCAGCGTGCTCTGAGGAACGCACGACGGCCCGTGGGCGGCCAGAGGCGAACGGAGCTGGGCCAGACGCTGAAGTCGCATCGGCAGCGGGCTGGATTCACGCAGACCGAGATCGTGGCGAAGCTCGGTTGGCGGAAGACACGGATCAGCCTGATCGAGACCGGTCGCGTGCGGCTCGAGCCAGACGAGGCGGTCGCGTTGGCCGACGCGTATCGGCTCAGCAAGCGTGATCGGGCGGCGCTGCTGGAGCTGACCGAACTGGCGGGTATGCGGTCGCTGGCTGACGAGATGGCTTGGGTCACTGCCCACGTGTTCCGGAAGACCACCGCGACCATCCTCGAGGACTCCGGGCAGACGCCGAGACGCATTGCTGACCAGCTTGGGCACTCGAGAACGTCCACCACGATCGATGAGTACATCGGTCGGAAGGCAAGGAACCCCGAGGCCGCGGAGCTTTTGGACGACGCACTGAGGAGTATTCATGAGCAAGACCGCCAATCGCCGGAAGGCCTTGCGACCTAGGAGTTCACCGGCACCGGCCGCCGCGCGTCAACGCATGGGTTCCGTTGCATGCGGCCCATGCGGCGGGCTGATCGCGTACTTCTCGATGACGAAGCGCCAGAAGAGGCGGACCGCTTCGGACGGTGGTCGCTCGATGGAGTCGTTCAGGCCGGTGCTGGACAGGTGCTCGATGCGGACACGGCCGGCAATCGCTGCTGGTCTCAACGATCCCGGGGCTCGGACAGCGATCAACTCTCGAACACTCGGGCCGACCGGCCGAGGAACGACTATCAAGTCATGCATCGACGTGTCGCCCGCCAGGCGTGCATCAGCACCAGAGTCGACGACGCTGTCGATCACGTCTACCAGGTATTGGAACTGCTGGTGCTTGGCCGCCATACCGCCGAGGAACGACCTGATCTCCGCCCACGGCTGCTCCCGGAAAGGGCGCTCCCAGGTACGTTCAGTTCCTCCGATTCCCCACCTGCCCATGGCCCAAGAGTCTCCAACGCAGCAGGCGTGAGGACGATGCAAAGCGGTCAGTAAGCGGTCAGTTGGACCCCTCAGGAGCATGTCCTGAGGGGAATACGCCCTGGTAAGAGAGCCGGTGAGGGGACTCGAACCCCTAACCACCGCTTTACAAGAGCGGTGCGCTGCCAGTTGCGCCACACCGGCGGGTGTTTGGGGGACCATCTTAGGGGATGAGGGGGGTGGGGTATGGGAGCGGTGGGGGTGCTGCGGGGGTCGGTGGGGTTTCGGCGGTTGTGGGTGGCGCGGTCGGTGTCGTTTCTGGGGGACTCGCTGGGGCTGGTGGCGTTGCTGTTGTACGTCGAGGAGTTGACGGGGGCGGCGATGGCGGTGGCGTTGTTGCTGTTGGCCGGGGACTTCACGCCGGGGCTGTTCGGGGCGTTCGCGGGGACCGTCGGAGATGCGGTTCGACCTGCGGCGGGTGATGGTGGTCTGTGACGTGCTGCAGGGGGCGCTGGTGCTCGCCATGGCTCTAGCACTGCCCCCTCTCCCACTCCTCCTCGTGCTGGTCGCCGTACGGAGTTTGGTGGCGCAGGTGTTTCAGGCGAGTTCGCGGAGTGCGGTGCCGGCGCTGGTCAAGGACGAGGACCTGGAGACGGCGAACTCGACGCTCGGCGCCGGGACGAACGGGCTGGAGGCGATCGGGCCGCTGGTGGCTGCGGGGCTGTTCCTGGTGACTGACGTCCGCGGGATCCTGCTGATCGACGCCGCGGCGTTCCTGGTGTCGGCGCTGGTGCTGAGTGGGCTGCCCAAGCTGCCGAGACAAACGCCTTCCGGCCACAGCCTGATCAAAGACGCCAAGGACGGCCTCGGGTACATCTGGCGGACCAAGGTCATCCGGGTGATCGGGCTGGGGTTCTTCGTCGGGGTCGCGTTCAGTGGGGTGGACGACGTCGCGCTGGTGTTCCTGGGCCGGGACGAACTGCATGGCAGCGACTCGGCCGCGGCGGCGCTCTACGCCGGTGTCGGCATCGGTCTCGTCGCCGGGTACGTCGTCATGACCAAGTACGCGAGCCGATTCCGCATGCCGACGCTGATCCTGGCCGGGTTCGCGATCAGCAGCGCGGGCAACCTGGTCACGGGCCTCGCCTGGGCGGTGTGGGCGGCGCTCGGGCTGCAGGTGTTCCGCGGCCTCGGGATCGCGGCCCTCGACGTCGGGATCAACACCTACCTGCAACGCATCGTGCCCGCCCCGATGCTCAGCCGCGTCGTCGGGAACCTGTACGGCGCTATCGGTCTGGCGGCCGGGATCTCGTACGTGTTCGGCGGCCTCCTCCTCGAGCACACCGACCCACGCGTCACGTTTGTTGCCGCAGGCATCGGCGGACTGCTGGCTACGGCTGCGACAGCGATCGGACTTCGGCGATTGGGCGCTTGAGCGCCCGCGCACCCGGTACGGCGATCAGCGCGATCCCGGCCATCACCAGGAAGGCCGCCGACGGGTAATCGACGAGCAGGCCGACCACGACCGCGACGAGTAGGCCGCCGAGGTTGCCGGCCATCCAGATCAGCCCCGCCGCGGTGCCTTCGGCCTCGCCGGTACGGCGTTCCACCAGCTCGAGCACGATCGGGAGCGCGGGAAGCAGCATCAGACCGATCAAACCGATCGCGAGGAAGCCCGTGACCACCCCCGGCGCCGCCGCGAGTACGACGCAGGCGACCGCGGTCAACGACAGACTCAAGACGAGCAGGGTCGACTCGGCTCGGCGTCGTACGACGATAATCGGGATCACCGCACAGCCCAGCACACCGGCGACGACGTTGACCAGCAGGATGACGCTCGCCGTACCGCCGCTGACCCCGGCCGGCTCCAGGAGCGCCTGCGAGAAGGTGCTCAGGGCAACGAAGACGCCGAACGGGAAGATCGCCAGCACGCACAGCCGGCGGATCAGCGAGTCACCCCACGCGATCCGCAACGCACTGCGATCAGGTCGTTGCCGCAGCACCTCATAGCTGCCCGGATTGCGTAGGGCAACGATCAGCCAAAGCGCGGCGAGAACACAGAAGGCCACAGTCACCGCGAGCATGACCCCAAGATCGGACGCCGTAGTGAAGACGGCGCTGAGCAGGAAGGCGATCACCATCCCGGCGAAGATGCTGGCGGTGCCGACGGCAATCCCGGTCGGGCGATCGCCCGGAGACAGGTAGCGGCCAGTGATGCCAGTGACCGCGTTCAGCACCAGCGGTTGGGCGACCGCGGCAACGATCTGCCCGGCGAGCAGCCAGCCGTAGTCGTCGCCGATCAACCGCACCGAAGCACCCACAGCGGTCAGCAGCGCGCCCGCGATCAGGCCGGCCCGGAACCACCGGTCGAGGATCAGACCACAGGGGATCGCGAGTACGACGTACACGAGCGGGAACACCTGGGCCAGCCAGCCGATCGCACTCTCGGAGACGCCGTAGTGCGAGGCGGCGACGGTGGTCACGCCGGCGAAGTTGAGCCAGACCAGCTGGGTGGCCGCGCCGACCAGGGAATAACCGACGATCGCCGTCCAGTGACTCCCGGTCACCACACGCGCCATCCACATCCTCCAAATGCCCCGAGAAGAGCAGACAGCACTGTAGTGCCGTCACACGCCGATTCACACGCACCCGCCGTACAACGGAGGTATGAACATGCCGGACTGGGAAGGGCCGCTCGGAGAGGCGTACGAGCGGGCAACGACGTACCTCAAAAGCCTGCCGGAGCGCCCCGTCGGCCCGCGGGCGACGGCGGCCGAGCTGCATCACGCGCTCGGCGGTGAGCTGCCGCAGCAACCAACCGATCCGCAAGAGGTGATCGCACACCTCGCGAAGGGCGTCGAGGACGGCCTGTTGCCGAGCGGCAGCGGCCGATTCTTCGGCTTCGTCTTCGGCGGCGCGACCCCTGCCGCACTCGCCGCCGACTGGCTCACCACGGTGTGGGACCAGAACGCAGGCCTGTACGCCGCCTCACCCGCAGCGGCCGTGGTCGAAGACGTCGCAGCGAGCTGGCTGGTCGAGCTGTTCGGACTGCCGGCCAACACGTCGGTCGGCTTTGTCACCGGCGCCCAGATGGCCAACTTCACCGGCTTGGCCGCAGCCCGGCACGACGTACTCCGGAAGGCCGGGTGGGACGTCGAACGCGATGGTCTGATCGGTGCGCCAAAGGTCCGCGTCCTGGCCGGAGCCGAGCGGCACGACACGGTTGATCGGGCCTTGCGCTTCCTCGGCCTCGGGACGAGCTGCATCGTGCCGATCGAGGTCGACGGCCAAGGGCGGATGCGGGCCGACGCACTTGCGGACGCATTGTCGACAATCGACGGTCCGACAATCGTCTGTGCTCAGGTCGGCAACGTGAACACGGGCGCGATCGATCCCATCGCCGAGATCTGTCAAGAGGCGCACGCGGCTGGCGCCTGGGTGCACGTGGACGCCGCCTTCGGCTTGTGGGCCGCCGTCAGTCCCGCCCTACGACAGCAACTCCACGGCATCGACCAGGCCGACTCCTGGGCGACCGACGCGCACAAATGGCTGAACGTCCCGTACGACTCAGGCCTCGTCCTCTGCGCGCATCCCGAGGCCCACCGGGCCGCGATGTCCGTGCGAGCGTCGTACCTGATCCATGACGAGCAGGGGGAACGCGACGCGCTCGAGTTCAACCCCGAGTTCTCCCGTCGGGCGCGGGGGTTCGCCGTGTACGCCGCCATCCGGGCGCTGGGTCGCGAAGGCATCGCCGAGGTCGTCGAGCGGTGTTGCGCGCTGGCGCACCGGTTCGCGGACACGCTGACCGCCAGCGGGGTCGAGGTACTGAACGACGTCGTACTCAACCAGGTGCTCGTTCGTTTCGAGAACGACGACGAGCTGACCCGAAAGGTAGTGCGGGCAGTCCAGCAGGACGGCACGTGCTGGATGTCCGGCACGACCTGGCAGGGCAAGGCCGCCATGCGCATCTCGGTCAGCAACTGGACGACCGCCGAGGACGACATCGACCGCTCGGCGGCCGCCATACTGCGATGCCTAGCAGCTGAACGACTCTAACCGGGCAAGCGCCGCATCGAGGGCGTCTCGGAGAGGTTCCGGGCGGCGCAGGGTCTGGGAGAGAAGTACGCCGCCTTGCATCGCCGCGAGCAACATATGAGCGAGCGAGTCGGGGTCGGCGTCCTCGCGGAGCAGACCGTGATCGCGCATGGCGTGCAGATCGCGCCTGAAGGCCGAAAGCCAGCTGTCGTAGCCGTCGGCGAGGTGAGCCCGCGTCTCCGGGCTGGTCTCCGCCAGCTGGCCGGCGAGTGACCCGAAGTCGCAGCCGCCCTGGAACTTCCGTGCGGTCTGCCGGGCCACGACCTGGTCGGCCCAGCGGTGCCACGCGTCGAACGAGTCGAGCACTGGTTCGCGCTTGACAATCAACAATGCCTGCCAGGCGATCACGTCGTCGATCAGCGTTTGCTTATCGTGGAAGTAATGCGTCAACTGCGAGCCGCTCACCCCCGCGACCCGGCGTACGTCGTCCAGCTGCGTGCCGGCCACGCCCTGCCGCAGGATCAGCTCGGCCGCGGCGGCGAGGATGCGCTCGCGGGTCGCTCGGCCCTTGGCGGTCAGGCGATGTTCGTCCATGAGATCGAGCGTAGCGCCGTCTGGGTCTCTGAACCCAGAAATCGATGGCGCATGATGGAGCCATGGGTGAGGGGATTCTGGAACTGGCGCAGGAACTGGCCGAGGTCAGCCGGCTGGTCGAGGACGACGACGTGGCCACCACGCTGGGCCGATTCGTCAGCCGCGTGGTCAGGACGATCCCGGACTGCGAGGAGGCCTCGATCACCGTGCTCGTCGGCGACCAGGCGGAGATCGTCGCGCGGTACCACCAGACCGCCCACGACGTCGCCGAACCGGCCCGGGCGCCGCTGGCCGCGCAGATGGTGATGCCGGACGGCCCGCTCTACGACACATTGACGTACGCCGAGCCGCACCGGATCGGCGACCTCGCAGCGGACCACCGCTGGCCCGAGTTCGCGGCGACGGCGATCAACGCCGGCTACCGCAGCGCGCTGCTCCTGCCGTTGCCGGCGGTGACCGGTTCCGCGGCCGCGTTCAGCCTCTTCTCGGCCAAGGTGGACGCTTTCGGCGATACGTCGTACGACATCGTCCTGCTGTTCGCACTCCATGCCGGGGTCGCGTTCGACAACGTGCAGCTGTTCAACGACAGCCGGAGTCTGGTCGAGCAGTTGCGTACGGCGCTCACCACGCGGACCGTGATCGGCCAGGCGCAGGGTGTGTTGATGCATCGCTACGAAATCACCTCCAGCGTGGCGTTCGACGTCCTCAAGCGGGCCTCCCAGGACACGAACATCAAGCTCCGCGAGTTGTCGAACGACCTCGTGAACGCCCAGAACCAGGGCCGCCTGTCCGAGGCGCTGCGCAAGGTCGGCCTGCAGACCGGCGAGTGAGGGTGTCGATTTCCGGCCCCCTCGATCGACGCAGTGGTGAAGACACTCATGAAGGAGACACCACATGTCGTTCCAGGCGTACTTGGACAAGATCGAGGAGAAGACCGGCCGCACGCCGCGGGCGCTGGTCGAGCAGGCGAAGGGGCTCGGGTACGACGCTCCGGACGTGAAGGCCGGCGTGATCTGTGACTGGCTGAAGGCCGACTACGACCTCGGACGCGGGCACGCGATGGCGCTGGTGCACGTGATCAAGAACGGGCCGGTGATCAGCGACAAGCACGTCGGCAGCAAGGGCCCCCACAGCGACCCGTCGAACCTCCTCTGGCTCGACGGCAAGGCAACCAAACCCGCAAGCTGACCACCAGCCCCCGCCGGCTGATGGTTAACAGCGCCTGTTGACCAGGGTCAGCTCCGCCAGTTGGGCCAGGCGGTGAGCCCGGGCGGATTCGGCGGGGGTGAACGGTTCGCCGGGGCGGGTGAAGGCGAACAGGCCGGTCCACGGCGACGGGATCTTGAGGACAGTCCCGTCGGCCGGCAGCGGACCGGCCAGGGCGACCCGGTCGGTGACGAGCTGGGCGCCGAGGAGTTCGGCGACCGCGTGCGGCAGCTCACTCGGGTCGCCGACCACCTGCGCCGACAGGCTGAGTGCCTTCGTCTGGCCGTCGACCAGCGCGAGCGTGGTCGTCGGCCACACGTGCGCGTCCCGTCCACCCGCTGCCTCGATTGCCTTCAGCAACGACTCCGGGTGGACCGTGTCCGGCGTGGTGACGACGAGTTCGTCGCGTACGCCGTCGTCGACCGGATGGACGTGCAGCCCGAGGATGTTCGCGTCCAGGTCGGCCAGCTGATGGGTCAGCCGTTCCAGGGCGCCGGTGCGGTCCGCGAGGGTGACGCGGATCCGCCACAGCGCGTCGATCCCGGACGCGGGCCGGGTCCGGGGCGCGTGCAACCACGATCGCAGCAGCCGCATCGTCGACGGCTCGACCACCCAGATCACCAGCGCCGTCGTGGCGATCACCAGCACCGTGACCGCGACCACGTACGGCGGATGCAGCGCCAGGACGAGCGCGTGCAGTGCGAACTCCACCGGGAGGATCGCCAGCAGTTTGGCCACCGTCAACCGCAGCCGCCGTGGATGCGGGAGTCGCCCACACACCTCACAGGCCGTTCCGCCGATGAGCGCCGTACGCAACTGTTCCATGCCACTCAGCGTGACGGACGCAGATTGCCCGCCTGTTGCCACGATGTGAAGATGGGCGGGTGGAATCGAAGAGGTCGCCGCGGGACAAGTGGATCACCATCTACGGGCGGAAGCCGGTCCTCGAGGCACTGCACGACCCTTCGCTGTCGGTGGCGAAGGTGGTCGTGGCGGACAGCGCGACCGGCGGGTCGCTGCAGGAGATCCTGCGGGCCGCGGCGAAGGTCGACGTACCGGTCGAGCGGGCGACTGCCAGCCGGGTGAAGTGGCTGGCCGGCAACGGGAAACACGACCAGGGTGTGGTCGCGGATGTCGACGCGCCGCGGATGACGCCGCTGGAGGAGTTCGTCCGGGCTCGTGGCAAGCGGCCGACGAACGTGTTCCTGCTCGACGGCGTGACGAATCCGGGCAACGTCGGCATGATCTTGCGCACCGCGACCGGCGCCGGGTTCGACGGCGTGATCCTCCCCCGCGCCGGTACGCCGCATGTCGGCCCGCTGGTGATCAAGGCGTCGGCCGGCGTCGCCTTCCAGGCACCGATCGTGAACACGTCGACCGCGAAGGCGGCGGTCGACCTGCTCCGCGCCGCCGGCTACCACGTCTACGGCCTCTCGGCCCGCTCCCCCGACTCGCTCTTCAAGGCCGAGCTCGCGCCTCGCGCCGTCTACGTCCTCGGCGGCGAGACCAACGGCCTCACCGTCCCCACCGACTCCGACCTCCAGATCCCGCTCCACCCCGGCGTCGAATCCCTCAACGTAGCCATCGCTGCCGCAGTGGTCGCCTTCGAAGTAGCCAACCGCTGAGGCTGGTAGTACTGCGGTGGTACGCCGTACGGCGGTGGTGGACTCTGCTGCGCCATGACAGCAGATGCTATGGGCCGATGTCACCCACGCAGGAGTCGAGCGGCGAGTTCGGCGTTGCGGTGGGCGAAGGGCTGCCAGAGGGACGGAGTCGCCGCCACCCGGTCGCGCGCGACTGACTCCGACGCGGCGCGTTGGGTCCAGGTGCACATCCGGCCGGCGCGGACCTTGAAATGCACGAGTACGTCGTCCGCCCAGCCGTACACATCGGCGTCCCGCGGGTCCAGCCAGGACACCTTCTGCTCGGCGACGATCCAGTCGAACCCCGCGATCTCCTCCTGCAACTTCGCCGCGAACTCGAACCGCAATTCGGCCGCCGCATGGTCCCGGCGGCGTTCCAGCTCGGCCCGCAGCGCGGTCACCGCCGCTGGATCACGTTCGAGTACGGCGATCGCGGTGCGCGCCAGCGTGTCACGATCGGCCGGACCGATCCCGAACAACTCGGCGAACTCGCGCGCCGACCCATTCGTCGTACCGCTGTAGGCCAGCGGCAGCACCCGATGGAGCGCGGACAGGGCCAGCCGGATCCGGACACCGCCGAGGTAGGGGCCGAAGTGCTGCGCCGGCCCGGCGGCCAGGTGTGCGAACCGCAGCTCGGGCCGCCTCGGGCTGTCGTCGTACCGGATGTACCCGACGACCTCCTGACCGCCCTTGGTGCGGTTCCACCGCGGCTTGGAATGCTCGAGCAGGTTGCGTTCCAGCCAGGCCGCCTCGTGTTCGGAGTCGCACCAGACGGCCTCGACCCGGTCGATGCGCTCGACCATCCGGCGCAACCGCGGCCGATCGCCGAGATGCGTCCAGTACGACTGGACCCGACGCCGGAGGTTCACCGCGCGACCGACGTACAGCACCTTCCCGGCCTCGTCGCGAAACCGGTAGACCCCCGGCCCCACCGGAAGTCCCCGTGCCACCGTCCGCGCCGCGCTCACCCAGCCATTGTCACTTCTTGGCGGTCAGATTGAGGCCGCCCTTGCCGTCGGCGGTTCGGAGTTCGAGGCGGTTGTAGTCGATGGAGTAGGTCAGCGGGCTTCCCAGGGCCCCGATCACAGCCCGTTCCAGTCGGGCCGGGTCGCCGTCGCACCCGGCGGTGGTGATCCTCATCGCGCCGAAGGACAGCGTCGTGGCGGTCCGGGTCACGGGACCCTCGAATTGGTTGCAGCCGGTCGAACCGGTGACTCGGTCGCCCTGGATGGTGAGCCGCGCCGCCGCCGTTCCGGGGAAGTGCTCGACCGCCTCTCCCACGAGAACGCCGTCAACGGTCCACTTGGTGCCTGCGATCGGGAGGTCCGGTTCGACGATCTTGCGGTCCTTGAGGACGAGCGTCGTACTGCCTCTGGTGAGGGTGAGCGTGTCCCCTGAGAGCTTCCAGGTCGGACGGTCCACCAGCAGCTTCGCGAGCCACTCCTCTTGTGCCTGTCGGTCCGGGCAGGCCATCTCCGTGCCGCCGTACTGATCCATCGTCACCGTGCCGCCTTCGAGCGAGACCTCCCCGCCCATCTGGTTGCAGCCGGCGTGGAACCCGAGTCCACCGACGTCACGGAAGTCGAGGCGGAGCCGGGTGTCCGGCGCCAACTGCTTCGGCTTACCGTCCTCGGTGACCTGCACGGACAGGTACGACTTCCCGACCGGCGAGCCACCGGCGCCGCCACCCACGCTGGCGGCCGGCGGCGCCTCGCTACCACAGGCGGTGAGCGAGATCCCCGCGACCAGCAAGCCCAGCAGTCGCATCCTCATACCTCAAGGATGCGATCGAAGTCCCGAAACGTTGCAGGCGTTGACCCGTTGATGTGATGGGATCTGTCGTTGGGTTCCCCGGGTCGCCGGGTTACCGTCCAGGCGCGTTCGCCCGCTCGGGGAGCGTCCCGGGGAACCCACCAGTTGGTTGCTCGCAACCATCAGCCAGCTGACCTGGATGTCCGGTCCGGGTCGACGTCGACGTACGCGACGCGATCGCGACACTCGAGCCGAGCAGCGACGGCCGGTCAGCCTCCGAAGTAACCGCGCGCTGACCTGGAGTACCCGTTTTAAACGGGGTATTGCGCGCAGGCGGATCCTGCCCCATGCTGTCGGGCACTTCGATGTTCTCGCCGGGGGCGGTGAGGGGCAGGCATCGAGGATTCCGTTTGTCTGGGGGCTTGATGTCTGTATCCGTACGCCGGTTGCCGTCCGCTGTCATCGCGGTACTACTGGTCGCCGTCGGCCTGGTCGTCGTACCGGGTGCGCGTGCCGCGGTGACACCGACCGGCTTCAGCGAACAGATCGTGTTCAGCGGGCTGACCGACCCGACGAATGTCGCGTTCGCCGCCGACGGCCGGGTGTTCGTCGCCGAGAAGAGCGGCCTGGTCAAGGTGTTCGACTCGCTCGACGACTCGACACCGGCCGTGTTCGCGGACCTGCGCACGAAGGTCTACAACTACTGGGACCGCGGCCTGCTCGGGCTGGCGCTGCACCCCGACTTCCCCGCCGATCCCCGCGTCTATGTCCTCTACACGTACGACGGCCTGATCGGCGGAACAGCCCCGAAGTGGGGAACCGTTGGCGGAACCAACGACCCGTGCCCGTCACCACCCGGACCGACGAGTGACGGCTGCCAGGCCAGTGCGCGGCTTTCGGTCCTGACCCCGAGCGGCTCGGCCGTGGCGGAGCAGGTGCTGGTCGAGAACTGGTGCCAGGTGTTCCCGAGCCACTCGATCGGGTCGATCGAGTTCGGCCCGGACGGCATGCTCTACGCGGGCGGCGGCGACGGCGCCAGCTTCAACTACGCCGACTACGGCCAGGACGCGTTCCCCTCCTCCGACATCACGCCGGACAACCCGTGCGGCGATCCCCCGGCGCCGACCGGCACGGTGCTCACCCCGCCGACGGCCGAGGGCGGTGCGTTGCGAGCTCAGGACCTCCGAACGACCGGCGATCCCGCAACCCTCGACGGCTCGATCATCCGGATCAACCCCAACACCGGACTGGCCGCGCCCAGCAACCCGCTGCTGAGCAGCCCGGACCTCAACGCGCGCCGGATCGTGGCGCACGGCCTGCGCAACCCGATGCGCTTCGACTTCCGCCCGGGCACCAACGAGCTATGGGTCGGCGATGTCGGCTGGAGCACCTCCGAGGAGATCAACCGCATCGTCAGCCCGACCGCCGGCGTGACCAACTTCGGCTGGCCCTGCTACGAGGGCGCCACCAAGCAAAGCGGGTACGACGGGAACGACCTGAGCATCTGCGAGAACCTGTATGCCGCCGGCCCGAGCGCGGTCGCAGCGCCGTACTACTCCTACAAACACTCCGACCAAGTGGTCGCCGGCGAGAGCTGCGGGACCGGCAGTTCGTCCATCACCGGCATGTCGTTCTACGAGGACGGCAACTACCCGCCGGAGTACGACGGCGCCCTGTTCTTCGCCGACTACAGCCGCAAGTGCGTCTGGGCGATGCTCCCCGATGCCAACGGCCTACCCGATCCGGACGAGATCGTCACCTTCGCGTCCGGCTACGGAACGACCAGACTGCAGACCGGACCGGGTGGTGACATCTTCGCGGTCGACTACGACAACGGCCGGGTCATGCGCTACGTCTACAACGGCACCAACAACCCGCCGACCGCGATCATCAACGCCGATCCGACCACCGGCCCGAGTCCGCTCAAGGTCACCTTCGACGGGACCGCGTCCAACGACGCCGACGGCGATACGCTGACCTACGCGTGGGACCTGGACGGCGACGGTCAGTACGACGACTCGACCGCGGCGACCGTCCAGTACACCTACTCAGGCAGCGGCGCCAAGATCGCCAGGCTCCGGGTGAACGACGGCCACGGCGGGACCGGCACCGCGTCGACCGGGATCGACGTGGCCAACGGCCCACCCACCGCGACCATCACCGCACCCACTCCGGCAACGAAGTGGAAGGTCGGCGACACCATCAGCTTCGCCGGTACGGCGACCGACCCCGACCAAGGCACGCTGCCCGGATCGACGTTGACCTGGGCGCTGATCATGAACCACTGTCCGAGCGACTGCCACGCGCATCAGATCACCTCGATGACCGGCACGAGCGGCACGTTCACCGCACCGGATCACGAGTATCCGTCGTACCTGGAGCTGAAGCTCACGGCCCGGGACTCCGGTGGGCTGACCAACGTCAAGAGTGTGCGGCTCGATCCGACGACCGTCGGGCTCACGTTCGCGACCAAGCCGGCGGGCATGAAGGTCACGTACTTCTCGAAGTCGGTGACCACTCCGAGCACCAGTACGGCGATCGTCGGGTCGAACGGATCGGTGTCCGCCGACCTGTTGCAGTCCTCGGCCGGCAAGCTCTACCGGTTCGCGTCCTGGTCCGACGGCGGTGCGCGCAGCCACAACTTCACTGCGCCTGCCACACCGACCACCTACACAGCGTCGTACGTGCCGAAGCGGAACCTGGCAGCTGGCCGGCCGGTGGCTGTGTCGAGCGTCTACACCGCGGGGCGGGAAGGGCCGAAGGCGGTGGACGGCTCGATGTCGACGGCCTGGTCGAGTGCTCGCAGCGATCCCCAGTGGCTGCGGGTCGACCTCGGTTCGGTTCGGCTGGTCAACCAGGTGCTGCTCACCTGGATGGGGTCCGCGTACGGCAAGGCGTACAAGATCGAGGTCTCGGGCAGCGGACGCACCTGGAAGACCGTCTCCTCGACCACGGTCGGGGACGGCGGCACCGACTACGTCTCGTTCACTCCCAACTTCGCCAGGTACGTGCGGATCAACGCGACCGCCCGAGGTGTTGCGGGCAGCTACTACTCGCTGTGGGAAGTCGGGGTGTTCCAGAACACCGGTCCGATCACTGGGGCCGGCAAGTGCATCGACATCTATCAGGCCAGCTCAGCCGACGGTACGCCGACCGTGCTGTACACCTGCCACGGCAACGCGAACCAGCAATGGACCCAGTTCGAAGACGGCACTCTGCGATCACTCGGCAAGTGCCTGGACGCACGCAGTACGGCGATTCGCACACCGGCCGTCCTGTGGACATGCGACGGCAGCGCCGGCCAAAAATGGAGGCCACGCCCCGACGGCACCCTCCTCAACGTCCGCGCCAACCAATGCCTCGACGCCACCGGCGCCTCCACCGCCAACGGCACCCGCCTGATCCTCTACACCTGCCACACCGCCCCCAACCAGAAGTGGGTCCTGCCATAAGCCTCGCTCCCGCCCTCCGCAACAGCCTGAGCTAGGGCGGGTACGGGCGACCCCCTGCGCGGATCGTGGTGTTGGAGCGGCGTTCGGTTCGGGGCCAGGAGGCGTTCACCTCGGACGTGGAATGTCGCGATGACGTTCGGATCTGAGGGGGAACGCAGTGATGCGACGGCTGGTTGTTGCGAGCACATCAGCGGTCATGGCCGCGGCGCTGATCGCGACCTCGGCCCAGGCCACCGGCGGGCAGGTCCGAGTCGTCGGTACGGCGACGCTCCCCGACATCTCGCTCGCGACGTTCTCCAACGCATTGCTGCCAGGCAGCGTCACGAACGACCGCGGCGTCACCATTCGCCTTCACTGAGCACAGCCGTCAAGCCCTGGCTCAGGAGGCCAGGGCTTGACGGCTGTGGGGTCAGGAGTTGCGCCGCTGGTCGGCTTTGGATCATCAATCAGGTAGGAGTTTTTCGTAGGTGGTGGCTGGCCAGCCGGCTGCGGATTTGGTGACCAGGTTGGCGCCGAGGCGGTCGTAGAAGCGGTAGCCGGCTTCGTTTTCGAGCCGTAGGCCCCAGCCGATCGTCAGGCGGTCCGGGAGGGCGTGACGGGCGAGCTCGAGCATGAGTGCGCGGCCGACTCCGGCGTCGCGGAACTGCTCCCGCACGTACAGGTCGTCCAGGGCGAGCATGTCGCCGCCGACCCACAGGTGCGGGCGGCGAAGCGACGACAGGTACCCGGCCGCCGTTCCGTCGATCTCGGCGATCAGCACGATCACGTCGTCCCGGCCGAGGAACCCTTGCCAGTCCTCGACGGTCGCGGTGACGTACTTGCCCTGGTCCTGGTAGTCGGCGAGCTCGACCAGCATGGTCCGGACGAGCTCGGCATCCGCGGGCACCGCACGGCGGATCTCAGTGGACATGAGCGGCTCCTGTCGAAGGCTTGGCCACCGGTACGACGGCCAGCGCGAGCAGTGCGGCGAGGGCTGCCGTGATGGCGGCGAAGGTGAATCCGCGGCTGAACCCCGTGCTCACCGTGCCGGCCAGGCTGGCCGCGGCGATACTCGACACCACCGCCACACCGATAGCC
This sequence comes from uncultured Actinomycetota bacterium, assembly GCA_963770725.1. GTDB lineage: Bacteria > Actinomycetota > Actinomycetes > Propionibacteriales > Kribbellaceae > Kribbella. Next base: position 128,250 of record CAVYQT010000005.1, read on the forward strand.
GCACCGAACTCGTGGAAGGTGCTCAGGATCCCGGACGCCAGGCCCGCCTCGCTGTAGTGGATCTGCGCGAACGTGGTGGTCGAGGCTGCGACGAACGCCGCGCCGATGCCGCCGGCGCCGAAGCTCGTCCCGATCACGACCATGGAAGCACCCTCCCAGATGGCAGGGACAGCGATCCCGACCGCCGCGATGGTCAGCCCGATCGTCGCGACCGAACGGGCCCCGACCTTGCCGATGACCTGGCCGGCCACCTGCGCTCCGATGATGGTCAGTACGGCGACCGGCAGGAACAGCAGTCCGGTTCGCAGTGCGCCGTACCCCATGTAGTGCTGCAGGTAGAACGACCCGAGGAAGAAGACCGCGATCATCAATGCGGTCGCAATCAGGATCAGGAACGTACCGGCGGCCACCGGGCGGCGGGCCAGGATCCGGAGGTTCATCAGCGGCGACCGGACGACCGTCTGCAGCCACGCGAACACCGCGTACAGGATGACCGAAGCGGCCAGAGTGCCGAGCGTCGCGGCCGACAGCCAGCCGCGGTCACCGGCGTTGATCAGCGCGTAGATCGCGGTACCGGTACCGGCGGTGACCAGGATCGCGCCCGGTACGTCGAGTCGGCCCTGGCTCTCTGTCGGACGGTCGGCCGGCAGCGTCTTCAGTAGGATCGCAAACACAATCACACCGATCGGGACGTTCACGTAGAACACCCATTGCCAGCCCGGGCCGGCGGTCAGCACACCACCGAGCAGCACGCCGATGGCGGACCCGCCACCGCCGATCGCGGACCAGATGCCGAGCGCCTTGTTCCGCTCGTCGCCGTCGAACGTCTTGGTCACCATCGAGAGCGCGGCGGGCGACAGCATCGCGGCGCCGATGCCCTGCGCGATCCGGCCGCCGATCAGCACCTCGGCGCCGTTCGCCAGGCCGGTCACCAGCGAGGCCGCGGTGAACACCAGCAGACCGGCCAGCACCACCTTGCGGGAGCCGAACAGGTCGGCCGCCCGCCCGCCGAGCAGCATCAGGCCGCCGAACATCAGCGTGTAGGCACTGACCACCCAGGTCAGGGTCTCGCGCTCCAGCCCCAGGTCGGTGCCGATGTGCGGCAGCGCGATCGCCACCACGGTCACGTCGAGGATCAGCATGAACTGCGCGACGGCGAGCAGTCCCAGCATCCGCCACCGCCGCGGGTCCACCGCGGTCGATTCAGGTTCCTTGATCGGTCCGGACATCTCCGGGCCCTCCTCACGATTCTGGACTATCTCGAACACCGTTGTTCAAGTTATCTGAGCTACAGTAACTCGTACAGTGGTGTTCGACAAGAGGAGTTTCGATGCCGGCGAAAGCAGCAGGTACGACGACCAAGCGGGCCGACGCACAGCGCAACATCGCCGCGATCGTGGACGCGGCGACCGAGTGCCTCAGCCGGGATCCCGCTGCCAGCACGAGCGAGATCGCGAAGGCGGCCGGTGTCGGCCGGGTCACCCTCTACGGCCACTTCCCGTCCCGGACCGACCTGGTCGACGCGGTCTTCGTGCGGGCGATCGAGGGTGGCGAGGCCGCACTCGGCCAGGTCGACCTGACCGGCGATCCGCGCGCCGCACTGGCCCGGCTGATCGAGTCGAGCTGGCACCTGGTCGACCGGTTCCGCTCGCTCCTGATCGCCGCGCAGGACGCACTCCCGCCGGGCCGGGTCCGCGAACTGCACGCCGATCCGATGGTGCGGGTGGAGCGGTTGATCGAACGCGGCCGGAAGGAAGGCGTGTTCCGGACCGACCTGCCGACGTCCTGGCTGGTCGGGTCCATGCACAGCGTCATGCACGGCGCGGCCGAGGAGATCAACGCCGGCCGCGTCACCACCGACAAGGCCGCCGACTACATCACCGCGACGGTCCTGGCCGCGTTCACTCCGCCTGGGGAACGCGTCCCCGGGGTACAGCGATGACCATGCTGACCGTCGCCGAACTGCCCGAACTCCAGAAGCGACGCAGTGAGAAGTGGTCCGGCCACGCACCGGGCGTAATCGCCTCGACGGTGGCGGAGATGGACTTCGACCTCGCCGAGCCGATCGCCCGGGTACTGCACGACGCGATCGATCGCAGCGATCTCGGCTACGCCTTCGAGGAGACCGAGCCGTTGAAGGAGGCGTTCACCGGGTTCGCCGGCCGGCGCCTCGGCTGGACCGTGGATCCGGAGCGGATCACGCTGGCGCCGGAGGTGCTGGCCGGGCTGATCGAGCTCTGTCTCGCGCTCGCGCCGGGTGGTTCGATCGGCTTCGCGACGTCGGCGTACCCGCCCTTCATCAAGCAGCTCCCGCGGGCGGGCCTGCGGACGGTGCTGATCCCGCTGCGCCCGGACGGGTGGTTCGATCTCGAGCGGCTCGGCGCGGAGCTGCGCAACGGGCTGCGGGTGCTCGTCCTCACCAATCCGCACAACCCGACCGGGCGGGTGCTGCCGCGCGAGGAGCTCGAGCAGATCGCCGAGCTCTGCGCGTCGTACGACGCCTGGGTCCTGGCGGACGAGATCCACGCGCCGCTGGTCCTGCCGGGTGCGACGCACGTGCCGTGGCTCGAGGTGTCCGACGCGGCGCGCGCATGCGGGATCTCGCTGATCTCGGCCTCGAAGGCGTTCAACATCGCGGGCTTGAAGGCCGCGCAGATCGTGACCGCATCGGATCGCGCGCAGGACGTCGTACGGCGGCTGCCTTACACGGCTGAGCAGGCCGGACTGCTCGGCGTGCTGGCGGCCGAGGTCGCCTTCTCGCAGTGCGACGACTGGCTGGACGCCGTACTGCGGCAGCTCGACGACAACCGTGCGTACCTGCGCGACTACCTTCCCGGCGGGATCAGGTGGACCCCGCCGGACGCGACGTACGTGGGATGGCTCGACTGCCGCGGCCTCGGTCTCGACGAGGAGCCGAGCGAATTCTTCCTCCGCCGCGCGAAGGTCGCACTCGCGCCCGGCCTCGACTACGACCCAGCGGCCGCGGGCTTCGTCCGGCTCAACTTCGGCACCGGTCCGAAGCTCCTCGAAGAGCTCGTGTCGCGGCTGCGATCGAGCCTGGAGTAGCTACTCCAGCCAGACGGTTTCGAAGGTCGGGTTGGCGTGGATGTGGACCGCCTCGTAGCCGCCGGGGCCGGTGGCGAACTTGTGCGGGGTCTCCGCCGGTACGACGAGGATCTGGCCTGCCCGGCCGACGATCTGCTCGGTGCCGACGGTGAACGTGGCCGAACCCCGCCGGATGATGAACGTCTCGGCGTACGGGTGCAGGTGCAGCCGCGGACCGACGCCTTCCTTCGTGGTGGACTCGATGATCAGCGAGACCCCGGCCCCACCGGGAAGCTGCTCGTAGTTCTCGGTCCACTCCTCGCCGTCGTCCCGCCCGTCGGCGCGGTCGACCACCGCTGCGCCGGTGTTCGCGATCTCGGTCATCAGCTGTTCTCCCATCGGTTCCTGCCCACCGTAGACGCCGACGGGTTCGGTCGCGACAACAATTCACCAGGGCCGAAAGGTCAGCCCGCGTCAGCCGTCCGCTCGCGGGTCAGTGGGTCGGCTGCCGCTCGGGCTGCCGGGCGGCGACCTGGCCGAGCGCCGCGACGAGCAGAGCCAGTACGGCGACGCCGCCGAGCGCGACCGGCAACGACCACACCGACGAGGCGGCACCGACCGCGGCCGGGCCGAGCAGGAAGCCGAGGTACGCGATCGTGGTCACGGTCGAGATCGCACCGGCCCGCCGCTCCGGACCGGCCCACGCACCGGCCATGCCGATGATGGTCGGCGCGCACACCGACGTACCCAGGCCGGCGACGGCGATCCCGATCAACGCCAGCCAGGCGGATCCAGCTGCGGCGGCTGCGATCGAACCGGCTGCCGCGAGCGCACCACCGGCGACCAGCAACTGAACCGGCCGCAGCCGCCTGAGCAGGGCGTTGCCGGCGATCCGCCCGGTCGCGGCCGCGGCGGCGAACACGGCGGGTGCGCTCGACGCCAGTCCTGGTGGAGCGTTCAATGAGGTGTCGAGGTGTACCGCGCCCCAGCTCTGCCAGGCGTTCTCCACGACGTACGCGAGTGCGCAGAGTCCCCCGAACACCAGGAGAACGGGCTCGATCCGCCGCTTGGACTTTGGTCCGGTGGATGCTTGCAGGTTGTCACGCGAGCCTGGCCCGAGTACGACGACCGCGACGACGGTGATGATCACACCGACTCCGCCGAGCACCGGCAGCGCGTCCGCGCCGGCTGTGCGCAGCGCCGCCGTACCCAGGCTGGCCGCGACGACCGCGATGGAAAAGAAGCCGTGGGCAAGGTTCATCAACGGCCGGCCGGTGACGGCCTCCGCGTGCGATCCGTTCGCGTTGATGGCGACATCCGTCGCGCCGGACGTTGCCCCGAGCAAGAAGAGGGTCGCGCCGAGCGTCACGGCCGAGTCGGCCAGTGCGGGCAGTACGCCGCTCGCCCCGAACAACACCACCACGACCGGCAGCACGACCCCGCCGTACCGATCGATCAAGTAGCCGGTGAAGCGCATCGACACCAACGCGCCCAGCCCGACCATGAGCAGCGCGACCCCGAGTTCCCCGTCGCTGACGCTCGACTCGGTCCGCACCGCCGGCAGGATCGCACCCCACGCACCCCAGAACAGGCCGAACGCGCCAAACCCCACGAGTGTCCTGAGCACCTGCTCAACCCTAGCCCCGGTCGAGGGGGTTGTGGTTCAGGGGCAGACGCATGCCGAGACGCCAGCGGACGGCGGCGCGGGAGTCGGGGTTCGGCGGCTTCGCGGGCGAACCGCAGCTTGGCGGCCCGATCGAACTCCATCACGGCCACCTTTCTTACAAAACGTTGCAAGAAAACCACCAGTCCTGTGGCGAGGCCGACAAGCATCGCTGCCGCCCGCCTGGGTACCCGGAACGCTGTCGGGTTGAGCAGACAGCCCGCAGCAGCGGAGCCCGTGGTGGGATCTCGGGAGAGTCCATCACGGGGTTCCGTAGCGTCTCAGCCGACTGCCTCGACGGTGGCCGCGTGCCGGCGGGCCAGATCATGGTAGACGGCGGCGTTGTGGTCGACGAAGAGTTTGGCGACTCCTTCGAGCGGCACGATCTTCTTCGCCGGACTGCCCATCGCAACCGACTCCGGTGGAATCACCGCACCCGGCGTCACCGTCGAGCCGGCCGCGACCAGACTGCGCTCACCCACCGTCGCGCCGTCGAGCACGATCGCGCCGTTCCCCACCAGCGCCTGCTCGCCGATCATGCAGTCGTGCACCAGGCACTGATGCCCGACGGTCGCGTTCGGCCCGATCTCGCAGCCGTTGTGGCCGACGTGGATCACGCTGTTGTCCTGGATGTTCGCCCCCGCCCGGATCGTGATCCGGCCCAGATCGGCCCGCACCACGACGCCGTACCAGATCGACACGCCTTCCTCGACGACCACGTCCCCGACCAACGTCGCGGTCGGCGCGATCCACGCGTCCGGATGCACGACCGGACTCTTACCTTCAAACGAGAACAAGGGCATAGCGCACCCTAACCGCGCCAGGCGCGGCCCGATCCAAGGGAGCTAGTGCCGCGCCAAGGTTGGGGTGCTGCGAGGGCGGTCCGGCTGGGGGCAGTTCGACAGGACGTATCCGCCCACTGCCTGCCAGTCCCCGCCTGAGCCCACGGGGAATCCGGCCCGATCGCCGGACACCTCCTAATGGGTGTTATCGGGTCGGTCGCTGGCAGACTCGGTGCCTGGTAGCCGCTGGCAAGTGAGCACTCCTACCTCCTGGGCGTTGAGTCCTGGCGACAGAGCGTGCCCTTGCCGGTGGTCGGGAGATCTGTATGGCTGATGGGGTGTCGTGCCCACTGGGCTGGTTGGGTGGTGTGAGCACTGATCCATTAGGGCGCCGAGGTCTCTTGCGGGCTGCTGACAGCCGAGTGCGACTAGAGCGGAGACTGACGGTGTTGCTGGTTGGCGATGACTGGGCCGAGGATCACCACGATATCGAGATCCAGGATCCGGATGGCCGGGTCCTGCGGGTGGCGCGGGTGGCTGAGGGCATGGCCGGGATGGCCCGGTTGCATGAGTTGATCGCGGAGTTCCTGTCCGATGATGACGGCCCGGAGCAGGTGCTGGTCGGGATCGAGACCGAGCGGGGTCCGTGGGTGCGGGCGCTGGTCGCGGCGGGGTACCTGGTGTTCGCGGTGAACCCGAAGCTGGCCGCCCGGCACCGTGAGGTGGTGTCGTTGTCGGGCGCGAAGGACGACAAGACCGACGCGCACACGCTGGCCGACATGGTCCGGACCCGCCGCCACCAGCTACGCACCGTGGCGGCCGATTCGGAGCTGGCCGAGGGGGTGAAGGTGCTGGCCCGGGCGCATCAAAACCTGATCCAGGAACGGACCCGGCACATGCTGCGGCTGCGGGCCGCGCTGCGTGACTACTTTCCCGCCGCGCTGGTCGCCTACCAGCACGAGCCGTTGACCTTGTCTGGTGGCGACGTGCTGGAGCTGCTGGTCAAGGCACCGACGCCGGCCGCGGCGGCGAAGCTGACCACCGCCCAGATCACCGCGGTGCTGAAGAAACACCGCCGCCGCAAGATCGCGGCCAAGACCGCCGCGATCACCGCCGCGCTGCGCACCCAACACCTCGGCCAGTCCGACATCGTCACCGGCGCCTACGCGGCCACCGTGCGCTCCACGGCGGCGATCCTGGCCGCGTTGAACACCCAGATCGCCACCCTGCAGAGCGAGGTCGAGGCCTCTTTTGGCCTGCACCCGGACGCTGAGATCTACCGCAGCCAGCCCGGCCTCGGGAAGATCCTCGGCGCCCGGGTGCTCGCAGAATTCGGCGACGCCCCCGCCCGCTACGCCGACGCCAAAGCCCGCAAGAACTACGCCGGCACCGCACCCATCACCCGCCAATCCGGCAAACTGCGGACCGTGCACGCCCGGTTCATCCACAACAACCGCCTCGTCAACGCCCTCGACCAGCAAGCCTTCGCCGCCACCGTGCACGACCCCCACGTCCACGCCTACTACGACCAACTCCGCGGCCGCGGCCTGGGCCACCACGCCGCCCTCCGCCAAATCGCCAACCGGCTCGTCGGCATCCTCCACGGCTGCCTCAAAACCCGAACCCTCTACAACCCCGAAACAGCCTGGGCCCACCGCACCACAACCACCGCCGCTTGACACCCTTACCTCCTGGGGTGTCTGTCGAACTGCAGATCCCCCAGCTCCGCCGGCTGGTCGGCACACACCCTGCGCCGACGGACGTCGTCGTTCGCCGGCCAGTGAAGCCACCGTGCAACCCCGGGGTGTGGCAGAGCGTCGAGTGTGACCGCCGTGCTGCTAGCAAAGGCTTACCGCCAGCGCACTTGCTTCACTCGGCGATCGGTGAGCCGACGTCGCCGTCCTCGAGCAACGCCTGGACGGCCATCTGGATGAAATTCGGGGCGCCGGCTGTGTCAAATCTCGCCAGATACGTACGACGTACTGGTGAGAGCCGCCCGGATCAGGAGCCAGGAGTCACCATGAGCGAGCAGCACAGCACCTTCAAGCGGTTGCTGGTCAACACCCTCATCGCCAACGTCACGACCAACTTCCTGTCGTTCGCGCTGGTGTTCTGGGTCTACCTGGTAACCGAGTCGGTGCTGGTCGCGTCCATCGTCTCCGGCAGCTCCATGCTGGCCGGCGCGTTGTTCGGCGCGGTCTTCGGCGCGATCGTCGACGCGAACCGCAAGAAGACGGCGATGGTGATCTCGAGCTCCGTGACCGGAGTTGCGTTCGCCGCCGCCGGCCTGGTGTACCTGGCGGTCCCGGTGACCGACTGGAACAAGCCCTGGTTCTGGGTGTTCGCGGCTCTGGTCCTCGTCGGCAGCCTCGCGGGCGGACTCCGCAGCATCGCGTTGTCCACGACGGTGACGCTGCTGGTCCCCGCGGACCGTCGGGACAAGGCCAACGGCCTGGTCGGCACGGTCAACGGCCTGGCTCACCTGGTGACCAGTGTCCTGAGCGGGCTGTCGGTCGGGTTCCTCGGCATGGGCGGTACGGTCGCGATCGCCGTCGTACTCACGACCGTCGTTCTCGGGCACCTGCTGATCGCGATCCGGATCGACGAGGCGCGCCCGGCGCGCCACGAGCGGAAGCACCTGGACCTGCGCGGCTCGTGGCAGACGATGCGCGCCGTACCGGGGCTGGTGCCGCTGGTCCTCTTCAGCACCTTCAACAACCTGGTCATGGGCGTCTTCTTCATGACGCTGATGGACCCGTACGGCCTGACCCTGTTCTCGGTCGAGTCGTGGGGCATCGTCCTCGGCATCACCAGCATCGGCTTCATCGCCGGCGGCGCGATCGTGGCCCGCTACGGCCTGGGCCGCTCGCCGCTGCGGATCCTGCTATTGGCCAACGTCGCGATCGCCGTGATCGGCATGACCACCGCCGTCCGCGAATGGCAGTCGCTGCTGTTCCTGGGCATGCTCGGCTTCATGCTGGTCGTCCCGATCGCCGAGGCCGCCGAGCAGACCATCCTGCAGCGCGTCGTCCCGTTCGAGTCCCAGGGCCGCATCTTCGGCTTCGCCCAGAGCATCGAGTCCGCCTCCACCCCGATCTCCGCCTTCGCCATCGGCCCGGTCGCCCAGTTCCTCCTGGTCCCCTACATGAACTCGGCCGGCGGCCAGTCAACCTTCGGCTGGCTCCTGGGCGAAGGCCAAGCCCGAGGCATGGCCCTGACCTTCGTCATCGCCAGCACCATCATGCTCATCACCGTCCTCCTGGCCTTCCTCACCACCACCTACCGCCGCCAAACGTCCGAGTACGACGCCATCGTGACAACGACCGCCCCCGAACTCGTCCCCGCCTAAACGACCGACACGCGCTGTGGGCCTGTGCGGGGGATCTCGAAGAGTTGGACCTGGTGTGGTTTCAGCGTCGCCTTGCTGACCACGACCTCCGGTGAACGAGTTGCAGGCACCTGGTCGAGCCCGACCACCTCGACGGACACCTTCGCATCGTCGAACGTCAGCCGTAGCAGGCACTTGAACCTCTCTGAGCGCATCGAGGCGAAGGCCTCCAGCTCGTGGAAACCGAACCACTCGCTGATCAGCAGGTAAAGCGTGAAGGCAAGAGTCCCGAGGACGGCGAGCGGTATGAGCGCTGCGAACCACGACCACGCCGGACGATCGCTGACGACGAACTCGCGCACCAGCCAGGCCACGAGCACCACCGCCGCGAGGTGAAGACAGGTGTGCCCGACGCCGGCCGTCACGACCTTGGCCAGGCGCACCATCCATGAGCTGCCCTTGCGTCCGCGAATCCCAGAAGCGGCGTAGATGCACAGCACAAGCGCAAGGAGGATGGCTGCGATGACGGAGCTCTTGTGCACGAGCTGAGAAGGCTGACGACCAGCCACTGTCCAGAACACGCAGGTCAGGAGCACCCCGATGAGCGCCGGTAGCACCGGACCGTTTCGCCACCCCATCGTCCAGATCTCGCGCCGCATCCGCTTCGACTCCGGCGCCTCCGGATAGACCGCTTCCCGGCGGTACCGCGTGGCATGCCGGGGACTCTTCCGGCCCCAGGGCACGGACAACTCCTCCGGCAGGTGATGTGTGGGAGAGGTGAAGGCGCCACCGCCGCCGCACGTGACGAGCGGCGGGCCGGGAACCTGGATCAGCCCGTCATCGTCGGCCGGCTGCGGCTTCTCCGGGACATAGAGCGCGTAATGATGCTTGTCGCCGGTCAGGATCATGCGGAGCTGCTGCTTCGGCGGCCTGAGGTCGTAGCGATGCAGGAAGTTCACCATCGTGGCCAGCGGCGTCTCCCGTACCAGATCCGGAGGACTGTCTCCCTCGGCTTCCAGCCAGTTCGGGGTGGACGTGCACAGGACGACGCCGTCGTCCTTGTTCAGCAGGCGCTTGGCCTTCTGGAAGTAGGCGAGTTGTGCCGCGTCGATCGGGGCGTCGAGTTGCGAGTCCACACCCCAGATCCACCAGTTGGGATGCACCCGGATCGCGAAGTAGCTGCGCGACTGAATCGTGGTCCAGCCGCCGGCGACCTCTCGTTGCCTGGTCACGTCATCGGGCTCGTAGCTACCCACCATCGTCAGCTCGCCGGCGTCGAGCTTGTCGTCCATCCGGGTCCAGGATTCACAGAAGGTACGGCGGAACGCGGACAACCCGTCGTACCAGTCGTGGTTCCCGGGGAGCGCGAGCACCGGAGGCCCGTGCGGGGAATCGTCGTCGAGGAAATCGGGGTAACAGAGGCGAGCGGCCCGGAACACCGCGGTGAACCGCTGACGATATTTGTCGGCGCTTGCGACCGGGTAGACCTCGTCGCCGCCCAGCACGAGCAGGTCGGCCGGACCCAGGTTCGCTCTCTTTCCCTCAGGCTGGACAGCGGCGTCCACCTGCGTGGACGTGCCACCCGCGAGGAGTCGGGCGACGGCGAAGGTCGCGTCGAACCCGTCCCCGGTATCCGCGGTGAAGTCGACGCGGACCGGTTCGGTGTGACTCGGTGGCGTCAACGCGTAGTAGCCGGCGCGGACCGTCCCGATCACGTCCCGCTTGTCGGCGAACCGGGCGAACCAGGTCGCCTTCATCACCTCGAGCGCGGTGCGGACCAACTGACGAACCGACAGCCATTTCACAGCCGGCTCGCCGTACTTGTTCCGGGTCTTCCTCACCTCAGCAACGATCCGAGGATCCGTGGCCACATCGCCCCCTCCCGACGGTAGCTGTCCTCATCATGACGCCCAGACCCCGTCCCCGACGAGGTGTGAGAGGGACCGAACGACAGACACCCCTCCGGCCGCGCAGCACTTCAGGCGACTGTGCGGATTTGGCGGACCAGGAGGCCGGCGGCGAGGGTGACTGTCGCGGCCAGGAGGTAGAGGGTGGGGTAGCCGCCGAGGTGTTTGACGATGGGGGCGGCGATGGCGGGGGCGAAGACCTGGGGGAGGGAGTTGGCGATGTTGATGACGCCGAGGTCTTTGGCGCGGTCGCGGGCGCTGGGGAGGATCTGGGTGAGCAGGGCGAAGTCGACGGAGAGGTAGACGCCGAAGCCGGCGCCGAGGATGATCGCGCCGAGGATGGCGCCGGGCCAGGTGGGCCAGACGGCGAGGACGACACCGGCGGCCGCCATCACCACACCCGAGAAAGCCACGAAGATCTTGCGGCGGGCGATCCGGTCGGACCAGGTGCCGAAGGCAACTGAGGTGACGAGGACGCAGACGCTGTAGATCGCGGTCAGGATCAGTACGGCGGTGTCCGGCTCGTCGACGCGGACCTCGTCCTGCAGATAGTAGAAGAGGTACAGCGTCCCGAGCGCATTCCCCACGTTGAACAGGAAGCGCGTCAGCCAACCCCAGCCGAAGTCCGGGTAGCGCCGCGGGCTGATCCAGAACCCGCGGACGAAGTCGCGCATCACGAGCGGCGGCCGCGCAGTCAGTCGCTCGTCACCACTACCCAGCAAATAGGGCAGCACCGACAACAGCAGGAAGACCGCACAAGCGACGTACCCGGCACCGATGCCGCCGAAGTACGTCGCCAGCCCCGTGCCGACCAACGCGCCGAGGACCTGGGACAGCGCGACCCATCCCCCGACGGCGCCGCGCTGGAGCGTCGGGACCCGGTCCGGAACGGCGGCGGTGATCGCCGCCAGCAACGCGTTGCCGAACAACTGCACCAGACACCAGCCGACCAACATCCAGGCCACGGACGCGACGCCGGACAACACCAGCAGTCCAACGACACCGCCGAGCGCGCCGCCCAGCACCCACGGCACCCGCCGGCCGAAGCGGGACGTCGTACGGTCGGAGATCGCGCCGGCCAGTGGGTTCGCGATCACCGAAACGGCCGCGCCGACCCCGGTCACCAGCCCGAACACGAACTCCTTGTTGCCTGGAGCAATCGCCTCGGACTGCTTCGCGAGCAGCACCTGGATCGGGCCCAGCCAGGCCGCGAACACACCGACATTGGCCAGTACGACGGCCGCCGTCCAGCGCGACCGGACCCGGGCGACCGGCTCCGCGAACGCCGTCGGCACGACGCCGGGCTCAGGAATCATCCCCGGCTCTGCGCGATCACGTCACGGAACCAGTGGTACGACGCTTTCGGCGTCCGGACCTGGGTGTCGAAGTCGACGTGCACCAGGCCGAACCGCTGGGAGTACCCGGCGGCCCACTCGAAGTTGTCCAGCAGCGACCACTGGAAATACCCCCGGACGTCGACCCCGTCGTCCATCGCCTGCCGCAGCGACCGCAGGTACCCGTCGAGGTATTCGATCCGCCGCTGGTCATCCAGCGGGTCGCCGTACGAGCACCCGTTCTCGGTGATGTAGATCGGTGGCAGCCGGTCGCCGTACCGGTCCTTGAAGATGCGCAGGATCTCGCCGAACGCCGACGGCACGACCGGCCAGTCGAAGTCGGTCCTCGGATACCCCTCCAGCGATCGCGGCTCGAACGGCAGCCCCGGCGGCAGCGGGATCCCGTCGGTCGCGGCGGTGTCGGCCTGACCCGTCGCGGCGCCGACGGACACCGGCGCGTAGTGGTTGATGCCGAAGAAGTCCAGCGGGGTGGAGATCACCGCGAGGTCGTCCGAGACCGGACCCGGCATCGCGGCCTCGAAGCCGGACGGATAGGTCCCGAGCAGGACCGGGTCGGCGAACAGCCAGTTGATCAGGTTGTCGTAGAGGCCGGCCGCTTCCTTGTCCTCGACGCTGTCGCTGGCCGGCCAGGTCGGTGCGTGGTTGCCGGCGATCCCGATGTTCGTCGCACCGCTCGCGCGCAGCGCCTGCACTGCCCGGCCGTGCGCCAGCAGCTGGTGATGCGCGACCGGCAGGGCGTCGAACATCAACGAACGACCCGGCGCGTGCGCGCCCAGCGAGTAGCCCATCAGCGTGAGAACCATCGGCTCGTTGATGGTGATCCACATCGGCACCCGATCCGCGAACCGCGCCGCAAGCAGCGATGCGTAGTCGGCGAACCGGTCGGTGATGGAGCGCGACAGCCAGCCGCCCTCGTCCTCCAGCGGCTGCGGCGTGTCCCAGTGGTACAGCGTCGGTGCCGGCTGGATCCCGGCGCCCAGCAGCGTGTCGATCAGCCGGTCGTAGAAGTCCAGCCCGGCCGCGTTCCCCGGCCCGCTGCCTGACGGCTGGATCCGCGGCCACGAGAACGAGAACCGGTACGTGTCGATCCCGAGCTCCCGCATCAGCGCGACATCCTCGGCGTACCGGTGGTAGTGGTCGCACGCGACCGCTCCCGTCTCGCCGTTCAGGATCCGGCCCGGCTCGGCGCAGAACGTGTCCCAGGTCGACGGGCCACGGCCACCCTCGGCCACGCCTCCTTCGATCTGGTACGCCGACGTCGACACCCCCCAGCGGAATTCGGGGCCGAAGGCAAGGTCACCTGTCATCCACATCATCCTCACCAGGAGTCGGTGCCGGCCCGTACTTGCGGGCGATGACCGCCGTACCGTAGGCGGCCACCTCGCTCATCGTGTTCGCGATCTCGGTGCAGTCGAACCGCATCGCCAGGATCGCGTTCGCCCCCATCTGCTGGGCCATCTGGCACATCCGCATCACCGCGACGTGCCGCGACTCGGCCAGCATCTGGGTGTACTCCGGCACCTCGCCGCCGGCCAGCGACCGGAAGCCGGCGGTGAAGTTCGACCCGAAGTCGCGGCTGCGCACGGTCAGCCCGAACACCTCGCCGAACACCATGTCCGCGGTGTACCCGGGCAGATCGTTCATGGTCGAGACCAGCACCGGGTACGGCGAACCCTGCGGTGCGATGTGTGGTGCGTTCTGCTGCGCCGGCCGGTAGTTGCCAGGAGCCTGACCGTGCCCGGGCTGACCGTATCCGGGCTGCTGCCCGTACCCCTGCTGCGGCGGATCCTGCTGGTACCCAGGCTGCTGCTGCGGCGGCGCATATCCCGGCGGCCGACCCTGCTGGTACCCCTGCTGCTGTGGCGGGTACGGCTGGTTCGGGTTCGGGGGAAAGTTCTGGTTCATGCCCTCATCCTGACAGGCTCCCGGTCGTCATTGACGGTAGACCTGAAGCTCGTAGAGCGAGTAGCCGTAGGACGTCGCCCGCTGCGTCCCGGTGACCCGGACGTACCGCGCCGGCGCCGCCTCGAACCGTACGAGGTCCTCTCCGCCGTTGCCGGTCGTGGTCGCGTACACCTGCCGCCACGTCGAGCCGTCCCGGGACACCTCCACCCGATACGACTTCCCGTACGCCGCCTCCCAGTGCAACACCACCCGACCGACCGCCTGCTCACTGCCGAGGTCGACCTTCAGCCACTGCGGATCGGACCAGTCGCTCGCCCACCGGGTGGTCAGCTTCCCGTCGACCGCGTTGCCGGGCGGCGAGTTGTACCACCCGGTCTCGTGACTGCTGGCGGTCGCGGTCCTGCCCGCGGCCAGGTTGCTGACGTCGTCACCCCGTCGGGCCGGGAACTCGATCACCTGCTGGTACGTCGGCCGGTTGACCCAGGCGATCCGGTCCTGGGTGATGCCGCCCATCGGACTGTGCACGATCTGATCCGCGCAGAACTGATCGCCCGCGGCGCAGTCCGCCGTCGCCGGGTACGTCGTCACCGCCGGGACCTTGGTTGCCGCCAGCAATGAGTCGGCGAGCACCGTGCGGCAGGACGTGAGCGAACCGCCGCCGCAGTACGTGATCGGCTGCGGTGTCTGCACCGGGTCGCCGAGCACCTTGCGCAGATCACGCTGCACGAAACCCCACCATCCGCTCTGGAAGGCCGACCCCTGCGCACTCGGCCGCTCGTCGATCTTCAGGTTCGCGACCAGGGCGCCGTACAGCTCGGGACCGAGATCTTTGAACTGGGCCGGCACCAGCAACGGCCACCAGGCGTCGATGATCCGGATGGCCTCAGTGTGGTCGTAGAGCGTCGACGTGGCGTTCGGACTCTTGCGGTGGCTGCCGGCCGCCTGCCACGCGGTCAGCTTGGCCACCGCGTCGGCCACAGCCGGGTCGGTGATCGGGGCTGACTTCAAGACCCGAAGCAGGTAAGGCACCACCTGGTCGCCGCGGAGGTCGACGGTGCCGGCGTCCTCCATCGCCTCGACCAACTTGCCGCGGGTGAACTTCTGCCCGCTGTTGATGACGGCCTTGATCCGGTCGTCGAGCGGCTGACTGCGGTAGACAGAGTTGTACCCGAACTGACCGTCCGACGCCGAGAACCCGGGTGCCTGCTTGTTGTTCCAGCTGGTCAGGTAGTCCTGGTTGACGACCTGCGGATGCTCTGCCGCGGGAGTGTAGGTCGCGCGGTTGGTGTCCGGGTTCCAGCCCTGCCACTCGTAAGAGCTCCACGTCGGCATGTTCGGGTCGCCGCCGGCCGCGCGGACCGGGTTGTCACCGGAGTTGTAGTACGCGATCGACGTCTTGTCCGTGTAGAACCAGTTGAACGTGTAGCCGATGTTGTGCGCGGCGGTCTTGAAGTCGGCCGCGGAGTGGATCCGGTCCGGGTCGTTCAGTTGCATGAACCCGAGCGCGGAGCCGGCCTCGTTGCCGTAGGTCGAGCGGTTCTTGGTGAACAACACCGGCCGGCCGCCGACCGTGCCGCGGTGCGTGACGATGCCGTACTTGGTGCGCAGGGCAACCAACGTGTACGAGCCGGCCGGTTCGGAGGACCCGAGGCTGGCGTACCACTCGTTGTGCCGCTCCAACCGCTCGATCGGGACACAGTCGCCGCGGTACTCGTAGTGTTGCGAGTTCTTCGTCGGCGTCCCACCGCCGGGCTCGCACAGCGGTACGGCGAACGTGTCGGTGATGTCCTGGCCGGCCGAGGTGGCGCTCCACGAGTAGTCCGGACCGCGGCCGATCAGGGTGTAGAAGTTCAGTCCGGCGAAGGCGATCCCGCGGGGCTGACACCCGGACCTTGGAGTTCCTGGCGGAGCAGGAGCTGTGGCGCGAAGTAGCCGGTCTGCGGGCCGTAGACGGCGACCGGGTTGCCGCTGACAGTGTGCTGACCCGAGACGAGCAGTGCGTTCGACATGCCCTTCTCGCCGAAGCCCTCGGGGAACAGGCCGTTGTCGAAAATCCCGCGCAAGGATTCACGGGTTTGCTCCTCCATCGGCGGTTTGCTGCTCTCTCGCGTTGAACTGCGCTTCGCTGCCGCAACCGTTTCGTTGATCACCTCCGGCTCCGGAGTGACCGAGCCGCGATCCGGTAGTGCGCGACCGGCCGGGTTCGGACCCGTCACGCCGTACGGGAAGGTCGCGCCGTTGTGGACCGTGGTGTTCGCCTCCGGGTCGTTCTGGGACCGGAACGACTCCCACACCTTCGTGCCCTGGGCAACGCCGTACTTCGCCTGCGCCTCGAGGAGGGCCAGGGCCGAGGCGACCTCGCGCCCGCCGCCGGTGCCGAAGATGCCCGCGACGACGGCCGCGGTGGCGACCACATCGGTGACCTTCCACTGCGGCGTCGGCCAGTCCAGGCCGAGCGCGACGTACTCGCCGGGGTACGCGATGCCGATCGTGTTGATGTAGTGGTTGACCCCGTCGACCCAGGCCTGGATGTCCTGCTGCATCTTCACGCCGTCGGCGCCGTACAACTCGTCGGCGTCGTCGAACTGCTTCTGCAGATCGGCTTCGTTGTACGGCGCGGTCCGCCAGAACTCCTGCTCGAACGCGCGGTTCGACGGCGCACCACCCGCGAACGGGGTCAACTGGCCACGGCCGAGGTGCCGGAACACGTCCATCACGAACAGCCGGTCCTGCGCCCCGGCGAACCCGGCGCCGAACATCGTTCCGGACCGGGTGGTGCCGGTGATGTGCGGGATGCCGCGCGACTTGTCCCGCACGATCGTCACATCCGCGCGCGGCTTGATCGTACCGGCGACGTCACCGGCCTCGACCCCGAACGACGCGTCGTCGAAGTACCCGCCGAGCGCGTCGTCGGTGAGGCCCTGGGAGTTCCAGACCAGATTCTCGTAAGGCTTCAGCGAGTCGCTGAAATGGGCCGGCCTGGTCCCGAAACCCTTGAACAGAAGGAGATCCGTGAAGGTCGCGTTGCCGTTCTGCCCGGGCGTCATGATGTCGTCGCACTGCCCGAGGCAGTAGTCGACCGGAGCAGCCGCGACTGCCTGCGGCGATGCAACGACGGCTTGCGTCGGTGCCGGCAGAGCCGCCAGTACGACGACAGCGGCAGCGGCGGCGAGGGTCGTACGCAACGAACGACGACGGGGACGGTGAAGGATGAAGCGAGGTGTTCGCGGGGCGGTGCGAGGCGACACGGATTCCTCCCTCGGGACGCAGGTCTGGCGGCAGGGGAGTCACGGAAACTGAGAATGACTCACCAGTAGCTTTCGGTCAAGATCTCGCGCTCAGAGTCTCGCCAAGCACGGTCCGTGACCACTACTGTGTGCAGCACCATGAGCATCCATGACCGTTACCGGTTGAGTGTGGTGATCAATGCCAAGGGGACGTACACCCCGCTCGGGGTGTACCGGAGTTCCTACGGGGTGGCAGAGGCTGTCGCACAGGCTTTGCCCGAGTTCTTCGTGATGGACGAGCTCGCCGACCGGGCAAGCGAGGCCATCGCGCAGGTGACCGGCGCGCAGGCCGGTGCGGTCGTGCACTGCACCGCCGCGGGCATCACCCTCTCGGTGGCGGCCACCATGACCGGCGGCGACCCGCGCCGGGTGGCAGCGTTGCCGGACGCAACGGATATGCACAACCGCGTCGTAATGCCCGCCAACCACGTCGTCAACTACGGCCACTCCAACCTGCAGGGCATCCGGCTGGCCGGTGCACACGTGGACCTCGCGGGCGACGAAACCCGTTGTAGCGTTGACGATCTTGAGGAGGAGCTCGACGGGCCGGACATCGCCTGCCTGTTCCTCGTCTCCTCCCGGCTGACCCAAGGCGAGCCGATCGATCTGGTCGCCGCCGTACGCGCCGCACACCGTCGTGGCGTGCCGGCGATCATCGACGGCGCCGCCCAGTTCCCGCGGATCGCGGACCTGCTGTCGACCGGCGCTGACCTCGTCCTGGTCAGCGGGCAGAAGTACCTCGGCTCCCCCACCGCCGGTCTGATCGCGGGCAGTTGGCCGCTGGTGCAGTCCGTCCGGGCGCAGGAGAAGGGCATCGGCCGGGTGATGAAGCCGACCAAGGAGGCCGTGGTCGGCGTCCTGGCCGCGCTCGAGGAGTGGCAGGCCTTCGACCGGGTCAAGTGGGAGGCGGACCAACTGGGCAAGGTGGTCTCGTTCGCCCAGGCGGCCGGCGAGATCCCCGGAGTGTCGGCGGAAGTGGTGCCGGATCCGACCGGACTGCAAGTGTTCCGGGTGCTGCTGAAGGTGCCGGAGGCCAAGCGGATCGCGACCGAGCTGGAGGCCGGGTCGCCGTCGATCTATGTGATGACGGACCGGGCCGACCAGGACGAACTGATGCTCGAGCTCATCCCGCTCGACGACACCGAGATCGCCGCTGTCCTCGCCCGGCTCTGGGCGATCCTGACACAGTAGAAGGCCCTGGTTTCCCTGATGTCACAGGAGAAACCAGGGCCTTCGATCAAGCTCAGCGCTGGTACGACTTGCCGCCCTCATAGCGGTTGCTGTCGCTGCGGCGCGGGCCGTTGCTCCGGCGCGGACCACTACCGCCACGGCTGTCGTGGCCGCGACCCGGACGGCTGCTGCCGTACCGCTTGCCGCCGCCACCCTTGCCGAACCGCTGCGGCTTCGGCGCCGGCAGCTTCACCGGGTACCCGGACGGCTTGGTGCCACCGGTCAGCTCGGTCATCAGGTTGTCGCCCGGACGGACGCGCACCGGCTCGGCCTCGACACCGGCCGACTCGGCCATCCGGATCATGCCTCGACGCTGGTGCGGCAGGAGGAGCGTGACCACAGCACCCTTGCCACCGGCACGCGCCGTACGGCCCGCCCGGTGCAGGTAGTCCTTGTGCTCGGCCGGCGGGTCAGCCTGGACGACCAGGCCGACGTCGTCGACGTGGATCCCGCGCGCGGCGACATCCGTTGCCACGAGCACCGGTACCGAACCGTCCTTGAACTGGTCCAGCGTGCGGTTCCGCGCACCCTGGGTCAGCCCGCCGTGCAACGCCGCGGCCATCACGCCACGGTCCCGCAACTGGGTGGCGACGCGGTCGGCGCCCAGCTTGGTGCGGACGAACACGATCGTCCGGCCGTCGCGGCTGGCCAGCTCGGCCGTCAGCGACTGCTTGTGCGCCGGCTCGATCACCAGCAGGTGGTGCTCCATCGTGGTGACGGTGGCCTGGCCGGACTCGGTCGAGTGCGTGACCGGGTCCTTCAGGTACGTCTTCACGATGGTGTCGACGTCGTTGTCCAGCGTCGCCGAGAACAGCAGCCGCTGTCCCTCGGCCGGGGTCATGTCGAGCAGCGTGGTGACGGCCGGCATGAAGCCCATGTCGCACATGTGGTCGGCCTCGTCGAGAACGGCGATCTCCACCGCGCCGAGGTCGGCCGCGCCCTGCTCGCACAGGTCGATCAACCGGCCCGGGGTCGCGATCAGCAGGTCGACGCCGCGACGCAGCGACTCGATCTGCTTCGGGTACGGCAGGCCGCCGGCGATCAGCTTCAGCGACACGTTCATCACGTGCGCCAGCGGCTCGAGCGCGTCGTGCACCTGCATCGCGAGCTCACGCGTCGGGACCAGGACCACGCCGCGCGGGCGGCGGGACTCGGTGTGGCCACCGGCCAGACGCATCAGCGTCGGCAGGCCGAAACCGAGGGTCTTGCCGGAACCGGTCTGGCCACGGCCGAGCACGTCCTTGCCGGCCAGCGCGTCCGGGATGGTCGCGGCCTGGATCGGGAACGGCGTGGTGATCCCGTCCCGGGCCAGCCGCTGCACCAGCCGCGGCGCCAGCCCGAGGGCGGCGAACTGGTTGTCCGGGGCAACGTTGCCCAGGTCCACCGGCTGCTCCTCGCGCTTGTTCTCCTGGTACGACGCCCGCGGCTTGTCGTCCCGCCGGTACGACGACCGGTCACTGCGGTCGTACTGCGGCCGGTCGGACGACGGACGCTCCTCGCGCCGGTACGACGACCGGTCACCCCGCGAGCGGTCGTCCCGGCTGTACTGCGGCCGGTCGTCCCGGTTGTACTGCGGGCGATCGTCACGGTTGTACTGCGGCCGGTCGGTCCCGCCGGTACTGCGGGCGGTCGTCGCGGTTGTACTGCGGCCGGTCGTCGCGGTTGAACGGCCGGCGGTCGGTGCGCGGCTCGTTGGCACGCTCGGCGCGGTAGCCCTTCACCGGGCGGCGGTCGTCGGTCGTGCGGGAGCCGCGGTCGGAGTACTGGGTGGGTCCGCCGCGGCGCTCACCGCGGGCAGCGTCGTTCCGGACCTCGCCGGCCGGCGCCGCGGCGGCCTCGGCCTGCGCCTGGGCGGCCATCCGCTCGCCGAACGACTGGTTCTGGAACTTCTTGTGCCGCGGCTTCTTGCTCCGGCCGTCGGCCTGGGTGCCGTCGACAGGCTGGTTGTCCTGGTGGTGCTGGGTCACGCAAAAACTCTCTCTCAACGTCACGGACGAGTGGCCGGATCGCAACCGCACAGAAAGGCCGGTCACAGACGTGACCGGACAGAACGTGCTGAGCAGGAGACGGGCATCGACCTGCGGGTGCTATCGCGTTGCACCCATGTCGCCGGGAAAACTTCAGCGGGATGCTGAAACCGACGGGTCGGAGCGCCTGGGAAGATCTTCTGGTGACGCGACGCGCGCACCGACGACGAAAAGTATACCCGACCGTCACCGCTCCCCTGACCACACCGTCCCGGACCAGACCACCTACCGCACTGGCCTACCTGCTGCAGTTCAAGTGAGCTTGAGTTCTTGGGCGACGGTTCTAGGGTGGCGGTATGGCGGAGGAGAACGTTCCGAGCAAGGAGCATTGGCTGTCCATCGGGGAGATCGCTCATCGGTCCGGAGTCGCCGCGTCGGCGTTGCGGTTCTACGAGGACCAGGGTCTGATCCGGTCCCGCCGGACAGCCGGGAACCAGCGGCAGTACCAGCGGAGCACGTTGCGGCGGATCGCGTTCGTGCAGGCGGCCCAGCGGGTCGGACTGGCACTGGCCGAGATCAAGGGCGCCCTGGATTCCCTGCCGGAAGACCGGACGCCGACCCGCGCCGACTGGAGCCGGCTGTCGAAGTCGTGGCGCAGCCGGCTCGACGAGCGGATCTCCGAACTCGAGCGACTCCGGGACGACCTGGACGGCTGTATCGGCTGCGGCTGCCTGAGCCTGCAACGCTGCAACCTCTACAACAAGGCCGACCGACTGGCCGAGCGCGGCCCCGGCGCCCGCATCCTCAACGTCGGCATCCCCGGCGAGTGACGCATAGGTCGCGGGTTATGGCAGGCAGAGAACGGCGGGCGTCGTTCGCGGGTTAACCCCCGAGTTCTTACCGATCTGGTGCGGAACTTCCGGAGTCTTGGCAGCATCCGGTCTGTAGCGAACAGTAATCCGCTGGTCGCTTTCCGCTACAGATCCGGAGTGAGGCCCTCCAATGTCGCATCGCCGTATCCTGACTTCACTCGCGGGGCTCGCCGCCGCGGCGCTGGCCGTCCCCGCCTGCGCCGCGACCCCCGCCCCGGCACCGGCCACCACCTCCGCCTCGACCTCGAGAGCCGCGCCGCCTACACCGGCTCGCCGCAGGACCAGGCCGCCACCAAGGCCTTCTACGACGCTGTGACGAAGTCCGCGCGCGCCAAGATGGCTCAGAAGGCCAAGGCCGGCAAGAAGGTCGCCGCGGTCACCGGCCCGGACCGCCTGGCAGGGGACGGCTCCGGGCCGGAGTCCTTGGTACGATGCCCTCGCCACCTACCCTGAGGTATGCGGAGGTGGGTGGGGACTGGCCTGGCTGTGACCGGCTGCCTGGCGGCACTGGCCGGGTGTGGAGTCCCAACCGGCGGGGTGGTCGGCGTGACCGTCGACGTCGCGGGCCGACCAGTGGTGGTCGTACAGATGTGTGAAGGCCACATCGACGGCGCCACCATGTACCTGCCCGATGACGAGGAACTCGGCCGGTGGGAAGTCAGTCCGCCGGTGACCGACTTCTCCCAGTTCAGCCTCACCGACGGCGGCAACGGCTGGCGGCTCGTCGGCCCGCTGAAGCCGCGGGACCCGGAGACGCGCTACGTGATCTACGGCTGGTCGAATGACAGCAGCTGGTCCGCCACGCACCTCGAGTTCAGCGAGCGTGACCTGGAACGCCTCCGGGCCGCCACGGTGCTGGTGCCGTCCGCCGACCCGGACCCGACCGCCAACGTGACTCGCTCGCCGGCGGATTTCCGGACCAAAACCTGCGAGGACTGGTTCTAGCGAACCGGGCCGGTGGAGGAGCGGACGACCAGTTCGGGGCGGAAGAGGAACTCGGTGTGCGGGGTGGTGTGGCCGCGGACCTCCTCCAGCAAGGACTGCACGGCGGCCAGGCCCATGGCTTGGACGGGTTGGCGGACGGTGGTGAGCGGCGGGTCGGTGAACTCCATCATCGGGGCGTCGTCGTACCCGACCACGGAGATGTCGCCGGGGACCGAGAGCCCACGCTGGCGGGCGGCCCGGATCACGCCGAGCGCCATCATGTCGGAGCCGCAGACGACCGCGCTGACGCCGGCGTCCAGGAGTTGCTGGGCCGCCGCGGCGCCGCCCTCGACACCGAACATGCTCAGCGCGACCGTCTCGTCGAGCTCGCCGTCGTGCAGGCCGAGCTGGGCCTTCATCGAGGTGCGGTAACCGGCCAGCTTCCGCTGCACGACGATGAACCGTTCCGGCCCGGAGGCGAAACCGATCCGGCGATGCCCGAGGGACGACCAGGTGGGACACGGCCAGCTCCATCGCGGCGTACTCGTCCGACGACACGAACGGCGCCTCCACCTCGGGCAGCCAGCCGTTCACGAACACCACCGGCAGCCGCCGGTCCACCAGTGACTGGTAGCGCGCGTGGTCGGCGCCGGTGTCGGCGTGCAGACCGGAGACGAAGATGATCCCGGAGACGCCGCGTTCCAGCAGCATCTCGACGTACTCCTCCTCGGTCGCCCCGGACGGGGAATGCGTGCACAGCACCGGGGTGAACCCGCGCTGCGACAGCGCGGACTCGATCACCTGGGCGAACGCCGGGAAGATCGGGTTGATCAGCTCCGGCATCACCAGCCCGATCAGCCCCGCCGACCGGCGGCGCAACCGGGTCGGTCGTTCGAAGCCGAGGACGTCGAGCGCGGTCAGCACCGACTGTTTGGTCTCCTCGGCCACCCCCGGCTTGCCGTTCAGCACCCGCGAGACCGTGGCCTCGCTCACCCCCGCCTTGGCCGCGATGTCCGCCAGCCGTGCTCTGCCGCTCACGCGGGGCACTGTACCCACCGCTCGTTGACCTTGCAGCAAGATCCTGCAAGAACTTGCAGGGTGAGACTGCGCGGAGTTGTCCACTACGTGAACAGACCGGACACGTCACACGCCGTACGCCTTGTCAGGACGAGCCGGGCGGGTGAGGATGGGCCCACCCCCGACCGGGGGCCTTTACTCGGATCGTCCGGCACGTTCCTGCCGGTGAAGGGATGTACATCGTCATGGCCACTGTGTCTTTCAAGTCAGCCACCCGGATCTACCCCGGTGGTGACACCCCCGCCGTCGACAAGCTCAACCTCGAGATCGAGGACGGCGAGTTCATGGTTCTCGTCGGCCCGTCGGGTTGCGGCAAGTCCACCTCGCTGCGGATGCTCGCCGGCCTCGAAGAGGTCAACGAGGGCTCCATCTACATCGGCGACCGCGACGTCACCCACCGTCCGCCGAAGGAGCGGGACATCGCGATGGTGTTCCAGAACTACGCGCTCTACCCGCACATGTCGGTCGCGGACAACATGGGCTTCGCGCTGAAGATGCAGGGTGTCTCCAAGGACGACCGCGCCAAGCGCGTCATGGAGGCCGCCAAGCTGCTCGGCCTCGAGGAGTACCTGGAGCGCAAGCCGAAGGCGCTGTCCGGTGGTCAGCGTCAGCGTGTCGCGATGGGCCGCGCGATCGTGCGTAACCCGCAGGTGTTCCTGATGGACGAGCCGCTGTCGAACCTCGACGCCAAGCTCCGCGTCCAGACCCGCACCCAGATCGCCGAGCTGCAGCAGCGTCTCGGTGTCACCACGGTGTACGTCACCCACGACCAGGTCGAGGCCATGACGATGGGCGACCGGGTCGCCGTACTCAAGGACGGCCTGCTGCAGCAGGTCGACACCCCGCTGAACCTGTACGACCACCCGAAGAACAAGTTCGTCGCGGGCTTCATCGGTTCGCCGGCAATGAACCTGCTGACCGCGGACATCACCGATGGCGGCGCGAAGCTGGGCGACTACGTCGTCCCGCTCGAGCGCAGCCTGCTGGCCAAGGCCGGCAGCGACAAGACGCTGACCCTGGGCGTCCGGCCGGAGGCCTTCAAGGTCGCCGACGTGGGCCTGCCGGTCCACGTCGCCGTGGTCGAGGAGCTCGGTGCCGACGCGTACCTGTACGGCACCGCCGAGCACAACAACGAGCACCAGCAGATCGTCGCCCGGATCGACGCCCGGATGCCGGTCGAGAAGGGTTCGACCATCCATCTGGCGGCGCTGCCGGACAAGCTGCACCTCTTCTCCACCTCCACCGAGGAGCGGCTGACCGCCTGATCTTCTCCTACGACGTAACGCAGCGGCCCCGGGTGGTTCGTCCACCCGGGGCCGTCGCACGTCCGGACAGGGCCTAGGTGGTGACCCGCTGGCCGCGGTCGTCCTGGTGCACGAGGTGGTCGGCCGGGTCCAGGTTGGTCTGCTTGAGCAGGTAGTGCGGCCGCTTCTTCGTCTCGTAGTAGATCCGGCCGATGTACTCCCCCATCACGCCCAGCATCACCATCTGCAGCCCGCCGAGTCCGGTGATCGCGGCGATCAGCGTCACGTATCCGGGCATCTCCACCCCGTGCAGAACCGCCATCGCGATCACCCAGACGGCGTACCCGGCGGCGACCGCGGTGAGCAGCAGGCCGACGTAGATCGCCAGCCGCAGCGGCCGGTTGTTGAACGAGAGCAGGCCGTCCAGCCCGTATTCCAGCAGCCGCCGGAACGTCCACCGGCTCTTCCGCTCCGGCTGCTTCACATTGTCGTACTCGAACAGGATCGACTCGTACCCGATCCAGGCGAACAGGCCCTTGGAGAAGCGGTTGTACTCGCCCAGCTCGAGCAGCCCGTCCACGGCCCGCCGGGACAGCAGCCGGAAGTCGCCCACGCCGTCGACCAGCTCGACATCGGCCCACCTGTTGATCAGCCAGTAGTACGCCCGGGCGAACAGCGTCCGGGTGGCCGGGTCGCCGACCCGGTTCCGCCGTGCGATCACCTGGTCGAAGCCGCGCTCGTACAGCTCCAGCATCCGGGCGACCAGCTCCGGCGGGTGCTGCAGGTCGGCGTCCATGATGATCACCGCGTCGCCGGAGGCATACCGCAGCCCGGCCAGCATCGCGGACTCCTTGCCGAAGTTCCGGCTGAAGGACAGGTACCGGACGGCCGGGTCGGCGTCCGCGAGCCGCACCATCGCGTCGAGGGTGCAGTCGTCGCTGCCGTCGTCGACGTACACGATCTCGTACGATCGGCCGGCCGCGGTGAGGTCCCGGGTGACCGCTTCATGGAACCGGTCGAGCACCTCGGCCTCGTTGTAACACGGCACCACCAGACTCAGCAGCATCATGCGTCCCACCCCCGAGCGTGGAACCGATTCTTGTCCAGACCGGAACTACGCGCTACGTTGGCGCTCGATCGAGCGCGCATGCAACGGTCTGGACGCCGTCCCGCGTTCAGGTGAACGCGGGACGATAGTTCTGAACGGTGAGCAAAGGGGCGGCCAGTGGGTGCTGACGACACAGCGGTACAGAATCCGCCTGCGCCGCCTGCACCGGTCGCCGAGGCGCCCGCACCCCCGGAGCCGGCGGTCCGGCGGCGCTCGGCCCTGCCGCCCGCGCTCGTCGCCGGTCTCTTGGTGGCGGCGGTGTTCGCCGCCTCCGGAATCATCCGCGGTACCTTTCCTTTCGGTTCGCTGTCCCGCAGTACCAACGATCTCGGTACGCAGTACATCCCTTTCTTCGCCCACCTGTGGGACGTCCTGCACGGCCGTGCCCAGGGCGACCTGCTCTTCAACTGGCAGAGCGCCTTCGGCGTCGGCTTCCTGGCCGACTACGGCGTCGACCTCGGCAGTCCATTGTCCCTGTTGGTGGGGCTCTTCCCCCGCGACCAGATCGACCTGGCCGTCTACGTCGTCACCGTCCTCAAGCTGAGCCTGGCGGCCGCCGCGATGGCGGTGCTACTACTCAAGATGTCTCCAGGACCCCGTTGGGTTGCAGCAATTCTCGGTGCTTCCTACGGCGTCTGCGGCTGGGCGATCGACGACGGCGCCTACGTCCCCATGTGGCTGGACGGTCTGATCGCCCTGCCGATGTTCTTCCTGGTGGCCGAATGGTCACTGCGCCGGACCAACCGCCTGCTCAGCGTGTTGGTGGTCGGCGTCTTCTGGATCTCGAACTTCTACACGGCGTACATGGCAACGATCGCAGCCGCGCTCTACCTGATCGCCCGGGTGCTGACCAGCGACCTGCCCTGGATGCTGCGCCTGCGCGGCCTGCTGAGATGCGGCATCTCGTTCGCGCTCGGCCTGGCGCTGTCCGCCTCGGTCCTGCTGCCGATCCTGAACGCCAACGACCTCGCGACCCCGTCGCCGTCCGGGATCTTCACGCCGTCGCCGGTCGACATCTTCCTGTCCCGCCTGCTCCCGCTGTCCGAGGGCGTCGGCCGCACCGCCAGCCTGTACGTCGGAACGGTCGCGCTGCTGCTCGCACTCACCCTGCCGTTCAACCGGTTCGTCTCGATCCGGACCAAGGCGGTCTGGATCGTCACGACCGCCGCGCTCGCGCTGTCCTTCCGATGGGCGCCGACCCAGGAGGTGTGGCACGGCTTCGACACCCCGAACGGAAGCCAGTACCGCGAGGCCTTCGTCCTGTGCGGCGTCATCGTCGTCGTGGCCTGGGTCTCGGTCGCGCAGCGCCTGCCCGGCCCGCTGGCGCTGCTGGGCGGCGCGGCTCTGGTCGCGGTCATCGCCGTACTGTCCGAAGGCAGCCCACTACTTACCGACCACGCCATCACCGTTCTGATCGTTTCCGGTGCGGTGACGGTCGTTGCGCTGGGCACCATCTGGGCGGTACGGCGTTCTGCCGCCGGGCGACGGGTGAAGTGGCCGGTCGCGGTGGCGTTCTGCATCGTGATGGCCGTCGTCGCCGTGGAGACGACGTGGACCGCAGTGGTGACGGACGAGCAGCGGGCGAAGGTCCTCAGCGCCTCGGTGCCGCCGTGGAACCAGCATCAGACCGAGCGCGCCGATGCGATCGCGGGCGCTCTCGACTGGCCGATGTACCGGACGGATCCGGGGACCGGGGTGACGCCGAACGATCCGATGCTGCTGGGCGGGCAAGGCCCCGGGATGTACAGCAGCCTGCTGCCGTACTCGCTGAACCAGACGCTGACCACGCTCGGCTTCGGCTGGAACGGATACGGCCGCGCGTCCCTCGCTCTCGAGCATCCGGTGACCGACGCGATCTTCTCGATCGGCGCGCGCCTGCATCTCGAGGCCGGCAACAAGGAGACGATCACCCGGTCGGTCGTACCGCCGCTGGTGACGATCCGGCGACGGCTCGGGATGACGGGCGCGTCGAACGCGTTCGTCGCGCAGGAGCGGTTGCTCGGGACCCAGGTGTACGAGGTCCCGGAGTACAAGGGCAGCAAGTCGATCACCGGCGGAGACGTGAAGCTGGTCGGGAAATGCACCCCCGGTACGACGGTGTACCTCCACCAACCGCGGGTCTCCGGTGAAGCGCGGCTGACCGACGGCACCCAGTGGCGCGCGCTGACGGCGACCCGCCGGCCGGGGATCAACACGAGCAGCGCGATGGTCCGCCTGGGCACCGTCCCGGCGTCCGGCGTGGTGTCGGCCGAGATCAAGTTCACCGGCTCTGCCTCAGGGATCACGGCCACCGGTGCGATCGGCTGCCTGGACGAGCAGCGCCTGGGCAAGGCGGTGCGCAATCTGCGGTTGAGCGGCGCAACGGACGTGCAGGCCGGCGGCCACTCGATCAGCGCGACGCTGCGTCCGGGCAGCACGGGTTACGCCGTGGTCGCCGTACCGAAGCTGCCCGGCTGGGAGTGCTCGGTCGACGGCGGGAAGGCGCAGACTCCGCGCGACCACGGCGGCCTGGTCGCCGTACAGCTGCCTGATTCCGCCGACCGGATCGACTGCGCCTACACGCCACCCGGCCTCCGGCGTGGCCTCGCGCTGGCGGCCGCCGCCGCAGTCATCACGCTCGGACTCGTGCTGTTCGGCCGTCTGCGCCGGGCTGGGAGCTGACGTCCCGGGCGGTAGAAGACGCCGTCGCAAAATACCCCCTAGAGGTATGGGCTCAGGACTTGCGCTTCATACCCCAAGGGGGTAACTTCGTGCCTGTCGACATACCCCCGAGGGGTAGATGCGGGAAACAGAAGGAGCCTGATATGACCACCGACGGCACGGAAACACCGGCCCACGTGCACGGTTACACCGCCGAGAAGACCAGCCACCTGAAGCGGCTGCGGCGGATCGAGGGCCAGGTCCGTGGCCTGCAGCGGATGGTCGAGGAGGACAAGTACTGCATCGACATCCTCACCCAGGTGTCGGCGGCGACGAAGGCACTGCAGTCGTTCTCGCTGGAGTTGCTCGACGAGCACCTGGCGCACTGCGTGGTCGAGGCCGCGCAGAAGGGCGGTCCGGAGGCCGAGGAGAAGGTCCGCGAGGCCTCCGACGCGATCGCCCGCCTGGTTCGCAGCTGACCGTCGTACCACTGAGAAAAGCCGAGCAAGGAGAACCACTATGACCACCACGACCTACTCCGTCGCCGGGATGACCTGCGGGCACTGCACCGCCGCGGTCACCGAGGAGATCAGCAAGCTGATCGGGGTCAAGGAGATCACCATCGACCTCGTCGCGGGCGGCACCTCCGCGGTGCACGTGACGAGTGAGTCCACTCTCGACGAGGCCGCCGTCCGCGAGGCCGTCGACGAGGCGGGCTACGAACTGGCGGCGTCGTGAGCCGGGCCGTCGCGCTCCGGCTCGGCGCGTTCGCCGGTGCGCTCGCGCTCGCCTTCGGGGCGGCGTTCGCGATCGGCACCGCGGTCGACCCGATCGCGGCGGCCGACACCACCACTGCCCCGGCCCACGAGAGAGGAGATGGGCGGTATGGAGCAGTCAGCAGGACACGGGGACGGGCACAGCGAGTCCGGCGGGCAACTGCCCGGGCTCGCGGTCTCCGAAGCCGGGTACACCCTGTCCCCCGCCACGACGTTCTACCAGCCCGGCAGCCAAGACCGAACTGCGCTTCACCATCCAGGGCCCGGACGGCAAGCCGGTCAAGGAGTTCACCGAGACGCACGAGAAGGAACTGCACCTGATCGTCGTCCGGCGTGACCTGTCCGGCTTCCACCACGTGCACCCGACCCGGGACGCGAGTGGAACCTGGAGCATTCCGTTCACGTTCACCGCCGGTGGCACGTGGCGGCTGTTCGCCGACTTCCAGCCGGCCGGTCTCGACCGGACGCTGACCCTCGGCACGGACGTCAACGTCTCCGGCCTCTACATCCCGGTCCCGCTGAGCGAGCCGGCCAGCAGCTACAGCTTCGACGGGTACGACGTGACGCTGGCGGGCACCCCGGTCGCGGGCAAGGAGTCCGAACTGACCTTCGCGATCAGCCGGGACGGCAAGCCGGTCACCGACCTGCAGCCGTACCTGGGCGCCTTCGGGCACCTGGTGTCACTGCGCGGCGGCGACCTCGCCTACCTGCACACGCACCCCGCTCAGGAGGCGACGGCCGGGATGAAGGGTGGACCGGAGATCAAGTTCGCCACCACCTTCCCGACCGCCGGAACGTACAGCCTGTTCCTGGACTTCCAGCACGCGGGTGCGGTCCACACCGCCGAGTTCACCGTGCAGGTTGGCACCGACGGGACCGCGATCGTCCCGCCCAAGCAGCCCCCGGCGACCAAGGCTCCGGCGACCAAGGCTCCAGCGACGACGCCGGGCCATGAGACCACTCCGCACGGCCACTGAGAGAGGAGGCACACAGCAATGACCACCACAGAATCCGGTCAGTCCGTCGAACTCATCATCGGTGGCATGACGTGCGCCTCGTGCGCCGCGCGGGTGGAGAAGAAGCTGAACCGGATGGACGGCGTCACCGCGACCGTCAACTACGCCACCGAGAAGGCGAAGGTGACGTATCGCGGACGGCATCACCACCGACGACCTGGTCGCCACTGTCGAGAAGACCGGCTACACCGCAGCGCTGCCGGCCCCAGCCGTTGCCGACGGCAACTCATCGGACGACGCGCCGGACGAGTTGAAGCCGCTGCGTGACCGCTTGTTCGCCAGCATCGCGCTGGCGGTGCCGGTGATCGCGCTCGGGATGATCCCGGCCCTGCAGTTCGACTTCTGGCAGTGGGCGTCGCTGACACTGGCCTTCCCGGTGGTCACGTGGGCGGCCTGGCCGTTCCACAAGGCCGCCTGGACGAACCTGCGGCACGGCGCGGCCACGATGGACACGCTGATCTCGCTGGGCGTGGTGAGCGCCTTCCTGTGGTCGCTGTACGCACTGTTCATCGGCGGTGCCGGTGAGCCCGGGATGAAGATGCCGTTCACGCTGATCCCGTCCCGGGGCAGCGGGGCCGAGGAGATCTACCTCGAGGTCGCGGCCGGCGTCACCACGTTCATCCTGGCCGGCCGGTACTTCGAGGCCCGCGCCAAGCGCCGGTCGGGTGCCGCGCCTGCGGGCCCTGCTCGAGCTGGGTGCGAAGGATGTCGCCGTACTGCGGAACGGTTCCGAGGTCCGCATCCCGGCCGACCAGCTCGTCGTCGGCGATCAGTTCGTCGTACGGCCGGGTGAGAAGGTCGCCACCGACGGCGTGATCGTCACCGGCAGCAGCGCGGTCGACGCGTCGATGCTGACCGGCGAGTCGGTGCCGGTCGAGGTCGGCGAGGGCGACGCGGTCGTCGGGGCGACCGTGAACGCCGGCGGGCGGCTCGTGGTCCGGGCGACCCGCGTCGGGTCGGACACCCAGCTGGCGCAGATGGCCCGGCTGGTCGAGGACGCGCAGAACGGGAAGGCCGCGGTCCAGCGGCTGGCCGACAAGGTGTCCGGGATCTTCGTGCCGATCGTGATCGGGCTGGCCCTGACGACACTGGGGTTCTGGCTCGGCAACGGTTCGCCGGTGGAGATCGCGTTCACGGCGGCGGTCGCCGTACTGATCATCGCCTGCCCCTGTGCGCTCGGGCTGGCCACGCCGACCGCGTTGATGGTCGGCACCGGCCGGGGCGCCCAGCTGGGCATCCTGATCAAGGGCCCGGAGGTGCTCGAGTCCACCCGTCGGATCGACACCGTCGTACTGGACAAGACGGGCACCGTGACGACCGGCCGGATGGAGTTGGTCGACGTACTGCTGGCTCCTTCGGAGGACCGGGCCGAGGTACTGCGGCTGGCCGGGGCGCTGGAGCGCTCGAGCGAGCACCCGATCGCTCAGGCCGTTGCCCGCGGCGCCATGGCCGAACTCGGGCAGCTGCCTGAGGTCGAGGACTTCGGCAACGTCGAGGGGCTCGGTGTCCAGGGCATCGTCGACGGGCACGCCGTACTGGTCGGACGGACGCGTCTGCTGGAGGAGTGGAGCCAGTACCTGCCGGACGATCTGGCGCACGCGAAGGACCACGCCGAGGCCGAGGGCAGTACGGCGGTCGCAGTCGGCTGGGACGGTCGGGCCCGGGCGGTGCTCGTCGTCGCGGACACGGTGAAGGCGACGTCGTCAGAGGCGATCGGACAGTTGAAGGCGCTGGGACTGCGGCCGGTGTTGCTGACCGGCGACAACGAAGCGGTGGCATCGAAGGTGGCGGCCGAGGTCGGCATCGACGAGGTGATCGCCGAGGTCCTGCCGGCCGGCAAGGTCGACGCGGTGAAGAAGCTCCAGGGCGAGGGCCGCGTGGTCGCGATGGTCGGCGACGGCGTCAACGACGCGGCCGCCCTGGCCCAGGCCGACCTCGGCCTGAGCATGGGCACCGGCACCGACGTGGCGATCGAGGCCAGCGACCTGACTCTGGTCCGCGGCGACCTGCGGGCGGCGGCGGACGCCATCCGCCTCTCCCGCAGCACGCTGCGCACCATCAAGGGAAACCTGTTCTGGGCCTTCGCCTACAACGTGGCCGCGATCCCACTGGCCGCGGCCGGCCTGCTCAACCCGATGCTGGCCGGCGCCGCGATGGCCTTCAGCTCGGTCTTCGTGGTCTCGAACAGCCTGAGGCTGCGCCGCTTCCGCCCACTCACCTGATCCAGGCTGTGCTGTCGCTGGCCAGCAGCCCGTCGTCCAACGGGCTGCTGGCCAGTAGCAGTTCGTCGTACGGCGGAAGCTCGATCGGCTCCGGGGTCAGATTGGTGACGCAGATCAGGCTCTCGCGGCTGAAGGCGAGGACGCCGGGTGGCGTGTCGAGCCAGGTGAGGGTGCCGTCGCCGAGGTGGGCACGGCGGATCCTCAGGCCGTCCCGGTAGAGGGTGAGCATCGAGCTCTGGTCGTCGTACTGGGACTCGGCGGTGAGGTTCTTCCAGTCGGCTGGTTGCGGGAGCCACGGCGTACCGGTGCCGAAGCCGAACGGCGGCTCCTTGCCGGACCAGGGAAGGGGCACTCGGCAACCATCGCGGCCGCGGTCGGTGCCGCCGGAGCGGGTGAAGATCGGGTCCTGGAGCAGGTCGATCCGGGAGATCCTCGACCTCCGGCAGGCCGAGCTCCTCGCCCTGGTAGACGTACAGTCCGCCAGGCAGCGCCATCGCGAGCAGGGCGGCCGCGCGGGCCCGGCGCTCGCCGAGGACGAGGTCGGTCTGCATGCCGTGCTTGCGATCCTGGTGCGAGAACGACGTGTCCGGGCGGCCGTACTTCGTCACCGGCCGGGTGACGTCGTGGTTGGACAGCACCCAGGTCGGCGGCGCGCCGATCGGGACGTGGGTGGTCAGGGTGAGGTCGATCGAGGCTTTGCAGCTCGTCCGCCTGCCACGGGCGGGACAGGAAGTCGAAGTTGAACGCGGTCTGCATCTCGTCCGGCCGCAGGTAGAGGGCGAACCGCTCCTGGTCCGGCATCCACATCTCGCCGACCAGGAACCGGCCGTCGTACTCGTCGGTGATCCGGCGCCAGCCGCGGTAGACCTCGTGCACCTCGTCGTGATCGGTGTACGACTCCTCGACGCTGTCCAGGTCCTTGAACAGTACGGCGGCGCTGTCGATCCGGATCCCGTCGACGCCACGGTCCAGCCAGAACCGGAGGATGTCGTGGAACTCCTCGACCACCTCGGGGTTGCGCCAGTTGAAGTCGGGCTGCTCGGGGGCGAACAGGTGCAGGTACCACTCACCGTCCTCGACCTGGGTCCAGGCGGGGCCGTTGAAGATCGACTGCCAGTCGTTGGGCGGCTGGCCGCCCCGTCCGGGCTTGAAGATGAACCGCTCCCGCTCGGGTGAGCCGGGACCGGCTGCGAGAGCCTGGACGAACCAGTCCTGCTGGTCGGAGCCGTGGTTGGGGACGATGTCGATGATGGTGCGGATGTTCAGCGCGTGCGCCTCCGCGATGTACGCCTCGGCCTCCTGCAAGGGTCCCGAACGCCGGGTCGATCGCTCGGTAGTCGGCGACGTCGTAGCCGCCGTCGGCCATCGGCGACGGGTACCACGGGTTCAGCCAGATCGCGTCGATGCCGAGCTCGGCCAGGTACGGCAGGCGTTGCCGGAGCCCTGCCAGATCACCGATCCCGTCGCCGTTGCCGTCGGCGAAGCTCCGCAGGTAGACCTGGTAGATCGCCGCACCACGCCACCACTCGTCAGCCATCAACGCTCGCTAACCTTTCAGGCTTCCGGCGGTGAGGCCCGCCATGATGCTGCTCTGGAACACGAAGAACACGAGGATGGTCGGCAGGCTGGCGATCACCAGCGACGCGATCAGCACGTTCTGCGGCATCTGCGCGGACAGCGACGCGATGCCGACACTGATCGACATCTTGTCCGTCTCCGGCAGCACCAGCAGCGGCCAGACGAAGTCCTTCCACACCGTCACCACGGACAGGATCGACACCACCCCGAGGATCGGCCGCGACACCGGCAGCACGATCGACCACAGGATCCGCACGGCGACGCGCCGTCGATCTCGGCGGCCTCCAGCAGTTCGCGCGGGATCGAGTCGAAGAACCGCTTCAGCAGGAAGACGAAGAACCCGTTCGCTGCCGCCGGCAACCAGATCGCCCAGGGCGTGTTCAGCAGGTCGAGATGCAGGATCGGCAGATCCTTGACGGTGAGGTACGTCGGCAGCAGCAGGACCATCGGCGGGATCATCAGCGTCGCCAGCATCGCGGCCAGGACCACCTTGCCGAAGAACGGCCGGAGCTTCGACAACGCGTACGCCGCGGTCACGTCGACGGCGAGGGTGAACAGCCAGGCGCCACCGGCGTACAGGACCGTGTTCCGCAGGAAGACGCCGAGTTGCAGCTGCTCCCACGCGTCGGCGTAGACGCCGAAGTCGAAGCTCTTCGGGAAGAAGCTCGGCGGGATCTGGGCCAGCTCGTCCGGTGACTTCAGCGCGCCGGTCACCATCCAGTACAGCGGGAACACGAACGCGCCGGTGAAACCGACGACGACGATGACGAGGGTCGCCCAGTAGATCAGCCGGCCGCGGGTGGTCCGCAGCGACAGTGGTGAGACGAGAGTCCTCATCGGGCCTCCTCCCGGGACACACGCAGGTAGATCGCGGAGAACACCATCAGGACGACCATCAGCATCAGGCCGAGTGCGCCGCCGCCGCCGAAGTCGCCGAAGTTGAAGGCGTACTGGTACATCAGGTAGGCGACCGTGACGGTCGCGTTCTCCGGGCCGCCGCCGGTCAGCAGGTACGGCTCGATGAACACCTGCATGGTCGCGACGATCTGCAGCAGCAACATCACCAGCAGGATCAGCTTGGTCTGCGGGATCGTCACGTGCCAGACCCTTCTCAGCAGACCCGCACCATCGAGCTCGGCCGATTCGTACAGGTCGCCGGGGATGCTCTGCAGCGCGGCCAGGTAGATCAGCGTGCCGGTGCCGAGGTTCATCCAGGTCGACACGAGCACCAGGCTGACGAGCGCCGTACTGGTCGAGTCGAGCCAGCTCAGCGGCGGCAGGTGGAACACGTCGAGCACCTGGTTGAACAGGCCGGCGCCGGGGTCGTAGAACCACTTGAACAGCAGGACGGCGCACGGCCGGCGGGAGCATCACCGGGAGGTAGACGACGAACCGCAGGTAGGCCTTGGCGTGCCTGAGTTCGTTGAGTACGACGGCCAGCACGAACGGAACGGCGTACCCGATCACGAGGGCCAGGCCGCTGAAGACGGCGGTGTTGATCCAGGCCGAGCGGAACGCCGGGTCCTCGATGACACTGCGGAAGTTGTCGAACCCGACCCAGCGCGGCGGGTCGACGAAGTTGTTCTCCTGGAAGCTGAGGATCACCTCGCGCACCATCGGATACCAGGAGAACAAGGCGAAACAGATCAGTGCCCCGCACAGGAACCCGTACGCCGTCAGGTTCCGCCCGACCGCCCGCCGGAGTGCGCCCGCGGCGGTCGTCCTCAGGTCGCGGGTCCGCCGCCCCCGTCAACTGGGGACGGCGAACCTGCTGTTCGGTGCACTGCCATCAGGTGTTCTTGGCCAGGATCTTGTTGGCCTTGCTCTCCGCGTCCGAGAGCAGCTTGTCGATGTCGGCGTCCTGGCGGGTCAGCACGGCGGACATCGCGACGTCGAGGACGGCGTACAGCTCCTGCGCCTTCGGCGGTTCGAGCTTGTTGGTGATGTTCGACTGCGCGGCGACGTACGGCGCGAAGTGGTCGACCGGGACGGTGGCGTACTGCTTGCGGAGGGCAATGATCTCCTTGCCCGGCGCGGAGTCGCCGTACAGGTCCGGGATCGGCAGGCCGACCGGGCGGCCCTGCTCCTTGGACCGGGCGTAGTCGAACTGGCCCTTGCCCGGCGTGAGCTCGTGGAACTCCAGCCAGAGCAGCCCGGCCTTGATCTTCTCCGGCGTCGCCTTCGGGTTGAACATGTAGCCGTCGCCACCGCTCAGCGACGCCTTGCCCTCGGACTCCGGTACGGCGGTGACGCCGTAGTCCTCGAACTTGCCCTGGAAGTCGTTGTTCACCGACTGCACGACGTCCGGTGCGCCGATCATCATGCCGAGCTTGCCGCCACCCATCATCCGCATCAGGTCCTCCCACTGGAGGAGCTGCTTGCTGCCCATCGAGTTGTCGTTCCAGCGCATCTGCTTGAGGTTCTCCAGCACCGCCTTGCCCTCGGCGCTGTTGAACGCGGCGGTCTTGCCGTCGTCGCCCACCATCGAGCCGCCGCGGGCGTACAGACTCGCGGCGAAGTGCCAGCCGCCGGTGTTGCCGGCGGAGTACTCACCGAAGCCGACGTACCCGGCGCCGAGCCCGGCGATCTTCTTGGCCGCCGCCTGCACCTCGGACCAGGTCTTCGGCGGGGCGTCCGGGTCGAGCCCGGCCTGGGTGAACAGCTTGCGGTTGTAGACCAGGCCCATGTTGTAGTTGTTGCGCGGCAGGCCGTAGGTCTTGTCGCCGTCCTTGAACACGCCCATCACGTCGGAGCGCACGTCGGCGGCGGCCTTGACGTTGCCGACGTAGCTCGCTGATGTCGGCGGCTTGCCGGGCTTTGATGATCTTCTGCACGTCGGTGTAGTAGACGTAGAAGACGTCCTCCTGGGTACCGCCGGCCAGCTTCGCCTGGAAGGTGTCGGGGTTGATGCAGGGGAACGCATCCTTGCTCTGGATGGTGATGTTCGGGTGCAGTTTCTGGAACTCGGCGACATCCGCGTCCCAGCCGGTCCGTTCCTTCGGATTGCTCTTCGGCGGCTGACAGCCGACCGTGATCGTCACCGGGCCGTCGGCAGCCGCTGATCCCTGGGCGTTGTTCGGTTCCTCGTCGCCCGATCCGCAGGACGCGGCCACCAGCCCCAGTCCCATCACCAGCAGCAGGCCGAGCCCGCGGCGCGTTGTCCTCATCGATCCACCCTCTCCCTCGGACTTCTGGCGCACACCGTAGGCAACTCGATCGAATCTGCGCAATAGTTCGATCGAAGATTGCAAAATCGTGACTCATGATGGGAAGGTGGCCCGCGCGCAAGTTTCAGGGCAGACAACAGCAGCCGCCGACCACCAGGGGTCAGCGGCTGCAGATGTGGTGAGGGTGTGTGGGGCTAGGTTCTGGCTCGGGCGGTGGAGGCTCGGACCACCAGTTCGGGTTCGAAGAGGAGTTCGTCGGCGGGGACGGCGGCGCGCTCGATCAGGGCGACGAGCATGTCCACGGCGGCGCGGCCCATCGCGTCGATGGGCTGGCGGACGGTGGTCAGCGGCGGGTCGGTGCAGTTCATCATCGCGGAGTCGTCGTACCCGATCACCGAGACCTCGCCGGGCACGCTGAGGCCGGCCCGGCGGACCGCGCGAATGGCACCGAGGGCAAGGATGTCGCTGGCGCAGACGATCCCGGTGACACCGTTGTTGACCAGGCGGGTCGCGGCCGCGTGCCCGCCCTCGAGCGAGAACATCGTGTGCTCGACCAGCTCGAGATCCGCCTCGTCCGAGGCGGTGAAGGCGTCCAGCTTGCGTCGCGAGGGGATGTGGTCACGCGGGCCGAGGACCATGCCGATCCGCCGGTGGCCGAGGGCCCGCAGGTGCCCGAGCGCCATCTCGGCGGCGACGTAGTCGTCCGACGACACCTGCGGGAAGCCGAGGTGGTCGACCGCCGCGTTGACCAGCACGGTCGGCAGCTTGCGCTCCTGGATCAGCTCGTAGTGCTGGTGCGGCGCGTCGGCCTGGGCATAGAACCCGCCGGCGAACACCACCCCGGACACCTGCTGCTGCAGGAGCAGGTCGACGTAGTCCGCCTCGGACACGCCGCCGACCGTCCGGGTGCAGAGCAGCGAGGTGAAACCCTGCTGCGCGAGCGCGCCGCCGACGACCTCGGCGAACGCCGGGAAGATCGGGTTCTGCAACTCGGGCAGGACCAGCCCGACCAGCCTGGCGCGATCACCGCGCAACTGCGTGGGACGCTCGTACCCCAGAACGTCGAGCGCGGTGAGCACGGCCTCACGGGTCGCCTCGGACACCCCGGGCTTGCCGTTCAGGACCCGGCTCACCGTGGCCTCGCTGACCCCGACCTTCTTGGCCACTTCCGCAAGTCGTCGCGTCATGACGCAAATCCTACGCCCGATAGCGCAAGTTCTTGCAACCACTTGCGTTGATCGTTTCGCGGGCTGGACCCGCTGCTGAGACCTCAGGTTGTGGCGGAAATCCTGACAGACTGGGGGCCGTGCCCCGATTCGTCGCCACCCGCCCGGACACCGGTCTGCTGTCGCTTCCGTGGGATGTCCCGCTGGAGGACTGGCCCGAGGACCAACTGGTCGCGCTGCCGCGCGGTATCTCGCGGCACGTGGTCCGGTTCGTCCGGGTCAACGGCACCGTCTACGCGATCAAGGAGGTCCTCGAGCACCTCGCGCTGCACGAGTACCGGCTCCTGCGCGACCTGGAACGGCTGGAGTCGCCCTCGGTCGAACCCGTCGGCGTGATCACCGACCGCCTCGACCGCAACGGCGAGCCGATCGACTCGATCCTGATCACGCGGCACCTGCAGTTCTCCCTCCCCTACCGCGCGTTGTTCTCCAGCACGCTGCGCCCGGACACGGTGAACCGGCTGATCGACGCACTGGTCGCGCTGATCGTGCGGCTGCACCTGCTCGGCTTCTTCTGGGGTGACTGCTCGCTGTCGAACACGTTGTTCCGCCGTGACGCCGGCGCGTTCGCGGCGTACCTGGTGGACGCCGAGACCGGTGAACTGCACCAGGACATCTCCGACGGGCAGCGCGCGCACGACCTGTACACCGCGGAGATCAACCTGTTCGGGGAACTGCTCGACCTGCAGGAGGGCGGGCTGCTCGACCCGGACATCGACCCGCAGGAGACGGTGCAGTCGATCAACGACCGGTACGAGGCGCTCTGGGCCGAGCTGACCGCGCCGGAGGAGTTCGCCACCGACGAGATGCACCGGCTGGACTCGCGGATCCGGCGGCTGAACGAGCTCGGGTTCGACGTCGCCGAGATCGACATCATCACCGACTGGGACGGCAGCCAGGTCCGGATCCAGCCGAAGGTCGTGGACGCCGGGCACCACTCGCGCCGCCTGCTCCGGCTGACCGGGCTGGACGTCGAGGAGAACCAGGCCCGCCGGCTGCTGAACGACCTCGACTCGTACGCCGCCTCCACCGACCAGCAGAACGAGGACGAGGAGATCGTCGCGCACCAGTGGCTGACCGAGGTGTTCGAGCCGGTGGTCCGGGCGGTCCCGCGCGACCTGAAGCGCAAGCTGGAGCCGGCCGAGGTCTTCCACGAGGTCCTCGAGCACCGCTGGTTCCTGTCCGAACAGGCCGGCCACGAGGTCGAGACGATGGAGGCGGCCCGCTCGTACGTCGACGACGTACTCCGTGCCAAGCCCGACGAGAAACTGGCCCTCCCGACGCCGACCATCGCGGACCCCGAGTAGCCCTGCAACGTTCGCCCCTCCCGTGGCGTGGTTAGGAGTGGGAGGTGCGAATGGAGGGTCCGGAGTTCGATGCGTGGGTGGGGCAGCGTGGTGCCGCCTTGCTGCGGTTCGCGTACTTGATCACGCGAGATCACAGCCGCGCCGAGGAGGCCGTGCAGGACGCGTTGGTCGCGGCGTACTCGCGCTGGGCGCGGATCTGCCGGGACGGCGATCCCGAGTCCTACGTACGGCGGTCGATCGTCAACGCGGACATCTCGCGCTGGCGGCGGTTCTTCCGCCGCGAGAGTCCGACACCGGATCCGTTCGTGCACTCGCCGAGCCCGGATCACGCGGTCGCTCAAGCGGAGCAGGACGCGGTCTGGGCGTTGTGCGCGACGTTGCCGGCCAAGCAGCGGGCAGCCGTCGTCCTGCGGTACTACGAGGACCTGCCCGATGCCGAGATCGCCAAGATCCTCGAGTGCAGCCCGGCGACCGTCCGGTCGCAGATCCACCGGGCGCTGGCCAGCCTGCGCACCACGCTCACCACCGAGCTCTCCACCGAGGAGGAGGTCAACCGCTGATGGACGCCCACGAGAAGCTGATCGTGACGAGCTTGTCGAAGCACGCGACGGAGGCGCCGTCGGACGAGGACCTGCTGACCGCGGTCCATCACCGTCTCCGGCGTCGCAAGACCGGTCGCACGATCGGTGCCGCCGTACTGGCGTGTGCCGTGGTCGCGACCGCGATCACCGCGACCCACTCGATCACCAATGAACTTCGCACCGACCCCGAGGTCGCGCGTCCAGTCGCACCCGACGCCGGTTGGCGCTGGGAGTCGTATCGGACGGTGCAGGTCCAGGTGCCGCAGGACTGGGCGCAGTACGTCTCCGGCCCGGCACCGTGTACGGCGATCTTGTCGTCGGACTCGTCCGCGAACAAGCCGGTCATCGGGCGGTTCAACGGCTGGCTCGGCCAGTCGAGCTACGTCTGCGAGGCCGCCGTACTGCCGGCGAAACAACGGCAGCAATACCTGTGGTTCAACGACGTCCAGGCCCCTGGCACCAAGCAGTACGACGCCGGATGGACCGAGGAGACGCGACTCGTCGCCGGCGTGAAGATCAGCGTGCTGACCCAGGACGACGCCCTCCGCCGCCGCATCCTCGACTCGGCCCGCCCGATCACCGGCACCGACTACTACGGCTGTGCGCCCACCGACTCCGCCCCGCGCGGAACCGGGCTCGACCCGAGTGACCGCATCACCTCGGCAGGCATCTGCGAGTACTGGAACAACACCCTGGTCGCCGGCTCGACACTCAACGGCGCCCCCGCCGCCAAGCTGGCCCAACGCCTGACCACCGCGCCCGCCGGACCGCCGCCGGTCAAGTGGGCGGAAGGTTGCCACGACCGCGACCAACGCATGTTCGTCGTGACCCTGAACGGCCGCACCAAGTCCTACCCGGTCCGCATCACCTACGCGCTGTGCTACGTCGACCGCGCCACCTGGTTCCCCATCGACGACGGGGCCAACCAGCGCCACACCGACCCCACCACCCTGGACCTCGTCCGCCAGGGAACCCACAACCAATACCAACCCAGCGACCTCTTCGACGCACCCGGCCCCCTCACCCCCTCACCTCGCTGAGGTGTTTGCCCCACGCAACGAAAGGCCGCTGGCCGCAAGGTGGTCGGCCTCAGTTCATTCCTGGGCTGGCGGTGGGAAGACCGATCGCCTTCGCGGTGGCGAGCAGGCGGCGGTCGTAGGTGACGAAGGCCGTGAGATCGTCGCCCAGCACGGCATCCGCGGTCGCGAGGTGAATCGCGTCGAGCGATCGGAGCGATGGACCTTGGTAGGCCGCCGCAGTGGTCCGCACCGTCTCGTCGATGTCATACACGGAAACCTGCGCCAGGACCGAAGGCGCAGCGGTGAGTAGAGCCGGCTCAAACCGTCGGAGAGCGCGAGGAAGCTCTACCTCGACCAGCGCAGACGAAACGAAGATCCGATCGACCTGCTCGTTGAGCCAGTCGACGAGCTCGTCCGACGCGATCTCCCGCCGAACGAGCTTCACCAACGCCGCTGTGTCCAGATAGATCATCAGTAGCGCTCCTCGTCGCGCATCTGCTCCAGGAGAGCACCCGCCTCATGGTCGGTCCGCACTTCGCCCTTCGGGCGCGAGAAGGACCTCGTCAGCCGAGCCGGCCGGAAGCTTCCGGTTGCGAGCAGGCGCGCTGTCGGCGACGGCTGCGCCGGGACGAGGCGAGCGACGACCACACCACGCTCGGTGATCTCGATCTCCTCGCCGTGCTTCACCCGAGCCAGCACCCGGGCCGTCTCCTGGTTCAACATCCGGATTGGAACCTCAGCCATAGCCGAATCATAGTACATATTTGTCTGACACCAACCCTTCCGTTGTCGGTCGCCAGAGAAGATATGGGTGTTCCGACCCGGATCAGCACTTGTCCACAGACCAGGTTTGTGTCAGGAGTCTGAACGCACCATGTCAGGTCTGTTGACGC
This sequence comes from uncultured Actinomycetota bacterium, assembly GCA_963770725.1. GTDB lineage: Bacteria > Actinomycetota > Actinomycetes > Propionibacteriales > Kribbellaceae > Kribbella. The sequence continues at coordinate 170,369 of CAVYQT010000005.1, forward strand.
TGCCGTGGCCGGGCGTCGATACTCGGCGGGTGGTTGTCAAGGACACCGGGTCGTTGCGGGCGCTTCGGCGTACCAACTCCGAGCGGCTGCTCTCGAGCCTGATGGAGCACGGTGCGTTGCACCGCGCCGAGCTCGCGCGCATCTGCGGCCTGTCCCGGACGACCGTGTCGACGATCGTCTCGGACCTGATCATCGGCGGCGTCGTCATCGAGGCGGTCGGCGACCAGGTCGCGCAGGCCGGGATCGACGCCTCGGAGGTGGACGGGCGCGCCCGCGGTTTCCTGCAGGCGAACCCGGGATCCGGCGCGGCGGCCGGTCTGGACTTCACCCTCGAGCGCGTCTGGGGCCACATCACCGACCTGTCGGGTACGACGCTCGCCAGCGCCGGAGTCACCACGGCCCCGGACACCCCGTGGCAGGAGCGGCTGACAGCCGGCCTGGCTCTGCTCGACGACCTGCTCACTCAGGCCGGGCTCGATCGCGATGCCCTGGTCGGCGTGGCGATCGGCGTGCCGGGTCCGATCGACCGGCAGAGCGGCGTGGTCGGTCCGTCCCTGCCAGGACAGGCGTGGGCGGGCGTGAACGTCTCGGTCGAGTTCGGCCGCCACCTCGCCGTACCGGTGCTGGTGGAGAACAACACCCGGCTCGAGGCGGTCGCCGAGTTCACCTGGGGCGCCGGCCGGGGTGCCCGGGACGTCCTGTATCTCGGGCTGTCCACCGGGATCGGCTCCGGATTGCTTGTCGACGGCAACCTTCATCAGGGCGGCGCGCGCGGTGGCGGCGGCGAGATCGGCCACATCTCGGCGGACCCGGCCGGCGCTCAGTGCCCGTGTGGGAACCGTGGCTGCCTGGTGCAATACGCGTCGCTTCCCGCCGTACTGAAGACGTTGGAGCTGGCGGACGTCGACGAGCTCCTCGCGTCGGCCGAGGCCGGACGGCCGGAGACCGTGCAGGTACTGCGGGAGGCCGGTGAGGTGACCGGGCGGGTGCTGGCGAACATCTGCAACCTGCTCAACCCGGAGCGGATCATCGTCGGCGGTGAGCTCGCCCGGGCCGGCGACCTCGTGCTGGAGCCGATCCGCGCCACCCTGCGCCGGTCCGCGATGGTCCTCACCCGCGACGCCGACGTGGTCGCCGCGGAGCTCGACCTCGGTGCCCGGGCGGGCGCGTCCGGCGCCGCCGCTCTGGTGCTCCGACAGACCGACCAAGTCGTCGCCGCGCTGCTGGCCGGCGCCGAACTCCGAACTCCGAACGAATGAGGCCGTGTGAAGATCGTCGGGTACGAGACCTTCCTGGTTGCGCCGCGGTGGCAGTTCCTGCGGATCGATACCGACGAGGGGATCAGCGGGTGGGGTGAGCCGATCGTCGAAGGACGGGCCGAAGCGGTCCAGGGCGCGGTCACCGCACTGATGGAGTATCTGGTCGGCACCGATCCGCTCCGCATCGAGGACCACTGGCAGACGCTGGCCAAGGGCGGGTTCTACCGCGGCGGCCCGGTGCTTTCGAGCGCGCTGGCCGGGATCGACCAGGCGCTGTGGGACATCAAGGGCCGCTACCACGAGACGCCGGTGCACGAGCTGCTCGGCGGTCCGGTCCGCGATCGGGTCCGGATGTACACCTGGGCGCACGGTCGCGACACCGCCGCGCTCGTCGACGACGCACAGGCCAAGGTGGCCAAGGGGTTCTCGGCGATCAAGCTCAACCTCGCCGAAGCACTGCCGGCCGTTCCCGCGGCCGCCGACGTCCGCGCGATGGTGGCCCGGGTCGAGAAGCTGCGGGACGTGCTCGGCGACGGCGTGGACATCGCCCTCGATTTCCACGGCCGGTTCAGTACGGCGGCCGCCCGCCAGATCCTGCCGTTGCTGGAGCCGTACCTGCCGATGTTCGTCGAGGAGCCGGTGCTGCCGGAGTTCTCACGCGACCTTCGCCGGATCACCGAGTCGACCAGCATCCCGATCGCGACCGGCGAACGGCTCTTCTCCCGCTGGGACTTCCGCGACGTCCTGCCCACCGGTATCGCGGTCGCCCAGCCGGACCTGTCCCACGCCGGCGGCATCTCCGAGGTCCGCCGGATCGCCGCGATGGCCGAGGCGTACGACGTGGCCGTCGCACCGCACTGCCCGTTGGGCCCGATCACGCTGGCCGCAAGCCTGCAGATCGACTTCGCGACACCGAACTTCCTGATCCAGGAGCAGAGCCTCGGCATCGAGTACGGCGGCGGCAGCGCACTGCTCGACTACCTGGTCGACCCACAGGTGTTCAGCTTCGTGGACGGCCACATCCAGCGGCCCACCGGTCCCGGCCTCGGCATCGAGGTCAACGAGGACGCCGTCCGCGCGGCCGCCGCCGAAGGACACGCCTGGAGATCCCCGGTGCTGCGGCACTCCGACGGCTCGTTCGCCGAGTGGTGACCCGAGCGCAGACCCCGCCGATGGGGTGGAACAGCTGGGACTGCTTCGGTACGACGGTCACCGAGGCCGAGACCCTCGCGAACGCGCAGGTGATGCACGACCGGCTGCTGGCGTCCGGCTGGGACACCATCGTCGTGGACATCGCCTGGTACGACCCGACCGCGCGGTCGCACGGGTACAACACCGACGCGCCGATCGTGCTGGACGACCACGGCCGCCAGTTGCCGGCGCCCAACCGCTTCCCCTCGGCGGTCGGCGGCGCGGGCTTCGGGCCGCTCGCGGCGAAGGTGCACGACCTCGGGCTGAAGTTCGGCCTGCACATCATGCGCGGCATCCCGCGGCGCGCGGTCGAGCTCGACCTGCCGGTGTTCGGCACCGAGTGGACCGCGCGGCAGATCGCCGACGCCGAGAACGTCTGCGGCTGGAACCCGGACAACCTGGGCCTGAACCACGACCACCCCGGCGCCCAGGCGTACTACGACGCGCAGGTCGCCCAGTTCGCCGCCTGGGGTGTCGACTTCATCAAGGCCGACGACATGCTGGCGCCGTACCACGACCGCGAGATCGCGGCGTACGCGCGGGCGATCGAGCGCAGCGGCCGGGACATCGTGCTGTCGCTGTCGCCGGGCACGCACCTGTCGACGCACCACCTCGACCATCTGCGCGCCAACGCACAGATGTGGCGGATCTCCGACGACCTGTGGGATCGCTGGGAGGACGTGCACGCGCAGTTCGCGCGGCTGGCCCGGTGGGCGCCGTTCCAGCAGTCCGGCGGGTGGGCGGACGCCGACATGCTGCCACTCGGCCACATCGGGATTCGCGCCGAACGCGGCGAGGATCGCTCCAGCCGACTCAGCACCGACGAGCAGAAGACGTTGCTGACCTTGTGGGTGATGGGACGGTCGCCGCTCATGATGGGCGGCGACCTGCCAACCACCGACGACGCGACGCTCGACCTGCTGGCCAACCCCGCGCTGTCCGAGATGCTACGCACGTCGTCCAACGGCCGCGAGGTGATCCGCGAGCCGATCGACGACGGTGAGCTGATCGTGTGGACAGCACGATCGCAGCAGGCGACCTATGTGGCGATCTTCTGGACCGGCGCCTCCGCACGGAAGGTGTCCGTGCCATTGGCGTCCGTCGGTGCCGGTACGTCGGAAGCACGCGACCTGTGGGACGGCTCGATTCAACGGGTCACGAGTCAGCTCGAATACGACGTACCGGCACACGGTGTCCGCTGGCTGAGTCTCACCCCGACGGCGTCCTGAGGGCAGGAACAGGCTGACCAGCCCGGGTTAGGACGTTTGCACCAGGGCTTTGACAAGCCAGCGAGACACGGGAGCGTCGCCGAGTTCGCTGAGGTCACTGATCCAGCGGGCTTCGGCAATCTCCGGTGAGAGGGTCAGGCCTTCGCTGAGTGCGGTGGCAGTGAGAACGGACAGCGTGTCTCGCTTCCCTTCGAGTGAGGTGGCAACGGTCTCAAGCACGGCGAAGCGTTCGGGAGCGACTTGAAGGCCGAGCTCTTCCTTGATCTCCCGGGCTGCCGCCTGCTGTGGTGTCTCTCCGTCGGGTTTGTAGCCACCGCCTGGAAGTGCCCAGCGGAGCCTGTCGGTGTAGGAGTGGCGGACGACAAGGAAGCGTCCTGACCCGTCGGGGTGGCGCAGGAGTGCTTTGACTCCGAAGGTCTTGGGCCTGCGAACCTTCCACCAAAGCCGTACAGCCGGAGAGGCTGCTCGGAGTACAAGCGCGGGAAGGCGAACTCGCGTCATCAGTCCAGTATGGGTGGAGCCAATGCAGGAAGGGTCAGCAACTGACTAGGCCCACCGGCGGTAGCTCAGCGCGGCGGCATGCGGAGGGCGCCGTCGAGGCGGATGACCTCGCCGTTGAGTAGTTGGTTGTCGATGATGTGGGCGACCAGGGCGGCGTACTCCGACGGGCGGCCTAGTCGTGACGGGTGCGGGACCTGCTGTTCGAGAACCGTGCGGGTCTCCTCCGGGAGGCCCGCCAGCATCGGCGTCTCCATCGTGCCCGGTGCGATCGTGACGACCCGGATCCCCTTGTCCGCAAGGTCGCGCGCCGCGGTCAGGGTGAGGCCGACGATGCCGCCCTTGCTGGCCGCGTACGCCGCCTGCCCGACCTGGCCGTCGTACGCCGCGATGGACGCGGTCATCACCACGACACCACGGTCGCCGTCGCCGCCGGCCGGCTGGGCGATCATCCGCTCGGCGGCCAGCCGGAGCACGTTGAAGGTGCCGATCAGGTTGACCTCGACCACTTGCCGGAAAGTTGCCAGCGGCAACGGGCCCTTCCGGCCGACGACCCGGCCCGGGGTCGCGATACCCGCGCAGGTGACGACCACGCGCAGGGTGCCGAGTGAAGCGGCCGCGTCCAGGGCGGCGGTCACCGCGGTCTCGTCGGTGACGTCGGCCGGTGCGAAGACGACCCGGTCGCCCAGCTCCTCGGCGACCGCCTTGCCGGCCGAGGAGGGCAGGTCGACGATCACGACCCCGATCCCCTCCGCGGCCAGGCGCCGTACCGTCGCCTCTCCGAGGCCGGAACCGCCACCGGTGACCAGGGCGACGTCGGAGGGGCCTAACTTCATCAAACGCTCCTCAAGAGATCGCGGCTGATCACGAGCCGCTGGATCTGGTTGGTGCCTTCGAAGATCTGGGTGACCTTGGCCTCGCGCATGTAGCGCTCGGCCGGGAACTCGCGGGTGTAACCGTACCCACCGAGCACCTGGACGGCGTCCGTGGTCACCTTCATCGCGGCGTCGGTGCAGATCAGCTTGGCGATGGCGGCCTGCTGGGTGAACGGCCGGCCGAGGTCGCGCCGCCGGGCGGCCTGCAGGTACGTCGACCGGGCCGACTCGACCGCGGCGGCCATGTCGGCCAGCAGGAACTGGATGCCCTGGAAGTCCGAGATCGCCTGCCCGAACTGCTTGCGCTCCAGCGCGTACGACGCCGCGACCTCGAGCGCGGCCTGGGCCAGACCGGTCGCGCAGGCGGCGATCCCGAGCCGGCCGGAGTCCAGGGCGGACAGGGCGATCCGCATCCCGTCGCCCTCGGCGCCGATCAGGTTGCCGGCCGGGACCCGGACGCCGTCGTAGTTGACCAGCGTCGTGGTCGATCCGGTCAGACCCATCTTGCGTTCGGGCGCACCGAAGCTGAGGCCCTCCGACGAGCCCGGCACGTGGAAGGCGGAGATGCCGTGCTTCGGGTCGTCCGAGGTGCGGGCGAAGGTGGTGTAGAAGTCGGCGTGCGAGCCGTGACTGATCCACGCCTTGGTCCCGGTCAGGACGTACTCGTCGCCGTCGCGGACCGCCTTCGTGGTCATCGCGCTGATGTCGGAACCGGCCTGCGGCTCGGACAGCGCGTAGGCGCCGAGCTGCTCGCCGCCGACCATGTCGGGCAGCAAGCCGGGCCCGCTGCTCCTCCGTACCGAAGGTGGCGACCGCGTAGCTGGTCATGGTGTGCACCGACACCCCGACGCCGACCGACATCCAGGCTGCGGCGACCTCCTCCAGCATCTGCAGGTACACCTCGTACGGCTGCTCGGCGCCGCCGTACTGCTCCGGGTAGGGCAGGCCGAGCAGGCCGGCCTTGCCGAGCGTGCGGAACGCGTCCCGCGGGAACGTCTCGCTCTCCTCCGCCTGTGCGGCGTACGGCGCCAGCTCGTGCGTGCACAGGTCGCGCACGAGAGCCAGCAGGTCAGTGGATTCCTCGGTCGGCAGCAGACGATCGACAGCCATCAGGCACCCCTCTCAACGGCTGCAGAAATGATACTACGAGCGGTACTGATGACCATACTTCAGTATCGTTCTATGCTGTCTCGATATGACAACGGTCGTTCCGGGACGCCGCACCCGCAGGCAGTCCGAGCTGCTCGACCGGCTCTTGTCCCTGTTTCTCACGCAGGGCTTCAGCCGGTTCACCCTGGATGACCTCGCCGCCGAGCTGCGCTGCAGCAAGACGACGCTCTACGCGCTCGCGCCGAGCAAGGAGCAGCTCGCCGTCGAGGTGGTGAAGCACTACTTCAAGAATGCCACCGCCCAGGTGGAGTCCGCGGTGGCCCGGCAGACCCGGCACGACCGGCGGATCGCGGCGTACCTGAACGCGGTCGCGGACGCGCTCCGGCCGGCCAGCCGGACCTTCCTGGACGACGTGGCCCGGTTCGCCCCGGCCCGCTCGGTGTACGAACGGAACACCCGGATCGCGGCCGACCGGGTCCGGACGCTGATCGAGGACGGCATCAACAACAACGCGTTCCGGCCGGTCGACATCGCGTTCGCGGCCGAGATGATCGCGCACACCATGCAGGCGATCCAGCGCGGCGACATCGCCCGCCGGACCGGCCTGAACGACGCCGAGGCCTACCGCGAGCTCGCATCCTTCGTGCTGCACTCCCTTCGGCTGGATTGACCTCACTAGTAGGTTCATCCGGATGGAACTCAGGCTTGGGCCGCTGCTGCGGTACGTCGACGACACTCGGGCCACTGTCTGGGTCGAGACCAGCACGCCCTGCGAGGTCGAGGTGCTCGGTCACCGGGCCCGGACGTGGACGGTGCACGGTCATCACTACGCGCTGGTCCGCATCGAGGGCCTGACGCCGGGTAGCGAGACGCCGTACGAGGTCCGGCTGGACGGCGACGAGGTCTGGCCGTTGCCGGACAGCGAGTTCGGCCCGAGCGTGATCCGGACGCCGCGTGCGGACGGGACGTTCCGGCTGACCTTCGGGTCGTGCCGGCGGTCGGCGCCGTTCGACGAGGCGAGCTTCAAGGAGTTCGGCCCGGACGCGCTCGTCGCGCTGGCCGACCGGATGGCGGCCGGGACCGACGCGGCGCCGGACGCGATCCTGCTCCTCGGCGACCAGGTGTACGCCGACGATCCGTCGAGCGCCGTACTCGAGAAGCTCCGGGAGGCGCACGGCGGCCGGCAGGATTCCGAGGTGGCCGACGAGATCGGCAACTTCGCGGAGTACACCTGGCTGTACGACGACTCCTGGCTGACGCCGGCGGTGCGGTGGCTGTTCTCCACGGTCCCGCTGTGCATGCTGCTCGACGACCACGACCTGCGCGACGACTGGAACACCTCGCTGACCTGGCGTCGCTGGGTCACGTCGCAGCCCTGGTGGCATGACCGGGTCGTCGGCGCCTACGCGTCGTACTGGGTCTATCAGCACCTCGGCAACCTGTCGCCCGAGCAGCTCGACCAGGACGCGACGTACCGGGCGATGCTCTCGATCGAGGACGACGACGAACGGACGGCGTACCTGGACAGCTTCGCGTGGGCGGCGGACGAGGATCCGGCCTCGACCCGGTGGAGCTTCTACCGCGACTTCGGCGCACGAGTCCCGCGGAGTCCGGCTGGTCGCGGTCGACTCGCGCTGCTCGCGGCACCTCGAGCCGGGCGAACGGGCGATGGTCGACGCGCACGAGTGGGAGTGGGTCCGGCGCCACACCGTCGAGGCGTCCCGGCCGATCCACCATCTGCTGCTCGCGTCGACGCTGCCGTTCCTGCTCGCGCCCGGGCTGCACCACCTGGAGGGCTGGGACGAGGCGGTCTCGTCCGGTGCCTGGGGACCGCGCGGCGCGCGGATCGGCGAGAAGATCCGGCAGGGCATGGATCTGGAGCACTGGGCCTCGTTCCGGAAGTCGTTCGACGACGTGACCGACCTGCTCGCCGAACTGGTCGGCGGCGAGGATCCGCCGGCGTCGGTGCTGATGCTGTCCGGCGACGTGCACTGCAGCTACATCGCCGAGGCACGGCTGACTCGCCGTCGACCATCCCGGTACGGCGATCCGCCAGCTGACCATGTCGCCGTTCCGGAACCCGGTACCGCGGCACATCCGGTGGGCGAATCACCTGCTGGACAAGCGCTGGATGACGACGCTGCTGCACAAGCTCGCACGATCGGCCGGCGTCCGGGATGTGGCCGCCGACTGGCGGATCGCGCACGGTCCGTGGTTCGGCAACGGTGCGATGACGGTGACGTTGTCCGGCGAGGACTGGGCGGTGGAGGTCGACCACGCGGAACTGCGCGGAGAGCGGCAACTGTTCGACCGCACGTTGACCTACGGACGCCTAGACTCGCCATCCAAGCGCTTGATGTCCTGAAGCTGCCACGGCCGGTCCGCCCGCTGCTCGTTACGGAAGGCTATAGACATGCGATCCTCCACCCTCCGACGCACGGCGGCGATCGTCGCCGCTACTGCTATGTCACTGGCCGCACTGCCGGCCACCGCCGACCCGGGTAAGCCGCCCCGGCTGTCCGCGGCAGCGATCACGTCCACCCTCAACGAGGAGGTGACGACCCCCGGGACCGCGTGGATGACGCGGCCGGACGGCAAGGTCCTCGTCTCCTACGACTCCACCGTCACCGGCACGAAGCTGACGCCCTGACCAAGGTCACCAAGAAGCTCGGCGAGAACGTCGTCCTCGAGAAGCTTCCCGGCAAGCTGACCAAGTACGTCAGCGGCGGCACCGGCATCTGGGGTGGCGACATCAAGTGCTCGGCCGGCTTCAACGTCCAGCGGCGAGGCAAGTACTACATGCTGACCGCCGGTCACTGCGGCAACGAGGCCTCGACCTGGTACCAGGACGACGACCACAACGTCTACCTCGGCAAGCTGCACCACTCCAGCTACCCGTGGAACGACTACGCCCTGGTCATCTACCCGACAGTCATCCGTCCGCCCGGCGGCAGCGTGTACCTCTACAACGGCCGCTCGCAGGACATCACCACGGCGATGAACCCGGGCATCGGGCAGTACGTGTACCGCGCCGGCCATCACCACCGGTCTGCACAGCGGCCGGGTCACCGGCCTCGGCGCCGTGGTCAACTACGGCGACGGCCGGGTCGCGGGTCTGATCCGGACCAGCGTCTGCGCCGAGCCCGGCGACTCCGGCGGCCCGCTGTTCTACCGGCACTGGGCCTTCGGCCTGACCTCCGGCGGGTCCGGCGACTGCTCCTCCGGCGGCGTGACCTACTTCCAGCCGGTCGTCGAGGCGCTCAACGCGTACGGCGTGACCGTCTACTGAGCGCAGGATTACCCTCACTCTACGAATTTACCTGAATACTCAGGGACAGAGTGGGGTACAACTGGACACGGTTGAAGTCAAGGACGCACCCGCCCCGAGCGCGTCCTCATCGTGAGGAGGCTGAAACCGTGAACATTTCACCCATCCGCCGTACCGCTGCGATCGTGGCTGCCGCCGGGCTCGCCGCCGCAGGTCTGCTCTCCACGCAGGCCTCGGCGGCCCCGGTCGAGCCGTCGGCACTGTCCGCCACCGCCATCACCGCGACCTTGTCCAAGGACGCGACCATCCCGGGCACCGCCTGGCAGACCAACCCGGACGGCCGGATCATCGTCTCGTACGACGACACGGTCACCGGTGGGAAGCTGACGGCGCTCACCAATGTCACCAAGCAGTTCGGTGACCGGGTCACGCTGGAGAAGATGTCCGGCAAGCTGTCGAAGCTCATCCGCGGCGGTGACGCCATCTACGGCGGGCAGTACCGCTGCTCGCTCGGCTTCAACGTCCGCAGCGGCAGCACGTACTACTTCCTGACCGCCGGTCACTGCACCAACATCGCGTCCAGCTGGTACGCGAACTCCAGCAAGACGACCCTGCTCGGCACCCGCTCCGGGACCAGCTTCCCGGGTAACGACTACGGGATCGTCCGGTACAGCACGTCGTACACGAACCACCCCGGCAACGTGAACCTCTACAACGGCTCGACGCAGGACATCACCTCGGCCGGGAACGCGTTCGTCGGCCAGGCGGTCAAGCGCAGTGGTAGCACGACCGGTCTGCGCAGCGGCTCGGTCACCGGTACCAACGCCACGGTGAACTACGCCGAGGGCACGGTCACCGGCCTGATCCGGACCAACGTCTGCGCCGAGGGCGGCGACTCCGGCGGTGCGCTGTTCGCCGGTACCGTGGCCCTGGGTCTGACCTCCGGCGGTTCCGGCAACTGCTCCTCCGGCGGCACGACCTACTTCCAGCCCGTCACCGAAGTTCTCTCCCGCTACGGCGTCAGCGTCTACTGACCCCGAAGCACAACGACGGCGCCCCGGACCCGCTCGGGTCCGGGGCGCCGCCCTGTGTCTTCAGTTCCCGCGGCGGCGGGAGATTTCGTAGAGGGCTACGCCGGTGGCGATGCCGGCGTTGAGGGATTCGGTGGCGCTGGTCATCGGGATGGAGACGATGATGTCGCAGTTCTCCCGGACCAGGCGGGCCAGGCCCTTGCCTTCGGAGCCGACGACGAGGACGAGCGGCTCGGTGGCGGCGTCCAGCTCGGGGAGCTCGACCTCGCCGCCCATGTCCAGGCCGACGACCAGCAGGCCGGCGTCCTTGTAGGACTTGAGCGCGCGGTTCAGGTTCGTCGCCCGGGCCACCGGGATCCGGGCCGCCGCACCGGCCGACGTCTTCCACGCCGACGCGGACATCGACGCCGCACGACGCTCCGGCACCAGTACGCCGTGCGCACCGAAAGCGGCCGCGGACCGGGTGATCGCGCCCAGGTTGCGCGGGTCGGTCACCCCGTCGAGCGCGACCACGAGCGGCACCTCGCCGGCGTCGTACGCCCGGGTGAGCAGGTCGTCCGGATGTGCGTACTCGTACGGCGGGATCTGCACCGCGACACCCTGGTGGGCGCCGTTGCTGGTCACCCGGTCGAGCTCGGTCCGCGGCACCTCGAGCACCGAGATACCGTGCTCGACCGCGATCAGCAGGGCCTCGCGCAGCCGGGCGTCCCGTTCGGTGCCTTCGGCAACGTGAAGCGCGGACACCGGGACACCGGCCCGGAGCGCCTCGACCACCGGGTTGCGGCCGTACACCCACTCGACGGACGAGTCGGTGTCCTTCCGGGCCGGGCGGCGGGAACGCTCGCGCGTCCTTGGCCCGCTCCGCCGCCTTCGCCCGCTTGTGCGCGGGGTGCTTGACCCGGTCGACCGCCTTCGGCGTCGGGCCCTTGCCCTCCAGACCGCGGCGAACCCGGCCACCGGATCCGGCGGTCGGGTTCCCACGAGGCTTCTTCCGGATGGCGCCCTTGCGCTGGCTACTGCCTGGCACGTCAGCTTCCTTCGGTAGTTGTCGGCGCGGCGATCGACCAGCGAGGCCCCTGTGGGGTGTCCTCGACGGCGACGCCGAGCGCCTTCAGCCGGTCGCGGATCTCGTCCGACGCGGCATAGTCCTTACGCTCCCGGGCGGCCTGCCGCTGCTCCAACAGCGCCTTGACCAACCCGTCCACCACCTCATTGAGCTCTTCGGTGGCACCGGTCCTGGACACCCACGGCTCGGCCAGCGGATCCAGCCCGAGCACGCCGAGCATCCCGCGGACCGAGGCCAGATTCTCCCGCAGCGCAGGCGAATCCCCGTCGGCGACCAGCTTGTTCCCGTCCCGCACGGTGTTGTGCAGTACGGCGATCGCGCCCGGCGTGCCCAGGTCGTCGTCCATCGCGGCGACGAAGTCGGCCGGCAACCCGGCGGCCGGCTCGACCCCACCGGTCACCTCGGTGGCCCGGGTGATGAACCCCTCGACCCGCTGGAAGCTCGTCGCCGCCTCGTCCAGCGCACCGAACGAGAACTCCACCACGGACCGGTAGTGCGACTGGACCAGGTAGTACCGCAGCTCGATCGGGCGGACCCGCTCGACCACGTTGCGCACGACCGCGCTGTTGCCCATCGACTTGGACATCTTCTCGCCGGCCGTGGTGACGAGCGCGTTGTGCATCCAGAACCGGGCGAACTTCTGCCCGATCGCGGTCGACTGGGCCAGCTCGTTCTCGTGGTGCGGGAACCGCAGGTCCAGCCCGCCGCCGTGGATGTCGAACTCCTCGCCGAGGTACTTGCCCGCCATCGCCGAGCACTCCAGGTGCCAGCCCGGGCGGCCGCGTCCCCACGGCGCCGGCCAGGAGGCCGTCCGCGGAATGTTCTCGGTGTGGCCCTTCCACAGCGCGAAGTCCCGCGGGTCCCGCTTACCGCGCGGGTCCGCGTCCTCGGCGGCTTCCATGTCCTCGATCTTCTGGTTCGACAGCTCGCCGTACGACGGCCAGGACTTCACGTCGAAGTAGACGTCGCCGGACCCGTCCGGGGCGACGTACGCGTGCCCGCGCTCGATCAGCTGGTCGATGATCTCCAGCATCTCCGGGATGTGACCGGTGGCGCGCGGCTCGTACGTCGGCGGGCGGCAGCCGAGCACGTCGTACGACCAGTGCAGCTCGCGCTCGAACTCGTAGGCGTGCGCCCACCACGGGACGCCGCGCTCGGCCGACTTGGCCAGGATCTTGTCCTCGATGTCGGTCACGTTCGCGATCACGGTGACCTCGTACCCGGAGCGCTCGAGCCAGCGCCGCAGGACGTCGAACACGACCTCCTTGTAGATGTGCCCGACATGCGGGGCACCCTGCACCGTCAGCCCACAGTGGTAGATCCCGACCTTGCCCGGATGGACCGGTACGAAATCCCTCACTGCTGCTGTCGCGGTGTCGTACAAGCGAAGTGTCACCGATCAAGGGTAACGGGAACTGACACCTCCTCCTGACAATATTGTCCGGACCAGCCTCAGGAGGACCTCTTGTCGAACCAGCCCCCGTACGGCGGACCGCCGCCCCAGGGACCACCGCCGTACCAGGGACCGCCCCCGCAGGGATCGCCGTACCAGGGACCACCGCCGCAGTACGGGCCTCCGCCGCAGTACCAGGGGCCGCCGCCGCAGTACGGGCCGCCCGGTCCGCAGCAGTACGGCCCGCCGGGTCCGCAGCAGTGGGGTCCGCCGCCGCAGGGGCCTGGTTTCGGGTGGGGCTCGAACGGGTTCCCGCCGCCGCCTAGGAAGAAGAGCAAGGCGCCGTTCGTCGTGCTGCCGATCGTGGTCGCTGGTGGCCGGTGCCGTCGCGCTGTGGATGTGGACCCAGGCGTCGAACGGCCCCGACGACGACTACACCGTCCCCACAGCCCACCTACACGTCGACGTACGAGCCGACCGAGGAGCCGACCGAGAGCACGCGCCGAGCCCACGGTTCCGACCACCGGGCCGACGCGGCCGCAGCCGACCAGGACGACGCCGACGACGCCACCGCCGCCGTCGGACTCCGACGTCGTCACCAGGAACCGGATCTACAAGACCGGCGTGCAGCGCTCGGTGAACTGCGGGGAGTCGGGCGCCCGCGCCAACAGCGCGGCGAACGCACGGAAGTACTACACCGGCGTCCTCACCTGCCTGAACCGTGCCTGGCCGCGGCAGGTCGCGCTGTCCGGCAAGACCTTCGCCGCACCGCGGATGGTCGCGTTCACCGGACCTGTCAGTACGCCGTGCAGCGGCAACGCACCGAGTTCCTTCTACTGCTCGGCGAACCGGACCATCTACATGGACGCGGCGACCGACCTGAAGCGGTACCGGCAGTTCCTGGGCTACTCCAACCGGACCACGGCGATGGCCTTCCTGCGCGCGGACATGTCGGACACGGTCGCGCACGAGTACGGCCATCACCTCCAGCACCTGACCGGGATCCTGCGCGCGTCGTCGAACATCCAGTACGACCGGTCCGGTGACGCGGCCCTGCAGATGAGCCGCCGGCTGGAGCTCCAGGCGAGCTGCCTGGGCGACGTCTTCCTCGGCGCGAACAAGAGCAGCTACGGACTCAACGGCGGGCTGTTCAAGTCGCAGCTCGACTGGCTGCACGCCCACTCAGGGCGACGAGTACGGGACCCGCCGGGACCACGGCAGCCGGGAGGTCCTGCCGCGCTGGGCGAACGCCGGCTTCACGACGCGCAGTCCGGCCTCCTGCAACACGTACGTCGCCGGCGACCCGTACGGTAAATACTCACAATCAACGGATGACCAAGGGTTGATTCTTACGAAAGCCAGGTAAAACCTCCGCGAGCGCTCTGTCCGCCCCTCATCGCTCTGTGGAGGTTCACCGTGAAGTCCGCCCTTTTCACGGGTGCCGCTGTCACTCTTGGCCTGCTCCTGGCCTCGATCGGCCCCGCCCAAGCACGTCCGACCGATCCTCCGTCCACCGCAGCACCAGCAGCCGACCGCCCAGGCACGTCAGCACGGCATCGACCAAGGCCGGCGACGCCTACATGGGCTGGCTGCAGAACACGACGACCGGTGCCGCACCGGCCGTCATGGCACCGGCCGCGACCGTCGAAGGCATCGACGTCTCCAGCCACCAGGGCAACGTCAACTGGGCCGCGCTGGTGGAGCCAGGGCAAGCGGTTCGCCTACGTCAAGGCGACCGAAGGCACGTCGCTACAAGCAACCCGTACTTCGCCCAGCAGTACAACGGTTCCTACAACGTCGGCATGATCCGCGGCGCCTACCACTTCGCCACTCCCGAACGCGTCCAGCGGCGCCACCCAGGCCAACTACTTCGCCGACCACGGCGGCGGCTGGTCCCGGGACGGCAAGACCCTGCCGGGCGCCCTCGACATCGAGTACAACCCGTACGGCGCCACCTGCTACGGACTGAGCTCAGTCCGCGATGGTCAGCTGGATCCGGGACTTCCTCAACACCTACAAGGCCCGCACCGGCGCGTGACGCGGTGATCTACACCAACCTCGACTGGTGGACCCGCTGCACCGGGAACAGCACCGCCTTCAACGCGACCAACCCACTTGGGTCGCCCGCTACGCCTCGGCGCCGGGCACCCTGCCGGGCGGCTGGCCGTTCCACACCATCTGGCAGTACAGCTCGACCCCGATCGACCAGAACCGCTTCAACGGTGACCAGTCCCGCCTGGTCGCCCTCGCGAACGGCTGATCCGGGGGAAGTCAGGCCTTCCCACGTGCACGTGGGAGGGCCTGGCCTGCCTTGTCTTATTGGCTTGCGGACATCTCATACGCTCGGAAGGTGACGTTTTCGCTGCCGATCGAGACCGACCGCCTGACCCTTCGCCGCTACCTGGAGTCCGACTACGACGACCTGCTGAAACTGCAGTCGAACGACGACGTGACGCGTTTCCTGCTGTACGACTCGAAGACGCCGGAGCAGGTCCGCGAATCGCTGGCCGGCCGACTGGCCGACGTACCGATGGACAAGGACGGGCAGGCGCTGACGCTCGCCGTCATCCTGCGGGAGACCGGGCAGCACGTCGGTGAGGTGACGCTGTTCGTGCAGAGCGTGGAGCCACCGGGGCGGCGAGATCGGGTTCGTCTTCCACCCGGACTTCCACGGGCGCGGGTACGCCGCGGAGGCCTCGGTGGAGCTGCTGCGGCTCGGGTTCGACGGGCTCGGGATGCACCGGATCATCGGTCGCCTGGACGCGCGCAACACCGGATCGGCGAATCTGCTGAAGCGGCTGGGGATGCGCCAGGAGGCGCACTTCGTCCGGAACGAGTTCCTCAAGGGCGAATGGACCGACGAGGCGGTCTTCGCGATGCTCGCCGAGGAGTGGAACAGATTACGCCTCGTAACTATTTGACCGGACAAGACCACAACCGCGGCACGCGTTCACCGCGACACCGGGGGCCCGGGTTACGGTCAATTCATGACTGTGCTCATTGCCACGCTGCCGCGCGGCGGGTCATGGGGCTTTGACTCCCGGCCTTCCCTCGTCGCTCCAGTCGCTACTGTTGCTCCCTCCGCTCCTCAGTCCAGGCCGGGACGCCCCATGACCGGCGCCCACAGTCTCACCGCGCTGATTGCCAGTGTGGGCGTGCTGACGTCAGGCACCTTGCCCAGCGAGGCCGCCAAGGTGCCGGCGTTGCGCGACATCGCGTACACCACGTGGACGTCGTCCGCCGACTTCCTCGCCGGTGCCCACTCCGGCACCACCGTCGCCGACGGCGCCCTCACCTTCGGTACGCCGACCGGCACCACGTCGTACGTCGATCCGTTCGGTGACGGCACCGCGAAGAGCTACGACCGGACCAACTGGACGTCGCCGGTCGTCACCCCCGGCTTCGGTCTGACCGAGCTGATCGCGTCCTGGAACGCGACCACGCCGCCCGGTACCTGGGTCGAAGTGGCGATGTCCGGCCGGACCGATCTCGGCACCGCCACAAAGTGGTACGTGCTCGGCCGGTGGTCGAGCGGTGACGACACCGCGGCCGGCGACATCCACCGCACCTCGGTGCCGGCCCAGGGCGACACGAACGGATCGGTTGCCGTCGACACCTTCGTCGCGGCCAAGGACCGGTCGCTCGACCGGTGGCAGCTCAAGGTGTCGCTCTACCGGCTCAGCGGTACGACGCAGTCCCCGATCGTCCGGTCGGTCGGGGCGGCGGCGTCCTGGCTGCCGGACGCGAAGAAGGTTGCCGTGAGCCCCCTCGGCGGTGCGGAGGGGATCGTTCTCGACGTACCGACGTACTCGCAGGAGACCCACATCGGGCACTATCCGCAGTGGGACAACGGTGGCGAGGCCTGGTGCTCGGCGACGTCGACGGCGATGGTGCTCGACTACTACGGCGCCGGCCCGACCGCCGCGGAGACCGCCTGGGTCGATCCGGCCGACGCCGATCCACAGGTGGACCACGCGGCCCGCTCGGTCTTCGACTACGCGTACGACGGCGCCGGGAACTGGCCGTTCAACACGGCGTACGCCGGAACGCGGGATCGACGGGTTCGTGACCCGGCTACGGTCGCTGACCGAGGCGGAACAGTTCATCAAGGCGGGGATCCCGTTGGTCGCGTCGCTGTCGTTCAAGAAGGGCGACTGCCCGGGGCCGGGTACGGGACGAACGGGCACCTGATGGTGATCGTCGGGTTCGACCCGGACGGCAACGTGGTGGTCAACGACCCGGCGTCGCACCTGATCCCGAGCAACGACGAGGTGCGGACGACGTACGACCGGGCCGCCTTCGAGAACGCGTGGGTGCCGCACTCGGGCGGGCTCGTCTACGTCATCCACCCGGCCGGGACGCCATTGCCACCGGTGGGTCCGCAAGCCAACTGGTGATACGACAAGCGCCCGCACACCGAGGCGGCGTGCGGGCGCTGTTCGTGTCTTGCTCATCGGGCGAACAGCGCGCCGGTGAGGTTGGTGGTGAGGTTGCGGAGCGAGTCCGGCAGGTACTGCAGGTGCCAGCCGCGCGGGCCGCGGTACCACGGGAAGCCCTCGTCCTCGTCGACGTCGTCGTCGGTCGCGACCAGCGCGTCGATCCAGCGCTCCGAGCCGCCGAGGACGACGGCGTACGGGAGGGCGCGGGAGCACAGCTCCGCGTGCTGGTCCGACGGCAGTTCGCTGACGTCCATCTCGAGCAGCTCGCCCCGGATCGCGGCGACCTGGCCGAGCACGCGGCCGGCGGCCGGCGCCTTGGCCGGCATGTAGACGGCCGACCACGATCAGGCCGACACCGACAGCGGTGACCGCGAGCCCGAGCAGACCCCAGGTCGACAGCAGTGCGAGGACGACGGTCAGCACAACACCCAGCACGGTGACGGCGATGCCGATCGTTGCCCACAGCGACCTCGTCCGGTCGGGGCGCTCGGTGAACCAGCCGCGCTTGACCACACCGTCGTACAGGGCGTCCTGGACCTGGCCGAGGTTCGCCCGGACCTGGCGGCCGAGCTCGGAGACCAGCACCGAGTCGGAGTCGCCGAAGATCGCCCGGATCAGCACGTTCTCGTACCGCTGCAGTTCCTCCGACGGCGCGTTCGCGACCCGGCGCAGTTCCCAGTCCGGCCGGGCGTACTCGGAGTCGTGCTCCTGCTCGACGATCGTGATGTGCCCGCGGACGGCCAGGTCGATGATGGTTGCGGTGACATCGACCGGGTCGATCCGCTCGTCGATCAGGGTGCCGACCTCGCCGGGACGCAGGTCGGACGGCGGGGTGAAGTCGATCCGGGCGTCGGTGCCGAGGCTGAACAGCGACGCCGGTACGACGCGCCGCGGGTCGACCCGGTCGCGGCCGCGGACCCGGTAGAGCAGCAGCAGTGCGATCGCGCCGAGCAGCAGGACGCCGAGCGCGGTGAGCAGCTGTGCGGTGTCGGTGGAGAAGGCCCGCTTGAGCGTCTTGCGGTACTCGACGATCGAGTTCGCGGTGATCTCGCCCTCGGGGAAGCCGACCGTCATCCGGACCGTGTTCCCCGGCGGCAGGCCGTGTTGCTGGAACGTCGGTCCGGCCGTCTCGCCGATCTGCGCCAGCGTGCACGGGGTGTTGCTGTCGACCGCGCCGGCGAAGCAGGAGACGTGCGTGACCTCCGGCGTACTGAAGACGATGTTCGCCTGCTGGACGGTCAGGTTGATCCCGGTCAGCGGGGCGAACCGCACCTCGGTGCCGTTCAGCGTCTTCACGACCGCGCCCTTCACCGTGTAGGTGAAGTCCAGCTGGGTGGCGCCGCTGACGTCCGCGACCGCGACCGAGGTGACATCACCGTTCTTGCTGATCTCGGTCTGCTTGTCCTGGCCGCCGGCCGTGACCTTCAGGTCCTGGAGCTGCTGCACATGGTCGATGTCGTCGGGCAGGTGATCGCGGGTGACCACGAACCGGGTGAAGGTCCCGGTGACATTGCTGAGCTTCCAGGTCTCGGAAACCCTCAGCAGGCCGTCGCGTTCGACCCGGATCTGACTGTCGAAGTTGGTCACGACCGGGTCGGCCGCACCGTGGGAATCGGTCGCACCGGCCGGGACGCCGGTCAGGGCCGAGAGACCGAGGGCACACAGGGTTAGCCCGAGCAGACGTAAACGCATCGCCCAATCACACCGTAAAGAGAGGGTCAGTTGACTCGGGCACCATACCGTGACGGTTGTTTCATGCAGTCCTCCAGGCCTCGGCAAGTGCAACACCTTCACGGCCGGGCCGGGCAAGGTGCTGAGCTGGGTCCGTCTGTTGAGCGGGGCAACTGTTGATGAGCCTGCGCTCGGCTAGCGTCTGACGGGTGTCCGGTAACCAGTGGGGCCCGCCGCCCGGGCAGCAACCGCAGCCTCCCTACGGTGCGCCCCAAGGTGGGCACCCGCCCGCGCAGCAGTGGCAGCCGGGTCCGCAGTACGGTCCGCCGCCTGGACCGCCGTACCAGGGGATGCCCCCGCAGGGTCCGACGTACGGCGGAATGCCGCCGGGTCAGCCGCAGTTCGGCTGGGGCGCTCCGCCTGGTGGACCGCAGCCGCCGCGGAAGAAGGGCGGCGCCGGCAAGGCCGTCTTGGTGGTGCTCGGGGTCGTCGTGCTCGGTGCGGTCGGGCTCTTCGGGGTCTCGCGGGCGTTGAAGGACAGCGATCCGTACACCAGCCCGACGTACTCCTCGTCCAGCAACACCCCGACGTACGGACCGTCCGCATCCCCTTCGGTGTCCGAGACCGTTGCGACGAGTCAGCCGACCCGGACCACGACCAGGCCGACCGCGACCAAGCCGACCGCACCACGGACGACGTCCACGCCGAAGCCCAAGCCTGGGCCGACCGACACCGACGTGGTGCTGCGCAACAGGCTGTACAAGGCCGGGGCGATGAAGGCCGTGAACTGCAAGGAGTCCGGGTCCCGCCCGGCGAATGTGTCGGGCGCGCGGGCCAACTACGCCAACCTGCTCAGGTGCCTGAACAGGTCCTGGCCCGCGTTGGTGGCCAAGTCCGGTTCCCGGTTCCGGGCGCCGACCGTGCAGCCGTTCAGCGGGACCGTCAGTACCCCGTGCGGGACCGGCAACGACTCCGGTCCGCCGTTCTACTGCAGTAGCAACGAGACCATCTACATGAACCTCAGCGAGGACATCGGCAACTACAACCGCTACCCGCAGGCGTACCAGAAGGTGTGGGCGCGGATGTGGATGCTGCACCAGTTCGCGCACGAGTACGGCCACCACGTCCAGCACCTGACCGGCATCCTCGCCGCCAACCACCGGATCCGCTACGAGGCCCCGAGCCAGGCGCTGGAACTCGAGGGCAGCCGGCGGCTCGAGCTGCAGGCGTCCTGCTTCGGCGACATCTTCATCGGCTCGAACAAGCGCAGCTACCCGATCACCGGTCAGGCACTGTTCCAGTGGAAGTGGCTGATCCTGCACTGGACCGACAACAACAACGACCACGGGGACGGGGTGAACCACAGGTACTGGGCGACGCGCGGTTTCAACAGCCGCAACCCGAACGTCTGCAACACCTTCGCGGTGCCCTCCGCGAAGGTGCAGTAGGCCTCGGTACGGCGGTCTCCACGGCCGGCTCGCGGGCGAGCCGGCCGACCGTGGGAACGGGTGTGGCACCTCACCACGTCATAGTGGTCGCGATCACGGCGCACCTGGCTGCTGACGAGACTGGCCGGGCTGGCTAGCCTGATGCGTCCGGATCACGCAAAGTATGTCCGGGGGCGAGCAGTCTGTCCGGGGGGACGCAGGACCCGGCGCGGCGTCGGCACCCCGAACAACGCCGGATGCACCACGTTGACGGCTACACCCAGAAGGTCGTGAGGAGTATCGATGTCGGACAACTGGAATCCACCCCCGGGGCGCGAACCGGCTGACGGCGACCAGCCCTCCGGTCCGCCGGAGCAGCCTGCCGGGGATGGCCAGTCGCCCACGTGGTGGAGCGAAGCCACGGACGCCAAGCGCGAGTTCCAGGACCCGAGTGCGTCCCAGGACGAGCGGCCGGCGAACAACTGGTTCGGCGCAGGCTGGGCCAACCGGCCGCCCGAAGACCCCGGCCAGGACCCGACCTGGCAGACCCGCCCGGAGCAGTCCCGGCCACCACAGCCCGGCCCATCCCTGTCCGGCCCATCCCTGTCCGGCCCATCCCAGCCCGGCCCATTCCAGCCCGGCCCATTCCAGCCCGGCCCTGGGCAGCCCGGCCCCGCCCAGTCTGGCCCTGGTCAGCAGGGGCCCAGTCAGCCTGGCCCTGGGCAGTCCGGTCCGGCGCCGGTGAGTTCGTGGCAGTCGGCGCCGTCGTACGGCAGCCCGCCACAACCCCAGCAGCCGCAGAGCGGACCCCAGCAAGGTCCCCGACCCCAGCAGGGGCCGGCACCGCAGCAATGGCCCGGACCGCAGCCGGGCCCGGTGTCGCAGCAGGGTCCTGGATCTCGGCAGGGTGCCGCGCCGACGCAGGGTGCCGGGCCGGCGCAGGATGGTCGCGGTCCTCAAGGCGGGGGTCCCCACACCGGTGGACCGCAAGCTGGTCCGCAGTTCGGGGGTCCGCAGGCCGGTCCGCACTCGGAGAGCTCGTACCTGTGGGGTCCGCCGTCGCAGGGGCCGTCCCCTGCACAGCAGGCGCAGTCGCCGTGGAGCAACGCGCTGCCGCCGAACAACCAGCAGGGCGGCGCCCGGCACGCGGCCCAACGCGGGCAGCAGGGTGGACAGCAGAGTAGCCAGCAGGGTGGCGCTGCCGGTGGCTTCGGCGCCGGCTTCAGCGGCTACGGCTCCGGCGGCCAGATCGGCCCGATGGGCCAGCCGGTGCAGCAGGCGCCCACGTGGCAATACCCGCCGATCCCGATCCCGCAGCCGCCGGGTGGCGGCCGCCGGCGGAAGCAGAAGAATCGGACGCGTGGGCTACTGATCGGCGTCGTGGTGCTCGCCGTACTGGTCGTCGGCTCCGGCGTCACGCTCCTGATCCGCTACACCGGCGACGACGCCCCGCAGACGACCAACAGCCCCTCGACGCAGCCGTCCGAGAGCCCGTCCGAGTCCCCGTCGGCGAGCCCGTCACCGGCGTCCGAGACGCCGTCCGCCCCGGCCGCGCCGGCCGTCGACGAACTCGTCACCGCGAGCAAGCTCTACACCATCGGCCCGATCGCGGCGTCGAAGTGCGCCGAGCCGCCGTTCGCGCCGATCAACTTCACCGCCGCGCGGAACTACTACAACCGCCTGTCGCCGTGCCTGAACCGCACCTGGATGCTGGCGATGAAGAAGGCCGGCCTGCCGTTCCGGGCCCCGAAAGTCGCCGTGTACGCCGGCAAGCTGTCCTCCCCGTGTGGCATGCAGCGCAGTGTCCGGGCGGCGTACTGCGGTGCGAACGAGACCATCTACCTCCCGTTCGCGGTGGACAACCGGTACTACAGGAACAACCCGGTCTACGGCCGCGCGATCATGCTGAACACATTCGCGCACGAGTACGGCCACCACGTGCAGAAGCTGAGCGGCATCCTGGCGGCCTCGGTCACCCGGCAGCAGAAGATGACGCCGAACCAGAAGCTGCTCGAGAGCCGTCGGCGAGAGCTGCAGGCCACCTGCTTGGGTGCGGCGTACCTGGGCGCGAACGCTGTGTTCATCCCGATGCGCAACCCGCTGCTGGCCAACTGGCGGTTCCTCATCTCCCACTCCGGCGACGACTACGCCCGGCCGCGCGTGCACGACCACGGCAACCGGGTCAGCAACTACCGGTGGTCCATCGCCGGGTACAACAGCAAGCAGCCCAACTCCTGCAACACCTACACCGCGGACGAGGCCCGAGTGGCCTAGCGGTACACCAGAGAAGCCCGGGTCCACGTTGGACCCGGGCTTCTGTATGTCTGGCTCAGAAGAGGCGGCGAGCCGTGGTCAGCGAGCCGCCGAACGACGTCACGAAGTTGCTGAGCGACTCACCGATGTCGGACAGGTGCCAGTTCTCCGGTCCGGAGTACCAGCCGATGCCGGCGTCCGGGTCGTCGTCGTCATCGGTGGCGGCGATCTCCAGCGCCCACTTCTCGGTCAGCCCGAGCACAGCGGCGTACGGGAGGCACCGCGACGCGAACTCGAGCCGGTGGCTCTGCGGCAGGTCGGCCGACGTCTCGTCGAGCAGGTACTGCTGCAGGCCGGCCACGCGTCCCAGTACGGCGGCACCACGCGCAGTGCGGGCCGGTGCGACCTGACCGACGAGTGCGAGCACCAGTCCGGCCAGCATCACCGCGAAGCCCACCAGGGCGTACTTGCTCACGATGGCGAGCACGATCGTCAGTACGACGCCCGCACCGAGCAGCACCACGCCAGCAGTCGTCCAGCGGTTCCGGACCGAGTCCGGGCGGTTGTTGAACCACCCCTGCGTCACGACGTCGGCGTACAACTGCTCCCGCACCAGGTTGAGCCGCGGCCGCAGCGACGGACCGAGCGTGGAGACGACGACCGAGGCGCCATCCGCGAACACCGCGTCCAGCAGAGCCTTCTCGTACGGCAGGAGCTCCGGACCGCCATGGTTCAGCCGGTGCAGCTCCCAGTCCAGCTTGCCGAACTGGCTCTGTCGCGGCAGCTCGACAATCGTCAGGTAGTTCCGTACGGCGAGGTCCAGCAACGTCGCGGTGATGTCGACGACGTCAGCCGTTTCGTCCACCACAGTGCCGACTTGACCCGGCCGGATGCCGTCCGGTGCCGCGAACTGCGGTCCGTCTGTGCCGTCCAGCACCGGCCGCTCGGGAGCACCGCCACCGACCTTGGCCGCGTCACGACCGCGGAAGAACCACAGTGCCGCGGCCCCCAGCAGTCCGAGGCCGAACACGAGTGCGGCAAGGCCGAGGGTGCTGGCATCGACCGTGAAGGCCCGGCCGAGACTCCAGCGAGTGGTGAACTCCGCGTTCGGCTCGACCGTCGCCTGGTCGCTCAGCCCGGTCAGGAAGGTCAGTCGCCCGCCCGCCGGTACGCCGTTCTGTTCGATCTGCAACGCGGCCGACTCGGCCAGCTGCGACGACGTACACGGCATGCTCGAGCCGACCCGGCCGGAGATACAGGTCACCCAGGTCGCGAACGGGACGTCGACTGTCACCGAGGCCGTCGGGATCGCCGTACCGAAGCCCTGCACAATCGGCCAGCTCACCTCGCGACCCTCGGTGGAATCGGCGACCACGTTGTCCACGGTGTAGCTGTAGACGATCTTCGACTGACCGGACACGTTCATCGTGAGCCGGCGGCCGTCGTCGGTGCCCTCGTTCTCGAACCCCTGCGCCGGCTGGCCGTTCACGGTGGCCGACACATCGCTGACGTCGTACGTCCGGTCCCGCTCGGAGTCGGCCCGGACCCGGGTGGTCAGCGTCCGGCTGAACGTCGTACTGCCGGGGGTCAGGTCCACCGTCTCCTTGACCTGCAGCGCACCGTCCTTGGTCAGCGTCGCCTCGGCGGCGTACGCCGTGATCCGGTCGGCGACGTCCTGTTCTTCGGCGGCCTGCGCAGGCAATGTGCCTAGGGCAACTAACGGGGCGGTCAGGGACATCAGCAGGGCAGCCGGCAGGAGGCGGCGCTTCAGTGACATGGGTCGAGAGTAGTCTCGTGCCGGTTCGTCCAGCGAACCCGAGGCAAGCCAGTCGAGCGGCAGGAGGGCACCACCGGTGAGCAGCCCGTACGGCTACGGGGGCCGTCCACAGGATCGGCCCGTGGGTCCACCGCCCGGCGTTCTGCCGCCGCCCCAGGCCGCTCCGTACGCCGGTCCGCCGCCGGGGCAGTACGCACCGCGACCCGGCCAGGTCCAGAGTGGTCCATACCAGCCCGGCCCCGGCCAGTTCCCGCAGCAGGGTTCAGGGCAGTTTCAGCCTGGAGCGCCGTACCGGGGCCAATGGGCTCAGCCGTACTACGGCGGCCCGGGGCAGTTCAACGGGTTCCAGCCGCCGCGGCGCCGGGGTGGACCGGCACGGCTCATCCTGCTTGGTTTCATGCTGCTCGTCTTCCTGGGCGTGTCGCTGGCCGTCGTCGGCACGATCCTGACCGGCGGCGACACCGACGACACCGCGCAGCCGCGCGTCACCGGCCCGTCGATCGTGCCGACGGTGAGCACCAACCCGCAGAAGGGCTCGGCGGAGGACTACCTGCTGAACGCCGAGATCTACCGCAGCGGCGCCCTGCCGGAGCAGAACTGCAGGGCCGCGAACCTCGGCAACGGCAACCTCGCGGCGCAGAAGGTGTACTACCAGAAGCTGTTCAGCTGCCTGAACGACGCGTGGCGGCCGATCTTCAAGGACCTCGACCAGGACAAGCCGGACCCGGGCCTGGTCGTGTTCGACAAACCGGTCGTCACCCCATGCGGCAACTTCGCGCCGCTGTCCGGACGCGTGCTGGCGTTCTACTGCTACGGCAATCAGGTGATGTACACCGACGTACAGCAGATGAACAAGGCGTTCGGACCTGAGCAGGACCTTGCCTACCTGATGACGATCGCGCACGAGTACGGCCACCACGTCCAGGGCGTCACCGGGCTGTTCTACGCGCGAGCGGCGTACCTGCAGGACCACCCCGACAAGAAACTCGAGTACTCCCGCCGGAACGAGCTCCAGGCCTCCTGCTTCGCCGGCGTCTTCAGCAAAGCGGTCGCCGGCAGCTACCCGCTCACCAACCGCCTGAACGAGTTCAAAGAACAGTCCAGCAACAGCTTCGGCGAATCCCCCAACACCCCGCCCGAAGAACGCACCCACGGCCTCGCCACCAGCCAGGGCTTCTGGATCCAGAACGGCTTCAACATCGCCGAGAACAAGGCCTGCAACACCTACGCCGTCTCCTCCGACCTGGTCAAGTAACGCAACCACGTGGGGATATGGCGGCGGGACGGAGCGAACGCCGGTCCGCAGAAAGGTGCCGAGGGCATTGTTGACGTGATCCCGCGACGGGACCACGACGCACTCAGAAGCCTGCGGCTTGCTCGACCGGTGGCGATGTAGTTGCTTCGCCGGATCGCGGTGGTGGTGGTTCGTCGTCATCGGAGCGAGGCGTGCGATAGCGGCGGCCGGTGGGGCTGGTCCAGGTTGTGGTGCCGTCGGCATCGGGGGTGACCAACCAACCTCCCTGGTGCTTCAGGCGATGGTGGTGGCGGCACAGACAATGCAGGTTCCTGGTCGTGGTGCGGCCGCCATCTCCGAACGCGGTGCGGTGGTCGACATCGGCGAACTCGGCCGGACGCTGACAGCCGGGGAACTGGCAGGTGCGGTCGCGCAGCCGGACATAGCGGTCGACGGCCGCGGTGGGCGTGTAGGTGTCGGGCTGTCCTGCCGGAGGCTCGTCGGTGATCCGAACATCGAACCGCGCCGGAGCAGCCTGCGAAATCCCGCTGCCTCGACCGGCGCAGCGCGGACCGCGGTGCCCGCAGGCGTCTGGGAGATTCGTCAGGAGGCTGTTGGCGAGAGTTCTGATCAGGTGCTTGCGCAGCGAACTCTGCGGTATCGGCCCGTGATGATCGGCCTCGCCGCCGGTACCGGGCCCGCCGTCCAGAAGGGCACGCAATTCGGCGCCAGTGGCGTGAATGACGACCGTCGCGTCCGCGCCGATCGCCGCCTCGTCTGCCGCATCGGTTTCGGCTGCGGTGCCGCTGACGTCCGCACCGTGGTTCGGGCCGAGCCCGACGCCATCGACGGAGCGGTCGCCGGAGCCGGCCTTCTGCTTGGCAACGGCGTCAGCGCCGGTGTTGGAGGTTGCCTGAGCGCCGAGGGCAGCGCTGCTACCGCCGCCGGGCTCGAAGTCGGGGCTGATGGTTCTCGTGCGGGGCAGTAGGCGGGCGAGAGCGATGTCGGCGCGGAGTTGATCCAGGGAACGGGGATCGCCGTAGCGTCGGCGACGCGCCGCGGCACGGTTCAGGCTGGCCATCACCGCGGCCGCATCGATCGCATCCTGCGTGTGCACCAAGTCCGCCGTACCGTCGCTGGTCGGGAACATCCGCACTGAACGCTCCTCCATCGCTCGGGAATGCGCCCTGCTCCGAGCCGCCGGCGACTGTCGCGCCGCGGCGCGCTGTGCCTCCCGCCTGATCCCGGCCAACGGGTGCTTGCGCGCCCACTCCAGTACGGCGGTCTCGGCTGCCCGGATGTCCTCGAGGTTCTCGAGCACCGACAGTTCCCGCACGATCGTGAAGGCGGCACGCTCGGTCAGTTCCCCTTCCTGCAGCGCCCGCAGCGTCGCCGGAAAGTTGCGCACCAACTCACACGAGGTATGTATTCGCAGCGTCGCAGCACCCTTGTGCAGCTGCAACGCCAACGCCAACTCATCAGCAACCGATCGCAGATCACCTGCCACCCACCGCCGTTCCCCCGGCTCAGCCGCCCGATCGCCCTGCTCCGGGTAGCGGTGCCCGAGATCCGCCGAGACCCCGTGCAGCGCGGCATCGAACTCGGCGATGGCCTCGGCCTTCAATGCCGCCAGCCGCGCTTCCTGACGAACGATTGCCTCCACCCGGTCCAGCCATCCCGACGCGTTCAGCGCCGACGTGTCCTGGAACACCAACGCCTCGAACAACTCCGCGCCACGATCAGGGTCATCCGGCACATCGAACCGGCCCAACAGTCCGTACCGAGAAGCCAGCCGCGCATCACGCCGTACGCGATCGACCAGCGCCAAGAACCCCGCGCCATGGCCAGACGCGCCGTGACCGTTGGGTTCACCGGACGACTGCGCCGCGTCGCGCTCCCCGGCGAGCACGCGCAAGGATCCCCGCGGCTGCGGCGACGGGCGCGACGACTCCTCGGCTGGCTGGGGCACCCGGCATTCGCTCATGAATCGAGCATATGTCCTATGTCGCTTAGCGTGGATATAAGTCATCGCGGAAGCCCGAGCTGGCCCGCTGATACGCGCTGGACTCGATAGTGCGTTCGCCCGGGGTCTATGCCCAGCAGGAGCAGCCCTGTCGCAGTTGGGTGGTTCGTGAGCAAGTCGGCTTACCTGAGGTGCTGCCCTGTCGGGCGTGGGCGACGCCTGTATCCACGCTAAGCGACATAGGACATATGTTCGATTATCTGGAACCTCAAATTCTCACTCCAGCTGAGTGGTGGCCGGCATCCGCTCGCCGTACGGGCGTTCTGATGAGTAGCCGTGTCGGGCGGTGGCTCGGCGGCGACCACGGTTCGTTGCTCCTGCGAAGCGCGCGACGACAGCAGCAGCACGCGCGCCTCGGGGCGGGCGGGAGCGGCGGAAGAAGCGACGCCGGAGCGAACGTCGACGCCGCGTGGGTGTCTCATGGTGGTTCGGGGTTCGGGTTGTGTTAACCGGGGGGCGTATCATCCGGGCGTGACGTTGCGACGCGGGGAGTTGGCGCCACCCGCGCGGACGCTGGTGGATGTGTTGCAGGAGACGGCGGCCAAGTATGCGGACGAGCCGGCGCTCGACGACGGCAGCGTGAGTCTGAGTTATCGGGAGTTGCTCGAGCAGACGACCAAGTTCGCCGCGCGGCTGGTCGCGGGCGGGATCGGGCCGGGGGACCGGGTCGGGGTGCGGATCTCGTCCGGTCACAACGATCTGTACGTCGCGATCCTCGGGACCCTGCAGGCCGGGGCGGCGTACGTGCCGGTCGACGCGGACGACCCGGACGAGCGGGCCGAACTGGTGTTCGGTGAGGCCGCGGTGGCCGCCACCGTCACCGACGACCTGGAGCTCACCCTGCTCCGGGCAGCACCGCCGGGTCCGCCGCCGGACAACGACAACGCCGACGGCTACTTCGACTACCCGTACTCGGCTCGCATGGACGCGCCACAGTTGGATCCGGCCCGGGCGGGCGATCCGGAGCCGGAAGACGACTCGTGGATCATCTTCACCTCGGGATCGACCGGCGTACCCAAGGGCGTCGCCGTCTCGCACCGGTCCGCGGCGGCCTTCGTGGACGCGGAAGCCCGGCTGTTCCTCCAACACGAGCCGATCGGCCCCGACGACCGCGTCCTGGCCGGGCTGTCAGTGGCGTTCGACGCGTCCTGCGAGGAGATGTGGCTGGCCTGGCGTCACGGCGCGTGCCTGGTGCCGGCACCACGGTCGCTAGTCCGCAGCGGGATGGACCTCGGCCCTTGGCTGGTCGCACAAGGCATCACGATCGTCTCGACCGTTCCGACCCTGGCCGCGCTGTGGCCGGCCGACGCGCTTGACCAGGTCAGGCTGCTGATCTTCGGCGGCGAGGCCTGCCCGCCCGAACTGGCGGAACGACTGGCGACGGACGGTCGCGAGGTCTGGAACACGTACGGCCCGACCGAGGCGACCGTGGTGGCCTGCGGTGCTCGGCTGACCGGGGAGGGCCCGGTCCGCATCGGCCTCCCGCTGGACGGCTGGGACCTCGCCGTGGTCGATGCTGAAGGCAACGAGGTCGCCGAGGGCGGGATCGGCGAGCTGATCATCGGCGGAGTCGGCCTGGCCCGCTATCTCGACCCGGCCAAGGACGCGGAGAAGTTCGCCCCGATGCCGACACTCGGCTGGGAACGCGCCTACCGCAGCGGCGACCTGGTCCGCTACGAACCAGAGGGCCTGATCTTCCAGGGCCGCGCCGACGAGCAGATCAAACTCGGCGGCCGCCGGATCGAGCTCGGCGAGGTCGACTCTGCCCTGCAGGCCTTGCCGAACGTCTCCGGTGCGGCCGCAGCCGTCCGCGCCAGCGCCGCCGGAAATCAGTTGCTCGTCGGGTACGTCGTGCCAGAAGACCCAACCGCGTTCGACCAGAAGGCGGCCACTGAGCGACTGCGGGAAGCCCTCCCCGCTGCGCTCGTACCGCTCCTCGCGATCGTCGACACCTTGCCGACCAGGACGTCGGGCAAAGTGGACCGCAACGCACTGCCCTGGCCGCTCGGGGGCATGGACAGCGACGGGCCGGCGGCTGAGCTCGACGGCACGGCCGGCTGGCTCGCGGAGCGCTGGACGAAGGTCCTCGGGGCCACGGTCACCGGTGCGGACAACGACTTCTTCCTGCACGGCGGCGGCAGCCTCGCGGCCGCGCAACTCGTCTCGGCGCTCCGCGAGCGATACCCGGATGTGACGGTCGCGGACATCTACGAGTACCCACGACTCGGTGCGCTGGCCGACCGGCTGGACGAGTCCACAATGACCATGGAGCCGGTGGAGCTCCGCGAGATCAGGCCGACCCCGAAGTCGACGCAACTGCTCCAGACCGCGCTGACCTTGGTGCTGCAGACGGTGGTCGGGGTCCGATGGCTCGTCTATCTATTCACGCTGAACAACCTGCTGGCCGAGTTCGCCGGCCCACTGCCCTGGCTGCGGACCGTCTCGTGGTGGTGGATCCTGGCCGGCTGGCTGCTCCTGATCACCCCGGCCGGCCGGATGGGCATCGCCGTCGTCGGTGCACGCCTCCTGCTCCGCAACCTCAAGCCCGGCACCTACCCCAGAGGCGGCAACATCCACGTCCGCCTGTGGGCGGCCGAGAACCTCGCGGACGCGGCCGGCGCGGCCAACCTGGCCGGCGCGCCCTGGATCGCCTACTACGCAAGGGCACTCGGTGCGAAGATCGGCCGCGGCGTCGACCTGCACACGCTTCCGCCGGTCACCGGGATGCTGACCATGGGCCGGGGCGCGTCGATCGAGCCCGAGGTCGACCTGGCCGGTTACTGGATCGACGGCGACCACCTGCTGGTCGGCCCGGTGACTGTCGGCGCCGAGGCTGTCATCGGCTCCCGGAGCACGCTGCTGCCCGGTGCTGAGATCGGCCGGAACGCCGAGATCGCCGCCGGCTCGGCCGTCTCCGGCAAGGTACCGCCGAGCGAGCGCTGGTCCGGCTCCCCCGCGACCCGCATCGGCCGCGCCCGGCGTCCGTGGCCCGACCACCGGCCGGACCGCGCGCCGTGGTGGGTTCTCGCGTACGGCGTTCAGTCCGCGGTGATGTCATTGCTGCCGGTCGCAGCGGCCGCGGCGGCGATCGTCGTACTGGGGAATGCAGTTCAGGGCACCGAGACACTCGGTGAGGCCGCGCTCAACGCTTTCATCGCCGTTCCGCTGATGACGCTCGTCGGGTTCGTGACGCTGGCGGTGCTGACGCTGATCGGCGTCCGGCTGCTCGGTCTCGGGATCAAGCCGGGCCACTATCCGGTGCGCAGCCGGATCGGCTGGCAGGTGTGGGCGACCGAACGGCTGCTGGACTCGGCCCGCACGTTCCTCTTCCCGCTGTACGCGAGCCTGCTCACGCCATGGTGGCTGCGGGCGCTCGGGGCGAAGATCGGCCGGGACGTCGAGGCGTCGACGGTGCTGTTGCTGCCGAAGATGACGACCGTCGGTGAGGGTGCGTTCCTGGCCGACGACACGATGATCGCGTCGTACGAGCTGGGTGGCGGCTGGCTGCACGTGGCCGGGGCCAAGGTCGGCAAGCGCGCGTTCCTCGGGAACTCCGGGATGACCGCGCCCGGCCGGTCGGTGCCGAAGAACGGGCTGGTCGCCGTCCTGTCGGCGGCGCCGAAGAAGTCGAAAGCCGGTACGTCGTGGCTCGGATCGCCGCCGGTGAAGCTGCGGCGACAGGCGATCGACGGTGACCAGAGCCGGACTTTCAACCCGCCGTTCAAGCTGAAGGTCGCCCGGGCGCTGGTCGAGCTGTGCCGGTTCGTGCCGATGATGTGCACGGTGGTGATCGCGCTCGGCGTGCTGTTCGCGTTGCAGGCGCTCGACATGTGGCTCGGGCCGTGGCTCACGGTGCTGCTGTCCGGCGCGGTGATCCTCGCCGCCGGCGCGGTCGCGGGCGGGATGGCGACGGTGGCCAAGTGGCTGATCGTGGGCAGGACCCGCGCGGTCGAGTACCCGCTGTGGAGCTCGTTCGTCTGGCGCAACGAGGTGGTGGACAGCTTCGTCGAGCTGGTCGCGGCGCCGTGGTTCGCGAACGCCGCCGCCGGTACGCCGGTTCTCGCGCTCTGGCTGCGGACCCTCGGGGCCAAGATCGGCAAGGGTGTCTGGTGTGAGACGTACTGGTTGCCCGAGGCCGATCTGGTCACCCTCGGCGACGGCGCTACGGTGAATCGCGGTTGCGTGCTGCAGACCCACCTGTTTCATGATCGAGTTCTCTCCATGAGCACAGTCACCTTCGGGCCGGGAGCGACCCTCGGGCCGCACGGCATCGTCCTGCCGGCCGCCAGTGTGGGAGCAGGAGCTACCATCGGGCCGGTGTCTCTCGTGATGCGTGGTGAAGGTGTACCTGCCGGGACGCGCTGGGCCGGAAACCCGATCGCCCCCTGGCAGAGCTGATGGTTGCCCCCAACAAAGGGCAACAGAGCAACGGGCAGCCCGGGGCGGCGACCGCAGGCGACCCCTATGTGCCCTCGCACGGCAACGGCGGCTACCACGTCGAGTCGTACGAGCTGGACCTGGACTACCGGGTCAGCAGCAACCGGCTGACCGGCAAGGCGACCATCACCGCGGTGGCCACCCAGGCCCTTTCCCGGATCAGCTTCGACCTGGCCGGCCTGCGCGTGTCCAAGGTGTCGGTGAACGGCCGCCGGCCCCAGCGGTACACCCACCGGTCCGGGAAGCTGCACATCTCGGCGAACATCATGGACGGCGCCGAGTTCACCGTGGACGTCCAGTACAGCGGCAGCCCCAAGCCCGAGGACAGTCCGTGGGGCGAGCTGGGCTGGGAGGAGCTCACCGAGGGTGTGATCGTCGCCAGCCAGCCGAGTGGCGCGGCGACCTGGTTCCCGTGCAACGACCACCCCGGCGACAAGGCGCACTACCGGATCACGGTCACCACTGATTCGCCGTACAAGGTGGTCGCGAACGGGCGGCTGGTGTCCCGGCGGGTGAAGGCGAGCCGGACGACGTGGGTCTTCGACCAGGCCGCGCCGATGGCGACGTACCTGGCGACAGTGCAGATCGGCCGGTACGACGCGATCGAGCTGGCCGCGTCACCGGTGACGACCCGGGCTGTGCTGCCTGCTTCGCTGATCCGCAGTGCGAAGGTGGATCTCGGTCGGCAGCAGGACATGATGAAACTGTTCTGCCGGCTCTTCGGGCCGTACCCGTTCGGGGCTTACACGGTCGTGGTCACGGACGATCCGCTGGAGATTCCGCTGGAGGCGCAAGGCATCTCGGTGTTCGGCAGCAACCATCTGGACGGCCGGCGCGGATCCGAGCGGCTGGTCGCGCACGAGTTGGCGCATCAGTGGTTCGGCAACAGTCTGACGCCGGCGAGCTGGCAGCACATCTGGCTCAACGAAGGGTTCGCCTGCTACGCCGAGTGGCTGTGGTCCGAGGCGTCGGGCGGTCTGACGGCGACGCAGCAGGTGTCGAAGGCGCACACGCGGTTGAAGGGGCTGCCGCAGGACCTACTGTTGTCAGATCCCGGTCCGGAGTTGATGTTCGACGACCGGCTCTACAAGCGCGGCGCGATCACGCTGCACGTACTGCGTCAGCACCTCGGTGACGACGCGTTCTTCGAACTCCTGCGGACGTGGACCAGGACCCACCGCCACGGCTCGGTGACGACCGACGAGTTCATCGCACTGGCCGTCTCGTTCAGCCCGGACGAGGGCGCCGTACACCACCTGTTCGCACTGTGGCTGGACTCGACCGAGCTGCCTGCGTTCAGGAGCGGGCGATTTCGGCTGCGGCCTTGACGAAGCGTTCGGTGAGCGGAGTCCTCGTTGCCCAAGCGGCGCCGATCCACCAGGTGGCGGCGCGGCCGGGGAGCGGGACGAGGCGGAGTTCTGGTGGCGCGATGCGTTCGGCGGACTGCGGTACGACGGCCGGACCGGCGCCGGCGGCAACCAAAGCCAGCACGGTCTGGAGGTCGGCGGTCTCCTGAAGAACGGTGGGGTGGCAACGGAGTTCGGCGTACAGGCCGTTGATCTGGGCGGTCAGGCCGGGCCCGCGTGCCGGCGTGAGGCGGACGAGCGGGCGGCCGTCGAGCCAAGTTCCGAGATCACGCGGAACATCGAGAGCCGTGGGGACCGCCAGCGCCAGCCGGTCCCGCCGTAACCGAAGGTGTTCGAGGCCGGCCGGGACAGGCAGCCGGACGAAGCCGATCTGCAGACTGCCGGCGAGCAGACGTTCGCACTGGACCGCCGACGACATGTCGTCGAGGGACACCGAGACACCAGGCCAGCGACTACGGAACAGAGCGACCGCCCGTGGCGCGAGCTCGATCCCGGACAGCCCGAACCCGATCGCGAGCGACCCTTCGCTACCGGCTGCGACCTGCGCCGCGCGCCGGTCGAAAGCCTCGGACCGGTCGAGCAACTCCAGAGCGTCAGGGAGCAACAGCTCCCCGGCCTGCGTCAGCCGGGCACCATGCCGGCCACGGCTGAACAGCACCGAACCGACCCTTCGCTCCAGTACCTGGATCTGCTTGGTCAGCGCGGGCTGGCTGGTCGACAGTTCCTCGGCCGCGGCCCCGAAATTGCGCAGCCGGGCGACCGCGACGAACGCCCGCAGCAATCGGAGGTCCATAACCCCACGATATGGAATCTGACCAAACAACTATTGGACGTCATAGAACCATCGGCGTTTCGATGGGTCTATGAACCTCTTCCGCAGCGCCGTCGTCCAGTTCGAACCGGTCCCGGACCAGCCCTCGGCCAACCTCGCCACCGTCGAGCGGCTCGCCCGGCCGGCGGTCGCCGGCCGGCGCCCGGCTGGTGGTGTTCCCGGAGCTGTGCCTGCTCGGCTATTGGCACCTCCGCCGGCAGACCGCCGAACGACTGCACGAGCTGGCCTCGCCGGTGGACGGCCCACTGGTCGGCCGGGTCCTTGCCCTGGCCAAGGAACTCGACGCGGGGATCGGCGTCGGGTTCCTCGAGAGTGCCGACGGCAAGCTCTTCAACTCGTACGCGGTCTGCCTGCCGACCGGGGACGTCCACGTGCACCGGAAGCTGCATGCGTTCGAACACGAGGCGATCGCGAGCGGATCGTCGTACACGGTGTTCGACACGCCCTGGGGATTCCGGGCCGGGGTGCTGATCTGCTGGGACAACAACCTGGTCGAGAACGTCCGGATCACCGCGTTGCTCGGGGCAACCGTCCTGCTCGCGCCGCACCAGACCGGCGGGACGAACTCGCGCAGCCCGCACGGGATGAAACCGATCCCGCTCGAACTCTGGCAGAGCGGGGATCAGGCCGCGATCGAGGCGGCCTTCAACGGACCGAACGGCCGGGGCTGGCTGATGCGCTGGCTACCGGCCCGGGCGCATGACAACGGCCTGTTCGTGCTGTTCAGCAACGGTGTCGGCCGGGACGACGACGAGGTCCGCACCGGCAACGCGATGATCCTGGATCCGTACGGCCGGATCGTCGCGGAGACCCCGGTCCCGGCCGAGTCCGTGGTGATCGCCGACCTCGACCTGGACCTGGTGCCGCTGGCAACGGGTCGCCGCTGGCTCCGTGGCCGCCGTCCCGAGCTGTACGGCGTCCTGACCGAACGAACCGGGGACGAGCTGGACCCGCGGGCAGCCCGGTTCTCGACCGAGCCCGTCAGCCTTCCGAACCCGGGCCGTCAGTAGATGAGCGCAGTGGCGAAGGCCGCGATGCCCTCGCCGCGACCGGTGAACCCGAGGCCGTCGGTGGTCGCCGCGCTGACGGACACCTCCGCATCGCAGCCGGCACTGAGCACCTTCTCGGCCTCTTCTCGCCGAGGACCGATCCTGGGGCCGGTTGCAGACGATCTGGACCGAGACGTTGCCGATCTCGAACCCGGCCGCCCGGACCCGCCGCGCCGCCTCGGCCAGCAACGCGACGCCCGATGCGCCGGCCCACTCCGGCTCGGCGGTGCCGAAGTTCGACCCCAGATCGCCCAGCCGCGCCGCACTCAGCAACGCGGTGCAGATCGCGTGCGCGGCCGCGTCACCGTCGGAGTGACCGGCCAACCCGGAGGCCTCCTCGGGCCAGTGCAGACCGGCCAGCCACATCGGCCGGCCTTCCTCCAGCGGGTGTACGTCGATGCCGTTGCCGACCCGTGGGACCTTCACCTCAGCCTCCTGTCCGCCAGCAACGCCTCGGCCAGCAGCAGGTCCCGCGGCCGCGTCACCTTGAACGCGTCTTCGGAGCCCTCGACCGTCAGCACGGCCACACCGAGCCGCTCACACAGCATCGCGTCATCCGTCGCCCCGGCGCCACCGGTCGCATGCGCACGACGCAGTACGGCGGGGTCGAACCCCTGCGGAGTCTGTACGGCGACCAACGTCGACCGGTCTGGCGTGTCGATGACCTCACCGGCGTCCGAGACTCGCTTGATGGTGTCCGTCACCGGCACAGCGGGTACGACGGCAGGGGCCCCTGCACGCACCGCTGCGACCACCCGTTCGACGACCTCGGCCGGGACGAACGCGCGGGCCGCGTCGTGGACGAGGATGCAGTCGATCCCGTCGACCGGGACCAGCTCGAGGGCCGCCCGGACCGAGTCGGCCCGCTCGGCGCCGCCCGCGACCACGAGCAGCCGGGCATCCCCGGCGTACGGCTCGAGTTCCTTCTGGACCGCATCCTCGGTGCCGGCCGGGACGGCGACCACAAAGCAGGCGAGGTCGGCGGCGGTCGCTGCCTTGAGTCCACGTACGGCGTGGACCAGCAGCGATTCGCCACCGACCTCTCGAAATGCTTTGGGTGTCTCACCCCCGAGCCGTAGCCCGAGACCTGCTGCCGGGATGAGGGCCGCGGTGCTCATCTGGAACCCACGCAGAACGGCAGGATCACGTACTTCGACTCGGTCTGATCAGGTCGATCAGGAAGCGAGAACCTCGTCGAGGATGGCTTCCGCCTTGTCCTCGTTGGTGTGCTCGGCCAGGGCCAGCTCGGAGACCAGGATCTGGCGAGCCTTCGCCAGCATCCGCTTCTCACCGGCAGACAGACCGCGGTCACGCTCACGGCGCCACAGGTCGCGAACGACCTCGGCCACCTTCATCACATCACCGGAGTGCAGCTTCTCGAGGTTCGCCTTGTAACGTCGCGACCAGTTGGTCGGCTCCTCCGTGTGCGGTGCCCGCAGCACGTCGAAGACGCGCTCCAGACCAGCCTGATCCACGACGTCACGCACGCCGACAAGATCGAGGTTGCACGCGGGGACCCGGACGACCAGGTCGTTCTGAGCGACGATCCTCAAGACCAGATAGGTCTTGTCCTCACCTTTGATCTGACGGGTCTCGATGTCCTCGATAACGGCCGCACCGTGATTGGGGTAAACAACCGTCTCGCCGACTGTGAAAGTCATATGTCACGTGCCCCTTTCCGAGCTCTATCCTACCACGCGGACAATGGTCCGCTCGGGGCGTTTGCGCTGGTCAGAGGCCACTTCCCGGCTTGACAAACGCTCTCAGCCGTGCCTCGTGCGCGCGTGAATCGTTGCCCGGGACACCGCCGCGACAGCCCGTGACGGCCATCCCGCCGTCGGGTCCGGCGGGCGCGAGAGCTACGCTGTGACGCGCCGGAGGCTGCTGCCTGACGGCCTCGAACAGCTTTGCAGGAGAGGGATCCCAGTGCCGATCACGTTGTCCTCGCGGTCCGTCCGGCGCACCGCGCTGGCGGGTGCCGCCGCCACTCTGAGTATCGTGCTGACGGCCTGCGGCGCGAGCTTCAACGCCCAGACGCAGCAGCCGTACCAGCCGGCCGAGGGCACCAACGCCGACTCCGGCTCGATCGCGGTCCGCAACGTCCTCGTCATCGCCTCCGAGGACGGCAAGGGCGAGCTACACGCCGTCATCGTCAACAACGGTACGACCGACGACAAGCTGGTCGGCATCGAGCAGGCACCGGCGGACGACCCCGGACGGCCAGGCCGGCGGCGACCAGCCGACCGACGTCACGTTCGGCAACGTGAAGCCCCTGGACCTGGAGGCCGGTTCCTCGACGCTCCTGCCGCCGGCCACCGGCGAGGAGGCCGCGAACGGCGAGGCGAGCGGCGAGCCGATCACGGTCACCGGCGGCAAGCCGGGCCAGATGATCAACGTGGTGATCACCTTCGGTGCGGCCGCCCCGATCACCACCTACATCCCGGTCCTGACCGAGGACCACTACTCCCCGTCCCCGCGCGCCGACGGCGAGGGCGGGAACGGCTGAAGACGTCGTCGACGGCCCTGGTACGACGCTGAGCGCCGTACAAGGGACGTGGACAGCCGAACGGGCCGCCCCGGCGCGGGACGGCCCGTTCGTCGTACCGGCGCCGGACCGGCCGAGGTCCCGCGGATCGGGTCGTGGATCAGCCCGCGGCTTGGGCGGCCTTGGTCAGGCCGGGGATGATCTTGTCCAGCACCCACGGGACGCTCAGCACGCTGACAGCGCTCATCCCGGAGATGACCTGCTGGTCCTCCATCACGTAGGCGCTGCCGCTCTTGACCGCGGGGAGCGAGGAGTAGACCGGGTCGGCGGCGAACTTCTGCGCGCCCAGCCCGTCGACGTACGCGACCACCACGTCGGCGTCGACGTCCGGCACCTTCTCCTTGCTGATGGTGAGCGCGAACTCCTTCTTGGTGTTGCCGGCCTGCAGCTTCTCCACGCCGGGGGCGTTCACGAAGCCCATCTCGTTCAGGATCTGCACGCGCGGGTCGGTCGGCATGTAGACGTAGTTGTCGGCGCCGAACGAGCCGACGGTGAGCGTCTTGCCCTTGAACTCCGGGTGCTCGCTCGCGACCTGCTTGATCTTCTCGTCGATCCCGGCGATCAGCTTCTCGGCCTCGGCCTTCTTGCCCAGCGCCTGACCGACCAGCAGGGTCTGGTCCTGCCACGTGGTCTGCCACGGTGCGCCCGGGTAGGCGACGGTCGGCGCGATGTCCGACAGCGTCTTGTAGGTGGCCGCGTCGAAGCCCTCGTACGGCGCCAGGATGACGTCCGGCCTCAGGGCCGCGATCTTCTCGAACGGGAACTTGTCGCTGGTGTCCAGCAGTTCGGTCTTGGCGGCGTCGAACTTGTCCTCGTCCCACGCCGTCGTTCCGGCCGCGGTCGGGCCGTAGGTCACCTTCGGCATCCCGACCGGCGTCTCGCCGAGTGCGTAGACCACGTCCTGGGCGTTCCAGCCGAGCGTGACGATCCGCTCCGGCTTCTTGGTGATGGTGGTCTCGCCGAACGT
The DNA here is from genome assembly GCA_963770725.1 of uncultured Actinomycetota bacterium. GTDB lineage: Bacteria > Actinomycetota > Actinomycetes > Propionibacteriales > Kribbellaceae > Kribbella. The sequence continues at coordinate 209,310 of CAVYQT010000005.1, forward strand.
GTTCTTCAACGTGACCGGGAACCCGGCGGCCGCCGTACTGGCAGAACTGCCGGTCTGCTCGTCGGCGTCGCTCCCGCAGGCGGTCAGCGTGGTCGTCGCAACCAGCACGGTGGCGATCGCGGCGACGGCCCGGGTACGCGACCAGGACATCGTGACTCTCCTTAGACGGTGTACCTGAACTAAGGAGAGCCTAAGCTAACCCCACAGCCCTCGCGACCTGTGGGGATGTGACTCAGGACTCGAACTTGTAGCCGAGCCCACGCACCGTGACCAGGTGCTGCGGGTTCGACGGGTCCTTCTCCAGCTTCGAGCGCAGCCGCTTCACGTGCACGTCCAGGGTCTTGGTGTCGCCCACGTAGTCGGCGCCCCAGATCCGGTCGATCAGCTGCCCCCGGGTGAGCACCCGGCCGGTGTTGCGCAACAGCATCTCGAGCAGCTCGAACTCCTTCAGCGGGAGCCGGATCTCGGTCCCGGACACGGTCACCACATGCCGTTCCACGTCCATCCGGACCGGACCGGCCTCCAGCGTGTCCGGCAGCAACTCCACGTCCTGACCACGCCGCAGTACGGCGCGGATGCGGGCGAGCAGCTCCCGTGGACTGTAGGGCTTGGTCACGTAGTCGTCGGCGCCCAACTCGAGGCCGACCACCTTGTCGACCTCGGTGTCCTTGGCGCTGACGATGATCACCGGGACGTTGCCCCGGCTGCGCAGTGCCCGGCACACCTCCGTGCCGGACAGACCCGGCAGCATCAGGTCGAGCAGGACGATGTCCGCACCGGCACGGTCGTACTCGTCCAGCGCGTCCGGTCCGGTCTCCGCGACGGCGACCTCGAACCCTTCCTTGCGCAGCACGTACGACAGCGCGTCGCTGTAGCTCTCTTCGTCTTCGACGACCAGCACTCGGGTCACGAAGCTGCCTCCTTGGTTCTGTCTGACGGGGTAGGCGCCAGGTAGATGGCCGGCTCCTCCTGGCTGGAGGAGTCGGTCTGACCCACGGCGGGTTCGAGCCGCAGCGGGAGTCTCACGGTGAAGGTGGACCCCTGGCCCTCGACGCTCCAGACGCGCACATCGCCCCCATGGATGGAGGCGATGTGCTTGACGATCGAGAGGCCGAGACCGGTACCACCGGTTTCACGGCTCCGGGCCCGGTCGACCCGGTAGAACCGTTCGAAGATGCGTTCAAGGTCGCTGCTGGGGATACCGACGCCCTGGTCGCTGACGGTCACCTCGACCAGGTCGCCGATCGGGTGCGCGGCGACCGCGACGCGGGTGCCGTCGGGGCTGTAGTTGACCGCGTTCTCGACCAGGTTGCCGATCGCCATGGCCAGCTGGTCCTCGCTGCCCATCACTTCCAGGTCCGGCTCGGTCTTCACCACGATCTTGATGTCGCGGTCCTCGGCGTCGATCCGGCACCGGTCCACCGCGGCGTCGATGACCTCGTTGATGTCGACCGGGCCGGGGTTCTCCAGCGGGTCGTCACCCTGCAGGCGGGACAGCTCGATGATCTCCTTCACCAGCCGGCTCAGCCGGGACGCCTCGACCCGCATCCGGCCGGAGAACCGCTGCACCGCCTCCGGGTCGTCGGACGCCTCCGAGACGGCGTCGGCGAGCAGGATCAGCGCGCCGATCGGCGTCTTCAGCTCGTGGCTCACGTTGACGGTGAAGTCCCGCCGGATCGCCTCCAGCCGGCGTTCCCGGGTCCGGTCCTCGACCAGGACCAGCACCAGCTGGCTGCCCAGCGGCGCCACCCGGGCACTCACGTACTGCGTGGCGCCGAGCCGGCCGCGGACGATCTCCAGGTCCTGCTGGCGGATCTCGCCGTCGCGGCGGACCGCCCGGACCATCTTGAGCAGGTCGTCGACCACCAGCCGCTCACCTCGGACGATGCCGAGCACGTGGGCCGGGGCGCTGGCCTGGAGCACCTGGTCCTCCGGCCCCATCACGACTGCGGACGAGCGCAGTACCGACAGGACGGTGGCGACACCGATCGGGACGATCGGATCCGGGGACACCGGGATCTTGTGCTGGGCCCGTTCGCTGAGCATCATCGCACCGAGCGAAAGCAGGGCCAGGGCCGCGCCGATGACGCCGCCCAGCACCGCAGCCAGCGTGGGGTCCACGGCAACGATGCTACGCGGGCAACCAGCAGGGAAAGACCGAATGATCACCGGATGACCGGGACACGACCTAACTGTTCATCGGGCGTTCACCACTCGTCGCCGTCCGGCAACCTCGACGGCATACGGTCACGATTGGGCGGGTACCAGGTGGGTGCCTGCCGCCCCGCCCACCGCGGCACCGGACACCACAGATCGGAATCGAACACAATGCGTGACACCTACCACGAGCAGCTCGACGACATCCTCGCCGAGCTGGAACGGATGACCCGGACGGTGTCCACCGCCGTACGACGTTCGACCGCCGCACTGCTGGAAGCCGACATCCGCAAGGCCGAAGAGGTCATCGCGGCCGACATCCAGCTGGACGCGGCCGGCGAGGGCGTCGAGGAGAAGGTGTTCGAGCTGATGGCGCGGCAGTCGCCGGTCGCCAACGAGCTGCGGATGCTGGTCGCGGCGCTGCGGATGGTCGCCGACCTGGAGCGGATGGGCGACCTGGCCGCGCACGTGTCCAAGATCGCCCGGCTGCGCTACCCGTCGCCCGCCATCCCCGAGGAGCTGCACGGCGTCATCACCGAGATGGGCACGGTGGCCGGCCAGATGGTCGACGCGGCCGGCGACGTGATCAAGTCCCGCGACGTCGAGGCGGCCGGCCGGTTGGAGGCCACCGACGACGAGATGGACAAGCTGCGCAGCAGCCAGTTCCGGCTGATGATGGACGACTCCTGGTCGCACGGCGTCGAGGTCGCGGTCGACATCGCCCTGCTCGGCCGGTACTACGAGCGCATCTCCGACCACTCGGTCTCGATGGCCCGCCGGGTCGTCTACCTGGTCACCGGCGAGCTCCCGGTAGCCGTCGGCGGCACCGCGGCCGGCTCGGGCGCCGGCGCCTCCGCCCCGAACCCCAACGGCAACTGACCCTTCCGCACCACGCAAAAGGCGCCTCCGGCAACAACCGCCGGCGGCGCCTTCGCACGTCCGCCCCACCCCGCGCCCCACCCCGCCCCGCCCCGTCCCGCCCGCGCCCCGGCCCGGCCCAGCCCGCCCGCGCCCCGGCCCCGGACATTTCAGGGGACATCCCCTCGACTGTTGCCTTCTCCCCTCGTCTACGAGGGGAGAACCGGCAAGCCAGAGGGTTATCCCTTCGAATTGCCCGGGCGGGGTGGCGGTTGGGCTGCGGTGGTTAGCGGCCGCGCCGGGGGCGCCTTTCGCGTACCTTCCCTGACATGGACGAATCACTCACCGACCGCCTCGTGAGCGCCGACGTGTCAAACCTGCACGGTGCCGACCTGGTCGCGCATCTCGACGCGGTCCAGCAACACCTGAGGAACCTGCAGAAGGCCCAGCTCGCTCTGCTGGAGGAGAACCAGGAGGCGATCGCGCAGTATCCCGAGCTTCAGGAAGAACTCGAGCGCCTCCAGGCCCTCTCGCCGGACGAGATCACCGGCCCCGGTTCTTGACGACCCCGATGACATCTCGGCCACGGCCCCTGATTCCAGGGCACTTGCCGTCAAGAGCGCCAGCACGTGACCAAGGCCTGCGCCCACGTCGAAGCCGCCAACAAACAGCCGCGCCGACGGCACGGCCTTGCCCGTTCGTGGTTAGCGGCCTTGGTTCTTGACGGCTTCGATGGCTTCTTTGGCGGCCTGGGGGTCCAGGTATTCGCCGCCGGGGATGACCGGGTGGAAGTCCTCGTCGAGCTCGTAGTAGAGGGGGATGCCGGTCGGGATGTTGAGGCCGACGATGGACTCCTCGTCGAGGTTGTCCAGGTGCTTGACCAGGGCGCGGAGCGAGTTGCCGTGGGCGGTGACCAGGACGGTCTTGCCGGCCCGCAGGTCCGGGACGATGGCGTCGTACCAGTAGGGCAGCATCCGCTCGACGACGTCCTTCAGGCACTCGGTCGACGGCAGCAGCTCCGACGGGAGTCCGGCGTACCGCGGGTCGCCGGCCTGGTCGTACTCCGAGCCGCGCTCGATCGGCGGCGGCGGGGTGTCGTAGGAACGGCGGAACAACATGAACTGCTCCTCGCCGAGCTCCTCCAGCGTCTGCTTCTTGTCCTTGCCCTGCAGCCCGCCGTAGTGGCGCTCGTTCAGCCGCCAGGACCGCCGTACGTCGATCCACTGGCGGTCGGCAACCTCGAGAGCGATCGTCGCGGTGCGGGTCGCCCGGCGCAGCACCGAGGTGTGCAGGACATCCGGGAGCAGGTCGCGGTCACGCAGCAGCTCACCGCCGCGGTGGGCCTCCTCGACGCCCTGGGCGTTCAGGTCGACATCCACCCAGCCGGTGAACAGATTCTTGGCGTTCCAGTCGCTGTGGCCGTGGCGGAGCAGGATCAGGCGATAGGTCATGGCGGCAAGCCTACTGGGGCTCGAGCCAGCCCTTGAAAGCGTCCAGATTCCGGGTCGACTCGCCGCGCGAGACGCGCCACTCGTACTCCTTGCGGATCGAGGACGCGAAGCCGAGCTCGAGGATCGTGTTGAAGGACGAGTCGGCATACTCGAGTACGGCGCCGAGCAGCCGGTCCACCTCGGTCGGGGTGATCGCGTGCAGCGGGACCCGGCCGTCCAGGTGGATGTCGCCGAGGTGGTCGACGGCGAACGCGACGCCGTACATCTTGAGGTTCCGCTCCAGCAGCCAGCGGTAGACGGCCTCGTGGTTCTCGTCCGGGTGCCGGGCGACGAACGCGTGCACGTGGACCGCTTGCGGGCCGACCGTCAGCGTGCAGGTCGTCTTCAGCTTCCGCTCCCCCGGCAGGTCCGCAGTGAAGGCGCCGGGCTCGCTCTCGGTGAACTCGAGCTCGTTCTCCTTCAGCACCTGGCGGATCACGTCCGCCGCCGACACTCTCATCCAGCTACCTCCGCAGCCAGTTCCGCCGCCATCGTCTCCGTCGCCGTTCGGTACGCCGCCACCGTCTTGCGAGCGGTCAGCTCCCACCCGAAGCCCCGGGCGTGCTTGACCGCCGCCCGGCCCATGCTCTCGCGACTGACCGGATCCGTCGCGATCCGGGTCAGCGCGTCGGCGAAGTCGTCAACCCGGTGGCCTGGCACCAGCAGTCCGGTCTCGCCGTCCGCGACCGCGGTCGTCAGCCCGCCGACGGCCGCCGCGACCACCGGCGTACCGCAGGCCTGCGCCTCCAGCGCGACCAGCCCGAAGGACTCCGAGTACGACGGAACGCAGACGACCGACGCGGATCGGTACCAGTCCGCCAGCGCGGATCGCTCCATCGGCTTGACGAACCGGGTCACGTCGTCGACCCCCAACGCCCGGGCCAAGTCCGCATGCGACTCAGGATGCTCCATGCCGTTCCCCGACGGGCCGCCGATCACTGCGACCACCAGCCGCGACCGCAACGACGGATCGCGCTCGAGCATCCGCGCGGCCGCCCGGATCAGCAGATCCGGCGCCTTCAACGGCTGGATCCGCCCGACGAACGCCAGTACGACGGCATCCTCGGGCAGCCCGATCGCCTGCCGGGCCGCCGCCTGGTCGCCGGGACTGAACATGTCCAGATCCACGCCCGGGTTGACCACACCGACCTTCGCGGGCTGAGCGCCGTACAAGGTGATCAGCTCGTTCGCCTCGTCGTCGGTGTTGGCGAGCAGCCGGTCGGCGGCCTCGACGACCTGTTCCTCACCGAGCAGCCGAGCCGGCGGTTCGGGTACGTCGTCCTCCGCCAGGCTGGCGTTCTTCACCTTCGCCATCGTGTGCATGGTGTGGACGAGCGGGACGGCCCAGCGGTCGCGGGCGAGTAGTCCGACCTGGCCGGACAACCAGTAGTGCGAGTGAATGACGTCGTAGTGCCCGGGCTCGTGGATCGCCTCGGCCCGCAGGACGGCGCGGGCGAACGTGCACAGCTGGGCGGGCAACTCGTTCTTGGTCAGGCCCTCGTACGGACCGGCCGCGACGTTGCGGACCATCACACCGGGCATCAGTTCGACCCGGGCGGCCAGGGCCGAGGAGGTCGCGCGGGTGAACACGTCGACCTCGATCCCCAGATCGGCGAGACGCTTCGACAGCTCCACCACGTAGACGTTCATCCCACCGGCATCCCCGGTCCCGGGCAGATCCAGCGGTGACGTGTGCAGGCTGATCATCGCGACCCGCCGGAGTGGACGGTCTGCGGAGGGAAGGGTCACGTGGTCAGCGTAACTCCGGCGCCGCCTGCGGCCACGATCTGATCCGCCGTCTCGCTGCCCGTCAAGCAGGTCTAGTCCTGTTTCGGCAGGCCCAGGGTCTGGCCGGTTTCGAGTGCGGCCGCGACTCGCCGCGACAGCGCCGCGCGGAGGTCGGCGGACTCCCTGCTGAGCTCCTCGATCAGGTCGTTCCGGCCGGCGACCTCGGTGCTGGACAGGAGTTCGACGTACCGATCGCGGTCCTGGAGGGCGCCCTCCAGGACGGTTTCGACCTTGAGTACGGCGTCGGCCTCACGGACCTGGTCGGCGTACTGCTCGAGCTTGGCGACCTTCGTCTCCATCGCGCTCGCCGACAACTCGAGGGCCTGCCGCTGCGGATGGAGGACCGCTTCCAGATGGGCTGATTGCAACTGTTCCTCGATGTCCGCCTGACGAAGGCGCAGTGACGACAGTTGCTGGAGGACGCGGCCGATGTCCCACAGCTGTTCGGGCAGAACGATGTCGTTCTTGGCTGCGTCGAGCAGGCCGCGCCTGTTGACCTCGGAGTCCTGGATCGCCTCGACCGCCAGCCGTGCCCGCCGCATCAGCGCCGTGGCATCCTCGTCCCAGTCCTCGGCGAGCAAGTATTGGCCCTGGTACTTGCGGCCGACGGAACGGGCCCTGGACTCACCCGTCATCGCGGCGATCCCGGCGATGAACAGCAGCCCGCCCAGCAGCGCGGCGCCGAAGCTCAGCCAGACGGCCAGGCCGTCGGGAAAGATCGCGTACAGCAACCAGCGCAGAGCCATCCACAGGCCGAACTCGATCCCGGCGAAGAGGATCAGGCCGCCGACCGTCTCGCCGACCGGTTGCCGCCCGACGACATCCTGTTTCGGCGCGTTCGCGGGAATCAAGGCGTCCGGGTGGGCGGAGAGCAGCTTCCGGGTCGCCGGCGGTACGTCGGGCGAGAAGAGCACGACTGGGTCCGGCCCGGACGACTCGTCGTCGCTCGGCTGAGTGTCCATTGCGCGCCCCCTCCCCGAAAGTCCCGACGTTCTACTGTGCGGACTGGTTCCCGCTGCTGGCAACCGGGCTGCCAGACTCGGAGACATGACTTCGAATGCGCGTCCCCTTGCCGTCGTCACCGGAGCGAGCAGCGGAATCGGAGCCGCGTCCGCGCGGCACCTGGCCCGCGAGGGTTTCGAGGTGATCTGCGCGGCCCGCCGGCTGGACCGGGTCGAGGCGCTGGCCAAGGAGATCGACGGCCGGGCGGTCCGGTGCGACGTGACGTCGGCCGAGGACGTCGCCGCGCTGACCGAGGCGGTCGGTGACCGGCTCGACCTGCTGGTGAACAACGCCGGCGGCGCCTTCGGTTTCGAGCCGGTCGCCGAGGCGGACCTGGAGGCCTGGCGGCAGATGTACGAGGTGAACGTGATCGGCGTCGCGGCCGTCACCAAGTCGTTGCTCCCGGCCCTCATCGCCGGGCGCGGGACGATCGTCGTGATGGGCTCGACGGCCGGCCAGGTCGCATACGAGGGCGGCGGCGGGTACGTTGCCGCCAAGCACGCGGCCAAGGCCGTCGTCGACACGCTCCGGCTGGAGCTGTACGACCAGCCGGTGCGCGTCTGCGAGATCGCTCCGGGCATGGTGCGCAGCGAGGGCTTCGCCCTGACCCGGTTCGACGGCGACCAGGCGAAGGCCGACGCCGTGTACGCCGGTGTCGCCGAACCGCTCACGTCCGACGACATCGCCGACATCGTCGCCTGGATCGCCACCCGGCCGCCGCACGTGAACATCGACCGGCTCACCGTCCGCCCCCGAGCCCAGGCCGCCCAGCACAAGGTGCACCGAGTTCAGTAACCGTGGGTGCTCAGAGAGCGTGCACCGGAGTGACGTGGCGGCAGTGGATCAGTACGTCGAACCACTCGGCGACACTGCCGCCGGTCATCCAGGACGTCGGCCCGATCTCCGGGTAGCCACGGGTCGTCGCCGTACTGTTCAACCACTCCCGTACGGCGCCGTTGGCCGGAGTGCGGAGATCCAGACTGAAGAGGTCGGTCCCGCCCGCGCGGAGCTGGTACTCGAACCAGTCGGGCGACGCCGGCGGCATGTCGATCGGTCCCATCGGGCCGAGCGTCGTACCGCTGTCGAAGGTGAAGCCGAGCGAGCGGTAGCGGTCGCCGTACCAGCGCGTGATGTAGGAACCGGCGCTCGGGTAGACGATGTCCGGGTACGGCGGGGCGATCGTGCGCAGACCCGGTGCGTTCGCGGTGTGGGCGCTCGCAGCCCAGTAGACGACCCGCTCGTCGCCGTACCGGTGCAGCCAGCGCACGTTCTCCGCCGCCCGGGCGTCACGGTAGACCCGGATCTCGTCCTCCGGCAGGCTGAACGCCTCGTAGAACGACGCGATCTGCCGGGCGTGATGCACGATGACTTCGTCGACCTTTCGCAGTCCACGGACCAACTCGTACACCGCCTTCGAGTTGCTGATGTACGGCGCCTTGTTGTCGACCTCCCGCCAGTACCACTGGACGTACTTGCCCATGTCGTCCGTGTCCGGCGTGATCGGCTCCAGGTAACGGCGTAGTTCCGCCAATCGATCGGGCGCGTGCCGGGCGACGTACTTGTCGACGGCCTCGTACGCGAGCGGCCTGGTGGCGAAGTACTCGACACCGGCGAAGTACACCTTGTCGCGATGGGTCGCGTTGTAGGTCCGCAGGTATTCGAGGAGATCCACGATCTCCTCCGAGCGCCAGGCGGTGCTCATCTGCCCTACCAACGCGCGCAGATCGCCGCGGCCCGTCTGCACGTACTCGTTGAGCTGCGTGCACAGCGACCAGTCGTCCTCGAACGCGATCGTCCGGAAGCCCATCCGCTCGACGAGGTACCGCAGTACCCGGTGTTTCTGCCGGGTGATCTCCGCCGTGCTGTGGATCGCCTCGCCCAGCCCGACGATCTGAGCTCCGCCGATGGATCGGTGCAGGTGCTCCAGGTCCCCGAGCGGGACCGCATTCCGCCTGATCCAGTCCGCCACCGAATCGTCCCGGGCCGCGTACACCGGCAGCCCCAGTCCACCTGCCGCGGCCGCGCCGAGCGCGCCGCCCAACAACGTTCTCCGGGAAACCACAGGCTTGTTCATGCCTCATAACACTGTCGTCCCGGCGCGGCCCGAACATCCCTCAGCGGGCGGCTCTGCAGATACGCCGATCGGCGTACGCGCCGGTGATCACTTGGCGCGGAGGCGGTGGACCGGAGGTGACGGGACCGGAAGCGGGGCGGCCGGCGCCGGCAGGTCGTAGCTGACGTAGAGGCGGCGGCGGACGGCTTCGAGCGGGAAGGTCCGGGCGTAGATCGCGAGCTTGACCGTGACCCCCTCCAAGGTTGCTCTGAGCAACATTTCCTCGACGGCGGGGTCCGCGGCGCCGCGGGCGGCGAAGACGGAGCGGATGGCGTCCTCGACCTGGGCGAGGCGGACGCTCTTCTCGGCCTCCACCTGGGCGAAGACGTCGTGGGTGGTGGGCTGCATCATCAGCGTGATGGCCAGGCGCTGGATCGGCAGTGTGGTGGCGGCCGCCATCAGGGCTCCGTCGATGATGCCGGCCAGGCGTTGGTCCGGCGTACCTTCCAGCGTGAGGATCGCGGTGATCCCGTCCAGCCAGCGGTCCAGCAGCTCGGCGGCCAACTGCTCCTTGGTGGCGAAGTAGTACGAGACCAGCCCGCGGGAGACACCGGCGGCGACGGTGATCTCGGAGATCGAGGCGGCCTCGTAGCCCTTCGCGGCGAAGACCTCGAGCGCGGCGCCCAGGATGCGCTCACGGGAGCGTTCCCGCAGCGCCTGGTTCGCGGTGGCCGAGCGCGGCACTGTTCCTTCCGATGCTGGTCGTGGCCCCGGAGAGCCGAGCAACCCCCCACATCATGCTCGGCACTCCCGGGCGCGGACCCCCGTTGTTGCAGGACCCCTCCCCAGGCGTCCCGTCTATAGACTGGACGTCCAGTCAATCAAAGTCAAAGGGGTGTCCGGATTCGTCGGTGGGGAGCTGTCGCCGGTAGGATGGACGGGCTGCGCCCTGTGTCAGTGGCCCGAGTGGTTGATACAGCAACGAGCCGTAGCCACCGCCTGAAACCCTTCTGATTGCTTGGAGCGCTTCCCCATGCCTGTCCGTAACGACCTGCGCAACGTGGCCATCGTGGCCCACGTCGACCACGGGAAGACCACTCTCGTCGACGCGATGCTGTGGCAGTCCGGCGCCTTCGGCGCGCATCAGCACGTGGACGAGCGGGCGATGGACTCCGGCGACCTGGAACGTGAGAAGGGCATCACGATCCTGGCCAAGAACACCGCCGTCCGGCACAAGATGGCCAACGGCGAGCAGATGACGCTGAACATCATCGACACCCCCGGTCACGCCGACTTCGGCGGCGAGGTCGAGCGCGGGCTGTCGATGGTGGACGCGATCGTGCTGCTGGTGGACGCGTCCGAGGGCCCGCTGCCGCAGACCCGGTTCGTACTGCGCAAGGCGCTGGCCCGGCAGATGCCGGTGATCCTGGTCGTGAACAAGGTGGACCGTCCGGACGCCCGGATCTCCGAGGTCGTCGACGAGACCTACGAACTCTTCCTGGACCTGCTCGATCACGACGCGGACCAGAGCGCGCTCGACTTCCCGGTCGTCTACGCCTCCGCCCGGGCCGGCCGCGCGTCGCTGACCCAGCCGGCCGACGGCGGGATGCCGGACTCCGACGACCTCGAGCCGCTGTTCGAGACGATCCTGGCCAACGTGCCGGCTCCGACGTACACCGAGGACGCGCCGCTGCAGGCGCACGTCACCAACCTGGACGCCTCGCCGTTCCTCGGCCGGCTCGCGCTGGTCCGGGTGCACGAAGGCACGCTGAAGAAGGGCGCCCAGGTCGCCTGGTGCCGGCACGACGGCACGATCCAGAAGGTCAAGATCACCGAACTGCTGGTCACCGAGGCGCTCGAGCGGGTGCCCGGCGACTCGGCCGGTCCCGGTGACATCGTCGCGATCGCGGGCATCCCGGAGATCATGATCGGCGACACCCTGACCGACCCGGACAACCCCAAGCCGCTGCCGCTGATCACCGTGGACGAGCCGGCCATCTCGATGACGATCGGGACCAACACGTCCCCGCTGGCCGGCCGCTCCAAGGGCACCAAGGTGACCGCGCGGCTGGTCAAGGACCGGCTCGACCGCGAACTGGTCGGCAACGTGTCGCTGAAGATCCTGCCGACCGAGCGTCCGGACGCCTGGGAGGTGCAGGGCCGTGGTGAGCTGGCGCTGGCCATCCTGGTCGAGCAGATGCGCCGCGAGGGCTACGAGCTGACCGTCGGCAAGCCGCAGGTGGTCACCCGCGAGATCGACGGCAAGCGGCACGAGCCGGTCGAGCGGCTGACGATCGACTGCCCGGAGGAGTACCTCGGGACCGTCACCCAGTTGCTCGCGGTCCGCAAGGGCCGGATGGAGCAGATGACGAACCACGGCACCGGCTGGGTCCGGATGGAGTTCCTGGTCCCGGCCCGCGGCCTGATCGGGTTCCGCACCGAGTTCCTCACCGACACCCGCGGCACCGGGATCGCGCACCACGTCTTCGAGGGCTACGAGCCCTGGTTCGGCGAGCTCCGCACCCGGCCGTCGGGTTCGCTCGTGTCGGACCGGTCCGGCGCCGCCACGTCGTACGCGATGATCAACCTGCAGGAGCGCGGCACCATGTTCGTGGAGCCGGCCACCGAGGTGTACGAGGGCATGATCGTCGGCGAGAACTCGCGCAGCGACGACATGGACGTGAACATCACCAAGGAAAAGAAGATGACCAACGTCCGCTCGAACGCGGACGAGTTCGAGAAGCTCGTCCCGGCTCGCAAGCTGTCGCTCGAGCAGTCGCTGGAGTTCTGCCGCGAGGACGAGTGCGTCGAGGTCACCCCGGACGCCGTCCGGATGCGGAAGGTCGCGCTGACCCAGGTGGAGCGCTCGAAACTCGGCCGCAAGAACAAGGCCTGACCCTCGATCCGGGCATCCTCCGGGATCCTCGGATGCGGCTGAATCACAGCCGTGTGATACACCATTCCCCGGCCCGTGCGTGGGGGACGTAGTTCCGGATCGTTATCAACCGGACGTGCGGCGACGACGTCTCCCATGTGCAAGCAAGAATCAGTTGGGGGAAGGACACAAGGAACATGGGCATTCTGCGTAAGCTCGGCGCCACCGTCACGGCAGCCGCGTTCGTGGGTGTGGGCGCACTGACCGCCACCACGACGGCCGAGGCCGCGGTGGCACCGAAGGTTGCGCCCCAGGCCGTGGTCGCGCCGCAGCAGGCGACCGCGGCGGCGAGTTCGGCCGCGGTCGTCCCGGGGAAGCTGCGGATCGACAAGCGCTGTATGACGAAGGGCCGGGTGCTGTGCATCAACAAGCGCACCCGCAAGCTGGTGTACATGGTGAACGGCAAACCGATCCAGATCGCCGACGCGCGGTTCGGCGGCCGTAAGACGCCGACCCGCAACGGTGTCTTCAAGGTCTACCGCAAGTCGAAGAACCACGTGTCGTCGATCTACAAGTCGCCGATGCCGTACGCGATGTTCTTCAGCGGCGGCCAGGCGGTGCACTACTCGTCGGACTTCAAGGCCCGCGGGTACAACGGTGCCTCGCACGGCTGCGTGAACATCCGGGACAAGAAGAAGATCGCCTGGATCTTCGCCCGGGTGAAGATCGGCGACAAGGTCGTCGTCTACAACGGCTGAGACGCGACGCCGGCGGCCGGAGAGTGCTTACTCTCCGGCCGCTGTCGCGTTCTGGAACGCCTTGTAGAGCCTCGGTTCCACCAGGCAGAAGGTCGCGGTCTCGACGTCGGTCGCCGTACGGCGAAGTGTCTGGACGGCGATGTCCGCGGCGGACCGGGCCGGCCAGCCGTAGATCCCGGCCGAGACCGCGGGCAGCGCGAGGGTCTTGACGCCCAATTCGTCCGCGATCCGCAACGCGTTGCGGTAGCAGGACTCGAGCAGCGCCGGATCCCGTTGGCCGGCGGTGTAGTTCGGCCCGACCACATGGATCACGTACGACGCCGGCAGCGCACCCGCGGTCGTCCACGCGGCCTCACCGGGGGCGGCACCGCGGGGATACCGCTCGATCAGCTCGGCCAGGATCTCCGGCCCGCCGGCGCGGTGGATCGCACCGTCCACACCACCACCGCCCCGGAGGGCGTGATGAGCCGCGTTGACCACCGCATCCGCCGGGACAGTGGTGATATCGGCGGTGCTGAGGACGATCTCCATCCGCTCCTCCGATCACGAATTGCTCACAAAAGGTGCACATTTTGCAGTCCTCAACCTACGCTGGACCGCCAACCAAAAGACCGGTGAGGACGTCCTATGGGTGTAGGACGGGGTCTACCAAAGGGGTTTCGATGCGCGCGCTGATCATCCGCAACGTGCTGACCGGCCTGGTCACAGGAGCGACGGTTGCTGCCCTCATTGGTTCCGGAACGCTCGCGACCGCGAAGCCGACGGCCGCCACCGACCTGAAGACGGTGCCGTTCCAGGTCAGCGGCGAGCTGCCGATCTACCCGAAGGCCCTGTGGACGAACGGCTCCACCGGGACGGACGTCCGCAAGGTCGAGGCCCGCCTGGTCCAGCTCAAGCTGCTCGAGAAGCGCTACCTGGACAACGAGTACGGCACCATGACCCGGAACGCGGTGAAGAAGTTCCAGAAGTCCAAGGGCATCCCGAAGCTCGGGTACGTCGACCAGAACACCTTGGACAAGCTCGCCGCGGTCACCCACGAGCCGACCCAGACCGAGCTCTACCCGCCGGCACCCGTGGTCAACGGCAAGAAGCTCGACGCGCGCTGCGCGACCGGTGTCGTGCTCTGCATCGACAAGTCCACCCGCAAGCTGCGGTACGTCGTCGACGGTGCGGTGAAGATGCAACTGGACGTGCGGTTCGGCGCGGTGAAGACGGCCACCCGCGAGGGCAGCTTCACGGTCGGCTGGAAGAGCCGCAACCACGTGTCGAAGCTGTACGACTCACCGATGCCGTTCGCGATGTTCTTCAGCGGCGGCCAGGCCGTGCACTACTCGTCGGACTTCGCGGCCCGCGGGTACAACGGTGCCTCGCACGGCTGCGTGAACGTGCGGAACCTGGGTGGGATCAAGGCGCTGTTCGATCAGATCAAGGTCGGCGACAAGGTGATCGTCTACCGTTCGTAGCGCTGCTCTACAGCGGGCGCGGGCCCCGGCGGCGACGGATACCCCAGCCGCCCCGGCCGCGACCGGCGGCGGCGCGGAGCGCAGGACGGGCGTCGACCAGGTAGACCGCGGCGGCGACGATGCCGATCAGGCCGAAGAAGCTCAGCCAGCCCTGGAACAGCTGACTCAGCGTGAACACGACCAGGATCAGCACCCAGCCGGGCTTGGTCAGCTTGTCCGCGGCGACGAACACCGCCCGCGGCCGGAACGCGGCATCGATCAGCGCGACCAGCTTGATCCCGAGCAGCACCCACCAGATGATCTCGAGCGGACCTGCGAACCCGGGAAAGAGGTTCGGGAACGTAGCGAGTGGGAGCATGCACACGAGCGTACCCAAAGACCGGGCGGCCCACCTCTGCTGACTGCAGTTTGTGGCCGCCCGGCCTGATGATTCACCCAGATGTGGGCTGTTGTTACTCTCAGTCGCCAACCTTGGTGGCCGCGTCGCCGGCCGCCTTGGAGACGGTCTTCGCGGTCTTGCGGGCGCTGGTCGCGGTCGCCTTGACGTTGCGGGTGGCGGTGTCGGCGGTCTTCTTCGCGGTGGTCCGGGTGGCCTTGGCCTTGTTCACCGTGGTCTTGGCCTGGGCGGCCAGGTCCTCGGTGGCCTTCTGGCTGCGGATCCGCTCGACCAGGTCCTTGCCGCGGCCGGCCAGGTCCTCGTAGGTCTCCTCGGCCTGGCCGAGGACGGTGGTGAAACCGGCCTGCGCGGTGGCCGGCAGCTCACGCAGCTTGGCCGGAGCGGTCTTCGCGTCGGCGACGATCGCCTCGAACCGCTTGCTGACCTCGGACTGCGCCTTGGTCAGCTCGGTCTGCAGGGCCTTCTGGTCCAGCTTGGCGAACCGGGCGGTGACGTCGTCGCTGACCGCGCGGAACTTCTCCACCGCCAGGTCGCCGGCGCCGGCGAGGGCGTAGAGCGGGGTAACGGGCGTACGGGTAGCCATCAGGCTTCTCCTCGGGTGTTTTCGGCAGGATGTGTATTACTTGTGCTTGCTTGCAGGGGCTTTCGATGCCTTGTTGCCCTGGGCCGTCGCGGTTCTCTTCGCGGTAGCGGCAGCCGGTCTGGCAGGACCCGGCTTGGCGGCGGCCTCGTGATCGGGGGCGGTGTCGGACTCGGGAGTGTTCTCCCGGACGAAGGACGCGTAGACGTCCAGCAGCACACGCTTCTGCCGCTCGTTCAGCGCGGGATCGAGCAGTACGGCGTCGATCACACCCGACGCCCGCCGGGCGTCGCCGGAGCCGTCGTCCGGATCGAGAATGCCGGCCCGCACGTACAGGGTCTCCGCGGAGATCCGCAACGCCTTCGCGAGCTGCTGCAGCACATCGGCCGACGGTTTCCGCAGGCCGCGCTCGATCTGGCTGAGGTACGGGTTCGACACACCGGCCAGGTCGGACAGCTGCCGCAGCGACAACTGCGCCTGCCGCCGCTGATCGGCGAGGTACTCCCCGACGGAGCCCACCGAGCCGGCAACACGATCACTCAACCTGGCCATGCGTCCAGTGTGCTAGCAAGGTGCTTGCAATTGCAAGCAGACCGGTCGTGAGCCCGCTCACGTGGGGCAGCCACTACCTGAAAGTTGAAGCATGCGGCTGGACCGCGCCGACCTCGACGCCGCCGCCGTACAAGGGGAAACGGGACTGCTGGTCGATCACCTCGTGCTCGAGACCGAGCTTCCGCAGTACGGCGGCCATCACCACGGCGCGGGCTCGCGGCGTACCGTCCTCGACCTTGACGGCGATTCCACGACCGTCCTCGAGGCCCACGGCGTACACGCTCTCGGCGCCCACCTTGCAGAACAGGCCCGGGATCGCCCGCATCAGTGCGGCCTCGTCGCGCGTACTCCCGCTGGCGCACTCCGGGTACGCGCGGAACGCGTCGCGCACCCGGGCCTCGAGCGTGCCCGGGGCGGCCGCCGCGAACAGGCCGAAGGACCGGGCCAGGCCGGCCAGGCTGATGGCGAGGATCGGGGCGCCGCAGCCGTCGACGGCGACGTACGAGACCTTCTCGCCCGCGGTGTCCTCGACCGCGGTCCGAATCACCTTCTGCAGCGGATGGTCCGGCGAAAGGTAGTCGTCGATCGGCCAACCGTTGACCACGCAGGTCAGGAGCATCGCAGCGTGCTTGCCCGAGCAGTTCATCGTGATCCGCTCCGGCCCGTGTCCCGCACGCACCCAGGCGTCCCGGGCCGCGTCCTCGAGCGGATACGCCGGCGGGGTCTGCAGCGCCGACTCGTCCAGGTCCGCCATCGCGAGGATCTCGCGTACGCCGTCCAGGTGGAACTGCTCGCCCGAGTGGGACGCGCCCGCGAGCGACAGCAGCTTGCCGTCGAGGGTGATCCCGTTGCGGAGCATGCCGAGGGCCTGCATCGGCTTGTTCGACGAGCGCGGGAACATCGGCTGGTCCAGCACACCGACGGACCACTCGACGGCGCCGTCGGGATTCGTCACCACGACGGAGCCGCGGTGACGGCCCTCCACGAAGCCGCAGCGGACGACGTCGGCCAGGATCACAGGTTCGGTCACGGCTGTACTGTACAGGTGCAAAACGCAGTGTTGCGAATGAAACGGCTCAAAGCCGGGAGCGCACGTGCAGACCGACCTCGGGGTCGACCAGAGGCTCCTGCGTCGCGGTCACCGTCGGCTGGTCGTCGGCAACAACCTCGAGTACGGCGGACGCATCCACGTTCCGCTTCACCATCGCCAGCGCGATCGGCCCGTACTCGTGATGCCGGGCCGCCGACCCGATGAATCCGACCTGCTTGTCCCCCAGGCGTACGGCGTACCCGTGGGCCGGCAGGTGGTCGACCGAACCGTCCAGATGCAGCCGGACCAGCCGGCGCGGCGGACGACCCAGGTTGTGCACCCGCGCGACCGTCTCCTGACCGCGGTAGCAGCCCTTGTTCAGGTGCACGCCGACGCCCAGCCAGCCCAGTTCGTTCGGGATCGCACGCTCGTCCGTGTCCAGACCGAACCGCGGCGCGCCCGCCTCGATCCGAAGCGCCTCGTACGCCCAGATCCCGGCGGCCGGCGCCTCCAGCCCGGCCAGCTCGGCACGCGGCAGGAAGACCTCGTGCCCGCCGAGCGAGTCGTCACCACTGCGCGTCAGCGGACCGCCCTCGACCGCCTGGCCCGGACGCCAGATGATCGCGTAGTCGTCGGTCACGTCGGCGATCTCGACGCGGGACATGAACACCATCTTCTGCAGCCACTCGATCAGCGCCGCGGCCGCGCCGGGCTCCGTGTGCAGCCAGAAGGTCTCGCCGTCGTCGACGCCGTACATCACGTGCTCGACGTGACCCGTCGGCGACAGCAGCAGCGCGGTCGTCGACGTACCGGGTTTCAGGCCCTCGAAGTACTGCGACGTCAGCGCGTGCAACCAGGTAAGCCGGTCCGGGCCGGTGATCGTGACCACATCGCGGTGCGACAGATCGACGTACCCGTTGCCGGCCGCCAGGGCCCGTTGCTCCCGCAGATCGGACCCGTAGTGGGCCGCGACACCGGCGTCGACTCCGTCGGCCTCGACCGCGCCGGGCAGGTCCAACAGGGGGCTGCGCTTCCGTGACATGTCACCAGAGTACGTCGGGTGGCGTACGGGGATCGCCTCCCACCGTGGATGTGGACATCACCCGGTCGCGGACAGCCTGGAGGTACCAAAATCTCGAAGGGAGCAAGGCGATGAGCGACAGGCGATTCCGGTTCGGCGTGGTGGGCAGCCCGGCAACCGCGGAGCAGTGGACCACGACCGTACGGCGGGCGGCCGACCTCGGCTACTCGAGCGTGCTGATGCCCGACGGACTGCAGCTGCCGTCGCCGTTCGCGTCCCTCGCGATGGCCGCGACGCTCGCGGACGTCCGGGTCGGCACCTTCGTGGCCGCGGCACCGCTGCGGACGCCCCGGCAGGCCGCCTGGGACGCGCACACGCTGACCGTGCTGACCGACGGCCGGTTCGACTTCGGCATCGGCACCGGACGGCCGGGCACCGACCAGCAGGCAGCCGAGCTCGGACTGCCGTTCGGATCCGGCAAGCAGCGTCGCGACCAGGTGCGGGACACGCTGGACATCCTGGAGCGGCTCGACGGCGACCGTCGTACGCCGATCATGCTCGCGGCCGGCGGACCGCGGGCGCTGGCGCTGGCGGCGGCCCGGGCCGACATCGTGTCGATCGCCAAGGACGCGATGACCCCGCGGGCGGAAGTCCTGCGGCTGGTCCAGGACCTGCGTGACCTGGCCGGACCGCGTGCCGAGAGCATCGAGCTGGCGATGAACCTGTTCGCGGCCGGGACAGGCGAGCTGCCGCCGTGGACCCGGCAGGCCGCCGGGGTGTCGCCGGAGGAGCTCGAGGCGAGTGACTCGCTGATGATGCTGCGCGGCACACCTCAGCAGATGGCCGACGAACTGCTGCGACGCCGGGACGAGTTCGGTACGACGTACATCACCGTCAACTCGACGTACATCGAAGATCTGGCTCCCGTGGTCGCGAAGCTCGCCGGGAGCTAGACGTAGCACTGCCCGTCAGCGTTGCGGCTGACGGGCAGTGCCGGAGGGGTGGGAAAGGAACTAGCGGTGGGACAGACTGCTCTCGACAGCCGGCGCGGAGTCCTGCGGTACGTCGCCCGCGTGGGTGTCACCCGCGGCGAAGGCGGCCTCGTCGAACGGATCGTCGCCGAGGAAGACCTGCCGGGCCTGGTCCTTGTCGAACGCTCCGACCCACTGCCCGACCACCACGGTCGCGACCGCGTTGCCGGCGAAGTTGGTCAGCGCCCGGGCCTCGGACATGAACCGGTCGATGCCGACGATCAGGCCGACGCCGTCGACCAGGTCGGGCCGGTGCGACTGCAGCCCGCCGGCCAGCGTGGCCAGACCGGCGCCGGTGACACCGGCCGCACCCTTCGAGGCGATGATCATGAACGCCAGCAGGGAGATCTGCTGACCGAGCGAGAACGGCTGGTCCATCGCCTCGGCGATGAACAGCGACGCCATGGTCAGGTAGATCGCGGTGCCGTCCAGGTTGAACGAGTAGCCGGTCGGGACAGTGATACCGACGACCTGCTTACCGACGCCGAGGTGCTCCATCTTCCCGATCAGCCGCGGCAGCGCGGTCTCCGAGGACGAGGTGGACACGATCAGCAGGAACTCGCGGCCCAGGTACCGCAACAACTGGAAGACCGAGATCCCGGCGACCGCCCGGAGAACGGTGCCCAGGACAACGATCACGAAGAGCAGGCAGGTGATGTAGAAGGCCAGCATGATCTTGCCCAGGCTGACCAACGCGTCCATGCCGGTGGCCCCGACGACGGCCGCGATAGCGCCGAACGCACCGATCGGCGCGGCCCACATGATCATCGACAGCACCTTGAACACCAGCCGCTGGAGGTGGCCGATGCCGGTCAGGATCGGCTGGCCGGCGGCCCCCATCGCCTGCAGTGCGAACCCGACCAGCAGCGCGACCAGGACGGTCTGCAGTACCTCGCCCTCGGTGAGCGCGGAGACGATCGTCTTCGGGATGATGCCGAGGATGATGTCGGTCGTACCCTCGTGCGCCCCGGCGGCCTGCTTCTGGCCCGCCTCACGCAGCTTGTCGGTCAGGTTCAGACCGGAACCGGGCTGGACCAGGTTGCCGACCAGCAGGCCGATCGCGAGGGCGGCCGTCGACATCACCAGGAAGTAGACGAGCGCCAGACCGCCGACCTTGCCGACACTGGCGGCCTGCCGGACCGAGCCGATGCCGAGCACCAGCGTGCAGAAGATGACCGGGCTGATCATCATCTTGATCAGGTTCACGAACCCGGTGCCGAGCGGTTTCAGCTCGACCGCGAAGTTCGGGAACAGGAAGCCGACACCGATGCCGAGCAGGACGGCGACGATGACGGCGATGTAGAGGAAGTGGGTCCGATCGTTGCGGACCGGTGTCGGTCGGGATTCGGTCGGGCTCGACATGTGGGGACTCCTGTATCGGCCGGGCGGACGGTATCTGGGTAACTGTGACGTGACGCACAGGGATACTGCGCATTTCGTTCATATCGTTCGCCAACCGGACCAGTGCCTCCACTGGAATGCACAAATCCGCTCGTCCTGTGCACACTGTCGGCATGAATCACCGGTCCTGGGAGCTGCGCCGCCAGGTTCTCTGGCTGCAGACGATCACGGCCGGCGTGCTGATCGCCGTGGTCTGGATCACGATGATCGCCCAGTCCCGGACCCAGGCCGACCGGGACGCCGCGGCCGCCGGCGTCGCGGCGCCGGGTTGGTGGGAGCTGGTCCGGCTCGACGTCCGCTCGATGCTCGGCGTCGCGAGCCTGATGCTCGGCGTCGCGATCGCCGGCAACGCCCTCGTCTCCTGGCGGGTACGACGGGCCACTCGCGGCATCGGCACCCAGGCGCTGGCCCGGATGCTCGACTTCTACGAGGGCGTCCTGCGCGCAGCCCGCGAGGGCCTGATCCTGCTCGACGCGGACGGCCGGGTCCAGCTCGTCAACGACGAGGCCCGCCACCTGCTCGGTCTGGGGACGGTCGTCCCCGGCACTCCGATCGAGGATCTCCACCTGGGCAACACCCTGTCCGAGCTGCTCACTGCCGGGCGGACGGCGTACGACGAGCTCCACCTCGGCACCGACGGTGTGGTGGTCGTGAACCAGCAACCGGCCCGGTCCGGGTGGATCGTCACGCTGCGAGACCACACCCAACTGCAGCGGCTCTCGGGCGAGCTGGACGCGGTCCGCAGTCTGGCCGAATCCCTGCAGGCCCAGAATCACGAGGCCTCCAACCGGCTGCACACGGTGGTCAGCCTGATCGAGATCGGCAAGCCGGAGCGCGCCCGCGAGTTCGCGGTGTCGGAGCTACAGTTCGCCCAGGCGATGACGGATCGAGTGGTCGGAACGGTCGGCGACCCGGTGCTCGCATCGCTCCTGCTGGCCAAGCTGTCCCAGGCCCAGGAACGCGGAGTGGTTCTCACGTTGGAGCTCGGTCATGAGGCACTCAACACCCGGCTGCCGGCGCAGGACGTCGTCACGGTCGTCGGCAACCTGCTCGACAACGCGATCGAGGCCGCCCGCGGTGGATCCGCTCCACGCCGGGTCGAGTTGCGGGCGAGTACGACGCCGACCGCGATCGACCTCGCCGTCACGAACACCGGCGCCGAATTGGGAGCGATGGAACTGGCCCAATGTTCGATCGCGGCTGGACCACCAAGGCGGAGCCGGGTCATGGTCTCGGGCTGGTGCTGGTCCGGAGCACGGTCGAGCGCTGGCAGGGCACGCTGATGGTCGACCCGGACTCCGAGTTGGACGACGTACCGGCGCTGACCGTGCGGGTCCGGCTGCCGCGGGCGGTGGACGCCAGTGCCTGACCTGCGGGTCCTCGTCGTCGAGGACGACCCGGTCGCCGCCGAGGCCCATCGCATGTATGTCGACCGGCTGCCCGGCTTCACCTGCCTCGGCGTCGCGGGTACGGCGGCCCGCGCCCTGCACGTGCTGTCCCGGGGCGAGGTGGACCTGGTGCTGCTGGACATGAACCTGCCGGACGGCCATGGACTGGACGTGGTCCGTCGAATGCGGGCCCTGGGCAACCAGACCGACGTGGTCGCGGTGACGTCGGCCCGCGAGGTGGCCGCGGTCCAGGCGGCCGCCCGGATCGGTGTGGTCCAGTACGTGCTGAAACCCTTTGCCTACGAGACATTGCGCGACCGGTTGACGGCGTACGCGCGGCAACGGAAGGCGGCCGAATCGGGCCAGGTGGTCGCCGATCAGGACGAGGTGGACCGGTTATTGCACCCGGCAACCGTCTCGTCGGTGCCGAAGGGTCTGGCCGGATCGGTGCTGGACCGGGTCGTCCAGTTGCTCGGCGACCGCGAGGGCTGGACGGCCGAGGAGGTCGCCGCCTCGCTCGGCACCTCACGCATCACGGCGCGTCGCTACCTCGAGCACCTCGCCGACCAGGGCCAGGCGCTCCGCACGCAGCGGTACGACGGCCGCAGTGGCCGGCCGAAGGTGGAGTACTCGTGGGTGGCCGAGAGTTAGACGCGGACGAGCGTTGCCCAGAGGTGGGGCTGGAGCGGCTGGCCTTCGGCGGCCATGTCGTGGGCCCACAGCAGCTCGCCCTTGACCAGGCCGTAGAGCCGGTGGCCGGCGCTGACCTCCTTGGCCGTCTCGGTGCGGGCGACGACGTCGGTCCGCATCTCGATCTTCGCGCCGTCGATCTCGCCGTACCAGATCTCGGCGAAGCCGGTCGGGTGCGCGAGGACGACCTCGAGCTTGTTGTCCGGCTTCGGCCGCCAGAACCCGGTCTCGACCGCGAGCGGGCGCTCCTTCGTGCCGTCCTCGCCGACCACGTAGGTCTGGCTGACGTAGTGCAGGTAGGGCTTGCCGTTGTGGCTGAAGTCGATCTGCTGGCCGAACTCGAACTTCTCGATTGTCGGGTAGTCCCCGTGACCGCGGCCCTCCCAGCGACCGAGCAGCCAGGCCAGCGGCATCAGGTCCGGGTGGAGGCCCTGCGGGATCTCGAACGCCATCTCAGCTCGTGCTGCGGCCGCGGTACAGCCGGTAGACGACGAACGCCGAGAACCAGGCCATGAAGACACAGACCAGGACCAGCAGACTGGTGAAGATGACGTGCAGCACGTCGGCCAGTCTAGAGGATGGCCGCCGCGGTCCTTCGGCTACCGTGGCGTGATGTCCCGCACGCTGGTGATCAAGCTGACCGCAGGCGCCGAAGAGCCCGAGCGCGCGAACCAGGCCTTCACAGTGGCCGCGACCGCTGTCGCCGCCGGCGCCACGGTCTCACTGTGGCTGACCGGGGAGGCGGTGTGGTTCGCCGTACCCGGTCGGGCGGAGGCTTTCGAGCTGCCGCACGCGGCGCCTTTGGCGGAGCTGGTCACGGCGGTGCTGGAAGGTGGTCAGCTGACCGTCTGCACCCAGTGCGCCAAGCGTCGCGATCTGACCGGTGACGATCTCCTGCCAGGCGCCCGCGTCGCGGGCGCTCCGGCGTTCACCGAGGAGATCCTGGCGGACAACGCTCAGGCCATCGTGTACTAGTGGCCCTGCGGCTCGCGCCCGGTGCCCTCGTTGCCGCGGCCACCGCGACTCATCTTCTCCGCGTGCTGCTGGCCGGGTGTCTTGCCGCCGCGGGCTCCTCCGGCGAGCGTCTCCTCCGTGGGCGTGCTGGCCGCACCCGCCGCCGGGTTCGGGCCGCTCTGGGCCGATCTGAGTCGCTCGAACTCCTCCACGCCGACGGAGCGGCCGTTGGGGAGCTGCACACCGTCGACCGTGCCGCCGGCGAACTGGATGTTCGCCCTGCCCCGACCCTCGCCGGCGTTGGCCTCCGCGCCACGCTCGTCGTTTCCGGCGCCGGTTCCTTCGATGCGGAGGTTCTGTGCGCTGCCGGTGTAGGCGCCCTCAGGCAGTTGCTGACCTCTGGTGTCGACACCGTTGATGCTGTCGGCGGTGATGCCCGTGCGACCGCCTTCGTTCTGAGCGCGATCCTGATCCAGTCGGTCCTCGAGCGGGTCGCGGGGGCGCTCGCCCTGCTGGTTCTGCTGATCCGCACCGATCCCGGGCGGCGCAACACCCTCGGCGTCGACATCCTGCCCACCCTGCTCCACGTCCGGCTCGTCCACCTCCGCCTGCCGACCCTGCTCAGCCTCGGGCCCGTCCAGCCTGGCCTGCTCCGCCTCCGGCTCGTTCTGCCGAGCCTCCTCAGTCCTCGGCTCGTTCAGCTCGTCCTGCCGGGCCTGCTCAGCGTTCGGCTCGTTCAGTTCCGCCTGCCGAGCTTGCTCGGCGCCCGGCTCGTTCAGTTCCGCCTCCCGAGCTTGCTCAGCCTCCGGCTGGTTCGGTTCCGCCTGGCGAGCTTGCTCAGCCTCCGGCTCATTTAGTTCCGCCTGCCGGGCCTGCTCGCCCGCGGGCCCGGTCACACCGTCGTCGCCTAGGTCCGGGGCTTGCTCGGCCTCGGACCTGTCCAGCTCGTCCTGCTGGGCCTGCTCGGCCTCGTCCAGGTCGGCGTTGCGGTCGTCGAGTTCGTCGGCCACGACTGCCGCCGTACCCGCGGCTGCAACCGGCGTGGCCGGGTCAACACCCTGCTCATCCCGTTCCCGCCGGCGCTCCTGTTCCTTCCGCGCCTCGGCTTCCCGGTCCCGCTCGGCCTGCTCCCGCTCACGATCCTCGACCGCGTCGTCGACACCGTCACCGTCCTGGTCGCGGTACTGATCCTCCTCCGCGGCCTGCTCGTCGCGCCGGCGGTTCGCTTCGTCGGCCTCGCGCAGGTTCTCGACGTCGTCGGGCACCCGGTCACCGTCACGGTCCAGGTTCGCCTCCTCGCGGCGGCGGAGCTCCTCCTGCTGGCGTTCGATCGCCTCGGCCCGCTGGGCGTTGTCCGCCTGCAGCCGGCTGGTCTCTTCCTGGATCTCCTGGATCTGCCGCTCGTGCTCTCGCCACTGGTCCGACCGTTCGCGATCGTTCAGCGCCCGGTCGAGCTCAGGGCTCTGCTGCCGGGCGTTGCGCATCTGCTCCAGCAACGAGCGCGCCTGCTGACGCCGGCTGAGACCGTCCACGATCCGGCGCAACGCCTGGAGCTGCCTGCGCACCTCGGCGAGGGTCTGCTGGAAAATCTCGTCCGCTTCAGCCATCACGCCACCTCGCTCGCATAGACGGAGTACCCGAAGCCGGCCTGGGTGTCATCCGGCCCGGGCTGTGTCGCGTACAGGTGAAACTCGGCGCCCGGCCGCAGCCAGACCGCCAGGTGGCGACGGCGATCTCGCCATTCCGGGGGAACGCGGAGATCGGCGCCCGGGCCGACGAACACCGGATCACCCCAGTACCTCCGGGCCAGCGCGAGCTGCCCGGGCCAGTGGTCGTCCAGCCCTTCCTCGGCGTCGGCCACCTCCGCCGCGCCGATCTCGTACGCCGACCAGCCGCTGCGCGGACTCTCTGGCAGTACCGCGTCCGGCAGCACGAGCATCACGGTCTCGCGCGGGGTGACCAGGCCCCAGGTGTAGCGGTTGGGATCGATGTTGCCGGGAGCCCACGGACGCCACCCGGTGACCGCGGTGACCCGGGAGACCAGGGCGCGGATCGCGTCCAGGCCGGCTCCCGGCGGCCCCCAGACGGATCTCCAGTCGGCAACCTCGGCCAGGTCGGCCATGGCGCGCTCGTCATCGTCGGACGACCGCAGCTGCGTCTTCACCCGTCGACTCCTCTCCTCGACCCGGGCAAGCCTAAGCCCCGACCGGTGCCACCACCTCCCGACAGACGCACGGCACCGCCGAACGGATCCCGGGACCGTACACAACGACGGGTAGTAGTCAGGCGCCGGCGATCCACCGACGGCGGGGGACCCGTGGAATTTCGGTCCGCCGAACGACTACTACCCGTCCTTCGGCCCCACCGTTTGCTTGAGGCAACCAGCTCAGCGTTTGACGTTGAGCAGTTCGCGGGCCTCGTCCGGCGACATCGGCGGGCGTTGCGCCAGGGTGGCGAGGGACGCCGCCCGCTCGACCAGCTCGGCGTTGTGGGTGACCGGCTGCCCCTTGGCCAGGGTCAGCGTGTCCTCCATCCCCACCCGCAGATGACCGCCCTTCGACAACGCGGCCAGCGCGACCGGGAGCGTCGTACGCCCGACGCCCGTCGCCGACCAGGACGTGACCGCGTCCGGCAGAGCGTTGACCGCGGCAACCAACGCGTCCGCCGTTCCAGGCATGCCGCCCGGTACGCCCATCACCAGGTCGCAGTGCACCCGGCCGCCGTACGGAAGGCCGAACTTGGCCAGCAGCCGGTGCAGCGCGGCCACGTGCCCGAGGTCGAACAGCTCGAACTCCGGCACGACCTCGCGCTCCTGGGTCAGCCGGTAGAGCTCGGTCACGAACGGCCACGGGTTCATGAACACGTCGTCGCCGAAGTTGACCGTGCCCATCGTCAGCGAGCACGAGTCCGGCGCGGCGTCCAGCACCCGGAGCCGGTGGTCGAGCGGATCGGTCACCGCGCCGCCGGTCGACAACTGCACGATCAGCGCCGTGTTCTGCCGGACCGCGGCCACCGTCTCGGTCAGCCGGCCGAGGTCCAGCGTCGGCTTGTGCTCGCCGTCGCGGATATGGATGTGGATCATCGCGGCCCCGGCCGCCTCGCAACGCTTCGCCGTTTCGACCAGCTCGTCGAGGGTGGTCGGCAGCGCCGGACAGTCCGCCTTGGCGGTCTCGGCGCCGGTGGGAGCAACAGTGATCAGAGTCGAGGCCATGAACAGATCCTGCCAGATCCGGCCCATCGACGGGATATTTGCCTGCGCCAGACCCTGATTACCGGACGATCTCCCGCACGGCAGGATGGCGTCATGAGAGCCGTCGTACAGCGAGTCAGCCAGGCATCGGTCACCGTCGAGGGCGAGGTGGTCGGGGCTATCGACGCGCCGGGGCTGGTGGTCCTGCTCGGAGTCACCCACGACGACACCGCGGAGCAGGCGCAGGCCCTCGCGGCGAAGATCTGGACTCTCCGCATCCTCCGCGACGAACGCTCCTGCGCGGACGAGCAGGCACCGATCCTCGCCATCAGCCAGTTCACCCTGTACGCCGACACGCGCAAGGGCCGCCGCCCGTCGTGGAATGCCGCCGCTCCCGGCCCGGTCTCCGAACCCTTGTACGACGCCTTCTGCACTGCCCTCGAGACCTTGGGCGCCAAGGTGGAACGCGGCCGGTTCGGCGCCCACATGGACGTCGCCCTGGTGAACGACGGGCCGGTCACCCTGATCCTCGACACCTGAGGCCTCGACGTCGGAGCCGGTGCACGACGAACGGCCCCGGCCGGATCCTTGGGATCCAGCCGGGGCCGGTGTGTCGTGTCTGAATCGGTGAGGTTCGACTCAGAAGGCGCCTTCGGCTGGATCAGCCGATGACGCCGGCGGCCGAGTGGCCGACGATGACCTTGGTGTTCAGGCTGTACACGTCGATCACCAGCGCGTTGACCGCGACGTACCGCTGCTGCTTGACCAGCTGGTTGAACGTCAGCTTCGCGACGCCCGGGATGTCCAGGGTGCTGTTCGGCTTGTTCGGCACGGTATAGGTCTTGTTGCCGACCTTGATCGAGGCGATCGGCCCGGACCAGTCCAGACCGACCTTGCCGCCCTTGGTCTTCCACGCCGCGGCCGAGGACTCGATCGCGCCGATGGACAGGTTGCCGACCTTCACACCCGCGGTGTGCGAGGTGAACTTCACCGCGGACTTGTCCATGCCCATGAAGCCGTTCTTCGTGGTGTAGACCGCACCCACGGAGGCGACCTTCGGGATGTTCAGCTCGCCGACGGCGGTCCGGATCGTCTTGCCCTCAGTGCCCTGGCAAGTGGACTGGTAGGACGTCGGACCGGAGACGACCAGCTTGTCCGCGTGCGCCTTGGTGCCGTAGGCGTCACCGATCACCATCGCGGTGGCCGGCTTGGTGATCTCGGCGCGAGACCGTGACCTCCACGCCCGGTCCGCGAGATTCCCCGGGGCCGGCCCGTAACCCCGCAGGGATGACCGAACAGCCCGTCGTACAAGCGAAGCCGGACATGCCGAAGGGCCCGCACGCGCAAGGTCCGGGCCCTTCGGGGGCTTGCATCAGGGTGGGCCGCCGCGGGATGGCAGCGGCACCATCAGTAACGAGCGACCGGTCAGACGGTGACGGCCACCTCGGCGACCTCGCCGTACTGGGCGACGACCTGGCGGTCGACCGGCTGGGCCTTCGGGGCCAGCGTCCGCAGCGTCCAGCTGCCCGGCGCCGCGAAGAACCGGAAGTGCCCGGTCGCCGACGTCGGCACCTCGGCGGTGAATTCACCGGAGGCGTCCAGCAGCCGCACGTACGCGCCGCCGACCGGCTCCTCACCGCGCAGGACCTGGCCCTGGATCACGGCCTCCTTGTCGACGTCCACGCCCTTGAGGTCGAGGCCGCCCTTTTTCGCTCCGCACATGTGTCAGGCCTTTCCGGGCTCGTCGCCGAGGGCAACGGGTACCCCGACCAGCGAACCCCACTCGGTCCAGGAACCGTCGTAGTTCTTCACGTTCGCCTGCCCGAGGATCTCGTGCAGCACGAACCAGGTGTGTGCCGACCGCTCGCCGATGCGGCAGTAGGCGATGGTGTCCTTGCCGAAGTCGACACCGGCGTCGGCGTACAGCTGCTTCAGCTCGTCGTCGGCGCGGAAGGTGCCGTCGTCGTTGGCGGCCTTGCTCCAGGGGATGTTCGCGGCGGTCGGGATGTGACCCGCACGCTGCGCCTGCTCCTGCGGCAGGTGGGCCGGGGCCAGCAGCCGGCCGGCGTACTCGTCGGGGCTGCGGACGTCGACCAGGTTCTTCACGCCGATGGCGTCGCCGACCTCGTCGCGGAAGGCGCGGATGTTCAAGTCCTGTGCCTGGGCCTTGTACTCGGTGGCCTCGCGCTTCACGACCTCGTCGGTCAGCTCGCGGCTGTCCAGCTCCCAGCGCTTGCGGCCGCCGTCGAGCAGCCGGACGTCACCGTGGCCGTACAGCTTGAAGTACCAGTACGCGTAGGCCGCGAACCAGTTGTTGTTGCCGCCGTACAGGACGATCGTGTCGTCGTTCTTGACGCCGCGGTCGGACAGCAGCGCCTCGAACTGCGCCTGGTTGACGAAGTCGCGCCGCACCGGGTCCTGCAGGTCGTCCTTCCAGTCCAGCTTGATCGCACCGGCGATGTGGCCGGCGTCGTACGCCGAGACGTCTTCGTCGACCTCGATCAGGACGACACCGGCGTCGGTCTTGTGCTCCTCGACCCAGTCGGCCGAGACGAGAGCGGATTCCCTGCTCATGGTGTGCTGCCTCTCAGTTGGTAGCTGCGTTGGTGTCACGGGTTGGCGTACGAATGCGGTGGATCAGCAGATAGGCCTCGCAACCGAGGCAGAGCCCGACGGCCGCGTTCACGAAGGCGGCGACCAGGGCGAATCCGGTGGCGACCACGCCGAGCACGGTGACGCCGGTCAGGTACCCGATCAGACCGGCGACCGCGAAGACGAGGCCGACCAGCTGGGCGAACCGCGGCGGGGCCGCGTCCTCCAACTCCTTCGGCGGACCCAGTCGGGGGCGGATCAGCCGCTTGAACAGCTGCCCGTACGGCGACGCCTGGACGCCGAACGCGACGGAGATCGCGAACACCACGGCCTGGACCGCGAGCGGCCAGGGGCTGTTCAGGATCAGCGTCAGCGCGAGCAGCACGGTGGTGACGCCCGCCGCGAACCGGAGTCCACGCGGGTCGACCTTGGTGGCTTGGTGTGCCGTCTGATCGGACATGACGACTCCCGGAGGAGGAGATGTTTCGAGTCAGACCCGCCCGGACACGCGGGAGGCGACGTACGCGGAACCGTGCTCAGCTACCGGATTCCGCAGCGCTCGGGACGCCGCCTGGTCAGCGGCGACGACACAGCGACGAGCGCATCCGGCAGTTGTCCACTGCCCGGCGCTTGGTCAGCCATGTCGTGTAAGCCACGGGATCGAGAGTACGGAAAGCGGGCGGGCCTGCCACCCACGGTCCCATGAAATGAGACAACTGATCACATTGCGGACAGGCTACGTGCGGACCACGTTGGTTTCGGCCACCTTGTCGTGCAGCGACTGCTTCTTGTCGTCCCACAGCGGCCAGAGGTAGTTGATCAGGCTGACGAAGCTGAACAGGGTGCCGACCACCGGGATCGCGCTGAGCAGGCTGAGCCCGTTGTAGACGCCGAACCGCTTCACCACCGCGATTCCGGGCGGCGGCCCGGGGACGTCGCGCAGCCGGACCGCGATCCCGAGGGCCTTCTTGCCGGGGGTTGCACCGGTGCGGGTGAGGAAGAAGTACTCGTAGACGAACGACACGACCAGGCCGATGAGCACGGCCGGGATCATCCACTGGTACGCGTCCGCGGGCAGCGCGAAGGTCGTCTGCGGCGTACCTGCCGCGGCACTGTCCATGGTCTCTTCCATGTAGTCCCACACGGACTTGAAGTACTGCCAGTAGAAGTAGCCGGTGAACGGCAGGCCGATGATGCCAACGATGATCGAGTCGATGATGCGGGCGAACACCCGGCGCCACCAGCCGGACAGCGGCTGACCGTCCGGGGTCGCGTACACCTTCTGGCCGGGATACCCGTAGCCCTGTCCGTAGTGCTGCTGCGGGTAGGGCTGGTACTGCTGGCCGCCGTATTGCTGTGGCTGCTGCCCGTACTGCTGTGGCTGTTGCCCGTACTGCTGTGGCTGTTGGCCGTATTGCGCGGGGCCCGGCTGGGCGCCGCCGTACACCTGGCCGTGCTGGGCCGGCTGCCCGAACCTCTCGCCGGCCGGCTGACCGAACTGGCCCTGGAACGGCGGTGGGCCCTGCCGCGGACGGCGGTTGTCCGTCCACGCGTTGCCGTCCCAGTAGCGCTGCTGGGACTGGTCCTGGGGGTCGTCGTACCAACCGGCTGGATAGCTCACCGCCAAAGCATCACCTACCCGGCGGTCCATCCGCCAACCGGTGGCAACTAACGGACGCGGTTCAGCGGGGTGCGTGCTCGATCGCGGTCGCGAGCGCGGCGATCACGTCGGGCTTGCGGGGCGCACCACTGGCCCGCTTCACGATCGCGCCCGTGCTGTCGAGCACCAGCGTCGTCGGGGTGCGGAGGATGTCGAGCCGGCGGAGCAGCTCGAGATGCTTCTCCGCGTCGAGTTCGACATGGCGCACGCCGTCGACCATGGCCTCGACCTCGGCCAGCGTCCGACGGGTCGCACGGCAGGGCGCGCAGAAGGCGGAGGAGAACTGCAGCAGGGTGGCGCGTTCGCCGAGCTCACCGCCGATGTCCGCGGCCGAAACCCGGTCCACGCTGTCCACCTCTTGTGCCTGTGTCTTCCGCAGCAGCCAGGTGCCCCGGAACCGTCCGTCGAGCCTGGATTTGAACAGACTGAGGACGACGCCGGCAGCGACCGCGCCGACCAGCACCCACATCCCCAGGCTCATGACAATCCAGCGTACGTCGCGGGTGGATGGGCCCAAACGGTCGTTCATCCCTCGGACAAGTGGCTGCCTTAGTCGTCGGGGCGGGAGCGGAGACGCTTGGTCTCGCCGCGACGCTTCTTCTCATCCAGCCGCCGGCGGACCGAGCCCTTGCTCAGGCTTGGTCGGACGCCGTTTCCCGTGGCGGCGCCGCGATCGCGTCCTTCAGCAGCGACGCCAACCGGGTCCGCGCCGCCTCGCGGTTGCGCCACTGGGACTTGTGCTCCGACGCTGCCACGGTCAGTACGCCGTTCACCAGCCGCGACTGCAGGCGCTCGAGCGCGCGAGCCCGCAGGACGTGGGTGAAGGCCGTCGTACCCGCCGAGACGTCGAAGCTAAGCTCGACCCGGCTGTCCGTCGTGTTGACCGACTGCCCGCCCGGACCACTGGACCGCGAGAAGCGCCACTCCAGCTCCGTGTCGGGGATCACCACCCCGGCTCGCACCACCAGCCCGCTGTCCACGCCCACCATTCAACCGAACCCCCGCTCCAAACGTCTTGTCCGTTTGGAAGTTGCCCAAGGCCACCGAACTTTCTCAGGCGCTGGCGTCTGCGGTTTCGCGGGTGGTGGTGGTGGGCGGGATGACGAAGCGGTAACCGACGTTGCGGACGGTGCCGATCAGCGCCTCGTGCTCCGGGCCGAGCTTCGCGCGCAACCGCCGTACGTGCACATCCACCGTCCGGGTTCCGCCGAAGTA
>CAVYQT010000006.1:0-162670 GCA_963770725.1 uncultured Actinomycetota bacterium
GGCATGTTGCGTCCTGGAAGCTGGATCAGGCCAGCGGGTGTGAGTCCCGTCCCGGTAGGTACCGGAGCGCCGGGTAGCAGGCCCCGGTTCGTCGGAGAGAGGTGGCGGGCTGAGCGGGGTGTCGAAAGCCTCTTTGGAGGGAGCAAGCGCGCGGGCCGCAGCGTTAAGCGAACACTGCAGCCTCGTCAGATCCACAGTGGGGAAGCCGAGCCGCTCATGTCACGGCGAAGGCCATGCCTGTCGGGCCCTGTTCCGGGGTCAGCTCGTCGGGTTCCTCCGGGGTACGGGTGGCGGCACGTGCGCACGGTCTGGTTCGGAACGGGAGAGACCCGTCTGGCCCGCCGACGTCCGGCAAAGACCCGAGGTATAAGCCGATGGTGAAAGTCCGAGGGAGGCCAGCGGGAGTCCGACGGGGTTGTAGTACCGCTGATCGGCGTGCATGAGAACGCGCCGGGAGGGAAGGGCCCCGACTTTGATCACGCGTGTGGAGAGGGTAAGCGTCAGGGCATGACCGGGACCGCCCGGTCCAACAACCCCGGCAGGTCACAGCCTGCCGATCTGGAGGGTCCGTCCCTTCGGAAGGTGCGAGAACTTCAACGCAAGCTATGGGCTGCGGCCAAGCAGTCTTCAGGGCGGCGTTTCCATGCTCTGTTTGACCGTGTCCACAGAGGTGACGTGCTGTGGGAGGCGTGGGAGCGGGTCCGTAAGAATCGCGGCGCGGCCGGGGTCGATCGGGTGACTCTGGTCGCGGTGGAGGCCTATGGCGTGGACCGCATGTTGCGTGAGTTGCGTGATGACCTCCGTGCAGGGGTCTATCGTCCGGCTCCGGCCAGGCGGGTGGACATCCCGAAACCAGATGGTGGTAGGCGGCCGCTGGGCATCCCGACGGTCCGCGACAGGGTGGCCCAGCAGGCCGTGAAGCTGGTGCTGGAACCGATTTTCGAGGCGGATTTCTTGCCGTGCTCGTACGGGTTCCGGCCGAAGCGGTCGGCCACGCAGGCGATGGAACGGCTTCGGGTCGGGTTCATCGAGGGTGCTCACTTTGTGGTGGAGTTCGACATCCGCAACTTCTTCGGTGAGATCGACCATGACCGGTTGATGGCCGAGGTGGAGCGGCGGGTGTCGGATCGGCGGGTGCTGAAGCTGCTGCGGTTGTGGCTGCGGGCAGGTGTGATGGCGGACGGGGTGCTGGAGCGGACGGTCGCCGGCACGCCGCAGGGCGGTGTGATTACGCCCCCAACGCACTTGGCAATGTTGACGATGTTCACCCTCCGTGTCGGTGCTCTCGGCGGGTTGAGGGTCGTTAGTGATGCGTTCGCGCAGCGGTATGCGGTGCCGGATCGTGATCTTCTCGGCTCCGATGAGGACGTCCTTGACGAGCAGCTTCAGCACGCGGCGGCGCTCGTCGACGGTGGAGGTCTCGGCTCTGGTGTGGAGCTGGGTGAGGAAGCCTTCGAGGTCGGCTGCGAGGGCGAGGTAGGCCTCGCGGTCGGCGAGCTGGCTGTTAAGCGCTTCGAGCTGGTTGCGCAGGTTGGTTTCGCGGGCGCGCAGGTCGGGCATGCGGGAGCGCAGCTCGTCGATGGTGATCAGTTGCTCGCCGAGAGCCTCGATCATGCGGGCGATCCCGCTGCTGGCCTTGGCCAATGCGGTCTCGAGGCGCTGCCGCTCGCGGGCGGCCGGGTCGGCGGTGCGGGCGGTGGCCAGTCGTTTGTCGATCTCGGCGCGGATGAGCTGGGGGTCGGCCAGCAACCCGGTGATGTGGTCCCAGACCACGGTGTCGAGGTAGTCGGCGCGGACCGGCGTGTTGCCGCAGACCCGCCCGTTCTCGTAGCGGTAGTCGTCGGAGCCGAGGCACCGGTAGTAGTAGATCTTCTTGTTGGTGGTGCGGGTGGAGGTGCGGTAGTAGCCGTAACCGCAGGCCGAGCAGGCGGCCAGGCCCTGCAGCAGCGAGGGATCGCGGCTGTTGCGGGAGGCGAAGCGCTTGTTGTCGGCCAGCCGCTGGGCGACGCGGGTGAAGGTGTCCTCGCTGACGATGGCCGGCACCGGGATCTCGATCCCCTCGCCGCGGGACCGGTCGACGGTCTTGGACGCCTTCGGCGTGGAGCGTCCCTGCAGGCGGGCGACCCGGTTCAGGCCAGGCGAGTCGTGCACGACCATGGTCTTGCCGAACACCGCGCGGCCGGCGTAGGCGGGGTTGCGCAGCATGCCCCAGACCACGCTGCGGTCCCAGCGGTGCTTGCCGGTGCGGGTCGGCACCTGCTGCTCGGTGAGCCAGCGGGCAAGGTCGGCGATGGAGGCGCCGTCGTCGGCGTAGCGGCGGAACAGCTCGGCGACCAGCGCGGCCTCGTGTTCGACGATTTCGTAGGCCGCGCCGGTGTGCTCGTTCTTGCGGACGTAGCGGTAGCCGAACGGGGCGCCGCCGAGCACGTTGATCGATCCGGTCTTGGCGCGGTGGGTCTTTCCGCGCCGGTAGCGTTCCAGGATCTGCGCCTTCTCGTACTCGGCGAACATGCCCTGGAACTGCACCAGCAGCTGATCCTCAGGGCTGTCGCCGCGCGGTCCCTTGACGAACTCCACCCGGGTGCCGGCGCGGGTGAACTCCTCGATCAGCAGGGCCTGGTAGGCGAACTTGCGGGCCAGCCGGTCCGGCGAATAGCACAACACCACATCGATCCCGACCCCGGCGACCAGGTCACGCAGCCGTTCCAGCGCCGGGCGGACGAGGGTTGCGCCGGAGTGGCCCTCGTCCTCGAACACCCACTCCTCGGGCACGTCAAGCCCCAGCTGCTCGGCGTGCGCGCGCAGCGCCGCGGTCTGCGACGCGATCGTCTCGTCCTTCTTCTGCCGGGCCGACGACACCCGGGCATAAATCGCCGCGCTGGTCATACCCGCGCTGGTCATGTTGTGGTCTTCCTTCCTGACCGGCCCGCTCGATACGGACCCGCCGTTGGGGCACAACGATGGTGTAGGCCACCGACAAATCCGTGGCCGCGTGGCGGTCGAACACGAACTCGGTCTCGACCACCCGGTCGTTCATGGGCGCCGGGGACCTCCCCGGCCCCGCGCCAAGAACTCGGTCAACGCCTGTGCCACCAGGGCGGAGATCGTGCTGCCGGTGTCGCGTGCCCGCTCCCGAACCCGAGCCGCCAACGCCGCCGGGAGCTTGACGGTGAACACCGTCGTCTCCTCCGGCACCGTCGCCCGTCCGACCTCGGCGGCACGCTCGGCATACCGACGTCCCTGCCGAACCGAACAGCCGAACCGCTCCGCCAGCACCCGCGCAGCCTCGGCCACCGCCATCCCAGACTCAAGCAACTCGACGGCCACGTTGATCCGCCGGGCGTGCTCCCCAGCATCAGCACGACCACCAGGCCGACCCGTAGAAGACATGACACAAGAATACTACTCAACATGTCACACCTCACCTGTGACACGCCGCGGCCGTTCCAGCCTCCGGTAACTCAACGTGACATCAAACTCGAAGTTGCCAAGTGCGTTGGGGGCGTAATTTCGCCGTTGCTGGCCAACATTTACCTGCACGTCCTGGACGCCGAACTGACCCGCCGTGGGGTGGGTGAGTTGGTGCGCTACGCCGACGACGGCGTGGTGTTGTGCCGCACTGAACGGCAGGCCAGGACGGCCCTGGACGCGGTGGGGGAGATTCTCGCCGGTCTCGGGCTGGAGTTGCACCCGGGCAAGACGAAGGTGGTTGACCTCAGACAGGGCCGGGAGGGTCTGGATTTTCTCGGTTGTCATTTCAGGGCCCGGATGTCGGGGCGGTTGTGGGAGCAGCGGCGTGTTGTGCGCTTCTACCTGCATCGCTGGCCGTCGCAGCGGGCGATGAAGCGGCTGCGGGACAAGGTCCGGGCACGCACCGGCCGCAACCGGGTGGGACTGGACGTTCGGGACGTGATCGGCGACCTGAATCCGGTCCTGCGCGGGTGGGGTAACTACTTCCGCACCGGGAACGCTGCCAAGAAGTTCCGGCAGGTCGACGACTACGTGGTCTGGCGGCTGCGCCGTCTGATGATCAAGAAGCGTGGCCGGAACCTGCGCGCTGGGCAAGCCCGGCAGTGGGACGAGAACTGGTTCAACGGGCACGGCCTGCACCGGCTCCGCGGCACCATCCGCTACCCGAAGGCTGCGTAACCATGTCAAGAAGATCATCGGTAAGCCGTGTGCGGGAAAACCGCACGCACGGATTGAAAGGGGACAGGGGAAACGGGCCCACCCGGGCACCGCGCCCCTAACTACCAATGGCGAGTCGACTGGTGCGGGGTACGGCGATCGCGTGCGGAGTGGCCGCGGTCGCGGGGGCCGGGATCGGGTACGCGCTCGGCGACCCGGTGCAGCCGGAGGACATCCTGCCGGCCCGGAAGCTGTCGGACAGTGTGTGTGACCGGATCGGCGACGTGGCGAGTCTGTTGCCGCCAGCATCAAAGGCCTCGACGGAGTCGGTCACTCTCGACCAGGTCGGGGCCTCGACGGTCACCTGCACAGCGCAGGCCGGGTCCGGTCGGCGCACGTTCGCCGACGCGGTGGTGAAGGTGACGGTCACGCCGTACGGCGGGCGCGACATCGGTGCCGGGAAGGCGCCGCTCACCCCGGCCCAGAACGCGAAGTGGACCTGGGAACGGAGCCCGCTGGAGGACGTTGCCGACCGCCCGTACCCGACGAAGCTCGGCCGGAGCTCCCGTGGTCTCGCCGGTGAGTCCTGGACGGTCACCGCGCTCGTGTGGCGCGGCGACATCGTCGTACAGGTGGTGTACACGGCCAGCCCGATCGAGCAGAAGGCTGCCGAGCAGGCGGCGCTGGTGCTGGCGGATCGCGCGATCTGGGAGACGAAGTGAACGACACCCCGCAGATCCCCGGGTACCAGTTCGACCGGCAACTGCTGACGCATCCGCTCGCGGAGCTCTGGCGCGGCCGCAGCTTCACCGGGATGGAGGTCGTCGCGCTGGTGCTGAGCGACGCCGGTTCGCGCGACGCGGTGGTGCGCGATCGCCTCGTCACGGCCGGTCGCGGCGCGGCACTCGCACCCGGTCAGGAGGAAACGCCGTTGTGGGCGGCGAACTTCAGCTCCGACCGCCCGTACGCGATCACCCAGCTGATCCCGGGACAGTCCGGCGCCGAGCGGCTGATCGACCCGCTCGACGGCATCGTCGGCAACGACGCCGAAGCCTTGCAGGCGGTCCGATCGCAGCTCAGCCAGTACGGCGCTGTGCCGCCACCGACCGGAGACGCGGCGTTCCCGTCGTACGGCGACCAACCCCGGCCCGACGTACAACAGCCGCAGCCAGAGCCCACCGCAGTACAGCCGCAAGAACCGCAGTCCAAGGTGGAGATCGCCCGGCAGTACCGGCACAAGATCGGCGGCTGGATCTACCTGGTCTCGATCCTCGGCGTGCTGATCGTCTTCTCCATCACGTACTCCATCGGTTCCGCGATCGGCAGTACGGTCAAGGACGAGCCGGTCGAGGCGGTACCCGCCGCGGTCAGCCCGAGCCCGTTCCCGTCGCCGGTGCTGCTGCCCGGCGTCCCGCGGATCACGACGGCGCAGTACAAGGAGCCGACCGGAGCCCCGGGCGTGATCGGCGCCGCCTACGCGGCCGGTGCCGACGTCCAGCCGATCACGGACGCCGGCCTCCCGTTCCCGTTCGGCTGGCCGCGGCCGCCGGAGATCAGTTCGCTCGGCGAGTCCAGCTCCGCGATCTACCGCCGGGTGGTGACCCGCACCGACCCGGGCCAGCCCAAGGGCACCCTCGAGGCGCGCGTCGCGGTTCACCCGTGCCAGGACCTGGCCGGCTGTCTCGCCGACCGGGCCGCGTTCGACGGGGCCTGGTCGAAGGCGTTCAAGGCACCCGCGCCCACCAGCGCCAAGGACGCCCGGACGTGGGTGAGCGAGCAGAAGGCGCAGTCGTACACGCTGACGATGTCGCACGCGTTCATGAGCGCCGGCCGCTGGTGGCTGGTCGGCGTCGCGGGCACCGGTGAGATCGGCGAGGCGCAGGACATCCAGCGGATCGTCAACGACCTCTGGCGGCAGACCGGCTGATCCGCCGTAAATCTTTCCCGAACGGCCCGCGCGATCACCGCGGGCCGTTCTCGTTTTCACAAGGTTCAGCGGAAAGCGATTGTCGACAAAACTTTGTGATCGGGCTCACATGCTAGCTGTTCTCACCACCCGTCCGCGTCGCGTACCGTAGTACCACTTGCACACTGGTATGTGTCCACTGGACGCACTGGTATGCGACAGATCACACCGCCAGCCAGCTGGATCGAACCGCCGGAGACCCCGGCGGCCGGAGCCGTACCTCCCCTCAGCGTCGAGGGGCCGGGCGGTCGCCGGGCCGACAGCCGAGAGGGAATGAGCCGCCGATGACGACAACCGCCAGCCCGACCCATACCGAAGCCGACGCTCCCGCCGACACGGACCCCCTCAATGCCGAGGCCCACACGTACGACCTGAGTGACGCCCCGACCACGCACGCCGGCCTGCTGGCCTGGGTCGCCGAGGTGGCCGCGCTGACGCAGCCCGACCGGATCCACTGGATGGACGGGTCGGACGAGGAGTACACGAAGCTCACGGAGGAACTGGTCGCGGCCGGCACGATGGTGCGGCTGAACGACGAGAAGAAGCCGAACTCGTTCTGGGTCCGCACCGACCCGTCGGACGTGGCCCGGGTCGAGCAGCGCACGTTCATCTGCTCGGTCGACGAGGGCGACGCCGGTCCGACGAACAACTGGATGGACCCGGGCCAGATGAAGGCCCTGATGACCGAGCTGTACCGCGGTTCGATGCGCGGCCGGACGATGTACGTCGTCCCCTTCTGCATGGGCCCGCTGACCGCGGAGACGCCGATGTTCGGGGTCGAGATCACCGACTCGGCGTACGTGGTCGCGTCGATGCGGATCATGGCCCGCACCGGTGCCGACGTACTCACGAAGATGGGCACCGACGCGAAGTACGTGCCCTGTCTGCATTCTGTCGGCGCGCCGCTCGCCCCCGGTGAGAAAGACGTGCCGTGGCCGTGCAACGACGAGAAGTACATCGTCCAGTTCCCGGAGGAGCGGGCGATCTGGTCGTACGGGTCCGGGTACGGCGGCAACTCGCTGCTCGGCAAGAAGTGCTACTCGCTGCGGATCGCCTCGGCGATGGCTCGCGACGAGGGCTGGCTGGCCGAGCACATGCTGATCCTCAAGCTGATCTCGCCGGAGAAGAAGGTCCACTACATCGCCGCCGCGTTCCCGAGCGCCTGCGGCAAGACCAACCTGGCGATGCTCGACCCGACCCTGGAGGGCTGGGAGGTCGAGACGCTCGGCGACGACATCGCCTGGATGCGGTTCGGCAAGGACGGCCGGCTGTACGCCGTGAACCCCGAGTTCGGCCTGTTCGGGGTGGCCCCGGGCACCGGCTGGAAGACGAACCCGAACGCGATGCGCACGATCGAGAGGGGCAACTCGGTCTTCACCAACGTCGCGCTCACCGACGACGGTGACGTCTGGTGGGAGGGCTACTCGCCGACCCCGCCGAACCACCTGACCGACTGGAAGGGCCGGGAGTGGACGCCGGAGTCCGGTGAGCTGTCCAGCCACCCGAACAGCCGGTTCTGCACACCGATCAAGCAGTGCCCGATCATCGCCGACGAGTACGAGGACCCGAACGGCGTCCCGATCTCGGCGATCATCTTCGGTGGCCGGCGCGCCACCACGGTGCCGCTGGTGACCGAGGCGCGGGACTGGGACCACGGTGTGTTCATGGGCGCGACGCTGTCGTCCGAGACCACCGCGGCCGCGGTCGGCGAGGTCGGCGTCGTACGGCGTGACCCGATGGCGATGCTGCCGTTCCTCGGGTACAACGCCGGGGACTACTTCGACCACTGGCTGACCGTCGGCAAGGAGCACGACGCGTCGAAGCTGCCGCGGATCTTCTACGTCAACTGGTTCCGCAAGGACGACGCCGGCAAGTTCGTCTGGCCGGGCTTCAGCGAGAACAGCCGGGTGCTGAAGTGGGTGATCGAGCGGATCGAGGGCCAGGCCGACGCGGTCGAGACCCCGATCGGCCGGGTGCCGGCGCCGGACGCACTGGACGTCACCGGTCTGGACCTGACCGCCGACGAGCTCGACATCGCGCTGAAGGTCGACGCGGACGAGTGGAAGGCCGAGATCCCGCTGATCGAGGAGTGGTTCGCGAAGCTCGGCGACAAGGTGCCGGCCACGCTCAAGCTCGAGCTCGACCACCTGAGGGCGCGGCTCGGCTGACCAGACACCGGTTGCTGAGTCGGAAGCCAGCAGACCGGAAACGCGTGGCGCCCCGGCCCACCGGCCGGGGCGCCACGCTGTGTCATGACCGCTCGGCGAGGATCCGCCGTACCTCCTCGTCCTCGACCGGCGAGAAGTCGCGGTAGGCCTGGCCGACGGCTGTGTAATACAGCGGCGTCCACACGCAGACGACCTCGTCCGCGACCCGTGCCAGTCGCCGGCAGCCGTCCGAGCCGCCCACCGGTACGGCGACGATGACTCGCGCCGGGTGCTGTCGTCGTACCGCTGCCACGGCCGCCCGCATCGTCGAACCGGTGGCCAGCCCGTCGTCGACGAGGATCACCACCCGGCCCTGGACGTCGATCGCCGGCCGGTCGCCACGGTAGGCCTGCTCGCGCCGCCGCAGCTCGCGGGTCTCCTCCTCGAGTACGTCGGCCAGCGCGTGCTCACCGGCCTCGGCCAGAACCGCCTCGTTGCGGACCGTGTGGGTCTCGCCGCCGACGCCGGCGATCGCCCCCATCGCGAGCTCGGGTTGTTCCGGCAGGCCGAGCTTGCGGACGATCAGCACGTCCAGCGACGCGCCGAGGGCGTCCGCGACCGGCGCCGCCACGGGCACACCACCCCGCGCCAGCCCTAGCACCAGAACGGATCCAGCGACTGGGCCGAGCTCCTCGGCGAGAGCCCGCCCGGCAGCCGCCCGATCCGGGTACGGCCTCATATCGCCATGATCCACCGATGTGCGTACGTTGTCCGCATGCGAATCCCTGAGAGCGCGCGAGCGGTGCTCGCATCGGACGCCCTCGGCCATCTCGTCACGATCAATCCGGACGGGAGCCCGCAGGTGTCGGTGATCTGGGTCGGGCTGGACGGCGACGAGATCATCGCCGCGCACGTGCCGAACAACCGGAAGGTGAAGAACATCCGGCGCGACGGCCGGGTGGTGCTGTCGGTCGAGACCGATCGGATGAACGCGATGGGCCTGACCGAGTACCTGGTGATCGCCGGCACCGCCCGGATCACCGAGGGCGGCGCGGTCGACGTACTGCGGGAGCCGGCCAAGACCTACATCGGGCCGGACGCGGACTTCCTTCCCGGCGACGACCTGCCGCCGGGGTACATCACCCACATCACCGTCGACCGCATCAGCGGTGTCG
Source organism: uncultured Actinomycetota bacterium (assembly GCA_963770725.1). Lineage (GTDB taxonomy): Bacteria > Actinomycetota > Actinomycetes > Propionibacteriales > Kribbellaceae > Kribbella. The sequence continues at coordinate 9,417 of CAVYQT010000006.1, forward strand.
GACCGTGGGCCGAGTGACCGGCGATCTGGTCGACAGATAGGTGAGGGCATGAAGATCGGTGTGATGCTTCCGCTCGGTGCCGGCGACGGGCCCGGGGGGTCGATGCCGGGGTGGAAGGACATCCGGGCGGTCGCGGAGGCGGCTGACCAGAGTGGGCTGGACGCGGTCTGGCTGGCCGACCATTTCCTCTACAAGGCTCCGGACGGCACTGTGTTCGGGATCCACGAGGGCTGGACGTTGCTGAGTGCGGTCGCGGCGGTCACCACCCGGGTGGAGCTCGGGAACATGGTGCTGTGCGCGTCGTTCCGGGATCCGGGGCTGACGGCCAAGATGGCGGCCACACTCGACGAGGTGTCCGGCGGCCGGCTGGTGCTCGGGGTCGGCGCGGGCTGGCACGATCCGGAGTACGAGACGTTCGGGTTGCCGACCGACCATCGGGTCGGGCGGTTCGAGGAGTGGCTGGAGATCGTGGCCCGGCTGGTCCGGGGCGAGACCGTCACCTTCGACGGGACCTACCACCGGGTGCGCGAGGCCGTGCTCGACCCGGCGCCGCCACACCGGATCCCGATCCTCGTCGCAGGCCACCGGCCGCGGATGATGCGGCTGACCGCCGAGTGGGCCGACGTATGGAACACCGCCTGGTACGGCGCCGCGAGTGAGAAGGTCGAGGATCGGCTGGGCACGCTGCGCGACGCGGTGAAGGCCGCGGGCAAACCGGATGGTGCAGTGGCCGCGACCGTCGGTGCGGTCGTCCGCGATCCCGATCAGCCGCGCGTCCCCGACCCCGACTCGAACGCGATCGAAGGCACGATCCCGGAGTTGGCCGAGGCGCTGGCGGCGTACCAGAAGCTCGGGATCGACCAACTGGTCGTCTCCCCCGAACCAATGACCCCACGCTCAGTCGAACGCCTGGCCGAAGCAAAGCAGTTGCTAGGCAACTGACGCGTAGGCACCACGCGCGCCCGGCACCAGCCGTAGGCACAACGCGCGCCCGGCACCAGCCGTCGGCACCACGCGAGCCAGGCACCCATCCGGGGTCCGGGGGCGAAGCCCGCCGGGCGGGGCCTGGGGTTGCACCCCCAGAAAAGGCCGGAGCTCCCTGGCCCGCGCTTCTGCGGACAGGGAGCTCCATTGAGCGGAGGCGGCGGGATTTGAACCCGCGAGAGGGGATTACCCTCAACCCGCTTAGCAGGCGGGCGCCATCGACCGGACTAGGCGACGCCTCCTCCGACGGTCCCACGCGGGGACGCGACGACGGCCAAGACTATCCGCTCGACCCGTCCGGCAGCAAAACGGGGTCCGGCCACCCTGCGTGGCGGAGACGGTACCTTGGGAGACTAGCCCGGTGCCCCTGTAATCTGACGTCCGTCGACGGGGGTCGTCAGCATCACGTCAACCGAATGGGCGTCGTGGGCGTCTGAAGTACCGTGGGCCGCTGCACGCGGCCGGCGGAGGTCGCCACGTCGTCGATCAGGGAACGGAGCTATGTCGCGGAGTACTCGCGCTGCCGGACGCAGATCCGCGCCTCGAGCCAACCGTTCCCGGCACCGCACGCCCCGGGCCCGCACGACCTCGAAGGCGATCGGCCTCACCCTGCTCAGCGCGCTGGTCCCCGGCTCCGGCCTGGTGATGGGCGGCCGCAAGAAGCTCGGCGCGTTCGTGCTGACGCTCAGCATCGGCCTGCTCCTGATCGGTGTGTACGTCGGTCTGACCCGGCGGGACTCGATCCTCGCCTTCGCGGTGTCGCCACGGCAGCTGCTGATCGCGACCGCGGCCGTGGTGGTGCTCGGCTTCTGCTGGATCTGGGTCGTGGTGGCCTCGCACAAGCTGTTGCGGCCGGTGAGCATGACGTACACCGGCCGGCTGGCGGGGTCGATGTTCGTCGGGCTGCTTTGCTTCGGCATCGTCGTACCGACGACCGTGGCCGCACAGACGGTGATGGCCCAGCGCGACCTGGTCGGCAGTGTGTTCCAGTCAGAGGGCGACTCGAAGAGCGCGACCCGGCCGAACGTGGACAAGAAGGACCCGTGGGCGAAGACCCCGCGGCTGAACCTGCTGCTGCTCGGCGCGGACGACGGCGTGGGCCGGCAGGGAACCCGGACCGACACGGTGATCGTGGCCAGTATCGACACCAAGACCGGTGCCACCTCGCTGATCTCGCTCAGCCGGAACTGGATGCGGATGCCGTTCCCCGCCGACTCGCCGCTGCACAAGGTGTACCCGGACGGCTACTGGGACCCGAATCTCGGCAACGTCGAGCAGCCGGAGTACTACCTGGACGCGATGTACGAGAACATCCCGAAGCAGCACCCGGGGATCCTCGGCCCGACCGACAACCTGGGGGCCGACGTCCTGAAGGTAGCGGTGGGTGAAGCGCTCGGGCTGGACATCGACTACTACATGCAGGTCAACTTGGCCGGCTTCCGGCAGATCATCGACGCGGTCGGCGGGATCACCGTCAACGTCAACTACCGGGTGCCGATCGGCGGCGACTACGGCGACGGGCCGGGCTCGAACAGCCACAAGAAGCCGTCCGGTTACATCGAGCCGGGGCCGGAGCAGAAGCTGGACGGCTACCACGCGCTCTGGTTCGCCCGCGGCCGCTACGGCCTGACCGACCCGTCCCGGCAGGAGCGGCAGCGCTGCACCATCCACGCGCTGGTGAACAGCGTGAACCCGGCCACCCTGGTGACGAAGTACCAGCAGATCGCCTCGGCCGGCAAGCAGTTGCTGCGCACCGACATCCCGCAGGAGATCCTGGGGGCGTTCATCGAACTCGGCCTCAAGGTGAAGAACGCGAGCGTCACCAACGTCGACCTGGACAAGAGCAAGAACTTCCCGACCGGCAAGAACCCCGACTACGAGGCGATGCAGGAGCTGGTCCAGAAGGCGATCAGCCCGAAGTCGAAGCCGGTCGCGTCCACTCCGTCGAGCACCGCGACCAAGAAACCGTCCAGCGGCACGACGGCCAGGAAGCCGAGCACCAAGCCGACTACGACGCCCGGCGCCACGGAGAACCTCAACGACGCCTGCGCCTACCACCCGACCGGGTCCGGCAACTGACATCAACCGGCGGTTCACCGAGGACTGCGCCTACGAGCGGTACGACGACCGCTTCGACGGATCCTTCGACTGGTCGATCAGCCTGGCCCGGACCCCGCTCGGCAACGCGCCGACCTCCGAGGTGGACGCCTTCTGAGGAATGGGATCATGGCCGGATGCGTACGACGTACCGGATGCGGGCGGGCCGATTCCTCGGGATCCCGGCCGCTGGGCTGATCCTCCTCGGTGTGGCCGCGATCCTCTGGGCGATCGGGCTGCCGGCCGCGGTGATCGCCGTGTTCCTGGTCCTGGGCGGGCTGGTGGTGCTCGGCGGCCTGTACATCCTCGCCAGGCCCCCCGTCGTACTGACGTTGCGCGACGACGACATCGAGGTGCGCGGCGTACGGACGCCGTGGACCGAGGTGACCGCGGTCGGCCGGGTGGAGACGACGCACGGCGAGGCGATCGTGCTGCGGACCGCGCAGAAGGAGCACTCGATCCTGGTTCCGGTCAGCTGGCTCGCGCCCGGGCAGCTGGCGTCACTGGAGACCGCGCTGCGGGACCGGCTGAATACTGCCCATGGCTACACCATCTGGGACGGTACTGCGCCCGAGGACGGCGATCGCGCAGAATAAGGCACCCGATCCTTTTGGAGTTGCCGTGCTTTCGTTCGACCTGTCGTCCGAGGAACTGGCCGTCTACCAGGGCACCAACCCGCGGCCGGCCGACTTCGACCAGTACTGGGACAAGGCGCTGCTCGAACTCGACGCGATCGACCCCGGGACCGAGTTCGCGGACGCGACCGACTTCCCGCTGACCACGGCGACCGCGCAGCACCTGTACTTCAACGGCACCGGCGGCTACCGCGTGCACGCGAAGGTGATCCGTCCCGCGGAGCCGACGGGTCCCGCCGTCCTGATCTTCCACGGGTACGGCGGTGAGCAGCCGAAGTGGGTCGAGTTGCTGCCGTACGCCGCTCGCGGGTTCACCGTCGCCGCGCTGGACGTGCGGGAGCAGGTCGGCTTCCGGACCGAGTCGCAGGCGCCGAACAGTTTCTCCCTGCACAACCACCTCGTGCACGGCCTGGACGACGGCCCGGACGGGCTGCTCTACCGGCACGTGTTCCTGGACGCCCGGCGGCTCACGGACATCATCGGCGGGCTACCCGAGGTGGACTCGACGCGGATCGCGACCACCGGCTGGAGCCAGGGTGGCGGACTCTCGTTGGTGGCGGCCGCGCTGACGCCGTCGGTCAAGTACACCGCCAGCGTCTACCCATTCCTGACCGACTACCAGCGGGCGTGGGACCTCAACCTGGAGACGGCGCCGTACGACGAGATCGTCACCTGGTTCAAGAAGCGGGACCCACGGCATCTGCGGCAGGACGAGGTGTTCACCACCCTCGGCTACATCGACGTTCAGCACCTGGCCGCGCGGATCCGGGGCGAGGTGACGTTGTTCGTCGGTCTCGAGGACCAGGTCTGCCCGCCGTCGACGCAGTACGCCGCCTACAACAAGATCACGTCGGCGAAGGCCGCGCGGGTGTATCCGGACTTCGGTCATGACGACCTGCCGGGGGCGGCGGACGACATCTTCCAGCTGATCGGCGCGAAGCTCTGACCACGCTGACGGTTCTCGGCAACGCCGCGCCGTACCCACAGCCGGACCGGCCGTGCTCGGGGTATCTGTTGCGGGCCGGTGGCGCTTCGGTGTGGGTGGACGCCGGCCCTGGTTCGCTGGCCGAGCTGCTTCGCCATACGACGTTGGCTCAGCTGGACGCGGTGTGGCTGTCGCACCTGCACCTGGATCACATCGGTGACTTGCTGAATGCGTACTACGCCTTGGCGTACGGCGAACTGCCTCCTCGTCCTCCTCTTCCCGTCTACGCCCCGGCCGGGTTGGACAACCGGCTGGCCGGGTTCTTCGGTGGGGGCTTCGAAGCCGACGTACTGGATCTTCGCCCGTTGTCCGACGGTCATGAGCTGGAGCTGGACGGTCTGACCCTGCTCAGCCGGGCCGTCGACCACGGTGGGCCTGAGGCCTACGCGCTCCGCGCCTCGTCCGATGGGAGAGTGTTGGCCTACTCCGGCGACTGCACGCCTTGCGCCGCGCTGGACTTCGTTGCCTCCGGCGCCGACCTCCTGCTGTGCGAAGCCAACGACCCGGAGCCCAACCCGTACCACCACACCCCATCACAGGCCGGCGCCCTGGCCCGCCGTACCAACGCCAAGCACCTGATCATCACCCACGTCGGACCCTTGCTGACCCCGGAAACCGCCACCGCCCAAGCAGCGTTCGACGGCCCCACCAGCCATGCCGACGTGGGTGCGACCTTCACCGCCTAGGGTGCGGTCATGGAGTTCTTCGTGTGGGGGCGGGATCGGCCGGGCGGCTACGAGATCAAGGTGGCGCTGAACGAAGAGCACTGGGCCTTCATGGACGGGTACGCCGAGCAGTTGATCGCCCGCGGGCCGACGCTGACCGGGCACGACGAGGACGCCGAGACGACCGGCAGTCTGCACATCGTGGAGCTGCCGGACGAGGACGCCGTACGCGCGTTCGCCTTCGACGAGCCGTACTACCGCGCCGGCGCCTTCGCGTCCGTCGACATCTACCGGTTCCACAACCACTCGGCCCGCACCATGTGGGACTTCACCAACGCGGTCGACACCTACCACCGCTACCTGGTCCTCACCACCAGCACCACCCCGGCGACCCCGTCAAGCCACTTCATCCTTTACGGCGACCTCCTGATCCTCGACACTCCGGTAGGCCAAGCGGCGCTCGTAGAAGGCCCAACCCCAGAAGCCGCGACCACCCTTCTCCCAGGCACGCCAGAAGCCCACCCCTGGACCTTCGGCGGCCGCCGCTAATTCCGTCAGCACCCGAGCAGGAGCGTCGGGGTCGTGCCTGGGTGCAAACCGACAGGACGTATACGCCTACTACCAGCCATTCCCCGCGTGAACCCACCGGGAATCCGGCTCGATCGCCGGACACCTCCTGTCGAACTGCACCAAATCGGGAGGGCGGATGCAGCTCCGGCGGGCATTCGACACGATGACGACCGGAACATCTACGAAAACACCGGATGGATGCCTACCACCTTGTGATCAGCGGCGGTGGAAGGCGGTGCGGGCTGCGTGCAGGGTTCGGAGCATGGAGTCGGCGCCGGCGTGTCGTCCGATCATGCCGGAGAACGGGAAGTCGTCCGGGGCGACCGCGTGTCGCGCCAACGGGGTGACCGGCCTGGGGTTGATCCATTGACCGGACTGCAGCAGCCCGGCGACAGCAGGCTCCGGAGTGAAGCCGTCCCGTGGGAGTACGTACAGCCAGCCGGCGGCGAGCAGACTCGTGTCGGGCTGGTCGCTGTCGACGGAGAAGAAGTACTGGCGGTACTGGCGTTCGCCGCGCAGGGATCATACGCCGTTGCGGGTGGATCGGAAGTCCGGCCCGCGGGTCAGGAGCGCGAACCACATCGCCCAGACCGGATCGTCGGTGGCGAACACCGCACGCCGGTTGCCGAACGCTGTGCTGTCGGTGGACTCGCGGTCGGGCCTCAGCTCGCTGATGTCGCCCCGCTGGCTGCCGTGGAACAGCACCTGGCGGTTTGCCGCGAGCCATCGCAGGTAGGTGGACGGGTGCCCTGGCGGACGCGAACCAAAGGGGTCCTCGGTGAACTCCTCATAGGTACGGCGGGTTGCCGCGTCGAACTGTGGAAGCGGCGGCAGTTGCGGCAGCCCGAGCAGCGCCAGCAATCGCGCGCCTGTTGCCGACAACGCCATGGATCAGGGCTTCACGATGCGGTAGCGGAGGTGGGTGGCGTCTCGGCCTTCCAGGGCGCGGACGAGTTCCAGTTCGGCGGGGTGGGTGTCGAAGAGGCGGCGGCCGGAGCCGAGGAGGACCGGGACGAGGTGGAGTTCGAGTTCGTCGAGGTGGCCGGCCGCGAGGAGGGAATGGGCGGTGGCGGCGCCGTGGACCATGATGGCGCGGTCGCCGGCGGCGGCTCGGGCGTCGGCTGCGAGCGCGTCGATGTCGGTGTAGAACTTGGCGGTGCCGGGTGGCGTGTCGGCGGGGTCGATGTGGTGGGTGAGGATGTGGATCGGCACGCCGTGGTGGTGGTCGCCGTTCCAGCGGCCGGCCAGTTCGAAGGTACGGCGGCCGGCGATGACTGCCCCGGTTGCCATCGCCTCGCTGTGGACCTGCCCGTTCACCCCCGGCTTCATCCGGTAGTCGAGCCAGTTGAACAGGCGGAAGCCGTTCCGCCCCAGTTCGTGGCCGGGCTTGTCGTCGGGGCCGGCAATGAAGCCGTCCAGGGACATCGACATGTACAGCCGGATCGGTCCGCTCATGACGTCCAGCTAACCGCACTCCGCTTTCAGACTGCTTTCAGGTCGGGATCCACGTCGGCCACCAAGGTGGGACATTGCCTGGGCAGATACCGGGGGAGGCGGCCGGGGTGCCCTGCCACGAGTAGAGGGCCAGGTCGGCGATGGCGATCGCGAGGGAGGCGGCGATCAGCGAGAACAGGAAGGTCTTACCGGCGTACCGGAAGACCACGTTGAACAGGACGAGGTTCACGATCAGCGCGAGCGGCAGGCCGAGGAACAGCAGGGTGAGGCCGTTGGGAACGCTGCCGGCGACGTCGACCTGACACGCCTTCCACGATCGCGACGTGATCACCACCAGACCGAACGCCGCGCCACCGCCGACGACCACAGCAAGGAACGACTCGCCCTTGTTTCCCTTCCCAGCTAACGCCATGGGGATCACCGTAAGTGATGCCGGTGTCCGTTAGTAGCGCCACCGCAAGGCTTGGACTCGGTCTTCCAGCGAGAGGGATCCAAGAGATTGCGCGTCATGGCGTCGTACGGCGAGGAACGGGTCGACGATCGCCTCGCCGAGCGCGCTCCGGATCACGCTCGACTGCTCCAGCGCCACCAGCGCGTCCTCCAGAGTCAGCGGTAACCGCCGAACGCCCATGCTCGAAAGCTCTGCCTCGGAGTACGACGCCGGATCGCGATCCAACCCGGCCGGGAGCACCGCCTGACGCTCGAGCCCGGCCAGCGCACTCGCGAGCAAGGCCGCGGCCGACAGGTACGCGTTCCCTGACGGATCGCCGATCTTGATCTCGCAGTTGGCCGAGTCGGGACGGCCAGTGATGCTGCCCGGCACGTACCGCAGCGCGGCCTCGCGGTTCTCCGGACCCCAGCACGCGTACGCACCCGCCCAGTTGCCCGGCACCCGCCGATCGGCGCTGACCACGCTGGGAGCCAGTACGCCGGTCAGGCCGTCCAACTCGGCCAGCACACCAGCGATCAGGTGCCGCGCATGCTCCGAAGGACCGCCGTCGTCCCCGAACGGTACGCCGTTCAAGGTCGCGGAGAAGTGGATGTGTGCCCCGTTGCCGACGAACCCGGCCACCGTGATCGGCGCGAACGACACGAGCAGCTCGTGCTGCCGGGCAACCCGATGAACGACGAGCCGCGCGAGCTGCGACTGATCAGCCGCCGCCAGCGGCGACGCCGGCGGCAGCGCGACCTCGAGCTGACCCTGCGCGTACTCGGGATGCAGTTGCTCGGCAGGCACCCCGGCCGCCTCGAGTGCCTCGAGCAGATCGACCGCGAAGTCCTCCAGCTTCAGCGTAGCAAGTACGCCGTACGCCGGACCGAGCGTGGCGACCTTGGGATCGCCGGGATCGCCCGTGAACACGGTGAATTCGAGCTCGAACCCGAGCTTCACGTCGAGCCCGGCCGAGACCGCCCGCTCCGCCTGCCGTCGCAGTGCCGCACGCTGGCAGATGTCCACCGGCTGATGGTCCTGCGACAGCTGGTCAGCCGGCGCCCAGTACACGGTCTGATCAGGCCCGAGCGGTGCGGCCGCCGACAGGTCCGGCATCAGCCGGTTGTCCCCGACCGGGCCGTTCACCAGCGGCGACGAGGTGATCGCGTCGTCGGTGCACATCACCGCGAACACCGGAGACAGGCCGATCCCGTCCCGTGTTGCCGTCCGCAACCGATGGGCCGGGACCGACTTGGCCCGGGTGATGCCGGCGTTGTCGACGATCGACGTGATGAGCATCCGCAGGCCGCCGTCGAGTAGGGCGTCGACCTGGTCCGCGGGCGGCAGGCTGTCGGTGATGGACACGCTGCCCTTCGTACCACACGACAGGCACGCCCCAGGCCGCAAAGGCTCAGCGGACGAGCAGGCCGTTGGCGACGATTTCGGTTGCGGTAGCCAGCAGCGACCGGAGCTCGGCCGAGTCGCGGCGGAGGCTGTCCGGTCGCCAGCCGAGGCTGATGACGCCGTTCCACCCGGCCCACAGAATCTCGACCTCCTCGGGTCCCCGGAGGCTGTGACGCGAGCCTAGCGCGGTTGGCCGAGGAGACGTTGGAGAAGGTGTGGGTCCGTTGGCCAAGCGGCGAGCAGGGTGTCGCGGGGGATGGAGCGAGCGGCGTACCGAAGCAACAACACGACGGCCACGACATCGTCCAGCGGCCCGATGACCGGGAGGAACTCGGGCAGCAGATCGATGGGAGACAGGACCCAGAGAACCGCGATCAACAGGGCGACCTTGGCCCGCCTGGGTACGTCGGGATGCTTCCGCAACGAACGGGCAGCCGTGACACACGAGGGCAGGAACTCGGCGACCTGACGCAGCAGCCCGTCCGGCAGGCGGTGCGCAAACAACACCATCAGCCCGCAACTGACCGCCCACAGCCCGGCCACCACTCCGGCAATCACCAGCGCCTCGGCCACGTTCTCAACCATAATCGAGACGTGAAGCGTTGGCCGGAGGGCAGATATCGGGTGGGGATTTCCGGCTGGCGGTATCCGCCCTGGCGGAAGGTGTACTACCCCGAGGGCCTCCCACAGCGGGCCGAGTTGGAGTACGCCTCGCGGCGGCTGAACTCGATCGAGCTGAACGGCTCGTTCTACTCGCTCCAACGCCCGTCGTCGTATCAGCGCTGGTACGACGAGACGCCCGACGGCTTCATCTTCTCGGTCAAGGGTCCGCGCTTCGTCACCCACCTGAAGAAGCTCGCCGACGTGGATGCGCCGATGGCCAACTTCTTCGCCTCCGGCGTGCTTGCGCTGGGCAACAAACTTGGTCCGGTGCTGTGGCAGCTCCCGCCGACGCTCGGGTACGACGCCGAGCGGTTGGCGACGTTCTTCGACTCGTTGCCGAGGTCAACCGCCCAGGCCGCCGAGGTCGCCAAGGGGCACGACGAACGGATGGAGGGCCGGGCGCTCCTGGAGTGCTCGGTCGACATTCCGCTCGAGCATGCTCTGGAAGTTCGCCATGCCAGCTTCGCGACCAAGGAGTTCGTCGAGCTGATGCGTGCGCACGACATCGCGCTGGTCTGCGCCGACACCGCCGGCAAGTGGCCGATGTTCGACGACGTCACCTCCGACTTCGTCTACGTCCGCCTGCACGGCGCCGACGAGCTCTACGTCAGCGGGTACGACGACGAGGCGCTCGACCGCTGGGCCGCGAAGATCCGGGCCTGGAACCACCGATCCTTCATCTACTTCGACAACGACGCCAAAGTCCGCGCCCCCTTCGACGCGGAGGGTCTCGCGCAACGCCTGCAGATCACTTCGGCCTAGGTCGGCGATCTCAGAACAGCCGGGCGCTCTTGATCTCCGCGGGCTCCTCCAGGTCCAGCAGGAACTGCTTCCGCTTGAGTCCGCCTGCGTAGCCGGTCAGCGACCCGTTCTTCCCGACCACGCGGTGGCACGGGACGACGATCGACAGTGGGTTCTGGCCGACCGCATTGCCCACTGCCTGGGCGGTGTCGCCGAGTCGTGCCGCGATCTCGCCGTACGACGTCGTGCCGCCGTACGGGATCTCCTCGAGCAGGGTCCACACGCGGCGTTGGAACTCGTCGCCGCGCAGGACCGTCGGGAGATCGAAGGAGGTCCGTTCGCCGGCAAGGTACTTGTCCAGCTGGCGGCTCGCCTCGGCGATGACCGGGTCGCCGGCTGCGACCCGGTCACCGAGAGCTTCCGGCGCCGGCTTCACCCAGTGGTGCGGGAAGTAGACGCCGGTCAGTGCGTTGCCGGAGGCGACCAAGGTGAGGTCACCGATCCGGGTGCTGACGATCGCATGCCTGTTCATACTGATGGAACGGATCCGCACCCGGATCTGTGAGGGCTCAGGAGCTGATGCGTTCCCGGGTCCGGCTCCGGAACTCCCGGCCGATCGTGGTCACCTCCGCATGGTGCAGGTCGGTCACCGCGATCCCCGGCGTCTTGTCCGCCGGTCCCGCGGCCACCAGCTTGCCGCGCGGATCGATCACGCCCGATTCCAGGCCGCCGTCCGGATTCGCCGGCACGGCCAGGCTGATCCAGTAGGTGTTGTTCACCGCGGTGCCCCGAGCCTGGACCTCGATGTGCTCGTGCCCCGACACACCGGCAGTCGAGTACGAGACCAGCACGCCGTCGACGTCGAGCCGGTCGTACTCGGTGAACAACTCCGGAAAGAGCACATCCAGCCCGAGGGCGAGGCCGAACCGGTAGCCGTCGACCTCGAAGGTCACCGGCTCCTTGCCCGGGGTGTACATCCAGCTGATCTTGGTCGTCGACAGCGTCCGTTCGTCATACCGACCGACCACTTTGCCCTGGTCGGAGACGACGTACATGCTGTTGTGCGGACGGCTCGGTGCCGGCAGTTGGTGCACCGAGGGAATCACCGTCCAGATCCCCAGCTCACGCGAGAATGCGGCAATCCGGTCCAGCTCGTCCTGGAGTCCGGCCCATTCGGCCTTGCTCCAGTCGGACGGGCCGACCTCGTCCGGGCCGAGCTCGGACATCACGCGCTTGCTGGGGAAGCAGATCGCGCCTTCGGTGAAGTGCACCAGGCGTGCACCCGCGTCGGCGGCCTGCTGCAACAATCGGCGGACCTCGGCGCCGCTGTCGCGCAGCGCGGCGGCGTTGGTCGGGTCTTCGCGAACGGTCGACTGGGCGACGGCGATTCGCAGGGTGCTTTCCGGCATGTCTTCTCCTGTCAGGGTCGGACTCTGGGTCTGACTCGGGGTCTGACTCTGGGTCGGACGGAAGTGCCGGAGGGCAGCCGTGTAGGACTCGCCCGTTTTGGCGGCGCGGGCTCGAACCCGTCGCTTGAAGTTCCTGTGCGCTGTCATCTGGCCTTCCACGCACTCGCACGCAATCCCCCAGCGATCCCGTCGAGGCAGAGACCAGGACGAGCGACCCGAGACAGGAAGTCCCTTTGCCTTCTCGGTGAGACCGGGCTGGGGCCGGTCAACGAAGGTGAGGCGTGGGTCGCGCCGGGCCAACATCCTTCCCGACCGCGATCGCCGTCGTCAAACCGCCACGCGGAAGGACCTAACACCCATTAGGAGGTACTCGGTCCTGAGCGCGGTTTCGGGTGGACCGCACGCCTGCGAGTCGCCGCCGACGGGGGATACCTCCTGTTGTTCGGTCCCCCGGGGGCATACCCGCTGGGACGATGGGGTTGTCTTGGGGGATGAAGCAGCGGATGGACGGGAGCAGATGGTGAGCATTCGAGTCGGGTACAAAGCGTCGGCGGAGCAGTTCGGGCCGCGGGAGCTGGTGGAGTACTCCGTCCGGGCCGAGGAGCTCGGGCTCGACAGTGTGACCGTTTCGGACCACTTCCTGCCGTGGCGGCACGAGGGCGGCCACGCGCCGTTCGCACTCGCCTGGCTGGCGGCGGTCGGTGAGCGGACCAACCGGGTGCTGCTGGGGACGTCGGTGCTCACACCGACCTTCCGGTACAACCCGGCGGTGATCGCCCAGGCGTTCGCCACTATGGGAGTGCTCTACCCGGACCGGGTAATGCTCGGTGTCGGCACCGGTGAGGCGCTGAACGAGATCGCCGTCTCCGGACGGGAGTGGCCCGAGTTCAAGGAGCGGTTCGCCCGGCTGCGGGAGTCGGTGCAGCTGATCCGCGACCTGTGGACCAAGGAGGGCGTCAGCTCCGAGGGCCCGTACTACCCGACGGTCGACGCGTTCATCTACGACCGGCCGCAGACCCCGCTCAAGGTGTACGTCGCCGCCGGCGGACCGCAGGTGGCCAAGTACGCGGGTCGCGCGGGTGATGGTTTCATCGCGACGTCCGGCAAGGGCATGGACCTCTACACCGAGAAGCTGATCCCGGCGGTCAAGGAAGGTGCGGAGAAGGCCGGGAAGAAGTTCGAGGACCTGGACCGGATGCTCGAGGTCAAGGTGTCGTACGACCGAGACCCCGAGCAGGCGCTGGAGAACACCCGGTTCTGGGCGCCGCTGTCGCTGACGCCGGAGCAGAAGCACAGCGTGACCAGTGCGACCGAGATGGAGCGGCTCGCGGACGAGCTGCCGATCGAGCAGGTCGCGCAGCGCTGGATCGTCGCCTCCGACCCGGAAGAGGTCGTCAAGCAGTTCCTGCCGTACCTGGGGGCCGGCTTCAACCACTTCGTCGTCCACGGTCCGGGCAACGACCAGGAGCGCTTCCTGACCCAATTCACCGAGGATGTCCTCCCGTTGCTGCGGAAGCTCGGCTAACGCAGATCCTCCGAGAAGGCCTTGCCGGCCTGGGTGAGCAGCGGGACCGCGCGTTCGACGAGTTCCTCTGACATCCGGCCGGCAGGCCCGGAGATCGAAATCGCCAGCCGTGACGGTGCGTCCGGCACCGCGACGGCGACACAACGTACGCCGAGCTCCTGCTCGCCCTCGTCGGTGGCGTAGCCGTGTTCCCCGGCCTTGCGGAGCTGAGCCGTGAACGCGTCCGGGTCGGTGATGGTGTTGTCGGTGTGCTTCGGCATCCCGGTGCGGTGCAGCAGTTCGCGCACCTCGGCCTCGGGTAGTTGCGCGAGGATCGCCTTGCCGACGGCCGTGCAGTGCGGCAGCACCCGGCGACCGACTTCGGTGAACATCCGCATCGAGTGCCGGGACGGGACCTGCGCCAGGTACACGATCTGGTCGCCGTCGAGCATCGCCATGTTGGCCGATTCGCCGAGCTCGTCGACCAGCCGGGTCAGGTGCGGACGGGCCCAGACGCTCAGCATGACCGAAGAGCTCTCGCCGAGCCGGATCAGCCGCGGGCCGAGAACGTACTGCCGGGACGGTTCCTGCCGCAGGTACCCGAGGTCGACCAGGGTGCGGACCAGCCGGTGGATCGTCGGCAGCGGCAGACCTGAGGCCGTCGCCAGCTGCGACAGGCCCATCATTCCGCCGGCGTCGGCCATCGTCTCGAGCAGCCCGAAGGCCCGCTCGATGGACTGAACGCTGCCGGAGCGGCCCTTGCCCTCATCTTTCTCCATCACCATGCACCCACTTTCCGCATCACGGAAGTCTAGCGACAGATAGCGGACATTGCTTCTTCCGCAGAGTAGATATTAGTATCCGCGATACGGAAACTGCCGTCAAGGTGAACGAGGTGTGCTCTCATGACCCACGTGGACGATCTCGCCGGTGCACTGGATCAGCTGCTCGCCGCGGCCGATGCGGAGCTGGCCGCGCTCTACCCGGGTGATCGCGGCGTCCGCCAACCTGTGCACACCGTCTATGTCCCCGCCGACCGGTTCCACGCCGGGACCGTGCACGAATGGGGCGAGCAGGCGAAGGCAGCCGCGTCCAACGGCCTGACCGAGGCTGTGGATCTGCCGGCGGGGCTGACTGAACGGGTCCTCGCCAAGCTAGACCGTGAGCCGATCGAGGATCTGCGGATCGACTTCGAGGACGGCTACGGCACCAGGCCCGACGAGCAGGAGGACGCCACAGCCGTCGACGCCGCCCGTGCGCTGGCGAAGACCGTCGGCGATGGCACCGCGGCGCCGTACCACGGTCTCCGGATCAAGTCCCTCGAAGCGCCGAGCCGCCGGCGCGGCGTGCGCACCCTCGACCTCTTCCTGCGCGAGTTCGCCGGCGCGGTGACCGACGGTTTCGTGATCACGCTCCCCAAGGTCACTTCGGTCGAGCAGGTCGAGGCGATGCTGCTCGTACTGTCGACGCTCGAGAAGGCCCACGGCCTGCCGGCCGATTCGCTGAAGTTCGAGATCCAGATCGAGACCCCGCAGGCGATCCTCGGCCCCGACGGCAGCGCGCTGGTCGCGCGGATGATCCACGCCGGCGGCGGTCTCGTCACCGGCCTGCACTACGGCACTTACGACTATTCGGCTTCGCTCGGTGTCGCGGCGGCGTACCAGAGCATGGATCATCCGGTCGCCGATCACGCCAAGGACGTCATGCAACTGGCCGCGGCGAGTACTGGGGTGTTCGTCTCCGACGGCTCCACGAACGTGCTTCCGGTCGGCGATCGTGAGGCTGTGCACGCCGCCTGGCGCCTGCACTTCGGTCTGGTCCGGCGATCGCTTGCCCGCGGCATCTATCAGGGCTGGGACATGCATCCGGCCCAGCTCACGACCCGGTACGCCGCGACGTATCTCTTCTACCGCGAGGGTCTGGAGACCGCCGGGGCTCGGCTGCGCGCGTACGTCACCGGCGGCAACTCCGATTACCTGGACGAGCCGGCGACGGCGGCGGCGCTGGCGGGCTACGTGCTGCGCGGCCTGGAGTGTGGAGCCGTCGACCCGGCCGAGATCGACAAGCTGATCGGCGTGGACACTGCGGGGTTGGCGAAGTTGGCTCGGCGACCGGTGCGGTCGTAACCACGTCCGGCTAGCCTCGCGACATGCGACTGGTAGCGGAGTTCACCACCGAGCCCTTCGACGTCGAGGGCCAACCGCCCGCCCATGCCACCGAGGCCTTCCAAGCTGCTCAGGAAGCCGGGCTGGACTGCGAGTTCGGCCCCTTGGGTACGTCGGTCCGCGGTGAACAGGACGAGTTGCTGCCGGCGCTGAGCGGCGTACTGGAGGCTGCGTTCGCGAACGGGGCCAGCCAGGTGACCCTGCAGGTACGGCGCGATGGGGTCAAGCTGCCGCGCAGCGGTGGGACCGGGGTGAACGCGCTGCTTGCGGAGGTTGCCGCCGAGCTCGGTGGGCCGTTGAGTGGGTTGTCCCGGGGTGACAAGCAGCGAGCCGTGCTGCTGCTCGAGGCCAAGGGAGCGTTCGAGTACCGCAAGTCGGCGGAGATCGTGGCGGAGGCCCTCGGCGTCACCCGCTTCACCGTCTACAACTACCTGAACAGGGCGCGCGACTGAGAAATTCAACAAACTGTTGACGCAGTGCGTGAGCGCGTGCCACTCTCGTCATACGGAAATTCGATTTCGTGATTCGAGAAGGTGTGACCGTGGATCTGCAGGAGTTCAACTCCGCTCCGGACGACCGGCTGCGCCCGCTGCTGGCTGCCTGCTGCGACGTACCCCGCTGGGTCGACGGCATCCTCTCCGGCCGCCCGTACGGCGATGTCGAGGAGCTGACCCAGACGGCGGACAAGGCCGTGCGAGAGCTCGACGCCAGTGAGGTCGAGCAGGCTCTGGCTGCCCATCCGCGCATCGGCGACCGAGCGGCCGGCGCCGGCACTGAAGCTGCCTGGTCGCGCAACGAGCAGTCCGGGGTCGGTGACGATCCCGAGGTCCGCGCGGCGCTGGCGGCCGGCAATCGCGAGTACGAGGAGCGGTTCGGCCGGGTGTTCCTGATCTGCGCGACCGGCTTGTCGGCGCAGGAGATGCTCACGAGCCTGCGCCAACGGCTGACGCATGACGAGGTCGCCGAGGCCGCCGTCGTACAGGAAGAACTCCGGAAGATCGCACTCCTACGTCTCGCAAAGGTCGTCGCATGAGCTCTGTCAGCACGCACGTTCTCGATACCGGACTCGGGCGGCCCGCTGCCGGTGTGCCGGTTCGCCTGTCCCAGATCATCGACGGCCGGGCCGACGTACTCGTCGGATCCGGTACGACGGACGCCGACGGCCGGATCACCGACTTCGCACCGGGTCTCGGGCCTGGCAGGTACCAGCTGTGGTTCGACGTCGCCGCGTATGCGGACGCGTCCGGCCAGAGCATCTTCTTCCCCGAGGTCACCGTGACCTTCACGATCACCGACGAGCGGCACCACCACGTCCCGCTGCTGCTCAGCCCGTTCGCCTATTCCACCTACCGAGGGAGCTGACCCATGGCCATCCACCTGGGCGCCAACCAGTACGGCAAGGCCGAGAGCCGGGTCGTCCGCATCTACCGTGACTCGCCGCGCCACCAGATCCGCGACCTGAACGTCTCGTCCGCCCTCCGCGGCCACTTCGAGGACGCGCACACCACCGGCGACCAGGGCGACGTCCTGCCGACCGACACCCAGAAGAACACCGCGTTCGCCTTCGCCAAGGAGAAGGGAGTCGGCGCGATCGAGGACTACGCGCTGACGCTCGGCGGCCATTTCATCGACTCCGCCCCGGCCGCCGAGGGCGCCCGGATCGAGGTCGAGGAGTACACCTGGGAGCGGATCCCGGTCGACGGCGAGGGGCACGACCACTCGTTCGTCCGGGCCGGCAGCGGCGATCCGTACGACGGTCGTGAACGTCGAGGGCCGTGGTGACGAGCGGATGGCGTACGTCGTCTCCGGCATCCGCGACCTGGTCGTGCTGAAGTCGACCGGGTCGGAGTTCCACGGCTTCCTGAAGGACAAGTACACGACGCTGCCGGAGACGAACGACCGCATCCTCGCGACGTCGCTGGTCGCCCGCTGGCGCTATGACCACACGGATGTCGACTGGGACAAGTCGTACGACGAGATCAAGACGCTGCTGCTGGAGCAGTTCGCGAAGATCCACAGCCTCGCGCTGCAGCAGACCCTCTACGGGATGGGTGAGGCCGTCCTCGAGCGGCACCCGGAGGTCGCGGAGATCAAGTTCTCGGCGCCGAACAAGCACCACTTCCTGGTCGACCTGAGCCCGTTCGGCCTGGAGAACCCGAACGAGGTGTTCATCGCCGCGGACCGCCCGTACGGCCTGATCGAGGCGACCGTCGTCCGCGACGACGCGTCCGACCCGGGGAGTGCGTGGCACGCCGTACCCGGCTTCGTGTAGGAACCTCCAACTTTCCGTCGACGGCCCGGTGGAAGTTCGTGTTCGCTGCCGGAGACGGTGCCCAGGGTGGTTGCGTTGACTGACCCCATGAACACAACGCCGATCGTCATCGACGGGGCGGCCGTGGTCACCCTCGACCGCACCCGCCGTGAGTTCACCGGCCACGTTGTTGCTGAGGGCAACCGTATCGTCGCCGTAGGTGCCGGTCCAGCCCCTGTGTACGACGGAGCGCGGGTGATCGACGGACGCGGGTGTCTGGTGACGCCCGGGTTCGTCAACACCCACCAGCACCTCTATAAGTGGGTGACTCGTGGCCTGGCCGCCGACGCCACGCTGTTCGGATGGCTGACCACGCTCTACCCGGTGTGGGCCGGCATCGACGACGAGTCCGTCCACGTGGCCGCGCAGGCTGCATTGGCCCGGCTCGCGCGTACCGGCTGCACCACCGCGGCCGATCACCACTATGTCTTCCCTCGGGACGGCAAGGACCTGCTCGAGGCGGAGATCCTCGCCGCCTCGCAGGTCGGGATGCGGTTCCATCCGTCCCGCGGATCGATGGATCTCAGCCAGAAGGACGGCGGGCTGCCGCCGGACTCGGTGGTCGAGGACCGCGACGAGATCCTGGCCGCGACCGAGACCGCGATCAACCGCTGGCACGACCCCAGCCCGGACTCGATGCTGCAGCTCGTCGCGCCGTGCTCACCCTTCAGCGTCACCGGCGAACTCATGCGCGACGCCGCCGTACTCGCCCGCCGCAAGGGCGTCCGGATGCACACCCACCTCGCCGAGACCACCGACGAGTCCGACTACTGCCTTGAACACTTCGGCTCCACTCCGTTGGAGTACGCCGCTGGACTCGGCTGGACCGGGTCCGACGTGTGGTTCGCGCACGGCATCCACTTCTCCGACTCCGAGATCTCGCGCCTCGGAGCGTCGGGTACCGGTGTTGCGCATTGCCCGAGCTCCAATGCCCGTCTGGGGGCTGGGATCGCGCGTGCCGCCGATCTGCGAGCCGCCGGCAGTCCGGTCGGGCTCGGGGTGGATGGTGCCGCGAGCAACGAAGCCGGGAGCCTCATCGAAGAGATGCGTCACGCGCTGCTGTTCGCCCGTGCGCGTGGTGGTCCGGAGGCGATGGATGTCCGCGCGGCACTGGAGATAGCAACCCTCGACGGCGCCCGCATCCTCGGCCGCGCAGAACGAGATCGGCTCGGTCGAGGTCGGCAAACTCGCCGACCTGGCCCTTTGGTGCCACGACACCCTCGCCCACGCCGGCATCGCCGACCCGGTCGCCGCCTTGGTCCTCGGTACGCCGCCCCCGCTGGAACTGCTCCTGGTCAACGGCCGCCCAGTCGTCGAGCACGACAGGGTCATCACCGTCGACGAGTCGGACCTCGCGCTCCAGGTCGCAAGGGTCCAGAACCATCTACTCGCCAAGGCCGGCTGAGAACGCCTCGCAATCGGCCACGCTCATCACAGGCTCGCCCGACAGCCCTCACCCTCTCGCACAACTCATCGCCGCCACCGCCACCGTTGTCACCGGTACCGAAGGACAGGAGGTAGTGCCCTCGGGGGCTCGATGCACGTTCGCGCCAGACGTGAGGCTCTCGATGCGCGACCGACACCTCCTGTCCTTCGGTCCCGGTCCAGGCTTCCCCGCGTGCGGGCGGATGCTGACGTTGTCCTCGTAACCATGAACGACACTGAGGCTCGCCGAGTCGTCGATTTCGGTTCGCGACACGCCGAGACCGCCGACCAAGATCCACAACTCGACGCCGGCCAGCGGAGGTGGCGACGCCGAGCCGGTCCCAGGAAAGTCACCCGAGGCAGGACGCGGCGAGGCGGCGGAGATCGGTGACGACTTGTGGGAAGGCATGGAGATCCTGGCTGATCAGGGGAGCAAGGTCCTGACCTTGCATCCAGCCGGGTGCGGGCTCCTTGCCGACGTGGACGTCCAGCAGTTCGGCGAGGTGACACAGGCGGAGAGAGACCTTGCGGAGAAAGAGGTTGTCGCCGATCGGGGCCAGAACACCGCCGGCATCGACGTACTCCTGAAGAATGCGGGAGATCCGGTCCGGGTCGTCACCGCCGAAACTCACCGCGGCACGGCCGATCTCCAGGGTGGCGCTTTCGCACGCCACGCTTTCCCAGTCGATCAGCACGAGCCCCTCCGGCGCGACCAGGACGTTGTACGGCTCAATGTCACCGTGACTCAGTACCTGGTCGCCGGCTGCGGCGAAGGCGGCCTGGATCGACTCGCCCAGCTCGTCGAAGAAGCCGACCTGCCGGCGGAGTGCCTCAGCCCACTGCTTGCCCTGGCTCCGGCCAAGTGATGCCCACTCCTCCCAGCGATCGCGCGGGAAGACTCCCCACCAACGCCATTCGGGCTGTTCGCCGGTCAGCGGCATGATCCCGTGTAACGCCGCTGCGACCCCTCCGAGCCACGGTGCCACGTCATCGGCATCAGTGAGCGTGCGGTGTTCGATCCAGTCGTACAGACGAATGGTGCCGAAGTCGTCCAGCCGGGCTGCGTACCCGAAGACCGGGTTCCGCGGTTCGATCGGCCGCGCGATTGGCAGGCCCTGCGAGAGGGCGGCCGACTCCAGCGCCATGCCTTGCTCGATGCGCGTCCACCATGGCGGGTCTTCGAGGCCCCACAGCCGTTTGACGAGATATGCGCCTGAGTCTGTCCGAAGACGCCAGGTCTCGAAGCTGGTGTGCTGGACCGGCGTCAGAGGTTCGACCGGTCGTCCCAGTCCGAAGGCCTTGGCGATGGATTCCACCGGGGGCATTCTCCCCGGGCCACTGAGCGGACCGTCACCCGGGCATCTCGTGGGGGAACATGAGTGGTGCCTGAGCCCATGCCGATGAGCCGGCTTCGCTCCTGCGGGGCCTAGCAGATTGCCGCGCAGTACCGCGGCACCGATGACCTCTGTGCCTCGAGCGGACGTGTGGCCGGGCGGCCGCCTGGTCGCTTCGGCCGCCCAAGGACAGCAGTACTACGAGGTCGATGACGCCTCGAGCGGACAGAGCCCGGTCGACCGCCTGGTTGCTTCTGGCAACGCGGCGGTCACCGTCCCCGCAGGTCCGAGAAGCCTGTCAGCGGCCCTGGCCGCGGTCGCGCTTCGAGGCGTCGCGTGTTTCGGGCGAGTCCCAGCGGCCGCCCTTGTCCTCGATGTTCTTCGCCGCCTTGAGATGACTCATGTCCTTGAGTCGATCGACGACCGGTCCGTGAGCCTTGAGAAGATCGGCAGCCTTCTGCATCGCCGCGTCGTCCTTGCGTTCTTGCCTGCTCAAGTTCAACTCCTGTGTGGTTCATGGTGAGGTCGGCGTAACCTCTTTGTCGATTCCGCGACATGTTCTCACCGGTTCGGGTCACGCATCCGACGTGTCGGTTCGCCCCGTGGTTCCGTCCGGCAACGGGCGTGTTCTGGCAGTAGCCGTCAAGATCCGGAGCCGGTGGCAACCATCGCCACCTCGTTGCCTCAGGCCACCACCTGACGACGCGCCCCGCCGGTCGGTGCGGCTACGATCCGGCGATAGTTGTTGACCAGAACGGCGAATCGGTCGACCAGCTCGGGTTTCGCTGACCACGGACCTGGCACGACCACGGGGCGGTCGATCCGCAGGCCGTAGCCCGCCAAGTCAGCGGCGGTGAGCCGCGTGGATGGGTGGGTGGGGCTGCCAGGCGAGGGTGTGACGAAGGAGCTCGCGTAGTCGGCTGCGAGGGGCTTTCACGCGAGTTAGCGGTGCAGGAGTTCGCCGTCGATCCAGACTGCGTGGACGTCGGCGGGGGTGCCTAGGGTGAAGATTCGGGCGAGGGCTTCTTCGGCGTCGTCGGCGTGTTCGACGCCTACGGCGAGGGGGGAGCCGTCGGCTGGGCGGAGGAGTTGGGCGTCGAAGCGTTTGCCGACGCTGAGGTGGCCGACCTCGTCCAGGCCGAGGGCGTCCGCGCCGGCCGCGGTCGCCAGGTACAGGAGGTGGGCGGCGCTGAGCGAGATGCCGTGGTCGCCGATCAGTTGCTGGCAGAAGTACGCCTGCAGGCCCTCCTTCAGAAGCGAGAAGCCCGTGCCGGCGCCGACGTCGGACCCGAGTGCGACGCGTACGCCGTACTGGAGGTGCCGTGACAGCGGGAACAGCCCGCTGCCGAGGGCCGCGTTGCTCGTCGGGCAGTGGGCTACGGCGGCACCGCCCTCGGCGAGCATCTTGAGTTCGACGTCGGTCGGGTGGACGTTGTGCGCGAGCACGCTCCGACGGTCGACCAGGCCGTGCTTGTCGTAGGTGCTCACGTAGTCGCTGCCGCCGAACAGTTCGGCCACAGTGGCGATCTCGGCGTCGTTCTCGTTGACGTGCGAGGTGAACAGCGAGCCGGGGATCTCGTCCAGCACAGTGCGGCAGGTCGCGAGGAGTTCGTCGGTGCACGAGAGCGAGAAGCGTGGTGTGACGGCGTACCGATTGCGGCCGACGCCGTGCCAGCGCTTCGGCCAGTGCGTGCGACTCGGTGTACGCAAGCTCCGGTGTCGTGAGCAGGTCCTCCCGCAGCAGCCGGTCGCTGACGACGAGACCGCTGGTGATCCGCAGGCCGACCCCGGAGGCGGCGGAGAACAGCACATCGACCGCGTCGGCGTAGTGCGCCCCGAACACCAGCGCGCTGGTCGTGCCCGCCGCCGCGAGGCCGCGGACGAACTCGGCTGCGACCCCGGTCGCGTAGCCGATGTCAGCCATGCGAGCCTCTTCGGGCAGCGCGTAGCGGTCGAGCCATTCCATCAGCGGCAGGCCGAGACCGCCGACCGCCCGGATCTGCGGGAAGTGCACGTGGGTGTCGACGAACCCGGGCAGCACCAGGCCGCCGGACAGGTCGACGATGTCCTCGGCCGGGTGCGCCCGCCGGACGTCGCCGAAGGTGCCTCGGGCAACGATCAGGCCGTCCCTGACCAGCAGGGCGGCGTCGGTGTCGACCCGCAGGCCGCCGCCGGTGAACGGGTTGTCCGGGGTGTCGAGGAACGTGCCTCGGTAGATCGTCATGCTTTCGCCTCACGGTGGGCCGGCGTGGGGCGACGCTCGGCAGCGAACAGTTGGAGCAGCCAGGCGGCCACGCTGACCGCGATGGTGGCCGGCTCCTTGCCGGTCAATTCAGATAGTCCGATCGGTGTGGTGATCCTGGCGATCGCCTCCTCGGTGTTGCCGTCCTCGGCGAGCTTGCGGCGGAACCGGGCCCACTTGGCCCGCGAGCCGATCAGCCCGATCGTGGCCAGGTGCTCGTTCCGCAGCGCGGCGTCGCACAGCGCGGCGTCCTCGGCATGGTCGTGCGTCATCACCAACGCATGAGTGCCCGGCGGCAGTTCGGCCACGACCAGCTCGGGCAACACCGGCACGTGATGCACGTGCACCCGCGCCACGGCGTCGTCGAGAACCTTCAGTCGCTCGGCTTCCAACTGGTCGGGACGCGAGTCGATCAGATGCAGCTCGATGTCGTGCCGGGCCAGGATCCGCGCCAGTTCGAGCCCGACATGCCCGACCCCGAAGATCGCCACCGCCGGGACCACCGGCAGCGGCTCGAGCAGCAACTTCACCTCGCCGCCGCAACACTGCACTCCATGCTGGTACGGCGCTTTGTCCGACAACGCGACCTCGACGACCTCAGGCTCACCGACGCCGGCCGAGATCATCGCGCGCGACCGCTCGACCGCGAGCGCCTCCAGGTTGCCGCCGCCAACCGTCGCCCAGGTACCGTCCGACGGCGACCACCATCTTGGCGCCCGCCTCGCGCGGTGCATGCCCGCGGACGGACATCACCGTCACCAGTACGCCGGGTCGCCGCTGCTCGCGGAGCCGCTCGACCGCCTTGATCCATTCCATCTCGGCCGTCACACTCCACTCGGCTCGAGCGGCTCCATGCGGACCGCCGACCGGGCCCGGTCCAGCGCCCAGTAGACGGCCTCAGGTGTCGCGGGCGAAGGCAGATCGACACTCGTCCCGGCCGGTCCGAACGCCGCCGCGGCCTGCCGCAACGCCTCGCGCACGGAGAAGGCCAGCATCAGCGGCGGTTCGCCGACGGCCTTGGAGCCGTAGACAGCGCCGTCCTCGTGAGCCTTCTCCAACAGCGTGACGTTGAACTCCGCGGGCATCTCCGAGAAGCTCGGCAGCTTGTAGGTACTCGCGGCCTGCGTGGCCAACCGGCCTCGATGGGGACCGTCGCTCTCGTCCCAGCGCAGGTCCTCGAGCGTCAGCCAGCCGGTGCCCTGGACGAAGCCGCCCTCGATCTGGCCGATGTCGATCAGCGGGCTGAGGCTGTCGCCGACGTCGTGGACGATGTCGACCCGGCGCAGCGTGTAGGCACCGCTGAACCCGTCGACCTCGACCTCGGACGCGGCAACGCCGTACGCGAAGTACTTGAACGGCTCGCCGTGCATCGCGTTGGGGTCCCAGTGCAGGCCCTCGGTGCGGTAGAAGCCGGCCGCCCAGAGCTGGACGCGCTGGTGGTAGGCGGCGTGGACGATCTCGTCCCACTCGACGCTGTCGCCGGACAGGCCGCTGATCCGGCCGTCGACGAACCGCACGTCGTGCGGGCTGATGCCGAGCCGGCCGCCGGCGACCTGCGCGAGGCGTTCGCGGATCTGCTCACAGGCGTTCTTGATCGCCGCGCCGTTGAGGTCGGCGCCGGAGCTGAAGCCGCGGTGGCCGAGGTGTTCGGCACCTTGTCCGTGCGGGTCGGGGCCAGCCGGACGCGAGCCAGCGGGAGACCGAGCGTGGTGGCGGCGACCTGCAGCATCTTCGTGTGCAGGCCCTGGCCCATCTCGGTGCCGCCGTGGTTGATCAGCACCGAGCCGTCCTTGTAGACGTGCACGAGGGCGCCGGCCTGGTTGAACGCGGTGAGGTTGAACGAGATGCCGAACTTCACCGGCGTCATCGCCAGCGCCCGCTTGCGGTGCGGGTGCTCGGCGTTGAACCGCGCGATCTCCGCTTGCCGCCGTACGACGTCGCCGTTGTCGGACACCTGGCTCCAGCAGGACTCCAGCCGGTCGGCGTGCCGGACCGGTTGCCCGTACGGCGTGGTGGTCGTTGAGCCGGTAGAGATTGCGGCGACGCAGTTCGATCGCGTCGTACCCGAGCAGACGGCGCGCACCGGCCCAGCAGGTCCTCGACGACGAGCATGCCCTGCGGTCCGCCGAATCCGCGGAAGGCCGTCTGGGAGGTCTTGTTCGTCTTGGCGATCCGGCCGTCGACGCGGATGTTCGGGATCCAGTAGCCGTTGTCGACGTGGCACATCGCGCGGGCGAGCACCGGCTCGGACAGGTCGAGGCTCCAGCCGCCGTCGGAGGTGAGGGTGGCGTCGAGGGCGACCAGGTGGCCCTCGTCGTCGAAGCCGGCCCGCCAGTCGGTGTGGAACCCGTGCCGCTTGCCGGACATCGTGATGTCCTGCGTGCGGTTGAGCCGCAACCGCACCGGCCGTCCGGTCAGCGTCGCCCCCAGTGCGGCGATCGCGGCGAACCCGTGCGGCTGCATCTCCTTGCCGCCGAAACCCCCTCCCATCCGGAGGCACTGCACGGTCACCTCATGGCTGGGTACGCCGAGAACGTGGGCGACGATCTCCTGCGTCTCGGACGGGTGCTGCGTGCTGCTCTGGACGAAGATCTGGCCGCCCTCGTCGACCAGGGCCAGCGAGGCGTGGGTCTCGAGGTAGAAGTGCTCCTGGCCGGCGAACTCGAACTCGCCCTCGAACACGTGGGCCGCCTCGGCGAGTGCAGTCCTCGACGTCACCGCGCGACCAGGTGCCGCCCGGTTCCCTGGAAGCTGCCCGCGTCGATCGCCTCCCGAACGGTCACCAGCGAGTGGAGCGGCTCGTAGTCGACCTCGACCGCGAGCCGCACCGAGTCGCGCGGCCTCCAACGTCTCACCGAGCACCCAGCAGATCGCGTGTCCGTGGAACATCACCTCGGTCGGGAACAGCGGCTCGTCGTGCTTCACGCCGGCGTCGTTGACGCCGGGTACGTCGTCGCCGGTGAGAACGCGGACCACACCAGGGACGTCGTACGCCGGCTTCACCCGAAGGCGGTGATCCGGGCATGGGTGTGCGGCGCCTGGACCGGCCAGGCGTGCAGCACGTCCCGGCGTCCGTACGACGAGGTCGTCGGTGTAGAGCGCCTTCCCGGTGACGTGCAACGCGGCGCTCTCATGCGGCAGCGGCAGACCGACAACGGCCTGCTGCGGACGCTCGGACAAGCGAGCTCATGCGCGTGCACCTCCTTCCGCTGTCGTGGCTTTCTGGGAGTAGAACCGGAGCAGCGACTGGCCGAGCATCGCCGAGCGGTACGACGCACTCGCCCGGTGGTCGTCCATCGGCGTACCCTCGGCCGCCATCACCGCGGCCGCCTCACGGACGGTCTGCTCGGTCCACGGCCGGCCGATCAGCGCCTGCTCGGTAGCGACGGCGCGCAGCGGGGTGGCAGCCACACCGCCGAGTCCGATCCTGGCCCGCCGTACGACGCCGTCCTCGACGTCGACGGCGTACCCGACGGCCACGCTCGAGATGTCGTCGAAGCGCCGCTTGGCGATCTTGTGGAAAGCGGTCAGTACCATCTCTTCCAGCCGACCGGTCAGGGGCCAGCGGCAGCGGTACGACGATCGTCCGGATCAGCTCGTCGGCGGCCTTCAGCGTCTGCCGGTAGCCGGTGAAGTAGTCGGCCAGCGGCACGACCCGCTCACCGCGGCGGGACGCCAGCACGAGCGAGGCATCCAGGGCCAGCAGCGCGGGCGGGGCGTCACCGATCGGCGACGCGGTGCCGAGGTTGCCGCCGATGGTGGCGCCGTTGCGGATCAGGCGCGAGGCGAACTGCGGGAACATCTGCGCCAGCAGGGGTACGCGTCCCGCGAGCAGCCGCTCGATCTCGCTCAGCGTCAGCGCCGCGCCGATGCGAACCTCGTCCGGCCCGAAGGTGAACTGACGCAGCTCGTCCAGCCGGTCCACCGCGACGATCAGCGGCTTCCGGACGCCACGGATGTTCACCTCCACGCCGACATCGGTCGATCCGGCAACGATCTGCGCTTCGGGGCTCTCGGCAAGCAGTTCGAGTACGGCGTCCAGCGTGGCCGGCCGGAGGAACTCCGCTCCGTCGACCGCGATCGCGGTGGCCGCCGGCGGAGGTGGTGGCGTGGACCTGCGCGCCGCCAGGGCGTCGTCCACGTCCGGTTCGCCCAGCGCGTACGCCGCGTCCCGGATCGGGCGGTACCCGGTACACCGGCACAGGTTTCCGCTCAGCGCGTGCAGGTCGAAGCCGTTCGGGCCGTGCTCGTGATCGCAGTGCCCGTTGGACGTCGTACGCGTCGAGCGGTAGAACTCGGCGGCCATGCTGCACACGAAGCCCGGAGTGCAGTAGCCGCACTGCGATCCACCCCGTACGGCGAGCTCCTGCTGAACCGGGTGCAGTTCGGCAGGCGAGCCCAGGCCCTCCGACGTGATGACCTCCTGACCGTCGAGGGACGCGACCGGCAGCAGGCACGCGTTCACCGCGGTCCACTCGGTCGGGGTGTCGGTCCCGGGCCGCGCGACGAGCACGGAACACGCGCCGCACTCGCCCTCGGCGCAGCCCTCTTTGGCCCCGGTCAGGCCACGGTCACGGAGCCAGTCCAGCGCGCTGGTGTGGACGGCCACCTCACCCAGGGTGGTCTGTTCACCGTTGACCGTGATCGTTGTTGTACTCATCGGCTACTGCTCCAGCGTGTTCTTGCACTATGGATCGGATTGGCATCGGAAAGGAAGTCGTCGAACCGGTACCCGGCGATCTTGGCGATCTCCAGCAGCGCGGCGGCGTGCTCCTGGTTCTCACAGTTGTCCAGCCGCTCCCGGCCCTGCTCGACGATCCGGTCGAAGGAGTCCGCGTCCCGAACCGAGATCACCAGCGGGAAGCCGAACCGCTCGCGGTACGCCTCGGTGATCGCGGCCAGCTCGTCCCGGTCCGGCTCGGCCAGGAAGGTCAGGCCGCGGGCGGACTGGTCCCGCAGTGACGCCTCGCCGCCCAGACCGTCGGCGACGAACTGCGAGCCGAGCTGCGGGTAGGACTCGATCAGCTGGCGCTGCTCCTCGTGCGAGCCGGAGAACAGCGCCTCCTGGAAGGAGCGGCGCAGAGCATGGGTGTCGGTGAACGGCCGCATCTCCCAGGCCCGCTCGACCATCCAGCGCGGGCCCTGGAACAGACCGGCGAAGGTCTCGACGAACTCGTCGCGGCTCATCCTGTTCACCTGGTCCAGCCGGATCGAGTCGCCCGGCTACCCGGCCACCGCGGGACCGAAGTCCTTGCCGACATGGTGGAAGAGGATGTTCAGCAGGATCGCGGTCAGGCTGCCCAGCGTGATGCCGCTGCCGAAGATGATCTCGGCCCAGCCCGGTACCGCCTGGGCGACCTGCGGCTGCGCGGTGACGTACATCGCCAGGCCGAGGCTGGTGGCCACGATGACCACGTTGCGGTGGTCGTGGAAGTCGACCTTGGCCAGGGTCTGGATGCCGACCACGGCCACGGTGGCGAACATCGCCAGGGCGGCGCCGCCCAGCACCGGGTGCGGGATCCCGGCCACGATGGCGCCGGCCTTGGGGATCAGGCCGAGCAGGATCATGATCGCGCCGGCCGCCGCCACCACCCACCGGCTCTTCACCCGGGTCAGCCGGACCAGGCCGACGTTCTCGGCGAAACACGTGTAGGGGAAGGAGTTGAAGACACCGCCGATGGTGGTGGCCAGGCCGTCGGCGCGCAGCGCACGGGCGACGTCCTCGCGGCCGATCCGCTTCTCCACGATCTCGCCGGTCGCGAAGACGTCACCAGTCGTCTCCACCGCGGTGATCAGCATGACCACGATCATCGAGATGATCGCCGCGATCGAGAACTGCGGCCAGCCGAAGTGGAACGGGGTCGTGACACCGACCCAGTCCGAGCCGCTGACCGCGCCGAAGTGGGCGTCCCCGAAGGCCCACGCGACCAGGGTGCCGGCGACCAGTCCGACCAGGACGGCGATGGTGGCCATGAACCCCTTGAAGACCCGCTGGATCAGCACGATCAGCGCCAGCGTGCCGAGCGCGTACGCCAGGTTCTTGCCGCTGGTCGGGTCGGAGGTCGGGCCCGCGCCGCCGGTGGCGTCCCCGGCCGCTACCGGCAGCAGCGCCAGGCCGATGATCGTGATCACCGAGCCGGTGACCACTGGCGGGAAGAACCGGATCAGCTTGCTGAAGAACGGTGCCAGGAAGAAGGTGACCAGACCGGCGACGATCACCGCGCCGTAGATCACCAGCAGGCCTTCGGTCCCGCCGCCCGCGGCCAGACCGATCGCGATCATCGGCGACACCGCGGTGAACGTCACGCCCTGCAGCAGCGGCAGCCGGACGCCGACCTTCCAGAACCCGACCGACTGGATCATCGAGGCGATACCGCAGGTGAACAGGTCGGCGTTGATCAGATGGACGAGTTGCTCGGTGCTCAGCCCGATCGAGTTCGCCAGCAGGATCGGTACGATCACTGCGCCGGCGTAGAACGCCAGGACGTGCTGGAAGCCGTAGACGGCGAGCTTGCCCGGGGGCAGGACCTCGTCGACGGGATGACGGCTTGCGCGGCGGCTCGGCGTTCGCAGGATTGCCTTCATCGGGCACCTTCCTCGATTGGGGCTCGGGGGCGCGGCGTTGAGTGATCTGCACGACAGCATCGGCTCACGCCGACCGCGTTTGCACCCCGTGAACCTCCGAAGATCGCCCGCTCGGGCGGCCCCGGTTTTGTGTGATCACCCAAACCAGGCGGTAGAGGCCGTGTCTGGTGACCCCCCGCCTACTGCGCGGGATCACCAGACACGACCTAGAGCGACTTCAGCGCCAGGAACACGTCGACCCGGTCCTCGAGCTGGGACAGATCGCGTCCGGTCAGTTGCTCTATGCGTTCGATCCGGTAGCGGACCGTGTTGACGTGCAGGTGTAGGCTCTCGGCCGCTCGCGACCACGAGCCGTCGCAGGCGAGGAACTCCTGCAACGTGGTGAGCAGGTCGGCATGGGTACGACGATCGTGCTCGAGCACCGGCCCTAGAACCCGATGGGTATAGGTACGCCGTACGTCGTCCGGCAACGTGGCGAGCAGAACGACGTGCGAGGCGACTTCCTCCGAGGTGACGACCGAGACCGGCGTACTGGCGGACCGAGCCACCCGATGAGCGAACCGGGCCTCTTCGAGTGCACCCGCCAACGCATCGACTGCGGTTTCGCCACTGACGCCGACTCCGAGGCGCGCGCGCATCAGGCCGGGCGACAGTCGGCCGAAGGCCCGGCGCAGGTGATCCGGCAGCCCGGGAACAGCGGGGAGCAAGGCAACCAGCACCCCGTCGCGGCCAGGCGCCACGACCGCGGGCCCGACCGTGAGCGCGACATCCTCGAGCAGGGTGATCGCAACCTCGCTCGGCCCGTCGTCGCGAAGCTCGGCCACCGCGACCACCATCGGCAGATCCGAGCGAGCACCCGCCTGCCGGAGCCGCGTGGCGACCTCGGCATGCGGAGCGCCGGACTCGACCAGGGCCAGCGCGTCAGCCACCAGCGGCCGTAGCGCGATCCGGCCTTCGTCCCGGCGGGCCCGGTCCAGCGCGGCGATCGCGCACAACTCGTGCACCGCCTCGACATGGTCGCGGGACCACTCCGTGTGGTCGCCCTCGATGACCAGCAACCACGCCGTCAGCCGATTGCCCAGACCCGACCCGACCGGGAAGAGGCTGTACGGCGTACCTCCGGCATCCGCGACCGCAGGAGTGCGATCCGCGGTCAGGAACCGTCGCGAGATCACGTCTAGGATCTCGTCGTCCAACTCACCCGGCCCAGGTACGACGTGCCGTCCGGTCGGCGTGATCACTCGGCAGATGTGCCCGATCTCGGCCGTGATCCGGTCCGCGAGCTCGTCGAGACTCCGGCCGGACGCGATCGACGACAGCATCTGGCGCTGACGGACCAGGCTCGCGGACAGCCGCGCGCCCGTCTCGACCGAGCCGGCGGCGGCGACGTACTCGGTGATATCCGCGAACGCCACCTCGATCGGCACCTCGACGAGGGTCACCTGATGGCGGCGGCAGGCCTCGAGGAGGTCGGCGGGGACGGCTCCGAGCAATGCCTTCCCGGCCAGGATCGTGGTGGCACCGCGTTTGGCCATCGAGGTCACGAAGGTCTCGCTGTCCGCGTCACTGCGGCGCCAGACGAGTCCGGTGAGAACCAGTTCGCCGCCGCTCAGGTAGCGGCCGGGTTCGAGCAGGTCGGTGGTGACGAGCCGGCCGATCGGATGCTCGGGAGCCTCGTCGGCCAGGTGCAGCAGCCGCAGCCCCAACTCGGGCGCGTCGAGCAGTTCGGACAGCAGCACGGCGCACCTCCTTCGGCCGGCCCGCGATCGGCAGGACGACCGCTCCTCAGAGGAACGTACAACGCCCGACGTCCTCGCCGGAACCGCGACGCACCTTGACGCCGTCCTGATCGCCACGCCTATGGTCATTTCGCAGAACAGAAACTAACTTCCGCTATACGGAAAGTTGAGATGCGATGACCAACCCGCTGCGCTACACGGTGAACTGCTCGCTGCTGTTCACCGAGCTGCCTCTGCTGGAGCGCCCGGCGGCCGCCCGGCGGGCCGGATTCGGTGCCGTCGAGTTCTGGTGGCCGTTCGTCGAGGCGGTGCCGACGGACCGGCACGTCGACGCGTTCGTGACCGCGATCGAGGACGCCGGCGTCCGGCTGACCGGCCTGAACTTCTTCGCCGGCGACATGCCCGGCGGCGACCGCGGCCTGGTGTCCTGGCCGAAGCGGTCCGGCGAGTTCCGGGACAACATCGACGTCACCGTCGGCATCGGTGAGCGGCTCGGCTGCCAGGCCTTCAACGCCCTCTACGGCAACCGGGTCGACGGTCACCCGGCCGGCGAGCAGGACGACCTCGCGGTCGAGAACCTCACGCTCGCCGCTCAGGCCGCCGCCCGGATCGACGGCGTCGTGCTCGTCGAGCCGGTCAGCGGTGCCGAGCGGTATCCGCTGCTGACCGCGGCCGACGTACTGGCTGTGCTCGACCGGCGTGCAGGCGCCGAACGTCGGGCTGCTGGCGGACCTCTACCACCTCGCGGTCAACGGCGACGACGTCGATCGGGTGATCGCGGAGCACACCGACCGCATCGCGCACGTGCAGATCGCCGACGCCCCCGGCCGCAACGAGCCCGGGACCGGCACGCTCTCGCTCGACCAGCAGCTCACCGCCCTCGCCGCCAACGGCTACTCCGGCTGGATCGGCCTGGAGTACAAGCCGTCCACCACCACCGTCGACAGCTTCGGCTGGCTGCCGCGCGAACGTCGCGCCGTGGCCGGCTGACCCACCCTTTGGAGATTCCGACATGACGAACATCGCCTTCATCGGCCTCGGCATCATGGGCAGCCCGATGGCCGTCCACCTGGCCGAAGCCGGTCACACCGTCGCCGGCCTCGACCGCACTCCCGAGCGCGGCGCTCCGCTGGTCGAGGCCGGCGGCCGCATCGCGACCTCGGTCGCCGACGCGGTCAAGGGCGCCGACGTGATCTGCGTGATGGTGCCGGACTCGCCCGACGTCGAGGACGTGCTGGTCTCCGAGGGCGGCGTCTTCCAGCACGCCGAGACCGGCTCGCTGATCATCGACTTCTCCAGCATCCGGCCGGACGTCACCCAGCAGCTGGCCGAGCAGGCCCGGGCGCTGGGCTTCCGGGTCCTGGACGCCCCCGTCTCCGGCGGCGAGGCCGGCGCGAAGAACGCCGCGCTCTCGATCATGGTCGGTGGCGACGCCGACGACTTCGAGGCCGCGAAGCCGCTGTTCGACGTGGTCGGCAAGACCGTCGTCCACGTCGGACCGAGCGGCTCCGGCCAGACCGTCAAGGCGGCCAACCAGCTGATCGTCGCCGCCAACATCCAGGCGCTGTCCGAGGCCGTCATCTTCCTGGAGGCGTACGGCGTCGACACCAAGGCCGCCCTGGAGGTCCTCGGCGGCGGCCTGGCCGGTTCGTCGGTGCTGAACCAGAAGAAGGAGAACATGCTCTCCCGCTCCTTCCAGCCGGGCTTCCGGATCGACCTGCACCACAAGGACATGGGCATCGTCACCGCCGCGGCGCGCGAGGCCGGGGTCGCCGTACCGCTGGGCTCGCTGGTCGCTCAACTGGTGGCCTCCGCGCGGGCCAACGGCGACGGCGGCCTGGACCACTCCGCGCTGCTGCGCGGGGTGGAGCGCCTGTCCGGAAAGGTGTCGGACTGATGGCCCGCATGCGCGCGGTCGACGCCGCGGTCCTGATCCTGGAGAAGGAAGGGTCCACCCAGACCTTCGGGCTGCCCGGTGCCGCGATCAACCCCTTCTACAGCGCGATGAAGAAGCACGGCGGGATCAAGCACGTGCTGGCCCGGCACGTCGAGGGCGCCTCGCACATGGCCGAGGGCTACACCCGGGCCAAGGCCGGCAACATCGGCGTCTGCGTCGGTACGTCGGGACCGGCCGGAACCGACATGATCACCGGCCTGTACTCCGCGAGCGCCGACTCGATCCCGATCCTGTGCATCACCGGCCAGGCGCCGGTCGCCAAGCTGCACAAGGAGGACTTCCAGGCCGTCGACATCTCGTCGATCGCCGAAGCCGGTCGCGAAGTGGGCGGTCACGGTGATGGAGCCGGCGCAGGTGCCGGGCACGTTCCAGAAGGCGTTCCAGCTGATGCGCGAGGGCCGTCCGGGTCCGGTGCTCATCGATCTGCCGGTGGACGTCCAGGTGGCCGAGATCGACTTCGACATCGACACCTACGAACCGCTGCCGGTGGCCAAGCCGGCCGCGACCCGGGCCCAGGCGGAGAAGGCGCTTGCGCTGCTCAACGACGCCGAGCGGCCGCTGATCGTGGCCGGCGGTGGCGTGGTCAACGCCGACGCGGCCGACCTGCTGGTCGAGTTCGCCGAGATCGTCGGCGTGCCGGTCGTCCCGACCCTGATGGGCTGGGGTTCGATCCCGGACGACCACCCGCTGACCGCCGGCATGGTCGGCCTGCAGACCTCGCACCGCTACGGCAACGCGACGCTGCTGGCCTCGGACCTGGTCTTCGGCATCGGCAACCGCTGGGCCAACCGGCACACCGGCTCGGTCGAGACCTACACCAAGGACCGGAAGTTCATCCACGTCGACATCGAGCCGACCCAGATCGGCCGGGTCTTCGCGCCGGACTACGGCATCGCCTCCGACGCCGGCCTGGCGCTCGAGGTGTTCGTCGAGGTGGCGCACGAATGGGCTGCTGCGGGTCGGCTGGCGGACCGTTCGGAGTGGGTGACCGAGTGCCAGGAGCGCCGTACGACGTTGCAGCGCAAGACGCACTTCGACAACGTGCCGATCAAGCCGCAGCGTGTCTACGAGGAGATGAACCGGGCCTTCGGACCCGAGACCCGCTACGTCAGCACCATCGGGCTGTCGCAGATCCAGGCGGCGCAGATGCTGCACGTGTACCGGCCGCGGCACTGGATCAACGCCGGCCAGGCGGGGCCGCTGGGCTGGACCGTGCCGGCCACGCTGGGCGTTGCGGTCGCGGATCCGGAGAGCACTGTGGTCGCGCTGTCGGGTGACTACGACTTCCAGTTCCTGATCGAGGAGCTGGCGGTGGGGGCGCAGTTCAACATCCCCTACATCCACGTCGTCGTGAACAACTCGTACCTGGGCCTGATCCGGCAGGCACAGCGCGGTTTCGACATGGACTTCTGCGTGCAGCTCTCGTTCGAGAACATCAACAGCCCGGAGGTCAACGGCTACGGGGTCGACCACGTCAAGGTCGCCGAAGGCCTGGGCTGCAAGGCGATCCGGGTCTCTGCACCGGACGAGATCCTGCCGGCCCTCGAACAGGCCAAGAAGCTGATGGTCGAGTACCAGGTCCCGGTCGTCGTCGAGGTCATCCTTGAGCGTGTCACCAACGTCTCCATGGGCCTCGAGATCGACAACGTCAACGAATTCGAAGACCTGGCCGAAACCCCGGAAGACGCCCCAACCGCCATCGCCCTCCTCCGCTGATGCCGGCTTCACTCCTTCCCCCGCCCCGAGCGGAGCGAGGGGCGGGGTTTCGGGTGGTTGTTGCCTCTGACAAGTTCAAGGGCAGCCTCACCAGCAACCAGGTCGCGGTTGCCGTGCGCGAAGGCGTACGACGGATTCGCTCCGACGTGTGCGTGGTCGCCGTACCAGTGGCTGACGGCGGCGACGGCACCCTCGCCGCCGCCGTCGCCGCAGGCTTCGAACTGATCCCGGTGACGGCGTCCGGCCCCACCGGCGAGCCGGTCCGCACCGGCTACGCCCGGCGGGGCGCCGTCGCCGTCGTGGAGCTCGCCGACGTGTCCGGCCTGGTACGGCTCCCCGGCGGTCGACCGGCCCCGATGACCGCGACCTCACGCGGCACCGGCGAACTGATCGCCGCCGCGATCGCCAACGGCTGTACCCGAGTCATCCTCGGCATCGGCGGCAGTGCCGGCACCGACGGCGGCGCCGGCCTCGTCCGCGCCCTCGGCGCCACCATCGGCGCAGATTCCCTCGACCTGACAGTCCTTCGTCAGCGCATGGCAGGTGTCGAGGTCGTGGTCGCCTGCGATGTGGACAATCCGTTGACCGGTCCTACAGGTGCGGCCGCGGTGTACGGGCCGCAGAAGGGCGCCGACCCCGATCAGGTCGCACAGTTGGACGCAGAGATGGCACGTTGGGCGGACCTGGTGGCGCGGGAGACCGGGCAGGATCTCCGCAGTACGCCTGGCTCCGGAGCCGCGGGCGGCGTGGGGTTCGCGGCGCTGGCTCTGCTCGGCGCAGAACTTCGGCCGGGGATCGAGCTCATGCTCGACCTGGTCGGCTTCCACCGGCAACTCGCCGGCGCGGACCTCGTCGTCACCGGTGAGGGCGCGCTCGACGAGCAGACCCTGCACGGGAAGGCGGTCGCCGGTGTGGCCGCGGCGGCCCGCGCCACCGGAATCCCGGTGGTTGCCGTCTGCGGCACCAACAGCCTCGACCCGGGCCGGCTGCGCGAGGCCGGGGTCACCGCCGCGTACGCGCTGACCGAGCTGGAGCCCGACGTACGGCGTTGCATCGCCGAGCCGATCCCCTTGCTGCGGCAACTCGGGGAAAGGATCGCGGCTGACCACCTGCCGAGATCTACGATGAC
Organism: uncultured Actinomycetota bacterium; assembly: GCA_963770725.1. Classification (GTDB taxonomy): domain Bacteria; phylum Actinomycetota; class Actinomycetes; order Propionibacteriales; family Kribbellaceae; genus Kribbella. The sequence goes on from CAVYQT010000006.1 coordinate 45,562, forward strand.
AGCAACCGAGAGGGGCTTCGCATGAGCGCGCTGGACCTCGTCATCAGGGCCCGCCGGGTGGTGAACGCCGCGGGTGAGGCGGCCCACGCCGTCGGGGTGCGCGACGGCCGGATCGTCGCGGTTGCGCGGTACGACGCCGACCTCGAAGCCACCGACGACGTCACGCTGGCCGACGACGAGGTGCTGATGCCCGGTCTGGTCGACTCCCACGTGCACGTCAATGACCCGGGCCGCACCGAGTGGGAAGGCTTCACCAGCGCCACCAGAGCAGCCGCGGCCGGTGGCGTGACCACGATCATCGACATGCCGCTGAACAGCATCCCGCCGACCTGCGACGTACCGGCGCTGGAACTCAAGCGGAAGACCGCCGCCAGCCAGACGTACGTCGATACCGGCTTCTGGGGCGGCGCGATTCCGGGCAACCTGGACGAGTTACGCCCGTTGCACGAAGCCGGCGTCTTCGGCTTCAAGTGCTTCCTGCTGCACTCCGGCGTCGACGAGTTCCCGCCACTGGGCCTGACCGAACTCGAGCCGGTCGATGCGCGAGATCGCCACCTTCGACGGCCTGCTGATCGTGCACGCCGAGGACGCGCACCGGATCAACCAAGCCCCGTCGCCGGACGGCGCGAGCTACGTCGCCTTCTTGCGCTCCCGGCCCCGTGAAGCGGAGGGCGCCGCCGTCGGCCGCGTGATCGAGATCGCGCGGAGGACCGGTTGCCGCGTCCACATCCTGCACGTGTCGAGCTGCCGACGTCGCTGCCGAGGATCGCCCGCGCACAGGAAGCAGGGGTTCGGATCACCGCGGAGACCTGCCCGCACTACCTGACCTTCAGCGCGGAGGAGATCCCCGACGGCGCGACGCAGTACAAGTGCTGCCCGCCGATCCGGGAGGCGGCGAACCGCGACCTGCTCTGGAACGGCCTGCGCGACGGCGTCATCGACCTGGTCGTCTCCGACCACTCGCCCTCGACCGTCGACCTCAAACGCCTGGACACCGGTGACTTCGGCGAGGCGTGGGGTGGGATCGCCTCACTTCAGCTCGGCCTGTCCGCGGTCTGGACCGAAGCGCGCCGACGCGGCTTCACCCTGACCGACGTCGCCCGCTGGATGTGCCAGGCACCGGCAGCGCGGACCGGACTCACGCACAAGGGCAGCATCGAGGTCGGGTACGACGCTGACTTCTGCGTCGTCGTACCGGACGAGACATTCGTGGTGGACGTCAACACCCTGCACCACAAGAACGCCATCACCCCGTACGACGGACGGCCGCTCGACGGCGTCGTCCGCAGCACCTGGCTGCGTGGCGAACCCGTCGACATCACCGCCGGCCCACGAGGACGGCTGCTGACCCGAGGAGGACCCCGATGACAGCGCCTCGCTACTACTCTCCGAGCGGCGGACTGCCCGCGCAGACCGAGCTGACCACCGACCGCGCCGCCTTCACCGAGGCGTACGCCGTCCTGCCGCGCGGAACCATGCGCGACATCGTCACCAGCCGGCTGCCGTTCTGGGACGACACCCGGCTCTGGGTGATCGCCCGGCCGTTGTCCGGGTTCGCGGAGACGTTCTCGCAGTACATCGTCGAGGTCGCCCCGGGCGGCGGCAGTGACAAGCCGGAGACCGATCCGGGTGCCGAGGCGGTCCTATTCGTTGTCGAAGGCAACGTGACGCTCACGGTCAGCGGTGAGAAGCACGACCTCGGGCCGGGTGGGTACGCGTTCCTGCCGCCGTCGGCCGACTGGACGCTGCACAACACCAGTGAGCAGGTCGCCCGGTTCCACCTGGTCCGGAAGGCGTACGAGCGGGTCGACGGGATCGACGTGCCCGAGGCGTTCGTCACCAACGAGGTCGACGTCGAGGGTGTGGAGATGCCGGACACCGAGGGCCGCTGGAAGACACAGCGGTTCGTCGACCCGGACGACGTACGGCACGACATGCACGTCAACATCGTCAGCTTCGAGCCCGGCGGCGTGATCCCGTTCCCCGAGACCCACGTGATGGAACACGGCCTTTACGTGCTGGAGGGCAAGGCGGTCTACCTGCTCAACAAGGACTGGGTCGAGGTGCAGGAGGGCGACTTCATGTGGCTGCGGGCGTTCTGCCCACAAGCCTGCTACGCGGGAGGACCGGGCCGCTTCCGCTACCTGCTCTACAAGGACGTCAACCGGCACCCGAAGCTGACCCTCTGAGCCGGTGCAGTTCGACAGGAGGTGTCCTGCGATCGAGCCTGATACCCGGCGGGCCTAGGCGGGAGTGGGCCGGCAGTGGGCGTATACGTCCTGTCGATTTGCATCCAACGGAACTAAAGGCTGATCGACACCGGGCGTTGGGGTGGAGTGAGGGGGTCGGTGGCCAGGCGGGCGTGGCGTTCTACGTCGTACCGGGTGCCGTCGTACGCGAGGCGTTGGCGTTCGAGGCCTTCGTAGAGGAAGCCGGCGCTGTCGGCTACTCCGCACGAGGCCGGGTTGTTCAGCCGGTGGCCGAGCTCGAGCCGGTAGAGGCCGGCGTCGTGGTGGGCCCAGTCGGCCAATGCCCGGAGAGCGTCCCTTGCAATGCCCTGGCCGCGGACCTCGGCCAGCGTCCAATACCAGGTCCAGCCCACCTGATGGCGGTCGATGTTCGTCACCGCCACGCAGCCGATCGGGTGATCGTCGGCGTCGGCAACGGCGTACACGTGCCCGTTGTCCAGGTCGGCGACCCGGCCGATCCAGGCGACCGCGGAGGCCCGGTCCACGATCCCGCCCTGGTACGCCATCTCGGGATCCTGGTGCGCCGCCGACAACCGCAGCGCATCAGCTGTCCGCCACCGCCGAAGTTCCAGCTGCCCCAGCGCATGTCCCATCCATCGAATCTACCGCCGCCGCCGCGCGGGCAAACCCTCTCCCGGCGCGTACACTCGCGGACAGGCGTGCCGGTCGCGCGCCGGGCAGGATAGGCGCATGGCATATCTGGATTTCAGGGATCAGGTCGTCGTGGTGACCGGCGCCAGCAGCGGGATCGGGGCCGCGGCCGCGGTCGGGTTCGCGGAGACCGGGGCAACGGTCGCGTTGCACTACCACCGCAACGAAGAGGGCGCGAAGCACACACTGGGAGCGGTCCAGACGGCCGGCGGTACGGCGTCCGTGCACCAGGCCGACCTGGCCGACCCGGCCTCGGCGGGCACGCTGATCGACGACGTCCTGGCGAAGCACGGGCGGATCGACGTACTCGTGAACAACGCCGGTGACCTGGTCAACCGGTCGCCGGTGACCGACGTACCGGACGAGGAGTTCCACCGGATCCTGGATGTGAACCTGACCTCGGTGTTCGCGCTGTCCCGCCGGATCGTGCCGGTGTTCCGGGAGCAGGGCGGCGGCACCATCATCAACGTCACCTCGGTCGCCGGCCGGCACGGCGGTGGCGGCGGGTCGGTCGTGTACGCGGCCAGCAAGGGCGCGGTCAGCACGTTCACCCGCGGCCTGGCCAAGGAGCTCGCGCCGGACGGCATCCGGGTCAACGCGATCTCGCCCGGCGTGATCAAGACCCCGTTCCACGATCGGCACACCGCCGAGGAGCAGCTGAACGGGATGATCGCGACCATCCCGATGGGTCGCACCGGCACCCCGCACGAGTGCGTCGGCACCATCCTCTTCCTCGCCTCGGAGTCGATGAGCTCCTACGTCACCGGCCAGATCATCGAAGTCAACGGCGGCCAACTCATGCCGTAAGGGTTTCGCCTGTACCGGGGAGGATTTCTGCCCGATTCGGGACAGAAATCCTCCCCGAACGCATCGACCTACTGCGAGAGGGTGCGGAAGCGGTGGGCTGACAGCGGGAGGAAGACCGCGATCAGCACCAACGGCCCGACGACCGCCGCGACCTCCGCGTGCGTGCCGATCCAGCTGGCGGTCGAGGACGGATCGGGGTTGCCGAAGAGAGCCCGGGACGCGGTTGCCGTGGCGGACAGCGGGTTCCACTGGGCAATCGTGCCGAGCCAGTCCGGCATCGTGGAGGTGGCGACGAAGGCGCTGGACAAGAAGGCCACCGGCCAGACCAGCACCTGCACCATCGTCACGCTCTGCGCGTTCTTCACCGTCAGTCCGATGAAGATGCCTACCCACAGCAACGCGAACCGTAGCAACAGCAGCAGCCCGAACGCCGCCAGCGCGGCCGGCAACCCTTCATGCCACCGCCACCCGAGCGCGAGTCCGGCCCCGATCAGCACGATCAGCGTCACCGCCGAGTCGAGCATGTCCGCGATGCACCGCCCGAGGACGACGGCCGCCGAGCTCATCGGCAGCGACCGGAACCGGTCCGTCACTCCCTTGGCCTTGTCCTCGGTGACCGCCGTCATCGTCCCTTCCAGCCCGAACAGCATCGCCAGCGCGAAGATGCCCGGCACCAGCAGCTCGTAATAGGACTCGCCTTCCGGGAAGTCCATAGCGCCGCCGAGCAACGCACCGAACATCAGCAGCATCAGCACCGGGAAGAACCAGTTGAAGATCACCAGTCCCGGCTGCATCCGCCAGTGCACCAGCGTCCGCCGTGCGATCGTCCAGCTGTCCGCCAGCGCCCAACCGAGCGCGGTCATCGGGCCACCTCCGGTCCGGTCAGGGACAGGAAGACCTCGTCCAGCGTCGGTCTGCGCAACGTGATGTCCTCCGGTTCAATCCTTGCCTCGTGCAATGAATTGGCAATCGTCACCAGCGCCCGGGTGCGGTCCTTCACCGGCACACTGATCCGTACGTCGGTCACCCGGATCTCCCCGTCCGCCAGGGGTTCGGCCAACTCGACCACACGCGCCACGTCGGCCGGATCCGCCAGCACCAGATCCAGCCAGTCCGACCCGAGCTGCGTCTTCAGTTCGTCCGGGGTGCCCTCGGCAACGACAACCCCCTCCTTGAGCATCGAGATCCGGTTCGCCAGTTGATCCGCCTCCTCCAGGTACTGCGTGGTCAGCAGGACCGTCGTGCCGCCGTCGACCAGTTGCCGGATCGCGGACCACACTTCGAGCCGGCCCGCCGGATCCAGCCCGGTGGTCGGCTCGTCGACGAACAGCACCTCCGGGGCCACGATCAGGCTCGCGGCCAGGTCGAGCCGGCGCCGCATCCCGCCGGAGTACTTCGTCACCGACTGGGTCCTCGCCTCGGTCAGGCTGAACCGCTCGAGCAGTTCGTCCGCCCGTCGTACCGCGGCCGCGTGGCCCAGGTGGTTCAGCCGGCCGAACATGACCAGGTTCTGCCGGCCGGTCAGGATCTCGTCCACCGCCGCGTACTGGCCGACCAGTCCGATCCTTCGACGGACCTCCGCGCCTTGGCGGCGGACGTCGTACCCCGCGATCGTCGCCGTACCGGAATCCAAGTCGAGCAGTGTGGACAGGATCCGCACCGCTGTCGTCTTGCCGGCGCCGTTGGGGCCGAGGAGGCCCGTCACGGTGCCGGCGGTGACCTCCAGGTCGAAACCGTTCAGACCCGCTCCCTCGGTGCCGCCCTTGTAGTGCTTCCGTACGCCGACGGCCTCGATCACACGTTCCGTAGTCACTTCCCACCTCTCGCCGGGTTGAACCGTAGAGTGTACCGTACACTGTACGACTCGGGTACGATCGGGTCAACGACGAGCGGTTGGAGTTTGTTCCCTTGAGTCCGAAGAAGGCGGCCGCGCCCGATCCGGCGCGCAGTCTGGCGCTGCTGTGGGGCAGTCATACGAAGGCGGGCCGGTCCGGCCTGACGGTGCGTTCGATCGTCGACACCGCGATCGAGCTGGCCGACGGCGGCGGGCTCGAGGCGCTGTCCATGCGGATGGTGGCCGAGCAGCTGAAGGTCGGCACGATGTCGCTCTACACGCACGTCCCGGGCAAGGGTGAGCTGACCGACCTGATGTTCGACAGCGTGTACGGCGACCTGTACGCCGACGTCGACGAGCCGGCCCGGCAATCAGGCGGCTGGCGTGCTGCGCTGGAGTTCATCGCGCAGCGCAACTGGGAGGTGCTGACCAGGCACCCGTGGATCCACGAGGTCCCGACGATGCGGAACGCGCTCGGTCCCAACATCACCCTGAAGTACGAAGCCGAGCTCCGCCCGCTGGACGGCCTCGGCCTGACCGACGTGGAGATGGACTCGGCGCTGACGCTCGTCCTGACTCATGTCCACGGCACCGCCCGGGCCGGCGCCGAGCAACTCCGCACCCAGCGCGACACCGGCCTGTCCGATCAGGAATGGTGGCGTGAGATCTCCCCGACCCTCAACCATGTGATGGCCGGTGCGGCCGACCGCTTCCCGGTGGCCGGCCGCGTGGGCACCTCGGTCGGCGAACACTTCCAGTCCGTCATCGACCCGGCGCACCTGCTGTCCTTCGGTCTGACCCGGATCCTCGACGGGATCTCGTTGCTGATCGACGAGCGTTAGCCGTTGAGCAGGTCCTCGAACGGAGTGGGGTTCTCGTAGGGATCGGCCTGGGCCGGGGTCTCGTGGTGGAGGGTCGCCACCAGCTCGGTCGCGGCCTGCGCGATCCGGGTGCGGAGCTTGATCGCGCCGGTGCCCCAGTCGGTCGAGGCGGCATACACGCCGGTCGCCACGGGCAGCGCCTTCAGGTAGGCGAACAGTGGGCGAAGGGCGAAATCGAGCACCAGGGAGTGGCGTTCGGTGCCGCCGGTCGCGCCGAGCAGGATCGGTTTGCCGGCCAGCGCCTTGTCGTCGAGGACGTCGAAGAACATCTTGAACAGCCCGCTGTACGACGCGCTGAAGGTCGGCGTCACCGCGATCACCGCGTCCGCCCGGGTGACCGTGTCCAGCACCTTGCTCAGCTCCTCCGACGGGAAGCCGGTGAGCAGGTTGTTCGTCAGGTCGTGCGCGTAGTCGCGCACCTCGAAGGTCTCGACCCGGGACGCGATCCCGCGACCGGACAGCTCGTCCTTGACGGCGGCCGCGAGCTGGTCGGCGAGCAGCCGGGACGACGAAGGTGTAGTCAGCCCGGCCGTCACCACGGCGATCAGACGCTCGGTCATGCCGTCGGCTCCTCGATCGTCTCCAGGTCGCGGGCCCGCTCGGCCGCGGCCTTCAGTGAAGCGTGCGTCGGTGCGTCCGGCACGTGCGCCGGCTTCTTGGCGGCGAACTCCTTGCGCAGCACCGGAACGACCTCGGACCCGAGGATGTCCAGCTGCTCGAGCACGGTCTTCAACGGCAGCCCGGCGTGGTCCATCAGGAACAGCTGCCGCTGGTAGTCACCGAAGTGCTCCCGGAACGTCAGTGTCCGCTCGATCACCTGCTGCGGGCTGCCGACCGTCAGCGGCGTCTCCCGGCTGAAGTCCTCCAGCGACGGACCGTGCCCGTACACCGGCGCGTTGTCGAAGTACGGCCGGAACTCCCGGACCGCGTCCTGCGAGTTCTTCCGCATGAAGACCTGACCGCCGAGCCCGACGATCGCCTGGTCCGCGGCGCCGTGCCCGTAGTGCTCGAACCGGCTGCGGTACAGCTCGATCATCCGCTTGGTGTGCGTGACCGGCCAGAAGATGTTGTTGTGGAAGAAGCCGTCACCGTAGTAGGCAGCCTGCTCGGCGATCTCGGGTGACCGGATCGACCCGTGCCAGACGAACGGCGGTACGCCGTCCAGCGGCCGAGGCGTCGAGGTGAAGCCCTGCAACGGCGTACGGAACTTGCCCTCCCAGTCGACCACGTCCTCGCGCCAGAGGCGGCGCAGCAGGGCGTAGTTCTCGACCGCGAGCCCGATGCCGTCGCGGATGTCCTGGCCGAACCACGGGTAGACCGGGCCGGTGTTGCCGCGACCCATCATCAGGTCGACCCGGCCGTCGGCCAGGTGCTGCAGCATCGCGTAGTCCTCGGCGATCTTCACCGGGTCGTTGGTGGTGATCAGGGTGGTCGAGGTGGACAGGATCAGCTTCGACGTCTTGGCCGCGATGTACCCGAGCATGGGTGGTCGGGGAGGACGGGACGAACGGCGGGTTGTGGTGCTCACCCTGCGCGAACACGTCCAGGCCGACCTCCTCGGCCTTGACCGCGATCGCGACCATCGCCTTGATCCGCTCGCCCTCGCTCGACGGTCCGACCGGTGGTCGGATCCTCGGTCACGTCACCGACGCTGAACACACCGAACTGCATCCTGTCCTCCTCGAGCTTAGTAGTTAACTATTAAACTACCTTCGCCCTGCACAACACCAATCCATGGTCCGGGCATTCCCCGCTCTTGTCAGGTCGGGTCCGTGTGGTGAAACTAGCTCCCACCACGCGAACCTCACCGCCCCGAGGAGCGTTCATGTCGTCTCGCCTGACCCGCCGTCTCCTGCTCGGCAGCGCCGCCGCCATCCCGGGGACCACCTTCCTCAACCCACCGGCCAACGCCGGGAGCTCGCCCGCAGCCGGTCCACCTGACCTCTCGACCAGGCTCCTGTCGTCGTTCCTCGACCGAGCACCTCGCGGCCGGCGACATCGTCGTACTGGAGACCGACAATCCCGCGGATGCCGGCGTACTGCGGCATCTGGCCGGGGACGTGCCCGGGACGCGGGAGTACGACTGGCCGGTGAAGGCGCCGCAGCTGACGACCGGATCGGGTGGGTAGTACGTGCAGTACGCGACGCTGCAGTGGCCGGTGCGGATCGCCGAGGTGCTCGGGGATCGGCTGGTGCGCTTGGCGCAGCCGTTGCGGTACGACCTGCGGCCGAGCTGGCCGTCGCGGCTGCGCGAGATTGGGCCGACCGTGCACGACGCCGGCGTGGAGTCGCTCACGATCCGGGAACGAGTTGCGGTCGATGACCGCGCACAACAAGCACCCCGGCTCGAACGGCCTGTGTTTCCAGGCGGTTCACGACTGCTGGGCGGACGACGTCCGGGTGGAGAACTGCGATCTCGGGTTCGGGTTCACCACGACCAAGTTGTTGTGTGTTGGATGTAGTTGTATGATTATTTGGTTGATGGTTTTGAGATTGAGTTGTTTTTGGTGTTGTTGTTGATGGGTGTGTTTTTTATGGGTTTTATTTGGTAGTGTTGTGTTGTGTTATGTTGGTGTTGTGTGTGTGTTGTTGTGTGTGTTGTTTCGGTGTTGTGTTGAGGTGTGATAGTTTAAAAGGGTGTTTTTTTTTTTTGTTTTGCGGCTCCCCGTAGCATCACCGTCGGCCTGCAGGGCCTGACCGGTGAGGCCAGCGGCCTACCGCGAGACTTCCAAGGCGACCTCGAGAACGCGACCTACCTCCTCGGTCAGCGCCCGGCCGTTCCCGACCTGTACGCCGCCCAACGCCAACTCAGACCCGATGGGGCTTGAGCAGTTCCTCGTCACCGGTGAGCGCCGCCGCAATCCGGCGGTGCTTGCCGGCCTCGTCTGCGCGCGACTGCCGCTCGAGCGTCCGCGCCAACATCAGATGCGCGTAGTACTCGGTCGGCTCCCGCTCGATGACCTCCAGCAGCTGCTCCTCGGCAGGCTTCAACAGTGCCGCGTGGTGGTAAGCCCGAGCCAACAACAACCGAGTCCCGACGTCATCAGGCGTCTCCTCCACCACCGGCCGCAGCGCCCGAATCGCGCCCCGATAATCCCGCTCATCGAAGTACTGCTGCCCAAGCCCATAACTCAACGCCCGCAGATCTTCCACCGCAACAACCTCCTGTCCAACGGCGACACCACAGCAACACCAACCACCGCACCCCTATTCCAACCACCCCAACGACACCCCCGAGAATTGCCAGGTGACCTACCTCAAGCCCGGCAAGTACCTGTATGGCGGATGACGTGCGGACCCTGATGAACGGCCCGGCCCGGGTCTCGTACGGGCAGATCTACGTGGAGAGCTCGGAAGAGTACGCCGACCTCGGTGAGTGCTTCGCCGGTCAACGCAACGGCTTGTCGGCGCCGCGGTGCCGGGGAAGTTGTTCCTGATCACCGGTCTGCACACCGGCAAGGTCGGCTTCACGGTCGAGTTGCACGACAGGATGCCGTCGGTCGACTACACCGCGGAGGACGTCGTCGAGGCGTCGTACCGGCCGTTGGGTGACGTGGCCCTGGTCGGCTGGGGTGGCGAGGGCCATTGGCCGCTTGACCTGGAGACGGTGGACTATCGCGTCCGGTACAGCGGTTGGGGGATGGACGCCGGTCACCAGGCAAGCCCGCCGATGGATGGCGAGCCGCTGGTTGATCGGTATCTGCTGCAGTTCTGGCCGGCGCCAACCGCACCCCGATCGGGTGATCAAGCAGACGAGCGCGCAGGCGGCGTACTGGCACCGGGAGGCGCGCAAGATGCCGCCTCCGCCGACCCCGGAACAGCGCGCGGAGATGCGGCGGGAGCAGGAGCGCAGACACGCGGAGGAGTTCCTCGCCGACAGCGGGGCGGATCTCCAGCGGGTCCGCGGTGAGCTTGCACTCGCCCGGGGCTCGACGACTCGGCAGGCCGATAGACCAGTCCGCGAGCGCCGGTCCGTCGTCCGGCGCGGCGTGCTGCGTCGAGTTCCCTCGCCCCCCTCCTCCTCCGTGACGCTTCTCCGCCCCCGCTCCTCCGCCCGTCCGCTGCCTCAGTGGGGTTGAGCGCCCCCGATTCTGGCGTTCGTCAGTCTGCATTGGACCATCCTGCACTCCGGCCCAGCTACCGAGCATCCCTGTTAACTTACCGAGCAACTTCGCGAAAGCTACCAGACACCCGGCGACTGAAAACTGACAGCCGCGTTCCCACCTGAACCCCCGCCCGTCACAGGAGGAATTTCATGTCCGTTTCGCGCCGTCGCTTTCTCGGTCTGAGTGGTGCGGGCTCTGCCGCCGTACTGCTCGGCACCGGGGCCTGGGACGCCTCGACCACGTACGCCGCGCCGGCCGGCACCGGCAACCCGTTCACGCTCGGCGTCGGCTCCGGTGATCCGCAGTACGACAGTGTCGTGCTCTGGACCCGGCTCGCCACCGACCCGTACGCCGTCGACGGCAAGGGCGGGATGCCCGCCAAGCCGGTCCGGGTCGACTACGAGATCGCCCGGGACGAGAACTTCCGGCACGTCGTACGACGTTCCAGCGTCGTGGCGACCCCTGAACTCGGTCACTCGGTCCACCCCGAGGTCCGCGGCCTGCTGCCGGATCACGTGTACTACTACCGCTTCCGCACCGGCCGCGAGGTGTCGCCGACCGGCCGGACCCGGACCACGCCGCACCCGTTCGCCTCGCCGCGTGAGCTCAGGTTCGCGTTCGCGTCCTGCAACGCGTGGCAGGACGGGTTCTACACCGCGTACGACCACCTGGCCGCCGAGGATCTCGACCTGGTCGTCCACCTCGGCGACTACCTGTACGAGTCCGGCGTGAAGACGAATCGGCGTGGCGTCGAGACGGACCCGCGGTTCCACGGCGAGACGTTCGACCTGGCCCGGTACCGGCTGCAGTACGCGCTCTACAAGACCGAGGCGCCGCTGCAGGCCGCGCACGCCAGGTTCCCGTGGATCCAGACCATCGACGACCACGAGGTGGAGAACAACTGGGCCGGCGATCTGTCCCAGAAGGACACCGAGCCGGATCAGGACCCGGTGGTCTTCCGGGCCCGGCGGGCGATGGCCTTCCAGGCGATGTACGAGAACATGCCGCTGCGGCACGACCAGATGCCGTCCGGTCCGGCGGTGCGGCTGCACCGGCGCCTCCCGTACGGGCGGTTGGCCGACATCACCATGCTGGACACCCGGCAGTACCGCTCCGACCAGCCCTGCGGTGACGGTGACTCGTCGACCTGCACGGACCGGTTCAACCCGGACAACACGATGCTCGGCGGCAAGCAGCGCGCCTGGCTGCTGGACGGTTTCAAGCGGTCGAACGCGCGCTGGCAGATCCTCGGCAACCAGGCGCCGATGGGCCAGACCGACTGGACCCCGGGCGCCGAGACCCGGGTCTGGCTGGACCCGTGGGACGGCTATGTTGCCGAGCGCAACCAGGTGCTCGGCGCCGCGCAGGACAGCGGGGTCCGCAACCTGGTCGTCATCACCGGCGACCGGCACCAGAACTACGCCCTCGAGCTCAAGCGCGACTACGAGAACCTGGACTCGGCCACCGTCGGCACCGAGTTCGTCGGTACGTCGATCACCAGCGGTGGCGACGGCGCGGACATGACGGACCAGGGGCAGCAGTTCCTGGCCGCCAACCCGCACCTGAAGTTCTTCAACTCCCAGCGCGGCTACGTCCGCGTCACCGTCAACCAGCAGCAGTGGCGCTCCGACTACCGCGTCGTCCCCTACGTCACCACGCCCGGCGCCCCGATCACCACCCGGGCGTCGTACGTCGTCGAGGACCGCAACCCGCACGTCCACGCGTCCTGAGAGGGAGAGGACCCCGGGCGCCCGGGGTCCTCTCGCTGTCACTTCCGCGCGTAGATGCCGAGGGCGTCGTACGCGAGCCAGGAGCCGTTGTCCTTGAAGAGCTCGATCACGTTCTGGCCCGGCCGGAAGAGGGCCCGAGGCAACGGCAGCTCGAGGTACGACGGCTTGAGCGGCGAACCGGGTAGGTGCTGTCGGCAATCGTGGACCCCTTGGTCGCGCGTTGGCGAACGTCAGCCGCCCGACCTCGGTCCGTTGACGGTGAGTACGGCGGTCCCGGCGAGGCTGGCGTGACTGTCGATCAGCCACAACGCCAGATCGAGATCCTTCTCCGGTACGGCGGCCAGCTCGAAACGGAACGTGGCCCGGTGATTCTTCGACCCGGCCCACTTGTCGGCCGGCCCGGGCAGCAGGTACGACCAGTCGGCCGACGGGTCGACGTACCGAAGGTGTAGTCGACATCCGACGGGAACGTGTCGGGTAGCTGGCGTACCCGCCCGGCGACAGGGCGAACTCAGAGCCCCTTGCCGTCGAACGCGCCGACCGCGCGACCGGAGGTCCCGACACGGTGATCGACGTCAGGTTGGTCGCGGCAACTGTTGCCGACGGCTTCGACGTGTTGCCGGCGGCATCGACAGTGACGATCCGGTACGTCCGGGGGACACCGGTGAAACCCAGTCCACGATGGACGTAATGCGGCTAGACGGTCTTGCCGACGAGCTCGAACGTGCCGGAGCACAGCACGGTAGACCACGTAGTGGTCGACGACCGTTGCCCACGACACCGGTTTCCAGTCGAGCGTGATGCTGCTGATCTGGCCGCTGCCGGTCAGGTGGGTGATGGCGGGAGGACGGTTCATCACAAGGCCTCCAGACGGGGAGAGTCGGCCGGTGAGCGGAAGGAGGCGACCACCCGTGGCTCGGCGTTCGCGTCGGCCTCGATGTACGGGAAGTTGACGAACTCCGCGGTCAGGTCGGACCGGGTCAGCGTCGTGTGCACGTAACCGCGCCGGGCGTTGTAGAACTTCACGTACGGATCTGCAGCCAGTCCTTCGCATACTGGTCCGTGTCGGCGCCGTCCCCGTCGGACCCGATCGAGGAGCACACCAGCTCGACCCCGATCGTCGGCGAGGCCGGGTCCGCGAAGTCCGCCTTCAGCTCGGACGCCACGTGCCGGTGGATGTCACCAGTGAGCATCACCGACGGGCCGGCTGACCTCCTGCATCGCTGAGCAGCCAGGCGGCGGTGCCTGGTAGCGTAGCTCGATCGGTCGTCGGTGACGGCGTGAGACACGCCCGGCAGGACGTTAGGTCGCGGGTGAGCGCCGCAGACCGTCGTACAGCCACTGCTCCTGCTTGGCGCCGAGGATGGTGCGCTTCTCGGACTGCTGGTCGGCCTCGTCCTTCGGCACCGGGTCGCGGTACTGACGGTTGTCGAGCAGGTTGAGCCGAGCGAGCGACCCGACGTCGTACCGGCGGTAGACCTGGGTGTCGGGGCCTTTCGGCAGGACTGCCGAGGCCGATCGGCAGGTTCTCGTAGAACGCCCGGTACGCGACGGCCGGCGGTGGACGAAGAGCTCCGGCGGGATGCGTAGATCGAGTTGTCGCGCCGTAGTTGTTCGCACCTCGTGGTCGTCCCAGACGTTCAGCCACGGCGCGGCCGCGTGCGCGCCTGCAGGTCGAGGGTCGGTCTTGAACAGGGCGTACCGCAGCCGATACTGCTCCAGCGTCTCGATCTCCACCTCGTGCTCCGGCGCGACCGACACGCCTGGCGCCAGAGATTGCCCCAGCAACGATGCCGTACTCGTAGATGTAGTCGCCGAGGAAGAACACCGCGTCCGGCGCGCGGCTGGCGATATCCCGGTACGCCGGGAAGTAGCCGTGGTACCAGGCCTGGCAGGACGCGGTGGCGAAGCTGAACCGCGAGCCGTGCACCGGCAGCGTCTTGGTCCGGCCGACCGGGCTGATCTCGTTGCCGACGCGGAAGCGGTAGAAGTACTCGCGCTCCGGCCGCAGCCCACGCACCTCGGGATGGACGGCGTGTGCCAACTCCGGCGTGGCGATCGCGAGCCCACGCCGTACGACGCGCTAGAACAGGCTGTCCTCGGTCACCTCGTACTGCACGGGCACGTGGTCGGCACGCATCCCGCCATGACCGTCGGCGGCCAACGGGGTCGGCGCCAGCCGGGTCCACAGGACGAACCCGTCCGGCCGCGGATCGCCGGAGGCGACCCCGAGTGCGAACGCACCGACGGGATCGGACGGGATGGCGTCGCGTCCGCGGTCGCCGGCGCGGAGACGCCCAGCGCGACGCTCGCGGCACTCAGGCGGTGAGTTGGAGGAAGGTAGACGGAGGTGGGCGGAGCACGGGCGGACTCCTTCGGGAGGTGACTTGCGACACATTCGTACGCAAGTCCTGTCCGTCCGGTCGGTCGTTGACGGGAAGTCGCCAAAGATTCAGCAATCGGAGTGCTCGGTGTCTGCGAAGATTCCTGTTGGAAGTCTGAGTTGCGGCGCGCAAGGCTTGAGCCATGGCAGCTCAGACGAAGAAGACGCGCCGGATCGGTGAAGTCGAGATCAGCGGCATCGGGCTCGGCGCGATGCCGATGTCGATCGAGGGCCGGCCGGACGAGGCGCGGTCGATCGCGACCATCCACGCCGCGCTCGACGCCGGGATCACCCTGATCGACACGGCCGACGCGTACCACCTGACCGCGACGGACGTCGGTCACAACGAGACCCTGATCGCCAAGGCCCTGGCGTCGTACGGCGGTGACACCTCAGGCGTCCTGGTCGCGACCAAGGGCGGGCACCTGCGGCCGGGTGACGGGCGGTGGACGCTCGACGGTTCGCCGAAGCACCTGAAGGAGGCGGCCGACGACTCGCTGAAGCGGCTCGGGGTCGAGGCGATCGGGCTGTACCAGTTCCACCGGCCTGACCCGACGACGCCGTACGAGGACTCGATCGGCGCGATCCGCGACCTGCTCGACGCGGGCAAGATCCGGATGGCCGGGATCTCGAACGCGAACCCGGCGCAGATCCAGCAGGCGAACGAGATCCTCGGCGGCCGGCTCGTGTCGGTGCAGAACCAGTTCTCACCCGCCTTCCGCTCGAGCGAGCCCGAACTCGAGTTCTGCGACAAACTCGGCATCGCGTTCCTGCCCTGGTCCCCGCTCGGCGGCATCACCAACGCCGGCGACCTGGGCGCGAAGCACCCCGCCCTCCACCAACTCGCCGCCGACCTGGGCGTCAGCCCGCAGCGCCTGACCCTCGCCTGGATGCTCGCCAAGTCCGAGCACGTCATCCCGATCCCGGGCTCCAGCCGCCCGGAAACCATCCTCGACTCGTACGCCGCCCTGGACCTCGCCCTCACCCCCGACCAGGTCGCCGTCCTCGACGCGGCCTGACCTGCCGACCCGCGGCCCCACGGGGGCCGCGGGATCAGGCCCGGCGTTGCTTGGACTCGTACATGGCCTGGTCGGCGATGTGGAGGAGGGTGTCGAGGTCGGTGGTTTCGGGGGTGATGGGCGCGGTGCCGATGCTGGCGGTGACCTGGACGGTGATGTCGAGGAGCGGGCGGCTGACGGCGGATTCGAGGCGGGCGATCAGGGTCGCCAGGTCGTCGTCGGCGATGTCCTCGGCTAGGATCGCGAACTCGTCGCCGCCGAGCCGGGCGACGGTGTCGCCGTGGCGGACCTCGGTCGCCAGCCGCTCGGCGATCTCGCGGAGCGCCCGGTCGCCGGCCTCGTGACCGTGGCCGTCGTTGACGAGCTTGAAGTGGTTCAGGTCGCAGAACAGCAAGGCGCCGCAGAGCCCGGACGCGCGAGTCCGCTCCAGCGCCGCGGTGAACCGGTGCTGCAGCAGCCGGCGGTTCGGTAGGCCGGTCAGCGGATCATGAGCCGCGTGGTGGCGGAGTTCGCGTTCGGCGTCCTTGCGGGCGGTCACGTCGTCGATCTGGATCAGCAGGATCCGTGGCTGCCCGGCGCCGACGATGGCCCCCGTACCGCCGAGCCAGATCTCGTTGCCGGTGGGCTGGGAGAAGATCCGCTCGAACCGGTACGCCCCGTTGCCAGCCGCAACCTTCTCCAGCTCCCGCCGGGTCTGGTCGGGTTCTTCGTCGCGGAGGAAGTCCGGCAGCCGGGCGCCGATCAGCTGGTCGGCGGCGTACCCGGTGATCCGGCAGAAGGCGTCGTTCACGCGCAGGATCCGGCCGGCCTCCGGCCCGTCGAAGGCGATCGTCGCCATCCCGT
Source organism: uncultured Actinomycetota bacterium (assembly GCA_963770725.1). Classification (GTDB taxonomy): domain Bacteria; phylum Actinomycetota; class Actinomycetes; order Propionibacteriales; family Kribbellaceae; genus Kribbella. The sequence continues at coordinate 62,065 of CAVYQT010000006.1, forward strand.
TCCCGGCGCCCTGGAACACCATCCGGAACGTGGTCTCACTCGCCTCGAGCCGCGCCTTCTCCGCCAGCAGTTGATCCGTCAGCCGGGCCTTGTCGATCGCCAGCCCGGCCTGGGTCGCGAAGATCTCCAGCAACTCCCGGTGGATCGGCCCGGGCCGCCGCTGGTCCTCCGGCAGGTCGACCGCCAGCATCCCGACCAGCTCACCTTCCGGTGAGTGCAGCGGCGCGAACAACGCGTCCAGCGGGTGCCAGGCCGCAGGGTCGTCCGACACCGGTAGGTCGGGCACCCAGCCGATCACCTCGCCCTCCGGCAGCCGCTCGTGCGGCACGAACCGCAGCCGGCCCCACTCGTCCGCGATCGCGAACTCGGCGTCGAAGATGTCCGCCGAGCTGACCGTTCCGAGCAGGGCCTCCCGCGCCTCCGGCGAGCCCGCGACCGCGATCACCTCGAACTTCCCGTCCGGATGGCGCAGGTTCAGCACGGCGATCCCGAACCCGAGACCGTCCACGACCCCTTCGACGACCGCCTGCAGGGTCTCGTCCAGGCTCCGTCCCGCACCCATCCGGGCGCTCACCTCGTAGAGGCGGCGAACGGCAGTCAACCGAACAGTGGGCTCGTTCTGCACGGGAAGAGCTTAGGCCGATCTCACCCGACGTGAGCAGTCGTAATCAAAGCTGACGCGGTTAAGCGATTGACCCGAACCGGAGATCGGACAGCCCGCGGTAGCTCCGCTCGGCCGAGTTCCAGGAGTCCGGCGGTGCGTCGTGCTCGACCAGCCACTGCTCGACCCCGCCCTGCTGGGCGTACGCGAACATACCGGCGAAGTCGAGCTTGCCGGCGCCGACGTCCTCCCACGCCCCGTCCTCGGCCATGTCCTTCACATGCAGCGCCGGGAACCGCCCAGGGTGGTCGCGGAAGTAGTCGACCGGGTCCTTGCCGCCGTTCACCACCCAGTACAGGTCCAGCTCGAAGCCCAGCAGGTCCGCGTCGACCTCCAGCAGGATGTCGAACAACACCTGTCCGTCGACCTCGTCGAAGTCGCGCCCGTGGTTGTGGAAGAGCAGCTTCAGCCCGGCATCGCGGGCCGCCTTGCCGGCCTCGGTGAACGCGGCGGCCGCCGTACGGAAGCCCTCCACGGAGTGCAGCTCGGACGGGATCGACGGTACGACGACCCACTTTCCGCCCAGCGTCCGGACGTCGGTCAGCGCGCCGGCCCAGTCGTCGGCCATCCGGTCGTACTTCACGTGCTCCAGCACGATCGACAGTCCGGCCTCGTCCGCGAAGGAGCGGATCTTGTCCGCGGAGTGCCCGAACCGCCCACTCACGCCGACGGTCCGGTACCCGATGCCGGCCAGTCGTTTCAGTGTCCCTGGATAGTCCTCGGCCAAAACATCGCGCATCGTGTAAAGGTGCATCCCGATGCCGTCGGCGGGAACAGTCATACGGGCAGCTCCTCCGAGTTAGACGACGTGCTCCTGATACCGCTCCAGCGCCAGGTCGAAGACCTCCTGTCCCGGCGCGTCCCACAGCTTCTGGTTGAAGATCTCGACCTCGATCGGACCGAAGTACCCGGCCGCGTCACAGGCCTCGCGCAGGCGGCGCAGCTCGATCGAGCCGTCACCCATCATGCCCCGCCCGAGCAGCGTGTCCGCCGGCAGCGGTACGACCCAGTCGCTCACCTGATAGGACAGGATCCGCTCTCCGGCCCGCTCGATCTGCCGGTACACGTCGGCGTCCCACCACAGGTGATAGGCGTCCACGATCACGCCCACCCGCGACGCCGGGAACTGCTCGGCCAGATCGAGCGCACCCGACAACGACGACACCACGCACCGGTCCGAGCAGAACATCGGATGCAACGCCTCGACCGCCAGCTTCACCCCACGCTCGGCCGCGTACGGCGCCAGCTCGGCCAGCCCGTCGCGGACCATCTCCCGCGCTCCGTCGATATCGCGTGACCCCGGCGGCAGCCCGCCACTCACGAGCACAAGAACCGAGGTCCCGATCGTGGCCGCCTCGTCGATCGCGCGGCAGTTGTCCTCGATCTTCGCCGTCCGCTCGGCCGGATCGGTGGAGGTGAAGAACCCGCTCCGGCACAACGACGACACCTTCAGCCCGGCGTCCTCGACCAGGCGGGCGGCCTTGTCGACGCCGTACTCCTGGATCGGCTCACGCCACAAGCCGATCCAGGACAGCTCGGCCTTGGCGCTGGCCGCAACGACGTCCTCGAGCGGCCAGAACTTGGTCGTCGCCTGGTTGAGGCTGAAGCGACTCATGCGTCGACTCCACCCACGAGCAGCAGTTGACGGAACCGCGACACGGCCAGCTCGGGATTCGTCAGTACGCCGGCCTGATCGGCGAGCCGGAACGTGTCGGCCAGGTGTGGCAACGACCGTCCGGTCTGCAGACCACCGACCATCGAGAACCCGGGCTGGTGCCCGTTCAGCCAGGCCAGGAAGGCGATCCCGGTCTTGTAGTAGTACGTCGGTGCCGAGAAGATCTGCCGGGACAACGGCACGGTCGGCGCGAACACCTCGTCGTACCGCCGCAGGTCACCGTCGTCGAGAGCCTTCAGCGCAGCAGCCGCGGCCGGGGCGATCGCGGCGAAGATGCCGAGCAGTGCGTCGCTGTAGCGATCGTCGTCGCCCTTGATCAACGACGGGTAGTTGAAGTCGTCGCCGGTGTAGAGACGGACGCCCTCGGGCAGTCGGTTGCGCAGGGCAACTTCACGCGAGGCCTCCAGCAGCGAGACCTTGATGCCGTCGACCTTCGCGGGGTGGTCGCCGATCAGCTCGACCACCACGTCGGCCGCGGTCTCGAGCGAGTCGCCGCCCCAGTAGCCGTCGAGCGCCGGGTCGAACATCGCGCCCAGCCAGTGCAGGATCACCGGTCGCGACGACTGGTTCAGCAGCCGGTCGTACACCTTCCGGTAGTCGTCCGGCGAACCCGCCGCCGCGCTCAACGCCCGGCTGGCCATCAGGATCGGCTGCGCACCGACCTCCTCGGCGACCGCCAACTGCTCCTCGTAGGCCCCGATCACGGTCTCCAGCGAGTGGTTGCCGGGAGCAAGCTGATCGGTTCCGACACCGACCGCGATCCGTCCGTCCGGTGCCTCCGCGGCGGAGCGCCGGATCAGTTCCTGCGTCGCCGCCCAGTCCAGTCCCATCCCGCGCTGTGCGGTATCCATCGCCTCGGCCACCGAAAGACCGAGCGACCACAGGTGCCGCCGGAACTCGAGCGTGTGCTCCCAGTCGACCACCGCGGGCTGCCCGGGCGAGTTGTCGCCCAGCGGGTCCGCCACCACATGGGCCGCAGCGAAGGCCAACCGACTCGTCGCCGGCGAGTAGGTGCCTTGGGCAACCGGCTCGCCGATCAGCTGATAGGTCTCCAGTCCGCCTGGACCGGGAAGCCGAAGTGCGAGCGTCACAGCGGGGCCTCGATGTCGAGCGGCGGCACCTCGAGCTTGCGGCCCTCCCGCCAGGACCGCAGTCCCAGCTCGGCGAGCTGCACGCCCTTGGCGCCCTCGACGAAGTCCCAGGTGAACGGCGCGTCGTCGACCACGTGCCGCAGGAACATCTCCCACTGCACCTTGAAACCGTTGTCGAACACCTCGTTGTCCGGCACGTCGGCCCACTGGTCGCGGAACTTCTCGGTGGCCGGCAGGTCCGGGTTCCAGACCGGTTTCGGCGTCGCCGACCGGTGCTGCGCCCGGCAGTTCCGCAGGCCCGCGACCGCGCTGCCCTCGGTCCCGTCGACCTGGAACTCGACCAGCTCGTCGCGGAACACCCGGGTCGTCCAGGACGAGTTCAGCTGGGCGATGATGCCGCCCTCCAGCTCGAAGACGCCGTACGCCGCGTCCTCGGCGGTGGCCCGGTACTCGTTGCCCTGCTCGTCCCAGCGGGTCGGGATGTGTACGGCGCCCTGGCAGTAGACCGACGTGATCGGGCCGAAGATCTGGTCGAGCACGTACCGCCAGTGGCAGAACATGTCGACGACGATGCCGCCGCCCTCTTCCTGCTTGTAGTTCCAGGCCGGCCGCTGCGCCTCCTGCCAGTCACCCTCGAAGACCCAGTAGCCGAACTCGCCGCGGACCGAGAGGATCTTGCCGAAGAATCCGCCGTCCACCAGCCGCTTCAGCTTTCGCAGGCCCGGCAGCGACAGCTTGTCCTGCACCACGCCGTTCTTCAGGCCGGAGTCGCGGACCAGGCGGGCCAGGTCGACGGCCGCCTCCAGTCCCTCGGCGATCGGCTTCTCGCAGTAGATCGCCTTACCGGCCTCGACGGCGGCGCGCACGCCCTTCTCGCGCAACTGGGTGAGCTGGGAGTCGAAGTAGATCTCGACGTCCGGCGCGGCCAGGGCCTCGGACAGGTCGGTGGTCCACCGGGTCAGCTCGTACTGCTCGGCGATCCGGCGCAGCTTCAGTTCGGTGCGGCCGACCAGGATCGGCTCGGGGATGATCATCGTTCCGTCCGCGGCCTGGATGCCGCCCTGCTCGCGGATTGCCACGATGGAGCGCTCGAGGTGCTGGCGCAGGCCCATCCGGCCGGTGACACCGTTCATCACAATGCCGATGCGTCGCTCGTTCACAGTCTTACCTCTCACAAAGTGATCTCATAGGTGTCGAGGCGACCGCACATGCCGTGCCGGCCGGACTCGGTGGGTGCGGGGAGTTGATGGAGCTCAGCGGTCTGCAGGTGCGGCGCGGTGCCGGCGTCCAGCGCGTCCAGTGCGGCGCCGGTCTCGTCGGCCAGGCGGCGGGCGCCCTGCTCCCAGCGGCGTCGCCAGTCCGCCAGTTGCGGCTGGACGATGCGGATCGCGGCCGCGTAGAAATCGTCGAGCGCCGACGGACCCTGACTCTCGTACGACTCCCGCAGTACGGCGAAACCCTGCAGGGCGAGGTCGCGACGAGCCAGTGCGGACGCGGTCCGCGCCGCACCCTCGCCGGTGAGCGCGGTCGCCTTCAGATACGTCTCGCGGTCGGTCAGGTGCTCGGGCGGCAGAGTCAGTACGGCGTCGCCGGCCTCGGGGAGACCGGAGTTCGACATCAGGGCGAGGATCTGGAGCCCGCCGCCGTTCACGACGCGGTGGATCGTGCCGGGGTCGAACCAAACCACGGCGCCGGTCTGCAGCGGCGTCTCGGTGAAGCCCTTGGCGTTCAGGGTCTGGACCGCGCCGGACCCGGCGATCACGTAGTACCCCTCGGAACAGGCCAGATGGACGTGCGGACTACCGCCGACCAGGCCGTCCGGGGCCTCGACGTCGTAGACCGTCAGTCGCGAGATGCCGATCCCGCCGGGGAGGGCCACGGCGGAGCCGGGACCGAACTCGCACATGGCCGCCTCCCTCGTGACGCCTTGGAAAGGGCTTTCCGAGGCTTGTGACCGCAACCTTAGGTGGGCCGTCACGACGAGTCAACCTGTTGTGGAAAGCGATCTCCGACCGCATTCGGCCAACCCCACTCTGTCCCCATTTCGCTGGCTAACCAGCCAGGTGATGGGTTCGCCACCCGTATTCCGGGTGGACAACCCCAACCTCGGGGGTCAACCAGCCAAGTGCGACCGGGGGCGGGGCGACCATGGCGAGTTGCTCGACGTGCAGTCCGCCGTACCGTTCCGGCCGGGGAAGCCGACCTTCGTGATCGCGCACACGCACAAGGGCCACCCGATCTCGTTCATGAGCAACAACGTCGCCTGGCACCACCGTGTACCCGACACGGCGGAGTTCCAGCAGGCCCTGACCGAGCTGGAAGCCGCAGGCAGACCCAGATTCACGGCGCAGTTTCCAGATGGGGAGCCGGTATGACCGTGCCTTTGGCCGGGCCTTCGGCGCCGGCGTGGTCATGGGGCCTCGGCTCCCGGCCTTCCCTCGTCACTCCAGTCGCTTCGCTCCCTCCGCTCCTCAGTCCAGGCCGGGAGGCCCCATGACCGTCGTCGAGACCGCCTCGATCGCCGATCAGCCGCGGTACGACTGCCGGGACGCGTACGTCGAGACGCTCGCCGAGCTCGCGTATGCTGACCACCGGATCGTCGGGGTGGTGAACGACTCGGTCGGTTCCAGCAAGTTGAACAGCTTCCGCAAGGCGTTCCCGGACCGGTTGATCAACGTCGGCATCGCCGAGCAGGACATGGTCGGCGTCGCGTCCGGGCTGGCGATCGGCGGCCGGATCCCGTTCGCCTCGGCCGCGTCCTGCTTTCTCACCGGTCGCGCGCTGGAACAGATCAAGGCGGACGTCGCCTACTCGAACACCAACGTGAAGCTGTGCGGGATGAGCCCAGGCGTGGCGTACGGCGAACTCGGCCCGACGCACCACTCGATCGAGGACATCGCCTGGTTGCGGGCGATCGCGAACCTCACCGTGATCGTGCCGGCCGATCCGATCGAGACGGCAGCCGCACTGCGCTGGGCGGCGGCCTCGGACGGGCCGGTGTTCATCCGGGTCAGCCGGATGAGCGTGCCGCATGTGTACTCGGACGACTACGAGTTCCGGCTGGGCAGGGCGATCACGGTCCGGGCCGGTGACGACGTGACGCTGATCAGCAACGGGACTGTGCTGTGGCGGGCGATGGTTGCCGCCGAACAACTCGCCGCCGAAGGGATCTCGGCCCGGGTGCTGTCGATGCCGACGGTGAAGCCGTTGGACGTCGACGCCGTGGTCGCGGCCGCGCGGGAGACGGCCGGCATCGTCACCGCGGAGGAGGCGGTGACCGGCGGCGGCCTCGGCGGTGCCGTCGCGGAGACCGTCGTACAGCATCATCCGGCGCGGGTGTCGATCCTCGGGATCCCCGAGTTCGCCCCCACGGGGTCGGCCGGATACCTGCTGGACCGCTACGGGCTCTCACCCGAGGGCATCGCCGACTCCGCCCGCCAACTGCTCCGGTGAGTCGCTTACGTCCGAAGATGTGTGGCCTCTGGCCCACACATCTTCGGACGTTACGAGAGGTAGGAGATGAGGTGGTGGGCGTCGGCGAACGTCAGGTCGCGGCCCCAGGGCGATCTCTTCGATCGCGCGCTGGATGGTGTCCAGGTGGGTTGTAGTCGCGGAGCTCACGGTCGTTGTCCTCTCGGCACTCCGGGGCAACGACAAGCTCCGCGGGCACGTCCGATGAAGGAGTCGGCAGCGCACCGCGAAGACTGCCACGTGCGTCTTCCCATCCGGACTTTCACCGTCGGTCCCGGAGTTCCACCAGGTCAACCGGACCTCTTTGCGGAGGTACGGGTCGCGGACTGTCACCGCGGGCTCGGAATTTCACCGACCCCAGAGCACGTGTGGTCTTGCTGTTCGCCGCTCAGTCTATCCGTCACAACCACCCTTGGAGTGTCATGCCCATCTGCGTGGCTGACCTATAGTCCAATGCTGATCGTCTGTTAGGGGGTTGAGGTGGCCAACGGCAACCGGGCGGTGCGCCAGCCGGGGCTGGACGAGCTGCGGCTGCTCGCGAAGGTGGCCCGGATGTACCACGAGAAGGGCATCCGGCAGCCCCGCATCGCCACCGAGCTGAACCTCTCCCAGGCGCGCGTGTCGCGGATGCTCAAACAGGCCGTCGAGGTCGGCATCGTGCATACCGTGGTGACCATGCCGAGCGGCGTGCACAGCGATCTCGAGGACGAGTTGCAGGGGCGCTACGGGCTGCGGGACGCGGTGGTCGTCGACACGCTCGGGGTGGGCGACGATGTACTGCCGGCGCTCGGTTCGGGTGCGGCGGCGTACATCGACATGACGCTCACCGGCGGGCATGTGATCGGGATCTCGTCGTGGAGCGAGACGCTGATCAGCGCGGTCGATCGGATGCCGCGCAAGAGCGTGCCGGTGGTGGACCGGGTGGTCCAGATCGTCGGCGGGCTGGGGGACGCGGCCGTGCAGATGCAGGCGACCCGGCTGACCGCCCGGTTCGCCGAGCTGACCGGCGGGATGCCGGTCTACCTGCCCGCGCCGGGGCTGGTCGGGACGCCCGCGGTCCGGCGCGCGATGATGAACGACGTGTCCGTTCGGGACGTTCTGGGCACCTGGGAACAGCTCACCGACGCCCTGGTCGGGATCGGCAGCCTGGAGCCGTCTCCGCTGCTGCAGCGCAGCGGGAACGCGGTCGCCGAGGCGGACCAGGAAGAGCTACGCCGGCTCGGTGCCGTGGGTGATGTCTGTTTCCGGTTCTTCGATGAAGAGGGAAAGCACGTGCGCTCGACGTTCGACCAGCGAGTCATCGGGGTGACCGCCAAGGAACTGCTGGCGGTGCCGCGCCGGATCGGAGTGGCCGGCGGGGAGCGGAAGTTCTCCGCGATCCGGGCCGCCCTGCTCGGCGGCTGGGTCAACATCCTGATCACCGACCTGGCCATGGCCGACCGGCTCCTCACGGTCTGATGGATCGCGACGAACAGCGCGACGTCTACCGGACCCTCGACCTGGCCCTGCGGGTCGGCGAGGTGCTGCTGTCCAGTGGCGCCGGTACGGCGGACGCGACCGCGACCATCTTGGGCGTGACGGCGGCCGGCGGACTGCGCGGGTGCGAGGTCGACATCACCTTCACCTCGATGGCGATCTCGTACCAGGCGGCACCGGACATCGCGCCCGAAACGCACATCCGGCTGGTCCGCTACCGATCGCAGGACTTCTCCCGGCTGACCGAGGTCGATCGGTTGGTACGGCGACTTGCCCGGGGCGATGTGACCCGCGACGAAGCGAGTCGGGAGCTGGCGCGGTTGACCTCGGCCGGGCCGCCGTACCCGCGCTGGAGCGCCGTCCTGGCCTGGGGTGTGATGGCCGGCGGCGCGACGCTGCTGCTCGGTGGTGGGTGGCTGATCACGTTGGTGGCGTTCCTCACCGCGATCGTGATCGACCTGAACAACCGGTGGTTCAACCGGCAGCGGCTGCCCGCGTTCTACCAGCAGGTGGCCGGCGCCTTCGTCGCCACCGCGGTCGCGTTGATCCTGTACGCCGTGCACGCGCCGGTCAAACCGTCACTGGTCGTTGCCGCAGGCATCATCATGTTGCTGGCCGGGATCGCCCTGACCGGCGCTGTCCAGGACGCGCTCACCGGGTACTACGTGACGGCGGCGGCCCGGAGTCTCGAGGCGATGCTGCTGACCGGCGGGATCATCGCCGGCGTCAGCCTCGGCCTCACGCTCGGCCTCAAACTCGGGCTGAACGTCGGTATCGAGGCGCAGACGGTCCAGTTGGCGAACCTGCCGATCATGGTCGGGTCGGGTGCCCTGATGGCGCTCGCCTTCGCGTATGCGTCGTACGCGCCGCTGCGGGCGCTGCTGCCGATCGCGATCGTCGGCGCGGCCGGGTCGCTGGTGTTCACGCTGATGGCCCGCGCGTCGTTCGGGCCGGCCTGGTCGACGGCTGCCGCGGCCTTCACAGTCGGTCTCCTCGGCTACTCGCTCGGCCGCTGAACGGCGTCCCGCCGCTGGTGGTCGTTGTCTCCGGCACCATCCCGCTGCTGCCGGGACTGACCATCTACAAGGGCCTGTACGAACTGATGGGTCTCGGCAACCTGATCGGCATCGTCAGTCTCGCGACCGCGGTCGCGATCGGTGTCGCGCTGGCTTCCGGCGTGATTCTCGGCGAGTACGTCGCGCAGCCGATCCGGCGCGAGGCCCGGCGACTCGAGGATCGCCTCGCCGGACCTCGCCTGGTCGGACTACGCCGGCCGGTACGTCGCCGTACCGGCTCTCGTCGTGGTCGTCGCCGGACCGCGCTGCCTTAGGTTGCCCGGCCGGTGGCGTAGTACGTCTTGCAGACAACGACGAGCCGTCTCACCTGATCTCCTCGAGGACGACGTCGTCCAGCTGGAGCCAGACGTCCTGGCCGTGGCCGAAGAAGCCGCCGTACAGCTGGATCAGCGACTCACGGCCGGAGTCGAACTCGACGCTGACCTTCTCGTAGTTCTTGTGAGCGCCGCCGGTCTTCTGGGCGATCGTCTGGCCGCGCAGGGTGCGGACGCCGATCATCGTCTCGGTGTTGTTCTCCGCGGTCCGCATCCAGGCCGACAGGCGGTAGCGGTGGCCAGGGCGGACGGCGACGTTCTGCTGGACTTGGTGGGTGCCGACCGAGTCGCGGACGTAGGCGTTGTTGGTGCCGCTGTGGCCGAGATTCGTCCGGTCGATGCCGCCGCGGCCGTTGAGTTGCCAGGGTGCGGTCGGCGTGGTGCCCTCCTGGTCCTCGAAGCCGGGGTCGGTCACCAGGTTGGTCACCTGACCGTCGTCGGTGAGCTTGGTGTGCATCAGGAACACGTTGTACGGGTCCCACTGCGACATCGTGAAGTACAGGTCCTCACCGGACGACCACGGGTGCATGTACGTCCCGTACAGACCGGGGAAGTCCTTGCCGCGGACAACGACCTTCTCACCGCTCCAAGGGCCGGTCAGCGATTCCGACGACCGCAGTACGACGGAAGCCCGCGACTCGTCCAGGTACATCATCAGCCACTTGCCGGTGTGTTCGTTCCACTGCACCGAGACCTCGCTGATCGGGCCGATCGCGATCGGTACGGCGGCGCTCTCCTTCGGCGACCAGGTCGGCCGTCCCAGTAGCGCCAGGCATTCTTCGACAGGACCTGCTTCTCCGGGACCCGGGCGATGTGGGCGTTGCCGAAGCGGCCGTTCGGCGTACCGATCATGTAGACGTAGCCCTTGTCGCGGACCAGGGCCACCATCTGGAACTTGTTGTCCCACGCTTGCTGTTCTGCCAGCGGGCGTTCGGGTCTTTGGTCCAGGTCTCGCCGTTGTCGTCGGAGTAGGCGAAGCCGGAGTAGTTGGTGAACCAGCTGCCGGCCGGGCCCCAGTAGTTGACCGACATGTACTGCACGTACTGCCGCGTGCCGACCGCGATACCGCCGGTCGGGATCACGGTGTGCTCGTCGCGGTCGATCTTCTTGCAGTCGAGGAACTGTTTCGGCGTGGCCGGGCCGGTCCTCGGCGGCCGAGTCCAGCGACATCCCGTCGGCCAGGTTGCGGTCCTTGCTGCGGAACAGCAGGTTGCACCGCCAGTCGATCGTGGCCGGATCGCCGACACCGCCACCGGGCCCGGTCCAGCCGCTGCCGTAGCTGTCACCGAACGCGGTCAGGATCTCGCCGGCCCCGTTGTCCCAGAGGATGCCGAGGTCGGTCGCCTTCAGCGCGAACCGCGCCTCGGTGTCGTTGATCGACCCCGGCCCGGTCAGCTTCGCGACCTGGTCTGCGGGGGACGGTACGGCGGCCGCGCGAGCCTCCGGGGTCTGGTCGGTCGGCACCAGCGCGGCGCCGATCAGGGCGGGTAGGACGAGTAGCCATCGTTTCCGCATCTCGGTCTCCTCAGGCAGGGTCAGAGCTCAGTGAGAAATCGATTTCCGACGAATTTAGTCCTTCGTTGTCAACCGGTCAACAGCTCGGCCGCCGTACGGTTCGCGCTGTTTCCGGTGGTTCCGGCGAGGGGGCGGTGACCTCGTGCGAGCAGAGCCGTTAGAGTTACCGACTGGAAACATCGGCTGATCGCCGGGGTGGCCCGGCGGGCTCGGAGGATCGACGTGGCTTTGGGTAGGACATCCCCGCGGGACCTGCCGCTGTTCGCGGATCTGTCCGGACGCGACATCAGGGACATCTTCCGGGCCGGCGAGGAGGTCTCGGTGCCGGCCGGCTGGTCGCTGATCCTGGAGCAGACCCCACCGGACGCGGCGTACCTGATCCTGAGCGGCACGGCGGCGGTCCGGGTGAAGGGCGAGGAGATCGCCGAACTCGGCCCGGGTGACATCGCCGGCGAGGTCGGGGTCCGGAAGAACACGTTGCGGACGGCAACGGTGACGGCGAGGTCGCGGCTGCAGCTACTGCACTTCACCCGGGAGAAGTTCGACGACCTGACCAACCGGCTGCCCGCCTTCCGCGACGCCATCGACGCCACGATCGCCGAGCGCCGCGGTGGTTCCTGACCCCTCGCGACCGGCCGATCCGGTGGTCGATCTGGCCGGGGTGGCGCGGGATTTCGAGCAGGCGCTGCTGGGCGGGGAGCGGACGTTCACCCGGATCCAGGTGTCGGAGCGGGCCGGGATCTCGATCACCCGGGCCGAGCGGATGTGGCGCGCGCTCGGATTCGCGACAGTGCCGGACGAGGAGATCGCGTTCACCGACGACGATGTCGAGGCCTTGCGGCTGGTCGCGGCGCTGGAGGACGACGGGTTCATCGATCCCGAGCTCGAGTCGTCGCTGGCGCGCAAACTCGGCCAGACCCAGTCCCGGCTGGCGTCCTGGCAGTCCGCGATGTTCCTGGAGTTCCTCGGCAGCTCGAAGCTGTCCGCCGACGAGGCGATCGAGGTGGCCGGGATGCTGCTCCCGGCCATGGAGCGACTGCAGACGTACGTGTGGCGGCGGCACCTGGCCGCCGCGGCCGGCCGCGCGGTGGCAGGTTCCGACGAGCTCGCCCGCGGGATCCGTGCCGTCGGGTTCGCCGACATCGTCAGCTACACCCGGATGGCCCGTCGGCTGACCGAGGCCGAGCTCGGCCGGCTGATCGAGCGGTTCGAGGGGACCACCGCGGACGTGGTCGCGCTGAACGGCGGCCGGGTGATCAAGTCGATCGGTGACGAGGTCCTGTTCGTCACCGACACCGCGGCGCAGGGGGCCGCGGTCGCCCTCGCCCTGCAGGAGGCGGTGACGGCGGCCGGCGACCTGCCCGAACTGCGCATCGGCCTTGCCTACGGCAACATCCTGATCCGGCTCGGCGACGTGTACGGCGAGGTGGTCAACCTCGCCGCCCGGCTCACCTCAGAGTGCAAACCCGGCCGCGTCCTCGCCGACCGCGAGCTGGCAGCGGCTCTGGACGGCCACTCCGACTACCGGCTTCGCCGGCTCCGCCGCGTCTCGGTCCGCGGTTACCACCACCTGGTCCCGTACGCCGTCCAGCGTGCGGAATGAGTCAGAATTGCCTGCGTGCGCGAGATTCTGACGACGGCCGAGTTGATTCGGGCAAGTGGTGGCGATCCGCTGATCGTCTGGGCCGGACAGGGTTTCCGCCCAGGAGTCCGCGCCTGGTACGACGGGGAAGCGGTCGCCGTCGCCGCGCCGGACTTGTCGAAGCGCAATCGCCTTGCGGTCGTCGGGCCGGTGGACTCGGTCGCACGGCTTGTCGCTGGGGTGTTTGCCGAGGTCGGGCCTAGCTTTCGTCCGTTTGGCGACGAGCAGTTGATGCGCGACCTCGCTTCTTGTGTGCCGGGCCTCTCCTTCTCGGCCGCCTTCGGCTGGATGTCCACGGCTGAGCTTCCGGTGGTGACGACCACGGCCGCCTGGCTCGAGGGTGACACCGGGGTCGAGGCGCTACTCACCGAGGCAGCCCCGACGTCGCACGCCTGGCCCGGGCGTTCCGGCGTACGGCGCTGGGCTGCAGCGACCGGCGACAGCGGGGAGTTGCTGAGCGTCGCCGCCGACGCCTGGAGCGCCCCGGAGATCGGCTTCCTGGCCGGCGTCGCCACCCGCCCAGTCGCCCGAGGCAACGGCCTGTCCCGCCAGGTCTGCGCCTTCGTCACCGCCGAACTGATCAAGCAGCACGGTCGGGTCGGCTTGATGGTCGACCGCGACAACGCCACCGCCATCGCGGTCTACCACCGCCTGGGCTACACCTACCGCCGCGTCGCCGCGGCGCACCTCTAGTTGGTGCGCTCAGTCGGGTAGGTCGGCGATCCTGGTCGAGATGCGTTCGAGGACGGCGAGTTCCTCGGCGCTGAGGTGGTCGATGAACCGCTGCCGGACCGAGTCGAGGTGACCCGGTGCCGCCGTGGCCAGGACGTCGAAGCCGTGGTCGGTGAGGTGGTAGATCGAGCCGCGCGCGTCGTTCGGATCCGCCTCCCGTTCGATCAGGCCACGGGCCTCCATCCGGGCCGCGTGATGTGACAATCGGCTGCGCGACCACTGCATCTTCTCGGCGAAGTCCTTCAGCCCCCACCGCCGGCCCGGCTTCTCCGACAGCGTGCTCAGCACCTCGTAGTCGGCGGCGGACAGACCCAACTGGTTCAGGTCCCGCGCCAGCCGGGACGGTACGACGGTCAGCAGCCGGCGAACCGCCCGCCACGCGCGCTCCTCGTCGGCGTTCAGCCAGTTGGTCACAGCGTGATCCTACTTCTTTGACGTGTCAAAGGTGTCTGCGGTAGTTTCTTTGACATGTCAACGAGAGTCTTGGTGGTGATCGCCAGTACCCGCCCCGGGCGGTTGGGGCCGGCGGTGGGTGACTGGTTCGTCCGCGCGACGGCCGGCGTCGGCGTCGACCCCGACGTCGCGGATCTGGCCGAGGTGAACCTGCCCTTCCTGGACGAGCCCGAGCACCCGTCGACCGGGATCTACCAGCACGACCACACCCGGGCCTGGAGCCGACGGGTGGCGGACGCCGATGCCTTCGTCTTCGTCACCAGCGAGTACAACTTCGCGATGCCGGCCACGCTGAAGAACGCCTTCGACTATCTGCACACCGAGTGGGCGTGGAAGCCGTGCCTGTTCATCGGCTACGGGAACACGTCGGCCGGCACCCGTGGTGTGCAGATGGCCCGAGGCGTCGCGACCTCGCTGCGGATGCTGTCGATCGGGGGCGACATCTTCCTGCGGATCGCGGACGGTATGCGTGACGGCGCGGTGGTCGACTCGGGACGGTTGAACGCTCGGGCCGGCGAAGCGTTGCGTCAGCTCTGTCGCGTGGCCGACGTACTGCGGCCGCTGTATCGCGACGTGGCCGAGATCGCTCCGGCTGTGCCGGCCGACGTGGCCGAGATCGCTCCGGCCGTGCCAGTCGACGCGGCCGAGATCGTTCCCGCTCTGCCGGCCGATGCGGCCGAGTTGCTCGTGCTGCAGCGGTGTTGCTGGGTTGACGAGGCGATCGCCAACTCACGGCTTGATCTGCCGGCGCTGCTGGAGTCTGAGGCTGAGGTTCGCGCAAGCCTGCGGATCTGGTCGACGTGGTGTGTGCGATCCGGTGGGCGGCTGGTCGGCTCGGTGCGGGCGAGGCGTGACGGCGACAGCTGGGAGATCGGCCGGTTGATGGTCGCGCCGGACCATCGCCGTACCGGCCTCGGTCGTCGCCTGCTCGCGTTCGCCGAGGCGCAGGCGCCGGACGGTGTCGGGGTCGCCACGCTGTTCACCGGGGAACGCAGCGACCGCAACATCCTGCTGTACCAGAAGTCCGGCTACGCGCTCACTGGTGAGTCGGCC
Organism: uncultured Actinomycetota bacterium; assembly: GCA_963770725.1. Taxonomy (GTDB): domain Bacteria; phylum Actinomycetota; class Actinomycetes; order Propionibacteriales; family Kribbellaceae; genus Kribbella. The sequence continues at coordinate 77,224 of CAVYQT010000006.1, forward strand.
CCGGCTGGAGCCGTTCGCCTGACCAAGTCGCTCGCTGCCTAGCGGGTGGGCTGAACGGTCAGGGTGGCGCCGGGACGCGGGGTCGTGCTCGCCTGCGGAGTGCTGGTCGGTGTCACCGAGGGTGTCGCGGACGGGGATGTAGTGGTGGCCGGCGCCGGTGGTGGGACGAACGGCGCCTTGTCGGAGTCCTTGCAGTTCTGCTCGTCGGAGAAGCCGGACTCGTCCAGTGTGACGATCTTGTGCGGGAAGACGTTGCTGGTCGTGCTCGGCGCGACCCGGCCGTACTGCGAGTCGCAGTCATCCTGGCGCAGGGCGATCGGGTTGCCGTCCTGGTCGTACAGCCGCACGCTGACTTGCTTGCCCTGCGCATCGAACGGGTAGATGTTCGCGATCGACGTACCGTTCAGGACGAGACCGTCCTGGCTGGAGGACGCCGGGCCGCGGCTGTAGTCGTCGTACCCGTTCAGGAACCCGAAGGAGGCTCCCATGTATGCGGCCGACAGGAACGCCGGTACGGCGACTGCCGCGACGACGTTGAGCGGTACGCCGTACCAGAGCCAACGCGGGTCCTGCTGGGTCCGGCGGCCGATCCAGACCGACACCGCGGCACCGGCGATCGCACCGACCACCGTGACCGCTCCGGCGCCGTAGAGCGCGAAGAAGCCGCCACCGCCGACCGCGCCGCGGGCGACCCACCAGACCGGCTGGCCGATGGTGACCAGCTCGCGGCGGACGTTCGGCGGGATCTGGTCGATCAGGTCGCGGATGGCGGCCGCGCCGCGCCGGCCGCGCGGCGTCTCCAGGACGATCCGCGGATCGTTGCCGCGCAGGGCGCGGACGCCGAGGAACGCCGCGGCGAACAGCACCGCGAACCCGATGACGCCGAAGAACAGGGTCCCCTCGTGCGACCAGGTGAAGATGCCGATGGCAACGAAGAACGGGCCGACGGTGGCGGCGATCAGGCCCCAGCGCAGCGCCTTGCGGCCGGCGTCGCTCAGCGGGACCGGCTGCGTGCGGGGTGGGTAGCCGGCCGCGGTGCGCAGTTCGTCGGCGTACTCCCGCGGCGTGCCGAGACGGTCCTGCAGGGCCTCGGTGGGCGGCTCCGTCTCGAACTCGGCCGCCACCTCGGCGAGGTGACCGGTCACGTCGTCGAGCACGTCCTCCAGCTCACCCGGCGGCAGGTCGCTCAACTCGGCCCGCACCTGGGCCAGGTAGATCGCGACCGCTCCGGTCAGGGTGCTGTTCACGCGGCCTCCTTCTCCAGCAGCAGCACCGACATCGTGTCGGCGAAGTGATTCCAGGTCTTGGTCGACTGGGCGAGCAGGTCCCGGCCGGTCTTGTTCAGCCCGTAGTACTTGCGGTGCGGGCCTTCCTCACTCGGCTGCACGTACGACGTCAACGCCCCGGCCGCGAACAGCCGCCGCAACGTCCCGTACACCGACGCGTCCGCGACATCCTCGAGCCCGGCGGCCCGCAGTCGCCGCAGTACGTCGTACCCGTACCCGTCGGCGTCCCGCAGCACGGCAAGCACCGCCAGATCCAGCACACCCTTGAGCAACTGGCTCGTGTCCACAACGCCTCCCTCGGGTGCACCGGGAGGCCGGACCCCTCAGACCACCCTCCCGGTGCTCTACCGACCACACTACTACACACTGCGGAGTACTCCACAACACAGCACCTAGATGACCAATTCCAAGGGGTGTGGTCCGGCGTGGTGGCTGTCGGGTGATGGGGAGGGTGTCCAGGATCGGCGTTGCTTACCCAACGCCGACCTCGTGGAGATCTTCGTGGACGCTGACCTGGACACCCTCGCGACAGCACTGTACGTGCGAACCGACGATCTGCTGAAGGCGGCGCCGGAGCGGGCGCCGTGGCGTCCCGCGATTGGGATCGTCCCGAAGATCAGCGACGCCGAGCTGATCACGGTAGCGGTGATGCAGGCGCTGCTGGGGTTCACCAGCGAGGCACGCTGGCTGCGGTATGCCAATGCCCATGTGCGGCACCTGTTCCCGTACCTGCCCAAGCAGCCCGGTTACAACAAGCGGCTGCGGCAACTGGCTGACACGATCGGCTGGCTGGTCGGGGTACTGGCCCGCGACACCGCGCTGTGGACCGACGATGTGTGGGTGGCCGACTCCACCCCGGTCGAATGTGGCCGATCGCGAGACACCGCACGCCGCTCCGATCTGGCCGGGTGGGCCGAGTACGGCTACTGCGCCAGCCATTCGCGGTACTTCTGGGGGCTGCGGCTGCATCTGCTGTGCACCCTGCACGGGCTCCCGGTCGGGTTCGCCCTGACCGGCGCCAAGGCCGACGAACGCCAGACCCTGCTCGGCATCCTCGAGACCGACCCCGACCTGACCACCGGCCGGACTGGGCAGATCGTGATCGCCGACAAGAACTACTACGGCCGCGACTTCGAGACCAGCCTTGCCAGCACCGGCCTGAACCTGCTCCGCCCGGCCCGCAAAGGCGAATCCCCGCGGCCAGGAGCCAAGTACTTCAAGCCGCTGCGGCAAGTCATCGAGTCCATCAACGACACCTTCAAGGGACAGCTCAACCTCGAACAGCACGGCGGCCACAGCCCCGCCGGAGTCTGGATCCGCGTCCTGCAACGCGTCCTCGCCCTGACCGCCGCGATCTGGCACAACGACCACACCAGCCAACCCATCAAACGATCACTCCTGGCCTACGACCACTGAGCGACCCCTTGGAATAGGTCGTCTAGTCCCGGGGAACTGTGGTCGACCCACGCGCCGCTACGCGCGCTCCTAATGAGTGAGCTCGCGAGCCGTCCCACCCACGCCCTCGTGCGCGTGCTATCTCCCGCTCGCCGACTGCCCCGTGGACTCGCCGGGACGTGGAGCCCACCAGCACCCCGCAGACCGGGCGGCCCAACTGTCCTCGTTCGAGGACATCCGGTGATCGTCCTCGAACGAGGACAATGATCTGCGGCCGAGTTGGAACATGGACCTTGGAGACCAGACATGCGGGAGATCGTGATCAGTGATTGGTCGAAGCTCGGCGTGACAGTCAGTGCGCGACGCCGGCAGTTGGGGCTCAGCCAGGTTGAGACAGCCAAGCGCGCGAACGTCTCCCGATCCTGGCTGGCCCGCGTCGAAGCGGGGCATCGCGGCGCGGAGCTGGAACACACGCTGCGGCTGCTGAACGTTCTCGGGCTGACCATGGTTCTTGGGGAGTCGCCCACTCGAGCAAGCCGCGAGGAGCAGATCGGCCGGGAGATCACGGCCCGCCACCGTGAGCGAGCGGAGGCCCGCCGCCGCGCGTGGTCCGCCAACTCCGGCGACATCGACCACGAGGGCTGAACTGCTCGGGGTCTGACATCAGAATTCTGCCGACATCGGCACGAAAGTGCGGATGCCGCGTCTCGGTGCCCCACGCCTCATGGCTGCGCACGGACTGGCACGAAGCTCAGGATCGGTCGGCACCGGTCCGCGCTCGGCAGCGCGGTGCGCGAGCTCCAGCTTGTCAGCCGGAAGATCCGGCTCTCCTACCTGATGTATGGGTCAGATTCTGCCGGGTCGCACGAGGCGGCAGCGTACCGACGGACGGGTAGTGGTCGGGACCTGCGCCCTCCGACAAGTCCATCCCCGCCTGGACGCTCCGGACCAACCACATCGCAGCCGACCACTACCCGTTCTTCGGTACACCGCACCCGATTCCAGCAGCATCGGACCGATCTGAACCACCGGTCGATGGCCTCGGCGCCGCCTCGGGCAGCCCCACAACCCACTCGCCATCGTCGAATTCGACATCCTCGATGACGGACCTGCCGACCCCAGATCGCCCCCCACAAGGCGCACACACACCGTTCGCCTGACTACCACGTTCCTGTTCCTCCGCAGCTCAGAAACCCAGCCAGGCAACGGCGTGCACCCACTCAACGCGCGCTCAAACCACCCACACATCAGGCAGGAGAGCCGAAGACCCCCCTAACCTCCGCACGCTCGCGATCCCACCTCGGCTCGAACTGCCAGTAACCCAGAGCGAACAGGATCGCGGCGACCGCGGCGACGACGCCCGACACAGTCCAGCTTGCCAGCCGATCGCCTGGTTGATCGCGTACGAACCCTCGCCGGTCAGTACCCCGATTCCTTCGAGGAAGCACTGTCGGCAGTCGCGGACGTGCCGGGCGCCGAGGAGGTCGCGGCCCGCACGTCCCGGAACTCCGCAAGCACTGCCAAAGTCTGCTGGAGCACCTGCGCACCGGCTGATCGGGTCAGCAATTTCGATCAAGTGTGGGGGCGGTGGCGAGGGCACAGTGGTGGGTATGGCGGATGTGTTCGAGGAGTTTGTGGCGGTGGTGGCTGAGGGGTTGGCCGGGCCGGGTGGGGACGAACGCGTGGACGGGGTTGATCTTGCGGGGCGGGTGCATTTGTCGCGGTTTCATTTTGATCGGGTGATCGGGGCGGTGGCGGGCGAGTCGCCGTACGCGTTTCGGAGGCGGGTGTTGCTCGAGCGGGCGGCGTACCGGCTGCTGGCGGAGGACTCGGCGGTGATCGACGTTGCGGTCGAGGCCGGGTACGGGTCGCATGAGGCGTTCACACGTGCTTTCGTGCGGGCTTACGGGATGTCGCCGCGGGAGTGGCGGCGGGAGTCGTCGCGGGTGTTCTTCCTGTCGGCTCCGAGTGGGGTTCATTTTCAGCCCGGCAGGCCTGCGCCTGCCGGCCAGGAAAGAGGTGAGAGGGATGGATGTTCTGGTCAGGATGGTCGAGCATCACGTCTGGTTGACCGGCGAGATGATCGAGCGCGGCGCCCGCCTGGACGCGGCGGCGCTGGACCGGCCGATCGAACTGTCGGTGGAGGGGATCGACGACGACATCTCGATCCGCTACCTGCTGGATCGTCTGGTCTGGCAGGAGGAGATGTGGCTGGCCTCGGTGGAGGACCGCCCGTTCCAGGTACCGGAGTGCGGCCGTGAGGTGGTCACCCCGATCCCGGAGCTCCGCGAACGGCACGCGCTCGCCGGCTCCCGTTTCGTTGCCCTGGTCAACCAGCTGAACGACGAGGGCCGCTTCGACGAGTCCTTCGTCGACACCACCTGCGAACCACCCCGCGTCTTCACGTACGGCGGTATGGTCGCCCACGTCCTCACCTTCGCCGCCCACCGAAGGTCACTCCTCATCGGCGCCTTCCACACCGCCGGCATCACCGACCTGGGTTTCGGTGACCCCATGCATCACGTGGCCGAAGGCAAGTAGTTACAGAAACGCTGTGATCTCCTCGGCCCATTGGTTGGGTTTCTCGAAGTGGCACATGTGGGCGGCGTTCTCGATGGCGGCCGGCTGGCTCGAGGGGACGTCCTGGTGGAGACGATGGGCGAGCTGGATGGGGAAGCCCATGTCGTTCGCGCCGTGCAGGATGAGGATCGGGCCGCCCCATCCACTCAGGATCGTGACCGGATCTCGAGTGCACCAGGGCGGCATTGTGCCGTCGAGTACGCGTTGAAAGCTCCAGTCGCCTTCATCGAGGTCACGGATCAGGTCAAGGTAGGCCGGCGCCAGGTCGAGCCTCGGGTGCTCCGGCCGCAACCGCGGAAATCGAACGTCACCACGTGTCGGTTCCGGGCAACCACTTCGAGCCCGGGGAGAAGGTAGCTGTGCCCGACGTCCGGGCCACCGTGCAAGACCAGCAAGGAGGGCTTGTCCGACCTCGTGCCGATTTGGCGGACGAACAAGGTCACGTCGCCCAGGTGTACGAACTGTTCCACCGGTCCATCCTGACGCGTTCAGGGATCTGCCGGATCAGGTCTCGTCCTGGTTGATGCTTGCGGGCATGCCGAATGCTGCTACGTGATGGGGGCCTACGAATGCGTTGCTGGTTGCGATTTTGCCGTTTTCGATGGTGAGTACGTCGACGACCGTTGCGTCGTACTGGTTGGTGCCGGGGCGGCGGAGGTAGCCGATGAGGGCGGGGCGGCCGTTGGCGGCGGACGGGAAGGTGAGCCAGTCCAGGGGTCTGCCCAGGAACTCGGCTGCGGCATCGCGCCCGACGACTGGTGGGTCCGGCGGCATGGTGATGCGGACGTCTTCGGCCAGCAGCTCGCGGACGCTCGTGGGATCGGTGGCGGCGGCATAGCGACGCAAGACGTCTTCGTCCTCGCTGGTCAGCGTCGGCCTGCGCCAGTCCCGTGAATCACCTGGCGCATAGTGGCGCAAGGTCTTCCGGGCGCGCTGGATCAGGCTGTTCACCGCAGGTACGGCGAGGCCGAGACCGTCGGCGATCTCGGCCGGCGTCCAGCCGGAGACGTCACGCAGGACGAACGCGGCCCGCTGCCGTGGCGGCAGGTACATCAGCGCGGCGATCAGCGCGAGTTCGACGGTCTCCCGCGCCACCAGATCTGACGGCGGGTCCTCGCCCAGCAACGAGTCGGGATAGGGGCCGATATCCCTGCACCACTCCATCGGGTCGCCGACCGGGACAGTCCGTCGCGCCGCAGCCTTGCGGTGATCGAGGTAGACGTTGGTGGCGATCCGGTAGAGCCAAGTCCGGATCGATGCCTTCCCCTCGTACTGCGCTCGGGAGCGCCAGCCGCGCAGGAAAGTCTCCTGGACCAGGTCGTCCGCGTCGGCGACGTTCCCGGCGAGGCGGTAACAGTGCGCATGCAAAGGGCGCCGATGCTCCTCGAACGCGTCCCGGAACCACACCTCGTCCGCCGTGCTTGCCACGCGCTCAGTACCTCCTCGGATCACGGTGCTCATCACCGCAGTACGCCGTACCGGAAAGTCGTCACCAAGGAAAGTGCGATGACGGTTCGCCGGGTCGCTCGTCGATATTCATAACACCAAACCGGCAGACCGACGAGGAGAACCCAATGACCGCAACGCCGCCGATTGTCGACCGTGAGACCTGGAGCCGTGAACGCCGGGCCCTGCTCGACCGGGAGAAGGCCCACACGCGTGAGGGCGACGCGATCGCAGCGGCGCGGCGCAGGCTGCCAATGACCGAGGTCGATGCCTCGGCCACACTGATCGGCCAGGACGGGCCGGTCTCCTTCCTCGACGTCTTCGACGGCCGCGACCAGCTGATCGCGTACAAGCACATGTGGCACACCGGCGCGGGCATCGAAGGCCAGTGCGAGGGCTGCACCGCGAGCATCTTCGACGTGCACGACGTCAGCTACCTGAACCATCGCGGGGTGTCGTTCGCGATCTTCTGCGAGGGGCCGTGGGAGGAGATCGCGCCGTTCCGCGAGTTCATGGGCTACACGCTGCCGTGGTACTCGATGCTCGGGGTCGAAGATCGCGGCGTCGGCGCCGGACTGATCGACGAACCGGGCTACCTCGCCTGCTACCTGCGGGACGGCGACCGAGTCTTCCTCACCAACGAGACCGTTGCCCGAGGCGTCGAAGCCACCATGTTGCAGGCCCACCTACTAGACCTCACCGTCTACGGCCGCCAAGAGACCTGGGAAGACTCCCCAGCCGGCTGGCCCCAGCATCCCACCCACACCTGGTGGAAGAAGGCCGGCCGCCCCGTCCCCCAATGGACCCGCCCCACCGCCACCCCACTCGACGAATCCACCAACACCCCCAAACGCCACTGCTGCGGCTGAGGTGCAGGCGACTTCACGGGATAGTTGATAGGCGGGTGGTGCGGGAGCGCGGGACGAGCGACAGGAAACAGAGGAGGGAGGACACTCTCCACATGACGTTCGGCGATCGGATGCGTGAGTACCGCGATCATCGTGGCTGGTCGTTGGGGGAGTTGGCTCGTGCTACTCACTACAGCCGTGGGACTTGGCCTCGACGGACTGCGGGATGGTCGGCAGAGCCGGGTCCACCTCCTCATGGTCGCCGGCGAGCTGGACCAGGAACTACGGTCCCGCTACCCAGGCGAGGGCATGGTTCGCGACCTCGGAGAGGCACTCAGAGCGGTCTGAAGGTTCTCTCAACTCGTCATGGCTGCGGGGGATCCCGCAGCCACTATCGGTTTGAGGGTCCACCATCGGGCGAATCCACAGGGTGGTTGATGAAGGCGGGCGGCAGCACGCGCGAAAGCACAGGGTGGGCGGGAGTCGGCGGCGTGTGGGGTGAAACCTAGTTGGTGGGGTCGTGGAGGTCGGGGCGTTGGGAGGGGGTGGTGATGTCTACGTCGATCGGCTGGACCTTGGTGGGGGCGGCGATCTTGCCGGAGGTGACGGGGAGGTTGAGTCTGCTGCCGGCCAGGTCGATGTCGATGGTGGCGCCGGTGTCGTTGGGGGAGGTCCATTCGGTGTCGCTCAAGGTGATGGCGAGACCGAGGATGCGGCCCTTGGGGATGACTTCGTCCTGGGCGCGCAGCGGGACGGTGACGGTGGTCCACTTGCCCGGGGTGAGTGGCTTCGGCTTGCTGAGGGAGCTGCTGTGGGCGGCGTCGATCCAGCCGCGGCTGACGATGCCGTGGTCGCTCTGGGTCGAGAGTTTCTCGACCGTGTAGTAGCAGGCGTCGTCGAAGCCCGTGCTCTCGCCTTCACAGGTGCTCTCGTCGGTACGGCGGATGCCGGAGAACCGTTCGGCGTCGCCGTACTCGATCAGTCGTGCGGTGACCGGCGTGGTGACGGAGTCGGCCTTGATCTTCAGGGTGACCGAGGGCGAACCGCTGATCCGAATCGGTGCCGGGAGCGGTGCGGACAGGAACATCTGCCGGCCGGCGATCACCTCGGAGGGGGTCGCGACGATGTCGTCCTCGGTCAGTTCCGGGTCGTCCGTGACGGTGATCGTTCCCTTGCCTGGGGCACCTAGTTTGCCGGTCCCGAGCGGCACCGGCACGGTCCGGTTGACGGCCGGCCAGGTCTTGTATTCACGCCAGACGTCGGGCGCGGTCTCGACCGATGCCATCGGTTCCTTCATGACGTCGTTCTGCAGGCCCTGCAGCCAGTAGTCGAACCACTCGTGGAGCTCGTCCACCCAGGCGTCGCGGCGGAACTCGAACGGATCCACGTGGTCCTCGAGACCCAGCCACAGCTTGCGCGGCACCCCGTTCTTCGCGAGTGCGGTCCACCACTGCGAGAAGTGGTTCGTCTGGACGTTGTAGTCGCTCAGACCGTGCGTCATGAAGACCGATGCCTTCACCTTCGACGCGTTCTTCACGTAGTCGCGCTCGGCCCAGAAGGCGGTGTAGTCGCCGGTGTCGTCATCGTCGTTGTCGCCGAGCTCGGCCCGTACGGCGTCGCACGCGGGCGTGTCGTGGCCGACATAGCTGCCGAGCCAGGGCATGTAGTCGTCGGAGTACGGGACGCCGCCGGATCGGGTGTAGTCGTACCACGAGGAGATCGCGGAGATCGGCACGATCGTCTTCAGGCCTTTGACACCGGTCGCGGCGACACCGTTCGCCAGCGTGCCGTCGTACGACTTGCCGATCATCCCGACCGCGCCGCTGGACCAGGTCGCCTCGACGTCCGTTCCGTCCGCGGTGTGTGCGGTGTTGCGGCCGTTCAGCCAGTCGATCACCGCGACGACGGAGTCGATCTCGTCCTTGCCGCCGACGTCACCGCAGCCGGTCGCCCGGCCGGTGCCGACGATGTCGACGCCGACGACGGCGTACCCGCGGGGGACGAAGTAGTTGTCGTAGAACAACGGCATCTGCTGGATGACGCCGTTCTCGTCGTACGTCTTCTTCTCGCTCTCGTTGCCGCGACCGCAGCAGGAGTAGTACGGCGACGCGTCCATGACCACCGGGATGCGCAACCCGGTCAGGTCGGTCTCGCGCGGCCGGACGATGTCGACCGCGACGACGTCGTTCTGCCCGTCGGAGTCGGTGTCCATCGTCGTGTCGACGTACACGGACTCACGGAGCGCGTCGGCGTAGTCGTAGGTCGGCTGCGTGCTCTTGGTGGCCGCATCGACGTACGGCGGGACCGCGGGGCCTGGCGCCGGCGCCGAGGCGGCCGGGGACCTCGGGTCGTCCGGCATCCGCACAGCCGAGGCGGCACCGGTGACGGTTCCCAGGCTGAGCACGGTGGACGAGACCAGGATCGTCACCCTGGCGCGGACGGTCGTCATGGCTGGGAAGGCTAGTCACTCGGCGGGCCTAAAGCCAGATTCCACCGAGATTGGCAGCCACTTCCAGCCACACAGCGTAATGGTGGCCGAGTTCCGATAGGGTGACCGCCACCACCCAGGGGGAGAGTACGGAGGGGTAGGCCAGTGAATCTGCGAGCGCCGGTGACATTGCTGGACGTGGCACAGCGCGCGGGTGTGTCGGTCGCGACGGCGTCCCGCGTGCTCAATGGCGGGGACCGGGTTCCCCGTCCTGAGCTGCAGGAACGGGTCAAGGCCGCCGCGGACGAGCTCGGCTACACACCGAACGCGCAGGCCCAGGCACTGGCCAAGTCGTCGACGAACGTGGTCGGCATCCTGGTGCACGACATCGAGGACCCCTACTTCGCGGCGATCGCGAACGGCGTGATGCGGGCCGCCGACGAGCGCCATCTGCTCGTTATGATGGCCAGCACGTTCCGTGACGCCGATCGCGAGATTGCGTATCTTTCCTCGCTGCGCGCGCAGCGGGCCCGGGCCGCGGTGATGATCGGCAGCCGCCGTACCGACGCCGAAAGCCTGGCCCGGACGGCGACCGAGGTCGAGACTTTCCTCAACTCCGGCGCCGGTCTGGCGCTGGTGAGTCAGTCCGGGATGCCGGCGCACACGATCGAGCCGGACAACAGCGCCGGTGCGGCCGAGTTGGCCCGGTCGCTGGTCAGCCTCGGCTGGCGGAAGTTCGCCGTACTGGGTGGACCGGACGCGCTGGCGACGGCGCGGGACCGGCGGAACGGCTTCGTCGCCGGGCTGGCGGAGGCCGGGCTGCGGCCGGTCGCGGTCGAGGCCGGCGAGTTCACGCGGGACGGCGGGTACGCCGCGGCCGAGGAGCTGCTGGACCGCAAGACCGACCTGGACTGTGTGTTCGCGGTGAACGACGTGATGGCGGTCGGCGCGATGTCCGCGCTGCGGGCCCGCGGGGTCGACGTACCGCGCGAGCTGGGTGTGGCCGGGTTCGACGACATCGCGACCCTGCGGGATGTGTGGCCGGGGCTGACGACGGTCCGGCTGCCGTTGGAGCAGATGGGCCGGCGGGCGCTCGAGCTCGCGATCGAGGGCGGCGAGGCGACCACCGAGACGTTCAGGGCCGAGGTCGTCCTGCGGGAAAGCACCGCGCGGCGCTGAAATATGCTCGGCGGCGTGACCGATGCCGAGCACGTCTCCGAGATCTTCGACCCGTCGGCCTGGAAGCAGGTGGACGGGTTCGACCTGACCGACATCACCTACCACCGGGCGGTCGACGCCGGGGTGGTGCGGATCGCGTTCAACCGGCCCGAGGTGCGCAACGCGTTCCGGCCGCACACCGTGGACGAGTTGTACCGGGTGCTCGACCACGCGCGGATGTCGACCGACGTCGGGTGTGTGCTGCTCACCGGCAACGGGCCGTCGCCGCGGGACGGCGGCTGGGCGTTCTGCTCGGGCGGCGACCAGCGGATCCGGGGCAAGGACGGTTACAAGTACGCCGAGGGGACCACGGCCGAGTCCATCGACCCGGCGAAGGCGGGGCGGCTGCACATCCTCGAGGTGCAGCGGCTGATCCGGTTCATGTCGAAGGTCGTCATCTGCGTCGTACCGGGCTGGGCCGCGGGTGGCGGTCACAGCTTGCATGTGGTCGCCGACCTGACGCTGGCGTCCGCGGAGCATGCGCGGTTCAAGCAGACGGACGCGGATGTGGCGTCGTTCGACGGTGGGTTCGGGTCGGCGTACCTGGCCCGGCAGGTCGGGCAGAAGTTCGCGCGGGAGATCTTCTTCCTCGGTGACGAGTACGACGCCGAGGACGCCTACCGGATGGGCATGGTGAACAAGGTCGTCCCGCACGCGAAGCTCGAGGCGACCGCGCTGGAGTGGGGCAAGAAGATCTGCGCCAAGTCGCCGACGGCGCAGCGGATGCTCAAGTACGCGTTCAACCTGATCGACGACGGCCTGGTCGGCCAGCAACTCTTCGCCGGTGAGGCGACCCGGCTCGCCTACGGCACCGACGAGGCCGCCGAGGGTCGCGACTCCTTCCTGGAAAAACGCCCCGCCGACTGGTCGCCGTACCCGTACGCCTTCTGACGGCCTACTGGGCGACGCCGTAGAGGCGGTCGCCGGCGTCGCCGAGGCCGGGGACGATGTAGCCCTTGTCGTTCAGGTGGGAGTCCATGCCGGCGATGACCAGGTTGCAGGGTACGGCGAGTTCGGCCAGTTCGCGCTCGATCCGCGCGACCCCCTCGGGCGCGGCCAGCAGGCAGATCGCGGTGATGTGGTCGGCGCCGCGTTCCACCAGGAACTGGATCGCCACGGCCAGCGTGCCGCCGGTTGCCAGCATCGGATCGAGCACGTAGCACTGGCGCCCGGACAGGTCCTCGGGCAGGCGCTCGGCGTACGTCGACGCCGTCAGCGTCTCCTCGTTGCGGACCATGCCGAGGAACCCGACCTCCGCGGTCGGCAGCAGCCGGCTCATCCCTTCGAGCATGCCGAGACCGGCCCGAAGGATCGGTACGACGAGCGGCTTCGGAGCGGTCAGCTTGATGCCTTCAGCCTCGGCGACCGGGGTCTGCACGGTGACCGGACCGGTCCGGACGTCCCGGGTCGCCTCGTAGGCGAGCAGCGTGACGAGCTCCTCGGTCAGCCGCCGGAAGGTGGGCGAGTCCGTGCGCTCGTCCCGCAGTGCGGTGAGCTTGTGGGCGACGAGCGGGTGGTCCACGACGAGGATCTGCATAAGCCGGAACGGTACCGTCGGCGATTCGCGGCGGGGAAGTTCGCTCGCTGCCAGACTTGAAAGTGCACCGGATCTGTCTCTGGTTCTGCCCCACCCCACCACCCCGGTCAGGCCCTGTTCGCCCCCAGGGAGTACGCCGATGACGGAGAACGCCGGGAAGTCGCCCGAACAGCTCGACCGCCTCCGCCGGCGCGCAGCCTTCCTCCGTGAACTCGAGGAGGCCCGCGCCCTCCGTGACCGGATCGCACCGCGTCGCGCGAAGGTCCGGGAACTCCGGCGGGCGATGCGCAGAGCGACGTACCATCACTGAGCGTTGGTAGTACTGATGACCGGGGCGGTGGGGTGGGGAAAGTATCTGAGATCGCGTCGAGATCACGAATACTCCCGTGGTCGCCGTGAGTCTGCGACGATGAGGCCGTGTCTGATGCCACGGCTGGGCCGATGACCACCGATCTCGACTTCGCGGTCGCCGCTTACACCGAGGACGGGGTCTGGACCGTCACACCGCTGGTGCTGCGCGGTGAGCCGGACCTGTCCACCCTGGTGTCCGCCCTCCGGCGCTACCCCGGCGAGGCCGGTGTCCTGGGGATGATCTCGGTCGACGAGGACTTCTTCATCCTGCTCCGGGTGATCGGCGGCCGGGCCCGGTTGCTGATCTCCGACGTCACCGCCGCGACCGAGTGGCCGCTGGCCCGGCAGGTGGTGGACGAACTCGACATCCCGCTGGCCGATGACGACGACGAGCAGGTCCCGGCCGGCGACCTCGCCATCATCGCCGACCTCGGGATGAGCGCGATGGATCTGGGCGCGCTGTGCGACGACGTCGACCTCTACCCGGAGGAGATGCTCGAGGAGGTGGCCGAGTCGCTCGGGTTCGGCAACCAGTTCCACGAGGCGATCGAAGCTCTTGGTTAGCCCGGCGGTCCGGCGGGAGTGGGCCCGGCTGATGGCGCTCGCGCTGGCGGAAGGGGAGAAGGCGCTGCCCGACGTACCGGTCGGGGCGATCGTGGTGGACGCCGACGGCGAGGTGATCGGCCGCGGCCACAACGAGCGCGAGACGACCGGCGATCCGACCGCACACGCCGAGGTGATGGCGATCCGGGAGGCCGCCCGGCACGTCGGCGAGTGGCGGCTGACCGGCTGCACGCTGGTCGTCACGCTGGAGCCGTGCACGATGTGCGCGGGGGCGATCGTGCTGTCCCGGCTGGACCGGCTGATCTTCGCGGCGTACGACGAGAAGGCGGGGGCGGTGGGGTCGTTGTGGGACGTCGTACGGGATCGCCGGCTGAATCACCGGCCCGAGGTGGTGGGCGGCGTGATGGCCGACGAAGCGGGTGCGCGGCTCCGCGATTTCTTCATCGGGCACAGACCTTGATAGCCTCTCCGGCGGTGGCGTGTCCGAGCGGCCGAAGGAGCGCGCCTCGAAAGCGCGTGACGGGCAACCCCCGTCCGAGGGTTCAAATCCCTCCGCCACCGCCATGCGTTGGATGGTCCCGCACGAAGTGTGGGACCATCCAACGCATATCAAGTGCTGTGGGATTTGGGAGGAGCTGGCGACGGTTCCCTCCGCCACCGCCAGCCATCCCCGGGGATGGAGTAGGACCGGAGACCCTGATGCTGTGTGATGCGTCAGGGTTTTCGTCTCTCGGGACCTGATGCGGGAGAGGGCCCCACGTGGACGTTGCGGAGCTGGACCGGATTCTGCTGGCCGGGGCGGCGGTGTTGCTGGTCGCGATCGTCGCGATCCGGCTGACCGGGCGGCTCGGGCTCCCGTCGCTGCTCATCTACCTGCTGATGGGCCTGTTGCTCGGCGAGTCGGGACCTGGCGGGATCCTGTTCGAGGACGCCCAGCTGGCCCATGCGCTCGGATTCGCGGCCCTCGTGGTGATCCTGACCGAGGGCGGTCTGACCACCCGGTGGAACGAAGTACGCCCGGTGATGCCGCTGGGCGTCGTACTGGCGACTGTCGGCGTCGCGGTCAGTGTGGGCATCGTCGCCTGCATGGCGCACTACGTCCTCGGGCTGGACTGGCAGACCGCCGTACTGATCGGGGCTGTCACTTCGCCGACCGACGCGGCGGCGGTCTTCTCCGTACTACGTCGTGTCCCGATCCGGCCCCGGTTGCGGGGCGCCCTGGAGGCCGAGTCCGGTCTGAACGACGCCCCGACCGTCCTCCTGGTCACCCTCGTCAGCACCGGTGAGGTCGCCGACAAGGGCCTCCTGCACTTCAGCGGGCTGGTGATCTACGAGCTGGTGGTCGGCGCCCTCTTCGGGTTCCTGATCGGCTGGATCAGTGTCGGCCTGATCCGCCGGATCGCGCTCGGCTCGGCCGGTCTGTACCCGCTGGCGATCCTGTCGCTGGCGTTCATCTCGTACGCCGGTGGCACCGTACTGCTCCACGTGTCCGGGTTCGCGGCGGTCTACGTGACGTCGCTGGTCCTCGGCCGGGCCGAGTTGCCGCACCGGCTGGCGACCAGGTCGTTCGTGGACGGGATCGCCTGGCTGGCCCAGATCGGGCTGTTCGTGATGCTCGGGCTGCTGGCGTCGCCGGGGCGGATCGGCTGGAACGACGCCGTGGGCGCGCTGATCATCGGCGTCACGGTGACGGTGGTCGCCAGGTTCGCATCGGTCACGTTGGCGGCGCTGCCGTTCCGACTACCGTGGCGGGAACAGGCGTTCATCTCCTGGGCGGGGCTGCGGGGTGCCGTCCCGATCGTGCTGGCGACCATCCCGCTGGCCGAGGGGGTGCCGAACGCGGACCGGATCTTCGACGTGGTGTTCGTGCTGGTGTTCATGTTCACGCTGCTCCAGGGGCCGTCGCTGCCCTGGCTGGCCCGACGGCTGAAGGTGCTGGACGAGAACGCGTCGTACGAGGTGGACATCGACGTGGCGCCGCTGGAGTCGCTCGGCGCGGACATGCTCCAGGTGCACGTACCCAGCGAGTCCCGCCTGGCCGGTGTCGAGATCGGCGAGCTCCGCCTGCCCGCGGGCGTGTCGGTCGCTCTGGTCATCCGCGGCGACCGTTCCTTCGTCCCGGACCTACGGACCGTCCTCCGCGCCGGCGACGCCCTGCTCGTCGTCGCGCCCAGCCCGGTCCGCGACCAGACCGTCCGCCGCCTCCGAGCCGTCTCCCGGGCCGGCCGCCTGGCCGGCTGGTTCGGCGAACGCGGCCGCGAACCCCGGTGACTCAGTTCGGGTTCTGGCCCGAGGGGATCGGCTGTGGGGTGTGGATGACCGGGAGGCAGACGGTGGAGTCCGGTGGGACGGCGACCGACGCCACGCCCTTGGCCCTGAGGCTGGAGTAGCCGCGGCCGAGGATCAGGTCGACGGTGTGGTCGGTGCGGCTGTCGCCGACGGTCAGGGCCTTCTGGTTGAGCTGGCCGGTCACCAGCAGCAGCTCGGGCGAGTTGTCGGCGGTACCGCGGACCGAGACGACGTCGATCTTGTCGCCCTTCGGCTCGTTCGCGATCTTGGCGACGTGGAAGCCACGCTTCTTCAGCACCTCGGCGACGGCGGCTGCCGTGCCCGCCTTGGCTCCGCCGTTGTAGACGTTCACCACGACCTGTTTGGGCACCAGACGGTTGTTCGGCAGTTTCTGGTCGACGCAGGTCGGCTCGGCGCTGCTGTTGATCAGGGAGTTCCAGCCCCACCAGGCGCCGCCGACGAGGACGCCGAGCAGGATCACCATCGTGATCGGCGTACGCCAATGGATCCGTGAGTGTGGCCTCGGCTGTGGATGGATCGCGGTCATCGGCTCAACCCCCCGTGAGCAGCCATTTGTCAGTCCACGACCAGGACCCGGGCGTGGAGTACCGAACGCTGCTGGAGCGCGGCCCTCAGGGCGCGGTGCAGACCGTCCTCGAGGAACATCTCACCTTTCCACTCGACGACGTGCGCGAACAGGTCGCCGTAGAACGTGGAGTCCTCGTCGAGCAGCGCGTTCAGGTCGAGGGTGCCCTTGGTCGTGACGAGCTCGTCCAGCCGCACCTGCCGTGGCGGCAGCGACGACCAGTCCTTCGGCTTGAGCCCGTGGTCCGGGTACGGCCGTTCCTCCCCGACGCGCTTGAAGATCACCCCGCAAAGTCTAGCCGGGTAAGAGGTCTTGTGAGGAGGTCATGAATGTCACCGGAACAGTCCGGAGTGGGGACACAACCTTTTGGGCAGGATCAGCGTCACACGGGGACAGGGAGAGGTGGGCACCCTCGGTGCCCGCGAAACAGGGGGTAATCCGCATGCGACTTCTTTCCAAACTCGGGCTCGCGGCCGCGTCGATCACGCTCGTCGCCGTCGGTACGGCGCTGCCGGCCGACGCGATCACCGTGACCCAGGCGAAAGCCGCCCAGACCAGGCTGAACAAGCTCGGCTGTGCCGCCGGGCCGGTCGACGGCAAGATCGGCACGATGACGAAGGCCGCCACGGTCCGGTTCCAGTCGGCCAACCGAGCTCAGCCAGAACGGTTCTCCGAGCGGTACGACGTACACCCGGCTGATGGCCAGGACGGCCAAACGCTGTGACGTCCGGGCGGTGCCGGCCCGGTCCGGGAGCGGCCGCCGGATCGTCATCAGCCAGTCGCAGAACTGGGTCTGGCTGATCGATGCCCGCGGCAAGGTCGTCCGTCAGGGCGGCATCATCGACAACCCGCGGTACCTGCGGGCCGGGACCTACACCAGCGGCGCGAAATGCGGCCGGGCGGCCCGGATCCGGAAGAACACCGACGGCGGGTCGCTGTACCTGAACAACTTCGTCCGGTTCGCCCCGTGCGGGATCGGGTTCCACCAGATCCCGACGTACAAGTCGAACGGCCGGCAGATCCACGCCGACTACCTGCTGGGCACGAATTACAAGGCCTCGCACGGCTGCATCCGGGTGTCCGCGTCGATGTCGGCGAGCATCTGGTCGTTCGCCGCGAAGTCGGTCCGCGTCGTCGTCATGCGCTGATCGCGTCGCGGTTCGTGCCCCGGGCGTGTGGACCCAACTCTCGGCTTCGAGCACGCCGGGGCACTAGCATGCGCAGCGAGGCGCGGGGCGTCTTCGTCGAACCGGGGAAAGGCATGCTGACATGGCCGAGACAGCCGACGTCGTGGAGACCGTCAAGCAGGGGTACGCGTTCGAGGGGGCCGGCGATCGAGCTCGGCGCGCTGCTGGCCGGGGACGAGCCGAAACCGGAGGCGGCGGTCCGGATCCCGTTGTCGATGGTGAACCGGCACGGCCTGGTCGCGGGCGCGACCGGTACCGGCAAGACGAAGACCCTGCAGTTGATGGCCGAGCAGCTGTCCGCCGCCGGCGTCTCGGTGTTCGCCGCGGACATCAAGGGCGACCTGTCCGGGATCTCGCAGCCGGGGCAGGAGAACGAGAAGCTGCTGGCCCGGACCAAGACGATCGGCCAGGAGTGGACCGCGACCGGGTTCCCGACCGAGTTCTACGCACTCGGCGGCCAGGGCACCGGCGTCCCGATCCGCGCCACCATCACGTCGTTCGGTCCGGTGCTGCTGTCCAAGGTGCTCGGGCTCAACGACGTCCAGGAGTCCTCGCTCGGCCTGATCTTCCACTACGCCGACAAGCAGGGGCTGACCCTGCTCGACCTGAAGGACCTGCGCGCGGTCATCACGCATCTGACCAGCGACGAGGGCAAGGCCGACCTGAAGGAGCTCGGCGGGCTGTCCGCCGCGACCGCCGGGGTGATCCTGCGGGCGCTGATCGGGTTCGCCGACCAGGGCGCCGAGGCGTTCTTCGGCGAGCCCGAGTTCGACACCGCGGATCTGATGCAGGAGCGCGACGGCAAGGGTGTCATCTCGCTGCTCGAGCTGCCGAACCTGCAGGACCGGCCGGCGCTGTTCTCCACCTTCCTGATGTGGCTGCTGGCCGACCTGTTCCACGACCTGCCCGAGGTCGGCGACGTGGACAAGCCGAAGCTGGTGTTCTTCTTCGACGAGGCGCACCTGCTCTTCAACGACGCGTCGAAGGCGTTCCTGGACGTCGATCGCGCAGACCGTCCGGCTGATCCGGTCGAAGGGTGTCGGCGTCTTCTTCGTCACCCAGACGCCGAAGGACGTGCCGGACGAGGTGCTCGCGCAGCTCGGCTCGCGGGTGCAGCACCAGCTGCGGGCACACACGCCGAACGACGCCAAGGCGCTGAAGGCGACCGTGTCGACCTTCCCGAGCTCGTCGTACGACCTGGCGGAAGTGCTGACCCAGCTCGGGATCGGCGAGGCGGTCGTCACGGTGATGAACGAGAAGGGCGCGCCGACCCCGGTCGCGTGGACCCGGCTTGCGGGCGCCGCAGTCGCTGATGGCGCCGGCGTCGGCCGAGCAGCTGACCGCGTCGGTGCAGGCGTCGCCGAACAACGCCAAGTACACCGAGGTGATCGACCGCGAGTCGGCGTACGAGAAGCTCGCCGCCAAGGTCCAGGCGGGCGCCGAGCAGGCGGAGGCCGAACAGCGGGCCGAGGAGCAGGCCAAGCCGGAGCCCGAAGCCGCGGGCGCAGAAGCAGGAGAAGTCGATGGTTGAGCAGGTGGTCGGCTCGTCGGCGTTCAAGCAGTTCGCCCGCTCGGCCGGCCGCGAGATCGTCCGCGGCCTCTTCGGTGCGGCCCGCCGCAGCCGCTGAGGTCAGTATTCCCTGGCGAAGGCTGGTCGCTCCGGCGGGATCATTGATCGTTGATCAAACGACTGAATTCTCAACTGTCGACCATCGTTTCCACATCGTCATCCACAGCACGCCGTCGCGGATTGGGACGAGACGCTCACTCGTCGTACCGTGTGAGGTGATGGTTGCGCAGAGTAGGCGAGCGATACGGTACTGCGCGTTGTGGACCCTGACGGTCCCGGCGTTCGCTGTTGTGGTGCTGGTCGACCTGGTCGCCGTCGGGTATGCCGTACAGGCCTTCACCGACCTGCCGAGCTGGCGCGGTCTGGACGTGGTCTTCGCGCTGACCGTCTCGGCGCTGATCGCGGTCGAGGGGGCCCGCCGGGTCGAGAGCCGGCGACGGCGGGGCGGCGCGCTGCACAAGGACCTCGCGCCGGCCTGGATGATCGCGGCCGCCGTGATGCTCCACCCCGCGCTGGCGATCCTGGTCGCCGTCCTGCTCCGGATCTGGTGGCGGATCCGGGCCGGCAAGTGCATCCCCTATCGCTGGGCGTTCTCGACCGCGGTGTACGTGCTCGCCGTCGGCGCCGCGCACGTGGCCTTCCTGGCTGTCAGCGATCTGGTCGGAGGCGACGGGCTCGGCCTGGTCGTCTCGATGGTCGTTGCGGCGATGGCCTACTTCGCGACCGACACCGTGCTGTGCGGGCTGGCGATCTCGCTGATCATCCCGGGCAGCACCTGGCGCGAGGCCTTCGGCACGATGGACGACCTCTGCACCGACGCGACCGCCGCGACCCTCGGCTGCATGCTCGCGGCGGCCTGCCTGGTGAGCCCGTGGTTCGCCTTCGTGGCGATTCCGATCACGCTCACCGCCCAGCGGGCGCTGTTGCTCACGCAACTGGAGTCCGAGGTGCAGACCGATCCGAAGACCAGCCTGACCCGGGTCGACTGGTGGCGGTGGCGGACCGAGGAGATGCTCCGGGCGGCGCGGAACCAGAGCGAACCGGTGGCCGTACTGCTGATCGACATCGACCACTTCAAGCAGGTCAACGACCGGCACGGTCACCTGGTCGGCGACGAGGCCTTGCGAGCGGTCGCGACCATCCTGCGGAGCGCGATCCGGGCGAAGGACGTGATCGGCCGGTTCGGCGGCGAGGAGTTCGTCATCGCCCTGCCGGACACCGGGATCGACGACGCGACCGTGACCGCGGACCGGCTGCGCAACGCGGTCGCCGCCAGTCCGCTCGCAGCGATGTGCGCGGGCGTCCTGGACGACCCGGGCCTGAATCCGGACACCTTCCACCTCACCGTCTCCATCGGCGTCGCCGTCTACCCCGCCGACGGCGTCACCGTCGACGACCTCCTGCGCCGCGCCGACCGGGCCATGTACGCCGCCAAGGCCGCCGGACGCAACCGCGTCCGCCTGGCTGCCGACGTACTCCCTCCGCACCACCCGATCCCGCATCCCGCCGTCCCGATCGACCGCCCCGTCCGCCCCGCAACGCCGGCAGACCGCGATGCCGCCGACCGCGCTGCCGCCGAGGCCGACCGCCCGGTCACCACCGGCGCCGCCCCCACCGACCGCCATTGACCCAACCGGGCAGAACCTTTTCGAGGGGTACGGCGTCCTGAGTGTGAAGGCTGCAGGACGGAGAGGGGTATGGCGGGTCCGGGGAGTCGTGACGACGACTTCACCGCTTTTGTGCTGGCCAGGTCCGCGCGCTTGGTGCATTTCGCGCGGATGCTCTGCGGCGATGCCGAACTCGCGGAGGATCTGGTCCAGACGGCGCTGGAGAAGGCCTACCTGCGCTGGGACCGGATCGAGTTGGCCGACCCGTTCGGCTACGTCCGGCAGGCGGTGGTCAATCAGCATCTGTCCTGGGTACGGCGTCGTCCCTGGCGGGAGCGGCCGAGCGGTGACGCCGGCGAACTGGATCAGCACTTCGGCACGACCGTGCCCGATCCGGCCGGTGCGGTGGCTCGCCGCGTCGCGATCGGCGCTGCCCTGGCGACACTGACCCGGCGCGAGCGTGCGGTCGTCGTACTGCGGTATGTCGAGGATCTGACCGAGAAGCAGACGGCGGCCGTTCTCGGGGTCGCGGTCGGGACGGTGAAGAGTGCGAACGCCCGCGCACTGGACAAGTTGCGCGCGGCTCCCGAGCTGAGCGGTCGGTATGTAGGAGAGCGAACATGAACGACGAGCGCCGAGTCAGGCCTGAGGACGACCTCCGGGCCGCCCTCGCACCCGACGACACCATCGCGTCGCTCGACCCGGCCCGGGTGATCGCCGGTGCGCGCCGTCGCCGGAGGGTCCGCGGTATCGCGGCCGCCGGAGTCGCTGCCGTGGCCGTCATCGGCGTGGCCGCAGGCGGGTTCCTGGCCTCGGGCGGATCCCTCGGCAACGCTCCCCAACCCGCGGACCCTGGGCTGACCGTCCCCGCCCCGACCGTCACGACCCAGGACAGGCCGACGCCGCGACCGTCTCAGACTCCGGAGCCGAATGCGTCCACGGCGCCGTCCAACGCAGAGACGACCGGTCCGGAGGCGACAGGTACCAAGGTCGCACCGCCGACCCTGGCGAGTTGCCTCCAGGAGGCGGCCGCAGTCGGTCAGCCGGCTCCTGGGACGGGTACCGAGCAGCGTGGTTCGTTGGACGGCCGCCTGATTGTCGTGGCCGACAGCAAGTACTGGATGGCGTGTGACAACACGTTCCAGCCGACTCCGTCAGCCCGCAAGCCCGCCAAGCTGCAGAGGCCGAGCGTGGACGACAACGACGCCTTCGCGGTCGCGGGCAACACCATCGACACGGCCGCCGGCAAGCGTGACTTCTACTGGGCGGCTGGAATGCTGCCCAGCGGCGTCGCGACCGTGCGGTACAGCTTTGCGGACGGCACGGTCGTGGATGCCAAGGTCAGCAACGGTTTCTGGATGATGCGGCACGTCTCGACCGTGGCGTCGACCGCACCCAGTCCGGGGAACCGGATCCGGGTCCAGCTGCTCTCGCCGACGGGCGGCGTGGTGAACGACATCAGGCTGAACTGGGGGACGCAGACCTGCGCCCAGATCAGCCATGGCTGCTGAGCAGAACCTTTCCGGCCGTCACTCGCGTCCTTCAGCCCGACCGAACGGACCAATGGGTTGTGGAGGGCAACGATGATCGAACAGGACCGGAAGCGGCGCATCGTCAGGGTGCTGGTATCCGGACTCGCCGTCGCAGCAGTGGCCGGCGTCGTCATCGCCGGTACGGCGGTGGCACGCAGCAGGCAGACGGCCGGAGACACCGCGGTCGCGGGCGGACCCGACACCACGGCCGCGACGCCGACCGCGGTGCCGAGCCCGGCCGCCACGCCGACCGCAGTGCCAAGCCTGACCCCGAAGCCGGCCGCGACGCCGACCGCCCTGCCGAGCCTGGCCCCGTCGGCACCGGCCACGCCATCGGCCCTGCCGTCGACAGTGCCTGAGGTGGGCGAGACGACAGGTCCGGAAGGAAGCAGCACCAAGCTCGCAAGGCCGGTGAAACCTGCCGAGAAGGCGCCGCCGGCGGACCCGGTTGCGGCGTGCAAGACCTGGCTGAAGCAGGTCGCCGACGAGCGCGGTGAGCCGGCACCAGGTCCGGAGGCCAAGGTGGCCGCGCGGCTGGACGGCGCACCCGGCACCGTCCTGATCCTTGCCGACAGCAAGTACTGGGCCGGTTGTGACACCGTGTTCGCGCGCAACGGCAGCGAGGGCTCGATCCGGCAGCCGGCCAGGATCACCCAGCCCGCACCGGGTGACGCCGAGGCTTTCGCGGTGGCGAACAACCTGATCCCGATCAAGGGCAGGCAGTACGAGTACTACTGGGCCGCCGGCAAACTTCCGGCGGGTGTCTCGAAGATCTCCTACGCCTTCCCCGACGGCAAGACCACGAACGCCGTGATCAAGGGCGGCTACTGGCTGATGCAGCACCAGACCGCGACGCCCTGGAAGGAAGGCTCGGCGCCGGGCCCGCAGATCAAGGTCACGCTGTCCGGTCCGAACGATCAGTCGCTGCGGACATTCCGCCTGGTCTGGGGCGAGGACACCTGCGCCCAGGTCAGCCACGGCTGCTGACCGAGGGCCCCGGCCTCGACCAGGCCGGACGTGGTGCGAACCGCCAGGCCATCACAATCGCCGCCGTGCGCGGTCCGCACGCCGCGGACCGCGGAGCGGGCGGGATTGTGATGGCCTGGGCGTTCAGCAGGCGCCGAAGGTGCCGGCCGAGATGTAGGCCTTCGCGACGTACATGCCGGAGTGCACGCGCAGCCAGATGTTGCTGGTGCCCTGCGAGCCGGTGACGCTCTGGCCGGTCGTCTGGCACTCGACCGTCACCTGCGCCGACTTCCCCGCCATCCCGACCACCGCGCCGGACGAGTTCGGTGTGTTCCGCACGTTCAGGTAGCCGGACGTGATCGACACCGTGCCGCGGCCGCCGTCGCCGGTCCACAGGTAGGTCACGTCGACCCAGGCGTTGTTCGTCAGCGCGAGCGCGTCCCAGAACGTCCCGTCGGCCAGGTCGATCCCGGCCGGATTGGCCACGGTCCGGCCGAACTGGTCCTTACCGCCGTTGTAGCCGTTCTGGTACGCCGCTTGCGCCTCCGGACGACCCTGCGGCAGGTCCTTCCACATCTCCCGGATCGCACTCGGGTTCCAGTAGTCGTCCTTGGTGTTCCACGGGCCGACGTCCCACACCGGCTCGAAGGCGCACCGGGAGGCCGTGCACACCTTGACCGAGTAGGTGCCCGAACCGTTGGCTGACAGTCCCCGGCGCGACGGCAGGGCGACGAAGTGGTCGCGATTCACGATCACGTGGCCGTTGGCCGTCGTACCTCCGACCAGGCCTTCGCGGGTGGCGAAGACTCGGGACTGCAGCGGCGCGGCCTGGACGCTCATCCGGCTTGTGTCGACCTTGTCGGTCGGCAGGACCGTCAGGTCGCCGACCCACGGGCTGCCGCCGGTCGGTGGGCCGCTGACGATAATCCGGAGCTGGACCTGGTCACTGGCGTCGGGCAGCGCGGTCGGCGTACCGGACCGCGCGGGCGTCCACTCGGTCCACCTGTCCGTGGCCCATGCCCGTACGTCGACCTCCGCCGACGAACCGTCCGGCGTGCCGGCGGTGTAGCCGACGACGACGGCCGAGGTGACTGCGTCGAAACGGACCGGGACGAGTTCGGCCAGGCCGGAGCGCTGCTTGATTTCGGTGGAGCCGATCGCGGCCGGGGCGTCGCCGAGGATGATCCGGCTGCCCTCGACCTTCACGTTGCTGGATCCGGCGACTGGTTGGGCCGCGACGGCGACCGGATCGGTCGGTGCGGCGGTGCTTTGCAAGGTGGCGGTGAAGATCGCCAGCGTCGCCGCCAGACAGGCGGTCAGCTGGGCAGGTCGGGTGATACGCATGGGCGGTTACCTCCGGGGCGGTGAAGGCGAGCTGCGTGATCCACCCAATGTGACAAATGAACGGCACGTCTGTATAGCCCGTGAGTAAATTTCTTCGAAGGAGTTGGTGTACGGACAGAACCTGATCGATCACCCAGCGGGTTTGGACCGGTGTGACAGAGGCAGAGGAGAATCGATGACCCGGACCGCGGACGCCGATTTCGAGCGCTTCGTGTTGGCGCAGTCGACCCCCTTGCTCCGCTTCGCGGAGATGTTGTGCGGCGATCGGCACACGGCCGAGGACCTGGTGCAGCTTGCGTTGATGCGGTCCTATCCGAAGTGGCACCGGCTGGACGGTGACCCGTTGCGCTACGTACGCCGGGTCCTGGTCAACCGGTTCCTCTCCCAGACCCGCCGGCGCTGGAACAACGAGGTTCCCAGCGACCCGGTCAGCAACGACTGGGATCAGCGAGCGGTGGCGGACTTCGCCGGCGAGGTCCAGACCAGGGAGGCCGTGCTCTCGGCGCTCGCCGGTCTGACCGTGCGGGAGAGAGCCGTGGTCGCGCTGCGCTACTCGCAGGATCTCTCCGAGGCCGAGACCGCCGAGCTGCTGGGCATGGCAGTCGGGACCGTGAAGAGCACGGCATCCCGCGCGCTGGCCAAGCTGCGTCTGGCACCCGACCTGATCGATACCGGAGTTGGAGGACACTGATGAGTGACGAGCAGCGGGTACGCAGCGCACTCGAGTACGACCTGGAGCCGTGGCAGCCGAACACGACCGAGCTGATGCGTCGCGGCAAGCGACTGGCCTGGCTGCGCCGTGGACTGGCCGCGGCGGGCGTCACCGTGCTGGCCGGAACCGTTGCGACGGTGTCCGCCGCCGTCGGCGGACCGTCCGCCGCGAGGAGCCTGCTGGCCGGTGACGGCAAGCCGCCGGTGCCGACCGTGGTGCCGGCGGACACGCCGAAGCCGTCGGTCGATCCGACCTGCCTGCCGACCAAGCCGGCGTTGCCGAAGGCAACCGTGTCGGTGGACAAGACGATCGACCCGAACAGCCCGCCGAGCGTGCAGCCGTCGGTCAAGCCGACCTTGCCGCCCGTGCCGAGCGGCAAGCCGTCACTGTCGATCCCGACGAAGACGCCTGCCCTGCCCGGTACGCCGTCCCTCCCGGCGACCAAGCCGCCGAAGCCGAGCATCCCGACGGGCAAGCCGACGCTGGCGATCCCGACCAAGCCGGCGATCCCGACCGCGACGCCGTCGCTGCCGCCCAAGCCGACCCTGCCGCCCAAGCCGACCCTGCCGTCTGTGCCGAGCGGCAAGCCGACCCTGCCGCCCAAGCCGACCCTGCCGTCTGTGCCGAGCGGCAAGCCGACCCTGCCGGGCAAGCCGTCGCTGCCGACGACCAAGCCGAGCGTTCCGCCGGTTCCGAGTGCGAAGCCCGCGCTGCCGTCGGTGCCGGGCAAGCCGGCTCCGATGCCGACCCTGCCCGACTGCGTGCACGGCATCCCGACCGAGACGCCCGCGGCGCCGAAGCCGACCCTGCCGGGTAAGCCTCCGTTGCCGACCGCCAAGCCGTCAGCGCCGAAGCCGGCCGTTCCGACGGTGACGGTCTCCGGCGGCGCGAAGGTCACGATCGACCCGGGTCAGCAGCCGTCCCTCCCGACGGCCAAGCCGTCCCTGCCCACCAAGAAGCCCACCCTCCCGAAGGAGACCCCGAGCCTCCCGACCACCTTCCCCACCGGTCTCCCCTCCTCAGACCGGTAGGGCCTCGGTCACCGGCGGGTAGGCGAATGCGAGTCCCTACTCGCCGGTGGCCCCATCTGTGAGTTCGCGGACGACGTCCAACTGGCCGGCGTGCCGTGCGTACTCCTGCAACACGTGGAAGAGGATCCAGTTCAAGGTCGGGCGGTTCGCCTCACCGAACCGCCCACCTGCAGCTCCCGGCGTCGCCGGATCCACCCCGCTGACCAGCCGGCGCGTGACCTCACCACCTTCATGCAACCGGCCGATCAGCTCGGCCAAGGTCTCGTCCGGACCGACCGACCAGCGGCCGCCCGGGCCTGCACCCGAATCACCCCACGGCTCGTCCACCTGCTCGCCGGCGAATCCCCAGCGCAGCCAGCGCCTCTCCATGAACACCAGGTGCTTCAGCAACTCCAGCGGCGACCACCCGGACGGCAATCGGCTCGACCTCAGCTCGGCCTCGGTCAGCCCGGTAAGCTTGCTCTCGATCACCCCGCGATAGTGATCCAGAAAGCCGAGGTGCAGCGCGATCGTGTCGGCTTCCTGTTCCAGCGAAGTCATGAAAGTCCTCGCAGGAACTCAGTGGTGGCCTCGTCGGCCGGATAGAACGATTCGATCATCAGCTCCGACACTGTGACGTCCAGCGGCGTGCCGAAGGTGGCGATCGTGGTCAGCAGCGACAACTCACGTCCCTCATGCCGAAGATTCATCGGTACGACGACCTCGGTTGGCCCCGGGTGGACGGGCTTGTCGCCGGCGGCGTACTCGCGGAGTTCGTCGTACAGATCCTCGAGTTCGGGATCGGCCGTGCTGGCGACCTGGCGTTGCAGACTGGCCAACGCGGCGGCGCGGACCTCGGCCAGGTTGCCGAGCCGACGCGCCAGGCCGCCCGGGTGCAGGGTCAGCCGGAGCGCGTTGATCGGTGCCTTGAGCAACTGCTCGTCGACGTCGGCGGTGAAGAGCTGGATGCCGGCGTTCGCCTCGACGATGTTCCACCAGCGGTCGACCACGAGCGCCGGGTACGGCTCGTGCGCCTTCAGCAGGCGGCGGAGCGTCGTACGGATCGCGAGCATCGACGGCGAGTGCAGCGACGCCTCGCTGTAGATCGGCGCGTAGCCGCCGGCCAGCAGCAGCTGGTTGCGGTCCCGCAGCGGTACGTCGAGATGCTCGGCCAGCCGCAGGACCATGTCGCGACTCGGCTTCGACCGGCCGGTCTCGACGAAACTCACATGTCGCGTGGACACCTCGACCCGGTTCGCCAGCTCGAGCTGACTCAGCCGGCGGCGCTCCCGCCAGCCGCGCAAGAGCTCACCCACCGGGCGCTGGAACGTCTCCTCGATCGTCGCTGCCATGCTCCGACCGTAACCGCTGGGGTGGTCATCGCCATTACCTGCGACGTCATCGACCGGATGCGGCGGCCGGCGGCAAGGTTCTGGTCATCCGAACTTCTCAGGAGGAAACCATGACCGCACAGACTCTCGCCGAGCAGTACTTCGCGATGTGGAACGAGGTCGACGCCGACCGCCGCGCCGCGCAGCTTGCCGAGCTGGGCGCGTGCCTCGTCAACGACGGGTATGGCCTCGCGCGCGGCACAAGCTGCCTGCCGGCCGTGTCGAGTCCGGGAACGCCTACACCGAGCTGATCGAGGCGAGCTGGGCCGCGGACGCGACCTTCGTCGACCCGAGCTTCGAGGTCACCGGCCACTAGGACGTGAACAAGCTGGTCGGCACCGTCCAGCTGATGTTCCCCGGCCTCGGCTTCGTCCGCATCGGCGACATCGACGAGCACCACTCCTACCTCCGCTGGACGTGGCACCTGACCGCGGAGGGCCAGGAACCGGTCGCCGGCGGCACCGACATCGTCCTGCTCACCGAGGACGGCCGCATCCAGCAGATCATCGGCTTCCACAACTTCGCCCCAGCGCACTGACGTTCGTTGATCAGGGCATCGGGGTGTGGGAGCGGTTGGGGCGGACCGATCCCGCGAGTCAGAATGCTGACACGAGGCGCGCACAGCGGACGGGGTCTTCGGTGAGGCCGGCGGAGAGGCCCCAGACCCAGTAGTCGACGGCGCGGTAGATGACCCAGTCGCGGGCGTGATCCCGATCCAGGGCGGCCTCGCGTACGGCGATGTCGAAGTGCGCCACGATGTCGGTCATCTCGTCGAGGCGGATCCAGAGCACCCGGCCGAGGTCGTACGCAATGTCGCCGCGCAGCAACACCGGATCGACCGTCAGCCAGTCCTCGCGCGTCCCCGCGAGCACCTGGTCGGAGTGCAGGTCGGCGTTGACGGCAAGCTCTGACGTGGTCTCGGTCAACGCCGGCACAACGTCGAGCGCCGCGCGCAGGATCCCGACGTCGAACGGCCGCCCCAACCGCGTCCACTCGCGCTCCAACACCGCCGACCGCCGAGCCACGATCTCCGCGGTCGACGGCGCGTCCTCGGGCGCGGGCACCGCCAGCCGGCGCATGAGTTGCCCGAGTACGGCGACCGCCTCGTCAACCGGCCTGGTCGTCAACGGGGTCGACAACCGCTCCAGCAACATCGCACCGGCGTCGTACAGCAACACCATCCCGCGCCCGTCCCACCACCGCAGCGCCCGGACCTGCTCCTCGACCTCAGGCCCCGGCGGGCTCATCCGCAGGACGAACTCCTCCCCACCCCTGGCCACCGGCACCACGATCGCGTTCGACCCGTACGCAACCTCCCCGCCGACCGCGAGCCCCCACGCCGAACACTGCCGCTCCACCGCCCGAGGGAGCCCCTCCAACCACTCCGCCCCCTCCCGCCACCACCGCGGCATCCCCAAGAACCCAGCCGGCACCTCGATCATCCGGCCAAGGTAGTCCGGGGGCAGATCGGTCTGCCTCTCAATTAGGTCTGTCCGGGCGGCTGGTGGCGGACGATGATGTGGGGATGGGCGGAGAGGGTTTGCAGTTTGACGGTGGCGTTTCTCGGCAGGTGGAGGCGGTCTACACGGCGCCTGACGTGGTCGAGCAGCGGCGGATCGTTCGGGTGGCCTTGGCGTTGCGGCCGGGGGATCGGGTGCTGGATGTGGGCGTCGGGCCGGGGCTGCTGGCGGCCGAGATGGCGCCCGAGGTCGGGCCGAGCGGGCGGATCTGTGGGATCGATGTCAGCGACAGCATGCTGGCGATCGCGAATACCCGGGCCGACGTGCCGGACGGGCCGCGGATCGAGCTCGAGGTCGGCTCCGCGACGAGGATCCCGTATCCGCCGGAGAGCTTCGACGTGGTCGTCTCGACGCAGGTCTTCGAGTACGTCGACGATGTCATCGGCGCGATGGACGAGGTACGACGGGTGCTGCGGCCGGCCGGTCGCGTCGTACTGCTGGACACGGACTGGGATTCGGTCGTGTGGCGGTCCAGCGACGACGCGCGGATGGAGCGGGTGCTGACCGCGTTCGAGGAGCATCTGGCCGATGCACATCTGCCGCGGCGGCTGGGCGACGTACTGGCGAAGACCGGTTTCACGCTCACTCATCTGCAGGTGGTGCCGATGCTGAACGCCGGGTACGACGTGCACTCGCTGAGCGCCGGCCTGATCGACATCATCGCGGCGTTCGTACCCGGTCGCGCGGGTCTGACGGAGGCGGAGGCGCAGGAGTGGGCGGACGATCTGCGCGCACTCGGCAGCCGCTACTTCTTCAGCCTCAACCGGTACCTGTTCGTCGCGTCAGCGCTTTGACCGCGAGTAGCCGGAAGAGGTCCGGACTCGGCGGGCGCACCCTGGGATACGCCCGCCGGCCGGTCGTTCTCCCGCCCCTCAGTGGGAGAACTCGCGGCTCGGTGAACACCACCCATGCCCGAATGGCACTGACCGAACCGCGGGACCTCCTACACGTACCCCACCCGCCGCCGGATCACACCTACCGGCACGCTGACCTGCACCAGATCTTCACATTCCCCGAACGATTGGTGCCCGGAAGGACATGTACGGCGACCCTCCGCGCGCCTACGCTGGACGGCGGTTCCGCGCGCCGGGGGAGGCCGCGGGACGGCAAGGGGGAAGGAACGAGGATGTCGGGTTTGTTCGACGACGAGTTGACCGACGACGACCTGGACGAGCTGGAGGCGCTCGGAGCCGCGGAGGACGCGGACCTGATCGTGACGGCCGCACTCGGCGGGGAAGCAGATGCCTGAGGCAAGGATCGTCTGGCGGACCAAGGTGCTGAACAAGCGGACCGTGGCGATGATCGAGGCCGCTGAGAAGCTGTACAAGTCGAAGTTCGCGCTCCTGCAGGGGTCGTACAACAAGGGCGGCGTGGCCGCGTCGGCCGGTACTCATGACGGCGGCGGCGCGGTCGACATCGAGGTCGCTTCGAAGAGTGCGGCCCAGCGGGTGGCGGTGGTGAAGGCGATGCGGCAGGTCGGGTTCGCGGCCTGGCTGCGGTCGCCGGCGCAGGGCAACTGGCCGTACCACGTGCACGCGATCGCGATCGGCGACAAGGATCTGTCCCGGGGTGCGGCGCACCAGGTCGCGGAGTACCGCCGCAAGCGGAACGGGCTGGCCAACCGGGGCAAGGACGACGGTCCGGCCGGGTACTACGGGATGACCTGGGAGCTGTACCTCAAGGCACACCCGCCGGCCCAGCCGGTGCCCGACTCGACCATCTCGCTCGGCGCGATGGAGCACGCCCGGACGCACGACGCGATGACCGGCGCGTGGGGTGCGGACCGGGCCCGGGTGATCGCCTGGGCGGCGCACCCGCGGGTCGGTGCGATCACCAAGGCGGAGACGGTCCCGCCGAAGGGTGTGCCGTGGCACCTGCACTTCCAGCGGGTGATCCGCAAGGTGCAGCTGCACTTCAAGCTCGAGGTCACCGGCGTCTTCAACTCGGCCGTCGCCACGGTGATGAAGCGCTACGGCTACAAGATCGTCGCCTGACCGAAACGCCAGGCCATCACAATCGCGGGCCACGTCGGCGCGTGAGCGTGCGGAGCGGCGCATCGTGCTGGTTGTGATGGCCTGGCGGTCCGCGCCCACAACGACAAGGCCCCACCGGTAGCAGCCGGTGGGGCCTTGGTGGTCCACTACCGCCCGGGCATTCCCGGTGCAGCTGTGGAGGTGGAGAGCGGAACCGACGCCGATGCAGGGGTCAAGACGTCAGCTCCGCTTGCCTGTGTGGAGTTATCTCGTGTCGACCGCCCAGACGTCCGCCTGGTGGAACTCGAGGTGTTCCCGCATGGCCGCCGGGGTGCCTACCGAGCCGAGGTGATTCATCGTCGGTACGACGACGGCGCGGACGTCGGTCCGCTTCACCTCTTCGAGCAGTGCGTTGAAGGCCGCGGACTCGGCCGCGTCGCGCTCGGTGTAGACGGTGCCGAGGGTGAATCCCTCGGCGCTGGCGAATGCGACGAGGGAATCCGTCGCCGCGGCCAGCTCCTCCGCGCAGCTCAGCGCGTCGGCCCGCACATACCCGAGCAGCGTCGGCCGGGTCGTCATCGTCCCGGCTCCGCGGTGCTGTCCGCCAGCACCGGCTCGCTCGTCACCCGGAGGGAGGCGAACCGCCGCCGCATGGCTTCCTCGTACTGCGCTGCCTGCTCCGCTGTGGCGGTGTGGTCCGCGATCGGGTGAGCGCCGAACCAGACTCGCACGCGGCGGTGCGAGGCGGGGGTTTCGAGCGTCTCCGTCATCAGCGGGGTCCTTCGGCAGTCTCGGTCGGTGCCCCGGACGGCTTTGTCCGGTGCTGTGAAAAGAACACAACACCCGAAGGTCCCTCCGGAACAGGTCCGGAGGGACCTTTACAGAGCCTTGACGCAGAGTAGGGAAACCCTACGAATCCGCTGGTCAGAGTAGTCCCGGCGGACTGGCCTGGACCAGTCGAAAAGTCCTGTCAAGAATGTTTGCAGGAATTTGCCGATAACGATTCGGCGACCCTGGTTATTCGACCCAGGCCGAAATGTATGACGTCCTGCTAACCGTTTGCAATCACCTGCTTACCCACCGGTATCCGCATGCCTCCGGCAGCCACCAGAACACCCAGTACGGCGGCCGCCAGCGGCACCGCCAGCCCGTTGCGGAAGCCGTCGATCGTCAGCTCGTCCGCAGCGGTCAGGACCGCGGCGACGACGGCCAGTCCGAGCGCCGACCCGAACTGGAACGACGTCGTGAGTACGCCGCTCGCCAGCCCCTGCTCGTCTTCGGAGACTCGCTCGGTCGCCGCGATCGTCAACGGGCCGTAGGTCAGTGCGAACGCGAGTCCGAGCAGCAGGAAGGCCGGCAGCATCGCCGCGAAGGTCGATCCCATCGGCAGGAACGCCGCGTAGGCGACGACCGCGAGCACGAACCCGCCGAACACGACCTTCCCTTTGCCGAAGCGATCGACCAGCCAGGGCGTCAGGGTCGGCGCCAGCACCGAGTCGATGCCGATCACCATCAGCGCCAGCCCGGTCTCCAGTTCGGACCAGTGCCGCAACTCCTGCAGGTACAGCACCGCGATGAACTGGAAGCCGACGAACGACCCGACCAGCAGGATCGCCCCGAGGTTGGCCCGGATCAGTGCCGTGTTCCGCAGCAGTCCCAACCGGATCAGCGGCGCGGACACCCGCTTCTCGATCAGCACGAAGATCGCCAGCAGGGCGAGTCCGCCGATGCCGGTCGCCAGCGTCTGCGTCGCCGGCACGTCCGGCGCCCGTACGACGGTCGCCACCAGCAGCAACATCGAGGCGGTCAGGGTCAGCGCCCCGGTGATGTCGAATCCCTGCCGCGGCTGGACGCTCGGCCGGTCCCGTGGGATCAACGCGATCGCTCCGACCAGGATCGCCGCCGACACGATCACCGGCGCGAAGAAGACCCACCGCCAGTCGATCGCGGTCAGCAGTCCGCCGGTGACCATCCCCAACGAGAATCCGCCGGCCGCGGTACCGGCGTACACGAGCAGGGCCTTGGTGCGCTGGGGTCCTTCGGGGTAGGTCGTGGTGATGATGGACAGGCCGGCCGGGGTCATGAAGGCCGCGGCGATCCCGGTGACGAAGCGGGCCAGGATCAGTACCCAGCCCTCTGTGGCGAACCCGCCGAGGCCGCTGAACAGCAGGAACACCACCAGCCAGCCGACGAACATCCGGCGCCGGCCGAGCAGGTCCGCGGCCCGGCCGCCGAGCAGCACGAACCCGCCGTAGCTGAGCGCGTAGGCGCTGACGATCCACTGCAGTTCACCGGTGGCCAGGCCGAGCTCGGCCCGGATGGACGGCAGCGCGACGCCCATCATCGAGACGTCGATGCCTTCCAGGAAGATCGCGCCGCAGAGCACGAACAGAACGGCCCAGGCGCGGCCGGTCAGCCGCTCCCGGGTGACGGTTGATGACACGAAAGACTCCCTCGCGATTCATGGTTACCTCTTGTAACTGACCCCATCTTCGGGAACCATCAGGACTTGTGGAAGAAGGCACTTCAAAGGAACCGAGTCACTCCTGCTGCACCGAGGACGCGTTCCAGTGGGACACCCGCGAGGACTGTGACGTCCGGCAGATCCTGGACCGGATCGGCGACAAGTGGTCCCTGCTGGTGATCGCGCTGCTGGACAACCGGTCGATGCGCTTCACCGAGCTCAAGAAGACGATCGACGGGATCAGCCAGCGGATGCTCACGGTGACGTTGCGCCAGCTCGAGCGCGACGGGCTGGTGAGCCGGACCGTGTATCCCGTCGTACCGCCGCGAGTGGACTACGAGCTCACCGCGCTCGGCGTCACCCTGCATGCCACGATCCAGTCCCTCGTCACCTGGACCGAGAACCACCAGATCGAGATCGCCACCGCCAGGGCTAGGTACGACTCACAGGTGCCCTTGTGAAATTCGCCGGATGACCCGCCAGGGGCGTTGAAGAGGGCGAAGTCGCCGACGGCGGTGGCGAGTTGGGTGACGGCGAGCTGGTCCGCGCCCAGCTGACCGAGACCCTCGACTCGCTGACCGCCGTCCTCGGTCGCCCGCCCACGACCGCCGACCTCGATCGTCTCCTGGACCTGCTGCTCCTCGCCGATACCCGGTCGAGCGGCGCGGGCCGCGCCCCGTAGGGTCCGAGCATGGGAATCGGTGCGCGGATTGCCGCGGCTCAGTTGGCCGGATCGTCGAGATCGAAGCGGCAGGTGGTGGCAGGCCCTCTGGTCGGCTTGTTGCACGACGACGAGGCCTGGTACCTGTCCGCCATGCTCGCGGCTGAGCCTGGCAAGCCGTTCGACCCGGAAGAGGTTCCGTGGGCACTTGCCACCATCCGCCAGGCCTTCGCCGCCGAAGGCCGGTGGCTGAGTGCCGAGCTGGTCGACGAGGCCAACCCCGGCCTGGCCGAAGTCCTCGAGGCGAATGGCATGACGATCGTCTCCCGCCCGCCGCTGCTCGTGGTCGAGCCGGCTGACCTGACTCTCCCGGAGCTTCCGGCCGACGTCACCGTCGAGGTGGTCACCACCGACGAGGCTCAGGCGGAGGCGAACGCGGTGTCCGCCGACGCCTACGGGATGGACGACGTAGGGTTCGCCCGGCACTCCGATCCTGTGAACGGCGGCGGCGTCCTCGTTCGCGTCGAGGGTGTTGCGGCTGCCGGCGCTTCCTGGACCGCCGTGGCGGATGCGGTCACCGAGGTGGCCGGCGTCGGCACGATCCACACTCACCGTCGACGCGGGCTGGGGCGATCGCGACGGCGTACGCGACCCAGCAGGCCTTCGAGCTCGCGGGTGCCACGCTCGCTTGGCTGACGCCCGGAGATGACGGGGCCGACCGCATCTACCGCCGCCTCGGCTACGCGCCGAAGACAACCGCCGTCCACCTCGGTGATCCCGGCGGCCACCTCGCCGACCTGCGCTGACCTACTCGTGCGCCAATAGCCGGATGACGCTCGTGCGGAGCGCGGCGGTAGCCTTCCTCCCCGGGAGGCGGTTGGTGCCGACTGCTTCGCCGGCCGCGTGGCCGAGGGCGATCAGAGCGGACACCAGCCAGGCGACCGGGAGTTCGCGGGTGATCTCGCCCGAGCGCTGACCCCGGCGGATCAGCCGCTCGAACCGCTCGACCACCGGGTCGTGGCGATCATCCTGCTCGACCGAAAGCGGAAGGTGCAGCAGCAGGGGGTGTTGCTCGAAGCCCCGCCAACCGAGGTCGATCACCGTCAGCAGGGTGTCCATCGCGGGCCCGCGGTCGAGATCGAGGACGTCGATCGCCTGCATGGTCTCGCGGGTGAGCTCGTCGACAACGGCGCTCAGCAGTACGTCGCGTGACGGGAAGTGCGCGTACACCGTCTGCCGGGTGACGCCCGCCGCCTCGGCGACGCTCTCCATGCTCGCGTCGATCCGCTCGTCCAGGAGGGTGATCGCCGCGGTCAGGATCGCGGCACGGCTCCGATCCGCGTCGGCTCGTCGTCTTCGCCGTACCGGCTCGTCCTTTGACACCTTGTCAAGGTTAGCGGAGCGGATTAACTTTGACGGCATGTCAGAGTTAAACCTGCGGGAGTTCTTCGACGCGTTCACCCGGGAGGTCGTCGCGGGTGGTGACGCGGGGGAGATCGTGGATCGGTACTACACACCGGATATCGAGCAGGTCGTCGACGGCGTGACGCTGGACCGGCAGCGGCTGATCGACCATCTGCGGCCGGTGCGCAAGAACCTGGTGGCCTGGGAGTACGACGTACACGAGGCGGTGCGATCGGGTGATCGGCTCGCGGCACGGTTCACCGTGCATGCTGACCTGGGGCGGGGCCGGACGATCTCGACCGAGGTGTATCTGTTCGGCGAGGTGGCGCCGGACGGGCGATTTCGCCGTACGACGCAGGCGACGCGGGATGTGAGTGCGCGGTGAGTCGCCAGGAGTTCCGCGTGCTGGGGATGAGTTGTGGTCACTGCGTGCGGTTCGTCACCGAGGAGCTCGAGGTACTGCCTGGCGTCGAGTCGGTGACGGTCGATCTGTCCGCCGAGTTGGTGACAGTCGTGAGCGATCGGGCTCTCGAGCCGGCCGCTGTACGCACTGCGGTCGAGGCGGCCGGCTACGAGGTCGTCGATCAGTCGTAACACTGGGCTGTAGGCGCTTGGTGCTTCGCCGATCAGCCGTAGACGTGGAGGCGCCAGTAGATCCGGATCGGCCATCCGCAGCCACCGCCACCGCGCCACCCGTGAACAGTCTTCCTTTCAGTCTGGTCATGCCCCCGACGCTAGCGACAACGTTGCCCTGAGCCCCCAGTTTCAGCTGGCATGCAAAGGGTTGTGATCCATCCGCCCGGCAACGTCTTCACGCCCTCGCCGAATCGCCGGGCAAGGCCTTCCAGCGTGTCCGGAGGGTGCTGGAGCCGGTCGAAGAAGTTCTTGGTCGGTGTCGATCCGGGGTCTCGCTGTTCGACCTGCGGGTGTCGGTCTGGAAACAGCACCGAGAACACAGTCGGAGGAGACCATCATGAAGTTCGCGCTCGTCTACCAGTACGACCCCACCACGGACAGCCCCACCGAGGCCGAGATCCCGGAGTGGTTCAGCATCGACAAGGAGATCAAGGACTCCGGGACCTTCGTGTACGCGGACGGATTCCACGCGATCGGCGCCGGTCGCACCCTGACCCGCCGCGACGGTGAGCTGGCCGTCAAGGACGGCGTCGCCGCGCAGTCCGGACCGGTCGTGGCCGGCTTGATCGTCGTCGACGTCGAGGACATGGACGCGGCTCTGGCGTGGGCCGAGCGGATTCCGACGGCGAGGTACGGCAGCATCGACGTACGGCCCGTCGTCGAGTGGAACGGCTGAGAACCACCGGGCCGGCGGCCGCCCGCACGGACAACGGCTCGCTACCACCAACCACAGGAGGACCCGATGAAGTACATGTTGATCATGCGGGACACCGGAGGCAGGCCCGCCGACGTCGCCGAACCCACTTTCGACGAGATGATCGAGGCCATGGGCCGTTTCAACAACGAACTGATCGCGGCCGGCGTACTGGTCGCGACCGAGGGCCTCGACGACCCGGAGAAAGGCGTCGTCGTGGACTACGGCTCCGAGCCTCCGGTCGTGACCGACGGTCCGTACGGCGAGACCAAGGAGCTCTTCGGCGGCTACTGGATCCTCGACGTGCCGACGATCGAGGACGCCGTCGAGTGGGCCAAGCGGGTGCCGATGGCCGGGCCGGGCGAGAAGGCCGAGATCCGCCGGATCACCAGCACCGACGACCTGCCGGCCGACAACGAATGGATCGCCAAGGAACGCGACTGGCGGGAGGCGACGGGTCAGCTGTGACCGACACGTCGAGCGGCCGCCGGGCCGTCGAAGCCGTGTGGCGGATCGAGTCGGCGAGGATCGTCGGGGCGCTCGCCCGCTACACCGGCGACTTCGCACTTGCCGAGGATCTCGCCCAGGAAGCACTCGCGGAGGCCCTGGTGGCTTGGCCCCGCGACGGCATTCCCCGGGAGCCGGCCAGCTGGCTGCTCACGGTGGGACGCCGTCGCGCCATCGACATCTTCCGCCGCAAGACCGCGCTGCGAGAGCGGTACGACGAGTTGTCGCGCGACCTGAAGGAGGGAGACATCAACACAGGCGGCAGCACCCCCGCGGCCCGACCGCACACCGGGGAACTGCAGTGGGATCCCGATCGCATCGACGACGACGTACTGGCGCAGTTCTTCATGACCTGCCACCCGGTGCTGTCGCGCGAGGCCGGCATCCCGCTCACCCTGCGGGCGCTCGGCGGTCTGACGAGTGAGGAGATCGCCCGGTCCTTCCTGATTCCGACGGCGACCGTGCAGGCCAGGATCACCCGCGCCAAGAAGACCCTGGCCGCGGCGGGTGTCCGGTTCGAGATGCCGTCCGCGGAGGAGCGGCACACCCGGCTCCCGGCCGTACTCAACTCCGTCTATGTCATCTTCAGCGAAGGCTCGTCCGCGAGCACCGGGCCTGAACGGATCCGCACCGATCTGGCCGGTGAGGCGATCAGGCTCGCCCGGATCCTGGCTCGGCTGGTGCCTGACGAGCCCGAAGCGCAGGGCCTGCTGGCTCTCCTGGAGCTCACCGCCGCCCGCTTCCCCGCGCGGGTCGACGAGAACGGCGATGTCGTCCTGCTCGAGCACCAGGACCGGCGCCGGTGGGACCGCGCCGCGATCCGTCGCGGCCGGGCGGCGCTCGCCCGCGCGGAGAGCTTCGGGCGAGGGCTGGGCGGCTACGGACTACAGGCCGCCATTGCCGAGTGCCATGCCGTCGCACCGGACGTCGAGAACACCGACTGGGCCCGCATCGTGGCCCTCTACGAGGCCTTGAGCAGCCTCACACCGTCCCCGATCGTCGACCTCAACCGCGCGGTGGCGGTGACGATGGCCGACGACGCCGCCGCGGGTCTGGCGATCGTCGACGGACTGATCGCCGCGGGCGCGCTGGCCGGTTCGCACCTCTTGCCCGGCACGCGCGCCGAGATCCTGATCCGCCTCGGCCGCACCACAGAGGCAGCCTCAGACCTACGGCGCGCCCTGGACCTCTGCACCAACGCCCCCGAACGCCGCCTCCTCCAACACAAACTGGACGGCCTGGCCTGACGTGATCAGGGCGTGCGGCGATAGGTGAGCAGCACGATGCCGGACTCGAAGGGCCTGGTGTTCGTAAGGCGGAGTGACTGCGGTGTGCCGTCAGGGAAAAGGCGGCGGCCGATGGCGACCACGGTCGGGTAGACGAACAGGCGGTACTCGTCCACGAGGTCCGCCGCGATCAGTGCGTGCGCAAGGCTGATGCTGCCGGTGCAGACGATGTCCGTGCCCGGCTCGCTCTTGATGCGGTGTACGTCGTCCAGGTCCCGCAGGATCGTGGTCGGTTCCCAGCCCGGCTCCTGCAGGGTGGTCGAGACGACGTAC
Organism: uncultured Actinomycetota bacterium; assembly: GCA_963770725.1. GTDB lineage: Bacteria > Actinomycetota > Actinomycetes > Propionibacteriales > Kribbellaceae > Kribbella. The sequence goes on from CAVYQT010000006.1 coordinate 116,489, forward strand.
TTGTGCACCTGGTTCAGGTACGCGGTGACCCCGGTCGTGTCATCCGTCTGCTGCGGCCAGAAACCGCGCATTGCCTCGAAGGTGACCCGTCCGGTGAGGAACCCGTCCGCTCGCGCCGCCTGCTCGTTCAGCACGTCCAGCAGGTCCGGCCCACCGCCGCCGCATCGAACCAGTCGCCCGCCTCGACCACGCCGTCCACGATGATGTTCTGGGTGACGATCAGATCTCGCATCAGCTCTCCTCCTCGGTCGGTCCAGCTGGTACGTCGTACCCGATCGTCACCCTTCGACGTCAGCGGACGGTGAAGCCTGCCTTGCGGAAGGCGTCGGCGAGGGAGGTCTCGTCCATCGGGGTCTCGGTCTGGGAGCCGCCGCGGTTCTGCCCGCCCCGCCCATCGCCCCGCCCATCGCCGCGACCGCCGTCGCGGCCGCCGTCGCGACCGCCTTGGCCGCCCGGACCGCGGCCGCCGCGGCCGCCCTGTCCGCCACCCTGGCCGCCCGGCCCACGGCCTTGACCGCCGCCGGATCTGCGGCCCTGACCACCTGGGCCGCCTTGACCGCCGCCGGATCCACGGCCCTGACCACCTGGGCCGCCCTGGCCGCCGCCGGATCCGCGACCCTGACCGCCGGGTCCGCGGCCGCCTTGGTTGCCCGCCGTACGGGCGCCGCGGTCGCCGGGACGACCGCCGGAACTGCCGGGTTCGTCGTCGAGGCGGAGGGTGAGGGAGATGCGCTTGCGCGGGATGTCGACCTCGAGCACCTTCACCTTGACGATGTCGCCGGGCTTGACCACCTCACGCGGGTCCTTGACGAAGTTCTTCGACAGCGCCGAGACGTGCGCCAGCCCGTCCTGGTGGACGCCGATGTCGATGAACGCCCCGAACGCGGCCACGTTGGTGACCTGACCCTCCAGCCGCATCCCTGGCTTCAGGTCGGCGATCTTGTCCACGCCTTCGGCGAACACCGCCGTCTTGAACGCCGGCCGCGGGTCGCGGCCCGGCTTCTCCAGCTCGGCCAGGATGTCGGTCACGGTCGGCAGGCCGAACATCTCGTCGACGAAGTCCGCCGCCTTGAGCCTCTTCAGCTCGGCCGACCCGACCAGCGCCTTCACATCCTGACCGGTCGCGTCCAGGATCCGGCGTACGACGGGATAGGCCTCGGGGTGCACGCTGGACGCGTCCAGCGGGTCGTCGCCGCCGGGAATCCGGAGGAACCCGGCCGCCTGCTCGAACGCCTTCGGGCCGAGCCGCGCCACCTCCTTCAGCGCCGACCGGGAGCTGAACGGACCGTTCTGGTCGCGGTGCAGCACGATGTTGTCGGCCAGGCCGGGCGTGATGCCGGAGACCCGGGTGAGCAGCGGCGCGGACGCCGTGTTCAGGTCGACGCCGACCGCGTTCACACAGTCCTCGACGACCGCGTCGAGGGAGCGGGACAGTGAGTTCTCCGGGAGGTCGTGCTGGTACTGGCCGACGCCGATCGACTTCGGGTCGATCTTCACCAGCTCGGCCAGCGGGTCCTGCAGCCGGCGGGCGATCGAGACCGCGCCGCGCAGCGACACGTCCATCCCGGGCAGCTCCTGCGAGGCGAACGCGGACGCCGAGTACACCGACGCACCGGCCTCGGAGACGACCGCCTTGGTCAGCTTGAGCTCGGGGTGCTTGGCGATCAGCTCCGCGGCCAGCTTGTCGGTCTCGCGCGACGCCGTACCGTTGCCGATGGCAATCAGCTCGACATTGTGCGCGGCGGCCAGCGCGGCCAGGGTGGCGATCGACTTGTCCCACTGGTTCTGCGGGACGTGCGGGTAGATGACGCCGGTGTTGACCACCTTGCCGGTCGCGTCCACCACGGCGACCTTCACGCCCGTCCGGAAGCCCGGATCCAGGCCCATCGTCGTGCGGGTGCCGGCCGGGGCGGCGAGCAGCAGGTCGCGCAGGTTGGCCGCGAACACCCGGATCGCCTCGTCCTCGGCGATGTGTCGCAGCCGCATCCGCAGGTCGATGCCGAGGTGGACCATGATCTTGGTCCGCCAGGCCCAGCGGACCGTTTCGACCAGCCACTTGTCGGCCGGGCGGCCCTGGGTCTCGATGTCGTTCTTGCGGGCGATGGTGGTCTCGTACTCGGTCGGGCCGTCGGGCTCGGCACCGGCCGGGAGCGGCTCGACGGTCAGCGTGAGCACGTCCTCCTTCTCGCCGCGGAACATCGCCAGGATCCGGTGCGACGGCATCTTGGTGAACGGCTCGTCGAAGTCGAAGTAGTCCGAGAACTTCGCGCCCTCGGTCTCCTTGCCCTCCCGGACCGCCGAGGCGAGCCGGCCCTGCACCCACATCCGCTCGCGCAGCTCACCGATCAGGTCGGCGTCCTCGGCGAACCGCTCGACCAGGATGGCTCGCGCGCCGTCCAGGGCCGCCTGCGGATCGGCCACGCCTGCCTCGGGATTCACGAACACCGCGGCCGCGGCGAGCGGCTCGACGGACCTGTCTGCGAGCAGGCCGTCGGCAAGCGGCTCCAGCCCGGCCTCGCGGGCGATCATCGCCTTGGTACGGCGTTTGGGCTTGAACGGAAGGTAGATGTCCTCGAGCCGCGACTTGGTGTCCGCGGCAAGGATCGCGGCCTTCAGCGCATCGTCGAGCTTGCCCTGGCTCTCGATCGACTCGAGCACCGTTTGGCGGCGCTCCTCGAGCTCACGCAGATAGCGCAGCCGTTCCTCGAGCGTGCGCAGTTGCGCGTCGTCGAGCATCCCGGTGACCTCTTTGCGGTACCGCGCGATGAACGGAACCGTCGACCCCTCGTCGAGCAGCGCCACCGCTGCCCGCACCTGGAACTCGGCGACCTCCAGCTCATTGGCGATCCGTTGCTCGACCGACTGCACCACCACTGTCCGATTCCCCTCTACCGACAACAAGCCCGGGCGAACCGCACCCGCGTGGCCCATATCCTTCCCCATCCCACCCCCCACTCCGAAACCCGATCCCCCTCCCTGTGGACAAGTTCCATGCAATGATCACGCCACGGACTGGGAGGAACACATGCGGCAGTTCGACGACTACGTGGTGCGCACGCTGACGCCACCGCGCGTCGTGCTGCGAATCGTCCAGGTGGTGCTAAGCGTCGGGTTCCTCGTTCTCGTGGTGGCGGGCCGGTGAGCGAGAAGGTCGAGTCGCCGGGGCGTGGGCCGACGTGGATCGGCGTGCCCGCGTCGGTTCTGGTGCTCCTCGGCGTACTGGTGCTGGTCGATGTCATGTCCCGGCAGCAGCTGAGCCGCGAGCTGCTCGACAGTGGGATCGAGACGGTGGCCGACGCGGTCCAGGTCGAGGTCACCGGTGGCGCGGGCCGTCCGGCCATCAGCGAGGTGCGGGTCGACTTCACCGCCGGCGGCGTCGACCGGATCCGGACCACCCTCGACGAGATCGAGACCGATCGGCAAGGCATGAAGGAAGGTGTCCAGGCACCCGCGGCCGGCACCCGCTATGCGATGCCCCTGCACATCGTCTACCGCCCGTCCCGAGCCGTCGACCGCTCTGGCCGTGGCCGACGCACGCAAGTGGGCCGAGGACAAGAAGACTCCGAAGGTCGGCCTCGGACTTGTCGGCGGCGGCTTGGCGCTCGTCCTGCTGGCGATGCTGCTGCTGACCATCGGCGCCCGCCGCCGCGGTCTGTCCTGGTGGCAGTGGTACACCGAAACCCCGGCCCGGCACCGCAAATAGACGAACTCCCCGCAGCCGGTGCGGGGAGTTCGTCGTCCTTGCTCAGGCTGCGTCGAGGGCCAACTCCTCGTCGGCAACCTCAACTGGCTGCTTCGCCGGCCGCATCAGGGTGCAGGCGATGACTACGGCCGCGGCGACAATGGCGGCGGCGATACCGAAGGACAGGTGGTAGCCGGCGGTCAGTGCGTCCAGCGGAGCCTTGCCTGCCGCAGCCTGACCGGCGGTGTGGGTGGCCGACAGCGTGGCCAGGACGGCCAGGCCCAGGGCGGCGCCGACCTCGGCGGTGGTACCGATCAGACCGGAGGCCAGACCGGCGTCCTCGGGCTTCACATCCGCCATCGACAGACCCATCAGCGCCGGGAAGCAGATACCGGCGCCGAAGCCCAGCAGGACCAGCACAGGCAGCACGTGGACGAAGTAGTTGCCGTCGACGGGAGCCTGGGTGAACAGGGCCAGACCGACCACGATCAGCACCAGGCCGGCGATCAGCGGGCGGCGCGGACCGAACCGCATCACCAGCTTCTCCGAGTACTTCACCGACAGCAGGCCCATCACCACAGTGGTCGGCAGGAACGCCAGTCCGATCTCCAGAGCGTCGTACCCGAGGACCCGCTGCAGGTAGAGGGAGCCGAGGAAGAAGATGCCGAACATGCCCGAGGTGGACAGCGCCTGGATCAGGTTCGCACCGGTCAGGTTGCGGGAGCGGAAGATGCGCAGTGGCACCAGCGGGTTGGCCGCGGTCGCCTCCCGAGCGATGAAGCCGGCCAGCAGGACCAGCGTGACCAGGCCGAGGACGAGCGTCCGCGGCGCGGTCCAGCCCTCTTCGGCGGCCGGCTTGACGATGGTGAACACGCCGACCATCAGCGCGGCGGTGATCAGGACCGCACCCGGTACGTCGGTGCCGCGCCCCATCCCGATGCCCTTGTCCTTGCCGATCAGCTTGACGGCCAGTACGGCGGTCAGCGCGCCGATCGGCAGGTTGATGAAGAAGATCCAGTGCCAGTTGATCGCCTGGGTCAGCACACCACCGGCGAGCAGCCCGATCGAGCCGCCGGCCGAGGCCACGAAGGCGTAGACGCCGATCGCCTTGGCCTGCTCCCGCGGTTCGGGGAACAGCGTCACGATCATGCCCAGGATCACCGCGGACGTCAGCGCGCCGCCGACCCCCTGGACGAAACGGGCGATGACGAGGATCTCCTGGGACTGCGCGAGCCCGCACCACACGGAGGCGATGGTGAAGACGATCAGTCCGCCGACGAAGACGTTCCGCCGGCCGAGCAGGTCGCCGAGCCGTCCGGCCAGCAGGAGCAAGCCGCCGAATGCGATCAGATAGGCGTTCACCACCCACGCCAGCGAGGAGCTGGTGAAGCCGAGGTCGTCCTGGATGGCCGGCAGGGCCACGTTCACCACGGTGACGTCGAGCACGATCATCAACATGCCCGCGCAGAGGGTGTAGAGCGCCAGCCAGCGCGAGCGGCCGCCCTGCGCGGCCGGCGTCGTCGCCAGGGTGTCGGTCGTCGCGTACATTTCCGGTTCTCTCCTTGGTCCGAAGGGGGCCTTACACCCATACGTCGAACCAGCACCAGTCAGATTGACACGTCGTCCGAAGTTTTTCTGGCCGGCTTCGAAATCCAGTACGCGAGCAACGCCGGGACGAGGCCGGATCCGACCACGAACAGGGTCGGCAGGGTGGAGAGCAGCGCGAACCAGGTGAACAGGACGATCACCCCACCCGCCACCGCGAGGGACCGGCGGAGCAAAAACAGGTTGGCGGCCCGGAAGAGACTCTTCGTGGTCGTCTCGTCACCGGATCCCGGGAGTACGGCGAGCGCACTCAGATAGAGCCCGACGATCATCCCGGTCAGCGGGATCAGCACCGCCAGCGCGAAGATCCGCGCCACCCCGTCGCTGTACGCCCAGAACGCCAGGCCGAAGGCGAGCCCGATCCCGCCGAAGTACAGCCCGAGCCCGAGCAGCCAGAACCGCTTGAAGGCCCAGACGAACTGCCGGAAGAAGTGCCGCAGCAGGGACGGCCGGTCCTGGCTGATCGCGTCCGGCAGCACCCGCTGCATCGCGAACGCCGCCGGGAACAGGGTGACGATGCCGATGCTGAGGACCAGGAAGACCAACTGCAGCATGAGCAGGTCGCCGACGATCGACAGCTTCGACAGGACGGCGTTGGTCCGGCCGGCACCTTCCACGCTTTGCCTCCTCGTTCCGCGCGGGCGTCTGATGATCGTATGATCACGATCAATCACAGACCACAGGGGATCGCATGCTTGCACCGGAGCGCCACGAGCTGATCCTGCGGAGCCTGCGCCGGCACGGCCGGCTCCGGGTGACCGAGTTGGTGACCGAGCTCGGCGTTTCCGCGATCACAGTACGCCGGGATCTCGCCGAGCTGGACGCCGCCGGTCTGCTCCGCCGGGTGCATGGCGGTGCGATCGGCCCCAGCGCCGAGGGGCGCAACGGTGCGACGGGCAGTCAGCTGACGATCGGGATCGTCGTACCGAGTGCGGCGTCGTACTACTCCGACGTGATCCGTGGCGCCGAGGCGACGGCCGACCGGTGCGGCGCCCGCCTCGTGCTCGGTGTCTCCGGGTACGACGTGGCGAAGGAGCAGGAGCGGATCGAGCGGGTGCTCGGCATCGGGGTGGCCGGGCTGATGATCAGCACCGCGCTCGGCGACGGCGACGCGGACCTGCTCGGATCCCGGCTGGACGACATCGACGTACCCGTGGTCCTGATGGAGCGGGCGTTCGGGTTCCCGCAGATGGCCCGCGAGTACGACCACGTCCGCACCGATCACGCGTACGGCGCGATGCTCGCCCTCCGGCATTTCGTCAAGCTCGGGCATCGGCGGATCGCTATCAACCTGCAGGCGACCGTGACGGCTTACTGGCTGCGGCGGGGGATCGAGGCGGCCGCGTCCACGCTGGACGTCGAGCTGTTCCTGTCGCCCGTCGATCTGCCGGCGCACGGCGAGGACCCGGCCGCGCTGGCCCAGCTCGACGCGTTCCTGGCCGAGTGCGAGTCGTTCGGGAGCAGGGCGGTGCTGGTGCACTCCGACGAGCACGGTGCCCGGTTGGTGGAGCGGGCGATGGAGCGTGGGCTGCGTGTCCCCGAGGACCTGGCTGTCATCGCGTACAACGACGTGACTGCTGCGTTGGCCGTCGTACCGCTGACGGCTGTCTGCCCGCCGAAGTTCGCCCTCGGCGAGACGGCCTGCGAGCTCCTGCTGCGCAAACTGCAGTCCGGTCCGGGGCCGGTGCAGCACCTCAGCCTGCTGCCCGATCTGAACATCCGGACCTCCTGTGGAGCGGCCCTTCAGGCGGAACCAGGCGTCGTTTTGTTCCGGAACTGATCGAAAGTGATCATTCGAGCGCTAGGGTATTGACGAGGAAAGCCCTTTCCCATACTTTCGCTGCACTTGGGCGGTGGTCCGGTCACGGACCCGGCCGAAACAGGCAGCGAAGGAGCCCCCTGTGAGACGTGGTGTGGGACTGACCGTGCTGGCCGCCGCGCTCAGCGTGCTGGTCGGCAGTTGTGGCAACGGGGTGATCGACGAGAGTACGGAAGGCGTTCCGCCGGCCGAGGCGACCGGCACGTTACGGGTCCTGCTCCCCTCGTTCCCGCCCAGTACGGCGGGCCGGGAGGAGTTCGCCAAGGTCGTCGCCGACTTCAACGAGGTCTATCCGAAGATGAAGGTCGAGCCGGACTTCGCGACCTACAAGAACCTGAACGAGAAGCTGTCCACCTCGATCGCGGCCGGTATCCCGTACGACGTGGTGGTCACCGGCGTCGGCTGGGTCCAGCCGTTCGCGTCGAAGCGGATCTTCGCCGATCTGGGCGAGTACGGCGTGACGCCGGACGTGATCAAGGAGAAGAGTCAGGCGGCGCTGATCCCGGCGGCGACGTACGACGGCAAGTTGTTCGCCTACCCGCTGCTCGCCGACGCCCGCGCGGTCGCACTGCGCAAGAGCGCGTTCCGCGAGGCCGGTCTGGATCCGGACAAGCCGCCGAAGTCGCTGGCCGAGATCAAGACGGCGGCCGAGAAGCTGACCAAGCGCGATGCCGACGGCAACATCACCCGCAGCGGTTTCGACCTGGCCTCCGCGACCGGCTTCCGGCAGTCGTTCGTCACCTTCCTGGCCTCGACCGGTACGCCGCTGTACATCGGCGGCGAGCCGAACTTCAACAACAAGGAAGGCCTGGACACGCTGTTGTGGATCAAGTCGATGATCAACAACGTCCAGCCGTACGGCCAGCAGAACGCGGCGCAGCAGCCGCTCGTTCTCAGCGGTGAGGCCGCGATGGGCATCGTCAACGGCGGCGTCGACTGCTCCGAGAAGGGCATCGGCCAGAAGACCTGCGACGACCTGAAGTTCTTCCGCTTCGACAGCGGCAAGGAGATCGAATACGTCGGTGGTGACCTGGCCTCGATCGGGTCGCGCAGCCGGCACAAGGACGCGGCCTGGGCCTTCATCGAGCAGCTGAGCAAGCCGACCACGCTGGACGCGGTCGCCAAGCTGAACAAGAAGATCCCGGCCTACACGGACGCGAGCAACTCGCCGCAGGCGAAGTCGAACCCGCTCAGCCAGTTCGTCGCCGACGGCCTCGTCTACGCGGTGAACGAGAACGAGGTGCCGTCCAACTGGCTCGAGATGCGCGGCAATTTCGACATCCAGCTCACCCAGGCGGTCCTCGGTCAGAAGGATCCCGCCAAGGTGCTGGCCAACCTGGCAGGACAATCACGATGAGTGAGCGCAGCGAGCGAACAAACAACACAGCCCCCAAAGTGCTCGTGCCGGAGCCGAGCGTCAGTGAGGTGGAGGCATGAGCACAACTCTGGAACGTCCGGCACTCGACTCTCCTCGCAAGGCGGCACCGGCGAAGGACGGCCGGACGCTGATTCGCAGCCAGGTCCGGGCCGGCTGGGCTCTGCTCGCGCCGGCGCTGCTGCACTCCGCCGTCTTCATCGTGATCCCGGTGGTCGCGGTGCTGGTGCTCAGCCTGACCGACTACAGCTTCGGCGACACCTGGGCGTGGGTCGGGTTCGGCAACTACGCCGACCTGTTCCGCGACGTCGACTTCCAGGCGTCGCTGTGGCACACGGTGCTCTACGCGATCGTGGTGATCCCGATCTCGATGGCGATCGCGCTCGCGGTCGCGATCGGGCTGAACCAGAAGATCCGCGGGCTCGGCTTCTTCCGGACCGCGTTCTACATCCCGACGGTCACCGCGACGGTGGCGGTCGCCACCATCTGGCTGTGGATCTACAACCCTGGCTCGGGCCTGGCGAACGGGTTCCTCAGCCTGTTCGGCTTCGCGCCGAACCGCTGGCTGGCCGACCCGGCGACCGCGCTGCCGTCGCTGATGGTGGTCGGCATCTGGCAGGGCCTTGGCACCAAGGTCATCATCTATCTGGCCGCGCTGCAGGGCGTCTCCCGCGACCTGCTGGAGTCGGCCGAGCTGGACGGTGCCAGCCGCTGGCAGCGGTTCGTCAACGTCACCTGGCCGGCCATCGGCCCGGTCCAGTTCTTCGTCCTGATCACCTCGATCGTCGGCACCTTCCAGGTGTTCGACCTGGTCTACGTGATGACCCAGGGCGGCCCGGGTTCCGAGACCCGGGTGCTCGTGATGGACATCTACCAGAACGCGTTCCAGGACCTGAAACTCGGCTATGCGTCCGCCGAGACCGTGATCATGATGGTCGTGATCGCGCTCTTCATCGGGGTCGGACGCCTGCTCCAGAAGGCGGATGTCAATGACTAGCGTGAGTGTTGCCGGACCGGTGGCGTCGTCCAAGGCGCCCTCGTTCCGGATCGGCAAGATCGTCTTGTACGTCGTCCTGATCGTCGGCGCGATCCTGATGATCACGCCGTTCGTCTGGATGCTGCTGACCGCGTTCAAGAGCAACGCGGAGATCGCCGAGTTCGGCTGGCTGCCCGGCGAACTGCGCTGGCGCAACTTCGTCGAGGCGATGCAGACCGCGCCGTTCCTGCGGTACTTCCGCAACAGCCTGTTCATCGCGGTCGGCGAGACCGCCTTCACCCTCGCGGTCTGTACGACGGCCGGCTACGCGCTGGCCAAGTTGCCGCTGCGGGGGTCGAAGGCCCTGCTGACCTACTTCATCGTGCTGTTGCTGGTGCCGTTCCAGATCATCCTGGTGCCGCTGTTCCTGATCGTGAAGTCGATCCCGCTGTTCGGCGGCAACAACATCCTCGGCCAGGGCGGCATCGGCTGGCTGAACTCGTGGTGGGGCCTGATCATCCCGCTCGGCGCGGCGCCGCTGTTCACCTTCCTGGCCCGGCAGTTCTACGTCTCGGTGCCGAACGAGCTGGCCCAGGCGGCCCGGGTCGACGGGCTCGGTGAGTTCGGCATCTTCTGGCGGATCATGACGCCGCTGATCAAACCGGCCCTGATCACCATCGCGGTGTTCCAGATCGAGGCGGCCTGGAACGGGTTCCTCTGGCCGTTGATGATCACCACGTCGGACTCGATGCGGCCGCTGCAACTGGGGCTGGCGATCTTCTCCCAGAACCCGGCCGAGATCGAGTGGCCCTATCTGATGGCCGGTACGGCGCTGGCGACCCTGCCGATGATCGTGTTGTTCGTGTTCGCCCAGAAGCGGTTCGTCGAAGGAATGGCGAACGTGGGCATCAAGGGCTGAGCCCGGTAAACCTCGAACAGGTGCTCACCCCGCCCCGGGTGAGCACCTGCGAGGCCCCCCACAACATGCGGTGGTCCCGAAGAAACACCGGAGCTTCCCACTCGGTCCCCCCGTCGGGTCGCTCACCCGTTTATCGTCACAGTGTGGCCGCCGTTACAGCATCCGTCCGGTTTTTCTGCGTCTTCCGAGATGATTTCTGCAAGACCTTACCGAATTACCCGGTTCGTACTACGTTTCGCACCCGCCGGGCGACCGTGGGTAGGCGCAGGGCTTCCGGGGAACCTGGATCGGCATGCGGATCCAGGTACGACTACATCTTCGTCGGTTCCGCGCACGCGCATCCGGAGGCGCGGGCTCGGATCGTGCGCGCCGACCTCGTCGGTGACGCCCCAGTCGACGGCGTCTGGCTCAGCGACCACTTCGGCGTACTCACCGGCCTGGACTACACCGTGACTAGCTGAGGTGGGCTCGGACGATCTTGATTGTCCCGGCGCCGATCACCGTCTAGGATTCCGGTCGTGACTGCCGGGTCGGCCATTGGCCATTCACGAGTCGGGTTCCCGGCTGCGTTCTGAGCGCCGGCAGGGCCATTCGCGGCCCACCTTCTTTCTCTCCTTGTTCGCCAAGGTCATTCCGCATGCCTGAAACCACCAGAGCGAGAAGCGAATCCTGAACGATCTCATCAAGCAGTTCCGGGCGAACGCCGGCCAGGTCGACGGCGGCAGATACTTGCTGTTGACAACCACCGGCGCCCGTTCCGGCGAGCAGCACACCGCGATCCTCGGCTACTACCCGGACGGCGATCGCGTCCTCGTCGTCGGCTCGGCCGGCGGCGGTCCGAAGCACCCGGACTGGTACCACAACCTGGTCGCCAACCCCGAGGTGACCGTCGAGTCCGGCTTGCTCACCTACCCGGCCACAGCCGTCGTACTGCGGGATGCCGAACGCGACGAGGTGTTCGCCCGGCTGGTCGAGGCAGACCCCGGGTGGGGTGACTACCAGTTGAGGACCACTCGCACGATCCCGGTCGTCGCCCTCGTCCAGCATCCCGGTCCCCCCAGCGGCGGTGGCGGCTCGTTCGCGGAGATGCTGAAGCTCGTCCACACCGCGCTCCGGCGTGAGCTGGCTCTGATCCGCAAGGAAGTCGCGACCTCCGGCACGGCAGGTCTGGGCGCTCAACTCTGCATCAACTGCCTGACGCTGTGCCAGGGGCTGCACTTCCACCACACGGGCGAGTCGACCGCCCTCTTCCCGGCCCTTGCGGCTCAGCATCCCGAGTTGGCCGATACGATCGCCCGGCTCCAGACCGAGCACGACCAGATCGCCGTACTCCTTGAAGAGCTGGAGAAGCAGGTGGCCGATCCACCGCCTGACCTCGTCGCGCAGGTGGACCGTCTTGTCGATACGCTCACCGCGCACCTGGACTACGAGGAGGCCGAACTCCTGCCGCACTTGTAGTCCGCCCTTGCGCTCGATGACTGCCTAGCTCCACCGTGGGCCTGTGTACGACGAGGCAGTGGAGGCCGGCCGGGATGCCCTGTCGCGGGGCGCCTGGCCGGCTGCCCGGCTGCAGTTCGAGAAGGCTCTCGAGATTGCGTCAACGGCCGAGGCGTACGAAGGGCTGAGCTGGGCGGTCTGGTGGCTCGAGGACGTGGCTGCCTGCCTGGACGCGCGTGAACAGGCGTACCGCTTGTATCGGCAGGTCGACGACGTGCGCGGTGCGGCCCGGATGGCGCTGTGGCTCGGTGACGACCACAACGAGTTCCACGGTGCCGAGGCGGTTGCGGAGGGATGGTTCAACCGGGCTGCTCGGCTGCTCGGGGACCTGGACTGCCCCGAGCGCGGCTGGCTCACGGTGTTCGACGCCCACGGCGCGCTCGGTCGCCACGACACCGGTCGCGCGCGCGATCTCGCCGTACGGGCTCGGGAGGTCGGCCGGCGGCATCGGGCGGTGGACCTGGAGATGTTCAGTCTCGCCACCGAAGGACTGGCGTTGGTGGGCGAGGGCGCGGTCGAGCAGGGGATGCGATGTCTCGACGAAGCTGCCGCGGCCGCTCTCGGGGGAGAGTACGAGAACCTGGCGCCCGCGGCGTGGACGTGTTGCCAGTTGATGTCGGCGTGTGAGGAGGTCCGCGACTACGAGCGCGGTGCTCAGTGGTGTCGGCAGATCGAGGAGTTCAGCCGGCGGATGGAGGCGCGCTTCGTCATCGGGGTCTGCCGGGCGCACTACGCGGTGACCCTCGGGTGGCACGGGAAGGTGGCCGAGGCCGAACTGGAGCTGACCGGGGCACAGGAGGACCTGACCGTGAAACGGCCGTACTGGCGGGCCGAGGCCGTCGTACGGCTTGGTGAATTGCGCCGCCGGCAAGGGAGGCTCGCCGAGGCGGAGGCGCTGTTCAACGAGGTGCCGTGGCACCCGCTCGCCAAGCGCGGGGTGGCCGAGCTGAGCCTGGATCGGGGAGATCCGGCGGCGGCGCGGGCAGTGCTGGACCGGATGCTTCGGCAGTTGCCTGCGGTGGGATCGGTCGGTCGGGCTTGGCCTCTCGAGTTGCTCGTGCGGGCCGAAACGGCGCTCGGCGAGCTGGATGCGGCCGCGGCCCATCTGGCCGAGTTCCGCTCGATCGCGTCGTCAGTGGGGACCCGGCCGTTGCGTGCGGCGGCGTGCTTCGTGGAGGGCGTGCATGCGGCCGCGCTCGGCGAGTACGAGAAGGCGCAGGTCTGCTTCGAGGACGCTGTCGAGTTGTACGACGGTCTGGCGCCGTTCGAGGCGGATCAGGCCCGGGAGGAACTGACCCGGGTACCGCGTCGGACGATGCTCACCGCGCGACAGATCGCCGTACTGCGACTGGTAGCGGCCGGCCTCGGGGATCGGGACATCGCCGAGCGGCTGGTGATCAGTGAGCACACGGTGCACCGGCACGTGGCCAACATCTACACGCGGTTGGGTTGTTCTACTCGTGCCGCGGCGGTGTCGCGGGCCACTCAACTGGGGCTCATGGCCTGAGGAGGCCATCTCGGTGAGGTGGCCTGTTCGAGCGAAGCGGTCCGGGTCTGCGGCTGTCGATGATGAGGTTCATGGAACAACTGGCGCAGTACAAGGAGTCGGTGCGGACGACCTGGTCGACCGGTGACTACGACGCGATGATGCGGCAAGAAGGCTTGTACGACGTGGGGTCGCGGTTGGTGAGGACCCTGGGCGTCCGGCCCGGTGAGGACGTGCTCGACGTTGCCTGCGGGACGGGGAACGCCGCGATCCCGGCCGCCGAGACGGGAGCCCGGGTCACCGGCCTTGATCTCACTCCGGCAATGCTCGTGCAGGCCAGGGAACGGGCGGCCGGACTCGGGATCGAGTGGGTCGAGGGTGACGCCGAGGAGCTGCCCTTCTCCGACGAGCGTTTCGATGTGGTGCTCTCGACGTTCGGCTGCATGTTCGCGCCCCGGCACGAGGTGGTCGCCGACGAGATCGCCCGGGTACTGCGGCCGCGCGGGCGGCTGGGGTTGTGCAGTTGGACGCCGTCCGGCGTGATCGGTGAGTTCTTCCGGGTCGTCGGCGGGTACCTCCCGCCCGATCCGTCGTACGTCGATCCGCCGTTGAGCTGGGGTGACGAGGACAAGGTGCGCGAACTGTTCGAGGGGACCGGGATCGCGCTCTCGTTCAGTCGCGAGGTGTCGGTCATCCGCCACGAGTCGCCGTCGGCCGCCGTCGAGTGCTACGCGACGACGTTCGGGCCGGTCGTGCGGGCGCGGGAGGCGTTGGATCATCGGTGGACGGCTCTGCGCGCTGACCTGCTCTCGCTCTTCACCTCGTACGACGCCGTACTGCCGGCTGAGTACCTGGTCGTTCAGGGGCGGCGGGCGAGTAGGGCGTAGGAGTTGGGGAGCCGGCCGGACCAGGCGGCGGCGTCGGTGTCGTCGGCGGGTCGCCAGAACGGCTCCGCGTACTCCTCGAGGATCTCGACCCGCAGGCCGGCGGCGACGACCGCGGTGACGATCTGGCCGAGGTTCCACTGCCATTCCTGGGCGCCGTTGGCGGGGAACGTGTCGTTGATGTGCGACTGCGCGAAGTAGCTGCGATCCGGCCGGATCCGCGGCTCGTCCTCGTCCCAGGTCCACAACGGCACGGCGGGGTGGGCTTCGTACACGAAGAGATGGCCGCCCGGTCGCAGTACCCGGGCCGCGTCTGTTGCCCACGCGGCGATGTCGCGCATCCAGATCAGCGCGCCTTTGCCGGTGTAGACGAGATCGGCGGCCCCGTCCTTCACGGGTACGCCGGGGACCTCGGCGACGACGTACCGGCAGTTCAGGCCGAGCTCGACCGCCCTCCGCTGCGCCGCACCGGCGGCCACCGAGCTGTAGTCCACACCCACCACCTGGCGTGCCCCGGCCTTCACCAGCGCAACATCGTCCAGGCCGTGTCCACTCTGGAAGTGCACAACTGTCGGATCCCCATCGAGCAAGGGTCGGAGAAGTTCCGCTTCCCGCTCGAAGAGTCGCGGCCCACTCCGCGCCTCCTGCAGCAGTTCGTCGTACTCCCGCACATGCTTGGTCGAAGCCTCCTCCCAAGCCACCCGATTACTCCGCACCACCTCATCCATACAACAGAGTCTTTCGTACGACGCCCCGCCCGGTCAGCCGGATTTCAATCAAGGCTGTGCAGCAACTCGAGCATCAAGCGTTCGGACCTCACTCGTTGTGGAGGACTTCGGCGATGGTGGTTTGGGCGGCGGAGCGGGCTGGGAGGTAGGCGCCCAGGGCGGCGATGAAGATGCCGGAGAGGACGAAGAGGGCCAGGAGGGGGAATGGGTAGACGTCGAGCATGAAGTCGGGGAAGGCTACCTGGGCGCCGTTGGCCATGGCGGGGACGACGAGGCGGTGGGCGATGATGCCGAAGGGGATGCCGAGCAGGCCGCCGAGAGCGCCGAGGGCCGCCATTGACGTGACCACCATGATCGTGACCTGGCCGGGTGTCATGCCGATCGACTTGAGCATGCCGAGGTCGCGGCGTCGTTCTCGAGTGTTGAGTACGACGGTGTTGAAGACACCGAGCGCCGCCACGGTCCCGAGCATCAGCGTGAGCAGTATGACGGTCGCCAACACCACCGCGATGAACGTGCCTGGATCCTGCCCAGGCACTTCCTCCAAACCTGGGTCGCCGGCCAGGACGGCTTTCACGTAGGCATCGACGTCGATGCCTGGCTTGAGCCGGATCTCGTACGAGTTCGCTCGGAGCGCTGGGTCGATCAGCGCCAGGGTCTCCCAGTTGGAGAGCACTTCCTCGCCCGAGTTGTAGAGCGCCTTGCCGACGATCGTGGCCTGCGTAGGCTTGCCCTTCGACTCCAGCGCGATCGTGTCGCCGATCGAGAGACCACGCTGTAACAGGAAGCGTTCGGACACGACCACCTGACCCGGTCCGTCGAACCAGTGTCCCTCCAGCACCCGGTAGCCGATCTGCGTCGAATCACCGCGATAGAAGGTGACCCGGAGATCCGTCTTCGTTCCGACGAGCCGCATCAGCATGTCCCGGCTGGCGGTCACATACGCGGCTCCGGATGTCGACCGCATCAGTGCCTCGTCCGCCGGATCGCTCAGCTTCGCGACCGGCGGCGCCTCCTCCGCACCTTCCGGAGCGAGTTGTGGACCCTCCTCCGCCGTGCCGGCGTAGATCGTCACGTCGACAGCGCCCGCACGACTCGCAGCGGTCTGGTAGCTCGTCAACGACTTCCCGAGGCCAACAGCCAACGTCACACTCGTCACCCCGAGTACGACGGCTGCCAGCGTCAGCGCCGTACGCGCAGGACGAGCGAACGGCAGACCGAGCCCCAGACTGACGGACCGCGGCAACCGAGTGCCGCTCAGCCAGCGCTGGGCCCGCAACCCCCGGCCGGCCCGTGGCGCGCTACCTGCACTGATCGCCTCGGCAGCCGACAGACTACGAGCGCGCAGGGAGGGCACCAGCGCGGACAGCGCCACCAGCAGCGGTACGCCGAGCAGCGTGGCCACGTCCACCCAGATCGGCACACCGATACCCTCAGCGCCGTAGTTCTCGAAAGCCCTTGTCAGCAAGGATTCCGCGAGCACATTGCCGAGGACCGTGCCGAGCGCACAGCCCACGATCGCCGGAATAGAGATCATCGCGAGATAGACCGCCATCACCTGCGTCGGCGTGAACCCGAGTGCCTTCAGTACGCCGATGTGCTTGAACCCGGCCACCACCGCCCCACTGACGACGTTGGCCACGATCAGTACGGCGACCGCCAGCCCGAGCCAGCCGAACACCATCAGGAACGGCACGAACGTGTTCGGTTCACCGGAGGCAACGGCTCGCAACGCGAGGTACGACTGCGTGCCGAGCAACGCGCTCGTCGGCAGACCGGTAATCACCGCGGACTGCCCCGCCGAGACCTGTGCATTGGTCGTGGCCTCCGTGAAGCGGTAGAGCATCTGACTGGCAGTGGGCTTCAACGAGGTCATCTGCTCAGGCGTGACCCACGCGTCGGCCGACTCACTCACGCTGTAGGCGAACCCGACCACGGTCAGTTTGGTCGCACCGCTCGTCACCTGCGTCCCCACCGTCGCGGCACCGCGCTGCTGGCTGGAGGTGACCGGGTTCCGGTTGAGCACGATCTCACCGGGCTTGTCGGGCCAGCGGCCTTCCCACACGTTGAGGCGGTCGACAGCCCCACCAGCGTCCGCGCGGCCCACCACGACAAGCGGCAGCGGGCGTCCACCCATGTTGAGGTCCAGAGTGGCCAGCCCGAACGGTCCTGCCACGGCCTCGACCTGAGCCTGCTTGGCGGCGTCGGTGAGCTGACTGTCCGACGACCTTGCTTCGGTCGTACGACGCCACCAGGTGTGCACCGCTCTGACGCGCGTACGCCTGGTCGAACGGCCCTGACGAAGCTGCGAGGAGTCCTAGCGCCACCACGATCATCGTGGTCGACAATGCGACGACGACACCGATCACGATCGTCTGGAGCCTGCGGCGCCGTACCGCTGCTCGAGAGACCGGCCACACGGCGCTCACGGCGTACGCTCCAGGCTGCGCTCGCGGGCGACCTGGCCGTCGACCACCTCGACCAGCCGGCTGGCGCACCGGGTGGCGAGTTGCTCGTCGTGGGTGACGAGCAGCAGCGTCTGGCCGATCTGGTTGAGGTCGAGCAGCAGGTCCATCACCTGTTCGCCGGCGCGGGTGTCCAGAGCGCCGGTGGGCTCGTCGGCGAGCAGGAGGGCCGGGCGGTTCATCAGTGCCCTGGCGACGGCGACCCGTTGGCGCTCGCCGCCGCTGAGCTGGGCCGGGTAGGCGTTGCGCCGGTCCGGCGATGCCGAGCTCCTCGAAGCAGTTCCAGAGCGCGCTTCCGGGCGTGCGACGCGGAGGTCCCGGTCAGCTGCGCGGCCAGCGCGACGTTGTCGAGGGCCGACAGGTCGTCGAGCAGGTTGAAGAACTGGAAGATCATGCCGATCCGGCGGCGCCGGTACAGCGCCAGGCCCTTCTCGTCGAGCGAGCCCAGCTCCTCGCCGTGGACGACGACGGACCCGGAGGTCGGCCGGTCCAGCCCCGCGATCATGCTGAGCAGCGTCGACTTGCCACTGCCGGACGGTCCCATCACCGCCACCGCCTCACCGGCGTGGATCTCCAGCGAGACCCCGTCCAGCGCGACGGATTCGCCGTACTCCTTGCGGACGTCGGTCGAGCCGGACGACCGCCTGTTCGTTGCCTTCTGCATCCGTCATGCGTTCACGCTAGGGCCGGCGGCGCTCGCCGTACGTCAGTCTGCGGACGTAACGTGCGCGGCCCTGTCATCCTGCGGATGTACGGCGTGCCACCTGCGGATGATGCGGAATCCGCGGCCCCTTGGGACAGGTGGTCCGTGTGGATCACGATCTGGCTGCTCGTCGCTGGCCTGCCTGACGGCCGTGGCGCTCGCGGTCGCGCTCGTCCGGGCCCGGCGCGCGCACCGCCGGGCGCTCGAGGAGCGCGGCTGGCTGCTGGAGCGTGAGCGGGAGAGCGCGGCGCAGAACGCGGTCGACGCCGAGCGGGCCCGGATCGCCCAGGATCTGCACGACATCGTCAGTCACAACGTCAGCGTGATGGTCATCCAGGCCGGCGCTGCCCGGCACGTGCTGGCGACGCGAACCGGCCGACGCCGAGGCGGCGCTGCTCGCGGTCGAGGCAGCGGGTCGCGACACGATGACCGAGCTGCGGCACCTGCTCGGCTGCTGCTCGCGCCGTCGGCCGACGGCTGACGGCACGACGCGAGCTGTCGCCGCAGCCCAGTCTGAGCCGGTCGAGCCCGCTGATCGACCGGATCGCGTTCGCCGGCCTGCCGGTCGACGTACGCATCTCGGGTGAGCCCCGGCCGTTGCCGGCCGGCGTGGACGTCACGGCGTACCGGATCATCCAGGAGGCGCTGACCAACGCGCTCAAGCACGGCGACGGGGTGAAGGCGGAGGTGACGGTCCGGTACGCCGACAACGCGTTGCGGGTCGAGGTGCTCAACACCGGGCCGAGCGTGCTGTCCGGTGGACGTCCAGCCCGGGCCGGACGGAGAGGGACGAGGGCTGCTCGGGTTGCGCCAGCGGGTCGCGGTGTACGGCGGTGACCTCGACGCGCGGCGGCGACTCGGCGGCGGGTTCCGCGTGCGGGCCAGGATCCCGTTGGAGCGGCCGTGAGCAGAGCCTCGAGTGGTGATCGCGGACGACCAGGCGCTGGTCCGGATCGGGTTCCGGATGATCCTGACCGCGCGCGGGATCGAGGTGGTCGGCGAGGCCGGCGACGGCGGTGAGGCGGTCGAGGCGGTACGGCGGCTGCGTCCGGACGTCGTACTGATGGACATCCGGATGCCGACCATGGACGGGCTGGAAGCGACCCGCCGGATCCTGGCCGAGTCGCCGGACTGCCGCGTGCTGATGCTGACGACGTTCGACCTGGATCGCTACGTGTACGCCGCTCTGGCCGCCGGCGCGAGCGGGTTCCTGCTGAAGGACGTCACGCCGGAGCACCTCGCCGCGGCGGTCCGCTTGGTCAACACCGGTGACGCGCTGCTGGCTCCATCGATCACGCGACGGCTGGTCGAACGGTTCGCGGTCGGTGATCACGGCCCGGCTCCAACCCGCCGTACACCGGGATCTCGCCGTGCTGACGCCGCGGGAGCTGGAGGTGCTGACGCTGATGGGTCACGGGATGTCGAATGCGGAGCTCGCTGCCGAGCTGACGCTCAGCGAGGCGACGGTGAAGACCCACGTTGCCCGGATCTTCGCCAAGCTGTCACTGCGCGATCGGGCCCAGGCCGTCGTACTCGCATACGAGACCGGCCTGGTCTCCCCGGGTGACCGAACCCCCGGCGCCTAATTGGCCATCGCCAGCGCTCGACGCCGGGTACGACGCATATGGCATCGACCTCTCGCCCGCGGCGGTCAAATGGGCGGCCGAGCGCCATCCCCGGCGCCGAGAAGCCGAAACTTGCGCAGCTACTACTCCTATTGGGCCGGGCTGCCGATGGGCGGCCGGTTCGAGACCTACATCCGGCCCGACCGGGCCTGCGGCGCCTGGCCGACCAACGACGGCCGGACTCGTGGTCATCTGCCGGGCTGCCGATGCGTGACGCCTGAAGACAACCGATCGGACGTTGATGCCGGGTACCTCGCCATCATGGACCTGGTCCCAGCTTTCGCCGCCCGGGCCAGGTCGGCCACCCTGGTGGAGCGACTCGTCGGAATGGCGGTCCCCAACTACTTCCGCACACCGTACGGGCCCGGCTGGGCACTGGTCGGCGACGCCGGCTATCTCAAGGACTTCATCACCGCCCAGGGCATCCAGGACGCCTTCCGGGACGCGGAACTGTGCGTGCAGGCGCTCCACCAGACCTTCACCGGCAGACGGACGTACGACGCGGCCATGAAGGAGTACCAGGACAGTCGGGACGCCCAGGTCATGCCGATATACGGGTTCACCGCCCAGTTCGCCTCACTGGAGCCGCCGGCGCCGGAGATGCAGCGCCTGCTCGGCGCGGTGTCGCGAAGCCCCTCGGCCATGGACGGCTTCGCAAGGGTGGCGGCGGGGGTCACTTCCCCCGCAGAGTTCTTCTCGAGCCCAACGCTCGCAACGTGAAACCGACCCGGCCGCTGGGCTGCTCCGCGGCTGATCAGTTCGCCAGCAGGTGCCGGGCGATCGGCGACTCGACGGCGAGCTCGCCGGCCGCCCGGTACAGGTCGGCGTCCTCCCCGGTGATGCGTTCGTGGTGCTGGCGCAGATGTTCGGACCAGGACGCGACTTCGAACACCTCGATGTACACGTCCGGCGCGCTGACATCCCGGTACGTCGCCCACCGGCGGGCTCCGGTCCGTAGCCGTGAGAGACCGACCTGCGCGAGCGCGGTCCGGAACTGCTGGGCGTTCTCCGGTGGGACCCGGTACGAGACCTCGACCAGAACCGGGCCGTCCCGCGGATCGAGGTCGGCGCCGTCTTCGATGCCTATCTCAGGATCGGACCACGGCATCACCACGGTCCGGTCCAGGTATCCGGTCTGCGGGGAAATCGGTGCCACTAGCAACGAAGCGGCGCCCAGGACGAGCCCTACGCCGGCAATGGCCAGCGTCGTGGAGGCACCGAGGCCGGCCGCGACCAGACCCCAGATCAACGCTCCGACACCCTGGCCGCCCAGGAACACCATCAGATACACAGCCAGAGCTCGCGCCCGGACCCAGGCGGGCAAGGCGAGTTGAAGGGCCGTGTTGAGCGTGGACAACCCCACCAGCCAACCGGCCCCGGCCAGCATCAGGAGCAATGCGACCACAACCGCGTTGTGCAGCAAGGCAACCGCCAGCACGCCGACCGCGTAGGCGACGGTCGCACAGCCGATCAACGTGTTGCGTCCGAGCCGCTCACGCAGTGGCTTGAGCACCACGGCCCCACCGACAGCGCCGAGCCCAAGTGCTCCGAGCAGTACGCCGTACCCGGCCGAACCCAGCCCTAGCCGCGTGACGGCTGCGACCGGCAGAAGGCCCCACAGGGCGGAAGCTGGGAGAACGAAGACGAGCGCGCGGAGCATGATCCGCCGTACTCCGGGCTCATAGGTGACGTAGCGGATACCGGCGCGGAGAGCCGGCAGCAACGGCTCGCCGGCGGCCGCGACCGTGGCCGGCCGGTGCCACATCAGCAGCGCGGCCAGCACCGCGAGGGACGCGACCGCGTTGATGCCGAACACCGCGGCCGGGCCGGTGAACCCGAGGATCAGACCGGCCAGCGCCGGGCCGATCGCCCTCGCGATGTTGATGTTGAGACTGCCGAGCGCGGCGGCCGCGGGCAGTTCGTCGCGCGGGACCAGCTCCGGCTGAATCGCCTGCCAGGCCGGACTGGTCAACGCCTGGCACGCACCGAGCAGGAAGATGATCGCGATCAGGCTGACCGGGGTCAGCATTCCGCTCGCACTCAGAACCGCCAGCACCCCAGCGATGATGGCCATGGCCAGCGTGACCCAGGCGATCAGCCGTCTGCGGTCCAGTACATCGGCGAGCACGCCGGCGGGCAGTGACACGAACAGCACCGGGATCAGACTGGCGGCCTGCACGATCGAGGCGAGCGCCGCGGCGTGCGGCTCATGCACGACTGTCCACTGAGCACCGACGGTCTGCATCCAGCTGCCGATACTCGAGCCGAGCTGGGCCAGCCACAGCATGCGGAACACCCGCCGGTGCAGGGGCGCCCAGGTGGAGACAACGGACTCGGTCGACACCCTTCGGATGCTAGCTGTCCGGGCAGGCAATGGACGATCAGTGTTCTGCCGGCTTCTCGTGGTGAAGAAGGTCAGCCGGAGCGGGCCAGCGCGCGGCGGAGCTGGCGGCGGTTGGTGATGCCGAGCTTGGGGAAGGTCTTGCGCAGATGCCATTCCACCGTGCGTGGGCTGATGAACAGCTGCGCCCCGATCTCGGCATTGGTGTATCCGTCCCGGGCGAGCTGGGCGATCTGCGCTTCCTGCGCGGTGAGGTCGGTCATCGTCTCCGGGGATCGCTTGCGGACTGTTTCCCCGGTCGCGAGCAGCTCGTGGCGGGCCCGTTCGGCGAAGGCCTGGAAGCCCATCCCGACCAGCGATTCGTGCGCGGCCCGCAACGGTTCGCGGGCGTCGACACGACGACCTTCGCGCCGGAGCCATTCGCCGTACAGGAGCTGGGACCGGGCCAGCTCGGCGCGCAGCGGGGTCCGGCCCAGGCGCTCGACCGATTCTCGGTAGGCGGTCTCGTCGGAGGAGAGCAGGGCGCGGACGCGTGCCTCGATGCCGAAGCCCCAGTCGGTCGGTGTGGCGGTGCTGCGTTCGGTCAGCCAGGCGAGTGCGGACTCGGCCAGTGCGGTTTCGCCGGTTCGGCAGGCGGCTTCGGCCAGCTCACTCGCGACCAGTCCGCCGTACCCGATGGCGTCCTGCTCGAACACGCGCGACGCGGCTTCCCGCGCGACGTCGTACCGGCCGAGGCCGTTGTGCAGGACGGCACTCGCGTAGGTCGCGAAGACGGCCATCCGGCCCTGATCTCGAGCGGTCGCTTCCCGGATCGCGGCGTCGATCAGCCCGTTCGCCGTGACGTCGTCGCCACGGCAGGCCTCCAGCAGCAGGCGGCCGTGGCTGAGCGGCGGATTCCCGGTCGCGGCCGCGATCTGCCGGTCCTCCTCGATCAAGGCCGCCGCGGCGGACAGGTCGCCTGCCAGGCACCGCAGATACGAGCGGAAGTTCAGGGCGAACTGCAGTTGTACGAGCGCGCCGGACGCGCGGGTCAGCCGGTCCTGCCGGAGGGCGAGTGCCTCCGCGGCCTCGAAGTCCCAGACCTCGATCGCGACGATGCCGCTCACCCGGTTCCCGGCGAGCCAGAGCCAGCTGCCGACCTCGGCGGCACCGATCTCCGAGTGCAGGGCTTGGTCGAGGCCTTTGACCAGCTTGGGCGCGGCCGCCACATATCCCTCGGTGAAGCGCACTGCGAGTCCCTGGAGCAGCATGTCGCCCGATAGATCCGCGTCGGACGGTGGGGGAGCAGCGGCCGCGGCGAAGGACAGGATGTCCGGAACCGCCGGCCCGCTGGCCCAC
Organism: uncultured Actinomycetota bacterium; assembly: GCA_963770725.1. Classification (GTDB taxonomy): domain Bacteria; phylum Actinomycetota; class Actinomycetes; order Propionibacteriales; family Kribbellaceae; genus Kribbella. The sequence continues at coordinate 139,932 of CAVYQT010000006.1, forward strand.
ATCGCGGCCGACATCGCTTCGAGATAGGCGCCCCGCGCGCGGTTGGCGTCGTACGGCTCGAGATGTCTGGCCGCGCCGAGCAACGTGCGCGCGGCCTCATGGGCTCGCCCCTGGTCGAACGCGATCTCGCCTCGCAACCGCTCCGCCTCCGCGGACCGGATCGGATCGGGCGGCCCGGTGACTTCCTGGCCGAGCAGGTCCAGCGCCGCGTCGAGTGCGCCGGAATTGCGTTTCGCCGCCGCGGCGGCCAGTACCCGCTGGGCCCGGCGGCCGGGGTCGATCGTCAAGGCCGCCGACCTCTCGAGGAACGCCCCGGCGCAGAAGAAGCCACCACGGGATTGAGCTCTCAAGGCAGAGCTCTCGAGCTCCGCAGCCACGTCCTCGTCGGGTAACGGCGTCGCGAGCGATAGGTGCCAGACCCGGCGATCCGGGTCGAGGTCTGCGTCGGTCACCTCGGACAACGCTCGGTGCACAGCTTGCCGCTGCTGGGGTGATGACAGCCGGTAGACCGCCGAGCGAACCAGCGGATGCCGGAACCAAATGGTCCTCCCGAAGGTGATCAGCCCGGAGGCACTCGCGCCGTCTGCCGCGTCTGCGCCCAGCCCGAGTCGCTCCGCAGCACGCCAGAGAAGCGTCGGATCCCCGAGCGGCTCGGCGGCAGCTGTCAGCAAGAGCAGCCGGGTGTCGGCGGGCAGAACCTCGATACGTCGTACGAAGCTGTCCTCGATCCGGTTGGTGAGTGTGCCGACGCCCGGGCCGTCGGCCAGTTCGGTGGCGGTCCATGCGGTTGGCAGTTCAAGCAGCGCCAGCGGATTGCCGCGTGTTTCGGTCACGATCCGGTCCCGGACGCGGGAATCGACCAGCCCCGGATCGGCGGACTCCAACAAGGCCCGCGCGTCGGTGTCGCCGAGGCCGCGGATCTCGAGTTCGGTCAGACCGGTCAGTTCGTGACTCTCGCCTTCCCGCACCGCGAAGATCATCAGCACCGACTCGGCTGCCAGACGTCGCGCGACGAAGGCCAGGATCCGGGCCGACATCAGATCGAGCCACTGGGCATCGTCGATGACGCAGAGCACCGGCTCCTGGGCGGCCGCGTCCGAGAGCAAACTCAGGACGGCGAGGCCGGTCAGGAACCGATCGGGAGGAGGTCCGGTCTGAAGGCCGAACACCGTGCCGAGGGCCTCGTGCTGCGGTCGCGGAAGGCGATCCATGTGGTCGAGGAATGGCTGACACAGCTGGTGGAGTCCGGAGTACGACATCTCCATCTCGGACTCGACGCCGATGGCGCGCGTGACGTGATAGCCGTTGACACGCGCAACCAGCGCGTTCAGCAGCGCGGACTTGCCGATGCCGGGCTCTCCGCGAAGTACCAGGACGTCGCTGCGGCCGGACCGGGTTGCTTCGAGCATCCGGTCCAGCACGGCGTTCTCTCGTTCCCGCCCGCGTAGCTCACGACCTGCCGTTGCGTCGCCCACCACCTCAGGCTGCACCTGGGATCGCCTCGGCGCAACGGTCACGCTCAGGCAGGCCCATCAGGACAACAGGTGCGCGGGCGACGCGCTCCACGTCGTACGACGTGGAGGACGTACCGCCTGCGGATGGGGTGATTTACGCGATCGATCAGGCGAACGATCTCGCAAGCCGGGGCTCTGCCCGGATCGGCAGAAGGCTCGACCGGATACCGCGCCCACGAAGTCGCCGTGCGGGACGGCGAGCGATCGGTCTGCCATCGGAGCTGACAGCAATCTTGCGAGAGCACTGGAAGGTGCAAGCCGCGGAACGGTTCTTGCCCGGCAGCTCTGGACCGACGAGGACTGGATCTGTGCCGGGCGGACCGGGAAACCTCTCAACCCGAATATGGACTACCGGGAGTGGAAAGCTCTCCTCGCCGCTGCTGGAATCCGCGACGGCCGATTGCGCGACGCATGGCACACAGCCGCGACGGTCCTCCTGCTGCTGGGTGTTTCTGAGCGAGCGGTGATGGACGTGATAGCTGGTCGTCGTCCACCATGGTCAAGCGCTACCAGCACATCACCGCGCCGGTTCGGACGGACATTGCCGAGAGGGTCGGCGGACTGCTCTGGGCGACGCAGACGGGCGAATCCGCGGCCGGTCGGGACCGGCCGGAGGATGGCTCTGCCGGGGGATTGGTTTCGGCTTGAGAGGGCTGTTGAGACCCTGAACGAGCAGCAGGCCGGTCGCAGGAGCGACCGGCCTTCTCTATGTTTGTCCCACTGGAGGCTGGAACCGCGCTCTGACCTGCGGACTCTTGCCTCTCGGGGAGTGGCGGAGGATACGAGATTCGAACTCGTGAGGGGTTGCCCCCAACACGCTTTCCAATTCCTCGCCGATGTGTTCAGGCACGTCTTTGGACAGCCAGGATGCCTGGTTCAGAAGTGGGTTGGTCGGTCACGAATGTCTGCGAACGACGATGAATGAGACGGAAACTGAGACGGAGATGCGAGTCACCCAAACGCGCACCTCCGTGGTGTGAGGCGGCGCGGAATGGCTGCCTGGCCGCAGCGCGGCTCGCAGAGACGCGAACAATCGGCAAAGATCCACGGGTCGTAGGGTCTCCTCATGCCCAACGAAGTCGCGGATCCCTACGTCCTTGCGATCATCAGCTCAGCCTCGGTCTTGCTCGGTGGCCTGGTCGGGTTGCTGGCGCAGCTCACTACCTCCCGGATCACGCGGAAGTCGCAACGTGAGGCGCTGGAGATACAGGCGACGTACAGTGCAGCTGAGGCTTTGAGGGACATTCGCAGAGAGTCCTATGCAGACTTTCTCACGGCTGCCAACGCCTGCTTTTACAGCGCCTTGAGCATGCCTAGCCCGCCAGCGCCGGACGCCGCTCGCAGCCTGCGCGAACTGCTGTTGCAGGTGGAGACGAAGGCAGACGTCATAAGCATTCTGGCAAGCGACCAAACGGGACGGTCTCTGCTGGATCTGATGGTGCACCTGCGCATCGTCCTCACAAGTGCAATCCGCGGGGAGTCTGGGCTGGAGCAGGAGCAGGAACCCTGGGATCGCGTCATAGCCGACATGAAGGCCGACCTTGGCGTCCCGCGGCGAGCGTGATCGCGTAGTGGTCGCACAGATCGCTGCACGATTGGTCTCCTTGCGAGCGTTGACCAGCCGGCCCCTTGAAGGCGAGCGCTCGTGAACGGGTCGTCAGCGCTCGATCCTCGCTGGGTGGGGGGTGGGCGGAGTCAGAACTGCTGTCGTGTGCGTAGCGCCGGACTCGGTCTCGGTATCGTGGCGCGTTCGAAGTATGGGCGACACGTCGCGACATTGGGACGGGCGGCACAAACATGTCTGAAGCCCGTGGAAGGGTATGGCTCGTGCTGACAGAGGAACGCGATGAGTAACGAGATGCACTCGCTGATCAAGCGGGTCGAGCAAGCGGACCCGGCACTCGCGGAGGAGTTGCGCAAGCAGTTCGACCTGGTGTCGAGGAGGCGCGAGTTCGGACTGAACTTCGAGCGGCATCTGCCCGAGCAGGTCGCGCTCGCGGGGCGCCGAATCACTGTCGGTGACAAGGTCTGCTTCGTCTCCCCGCGGGGGGAGGCAGCCGCGGTGGCCGACACCGACGTGACCTGGGTCGTCATCAAGGTGACGAGCAAGAAGGGCAAGAAGATCGCCGAGCTCCTAGATCCCAAGACCGGGGAACAATCGACGCGTTCGCTCGACGACGTCGTCTACGTGGCCGATTTTCGTGACCCGATCTACCCAGGTTTGGTATCGACCGGGCGCATCGAGCGCGGCGCAGACAAGCCCTTCCACACGGTCATCAACGCAGAGAACTACCACGCACTTGAGGCGATGCTGTTCACGCATCAAGGCAAGGTCGACTGCATCTACATCGACCCCCCGTACAACACGGGCGCTAAGGACTGGAAGTACAACAACGACTATGTGGATGGCGAAGACGATTACCGCCACTCCAAGTGGCTGTCATTCATGGAGCGCCGCCTGAAGGTCGCGAAGCGTCTACTTAACCCCGCCCGTTCCGCGCTTATCGTCACGATCGACGAGAAGGAGTACCTCCGCCTCGGGCTCCTGCTGAACCAGGTATTCTCGGAGGCCAGCGTGGCCATGGTCAGCAGTGTCATCAACCCCGCCGGCACTGGCCGTCAGAACGAGTTCTCGCGCACGAACGAGTACATCTTCTTCCTCCGGATTGGCGACCTCGTACTCGAGCCCATGCTCCCGCCAGACACCAGTTCTGTGCCTGTGGAGTGGGAACCGTTCCGTCGACGCGACCTCTCGTCGAAGCGCGGCACACCCAAGGGTGGCCGGTCCCAGTTCTATCCGATCTACCTAGACCGGACATCAGGGCAAATCGTTGGCACCGGCGAGCCGCTTCCGCACACTCAGGACCGCGCCACTGCGACGGGCCGCGAGGGTTGTGCCTCCGTGTTCCCAGTCCGTGAGGACGGGACTGAGATGAACTGGTCCCTCACGCGTGAGGAGTTTGAGCGCCGGCTTGCGAAGGGTTACGTCCGAGTCGGCCGTCATCAGCCAAAGGGCCAGCAGGAATACGTGATCTCGTACCTTCGAACGGGGCCGATTGCGGACATCGAGTCCGGTGTCGCCGAAGTAACGGGGCATAACGGCGACGGGAGTGTGATCGCTCGCTACCCCGCGGGAAAGCGACGGATGCCCCTTACCCAATGGGATTTCGCGTCTCACGACGCCCAGCGGTACGGCACGACGCTTGTCCAGGCGCTCATCCCCGGTCGTAGATTCCCTTTCCCGAAGTCTCTATACGCGGTCGAAGATGCCCTCCGGATCGCAGTCGGCGCGAACCCCAAGGCTGTGGTCGTGGACTTTTTCGCGGGTTCGGGCACCACCGCACATGCTGTGATGCGCCTCAATCGGCAAGACGGCGGGCGGAGGCAGAGCATCTCCGTGACCAACAACGAAGTCAGTGCAGATGAGCAGCGGTCGCTGCGTCAGCGCGGGTTGCGACCCGGTGACGACGACTGGGAACGGCATGGAATATGCGACCACATCACGAAGCCGCGAATCGCTGCTGCCATTACCGGGCAGACTCCGGATCAGGAATCGATCGCGGGCGAATACAAGTTCATCGACGAGTTCGCCATGTCGGATGGCTTCGAAGAGAACGCCGAGTTCTTCACTCTTACACACCTGAACCCGGCACTGGTCGAACTCGACCTGGCATTCGAAGCTGTCGCCCCCCTGCTCTGGATGCGCGCAGGCTCTGAAGGGCGACGCATCGAACAGCGATCCGACACGTTTGACGTGGCCGACGCCTACACCGTGCTCTTCAATGTCGACGCCAGCCGCGACTTCCTCGCTGCGATCGACAAGGTGGAATCGCTGCGTCTCGCCTACATCGTCACGGACGACGAGGCGCAGTATCAGGCTATCGCGGGCCAGCTGCCAGACGGCATCGAATCCGTCCGGCTTTACGAGACCTATCTCAGAACTTTCCAGATCAACACCGGAAGGCTGTGAGCGATGCGGTTCACGCTGAAGGAGTACCAGACGCAGGCGGTGCGGAAGATTCTCACCACGCTTGGCCGCTGCCGAGACGACTGGCGTAGCTATCAGGACCGCACCGCCTTCGCGCTGTCCTCAACCACGGGCTCCGGCAAGACGGTCATCGCCGCTACGGTCATCGAAGCGCTGCTGCACGGCTCGGATGAGTTCGACGTCGAGCCTGATCCAACGGCTGTTGTGCTGTGGGTTAGCAAGGACCCGAGCCTCAACGAGCAGACCCGTGGACGATTTATTGAGTGCGCGGACCGCATTCCGGCGGGTGACTTGGTGCTGCTCGACAAGACCTACGCCGAGGAGTCGTTGCTTACCGGGAGGGCCTACTTCATCAACCCTGACAAGTTGGGATCGCGCACAGACTTCGTCAAGCACACGGACACTCGGCACGTCACCTTCTGGGAGATCCTTGACAACACGATCAACGATCCCGGCAAGATGCTGTACCTGGTCCTCGACGAGGCGCACGAGGGCATGAAGAAGCCCAGTGACGCTGAGCAGACGATCGTCCAGAAGATCATCAACGGCAATGGCGACAACCCGCCTGTGCCGATCGTCTGGGGCATCTCGGCCACAGTGAAGCGCTTCGACGAGGCCATGGCGAAAGCGGAAGGTCGAACGAAGCGTCCGAACATCGTCATCGATCCGAAGGATGTCCAGTCCTCTGGCCTGCTGAAGAACGCGCTCACTCTCGACATCCCGGATGAGCCAGGCGACTTCGAGACGACCATGGTTCGAGATGGCACTCTGGACTTCGTCGACGTCTGCGAGCGCTGGGCGAGGTACGGGGAGCGCGAGGGCCTTGAGAGTCCGGTCCTTCCCCTGCTGGTGATCCAGATCCCCAACAAGTCATCCGGGGAGCGGGACTCCGAGAAAGGCCGCAAGGACGAGGACGAACTCATTCACCGCGTCCTAGAGACAGTGCGCAAGCATTGGGATGACATGCCTCAGGGCTGCGTGGGGCATGTGCTCGGTGACCGAGCAACTATTGACGTTGGGGCGTACGAGATACCTAAGGTCCCGCCGCAGAGCGTGCAGCATGACACCCGGATTCGGGTCCTCCTGGCCAAGGACGCCGTATCGACCGGCTGGGACTGCCCAAGAGCTGAAGTGTTGGTCTCTCTTCGACCGGGCGAAGACCCGACACACATCACGCAACTGTTGGGCCGGATGGTTCGCACCCCCCTCGCTCAGACGACGAGCGAGGACCGACTCAATTCGGCTTCCTGCTACCTGCCCCACTTCAACAAGGCGAACGCGAAGGTCGTGGCCGAGGAGATTATGGGTCTCCGGGAGCCCGCCTACGGACCATCGGGCCCGGCGGTCGCGAGAGTCCTGCTGAAGCCGGTCATCCTCGGAACCAATGCGGATGTGCCGGCAGAGGTGCGCGAACTGATCGAGGGCCTCCCTTCTCGATCCAAGCCCACCGCAGCACCGCGCCCTGTAAAGCGCCTACTCAAGGCCGCGCAGGCGTTCGCCCAGGATGGACTGGTGCCCGACGCCGACAAGATTGCCCACGAGACACTCTTCGATGTCCTGGACGCAATCGTGTCTCGTGATGCCGAGGCCATCGCGGCCGAGGCGAAGGAGGTCCTGACGGCAGACATTCGCCGCATCCGGGCCGAGCGCGGCGTGTCCGAAGTGAGCGTTGAGACAACCCGGCGCGGCGCGGACGCTGCGACCGTCGACGACGCACTGAGACACCTTCGACGTCTCCTCACGACCTCCGTGGTCAATCGTTACTTGTCGCGCAACATGCAGGCCGCAATCAACGAAGCGTTCGAGACGGGCGAAGACCCGAGCGCGGTCGACATCACGGGGATCAGGGCACAGGTGGCGGCGTTAGGGCTGATCAACTCCCCCGAGGCCGAGCTGTCAGTGCTGCAGGCCGTTGAAGACGCGGCGGACGCGCTGACTCGCCTTTGGCTGACGACAAAAGCAAAGGCGATCCTCAACCTGCCGGACAGCCGACACCCCACCTACGACGCTATCCGGGAACTGGCACGTGAGCCCGAGCCAGTACCTATCGAGATCAAGTCGGAGGAGCAGGTCGACACGGTCGACACCGACCGCAACCCATTACCGACCGCTAAGAAGCACGTGCTCTCCGACCCCGCCGGCAACTTCCCTCTCGATGTGAGGCTGAACCGCTGGGAGCGCGCTGTGATCTTCCAGGAGACAAACGACGACACAACCGTCGTCGGTTGGTATAGGAATCCGTCCGCGGCAGGGAAGCACTCCCTGCGGATTGCCTACAAGGACGGCGCCTCGTGGAAGTCTGTGCAACCCGATCTGATCGCCGTGAGCCGAGATGAGACCGGCACCCTGCATCCGTCGATCATCGATCCACACGGCGCCCACCTGGGCGACGCCTTGCCGAAGTTGAAGGCCATGGCCCAGTACGCCGACGAGTACGGCGACAAGTTCGAGCGCATCATCGCCATTGGGGTCGAAAAGGACAATGCTCTCCATGGGATCAACCTCAAGGACTCCAGGGTTCGCAAAGCGGTGTATGAGTCTGCGGCAGATACAGAGAGCGTGAAGGCACTATTCGAGGAACACGGGACGAATTACGGCTCCCTGCCTGAACCTTCGTAGGCGCCGTGAAAGGCACTCTCGCTTGTATTCTTACGAATCCGCCAACGACGTCAGGAGCTCGCACGCTCGCCCGAGTGGAACTCGTGCGGGCAACACTGGGCTACCAGGCTACTGTCGTCGCTAATCTCTTCGCTCTGCCGTCGTATCGCTCTGGTGGGATCGCGGCGGTGGGAGCGGCCCCAGCGGGGTGGGTGGCCGCGCGTCAGAGTTTGCAGAAAGCGCTGAGCGAAGCGGACGCGGTGCTACTCGCCTACGGAGTGCAGTCGCCCGACGGACCGGCACGGTCGCAATTTCGCGATCAGGTCGAGTGGCTACGTACTGCTATCGAGAAGGAGGGTCTAGTGGCTTACCAGGTAGGCGACGGACCACGACATCCCTCGCGGTGGCAGCGCTGGACATGCCGGGCCCATCCCGGGCTCGAGTTCCCGGAGGCACTGCGACATGCGTTCGTGGAGGCGCCCCGAACCACGCTGCACCGGACTTCGGATGCGTGCTGATGTCTCGGTTGCGCGCGACTGAGCGACGCTAGCGCACCGCTGGCTTCAGTGGACTGCGGACGCGACGCTGACCATTGTTCCTATGACGACATCGGCACCTGCGACGGCCAGCGAGTCCGCCTTGCCCGGCTTGTTTGCGTAGCCGATGGTCGGTGTACCTGCCGCCAGAGCAGCCTCAATATCGGTCGCTTGATCCCCAATGAAGACACACCTTTCCGGCTGAACTCCGAGTGCGCAGATAGCCCTCTCTAGGAGATGCGGACTGGGCTTCATCAGTGCGGGGTCGGACGCGTCTCGACCTTCGACGTGATGCACCAGCTCAGCAAGGCCGTGTCGGGACAGGTAGTCGACTACAGCGCCGGCGTAGTTGTTGCTGACAACGGCCACGAGTCTTCCACCGTCATTGCATGCGGCCAGTGATTCAGCCGCACCAGGCGTGGGCAACGCGGTCTGAACGGCAGTCATTTCCGCCTTCTGCAAGGCATCCTCAAGCAACCCGGCGAGGTCAGGGTTACCAGTGGCAGCCAGAAGTAGATCATGCGGACTTGATGCCTCAGCGAGCGCAGGCGACAGGTCGCCTCGGAAGTCGCGGGCAAGTTCGCGCAGTTCCTCGGTGATCTGGTGGGCCGGGTAGCCATCGAATACGGAGCAAACCGGCCCGTCGAAGTCGAACAAGACGGCTCTGGCGTGCGCCAATATCCGTGCTAGATCGTCAACAATCACAGGTCTCGGGCCTGCCCAAGTGTTCCCCAGAGGCTGTCGAACCATCGGCGGGCCTGCTCGACGTACTGCGAGCCTGTGGCCCGGTCATCATCGCTGATGGAGTGATGAAAGAGCACAGTGTCCTTGCCTACCGCATCGAATATCGGTACTTGCTTGCCGTCGATCTCGACCTCTCGTTCTACAACGGGATAGAAGCCGAAGAAGACTTCCTCCTCGTTCAGCGCGTAGAGCTTGAACATCATCGGCAGCTGTACGACGCGGGCTTCAACGTCAACCTTCGAGACCAGGCCCACCTCGCCCAGCTCGCGCACGGACTGAATCACTTGCCCTGCGGATCGGTGCGCGATGCCGGCCGTGCGTGCCCTGACCGCCGGGTCGTCTCCAGGGTCCTTGCCCGCACGCGAGGGCACCGCGAGTGGTTCGTCAAGATCGGGCAGGAGCATCCGAATCACGATCGACTGCGGGGTCAGCCGACCCCGCCTGACCCGGTCGATCGGTTCCTCAAGAGCACCGAGCAGAGTCTCGCCGGTCAGTCCGGCAAAATCGATTCTGACGGCGTCCCGTTCGAAAGCCTTCTCGATGTGCGGACGCAGTCCGACCGCCTGGTCGGCCTGTTCGCGCACGTAAACACCGCTGCCTACCCGGGACACGATCAGGCCCTCATCTCGCAGGACCCGCAGCGCTTGCTGGATGGTCATTCGAGCCACGCCATATTGCGTGGAGAGCTCGTTCTGCGACGGCAACTTCTCCCCCGCCTTCAGCTTCTGGGTCAGGATCGCCGCGCGCAGCGCATTGGCGACCTGCTTGTAAGGCGGGCGCGGGTCGGACGGGTCTAGCTGCTGCTCCATACCCGGATCTTACTACCTGGCTAGGCAGGCTAGGCGGTTTGTTGTCTCAAGACTTGACCTGGCTAGCCAGCCTATGTAACTTAGCCACTACCAACCTGGCTAGGCAGGCTAGCTCGACTCCGGAGAGTAGGTCCGTAGTGACGCCCCGGCGGGTGCAACCGCCGAGGCGTCTGGGTCGCACTAGTCCCGTTCAAAGAGGAGCGCAACCCGTGAACATGATCCACCTCCAAGCCGTGAGTAGCGAGGAACCAACCGCTGCGGAGCTGGCCGAGATTGAGCAGGAGTGGCCGTTGATCGCGGCCGAACTGGAGCTGTTGGACGCTGAGATTTCCTACATCGTCGCCGGCCCGGCCGCGTCGGTTCTGGACCGCCGCCGTGTCCGCCGTGCTCAGCGCCGGGTGCTGGCCGCCGGACGCGAGCTAACCGCCGACGAGATCGCCACGGACGGTGCGGCATGACCGGCGCCGACCTGCCGAAGTCCGCAGACGCCGCTTACGAGGCGATCCGGTCGCTGAACCACTCGACCATCTCCCGCTCGGTGCCTGCTCCGCTGGCCTATGACGTGCTGGGCAGCCTGCAGCAGGTCGGATTCGCGCTCGACCAGTTGACGCGCCAGCTCGGCGCCGGGCTGGTTCGGTCGCTGACGACGCACGACGTGTACGACGACAAGGGCGACCCGTCCGCGAGCGTCGCGCTGGCCTTGGACGCGCTGCTCTTGGCCGGGCAGCACGCCCGCCGGGTCGGACAGTGCCTGACCACGGCACAGGCCGCGATCTCCGGTCAGGGCCACACGGGGATCAAGGAGACCCAACCATGAAGCGGCCACGCGTGACGAGCCTGGAAGACCTGTGGGCAGAACGGCTGGGCGTGGAGTCGGGCCAAACCGTGGACGAGCTTCAGGCACGGTTCGAGCATCTGTCGCAGTTCGTGCTGATCGGCGGGATCGCCCCGGCGGGCAAGGCCGGTGCCGTATCGGCGGAGGCCGCGACCGCCTACGGAGACCTGTGGGTGCTGGCCGGGTTCCTCGCCGACGCCCGGCGGCTCCTGATTAGCGAGGAGGGCCGATGACCACCCCCGCTGTTGTTGCACCAGGCAAGGACAAGCCGTCCGGTGTGGACCGGCTGCGCGTGTCGGCGGCTGAGGCGTCGCAGGTCCGGGCGCTGTCCACGCACCCCGACGTGGTCGCGCTGCGGGTCGAGTCGATCCGCACGCAGGTGGACCGGTGCATGTGGCTCGGGATCGTTCTGGGCTTGGCGTTCACGATGGTCAACGTGCAGGACTTCGCCGCCCGTGGCGCGGCGGTGTTCTCGCTGGCATGGTTCGCTGCCTGGCTGCTGGACCCGATGGTGTCGCTGGTGCTGATCGCGGTTCTGCGGGCTGAGCAGATCACCGCCCGCTACCAGGTCACCGACGCTGGGCCGTGGATCCGCCGGACGAAGCGGTTCGCGTTCGCCGCGACCTACGTCATGAACACCTGGGAATCGTTCCTGGCCGTCGATGTGGCGGGGATCGTGCTGCACTCGGTGCCGCCGTTGCTGGTGTTTTGCGCTGCCGAAACGGCGCCGGTGCTGCGGGACCGCCTGACTGAGGCGGTGTTGCGGGCTGAGCAGGCTGCCGCGCTGGCTGACCCGCAGAAGGCCGCTGAGCCGCTGGCCGCGCCGGTGGTCACCCGGGAGATGCCCCCCGCTCCGCAGGCGCTCGAATCGGCTCCCACGGCGGCGGGTGGGGCATCTCGTGAGGCAATCGCGAAGGCGGCTGCTACGCGGTCGTCGCGCAAGCCGCCGCGGCCCCGCAAGAAGCCGGCTAAGGCTGGCCGGATGTTGCTGGCCGACTACGTCGCCGTCGGCCTGGCCGCGGTCGAGCCGGGCACCGACGCCGGCGTGATCACCCCGGCGTGGGCACGCAAGACCACCGGGTGCTCTGCCGGCCTGTCGGCCAAGGTCGCGGCCGGGGTCCGCGACCAGCTCGCTGTCGCGCCCGCGGTGGATCTGACCGAGAGGGAGGCTGCGTGATGAGCGCCGTCGAGTTCTTCCTCGGCACTCATCAGCCGGGCTGGTTGGCGTGGTCTTCGGTGCCGCTGTTCGTGTCAGATCGGCGCCTGCGTAGGTACCGGCGCCTACCTCGGGCGACTTGTCGGTGGGCTCTGGACTCAGGAGGCTTCACTCAACTGGACACACACGGCAGTTGGGACCACGGCCCGACCCCGGCCGCGTACGTCTCGGCTGTGCGCCGCTACCGCGACGAGATCGGACAGCTCGTCTGGGCCGCACCCCAGGACTGGATGTGCGAGCCGTGGATCACCGCAAAGACTGGGCTCACGATCGCCGAACATCAGCGCCGCACCGTCGACAACTACCTGACGCTGCGGGCGCTGGCCCCGGATCTGCCGTTTGTGCCGGTCGTACAGGGCTGGCGTCTGGATGACTACCTGGCCTGCGTCGACCTCTACGCCGCCGGGGTTGACCTCACGACTGTGCCAGTGGTCGGACTGGGGTCAGTGTGTCGGCGCCAGGCTACTGGTGAAGCCTCCGAGATCATCAACGCTCTTCACGCTGTCGGCGTGGGGCACCTGCACGGCTTCGGGATCAAGATCCTCGGTCTGCGTCGCTACGGTCAACGCCTCGCCTCTGCCGACTCGATGGCCTGGTCAATGGCCGCCCGCCACCGGCCACCACTGCCGAACTGTACCCACGTCACCTGCGCCAATTGCGCCACGTTCGCGCTGGCCTGGCGCGACAGCGTGATCGCCTCCATCCCCACCCACGAACCCCTGTCGCTCTTCGATCGAGAGGCCGCGTAATGACCATGCCGAACCACTCAGATAACGACCAGCCAGGCAACGTGCACCGGATTCACGAAGACGCTCACGAGAGCGTTCAGGACAGCGTTCACGAAGGTGTTCAGGACGAGGTCCAGCCGATCGTTCACGTGAATGCCGAGCGGGTGCCCGCTGTCGAGGGCGACGACGTTCACGACGCCGGGGTTCACATCCTGTCCGACGAGGAGTCGGCCGAACTCGATCGCCGGTTGGCCTCGCGTGGTGCGTTGGTGGTGCGTCGCGCGATGGCACCCGCGCGGGTGGCGAAGTCGGCGGCGGTGGCGGTCAAGGCGCACGAGCCGACGATGACCGCTGGGAAGGCTGTGCTGCGGCACTCGTTTACCGTCGTGCAGGGTGTGGAGTCGTGGGCGAAGCGGGCGTGGGATGCGTCCACGATGGGTGTCTACCGGCGCCAGATCAAGGCCGCTGAGGCGGTCGGCGACCGCGAAGCTTTGAAGGAGTGGGCCGACCGCAAGGAGATGGCCACCGAGCGCCGCCACCGCCGCCTGATGGATCTACCGCGCCTGTTCATCGGCCTGGTGAAGGTGCTCGCCACCACGCTCATCGGCATCCCTGTGGCGGTGTTCGTGATCGCGATCCTGACCAAGCTCACCGGCAACGGATCGTTCACCGGCGTGTGGTCGGGGTTCTTCGCCGCGATCGGGTTCGTGATCGCCGCCGTCGCGTTCGTGTGGGGACTGTTCACGATCGCGCTGCCGTTCCTGCTGGTGCTGGCCGCGTGGCGTGAAGGCAAGCGCCGCGCGGAGCCGCCCGCGTGGCTGGTCACCAGCGGCGAGACCGACTTCGATGTGTCGATCGATGAGAACACGATCGCTCAGGCGCTGAAGGCGCTGCGGATCCCGGCGATCACGCAGTACCTGAAGCAGGGCCTGCTGTTGCAGTTCATCACCCCGGCCCGCGTGGACGGGCGCGGCACCCACGCGGTGGTGCGGCTGCCTGCCGGTGTCACGGCCGAGAAGATCGCCCGCCGCCGCGCGGAGCTGGCCACCGGTCTGCACCGGGCCACCAAAGAGGTGTGGCCGACCACCGGCAGCGAGGCCGGAATCCTCGATCTCTGGGTCGCGGACAAGGGCGCGCTGGCTGAGGGTGCGGGCGCGTATCCCTTGCTGGACGGGGGATTGGTCGACTTCTTCAAAGGCGTCCCGGCCGGCCGGACGCTGCGGGGTGAGCCGATGCTCGCGCCGATGGCCGAACGCAACACCATCACCGGCGGCATCCCCGGTCAGGGCAAGTCCGCCTCAGCGCGGGTGCTGATGATCGGTGCCGCGCTCGACCCGACCGCAGAGCTGCGGATCTGGGTGCCGGACACCAACTACGACTTCGAGGTGTTCCGGCCGCGCTGCTCCCGCTACGTGATGGGCGCCGACGCCGAATCGATCGAGAAGATCCGCGACGACCTGAAAGCCATGTACGACGAAGTGCAGCGACGCGGTGAACTGCTGCTCCGCTACCAGATCCCTTCTGTCACACGGGAAATCGCGAACAAGGGCGTCGGGCTGCACCCTCTCGTGGGGTTGCTCGAAGAGGCACACGTCGCGCTGTACGACGACACGTTCGGCAAGGAGATCCAGAAATACGTGATCGAGATCGTGAAACTCGGCCGCAAGCGCGGAATCCACCTGATCGTGTCCACCCAGGCCCCGACCGCCACCTCCATGCCGCGCGACGTGACCCGCAACTGCTCCAACGGGATCGCGTTCGCCGTGTCCGACCACGTCGCCAACGACGCCCTACTGGGCCAGGGCGCCTACACCGCCGGGCACCGCGCGACCGAACTGATCCCCGGCACCGACCGCGGAACCTCGATCGTCAAGGGCTTCACCGGCGAGCGCTCCGAAATCCTGCAGTGGTACTTCCTCGACGTGGCCAAGGAGAACGACCAGGTGACGCCGCTGATCGAGCGCGCCATGGCCGCCATCGAGGAACGCGACCAGCCGCTGCCCGGTGCCGCGCCGATCGAGATCGAGACCCGCGACCTGCTGGCCGACCTCGACGAAGTCCTCGGAACCGACCCGGTCCCGGTCGCGAACGTTCCCGCCCTGCTCAAGCGGCTCGCGCCGACCTGGACGCCGTACCAGGGCCTGACCGGCAAGGCGCTGCGCGAGATCCTCGACTCCGACCACGGCATCAAGGTCCCCGCGACCGGCAACCGCTACCCACTCGACCCCGCTACCGTCCGTGACGCCATTGCCCGGCGAGACCAAGGCAACGACGACGACCAGGACGCCGCCGGCCAGCTCGCGAGTTAACCAGGCACCGGGGGTCCGAACACCGCTCTCAGCGGCTCTGACCAGGCCGTTCCGGCCCCCGGTTAACCCGGCTCACTCGCTAACTTCCCGCAGGTCAGGCGCACAATCGGCCCATCTCACCCGATGAGTGAGAAACCTAACCCGATCACCGGCAGCTAACCACTCCCACCACTCGCCAGGACGGCCACCGCACACGGTGTCCGCCCCGGTCTCGCACACCCTCATTCGACTACAGAAAGTGACAGAGATGACTGAGTCCATGCCGCCACTCGTGGCGCTCGTCACCGCCGGATCGGTCCTGCTGCTCGCCGCGCTCGTGCTCGTCCTGGTCGTCGGCTACCTGCTCGGCTGCCGGATCTGGCCCTACACCAACTGCCCTCGCTGCTCAGGTTCCGGCAAGTCCGGCTCCCCGACCCGCAAGTCGTTCCGCAACTGCCCCCGCTGCAAAGGCACCGGCCGCCGACGCCGCATAGGCCGCCGCGTCCTCGACCGCCACACCACCCGCAACCGCTAACCACCACCGAGGGAGACCCGAACCACCATGGCCCGCAAACCCCGCAAGACCAGCACCCGCAAGCCAACCGACGACGACGCACTGACCCCGGCAGAGGAGTACCGGGCAGCACTCGCCGACTTCAACACCTACTCGGCCGAGAACGAGACCGCCGAAGCACTCGCCGCCCGCGACCGGCTCGACACCGCCGAACAGCGCCGCCGCTGGTGGAGCTTCTGATGACCACGCGCCTGATGGACAAGGCGAGCCTGCACCCGGCCGGGTCGCGATGGATCGAGCTGTGGAACGGCAAACAGGCCCTCGGCTGGGACCTGCACGGAACCCCCGTCTTCAAGTTCCGGTGGGCACCCGCCGGCCTGGCCACCCGCCGCCAGCTCCGAGCCATGCGGATGTGTCCCGGCGGCCACGAACCCTATGCCCTGCTGGTGTGGCGCAACGGGCAGCGCTGGGCCTGGCTGTACCGCCTCGACCTCGCCAAACCCTCCCGCGTCTCGTCACCGGCGCAACGCAACGCCCTGGACAAGGCGATGGAAGCGCGTCGCCGCTGCCAGCTCTGCCGCCGCGTCACCGACTACTGCATCCCCACATCTGATGGACGCTGCCACACCTGCATGACCACCGCCTACACCGCCGCGGCCTAACCCATACACAGGTCGATCCCCGCCGGGGGGGTGAGGCGGGGACCGATATGGGGGCTCAGGAACTCCCTAGCAACCATTTTACGCCCGCCCGCCACCACCCGCAGCGAACCAACCCCAAACCGTGATGTGCCACTCGAGGAGGAACCACCGATGACCGACCTGCTGACCGCCGCCCTGGAGGCCGCCGGACGTGGCTGGCCGGTATTCGTGCTCGGCCGCTCCAAGCGCCCCGTGGCCAACTGCGACCCCTGCCGCCAAGCCACCGAGACCGGCAGCGAGCACGACCCGGCGAGCTGCGGACACCTGACCTGCCACGGCTTCTACGCAGCCACCACCGACCCGGCCCGCATCGCCGCCATCGTGGCCGCCGTCCCACAAGGACAGCTCGCAGTGAGGACCGGTGCCGTGTCCGCCCTGGTGGTGGTCGACGTGGACCCCGCGCACGGCGGCGACAGCAGTCTGTCCGACCTGATGACCGAGCGGCTGGTGCCGCGCACCCTGCACGTCCACACCGGGTCCGGTGGCCTGCACCTGTACTACCGCCACCCCGGCCAGCACGTGGCGTCGCGGCCGATGCCGAACCGGGCCGGGATCGACATCAAGGCAGACGGCGGCTACGTCGTCCTGCCCCCATCCACCCACCACCGCACCCACCGCCCCTACCAGTGGGGCACCACCGCCCACCACCTGGTGGAGATGCCCCCCGCACTCGTCACCGCCTGCCAGCCACCACCGGCCGCCATCATCCCGCCCGCCGGCCCGACCCCAACACGACTAGGCGGGGGCATCTCCCACCCCTCCAAGCTCCTGACCGCCCACCTCGACGCCGTACGCCGCGCCCCTAAAGGCAAACGCCGCAACACCCTCTACGGCGCCGCACGAGGCGTCGCACGACTCGTCGCCGCCGGAGCGATCGACCACACCGAAGCCGTCGCCGCCCTGACCGACGTAGGCCACCGTGCACAGCAAAGCGACCGAGAAATCCGAGCCGCCATCACCGGAGGCTTCCGTGACGAAGGGATCGCCGCGTGACCACCGAGCCGATGCGCTTCGCCTACGCCGACCCGCCATACCTGGGCTGCTGCAAGTTCTACGACCACTTCCACCCAGACGGCCGGTGCTGGGATGACCTGGACACCCACCGGCTGCTGATCGAGCGGCTGTCCGATGAGTACCCGGACGGGTGGGCGTTATCGCTGACCAGCACTTCCCTGCAAGCCCTGCTGCCGTTCGTCCCGGCCGATCACCGGATCAACGCCTGGACCAAGCCGTTCGCCGCGTTCAAGCGCAACGTGCGGATCGCCTACACCTGGGAGCCCATCATCTGGCGCGGCGGCCGGTTGTCGTCCAAGCACGGTGCGCCGGTCGGCCGCGACCACATCGCCCAACCAATCACGATGCGCAAAGGCTTCACCGGAGCCAAACCCGAGAAGGTCTGCCGCCACGTGATGGACCTGCTCGGCTGGAAGCCCGGCGACCAGTTGGACGACCTCTACCCCGGAACCGGCGTCATGAGCCGCGTCCTCGCAACCGCCGAAGGCCGGCCCCACGAAACCGACGGACAAGGCGCCTTCGACTTCGAGAACGGAGATGCAGCATGACCGCCGCCGAGCACCTGCCCGACTGGCTCCCTCCGCTGACCGAGCCGCCCGAAGACCCATGGGAGCCCACACCACCTATACCGATCAGGAACACCCAAAAGCCTCAGATCACACCTATGCATCACGATCACGAGGCCGCTGATGCATTGGGGGCCGCGGGGCCGGTGTGGGACGGCGCTCCGGTGCCGCTGAAGACCGACCGGTTGCTCCGGCCGTTCCCGGTCGATGTGTTCCCCGGCTGGCTGGCCGACCAGGTGACCGCCGTCGCCGAAGCCACCCAGACACCTACCGACCTGGCCGGGTCGGTGGCACTGGCCTGCCTGTCCACGGCAGCCGGTGGAAAGGTGCTCGTGCAGGTCGATCGGTCCTGGACCGAACAGGTCAACCTCTACATCGTCACCGCGCTGCCGCCGGGGTCGCGCAAGTCGCCGGTGTTCCGGGCCATGACCGGCCCGCTGTCCGATGCCGAAGTGGCCTTGCAGGAGACCACCGCAGAGCAGCGCGTCGAAGCCGAGCTGGCCGCGCGGATCGCTCACGCACGCGCCGAAGACCTGGCCAAGAAGGCCGAACGCGCCACCGCGAACCCACAGGAAGCCCTGGCCGACGCGACGGCCGCAGCGAAGGAAGCCGCCGCGATCGTCGTACCGGAACTGCCCCGGCTGATGACCGACGACGTCACCCCCGAGTCGTGCATCTCGCTGCTCGCGACCCACGGCGGCCGGCTGGCCGTCCTGTCCGCCGAAGGCGACGTGTTCGCCACCCTCACCGGCACCCGCTACTCCGCCGCGCCCAACCTCGGCGTGTTCCTCAAGGGCCACGCAGGCGACAAGCTCCAAGTCGACCGCAAAGGCCGCGAGTCCGAATCGATCGACCGGCCCGCCCTGACCCTCGGAGTCACCACCCAGCCGGGAACCCTTCAAGGCCTGGCTGCACAGCCCGGATTCCGTGACCGGGGCGTGCTGGCCCGCATCCTCTACAGCCTGCCCGTCAACACCGTCGGCACCCGCAGCAACCAAGCCCACTCCGTACCCGAACCCACCGAAACCACCTACCGCGACGCCCTCCGCACCCTCGTCCTCCTTCTGGCCGACCACGACACCCCGCACACCCTCGACCTCACCCCCGACGCACGGCAGATCCTGCTCGACTTTCAAGACTGGATCGAACCCCGCCTCCACCCACAGACCGGACAGCTCGCGCCGATCACCGACTGGGCCTCCAAGCTCGCCGGTGCCGTCGTCCGGCTCGCCGCCCTGCTCCACCTCGCCCACACCTTCACCACCGGCTACGCCCGGCCCATCACCGCCGACATCATGCACGCCGCCGAACGCATCGGCCGCTACTACCTCGACCACGCCCTAGCCGTCTACGACCTCATGGGCCGATCCCACCCCGACCTAGACGACGCCCGCGAACTCCTCGCCTGGATCACCAAACACAGCCACCCCACCTTCACCCGCCGAGATGCCCTCCGCTCCCTCCAAGGCCGCACCCGCTTCACCACCGCCGCCGACCTCGACCCCGCCCTCAGCGTCCTCACCGACCACGGCCACATCCGACCCAAGACCTCCGAGACGTCCAGCAAGGGCGGCCGCCCCTCGACCGCCTACCAAGTCCACCCCGCAGTCCTCACCACCCCATGACAAAACCGACAAAACTGACAAAACCCCCAGTTCTGTCAGTTTTGTCAGTTTTGTCAGGGCCTCCCCGACCCCACCACACGAGGGAGATCGACCCACCCATGACCGCCATGGCTGCGACCCAGCCCACCACCGACGCGCACCCCGAACACCAAGGGAGTTCACACCGCATGTCACCGGCAGAGGAACTGTCAGCCACTCCGCTGTTGCTCACGGTCGAGCAGGCCGCCAAGCGCCTTGGCATCGGCCGGACGACCTTCTACGCGCTGGTGATGGCAGGAGAGATCGAGTCCGTTCCGCTCGGTCGCCTGCGACGCATCCCCGCCGAGTGCCTGGACGAGTACGTCGAACGTCTTCGTGCCCGTACCCGTGTCAACGCCACGGCTGCCTGAGGAGGCCCACGATGAAACGAAACCCGAACGGTCGATCAAGCATCTACCAGTCCGCCGATGGCTATTGGCATGGCCGCGTCACTATGGGAGTCAAGGACGACGGCACGCCGGATAGGCGGCACGTCGAACGGAAGAGCAAGGCGGCAGTTGTTGCCCGGGTCAAGGAACTGGAGAAGGAGCGGGACGAGGGAATCGTCACCAAGCCGGGCAAGCGGTGGACGCTGGAGGAATGGCTGGTCCACTGGCTCGAAAACATCGCTCGGCCTCACCTACGCCAGACCAGCTACTCGGCCTACAGGGTGGCGGTCCATACGCACCTGATTCCTGGCCTCGGTGCGCACAAGCTGCACAAACTGGAGCCCGAGCACCTGGAGAAGTTCTATCAGCGGATGACAGCGAATGGCAGCAAGCCAGCGACGGCACATCAGGCGCACCGCACCATTCGAGTCGCGCTGGGGGAAGCGCTCAGGCGGGGGCATCTCAAGAGCAATCCCGCAGCCATCGCCAAGCCGCCCCGGATCACGGACGAGGACGTAGAGCCCTACTCGGTCGAAGAGGCGCAGCGGATCATGGAGAAAGCGGCAGAGCGGCCGAACGCTGCAAGGTGGGCGGTCGCTTTGTCGCTCGGCTTGCGGCAGGGAGAAGCGCTCGCGCTGCGGTGGGCGGATGTCGACTTGGACGCCAAGGAGGTTCGCGTCAGGTGGACACGCTTGCGGCCGATCTACGAACACGGCTGCGGCGGGAAGTGTGGTCGTCCGGATGCGGGCTATTGCTCCGAGCGAGTGCAGACGAATCCGGTCGTGGGAGAGACGAAGAGCCGTGCCGGGAAACGCACGATCGGCCTGCCGGACGAATTGGTAGAGATCCTGAGACAGCACCGCTCAGAGCAGGACGAACAGCGGCGGAAAGCCCGGCAGGAGTGGGTGGCCGGCGACTGGGTGTTTGCCTCGCCGACTGGGGAGCCTCTGAACCCCAACACTGACTATCACGAATGGAAGGCGCTGCTTGAACGAGCGGAGGTGCGGGAGTCGCGGTTGCACGATGCCCGACATACGGCCGCGACGATGTTGCTCGCGCTTGGTGTCCCGGAGCGAGCTGCGATGGGAATCATGGGCTGGTCCTCGACGGCGATGGCAGCTCGGTACCAGCACATGACGGATCCGATCCGCCGCGACATCGCGAAACGTGTAGGTGGGCTCCTGTGGGCCGCGTCTGAGGGCAACGAGTCCGGGCAATGTGGCGATGAGCCGGATGACGAAGGCGGGGCGCTCGTCTCGGCCTAGGAACGACTGACAGACGGAACGACTCCAGGGGGCGGCCGCGTGACCAGGCGGTCGCCCCCGCTTGCCGGGGAACGGCCGGCATCTTCACGGGCAGTCAGCAGTGGGGTACCTCGCCTTGTCGTACGCCAACTGGTGCGTGGAGTCTGCTGCGGGGAGCCCACCATGTGCGGCCGAAGCGCTGGTAACGAAGCCACTCCAATCCGTCACGCCCGATAGTCCAGCAATCGAATTCGTAGGCCTGACCGCCGATCAGGCCGTTGGCTCCACCGGCGCCGGTCTGTATCAGTTGCGGTTCACCGCCTGCCTCGCCGAAAAGCTCTACGACCTGTGTCTCGTCCCCGTTGACGACGAACTGGTATGTGCGCGGAACCCGCTCGGCCGGGTCAAACCACTCGTGATACACGAACGCGCCTAGCGGCAGAACAAGCGAGACGATCAGGCTGGCCTTCCACCACGCCACCTTCGCAGCCAGCGTCCTGACCGTAATTGCATGCGTCACGCATACCGCTATCGCGGCGAATTCAGCACTCATCAGGAGGATCCACAGCCACGGGATGTTCGCGACTCCAGCTGCTCCGCTGATACCTGCCACAGCTATCGCGATGATTGCAGCCGGAATCTCAGGTCGGATCGCCCTCCACGCCGATGCCTGGACGCGCGCACGCCGGCTCATCTTCGGAGCTGGACCAGGTGTCGACGACCCAGGATCGGGCGCCGGACTGGTATCGGGCTCAACCTGCTCTGGATCCGCCACCCCTGGCTCCTTCGGTAAGGAGTGCCACTGCCGCCAACGAGGCGATGAGGCGACCTGCGCCCTCGTCAAGCCCCAGAGCTCCGCGCGGGACACCTTCGGTCTCCACGACAATGGGACAGGTCCGATTGTCCGCCTCATGCCGCCGCGAGGAGCAACTGAGACGGAAACTGAGACGGAATGACTCCGGGGCGGCTCCCAGACTTGGGAGCCGCCCCGGCTTGTGTCGTCCTCCCGAAGGGCTGAAACCACGCTGTGACCTGCGGTTTCTTGACTCCGGGGGAGTGGCGGAGGATACGAGATTCGAACTCGTGAGGGGTTGCCCCCAACACGCTTTCCAAGCGTGCGCCCTAGGCCTCTAGGCGAATCCTCCAAGCGGAGAGGATACGCGAGTCCGCTCGCGAAGCGGAAATCGGGGCGCGAACCTGGCGGGCGACTGGGTTTGTGGGAGGTGAGCGTGGAGCGGGAGTGGGTGGCGGTGGTGGTTCGGGCTCAGGTGGGGGAGCGGGAGGCGGTCGCCGGCTGGTGCGGGGATGGCACGAGCCGGCTGGAGTAGGTGCGGCGGATGCCGGTTTGGCGGTCCTGCTCGCGGTGGTGCCACTTGTGCTGCTGGTGGTCGGGCTGCTCATCTAGGGTCGGC
>CAVYQT010000007.1:0-1191786 GCA_963770725.1 uncultured Actinomycetota bacterium
CGGTTCCCGTGCCGAGTCATCACACTGGATGTCGGGCACCTGGGAGAACGGGTTTCTGTCGGCCAATACGCACTACTCGCCGAGGACGAGTTAGTGGGCAAGACGGTCGCGATCTGCGTCAACCTCGGAGAACGCGATATGGGCGAATACAAGTCGCAGGCACTGATGTTGGGGGCGCCTCACCCGAAGAGCCCTGAGGACCAGTCGCAAGCTACGCCCCTCTTCTTGTCCAACGAGGCTCACGCCGGCGATCAGATCTTCTAAACAGGTCGACTGAAGCGTATCCTGCGGGCATGATAAACAGTGAGGCAAAAGGCGCTTCGACATCTGCTCCCTTAGTTGTATTGGACAGCGACGTCGGAGCGTCTCTTTCGGCCTACCTCGAACAACTTGGGCGCCGGTTCCATTCACTTGACGAATCTTTAGATCAGTCATCCACATTGGACGAGTGGAAGATAGCATTACGCCCATTCACCGGGGTACTTGTCAGCCGCAACGTACCAGCCGTTGTCATTTCTGTCTTGCCACGAAAGACAGTCCTTCTTCTTCCGCCGGATCAGGACACTCCCCCAATCGATGTCGTTGAGATGATCGATTCTTTGCTAGATGATGGAATTCTAGTACCCGGGGATCTGGCTGAATTTCGCGAGTAGGCCTTTGCCAGGATCCGCTTTCTAACAGGGATCAGCACCGTCCTCTCCTTGCGTCCAGATCGCGGAGATGAACGCCTGACGTTTCGCGTCAACATCGAAGCGCACCCACACCTTCGTCTTGGTGCCGACCATGTCGGATGTCTCCTGACCAGACTTGAGGCAGACGTTGTTGAGGATCTGCCCGGTCGAGACGAGCACGACATCCGCGGAGTCGCGCGTCGGTGCAGCTTGCGTGCCGACGTCGACAGTTGGGTCCGGGAAACAGCGGCCATCCACGATGACCTGACGCCTCGACCGGAGATCCTTTGCTGCCTGTGAGTCTCGCGGCAGACTGGCACATGGCTTGACCTGGTCTGCAATCTCCTGGCCAGCCAATGGCGGCGTGGTGCTCGACCCGGTTGACGTGCTCGGCCCAGGAGTTGAGCCTCCGACTGGCCCCGAAGGCTCCTTGTCGTCGAACAGGGTGATACCGCCCCAAACCGCTCCTGCGACCACGACCAGGGCGATGCCAGCCCACACGTACCGCTGACGCCACGACGCGGGCTCTGCTGGCTCGGCGCCGTTCGAGACTGCCGTATCGTCAGCAGCCTCCTCGGTCGGCATATCTTCGTCCAGCAGTGCCCGAAGTGCGCTTCGCTGTTCGCGCGCATAGCTCGCCATCGCGGCCGTCAGGACAGGAGCGACCCTCTCTTCCAGCCGTTCCGCTGTCTTGGTGGCGGTCGCGCCGAGCCACAGTGCAGCCCGGAGCTTGGCACGTTGTCGCGCGCTGCCCGTGGTGTTCGATGGCAGGCTCTTGCCTTGACGTCTGTAGTCCTGAATCGCATCGAAGGTGTTTCCCGGATCGGAGATGCGGAGTAGCTCGCCAGCCGCGGCAATCCGGAAGGCACGCTCGCGACCAGATTCCTCGTGCGTGAACTGCTCCTTGCTGGCCAGCGCCTCACGCCGGGCTTGTTCCACGACTGCGGTCAGCACTGTTCGCAGCAGGACGATTCGTCCGCCGGTGCTGAGTGGCTCGGCAAGTCCCAGTTCGAGGCGCATCGCTTCGGCCAGCTCACGACATGACGCGAGGCGATCTTCGCTGATTCCTTCTGCGACCAATCGCTCGACGTCTGCCGTTCCCCTTGGCAGATCAGACCCCGCATCTTCACGCGACTCGTCCATGTACCACCGCCCCAGCTCGCCTCACTACCCCTTGCGCAGCGTAGCGATCTGGACCAGAAGTGACTAGCTGTCACAGGTCACGAATCGTGCAGCACTGACCACGCCTCGCAAACGGTCGCTTGCATGAATCTTTAAGTAGTGTCATAACTAAAAGGGGGTCGGCCTTCACACCTGGAGGCCATCATGTCGACAGAGTCGATACGCAGCGAAGTACTCGAGCTCTTCCAGAGCTTCATCAACTTTCGGGATGCCGCCCCGAGGATGCGGCAAGAAGGTATCGAGCCAACCACCTTGTCCGAGGTCATCTCGGTGTGGCTGGACTGGGATGAGTCAGTCATCTCCGTATGCCTCGGTGATTACCGCAACTACCTGATCGGCGTCATCGTGATCATCGACGCCTGGACCAGGGACCCCGAAACACTGCTCGGGTACGAACTGAGCAGGCAGGTCACCAGCGTCCTTGGTGATCCCGAGGAGCGGCGGATAGACGACATCCTCGATCCTCACCGCTTCGAGGCCATCCGCTTCCGCCGGCTGTACCCGCACGCCGACGACCCCACGCCGTAGTTGCGTGCAAGCACCCGCACCACTTGTCCGCCCTGCCACCTGTGCAGGACTCCGCCGGGCCGACCCCACCCAGCCCCGTTCACCTGAACGGGGCTTCTTCACGTCCGAAGATCTGTCTCCGGGCTGTCGCAGCCCTGTCGCGCTCCTGACGAGCGCCAGTCGCCAACCCGTCGCTGACCTGCGGATATGCGACCGCGCAGCGACTTTGTGGTCTCCAGTTCCGCCCCCTGTTTCGGTGTCTTCAACGCATCACCGACCGCCGGAGCCTGGCCCGAGCTGGCACTCGGGCCAGGCGCTCCACGGCCCGTCACCCACACCCCATGCAGAGGGAAGGAAACAACACCTGTGAAGACCTCAACGCTGCGCCTGCGCGCGTACATCCTCGCCACTCTCGTGGTGCTTGCGCTGCTCATCGGCTGCGGCCCAAAGCCGGACGTCGACCAGCTCGCCCGAGACAAGCAGACGCTCAAGGCCTGCCCGAAAGACATGAAGTACGCCACCAAGATCGACCTGGACGTCAGCGGCAGCGGACGAACCCCGACACTCAGTGACGACCGTCTGACCATCATCAAGGAGCAGGCACGCACGACTGCGATCTGCGGTGGGCATCTACTCGTCACCGAATTCTCGGCTACCAGCGCAGCCACGATCGCCCTCTACGACGACGAACTCGTTCTCGATGGAGCGACCGATACTGCTCGCCTGCGCCGCGTGCAGCAACTCGTCGACGACATCAGCAACAAGGTGACTGAGGCCTACCCGCCGGCGATCAAGAAGATCTCGCCAGCCCAGAGCGACATCCTGGCCCAGTTCCGTTTGGCTGCGGAGTACCGCGCGCAACTCAGCTCGGGGTACCGGCTGCGCTTCATCGTGCTGACCGACGGGTTCCAGACCGTCGGTAGGCGTGTCACGAAGCCGCTCGCCATGGCCGACGCCCGCGCCATCGGCAATTCCGTCGACATTCCGCGCTTGCCGGATGCGTCCGTCACCGTCGCCGGGATTGGCAAGGTCAGCAGCGGTGATGCGCCGTCATCCGCCATGACAAACGCGCTCGTCGGCTACTGGGATGGCGTCTGCCACAAGACCGGCGCGGCCCAGTGCAGCACCGTCACCGACTACGTGGCGGAGCGGTGAACGCCATGCCTCGCAAGCACATTGACAGCCTGAGCATCGCAACCGAGGAAGCCGACGCGGTGATCCTGCCGCACATCGACCGGGCCGGAGCCGTCGCGCGACCGAACAACATCGGGGAGTTCACGTCCGAACGCGAGTATCGCGCCAAGGGGCAGGCACAGCTCGAAACCTTCACCGGCGACGGGGAGAGTGCGGCTCGCGATCCACTCGTCACAGCGGCCGGTCTGGAGTCATCGGCGACGGCAGCTACCAGGCTCATGGACGGATCAGCGGTCAGTGTCGAGACCGCCCGCGAACGGAATGCCCACGCCGAAGCCACGCTCGGTCACCTCGCCCGGCGCGACAAGCCGGCCAAGATCCGCTACTGGATCAGCCTGGTCGGGCTCTGCCTCGGCGATACCGCCGGCGTCCTTGGCGCGGCCGTCAGCCTGGGCGAGATCCCGCTCGTGGCGCTCGGCCAAGCCGTCGCTACCGGCATCGCGGCCATCAGCGCCGGACAAGCCGGGGCCGACTTCAAACTGCTCCAGCTCGCCCGCGCCCGACAACGCGACCTCGAGGACCTGACCGACGACGAATGCCAGTACCGGCAGTTCTTCACCGGCATCGAGGCCGGCGTTTCCATCATGAAGCTCGTCACCTATCTGAGCGTCGCCATCGTGCTCATCGTCAGCGTCGGCATCTTCAGCCTCAGGTTGTCCGTCGAAGGAATGACCTCAGGCATCGCCTTCGGCATGCTGGCGGCTGCCACAGCCCTTGGCTCATTCCTCACGACCTACAGCTACACCGACGACATCGCCGACTATCTGGCCCGCACGCATCGCGTGTACCAGAAGACCATCAGCACCCACCACAAGCTCGCCGCGCACCCGGCGATCCGGCAGCACGCCGCAGCGCTCACCGAGGCCGCTTCAATCCGCGTCGAGCACAACCACCGCGGACGCGCCGCCTGGTGGCAGCTCCAGGCGCTATCGCAGCGCATCCTGCGCCGCAACCCTGGGGTCGCCGGGCACGGAACCCCGGCAGAGGCTCCGGAGGTCATTGGGCGACGGTTCCGCGGTGATGCCGCATGATCCGCGACATTCACCTCCGACAGACACCGCTCACCATGACCGAGCTGCGCTGGAGCTCCGGCAACCACGAGCCCAATCGGCCAACGCTGACCTACCAGCTCGGCAATCCCGGCCGCCCGGCAAGCGAGCCAACCATCACGATCGTCATCCCGGACGACTCGGGCTCAGTCATCGGGCCGGCTGGGGCCGACCCAGTCTCCAACCGCTATGACGAAGCCTGGCGCGCGTTCCGCGCCATCGGACGACGCGGTGGCAAGCACGAACTCGGGGCCATCCTGCATTTCGACACACCGACCAGCGGCGACGTCCCGCCCACACCACTCACCCGGGCCGGACTACAACGACTCCGCGGCGGACTGCACGTACCGCGCGATGCCGCTGGCTGCAGCTGCCTCGAGCCATCCCTCAGCGCCGCGACTGCACTGGCAAATGCCTATCCCGATCACCGAGCCACGCTCGTCGTCCTCAGCGACTTCGAGCTGTTCGACCTGAACCTGAACGAAGTCCTCGGCGGCCTGACGGCATTCCCCGGCGACGTCCACGCCGTGGTTCTCGGCGACCCCGAGTTGACCGGTGTCCTCGACGAGCGCATCACGATCACCCGCGCCAACTATGACGATCCACCAGGCACGGTGGCACGCGCGGTCTTCGGCAGCCTGACCACCCACCGACCCGGCAGCTCTTCGACAGGACGGAGCAGCAAGTCATGAGCGAAGGCTCGAAGAAGTACCGCACGATTCTGGCCGATCCGCCTTGGGACATTCACCAGAAGGGTCGCTGGGGCGCGGTCCACCATTACCACCTCATGACCCTGAGTCGAATCAAGGCATTGCCAGTCTCCGGCCTGGCCACCGACGATGCTCACCTCTGGTTGTGGGTTACCAATGCGACCTTGCGAGACGGCTACGACGTCGCCGAGTCCTGGGGCTTCACCGTGCGGTCGCCCCTGACCTGGATCAAGTTCAAGCTCGGGCTTGGCAACTACCTCCGAAACGCCACCGAGCACCTGCTGTTCGCGACACGGGGAAGCGCACCGGTCAACTTCCGCGCGCAACCGACCTGGGTCAACGCGCCCGTCCAGGACCACTCGCACAAGCCCGAGGAACAGTACGCCCTTATCGAGCGGATCTCCGACAGGCCATATCTCGAACTGTTCGCCCGTCGCCGACCGTCCTCGAACGCGGACTGGTCGGCGTGGGGCAACCAGATTGAAGCCGACATCACCATTCCCGGCTATCCGGTGCCTGGTGACAGCAGCAAGGGCGCCGGGCGATGACCGGCGCACCAGAACCCACCCGGGACCCGATCCGCTGGATCTGGCGCGCCAGCCTCCTCCTGTTCGGCTCGGTCGTTCTGCTCAACCTGGCAGTCGGCTACCTCCGACCGATCCTGCCCTGGCTCATCGGCGGCGGAGGCATCGCACTCATCCTGCGGGTCGTGATCGCCGTCGTGCGGTGGCGGCGGTCACGTTGGTAGTACGAATCACAACGCTTCATTCGACGAAAATTCGCTTCACTAATACCGGATTGCGAATTGTTCCAATCGGTGATGTCGAATTGTCATTTTTCATTGACCGGTTCAATTATGAACCGCATAGTAACTTACAGCACTCGGTTCAAAACTGAACCGGTAATCAGAAAGGAGGATAGCCAATGGGGAACAACAAGAAACCACGGTCTCGCCGCCATCGCGGCAACCGTCACATCTCTGTACGAACCGTCCAGCGTGACACGCCGGACCTGCGAAAGCTTGGCCGAGCGCTGATCGCCTTCGCGGCGGCCCAGGCTGAGGCTGAGGCCCAGCAACAGACCACTGAGGAGACAGCACCCGCCGAGAATCGCGAGGCCGCGGATGACTAGACACCTTGATGAACTCGTCTGGCTCCAGCTGCACTTTCAACGGCCAGTAGCGTCTGCACGGGTACTGGAGCTGCTTCAGCTGTGGAGCGGCGATCCGCGGAATCCGCGGTTGGTGCTGGAGGCTCGCTCGGGCCGAACGATGCAACTGCTCCTCGGCGTCCCGCGACGAGCCGAGAGCAGCGTCAAGGCGAGCATCCAATCGGTGATCGGCGGTACCCGCTTCACGACCGACGACGTGCACCGTCCGCCTGTGGCCCATGCCACGTCGGTTCGCCTGAGCAGTCACGTCAGAGCACTGCGCACCGACGACCCGGAGCCGTCGACTCGCGCCATCCTGGCCGCGCTGAGCCGGGTCTTTAACACCGAGCACCTTGTGCTGCAGATCGTGCTCGGTCCGCGCAAGGCCGCCAAGACAGTGCCATCGCGGTCAACGCCGTCTCTGCTCTTCGGCATGCCGCCGAATGGTGGCATGGACAGCGAGACCCGGAGTGCGCTGCGAGCGAAGCAGAAGCAATCCGGCTTTGCCTGCACGATTCGGATCGGCGTCGCATCCAACACCCCTAAGCGCCGCAAGACACTCGTCGCTGGCATTCTGACGGCCCTGCGCACGGCCGAGGCACCGGGTGTTGGCATCCGGCTTGTTGGTGAACGCCCACGCCGCTTGGACGACACGCTGAGTCCGTGGTGGTGGCCGATGGCGCTCAACAGCGGTGAACTTGTCGGCCTCCTAGGCTGGCCGATCGGAGACTCGGACTATCCCGGCGTCCCGAGCCTGCACCCACGACTGTTGCCGCCGTCGAACCAGCTGTCCGCGACGCCGGACCGCGTCATCGCCACGGCAACGGCTCCTGGCCACAGCGACGCCATTGGGCTCGACGTCAGCGGTTCACTGCGACACACCTGGGTGCTCGGGCCGAACGGCACAGGTAAGTCGAACCTGATGGGATCCCTTGCCATTCAGGACATCGCTGCTGGACGCGGCGTTGTAGTTATCGAGCCCAAGGGCGACTTGGTACAGGACATCCTGGCGCGCGTCCCGGCCGAGCGGGCGAACGACATCGTCGTACTTATCCCACCGACGGTGCGCCGGTCGGTCTAAACCCACTCAGCGGGCAAGGGCGGGAAGACACTCGTGTCGAGGGCCTGGTCAGCGTCTTCCGTGCGCTCTACGCCGACTCTTGGGGACCCCGTACCCAAGACGTCGTGCACTCGTCGCTCCTGACGCTGGCACGGCGCGGTGACGCCTCGATCGCCATGGTGCCCTTACTGCTGACGAACACCGGCTTTCGCCGCTCTGTCGTGCGTCGAGTGGTTGCCGCTGATCCCGTCGCTCTCGGCCCCTTCTGGGCCTGGTACGACGCCCTGTCGGACGGGGAGCGGGCGACGGTCATCGCGCCCATCATGAACAAGCTCCGTCCGTTCCTGCTCAACCCCGGACTCCGCGCCATGGTTGGGCAACGGCAACCGCGGATCACCATGACCCAGATCTTGCGTGAGGGGAAGATTCTGCTCATCCCGCTTCGGAAGCAGATCATTGGCGCCCAAGCGTCCCAGACGATCGGATCGCTAGCAGTGGCGGAGCTCTGGCAGGCCATTCAAGGCCGGCTGGCGCTCCCCGCCGATAAGCGCACACCGGTCATGGTTTACATCGACGAAGTGCAGGACTACTTGCATCTACCGACCGACCTGGCCGACGCGCTGGCTCAGGCTCGCGGACTCGGTGTCGGCTTCACGGTCGCCCACCAGTACGCCTCGCAGCTCTCAAATGCCATGCGTGCCGGCTTCGTCGGCAATATCCGCTCCCGCGTCGCGTTCCAACTTGCCCACGACGACGCAACCTTGCTCGCCAAGGGCCACCCGGAACTCACGGCAGACGACTTCACCGCGCTCCCTGCCTTCCATATCTACGCCAGTTTGGCCACCACCAACGGTCAGGTGACGCCCTACGCGTCCGGCCGGACATCAGCCCTCTTGCCAGCGTCCAGCGATCCCGGCGCCCTACGCCGCCTCAGTCAGACCAAGTACGGCCAAGCCCTGGACCAGGTCGAGCGCGAGCTCGCTGAGCTGATCGAAGTAGATGCCGCCAGCACCGATACGACGGGCGGCAGCGGCCGGAAACGGCGGACGCCATGAACGACCTCTCTGACAACCCAGAGCTTCGCATCGCTCATCCTGTCGCGTCGAGCAACGACCCACATATGCGCAGGTCAAACGCCGAAGGCCCCCGATTAAGTGTCCGGAATAGTTATCCCATCTCCGATGCTCAACTCCCGGCCGCCCAGCCCCGCCAGCAACGAACCGGCCGCCTCGATCTCGCCCGTCTTCGACACAACCTCAGTCCTCGCGACGTCTCAATCTTGCGCTCGATCTCGGCTCACCGATTCCTCACAACCCGACACGTCCGATCCCTGCACTTCAACGACCACGCCTCCGAACTCAGCGCCACCCGCAGCAGCAACCGGGTCCTTCGCCGACTGAGCCGTGATGGCCTCATCGCCGCTCTCGACCGACGAGTCGGCGGTGTCCGAGCAGGATCGGCCGGATACGTCTGGCGCCTGACTGCTGCCGCTCACCGCCTCCTCCAGACCGAAGACGGCCAAGGTGTCTCGCGCCGCTTCCGAGAACCGTCGCAACGCCTCCTCACTCACACACTCGCGATCGCCGATACGCATGTTGCGCTCAACCAGGCCACCGCTAGTGACAGTCTCGAACTCGTTACCGTGCAGGTAGAACCGGGAAGCTGGCGACGCTTTCTCGGCATCGGCGGCGAGTCCCGACTCCTGCGCCCAGACCTAGCCGTCGTCACCGCACAGGGCGAGTACGAAGACCACTGGTTCATCGAGGTTGACCTCGGCAGCGAGCATCCGCCCACCGTCGTCCGCAAGTGCCACCTCTATGAGGACTACCGCCGAAGTGGCACCGAACAAGACACCCACGGCCTGTTCCCGCGCGTCCTCTGGGTCGTCCCGGACCAGAGGCGGGCCGACAAGCTGAGCACCGCCATCGCGGACGCCAAGCTCGATCAGGACCTGTTCCGCGTCGTCACCACCGACCAGCTGATCCCAGCAGTTCTCGGAGGTGCTGCATGACCGATACACCCCGAAACCAGATCCTCATCGGTGACGCCCTCGAACAACTCCGCCAGCTTCCAAGCAACTCCGTCGACATGGTGCTCACCAGTCCGCCGTACTACAACCTGCGCAACTATCAGGTTGGCGGCCAACTGGGGCAAGAAGCCACCATCCACGAGTGGGTCAGCAACCTGACCGCGGTAGCCGGCGAAGTCCGCCGAGTCCTGACGCCGACTGGAACCTTCTGGCTGAACGTGGCCGACCGCTACTCGATCCATGACCGTGAAGGCTCGTCGAGGAAGAGCCTGCTCCTAGGGCCGGCGCGACTCTCAGCAGCGCTCGCGGAGGAAGGGTGGCTGGTACGCAATCAGATCATCTGGAGCAAGACCAACCCCATGCCGTCGAGCGTCCCGGACCGGCTGACGAACACCTACGAAGTCATCTACCTACTGACCAAGCAGCGCAGCTACTTCTTCGACCTGGACGCCATCCGGGCGCCGCACTCCAGCGGGCCGACAACACCGCAGACCTCAGCGAAGGACAGCATTCCCAAGCAGTGGCGGGCGCGCAGCACCGACAACATCCGCGGGCTGGTTGCGCTCAAACAGCGAGGCATCGTCGGGCACCCGCTCGGCAAGAACCCGGGCGACGTCTGGCAACTCCCGACCTCGACCTACCGGGGAGCGCACTTCGCGACGTTCCCGGAGCGCCTTGCCGAACGGGCCATCCTTGCCGGCAGTCCGGAGGCACGGTGCTCCTACTGTCTGAAGCCACACCGCCGCGTGACCAGGCGGCTCGGCGCTACGGCTATCCGCGGGGCACTGCTGGCGACGTGTGCGTGTGACGCACCCAGCGAACCGGCCATCGTGCTCGACCCGTTCATGGGTGCCGGGACCACCGCGGTTGCCGCCGAGAAGCACGGGCGGGACTGGGTCGGCATCGAGCTGAACCCGGACTTCGCTCGCCTAGCGAACGAACGCATCAACGCGGGCAGAGCATCCCCGGAGAGCAGGGCCGCATAGCGGCCGCACTCCAGACCAACCAACTAACACGAAAGGAGGTGATGAATGAGTGAACACGAACCACCAACCCCACCACCGTATCCAGACACCCCTCGGCCAACTCCCGAAGGCGTCAACACGTACGGCACCGATGATCCCGAGCGGCAAGCCGAGATCGAAGCAGCACGCACTGCTGCAGCCGAGGAGCGCCGCGCCAACCGCGAGAAGCTGGAGCGCTACGTCAGCTACGGACTCAACGAGGAAGACGCCCAGGCGCTCATCGAGCACGAAGACATGCTGGGGGCCAAACGTGAAGCAGGAGAGGCCGGCGAGACGGAGAGGCAGGCTCATCCCCGCATCTACGTCCGCTCGCTGGTCGATTACACGGAGGGGCATGACATTGGCGACTGGATCGACGCCAGCCAAGACCTGGAAGACATCCATGCCGAC
This sequence comes from uncultured Actinomycetota bacterium, assembly GCA_963770725.1. Classification (GTDB taxonomy): domain Bacteria; phylum Actinomycetota; class Actinomycetes; order Propionibacteriales; family Kribbellaceae; genus Kribbella. Next base: position 10,967 of record CAVYQT010000007.1, read on the forward strand.
ATCCGTGACATCCTGTCCCGCTCGCTGCATGCCCACTGGACCGGGCAGCCGGCCGAGGAATGGGCAATCCATGACCAAGACGGCTTCGGACAGATCACGCTCTCGGAGTACGAGTCTCTGGATGTCGTCTGTGCCCTCGGCAAGGGCATCGCCGAGCATGGCATGGCCTTCTCAGCCTGGGCGGAGATCAACGACGAGCGAGATGTCTACACCCTGGCACGGTTCTCGGAGGCGTACCTGGGCGAGTACGAGAACCGCGAGGCCTACGCCGATCACATCGTCGACGAACTCAATGGCGAAGAGGAACTGGCGAAGCTTCCGGAGTGGCTGAGAGACATCGTGCGCATCGACACCGAGCACATGGTGCACGAGATGGAGACCAGAGGCGATGTCCGCTTCGCCGATCACCCGGGCGGCGTCTGGGTCTTCAACGGCCGGGTTTGACCGGCTAGCCCATCGCTGCTCCTTGACAACTCAACATATGACCTAACCGAGCGAGGAAAGACGAAGTGGAGACCTTCCGCTACTTCGTCTCAGCAAAGTCGATCGAGTACTGCACTGCGAACCGCAGCTCGCCCCAGTTCCATGTCTTGCCTGTTGCAGGATGGACGAAGCACCCGTTCCGCTGACCCCCGCCGGGGACGCCGACCCAAGCGAGAGCCGGACCAACCCCGGGAATGGCCAACTGGATATAGGACCGAGCCTCTCTCCGCAGATCTTCCTGCTCACTAACAGCAGCGAGGATGCTCAGTTCCTGGGGGATCCCGAGCTCTGCCGCACCACGGACGCTGACGTCGCGCCGCGACTCACCCGGACCGGCCTGCCACAGTACATAAGTCATGGCATCACCCTGTCAGGTCCTCCTGTCGTCTCGTCGGCGGCATGCAGCCGTCACGTCATCTCATCCCGAGATGGCCGGCTGCACCAACACCGAGGAGGTACTCGCCATGAGCGAGTTCGGCAACGGTGCCCCTGGCACCTACAAGACGATCGGGGTCCAGATCCCCAATGACCTGCACTCGCAGGCCAGCATGATCGCCAAGCTCGACGACATCTCCCTCCGGGATGCCTGCATCCGCGGCCTGCGGATCTACGTCGAGCAGAAGCAGGCCGAGCCGGACTTCAAGGCTCGGGTTGCCAAGGCGCTCGAGGACATCGAGCGCGAGGCCGCCGAACGGCGCGGTGCCATCGAATCGCTGTTTGGGTCAACGACTCAGGCAGCGGGCACCGCAGCCAAGAAGACGGCGGCAGCCAAGAAGGCTGCCCCGTCCCCCAAGCCGGAGAGCTAACGCTCCTCGGTGCATCGTCCCGCTCCCCTCACGGGTCGAGCGGGACACCCCTACGGGTGGGAGGCAGGAGCGCTGACGCGCCCGCCTCCCACCCAATACATCCCAGAATCCAAACAAGGACAGCCTTTCCTATTGAATGCAAATTACGTTGTAGAATCCGCCGAATCGGTTCAATTCTGCACCGACGACAAATATAATGAGATTTGGCAACGAATAATCACCAAAGAGGGATAGCGATGAGCGAGCAAGAAGCAACCAATTTAGGTAACACAATACGGCAGGCAAGGAACAACAAGCACTTGTCAACCAGAGAGCTCGCCGAACTCGCCGGTGTCAGCAAGGCGATGATCGTTCGCATCGAGAACGGCGACCAGGTCTCACCCAAGCCCCAAGCGCTTGAGGGCATCGCGAAAGCTCTCGACCTGCCCATCAGTGACCTGTACACCCTCGCCAACTACAAGCCCGCCGAAGGGCTCCCTACATTCACTCCATACCTGCGCACCAAGTACGGCGCGCTCCCAGCCGAGGCGATCGCCGAACTTCAAGGCGACTTCGAGCGCATCGCCCGGCGATACGGCTACGACGGCAATGGACCGCGGAACGGAGAAGACGAAACCTAGCCCGAGCTGAATGGCTCACTAAGCAACTAACCGAGAGGAGGAACACCATGCACCAAACAACTAACGCGATCCGGAGGACGCCGAGCGTGCTGGGAAGCCTCCGCTCCCTCATCCCCGAACGTGCCGCAGAATTCGAAGAGGCCAGAAAGATCGCTGAGGTCCAAGCCAACCGACTACTTGGCCTATTCAATGTCACCAGCGGGCCTGTCCCATCCGACCTCGTCCGCTCGATGCCGCGCATCCGCGTCGTCTACGACGACATGCCGGTCAGTGGCACCAGCCATTGGAGCGGCACGCACTGGATCATCACGCTCAACAAGAACGAACCGCCTGTACGGCAGCGCTTCACGCTCATGCACGAGTTCAAGCACATCATCGATCACGGCCGCGCGCACCTGCTCTACATCAGCAACAGCCGTTACACAGCAGTCGAGCAGGCCGAACGGGCCGCCGACTACTTCGCCGGCTGCGTTCTCGTGCCGAAGCGACTCCTCAAGGCTGCATGGAGTCGCGGACTCCAGACGTCATCAGAGCTGGCGCGCTACTTCGATGTCTCGATCTCGGCCGTCGAGGTCCGTCTGGAGCAGACCCGAATCAGCATTGATCACGACATCTACCTCAAACCTCTGATCTCCCGGATCACTCGCGGTTGTCGCCGACCGCTCTACGAACGACAACTCCCAACACAAGGACTGTGCTCATGACGAGACGGATCGCGACCGCAGGGCCGGTCGACCCAGCGCTCAAGCGGGCTCTGCTGTACCTACGCGTCTCCTCCAAGCGTCAGATGGATACCGCGATCGATCTGGACCCAGACGGCAACTCGATCGCCACGGAACCTGTCAACCTTTCTGAGACACGTTCTTGAGCAAACTACTGAGCCGGGTTCTCCTTGTCTTCGGGCTTGTTGATCCACACGGTTCCGGGCAGCTTGGGCGGTTCGGGTGGCTTGCGGACAAAGCGTTCTGGGGCGGCGAGGTAGGCGGCGTGCAGGACGTGGCCGCGGGCCTCGCGGATGGCGTGGGCGCGGCCGTAGTGGACGTCGGCCGGGGTGTGCAGGCCGATCCCGGAGTGGCGGTGTTCGTGGGTGTACCAGCCGAAGAACTCGTCGCAGAACACCCGCGCGTCCTCGATGCAGCCGAACCGTTCGGGGAAGTCGGGCCGGTACTTCAGCGTCTTGAACTGCGCCTCGGAGTAGGGGTTGTCATTCGAGCACCGCGGCCGGCTGTGGCTCTTGGTCACGCCCAGGTCGGCGAGCAGGAACGCGACCGGCTTGGAGGCCATCGACGAGCCGCGGTCGGCATGCAAGGTCAGCTGGTTGCGGTCGACCCGTTGCTTGCGGACCGCCTCGGCGATCAGCCGCTCGGCCAGCACCGCGGACTCCCGGGAGGCGACCATCCAGCCGACCGGGTAGCGGGAGAAGATGTCGAGGATCACGTACAGGTAGTAGTAGGTCCACCTGGCCGGGCCGTGCAGCTTGGTGATGTCCCAGCTCCAGACCTCGTTCGGCCCAGACGCCACCAGTTCGGGCTTCACCTTCGCTGGATGGGTCGCATGGCGGCGCCGGTCACCGGTCTCGCCGCGTTCGCGTAGCAACCGGTACATCGTGGACTCCGAGCACAAGTAGGTGCCCTCGTCCAGCAGCGTCGCGTACACCGTGGCCGGTGCGGCATCGGCGAACCGCTCCGAGTGCAACACCTCCAACACCTCGGTCCGCTCCTGCTCGGACAACGCCCGTGGCTGGGCCTGCGCGGCAGGCCTGCGCGGCCGCGCCAGCCCGGCCTCGGGTGTGGCCTCGGGTGTGGCTGTGGCCCCGGTCTGCTCGCCGGCCGGGTTGGCGCGGTAGTAGCTGGCCCGAGGCAGGCCGACCGCCGCGCACGCGGCCTTCTTCCCGACCAGCGCAACGAGTTCGTCGACCGCCTCGTCGATCGCGGTCACGATCATCGGCGCTCATCTCGCCTGGTCCTCGTCGGTCGCGCCGCCATTGGCGAGCTGTTCCAGCAGCGCGGAGAGCTTTCCCTGCACCTCGATCACCCGCCGAGACGTCGCCGCCTCGGCCCGCAGCTTGGCGACCTCCGCGCGCAGCCGGGCGTTCTCCCGCTCCACCGGGTCGGCCGGCGGCCTGCCCCGAGTCTTGCCCAACCCCTCCAACGCGCCCTTGTCGCGCTGCTTGCGCCACTCGCTGATCAGCGAGGAATACAAGCCTTCCCTGCGCATCAACGCACCCCGGCCGCCTCGATCCGCGGCGTCGTACTCGGCCAGGATCTCAGCCTTGTACTTCGCCGAATACGACCTGCGCCTGGCCCGCTCCGGGACCTGCGGGTCGGGAACATCCTCCACCCGCACAGCATCCCCCACCGGGGACGCCTGCGTCTTGACCCTCATCAAAACCTCTCTCCGAATCTCGCCCTCATCAGTCACTAATTCCTACCGGATGGGGTGTCTCAAGAAAGGTTGACAGAGAGGGCCACCCAGCGCGAGCACACCACAGCCAAGGCCGAGTCACTGAACGCTCTGGTGCAAAAGGAATTCATCGAGCCTGGTTACTCCGCGCAAACCATCGAGAAGCGTCCGGTGTTCCGGGAACTCCTCGACTATCTGAAGCATCATCCGGAGATTGACTACGTCATCGTGTACGCCCGCTCGCGGGCGTTCCGTGACTTCTACGACGCCGCGATCACCGGGCGCATGCTCGAACAGCTCGGGGTCAAGCTGGTCTCCGCCCGGGAGGACTTCGGCGACGGCATCATGGCCCGTGCCATGGAGGGCTTCACCGACATCATGAACGATGTCCAGAACAAGCTCTCCGGCCAGGACATCAGCGTGAAGATGCTCCACAAGGCCCAGAACGGCGGCACCGTCGGACGGGCACGGCTCGGATACCTCAACACGCGCATCGAAGTCGACGGGCGCATGGTGAACAGCATCGGCATTGATGAGGAGCGCGGTCCGCTCGTCCGGCACGCATTCGAGCTCTACGCCACTGGCGACTACTCGATCGATCGACTCTACGAAACGATGGAAGACCTCGGGTTGAGGACACGGCCGTCACGCAGGCACCCTCGATCGCAACCTGTTTCGACCAGCAAGTTGCACCAGATGCTGCGTGATCCGTACTACGCCGGCTTCCTGCCGTACAAGGGCGAGATCTACAACGGCCGGCACGAGCCTCTCGTCAGCTTGCCGCTCTTCAATCGCGTGCAAGACGTCCTCAGCGCACGGAGCGGCTCGGGACAACGAGACCGAGTGCTGGATCATTACCTCAAGGGACTCCTGTTCTGCGACCGGTGCCACGCCAACGGACGCCTCTCCCGCCTCATCTACACCGAGGTAACCGGGCGTAATGGCACCCGATACGCCTACTTCCTGTGCCGCGCCAGGCAAGACGGGGACTGTGATCTGCCCCACCTGAACGCCTACGGCGTTGAGGTGGCCATCGCCCGCCACTTCGGCCGACTGCAGATCGCGTCCGAGTTCGTCCGGATGATTAGCGCTGAGCTCCAGACGGTGATGGACGAGGAGCAAGTCACTGTTGGTCTGACGCACAAGCGGCTGCAGAAGCAACGTCAGGATCTGGCCGCGCGTGAGGAGCGTCTCCTCGACCTCATCGAAACTGGTGAGCTGCCCCGGACCAAGATCACGGAGCGGTTGAACAAGCTGCGTCTCGACCGGGCAGCTGTCGATGAGCAGTTCCGGCACACCTCACAGCGGCTCGCAGACGGCGCCGAGGTGCTCAAGCGCTACTTGAACCTACTGATCGATCCGCAGCGACTCTACGAGCAAACCATCGACGAGGTCCGGCGTCTGTTGGCCGAGGCCTTCTACCAGCGGATCTTCTGTGACGACCACGGCGTCGTCTCGGATGAGCTACAGCAACCCGTCGACGATTTGCACCAGTACGTCAAGTTCATCCGCCAGGGCCCGCAGGCGGCCCTCCAGACCGCCCAAACCCCCGGGACGGGCCCATCCCACCAGGACACCAAAAAGACGCCCAGCGGGGCCGCCAGGCGTCTTCATGTCGTTACCAGGACGCACCGGCTCGATTCCGTCGGCGACGATTTCGCCGCCGGTTCGAGTAAGAACGTCTTGGTGGAGCTGAGGGGATTCGAACCCCTGGCCTCTTCGTTGCGAACGAAGCGCGCTACCAACTGCGCCACAGCCCCAGACTCGCCACCGGGTTTCCCGGCGACCGCGAAACTCTAACACGGCCATGGTCGCCGGTTAAAACCGAGGTGTCGAGGGGGTTTCAGTCGCCGACGGCGCGTCTGATCTCTGGTTCCTCGACCGGAGTAGGGGCCGGTGATTCGACGACGGGCGGGGTTTCGGCGGGGTCTGTCGTACGGGCGCTGGAGAAGACTTCGTCGTCGGACAGGGAGATGGTGCGGACGGTACGGTCCGGGGCCTTCTCCTTCATCACGTACGTCGGCAGCGTGACCGGCACCGGGTCCCACAGACCATCGGTCCGCGGCTTCTCCGCGGCCGGCGCGGCCGGGAGCTTGACCTCGATCGTCATCTCCTCGTCCGGGGACGGCGAAGGTGCGGGCGTGCCGGCCGGGCCGCGGTCGTGCCGGGCCTGCGCGCGGGCACGCCGCTCGGCGGCGACCCGGGCACGCTCGCGGGCCTGGCGCCGAAGCTGGACCCGAGTGAGTACGACGAACGCGACGATCAGCGAACCCGGGATCGCCACCGTCCACCACAGCAGCATCTCGAGGCCGGCCAGCGCGGTCACCGACAACAGCGAAAGGGTCAGGAGCGACAGGACCCGCCGGCGGCGCATGGCGGCCACCCGGCGGGCGCGGTTGGGTACGAACCGCGGCACGGGCGGCGGCAGGTCATCGGCCTGCGTCGGCCCGTCAACAGCAGCCGAGGCACCTGGAGCACCAGCCGGGCGTACGACGTACTGCGAGCGCGACTGTGGATCGCCCTGCCGGGCCAGCACGCGCGCGTCGGACGACGCCACCGGCGGGCGCCGGGCCTCGTCGTTGCGCTTCAGCAGCATCGGGACGAGGTAGGCGGCCCACGCGGCGACGATCGCCACATAGATCAGCCCTGTCGTCCCCATGCGACGACGCTAAGACCCAGCGAGGGCCAGATGAGGCAGGTCCGTCGGTGTGTCGCAAGAAGACTCGTGTGACTGATGTGAATAGCGACGCTGCGTGATCAAACCAGTCGCGCTACGAGACCGGGTCCGACTTCCTCGACGTTGAGGGCGAAGATCCGATGGTCGCGCCAATCACCGTCGATGTGCAGGAACCGCGGCCGCTCGCCCTCGTACCGGAAGCCGAGCTTCTCGACGACCCGCAGACTCGCCTTGTTCTCAGGGCGGATCGCCACTTCGATCCTATGCAGGCCGAGGGTGAACCAGCAGTGGTCCGCGGCCATCGCGACCGCGGTCGGCACGATGCCGCGGCCGGCGTACTGCTCGTCGACCCAGTAGCCGAGGTTGGCCCAGCGCGCGGAGCCGTAGGTGATTCCGGACACGGTGAGCTGCCCGATCAGCGGCCATTTCGATCGCGACCCGGGTCCGGCGGCTCCGCCGTACGCGATGACGAACGGGAGCATCCGGCCGTACCGCGCCTGCCGGTTCCAGTCGCGTGCCATCGCGCGGAACGTCCGCGCACCGTCCTCCGCGCCCGGCGGCTGGGTGGCGTCCCACGGCCGCAACCAACTCACGTTGCGCTGCCGCGCGGCGGCCCACTCGGCGCCGTCACCTGCGCGGAGCGGCCGGAGCGCGACCTGCCCGTGCCGGAGTTCGACGGGCCAGTGGACGATCGCCATCAGTCGTTGTCCGTCCGGACGTGGTCACCGCCGCGGACCTGCTCGACCGCGTGCTTCAGCAGCGGCTGCAACACGGCCAGCCCGTCCTTGACGCCGCCGCGCGAGCCGGGCAGATTCACGATGATCGTCGTACCGGCCACTCCCGCGAGTCCGCGGGAAAGAGCAGCAGTGGGTACGCCGTTCGCCACGCCATAGGACCGGATCGCTTCAGCAATACCTGGCACAAGCTTCTCGATGACCGCAGCGGTCTGCTCAGGTGTCTTGTCGGTCGGAGAGATACCGGTGCCGCCGGTCGTCAGGATCACGTCGTAGGACGCCGAGACCCCGGCGCGCAGCGCGTCGCCGACCGGCGCACCATCCGGGACGACCTGCGGACCAGACACCTCGAAGCCCCACTCGACCAGCCGTGAGCAGATCAGCGGACCAGTCGTGTCGTCGTAGACCCCCGCGGCGGCGCGGTTGGAGACGCTGACGACCAGAGCTCTCACGGCCGCTCCCAGTGCCCGGTCTTGCCGCCCTCTTTGAGTTCCACGCGTACGTCGGACAGCACCGCGGCCGGGTCGATCGCCTTCACCATGTCGATCACTGCGAGACCGGCGACCGCAACGGCGGTGAGGGCCTCCATCTCGACGCCGGTGCGGTCGGTGGTCTTGACCTGGGCGGTGATGAGTACGGCGTCGTCCGCGACCTCGAGGTCGACCTTCACACCGGTGATCGCGATCGGGTGGCAGAGCGGGATCAGGTCGGGCGTCCGCTTGGCGCCCATGATGCCGGCGATCCGGGCGACCCCGAGCGCGTCACCCTTCGGTACGCCGTCGCCTCGCAGCGCGGCGACCACCTCGGCCGACACGAAAACCTTGCCACTGGCAACAGCCAGCCGGTCGCCGGACGTATTGGCCGACACGTCGACCATCCGCGCGGCCCCCGTCTCGTCGACGTGGGTCAGCCGCGGGTCCTGCGTCATCCGTCTCCTCGTCCAGCAGCAAGAGCTCCACCTGGTCGCCGGCCCGGACCGACGTCACGTCCTCGGCCACCACGATCAGCGCGTTCGAGCGGCTCAGCCCGCCGAGCAGGTGTGAGCCGTGCCCGCCGACTGTACTGGCCATCCAGCCCTGGTCGCCGGAGGTGGCCGCTGCGCGGACGAACTGCCGCTTCCCGGCCGGAGAATTGAAGCTGTCCAGCGAGACCCCGTTGACCGGCTGCCGGCGGTACGGCATCTGCCCCATCAGCTTGCGCAGTGCCGGCCGGACGAACACCTCGAAGGACACGTACGCCGACACCGGGTTGCCCGGCAGCGTGAAGATCGGCACCTCGTCCTCACCGAGTACGCCGAACCCCTGCGGCTTCCCCGGCTGCATCGCGACCTGGGGGAAGTCGACCGTGCCGAGCTTCGACAGCTCCTCCTTGACCACGTCGTACGCGCCCATACTGACTCCGCCGGTGGTGATCACCAGGTCGGCGCGGACGAGCTGGTCGGACAGCGTGTCCATGATGCGCTTCGGGTCGTCGCCGACGATGCCGACGCGGTACACCACGGCACCGGCGTCACGGGCCGCGGCGGCCAGCGTGTAGCTGTTCGAGTCGTAGATCTGGCCCTCACCCAGCGGGCTCCCCGGCTCACGCAGCTCCGCTCCGGTCGACACCACGACCACTCGGGGCCGCGGCCGCGCGTTGACCCGGGCACGACCGACAGCCGCGAGTACGGCGATTTGTCGCGGCCCCAGCACGGTGTCGCGGTCCAGGACCTTCTCCCCCGCCTGCACGTCCTCACCGGCGCGCCGCACGGACGCCCCGAGAGCGGGCTGCTGCGCGATCCGCACGTTCGCCGTACCGCCGTCGGTCCACTCCACCGGTACGACGCTGTCCGCGCCCCGCGGCATCGGTGCGCCGGTCATGATGCGGACACGGTCCCCGGCGTGACCACGATCGGCTCGACCCGGCCGGCCGCGACCTCACCGACCACCGGCAGGGTGATCGGGTTCTCCGATGACGCCTCGGCCAGATCGGCGGTCTGGACGGCGTACCCGTCCATCGCCGAGTTGTCGAACCCCGGCAGGCTCACCCCCGAGACGACGTCCTCGCAGAGCACCAGCCCGACAGCCTCCATCAACGGCTGCTCGAACGCCGGTAGCGCCTGCACTCTCCCCAGCACTACTTCCAGATGCTCATCCACACTCCGTCTCACGCCCCGACCCTAATCGGTACCGAAGGACAGGAGGTAGTTGACGCCCTGGCCGAACTCCCCGCCTGCGACGGCGCCGACTGCCGCCGTCGAAGCCACTACGTCCTGTCCTTCGGTACTCCCTCCGCATGGTTTCCCCAGGTCATGCGGATATCAGGAGCCCGTTCCTCGTTGCTGTTGCCGTCGGTACGGCGTACCTCGGTGAAACCGTGGCGGCTGTAGAAGGACTGGGCGCGGGTGTTGGACTGGAAGGTCCACAGGGCCAGGCCGCCGGGGCGGAGGTCCTTCGCCAGGTCCACCAGGGACGAGCCGATGCCCTGGCCGGCGGCGTCCGGGTCGACGTACAACTGGTCGAGGTCGTCCCCGTCGAGGGTCAGGACGGCGACGATCCGGCCGTCGTCGAGGGCGACCCAGGTCTGCGCGTCCGGCAGGAGTACGTCGGCGAACCAGGTCGCGACCTCGTCGAAGGTGTGGATCGCGGCGGGGAGCAGGTCAGCCGAGGCATGCCGCGACCGCCACCACAGCCGAGCCGCCTCGTCGGTGTCGTACGGCTCCAACGGCCGGATCAGCAGCTCGTCCATCCCCCCGGCCCTCGTCAGCCCTCGAGGACGGCGCCGTCCGGGATCTGCCGGCGCTCCCCGTCGCCGGCCGTGATCTCGACGTCGCCGGCCACCGTCACATCCTTGCCGAAGGCAACATCACCGCGGACCTCGAGCCGGTCGGCGCGGACCAGCGACGGCGGCCCGGCCGGGAACCGCGCCTCGAATTCGGCCAGGATCTTGAAGTAGTCCGGGTCCAGGTCGACGTACGGCTCGTCGCCCTCGTGGGCCGTGGTCAGGTCGCCGGCCTCGGTCAGCTCGTACACGTCGGACCGCAGCACCAGCAGGTCGTTCGTCGTCTTCACCGGCTTGAACCGGCTCCGGTCCACCAGCACCGCCTGCGATCCCTCGAAGGTCTCGATCGCCGTCCCCATCCCGGTCTCCAGCTGGATCACCTTCGGCGACGACGGGTCGGCCGGGTCGACGGTCTTGCGGTTCACGATGATCGGCAGCCCGAGGACGCCGTCGTGCCCGTCCATCAGCTCGGCCAGCCGGTCCAGGTCGATCCACAGGTTGTTCGTGTTGAACGTCGTGTGCCGGGTGATGTCCTGGAAGTGCTTGGTGTCCTCGTCGGCGACCTGCGCGCTGTCCCGCAGGATCAGCCGGCCGTCGGACTTGCGCACCGCGACGTGCCCGCCCTTGCGGTCGGATCGGGTCCGCCGGCAGACCTCCATCCCGAACGGTACGTCGTGCTCGGCAATCCAGGCCGCGATCCGGGCGTCCGGGGTGGCGCCGAGGTTGTCCGCGTTGGAGATGAACGCGTGCCGGAAACCGCGCTCCCGCAGTGCGTCCAGGGTGCCGGAGGCAACCAACGCGGTGAACAGGTCGCCGTGGCCGGGCGGGCACCAGGCCAGCTCCGGGTCCGGCGGCCACTCGGCCGGCGTGAGGTCGTCGGCGAGGAGTTTGGGCTCCATGTTCTGCAGGAAGTCGAGCGGGATGCCGTCGACCGGCGAGGCCGTCGTACTCGCTCAGGATCTCCAGCGACTCCTCCTTGGTCCGGAAGGAGTTCATCAGCACCAGCGGCAGCGGTACGTCGTACTCCGCGCGGGTGCTGAGGATCTGCCGGGCGATGATGTCGAGGAAGCTCAGCCCGTCCTTGACCGGCAGCGCGGACTTCGGCCCGGTCACGCCCATCGACGTACCGAGACCGCCGTTGAGCTTGATCACCACTGTCTCGGCCAGCGCGGCACGCATCGCGCCGGCGTCGGTGTCGAGGCGGTCCAGCTGTGGCAGGGCTCCCACCGGCTCGATGTCGTCCTCGCGGATCGTGCCCTGCTGGCCCGACTCGAGCAACCGGTAGTAGTGCGTGAAGACCCGTATCGCGACGTCGGCAGCGCCGGCCGCACGCATCTTCTCCTGCGCCTGTCTCAGACCCGCCTCACTCATGCACCAACCCTAGGGGACGGCGGGTGATCACCGTGTTATCCGCGTCACGCCGCTTACGATCAGAGAGTGTTCCCGTCCAAGGCCGCGGCGAGGCAGTACTTGCTCGACGCCCGCAAGGCCCGACCACAGGCGGATGCCCTGATCAGGGCGGCTCAAGCGCAGCCCGAGGTGCAGGCGGCGCGGCGGGTCGCTCTGTACGTGTCGATGGGCGAGGAGCCGCAGACGGGCTCGCTGATCGACTGGTTGATGGCTACCGGCCGTGAGGTACTGCTGCCGATCCTGTACGCCGACAACGACCTCGGCTGGGGTGTCGCACCCGGTGCCGCCGACCTGGTCCCGGGCCGGCGGGGCATGTCCGAGCCGCCCGTCGACCTGGGCCCGGACGCCATCGCCACCGCCGACCTGGTCATCTGTCCGGCTGTGGCGGTCGCCCGCGACGGTATACGCCTGGGACGCGGTGGCGGCTCGTACGACCGGGCCCTCGCCCGAGTCCGCCCTGGTACGCCGATCTGGGCCGCGGTGTACGACTCAGAGGTCGTCGAAGCGCTTCCGGCGGACGACCACGACCAACGGGTGCACGCGGCGCTGACGCCAAGTCAGTTGATCCTGTTGAGAAGACCGGAGGACTGAGCTGATGCTGAGCGAGTACGTCGACAACGGGGTCCTGCCCGGGTTGGTTTCCCTGGTGAGCCGCGCGGGCGAGACGCGGGTCGATGTCGTGGGCAACGCCGCCTTCGACGGTCCGCCGATGCAGCGGGACAGCCTGTTCCGCGTCGCGTCGTTGACCAAGCCGATCGTCGCGGCCGCGGCGATGATCCTGGTCGACGGGCTCCGGCTGTCCATGGACGCGCCGGTCGCCAACCTGCTTCCTGAGCTGGCGCATCCCGTCGTACTGCGTCATCCGGACGGGCCGCTGGAGGACACCGTTCCAGCGAACCGGCCGATCACGCTGCGGGACCTGCTCACGTTCCGCCAGGGGCTGGGTGAGTCGGACCACCTGGCAATCCGGCAGCGGGAGGAGGAGCTGGAGCTGCGGACGTTCGGACCGCCGGTGCCGCGGACTCCGCTCGATCCGGACGAGTGGATGCGACGGTTCGGAACGCTGCCTTTGCAGTACCAGCCGGGTGAGCGATGGATGTACTCAACCGGCTCGCACCTGCTCGGCGTACTGATCGCCCGAGTCACTGGGCAGCCACTGGAGGTCTTCCTGCACGAGCGGATCTTCGAGCCGCTCGGGATGCGTGACACCAGCTTCACCGCGTCGGACGCCTCGCGGCTGACCACGGCGTACGTCGGTGACGACGTACTCGACCCGGCAGCGGACAGCCAGTGGCTGGAGCCGCCGTCGTTCCCGGACGCGAGTGGTGGGTTGATCTCGACGGCGGACGACTTCCACGCGTTCGCCCGGATGCTCCTGGCCGGTGGGGACGGCATCCTCTCATCGGCTGCGGTCGCGGAGATGACGACAGACCACCTGACGGCCGCGCAGCGTACGGCGGCCGTCGACTACCTCGGGCCGGACACCGGATGGGGCTACGGCGTGTCGGTCAGCAGCGATCGCTACGGCTGGGCCGGTGGACTCGGCGCCCTCTGGTCGAACACTCCGGCCGACCAGACGATCTCGATCCTGCTGACCCAGCGGGCGCTGTGGACCTGGCCGGAGGAGCTTTTCGCGGAGGCCAGCGCCCCGGCCTGGTGAGTGGTTAGGGCTCCGGCTTCGTCAAGGTGACCGTGTGCTCGCGGGTCCCTCGATGGCCCCCTTGGTGTAGGCCCAGGGCAGGGTCTCGCCACGCACCCACAGATCGGTCTGGTCGGTGTAGTTGGACGAGAACGCGTGCCCGGACACACCGGTCAGGTTGATCCACCGGGACTTGTCGAAGTCGGACAGGTCCACGACCATCCGCATCGACGGCGTCGCGGTCACCGTGTAGCCCTTCGACGCGTCCCAGGCGGTCGCGTTGACGATCGAGGAGCCGCCGCCCAGCTCGTACGGACCGCGGTTGAAGAGCCTGTCCACCATCCCGATACCGGAGTTCCCGAGCGTCTGGTTGGTCAGCGTGAGCCTGTGCAGCCGGCCCCACTCCCAGTTCTCCGGGTCGCGGGCCATCTTCTGGGTGATCTCCTGCCGCGCGTCGACCAGGGCCTCGCGGAGGATGTCGTCGCGGCTCTCGTGCTGCGGAGTCCCCATGTTGTCCCACCACCCGCTGTTCGGCTGGTTGAGCAGCGTGTGGATCACCTCGACCCAGCGGGAGCCGCCGTCCGGCCAGGTGCCCTCCGGGAGCTGATCGTGGAAGGTCAGCGCGAGCAGGTTGCGCCAGACGACGTTGAAGTACGCCGCCGCCGCGGAGTCGGCCGGCTGGGTGAAGTCCCAGTCCCGCAGCGTGTCCTGGCCCTGCCGCTCGAAGTCGTCGTCCATGGCGATCCGGAGCAGGTACGGCACCAGCATCTCGGCGGCGCGGTTCTTGGTGTCCAGCTGGATCGACGCCATCGCGTTCGCGTCCAGCTTCCCGGCGGCCTTGATCCGGTCGAGGATCTGCTGCGAGCGGTAGCCGTAGTCCCAGTCGTTGGTCAGGTAGTACGTGTACGTCCGCGGCACCACCGCCTGGTTCGCGGTCACGATGACCCCGTCCGCCGGATCGAACTCGGTGGGCAGGGCATCGAACGGGACGTACCCGGTCCAGTGGTACTTCGGGTCCCAGCCAGGCACCGGCCAGTCGCCCCGGCCGGTCTTCCGGATCGGGATCAGCCCGGGGGCCTGGTAGCCGATGTGCCCTTCGGTGTCGGCGTACACGAGGTTCTGCGAAGGGACCTGGAACTGCCGCGCGGCGGCGCGGAACTGGGTCCAGTTCTGGGCCCGGTTGATCGCGAACAGGGCGTCGGCGGTGCGGCCCGGGTTCAGGGCGGTCCACTGGATCGCGACGCCGTACGCGTCTCTGGTACTTGCCTTGTTTGGCGGCCAGCTCACCGGTCTCGCGCTGGTCCTTGCCGACGTCGGAGATGAGCGGACCGTGCCGGGTCTCGCGGACGGTGATCTTCACCGGATCGTCCTGGCCGGCGACCTTGAAGGTCTCCTCGCGGGTCGCCATCGTGCGCCACTTGTTGTTGTAGAGCACATTGTTGCCGTCGATGCGCTCGAGGTAGAGGTCGGTGACGTCGGGGTCGAGGTTGGTGAACCCCCAGGAGATCGCGTTGTTGTGGCCGATCACGACCCCGGGCAGTCCCGAGAAGCTGAAGCCCGAGACGTCGTACGGACACTCCTTGGCTGACGTTGTTGCAGTGCAGGCCGACCTGGGTCCAGATCCCCGGCATGGTCGCGCCGAGGTGCGGGTCGTTGGCCAGCAGCGGCTTGCCGGTGGTGGTGTGGTCGCCGGAGACGACCCAGGAGTTCGACCCGATGCCGTCACCTCGGCCGAGCAGTTGCGGGAGGCCCTTGGCCACTTTGTCGACCGTGTCGAGCGACTTGAGCAGTCCTTGGTCAGCATCCCGCGGCGGGCCTCGGGGGCGATCGGCGCGGTGGTGAACTTGCCGTCGCTGCCGATCGACGCCGGTGGACATGATCGGCTCGTTCCGGTCGTACGGGTACGGCGGGTAGAGGCTCTCGATGTTGCGCGCCGGGAACGCCGCGACCAGCTTCGTCCGGGTGATCTCCTCGTCCATGTTGCCGCCGAGGTCCCACGCCATCGCCTTCAGCCAGGCCAACGAGTCGGCCGCGGTCCACGGCTCCGGGCGGTAGTCGTGCCCCTGCAGCGACAGGACGGCGTACTCCAGGCTGAGACCGGAGCCGCTGTGCGTGTCCAGGTACGCGTTGACGCCGCGGGCGTAGTCGTCCAGGTACTGCCGGGTGGACGGGCTGAGCAGGCCGAGCTCCTTCTCCGCGACCTTGCGCCAGCCGAGGGTGCGGACGAACTTGTCCGTCTCCAGCGCGTCCGCGCCGAAGAGCTCCGACAGCCGGCCGGCGGTGACGTGCCGGCGGAAGTCCATCTCGAAGAAGCGGTCCTGGGCGTGTACGTACCCCTGTGCGGCGAACAGGTCACTCGGACTGTCCGCGTAGATCTGCGGGATGCCGTTCGTGTCCCGGATCACTTCGACGTCGCCGTCGAGACCGGTCAGCTCGATCGTTCCGTCGTACGTCGGGAAGGAATGGCGGACGACGAAGACGACGGTTCCCGCGATCACCACGAGGAGGGTGGCGAGGGCGATTCCGCTGATGATGACGACTCGTAACAGGCGACGCACGGACCAACCGTAGAGAATCAGGCGGCCTGCCCCAAATGGGGTGCCGCACAACTTTGCGTGGCTCTGCGTCCAGTGGACAACCACGCTGGGTTGAGGTATCCCACGCCCGAGTTGGAATAGTTCGGGTCGCTGGAGCATTATTAGCAGTCGAGGAGTACGAGTGCCAACGGCCTGAAGGGAACGAACCGTGCCGACGTACCAGTACCAGTGCACCGACTGCGGCGAGGCGCTCGAGGTGCGGCAGAGCTTCACGGACGACGCGCTGACCGTCTGCCCGGCCTGCCAGGGCACGCCTGCGCAAGGTGTTCAACGCCGTCGGCGTCGTGTTCAAGGGCTCGGGCTTCTACCGCAACGACAGCCGCGACGCGGGCAAGAGCAAGGTCTCGGCCAAGTCCGACTCGGCGTCCTCCGCTTCCGGGTCCTCGGCCTCGTCCTCATCCGATTCCGGCTCCGGCTCCTCGTCGTCGGGCTCGACCACGTCCTCCAAGTCGAGCGAGTCCGCTTCGTCGAGCTCGTCGAGCACCAACACCAGCGCCGCCTGAGTCACCACCTCGATCTGAGCTCACCTGTGGACAACCAAGAGGTGGGGTAGCGGGAAACTCGTACTTTCTCTGGCATGAGAATCCCTTTCCCGCTCCGTGACCTGATCCGTGCCGCTCGGTGGCATCGCCGGCTGCTGGCCGGCGTGACCGCCGCGGCAGCTGTGTACTTCGGCCTTGCCGCCCTGTCCCCGCCACCGCCGCCGACCGTCTCCGGTGCTGGCCGCCGCCCGCGATCTCACCGGCGGAGCTGTGCCCGCCGGCTCCGATCTCCGCACCCTCGACCTGCCCGCTGACGCCGTGCCCGACGGTGCCCTCAGACCCGGCACCGATCTGACCGCGCGCGTCCTGAGCGGCCCAGTCAGATCCGGCGAACCACTCACCGACGCCCGCTTCCTCGCGCCCGTGTCGGTCCCCAAGGGCTCACTCGCGTACCCGTTCCGGATCGACGACGCCGACATCAGCGCACTCCTCCGCGTCGGCGACCACGTCAATCTGTACGCCGCCACCGGCACGCCGGCCGAGTCCGCAAACCTCCTCGCCCGCGCCGTCCGAGTGGTCGCCCTGCCCTCCCCGCGTACGACGACGACAGGCGCGCTGATCGTGGTCGCCACCAGCCCCGACGTCGCCACCCGCCTGGCCCAGGCCACCGCCAACTCCAGAATCACCGTCGCCCTGACCCCGGACACCAGCTGACGATCACGTAACGGACACAGGCGAGCACGATGTGTGGCGGACCGACGTGCTGTCTCGCCTGGGCGGATGCGTAGCCCTACGTTGTCGGGGAACATCACCCGCACCGTGGAGGCACCCCACATGCTCAAGGGCTTGAAAGAGTTCATCATGCGCGGCAACGTCATCGACCTCGCGGTCGCAGTCGTCATCGGCGCAGCGTTCGGCGCTCTCGTCAAGTCGATCGTGGACGGCCTGATCAACCCGTTGATCGCCGCGATCTTCGGCAAGACGGACATCAGTAAGGCCTGGACCTTCACCATCAACGACTCGGTCTTCTCGATCGGCCTGATCCTGCAGGCGACGCTCAACTTCCTGGTCGTCGCGGCGGCCGTGTACCTCGTCATCGTGATGCCGCTGAAACAAGCTCGCCGAGCGCCGCGCCCGCGGCGTCGAGCCCGAGTCACTCACCACCGACCAGCAGCTCCTGACCGAGATCCGCGACACCCTCCGAACCCGTTCCTGACCGATCGGGGAGTGGGCGGGCACAACCACCTCAGCCCTGAGCTCGCCAACCGCCCAACCACTCCCCCGGCAACCTATCTACCGGTCTGAGATTCAGCCGGCGGTGTAGCGCATCCAGCGGTACGCAACAGGTTGGCCGGCGTTCCACTCGTCCATCTCCTGCTGCGAGACGTCCACGAAACCAGTGCGCAGATAGGTCTTGATCGCGACCGCGTTGTCCGGCCGCACCCGCAGAAAGATGTCCGGGTGCCCGGCCGCGATCGCCGGCTTGAGCAGCGCCTGGACCAACTCGGCCCCGATCCCCTTGCCGCGCTCGGCCGGATCCACGATCAGCCGGGCCAGCTCGACCTCGTCCTCCTCGTCGTCGAGCCACACCTCGCCGTACCCCACCGGACGCTCTCCGTCGAACAGCAAGTACGACTGGATGTCAGGATCGACCTTCCGCCAGCTCGTGACGGCGTCCGCGGGAAACGGGTACTCCACCCGGCCGCACAGCAGCGCCACCTCGTGCGCCGTCCGCGCCCAGCCGGCGACCTGGCCGTCGTACCCGTCGGAGAATCCCCGGAGCTCTCTCATTCGTGGTGCGGCGGGACCTCGCGCAGGATGCGCTCGTCGTCGTCGGCGCCGCCGAAGTCGTTGTCGCCCCAGGTGCGCGGGTCGTCGTCGCGGGTCTGATCAGGCAGCAGCGGCTCGTCGTCCTCGTACGGGCTGGTCATGGGGCCTCCCGGCCTCGACTGAGGAGCGGAGGGAGCCCGGTCATGGAGTTCAAGCCCCATGACCCGCCGCGCCGGTGGTGTGGCATCAGTACGGTCATGGCTCCAGATTACCGAGTCGCCGCGGCTGTCCGGTATCCACTTCGCCGTGAACAACCCCGGGCGGCAACTGGTGTCCGGTCGCTGCCTCGATCAGCGGCGCGATCCCCGGTTCGCCTTGCCAGCGGTCGTTTCCGAGCACGCACCACGACGTCAGCACCGACAGCGTCGGCGTCGCCAGCCCGGCCAGCCGCAACGGCTCCGCGTTCTGGAAACCGAACGTGATCGTCCAGTTCGCCGGATCGGGGTAGAACTCCTGCACCGCGCTGTAGTAGAAGCTCAGCCAGCCGCGTCGCGGCAGCAGGCAGAGCAGCCGGTAGTTCGTCGCCACGGTCGGTACTTCCTGCAGGTCGCGCCACATCAGCTGCATGTCCCGCTTGGCCGCGGCCTTCCGGCTCGCGTTGACCGCCGCGTTCGCCGCCATCATCCCGAGCACGAGACCCGGTTTACCGATGAACAGCCCGCTGTTGTGGGTGTAGCGACCGCTACCGCCGTACAGACGCGCGTAGTGCGCCGGCGTGTTGATGTAGGCGACCTCGCCCTGCTCGAGGACCAGGCCGTACATGGTGAGCGGTTGCGGAGAGTTGCCGGCCATCAGCCAGCGGGCCCAGTCGATGCCGAGCTGCCACTCGTAGCGCTCGCGCTGCGCCGTCGCCTCGTCGTTCCTTCTTCCGGCTCACGGCACAGCATCGTAATCAGAGCCCAACAGCGCGTGCACGTTACAGGTGTGCCTCGGTTGCCGCACGATCCGTCGGCGTGACCGGAACGACGCGCTGCCGTGATGCTTCTGGCACGTCGGACGAGACCCCGTCGACCATCATTGATGACCTTGCCAACCCGGAAGGACCGAGTCGTGAGCGCATTACGGACACGGGGCCTGATCGGTGCGACGCTCGTCGTGGCTGTGCTCGGAGTGACCGCCGCCTGCGGTAACGAGAGTTCCACGTCCCCGCCCGCCGCTCAGCCCACGGATACCCCGACCACCCCTTCGCCGCCCACCCCCAGCGGTATGCCGAGCACGGACTGCCCCGACACCATCGCGGCAGTGCGCGCAGCCACGGACAAAGCCGTCTGGGGCAAAGGCGCGGCGACGTCGCTGTTCCAGCCGGTCAGCGTGACCATCTGCCAGTACGACGCGAAGGCGTCCGGGCAGGACTACGCGACGGTCAGCACCAAATCGCCACAGCAAGCAGGCCGAGGACCTGGTCGGTCTGGTGAACGCTCCGAAGCCCGTCGCCAAGAAGCCGGGTTACTGCACGCAGGAGCTCGGCCCGACCTATGTCCTGCGGTTCACCGACAACGACCGCGGCGTGCTGTCCTACACCGTCGAGACCTTCGGTTGCCGCCGCCTGGTGGCAACCTCCCTGGAGGACCAGGGCAAGCCCGGCGTGCTGCCGGCTCCACGCCAGGTGTCGCCCGAGCTGGTCAAGTCGCTCGGCCTGCGCTGACCCCTGCGCCGGACGCGCCCCCCGAAGCCGTCCGGACCGGGGTCAACCCGCGCCCGCCTTGCGGGTCCCTCCCTGGGGTCGACCCGCAAGGCAGGTAGCGGCCTAGCCACCGAGTGTTGGAAGCTGCAGCGTGGGCACTCGACTGATCCGGCTACTGTGTGCGCTGCTGGTCGTCTGCACGGCCTGCTCGTCGCCGGCCACACCTGACTCACCGAAGCACTTTGCCCCCTGCGTTGCAGGCTTCACCTGTACGACGCTCCGCGTGCCACTCGGCGAGGACGGTCAGACGCTGGAGCTCGCGGTGGCCGCAGCAGACAACGTGGATGCACCACGTGGCGTGCTGCTGATGCTCACCGGTGGTCCGGGCCAGCCAGGTGTCCCACTGCTACCTCGTGTCCGCGACACCCTCCACCCTGACGTGCTTCGCGAGTACAGGCTCGTCATGTTCGACCAGCGCGGTACTGGCTCGTCTGGTATCAACTGCCCTTCCTTGCAAGCAGCTGTGGGTGGTTCGGACTTTCTGGCCGCGCCTCCCGGAGTCGTCGAGGACTGTGCGCGGCGGGTCGGCTCCGGGCTCGGGTACTACGGCACACCGGACACAGTCGAGGACATCGAGCGGCTACGTCAGCACCTGGGTGTCGAGCGGCTGACGCTGGACGGGACGTCGTACGGGAGCTTCACGGCAGCGCAGTACGGGCTGAAGTACCCAGACCGGGTGTCGTCGCTGGTGCTGGATTCAGTGGTCCCGCACAAGGGCATCGACCCGTTCGGCGTCGACCTGATGGCTGCGACCGGCGGCGTACTCAAGGCAGCCTGCCGCCAAGACCCAGCGTGTACGACGGACCCTGCCGCCGACCTGGCGTGGTTGGTGCAGCACGGTTCGGTCGACGGCACGAGCCTGCTGGAGAGCCTGTCGATCTCGAGTCTCAATGCGGTCAACCCATCGCTGAAGGGGATTCCGGCGACTCTCCACGCCGCCCGTAGCGCTGACGACGCGGGCTTGAAGGAGCTCGTGCAGACGGTGAACAGCAAAGGCGTCGGGTACGACGAGCTGTCGGCCGGCCTGCACATCGCCACGCTCTGCGCCGACCTGCGCATCCCGTGGTCAGGCGGGAAGGCTGACGTGCTGGAGACCGCAGTACGACGACTGGACCCCAAGCAGCTGTACCCGTACGACGTGCAGACCGCCCGGCGGCAATTGATCGCGGACGGGTGTCTGCGGTGGCCGGCCGCGCGGACGTCGACGTACCCGGCTGCCACCGAGTTGCAGCCGCGGACGCTGATTCTGCACGGCAGCAACGACCTGTTCTGTCCGGTGGAGTGGGCGCGGTCAACAGAGAAGGCGCATGCACGGTCGGCGCAGTTGGTCGTCGTACCAGGGAGTGGGCATGGGGTACAGCGGGATCCGCGTGGGCAGGAGGCGGCGCGGGCGTTTCTGCTGGGCTGAGACTCAACTGTGTGTGATTGGTTGCAGCACCCTGGGCGACTCGATGCGTCTAATAGATGTGAGGTGTTGTACGCCCAGCCGGGGAGTGGCGAGTGGAGTTCGAGGAGTACGTGTCCGCGCGCGGACAGGAACTGGTGCGGCTCGGTTTCACCGTCTCCGGCGACTATCAGCGAGCGGAAGATCTGGCCCAGATCGCGTTGATGCAGGCGTTCCGGTCGTGGCGGAAGGTGCGGAAGGCGGACGATCCGCACCACTACGTCCGGCGGATCCTGATCAACGCGTACCTGTCGATGACGCGGCGGCGATCGTTCACCGAGGCACCGACAGCCGAGATCGAGCCGCAGCGCGCGGTGCCCGATCCCGCCACCGACATCGTGAACTCCGACGACCTCTGGCGAGCACTCGCTGAGTTGTCGGCCAGGGAGAGGGTCGTGCTGGTCCTGCGGTACTACCAGGATCTCGACGACCGCACGATCGCCGACGTACTCGGCATCAAACCGTCCTCCGTCCGGGCGACCGCCAGCAGGGCCCTGGCCACGCTTCGGCGGCGTCGATTTCCTTCTGGGGCCAGGCAGTCCCACCATGTGTGATGAGAGGTTGTCGTGAGCAACACCGATCTCGAGGATGACCTGCGGGGAACCTTCGACCGTGCCGCGGCCTCGGTTCCACAGGCCACCGGCCTGACCGAGCGCGCGACCACGGGTGCGCGCCGGGCCCAGCGTCGTACCTGGATCATCTCCGGGGCCGCCGCCGTGGCGGTCGCCGCCGTCGCCGTCGTCGGTTTCAGCCTGGGCGGCCGGAACGCGCCCGTGCAGCCGCCGGTCGCCGGCGGTCAGACGCCGGCCTCGTCGACCTCGGTCGAGGCGCCGCCGTCGGCCCAGAGTGTGTCCGGGACCTGGCGGCCGGTCCAGATGGCCGGGATGACCTCGCTGAAGGCGGACCGCCCGGACGATCCGGTGCTCGTGTTCAAGGCGGACGGGTCGTGGACCGGCTCGGACGGCTGCAACGGGCTGCAGGGGACGTACTCGATCGGTCAGCGCGGCGAGTTCGCTGCCACGATCGGTCCGCAGCGGCTGGCCGGCTGCGACAACGTGCAGCACACCGCCGTACTGAGGGACGCCGACCGGGTCACTCTGGACGCCGACACGCTGAAATTCTTCGGCGGCGACGGGCGTGAACTTGCGAGTTACGCTCGCGCACGGTAGTCGAATTTGCTCGCTGACGGTGATCGACTCTTGACTGAATGGAGTCTCTGGCCGGACGATGCAGGCGGCCGTCCACCGATCTGGGGAGCTACGTGCGACTCTCAGTTATCGTCCCGCTGCTCACACTCGGCTCAGTCTCACTCTTCGGGGTCGGCCTCACGGCGTCCGTGGCTGCCGGTGGTGAGGCGGCCTGCTCGCACGCCCAGGCGAGTGCGAGTTCGGTCCAGTCCAAGCGGCTCGCGCAACCGACGTCCGCATCGGATCCGCGGCCACTCGGCGCAGCCCTCGGTGAAGGCGTCGGCGTCGCCGTACGGTCCCTCGAGCCGTTGGACGCGACCGGTCGGCCCAAGTCCGGACTGCCCTACGGGTTAAGCCAGGGCGTGATCGGCGTCGTCGGTTCCGCCTCGGCCGGGTACAAGGTCGTGGTCGACAGCTCGGTGCTGGACACGCGCCGGTACGAGGCCGCGATGGCTCGCAATGTCCCCGCGGCCGGCAAGCAGATGGTCGGCATCGAACGCAGTTGCCGGTCAGCGCGTGCGATCGCGGACGCGTGGAACTCGGTCGGAGCCCGCTCCTGGTCCGCCGACGCGTCCCGTACGACGTTCGCCGCCGACCTCGACCCGGTCAGCGAGGACATCGTGGTCGAGTACGACCAGGCCACTACGTCCGCCGCTTCGCTCGAGGGGTTGCGCGGCTTGTCCGGCATACAACTCGTCGAAAGCGCACTGGCGCGGACGTCCCGGCTGAACGACACCCCGAACGGCGGCCACTGGGGCGGCGCCCGGATCACCTCGGCCCTGAAGAACTGCACCGCCGGCTTCTCCGTCGTACGGCGCTCGAACGGCCAGCGCGGATCCGTGACGGCCGGCCACTGCGGCGGCGTGGGGACCCTGTGGAAGTCGGGCTCGTACTACTACGGCACCACCTCGGTCCGGACGAACTACCCCGACTACGACCAGGCCTTGCTCACCGGCAGCACGTACGGCCCGAAGATCTGGACCGACGGCCCCGGCGACGCCGCCAACACCCGCACCGTCAAAGGCGGCCGAGACCCCGGCGTCGGCACGGTCGTCTGCCAGTCCGGCAGCTTCAGTACGTCGCTCTGCGGCATCACCGTCCGCTCGACGTCAGCGAAGTACCGCGACACCGACGGCTGCACCACCTACGTCATCCGGGCCACCCGCGGCGGCCAGATCGCCATCATCGGCGGCGACTCCGGCGGTCCGGTGTACACCGGCTCCGGCTCCACCGGCGCAACCATCCGCGGCATCACCTTCGCCGGCGCCGGCTGCGCCTCGTCCCGATGCACCACCCTCTACGCCGAGCGCTACGCCTCCATCAGCGGCCACCTGGGCGTCTACGCCCTGACCGGCTAAGTCCACAGCGCGAGGATCACCGCGGCGAGCAGCAGACCGACGATGTGGTAGCCGGCCACGATACCGATCCACGTCTGCGGTTTGGGCTTACGCGGGTCGAAGAACCCCGTGACGAACAACGCCGGCGCGACGATCAGAACACCCGCAACCAACCCCAGTACGACGCCCTCGCCGAACGTGTCAGTGCCGGTCGCCTCGGCCACCATCGCCAACCCCACCGTCGAAACCAGGCAGGTCACGGCCGGAATGCCGTACATCCTGGCCGGCGTGGCCTGCGCCGCATCCGCCTCGTTCCACCCGATCGCCTCCTGCCACTGCTTGCCAAAGGCAACCGGCGCGTACCACAGCCCACCCAGCCCGAAGTAGACGATGGCCCCCACAACCACCGCCAGCCAGTTCAGATCCCCCAGCACCCCGAAACTCATAGCCCCTCCCCCACGAGCCAACACACCCCTAGACGGCAGCCTGCGCGCCCCCAACCCGTCCTGTCCACACCCGCCACAAGATCGTGACCCCACCCCCGGTCCGCTAAGCTGTCCCCGGTCTATCCGCCCCCGTAGCTCAGGGGATAGAGCGTCGGTTTCCTAAACCGTGCGTCGCAGGTTCGAATCCTGCCGGGGGCACTGCCGAGGGCATACTGCTGTGGGGTGCGGGTGCTGCGCTCGGTCTCCGGTCAGCATGAGCGCCGGTGCCGACGATCCCGCCCTTGCCGCCGGCCGGGTCAGCGTCGTCACCTCGATCGGGTACTGGGGCATTGTCGGCGGCCCTCCCTTGATCGGGTTCCTCGCCGATCGGGCGACCATCGGCCGTGCCCTGCTGGTGATCACGATTCTGATGGTCCTGTCCGCCGCCATCGCCGGCGCTACCCGCCGTACCGCTGTCTTGTGAAACGGAAGCCTTGGAGAGCCTCATGACCGACCGCACGCCGATACTCGCCGTCTCCGAAGCCGAGCTGGACGAACTACGCTCGCGCCTGCTCCACACCCGCTGGCCCACGCCTTGGCCGGTGACCGGATGGGAGGCAGGCACCGAAGCAGGCGAACTGCGACGACTGGTCACGCACTGGGCCAACGACTACGACTGGCGAACGCATGAGGCCGCCATCAATGCGCTGCCCTCGTACTTCGCGGACATCGATGGCACCCCCGTCCACTACCTGCGCTTTGAGAGCGAACGCCCCGATGCGTTGCCGATCGTGCTGACGAACGGATGGCCCAGTTCCTTTCTCGAGCTGACCGCTCTCGCGCAACGTCTCGCGTCACCTTCCCAGTACGGCGGCGACGCCGCGGACGCGTTCACGGTCATCGTTCCCTCCTTGCCCGGCTTCGGATTCTCACCGCAGCGGCCGTCGCTCACGCAGCCGCCGCAGACTCATGAGATCTGGCACCGGCTGATGCGCGACGAACTCGGCTTCGAGCAGTACGCCGCGCACGGGAGCGACCTGGGCGCCGGAATCACCTCTCGACTGGCCGAGGCTAACCCTGACGCGCTGGTTGGCATTCACCTGATGGCGGTCGCCAGCCCGGTCACCTACGACGCTGCCGGTGTCACTGCGGAGGAGCAGGAGTACCTCGACTCGGTCGCGACCTGGTCCGCCGAAGAGGGCGGATACCAGCACCAGCAGAGCACCCGTCCGCTGACCTTGAGTTATGGGCTGGCCGACTCGCCAACCGGGCTGCTGGCCTGGATCCTGGAGAAGTACCGCGCCTGGAGCGACTGCGGGGGCGATGTCTCGTCCCGGTTCAGCGACGACTTCCTGCTGACGCAATCCTCGATCTACTGGTTCACCCAAACCATCTCGACCTCGTTCCGGCCCTACTACGAGTACGCCCAGGGCCTGACCAGGCGGGTGGAACGGGTCGACGTACCGACAGCTCTCGCCCTGTTCCCCGCTGACCTCACGCATCCGCCTCGCAGTTGGGCCGAACGTAGCTACAACATCACCAGGTACACCCGCATGGACCGGGGTGGGCATTTTGCCGCTCACGAAGAGCTGCAGCTCCTCGCTGACGACATCATCGAGTTCTTCCGCGCGTACCGGAATCTGTAAACGCCGATCACCCGGCAGGTTGTGCTACCTGTCGGGTGATCGGCGTTGTGGTCGCGCTTCAGGCGCTCTCTGAAGTCTTGTTCCGGAGGGCCACCACGGAGGCGATGGTCGCGGCCAGGGCGAAGGCTGCCGTCGTCAGGAATGCGGCGTGCAGGCCGGGAACGAATGCACCGGGTACGGCGCCTGTGGCCTTGACCGAGACGCGCACGGCGAGCCCGATCCCGCCACCGAGTTGCTGGGTGGTCTCGAGCAGACCGGATGCGGATCCGGCGTACTGGGGCTCGACGCCCCCCGTCATGGTGTGGACGCCCGCCCAGACCATGGTCTTCCTCGACGCCGCCCGCCGGCTGCGCTGTCGGCCGCTCCGTCCTCGTCATCGTGTGACATTTCCTGAACGATCCCGCCGCCCGCCATGGGGCTGCCAGGCCCGGAACCGTGATCACGTGGGAGGGCTGAGGCGGCTATTTCTTGGTCAGATCATACCGGGCGTCAGGCTGCGGACTTCGATTTCCCGGCGACGCCTAGCTCGATCAGGCTGTTGGCGCTGGCGATGATCGATTCCTCACTGGTCCTGGGCTGCCAGCTGAGGACGCGGCGTGCCTTCTCGGAGGTCGTCTTGTAGATGTTGCCGAGGTCGGGGACGAACGCGCGCACTGTGGGGTCAGCGCGTGATGCCAGGCGCACCAGCAGGTCTGGAAGCTGGCGGGTGGTAACGCGTGCGCCGAGGCGGTCCCGGAGCACGCGCCCGACGTCGGCGGCCCACATCGGTGTGCCGGTCACCGCGAGGAAGCGCTCTCCCCGGGCGGCCGGGTCGGTCATGGCGCGCAAGTGCAGGTCGGCTACATCACGCACGTCGATCAGGTCGAAAGACAGGCGCGGCAGCGCCGGCATGCTGCGGTCGAGCAGGCGCTGGATAAGGATGAGCGAAGTCGACAGGTGGGGTCCCAGGACCGGCCCGAGCAGGCCGGCTGGGTTGATGACCGCGAGTTCGGGAGATCCGTTCTCGTGGTCTGCGAAGTCCCACGCCGCGCGCTCGGCGAGCGTCTTGGACTTGGTGTAGGCGTTCACGCCGGGACCGTTGAGGTCGGTCCAGTCTTCCTCGGTGAATGTCCTGTCGAGGTTGGTATGGCCGTAGGCGACCGCCGCGGTGGACGAGGTGAGCACGACGCGCCGGACCTGTGCCTGGCGCGCCGCGCGCAGGACCCGCAGCGTTCCCTCGCGCGCCGGGATGAGGAGTTCGTCCTCGTTTCTGGGGAGGGCGGCGGGGAATGGCGAGGCAACGTGCAGGACGTAATCGCAGCCGGAGACGGCGTCGGCCCAGCCGGCGTCGGCGGTTAGGTCGGCGGTGACGAAGGAGAGCGCGTCTGTCGTGTCGATCCCGCCGTGGCGCATCATGGCCCGCACCTCGGCCGCACGGTCCGGCGTGCGGACTGTCGTGCGCACCCGGTCGCCTCGTTCCAGGAGCGCCAGGACGCAGTGCGCGCCGAGGAATCCCGACCCTCCGGTCACCAGTACTTGTTCACTGCTCATTGCTGACTCCATGATTCGTTGTCTGGTCATGCGGAAGCGAAGCCAGGGGTTCCGGCCCCGCTGGCCGGGGTCAAGGGCCATGACGATCCAGGGGGATCTCCGACCAGCTGACCGCCGACGGTGGGGAGATGGCGCACCGGACCATCCACCGCTGGCTCACCGAGGAGGCGGCAGCCGGCCGGTCGAGAGCGCCTCCTAAGGCCGGTGGGAGTGGGTAGGCGACCGGCCGTACGGCGAGCGCCCGGGATCATGACGGTCCTGCGGCGCGGGCGCGCCGGACCGCGTCCTCCACGCCGCCGGTCCACGGCTCGCCATGGCCGGGTAACAGCATTCCGGCCTTGATCCCGTTCAGGTTGGCCAGGGACGCGAGTGCCTGCTGCGTGTCGGCGTTCAGCCCGGACGGCATGATCTGCGGGCCGGTCCGCCCGGTGTAGGCGTTCCAGGTGCACAGCACGTCGCCGGTGAACATGATCCCGCGGTCCTCCAGCAGGAGCGCGGCGCTGCCGTCGGTGTGGCCGGGGGCATGCACGACGCGAGGTTTGCCCGGCACGTCCAGCGTCTGGCCGTCGCCGAACGCCGACACCTCCCGAACCGGGATGATCTTGGTGGCGCCGCGTCGGCTCAGCACGAGCGCCGTCCGCCAGAACGCGGCGCGCAGCAGGTAAGAGCTGGTCTTGCCGTCACGCGGCCCGACCTTCCCGGTGCGCGCCATCTGCACGTCGTCCTGATGTACCCACACCCGGGCGCTTGTGGCGGCGCGGGCTTGCTCGGCGAACCCGATGTGATCCGAGTGGGCGTGCGTGAGCAGCACCGCGTCGAGGTCGGCCAGGTCCCTGCCGAGCTGCCGGACCACCCGGCCGAGCAGGTCCCAGTCTCTCGGGGCGCCCGCGTCTACCAGCACGAGCTTGCCCGACTCCTCGATCAGGTAGAAGTTCGAGATGCCGTTGGTCAGGCGGTAGATTCCCGCGGCTAGTTCCGTCATGCAATTCGTCCTTTCGGTAGTACCCGGCCGGCGCTCATGCCGGCTGGCCGCCCATCCCGCGAAGTCCCGCGTCGGCGAGCATGCGGGGGCGGACTCGGCGGCGACTCGGCGCCTGCTTGGCGTCGGCTTAGCCGCCGACGGATTGCCCCTACCCCGAGCAGTGTCCGGTGGTGCGGGGTGCGCTCAGCCGGAGAGCTCGACGCTGAGGGCGACGTCGAAGGTCCCCGCGCCGTGGCGGGCCAGGCCCATCAGCAGCGGCCCGACGCCTTCCAGCCAGCGGGCCATCTCCAAGCCGCCGACATCGAGGGGACGCAGTCCGAGGCTCTCGATGAACGCCGACACGCTGGCCTTGGCCCGCGCGTCATCTCCGGCGAAGAACACGTCCATCGGACGCCCCTGGGCCAGGACGTGGCCGAAGACGGTGTTGAACGCCTTCACGACGTGCGCGCTCGCCGGGACGGCCTTGGCGATCTCCTGCGCACCGGAAGTGCCGTCAGGAGTGACAACCCCGGTGGCGTCGGCGTTGAAGGTGTTGGAGATGTCGATGATGACCTTGCCGGCCAGTGCATCCCCGTACTGGGCGACGACGGGCACGGCGCTGGTGTACGGCACGGCGAGGACGACGATGTCGCCAGCAGGGACGGTGCCGAATGTCCCAGCCGCGGCCCCGCCGCCGAGCGCGGCAGCCAGGCCCTTGGCCTTGGCCGCATCGCGGCCGATGAGCTCGACGGAGTTGCCGCCCGCGACCGCGCGAGCGGCCATGGCGCGGGCCATGCCCCCAACGCCGATGAAACTGATGCTGCTCATGGGTGAGCACTCTCTTTCTCTAGTCTGAATCGAACGGCATGCCTAACCCCGTCGTTGTCAACGGTTGAGCGAGTCGGTGATCGATCAACCATTGTCAGGGCGTACGGCGCCCTGTTCGCCGACTGCTCGGCCCCGGGGGATCAGCCGGTAAATTCGTTGACGCCGAGGGCGAAGTCCCAGTGGCCAACCCCGTTGCCGGCGAGGCCCACCGTGACCACGCCCACTCCTTCCAGCCAGTGCGCCATTTTCAGGCCGCCGACGTCCAGCGGGCGCAGCCCGAGGCTCTCGATGAATGCCGCCACGCCCGCCTTGGCCTGCGCATTGTCGCCGGCGATGAAGACGTTGGGCCGGCCCTTCTCCAGGACATTACGGAAGATGGTGTTGAATGCCTTCACCACGCTGGCGCCGGCCGGGGCCACCTTGGCGACTTCCTGCGCGATCGAGGTCTCCTCGCTGTGGGCCAGTCCGTCGAACGTGGCGTTGAAGGGGTTGCTGATGTCGACGATGACCTTGCCCGCGAGGGCGTCTCCGTACTCGGCGACGACCGGAACGACACCGTCGTACAACAGGGCCGTGATGACGATGTCCCCGGCCGGGACGGCGCCCCACTTGCCCGTCGTCGCGCCGCCGCCCAGAGCCTTGGCCAGGTCATCGACCTTGGACTGATCGCGTCCCATGACCTCGACGGTGTTGCCGCCCGCCACCGCGAGCGTGCCGATGGCACGGGCCATGTTCCCCGTACCGATGAGGGTGATGCTGCTCATGAGGTGTGCTCTCTTCCTGTTCTCGCGGTGTCGCTCGGTCTCGTTCGTGCCGGGTCAGGCGCAGGGTGTCGGCCGCGACGTTTCTGGGCCGGCGGCATCCTGGTGTGTGGTTCAGAGGGCGGTGGTGCCGCCGTCGGTGACCAGTTCCAGGCCGTTGACGTAGCTGGAGTCGTCGGAGGCGAGGAACAGGGCGACGGTGGCGATTTCTTCGGGGCGGCCCATCTTTCCGCGGGGGATGAGGGACTCGAATGCGGCCTTGGTTGCCTCGTCGAACAGTTCTTCCTGTTTGGCGGTGGCGACCTGGCCGGGGGTCAGGACGTTGACCCGGATCTTGCGGTCGCGCAGTTCGTTGAGCCAGACGCGGGCCCAGGCCTGCTGGACGGCTTTGCTTCCCGCGTAGAGGCTCCAGCCGGGGAAGGCGCCGAGGGAGGCGTTGGATCCGGTCATGAAGATCGAGCCGTTGTCGTTGATCAGCGGCAGTGCCTTCTGCACGGTGAACAGGGTGCCGCGCGCGTTGAGCCAGAAGGCGCGGTGGAACTGTTCCTCGGTGATCTCGCCGAGGACGGCGGGTTCGCCCATCCCGGCGCTGGCCCACAGCACGTCGATCGAGCCCTTTTCCCGCTTGACGGTGTCGTACAAGCGGTCCAGGTCGTCCAGTTCGGCCGCGTCACCCTGGACGGCGGTGACGTTGCGGCCGATCAGCTTGACGGCGTCGTCCAGTGCTTCCTGCCGCCGGGCCTGGATGAAGACGTGCGCTCCTTCCTCGACGAACAGCTTGGCGCCGGCCAGTGCCATGCCGGTGGATCCGCCGGTGATCACCGCTACCTTGCCATCGAGCTTTCCCACGATCACTCCGTTGAATTGATGGGTATCCGAAACAGTTCGGTTGTCATATACACCAGACTCGTCGTCAACGCCGTCGAATGACGCGATGGACGGGCTCAATTCCTGATGTGCGCATTCTGGTCCTACGCCCTGCTGTCAAATACCGATGCCGAATTCTTATACCGAATTCACTCGGGCCCTATGAACGATGCCATTGGCTTGAGTTGGTGTCCAAGACCCTTTTCAGCCGTGGTGATACCTTGGAGGTATCGCCGGACCGGGAGGCTCCATGGATCTGGACCTGCGCAAGTTGCGCTACTTCGTCGCCGTCGCCGACAGGCTGCACTTCGGCCGCGCCGCCGATGAGCTGCACATCGCGCAGCCGGTGCTCAGTCGGCAGATCCGCGCGCTGGAACAGGATCTCGGCGCCTCGCTGTTCACCAGGGACAGCCACGGCGTAGCGCTGACCGACGCGGGCCGGCAACTGCTGGACGACGCCGGTCCGCTGCTCGCCTCCGCGGACGCGATCCGGCGCCGGGTGTCCGTGGCCGCCCACGGCAGTCGGCGGCTGGTGGTCGGCTTTCGGGCCGGCATCCCGGTCATCCCGGCGGCCCGGGCGTTCGAGGCCCGGCATCCGGACGTGGTCGTGGACGTGCAGCGGATCGAATGGGACGACCAGGCCCCGATGCTGCTCGACGGCCGCATCGACGTCGGCTATGTGCGGCTGCCCATCGACGAGACCGGCCTGCGCGTGACCCCGCTGTACACCGAGCCGCTCATGGTGGTGCTGCCCGCAGGCCACCGGTTGGCCGGCAAGGAGGAGGTCAGCGAGGCCGACCTGGCCGGTGAGCCGCTGGTCTGGCATGCCGACCCGAGCACGCAGCCCACCAGGCGCCCGCACCCCGACTCCGGGCTCCGGGTGCGCGGCGTGGAGGAGAAGCTCGAGCACGTCGCGGCCGGCCGGGGCATCTCGTTCGTGGGGCGTTCGGAGACAGTGTTCTACTCACGTCCGGACATCAGCTACGTACCCATCCCGGAACTCGCGCCCGACCAGGTGTGCCTCGCGATGGCGGCATCGCGCACCTCGCCGCTGGCCGACGACTTCTTCACCGCGGCGCAAGCGACGGCCGAGATCACGGCAGAATGTGGGAACTATGACTTGGGTGCGGATCTTCTGAATGGACGCTGAGATGGCCGCTCACCTGCCAGTTCCGCAACCTGGGTGATCTTGAGGGCCTCCTCACCGCTACAAACGCGCAACGGCTCGAGTTTGGTGGTCGCCGGCATCGCTGCACCGGCGAGCGGCTGGACTGGCCCGCCGACCGTCACACAGGCTGGGCTGCTTCTGGTCACACTGGTCGCGCTCGCCGTGTCCGTTGGTCTGAGCCGCATCCGGCATCAATAAGCTCGCAGACGAGAAGAATTATCGATACAGATCGCTCGCCCGGCGGGCAGGCTTGAGCACTGGTGAGTCACCCTCGAAATGGTCTACGCCCCGCGGAGGACCCGGTCGCCGAGGTCCGAGCGGCGGTACAGGATTGAGCGGCCGTGCCGGGCCGAGATGAGCAGGCCGGCCGCGCGCAGTGCGCGCAGGTGCTGGTTGACCGCGCTCGGCGTGACGTCGAGGCGCACGGCGAGCTCGGTCGACGACGTCGGCGTCTCGAGCAGCCTCAGCAGCTGGGCACGGACACGGCCGATCAGGCCCACCAGGGCGGTCGGCGGCGTTGTCGTCTTGGTCTCCCACAGCGTTCCGAGACCGCGTGCCGGGTACAGGATGTGCGGCGGCTCCTCGGGAGAGATCGGCACCGATCCGCGCCGGCTGAAGAGCGAGGGCGTAAGCGTCAGGCCGCGACCGGCGGTCGAGGTGCGGTAGGAGAGGTCACTGCGCAGACGTACCCGGAGGACGGTGTCGTCGAGGCGTACATGTGGGTCGATTCCTGCGAACATCGCCGCGAGACCGGCTTGCGCCGTGACCCGGCCGCGATAGACGACGTCGGCCTCGAGCACTGTCCGCATACGCACCCAGTACGGCTCGAAACAGGCCTCCCAGTAGTCCCGCAGCGCTGCCAGCACTCGATCGAGCATCTTGTCCGGCCGACCCCGAAGTACCGGCGGGAGCATGGCCGGATGGATCTCCGCCAGATCCGCGCGTACGACGCCGGCCGGTGCGCCCGTGAGCGCCGCCAACTCGTCGTCGATCCTGCCGAGCGGTGTGTAAGGCCGCGGAGAGAGGAAGTCCGGCGTCCACAGCGACTCGTTCGTCAACGCGCCGAGCAGTTCGAGGTCGAGCCCGGCACGCGCCGGCCCGGTGGACCGCAGCCAGGGCAGTTGAAGCGGGAATCGGCCGGGGTCGCGCAGGGTCCGCAGGGAGAGGACCAACTCGTTCAGCGGCGAGATCGCGAAACGCACTTCGCCGAGGTCGTTGCCCGCGAGCTCGTACTCGATCATGAAGCAATACGCTACATCGCTGGTACCGGAGGATCTCCGGATGCCACAACTGTCAGATGCCTGAACTCCTCCGCGATCCCCTCGAGCGCGCACTCGCCTCCGCCGTGGCCGCGATGTCGCTGTCCCGTGGAATGTTCTTCGTCGTCAGCGCCCTGTACTTCACCCGCGGAGTCGGCCTGTCTCCCGCCGTCGTCGGGATCGGTCTCACCCTCGCCGGAGGGGTCGGCGTCCTGGCGTCGTACGCCGGTGGGCGACTGAGCGACCGATGCGGTGCCGATCGGCTCCAGCAGTGGGCGCTGGCCGCGAACGGAGCCTCGCTGCTGGCGTACGCCCTCGCCGGCAACGTCGTCAGCTTCGTCCTGGTCGCGGCCTGCGTCTCCGCCACCCGCGGCCTGCAGAGCACCGCCCAGATGACGATGCTCGCCCGCTGGTACGTCGGCCCGGAGCGGGTCGCTGTCCGCGCCCGGCTGCGGGTGGTGATGAACGTCCTCATCGGCATCGGCACCCTGCTCGCGGGGCTGGCACTGATGGCCGACACCACAACGGCATACCGCCTGACGATGGTAATCGTCGGCGCGATCACAATCCTCGGCACGATCCCACTGATTGGCCTGCGCCGCAGGGTCGCCGGGCTGGCTGCACGAATGGACGCCTCCGGTGGCGCCGAGGCGTCACGCGGACCCTCCCCCCTACGGGATCGCACGTACGTCGCCTCGACAGTCCTCAACGCCGTACTCGCGGTCCACTTCGGGCTGACAACGGTCGGGATACCGCTGTGGGTGGCAGACCACACCGACGCGCCGACCATCGTCGTATCCGCGCTCTTGCTCGTCAACACCGCCTACGTGGCGCTCTTCCAGGTCCGTGCCTCCCGCGGCACACAGAACCTGCGCACCGCTGGGCGGTCAGTACGCCGAGCGGGCGTGCTCCTGCTCATCGCCTGCCTGCTCTTCGCCGTCGCAGGCCAGCTCGGCGCCGCGGCAGCAATCGCCGTCCTGTTCCTCGCCGCCCTCGCCTCCTCCGCAGCCGAGACGCAGGGCGAAGCAGGAGGCTGGGGCATGGCGTTCGAACTCGCCGACCCCACTCGCGCCGGCGCCTACCAAGGAATCAGCCAAACCGGCAACGCACTCGCCCTGATGCTCGGCCCCGCCGTCGTCACCACAACCGCGATCGACCACGGCACGCCAGGTTGGATCGCGCTCGGCACACTCTTCGCAGCCACCGGAACCGCAACCGCGGTCGTCGCGAACCACGCCGCCACCCGCAGGGATCAGCGCAACACACCCGCCGGCACCACTCCCGCCAGCACTCACCGCCAGTGACCCGATGATCAGCCGTGCAGTTCGCCAGTGGCCGGTGGGGATCAGCGATTGAGGGGCCTTTGAATCGGGTGTGCTCTGGGCTGGGGCTGGAGGCTCCCGGCACGTACTGGAAGGACAGCCATGCGAAAACTCATAGTCCAGGAGTGGGTTACCGTCGACAACATCGCCGCGGAGGAGGACGGTGGGCTCAGCTTCGTGTCAGGGGAGCCCCTTTCCGAGAAGACCAACCCTGCGTTCAAGGCAAGCGTGATGGGGTTCATTGATCCGCTGGAGCCGGACGAACACCAGGTACTTGCAAATGCGCTGAGCCAGACCGGGTTGAGAGACGCTCCGGGAACCAGCTTCAGAGCCAAACTGCGCCGAATGGCTGCACCTGTGTGTTGGAGTGCTTATCCGTACTGCGGAGGTCGGCGGCCTCGCGGTCGCGGATCAGGTCAGCAGCGCCTTGTGAAACCGACCCACTGAACGACCGATACAGCCGCTGGGCTCACCCGTGGGGGATGAGGTTCCGTGGTTGTCGGCGGACCAGCATATGCAGGGGACGGCGGTCGGCGTCGACGGGCGAGCGGGCTTCAGACGGTGCAGGCCGCGTGGCCGTCCCGAGGTGGAGCGGTGCCGTAGAGGAGGGGCCGATGACGACATCTGCGACAGGTACTTCCCGGCCGGGTGTGAGCGTCGGGCCGACGAGTGAGTTCAGTTTGTTCTTCCGGGTCAAGCAGGGCGAGGGGGACGTGCTGCGGTCCGCGTTGAGCGATCTGCAGCAGACACCTGGGTACCGGCCTGGGGACTACGGCATGGCGATCGCAACGATCCACGAGGCGAGGTTCGTGCTCTTCGACGACGACACGCGGCTCGCGTTCATCACGAGTTTCGACGGCCCGTGGGACGTCTACATGGACGACTTCTTCACGTCCGGACCGACGCTCGAGCTTTTCGATCTCATCTTCCGGCATGTGGAGGGCTACGAAGGACTCCCGGACATACCTGCGTTGCAGGCGTTCATCCTCGGCGCGCAGCAAACGGCGGCCGCCTACGCACGGAACTATGGCGGCACGGTGAAGGAGATCCGAAAGGCTCAGCGCGTGAACACGGCCTTCCAGCAGGTGCTGGACCATGCGGACGCCACGGAGGCGATGAAGCACCCTGCCCTGCGGCCGTTGCTCGACGAGGCCGCCGACTGACCAGCCGAGCACCGCTACCGGACAGAGGACACGGATGTCGGATCACATCTCAGGGCCGCGAGCTTTGGCCGAGCCGATTGCGGACATCACCGACGTTTACGCGTTCCCCAGCCCGGAGCGGCCGGGACATCTTGTGCTGGTGTTGAACACGCTCCCGTTCGCGAAACCATCGGACCTGCTGTCGGACGGGCTCGTCTATCGCTTCCGGCTGCGCCCGCTGGCCACGAACGCGCCGAGCGATCCGGTGCCATTCGCCGTAGGCGCTGACGAGTTCGCTTTCGACTGTGTCTTCTCAGCACCTGTGCAGACGGATGGGAAGCAGGAGGGCACGGTGACGACGCCGGCGGGCGACACCGTCTCGTTCCAGGTGAACGACGAGAAGGGCGGCTCGGCGCACGGCGTTCGAGTGTTCGCCGGTCCGCGCTGGGATCCGTTCATCATGGACGCCCCCGCGGCGTTGAAGACGATCGCAACGGGCGAGCTGGCGTTCACCGACCCCGGGTCGATCTTCCTCGACGGCAAGAACGTGCTCAGCATCGTCGTCGAGGTCGACTCGGCACTCCTGGGAGGCGCGGACCTGGTCGGCGTCGTCGGCGAGACGCTCACGCACGGCAAGTTCGACGTGCGGATCGAGCGCGTCGGCCGGCCCGAGGTGAAGAACATGATGCTGGCACCGAAGCAGTTCGACGCGGTGAACCGGGATCTCGAGATCCGCGACCTCTACAACATGGAGGACGCGTTCGGTCTCGGACCGGCGTACCACGGTGCCTACCGGGCGCGGCTGAACGCCAACCTCGCCTTCTGGGACGGACTCGACGGCAAGACCGACTGGGCCACCGACGGGAACGGCGACCACCCGCTGACGAGGCTGATGCTGGCCGACTTCCTCGTCGTCGACCTCACCAAGCCGTACGCCGAGCAGGGTTCGTTCCTGGAGATCGAACTGGCCGCCCTGCGGGGCAAGGACCACGAGACCTGTGGCGGACGGGCACTGAACGACGACGTGATCGACACGATCTTCACCCAGCTCGTCAATGCCGGAAACGGGCCGGTCATCCGTGACGGGGTCGACCAGGCGTCGAGGCCGGCCTCGACGACGTTCCCCTACCTCGCATCGCCCAATCCCGATCCGCCCGAGCCGCCCGAGCACTTCTAGCGACGGAACGTTGGTGAACGCTGTGACCGCCGGAGACAGCATCAGCCTCGAGCTCGACGACATCCAGAGCGGGGCGCTGCACGAGCGACCGTCGCCGTACGTCGGAAGCTACTTCCTGCTGCGGATCGATGACCGCGCCGCCGGACGCGAGCTGGTACGGCGACTGCTCCCGGTCGTCGACTCCGGACGGCCGTTGGATGATCCAGCCCACGACGCCTGGGTCACCGTCGCCTTCACGTATCAGGGTTTGAAGGCGCTCGGCGTCCCGCAGGACTCGCTCGACAGCTTCGCTCCGGAGTTCCAGCAAGGGATGGCGGCGCGCGCGGCCGAGCTGGGCGATGTGGGCGACAGCAGCCCCGCCAACTGGGAGAAGCCACTCGGCACGTCCGACGTCCACGTCGCGCTCGCGGCGCTCTCACCCGATGCCACGCGGCTCAGTACCGTCGTGGACAAGGTACGCCGCGCCCACCAGGAGCTCCCCGGCATCGAGCTGATCTGGCGTCAGGACTGCTATCAACTCCCGACCGGGCGCACCTCCTTCGGTTTCAAGGACGGGATCGGCCAGCCGGCGGTCGAGGGCAGCGGTATACCTCCCACGAACCCGAAGGAGAAGCCGCTCAAGGCCGGTGAGATCATCCTCGGCTACCCGGACGAGACGGGCGAATTGCCGCCCATGCCGACTCCTGAAGTCCTCGGGCGAAACGGCACGTACGTCGTCTTCCGGAAGCTGCACACGCGGGTCGCGGCCTACCGGCAGTATCTCCAGGCGAAAGCCGCAAGCCGCGAGGAGCAGGCACTTCTCGGCGCGAAGATGGTCGGCCGCTGGCAGAGTGGCGCTCCGCTCGCGCTCTCCCCCGAGCAGGACGATCCCGCGCTCGGCGCCGACCATGATCGCAACAACGACTTCCACTACGCCGACGATCTGCGCGGCTTCAAGTGTCCCGCCGGCGCGCACGCGCGACGCGCGAACCCCAGAGACGCCCTCGACCACGAGGGCAGTGTCAACGTGCGCCTGCACCGCATGATCCGGCGCGGCACGAGCTACGGGCCGATGCTGCCCGACGGCGTACTCGAGGACGACGGCGTCGACCGGGGCATCGTCTTCGTCTTCGCCGGCGCGCACCTCAAGCGCCAGTTCGAGTTCGTCAAGACCCAATGGCTCAACGACGGGATCTTCATCGGCGCCCCGGCCGAGGGAGACCCGCTCGTCGGACCTCACGACGGCTCGGGTGCCTTCACCATTCCCAGCAAGCCGATCCGTCGCCGGCTGCACGACCTGCCGCCGTTCGTCGTCACCCGCGGCGGCGAGTACTGCTTCGCCCCGGGCCTGCGGGGGCTGCGCTGGCTGGCCGAGCTCGAGACGTGATGAGTCCGGCCGAGAACGAGGAGGACGACGTGGCAACGAATCCCACAAGCACCGACCGCTGGGCCGCACTCGACTTCGGTCCGCCGCAGTCCGATCTCACCGAGCCCGACTCGCCCGTGCTCGTCGACTACGTCTCCGGCGATCGCATTGCGGTCATCACCCTCAACCGGCCACACGCCGACAACGCGATCACCACCGAGATGGGAGCTCGCCTGACCGAGGTCGTCGAGACGATCGCGGTTCGCACTGCCGTCCGCGTCGTCATCCTCACCGGAGCAGGCGACAGAGCCTTCTCCGTCGGCAGCGACCTGCGCCAGCGCAAGAACATGACGAAGGAGGACTGGCTGCGCCAGCGCCAGGACTTCGATCGCACGCTCTACACGGTGCGCCAGCTGCGCAAGCCGATCTTCGCCGCCGTCAACGGGATCGCGTACGGCGGTGGCTCCGAACTCGCCCAGAGCACGGACTTCATCATCGCCTCCGACAACGCCACCTTCGGCCAGCCCGAGGCGATGCTCGGCCTTGCGGCCGGCGGCGGCTCGCCGGCGCTGCTCCCCCGGCTGCTTCCGCCGGGGAAGGCGCTGCAGATGCTGATGACGGGCGACCCGATCACGGCCCGCGAGGCGCACCGGCTGGGCATGGTCAACGAGGTCCACCCCCAGGCCGAGCTCGCGGACGCGGCCCATCGGATCGCCGAGAAGATCGCAAGCAACTCGCCGACGGCGGTACAGGCTGTCAAGCGAGCCGTGCACCTCGGCGAGGGCCAGCCGATCGAACAGGCGATCGCCATCATGATGGACGCGCATTGGCGCTCGGCCGTCCATTCCGACCGCGTCGAGGGGATCGGCGCCTTCAACGAAGGCCGGGACCCGACCTTCCAGGATTCCGACTACTGACGTGCGGTACCGCGCGTCGATCACCCGCCGAACCAGGAGGCTGAGACATGGCAGTGGCAGACGCCCTTGAACAGGCGCGCAGCGAACTTCGGATGATCAACCCGGCGCCCTACAACGCGGAGGCGCCGCCCGAGGCCCTCGCCGGACAGATCACCCCCAACGAGATGCACTACGTCCGCAGCAACTTCGCGGTACCAGCACACGACGGCACCCTCGAGATCGGCGGAGCGGTGGACCACCCGACCACCCTCACGCTCGACGACCTGCGCGCCATGCCGGCGACCGAGCGGGCGGTCACCCTCGAGTGCGCGGGCAACGGGCGCCTCGAGATGAGACCACTGCCGACCGGCGAACCGTGGGGAGACTACGCGGTCTCGACCGCCCGGTGGACCGGCGCTCTCCTGCACCAGGTGCTGCAGCAGGCGCGCCCGGCAGCAGACGGCGTCGACGTTCGGTTCGAAGGCGCCGACCACGGGGCCTACCACCTCCAGCCGATCCTCCCGGAAACCGATAAAGACGACCTGAGCTTCGTACGCGCCCTGCCCCTCGCCCAGGCAGCCGATCCGGCCGCAGAGATCCTGATTGTGTACGAGATGAACGGCGAACCGCTGGCCGCGGATCACGGAGCCCCCTTCCGGATCATCGCGCCGCACTGGTACGCCGTCGCATCCGTGAAGTGGCTGAAGCGCATCGACGTCCTGACCGAGTCCTACACCGGCGAGTTCCAGACCGGCCACTACATGTACGAGTGGGCCGACCGGCCACCCGAGGCCGTCAGCCTGATGCGCGTACGCGCACGAATCACCGATCCCGCCCCGGCGGCGATCATCAACGCCGGGACCTGCACCGTGCGCGGCAAGGCCTGGTCAGGAACCGGACCGGTCACGCGCGTCGACGTCAGCCTCACCGGCGAAGGCGAGTGGTACCCGGCGCAGCTCGAACCACCCCAAGGCCCGTACCAATGGCAGGACTGGACGTTCGAGTGGGCCGCGAACGACATCGGCAGACACACCCTCCGCGCCAGGGCAACCGATGCCGCCGGCAACGTCCAACCGGAGATCCCACCCTGGAACCGGCTCGGCTACGGAAACAACGCCATCGAGGTCATCTACGTCGACGTACGCTGACGCGCTCCTGATCGGCGCGTCGCGGATTCGAAGGAGGCGCACCAACCGAGCCGCGGCTGGGCTGCGGGGGCGCGTCAGCAGTCGAAGACCGACCAGCAGATGTCGTTCCGCAACCGCTGATCATCCAGGACGAGTTCGCGAATCGCATCCGGAAGCTGTTCGCGCTGCCACCGGCACTCGAGCCGGCCGGCGCTCTCAGCGTCGCCTCCGGAGACCGCCGTACGCGCGGACTTGATCGCGTAGGCAGCCGCACCGAGCTCGTGTGCGGCGACATGCGCCACCACCGCCGCCTGGCCGGCGGCGAACGCGGCGTGCCGAGCGGCTCCGCGCAACTCTCGTGCCGCAGCCATTGCGTGGCCGCCCGCCGCGCGGGACTCAGACATCTTGATCTCGCCTCGCGCCCAGGCCCGAATCTGCTCGATCGCCTGACGGGGCCGCGGATCCGAGGGCTGCTCCGACTCGAAGAGGTGCAGAACGTGCTCTGCGCACGCGGCAGCCCACAGAGCCAGGAGCTGATGGTCGGAGTCCGTCAGCGTCCCCCCGCGCCGGATGGTGATCAAGCGGGGGTCACGCTCCTTCGACAGGATCACGGTTCCACCGTCCCCGAGTGCATCTGCCAACCTAGCCGAGGCGATGTTACCGAGGCGGTCAGATCAGCTCCAGCAGGTAGAAACGCCACATGTCGTGCTCGATGGGGAGTACGTCGACAGCGCCGAAAGGATCCGTGTCAGTCCCGGGCGTGAGGTGTCGCCGCGTGGTTATCATCCGGGGATGGGCGAGCTGGATGAGTTGCGGGCGGCGCTGGATGGGTTGCGGGGTGGGGTTCTCAAGAAGCTGGCAGGGCTCAGCGAGGCGGATGCCCGGCGCAGTACGGTCGAATCCGGGACCAACATCGCCGGGCTGGTGCAGCATCTGACGTTCGCCGAATCGCTGTGGTTCGAGGAGATCGTCGCCGGCGGGAAAGCGCGGGGCAAGCGGTCGATGGCGGTTGATCCAGCGGTCTCGCTGCGGACCCTGCGGGCCGATTATCGGGCCGTGTGTGCGGCCAGCGATGCGATCATCACCGCGATCGGGGACCCGGACGCACCGGTGACCCGCAACGGGAAGACCCACGATCTGCGCTGGGCGATCCTGTCCGTCATCGGGGAGACCGCCCGGCACGCCGGCCACGCCGACATCATCCGCGAACAGATCGACGGCGTCACCGGCCGCTGAGTCCTCCGTCGAGCCCGGGCCGTTCCGGATTGATGCCAGCAGCAACCGTTGTCACAGGTCCGTGCCCTACAAAATCGGGTTGCCGGCCGGGGTCCTCGCTAGGGCGATAGGCGGCGGCGGAGGCGTAGTTCGTCGCGGATGGCGCGGGGAACCGGGAGTCGGTAGGCCTCCAGGGCGCTGGCGTAGGCGACGAGTGAGGCGGTCAGGCGGCGGGAGTTGCTGCGGACATTCTCATCCGGACGCTTGGTGCTGCGGGTCCGTTGTTCGGCCGCGCGAGCCGTGACGACCTCGGCGAACAGGTGCGAGAGATCGTGGTCCGCGGTCGAGCGGTGCCGGATGCTCGGCAACGCGGCTACTGGTCGGCTCGTCATCGGGCATCGCCTCATAAGGCTGCCGGTCCCCGACAGTCCGCCTGGAGTGCCATCGTTCCGGAGTCCTTCCAGGCTACCTCCCCGCAAAACCCCGACCCGTCGAGCCGGGTTCGCACGGCTCAAGGATGGTTGCTGAGCGGAGTGAACCTCTCACTCAGTGGTAGGTGAGGTTGGTGATCAGGGCGGCCAGGGATGTGGTGAAGAAGAGCGTCCACGGGCCGAGTTGGTGGTCGTGGATTCGGAGGTGCGCGATCAGGGCGCCCAGGAAGTGGAGGGCGAGTCACGTCCGGTGCGAGGGCATCCATCAGCGCCTTCACGTCACCACCGAGACAGGCTTCGAGGAAACGCTCGGTCACCCGCTGCTGCGTGGCCGGGTCGCTGTCGTACCGACGGCGGCGCGCCGCGACCGCCTTGCGAGCGCGGTGCGCGAGTTGCCGTACGTCGGCAACCTGGCGACCGAGGATGCGGGCGATCTCGGTGTGGCTGTAGCCGAAGGCCTCGTTGAGAACGAAGACCGCGCGCTCTGTGGGCGACAGCGCCTCCAGCACGAGCAGCATGGCCGTCGAGACAGCGTCGGTGCGAATGACGTCGTCGGCCGCGTCGGGGGTGGTCAGCATGGGTTCTGGCAACCACGGGCCGAGGTAGGCCTCGCGTCGTACGGCGGCGCTCGCGCAGGCGGTCGACCGCCAGGCGGGTGGCGACTATGACGAGATACGCCTCGGGGTCGTCGACAGTTGCCGTGTCTACGCAGCTCCAGCGGAGCCAGGTGTCCTGGACGACGTCTTCCGCGTCGGCGACGCTGCCGAGCATGCGGTACGCGACGGCGTACAGGAGGCCGCGATGTTCGGCGAAGTCGGCAACGGTCACCTGGGGAGGCCGGTGAGGTCGGCCATCAGGGTCATGTGGTGCTCGAAGTACTCGGCGCGGGCCTCGATCATGTCGTCGAGGCGGCCGAAGACTTCGAAGTTGAGTACGCCGTAGAGGTGGGTCCAGGCGACCAGGACGCGGTCGAGGTGTTCCTCGAGCAGTTCGCCCTGGCGTTCGTCGATGAGGCGGCGGAGGTCGGCGCGCAGCGGCATCGTGAGCGGTGACGCGGTGATCGATTTGAGCCGGCCGAGGCCGTCGGTGACGATTCCGACCAGCAGAAGGATGACCTTGGACGCGGGCTCGACGGTGTCCTGCGGGGCGGCGTAGTCGGGGACGGGGGCGCCGTAGATGAGGCCGTACTCGGCCGGGTGCGCGAGAGCCCAGGTGCGTACGGCGCGGCAGACGGCCAGCCAGCGGCCGCGGAGGTCTTCGCGCGGTACGGCGGCGTCGGCCTCGGTCGCGGCGTCGGCGAGCGCGTTGTAGGCGTCGATGATCAGGGCGGTGAGCAGGGCGTCGCGGCTTGGGAAGTAGCGGTAGAGGGCCGAGGCGACGATGTCCAGGTCGCGGGCCACTGCACGCAGGGAGAGGTTGGCGCCGTCGGTGGCGAGGTGACGGCGGGCGACATCCTTGATCTCCTGGGCCATTTCCGAGCGGACCCGGGCGCGGAGTGACGGTGCGGACATGGGTCCAGTCTGGCACAGATCCGAGAACACTGGAACGTGGCGAGAACGGTGTTCTTGACTGCAGGTCAGGCTGCTGCGTACAGTGAACCTATTCGAGAACACTGTTCTCATCGGAGTCTACGAAGGGTTCCTCGCCATGTCCCTGCACGTCATCGTCGGTGCCGGCCCGGTCGGTTCGGCCACCGCGCGCCT
Organism: uncultured Actinomycetota bacterium; assembly: GCA_963770725.1. Classification (GTDB taxonomy): domain Bacteria; phylum Actinomycetota; class Actinomycetes; order Propionibacteriales; family Kribbellaceae; genus Kribbella. The sequence continues at coordinate 54,863 of CAVYQT010000007.1, forward strand.
CTTGGCCGCTCGCGGCGAGCAGGTCCGCCTCATCACCCGCAGCGGCAGCAAGCCGCAACCGCTCCCCAGCCTCAGCAAGGGCGGCGCCGAGGTGGGTGGACCCGGGCCGCTCGTCGGCGAGAGCGGGGCTGTGGGTGGGAGCGGGGCTGTGGGTGGGATCGAGTGTGTTGCGGCTGATGCGACTGATGCGGAGGTGCTGGCCCGGCATGCCGATGGGGCCGTTGCGCTGTACTCGTGTGCCGGCCCGCCGTACCACCGGTGGTCGACTGACTGGCCGCCGTTGGGTGCAGCCTTGATTCGGGCGGCTGAGGCTAGCGGGGCCGTGCTGGTGACGACCGGGAATCTGTATGGGTACGGCGAAGTGGACGCGCCGATGACCGAGGAGACGCCGTTGCGGGCCAACTCGGTCAAGGGGCGGGTCCGAGCGCAGTTGTGGGAGGACGCGCTGGCCGCGCATGAGGCTGGGCGGATCCGGACGGCCGAGGTGCGCGCGTCGGACTATCTGGGGGCGCATACGGTGTCGCCGTTCAGCGTGATGGTGTTGCCGAAGGTGATTGCAGGAGGTCGTGGTACGGCGCCGGCGGACTTGGATGCTCCGCACAGTTGGACGTACGTCGGTGATGTCGCACGCACGCTGGTCGCGGTGGCGGCGGATGAGACGGCGTGGGGTCGGCCGTGGCATGTGCCGACTCCCCCGCCGGTGTCCGTTCGTGAGCTGGCCGGCCGTGCTGCTGAGCTGGCCGGGGCGCCGGCGGCTCGGGTTGCCAAGATGCCTGGGCTGGCGCTGCGGCTGGCGGGGCTGTTCAATCCGGCCGCGCGGGAGATGATTGAGACGCAGTACCAGTGGCAGCATCCGTTCGTCCTCGACTCCCAGGCCGCGACTGTTGCCTTCGGCATCGAACCCACACCGACCGACGAAGCCCTCCGCGAAACCATCGACGCAATCCGCCCCCAAGCAGCCGTCTGAGTCCGTCCAGGCGGAGGTCCTTTGGTGGTGTGCCCTAGGCTGTGCGGGTCCGACGGGGCTGCTGGGCTGCCGATGGAAGGGCTGGGATGAGTTCGAGGAGACCGCGTCGGTGGTTGCGGCGTCTGGTTGTCACGGTGGTGATTCTGGGGCTGCTGGGCGTCGGCGCCGATCGGGCGGCCGCGTGGGTGGCCGAGGATCGGTTGGCGACCATGGCGGCGGAAGAGGCGGCGCAGTACGACGTCCAGGCCGCGGCCACGAAGGTGGAGATCGGCGGGTTCGGTTTCCTGCCACAGGTGGTGAAGGAAGAGTTCTCGACCGTCACGCTGACCATGCAGGAGCCGACGTTCTCGTCGGTCCCGGCCGAGGACCTCACCGTGACGATGACCGGCGTCCACGTTCCGCGGGCGTTGGCGACGGGCGGTTCCGGTGCGGCGGTCACCATCGACTCGACGGACATGAAAGTGCGGTTGTCACCGGCTGAACTGGCCAAGCTCGCCGCCCGCGCGACCGGTGTTGACAACCTGACCCTGAGCGTCGTCGACGGCAGGTTGCACGCGCGACTGTCGGTGCGCGGTGTCGACGTCGACGCGACGCTCAGCCCGAAGGTGGAGAAGGGCCGCGTCGTCCTGGCGGTCGACGAGCTCTCCGACAAGGTCCCGTCGGTTCTCCGTGACGCGGTCTCGTCCATGCTCAGGAAGGGCATCACCCTCCCGGAGCTCCCGTTCGGTGCCTCGCTCAAGCAGGTCGCCGTCGAAGGCAGTTCCGTCGTACTGGTGGCCTCCGTCGACAACCTCGAGTTCGCCAGCTGAGCCCCAGCAGCGCCGATAGCCCCGCAGCCCCGGCAGCCGGGCGGCCCCCGCGGTCAGCTCGGCACGCGGGCGGCGTTGTGCAGTTCGACAGGTGGTACGCCGTACGTCGTCCGGAAGAGCCGGCTGAAGTGAGCCGGGGTCGAAAACCCCAGCGGGTGATCCACGCCCTGGCGGCGATGCTCTGGGGCAAGGAGGCCTGGCTGAGCTGGGGGCGAGCTGGTCGCGGCGATCCGGACCGGGGAGGCCGGCTGGAGCCAGGCCTACGGATGTCCTGATCGCGGAGGTGTTCCGCGGCCTGCTTGGGAAGGCCGGGTTCACGATGTCGACGGTCAGCAAGGCGCTGCCGCCGTACGACTATCGCGTCATCAAGGCCGCACCCTCGCGGGACGTGTACTGACAGGGCCTCCCTGAGCCTCCCGAGCAGCTTTACCGTCGGGACATGGAGTATGTGAAGCTGGGCAGAACCGGACTGACAGTCAGCCGGATCGCGTTGGGATGTATGAGTTTCGGCGAGCGCAACGATTTCCATCAGTGGACGCTCGACGAGGAGAGTTCGCAGCCGTACTTCCAGCAGGCCGTCGAGCTCGGGATCACCTTCTGGGACACGGCGAACACGTACGGCGGCGGCACCTCGGAGGAGTTCGTCGGCCGGGCGATCAAACGCTACAGCCGGCGCGAGGACGTCGTACTGGCGACGAAGGTGTGGGGCCGGATGCACGACGGTCCGGGCGGCGCCGGTCTGTCCCGGAAGGCGATTCTCGAACAGCTCGACGCGTCGCTGACCAGGCTCGGGACCGAGTACGTCGACCTGTACCAGATCCACCGGTTCGATCCGGAGACGCCGGTCGAGGAGACGATGGAAGCTCTCCACGACGTCGTCAGGGCAGGCAAGGTCCGGTACATCGGTGCGTCCTCGATGTGGGCGTGGCAGTTCGCCAAGCTGCAGCACACGGCGGACAAGGCGGGCTGGACGCGCTTCGTGTCGATGCAGAACCAGTACAACGTGATCCGGCGCGACGACGAGAACGAACTACTCGCACTCTGCGCCGACCAGGGCGTCGGTTCCATCCCCTACTCGCCACTGGCCAAGGGCCGGCTCGCCAAGCCGTGGGGTCGGCAGACACTCCGCGCAGAGACCGACATCGTGTCCAGGAGCCTTGCCCGGGACAGCGATGAGCGGAGCGTCGATGCCGTCGAGGCAGTGGCCGCCGATCGCGGCGTACCGATGGCACAGGTCGCGCTGGCGTGGTTGCTGACCAGGCCGGTCGTGTCCGCTCCGATCGTCGGCGCCACCAAACCGCATCACCTCGCCGACGCCGTCGCAGCCCTCGACCTCGAACTCACGGAGAAGGAGATCGGGCGGCTGGAGGAGCCGTACGTCGCCCCGCCGCGTAACTGGTACTGACAGGGAATCCCAGACCGGTAGAACGTCGAGCTAGCCTCGAAAGCATGGACAACCGCAGCGAGATCCGCGAGTTCCTGGCCAGCCGGCGGGCGAAGCTCAGCCCGCAGCAGGCCGGACTCGGCGGGCTGCACAGCGGTCACCGCAGGGTCCCGGGCCTTCGCCGCGAGGAGGTCGCGCTGCTGGCCGGCGTCAGTGTCGAGTACTACGCCCGCCTCGAGCGCGGCAACCTCGGCGGCGTCTCCGACAGCGTCCTGGATGCCCTGTCCGGCGCACTCCAACTCGACGAGGCCGAACGCCAGCACCTGTACGACCTGGCTCGCACGGCCGGCGCGACCCCGCGGACGACGCGACGTCGCCGTACCACCGACGAAGTGCGGCCCGGTGTGGTCGCCATCCTCGAGTCGATGACCGAGGCGCCGGCGTTCGTCCGCAACGGCCGGCTCGATCTCCTGGCCGTCAACCGGCTGGCCCGTGCACTGTTCGCGCCCGCCTTCGCCACCGAGGCCCGTCCGGTCAACCTCGCCCGGTTCGTGTTCCTCGATCCTGCCGCCAGGAGCTTCCATCCCAGTTGGGACCATTCCGCGAACACCACGGTCGCGTTGCTGCGGACCGAGGCCGGCCGCGATCCCTACAACCGCGATCTGACCGACCTGGTCGGCGAGCTGTCCACCCGGAGCGAGGAGTTCCGGACCCGCTGGGCGGCGCACGACGTCCGCCTCCACCACTCCGGCGTCAAACGGTTCCGTCACCCGGAGGTCGGCTTGCTCGAGTTGAACTTCGAGGCGATGCCGCTGCCGGCCGACCCCGGTCTGACGCTGACGGCGTACAACGCCGCGCCGGGCACTCCGTCGTACGACGGTCTCCGGCTGCTCGCCACCTTGGAGACCGTGCCCGGCTGACCCTTGGGTTGCGATGGTTCGCGATATATCGTCGACGTATCGCATTCTCACCTGAGGGACGGTGGTCGTGATGACCGGATCGACGTACGCCGCGGGGTGGCCCTGGCAGCACATCGCACGGCATTGTTCAGCCTTCGACGACATCAAAGACGAGTTGCGCGCCGCGATGACCGGCCGGCGCACCCACCACGGGCACGGGCAGTCCCCGTTCGGGACGCAGTGGGGCATGTTCGGCGGCCAGATGTTCGGCCCGCCGTGGGGGCCGCCGCCGCGCTGGCGCGGACCGAAGGCCCGGCGTGGTGACGTCCGCGCCGCCATCCTCGCCGTACTGGCCGAGCAGCCGATGAACGGCTACCAGCTCATCCAGGAGATCGCCGAGCGCAGCGGCGGGGCGTGGAAACCGAGCCCGGGCTCGATCTACCCGACCCTGCAGCAACTCGAGGACGAGGGCCTCGTCACCGCCGACGCCGAGGTCGGCCGCCGTACCTACACGCTGACCGACGAGGGACGCGCGTACGTCGCCGAGCACGCCGACGAGGTGTCGGCTCCGTGGCAGGCGATGAGCGCACCGGCCGAGGACGACGAGAACGGGCTGAAACCGATGCTCGGCCAGGTCGCGACGGCGATGTGGCAGATCCTCGCGACCGGTACGCCGGAGCAGCAGGCGCGGGCCAAGGACGCGGTCGCCGAACTGCGGCGCAAGCTGTACGGCATCCTCGCCGACGACGAGCAGGACCGCTCATGAGCTCGTACCTTCCCGAACGCCATGGCCCGGTCCGGATCGGCGACGCCGAACGCGATCAGGCCGTGGCCATGCTCAGCGACCACTTCGTCGCGGGCCGGCTGACGCAGGACGAGTTCGAGGAGCGCAGCGAGCACGCAACGCGGGCCCGGTACGCCGACGACCTCACGCTGCTGTTCGACGACCTGCCGGATCCGGGCGAGCTGCAGCTCGTCCAGGGTCCATGGTCGCCGCAGCCTGCCCGGCCGCGACGCCGCCAAGGTCCGCCGCCGCCGTTCATGATGCTGGCCCCGATCCTGATGATCAGCCTCGTCATCACGGCGGTCACGCTGACCGCGCCGTGGCTGCTGTGGGGCCTGTTCTGGATCGCCTTGCTCAGCGGGGCTCATCGCAACCGCTGGCAGCACCAGCACCATCACCGCCGCCGCTGACCCGCCCTCTGCGCCGAGGGATCTCCTGCGCGAACTCGACGACGAACCCGTCGGGATCCGCGATGTGCACCTTCCGGTGCCCCCACGGACGGTCGGCCGGCCCACTGAGCACCGTCACGCCCTGGGCCGCGAGGCGATCGGCGCATGCGTCCACATCCTCGACGACCAGCACGATCTCGGCCGCCGGCCCGGGCGTCACCGTCCGGCCGGTCAGCCATTCCGCCCGCCGCCGCTCGTACAACGCGAACCGCGTCCCGCCCGTCCCGAACTCCGCGTACCCCGCATCGGTGAACTTGTAGGGCAATCCGATCACGTCCCGGTAGAACGCCACCGAGACGTCGAGATCCTCGACGTACAAGATCACATAGCCAAGCTCCACAGGCCCAACGCTAGACGCTGACTGTCGGCGGAACGGCCTAGCCTCGGCCGTGACGAGAGGAGATCGGGGTGTACGACGGGGCGTTGATCCTGGAGAGTCTCCGGGTCGGGACCGAGCTGTCCACGATTCCGGTGGTGGTGCGGAAGATCAGCCGGTACGACGTGAGTAGTGCGGCGACTGATCAGCCTCCGGTGTGGTCGGTGCTGGAGTTCGGAGTGGAGGACTGGCAGGCCGAGGCGCTGGCGACGGAGCTGGCGGCGGTACTGGACGCGCCGGGGTGGTACGCCGACTTCCACAACGACAACGAGATCTTCGTGGTGTTTCCTGGTCGGGTGTTCCGGTATCCGCGCGGTGACGCCGCGGCGCGCGCGGAGGCGCAGGCGTTCGGGCGGGAGTCGGGGATCCCGGAACCTCAGCTGGATTGGACCGAGTAGCCGCGTCAAAGGCGGCGGGACGGCTCCGACCAACGCCTCGTCGTCGCTCCGCTGTTGGTCGGCGCCGGTGAACGCCTCCTCGACAACGTCGGCGACGCCCTGAAAAAGTACGAGGTGACCGAGATGGTCAGCTCCCCCGCCGTCACCCACGTCACCTTGAGGCGCCGATGACCGAAGTACTGCGCTACACAGCCTTCACCACCGATCCGGCCGGCGGAAATCCCGCCGGCGTCGTCCTCGATGCACGCGGGCTGGACGACGCGGCGATGCAGGCGATCGCGGCCGACGTCGGGTACTCCGAGACGGCCTTCGTGACCGGCGACTACCAGGTCAGGTACTTCTCCCCCAAGGCGGAGGTCCCGTTCTGCGGTCACGCGACCGTGGCCACCGCGGTCGCGCTGGCCGAGCGGATCGGCCCGGGCGAACTGCTGTTCTCGACCGCGGCCGGGCCTGTGCCGATCGTCGTGGACGAAGGGCTGCGGGCAACGCTGACGAGCGTCGAGCCGTACGTCGAGGACGTCAGCGACATCACTGAGGTGCTCGACATCCTCGGCTGGCGCGCTGACCAACTCGACCCCGCGTTGCCGCCGGCCATCGGGTACGCCGGGGCACGCCACCTCATCGTGAGTACGGCGACCCGGCAACGACTCGCCGAGCTCGACTACGACTTCGACCGGCTGCTCGCATACATGCTCGAGCGCGATCTCACCACCCTGCAGCTGGTGTGGCGGGAGTCCGAGACCACCTTCCACGTTCGCGATCCGTTCCCGGTCGGCGGTGTGGTCGAGGATCCGGCCACCGGCGCGGCAGCGGCCGCGTTCGGTGCATACCTGCGTGAGCGCGGCATCGTCCAGGCCCCTGTCACGCTCACACTCCACCAGGGCTACGACCTGGGCCGGCCGAGCCAGATCCAGATCGAGTTGCGGACCGGCGACAACCGCGTCCGCGTGAGTGGCAACGCCGTACCGATCACGGAACGCGGGTGAGCCAGTCGTCGGTGCCGAACTTGCTGACCACGCGATCTTCGGCCAGGTCCACGGTCGCTGGGTCGATGGCGCCGGGCTTGAGGCCGTAGCGGCTCGCGAAGGACGCGACCATCCGGTCGATCACCTCGGCGCGGTCGAGACCGGTCTGGCTGCGGAGCGGGTCGACGCGCTTGTTGGCGCTCGTGGTGCCCTTGTCGGACAGCTTCTCGCGGCCGATCCGCAGGATCTCGAGCATCTTCGCGGCGTCCATGTCGTAGGCCATCGTGACGTGGTGCAGTACGGCGCCGCCGGCCAACCGCTTCTGCGCCGCACCGGCGATCTTGCCCGCGGGCGAGGTGATGTCGTTGATCGGCTGGTACGTCGCCGCGATGCCGAGATCGTTCAGCGCCCCGATCACCCAGTCGTCCAGGAACGCGTACGACTCGGTGAACGACAGTCCGGACACCAGTGACTCGGGGACGTAGAGCGAGTACGTGATGGTGTTCCCCGGCTCGACGAACATGGCTCCGCCACCGCTGATCCGTCGTACCACTGTCACGTCGTGCTTGGCGGCGCCGACCAGGTCGACCTCGTTGCCGAGCGACTGGAAGCTGCCGATGATGACCGCGTTCGAGGCCCACTCCCAGACGCGGAGCGTGGGCGGACGCTCACCGGAACCGACCTGCTCGGTCAGCACCTCGTCCAGCGCCATCTGCGGGGCCGGTTCCCGCGGTACGTCGTGCACGAACTCCCACTCGTGATCGCGCCAACCGGTCGCGCCGGTCAGGGCACGCCGGACGGCGACCGCCACTGCCTCAGGGGAGAACCCGAGCATCTCGACGCCGTCACCGAGTACGGCGCGCACCCGCGCCGCCACCTGAGCCGCCGGAGTCGCCACCGGCAGACCGGCGAGCGCACCGTTGATCCGCTCCAGCGCGTCATCCGGCTCGAGGAAGAAGTCCCCGCTGACCTGAGCACGCCGTACGTGCTCGTCGGCCACCTCGAGATCCGCCACCACCAGCTTGCCGCCGGGAACCTTGTACTCACCATGCATATCCATGGACAACTTGCCGCGGGCTACAAATGTTCCTACGGCTCGAGGACCAGCCGGACCTCGTCGCCCACGGAAGCATCGGCCGCCTTCAGCGCCGCCTTGCTGACGCCGACGCAGAAGCCGCCGCCCGCGACCAGCATCGTGCTGCCGGTGAAGCCGGCACCGTTGAGCGTGCCCTTGACCCGTCGCTGTTTGCGTCCGCCCAGTTCCGCCACGTTGTCCGGCGGTATGTCGACGACCGCCAGTCCGCCGGGTTTGTCTTCGTTCCAGCGCCGTACGCGACCGGAGAACTCGACAGTTGTGCCCATTTCCCCTCCACGGCTTGGCCTCTGCCGATTTCGGGCCCGTTCAGCCTACACTCCGAAACCATGGCGGAAATGAGTATGAACAAGGCGATCCACGCCGCGTTCCGGCGGGATCTGCAGCGATTCATCGACGCGTTGGGGCGGTTTCCGGAGGGGGATCGGCAACGGGCCGAGCAGTTGGCGACGGCCTGGGCCAACTTCGACGAGCAACTGACGCGCCACCACGAGGGTGAGCACGAGATCGCCTGGCCGGCGCTGGAGTCGATCGGCGTGAGCCAGGAACTGCTCAGCCAGATGGATGCCGAACACGACACCATGGCGACGGCGCTGACCGCGACCCGGAGTGCGCTCGCGACACTACGCCGTACGGCGAGCGCCGAGGACGCGGCGGCGGCGCTGACCGCGATGCGGGAACTGCAGCGGGTCACGGTGCTGCACCTGGATCACGAGGAGGCCGAGATCGAGCCGGTGTACCTGGAGAAGAAGGACTCCGACGAGATGAAGGCGATGGGTCGGCAGTTCGCCAAGGTCAGCCCGTCGCAGGGCGGCACGTTCTTCGCCTGGGCCCTCGACGGCGCCGGCCCGGAAGAGTCCGCGGCCATCACCGGGACGGTCCCCAAGCCGGTCCTCACCATCATCTCCGGCGTCTTCGGCCGCAACTACCGCAAGTCGGTAGCACCCGTCTGGCGCACCTGAACCGGACAGGTCACTCAGCGGGGGTGAGCGCGCGGGCGACCTGAAGGATGCGGTCGCGGACCTCGACGATGTCGCCGCTGCCGTCGACCTCGCGCAGCAGGCCGCGGTCGCCGTACAGCCTGACGAGGGGGATGGTCTCGTCCGCGTACACCTGGAACCGGCGCCGGATCACCTCCTCGGTGTCGTCCGAGCGGTGCTCGATCTGGGCCCGGCGGAGCAGGCGTCGTACCAGGGCTTCCTCGTCGACCCGCAGGACGACGACCGCGTCGACGCTCCGGATGTCGTCCAGCATCGCCGCCTGGTCGAGGGTGCGTGGGTAACCGTCGAGGAGGAAGCCCGGGCGGGTGTCGTCGGCGGCCAGGCGCTCGCGGATCATCGCGTTGGTGACCTCGTCCGGGACGTACTCACCGGCGTCCATGTGCCGCTGCGCGGTCCGGCCCAGGTCGGTCCGGGCGGCGACCTGGGCGCGGAAGATGCCGCCGGTCGAGATGACGGGGACGCCGAGATGACCGGCGAGCAACTCGGCGTGGGTTCCCTTGCCGGATCCGGGCGGCCCCATCAGGACGACGGTCGTCACGGTCTGTCTCCTGACTCTCGGTAAGTTTCAACAGAGTAGGAGAAGATCCGCGGCGGCGGTACGGCGTACATCACCTCAGCTGCGGGGCTTCGGTCACATCGCCGGCCGAAGCTCCACCGTGTCACCACCGGGCCCGACGAACCGGGAGGCGATCTCCTCGGCCCGTTCACGGCTGGCGAAGTCGAACAGGAAGAACCCGGCCAGCTGCTCCTTCGCCTCGGCGTACGGCCCGTCGGTGCTCACTCGCCGGCCGCCCTGCCAGCAGTAGACGGTCGACGAGGCCGGCGCAGCGAGCGCCTCCGCGGTCACGAACTCCCCGGACGCCTTGAGCTCGGCGAGCATTTCGTCGAACTCCTTGTACATCTGCAGCCGCTGCTCCACCGGGATCGCCCGCCCGGCCTCGGTGTAGTCAACCGTCGGATGACCCCACGGCTGCGGATTGGAATGAATCAGGATCACGTACTTCACAACATCCTCCTGTGGTGTGAGCCGATACGCAGTAGACGTCGGACCCACCGCGCCACCCTCGACATTCTGCCGTGGTCCCGCAGAACCGGCAGTCGACGGTGGCCCGCACACGCCAGTCACACTCCCCCATCGGGGCTCGTCAGAAGGGGTGAGGCCCCGGGAAATGGGTCCTCCTGACGACTGGAGGTTGTTGTGAGCACGATGCTGGTGACTGGCGGGACCGGGACGCTGGGGCGGCAGGTTGTCCCGTTGGTGCGGACGGCTGGGTGGGACGTGCGGGTGCTGAGTCGGCACGGGCAGGATCGGGGAGACGGGATTGAGTATGTCGTCGCGGACTTGATGCAGGGTGAAGGGATCGACGCCGCGGTGGAGGGTGTCGATGTGGTGGTGCACCTGGCGGGTGGGCCCAAGGGTGACGACATCGGGACGCGGAACCTCGTCCGGGCGGCCGAGCGGGCTGGGGTCAAGCATCTGGTGCACATCTCGGTGACCGCGGTGGACCAGTTGCCGTTCACCTACTTCAAGTCGAAGCTCGGTGCTGAGCAGGCGGTGCGGGAGTCGTCGGTGCCGTGGACGGTACTGCGGGCCGCCCAGTTCCATGACTTCGCGTTGAAGACTGTGCGGGCGATGGCGAAGCTGCCGGTGCTGCCGGTACCCGGTGGGCTGCGGTTCCAGCCGGTGGATGCGCGGGATGTGGCCGAGCGGCTGGTCGAACTGGCGCTGGGTGAGCCGGCCGGACTCGAGCCTGATCTGGTCGGGCCGAAGGTCTACACCGTGGGCGAGCTCGCTCGCGACTACCTGAAGGCGACCGGCAAGCGCCGGCTGTCGATCCCGGTTCGCGTGCCGGGTAAGGCCGGCAAGGTGTACCGGGCCGGGGGCAACCTCACGCTCAGCGGCGCCGACGTCGGTACGCGTACCTGGGAGGACTTCCTGGCCGAGCAAACGCACCGGGCTTCCGCCAAGTCGCTCGGGGAGTGATGCTTGGCTCACGGCGATGGTGGGGGGCCGGGGGAAGGCGCCCCCGTCTACTGGCCCTGGCGGCAGGTCCAGCGCTCACTTGACCTGGACCCGGACCAGCACCTCACCGGAGACGATCCAGCGTGGCGGGCGGGTGGATGCCGCCCACAAGGTAGGGCTGGAGCAGCGGGCTCGGCTGCGCGTGCAACCGACGGGCAATCCCGGCCAGCAGGTCGGCCACCTGAACGCGCGGGTCGCGACGAGAGTCGACCTGAGTCACCGTCAGCAGCGGCGGCGGAGACGGAAACGCAGCCCGGGCCAGGTACGTGCGAAGCCTGGCGATCCGGTGCCGGGTCAGCGCACTCTGCTCGTCGTGCACGACCGCGACCGACCGACGACCGGCGCTCCAGAACAAAGCGGTCTCCGCCAGCGCAGGCACCATCGGCTCGAGCGGCGGCGGGATCGCCGGATCGTCGTCGATCAACCGCAGCAGCACGCCTTCCACCTGCGCACGCGTCAACTCCCGCAATGCCGGTACGCCGGCCGGCATCGTCTCGAAGAAGCGGTCGACCAGCGCATGATCGATCAGCCGCAACCGCTTCGTCCGCGTCATCGTGATGAAGGCGTCCAGGAACTCGGTCCGGCCGGCCGCCTGGTAGATGGCGACCGCACTCTCCTGGTGATCACCCTCCAGGCTCGTCCCCGCGCCGTACGACGGTTCATCGACGAGCAACTCGATCACGCGGCGGGCGAGGTACCAGGTCTTGTCGATGACGTGGACGTGCGCACGTCCACGCAGGGCGGTCAGAAACCACTCGAGCTCGGATCGATGCTCGGGCCGGAGCAGCAGGTTGGACTTGTACTCGGTGGATCGACGACGGGACGACCGGAGTACGGCGACCAGTTCGGCGGCCTCCGGTACGGCGAGATCCACGCCGGCGTGGGTGATCACGGGCGACTCGGGATCCAGGAGGTTGCTCCCGGAGAATCCCGATTCGTCACTCGCGATCTCGACCCACGCCTGCGACTGCAGGGGGTACATAAGTGATGAACTCCAGGGCTGGAAGCTGCACGCTGAAGAGCCCGTCGGAGACGGGCGTGATCCGGCGAGGTGTCGCGGGGATCAGTGAGCGGCAGCGGCCTTCGGAGACATGCACCCCATGATCGACCATCGAGGGTCGTTCGCCCAACGATTTGCGTCAGGGATGCGCGTATGGGCTGTGTCGCGGAACCGGACGCCGGCTTGGTCCCACCCGGCGGGAGATCCGGACGAGTTCGTTGGCAAACGCTTGCCAGACCAGCCGGGCGAGCCACAGACTGAGCGCCACATCCGGACCACCGCCCCGATCCCGGAGGAGAACCCATGCATCGCCGTACCTTCCTGACCACCGTCGGAGTCAGTCTCGCCACCACCGCCTTCGTCGTCCCGCCCGCCCGCGCACACGTCCGGCCCGTCCGGGCCGGATCCCTCGACGAACTCCGGAGGGCGATCGCCGCGGCCCGGCCGGGCGACGACATCGTGCTCGCCAGCGGGACGTACGACGCATCGGACGGCCAGACGATCGCGGTCCAGGGCAAGCGCGGGACCGCGGACGCGCCGATCACCGTGCGGGCCGAGTCGATCGGCGGGGTGACGTTGACCGGGAGTCGAGGGTTCGTGTTCGGCGACTCGTCGTACGTCACGGTGAGCGGGTTCAGGCTCCGGCAGCGGTCGACGTTCGAGGTTCCGACCAGCTGTCATCACGTCGGGATCAGCCGGAACGACTTCCAGCTGGCCGATATCGAGGGCATGCACTGGCTGACGATCCGCGGCGACCACTCGACCGTGGAACGCAACCACTTCCACGGCAAGTCGACCCTCGGCGTCTTCCTCGGGGTCGAAGGGCCCGGCTCGGACGGGATGGCGCGCGGCGTGCGGATCACCCGGAACTACTTCTCCGACCACACCTTCGCCGGCGACAACGGCGGCGAACCGATCCGGCTCGGGCTGAGCGGCCGGTCGCTGAGCGACGCGGGTGCGGTGGTCGAGTACAACCTGTTCGAGCGCGTCGACGGCGATCCGGAGGCGATCTCGGTCAAGTCGTCCGGTAACACCATCCGGTACAACACGATCCGCGACAGCCTCGGCGGGATCGTCCTGCGGCACGGCAACCGGAGCCGGGTCGACGGCAACTTTATCCTTGCCGGGAGCAACGGAATCCGGATCTACGGCAACGACCACCTGATCGTGAACAACTACGTCGAGCAGGTCGGCGGCTCGGGCGTCGTGCTGGGCAGCGGCAACGTCCAGGACCACAAGCCGGAGGACTCACCCGAGAGCCGCCGCGGCAACGACGCCCCGGACCGGGTGACGATCGCCCTCAACACCGTCCTGTCCTGCGGTACCGCGATCAGCGGCGAATCCCAGCGGACCCTGCCGCCGCGCGATTGCACGATTGCCGACAATCTTCTTGTCGGCGACTCGGGTAAGCAGTTGGTGTCGATGCCGTATCTGCAAGGCATCACATGGTCCGGGAACATCTGCTGGGGTACGGCCGCCGACGGCAACATCCCCGGCGGCTTCAGCCGGAAGGACCCCATCTCACCGGCGGCTCCGACGGCGTCCGCCGCCTCAGCTCGTCGAGTCCGGCGATCAACGCCGCCAGCAAGACCTACCCGAGTGTGACCCGCGACCTCGACGGTCACCCGCGGACCGGCCGGGCCGACGTCGGTGCGGACGAATACAGCCCGGCCACGCCGCTCAACCGGCCGCTCACCCCTGCGGACGTCGGACCGCGATGAGTTTTCTCCGGCTCGCTCGTCCCAACATGGGTAAGGACGAGCGAGCTGGAGGTTTCTGATGGCCAAGGTGCTGTACTCGGTGACGATGTCGGTGGACGGTTTCATCACCGGACCGGACGGCGACATGCAATGGATGCGGCCGTATCTCGGCCCGAATCCGGAGGTCGACGAGCTGATCCCGCGGATCGGGTCGCTGCTGATCGGCCGGCGGTCGCACGACGGTGACGATCCACACAAGGGCGAGGCCGGCGAAGGCGAGGCGTTCGGCGGCGGGTGGGACGGGCCGATGTTCGTGGTCACGCACCGCCCGCCGGCCGATCCCGAGCCAGGTGTCACGTACGTCGACCAGTTCGCGAAGGCACTCGCGATGGCGAAGGAGGCGGCCGGCGAGAAGTACGTGAACGTGATCGGCGCGAACATCGCCAAGCAGTGCATCGAAGCCGGCGAACTCGACGAGGTGCTGCTGTGCTTCGCGCCGGTCCTGCTCGGCGACGGCACCCGCCTGTTCGACCACCCCGGCGGCCGCACCGTCGCCCTGAAGCGCCTGAGCCTGACCGAGAACCCCCTCGCCTCCAACCTCTGGTTCGCAGTGGACAAGGACCGCTAGAAATCGACCGCGGTCGAGTGCATGACGGCGCGGATCTCGACCGAACGCCCGGAGGTGCGCGTGTCGGGGAGAAGGCGCGCGAGCTCGACCGCGCGGGCCGGGGAGTCCACGTCGATCAGGTAGTAGGCGTCGATCGGGGCCGCGCGGGCTCGGTCGGGGACGGTGATCGCCAACTGGGGATCGGCCAGCAGTTCGCCGCCGACCAGCTCGCCGGCGTCGCGGGCAGCGTCTTCGAACTCGTCGCGGCACACGTCCGCGCCGGACTCGCCGTGCAGGATCAGCAGGAATTTCATCGGCGCACTCCTCTCACTGATAGGACGGAGTCGAGGCCGCGGTTTTGACATGATGGCGGGATGTTCGTGCGAACCGAGCGGCTGGGATTGCGGCGCTTCACGACCGCGGACGCCGAGGCCTTCGCGGCGTACCGGTCGATGCCGGAGGTTGCCCGCTACCAGTCGTGGGACGCGCCGGTGAGCCTGACCGACGCGCTGGAACTGGTCGAGGACTTCGCGCAGGGCGATCCGGCCACGCCGGGCTGGTTCCAGTACGCGATCGACCTGGACGGCGTACTGATCGGGGATCTCGGGGTCAACCTGCACGACAACCTCAGGCAGGCAGAGCTCGGCTTCACGCTGTCGCCGGCATACCAGGGGAACGGGTACGCGACCGAGGCCGTGCGCGCGCTCCTCGACCACCTCTTCATCGAGTGGAACCTGCATCGGGTCTCGGCCGAGTGCGACGCCCGCAACACGGCGTCGGCCCGGCTGCTCGAACGCGTTGGCTTCCGGCGGGAGGGGTTGCGGCGCTCGAACTCGTGGTTCAAGGGCGAGTGGACCGACGATCTGCTCTTCGGCCTCGTCCGCACCGACTACATCAGCTGACCGCCCCTCAGCCGACCGCCTTCGCGGCCCACGCCTTGGCAGTCAACCGGATCGACCCATCGGCTTCGATCGGCAATCGTGAGCGCACCGCTTCCCGCAGTACTTCCTGATCGGGTACGGCCAAGCTGCGCAGATAGGCGGGCGCAACCCCCTGCCCACCGAGGAACGGCCGCCAGTAGTCGTCGAACGAGGTGAACACCGTCGGTACGACGATCTCGCGCGTGCTGACCGTGGTGAATCCGGCCTCGGTGAACAATCCCTCGATGCCTTCCGCGGTACAGAACGAGAACCGGAGCCCCTCGTCGTGCCCGCGGTCCTGGGGCCGCACCTCGGCCATCGCGTCGAAGAAGTACCTCATCAACTGCATGCCGTCGGCGTAGTCCCAGACGTAGACCGCGACCGTCGAGCCGATCTCCCGCATCCGGCGCAGCGCCTCGACCCGTTCGGGGATGAAGTTGAGCACGAGCCCGGCGACGACCGCGTCGTACGGACCGTCCGGGAGCTCGGCCGCCGACCTGACCTCGAAGGTCGCCCGCTCGTCGTCGACCGTCTGGCGCGCGTACCCGATGAAGCCGTCCGACGGGTCCACGCCGAGCACCGACTTCGGGTCCGCCGTCCGCAGGATCGTGCTGGTCAGGGCGCCCGTACCGCAGCCGACGTCGAGCCAGCGCAGGCCGGCGGGCTGGCCCAGCCAGCCGAGGAAGTCCTCCGCGACCGGCCGGCTCCACCGGCCGACGTACGACTCGTAGATCTCGCCGCTCGACCACTCGCTCATGCCCGCAGCGTAGGCGCCGCCGTCCCCGACGGCGAGCAGCGGAACGCCGGCCTATCCGACGTGGGTCGAGAGGGATACTCCGGTGAGTTCTTCGGCCGCCTTCCAGAGGCGTGCGTTGGCTTCGGGGTCGAGGGAGCGCTTCGGAGCGTTGACGAGTTTGGTCGGGCCGACCAGACCGAAGCGGCCGGACGGTCCGTAGTACGCACCCGGCTTGGCCTCCGGGCTGGTTGCCGCGAACAACAACGGCTCGGTGCCGATCTGCACGCCCTGGCTCGGGAGCGGGTTGAAACGCATCAGGAGTTCCACGTATCGCGGGGTCTTGTCGCGGCCGAGGCTGGCACCGGCGGTCTGCAGGTTGGTGCGGGTGAATCCGGGGTGCGCGCCGGTGCTGACCAGCGGCCAGCCGCGCTCGACGGCCAACTGCGCAAGGTGGTTGCTGAACATCAGGTCGGCGAGTTTCGACTGCCCGTACGCCGCGATCCGGCGGTACCGGCGTTCCCACTGCAGGTCGTCGAAGTGGATCCGGCCGGAGTTCGCGGCGCCGCTGCTCATCGTGGTGATCCACGGCTTCGGTGCGGCCAGAACCAGCGGCAGCAGCCGCAGGGTGAGCGCGAACGGACCGAGGAAGTTGGAGCCGAACTGGAGCTCGAACCCGTCCTTGGTGGTCATCCGGGTCGGCGGGACCATCACGCCGGCGTTGTTCACCAGCAGGTCGAGGTGCGGCTCGTCCGCGATCAGCCCGTCGGCGAACTCCTGGACCGAGGCGAGGTCGGCGAGGTCGATCCGCCGTACCTCGAGCTGGGCGTGCGGGTGCTCGGCGAGGATCTCGGCCCGGGCCGCCTCGCCCTTCGCGACGGTGCGAACCGCCATCACCACGCGGGCGCCGGCGGCGGCCAGTCGCTTGGTGGCTTCCTTGCCGGTGCCGCTGTTGGCGCCGGTGACGACCGCGAGCTTGCCGGTCTGGTCGGGTACGACGTACATGATCGTCTCTCCACTCATAAAAGACTGGTGGTCTGTTATGACTGGAACAGTAACAGACCGGCGGTCCGTTAACAACAGACCGCCGGTCTGTAGACTGTGAGGGTGACGACATTCCAGCGGGCCCGGAGCGAGGAGCAACGGGCGGCACGGCGGCGGGCGATCCTCGGCACGGCGGCGGCGATGCTGGCCGAGATGCCGGTCGCGGATCTGAGCCTGAACGAGCTGAGCCGCCGCGTCGGCCTGGCCAAGTCGAACGTGCTCAAGTACTTCGAGTCCCGCGAGGCCGTCCTGCTCGAGCTGTTCGGCATCGAGTTCGACGCGTGGGTCGAGGATCTGCGGGCGGCGCTGCGGGGTGCATCCGGTCGCTCAGGTCAACGCGGCGAACTGTTGGTCGACGCAGTGGTCCGGACGCTGGCGGCGCGGCCGGTGTTCTGTGACCTGATCAGCGCGCAGGCAGCGGTGCTGGAGCGGAACATCTCGGCCGAGGTCGCGCTCACCTTCAAACGCTCGGCCCTGCGCGGCTACGAGGGCTTGCTGACCGTGGTCGTCGAAGCCGTTCCCCAGATCGGCGTGCAGGGGGCGTCCCGCTTCATCGCCAACGCGAGCATGCTGGCCGGCGCGATCTGGACGCACTCACACCCGACCGCCGCCATCCAGTCCGCGTACGAGGCCGACCCCCAGCTCGCCGCCATCCGGCAGGACTTCGAGCCGTCCCTCCACGAGGCCCTGACCACCATGCTCTACGGCGTCCTCCCCCGCTGACCAAGCGGAACAGGCGCGTACGTCGTCCGTCCGGGACAGGTGGCCGGGTGCAGGTTTCCCCTGGAGTTGAGGTGATGGCAACTCCATTGGTGACGAATGGAGTTAGTTTGCTTCCGCAAGCTTTTCTTCGTTGGAGAGGTCACCCATGAACATCCGTTCCTGGCGCCGGCCGTCGCGTCGGCTGGTTCTGACCGGCGCCGCGGCGGTCGCGCTCGCGTCGGTCGTCGGCGGGGTCGCGTACTCGGCCGGTGTCGCCGCCCAGCAGCCCGCCATCCAGACGTCGACACCGCGGACCGAACGACAGGTCACGAACATCGACGTCCTGCGCCAGCAGTTGCGCAACTACTACGGCGATCCGCTCGGCACTGGCACGTTCGGCGCGAACAGCAACTACGCCAAGGAGGCGAAGTCGGTCGCCGCCGCGGGCACCCGCTGGATCTCCACCACGCATCACCCCAGAGCGTCCAAGACGACCAAGGCGATCCTGCTGGACGTCGACGACACGTCCCTGGCCACCTGGAACTACGAGATCGCCAGCAACTGGGCATACAACCCGGCGACCAACGCGACCTACGTGCTGGACCAGAAATTCCCCGCCGTCCCGGGAATGGTCGACCTGGTGAGGACGGCCGAACGGGAAGGCTATGCGGTCTTCTTCCTGACCGGGCGCGGTGCCGTGCAGGAGCAGGCGACGCTGGGCAACCTGACCGCGGACGGCGTCGGCATCGACGCGGGCTTCCCGAAGCCGACCACCCTGCCGAACGGTGAGGACGGTCTGTTCACCAAGCCGGCCGTCGCGGACTACCCGGACTACCTGAAGCAGGCGTGCGCCACCGACCCGAACGGCTCCTGCACCACGATCCACTACAAGTCGGCGACCCGCGCGCACATCGAGTCGCTCGGGTACGACATCGTCGCCAACTTCGGCGACCAGTACAGCGACCTCAAGGGCGGGTACGCCGACCGCACCTTCAAGCTCCCCAACCCGAACTACTACCTGCCCTGACCACAAAGCCGAGCCGAGCGAGGACCCTCAGACCTGTCTCGTGTAACGGTGGCACGGGACAGGGATGGGGCCCGCCTCGGTCTCGGCGGGGTAGTCGAAGGCGCCGGAGTCGGTCCAGCCGGTGCGCTCGTAGAAGCGGCGGGCCCGGGCGTTTCCGGTGGCGACCGCGAGCCAAGCCTCAGCGTGACCATTGGCCTTGACCTGCCGCTCGGCCTCGCTGAGCAGTACGCCGGCCACGCCCGAGCCACGGTGGTCGCGGGAGACGTACACCTGCTCGACCTCGTCCCCGACCACCATCACGAACCCCGCCACCTCATCACCCACGACCGCGACGGTGGCGTTGGCGAGGTTCTGGCGGTCCGAGGCCAGAACGACTCCTCGGTCCGGATCGCGACCAGTTCGTCAGGAACGTGTCCGAGATGGCCGTCGCCGAATCCGGCATACCAGATGGCGGCGACGGCATCGGTGTCAGCGGACTCGGCAGGGCGAAGCGAGACAGTCATGCAGTCAGGGTAAGCACCAAGGAGGCGCTTGCCGCGCCCAAGAACACGACAGCGAGCCCGAACTGTGCCGTGTAGTCGGCGGCACGGACGTGGGTGTACAGCGCGCACACGAAGAACAGCACCAACCCGATCGCGGCCGCGGCCACCAGCCAGGGCGATCCGATCAGCAGCCCGGCGAGCAGCCCGAGCGCGCCGGCGGTCTTCAGCGTGCCGATCGGGAAGGTCAGCCACGACTCCGGTACGTCGGCCTTCGCCATCCCGGGCAGGATCGCCTTCCAGTGCAGCAGTGCCGCGATACCCGAGAACGCGTTCATGGCAACGGTCACCACGACGACAACGGCAGTGATGGTCATGTCAGTCCACCTCCACCCGCGCGAGTTTGTCCGGGTTGGTGATCGCATAGATGCCCGTCACCTGATCGTCTTCCACATCCAGCACGATCACGGCGAACGCGGTGTCACCAGACAACAGCAGCGCCGACGGGTCGCCGTTGATGGTCCGGTAGCGGATGCCGAGTGACCGAACCGGCCGGCGACGGCGATCGCCGATGATGAGCGGGGCGATCTTGTCGCGACCCAGCAACGGATGCAGACCGGCCGCCCGGGCCTTGCCGCCACCATCGGCCCAGAGCGTCACGTCGGGAGCGAGCACTTCCATCAGAGCGTTCAGATCCCCGCCGACGACAGCATCGATGAATCGCTGTGTCACCTCCTGCTGCACCTGCCGATCCGCGGGGAACCGAGGCCGCCGCGCCCGCACGTGTTCCCGCGCCCGATGTGCCAACTGCCGCACCGCAGCGGGTGTTCGGCCCACGATCTCCGCGATCTCCGTGTGCGCGTACCCGAACACCTCGTGCAGCACGAACACCGCCCGCTCCAACGGCGTCAACGTCTCCAGTACGACGAGTACCGCGAGCGAGACCGCCTCGGCCCGTTCGACCGGATCGGCCGGCGTGACCACGGGCTCCGGCAGCCACGGCCCGACGTACTCCTCCTTGCGCCGGTTGATCGTCGTACGCCGGGCCAGCGCCGAGTTGACCGCGATACGGACCAGGTAGGCCCGCGGGTTCTCTACCCCGGTCCGGAGAGACCAGGCCAGCCAGGTTTCCTGCAGGACGTCTTCGGTATCGGCGACGCTGCCGAGGATGTTGTAGACGATCGAGAACAGCAGTTCCCGATGCTCGACGAACACCCCGGTCGCCGCGTCCGGACTCAGGTCATCGTGTGCTCTCACACCAGGTATGAGTCATCCCGGCGCCGAAGTGTGACATCTCAGTCCGGGTCGTACGCCAGATTCGGCCGGAGCCAGCGCTCCACCTCGGCGACCGGCAGCCCACGTCGTACGGCGTAGTCCTCGATCTGATCGCGGCCGAGCCGGCCGACGGTGAAGTAGCGCGACGCCGGGTTCTGGAAGATCAGCCCGCTCACCGCCGCGGCCGGCGTCATCGCGAACGACTCGGTCAGCCCGAGACCGATCCTCTCAGCCTCCAGCAGGTCGAACAGCCCCTTCTTCTCGCTGTGATCCGGACTCGCCGGGTACCCGAGCGCCGGCCGGATCCCGCGGAACCGCTCGGCGTGCAGATCCTCCAGCACCGGCTCCGCATCCGGCTCGAACCAGGCCCGCCGCGCCTCCAAGTGGATCCACTCGGCGAACGCCTCCGCCAGCCGGTCGGCCAGCGCCTTCACCATGATCGCGCGATAGTCGTCGTTCTGGGCCTCGTACGACGCCGCCAGCGCCTCGGCACCGTGGATCGCGACCCCGAAGCCGCCGAGGTGATCACCGGCAGGCGCGACGTAGTCCGCCAGGCACCGGTTGTGCCGCCCGGCCGGCTTCTCGGTCTGCTGCCGCAGCATCGGGAACGACACGTCCCGCCCGTCCAGGATGATGTCGTCGCCTTCGCTGTGCGCCGGCCAGAATCCGTACGCACCCTCGGCGGTGAAGGAACCCTTCGCGATGATCTCGTCGAGCAGCGTGTTCGCGTCGTCGAAGAGCTCGCGCGCCACCGGCTGGTCCAGGATCGCCGGGTACTTGCCCTTCAGCTCCCAGGCCAGGAAGAGGAACTGCCAGTCGATCATCGCGCGCAAGGTCTCGATCGACGGCGACTCCCGGCGCAGCCCGGTGAACGCGGGCGTCGGCAGCTCCCCGAAGTCCACCGGCTCGGCATTGGCCCGTGCCTCCTCGAGCGAAAGCAGCGGGCTGCGCTGCTTGTTGGCGTGCTGCTCGCGCAGCCGCTCCTGCTCGATACTGTTGCTCCGGGCAAGTTGCTCGGCACGCTCGTCGTCGAGCAGATCCGACACCACGCCGACCACGCGGGACGCGTCCAGCACGTGCACGGTCGTCTGGTCGTACGCCGGTGCGATCCGGACGGCGGTGTGCTGCTTCGACGTGGTCGCGCCGCCGATCAGCAACGGGAGCTTGAGCCCGCGGCGCTGCATCTCGGTGGCGACGGCGACCATCTCGTCGAGCGACGGCGTGATCAGGCCGGACAGCCCGACCGCGTCGGCGCCCTCGGCCACGGCGGTGTCCAGGATCCTTGCCGCCGGCACCATCACGCCGAGGTCGATCACCTCGTAGTTGTTGCAGCCGAGCACCACCCCGACGATGTTCTTGCCGATGTCGTGCACATCGCCCTTGACCGTGGCGAGCACGACCTTGCCCTGGCCGCGGACCGTCTCGGCGCGACCTTCCAGCCGGGCCTGTTCCTTCTCCGCCTCCATGAACGGCTCCAGGTAGGCGACCGAGCGCTTCATCACCCGGGCGCTCTTCACCACCTGCGGCAGGAACATCTTGCCGGCGCCGAACAGGTCGCCGACCACCTTCATCCCGTCCATCAGCGGGCCCTCGATCACCTCGAGCGGCCGCGGCAGCTTCTGCCGGGCCTCCTCGGTGTCGGCCTCGATGTAGTCGACGATCCCGTGCACCAGCGCGTGCGACAGCCGCTCCTCGACCGTTCCCTCGCGCCAGCTCAGGTCGATCTCGCGCTGCTTGCCCTTGCCCTTCACGTTCTCGGCGAAGCCGACCAGCCGGTCGGTGGCGTCGTCGCGCCGGTCGAAGATCACGTCCTCGACCAGCTCCAGCAGGTCCTTCGGGATGTCCTCGTAGACCGCGAGCTGGCCGGCGTTCACGATGCCCATGTCCAGGCCGGCCTTGCCCGCGTGGAACAGGAACGCCGAGTGCATCGCCTCGCGGACGATGTCGTTGCCGCGGAACGAGAACGACAGGTTCGAGATGCCACCGCTGAGGTGGACGCCCGGGCAGCGTTCCTTGATCAACGGCAGCGCGTCGATGTAGGCCTTCGCGTACCCGTTGTGCTCGGACATGCCGGTGGCGACGGCGAGCACGTTCGGGTCGAAGATGATGTCCTCGGGCGGGAAGCCGATCTTCTGCGTGAGCAGGTCGTAGGCCCGCCCGCAGATGTCGACCTTCCGCTGGACCGTGTCCGCCTGGCCCTGCTCGTCGAAGGCCATCACGACCGCTCCGGCACCGTAGTCGCGGATCCGCCGGGCGCGCTCGAGGAACTCGTCCTCGCCCTCCTTCAGGCTGATCGAGTTGACCACGCCCTTGCCCTGCACGCACTTCAGCCCGGCTTCCAGCACCGACCACTTCGAGCTGTCGATCATGATCGGGATCCGGGCCACCTCGGGCTCGGTCGCGATCAGGTTGAGGAACGTGGTCATCGCCTGTTCGCTGTCGAGCAGGTCGGCGTCCATGTTCACGTCCAGCAGGTTGGCGCCGCCACGCACCTGCTCCAGCGCAACGTCCACCGCGGCCTGGTGGTTGTCGCCCTCGATCAGCCGGCGGAACCGCGCCGACCCCGTCACGTTGGTCCGCTCGCCGATCATCACGAACCCGGTGTCCGGCCCGATCTTGAACGGCTCGAGCCCGGAGAACCGGGTGGTGTCGTTCGGCGGTACGACGCTGCGCGGCGCGAGATCCTGGACCGCGCCGGCGATCTGGTTGATGTGGGCGGGCGTCGTACCGCAGCAGCCGCCGACGATGTTGACCAGCCCGGACTCGGCGAACTCCTGCAGCATCCCGGCCGTCTGTTCCGGCGTCTCGTCGTACCCGCCGAAGGCGTTCGGGAGGCCGGCGTTCGGGTGCGAGGCGACGTACGTGTCGGCGAACCGGGCCAGGTCGACCACGTGCGGGCGCATCTCGGCCGCACCGAGTGAGCAGTTGACGCCGACGATCAGCGGCTTGGCGTGCTCGACCGAGCTCCAGAACGCCTCGACCGTCTGGCCCGACAGCGTCCGGCCGCTCAGGTCGACGATCGTCACCGAGATCCACAGCGGCAGGTGCGGCGCGACCTCGCGGGCCGCCATGATCGCGGCCTTCACGTTCAGGGTGTCGAAGATGGTCTCGATCAGCAGCAGGTCCACGCCGCCCTCGGCCAGCGCCGCGATCTGCTCGGCATAGGCGGCCCGCACCTGCTCGAACGTCACTGCCCGGTACGACGGATCCTCCACCCGCGGCGACAGCGAGAGCGTCACGTTGAGCGGGCCGATCGAACCTGCCACGAACCGGTTGCCGAATTCATCGGCCGCCTGCCGGGCCAGCCGCGCACCGGCGACGTTCATCTCGCGGACGTAGCTCCTGCAGGCCGTAGTCGGCCTGCCCGATGCTCGTCGCGGTGAACGTGTTCGTGGTGGTGATGTCCGCGCCGGCCGCGAGGTACTGCCGGTGTACGTCGAGGACGACGTCCGGCCGGGTCAGGTTGAGCAGGTCCGGATCACCGGTGACGTCGTGCGAGTGGTCGAGGAAGCGGTCGCCCTGATAGTCGGCCGGGCTCAGCTTCGCGGACTGCAGCATCGTGCCCCAGGCACCGTCCAGCACCGCGACGCGCTGATCCAGCAGCTCCCGTAGAGCGGTTTCACTCATCTGCCGTCACCTCCAGAAAATCTCCGGAGGCGCCCTTGCAAACAAATCCCGGGTCGAGCGTGGCGGACCAGAGCGTCCGTTGCAGCGCCTCTCGACCTGGCCGCACCATGTTAGCGGCGTCACACGGGGATTACAGGGCCTGTGCCCACTTAATGAGACGACTGTTCAGTCAGTGGATGAGCGCCAGGATGCCGGGAGCGTAGTGATCGGCGATCGTCGCGGGGGCCGCGGTCGAAGCCGGACCGGCCTTGTCGATCGACATCGCGGCGCCGAGGTCGAGCAACTGCGCGGTGATCAGCTCGGCCCGCAGGTCGACATCGGCTCCGGTCAGGCGGGCGGCGAACGCAGGCGCACCTGGTCGCGGAAGTGCTCGCGGATCAGGGCTCGTTCGTCGCCGCTGCCGGCCGAGAAGATCACCCGGACGAGCAGGTCGAGACCGTTCTCGCGGCGGTAGTTCACCAGGGTCAGGACGGCATGCCGGCCGAGTCCGCGTCGGGTGCGTCGAGCAACATCTCCGCGGCTTCACTGAAGTCCGCGACCTGGTCGAAGAGCGCTTCCTTGCTGCCGAAGTGCTTGACGATCAGGGCCGCGCTCACGTTCGCGTCGGCGGCGATCCCGCGCAGGGTGACGACGTTGTACGGCTGCAGCGCGAACGCCCGCCGCGCCGCCCGGAGGATCGCGATCCGCCCGGCGTCCGTCACGTTCGCTCCTGGGCATCTTCGACGACCAGCATCGGCTCGGGGGCCGGCTGCCGGACCGGGATCAGCAGGACCGAGCCCGGCCGCGACCACCGCGGCCGCGCCGGCGATCACGAAGACGATCAGGTACGCCGACAGCGCGGGCGCGACCTGGCCGCCTTGCGTGAGCGTCACGTTGGTCAGCACGGTCACCACGATCGTGCTGACAGATCGCCGCCCGACGGTGCGCATCAGGGTGTTGAGGCTGTTCGCCGCGGCCGTTTCGGTCACGGGCACAGCATGCATGATCAGGGCCGGAAGTGCCGAGTAGGCGATCGCGGTCCGGCCGAGACCACGGTCGCGCCGGCCACGATCCCGGCGACATCCCGCTGGTGAACAGCCGGACGACGTACCCGGCCGCCATCAGGATCGACGCGACCACCAGGGTGAACCGCGGACCGCGGGCGGCCGAGATCCGGGCGGACACCGGCGACAACACCACCATCGCGAGACCGCGGGCAGTAGGCACAGACCGCTGACGACGATCGACTCACCGAGCCCGTAACCGGTCCACGTCGGCTCCTGCACGAGTTGCGCGGTCGCCAGCGAGTTGGCGTAGAACGAGAACCCGATCAGCAGCGCGGCGAGGTTCGTGAACAGTACGCCGGGACGCGCGGACACTCGCAGATCGACGAGCGGACTGGTCGTCCTGAGCTCGAACCACCCCACAACGGCACGATGGCCGCGGCTGCGAGGTACAGGCCGATGGTTGCCGTCGTACTCCACGTGCTGCCCTTCGAGACGGCCAGCAACAGGCAGACGAGGAACGCGCTCAGGCCGAGTGCGCCCGGTATGTCGAACCGGCCGCTCGTCCGCACCGCCGACTCGGGCACGACCAGCAGGACCAGGGCGAGGTCGAACACACCGATCCCGGCGCAGATCCAGAACATCGTGTGCCAGTTCGAGTACTCCACCACCAGCGTCGCCGCCGGGATGCCGAACGCCGCGCCGACGCCGAGGGTCGAGCTCATCATCGCGATCGACGGCAGCACCCGGCGCGGCTCGAGTTCGTCCCGCAGGATGCTGATCCCGAGCGGTACGACGGCGACCGCGGCACCCTGGAACGCGCGGCCGGCGATCAGCACCGCCAGCTCCGAACTGCTTGCACAGAGCAACGACCCGATCACCATCGACCCGAGCGCGATCAGCAGCACCCGGCGCTTTGCCGTACATGTCGCCGGCCCGGCCGAGCAACGGCGTGAACACCGCGCCGGTCAGCAGCGTGACCGTGATCAGCCAGCTGACGTCGGCGGGTCCGCGGTGGGTGATCCGCGGCAGCTCGGGCAGCAGCGGTACGACGAGCGTCTGGCTGATCGAGACGAGGACGCCGCAGGAGGCGAGCGCGGTCAGGATGAGGCGCGGACGGGCTGGGCGGACGGTCGAGGTCACGCGACTCCCTCACGGCGGTGAACAGCTGTTTACTTTCACGTCAGCTAGACCGACCGCGAATGGCCCACCGAATTCCCCGTGAACTGGACCACGCGACAGGTCTCGGCGGTCGCTTAGCGTGCAAGGCATGAGGATCTTTCTCGCCGGCGCGACAGGCGCGATCGGGCGCCTGCTGGTACCGCTCCTGCTCGCCGAGGGCCACGACGTCACCGCCCTGACCAGACGCGACCCGTCGTCGCTGCGCGGGCAGGGCGCGACGGTTGTTGTCGGAGATGTGTACGACGCCGAGTCGTTGCGCGAGGTGGTCAAGGCGGCCCGGCCGGACGTGGTCATGCACCAGCTGACCGACCTGGGCTCGCGCGACTTCGCGGCGAATGGTCGGATCCGGCGCGTGGGCACCCGCAACCTCGTCGACGCCGCACTGGCCGCGGGTGCGCGCCGGGTGATCTCGCAGAGCATCTCTTGGGCGTACGAAGGCGGCGACGATCCGGCAGTCGAGTCGACTCGACTGGACCTCGCAGCCTCGGACGAGGGACGCCGCGGCATGGTCGCGGCCGTCGCGGAACTGGAGAACATCACCGCCGAGGCTCCCGAGTGGGTCGTGCTGCGCTACGGCATGCTGTACGGACCCGGCACCTGGTACACCAAGGGTGATCTGATGGCCGACCTCGCCGCTACCGGTGACCTGTCCGCCGGCCCCGACATCATGAGCTTCCTCCACGTCGAGGACGCCGCGATCGCCGCCGTACAGGCCCTGAACTGGCCGACCGGCCCGGTCAACATTGTCGACAGCGACCCGGCCCCGGCCTCCGCCTGGTCACCTGTCTTCGCCGAATCCGTCGGTGCCCCGGCTCCCCGTTGACCGGTGACCCCCGACCCGCCTGGGCCCGCGGCGCCTCCAACGTCCACGCCCGCACGCAATTGGCGTGGACGCCCACCTACCCGACCTGGCGCACGGGCTTCTCGGGCGAGCAGTAGAGCGCAGGCGATGGCGCCAAGCGTCACCGTCGCGAGGCCTGAGGCGCCGAGCGTTGCCCTTGGACCCAGAGCCGTGGTCAGCGGCCCGCCCAGAGCCGTGCCGATGGGCGACGCCGTCAGGAGTACTGCGCTCCGGGCGGCGAGGACCGCGGCCAGGTGTTGGGGTGGGGACTTCGCCTGGACGAGAGTCACGGAGAGCGGGACGAACGGGCCGTAGATTGCGCCCCCCAGCATGAAACAGCCGACGGTGACCGCGATCGGGACGTCGAAGCCGAACGGCAGGAGGAGAAGGCCCCAGAGCACAACGATCGCTATCGTCACCGGCCAGAGCGGTAGCTGGCGCAACGCGCCGATCGTGAGGCCGCCGAGGACCGCACCGATGCCGAAGAGCATCCAGTAGAGGCCGAGCAGCGTGCCCGGTGCGTCCAGATCGTTGGTCACGTGGAGCGGCAACGCGACCTCGACCGGGCCGTAGAGGAAGTTGAAGAACCAGGTGAGTGCCAGCAGCCCGAGCAGCTCGGGATGCGAACGCAGGAAGGCGAACCCACCACGGGCAGCCGCCACATCCACGGCGTCGGCCGGCTCATCACGGCGTCGGCCGGTCGCGACGCAGGTAGCCGGGTGGTCACGACGATCACGGCGAGGAATGCGTAGGTCAGGGCATCAAGCCCGATCACCCACGCGGCGCTGACGTACGTCACCAGCACACCGGCGATGGCCGGCCCGGCAATCGTGGCGGCGAAGTTGAGCGTGCTGACGAGTGTGTTCGCGGCCAGCCGTTGCTCCTCGGGCAGCAGCTCGGCCATCAGCGTGTACATGCCGGCGCTGCCCCACGCGTGCAGCAACGACGAGACCGCAAGCAGTACGACGTACAGCGGCAGCGTCAGCGCTCCGGCGAACCAGGCCAGCGGTACGACGCCCAGGAACACGCCGCGCACGATGTTGTCGGCCAGCAGAATGCGCCTGGGTGGGAGCCGACGCATCCGGCGACCGAACACCAACGCGCCGACGACACCCGGCAAGGTGTACGCCGCCACCGCGGCGCCGACCCACAGACCTGCTGTCGCCTCCGGCGCGAGCTCGATCGCGAGCCAGGCCACCGCGACGAAGCTCATCCCGTCGCCGAGATAGGACACCGCGAAACCGAGGATCAACCGCCGAAGCACCCGGTGGGCGAGGACCGGGCGATACGCGGCGGGCACGAGGCTTCGAAGCACCATGAGCTCACGCTAAGCGCGGTCTGCCGCCCGGGGCTTCTTAATTCCTGACGTTCTCCACACGCAAAGATCGGACCCGGCTGCCCCGAGGGGACGAGGTGCGGGGCCCGATCGCCTGCTGATCAGGCCCAGACACCTCGAAGGTAGAGGAGGTGGCCGGACCCGATCGTCTGTGTTGATCAGGCCAGGGCACCCCGAAGGAGGACAAGGCGCCGAACCCGATCGTCTGCTGACCGGGCCCGGGCACCTCGGAGGGGGACGAGCGCACCGGACCCGATCGTCTGCTGACCGGGCCCGGACACCTCGGAGGGGGACGAGGCGCCGGACCCGATCGTCTGTGTTGATCAGGCCCGGGCACCTCGGAGGGGGACGAGGCACCGGACCCGATCGTCTGCTGACCGGGCCCGGACACCTCGGAGGGGGATGAGGTGCCGGACCCGATCGTCTGTGTTGATCAGGCCCGGGGCGCCTCATGGGGGAGTAGGGGGCGCCGGGCCCGATCGTCGGTCCGCTTCAGCGGGGGGAAGCGCTGGTGTCAGCGGACCGGGCCTGTGATGAGTTCGATGGTCGCCTTGTGCTGCTGGCCGGCCTGGTCGACCCAGCCGACCTCGACCTTGTCGCCGGGGTGCTGCTGGTTCAGCAGGGCCGACAGCGTGTCGGGCGACTCGACGGTCTTGCCGGCGAAGGAGGTGATGACGTCACCGGCTTCGATCCCGGCCTCGTCCGCGTTGCCGTTCGCGAGGACGTCGCCGACCACCGCGCCGGTGGTTTCGGCGTTCGGCAGTACCGAGATTCCGAGCATCGCCGACTCGCCGATGTGCACGGTGTCCGACGCCTTGCCGTCCTCGATCTGGTCGGCGATCTTCATCGCCTCGTTGATCGGGATCGCGTACCCCTGCGTCGTGGTCTGCCCCTGACCGTTCCCCGACCCGCCGCCGGAGCCGTTTCCGTCGACCGTTGCCCGACGTCGCCGGATCCGTTACGAGCCGTTGCCTACGGGCCCGAGCCGTCGCCATACCCGTTGCCGTTGCCGTCGCCGTACCCGTTGCCCGAGCCGTCGCCGTAACCGTTGGCCCGAACCCGGGTCCGCCGTACCCATCGCCGTCCGCCGTCTTGGTCGCGGTACCGGCCGGGGCCGATGCCAGCGTCGCCGTCGCGGAGGTGGCCGTGGTCGCGGCCGTCTGTCCCGGTTGGCCGCTGCCGCCGTTGTTGCCGCTCGAGCCGGCCGTGTCGACGCCGATCACCTCGCCGGACGCGTTCGCCAGCGGTCCGCCGGAGTCCCCGGCCTGGATGTTCGCGTCGGTCTGGATCAGGCCGGTCAGGTTCTCCGGATCCTGCCCGCTCTGGTCGGTCGCGGTGATCGACTGGTTCAGCCCGGTCACGGTGCCGGCCGCGTAGCTCGGCGTACCGCCGACGCCGCCTGCGTTGCCGATCCCGACCACCTGGTCCCCGAGCGCCACCTTGTCGGAGTCGCCGATCTTGGCCGTCTGCAGCCCGGACGCGTCCTTCAGCTTCAGTACAGCGACGTCGTGGTCCTCGTCGTACCCGGCCACACTCGCGGTGTACGTCTTCCCGTTGCCGACGTCGACCACCGAGATCGAGGTCGCACCCTCGACCACGTGGTGGTTCGTCAGGACCTCACCGTCGGAGGTCAGCACGATCCCGGTCCCGGCCGCCTTCGCACCCTCGTACCCGAGCACCGTGTTCACGTTCACCAGCCCGGGCGAGACCTTCGCCGCCACGGCCGCCGGATCCAACTGGTGCTGTGAGAGCTGCGAACCGCTGCCCGCACGCTGATCGATGCCCCAGGCAACCGAACCGGCGACCACCGCGACTGCGAGCCCGAGCATGCCGGCCCCGAGCAACCGCCGGCCCCGCTTCCGCGGCGCCCGCTGCTGCGGTACGCCGTACCCCGGATAAGGAACATCCCCGCGTACGGCGCCTGCTGCGGCCCGGCGTACTGCGGCCCGGCGTGCTGCGACCGCCCCGCGTAGCGGCCCGGCTGCTGCGGGCCCCGCGTACTGCGGCCCGGCGTACTGGGGCCGCCGCTGCGGCCCGGCGTACTGGGGCCCCGCTGCTGCGGACCACCTTGGTAGGGCCTGGCTGCTGCGGACCGGTGTGTTGCGGACCTCCTTGGTATGGGCCAGGCTGCTGCGGACCGGTGTGTTGCGGACCGCCCTGGTACGGGCCGGGCTGCTGCGTCCGGGCGGCCCTGCCACTGCGCCGACGTAGGCCCCGGGCCCTGCTGCGGCCCGAACCTGGTCCAGAATCTGCTGCTCCAGACCGTCCTGGCAACCGGTGGGCTCCTGCGGACCGTCGTGCGCGCCTGGCAGCTGCAGGCTGTCCTGGCAGGGGCCTCGCACCGGGGGCCTGTCGGGTGACAGGGGCCCTGCGGGCTGGGGGTCTGCGGGCCGGGGGTCTGCGGGCTGGGGCCGTGGTTCCCGAGGCCTTGCCGGCTGGCGCCCTGTTGCCCCGCGCCGCCGGCCCTGTCCAGCTCCCTGCCGTCCCGCGCTGTCGTTCATTCCCGGTGCCCTCCTCGGCCAGTTCTCTCTGCCTTCGAGTAGAGCTCACGAGACTGAGAACACCTTCGGGTGAAGCAATGAGTTGGCTGAGAATCCGAGGTGTCCTGCGCCACACCTAGGACGCCAGCAACCGCCGCACCGCCTCCACAACCGCCTCGCGACGAGAGGCCCGGCTCGGTGCGGAAGCGCCGTACTCCGGATTCATCGAGGTCCAACTGGTCGCGATCGCCTGAAGCAGCGCGAGCAGCTCGGCGGGAGTGAAATTCTTCGGTACGACGCCGGAACGCTGAGCCTGGTCGAGATCACCGAGCCGGCTCTTGTTGACGGCAACGATCGCCTCCAGCGCGGACCTTCGGCGCGCTCGAGCCGGTACCAGATGTTCAGCCGCTGATGCTCGGGATGCTCCTCGAAGTAGTCGAAGACCCGCCCGGCGTACCCGGGGAGATCGGCGGTGTCGAACCCGACCTCGGCCAGGTAAATGTCGACGGATGCCGTGTAGACCGCGTCGAACAACCCGTCCTTGCTGCCGAAGTAGGCGTACAGCATCGCCTTGTTGCAGCCGGCCAGCTCGGCGATCCGATTCACCCGCGCCCCGGCGATCCCGCGGGCGGCGAACTCCTCGGTGGCGGCCGCCAGGATTCTCCTCCTGGTCCGGTCGGCATTCCTCTGCATGCATCTCACCCTAGCAACCGCATGGTTGGTTAGCGGTGCGATCATCGGGGAATACATCCAACCAGTTGGTTAGTTAGGACGATCATGAACACACCGAACTCTCCCGGTCCTAGCTGGCTGATCACCGGTAGCTCCCGCGGTCTCGGCCGCGCCCTCACCGAAGCGGTCCTGGCCGCCGGCGACCGAGTCGCCGCGACCGCCCGCAGACCTGAGCAACTCGATGATCTGGTCGACCGGTACGGCGACCGGATCCGCGCGATCCCCCTGGACGTCACCGACGCGGCCGCGGCGCGGTCCGCCGTACAGACCGCACTCGATGAGTACGGCGGTCTCGATGTGGTCGCGAACAACGCCGGCTACGCGAACAGCGCCGCGATCGAGCACACCACCGACGCGGACTTCCGGGCGCAACTGGAGACGAACCTGTTCGGCCTGGTCAACGTCACCAAGGCCGCGCTGCCGGTGTTCCGGCGGCAGCGGAGCGGGCACTTCCTGCAGTTCTCGTCGGTCGGCGGACGGGCCGGCGGTACGCCGGGGATGGGTGCGTACCAGACCGCGAAGTACGCCGTCGAAGGGTTCTCGCAAGTGCTGAGCAACGAGGTCGCGTCGTTCGGCGTGAAGGTGACGATCATCGAGCCGGGGGCGTTCCGGACCGATTGGGGCGGTACGTCGATGACACTCGCGCCGGTCGATCCCGACTACGACTCCACCGTCGGCGCGATGAACCGCTACCGGCTGGAGACCGACGGCAAACAGCCCGGCGACCCGGCCAAGGCGGCCCGCGCGATCCTCGACATCGTTGCCCTCGACAACCCACCGCTCCGGCTGCTGCTCGGCAGGGACGCCCTCACCCACGCCGACCAGGCCTCCCGCTCCCGCGCCGACGAAGCCACCACCTGGGCCCACGTGACCACTCCACCGACTACGACGACTGACCCCGAAGAGCAGCGCCGAGCCTGCGCCAGGTTCGGCCGAGCGTGCAGCCGTGACCGGACAGTTCGGCGGACGTGTGCTCAGCGGAACCAGGTGAGCCAGCGTCGACTCAGGCAGCCACCGCGCCGCGTCCGTGAACGAACCAGGAGCCCCAGGCACTGGCCGGCGAGCGCGACTCAGGCAGCAACTATCGCCGGTCCGCGCCGGGCCAGCGGCACCAGGTCGGGCATAGCGGCGGCGGGCGTGCGTCGACTCAGGCAGCAACCATCGCCGAGCCGTGAACGAGCCAGCAGCGACCAAGCCAGGCATCAGCTGCGGCGGGTGGCCAGCCGTGGAGGGTGATGGACTTGTGGTGGCTGGCTTGGCGCGTTGGGTGGTCGGGCTAGTGGCGGACGGGATGTCGTCGCCCCAGATCGCCTGACGGATTTCGTCTGGTGTGGCGTTCTGACGGAGATCTTGCGGGGTCGTCTGCGGACCCGCAGAGGTCCTGCGGGCGGCCGGTGTTGTAGCGGTGGGTCTGGGCCACGGATACGGCGCCCGCGTGGCCGCTGTCCGGGCGTCGTGGTGGATGGGCGGTCTGTAGCTGCCGGGTGGGATGGGGTCGGGATCGGCCCAATCCGGGCGGGTGACGTGGACGACACCGTCGATGATTTCGATGCGCCAGTGGCCGGTGTGCAGGTCGAGGTGGTGGCGCTTGCAGAGCAGGACCAGGTTCGAGACGCACGTCGCGCCTCCGTCGATCCAATGCACCAAATGGTGCGCTTCGCACTGGATCGGTGGGGCGCCGCAGACCACGCAGCCGTGGTCGCGAGCGTTCAGCGCGAGCCGCATCGGCGCGGTGACGAGCCGTTTGGTGGTGCCGACGTCGAGTGGTTGGGACCTGGAGCCGAGGACGACGGGGATGACCTGAGCGTCGCAGGCCAGGCGGCGTACGGCGGCTGCGGACAGGTCATCGCCGAAGACGGTCTCCCCGACCGCGCTGGCGGTCGCGGCTTTGAGAGCGTTGTAGTCGATGGTGATGGTGAGGTGCGCCTTCGGACCGTGCCCGGGAATGTACTGGCCGAACGTCTCGCCACCTGCCCCGTCGTGACTCGACCTGTCGCGAATCGACCCGTCGTGACTCGACCTGTCGTGACTCGAAGTGTCGTGACGGGCGGCGTTGTCGACCTGTGGCAGGTCTTCGCGGGCGCTGTGGGCGGAGGCGCCGGCGGTGCTGTTTCCTGGACCGGGATCGGCGGTGGTGGTCGTCGTACCGGGATCGGCGGTGGTGTTCGCTGGACCGGGACCGGCGGTAGTGGTCGTTGTAGCGGGACCGGCGGTGGTGGTCGTTGTAGCGGCTGGGGTGGTGTGGGTGACGCCGGCGGCGGTGGTGAGGAGGGTGGTGAGGGCGTCGGCCTGGCGTTTGTCGCGGGCGCGGGGATCGGGTTCGCCGTCGATGGTCTTGTGCGGTTTGGCGCCGCTGTGGATGAGGGTGCGGAAGAGTTCGGCGTTCTCGTTGGCCAGGTAGCCGCCGAACTTCACCCCGTTGTCGGCGGGTTTGAGGGTCAGGGATTCGCGCTGGTAGGCGCGGTTCTCGTCGGGTTCGGGTCCGTCGGTGTCGAGGATGTTGCGGATGCGGTTGGCCGCGTCGCGGAGTTGTTTCGGGGTGAAGGTGCGGGCGAGTTTGACGAGTTGGCGTTCTGCGGTCTCGAGGTTCTCGACCGGAACGGTGTCAGGGAGCTTGTCCAGGGCGGACACGATGGCAGCGGCCTGCGCGGGGTGCATGGGACGGCCCCGTTTGGTCCGCTCGTTGCTGTCGGCATCGTCGGCCTGTTCGCTGTCGGCCGGAGAATCGACGGGAGCGTCGCTGTCGGCAGCATCGTCGGCGCCGGCGGCCTCGGCAGCGAGGGTTGCCTCGTCAGGATCTGCGGGAGCGTCGGCGCCGGCCTCGTCAGGATCTGCGGGAGTGTCGGTGGTGGGCGATTCGGAAAACGGGGCGGCGGGGTTGGGGAGGGCTGCTGCGACGGCCTCGTACTTGGCCAGGGACCTGGCGAGGCGAACGTCGCGGCGCGCTTCAACCGAGTCGATGCGGTAGCGCAGGGACAGGAACCGGGCGGTGTCACCGGCGCCGATGTCCTTGGCGTAACCCGAGGCGTCGAGGTCGCCGACGAGGTGCAGGGCGTAGGTCTTCAACCTGTTCAGCTCGGCGACGGTCGCATCGAGGCGCGACAGCTTCTCGCTGTCGTTCATCGACCAGGCGGGCCGTTCGCCGAGGATCTCCATGCCGACAACTCTAGACATGCCCACCGACAGTTCCCAAGCCGAGAACCTCTTATTTTCAAGGGAATTCTGTCCACAGGCAAGATCCCAGGTTGTCCACAGAAACCAATTGAAGTGAGCGCTCAGGGTGTTTATGGGTAGGGGTTGTCCGCCAGGAAGTCGTCGATGAGGGCGTTGACCTCGGCCAGGGATTCCAGCGCGGCGAGGTGGGCGGACTGCTCCAGTACGACGAACCGCGCGCCCGGGATCGAGTCGGCCATCTCCTCGGTCTCGGCGACCGGGAAGGTGGCGTCCTCGGCGCCGGCCACCACGAGAACGGGCGTGCGGATCCGGGCGAACAACCCACGTTGATCCGGCCGCCGCGGGACCACGCTGGTGACGGCGTGACGTCCGGACGCGATGTTCACCCGCTGGACCGATTCGTTGACCGTGGCAACAACATCCGGCTTCTCCTGCTGCGCGGTCGGACCGAGGAACGCAGCGATCACCGGCCGGACGAGCGGGCCACGGATCGCCCCGAGGAGTTGGGCCGATCGGGTCAGGACGCCGTACTCGAACTTCTGCCGGAGGCCGGCCGGGGAGGCGGTCGCGTTCATCAGGACCGCGATGCCGATCCGGTCCGGGTGGAGTGCGGCGAACGTGCCGCCGATCATGCCGCCCAACTGTTGCCGACGAACTGGACCTTGCCGACGCCGAGGTCGTCGACGATCTCATTGATCACCTGAGCGCACTGCTCGAAGGTGAACGGTCCGGTCAGCGGGGTGCTGTCACCATGGCCGGGCGGATCGACCAGGATCACCTGGAAGCGGTCGGCGAAGTGCGGCGCCTGGCCGGACCAGAGTGTCCCGTCCATCAACAGGCTCGGCCAGAGGAGCATCGCCGGCTCGGATCCGCCGACCAGCAAGCGGATCCGGCCCAGCACCGTGTCGACGTACCGATCCTGAAAGCCGGCGAGAGACATGCCCGAACGCTACCCGCTCGGCTCCCCCTCCGACGGGATCGCAGCCGTCAATCGGGCAGTCAGGGCGCGGACGTGCGCGATGAGTTCAGGCGGCGACTGGATTTCGAACGGGTACGGCAGGAGGCCCAGGTAGAGGGCCAGTTCGTCCAGGGAGTTGGAGCCGGTCTCGACCTGGGTCGTTGCCGCGGTCAGCGGGGTGACGGTCGCGATGCTCGGGCCCATGCGGTCGGCGATCTGCTCGGCGGGCGCGTGGACGAGGAAGCGGGCCTGGTAGCGGTAGCCGCCGGACGCGACGCCGCGGGCGGTGGTGTCCAGGTCCGGGACCTCCCGGGGAGCGAAGCGCGGTCCGGTCGGGACGCGCGGCTCGACCCGGTCGAGGCGGAAGGTGCGCCAGTCCGTACGGTCGACGTCCCACGCGACCAGGTACCACCGCGACCCGGTGTGCACCAGCCGATGCGGCTCCGTCGTACGGATGCTCGTCGTACCGTCGTGGCTGCGGTAGTCGAACCGCAACCGCAGCCGATCGCGAGAAGCAGCGGCCACCGCCAGTAACACGTCCGGCTGTACGACAGGTCCACCGGACGGCGTGACCGCGATTGCCTGGAGCAACTTGATGCGATGCCGCAGCCGGGACGGCAGCACCTGCTCGAGCTTCGTCAGCGCACGGACCGAGGACTCCTCGATCCCCGCCACACCCCCGGTCGCCGATGCCCGCAACCCGATCGCCACGGCCACAGCCTCGTCGTCGTCCAGGAGCAACGGCGGCAGCGCCGTACCCGCGCCGAGGCGGTAGCCGGCCACGCCTGGTACGGCGTCGACCGGGTAGCCGAGATTCCGCAGCTTGTCGACGTCGCGACGGACGGTCCGCACTCCGACACCCAGCTCCGACGCGAGCGCGGTCCCACTCCACTCCCGGGGCAACTGCAGCAGGGAGAGCAACTTGAGCAGGCGAGCAGACGTTTCGAGCATGCCAAGATTCTGTCACCCGGTTAGGACCAAAGCTGTCCTAACCGGGTGACACAGTAGAACAATGATGAAGTCCTTCAGCATCGACATCCCGCAGAGCACGCTCGACGACCTGGCGACCCGGCTGGAGAACACCCGGCTCCCGGCCGCCCTTCCCGGCGACGACTGGGACACCGGCGTACCGGTCTCCTGGTTGTCCGGCCTGGTCGACTACTGGCGCACCGGCTACGACTGGCGCAAGGCCGAGGCGGAGCTGAACGCGTACCCGCAGTTCACCACCACGATCGACGGTCAGCAGATCTACTTCCTGCACGTGAAGTCGGCGGAAGCCGACGCCCTCCCGCTCGTCCTCACCCACGGCTGGCCGGGATCGGTCGTGGAGTTCCTCGACGTGATCGGCCCGCTGACCGACCCGGTCGCGTACGGCGGAGACGCCGCGGACGCGTTCCACCTGGTCATCCCCGCGCTGCCCGGATTCGGATTCTCCGGCCCGGTCAGCGACAGCGGCTGGTCGACGGATCGGGTCGGCCGCGTATGGGCCGAGTTGATGAACAGCCTCGGCTACGAGCGGTACGGCGTACAGGGCGGAGACATCGGCGGGGCGGTGTCACCCGAGGTGGCGCGGGCGGCGAAGGACCACGTGGTCGGCGTGCACGTCAACGGCGCCCCCGGATTGCCGCCGTTCCCGTTGCCGGATGAGGAGGTCAACAGCCTGACCCCGCTCGAGCAGGACCGGCTCGGCCGGATGGCGACCTTCATGCAGGAGGAGTTCGGCTACGTCTCGATCCAGTCGACCCGGCCGCAGACACTGGCCTACGGGCTGGTCGACTCGCCGGTCGGGCAGCTCGCCTGGATCATGGACAAGTTCCGTGCCTGGACGCACCCGGCAGACACCTTGCCTGAGGTAATCATCAGCAAGGACCGGCTGCTCACCAACGTGATGCTCTACTGGCTCACCGGTACGGCGGGATCGGCGGCGTACGTCGGTTATGCGCAGCAGCAGGCGTGGGGCGCGACCAAGGAGAACTCCGGAGTGCCGACGGCCGCCCTGGTGTTCGCGCACGACGTCGGCATCCGCCGGTACGCCGAGGTGGAGAACACCATCACCCGCTGGAACGACGTGGACCGCGGCGGCCACTTCGCAGCCCTCGAGGAGCCGGAACTGCTGGTCACCGACGTCCGCGAGTTCTTCCGAACCCTGCGCTGACGGGCCGGCGGCCGGCCGGAACGCGCCGCCCGGTCAGCCGCCGCCGAGACGCAGTGCGAGTCAGCCGCCGCCGAGACGCAGTGCGAGTCAGCCGCCGCCGAGACGCAGTGCGAGTCAGCCGCCGCCGAGACGCAGTGCGAGTCAGCCGCCGCCGAGACGCAGTGCGAGTCAGCCGCCGCCGAGACGCAGTGCGAGTCAGCCGCGGGCCGGGACCCGGGTGCGGGTCAGGTCCGCGGCGACGACGATCTCGCCGTCGAACTCCTCGGCGGCCTCGTCGTAGAAGGCCTGCGGCTCCAGGTAGCGCTGCGAGAAATGAGTCAGGACCAGTTTGCGCACACCGCATTCCTGGGCCACCCGAGCAGCCTGTCGCGCGGTCAGATGACCGAAGCGACGGGCCAGCTCCCATTCGCCGGACAGGTAGGTGGACTCGATCACGAGCAGGTCGGCGCGGTCGGCGAGTTCGAGGACGTTGTCGCAGAGTCGGGTGTCCATGACGAACGCGAATCGTTGCCCGGCCCCGCGGCTCGCTGACCTGCTCGATCGTGACGGTCCGGCCGTCGACGTCGATCGATCCGGCCTGCTGCAGCCACCCGATCGCGGGGCCGACGACACCATGCGAGGCGAGCTCGTCCGGCAGCATCCGCCGGCCGTCCGGCTCGATCAACTGGTAGCCGAAGGACTCGATCGGGTGCTCGAGACGCCGGGCCCACAGTTGCCCGAACGATCCGACCGACAGCAGCCCGTCCTCCTCGACCGGCTCCTCCAGCAACTCGGCCCGCTCGTAGAACGAAGCGGCGTACCGCAGCCGGGTGAAATACGTCTGCCCCGATGCCGGATAGTGCGCCCGGACCGGATGCGGTACGTCGTCCAGCGACAGCCGCTGCACGATGCCTGGCACGCCGAGACAGTGGTCGCCGTGGAAGTGCGTGACGCAGAGCCGGGTGATCGCGCCGGCCGCGACCCCGGCGTACAGCATCTGGCGCTGTGTTCCCTCACCCGGATCGAAGAGGAATCCTTCGGAATCCCAGCGGAGGAAGTAGCCGTTCTGCGTGCGCTCGCGCGACGGCACCTGGCTTCCGGTGCCCAGCACAACCAGTTCGCGCACGCGCCAACAGTAGCTAACCCAACGCCCGTTGAAACGCGATTAAGAACCGCTCGACCTCGGCGGCCTCCCAGATCAGCGGCGGCCGGATCTTGAGGACTCCCCCGCCAGGTCCGGTCGTCCCTACGAGTACGCCGTACTCCCGCAACCGCTCGGCGAAGTCGGACGCGCCCGGCAGCTCCACACCGACCATCAGCCCTTGCCCGCGGACCGGCAACTCCGGCACCGGCGACTCGAGGCCGCTGCGCAGCAGTGCACCGACCTCGCCGGAGCGGGCAACCAAGCCGGTCTGCTCGATCACGTCCAGGACGGTCAGCGCCGCGACACACGAGACCGGGTTGCCGCCGAAGGTGCTGAAGTACTCGTCCACCTCGACGAACGCCTCGGCGATCTCCCGCCGGGTGATCAACGCCGCGACTGGATGCCCATTGCCCATCGGCTTGCCGAGCGTGACGAAGTCCGGCGTCAGCCCGAAGTCAAGGAAGCGCCAGAGGTTCCGCCCGCCGCGGCCGAAGCCGGCCTGCACCTCGTCCGCCAGGAACAACCCGCCGGCCGCCCGTGCCTCGTCCTGCAACCCGCGCATGAACGAGTCGGTCGGGGTCAGAATGCCCGCGCTACTGAAGACAGTGTGGACCGCGAGCAACGACAGATCATGCCCGACCCGTTGCAACTCCGCCCGCGCGGCACGAATCCGTTCCACTGCCGCGACCCCGTCATCGCCGGCGTCCCGAGGCGCCTGGAAGATCGCGACATGCGGCGGGCGAGCCTCCACCGGATACGTGTTGGTCGAGAAGGCCGCAGTCGCCTCGCTCACTCCGTGATAGGCGAGATCGGCAACGACCGCACCGCCCCGCCCGGTGACGACGCGTGCTATCCGCCACGCCAGGTCGTTGGCCTCGCTGCCCGAGTTGGCGAACACACACGTGTCCAGCCCGTCCGGCATCGACGCGGTCAACCGCTCGGCCAACTCGACCACGTTGGGATGCAGATACCGCGAGTTCAGATTGAGTACGGCGGCCTGCCGCGAGATCGCCTGGACAACGGCCGGATGGGCGTGCCCGACCACCGGAACGTTGTTGTAGGCATCGAGATACCGGCGACCGTCCGCGGTGTGGATCCACGGCCCCTCGGCCCGGACGACCTGCAGCGGCGACCGGTAGAACAGTGGCGACAGCTCACCACCGAGCGCGGACTGTCGCCGTACCAGCAGACTCGAATCGGGCTTCTGAGCGGAGGCGACACGCGAAGTACCGCACAGGCGGTGGAAGCGGTCGGCCAGATCGGTTGGCGAGCTGTCGGCGAGGAGGTCCAGGATGCGCCAACTGCCGGCGACCAGGCTGGTCAGGTACTCCTCGTTGTCCGGGTAGAGCGGCGCCCGCCAGGCCGAGATCAGCACACTCGCGGCGGAGCGGGCGAGGACGAGCTCACCGATCAACGCGACTTCCGCAGGCTCGAGCGGCAGCACCCGCTGGTACCCGTCGAGGAACCGGGCGGCATCGCCCCACAGGTCGTCGGACTCACGCAGCAACGAGGTCAGACTGATGGCGAGCTCGGCGACGCGGGCCGTGTGGTGCATGTCGCCGAAGTCGATCACGCCGGTGATGCCGCCGTTCTGCATCAGCACGTTGCTCAACGTCACGTCGCCGTGCAGCACGTACCCGGGCAGCCCACGCGTCGCCGCGTCGAGCCCTTCGAAGCGGTCGAGCAGCTGATGCATCGGAGCGCGACGACGCTCGTCCGGCAGACGGTCGGCGTACGGGCGCAGGGTCGTCACGATCCGCGGATCCCAGTCGAGTCGCCGGTACGCCGCCGGATGCCCGAAGCCCTGGAGGGCACGCGCCAACCGTGCACTCACCGACCCGAAGTCGGCCGCGAACCACCTAGGCCTTGACCAAGCGTGTCGGCTGGGCTGTGGCGGTGGTTTCATAGGCAAAGGCCTTATCTTGCTGGGTTAGCGCTAGCGACGCAGTCCGGCAAGAGAAGGCCTTTGTGGTGAAGAAGATATCGCATGTTCAGAGTCGGCGGAACGCGGCTGGTCGGCGGCGTAGGGTGGCGGCGCGTCACGGGCGTGCGGGGCACTGGCAGGCGCGGCGGGTGCCGATGCTGGGGTCGGGGAAGGTGTCGTATGAGATCGGCGCCAACGTCGACGCCACGTGTTTCGGCGGGATCGGCGCGGTGCACCGGCTGGTGACCAGGTTGGGCCTGGTCGATCAGATCGACGAGGGTTTGCGCCTGTTGAAGGTGCACCTGCCCTACCATGAGTCCGATCACGTGCTGAACCTGGCCTACAACGTGCTGTGTGGCGGTACCCGGCTGGAAGACATCGAGCGGCTGCGTCATGACACCGCCTATATGAATGCGTTGGGTGCGGACCTGATCCCGGATCCGACCACGGCCGGAGACTTCTGCCGCCGCTTCGCCGAGGACGACGTGACGGAGTTGATGGAGCGGATCAACGCGGTGCGCCCGCGGTTGTGGACGGGGCGGGGCCGTGACCTGCTCGGCCCGATCGCCTACATCGACGCCGACGGCACGATCGTGCCCACCTCCGGGCAGCGCAAGGCCGGCATGGACATGTCCTACAAGGGGATCTGGGGGTACGCGCCGCTGATCGTGTCGCTGGCCAACACCAAGGAGGTGCTGTATGTGGTCAACCGGCCGGGCAACGCGCCCAGCCACCAAGACGCCGCGACATGGATCGACAAGGCCATCGACCTGGTGGCCCCGCACGCGCCGCGGGTGTGCCTGCGCGGCGACACCGACTTCTCGCTGACCGCCCACTTCGACCGGTGGGCACAGCGGGTCGACTTCGTCTTCGGCATGGACAACAACAAAGCGCTTCGAACCCGCGCCGAGGCGCTGGACGAATCGGGCTGGAGCCGGTTGCGCCGGCCCGCCCCGTATCAGAGCGCGACCGGGCAGACCCGGGCCCGCCGCGACAACCACAAGCAGCGCCTCGT
Source organism: uncultured Actinomycetota bacterium (assembly GCA_963770725.1). Classification (GTDB taxonomy): domain Bacteria; phylum Actinomycetota; class Actinomycetes; order Propionibacteriales; family Kribbellaceae; genus Kribbella. Next base: position 97,028 of record CAVYQT010000007.1, read on the forward strand.
CAAAGAACGCGGATACCTCAACCTGGAACTCGACCACGAAGACATCGCCGAGTTCGACTACCAGCCCGGCAAATGCTCCCGCCCCTACCGCGTCGTCGCGCTGCGCAAGAACATCAGCCGCAGCCGCGGCGACGAGGTGCTCTTCGACGAGATCCGCTACCTCTTCTACATCACCACCCGCACCGACCTGACCGCCGAACAGGTCGTGGCCTGCGCCAACCAGCGCTGCGACCAGGAGAACGTCATCGGACAGCTCAAGTCCGGCGTGGGCGCCCTGCGCGTCCCGCTGCACGACCTGGTCTCCAACTGGGCCTACATGGTCATCGCCGCGCTGGCGTGGAACATCAAGTCCTGGTTCGCGATGATGATGCACCGCAAACAAGACCGCCACGACTACATCCGCATGGAGTTCCGCCGCTTCCTCAACACCATCATCCTCATCCCCGCCATGGTGATCCGCCGAGCCCGCGCCATCACCATCCGCCTCATCGGCTACACCCCCAACCTGGACCGGCTCTTCAGCGCCTGGAACACCACCGAACGCACCCGCTTCGGCTGACCCACCCACCGATCCCCCCGACTCCCCGACCGCCGCGCACCCGCGGCGGCGACCACACCTGCCCAAAACCCCGAAACCACCGTCAACCACACACCGCGGACCCCAAACAGGCCACCCCGAACCCCCCACGACGCCCCAGACGTCCCCATCGGCAGGCCCAAGACAAACAACCGACACGATCACCTGGGCTACGGCCACCGCCACCGACCGACTCGCTTATTTGAGGCCTAGGCAGTGCAGTCAGGTCGGCGACGTCTCCGGGCATCACCGTCATCACGCGGACCAGATGCGTCCGCCCGTCGGCGGCCTCGACCGTCACCATGGAACGACCGTCGAGGCTGGTCAGGACGCGCGGGATCGGGAGGTCCGGGTCGACCTCCTCGACGTGGTGCATCGCGGCGCTCTCCATCGCGATCTGGTCCGGGTCGTCGCCCGAGTTCGACACCTTGACCACCAGGCGCCGACCGTCCCGTGCGACCGCGAGGAAGTTCCGGTCCCGCTCACTGCGCAGATCGGAGATCACCGCGTCGACGCCGTACTCCACCTGCAGCAGCCGCGTCGCCGCGGTCAGGTCGACCTGGGCGGATCCTCGAGCATGCTCGGCGTCCGCTCGGGGATGGTGTCCACAGCAACTCCTTCGCTCACGGAACCCGGAACTCCAGCGACGTGACAGGTCCGGTGTGGTCGAAGTTACCGTCCGCGCCGAGCCGAAGCGGCCGGTCGTGACCCGGATAGACGACCTGTGCCAGCGCTGCGACCCGCTCGACCGACGCGTCAGCCCGCCCCCGGTCGTACGGGCGTCCGGACGCGCGTCGAGAGCGCAGAACAGCGAGCGTCGGTACGGCGTCGGCCGCCAGGACCGCGGTCCCTTCCGATGTGCTCACCGCCAGACCGATCGAGCCAGGGGTGTGTCCGGGCAGTTCCAGCACCTGGATGCCCGGGATCACCTCGTCTGCCTCAGCGACCTCGTGCAGCTCGAGATCGTCGAGCACCGCCCTGGCCCAGCGCGGAGTGCCGAAATCTGTCGCCGGCGGATTGGCCAGATTGCGTAGCTCGTCGGGGTGGATGAGGACCTCGGCCTTGCCGAAGAGGTCCGCGTTCTGCAGGTGGTCCCAGTGGCCATGGGAGACGACGACCTTGGTGATGTCGGCCGGTTCAAGACCTCGATCCGCCAATGCCGTCAGCAGTTTCCGGCGCCGCCCGACATGACCGAAGTCGAACAGCACTCGCTCGTCTCCGCTCTCCACCAGCACCACGGAGCAGAACGCCGGATTGCCTTGATCCGACGTCAGCGAGTAGCCGTTCAGCAAGGGTGTGACCGAGGGCATGCGGTCTCCAAACGAGGTGGTGCAGCAGTGCCCCGCGGATTATGGACACGCCTCACGCGGGGCACTGCTGGATCAGGGGAGGACGAGCGGACCGGCGTCGATCAGCAGGGACGGTACGACGACGCTGTCCATGAAGGTGGTGTCGCCGCACTCGCGAGTGTTGCCGACAGCAAGGACCGCGTTGAGCACGTCGACCATCCGGAAGGTGAAGCGGACCTGCGGGTGCCAGGCGACGAGCTCACCACCTTCGGCCCAGTACGTGCCGTCACGCGTCGTGCCGGTGACCAGGGTCTGCTTCGGATGCAGGGAACGCAGGTAGTCGAGCCGGTTCACGACCAGCCCGCTGCCGCAGTCGGCGAGCAGTTCCTCGTCCGTCGCGTCGCCGGGGGCCAGCAGCAGGTTCGACGGACTCGGGTCGCCGCCGAACCGCCAGCCGTCCGGGACGGCATGGCCGGTCGGGACTCCACCGGTGACCGCGGCGCGGCGACGGTCGGAGACGACACCGGTCAGTACACCGCGGTCGATCAGCTGGGTGCGTCGTCGTACGTTGCCCTCGGCATCGAAGCCGCTGGCCAGGCCGTCCGCGTCGGCGCCGTCGTCGACCAGGCTGAGCAAGTCGCTCACCACTCGCTGCCCGAGTCGACCGCCGAGCGGCCGGTCGCGTACCGGTCGCGCCGAGCACGAAGTGGCCGTACGTCGCCATCAGCGTGATGACGGCCTGTGGTTTCAGCAGCACGCGGCACGGACCGTGGTGGGCTTCGCGGGTCGGCAGCGGGCGCAGCGCCGTACGCAACGTCGCCGGGATCTCGTCCACCGGGATCCGGTCCGCGTCGCGGTGCATGTGCCGGACGCTGACCGAGTTGTCGCCCTTCTTGGCGATCGCCTGGATGGCTGCCTTGGTCAACGTCTCCGCCCGGAACAGCCCGTCCGAGTCGGCCACGACCCGATCCAGCACGTCGTACCGAATCGCCCCACCCAACGTCGTCGCCGAGTCCAACCCGTCCCGCACCGTCGAGAACCACCGATGCCTGTCGGCGGGGTCGGCCTGAAGAACAGACGCGGAAGCACGCACTTCTGGTGTCTCCGCGGAGTGATCTGTTGGAGCTTCCGAGGAAGCCGGAGCTCCTGGAGGAAGGTCGACGAGGGCTGCGCTCAGGCGGTCGGCCAGCACCTGGACGGCGGCGGGTTCGAGAGTTTCCAGGGAGCCGGCGACGGAGCGGCCGTTGCGGGTGGTGCGGACTCGGACGCGGAGGCGGCGTTCGCTGTGCTGGGCGGTGACCTGGGACTCGGCGAAGCGGAGCAGGTCGGCGTGTTCGCCGAGCACGTCGAGCCGGGTCCCCTCGCCGAGGATCTCCAGTGCTTGTTCGACCTGGGTCTGCTGGATGCTCACCGGCCGACCTGCACCTTCTGGAAGCGACCCGGGACCGTGCCGTGGCCGACGTGTGCGACCTGCAGCGGCTCGCCCTTGTTGCAGGACGGGACGCCGTGCACCTTCCACTCGTCCGGTCCGCCCAACGCGTCGAGGCTGGCCCAGAACTGCGGTGTGACGCTCTGGTACGTGCAGTTCTTCAGCAGCCGGCCGACCTTGCCGTCGCGGATCTCCCAGCCGACCTCGGTCCCGAACCGGACGTTCATCCGCTGGTCGTCGATCGAGAAGCCGCGGTTGGTGTCGACCAGGATGCCGCGCTTGGTGCCGGCGATCATCTCGCCGAGCGACGACTCCCCCGGCTCCAGGCAGATGTTCGTCATCCGCACCAGCGGCAACCGCTGCCAGCCGTCGGCCCGGGCCTGCCCGGTCGACTCACCACCCAGCGCCCCGGCGGACTCGCGGCCGGACATGTAGCCGAGGAAGATGCCGTCCTTCACCAGTTGGGTCCGCTGCGCCGGCACGCCTTCGTCGTCGTACCCGAAGGAACCGAGTGCGCCGGGGATGGTGGCATCCGCGTACGCCGACACGATCGGTGAACCCCACCGGAAGCTCCCGCGGCGTTCGGGGGTGGCGTAGGTGCCACCCGCCAGGCTGACCTCGGTGCCGAGCGCGCGGTCGGCCTCCATCGGGTGGCCGGCGCACTCGTGCAGCACCATCGCGAGCTGGTTGCTCCCGGCAATGAGCGTGGTGATCTCGTCCGGGCATTGCGGCGCGGACAGCAAGGCGACCGCCTCGGAGGAGATCCGGGCCGCCTCGCGATCCAGACCGAGCGAGATCACGTGCTCGTAGCCGGCAGTCGCGAAGTCGCCGCGCTGGCCGCGGATCTGCCGCGGCACGCCTTGGGGGAAAGACCGTCGCTGCAGGTCGTCACCGTCGCTGGCGTTGACCATCAGGCCGCCGCCGCTCTCGGTCAGGGTCTGCTCGATCAGGGCACCCTCGGTGTTCGCGAACACCTTCTCGTCGCGGTAGAAGTCCATCGACGCCCCGATCTGCTGGACCAGCGGACCGGCGGTCGCCGCCTCCTTCACGGTCGCGGCGAGCAGGTCGAGCTTGCTGGACAGCGGAACGGTGAACGGGTCCACATCCATCGGCGCGCACCACGTGTCGCGCGTCGTCACCGGCGATCCGAGCGACACCCGCCCACCACCGCCGGCCGCGCGGGCCTGTCCGACCGCCTGGGCGACCACTGCATCGAGCCCGCGCCGATCGAGACGGTGAGTTGCGGCGAAACCCCACTGGCCGCCGATCAGCACGCGGAGGCCGAGCCCGGTCGAGTCGTCGTACCCGACCTCGCCGGGACCCTCGAGCTCGACCAGGACCTGCTCGTGTGTCCGCCGTACGACGCGCACGTCGCCGTACTGCACCTCCGCGGGCAGCAGCCCGAGCACCGCCTCGGTGGTATCGCGCAGCACCGATGAATCAGACACTTCGGGGACCTCCGATGCACTGGACGGCTTCGGGCGCCTCAGCCCGCACTGTAGCAGATACTACGAGATTGTGCGAGGTCGTTGTGTTCACTACAGACACCTCCGGCTCCGCACCTGAGCGCGGAGCCGGAAGGCAAGCAGACAAGGAGAGTCAGCGACGTTTCGGACGGACGTCGATCGCCAGACTGATGGAGAACGCGACCACGATCGCGACACCGCCGAACAGGGTCAGCGCGGTGTCACCGAGGACGCCGGTAGCCATCACCGCCAGCGTCACCCCGAGCGCGAGGACCACGGCGACGGCGATCTTCCAGTCGTCTCCGATGATGAAGTCGTACCAGAACTGCCCGAAGGCCTTGAGGAACTTCACTTCTTCACCTCCACGGCGATGTCACCGGCGACGACCGGTGCGGGTTCGGCCGGCTTGAGCAGGACGGCGACGAAGATCCGGCTGAGCAGGAGCCAGGCGGCCAGCAGGACCAGGATCATCAGGTCGTGACCGGGCCAGTCGAGACTCTCCCGGCCGTCCCGGAAGCTGCCGAGGCCCTCGACCGCCCAGTAGGTGCCGAAGGACGCGAGCAGCAGGCCGACGCCGTACTTGAGCAGGTTCTCGTTGATCATCGACAGCGGCCGGCGCAGCGCCACTGCGACGCCGAGCACGATCACCACGGCCGCGACCGCGCCGAGCGCGGCACCCGGGATGTTGTTCGCGTTCAGGCCGAAGGTCAGGACGATGAACACGACCTCCATCCCTTCGAGGAAGACGCCCTTGAAGGAGACCAGGAAGGCGAAGAGGTCCAGGCCGGTCCTGGTCTCGCCGGCCGCCTTGGCCGCCGCGACCTCCTCGCGGTAGATCGCGTCCTCGTCGTGGACCGCCTTGCGCCCGGACGATCTGAGGATCGCCTTGCGCAGCCACTGCAGGCCGAAGATCAGCAGCAGGCGGCCGATCGCGAGTTGCAGGGCCGACTCCGGCAGCCAGTTCGCCAGCGCGTAACCGGCCGCCAGGGTCACCACCGCGAGCGCGCCGAGCGCCGCGAACGTACCGGCCAGCGCCGACTTCCAGCTCCGGGTGTACCCCATCGCCATCACGATCGTGGTCGCTTCGACCATCTCCACGAAACACGCGACGAACGTCGCGATGATCAACCCCCACGTTGCCGCATCCATCGGTCACTTCCTCGTCGTAGATGAAACATATGCTGTACGTAACGCTAGTTGCGTCGTTGCGGGAGTATCAATCGCGTGCCCAGCGCAGGCGGCAGCGTCCGGACGCGGGCAGGCCGAAGTACCCGAGGTGGTTGCCCCGGGTACTTCGGCGGAGGGTCAGGCCAGTGCGGCCACCAACGTGCTCGCGGAGATGTTGCCGCCGCAGGACACCACGGCGACGCGCTTGCCTTCGAGTTCGGTACGACGGGCGCGCGCGGCCGCGAAGGCCATCGCGGCGGACCCTTCGATCAACTGGTGTTCGGTGTCGATCACCATCCGCAGCGCGGCGCTGATCGCGTCCTCACTCACGAGCACCCAGTCGTCGACCAGGTCACGACACAGGTCGAAGGTGATACTGCCGGGCTCGACGCTGCCCGCCGTACCGTCCGACAACGTCTCCTGTGCGTCGATCTGGACGACCTCCCCGGCCCGCACCGAAGCGGCCATCGCGTCGTCGCGCACCGGTGAGGCGCCGTACACGCGAATCCCCGGCAGGTGCTTCTTGAGGACCGAGGCGACCCCGCTGATCAGGCCACCGCCGCCGACCGCCACCACCACCGCGTCGAGTCGCTCGCCGGCCAACTGCTCGAGGATCTCCACCGCGACCGTGCCCTGCCCGGCGATGATGTCCGGGTCGTTGTACGGCGGCACGTAGGTGAGGTCGTGCTCGGCGGCGTACGCCCGGGCCTTGGGCTCCAGGACACCGGAATCGTTGCCCTCAGCATGGAGATCGAGACCGAGCCGGCGCAGTGCGGCCACCTTGCTCGGCGACGCGTTCTCCGGCAGGTAGACGAGACCACGACCGCCCAGGGTCGCCAGCGCATTGCCGACCCCGAGGCCGTGGTTGCCGGTCGAGGCCGTGACCACACCGCGGTCCCGCTCCTCGTCGGTCAGCGTCAGGATCTTCGCCATCGAACCGCGTGCCTTGAACGAGCCTGTGCGCTGCAAGTGCTCGCTCTTCACCAGCACCTCCGCGCCGAGCTCGTCACTCAACGCGCCGTACCTGACCAACGGGGTCGGCGGCAGATGCTCACGCAACCGAGGCGCCACGCGTTCCGACCGCTCGGCGGCTTCCGCAGGGCTCAACGTCATGCAGTACTCCTATCCGGTTGCCACTGAGAGCTGGGCGCGGAGGCCGGCTCGTAGTGGGATACACATCGGTTTGCCGCTGACCGGGTGCGGGACGACCTGTGATTCGACCCCGAACACGTTCGCGGATGATGTCGCAGGTGAACACGTCCTCCGGCGATCCTTGGGTGACCAGTCCGCCGGGCCGTTGACCGCCGGACAGCTGATCGACGTGCTGGTGGCGCAGTTCGGCCGTACTGGTCACGTCCATCGCCCACTCGACGGCTTCCTTGTCGGCCAGGCTCGGCACCTTGAGCGACGCGCGGTGCGGATGGCGGCCGAACCAGACCAGGTCCTCCACCGAGATGGACTCGGGGGTGACCAGGACCTGCGGCAGGATCGCGAGCAGCCGGGCCACCTCCTTGGTCGGTGTTTCCTGGATCGACTTCCCGTCCAGGATCACACTTCCTTTCCGCGGTGGCAGCAACCGGGCCAGGGCCCGCAGTGCGGTGCTCTTGCCCGAACCATTGGGACCGATCAGCACGCTGACCTTCCCGTCCGGGATGGTCAGGGTCAGATCGTGGGCGATGACACGCTGGTCATAGGCGAGCTGGACGCCCTGTGCCTGCAGACGCATGGCGGTTCTCCTACTTTCCGGCCTTCATAGTGGGGTTGAGCACGAGCAGGTAGAGGAAGTACGGTCCGCCGACGACCGCTGTCACCAGGCCGGCGGGGATCTCCAGCGGCGGGGCGAGACCGCGGCCGAGCATGTCGGCCAGCAGCATCAGCAAGACGCCGAACAGCGCGGCCGCCGGGATCGACGCGAGATGCTTGCCGCCGAACACGCGCCGGGCCATGTGCGGCGCGATCAGGCCGACGAACCCGATCGTGCCGGACACCGCGACCGCAGCGGCGGCCAGCGCGACCGCGAACAGCAGCAGCACCCGCCGCGTCCGCTCGACCGGCTCCCCGAGGCCTGCGGCCAGATCGTCACCGAGCCCGAGGACGTCGAGCTTGCGGCTCCAGATCACGATCAGCGGCACCAGGACCAGCACCCAGGGCAGGATCTCGAGCACCGAGCTCATCGACCGGCCGAACAGGCTGCCGGTCAACCAGATCAGCGCCGCGCTCACATCGAGCGGATTACGCACCAGCAGGAACCGGATACCGGCCTCGAAGGCCGCACTGACCGCGATCCCGACCAGCGCGATCCGCACCGGCGTGGCGCCGCGGCGGTACGCCAGCAAGTACACCAACCCCGCCGCCACCAGACCACCGACGAACGACGCCGGTACGACGGCCACCACCGGCAGACCGGGGATCGCCAGCAGCAACAGCATGCCCGCGAACCCCGCACCCTTGGTCACCCCGACGACATCAGGTGCGGCGAGCGGGTTGCGGATCACCCCCTGCATCACCGCGCCGGACACCGCCAGCGCGATCCCGACCAGCCACGCCAGCAGGACCCGTGGCAACTGGAACTGCACGACGATCTGCGCAGCCTGATCGCTGCTGTCGCCCATGACAGCGTTGAATACGTCGGCCATCGACACATCCGTCGCGCCGACACTGAGACTGTAGAAGCTCAGCACCACCGCCAGCGCGCACAGCGAGCCCATCAGAACCGACGGATACCGCTGCGCCAGCGACGTACGCCGTACCCCCTGCGCCACGATCGCCGCGCTCATGAGCTCACCTTCTGTCGACGGGCGAGGTAGACGAAGATCGGTGCGCCGAGCAGGGCGGTGACCACACCGGCCGGCACCTCGAACGGCGGTTTGACATACCGGGACACGATGTCGGCGTACAGCACCAGCACCCCACCGGCGACCGCGCACAGCGGCAACAGCACCGGGTAGCTGGAACCGACCAGGCGGCGCATGATGTGCGGCACGATCAACCCGATGAACGCGACCGGACCGGCCACCGACACCGCCGCACCACACAACACGATCACCAGAGCGGACCCGATCATCCGCGTCCGCTCCACGTTTTGCCCGAGGCCGCAGGCCATGTCGTCACCGAGCGCCAGCAGGTTCAGCGGCCGCGCCATCGCGAACGCACCGACCAGCCCCACCACCAGCCATGGCATCAGGTTGCGAATGTCCTGCCACCCGGCGAAGTTGACCCCGCCGACCAGCCAGAACAACACACTGTCCGCCGAGTTCTCGTCGAAGATGATCAGCACCTGGGTCAGCGAGATCAGCAGACTGCTCGCCGTCACACCGGCCAAGGCGAGCCGGACCGGACTGACCCGGCCCCGGCCCGACCCCGCCAGCAGCATCACCGACACACCGGCCGCGGCCGCACCGCCGAACGAGAGCAGAATCGTCGGCGCACCCGACAGCGACGGCACCACGGTGATCGCGAGTACGACGACGAACACCGCTCCGGCGTTGACGCCCATGATCTCCGGCGCCGCGAGCGGGTTCGCGGCCACCGCCTGCATGAGCGCGCCGGCCACCGCCAGGGCGGCGCCGACGCACAGCGCCAGCACCACCCGGGGCAGCCGGATCGACTGCAGGATCAGCTCATCGGGCTGATCGGCGTGGACGATCGCCCCCGGCAGCCGCGCCAGCGAGATCTGCTGGCTGCCGATCGACAGGCCCCACACCACGCCGGCCACGACCACCACCAGCAGCGCCAGACTCACCCAGGTGACCCGCTGCTTGCTGGTGACGATCTGCGGACGCTCGGAGGCGGAGCCCTCGGCCGGTTTGAGCACAGTGCCCAACGACGTGCCCACGGACGCAGACACCGGTCTGTCACTTCCCGTAGAGGAGCTTGACGGCGTCCTGAGCGACGACCTCGGCGGCGATCAGACCGCGCGACCGGGACCACTCGTTCGGGTTGACGTCGAAGGACGCGTTGTTCTTCACCGCCGGGACCTCCTTCCACAACGGACTCTTCGCCCAGGTGTCCCGCAGCGTCGGCCCGTCGTTCGGGGCGATGAACATCACGTCCGGTTTGGTGGCGACCAGCGTCTCCAGCGTGAGCCAGACCGACGCGTCCCCGGATTCGTCCGGCAGCGGCGACCCGATACCGATGGCGGCCAGGACTCCCGGCGTGTAGGCCTTCGGCGGGAATCCGGTGAAGCCCTTGTCCGAGGCGCGTACGAACAGTGCCTTGCGGCTCTCCTCCGCGGGCGCCTTGGCCTTCAGGTCGGCCATCAGCTTGACGTGCTCGGCCAGCCGGGTCTTCATCTCGTCGCACTTGTTCAGCGCGATCGCGGTCGACATCTCACTGTCCAGCACCTGCTGGTAGTTCCCGTTCAGGCTGGCGAACGCGATCGTCGGCGCGATCTTGACAGCTGGGCGTAGATCGCCTTGTGCCGGCCGCTGTCGGCCACGATCAGGTCCGGCTTGAGCGCGGTGATCACCTGGATGTTCGGCGTCGCCCGCAGACCGACCGACTTGTACTCGCCGACCTTGTCCCGCAGGGCGGGGATGATCCGCTCCGGCTAGTCGTCGTCGGCAACCCCGACCGGTGACATCCCGAGCGCGACCAGGGCGTCGACGAAGGAGTACTCCAGCGCCACCACCTTGGCCGGACTGCCGGTGATCGTGGTGGAGCCGAGGTCGTGCTTGACGGTACGGGTCGGCTTGCTGCACTGGTCCAGGTTGACGTCCGGGCTGACACCCTCGGCGGCCGCGGCACGGTCGGCGTTCGGGGCCGCACCGGTGGAGGGGAAGACGATGAGCCGCCGCAGCCGGTCAGGGCGGCCGCGGCGACGGTCAGGGCGAGGACGGCGACAGTACGCCGTACCTTCGTGGCGGAGTAGGACATGGCACTTGCTCCTCGGGCTGAAGCTGGGTCATCGAGTTCCGGCGAGTGCTTGCGCCGACCGGGGACGTCGGGACGGTCGTCCGGATGAGGACTTCGCGCTGCCGACCGGTGATTCGTGGTGTTCACTACGAATATTCACTTGACGGTAGTGATTGCTACAATCTCTGTCAACGGGTTCGTGAATGAAATGATTGGGCCGACTCGCAACGGAGGGGATCGTCGTGACCACAGCAGAGGCCAAGCAGCCCACCCTGCAGGAGCGGGTGGCGGCACGACTCGCCGACCTCACCGCGACCGAGCGGAAGGTCGCCGAGTACCTGTCCGCGCATCCGCAGGAAGCCGCGTTCTCGTCCGCCGAGGAGCTCGGCCGGGCGACCGGGACCAGCGACGCGAGCGTCGTACGCACCGCCAAGGCGCTCGGGTACGACGGGCTGCCCGGGCTGAAGCGTTCGCTACAGGACCACCTGCAGACCCTGCTCACCCCGGCCAGCCGGCTGAACGCCAGCCTCGAAACGCTCGGCGACGGGCCCGAGGCCGTTCTGCGGGCGACGCTGCGCGACCACATCGAGCACCTGACCATCGCCGAGCAGACCATCGACCCGGACGAGTTCCGCCGCGCCGTCGAACTCATCGACGGCGCCCGGGAGACGGTGGTCTGCGGCTTCGCCGGCCTGGACGGCGTCTCGGAGTACGTCGCCACGCACCTGATCCGGATCGGGCACCGGGCCCGCGTCGCGACCGACACCGGCTACCGGCTGGCGGACCGGATGCTGATGCTCGGGCGCGAGGACGTCGTCGTCGTGATGGCGCACAACCGGCTGAACCGTGAGGCGCGGATCATCCTGGACCACTGCACCGAGACCGGCATCCCGGTGATCCTGGTGACCGACACCCTCGGCGAAGCACTGCGGGACGAGGTGGCCGTCGTACTGTCCGACCCGGATGAGCCGGCCCGGGGCCTACACCAGTCAGGTGATGGTCCTGATCGTGCTGGAGGCGCTCGTCATCGCCGTCGCCGCGCACGACCGCGACCGCGCGCTCAGCAACACCGTCCGGATGAACCAGCTCCGCGAGCAGCTCAACGGCTACCCGCTCGCCGACGAGACGATCCTGGGTCTCCCCCGCACCGCCCCGCCACGATCGAAGCCCCGCCGGCGCAGCTGGCCCTCAGACCTTGCCTTCGGTCCGTTCGTAGACGTCGGCTTCGAACTCTTCCAGCAGGCGTTCGCAGTCGGCGACCTTCGAGTGCGCCAGCTCTTTGCCGTCGGCACCCATCCAGTCGCGGCCCTCGACCTTCGCGAGCCAGCGCCGGAGCTTCTCCAGGTCCTGGCGAATCTCCTCGGCCTCCTCGAACGTGTAGTTCTCCCGGAACCGCTCGAACTCGATCTCCTTGACGAACTTGGTGTCGCACTCCTCGACGATCTCGGCGTACTCCTTCGCGGACTGGCTCCGGAAGCCCTCCACGAACTGCGACCTGGCGTCCTCGTCGACATCGGTGAGGGTGAGGAACACACTCGACCCGCCGAGCTCGGCGACCCGCTCCCGCACCTTCTCCAACCCGGCCCGCAGCTCCTCGCGGTCCGGCAGCACGCACACCGCCTGCTGGACGTAGAACCCGCCGAGCCGCTTCAGCTCCCGCCAGACCGCCACCCGCGCCCGCGACGAGTCGCTGGGCACCTTGTAGATCAGCAGCAGCCAGGCCTCGGTGTCAGGGGTGGTCACCGCAGCCTTCGTCCGTCGGGTCGTCGCCATGCCGCACAGGTTATCCGGCCTCCCTCGCACTCACACGATTGCGCAGTCCAGCCACCAGGTGAGGCATCACCTCCCGCCAGTCCGCGACCAGCCCGACGTCACAGTGCGCGAAGACCTCCGCGGCCGGGTCGGTGTTGATGGCCAGTACGGTCCCGGCCCGGCTCGCGCCGGCCAGGTGGTTCAGGTTGCCGGACAGGCCGACCGCGAAGTACATCCGCGGTGCGACGCTCCGGCCGGTGATGCCGAGCTGCCGGCCGTGCGGCAGCCAGCCGGCGTCGGTGACCTTGCGGGTCGCGGCCAGCTCGGCGCCGAGGAGCACGCGCATCGGCTCGAGCTCGGCGTAGCTGTCCGGGGCGACGCCGCGGCCGACGCCGATCACCACATCGGCTCGGTCGAGCGCGTCGCCTTCACTCCCGGTACGACGCTGTGCACGGCGTACTGCTGGATCCTCGGACACGTGCAGGACGTGATCGTCGAGGGGACGGTCGGCTCGCGGGGTGCGCAGTGGGAGGAGGCCGGTTCGCAGCGTTGCGATCTGCGGGTGATCCGTGGCTGATGATCTCGGCGAGGGTGCCGCCGCCGGATGGTTTCAGGCCGGCCAGGCGGGTGCCGGTGATGCTGAGGCTGACCAGGTCGGACATCAAGCCGGCCCCGGTCGCCACCGCGAGCCGGGCGAGCACCTCGCGGTCCCACGGCAAGGCCGCACCGAGCACAGCCCAGGGCTCGCGGTCAGTCATCCACTTCACCAAGCTCTCGGCAACCGGCCGAGGCTCATCCGCCGTCAACGTCACCACAGCATCAGCACCCCAGCGCGCGAGATCGGTGCTGCTCTGCTCAGTTCTTACAGCAGTCACCCACCCACCAACCTCCGCGGCAAGGCCGCCGCCGCACCAAGCAGAGCTTGAGTACCGGCCACCGGCCCGGGCCCCACAAGCACAACCACCTCCGAACCGGCTCGCGGCCCCGCGGGCCGCTCGCCGGGCAGGGACAGAGCCGAGCGGCCGGGGACAGATTCCGTGGCTGCCGCCCGAGCGGGCTCGAAGCAGCCTCGGGTGGTTAGTTCGGCGATGGCTCGGGTGGCTTGGGTTTCTGGGTGGCCGCGGAAGATGACCGGGTTTCGGGTGAGGGGGGCCGGGTGGACGTTGGCGACCTTGGTGGGGCTGGCGGGGAGGCCCCAGTGGGCTGGGGTCAGGTCGGAGGTGGTGACTCGGCGGATGGTGGGGGTGCTGGGCCATGTCTCTGCCGGCGCTTTGCACGGGTCGCAGGAGCGTTCGGCGACGGCTACCACCGCGGGGAGTTGTACGTCGACATCCTCGAGGCCGGTGTCGTACTGGACCGTGGTCCGCAGGTGCGTCGTCGTACCGGAGGTGTGTGGTTCGAGGGTGAGGACCGGGCCGGTGAACGGGAGGCCGAGGAGTTCGGCGAGCATGGCGCCGACCGCGCCGGTGCTGCCGTCGACCGAGCTGGCGCCGACCAGGATCAGGTCCGGCCGGTCGTCCAGCAACGCGATCGTGGCGGCCAGGGCGCGTGCGGTGATCAGGCAGTCCGACCCGGCCAGCGCCGGATCCGTCAGGTGCAGAGCGTCGTCCACACCCCACGCGAGCGCCTCTCGCAGTACGTCGGCAGCCACCGGAGGACCCATGGTGATCGCCGTACTGCGACCGCCCGACTCCGCCGCCAGCCGGACGGCTTGGGCGACGGCCCGGCGGCACCACGGGTTCATCTCCGTGACAGCGCCGGCCCGCTCGAGCCGTCCGTCGGCGTCCAGGCGACCACTGTGGTCGCCCTTCGGCACCTGCTTGATCAGAGCCGTGACGCGCACCTGCCGACCTCCTCGTGTGTCATGACAATCCGGTGCCTACTGCTAGTCCGATGACGAACGTGACCGCGGCCGAGATGCCACCCAGGAGCAACTGCCGCCCGCCGCCGTACCAGAACGGCCGGGCGGTGATCTTGCCGACGATCCCGCCGGTCACGACCAGACCGAGCGCGCTCAGCAGCAGCGCCGGCCAGACGCTGATCGCGCCGAAGATGAACGGGATCAGCGGAATGATCGCGCCGAGGGCGAAGGCGACGAACGACGATCCGGCCGCCAGCCACGGCGACGGCAGGTCGTTGGGGTCGACGCCGAGCTCCTCGCGGACGTGGACGTCGAGCGCGACGTCCGGGTCGCTGGTCAGCTCGCGGGCGACCTCCGCCGCCAGCTCGGGACGCAGGCCCTTCGCCTCGTACATCATCGCGAGCTCGCGCTCTTCTTCCTCGGGGTGGATCTGCAGCTCACGCCGCTCGACCGCGATCTCGGCCCGCATCAGCTCGGTCTGGGACGAGACCGAGGTGAACTCGCCGGAGGCCATCGAGCAGGCGCCGGCGACCAGCCCGGCCAGTCCGGTGATGATCACGACCTTGCCGGTCGCGCCGCCGCCGACGACACCGGCGACCAGGGCGAAGTTCGACACCAGGCCGTCCATCACGCCGAAGGTCGCCGGCCGCAGCCAGCCGCCGGTGACGTCGCGGTGCGAGTGGTGAAGTTCGGGAGTCGGCAGTTCCGCTGCATGCGCGGTCATTTCGGGAATCCTTCCGCGGGGGTAGGTGAGCGTAACCTTAGTTAAATTGCATCACCTGTTACATTAGTCTACTCGTTACCTTTCTGACCCCGCAACGATTTCTCACTCAGGCGGCTGAGCACGAAGGGCAGCACGCCGCCGTGGTGGTAGTAGTCGACCTCCCGAGGGGTGTCGAGGCGGATTTTCAGCCGGTACTCCTTACCCGCGGAGTGCGCGGTGGCGAAGCCGTCCTCGCCGAGTTTGATGTCGATCGGCTCTTCGCCGGTGAGGTCGTCGCCCTCACCGGGCAGCAACTCCAGCGGCAGGATGCCGAGCCCGACCAGGTTCGACCGGTGGATCCGTTCGAACGACTGCGCGAGCACTGCCCGCACCCCGAGCAACGCCGGCCCTTTCGCGGCCCAGTCCCGGGACGACCCGATCCCGTAGTCCTTGCCCGCGACAACCACGATCGGTACGCCGGCCGCGCGATACGCCTCGGCCGCGTCGAAGATCGACATCAGTACGCCGTCGGGCCCGGGCGTCGTCGGCCCTTCGATGCCTTGGGCAAGCTGATTGCGCAGCCGGACATTGCCGAAGGCCCCGCGCATCATCACCAAGTGGTTGCCTCGACGCGACGCGTAGGTGTTCAACTGGGTGACCCCACGGTCCAGCAGGTACCGCCCGGCAACGCTGTCGACCGGAATCGCGCCCGCCGGCGAGATGTGATCGGTGGTCACCGAGTCACCGAGTCGCACCAACGCCCGCGCCCCGATCAGTTCACCCGGCGCCGACCGCTGATCGAAGTACGGCGGCCGCTGCAGGTACGTCGAATCACCCCACGCGAACGTCTCTCCCTCCGGCGCATCGAGCCGACGCCACCGCTCGTCGCCGGTGAACACCTCGTCGTACGCACTGGTGAAGAGCTCGGGCTTGAGCGTCCGACGGATCACCTCGTCGATGTCCGCCGGCTGCGGCCAGAGGTCTGCGAGGTAGACCGGGTCGCGGTCCGCGTCGAGCCCGAGCGGCTCGGTCAGCAGGTCGATGTCCATCCGGCCGGCGAGGGCATAGGCGATCACCAACGGCGGTGAAGCGAGGTAGTTGAGCCGCACGTCCGGCTGGATCCGCCCCTCGAAGTTGCGGTTGCCGGACAGTACGGCGGCCACGGTCAGATCCTGGGCACGGACCGCCGCACCCACCTCGTCGATGAGTGCGCCCGACGCCCCGATACACGTCATGCAGCCGAACCCGGCCAGGTGGAATCCGAGCTTCTCCAGGTACGGCGTGAGGCCCGCATCGCCGAGGTAGTCCATCACCACGCGCGACCCCGGCGAGAGCGTCGTCTTCACCCACGGCTTGCTGACCAGACCGCGTTCGACCGCGTTCCTGGCGAGCAACCCGGCGGCGACCATCACGGCGGGGTTCGACGTGTTCGTGCAGGAGGTGATCGCCGCAACGACCACGGCTCCGTGCCCGGGCGCCTCGGCGGTCCGCGGTCCGGACGGCAGGTCGGCGTCAACGGCTTCGCGGGCGTCGGCGAGTGAGGTGCGTTGCTGCGGCCGACGCGGACCGGCGATCGACGGGACGACGGTGTCCAGATCGATGTCGACGTACTCGTCGTACCGAATCTCGACGGCCGGGTCGTGCCACAGGCCCTGCGCTCGCGCATACGCCTCGACCAGCGCGACCTTCGCAGCCGGCCGACCGGTGAAGAGCAGGTAGTCCAGCGTGCGCTGGTCGATCGGGAAGTATGCCGCGGTCGAGCCGAACTCCGGACTCATGTTCGCGATCGTGGCCCGATCCGGCACCGGCAGCTCGGCCAGCGCCGGACCGCCGAACTCGACCAGCTTGCCGACCACACCGTGCGCCCGGAGCGTCTCGGTGATCGTCAGCACCAGGTCGGTCGCGGTCGTCCCGATCGGCAGCGAACCGGTCAGCCGTACGCCGACCACCCGCGGCAGCACCATCGACACCGACTGCCCGAGCATCGCCGCCTCGGCCTCGATCCCGCCGATCCCCCAGCCGAGCACACCCAGTCCGTTGACCATCGTGGTGTGCGAGTCCGTGCCCAGGCAGAGATCCGGGAACAGCAGGCCGTCGCGTTCCTCGACCACCCGGGCCAGGTGCTCCAGGTTGATCTGATGCATGATCCCCGCACCCGGCGGGACCACCCTCAACTGCTTGAACGTCTGCTACCCCCAGCGCAGGAACCGGAACCGCTCGGCATTGCGCTCGTACTCCCATGCGACATTCAGCCGCATCGCGTCCGGCCGCCCGAAGGCGTCCGCGATCACCGAGTGATCAACCACCAGCTCGGCCGGGATCAGCGGATCGACCAACGCCGGATCCTTGCCCTGGGCCACCATCGCGTCGCGCATGGCCGCCAGGTCCGCGAGCACTGGCACGCCGTTCGTGTCGTGCAGGAACACCCGCGACGGATGCACCTCCAGCTCACCGACCACACCGGGCTCCCAGACTCTGAGTACGCCGCTCGACGTCTGGTGCCGGAGCGCGTTCTCGAGCAGGATCCGCAGCGTCCGCGGCAGGTGGTCCGGCGCGATGCCGCGTAACGAATGGAAGGAGTACTCGCGGTCTCCGACGGTCAGGGTGCTCATTTCAGGCCATCGGCCACGGCCGCCGCGAACTCCGACGTGCCGGCCGTCCCACCGAGGTCCGCAGTACGGATGCCGCTGGCAACTGTTGCCCGCAGCCCTTGCTCGACGAGTACGGCGGCCTGCCGCGCGACCGGGTCGTCTCGCCGGTTGCCGAGCCAGTCCATCAGCATCGCACCCGACGCGATCATCGCGGTCGGGTTGGCCAGGTCGCGGCCGGCGATATCCGGTGCCGAGCCGTGCGCGGCCTGGGCCATCGCGTGCTCACTGGACGCGTTGACGGACGGCGCGATCCCGAGGGAGCCGGCCAACTCGCCGGCCAGATCGGACAGGATGTCGCCGAACATGTTCTCGGTGACCAGGACGTCGAAGTCGGCACCGTGCCGGACCAGATGGACGGTCATCGCGTCGATGTGGAAGTCGTCCACCCGCACGTCCGGAGAGTCAGCGGCGATCTCGCGGCAGATGTCCCGGAAGAAGCCCGTGGTCAGGCGCAGCACGTTCGCCTTGTGCACGATGGTCAGGTGCTTGCGGCGCCGCGTCGCCACCTCGAACGCCTGGCGCGCGATCCGCTCGATCGCCGGCCGGGTGAAGATCCCCATCGCGATCGCCACGTCCGCGGTCGGCATGTACTCGCCGGTGCCGCGATACGTACTGCGATCGGCGTAGAAGCCCTCGGTGTTCTCCCGGACGACGACCAGATCGAGGCCGGGCACCAGCGCGGGCGTCGCCTCGAAGGCCTTGGCCGGCCGGATGTTCGCGAACAGGTCGAAGTGCTTACGCAGGAAGCCGCTCGGGTTCAGCTGCACCCGGTGCGCTTCCGGGTACGACGCGCTGTCGTGCGGACCGAGCAGCCAGCCGTCGAGTCGCTCGAGCGTCTCCAGCGTGATCGGCGGAAGCGCGCTGCCGTGCGTCTCGATC
The DNA here is from genome assembly GCA_963770725.1 of uncultured Actinomycetota bacterium. Lineage (GTDB taxonomy): Bacteria > Actinomycetota > Actinomycetes > Propionibacteriales > Kribbellaceae > Kribbella. The sequence goes on from CAVYQT010000007.1 coordinate 115,656, forward strand.
GCCGCGGCGCCGACCGGGAGCGGCACCCACTCGATCGGGGCACCACCGGCAGCAGCCACCGCCGCGTCGAGCACCTGGACGGTCGCGGGCACGATCTCCGGCCCGATCCCGTCACCGGCCAGCACGCCCAGCCTGTAGTTGTCTGCCACGTCAGGAGTGTGAGTCGTTATAACCTTCTAGGTCAACCGGTCGCCTGCGATCGTCTCAAGCCTTGAAATCAGGCGATCCATGCCCGAAGATCGTTATAACCAGATCCCTGCGGTAAGTTGTAGCCCGATCCGGACGAGGAGGGCAGGCGTGGCGGAGTCGAATCTGGCGACCAACGGCGCGACCAAGGCGGCGACCAAGGCCGAGGTCGCGTACGAGCTCGTCCGCGACCAGGTGCTGCGCGGGGAGCTGGTCCCCGGCGCGGTCATCCAGCAGGCCGCGCTGGCCCGGCAGCTGGGGATCAGTACGACGCCACTCCGCGAGGCACTCCGGCGGTTGATGAGTGACGGACTGGTGGAGCTGGACGCACACCGGGACGCGCGGGTCACCCGGCTGACCGCCGAGGAGGCGCGCGATCTGGTCGAGCTGCGGCGGTCGCTCGACCCGTTGGCGGCCGGGCTCGCGGCCGAGCGCCGTACCAGGCAGGACCTCGAACTGATCCGGGCGACGGCGGACGAACTGCTGCCGCTGCGGACCGACCCCGGGCCGGCCGAGTTGTCGACGCATCGGCGGTTCCACGTCGCGATCTACACCGCGTCGCACAACCAGATGCTGGTCCAGACCCTGGACGGGCTGTGGGACAAGGCCGACCGGTACCGCAGGCTTGCTCTCGAGGACGGCCGGACCGACGAGGACCTGGACCGCACCCACGCCGAGCACCTCGCATTGGTCGACGCGATCGCGGCCGGGGACTCCGAGACCGCCGCCGCGGTCATGCTCGCCCATGTCGATGCCAGCCTCGGTGCGCGCGCTGTCGCCCGCCTCACGTCCGCCGCCGCACAACCCGCCCGGTCACTCCGGGGCATCCGAGGAGCACGAACATGACCGATGCGCTGTGGACCGGTTTCCAGCATCGTGAGGTCGACGCCGACGGCTGGACGACGTACTGGCGGCTGGACCCGCGCGGTCACGACTTCCGGCTGACCGACTGGACCGGGTATCCGGATCGCCCGGGTCATCGGCTGTGGGACCGCGCCGCGACCCCCGCGGGCGTCCGGGCAGCCTGGCGTACGGCGGCGTCCTCGGTGAGCCTGGAGATCCGCGCGGGCCTCGGCATCTACTCGGTGATCGCCCCGATGGACGTGCTGGTCGACGGGGAACTCCATGAACGATGCGTGGTCCTCGACGGGGAGCAGCGTCTCGTGGTCGACCTACCAGGGCATCCTGTCGACGTCGAGATCTGGCTACCGCACTCGGGCGTGATCGGCGTCCGCGGACTCTCCTTCGACGGCCCGGCCGAACCAGTGGCGCCGGCCGGGCCGCGGTGGCTCACGTACGGCAGCTCGGTCACGCAGTGCACCGGCGCCTACGGGCCGTCGGAGACCTGGCCGGCCCTGGTCGCGCGGACGCATGGGTGGGATCTCATCGCGCTCGGGTTCGCCGGTGAGTGTCACCTCGATCCGGTCGCCGCGCGCACGATCCGGGACACCCCGGCCCGGCTGATCTCGATGTGTCTCGGGATCAACATCTACGGCTACGAGACGTACAGCGGCCGCACGTTGCCAGGGCAGGTCGAGGCGTTCGTGTCGACCGTCCGCGCGGGGCACCCGACGACCCCGCTCGTCGTGATCACCCCGCTCGTCGCCCCACAGCTCGAAGGCAAACCGAACGCGGTCGGCCTCACGCTGGACGACGTACGCGCGTGTGTGGAGCTCGGCGCCCGGACGGACCCGGAGGCGCGGATCGTCGACGGGCGCACCATCCTCACCGCGGACGAAGCGCTTGCCCTGTACGTCGACGACGTGCACCCGGGTCCGGACGGCTACCGCCTGATCGGCGAACGCCTCGCCGCCCTGCTCACTCTCCCGCGGTAAGGCTGGTGCCGAGGGCCTGCCAGTCGAGGACCGGCGCAGCCAGGGCACTGATCGTTGCCAGCAGCCCCAAACGAGCGGCCCGCAGGTCCTTGTCCTCGGCCATCACCAGGATCTCGTCGAAGAACGTGGTCACCGGCTCGACCAGGACCGACGCGGCGGTGACGAACTCGGCCAGCGCGGTCGGCGCCTGCCCGACCTTCTGGACCGCCTCGTGCAGGCCGACCTCGGCCGGCTCGGTCAGCTTGCCCGCGTCGTACGACGCCTCGGTCCCCTCGGGCACGATCCGGCGTACCCGCTGCAGAACCGCGACCAGGTCGGCGAAGTCGCTGTTGCCGACCAGCTCCTGCAAGGAGGCCAGAGTCTCGTCCGCGACCGCCGGAGCCGTAGCCAGCGGCAGCACGGCAGCCACCTGGTGGTGGTCGTCGCCGCGATCGATCAGCTGCTGCTCGTACCGCCGGACGGTGAACTCGGCGACCTCGTCCAGCGACTCCGCCGGTACGTCGATGCCCTGGGCACCGATCTCCGCGGCGGCGGCCCGCAGACCGGTCTCCAGGGTGATCGCCTTCAACGACGGGTGCTCGCGCAGGATCGCGACCACACCGGCGGCCGCACGACGCAGGGCGAACGGGTCGGAGCTACCGGTCGGCTTGGCGCCGATCCCGAACAGGCCGGCCAGCAGGTCGAACCGGTCGGCCAGCGCGAGCAGCGCACCCGGCGTGGTCGACGGCACCGGGTCGCCCGCGGACCGCGGCAACTCCATGTCGTAGAGCGCCTGGGCGACGGCCTCGGTCTCACCGGCACGCCGGGCGTACTCGCGGGCCATCGTGCCGGCCAGGCTGGTCAGCTCGACGACCATCTGCGACCCGAGGTCGAACTTCGCCAGCTCGGCCGCCCGCTTCAGCGTGGTCAGGTCGTCGCCGTCCAGGCCCACCACCGCGCCCAGCGCCGTGGCGATCCGGCCGATCCGCGCCGCCCGGTCGGCCATCGAGCCGAGCCGCTCCTCGAAGGCCAGCTTGTCCAGCTCGCTCTTCATGGTTTCGAGCGGCGTCTCCAGGTCGGCCCGCCAGAAGAACGCGGCGTCCTCGTAGCGGGCTCGCAGGACCGCCTCGTTACCACCGCGGACCACGTCCTCGTCGACCACACCGTTGGCCACGGCAACGAAGTGCGGGAGCAGGCTGCCCTTCCCATGAGGAGTGGAGTCAGTCCGGACCGGAAGGTACCGCTGGTGCTTGCGCATGACGGTGGTGAGGATCTCGCCCGGCAGCGTCAGGTAGTCGGCGGAGAATCCACCCAGGATCGCGGTCGGCTCCTCGACCAGGTTGACGATCTGGTCGATCAGCGCGGACTCGCCCTCGACGTCGATCGTGCCGCCGACGCTCTGCGCCAACCGGTGCGCCGCCTCGACGATCTGCGACCGGCGACGAGCCGGGTCGGCCTCGATGCCGTGGATCCGGAGCAGGTCCAGGTACCCCTCGGCCGCGGCGATCTCGACCTGCGGCTGGGCGGCGGTCCGGAGCACTCGAGTCGTCCGGCCGGCCGCCAGGGACGACACCGACACCGGGACCACCTGGTCACCGAGCAGCGCGACCAGCCACCGGACCGGGCGGGTGAACGACAGCTTGGCGTCGTTCCACCGCATGTTCTTGTCCGACCGCAGCCCGCTGACGATCTCGCTCAGTACGCCGCTCAGGACCTCGGCCGCACCGCGACCCGGGTCGGGCTTGGTCACCGCGACGTACTCGACGCCGTCGACGTCCAGGGCGTGCAACTCATCGGTGCCGACACCCTGACCACGGGCGAACCCGGCGGCGGCCTTGGTGACATTGCCGTCGGCGTCGTACGCGGCCGACTTCCGCGGGCCGCGCACCACCCGCTCGGCGTCCGGCTCACCCGCCTGGACACCGGCGACGAAGGCGACGACCCGGCGGGGCGTCGCGTACGTCGTGATGTCGCCATGGCCGAGCCGGGTCGCGGCCAACTTGTCCTTCAGCGCTGTCCGCACGGCCTCGGCGGTCTTGGTCACCTCCGACGGAGGCATCTCCTCGGTGCCGATCTCGAAGGTCAGCTGCCGGGTGCCGGTGACAGCCGGGAACTCCGTCGGCTCCGGCGCCGCCGCGGGCAGTTCGGCGATCCCCAACGGGTGCTCGAGCTCGGTACGGCGCTCGGCCCACAACTGAGCCACTTCGCGGGCCAGCGACCGCATCCGGCCGAAGGCCTTGGCGCGCTCCGTCGTACTGACCGCACCGCGGGCGTCGAGGATGTTGAAGGCGTGCGAGCAGCGCAGCACCATCACATGGGCCGGCACGGGGAGACGCGCGTCGAGCATCCGGCGGGCCTCGTTCGCGTACTCCTCGAACAGCCGCTTCTCGCTCTCGACATCGGCGTCGTCGAGGTAGTACCGGCTCATCTCGTACTCGGCCTGGCCGAACGCCTCGCCGTAGGAGATGCCGGGTGCGTAGGCGATGTCCTTGAAGTGCGAGACGCCCTGGAGGGCCATCATGATCCGCTCGATGCCGTAGGTGATCTCCACCGACACCGGGTCCAGCGTCATCCCGCCGGCCTGCTGGAAGTAGGTGAACTGGGTGATCTCCAGGCCGTCCAGCCAGACCTCCCAGCCGAGACCCCAGGACCCGGTCGCCGGGTTGGCCCAGTTGTCCTCGACGAACCGGACGTCGTGCGCGTCGATGTCGATCCCGAGCGCGCTCAGGCTGTCCAGGAACAACTCCTGCGGGTTGCCCGGGTCCGGCTTGAGCACCACCTGGAACTGGGTGTGCGTCTGCAGCCGGTTCGGGTTCTCGCCGTACCGGCTGTCGTCCGGCCGGACACTCGGCTCGACGTACGCGACCCGCCACGGCTCGGGACCGAGCACCCGCAGGATGGTGGCCGGGTTCAGCGTTCCGGCACCGACCTCGGTGTTGAACGGCTGCACGACCATGCACCCGCGGTCGGTCCAGTACTTCGTCAGCGCGAGCAGCGCGTCCTGCATGGTCAGCACAACAAAACCTCGAGCCGTCTTCGGAGGGGGTTTCCAGCAGACGAAGTCTATTCGCCCCACCCGGAGGCCCCGGCCCCGGCCACGGTCTGTGGATCCGGCCGGCACGGACGGCCACGAGCAATCGTTTGATCACCGGCCCGGTTGCCGTTGGCCCCGCTGTGTTGTTCTATCGGCGGGTGACGGTTATCGAGGCGCGAGGGGCGGTCGACGCGGTCTGGCGGATCGAGTCGGCGCGGATCATCGCCGGTGTCGCCCGGATCGTGCGGGATGTCGGCCTGGCCGAGGAGCTGGCGCAGGACGCGCTGGTGGCGGCGTTGGAGCAGTGGCCGGAGTCCGGCGTACCGAAGAATCCCGGCGCCTGGCTGATGGCGATCGCCAAGCGCCGCGCGATCGACCTGATCCGGCGCAAGGAGACGTACCAGCGCAAACTCGCCGAGCTGGGCCACGAGCTGGCGATCGATAGCAACGGAGTGGAGGACAGCGTAGAAGACCAGGTCGAGGCGATCCTCGAGGACCGCATCGAGGACGACCTGCTCCGGCTGGTGTTCACCGCGTGCCACCCCGTGCTGACCATGGACGCGCGGGTGACGCTGACGCTGAAGCTGCTCGGCGGCCTGAAGACCGACGAGATCGCCCGCGCGTTCCTGGCCCCGGAGGCGACGATCGCGCAGCGGATCGTCCGGGCCAAGCGCAACCTCGCCAAGGACGGCGTCGAGTTCGAGGTCCCCTCGAGTGACGACCTGCTCGACCGGCTGACGAGCGTGCTCGAGGTCGTCTACCTGATCTACAACGAGGGGTACTCCGCGACCGCGGGCGACGACTGGATGCGCCCGGCGCTGTGCAACGAGGCGATGCGGCTCGGCCGGCTGCTGGCCGAACTGATGCCCGAGGAGCCCGAGGTCCACGGCCTGCTCTCGCTGATGGAGCTGCAGTCCTCGCGCGCGAACGCCCGGATCGGCCCCGAAGGCGAACCCGTCCTGCTGCTCGACCAGGACCGCCGTCGCTGGGACCGCCTGCTGATCCGCCGCGGCCTCGCGGGACTCGACCGGGCCTGGGCGCTGGACAAACCGCCAGGCGCCTATCTCCTCCAAGCCGCCATCGCCGCGTGTCACGCCCGCGCGGCCGACCCCGACGACACCGACTGGGCCCGGATCGCCGGCCTGTACGCCGTACTCGCGCAGGTCACCCCGTCACCGGTGGTCGAGCTCAACCAGGCGGTCGCGATCTCGATGGCGTTCGGCCCGGAACGCGGACTCGCGGCCGTCGACGCGCTCGCGGAGGAGCCGTCGCTGAAGGACTACCACCTGCTGCCGAGTGTCCGCGGCGACCTGCTGTTCAAGCTCGGCCGGTTCGACGAGGCCCGCGCCGAGTTCGAGAAGGCGGCCGGCCTGACCCGCAACGAACGCGAACGCACCCTCCTGCTCGAACGCGCCGCAGCCTGCTGACGCTACCTGTCGATTTCTGGGCCCGCTGTTCGACGCAGTGACGAGGCCAGCCGAGTGGCCCACGAATGCGGGAGGAATCTCATGGAAAAAGTCACATCGGCGGACGGTACGACGATCGCCTACGACCAGCGTGGCAGCGGGCCGGCGGTGGTGCTGGTGGACGGTGCCCTGTGCAGCCGCGCGCAGGGCCCGATGCCGGAGCTCGCCGAAGTCCTGGCGGCGGAGTTCACGGTCTACAACTACGACCGGCGCGGTCGCGGCGACAGCGGCGACGCGACGCAGTACGACGTCGAGCGCGAGATCGAGGATCTGGCCGCGGTGATCGAGGCGGCCGGCGGATCGGCGTACGTCTACGGCACGTCGTCGGGCGCGGCGCTGACGCTGCGGGCCGCGGCGGCCGGGGTGCCGATCACGAAGCTGGTCGCGTTCGAGCCGCCGTACGTCGTGGATCAGAGCCGCAAGCAGATCCCGTCGACCTGGGCGGCGGACCTGCGCGCGCTGAGCGACGCCGGCAAGCCGGGTGACGCGGTCAAGTACTTCATGACCAAGGGCATCGGGCTGCCGGGTTTCGTGGTCGGGATGATGAAGCTGATGCCGGCCTGGAAGGGCATGAAGGCGGTCGCGCACACCCTCCCGTACGACGCCGCGCTGCTCGGCCCGAACTGCTTCGGCCGCCCGCTCGACGCGGAGCAGTGGGCAACGATCGTGGCGCCGGCGCTGGTGGTCAACGGCGGCAAGAGCCCGGGCTGGATGCGGACGTCGGTGAAGTCGCTGGCGAGCGCCGTACCGGGCGCCAAGCACGAAGAAGTGCCTGGTCAGAACCACGTGATCAAGGCATCCGCGATCGCGCCGGTCATCACAGCCTTCCTGCGCTGAAACAGACCGCGAGGGGCGCCCGTCGGCCGGGCGCCCCTCGAGTCGTGCGTGCGTCCGGTCAGCCGGAGATGAGACCGGCGGCGCCGGCCCGGGCCGCGTCGAAGCGGGCCTGGGCGTCGCGCCAGTTCACCACGTTCCACCAGGCCTTGACGTAGTCCGGCTTCACGTTCTTGTACTGCAGGTAGAAGGCGTGCTCCCACATGTCCAGCATCACGATCGGGATCTGCCCGGCCGGCAGGTTGCCCTGCTGGTCGTACAGCTGGTGGACCAGCAGCTTGCCGGCCAGCGCGTCCCAGCCGAGGATCGCCCAGCCGGAGCCCTGGATGGTGGTCGCCGCGGCGGTGAAGTGGGACTGGAAGCCGTCGAACGAGCCGAAGAACTCGTCCACCGCGGCACCGAGCTCGCCGTCCGGCTTGTCGCCGCCGTCCGGTGACAGGTTCTTCCAGAAGATCGAGTGGTTGACGTGCCCGCCGAGGTTGAAGGCGAGCGACTTCTCCAGCCCGACAATGGCGCCGAAGTCACCCTTCTCGCGGGCCGCGGCCAGCTTCTCGAGGGTGTCGTTCAGGCCGTTCACGTAGGTCTGGTGGTGCTTGGAGTGGTGCAGCTCCATGATCTCACCGGCGATGCTCGGCGCCAGTGCACCGTAGTCGTAGGGGAGGTCGGGAAGCGTGTACGTGGTCAACTCTGCTCCTTCGTCGGGGCCCGCGGGGGCCGATATCTCCGATGTCCTGTTTCAGCGGCACCAGCTTGAAACTTCAACCACGGTTGAGGTCAAGGCGCCACGCGGGTGAACCCGGTCGGCACCTCCGCCCTGTGCCCGGCCCGGGCCGGTTCACACAGGCCCTGCCGGTCACCCCCAGCTTCACATACTCCGCCCGCGGAGCAACGGGCGAGTCTCATCTATCCGAGGACCGCGCGCACGGCGACCGCGAACGGCTCGGGGTCCTGCGCGAAGCCGGTGTGGTCACCAGGGAACCGGGTCGGCTCGATCCCGAGCCCGGCGGCCAGCGCGGTCGAGGTCCGCTCGCACAGCTGCCCGCCCGATTCCTCACCGATCCCGACCACGATGCGGACGCCGCCGTCCCGCAAGGCGTCGGTGTCCGGCAACCAGCTGACCGACTCCCGCAGCTCGTACTCGAACCAGAACCGCTCGTCGGCGACCTGCCGCGGATCCCGCTCACCCCCGAACATCTGCTCGATCATGCCGTCCGGGATCTGAATGTTCGCCAGCGTGAAGAACTGCTTCCAGGCGCCGATCACGTCCCCGGCCAGGTAGTCGGCCATCATCCGCTCCGACGCCGCCAGCAGCTCGTCGGCGTCCTCGACCAGCCGGTCCAGCGGCGGCTCGTGGGCGATCACCGTGCTCACCAGGTCCGGATGCGCCTGCGCCAGGGCCAGCACCGTCACCGCACCGCCGCTCGACCCGAACACGGTCGCCGACCCGGCATCCACGTGCCGGATCAGCCGGGCCAGGTCGTCCGCGCGCTGTGCAGGCGTCGATCCCGAACCGCGCAGGTTGCTGCGGTTGATCCCGCGCGGATCGGTGGTGAGCACGGTGTGATCACTCGCGAGCAGATCGGCGAGCGGCGCGAACGAGTCCGCATCCATCGGCGCCCCCACCAGAACCACCAAGGGCCCGCTCCCCCGCACCTCGTAGTACAACTCGGCCTCGGGCACACTCAGGGTGCTGCCGGAAACCGAGCTCGCAGTCGTGTTGCTGATCATGATGTTCTCCTTCGACGGGTTCTTGGCATCACCACGAACGGCAACCCGCCGGATGGACACCGGCCCGACCTCGTGCCGCGAGATGATGCTGGCCGAGACGCAGGAACAGTCAGATCGCTCTGCCGGGCAGGCAGGCCTTCAGTCCAGGTAGAGGTCGGAGTTGGGGGCGAAGTCGTCTTCTTCTACAACTCGGCGGAGCTCGACCTCGGCGGCGAGGGCTTCGGCCAGGCGGGCGGCCCATTCGACGGCTTCGTCGCGGTTGCGGACCTCGACGACGATGACGCCGCCGATCAGTTCCTTGGTCTCGGCGAACGGGCCGTCGGTGACGGTGCGCTGACCGCCCTCGACCTTGACCCGGGCGCCGAGCGAGCTGCGGTGGACGCCCTCGGCGAACAGCAGGACACCGGCCTTCGACATGTCCTCCACGGCCTGGCCGACGGCGCCGGCCACCTCGTCGGAGGGGAACTTCCCGGCTTCGCTGTCCGCGTCCGCCTTGTTGATGATCATGTAGCGCATCGCAGTGGTTCTCCTGTCGTGTCGGTCGGTCCTTACTCTCACGTCGAGCGGACCACCACCAGATCGACACCCACCTCGACAGGTATTTTCAGCGGCCTTAGTTCGGCTGGTCGCCGTTCGGGTGGTAGGCGCAGGCGTCTTCCAGGTTCTGGGTGGGTCCCTGGACCGCCGGCGTGGTCGGCTTGCGGGTGGTGGGCTTCGCTGCCTTCGGGGTCGCCGGCGTGGTCGGGGCGGTGGTGGCGACGGGCGCCGGCTCGGCGAGGGCCATCTCGACCGTCTCGCGCAGCGCGTCGTAGTCCGGGTGCAGGTACTTCAGCCGCAGCTTGCCGACGTCGAGGTTGATGTTGGAGACGGTGCCCGCCTTCACCCGGAGGGCGAGCTGGACCAGCGCGGGCAACAGTTCCTGCGGGATGTCGGTGCGGAGCAACTGCTGGCCGGCCCTGGCGATCGCCTGGTACTTGGTCATCAGGGTCGCCGGGTCGGCCGCGTCGACGATGCCCTTGATCGCGCAGCGCTGGCGGATCTGGCGCTGGTCGTCGTCGGCGCCGTACCGGCCGCGGGCGAACCAGAGCGCGAGCCGGCCGTCGAGGTGCAGGTTCGGCCCCGGCTCGATCCATTTGTCCGGCGGGATGTGGGAGCTGCTGACGCCACCCATCGCGACCCGCTCGTTGACGTTGACAGTGATCCCGCCGAGCGCGTCGACGAGTTTCGCGAAGCCCTGCAGGTTGACCTGCAGGTAGTAGTCGAGTTTCAGCCCGACCGCCTCGCCGACGGACTGCTTCAGCACGTCGGCACCCTCGTTGTCGGACGGGCCGAGGATGCCGGGGTGGGCGGCCGGGATGTTCTGGTACATCGCGGTCAGCATCCACTCCAGCCGGCCCTCCAGACTGAGCCCCTCCTGGCCGAACCCGTTCGGGTAGAGGTCGTGCAGTGGCGAGTCCTCCGGGAACGGCATGAAGGTCAGCTGCCGCGGCATCGAGATGAGCGCGGTGTTGCCGGTCTTGGTGTCGATACTCGCCACGATCACCGTGTCGGTCCGGATCCCGGGCCGGTTCGGGCCGTCGTCGCCGCCGAGCAGCAGCAGGTTCAGCCGCGGCCGGTCCTCCCACGGGTCCTTGGTGTTGACCACGCTCGGACGGGTCGCGCTCTTGCTCTCATCCTGGGCGACGAACACGTCCTGGACCAGCTCGCGCTGCGCCAGCACGCTCTGGACGCCGAGCGCCGTCGGCGCCGCGATCGCGAAGCACAGGACGCCGACCCAGAGCGCCCCGACCGCCCGGCCGCCGGCCCCACCTGTTGCCGGACGCAACGAACGGTGCGAGGCGACGATCACCAGGATCCAGAGGAGCCCGAGCGTCCCGATCGCCACCGCGGTCATCAGCAGCCGGCTCGGTACGACGGAGGCCGCGAGAATCTCCTCGCGCCGGGTCATGCCGACGTACGCGCCGATCCCGATCAGGCCCAGCGTCACGGTCAGGATGAAGGCGCCGATCCGGCGCCGGCCGCCGGCGACCAGGCCGAGCCCGGGTAGCAGGGTGCCGAGCAGGGTCAGCCCGAGCAGCTTCGGCACCGATCGCGGCCGTCGCCCGGCCGGTTCGGCTTCCGGCAACTCGGAATCCCCCGTGGCGCCTGCTTCCCGCGAGCGTCTCCCCATGGCTCCCCTGTCGCCGTCCCCTCAACCCAGTGTGCGTCAAGTACCCGCACCTGTAACTCTTCAGACGTGTAACAGGGTCGATCGGTTGTCATACGGGCAGATGACCGCCCGAAATGCCGGGGGTCTCGACGAGGGTGCGCACGACCACGGCGATGCGCTCGGGTGGGGTCCATTTGCCGGTGTCCGCGCGCGGCATCGCGGCCCGGTTGGCCGGGGTGTCGATGGTTCCGGGGAGGATGGTGTTCACCCGGATGCCATCACGCGCATACTCCGCGTGCAGGGCGTCGGCGAACGCGATCACCCCGGCCTTCGCGGTGACGTACCCGGCCGCCCCGGAGAACGGTCGCAGCGCGGCGCCGCCCGACGTACAAACGATTGCTCCGCCACCGCCGGCGAGCAGATGCGGAAGGACGGCGTGAGTCATCAGGTACGTCGGACGCAGGTTGAGCCGGAGTACTTTCTCGAACTCCTCGACCGGCGTCTCGTGTACCCGCGAACCGGAGGCGAACCCGCCGACGAGGTTGACCAGTGCGGTCAGCGGCGCGGTCTCGTCGGACGTGGCGAGCGCGACCACGTCCGCCGTACCGGCCGGGTCGAACGGGTCGGCGATCACCGGGCTCAGCGCCGGATCGGTGCCGAGCCGGGCCAGCGACTCCTCGGTCCGTCCGGGGACGACGACCCGCCAGCCGGCCCGCAGGAACTCCGCCGTCACCGCGGCCCCGAGCGCACCGGTGCCCCCGGCAACCACCACCGTCTGTGTCATGGTCGGAGCTTAATCGGATGCGCGACGACCCGAGCAGGCCCTACGGTCGGCGGTTGTGCGGATTCTGATGCTGGGCGGGAACGGGTTCGTCGGGCGCGCGGTCATCGCGGACGCGCTCGACCAAGGCGCCGAGGTGGCGTCCTTCAGTCGAGGCAAGAGTGGAACCGACCTGCCGCCGCAGGTCACGCAGCTGGTCGGTGATCGCGACACCGGCGATTACGCGGCATTGCGGACCGGCGAGTGGGACGCGGTCGTGGACCTGAGCGCTTACCAGAGCAAGCAGGTCGACGAGGCGATGGACGTACTGGGTGACCGAGTCGGACGGTACGTGTTCGTCTCGAGCCACGCCGTCTACGTCCGCGACCTGCCGCCCGGCACCGACGAGAGCGCGCCACGTCGTGAGCCGCTGCGGTCGGCCGACGTACTCACGAACGACACCTACGGCCCGTGCAAGGTCGCCTGCGAGGACGACGTCCTGGAGCGGTACGGCGACCGCGCGACGATCGTCCGTCCGGGCAAGGTGACCGGCCCGGGCGACCTCTCGGACACGGTCCTCTACTGGGTACGGCGGGGTGCCCGAGGCGGCCGCGTCGCGCTGCCGACGCGACCGGAGCAGCCACTGCAACTGGTCGACAGCCGCGACCTCGGGCGACTCGTGGTTCAGCTGATCAGCGACAGCCGGCCGGGAGCGTTCAACGCGATCGGACCGGACAGCACGATCGGCGAGCTGATCGAGACCAGCGCCGAACTGGCCGGTGCGTCGGTCGAGCTGGTGCCGGTCCCGGCGGATGCCGTACCGGATCGCTTCCCGTTGATGGAGCCCGACGCGGAGTGGGGATCGCGGCGGCGCGACCAGGCGAAGGGGCGCGAGGCCGGGATGCCGGTGACTCCGCTGCGGCAGACCCTCGCCGACATGCTCGCCTGGGACCGCGACCGCGGCGAACCGGCGCTCGATGACGAGATCCGACTCTCCGCCGAGGACGAGCAGAAGCTACTCGGGCACGGCTAGCGTCCGGCCGGCGTCGCGGGCCGCGTTGATGCTGCGGGCGAGAGTGTCGCGCAGGGCGCTCGCCTCGTCGGCGAACCCTTGGACGACCGAGGTGTCGCCGGCCGGTTCGGTGCGGGCCAGGAGTTCGATGTAGCGGTCGCCGTCCTGGAGCGCGGCCTCGGCCCGGAGGGCGGCATCGGCCGAGCGGACGTGATCGGCGTACCGGTCGAGCAGGTCGACCTTGCGTTTGATCGCGTCGACCGAGAGGGCGAGTGCGCGGCGTTGCGGTCCGAGCACGGCCTCCAGTTCGGCCGTCGCCATCCCGCGGGCGATCTCGCGCTGACGGGCCCGCAGGACGGTCTGCTCGCGCAGCACCTGGCCGATGTCCCAGAGCTGTTCGGGCAGGACCAGGTCGTTCTTCACCTCGTCGAGCAGGCCCTGCCGGGTGACTGTTGCCTCAAGCACCGTTTTCACCGCGCGCTGGGCCCGGGCCAGCAAGCGGCCGGCCTCGTCGTCGAAGTCGTCCGGGAGCAGGTACTTCCCGTGCTGCCGGCGGACCGCCTTGTGGCCGCGATCCTCGACCCCGGACTTGACCAGGACCCCGGCGGTCGCGACCGCGGCGATCCCGGCCAGGACCGCCGCGGACCAGGCGGCGACCTCGGTCGGCAGCAGCCCGGCCAGGATGATCAGGGCCAGGATCCAGCCGCCGACGCAGACCGCGATCCACACCAGCAGCGTGCCGAAGGTGTTCCCCGGCGCGACCGACCAGGACGTCTCCCGCTTCGGCTTCGGATGGCTCGCCGGTACGAACAACTCGGGTCTGCGCTCGTACAGCCGCCGCACGCCGTCCGGAACGTCAGGTGCGAACACCGGCTCCATCGGCGCCTCCCACGGCGGTAAGAAACTGTCGGCACTCAGCGTAGCCGGGCGAGCTTCACTTCGAGACCGTCCAGAACCAGTTCGAGACCCAACTCGAACAGTTGGTCCAGGTCGTAGTCGAAGTCGAAACCGGGCTGGAACACCGCCCGGAAACCGGCCAGGTCCTCGAGGCTGATCATGGTGGCGATCGGACCGATGTGCTGGTCGGCCCATTCGTCCGCCGTCATCCCGGTGTCCTGCTCGGCCTGCACCTCGGCCTCCATCGCCAGCGCGACACCACGGACGTAGGCGAACACGGTGATCGCGGTGTAGAGCGCCGTACTGCCGTCGAGCTCGAACGGGCCGAGCGCACGCAGTACGGCGTCCGTGTGCGGCAGCAGGTTCGGCAGGGCCTGTGGACGGCTGAGGCTGATCGCGCTCGCCAGCCAGAGATGCCGCCGGTACGCCGACCACTGCAGCCGGGCCACGGACTCGATCGCGGACCGCCAGGGCTCCACCGGCCGCACCGGGAACTCGCCGATCGCGGTGTCGACCATCCGCAACACCAGCGCTTCCTTGCCGCCGACGTACCGGTAGAGCGCCATCGTCGACACCCCGAGCTCGGCCGCGATCCGCCGCATCGACAACGCCGCGAGCCCTTCGGCATCCGCGATCGCGATCGCGATCCGGACCACCTCGTCCCGGTTGAGTTCACGCGAAGGCTGTGGCGCTCGGACCCGCATGGCACGGGTCCCGACGACGGTGCCGACTCCCGGCACCGCCTGGACGAGGTCGTCTTGCTGAAGCACCTGAAGCGCCTTGGTCGCGGTTGCCATCGCGACGCCGAACTCCCGCACCAACGTCCGGGTAGAGGGCACCCGGTCTCCCGGACCCAGCTCTCCCGCCTCGATCCGGCGCCGCAGCTCGGCCGCGATCACCCGGTACGGCGCTTCACCCATCAAGGCCTCCTGTACTAGTGCGCTCTGCCGCTGACTGGACGACCGATGGCAGTGCACCACACGGTGTACGTGTACAGCGTAAGCGCACTAGCTCAGCGAGAGGAACCCACCATGACGAAGAGCGTGCTGATCTCCGGCGGCGGGATCGCGGGACCGGCCCTGGCCTACTGGCTGCGGCGGCACGGGTTCACCCCGACGATCGTCGAGATCGCACCGGCGCCGCGACCCGGCGGGCAGACCATCGACATCCGCGGGATCTCCAAGGTGGTGGTCGAGCGGATGGGCCTGATGCCGGCGATCAAGCGGGCGCAGCTGCACGAGCGCGGTCTCGAGTACGTCCGGGCCAACGGCCGCACCGCCGCCGCGATGCCGGCCGAACTGCTCGACGGTGCCGGCCCGGTCGCCGACATCGAGATCCTCCGCGGCGACCTGGCCGGGATCCTGAACGACGCGATCGCGGGCGACATCGAGTACCTGTACGGCGACTCGATCGCCGCGCTCGACCAGGACTCGACCAGTGTGCTCGTCACCTTCACCAGCGGATCGCAGCGACGGTTCGACCTGGTGGTCGGCGCGGACGGGGTGCACTCGCGGGTCCGGAAGCTGGCCTTCGGGCCGAAGGAGCAGTTCGTCCAGCACCTCGGCGGCTACGGGTCGTTCTTCACCGTCGAGACACCCGAGCCGCTCAACCACTGGATGAAGATCTACTCCGCACCCGGCGGTCGCTGGGTCGGTCTGCGACCGGACCACGACCCGCGCTACGCCAAGGCGCTGCTGAGCTTCCGCTCCCCCGTCATCAGCTACGACCGGCACGACGTCGACGCCCAGAAGGCTCTCCTGACACAGCGCTTCACAGGTCTCGGCTGGCACACCGATCACATCCTCGCCGCTCTGGCCGACGCGAACGACTTCTACTTCGACAGCACGAGCCGCGTCGTCGTACCGGAGTGGTCCCGCGGGCGGGTCGTGCTCATCGGTGACGCCGGGTACTGCGGTTCGCCACTGGCCGGACACGGGACTGCGCTCTCACTCGTCGGTGCGTACGTCCTCGCCGGTGAACTGGCCGCCGCGGACGGCGATCACGTCCGGGCGTTCCCGTCGTACCAGGCCCAGCTGCAGGCGTACGTCGACCAGCGGATGGAACTGCCGCCGGGCGGGATCGAGATGGCGATGCCGATGACGTCCCTCGGGATCTCGTTCCGCAACGCCCAGATCCGTTTGATGATGTCGCGTCCGTTCACCGGCCTGCTCGCGAAACTGGCCGCCGCCGTACCGGACAGGATCGAACTGAAGGACTACCTCGAGTGGAGAATCGAGCGGGGAGACCCAGTCGGGATTGCGGCCGAGGAGGCCGAGTAGCTGGTCGAACTCGGACGCGTCGCCGGGGACCTTGACACTGCGCTCGAACGCGGCGCCCGGGCCCCGGGCGGTGTCCGTGTCCGGGATCTTGCGGGCCAGGGCGATCGCCTGCTCGACCAGGTCCGGCGGCGGCTCGTACGGGACGTCGATGGCGCGGGCCACGTCCCAGGCGTGGATGACGCAGTCGAGGTGGTGGAAGGTCAGCGCGATCCGGCGCGGAAACGAGCCGAACTCGCGGACCTCCATCAGCCGGTCCAGCGCCCCGCCGTCGGCGAACGCGTCCGCGACGCCCACGTTGGACCGCCGGTAGGCGCCGGCCGGGTTGTCCCCGAGCCGGCCGCCGTTCCAGGTCTGCACCGGAGCCGACCCGTTCAGGGCCGCGGCGGCGAACCCCTCGTTCTCGCTGACGATGTGGCGGAGCAGACCGCGGACGCTCCAGTCCGGGCAGGGGGTCGGGAACCACAACTGTTCGGGGCGCACCTGCATGATCACTTCCCCGAGTACCGCACCGGCCCTACGATCCAGATCCCGGATGTCCATCCGTGCTCCTCCCGTCGGGTGCCCCCGCTGAGCATAGGCTGCCCGGCGCTGTTTCGGCAGCGACCTTGTGCCGGCACAAGGGACAACCCGCGCCACGCCCCGTGAGATGATGCGGTGATGGGCTTCCAGATGACCAACCTGCCTGAGGCCGACAAGGTCCTCGACGAGTACCCGTTCGCCGTCGTACTCGGGATGATGCTGGATCAGCAGTACGGGATGGAGCACGCGTTCCGGGGCGGCTGGAAGGTGCTCAGCCGGTTCGGCACCCTCGATCCGGCGGCGATCGCGGCCGCCGACCCGGAGACGTTCAAGGAGCTGTGCTCCGCAGCCGCCGGCGATCCATCGGTTCCCCGGCTCGATGTCCGCCCGACTGCAGGAGTTGGCCGCGCTGGTCGAGTCCCGGTACGACGGTGACGTGACCCGGCTGTGGACGGAGCCGACGACCGGCAAGGAACTGTTCAAGCGCGTGCAGGAACTTCCCGGCTTCGGCAAGCAGAAGGCGCAGATCTTCGTGGCCCTGCTGGCCAAGCAGCTCGGCGTCCGGCCCGAAGGCTGGGCGGCGGTCGCCGGGGACTACGCGCTCGAGGGCTACCGGTCGGTCGCGGACGTCGTGGACGGGGAGTCGCTGCTGAAGGTCCGCGAGTTCAAGCAGGCGAAGAAGGCCGCCGCGAAGGCTGCCGGCTGATCAGCGGTTCGGGACCCGGGTCCGCCAGAGCAGGTAGACGAAGTACGGCGCTCCGATCAGTGCGGTCAGCAGACCTGCCGGGATCTGCGCCGGAGCCAGCAGCGTGCGGCCGAGGCTGTCCGCGACGCTGACCAGGATCGCACCGAGGAGCGCGGCGACCGGCAGGATCCGGGTGTGCCGCCCACCGACGAGTGCCCTGGCCGCATGCGGCGCCACCAGCCCGACGAACCCGACCACGCCAATCGCCGACACGGCCGCCGCCGTCAGCAACGCCGCGCACAGCAGTACCAGCAGCCGAGTGCGTTCGAGTCGTACGCCGAGAATCCGCGGTACGTCGTCGTCCAGTGCCAGCAGGTCGAGTTCACGCCGGGCGTGCACGACCACCGGGGTGAACACCAGCAGCGCGATCGCGACCGGCAAGACCTGCGGCAATGTCCGCCCGTAGGTGCTGCCGGACAGCCAAGTCATCGCCATGCTGATGTTCCACGGATCGGTGGCGACGATCAGCAACGTGATGATCGCGGTCGCTCCCGAAGACACCCCGACGCCGATCAGGACCAACCGGTCTGCATTAATACCTTCCCCACCCCACCGCCCCGGTCGCTCAGCCCGCCCCGCCACGACACCAGATAGACCAGTGCGAAGGTCACGAGCGCGCCCACCGCGGCGACACCCGAGAGTAGCCAGATGCTTGCTGACGGCAACAGTACGAGGGTGATCACGGCACCGACTCCGGCACCGCCGGTGATGCCGAGGATCCCCGGCTCGGCCAACGGGTTCCGGCACACCGCCTGGACCGTCGTACCCGCGATCGCGAGGGCCGCGCCGCACAGGACGGCGGACAGCACCCGAGGGAACCGCTGGTCGAGCACATAGGTGATCGCCCGCCCCGACTGCCCGTTGATCCAGTTCACGACGTCGCCCGTACGCAGGAACGCGTCACCGGCCAGCATCGCCAGCAGGCCGGCAACCACCAGCAGTACGACGAGCACACCGGTCACGATCCAGAACGTCCGCCGGCTCCGCAGTCCCGACGATGCGCCACCCGGCGTCCGGCTCGGCCCTGAATCCCGGTACCGCCGCGCCAGCCACACCAGCACGACCGCACCGACCATCATCGTCATCACACCGGTCGGGATCTCCACGCCGGCCTGACCGCCGAGCACAGCCCGGAGTACGACGTCCGCACTGAGGACGACGAGTACGCCGGCCAGCCCGCTCATCGGCAGCAGCATCCGGTGCCGCAGCAATCCGGGTACCAGCGGAGCGATCAGCCGCACCAGCACCGGAGCGACCAGGCCGACGAAGCCGACCGGTCCGGCAACGGTGACCGCGGCGGCCGACAACAGCACCGTCAGCAGGGTGATCAGTACGCGCACCCGTCGTACATGAACTCCGAGCACCGATGCCGTGTCGTCGCCGAGGGCGAGGAGGTCGAGCTTCGGTGCCAGCAGCAACGCGCCGAGGATGCCGACGGCAACGACCGGCGTCATCTGGGTGACCGCCTTCAGGTCCGTCTGGACCAGCGTGCCCGCTCCCCACGCGAACGTGCCGACCGTCTCCTCGCGATAGAGGAGCAGCAGCAACGTCGTCAGCCCGGCCAGCGCCATCGCGACGGCCGAACCGGCCAGGATCAGCCGGGTCGGCCCGGACGAGCCGCCGGCGGACAAGGCGAGCACCAGCGCGGCGGCCGCCAGCCCGCCGAGGAAGGCGACTCCCCCGGCGGGCAACACCGGCAGCGAAACCCCGAACGCGGCCACCACGACGACCGCGAGATACGCCCCGGCGTTGACCCCCAACGTGTCCGGTGAGGCGAGTGGGTTCCGGGCCAGCGACTGCAACCCCGCGCCCGCGAAACCGAGCGCCACCCCGACCAGGACGCCGGCCAGCAACCGCGGCAGCCGGGACGCGATCAGCACGTTGGCCGAGTTGTCCGTGCCCTGCCCGACCAGTAGCCGGAGCAGGTCGCCGGCGTTCACCGATGACGTGCCCTGGGTGAGGTGTACGGCAGCCAGCAGTACGACGGCGACGGTGGCGATGACGAACACCGTCGCCACCCGGAGCCGTCGTACCGGCTGCAGAGCCTCGGAGACCTGGACATCAGGCCCCGGGGCGGTCAACTGGGTCAAGAGGTGACTGCCTGCACGGCCGCGTCGATGAACTGCTCGGTGGACTTCGGGCCGCCGAACATCCAGATGCCGTCGGGCAGCCGGTGCATGTCGTTGCTCTTCACGAACGGCAGGTTCTTCCAGATCGCGTTCCCGGCCAGGTCGCCGCCGAACACGTCACCGCCGTCGGCGTCGTTGGCGATGTAGAGGAAGTTGCCGTCCGGCAGCTTGGTCAGGCCCTCGAGGTCGGTCTGCGCCAGGCCGTAGTCCTTGTCACCGGCGCCGGTCCAGCCGTTCTTCAGGCCCATCTCGGTCAGCACGGCGCCGAGCAGCGAGCCGGTGGCGTACATCCGGATCGAGATCGTGCTGCCCTGCTTGTAACCGTCCGACATGGTGAAGTTCTCGCCGGCCTTGCCCGCGTCGGCGATCTTCTGCTTGCCGTCGGCAACCTTCTTGTCGAAGTCGGCGTTGATCTGCTTGGCCTGGTCGGTCTTGCCGATCGCGCTGCCGATCAGCTCCAGGTTGGTCTTCATCTGCGGGATCGCGTTGGCCGCGTCCGCGCCGCGGATGACCAGCACCGGCGCGATCTTCTCGAACTGGGCGATCGAGTTCGCCGACTCGTCGGTGGTGGTGATGACCAGGTCGGGGCTGAGCGCGGCGATCGCGTCGACGCTGGACTCACCCCGGGTGCCGACGTCCTTGACCGAGGCGTCCAGCTTGGCCGCGGTGACCCAGTTCGTGTAGCCCTTGACGTCGGCCACGCCGACCGGCATCACGCCGAGGGTGATCAGGTTCTCGATCGCACCCCACTCCAGGCCGACCACCTTGGTGGCGGGTGCCTTCAGGTCGAGCTTCTTACCCCGCGCGTCGGTTACCGAGACCGGCTGGACGCTGGTCTCCGCGGCGGCGTTTGAGGTGTCGGGTTCGCTCGTCCCGCAGGCCGTCAGCACGAACGCGGCGGCGGCGAGCAGGGCGGTGATTCTCTTCATCAGTTGACCTTCAGATCGTCGTGACGCGGCTGAGATGCGTGCCGATTGGGCGGGTTGTGACGAAGCCGGTGGCTGGGTCGGTGCCGACCTCGATGCGGATGCCGTAGGTCTCGGTCAGCGCGTCGGCCTCGAGCACCTGTTCCGGCGTACCGGTCGAACGAACGCGCCCCTGATCGAGCAGCGCGATCCGGTCCGCGACGGCGGCGGCCTGGTTCAGGTCGTGCAGTACGACGCCGACCGCGACCCGGTGCGAGTCGGCGAGCTCGCGCATCAGGTCGAGGATCTCGATCTGGTAGCGCAGGTCGAGGAACGTGGTCGGTTCGTCCAGCAACAGGACGCCGGTGTCCTGGGCCAGACAGGTCGCGAGCCACACGCGTTGCAGCTCACCGCCGGACAGCTCGTCGACCGCGCGCCCGGCCATCCCGGTCACACCGGTGACCGCCATCGCGTGGTCGATCGCTCGCTTGCCGTCCGGGTCGTCGGTCCGCCAGCGCCCGCGATGCGGATGCCGGCCGTACCCGACGACGTCGCGCACACTCACGCCGTTGGGAGTCGGCCGCGACTGCGACAGCAGGGTGACCTTGCGGGCGAACTCCTTCGCGGACAGGTCGAGCGCGTTGCCGCCGTCCGGGAAGGTGATCGTGCCGTCGTCGGCATGATGGAGTCGCGCCAGGGCGCGCAACAGGGTCGACTTCCCGCTGCCGTTCGGGCCGACCAGCGCGGTGACACTGGCCGCCTCGATCCGCAACGAGGCGCCGTCGACCACCAGCGTGCCGTGGTATCCGAGGCGCAGGTCGTCTCCGGCCAGCCCCACCTTTTCCTGCATGGAGCAGAGGATAGCCTTACCTTAATTGAACTGTCAGCTTCGCTCTCTGTCCGCGGACAGGTTCAGAGAGTGAGCGCCAGCCGGGTGGCCTGATCGATCGCGCGCTTGGCGTCGAGCTCGGCGGCGACGTCGGCACCGCCGATCAGGTGGACCGGGCGGCCGGTCTCCCGCAGCGCGTCGGCGAGGTCGCGGACCGGCTCCTGGCCGGCGCAGACGACAATGGTTTCGACGTCCAGCACCCGCGGATTCTCGTGCCGCGGACCGAAAGTCAGATGCAGACCGTTGTCGTCGATGCGCTCGTAGTTGACGCTGCGGAGCTGCTCGACCTGCTTGTTCTTCAGGGCCGCCCGGTGAACCCATCCGGTCGTCTTGCCGAGGCCGGCATCGATCTTTCCGGCCTTGCGCTGCAGGAGGTAGACCTGCCGCGGCGACGGCTCTGGCCGCGGCGTGGTGAGTGCGCCAGGGGCGATTGTCGGATCGGTCACACCCCACTCCGCCTTCCATGCCTCGAGGTCCAGAGCAGGCGACGACTCGTTGGTCAGGAACTCGCTGACATCTACGCCGATCCCGCCCGCTCCGATGACGGCGACCGTGCTGCCCACCGGCTTGCGGTCGCGGACGACGTCGACGTACGAGAGGACCTTCGGATGGTCGATGCCGGGGATGGCCGGGACGCGGGGGACGACGCCGGTGGCCAGCACGATCTCGTCGAAGCCGGCCAGGTCCTCGACGGTCGCGCGGCGGCCGAGCGTGCAGCTTGACGCCGGTCAGCTCGAGCCGGCGCCGGTAGTAGCGGATCGTCTCGGCGAACTCTTCCTTGCCGGGGATCCGCCGCGCGATGCCGAACTGGCCGCCGATCTCGTCAGCGGCCTCGAACAGCTCGACCGCATGGCCGCGCTCGGCCGCCGTCACCGCCGCGGCCAGCCCGGCCGGTCCGGCCCCGACGACCGCGATGCTCTTGGTACGGCGGGTCGGCAGCAACTGAAGCTCGGTCTCCCGGGCCGCTCTCGGGTTGACCATGCAGCTCGCCTTCCGCTTGGCGAAGACATGGTCCAGACAGGCCTGGTTGCAGGCGATGCAGACGTTGATCTCGTCCGCACGGTCAGTGGTTGCCTTGAGCACCCACTCCGGATCGGCCAGGAACGGCCGGGCCATGCTGACCAGGTCCGCGTCGCCGCGGGCCAGCACCTCTTCGGCGACCTGCGGGAGATTGATCCGGTTCGAGGTGACGACCGGGATGCCGACGTGCGGTTTGAAGGCGGCGGTCACGCTGGTGAAGGCCGCCCGCGGGACCGAGGTCACGATGGTGGGTACGCGCGCCTCGTGCCAGCCGATGCCGGTGTTGATGATCGACGCGCCGGCCGCCTCGATCTCCTTGCCCAATGCAATGACTTCGTCCCAGCTCTGACCGCCTTCGACCAGGTCGGCCATCGACAGCCGGTAGATGATCACGAAGTCGGTGCCGACCCGTTCCCGGGTCCGCCGGACGATCTCGATCGCGAGCCGCCGCCGGTTCTCCGGGCTGCCGCCCCAGCGGTCGGTGCGCTTGTTGGTGCGCTCGGACAGGAACTGGTTGATGAAGTAGCCCTCGGACCCCATGATCTCGATGCCGTCGTACCCGGCCTGGCGCGCGAGTGCGGCGCAGTCGACGTACGCCTTGATCTGCTGGAGTACGCCGCGGTCGGTCAGTGCCCGCGGCTTGAACGGGTTGATCGGGGCCTTGAGCGCCGAGGCGGAGACGCTGAACGGGTGGTACGCGTACCGGCCGGCGTGCAGGATCTGCAGCGCGATCCGGCCGCCCTCGGTATGCACGGCATCGGTGAGGATCCGGTGCTTGCGGGCCTGGCGGCGACTGGTCAACTTGGAGCCGAAAGGGGTGAGCCAGCCGGTCCGGTTGGGTGCGTAGCCGCCGGTGACCATCAGGCCGACGCCGCCGCGAGCACGCTCGGAGAAGTAGGCGGCCAGCTTCGGCAGATCCTTCGCCCGGTCCTCGAGGCCGGTGTGCATCGACCCCATGATCACCCGGTTGGGCAGCACCACATGACCAAGATCAAGTGGCTCCAACAGGTGCGGATACGCGGTCACGAGGGCCTCCCGGCCTGGACTGAGGAGTGGAGGGAGCGAAGCGACCGGAGCGAGGATGGAAGGCCGGAGTCAAAGCCCCATGACCACGCCGGCGCCGAAGGCCCGGCCAAAAGCACAGTCATCGATCGTCCTTTCTGAGGGCCTCGATCACTTCGTCGCACCAGTCCACGAACGACTCCTCGGCGCGGATGCCGCCGCGCAGGACGAGGTACTGATGCAGGTCCCGGTCGCGCAGCGTGGCCGGCTTCGGGAAGTCGCGTTGCTGGATCCCGCGGTACACCTCGAGCCGGGTGGCGTGCTCGGCCCGGTGCCGCTCGATCTCCCGGAGTACGACGCCCGGATCGCCGAGTGACGCACCACGCAACTTCACCCCGAGACCGTCCCGCAGTACGGCGGGATCTTCCGGCTCGGCGAGCCACCGGGTCAGCTCCGCCTTGCCGGCCGCGGACACCCGGTACACCTTCTTGTCCGGCCGCCCGTCCTGGGCGATCTCGGTGTGCCGGACCCAGCCGGCCTCGTCCATCCGGCGCAGCACCCGGTAGATCTGCTGGTGGGTGGCCGGCCAGAAGTACCCGATCGACCGGTCGAACCGTCGGGCCAGCTCGTAACCGGACCCGGCCCGTTCGGTCAGCGAGACCAGAATCGCGTGCTCCAGCGCCATATCCGGCACCTTACCTATGCAACCAGTTGCAGTGCACCGGAGTGCAACCGGAATCACACCCGGGCAGGGGTTGTTGATTTGGGAGAATGGTTGCAGACGCCATCTGTACGGGATCGAGGAATCATGGACCAGCAGGCCCACCCGACCAGGACGACGTTGCCCGGGATCGGTATCCGGTACGACCTGATCACCGAAGACGGTAAGCACGTCTCGGTGGTGGTGCACAACGACGGCCGGCGGTTCCTGGGCTTCCACGACCCCGAGGACGACGACAACTGCAAGGACTCGGTCCCGCTGGATCCCGGCGAGGCCGCCGCGCTGGCCCAATTGCTGATCCCGGCCCAACTCGACCCGGTCCGCGCCGAGATCGAGATCGACCTGGTCACCGAGCACATCCCGATCACGGCCAAGTCGCCGTACTCGGGCCGCACGCTGGGTGACACCCAGGCCCGCAGCCGGACCGGTGCGTCCATCGTCGCCGTCCTGCGCCGCACCGGCGCGACCCCATCGCCGACGCCGGACTTCCGGTTCGCCACCGGGGACACGCTGGTCGTCGTCGGCACCCGCGAGGGCGTCGACGCGGTCTACGACCTGATCGCCGGAGGGTGACGTGCACGAGGATCTCACCGCCCTGCTGATCGAGTTGGGAGCGGTGATCCTCGCTCTCGGCATCCTCGGCCGGATCGCCTCCCGGTTCGGCTTCTCGCCGATCCCGCTCTACCTGCTCGCCGGGCTGGCCTTCGGCCATGGCGGATTGCTGCCGCTCGCCGCCAGTGAGGAGTTCGTCGCCACCGGCGCCGAGATCGGCGTCATCCTGCTGCTGTTGCTGCTCGGCCTGGAGTACACCGCCACCGATCTCGTCGGCACCCTGAAGACGCAGTACCTCTCGGGTCTCGTCGACTTCCTGCTCAACGCATTACCCGGCGCGGCCGTCGCGTTGCTGCTCGGCTGGGGCCCGGTCGCCGCGGTCGCACTGGCCGGTGTCACCTGGATCTCCTCGTCGGGGGTGATCGCCAAGGTGGTCGGCGATCTCGGCCGGCTCGGCAACCGGGAAACCCCTGTGGTGCTGGGGATTCTGGTGCTCGAGGACCTGTCGATGGCCGTCTACCTGCCGATCCTGACCGCGCTGCTCGCCGGTGTCGGCCTGGCCGGCGGCAGCGTGACGCTGCTGATCTCGCTCGGCACGGTGAGCGTCGTCCTGTTCGTTGCCCTGCGCTACGGACGGGTGATCAGCCGGGCGGTGTCATCCGACAACCCGGAGATGCTGCTGCTCGTCGTCCTCGGGATGACGTTGCTCGTCGCGGGTGTCGCGCAGCAACTGCAGGTGTCGGCGGCGGTCGGCGCGTTCCTGGTCGGCATCGCGTTGTCGGGTGAGGTCGCGCGCGGCGCGCGGAACCTGCTGAGTCCGTTGCGGGACCTGTTCGCCGCGGTGTTCTTCGTGTTCTTCGGGTTGAGCACGGACCCGGCCGAGACATCCCGCCGGTACTCGCGATCGCGCTCGGCCTCGCGCTGCTCACCGCGCTGACGAAGATCGCGACGGGTTGGTACGCCGCCCGCCGGGCCGGCGTCGGCACGGCCGGCCGCTGGCGGGCCGGTGGAACCCTGGTCGCTCGGGGCGAGTTCTCCATCGTCATCGCCGGTCTCGCCGTCGGCGTCGAACCCCGGCTCGGTCCGCTCGCGACGGCGTACGTGCTGATCCTGGTCATCCTCGGCCCGATCGCCGCCCGCTACACCGAACCGATCGCCCGCCGCCTGGCCAACCGCAGGCAGACCCCCGCCACCCCGCCCGCCGCCGAACGCCTCGACGACCCCGCCAACGCCAACACCTCCACCTGACCCCGCGCGCCCGCCGGCCTGTCAGCGGGCGCGGACGTTCTGGGCTGCTTGCTCGACGGTCTGCTCGATGCGGCGTGCACGGGTTTCCGGGCGTTTGGCCAGAGTGATCCACTCGAGGATCGCCCGGCGGGACGATCGCGGGAAAGCCTGGAAGTGCTTGTCGGCCGGCGGATTCGCGGCGAGAGCGGCTGCCAGGTCAGCCGGGACGATCAGGTTCTGGGCGTCGGCGAGGAGGTCCCAGGTGCCGGTGCGCTTGGCCAGGTCGATGAGCTCCTGACCGGACGGATCCATCAGCCCCGCTTCTGTCAGGTGCTCGATCCGGTCGCGGTTGATCTTGCTCCAGGTGCTGCGCGGGTTCCGCGGCGTGAAGCACTGGTACGTCGTCTTGTCGTCCCGCTTCACGGTCTTGCTGTCGATCCAGCCGAAGCACAACGCCTGCTCGACCGCGCTGGTCAGCCCGACACCCGCTGTCTCCCGGTGCACGATCAGCCAGACCGACCGCTCCGTCCGCCCGTTCGCCGCCAGCCAGGCCCGCCACTCGTCCACGGTCGAACAGGCCAGCGCGTCCTCATCGGTCAATGTGCTCATGCCTAGAGCATGCACCCGATAAGTGCTCACCAAATGAACACTTATCTAGAAGAGTGCGCCGCCGCGTTCGTGATCCAGCAGCGCCTGCTTGCGGTCGAGGCCGCCGCCGTACCCGGTCAGGCTGCCGGTCGAACCGACCACACGGTGGCACGGGACGATGATGCTGATCGGATTCTTGCCGTTGGCGAGGCCGACCGCCCGTGATGCGCCCGGCACGAGGCCGAGGGTCCCGGGCCAGTGCGCCGTACGTCGTCGTCTCGCCGTACGGGATGTCCTGCAGGGCCGTCCACACCCGCCGCTGGAACGGCGTCCCGGCCAGCCGCAGTGGTACGTCGAACGTCGTCCGGCCGTGCTCGAAGTACTCGGTGAGTTGCTCGGCCACCGCGGGCAGCACCGAGTCGTCGCGGTCACCGAAGGTCTCCATCGGCGGGCGATGGCGGTGCTGCTCCATGTAGACGCCGGCGAGCCTGTCGTCCTGCTCGACCAGCATGAGCGGACCGAGCGGGCTCTCCATCACGGCGAACGTCACCGCGTCGCCTCCCACTGGGCTCGGTCGATCCGGTAGAGGACGTGACGCTGCAGCCGGTGACCGTCGGGAAGGCGGACGTGGTCGAAGTCGCCGGCCTCGTCGTGCGTCATACCGATCCGTTGCATCACCCGCTGGGACGGCAGGTTGGTGGTCGCGGTGAACGAGACGATCTCGTTCAGCCCGGCCTGACCGAACCCGTGGGCCAGCGCCGCGCGGGCCGCCTCGGTCGCATAACCGTTGCCCCAGGCCTCTTTCGCCAGCCGCCAGCCGATCTCGACCGCGGGCATGAAGTGAGCCTCGAAGCTCGGCACCGAGAGCCCGGTGAAGCCGATGAACCGACCGGTCTCCCGCACCTCCAGCGCCCACAGACCCCAGCCGCGTCCCGTCGATCTCGGGGCTGTTCCGATCGATCAGCGCGTCGCTCTGCTCGCGGGTCTGCAGGGCCGGGAAGTGCTCCATCACCGACGGGTCGGCGTTCAGCGCCGCGAACGGCTCGCGGTCGGACTCGCGCCACTGGCGCATCAACAGGCGGTCGGTGGACAGTTCGGCCATGCTTTACTCCGGGGGGATCTTGTTGATCGCGTGGTCGCCGGTGGCCCAGAGGTACTGCACCGCGTAGGCGCGCCACGGACGCCACGCACGTGCGTGGGCGATCAGGGATTTGGGGGCCTCGGGCAAGCCTAGATCACGGGCCGCGTACCGGATACCCAGATCACTGGCCACGAAGGCGTCCGGGTCACCCAGCGCACGCATCGCGATCGACTCGACCGTCCACGGCCCGATCCCCGGCAGCGCGGTCAGCTGCGCCCGTGCCTTGTCCCAGTCGCTGCCCGCGCCGAGGTCGATCTCACCGGCGGCGAGCGTGCCGATCAGCGTCATCAGCGTCGTACGGCGGGACTTCGGGAACGCGAGGGTTTCCGGATCGAGCCCGGCCAGCGCCTCCATGGTCGGGAACAGATGCGTGAGCCCGCCGGCCGGGTCCTCGATCGGCTCACCGTGCCGCACGACGAGCCGATGCGCGTGCGTCCGCGCGGCCGCCGTCGACACCTGCTGCCCGAGCACCGCGCGTACGGCGAACTCGTCGCCGTCGACGGTGTGCGGAACCCGCCGGCCGGGCGCCTTCGCGATCAGCGGAGCGAGCACCGGGTCAGCGCTCAGCAACTCGTCGACCGCGACCGGGTCGGCGTCGAGGTCGAGCATCCGGCGGCACCGGCTGATCGCGATCGCGAGGTCACGCTGATCGGTGAGGGACAGTTGGCAGGCGATGTGGTCCGGCATCGGCTTCAGACGCGACGACGCCGTGGCCGTGCGGGCAGCCGGAGCGTGCGTCGGTACTGCCCGTCGCGCCACTCCTCCACCCCGGGTACGCCGGTCGCGATCAGATGGCCGAACAGGTTGTCCGGCGTCAGCGGTGCGCGGAACGGCAGCCGGAGCGAGATCGTGCCGGGCGCCGCGGTCGTCGTACCCTTCCTGGCCCGGCTGCGCAGCTCGGTCGGCGGGAGGGCGAACACCTCCTGCACGGTCTCGTTGAACGTCCGCACGCTGGAGAACCCGGCCGCGAACGCGACGTCGGCCATCTGCAGCTCGCTGGTCTCGATCAGCAGCCGGGCGGTCTGGGCGCGCTGGGCCCGGGCGAGCGCCAGCGGGCCGGCGCCGAGCTCGGCCTGCAGTTGGCGCTGCACCTGGCGGACGCTGTACCCGAGCTGGACGGCAAGGCCTGGTACGCCGTCGCGGTCGACGACGCCGTCCGCGATCAGCCGCATCGCGCGGGCGACGAGGTCGGCGCGGTGGTTCCACTCCGGCGACCCCGGGCTGGCGTCCGGACGGCAGCGCTTGCAGGCGCGGAACCCGGCCTGCTGAGCGGCGGCGGCGCTCGGGTAGAACCGCATGTTCCCGACCTTCGGCGGCGCCACCGGGCAACTCGGCCGGCAGTAGATCTTCGTCGTCAGCACCGCGGTGAAGAACCACCCGTCGAACCGCGCGTCCTTCGACTGGACCGCGCGGACACACCGCTCTCTGCAGTCGTACACGTTCTCCAGCATCCCTGCCGCCACCGACAGTCGCTAGCGAATTTGCGACATGGAGGTGTAGCAGCCTGTGTTGAATAGCGGAAAGGCGACGTCAGGATCCGGGGTCGCGATTCCCGCCAGAACGCGGCGTGCCCGTCGCCTGGACTGGGAGACATGAACGAACTGACGGGCAAGAAAGCACTGGTGACCGGTGGCAGCCGCGGGATCGGGGCGGCCGTCGCGATCGCACTGGCCGAGCGCGGAGCCGAGGTCGCCTTCACCTACAAGAGTTCTCCGGACGCCGCGGCCAAGGTGGTGAAGGAGATCGAGGCGCTCGGAGGTACGGCGTACGCACTCGACGTCGACGCGGCCGAGGCGGTCGCAGTCGCGGCCGGCGTCGGACGTGCCGCGGACCGGCTCGGCGGCCTCGACATCCTGGTCAACAACGCGGGCGTCGGCGCGATCGGACCGATGACGGACTTCACCCTGGACGATGTGGATCGGGTGCTCGCGGTGAACATCCGCGGTGTCTACGCCGCCGCGCAGGCCGCCGCACCGAGGCTGTCCGACGGCGGCCGGCTGATCCACCTCGGCAGTTGCGCCGCGGGCCGGGTCGACCAGCCCGGGGATGACGCTGTACGCGATGAGCAAGTCGGCGCTGGTCGGTCTCAGCAAGGGTCTGGCTCGCGAACTCGGCCCGCGCGGCATCACCTCGAACGTCGTACAGCCCGGTCCGATCGACACCGACATGAACCCGGCGGACGGCCCGTTCGCGGCGGCCCAGATCGCCGACCTGGCGCTGGACCGCTTCGGCACCACCGCCGAGGTGGCCGCGGCGATCACCTACCTGGCCGGTCCGAACGCCGCCTATCTCACCGGCACCGAACTCACCATCGACGGCGGCCACACCGCCTGATCTGTCGGAGGCGATGGCTAGCGTCATCGCCATGCGTTTCGCTGTCACGGTTGGGGCGGTAGGACGTGGACGGGACCCGCGCGGACTCGCCGCGCTCGCGCGGGCCGTCGAGGACGCCGGCTGGGATGCGTGGTGGGGACGGTGGATCGCGCCCGCCTCGCCGGAGCACCTTGTCGATCGTTCGGAAGGGGCCGCCGAGCCGTTGACACGGCCGGGACCGCGCGGCAGACTGCGGATGTTTTTAACGTTCAAAGCGCCCGTGGGAGGTCGCGGTGGCTACGTTGAAGCAGGTTGCCGCGCACGCCGAGGTGTCGGTGCAAACGGTGTCGAACGCCTTGAACGCACCACATCGCCTGCGGCCCGACACCCTCGAACGGGTGAAAGGCTCGATCGAGCTGCTCAACTACCGGCCCAATCGTAACGCCCGCAGTCTGCGCACCAGCGCCGTCGAACTGATCGGCTACTGCGTCCCCAACTGGCCGAGCCAGACCCATCTGGTGATGGACCAGTTCCTGCACGAGCTCTGCACCGCCGCGGAGTCCAGCGGCCGGCACATCCTCCTGTTCACCGCACCGGCCGCCGTCGACGGTATGCCGACGTACGACGACCTGCACGCGCGCCGCCTGGTCGACGGGTTCGTGCTCTCGCAGACGGAGACGCACGATCCGCGGCACGGCTGGCTGAAGGACAAGCAGATCCCGTTCGTGTCCTTCGGCCGGGTGTGGAAGCAGACCACCCAGCCCGGCCCGTGGGTCGACGTCGACGGCGCCGCCGGTTCGGCGACTGCGGTACAGCACCTCTACGACACCGGCCGCCGGCGCATCGCCTTCCTCAGCTGGCCGAAGTCGTCCGGCCTGGCCGAGGACCGGCTGGCCGGCTGGAGCAGCCGGTGCGCGGAACTCGGCCTGCCCACCGACGGGTTGGCCGTACGCTGCGGCGAGGACGCCATCGACGAAGGGGCCCGGGCCACCGCCGAGCTGCTCGACAGCGACCGGCCGCCGGACGGGATTGTTGCCCTGAGCGACATTCTCGCCCTCGGTGCACTCCGCGAGCTCGGCCGCCGCGGTCTCACTCCCGGCGTCGACGTCGGCGTCATCGGCTTCGACGACTCACCGCTCGCCTCGGTGGTCTCCCCCGGGCTGACCAGTCTCCGGCAGCCGATGGACCGGATCGCCTGCGAGCTCATAGACATCCTGACCGGTACGACGACCGGCGTACCGACCGAACGCCTGCTGCAACCCGAACTGGTGATCAGGGGTAGTTCAGCCCCTGGCTGATGCGGTGCACGCGCGCCGCGAAAAGGAGGACACCGCCATGACTCTCCGCCCATCCGTCAGACGCAGCACCGCCCCGCCGCGCCGGGCCCGACGTACGGCCGGCGTGACCTTGCTCGTCGCAGCGACCATCCTGGCCGGCACCGCCTCGGCATCCGCCGGCTCGCCCCCTCAGACCGCGACGGCCGGACCGACCGCCGCACCTTCAGAGCTCTCCGAGACAACCCGGCTCGCCGACCGTCGGTCCCTGGTCGTCGGCGATCGTGCCTACGCGATGGGCGACGAGACCGGTCTCTACCCCGCGGCCGGGTGGCACATCCGCGGTGAGATGGGCGGCTTCTGGACCCAGCCGATCAAGCTCCTCGACGGCCTCTGGTTCGGGCTCGACGGTGCCTGGCTCGGGAAGGACGTGGCCGCGCAGAAGTACACCAGCGGCCACGGCTACAGCCGGATCGACTACTCCGGCGATGTCCGCGTACGCCGTACCGACTTCGTCCCCGACGGCGTCCGCGCGACCCTGGTCGGGCTGACGTTGGAGTCCAGTACGGCGAAGACGGTCAAGCTCGACGTGGACGCGCACTCCGAGCTGATGTCGTCGTACCCGTGGGGCTGGACGACGCCGAGTGCGGCGACCGCCAACCTGCCGGACACGGGTGCGTACGCCGACGGCTCACTGCGCTTCCGCGAGCAGGGCACACCGCCGTTCCCGAACGCCACCGAGCACGACTACGCCGCGTTCGTCGGATCGTCCCTGCGTCCGACGAACCACGCCCTCAGCCCGAACAACCGCGGTCCACAGGACCCGGCGGTCATCTGCCCGGCCGACGGTACGACGCCGGCACGCTGCGACGACTCGCTCGTCGGCAAGGGCACCGGCGGGCGGCTCACGTACGACGTGACGCTCTCGCCCGGCAAATCGAAGACAGTGTGGTTCGCGGTGGCCGGCTCCGATGACGGTGTGTCCGCCGCGCAGCGCGAGTACCGCCGCGCGCTGAGCAGCCCGGAAGCGTTGCTGAAGGCAAAGACCCGGGATCGGCAAGAGATCGACAGCATGTCTGCGGTGGACCTTCCTGGTGACCGGCTACTGCAGCAGAGTGTCGAGTGGAGCAAGCAGAACCTCGCGGACTCCGTCCAGGAGGCACGCAACCTGCGTATCCGCGACGTGAACGAAGGCAAGGACTACCCAGCACCAGCCGGCACCGTCGAGGCCGCACGCTGGTTCGGCGCGGGCTTCCCGGACTACCCGTGGATCTTCGCGACCGACGGTGAGTACATGGCCTTCGCCGCGGTCGCGGCCGGCCAGTTCGACACGGTGAAGGAGCATCTGCGCGCGCTGCGAGACATCAGCGACCTCCTCAACGACCGCAGCGGCAAGGTCGCGCACGAGGTCGTCCCGACCGGCGACGTGTACTTCGGTTCGAACCAGAGCGCGGGCAACACCGACGAGACGGTGAAGTTCCCGAGCGCGGTCGCACTGTTGTGGCGGTGGACCGGTGACGACAGGTTCCGCGACTCGATGTACGACTTCAGCGTCCGCAACCTGCAGTACGTCTACCGCGAACTGGACAAGGACGGCGACGGCTGGCTGGAGGGCCTGGCGAACGTCGAGCGCAGCGGGATGGGCGTCGAGAAGCTCGACAGCACCGTCTACCTCGCCCGCGGTCTGCGTGACCTCGCCGACCTGGCCGCGTCCAAGCACGACACGACGATCGAGCAGTGGGCGACCACCCGGGCCAACGACCTCGAGTCCCGCTTCGAGGCGCAGTGGTGGGTACCGCAGGCCATGGGGTACGCCGACTCGGTCGACGACCCGGCCAACCCCGCGAACGACAACACGCCGATCTTCCAGCGGCACTGGATCGGTGTCACGCCGATGGAGGCCGTGCTGAACCGGCCCGGTCAGCCGGACTCTCCGCTGGCGTCCGCCGAGCATGGCACGATCGCACTCGAGCAGCGCGAAACGCCTTGCTACACAGGGGAATTCGGCCTGTTCCACACCGGCACCGGTCCGACCTCGGCCCCCGGCGGCAACCGTGGCGAGGCGTGCGACCCGATCGTCTCGCAGGTCCAGAGCGAGCGGGCCATGTTCGGGCTGAACACCTCGATCATGGCGGTTGCTGAGGGCAACTACGGTCGGCTGGGCACGGACCAGCAGCAGGTCTACACGACCGGCAACGCCCGCATCCAGCTCGATCCGACGGTGTGGGAGACACCGGGCGCGATGCCGGAGATCGCCCCGTCGCCCGACTCACCGGCGAACATCGGCCGGCCGTTCTACGACCGCTCGATGGCACTCCAGGCGTGGGGCGCGTACGGCATCCTGTGGCCGGTCGTGCACCAGCAGCTCGGTGTGGACCCGGATCTCGGGAACGGCAAGGTCGCGGTCGTACCGCAGCTTCCGGAAGGCCAGCAGAAGGTGGCCGGGAGCAACATCCGGGTCGGTCGCGGCTCGGTCGATGTGTCCGCACGCCTTGCAGGTAAGGAATTGCGGACCGATGTCAAGGTGAAGGGTGTCGGTGCGAAGTTCACGATCGGCGCCGTTCTGCCGACCGGTTCGCAGGTCGAGAGTGTCTCGCTGGACGGCCGCTCGACGTCGTACCAGCTGGTCACCACGACGCGCGGAGTGGAGGTGCAGGTCGCGGCCCGCGGTTCGTCCTCGGCGCTGAAGATCACCCTTCGCTGACAGACCCCGTGGCGGTTCGTCCCTGCCGAACCGCCACGGCCGACTTCGGGACTCCGACCCGGTGAGCCCCGAACCGCCGGCCGGCGCACAACCGTTCTGTGCGCCGGCCGGCCCTTTGCTGTCACGGTCCTGCTTGTTGTCAGCAGTACTGGCGTTTGTTTGAAACGGCACCACGCCGTACCGATAAGCAGACATGAAGCGGGGCCCCTCCGAGTATGAGTCGGAGGGGCCCCACAGAGCTGAAGGAAGGTGACGTCTCCAGCTTCCCGAACGGGTCCGTAGTGGCCGGCAGACCCCGTCACCGGTCTACCTCGGTGGGGATCCCCACCGCTAGGGTCCTCGGTTTCCGTTCGACCCGCCGCTCAGATCAGAAGCGGCGTGTCGATATTTGTACCGCCGTCGCCCAGCGCCGCACAACCCTTTGTGCGAAGAGATTTCGACAATTCGCCACCCATCGCGTGTTCTCCACAGCGACGCCGCAGCCATCCACAGAAATCGGCTTGGTTATACACACCCCCTGTGCATAACCACGTCTCATCCCTTGGCCGGCTTCAGTGCCATCGGCCGCAGCAGAAGGTAGCCGACGTAGAACCCGAGAGCACTGACCACCAGGATGGATGGTACAGCGACAGCGAGTGGTGGACGCTGATAGCCGATGCTTTTCAACACGTCGGCGAGCCACTGAGCGATCAACAAGAACTCAGTGACCACCGCCGGGATCAGCGAGAGCGGCAGCATCAACAGGCCGCGCCAGAAGCCGAACCGGTAGAACGTGATGCCGAGCAGCCACCCGGCCGCCTCGTGCGACAGGATCAGCAGGAAGAACTCGGTGAGGATCAGGCCGGCCTGCGAGGTGTCGTGGAACAGGTGCGGGTTCTCCATCTTCTGCGACCAGCCCTGCGCGCTGTAGAGCACACGCTCGCCCTGGTACATCAGCACCCACAACGTGGAGGTCGCGATCGCGGCCCCGGTGAGGTAGATGCTCGTGGCAACGGAAAGCATTCGCCGGGTGATGCCCTGGGCGATCAGCAGGCCGAAGTACGCCACGGGGATGGTGATGCCGAGCGCCATCGAGAAGTACTTCGGCGACTGGGTGCCCCAGTCCCACATGCTGTGGTCGAGTCCGCCGGTGGTGATCAGGTACCCGACGCTGATCCCGAGGAACAGGACCAGCATCACGAGCCAGTAGCCGACCAGCATCGGCCGCGTGCCGATCGTTATCGCCAGCAACACCTGCCGCAACCGGTCGGTCGAGGTGACGCCACGCGGAAGGACGTACGCCGGGCGTGCCTTGTCGACTGTGGTCGTCATCGGCGCGCTCCCTTGCCGTTGGAGGTGAGGTGGACGAAGAGGTCCTGGAGCCCGACCGGGCCGATCTCGAGACCGGCCGCGCGAGCCTGTGCGAGCGACTCGGGATCGAGGTCGCCCAGCACGGTAGTGGACTTGGTGCCACCCAGCTTCTCCTCCGCGAGCACGGTGAACCCGACGGTGAACTCGTCCACCACCGCGGCCGGCCCGACGATCGAGGCGCCCCGGCCGCGGAGCGCGTCCACCGGCGACTGCGTGACGAGCCGGCCGCTGTCGAGGATGACGACCTCCTCCAGCATCGTGCTGACCTCGCTGACCAGATGGGTCGAGAGGACGATCGTGCGCGGCACCTCGGCGTAGTCGGCCAGCAGAGCGTCGTAGAACAGGTTGCGGGACGGCACGTCCATGCCCAGGTAGGTCTCGTCGAAGATCGTCAGCGGCGCGCGGCTGGACAGCCCGAGGACGACCCCGAGCGCGGACTTCTTACCGCGGGACAGCTTCTGCACCTTCTTGTTCGTCGGGATCTCGAACCGGTCGAGCAGCTCCTCGGCGAGGTCGCCGTCCCAGTACGGACGCAGGCCCGAAGCAAGACCGAGCACGTGTCTCACCGGCGCCGCGTCGATCAGGTCGCCCGACTCACGGATCA
The DNA here is from genome assembly GCA_963770725.1 of uncultured Actinomycetota bacterium. Classification (GTDB taxonomy): domain Bacteria; phylum Actinomycetota; class Actinomycetes; order Propionibacteriales; family Kribbellaceae; genus Kribbella. The sequence continues at coordinate 151,498 of CAVYQT010000007.1, forward strand.
GGCAGATCCGGCTGGTGACGACCGCGTTCTCGTACGGCTCGGCCGCCGTACCGAGGTCGCCGCCCTCGATCAGGACCCGGCCCTCGTCCGGCTGCCGGAAGCCGGCCAGGACCGCTGCGAGCGTGCTCTTGCCGGAGCCGTTGCGGCCCAGCAGACCGTGGATCTTGCCCGATGCGAGCCTCAGGTCGAGCCGGTCGAGTGCGGGCACCTCGGCGAACCGGACCGACAGGTTCTCCGTCCGCGCCGCCAGCGCGGGTTCGGTCTCCTCGGCGGAGACGAACTCGGTGGTTTCCAGGATGCGGTTGGTCATCACGCGTCTCCGAAGATCGTGTCTGGTGATCCCGCGCCGTAGCGAGCAGGTGCTCGGTGCGGTGCATCGGCGCACTGGAGCAAAGGCCTCGATGTGGGTTTCATCGTGGCCTTTGCTCCAGTGCGCCGAGGTGCCGTGCCGAGTGCCGCGCAGTAGGCGCGGGATCACCAGACACGATCTCGCTGCGGATGTGCTGGACGACGTCTTTCAGCGGTACGCCGATCGCCTTGGCCTCCCGGATCATCGGGTCGACGACGTCGGCGATGAACGAGTCGCGCCGGCCGGTGCGGAGCAGGTCCCGCGCGTTCGGGCTGACGAACATCCCGATCCCGCGCTTCTTGTAGAGCACACCCTCGTCGACCAGTTGGGCGAACCCCTTGGCCGCGGTCGCCGGGTTGATCCGGTAGAAGGCGGCGTACTGGTTCGTCGACATCACCTGCTCGTCCTCGGCGAGGGCGCCGGTGACGATGTCGTTCTTGATCTGCTCGGCGATCTGCAGGTAGATCGGGCTCCGGTCATCGAACATCACGGCCTCCTCTCCGGGGTCCACAGGTTCCTAGGTTCATTACTTGAGTAACGAACCATAGCACCGGCCGGGGTTCACCGGTCAAGACCGGTCATCCAGCGGACGCCGCCTGGGATTGCTGCAGCGCCTTCTTCAGCGCCGGCACCACCGGACCGACCCGTACGGCGAGTTGCGCCAGCCGATCCTTGTGCCGGGTCCGCTGGTCCTTGGTGACGACGGTGCGCAGGTCACCGGTCGCGGCCAGGACGACGACCGCCGCATCACGGAGGTCGACGCGGGTGACGAGCCGGGCCGGCCGGAGTGTGTCGGTGGCGTTCCGCAGCAAGTGGCGTCGTACCAGCGGATGCCGGAGGGTGACGTGGTGCGCGGGGAACAGGCCGAGGATGTGGTAGCGCTCGACCTTGATCAGGCGGGCGCGTTCGAGTTCGTCGCGGACGTCCCGAACGATCCTGCCGTGGTGCCGGTCGACCCAGGTCCGCCACTTCCGCGGGCCGACCCGGCGGATGTCCTTGAGCACGCCGGCCAGCACCGGGTCGACCGGATCGGCCGCCTTGGTCAGCCGGGCCCGGCCGTTGTCGTCGGCAAGGTTTCCGGCGAGCTGGAGATCGACGAGCGCCGCGGCCCGGAGGACCCGGCCGAGCTTCGTCCATCGGCCCGCCAGACGCCCGGTCGACGGGTCGTACGCCAGCAGGAAAAGCCTTGCGTGCAAGGCATCCGGGGCTTTGACGCTGCCAAGGGCAACAACCTGACGGCGCCGCCGCGGCGGCCGCCGCGGCAGCGTCCCACGCGTGCCCGGGGACCGTACCAGGCTGAGATGGTTGCCTGAGGCGACGGTACTGTACGCTCTACTCATCGTCTTCCTCCTTGGACGGGCGGCCCGGGCGGCGCATCTTACCGACCCCGGACGGGAGCCGGCCGGCGTCGGCGAGCGCCCGGCGGAGCAGGTACTCGATCTGGGCGTTGGTGCTGCGCAGGTCGTCGGCTGCCCAGCGGGCCAGCGCGTCATGCACCGCGGGATCCAGCCGGAGCAGGATCTTCTTGCGTTCCACGGCCACGGCGCGGGCTCACTGGTAGAGCGTGCCGGTGTTGACCACGGGCTGCGCGTCCCGGTCGCCGCACAGCACCACCAGCAGGTTGCTGACCATGGTGGCCTTGCGTTCCTCGTCGAGCTCGACGACGTCGTGCTCGGACAGCCGGTCCAGCGCGAGCTCGACCATGCCGACCGCGCCTTCGACGATCCGCTGCCGGGCGGCGACGATCGCGCCCGCCTGCTGGCGGCGCAGCATCGCCTGGGCGATCTCCGGCGCGTACGCGAGGTGGGTGATCCGGGACTCGATGATCCGGACGCCGGCCGCCTGCACCCGCGCGCCGATCTCGGTCGACAGCTTCTCGGTGATCTCGTCGGCGTTGTCCCGCAGCGACAGGCCGCCGTCCTCGGTGTGCGACGTCGTACGGGTAGCTGTTCGCGATGTGCCGGACCGCGGTCTCGGTCTGGATCGCGACGAACTCGACGAAGTCGTCGACCTCGAACATCGCCTGCGCGGTGTCCTCGACCTGCCAGACCACCACCGCGGCGATCTCGATCGGGTTGCCGTCGGCGTCGTTGACCTTGGCAACGGCCGGTCTCGTGGTTGCGGATCCGGGTGGACACCACCTTGCGGGTGGTGATCGGGTTGACCCAGCGCAGGCCGTCGGTGCGGATCGTGCCGCTGTAGCGGCCGAGGAGCTGCAGCACCCGCGCCTGCCCCGGCGCGACCGGCGTCAGCCCGACCGCCCACGATCAGCCCGGCAAGGAAGACCAGGATCGACACCACGATCACGGCGCCCGACGCCCGTGCCCGATCCCGACGATGAACAGCACCACGCCGGCCACGACCAGCACGAACGCGACCGCGGCCATCGGCCACCCGTTGATCTCCCGCGCCACCCGCTCGGTCACCTTCGGCGCCGGCATCTCCACCGCGACATCCATGTCGGCCATGACAGCTCCTCTCGAATATCCAAAAGGTAGCATTGTGATATCACTTTTTCAACCGCCGGCTCTCGGTCCGAGAGCTGTTCGTGTGGTGGCGGGGGCTTACAAGGGCTGGTCCAGTGCGGTCAGGCGTTGTTGCCAGGTGGTCGATTGGGAGTTGGGGAGGGGGTCGATGGCGGAGTCGGCCCAGGCGTGGACGGGGCGGATGCCATGCAGGGCGTTGAGGAGCCAGACCTCGTGGGATTGGAGGTCAGCGGGGGTGGCGGCTCGTTCGGCGACCTCGACACCTTGGGCGGCGGCGACCTGGCGGAGCAGGGCGGCGGTGACCGACGGGAGGAGCGGACGGTCGGAGGGTGGGAAGCAGAGGGTGTCGTCGTCCCACCAGGCGACGGCCGAGTACGCCGCCTCGAGGACCGTGCCGTCCTGGTCGAGCAGGATGATCTCGTCGGCCCGGTGCGCCGTGGCCTCCTTGAGTTTGCCGAGGAGCTCCAGGTCGGGCCCCTTCACCCGCGGCGCCGTACGCGGGTCGGAACCTTCGTGAACGACGACCCGCGCGCGCCCCCCGATCGGAGGCGCCGGCCGGAGCTGCACCGCCAGTTCACCCGACGTGCGGAGCTCGAAGCGGGGAAACCAGCGGCCGAACCCCGGCAGCCGGCCGATCTGCTCGTTCCAGAACGCCGAAGCCTCGACGCCGGCCGCCGCACACGACCCGACGAACCGTTCCCGATGCAGCTCGATCCCCCGAACGTTGCCATTGGCCACCAGAAACGAATCCGCCACCTGCAAGTCACTCATGTCCCCCACCCTTCGGCCGCGGCGTTCCCGCCGACGGCTGCCGTTGCCTTCAGCACCATTTCGTCGTACTCCGCGACCGGGTCCGAGTCGAGCACGATCGCACCCCCCGCACCGATGACCGTCCCGGACGGCGTCAGTACCGCGGTCCGGATCACCACACTCAGATCCGCCCGCCCGTCCACGGTCAGATATCCGAGCACACCCGAGTACACCCCGCGCGCACTCCACTCCAGCTCGTCCAGGATCTCCATCGTCCGGATCTTCGGCGCCCCGGTCATCGACCCCGGCGGGAAGCACGCCCGGACCGCATCGACCGCGGACACCCCGGACCGCAGCCGGCCGCGGACGGTGGTGACGAGCTGGTGGACGGTCCGATAGGTCTCGACCTCCATCAGCTGCGGTACGTGGACCGTCCCCGGTTCGCTCACCCGGCCGAGGTCGTTGCGGATCAGGTCGACGATCATCAGGTTCTCGGCCCGCGTCTTCTCGTCCTCGGCGAGCGCCTTCGCGGCCAGCTGGTCCTGCGCCGGGTCCGCGTCCCGCGGCGCGGTCCCCTTGATCGGCCGGCACTCCGCCCAGCCGTCCGCGTCCACGGTCAGGAACCGTTCCGGCGACGAGCTGGCCACGGCGAGATCGCCGTACCGGAGGAAGGCGGCGTACGGCGCCGGGTTGTGCGCCCGCTGCCAGAGGAAGAACTCGAACGGATCGGGGACGGCGGGCAGCCGGACGCGGTTCGTCAGGCACACCTCGTACGTCTCCCCGGCCTCCAGCGCAGCCATGCACCGGCCGATCCCGTCCAGGTACGTCGCCCGGTCCTGCTCCAGATGCGCCTCGAGATCGAGTCGTGCGATCGCTGGTGCGTCGACCCCGGACATCGACCAGTGGGCCGCACTGCGCGTGGCCCGGTCCAGCCAGCCGTCGCCGGCCTCGTCGACACTGACCAGGTAGCTCACGTCCCGGTCGTGATCGATGACCACGAACCGGTTCGCCCAGATCCAGAGCGCGTCCGGCGTCGGCGACTCGTGCACTGCCGCTCCACCGGTCAGGGCCTTCAACTCGTAGCCGAAGTACCCGACGTACCCGCCGTTGAACACCCCGGTCAGCTCATCCGGTACGTCGTCCAGCCGCGCATCCTTGTCCGCGATCAGTGCCTCCAACTCGGCGAACACGTCGCCGGAAGCAACATCCCGTACGACGACCTCCGCGCCGGCGCCGAGCGTCGTACCGAGGACCGAGACACGTCGGACGTCGCGGTCGGTCAGGCTGCCGTCGAGCCAGAACGCGACGGGTTCACCGGCCAGCAGCTCGCGGTAGACCGTCTCACCGTCGAGCGCCCGGTCGACCGTCCGGACGGACCAGCGCAGCGCACTCAACTGAGTTGTCGCGGCGAGGCCCCCGTCCGTCAGGTCGGGGAGCAACCGCGACTGCCTCCCTTCGGAGATCGGGAATTGTCGGTCCTCACTGATTGGATGATTCCATGTCCCGGTTCCGGATGTACCCCAGTCCCACGCAGCAGGCTGCGTTGCTGGAGCAGTGTGGGCATGCCCGGTACGTCTGGAACCTGGCGCTCGAGCAGTGGTCGATGTGGACGCGCGACAAGGGTCCGACGCCGAACTTCGCGGAGCAGTGCCGGCAGCTGACCGAGGTCCGCGCCGTGTTCGGCTGGCTGCGGGCAGGGTCACAGACCGTCCAGCAGCAGGCGCTGCGGGACTTCGATCAGGCTGTGAAGAACTTCTACGCAGGCGCCCATCGGCGGCCGACCTGGCGCACAGCCGGACTACACGAGGGGTTCCGCATCGTCGGCGGCCAGGCATCCCGGATCGCCAAACTGAACCGGAAGTGGGCCCGGGTGCTGGTGCCCAAGGTCGGCTGGGTGCGGTTCCGGCTGTCCCGTCCGGTTCCCGACGCGAAGTCCTACCGCATCACCCGCGACAGGGCGGGCCGCTGGTACATCGCCTTCGCCGCCATCCCACCACCGATCCCCGCACCCGGCACGGGCGAGCTCGTAGGCGTGGACCGCGGCGTCACAGTCTCGGCCGCCCTGTCGACCGGTGAACTCCTGACCTGCCCCGGACACTCGGATCAGGAACAGGAACGGGTCGAGCACCTGCAACGGCGCCTGGCCCGCTGCCATCCCGGCTCCAACCGACAGCGACGAGCGAAGGCCGCGATCGCGAAGTTGTTTGCCCGGGCCGCCGACCGCCGCAGAGACTGGGTGGAGAAGACAAGCACCGACCTGGCGCGACGCTTCGATGTCATCCGGGTGGAGGATCTGCGGGTCGCGCAAATGACCAGGCGCCCCATGCCTAGGCCCGACCCCGAACAACTGGGTGCGTACCTGGCGAACCGTCGCCGGGCCAAAGCTCGCCTCAACCGGGGCATACTGGCCAACGGTTGGGGACTGCTCCTGCAGCGCCTGGAGCACAAGGCCGCGGGACGGGTCGAGAAGATCAATCCTGCGTTTACGTCGCAGACCTGCAGTGTCTGCGGGCACTGCGCACGGGAGAACCGCGAGAGCCAAGCGGTCTTCCGGTGCGTAGCCTGCGGACATCAGGCGAACGCGGACGTGAACGCGGCAGTCAACATCGCGGCCGGACGGGCCGTCAGCGCAGGCCGAGAGACGCCACCACGGGTCTCACCGAAGCGTGAACCTCAACGCGCTACCTCCGCGTAGTTGGAATCCCCGCCTTGACGGCGGGGAGGATGTCAAAGGCACACGTTACCTACCTGCGTTCAAGACCCGGTCAGCGCCAGCTTCGTGCGCATCGCGGTGATCCGGCGGATCGGGATCGCGACCTCGAGGCCGTCCTTCGACTCGGCCCGGTCGGCGAGCCAGCCGGCCGCGGTGTCGCGGCGGAGGTCCGGCGTACCGGGAAGGTAGAGCGCGTTGATCAGACGCTGGGCGTCATCGCGGGTCCGGATCATGTACACGTACCGCTCGCGCTGGCTCTCCATCACGTCGAATCCGGCGTGATGCAACTTGTCCTTGAGTTCGGTGATCTCACCACCGGCCGGGAACTGTGGAGTCGACCGGAGCCGGGTGGTCAGTCCGCTCAGTGTGCGGATGTCACCACGCCGGAGCGGCCGGACAGCCGGCACGATCGCGGCCAGCACACCGCCACGACGCAGTACCCGGGCCGCCTCGGCCAGTACGGCGGGCAGCGGCTGCAGCACCGCCAGACCCATCGAACACGTGACGACGTCGAAGACCTCGTTCGCGAACGGGAGGTGCAACGCGTCGGCCTGGACCCTCGGACCCGGCGCGCCGGCGAGCTGGGCCGGGTTGTTGTCGACACCGACGACCCGCCGCCCGTACAGCTCACGAGCGACCGGACCGTTCCCACACGCGAGGTCGAGAACCCGCCGGGCCTCCCCGGAGACAGCACGAACCAGCCAGCGGTACGGCGTGTGGTCGCCTGCTACCGCTCGGGACAGCAGGGCTTCGGTGCTGCCCGGAGTCGCGGTGTGGAACTCCCGCAGATACTCCGGCCAGTCGATCTCGTTCTCAGACATTGCGGACAGACGCTACCTCGTGACCACACGCTGTACAGCATCGAGCGCTCAGCGTTGATCGTCTTAATGGAGCTTTGAAGTACGGAAGGCTCAGACCCGGCTGACGAAGATGTGCCCGGCCGTCTCGTCGCTGATCACGCCGCCGGCCTCCCGGCTGCCGACCAGGACGCCCTCGGCGTCGAGGGTGGAGTCGACCTCGCGGCCCGGCAGCGCGCCGGCCTTGCGCAGCACCGCCATCGCGCCGTCGTCGGTCTGCACCGGCTCGGCGATCCGGCGGACGAGCACCCGCACGCTGTCACCGGTGGCCTGGTCGAGCACCTTGTCCAGCGGCTCGACGCCGATCCGGAAGTCTTCGATCCCGCTCGCGTGGCCGCCGCTCAGCAGCTCCTCCAGCCCCGGGATCGGGTTGCCGTACGGCGACTCGGTCGGGTTGTTCAGGATCTTCAGCAACCGCAGCTCGACCGCGTCACTCATCACGTGCTCCCAGCGGCAGGCCTCCGCGTGCACGTCCTCCCACTCGAGTCCGATCACATCGACCAGCAGCCGCTCGGCCAGGCGGTGCTTGCGCATCACCCGGACCGCCTGCTTGCGGCCGACCTCGGTGAGCTCGAGGTGACGGTCGCCCTCGACCGTGACGAGCCCGTCGCGCTCCATCCGCGCCACCGTCTGGCTGACCGTCGGACCGGACTGGTGCAGCCGTTCGGCGATCCGTGCGCGCAGCGGCAGGATGCCCTCTTCTTCCAGCTCGTAGACGGTCCGCAGATACATCTCGGTGGTATCGATCAGCTCGCTCACGAAAACCATTCTCGCCTATGGAGGCAAGCCTCACCCAATCGGTGACTACGGGCGGGTACCGATGGAGGATGCGGCCGGTGACAGCGATGATGTGGTTCCGGCGCGACCTGCGGCTCGGTGACAATCCGGCGCTGCTGGACGCGTGCGCGGCCGGTGACGGCCGGGTCGTCGGCGTGTTCGTGCTGGATCCCCTGCTCTGGGACCGTTCCGGAGACCGTCGCCGTGACCACCTGGCCGCCTCGCTGCACAGCCTGTCGAAGACGATGGGCGGCCGGCTCGTCGTACGACGGGGTGATCCGGCGCGGGTGATTCCGGAGCTCGCTGAGGAGCTGGGCGCGATGAGTGTCCACATCAGCGCGGATCACGGCCCGTACGGACAACAGCGCGACCAAGAAGTTGAAGCCTCATTGAACTGTCCACTGATCGCGACCGGATCGGCGTACACGATCGCACCCGGACGGGTGCTCAACCAGCAGGGCAAGCCCTACCAGGTGTTCACCCCGTACCTCCGCGCCTGGCTCGAGCACGGCTGGCGGCAGCCGGTCGACGCACCGGCCGATGTGAAATGGGTCAAAGCCGACAGCGAGAATCTGCCGGACAGTGCCGTGGAAGGCGCCGGCGAGGATGCAGCGCTCGACCAGTGGCACGCGTACCTCGACGAGGTCGTCCGGTACGACGATCAGCGCGACCGGCCCGATCTCGACAGCACCTCGCGGATGTCGATCCCGCTCAAGTACGGCGAGATCCACCCGCGCACGATGCTCGCCGGCCTGGCCCGCAAGCGCAGCGCCGGCGCGGAGGCGTACCGGCGCCAACTCGCCTGGCGCGACTTCTGCGCGGACCTGCTGGCACGACATCCCGACGCGTCCTGGAAACCCCTGCGACCCGAGTTCGAGCGGATGGCGTACGACGAGCCCGGGGCGGCGTTCGAGGCCTGGCGCGCGGGCCGGACCGGGTTCCCGTTCGTGGACGCCGGGATGCGGCAACTGGCCGGGTCGGGCTTCCTGCACAACCGGGTGCGGATGGTCGTCGCGTCGTTCCTGGTCAAGGATCTTCACGTGCACTGGAAGTTCGGTGCCCGCTGGTTCATGCGGTCCCTGCGTGACGGCGATCTCGCGTCGAACTCGCTGAACTGGCAATGGGTCGCCGGCTGCGGTGCGGATGCGGCGCCGTACTTCCGGATCTTCAACCCGGTCGGGCAAGGGCTGAGGTTCGACCCGGACTGCGAGTACGTCCGGCGCTGGGTCCCCGAGCTGCGCCACCTCGGCGGCAACGCGGCCCACGAACCGTGGAAACACGGCGGCGCCGACGGCTACCCGGACCCGATCGTCGACCACGCCGAGGCCCGCCGCGAGGCGCTCCGCCGGTACGAAGCGATCCGCTGACACCACTGAGTCTTGACGGCCACTTGAGCCATACCCCTATAGTGCTAGTTACCTAGATGAATGGGGTTGCAATGATCGAGTTCCATCTGGACGGCCGGTCGGGGGTCTCGCCGTACCAGCAGATCGTTCAGCAGGTCCGGAACGCGCTGCGGCTCGGACTGCTGCGGAAGGGGGATCAACTGCCGACCGTCAAGGACGTGGTCGCGGCGCTGGCGATCAACCCGAACACGGTGCTCAAGGCCTACCGCGAACTGGAGCACGAAGGCCTGGTCCAGGCCCGGCCCGGCCGCGGCACGTTCGTGACCCGCACCCTCACCGACAACACGCTCGCCGCCCACGGCCCACTGCGCCAGGACCTGCGCCGCTGGCTGGCAAAGGCCCGCAAAGCCGGCCTCGACGACGAGAGCATCGAGGCGCTGTTCATGACGACCTTTCGGACCGCCGCTCAGGAGGACATAGCATGACCGCGGTTCTGCAGGCCCACGGTTTGGGCAAGAGATACGGGCGCCGGTGGGCGTTGACTGACTGCGACCTCGAGGTTCCGGCCGGGCATGTGGTTGGGCTGGTCGGGCCCAATGGGGCGGGTAAGAGCACGTTGCTGAATCTGGCCGTGGGGATGATCACGCCGACAAGCGGGACCGTCGAGGTTCTGGGGGCGGCGGCGGGCGCGCAGCAGGCGAAGGTGGGGTACGTCGCCCAGGACACGCCGACCTACAGCCGTCTGAGCATCGCGGATCATCTGAAACTCGGCGCCGCGGCTCAACCCCGGGTGGGACGATTCCCTTGCCCAGCAACGGATCCAGCACCTCCGCCTCGACCCGAAGCAGCGCGCCGGCAAGCTGTCCGGCGGCCAGCGGGCACAGCTCGCGCTGACGCTCGGCCTGGCCAAGCGCCCCGAACTGCTGATCCTCGACGAACCGGTCGCCCCGCTCGATCCGCTGGCCCGGCGCGAGTTCCTGCAGGATCTGATGGAGGCGGTCGCCGAGCACGAGTTGAGCGTCCTGCTGTCCTCGCACCTCGTCTCCGACGTGGAGCGCGCGTGCGACTTCCTGATCGTGCTGGTCGACTCGCGGGTCCAGGTGAGTGGCGAGATCGACACGCCTGCTCGCGACGCACTTCCGGCTGACCGGGCCGCGGCGCGACGCCAAGGACCTGCCGCAGAACCAGCAGGTGGTGACCGAGAGCCACACGGACCGGCAGTCGACGTTCCTGATCCGGACCGAGCAGCCGATCCTCGACCCGGCCTGGAGCGTCAGCCAGCTCACCCTCGAAGACCTGGTGCTGGCCTACATGGGCCGCACCGCCCCGGCCCAACCCGAACGCCCGCTGCTGGAGGTGCACCGATGATCTGGCTGACCTGGCGGCAGTTCCGCGTCCAGTTCCTGGTGGTCGCGTCGGTGATCGCCGCGGCGATCGTCCTCCTCGCCGTCACCGGACCGGGGCTCGCGGACGACTATCAGCGGCTGACGACGCGAGTTCATCAGGAACCTCGCATTCGAGCGGCTCAATCCGAACCTGTACTACATCGGACAGGCCCTCCTGTACGCCGTCCCGCCGGTGATCGGCGCGTTCTGGGGCGCACCGCTGATCGCCCGTGAACTGGAGACCGGGACGCACCGGCTGGTGTGGAGCCAGAGCATCAGCCGGCGGCGCTGGCTCGCGACCAAGGTCGGCGTGACCGGCCTGAGCGCGATCGCGATCACCGGACTGCTCAGCCTCGCCGTCACCTGGTGGTCCGACCCGATCGACGACGCGATCAACGCCGGGCAGGAATCGAACGCCTACCTGCCCCGGATGTTCCCGCCGGTCTTCTCCGCCCGCGGACTGGTCCCGATCGGGTACGCCGCCTTCGCGTTCGCTCTCGGTGTCGCGGTCGGACTCGTCGTACGCCGTACTCTCGTCGCTCTCGCGGTCACGCTGGCGGTGGTGATCCTGGTGCAGATCCTGACGCCGACGCTCATCCGGCCGCACCTGATGGCGCCGACGGATCAGAAGCTCGTCGCTTCCGCGGAGAACATCCGTGGCTTCATGCTGTCCGGCCCGGGGCCCAATCCACAGGTGAAGGCGATCGAGGTGGCGACCGGGGTCGTCGGCGCGTGGAAGCTGTCCGACGAGACCGTCGACAAGTCCGGTAAGGCGCTGAGCGTGCTGCCCTCGTGGACCATCGACTGCGAACCGGGTCCGCCGCCGACCGTGGCCCGGGAGACGAGCCCCAACCCGAAGCGGGACGCGTGCTTCCAGCGGCTGGCCGACGAGGGCTACCGGCAGCACGTCCGGTACTTCACCGCGGACACCTTCTGGGCACTGCAGTGGCGCGAGTTCGGGTTGTTCATGCTGCTGGCGCTCGGCCTGACCGGGTTCAGCTTCTGGCGGATCCGGCGCGACCTTTCCTGAGCCGTCGTACCAGCAGGGCGACCGCGAGCAGGGCGGCGGCCACCACGGCCGAGGTCCAGGGCAGGGTGACGGCGAGGACGACGCAACCGACCAGGCCGATCACGTTGACGGCGCGAGGCCAACGACGTTGATCGGCCGGTTGGGTGAACGCGGAGGCGTTGGCGATCGCGTAGTACAGCAGGACCCCGAAGGACGAGAAGCCGATCACGCCTCGGAGATCGGTGGTGAGGACGAGGACGCCGACGACCACGGCGAGCGCGAGCTCGGCGTGGTGGGGAACGTGAAAACGCGGATGGACGGCGGCCAGCCACGTCGGCAGGTCGCCGTTCCTGGCCATCGCCAACGAGGTACGGCCGACGCCGGCGATCAACGCGAGCAGCGCACCGAGGCTGGCAAGGGCAGCACCGATTCTCACCACGGGAACGGCCCAGGCCGCGCCGACCGCGTCCACCGCGGCGGCCAGTGGGGCGGTCGTCGTTGCCGGATCGAGGACTCGCAGGAGGGCGACGCCGACGAGCAAATAGATGCCGATAGCAACAAGCACGGCGATGGTGATGGCGCGGGGGATGGTCCGCGCGGGGTCGCGGACCTCCTCGCCCATCGTCGCGATCCGTGCGTACCCGGCGAAGGCGAAGAACAACAGCCCCGCCGCCTGCAGAACGCCGTACGGCGAGGTGCCGGTGAGGGCCGGCAGTTCGCGATGCGGTTCACCGGTGAAGAGCAGAACCAGCACGAGAGCGAGCACCACCAAGGTGCACGTGACCAGGACTCTGGTCAGCCGGGCCGTCCTCGTCACGCCGCGGTAGTTGACGGCCGCCAGCCCGGCAACCGCCAGCAGTGCGATCAGCCGTTGGAGCCATTCGGCGCCGGGCACCGCGTAGGTGGCGAACGTCAACGCCATCGCCGCACACGAAGCCGTCTTCCCGATCACGAAGCACCAGCCGGCGGCGAACCCCCACCACTCCCCCAGCCGCTCCCGCCCGTAGACATAGGTGCCGCCGGACACGGGATAGACGGCTGCGAGCTGTGCCGACGACACGGCGTTGCAGTAGGCAACGACTGCGGCAATCACCAGGCCGATGAGCAACCCCGACCCGGCAGCCTGTGCTGCCGGCGCCCACACCGCGAACACCCCGGCCCCCACCATCGACCCGACACCGATGACGACGGCATCGGTGACACCGAGCCGACGCGCCAGGCCGGGCTGGGACGAGGTCGAGGTCACCTCAGTCGCCCGCCGCCATCGCCGCGGCGATCTTCCGCTCGGCATCGGCCACGACCTCCTCGGGCGCCTCGGGTAACAGGTCCGCCCAGAGCGGCAGCATCTCCCGCCGGGCCTCGAGCATGCCGAGCGGCCGGGGGAAGAACCACACGTGGAAGTGGGCCGAACCGTCGCCCCAACGATAGACATGCACCCGCGCGATGTCGCCCAGTCCGAGGATCGCCCGCTCGATCCGGGCGACGACCGGCCCGTAGCTCATGGCCACCTTGTCGGGCAGATCGGCGAAGGAGTCGTGATGGCTGCGGCTGGCCAGCCAGACCACCCCGGGGATGGTGACGCCGGTCGCGCGGATCAGCGCCCAGTCGTCGTCGACCCACAGGGGCGGCCGATGCTCGGACTGCTCGTAGTTCGCCAGCCAGTCGCACAGTCCACACGGGTCGCCGCCGGGCTCACCGACGCGCGGCGGCTCGGGGATCACCCGCGGCTGCGGCTCCAGCCGGGTCAGCGGTTCGGCGTAGGGCAGAGTCATGGCGGTCCTCCTCGAACGCGGTTTCCGCCAGTGAAACACGGTCGTTGCAGAAATTGCAACGGCCGTGTTACATCAGAAGGTGACGACGCCGCGCAGCACCAGGTCGAGAGTCAGCCGGCGGACGCGGGCGCGGGACCAGTGGTGCCGGCCGCGCATGTGCACGTAGGTGAACGTGGCGGACACCATCAGCACCTCGGCCACGTCGCTGATCCGGCCGTGCGGATGCAGCGAGCCGTCCGCCTCACCCTCGCGCAGGAACCGTTCGAACGGGTCGATGAAGGACACCGGGCCGCTGCGCGCCTGCTCCTGGTGGAAGACCAGATCCGACGACAGCAACAGCGGAAGATGCCGATCGATGACGTCGAACAGCGCTTCCAGCGTCCTGATCAGGCCCTCCCGGCCGGTCCCGGAGCCGGCCAGCACGGGCCATATCGTGTCCCGGTAGTCCGCGGCGAGCGCGTCGAGCAACGAGTTCAGCAGCACCTCGACGGTGAGGCCCTGGCGCCACAGCGTGACCCGCGAGCGGCCGACCTTCTCGGCCACCCGCTCCAGCGTCACCCCGGACCAGCCGTGCTCGGCGAGCACCGCGATGGTCGCCTCGCGCAGCGTCTCGTCCACCGTCACGGTCATCCCGATCGGCTCCTCACCCGAGCGTGTTGTGCAACAGAGTCGTTGCACGGCACCATGACTGTACCAAGCGCAGGAGGAAAGACGTGGACAGCAGAACCGAGATCACGCTCCGGCTCACCGGCCACGAACGAGCCGGACTGACCGCACTCGCCGCCGGCCTCCGCGAGGTGGCCGAGACCGAGCTCTCCGAGGAGGACGCTCTCGTCGCGGCGCTGGAGCTGGCGCTCACCCGGTTGATCGAGGACTTCGAAGTGCCCGATCCGACGGCGCGTGCGCAGGTGCAGGCCGCGCGAGACGAGCTGCGCGCGCATTGGGTGCGCGGCAGCGCCACGCTTCAGACCGCCTTGAGCAGGCCCAGCAGGCGGGCGACCTCGGTGGCGACCGCGTCGCGAGCCGGGCCCAGGTACTTGCGGGTGTCGACGACGGTCGGGTTGTCTGCGAGGGTCTGGCGGACCGAATCGGTGAAGACGTTGTTGAGGTGGGTGGCGATGTTGACCTTGGTCATGCCCGGCCTCGACAGCGCGGGTGAGGTCGGGGTCGGCCACCCCCGAGGAGCCGTGCAGCACGAGCGGTACGGCGACCGCGGCGTGGAGCTCGGTGATCAGCTCGAAGTCGAGGGTGGCGGTGCGCTCGGTCATCGCGTGGGACGAGCCGACAGCAACCGCGAGGGCGTCGACGCCAGTGGCTTCGGCAAACGCGACGGCTTCGTCGGGGCGGGTCCGGGCGCCGGGCGCGTGGACGCCGTCCTTGCCGCCGACCTCACCGATCTCGGCCTCGACGAAGACACCGTGGTCGTGGCAGAACGTCGTCACCTCGCTGGTGGCGGCCACGTTGTCGGCGTACTCGAGCTTCGAGGCGTCGTACATCACCGAGGTGAAGCCGAGCGAGACCGCCTCGGTGACCAGGTCGCGGTCCATCGCGTGATCGAGGTGTACGACGACCGGGACCGAAGCGGCGGCCGCGGCGGCCAAGGTGGCGACACCGATCGGCTTGAGCGCGCCGTGGTACTTCACCGCGTTCTCACTGATCTGCAGGATGACCGGTGCGCCGGCCTGCTCGGCACCGGCGATCAGCGCGGTCGCGTGCTCCAGCTGGATCACGTTGAACGCGCCGACCCCGCGACCCGCCTTGGCAGCGGCCAGCACGACCTCGGCCCCGGAAACCAACGGCATGAGAACTCCTTCTAGTTGACGGCAACCTGGGGTTGCCAGCGGCGGTACGCGCCCAGATCGATGTCACCGGCAACCGGTGTCAGCACAGCAGCGGCCGAAGCGGCGACAGCGGACTTCAGTACGACGGACCAGTCCGGCTCGGGCGCCTCCGCGACCGCCGCGGCGACGACCGCCGTACACGCGTCTCCCGCACCGGTCGGATTCCCGGACACCTTCTCGACCGGCAACGCCCGCCAGACCCCGTTGTGGCTCGCGGCAACCATTCCGCGCGATCCGTCGGTGATCACGGCCGCGGTCGCGCCGAGCTGGACCAGTTGCCGAGCGCCCTCTTCGACCGTGGTGTCGCCGAGCGCGTCCCGCAGCTCGGCCGCGTTCGACCGCACCACCGCACCGGCCTTCGC
This sequence comes from uncultured Actinomycetota bacterium, assembly GCA_963770725.1. Taxonomy (GTDB): domain Bacteria; phylum Actinomycetota; class Actinomycetes; order Propionibacteriales; family Kribbellaceae; genus Kribbella. The sequence goes on from CAVYQT010000007.1 coordinate 167,145, forward strand.
CGCCGCGGTCAGCGCGTCACCACCGGCATCGATCACCGTCAGTACGTCGTGATGCCGGGCCCGGACCGCGAGTTCGGCGTACGCGTCGGCGGGCAGGCCCGGCGGAAGACTGCCGGAGCACGCCAGCACGCCCAGCCGGCCCCACGGCATCCGGTCGAGGAACGCCCGCCACTCGTCGCTGCTCACCGACGGACCGGCCTCGTTGAAGATCGTCGCGTCCCCGTCGGCACCGTTGACGACGGCGACCGTACGGCGGGTCTCGCCGGCGATCGGGGTGAGTAGCGCGGTCAGGCCGGCATCGAACAGTTCCTCGGCGACGAGCTCACCGGTGACGCCGCCGACGAACCCGAGCACCAGCACCTGGTGCCCGAGTGTCGACGCCACCCGCGCGACGTTCACCCCCTTGCCACCGGCACGCTGCCGGATCGCGCCGACCCGGTGACTGCCGCCGACGACGAGCTCGTCCACCTCGTAGGTGACGTCCAGCGCGAGGTTGAGAGTGACGGTGCCGATCATCGGCCGATCAGTCCAGCCACGACCCGGCTCGCATCACCTTCTGGACGGCGTACTCCGCATCCAGGAGCACCAGGTCGGCCCGCTTCCCGGTCTCGATCGCGCCGACGTCGTACCAGCCGAAGGTCTGGGCCGGTGTGGTCGACGCCATCCGGGACGCGTCGACCAGGGACACCCCGGCCTTGACCGCGTTCGCGTAGGCGACGTCCATCGTCAGCGTGCTGCCGGCGATCGACTGCTTGCCGTGGGCAAGCGTCACCAGCCCGTCCTTCACGTCCACCTCGAGGTTGCCGATCTTGTATCGCCCCTCCGGCATCCCGGTCGCCTCCATCGAATCGGTGATCAGGGCGATCCGGTTCACCCCGGCGGCCGCCAGCGCGACCCGGACGACCTGCGGGTCCAGGTGCAGGCCGTCGTTGATCACCTCGAGCAGCAACCGCTCGTCGTTGATCGCGGCACCGACCGGACCGGGGTCGCGGTGGTGGAACGGCCGCATCCCGTTGAACAGGTGCGTCGCCACGGTCGCCCCGGCGTCGGCACCCGCGATCATCTGCTCGTACGTCGCGTCCGTGTGCCCCAGCGCGGCGATCGCGCCGGCGTCGACCACCTGCCGGATCGCGTCCAGCCCGTGCTCGAGCTCCGGAGCGATCGTCACCATCCGGACGACGTCACTCAGCACCTTCGCCGACCTCGTCGGCGACCGGGTCACGCAGCAGCGTCGGCTCGTGCGCGCCACATCGCGCCTCGGACAGGAACGGGCCTTCGAGGTGGACGCCGGCGATCACACCGTCGACGACGAGATCCGCGAGGCACGCGGTCTGCGAGACCAGGTCGTCGAGCGGCGACGTGACCAGGCTGGCCAGCGTGGTCGTCGTACCGTGCTTGGCATGGAAGGCCGCGACCTTGCGCGCCTCCTCCGGATCGGTGGTCGAGTACGTCGATCCGCCGCCGCCGTGGGTGTGGATGTCGACGAAGCCCGGGACGACCGTGACGTCGCCGAGGTCCTCCGGCCGCTTGCCGTCGGCCGGCATCCCCTCGGACCGGCGGCCGAAGGCGAGGATGTCCTCGTCGACCACCTGGATCCAGGCGTTCTCCAGGACGTCGTCCGGCGTGACGAGCCGTCCCACGCGATAGGTGGTCATGGGGCCCCTTCCTCGTCCGTGGCTACCCGGTCCCAGGCCATCCGCGCGGCGCCCAGACAGCCCGCCTCCTCACCCAGTACGGCGGCGACAATCTCCGGCTCGCGCTGGAACGTCAGCCGCGCGTGGATGCCGTCGCGGAGCGGCTGCAGCAGCGTCTCGCCCGCTCCGACCAGTCCACCACCGATCGCGATCCGAGTCGGCGCGACCAGCGTGGTGTAGAGGACGAGTGCGTCGACCAGGACGGTCAGCGCGTCGTCCCAGACCTGGGCGGCGTCCGGGTCACCGGCCGCGAGCAGCTCGAGCACCTCGCGGGCGCCGTCCACGGTCCGCCCGGTGCGAGCGCCGTACCGCCGGGCCAGGGCTGCGGCGGAGGCGACAGTCTCGAGGCAGCCCCACTGGCCGCAGGCGCACTGCTCGGCGGCGTCGCCGTGGACGAAGCGGGTGTGGCCGAGTTCACCGGCGTACCCGTCGCCGCTGACCAGCGAGCCGTCGACCACCATCGCGGCGGCGATCCCGGTGCCGAGCGGAAGGAACATCGAGTTCGTGGTGCCGGCCAGGGCGCCCTGGCGGAGCTCGGCGTACCCGCCGGCCCGGACGTCATGGGCGAGCACGACCGGTACGTCCTCGCCGACCGCGGCGGTCAGCTCGGCAAGGACCGGTGTAGCGACCCAGTCCAGGTTCTCGGCGCTGACGGTGCCGGTCGCGGCGTCGATGACGCCGGGGACGACGACGCCGATGGCGCGCACCCGGTGGCCGTCCGCCGTCGCCTTCTGGCCGAGCTCCACGACGGTTTCCAGCAGGGCGTCGAGCACGGCGCGGCCCCCGCCTCGCGCACCGGGCACAGCCCGGGGCGTCGGCCTGGTTTCGCGGTGCAGCACGGCACCGTCGGCGGCGACCAGGCCGCATTTCATCCGGGTGCCACCGAGATCGACGGCAACCACGACTTCACAGGGGTCCACGGAGCGCCATTATGCAGCGTTACCCGGCAGTCCGAACATCCGTGAGCAGTCTTTGGACATCCTCAGCCAGACCACTGGTGGCGCTGGTTCGGTTGCGTCCGAAGATCCGCGGGCAGGGCGCCGCGGGTATTCGGCCGCCACCGGATCAGGCGCGCAGGCCCCGGTCGAACGCCGCCACCAGGAACGCGATCAGGTTCTCGGCCAGCTTGCCGGAATCCTCCGCCTCCTCCAGACCTGGTGTGCGGGACAGCGCCTGCGACTGGTGCAGGGCGAGCAGACCGAGCATGTTCACATACCCGAACGCGACCGCATCCGGCGTCGCGTGCGGCAGTGAGGCCTGCAGCGCGGTCAGGTACCGCGCCTCGATCGGATCGGACTCGGCCGCGTACAGCTCGCGGATCCGCTCGCTCGGATCGAAGGCGATCCGGCCGATGAACCGCGCGACCACGGCACCGCGCTCACCGCGGCGCGTGACCAGATCCAGTCCGGGCTCGATGAAGGCCCGGATCAGTTGTTCCGGCTCCGGCTGACCGGAGGCCTCCAACTGGTCCAGCCGGCGCCTGCGTTCGGTGTTGACCGGCGCCATGGCCCGCGCCACCGCCGCTCGCAGCAACGCTTCCTTCGAGCCGAAGTGATAGTTGACCGCCGCGATGTTCGCGGCTGCCGCGACCGTGATGGCCCGCAGTGATGTTCCTTCGTAGCCCCCCTCGCCAAACCGTTGCTCAGCGACGTTGAGCAATCTCTCCCGGGTCGATTCGACCGGCGTCTCCACAGAGTTCTCCTTCCCCCCGGCCACTGCTTGCTCAGGCACCCCACCTGCTCACTCGCCGTAGCCTGCAGTCAGCATAGTTCAAGCGGTCGTTTGAACAGGAGTACTCAGCTCAGTTATCTCCGAGAATTCCTCAGATTTCTCTGAAACTCCTTCTTTCCCACCGTGATCACAACTCACACCTGTGTATTTCGCCTGCTGCCCGGGTCTCCGGGCCGACTGCTCCGGACGGTCCCGAACGCTCCGATCTTGGTCACTGTGTGTGGCAAATAGGGCACCGACCGTGAACGACTAGGGTCGAGGTCCATGAGTAACCGGGAAGCGGTGCGGATCGCCAGACGGTTCCAGGGACCGGAGAGATCCGGCAACGGTGGGTATGTCGCCGGCCGGCTGGGGACCGCCCTGGCCGGCGTGATCGACCACGGGCTGGTGCCGCAGGTGACCCTGCGCATGCCGCCGCCGCTGGAGCGGGAGCTGAACCTCGTCGCCGACCCCGAGGGCGCCCGGCTGCTGGACGGTGAGTCGTTGGTCGCGAGCGCCGTACCGGTGGACTCCGGGTTCCTGGCGGATGCGGCTGTCGATCCGGTGTTGCCGGAGGAGGCTCGCGCGGCCGAGGCGTCGTATCGAGGGCTGAAGAACCATCCGTTCCCGACCTGCTTCGCGTGCGGACCGGCCAACGAGGGCGGGCTGCAGCTCAAGCCCGGACCGTTGGGTGACGGGCGTACGGCGTGCACGTGGAAGCCGGCCGCCGACCTTGCGACCGGCGGGCTCGTGGACGAGGTGTACTTGTGGGCAGCGCTCGACTGCCCGGGCGGATGGGCGATCGACCTCGAGGGGCGGCCGTCGGTGCTCGGCCAGCTCACGGCCTGCATCGACGCGCGACCGCATGTCGGTGAGGCCTGTGTCGCGCTCGGCCGCTACCTCGGTGAGGACGGCCGGAAGACGTTCACCGCCAGCACCCTGTACGACGCCGACGGCCGGGTCCTCGCGCGGGCCCGGCACACCTGGATCACCGTCGACCCGGCCATGTTCAACTGACGCACCCGGGCTAGCGCACCCGGGCCGCGTGGGCCCGGACCTTGGCGCGGTTGCCGCAGGTCGCCATCGAGCACCAGCGCCGGCGTCCGCGCTGATCGAGGAACAGCCAGCCGCACGACTCCCCCGGGCAGACGCGGACGTAGGCCCGTGACGGCCCGGTCAGCAGCTCACCCGCGAGCAGTGCGACCTGGTCGAGCGGCTGCGCCAAGTCCTCCGGCAATTCCCACGACGCACCCTCGTCCGTAGGCGCGAGCTGCCGTCGTCCGGATGCCTTCTCGATCACCCGGGCCGCCGCTTCGAACGACCCGTCGGTCGCCCGGCCGATCAGAACGTCGTACAGATCGGCTCTGAACTCCAGTGCGGTGTGCAGTCTGCGGGCCGCCTCGGTCGGCTTGCCACTGGCCTGCTCGATCAGGCGGAACACGGTCGCCGGCGGCAACAGGCCGACGTACGAGTTCCAGATCAGGAAGGCCTCGTAAGACGTCAGCCACTCGGTCCGGGCCGGGCCGCGGGTGGTCCAGTCGGACCGGGTGTTGACGAAGTCGAGCACCGGGTCCGCGCCGACCGGCTTGGGCAGGACGACGCCCTGCACAAGCTCGAGGTGCGACGGCAACGCGGACACGGATGCTCCCTGGTCAGCGGTTCGGCTGGGCGGGCTGGGCCGGCTCGCCTTGCTGGTTCGGCTGGGTGGTCGTGGTCGGCACCGGGATGCTGACGTTGCCGTTCTGCGGGATCACCATGAACTGGATCTTGCCCGACTCGATCGCCGTCTTCAGCAGGTAGCCCTGCGCCCCAGCATCGCCACCTTCTGCTTCACCGACTGCAGCTCGACGTTGACCTGCTGGTTCTTCTGCTCCTGCGTCGCCTTGGCCAGCTCGGCCCGCTGCTTGGCCTCCAGGCCGTCGATGATGCCCTTGTCCAGCGGCGTCGGCTTCTGGATGGCCGCGGCGTTCCCCAGCTTTGCCATCAGTCGTCGAGCTCCTTGCGTTCTACCAGTCGACGTACGTCGGCGAGCGTCAGGTCCGCGGTAAGCGCGACATCGCGCGGCACCGACGGATGCGAGCTGAGCGTACGCAGGCCCTGCTCGGCAGCCGCGACCGCCCGTTCCAGCGCTCTGACCTCGTGCAGCAACGCCCGGTTCTCGGCGTGCAGCTCGGCCAGCGCCTGCTCTGCCTGGGCGGCCCGGCGGTACGACGCCCACGCGAACCAGCCGGTTCCGACGAGCAGGATGACGATGACCGGCAGTCCGAGTCTGAACATGTCCTTATGGGACCACGAGCAGGCGTTCGTCTGTGGGCGAAAAGCGGTTGAACGGCGGACCGTCCGGCCAGTAGGTTCGCAGTACACGCGAAGGGAGGTGGTCCAACGCATGAATTGCTATCGGACTCGTGAGGTGGCGGCGGGTTGACCGCCAACCACTAATTAGTGGGACAAGTGGTCGGCCAATTCAACGCCAGCCACCGGGCCCGCGGGCAGTCAGGTCAGTCCGCCTGACCCAGAGTTCGGCCACCCGGTCGTGTGTCTGGAAGCGTCCGCGGGCTTTTTCCTGCCCTCATTCCGGCAGCGGGCAGTCGAGCCCCAGCGCCTGGCCGATCTCGAAGAGCTGGGCCTCGAAGTAGGCGCCGGCGTCCTCCAGCGCCCAGTGCAGCTGGCCGAACACCTCCATGCAGATCAGGCCGTAGAGCCTGGTCCAGTAGTTCAGGGACAGGTAGATCGCGCCGGGCGGCATCCCGTCGAAGTGCTCCGCCTTCCGGGACAGCTGTGCCACCAGCACCGGGCCGAGGTCCTGCTCGGACGGATGCGGGAACGGCTTCTGGTGCCAGACCTGGGCGACCAGCGCCTTGAACACGGCCGCGAACCGCATCGCCGCCTGGTGGCCGGGGGTGTCCACGTGGCCCACGGCGTCCGGGTCCGGGATCGCGGTGCCGAACAGCAGCCCGAACTCGGCCGGGTGGGCCAGGGCCCAATCGCGCAGGCCGTTAGCGAGCAGGTAGAGCCGCGCACCCAGATCCGGGTCGGCGTCGTTGTCCTGCAACGCCATCAGCGCCGCGGTCAGCTCGTCGTACAGATCCGCGATCAGGGCGCTGATGAGCGCCTCATGGCTCGGGAAGTACCGGTAGAGCGCCGGCGGGGTGAGACCGAGCTCGCGCGCGACGGCACGCAGGCCGACCGCGGCCACGCCGCCGCCGACCAGCAGCCTCCGGGCGGCCGCCTTGATCTCGGCGACCGTGGCGGCCCGCTGACGATCGCGCCGGGTCGGAGTCGGTTCCATCTGTCGGTTTTCTCCCTTGACAACGACGACGGCCCTGGTCTTAGAGTTAACACCGTTAACAGTTAACGCTGTTCACTCTTGAGGCATCCGCTCAAATCTACGCCCTGGGGAGAGTTTCGTGTTCGAGACGCTCGGCCGCTTCACCTATCGGCGCCGCCGCCTGGTGCTCGCGCTGACCGGAATCTTCGTCGCCGTCGGCCTCGCCTGGGGCACCAGCGTGTTCGGCTCGCTGGCCAACGGCGGTTTCGACGCACCGGACACCGAGGCGGCCAACGCGGTCGCGACCATCGAGCAGACTGTCGGCCGGACCGGCACCGACGTGATCGTGCTGTACGACGGCGGGTCGAAGACCGTGGCCGACCCCGCCTTCCGGCAGTCGGTGGAGAGTCACCTCTCCGGGCTGCCCGCCGGCCGACGTGACCGGCACCGCAGACGTACTGGAGCACCCGCTCCCCGGCGTTCGTCTCCAAGGATCAGCACAGCACGTACGCCGTACTGACCTTGGCCGGCGCGGATCCGGACGCCCGGCTGGAGACGTTCCACAGGATCGCCGATCATCTGCGGGCATCGCCGGCCGGGCTGGACGCGAAGGTGGGCGGTGAGATCGCGGTCTTCGACGAGGTGAACACGCAGACCGAGCACGACATCGTGCGGGCGGAGACCATCTCGATGCCGATCGTGCTGGTCCTGCTGGTCGTGGTGTTCGGCGGTCTGGTCGCGGCGAGCCTGCCGCTGTTCGTCGGCGCCCTCGCGATCCTGGGCGCGTTCGTGCTGCTCAGAGGCCTGTCCGCGGTGACCGACGTGTCGATCTTCTCGATCAACATCGTCACCATGATCGGCCTCGGGCTGGCGATCGACTACGCGCTGTTCATCGTCACCCGGTTCCGCGAGGAGCTTGCCAAGGGCAACGACGTGGAGACGGCGCTGGCAATGACGATGTCGACGGCCGGCCGGACGGTCGCGTTCTCCGGGATCACCGTCGGCGTCGCGATCAGCAGTCTGGTGCTGTTCCCGGTGATGTTCCTGCGCTCGATGGCGTACGGCGGCGCGGCCGCGGTCGCGGTCGCCATGGTGGCGGCGTTGACGGCGCTGCCCGCGTTGCTCGCCGTACTGGGGCATCGGGTGAACAATCTGCGGATCTTCAGGTCGCGCAAGGGGCGGCGGAGCATGGGGCCTGGTACCGGCTCGCGCACAGTGTGATGAGGCGGCCGGTGCGGTACGTGGTGGTGCTGATTCCGCTGCTGCTGGTGCTCGGGATTCCCTTCCTGCAGGCGCAGTTGGGCGGAGTCGATCATCGGGCGCTGCCTTCGGGGGCGACGTCTCGTACGGTGACGGAGACGCTGCAGTCGGACTTCGCCGGGGCCGGTGGGTCGGACGTCTTCGTGGCGGTGCGGTTCGCCTCGCCGCCGGCCGATCCTGCTGCGGCTCTGGCGCCGTACATCGGAGCGCTGGGGCAGATCAGGGAGGTCGACAACGTACGGCTCGGCGGCTATCAGGACGGTGTCGCCTCGGTCGTCGTACGCACGCACTTCACCGGGCAGGAGTTGCCGGCCCGCGAGGTCGTGCACGATGTGCGGGCGGTCGCTCCACCGGCCGGGACCTCGGTCGAGGTCGGTGGTGAGACGGCGGCCGTGATCGATCTACTCGACGTACTCGCCGAGCGGGCGCCGTGGATGGCCGGGTTCATCGTGCTGGTGACGTTCGTCCTGCTGTTCGTTGCCTTCGGCTCCTTCGTGCTGCCGGCCAAGGCGCTGGTGATGAACGTGCTGTCACTGTCGGCCGCGTTCGGCGCGATGGTGTGGATCTTCCAGGACGGCAACCTGTCCGGGCTGCTCGACTTCACCCCGGCCGGGTTCCTCGACGCCACCAACCCGGTGCTGCTGTTCGCCGTCCTGTTCGGGCTGTCGATGGACTACGAGGTGTTCCTGCTCAGCCGGATCCGGGAGGAATACGACCGGACCGGCGACAACACCCAGGCGGTCGCACTCGGGTTGCAGCGGACCGGCGGGATCATCACCAGCGCGGCGTTGCTGCTGATCATCGTGGTGGCCGCGTTCTCCACCTCGGGCATCGTGTTCGTGAAGATGATCGGGGTCGGGCTGGTGATCGCGATCGCGCTGGACGCGACCATCGTGCGGGCGCTGCTGGTGCCGGCCACGATGCGGCTGCTCGGGCGGGTGAACTGGTGGGCGCCGGGTCCGCTGGTGCGGTGGTGGGAGCGGTTCGGGTTCCGCGAGAGCTCCGGGAACGGGCCTCAGGGCTCTCAGGGCTGGAGCCGGGTCAGCTCCCAGTCGACGCACGCCACGGACGCCTCGGACGACGGCTTGGTGCGGCGGTAGGCCAGGCGGTCGTGCAGGCGGCCGGTGCGGCCCTGCCAGAACTCGACCGTCTCGGGTAGACGAGGTAGCCGCCCCAGAAGTACGGCGTGGAGATCTCGGTGCCCTCCGGCCACTGCCGCTCGTACGACGCGTACTGCAGGTCGAGCTCCTCGCGGGACTCGACCTGCTGGCTCTGCTGCGACGCCCAGGCGCCGAGTTGTGACTCGCGCGGTCGGCTGGCGAAGTACGCGTCGACCTCGTCGGTCGGGAGCTTGCTCGCGGTGCCTTCGACCCGGACCTGCCGCTCCATCGCGTGCCAGGGGAAGACGAGCGCGCAGTGCGGGTTCGCGGCGAGGTCGTCGGCCTTGCGGGACTGCTGGTTGGTGTAGAACACGAAGCCGCGGGCGTCCAGGCCTTTGAGGAGGACGGTCCGCGCGGACGGGCGGCCGTCGCTGTCCGCGGTGGCGAGCACCATCGCGTTCGGCTCGGCCAGGCCGGCCTCGGTCGCCTGCTTCAGCCAGGTGCCGAACTGGACGATCGGGTCCGGGTCGACCTGACTCTCGAGCAGCTCGCCGAGTCCATAGATACGCCGCATCTCCGCAAGATCCACGATCCGAGCCTACTGACTGAGGCTTCTCCAGGAACGACCGAGGCTGGTACGGCGGAACGCCTTCCAGAGCGGGTTGGCCGCCAGGCTCCGTACGGCTGGGTTTCGGACCAAGCGCCGTACGGTCGGAACTTGAGGTGTTGACCGTCCCGGGCTGCTGTGCTGCCGGCTCGATTCGTCGTCCTTCCTCGGTTTCGCTTGCTGCTCGGCGCGGGCTGCTCTGATCCGCCGAGGGCAGGTGGCGGTTGATCTCGTCCAGGTGCTGGTCGAAGGTCGCGCGCCAGAGGGCCTGGTTGAGGGTGGCTTCGGCAGTGGCTGAGCTGCGCACCGGCGGTGGAGGCCGCCCAGAGGGTGTTGAGTGCGTGCTGGTCGAACCCGTCGACGTCGCTGAGCAGGTCCTGGATGACGTCGCGGTCGGGGGCGTCGGCGAGGCAGCGGATCCGCGCGGGGGTCCTGCGTGGCGCGGGCCGGGCCGGTTTGAAGAACGGGATGTCCGCCCACTCCGGGACGAGGTGGCGGACGAGTTCGCGGTGGAGGGCGTTGTCGACGCGCTGCGCGGGGCTGAGCGCGAACGCGGACCGGACGAACGAGGGGACGAGCAGCGGCGACACGACCCCGCTGCGCTCACCCGTCGTACCCCAGCGGCGCAGGCGTTCGACGACGTAGAAGTAGTCGAGCATGGTCGCGTTCTCGATGCCGCCGTGTACCGCGGTCCGCAGTACGCGATCGATCTGCTCGGCGACCGCGGCACGCGCGGCCGCGGCCGGTCCGGCGGTCGGCGTCAGCCTGGCCTGGAGGCGGTTGCCGAAGGCATTCACCTTGTCGTGCAGGGGAAGCGCGTCGAGCTGCAGTACGTCGGCGGGATAGAAGTGGCCGTGGGCGACTTCTCCGCCGGCTCCGCCGATGGCCAGGTGGGCGACGTTCGCCAGCGTCGCCGGCGGAGCGTGGAAGAGGTAGCTGGCCGGGCGGAGTCCTTCGGCGTACCTGTGCCAGCGGAGCGCCCGGTCTGCTAGCGCGGGCGGTTTGGTCGGCTGGGGGTTTGCTGCTGGTTTGACTCCGATTGTTGTCTTGCGGCGGGTGGTGGCGTGCTCGACCTCGAAGGGCAGCGCTTGGACGAGTGACTCGGCCACCTGCAGTTCGCCCGACACTGCGTCGTAGCTGTTGAGCTTCAGGTCCACACCGGCTTTGAGAAACGCGGCCGCGACCACTCTGGAGTCGCGACCCCCGCTGAGGTCGACAGTGGGCCTGCCGGGCCACAAGCGGGCCACTGACCTCGCGACGTCCTGCAGTGCTTCGGCAGTCTCCTCCACCGCGTCGAAGCTGTAGGTGGACCAGACACTGGTGGTCTCGATGCGGGACACCGTCTGTCGACGAGTCCTGCCATCGGCAACGACGTGTGTCGCCCCCGGTACGGCGAGCACACCGTCGTACGGCGTGCTGTCGTCCATGAACCACCCGCACGCCGCGGCAAAGCCCCAGCCCCGTGGAGCGGCGGCGGCTGCTACCCCCGCGAACAGCAGCGCCGCGACCGGTCGGTTGCTCCACACCCAGCCGTCGGCCAGTCGGAGTTGGAAGAGCCTGCCGACCCCGATCGAGTCGGTGAAGAGGTCCAGACGCTCCTGCTGTGGCTCGAGCACCGCCATCGTGAAGGGCGGCGCCAACTCCAGGAAGCCGGCCGGAGTACGCCGTACAGCATGTGCCAACCGACCCGGACCGTCGTACGGCGGTACGTCGCCGATGACTCGCTGGTAGCCGAGTGGCGTGTGCAGACTGGCCACTCGCAGGTCACCGGTGTCGTGCCAGGACGGCCAGAAGCAACTGGAGTCGCCTCGGTCCCACACATGCAGGCCGATCGTGCTGCCGTCGTACCCCTTGTGCTTGGCCTGGTGATCCCACAGACCGCTGTAGTACGCCTCGACTCGTGCCGTGCCCGCGGCTGCCCTTGCCATGCTGTCGGGGTGGAAGGTGTAGGCGACCAGTGTTTCCATGCAGAGCCAGATGCAGGCCCCGCGAGGAAAGTTATCGCGGCGGTTGTTGCCGGCCCGCGTGCCCGCCTTGCTGGCCGTAGTCCTGCGGTTGCTGTTGGCCCGGATACCCGCCGTCTTGACTGGGGGCTCTGCTGTTGCTGGCCGGGTAGGCCGGACTGTGGCTGACCATGCTGCGGCTGCTGGCCGCGGCGTGCTGCGGCTGGGGCTGCTGGCCGGGGTAGCCGCCCCACTGCTGCGGCTGCTGACCGGGCTGCGTCGGGAAGGTCGGGTTGTAGGCCTGGTCCTGCGACTGGCCCTGGGCCGTCAGCAACCGATAGACCTTCGCGTCCGAGGCCCAGCGCCGTACCCCGACGATGAGCAGGACGATGCCCAGGAGCGCAACGATCCGTCGAGCAAGCTGTACGACGAAGGGAGCCGGGTGCCGGGACCCGGAAGAGCCTTGACCAGGTCGAACGCCTGCCGCAACGGCGCAGCAGGAAGACCAGGCCGAACAAGGTCATCGAACGCCCGTCCCGGTCATCACACCGGCACCGATCGCCGGGGCGGCCATCAGCAATCCCAGCACGAGGGCGATGGCGAGCAACAGTGCGAGCCACGGCAGGGTGCGGCTCAGATCGAGTTCAGCACGACAGCACGCGACATGGCGAGCCGCGTCATCGCGTACGAGGCACCGACGATCGCGGCGTATCCGAGAATGACCCCAAGAACAAGTCCGAGGCCAGGAACAGGCTTGGCGGGCATGCCGAAGACACTAGACCTCTAACCGGTCAGCGACCGGACCTCCCACTCCCCCTGTCTTGCCATCCGGTCATCCCCATCCCACCAGCCACATCCGCCCATCCCGGCCGGCGGGGGACGACGTGCCGAGCTGGTCACAGATCTGTCCGGGGGTCGCCGGCGAGAACTATGCTGCCTGGGCGCCTAGCAGTGCGCCGGCCACTGGTGGGCGGGGGTGCTGACCACGAGGACGAGGGAGTCGCATGTCAGATCCGAGGACCGAGGTGCAGCACGGGCTCGAAGGCGTGGTCGCGTTCGACACGCAGATCGCCGAGCCGGACAAAGAGGGTTCGGCGCTGCGCTATCGCGGCGTGGACATCGAGGACCTGGTCGGCCGGGTGCCGTTCGAGAACGTCTGGGGCCTTCTCGTCGACGGTGCCTTCACCCCCGGTCTGCCGCCGGCCGAGCCGTTCCCGCTGCCGGTCCACACCGGTGACGTGCGGGTCGACGTACAGTCCGCGCTGGCGATGCTCGCACCCGCCTGGGGCCTGCGACCGCTCTACGACATCGACGACGTACAGGCCCGTGAGGACCTCTCCCGCGCCGCGGTGATGGCGCTGTCGTACGTCGCCCAGGCCGCTCGTGGCATCGGGCACCCGATGGTGCCGCAACGCGAGGTGGACAAGGCGAAGACGATCACCGAGCGGTTCATGATCCGCTGGCGCGGTGAACCCGACCCGAAGCACGTGAAGGCTGTCGACGCGTACTGGACGTCCGCCGCCGAGCACGGCATGAACGCCTCCACGTTCACTGCCCGTGTGATCTCCTCCACCGGTGCCGACGTCGCAGCAGCACTGTCCGGTGCGGTCGGCGCGATGTCCGGCCCGCTACACGGTGGAGCGCCCGCACGCGTACTGACGATGATCGAGGGTGTAGAGCGCAGTGGCGACGCCCGCGCCTACGTCAAAGGTCTACTGGACGCGGGCGAACGGCTGATGGGCTTCGGACACCGCGTGTATCGGGCCGAGGACCCCCGCGCCCGGGTGCTTCGTCGTACGGCGCAAGAGCTCGCCGCGCCGCGCTACGAAGTAGCCGAGGCGCTGGAGAACGCCGCACTCGCCGAGCTCCGCGAACGCCGACCAGACCGAGTGCTCGAGACGAACGTCGAGTTCTGGGCGGCCATCGTGCTGGACTTCGCCGAAGTACCGCCGCCGATGTTCACCTCGCTGTTCACCTGCGCCCGAACCGCGGGCTGGAGCGCCCACGTCCTGGAACAGAAGCGCACCGGCCGACTCATCCGCCCCTCCGCCATCTACTCAGGCCCCGCCAGCCGCGCCGCCACCTCCATCGAAGGCTGGAACCCCAACTGGGCCTAGTCCCGGCGTGAGCCTCTGCAGGTCAGGGGCGGGCGGTGCTTGGGGATTTGCCGGTGCGTTGCTTGTACTGGCGGCTGAAGTACGGCACGTCGGTGTAGCCAAGAGCGGCGGCGACCTGGGTGACGGTCATGCCGGTCTCGGTCAGCAACTGGTGAGCGCGGTCGATCCGGGCCTGGATCAGGTACTGCGCCGGCGACATCCCCAACTGCGCGACGAAGCGCCGAGTGAACTGCGCCCTGGACAGTGCAGCTCGCCCGGCCATCTCCGCGACGGTCCAGTCACGCCCCGGGTCCTGGCGGAGCTGCCGAGCCACCTCATCAACCGCGGTGTCCGTCGCGCTCCGGCCCGGATTGTGCACGGCGTCCCAGATCACTCCGAGCAACTGCTCAAGACACAGCTCAGCCCGCCGCCTCCCCAGCGGATCCCGCCGCCGGTACGACGCATCACTCGTCCGCGCCAGCACGCCCAGCAACTCCCGATCCCGGACCTCCCCCCACCGAGGCTCCGGCACCACCCCACCCCCGTCAGCCCCAGACCCTTCGACATCAGACGATTCGAGGTCGGATTCTTCGAGGTCGGATGCTTCAACGTCGGATGTTCGGACGTCGGATGCTTCGACGTCAGATGCTTCGACGTCAGATGGTTTGACGCCGGAGCCTTCGACGTCGAAATGCATCCCGAACACCAACAGCCGTCGCCTCGGATCGTGTCCGGCCGTCGGCGCATCTCCCGGCGCGAACACCGCACAGACGCCCGGATGCAGCTCCCGCTCATCCCCATCCAGCTCCAGCCGCCCGCGCCCGTCCAGCACGCACCACAGCAGGTAGTCCGGCAGCGGCCGCGACACCCACGACCAGCTCGGCTCACACCGCCAAAACGTAGGCGCCGACAACAACCGCACCCCCAACGCCTCCCCACCAGCCACCCCACCCATCACCGGTTCACCCCGGCGTTCGTGTCGGTCCGTGGGTCGTTGGTGAGGGCGGCGTGCGTCAATAGTCCAAGTCCTTGCGTCGATCGTCTGTGGTCCGATGAGGGGTGCGGCTCGGAGAATTGCAGTGTCAGGGACAGAGTAGGGCTATCCGGCTGTGGTTGCCGGAACTACTGCGGGAGTGGTGGATGAGCGTTTCGTACAAGGTCGAGGAGCAGGTGGCCGCGGCGTACAAGGAAGAGTTCGAGAGCACCGGGTACACGCTGGTGCGCGGGCTGTTCGGCGCGGACGAGGTCGATCACCTGCGGGACCACTACATGGAACTGCGGCATCGCGGAGCACACCCGAACGATTTCGCCGGCGACCATGGCGACAGCCGCGATCCGCTCCGCCGGTACCCGCGGATGGCGCAGATGCACCGCTGGGACGACGCCTCGCTGTGCTGGATGATCGACGCGCGCCTCGATCAGGTGATGACGGCGCTGCTCGGCAGGTCGCCGTACGCGGTGCAGACGATGATCTACTTCAAGCCGCCGGGCTCCCGCGGCCAGGCGCTGCACCAGGACAACTTCTATCTGAAGGCCGAGCCCGGCACCTGTGTGGCCGCGTGGATGGCGCTCGACCGCGTCGACCGGGCGAACGGGTGCTTGGAGGTCGTCCCCGGGAGTCACCGCTGGCCGATCCTGTGTACCGAGAAGGCGGACACGAAGGTGAGCTTCACCGACGTCACTGTCCCGCTGCCGGAGCCGGACGCCGCCGTACCGATCGAGATGGAAGCCGGGGACGTGCTGTTCTTCCACGGTGCTCTCGTCCATGGCAGTGCGCCGAACGTGACCACCGACCGGTTCCGCCGGGCGCTGATCGGTCACTACATCGAGGGCGAGGCGGAGCGGGTCGCGCAGTACTACCACCCGGCACTCCGGATGGACGGCAGCCCGCTGAAGCTGGAAGTCGCCGAGGGCGGTGGCGCTTGCGGTGAATGGACCGACACTCCCGACGGCCCGGTCGCCCTGCTGACCGGCAACCACACCATCACCCGCAAACACGAGTAGCCGGACGCAAGCAGAACCGTCGTCGCGCGGCAACCGCACCACGGATGCGCTCGCCGCGCGCACGCACGAGCCGGCCGGCTCGTGCAGGACGGTGGTCGCGGCGACGGCCTGGGACCCGCGGGTCGTCAGCTCACGCGCGCAGATGCGTGGCGGCTGCGGGCGACCGTACGGCGGACGCAGTCGCCGCACGCACCGCACCCGCAAGCCGGCTCGCGCAGGGCCGGCTTGCGGGCGTCTCCAGGCTGTGAGCCCGCGAGTAGTCAGCTCGACCGCGCAGGGTGCCGCGGGCGGCGGAGGGGCCCCACGGGGTAGCCCAGCTCCAGTGCATGAGTGTGCATGCGAGGGCGGCATACGACCGGCTGTAGGTGGGCTGGGTGCTGGGTCGCGCGAGTGAGCTGGCTGTGGGCGCGGTGAGGTTGGCTGACTGCGTCGCGGGGCGCGGCAGCGCGTGTGCGCTGGGTGTGGGCAGGCGGGTGCGGTTCGGGTGGGTGCAGGCGGGTGCGCTTCGGGTGGGTGTTGTGGGGTATGAGACCCGCGGAGGTTTGTTGGGTGGGGTGTGGGAGGATGATGGCGCTGACAGCGTCGTCGGCTCAGGGATTGCCAGACGACGAAGGGAAGACGCTGGTGACCAGCGAGATTCAGATTCCTGCAGAGCTCAAACCCGTTGACGGCCGCTTCGGGGCCGGGCCGTCCAAGGTGCGTCCGGAAGCCGTCGCCGCTCTCGCCACCGAAGGCGCCAAGCTGCTCGGTACGTCGCACCGCCAGGCGCCGGTCAAGAACCTCGTGGCGCGGGTGCAGCAGGGAGTGTCCGACCTGTTCCAGCTGCCCGACGGGTACCAGGTGGTGCTCGGCAACGGCGGGTCGACCGCGTTCTGGGACATCGCGACGTTCGGGCTGATCCGGGAGAAGAGCCAGCACCTGAGCTTCGGCGAGTTCTCCTCGAAGTTCGCCAAGGCCGCACAGCTGGCGCCGCACCTCGGTGAGCCGAGCATCGTCAAGTCCGACCCGGGTACGCGCCCGGTCGCGGCTGCGGAGGCGGGTGTCGACCTGTACGCCTGGCCGCACAACGAGACCTCCACCGGAGTGATGGCGCCGGTGAAGCGGGTCGAGGGTGCCGACGAGGGCGCGCTGGTCGCGATCGACGCCACCTCGGGCGCCGGCGGCCTGCCGGTCGACATCAACGAGGTCGACGTCTACTACTTCGCGCCGCAGAAGTGCTTCGCCTCCGACGGCGGCCTGTGGATCGCCGTGATGAGCCCGGCCGCGCTGGCGCGGGTCGAGGAGATCACCGCGTCCGGTCGGTGGATCCCGGCGTTCCTGGACCTGGCCACCGCGGTCGACAACTCGGGCAAGCACCAGACGTACAACACGCCGTCGCTGGCGACGCTGTTCCTGATGGCGGAGCAGACCGACTGGATCAACAACCAGGGCGGGCTGGAGTGGAGCGTCGCGCGGACGACCGACTCGAGCAACCGGCTGTACACGTGGGCCGAGAAGTCCGACTACGCGACGCCGTACGTCGAGGACCCGGACGCGCGGTCGCTGGTGATCGGGACCATCGACCTGGATGACTCGATCGACGCGGCTGCTGTTGCGAAGACGCTGCGGGCGAACGGGATCGTGGACACCGAGCCGTACCGCAAGCTGGGGCGGAACCAGCTGCGGGTCGCGATGTTCCCGGCGGTCGACCCTGACGATGTCGAGAAGCTCACGCAGGCCGTCGACTACGTGGTCGAGCAGCAGCGGTAGGTCATTCAGAGTCTGCTGGTACGCCGCACAGCCGCCGATCCGAGTCCGGGTCGGCGGCTGTTTCGTTGCCATCCAACGCCGCCGCTGACAGGTGCCGGTAGCTCCCAGCCGGTGGTGGCAGTGCGGGGTGGGTTAGGTGTGGGTTCGGCGGTGGGGGGTGCGGGGGGATCGGCCGGTGAGGCGGGCGTTTTCGGCCATGCGGTCGAGGCGTTCGCGGCGGCCTGGGGGGAAGGTGATGATGGTGATGATCAGGGCGAAGGCGGCGGCGCCGATGAGGATCCAGCGGAGGTTGTTGCTGTTAGAGGGCTCGGTGCTGGATTCGTTGCCGGTGGCCGGTTTGGGAGTCGCGGAGGCGGCCGGTGGCGTGGCGGCGGCCTTCTTCGCCGGGACGGGGACCTGGTAGACGGCGGAGTTCTCACCCTCGCTGCCGATCAGGACCGTGTCCGCCGCCTGGCCGACGGCGACCGATTCGCACAGGGCGATCGACGTGCATTGGGCGGCCGGTACGTTCGCGCTCGCGACCAGGGTCGGGGCCTCGCCCCAGGCGATGGTGGAGACACCGGTGGCCGACCGCAGGACCACTCGCTGACCGTCCGGGAGGAAGGTGCCGTCGGTGAAGAGGCCGGCCGGGGCGGGCGCGAGCTTGACCAGCTCGTTCGTGCCCTCGCGGGACGGGGCCGGTGGTGCCGCGTAGATCGCGGCGCCCTTCGCGGACTTCGTCACGATGTACAGCTGGTTCGTACCGGGCTCTACCAGCAGCGTCTCGGCGTCGTGAGCGCCGTCCGGGTAGACGAAGTCGTACCGGCGGTAGCGTACTTCGGCGTCGCCGAGCTGGTCCGGCTCCGGGATCGTGTAGATCTCGATCACGTCCCGGTTGGCCTTGTTGTCACCGATGTCGGCGACGTAGATCGTTCCATCACGGTCCACGGCGACCGCCTCGACGTCGCGGACCTCGGCCTTGAAGCTGAGGGTCATCTTGACCTTGCCGGTGGTGTCGACGCCGAACACGCGAGCGCTGTCGCCGGAGTCGTTCACCGTCCAGTAGATGCCCTCGTACTTGTACGCCTTGGCCAGCCCCGACGACTCGTCCACCCGGTCGTCGCGGATCGTGAACAGCTTCTTCGCCGCCGGCGACGGATCCGCGGCCGGCCCCTGCGCGCCAGTCCGCGGCGACGCGGCCGCCGGGAGCGCCACACCAGCCGGGAGCGCCGCACCGGCAGGGACTGCCGCACCGGCCAGGCTGAAGAACCCGGCCGCCACCAGGGCGAGACCAGCGCGGAACCGCATCACGACACCACCTCGCGGCTGTCCGTCAGGAGGAGCTCGGCGAGGCATGGAGTGACATGCCAGTCGTTGATCAGGGTCTGGTACTCGGTCTGGAGGTCGGGGGTGGGCTGGGCGCCCGTACGGGCGGCCCGCAGAAGGAGGTTACGCGGAGTGTGCTGACTGTCCACGAACTGCACAACCTCCACCCGGTATCCGACCTGTCGCAGGACCGCCGCCCGGAGAGTATCGGTCAGGACGTCGGCGAATCGCTCACGAACGATGCCATATCTGGTCATCAGCGCATAAGGCGCCGGTGGTGTGACGCTCTTGAGCTGCTTTTGGATGTCGTGATGACAGCACGGAGCCGCGAGCACGAGCGGAGCCTCCCAGCCGACCGCGCGGGCGAGGGCGTCGTCGGTCGCGGTGTCGCAGGCGTGCAGCGCGAGTACGACGTCCGGTCGGACGTCGAGCTCCGCCGCCTGGATGGTCGCGTCGACGAACCGCATGTGGTCCTGCCAGCCGAGCGCAGCCACCACGCTGGTGTTGCGCTTGCGCGCCGCGGGGTTGTGGTCGATACCGGTCATGCGTACGTCGTGCCCGGCCGCGGTCAGGAGGTGGTACGCGGCCAGGGTGAGGTACGCGTTGCCGCAACCGAGGTCGACCACCTGGAGCGGCCTGCCGGTCGCGATCCGGCCCGCCGCGATCGCCTCGTCCAAGGCCGGAGCGAGCAGCTTGCAGAACTCCTCGATCTGCTTGTACTTCGCCTGCCGCGACGGCTTCACCCGGCCGTGGCGGTCGCTGATCCCGAGCTCGATCAGGAACGGCGCGCCCGGGTCGAGCACGCGCTGCTTCACCCGGTCGTGGCTGGTCGCCTGCTCCCGGCTGTCCGCCTGCCGGTGCAGCAGTTCCTTGCCCTTCTTCGTGTACCGCAGCCGCAGTGTCTCGGTCGTCGTCTCGACGTGCCACGTCCCGTACGGCAGGTCGAGCAGTTCGTCGACCGCCTTCTCCACGTCCTGGTCGACGTTGCGGGTATGCGCCTGGCGTTCGTCGTACTCGGTGATCTGCAGGTGACGGACGTCCTTGAGGTCGACGTACCGGAGCTCGACGCGCTGGTACTGCGGTGGTTCCAGGCCACGGCGGCGGCCCGAAGTGACCGCCCGGACCAGGCTGGTCGGATCCAGCACAGCTGCGCGGATCACGTCGCGCGCCCCCGACTCCACGCCGGACTCCACGCCGGACTCCGCGCCGGACTCCGCGCCGGACTCCGCGCCGGACTCCGCGCCGGACTCCGCGCCGGACTCCGCGCCGGACTCCGCGCCGGAGCCGGCGTCCGGCTCGCCGGAAGTCCGCTCCGGATCCACGTCTGCCTGCATCGCGCCATTGTCTCCGACCCCACAACCCGATCACAAAACGGTCTCGCCCGGCCCCGCAGAGCAGCCAGCCGCCGGACGTGTCCGGCCGTGGGTGGCGCGGGTGCGCACGGGTGCTGTGGGGACGGGGTGAAAGGGTGGCCGAGCCTGGGCATGGATTACTCCAGTCTTTCGTCTTCTTTGAGGAGACCCAGGGAGCGCAGACGGGTGGCGATCCCGCCTGGTTGGCGGCCCAGGGCTTCGACGAGTTCGTCCTTGGTGGCGCCGGTGCGGAAGAGCTCGGTGAGGGTCTGCTCCTCCTCGGGGGACCAGACCCGGAAGGCGTTCGGATGGTTCTTGCGGGCCGCCTTGATCTTGCGGGTCATCGAGCGGTTGTCCAGCAGCTCCAGTGACCGGATCCGTACCTGGCGATGCCGGCCGACCTCCTCGCCGTCGCGCCAGAACACCACCGCCTCCTCCTCGAACGTCATCAGGTCGGCCGGGACGTCGCAGTAGTCGGCGTCCTCGAGCATCACTCGCAGCATGGGTCGTTCTCTCCGTTTCGTCGTACGGTCCGGCGGCCACCGGCGGCATCCGGTCCCCTTCTCGACAGAGAAGATGCCGCGATCCCACCCCTCCCGGACCACCGATCAGCCGCCTGTGGACAACCGACGACAGAAACTCTTTGCAAAATCTCTTTGCAAAGAGCCTTTGCAGTCCTATTCTCGACGGCATGAGCGACGACACACCCTCTGAGGAAGCGCCGGCCGACGCGAAGATGGTCCAGCTGGATCGGCACCTGGTGCGGGCGCTGGCGCACCCGATGCGGAACCGGATGCTCGGGCTGCTGCGCGTCTACGGCCCGCAGACAGCCACCACGCTCGCCGGTCGGCTGGGGGCGAACACCGGCGCCACGAGCTACCACCTGCGGCAGTTGGCCGAGGCAGGCCTCGTCGTGGAGGACGACACGCAGGGCAACGCGCGGGACCGGTGGTGGAAGTCGGCGCACCAGGGCACAGCGTTCGACGCGGCCGCGCTGCTCGACGAGGAGCCGGAGCTGACGCTGGGCTACCTGCACGGGCTCGGGCAGTCGTACGCGGAGAACATGTTCGGCTTCATCGACGCGATGCAGACGCTGCCGCCGGCGTGGCGGGAAGCCAGCATGCTGTCGGACTACCTCTTCCATCTCCGGCCGGAGGAGCTGGCCGCGATGCTGACGGAGGTCACGGCGGTGTTCGAGAAGTACAAGACGCCGGACCTCACCGCTCCCCTGCCCGAGGGTGCCGAGCAGGTGTCGGTCCAGATCCAGGCGTATCCGCGAGAGACCCGGTAAGCCGCCGTACGGCGTGCGTGCGAAAGGTGAGGCAGACGGGTGAGGCGGGTACGGCGGTGAGGCCTGCCCGGGCGCCGTTGGTGGCGTTCCTGGTGGCCAATGTGGTGTCGATCTGCGGGACCCGGGTCAGCGCCATCGCGATCCCGTGGTTCGTGCTGATGACAACAGGGTCGCCGTTCAAGACCGGTGTGGTCGCGTTGGCGGAGATGGCGCCGTTGGTGATCTTCAAGGCGGTCGGCGGCCCGCTGATCGACCGAGTCGGCCCACGCCGGATCAGCGTGCTCGCGGACACCGCCAGCACCGGAGTAGTCGCGCTGATCCCCTTGCTCCACACACTGAACGCCCTGTCCTTCCCAGTCCTGCTGGCGCTGGTCGCAGTTGCCGGAGCACTCCGCGGACCAGGCGACGCGGCCAAGGGCACGCTCATCCCCGACATCGCGAAGGCCGCCCGTGTCCCGCTCGAGCGTGTGACCGGCCTGGAGAGCACCACCGAGCGACTGGCCGGGTTCATCGCGTTCGCCATCGCCGGTGCGCTCATCACTCTCGTCGGCGAGGTCAACGCACTGTGGATCGACGCGGCATCGTTCGGCGTGTGCGCGGTCCTCATCGCCCGCTGGATCCCCAGACAACACCAGAAGGCGGACAAGCCGGACGACGGAACATACCAGCAGCGGCTGCTCGAGGGTTGGCGCTTCCTCCGCCAGGACAGGCTGATCATGCCGCTCGTCATGATGATCGCAGTGACCAACCTGCTCGACGCGGCAGTCGGCGCCGTACTGCTGCCCGTCTGGATCAAGGAACACGGCTACGGGCCCGGGCACACCAGCCTGATCCTCACATCGTTCGGACTGACCGCCACACTCTTCGCACTGGTCGCGTCGGCGGTCGGCGACCGAATACCACGGAAGCTGGTCTTCACGCTCGCGTTCCTGACCTGTGGTGCACCGCGCTTCGTGGTGATGGCGTTCGACGCACCAGTGTGGGCGCTGATGGCTGTGTACGCCGTCGGCGGCATCGGAGCCGGGTTCATCAACCCCGTGCTGGGCGCACTGTTCATCGAGCGGATCCCCCGGCACATGCTCGGCCGGGTCAACTCTCTGGCCGACGCGATCTGCTGGACCGGCGTACCGCTCGGAGGAGTCGTGGCCGGTGCAGCCATCGCCGGCATCGGTCTGGCGCCGGCACTGCTCACGGCCGGTGCGGTCTACTTCGTCGCGACCATGTCACCGCTGCTGATCGGGCGGCACGAGAACTGGAAGGCTACACCGGATCCGACGGATCCTCAGGGAACGGCGGCCGGTTCGGATCCGGTGGCAGTCCCCACGACTTAGCCTTCGTCGCCTCGACCTCCTTGCGGGCCAACCGGTCCCGCTCTGCCCCCAGCAGTCCCAGCAGCACCAGGTCGAGCAGCATACCGAACGCCGCCGCGAACTGCGTACCGGCGAACTGGAACACCTGCGTGACCAGCAGCGACACCAGCACGGCCAGCTCGAACAACCGGATCGCACGAGCCCGGTTCTTCTTCCGCAACTGCACCGCGCCGCGCACCGTGAACGATGCCGACAGCAAGCTCCCGGCGGCTACTCCGAGCACCGGGATGTCCGCGGCCAGCCCGTCGTCGAACCGGATCCCGGCCGCGATGACCGGCGCCCCGATCGCTTGGACGAACAGTACGGCGACCGCGACCCGAGGCGCGAGTGGATGGGTGGCCAGCCGGTCGAACCCACGCCGAAGGGCTTTCCAGGCGGCATCCACCGGAGCTGCGAGCTCCACCTCGTCAGCCGGACAGGCAGCCAGCAGCTCGCGGGTCTCGCGCCGAGCGGACACGTCAGCACCGACCTGACGCAGCTGCTGCGACGCCTGTGCGAGCCGGCGGCGTGACAGCCCGCCCGAGACTCCTTCGACGGCATGGTCGACCACGTTCGCCAGCTGCTCGCGCGGATCGATCGGACGCCGGGTGGTGAGGAACCTGGTCGCGAGCACGATCAGCACAAAGACGACGTACACGATCGCTGCGGCCGGTTGGTAGAAGTAGTTGTTGTCCGAGGTGACGAACTTCCCGACCTCGTCGATGAACAGCCCGAACCCGACCCCGCCGATCAGCGCTGCCGCCGGTCGCACGACCGGACCGACGTACGCGAGGAGCAGGGAGATGGCGACCAGCATCAGCAGGCCGCCGGGCAGGACGTGGGCGATGTGCAGGCCCTTGCCGCCGATCTGCGGGTAGCCGCTGAGCCCGAGGAACAGGCGGGTGATCAGGACGGTCGCCACACCGGACACCACGAAGGTGGTCAGGTGTTCCGCGGACCGGACGTTGCGGACCAGCCCCGCTCGCATCAGGTACGGCGACCGCGCTCCCGTGGTGGTGGTCATGCGGCAGAAGGCTAGTCGCCGAAGCGTCAGCGAACGAGTGCGGCGATGACGACCATGGCGACCAGTGCGGCCAGTACGAGCGAGGTCACCAGTCGGCGGGTGCGGGGGTCCACGCCCTCAGGCTAATGGAACCCCATTCGACCGCACGTCGGGGCAGGGTCGGGAGAGACCCGGCTGAGAGGACTCGACGCGACCATCTGGTTCAGCGAGGACTGACCAGCGGCTCGGGTCGGTGAACGCCGCGGGGACGGTAGCCGACGGCGTCGGACAGCCCCAGGTAGTCGGAGAGCAGCCAGATGATGGCCAGCCACATCTCAGTGCCCTGCAGACCCGGGATGGCGCGGTCGTCGGTGCCGTCCGGCGCGAAGGCGAAGCCCTCGCCGTCCACCCATCGGTCCAGGATCCGGCTGAGCTGGTCCTCGACCCATCGAGCGCCGTCCGCGCGGCCCAGATCGGTCTGCTTGCCGGCCAGCCAGAGTGGGTGAATCACGTCCAGCACGTTGCACGCGTTGTAACCGTCACCGCTGAACATCCGCTTGTCGTTGCTGTGGGCAAGCAGCGTCTTGCCGGCCTGTTCCGGATACGGCAGCGGCAACCCGAACTGCGCGTAGGTGCCACGTGTCAGCCGGTAGAAACCGTTGACGACCTGCAGCCATCCGTCGTCCGGATGCGGCTGACCCCACATCCCGGAAGCGGGATCGGCACGAACCAGCAGCCACCCCATCAGCGTCTCCAAGGGCCCGGATACCCCGTGATCCTTGAGGTTCCGGGCCAGAGCGGTGCCGAGGGCATCGATTCCGGAACCGGACGACCACGCATGTCTTGCCCAGGGCAAGTTGTCGAGCTGACGCTCCAGCTCCCCGGGCTCGAAGTCCGTCCGGATCGGATGTTCGAAGGAGCTGTCGAGGACCTGCAAGGCGTAGCCGACGCACAGGATGTGATAGCTGGCCGGACCCTCCAGGACCGACAGCTTGTCGGTCGCCGGTACGTCGAGGCCGACGTCGGCGAGGTCTCCTGGTGAGACCAGTCCGCTCTCGGGATCCTGGCGCGCGCGGAGGCGGCGGACCAGGTCGTCACGGGTGTGACCTTCAGGGGTACGACGAATCAGTACGTCCGCGATCTCGACTGCGTCACACCACGGGCGGATCGCCGGTGCGTGATCGAGTCCGGGCCGGTCGACGAAACGCTCGCCGTCCCAGCTTCGGCGCAGTACGTCGTCCACCTGCTCCCGAGCCTTGGAGGTGAAAGCAGCGAGCCGGTCGCCGAGGTCGGCGGCGGGCTTCGAGGCAGAGGCCGACCGCGACCGGAGGACGCGGGCCGGGTTGCCGGCGGCGATGGTGTTGGCAGGGACGTCTTTGGTGACCACTGCACCAGCTCCGATGATCGAGTGTGGACCGATGGTGACGCCGTCCAGGACGGTCACGTTCGAGCCGATCCAGACGTCGTCGCCGACGGTGATGCCGAGTGAGGTGTGTCGCTGGCGGAAGATGGGCTCTCCCGGCGCGGTCCCGTGGTTGAACGCGAGCAACGACGTGTGCGCGCCGATCCGGACCCCGTCGCCGATGGTGACCCGGCCGCGGACCGCCGAGAACGGATTGATCGTCGTGTCCGAGCCGAGCGTGATGTGCCCGGTGACGTAGGCGTGCGCGGCGATGTACGACCGCTCCCCCATCCGGAGCTCCTCGCAGTACACGGCCGCCGACTCCGCGACGTACACGTTGTCCGCCAGCGACAGCGTCCCACCGAGTCGCTGTTGCCGTTCGACCTGGCGCTCACGCTCCTCGTCGGACGCGACGCGCGCGTACTCCCAGGGCAGGAAATCCAGTCGCAACGGTTCACCAGGCGTCATGGGAAAACGCTATCCAAACCTCGGGGAACGCGCTACCCCCGTAAACGCGCTGCTACCCTCTCGGCTGTGCGGGGTTGCAGGCAGACATGACGACACCCGGATCCTTGGCCGGCGACAGCGCCGACGACGGTCCGGCGGGCGGTGGCGGGCGCCGGAGAGTCACCATCAGCGATCTCGCACGCCGTCTGCACATCTCCAAGGCGTCGGTCTCGTACGCACTCAACGGCCGGGCGGGTGTCAGCGAGGAGACCCGGCAGCGGGTCCTCGACCTGGCCGAGGAACTCGGCTTCCACCCGAACTCGGCCGCCGTCGCACTCTCGGCCAGCCGGACCCGCACCATCGGCATCGTGATCGCCCGCGACCCCGCGCTGATCTCGACCGAAGCGTTCTACATGCGGACGCTGGTCGGCATCGAGCAGTACCTGAACGAGGTCGACTCGTCACTGCTGCTGCGGCTCACGGGCGAGCACGGCGAGGATCTCGACGTACTGCGGCGATGGTCCCGGCAGGGGCGGGTCGACGGGTTCATCCTGTTCGACGAGCACGACGACGACCCGCGGATCACGCTGCTCAAGGAGCTCGGGATCCCGTGTGTGGTGGTGAGTTCCAACGGTCCCGACGACCAGGTCGGCCGGCTGATCAGCTCGCCCGTCGAGACGGTGACGCTGCTGCTCGATCACCTGGTTGAGCTCGGGCACCGCGACATCGCCCACATCAGCGGGCCGTTCACGTTCGTCCACGAGCAGCTGCGGGTGCGGATGCTGGCCGAGGGGGCCGAACAGCGCGGGATGACGGTCCGGCACGTCGAGGGCAGTTACCGGTACGACGACGGCGCCGAGCTGACCCGCAGATTCCTGACCGACCCGAACCCGCCGACCGCGATCGTGCTCGGGAACGACCTGATGGCGGTGGCCGCGCTGCGGGTGGCGATGGACCACGGCACCGACGTACCCGGTGCGGTGTCGATCCTCGCGTGGGACGACTCGCCGTTGTGCGAGCTGGCGCGGCCGGGGATCACGGCGATCGACCAGAAGACGATGGAACGCGGGCGGGCCGCGGCGGATCTGCTGCTGCGGGTGGCGGGCGGCGAGGCGGAGCTCCACGAAGAAGCCCCTGCAGGTGAGCTGCACGCCCGCGAGTCGTCAGGCCCCGCCAGAAGCTGAAGGCACCCCGCCCTCGCTCCGCTCGGGGCGGGGGAAGGGTGGGGGCCGGTCGAGCGCAGCGCGGGACTGCGCACCTCCGGGCGTGTAGCGCGGAACGGCGTAGCTCGGGCGGGGGAAGTAGGCGGGCGCTTGCGGGGATATCCGGCTCTCCTGACGCATGTGTGGGTGGTTTGAGCGCGCGTTGAGTGGGTGCACGCCGTTGCCTGGCTGGGTTTCTGAGCTGCGGAGGAACAGGAACGTGGTAGTCAGGCGAACGGTGTGTGGACAGCTTGTGGGGGCGATCTGGGGTCGGCAGGTCCGTCATCGAGGATGTCGAGTTCGACGATGGCGAGTGGGGTGTGGGGCTGCCCGAGGCGCGCCGAGGCCATCGACCGGTGGTTCAGATCGGTCCGATGCTGCTGGAATCGGGTGCGGTGTACCGAAGAACGGGTAGTAGTCGGCTGCGATGTGGTTTGGTCCGGAGCGTCCAGGCGGGGATGGACTTGTCGGAGGGCGCAGGTCCCGACCACTACCCGTCCGTCGGTACGCTGCCGCCTCGTGCGACCCGGCAGAATCTGACCCACACATCAGGCAGGAGAGCCGGATATCCCCTCGAACGAGGGGTTCTTCCATCGTGTGCGAGGGGAGAAGGCACAACGCGAGGGGTTATCCACTCGAACGATCAGTGGCGGGTTGGCGCCAGGACGTTCGGTGGCGGTTGGGGTCGTACGTTTCGACCAGACGAACGTCTACTGGAACCAGATCATGGCCGCCGCCCTGGTCGTCAGCATCCCGGTGGTGATCGGCTTCCTCCTGGCCCAACGCCACTTCGTCGCCGGCGTCACCGCGGGCGCCGTCAAGTAATCGCAGTACTACGCTCTGCCGATGGCCCCGGCTCTGTCCGGGGCCACCGGCATTTCTTGCACGTGCTGACCCCGTGACGGTCGGGGCGGATACGCGCAGACTCGGGAGTGAAGAGGGGGCCGTAACACCTTGGGAGGGGACATGTTCCGACGTTTGACGGTCATCGGCACAGCATTGATCACCGGGGCGAGTCTCGTCGCCCTGCCCGTCGTACCGGCGGGCGCACAAAGCACTTCGTGGCAGGTGATCGCGTCCGGCCTCGACAGCCCACGCGGCCTGGGATTCGCTCCGAACGGCACACTCTACGTCGCCGAAGCAGGTGTTGGCGGCGCCGGGCCGTGCATCCCGCATCCGCTCGGGCAGATCTGCTACGGCGCTACGGGTGCGGTCACCGAGGTGAAACGAGGGCACCAGACGCGGGTTCTCACCGGACTCCCCTCCTTCGGCCTCCAGGGCACGGACGAGGTCTTCGGACCGTCCGACGTGGGGCTGAACGGCACCGGCAACCTGTACGTGACGCTCGGTCTCGGCGACGACCCGGGCCTGCGGAGTCAACTGCCTCCGAACGGACAGCTCGCCGGGACACTGATTCGGGCGAAGGCGCCCAAGGGAACATTCAAGGTCGTAGCGGACATCGGCGCGTACGAGCTGTCCGCGAACCCGGACGGCGGACTGCCGGACACCAATCCGCAGGGCCTGCTGGTGACGAAGGGTGGTCAGGTCGTCGCGGATGCCGGTGGAAACTCTCTGCTCGGGGTGCGCTCGGACGGACGCATCTCCACCCTGACCGTCTTCCCGACGCGGCTGGTGCCGAATCCGTTCGGCGGCCCGGACATCCCGATGCAGGCGGTGCCGACGACGGTGACCCGCGGCCCGGACGGCGCGCTCTACGTCGGTCAGCTCACCGGGTTCCCGTTCCCGGTCGGCGGCGCGAACGTCTACCGGATCGGGCCGGGCGGGCAGCCCCAGGTGGCGGCCGGTAGATTCACCAACATCATCGACATCGCCTTCGGTCCGGACAATGCACTCTACGTCCTGGAGATCGCGTACAACGGTCTGCTGTCGGGTGACCCCACGGGTGCACTGATCCGGGTCGGCGAGAACGGCGCGCGGACGGTCATCGCGAGCGAGGGCCTGACGATGCCGACCGGCCTGGCGATCAGGAACGGCAACGCATACGTCTCCAACTGCGGCGTCTGCGCCGACGTCGGCGAGGTCATCGCCATCCCGCTCCACTGACCGGGTCGGTGCTGGGCTGGGGAAAGCTCAGGCAAGATCGAGGAGAACTACGCACAGTTGGTCGCCCTGGTCGCCGGGTTGGTCAAGGCCGGGCGCCGTACTGGAGCACTCAAGCCAGGACCGCCGGCCAAGGTCGTCGCGAGCGCATTCGTCGGCGCCCTCGAAGGCACCGTGATCGCG
This sequence comes from uncultured Actinomycetota bacterium, assembly GCA_963770725.1. Taxonomy (GTDB): domain Bacteria; phylum Actinomycetota; class Actinomycetes; order Propionibacteriales; family Kribbellaceae; genus Kribbella. The sequence goes on from CAVYQT010000007.1 coordinate 196,171, forward strand.
CTGGCCGGCCAGGCGCCGCACGACGAGCGGTACGCCGCGACCGGTTGCCGGACGATCTGCGGCACGGCCCGGCCGGGCCGGAGTTCGACAAGCTGCCGTTCAGCTCGGTGTTCCTCACCAAGGACGAGTTCGCCGCCGAGATGTCCAACAAGACCTGCCACGCGGTCATGCATCTGACCTGGGTCCCGGACGGCAGCGGCAGCTACCGCGGCCAGATGGCCGTCCTGGTGAAACCGAACGGACACCTGGGCAGGCTCTACATGGCGGGCGATCCTGCCGTTCCGCCACATCTTCGTCTATCCCCCACTCCTCAAAGGCATCGGTAAGGAGTGGGCGGCTCAGGCGAACAGCTTCTCGCCCCAGTAGGAGCCGGCGGTGACGCCGCCCGGGCAGGCGAAGATGCCGGAGCCGACGTGGACGATGTATTCGTTCAGTACGTCGGACCGCGCCAGCTGGTTCTGGACCGGGATGAACTGCTTGCGCGGATCCCGCTGGTAGGCCAGGAAGAACAGGCCCGCGTCAAGCCGACCGAGTCCGTCCGAGCCGTCGACGAAGTTGTAGCCGCGACGCATCAACTCGGCGCCGTTGTTGAAGGACGGATGCGCCAGCCGGATGTGCGCCTCGGTGGCGACCTTCAGCTCGCCGTCGGAGTTCTTCGCCTCGAAGTCGATCGCGTCGAACTCGTCGGCCTTGCCCAGCGGCGCGCCGGTGCCCTTGCCCCGGCCGATGATGACTTCCTGCTCGCCGAGCGACGTACGGTCCCAGATCTCGATGTTCATCCGGATCCGCCGCGACACCAGGTAGGAGCCGCCGACCATCCAGTCCGGACCGTCCTCGGGCTGCACCCACAACTGCTGCTCGAGTTTGGCGGTGTCCTCGAGCTTCAGGTTGTTCGTGCCGTCCTGGAAGCCGAACAGGTTCCGCGGTGTCGTCTGCGCTCGCGACGTGGACGCCGTACGCCCGAACCCTAGCTGGGAGTAGCGGACCGCGACCCGGCCGAACCCGATCCGGGCCAGGTTGCGGATCGCGTGTACGGCGACCTGCGGGTCGTCGGAGCAGGCCTGTACGGCGATGTCGCCGCCGGACCGGTTCGGGTCCAGGTCGTCGGCGATGAAGTGCGGCAGGTTCACCAACGCCGCCGGCCGATTCGACGCCAGGCCGAACCGCTTGTCGAACAGCGATGGACCGAACCCGATGGTCAGCGTCAGCCGGGCCGGCGGCAGGCCGACCGCTTCACCGGTGTCCTCCGGCGGCGCCTCCCCCGGTCCGTTCACCGCGCCGTACTGTCCGATGTCACGCCCCGCGGTCAGGAGTGCCGCGGCCGCGGTCCACTCCTTCAGCAGCGCGACGAGGTCGGCACGCTTGGTCGTGGTGACGTCGAACGCGGCGAAGTGCAGCCGGTCCTGGACCGGGGTGATGATCCCGGCCTGGTGCTCGCCGTGGAACTCGACCGGCCCGGAGCTGTCCGTCGCCTGCGACTCCTCGCCGGCCAGCACCGAATGCGCGGCGTACCCGGCGACGCCGGTGGCCACTGCCGCACCCGCGGCGCCGATCAGGCCGCGCCGGGAGATTCCCTTACGTTGTGCCGGTTCCTGGGTCATTTGGTTGCGATCACTCCGGCGACCTTGCTGACCGGCTCGGCCAGTCCGTCCACGACCCGGCCGAGCTCCCTCTTCTCGGCCTCGGTCACCACATAGGGCTTGAAGCCGTCACCGACGCGGTACCTGTCCAGCGAGGCGAAGACTGCCTTGAAGTTCGTGTCCAGCGTGGCGACCAGGGCAGGATCACGCTTCTGCAGCGCCGGGCGGAGTGCCTGGATCGCGGCCTGCGAGCCTTCCACGTTGGCCTCGAAGTCCCACAGGTCGGTGTGCGAGTAGCGGTCCTCCTCACCGGTGATCTTGCCGGTGGCGACCTCGTCGAGCAGTTCCTTGGCGCCGTTGGCCAGCTGCAGCGGGTTGAGCTGGACCACCTTGGCCTTGGCCACCACCGTCTTCACATCGGCCAGCAGGAGGTCGGCGTACTTCTCCATGCCCTTCGTGGTGTTGTTGACCCAGAGTGCCTGCTCGATCCGGTGGTACCCGGTCCACTCGGTGCCCGGCTCGACATCGTTGACCCGGGCATCGATCTTCGGGTCCAGGTCGCCGAACGACTCCGCGACCGGCTCGATCCGCTCCCAGTACGTCCGCGACACCGGGAACAGCTCCTTGGCCTTGGCCACGTCACCGGCTTTCACCGCGGTCACGAACTCGGTAACCTTCTGCTCCAACGCGACCGCCTGCGAGTTCACGTACCGCTGGTAGCTCACGGTGGCCTGCTTGAGCAGTGTGTCCTCGTCGACCTGCGCGGGCGCGTCACCGGTCACGGTCAGATCGCCGCGGATGCCGTTGCCGACCATGCCGGGCTTGCAGACCGCCTGGTACTTGCCGGTCGGCAGCTCGACGATCAGTTCGCGCTTCAGGCCGGGACCGATGTTCTCGACCTCACCCATCACCCGGTCGCCATCGGCGTACACGTAGAACTCGGTAACCTTGCTGCCGCCGTTGGTGACCGTGAACGTACTCGTTCCGGACGTCACGTCCCGGCGACTCAGGTCACATTCCGAGTCGGTCGCCTTGACGGCGACCGGGCCACTACCGCAGTGTTAGGTACGGCTAACCTTCCTGAGGCTAACCTAAGAAGTCCCATTCGCCCACTGTGGCGTACGCCGCACTGTGCCCGGGCCCCTCACCAAGCCTGGACTCGATCAGTTGCACGCTCCCCGCGGTCCACGACGGGCCGTCGTACGCGTCGAAGATCCGCACCCACCGGGTGGCGTCCACCGGACGGCGCAGCCGGGCCAACGTCAGGTGCGGGGTGAACTTCCGGCCCTCCACGGTGACGCCGGCGCGGTTCGCTGCCGCCTTCGTCGTCATCGACAGGTGCTTGAGCGACTCGGTGTCGTCGCGCACCCCGGCGTACAGCACTCGCGCGTCGGGCACACCCGGGAACGCACCCGCTCCGCTGAGTTGCAGCTCGAACGGCTTCTGCCGCTTGGCGGCCCGCTCCAGCCGCTCCCCCAACTCGTCCGTCTTCCAGTCCGGCACCTCGCCCAGGAAGGCCAGGGTGATGTGCCAGTGCTCGTCCGCGGCCCAGCGGATGTCGTCATCCGGATGCTCCCGCCGCGGCTCCACGAACTCGCTCAGATCCTCCACTACGTCAATCGGTGGCACTACCGCCACGAACAATCGCATCCCGAAATCCTATCGGTGCGGGAAACTGCTTTTGTGGATGAGCTGAAGTTGCCGTCGCCGTGTGTGGTGATCCTGGTGGGGCCTGGTGCCTCGGGGAAGTCGACGTGGGCGGCGGAGCGGTTCGCCGCGGACCTGATCGTGTCGAGTGATCGGCTGCGGGCGCTGGTCGGGGCCGGGGAGGACGATCTGGCCGCCAGTGCGGATGCGTTCGCGTTGCTGGAAGAGGTGGTGCGGCAACGAATCGGCCGGCGGCTGACGACGGTGATCGACACGCTCGGGCTCGATCGGGACCGTCGGCTGCGGTGGCTGGAGTTGGCGCGGGCGGCCGGGATGCCCTGTGTGGCGGTCGGTTTCGATACACCAGCGGCCGAGTGCAGGTCGCGCAACCGGTCGAGGGAGAAGCGGATTCCGGCCGACGTACTGACGTCGCAACTGCGATCGTGGACCGCGGTGAAGAAGGAGTTGCCACTCGAGGGGTACGACGACGTACTCGAGCCGGCCGTGGTTCGCGTCGTACCGTCGGCGTTCGTGGATGCCGGCGCGGCGGCGCAGCGGCAGGAGGAGGCGCCGGCGGGACTGCGGTTCGGGCTGCAGTTGAGCAGCTACACGCACAAGGCCGGGCGGACGGGGACGGCGTCGTGGATCCGTGAGGTTGCGTCCGGAGCGGAGTCGGCCGGGTTCGACGCGATCTACGTGATGGACCACTTCCGGCAGATTCCGCAGGTCGGCCGGGCCTGGGACGACTTCCTGGAAAGCTGGACGACGCTGGGCTATCTGGCCGCGTGTACGACGCGGGTGCGGCTGGGGACTCTGGTCTCGGGGATCACCTACCGGAACGTCGCGCATCTGGGGAAGATCGCCGCGACGCTCGACGTACTGAGTGGTGGGCGTGCGGTCTGCGGTGTCGGGCTCGCGTGGTTCGAGGCGGAGCACAAGGCGTACGGGTGGACGTTCCCGTCGGTCGCGGAGCGGTACGCGGTGCTCGAGGACGCGTTGCAGCTCCTGCCGGTGTTATGGGGACCAGGCAACAAACCGTTCCACGGCGCGGTGCTCGACGTACCGGACACGACATGTTACCCGCGACCACTGCAGGAGCGTTTGCCCTTGCTGGTCGGCGGAAGCGGTCGTCGGACCCTGCGAGTGGCCGCGCGGTACGCCGATGCCGTGAACGTCTTCGGGGATGTCGCGGCCGTGCGCAAACACGCGGACTACCTCCGCGAGCTGACCGACCGTCCGGTCGAGCTCACGCATCTGTCCACCACCCTGGTCGGCAAGGATCATCGGGAGGTGGACGAGCTGGTGTCCCGCTTGCGCCAGCGCAACCAGAACCCGGCCCGCTACGCCGCGTCCGTCAACGCCGGCACGATCGCCGACCAGATCGGCCGGTTCCGCGAACTGTCCGAGGCCGGTGTCACCGAGGTGATGATCAGCCTGCCCGACCTCGACACCTTGGACGGCATGGCCGAGGTGATCTCAGCGTTTCGCAGGTAGCTTCAGCTTTTCGCAGGTAGCTTCAGCTTGAGGAGGGCGTTTTCGATCAGCTCCGACATGGCCGGGTGGATCCAGTACTGGTCGCGGGCCATCGAGTAGGCGTCCAGGCCGAAGCTCATCGCCTGGATGACGGGCTGGATCACCGAGGACGCCTGCGGGCCGATGATGTGGCAGCCGATGATCTGGCCGGTCTCCGGGTCGGCCAGGATCTTGGCGAAGCCGGTGGTGTCCTCCATCGCCCAGCCGTAGGCGATGTCGGCGTACTGCTGACGCCCTACGACATAAGGGATTCCGCGCTCCTCGGCCTGCTCCTCGGTGAGGCCGACGGCCGCGATCTGCGGGGCGCTGAACACGGCGTGCGGGACGAAACGGTGGTCGGACTTGATCCGGTCGGTCGGGTTGAGCAGGTTGTGCTTCACCACCCGCGCCTCATGGTTCGCGACGTGCTTGAGTTGGTGTGGTGAGGTGACGTCGCCGAGCGCGTAGATGCCGTCCACGGTGGTCTGCTGGTACTCGTCGACGACCACACGACCCTCGGCGTCGACCTCGACCCCGGTGGCGTCCAGGTTCATCGTGTCCGAGTTCGGCGTCCGGCCGACGGCGACCAGGACCTCGTCGACCACGAGCTCGTCCACACCCTGCGGGCTGAGCATCTCGAGCGCGATCGAGCCGTCGTCGCGCCGGGCCGCCCGGACGGTGTCGTGGTCGAGGCGTACGTCGTACTTACTCTGGGCGATCTCGGTGAAGCGCTCGGCGATCTCGGCGTCCTCGTGCCGCATCAGCCGGTTCGACCGCGCGATCAGCGTGACCTCGACGCCGTACGACGAGAACACGTGCGCGAACTCGGCCGCGACGAACCCGCTGCCGATGATGCCGAGCCGGCGCGGCGGCTCGTCCAGCCGCATGATCGTGTTCGAGGTGTGGTACCCGACCTCCTCGAGACCCGGGATGAACGGCACGATCGGCCGGCTGCCGGTGGCGAGGACGAACTGATCGGCGGTCAGCGTACTCGTCGTGCCATCCTTGCCGTCGACGGTCAGCTCCTTGACGCCGGTGAACCGGCCGGTGCCGTCGTACACGGTCACGTTGGCGTTGTCCGCGTGGTGGTGCCGGTACTCCGAACCACCCGCCGCGATCGGGTCGATCCGGCCGAAGATCCGGTCCCGGACGTCGCGCCAGCGGACCCCGGTCAGCTCGGTGTCGACGCCGTACCGGGAGCTCACCGACGGGACCGCCGCGAGGTCGGCGGTGTGCACGAACATCTTGGTCGGGATGCAGCCCACGTTCAGGCAGGTGCCGCCGAACAGGCCGCGCTCGACGATCGCCACCTTCTGGTCCGCGAACCGCCGGTTCACGATCGTGTTCCCCGAGCCGGTCCCGATGATCACCAAGTCGTAATGAGTCACACCCCATTGTGGCGCTGACGGCAAAAGCGCTAGGCCACCCGGGGTCCGAGATCCTTCGACGGACTGCCTCCCGGGTCGACCGGGACGACCGACGGCTTGATTCCTGGCTCGGCCGACGCCTTGGTTCCCGGCTCTACCGGGATGATCTCGGCGGCGACTGCCGTCTCGCCGAGGAGCGCCGGCTGCGGCAGGATCTCCAGCCGCGGACGGGGCAGCAGCCGCGGGCGGATGGACAGGCCGCGGCGGCGGGAGAAGTAGAGCACGGAGGCGGTCGTCCCGAGAATCGTGAGGCCGCCACCGACGATCAGCGACCAGCGGGGGCCGAACTGCTGCCCGACCCACCCGATCAGCGGCGAGCCGATCGGCGTACCGCCCATCAGGACCGTCATGTAGAGCGCCATCACCCGGCCGCGCATGGTCGGGTCGACGCTCAGCTGCATGGTCGCGTTCGCCGAGGTCAGCATGGTCAGCGAGGCCAGCCCGACCAGCGGGAGCACGAGCGCGTAGCTCAGGTACGTCGGCATCAGGCCGCTGATGATCGCCATCACACCGAAGATCAGGGCCGCGCCGATCACCAGGCGAGCGCGGATCCGGACCCGGCGGGCCGCGAGCAACGCACCGGCCAGAGAGCCGATCGCCAGGATCGAGCCGAGGATGCCGTACTCCCCCGCCCCCTTGTCGAAGACCTGGGTCGCCATCAACGCGGACGTCAACTGGAAGTTCAGGCCGAAGGTGCCGGCGAAGAACACCGTCACCAGGATCATCATCAGCTCCGGCCGGCGCCACAGGTACCGCATCCCGTCGCGGATCATGCCCTTGTCCCGGGCCGCGGGCTTCGGCGTGTGCAGCTCACTGACCCGCATCAGCCGCAGCGATAGGATCACGGCGAAGTACGTGAACGCGTTGACCAGGATGACCGGGCCGGTGCCGACCCAGTGGATCAGCAGACCGGCCAGCGCGGGGCCGATCAGCCGGGCCGTGTTGAAGGACGCCGAGTTCAGCCCGACCGCGTTGGCCAGCTCGTCGCGGCCGACCATCTCGACCACGAACGACTGCCGGGCGGGAGCGTCGAAGGCGGTGCCGACACCGAACAGCAGCGCCAGCAGGTACACGTGCCAGGGCACGACCAGGCCGGTGACCGTGAGCGTGCCGAGCACCAGTGCGACGGTGCTCATCGCAATCTGGGTGCAGGTCAGCACCCGGCGCTTCGGGAACCGGTCGGCGACGAGTCCGGCGTACGGGCCGAGCAGGAGAGCCGGGAGGAACTGCAGTCCGGTGACGATGCCGAGCGCCGTACCGGAATGGGTCAGCTCGAGGACCAGCCAGTCCTGGGCGACGCGCTGCATCCAGGTGCCGATGTTCGAGACGATCGCGCCGGAGGCGTAGAGACGGAAGTTACGGACTTTGAACGCGCGGAAGGTCGGACTCATGAAGCCGCCAGGCGTTCGAGAACAGGGGCTGCCTTGCGCAGGATGTCGCGGTCCTCGGGGGTCAGTTGCTTCAGCTTCTTCTGCAGCCACTCGTCGCGGCGCCGGCGGTTGGCCACGATCAGTTCGTCGGCGCGGCCGGTCAGCTCGACCATGATCTGGCGCTTGTCGGTCGGGTGCGGCCGGCGGGCGAGCAGGCCCGCCTCCTCCATGTTCGACACGATCCGCGTCATCGACGGCGGCTTGACCTGCTCGTGCGCGGCCAGCTCGCCGATCGTCATCGCGTCGTGCTTGGCCAGCGCGCCGAGCACGCTCAGCTGGTTCGCGGTGAGGTCGTGACCGGGCTCACGCTGCCGCCGGATCTGCCGGGACAGCCGGAGCATGGACGACCGCAGGGCACTCGCCAGACCGACGTCACTCTTCACCTGCTGCGCTACGACTTCGGGCATATCGTTACCTTAACTCATTACCTTTGCTAACGAAAACGATTACCCGACCCCTGGTATTCCCGGTCAGGTACCGCCGGCCGCTGGTATCCCGGTCAGGGACCGAAGGACAGGAGGTCTCGCCCGCCGGAGCGGTCTGTCCCGCCTCGCTGAGCGGTGGCCGACCGGGCCGAGCCGAACACCTCCTGTCCTTCGGCACCCGCTAGGGTTCGCGATCATGGGGACACCTGAGCTCGAGCGGTACGAGCAGCGGTTCCGGCGGGCGGGGCTGCCGCTGCTGATCGAGGACTTCTCGCCGACGCACGACATCTTCACCAGGGCCACCCCGCTGCTGGTGCTGGTGTTCCTGGCCGAGATGCTCGGCGCCACCTCGCTGGACTGGGGGTTCCGGAGGAACCTGCTGACCGTGTTCGTCGCCCTGGCGGTCCTCGTCGTCGGCTTCGGTCTGCTCAACGGCTTCCGCGGCCGCCCGTTCTGGTCGCTGCCGACCCGCTTCGGCATCCCTGAGCTGTCCGTGTTCGTGCTGCTCCCGGCCCTGTTCCCGCTGGTCACCGAGGGACAGGTCAAGCAGTTCTTCGGCATTGCCCTCGGCAACCTCCTGCTCATCGGTGCCGTGTACGTCGTGGTCGGCTACGGCCTGATCGCGACGACGTACTGGAGCCTGCGCCGGCTGGCCGGGGACCTGGCCGCCTCGATTACCAGCATGGTCCGCGCGCTTCCACTGCTGCTGGTGTTCTCACTGGTCCTGTTCATCAACACCGAGATGTGGCAGGTCTTCACCGGGATGCCGATCGCGTTCATCCTGGTCTCGGTGGCCGCCTTCACCCTGCTCAGCACGCTGTTCCTGATCGTGCGGCTCCCGAAGGAGCTGGACGAGATCGAGCAGGACGTCGACTCCGGCCCGCCGCTGCGCCGGCTCCAGCGGCTGAACCTCAGCGTCAGCCTGGTGATCCGGCAATGGGTGCAGACGCTGGTGGTGAGCAGCGGTGTCGGCCTGTTCTTCGTTGCCTTCGGCATGCTCGCGATCTCCCAGACCATCTACGAGGACTGGGGTGTCGACGCCGGCGGCTGGTCGTACGACGTCCAACTGCTGGGCCACCCGATGGTGATCAGCGCGAGCCTGGTGAAGGTCGCCGTCGGCATCGCGAACTTCACCGGCCTCTACTACTCGATCGCGCTGATGACGGACTCGTCGTACCGCGAGGAGTTCCTCGACACCATCAGCGCCGAGCTCCGTGACCTGTTCACCGCGCGGGCCGAGTACCTCCAGCTCCGCGCCGAGGTGTCTAGGTGAGCCAGTCGCCGACCGGGCCGATGGCGAAGTAGACGACGAACAGGGTCGAGACGACCCACATCAGCGGGTGGATCTGGCGGGCCTTGCCGCGGACGAGCTTGAGGATGACGTAGAAGACGAAACCGCCGCCGATACCGGCTGTGATCGAGTACGTGAGCGGCATCAGGATGATGATCAGGAACGCCGGGAACGCGACCTCGATATCGTCGAAGTCGATCCCCTTCACCTGCGTCATCATCAGGAACCCGACCAGGATCAGCGCCGGCGTGGCCGCCTCGTAGGGCACCAGCGTGACCAGCGGCGCGACCACCATCGAGAGCAGGAAGCAAACCCGGTGACCACACTCGCCAGCCCGGTCCGGGCGCCCTCACCGACACCCGACGCGGATTCGATGTACGACGTGTTGCTCGAGACCGACGCGGCACCACCGGCGGCGGCCGCGACCGAGTCGACGATCAGGATCCGCTGCGCGTTCGGCGGGTTGCCGTCCTTGTCCAGCAGACCGGCCTCGGCGCCGATCGCGGTCATCGTTCCCATCGTGTCGAAGAAGTCGGCCAGCATCAGCGTGAAGATCAGCAGCAGCGCGGTGACCACGCCGACCTTCTCGAACGACCCGAACAGGCTGAACTCGCCGATGGTGTCCAGGTTGGGTTTGCTGAACCAGCTCGTCCGGCAGCTTCGGCACGCTCAGGCCCCAGCCGCCCGGGTTGTCGGTGGTCCGCGCGCCGATCGAGGCGATCGACTCGATCACGATCGCCAGCACGGTCGACGCCACGATGCCGATCAGGATGGCGCCCTTCACCTTGCGCGCGTACAGCGAGACGATCAGGACCAGCCCGAACACGAACACCAGCACCGGCCAGCCGCGAAGGTTGCCGGCGACACCGAGTTCGACCGGCGGCGCGGTCGGTGCGGCCGGACGCCGGACGAAGCCCGCGTCGACGAAGCCGATGAACGCGATGAACAGGCCGATCCCGACGCTGATCGCGACCTTCAGCTGCACCGGGACCGCCTCGAACACCGCTCTGCGGAACCCGGTCAGCACCAGGATCAAGATGATCAGGCCCTCCAGCACGACCAGGCCCATCGCGTCGGCCCAGGTCATCTTGGTCGCGATCGAGAAGGCGACGAACGCGTTCAGGCCGAGGCCGGTCGCGAGGGCGAGCGGGAAGTTCGCGAGCACGCCCATCAGGATCGTCACCACACCCGCCACCAGCGCGGTCGCGACGGCAACCTTCGCGATCGACGCGGTCGGGTCGGTGCCGCCGCCGACGAACTGGCCGGCGCCGTCCTTGACCGTGCCGATGATGAGCGGATTCAGCACCACGATGTAGGCCATCGTGAAGAACGTGACCAGGCCGCCGCGGATCTCCCGGTTGACGGTGGACCCACGCTGACTGATCTTGAAGAACGAGTCCACGAGGTTGGACCGGTCACGGGCGGTGGCAGCTTGGGGCGAGCTCATGGCGGAATGGTGCCAGCTCCTGCCCGCTGGTTGCGAGCGCTGACCGAAAACAGTTCGGCACGACGGCTAAAGTGGGGTCCGTGGCAGACGAGCAGCCCGCAGGCAAGAAGCGCACCGACCCGACGAGCCAACTGGCCCGCGGGGAACTGGTGCACGCCGAGGTGAAGCCACTCGACCTCTCCGGCATTCCCAGCGTGATCACCGGCATCGTCGCCTGGACGGTCGCCTTCGTAGTCGTCCTCATCTTCCGCGACGAACTCAAGGAGGACGGCCTCGAGTGGTGGCTGTGGGTCACCGTCGCCGGCATCGGCCTCGGCTTCATCGGCCTCTGGTACTGCCGCCGCCGCTGGGCCGCCATCCAAGCCGGCCACCGCAGCCCCCTCGAAGACTGACACGACCGTCGGCCGCGTTCTGCGGGCGGCCGTGGGAGGCTTCGGCGTGTGATCGACGACTTCGCGAAGCAGTATCTGCAGGATGACCTGAAATGGATCCGCGAGGCGGTGCTGTCGAAACTCGACGGGTTGTCCGAGTACGACGTTCGCCGGCCGCTGACTGCCACCGGGACCAACCTTCTCGGCCTGGTCAAGCACCTCTCGGTGACGGAGGCGCGCTACTTCAGCGAAGTCTTCAACCGGCCGTCGCCCTGGCCGCTCCCCCGCTGGGACAGCGACGACGCCTGGAGCGGCGACGACATGTGGGCCACCGAGCACGAGACCCGCGCGGAGATCGTCGACCGCTACCGGCTCGCATGCGAGTTCACCGACGCGACGATCGAAGTACTCCCGGTCGACGCGCCCGGCCACGTGCCGTGGTGGCCGCGCCCCGACGTGAAGCTCTTCAACGTCATGGTCCACGTCCTCACCGAAACCAACCGCCACGCCGGCCACGCCGACATCCTCCGCGAGCAACTCGACGGCCGCGTCGGCGCCGGCCCGAGCGACAAGGTGCTGCACGACCGCGACCCGTCGTACTGGGCAGACCACCGCGCGAAGATCGACCAAGCCGCCCAGGCCGCACCGACGACTCCCTGAGGCCGAGACCCTTGTGGGTTTCCTGGAGTATCAGCGGGCGACGCCCGACACAACGGACACGTCGACCTCATCCGGGAGTCGGTGGACGACCTCGCCGGAGAGTGAAAGGACGGCAGTACTACGAAAGCCGTTCGACTGGATGTCGGGGATCAGTCCTCGTCCGGCGCGGGTGCGTCGGTGATGTCGGCAGGCTGCGGTACGTCGGGGGCCTGGGCGATCTCGTCCGCGGCGGTCTCGGTGACGTCGACCTCGGCTTCGACGGCGTCAGCCTCGAGGGCGTCCGTCCTCGCCTGGTCCGCCAGCGCCATGTCGTCGTACCCGGTGGTGTCGAAGGCGTGTTCGGCCGCGGGCTGGTCCGGGAGGTCGATGACCGCGTCGGAGTGGGCGCCGCAGCCGTAGTCGTAGGAGACGATTCGGCCCTCGCCCGGAGCCATCTCGTTCGTGCAGGCGCCGAACGCCTGTCCGAGGCTGTCGGCCAGACGGATCCAGTAGCCGCAGGCATTGCACTTGTACGGGACGGCCTGCGCGATCGCGGCTGACGGGCCGAAGTCGCCGGCGTACCAGCGCTCGGCTGCCTCTTCCCGGCCGAACTGCGACAGCACGCGCTCACGGCCGAGCCCGAGCTCCTCGACGACCGTCAGCACGTCCTCGGGTGCGCCGGTATCGGTGAACCCCGGTTCGAGCCGCGGGTCGTGCGCGTGGGTCGGGAACAGGTCGCCGGGCCGCAGGTCGCCGGGCTGGACCCGGTCGGACCACGGCACCCACTCGGGCGCGACGATCGCCGCGTCGCCCGGGAGCATGACGACCTCGTTGACGGTGACCGTCTTCGCGCGCGAGGCGCGGGTCAGCGTGACCGCCCAGCGCCAGCCCCGGTACCCGGGGTGGGTGGAGGCGAAGTAGTGCGTGACGAGGCGCTCACCCTCGACCAGGTGACCGAGGTGCTCGCCGATCTGCGCGGCGCCGGCCTCGGCGATCGCGGCCTCGCGGGCAGGTTCGACCGCCGCGACACAGATGGCGTCGGGCTTGGCGCGAACCGGTTCCGGAGATTTGACGGGAGTCACAATCGCCCATTCTCGCACGGTCGCGGCAGTCTTCCGAACGCGCCGTGACTACGGTCTGTCCCCCGCAGGAGGCAGGATGGTTCCATGCAGAGCCCAGACCCCGAGGACCAGAAGGCGACAACCGGTTCATCCGGCGCGCCGGCGGCCGGCGGGACGCCTGGTGACAAGACCCGGCACGCCCGGTGAAGCATCGACGCCTGGTGACAAGACCCATGGGACGCCTGGTGACAAGACCGGACGCCGCCGGAAGAGCTCCGGTGAGCGACTGAGCGGCGCCCGGGAGAAGTTCGGGACGGCGAGCAAGAAGGTCGGTCAGGCCTCCAAGGTCGGCGCCAGCGGCGTCGCGTCCGCATCCCGGAAGACGGCCGTGGCCGGCGGGAAGGTCGGCAAGGCGACCGGACGGCGGATCCGGGGGCTGACCAGCGCGCAAGGCGCCGGTGAGTCCGGGCTGTCGCGGCTGATCGAGCTCGGCGCGGTGAACGCGGCCGGTGACACCGCATTCGCTGTGTCGCTGGCCGGGACGGTGTTCTTCGCCGTACCGAGTGAGCAGGCGCGCGACCGGGTCGCTCTGTTCCTGCTGCTGACGATGGCACCGTTCGCGTTGATGGCGCCGCTGATCGGGCCGATCCTGGACCGGTTCCGGCACGGTCGCCGGTGGGCGATCGGCGCGACGCTCGGTCTGCGCGGGTTCCTGGTCTGGAGCCTCGCCGCCTCGATGACGGGCAGCGCTTCGCCGTGGCTGTATCCGGCCGCCCTGGGTTGCCTGGTCGCGTCCAAGGCGTACGGCGTGACGCGGGCATCCGCCGTACCGCGGCTGCTCCCGAAGGGGGTCAGCCTCGTCACCGCGAACTCGCGGATCTCGCTGGCCGGTGTCGCCGGTGCGACGGTCGGCGCCGGGCTCGCGGCCGGGTTCGCGTCGATCGGGCCGGAGTGGTCGCTGCGCTGGGCCGCGCTCGTCTACGCGGTCGGTCTGGTGCTGGCGATCCGGCTGCCGAACAAGGTCGATTCGCCGGCCGGCGAGGAGATGACCGGTACGGCGGGACGCGACGCCCGCCGGCGGGCGATCACGGCGGCGGTGGCGCGCGGGATCCGGTGCAACCTCGGGCTGCGGTTCGTGTCCGGGTTCCTGACCATGTACTTGGCGTTCCTGCTCCGGGACGAGCCGGTCAGCGGGATCGACGGTGCACTCGCCGCGGGTGCGGTGATCGCGGCGGCGGGTGCTCGGCAACAGCCTCGGTACCGTGCTCGGGTCGTTGCTCAGGGCCCGAAAACCCGAGACCGTCGTCCTGGTGGTGCTGCTGGGGGACGCGGCGGTCGCAATCTTGGTGGCGGTGTTCTACGGGTTCCCGATCCTGATCGTGCTCGGCCTGGTCGCCGGGTTGTGCAGCTCGCTCGGCAAGCTGTCGCTGGACGCGATGATCCAGCGCGACGTGCCGGAGAACGTGCGTACGTCGGTGTTCGCCCGCTCGGAGACCGTGCTGCAGCTGTCCTGGGTGATCGGCGGCGGCTGCGGGATCGTCATGCCCCTGATTCCCCGCCTCGGCTTCGGCTTCCTCGCCGCCGTACTGCTGGCCGTCGTGTTCCTCGTCGTACGGATGAAGTCGTCGGGCCGCCCGACCGCGGACCCGCTCAAGCCGAGGCCGAAAGCCCCGGGCGGCGGCCACCACGCCCCGGAACCCGAGCGGCCGACGAGCACCAGTCGCACGATCCTGACCACCAGCGTCGCCGAGCAACGCGCCGGCCGCGAGCGCTCGTCCCGCCGGTACGACGAGCCGACCGTTGAACTGAAGGTCGACGATGACAAGCGTGGCCCGAAACGCCCGGAGCAGCCGGTCGGCCGGTGGTGGAGCGGCCAGCCCGACGAGGACGACGAGGAGACGGTCGAGGACCAGGCCCCCTGGGCCGAGGAGCCGACCGTCGAACGCGACCGCGGTGGACTGTTCAACCGGCGGCGCCCCGGCGGAGGCCGCCCACCGCGGTAGCGGAGGGCGGACCGCCAGGCCATCACAACTGCCGACTCCGGGTGGTCGCAGGCGGGAGAGCCTCATCGTCGCGGCACTGTCATGGCCTGGCGGTCCGGGATCAGACGGTTGGCTGTCGTTCCTCGGTGGGTGCCGGCTCGACGGCCGGGGTGGTGCCGCGGAGGGTGAGGGTCGCGGCTACAGCTGTGGTGAGGAGCAGGAGGGTGCCGACGAGCGCCACCACGTTGAGGCTGTGGGTGAAGGCGTGGCGGGCTGTGGTCAGGACGGTCTGGGCCAGTTCGGGCGGTAGGTGGGCGGCTGCGGCGGTTGCGGCCGGGAGGCCTTCGCGGACCGGGGCTGTGGCGTCGGTGGGGAGGTCGGCTCGGTAGGCGGCGGTGCCGATGGAGCCGAGGATGGCGATGCCGAGGGCGCCACCGAACTCGGCGCAGGTCTCCATCACCGCGGAGGCTGAGCCGGCGCGTTCGGGAGCGACGGAGCCGACGACGGCCTCGGTGACCAGGGACATCACCATGACGAGCCCGGCCGCGAGCAGTCCGGAGCCGACCAGGAGTACGGCGAGCGACGAACCCGGGTCCACCTGGGTCAGGACGCCGTACCCGGAAGCCGCCAGGACGAAGGCGCCGCCGATCACGTTGGCCCGATCGACCTTCCGCGCCGAGTGCCGCCGCGAGCGGTGCCGCGCCGCCGACAGCCACCGACGGGACCAGCGCCCACAACGCCGCCTCGAGCGGGCTCATCCCGAGCACCAACTGCAGGTACTGCGTCATGAAGACCGCGTTGCCGACCAGCGCCAGCGTGCCGATCGTGTTGGCCGCGAGTGAACCGCTGAACGCCCGGTTGCGGAACATCGCGAGGTCGATCATCGGGTACGACGCCGTCCGCTGCCGCTGCACGAACAGCACCGCCGAACATCAGGCCGGCCACGGATCGCCACCACCGGCAACACCGCCACCCCGTGCGCTGCCAGCTCCTTGATCCCCCAGATCACCGGCAGTACGGCGGCCAGCGAGAGCACCGACCCGACCAGGTCGAACCGCCCCGCGTCCGGGGCCTTGAACTCGGGCAGCAGCACCGGCGCGAGCACCAGCAGCAGAACCATCGCCGGGGTGTTGATCAGGAACACCGAACCCCACCAGAAGTGCTCCAGCAGGAACCCGCCGAGCACCGGACCGAGCGAGATCCCGCCCATCATCACCGCGCTCCAGAACGCGATCGCCTTCGACCGCTGGGCCGGGTCGTGGAACATGTTCCGGATCAGCGCCAGCGTCGACGGCATCAGCGTCGCGCCGCCGATGCCGAGGAGCGCCCGGGCGGCGATCAGCTGCTCCGGGTTCTGCGCGTACGCCGCCGCGACGCGACGCCAGACCGAACGCGACCGCGCCGAACAGCAGCAGCCGGCGCCGCCCGATCCGGTCACCGAGCGACCCCATGGTGATCAGCAGCCCGGCCAGCACGAACCCGTAGATATCGAAGATCCACAGCTGCTCGGTCGCCGACACCCCCAGGTCCGCACTGATGAACGGGACCGCGAAGTACAGCACCGAGACATCCATCGAGACCAGCAGCAGCGGCAGTGCGAGCACGCCGAGCGCGATCCATTCCTTCCGTCCCGCACGTTCCGTCGTACTCATGACTACCCCTCAGAGATCTGTGTACGACGCACACTGTGTGCGCCGTACGCAGACCATAGCCATATCTGTCTATGATGTAAACAGATAGACTTCACGGCAGCCGAGAAGGAAGAAGGGCCGACGGATGAGCGACGAGACGCCGGTGGAGCTGCCGCGGGTGCTGGAGCAGCTGTGGGGGATCGAAGGGCGGCAGCGGCCGGGGCCGAAGCCGGCGTTCCACATCAGCGACATCGGCCGGGCGGCGATCAAACTGGCCGACACCGGTGGGCTGGCCGCGGTCTCGATGAGCAAGGTGGCGGCCGAGCTCGGCTTCACCACGATGTCGCTCTACCGGTACGTCGACTCCAAGGACGACCTGTACGTCGTGATGCTCGACAACGCGTTCGGCGAACCGCCGGCGCCGGATCCGGAGCACGGCTGGCGCGAGCGGATCACCGCCTGGGCGGAGGCTTTCCGCCTCGGCCTGCAGCAGCACCCGTGGATCCTGCAGGTCCCAGTGACCGAGCCGCCGCTGTCACCGAACCAGCTGGAGTGGATGGAGTCGGCGCTGAACGCGTTCGACGGTACGCCGCTGACACCGCAGGACAGGCTGTCGTCGATGCTGCTGGTGAACATCTACGTCAGGGGAGCCGTGCAGATCACCGCGCACATGCTGACCGACGAGGCGGCGCTCGAGGCGGACCGGCTCTACACCCGTCGGCTGACCATGCTGGCCGATCGGGACCGCTTCCCCGCGATCGCGGCCGGTCTGGAGCATCCGGAGGCGCCCGAGGAGTTCGGCGTGGACTTCGATTCCGGCGAGTTCAGGTTCGGCCTGGACACCGTGCTGGACGGCATCCAGTCCCGCATCGACCGCCACAACCGCTGACCCCGCCCCCACCTCCGGGTCACGCCAACTCTCCCGGGTCACGCCAACTCTCCGGGTCACGCCAACTCTCCGCGTCACGCCAACGGATAACCCCTCAGGTTGCCGGTTCTCCAGTCATGACACGAGGGGAGAACCAATAACACGAGGGGTTATCCGTTGGCGGGACCCGGGCGGCGATGGCGCGGCGGTGGGGTGGGGGTGGGGTGGGGTGGGGTGGGGGTGGGGTGGGGTGGGGTGGGGTGGTCAGACGTCGAGTTTGTCGGCGACGCCGCGGAGGACGGTGGCGACCTGGCGGGCGGCCTTGTTGTCGGGGTGGCGGCCGCGGCGGTAACCCTCGCCGAGGTTGTCGAGCAGCTTGATCAGGTCCTCGATGACGAGCTGCATCTCCTCCGGCTTCGGCCGCATCGCCTTCGCCACCGACGGCGGCGGGTCGATCAGCCGGACCTGGAGGGCCTGTTCACCCCTGCGTCCCTCGACGACACCGAACTCGACCTTCTGGCCCGGCTTGAGGTTCGTCACTCCGGCGGGCAGGGCGTCGTTGCGGACATAGACGTCCCCGCCCTCCTCCTTGCTGAGGAAACCGAACCCCTTCTCGGAGTCATACCACTTGACCTTGCCAACGGGCACGAGAACCTCTTGTTGTCAATCGTCGGAACAGGACGGGCGGGCTGCCCGATCGGCTACCCAGCGTACGTGAACCAGCGCCGCGGCGCCTCAGGAAAACTATCTGACGCGGCGAGGCATTCCGCACTACTACCGGTACTTCTCCGGGTCCTTCAACCGTTCGTTCATCGACCCGGAACGGAAGCCGCGCGGATCGACCCGGGCGGCCGGGAATCCCTCGGCCAGGACCGCGTCGACGAGCGTCTGGTGATCGACCTGATCGAGCAGCCGGGCGTCGATCTCGATACTCGCGGTGTCCCCGACATCGCGGACCCGGACGTTCTCGACGCCGTACGGCGTGAGCAGTGAACGGACCGTCTGTTCGGCCCGGTCGACCCGGGCCAGCAGGTTCGGCGTGATCCGGATGCCGTACGCGATC
This sequence comes from uncultured Actinomycetota bacterium, assembly GCA_963770725.1. Lineage (GTDB taxonomy): Bacteria > Actinomycetota > Actinomycetes > Propionibacteriales > Kribbellaceae > Kribbella. Next base: position 214,545 of record CAVYQT010000007.1, read on the forward strand.
CGGCTCGACAGGCAGGCGGCCGCGGGCTTGTCCGAGGTCTCCAGACCCCAGCTCCGGGAGGCCTCGCGGATCTGCGCCTTGGTCAGCCGCGCGTCCTTCAGCGGCGTGATCGCACCCCGCTCGAACGCGGCCCGGATCCCCGGCCGGAAGCCGGCGATCGCGTCGTCGGCGTTGGTCCCGGTCGCGATCGCGGTCGATCCCGAACTCGTCCGCGATCGGCTGCAGCGTCTCCACCAGCTCGGCCTTGCAGAAGTAGCACCGGTCGCCCGCGTTGGCCTGGTACCCCTCCCGGTCCATCTCGTGCGTGTGCGGAGTGACATGCCGTACGCCGATGCTGTCCGCGAACCGTGCCGCCGGCTCCAGTTCGGCCACCGGAAGACTCGGCGACACCGCGGTCGCCGCGATCACGTTCGCCGGGCCGATCGCCCGCGCCGCGGCCGCCAGCAGGAACGCCGAGTCGGCACCGCCACTGAACGCGACGACCATGTTCCGGTAGCTCGACAGCCGCCGCATCAACGCTTCCAGCCGCTGCTCGAGCACGTACGCGTCCAGCCAGGCCGGGAACTCGGTCAGGTCGTTCAGTACGACATCAGCGCCGTACGCCCGGAGCTCGTCGGCAGGTGAACGGGCCGGTGGCCACACTCACCGCGACCGCACCGGCAGCACGCGCACCGTCGATGTCGGCGGTGTGGTCGCCGACGTAGATCGTCGCCTGGTGTTCGCGCAGCGCGATGCCCTTCTCGGCACCGTGCAGATCACCGACCGGCTCGTCGACGTCCAGCCCGAGGTGCTCCAGGTGCAGCACGACCGAGGGCGTGTACTTCGCCGACACCACCATCGTCCGGCCGCGCAACGCCCGTACGGCGGCCAGCGACTCGAGCACACCGGGAAGCGGCAGGCTCCCGGTGATCGCGTACGACGGGTAGTGCTCGCGGTAGCGGGACACCATCGCGTCGACCTGGTCAGGCGGGAACCAGTTCGCCATCTCCCAGGTCAGCGGCGGCCCGAGCCGGCTCACCACCAGGTCGGTGTCGATCGGTACGCCGGTCTCGGCGGCCAGGAGATCCCAGACAGCCTGGATCCCCGGCCGGGAGTCGATCAGCGTCATGTCCAGGTCGAACCCGACCACGAGTTCCGGCACATCGAACGTGGCGGCAGCGGGCTGGATCTCGGCGGTTGACACGTCCCCAACCCTACGTCGTGCGCACCCGGCGCCCGGTCTCGCATCCCGAAACGGCGGATATGTGCAGTAAATCAGTCGGATTATGTCTATTAACCAATTCTCCCAGGGAGGCAACCATGACCACCCAGCTGGAAGCACCCGAAGTGACCGTGACCAAGGCCGGCGGCGCGATCGGCGCCGTCGATCGGCAATGTCAGGCTCGGCGGCGACCTGTCCGAGCAGACCGTCGGCGCGATCCGGCAGGCATTGCTGGAGCACAAGGTGATCTTCTTCCGTGAGCAGCATCACCTCGACGACGCCGGCCAGCTCGCCTTCGCCAAGCTGCTCGGTACGCCGACGCTCGCGCACCCGACCTCGAAGAGCATCGAGGGCGCGGAGCACGTGCTGCCGATCGACTCCGCCTACGGCAAGGCGAACAGCTGGCACACCGACGTCACGTTCGTCGACCGGATCCCCGCGATCGAGCTTGCTCCGCGCCGTCACCCTGCCCGCGTACGGCGGCGCGACCACGTGGGCCAACACCGTGACGGCGTACGCGAAGCTGCCCGTCGCACTGCAGGCCCTGGTGGACCGGCTGTGGGCCGTGCACAGCAACGTCTACGACTACGCCGGCCGCGTCGACGAGACCCGGATCGGCGGGGTGGACGTGAAGGTCGAGGAGCACCGCAAGCAGTTCGTCTCGAAACTGTTCGAGACCGAGCACCCGGTCGTCCGCATCCATCCCGAGACCGGGGAGCGCTCGCTCGTGCTGGGTCATTTCGTCACGGCGCTTCGTCGGCCTCACGTCGGCCGAGACGACCGCGTTGTTCCAGCTCCTGCAGAACCGGATCACGAACCTCGACAACACCGTCCGCTGGCAGTGGCAGCCCGGCGACCTGGCGATCTGGGACAACCGGGCGACCCAGCACTACGGCGTCGCGGACTACGACGACCAGCCGCGGCGACTGCACCGGATCACCCTGGCCGGCGACATCCCGGTCAGCATCGACGGCGTCCGCAGTACGGCCCGGACCGGCGATGCGGAGCACTTCTCGGCAGTTGACAACTGAGGACATTCTGTCCGGCCTCTTGACATTCGAGGAGGAAATGTAAACCATCGGTCTCATGGACTCGTTCGCCGGGCGGACCAAGCGCCGACTGCGTGACGAACTGCTGGACGCCGCGTACGACGCGATCGTGGCCGGCGGGTACGACGGGCTGCGGATGAACGAGGTCGCCCGTCGTACCGGGGTGTCACGGCAGACCGTCTACAACGAGTTCGGCGACAAGTGGGGCGTGCTGCAGGCAGTGGCGACCCGCGAGACCGAGCGGTTCCTGCTGGACGTGAACGCGGCGCTCGCCGAGCAGTCCAACCCGATCGACGGCTTGCGGGCCGCGGTCGAGCGGGCGCTCACACTGGCCGGGGAGAACCCGCTGGTGAAGGCGGCGCTGGGCCAGCCGGGATCGGACCAGGCCAGTCAACTGCTGACCACACGGGGGCAGCAGGTGCTGGAGGTGGCCCACCTACGGCTGGACGAGCACGTCAGGGAGCACTGGCCGGAGGTACCACCCGAGGACGCGACCAGCTGCGTCGACGTCGCCTTGCGCGTCGTCCTCAGCCACATCGTCACGCCGGGCCCTCCCCCGGCGGCGGTGGCGGCGCAGCTGGCCCGCGTCCTCAGTCCCTTTCTGTCCCAAGCCAGGAGGCAGGTATGACGACCACCACCACGAATCCCCTTCACCGCAAGGGTTTCAGCTCGCTGCGGTCCGGCGGACTCAACTGGGAGGCGCTGCCGCTGCGGCTGTTCGACAAGGGCAACCGCAAGTTCTGGAACCCGCGCGACATCGACTTCAGCCAGGACGCCAAGGACTGGCAGGAGCTGAGCAGTAACGACCGGGAGAACGCGCTGCTGCTCTGCTCGCAGTTCGTCGCCGGTGAGGAGGCGGTCACCGAGGATCTGCAGCCGTTCCTGCAGGCGATGGCGGCCGAGGGGCGGTTCGGCGACGAGATGTACCTGACCCAGTTCTGTTTCGAGGAGGCCAAGCACACCGCGGTCTTCCGGCTCTGGCTGGACGCGGTCGGCATCACCGAGGACCTGCACCACTACGTCGAGAACAACCCCGGCTACCGCGCGATCTTCTACGAGGCCCTGCCGGTCGCGCTCAAGTCACTCGCCGACGATCCGTCCCCGGCCAACCAGGTCCGCGCGAGTGTCACCTACAACCACGTGGTGGAAGGGACTCTGGCGCTGACCGGGTACCACGCGTGGAACCTGCTCTGTACGGCGCGCGGCGTCCTGCCCGGCATGCAGGAACTGATCCGCCGGATCGGCGACGACGAACGCCGGCACATGGCCTGGGGCACCTTCACCTGCCGCCGCCACGTCGCCGCGGACGCGTCCAACTGGAAGGTCGTCACCGACACGATGGAGGAGCTCCTCCCGCACGCGTTGACCCAGATCCAGTGGGCGATGGACAACTCCCCCGAACTCCCGCCGGAGATCAACCCGACCGCGCTGATGACGTACGCCGGCGATCGCGCGACCCGCCGACTCGGTGCGATCGAGTCGGCGGTCGGCGCGGACGTGGCCGGGATCGACCTCGACTACTCCCCGGAGAAACTCGAGGACGACTTCGGTGCCGAGGACTCAGCCGCGCTGGCGGCGGTTCGCTAGTACCACGACGAGCGCCGCGGTCCCGAGGATGGCGGGCAGCCAGGTGACGGTCGTCGTACCGACGTGGTCGGCGACCTGGCCGCCGGTGAAGGCACCCAGTGCGATCGAGCCGTTGTACACCCCCACGAGTACGGCACTCGATGCTTCGGGGGCACTGGGTGCCGCCGCGTGACCCCATGCCTGCGTGCTCACGCTCGTACCGCCGTACGCGAGACCCCAGACCAGCAACAGCACGAGCGCTCCGGTGATCGTCGTACCCAGGAAGGGCATCACGATGCTGGCGGCCGCGACACCGGCTGCGATGAACGTCATCGCGCGGGCGGGGCGCATCGACCCGGTGAGGAAGTTCCCGAGTACGCCGGCCACGCCGTACGCGAGGAGCAGGCTGCCGATCAGCGCGGGACTGATGCCGGCGAGCTTCTCCAGCAACGGACGGACGTAGGTGTACGCCGAGAAGTGGCCGGTGACAACGAGGGCGACCAGGACGAGTCCGACGCGGACCTGCTTGATCTTGAGGACCTCCAAGACGTCCCCGACCCGGACTGCCTTGGCGGCGGGAAGTGGAGGTAGCAGGAACGCGAGGGCGACGGCCAACGCGATGGACAGCAGGCCGACGGCTGCGAAGGCCCAGCGCCAACCGACCAGCTCACCGACGTAGGCACCGGCCGGAATCCCAAGCACCGAAGCGATTCCGATGCCGCTGAAGATCAGCGAGGTCGCCGGACCGACGGCGTGCGACGGGACGATCCGAGGCGCCAGTCCGACGGTGACCAGCCAGACACCGCCGAGCGAAACCCCCATCAGCACCCTGGCGACGGCCAGTACACCGAAGCCGGGGGCGACGGAAGCGAGCAGCCCGGCGGCACCCAGGAGGGCCATCAGGCCGACCAGGACTGTCCGGCGGTCGAGCTTGCCGAGCAGAAGAGGCAGGATGGGGGCCGCGAGCGCCGAGACCACTCCGGTCATGGTCAGCGTCAGGCCGGCCGTTCCCTCGCTGACATGCAGCGCGGAGCCGATCGGGGTGAGCAGACCGACCGGCATCAGTTCGGCAGTGACCACGGTGAACACGGTGGCCGCCATCGCCACGGGAGCGGCCCAGCCCTGTGTCCTGGGGACTACCTGGTCGGCGCAGATCGTCGTCATACTTCAAGACTTCGGCCATCCGGGGTGCGGAACAACGACGATGTGGTCATGCTTGTATTAGCTGAGCTAATCGATCGGAGGTCTGCTCATGGCTCTCGAGATCCGTGAGCTGGAGTGCTTCCTGGTGCTCGCCGACGAACTGCACTTCGGACGTACGGCGGAACGCCTCTACGTCTCCCAGAGCCGGGTCAGCCAGCTGCTCCAGTCGCTGGAACGCCGGATCGGTGGGCCGTTGTTCGAGCGGACCAGCCGTCGGGTCGCGCTGACTCCGCTCGGCAAGGAGTTCCTCACCTCGCTGCGACCGGCATACGTCGCGCTGGAACGCGTGGTGGACAACGCCCGTGACCTCGCCAACTGCGTGCAGGGCAAGCTCCGGATCGGCTTCCAGGGAACGGCGAACGACATCATCCTGGCCGCGGTCTCGGTGTTCCAGTCGCAGAATCCGAACTGCCTGATCGACACCTGCGAACTCCCGCTCAACGACCCGTTCGGCGCGCTGCGACGCGGTGCCGTCGATGCGGCGGTCGTCATGCTGCCCGTCGCCGAGGACGACCTCGTCCTCGGCCCGGTCTTCTCGCGTCAGTCCCAGACCCTCACGGTCTCGACCCGGCATCCACTGGCCGACCGTGAACGCCTCGACCTCGAAGACCTCGCCGACGCCGTCCTCATCACGATCTCGGGCCCGGCACCCGGCTACTGGCGTCAGGCGCAGGCTCCGACCCAAACCCCAGCAGGCGCGTTGATCCAGCGCGGCCCCGAGTACCGCACCCTCCAGGAAGGCCTGTCGCTGATCGCCGCCGACCGCGGCGGCATGCTGCTGTGCCGGCGCAGCGCCGAACAGAACCGCCGCGCCGACATCGTCAACATCCCGATCACCGGCGTCCCCGAATCCGCCCTGGGCCTGGTCTGGCGCCGCGGCGAAGACACCCCGTCCCTCCAAGCCTTCGCCGCCCACCTGAAGGAGGACTGACGCTCAAGTCACAGCCCGAGTAGCTCGACCGACTTCTCGCGCATTTCGACCTTGCGGATCTTGCCCGTCACCGTCATCGGGAAGTCGTCGACGAGCAGGACGTACTTCGGGATCTTGAAGTGGGCGAGTCTGCCGGTGGCGAACTCCTTGATCGCGGCCGCGTCCACGGGATCGGCGCCGGCCTTGAGCTTGATCCAGGCGCAGAGTTCCTCGCCGTACCTGGCGTCCGGTACGCCGACCACCTGCACGTCGGCGATCGCCGGGTGGGTGTAGAGGAACTCCTCGATCTCGCGCGGATACACGTTCTCGCCGCCGCGGATCACCATGTCCTTGATCCGGCCGACGATGTTCACGTACCCGTCCTCGCGCATCACCGCCAGGTCGCCGGTGTGCATCCAGCGGGCCTGGTCGATCGCCTCCGCGGTCTTCTCCGGCTCGTCCCAGTAGCCGAGCATCACGGAGTACCCACGGGTGCACAACTCACCGGGTTCGCCCCTGGGTACGACGAGCCCGGTCGCCGGATCGACCAGCTTCACCTCGACGTGAGGCATCACTCGCCCGACCGTCGACGTCCGGCGATCCAGATCGTCGTCGCGACGGGTCTGCGTGGACACCGGCGACGTCTCGGTCATGCCGTAGCAGATCGCCACCTCGGCCATGTGCATGTCCGCGACGCATCGCTTCATCACCTCGATCGGGCAGGGTGATCCGGCCATCACCCCGGTGCGCAGACTGGTCAGGTCGTAGTCCGCGAAGTCCGGCAGTCCGAGCTCGGCGATGAACATGGTCGGTACGCCGTACAGGCCGGTGCAACGCTCGTCCTGGACCGCCTTCAGCGTCGCCGCCGGATCGAACCCCGGCCCGGGAATCACCATGCAGGCGCCGTGCGTCGTACAGCCGAGGTTGCCCATCACCATGCCGAAGCAGTGGTAGAAGGGCACCGGGATGCACAGCCGGTCCACGGCGGTGAAGGCGATCGTCTCGGTGACGAAGAAGCCGTTGTTCAGGATGTTGTGGTGGCTCAGGGTCGCGCCCTTGGGGAAACCGGTCGTGCCGCTGGTGTACTGGATGTTGATCGGGTCGTCGAAGGCCAATTCGCCTTCTCTGGCGTGCAGTTCGAACACGGTGACCCGGATCGCGGCCGCCCGGAGATCGTCCCAGTCGCCGGTGCCGATATACACCGTTTCCTCGAGCGCCGGGCACTCCGAACGGACCTGGTCGATCATCTCGCGGTAGTCGCTGGTCTTGAACTCGGTCGCCGAGATCAGCAACCGGACGCCGGACTGGTTCAGCGCGTAGGCCAGTTCATGGGTCCGGTACGCCGGGTTGATGTTCACCAGGATCGCGCCGATCGTCGCGGTCGCGTACTGCGTGATCGCCCACTCGGCGCAGTTCGGCGCCCAGATGCCGACCCGGTCACCCTTCGCGATCCCGTGCGCCAGCAGGCCGCGCGCGAGCATGTCCACCTCGGCGCCGAATTCGGCGTACGTCCAGCGCCGTCCGGACTGGACCTCGACCAGCGCCTCCCGCTCGCCGTACGTGCTGATCGTTCGTCGCAGATTCGCCCCGATCGTCTCGCCCAGCAACGGAACGTCGGACACCCCGGACGCGTACGAAAACAGGCTGCTCATGCGGTCAATCGTCACGCCCTCGTAACAGTGCGACAACCCCTGGCTCCGTGTCGCTCACCTTGAGTAATATTGGAGCACATGTTCGGGTGAGGGCGAACAGGGTGTGGACGGCAAGCAATGTAATGACCAACTCTGCGTAATTTCAGTAGCAGAGCGTGGTGGGGCGGTTACGCTGACGGGGAGAGGTGTGAGGCGATGGGCCGAACCGTTGAAGGTCACGCCCGCAGCTACCGACCGCCCGGGCGAACCGCCGAGGCGGCTCAACGTACCGCTGCGGTAGAGGAACGCGTCCGCGCCCTGGGCAACATTCTGTGCGATGCGCTCGCAACCGATGTCCAGGGAACCGATCTGCAGACCCTGAAACGCGCACCCCGGCGCGCGCCGCCGGCGGTGTCACCCGCCGATCTCGACCCGCATCCCGGACCGGTCTGGGATGCGTTCGTGCCTCGCCCGCCACGACCGTTCCGATGGTGGGGCGCCGAGCGGCGGTTCGCCCGCCGGCTCCAGGCGGCCGAGGACCGGTTCGCCGAGGCGATCGTGCGGCATCAGGCGACCGAGGAGACGCGCCGCGCACGGGTGGCGCGCGCGGTGCGGGAGCAGGTCGAGCACCAGCGCCGGCTCGACCAGGCGACCGAGGAGCAGCACGCCCGGATCGACGTGTATCGACGGGCGGTGGAGCATCGGGACCGGGTGGCGGTCAGCCGGTACTTCCAAAAGGCGCTGGATCGGGTGGCGGAGCCGCTCGACTTCCCCCGCCGGCGACGGGTCGGGTACGTGCCCGAGTCCACGCTGCTGGCAGTCGAATGGGATCTGCCGGATATGGGCGTCGTACCGACTGAGGAGTCATACCGGTACGACCGCGAGCGGGACGCGGTGGTTGGGGTGCCGCGGCCGTCGCAGGAGGTGCGGTTGCTGTACCAGCAACTCGTTGCCCAGTTGGCGTTGCGGGCTTTGCATCTGGTGTTCGGCAGCGACCGGTACGGCGTGGTGGACACGGTCGTGTTCAACGGGATGGTCGAGTCGGTGGACCTCCCGACCGGGCAGACCGTGCGGCCGTGCCTGATCACCTTGCGGGCGACGCGGGAGCAGTTCCAGGCACTGGTGCTGGACCAATTGGATCCGGTCGCGTGTGTGCGGCACTACTTCTCCGCGGAGGTCTCACGGCACCCGGAGGAGTTGCAGCCGGTGGAGCCGGTGCTGGAGTTCGACCTGGCCGATCCACGGACGATCGAGCCGGTCGACGTACTGAGTGAGATCGACAGCCGGCCGAACCTGCTCGAGCTGAGCCCCGAGTCCTTCGAGCACCTGGTGCAGAACCTGCTCACCCGGATGGGCCTGGAGACGCGGCTGTTCCGTCGGGGCAACGACGGCGGGATCGACTGCGTGGCCTACGATCCACGGCCGATCACCGGCGGCAAGTTCGTCGTCCAGGCCAAACTCTGGACCCGCACCGTCCCGCCGTCCGCCGTCCGCGACCTCTTCGGCACCGTCGTCGACGCCGGCGCGACCAAGGGCATCCTCATCACCACCAGCGGCTTCGGCCCCTCCAGCTACCAGTTCGCCACCGGCAAGCCCCTCCAACTCATCGACGGCACCGCCCTCCTCGCCCTCTGCCACCTCCACAACATCCCCGCCCGAATAATCCCCCGCGCCAGCTGATCGGGACCGAAGGACAGGAGGTGTTGGGGTTTGGACGGGTCCGGGTGTTGGGGTCAGGCGGGGGCGGGTGGGTGCGGCGGGACACCTCCTAATGGGTGTTCGGTTCAGCTCAGCGGGGATTCGTAGATGAGGATTTCGGTGCCGTTCTTGTCTTCGGCGTCGTCGGGGGCGGTGTAGAGGCGGAGCTTGTCCTTGGTGGTTTCCAGGGCGACGGGGTTTCGGGTGGCGGAGCGGGCGGCTGAGGAGAAGGCGGGGAAGGGGATCTCGTGGAGGATGCGGTTGGTGCGGAGGTCCAGGAGGGCCAGGCCGCCCAGATCGTAGGTGCCGCCGGTGGCGGTGGGGAGGGTGGTGACACCGCCGCAGAGTTGTTTGCCGCGGGCGGCGTAGTCACAGTCCTGGTAGTCGAGGAGGTGGCTTTCGTTGGGGGCGGACTGCAACTGGCGGCCGGTGGTGGTCCAGTTGTAGAGGGTGCGGGAGCCCCAGCTGACGCCGTGGACCTTGCCGGTGGTGCGGTCGCGGACGACGCCGCCGACGTGGTCCTTCACCCGGAACTGCTCGGTGACGCGGTACGTCTTCGGGTCGACGGTGTAGACGATCGCGCGTGAATTCGGCCGGTACTCCGCGACCGGGATCCACACGTTCTGCCCGTCGTAGTCGATGCCGCCCGGGTGGTACGCCGTACCTTCGTCGATCCGGATGTCCTTCAGCAGCTTGCCCTGCCGGTCCAGCACGAACAGGTGCCCGATCCCCTTGCCCGGGCTGCGGTCGTAGCCGTCCACCGGCCCCGGATACCGCACCGGCGCCTCGATCACCTCCACGCTGGACAGGAAGATGAGGTCACCCACCAGCGCGAAACCCTGCGGGTGGTACGTCGGGAAGCCCAACGGGATCCGCGCCACCTGAGTCCACGCCGTACTGCGTGTGGTCGCCTCGAACGCCCGGGCGACCCCGGAGTCCTTCGGCGACGCGTCGGCGGTGGTGAGGCCGGTCAGCAGTACACCGGCGAGGACGGTCGGGATGAGGAATCTTGCGCGCATCAGCGTCTCCTTGGGCGTGGAAGTGTTGGTGCAGTCTGCGGCGGCCGGATGACGCCCAGGCCGACACCAGGTGATCAGACTCCGATGGCCGGGCGAAGCGTTGAATGGTGACTCGCTGCGCTCGTTCACGTGAAAGACTGCGTCCATGGACACAGGGGTGAGTGTTGTCGGGTCCGGCCAGGTCAGCGCACCGCCGGACGTATTGCGGATGACGTTGAGCGTCGGCCATGACGCCGGCGATGTGGCGGCCGCTGTCGCACAGGTCGCGGAGCGGACCGACGCGGTGATCGCGGCACTCCGGCAGCACGGTGCCGAAGCCGGCGACATCGCGACCAGCTCGGTCAACGTGCACCCGCAGTACAAGGAGATGGGGACGCCGACCGGCTACCACGCATCGCACTCGCTGACGGTCACGACGAAGGACCTGACCGGGTTCGGCCGGCTGCTCAACGCCGCTGTGGATGCCGCAGGCAACAGTATCGGCCTGGACTTCCTCCAGTTCGACATCGAGGAGAAGACCGGGCTGCTCACCCGGGCGCGTGAGCTCGCCTTCCGCCAGGCTCGTACCAAAGCCGAGGAGCTCGCCGGACTGGCCGGCTACTCCCTCGGCTCGGTCACCTCGATCTCCGAGAGCTACAGCCACGCCCCCTTCCAGGAGCAGTCGGCCGCGCTCGGTAAGGGCTTCGACGCGTCGCTCAACCTCTCCCCCGGCGACCAGACCGTCGAACTCTCCCTCCAGGTGCATTTCTCCTGGGCCTGATGGACCTCATACCGGTCTAGACTCGTTGCAACTTTCCTGGGAGGGAACTACCGGCACCTGACCCCGCCTGGGGCCCGCTGGGCCGATTGACCACGTCCCGGCGCGTCATGGGTGACCTTGTCTACCGGTGGGCGACTACTCTCACCGCATGCCTGGTAGCGACCGCCGTCTCGGTGCTCAACGTCGTACTCATCGTGCTGACGTTCAGGGATGACGCCGGAATGACTGCTGTCTATGCGGTGAGCGACATCCACGGTCACCCGGAGAAGCTCGAGGCGTCGCTCCGGGAGGCCGGGCTGACCGATGCCGACGGCAACTGGTCCGGGGAGGACGCCCGGCTGTGGTTCCTCGGCGACTTCTTCGACCGCGGTCCGGACGGGATCGGCGTACTGCGTTTCGTCCGCAAGCTGATCGAGCAGGCGCCGGCCGGGGCGATCCGGGTGCTGCTCGGCAACCACGAGATCCTCGCGCTCGGGATGCACAAGTTCGGCGACACGTTCGTCCCGCACGAGGGGATCACCACCCGCAGCTTCGAACGGTCCTGGGTCCTGAACGGCGGCCAGGACCGCGACCAGGAACTGCTCACCGACGACGACGTCGCCTGGCTGCTCGACCAGCCGATGCTCGGGCTGGACGCGGGGCACCTGCTGATGCACTCCGACACCGCGGAGTACGTCGAGTGGGGTGACTCGATCGACCAGATCAACGCCGCCGCGAGCGCCGAGCTGCACAGTGACGACATCGTGGTCTGGTGGGAGATCTGGCGGCGGATGACGTCGCGGTACGCCTTCCGCGGCCCGAGCGGCGCCGAGGTGGCGACCATCATGCTGCGGCACCTCGGCGGCCACCGCATCGTGCACGGCCACAGCATCGTCGCCGACCAGCTCGGCATCGACCCGGCGTACCTCACCGAACCTCTGCTGTACGCCGACGGCCTGGTCCTCGGCATCGACGGCGGCGCCTTCGACGGCGGCCCCTGCCTGGTGGTCGAACTCGAACAGCTTTAGCTCGTGGCGGGAATGCCGCTGCACCGTCCGCGGTTGTTGAAACATTGACGGTGAACCACGCCCCCTTGGGAGACGTTGATGGCGGAGAAGAGAGATTCCTGGTCCGGACCACCCGATCACGGTGGGGAAGAACCCGGATCGGGTGGTGGTGAAGGCCGGCGACCAGGTGATCGCGGACACCCGGGACGCGTTGTCGCTGCAGGAGGCGAGCTACCCCGCCGTCCAGTACATCCCGCGCAAGGACGTCGACCTGACGCTGCTCGAGCGCACCGAGCACCAGACGTACTGCCCGTACAAGGGCGACGCGTCGTACTACAGCGTCCTCCCCGCCGGCGCGGCCGGGGTGAACGCGGTCTGGACCTACGAGCAGCCGTACGACGCGGTCGCCGACATCCGCGAGTACCTGGCCTTCTACCCGGACAAGGTGTCGATCGAGATCATCGCCGACTGAGGAACTCGACTCAGGACCGGCGCGAGGATCTCCGGCGGTACGACGTGATCCTGGTCGGCCAGCTCGGTCAGTGACGCGGCCGGGAGCTCCTTCACGATCCGGTGCGCCGCGTCGATCATGAACGGCGGCGACGCGGTCCCGGCCACGACGAGGGTCGGCTGCGTGATCCTGCCGAGCAGGTCGAACGGCACCCGCCCGCCGGGTGCTGCGTGGTCCATCACGGCGAAGTCGTACGCCAGGGTCGGCGCGAGCTCCGCCATACCGGGAGCGGCCGCGGTCTCGAGCGCGGCCTCCTTCGGCATACCCGCGAGCATCAGGAACAGCTCGACGGCCTCGCGACGCTGGTCGGCGGCGAGCAACTCGAGCACCTGCGCGCCTTCGTCCTCGGTGTCGACGTCGTCCGGCCCGTACGGCGGTTCGTGCAGCACCACCTGCGTGAACGGCAGTCCCGCGCCCGCAGCCACCGCGACCAGCCCGGCGCCCGACGAGTGCCCGTAAACGGCCGCCGTACCGCCGAGAGCCGTGAGCAGCGCGCCGATGTCGTCCACCTCGCGCTGGACGGCGTACGTCGTACTGTCGCCGCTGTCACCGCGGCCGCGCCGGTCGTAGGTCACCACGTCGAAGTCCTTGGCCAGTACGTCGGCCAGTGGGCGCAGCGCACCTCGATCGCACAACGCGCCCGCGACCAGGATCAGTCGTGGGCCGCTGCCCTGGCGTTCGTACGCGATCGTCGTACCGTCCGCGGAAGTCACCGTCTGCATGTCCGTCCTCCTCATGTCGTCGCTGACGAGGGAACGTCGGAGCCGGTCTCGCGATCTTCGACATAATCCCTGGCGTCCGGCTCGCGCGGGGTGATTCACTGCCTCCCGATGATCAGCAGAGTCGACGACTACCTCCATGCGGTTCCGCTCTCCGGGCTCGGTCGCCGAGCAGGTCGGGCCGTTCACGCTCTTCCGCAGTACGACGGTCTGGCCGTACTACGCCCGCCCGGTACCGGGTTCCGGTCGAACCATCGAGCCTTCGGACGTCGAAGCGGTGCGAACCCGGTGCGAGGAGCTCGGAATCCCGCTGAGTTTCGAGTGGGTCGTCGAGACCTGCCCGTCGCTCGGCCCAGCAGCCGCCGCGGCCGGGCTGACCGTGGTCGAACACCCACTGCTCGTGCTCGAACGCGACGCCTTCCGTCCGGCGACCGCGGACGCGCGCTGCGAGATCCTGCCCGCGGAGGAGGCTGTCGTGCGGCAAGGCCCGGGCGGTCGCGTCGCTCGCCTTCGGTGACCCCGGTACGGCGGTCGGAGCGGCCGGACCCGCGGAACGCGACGCCAAGGCGGCCGAGATCCCGGACGAGATGATCAAGGGGCTCCTGGGCCGGGCTCGGCGACGGGGTGACCGTGTCGGCGGCCGCCTTCACCGACGACGGCCTGGTCGCCAACGGCCAGCACCAGCCGGTCGGCGCGACCACCGAGATCGTCGGCGTCGCGCACCCTCCCGGCCATGCGTCGCAGAGGCCTGGCCGCGGCCGTCACGTCCACCTTGGTCGAGCACGCCTTCGCCCACGGCGTCGACCTCGTCCTCCTCTCGGCCGAGAGCGAAGCAGTCGCTGCCGTCTACGAACGCGTCGGCTTCCACCGCATCGGCTGCCGCGGGCGCGGCAGAGTAGTTGGCGGTAGGTGGGGATGGGCCCGTACCGTTGTAGGGATGAGCGCAATCGAGCGGAGCCGCCCACGTACCCTCGCTGAGGCGTTACGTAGCTGGGACGACGCCGCGCTCGGTCTGTTGCTGCGGCGGCGGCCGGATCTGGCGATGCCGATTCCTGCGGACACCAGTCAACTGGCGGCTCGGGCGACGACCAATGCATCGGCGGCGCGGGCTATCAACCGCTTGGACGAGTTCGGTGTCGACCTGCTGGAGTCGCTGTCGGCGCTGCCGGAGCCCGTGGATCTGGCTGCGTTGGCAGCCGGAGTCGATCAACCTGCTGAGGTCGTGCGGCCGCGGGTGGCCGAGTTGCTCGACCTGGCGTTGGTGTGGGGTACCGAGGACGATCTGCGGCCCATCCGCGCGGTGCACGAACTGCTCGGCCCGACCCCGGCCGGTCTAGGACCGGTCACCACCAGGCACTTCGGCGATCTGGACAAGCTGATCGAGGAGGCCGGTCCGGACGCCCGTGAGGTGCTGGACAAGCTGACCTGGGGTCCGCCGACCGGTTCGGTGGAGAAGGCCGAGCGTCCGGTGACGATCGCGTCGGCCCGTACGCCGGTCGAGCGGCTGCTCGCGCGCGGTCTCGTCGTACCGAAGGATGCCAACACTGTCGTGCTGCCGCGGCAGATCGGGCTGCATCTGCGTGGTGGGCGCGTGCTCGCGTCGACACGGCCGCTGCCGCCGCCGTTGGACGGCAAGAAGGTGTCGGCAGCGATCGCGGACCGTGCAGCAGCAGGTGCGGCGCTCGACCTCGTGCGGCAGGTTGACCGGGCTCTGGAGCAGCTCGGCACCGAGCCACCTCCGGTACTGCGCACCGGCGGCATCGGCGTGCGTGAACTGCGCAATCTGGCCGGCAAGATCGGTGCGGAGGACGCACACGGCTGCGGCCGTGCTGGAGATCGCGTACGCCGCTGGACTCGTGGCAGCCGTGGAGGTGGGCACCAACGAGTTCTGGCTGCCGACGAGCTCGTACGACGACTGGCTGGAGCTGGACCTCGCACACCGGTGGGCGCAGCTCGTCATGGCCTGGTTCACCGGGCTCAGAGCGATCGGACTGATCGGCCGACGCGACAGCGGCGGTGCGACCGCCGCGGCCCGCGAGCGACTCATCAACGCGCTGGCACCCGACCTGGAACGGCTGCTGGCCCCAGAGGTCCGAGTACTCGCCCTGCAAGCCTTGGCCGAAGCAGGAGCCGGTACGGCGCCTGCCACCGAGTCAGTGGTCACCTGGGTCGCCTGGCACCGGCCGCGACGTGGTGGGCAGTTCCGCGACGACCTGGTCGAGTGGACCGTCACAGAGGCCGCACTACTCGGTCTGACTGGCCTGGGCGCTCTGGCACTGCACGGGCGACCCCTGCTGTCGTCAGAGCCCACAGCAGACGACCTGGCGCGAGGCGATCAGCCCACTGGTACCTGATCCGGTGTCGGAGGTACTCCTCCAGGCAGACCTCACCGCCGTCGCCCCTGGCCCACTGGTCCGCACCGTGCAGGACGAGCTGTCTGCCATGGCCGACGTGGAATCGCACGGCGGTGCAGCGGTCTACCGGTTCAGTGAGAGCTCGGTACGACGCGCCTTCGACCTCGGCCGGACCGCGGACCAGTTGCACAAGTGGCTGGCCGAGCACTCGCGGACACCGGTCCCCCAGCCGCTGACGTACCTCATCGACGACGTTGCCCGGCGTCACGGCGTACTCAGGCTTGGTACGGCGTCGACGTACCTGCGCTGTGATGACGAGGACGTGCTCACCCACCTGCTCAACTCGAACCTCCCCGGCATCCGGTTCCGTCGGCTCGCTCCGACTGTGGTGGTGTCGCCGTCACCGCCGGACATGGTGCTGAGCCGGCTGCGTGAGGCCGGTCTCGCACCGCTCGCGGAGACGTTCGACGGGGTCGTGCACGTGACGGGTGCGGCAACACGTCGTGGTGACTCGCCACGTCGTCGTACCAGCCGGGACTTCGCCGACAGCCCGCTGGACCTCACCGACGACCAGGTGAAGGCCGTGATCGAGAAGGTCCGGGCCGGCGACCGGGTCGCCGCCGAACGCCCGGCCGACGACGGTCTGGTCGAGCCCACCGCCCCGGCCGAGACCATCGGCGTCCTGGCCAACGCCGCCGAGGCGCACACCCGCACCTGGATCTCGTACGTCGACCACAACGGCACCGCCTCCGAACGCATCGTCGAACCCGTCCGCGTCGCCGACGGCTGGCTCACCGCGTACGACGAAGGCGCCGACCAGCCCAGGACCTACGCCCTGCACCGCATCTCCACCGCCAGGCCGGTCGAATTGACCCCTGAGGCACAATGGAAGGTCGGACACCGAATTGGGAGATGCAGTGACAGACGGTCCTTTGATCGTGCAGTCGGACAAGACGCTTCTACTCGAGACCGCACATCCGGACGCAACCGACTGCCGGAAGGCAATCGCACCGTTCGCCGAGCTGGAGCGTGCCCCTGAGCACGTCCACACCTACCGGCTGACCCCGCTGGGTCTGTGGAACGCGACGAGCCGCCGGGCACGACGCCGAGCAAGTGATTGATGTTCTGCTGCGCTACAGCCGCTACCCCGTTCCCCACTCGCTCCTGGTCGACATCGCCGAGACCCTGGACCGCTACGGACGGCTGCGGCTCGAGAAGCACCCGCAGCACGGTCTGGTGCTCGTCACCACCGACCGGCCGGTGCTGGAGGAGGTACTGCGCAGCGCCAAGGTCAAGCCGATGCTCGGCGACGCGGATCGACGACGACACCGTGCTGGTGCACCCGTCTGAGCGCGGTCACCTCAAGCAGACCCTGCTCAAGCTCGGCTGGCCCGCTGAGGACCTGGCCGGGTACGTCGACGGCGAGACGCACAAGATCGAGCTGGTCCGGAACGGCTGGGACATGCGGCCGTACCAGCAGCAGGCCGTGGACTCGTTCTGGCACGGCGGCTCGGGTGTCGTCGTACTGCCCTGTGGTGCCGGCAAGACGATCGTCGGTGCGGCTGCGATGGCACAGGCGTCCGCGACCACGCTGATCCTGGTCACGAACACGGTGTCCGCGCGGCAGTGGAAGGACGAACTGCTGAAGCGGACCAGCCTGACCGAGGAGGAGATCGGCGAGTACTCCGGTGCCCGCAAGGAGATCCGCCCGGTGACCATCGCGACGTACCAGGTGATGACGACGCGCCGGAAGGGCGTGTACTCGCACCTGGAGCTGTTCGACGCGCGCGACTGGGGCCTGATCGTGTACGACGAGGTGCACCTGCTGCCGGCGCCGATCTTCCGGATGACCGCCGACCTGCAGACCCGGCGGCGGATCGGCCTGACCGCGACCCTGGTCCGCGAGGACGGCCGCGAGGGTGACGTGTTCTCGCTGATCGGGCCGAAGCGGTACGACGCGCCGTGGAAGGACATCGAGGCGCAGGGCTGGATCGCACCGGCCGACTGCATCGAGGTGCGGGTGGACCTGGAGCAGACCGAGCGGTTCGTGTACGCGACCGCGGAGCCCGAGGACCGCTACCGGCTGGCCGCGTCGACCCCGGCGAAGTCGAGACTGGTACGGCGGATCGCCGAGCACCACGCGGGTGAGCCGCTGCTCGTGATCGGTCAGTACATCGACCAGCTGGACGAGCTCGGTGAACGGCTGGAGTGCCCGGTGATCAAGGGCGAGACGACGGTCCGCGAACGGCAGCGGCTGTTCGAGGCGTTCCGCAACGGCGAGATCAACCGCCTGGTGGTCAGCAAGGTCGCCAACTTCTCCATCGACCTGCCCGAGGCGTCCGTCGCCATCCAGGTCTCCGGCACCTTCGGCTCCCGCCAGGAAGAGGCCCAGCGTCTGGGCCGCGTCCTCCGCCCCAAGGGCGACGGCCGCACCGCCCGCTTCTACTCCATCGTCGCCCGCGACACCGTCGACGCCGAATTCGCCGCCCACCGCCAGCGCTTCCTCGCCGAGCAGGGCTATGCGTACACGATCGTGGACGCGGAGAACCTCTTCGCCTGAGGCCGACCTGCAGACCGACAGGAAGTGTCGGGGTCGGAGGGTCGTCGCCACGCTCAACCGCGGGGCACCGTTGATCCTGCCGAGGACACTTCCTGTCGATCTGCATCTCAGCCGGCGAGTCGCTGAGCCAACGCAGTACGCACTGTGGCGACGACCCAGGCCGGATCGCCGATCACCTGCTCGTACGTGAGCCGGAGCACCAGCCAACCCGCTGCCACCAACTCGTCATACCGGCTGACAGTCGGCGGCGAAGTCCCGGCGGGATCCGTGGAATTCGAATCCGTCTGCCTCCAGCGCCAGCCGGGCTCGCCGATGCCCCAGATCGACCCGGGCCCGGAACCACCCGTTGGTCACCAGAACCTGTGGTTCGAAGCCATCGATGCCCTCGCTGATGAGAAGCGCCCGGAGCATGGACTCGAGGAAGCTGCCGGAGCAGCGGGTCGCGGCTGCGGCCACTCGGCGAGCGTTTGGGCAGCCGGGTCCCCGCATCGCGGCGGTGGCGGCAAGGATCTCGTCCTGACTCAGCCGTCCGGTAGCGAGGGCCGCGTCCGCGACGGCGAGTGCTTCGGCGAACGGGAGGATGCGGGAACAGTCGACAACAGTCCGCAGCAAGGAGGTGCACCGGTTCCTGCGTTCGTCGGAATCGGTGTCGGCCCAGTGCAGAACTGCAGGTGGTCCCGGACGCGGGCGGCGTTTGGGCGGGACGGTGACATGCGGCTTCTCCGGCGCCACCAGAAGTGGAAGGCTCAACGCGGCCGCGGCACTCACGTGCGAGAGCACACCGTCGTAGGCGAGCATTGCGATCTTGTCGGCCGGGAGGCCAGGAACCGCATAGATGCCCTGCGCGATCC
Organism: uncultured Actinomycetota bacterium; assembly: GCA_963770725.1. Classification (GTDB taxonomy): domain Bacteria; phylum Actinomycetota; class Actinomycetes; order Propionibacteriales; family Kribbellaceae; genus Kribbella. Next base: position 233,563 of record CAVYQT010000007.1, read on the forward strand.
GCTGCACCTCACCCCGTTCGAGCGCAGCCGCGACAGCATGGCGGGAAGTCACTGCGACGAGCTCGGAGTAGGTAGCCCACCCGCCGAGCTGCACGAGGACCTCGCCGACCGATTCCATCCAAGGATGGTGCCCGACGTCGGTCGATTCGTGGCCTGGCTTATCCACAGGCTGCAGCTCGACAGGATGTGTCTCGGTCTGACGCGGCGATGCACGCTCAGCCGCCGACTGTCAGCTTCTCAGTGGAGGCATACGTCCTGTCGAGTTGCAGGCCTATTCACCCAACCGCGTGTGGATGCCGTTGAAGTGCTTCTTCATCGAGCGGGCGAACTCGTCGGCGTCTGCGGTCTGAAGAGTGTCGAGCAGGTCGCGGTGCCAGGCGGCAGCATCCGCGGGTGAGTAGCGAGCACCCGGCAGGCGTACATCGACCTGCGCGAAGGTCCGCCAGAAGACGCTGAGCAGGTCGATCACCAACGCGTTGCCCAACGGCTCGTACAACGCCTGGTGAAAGGCCCAGTCCTCGTCCGGGAAGTACTCGCCGGACTCGGCCTTGGCTTCCATCCGCTGGACGATCGGCTCCAACGTGTCGTACCCATGCGAACTGAAGTGCGCCACCACATCGTCTGCCAGACCGACCTCGATGGCCTGGCGGACCTCCAGGACGTTCTGCACGTCGCGCAGGTCACCGGCCATCGACTGTGACATCCGGAAGGCGAGCCCGTCCTCGAGCGACTGCAGTGACACCTCGCCGACGTACGTGCCGTAGCCGTGCCGGATCTCGATGATGCCGACCGCCTGCAGCGCCTTCATCGCCTCGCGCAACGGGTGCCGGCCGACCCCGAGCTGGGCCATCAGCTCCTGCTCGTTCGGCAGCGGGTCACCCGCCTTCAGCCCGCGCTCCAGGATGTACGACTTCATCTGGTCGCGAATGAAGGACTGATTACCCGCCGCACCCCGTGCCCGGCTGAGCCCACCCGTTGTCACTGCCGGCCTCCTTGTCTAGGACCGCTCAGTGTAGTCCGGCACGTCCAGGAGCGGGCGGATCGCCTCGATCTCCGCTGTCGTCCAGGGGGATCGACGGGTACGCCGTCAGCCGGGCAGGCGATCACGCCGAGCAGGTACAGCGCGGCCTTGAACGCACCCAGCGCCGCCGAACTCGCGCCCATCCGGCTCCGGTCCGCGACCTCGACGATCTCGAACAGCCGGATCAGCCGGTCCTGCTCGGCCCGCGCCGTACTCAGGTCACCGGCGGCCACCGCGTCGTACAACCGCACGTACCCGGCCGGATCCACGTTCCCCAGCCCTGGTACGACGCCGTCGACGCCGAAGGCCAGCGACGAGTCGACCGTCACCTCGGATCCGGTCATGATGGCGAACCCGGAAAGTCCGGCATCGCGCCGATCCAGCACCAGCCGGCGCAGGCTCGACTCCTGCCCGCTGGAGTCCTTCACACCCGCGATGACACCGCGCCGGCCCAGCTCGATCATCAACGTCGCCGGCAGCTTCACCCCCGCCCGCGGCGGGATGTCGTACGCGTACAGCGGCGTGTCACCGGCCAGCGAGGCCAGTCGCACGAAATGCCTCTCCATCTCGGCCGGATGCGTTGCGGCGTAGAACGGCGCGGTCGCGACCAGACCGTCCACACCCGCCTTCAACGCGGCCGACAGATGCGCCCCGGCCCGGGCGGTCGACGTGTCGATGACACCGGCCAGCACCGGCACCTGACCTGCCACCTCCGCCACGGTGGTCTCCAGCACGACCTGTCGCTGTTCGTCGGTCAGGAACGTGCCTTCACCGGAGGTGCCGAGCACGAACACCCCGTCCACACCACCGGTCAGCTGATAAGCGATCAACCGGGCCAGCGATGCGGTGTCGATGTCGTTCTCGGGTGTGAGCGGGGTGACGAGCGGCGGTACGACGCCAGTCAACTGGGCGGGGTCGGTCAAGGGGTCTCCCAACGTCAAAGTGCGAATGTGGCGAACTGCAAGGTCGCGAACGAGGACGTCTCGCCGGCCTCGTAGAAGATCCCGACTCGACCGTCGGACAGCAGGACCAGATCGGAGTAGCCGGCCATGCCCTCGTGCACGACCAGGCCAGGCCTCCACGACTGACCGGAGTCCTCACTGACGAACACGGTCAGCTCCCGGCGGCTCGACGGATTCACCGGCGTCGACAACAGCAACCGGCCGTCGGGCAGCGCGAGCACGCTCCCCTGGATCCCCGGCGCGGTGATGTCCGGAATCCCGGTGTACGGCGCATCAAGCGTCGTACCGCCGTCGGAAGACCACGCGTGCACGCGCGCCGGTCCGGTCCCCTGGTGATTGCGGGCGTTGAAGTACAACCGGCCGTCCGGCAACTCGGCGACGGTCGTCTCGTTCGCGTTGATCTCGGCGCCGTCGTTGCGATCGACGAAGCCGACCGACCACGTGTGGCCACCGTCGTCGCTGTAGATGCAATGTCCACCGTTCAACCGGATCAGGTCCTCGACCGGCTCCGACGGCACCAAGGAGTGATTCGCCGGTACGACGAGACGCCCGTTCGTCAGCGTGATCCCGTGACACGGCCCGGTCGCGTACCAACCCCAGTCGGCCGGCTTCACCTGCGCGGTGATCTCGACCGTCGGACTCCAGGTCGCGCCGTCGTCGATCGACCGCTGAACGAACACCCGCCGGCCGTCGACCGGATCGGTACCGCGGGCCAGCGACATCTCCACCGCGTGAGCGCCGTTCTCCACCGTGACCAGCACGATGTCGCCACTCCTGGGGTCGATCAGCGGCACTGGGTTTCCACACGTCTTGCCGGGCACCGCAGACACCACCTGCAGCGGCAGCCAGCGTCCGACCGCCGTCGAGCGATCGCCGCAGCACGACCTCGATCTCGCCCGCGTCACCCGGCCCGTGCAGCCGTCCCTCGCAGAAGGCGAGCAGCAGCTCGCCCCGCGCCAGGACGGACGGGATCCGGAAGGTGTGATAGCCGCTCCCGGCCGGATCGAAGACGATCGAGGACGCGATTTCCACGGCGCCGACTCTTGAAGACATAGGACGTACTATGTCATGGTGTGGCCCTCCGATGGAAGTGAGGACTCATGCCAGTCAGCAGAAGAACATTCCTCGGCGGTGGTCTGGCCGCCGCCGCTGTCGCGGTCACCGGTACGCCGCTGCTGGCGGGGTGTGCTTCGGACAAGAAGAACTCGGCCGCCGCCAACCTGGCGGTGAAACTGCCGACCTACACCAAGTACGGCGACATCTTGCCCGACCTGCCCGGGACCGATGTCGTCCTGGACGGTTTCCTGAAGTACCCGGCGAACCCGGTCCGGGCGATCGCCGAGGCGCCGGGCGACGGCAAGCCGATCACGTTCATGACCAACATCCCCGGTGCGATCCCGCCGGCGGCGGACAAGAACCAGTTCTGGCAGGCCGTGAACGAGCGGCTCGGTTCCGAGCTGCAGATCAGCATGGCGTCGAACGACGAGTACAAGGACAAGTTCGCCACCCGGATCGCCGGCGGCGACCTGCCCGACATCCTCAACATCCCGGTCGACACCGTGCAGATCCCCGGCCTGGTGAAGGCCAAGTGCATGGACCTGACCGAGCAGCTGTCCGGTGACGCGGTCAAGAAGTACCCGTTCCTGGCGAACATCCCGACCGAGTACTGGAAGGGCTGCGTCTTCAACGGCGCGATCTACGGCGTTCCGGTGCCACGCGGGATGTCCCGGACCTCACTGCCGCTCTACCGCGCGGACCTGCTCACCGCGAAGGGCATCAAGGACCCGGCGCCGAAGAACTTCCAGGAGTTCTTCGACCTGGCCAAGGAGATGACCGCGGCCAAGCAGAACAAGTGGGCCTGGACCCGGGTGCCACTGTCGACCATCCGGCAGATGCTCGCGATCCCGAACGTCTGGAAGGAGGAGGGCGGCAAGTTCACCTCGATGTACGAGCACGAGGCGCAACTCGAGGCGCTCGAGGCGGGCCGCACGATGGTCGCGGCCGGCGTGATCAACCCGGACGCGTTCAACGACAAGGCCAGCGCTCGCAAGCAGTGGTTCAACGGCGGGATCGCCGCGTTCGACTACGACAGCTTCGTCGCCTGGAACCAGTACTACGCCGACAACACCGCCGGTGACGCGTTCGCGGTGAACATGCTCGACGTCCCCGGCTTCGACAGCGGCGACGGCGCACCGTGGATGGGCTCCGCGCTGAACAACATCACCTCGTTCAGCAAGAACAGCACGCACTCCGCCGACACGCTGCTCAAGATCGCCAACTGGATGGCCGCACCGTTCGGCACCGAGGAGTACCTGTTCCGCAAGTACGGCGTCGCGGGCCGCCACTACGCGTTGCAGGGCACGGACCCGGTGCCGACCAAGACCGGCGTGGTGGAGACCGGCATCGGCCTGCAGTACGTCAGCGACTCGCCGCTGGCGCTGTACTGGGCCGGCAAGCCCGACGTACCGCAGAAGCAGCACGCCATCCAGGAGAAGGTGGCCTCCCGGCTCGTGTACGACGCGTCGTACGGCCTCTACTCCGACACGCAGTCGAAGAAGCAGACGCAGCTCGCGAAGACGATGACCGACCTGGAGAACCAGATCGTGCAGGGCAAGAAGCCGGTGTCCGACTGGACGGCGGCGGTCCAGACCTGGAAGTCCTCGGGCGGCGACGCGATGCGCACCGAGCTCGAGCAGGCGTTCTCCGAGGCGGCAGGGAAGTAGATGCTCCAGCGATCCACCGCGACGACAGCAGCGGCTGAGTCTGGGGCAGCGGCTGCTCCGGGACCGGGTGCTGCTGCTGTTCGCGCTGCCCGGGACCGCGCTGATCATCGCGTTCCACTACCTGCCGCTGCTGGGGAACGTGATCGCGTTCAAGGACTACCAGCCGTTCCTCGGCATCAGCGGCAGCGACTGGTCCGGCTGGGCGAACTTCGGGGTGATCTTCAACGGCGACCCGGCGTTCCTGCGGGCGCTGAAGAACACCCTGATCCTGACCAGCCTGCAGTCGATCTTCGTGTTCCCGGCGCCGATCCTGCTCGCCCTGCTGCTGAACTCGCTGTTCTCGGAGCGGATCAAACGGATCGCGCAGAGCATCCTCTACCTGCCGCACTTCATGTCCTGGGTGATCGTGGTCGCGTTGTTCCAGCAGATGCTGGGCGGCAGCGGGCTGCTGAACAACTACCTGCGGTCGCACGACCTGGCCACGATCAACATCATCGGCAACTCCGAGCTGTTCCACGTCCTGCTGACGTCGCAGATCATCTGGAAGGACACCGGCTGGGCGACGATCCTGTTCCTGGCCGCGCTGTCCCAGATCGACTCGCAGCTCTACGAGGCGGCCAGCGTGGACGGCGCGAGCCGGATGCGGCAGCTGTGGCACGTCACGCTGCCCGGGCTGCGCGGGATCATCATCCTGCTGTTCATCCTGCGGCTGGGCGACTCGCTGACCGTCGGCTTCGAGCAGATCATCCTGCAGCAACAAGCGGTCGGCCGGGACATCAGCGAAGTACTGGACACGTACGTCTACAACAACGGCGTGATCGGTGGTGCCTGGGGCGTGGCCGCCGCGGTCGGGCTGGTGAAGGGTCTCGTCGGCGTCGCGCTGGTGCTGGCCGCGAACAAGGTGGCGCACATCTTCGGCGAGCAGGGGGTGTACCAGCGATGACGCGGAAGATTGTCAACGGTGTGCCGATGCCGGGCTGGCCGATGCGCGCCTTCAAGGGTCTCGTCCTGCTGGTGTTCTGCGCGGTGGTGATCATCCCGTTCGTCGGGGTGATCTCGACCAGCGTGGCGCCGAACAAGCAGATCAACGAGTCCGGCGGACTGGTCCTGTTCCCGGAGTCGATCAGCTTCGCCGCCTACCAGTCGCTGTTCGCCGGCGGCGTGGTGACCCAGGCCCTGTTCGTCAGCGTGTTCGTCACGGTGGTCGGTACGGCGCTCAGCCTGACCGTGTCGTGTCTGCTCGCCTACGCGCTGGCCCGGCCGTCGTTCACGGCCGGGCGGCCGATCCTGCTGGTCATCCTGTTCAGCATGCTGTTCTCGCCCGGCATCATCCCGACGTACCTGGTGGTCAAGGGGGTCGGGCTGCTGGACAGCATCTGGGCGCTGATCGTGCCGACGATGGTCAGCGCGTTCAACGTGATCGTGCTGCGCGCGTTCTTCATGAACCTGCCGAACGAGATCACCGAGAGCGCCCGGATCGACGGCGCGGGTGAGCTGAAGACCTTCAACTACATCGTGCTGCCGCTGTCCAAGGCGGTGCTGTCGGTGATCGGGCTGTTCTACGCGGTGGCGTACTGGAACGCGTTCTTCAGCGCCCTGCTGTACCTGAACGACAGCAAGCTGTGGCCGTTGCAGCTGGTCCTGCGGACGTACGTCATCAACGACACCCAGCTGGGCAGTGCCGAGCTCGGCACCGAGCTCCTCCCGCCGCAGGCGTCGATCCAGATGGCGATCCTGGTCGTCTCGATCGTGCCGATCCTGATCATCTACCCGTTCCTGCAACGCCACTTCGCCAAGGGCGTGCTGACCGGTGCCGTGAAGGGTTGACGAACCGTCAAGAGCTGATCGCGGCACCGTGACGGACGCGTCACGAACGGTCGCCCTGAGCGTCACCCGGGGGTTGCCCAGGGCAACGCCAGGGTTGCGCCTGGGCAAATCCTGAGGGAACGACGGGTACCGTCGAAAAGCATGGGGACACAGGCGCTGGAACGGGTGGGGATCGGTGGGGACGGCGAGGGGCGGGACACGAGGTCCGGGCCGATCGTCTGGCGGGTGGTACGGGAAGCGGTCCTGCTGGCCACCTTGTTTCTCGTCTACAGTCTCGGCCGGCAGATCGCCGCCAAGCACACCGGCTCCGCGTTCGACAATGCCGACGAGGTCCTCGCCCTGCAGAACTGGCTGCACCTGCCGAACGAGGCTTCAATCCAGCAAGCGGCGCTGAAGATCCCGCAACTGGTCGAGGGAGCGAACCTCTACTACGCCGGCGTCCACGCACCGTTGACTGCCGCCGTCCTGCTCTGGCTGAGCATCTGGCGGCCGCGGGCCTATACGCATGTCCGCTGGACGATCGTGTCGGTCACCGCACTGGCCCTGATCGGGCACATCGTGTTCCCGCTCGCGCCGCCGCGGATGATGCCGGGCTTCGTCGACACCGGCCTGCGGTTCGGCCAGTCGGTCTACGGCGCGGAGCGTTCCGGCGGGGTGGCGAACCAGTTCGCCGCGATGCCCAGCCTGCACGTCGGCTGGGCCGCTCTGATCGCGCTGTCGATGATCCTGATCACCCGGACGAAGTGGCGCTGGCTGTGGCTCGCCCACCCGATCATCACGTTCGGAGTGGTCGTGGTGACGGCGAATCACTACTGGCTGGACGGGATCGTGGCACTGCTCCTGCTCGCGGTCAGCCTGCCGCTGCTGCTGCGCCCCGGCCTGCACGAGGACCGGCTCCGGGCACGTAATTCGGTTTCCCTTCGCCAAGTGCTCAAGTAACGTGGCTGGGCTTCCCACACCCCTTGCCGGAGGTTCGCTGTGCCCTCAGATACGTCCGATACCCTCCAGGCCGAGAAGGACTACCTGAAGTCGTCCCGCGCCGCACTCGCGGTGATGCGGGAGAAGACCGGATCACTCGAGATCCACAGTGCCGACCGGGTCAACCAGGAGTTCCTGAAGGCCGCGATCTGGCGGCGGATGAAGGAACTCGAGGACGACCCCGAGGTCCCGCTGTTCTTCGGCCGGCTGGACTATCTCGAGCCGCCCACGGAGACGTTCCACATCGGCCGCCGGCACGTGAACGACGAGCTGGGCGAGCCGTTGGTGGTCGACTGGCGGGCGGACATCTCGGTGCCGTTCTACCGGGCCAGCCGGACCGAGCCGATGGGTGTCGGCGTCCGGCGGAGGTTCGGCTTCACGCATGGCGAGATGACCGCCTTCGAGGACGAGGACCTGACCTCGGCCGCGGCGGCCGAGGAGCACAGCGACATCCTGACTAGTTCAATCTTGAGGGCGAGATCGAGCGCCCGCGGTCGGGTCCGATGCGCGACATCGTGGCGACGATCCAGCCCGAGCAGGACGTGATCGTCCGGGCCGGCGTCGACGACACCATCTGCGTCCAGGGAGCACCCGGGACCGGGAAGACCGCGGTCGGCCTGCACAGGGCGGCGTACCTGCTCTACGCCTACCGGGACCAGCTCAGCCGGGCCGGAGTGCTCGTGGTCGGGCCGAACGCGAGCTTCCTCCGCTACATCGGCGACGTCCTGCCCGCACTGGGTGAGATCGAGGCGAAGCAGACGACCGTCGAGGAGCTGGTCTCGCGGGTGCGCGTCGCCGGGCCGGGTACGGCGGCGGTCGACGTACTGAAGGGCGATGCCCGGATGGCCGACGTGCTGCACCGGGCCGTGTGGTCGCAGGTTCAGCTGCCGAAGGAACCGCTGGTCGTGCCGCGCGGATCGCATCGCTGGCGGGTTCCCGCGTACCAGGCCGAGGAACTGGTCAACGAGCTGCGCACCCGTGGCGTCCGGTACGGCGCCGGCCGGTCGATGTTGCCGCAGCGGCTGGCGCACGCCGTACTGCTGCGGATGGAGGCGGCCGGCGACTCCCCCGACGACCGGGTGCAGGACGCGGTGGCGCGGAGCCGTCCGGTGAAGCAGTACGCCGAGGGGCTCTGGCCGGCTGTGGACCCGGCCAAGCTGGTCTTCCGGCTTTTCACGGACCCGGAGCTGCTGGCCGAGCACGCCGACGGGATCCTGACGGCCGACGAGCAGGCACTGCTGCTCTGGGACAAGGCACCCCGGTCTGCCGGTGCCGCGAAGTGGTCCGTGGCTGATGCCACTCTGATCGACGAGGTCGCCGATCTGGTGGACCGTACGCCCTCACTCGGGCACGTGGTCCTGGACGAGGCACAGGACCTGTCGGCCATGCAACTGCGAGCGGTCGGGCGCAGGTGCTCGACCGGCTCGATGACCATCCTCGGCGACATCGCACAGGGCACCACACCGTGGGCCACGCCGTCCTGGGACGAGGCGCTCAAGCACCTGGGCAAGACGGGCGCTCACACCGAGGAGCTGACCGCCGGCTTCCGTGTGCCCGGTCAGGTGATCGAGTACGCCGCCCGCCTCCTCCCGCAGATAGCACCGCACCTGACGCCTCCTACAGCCGTACGACGGGCGCGCGGTGAGCTCACCATCACCCGTGTACCAGACAGCCTCGCCGCCGCCATTTCGACGGTCGTGGACGTGTCGAAGCGCCTCGGCTCCATCGGACTGATCGTTCCGGACGCGCTGGTAACGGCGACCCGGAAAGCCTTGCAGGACAAGGGAATCGTGTTCTCGGTCCTGGGTGACGAGGACGACGTCGATGCGCACCTGGACGTCGTACCGGCCTCACTGGCCAAGGGGCTCGAGTTCGACCATGTGGTGCTCGTTGAGCCGGTCGGCATTGTCGCGGGCGAGGCCGACGAGCGCACCGGCCTCCGCCGCCTCTACGTCTGCCTCACCCGTGCGGTCACGTCGCTGGCGGTCCTGCACACTGAGGACCTGCCGGTCGTCCTGGAGACGCTTCATCGTGGCACTCCGGAGAGGCGGCCCTGACAGGCGGCGCAGACCGGGACCTCCCGGCGCCGCCCGATCGGTGGTGTGTACGGAGAGTCTTTCACGGAGGTCCCGTGAGCGGGGTTGAAGAAGCAGAGCGCCCGCCACTGAGGTGCGGGCCTCCCCGCGATCCGCGCCTGTGCACAGGCCAGCCGCCAGCGCCCGTATCCGACCGTCGCCCGCACCGCGAGCAACTGCTCGTCGTCGGGTTCACCGTCGACCACGCGACCGGCGTCGGCGTACGCGTTCATCGCCGCCTGTACGTCCGCTGTCGTGTCTGTTCTGTTCTCCCGGCCGTCAGGACGCATGTCCGCCGCATCCAGTTCCTCCCCGAACCGGGTGACGTCCTCCCGCACCAGTGCCCGCCGCTCCGCCAGCGTGTCCGCCTCAGCCGGCAGGACGTCGTACGGCGGCCGGTAGAGCGCCGGCCCGTCGTCGGGCCGGGACCTCCACCAGCGCAGTCCGAACCAGCCGCCGACCAGCAGCACCAGCAGGATCGCCACGATCCACAGCCAGACCGGCGGACCGGACGAGGCCTTCGGTACGTCGAGCCGGTCCAGCACCCCGTTGAGCGTGCCGACCGCATCGGACCGGCTGTGCTTGCGTCGCTCGTCGGCCACGATGTCGGCGACCGGGGCGTCGACCCCGACCGCACTGCCCCAGGTCACCGCATTGCCGAACACGACCAGGTAGATCCCGTCAGCAGCCTGCTTGTCGACGGCGGATTCGACGTACGCCCGCGCGGAGTCGTACCGGTCCCGCCGCCCGTCGTCGAGTGCCTCGGCCGGCACCACTGCGATCCGGATGGCCGGCTCGTGGTCCTCCACCCGATCGGCCAGTTCCTCGGCGGCCTCATCCGAAACGAGGGAGCGCTGCGACGAGTCGACGTACACCGGAGACGTCTTCCAGCCCTCGAGGACCGGTGTGGGGTCGTTCGGACCGGTCACCGTGGAGGTGACCAGCAGCAGCGCGGCCAGGAGACGCATGGTCGCTAGCCTGCCCTAAGCACGGTCAGAGTCAGAAGACAGACACCGTCGCGAGTCTCACCTTCGACCTGGACTGAGTGATCAGTGTCAAGAGCTAGTCGGCGACCACCGCGAGTTCCTCCTCCTCGTCCAGGTGCTCGACCTTCTGGAGCGCCGGATCGCGCCGCAGCGTGACAAGAAGGCCGAGGACGGCGACGTCGAGCACGGCCGCGACCAGAGGCAGGTAGGTGATTCCGACCAGCTGAATGACCAGTCCGCCGACCACGGCGGACAGTCCGGCGCCCAGGTAGATCGCGGACGCGTTCAGTGAGATCAGCAGGCCGCCGCCGAGTTCGAGCAGCAGGTTCTGGATCGGCGGGTTGAAGGCCCAGGTGAACATGCCCCAGAGGAACAGTGCGGCGCCGGCACCAACCAGAGTCGTCGCGGTCAAGTCGAGAGTCGCCACCATCACGATGCTGCCGATGATGACGCCGTACAGGGTCCGGAGGCTGCCGAAGCGGTCGGTCGCCCGGCCGCCGAGCAGGTTGCCGACCACCGCGCCCAGGCCGTAGACGAGCAGCAGGATCCCGACCGCGGTGCCGCCGAGGTGCACGGTCTCCGTCAGCAGCGGCACGACGTAGATGTAGACGCTGAACGCGGCGAGGACTCCGAGGACCGACATCGCCAGCACGGTCTGCACCCGGCGGTCGGTCACGCCGGCGAACCGTTCCCGCAGGCTGACCACAGGTGGCGCATCGACCTTCGGCAGTGCGGCACGCTCGACGATGGCAACCAGTACGGCGACAACGGCGATCAGGGCGAACACGCCCTTGTAGCCGAGTTCAGGAGCCAGCAGAGTTCCGGCCGGCACACCGAGAACCAGGGCGAAAGTGAGGCCGCCGAACACGATCGCAACGGCTCTACCGCGCTCCTCCGGTGGCAGCAGCCCGGTCGCGAACAGGGTGGCCGCAGGTGTGTACATCGCTGCTCCGAAGGCTGCGACGACCCGACCGACGATCAGCACGGGGTAGTCGGTGGCGACGGCGGCGACGAGGTTGCCCAGCGCGGCCAGGACGAGCGCGGCGATCAGGAGGGTACGGCGCTCCCACCGGCCGGTCAGCGAGGACAGGATCGGTGCACCGACGGCGTACGCGAGGGAGAACGCGGTGGCCAGCTGACCCGCGGCCGTCAGCGAGACATGGAGCTCGGAGCTGACGTCGGGCAGTACACCGGACACCACGTACGCGCTGGTGCCGACCGCGAACGCGCCGGCGCCGAGCAGGTAGATCCGTGCGGACATCAGGGACCTTCCGGTCGAGGATTTGTATAGTTCGATGAAGATCGTACTACGAAGATCATCGAACTTCGACCGACGTCGTATTATGGACTCATGACGAGGAAGGCTCTACCGCAGCCCGAGCGTGACGAGATCCGCGTCGAGGCCGTGCTGCAGGCCCTCGGCGAGCCGGTCCGGCTGCAGATCATCCGGGCGCTGGCCGACGCCCCCGAGGGGATCGCGTGCGGCGAGATCGACCTCCCGGTGACCGCCTCGACCCGCGCCCACCACCTCCGCATCCTGCGCGAGGCCGGCGTCCTCACCACCCACACCGAAGGCACCCGCCGGATCAGCTCGCTGCGGCGCGAAGACCTCGACTCCCTCTACCCGGGCCTGCTCACCGGCATCCTGACCGCCCGCAAATAGACCGGGAGCTGAGGCGGGCCCGCACGGCAACTGCAAGGTCTCGGTGGGGAGATCGAGCGTTTGCTGTGGGGGTGCGACTGGCAAACTGTTGCGGTGGTGGAGCTGCGTGCGAGATGGGACGGGCTGGTGCCCGGCTCGGCGAGCCTTGCGGACGAACTGGTCGCCCGGTACGTCGACCGCAACCGCCGCGCGTATCGCGACTACTACCTCGACATCGTCCTGACTGCGCTCGACTCGCTCATCCAGCTCTCCACCGACCCCACCTCCGTGCGCCTGGCCGCCTGGTTCCACCGGGCCGTGCACGAGCCCGGCGGCACTCCGGCCGAAGACGCCGAAGCCTCGGCCCGGCTGGCCGAGGAGCTCCTTCCGCAGTACGGCGTACCGCCCATCCGCATCGCCGAGGTCGCCCGCCTGATCCGCCTCACCGGCGACCTGGCCGCACCACCGCCCGACGCCTACGCACCACCCCGGCGCGACGCGAATGGCGACGTACTGCTCGACGCCGTCAACGCCATCCTCGCCGCAGACCCCAGTCGCTACGCAGTCCACACCTCAGAGGTACGGCGTGACGCCGCCGACCGGAAGTCCGCACTCGAACACCGGTACGACGAGGTCCGCGAACTGCTCGACGGCCACCTCTACCGGACCCAACTGGCCCGCCAGCGCCTCGGCCCCGTGGCACGCGTCAACCTCGAGGCAGAGCTCGCCGGACTGGACAGTCAGCTCCCCGCACCCTGGCGTGGCTGGCAGCAGGCCGCGCTCACCGCAACAGCCACCTTCAGCGCCATCGCCTCCGCAGTCGTCGCCATCGCCGCGTCCGGTGCTCCCTGGGAGGTCCCAGCCACTCAGGACGAGGTCGGCTGGCCAACCGTCGTACTGGCCGCCGTTGCGTTGCTCAGTGCACCTGTCCTGTTCCGATGCGCCCGCAGCGCCAGTCAACGCGCACGACTCATCGCGGGCGCAGTCGTCGCTGTAGCCGTGACCGGACTGCTCGTCGCGTGGGCCCAAGTGCCCCGAGTCAACCCAGCCGTAGGCGTGGGACTACGCGTGCCTCTCCTCATCTCGGCCCTGCTCCTACTCCTGCTGGCCGGCTCGGCCGCACTGGTCGCCTCACTCCTCCGCACCAGGACTGCCCGCTTCCTGCCCTCCCGGAACCTCGGCCAGCAACTCTCCTGGCTGGTAGTGCCCGTCGTGGTGGCGCTCGCTCTCCTGCTGGTCGTCCAGCCGCTGGCACGCAACTACGTGCTGAGCTCCAACGAGCGCGTGGAGGACGCAGGCCGCCCGGCCGGGAAGGCCTCAGCCTCCACCCTGGACGGCAGCGTCGCGTGGGTCAGCAAACCGCTGCTGGGTTCAGGCGCCGAGGAGGCGATCGGCACCAGGTATGGGATCGCCATCCCCAGGCAGTCCGGCGTCATCGAGATGCTCGACGCTGCGACCGGCGTACTGCGATGGCGCTACAGCCGGTCCGACTCGGACGAGAAGCCGGAGATCGTGGCGACCGGCAACGGCGACTACGTGCTCGCAGAGTTCGCCGATATCGGCTACCTGCTGCTCGACGCCGACACCGGCGAGCGCAAGGCTGCCTGGCCAGGCCGTACCCGCGATCACCTCATCCAGCAGGCAGAGCCACTGCTGACCGGCGAGCGCGTCGCCCGCGGCTCGGACAAACTGCGCGGCGTCGACCCGGACGGCCACGACCGGTGGACGTTCGAGCCGGGCCGCTGCACGAGCATCGGCGCCGTCGCGACCACTGACACCGTGGTCACCTTCCTCGGCCGCAGTTGCGGTGACGAGGCCGACGAACTGGTCGGCCTCGATCTGAAGTCCGGCAAGAAGCTGTGGACCAAGAAGGCCGGCGACAACTACCGCCGGCCGGTCGTCGTGGCCGGTCTGGTCGTCGTGGCCGAGCCCGGCGGCGACTCCGACGTACCGGCTGCTCTCACCGCCATCGAGCCGCGGACCGGCGAGACCAAGTGGCGGTGGCCGGTGCCGGGGACCTGGGCCTGCCGGACCCTGCTCAACGCCGCCGGCAGGTACCTGATCGTGGTGGACTGCCCAGCTTCCAAGAAGATGGCGGGCGGCAGCACACTGGTGACCGCGATCGACGCCACCACCGGTCAGACGGCCTGGCAGACGACCGCACCGGTCAGCCCGCGGATGAGAGTCACCGTCACCCCGGACGGCCGGGTGATCTCGCTCAGCCGCGGCTCGGACGCCTGCTGGGCGAACGTGATCAGCCGGACCGGCTTCCGCCAGGTCCGTCTGCCCGCCGGCGTCTCCTGCAGCCGCGACGTCCGAGCCATCGGCAATCTCGTGCTCGCCTCCGGCTCGGACACCGTCATCGCGCTGCGTTGAGCTGCTCCTCGGCAGAGGCCAGCAACTCGACCACCCGGGCCCCGAAGGCGACGTCGACCGGGTGCGACTCGCCTGACTCGGCCGCGGCAACGAGCTCCTGCACGGCGAGCTGGAAGGACTCCTCCGGAGGCCAGTAGGTGTCCGGCAGGACCGCCGTACCCGACTCGCCCCAGATGCCGGTCTCGAAGCTGCTGCCCTCTGGTGGGGCAAACAGCGACAGGCTCGCCGTACTGGTCGCGCCGGACTCGTGCCGGACGACCAGATGCACCAGGTCGCCCTCGCCGCCGACGGCCGTCAGATCGGTGATCGGCCCGAGCATGACGGTCAGGTTGGACAGCGCGTGCGGTCCGATGTCCCAGAGCGCACCGTGCCGCTCGCGCCGCCAGGGCGAGTCGGTGAACGGGTTGTCCGGGGCATCGAGTGCGGCCAGCATCCGGCTCCAGCCGCCCTTCCACCCGCTCTTGGCCTGCACCTCGGCGAAGAACTTCCGGGTCGGTGGCTCGAACCGGTGGGTGAAGAACACCACCGACGCGATGCCCTCGTTCGCGACCTCGTCGGCCAGTGCGCGAGCGTCATCGACCGAGACGGCGACCGGCTTGTCCAGCAGCAGGTGCTTGCCCACCGCGGCCGCCTCGAGCGCCATCGACGCCTGCACCTTCGGCGGCACCGCGAACGCGACCGCGTCGACCGATTCCAGTAACTCCGCGTAGTCGCCGTACGGCTGGATTTCCAGGTCGGCCGCGATCGCGGCGGTTTTCCCGGCGTCCCGGCCCCAGACACCGATCAGTTCCGCGTCCGCCGCGGCCCGCAAACCCGGTCCGTGCGTCAGCTTCGCCCACGGACCGGTGCCCACCAAGCCGAATCGCATCGAACCTCCGGATCCAGGCCACCTGCCGCACAAGGCCAGATCGGTGTGATCTGGGCCGCAATTGCACCCATGGGATTCCGTGCCGGACGCACCCATCGCGCCGGTCAGGTGACGAGCCGATATCGCTTTGGCCACGAGACTATCCGGGAGCCCCGGATCGGTCGGTGCAGGCTCCCGCCGAGTGCGAGACTCCCAGCCATGGACCTGCGCGACCAGTGGAATCGCCTGCTGCCGCACGCGCAGCCGTTGGGCGACGATCTGCTGGCTCGTTACGCAGAGCAACATCGCCGGTATCACGACCTAGCGGCACCTGTCCGAGGTGCTGGAGGCCATCGACCAGCTGGCCGACTCCGCCGCGGACGCCGACACGGTCCGGCTGGCCGCCTGGTTCCACGACGCGATCTACGACCCGCAGGCCGACCCCGGCGAGAACGAGGAGGTCTCGGCCCAGCTGGCCGAGCTCGAGCTGGCCGCGTACGGCGTCGACGCCGAGCGGGTCGAGGAGGTCGGCCGGCTGGTCCGGCTGACCGCCAAGCACGACTGCGAGCCGGACGACGCGAACGGCGCGGTCCTCTGCGACGCCGACCTGCGCATCCTCGGCCTGTCTCCCGAGCGGTACGACGAGTATGCCGCCGCCATCCGGGAGGAGTACGCGCACATCGGCGACCGGGACTTCGCCCGCGGCCGGATGTCGTTCCTGCAGGGCCTGGCCCAGACCCGGCTGTATGCGACCGCGAAAGGTCACGACGAGTGGGAACAGGCCGCCCGCGACAACATCGCCCGGGAGGTCGAGTCCTGGGTCCCTAAGGCGGCCCGGCCGATCGGCGGGCTGATCCCGATCGTCTACCTCGGTGCGGCCCTCGGTGCGGTCGTGGCCGCATCGGTTCTGCTCGGACGTGGTCTCGGCGCGGCCCCGAAGTGGCCGGCCGACCCGGACCAGATCACCGGCTTCCCGGTCTGGGCACCCATCGCGGGTACGGCGTTGGCCGCCGGACTGACCTGTGTATGGTTCCGCCGGGCGCAACCGCGACTGATGACCGTCCCTGCTTTGGCCTTCGCTGTGGTAGGGGTGATCGCGGTCGGCATCTGCTGGTGGCGCTGGCCCGCGGCACAACCCGGTGCGGCGATGTCCGAGCGCTGGCCGTACCTCCTGCTCGCGTCAGTGGCGCTGGTGCTCGCCGGCGCACTGCTGGCGTTGGCGAGACGGTTGCGGCTCGCACCGGCGTACGCACAAGCTCCCCCGCGGCTGCTGAGTCTCGGGCTGACCGTGGTGTTCGGATCACTGCTCGCCTGGATCGTGGTGTCCGCCGGCGAGCCGTTCGTCCAGGCTCGCCTGGAGACCGCCAACACGGTCAGCACCACGACCACCACCAAGCCCGAACAGCAGCCGGTCCAACTCGACGGAGCCCTCGCCTGGAGTCGCGAGGTGCCCGCCAGCGGCGCCATCGCCGGCACGGCGGGCGGCGTCGCCGAACTGCGGCCGGACGGCGTCGTCATGTCCGACGCGAACACCGGCCAGATCCGGTGGCGGTACTCCCGCGCCGACGTCGATGACGCGGCCGACAGCGGTCCCAAGGGCCTCCTGGTCTCCAGTGACGGCCGCACTCTCGCAGCCCACCTCCCGTACGCCGGAACCCGCGCACCCAGTGGCATCGACCTGCCGACGTACGCCGTACTGGATGCGGTGAGCGGGAAGGTGCTGACCGAGGTCCACACGGATGGCACGGCTCTCGCGGTCGACTCGAACCAGCTGCTGGTGGCAGAGGACAACTACGTCGTGGCGCATGGCGTGAGCAGCCCGACGCACTGGCGGACCCAACTGCGGTGCAACGTGACGCAGGGCGAGGTCATGGGCGACCAGGCTGTGGTCGTCGATGCGTGTAGTGGCAACGGGGCCGTCGTACGCGGCCTGGACATGAAGAACGGAGACCAGCGGTGGGAGGTCAACCTGGGCACCCGGTTCGACCTGAGTACCGAGCTGGATCCGGCGACGTGGGTCGGTGACCTGGTCGCCGTACCGGACACTCGTGAGGTCTCTGGACTCATCTGGACGGGTGCTGCCGGGGGTACGCTCTATCAGTGGGCTGTTGACGTCGGCGAGGGCAGCGTCAGCTGGACGACGCCGGTGCCGGGCACACCGCGGCCGCGGCTCGGGTCATCCTCCTGCGATGCTCAGCTCGCCGCCACGCATGCTTCGCTCGTGCTGGTCACGTGCCGGAACGCCACCGATCCCGGCCAGCCCCAGACGTACGACGTCTCTGCGGTGAGCCCGGCGGATGGGACGCCGCAGTGGCACCACCTCTTGCAGGTGCCGCCGAAGCTGCAGCAGCCCGAGTACCCGCGGGCCGGGTTCGGCCTGTTGCCGGACGGTCGCGTGGTCACACTGATGCCCCAGACCAACGGCAGTTGCTCGCCGGTCATGATCGGCACCACCGGCATCCAGCCCCGCCCCATCCTGGCCGGCCCGACCGCGGAATCAGTCGCCCAGTCCGAAGAGGTCACCTGCAACAAACCAGCCGTGACAGTCGCCGGCTCCCGCCCCGTCTTCTCCGACGGCACCCGCCTCTTCGCCCTCAACTGACCCCTCTCGCTCCTCCCCTCCCTTCTCCTTTCTTTCCCTTCTTCTCCCCGCGCGCGGTGCGGGAATTCCGTTGCCCCAGGCAGCGTTACTGCCTACCGTGATGCACATGTTCCGCGTGGTTCTCGAGTACGACCTGTCAGGCACCGGCCTGACGGGCGCTCCCACGTGGGCTGCGTCAGTCGATTCAGCCACCTTCACCGGCGCGCACTGCGTTGCCGACGAGCGAGGGCGACCCACTTCCTGCTGATCAGGACCCGCGGAAGAGGGTGGCCCGCACCGGCCCCCTCCGCGCGGTGACAGCGCTGCGGAAGGCCTGCCGGAGGGTCCTGGCTCAGCACTGAATCTTCTGACACGCAAAGGAAATAGTCATGGCCAAGAGCCAGTTCGTGCGGACCAAGCCGCACCTCAACATCGGAACGATGGGTCACGTCGACCACGGCAAGACCACCCTGACCGCCGCGATCACCAAGGTGCTCGCCGAGCGCGACCCGGGCGTCAACCGGTTCGTCGCGTTCGACGGCATCGACCGGGCGCCGGAGGAGGTCGCGCGCGGGATCACCATCAACATCTCGCACGTGGAGTACGAGACCGCCACCCGGCACTACGCGCACGTCGACATGCCCGGGCACGCCGACTACGTGAAGAACATGATCACCGGCGCCGCCCAGGTGGACGCCGCGATCCTGGTCGTCTCCGCCCAGGACGGCGCCATGCCGCAGACGCGTGAGCACGTACTGCTCGCGCGCCGGGTGGGCGTGCCGTACCTGGTGGTCGCGCTGAACAAGGCGGACGCCGTCGACGACCCCGAGCTGCTCGACCTGGTCGAGCTGGAGGTCCGTGAACTCCTGTCGGAGTACGGCTTCCCGGGCGACGACGTCCCGGTCGTCCGCGTCTCCGGACTGCGGGCGCTCGAGGGCGACCCGCACTGGACCGCCGCGATCGGGGAGCTCCTGGACGCGGTCGACAGCTACGTGCCGGTCCCGGACCGTGAGCTGGGCGAGCCGTTCCTGATGCCGATCGAGAACGTGCTCACCATCAGCGGCCGCGGCACCGTGGTCACCGGTGCGGTCGAGCGGGGTTCGCTGAAGCTCGGCGACACGGTCGAGGTGGTCGGGCTCGGTCCGACGGTCACCAGTACGGCGATCGGGATGGAGACGTTCGGCAAGTCGCTGGAGTCCGCGGAGGCGGGCGACAACGCGGCCGTGCTGCTGCGTGGCGTGAAGCGCGA
Organism: uncultured Actinomycetota bacterium; assembly: GCA_963770725.1. Lineage (GTDB taxonomy): Bacteria > Actinomycetota > Actinomycetes > Propionibacteriales > Kribbellaceae > Kribbella. The sequence continues at coordinate 252,830 of CAVYQT010000007.1, forward strand.
CGAGGTCCGTCGCGGCCAGGTGGTGGCGTTGCCGGGCAGTGTGCAACCGCACCGGAGGTTCCGGGCGCAGCTGCACGCACTGTCCACGGCCGAAGGTGGCCGGCACACCCCCTTCGCCGCGGACTACCGCCCGCAGTTCTACTTCCGGACGACGAACGTGTCCGGCGGCATCGACCTCGGTGACATCACCCTGGTCATGCCCGGCGACACGATCGACCTGACGGTGGAACTGGAGAAGCCCATCGCCATGAACCTCGGCCTCGGCTTCGCCGTCCGCGAAGGCGGCCACACCGTTGCCGCCGGCACGGTCACCGAACTCCTCGACTGAACACAGGCGCCCGGATCCCACGGATCCGGGCGCTTGTTCATGTCCTAGGCACTGCGCTTCTTGCGTTGTCGCAGGCCGGCCGCGGTGATGCGGCGGACCAGTTCGCGGCTCGAGACCGGGACGGCGCCGGCGGCGATCAGGTCGTCGTACCGGTCGCTGGGGACGTCGTAGTGATCGCGGTCGAAGCCGCGGGCCGGGATGCCTGCTGACCGGGCGAAGGCGTGCAACTCGTCGTACGACTCGTCACTGGCCAGGTGGGACCAGACTCTGTTCCAGGCGGGCCAGGCCGGTGGGTCGATCAGGATCACGCGTCAGAGTCCCGGCTGTCCTGCGCGTCGAGCAGGTTGCGCCAGGCCCGGACGAAGAGCGAGTTCACGTACGCCTTCGTCCACGAGCCGTCCTGGCGGACCGACGAGCCGACGTGAAAGCGCCGTACGCCGCTCTGGTACAGCCACGGCACGTGCTCCGGCTGCAACGAGCCGCCCGCCATCATCACCTTCGCCACCGCCGGATCGTCCTTGGCCAGCTTGCACAGGTCATCCAGCCCGGTGCCAACGCCGAGCGACGACCCAGCCGTCAGCACACAGTCCAGGCCCGGCAGCGTCCGCAACGCCCGCCAAGCAGCCCGCTGCTCCAGTACGGCGTCGACCGCACGGTGAAACGTCCACGGCGTACTGGCGAACGTGCTCGCCAGTGCGCCCACCGACTCGACGTCCACCTCGTTGTCCGGAGTCAGGAAGCCGAACACGAACCCATCCGCGCCCGCGGACAGATAGGACTGTGCCATCGCGGTCAGCCGGTTCAGCTCGGCACCGTTGGTGGTGAAGGAGTCGGACAGCCGCAGCATCACCCGGAGCGGCAGATCGGTCGAGCGACGGATCGCACTGACCGTCGACACCGACGGCGACAGCCCGTCGGCCTCCATCGACGCGCACAGTTCCAGCCGGTCCGCTCCACCCTCTTGTGCCGCCTCCGCATCCGCCGGATGCAGCGCGATGACCTCCAGCAACGACCCCATGCCCGCCATCATCCCGCATCACCCCCGGCGCCGTACCGACCAACGGGTAGTAGTCGCCCTCAGCCTCCGACCGCTCGACCCCGCCCCGCGTGACCAGCCTCAGCCGAGCCGACTACTACCCGTCCGTCGGTACGCGGTCCCCCAGAAAATAGGTGTTGCACTCCCACAGGGTCTTCTGTATCGTTTTTCTAGAACGATCTAGAAGATCGATACAGAAGACAGGCCGGCAAGACCGGTAGAGAGAGGAGACGAGAGATGGCGGGAGTCACGCTCAAGACCGTGGCGCAGGCCGTCGGGGTGTCCCCGTCGACCGTCTCCAACGCCTACAACAAGCCGGACCAGCTGTCCGTCGCGCTGCGCGAGCGGATCATGGCCACGGCCCACGAGCTCGGCTACGCCGGACCCGACGCGTCCGCACGGGCGCTGCGGAGCGGCAAGGCCGGTGCGATCGGAGTGCTGTTCACCGACAAGCTGGCGTACGCGTTCTCGGACCCGTACGCGGTCGGCTTCCTGGCCGGCCTGGCCGAGGTCGCCGAAGAGTTCCGCACCAGCCTGATGCTGATGCCGCTCAGCTCGGCCGACATCGTCGGCGGCAGCAACGCGGTCCAGCAGGCGGCCATCGACGCGGCGGCGATCTTCTGCGTACCGGGCGGCCATCCGGCGGTGGACATCCTCACCGCGCGCGGCATCCCGGCGGTATCGACCGATCGCGGCGACCACGCGGACCTGTCCTGGGTCGCGATCGACGAGGTCGAGGCGGCCGCGAAACTGGGCAAGCACCTGGACCGGCTCGGCCACCGCGACATCGTCGTACTGGTCGACGACAAGGGCGACCTGGCCGGTGACGGCGCGGTGGACGTGGACTTCGACGAGATCGGCTGCACCGACTGCGAGCTGCGGATCCAGGGCTTGCAGAAGGGCCTACCGGACGCTCGCATCCGGCTCGTCTCCGGCGGTCACAACGCCTTCAGCTCCGGCCGCAAGGGAGCCGAGTACGTGCTCGACTCGCAGGATCGGCCGACCGCGATCGTCGGGCTGAGCGACGTACAGGCGCTCGGCGCGATGGAGGCGATGAAGGTCCGCGGACTGGTACCCGGGCGGGACCTGGCCGTGGCCGGATTCGACGACATCCCGGCGGCCGAGCCGGCCGGACTGACCACGATCCACCAGCCGATCAAGGACAAGGGCCGCACCGTCGGCCGGATCCTGCTCGACCCGGCCGCCACCGAACGCCGGGTTCTGTTGCCCACCGAACTGATCGTCCGCGCCAGCAGCGGGCCCGCACCGAAACGCTGACAACCACACAGAACACCTGGGACCCACTCCGGGTTCCTGGGCTGATCAACCATGACCTCCGACGGCCGACCGGTCGCCGGCCGACCGAACACGCTCTCAGGAAGGGAGCAGAACCATGACGTACTTCCTCGCCGGCAACACCGCGGTCGAGAACGCTCGCAACCTGGCGCAATCGGCTCTTCCGAACGCTCCCCAGCAGCCGTACGACGAGCCCACCCCGCGCCGCACCCTCGCGGTCCGCGCCCGGATCAGCGCCGTACTGCGGACCGCTGCCGAACGCGAGCGCCGCCTCGCCGACCGCATCGACCCCGCCCCGGCCTGCCCCGCCAACTGACCATTTCAGCGGATAACCCGTCTCGTTGCCGGTTCTCCCGCCGGAACACGGAGGGAGAACCGGCAAGTCCAGGGGTTATCCGTTCAAATGCGCGAGGGGCGGGGCAGGCGCGCGGGGCGGTGGGCGTGGGGTTTTGTCGGTACGGCGTGGCACTCTGTAGGGCGATGAATGAGCCCGGGGTGTTGCTGACCGCCCGCGCCATGGTCCTGCACGACCTGGCCGCGCGGGGATTCGACGATGCGGTGATGGTGTCGGTACTCGAGGACGCGGTGGCCGGCCGGCAGTGGTGGCTGGACCAGTGGCCGGACGGCGCGGAGCACATCGCCGGCCTGGTCGCGCAGGATGTCCAGGACCGGCTGGTCGACTCCGGCGTCCGCTGGCCGCGCTGCACCGCCTGCGACGACCTCAACGACCACGAGCTCCGGATCGAACCCGAGCTCGGCCCCGACCCGACCTGGGTCTGCGAACGCGCCGGCATCACCGTCGCACCCCTGGGGCACCTCACGTAGACCTCAGGGCAATACCTGATTGCCCTACATGTAGCCAGACTACTATTGTCTGTCTACATGAAGTCTCTCGCTGCCCTCCGGCTGGTCGCCGCGACCCACGCGGTCGCGATCTGCCTGCAGCCGGTCCTGGCGGGCGTCTACCTGAACGGTTCCGGCGGTGCCCTGCGGATCCATGAGCCGCTCGGGCTCGCGCTCACCTTCATCGGCCTCTTCCAATTGCTCGTGGCAACGATCTGGTGGCGTTCCGGCGGCCGCCTGCTCGCGCCGGTGCTGTCCCTGCTGATCATGCTCGGCGAGGGATTCCAGGTCGGCATGGGCTACAGCCGCCAGCTCGCCCTGCACATCCCGCTCGGTATCGCACTCGTCGTCGCCTCGGTGGCGTTCGCGGTGTGGACCGGGCGCCAGCGCACAGAGGTCCCGTCAACCGGGCGCCGGCGCACGGAGGTCGCGTCATGACGACGACGGTCGCCGCCGAGCGCAAGATCCGTCGGCCACGAGCGTCGTTGTGGGCGTTGCGGATCACCCTGCTCTTGCACGCCGGTCTGGTGGTGGCGCAGCCGATCCTGGCCGGGTACTTCCTGTCCGGCGAGGTCGACGCGATGAACGTGCACGGCCCGATCGGGTCGACGCTGTGGATGGTGTCGATGATCCAGTTCGTCGCCGCGGTCTTCTACTGGCTGGCCGGCGGCGGCCGGATCTGGCCGCTGCTGGTCACCGTCGTCCTGTTCCTCGCCGAGTTCGTCCAGCTGACGTTCGGCTACCTGCAGAACTTCGCCGTCCATGTCCCCCTCGGTACGGCGATCGTCGTCGCCGTCGTGTGGATGACCGTCTGGTCGTTCCGCCCGGCCGCACGCCGCAGCCGGAAGGAGCCCTCCCCGATGAAGATGTCCCGACGTGGCTTTCTGGCCGTTGCCGGCGGCACCGGTGCCGCCCTCACACTGACCAACTGCGGTCTCGACCCGTCACCGTCGCAGGCCGGAGAGCTTCTGCGCAGCCAGGCCAAGCTGCCCGAGCCGTTCAAGGTCCCGCTCCCCATCCCGCCGGTGAAGAAGCCGGTCCGCACCGACGCGGCCGCCGACTACTACCGCGTCGTACAGCAGAAGGCGAGCCTGGAGATCCTCCCCGGCCTCAAGACCGAGGTCCTCGGGTACGACGGCCTCCTGCCCGGCCCGACGTTCGACGTACGGAGTGGGCGGACCACTGTGATCGAGCAGGTCAACCAGCTCGACGTGCCGACCGCAGTACACCTGCACGGCGGTCACACCCCGGCTGCGAGTGACGGCTGGCCGCTCGACCTGCTCATGCCGCCCGGTGACCACGAGGGCCACGGCGGCCACCACAACATGACCGGTGGCGACGTGAAGACGGGCAGCCGGGTCTACACGTACCCGAATACGCAGCGGGCCGCGACGCTCTGGTACCACGACCACCGGATGGACTACACCGCTCCCCAGGTGTACCGCGGGCTCTTCGGGTTCCACATCATCCGGGACGACGAAGAGGACCGTTTGCCTTTGCCTGCGGGCGATCGCGAGATCCCGCTCGTCATCGCGGACCGCGCGTTCGCCGAGGACGGCTCGTTCCTGTACCCGGCCGCGAAGGATCGGCCCGGCGTCGAGTCGGCGTACATGGAAGGGGTCGTCGCCGACGTGACGCTCGTCAACGGCGCACCGTGGCCGGTGCACGAGGTGGACGCGGTCCGCTACCGCTTCCGGATCCTCAACGCCGCCAACGCGCGTCGCTATGAACTCGCCTTCGACAAGGGCCCGGCGAAGTTCGTCCAGATCGGCAGCGACGGCGGACTGCTCGACGCACCGCTCGAGCACGACACCCTGGTGATCGCGCCGGCCGAACGCTTCGACGTGATCGTGGACTTCTCCCAGTACCAGCCCGGCGATGAGGTCACCGTCGTCAACAAACTCGACAACAACGCGGGAGTCCTGCGCTTCAAGGTCGCCCGGAAGGCCGCCGACGACAGCAGCATCCCGGCCAGGCTCTCGTCGTACGCCGTCCTGCCGAAGCCGGCGGGCGCCGTACGGCGGAAGTGGAAGTTCAGCCGTGGTGACGCCGGCGGTCACAAGGGCTGGACGATCAACGGGAAGCCGTTCGATCCGGTGGTGATGCAGGCCCAGGTGAAGCTGGACCAGTACGAGATCTGGACCTTCGTCACCGACGTTCACCACCCGGTCCACGTCCACCTCGCGCCGTTCCAGGTGCTGAGCCGCGGCGGCAAGAGCCCCGGCCGGTACGACGCCGGCTGGAAGGACACCGTGGACATCCGGCCGGCCGAGGTGGTCGAGGTGCTGGTCAAGTTCACCGCCCACAAGGGCAAGTACCTGATCCACTGCCACAACCTCGAGCACGAGGACATGGCGATGATGGCCGGATTCGAGACGGTCTAGGTACGGCGGAGGACGCGCAGGGCGAGCAGGACGGTCCAGACCCAGCCGATCGTGACAGTCAGCCGCTGGAAGAGCCCGGCGACGTCGACGAGTGACGCCGTCTGGCTGAATCCGGAACTGGCGAGCAGGAAGCACACCATGAAGGCGGTTGCGCTGAGCAACGAATAGGTCGGCCACTTCCAGCCCTGGCCGCGGGACAGCACGACCTGCGCCGCAGCCAGGGCGAGGAAGCCGGGCAGTGAGAACCCGTCGTGCAGCGCACCGAGCGTGGTGTAGTCGATGGTCGGCGGCGTACCGACCGGGAATCCGCTCACCGGATCGGAGACGAACAGGCCGGCTCCGAACAGACCGATTCCCCAGACGCCGATCAGCGCCCCGCCGGCCCGGAGGCCGGATCGCCAGAGGCCGATCGCGAAGGCGACTGTCAGCAGGCCGGTCACCAGGAAGTTGACGGTCTGCACCCAGCCGTTCGGGCCGAGGGCCAAGGAGCTGACCGGATGGCGCAGGGCGTCGTACCCGGATCCCTTCAGGGCGCCCTGGACCAGGAAGGCGATGACGAAGAGTGGGCCGGCCACCAAGCCGCAGGAAAGGAGGCGGTCGGTCACCAGACGTCGGCTGGTCACCACGTCGGCGAACATCAGCGGGCGCCTTCGGCGAGGGCCTCGATGGCGCGGGCGCGGAGGGCCGCGCGGCCGATGCCGGCGCCTTCCATGGCACGGGCGACCCGGCCGCGGTCGGTGTCGAGGATGCCGATCAGGATGCGGACCGAGCTGACCCGGGTCCCGCTGACCTTCGGCTGCGCGTCCAGCGCCCGCTTGAGCAGCAGCCGGACCGACTCACCGATGTGCGGATCGTGGCTGTGGTCAGGCGTTGCCTGCGGCAACAGTCCGATCCGGACCGCGATCCCGGCGATGGCCAGGCTCTGCTCCCACTCGCGATCGAGTGCCGCCCGGATCGCGTCCTCGGTCAACCCGGCATCGGCCAGCAGGCGCGCGGCCGGATTGCCCTCCATCGCGGCGAGAGCGACCAGCACATGCTCGGCCTCGACCGTCCGGGCCCCGTCCCGGCGGGCAACCTCTCGCGCACCACGCACCAGGATGGTGCGAACGTCCTTCGCGTCGGACGACATCAGCGCCTCCTCAGGGCGACACCCGCGGCGATCAGCCGCTTGGCGTGTTTCTTGTGAACGGCCTGCCGGGTGACCCCCAGCACCTCGGCCACGTCGGACCAGCTCCAGCCGGCCCGCATCGCCTGCTCCACCTGGCTGTCCTCCAGCCGGTCGGCCAGCCGGCGCAGCGCCACCACCGCGGCCAGGCCGGCCGCGGGGTCCTCGGGATCCACCAACTCCGTCATACAAGCAACTTAGGTTGACAAGTCCGCTGTGTCAACCAGGGTTGCTAACTCTGAGGGTTGGCCCACAAGTGGTTGACCTGGATGGTGGGGTGTGGTTGTATTCAACACATCGGTTGATCAAGGGAATGGTTGATAAAGATGTCAGTTGACGACGAGCAGCTCGATCGGGCCTTCACCGCTCTCGGTGACCCGGTCCGGCGAGCGATGATCGCGCGGCTGTCGCGCGGTCCGGCCACCGTCAACGAGCTGGCCGAGCCGTTCCCGATCACCAAGCAGGCGGTGTCGCGGCACATCCAGGTGCTCGAGGCCGCCGGCCTGATCTCCCGGACCAGGGACGGCCAGCGCCGCCCGTGCCACCTGGAGCCGACCGTCCTCGAGGCCCTGACGAGCTGGATCGACGAGTACCGGCTGGAGACCGAACGCCGGTTCCGCCGGATGGACGCCGTACTCAAGACCGTGCGAGAGCAAGACCACTGAAGGAGCAGAGAGCCATGCAAGCCACCACCATCAACGCACCCGCCGGCACCCCGTTCGTCGAGGTGACCCGGGAGTTCGAGGCCACCCCGGCCCAGTTGTTCAAGGTCAGCACCGACCCCGCACTGGTCTCCCAGTGGCTCGGCCCGCGAGGTCTCGAGATGACGGTCGAGCGGTACGACGTCCGCCCGGGCGGCACCTACCGCTACATCCATCGGGACGAGTCCGGTGAGTACGCCTTCCGCGGTGTGTTCCACACCGTCGAGCAGGACAAGCTCATCATCCAGACCTTCGAGTGGGAAGGCGCGCCAGGCGAGGTCAGCCTGGACAAGGCGACCTACGAGGCCACCGAGACCGGAGCCCGGCTGCACCAGTTCTCGACGTTCCCGTCGGTGGAGACCCGGGACGCGTTCGTCGAGTCCGGGATGGAGATCGGCATCCGCGAAGCGATGGACCGGCTCGCCGAGCTGGTCGCGAAGGAGGGCTGACCGATGACTCAGGTCGTTGTCGACATCTCGGTCTCGCTGGACGGTTATGTCACCGGACCCAACGTCGGTCTCGCCAACGGGCTCGGCGACGGTGGCGAGGCCCTGCACGAATGGGTCTTCAACGGCACCGCCGAGGATCGCAACGTGCTGGACGCGGCCTTCAAGGCCACCGGTGCGGTCATCCAGGGCCGGATCCTGTTCGACATCATCGACGGCCCGGGCGGCTGGAACGACGAGATGGGGTACGGCGCCAAGCCGACCGGCGAGGTGAACCCGCCGATCTTCGTGGTCACCCACAAGGCTCCGGACAAGACCCGGCTCGGCGATCGCTTCCGCTTCGTCACCGACGGCGTGGAGAGCGCGGTCGCCCAGGCCCGGGAGGTTGCCGGCGGCAAGGATGTCTACGTGATGGGCGGCGGGCAGATCTGCCACGAGGTACTCGCCGCCGGGCTGGCCGACATCGTCCAGCTGCACGTCGCGCCGGTCGTCCTGGGCAGCGGAACCCGGCTGTTCCCGGCCGATGCCGCACCGACGTACGCACTGGACCTGGTCGCGTCGATCTCGACGCCGGCCGCGCAACACCTCACCTATCGAGTCAAGAAGGAGAAGTGATCATGGGAAACGTCATCGCCTCCGCCGTGGTATCGCTGGACGGCTTCGTCGCGGACACCGAGGACGGTGTCGGTGCGCTGTTCGACTGGTACTACAACGGTCCCGTCGAGGTCTACGGGAGCGACCCGGGCCGTCCGTTCCAGGTCAGCCAGGCGAGCGCCGGCTACCTCAACTCCACCTGGCCGAAGGTCCGCTCCTGCGTGATCGGGCGGCGGCTGTTCGACATCACCAACGGGTGGAACGGCGTCCCCGCGGTCGGTGACCACGTCTTCGTGGTCACCCACGAGCCGCCGGCCGACTGGCCGTTCCCGGACGCGCCGTTCACCTTCGTCGACGGGATCGAGGAGGCCATCGCCCAGGCCAAGAAGCACGCCGGCGACGACGACGTCACGGTCACCGGCGGCAACCTGACCGGCCAGGCGCTCGCGGCCGGCCTGGTCGACGAGATCTCGTACAACCTGGCCCCGGTGGTGTTCGGTTCCGGCGTCAAGTTCTTCGGCGACTACGTCGGCGACCACGTCCTGCTGGACAACCCGACGATCGTCGAGGGGGACCGGGTCACCCACCTGCACTACCGCGTCAGCAAGGGATGATCCGCGACAACGGTCCGCGAGCCCGGCGCCACCTCGGTGAAGCCGGCGTCCTGGACCACAGGGAGACCGCTGGTCAGCAGTTCCTTCCAGCGCGCGTGGGTGGCGGTGCGCACCGCCAAGGCGAAGTCCGCCGCCACCCACTCCTTCCGGCCCGCCGGTGACAGCGCGAGCCAGGCGAGGTGCGCCGCATGGCCGCACTGCGCCATCGCTTTGCCACTGGACATCGTCAGTCCCGGATTGATCCACAGCACCGGGGTCCCCGGCTGCAGCGTCGGCAAGTCCTCCGGATCCTCGAAGTCCGTGCCCGTCACCTGAAGCTTCGCGAGATCCTTCGGTACGGCGTCCAGCGGCACCGGCGGGAACACCCGGACCTCGGCGCCCGACCCGGTCACCGTGATCCCCGGCAAGGCCTCGGCGCGTCGCCACTCGGCACCGCGCGCCCGCCGTACCACCTTCCGGATCCTGGCGTCCTGCCAGGCCCGCATCGCCTCGGCCCACTCCCCCTCACCGGCCGACCGCTCGTCCGCCAGGATCGCGAGCACCGCCCGCGCCGCCGTCTCCAACGCCTCCGTCTGCCCCGGCCGCGCACTCTTCTCGACCCGCACCACCAAGGTCAGCACGAACTCGTCCACGAACGGGAGTCTGCCAGCCCGGACCGCCAGGCCATCACAATGTCCGGCCCGCGGCCGCTGCCGGCGCGGGGGGCGCAGATGGCGCACTTGGGATGGCCTGGCGGTCCGCCGGCTTCTCGGCGGTCGGTGTTAGCTTGGCGGGCATGCAGCAGTATCTGGAGCTTCTTCGGCATGTGCTGGACCACGGGGTCGAGAAGAGCGACCGGACCGGGACGGGCACGGTCAGTGTCTTCGGGTACCAGTCGCGGTACGACCTCCGCGAGGGCTTCCCGGCGGTGACGACGAAGAAGCTGCATCTGCGCTCGGTGATCGGCGAGCTGATCTGGTTCCTCAGCGGCTCGACCAACATCAAGTGGCTGCACGAGAACAACATCTCGATCTGGGACGAGTGGGCCGACGCCGACGGCGAGCTCGGGCCGGTGTACGGCTACCAGTGGCGCTCCTGGCCGACGCCGGACGGCCGGCACGTGGACCAGATCGCGGGCGTGATCGAGTCGATCAAGAAGAACCCCGACTCCCGCCGGCACATCGTGAACGCCTGGAATGTGGCGGATGTCGACGCGATGGCGTTGCCGCCCTGCCACACGATGTTCCAGTTCTACGTCGCCGACGGCCGGCTGTCGTGCCAGCTTTACCAGCGTTCGGCCGACATCTTCCTCGGGGTGCCGTTCAACATCGCGTCCTACGCATTGCTGACGCACATGGTGGCGCAGCAGACCGGGCTCGAGGTCGGCGACTTCGTGCACACCCTCGGCGACGCGCACCTGTACCTGAACCACCTGGACCAGGCCCGGCTGCAGCTCACGCGGGAGCCCCGGCCGCTGCCGACGCTGAAGCTGACGCCGCGCGACGCGATCGACGGCTACGAGATCGCGGACGTCGAACTGGTCGGGTACGACCCGCACCCCGGGATCAAGGCGCCCATCGCCGTATGACCGTCACCTTGATCGCCGCGGTCGGGGCCAACGGCGTGATCGGGCGGGACAACGACCTGCCGTGGCGGATCCGCGAGGATCTCCAGCACTTCAAGCAGCTCACGCTCGGCCACACGCTGGTGATGGGCCGTAAGACCTACGACTCGATCGGCCGGCCGTTGCCCGGTCGCCGTACCGTCGTCGTCACCCGGCAGCCCGACTGGTCCGCCGACGGGGTCGAGGTCGTGCACAGTATCGAGGAGGCGCTCAAGGCCGACGGCGACGTCTACGTGGCCGGCGGCGGCGAGATCTACCGCCAGGCCCTCCCGTACGCCGACCGTCTCGAACTCACCGAGGTGGCCCAGTCCCCCGCCGGCGACGTCACGTTCCCCACCGTCGACCCCACGGTCTGGACCGAATCCGCCCGCGACCCTCACGATGGGTTCACCTTCGTCACCTATCGGCGCAGCTAACAACGAGTAGGCAACGAGAAGGTCAAGGGGACCCGGAACCGCGTAGATTGTGTGCGCGTCACGGAGGTGACAGCGCAACTGCCGGGGGACGCAGCGGAGGGGAACGACGATGACCGAAGCCGACAACACACCAGCCACACCTGGAGCCGCTGCTGCGGCACCGGCCGCACAGGCTCAGCCGCTGCAGCCGCCGACGGCGACCGCACCCGGTCTGATACTGACCGCGCCGCCGCCGTCACAGCCGGTCGCCGCGACGGCCGCGCCGACGATGGCGCCGGCGGTCGACCCGGCCGCGCTGCCCGGGCTGGACGCCAAGGTGGACACCTTCCTGGCCGCGCTGATGACGGCCGAGCCGCGCTCGCCGGAGTTCGCCGCCAAGGCCAGTGACGTCCGGAGTATGGGCGACGTCGACATCCGCGCCGCCGCGGACAGCTCGAACCGGCTGCTCAAGTCTCCGGTCCGGGCGCTCCAGGAAGGCGGCCTGTCCGAGGGTTCGACCGTCGGCAAGACGCTGCTGGAGCTTCGCCGTACGGTCGAGGACCTGGACCCGAAAGAAGCCACCGGGCCGAAGAAGCTGCTCGGGTTGATCCCGTTCGGGGACAAGATCGAGGACTACTTCCGCAAGTACCAGAGCGCACAGAGCCACCTCGAGGGCATCCTGCACGCGCTCCGCAACGGCCAGGACGAGCTCGGCAAGGACAACGCCGCGCTGAACCTGGAGAAGCAGCAGCTCTGGGACGCGATGGGCCGGCTGAACCAGTACGTGTACGTCGCCGAACGACTCGACGCCCGCCTGTCCGCGGCCGTCGCCGAGCTGGAGGCGACCGACCCGGACAAGGCGAAGGCGTTCCGCGAGGACGTATTGTTCTACGTTCGGCAGAAGCACCAGGACCTGCTCACCCAGCTGGCCGTGTCGATCCAGAACTACCTGGCCATCGACATCGTGATCAAGAACAACATCGAGCTGATCAAGGGCGTCGACCGCGCGTCCACGACCACGGTCTCGGCCCTGCGTACGGCGGTCATCGTGGCGCAGGCGCTCAGCAACCAGAAGCTCGTGCTGGACCAGATCAGCGCGCTGAACACGACCACCAGCAACATGATCGAGCGCACCTCGCAGATGATGAAGGACAACTCGGTCGCGATCCAGCAGCAGGCCGCGTCGGCGACGATCGGGCTGCCGCAGCTGCAGGCCGCGTTCGCGAACATCTACGCGACCATGGACGCGATCGACACGTTCAAGGTGGAGGCGCTGGACAACATGGCGGCCACCATCGGGACGCTGGAGGGCGAGGTGACCAAGTCCCGGGCGTACCTGGACCGGGTCGCACAGCAGGACCAGCGGGTCGTCCACGGCAGCCTCGACCTCGATCTCGGTCGCTGAGCAGAAGATGGGCTGAGGGACGAGGAATGCATGGCGTTGGGTGACTTCTTCGCGCGGCTGACCGGCCGCAAGGCGGAGCCCGAGCCTGCCCCGGCCCCTCGCGCACCGACAACCGACGATCTGCTGGCGGCGCTGGTCCGGGTCGAGCAGTTGGTCGCGGACGGCGCCGTACCGGCCGTGGTGGCGTCGCGGGTCAACCGCGTCGTCCGGGTCGTGCGGGAGACGATCCCGCGGCTCGGCAACCTCGGCGGCAGTGCGCAGGCGTACTCCGTGATGGCGACCGCGACCGACTACCTGCCGGAGGCGATCGGCGGGTATCTGCGGCTGCCGCGGCAGTGGGCGGACACCCGGCCGGTGGACAAGGGCAAGACGTCGCTGATGATCCTGATCGACCAGTTGGACCTCCTGGGCTCGACGATGGACAAGGTGTTCGACGCGGTGAACCGGGCCGACGCGGCCGCACTGATCGCCCACGGCCGGTTCCTGCAGGAGAAGTTCGGCACCGGCTCGACCGGCGGCGGCCTGGCCCTCGGCCCGACTCCGTCGACACCGCCACCACCGGACGCGGGACCATTGGAACCACCAGCTGGACGAGGAGGAGCATGAGCGGCGAGGGGGGCAAGTCATTGCAGCAGGCACTCACCGAGCTGCTGGCTGTAGCTGCTCGTACCGGCATCCCGGAGGAGACCGCCCGCGCGGAGGCACTTTCGCTGGCCGCGGCGCTTGCGGAGTCGGCTCCAGGAGCTCCTGCCGACTGGGGCAAGGTCACACCTGGTGCGACGACCCAGGACTTCTTCGACGCGGCTGTGCGCGGCCGCCGCTGGCGTGGCGCACCAACCGCCGTACTGTCCGAGCTGGTCGCGCAGGGCTCACCCGAGAAGGTCGCGTACGCCGAAGCACTGGCAGAAGTGGCGTCCGCGGCGTGCACACTCGGTGAGCCGACAATGCGAGTGATCGGGAATGCTTCCGTTGCCGCAGCGGCTCAACTGGCGGCAGCCGGTGCGCGACCGCTTCAGGTAGGCGCCCCGGAAGAACCAGCTGTGGAGGGCGAGAAGGCGACCGCGGCCGAGCCGGCCGTCGAGCAGGAGCCGGCAAAGACGGTGGAAGAGCTGCTGGCTGAGCTTGACGAGCTGACCGGCTTGGCCAAGGTCAAGCGGGAGGTCCACCGGCAGGTCGCCGTACTGCGGGTGGAGAAGCTGCGGACCGAGGCGGGGCTGAAGAGTCCGACGATCACCCGGCACCTGGTGTTCGTGGGGAACCCCGGTACCGGCAAGACGACCGTCGCCCGGCTGGTGAGCGGGATCTACAAGGCGCTCGGGCTGTTGTCCAAGGGGCAGCTGGTCGAGGTCGACCGCTCCGAGCTGGTCGCCGGGTATCTCGGCCAGACCGCGACGAAGACCGCCGACGTGGTCTCGTCCGCGGCAGGCGGGGTGCTGTTCATCGACGAGGCGTACAGCCTGACCGCGGGTGACTTCGGCGCCGACCAGTACGGCCGGGAGGCGGTCGACACGCTGGTCAAGGAGATGGAGGACCGGCGCGACGACCTGGTCGTCATCGTGGCCGGCTATCCGGAGCCGATGGCGGCGTTCATCACGGCGAACCCGGGACTGGCCAGCCGGTTCCGGACCACGATCGGATTCGACGACTACAGCGACGACGAGCTGACCGACATCCTCACCGGACTGGCCGAGGGTGCCGACTACGAGCTCGCCCCCGAGGCGATGGCGAAGTTCCGGGAGATCCTCGCAGCGACCCCACGGGACCGGTCGTTCGGCAACGGCCGGTTCGCCCGGAACGTGCTGGAGGCCGCGATCGGCCGGCACGCCTGGCGTCTGCGCGACGTCACGGCACCCACCAAGGACGAGCTGCGTCAGATCGTCGCCGAAGACCTCATCGACGAGCCAGTCGACTCCGGTGCGCCCGAAGAACCGGGCTCGCTGGACCTGACCTCGCCGGATGCACCGCACCAGCAGGATGGAGAACAGGCGTGACCCAGACCCAGAGTGCGCCGCCGCCCGCGGCCTGGTCCCCGCCGGCCCAGCAGTCGGCCCCGCCTGCGGCGCAACAGCCGGCCGCACAGGCACCTAGCTCGCGCGGCCCGATCGCCCGGTGGTTCGAGGGCACGCCGGGCCGGATGCGCGCGTTCCTGATCGTGGCCGCGGCGATGAGCGTCGTCTTCGGACTGGCTGCCGCACAAGGCTTCCGCCAGGCCGAAGGTGCCCTCACCCGCGCTGAGGCCAACGCCGCCCAGCTGGTCCGGATCCAGGCGATCCACACCAACCTGGTCAGCGCGAACGCCGATGCCACCAACGCCTTCCTGGTCGGCGGTCTCGAGCCGCCCGAGCAGCGTGCGCACTACGTCGAGTCGCTGGCCGAGGCCGCCCGCCTGATCGCCGACGCCGCGACCGCGCAGCCCGCCGACAAGGACGCGCTCGGTGCGCTCAACCAGACCCTGCTCACGTACGGCGGCCTGGTCGAGCAGGCCCGGGCCAACAACCGCCAGGGCCTCCCGATCGGATCGCAGTACCTGCGGGACGCGAACGCCGTCCTGCAGAACGACGCGCTGCCGCTGGTGAAGGCTCTGGTCGAGGCCAACGAGGAACGTGTCGACACCGAGTTCGACGGGATCAGCCAGGGCAACATCTGGCTCCTGGTCGGCGGACTGCTGACGCTGATCGTCTTCGGCGTCACGTTGCGCTGGCTGGCGCGCCGTACCCACCGCTATTTCAACGTCCCGATCGCCGTCGGCGGGGTGCTGGTGCTACTCACCACGGTCATCGGCGGGTTCGCACTCGCCAACGCGTCCAGCAACGCCTCGGACACCCGCTCGGGTTCCTACGACCAGACGCTCGCGCTGTCACGGGCCAGGATCGCGGCGTACGACGCCAGGTCGAACGAGAGCCTGACCCTGATCGCGCGCGGTTCCGGCGGAGCGTACGAGGAGGCCTACCAGGAGTCGGCCGGCACCGTCGACGAGCAACTCCGTAAGACCTCCGGCATCGACGCATCGCTGCAAAGCCAGTGGGACGACTACAAGGAGGTGCACGTCGGGGTCCGGAAGCTCGACACCGACGGAAACTGGGACGGGGCGGTCGACCTGGCCGTCGGGCGGACACCGAACGCGAACTCCGTGCTCGCGTTCGGCGCGTTCGACCGCAACTCGGCCGAGGACCTGAGCACGACGAGCGGTGACGTCAGCGGCGCGCTGATCGATGCCCGCAACGGGCTGCCGCCGATCGGCTGGCTGGGCCTGCCGATCGGGATCGCGGCCGCGTTGCTGGTCGCGTGGGGGATGTCGCAGCGACTGGAGGAGTACCGATGAAGAAGCTGCTCGGCCCGGTCGCGGCCTCGCTCGCGATCCTGCTCGCCGCCACCGCCTGCGGCTCGGATGCGTACGACGCCACCGAGATCCCGCCGAAGGAACAGCCCTCCCAGGCAGCACCCGCGCCGCCGGCCACCCAGCCGGACTGCGGGGACCCGCTGATGTCGTACACCCCCGCGGGCGCGATGCCGCAACCCCTCGCGATGCCGGCCGGCTCCTACATGGCCAAGATCCAGCAGCGCGGCCGGCTGATCGCCGGAGTGTCCGCGGACAGCTTCAACCTCGGCGCGCGCAACCCGGTCAGTGGGCAGATCGAGGGCTTCGACATCGACATGGTCCGGGCCGTCGCGAAGGCGATCTTCGGCGACCCGAACAAGGTCGAACTGCGGGTGATCTCGAGCCCGCAGCGGATCCCGGTGCTGCAGAAGGAACAGGTCGACATCGTCGCGCGGAACATGACGATCAACTGCTCCCGCTGGCAGGACATCGCCTTCTCCGCCGAGTACTACCGCTCGGGTCAGAAGACGCTGGTACCGCTGGATTCGACGGCGAAGAGCATCGAGGACCTGGACAACAAGACCATCTGCGCCCCGGCGCGCTCGACCAGCCTGGACAACCTGAAGAAGCAGAACCCGCAGGCGATCCCGGTCACCGCTGACACCGACACCGGCTGCCTGGCGCTGTTCCAGGCGGGCAAGGCGTACGCCATCAGCGGTGACGACACCGTGCTGGCGGGCGACGTCGCTCAGGACCCGTACGCGAAGGTGCTCCCGCAGCGGTTCAGCGACGAGCCGTACGGCCTTGGCATGTCGCTGAAGCACCCCGAGTTCGTGCGGTTCGTGAACCAGGCTCTCGACCAGATGAAGACCAGCGGGGCCTGGATGATCTCGTACAACAAGTGGCTCATGCCCGCCCTCGGCGAGCTGAAGTCGCCGCCGGCATCCCTCTACGGCCGGGCCCCCGGGCAATGACGGTTCGTACGCCGACAGCCTCGGCGCCGGCGCCGCCAGGGAGGATCGGGAGCAGCGTTCCGGCGACGGAGTTGCTCGCGTTCCTCGATGCGCTGGGGACCTGGCGGGATCGCCGGAAGGCCGAGCTGGACGAGTTGGACCAGGCCGCGCTGCAGTCCCCCGAGGCCGATGCGCTGAGTGCGGACGTCGTACTGAGCATGGCGGTCTGGAAGGCGGTGTCGGACCGGTACGAGCTGATCCTGGTCACCTGGGACTCCGGCCGGGTCGGGGCGACCGAGACCGAGCGGATCTCCACGTTGATCTGGGGCGGTCTGGACACCGGCGGGGCCGGCGGGTCGCTGGCGGTTTCATTGCCTGAGGCCTGCAAGTTGTCGGATGCGCTGGCGTCCAGCCTACGCGCCAAGCTCGCACTCGAGCCGGGTGACGCCGACCTGGCCGCGCGGTTGCGGCAACTCCGTGCGCAGGTCGAGCGGATCAACGACCTGGTCGCGCGCGAGCCGGCCGGTACCCGGAACGCGGCGATCGCCGAGCACCACGACCTCGATCGCCGGGTCACCGACCTTGCCGAGCGCAACAAACGCGGTGCGGACATCGGCGGGCTGATCGGTCCGCTGGAGATCGACCTGGCCCGGACCGAGCGCAACCTGATCGTCGGTGCCGCGACCCGCAAGGAGCGTGCGGCCGATGTCGCCCGGGCCCGGTCGCTGCGCAGTGAGCTGGAAGCACAGGGCATCGCGGTACGGGCGATCGCCGA
Organism: uncultured Actinomycetota bacterium; assembly: GCA_963770725.1. Classification (GTDB taxonomy): domain Bacteria; phylum Actinomycetota; class Actinomycetes; order Propionibacteriales; family Kribbellaceae; genus Kribbella. The sequence continues at coordinate 270,687 of CAVYQT010000007.1, forward strand.
CCGCGCCGTGGCCGCGGTCACGCCGGCCCCGCGGCTCGCCGTACCGGATGTGACTGCGATCGGGGCGGTGCCGAACACCCCGACCGAGCTGGAGAAGTACCTGAAGCGGCTGGACGCCGTACGACGGGCGCTGAGTCAGGCGCAGTCGGCGTACGGCTCGGCGCTGGAACGGCGGGACGAGCTCGCCGCCCGGCTGGACGCGTACAAGGTGAAGGCAGCCAAGGTCGCACCGGCCAACGAGGATCTTGCCGAGTTGTACCGGCGTGGACGGGAGGTGACCGAGTCGGAGCCAGTGGACGTGGCCAGGCTCGGTGCACTCGTCACGGCGTACCAGGCCTACCTGGAGAGCACCGGAGGGACCAGATGACGACGACCATCGCCTGCACGCAGCCTGGCTGCACGGGCACGATCGTGGATGGGTACTGCGACGTGTGCGGCTCACCCGCGTCGTCCAGTACGGCGACCGCGAGCCCGACACCCGGAGCGTGCACACAGCCCGGCTGCACCGGGACCTTCGTCGACGGGTACTGCGACGTCTGCGGCTCGCCCGCGCCGGACGGCTCCACGAGCCCGTCCGCCGTCAGCGGCGCTCCGGCGGTGACCACGGCGCCGGACCCGATCAACACCGTGTCGACGGTGTCCCGCGCGTCCAACCGGCTCGCCTCGACCCCACTGGGCTCAGCCCGCGCGCAGGCGGTCGGCTCGAAGCTGACCCGCCGCCTCGGTACGTCGTCCACCCGGCTGCGCGGTGCACGCCTCGGCGCCGGCCTGACGCACGTACCGTCGATCCCCGCGATCGACGCGAGCAAAGCGATCCTGATCAACCCGATGGTCCCGGAGGACCGCCGCAACTGTCCCAACTGCGGCAACCCGGTCGGCCGCTCCCGCGGCGACCAGCCGGGTCGCACCGACGGGTTCTGCCCCAAGTGCCGTAGCCCGTTCTCGTTCTCGCCGAAGCTGCACCCGGGAGACCTGGTCGGCGGCCAGTACGAGGTGGCCGGCTGCCTGGCCCACGGTGGCTTCGGCTGGATCTACATGGCCCGGGACAAGAACGTGTCCGACCGCTGGGTGGTGCTGAAGGGCCTGCTCAACTCCGAGGACCCGGACGCGGTCGCGGCCGCGATCGCCGAGCAGCAGTTCCTCGCCCGGGTCGAGCACCCGCTGATCGTGGAGATCTACAACTTCGTCACCCACGAGGGCGCCGGCTACATCGTGATGGAGTACGTCGGCGGCACCTCGCTGAAGACTTTGCTCAAGCAGCGGATGGCGGCCAACAAGGGCGAGTACGACGCGCTGCCGATCGACCAGGCGATCGCGTACATCCTGGAGATCCTGCCGGCCTTCTCGTACCTGCACGACCTCGGCCTGGTGTACTGCGACTTCAAGCCGGACAACATCATCCAGGTCGGTGACGCGGTCAAGCTGATCGACCTGGGCGGTGTCCGGCGGATCGACGACCTGGACTCCGCGATCTACGGCACCGTCGGCTTCCAGGCCCCCGAGGTCGCCGAGGTCGGCCCGTCCGTTGCCTCCGACATCTACACGCTCGGCCGGACGCTGTGTGTGCTGGCGATGGAGTTCCGCGGTTACCAGTCCCGGTTCGTGACGTCGCTGCCGCCGGTGAACGACGTACCGCTGTTCCAGAAGTACGACTCGGTCTACCGGCTGCTCCTGAAGGCATGTGCGAAGGACCCGGCGGACCGGTTCCAGACCGCAGACGAGTTCCGGGTGCAGTTGCTCGGAGTACTGCGTGAGGTAGTCGCGGACAAGCAGGGCGCCAAGGCAGCGCAGCACTCGGCGTCGTCACTGCTGTTCGGCACGCCCGGCGACAAGTCGGCCGGGCTGGGCGACAAGGCCGCGCCGTGGCAGCAGCTGCCGTCGCTGGTGCAGGACGACAGCGACAAGATGGCCGGCTGGCTGAAAACCGTGAGCGTGCCGGACCCGTCCAAGCGGCTCGAACTGCTCGTGGACGCACCGGAGTCGTCGGCGCAGATCCTGCTGGAGATCGCCGAGGCCGCACTCGAGGTGGGTGAGCACCGCTACGACATGGTCGACACTGCGGTCTCCGACCTGCTCGCCGCGGACCCGTGGGAGTGGCGCGCGGTCTGGATGGCCGGACTGGTCGCACTGGCCCGTGGCGACTCCCCCGCGGCCCAGTCGGCGTTCAACGCCGTCTACGGCCAGGTGCCGGGTGAGCTCGCGCCGAAGCTCGCACTGGCGATCGCCTGCCAGCTCAGCGGCGAGTACGACGTTGCCGAAGGCCTCTACCTCACCTGTGCCCGGACCGATGCCAACTACATCGCACCGTCGGCCTTCGGGCTGGCCGAGATCCGCACCCAGCGGTCGAACTTGGACGGCGCCATCGCGGCACTCGACCTGGTACCGCGGACCAGCGGCGCGTATGTCCGGGCCCGTCGCCAGCGAGCCGGTCTGCTGGCAGGATCAGGGCGTGGCCTGCCCGCGCTGGCCGAGGCGATGGACAGCATCGATTCGCTGACCATCGACCCGGTCGACCGGGCCAACCTGGCCGCGGACGTGTTCCGGACCGCGCTGACGGAGGTTCAGCAGTCCGGTCCGCAGGAAGGGCTGCGGATCGACGGACAGGAGGCGACCGAGCCGGCCCTGCGGGACGGGCTCGAGGCCACCTACCGTCAGCTGGCGAATCATGCGAAGAGCCGGCCGGAACGGATCGCCCTGGTCGATCAGGCCAACGAGGTTCGAGGATGGACGTTGCGATGACGAGTACGACCCAGACGGTCTGCCCCAGCTGTGGTGGCCAGGTCTCCGAGGCCGACCGCTTCTGCGAGGCTTGCGGGGCCGAGCTCCAGCCGACCGCGCCGACCACACCGGCGCTGGACACGGACACCGAGCCGACGGTCGAGATCACCACGGCCCCGGTCAGCCCGTGCCAGTCCTGTGGCGGCGTGGTCGGTGCCGACAGCTACTGCGAGACCTGCGGTACGAAGGCCGCCAAGCCGCGTGACCACTTCGACGAGCAGCCCGCACCGTGGGTGGCCGGGGTGTGCGACCGAGGCATCCGGCACAGCCGCAACGAGGACGCCATGGCCCTCGCGGCCGACCCCGAGCCGGGCAGCCGGGCCTTGCTGGTCGTTTGCGACGGTGTGAGCTCGTCACTCGACTCCGACGTCGCCAGTCTGGCCGGCGCGCGGGCCGCTCGCGAAGTGCTGGCGGCAGGTCACGCACAGGGCATCGGCACCGAGTCGTCCCGTAGCGGGGCGATCGCGGCCCGGCTCAAGGCGGCTGCCGATGCGGCCAATGACGCCGTACTGGAGAACACGAGTCCGGACAGTCCGAACCCGGCGTCGTGCACGTTCGTGGCGACCGTCCTGGAGGACGGTCTGCTGGTGGCCGGTGTGGTCGGGGACAGCCGCGCGTACTGGTTCCCGGACAACGCCGAGGCGGTCGCACTGACCGTCGACGACTCGTGGGCCGCCGAGCTGATCGCGACCGGCATCCCGCGGGCCGAGGCCGAGTCCGGTCCGCACGCGCACGCGATCACCCGCTGGCTGGGCAAGGACGCCCCGGACCACACACCCCGTACGACGACCCGCCGGGTGACCGGGCCGGGATGGCTCGTGGTCTGCTCGGACGGGCTCTGGAACTACTGCTCCGAGGCGGCACCGCTGGCCGACCTCGTCCGTCAGACCGCCGCGGCACACGGTGGCGAGCCGTTGTCGACCGCGTCCGCCCTGGTCGACTGGGCCAACGCCCAGGGCGGTCAGGACAACATCACCGTCGCCCTGGCGCGGCTCTAACTCCAGAAAGGACGCCGACATGGCCGACTTCACCGCCTCCGTCTACCAGAACGAGTTCCTGCCCGACGGCGGAACCGACGTGCACGCCATCGTCACGGTGGACTGCAGCGGCGCCGGTGCGGCCGGGCAGTCCGGCAGCGGTGACGCGGGCGAGATCATCATCGTCGACACCTCCGGCTCGATGGGCGCCGACGGCGTCCGGGCCGCCGCGCACGCCGCGCAGACCGCGCTCGACCAGATCCTGGACGGGGTCTGGTTCGCGGTGATCTCCGGCAACGACCGGGCCCAGCTGGCGTTCCCGCCGTCGCCGGAGCCGGTGATGGTGAGGATGGACCAGTTCACCCGGCAGGCGGCCAAGGACGCGGTGGCCCGGTTCTACGCCGACGGCGGGACCGCGATGGGCACCTGGCTGCGGCTGGCGTCCCGGGTGTTCTCGACCGTCCCGTCGCTGACCCAGAAGCACGCCATCCTGCTCACCGACGGCGAGAACCAGCACGAGACGCCCGCGGTGCTGACCCAGACCATCGAGGCGGTCACCGGCCAGTTCCAGTGCGACTGCCGCGGCGTCGGCGTCGCCTGGCAGGTCGACGAGGTACGGCGGATCGCGACCGCACTGCTCGGAACCGTCGACATCATCCCGGCGCCGGACCAGCTGGCGGCCGAGTTCTCCAAGCTGATCCAGAACGCGATGAGCCGCGGTGTCGCACAGGCCGACCTGCGGGTCTGGGCTCCGCAGGGCGCGGAGGTGCTGTTCGTCCGCCAGGTCGCTCCCACGGTCGAGGACCTGACCTCACGCCGTACGGCGGTCAACCCGCTGACCAGCTCGTACCCGACCGGCTCGTGGGGTGACGAGTCGCGTGACTACCACGTCGCGATCCGCCTTGCCGCGAAGGCGATCGGGCAGGAGCAGCTGGCCGCGCGAGTGCAGCTGGTGATCGGTGACGACGTGGTCGCGCAGGGCCTGGTCAAGGCGCTGTGGTCCGGGGACGAGGCACTGACCACGCGGATCAGCCCGGAGGTCGCGCACTACACCGGGCAGACCGAGCTGGCCGAGGCGATCCAGGAAGGCCTGGCCGCGAAGGCCGCCGGCGACACCGCGACCGCGACCACCAAGCTCGGCCGCGCAGTCCAGCTGGCCGCGCAGACCGGCAACGAGGAGGCGACCACCCGGCTGCGCAAGGTGGTCGACATCGATGACCAGGACGCCGGCACGGTGCGACTCAAGCGCACGGTCGAGAAGGCCGACGAGATGGCCCTCGATACCGCGTCTACCAAGACCACCCGGGTGAAGAAATGACGACAGTCAGCTGTCCGAGCGGGCACCCGTCCACTTCGACCGACTACTGCGACGTCTGCGGCCTGCCGATCGGCGCCGCGGCCACCCCGGCCGCGGCGTCAGTCCCGGCACCGGCGGTCGCGGCTCCTGCGCCGGCCGCGGCACCGGCGACCCAGACGTGCCCGAACTGCTCGGAGTCGGCCGCCGCGGACGCCTTGTTCTGCGAGAGCTGCGGCTACGACTTCACCACCGGGACCATGCCCCGTCCGGCGTCGTCTCTCGACCTCGGGACGCCGCCCACGGTGCCGCCGGCACCCATCGCGATCGCCGACTGGGTCGTGGAACGCTGGGTCGACCCCGATTGGTACGCCGTACAGCAAAGTGACGACCCGTGTCCGTCACCGGGCCTGCCGGTGGTGATCCCGCTGGTCGAGAAGAGCGTGCTGATCGGCCGCCCCTCGAAGAGCCGGAACATCCATCCGGAGATCGATTGCGGTGACGACACCGGCGTAAGCCGCCGCCAGGCCCAGCTCACCACGGACGGGACGCGCTGGTGGGTCGAGGATCTCCAGTCCTCCAACGGCACCTACGTGGCCCCCGCCTCCGGCCCGCTCCCCGAGGACCCGATCGTCCCCGGCCAGCGCCGCGAACTGAACTCCGACGACCGCGTCTACGTCGGCGCCTGGACCCGCCTCGTCGTCCGCAAAGCAACCCCAGAAGAAAAATCCGGCCAAGCCTGACAACCTGGATTTGGTGTGGAATCGGTGGGGTGTACCGAAGAACGGGTAGTAGTGGGTCGCGGTGAGGTTGATTAGGGGTGTCCAGGCGGCGATGGACTTGTCCGACGGAGCAGATTCCGGCCACTACCCGTTCATCGGTACGCCGCATGACTTTTCGTCCTGCTGATTGCGGAAGGAAGCTCGCCGCGATTGTTTCTAGCCTGGGGGCATGACGAACACAGCAGAGATCAGGCCCTTCCGGATCGAGATTCCGCAGGGTGAGGTGGATGACCTCAAGGCGCGGCTGGTTGGTGCTCGCTGGCCGGCGACGCCGTTGGTGGACGACTGGAGCCGTGGTGTTCCGGTCGGCTATCTGAAGGAGCTGGCGGCGTACTGGGCCGACGGCTACGACTGGCGCGCGGCCGAGGCGGCGCTGAACGAGATCCCGCAGTTCATCACCGAGCTCAACGGGCAGCGGATCCACTTCTTCCACCAGCGGTCGGCCGAGCCGGAGGCGCTACCGCTGATCCTGACCCACGGCTGGCCGGGGTCGCCGGTGGAGTTCCAGCAGATGATCGGCCGGCTGACCGATCCGGTGGCGTACGGCGGTGACGCGGCCGACGCGTTCCACGTCGTCGTACCGTCGCTGCCTGGCTACGGGTTCTCGACGCCGCTCGGGCCGGGTGGGTTCAACCTGTTCGGGGTCGCGCAGATGTGGGCGGAGCTGATGAGCCGGCTCGGGTACGAGCGGTACGCCGCTCATGGCACGGACGCCGGCTCCGGGGTCGCGGGGATGCTGCCGATGGTGGATCCGGCGCGCGTTGTCGGCGTACACCTGGCCGGGGTGAGTGGCGGGATGCCGTTCGGGGATCCGCTTCCGGTCGAGGGGTTGTCGGCGTCGGACCGGGCGCGGGCCGAGCGGTTCAACCAGATGATGGACGACGGTTTCGGGTACCTGGTGCTGCAGTCGACCCGGCCGCAGACGCTGGCCTACTCGCTGAACGACTCGCCGATCGGGCAGCTCGCCTGGATCGTGGAGAAGTTCGCCGAGTGGACCGACCCGATCCACAAGCTGCCCGAGGAAGCGGTCGACCGGGATCAGCTGCTCACGAACGTCAGCCTGTACTGGTTCACCGGGTCCGGGGCCTCGTCGGCGCATGCGGTGTACGAGGGGATGCAGGCCTGGAAGGCGTACGCCGCTCAGCAGGCCGAAGGTGATTCCGAGGGGTGGGGCGACGTCGCCGGACCGCCGACCGGGGTCGCGGTGTTCGGGGCCGAGACGGCGATCAAGAGCCTGGCCGACCCGGCCGGGAAGATGAGCCACTGGAAGGAGTACGACCGCGGCGGTCACTTCGCCGCGATGGAGGTGCCGGACCTGCTCGCCGCCGACCTCCGGCTGTTCTTCGAACCCCTGCGCTGACTAACTGCCGGGCTGGACCTCCTTGGTCCAGCCCGGCATCGGCTTGAAGCACAGCCACTCGATGATGGCGGAGCCAGCCACGATCGGGATCACCCAGAACCACGGCTGCTGGGGTGCGCTGACCACGAAAATCGCCGTCCACAAGGCGATCCAGCCACCGCCGTACCCGCGCAGGACCCCGCGGTACCAGAGCCCGCCGGGCGCCTCCGCGGCGCGTTGCCCGATATAGACGAACAGGTACGACGCGACGGAGATCGGCCAGAAGAACCAGAGCCGGTCAAAGTCGAACGGGACCATCACGAGGGCGGTCAGGCAGACGACCGCGATCGCCCAGTGGTAGACCTCGCCGGCCCAGTTCAGCCCGCGGCGGCGCAACGTGAGGACGATTGCCAACGGGCCGAACAGCAGTGCCACAACTCCTGCGGCGACATGCAGGATGAGCGCGATGTCACGCATCGCCGGTCCTCCCCGGACACGGTCCCCGGCGTTCGCCGGGGCTCTCTGACATGTCAGGGAGCATAGGGGCCGGAGCCGCTACCGTCTGCCTCTCGGCGCGCCCGAGTTGGACGCGCCGAGGGCCGGCGTCAGTTCGCCGGGAGGTGCAGCACCACACGGACAGCGAAGTTCCGGTAGTGCAAGGCGTTCGAAGCTCCGGGCCATCGGCACGTTGCCGAAGTCGGTGTCCGCCGTGATGCGCTCGGCACGCCGCTCCGCGAGGAAGTGGGTGATCTCGGCCAGCAGGTCGTCGCTGTAGCGGTGACCGCGATGCTCGGACAGCACGCCGAGATATCCGACCGTCAGACCGCCCTGGTTCGCCGACGGGATCTCGAACCCGATCAACTTCCCGTCGGGGTCGTACGCTAGCCGCCACCAGTCCCGATCGCCGCGCATCGACTTGTACACCTCCAGCTCCTCACGGGCCGCGCCGTCGACACCGAGCCGGGCGATCGCCTGTGCGGTGCCGGCGTCGAGGCTGCCCTCGGCAACCTGGCGGAACACGTCCACGAAGGCCTCGTCGTCGGCCGGCTCGAAGCGCAACCGGGTGGATCGCGACGGCAGTCCGTACTCCGGCTTCCAGTCGTACCGCAGTCGCTCGGTGACCGCGGTCAGCCCGGCCGCCTCGGCCGCCTGACGACGCAGGTCGAGCTCGGCGACCACGTCCGGCTGGTCCTTCCAGTCGCCGGGCAGGAAGAAGTGGTACTCCGGCGGCTCGGCGTCGGCCGGGCGGCTCTCGAGGGTGTGCTCGATCAGCGCCGTCCAGGCCGGTACCGGGTCGCCGTCGCCGGCGTAGTACAGACCGTCGATGCTGAACGGGTGGTCGTGCGCGGGCGGGCCCCACCAGATCGCGAGGGCGACGATCCTGCCGGCCTCCTCGACGGCCCAGGTCCAGTCGTGCCGGTAGGTGCGGTCGGCAAGGAAATCGCGGTAGCGGTCGAGGGTGACGGTGTTGACCGACTGACGCTCGATCAGGGCATGGATGGTGTCGAGGTCGGCCTCGACAGTGGTGCGGATGTTCACGAATCCTCCAACAGGAGGCGCGACTGCTCCGCTCAGTGCGAGCTGTGCGAGCGGGTCGGGCGCGCCGGGAAACAAGTCAGTGTGTTCATCGGTCGCTCCTTCCACGCGGGATCGTTCTCGCCGGGCCAGACACTAGGGCCTGACCGAGGTCATAGTCCAACCGTTATTCACACTTGGGATGGACCGGCGCCACCTCGGCCGGGACGCCTCCCGCACATGAGATCCCTCATCGCCGCCCGCGGGCACCTTCTCCCCCGTCCTCGCCGAGCGACTCATCGTCGGCACCTGATCGATTGAGACTCCTACCGCGTTGCCTGCGCAGGCTTCTGTAGAAGTCTCAACTTCGAGCTTCAAAGATACGATTGATGCACATGAAGCTGACCGATGCCGAACGCCGAGCTGTCGCCCAGTTCGCCGCCGACTGCGCGGAGCGGACGCTGCCGCTGTTCGAAGCGAAGGCTCCCGCGGACACCCGCCCCCGCGCGGCGATCGACGGTGCCCGGGCCTACGCACGCGGAGCCGAACGGACCCAGCAACTCCGGTCGCTTGCCTGGGCGGCGCAGAAGGCCGCCGGTGAGGTCGGTGATCCGGCGGCCAAAGCCGCTGCCCGTGCCGCGGTCGGTGCGGCCGGGGCTCCCTACATCCACGACCTCGAGTCGCCTCACCAGCTCAATCAGGTCCTTGGTCCGGCGGTCTCCATGGCCCAGGCCCGCGAACTGGCGGCCGACGACGCCGGCCTCGGCGACGAGGAGATCCGCTGGGCCATGCACGCGTCGCCGGCAGTTCGCACAGTGGTACGGCGCTGGCCCGGTCGCGGCCCGAGTCGCAGCCGGGTGGGCACGCTCTATCACCAGCTCGACTCGGGTCTGCGTGGCTGAATCTCAGGGAGCCGGTGGGACGCCGGTGGGTTCGCGGGGTGGCTGCGGCTGGGGTTCCGGAGCGCCTTCGAGCTGGATGTCGGGGATGATGCGGTCCATCCAGCGGGGCAGCCACCAGGCCTTGTCGCCGAGCAGCGTCATCACCGACGGGACGAGCACCATCCGGACCACGCTGGCATCGATGAGGACGGCGACGGCCATGCCGACGGCCAGCATCTTCACGGTCGGGTCGTCGTCGAGGACGAAGCTCAGGAAGACGACGACCATGATGGCCGCCGCGGTGGTGATCACCCGGGCGGTCGCGCCGATCCCGATCGCGACCGCTCGATGGCTGTCGTTGGTCGCCACCCAGGCTTCATGGACCCGGGACAGCAGGAAGACCTCGTAGTCCATCGACAGGCCGAAGACGATCGCGAACATCAGCATCGGCACGAACGACGGAATCGGGACCGTCTCCTCGATGCCCACGAGCGACGATCCCCAGCCCCACTGGAAGACCGCGACGATGACGCCGTACGCCGCTCCGACCGACAGCAGGTTCAGGACCGCGGCCTTCACCCCGATCACGAGAGAGCGGAACGCAACCGTCAGCAGGATGAGTGCCAGCAGGACCACTGCCCCGATCAGCCACAGCATCCGTCCGGCGACCTTCTCGGTGAAGTCGACGTACCCGGCGACCGTGCCGACGACGTACGTCGTCGCGCCCACACCAGGCAGCACATCGCTACGGATCCGGTTGACCAGGTCCTCGGTCTCGGCCGATGACGGTGACGTGGTCGGGACGACGTTGATGGCGGCCGTCGTACCGGCGGGGTTCATGGCCGGCGGTTGGACGGCGACGACGCCCTCCGTCTTCTGCAGCTCGCCGGAGAGGTTCGTCAGTAGCGTCTGGTTGGCGCTCGCGTCCTGCGTCGGGAGCGAGACGACGACGGTCAGCGGACCGTTGGCGCCCGGGCCGAAGCCTTGCGCGATCAGGTCGTACGCCCTCCGGCTCGAGTCCTCGGCCGGGTCGGTGCCGGCATCCAGCTGGCCGAGGTTGAGCGAGAGCAACGGGATGGTCAGGATCAGCAGCAAGAGCGTCGCGACCGTGCCGTACGACCACGGCCGGTCGCTGACCCGGCGTCCCCACCGGGCGAACGCACTGCGCTCGTGCTTCGCGTCGCGGATCGCCCGCTCGTCGGCGCGATGCACTGCCGCGGCGTCGGGATCCAGTTCGGCCTCGAGCGCGCGCTCCTCGACGACGTGCTTTCGATCGGCGCCGTTCAGGACCCGGAGCCCGGCCAGCCCGAGGAGTGCCGGGATGAGCGTGAGCGCGGCCACGACGGTGACCGCGACCAGGATGGCCGCCGAGAGACCGAGCGCGCCGACGAATGGTACGCCGGAGACGTACAACCCGAGGATCGCGATGACCACTGTGCCGCCCGCGACCAGGATGGCCGCACCGGAGGTCGACGCCGCCCGGCCGATCGACTCCTCGACCGCCATGCCGTTGTCCAGATGCTCGCGATGCCGGGAGACGAGGAAGAGTCCGTAGTCGATCGCGACGCCGAGTCCGAGCAGGGTGGCCACGGTCGGGGCCGAGACCGGGAACTCCTTCACCGCCGCGAGCAACCCCAGGATGGCGAGACCGCCGCCCACGCTGAACACCGCGGACACCAGCGGCAACGCGGCGGCGACGATCGAGCGGAACATCAGGAACAGCAGGATCAGGGCCAGGGTGAGACCGATCGCCTCCGAGAGCTGGTCGTCGGCCTGCTTCCCGATCTGCCCGGCGCCGCCGCCGTACTCCACCTCGAGCCCGGCGTCGCGAGCCGGTTGGACCGCCGTGTCCAGGGACGCGAGGTACTCGGTGTCCAGCGACGCCGGCACCACGGAGAACGAGACCGGCGCGTTGACGACCGTGCCGTCCTTCGAGGCGTACGGCGATGGCTCGGTGGCCAGCGGATCGGTCGCGGAGACCACATCCGGCAGACCGCCGACGTTCGTCATCGCCGTCGTCACCGCGGCGGCCTGGGCGGACACCTTCCCGGACGGCGAGTGGAACACGATCGAGCCGGAGTACCCGCCCTGTTTCGCGAAATCGCGGTTCAGCACGTTCAGGCCGGCCGAGGACTCGCTCCCGGGCACCGTGTAGTTGTTGACGTACGTGCCGCCGAAGAAGGACCGGAGCACGAACAACCCGACGACGATGACCAGCCAGGCGCCGATCACGGGCCAGTGATGGCGAGCCGCGCCCCGGCCGAGACGCACCAGAAACGCGTGCATGTCGCACCCCCCAGGGGCCCACCCCTGGACACCCAGACTCGACAGTACGGCGCCATCCGAGGCCCTGACAACCCGTCACGACCAGGCCCATTTGGTGACGGAGGGTGTTCAAACGACCGGTCCCACATTCCAACCCGGGCGCTGCCACCGAAACAGCAAGCGGTCCCGGGCGTCTGCCCGGGACCGCTTGTGGTGCTGTGTGGTGCTGGACCTCAGTGGATCAGAAGTCCATGCCGCCCATGTCGGGCGCGCCACCCGGAGCGGCCGAGGCCTTCTCCGGCTTGTCGGCGATGACCGCCTCGGTGGTGAGGAACAGGGCCGCGATCGAGGCTGCGTTCTGCAGCGCCGAGCGCGTCACCTTGGCCGGGTCGATGATGCCGGTGGCGATCAGGTCGACGTACTCACCGGTCGCGGCGTTGAGGCCCCAGCCCGGCTCGAGGTTGCGAACCTTCTCCACCACGACGCCACCCTCGAGGCCGGCGTTCACGGCGATCTGCTTCAGCGGCGCCTCGACCGCGGACCGCACGATGGCGGCACCGGTGGCCTCGTCACCCTCGAGATCCAGCTTCTCGAACGCGATCACCGACGCCTGCAGCAGGGCCACGCCGCCGCCGGCGACGATGCCCTCCTCGACGGCCGCCTTCGCGTTGCGAACGGCGTCCTCGATCCGGTGCTTGCGCTCCTTCAGCTCGACCTCGGTGGCCGCGCCGACCTTGATCACCGCGACGCCGCCGGCCAGCTTGGCCAGCCGCTCCTGCAGCTTCTCGCGGTCGTAGTCGGAGTCCGACTTCTCGATCTCGGCGCGGATCTGGTTCACCCGGCCGGCGATCTGGTCCGCGTCGCCCTCGCCCTCGACGATGGTCGTCTCGTCCTTGGTGACGACGATCTTGCGAGCCTGGCCGAGCAGCTCCAGGTCGACCGAGTCGAGCTTGAGACCGACCTCCTCGGAGATCACCTCGCCGCCGGTGAGGACGGCGATGTCGACCAGCATGGCCTTGCGGCGGTCACCAAAGCCCGGCGCCTTGACGGCAACGGCCTTGAAGGTGCCCTTGATCTTGTTGACAACCAGGGTGGCCAGCGCCTCGCCCTCGATGTCCTCGGCGATGATGGCCAGCGACTTGCCGGTCTGCATCACCTTCTCCAGCACCGGGACCAGGTCCTTGATGCTGGAGATCTTGCTGTTCACGATCAGGATGTACGGGTCGTCGAGGACCGCTTCCATCCGCTCCGTGTCCGTCACGAAGTACGGCGAGATGTAGCCCTTGTCGAAGCGCATACCCTCGGTGAGCTCGAGCTCGAGGCCGAAGGTGTTGCTCTCCTCGACGGTGATGACGCCTTCCTTGCCGACCTTGTCCATCGCCTCGGCGATGATCTGGCCGACCTGGTTGTCGGCGGCGGAGATCGAGGCCGTGGAAGCGATCTGCTCCCGGGTCTCGACGTCCTTCGCCAGCGCGAGCAGCTGCTCGCTGACCGCCTCGGTCGCCTTCTCGATGCCCTTCTTCAGGCTCATCGGGTTGGCACCGGCCGCGACGTTGCGCAAACCCTCGCGGACGAGAGCCTGAGCCAGCACGGTGGCGGTGGTAGTGCCGTCACCGGCGACGTCGTCGGTCTTCTTCGCAACTTCCTTGACGAGCTCGGCCCCGATCTTCTCGTACGGGTCCTCGAGCTCGATCTCCTTGGCGATGGAGACACCGTCGTTGGTGATCGTGGGGGCGCCCCACTTCTTCTCCAGGACGACGTTGCGGCCCTTGGGGCCGAGCGTCACCTTGACCGCATCGGCGAGGGTGTTCATCCCTCGCTCGAGGCCGCGGCGCGCCTCTTCATTGAAAGAAATCAGCTTGGGCATTCTCCGCGAGTCCTCCCGCGTCGAGTCTTTGTGGTTCAGCCGGCCGGATGCCCGCGACGGACGGCGCCGCACCGCGACGGTCACGTCCCGTCCCGCTCCGGCACCTCATCGAGGCCGTCTTCTTGCACACTCCCCGGGCACGAGCCTTATCACTCTCACCCATGGAGTGCTAACCAAGTATTAGCACTCGCCCCAAACGAGTGCAAGCCAGCCCTCGCTACCGTGGGCCCATGACCGAGGTACGAGCAGCCGGCCCGGATGCGTGGAAGGACGTGGCCGCGGTGATGGGTGAGCGCGGCGACCCGGCGCGCTGCTCCTGTCAGTACTTCCGCCTGCGCGGACAGCAATGGGAAGCCGGCACCCGCGAGAGCAACCGCCGCGACCTGCGCACCCAGGTCTGCGAAGGCGATGTCCCGCCAGGGGTCCTCGCGTACGACGGTGAGACGCCGATCGGCTGGTGCGCGGTCGCCCCGCGGACGTCGTACCCCCGGGTCGTCGCCTCACCCAACTGGCGCACCGACCGGCCGGACGCGTGGGTGATCACGTGCTTCGTCGTACCGGTCGGGCATCGCCGGCAGGGCGTCGCCGGTGAGCTTGCCGTCGGCGCGGTCGAGTTCGCCCGGTCATCCGGGGCCCGCATCGTCGAGGGCTGCGCGGTCGACACCGATCAGGCCGAGAAGGTCTCCTCGGCTGATCTCTACCGCGGCCCGCTCGCCGTCTTCCTGGACGCCGGTTTCACCGAGGTCAGCCGGACCAACGCGCGCTGGGTCCTCGTCCGCAGGCAGCTCAGGGCTGGTCGAGCTGGGTGATGAGGTGTTTCGGGGCGGTCAGGCAGTAGGCCTCGGTCACCAGCTCGCGGAGCTCCTCGTCGTCCGCGGCCGCGATGTCCACGTTGAGCCAGGCGAAGCGGCCGGAGGCCCACGACGGTGAGTACACCTCCGGGTCCTCGGCCACCAGCGCCTCCTGCTCCTCCCGGAGCGCCTTGAGCTGCAGCCTGGAGCCGTCCTCCGACAGGTAGGCGAAGCTCTTGTTCCGCACCTTGAAGACCGGCTGCCCCGCCCAGCCCTCGTGTTCCTCCACTCCCGGCAACCCGAGCACGACCTTCGCCAGTACGTCGACGTCCATCCCCCGACCGTAGGCGGGCCCACCGACAGTACTACTTGACCACAGTCACGGTGACCGTCGCTCCGGGCGTCAGCAGCGTCCCCGGCCGCGGCGAGACCCCGAAGATCTCGCCCACCCGGTAGCTCCGCGACTTCCTGGTCAGGAACCCGGCCTTCAGGCCCATCTGCTCGAGCTCCTTCGCGTACGCCGTGCCGGTCGGCCGCTCGGCCTGCGACTGGTAGCTGGGCACTCCGATCCGGTTCTTCACGATCTCGATCCGAGTCAGCGTCCGGTCCACCGCTTCCGCACTCGTGGACGACTCGGCGCGGAACCACACCTGGAGGGACGGTATGCCCACCGCGCCCCGGCACAGCCCGCCCTCCAGACAGACCGTCCGCTGGCGTTCAGCCCGTACTCCGTCGATGGTGAACGCCTCGTCGGCGTGGAAGTCGGCCGGCGGGGTGCTCCTGAGCTCCACACTGTCGACCTTGGTAGGGCGTTGCCGGTGGCAGTAGGACGCCGCACTCGGATCGTCGATGAGGACAGTGTCCTTGCGCGGAGTGCCGCAGCGGCTGAAGTTCGTACCCCAGACCTTCGGCACGGAGATCGCGGCCTGGCCGAAGCCGACCTGTCGCATCACCGGCGCCGGCTCCGGACCGGGGATCGTCACGAACCCCGAGGTGCCGCTGGATGTCAGGAGGTTGGTCGTGCCGATGACAGCCAGCACGGTGGTCGCGGCCGCCGCCGACGCCAGCACGGCACGGGGGCGACGACGGGCCGGACCCGCGCGGACGGCATCTGCCTGTTCACCCATACAGACAGAGTGACGGGTGGCTCGGGTTCAACGAAAGTCGTCAGGGGCGGGAGATCAGGGTCTCCGGGGTCGGATCAGGGGTGCGTCGGTACCGATCCTGATGTGGGGAGGGCCCCTCAGGCGGGAGAGTTGGACCATGACGAACTCGAACGCACCGTTCTCCAACCTGTCCGGCAAGGTCCTGCGTCGTTCCCGCGAACAGCGGATGCTCACGGGTGTCTCCGGCGGCATCGCGGAGTACCTGAACATCGACGTGACCCTGGTCCGCCTCGGCATCGTCGGTCTGACCCTGATCACCGGCGGCACCGCCCTGATCGGCTACGTGGTCGCCTGGGTCGTGATCCCGGAGTCCGACGGCAAGGCCGTCTGGCAGAACGTTCAGCAGTCGGTCAACCAGCCCCCGACCCCCGAGGCCGACATCGCCTCCCGCATCTACGACGACACCACCACCAACAACAAGCCCCCGGCGGCGTGATCCCGACTGCGCCAACCGGGCGCAGCAACCACCGCCGGTGTGCGGCAGGGTAAACCGGCTCATCGGCCCCTGCCGCACGTCTACACGTTCAGAGCTGTCTTGCGCAGGGCGGCTATTGCTTGGTCAGGTTGGTCGGTGAAGAGGGCCTGGATGCCCAAGCGGGTGAAGGCTGCGAGTTCGGCGGGGAAGTCGGCGTCGGCGGGGAGGAAGCGGCGTTCGGCCCGGAACGTCCAGACCTGGACGGCGAGACCGGCGCGGTGAGCTTGGTCGACCAGGCGGGTCGGCTCTCCCAGGGAGCCGTCGGGTCTGCGGGGGATGACCAGGTCCTTGTGCGGCGCCAGGACCTGTGCGTACGTCGACACCTCGCGCAGACCGGCCGGTTCGATCAGGTCCGCGAAGGTGCGGCCGTCGCCGGTACGCAGGAAGTCGTTCGGCGCGCTCTCGGCATCCACCAGCTGCACCAGCGGCACCCGCGTCATCACCGAGAGCCTGCGGAGACTGGTCGGCTCGAACGACTGCACCATGACCTCGTCGTTCTTCAGCCCGAGGGTCAGGATCCGCTCGGTCAGCAACTCCTCCAGCGGCAGTCCCACCCGCCGGAAGTACGCCGGATGCTTGATCTCCGGCAGGACGCCGATCGGCCGCCCGAGCCGCTGTGATTCCTGCCGGGCCAGCGCCACCACCTCGTCGAAGGTGGGGATCGGCTCGAGCCCGTCGTACGCCGTGTTGCCCGCGCGCAACGCGGGCATCCGCTCCCGCGCGCGCACGGTGCGCAGTTCGTCGTAGGTGAAGTCCTCGACGAACCAGCCGGTCATCGCGGTCCCGTCGACGATCTTGGTGATCTTCCGGTCGGCGAACACCGGGCGGTCCGCGACGTCCGTCGTACCGGAGATCTCGTTCTCGTGCCGGCAGACCAGGACGCCGTCGAGGGTGGCGACCAGGTCCGGCTCCAGGTAGTCGGCCCCAAGTTCTGCAGCCAGGCGGTACGCCGCCGGCGTGTGTTCCGGGCGGTAGCCACTCGCTCCCCGATGCGCGATCACCAACATGGTTCCAGGACAGGGTGCGCACATGGCGGGCCGGGGACTCGTTGCCCAACGCAAAGTGAAGCTCTTTTGATGCGCGGGGAGACCGCGGCGGCACCCACCGTGACGGTGTCAGGCGCGATTAATTCGCATGCGGCTGTCGGTGGGCGCACCTAGCCTGAAGGAGCCATGAGACAGCTTCCACTCGCCGATCCCGGCGTTCCCGATCACCGCTCTCCGACCCGCTATCTGACCTGGGTCGCGCGCGGTCAGTCGCGCACGCTCGCCGGCGGGATGGCGTTCGGCATCCTGTGGATGGGCGCCCAGGCGTTCATCCCGGCGATCCTCGGGCTGGCCATCGACCAGGGGATCGCCGCGCGCGACGGCGAGCGGCTGCTGCAGTGGACCGCGGTGCTGTTCGCGGTCGGTGTGGTGCAGGCGCTGGCCGGCATCATGCGGCACCGGTTCGCGGTGACGAACTGGCTGACCGCCGCCTACCGCACCGTCCAGGTGGTGACCCGGAAGTCGGCCGACCTCGGCGCGACCCTGCCGAAGAACCTGGCCACCGGCGAGGTGGTCAGCATCGGCGCCGGCGACCTGGCCTACATCGGCAACCTGATGGAGATCTCGGCCCGGTTCAGCGGCGCGATCGTGGCCTTCGTCGTGGTCGCCTCGATCCTGCTCTCCACCTCGACGGTGCTCGGTCTGGTGGTGCTGATCGGCGTGCCGGTGATGCTGTTCTGTCTCGGCCCGATGCTGCGGCCGCTGCACCGGCGGCAGTCCGCGCAACGCGAGGCGGTCGGCGAGCTGAACTCGCTCGGCTCCGACATCGTGGGCGGTCTGCGGGTGCTGCGTGGCATCGGCGGCGAGGAGTCGTTCTCGCGCCGGTACCGCGGTGAGTCGCAGCAGGTTCGGCACGCCGGTGTGCGGGTCGCGCGGATCCAGTCGGTGCTGGACGCCGCCCAGGTACTACTGCCTGGCGTCTTCGTCGTACTGGTCGTCGGCCTCGGTGCGCACTTCGCGCTCCGCGGCGACCTGAGCGCGGGTTCGCTGGTCGCCTTCTACGGCTACGCGACGTTCCTGGTGCTGCCGCTGCGCACGGCGACCGACTTCGCCAACCAGCTGATGCGCGGTCTGGTCGCGGCGCGCCGGGTGATCCGCGTGCTGGCGCTGACGCCCGACATCACCGATCCGGCGCAGCCGGTACGGCTGCCGGACGGCGGTGACCTGGTCGACCCGGTCTCCGGCATCCGCGCCCACGACGGACAGCTCACTGCGATCGTCTCGGCCGAGCCGGACACCTACAGCGAGCTGGCCGACCGCATGGGTCGGTACGACGACAGCAGCGAGGTGCGGTACGGCGGAGTGACTCTGGCCAGCGCCACTCGCGAGGACGTCCGTGAGCGGATCCTGGTGAGCGACACCGGTTCCCAGCTGTTCACCGGCACGCTGCGCGAGGAGCTCGACCCGGACAACCGTCGTACCGACGAAGAACTGATGGCAGCGATGCGTACGGCGTCCGCCGAGGACGTGCTGGTCGCGCTGGCCGACGGACTCGACTCCGAGGTGGAGGAGAAGGGCCGGTCGTTCTCCGGCGGGCAGCGGCAGCGGCTGGTGCTGGTCCGTGCACTGCTGGCGGACCCGGCGGTGCTCGTGCTGGTCGAGCCGACCTCCGCGGTCGACGCGCACACCGAGGCCCGGATCGCGGACCGGTTGCGCGACGCACCGGGCCGGACGGACCACCGTCGTCACTGACCGCAAGCCCGCTGCTGCTCGACCGGGTCGACGAGGTCATCTTCGTCGCCGCCGGCCGGGTGGTTGCCACCGGCAAGCACCGCGCGCTGCTGGAGACCGAACCGCACTACCGCCGGACCGTGACCCGGCAGACCGGAGTGAGAGGGGAGGAGGTGCTCACATGAGGCAGATCCTGCCCGTCGCGGGCCCTGCCGAGATCCGTCGGCACGCGCGCCGGCTGGCTCGGCGGCACCCGCGTACCCTGCTCGCCGCGCTGCTGCTGCACGGCCTCGCCGCGATCAGCGGTCTGGCCGCGCCGCGGCTGATCGGCGGTCTGGTCGAGGACGTCCAGAACGGCACGACCGCTGCCAAGGTCAACCAGGTGATCCTGGTGATCGCGGTGTTCATCGTGGTGCAGTCGCTGCTGACCCGGTGGGCGCGGTTCAAGTCGTTCGCGCTCGGCGAGCAGGTGCTGGCCGAGCTGCGGGAGGAGTTCGTCGACAACGCCCTCGCGCTGCCGATCGGCACCGTCGAGAGGGCCGGCACCGGCGACCTGCTGTCCCGCACCTCGCGGGACGTCGACACGTTGTCGCGGACGGTGCGGTTCGCCGTACCGGAGACGATCATCGCGTTCGTCACCGTGCTGTTCACGGTCGCCGCGACGATGCTCGTCGGCGTCTGGGTGCTGGTGCCGCTGCTCGCGATGACCCCGCTGCTCTGGCTGAGCACGAGGTGGTACCTGCGCCGCGCGAAGGACGGGTACCTGCGCGAGAACGCGGCGTACGCGCAGATGACCAGCTCGCTGGCCGAGACGGTCGAGGGCGCCCGGACGGTCGAGGCGTTGCGCCGGTACGACGAACGCGTCCGCCGGACCGATGCGGACATCCGCGGCTCCTACCTGGCCGAGCGGTACACGCTGTTCCTCCGGACGATGTACTTCCCCGTCGCCGAGGTCAGCTACCTCGTGCCGGTGGTCGGGACGCTGCTGTTCGGCGGCTGGATGCACATCAACGGACACGTCTCGCTCGGCGCGGTCACGGCCGCCGTGCTGTACGTCAACCAGCTGATCGATCCGGTTGACCGGCTGCTCGCCTGGCTGGACGAGCTGCAGTCCGGTGGCGCCGCGTTCGCACGGTTGCTGGGCATCAGCGACGTGGAGGACGACCGGACGCCGTCGGGGCGGACACCGTCGGGCGAGCTCGTCGAGGCCAAGGACGTGCGGTTCTCGTACGTCGAGGGCCGCGACGTACTGCACGGCGTCGATCTGACCATCCAGCCGGGTGAGCGGGTCGCGATGGTCGGTCCGTCCGGCGCGGGCAAGTCGACGCTCGGCCGGCTGGTCGCGGGGATCCATCCGCCACGGACGGGTTCGGTGACGGTCGGCGGAGTCGGGATGACCGAGCTGCCGCTGGACGAGTTGCGCAAGCAGGTCGCGCTGGTGACGCAGGAGCATCACGTGTTCGTCGGCACCTTGCGGGACAACCTGTCGATGGCTCGACCTTCAGCGACTGACGACGAGCTGATGGGTGCATTGGAAGCGGTCGACGCACGCGAGTGGGCCGAGGCGCTGCCGGACGGTCTGGAGACGCGCGTCGGATCCGGGCAGCTGGCGTTGTCGCCGGCGCAGGCGCAGCAGTTGGCGCTGGCGCGACTGGTGCTGGCCGACCCGCACACGCTGGTGCTGGACGAGGCGACGTCGCTGATCGACCCGCGAGCGGCGCGACACATGGAGCGCTCGCTGGCCGCCGTACTGGAGGGCCGGACGGTGATCGCGATCGCGCACCGGCTGTACACCGCTCACGACGCCGACCGCGTCGCGGTGGTGGAGGACGGCCGGATCAGCGAGCTGGGCAGCCACGACGAGCTGGTCGCCCGCCAAGGCTCCTACGCCGCACTCTGGAACTCCTGGCACGGATAGTTGCTCACAGCAAGAAACCCCGCCGGTCACCTCTGACCGGCGGGGCTCTTGCCCTTTCTACCGTTTGCGCAGTACCAGGACTGCTGAATCGACACGAGGCGGTGGGGTGAAAGCCTTACGGGGAAGGCGAAGACCGATCGACAGGTCATAGCGGCGGAACCACCGGTTCGCCCCTGGTGCGTCGCCGCGAGACCACCGGTTCGCCACCGCCCGCTGCAGCACGAGATCCGCCGACACCAGGCGGGAGCCCGGTGCCAGCAAGCGCTTCAGCAAGGCGGTGGAGACGTTGTACGGCGGACTCGACACCACCCGGAACGGTCGTGACGGCAACCGCAGATCGGCGGCATCGGCACGGACCACCGTCACCGGTGCGTCCGCGAACCGCCGACGCAATCGGTCGGCACGACCAGGGTGGAGCTCGACGGCGACGACCTGGGCGCCGGCCCGGACCAGCGGCGCGGTCAGCGCACCGAGGCCGGCTCCGACGTCGAGGACGAGTTCACCGGGTCTGACCCCGGCGGCGTCCACGACACGTTGGGCCCAACGACTATCGAGCGGATGCCATCCCCAGGCACCCCTCGCCTGCCCGGAGGCGGGCACGACGGACCATCACGAAGTACGTACTCATGCGGCCGACCATAGACCGCCGTACCGATTGCGCTCAAAGCATTTTTCAGCGAGCGACCGGCCCCGGCACATGGTGCAGGTACTCGCCGATCCAGTCGATCTGATCGTGCTTCGGGTTCACCAGCGGACGGCCCTGCCCCAAGCATCAATCCCAGTTGCTTTGGGACGCCCTGCTCACCCGATTGGTTCGTGCCTCAGGCAATCAGGTTGGAGTCGTCCTGGGTGGCCGGGTTGTCCTGGCAGGCGTGGACGAGGGTGTCGAGCGAGAGGTCGAGGGTCGCGGCGACCGCGGCGACGGTGAAGAGGGCCGGGGTCGGGATGCGGCCGGTCTCGATCTTGCGGAGCGTATCGACGGAGACTCCGCAGGCCGCCGCCACCTCGACCATGCTGCGGTCACCACGAGCTTCCCGGAGCAGCCGGCCGAGTTGCCGGCCCCGCTCGCGGTCCCAACTGGACAGAGGTGGTCGAACCATGACCGTGATAATAGTACCGGTATAGTTATCCGGGAAGGTGCCGAGGTCGAGGAGTGGGCATGGTCGAGTTGAAGACTGCGGCGGAGATCGAGCAGATCCGGGCGGCCGGCCGGGTCGTCGCCAGTGCGCTCGCCGCGGTGAAGAAGGAGGCCGCGGTCGGGATGTCGCTGCGCGAACTCGATGACGTGGCCCGCGACGTACTGCGGTCGGCCGGCGCGGTGTCGTTGTTCGAGGGCTACCAGCCGGGCTTCGCGACCAGCCCCTTCAGCGGTGTCATCTGCACGTCGGTGAACGACGCCGTACTGCACGGCCTGCCCGGAGACTACGAACTGCGGGACGGTGACCTGCTGAACGCCGACTGCGGCGCCTCGGTCGACGGCTGGTGCGCCGACTCCGCGATCAGCTTCTGCGTCGGCACACCACGCGCCGAGGACCTGGAGTTGATCGCCACCACCGAGCAGGCGCTGGCCGCCGGGATCGCCGAGGCCGTTCCGGGCAATCGGCTCGGTGACATCGGTGCCGCCATCGGCCGGATCGGCAAGGCAGCCGGGATCGGCACCAACCTCGATTTCGGCGGCCACGGCATCGGCCGGCGCATGCACGAGGACCCGCACATCCCGAACGGCGGCCGGCCCGGTCGCGGCCTCAAGCTCCGTGCGGGTCACGTCTTCGCCATCGAGCCCTGGTTCTGGAGTGGACCCGGCAGCACCTACGTCATCGACGACGACGGCTGGACCCTCCGCTCCGCCGACCGGACCCGCGGCGCCCATGCCGAACACACCGTCGCGGTCACCGAAGAAGGCCCTCAGATCCTCACCGTGCTGTGAGCTCCCGGACCGGTCGACCGATGCTGATCCGTCAAGGAACTGAACACTTTTCTTCCATCCGGTGCCACCGAGCGTTGATCGCCGGTTACGATGCTTTCTCGACGCCAACCCTGTACTGCGGATGGGAAGCTTGATGAATGAATCGCAGGACGCCGAGATCCACGACCGGCTGAACCTCGATCGGCCGCATGGCGCCCGTGTCTACGATTACTTCCTGGGCGGCAAGGACAACTTCGCGATCGACAGGCAGGCGGCCGAGCACCTCTTGGAGGCGTTCCCGGGCTTTCGCACCGCGGCCCGCTCGAACCGGATGTGGATGCACCGGGCCGCCCGGTACGTCGCCGAGCGAGGTATCACCCAGTTCCTCGACGTCGGCACCGGGATCCCGACCAGCCCCAACCTGCACGAGGTGGTGCAGCAGGTCATTCCGGAGGCGCGGGTCGTCTACGCGGACAACGACCCGATCGTGCTGGCGCACTCCCGGGCGCTGCTGGTGAGCACCCCGGAGGGAAAGACCGCCTATCTCGAGGCCGATGTCACCGACCCGCAGTCGATCATCGAGTCCGCCGAGGTCAAGGACGTCCTCGACCTGAGTCAGCCGGTGGCGCTCAGCCTGGTCGGCGTCTTCCACTACCTGCCGGACGCGCTCAAGCCGTACGACCTGGTCGAGCAACTGCTCGAGCCGCTGGCCTCGGGCTCGTACCTGATCTTCTCGCACTGTACGCCGGACTTCGCGCCCGAGCTGTGGGAGCGCGCGATCGAGGTCTACAAGGCCGACGGCGGTGACGCGCAGGTCCGCAGCAAGGAGGAGGTCGCCCGCTTCTTCGACGGCCTCGAGCTGGTCGAGCCCGGCGTGTCCGCGCCGTTCCGCTGGCACCCCGACGCCGAGACCGAGAACCTGGTCGAGAAGGGTGAGTTCACCGACGTCGCCTGCAGCCTGTGGGTCGGCGTCGCCAAGAAGCCCTGACACCTGCGGTGAGTCGGCCGCGACCAGCGGCCGACTCACCCGCTCCAACCGGCCGCGACCGGCGGCCGAGAATCACCCGCTCCGCAAGGCCGCGACCAGCAGTCGAGTCATCGACTCCGCAAGGTGTCGTACGCCGCGTCGACCGCGGCCGTCCGAAGCTCGCCGACAGCGACGCCCTCGAACGCGACAGCACAGTCGGACAGGCCGCCGATCGCGACCATGCCGCGGACCTGGTCGGCCGGGTCGGGCTCGTCGGGGATGCGGGATTCAGCCCCGGACCGGCGGTCGGTGGCGGGACGAGCCTGGCCGCGGTCACGGCGTACGTGCTGGCCGGCGAACTCGCTGCGGCCCGGGACGACCTGCCGGCCGGACTGCGCGCCTACGAGCAACGGATCAGCCGGTACGTCGACCTCAGTCGTGCAGCCGCGGTGAAGGCCATGAGGTCGGTCATCCCGACCACCCGCACCGCGGTACGACTGGTGCCCTGGGCAACAGCAACCCTGGTCAGACTGCCGGCAGCCGTCCAGAAGCTGGTGTGGTCCCAGAACGGCCTCGGCAAAGCTCTCGGTTCCCGTCAGTTGCCGGACTACGAAGACCTGACCGCCACCCGATAACCAGCAACCGATCAGAAGAGGGTTTGCTGGTCCGGGTCTGGGGTGGCGTGCGGGACGGGGGTGCGGCGGCGGGGTGTACGGACGCGGGCATCGGTGGAATCCGAGGGACGCATCGGGTCCGAGCGGTGGCGGGAGCTTCGACCGAAGCCGTGTTTGTCGAGGAGGGGGCGAACCTTGGCTTCGAAGGCCTTCTGGTAGCTGGGGGCGGCGTTGACACCGTGGGCGTAGAGGGATTGGTAGCGGGCGACCAGATCCGGGCGCTCGCAGGCGAGCCAGCCCATGAACCACTCCTTGACGCCGGGTCGCAGATGAAGCACGAGCGTCGTCACTCCGGTTGCGCCGGCTTCGGCCAACTCGCCGAACAGGAAGTCGAGTTGCTCGGCCGAGTCCGTGAGCCACGGGAGCACCGGCGCAACCATCACACCGCACGTGAGACCGGCCTCGCGAACGGCGCGGATCAGGTCGAGCCGACCACGCACCGACGGGACACCCGGCTCGACCAGCTTCCGCAGCTCCTCGTCCGCCAGCGCGAGCGAGATACCGATCCCGACGTGAACCTCCGAGGCGGCCGATACCAGCAGCTCCAGATCGCGCCGCAGCAACGTCCCCTTGGTCAGCACGGACAACGGCGTCCCCGAACCCGCCAATGCCTCGATGATCCCCGGCATCAGCCGGTACCGCCCCTCGGCCCGTTGGTAGGGATCAGTATTGGTGCCCAAGGCAACCTGTTCGCCGGACCACGACGGCCGGACCA
Organism: uncultured Actinomycetota bacterium; assembly: GCA_963770725.1. Taxonomy (GTDB): domain Bacteria; phylum Actinomycetota; class Actinomycetes; order Propionibacteriales; family Kribbellaceae; genus Kribbella. Next base: position 295,714 of record CAVYQT010000007.1, read on the forward strand.
GCTCGCGTCGCAACACCTCGACCACATTCGTCTTCACCACGATCTGCTGGTCGAAGTCCTCGCCCTGGTCGAGCTCGAGGTAGCGATGCGAAGGCCGGGCGAAGCAGTACCGGCAGGCATGCGTGCAGCCGCGATAGGGATTTGATCGTCCAGTTGAACGGCAGTGACGTCCCCGGCACCGAGTTCAACGCCGAGCGCGCCAGCACCTCGTGGAAGGTGATCCCACGGAACTCCGGCGTGGTCACCGACCGGACCAGGCCCGCGATCGACCCGAGTCCCGGCAACGTCCCCGGGGTCTCCGCGTCGATCTGCTGACCAGCCCATCTCATGCAGCACAGTCGAACATATGTTCCCCGGATCTTCAAGTTTCTCATGTGCACAGCGGACAATTCCCGTATACCCTACGAGAATCGATCATCCAGGGAGGAACAACCCATGACGATCCTCGTGACAGGCGCGACCGCGAGCGTCGGGCGACTGCTCGTCGACGAACTCGTCGCGGCGAACGCACCGGTCCGGGCACTCACCAACAACCCGAAGAAGGCGGCGCTCCCCGACCACATCGAGGTCGCAAAGGGCTACCTCGGCAAACCGGCGACACTCCCCGCCGCCCTCGAGAACATCGACACCGTCTACCTCGCGCCACTTCCGGCGTACGTCGACGACTTCGTGCGGTGTGCGCAGGCGGCCGGCGTGCGGCGGGTCGTCGTACTGTCCGGTGAACCCGCGGAGTACGAGGCACAAGGCGATCCGGCGGAGTGGCACTACTACAAAGTCGAGCGGGCGATCGAGGCGGCCGGGTTCGCGTGGACGCATCTGCGGCCGGGACAGTTCATGAACAACACGCTGGACTGGGCCGCGTCGATCAAGGCGGAGAACGTCGTCCGGGCGCCGTACCCGGCGGCCGTCCAGACACCGATCGACCTGGCCGACATCGCCGCCGTGGCGCGGGTGGTCCTCCTGAACGAGAGCTTCACCGGGCAGAAGCTCACGATGAGCGGCCCGGAAGGCCTGACCGCTCCGCAGCAGGTCGAGTTCATCGCCCAGGCGATCGGTCGGGAGGTGAAGTTCGAGGAGCTGTCGCCCGAGCAGTACCTGGCGATCTGGACGCCGATACTGGGTGCGGCGACCGCGCAGTGGCTGCTCGACGGCTTCCGGATGATGGCTGAGTACCCAATGACCCCGGAGCCGACGGTTGAAGCGCTCACCGGTCGCCCCGCGATGACCTACCGCGACTGGGCGACAGCCAACGCCGACTCCTTCCGCTGACCCGTGGGACGCTGTGCATTGTGACAGTGCGGCACAGCGGTGGAGGTCAGCCCGGCGCGAACCCTCGCGCTGCTCTGGCGCAACCAGGGAACCCAGCAGGTACGGCGCAGTGCCGGCAGGCGACCGTCATTGGACGTCGACGGACTGGTGCGAGCCGGCATCCAGCTGGCCGACGAGCGTGGACTCGATGCGGCCTCCATGGGAGGCGTGGCGAAGGCGCTCGGCGTAGGCACCATGACGCTCTACACCTATGTGCCCTCCAAAGAGGAGCTACTGGACCTCATGGTCGACGAGGTCCTGGCCGAGCGACAGCTACCCGGACCCGGCGAAACCAGACCGGCCGACTGGCGCGAGCAGGTCGAGGTGTACTCCGAAGAGACCCGGGCGATGTTCCAGCGTCACCCCTGGCTCGCACGGGTCTCCACCGTGCGCCCGCCCGTCGGACCAGGCATGCTGGCCGGCCGCGAGTACCTGCTCTCCACGCTCCTCCCCCTCGACCTCAGTCCCCGCGACACGAACACGGCCGCTCTCGCCATCACGACGTACGTCGACTCTGCCGCCGGGCTGGAGGCGGAGAGCCAACTCGTCCAGCGCGCGACCGGCCAGAGCGACGAGGCGTGGTGGCACGAACGCAACGACCTCTGGGAGACGTACTTCGACGTCGAAAGACATCCCGCGATGACGGCGATCTGGAACGCGAACGGCTACCAGGACACCCTCCGCGAGGCGGCCACCGACTCGTACCGCTACGGTCTCGACCGCCTCCTGGACGGGATCCAGGCGCAGGCGGAATCCCTATAGATCAAGGGCGATCCAGGCCGGGTCGTGGTCGGTCCCGTCCCGTTCGAGCTTCTGCCGCCGGCCGATGAACGCGTCCCGCAGCCGCGGCGCCACCGCCGGCGACAGCCAGATCTGGTCGATCAGGTCGAACGTCCGCGGCTGCCCGGACGCCTTGAACGTCGACGTCCAGGCCGGGTTCGCCGGCAGCTGGACGGTCGTCTTGACCGTGCCGACCTCGGTCGGCGTGAGCAGCGCGTTCACCATCCCGGCCTTCTCGTACGACGTCAGCGCCGGCGAGTCCGGGGTGTCGTTCATGTCGCCGCAGAGCAGGAACCGCTGCCGGGTGCTCGTCCGCTGGGCGACGATCCGCATGATCATGTCCGCCTGCTGGGTCCGCAGCAGCTGTGCGGCCGCCGCGGCCGCGACCGGATCCGCGACGGTGAAGTCGACGAACTTCGACTTCAGGTGCGTCCCGAACACGGTCAGCACCTTTCGCCCGCGCGAGTCCAGGATCTCCGCCTCGACCAGGTCGCGGGAGAAGATCGGCCGGTCCGGCACGTCCGGATGGAACGCCCGCTGGTAGCTGGTCACCCCGCCGAGCGGCCGCCGCGACAGGAGGCCGATGTCGATGAACCGGGTCGAGTCGTTGCCGTCGATCACCATCACGTGCTCGTAGGCGCCGTTCAGGTGCTCGCGGTTGAACTCGCGCAGCACGTCGGCGTTCTCCACCTCCTGCACGACCCACACGTCGACGCCCGCGGCGAGCAGCCGCTCGGCGACGCGATTCGTGTCCTCGGGCTTCTTCGCCACGAGCAGCTTGCCGCGGCCGTCCAGCTGCAGCCGGCGCCGGTGCTCGTCGTCGAAGGTGTACGTCGCCGGCACCGTGCTCGTCCCCTGCGCGAGCGCGTCCACCGCACCGGCGAAGTTCCACCGGTCGAACAGGTTGTTCAGATTGAAGGTCCCCACCGTCAGCGTCATGTCCCCACCCCTCCCTATTGACGAAAGTACGCCGTACGCCACCCCGCGTCACGAACACGAAGCGAACAGTTGCCAACGCCTTTTCGATCAACCCCGAAGGGACCTCGGGCCCATTCGAAGCTCGTTCGCTGACGGGCGCTCTTTCGTCCGGCGCCACGGGCCAGGGAACCTGTGGCGCCGGATCCGCTCGCCCGGGACGACACCGTGATGACGTAGGTTGCCGGGGTGAGTGAGAACTTCCAGGTCGATCTGCAAGGGATCGTCGACCTGCTGAGCAACCATCTGTACAGCAGTCCGCGGGTGTATCTGCGGGAGTTGCTGCAGAACGCCGTCGACGCGATCACCGCCCGGCAGGCCAGGGATCCCGAGGCGCCGCGGCGGATCGACGTACGGACGGCGGACGACGTCCTCAGCATCGCCGACACCGGGATCGGGCTGCGGCCGGACGAGGTCCGGGAGCTGCTGGCGACGATCGGGCGGAGCTCGAAGCGGGACGAGATCGGGTTCGCCCGGACCGAGTTCCTCGGCCAGTTCGGCATCGGCCTGCTGTCCGCGTTCATGGTCGCCGACGAGATCGAGGTCGTCACCCAGCCCGCCGGCGGTCCCGCCACCCGCTGGATCGGTACGGCGGACGGCCGCTACACGATCGCGGAGACCGCGGACCGCTCCGAGGTCGGTACGACGGTCACGCTCAAGGCCCGGCGTGGTGCGGAGCAGTGGTACAAGCAGGCCACCGTGGTCGAGCTGATCCGGCTGTTCGGTGCGCTGCTGCCGATCGAGATCCGCGTCGACGGCGAGCAGGTCACCGACGGCAAGGCGCCCTGGGAAGGCATCGGCGGCGCCCAGCGCGCGGACCTGGTCGGCTACGCCCAGGACAAGCTCGGGTTCACGCCGTTCGACGTGATCCACCTGAACAACCCGGCCGCCGGGCTCACCGGTGTCGCCTTCGTTCTGCCGTTCGCGGCCAACCCGGCCGAGCGCGCGACACATCGGGTCTACCTGAAGCGGATGCTGCTCGCCGAGAACGTCGAAGGGCTGCTGCCCGACTGGGCGTTCTTCGTCCGCGCGGTCATCGACACCTCCGAGCTGCGGCCGACCGCGAGCCGCGAGGCACTCTTCGACGACGGCAACCTCGAGGCCACCCGGGACGCACTCGGTGCGCAGCTCCGCGGCTGGCTGGTCCGGCTCGGCAGCACGGACCCGGCCAGACTCGACAAGTTCCTCGGCATCCACCAGCTCGGGGTGAAGGCCCTGGCGCTGCACGACGACGAGATGCTGCGGCTGGTCGACCGCTGGCTGCGGTTCGAGACGAACCACGGCCGGATGACGACCGCCGAGCTGCAGGAGCGCTCGGGGGCTATCCGCTACGTCGCCACCATCGAAGAGTTCCGCCAGCTGGCCGCGGTCGCCGCCGCACAGCAGATCACTGTGGTGAACGGCGGCTACACCTACGACAGCGAGCTGCTCGAGCGGCTGCCCGAGGTGGTCCCCGGCCTGACCACCACCAGGTTCGACCCGACCGAGCTGAGCACCAGCTTCGACAGTCTGGACCCGGACACGGAGCTGCAGCTACGCCCGTTCGTCCAGCTGGCCCAGGACGCACTGGACTCGGTCGGCTGCGAGGTGGTGGTCCGCGCGTTCGAGCCGGCCAGTCTGCCCGCGCTCTACCTGGTCGACCGGTCCGCACAGTTCGCCAGTGAGCTCAGAGCCACCAAGGACCGTGCGGACGCGCTCTGGTCGGAGGTGCTCGGTGCACTCGACACCCACGACGACAGCCGGCCGCAACTGGTTCTGAACCACCGCAGCCCGCTGGTCCGACGGATGGCCTCGCTAGGTGACCGTGAGCTCGTGCAGCTTGCGGTAGAAGGCTTGTACGGGCACGCGTTGATGCTCGGCTACCACCCGATCAGCCCGGCCGACTCCGCGCTGGTGAACCGCTCCTTCCTCGGCCTGCTGGATCAGGCCGTCCCCACCCAGGAGGACCCCACCCGATGAACCAGGAACTCGTCGACCGGCTTCAGCGTGCCGAGAGTGCGCCGTACGGGAAAGCACGGTCCGCTTTGCTGGAGGACGTCGTACGGCGGGCTGACGCGGCCGGTGAGGACGACCTGGGGTTCTACAGCCGGCTGTCGCTGGTGACGGCGTACGTGATGGGTGGAGAGCCGCGGAAGTCGCTGGTGCCGTTCGCTCGGTGTGTGGCGGACTGGGACGCGGACCCGGGCAAGTACCAGGACTACTCGCACCTGTTCCACTGGTGCTTCAAGTACGCGCCCAGCACGCTGACCAAGTTCCCCGAGGTCCCGCTGGACCGGGCGTACGCCGTACTGGACGACATGGAGCGGCGATGGCAGGTCAGCGGCCACAGCATGCACGCCGTCCATCAGCACCGGTGGCTGGTCGCGCACCACATCGGTGATGCGGACGCGGCGGCCGAGCACTTCCGGCTCTGGTCGACCGCACCCCGCGACGACCTCTCGGACTGCGTCGGCTGCGACCCCACGTCCAAGGTGCACCACCTGATCAGGGTCGGACGTACGGCGGACGCCGTCGCGCTGGCCGTGAACGTTCTGGACGGGCAACTGACCTGCGCCGAACAACCGCAGCAGATGCTGACCGCGTTGCTGCCGGCTTATGTTGCCGAGGGCATGTATTCCGAGGCGGTCGACGCCCATCGGAAGGGCTACCGGATCCTGCGCGGCCGGGTCGGCGAGCTGAGTGAGCACGCGGATCACGTGGTGTTCCTGGCCCGGACCGGTAACGAGCTGAAGGCCGTGGAGCTGATCGAGCGGCACCTGAACGAGTTCGACGACCCGCCGTCGCCGTACGCGGAGATGTCGTTCGCCGCGGCGGCTGCCCATGCGCTCGGGCCGTGTGGACGGTTTGATGATCCGGATGCCGAAGGCTGAGCCGGTGCCGGCGGCGGAGCTGCGTGAGCAGTTGGCCGGGCGTGCGCTGGAGCTCGCCATGCAGTTCGACGAGCGCAACGGGACGAAGCACCGCAGTGAGGCGATCCAGGCGATGCTGACTGCCGAGCCTTGGGTGGAGTACCTGCCGCTGTCGGAGACTGCGCGGCGTGCTCAGCTGCATAGGCAAGCACCGCTGCGGCCTGCGGCTCCTGTGGAGGAGTCTGTGCAGGCTGTGCCCGTCGGCCGTGGCTGGCTGGATCGGGCCGAGGAGGCGTGGCAGCGGGGAGAGCCCGATGAGGCTCGGGCCGCGTGGCAGGCCTTCGAGCAGGAGGTGCCGGAGAGCGAACGGACGCCGGTGGACCGGGCCCGCCTGCTGGACGGTCGCGGTTTGGCTGCGCGGGAAGACCCGGAGGTCGCGCTGGAGGCTTGGCGCGAGGCGCTCGCGTTGTACGCCGACGCTGGTGAGGAGGTCCGTGTACTGCGTGACCGCGGACGCATCGGCCGCCTGCTGTGTGAGAACGGCCAGTTCGACGAAGGGCTTGCGACAGCTGAGGAGCCGGTGCGTTGGCTCGTTGCCAACGACGAACCACAGCGCCGTGGGCATTGGCAGTACTCGCTGGCGACCATGTACGCGCAGGCCGACCGGTCCGACGACGCCATCCGGGAGCTGGCTGAGCTCCGTGAGCGCGCTGACATCGACGAGGACCTCCGGTCGGGCGGTGCGATCGTCGAGTGCAACCTGCTGGCGCAGCTGGGCCGCTTCGAGGAGGCAGAAGCGGCCGCCACGGTTGGCCTTGGTACGCCGGCCGACCTGCCGCGATCCTTTGCCTACAAGCAGCGTGGGCGTCTCCGGCTCGAGCTGGAGCGTCCGGCGGAGGCAGTCGATGATCTGACCGAAGCGGTCGCGCTGGCGGCGGGGACGCCTGGTCTGGAGGTGCATGTCGCGCTCGACTCAGCTGGAGCTGGCCCGTGCGTACCTGATGACCGGACGCCCGCTTGGAGGCGGCGGAGACGGGTGAGGAGGCTCTGCCTGTGCTGGGCAGCGTCCTGGACCTCGCCGATCCGCTGGCCGACGTACGCGGCGTACTCATCGATGCCTACCGGGCTCTGGGTGAGCTGGAGTCCGCACTGGCAAAGGTGCGGGAGCTACTGGCTTCTGCGCCCGCAGAGGCGCATCCCGCCTGGTTGGGTATGGTTCGACAAGATGAGGGTCTGCTGCTGGAGCAGCTCGATCGCGATGAGGCTGCGGTCGACGCTTTCCTTACGGCTGCGTCGTATTACGAGGCTGCTGAGCAGCCGGTTGAGCAGGTGCAAGCCGTTCGACTGGCAGCGCAGTCGGCCCGGTATGTCGGTAACTTCGACCAAGCGGTGGAGCTGGTCGAACGCACCCGACCAATCCTCGACGCACTCCCGTCCGCCGACCAGCGCGTCCTCTTCCAGACCGCCGGCGTCGACTGGGACCTGGCCATGATCGCCCTCCAGCAAGGCGAAACGGAGACCGCCGTACGGCACGCTGCGCAGGCCGCGGAGCTCTACGAACGCGGCGGGTACGACGACCAGCACACCAACGCCCGCCTCCTGATCGCCGAACACGGCACCACCGACGAGAAGCTGGTCGAGCAACTCTTCACCACCCTCCCCACCGGCCACGACCTCTGGTACCGCGCCGGCTGGCTCCTGGTAGACCGCCTCCGCCAGCAGAACCGCTCGCCCGAAGCCGACGCCGTCGAAGCCCGGCTTACGCAACATTAGCCACAGCCCGTCACAGAGCGCAGGCGTGGGTTCGCCCTGCGCGGCACACTTGCGAGCGGTATCTCGGCCGGCTGCGCCTGACATGTTCTGGGCTGCCGCGGAAGGTACCGTTCGGGGTGGCCTGTAGTGCTCGGACCCCAGGGAGGTTTCCTATGCGTCGTTCGGTGCTGGACCCGTCATCTGATCGCTCGTTGGCGGATCAGTTGGCGGACTTGCTGCGGACGGAGATCAGGGCGGGCATCCGGCCTCAGGGGAGCCAACTCCCGAGTGAGCGTGAATTCGAGCAAGACATCGGTGTGAGCCGAACGGTTGTGCGGGATGCGCTCGACGACCTCGTGCTTGAAGGACTGGTTGTGAAGCGGAAGGGCTACGGCTCCTTCGTTCGAGAGCAGCCACCGGTGAGGCGCATTTCGTCCAGAAACCGTCATGACATTCACCGAGCATCGGGTAAGCCAGTCTTTGACGCCGAGGCCGCCATGCAAGGTAGAGTACCGTCCCGGAGGATTCTCGGAGTTGGGCGCGAAGCTGCTCCGGCGGACGTCGCAGACTGGCTGGAAGTCGAGTCCGGAAGCCCTGTCGTCGTCAGGCGCCGGCTGCAGTTACTGGACGACCGTCCTGCTGTACTCTCGACGAGCTATTTTCCCTTGTGGCTGGCGCAAGGCTCGCTCCTCGAATCCGGGGAGGCCTTGCAGCGTGGCCCCGATGCGGAGATAGAGGCGTTAGGGTATCGGGCCGCATGGGGGACAGAGGTGTTTCGGGCGCGGATGCCCACTCCACAGGAGCGTCGGATGTTGGCCCTCGATGCGGGCGTCCCGGTCGTGCGCATGCTGCACATCGACTACGCCGATGACAGCAAGCCACTGCAGGTGGCTGACGACCTCTACGCGGGCGATCAGCACGAGTTCGCGTTCATGTGGTCAAGCCCGGAAGGTACGCCCTGATGAAATTCCAATGGCCCGAAAATTGGAGCCGTCTTGTCTCCGGCGAGGACTGCGACTTTTGCAGGGGCATGGGGCACGACCGAAACCGATATGGCGCTCGGGTATTCTTGGGTGAATACGTTGACGCGTACCTGCAGAGCGCGGACATCCAACTCGGATATATTCTGGCCATCTGGAAAGGGCGGCATGTCGTCGAGCCGACGGAGTTGTCAGACGAAGAGGCATCCGGCTACTGGCTGGAGACCCTCCAGGTCGCGCGCGCACTGATCACCTATTACCAACCGTTGAAGCTCAACTACGAAACCCTCGGAAATACGAGCCCGCACCTTCACACACATCTGGTGCCGCGATACCGCGAAGACCCGCGCCCGGGACAGCCCTTCCCGCTCCTGGCGCAGAAGGGCGACGAGGGACAGATCCCGGAAGAACGGTTCCTGACCGAAGTGAAGGCCCTCCGAGAACTCCTCCCAGACCGGCACAGGCAGGCCTGACTCGACGCTCGGGCGCGCGCACGCGGAGCGAACGTCGACCAGTGGCAGCCCCCGGAGGGATTGACCAAACATACTGGTAGTCCTAGGATTACAGCATGTCAGGTTCTGCTCTTGCCGAGCGCTGCTTCATTCGTGTGGCCTTGCAAAGTCGTCAGAATCCCTGCTTGCCGGACGAACGGTGAGTTGTGGGCAGCCGCGCGGTTCTTGGATATTTCAAGAAGGGTTTCCTGATGAGTGGTTCGGAGGCAGCCGCTATACGTCAGCTGATCCTCGATTGTGCCGCCGGCCACAAATTGTCAGTCGATGCGATGTACGTGGATGAATTGGAGACCGCCCCGGCCGGGTTGACACAGCTGATCGCGGCCTTGTTGCCAGCCGACGAGCGAGTGCTGATCATTCCCAGTTTGCTACACCTGGCCGGTCTGGGTGATCCATGCAAGGCCCGTGCTGATTTCGAGAGCCATGGGATCAGGGTTCTGATCGCTCAACATCGGCGCGCGTCCGCAGAGTTCCCCGGTTCCGGCGCCGACACCAGCGATCCCCTAACCTGAGAGGAAGTCAGATTATGACCAGCACCGCTCTTGTCCGCCCCTGGTGTGTACGCCGAGCAGTCGGGTGCGCTCAGTGACCCGCTGGCGAGGACGCGCCACCGGCGAGCGTGGAGCTTCGGACGAACGCGAAGTCACTCAACCTCTGGACCGTGCGGTCGGTGTACTACCGGCGGCCGTCACCGTACACCGCACCATCGGCAATGTCAGAGCAGGACGGTTCGCCTCCGGTTCGTTCCCTCAGCTCGGCAGCAGCGACAAGAGGAGGCCAGGAGCCTCAAGTACCGCCTCAGCGACTGACTACTCCCACTCGATGGTGCCGGGGGGTTTGCTGGTGATGTCCAGGGTTACCCGGTTGATCTCGTCGACCTCGTTGGTGATGCGGGTGGAGATGCGTTCGAGGACGTCGTACGGGAGGCGGGCCCAGTCGGCGGTCATGGCGTCTTCGCTGGTGACCGGGCGGAGTACGACGGGGTGGCCGTAGGTGCGGCCGTCGCCCTGGACGCCGACCGAGCGGACGTCGGCGAGCAGGACCACCGGGAACTGCCAGATGTCGCGGTCCAGGCCGGCCGTGGTCAGCTCGGTGCGGGCGATCAGGTCGGCGGCGCGGAGGAGGTCCAGGCGCTCCTTGGTCACCTCGCCGATGATCCGGATGCCCAGGCCCGGGCCCGGGAACGGGTGCCGGTAGACCATGGTCTCGGGCAGGCCGAGGGCCAGGCCCAGCTCGCGGACCTCGTCCTTGAACAGGGTCCGCAGCGGCTCGATCAGGCTGAACTGCAGGTCGTCGGGCAGACCGCCGACGTTGTGGTGGGACTTGATGTTCGCGGCGCCGGCGCCGCCGCCGGACTCGACCACGTCCGGGTAGAGCGTGCCCTGGACCAGGAACTCGATGTGCCGCTCGGCGTCCAGCTTCCGCGCGGTCGCCTCGAAGGTCCGGATGAACTCGCGGCCGACGATCTTCCGCTTCTGCTCCGGGTCGGTGACGCCCGGCCAGCGCGCCGAGGAACTGGTCCTCGGCGTCGACCACCTCGAGGCGGATACCGGTCGCGGCGACGAAGTCCTTCTCGACCTGCTCCGACTCGCCGGCCCGCTGCAGACCGTGGTCGACGTACACACAGGTCAGCTGGTCGCCGATCGCCTTGTGCACAAGGGCTGCGGCGACCGCGGAGTCGACGCCGCCGGACAGCGCGCAGAGCACCTGCTTGTCGCCGACCTGCTCGCGGATCAGCTCGACCTGCTCCTCCACGACGTTCGTGGTGGTCCAGTCGCCCTTGCAGCCCGCGATGTCGTAGAGGAAGTGCTCGAGCACCGCCTGGCCGGCCTGCGAGTGCAGCACCTCCGGGTGCCACTGCACACCGGCGAGCCGCCGGTCCACGTCCTCGAACGCCGCGACCGGCGCGCCCTCGGAGGCAGCCAGTACGGCGAAGCCGGCGGGCGGCGCGTGGACCGCGTCACCGTGCGACATCCAGACGTTGAGGTCCTCGGGGATCCCGGCCAGCAGCGTGCCCGCCGAGCTCACCGTCACCGGCGTCCGGCCGAACTCGCGCAGCCCGGTCCGGCGGACCTCGCCGCCGAGCGTCTGCGCCATCGCCTGGAACCCGTAGCAGATCCCGAACGCCGGCACCCCGGCCTCGAACAGCCCGGACTCGACCCGCGGCGCGCCCTCTGCGTACACCGACTGCGGCCCGCCGGACAGCACGATCGCCTTCGGGTTCCGGGCCAGCATCTCCTCGACCGGCATCGAGTGCGGCACGATCTCGGAGTACACCTTGGCCTCGCGGACCCGGCGCGCGATCAGCTGCGCGTACTGCGCCCCGAAGTCGACAACCAGAACCAACTCATGCTCACTCACCCGCAAAGCCTATCGGTGCAGGTCAGCCGGGCTGTAATCCGCGGCCCGCAGCGGCTGGTTGCGGCCCTTCTCAGCCGAACTGGTCATGGCCCGAATGCAAGGCGTTACACTCCTCGCATCTGGAGCTGCCTGCCGACCGAACTGCAGCGAATGACCTGTGCTCTCGACGAGCGGACCCGAGAATGCCGAGGGCCCGCCGGCGTACACCGACGGGCCTTCAGGCGATCTTGTAACGGAGAGACCTGCCTCCGCCTTCACACACGAGTTTAGGATCATGCCCCCGCCAAATCAAACTCCCGTTCATCACACCGTGGTCGCCGCCAAGCTCAGCTCACCGCGGCTCGCGCCGTACCTCGCGGCGACCGGAGGCAACGTACGCCAGGCGCTGCGCCTGTACCAGTGGAACGTCGAACTCTCCGGCGCCGTGTACGAGTGCCTGCACCGATTCGAAGTAGTCCTGCGCAACGCGCTCGACGAACAACTCTGCCGATGGAACACCACTCAGCGCGAACGCCAGACCGGCCGGCTCCACTCGTCGGACTGGCTGATGGACCCCGCCCGTCTGCTCAACCGGCTGGCGGGCGACGACATCCGCAAAGCAAGCCGACGGGCTCAGACCGCCCTGCGTGGAGCCCCGACTCCACCCAGGCATCCCGACATTCTCGCCCAACTCAGCTTCGGCACCTGGCGCTTTCTGCTGCCCGATAACGATCCCGGCCGGCAACTGCTCTGGAACAAGGCACTCGCCGCGGCCTTCCCGAAGCTGACCGGTGCGCCTGCTGAACTGGTCGACCATGTCGACCACATCTACAAGCTCCGCAACCGGGTCGCGCATCTCGAACCCCTGCTCAACGCCGGCATGGTCGCGGACCGATTCGGTCGGATGAGGACCGTGCTCCTCGCGATTGATCCGGCCCTGGAGACGTGGTTCGTCTCGCGGCAGCGTCTCACGGCGACCCTCGAGACCAAACCGTAGGGGTACTGGGCTCTCCTGACGCATGTGTGGGTGGTGTGAGCGCCGTTGAGTGGGTGCACGCCGTTGCCGGTGGGTTTCTGAGCTGCGGAGGAACAGGAACGTGGTAGTCAGGCGAACGGTGTGTGGACAGCTTGTGGGGGCGATCTGGGGTCGGCAGGTCGGTCATCGAGGATGTCGAGTTCGACGATGGCGCGTGGGTTGTGGGGCTGCGAGGCGGTGCCGAGGCCGTCGCTGGTGTTCAGATCGGGTGCGGTGTACCGAAGAACGGGAAGGGCGGCGGCGAGTGTGGCGAGCGTCCAGGCGGGGCGGACGCGGGGGCGCCTGACATAGTCGGCGAGTCAGCCGTGGACCGAGAACCGAACCACAGCCGCACCCGGAACGGCCGAGGTCGGGAAGCTCACGCGACGGGAAGGGGACGTTCAGGCGCTAGCGGCAGTTGTCGGTGCTGTTACTCCGCGTTACAACCCGGAGTCGCTGCGGGGCCCGGAACGACAGCAGGTCGATCATCGGCGGCTCTTCCACCAGTCGTACGGCGCTCAGCAGGCCGGCCGCACACTCGAGCGCGACCCGGGCCTCCAACCGCGCCAGCCCAGCACCCAGGCAGCGATGGATCCCGATGCCGAAGGCCAGATCGGCCGGGCCGCCGTGACCGGTCAGGCCGAGCAGGACCGGTGCGCCGGCAGGCAGTTCGACCTCGCCGACGACGGCGGGATGCGCGGTGACCCGGCGCCAGGTGGGCACCGAAGAGGACTCCCGCAATACCTCCTCCACCACCTCGGCCGGCTCGAAGGCCTCCCGAGGGAACGGTGGAAGGCCGTGGAGATGAGTTGGGTGGTGGTCTCCTGGCCGGCGATCAGCAGGAAGTAGCCGACCGCGCACACCTCCTCGTCGGTGAGGCCGAGTGCGACCAGCACGCTGAACAGGTCGTCACCGGGGTCTCGCCGCGCGGCCGTCGTACGGGATCGCAGCCAGTCGTAGAACTCGGCCGCACTGTGCGCGAGCTCCAACTGCCGGTCCTCGTCCGGCCAGCCCCAGAACAGCTCCAGCGACTCCCGGCTCCACGCCTTCAACGCAGGTACGTCGACATCGCGCAGACCGAGCATGTCGAGCACGACCAGCGCCGGCGGCTCTGCGGCAACCGCCTCCACCAGGTCAACTTGCTCACCGCGATCGAGCCTGGCGGAGGCCTCAGCCACCCGCGAGGCCGTCAGCGATCGAGTCAGCGGCTCGACCGCCGCGACCCGAGCCGGGCTGAAGAACCGCGCCACCGCTGCCCGGATCGGCCGGTGCGACTCCCCCGCGTTGTTCGCCAGCGTCGGCGGCAGCGCGAACCCGACCGCCGACAACACCCGCAACGCCTTCACCGACAACGGAGTGTGCGCGAGTACGGCGTTGTCCGGCCGGAACGTCTCCGGATCCAGCAAGACCTCGCGGGCCAGCGCGGGATCGTCGACAACCCAGTAGCCGAGCTCGTCGTCGTACCGAGCAGGGCAACCGGTCACTGCGAACCAGCCGGGCGCGGCGCCGGTGAAGGCGGTCCGATCGAGTCGGCCCGCGTCGGCCGGGATCCGGCCGATCACCGGGACGCCGGTGGTGACGGGCAGGTCGTCGAGGTTGCACTGCTCGGCCAGGTCGGGCTCGGCGGGCCAGGAGCCGATGACAGACCCTCGATGGGGAGGCCGCGGGCGCGGAGAGCTTCGACGGTCAGCCCGGTGTGGTTGAGGGTGCCGAGGCCGGAGCGGGTGACGACGACGAAGGCGAACGGCGTACTGCAGCTGCAGCGGCGAGCTCGGCGAGGCCGCGGCCGTCCTCGTCGAGGCCGACCAGCAGACCGCCGGCGCCCTCGACCAGGACGGTGTCCCGAGTGACGGCCAGGTCGTCGATGAACTTGGCGTGCGCCTCGACCGTCGGGAGCGGAACACCTTCCCGGCGGGCGGCCGTGGTCGGGGCCAACGGATCGCGGAGGCGGATGCCTTCGTGCAGATCGGTGAGCCCGGTCAGCCGCTCGATGTCGGCGAGATCGCCCGGCTCGTCCGGCGTGACACCCGTCTGCGCCGGCTTGACCACCGCAACCGAGGCACCCCGCCGCCGTACCGGGCGGCCAGGGCTGCGGTGGTGATGGTCTTGCCGACGCCGGTGTCGGTGCCGGTGACGATGAGGACCTTGGTCACGAGACTTCCTGGATCGCGCGGGTGATGACGTCGCAGGCCTGGTCGAGATCGGCGGTGGTCAGCCCGGCGTGCGCGGTCAGCCGAAGGCGCGAGATCCCGTCCGGCACCGAAGGCGGCCGGAAGCTACCGACGCGGATCCCTCCGGCCAGGCAGAGCTCAGCGGCCTCGCACGGTCTCGCGAGGTCCGGGCATCGGCACGGAGACAACCGGCCCGGAGGCTGCGGGAACGCCGCAGGCCGACGCAAGGCGCGCCGTCGCGACGTGGATCGGCTCGCGGCCGCTCGGGCTCATCCTTCAGCACCTGAAGGGCCGCGAGCGCGGCAGCACAGGCAGCCGGGTTGAGGCCCGGTGTCGTAGATGAACGAGCGAGCCCGGTTGACCAGGTGCTCACGCAACAACGCCGGTCCGAGCACGACGCCACCCTGGCCGGCCATTGCCTTGGACAACGTCATGGTGACGATCACGTGGTCGAGCCCGGCGAGTCCGGCGGCGTGCACCGAGCCGCGACCTTCGCCGGTGACACCCAGGCCGTGGGCCTCGTCGACGAGCAGTACGGCGTCGTGCGCGCGGGCCGACGGCGGCCAGTTCGGTCAGTGGGGCCGCGTCGCTGAGGACGCTGAAGACCGACTCCGTCATCACCACCGCGTGCGGCTCGTTGCGCTCGGCAAGGACCTTGGTGACCGCGTCGACGTCGTTGTGCGGGACGACCTCGACGCGGGAGCGGGACAACCGGCAGGCATCGACGAGCGACGCGTGGATGTGGTCGTCGGACACCAGGAGCGTGCCGGGGCCGCCGAGCGCGGTGACCACGCCGAGGTTGGCGAGGTAGCCGGACGAGAACACCAGCGCGGATTCCTGGCCCGACGTAGGCAGCCAGCGACGACTCCAGCTCCTCGTGCAAAGTCCGTCGTACCGGTCACCAATCGGGACGCGGTCGAGCCGGTCCCCCACACGCGTACGGCGCCGGCCGCGGCCTCGATCACCCGGGGATCGGTCGCCAGACCGAGATAGTCGTTGCCGGCCAGGTCGATCAGCCGCTCATCGGCCGCGCGCGCCCGGAGCCGGCGGGTGAGTCCGCGCGACTCCAGCGCCGCGGCCTTCGGGGCGAGCCAGTCCTCGAGCATCAGCCGACCTCCTGCACCGCGCCGGTGATCGCCGCGCCGATGGTCGCGATCTCCTCGTCGGTGCAGATGTACGGCGGCATCGTGTAGACCAGATCGCGGAACGGCCGGACCCACACTCCCCGCCGCAGTACAGCCTCTGTCATCCGCTTCATGTCGACCGGGCCACCCAGTTGGACGACGCCGACCGCACCGATCACGCGGACGTCCTTGACCCCCGGCATCGACGCGGCCGGCGCGAGGCCTGCCGACAGGCCGGCGGAGATGCTGCGCGACCCGGCCGGACCAGTCCTGGGACAGCAGCAGGTCGATCGAGGCCAGCGCGACCGCGCAGGCCAGCGGGTTCGCCATGAAGGTCGGGCCGTGCATCAACGCGCCGCCCGGGACCGTTCGAGACGGTGTGCGCGACGTCCGTCGTACACAAGGTGGCGGCCAGCGAGAGGTAGCCGCCGGTCAGGGCCTTGCCGACGCAGAGGATGTCGGGGTCGATCCCCGCGTGCTCCGAGGCGAACAGGGTCCCGGTGCGGCCGAAGCCGGTGGCGATCTCGTCCAGGATGAGCAGGAAGCCGTGCCGGTCGGCGAGTTCACGGAGGACCCGCAGGCAGGCCGGGCTGTACGGGTACATCCCGCCCGCGCCCTGCAGGACCGGCTCGACGATGATCCCGGCGATCTCGTCCGCATGCCGCTCGGCGATGTCGGACACCGCGGCAGCCCAGGCAAGGAACTCCGGATCGTCGTTCGGGCGATCGAAGCCGGCCGGGGGCTGTGGGCCGAACACCTGCTCCTTCAGGGCGCCGGTGAACAGCGAGTGCATCCCGTTCACCGGGTCGCACACGCTCATCGGTGCGAACGTGTCGCCGTGGTACCCGCCGCGGACGGTCAGCATCCGGGTCCGGCCACTGTTGCCCCGGGCAACTTGGTACTGCAGCGCGAGCTTGATCGCGACCTCGACCGAGACCGAGCCGGAGTCGCAGAAGAACACGTGCCGGAGCGGCTCCGGGGTGATCTCGACCAGCCGGTCGGCGAGCCGGATCGCGGGCTCGTGCGTCAGCCCGCCGAACATCACGTGACTGAAGTCGTCCACCTGTCTCTTCACCGCCGCGTCCAGCACCGGGTGGCGGTAGCCGTGGATCATGCACCACCAGGACGCCATCGCGTCGATCACCTCGACCGGACCGCCGGCCCCGTCGTCGAGCGACAGCCGGACCCCGTCGGCGCCGCGGACCAGCCGGACAGGCGACGGCTCGCTCAACGAGGAGTACGGATGCCAGAGCCGCTCGGCGTCCTGCGCAAGCATGCCCGAGGTGTTCATCGCGACGAGACCTCACCGTGCACGGAACAGCGGGCGGACCAGCCCATCGGGTGGACCTGCACGATCATGCGCCGGCGGCACTGGTCGCAGTACCGGGGTGGTTCCAGGGTCAACGCCTGCCGGCAGGTGTCGTGGCTTCCGTCGGCGGTCTCGCGGCCACAGTGTCCGCAGTACACCAGGGTGGTCATAGCGTCTTCTGGAGTTCCTTGACCGGCATCTTCAGCTCGGCGAGCAGGTCGAGGTCGGCGGTCGCCGGGCGGCCGAGGGTGGTCAGGTAGTTGCCGACGATGACGGCGTTGATCCCGCCGAGCAGGCCCTCGCGGGTGCCCAGGTCGCCCAGGGTCAGCTCGCGGCCGCCGGCGTAGCGCAGGACCGTGCGCGGCATCGCGAGCCGGAACGCGGCGATGGTCCGCAGCGCGTCCTTGCCGGCCATGATCTCCAGGTCGCCGAACGGCGTTCCGGGACGCGGGTTGAGGAAGTTGAGCGGCACCTCGTGCGGATCCAGCTCGGCGAGCTGCGCGGCCAGCTCGGCGCGCTGCTCGAGGGTCTCGCCCATCCCGACCAGGCCGCCGCAGCACAGCTCCATGCCGGACTCCTTGACCATCAGGCAGGTGTCCCAGCGCTCCTCGAACGAGTGCGTGGTGACGACGTCGCCGAAGTACGAGCGGGCCGACTCGAGGTTGTGGTTGTAGCGGTGCACGCCCATCGCCTTGAGCTCGTCCACCTGCTCCTGGGTGAGCATGCCGAGCGAGCAGGCGATGTTGATGTCGACCTCGGCGTTGATCGCCTCGATGCCGGCCTTCACCTGGGACATCAGCCGCTGGTCCGGACCACGGACGGCGGCGACGATGCAGAACTCGGTCGCGCCGGTCTTCGCGGTCTCCTTGGCCGCCTCGACCAGCTCGGGGATGTTCAGCCAGACCGAGCGGACCGGTGAGGTGAACTGACCGGACTGGGAGCAGAAGTGGCAGTCCTCCGGGCAGCCGCCGGTCTTCAGCGAGATGATCCCCTCGACCTCGACCTCCTCACCGCACCACTTCACCCGCACGTCGTGCGCGAGCGCGAGCAGGTCGGCCAGTTGGTCGTCCGGCGACCGGAGCACCTCGACCAGCTGCTCCTGGCTCAGGCCGACTCCCTGTTCCAGAACCTGCTCACGTGCCACGTCCAGGATGTCGCTCATGGTTCTCCTGCCTGATCGAACGGTCGGCTCACAGTAAGCCAGTACGACGTGATGTCTCTGCGAGGGGCGTCACGTGGAACACCTGCCGCCGACCTGCTTCAGCACTCTCCGCACTCCCCGGAAAACTTTCTGGATTTTTCTGGGAACCTCGTAACCCCCTGTGAGAGGGCTCGTTGAGGTGAACAGAGGCGGCTACCGCAAGGAAGACCGCCACTCGGTTACAAGGAGCGACGCAGTATCGATTTAGAAGAGCTCCAGGGCAGATCATTACGATCAGCACGCAGAGTGGTCACAACCACTTGCGACAACTCGAAACTCCTGGAATCGGATGTAGAGTGGGGTACCAAGAGCTCGGGTCGCCAGCTGTGGTTGGTGACCCGATCCCAAAGCGCCGGGCGCCTCACCCCGGCTTGAGTGGGTCCCTCGGGAAACGATTTGGGCGGAAACGTTCCCGAGGGACCTGCTCCCTTTTCTGGCACTAATGGCGAACCCTCAGAAACCTCAGCAGTCACGCGTGCTGAGGTTTTTTCATTTCCCTGGTGACTGTGCGGAAGTATTGGCGTTGTGTTACGGCTTCGTCACAGGCTGCTTCGGCACGATCGGCAACCGCAAGGCACCGGGCGCATCAGCCGGTACGACGGGATGCGCCGGCTTCACCGGTCGCACCCGCTGGTACGCCGAACCGACCGCCGGCCGGACGTCGTCGTCGCCCTTGTTGGGCCAGAACGCCAGCGCCCTCTCCGCCTGGGCGGTGATCGTCAGCGACGGGTTGACGCCGAGGTTCGCCGAGATCGTCGACCCGTCCAGGATGTGCAGGCCGTCGTACCCGTAGACGCGGTGGTACGGGTCCACCACGCCGGTCTGCGGTGAGTCGCCGATCGCGCAGCCGCCGATGAAGTGGGCCGTCATCGGCACGTTGAACGGCTCGCCGATGGTGCCGCCCGGGGTGCCGTTCATCAGCTTCGCCATCCGCCGGACCACCTGGTTCGCGACCGGGATCCAGGCCGGGTTCGGCGCGCCGTGACCCTGCTTCGAGGTCAGCCGCCAGCGGCCGAACCGGTCCCGCTTGCCGAAGGTCGTGATCGAGTTGTCCGCGGTCTGCATCACCAGCGCGATCACGGTCCGCTCGGACCAGTGCTTCAGGTCGTACAGCCGGCGGATGTTCTTCCGCTGCACCCGAGCTCGCGCAACCAGGTCCGCCAGCCGCGGCCGGTCCCCGTCGCCGTCGGTCAGCACGGTCTGCAGCAGCGACATCGCGTTGCTGCCCTTGCCGTACCGGACCGGCTCGATGTGGGTGATGTCGTCGGGATGGAACGACGAGGTGATCGCGACACCGCGGCTGTAGTCGACGGCCCGGTCCCTGGCGATTGCCCCGAGCAACGATTCCGAGTTGGTCCGGGTCAGGACGCCGAGCCGGTCGGACAGCCGGGGCAGTTTGCCCTCGTCCCGGAGCCGGTGCAGGAGTTTCGCCGTACCCAGGGCCGAGGCGGCGAACACCACCTGCTGGGCGGTGAACCGCCGCGTGCTCTTGCGATCGGAGGTCCGCCGGGTGTCGACGGCGTACCCGCCGCTCGGCAGTGGCTCGACCGAGGTCACCGTGGTCATCGGGTACACCTGAGCGCCGGCCTTCTCGGCCAGGTAGAGGTAGTTCTTGGTCAGCGTGTTCTTCGCGTTGTGCCGGCAGCCGGTCATGCACTCGCCGCAGTTGATACAGCCGGTACGCCGTGGGCCGGCGCCGCCGAAGTACGGGTCGTCGACCTCGACCCCCGGCTCGCCGAAGAAGACGCCCACCGGGGTCGGGTGGAACGTGTCGCCCGCCCCCATGTCCTCGGCGACCTGCTTCATCACCTCGTCGGCCGGGGTGAATCCCGGGTACGTCGTGACGCCGAGCATCCGCTTCGCCTGGTCGTAGTACGGCGCGAGCTCGGCCTTCCAGTCGGTGATGTGCGCCCACTGGCGGTCGGTGTAGAACGCGGGCAGCGGCTCGTAGAGGGTGTTCGCGTAGACCAGGCTGCCGCCGCCGACACCGGCTCCGGACAGGATGATCACGTCCCGCAGCGCGCTGATCCGCTGGATGCCGTACCAGCCGAGCTTGGGCGCGAACAGGAACCTGCTCTTGTCCCACGAGTTCTTCGCGAACGCAGCGTCGTCGAACCGCGCGCCCGCTTCGAGCACGGCGACCTTGTACCCCTTCTCGGTCAACCGCAACGCACTGACACTGCCCCCGAACCCTGACCCGATGATCAGTACGTCGTAGTCGAAACTCATCCACGTCCTCGCTTCGCTCCGGGCGCGGATGAGGCACAAATCGGACTGTGTTGAATGATGACTTCGCTTCGCTCAGTCATGGGCGGCCCAGTTTCTTGAGCACTCGCAGTGCACCGGTCATCAGCTCGGCGTACGTCTCGTCGGACAGCCCGTGTGAGGCGGCGATCGGCAAGACCCGTTGGGTGGCGATCGCCTGCGCGTCGACGTACCGGCGGATGCCTTCGGCGCCCTGGCGGCGGCCGAGCCCGGAGGACCGCATCCCGCCCATCGGGGTGTCGATCGAACCGAAGGTCGCGCCGTACGCCTCGTTCACGTTGACCGTGCCGGCCACCAACTGCGCCGCGACCGCCCGGCCGCGCCGGCCGTCCCGGGTCCAGACGCTCGCGTTCAGCCCGTACTCGCCCTCGTTCGCGCGCTGGATCGCCTCGGACTCGTCGGAGAACCGGTAGATCGACACCACCGGCCCGAACGTCTCGTTGTCGAAGCACTCCATCTCCGGCGTCACCCCGGACAGCACGGTCGGCTCGTAGAACAGCGGGCCGATGTCCGGCCGGGCCTTGCCACCGGCCAGTACGACGGCGCCCTTGGACCGCGCGTTCTCGACGTGCCGGCTCACGGTCTCCAGTTGCGCCTTCGAGATCAGCGACCCCATGTCGACATCCCAGCCGGTCCCCGCGGACAAGCCGGAGCTTCTTCACCCGGTCGAGGAACGCCGTGACGAACGCGTCGTACACCTGGTCGGCCACGTAGAGCCGCTCCATCGAGACACACAACTGACCGGCGCTCGAGAAGCACGCCCGGACGGCGCCTTCCGCGGCACGGTTGATGTCGGCGTCCCGCAGTACCAGCATCGGGTTCTTGCCGCCGAGCTCGAGGCTGCAGCCGATCAGCCGCTCACCGGCCTGCTGCGCTACCAACCGGCCGGTCCGGGTCGAGCCGGTGAAGCAGATGTAGTCGGTGTTCTGGATGATCGCGCCGCCGACCGTCGGGCCGTCGCCGTTCACCGGCTGCCAGGCCTCGCGCGGCAGCCCGGCGTCGTACAGCAGCTCGGTCGCCCGGAGCGCGGTCAGCGGCGTCTGGCTGTCCGGCTTGTGGACGACGGTGTTGCCGGCGAGCACGGCCGGGAGACCGTCGGCCATCGCCATACTGAGCGGGTAGTTCCACGGCGAGATGACGCCGACGACACCCTTCGGCACGAACCGCTGCTCGGCCCGGGTGAGGATCGGGAACATGCCCAGCTTGCGCTGCGGCTCGAGCAGCTCGGCAGCCTTGCGCCCGTAGTAGCGAGCGGTGAGGGCAACGTGTGCGATCTCCTCGAACGCCTGCTTGCGCGCCTTGCCCGACTCGAGGATGACCAGGTCGACGAGCTCGTGCCGGTGGTCCAGGACCAGGTCGTGGTACCGCAGCAGGATCGCCGCGCGCTCGTCCAGCGGCACCCGCTTCCAGGTTTGCTGGGTCCGTCGTGCCGACCGGACGGCCGCGACCACGTCCTCCGGACTGGACACGGGTAGGGTCGCGATCGGCTGCGCGGTCGCGGGTGCATAGGTGGTCCTGGCCCCGGCCGAGGCGCGGAGCAGCCCCGACAACCGGCGGACGACCGACTGATCGGTCGCGTACGACGCGGTCGGGTCGAGCTCGGGGTCAGCCGGAATCGAGGTCTGCTCGCTCATTCACCCAGGCTACCTGCCGGTAATAGCCATGTCAGTACCGGAAATCGCCCGTGTCAGGCCTAAGGGTTCCACCCCGGAGACCACTAAGGTGTTCGGTTGAACCTTCGAAGGGGTGGAACGTCGAGATGGTGGACAGCGGGGGGCTTTGGACGCCTCCTGAGGACGAGCTCGCTGAGGCTCTGCAGACGGCTCAGGTACTGATCCAGGAAGGTCGGGCCGACGAGGCCGGGCCGTACCAGCAACGCGTCATCGAGCTGGCCCGGGAACGCGCCGAGGGGCACCCGGATCACTACGAGGCCAAGCACCTGATGGCGGCGACGCAGTACGAGCTGGCCGGGTCGCTGAACGCGTCGGGCAGGCATGAGGAGGCGCTTGCGGCACTGCACGAGGCCCAACTCGGCTACACCGAGCTCAGCGACGCCGGCGTCCTCGACGCCACGTCCTTCCTGGCCGACGTCCGGGCCCGGCGGGCGATGACCCAGGCCCATCGCGGTCACGGCGCGACCGCCGTACTGGAGATGGACGGGGCGGTGATCGCCTACGGGCAGCTCGTCGGCGGCAAGGACGGGCTGAAGCACCAGCCGGACTTCGCGCGGGTGCTGGCGATGAACGCGCTCATCCTGCGGCGGTACGGCGACCCCGCCCTGGCGGTGGCGTCGGCCGACGCGGCGACCCAGCTGTTCCTCCAGCTCGCCGACCAGATCAACGAGAGCCCGCAATCGCTCTCCTACGCGCGCTATCTGTGTACGGCGGCCGCCGTGTCGGCCGACGTACATGCTGCCGAAGGCCGTCTCGACCTCGCGCTGGAAGCCGACGAGATCGGGCTGAACACCGCGGACACCCTCGCGGACTCGGAGTCGACCACCGACCTGCGCACGCTCGTCGCCGCGCTCACCCGGAAGGGCAAGCACCTCAGCATCGTCGGCCGGATCATGGAAGGCGAGAACTGCCTGAGTACGGCGTTCGCGACCGACGCGGAGACGGCCGCACGGGTGACCGAGGAGCTGGACCGGGGCCTGCCGCTGACCCTGGTCGCGGCGCTGGAGAACGCGGAGATCAAGCTCGGGCCGTTCGAGCAGTACCACCGGCTGCTGGCGCTGAGCGAGCCCGCGCCCGGGATGACGCTGGCGACGGTGTCGGGCCGGACCGACCCCGAGTCGGCAGCGGTACGGGCGACCGAGCTGGCTGAGCTGGTCCGTCCGCTGTTGCTGCAGGACGTGGACACCGCGCTGACGCTGGGGTTGGAGGCGCACTATCTCTTCGCGGTCTCGTCCGAGCGGGAATCGCAGCGGATGCGGTACGAGACGAGCACCTACGCGCCGATCTGGGCGCAGCTGCTGCTCGACGTCTCCGAGGCGTACTACCAGGCCGGGCGGACCGACATCGCACTCGACCTGGGCGGCTGGTGCGCTGAGGTCGCGACCGCGCTGATCCCCTTCACCGACGACGACAAGGTGATGAAGGACCTGGCCGGCTCCTGCTACCGCCACCACGGCGACCTGCTCGCCGCCACCGGCGACATGATGGCCTCCCAACACGCCCACGAGGCGGCACAGCAGCTTCAGCTCGGTCGGTAACCCTTGGGTAATTGACGGCCCCTCTCACCTGGCGGAGTCTGGCGCTGAGAGGGGGAACGATCATGGATGTGGTCGAGCTGCACAACCGCACGGTCGAGGGTTTCGTCAGGTTGGTGAACGAGGTAGGCCCCGACCAGTGGTCGGCACCGACGCCGTGCACGGACTGGGACGTGCGCGCGCTGGTGAACCATGTCGTCGGCGAGGAGCGCTGGATCGTGCCGTTGATGGAGGGCAAGACCATCGCGGACGTCGGCGACTCCCTGGACGGCGACCTGCTCGGTGACGACCCGGTCACCGCCGCGTCCGCCGCAGCCCGCGCCGCCCAGAAGGCGGCCGGGGCACCGATCGAGAAGGTGCATCTCTCGTACGGCGACGAGGACCCGCCCGAGTACCTACGGCAACTGTCCGCCGACCACCTCGTCCACGGTTGGGACCTGGCCGTCGCGATCGGTGCCGAGCCCCGGCTGGATCCGGAACTGGTCGGCGAGGTCGCCACCTGGTTCTCGCGGCGGGCGGAGCTCTACCGCTCGTCCGGCATCGTGGCCGACGCGATCACGGGGTTCACCGACCCGGGCGACCAGCTCATCGGCGCCTTCGGCCGCGACCCGCAGTGGTCCACCGCGGCCGGCCTGGTCGCCCGGTTCGGCGCGGCGTTCGACCGGCGGGACCTGGAGGCGGTGATGGCGCTCGTCACCGACGACTGTGTGTTCGAGTCCACCTCCCCCGCGCCGGACGGCACCCGGTTCGAGGGCGCGGCCGACGTACGGGCGGAGTGGGAGAAACTCTTCGCCAACACCGAAGACCCGCGGTTCGAGACCGAGGAGACGGTGGTGCTGGGTGATCGGGCCTTCGTTCGCTGGCAGTACTCCTGGCAGGAGCCGTCCGGTCAGCGCGGCCACGTCCGCGGTGTCGACGTATTGCGGCTGCGCGACGGCAAGATCGCGGAGAAGTTCTCCTACGTGAAGGGTTAGTGCGAGGGGCTGGTCAGGCGTCGTGCAGGTCGGTTTTCAGGGCGCCGACGAACAGGCCGGCCTCGGCTTCGGTCATGCCGGTCTCGGAGACGACCAGCGCGGTGGCCTGGTGTAGCTCGCCCTGGGACTTGAGGGCGCGGGTGCGCTCGGCCAGGTTCGTGCCGGGCAGACGGACGAGCGGTGTGTCGGTGACCGGAGCGACGTACCGGCCGAGCCGGATGTCGTCGACGAGTCCCTTGGCGTGCTTCAGGTCCAAGCCGGTCCGCTCGCGGATCAGCTTGACCGCATGCACCGTCTTCTTGGTGGTGATCAGGAAACGCACCTGATCGACGTCGTCCGAGGAGAGTCTGGCCCGCGCGGCGGCGAGGGCAACGTTGTCTGCGTCCTGGCTGCTCTGTCGGCTGAACAATCCCATGCCGTCATCCTTCCAGAACCGATCAACCGGTGAGGACTCGACGCACGTCGCCCCAGGCCAGCGCGCCGAGCTCCCGATCCGCTTCCTCGGTCCCGCCGCGGGCCATCCGCTGACCACCCGTTTTGTGCGTCTCACCAGGGAAAATCAGCCGGTGACCGGCGCGGGCCGCGACCACGGTGCGGGTGTTCAGATCCTTGCGGGCCAAGGCGATCCGCTCGGCGAACTCCACCGACGGCCAGACCTGATCGTCGCCGCCGGCTGTGAGCAACACCTCACCGCGGATCCGCTCCACCGGGATCCGAGCGGCTTCGGCCTCGGCGCCGTACCGCTGCAGGCTCTGCCGGTACCACCCGGTGAAGCTCGGCGGATCCGCCCCCGGTTGCCAGTCAGGTCCATCGGCACGAAGGGCAGTGCTTCGCCCTGCCAGGTCCACGCCGAGGTCTGCTGCTCGCCCTCGATCCAGCCCCAGACGTAGGCACTCGGGGACAGCGCGATCACGGCGTCGACCCGCTCGTCGAGTGCTCCGAGCAGCAGGGCCGCCTCGGCGCCGCGGGACAGGCCCATCACGACGAGCCGGTCGTTGCGGGCCGCGAGTTCGTCCAGCGGGAACGACTCGAGCGGGATCTCGCTGATCCTGCCGTCGAACCATTGCGGCGCGAGTACGTCGTACCCCTCGGCCTCGAGGATCCGGGCGCGCTCCAGGTCCGCCGTACCGCTCGAACCGTGCAGGAGCAGGACGCCCCTCCTCACCCGACGACGACCTCGACCCGCTGGAACTCCTTGAGCTCCGTGTAGCCGGTGGTGGCCATCGCGCGCTTCAGGGCGCCGACCAGGTTCATCGTGCCGTCCGGCACCCAGGACGGGCCGAAGAGGATCTGCTCCAGCGTCCCGGTGACGCCGACCTCGACCCGCTCACCGCGGGGCAGGTCGGCGTGCCACGCCTCGGCACCCCAGTGGTACCCACCGCCCGGGGCGTCGCTCGCCCGGGCCAGCGGCGAACCGACCATCACCGCGTCCGCGCCGCAGGCGATCGCCTTCGCCACGTCACCGGACCGCCCGACCGACCCGTCCGCGATCACGTGCACGTACCGGCCGCCGGACTCGTCCATGTAGTCCCGCCGGGCCGCGGCCACGTCGGCCACCGCGGACGCCATCGGCACCGCGACACCGAGCACCTTGCGCGTGGTGTGCGCCGCGCCGCCGCCGAATCCGACCAGTACGCCGGCCGCCCCGGTCCGCATCAGGTGCAGCGCGGCCTGGTGCGTCGCGCACCCGCCGACGATCACCGGTACGTCGAGGTCGTAGATGAACTGCTTCAGGTTGAGCGGCTCGGCCTGACCCGAGACGTGCTCGGCGGAGACCGTCGTACCGCGGATGACGAACAGGTCGACGCCCGCGTCCACGACGTGCTTCGCGAACTGCTTGGTCCGCTGCGGCGAGAGCGCGCCGGCCACGGTGACACCGGAGTCGCGGATCTGCTGGACCCGCTGCGAGATCAGCTCGGGCTTGATCGGCGCGGAGTAGATCTCCTGCAGCCGGTGCGTCGCCTGCTCCTTGGTGATGGAGGTGATCTCCTCCAGCAGGTTGGTCGGGTCCTCGTACCGGGTCCACAGGCCCTCGAGGTTGAGCACACCGAGACCGCCGGCCTTGCCGATCGCGATCGCGGTGGCCGGCGACATCACCGAGTCCATCGGCGCGGCCAGGATCGGCAGCTCGAACCGGTACGCGTCGATCTGCCAGGCGACCGAGACCTCCTCCGGGTCCCGCGTCCGCCGCGACGGCACGATCGCGATGTCGTCGAACGCGAACGCCTGCCGCCCCCGCTTCGCGCGGCCGATCTCAATCTCGTTCATGCCGACAGGCTACCGATCACCGCCACCATTGCGGACATCGAGTCCACCCGGCGGCGGAACCACTCGCACCGCCGCCAACTCCGTTCGGATGCTCCCCGGTCCATCGCCACAGATCTCCCTTGGTCTGCCGCCAGCATCAGAAAGTCCACGGAGCCGCCTGTACCAGTCGCCACGCAGGGTCACGGAAGGATAACCAGTGGGAAGGGTCAGCAGACGAACACACTGCGAGATGTCCCGCGGCGGCAGTACCGCAGGTGCTGCGAGAGTCGCCGATCAGCGGGCCAGCAACTGATCGATCCAGGTCTTCAGCCCAGGGCATCGTTCCATCACGACCGCCAGACCCGCCTCGCGGATGACCTCGATTCCGTCAGTGACTTTGTCGTAGTCCGGCCAGCTGTGCAGCACACGTTTGGACGGCGCTGTCTGCGGCGAGTCGTTCAGCAACTCGACGTCTCCGGCGACGGAGGCTGCCTCGGCTTCCAGCCGCTTGGCTACCGTGGCGTCCCCGAGCACGGCACCGGCTCGATCCGCACCTTGTACCCGTTGGAGGTGTCCGACTGCCAATCTCCCCAGACCTCCAGCTCGATCGCGGTCGGAGTCAACGTCGGGTCGCTCGGCCTATGGAAGATGGCCGCGAACCCGCCGGTCCTGACGAGATGGTCGTTGAGCTGCCGATCGATCAATCGGCCCAGCATCTCGAACGCGTCCACCACGTTGCTCTTGCCGGCTCCATTCGGTCCTACCAGCAGGGTCACCGGGCTGGAGAGGTCCAGCTGGGCACGACCGATCGAGGTGAGACCACTCACCTCGATTCGCCGAAGTGGCACCTCAGCCGTCATCCGCCGCGACACCTGTACGAACCACTCGCAACCCGTGGTACGTACAGGTTGTCATATGACAACCAGCCCGGGCCGGATTGAGTTGCGGTTGCCTGCGTGGTCAGCGGCCGGAGTAGTTGGGGGCTTCTACTGTCATTTGGATGTCGTGGGGATGGGATTCCTGGAGGCCGGCTGAGGTGATGCGGACGAAGCGGCCCTTGTCCTGGAGTTCGGGGACGGTGCGGGAGCCGCAGTAGAACATGGACTGGCGGAGGCCGCCGATCAGCTGGTGGGCGACGGCGGACAGCGGGCCGCGGTACGGGACCTGGCCCTCGACGCCCTCGGCGATCAGCTTCTCGTCGGTGCCGACGTCGCTCTGGAAGTAGCGGTCCTTGGAGTACGACTTGCGCAGTCCGCCGGCCGACGACATCGCGGCGAGCGAACCCATCCCGCGGTACGCCTTGAACTGCTTGCCGTTGATGAACACGAGGTCGCCCGGCGACTCCTCGCAGCCGGCCAGCAGCGAGCCCAGCATGACCGTGTCCGCCCCGGCCACGAGTGCCTTGGCGATGTCACCGGAGTACTGCAGGCCGCCGTCCCCGATCACCGGGACACCGGCCGGTTTGCAGGCCAGCGACGCCTCGTAGATCGCGGTGACCTGCGGTACGCCGACGCCGGACACGACTCGCGTCGTACAGATGGAGCCCGGTCCGACGCCGACCTTGACGCCGTCCGCGCCGGCCTCGACCAGTGCCTTGGCGCCCTCGCGAGTGCCGATGTTGCCGCCGATCACGTCCACGCCGCGGGTGGCCGGGTCGGCCTTGAGCTTGCGGATGATCTCGAGCTGCGCCTGGGAATGCCCGTGCGCGGTGTCCACGACGAGTACGTCGACACCCGCCTCGACCAGCGTCATGGCGCGCTTGTACGCCTCGCCGTAGAAGCCGATCGCGGCCCCGACCATCAGCCGGCCGCGGGAGTCCTTGGTGGACAGCGGGAACTTGTCGCGCTTGACGAAGTCCTTCAGCGTGATCAGGCCGGTCAGCTTGCCGGCGTCGTCGACCAGCGGCAGCTTCTCCACCTTGTGCCGGCTGAGCAGCGCCATCGCGTCGTCGGCGGAGATGCCCTGCTTGCCGGTGATCAGCGGCTGCTTGGTCATCACCTCGCGGACGGGCCGGGACAGGTCGGTCTCGAACCGCATGTCGCGGTTGGTGACGATGCCGACCAGGACACCGGCGTTGTCGACCACCGGTACGCCGGAGATCCGGTACTGCCCGCAGAGCGCGTCGGCCTCGCCGATGCTGGCGTCCGGGCCGATGGTGATCGGCTGCGCGATCATGCCGGACTCGGAGCGCTTGACCAGGTCGACCTGCTGGGCCTGGTCCTCGATCGAGAGGTTGCGGTGCAGGACGCCGAGGCCGCCCTGGCGGGCCATGGCGATCGCCAGCCGCGCCTCGGTGACGGTGTCCATCGCGCTGGACAGCAGCGGGATGTTGACCTCGATGTTGCGGCTGACCCGGGACCGGGTGCTGACCTCGGACGGGATGACGTCGGACTCGTTGGGCTGCAGGAGTACGTCGTCGAAGGTGAGACCGAGGACGGCGAACTTGTCGGGAACTCCAGCGGGTGTGATGTCCATGGGTAAAACAAGCACCTTTACACGGCGAGAACGGGACACCATCCTATGCCGCCCTCACCGGGCGCTCCGAACCGACCGTCCACAAGCGGCTGTTCCCGCCACCCGCGACGAACCCGCCTGGCAGCAACCAGGCGGGTTCGTTCGGTGATCAGTTCGTCGGCTTGTTGACCACGTCGAGGATCGTCAGGACGTTCGCCGAGTCCGTGGATCCATGCGCACGGTCGATCGCGGCGTGCTTGCCCTCGGCGTAGTTGCCGGTGGAGTGCTTCCCCTTGGCGTAGGTCTCCTTGACCGAACCGGTCGTGACGTTGCCGCTCGAATGCTTGCCCTCGGCGCCCAAGAGCGCCTCCGCGCCGGGCGCCGCGGCCGGCTCACTGGCCGGGGTCAGCAGCACGTCCGGAAGGATCGTCTCCACCAGCCCGGTCAGACCGCCCAGCGGCGACTCGGCCGGCTTCTCGTCGGCCGGCGGTGCCTGGTCGTCGGCAGGAGCCGTGTCGTCGGCCGGAGGCTGGGTGTCCTCGGTCGGCGCCTGGTCCTCGGCGGACGAGTCCCCGGTCTCACCCGTGTCACCACTCGGGCCCGTGGGCGTCGTGGTCGGGTCGGTCGTCGGGTCCGTCCCCGTCTCGCCGTTGTTCGGCGGCGGCGTAGTCGGATCCGTGGACGGTTCCGTCGGCGGCGTCGACGGTTCGGTCGTCGCCGGCGGTGTTGACGGATCGGTCGTCGGCGGCGGTGTCGACGGGTCGGTCGTCGGATCCGTGGTCGGCTCGTCGGCCGGCTTCTCGTCCGTCTGCGCCGGCAGCTTCGTCGGCGGCGTCTCCGGCACGATCGGGTGTTCGGTCACCGTCGGCTGCTTTACCGGCGCCGGGCGCAGCAGCGGCGGCATGGCCTGCTGCCGGTCGGCCGGCGGGTCGAGCACGAACGGATTGACCTTGGCCTTCTGCTGCGCCTGCTCGGCCTTCCGCTGGTCCGCCTTCTCCTTGAAGTCCTTGGCGACCTTGACGATCTTCGTCTTGTCGACGACCGGCATCCCGTCGAGCTGTTCCTTCGGGAAGCTCGTCTCCGGCCGGACCGCGTCGACCACCTTCTCGATGACCTTCTCGTACGGCGCCAGCGGATCGCCGGTCACGGCCGCGGCGACGCCGGAGACCGAGAGCGCGGCCACCGCGGCGACCCCGAGTGCCAGGCCACGCGTCGCCATCTTGCGGGCGAACGGGTCCGTCACCGGGTTGAGCGCCGCGCAGCGCGCCAGGAAGCTCTCCGGGTCGTCGATCGTCTCGACCGGAAGTTCGTCCTCGACTTCCACGGCGAGCCGCAGATCGGCCAGCAGCTTCACGGCCGGGTCATGCTCACCCGCGGTGCGCGCGGAGTCCCCACCAGCGGCCAGCAGGTCGAGTAGTGCGTCATCGGCGTCAATCGCGTCGAGATCGAAACGCTCAGCCATGATGCCCCTCCCCTGCTCCTCGTTCCAGCTGTGCCTCATGCCCAACAAACCCCCTGAGCGTGTTCAACGCTCGATGTTGTGCGACCCTCACCGCCCCCGGTGTCATCCCCAGTGCCCGGCCGGTCTCCTCGGCTGACATCCCCGCTACCACCCGGAGCCGCAGGATCTCCCGCAACTTCTCCGGCAACTTGTCCAGCAGGCCCATGATGTGCTGGACCTCCGAATGCCGGACCGCGTGCTCTTCCGGCGTCGGTGACTCGTCGGCGCCGTCCGGCAGGTCCGGCGTCGAGACGTCGGCCACCGCGAACGCACGCTGGGCATCGGCGACCTTGCGGGCCGCGATGCCGTAGACGAAGGCCTCGAAAGGCCTTCCCTCATCACGGTACCGGCTGAGCGCGCCGAACACCGCGACACAAACTTCCTGAGCGACGTCGTCGACCATGTCGGCGCCGCCGGGATACGTCCAGAGCCGCGACCGCACGTAGCGGTGGGCCACAGCGCGCACCCTTGTCAGCAGGTCATTGAGAGCTGTCCGGTCGCCTTCGCTCGCAAGCGCGGCAAGATCCCTGAGCTCGACCCGGTCGTGGGTGTGCGGTACTCGGACCTCGGTCACCCTCGCCCCCTCGTGTTGGACCGGTCAGCCTGAAAGATAGTACGACTCTCACCTTCTCTTGCCTAGTGGCAATTCGTGATCATCCAGGGCATTTCATCACGATCTGTCACTACTCGCCCGTACGGTTGCCGCCATCGCCCGGGTTCCCCCGGCCAGTTGACCGGATACCCAGCCACCTCGTGCACGTCCCGCAGAAAGCCGGCACAGCGCTCCAGGTCAGCCTCAGCCCGCGCCCGAATCACCGCCCTACCCAATCACGGCCCTGCCCCCACACGAAGTGAACCGCCCGGCCGGTCCGAGGGACCAGCCGGGCGATTCGGGTGTTGCCTGTGACCTGAGGATCAGTGGCCGTGACCGTGGCCGTGACCGGCCGCGGCGGGCTCCTCTTCCTCGGGCTTGTCGACCACCAGGGTCTCGGTGGTGAGCAGCAGCGCGGCGATCGAGCCGGCGTTGGCGAGCGCGGACCGGGTCACCTTGACCGGGTCCAGCACGCCCTGGGCCAGCAGGTCGCCGTACTCGCCGGTGGCGGCGTTGAAGCCGCTGCCGAGCTCCAGCTCCGCCACCTTGGCGGTCACGACGTAGCCCTCGTAGCCACCGTTCTCGGCGATCCAGCGCAGCGGCTCGACGATGGCCTTGCGGACGATCCGGACCCCGGCGAGCTCGTCACCCTCCAGGTCCAGGCCGTTCTCCAGCACGACGGCCGCGTGCACCAGGGCGGAGCCGCCGCCGGCGACGATGCCCTCCTCGATCGCGGCCCGGGTCGCGGACACGGCGTCCTCGATCCGGTGCTTCTTCTCCTTCAGCTCGACCTCGGTGGCCGCGCCGACCTTGATCACGCAGACGCCGCCGGCCAGCTTGGCCAGCCGCTCTTGCAGCTTCTCCCGGTCCCAGTCGGAATCGGTGCGCTCGATCTCGGCCTTGATCTGGTTCACCCGGGCCTCGATGTCGTCGGACTTGCCGG
This sequence comes from uncultured Actinomycetota bacterium, assembly GCA_963770725.1. Classification (GTDB taxonomy): domain Bacteria; phylum Actinomycetota; class Actinomycetes; order Propionibacteriales; family Kribbellaceae; genus Kribbella. The sequence continues at coordinate 328,214 of CAVYQT010000007.1, forward strand.
CGCCCTCGACCACGGTGGTGTTGTCCTTGCTGACCACGATCCGGCGGGCCGTGCCCAGCACCTCCAGACCGACCTGGTCCAGCTTCAGGCCGACCTCGGGGGCGATGACCTGCGCGCCGGTCAGCGCGGCCAGGTCCTCCAGCATCGCCTTGCGGCGGTCACCGAAGCCCGGCGCCTTGACGGCGACGGAGGTGAAGTTGCCGCGGATCTTGTTCACCACCAGGGTGGACAGCGCCTCGGCCTCGACGTCCTCGGCGATGATCAGCAGCGTCTTGCCGGACTGCACGACCTTCTCCAGCAGCGGCAGCAGGTCCGCGATGGCGGAGATCTTGCCCTGGTGGATCAGGATGTACGGGTCCTCCAGCACCGCTTCGCCGGCCTCGGCGTCGGTGATGAAGTACGGCGAGATGAAGCCCTTGTCGAACTGCATGCCCTCGGTGAACTCGAGCTCGGTCCCGAAGGTGTTCGACTCCTCGACGGTGATCACACCGTCCTTGCCGACCTTGTCGAACGCGTTCGCGATCAGGGTGCCGATCTCGGCGTCCCGGGCGGAGATGGTGGCGACGTGGGCCATGTCGCCCTTGTCGTCCACCGGGCGCGCGGTCTCGACCAGGCGCGCCGACACGGCCTCGACGGCCGCCTCGATGCCCTTCTTCAGGCCCATCGGGTTGACCCCGGCGGCGACGGCCCGCAGGCCTTCGTGCACCAGCGCCTGCGCCAGCACCGTCGCGGTGGTGGTGCCGTCACCGGCGATGTCGTTGGTCTTGGTGGCGACCTCCTTGGTCAGCTGCGCACCAAGGTTCTCGAACGGGTCGTCCAGCTCGACCTCACGGGCGACGGTGACACCGTCGTTGGTGATGGTCGGGGCGCCCCACTTCTTGTCCAGGACGACGTAGCGGCCCTTCGGCCCCAGCGTCACCTTCACCGTGTTCGCGAGCTTGTCGACGCCGCGCTCCAGCGCGCGCCGGGCGTTCTCGTCGAACTCGAGGATCTTCGGCATGGAAAAACCAGTCCCTCTCTGAATTCTCTTCTCGTTGCGCAAGCAGATCCGGACCACACGGCACCGGACCGACTCCGCCCCGGCGCCGGTGTCGGCACCAGGGCGGTGTCAGTCAGGAACAGCGGGTGATCGTCACTTGCTGACGACCGCGAGGATGTCGCGGGCGCCCAGGATCAGGTAGTCCTGACCGTCGTACTTGACCTCGGTGCCACCGTACTTGGAGTAGATGACCTTGTCGCCGACGGCGACGTCCAGCGGGACGCGGTTGCCGTTGTCGTCGATCCGGCCCGGACCGACGGCGAGGATCTCGCCTTCCTGCGGCTTCTCCTTGGCGGTGTCCGGGATCACCAGGCCGGACTTCGTGGTCTGCTCGGCTTCGAGCGGCGCGACGAGGACGCGGTCCTCGAGCGGCTTGATCGTGACCGACACTTGCTGACCTCCACGGTCGATTCGCTTGTCTGTGGTTCAGGGTGGTCGCGCTCCCCTGCCGTCGCGGGAGTCAGAGGATGGACCGCTGGCACCCTCCACCGGAGAGTGCCAACACCGAATCTAGGCCGCGATTAGCACTCGGTCAACTCGAGTGCCAGAACTGAGAACCCCGGAACAGAACTGTGACGACTCGAGCACAGATTGTGGTCAAACACTGGACCGGACCCGGGATGGAATGGGACCGCTGGTAGCTGGAGCAAGGGCTGCTCCAGTCCCCTCTAAAGTGGCGGGGTGACAGTCACCGGCTTGCTGGACGGCTCCGGCGCTGACCTCCTCGCCGACGCCTGTGCAAGCTACCAGCCCGGCCACGAGCTCCAACTGGTCGAGAAGCTACGCCGCCAGTACGACGCCGCACTCGTGACAGCCGCGGTCACACAGGCATCGCTACGCAACCGAGCCGTGGTCAAGTTCGGCCCGGACGCTGCCCGGATGTACTTCACCCCAGACGGTCTGGAACAAGCGACACGAAGCACCGTCGGCTCCCACCGAGCAAGGCGCATCGCAGCAACCTTGCCGGGCAGCAGCGTGGTCGACCTGGGCTGCGGCATCGGCGGCGACCTGATCAGCTCCGCCCGCGCCGGCCTGCGAGTCACCGGTGTCGAACGCGATCCGGCCGCTGCCGCTGCCGCCCGCGCCAACCTGGCTGCACTCGACCTGCCCGGCGAGGTCGTCGTCGGCGACGCCGAGTCCTTCGACCTCACGCCGTACGACGTGGTGTTCGCGGACCCGGCTCGGCGGGCCGACGGTCGGCGCGTCTTCGACCACAATGCCTACTCACCGCCGTGGACCTTCGTCACCGGGCTCCTGAACCGCACTGCCTGTGTGAAGGTCGCGCCGGGCATCCCGCACGACGCCGTACCGGATGATGTCGAGGCTGAGTGGATCAGCGACGCCGGCGAGGTGAAGGAGGCCGCGCTGTGGTCTGGGCGCTTGTACGCCGGTGTTGCACGGCGGGCGACCCTTCTACCCGGTGGCGCTTCGGTGACTGAGGCGCCGGAGGCTGATAGCGGTCCGGTGGGTGAGTACATCTACGAGCCAGACGGCGCCGTGGTGCGGGCCGGTCTGGTCACTGCGGTTGCTGCTGCGGTCGACGGCTGGTTGCTGGATCCGCGGATCGCCTATGTCACTGGAGCGAAGCTGGTGCCGACTCCCCTCGCCTCGGCGTACGAGGTGCTGGAGGAGCTGCCCTACAAGGAGAAGGCGCTGCGCTCCTGGGTGCGCAGTCACGGCATCGGCACCCTCGAGATCAAGAAGCGCGGTGTCGACCTGGATCCGGCGCAGCTGCGCAAGAAACTCACCCCGAAAGGCTCCGCCACAGCAACCCTCATCATTACCCGCATCGGCCGGGACGCGGTCGCCTACTCCTGCCGGCGACTCTGAACTTGCGTCGTGAGTACAGTCGAACATATGACCTATGTCGCTTAGCGTGGATATAAGTCATCGCGGAAGCCCGAGCTGGCCCGCTGATACGCGCTGGACTCGATAGTGCGTTCGCCCGGGGTCTATGCCCAGCAGGAGCAGCCCTGTCGCAGTTGGGTGGTTCGTGAGCAAGTCGGCTTACCTGAGGTGCTGCCCTGTCGGGCGTGGGCGACGCCTGTATCCACGCTAAGCGACATAGGACATATGTCCTATGTCGCTTAGCGTGGATATGATTCTCGGTGTGGAAATCCCGGAGTGCCCGCTGGGTCATCGCGGTTCGATGGTGCGTGCGGGCTGGTACGGGCGGGCTGGTCAGCGGCGGCAGCGGTGGCTGTGCCGGCCGGACGAGGGTGAGCCGCATCGGTTCGCCGAGGTGCTGCCGCGGATTGTGGCGTCGGCGGCGGAGCATGTGTGTGCTGACTGCGCGACGCAGCTGGAGCCGTGGGAGGGGCAGCCGGCGCCGAGGTTGTATGGGTTCGTCGCGCGGGATATCGCGCATGCACTGGCGTTGGTGGCCGGTGGGGCGACGTATCGGGCCACCGCGGCCGCCGTTCGGACGGCTGCGGGCCGGGAGTTGGACACCGTGCCGCGACGGAACGCGAGGGGTCGGCGGCGGCCGCCGGCGAACTCTCATGCCGGGTTGGTGTCGGACTGGGTCGAGGTGTTCGCGCCGCTGATCTGGGCGGCGTATGCACCCGCGGAGTGGCCGTCGCGGCTGGTGCTGGACTCGGCCGAGTTCCGGCACGGCGCCCCGGGCAAGGCTCGCGGCGAGGCGGCGTTCTCGGTGCTGGCCGCGATGGGCTACGACCCCGGCGGCCGCTCCTTCGTGGCCGCGATCGAGGCGGTCCCCAGCGCTACCCAGGCCGCCTGGCGGGCGTTCCTGCGCAGCCTGCCGGGCCGCGCCGGCTGGGTCGTCACCGACGGCGGGCCCGAGCTTGCCGGGGTCACCGACGTGTGGACCCAGACACCTGAGCGCACCGGTCCACCCGACCCCGACTTCCCCGATGCCGACCCGGCCGAGCTCGCGCCGATCGAGGTGCGGCGCTGCGAATGGCACCTGGCCCGCAACCTCACCGACTCCCTGCCCGACCAGGTCCGCCGAGACCACACCGACCCCATCCACACCCTGATCGCCCAGGCCCAGTCCAGCCTGGGCGGCTGGCAACGACTCGACCACGAGCTCCGCGCCCGCCAGCACGCGACCGGCACCTACGGCCCGATCCTCACCCGGCTCGCCGGCCTCGACGACCTCGTCCGCAACCAGATCGCCACCCGCGCCCCGGCCGGACCCAACACCACCGGGGCACTGGAAGAGTTCTTCCACCAACTCGACCAGACCATCGGCGACCGCGCCGCGAAGCTGACCAACAAGGTCCGCACCGACGCCCTCCTGAAGCTCATCGCCGCCCGCCGCAACGGCTGGATCAACCAGACCCGCTGGACCGAACTCATCCGCGACCACCTCACCCGACACCACGGCCACGCCCCCCACCAGCGCCAGCACACCGACCCCAAGGGCGCACCCAGCCTCCGCTCACCCTATCCACGCTAAGCGACATTGGACATGTGATCGATCTTACGTGCGGGTCTTCGGGAGACTTGCCGGTGGACGAGGTGCTGCGTCTGCTGCCGCACTCTCCCGAGGGCCCGCCACTAAGCCGACGTACGGGCTGAGGAGCCGTACGTCGACAAGCCGTCACGCGGCCGAAGTCACCCGTTCACCTGGCTGCGGCAGTGTACGGGCAGAACCGGTTTGCCGCTGGCCGTTCACCTGGGGAGCAAGCGGCGCACCAGCCCCAGGCCTTTGCTGCCGCGCCCTTCCCCGCGCTGCAGCTAGTTCGTGCCGTACAGCTCGGCCGCTTCCCGGCGGATGACCATCATCTGGCTCGGGTCCTCTAACTCGGCGAAACCGTAGCCGCGGTAGAGCTCGTGCGCGTCCGCGGTCGCCAGCATGAAGCGGCGGACCCCCTTCAACTCCGGGTGCTCCAGCAACGTCGACACGACGAACTTGCCCAGCCCGTGCCCCCGGGACTCCGGCACCACGAACACGTCGGCCAGCCACGCGAACGTCGCCCGGTCCGTCACCATCCGCGCGAACGCGACCATCGACCCGTCCGCGGCGTACACCCCCAGGTTGAGACTGCCAGCGATCGACCGCGCCACGACGTCTCGCGGGATCCCGGCAGCCCAGTACGACGTACTGAGGAACCCGTGCACCACGTCGACATCGATACGTTCGACCGCATCGTCGGCCTCGAAGCCGTCGGGACCAGTCCACCTCATTTGTTCAGTACCTCCGTGATCGGCATCGACGAGTCCGCCGGCAACCCCAACGGCGACGGCGCCTTCCCGGCCCGGACCAGTTCCGAACCGAGCGCCGCCACCATCGCACCGTTGTCGGTGCACAACCCGGGCCGCGGCACGCGTACGGCGATCCCGGCCTCGGTGCACCGCTCTTCCGCCATCGCGCGCAGCCGTGAGTTCGCCGCGACCCCGCCACCGATCAGCAGGTGCTCGAACCCACGGTCCTTGCACGCGTCGATCGCCTTGCGGGTGAGCACGTCGCAGACCGCCTCCTGGAAGGCCGCGGCGACGTGGTTCACCGGTACGTCCTCCCCGTCCCGGCGACGAGCCTCGACCCACCGGGCGACCGCCGTCTTCAGACCGGAGAAGGAGAAGTCGAACCGATGCCGCTCGAGATCCCGCTGCGAGGTCAGCCCGCGCGGGAACGTCACGTAGAGCCGGTCGCCACCGTCCCGCGCCGCTTTGTCGACATATGGACCACCCGGGAACGGCAGCCCCAGGACGCGCGCGACCTTGTCGAAGGCCTCGCCCGCGGCGTCGTCGATGGTGCTCCCCATCGGTTGCACGCCCTCGGTGATGTCCTCGACCGCGAGCAACGACGAGTGCCCGCCCGACACCAGCATCGCGACACAGCCCTTCGGCAGATCGCCGTGCTCCAAGGTGTCGACGGCGACATGGGCCGCCAGGTGGTTCACGCCGTACAAGGGCTTGTCGAGCGAGAGCGCGAGGCCCTTCGCCGCGGCGACACCGACCAGCAGCGCGCCGGCCAGACCGGGCCCGCTGGTGACCGCGACCGCGTCGACATCGGTCGGTTTGATCCCCGCGGTCTCGCACGCGCGCCGGATCGTCGGGACCATCGCCTCCAGGTGCGCGCGACTGGCGACCTCCGGTACGACGCCGCCGAACCGGGCGTGCTCCTCGACACTGGACGCGATCGCGTCGGCCAGCAGCGTCTGCCCGCGGACGATCCCGACGCCGGTCTCGTCACACGACGTCTCGATCCCCAGGATCAGGGGCTCCACTGTCACCGCATCTGAACTCACGCTGTCTCCCGCCACCGCATGATCACCGCATCCTCGCCGCCGGCGTAGTACCCGCGCCGCCGGCTGATCTCCTCGAAGCCGAAGCCGGCGTACAGCCCGGCCGCCGACTCGTCGCCCGCAGCAACTTCCAGCAACACCGTCCGGCCGGAGCACTTCGACAGCGCCGCCGTCATCAACTGTCCGCCGATCCCGGTACGGCGCCCGGCCGGTGTGACCGCGATCCGCAGCAACTCGACCACGTCCAGCGCGACCGGCGGCACCAGCAGTACGACGTACCCGACGACCGCACCTTCGTCCGCGACCAGGATCACCCGGTCCGCGGACAGGCGGTCGAACTCGGCCGCCCACGAGACCGTACTCCACGCCTCGGACCCGAAGCACACCTCGTCCAACGCGACCAGAGCGGGCAGGTCATCCGCTGTCGCCGGTCGAATAGCGGGTCTCACCTGAATTGCCGCGGAGAAGCCCCGCCGTTCAGGGTGGGAAGGCACCGCGACTGCCTCCCTTCGGAGATCGGGGACTGTCGGTCCCGACTGGTTGGATCGACTTCGTGTCCCGGTTCCGGATGTACCCGACGCCCGCGCAGCAGACTGCGTTGCTGGAGCAGTGCAGGTATGCCCGGTACGCATGGAACCTGGCCCTTGAGCAGTGGTCGATGTGGACGCGCGACAAGGGGCCAACGCCGACCTTCGCCGAACAATGCCGACAACTGACAGAAGCGCGAGCCGCGTTCGGCTGGCTGCGCGCCGGGTCGCAAACCGTCCAGCAGCAAGCGCTTCGGGACCTCGACCAGGCCATCAAGAACTTCTACACCGGCACCCACCACCGGCCGACCTGGCGCAAAGCCGGTCGGCACGAAGGGTTCCGCATCGTCGGCGGTCAGGCGAGGCGGATTGTCAAGTTGAACCGGAAGTGGGCTGGGATCAATGTGCCGAAGGTCGGCTGGGTTCGGTTCCGGCTGTCCCGCGCGATTCCCGATGCGAAGTCGTACCGCATCACTCGTGACCGCACGGGACGCTGGCACCTCGTCTTCGCTGTCATCCCGGCACCGATCCCCGCACCGGGCAACGGTGAGGTCGTCGGTGTGGACCGCGGGGTGACGGTGTCGGCGGCCCTGTCCACCGGTGAGCTGCTGATCTGCCCTGGTCTGTCGGGACGTGAGCAGACACAGTTGAAGCATCTGCAGCGCCGCCTCGCGCGGTGCCAACGCGGCTCCAACCGGCGCCAACGGGCGAAGACCGCGATCGCCAAGCTGTATGCCCGTGAGCCGCCGACCGCCGCAAAGACTGGGCCGAGAAGACCAGCACCGACCTCGCCCGCCGCTTCGACGTGATCCGCGTCGAGGACCTGCGCATCATGCAGATGACCAGGCGGCCGAAGCCCAAGCCCGATCCGAAGCGACCGGGTGCGTACTTGCCGAACCGTCGCCGTGCCAAAGCCGGCCTCAACCGCGGCATCCTGGCCAACGGCTGGGGGCTACTCGTCCAGACGCCTGGAGCACAAGGCCGCCGGGACGGATCGAGAAAGTCAGCCCTGCGTACACGTCGCAGACGTGCAGCGTCTGCGGGCACTGCGCACCGGGAAACCGTCGATAGCCAAGCGGTCTTCCGGTGCGTCGCCTGCGGACATCGGGCGAACGCGGACGTGAACGCGGCAGTCAACATCGCGGCCGGACGGGCCGTGAGCGCACGCCGAGAGACGCCCGTTCGGGTCTCGCCGAAGCGTGACCTCAACACGCTACCTCCGCGTAGAAGTTGGAATCCCCGTTGCTTCACGGGCGGGGAGGACGTCAATTCGGTAGCACGCTCTTCGGACCGCCGGATATCGTCACGTCGGGCCGACGCAGGTACAGCGGGTCCGGCGCGACGACCTCGATCGTCCCGGTCGCAACGCCTGTCGCCAGCACCTCGGCGGACGGGTACTCCACGACTTCAGCGTCCGCCACTCCGAGAGCATCCGCGTATAGAACAGCACCCCGCCCGATCACCGGCAGGCCTGACAGCACGTGCGCCACGTCGGCCGGCCGATCGACCGCCGGGCCCTCCAGGCGACGTCGGCTCCCGTCCGCGGCCGGGCCGTCGTACAAGGCCCAGTAGATCTCCTTGCGCCGCGCGTCCGTCGCAACGGCGACAGGCAGCGACAACGACGACTGCCGGGCCAGAACGTCCAGGCTGCACACCCCGGCGATCTCGATTCCGAGTACGGCGGCCATGGTCCGCGCGGTCACCAGTCCGACCCGGAGCCCGGTGAACGGACCGGGCCCGACACCGACCGCGATCCGGGTCAGGTGGCGCGGAGTGGCTCCGGCAGCGTCAAGCACCGCAGCGATCGCCGGCGCCAGCAGCTCGCCATGCCTCAGCGCGTCGACAGTCGTCGACGAGGCCAGGATCTCGCCCTCCGCTGACGCCAGTGCGACCGTGACCGCGGCACTTGAGGTGTCGAAGGCAAGCAGCATCAGTTCTTCTCCAGTACGGACACACGGATCGCCGGACGCCGCCCAGCGCGGACCGACCGGCGTGATCCGGATCTCGCGGGACTCGTCGGTGTCGTCGTCGCCGCGGGTCACGACAATGTCGAGCCGGTCCGGCGCGAGCGACTCGGCCAGCCCATGACCCCACTCGACCACGGTGACCGCGTCGTCCAGGCTCGCGTCCAGGTCGAGATCGTCCAGCTCCGCGATCCCGCCCAAGCCGGTACGCGTCCACGTGGACCAGCGGCGGACCGTCCGCCAGCGACGGATGCACCCGGGAGATCACGAACGTCGGCGACGGTGATGTCACCCCGCACCTTCAGCCCGGCCCCGAGGCCCTGGGTGAACGTCGTCTTGCCCGCCCCAAGATCACCCGACAGCACGAGTACGTCGCCGGCCCGCAGCTGACCCGCGAGCTCCTCGCCGATCGCCCGCATGTCGTCCGCCGTCGGCACGGTGAGCTCGACCGGCATCGCCTTGCCGAAGATCAGGTTGTGCGCGTGCTGCTCGACGACGGAGTACCCACGCCGCCGCCAGAACTCCACGGTGTCCGGCAACTCGACCCGCGCGATCAGCTGCACCCGACCGAGCCCTCGCCGTACGGCGACCTCCTCGGCGCAACCGACCATCGCCGACGCGACCCCGCGCGCCTGGTGCCGCGGATCTACCGAGACCCGGCGCAGGTTCAGGACGTCACCGGACTCCTCGAACAGCACCGCACCGGCCGGAGCTCCGTTCAGCCGGACCAGCAGACCGCCGTGCTTGTTCACCACGTCGGTCACGGTCGTCGCGTTCTCGGACAGCGCGGTCGACGGCGGGTCGAGCACCCGCCGCGACGAGAACGCGTGGTGGATCACCGCGACGATCTCCTCCGCGTGGTCCGCCGTCGCGTCCACCACGTGCAGGTCGGTCACGGGGCCTCCCGGCCTGGACTGAGGAGCGGAGGGAGCCCGGGCATGGGGCCTCCCGGCCTGGACTGAGGAGCGGAGGGAGCGAAGCGACTGGAGCGACGAGGGAAGGCCGGGAGTTCCAGCCCCATGACCCGCCGCGCCGGAGGCGTGGCATTCAACAGAGCGACCGGAGTGACGAGGGAAGGCCGGGAGTCAAAGCCCCATGACCACGCCGGCGCCGAAGGCCCGGCCAAAAGCAGAGTCATGTGTGTCCTAGGGATTGTTCGGCTCTCTCGATCATGCCAAGGAGTGCTGCGGTGAACTCACGGTGGTGCTCGATCAGGCCCAGGTGGCCGCAGTTCTTCACCTCGACCAGCTCGGCGCCGGGCACGTGCCGGACGATCTCCTCGGCGTGCGCGAACGGGGTCAGATGGTCGTCGTCACCGCCGATCACCACACACTCCACCTTCTGCAGCGGCTCGAGGGAGTCGTACTTGTCGTGCAGCGCGAAGATCGGGTAGAACTCCGCGATCACCGAGATCGGCGTCGCCGCGATCATCTCGTTGACGAACTCGGTGAAGGCCGGCGGCACCTCGGAGCCGAACGAGTACTTCCGGGTCAGCAGGTAGCTGATGTCACTGCCGGCCTTGCGGCTGCGCTCGACCACGTCGGGGATCCGCGCCAGCGCCGCGACGGTCGGGGTGGCGAGCTGCCGGGCCAGCCTGCCGACCTTGCCCGGGAACACGATCGGAACGTTGTCCAGCCCGCCGGCGCTGGTCGAGCACAGGCCGACGCCGATGACGCGGTCGCCGAAGAGCTCCGGGTGCTCCTCGGCCAGGGCCATGATCGACATTCCGCCCATCGAGTGCCCGATCAGGATCACCGGGCCGGTCGGCGCGAACTCCTCCAGGATCCCGTGCAGGTCGCGGCCGAGCTGCTCGATGGTGACGTTCTCCTTCGGCGACCGGCCGGAGCGTCCGTGCGATCGCTGGTCGTAGAACACCATCGTGCCGATCCCGGCCAGGTCGCGGCGCTCGAAGTGCCAGCAGTCCATGTTCAGGCCGTAGCCGTGCGCGAAGATCACGGTCAGGTCCTCCGGCGGCAGTGGCAGTCGCTTGCCGAACCTTCGCTTCGGCGGGCTCGCCGGCCGGCGGGACCGCTTCAGCTCGTCCACCTCGACGTACAGCTCGACGCCGTCGTCGGCGGTGAACACGTACGGCGTACCGCGCAGCGAGCCGAACGGTTCGGCCTCGAGCTGTGCGCGCTGACCCGACCGGCGGCCGATCACCTGCCGCTCGACCGCGACGCCGGCCGCGGCACCGGCAGCCAGCACTCCGACCGCGGCTCCGATCAACCCGGCGGTCCGCCCGGCTTTCGACATGCCGGTCTACCTCCCGACCGGGGCGGTGGGGCGGGGAAGGTATTCAGCACTGTCGACGTACCGACGCGGGATTCTCGGTCCCAGCCGGGTGACGATCTCGTAGTTGATGGTCCGCGCGGCATCGGCCCAGTCGTCGGCCGTCGGCTCGCCCGCGGTTCCCGGGCCGAACAGCACGACCTCGTCACCCGCGGCCGCCTCGTCGTCCTCGAGGTTGACCACGCACTGATCCATGCAGATCCGGCCGACGATGGTACGACGTTCGCCGCCGGCCTGGACCGGGGCGCCGTTCGACGCGTGCCGTGGCAGTCCGTCGCCGTACCCGAGTGGGATCAGCCCGAGCGTCGACGGTCGCGGGGCGGTCCAGGTGAGCCCGTAGGAGACCCCAGCGCCGGCCGGGACGCGTTTCACCATCGCGAACCGGGCCTTCAGCGTCATCGCCGGCACCAGCCCCAGCTCGGCCGATGGCAGCGCGTGCCCGAACGGCGAGAGCCCGTACGTCGCGACACCGGGCCGGACCAGGTTGAAGTGCGTCTCGGGCAACGCGAGGGTGGCGCCGGAGTTCGCCAGGTGCTTGAACTCGGCGTCGATGCCGAACGACTCGGCCAGCTCGATCGCCTCGGTGAAGGTCGCCAGCTGGGCCTCGTTCGCCACGCTCTTCGGCTCGTCCGAGGAGGACAGGTGCGACCAGATGCCCTTGATCTCGATCCGCCCGGTCTGCTGCTCCCGGAGCGGCGGCCCGGATCAGCGCCGGCCACTCCTCCGGTACGGCGCCGCCGCGGCTCATGCCGGTGTCGATCTTCAGGTGGACCCGGGCCGGCCGGTCGGTCACCCCGGCGGCCAGCTCGTCGATCTCCCAGGGTGCGCCCGCGGACAGGTCGATGCCGGCCGCAATCGCGTCCTCGAGCGGCTCGCCGGGGGTGGTCAGCCAGCAGAAGATCGGCCCGGTGTCACCGGCCTCGCGGAGCGTGAGCGCCTCCTCGAGGACGGCCGCGCCGATCCAGTCCGCGCCGGCCTCGCGGGCCGCCCGGGCGACCGGGATCATGCCGTGGCCGTAGCCGTCGGCCTTGACCACGGTCATCAGCTGCGCACCCTCGGCACGAGCACGCAGCGTGGTGACGTTGTGGCGGATCGCGGCCAGGTCGACGACCGCTTCGGCGCGGACCGGGCGATCGGCGCCAGGTGACTGGAGGGTAGACATAGCCCCTCCAGTGTCTCAGGCTCCGTCGAGCAGTTCCGCGAGGGCAGCCATGTGGTGGAAAACCGCGGTCGCCGACGACAGCTTGGCGGGGTCCGTCATGCCGGCGTACCCGAACACCTTCATGCCGGCCGCGTTGGCCGCGGCGACGCCGAGCGGGCTGTCCTCGACGACCACGCAGTCGCCCGGTTTCACTCCCAGCCGGCTCGCGGCGTGGAGGAACAGATCCGGTGCGGGCTTGCCGTGGGCAACATCCTCGGCACTGAAGATCCTGCCCTCGAACCGATCCCGGAAACCCACCGCGGTCAGCGCCGTACGAATCCGGCGATGGGTGCCGGACGAGGCCAGGCAGTAGGTCACTCCCTCGGCGTCCAGGTGGTCGAGCACCGCCTCGACACCGTCGATCGCCCGCAGGTGGGCGAACCCGTCGAACAGGCGCTGGTGGTAGTGGTCCTCGAGATCGGCGGGCAACGGCCGGCCCAGCCGCGCCTCGGCCTGCTGCCGCATCGAGGCCATGCTGCCGCCCATGAAGTCGCGGACGGCTTCCTCGAACGTGTACGGCAACCCCGCCTCGGTCAGCAGCTCGGCCAGGATCGTGTTGGCCAGTCGCTCGGAGTCCACCAGCACACCGTCGTTGTCGAAGATCACCAGTCCGGCTCACCCCTGCACCCTATGCACAAGCGGCCGCCGTGACCTCGGGGGTCACGGCGGCCGGATGCGAGAGCGGGGTGCGGGTCAGTTCTCCTGGATGGAGAAGTCGGTGAAGCCGAAGCGCTGCTTGGTGTTGCCGGTGGACACGACCTCGACGCCGTAGTCGACCTGCCAGGTCGTGGCCTTCGGGGCCCAGCCGCGGTTGACCATGTCGCTGAAGAAGCTGGCCAGCGGCATCGTGCCGGACTTCTGCGTCACCTGGGACACGTACGCGGTGTAGCCGGACTGGTGCCAGACGTCGTAGGTGAAGCCGCCGAACGTGACAGTGCCCACCTTGCGGCCGGCCGGGACCTGGCCCTTGTTGTCGGTCCAGATCATCAGCTCGTTGTTCAGCCCGTCACCGATCCACGCGTCGAACGCGACGTTGTAGATGCAGGCGTCGCAGTTGGCCGGGGTCGTCGCCGCGAACTTGGCCGACTGGATCTTCGACAGCGGGACGTCGTCGTAGTCCTTGTGCACGTTCGGGTACGCCTGGACGCCCTTGTCGCCCGGGAGCGGCTGGGTGACGTCGACGTACCAGTTGTCGAAGGCGCAGGCGCCCAGCGTGTAGGTGCCGTTGTCGTTGTTCCACATGTTGTTGTGGACGTAGTACGCGCCGAAGGTCCGGCCCTCGCCCTGGTTGTTCGTCGACGTGGTGGTCCACACCGGGTTGGTGCAGCTCTTCACCGGGCTACCGGTCGTCGTGGGCGTCGCCGTCGCGGTCGGTGTGGTCGTCGTCGGGGTCGACGTGCTGGTGGGGGTCGACGTCGGCGGCTTGGTCGGGGTGGAGGTGGTCGTCGGGCTGCTGGTCGGCGGCTTGGTCGGCGTCGGCGTCGACGTAGCCGTCGGGGTCGGCGTGGTGGGCTGTGCCGGCGCCGCGACGAAGTCGTAGTGCGCGGTGTACCGGATCTTGGTACCGGACCGGTACTTGTCGCCGCCGCGGCTCAGCGCCCGGAGCCGGAAACTCTTGTCGGTGGTCTGGTCCGGGTCGATCGAGATGATCGACGGACCGGCACCGGTGGCCGTGATGGCGGCCGGCTTCACGCCGAAGCCGTGCAGCACGGTACAGCTGGAGTATGCGTCCAGGACGCAGGTCTCGACGCGTCCGACGCTCGGGAGGGTGGAAGCCGTGCTGTCCGTTGCGGCGCTGGCCGTGTTCGCAGCGACGGGAGAGTCCTTGGCCGCCTGAACGGCGATCGGCGCGGCGATCAGCGCACCGATGGCAAGGAACACCGCTGGGATCACGACGCGGCTTCGGGCAGTTCGGATGGGGGGCATGCGAAACGTTCCTTGTCTGCTCGACGGGCCGCACTGCTTGCCCCAGCACTACAGCGACGGCCCAACAACTGGTTTGGTCCCCAGAGAGGCCAGGACAGTCGGCGCCCCACGATGCGCCGATCCGGTCCGGGCAGACCGGGCGCTACCGCTTTCCCGGACATGTCCTTCTCGTTAGCTCGCACGTACGGCGCCCGACGTTATCCAACCGTGATCTGAAAAGCCAACCCGGGTCCCCGTTTTCACTGAGCGTATCCGGCATTCCTAGTGGTATCGCGCGTGTCGCAATCACTCACAGCCATCGGTCCGGCCGGTGCAACGCCGGGCGCTCCCGGGGCGTCTGTAGGGGTGTGACAACGCGGATGATCGCCGTTGCCGGCGCCGGCCTGCTGCTGGCGTCGACCGGGTGCGGGAACGAGTCGAGTGCGGGCGGATCCCTGAAGGGCAACGTCTACCTGTCCACCGCGGTGACGGAGGACGGGAAACCGAAGCGACTCGTGCCCAACAGCCGGGTCCGGCTGACGTTCACCGACGACGGCCGGCTGATCGCCGACGCCGGCTGCAACTCGATGCAGTCGCCGGTGGACACCGGCGGCGGCAAGCTGTCGATGGACGACGAGGTGGCGCAGACGGCGATGGGTTGCGACGCCGCGCGGCACGCGCAGGACGGCTGGCTGGTCAAGGTGCTGAAGTCCGAGCCGACCTGGAAGCTGGAGGCCGACAAGCTCACCGTCGCCACCGGCGGTACGACGATCTCTCTGACCGACCGCAAGACCGCCGAGCCCGACCTGTCCCTCGACGGCACCAAGTGGTCGCTCGAGACCGTGATCAGTGGCGAGACCGCGTCCCATCAGGCCGGTTCCGAGAAGGCCTGGATCACCTTCAACGGCGACCGCGTCACCGGCTCCACCGGCTGCAACGAACTCCAGGGCAAGGTCGCGCGCGGAACCGGAACCCTCACCTTCGGCGAGCTCGCCACCACCCGGCGCGCCTGCCCCGGCGACGCGGGCAAACTCGAACAGACCCTGCTCGGCAACCTCAAGGGCGACGTCAGCCACGAGATCGACGCCAACCGCCTCAAACTGCGGGCCGGCAGCGACGGTCTCGACTTCACCGCCGCCCGGTGACCCGCGGTTTTCGGAAGAAGATTGTCGCTGGGCGGCCATCTTCTTCCGCAAACCTCAGCGCAGGTGGAGGTCGAAGGCCTGGACTTTGTTCTGTGGGGTTTCGTAGGAGACGAGGAGGCGGCCGTCGGCGGCCAGCTTGGCGTGTTGGGCCGGCGTGAGCGGGATGGACCAGCGGTCCGTGCCCCGGGTGATCTGCTGGGTGGACTGTTTGACCACGTGGCCGCTCATGTCCGGGGACCACGGTGGCGTCGCGCCGTCGGTGACTGCGCACGGGGTCAGACCGTAGTCGGGTGGTGGGTCGGCGGCTGGTGAGCAGCTTGTCGTCCAGACCGGGATGGCATCGATGTTCCCGGTCGTCAGGAAGGCCCTCGCCGTGCCGGTGCCGGCGGAGCCGGAGTAGATGTCCACGGTCGATCGGCCGAGCGCGGCGTACAGGATCTTGAGGTCGGTCGTCGGGACGCGGCCGGAGATCGGGACGCCGTTGCGCGCGGACTGGGCGATCGTCTGCGGGGAGAGCGCGCCGTTGAGGTTCGGGTTGGAGACGTTCGGCGGTGCCGGCGTGGTCGGGCGGTCCGCGGGTGGGGTGTAACCGGGCACGGTGGCCAGACCCCAGCGGTACGGGTCGGATTGCACCGAGCCGAGGGCGGACCAGCCCAGTCGGGTGCTCATGTCGATGTGCCGCAGCGTCGTCGTACCGGCTGCCGAGGTGTCGTCGTTGTCGTACGGCGTGATGTTCAGCCCCAGCCTGGTCGGGTCGACGGCCGCGGGCAGGGTCGCGAGCGGGATCTTCACCTCGAGGTCGTAGCCGCCACCGGCGTATGCGTGCGGCACCGTCGTCTCGTTGCTGCCGACCCATTGCGCCGTCGACGCGACCTGGACGCCGGGCGCGTTGCCGGTGTTGAGCTCGCTACTCGAGTAGCCCTGGTGGTTGTCCGCGTCCCTCGACCAGCAGGGTCCGCCGCTCTGGCTGAACGGGAAGATGCCCAACTTGAACGTGTTCGCGGTGTCCATCAGCGCCTGCGACGCGGTCCCGCGCGGATCGAGCAGGATCTCCACCGAGTCGGCCTGCCAGTGACCGACACATTCGGCTGGTGTCACGGCGTACGACTGGTAGTCGTCGCGGACGTGGATGAAGAGGTACAGCGCGTCGTCGGACCAGCTCACCTTGGCCGTGTTGCCTTCACCTGTTGACGAAACGCCACAGTCGTCCACGCCGGTGCAGCCGGTCGCGCCCTGCCAGATCCGGCCGAGGTCGAGGGCCGGGCCGGGGTACTCGCCCGGCGTCGCTTGGCCGTCGACGACCGGTTGGGCCTGCGGGATGGTTGTCGTCGGCACCAAAGTCACCGTCAGCGTCTCGCGCCCGGCGGCGGTCTTGATCGGGATGGACACGTTCTGGGTCGCGGGCAGGGAGGTGTCGGTGTTGGTCAGCTTGAAGGTGACCGTGGTGTCAGCACCGGGCTGGACGTCGTACGGCTTGGACGGCGCGTCGACCGTGAAGTTCGAGGGCAGTTCCAGCGACACCGCACCGCTCTGTGGTTGCGCCGACCAGTTGTGCACCACGACCGGTATGTCGATCGTGCTGCCGACGGCCATCGAGTGGATCGCCGGGGAGCGGCCGAGGCGGTTCGCCTGCGGCGCGGTCGTCTCGAGCCATTCGTCGTACTCCTGCCAGTTGCCCCAGCGCTGGAACCTGCCTTCGGCGGCCGCCACGATCCGGACGACGTTGTCGGTGTAGCCGGAGGCTTTCGCGGTGGTGTAGCGGGCCGCGATCCTCGCGTTCTGGTCCACCGCGGCGCCGGCCGCCGGGGTGACGGTGAAGGTGACATCAGCTTGTGAGTGATCCGGGACCGGCTTCGGGCCGTCGGTCGACCAACCGGCCGGGACGGTCAGCTCGACGTTGCCCGGGGCAAGCTTCCCGCGCGGCGCCTCGAGGTGCACGGTCGCCTGGAACGGCTCGCCGGCGACGTTGTAGAACCGGCTGAAGGTCAGGTACTGCAGCGTTCCCAGCGGTAGGCCACCGGGATCGGGGCTGGTGGCACCGAACAGGATCGCCTCGTCCAGCCCGGCCTGCGGACCGGTGTTCGGCTGGAACGGGACGAACGACTGCGTCATCGCGAACCTCGGACACGCCGGCGTCGAGGTCCCCTTGAACATCACCCTGCTCTGGGTCGGGTACGCCGCCCGGCCCTCGTCCGCGACCTGCTGCCAGATCTTCGCCGAACCGGCTGGCTGGTCCTGCAGGTTCCCGGCCGGCCACTTGTACGGCGACTCGTACCCGGTCCACACGCCCGCGACGGTATCGAGGCCGCTGGGCATGAAGCCGGTGGTGCAGTTCGGTGCGGTCGTCGTACCGCCGGTGCCCGTCGTACTGCCGCCGGAGAAGACCTTCTTCACCTGCCAGGTGCTGAGCGCGTGCGGACCGTTGAGCTGCTCGGGGAACCTGGTCGGGTCGGCGGCCGCGAGTACGCCTTCCCAGATGAGCCGGCCCGCCTGCTGGTGGTTCCCGTGCCCGGCCGCGGGTGTCGGCGTGAACCCGATGTAGATCTCCGGCTGCGTCTCCCGGATCACCCGGGTGACCCGGCGCAGTGTCTCTTCCTCGTCCCAGAAGTACTGCGTCAGCGGCGCGCTCTGGTTGCAGAAGAAGTCGATCCGGTCCAGGTTGAAGATGTCGACGGTCCCGGACCGGTAGTGCGCGACGCGGTCCTCGTTCTCCCGCCGCAGGCCCAGCTCCGGCCCGAGCTCGGTCCCGGTCGCGTTCCCACCGCCCTCGCCGCGCGTCACCATGATCACGCCGCACTTGACGCCGTACCGCTGATGCCACACTCCGCACGGCCCGATGATGCTCGTGTCGTCGTCCGGATGGGCCCACTCCCCCATCACATGGATCTTCGTCTCCGGATCAGCCACATATGG
This sequence comes from uncultured Actinomycetota bacterium, assembly GCA_963770725.1. GTDB lineage: Bacteria > Actinomycetota > Actinomycetes > Propionibacteriales > Kribbellaceae > Kribbella. The sequence goes on from CAVYQT010000007.1 coordinate 346,410, forward strand.
CTTCGCCGCGGCCATCGCCTGAGCAGCGGGCAACGGCAGCGCGGCAACGAGAGCGAACGCAAGCAGTAGAACGAGACGCTTCATGTGCACGCTCCAAGGCGGCGGAGGCACCAGCACCCTCAGTCCTATCCGCCACCCCCCTCCCTCGCAACCGCTTACCGCGCGCCTCAGAGTCCGGTCCGCTCTGCAGTTCGACAGGAAGTGTCCGGCGATCGGCACGGATACCCGGTGGGCTCAGGCGGGGAGTGGATGGCGGTGGGCGTACACGTCCTGTTGATTTGCAGCCAGCTAGCTGTCGAGGATTTGGCGGGTGGCTTTGGGGAGGGCGGAGGCTACGGAGAGGGCGGTGATGGGGCCGGAGGCGGAGGCCAGGTTGGCGGCTGCCGCGTGAAGGTAGGCGCCGACGCTGGCTGCGTCGAGGGTGGTGAGGCCGGCAGCCAGAAGGGCGCCGCAGAGGCCGGCCAGGACGTCGCCTGCTCCGGCGGTCGCCAGCCACGGAGTCGCATTCGTGTTGACGCGGACCTGCCCGTCTGGCGCCGCAATGACGGTGGTGGAGCCCTTCAGCAGGACGGTGGCGTCGAAGCGTTCGGCTGCCAGGCGGGCGTGCTCGAGGCGCGCGGCCTCGACCGCGGCGCGCTCGACGCCAAGCAGGCGCGCAAGTTCACCCGCGTGCGGTGTCGCCAGTACGCCGGCGTGGTCGCCGGAATCTTCGAGCGCCCGGAGGCCGTCCGCGTCGAGGACGATCGGCTCCTCCGCGTCGAGCAGGTCGCGCACCCGGCTGACATCGAGTTCGTCGCCCAGGCCGGAGCCCACGGCCCACGCCTGCACGCGTCCCTCACCGGCCACGATCTCCGGGTGGGTAGCCCGGACTTCGGCCGCCACCGCGTCCGGACCGACGTACCGGACCATGCCCAACGGACCACCGAGCGCGCCGGCCGTGGCGATCACGGCGGCGCCCGGGTACTGCGCTGAGCCGGCCATCAGCCCGAGTACGCCGCGGGAGTACTTGTCGGACTCGCCATGCGGGACGGGGTAGAGCTCGCGTACGTCGGATGCCTGCAGCGACTCGGCCGCGGCGGGCGGCAGGTCGAGGCCGATGTCGACCAGATGGACCGGACCACACGCGGTCGCCGCCGGGTCGATCAGGTGACAGATCTTGTGCGTTCCGAACGTCACCGTAAGGGCCGCGTGCACGTGTGGCTCCGGGGTCTCGCCGGTGTCGACGTCAACGCCCGATGGTGTGTCCACGGCAACGATCGGTACGCCGTACTGGTCGGCCGACTCGACGGCGGCCAGAGCGTCCGGGCGCAGACCGGGGCGGCCACCGATGCCGACGATGCCGTCCACGACCACGTCGGCGTCGGCGATGTCGTCCGTCGAGCCGACGCGACCGCCGACGGCCAGCAACGCCTCCAGCCCGGCGGCATGCGCCTTGCCGGACAGCAGTACGGCGGTCACGAGCGCACCGCGACGGGCCAGCCGGACGCCGGCGTACAGGGCGTCGCCGCCGTTGTCGCCGGACCCGATCAGCAGGACGACGCGGGCGCCGTACGTGCGACCGAGAAAGTTGCCGATGGCAACCGCGAGACCGGTGGCGGCGCGTTGCATCAAGGTGCCCTCGGGGAGCCGCGCCATCAGGTCGGCCTCCGCGGCCCGGACCTGCTCGACCGTGTGCGCGCGGCGCATGTCAGCCTTCCAGGATGACGACGGCCGAGGCGATACCGGCGTCGTGACTCAGGGACAGATGCAGGCTCTGGACGCCCAGCCGGGCGGCCTGATCGGCGACCGTGCCGGTGATCTCGAGCCAGGGGCGGCCGGTCTCGTCGGTCTGCACCTCGGCGTCGTGCCAGTGCATACCGGCCGGCGCGCCGAGCGCTTTGGCCAGCGCTTCCTTGGCGGCGAACCGGGCCGCCAGGGACGCCGGGGGTCTGACCGCTTCGGAGGACGTGAAGACGCGATCCCGCAGACCGGGCGTGCGCTCGAGGGTCTTCATGAACCGCTCCACGTCGACCACATCGATACCCACGCCGACGATCATGCCCCCACCTTAACCGGGTGGTTCAGCCGTCGATCGGCGGATGCGCATGTCCACGGCGAGGTCCATCCGCAAGGCCGCCGGGGTCGTACCGCGGGCCAGGTCGAGGACCATCCGGGTCGCCAGCTCGGCCATCTGGCGCAGCGGCTGGTGGACGGTGGTCAACGGCGGCGAGACCCATTGCGCCACCGGCAAGTCGTCGTACCCGACCACCGACAGATCCCGGGGAATCTCCAGGCCGAGTTCGCGTGCCGCCTGGTAGACGCCCAGCGCCTGCAGATCGCTGCCGGCGAAGATCGCGGTCGGCCGATCCGGCAGGCTCAGCAGCACCAGCGCCTCCCGATGCCCGCTGCTCACCTCGAACTCCGCCGCCCGGATCAACGACGGATCGATCGCGACCCCGGTCGAGCGCAGGGCGTCCGTGTACCCGTCCACGCGCATCCGCGAGCACAGCGTCTCCACCGGCCCGCCGATCATCCCGATCCGGGTGTGCCCGAGTTTGCGCAGATGCAGCGTCGCCATCCGGCCGCCGCTCCAGTTCGCCGAACCGATGGACGGTACGTCGTCGCCCTCGTCACCGACCGGGTCGACCACGACGAACGGGATCCGCCGCGCCTCCAGCTGCCCCCGCTGGTCGGCATCCAGGTCGGAGAACACCATGATCACGCCGAGCGGACGGCGGAGCAGCACGGACTCGATCCACTCCTGCCTCGGCCGCCGGGCGCCGCCGCACTCGGACAGCACCAGCTCGACCCCCTCGGCCCGGACCACTTCCTCGACGCCGCGGATCAGCTCGACCGCCCAGGCGCCGCCGATCTCGTGGAAGACCAGGTCGATCATCGGGCTGCTCGCCGTACTGGTGGTCCGGCGGCGGTAGCCGTGCTCCTGGATGATGCTCTCGACCTTCGCCCGGGTCTGCTCGGCGACATCGGCGCGACCGTTCAGCACCTTGGACACGGTGGGCACCGAGACTCCGGCCTGCTCCGCAATTTTCGAGATGGTCACCCGCTGACCCACGACGTACCTCCACCGTCTTCGAGGTGTGCAAGCAGCACGATACAAGCTAACCTCGTCGGACATATCGCTCGACGCCCCGAAATTTTCGAGGAGATCGATGGGTGCCTGGCACGACACACCGCACACCCGGACGACCGGGTCGAGGCCCTGGTGGCCTGACCAGCTAGCGCCAGGCGCGGACCAAGTCCTCCGGACCCCACTGGGCAGCGAGAGGTAGGCCTTCCTCCACGCCGCATCGCGACACGGCCACGAGCGGCGTATCCGGCCCGGCGCCCGGCACCGCCACCATGTCGCGCGCCAACGCCTGGTACTCGCGTCCGCCGAACGCCTTGGATTCCAGCCACTTGATCGATCCGACGAAATGCACCGCGCCGGCCACCGGCTCGCGATCGGCGCCGATGAGATCGATCTCGGGATTGTTCTGCCGGTTCCACCAACCGCCGACCGCTTCGGTGTCCGGCCACCTGTCGTTCGGCAACAGCCTTGCCAAGGACTCACGGACGATCGGCTCGACGGCACGCCCTCGCCAACTCGTCCAGGCTCGCTCGATCCGCTCCAGGGCCAGATCACCGCGGCCACGCTCGATCAGCGGAATTCCCCGCTGCAGGAAAGCCAGCCAGAACCTCAGGTACGGATCGGCGATCCGATACCGCTTGTTCTTGCTGTCAGCCCTGGCGGACAGTGGCAGATCAGCGACCACGACCCGCTTCTTCTGCAGCGTGGAGAGGAGCGGGGAGAGCGTTCCCGGAAGCATCCCACCCCCGCCACCGGCCTGGGCTGCGACCGCCGAGAAGGTCCGCTCACCCGTACCGACTGCCTCCAACACTGCCCGAGACTGCGACGTCTCCGGGAACTCCCCCAGCAACGACAGTTCGCCTGCCACCAGCAACGGCGCGAGCGGATTGTCCGCGGCCTCCCGCAGGAAGGCCTTGCGGCTCATTCCCTCCTGCCACGATTGGACGATCTCAGGGAAGCCCCCGGTGATCAGGAACGCATCGACCGCGTCAGTGGCATTCAGACCCGTCATAGCCTGCACATCCGCCAGGTGAAGCGGTCGTATGGTCATCTTCGCCGCCCGCCCGAAGAACGGCCGCCCGTGGGTCTGCAGCGCCTCCATCACCGACAAGTCGCTCCCGACCAGGAGCAGCAGAACCGGCTTGGCCGACAGGTAACGGTCCCAGACCGTCTGCAGCGCACCCTCGAACTCGGCGTCCTGCTCCACCAACCAGGGAACCTCGTCGATCACCGCGATACTCGGGGCGTCCTCCGCCAGTGCGATCGCCAGCGAACGCAGCGCCTGGTTCCAATCGCCGGCCTGCAACCCGGCGACGAGGTCAGCCCCAGGCAGGCCGGACAACGCCGAGATGAAGTCCGCGCGCTCGGCTTCCGGCCTGCGGCCACGGGTGGCCTGGAACATCAGGTACGGCACACCCGACCGGTCGCAGAACTCCTGGGCCAGCCTGGACTTCCCCACCCGGCGTCGCCCGGTCATGATCACGGCCCGCCCACGGCTGTCAGTCTCGCCGTCGGTCACCGTGCCGAACTGCCGGTCGAGCAGGTCCAGCTCAGCCGCCCGCCCCTTGAACCTCATCGCCACCACCTCTGCAATCACACTATGATTCGACCATAGTTTGATTCAATCATAGTTTGATGCCGACACAGCATATCGCTCTACCGGTAGATGGTGCGGCCGGCGGTGTCGGGGATGGCGCTGAGGCGGTAGAAGTAGGTGTTCACCTGGTCGCGCCATTCGCGGGCGTTCTTCAGCTGGCCTTCGAACCTCGAGGTGATGTTGTCGCGGGCGGCGGGGTCGAAGCGGTCGGCGATGGTCTTCCAGCGGGCGAGCATCGCCTCGACTTCGTCGTACCCCTGGAAGTGGGTGTCGTAGATGTGATGGAGGACCGTGCGGCCGTTCTGGAGGACGTGGTCGTAGGGGACGTGGTGGAAGAACAGCAGGAGTTCGTCCGGGCAGGTGTGGACGGTCTCGTAGAGGCCGGCGAGTGGTTCCGGGTACTGGCGGGTGAAGCCTGAGCCGGTCGCGACGGTCCGGTCGACACCGACGCCGTAGCGGTCGGCGAAGTGGTACGTCCCCCACGCGGAGTACTCGTACCCGTTGACGTTCGGCCCGTAGTGCGTCCCCGGCGTGACCATGAAGCCGACCCCGAGCGGTGCGGTGTAGCGCTCGTACGTCCGCCACGAATCCGCCATGATCGCGACCAGCTCGGCCCTGGTCCGGTCGTCCATCGCGAAGGTTGCCGCGGCCCACTCGTGCAGCAGGCTGACCGGATCCGCGGCCGGATCCCACGCCAGCCTGCCGTACGCGTAGAGGTTGCTCTGCGCAAGCTTGTGACCGGTCCAGTTCGGATCGTCGCCGACGTTGGAGACGGCAACGATCGCCTCGGTGCGCTCGGCAACGGTCGGGCCGCCGCCACCGCTCGTGTCGAACTCCAGGATCTCTCGCCACCACGGACCCAGGTAGCACAGGTCCTTCTGCTGACCGGTGTACTCCTGCGTCACCTGCAGCTCCAGCGCGAACCGCGTCTCCTGCAACTCCCCCAGCAACGGCGACACCGCCTCGCGCGCCTGGAAGTCCAGCGGCCCGTGCTTGATCTGCAGGACGACGTTGTCGTCGAACAACCCGTCCAGCGGGACGAAGTGGTCGTACGCCGCCCGGGCCCGATCCGTCGTCCGATCCCGCCAGTCCTGAGCAGAGTCGTAGACGAAGCACCGCCAGTAGACCTTCCCCCTGTACGGCGCCAGCGCCCGCGCCAGCAGGTTCGCGCCGTCCGCGTGGTGGCGCCCGTACGCCGCCGGCCCGGGCCGGTTCTCCGAGTCCGCCTTCACCACGAACCCGCCCAGGTGCGGTACGGCGTCGTACACCCGGCCGACCGCGGCCGACCACCAGCGGGCGACGCGCGCGTCCAGCGGATCGGCCGTGTCTAGGTCGCTGAGCTCGATCGGGGCCGCGAAGTTCACCGACAGATAGATCGCGATCCCGTACTCGCGGAACACGCCGGCCAGCCGGGCCACGTCCGGCAGGTGATCAGTGATCAACCGTGTCTCGGCCGCGTGCACGTTGCCGTTGTTGATCACCACCGCGTTGATACCGATCGATGCCAGCAACCGGGCGTACGCGCGGACCCGGGTCAGGTCCCGTACCACCCGGCCGTCCTGGAAGAAGATCGATCCACCGGAGTACCCGCGCTCGACCGCACCCATCACCGGATGCGGGACCAGGTTGTCCCAGTGCGCCAGCATCCGGACCGGGATCGCCGGCCGCTCGACCACGGTGAAGTCGCCGGTCATCCACTCGAAGTACCGGAGCAGGTAGAAGTACCCGTACAGCAGCCCGCGACCGGCCTCGGCGGCGACGACCAACTGGTTGCCTCGTCGCATCACTACGAAGCCCTCGTCACCCAGCCCGTCGGCCGGCAACGCCTGCTCGACCCACGCGGCCAATGGCGTTTCCTCGAGCCGCCCGAGGGTGCATAGGGCAACCTCTACGTCGTGACGGACCCGGCGGGTCTGCCGGAGCTCCGCCCGGATCGTCTGCGCCAACGCTCCCGAGGCATGGATGGTGACCTCGGGCAACCGTTGGCCACCGAGCCAGCAGGGGTCAAACGTCATCCGACCGCAACACCACCACACCGGTTGCCGGGAGCGCCAGCTTCGTCCCGGCCTCGACCTGCGCGCCGGTGATCAGCTCGGTCCCTGTCATGTCGGCCGCCACTCGCACCTCCCGGTCCCCGTGGTTCAGCGGGAAGAGACACCGCTGACCGTCCTTGTACCGCCGCGTCGCTTCGACGCCGTCGATCCTCGCACACGACCCGGTCACCCCGGCCTCGCCGACCACCGCGACGCATCGAAAGTTTCGTGGAACCCTTCGACACTTGATGGGAGACACGCCGTACGCACGGCCCTACACACCGTCAGTGGGTCGAGCAAGCGGCTTCCAGGGCGTGTCGGGCAGGTAGTTGAGACGTAAGCCACGCCCGCCCGGGGTGGGTCCGCGTACTCCGCACGGGAAGAATGGCCTCATGCTGCAGCCGACACGGGAGGTGACTCCCTACACCGAGCTGGACCGGGCCGCCTGGGCGCAACTCGCCGAGACGACCGTGTCCCCGCTGACGGCCGAGGAGATCGAACGGCTGCGCGGTCTCGGCGACGAGATCGACATGGACGAGGTCCGCGAGGTGTACCTGCCGCTGTCGCGGATCCTCTCGCTGTACGTCCGGCACGCCCGGGCCCTGCACGCCGACACCGAGAGCTTCCTCGGCAAGCCGGCCGCGACCCGCACGCCGTTCGTGATCGGCATCGGCGGGTCCGTTGCCGTCGGCAAGTCGACGACCGCGCGGTTGCTGCGCGAACTGCTGGCCCGCTGGCCCGAGCACCCGCGGGTCGCGCTCGTCACCACCGACGGGTTCCTCTGGCCGAACGCCGAGCTGGAACGCCGGAACCTGATGATGCGCAAGGGCTTCCCGGAGTCGTACGACCGCAAGGCGCTGCTGCGCTTCGTGGTCGAAGTGAAGTCCGGCATGGACGCGGTCGATGCGCCGGTCTACTCACACCTGCACTACGACCGGATGCCCGGTGTCCGGACGACTGTCGAGCAGCCGGACATCCTGCTGCTCGAGGGCCTGAACGTGCTCCAGCCCGCGCCCCGGCACGCCGACGGCAAGAGCGGCCTGGCGGTCAGCGACTTCTTCGACTTCTCCGTCTACGTCGACGCCGGCGCCGACGACATCCGGTCCTGGTACGTGCACCGGTTCCTGAAGCTGTGGGAGACCGCGTTCCGCAACCCGGAGTCGTACTTCGTCCGGTACGGCGAGCTGAGCCGGGACGAGGCGGTCAAGAAGGCGGAGTCGCTCTGGGACGGCATCAACGGCCCGAACCTGCGGGAGAACATCCTCCCCACCCGTTCCCGCGCCACCCTCGTTCTCCGCAAGGGGGCCGACCACACCGTCCGCTACGTCCGGTTGCGCAAGCTCTGAACCGCGGGAACGATCGCCGCGGCGACGATCACGGCGGTCAGACCGAAGGCGAGTGAGTACCCGGTGCCGGCGACGATCGCCCCGAAGACGATGGCGCCGATTCCCCAGCCGCCGTCGTACGCCAGATTCCACAGGGCGCTGACCTGGCCGTAGCGGGACTTCGGGACGCGGTTGTACATCAGCGACAGCGTGAGGTTCTGTGCGGCGCCGAAGCCGATACCGAACAACGTCGAGCCGACCAGGATGGCGACCGCGCTGCTGATCAGGACCAGCGCCCCGGCGCCGAGTGCGGCCAGCATCAACGCGGCCGGCAGCAACTTGGCTGGGCCGACGCGGTCGCCGTACCGGCCGGCCAGCCAACGGGCGCCGGGCGCCGTGATCGCCTGCATCAGCAAGGCTGCGGCGACCAGCGACTGCTTGTCCTCGGCAACGGCCAGGGGCAGGAAGGTGATGCTGATACCGGCGGCGACTGTCACCGCGGCGAAGACGAACGTCGGCATCAGCAGGCCACTGCCCCGCAGACCGCCGAGCACCTTGACGTGCTGCTCTTCGACGCTGGGCTGCCTGGGCATCCCGCCGAGCGCGACCAGACCGATCAGCGCGGCCACGGCCGCGAAGACGAACAGCGCGTCGAAGCCGATCACCGAGGTCAGGTAGACACCGAGCGGCAGACCGATCGCGGCCGGCAGTCCGACGACCACGCCGTAGATGCCGAACGCCTCACCGCGGCGGCGCGCCGGCGTCACCTCGGCGATCAGCGCGACCGCGCCGACGACCAGGATCGCCAGCCCGGCGCCGCGGACGATGCAGACGGCGAGTACGAGCGGGAGCGACGCGGTGGCCAGCAGGACCAGGGACGGCGCACCCAGCAGGATCAACCCGAGGCCGAGGACGACCTGGTATCCCCAGCGGGCGATCATCCTGGGAACCAGCAACTCGACCCCCACCGCGGACAGCATCATCGCGCCGGTGGACAGCCCGGCGCCGATTCCGCCGGAGCCGCTGGCGGCCAGGTACAGCGGGACCACCGAGGTAAGCAGGTACATGCTGAGCGCGGAGCCGAAGACCGTGAACAGCAGCCGGCCGAACTGGCCGGTCAGCAGGCGGGGAGCCGTGGGTGCGGTGACGGTGGGAACTTCGCAGCTGGTGGTCATATCTCGAAGGTAGGAGCGGACCGGTCTGCCCTACAGATCCAGTTTCGCACCGGCCCAGAGGACCAGTTAGGGCAGCTGGTCGGCAATCAGGGCGGCCAGCCGGTTCAGGGCGGCGTCGATCTGGGCCGTGGTGACCGAACTGCAGGACAGCCGGAGGGCGTGGATCGGCGGCCCGGCCTCGTAGAAGTGGCCCATCGGGGTCCAGAGCACGCCGTACTCGTGGGCGGACTTCTCCAGCAGTACGTCGTCGACCGGGAACGGCACGGTGACGACCACGAAGAACCCGCCCGACGGCACCGTCCAGCTGATCTCGCCGCCGGGGAAGCGCGCGGCCAGGCCGTCGGTGATCGCCCGCAGGTTGGCGGCGTAGATCTCGCGCTCGCGCCGGTTCGCCGCGACCAGACCGAAGTCGTTGGCGAGCAGTTTGCCGCCGATCACCGCCTGGGCGACCGGCGAGGTGTTGACGGTGACCATGCTCTTGATCTTCGACAGTTCGTCGGCGAAGAGTCCGATACTTCCGTCCGGAGCCTCGACAGTCTGGTCGGCGACGACGTACCCGACCCTCGCGCCGGGCAGGCCGGTCTTGGCGAAGGAGCCGAGGTAGACGACCCGCCGATCGGTGTCGAGGGCCTTGAGGGTCGGCACGCGATCGACACCCTCGCCCGGGAACAGGCCGTACGGGTTGTCCTCGATCAGCAGCAGGTCCTGCTCGGCCGCGACCTCCAGCAGTTTACGTCTGGCCGCCAGGTCCAGGCTGAGTCCCGACGGATTGGCGAAGTCCGGCATGACGTAGCACGCCCGCGGCCGCAACCCGTCGGCCCGGGCCGCTTTGACCACCGCGGCCAGATCGTCTTCCTCGGCCACCGGCAGGACGGGGAAGTCGAGCAACCGCGCGGCGCCGGTGATTCCGACGTACGTCGGGGAGATCGCGAGCAGCACGTCCGTCGCAGTCGCGCGCAGCGCCCGGAGCGTGAGGAGCATCGCCTCCTGGCAGCCGACCGTGACGACGATCGCCTCGGGATCGACCTGGATGTCCTCGTCGACGGCGAGATTGCGGGCGACCAGGTCGTGCACGATGCCCTTGGTGCGGCCGTATTGGAAGATGGTCCGCCGTTACCGCCGGCTCGTCGTACCCCTGTGAACGCAGGTGATCGGCGAACAGGTCCAGGTAGGTGTGCAGGTCGTCGAGGTCGAAGAACTCCTCGGTCGGGCGGCCGGCGGCGAGCGAGATCGCGTCCGGGTAATGGTGCGAGACCTCGTTGAGGAAGTTCATCGAGTTCAGCGCCCGATCCGTCAGCGAACCGTGCAACTCGGTCAGTCTCAGCTCGGCCATCACGCTCTCCCCGTAGTCAGCCCGGCCACCGCGGCCAGATCGGCACAACCGGCCAGTAGCATCGCTTCCCGGACCTCTTGCCTGAGCAAGCTGAGGGCCTCATCCACAGCTTCCACAGCCAAGGCCCACAGCAACGGTCGCCCGACCAGTACGGCGGACGCGCCCAACGCGACTGCCCTGACGACGTCGGTGCCGCTGCGGACGCCGCTGTCGAGCAGTACGGCGCAATCGTTGCCGACCGCATCGACAATCGGGCTGAGGGCATCGATCGACGCGATCGCACCGTCCAACTGCCGGCCGCCGTGGTTCGACACCACAACTGCCTGCGCTCCTGCATCCACCGCCCGGCGGGCATCCCGTGGATCGAGAATCCCCTTCACCACCAGGGGAAGGCCGGACTCTTGCCGGATCCACGCAAGGTCCCGCCAGGACACAGCCGGCTCGAACGCGGAGGCGGTGTGGGCGGCGACCGCGGACACACCAGGGAGGGGGTCGTGGGCCGCTGTGGATATGTCGACAAGATTCGCCGCGACCACGTCCTCGAGGAGCGCGAAGGAGTTCCGGACGTCGCGCAGCCGGCGGCCCATGACCGGGACGGTCACGGTCACCATCAGCGCGGTGCAGCCGGCCTCCGCTGCCCGATGCACGAGTGAAGTCAGCAGGGCCCGGTCTCGCAGCCAGTACAGCTGGAACCAGGAAGGCGCCGTGGCCGCGATCTTCTCCAGCGGGAAGCTGCTCAATGTGCTGATGACAAAGGGGATTCCGGCGGCCGCAGCGGCTTGGGCCAGGAGCAGCTCACCCTCCGGATGCAGGAGGCGTTGATACGCCATCGGCGCCACGGCGACGGGCAGGGCGAAGTCGGTGCCGAGGATGGAACAGGTGGTGTCCGGCTCGTCGACGCCGGCCAGGACGCGAGGCGTCAGGGTGACCGAGTCGAACGCGGCCCGGTTGAGGCGCAGGGTGGTCTCCGTACCGCTGCCGCCGGCAACGAAATCCCGGACCGGAGCAGGCAGGACGGCCGCAGCCTGGGACTCGTAGCCGGCCAGGGCGTCAGCCATCCGGCCCGCCCCACAGCGCCTCAGTCATCGCCGAAGATTCCGCCCAGCCAGGTCGACGCTTCGGCCATGGCCTTCTTGCCGCCGTCGAGGATGCCCGACATCGCGAAGAAGCCGTGCACCATCCCGTCGTACCGGCTGAGCGTGGTCGGTACGTCGGCGGCGTGCAACTTCTCGGCGTAGTACTCACCCTCGTCGCGCAGCGGGTCGTACTCCGCCGTGATCACCAGTGCCGGTGGGAGATTCGCGTGCGATTCGGCGAGCAGCGGTGAGGCGAGTGGGTTCAGGCCGTCGGCGGAGTCGGCCAGGTAGTGGTCCCAGTACCAGCCGACCGAGGTCTTGTTGAACAGGTACGGGTCGTCGCCGTTCCGCATCGAGATGGTGTCCGAGCCGTAGAGCGTGTTCGGGTAGACCAGCAGCTGACCGGCCAGCGCCGGACCGTTGTCCCGGGCAAGCAAAGTGGTCGCGGCCGCCAGATTGCCACCCGCACTGTCGCCACCGACGGCCAGCCGGGCCGGGTCCACCTGCAGCTCTTCGGCCTGCGCGACGATCCACTGGGTGGCGTTGTGAGCGTCGTGCACCGCGGCCGGGAACGGGTGCTCGGGTGCGAGCCGATAGCCGACCGTGATCACCTGGCAGGGAACGGCGTTGGCCAGTGTGCGGCAGATGCCATCGGCCGTGTCGATACTGCCCAGCGTCCAGCCGCCGCCGAAGAAGTAGATCAGCGTCGGCAGTGGGCCGTCCTGGTCCGGCCGGTAGACACGCAGTGGGAGACCGTCGGCGGTCGTGATGTTCTCGACCTGGTGAACCGCTTCGACCTCACCGCCCGCCGCCTGGATGGACGCGAGGTCGGCGGCCCGGGCCTCGGCCAGCGTCTGGGTGTAGAGCTGTGGCACCTGGTTGGCCTCACGTTCGGCACGCATGGCCTCGACCTGTGGGTCCAGCGGCATCGGATCACCCCAATCGGATCGGCATGGACTCGTGCCCACGCAGCAGCAAGCTACGGCTACGCACCGGCTCGCCCACGAGTCGCAGTCCGGGGAACCTGCGGAACAGCTGCCCGAACGCGGCCCGCCCTTCCATCCGGGCCAGCGCGGCCCCGACACAGTAGAACGGTCCGGCGCCGAAGGACAGATGCTGAAGGTCGTCGCGGCCCGGATCGAAGGTGTCGGCCTCGGGATGTTTGGCCGGATCGCGGTTCGCCGCGCCCGGCAGGATCAGCACCAGACTGCCCTCGGCGATCGGTTCGCCGGCCAGCTCGAGATCGGTCGACGCCTTCCGGCTGATCAGCTGGACCGAGCTCTGGTGCCGCAGGATCTCCTCGACACAGTCCGAGGCCAGCTCGGGATCGTCACGCAGCGCGTCGATCAGCCCGGGCTTGGCCAGCAGGAGTTCGAGACCGTTGGTGAGCAGGTTCATCGTGGTCACGAAACTCGCGTTGACCAGCACGAGCAGGTTGTCGATCAACTCCTGCTCGTCAATGCCCGACGTCCCTGAATCAAGCGCGTGTACGAGCGAGCCGACTGTGTCCAATTCCTTCCCCACCCCACCGCCCCGGTCATCGTCGCGCGGACGGATCCGCCGCTCGCCGATCATCCTTGCGTAGTAGGCGTTGAGCTCGTCGGCGGCCTGGTTCGCCGCCGCCAGCTTCTCCGGCGCCTTGCCGCCCAGGTCGAGGTACTCGTCGATCCGCTGGGTCCGGTCGCGGAACCAGCCGAGGTCGGAGCGCGGGATACCGAGGAACGTCCCGATCACGGTGATCGGCAGCCGGTAGGCGAAGTCGACGAAGTCCACCAACTGCCCGTCCGCGCCGGCCTTGCCGAGATCGTCGAGCAGTTCGGTGACCAGGCTGTCGACCACCGGTTCGAACCCGGACAGCCGCCGCGGTGTCAGCACAGCCTGGAACACCTTGCGCATCCGCAGATGATCCGGCTCGTTGCGGAACATCATCGATCCGCCGAGCCGGCGCAGGACCGAGTCCTTCGGGTCCGGGTCCGCGGTCAGCAACCGGTGGAACCGGGTGTCCTTGAGTGCTTCCTGGGCGGCGTCGTACCCGTTCACCACGCAGGCGTACGGCGAGCTCCCCGGCTCGAGGCGGCAGACCGGTCCGATCCGATGCAGCTCGGCGAAGAGCGGCATCCGATCGCGGCGACCTTGCTCGGATCCGAGGGCGGCGAGAACTTCGTTCGCGGTCCGAGACATGGTGATCAGCTCACCAGTTTGAGCGGCACCGACGCCGCCAGCGCCTGGTAGCCCGCGTCGTTCGGGTGGATGTGGTCACCCGAGTCGTAGGCCGGGTTTAGCTTGCTCGGCGCGGCCGGGTCACGCAGCACCTTGTCGAAGTCGAGCACGCCGTCGAACTCCTGGCTCGAGCGCAGGTAGCTGTTCACCGCCTGCCGGGTGGTCTCCTTAGCCGGGGTCCAGCTGTCCGTGCCGCCGATGCCTGCGGATCGTCTACGGACTGAGCGAGGCCGTCGTCGTCACCGCGTTGCCGGGGCTGACCGAGGATCCCTTACACCCCGAGCGACTGGCGTCGGCCGGTACGCCGTACGGCGATGTGCGGATCGAGATCCGGGACGACGACGGGAAGGTCGTGCCGACAGGACAGACCGGAGAGGTGTGGGTGCAGAGCAAGCTCACCTTCGCCGGGTATCTCGGGAAGCCGGAGCTGACCGCGGAGACGCTCGTGGACGGGTGGTTGCGGACCCGCGATCTCGGATTCGCCGACGAGGACGGGTACCTGTTCCTGGTCGACCGCGTGCACGACATGATCGTCACCACGCGCCGCAACTGGGCCATCTTCTGCCAGCCGATCGAGGACGTGCTGGCCACGCATCCGGCCGTCCGCACCGCCGCCGTGATCGGCGTACCGGATCCCGTGGTCGGGGAAGCAGTCCATGCGTTCGTGGTGACCCGCACGCCTGTCCCCGCGGCCGAGCTGCAGCAGCTGGTCACCGAGACCTTGAACGAGATGTGGACTCCTGCCTCCATCGACTTCGTGAACGAGTTGCCGCTGACACGCATCGCCAAGGTGGACAAGGTTGCCCTGCGCAAGCTCTACGCGGAACTGCACGCACAGGTATGACACCGCGACGTGGGTTGGTCGTGCTGTTCGCCGCGGACGTGCTGTCAGCGGTCGGCAGCCGGGTCTCGATGGTGGCGATTCCGTGGCTGGTCCTGGTCACCACCGGAAGCGCGGCGCGGATGGGGCTGGTGGCGGCGGCCGAGATGGTGCCGTACATCGTGGCCAGCATCATGGGCGGGCCGGTGATCGATCGGCTCGGCGCGCGGCTGTCCTCGATCATCGCGAACCTGACGAGTGCGGTGGCGGTGGCTGCGATCGCGGCGACCACCGGGCTCGGGTTCGCCGCACTGTTGTTGCTGGTGGCGGTCGCGGGTGCGTTGCGCGGGGTCGCGGATCGGTCCAAGGAGTTGCTGATCCGGCCGATGGCGGAGGCAGCCGGCGTCGCGCTCATCCGGATCACCTCGCTCCATGAGGCGTTCGCTCGTGGTGCGACCTTGCTGGCCGCGCCGCTGGCCGGGCTGCTCATCTACTGGACGGATGCGGCCTCGGTGTTGTGGATCGACGCGGCGACCTTCGTGGTGTGCGGCCTGCTGGTCGCCGCGTTCGTGCATCCGCCGGACGTCACGGTGGAGGCGCGCCGGGACAAGTACTTCCGGTCCCTCGCGGTCGGGTTCTCCTACGTACGACGTGACGAGCTGCTCGCCACCATGCTGATCACCGCGTTCACCATCAACGTCTTCGCCAGTGCGAGTACGGCGGTGTTCATCCCGCTCTGGGTCGCGGAGGAACTCGGCTCACCGGCCGACCTCGGTCTGACCCTCGGCGCGTTCTCGGCCGGGGCTTTACTCGGCAGCATCGGGTTCGCCGTCCTCGCGACCAAGGTCCCGCGGTACCTGACGTTCGCCATCGGCGCCTTCATCGGCGGCAGTCCGCGGCTGCTCGTGCTCGGACTGAGCGATGATCTCGTCCTGGTGATGGCGGTGACGTTCCTGTCCGGCATCGGGATCGCCGCGATCAATCCGATCTTCGGCGCGGTCCTCTACGAACACGTCCCCAAGGATCTGCAGGCTCGGGTGATCGGGCTCGTCGCCGCCTCGACGTTCGCCGGACTTCCCCTCGGCGCACTGCTCGCCGGCGAACTGGTGAGCGCCTTCGGGCTGACCCCGGCGCTCATCGGCTGCGGCTTCGCCTGCCTGATCGTCAGCGTCTACCCGCTCGTCCGGCGCGGGCCTGGCCGCGTCCTCGACGAACCCGCCGCCCCGGCTCCGTTGGAGGCCACGTGAACGACGCCACCGATCCGTACTGCCTCGGCCCGGGCGAGAGTGCCGAGTTGCTCACCGACCACCCTTGGCACCGCTTCGTCGTACTCGGAGACAGTGTCGCGGAGGGTTTGTGCGAACCGGTCGACGGCTACAGCGAGCTGCAGTGGGCCGATCGGATCGCCGCCGAGTTGCGCGCCGTACGCCCGGAGCTCGCCTACCTCAACCTCGGCGTCAGTGGCCTGCGGACCCGCGAGATCCTGGCCACCCAGCTCGAGCCGGCCGTTGCCTTCGGCCCCGATCTCGCCCTGGTCGTCGGCGGGGGCAACGACGCCTTCCCGGCCACTTACGACCCGGACCGCGTCGACCGCGAACTGACCACGATCATCACCACCCTGCAGGACGCCGGCGCCGACGTGATGACGCTGGGCATGTTCGACGTGTCCTACAGCCCGGCCGTCGTCGACTGGCTCCGCCCGGGCCTGCGTCAACGCATGCGCACCCTCTCGACCCGAACCGCTGCCCTGGCCGAGAAGCTCGGCACCATCCACATCAACCTCACCGACCACCCCCTGTCCACCGATCCCGGCCTCTACAGCTCCGACGGCCGCCACGGCAACGCCCGCAGCGACGCCGTCGCCACTGCCGAAACCCTCCGCGCACTCGGACGGCGGCCCGTCACCTGACCCGCTTGACCGGCAGGATGGCGGCTGCTCCGACGATGGCGCTGAGCCCCGCAACGGAGTAGAGCATGGCGTAGCTGCCGTTGCCGATCGCCAGGATGGCCGGTGCGATCGCAGGTGCGACGAAGAACGGCAGAGCGCTGGCGATGTTGAACACGCCGAGGTCCTTCGCGGCCGCGGCTGGATCCGGCAGTACGTCGGCCACGAGCGCGAGGTCGACCGCTATGTACAGGCCGAAGCCGAGTCCGCTGAGAGCCATCCCGACCAGAAAGCCGTTGAAGCTGTCGGCGAGTGCGATCACGAACAGCGCCACGCCGTACACGATCGACGCGGTGACGACGAAGATCTTCCGGCGGCCCATTCGGTCGGAGATCCGGCCACCGATGAGCGACGCGGCGATCAGTACGACGGACTGGGCGACTGTGCCGAGAAAGACCTGGTGCGGTACGTCGGCCTCGGCCGTGCCGAGCTGGTCCAGCAGGTAGTAGGCCTGGTAGGTGACGAGGAGCGCGTAGGCCAGCAGAAGCATGAATCGACTGGCGAAAGCCCAGGCGAAGTCCGGGCTCTTCCGCGGGTTGACGTAGAACGTGCTAGGCAGATCCCGCAGCGCCCAGGCCGGCTTGTTCGCGGGGTCCAGCCGGCGGTCCTTCAGCGTGCTCACGAACAGCAGGACGAAGAACCCGCCGATTGCGCACGGAGCCAGGAACATGGCGAGTCGGTTGCCGGTGAACAGTTGGACCAGGAAGGTGGCGGCCACCGAAGCGATCGGAAGAGCGATGCCCAGGACACCGGCGACCACACCGCGCTGAGCGACCGGGACCTGGTCCGGCAGCACCGCCACCTGAGCCGCGAGCAGAGCGTTGAGGGACAGCTGGGCGAGGCACCATCCGCCGAGGACGACCGGGATGCTGGGGGCCAGCGCGACGACGAGAATGCCCAGGCAACCGCCGCCCAGACCGACGACCATCCAGGGCCGCCGCATGCCCCACCGTGACGACGTGCGGTCGCTCAGCTTGCCGAAGAACGGGTTTCCGACCATCGCCACGACCGAGCCGCCACCGGCGACGAGCGCCAGGCTGTTCGGTGCTTGCTCGATCCCTACGAGCGAGTTGACCTTCAAGGCCAAGGTGACCAGCAGGGGCGCCAGGAACACCAGGGAGGTGCCCATGGACGCCAGCGCGTACAGCGAGATGAAGCCCCACCCAACCCGGTTCTCTGGCATCTGGCTCTCCTCAGGTGGTCGAGAGCTGGCGGTTGGCGGGTTCCTCACGATACGGCCCACCGCCGGCTTGCGGTGGGCCGCGGGTTGACGCTGCCGGCAACGAGTTCGTCAGTCGACCTTGACGATGCCGGCGGTGATCGGCGCGGGCTTGAATCCCTTGAAGGCCATCCAGCTGCCGACCGACAGCTCCCAGGCGGCGATGGGGAGCGTCGCAAGCATCGTGACGGCGGAGGCCTGCTCGTTGTGGCCGAACAGCGTCGCGACGTTGGCGGTGAAGAGCAGCGGCGCACCGATGAGTCCGAGGGTGGGGATGATCCGCGGCACCAGACGCGACTTGTACATCAGGGTGCCGAGCAGGACGGCGTTGATACAGGCCATGAAGCCCGGCCCGAACAGGAAGGTCCACTCGCGGACGGCGACGAGAGCCTGGCTCGCGCCGACGGTGCCGGCGGCGTCCTGGTTGAGGGTGACGACGGCGAGGAGGCTGACCACGCCGGTCATGATGATCGCGGCCTCGACGAGCCGGGAGGTGACGATGCCGAGGGCGAAGGCCTGGTTCTGGCGCTTGAGGACCGGGAACAAGGCCACGGCGCTGCCGATGCCGGCAAGGGCGTTGACGAAGTCCAGCAGGCCGGCCGACAGGAGTTGGGTGTCGTGCCCGGCGGCGACGGTGAGGTCCGGGTTCACCGCCGATCCGATGAGGAAGAAGGCGGGCAGGGATGCCGCGAAGGTGATCAGGTAGAAGATGCCGGCGGCGCGGGCGTGATTGCGGGTCGGGTCGCCGGCGGGGCGGTTGTCGTGGGTCGAGCTGTGGTGGTCATGGATTGTCTCCAGTGTTCGGGTTGCGCGGATCTTCTGGGTGTGGGCAGCGACGCCGGGTCGGGCTCCACCTGGGCGACCGAGATGAGGGGGAGGCCGAGGTCGCGGAGTCGTTGCAGCAGCCCGTGCAGGGCGGCCTGGTCCACGACGGGGCCTCGGATGGTGGTGGTGCCGTCGGCTCCGGCGGTGAGGGTGAGCCCGTCGAACCAGACCGACCACCGTGCGTCGAGACGCCCCTGGAGGCGGATCTCGTACCAGCTGCGGTCGTGCGGCCGGCCGGTGGCTGTGCTGCTCACGGGGTGCTCCTCTTGTCGATCCCGGCGGCCCGTCCTGCGGTGCGGGGCCGTCCGGTGATCTGCAAGCTAGGAGCCGAGGTGATGAGAGGGCCTCACCTCATGTGATGAACCCGGTGATGATCTTCAGCTGGTGGGCCCGGCGGACCGCGGCGCGGCGGTTGTTGACGCCGAGCTTGGCGTAGATGTTCCTGGTGTGGGTCCGGACGGTGGCGAGCGAGACGACCAGCTCCCGGGCGATCGACGGGCCGTCGAGGTCGCTGGCGAGCAGCCGCATCACATCCAGCTCCCGCTCGGTCAGCGGCTCGATGAGATCCTCCTGGGCCGCCCGGGTCCGCCCGGCTTGCCAGCCGGTTCGGGATGTGGACCGGTGGCCGCGTGCAGGAGCCGGCGAACGTAGGTCCGGCCGGGTTGGCGCCGGTCCAGTGCGCCGAGCAGCGTGGCCATCGGCTGCCCTTCGCCGGCGAAGACCCGGACATAGCCTTCGGGCTCGGCCAGGGCCAGCGCGCGTTCCAGCATGGCTCGTGCCTCGTCGTCGTCGCCGTCTGCCTGCTGCGCGAGCGCCAGCAGCGCCAGGACCTCGATGGCTGTGCCGTTTGCGGTCGCCGTCCTCGGCTGCGGCGAGCAGCCGCTCGAGCAGCCCGACGGCGTCGCGCAGCACCTGCTGCGAGCCGTCGGCGTCGTGCTGGGCGAGCAGGATCCGGGCCAGAGTCACGTGTTCGTACTCGCGCAGGTACGACGCCTCGTCGTACGCGGAAACGCCGTACCGGCGGGCCCACTCCAGCGCGGCGGCCAGGTCCCCGTGCGCCGCCAGCATTCGGGCGCGCAGTGCCGGGACCGGTCGCACGTTCGGCGCGAAGTCGCCCACGTACACGCGTTCCGCCTCCGCGAGCAGCCCGAGCGCCGCGCCGGGATCGCCCTCGGCCTCCCGGATCAGCGCCATCGCCACCCGCCACCGGCAGGGGTTCTGCGGCAGGCCGAACTGCTCGCCGAGCTCGTCACTGCGCCGTAGGTACTCCGTGGCAGCGGCGAAGTCGTCGCGCTCCAACGCGATCTGACTCAGACCGACGTACATGTCCCGGGTGCCCCGCAGGCCTGGCGTCGTGGCCGGCCGCGAGCTCGAGGGCATGCTCGTAGGTGCGTTGCGCCTCCTGCAGCCTGCCCTGGGTGACCTCGATGTCGGCGAGCGTGATGGAGCACCCCAGCACGTCGGAGAGGTAGCCGATCCGGCGCAGCCCGTCAGCGGCGTCGGTGTAGCTGCGATGTGCGGCCTCGAGGTCGCCGGTCGGTCCAGGAAGCGAGCCCGGCCAGAGCATCGGCCGAGGCCCGGGTCAGGTGGTCGTGCTCGGGCGCACGGACAACCGCGAGCCGGGCATGGGGCAGGGTGCCGGCCGGGTCGCCCCCGATCAGCGCCAGCCCGGCCCGGTACAGCTCGATACAACCCGGCAGCCGGGCGAGCTCACGCTCGTCGACGACCACGATCTCTGTCCCCGATCGAGCGCGGCCGCCGTTCAGCAGCCGCTCGATGTCGCCCAACCGGCGCTCGACGTCGTCGAACTCGTTGCTGGCCATCAGGGCGCCGACGAACCCCATCGCGAGCACCGGCCGGCGTTCGACCACGTCGTCGGGAAGCTCGTCGATCCACCGGCGCAGGGTTGCCTCCTGGCGGTTCCGGCGCAGCTCCGGAACGGCCAGTTCGACGAGGTCGGCCGCGCGCCCGATGTCTCCGGCAGCCAATGCGTGCCGGACCGCGGGCACTGGTTCGCCGGCTTCGCCGTACCAGTTGCCGGCTCGTCGATGCAGGTCCGCGACATCGCCGCGCTCGTCGAGCAGATGGGAGCGGAGGACGTCGGCGAAGAGATGGTGGTAGCGGTACCAACGCCGTTGATCGTCGAGCGGGACGACGAAGAGGTTCGCCCGGTCGAGCCGCTCCAGCATCGCCTTGCCACCGTGCCCGCCGGTCACGGCGTCGCACAGGGCACCGGTGAGACGGTCCAGGATGGAGGTCTCCAGCAGGAACCGCCGTACCGGCTCGGGCTGCCGGTCCAGGACCTCCTCGACGAGGTAGTCGACGACGAACCGGTCGTCGCCGGCGAAACCGGCGATGAAACCGGCCGCATCGCCGCGGCCTTGGAGCGACAGCGCGGCGAGCTGCAGGGCCGCGACCCACCCTTCGGTGCGCTCCTCGAGTGACGCGATGTCATCGGCGGTGAGCGGCAGGCCGGTCGCGTCGTTGAGGTAGGTGGCCGCCTCCGCCAGGGTGAAGCGCAGATCGGCGGCGCGGACCTCGACGAGCTCGCCGCGGGCACGCAGCCGGGCCAGCGGCAGGCCGGGGTCCGCCCGGGTGCTGATGACCAGACGCACCTGCGGAGGCAGACGGTCGAGGAAGAAGCTCATCCCGGACCGGATACCCGGGCCGTCCGCGAGGTGGTAGTCGTCCAGGACCAGAGTGACCTCACCCGGAAGCACGCTCAGCTCGTTGAGGACCACGACCAGCACCGCCTCGGTCGAGCTGTGCCCGGCCTCGAGCAGCGGCAGCGCGCCGGCGCCGACACCGGGAACAGCACGGTCCAGCGCGGTGACCACATAGGTCCAGAACGACGAGGCGTCCTGATCGCCCTCGTCGAGGGAAACCCACGCGACCGCGGCGTCGCCGCGGCGGCGAGCGCGCGTCAGCCAACCGCCGAGAAGCGTGGTCTTGCCGAACCCCGCCGGTGCCGAAATCAGCACCAGGCGGCCGCCCTGGGAGAGGCGCTCGTCCAGCCGCGGCCGCGTCACGATGCCGGCCCGTGCTGCAGGAAAGTACAGCTTGGTCTCGACAAGAGGTCCCGTCATCGCACCCCCTGGCGATCTTGACGTTCTGCGCACGAGCGTAGGCCACCCACCCGGCCTCCACAGCTCCGACGACCGCCACGGCAACGCCCCCAGCGAGCCACCACCACCGCCGAAACCTCCGAATCCTGGCCCGTCATCTCGCGTCAGTACGCTGACGGGGTCGCCGGTCCCGGGAGGTGCGTTCAGGTGGTTGAAGCGTCAGACCTGGCGCATGCCTACGGCATGACCGCCCATGACCTCCGTCCACACCCCGGCGGATTCACCAGCGACTGCTGGGTTGCCGACTCGAAGTGGTTCGTCAAGGCGTGGCGCCGTACGACCACTCCGCAAGGGCTCGACCTGCTCCGCAACCTCGCCGCCACCGGCCTGCCCGTTCCGGCTCCGATCCAGACCGTCATCGGCGGGCTCTGGGCGACAGCCGGCGGCAGGCCGTTCGCCGTCTTCCCTTACGTTCCCGGTCGTACGGCGCGTCGCGACGACTGGCGTCCGACCGCGGGGGCGCTGAAGAGCGTGCACTCCATCGAGTATGTCGACCTGCCGCCGAGCACCCTGGACGAGCCGGCGATCTGGCGTCTGCGAGACGACCTCGACCACCCATGGATCGCGGACCGCGGCGACGAAGTGGCCGCGACCATCGCCCGCCTGGAACGAGCGATCGAGCGTGCGCTGGCGAAGACCGTCCGACAGGTCGTCTGCCATCGGGACTTCGGCGGCTTCAACCTGATTCTCGACGATGACGACGAGGTTGCGGCCATCGTCGACTGGGAGCAGGCCGTCCTCGGCCCCCGCGAGCACGACGTCTGGATCGCCGCCGCAGGCGAGCACTGTGCGGCGTTTCTGGCCGAGTACGGCGCGCGCGATCTCGACCTCGATCACCTCGAATACGCGCTGCTGGGCCGAGCACTCCGAGACCTGGCCGCCCGCATCTCCGACGAGGTGGACCGCCCCGGGGTCGACACCTGGGGCTTCCGCCGCATCGCCAAAGTGGACCGCGACCTCGCCCAGTTCCGCCCATTCTGCAGCTAGCGCCTCGCCGACATCTCTGCAGCTAGCGCCTCGCCGACATCTCTGCAGCTAGCGCCTCGCCGACATCGTTGAGGCGCGTCAGCGCACCTCGCCTCCGCACGGACGCGGTGCTGCGTGGCCGGGTCGGTCTCACGGGTAGTGATCGACGCCGGGAGACGGTCAGATAGCGCAGCAACTCCTCGACGATATCTCCCCAACCTTTGGTTGAGGCGACCTGAGCGAGCCTCTCATCAGTGCGCCTGGACGACACCCGACCAAGCCGCCTGGATCGTGGGTATGAGGTAGGGCAGCCACAGGTCTGGCTATCCACATCACGAAGGTCGGAGATTTGATTCACTCGAACATGTGTCCTATGTCGCTTAGTGGTCTGCGCCGTAAGTTCGTCGGGGGCTATTCGGGTTGCCATGCTGTGGGGTCGGCCAGGTAGAGGCCGCAGGCGCAGTCGAGTGCTTCTTCGGCGGTGCCGGCTGGGTAGCCGCTGGGCAGGATGGAGTCTTGGTAGCCGTCCTTGCTGGCCAGGTAGACCGCGAAGCCCCATTGGTTGGCGTAGCCGCCGTAGCGGAGCCGGCATAGCGGTAGCACGGTTCCGTCGGCCAGTTGTCCGTCGATGTAGGCGAAGGTGCCGTGGTGGCGGACGTTGACGGCTGCCAGGGCCGGCCAGCGTTCGCGGGCGTGGGCCCGTAGCCGCTGGCCCAGCGAGGTTTTCGTGGATTGCGGGGGTGTGGCCATGGCGTCCATGCTGCCTGATCGGCGTGTCCGTGTGGGGTGAGGATCGTCGCGTGGTGATGATCGGCTCCGTCCTGTTGCCGATCGCGATTGGCTTGCTTTCTCGTGCCCGTCCTGTGTGCCTGCCCTGTGTGGTTGACCGCCGCCGTACGCAAGAGGTTGAAGAAGCTGGCTCGGGGTCACAAGAGCCCGTCGCGGGACAAGCTGCGGGCGCGGATCGTGCTGGACGCGGCCCGGGGTTTGTCCAACGCGGCGATCGCCCGACGGTGTGTGGTGACGGTGGACACGGTGCGCAAGTGGCGCGGCCGGTTCGCCGCCGACGGGCTGGACGGGCTGGTCGACCGCGCGCGCAGCGGCCGTCCGCCGACGTTCACGCCGGTGCAGGTGGCCGAGGTGAAGGCGCTGGCCTGCCAGCTGCCCGCCCACACGGGTGCGCCGTTGTCGGTGTGGAGTTGCCCGGACCTGGCCCGGGAGGCCGTCACCGCCGGCATCGCCGAAACGCTCTCGGCATCCACCGTGCGCCGCTGGCTGGCCGCCGACACGATCAAACCCTGGCAGCACCGATCCTGGATCTTCCCCCGGGACCCGGACTTCCGCGCCAAAGCCGGCCGGGTCCTGGACCTCTACGCCGGTAACTGGGAAGGCCGGCGGCTCGGCGACGACGAATACGTGATCTCCTCCGACGAGTTGGGTCGGGCTGAGGCGCGTTGACGCCCTTGCGGGTCGTTACGTTTCCTCAGCCCGCCCTCCGAACCGGACGTGCGTGTCTCCACGCATCCGGCTCTCCACGAGTCCATCCCTTCGGGCTATGCGACCGATCCTGATGCTCTTCTTGCCCAGGGTGTGGCGATGTTGTCGGCCCGGTAGCGGTAGCGGCTGACCGTCACCTGCTGGGGTTGGAACAGCATCACCTCGTCCTCGGTGGGACGCCAGCCGGGTAGGTAGCGTCGATGCAGGACGGCCCACTTCGTGCGGTTGTGTCGTTTGCGGATCCATCGGACCACCCGGTGCCAGGCGTACTGGTCGAGGTAGCCGAAGGTCGCTTTGGACACGCCGTGGCGGAAGTAGGTGCACCAGCCGAGCAGCACCGGGTTGAGTTGGCGCAGCAGGGCCGCAAGGGTCGGATGTGATGACCTGCGGGTCAGCGCGCGGACCCGTCCGACGATGGAGGCGAGCGCCTTCTTCGACGGGTAGGTGTAGACCACGCGCTTGTTCGTGCCTCGTTTCCGTCTCCGCTGGATGCGGAACCCGAGAAAGTCGAAGCCCTCGTCGATGTGGCAGACCTTTGTCTTGGCCGCCGACAGGCGCAGGCCCATCGGGGCGAGTACCGTCGCCACGTCCTCCCGCAGGGCCTCGGCGTGCGCTCGGGTCCCGGCCACCAACACCACGAAGTCGTCTGCGTAGCGGACGATCCGGTAGTTGGCCAGCCCGGCTCGGCGCCGCTTGGTCCGTTGGTAGGTACTGCCGCTGTTGGTCTGCCAGGCCACGGCGAAATGGTCGTCGAGGACCGACAAAGCGACGTTGGCGAGCAACGGCGAAAGGATTCCGCCTTGGGGAGTGCCGGTGGCGGTGTTCCGCATGACGCCGTCCTCACCGAGGATGCCAGCATGCAGGAACGCCTTGATCACCGACAAGACGCGCTTGTCTCCGACTCGTCTGCGCACCCGGTCCATCAGGGCCGTGTGGTCGATGTTGTCGAAGCACGCCTCGATATCACCTTCGAGCACCCACTCATAGGTGCGGGAGCTGAACTGGTGGATCTCGGCGATCGCGTCATGTGCCCGCCGCCTCGGACGGAAGCCATACGAGCATGGCTTGAAGTCCGCCTCGAAGATCGGCTCGAGCACCAACTTCAGGGCCGCTTGCACGGTGCGGTCCCGCGCGGTGGGGATGCCCAGTCTGCGGCGTTTGCTGCTGCCGGGTTTGGGAATCATCCGTTCCCGCACGGGCAAAGGAGCGAACTGCCGGGCCTTGAGATCGGCTCGTAGCCGCGGCAGGAACCCCTCTTCGGCGGAGAACACAGCGTCGGGCCGTAGCCCGTCCACCCCCGCCGACCGCTTCCCTCGGTTGCCCCTGACCCGGGCCCACGCCACCACGAGGACGGCCGGGTCACACACGAGGTTGAACAGGTCATCGAACCGGCGATCAGGATCGTCGATCGCCCATTGGTGCAGCTTGGTCTGGATCCGCAGTACCTGTGACTCGGCCCAGTCCCGCTCCGGCCACAGCACGTCGGTGTTCACCAACGATCTCCCACCCTTCCAATCCCATCGCTACGAACTCGCTGCCGCCCTTTGCCATGTGACCGGCTTTCCCGGCCTCGGACTACTACGACGGCTCCGCCACGCCCCGGCCCGATCGGCCGACGACGAACCTGCCCGCACCCGACCCGGACGACCGGGACACGGGACCAGCCCGGGACGCTTCCCACGTTCACCACACACCGGTCGACGGGGTCGGTGCCCAGCTTTGCCCCTGCGGCATCGCCACGAGTACGCCGCAGACCTTCCTCGTGGCCTCCCTGCCGGCGACTTCACCCGGCTCAGGAGTCGCCCGACCGCCCCGAAAGCAGCGTCGGGCGTGCACCGCACTCCGGCCCACATCCGCCAGGTTGGAGCCGGTGTATCTCTTAAGAGGCTTTACACGCTGGTTTCTCACGTACACCTTTCCGTCTCGCTAGGCAGGCCCAGGTCGTCTGGCAGTACCGACCCGTCCTGTCGTTGTCAGGGCTGCTCCCACCCTCCCCGGCGTCTCCCGGATCAGGCTGCCCTCAGCTTCACCGGCCTGCTGCGACAGGCCAGCGATGGAGTCCTTCCACCTCCATCCGGTAATGCAGCGCCTCGTGGCGCACGAAGACCTCGATCCAGGCTCGCTGCCGCTGCCACCCCACCCTGCCACCAGGCAAAGCGCGCATGATGCGCGTCAACCACGACGCCCGCGGCGGAGCCCTGGCCTACCTGGCCGCCTACGACGTGCACCGGGCCCAGGTGTTCGGCCGATGCGCGGCATCGACCGGAATCGAGCCGTTCATGGCACTGGCCGAACAGGTCATGACCCAAGAGCCCTACGCCTCGGCCAAACGCGTGTTCTGGATCGTCGACAACGGCTCGTCCCACCGCGGCCAGGCCGCGATCGACCGGCTGGCCGGCCGCTTCCCCAACGCGGTCATGGTGCACACCCCGGTGCACGCCTCCTGGACGAACCAGATCGAGATCTACTTCTCGGTCGTCCAACGCAAGGTCGTCTCCCCCAACGACTTCACCGACCTAGCGCAGGTCGAACAACGACTCACCGACTTCGAACAGCGCTACAACGCCACCGCCCGACCATTCAAATGGAAATTCACCCCGACCGACCTCGACAACCTGCTCGAGCGAATCGACCAACACCAGACCGCAGCACCGACCCATCCACAAGCCGCATGATCACCCCCGACGAACTTAGGGCGCAGACCACTTAGCGTGGATACAGGCGTCGCCCACGCCCGACAGGGCAGCACCTCAGGTAAGCCGACTTGCTCACGAACCACCCAACTGCGACAGGGCTGCTCCTGCTGGGCATAGACCCCGGGCGAACGCACTATCGAGTGTTCTATTATCAACCGCATGAGAGCGTCTTTGATCACCCGTATCGGCGAGGACCTGCCTGTCCCCGCCGATACGGTCGCGCTCACCGCGACCGAGGTCCGCGCAGGTCCCATTTCGCGGCGATCAGCCCCGCGACGCTGTTCGGCACCGACTGGAAGAAGAACAGCGGACCGATCCGCTTGCCATCAGCAACGGCCAGCCGAACATGCTCGGCGCTCGTCTGGTCGCCGTCACTCACCAGCACGATCCCGGTTCGCTCAGACGGTCGCTCGGGTAGGTTGCTGAGGCAACGATTCGCGGCCACCGCAGCCAGTGGGCTGAACGTCGACAACACGAACCCGGGAAGGTTTGGCGGCCCTGCCGCGACGTCGTCACCCGGTTCCGGCCAGTAGCCCTCCCCGAGCACCACGAGGTCATGAACCTCCACCGCCGCCCTCATCCGGCACGCACCACCAACGCGGTGTTGGCCCCGCCGAACGCCGAGTTCAACGACATCCCGTACGGCGAGTGCGTGGGCCGAGGCGCATCCAGGATCAGATCCACCGCACAGTCCGGGTCAGGCTCGAGGAAGCCCGCGTTCACCGGCAGCTTGCCTTCCCGCAAGGCCTGCACAGTCACCACCAGCTCAACCAACCCGGACGCCTCCAACGCATGCCCATGCACGCCCTTCGTCGAGCTCACCGGCGGACTCGGCGCGAAGACTGTGGTGATGGCAGCGGCCTCGGCGGCATCGCTGAAGGCTGTGCCGGTCGCGTTGGCGTTGAGATAGCCGATCTCGTCGGGCGACAGGTTGGCTTTCTGGAGTGCCGCTCGGATGGCTGCGGCCAGGCCTCGACCATCAGGGGATGGCTGGCACGTGTGGTAGGCGTCTCCGGCCCGACCCCAACCAGCGATCTGAGCCAGTCCCTCGCCTGCCTCAAGCACCACAGTGGCTACCCCGTCGCCCAACAGCAGGCCGCGGCGGTTGAGGCTGAATGGGCGGACAGTGTGGTCGTCGGACAGGGCCCGGCCCGCGTCGAACAGTGCGTACTGGTCTGGCTCGACCAGGTAGGCGGCTGCTACGACGATCCGGTCGGCCCGGCCCGTGCTGATCAACGTCGCGGCGTCGGCGACCGCCGTACTGGCTGAGACGCAGGCGCTGGTGTAGATGCGTCGCTGACCGAAGTCGCACGACGGGGCGGTGTGTAGTGCGAGCAGGAGAGGTGTCGTGCTGCGGTCGACACCTGCCTGACTGCATGCCGTCGCTATGGCGAAGTCGAGCTCCTCTTCCAGGGCGCCGACGTCGGCAGCCGTGGCGGCGTGGTGCACGCGGCGGCTGCTGGTGTCGAAGCGCTGGACCTCGGTGAAGGCCGCCGTACCGGCCAGCTGTGCCTCAGGGCCGCGGCCGAGTGCGGTCAGGATGGAGATGCCGGTGACGGAGACCGGTCTGGGTTCAGACATGACTGGTCAGCACCTCAGCCAGTACGGCGACCGCGTGGTCGACCGTGGTCATGCGCTCGAGTTGGTCGTCGGACAGTTCCACGCCGTAGCGCTGCTCGACCTGATGGACCAGCCAGGCCAGCTCCATCGAGTCGATCCGTTCGGCGCCTGGTGGTCGCTCGCCGAGACCGGCCAGCCAGCCAGCCAGCCAGCCAGCCAGCCAGCCAGCCAGGTGATGATCTCGTCCCGCCCGGGCGGTGGAGGGGTCGAGTTCATCAGACTTGCTGGGCTACCCGGCCGGCCACCTCGGTGGTGAACTCGCCGACCGTCATCAGCGCCAACTGCTCGGACTCGTCGTCGGAGAACCGGACGCCGAACCGGTCCTCGCCCCGGACCGACAGGTCCGCCAGCGCGAGCGACTCCAGGTCCACCCCGGCCGGGCCGAGGGTGGTGTCGTCGTCGATCCCCTCGGTGTCGTAGTTCATGTCCTGCAGTTGCGCGACAACGAAAGCGCGTACCTCGTCCTTCATGTTGTTACCTTCTTTCGGTGGGAGACGGTCGGGTGCATGTGTGGACGGCGCCGGCCGGTGACGACCAGCGCTCGACTGCGAGAGACCTGCTGCTGGAACTCGCCGGTGCGCTGCTCGACCGCACCGCCGTCCTGGGCCACGAACCGAGCGGGCGTCCGTACGTCGACGGGCTTGCGGTGAGCATCAGCCACAGCCGCACCCTGGTGGCGGTCGTAGCGGCCGCGGCCGGCCCGGTCGGTGTGGATGTCGAGGACGTGTACCCGCGGGAGGTCCGTGGGCTGGCGCGCCGGTGGTTCGATCCGTCCGAGCTGGAGTGGATGGCCCGGCAGCCCGACGAACTGGTTGCCTTCCTCTACCTGTGGACGGCGAAGGAGGCTGTCGGCAAGGCGCTCGGTCTGGGGCTCCGCAACACCGGTCTCCGCCGCCGCATGCCCCTGCCGGTGGGTGACGGGCGTGCGGGCCTGGCGCTCAGCGCGGGCTTGGTTCCGGCCGCCGAGCCCGGTCTCACGGTCCTGCACCTGCCTGGTGATCAGCGGGCCGTGTTGGCGGTGGCGTTGCCCGCGACAGCTACCGAGGTGGTTCTGACTGAGCATCACGGGGCTGCCTTGCGGAGGACGGTCAGGTCCCGGACGAGCTTCCCGGTGGTGGTTCGGGGCAGTTGATCGAGGAGGCGGAGGGCTCGCGGGCGCTTGTAGGGGGCCAGGCGCTGCGCGAGTTCGGACTCGAGGGCCGCGACGTCGCGACGCTCCTTCAGCTGCAGGTAGGCGGTGATCGAGCCGTCGAAGACGACAACGACCGCCTCGACACCGCGGAGCGTGCCCAGCGTGTACTCGACCTCGGTCAGGTCGACCTTCATCCCGCCCACCGACACCTGCGAGTCGAGCCGGCCCTTGATGCTGACCAGACCGGTCTCCGCGTCGACAACCCCGGCGTCGCGCGTCCGCAGCCAGCCGTCCGCCCACCGCGCCGGGTCGGACAGACCGAGGTACGGCGATTCCGCCCGGCGGATGTGGATCTCGCCGTCGACCGCGCGGACCTCGATCCCCGGCGCGGGGCGGATCGCCGGACGATGTTCGCCGTACAGATCGGTGCCGATGACACCGACCTCGGTCATGCCGTACATGTTGCCGAGCGGTACGCGGTACTTGGACTCGAACGACTGTGACACCGCCGCCGGCACCAGCTCACCGCCGGTCGTCATCCGCTTGAACTGTGGCAGCTTCGGCGGCTCCTGCACCGAGGCCAGCAGACCGATGTGGAACGGCACCCCGAGCACAGTCGCCGGTGTCGTGCCCGACGCGATCGCCTGGACGATCGCGTCACCGGTGAGCCGCGCCGGCGGGACCAGCTCGACCCCGGCGTGCAGGCCGTACAGCAGACCGCCGACCAGTCCGAGCACGTGCACCATCGACGGCAGCAGGATCACCCGCTCACCCCGCAACGGAACACCGTCGAGCTGGGTGTACCGCAGTACCTCCTCGACCAGGTTCTCCGCGGTCCGGCCGATCACCTTCGACGGCCCGGTCGAACCCGAGCTGAGTTGTACGACGGCGTGCGCCGTACCGGCCGGATGACCGGAGTAGCTGGCCACGTCGGTGTCGACCTCGACGAACGTGCGCAGACCGGACGTGACCGGCCCGTCGGTCGACACGACCACCTGCGGGACCAGCCGCTCGATCGCGCGCCGGACCTCGTAGTCCGTCAGCCGGTGATCGAGCAGGATCGCCTGCCCGCCGCCGCGCCAGACCGCCAGCAAATGCGTCACGAAAGCCATTGACGGCGGTAGGCGCAATGCCGCAGCACCACCCGGCCGTAAACCGGCCGCCGCCAACTGGGATTGCCGATCCCGCACCAACCGGCGTAGCGTCGCACGGTCAAGGGGAGCTGGCAACCGAAAGCAGATATCACCCGCCGGGCCGGCCAGCAGCACGTCATCGACCCACTGAGCGCCCTGGGTGGTTCCGGGCACCACGACAGCACCGTCCATGGTCATCCGAGCTCCGAAGTTCGTTGCACACAAAGGATTCGAAGACCAGAACCCCCACCAAGGCCTGGCGATGACTGGACGATAGACACGATCACGCAAACGCGCTATGCACCACAAGTGATAGTCCAATTACCGTTAGCAACCACCCTGGAACAGTATTCTCCACCGATCAAAACAAACCGGAGCGCACTGGCCCGACGGTTAGTAATTTGATCTCCGACAATGCCAACCGAAGGGAAACCCGCAGGACCACAGAAACGAAAACTCAGCACCCTGATACCGGATTCCGGAAGAAATTTCGGACGGGAGCGCTCTCTCCGGGAGCCGCCGTCACGTTCGACGAACGCAGGTGTGCGGGTGACGCCGCGCGTACAGTAATGGCGACGCGTCGTCGAGTCAGTGGCACACGGTCTGCCGTGCGATCGCGTTCATCGCGCGGGCTACTGCGGAGGGGCCGATGGCAGTAAGTACGGACGAGACGCCACGGGACTGGGTACCGGTCGAGCAGCGATGGTTCGGACTCGACCGGCGTACGTTCCCGGCGGGGCTCATCAGCCTCGCCATCGCCTTGGTGCTGATCTACGGACTGTCCGCACTCAACGCGGCGATTCCGTGGCACAACGAGATCGAAGCGGGCCAAGTGCTTGAGCTGGGCAACGGTGCGACCGCCGTACCCCCGATCGGCTGGCAACTGGAGAAGGGCAGTCTGACTGGTGCCAACGCGACGAACCTGCAGGTGCTGCTGGCCAGCGGAGGCGCCACGATCGAGCTGAGCGGTACGTCGTACGACGGCACCGCGACCGCGTTCCTCGATCAGGTGGAGCAGCCGGACGGCGACAGCCCGGGCGTGAGCGGCGAGCGTGGAACGGTGACGACCGCAGCCGGCCTGGTCGGAGTCGTGGAGAGCAGAACCTCTCCTGGTGGTGACGGCATCGACGCCGCGTTCAAGATGGCCACCGCGCATCCTGCTGTTCGGGCTGTACCTGATGCCGTGGCTGCTGCTCCTGCGCCATCACAATCGGTTCACCGCTCAACCCGCCGCGCTGCTGGCGACCGGCTTCGTGTGGGGTGGTATCGCCGCGACGTTCTGGATCGCTCTGCCGGCGAACGCGGCGTTGCTGGACATCTGGGCGAAAGTCGGCGGCACGTCGTTCGGCGCGGACTGGGGCGCCGGGCTCACCGCGCCGATCAACGAGGAGTGGGGCAAGGCCCTCGGGCTGGTGCTGCTCATCGGCCTCGCGCCGCGCCTGGTCCGCAGCGCCTACGACGGGCTCATCATCGGCGCGTACATCGGTCTCGGGTTCCAGGTGTTCGAGGACGTGCTCTACGTCTACAACGGCGCGACCCAGCTGTACGGCGTGGACCAGATCGGCTCGTCAGTGCAGGTGTTCCTGGTCCGGGGTGCGGCCGGGATCGTGTCACACGCCCTGTTCAGCGCGATCTTCTGCGCCGGTCTGATGTGGGTCCTCGGCCGTACCCCCGGCGAGCGCAACGTGGTCAGCGGCGTACTCACCATGCTGATGGCCATGGTCTTCCACTTCGCCTGGGACGACATGGTCGGTCTCGGCGGCGGCGGGATCGCGGCCGCCTTCCTCCCCTTCGTCATCGCAGCTATCGAACTGACAGCCCTGTTCTACGTCCTCCGCCACGCCGCCCGGCAGGAACGCGCCTGGACCCGCTCCCTGCTCGCCCCCGAACTCGCCACCGGCGCCCTCGACCCCGCCCTGCTGGACGCGGTCAGCGGCCTCCGGAAAGACCGCAAGGCCTACCGCAAACACCTCCACAGCCGCCGCAAAGC
The DNA here is from genome assembly GCA_963770725.1 of uncultured Actinomycetota bacterium. GTDB lineage: Bacteria > Actinomycetota > Actinomycetes > Propionibacteriales > Kribbellaceae > Kribbella. Next base: position 379,204 of record CAVYQT010000007.1, read on the forward strand.
CCGGCACCTCATGGAAGCCGCCACCGACCTCTCCCGAGAACTAGCCCTTGACTAAGCGTGTCGGCTGGGCTGTGGCGGTGGCATAGGCAAAGGCCTTACCCTGGCTGGGTTTGCGACTCAACGCAGCCCGGAAGGGAAGGCCTTTGTGGTGAAGAAGATATCGCATGAGCAGAGTCGGCGGAACGCGGCCGGCGGCGGCGCAGGGTGGCGGCGCGGCACGCGCGGGCGGGGCACTGGCGGCGCGCGGCGAGGCCGATGCTGACCTCGGGGAAGGTGCGCTACGAGGTCGGCGCCAACATCGACGCCACCGGTTTCGGCGGGATCGCCGCGGTGCACCGGCTGGTGACCAGGCTTGGGGCTGGTCGATCGGATCGACGAGGGGCTGCAGTTGTTGAAGGTGCACCTGCCCTACCACGAGTCCGACCACGTGCTGAACCTGGCCTACAACGTGGTCTGCGGCGGCACCCGGCTGGAGGACATCGAACGGCTGCGGCACGACACCGCCTACATGAACGCGCTGGGTGCGGACCTGATCCCGGACCCGACCACGGCCGGGGATTTCTGCCGCCGGTTCACCGAGGCCGACGTGGCGGAGTTGATGGAGGCGATCAACGCGGTGCGCCCGCGGCTGTGGGCGGGCCGGGGCCGGACCTGCTCGGCCCGATCGCCTACCTCGACGCCGACGGCACGATCGTGCCCACCGGCGGGCAGCACAAGGCCGGCATGGACATCTCCTACAAGGGCATCTGGGGATACGCGCCGCTGATCGTGTCGCTGGCCAACACCAAGGAGGTGCTGTATCTGGTCAACCGGCCCGGCAACGCGCCCAGCCACGCCGGCGCGGCGACATGGATCGACAAGGCGATCGAGCTGGTCGCCCCGCACGCCGGCGGGTGTGCCTGCGCGGCGACACCGACTTCTCGCTGACCGCCCACTTCGACCGGTGGGCCGAGCGGGTCGACTTCGTCTTCGGCATGGACAGCACCGCGGCGCTGCGCTCGCCGCGCCGAAGCGCTGGACGAGGCGGGCTGGACCCGGCTGCGCCGGCCCGCCGCCGTCTCGCGCGCGACCGGGCAGACCGGGCCCGCCGCGACAACCACAAGCGGCGCATCGTCACCGAACGCGGCTACCTCAACCTGCGAACTCAACCACGAGGACGTCGCCGAGTTCAACTACCAGCCCGGCAAATGCGCCCGCCCCTACCGGGTCGTCGCGCTGCGCAAGAACATCAGCAAGCACCCGCGGCGAGCAGGTCCTGATCGAGGAGATCCGCTACTTCTTCTACATCACCACCCGCACCGACCTGACCGCCGCACAGGTCGTGGCCTGCGCCAACGACCGCTGCGACCAGGAGAACGTCATCGGGCAGCTCAAGACCGGCGTGAACGCGCTGCGGGTGCCGCTGCTACGACCTGGTCTCCAACTGGGCCTACATGGTCATCGCCGCCCTGGCGTGGAACATCAAGTCCTGGTTCGCGATGATGATGCACCGCAAAGCCGACCGGCGCGACTGCATCCGCATGGAGTTCCGCCGCTTCCTCCACGCCATCATCCTCATCCCCGCCATGGTCATCCGCCGCGCCCGCGGCATCACCATCCGGCTCATCGGCTACCACCCCCACCTGGACCGGCTCTTCAGCGCCTGGAACACCATCGAACGCACCCGCTTCGGCTGACCCACCCACCGATCCCCCCGACTCCCCGACCGCCGCGCACCCGCGGCGGCGACCACCACCTGCCCAAAACCCCGAACACCACCCTCAACCACACACCGCGGACCCCAAACAGGCCACCCCGAACCCCCCACGACGCCCCAGACGTCCCCATCGGCAGGCCCAAGACAACAACCGACACGATCACCTGGGCTACGGCCACCGCCACCGACCGACTCGCTTATTGAGGACTAGCCCGCGCCGAAGGCGCCGAAACCCCCGCCGTTACCCACGCCCGCTCCGAACTCCTCCGCCTCCGCACCCCCGCTCCGCAACCGTCGTAGGGCGTGGACCAGCACTCGCGTAGCCGCTCTCACATTCCGTCCGCGCACCACAGCACGCACGACACGTGGCCGATGCGGGTGTTCAGGCGGGGGCGGTGTGTTTGGGCGGGGCGCCGAGGGTGGTGAGGGCGTCGGCTACCCGGCCGTGGGCGGCTTCGAGGGCGGCCCGGGCTTCGGCGATCGGGGAGCCGGTGAGGAGGTGGACCAGGGCCGGCTTGAGTTCGCCGTCGGCTTCGGCCAGGGCGGATTCGCAGGACTCGGGGTCGGCGCCGGTGGCTTCGCCGAGGATGCGGAGCATCCGGCCGCGGAGCTTCTGGTTGGTGGCGACCAGGTCGACCATCAGGTTCGACCAGGTGCGGCCGAGCTTGATCATCAGCGTGGTGGAGAAGGAGTTCAGGATCAGCTTCTGGGCCGTGCCGGCCTTCAGCCGGGTGGAGCCGGCGATGACCTCGGGCCCGGTGTCCGCGGCGATCACGATGTCCGCCAGCGGCGCCAGTGGCGCGGACGGGTTCGACGTCACCAGCACGGTGGTCGCCCCGGCCACTCGCGCGGCCTTCAACGCGCCCGCGACGTACGGCGTACTCCCGGAAGCAGCGAGGCCGATGGCGATGTCCTGAGCTGTGACCGCGGCCGCATCAAGAGCACCGCCGTCCTCGGAGTCCTCGACGTTCTCGACCGCGCGGAGCAGTGCGTCCAAACCGCCGGCGTGATGGGCGACCACCAGGCCCTCCTGCGCGTGGAACGTCGGCAGCAGCTCGGCCGCGTCCAGTACGGCGAGGCGCCCCGACGTACCGGCGCCGAAGTAGTGCACCCGGCCGCCGCCGCGGACCGCCTCGACGGCGGCATCAACGGCTCGGGCCAGTTCGGGGATGACAACGCCGACGGCACCGGCGACCCGGGCGTCCTCGGCGTTGACCATCCGGAGGATCTCGGTCGTGCCCACCGCATCGATAGCGAGCGTCCTGGGGTTGCGCTGCTCAGTCGGAGTGGTCACAGCTCCGATGTTAGTTTCCTACTGAAGATTTTTCAATTCTGTTGATCGTTGACGGAAACGAGGGCGACCACGGGGCCGGGCAGATCGGTTACTCGGAGCCCTTGAGGCGGTGGCCGCGGACCGCGGTGGCGGTCTCCTCCAGCGCCTTACGCGCGTCCGGCAGGACCTGCTGGGCCACGCCGATGAAGAGGCAGTCGATCACCGTCAGTTGCGCGATCCGGCTCGACATGGCGCCGGAGCGGTACGTCGTCTCGCGGGCGGCCGTGGTGAGCACCAGGTCCGCCGTCCGGGCCAGCGGGGAACGGGGGAAGTTCGTCACCGCGACCGTGGTGGCGCCGTGCTTGGCCGCCTCCTCGAGCGCCTCGACGACCTCGACCGTCGTACCCGTGTGGGAGATGCCGATCGCCACGTCACCGTCGCCCAGCAGCGCCGCGCTGGGCAGCGCCACGTGTACGTCGGACCAGGCGAAAGCGACCCGGCGGATCCGGTGCAGCTTCTGCTGCAGGTCGAGCGCGACGAACGCGCTCGCGCCGAAGCCGTAGAGGTCCACCCGCGGCGCGTTGACGACCGCGGTCACCACCTTGGCCAGAGCGTCGACATCGATCTGCTGAGCGGTCTCGCGGACGGCCCGCTCGTCGGCGAACGCGACCTTGCCGACCACGTCCGCCAGCGAGTCACCGGGTTCGATGTCGCCGCCCACCTCAGGCCGGAAACTCTCCTGCGCCGATTGGGCCGCCAACTGCAGGCGGAGCTGCGGATAGCCGGGGACGCCGATCTGCTTGCAGAACCGGATGACCGTGGTCTCCGAGGTGGATGCCACCTCGGCCAGTTCGGAGATCGTCATCGCCGCCACTCCGCCCGGGTCCGCGAGGACCGCGTTCGCCACCCGCTGCTCGGCCGGCGCCAGCGCGGGCATCACCGCGCGGACCCGGACCAGCAGCGGCCCCGTGGGTTCTGGAGAGGAAACTGAGTTCATGACAGCACGGTACGGCGACTATGCACGAAGTGGGGTCACCGACGCGAAAGTCTCCAACCTGTAGCGACAAATGATTCAGGCGTTCGTTCTCCGTCGAGAAGAACACCACTCCTGCTCGTGATCTTCACACCGTCGACGTACACACCCCGGCCCTGGTACAGCGCGTCGGAGGCGTAACGCCATCTGATCGTTTGATCACCGGGGGCGAGATCCGCGAACACCTGATGCCAGTGCCGGTCGCCGGAGCCGCTGATCGTCCCGTCGGTCTCGATCACGGATCCGCGGTCCAGCACGGAGAACGGCACCTTCGTCCAGGTCGTCCCGTCGACGGAGGTCTCCAGGTACAGCAGGTCGGTCTCCTCGGTGTCCACGAACAGGTCGAACGTGAGCTTCGCGCCCTCGGCCGGTACGGCGACCTGCGCGGCCAGGGTCGTGGTCGCGCCGTCCGTCGTACCCGAGAACCAGGAGTCCTTGCCGTGTCGCGGCCCGACGCCGAGAGCGAGCGCCAGCCCTTGGGCGACGGCACGCCGCGCCGGGTTGTTGCTGCCCCAGTTGCGGCTCGGGTGGACCCGGTTGGTCAGCAGGATCGCGAACGACCGGGAGTCGAAGTCGATCACGAGCGACGTCCCGGTGTACCCGGTGTGGCCGGCGGTGCGCGGACCGGACACGCCGCCCATGTACCAGCGCTGGTTCAGCTCGAAGCCGAGCCCGTGGTCGTTGCCCGGGAAGGCGCCGTTGAAGTTGGTGATCATCACGGTGACCGAGGATTCCTTGAGGATCCGGGCCCCGCGGTAGCTGCCGCCGTTCAAGAAGGTTTGGGCGAGAACCGCCAGGTCGTCGGCAGTGCTGAACACACCGGCATGACCGGCGACGCCGTCGAGCGACCATGCGTTCTCGTCGTGCACCGAACCCCAGACCATCCCACGTGGCGGCGCGGACTGGAACTCGGTGGCCGCGATCCGCGGCTTCTTCCGCGGGTCCGGGTTGTAGCCGGTGTCCCGCATCTGCAGCGGCTTGGTGATGCCGTCGGCAACCAGTTTGTCGAGCGCCTTGCCGGTCACCCGGTGCGCCATCTCGCCGAGGGTGATCAGGTTCAGGTCGCTGTAGAGGTACTTCGTCCCGGCCGGGCTGGTCGGGGTCGCGGTGAGCGCCATGTGCATCCGCGACGCCGGGTCCGGCTGCGCGCTCCACAACGGCAACCAGGCCGGCAGCCCGGTCGTGTGGGTGAGCGCCTGCCGGACCGTGATCGCCTGCTTCCCGTTCTCGGCGAACTCCGGTACGTAGGCCGCGATCGGGGTGTCCAGGCCGACCTTGCCCTTCTCCACCAGCTGCATCACCACGATCGAGGTGAACAGCTTGGACACCGACGCCAGGTCGAAGATCGTGTCGGTGCGCATCGGGATCTGCTGGTCCGCGGGAAGCTCTTCAGCGCCGTTGCCGGCTGAGTTCACTGTGTACTTCAGCGCCATTCCGGTGGCCGTCTTGGTGACCACCTTCCCGTCGTGGCCGAGCAGCGTGACCGCGCCGGCGTACAGGGGTTTCGCCGTACCGTTCGGCCTGGTCCAGGCGTCCACCTGGGCCAGCGCCGCGTCGATCGGCGCCGGGTCGAGACCGGCCTTCGCCGGGGTGGAGTCGCGCAAGAGAGTCGTCCTCGGTGCGTAGCCGTCGTACGGGTGGACGAACCGGCCAGATCTGTTGCCATTGGCAACTGCAGGGGTGGTGGTCGCGAGCATCAGGGTGGAGACTACCGCGATTCCGACGACTCGTCTCACCGGTGAGCTCCCTTGTACAGCAGGTACTTCGCCCGGCGGGCGGTCCACGCGTCGGTCTCGGACTTCCAGGCCGCGACGATCTCTTCGGCAGTCGCACCGGCCTCCAGCATGGTGCGGAACCGGTCGGATCCGGTCAGCAGGTCGATCCACCGGCCCGGCGGGTTCTCGGCCCGCCAGGCGAAGCCCGGGTAGAGCCGGCGCGCCTCCACGATCATGTGGGTCGCGGCGGTGATCGCCTCCACCTTGTGCGGATCGGTGATCTGCACCTGGACGCCGCCGCACAGCACGTTCGCGTTCTTGCTGATGAACGGCGTGAAGTACGCCTCCCGGAAGTCCACCCCCGGGATGTTCTTGGCCTGCAGCGCCTCGGCCCACTTGTAGTCGATGTACGGCGCCCCGATCAGCTCGAACGGCCGCGTCGTACCGCGGCCCTCGGAGAAGTTGGTCGCCTCGAACAGGCACATGCCGGGGTAGAGCAGCGCGGTGTCCGGCGTCGGCATGTTCGGGCTCGGCATCACCCAGGTCAGGCCGGTGTCGTCGTACAGCTGGTCGCGCTTCCAGTTCTTCACCGGAATGACCTGGAGTTCCTTCAGCCGCGCGCCGTTCGCGTCGATCGGCAGGTACTCGGCGTTGAACAGCCGGGCCAGCTCGCCGACGGTCATCCCGTGCTGCTGGATGATCTCCTCCTTGCCCACCCCCGAGGTGAAACCGGGCTTGAGCATCGGGCCGCGCGCGTACCCGCCGACCGGGTTCGGACGATCGAGTACGACGAACCGCGCGCCGGTGCGGACGGCCGCGATCATTGCCTCGTACATCGTCCAGATGTAGGTGTAGAACCGGGCCCCGACGTCCTGGATGTCGAAGACGACCGTCTCCACGCCGGACTTGGTGTAGAGGCTGACCAGCTTGTCCGCGTTCGCGCCGTAGGCGTCGTACACCATGATCCCGGTGCGCGGGTCGATGTGGTCCTGCTCGGATCCGCCGGCCTGCGCCGTACCGCGGAAGCCGTGCTCCGGGCCGAAGACCGCGACGATGTTGACCTTCCCGGACGCGTGCATCGTGTCGACGATGTGGCTCAGGTCGGGTAGGATGCCGGTCGGGTTGCTGATCACACCGACCTTCTGGCCGGCCAGCGCCCGCCAGTCGTCGGCGGCCAGCACCTCGGCCCCGACCATCGTCCTGCGCCCGCCGGGAGTTTGGCCGGCCTGGGCCGCCGGTACGTCGATCATGGGGGCGGCGGCCAGGGCACCGGCGCCCGCGAGCAAACTGCGGCGCTTCATCAGACATCTCCTTCGGCAGGCGTTACGGGCAGAACGACAGGTCGGCCACCACGGGGCGGTGGTCACTGGCCACTTGCTCAGGGGGAACAGCCTCAGGGGGAACGGAGGCGCGCCGGACGCGGAAGCCCGCGCCGACGGTGACGAAGTCGATCCGCTTGACCGGGTCGACCGCTGGATAGGTGTTGGGTCCACCGGCCGTCTCGTCGGCCGCCGTCCAGCTGTCGGTGAGGCGGGTCCACAGCCCGGCCAACTCGGGTGCGTCCGCCGGAGCGTTGAAGTCACCGGTGAGGATCTGCAGATCCTTCCGGCGGTCCCTGGCCAGGATCTTCATCGTGTCGGCGACCTGCGCCTGCCGGACCGACGGGTCGGCCCGGTAGTCCAGGTGCGTGGAGTACACATGCACCCGACGGCCGCGGACGTCGATCTCGGCCTCGAGGAAACCGGGAGCCGGGGCCGGCACCGGGTTCGGGTCCTGGGTGGAGAGCCGGGTGATCGGGTGGTTCTCGGTCCGGACCAGCGGGAAGCGCGACAGCACGCCGACGCCGTACTGCCGACGCGGCTGACCGGCCGCGGGCGGATCGAGGTCGTAGATCGGCGCGAAGCCGGCGTACATGCCCAGCTTGGCGGCGAGCTCGGCGATGGTGTCCCGCCACTCACTGCGCCCGTCCCAGTGGACGTCGACCTCCTGCAGCCCGATCACGTCGGCGTCGAGTGCCTTCAGGGCCTGGGCGGTCCGCTCCAGGTCGAACACGTTGTCCGACCCGGCCCCCGCATGAATGTTGTACGAGGCAACGGTCAGCCGGGTGTCGCGCGGTTCCAAGCTGAGCCCATGTCCGAACGGGTGCAGGGTCTGGGCCGGATCGGGCTGCGCCGGGATCGCGACCGGCAGCTTCCCGGTCGGCGCGAGTTCGCCGTACAGGACCTTGGCCAGCGCCTCCATCGACGCCGCCGCGTAGCCGTAGGTGGCCAGCGTGGTCCGGGCCGAGGGGAAGTACGCGACGTCGTACGGGTCCCGGACGGCGACCACGACGACCGGCCGACCGGTGGCCAGTAGCGCGTTGACGAGCTTCTGCTGCTTGGCCTGTTTGTCGGTGACGGTGGTGTCCCAGGCCTTCATCGTGAGGACCACGGTGAGGTCGGCGCCGGCGGACGCCGCGACGGCTTCGTCGATCTTGGCGTCGGTCGGCGTCGCACCGGTGTCCTTGACGATCGCGGTCGCACCTCGGCCCTGCAGTGCGGTCCCGAGAGCGGCCGGGGTGTATCCCGGCGACCAGGATCTTGCGCGGCGCCGGTGACAGCGGGAGCAGGCCGGCGTCGTTCTTCAGCAGCGTCGTAGTGCGGTCGGCGATCCGCTGGGCGGCGGCGTAGTTGGCCGGGGTTCCGACCACCTTCGTCACCCGGCTGAGATCGACGTACGGGTGATCGACGACACCGGTCTTGACCTTGAGCTTCAGGATCCGTTCGACACTCTGGTCGATCCGGGCCTCGGTGATCCGCCCGTCGCGGACGGCACCGATCACCGAGTTGACCGCCAGCGCCGGATCGACCGGCATCAGCAGTTGGTCGACGCCGGCCTCGATCGCCCGCAGCGGGATCTCGCGTCGCCGTACTTGTCCCGGACGCCCTTCATGCCGAGCGAGTCGGTGATCACCACGCCGTCGAAGCGAAGCTGCTCGCGCAGGATGCCGGTCAGGATCGGCCTGCTCAGCGTGGCCGGGTCACCGGACGGGTCGAGCGACGGCACCACGATGTGCGCGGTCATGATCGAGTCGATCCCGGCCTGGATCGCCGCCCGGAACGGCGGCGCGTCGATCGTGTTCCACTCCTCGACGGTGTGGTTGATCGTCGGCAACGCCGTGTGGCTGTCGTCCCGGGTGTCGCCGTGACCGGGGAAGTGCTTGCGCGGTCGAGACGATCCGGCCGTCGCGCTGGTAGCCCTTGACCTGTTCCGCGGTCGAGCATCGGCGACCAGCCCGGGATCGGACGAGAACGAGCGGACGCCGATCACCGGGTTCAGCGGGTTGACGTTGACGTCGGCGACCGGCGCGAAGTCGGTGGTTGACACCGACCGCCCGCAGCTCCCGGCCGCTGATTCCGGCCGCGAGCCGCGCGTACTGCGGGGACCGGGTCGCCCCGAGCGCCATCGCTCCCGGGAACTGGGTCGCCGGCGGGCCGACGCGGAATACCACGCCGTACTCCTGGTCGGTGCTGATCTGCAGCGGGATCCCGGTGCCGCCGATCGACGGCGCTCTGCAGTCCGTTGGAGAGCCGGGCGATCTGCTGCGGGTCCTTGTCGAGTCGGTCCAGGCGAAGTAGATGATGCCGCCGAGGTGGTACTTGCGGACCACCTCGGCCGGCGTCGCCACGCCGTACAGGCTGGTATTGCGCGGGTCGGCCGTGTCCGCCGTCGCCCCGTAGGCGTAGCAGACGAACAGTTGGCCGACTTTCTGCTCCAGCGTCATCCGCTGCAGCGTGTCGCGGACCCAGCGGTCGGTGCCCGCGTGGGCGGTCGTGGTGCCGGCGATCGTCGTACCGGCGACCGCTGCGGCGGCGAGGCCGAGGGTCTGGCGTCGGGTGATGGTTGGGCGGCGGGTGGGTTCCATCGTCACCAGGTCAATCCGTGGCCGAAGGGATAGAGGGCGGTGTCCGGCTGGCCGGCGACGGGGATGTCGACGGGCAGCTTTCCGGTCGGCAAGTTCTCACCGTAAAGGGTCTTCGCCAGCGACTCCATCGAAACGGCGGCGTAACCGTAGGTGGCCAGGTACGTCGGCGCGGCGTCGAAGTACGCGATGTCGTACGGGTCGCGCACGGCCACCACGATCACGGTCTTGCCGGTGGCGAGCAGGTCCTTCACCAGCTTCTGCTGCTTGGCGAGTTTGTCCGTGACGGTCGTGTCCCAGGCCTTCATCGTCAGTACGACGGTGACGTCGTTCTGCTGGGCTTTGGCCACAGCGTCCGCGATGGCCGCGTCGCTCGGTGCCGCACCGGTCTGTGCGACCGTGGTGGTGGCTCCTCGCTTGGTCAGGCTGGTGGCGAGCGACTGCGTCGTACTCACACCCCAGCCGGTGACGAGGACCTTCCGCGGATCAGCGCTCAGCGGTACGGCGTTCGCGTCGTTCTTGACCAGCGTGACGCTCTTGTCGACGATCTTCTGCGCGGTCGCCAGGCTGGCCGGCGTACCGACCGTCGTGGCCACCTTCGCCGGGTCGACGAACGGGTTGAACAGCACGCCGTTCTTCAGCTTCATCAGCAGGATGCGCAGCAGGCTCTCGTTGATCCGCTGCTCGCTGATCCGGCCCGACCGGACGGCGTCCAGGACGGCGTTGAACTGGACGTCCGGCGCCGGCGGCAGCAGCAACTGGTCCACACCGGCCTCGATCGCCCGGACCGCCACCTCGGCGTCGCCGTACTGCTGGCGCACCGCGGCCATCTCCAGTCCGTCGGTGACGATGAGGCCCTTGAAGCCGAGCTGCTGACGCAGGACACCGGTCAGGATCGGCTTGCTCAGCGTCGCCGGGTCGCCGGACGGGTCGAGTGACGGGACCACGATGTGCGCGGTCATGATCGAGTCGATCCCGGCCTTGATCGCGGCCTTGAACGGCGGCGCGTCGATCGTGTTCCACTCCTCGAGGGTGTGGTTGATCGTCGGCAGCGCGGTGTGGCTGTCGTCGCGGGTGTCGCCGTGGCCCGGGAAGTGCTTGGCGGTCGCCATGATGCCGGCGTCGCGCTGGTAGCCCTGGACCTGCGCGACCGTCATGTCCGCGACCAGCGTCGGGTCGCTGGAGTACGAACGGACGCCGATGACCGGGTTGAGCGCGTTCACGTTGACGTCCGCGACCGGAGCGTAGTCCTGCCGGATCCCCATCGCCTTCAGCTCGCGGCCGGTGATGGCGGCGGCGGTCCGGGCGTCCGCGGTGTTCCGGGTCGCGCCGTGCGCCATGTTGCCGCCGAACTGCGTCGCCGGCGGGCCGATCCGGACCACGACCCCCTGCTCCTGGTCGGTCGCGATCATCAGCGGGACATGCAGGCCGGTGTTGACGGCCGCGGTCTGGAGCTGGTTCGAGTACGTCGCCAGCTGGGTCGGGCTCTCCACGTTGCCGCGGCCGTTGAAGTAGATCCAGCCGCCCGGCTTGTACTTCGCCACCACCTCGGCCGGCGTGGCGACGCCGTACAGGGTGGTGTTGCGGGTGTCGGGCTTGTGCGCGTCCGGCCCGTAGGCGAACAGCACGAACAGCTGCCCGACCTTCTCCTCCAGTGACATTCCCTGGATGGCACGGGTGGCCTGCTGTACATCGCTGGTCGGCTGGGGCTGCGGCGGCGCACTTTCCGCGGTGGACACTCCCACCCCCGCGATGGCTGTAGCGGTGGCGAGCCCGGAGAGACTCAATCGACGCAAGGCGGACATGACAGACCCCCTACAAGTTATTGAATTACAGGCGCTCCCCCGCACGCGAAAGTTACCCACCACGGCCAGACCCGGTCAAGGGGAAACCAAGAACTGACGGTGCGTAGCCGGACACAGATACGCGCGGAGAGGCCGCAACCCAAGAGGCTTCTCCGCGCGTACTGGTTCCCGGGTGCACCGGATTACCCGGAGTTTCAGGGCTCCAGGCCGACCACCTTGAGCACGTTCGGCCAGGCCTTCAGAGCCGCATGCAGGGCCGGATCCTGGACCGTGTCGAGGGCTTCTTCGTAGGCGCTCACCAGCACGTCGGCGATCCTGACCGGTGCGCCGGTCGCAGCGGACCGTACGGCGGCCTCGACCATGGCGACGCTGACGACGTTGGAGTGCACTTCCGACTGCGGGATCGTCGACTGCCCGGACCGCGTCGACGAACTCGGCCAGCGATCCGGCGATCTGCTCGGGATCCTCGAGCACGGCGGCCGGCAACGACTCACCCGACGCCAGTTCGGCGACCGGTGGGTTGTCTCCGTCCCAGGTCGCCGTACCGCCGGACGCACTGGCTCGCCAGCGGCCGTTCCACGACGTCTCCTGGCCGGGTGCGCACCAACTGCCGGTGAACGAGAAGCGGGTGCCGTCGGCGAACCGGAAGATCGCGGAGGCGGCCGCGTTGCCGTCGAACCAGCTCCAGTCCGGGTTGTACGACTCGCAGTACACCGAGACCGGTTCGGAGCCGATCAGTTTGCGGGACAGGTCGAACTGGTGGATCGCCATGTCGACGAGCAGCGGTTCGGCCATTCGCTCGCGGAAGCCGCTGAAGTGCGGAGCCTTGAAGAACTCGCACGAGAGCGACCCGATCGCGCCGAGTCCGGCGAGCTGCCGGCCGAAGGCGTTACCGGCCCGGAAGTAGCGCCGGGACTGCGACACCATCAGCAGCTTCCCGCTCACCTCCGAGGCGGCGACCATCGCCAGGCATTCGCGCACCGTCTCGGCCAACGGCTTCTCGCAAAGCACGGGAAGCCCGCGCTGCAAGGCATCCACGCTCACCGTGGGATGCGCGACCGGCACGGTCACGTCGATGACCGCGTCGGCGTTGCCGGCCAGCTCGTCGAGTGAGGCAGCCACGGGTACGTCGCCGTACCCGTGCTCATCGGCGGCCGCCCGGGCCACGTCGACGTCCAGGTCGACCAGACCGGTCAGGACGACATCAGGATTGTCGGCAATCGTACGAAGCCAGGCGCGGCCCATCCCGCCCGCGCCGACCTGGAGAAGGCGCAAAGGTTCAGGCATCGGCAGGTTCCTCGATCGGGCCCGTGTAGCCGTGACCGTTGAAGAAGTCCTCGGTCTCGTACCGCAGCAACGTCGGCACCGCCCGCTCCGGCCGGTCGCTGTTCACCCAGGCGACGCCGTTCGCGATCACCTTGCGGATGTCCTTGTGGTGGTAGACCGGGTAGTCCTGGTCACCCGGTGAGAAGTAGAAGATCTTGCCGTGGCCGCGGCGGAACGTGCAGCCGGACCGGAACACCTCGCCTCCGCTGAAGGACGAGACGAAGACCAGGTCGTCCGGCACCGGGATGTCGAAGAACTCGCCGTACATCTCCTGCTGCTCGATGATGATCGGGTGCGGCACACCCTGGGCGATCGGGTGCGTCGGGTTGACCGTCCAGACCAGCTCGCGGTCCCGTTCACTCCGCCAGCGCAGCGTGCACGACGTACCCATCAGCTTGCCGAAGATCTTCGACCAGTGGCCGGAGTGCAGGACGACGAGGCCCATCCCGGACAGCACGTGCTGGTACACCCGCTCGACCACCGCGTCGTCGACCTCGCCGTGCGCGGCGTGACCCCACCACACCAGTACGTCGGTCCGCGCGAGCACCTCCTCGGTCAGGCCGTGCTCGGGTTCGTCGAGGGTCGTCGTACTGACCGTCGCCTCGGCGCCGAGGTTGTCGCTGATCCCGGCGGCAATGGTCGAGTGCATGCCGTCGGGGTAGATCTCGGCGACCTGCGGCTCGACCTGCTCGTGCCGGTTCTCGCCCCAGACGAGTACGCGAATCGTCATCATCACAATCCTTGAAAGAGTCGGGTCACTTGACGGCTCCGCCGATGGCGCCGGCGGCGATGTACTTCTGCGCGGCGACCAGCAGCACGATGGCCGGGATCGCCGACAGGACCGCGGTCGCCATCACCGCGTTCCAGTTCTGCACCTGGGTGCCGAGGTACTGGTAGATCCCGAGCGTCACCGGCCGGACGCCGCCCTTGGTGGTCAGCGTGAGCGCGAACAGGAAATCGCTCCAGGAGAAGAGGAAACTGAACAGTCCGGCGGTGATCAGCGAGTTCTTGCTGATCGGCAGCACGATCGAGACGAACGCCCGGACCAGTCCGGCGCCGTCCACCCGCGCGGCCTCCACCAGCGACGGCGGCAGCGACGAGCATGAACGAGCGCAGGATCAGGATCGCGAACGGGATGGCCGCTGCTGCAGTTGGCCACGATCAGCCCGGGGATCGAGTTCAGCAGCCCGATCCGTTCGTACGCCGTGTAGAGCGCGTTGGCGATCACGATGCCCGGAATCATCTGCGAGATCAGGATCGCCAGCAGCCCGACCGACACCCAGCGGGACCGGAACTGCGAGAGCGCGTACGCGCACGGCGCGGCGACGGCCAGGCTGAGCACCACGGTGCCGGCCGCGATGATCAGGCTGGTGACCAGGTTGCCGCCCTGTTCGCTGAGCGCCCGCCGGTAGCCGGCGAACGTCGGGTCGAGCGGGCAGGAAGCCGGCCGTCAGCGTGTTGCCGGACGGCTGCAGCGACGCGTTCACCATCCAGTAGACGGGGAACAGCATCATGCACAGGATCAGTACGCCGATCACGGTGTAGACCCCGCGACGGACTGGTCGAGTCGGTCATCGTCGTACCCCTTCTACTCGTCGACGGCACGACGGGTGCCGCGCAGGTAGAGGACCGCGAACAGCAGCGAGATCGCGATCAGGATGTTGCTCAGCGCCGCGCCCTCGCCGAACTTGAAGTCGATGAACGACCGCTCGTACGACTGGGTCGCCAGCGTCTGGGTGGCGTTCGCCGGACCGCCGCCGGTCAGGCCGAGGATGATGTCCAGCACCTTGATCGTGTAGACCACGCCGAGCATCAGCACCACGCTCGCAACCGCCCGCAGGTTCGGCCAGGTGATGTACCAGAACGCGCGCCAGCCGGTGGCGCCGTCCAGCTGGCCGGCCTCGTACAGCTCGTCCGGGATCTCGGCCAGGCCGGAGTACAGCAGCGTGACGTTGAACGGGATGCCGATCCAGATGTTCACCCCGATCACCGCGATCAGCGCGACCGACGGCGAGTTCAGCCACGGCACCGGATCGTTGATGATGCCGAGCCCGGTCAGCGTCCGGTTCAGGATGCCGCTGTCCTGCTCGAGGATGGAGCGCCAGGTCGCACTGGACACGATCAACGGCAGCAGCCACGGCAGCAGGAGCAGCGATCGCAGTACGCCGCTGAGCGGGAAGCGCCGGTGGAAGAACAACGCCAGCGCGAGCCCGATGACGAACTGGAAACTGATCGAGCCCAGCGTGAACAGCGCCGTGTTCACCATCGCCTGCGAGAACAGCTGGTCCGTGACCACCGTCGTGTAGTTCTTCAGCCCGACCCAGGGGGCCTCGCCGGTGAAGAACGTCCGCAGGCCGTAGTCCTGCAGGCTCATCATCAGGTTCTTGACGACCGGGTACCCGAACAGGGCAACCATCGCCAGCGCGGCCGGCAGCACGAACAGAACCTTGGTCAGATCCTCGCCCCGGTGGCGCCGGCCCCGGAACCTGCGAGCAGGCTCCGGGCCGGACGCCGCGGCGTCATTGCGGGTCAACGTCGCATGGGCCATTGCGATCAGCCGCCGGAGGCCTGCTTGAAGGCGTCCTGGGCCGTGGCCTTACCGGTCAGCGCGAGCGCGATCGCCTGGTAGATCACCTTGGCGGCTTCCGGCCACTTGTCGCCGAGCTTGCCGGTCCGGGACCGCGCGGTCTTGACCTGCTCGGTGAACGCCTTCATCGACGGCACTTCCTTGACGTACTGATCGAGCAGCGCGGTCTTGGTCGGCACAGTGAACCGGGCCTTCGCCCAGGCCAGTTCGTTCTCGTCGGAGTTCAGGCACTTCACGAAGTCGGCGGCCTTCTGCTGCTTGGCCTGGTCCTTGTTCAGCGGAACCGTCCAGGCCTCACCACCGAGCGGCGCGACCGGCGTCTGGTCCGGCTTGTTCAGCGGGAACTTGACCACGTCCCACTTGACGTTCGGGGTCTTCTCCAGCGCGGGGATCTGCCACGGACCGTTCACCATCATCGCGGCCTTGCCGGCCACGAACTGGTCCTTCGCGTCGCCCTGGGTCCAGTTGATGACACTCTTCGATGCCGACCCCGACTGCACCAGGTCGACCCACAGCTGCAGCGCCTCGGCCACCTGCGGGCTGGTCAGGTCGGTCTCGTCACCACCGTTGGTCCACATCGCCGGCAGGAACTGCCAGGAGCCCTCGTACGTCGCGTTGGCGTTGAAGGCGATGCCGTACCGGCCGGGCTTGGTGAGCTGCTTGGCCGCGGCCTTCAGCTCGTCCCAGGTCTTCGGCGGCTGGATGCCGGCCTCCTGCAGCATCTGCGTGTTGTAGAACAGCGCGATCGTGTTGGTCACCGGCGCCAGTCCGTAGAGCTTGCCGTCGTACGACGTCGCGTCGACCATGCCCTGAATGACTCCGTCACCGTTCAGACCCATGTCGTTCAAGGGCGCCAGCGCACCGGTCGCGGCGATCTGCTGCACATCCGGGTTGTCCAGCATCAGCACGTCGGGCAGTGTCTTCGACGAGGCCTGCTGCAGCACCTTCTGGATCAAGGTGTCACCAGGCACCGTCTCCCGTTGGATGGTGATGCCCAGCTGGCTCGCGCAGGAGTCGAGTCCCTTCTGGACGAGCGACTTGTCCGGGTCGTTGTTGTAGTAGTCCAGAATCGTGAGGCTCTTCACGGCGTCGCCGGACGAGGTCGACGCCGAGTCACCGCCGTTGTCACCACAGGCGGCCAGCACGAGCGACAGGGCCGTCGCACCCGCCAGCACAGCGGTGATCCGCTTGCTGATCATGACTTGCGCTCCTTCTCGGAGGGGATGTGGTCGGGGCGCGCCGCAGTGCGCTGATCAAAGCGCTTAACCGGGTGCCGCCGAAGAATGCCGTTCACTTGTCTGCTGGTCGGTAAACCGCTTAACTGAGGTGTCCAAGGACTATGTTCCTCAGGTCACACTGCTGTCAAGAGTTCAGAGGGGTTCGCTGCGATGGTGAACATGCGGGACGTCGCGCACCGGGCAGGCGTGTCGATCGCGACCGTCTCCTTCGTGCTGAACGGCACCAAGCCGGTCACCGCGGCGACCCGGGCGAGGGTCGAGCAGTCGATGGCCGACCTCGGGTACCGCCGTAACGTGGTGGCCCGCGCGCTGGCCAGCCGCCGTACGCACATCATCGCGATGGCCTATCCGGCGCTGGAGCACAAGTTCGGGATGTCCACCGCGGAGTTCTTCACCAGCGCGGCCGAGGCAGCCCGCAAGGAGGACTACCACCTGGTGCTCTGGCCGGTCGGCAACGACGGCGCCGAGTTGCGTGAACTGCTCGGGCAGGGCCTGGTCGACGGCGTCGTCCTGATGGAGGTCCAGCTCGACGATCCCCGCGTCGGCATCCTGCGGCAGACCGGCATGCCGTTCGCGATGATCGGCCGGACCACGGAGCTCGAAGGCCTGTCCCATGTGGACATCGACTTCGACACCACGGTCGAGACCGCCGTCGAGCACCTGTACGACCTCGGGCACCGGCAGCTGGCGCTGGTGTCGGGCGACCTGGACGACCCGCGCTTCCACGCCTACGGCCCGTGGGTACGCACCGAGGACGCGTATCGCCGGGTGGCCGCGGAATACGGACTGCAGACCGTCGTCCTGGAGTGCTCGGACACCACGCGGGCCGGCCAGGAGGCGGCCGAGCGTCTGGTGCGCGAGCACCCCGAGACGACGGCGATCCTGGTGCTGAACGAGTACGCCGCGCTGGGCGTGGTCTCCGGCCTGAACCGCATGGGCCGCGCCGTGCCGGGCGAGTTCTCCGTCCTGCCGTTGCTGATGGTGCCGGAGACCGCGGCGCTGACCAATCCCGAGCTCACCATCATGCGAACCCCCGGCCCCGAGCTCGGTCAACTGGGCACCGAAGCCCTCATCCGCCAACTGGAGAACGCCGACCCGCTCCCACCCCAACTGGTTCCCGCCAAGCTCTACCCCGGCGCCACGACCGCGCCACCTCGCACCTAGGTCAGTCCCCAGAGCGCGGCGATCAGCGGGCGGCGTAGGTCGGCGCGGCGGGCACAGAGCCCGATGGTGAGCGGCTCGAGGTCAGCGGGCAGCTCGGTCAGCCGGTCGGCCGAGGGTGAGGACTCCAGGACGAGGCGCGGCACGATGCCGGTGCCGCAGCCGAGTGCCACCAGGGCGAGGAGTGCTTCGTGGCCGTCCGGCTCGGCCGCGATGACCGGCTTGATGCCTCTTCGCCGGAACCATCGGAAGGCTGCTTCTCGGACGAGGCCCTCTAGCCGGTACGACGTACGGCCCTTCTGCCGCTGAGGGTTCGGCAGCCACGAGGACCAGATCGGTGACGGCCACCGTGCGCGTCACCAACGTCTGCGGTAGGCGCTTCGGGATCCCTGCGACGGCCGCGTCCACCTCACCCTCATCGAGCCTCGCCAGCGCCGCCGCCGCGTCGCCGGTTCGGACGTCGAGCCGGATCTGCGGATGCGCCGCCCGCAGCGGTGCGAGCAGGTCGGGCAGCAACGCCTGACACGCCGTCACGGTGGCGAAGATCCGCAGCTCCCCGACCAACTCGGCCGCTTCGCCGGCCCGGCGTGGTAGTCGTCCCACAGTGCCAAGGCCCGTTCGGCGTACGACGTGAAGCGCTGACCGTCCGCGGTCAGTACGACGCCGCGCGGACCGCGGTCCAGCAGCCGCGCGCCCGCCCGCACCTCCAGCCGCTGGATCGTCCTGGTCAGCGTCGCCGCGCTGACATGACACTCCAAGCTGGTGCGTCCGTAGTTCAGCGTGCGCGCCAGATGCAGGAACAGCTCCAGCTCTCGATGCTCCACTTCCATTCTCCGCAACGGCCCGGTGCAGATGTTGCGCTTGCTGCAACGCTCGCTGCCGACCTTAACTGAAGGACATGACCACCTTCACCTCGTCGGTCTTCCGCACCGAGACCATGACCGTTCCGGATGGGACGGAGACCATCCTGCGCGGCGGCCGGGACCTGTTCCCGTTGCTGCCCGCGGCCTTGCACGGCGTCCGGCGGATCGGCGTCCTCGGCTGGGGACCGCAGGGACGCGCCCAGGCCCAGAACCTGCGCGACTCGCTGGCCGGGACCGACGTGACCGTGTCCGACGGCCTGCGTCCGGGCTCGGCCTCGGCGGACGACGCGCACAAGCATGGATTCACCGAGGAGGACGGCACCCTCGGCGACTGGCTGACCGTTGCCGCAGGCTCCGATCTGGTGATCCTGCTGATCGCCGACGCCGCCCTGGCCGCCGAGCACTCTCGCATCTTCGCGGTCCTCAAACCTGGGGCGACGATCGGTCTGTCACACGGCTTCCTGCTGGGTCACCTGAAGGCCATCGGCGGCGACTTCCCGGCCGGCCACCCGGTGATCGCGGTCTGTCCCAAGGGCATGGGCGATTCGGTACGACGCCTGTACGAGCAGGGCGCGACGCGTGAACGGAGCCGGGATCAACGCGAGTATTGCCGTACATGCCGATCCTGATGGTCACGCGTCGGACCGTGCGCTGGCCTGGTCGGTCGGGCTGGGGTCGCCGTACACGTTCGCCACCACACTGGAGAGCGAGTACAAGTCCGACAACGTCGGGGAACGCGCGATCCTGCTCGGCGCGGTCCACGGTCTGGTCGAGGCGCTCTACCGCCACTTCCGCCTCGAGGGTGCCGATCCGGTCACGGCGTACGAGCGCTCCACCGAATCGATCACCGGCCCGATCGCGCGCACCATCTCCGCGGCGGGGCTGCCCGCCGTCCGCGCCGCCCTGACCGACGACGGCCGGGACCTGTTCGACCGCGCCTACACCGCCGCCTACGGGCCGGCCCGCGAGATCGTCGCCGAGATCTACGACGAAGTTGCCGACGGCACCGAACTGCGCAGCGTGATCCTGGCCGACTCCCGCCTCGCCTCCCGGCCGATGTCCCGGATCGGCGGCAGCCCGATATGGTCGTACGGCGACGAGGTCCACGCCCGCCGCAGTACGACGCCGGCCGCCATCGACCCGCTCACCGCGGGCCTGTTCGTGGCCACCATGATCGCCCAGGTGGACGAGTTCGCCGACCGCGGCCACCCCTGGTCCGAGATCGTCAACGAGTCGATCATCGAGGCGGTCGACTCGCTGCTCCCCTACATGCACGCCCGCGACGTCGCCTACATGGTGGACAACTGCTCCCGCACCGCCCGCCTGGGCACCCGCCGCTGGGGCCCCCGCTTCCAGGCCGCCTACGAACAGATCGCCCTCCCCATCCTCGCCACCCCCGCCGACCCCGCGCGCATCGAAAGCTTCCTCACCAACGCCGCCCACCAAGCCCTGACCACAGCCGCCGACCTCCGCCCGTCGGTGGACATCTCCGTCACCTGACAAGTCGTGCATTCCGGGGTGCGGCCCGTGTTCTCATCGGTCTGAACGTGTCGGCCTGCTGGGAAGACGAGGACGTGTCGGAGCTTTCCCCACTTACCGCCAGACGACCCGCACGGGGGCGACCGCGACCGGAATCAGGCTGCCGGCCGGGGGCGCGCTCTGAGGCTTGAACAAGAAGCAGGGGCCTGGGACAGGCAATTCCCTGTCCCAGGCCCCCAGGAGGTGTTCAGAGCTTCAGTGAGGTGGCGACCACGTCGGCCAGGGTGTGGGCGATCTCGTCGGCGGCGTCCGAGGACTCCGCTTCGACCATGACTCGGACCAGGGGCTCCGTGCCTGATGGGCGGAGGAGGACCCGGCCGGTGTCCCCCAGGCGGACGGTGGCTTCGGCGACGGCGGCCTGGACGGCCGGGTCGGTGCCGGCGCGGGACTTGTCCACGTCCTTGACGTTGACCAGCACCTGCGGGAGCCGGGACATCGCGCCGGCCAGATCGCTCAGGGTCTTGCCGGTCTGGGCGACCCGGGCGAGCAGCATGACCGCGGTCAGCGTGCCGTCGCCGGTGGTGGCGTGGTCGGACAGGATCACGTGCCCGGACTGCTCACCGCCGAGCTTGTGACCGCCGGCCTTCATTGCCTCCAGCACGTACCGGTCGCCGACCTTGGTCTGCTCGACCGCGATCCGCTCCCGGACCATCGCCTGGACGAAGCCGAGGTTGCTCATCACGGTGGCGACCACGGTGTCGTTGGACAACCGGCCGCTGTCCCGCATCGCCAGCGCCAGGACGGCGAGGATCTGGTCGCCGTCCACGAGTTCGCCGTTGGCGTCGACGGCCAGGCAGCGGTCCGCGTCGCCGTCCAGGGCGATACCGAGGTCGGCCCGGTGACCGAGCACCTCGCGTTGCAGGCCCTCCAGGTGGGTGGAGCCGCAGTCGAGGTTGATGTTCAGTCCGTCGGGCGAGGCGGCATACGTGATCACCTCGGCTCCGAGCCGGCGCAGAGCCTCCGGCGCGGTCTGCGAGGCGGCGCCGTTGGCGCAGTCGATCACGACCTTGACGCCGTCGAACCGGTTCGGCGCGGACCGGACCAGGTGCGAGACATAGGTCTCGAAGCCCTGCCCGTCGTCGAACACCCGGCCGACGGCGGCACCGGTGGGACGCTGCCACTCCTCGCCCATCCGGGCCTCGATCGCGTCCTCGATCGCGTCGTCCAGCTTGATCCCGCCACGGGCCACGAACTTGAGGCCGTTGTCCGGCATCGGGTTGTGGCTGGCGGACAGCATGACGCCGAGGTCGGCGCCGGTCGAGCCGGTCAGGTAGGCCACGGCCGGGGTCGGCAGCACGCCGAGCCGGACCACATCGACGCCGGCGCTGGCCAGACCGGCCACCACGGCGGCTTCCAGGAACTCACCACTGGCCCGTGGATCCCGCCCCACAACGGCGCGCGGCCGGTGCCCTTCGAAGGCACCGGCCTCGCCGAGTACGTGAGCTGCCGCGACCGAGAGGTCGAGCGCCAGCTCCGCGGTCAGGTCCACGTTCGCCAGGCCACGGACTCCGTCCGTGCCGAACAAACGACCCATCAGGTGATCAGCGCTTGCTGTACTGCGGCGCCTTGCGGGCCTTCTTGAGACCGGCCTTCTTCCGCTCCTTGATCCGCGCGTCGCGGGTGAGCAGACCGGCCTTCTTCAGCCCCGGGCGGTTCGCCTCCTGGTCGGCCGCGTTCAGGCAACGGGCCACGCCCAGCTGCAGCGCACCGGCCTGGCCGGTGATGCCGCCACCGTTGATCCGGGCGATCACGTCGTACGAACCCTCCAGGCCCGCGACGACGAACGGCTCGTTCACGTGCTGCTGGTGGACCTTGTTCGGGAAGTACACGTCCAGCGGCTTGCCGTTGACGGTCCACTGACCGGTGCCGGGCACGAGGCGGACGCGGGCGACGGCCTCCTTGCGGCGGCCGGTGGCGCCGGCCGGGTTGATCACCGCGACGCGACCCGTCTCGGCGCGCTGCTCCGGAGTCGGGTTCGTCTCGGAGGTGTAGGCGACCGGGCCCTCGTTGTCGATGGGGACCTCGGGGTCGAACGCTTCGGTCTCGGTGGTGATGTCGCTCACGCTGGGAATCCTCGTTTACCTGGCTCGTCGATCGCTTACTGGGCGATCTGGGTGATCTCGAACGGCTTCGGCTGCTGGGCGGTGTGCGGGTGCTCCGGACCGGCGTACACCTTCAGCTTGGTGAGCAGCTTCCGGCTCAGGCGGTTCTTCGGCAGCATGCCCCAGACAGCCTTCTCGACGGCCTTGCGAGGGTCCTTCTCGAGGATCTCGCCGATCGGCGTGGCCGTCAGACCACCCGGGTGACCGGAGTGGCGGTACGCCAGCTTGTCCGTCCGCTTGGTGCCGGACAGCGCGACCTTGGACGCGTTCACGACGACGACGAAGTCACCGCCGTCCACGTGCGGCGCGAACGTAGGCTTGTGCTTGCCACGCAGCAGGGTGGCGATCTGAACGGCGAGCCGACCGAGCGTGACGTCGGTGGCGTCGATCACGTGCCACTCGCGGGTGACGTCAGCAGGCTTCGGGCTGTACGTGCGCACGGTCGTTGACCTTCGTTTCTCAGAGGTTGACAAAACTGGTACGTCGGCGAATGGTCCGCCGACGGGGCTGGGACCTGGAACGCACAACAGCAGCCCAGAATACCGGCGGTGTCCGCCCTGGGTCAAAGCGAGCAGATCCCCGCCGGGGCCCCCGGCTTGGAAGCAGACCCCGACAGCACTAGTTTAGCGGTGAAGATTGCAGTCCGATCCGCGTCCCGCCGGCTGACGATAACCCTCACTCACCAGGCGATGGCGCCAGCTTCCGAAGAGGGCATTGTGACCGATCAGTCGCTCACCGTCCGGGACAACCGGACCGGCAAGGACTTCGACCTTGCCATCACCGATGGCACCATCCGTGCCGCCGATCTCAAGAAGATCAGCACATCCGACGGCGACGGTGGCCTGGCCACCTACGACCCCGGGTTCGTGAACACCGCCTCCTGTCGTTCCTCCGTCACCTTCATCGATGGCGACAAGGGCATCCTCGAGTACCGCGGGTACCCGATCGAGCAGCTCGCCGAGCAGTCGAACTACCTCGAGGTGGCTTACCTGCTGGTGAACGGCAAGCTGCCGAACAAGGCGGAGTACGAGGCCTGGGCGCACGACGTGACGTATCACACGTTCGTGCACGAGAACCTGAAGACCTTCATGCAGGGCTTCCGGTACGACGCGCACCCGATGGGCATGCTGGCTGCCTCGGTCGGTGCGCTGTCCACCTTCTACCCGGAGTCGCGCAACATCTTCGACGAGGAGTCCCGGGCGCTGCAGATCCGGCGGCTGATCGCCAAGATGCCGACGCTGGGCGCGTTCGCGTTCCGGCACGCGCAGGGCAAGCCGTACGTGTACCCGGACAACGAGCTCAGCTACACCGCGAACTTCCTGTCCATGCTGTTCAAGATGAGCGAGCCCAAGTACGCCGCCGACGACCGGCTGGTGCGGGCGCTCGAGATCCTGTTCATCCTGCACGCCGACCACGAGCAGAACGCCTCCACCAACGCGGTCCGGGCGATCGGCTCCACCCAGGTCGACCCGTACACAGCGGTGGCCGGCGGCATCGGCGCCCTCTACGGCCCGCTGCACGGCGGCGCCAACGAGGCCGTGCTGAAGATGCTCCGCCGGATCGGCTCGGTCGACAACGTTGGGTCGTTCATCGAGGGCGTGAAGAACGGTGACGAGCGGCTGATGGGCTTCGGCCACCGGGTCTACAAGAACTACGACCCGCGGGCCAAGATCATCAAGAAGGCCGCCGACGACGTGTTCGAGGTCACCGGGATCAACCCGCTGCTGAAGATCGCCGTCGAACTGGAGAAGATCGCGCTGGAGGACGAGTACTTCGTCTCCCGCAAGCTCTACCCGAACGTCGACTTCTACTCCGGCCTGATCTACGAGGCGCTGCAGTTCCCGCCGGAGATGTTCACCGTGCTGTTCGCCATCCCGCGCACCTCGGGCTGGCTGGCCCAGTGGCTGGAGATGCTGGGCGACACCGACCAGAAGATCGCCCGTCCCAAGCAGATCTACACCGGCGAGCGGGGCGTCCAGTACGTCCCGATGGGCGACCGCTGACCCACCAAGAGAACGGCCCTTCCCGTCGGGAGGGGCCGTTTTGCGTCTCTAAGTGGTCTGCGCCGTAAGTTCGTCGGGGGCTATTCGGGTTGCCATGCTGTGGGGTCGGCCAGGTAGAGGCCGCAGGCGCAGTCGAGTGCTTCTTCGGCGGTGCCGGCTGGGTAGCCGCTGGGCAGGATGGAGTCTTGGTAGCCGTCCTTGCTGGCCAGGTAGACCGCGAAGCCCCATTGGTTGGCGTAGCCGCCGTAGCGGAGCCGGCATAGCGGTAGCACGGTTCCGTCGGCCAGTTGTCCGTCGATGTAGGCGAAGGTGCCGTGGTGGCGGACGTTGACGGCTGCCAGGGCCGGCCAGCGTTCGCGGGCGTGGGCCCGTAGCCGCTGGCCCAGCGAGGTTTTCGTGGATTGCGGGGGTGTGGCCATGGCGTCCATGCTGCCTGATCGGCGTGTCCGTGTGTGGTGAGGATCGTCGCGTGGTGATGATCGGCTCCGTCCTGTTGCCGATCGCGATTGGCTTGCTTTCTCGTGCCCGTCCTGTGTGCCTGCCCTGTGTGGTTGACCGCCGCCGTACGCAAGAGGTTGAAGAAGCTGGCTCGGGGTCACAAGAGCCCGTCGCGGGACAAGCTGCGGGCGCGGATCGTGCTGGACGCGGCCCGGGGTTTGTCCAACGCGGCGATCGCCCGACGGTGCGCGGTGACGGTGGACACGGTGCGCAAGTGGCGCGGCCGGTTCGCCGCCGACGGGCTGGACGGGCTGGTCGACCGCGCGCGCAGCGGCCGCCCGCCGACGTTCACGCCGGTCCAGGTGATCGAGGTGAAGGCGCTGGCCTGCCAGCTGCCCGCCCACACGGGTGCGCCGTTGTCGGTGTGGAGTTGCCCGGACCTGGCCCGGGAGGCCGTCACCGCCGGCATCGCCGAAACGCTCTCGGCATCCACCGTGCGCCGCTGGCTGGCCGCCGACACGATCAAACCCTGGCAGCACCGATCCTGGATCTTCCCCCGGGACCCGGACTTCCGCGCCAAAGCCGGCCGGGTCCTGGACCTCTACGCCGGCAACTGGGAAGGCCGGCGGCTCGGCGACGACGAATACGTGATCTCCTCCGACGAGTTGGGTCGGGCTGAGGCGCGTTGACGCCCTTGCGGGTCGTTACGTTTCCTCAGCCCGCCCTCCGAACCGGACGTGCGTGTCTCCACGCATCCGGCTCTCCACGAGTCCATCCCTTCGGGCTATGCGACCGATCCTGATGCTCTTCTTGCCCAGGGTGTGGCGATGTTGTCGGCCCGGTAGCGGTAGCGGCTGACCGTCACCTGCTGGGGTTGGAACAGCATCACCTCGTCCTCGGTGGGACGCCAGCCGGGTAGGTAGCGTCGATGCAGGACGGCCCACTTCGTGCGGTTGTGTCGTTTGCGGATCCATCGGACCACCCGGTGCCAGGCGTACTGGTCGAGGTAGCCGAAGGTCGCTTTGGACACGCCGTGGCGGAAGTAGGTGCACCAGCCGAGCAGCACCGGGTTGAGTTGGCGCAGCAGGGCCGCAAGGGTCGGATGTGATGACCTGCGGGTCAGCGCGCGGACCCGTCCGACGATGGAGGCGAGCGCCTTCTTCGACGGGTAGGTGTAGACCACGCGCTTGTTCGTGCCTCGTTTCCGTCTCCGCTGGATGCGGAACCCGAGAAAGTCGAAGCCCTCGTCGATGTGGCAGACCTTTGTCTTGGCCGCCGACAGGCGCAGGCCCATCGGGGCGAGTACCGTCGCCACGTCCTCCCGCAGGGCCTCGGCGTGCGCTCGGGTCCCGGCCACCAACACCACGAAGTCGTCTGCGTAGCGGACGATCCGGTAGTTGGCCAGCCCGGCTCGGCGCCGCTTGGTCCGTTGGTAGGTACTGCCGCTGTTGGTCTGCCAGGCCACGGCGAAATGGTCGTCGAGGACCGACAAAGCGACGTTGGCGAGCAACGGCGAAAGGATTCCGCCTTGGGGAGTGCCGGTGGCGGTGTTCCGCATGACGCCGTCCTCACCGAGGATGCCAGCATGCAGGAACGCCTTGATCACCGACAAGACGCGCTTGTCTCCGACTCGTCTGCGCACCCGGTCCATCAGGGCCGTGTGGTCGATGTTGTCGAAGCACGCCTCGATATCACCTTCGAGCACCCACTCATAGGTGCGGGAGCTGAACTGGTGGATCTCGGCGATCGCGTCATGTGCCCGCCGCCTCGGACGGAAGCCATACGAGCATGGCTTGAAGTCCGCCTCGAAGATCGGCTCGAGCACCAACTTCAGGGCCGCTTGCACGGTGCGGTCCCGCGCGGTGGGGATGCCCAGTCTGCGGCGTTTGCTGCTGCCGGGTTTGGGAATCATCCGTTCCCGCACGGGCAAAGGAGCGAACTGCCGGGCCTTGAGATCGGCTCGTAGCCGCGGCAGGAACCCCTCTTCGGCGGAGAACACAGCGTCGGGCCGTAGCCCGTCCACCCCCGCCGACCGCTTCCCTCGGTTGCCCCTGACCCGGGCCCACGCCACCACGAGGACGGCCGGGTCACACACGAGGTTGAACAGGTCATCGAACCGGCGATCAGGATCGTCGATCGCCCATTGGTGCAGCTTGGTCTGGATCCGCAGTACCTGTGACTCGGCCCAGTCCCGCTCCGGCCACAGCACGTCGGTGTTCACCAACGATCTCCCACCCTTCCAATCCCATCGCTACGAACTCGCTGCCGCCCTTTGCCATGTGACCGGCTTTCCCGGCCTCGGACTACTACGACGGCTCCGCCACGCCCCGGCCCGATCGGCCGACGACGAACCTGCCCGCACCCGACCCGGACGACCGGGACACGGGACCAGCCCGGGACGCTTCCCACGTTCACCACACACCGGTCGACGGGGTCGGTGCCCAGCTTTGCCCCTGCGGCATCGCCACGAGTACGCCGCAGACCTTCCTCGTGGCCTCCCTGCCGGCGACTTCACCCGGCTCAGGAGTCGCCCGACCGCCCCGAAAGCAGCGTCGGGCGTGCACCGCACTCCGGCCCACATCCGCCAGGTTGGAGCCGGTGTATCTCTTAAGAGGCTTTACACGCTGGTTTCTCACGTACACCTTTCCGTCTCGCTAGGCAGGCCCAGGTCGTCTGGCAGTACCGACCCGTCCTGTCGTTGTCAGGGCTGCTCCCACCCTCCCCGGCGTCTCCCGGATCAGGCTGCCCTCAGCTTCACCGGCCTGCTGCGACAGGCCAGCGATGGAGTCCTTCCACCTCCATCCGGTAATGCAGCGCCTCGTGGCGCACGAAGACCTCGATCCAGGCCCGCTGCCGCTGCCACCCCACCCTGCCACCAGGCAAAGCGCGCATGATGCGCGTCAACCACGACTACCACCGCGGCGGAGCCCTGGCCTACCTGGCCGCCTACGACGTTCACCGGGCCCAGGTGTTCGGCCGATGCGCGGCATCGACCGGAATCGAGCCGTTCATGGCCCTGGCCGAACAGGTCATGACCCAAGAGCCCTACGCCTCGGCCAAACGCGTGTTCTGGATCGTCGACAACGGCTCGTCCCACCGCGGCCAGGCCGCGATCGACCGGCTGGCCGGCCGCTTCCCCAACGCGGTCATGGTGCACACCCCGGTGCACGCCTCCTGGACGAACCAGATCGAGATCTACTTCTCGGTCGTCCAACGCAAGGTCGTCTCCCCCAACGACTTCACCGACCTGGCGCAGGTCGAACAACGACTCACCGACTTCGAACAGCGCTACAACGCCACCGCCCGACCATTCAAATGGAAATTCACCCCGACCGACCTCGACAACCTGCTCGAGCGAATCGACCAACACCAGACCGCAGCACCGACCCATCCACAAGCCGCATGATCACCCCCGACGAACTTAGGGCGCAGACCACTAAGCCACCACGTAGGCGGTAGCTCGGGTCAGGACGTGAGGTGCCGGGCCAGGAACTCGTTGTCGAGTCCGAGCCAGCGGATGGAGCGGTGGTCGCCGGGGTTGGCGTGCAACGTCTTCTCCTCGGAGGCGAAGGCGTCGAACAACGCGAGCGAGGATTGGCGGTCGACGTGTTCGTCGTCCCAGGGGAGCAGGAACTGGATCGGGACGGTGATCTGTCGGGCCGCCTCGATCAGGGCCTCGTGTGGGAAGAACCCGCCGCCGAAGATGGCTGCCGTGATGCGAGGTTCGACGGCCGCGAGCGGTATGCCGATCGCGGTGCCCAAGGTGATGCCGCCGCCGTAGCCGATCGGCGCCTCGGTGCCGATCTCGGGCAGTTTCTGCAGGGCGTCCAAGGTCGCTTGCCATTCCGGCACGGCGCGCTCCGCCAGTGAGGCGCCGTACCGGATGCTGATCGACTTGAAGCGCTCGGCGTCGCCTGCCTCCTGAGCCTGCCGGAAGTCGGCGCGAGTTTGCTCGTCCTCCGCCGTACGCGGGCGGTCGCCGTGTCCGGGTGCATCGATGGCGACCACGCTGAATCCCCAGGTGGTCACGGTGTCGTGGGCGCGGGCCACGAGTGCCGGCGTCTTCTTGTGCAGGCCGCCGCCGTGCCCCATCAGCACCAGGGGCGCGTGATCCGCCCCGGATTCGGACGACCAGAGCACGCCGGGGATCTCGCCCACGAGGAAGTCGTGTTCAACGACACCGTTCGAGGATGTCTCCGCGGTGAAACGCAAGGAATGCATAGGTTGTTGCCCTTCGGGAGTGCCAATTGTTGAGGCGCTCCCGGCGACCCCTACGTCAATCGCCCAGCCATGACAACGAGGGGAGCACCCACGTACCTACAGCGTTCATGGGTCTCACCTCCTCGTGCAGTGTCACGACGCCCAGCAAGCTACCAACCCCACCGCACCCCAGCCCAACCATTTTCGACGCCTCGGGGACCTCGCGGGTCGCTATGCTCGGCGTGGCCCGCGGGCCTTCCACCGACGGCGCGCGGACTTGGCCAAGTCCGCGCGCCGGCCGCACCGCGTGCCGCCGTCGTGGCGTGCGGGACCAGATCGACCACCCGGCTGGCGGAGTTGCAGGAGTTTCTCCACACCTCCTCGACGACCGGCAACGCATCCCGCGACGACACGGGTACGCCGCAGGGAGGCCCGGCCGACAGCCATCACCGCGGCACAGGTCGCCGGTCCGACGGGCCGGCCGCGTCCCGCTGAGGCGGACTGCTCCCGGCGGCCTCAGGGTGCCCTGAGTACTACGTCGTACGGGGGTCGCTGGAGTACGGCGTACTACCGCGACCGGGGTAGGTGGAGTGCCGTCGTCGGGCCGACGCGGTAGGTGGGTGGTTTTCGCGACGCTGGTGGCACATCGATCGCGACAGGAGAAACCTCCATGAATGCCTTGATCTACAAGGGACTGCGCATCAAAGGATTGGGATCGCCGGAGTGCTCGGCCGGCACAGTGTCGACATCCTCCGGGTCAGCCTCGGGCTGGTCTTCCTGGGATTCGGCGTGCTCAAGTTCTTCCCGGGAGCGAGCCCGGCGGAGGCGCTGGTGATGCGCACCATCGACACGCTCACGCTCGGCATCGTCGACGGACGGAACGCGGTCCTGCTGACCGCGCTGATGGAGTGCTTCATCGGGCTGACCCTGGTCACCGGGAAGTTCCTGCGGACCGGGCTGCTGGTGCTCGGCCTCTCGCTGGTCGGGATCATGTCGCCGCTGGTGCTGTTCTTCGGCGACCTGTTCCCCGGGACGCCGACGCTGGAAGCGCAGTACGTGCTGAAGGACATCGTGCTGGCGGCCGCCGGTCTGGTGATCGCCGCGAAGGCTCTGGCCGCGTCGCCACTGCGGCTGCGGGCGTGAGACGTTGAGCATTGGAGATGGCCCCGGGCGGGCTCAGTTGCCTCGGTCCGGGGCCATCCGGCGCCTCTGCGGTCTACGACGCAGCAGGCGCTCCGGCCGGTTCCGTGAGCTGCGCGACAAGTTGGCCGACCTGGCCGCGGGCCCGACTCATCGCCACGTGGTCGATGTAGTCGCGGGACTCGACGATCAGCCCGTCCCGGACCCGCAACACGAACACGCACGGCGCGCTGAACGGCTCCCCGGTCGCGATCATCGTTCCGGCGTACTCGAACTCGGCGACGATCACCTCCGGGTCGGCGGTGTGGTGAACCCGGATGTTCTCCGGCCGGAACCGGATCGTCTCGGTCACCCGCGGCGCGTTCAGGCCGAAGTGTTCCCGCAGCGCGTCCCGGCTGAGCAGCGGATGGTCGCCGTACGGATTCATCGGATGGCGTACGTCGGTCTGCTCGGCGTACAGCGCCGGGAGGGCGTCGAAGTCGCGGTCGGCGACACCGTGGACGAGCTTCAGGAAGACCTCTTCGGGAGTCATCGCGTTCCTCTCGGATAAGCGGAGTAGCGACTCCGAATATACGGAGTGTCGACTTCGCTTACAACCCATCGCCGGGCGGCGGCGTCTCCTAGGCTGAGAGGGCGACGCTGAGCCGGATCGCAAGGAGGGGAGCAGCGTGCGAGCAGACGCGCGGGACAACCGGGCCAGGATCATGACCGCGGCGGACGAGGTGTTCGGCCGGTCTCCGAGTGCGTCCACCGACGACGTGGCGAAACTGGCCGGTGTCGGCATCGCGACCGTCTTCCGGCACTTCCCCACCAAGACCGAACTGCTCGAAGCGGTGCTCACCCAGCGACTCGAGCGGCTCCGCGACCGGGCTGTCGAGCTGGCCGACAGCAGGTTCCCGGGAGAGGCGTTCTTCGGGTTCTTCACCCAGGTGGTGTCGGAGTCGGCGTCGAAGCTGGCGATCGCCGAGGCCCTCACCGCGTCCGGTGCAGCCGCCGGCGCGGACGCGCGGCAGGCCGGCAGCGGTCTGCGAGACGCCTTCCACACCCTCCTAATCCGTGCTCAGGAGGACGGCACCGTACGACGTGAGGCCGGGCTGGCCGAGGTCTACGCGCTGCTGATCGGCGCGTCCCGCGGCGCGACCGCGGTCGGGCTCGAGCCGGAAGTCCGCGAGCGGATGCTCAGCCTGATCTTCGACGGACTGCGGCCGCGTCCGTGAGGCGGCGCTGGAAAAGCTGGTCCCGAAAGCGCCGAGCGTTGATGGTACTGACGCTCGCCTTCGTCCTGCTCGTACCGATGCCGCTCGGGGCTTATGCGCTGTCGCTGCGGGTGCGGTACGTCGGTGAGCCGGCAGCCGAGGCGCGGACACGGAACAACGACGCACTGTGGCTCGGCCACGCCTGGGTGGACGGACGGAAGACCGAGGCCGACGTCACCGCACTGGCTCGGCAACTCGAGGGCACCGGGATCCGGGACCTCTACGTCCACGCCGGCCCGTTGGAGCATGACGGCACGTTGCCGCTGCCGAAGGTGTCACCGCGAGCGCGTTGGTTCACGTCGGCGATGCGGGCGGCGGCTCCCGACGTACGTGTGCAGGCCTGGCTGGGCGACATCGTGCAGCCGGGGAAGAACCCGGGCATGGACCTGGACGACCCGGCCGTGCGGACCCGGGTCGTGGCGTCCTCGGCCGCGGTACTCGATGAAGGGTTTCAGGGCATCCACTTCGACTTCGAGCCGGTGCACTCCGGGTCGGCCGGGTTCCTCGCCGTACTGGACGAAACGCATGTGCTCACGGCCAAGCGCGACGTACCGCTGTCGGTCGCGGCAGCGCAGCTCGAGCCGCTCTGGCGCATCAACGCCCTCCCACTGGCCCTGACCGGCGAGGGCAAGTGGTGGTCGCAGGACTACTTCGCCGAAGTGGCTCGCCGGGTCGAACAGATCGCGGTCATGTCCTACGACACCGCCATGCCCTTGGAGTCCTTGTACGGCGGCTATGTCGAGCAGCAGACCAAGCTCGCTCTGGAGGTGACACCGGCAGAGACGGACCTCCTGATGGGTC
This sequence comes from uncultured Actinomycetota bacterium, assembly GCA_963770725.1. Taxonomy (GTDB): domain Bacteria; phylum Actinomycetota; class Actinomycetes; order Propionibacteriales; family Kribbellaceae; genus Kribbella. Next base: position 411,281 of record CAVYQT010000007.1, read on the forward strand.
TGCCCGCCTACTGGGAGAGCAACCCGTCCCACTGGGGCCATGCGGAGACCGTCACCGCAGCGGTCCGAGGTGCCCGGCTCGCCCTAGGCACCTCGAACCGCCAGAACTTCGGCCTGGCCATGTACGTCGACTTCACTGCCACACCGGACCACTGGGCCGCCTACCGCGACGGCTGGTGCGTCAGCCCTTAGCGAGCGCGTTCGACGCGACCCTCGTCCCAGACCGGTTGGCCGGACTCGTAGACCGAGCCGTCGGCGCCGAAGACCAGGTAGCGGTCGAAGCCCCGGGCGAACCAGCGGTCGTGGGTCACCGCGAGGACAGTGCCGTCGAAGGAGTCGAGCCCTTCCTCCAGGGCCTCGGCCGACTCGACGTCGAGGTTGTCGGTCGGCTCGTCGAGCAGGAGGAGAGTCGCACCGGACAACTCGAGCAGGAGGATCTGGAACCGGGCCTGCTGACCACCAGAGAGACTGTCGAACGTCTGCTCCGCCGCATGAGCCAGCTCGTAACGGTCCAGCTTCCGTGAGGCCAGCTCGCGACCCATACCTTCCCGGTGATCGTCACCCCGGTGCAGGATCTCCAGCAGCGTGCGGCCGACCAACTCCGGGTGCTCATGCGTCTGCGCGAACCACCCCGGCCGCACCCGAGCCCCCAGCTTGGCGTTGCCTGTGTGCGCCACCGGAGAGATCTGCACGTCGCCGACCGGCCGGTGCTCGACATCGGGGTCTGAGCCACCGTTGGCGAGCAGCCGAAGGAAATGCGACTTGCCGGACCCGTTGGACCCCAGTACGGCGACGCGTTCGCCGTACCAGACCTCCAGGTCGAAGGGCTTCATCAGACCGGTCAGCTCCACGCCTGTGCACACCACCGCGCGCTTGCCGGTGCGACCGCCGGTGAGCCGCATGCTGACCTTCTGCTCACGCGGGATCGCCTGCGGCGGCCCGGCCTCCTCGAACTTGCGCAATCGGGTCTGCGCGGCCCGGTAGCGCGACGCCATGTCGGAGTTGTACGCCGCCTTCTGCTTGTACATCAGCATCTGTGCGCGGAGCTTGGCGTGCTCCTCGTCCCAGCGCTTCCGCAGCTCCTCGAACCGCTCGAACCGGTGCTGCCGGGCCTCGTGGTACGTCTTGAAGCCGCCGCCGTGCGTCCACACCGTGTTGCCGGCGGCACCGAGCTCGACCGTGACGATCCGGGTCGCGGTGTTGGCCAGCAGCTCACGGTCGTGGCTGATGTAGAGCACCGTCTTGTCGGTACTGCGGAGCTGCTCCTCCAGCCAGCGCTTCCCGGGGACGTCGAGGTAGTTGTCCGGCTCGTCCAGCATCAGGACCTCGTCGGGACCGCGGAGCAAGGCCTCCAGGACCAGGCGCTTCTGCTCACCGCCGGACAGGGTCTTCACCTCGCGCCAGCGACAGCGGTCGAACGGGATGCCGAGGGCGGCCGTCGTACAGACGTCCCAGAGGACCTCCGCGTCGTACCCGCCGACCTCGCCCCAGTCCGCCACCGCCTGCGCGTACTTGAGCTGGGTCTTCTCGTCCTCGGCCTGCATCATCGCCAGCTCGGCCTTGTCCAGGGTGGCCGCGGCGGTCTGGATCGCCGCCGGTGCGACCGACAGCAGCAGGTCACGCACGGTGGACGAGTCCCGCACCGAGCCGACGAACTGCCGCATCACCCCGAGCCCGCCGGACCGCGCGATGCTGCCGCTGTGCGGCTTCAGATCACCCGCGATGATCCTGGTCAGCGTGGTCTTCCCCGACCCGTTCGCCCCGACCAGAGCGACCTTGGCCCCGTCCCCGACCCGGAACGTGATGTCGTCCAGCAACACCCGCCCGTCCGGCAACTCGAATCCGATCCCACCCACATCCACGTGACCCATGCACCCCAGTCTGACCGGCGGGACCACACGGCCGCGACCTCTTATCGCCCCCTAGCCCTTGACCAAGCGTGTCGGCTGGGCTGTGGCGGTGGTTTCATAGGCAAAGGCCTTATCTTGCTGGGTTAGCGCTAGCGACGCAGTCCGGCAAGAGAAGGCCTTTGTGGTGAAGAAGATATCGCATGTTCAGAGTCGGCGGAACGCGGCTGGTCGGCGGCGTAGGGTGGCGGCGCGTCACGGGCGTGCGGGGCACTGGCAGGCGCGGCGGGTGCCGATGCTGGGGTCGGGGAAGGTGTCGTATGAGATCGGCGCCAACATCGACGCCACGTGTTTCGGCGGGATCGGCGCGGTGCACCGGCTGGTGACCAGGTTGGGCCTGCAGGTTGGGCCTGGTCGATCAGATCGACGAGGGCCTGCGCCTGTTGAAGGTGCACCTGCCCTACCATGAGTCCGATCACGTGCTGAACCTGGCCTACAACGTGCTGTGTGGCGGTACCCGGCTGGAAGACATCGAGCGGCTGCGTCATGACACCGCCTATATGAATGCGTTGGGTGCGGACCTGATCCCGGATCCGACCACGGCCGGAGACTTCTGCCGCCGCTTCGCCGAGGACGACGTGACGGAGTTGATGGAGCGGATCAACGCGGTGCGCCCGCGGTTGTGGACGGGGCGGGGCCGTGACCTGCTCGGCCCGATCGCCTACATCGACGCCGACGGCACGATCGTGCCCACCTCCGGGCAGCGCAAGGCCGGCATGGACATGTCCTACAAGGGGATCTGGGGGTACGCGCCGCTGATCGTGTCGCTGGCCAACACCAAGGAGGTGCTGTATGTGGTCAACCGGCCGGGCAACGCGCCCAGCCACCAAGACGCCGCGACATGGATCGACAAGGCCATCGACCTGGTGGCCCCGCACGCGCCGCGGGTGTGCCTGCGCGGCGACACCGACTTCTCGCTGACCGCCCACTTCGACCGGTGGGCACAGCGGGTCGACTTCGTCTTCGGCATGGACAACAACAAAGCGCTTCGAACCCGCGCCGAGGCGCTGGACGAATCGGGCTGGAGCCGGTTGCGCCGGCCCGCCCCGTATCAGAGCGCGACCGGGCAGACCCGGGCCCGCCGCGACAACCACAAGCAGCGCCTCGTCAAAGAACGCGGATACCTCAACCTGGAACTCGACCACGAAGACATCGCCGAGTTCGACTACCAGCCCGGCAAATGCTCCCGCCCCTACCGCGTCGTCGCGCTGCGCAAGAACATCAGCCGCAGCCGCGGCGACGAGGTGCTCTTCGACGAAATCCGCTACTTCTTCTACATCACCACCCGCACCGACCTGACCGCCGAACAGGTCGTGGCCTGCGCCAACCAGCGCTGCGACCAGGAGAACGTCATCGGACAGCTCAAGTCCGGCGTGGGCGCCCTGCGCGTCCCGCTGCACGACCTGGTCTCCAACTGGGCCTACATGGTCATCGCCGCGCTGGCGTGGAACATCAAGTCCTGGTTCGCGATGATGATGCACCGCAAACAAGACCGCCACGACTACATCCGCATGGAGTTCCGCCGCTTCCTCAACACCATCATCCTCATCCCCGCCATGGTGATCCGCCGAGCCCGCGCCATCACCATCCGCCTCATCGGCTACACCCCCAACCTGGACCGGCTCTTCAGCGCCTGGAACACCACCGAACGCACCCGCTTCGGCTGACCCACCACCGATCCCCCCGACTCCCCGACCGCCGCGCACCCGCGGCGGCGACCACACCTGCCCAAAACCCCGAAACCACCCTCAACCACACACCGCGGACCCCAAACAGGCCACCCCGAACCCCCCACGACGCCCCCAGACGTCCCCATCGGCAGGCCCAAGACAACAACCGACACGATCACCTGGGCTACGGCCACCGCCACCGACCGACTCGCTTATTTGAGGACTAGCGGCCTCGTCGCCGCGGTCGAAGCGTTGAGTGATCCTCACCAACCCTTGAGTGCATCGAGGTAGGTGCCGCCGGGTGGGCGGACCTGGCCGGTCATGAAGAGCTTGAGGGGGCCGGCGTACAGGCCGTAGGTGGCCGAGCCGGTGAAGAAGCCGGCCGAGTCGCAGCCGTCGTACTGGACCCAGATCTCCCGGATGCCGGCGGACGTGTTGAACCGCAGCACGATCGCCTCGGACGGCTGTGCGGTCTGCGGGGTGCACTTGAACACCGGCAGGTCCGGGTTCCGCTCCGGCAGCACCTTGATCGCGTCGACGACCTGCTGCGCGACACCGGCGTCGAAGGCCTGCTGGCCGAGCAGCATCGTGGCACCCGGTGTGAGCTGGTAGCGGCACGCCTGCATCCCGGACACCGGCATGTCGACATCCAGCCCGGTCCCACGCGGTACGGCGTTGTAGCCGCCCTCCCGCAGGATCGGGTGGTCAGCCGGGCAAGCCGCATCCGCCGGCGGCACCAGCTGCGGCGAGCGAGACCCGGACTCCGCCCCGGCCGCACTCTCAGAATTGCTGTCCTGGGCACTCGACGCGATCGGCGACGGTTCTCCGACCGCGTTCCAGACGCCTCCGATCGACGCAGCCACCACGACGGCAGCCGCGGCGATCACCATCCCCTGCCGGCGCTTGCGAACCCGCCGACGTGCCTCTGCCGCCAGCACATTGCCCCGCGGACCAGCGGCCGCGTCGGCCTGCTGCTGGAACGCCTCGGCGATCTTGGGGCCGAGCTCCTGCTCAGGCTCGTGCTCAGGCATCCTCGGCTCCTTCCTTGCTCAGCGTGGTCTTCAGTGCTGCCAGTGCCCGGTGTACATGCGACCGGGCGGTCGCCTCCGCGCAGTGCAGCAGCGCACCGATCTCGGCGTACGAGAGCTCCTCGTAGAAGCGCAGTACGACGGCCGCCCGCTGCTTGTCCGGCAGCGTCGAGCACAACGCCCACACGGCATCGGACTCGGCTCTGTCCGTGGCACCGTCCGGAGCCGGCGGCCCGGTCCGCACCGGGTCTTCGGCCGGTGCCTCCCGGCGGCGGAAGCGACGCCACCAGGAGATGTGCGCGTTCACCACCATCCGCTTCACGTACGCCTCGGGGTCGTCGGCACGGCTCACCCGGCTCCAGCGGGCACAGGCGGTCGTCAGGGCGTCCTGCACCGCGTCCTCGGCCAGGTTCTTGTCCCCGGTCAGGACGTAGGCGAAGCGCAGCAGCGCGTCCGCCTTCTCGGTCACCCAGAGCTCGAAGTCGATCGGGCCCGTCCGTGCCTCTGCTGCCGCCAAGGCTGCCTCCATACCCTCAGGACGGCGATGGACCCGCGTTCGTTGCACGCAGTACCCGGAAACCCTTCGCGCTGCCGACCCGCGCGCAGGGGTAGCCCTGGTCGGTCAGCCAGCGCTGGAGTGAGTCGCCGCCCAGGTTCTTGCCGACGACGAACCATGCCACGCCGTCGGGGGCGAGACGGGCCAGCCAGTGCAGCAGCATCTTGTGCAGCTCGGGCTTGCCGATGTGGATCGCCGGGTTCGACCAGATCTCGTCGAAGCGCACGTCCGCCGGTACGCCGTCCGGGAGCACCGGATGCACCCGGTTGGCGACTCCGGCCCTGGCTGCGTTCTCCGCGGTCAGCTCCAGCGCCCGTGTGTTCACATCCACCGCCCACACCTCGGCCTCGGCCGACTCCACGGCCAGCGCGCACGCGATCGGGCCGTAGCCCGTTCCCAGGTCCAGGAACGTGCCGGGCTTGGCCGGCGGATCCACCTCGCGCAGCAGTACCGCCGTACCGATGTCCAAACGGTCCCTGGAGAACACCCCGGTCGCGGTGGTGAACGTGTACTCGCGTCCCCAGATCCGGGCTTCGACAGTCCGGCGTACGTCGGCCGAGCCGGGCTCCGCCGAGAAGTAGTGGTCAGCCACGCTGGTGCACCTCTCCCCTGACCTGCCGAGCCTGTAGAGCGCGTGCGGCCAGCTTGTCGTCGGCCGGGTAGCGCACTTCCTCCAGTGTGAGGCCGTGCGCAGGCAGGACCGACACAGCCGAGTCCCGCACCTTCCCTGCCAGTACGGCGGCCGGCCAGTCGACGTCACGGCGTCCATCGCCCACGGGGATCATCGAACCCACCAGTGCCCGGACCATCGAGTGGCAGAAGGCGTCAGCGACCACAGTGCCCTCGAGCTGTCCCACACCGATCCGCTTCCAGGAGTACTCCAGCAGCGCCCGCACCGTGCTGGCGCCCTCCCGCTTCTTGCAGAAGGCCGCGAAGTCGTGCTCGCCGAGCAGCCCGGCCGCGGCGGCGCTCATCCGATCCACGTCCAGTGGGCGGCCCACTCGCAGTACATGACCCTTGGTGAGCGGGTCCCAGCCGGCGGGGTCGTCACACAGGCGGTACACGTACCGGCGGGCCAGAGCGGAGAAACGGGCGTCGAAGCCCTCTGGAGCCGCGCTGACGGCTGTGACAGCTACATCCTCGGGTAGTACGCCGTTCAGGCTTCTGAGCAGCCTCAGCGGCTCTACAGCGCTCTCGACGTCCACATGGGCGACCTGACCACGGGCGTGCACACCGGTGTCGGTCCGGCCGGCACAGGTGACGGTCAGCGGCTCGGGAAGGCGCAGTACGACCCGCAGCGTCTCCTCCAGCACGCCCTGCACGGTCCGGAGACCTTCCTGGCGGGCCCAGCCATGGAAGCCCGTTCCGTCGTATCTCAGGTCTATCCGCCAACGCACACGGCAATCTAACCCGAAGTTGCCGTGACTCTCCGTAGAGATTGTGGCTGTGACCTGCGGGAAGGTGTCGTGAGCGATCACGTTGTGTAGCCACTAAATTGGGCGTGTCGCTTCTGGTCTGTCCGAGCGGGTCTCTTATGATGTGGGTATGCCAGCACGTAGTGGCGCGATGCATGTAGCCCGGAACCGGCGCACGTATGTGGCGAAGTCGGGTGAAGAGCGGGTGTATGAGTCGGTGCTGCTGCGGCGCACCTTCCGCGACGGCGGCAAGGTCAAACACGAGACGCTGGCGAACCTGGGGGCGCTGCCCGAGGCGGCGGTCGCGGCGCTCGAGGCGACGCTGAAGGGGCAGCGGCTGGTGCCCGCCGAGGGGGCGTTCACGATCACCCGGTCGTTGCCGCATGGGCATGTCGCCGCGGTGGCGGCGATGGCCCACGAGCTGAGGCTGCCCGCGCTGTTGGGGCCGGCGTGTCGCGAACGGGACCTGGCGTTGGCGCTGATCATCTCCCGGGTGGTCAGGCCGGGCTCGAAGTTGTCCACGCTGACCTGGTGGTCAGACACCACCCTGGGCGCCGACCTGGGTGTCGAGAGCGCGTCCACGGATGAGATCTATGCGGCGATGGACTGGCTGGAAGACCGGCAGACCGAGATCGAGAAGGCCCTATCCCGCCGCCACCTCGCCCCGTTGGTGAATCCGTCGCGGATGGCGCTGTTCGACCTGACCTCGGCCTGGGTCGAGGGCCGGTGCTGCCCGCTGGCGGCGCGGGGCTACTCCCGCGACGGCAAGAAGGGCAAGCTGCAGATCGAGTACGGGCTGCTATCCGACCCCGACGGCCGGCCGGTGGCGGTGCGAGTGTTTCCCGGCAACACCGGCGACCCGACCGCGTTCGTCGAGGCCGTCAAGGTCGTGCGCGACACCTTCGGCCTGCAGCACATGGTGATGGTCGGCGACCGCGGCATGATCACCTCGGCCCGCATCGACGCCCTCAAAGCCGCCGACGACAACGACATGGGCTGGGTGAGCGCGCTGCGGGCACCGGCGATCGCGAAACTCGCCGCCGACGACGGGCCGCTGCAGATGTCGCTGTTCGACCAACACGACCTGGCCGAGATCGCCCACCCCGACTACCCCGACGAGCGGCTGATCGCCTGCCGCAACCCGCTGCTGGCCGACGAACGCGCCCGCAAACGCGGCGCCCTGCTCGACGCCACCCAGGCACTGCTTGACCAGATCGTGGCCCGCGTCGGTCGCGGCACCCTGGCCGGCGCCGACAACATCGGGATCGCCCTCGGCAAGGTGATCAACACCTACAAGGTCGGCAAGCACTTCGAGCACACCATCACCGACACCAGCCTGGCCATCGAGCGCAAACACGACCAGATCGCCGCCGAGGCCGCCCTGGACGGCATCTACGTGCTCCGCACCAGCCTCGACGCCACCACCCTGGACGCCGCCGGGGTGGTGTTCGCCTACAAGAACCTGGCCCACGTCGAACGCGACTTCCGCATCGTCAAGGCCGACGACCTGGACCTGCGACCGATCTACCACCGGCTCGAAGAACGCGTCAAAGCCCACGTGCTGGTCTGCATGCTGGCCTGCTACATGGTCTGGCACCTGCGCAGAGCCTGGGCGCCGCTGACCTTCACCGACGAACACCCACCCGACCGCGACAACCCCGTCGCCCCCGCCCAACGCTCCACCCACGCCGACCGCAAGGCCTCGACCCAGCGCGACCAGCACGGCAACCCCTACCGCAGCTTCCGCGGCCTGCTCGACCACCTGGCCACCCTCACCCGCAACCAGGTCCACTTCCCCGGCACCACCACAGACATACCCATGCTCACCGAGGCCACCCCCGACCAGCGCCTGGCCTTCGAACTGATCGGCGCGCCCATCCCGCTGACCCTGAAGTAGCCAGAACAACCCCAACCCAAAACAGCGAATCCCCCAGCTCAGCTGGGGATTCACCTGTCACAGCCCAAGCAACTTCGGTCTAACGCAACAAGGCCCCCTCACCGGTGGTGAGGGGGCCTTGCCGGACAACCGGTGTTACTTGTCGTCGTCCTCGGTCTCGCCGGCCTTGGTGAAGCCGGCGGCCTCGGCGTCCGCCTCGCTCTTGAACCAGACCTCGGCCTCGGTCTGGTCGTACGACGGCGACTCGGTGGTGTGGAACTTCATCGAGTTCTCGTTGCCCTTGATGTCGAAGCCGGCCGGCGCGGAGCCGTCGGCGTTCGGGGCGGCCGAGCCCTCGTACTTGCCCGCGACAACATCCTGGACCTTCTCGTCCTGGACCGCCTCGTCCTGCACGTCGTCGGCCTTCACCGCCGCCTTCTTGGCCGGGGCCTTCTTCGCGGTCTTCTTCGCCTTCGGCGAGTCGGCCAGCGCCTCGACCAGCTCGATCTTCACCATCGGCGCGTTGTCACCCTTGCGCGGGCCGAGCTTGGTGATCCGGGTGTAGCCGCCCGGGCGGTCGGCGTACCGCTCGCCGATCTCGGTGAAGAGCACATGCACGACGCTCTTGTCCTTGATCCGCTTCATCACCTGACGGCGCGAGTTCAGGTCACCACGCTTCGCCTTGGTGATCATCGACTCGGCCAGCGGCTGCAGGCGCTTGGCCTTGGCCGCGGTGGTGGTGATGGCGCCGTGCTCGAACAGCGACGTCGCGAGGTTGCTGAGGATCAGCTTCTCGTGCGCCGGGCTGCCGCCCAGCCGGGCACCCTTGGTGGGGGTTGGCATCTCTTGACTCCAGGAATCTCAGGCCGCTCGGGACCCGGGGGTGGTTGACTCTCAGTACTGCTCGGTCTCGGCGAAGCTCTCGTCCTCGTCGTCCGACTCGGTGCCGTAGGCCTCGGCGGCCGCACGCAGGTCGAAGCCAGGAGGCGAGTCCTTCAGCGACAGGCCCATCTCGGCCAGCTTCAGCTTGACCTCGTCGATCGACTTGGAGCCGAAGTTGCGGATGTCCAGCAGGTCCTGCTCGCTGCGCGAGATCAGCTCACCCACGGTGTGGATGCCCTCACGCTTGAGGCAGTTGTAGGAGCGGACGGTCAGCTGCAGGTCCTCGACCGGCAGCGCCAGGTCGGCCGCCATCTGCTCGTCCACCGGCGACGGGCCGATGTCGATGCCCTCGGCCTCGACGTTCAGCTCGCGGGCCAGCCCGAACAGCTCGACCAGCGTCTTACCGGCCGACGCGACGGCGTCGCGGGGCAGCATCGACGGCTTGGTCTCGACGTCGACCACGAGGCGGTCGAAGTCGGTGCGCTGCTCGACTCGGGTCGCCTCGACCTTGTAGGTGACCTTGAGCACCGGCGAGTAGATCGAGTCGACCGGCATCCGGCCGATCTCGGCGTCGGCGGACTTGTTCTGGATCGCCGAGACGTAGCCCCGGCCCCGCTCGACGACCAGCTCCATCTCGAGCCGGCCCTTCTCGTTCAGGGTGGCGATCTTCAGGTCCGGGTTGTGCACCTCGACACCGGCCGGCGGCGCGATGTCCGCGGCGGTGACGTCACCGGGGCCCTGCTTGCGCAGGTACATGGTGACCGGCTCGTCGTGCTCGGAGGAGACGACCAGGTCCTTCAGGTTGAGGATCAGCTGGGTGGCGTCCTCCTTCACCCCGGCCACGGTGGAGAACTCGTGCAGGACGCCGTCGACCTTGATGCTGGTCACGGCGGCACCCGGGATGGAGGACAGCAGGGTACGGCGGATCGAGTTGCCGAGGGTGTAGCCGAAGCCCGGCTCGAGCGGCTCGATCACGAACCGGGAGCGGTGCTCGTCGGTGACCACTTCGGTCAGGGTGGGGCGCTGGGCAATAAGCACTTCGTTGTTCCTTGTCTCTCGCGACGACCACTATTTGAGGTCGCGATTGCCGAAGAAACAGACCCGTCCGGCCGGCGGCCCGGAGGCCGCCGGCCGGAACAGGATCAGTTCTTCGAGTAGAGCTCGACGATCAGGTGCTCGGCGACCTGGGTGTCGATCTGCTGCCGGGTCGGCAGCTGGTGGACGAGGATGCGCAGCCGCTCGGGCAGCACCTCGAGCCAGGCCGGGACGACGCGCTCGGAGTGCGTCTCCCGGGCGATGATGAACGGGGTCGTCTCGACCGACTTCGCCTTGACATCGATGATGTCGTGGGCGGCCACCCGGTACGACGGGATGTTCACCTTGATGCCGTTCACGGTGAAGTGACCGTGCACGACGAGCTGACGGGCCTGCCGCCGGGTCCGGGCCAGGCCGGAGCGGTACACCACGTTGTCCAGCCGGGACTCCAGGATGATCAGCAGGTTGTCACCGGTCTTGCCGGAGCGCCGCGAGGCCTCCTCGTAGTACCGGCGGAACTGCTTCTCCAGGACGCCGTACGAGAAGCGGGCCTTCTGCTTCTCGCGCAGCTGGAGCAGGTACTCGCTCTCCTTGGGACGGCCGCGGCCGTGCATACCCGGCGGGTACGGACGACGCTCGAACGCCTTGTCGCCACCGACGAGGTCGACCCCGAGACGGCGCGACTTCTTGGTCATAGGTCCGGTGTAACGGGCCATAGTTCAGTGCTCCTCTCGGAAGGTCAGACCCGGCGCCGCTTGGGCGGGCGGCAGCCGTTGTGGGCGGTCGGGGTGACGTCCTGGATGGTGCCGACCTCGAGGCCGACGGCACCCAGCGAACGGATCGCGGTCTCACGGCCGGAGCCGGGACCCTTCACGAACACGTCGATCTTGCGCATGCCGTGCTCCATCGCGCGGCGCCCGGCGGCCTCGGCGGCCATCTGCGCGGCGAACGGGGTGGACTTGCGCGAACCCTTGAAGCCGACGGTTCCCGCGGAAGCCCACGAGATGACCGCGCCGGTCGGGTCGGTGATCGTCACGATCGTGTTGTTGAACGTGCTCTTGATGTGCGCGTGGCCGGCGGCCACGTTCTTCTTCTCCTTGCGGCGCACCTTCTTGGCGCCGGCCGCGGTGCGGCTCTTGGGAGGCATAGGTCAGATACTCCTGGGGTGGTGAGGCGTCATCCGGGTCATCACTTCTTCTTCTTGCCGGCGATCGCCTTGCGACGACCCTTGCGGCTGCGGGCGTTGGTCCGCGTGCGCTGACCACGCACCGGCAGGCCGCTGCGGTGCCGGCGACCCTGGTACGACCCGATCTCGATCTTGCGGCGGATGTCCGCGGTCACCTCGCGACGGAGGTCACCTTCGATCTTGTAGTTGCCTTCGATCCAGTCCCGGAGCTTCACCAGCTCCTCGTCGCCCAGTTCGTGGACGCGCTTGTCACCGGAGATCCCGGTGGCTTCGAGCGTCTTCAGGGCGCGAGTACGACCTACACCGAAGATGTAGGTGAGAGCGACCTCGATGCGCTTGTCGCGCGGCAGGTCGACCCCTACGAGGCGTGCCATGTGGCGGTGTTCCTTTCGTCGGCAGAGGTGTGGTGGCGCGCCGCGTCCTTGCCCGCCTCGGTGAGTTTCCAACTGTTGGAAACCCACCGGCAAGGCCCCGGCCTCTGTTCCGGGGGCAGCATCCGGCGGGTACAGCTTGGGCGCCGGATGAGCGTGCGCGCTGTGATGCGAAAGTGCTGTGTGCTGCTCGAGTGGGGCTGGTCAGCCTTGCCGCTGCTTGTGCCGCGGGTTCTCGCAGATCACCATGACCCGGCCGTGACGGCGGATCACCTTGCACTTGTCGCAGATCTTCTTGACGCTCGGATTGACCTTCATCGAGCTTCTTTCTTCGACAGGTGTTGGTGGTGGTCTCACTTGTATCGGTAGACGATGCGACCCCGGGTGAGGTCGTACGGCGACAGCTCCACGACGACCCGGTCCTCGGGGAGGATCCGGATGTAGTGCTGCCTCATCTTGCCGCTGATGTGCGCGAGCACCTTGTGCCCGTTGGACAGCTCAACACGGAACATCGCGTTCGGCAGGGCCTCGACGATGGTGCCCTCGAGTTCGATAACTCCCTCTTTTTTGGGCATGTCCTCGCACTTCTGTAGACGACGTACTGAATGATGGATTACCGCTGGCTCCAGCCCGGCTCAGGCGCCCTCCCGACGTAGGTCAGGCAGCCGCGGGCAGCACGAGACAGAGGCTACAAAGAGCCAGAGAAAGAGTGTACGTCACCGACCCAGGCGAAACCCAATCGAGACCGCTCAGCCGGGCTGCTCATACGGTTCGGGAGGCCTCGAGGACACCGAGGTGCTCGGCTCCCCAGGCATCCAGCGGCGCCAGCGCCTCGTTGAGTGACTCGCCGAGCGCGGTGAGTGAGTACTCGACCTTCGGCGGCACCTGGTGGAAGACCTCCCGGTGAACGATGTCCCGGCTCTCCAGTTCGCGCAACTGCTGGATGAGCATCTTCTCGGTCACCCCGGAGACCTCCTTGCGCAGCTCCCCGAACCGGCGCGGGCCGTGGTGCAGCGCCCAGAGGATCCGCGGCTTCCACTTCCCGCCGATCACGTCAGCGGCGGCGTCCAGCCCGCAGGTGTACGGCATCACGGCAGCCATTACTTACCTTTCCGTCCGTACCTGACTGATTAGTGAGTACTTGTCCATCCTAAAGGGCTCAGACCAGTCTGGTCCGCATGAAGACTCCTGTCACCGTCCTGGGGCTCGGCGCGATGGGTACCGCCCTCGCTCGGGCCTTCCTGGCCGCCGGCCACCCGACCACCGTCTGGAACCGCACTCCCGCCCGCTCCCCCGAACTCGACACCCTCGGCGCCACCCGCGCCGCCACCGCAGCCGAAGCGGTCGCCGCCAGTCCGCTCGTCGTCGTCTGTCTCCTCGTCGACGCGACCGTTCGCAGCACCCTCGACGGCCTCGACCTGACCGGCAAGACAGTCGCCAACCTGACCAACGGCACCCCGGCTCAGGCCCGGGACACCGCGACCTGGGCCGCCGGCGCTGGAGCGTCGTACCTGGACGGCGGAATCATGGCCGTGCCGGCGATGATCGGCGGACCGGCCGCCTTCATCTTCTACAGCGGCTCCCCGGATGCCTTCGCGCGGCATCGGGCCGACCTCGGCGCGATGGCCCGGCCCGAGTACGTCGGCAGCGACCCGGGGCTCGCCGCATTGCACGACATCGCCCTGCTCAGCGCGATGTACGGCATGTTCGGCGGCGCCCAGCACGCACTCGCCCTGGCAGGCAGCGAGAAGGTCTCGGCGATGCGTTTCACCGAGGACTTCCTGCTGCCCTGGCTGACGGCGATGCTCGGCAGCCTGCCGCAGCTGGCCAAGGATCTCGACGAAGGTCCGGCGCCGGGTGCGGCGGGTTCGAACCTCGCGATGCAGGCGGCTGCCTACGACAACCTGATCGACACCTCGGTCGGCCAGGGCGTCGATCCCGCCCTGCTCGCCCCGATGGGTGAGCTGCTGCGTAAGGCGGTGGCGGCCGGCAACGGCGACGAGGACCTGGGCGCTCTGGTCTCGCTGCTCAGGGCTGATGCGTAGCGGCCCACTGCTCGCCTTCACGCCAGATCTGCTGGGGCATCAGGTCCAGCAGATCGCACGCGGCATCCAGTTGTGCGAGGGCGGTGGCGGAGTCGCGGTACGCCGGCAGGATCGCGACGAAGCGCCGACCCTCGCAGCTGAACCCGAACGACGGTACGGCGGCCAGGGCCTCGACCGCACGCGGATGCAGCACCGACCCGGCGTGATCCTCCCGTCCGTTGAACAGGCAGTACCGGGCCGGGCAGACCGTCGAACGTCATCTTGATCGGCAGCAGACTCGCGGCCGCCACCGGAGCCAGCGCGGCCGGCAGCACCTGCAGCGGCGGGAGCGGCCGATCCACCTGCAGATCGAGGAAGTCGAAGCCGAGGTCGCGCCGTCCGACCTTGTGCCGGAACTGCCCGGTCGCGAATTCCCGGCCCCGATGCCGACCCGTGGTCACCTCGAAGACCTCGGCCTCCGGATCCAGTGAGAACGGCGGGAACGGCCAGCGCTGCTGCAAACCCGGCTGGGCCGCGCTGACCCGCCAGCCCAGCTGCTCGACGACGTCACCCCAGGCCTTGCGCCGCCGGCTCTCAGCGACCCGCACAGCGACCGTGAACCCCACCAGCACAAGGAACCAGGCCAGCATCATCCAGCCGACCCAGCGCGGCTCCAGCAGCAGTCCGGCGATCGCCAGCGGTACGGCGACTGCGAACCAGATCACGTAGACGAGGACAGACCCCTGGCGCAGCTGCCAGCCCCAGTCCGGCCGCAACCGCGGGCCGGTGATGCGACGGGTGACCTGGGCCGCTGTCAACGGCGCTTTCCGAGGTTGCTCAGGGCGAACAGGGTCCAGGGGATCAGGAGCCAGACCGGCCAGAAGTGCGGCCAGTGCCCACCGTTCGCGAGGCCGATGACGAACCAGATCACCACATTGATCACGACGACGCCGGTGAAGCCGCCGCCGAGAGCCGCCAGGCCGTGCTTGTCGTTGCTCTTCTTGCGCTCCGGGAACTCACCCGGCGCCGGAGCCGGCTTGCTGTCCTGCACCACCGCCGGAGTCTGGTAGGTCCGCACCGGTGGCAGGTCCCGCACGAGCGGTTCCAGCTCGCCGTACGTCTGCACGGAGTAGAGCTGATCCAGGCGGGAGGCGAACTCGGGCTGATCCAGCCGGCCGTCCGCGAACGCGTCCCGTAACCGACCGGCGATCTTGTCCCGGTCCGCTTCGGTGAAACGCTGGTGCGGCTGGTACTGAGGCATGGCTCAAGTGTGCCTCAGCAGCAGGGCCTTGGCGTCCCCCGATGGGCGGACCCAGGGTGTCCGTCGATACGGCGAGTCAGCGGACCCCGTCGTACCGTCATCGCGTCAGTCGGCCAGTGCGCCGAACTTGACGCCGAGCTCGGCCAGCTCGGCCTCGCCGCCGTCCAGGGCGGTCAGCACCCACGGACCCTGAGGGGTCAGCGTGAACGTGTGCTCGGTGTGCGCGGCGGCCTTGCCGTCGTTGGTGACGACGGTCCAGTCGTCCCCGAGCGTGTGGTTGTCCTGCGGGCCGAGGGTGAGCATCGGCTCGACCGCCAGCGCCAGCCCTTCGACCAGCTTCGGGCCGCGGCCGGGCTTGCCGAAGTTCGGCACGTTCGGCGGCTGGTGCATCGCCGAGCCGATCCCGTGCCCGACGAAGTCCTCGACGATCCCGTACGACGAGTTCGCCCGGACGTGCGCCTCGACCGCTGCCGAGATGTCGGTCAGCCGGCCGCCGAGCCTGGCCGCGGCGAACCCGCGCCACATCGACTCCTCGCAGATCCGGGCCAGCTCGAGCAGCTCCGGCCCCACCTCGCCGACCGCGACGGTGATCGCGGCGTCGCCGTGCCAGCCGTCCACGATCGCACCGCAGTCGATCGAGATCAGGTCGCCGGCGGCCAGTACCCGGTCGCCGGGGATTCCGTGCACGATCTCGTCGTTCACCGACGCGCAGATCGAGCCGGTGAAGCCGTGGTAGCCCTTGAACGACGGAGTGGCCCCGGAGGAGCGGATGCTGTCCTCGGCGATCGCGTCCAGCTCACCGGTGGTGATCCCGGCCCGGACCGCGCCGCGCAGCAGTTCCAGCGTGCGGCCGACCACCAGGCCGGCCGCACGCATGGCGAGGATCTGCTCGCGGGTCTTGATCTCGATCCCGCGGTCCTTAAAGATCACTGCACATCATCCGCTGATGTCACTCCGTGATCGTCTTCAGGGCGACGAGCACGCGCTCGCTCACCTCGTCGATCTCGCCGACGCCGTCCACCTCGACCAGCAGGCCGCGCTGGGCGTACACCCGCAGCAGCGGCTTGGTCTCGGCGGTGTAGACGTCCTGCCGGTGCCGGATGACCTCTTCGGAGTCGTCCGACCGGCCGTCGGTCCGGGCCCGGTTGAGCATCCGGTCGACCAGTACGTCGATGTCGGCGACCAGCGCCACCACGACGTCCAGCTTGTGGCCGTGCTCGGCCAGGATGTCGTCCAGCGTGCCGACCTGGGCCAGCGTGCGCGGGTAGCCGTCCAGCAGGAAGCCGTCACCGGCGTCCGCCTCGGACAGCCGGTCCCGCACCATCGCGTTGGTGACCTCGTCCGGCACGTAGTCGCCGGCGTCCATGTAGCGCTTCGCCTCGAGCCCGAGCGGCGTCTCGTCCTTGACGTTCGCACGGAAGATGTCGCCGGTGGACACGGCCGGGATATTCAGGCGTTCCGCAAGCACCTTTGCCTGCGTGCCCTTGCCCGCCCCGGGCGGACCCATCAGCAACATTCTCATCAGCGCAAGAACCCTTCGTAGTTACGCTGCTGCAACTGAGACTCGATCTGCTTCACCGTGTCCAGACCGACGCCGACCATGATCAGGATCGACGTACCACCGAACGGGAAGTTCTGGTTCGCGTTCAGGAGCACCAGCGCGATCAGCGGAATCATCGAGATCACCGCCAGATAGATCGCGCCGGGCAGCGTGATGCGGGACAGCACGTAGCCCAGGTACTCCTCGGTCGGCCGGCCGGCCCGGATACCCGGGATGAAGCCGCCGTACTTCTTCATGTTGTCCGCGACTTCCTTCGGGTTGAAGGTGATCGAGACGTAGAAGTAGGTGAAGAAGATGATCAGGGCGACGTACGAGATCATGTAGATCGGGTGGTCGCCTTTGACCAGATTGCCCTGGATCCACTGCGCCCAGGGCTTGTCCTGCTGGAACTGGCTGACCAGCACCGGCAGGTAGATCAGACTGGAGGCGAAGATGACCGGGATGACGCCGGCCTGGTTCACCTTCAGCGGGATGTAGGTCGAGGTGCCGCCGAACATCTTGCGGCCGACCATGCGCTTGGCGTACTGCACCGGGATCCGGCGCTGCGCCTGCTCGATGAAGATGACCGCGGCCATGATCACGAGCCCGATCGCCAGCACCACCACGAAGGTGGGCAGGCCCTTCTCCTTGCGGATGCTCCACAGCTGCGACGGGAAGGTGGCGACGATCTGGGTGAAGATCAGGATCGACATGCCGTTACCGACGCCACGGTCGGTGATCAGCTCGCCGAGCCACATCACCACACCGGTGCCGGCCGTCATGGTCAGCACCATCACGACCACCGGGAACCAGCTGTCGTCGTGCAGCAGCGGCTCCTGGCAGCCCTGGAACAGCCGGCCCGGGGTCCGCGCCAGCGCGACGAACGCGGTGGCCTGCAGGATCGCCAGCCCGACGGTCAGGAACCGGGTGTACTGGGTGATCTTGGCCTGTCCCGCCTGGCCCTCCTTCTTCAGCGACTCCAGCCGCGGGATCACCACGGTGAGCAACTGCAGAATGATGCTGGCGGTGATGTACGGCATGATGCCGAGCGCGAAGATCGCGAGCTGCAGCAGCGCACCACCGGAGAACAGGTTGATCAGGTTGTAGAGGTTCGCGTTGGCGCCGCCCTGTGCGAGCTTGAGACAGGTGTCCAGCGACTGGACGTTGACACCTGGCGCCGGAACGACCGAACCGATCCGGAAGATCACGACGATGAAGAGCACGAACAAGATCTTCCGGCGCAGGTCCGGAGTCTTGAACGCGTTGGCAAAGGCGCCTAACACCCTGTCCTCCCACAAGTTTCCTCTGCCCGGTCAGGGCAGGGGCCTAGCAAAGCAGCTTGGCAAGAGACGAACCAGGGCTCGTCCGAACTCCAGCGCACGATATCAAGCGCCGGCTCGCACGAGCCCTGGACATCACACCTCGGTGGTGGTCCCCCCGGCCGCCTGGATCTTCTCCTGGGCGGACTTGGAGAACTTGTGCACCGAAACCTGCAGTGCCACGGTCAGCTCGCCGTCACCCAGCACCTTCACCGGCTGACCGCTGCGAACCGCGCCCTTGGCGACCAGGTCGGCCACGCCGACCTCACCGCCTTCGGGGAACAGTTGTCCGAGCTTGTCCAGGTTAACGACCTGGAACTCCACCCGGTTCCTGCTCTTGAAGCCCTTCAGCTTCGGCAGCCGCATGTGCAGCGGCATCTGGCCACCCTCGAACCACTCGGGGATGTTGTTCCGCGCCTTGCTGCCCTTGGTACCGCGGCCGGCCGTCTTGCCCTTGCTGCCCTCACCACGACCCACGCGGGTCTTGGCGGTCTTGGCGCCGGGCGCCGGACGCAGGTGATGAACCTTGAGCGCCATGTCAGTCAACCTCTTCGACAGTGATGAGGTGGCGAACCGTGCGCACCATCCCGCGGATCTCCGGACGGTCGTCGTGAACGGCGACATCGCCGATCCGCTTCACGCCGAGGGTCCGCAGGGTGTCGCGCTGGTTCTGCTTGCCACCGATGCCGGAACGGGTCTGGGTCACCTTCAGGCGAGCCATCAGGACGACACCTCCGCCCGCGCCTTCAGCAGCGCCGCCGGGGCGACGTGCTCGACCGGCAGGCCACGGCGCGCGGCCACAGCCTCCGGGGTCTCCAGGCTGCGCAGCGCCGCGACGGTGGCGTGAACCACGTTGATGGCGTTGGACGAACCCAGCGACTTGCTGAGGATGTCGTGAATCCCCGCGCACTCCAGTACGGCGCGCGCCGAGCCACCCGCGATCACACCGGTACCGGGAGCGGCCGGACGCAGCATCACGACGCCTGCGGCCTTCTCACCCTGGACCGGGTGCGGGATGGTGCCCTGGATCCTCGGCACCTTGAAGAATGCCTTCTTGGCCTCCTCGACACCCTTGGCGATCGCCGCGGGCACCTCCTTGGCCTTGCCGTATCCCACACCGACGGTGCCTTCACCGTCACCGACGACCACGAGGGCGGTGAAGCTGAAGCGACGACCACCCTTCACGACCTTGGCGACACGGTTGATGGCTACCACGCGCTCGATGTAGGCGGTCTTGTCAGCTGCCTGACCGCGACCACCGTCGCGACCACGGCGCTCACCACCGGCGCCGCCTCCGCGACGCTGCTGGCCTCCGCTCATTTCGAACTACCTTCTTCCTTTTGTGTCGCCATGTCAGAACCCGAGGCCGCCCTCGCGGGCGGCGTCGGCCAGGGCCGCGATACGGCCGTGGTACTTGTTCCCGGCCCGGTCGAAGACGACCGAGTCGATGCCGGCAGCCTTCGCCCGGTCGGCGATCAGGCCGCCGACGGTCTTGGCCTTGTCCGTCTTGTTCGCCTCCGCGCCGCGCAGGTCGGCCTCCATGGTGGAGGCGGACGCCAGCGTCTTGCCGGCCACGTCGTCGATGACCTGGACGAACAGGTGCCTCGACGACTTGGTGACCACCAGCCGCGGCCGGTCGGCCGTGCCGTTGATCTTCTTCCGGACCCGGATCTGGCGACGCAGCCGCGACGCCGTCTTCTTGGCTGAGTGCTTGTGCGGACGCAGTCCGATCGCCATGGTTACTTACCAGCCTTTCCGACCTTGCGGCGCACCTGCTCGCCGGCGTACCGCACACCCTTGCCCTTGTACGGCTCGGGCTTGCGCAGCTTGCGGATGTTGGCGGCAACCTCGCCGACGGACTGCTTGTCGATTCCCTGCACCGAGAACTTGGTCGGCGACTCCACCGTGAAGGTGATGCCGTCCGGCGCCTCCACCGTGATGGTGTGGCTGTAGCCGAGCGAGAACTCCAGCGTGGCCGGGCCCTTGGACAGGACGCGGTAACCGACGCCGACGATCTCGAGCTTCTTCTCGTAGCCGTCCGTCACGCCGGTCACCAGGTTGGCGATCAGGGTGCGGGACAGGCCGTGCAGTTCCTTGCTCTTGCGCTGGTCGTCCGGGCGGCTGACGGCGATGGTGCCGTCCTCGTCCCGGTTGACCACGATGGGCTCAGCCACGACGTGCGAGAGCTGACCCTTGGGACCCTTCACGGTGACCGTCTGGCCGTCGATCGTGACGTCGACGCCGGACGGGACCGTGATCGGGAGCTTACCGATGCGAGACATGAGAGTGGTCCTCCTTCCGGTTCTTCGTCACCAGACGTAGGCGAGGACTTCCCCGCCGACGCCCTTGTTCTTGGCCTGCCGGTCGGTCAGCAACCCCTGGGACGTCGAGATGATCGCGACGCCCAGGCCACCGAGAACCTTGGGCAGATTGGTCGACTTCGCGTAGACCCGCAGGCCCGGCTTGCTGATCCGCCGGACGCCCGCGATGGAGCGCTCCCGGCTGGGGCCGAACTTGAGGTCGACGATCAGGGTCTTGCCGACAGCCCCCTCCTTGGGGTCCTCCACCTTGTAGGAGGAGATGTAGCCCTCCTGCTGGAGGATGTCGGCGATGCCCTGCTTGATCTTGCTGTACGGCATCGAGGTCGACTCGTGGTACGCCTGGTTGGCGTTGCGCAGACGCGTCAGCATGTCTGCGATCGGGTCGGTCATCGTCATGGCCTGGGGCCTCTTTCCCGCCGTGGTTTCGCCGGCCGGCGACCTACGGTGACTAGATGGTGAGTGGAGACAAGATCGGAGGTGGAGACGGTCACCAGCTGGACTTGGTCACACCGGGCAGCTCGCCCCGGTGCGCCATCTCCCGCAGGCAGATCCGGCACAGGCCGAACTTGCGGAAGACCGCCTTCGGCCGGCCGCAACGCTGGCAGCGGGTGTAACCGCGCACCGCGAACTTCGGCTTCCGGGCCTGCTTGACCTTGAGTGCTGTCTTCGCCACGTCAGTTCTCCTTGAACGGGAAACCGAGCTGCCGCAGCAGGGCCCGGCCCTCGTCGTCGTTCTTCGCGGTGGTCACCACGGTGATGTCCATGCCCCGGACCCGATCGATCCGGTCCTGGTTGATCTCGTGGAACATCACCTGCTCGGTCAGGCCGAAGGTGTAGTTCCCGGTGCCGTCGAACTGCTTCGGCGACAGACCGCGGAAGTCGCGGATCCGCGGCAGCGCGAGCGCCAGCAGCCGGTCCAGGAACTCCCACATCCGGTCGCCGCGGAGCGTCACGTGCGCGCCGATCGGCATTCCCTCGCGCAGCTTGAACTGCGCGATCGACTTACGGGCCTTGGTCACCTGCGGCTTCTGGCCGGTGATCGCGGCCAGGTCCTTGACCGCGCCGTCGATCAGCTTCGAGTCGCGAGCCGCCTCGCCGACGCCCATGTTCACCACGATCTTGGTGAGGCCGGGCACCATCATGACGTTCTCGAACTGGAACTGCTCCTGCAGCTTGCCGACGATCTCCTCGCGGTACTTCGTCTTCAGCCGCGGCTGGACCCTGGTTTCGGTCACTGCGGTGGTCATCAGATCTCCTCGCCGGTACGCCGCGCGATCCGGACGCTCCGGAAACCGGTGTACGTCGAGCCGTCGGGGCGCCGCTTCTGCACCTCGACGCGGTTGTAGCCGACGCGGGTGGTCACCTTCTGCTTCTTGCCGTCCTGCTCGACCTCGACCAGAAGCATCACGTTCGAGACGTGGATCGGGGCTTCCTGGGTGACGATGCCACCGGTGGTGCCGCCGCGCTGGGCCTGCTGCACCTTGGTGTGCTTCTTCACCCGGTTGACGCCCTCGACGATGATCTTCTCGTCGTCGGGGAAGACCTGAATGATCTTGCCCTCGAGGCCCTTGGACTTGCCGGCGATCACGCGGACGAGATCACCCTTCTTCACGTGCAGCTTGTTCTGTGCCATCTCAGAGCACCTCCGGGGCGAGCGAGATGATCTTCATGAAGCGCTTCTCGCGCAGCTCCCGGCCGACCGGCCCGAAGATGCGGGTACCGCGCGGCTCGCCGTCGGCCTTCAGGATCACCGCGGCGTTCTCGTCGAAGCGGATGTAGGAGCCGTCCGGACGCCGGCGCTCCTTCACGGTCCGCACGACGACCGCCTTGACGACGTCACCCTTCTTCACACCACCGCCGGGGATCGCGTCCTTGACGGTGGCGACGATCGTGTCACCGACACCGGCGTAGCGCCGACCGGAGCCACCGAGCACCCGGATGCAAAGGATCTCCTTCGCACCCGTGTTGTCGGCGACCTTCAGTCGCGACTCCTGCTGGATCATCTGTTGATCTCCTGGTTGTCTCGCTGGTTCTCACTCACGTGAGCCTTGCGGAACGAATGATTTCGATTGGTTGCCGGTGAGGACCGAAGTACTCGGCCGGGAACTACTTGGCCTTCTCGAGGATCTCGACGACGCGCCAGCGCTTGGTCGCCGACAGCGGCCGGGTCTCCATCAGGAGGACCCGGTCGCCGATACCGGCGGCGTTCTGCTCGTCGTGCGCCTTGAGCTTGCTGGTGCGACGGATGACCTTGCCGTACAGCGCGTGCTTGACCCGGTCCTCGACCTCGACGGTGACGGTCTTGTCCATCTTGTCGCTCAGCACCAGGCCCTCACGGGTCTTCCGGCGGCCTCGCGCCTCGGGGGTCGTGCTCACGGTCTCGCCCTTCACGTTCTCGGTCATGCCTTGCTCCCGGCCTTGTCGCTGTCGTCCGCGGTCTCGGTGTCGTCACCCTCTACGACGTCCTCTGCCGCGGCGGGCGCGGCGTCGACCTCTTCGGTGATGCCGAGCGCGCGCTCGGTCATCACCGTGTAGATGCGGGCGATGTCCTTGCGGACGGCGCGCAGCCGGCCGTGGGACTCCAGCTGACCCGTGGCAGCCTGGAACCGGAGGTTGAACAGCTCCTCCTTGGCTTCACCGAGCTTCGCCAGCAGCTCGTCCCGACCCAGGTTCCGCAGCTCGGCGGCGGTCACGGTCGTAGCCATCAGTTCTCACCTGCCTCTCGGCTGATGAAGCGGCACTTCATCGGCAACTTGTGGATCGCGCGGCGCATGGCCTCGCGAGCGATGTCCTCCGGTACGCCGGACAGCTCGAACATCACGCGACCTGCCTTGACGTTGGCGATCCACCACTCCGGCGAACCCTTACCGGAACCCATCCGGGTCTCGGCCGGCTTCTTGGTCAGCGGGCGGTCGGGGTAGATGTTGATCCACACCTTTCCGCCACGCTTGATGTGCCGGGTCATCGCGATACGCGCGGACTCGATCTGCCGGTTGGTGACGTAGTGGCTCTCCAGCGCCTGGATGCCGAAGTCACCGAAGGCCAGCGTGGTACCGCCCTTGGCAGCGCCGGAGCGCTTCGGGTGGTGCTGCTTGCGGTGCTTGACCTTGCGGGGGATGAGCATCGGTCAGCTCTCCGTTCCGGTCGTCTCGGCGGGCTTGTCGGCCGCCGGCGCGCTCGCCTCGGCGGCCGGAGCCGCGTTGGTGCGGTCGCCACCACGGCGGTCGTCGCGACGGCCACCGCGGTCACCACGGTCGCGGTCGCCACCACGGCCACCGCGGTCGTCCCGGCGGGCCGGACGACGCTGCTGGGTCGCGGCCCGGGCGGCGGCCTGGGCCTCCCGCTCGGCGCGCGAACCGGCCACGTCACCCTTGTAGATCCAGACCTTCACGCCGATCCGGCCGAAGGTCGTGCGGGCCTCGTAGAAGCCGTAGTCGATGTCCGCGCGGAGCGTGTGCAGCGGCACCCGGCCCTCACGGTAGAACTCCGACCGCGACATCTCCGCGCCACCGAGCCGGCCGGAGCACTGGATCCGGATGCCCAGGGCGCCGCCACGCATGGTGGTCTGCATCGCCTTGCGCATCGCGCGGCGGAACGCCACGCGGCCGGACAGCTGCTCGGCCACGCCCTGCGCGACCAGCTGGGCGTCGACCTCGGCGTTCTTCACCTCGAGGATGTTCAGCTGCACCTGCTTGCCGGTGAGCTCCTCCAGGCTGCCCCGGATCCGGTCCGCCTCGGCGCCGCGGCGGCCGATGACGATGCCCGGACGGGCGGTGTGGATGTCGACGCGGACGCGGTCACGGGTGCGCTCGATCTCCACGCGGGAGATGCCGGCGCGCTCCATGCCCTTGCTCAGCAGGCGGCGGATCTTGACGTCCTCGCCCACGTAGTCCTTGTACAGCTTGTCGGCGTACCAGCGGCTCTTGTGATCGGTGCTGATGCCGAGACGGAACCCGTGCGGGTTTACCTTCTGTCCCACAGTCAGGACTCCTTCTTCTCAGCGGTGGCCTTCTTGGCGGTCGCCTTCTTGGCCGGCGCCTTGTCGGCGGCGGCCTTCTCGGCCGCGGCCTTCTTGGCAGCCTTCTTGGTGTCCGCCTTCTTGGCCTCGGCCGGCGGCTCCTCCTCGACCCGTGCGGTGACCACGACGGTGATGTGGCTGGTCCGCTTGTCGATCCGGGTGGCCCGGCCCTGCGCACGCGGGCGGTGACGCTTCAGCGTCGGACCCTCGTCCACGAAGGCCTTCGCCACGACCAGGTCGGCCCGGCTCAGGTGCTCGGTGCCCTCCGCGTTCGCCGCGGCGCTGTCGACGACCTTGTACACGGTCGCGGCAGCGGCCTGCGGGGCGAACTTCAGAGTGGCGAGTGCGTCGTCGACGCCCAGACCGCGCACCAGGTCGACCACGCGGCGCGCCTTCATCGGCGTCACGCGGACGAAGCGCGCGACCGCGAAGGCCCCGGGCTCGTCGCCCAGCAGGCTCTCGCGACGGGCGCTGATCGCCCTACGCTCTTGAACGCTCATGATGTTCGAATCTCTCCGTAGGTTGCTTTCGCTTCGTCACTGACCAGAGTCAGCGACGCCGTGACTTCCGGTCGTCCTTCTCGTGACCCCTGAACGTCCGGGTCGGGGCGAACTCGCCGAGCTTGTGCCCGACCATCGCATCCGTCACGAACACGGGCACGTGCTTGCGGCCGTCGTGCACCGCCAGCGTGTGACCGATCATGTCCGGCACGATCATCGATCGGCGGGACCAGGTCTTGATGACGTTCTTGGTGCCCTTCTCGTTCTGCACCTCCACCTTCTTGATCAGGTGGTGGTCGACGAACGGGCCCTTCTTCAGACTGCGTGGCATCTGGCCGGCTCCTATCAGCGCTTCTTGCCGGCCTTGCGGCGCCGGACGATCATGCGGTCGCTTTCCTTGCGGGTGCGGGTACGGCCCTCGGGCTGACCCCACGGGGACACCGGGTGGCGACCACCCGAGGTCTTGCCCTCACCACCACCGTGCGGGTGGTCGACCGGGTTCATCGCGACACCGCGGACGGTCGGGCGCTTGCCCTTCCAGCGCATCCGGCCCGCCTTGCCCCAGTTGATGTTCGACTGCTCGCCGTTGCCGACCTCACCGAGGGTGGCGCGGCAGCGCACGTCGACCATCCGGACCTCGCCGGACGGCATCCGCAGGGTGGCCATCCGGCCTTCCTTCGCGACCAGCTGGATGCTGGCACCGGCCGAGCGGCCCATCTTGGCGCCACCGCCCGGACGCAGCTCGACCGCGTGCACCGTGGAGCCGACCGGGATGTTGCGCAGCGGCAGGTTGTTGCCGACCTTGATGTCGGCGGCCGGGCCGTTCTCGACGATCGTGCCCTGCTTCAGGTTCGCCGGGGCGAGGATGTAACGCTTCTCGCCGTCGACGTAGTGCAGCAGCGCGATCCGCGCGGTGCGGTTCGGGTCGTACTCGATCTCGGCCACCTTCGCCGGGACACCGTCCTTGTCGTACCGCTTGAAGTCGATCAGCCGGTACGCCCGCTTGTGACCGCCGCCCTGGTGCCGGGTGGTGATCTTGCCGGAGTTGTTCCGGCCGCCCTTCTTGGGGAGCGGACGCAGCAGCGACTTCTCCGGGGTCGAACGGGTGAGCTCGACGAAGTCGGCCACGCTCGAGCCACGGCGGCCCGGCGTCGTCGGCTTGTATTTGCGGATACCCATTACGACTGGCCTCCGAAGATGTCGATGCGGTCGTCACCCTTGAGGGTCACGATCGCCCGCTTGGTGTCCGGGCGCTTGCCCCAGCCGGACCGGGTCCGGCGGCGCTTGCCCTTGCGGTTGATGGTGTTGACGTCGCTGACCTTGACCTTGAAGACCTTCTCGACCGCGAGCTTGATCTCGGTCTTGTTGGCATCCGGGTCAACCTCGAACGTGTACTTCTGCTCGTCCAGCAGGCCGTAGCTCTTCTCGCTGACGACCGGCCGCAGCAGCACGTCCCGCGGATCCTTGTTGACTCCGTGGCTCATGCTTCAACCTCCTGGTCGGCCTCGGTCGACGTGGCGACGGCCTTGACGGACTTGCCCTTGGGGGCGCCGGCGACGAACGCTTCCAGCGCGGCCTGGGTGAACACGACCGACTCGCTGACCAGTACGTCGTACGCGTTCAGCTGGTCGGCGGCGATCAGGTGCACGTGCTGCACGTTGCGCAGGCTCAGCCAGGTGAGCTCGTCGGCGCGCTCGACCACGACCAGGACCTTGCCCGGCTCGGCCGCCTCGGCCAGCACCTTCAGGGCGGCCTTGGTGGACGGGGTCTCGCCGTCGACGAACTTCTCGACCACGGCCACCCGGCCGTCGCGAGCCCGGTCCGAGAGCGCACCGCGGAGCGCGGCGGCGATCATCTTCTTCGGGGTCCGCTGGCTGTAGTCGCGCGGCGTCGGGCCGTGGACCACGCCACCGCCGGTGAACTGCGGCGCGCGGGTCGAACCCTGCCGGGCGCGACCGGTGCCCTTCTGCCGGTACGGCTTCGCGCCGCCACCGGAAACCTCGCCCCGGGTCTTGGTCTTGTGCGTGCCCTGACGGGCCGCGGCCAGCTGGGCCACCACGACCTGGTGGATCAGCGGCACGTTGACCTGGACGTCGAACAGCTCGGCCGGAAGCTCGGCGGAACCCTTCTTGCTGACCTTGTCGCCCTTCACGACGACGACGTCGACGGTGCTCACTTGGCAGCTCCCTTCGCGGCGTCGCGGATCAGCACGAGGCCGCCCTTCGGACCCGGAACGGCGCCCTTGAGCAGGATCAGGCCGCGCTCGGTGTCGATCGCGTGCACCGACACGTTCTGCGTGGTGACGTTCTCGTTGCCCATCCGGCCGGCCATCCGCAGGCCCTTGAAGACCCGGCCCGGGGTGGCGCAGCCGCCGATCGAACCTGGCGAGCGGTGCTTCTTGTGCACACCGTGAGTGGCGCGGAGGCCGTGGAAGCCGTGCCGCTTCATCACACCGGCGAAGCCCTTGCCCTTGCTGGTGGCGGAGACGTCGACCAGCTCACCGGCGGCGAACGCCTCGGCCTTGATCTCCTGGCCCAGCGTGTACTCGCTCGCGTCGGCGGTGCGCAGCTCCAGCAGGTGACGCCGCGGCGTCACGCCGGCCTTGTCGAAGTGGCCGCGCATCGGGCTGTTCACCTTGCGGGGGTCGATGTCGCCGAAGGCGATCTGGACGCCGTCGTACCCGTGGCTGTCCGAGGTACGCACCTCGGTCACGACGCACGGGCCGGCCTGGATCACGGTCACGGGGACGACACGGTTGTTCTCGTCCCAGGTCTGGGTCATGCCGAGCTTGGTGCCCAGCAGACCGCGCGTGTTCTTCTGCTTGCTCATTGGTTGTTCGCGTCCCTCAGAGCTTGATCTCGATGTCGACACCGGCCGGCAGGTCGAGGCGCATCAGCGAGTCGACGGTCTTCGGCGTGGGGTCGATGATGTCGATGAGCCGCTTGTGGGTGCGCATCTCGAAGTGCTCGCGGCTGTCCTTGTACTTGTGCGGCGAGCGGATGACGCAGAACACGTTCTTTTCCGTCGGCAACGGCACCGGGCCAGCAACCTTCGCACCAGTACGCGTCACCGTGTCGACAATCTTGCGCGCCGAGCTGTCGATGACCTCGTGGTCGTAGGCCTTCAGCCGGATGCGGATCTTTTGTCCCGCCATCGCTTCGCTTCGTCCTTCTCTATCGTCTTCGTTGCGTTGCTCCGACCCCCGAGGTCGGGTGTGTCGCGGGCGCGGAACGCGCACGACTCACCGCTTCATCGACCTGGAATGGTGATCGGGGCCCGGTCTCGGACCGGAACCTCGGCATGGTCTCCGGTCCGGCGCACCAGCCGGACCGGATGGTCTGGGGCGCGCCCCGGCGGCCTCGCCTGAGCAACCTGAATATTGTGCCAGAGATCGGCGCCGAAACGCCAATCGGGTGGCTCCACGCCTGATCCGGCCCACCTGAGCGCCGGATCCAGGCGCAAAGCAGAGGTCCGCGGGGCTCAGACTGCGAGCCCTCGCGGACCTCGTGTGATCACTTGATGATCTTGGTGACCCGGCCGGCGCCGACGGTGCGGCCACCTTCGCGGATCGCGAACTTCAGACCCTCCTCCATGGCGATCGGCTGGATCAGCTCGACCGACATGTCGGTGTTGTCGCCCGGCATGACCATCTCGGTGCCCTCGGGCAGCGTGACGACGCCGGTGACGTCCGTGGTGCGGAAGTAGAACTGGGGCCGGTAGTTCTGGAAGAACGGCGTGTGACGGCCGCCCTCCTCCTTCGACAGGATGTAGACCGACGCGTCGAAGTTGGTGTGCGGGGTCGTGGTGCCCGGCTTGATGACGACCATGCCGCGCTCGACGTCCTCGCGCTTGGTGCCACGCAGCAGCAGGCCGACGTTCTCACCAGCCTGGCCCTCGTCCAGCAGCTTCCGGAACATCTCGATACCGGTGACCGTGGTGGTCTGCTTCTCCGGACGGATGCCGACGATGTCGACGGTCTCGTTGATCTTCACGACACCGCGCTCGATCCGGCCGGTGATGACCGTACCGCGACCCGTGATGGTGAAGACGTCCTCCACCGGCATCAGGAACGGCTTGTCGACCTCGCGCTCCGGCTGCGGGATGTACTCGTCGACGGCGTTCATCAGCTCGATGATCGACTCGCCCCACTTGGCGTCGCCCTGCAGCGCCGGGTGAGCGGCGACCCGGACGATCGGCGCGTTGTCGCCGTCGAACTCCTGCTCCGAGAGCAGCTCGCGAACCTCGAGCTCGACGAGCTCCAGGATCTCCTCGTCGTCGACCATGTCGCACTTGTTCAGCGCGACGACCATCGCCGGCACGCCGACCTGACGGGCGAGCAGCACGTGCTCACGCGTCTGCGGCATCGGGCCGTCGGTGGCGGCGACGACCAGGATCGCACCGTCCATCTGAGCCGCACCGGTGATCATGTTCTTGATGTAGTCCGCGTGACCCGGGCAGTCGACGTGGGCGTAGTGCCGGGCCTCGGTCTGGTACTCGACGTGCGCGATGGAGATGGTGATACCGCGCTGACGCTCTTCGGGCGCCTTGTCGATCTGATCGAAGGCCGACGCCTCGTTGAGGTTCGGGTACTTGTCGTGCAGCACCTTGGTGATCGCCGCGGTAAGAGTGGTCTTACCGTGGTCGATGTGACCGATGGTGCCGATGTTGACGTGCGGCTTAGTCCGCTCGAACTTCGCCTTCGCCACTGGGGCCCTCCTAGATAAATGTTGACTACGCCGTACGCCGACGCGCTTTGGGGGTGTTGGTCAGGAGCGAGAGACTACTCGCCCCGGGCCTTCTTGATGATCTCTTCCGCCACGTTCTTCGGAACCTCGGCGTAGGAATCGAACTGCATCGAGTAGGACGCGCGGCCCTGGGTCTTGGACCGCAGGTCACCGACATACCCGAACATCTCCGACAACGGCACCAGGGCCTTCACGACCCGGCTGCCACCGGGGCCTTCGTCCATCGACTGGATGTGGCCACGGCGAGAGTTGAGGTCACCGATCACTTCGCCCATGTAGTCCTCGGGCGTGGTGACCTCGACCGCGAACATCGGCTCCAGAATGACCGGGTTCGCCCGCCGGGCGGCATCCTTGAAAGCCATCGAACCGGCGATCTTGAACGCGAGCTCGGAGGAGTCGACGTCGTGGTAGGCGCCGTCCTGCAGCGTCACCTTGACGTCGACCATCGGGTAGCCGGCCAGTACGCCGAACTCCATCGCCTCCTGGGCGCCCTCGTCCACCGACGGGATGTACTCCCGGGGGATGCGGCCACCGGTGACGGCGTTGACGAACTCGTACCCGCCCTCACCACCGGCCTCGACGCTGGTCGGCTCGATGTCGATGATCACGCGCGCGAACTGACCCGAACCACCGGTCTGCTTCTTGTGCGTGTAGTCGACCTTCTCGACCTTCCTCTTGATGGTCTCGCGGTAGGCGACCTGCGGCTTGCCGACGTTCGCCTCGACCCGGAACTCGCGCTTCATCCGGTCGACCAGCACCTCGAGGTGCAGCTCGCCCATGCCGGCGATGATCGTCTGGCCGGTGTCCTCGTCGGTCCGGACCTGGAAGGTCGGGTCCTCCTCGGCCAGCCGCTGGATCGCGACGCCCAGCTTCTCCTGGTCGCTCTTCGACTTCGGCTCGATGGCGACCGAGATGACCGGGGCCGGGAACTGCATCGACTCCAGCACGACCGGGTGCGCCGCGTCGGCCAGGGTCTCACCGGTGGTGGTGTCCTTCAGACCCATCACGGCGACGATGTGGCCGGCGCCGATCGACGCGATCTCCTCACGCTTGTTCGCGTGCATCCGGTAGATCTTGCCGATCCGCTCCTTGCGGCCCTTGGTCGGGTTCAGCACCTGCGTGCCGGTCTCGAGCTTGCCCGAGTAGACCCGGATGAAGGTCAGCTTGCCCAGGTGCGGGTCGGCCGCGATCTTGAACGCCAGCGCCGAGAACGGCTCGCTGTCGTCCGGCTTGCGCAGGACGACCTGCTCGGGGTCCTTGACGTCGTGGCCCTCGATGGCCGGCACGTCGATCGGGCTCGGCAGGTAGGCGTTGACCGCGTCGAGCAGCGGCTGGACGCCCTTGTTCTTGAACGCCGTACCGGTCAGCACCGGGGTCAGCTTGCTGGCCAGGGTGGCCCGGCGGACGGCGGCCACCAGCTGCTCCTGGGTCGGGTCGTCGCCCTCCAGGTACAGCTCCATGATCTCGTCGTCGGCCTCGGCCACGGTCTCGATCAGCTTGTCGCGCCACTCGGCGGCCAGGTCGGTGTGGCTGGCCGGGATCTCCTCGACCGTGTAGTCCTCACCGATCTTGGTCTCGCCGCGCCAGGTCAGCGCCCGCATCCCGATCAGGTCGACGACGCCGATGAAGTCGGCCTCGGCCCCGATCGGCAGCTGCATGACCAGCGGGACGGCGCCGAGCCGGTCCTTGATCATGTCGACGCAGCGCATGAACTCCGCGCCGGTCCGGTCGAGCTTGTTCACGAAGCAGATCCGGGGCACGCCGTACCGGTCCGCCTGACGCCAGACGGTCTCCGACTGGGGCTC
Organism: uncultured Actinomycetota bacterium; assembly: GCA_963770725.1. Lineage (GTDB taxonomy): Bacteria > Actinomycetota > Actinomycetes > Propionibacteriales > Kribbellaceae > Kribbella. Next base: position 442,739 of record CAVYQT010000007.1, read on the forward strand.
CACGCCGGCGACACCGTCGAACACCGCGACGGCACCGTCGAGGACACGCAGCGAGCGCTCCACCTCGACGGTGAAGTCGACGTGGCCCGGGGTGTCGATGATGTTGATGGTGTGGTCTTCCCAGGTGCAGGTCGTCGCGGCGGACGTGATGGTGATGCCGCGCTCCTGCTCCTGCGGCATCCAGTCCATCGTGGCGGCGCCCTCGTGGACCTCACCGATCTTGTAGGTGATACCGGTGTAGAAGAGGATCCGCTCGGTCGTCGTCGTCTTGCCGGCGTCGATGTGAGCCATGATCCCGATGTTGCGGACCTTGGCCAGGTCGGTGGTGATTTGTACGGCCACCTCGGTGGTCTACCTCTCGATTCTGTACTGCGTCAAAGGGGTGAGCGCTGGGGTCCGGATCGGACCCCGGATCACCAGCGGTAGTGGGCGAAAGCCTTGTTGGCTTCGGCCATCTTGTGCGTGTCCTCGCGGCGCTTGACCGAGGCACCCAGACCGTTCGAGGCGTCCAGGATCTCGTTCATCAGCCGCTCGGACATGGTCTTCTCGCGACGGGCGCGGGAGTACGTCGTCAGCCAGCGCAGCGCCAGCGTGGTGGACCGGCCCGGCTTGACCTCGATCGGCACCTGGTAGGTGGCGCCACCGACCCGGCGGCTCTTCACCTCGATGCTCGGCTTCACGTTGTCCAGCGCACGCTTCAGCGTGATGACCGGGTCGGTGCCGGTCTTGGTGCGGGTGCCCTCGAGCGCGGTGTAGACGATGCTCTGCGCGATCTGCTTCTTGCCGTCCACCAGGATCTTGGAGATCAACTGGGTGACGAGCGGCGAACTGTAGACCGGGTCGATGATGACCGGGCGCTTCGGGGCCGGGCCCTTGCGCGGCATTAGCTCTTCTCCTTCTTCGCGCCGTAACGGCTGCGGGCCTGCTTCCGGTTCTTCACACCCTGGGTGTCGAGCGAACCGCGGATGATCTTGTACCGGACACCCGGAAGGTCCTTCACCCGACCGCCACGCACGAGCACGATCGAGTGCTCCTGCAGGTTGTGGCCGACGCCGGGGATGTACGCGGTGACCTCGATGCCGCTGGTCAGGCGGACACGCGCAACCTTGCGAAGGGCCGAGTTCGGCTTCTTCGGCGTGGTGGTGTAAACGCGCGTGCACACACCGCGACGCTGAGGGGAACCCTTCAGGGCGGGCGTCTTGTTCTTGGACACCTTGTCCTGGCGGCCCTTGCGGACCAGCTGCTGAATGGTGGGCACCGCGTAGGTCTCTTTCTGTCGTCCGGCTTTCTTCTGCTGCTGCTGTTGCCTGACCCCCGCGGTCGGGTGTGTCGCGTGCGCACGGGCGTACCGAAGCCGTAATCTCCAGCTTGTCGGAAGGAGTCCCGTGCCACGCGCGCAGACCCGTTCGACGAGGGGCACGCATGACGGCCCAGGATGACCCGGGCACGATCGTTAAGACTAGCGGCTGCCTCAAGCACGGTCAAAATGAGTGACCGACCGGCGCTGAGGTGCTTCCGCAGGTCCAGTCTACAGGGTTCGGAGAGTACGCCACGGCGCGACCGGTTCAGCCGCGCGCTCCGGAGGTACGACGGTAAGACCACTGACCGTCCGTGGGTCCGGATCGGCGGGTCGCGGCCGCTCGCGCGGCCATCGCGCCGCCATACCAGTCGGGTCGAGGACGGCCGCGGAATCCGCGGCCGTCTCGCTCGAACCCGGCCAACTGGTCGCCGGACCTCTCAGATCCGGAACTGGACTTCGGCGATCAACCCGTCGGTGACGCGATAGACGGCGATCATCGGCGTCGGCTCGCCGGTGTCGTAGGCGAGCACGTGCTCGACCACCCACTCGCCGAGCATCAGCTTCTGCACCACCTCGGACTTGCAGCGGCCGGCGTCGAAACGCGACCGGTAGTACTCGCGCAGGAACCGGCGGCCCTTCAGCTCGGTGCCGTCCGCCAGCTCGATCCGGGCAGTCGGCGAATACATCGCCAGGAACGCCTCCAGATCGTGCGCGGCGTACGCCGAGTGTTCCCGGGCGACTGCCCGCGCGGCCGGGGTGTCAGTGGTGGCCGCCGCGACCGTGGCGGCCGCGACGGTGGCGAGCGGCGTCGACGCGGGCGCGCCGGCCGGAGCAGGCGTAGGAGTAGGAGCAGGCGTTGGAGTAGGAGTAAGAGTGGCGGCAGGGGCAGGTTTGGGCGTCGGAGTGGCAGCGGGAGGAGGTGTGGCAGGCACCTGCTGGCCGGCGGGCGCAGCAGCTGCCGTGGGCTCCTTGGCCGGCGCAGCCTGCACAGCTGCCGCCTTCACGGCCCCGGCCGGCTTGGCGGCGGCCGTCGTACGACGGGTGGAGGACTTGGCCGTTGGAGGGGGAACGAGGAGTTTTTCCTGGCCGTCCGGCTCCTCGCCCAGGTGGGCGATCGCCCAGTCCAGGGCCTTGGTGACGGCGGCGCGTGATTCTTCGGTGTGGTCGAGCATGTCGAACCCGTGGTGCCCTTTCGGTACGTCGATGATGTCCAGCGCGGTGCCACCGGCGGAGACGAGCTCCGCGACCGGGCCGGCGAGTTCCGCACGCTCGAGTCCGGCTCGGGTCAGCAGCACCGGCAGATCCTTGTGTTTGCCGATCACTTCGGCGGCATGAACCAGTTCGTCGACACCGGGCGGGGTGGCGAGCAGGGGGTAGGTCAGGGCGACACAACGCAGCCAGTCGGGGCGGCTGTCCAGCCACTCCCCCGCCAGCAGGCCGGCGCCGGAGAAGAACCACAGGGCGACCCGATCGGGGTCGACCCGTGGATCGGATCGCAGCAGGCCGACAGCGGCCTCCACCTCGTCCGCGGCGGTGACCAGCTGGTCGAAGCCGTGGATCAGGCTGTGGTCGACGACAGCAGCCACTGCGCCGCGCCGGGCGGCAGCGGTCGCGTAGCCCTTGAACACCGGCCAGTCCCGCGGCGTCGCCGCGAGATCGGGCGGCATCGGGCCCCCGTGCACCAAGAGAATCGCGCCGGTCCGCGCCGTTCCGGCCGGGCGGTAGAAGTCGATCTCCCCGAGCCGGTCGACCCGCACGTCGGGTCCGTCCAAGACTCCCAGGACGAAAGGCCGCAGGTAGGCCGGGAGATCGGTCATGGACCAATCTTGGCGTATCACGGGGACAACTTCAGCCGCCACCCCGCGCGCCGTCAACACTCCGCCGTACAAGCTCGGTCAGAACAGCGGAATCCACGTCGGACAAGCGTTTGACGTAGAGGCAGCCGACGCCGGTCGTGTGCGGGCCGAGGCGCTCGAGCAGTTCGTCGTACCCCTCGAATCCCTCGGTGAGGTAGAGCGTCAGGGCCTGCTTGCGCGCGGCGAAGCCGACCTGGAACCACTCCAGCTCGCGGCCGCTCTCGTAGACCAGGTGGCGGTCGCCGTAGCCGACGATGGACGGGCCCCACAGGGCCGGCTCGAGGCCGGTCGCGGCGGTCAGCAGGTCGTTCAGTGTGCGGGCGTCCTCGCCGCGCGGACCGGCGATACCGACCAGGTAGTCGTCGACGGACGCATCGGTCTTGACGGTCTTGTTTGCGGCCATAGGTCATCCTGCACCGCAACGCGCCGAGGGCGGCACCCCTGGTGGGGTGCCGCCCTCGGTATCGCTTCTTCCCCGCCCCACCGCCCCGGTCAGGGGAAGGTGACTCGAATCAGTTCTGGTACGAACCGAGGTCGAAGTCGTCGAGCGGGACCGACTGCCCGGTGGACGGGCCGAAGTCGTAGTCGTACGACTCGTAGCCGACCATCGAGTACATCGCGGCCTTCGCCTCCTCGGTGGGCTCCACCCGGATGTTGCGGTACCGGTCCATGCCCGTACCGGCCGGGATCAGCTTGCCGATGATGACGTTCTCCTTCAGACCGACCAGCGAGTCGGACTTGCCGTGGATCGCGGCCTCGGTGAGGACGCGGGTCGTCTCCTGGAAGGAGGCGGCCGACAGCCACGACTCGGTCGCCAGCGAGGCCTTGGTGATCCCCATCAGCACCGGACGGCCCGAGGCCGGCGTACCGCCCTCGGCCACCACGCGACGGTTCTCCGCCTCGAAGGTGATCCGGTCCGCGAGCTCACCCGGCAGCAGCTGGGCGTCGCCCGACTCGATCACCGTGACCCGGCGCAGCATCTGCCGGACGATGATCTCGATGTGCTTGTCGTGGATGGCCACACCCTGCGACCGGTACACCTCCTGGACCTCGTCCACCAGGTGCTCCTGCGCCTTGCGTACGCCGAGGATCCGCAGAACCTCCTGCGGGTCCGGCGTACCCTGCGTCAGCTGCTGACCGACCTCGACGTGCTGACCTTCCTCGATCAGCAGGCGGCCACGCTTCGACACCGGGTAGGCGACCTCCTCGGCACCGTCGTCCGGGGTGAGCACCAGCTTCCGGGTCTTGTCGGTGTCCTCGATCGAGATCCGGCCGGCGGCCTCCGAGATCGGCGCCTTGCCCTTGGGCTGGCGGGCCTCGAAGAGCTCGACCACACGCGGCAGACCGTGGGTGATGTCATCACCCGCGACACCACCGGTGTGGAAGGTACGCATGGTCAGCTGCGTACCCGGCTCACCGATGGACTGGGCCGCGATGATGCCGACCGCCTCGCCGATGTCGACCGGCTTGCCGGTCGCCAGCGACCGCCCGTAGCACTTCGCGCAGGTACCGGTCTTGGCGTCGCAGGTCAGCACGGAGCGGACCTTGACCTCCTGGAGCCCGGCCTCGACCAGCTGGGCGATCGAGACGTCGCCCAGGTCGCTGCCGGCCGCCAGTACGACGTTGCCGTCCGGATCGATCGCGTCGGTGGCCAGCGTCCGTGCGTAGGCACTGGTCTCGACGTTCTCCGCGTGCACGACCTTGCCGTCCGGACCGGGCTCGCCGATCTTCTTCGGCAGGCCCCGCTCGGTGCCGCAGTCCTCCTCGCGGATGATCACGTCCTGCGAGACGTCCACCAGACGACGGGTCAGGTACCCCGAGTCGGCGGTCCGCAGGGCGGTGTCGGCCAGACCCTTCCGGGCACCGTGGGTGGCGATGAAGTACTCGACCACCGACAGACCCTCGCGGAAGTTGGACTTGATCGGCCGGGCGATGATCTCGCCCTTCGGGTTGGCCACCAGACCACGCATACCGGCGATCTGCCGGATCTGCATCATGTTGCCTCGGGCACCCGAGTGGACCATCATCCAGATCGGGTTGGCCTTCTCGAAGTTCTCCTCCATCGCCTTGCCGACCTCGGCGTTGGCGCCGGTCCAGATCTCGATCAGCTCCTGGCGCCGCTCGGACGAGGTGATCAGGCCCCGCTCGAACTGCTTCTGGACCTTCTCGGCCTGCGACTCGTACCGGGCCATGATCTCCGGCTTGGACGGCGGCGTGCTGAAGTCGTCGATCGACACGGTCACCCCGGACCGGGTGGCCCAGCGGAAACCGAGGTCCTTCAGCGCGTCCAGGCAGTTGGCCACCTGGACCTTGGAGTACCGCTCGGCCAGGTCGTTGACGATCCCGCCCAGCTGCTTCTTGCCGACCTCGACGTCGACGAACGGGTAGTCCGCCGGCAGCGCCTCGTTGAACAGGGCCCGGCCCAGCGTGGTCTCCAGCGAGAACCCGCCGTCGGCCGAGCCGGCCGCACCCTCGGGTAGGGCGGCCTCGTCGAGACGCAGCGTGACCTTCGCCTGCAGCGACAGCTCGTTGCGGTCGAACGCCATCAGCGCCTCGGCCACCGAGCTGAACGCACGACCCTCGCCGAGCGCACCCTCCTTCAGCATGGTCAGGAAGTAGATGCCGATGATCATGTCCTGGGTCGGCATCGTGACCGGACGGCCGTCGGCCGGCTTCAGGATGTTGTTCGTCGACAGCATCAGGATCCGGGCCTCGGCCTGGGCCTCGGCCGACAGCGGCAGGTGCACCGCCATCTGGTCACCGTCGAAGTCCGCGTTGAACGCGGAGCAGACGAGCGGGTGGATCTGGATCGCCTTGCCCTCGATCAGCTGCGGCTCGAACGCCTGGATACCCAGCCGGTGCAGGGTAGGCGCCCGGTTCAGCAGCACCGGGTGCTCGGTGATGACCTCTTCCAGCACGTCCCAGACCTGGGCGCGCTGGCGCTCGACCATCCGCTTGGCGGACTTGATGTTCTGCGCGTGGTTGAGGTCGACCAGCCGCTTCATCACGAACGGCTTGAACAGCTCCAGCGCCATCGCCTTCGGCAGACCGCACTGGTGCAGCTTCAGCTGCGGGCCGACGACGATCACCGAACGACCGGAGTAGTCGACGCGCTTACCGAGCAGGTTCTGCCGGAAGCGGCCCTGCTTGCCCTTGAGCATGTCGGACAGCGACTTCAGCGGCCGGTTGCCCGGGCCGGTGACCGGACGGCCGCGGCGGCCGTTGTCGAACAGCGCGTCGACGGCCTCCTGCAGCATCCGCTTCTCGTTGTTGACGATGATCTCCGGCGCGCCCAGGTCGAGCAGTCGCTTGAGCCGGTTGTTCCGGTTGATCACCCGGCGGTACAGGTCGTTCAGGTCCGAGGTGGCGAACCGGCCACCGTCGAGCTGGACCATCGGCCGCAGGTCCGGCGGGATCACCGGGACGCAGTCGAGCACCATGCCCATCGGGCTGTTGTTGGTGGCCAGGAACGCGGTGACGACCTTGAGCCGCTTCAGGGCGCGGGTCTTGCGCTGGCCCTTGCCGGTCTTGATCGTCTCGCGCAGGTTGTCCGCCTCGGCCTTCAGGTCGAAGGTCTCCAGCCGGCGCTGGATCGCGGCGGCACCCATGGCGCCCTCGAAGTACTTGCCGAACCGCTCCTTCATGGCGCGGTAGAGGATCTCGTCGCCCTCCAGGTCCTGGACCTTCAGGTTCTTGAACCGGGTCCAGACCTCGTCGAGGCGGTCGATCTCGCGCTGCGCACGGTCGCGCAGCTGCTTGACCTCACGCTCGGCGCCTTCCTTGACCTTGCGCCGTACGTCGGCCTTGGCGCCCTCGGCCTCGAGCTGCGCCAGGTCCTCCTCGAGCTTCTTCAGCCGCGTCTCGATGTCGTTGTCGCGCCGGTTCTCGAGCTGCTTGCGCTCGACATCGGTGCGACCCTCCAGCGAGGAGAGGTCGCGGTGCCGCGACTCCTCGTCGACGTCGGTGATCATGTACGCCGCGAAGTAGATGACCTTCTCCAGGTCCTTCGGGGCGAGGTCGAGCAGGTAGCCGAGCCGCGACGGGACACCCTTGAAGTACCAGATGTGGGTGACCGGCGCGGCCAGCTCGATGTGGCCCATCCGCTCACGGCGCACCTTGGAGCGGGTGACCTCGACGCCACACCGCTCGCAGATGATGCCCTTGAAGCGAACGCGCTTGTACTTGCCGCAGTAGCACTCCCAGTCCCGGGTGGGACCGAAGATCTTCTCGCAGAACAGTCCGTCACGCTCGGGCTTGAGCGTCCGGTAGTTGATCGTCTCGGGCTTCTTGACCTCGCCGTGCGACCACTGGCGGATCTCATCCGCGGTCGCCAGGCCGATCCGAAGCTCGTCGAAGAAGTTCACGTCGAGCACGATGTGTTATCTCCCGTTGCTAAGTGTTGTTCTGGGGGGCGACCCCCAGACCCCCGAAGGGGTGGTCTGAGTGAGTTGGTTGTTGATCTCAAGCGGCAACCCGCTCAGACCTCCTCGACGCTGTTCGGCTCACGCCGGGACAGATCGATGCCCAGTTCCTCCGCGGCACGGAAGACGTCCTCCTCGCTGTCGCGCATCTCGACCCGGCTTCCGTCGGACGAGAGCACCTCCACGTTCAGACACAGGGACTGCATTTCCTTGACCAGAACCTTGAAGGACTCCGGGATACCCGGCTCCGGGATGTTCTCGCCCTTGACGATCGCCTCGTACACCTTGACCCGGCCGACCACGTCGTCGGACTTGATCGTCAGCAGCTCCTGCAGCGCGAAGGCGGCACCGTAGGCCTCCAGGGCCCACACCTCCATCTCGCCGAACCGCTGACCGCCGAACTGGGCCTTACCGCCCAGCGGCTGCTGGGTGATCATCGAGTACGGACCGGTCGACCGTGCGTGGATCTTGTCGTCGACCAGGTGGTGCAGCTTCAGCATGTACATGTAGCCGACACCGACCGGCTCCGGGAACGGCTCACCCGAACGACCGTCGAACAGCTGGGCCTTACCGGTGTTGTCGACCATCCGGACGCCGTCGCGGTTCGGCAGCGTGGAGCCGAGCAGGCCGGTGACCTCCTCCTCCTTGGCGCCGTCGAAGACCGGGGTGGCCACGTTCGTCATCGCAGGCGCGGAACCGGCGCCGATCTTGATCAGCCGCTGGGCCCACTCCTCCTTGTTCGCCTCGTCGATCTCCCAGCCGCGGCTGGCAACCCAGCCGAGGTGGGTCTCGAGCACCTGACCGACGTTCATCCGGCCGGGCACGCCCAGCGGGTTCAGGATGATGTCGACCTGGGTGCCGTCCTCGAGGAACGGCATGTCCTCGACCGGCAGGATCTTCGAGATGACGCCCTTGTTGCCGTGCCGGCCGGCCAGCTTGTCGCCGACCGAGATCTTCCGCTTCTGGGCGACGTACACGCGGACCAGCTGGTTCACGCCCGGCGGCAGTTCGTCGCCGTTGTCGCGGTCGAAGACGCGGACGCCGATGACGGTGCCGTTCTCGCCGTGCGGCACCTTCAGCGAGGTGTCGCGGACCTCACGGGCCTTCTCACCGAAGATCGCGCGCAGCAGCCGCTCCTCCGGCGTCAGCTCGGTCTCACCCTTGGGGGTGACCTTGCCGACCAGGATGTCGCCGGTGGTGACCTCGGCGCCGATCCGGATGATGCCCCGCTCGTCCAGGTCGGCCAGCATCTCGTCGGAGACGTTCGGGATGTCCCGGGTGATCTCCTCCGGACCCAGCTTGGTGTCGCGAGCATCGACCTCGTGCTCCTCGATGTGGATCGAGGTCAGCAGGTCCTGCTGGACCACGCGCTGGCTGAGGATGATCGCGTCCTCGTAGTTGTGACCCTCCCACGGCATGAACGCGACCAGCAGGTTGCGGCCGAGTGCCATCTCGCCCTCGTCGGTGCACGGACCGTCGGCGAGCGGACCGTTCGCCTCGACCCGCTGCCCCTGGTCGACCAGCGGGCGCTGGTTGATGCAGGTGCCCTGGTTCGACCGGCGGAACTTCGCCAGCCGGTAGGTCTGGTACGTGCCGTCGTCGGCGGCGACCTCGATCAGGTCGGCCGAGACCTCCTTGACCACACCGGCCTTGTCGGCCACCAGCACGTCACCGGCGTCGACCGCACCGCGGTACTCCATCCCGGTGCCGACCAGCGGCGCGTCGGCGGTGATCAGCGGAACCGCCTGCCGCTGCATGTTCGAGCCCATCAGCGCCCGGTTGGCGTCGTCGTGCTCGAGGAACGGGATCATCGCGGTCGCCACCGACACCATCTGACGCGGCGAGACGTCCATGTAGTCGACGTCGTCGACCAGCACGAGCTCGACCTCACCGTGGCGCCGGCGGACCAGCACGCGGTCCTCGGCGAACCGGTCGTCGTCGGTCAGCGCCGCGTTGGCCTGAGCGATGACGAAACGGTCCTCCTCGTCCGCGGTCAGGTAGTCCACCTGGTCGGTGACCTGGCCGTCGACGACCTTGCGGTACGGCGTCTCGACGAAGCCGAACGGGTTCACCCGGCCGTACGTCGCGAGCGAGCCGATCAGACCGATGTTCGGGCCTTCCGGGGTCTCGATCGGGCACATCCGGCCGTAGTGGGACGGGTGTACGTCGCGGACCTCGAAGCCGGCCCGCTCCCGGCTCAAACCACCCGGGCCGAGAGCCGACAGGCGGCGCTTGTGGGTCAGACCCGCGATCGGGTTGGTCTGGTCCATGAACTGGGACAGCTGGGAGGTGCCGAAGAACTCCTTCAGCGCCGCCACCACCGGACGGATGTTGATCAGGGTCTGCGGCGTGATCGCCTCGACGTCCTGGGTCGTCATCCGCTCCCGGACCACGCGCTCCATCCGGGCCAGGCCGGTGCGCAGCTGGTTCTGGATCAGCTCGCCGACCGTGCGCAGACGGCGGTTGCCGAAGTGGTCGATGTCGTCCTCTTCGACCACGATCTCGCCCTGCGGCGCGTCCAGCTCGGTCTTGCCCTCGTGCAGCGCGACCAGGTACTTGATCGTCGCGACGATGTCGTTGATCGTCAGGACGGCGGTGTCGTGGGCCTCGTCGCGGCCCAGCTTCTTGTTGATCTTGTACCGGCCGACCTTGGCCAGGTCGTAGCGCTTGCCGTTGAAGTAGTAGTTGTCCAGCAGCGCCTGGGCGGCCTCCCGCGTCGGCGGCTCACCCGGCCGCAGCTTGCGGTAGATGTCCAGCAGCGCGTCGTCCTGCCCGGAGGTGTGGTCCTTCTCCAGGGTGAGCCGGATCGACTCGTAGTCGCCGAACTCCTCCAGGATCTGCGCGTCGGTCCAGCCGAGCGCCTTCAGCAGCACGGTGACGTTCTGCTTGCGCTTGCGGTCCAGCCGGACGCCGACCATGTCGCGCTTGTCGACCTCGAACTCCAGCCACGCACCGCGCGACGGGATGATCTTGGCGGTGAAGATGTCCTTGTCCGACGTCTTGTCCGGGGTGCGCTCGAAGTACACACCGGGCGAACGGACGAGCTGGGACACGACCACCCGCTCGGTGCCGTTGATGACGAAGGTGCCCTTGCGCGTCATCAACGGGAAGTCACCCATGAAGACGGTCTGGCTCTTGATCTCGCCGGTCTCGTTGTTCATGAACTCGGCCGTGACGAACAGCGGCGCGGAGTAGGTGACATCCCGCTCCTTGCACTCGTCGACCGTGTTCTTCGGCGGCTCGAAGCGGTGGTCGCGGAACGACAGCGACATGGTGCCGCTGAAGTCCTCGATCGGGGAGATCTCCTCGAAAATCTCTTCCAGGCCGCTGGGGCCGGACAGGTCCGACCTTCCCTCGGCCTCGGCGGCGGCCACACGGGCCTGCCACGTTTCGTTACCGACCAACCAGTCGAAACTGTCCACCTGCAGCGCAAGGAGATCCGGAACCTCGAGAGGCTCGGAGATCTTTGCGAAGGAAATGCGGCGGGAGCCGGAAACGTCGGAAATGCTGTCGGACTGGGGGTTGCGCGAGGCGACCAAGGGGCGTCCTTCCACGGGCTCGCAAAGTAACATCGGTGCTGGCACTTCGGTGCTGGGAGCGCACGCCGAACCGCCCTAGTCAAGTCGAGACCAGAGCCAGGGTGGGATTAAAGGCAGCGCAAAGCAATAGGCTACCCGATCAGGGCAAGCCTGTCCAATGGGGTCCGATACTATGCCTTCGGACCACCCACTCAGTCAAGGATCAACCCGGGTTCTCGAACGGGAAGAGTACCCGCGAGCCGCCCAGGACATCCTGTCCGGAGTCACCTAGAGACTACAGTCCGGCGATCTCCTGGACCAGCCATTGGTCGCCGTTTCGGACCATCGTGAACCTGGTCCGGTTCAGATCGACCCGGGGATTACCCTCTGTGATCGTGCTGGTGGTGGTCTGGTTGACGAAGATGATCAGCGTGACCCGGTCGGCGTCGCCGTCGCGGACTCCGACCTCGCGCACCTCGGCCCGGACCGTCGCCTTGGTCTTGGTGGCCAGTTCGCCGGCCACCTTGGCCGTCTCGTCGAACTTGGCCGCGAACTCCGGGGTCATCGTCGCGCGGGCCGCGGAGAAGCTTTTGTCCAGGTCACGGTAGTCGTAGCTGAGCGCGGTCTCGGCCGCCTTCCGGCCCGCCGCGGCAGCCTGGTCGCGGGCATCCTCGGCCTGCTTGCCCTGCCAGGCCTTCACCCCGAGGACGACGGCGCAGGTCAGCACGAGCACCACCAGGACGCCCAGCAGCGCGGACAGCACACCGCCCAGCGACCGGCGCTTTCCGTCACCCTCCGTAGCCGCCAAGGCTTCGCCTGAGGGCTCTTCGGGTGCCGTCGAGGGCTCCGATGTGGCCGGGGTCACGTCCTCGGCAGCCTCTTCCGAGACCCTCGTTGTCACTTCGGATGGCGCTTCGGCCGTGGTTTCAGCGGCCTCCACCTCGTCGATCCCGGGCTGCGGCGGGGCGGTCGTCGTACCGGTGGAGGTACGGCGCTGGCCGGCGATCCGGGGGCGGTTGCGGGAACGGTCCGGCATCAGCCCACCGCCTGCAGGTCGGCGGTCAGCCAGCGGTCCTGCTCCCGGACCAGGTCCAGCTTGATCCGGTAGCGGCGCTGCACACCCTCGGTCGAGGCCGTGTTCGTCACCACCGCGTCCACGATCACCAGGATCTGGGCGGAGTCCTTGTCGTTCGAGACCACCGCGGCCTCCTTCACATCGCCCTTGGAGGTCGCCTTGTTGGTCTGCACCTCGGCCTTCACCACGTTCAGCCCGGCCTGGAACTCCTGCTTGAACTGCCCGGTGGAGTCGTCCAGCACCCGCTTGGTGTCGGCGTCCCAGGTCTTGTAGTCGTACGTCGTGAAGTCGAGGGCCAACTGCCGGCCGGCCTTCATCGCGCCGTCCCGCTCGGATTCGTCCTCGCTCTGCCGCTGCAGCGCGACGATCGACAGGGTCGCACCGGCCAGCCCGATCACGAGCAGGACGCTCAGCGCCCAGGCCAGGATCAGCGGGCCCCGCGTGGAGTTGGCGGAGGGGGAGTTACCAGGAGTCACTTGCCGGTCACCGGTCCGAGGATGAGGGCTTTCCAGGAGTCGCTGCCGAGCAGGTCGGCCTGTCCGCCGGTGGAGCCGAGCACCAGTTCCGGCGTCCCGCCGGATCCGCCCGCGATACCGGTCGCCGGGTCGTACCCGATCCCGTATCCGGTCCGGTTCAGGTCCTCGCGGGTCGACGGGCTCGGCTTGTTCTGGGCGCCGCGGACGTTGACGCCGGTCGACGGGCTCGCCGTACAGCCCGCCTTGGAGTTGGCCGCCTTGTCGGTGGTGTCCTGCGGGACCCGCTTGTCGGTCCCGCCGTACCCGGCCCGGCAGGCGGCCGGATCGAGCCCGAGCACCAGGCCGAAGTGCGCGTCGTAGTGCCCGGTGGCCTTGTCCTTGGCCGGTACGACGTAGCCGCCCATCGACACCGCCGGGTACACCACCAGCAGCTGCTCGACGGCGTCCAGCCGGACCGCGGTCAACTCGCTCACCGTCAGCAGGTTACCGAGCAGCACCGCGATGTCCGCACGGATCTCCGCGATCAGGGCCGTCACCTGCTGGGAGGCGCCGGAGCCCTGGTCGATCACCTGGCGGATCTCCGCGTCCGAGCTGACCAGGGTGTCGGAGAGCAGGGCGAGGTTCTTCGCCCAGGTCTTGATCGCGTCCCCGCCGGCGACCTGGGTGGCCAGCACGGTGTCGCCGTCGTTGATCAGCTTGATCGTCTGCAGGATGTTCGCGTCCGCGTCGTCGATCAGCCGGCCGGAGCTGTCGATGATCCGCTGCAGGTCGGTGCCCCGGCCCTTCAGCGCGGTGCCGAGCTCGCGGACCGTGGTCCGCAGGCTCTCCTTGTCGACCGAGTTCACCAGCTGGTCGAGGTTCAGCAGCAGCTCGGTGGTGTCGATCGGGATCGCGGTGTTCTCGCGGGCGATCCGGGAGTTGTCCTGCAGGTACGGACCGCTGTCGCGGCGCGGCTGCAGGTCGACGTACTGCTCGCCGATCGCGGACCGGTTCGCGACCACCGCGATCAGGTCGTTCGGGATCTTCACGCCCTTGTCGATGTCGAGGTTCACGTCGACGCCGTCGGACAGCAGTTTCAGCTCGCCGACCCGGCCGACCGGCTTGCCGCGGTACGTCACCTCGGCACCGGAGAAGATGCCGCCGGACTCGGCGAAGCTGGCGCTGACGGTGTAGTCGTCGTCGAACAGCAACTTGTCGATCTGGGCGTACTTGCCGCCGACGTAGGCGACGCCGACCACGGTGATCAGCAGGAACACGATCAGCTGGATCCGGACCGTTCTGGTGATCACTTCGCCACCCCCGGCATCAAGACCTTGGCCAGTTCAGGGTCGAAGCCCGAGCGGTTCAGCTTCGGCGTACAGACCGGTAGGCCGAGGATCGTGGTGCAGGTGGTCGCCGTACCGGTCGGCACCGGCAGCGACGGCAGGCCGTTGCCGGTCGGGTTGTGCAGCGGGACGCTCAGCCGCGGCACCGGGATCGACGCCGGGCCGACGGTCGGCACGGTGACGCCCAGCAGGCCTTGCAGCGCCTTCTGGGTGTTCACGTCCAGGGTGATGCCCAGGTTGGTGAAGTCACCCTGGACGGCCTTCGCGGCCTGGTCCGGGAACGGGTAGGTGAACAGCAACTCGAGCGCCTTCGGCAGGTTCTCCCCCGCCTCGGCCAGCTTGGTCAGGATCGGGTACAGCGACTGCAGGTTGGCCACCAGGTCCTTCTGCGACGCGGTGATCACCCGGGTGGCCGTGTTGCCAAGGGTCGCGAGCGCCTGCAGCGTCTTCACCAGGGCCGCGCGCTGCTTGTCCAGCGTCGCGATCGACTTCGGCAGCGAGTCGATCGCGGTCGCCAGCGTCGCCTTCTGCGCGTTCAGCTTCTTTGCCAGCGCGTCGACCGCGGCGATCGCGGTGACGATCCGTTCCTTGTTCTGGTCCAGGGTGCCGACGAACGTGTTCAGCTGGGTGAGCACGCTGCGGATGGCCGGCTCGTTGCCGGTCAGCGCCTTGTTCAGCTCCTGGGTGATGATCTGCAGCTGGGCCACACCGCCGCCGTTCAGCAGCAGCGACAGGGCGGAGAGGACTTCCTCGACCTCGACGTTGCTGGTGGTCCGCGACAGCGGGATGATCTCGCCGTTGTCGAGCTTGCCGCGCGGCTGCTCCGAGCCGGCGGGTGCCGACAGCGACACGAACTTCTCGCCCAGCAGGCTGGTCTGCCGGATCGTCGCCCGCTCGTTGTCCGGTAGCTCCAGACTCTTCGGCAGCTTGATCCGGACCTTGGCGACGTACCCGTCCAGCCAGACCTTCTCGACCGTGCCGACGGTGACGTCGTCCACCTTCACCGAGGACCTCGGCACCAGATCCAGTACGTCGGCGAACTCGACGGTGACCGTGTACGACGGCCCCTTGATCTTGGCGCCACCCGGCAACGGCAGCGAGTACACGCTGAAGTCGCACCCGGTCAGCAGCATGGCCATCCCGAGCAGGCCGGCGATGATCGTCGTACGGCCCTTCATCGATCGACACCTCATCGGACCAGCCCCCCGAGGGTCGGGTCGACCGGGTCAGGACTGTTCAACGGTGCCTTGGGCTGCGGGGCCCACGGCGTACCGGCCGGGCCGCCGCTCGCCGGCGCACCACCGGCGAGCTGGCTCAGTAGCGGCAACTTCCTCAGGGCATCGAGGACGGGCTTCAGCGCCGTACAGGTCGACATCGGCTGGTTCGCCTGCCGCAGGAGCGAGCAGATGAACGTCGCCGGGTCGTCCAGTTGGGCCAGGTTGAGCCGTTGATCCAGCGTCCCGTACTGCGGGTTGTACACCCGGGCCAGGTTGCCCAGGCCGAGCGGCGCGGTGTCGAGGACCTCGGCCAGCGCGGCCTTCTCCTTGACCAGGATCTGCGACAGGTCGGTGGCACTCGAGACCGTCGTCTTCAGCAGCGCCCGGTTGTCCTTGACGAAGGTGGCGACCTCGCCGAGCGCCGTCGCCAGCAGGGACAGCGCCTTGGCCAGATCCTGGCGCTCACCGGCCAAGGTGGTCGAGGTGGCGGCGAAGTTCGTGTTGAACTGGCGGACCAACTGATCGTTCGCGGCCAGCGCGGACACGAACGTCTGCAACTGCCGGATGGTGGCGAACAGGCTCTGTGAGTTGCCCGCCAGCGTCCCGGTCAGCTTGGACACGTCGGTGATGGTCTGGTTCAGCTTGGCGCCCTGGCCGTTCAGGTTCTTCGCCGAGACGTCCAGCAGTCGCGACAGCGCGCCCTGGTCGTTCGCACCCTTCGGACCGAGCGCGACGGACAGGTCGTTCAGGCTCTGGTAGATCTGGTCCAGCTCCAGCGGTACGGCGGTCCGGTCGATCGGGATCTCGGCCCCGTCGGCCATCACCTCGCCCTTGGAGTACGCCGGCGTGAGCTGGACGTACCGGTCCGCCACGATCGACGGCGCCGCGATCACGGCCTTCGCGGTGGCCGGCACCTTGTGCTCGGCCTCCCACCAGAACTTCACCCGCACGGTCCGGCCGGCCGGGGTGACACTTTCCACCTCGCCGACCTTGATGCCGAGGATCCGGACGTCGGAGCCGGGATAGACCGACACCGCCCGCGGGAAGTACGCCGAGGCGAACACCCGCTCGGGCTGCGGCCAAAGCGAGATCACGCTGACCGCGAGGATCACCAGAACCACCGCGATCGCGATCAGCCGGGACAAGGACGCGATCTTCATCAGCCGCCACCTCCCAGGATCGACGGCAGCCCGGGAATCGGGACCCTCGGTGCCGGGATCTCCGGGACCGGCGCCAGGTTCTGCAGGTAGACGTCGAACCACGGGCCGGTGCCCAGGGTGTTGGTGAAGACGCGGACGAACGGCGCCAGTCCCTTGATGCTGGCGTCCAGGTCGTTCTGGTTCTTCAGCAGGACCGCCAGCACGGCGTTCACCTTCTGCAGTGTCGGCGCCAGGTCCTTGCGGTTCTCCCGGACCAGCGCGGTGATCTGGGCGGACAGCTTCTGCGTCGACACCAGCAACTGGTGGATCAGCGCCCGGCGGGCCTGCACGGCCTGGAAGACGGTGTTGCCGTCCTTCATCAGCTTGATCAGCTGCTGGTTGCGGTCGGCAAGGACCTTGGTGACCACGTTCGAGTGCTGCAGCAACAGTTTCAGCTGCTCGTCGCGCTTGGCCACGTTGCGGGACAGCCGGGACAGCCCGGTCAGCGACGCCTGCACCTCTTCGGGCGTGTTCTGGAACGTCGTCGAGAGCGTGTCCAGCGCCTTCGCCAGTTGGGCGGTGTCGATCCGCTCGGTGGTGTTCGCAAGATCGCTGAAGGCGTCCACGACGTCGTACGCCGAGATGGTCCGGGCCAGCGGGATCTCGGAGCCGGCCTCGAGCTGACCGGAGCCGGCCGGGTTCAGCTTGAGGTACTTCTGCCCGAGCAGGGTCTTGATCTTCATCTCGGCGCCGGTCTGGTCGCCGAGCTTCACACCCTTGTCGACCACGAAGTCGACCCGGATGTGGGTGCCCTCGAGCTCGACCGCGCGGACCTGCCCGACCCGGACGCCGGCCACCCGGATCTCGTCGTTCGGCTTCAGCCCCCCGGCCTCGGAGAACTGCGCGGAGTACTTCGTCCCGCCGCCGATCAGCGGCAGGTCCTGCGCCTTGAACGCGGCCAGCATGATCAGCCCGAGCACGGTCAGGCCGATGACGCCGACGGTCACCTGGTTCTGCTCGCGGAACGGGGTCACTTGGCACACCTCGCCGAGTTGTTGTCGTAGGCAACCGGGACGCGGGTTCCGGTCGGCAGGGTGACGTTGCCGTCGAAGTTGCACAGGAAGAAGTTGAACCAGGAGCCGTACGACGCCGTCCGGGTCATCGTGTTCAGCTTCTCCGGCATGTTCTGCAACGTCTTCACCCAGATCGCCTGGGTGTCGTCGAGGGTGGTCGCGACCGTGCGCAGCCGGGCCAGGTCGGACTTGATCGGCACCCGGGTCTGCTGCAGCAGGCCGGCCGTCTTGTTGTTCAGCGAGTTGATCGAGCCGACCGAGTTCAGGATCGGGTTGATGTCCTGGCTGAGCCCGGTGATGAACTGCTGCAGGTTCACCAGCAACTGGGAGAAGTTCTGCTGCCGCTGGGAGACGATCTGCAGTGTCGAGGTCAGGTTGGTGATCAGGTCGCCGATCACCTGGTCCGCATCGGCGAGGGTCGTGGTCAGCGACGCCGTCCTGGCCAGCAGCGACTCGATCGTGCCGCCCTCGCCCTGCAGCACCTTGATCACCTCGAAGGCGAACTGGTTCACGTCCGCCGGGGTCAGTGCGGTGAACAGCGGCTTGAACCCGTTGAACAGCACCGACAGGTCCAGCGCGGGCGCGGTCCGCTCCTTGGGGATGACGCCTCCTCCCTTCATCCGTTCGCCGCCGCCGACGCCGTCGGTGAGCGCGATGTAGCGGTTGCCGACCAGGTTCCGGTACCGCAGCGTCGCCTTCGTCGACTCGTCCAGGACCTGGTCGGAGTCGACGCTGAACGTCACCATCGCCAAGCCGCTCTGACCGGCATCAGTCTGATGCAGCGCGATCTTGTCGACCTGGCCGACCTTCACCCCGGCGATCCGGATGTCGTCACCCTTGTTCAGCCCGACCGCGTCGGTGAACACCGCCTTGTACTTCGTCGTCGCGTTGAAGCTGATGTTCCCGATCGTCACCGCCAGCAGCGCGGTCGCGACCGTCGTCACCACCACGAAGATCGCCAGCCGCACGGTGTCGAACGACGTCTTCTTGTCCAGGATCTTCACTTCAGGTTCACCTGCCCTCCGCGCAGCAGGGGCCCGACCATCAGCGTGGTCAGGTCCGGTACGTCGGACGGCGCGACACCCATCTCGGGGCCGACGACCGAGTCGATGACCTTCTGCTCGGACGGCGTACCGACGCCCTGGGTGTCCAGGTCGAACCCGGGCAGTGTTCGATTCAGGGCCCGGTTCAGCTGGAGGTTCAGCGGGAATCGCTCGTTCTTGTTGTGGTCGCCGATCACGCCGTCCTCACCGGTGATGTACGGCGCCGGGTTCTCCTGGGTGTACGGACCCGGCTTCTCTCCCGGATGGCTGTAGTTCTTCCCCACACAGGTCGGCCCGCGGTGGTCCTTGTAGGCCGGCAGTTCGTTCGGCTCGTACGGCGTCGGCTGGTTCGTGATCAGCTCGAGGTTGATGTTCAGCCGGCCGTCCCGGAACGTGTCGTTGAGGATCGGCGAGGTTTCCGTCATCACCTTGAGGAAGCACGGGTACTCGGGCGAGTACCGCTCCAGCAGGTCCAGCACCGGCCGGCTGACCTCGCCGAGCCGGATCACCCGGTCGTCGTTCTCCTTGAGGAACGTGTTCGTCGTACTGGACAGGTTCTGGACGTCGACGAAGAACTTCTGCAGCTGGACCTGCTTGTCCACCACCGTGTTGCCGGTGACGGTCAGGTTCCGCAGCGCCCGGACCAGGTCGGGTGTCGCGTCGCCGTACAGCTGGGAGACCTGGGTGAGCTTGGTCAGCGCGGCCATCAGCTTCGGGACGTTCGGGTTCAGCTTCTTCAGGTACGCGTCCAGCTGGGTCAGCGTGCCGGCGATCTCGGTGCCGCGGCCCTCGAGGGCGGTGGCCAGCGTGTTCAGGGTGGCGTTCAGGTCGGCCGGATCGACCGCCTGCAGCAGCGGCAGCGCGTCGTTCAGCACCTTCTCGATCTCGATACCGACCGCGGTCTTGTCCCGCGAGATCACGTCACCGGCCTTGATATGCCGGCCCTGCGGACCGGTCGGCGGGACCAGGGCGACGTACTTCTCGCCGAACAGCGTCTTCGGCAGGATCCGGGCGCTGACCGCGCTGGAGATCTCGGCCACCTGCTCCGGCTTGAGCGACAGCTCGACGGTCGCCTCGCCGCCGTCGGTGGAGACGTCGCGGACCTCGCCGACGATGATGCCGCGCAGCTTCACGTCCGCGTGCTGGTTCAACTGCAGGCCGATGTGGCTGGTCTTCAGCTCCACCACGACCGTCTCGGTGAAGACCTTGGCGTAGAAGGCGTAGGTCAGCCAGAGCAGGAAGCAGAGCACACCGATGAAGGCGACACCCAGGACACGTCTCATCGCGCTACCCCGCCAGCCTGACCGTGGTCGTCGTACCCCAGATCGCCATCGACAGCAGCAGGTCGACGACGTTGATGACGACGATGGAGGTCCGGACCGCACGACCCACCGCGACGCCCACACCGGCCGGGCCGCCGGTCGCGTGGTAGCCGTGGTAGCAGTGCACCAGGATCACCAGGACGGCGAAGACGAGCACCTTCCCGAACGACCACAGCACGTCCCCGGGTGGCAGGAAGAGATGGAAGTAGTGGTCGTACGTCCCGGTACTCTGCCCGTAGAACATGGTCACGGTGAGCCGGGTGGCGAAGTACGACGCGAGCAGGCCGACGACGTACAGCGGGATGACCGCGATCAGGCCGGCGATGATCCGGGTGGTGACCAGGTACGGCAGCGACGGGATCGCCATCACCTCGAGGGCGTCGATCTCCTCGCTGATCCGCATCGCGCCGAGCTGGGCGGTGAACCCGCAGCCGACGGTCGCGGCCAGCGCGATGCCGGCGATCAGCGGACCGATCTCGCGGGTGTTGATGTACGCCGAGACGAAGCCGGCGAAGGCCGACGTACCGATCTGGTTCAGCGCCGAGTAGCCCTGCAGCCCGACCTCGGTGCCGGTGAAGAAGGCCAGGAAGGTGATCACGCCGACGGTGCCGCCGATCACCGCGAGCGCGCCGGTGCCGAGCGTCACCTCGGCCAGCAGCCGGAGGATCTCCTTGCGGTACCGGGTGATCGACTTGCCGGACCAGGCCAGCGCCTTGATGTAGAACGACAGCTGCTCACCCAGGCGGTCGAGGGAGTGCAGCGGCCTCTTCACGAGGGTGTCGACGAGGGCTGACACGGTCAGGCCCCCTTCGGCGGGACGAGCTGGAAGTAGATCGCCGTCATCGAGAAGTTCGCGACGAACAGCAGCATGAAGGTGATGACGACGGACTGGTTCACCGCGTCGCCGACCCCCTTCGGCCCGCCGCCCGCGTTCATCCCCTTGTACGACGCCACCACCGCGGCGATGAATCCGAACACCAGCGCCTTCGCCTGGCCCTGCCACAGGTCGGGCAGGTGGGCGAGCGCGGTGAACGAGGCTATATAACTGCCTGGCGTCCCGTCCTGCAGGACGACGTTGAAGACGTAGCCGCCCATCACGCCGACCACGCTGACAAACCCGTTCAGGAAGAACGCGACCAGCATTGTCGCCAGCACCCGCGGCACCACCAGCCGCTGGATCGGGTCGATGCCGAGCACCATCATCGCGTCCAGTTCCTCGCGGATCTTGCGCGCACCCAGGTCGGCACAGATCGCCGAACCGCCGGCGCCGGCGATCAGCAGCGCGGTCGCGATCGGCGACGCCTCCCGGACCACGGCCAGTACGGCGGCCGAGCCGGTGAAGGCCTGGGCACCGAACTGCTTGATCAGGCCGCCGACCTGCAGCGCGATCACCGCGCCGAACGGGATGGCGACCAGCGCGGTCGGGATGATCGTCACGCTGGCGACGAACCAGGCCTGCTGCAGGAACTCCCTCAGCTGGAAGGGACGCCGTACCGAGGCCCGGGCGGTATCGAGGGCGAAGGAGAACAGTGAGCCGGCGTGCTTCAGCGGGGCGGTGGCGGAAAGGCTCACGAAACCCCCACTGTGCCTACAACATCGGCGGCGAAGGACCCCGGCGGCGGGGTGACGCCGTTCTCCCGGCACCACTCGCCGGGCGGCCGCTGGGTCGGCCGGATCATGCCGCTGCTCGGCAGCTGCTGCACCGGGATCGGCGGCAGCGGCGGGAGCTCCTGGTCCGCCTCACGGGCCAGTTCGTCGGCGTCCTTCTCCTCGGACATGCCGATCGGGCCGACCCGCTGCGCGTTCAGGAACTGGCGGACCACCGGTTCCTCGCTGGACAGCAGCATCTCCCGCGGGCCGAACATCGCCAGGTGCCGGTGGTAGAGCAGCCCGATGTTGTCCGGCACCGTCCGCGCGGTGTTGATGTCGTGGGTGACGATCAGGCAGGTGGCCTGGGTCATCTCGTTCAGGTCGATGATCAGCTGGTTCAGGAACGCCGTACGGACCGGGTCCAGGCCCGAGTCGGGCTCGTCGAACAGCAGGATCTCGGGCTCCAGCACCAGCGCGCGGGCCAGACCGGCCCGCTTGCGCATCCCGCCGGAGATCTCGCCCGGGAGCTTCCGCTCCGCGCCGACCAGGCCGACCATCTCCATCTTCTCCATCACGATGGAGCGGATCTCGGCCTCGGACTTCTTGGTGTGCTCGCGCAGCGGGAAGGCGACGTTGTCGTAGAGATTCATCGAGCCGAACATCGCGCCGTCCTGGAACAGCACGCCGAACAGCTTGCGGATCTCGTACAGCGACCGCTCGCTGCAGGTGGCGATGTCGGTGCCCTCGATGTGGACGTGACCCTTGTCCGGCTTGAGCAGACCGATCAGCGTCTTCAGGAAGACCGACTTCCCGGTTCCGGACGGGCCGAGCATCACGCAGATCTCACCGGCAGGCAGCGTCAGCGACACATCGCCCCAGATCAACTGGCTTCCGAAGGACTTGGTGAGACCTTCGACGCGGACTTCGACGCCCACCTGGCCCTCCTGCTCGGTCTGCCTCACGGGTTGTCTGACTGGCCCCCGACCGACGACGTTCTGCCGTTCCAACGACGGGGCGGTTGCCTAGGTTACGCACGAGTACAGTTTTGTGTAACCCCCGCATGTCAATCGACGGTGACCAATGCGTCACGCTCCGGTCACGCCGATCACTGTGTGCTGACGCCGATCACTGTGTGCTGATCGTCCGCGGCTCCGGGTGATCTTAGCGGCTGCCCAGGTCGATCCGAGACCTGTCCGGGAATCGGGCCGAAAGCTAGCGTCGATCCAGGATTTCGCAGGCCGAGGAGGGGACGAATGAGCATCGAACGACGAACATTCCTCAGAGGTAGTGCGGCGGTCGCGGGCGGCATGCTCGCCGGCGGGCCGTTCCAGGGGTTCGTGGCCCGCGAGGCGGCGGCGGCTCCGGCCGGCAGCCCGACCTTCCGGACGCTGCGGGCGATCCCGGACCTGCGCGACGGCAAGGTCCGGCTGCACCTGCCGGAAGGGTTCGCCTACCGGTCCTTCCACGACACGGAGTTCCCGGTCGTGCTGACCGACGGCACCAACCTGCCCGGGCGGCACGACGGCATGGGCGCCTTCAAGCGGCGCAACGGCAACGTCGTGCTGGTCCGCAACCACGAAGTGAACAATCCGGGTGCGCCCTTCGGTCCAGGGACGCCGTACGACGCGATGGCCCAGGGCGGGACGACGACGATCGAGGTGACGCGGTTCGGCACAGGTGGTCGAGGCCTACACCAGCCTGAACGGCACGATGATGAACTGCAGCGGCGGAATCATGCCGTGGGGCAGCTGGATCACCTGCGAGGAAACGGTGAACGGTCCCGACGTCGGACCGGACTTCACCGGGACGCCGAACATCCCACTGACCAAGCCGCACGGTTTCGTCTTCGAGGTGCCGGCCCGCGGCCAGTCCGAGCGGGAGCCGATCACCCACGCCGGCCGGTTCGCGCACGAGGCCGTCTCGTTCGACCCGCACGACGGGTACCTGTACCTGACCGAGGACAACTTCGCGTTCCCGTCCGGCTTCTTCCGCTACCGCCCGCCCCGGAACCCGATGAAGACAGCGGGCGGATCGAAGACGGCGGCCGGCTGCAGATGCTCGCCGTCAAAGGCCGTCCGAACCTGAACCTGGCGGCCGAGCAGCCACGACGGGCGACGTACGACGTGACGTGGGTCGACATCGACGACCCGGCGCCGAGGTTCCCGTACACCCCGGGGCAGACCGCGCCGACGACGAACGACCAGGCCCTCGTGTACGTCGGTGACCAGGGCCGGGCGCAGGGAGCGGCGTACTTCTCCCGGCTGGAAGGGCAGGTGTACGACGACAACGTCGTGTACTTCACCTCGACCCAGGGCGGCGGCGCGGCCGAGACCGGGCCGGATCCGGTCGGTGGCTACGGCAACGGCTTCGGCCAGGTCTGGGCGTACCACACCCGGGCGCGGAAGCTGCAGCTGATCTACCAGTCGCCGAACCGGGCGACGCTGGACTTCCCGGACAACGTGACGACCAGCAAGCGCGGAACCCTGGTGCTCTGCGAGGACAACACGGAGGACAACTACCTGCGCGGTCTGTCCCGGGGCGGTCAGCTGTGGGACATCGCGCTGAACCGGCTCACCAGCAGCACCGGGACGGACAGGTCCGGCGACGAGTTCGCCGGCTCCACTTTCAGCCCGGACGGCCACACGCTGTTCGTCAACATCCAGGCCAGCCGCGGGATGTCGTTCGCCATCTGGGGCCCGTGGCACCGGATCGGAGTCTGACGGGCGAGCGGGACATCCTGAGCTGGCTGCACGAGGACGACGCAACGGCTGCCCAGCTCGATCAGCGACCTCACCGAACTGGGGCCGCTCGGCGCCGTTGCGCTCGTCGTGCTGGTGGCGCTGCTCGCCCTGCGCCGGTGGGCCGATGCGGCGTTCTTCGTGGCCGGGGTCGGTGTCGTCTGGGCGGTGAATCCGCTGCTCAAGCAACTCGTCGGCCGATCGCGGCCGGATCTCTGGCCGTTGCCGCCGGACGTGTCCGAGTACAGCTTTCCGAGCGGTCATGCGGCGAACACAGCGGCCCTGGTCGGTGCGCTCGTGCTGATCCTGCACCGCCGGCTGCCGGCTGTACTGCTGGGCGCGGCGGTACTGCTGGCGGTGGGGTGGTCACAGCTGGCACTCGGACGGCACTACCCGACCGATGTGCTGGCCGGGTGGCTGTGGGCGCTGGCCTGGGTCGCAGTGCTCCGGAACGTGACGAAGGGCGGCCCTGGGTAGGGCCGCCCTTCGGCGTACTGCTTGGTTGTGCGGCTACGACAGCCGGCACGAGGTCACTTCAGGGTGACGGTGGCGCCGGCGCCCTCGAGGGCCTCCTTGGCCTTCTCCGCGGCAGCCTTGTCGACCTTCTCCAGGATCGGCTTCGGGGCCGCCTCGACCAGGTCCTTGGCCTCCTTCAGACCAAGGCTGGTGAGACCGCGCACCTCCTTGATGACCTGGATCTTCTTCTCGCCGGCCGACTCGAGGACGACGTCGAACTCGTCCTGCTCGACGGCCTCTTCGGCGGCGGCGCCGGCCGCCGGGGCACCCGGCGGCGGCAACGGCGACCGGGGCGGCGGCGGTGACGCCGAACTCCTCCTCGAACGCCTTAACGAACTCCGACAGCTCCAGCAGGGTCAGTTCCTTGAACTGGCCGAGGAGCTCTTCGGTGCTGAGCTTCGCCATTTTGGCGGTCCTTCCGTAAATGTGTTGCTGGGTGATCACTGAATGGGTGTTGCGTGGGTGACTGCGTCAGCTCTCGGCCGGCGCGGTCTCCTCGGTGCTCGCCTCGGCAGGTGCCTCGACCGTGTCCTGCACGGCCGGTGCCTCGTCCGCCCCTTGGTCCTGCGCTGGGGCGGCCTCGGCCGGCAGCTTCTCCTGCAGCGCCGCGAACAGGCGCGCGGCCTGCGACAGCGGAGCAGCGAACAGCGACACCGCTTGCTGCGGAGCCGCCTTCATCGCACCTGCGAGCTTCGCGAGGAGGACCTCACGCGACTCCAGGTCAGCGAGTTTGTTGATCTCGTCAGAGCCGAGTGCCTTGCCTTCCAGCACTCCACCCTTGATGACGAGAAGGGGATTCGCCTTGGCGAAGTCACGCAGACCCTTGGCCGCAACCACCGGGTCGCCCTTGATGAACGCGATGGCCGACGGACCCTGCAGCAGCGAGTCGAACGACTCGACGCCGGCGTCCTTGGCCGCGATCTTGGTCAGCGTGTTCTTCACCACGGCGTAGTTCACGTCGTCACCGAGCGCAGTGCGCAATTCCCGCAGCTGCGCCACGGTGAGTCCGCGGTACTCGGTCAGCACGGCGCCGTTCGAGCTGCGGAAGTTCTCCGTGAGCTCTGCGACGTCGGCGGCCTTGTCCGGCCTCGCCATGGGGTCTCCTTTTCTTGGCTTCCACGCCTAGGACCCCTGACAAGAAAAACGCCCCTGCGCAGGCGCAAGGGCGTGAACAAACTGCGTCACACTATCCAAGTCACCTGCGCGGGCCGCCCACTCAAAGGTGGGACCTTCAGTCACTCGAAGAGTGACGACCAGCGGTCTTCGGCAGCATTCAGTGTGCCTGATCCCGCTCCGGGAACCAAATCGGTTCCACTCAGGCTCGCTGGTCCTGGATCGGATGCGGTGGGATCGACCGGTGCATCGCGGCCGCCGCGGCCCATCCGGTCCCGGCCATGATCACGATCGCAGGGCTCAGCCCGAGTACGGCGGTCGCCCCCGCGAGCAGCAACGGCCCGGCACCGTTCCCGGTGTCGGCGAACAACCTGAACGCACCGAGGAACTGCGCCCGCCCGACCGGTGGAGACGCATCCGCCCCCAACGTCATGATCACCCCGGCGCCGAGCCCGTTCCCGACCCCCATCAGCAGCGCGACCGCCGTCAACGTGACGGTCGAGTGGGTCAACGGCAGCAGCAGGTGCGCCAGCCCGAGCACGAACATCGACGGTACGGCGACCCACTTGCGGCCAAGGCGGTCCATCACCGACCCGGCCGGATAGAACAGCAGCATGTCGACCGCGCCGGACAGCCCGAAGATGATGCTGGTGGTCTGCGGATCGAGCCCGATGTGCAGGGCCCACAGCGGAATCACGACCTGTCGCGACGCCCGGACCGCTCCGACCAGCAGCGCCCCGACACCGAGGGTCCGCAGCACCGGCATGTGGTCCCGGATCACGGTCCACGTCGACTGCGCGGCAACCGGCCGGCTTCCACGCGTACGTCGTACCGACTCGATGTCGGGCAGGCTCACCAGCACGCCACAGGCAAGGATCGCTGCGACCAGGTGGACCCAGTAGGCGCCGTCGGTGCCGAGGAACTTCATCGCGAACGCGCCCAGGAACGGGCCGATGAACGAGCCGATCCGCTGTACGCCGCCGAGCGTGGACAGCGCGCGGGCCCGCATCTCGATCGGCACGGCCTCGCTCAGGTAGGCCTGCCGGGCCAGACCCCACACCGCACCGGCCACTCCGGTCGCGGCGATCGCGATCGCGAGACCCCAGGCCGTCGGGACGAGCAGGCAGGCGACCACGGCCAGCGCGACCAGGCCGGTCGCGAGGATCATCGCGCTGCGCTCACCGATCTTGTTGGTGAGCGAGCCGGCCGGGATGTCACCGATGACCTGGCCGAGACCGGCCGCCCCGACGACCAGGCCGGCGACCGCGACCGAGGCGCCGAGCTGAGTGGCGGACACGGCCACGATCGGCGCGATCGCGCCTTGGCCGATGCCGTAGAGGAGGGCCGGGAGGTAGACCGACGGGGCGATACGCCAGAGGTTCATCGGTTCAGCCCGGACGCCCTGGCGGTACAGCGGTCCCGTCCGGCCGGAGTGGCGCCGAGGAGCTCGGAGACCGTCCAGGCGGCAGGAACGATCTGCGCGCCGAGCTCGGCCAGCCGCTCCGGCGGCATCCGCATCTCGGGACCGGAGATGCTCAGGCAGCCGATGACCTGCCCGGAGAAGTCGAAGACCGGTGCGGCGACCGACCTGATGCCCGGTGTGCGTTCCGACATCGACCTGGCGAACCCCGTCGTCCGGATCTCGGCCAGCTGAGCGGCCAGCACGACGGGATCCGTGATGGTCTGCGGAAGCACCTGCGCGAGCGGGCCGGCGAGCACCTCGACCTGCCGCTCCAGCGGCGAGAACGCGAGCAGCACCTTGCCCGGTGCACCGAGTGGCAACGGCACCGGGATGCCGAACTCCGTGTAGGTACGACGCAACTGGTGCCGGCTCTCGACCTGATCCAGTACGACGCGTTGCCCGGTCGGCAGCAACTCGTGCACGGCCGCGGTCTCCTCGGTCTCGTCGCGGAGCGCGCGCAGGACCGGCATCGCCGCGTCGCGCAGGCCGGCCGGGATGCCGCCGCTGTGAGCCAACTGGGCGACCAGCGGACCGATCGCGTAGCGGCGGCGCGCCGTCTGGCGGATCAAGCCGTTCTCCTGCATCGCCAGCAGGAGCCGATGCACGGTGCTGGTGGACAGGCCGGTCGCGCGGGCCAGGTCGCTGATACCCAGATCGGGAGTGCGGGCGTCGAAACACCGCAGGATCGCCACCGCCCGGTCGATCGACTGCACCGACCCACGGCGGGCTTCGTGTTCCTGCATAGCGGCAGACTATCCCACCATGCGGGAAACGAACACGTCCTCTCACTGCACGGACAGCGCCGCCCCTAGGCTGACCGGAGGTCTTGCCGATCACGTTGGGAGCAGCATGTCCGGTTCGGTCCAGGTGGGATCCGCGAAGATTGCTGGCGGCAACGAACTGGCGGTGGTGCTCGTCCCGGACCGGGGCGTGGTGCCGGTCGCGGACCTCGTGCCGGGCTTCGACGGGGATCTCCTCGCCCTCCTCGGTCAGAGCTCGCTGACCACGTTGGCCGACGTGGCGGCCGCAGCGCCCGCTCGTGTCTTCCGCGACCCGGCCGAGTTCGCGTTCACCGCGCCGTACCGGCATCCGCGGAAGCTCTGGGGCATCGGGCTGAACTACCTCGAGCAGCCGGCGACCTGTCCGAGAACGTGCCGACCGAGCCGGCCTCGTTCATGAAGGCGACCACACGATCATCGGCCCGGGCGACCCGATCCCGGTCCCGTCGCAGAGCCGGCGGACCACGGACGAGGCCGAGCTCGGGCTGGTGATCGGCCGGGAGTGCTACCAGGTCGAGGAGGACGAGGCCCTCGACTACGTGTACGGCGTGGTGCCGGTGCTCGATCAGACCGCCGAGGACATCCTGGAACGCAACCCGCGATTCCTGACCCGATCGAAGAACTTCCCCGGCTTCTTCTCCTTCGGCCCCACGATCGTCGGCGCTGGACGCCGTCCTCGCGCACTGGGGTTCGCTCGACGCCGTGGAAGTCTCAACGGTCCTCAACGGCGAGGTGCACCGCAGCAACACCGTCTCAAACATGGCCTTCGGCCCAGCGTTCCTGATCAGCTTCCACAGCAAGGTGATGCCGCTCTACCCCGGCGACATCATCTCCACCGGCACCCCGGCGCCGTCCAGATCAACCCCGGCGACACCGCCGAATGCCGAATCCCCGGCATCGGCACCCTCACCAACCCTGTCATCGCCGTCCGTCAACGATGAGCCTTGGTCACGGCCTCAGGATGGGCGACCGGGACCACGGTAAGGAAATCCTCGAGCCCCTTGAAGTCGTCGGGATTAGCCGTGAAGAGGGGCAGACCCTCGGCAACAGCGATACTGGCGATCATCAGGTCGGCGACGCGACCTCGCGGCGACCGACCGACGGCAACGACAGCGGCGCACATCCGCCCGTAGATCCGGGCAGCGTCGACACCGAAAGGGATCGGATCGAATTCGTTCTCCGCACGCTGAAGGATGTCCATCCGCAGAGCGCGCTCCAGGTGCTCGTCGTACTCGCTCTGCTCGCCGTTGCCCCGCACCTGATGCGGTCCCGCCGACAGTTCGGCCAAAGTGACGGCGGTGATTGCCATCTCGTCCGGCAGCTCGGCAGGGTCGATTCCCTCCCGGAGGATTACCACGTTTGTGTCGAGCAGACCCTGCCGGCGCTCACCGGGCATATGGGTCGTCCAACTGGTGATCGGCGAAGGCGTCCTGATCGGCCCGGAAGCTTTCCAGCGAAACCTTCGGGGCCGTGCGAGACATGGCGGCGAACTCGTCACGCGGAACGAACCTGCGCCGACGGCGCAGCGGAATCAGCTCACCGATGCGGTGTCCATCCCTGGTGACAGTGAATGACTGGCCGTTCTGGACAGCATCCATGATTTCCTTCGACCGAGTGCGCAGGTCGCGTTGTGTGATCTCAGGTTGCCCGTTCATGTGAACAGAATAGCCACCTCGTGCCACACGGTGCCACCTTGTAGCACCATGTGGCCGGAAGATGTCAGCTCAGGACGGCGAGGGCGTCTATTTCTACGAGCATCTGCTCGAGGGGGAGGCCGGTGAAGACGGTGGTGCGGGAGGGGAGGACGCCGCTGGGGGTGCGGGTGGAGACGAACTCGGCGTAGGCCTCGTTCATGGCGGCGAAGTCGTCGCGGGTGGTGAGGTAGCAGCGGAGCATCACCACGTCGTCGAAGCTGCCGCCGCCGGCCGTCAGGACCGCCTCGACGTTCTGCAGGACGCGGGTGGTCTGGGCCTTCACGTCACCGGTGAAGACGAACTCGCCGGTCGCCGGGTCGACGGATCCCTGACCGGACACCTGCAGGATGTTGCCCTTGCGGACTCCCTGCGAGAACACCGGCAGCGGCGCGGGCGCGTCGGTGGTGGAGACGGCGGTCTTGTCGGACATAGCGTCATACCTCTCAGATGTAGTCGGCGCTGATCAGTTGTAGTCGGCGACGTCAGTTGTAGTCGGCGCTGATCGCCTGGGTGGTGGCGAGCAGGTCGGGCAGGAGCTCGAGCACCTGCTCGTAGTTCAGCAGTACGTCGGGCACGGAGACGGACACAGCCCCGACGACCCGGCCGTCGTGGTCGGTGACCGGTGCGCCGAGGCAGTTGATGAAGGACTCGTGCTCGGCCCGGTCCTGCGCCCAGCCCTGGGCCCGCACCTCGTCCAGTTCGTCGCGTAGCGCAGTCGGACTCGGTGATCGTGTACGGCGTGAACGCGTGATAGTCGATCGACGCGAGCGAACGCCTCCCGCTGCCGCTTCGGCTGCGCCGCCAGCAACACCTTGCCCACCGCGGTGCAGTGCAGCGCAGCCGGTACGCCGACCTGCGAGTACATCCGCACCGACCGCACACTGTCGAGCTTGTCGATGTAGATCACCTCACCGTTCTCCCACGCCGCGAGATGCACGGTCTGCCCGGTCTTCTGGTTCAGCTGCCGCAGGTGCGGTGCCGCAACAGCCCGTACGACGTGCTGCTCCCGAGCCGCATCCGCCAGCGAGAACAGTCGCGAACCCAACCGATAGCGATGCGACTCGTCACGCCGTACGAACCTATCTGCCTCCATGGTCCGCAGCAGCCGCAGCACCGTCGTCTTGTGTACGTCGAGCTCCGCCGCAAGCTGATCCAGCGACCTGTCGCCCTCACCCAGACTGGCAAGGATCTGCAGGGCCCTGGCGAGGCTCTGACTCATGGCAGCTTCACGCCCGCTGGACCGACTCGCACAGCGGCCCACTCCTCGTCCGTGCAGTGCAACAGGGCCTTGCGGACAGCAGGGTCCAGCGGGGCCGCGTGGTCCTCCGGCACGGCCAGCACCGCGGCAGCACCCAGGTGCCCCAGCCGCAGCCTCTGCACCATCGGCAACCCCTGCAACGTCCCAGCAAGGAACCCGGCCGCGAAGGCGTCACCAGCGCCGACCGGCTCGACCACCTCGACAGTGAGCGCTGGCACCTCGGTACGACGACCGTCCGGCTCCAGCACGAGCGCAGTATGCGCATCGTTCTTCATCACCAGCGTGGACTGCGGACCCAAGCAGTTCACGCAGCTCAGCGGGGTCACTGGTACCTGCAAAGACCTCAGCCTCGTCAGCACCGATCAGTACGACGTCAGCCGCGCGCAGCAACCGCCACAGCGCCTTGGGGTCCTTGTCACGCCACAGCGCCGGACGCCAGTTGAGGTCGACACTCAGCTTGAATCCGAACGCGTCTCGGAGCGCGACCAGGTGCTCGAGCATGTCGGCTGCCGTGGTGGAGATGGCGGCGGTGATACCGGTGGTGTGCACCAGCTCCGCTGTGGACAAGCGCTGCCGCACGGCCGGCCGGTCCAGGAAGGCCGGGTCCATCGCCGAGGCGGCCGAGCCGGAGCGGTAGTAGTGCATCCGCGAGCGGCCGTCCATGGAGTGCTTCATGTACAGGCCGGTCGGCCGGTCCGGGTCGTCCTCGACACCTCCGACCTCGACGCCGACGTTTCTGCAGGTCACGCAGTACGTGCCGGCCGAATCCGTCGTCACCGAGCCGCGAGATCCAGCTGGTCGCGATCCCCAGCGCCGCCAGCCCACCGGCCACGTTGCACTCGGCCCCGCCCACCGACCGCCGGAACGTCTCCACGTCCTCCAGCGGACCGCCCGCATCCCCGGCGAACATGATCATCGCCTCGCCGAGGCAGATCGCGGTCGGGCCCGTCTCACCAACGGGGTCGGACATCGGCACTCCTCGGCGGGCGAGTGATGGGATAGGGGTGGAAACCGTTTCGTTGACGCGAGTTCCGGCGCGATGCTACAACCGTGGAGTCAGAATGCGCAATCACCGTTGCGTATTCTGCAATCTCAGCGCAACAGCAGAGGATCCGATGCCAGCCTCCTACGATGCAGACGCCCTCACCGCTCTTGCCGACCAGCAGGTGAGCTGGCAGGACAAGGCACTGCCGCCCGCATTCTGGGGACCGGACCGTCGCCGAGGTGCTGGCGGACAAGCCCCGGCTCTCCCAGCTGCCCACTCCCCTGCTGACTCTGTCCGCGCCCGGCCTGCGGCACAACGTGGACACCCTGCGCCCGCTGGTGCGCCAACCACGGCGTCGAGCTGGCGCCGCACGGCAAGACCACGATGGCGCCCGCGCTCTGGGCGATGCAGCTCGACGCCGGCTCCTGGGCGATCACCCTCGCGAACGGCTTCCAGCTCGGCGTCGCCCGCGCGTACGGCGTCAGCCGGGTGCTGATCGCCAACGCGATCGTCTCCCCGCTGCAACTGCGCTGGATCGCCGACGAGCTCGCGTCCGACCCCGACGTTCGAGGTCCTGGTCTGGGCCGACTCGGTCCGGACCGTCGAGATCATGGAGGCGCCGCGGTCGGCGTACGTCGGACCGGACGCGCGCCCGCTCGACGTGCTGGTCGAGGTCGGCGGGCTCGACGGCCGGACCGGTGCCCGCGACGCCGAGACCGCGCTGGCCGTCGGCGAGGCGATCGCGGACGGCGTCGACGCTGCGGCTCGCCGGGGTCGCCGGGTACGAGGGTGCGATCGGCCACGGCGTCGACGAGGCCGAGCCTCGAGACGGTGCGGTCCTACCTCCGCGAGCTGGGCGGCGATCCACACCGGCCTGCGGAACAAGGGCTTGTACGACGCGGACGTCGTACCGGTCGTGAGCGCCGGCGGCAGTCACGTACTTCGACGAGGTCGCCGAGTGCTGGCGCCGCTCGAGCGCAGGACGGCGCGCGGGTGGTGCTGCGATCGGGCGCGTACATCACGCACGACGACGGCATGTATCGCCGGCTCTCGCCGCTCGGTGAGACGCCGCGGACGGACGGCGACCGACTGGTTTCCGCGATGCACGGCTGGGTCCGGGTCACCTCGCAGCCCGAGCCGGGGCTGGCGATGTTCGACGCGGGCAAGCGCGATCTGCCGTTCGACCAGGACCTGCCCGAGCCGCAGCTGATCCGACCGCGCTCGACGGGCGAGCCGGTGCTGACGGCCGACGGGATGACCGTCACCAAGCTGAACGACCAGCACGGCTTACCTGCACTTCGACGGCGACCCGGTCGGTCGATCGGCGACGAGCTCCGGTCGGCCTCTCCCACCCGTGCACGGCGTTCGACAAGTGGGGGCTGATCCCGGTCGTCGACGACCCGGACGCGGCCGACCCGGTCGTCGTCGACCTGGTCCGGACCTTCTTCTGAGCATGGCCGACCTGCTGATCACGCGGCGCGACCGTCCTCGACGGCACCGGCGCTCCCGGCGTACTCGCCGACGTGGCCGTCGACGGTGGCCGCATCGTGGCGATCGGCAACGACCTGCCGGCACGGCCGCGCGGACGATCGACGCGGACGGGCTGGTGCTGTCGCCCGGCTTCATCGACATGCACGCCCACTCCGACCTGCAGATCCTGGCGAACCCGGACCACACGGCGAAGGTCAGCCAGGGCGTCACGCTGCGAGGTGCTCGGCCAGGACGGCCTGTCGTTCGCACCGGTCGACGACCCGACCCGCGACCGCGCTCCGGCGCCAGATCGCCGGCTGGAACGGCGAACCGGACGACTTCGACTTCGACTGGTCCACCGTCGGCGGGTACCTGGACCGGCTCGACCAGGGCATCGCCGTGCAACGCGGCGTACCTGGTCCCGCAGGGCACGCTGCGGATGCTGGTCGTCGGCACCGAGAACCGCCCGGCCACCCGCGCCGAGCTGGACGGATGAAACGGCTGGTCGCCGACGGGCCTGCAGCAGGGCGCGGTCGGGCATGAGCAGCGGGCTCACCTACACGCCCGGCATGTTCGCGACACCGACGAACTGGTCGAGCTGTGCCGGGTGGTGGCGTCGTACGGCGGCTACTACAGCCCGCACCACCGCTCGTACGGCGACGGCGCGCTGGACGCGTACGCCGAGATGGTCGACGATCGCCCGGCGATCCGGCTGCGCGCTGCACCTCACCCACGCCATGATGAACTTCGAGCCGAACCGCGGCCGCGGCGCCGACCTGCTGGCCCTGATCGACAAGGCCGTCGCGGACGGGGTGGACGTCACCCCCGACACCTACCCGTACCTGCCCGGGGCAACGACGCTGGCGGCGATGCTGCCGAGCTGGGCCGCCGAGGGCGGCCCGGACGCGCAACTGGCGCGGCTCCGGGATCCCGCGTCCCGGGAACGGATCGCCACGAGCTGGAGCACGTCGGCTCGGACGGCTGCCACGGCTGCGTGACGGACTGGGACACCATCGAGATCAGCGGCGTGACGGACCCGGCGCTGAACGGTGCGGTCGGGCAGACGGTCGCGGCGCTCGCCGACCGAGACCGGGCACGGCGCCGGCCGAGGTGTTCTTCGACGTGCTGATCCGCGACAGCCTGGCGACCACGATCCTGCAGCACGTCGGGCACGAGGAGAACGTCCGCGCGATCATGCGGCACCGAGCGCACACCGGCGGCTCGGACGCGATCCTGGTCGGCGCGAAGCCGCATCCGCGCGCGTGGGGCACGTTCCCGCGCTATCTCGGCCGCTACGTCCGTGAGCTCGGCGTGCTCGAGCTCGCCGACTGCATCCATCACCTCACCGGCCGCCCGGCCCGGCGGCTGCGGCTGACCGATCGCGGGCTGGTCCGGGAGGGGTACCACGCCGACCTGGTGCTGTTCGACCCGGCCACCGTGCGCGACACCGCGACCTTCGACGACCCCCGGCAGCAGGCCGAAGGCATCCCGTACGTCTTCGTCAACGGCGAACCGGTCATCGACGACGGCCGCCGTACCGACGCACTACCCGGCGGCGCTGTCCGTCGTACTTCTGGAGAGGAAGCTCTATGACCACCACGCTGGATCTGCTCCGCACCGACCGCGTCGCTGACCGTGGTCCGGGCGCCGGAGATCTCCGACGCCCGCGACCTGTGCGCGGCGCTGGTTGCCGGCGGCATCCATGTCGTGGAGCTGACCTACACCACGCCCGACCTGCCCAAGCACCTGGAACGCGCCGCGTCCACCGCCGCCGAGACCGGTGCGGTGGTGGGAGCCGGCACCGTACAGACCGGCGCGCATGCTCAGGAGGCGATTGATTCCGGCGCCCAGTTCCTCGTCACGCCCGGCCAGGGGCCCGAGGCGGGAGCGATCGCCGAAGCTGCTCGCGCCGCCGGGATTCCCGTCGTACTCGGCGCGTTCACCCCGTCCGAGGTGATGACCGCCCTCGCCCTGGGCTCCGACGCGGTGAAGATCTTCCCGGCGCACCACCTCGGCCCGAAGTACTTCAAGGACCTGAACGGGCCCGTTCCCCGGCGTTCGGCTGATCCCCTCCGGCGGCGTCAACGCCGGCAACGCTCGCGACTTCCTCGCGGCCGGCGCCCTCGCGGTCAGCGCCGGTACGGACGTGGTCTCCCCCGCTGATGTGGCGGCAGGGAACTGGCAGGACATCACCGCCAAGGCCGCCACCTTCTGCAAGGCCCTGCAGTGAGAGTGACCGCGGTCGAGACCATCCGCCCGCGGATCCAGTCGAACCTGTGTTTCGTCCGGCTGCACACCGACAGCGGGCTGACCGGTCTCGGTGAGTCCTTCTTCGGCGCACCCGCCGTTGAGACTCACATACACGAGACCGTCGCTCCTCTTCTGCTGGGGATGGACGACCCGGCGCCACAGCGGGTGGCCGCGCTGCTCACGCCGTACGTCGGTTATCAGGGCGGCGGCGCCGAACTCCGCGGCAACGGCGCGATCGACATCGCCTTGTGGGACCTGATCGGCAAGGAGACCGGCATGCCGTTGGCGCGGCTGCTCGGTGGACCGGTGCGGGACCGCATCCGGACGTACAACACGTGTGCGGGTGGGCGCTACGTCAGTACGACGACGCGGCAGAACTCCTCGAACTGGGGCCTGCCCGCCGACGCCGGCGAGTACGAGGACCTGTACGCCTTTCTGCACCATCCCGCCCGGCTCGCCCGCGAACTGTGGGACGAAGGCACCCGCGGGATGAAGATCTGGCCGTTCGACCAGGCCGCCGAGGAGAGCAACGGGACCGACATCTCCCCGGGCGCGCTCGCGGCCGGCCTGGACATCGTCGCCGCGATCCGCGCCGAGGTCGGGTTCGAGATGGACCTGATGATCGAGTTGCACGGCCTGTGGACCCGGACGGCGGCCGCCAAGATCGCGCGGGCGCTGACCGAGTTCCGCCCGTACTGGATCGAGGATCCACTCCGGCCCGACGCCGCCGACGCGCTCGGGGCCCTGCGCGCGGAGATCGACGTACCGATCGCCACCGGCGAGACCTGCATCGGCCGGCGCGGCTTCCTGCCGCTCTTCCAGCGGAGTGCGGTCGACGTCGCCACCCTCGACATCGGCTGGACCGGCGGCATCACCGAGGCGGTGAAGATCGCC
The DNA here is from genome assembly GCA_963770725.1 of uncultured Actinomycetota bacterium. Classification (GTDB taxonomy): domain Bacteria; phylum Actinomycetota; class Actinomycetes; order Propionibacteriales; family Kribbellaceae; genus Kribbella. Next base: position 479,253 of record CAVYQT010000007.1, read on the forward strand.
TCCCTCGCCGACGCCTACTCGGTCCCGATCGCCCCGCACGACTGCACCGGACCCGTCTCCCTGGCCGTCGCCACCCACGTGGTCTGCAGCCAGCCCAACGGCCTGGTCCAGGAAACCGCCCGGTCCTTCATCCGCACCTGGTACGGCGCCTTGGTCGAGGGACTCCCCGAGTTGGTCCCCGGCGAGGTCGTCCTGCCCACCACTCCGGGCCACGGAGTCCGCCTCCGCGACAACCTGATGACGGACGACCTCGCCACCTCACGGCTAACCGATCAGCTCTAGGACCAGGCCCTCGTGCAGTGCTCGGTAGACCTTGTCCCGTAGTGCGTTGGCCTCTGCGTCGGTGAGGGTTCGGTCGACCGGTCTGAGGACCAGTCTGACCAGCACATTCCGCTGACCTGGGTTGAGTTGGAGGCGATCACGGGCAGCCGGCGGCAGGTCGTCGTACGACGTCTCACCAAGGACCTCGAGGGACTCCGCGGCGTCGGCGTCGACACCGAGCGCGTTGCGGACCTTGTCACCGAGCACCTCGGCCGACACGTCGGCGGACGCGTCAACGACGACGGAGAGGTCGCGGCGGACCGGTGGCATCGAGGAGACGGGCTTGTACGGCGTCAGGTCGAGCATCTGGTCCGCTACTCGCGGATCTGTTGACCTGAGCAACCGGATGTCGCGGATGCCCTTACGCAGCATCAAGAGACGGTCCAGCCCTGGTCCCATGGCCAGACCGGTCCAGCTGTCGTCCAGACCGGCCCTCCGGAGGACGTGTGGCGCCGCAACACCGCATTCACCGATCTCGATCCACTGGTCATCAAGCAGTACGTCGATCTGGCGGCCGTGGATCGTGTACGGGTGGACTGCGGGCACGGTCCGGTACGTCTGGCCCGGCAGCACGGTGTCGACGAGCCGGGCGATCATGTCCTCCAGCTCGGGCTCTCCGAGGGTGACGTTGCGGCTGATCCGCCACAGGTCGAGCTGATGCGGCGTACCGGTGTGCTGCCAGTCGACGGAGTCACGGCGGTAGCAGATGCCCGCACAGATCATCAGTACGTCGGACGACGAGGAGCAGGCCAGCTCACGCAGTGCCGGTGGGATCATCGCGGACGTGTGGCTGCGCAGTACTTCGCCTTCTGACGCGTAGCGGGTGTAGCGAGCCTCCCGGGTCACCGCGTCACCGGCGTACCCGAGGTTGTCGTAGTTGTCGGCCAGCGTGACTACGGGGTGATCGCGCCTGGTCCAGATCTCGGTGTACGGCCAGGCATCGCCGAGCGCCGTACGGATCGAGTCGACGATCAGCTGGATGGCGTGCGGTCCCTGGGCCGGATCGGTGAGATCGCGCAGGGACAGGGCGTCGTGCAGTTCGACAGGGGTGAGGACAGACATGGGATTCGCTCCAAGGTGACGGTCTCGACGGGGGTCCGCCCCGGTCGGCCACGGTCACCTCAGGAGAGAGCGCGGCAGCAGCTCACCCCGTCGGCACCGTCGTGCCGGCCGGGGCGCAGAAATCGCTGCCCGTGCTGCGTCATGCCATCCACTGTACCTGCCAGGTCCGGTGGCACCGGACGGAATTTCCCCGGCCCTCGGCCGGCATCCTTCCGGCATTCCTCCGGTATTCCTCGTCCAGGGCGCCGAATCGGGTGCAACGATGCGGCGCATGCGATGGATCGACACCCTTGAAGCAGCGGCGGCCGAGAAGCTGCCCGAAGCCGTGTACCGGTACTTCCGGCAGGGCGCGGCCGGCGGGATCAGCGCCGGCGAGGCCGCCGCGGCCTGGTCCGCGTACCGTTTCCGGCCCCGCGTGCTGAACGACGTGTCCACGGTCGAGGTGGGTACGACGGTGCTCGGGACGCCGGTCGACGTACCGGTGCTCGTGGCGCCGTCGACCATGCACCGGATGGCGGATCCGGACGGCGAGATCGCGATGGCTCGAGGTGTGGGCGCGGCGAACTCGCTGATCGGCCTGTCCAGCAACGCCGGGACGACGTTCGCCGACCTCGGGGCGACAGGTGTGCCGTGGTGGCTGCAGATCTACGTCGTCCGGAATCGCGAGATCACCGAGCGGATGCTGGACGCGGCGGTCGGGGGCGGCGCGCGGGCCGTCGTACTGACCGTCGACACTCCGGTGGTCGGTCGCAAGGAGGACACCGGGGAGACTGTGTGGGATCTCGTTCAACCCGGCCAAATGCTGGCGAATCTGCCCGACGGTGAATGGTCCGACGACGACTTGGGGAAGGCCGACGACCTGAGTCCGGACGTGATCGGCTGGCTCGCCGAGCGCACCGGGCTGCCGGTGGTGGTGAAGGGCGTACTGCGCGGCGACGACGCCAAACGCTGCGCGGACGCGGGTGCGGCCGGCGTGATCGTGTCGAACCATGGCGGCCGCCAACTCGACGGGTCCATCGCGACCGCACAGGCCCTACCCGAGGTGGCCGAGGCGCTCGCAGGCACGAGCACCGAGGTTTACGTCGACGGCGGCATCCGCCGCGGCGAACACATCCTGACCGCCCTCGCGCTCGGCGCCCGAGCCGTCTTCGTCGGCCGACCGGCGCTCTGGGCCCTCACCGTCGGCGGCTCCGCCGGAGTCACTCGCCTACTCACCGACCTGGGCGACGAACTCGACCACTGCCTCCGCCTCATCGGCTGCCCCGGCGCCACCGCCCTGACCCCCGATCTGATAACCCACCGCTGACCGGGCGGCCCGTACGGTGGGCTGGAGGCTTTTGAGAGGAGTGTTGGTGTGGAGCCGCTGCGGATTGTTTCGTTGAATGCTTATCCGGGCGGATATCGGCTGGTCCAGGATTTTGCGGAGCGGAACGGGCACGAGATCGTGCTGGTGGTGACGCTGCCGCACTCCACCCGGTACGGCGAGTCGGTCCGGCCGATGGTTCTGGACCTGCCGGAGCGCGGCAACGCGTTGATCACCAGCAAGTTGCGGACCATCGCGGCCCCGGTGATCGAGACGCTACGACCGGACGTGATCATCTCGGCGGCGTTCCCGCGGCTGATCCCGGCGGAGATCCTCGAGCTCCCGAAGTACGGCGCGATCAACTGCCACCCGTCCCCGTTGCCGGCCGGGCGCGGACCGACGCCGCAACGGCTGATCTACGAGGGTGACGACCGGGTCGGCGCAACCGTGCACCGGACGGCCGCCGAGTTCGACACCGGTGCGATCCTCGCGCAACGGATCGCGCCGTTGCCAGAAGACCTCAACGGCACCGGCATCATGCAGACCTGGCGCGAGCTCCTCACCGCATGCCTCGACGAGGCCGTTCCCCGGCTCGTCGCCGGCGATCCCGGTGAGGCGCAGGATCCGGCCGCGGCGACCGAGGCGCCGTTGTTCACCGACGCGGAGTACCGGCTCGACCTCAACGAACCGTCCGCGGTGGTACGGCGTAAGGCCGCTGCGCTGAACGTGACGTCGCCCGCAGCCAGGGTGGAGCTGGGCGGCACGACGTACGTGATCAGCCGGACCGACGTCGTACCGGCGGCAACGGCTGTCGCGCCGGGAACGGTCCTGGAGGAACACGAGGACGGGTGGATCGTGCAGACCGGCGATCTGCCGCTCCGGCTCACCCGGTACGTCCCCTAACCGCGAAGGGGCCCCGGTTCGCTGAACCGGGGCCCCTCTCACGCTGGTGACGCTCAGGCGTCGGCGGTCTCCTCGAGGAGGTTGCGGGTGAGGTTGGGGTCAACCTGGACACCCGGGCCCATCGTGGTGGAGACGACGGTCTTCTTGATGTAGCGACCCTTCGAGCTGGCCGGCTTGAGCCGGAGGATCTCCTCCAGCGCGGCGCTGTAGTTCTCCACCAGCTGGGCCTCGTCGAAGGAGGCCTTGCCGATGATGAAGTGCAGGTTCGCGTGCCGGTCGACCCGGAATTCGATCTTGCCGCCCTTGATCTCGGTCACCGCCTTGGTCACGTCCGGGGTGACCGTACCGGTCTTCGGGTTCGGCATCAGACCGCGCGGGCCGAGGACCCGGCCGAGGCGGCCGACCTTGCCCATCAGGTCGGGCGTGGCGACGACGGCGTCGAAGTCGAGCCAGCCATCGGTCACCTTCTTGATCATGTCGTCGTCGCCGACGAAGTCGGCGCCCGCGGCCCTGGCGGCCTCAGCCTTGTCGCCGGTGGCGAAGACGAGGACCCGTGCCGTCTTGCCGGTGCCGTGCGGAAGGTTGACGGTGCCGCGCACCATCTGGTCGGCCTTGCGGGGGTCGACCCCGAGGCGCATCGCGACGTCCACGGTGGAGTTGAACTTCTTGCTGCCGGCGGCCTCCTTGGCCAGCCGGATCGCCTCGAGCGGCGTGTACAGGTGGTCGAAGTCAATCTTGTCCGCGATCGTGCGGTAAGCCTTACTGCGCTGTGCCATTTCTACTCTCCTGTGTGCGAACGGTGCTCATCGTTCGCGTTGTGGTGTTGACGGGCGAACTGCTCGCCCTTCCACTCCTGCTGGCCCACGAGGTGGACCGGTGGAGGTACTACTTGTCGACGACGACGCCCATCGAGCGGGCGGTGCCCTCGATGATCTTCATCGCGGCGTCGATGTCCCGGGCGTTCAGGTCCGGCATCTTGGTGGTGGCGATCTCGCGGACCTGGTCCTTGGTGATCTTGCCGACCTTGTCGCGCTGCGGGACGGCCGAGCCCTTCTGCAGACCGGCGGCCTTCTTGATCATCTCCGGCGCCGGCGGCGTCTTGGTGATGAAGGTGAAGGAACGGTCTTCGTAGATGGTGATCTCGACCGGCACCACGTTGCCGCGCATGGACTCCGTCTGGGCGTTGTACGCCTTGCAGAACTCCATGATGTTGACGCCGTGCGGACCGAGCGCGGTACCGACCGGCGGGGCCGGCGTCGCGGCACCGGCCTGGAGCTGCACCTTGACCAGCGCAGCGATCTTCTTCTTGGGAGGCATTTCGGGTCCTTAGACTTTCTGGATCTGGCTGAAGCTGAGTTCCACCGGGGTCTCCCGGCCGAAGATCTCCACCAGCGCCTTGATCCGCTGGGCGTCGGCATTGATCTCCGTGATCGTGGCGTGCAGGGTCGCGAACGGCCCGTCGACCACCATGACCGAGTCGCCGACACCGAAGTCCGCGACCTCGACCTTCTTGGCCGCGGTCTTGGTCGGTGCGGCGCCGGCTTCGGCAGCCGCTGCCTCGGCCGCCGCCACGACGGCCGGAGCAAGCATCTTCTCGACCTCTTCGAGGCTGAGCGGGACGGGCTTCTGGCTGTTCCCGACGAAACCGGTCACCGACGGCGTGTGCCGCACGGTCGACCAGGACTCGTCGGTCAGGTCCATCCGGACCAGCACGTAACCCGGGAGCACGGTGCGCTTCACCATCCGGCGCTGCCCGTTCTTGATCTCGGCGACCTCCTCGGTCGGCACGATGATCTCGAAGATGTAGTCCTCCATGTTCAGGGAGTTGATCCGGTTCTCCAGGTTGCCCTTGACCCGGTTCTCCATCCCCGAATAGGTGTGGACGACGTACCAGTCGCCGATCTGCGAACGCAGCCGGCTGCGCAGCTCCTCGAGCGGGTCGCCCGGCTCCTCGGGCTCCGGCTCCTCGGCCACGTCCTCGGCCTGCGCGGCGGCGGACGCGGCCGCGGCGGCGAGGGCTTCCACGTCGGCGTCGTCGTCGGTCTCGTCCGCGGCCGGGCTTGCGGCGGCCGCCGTACCGGAGTCGGCGTCGCCGGAGGAGAAGACCACCTCGTCGTCGACCGGCTCTTCCTCGGTGTCCTCGACCGCCGTCTCGGCGGTCTCGGCGGCCAGCTCGTCGGCGGCCTCCTCGACATCGGACGCGGTCACGACCTCGTCGGCCTCCGCGGCATCGGCGGCGGCGACGACCACGACGGGCTCGTCGTCGGAGTCGTCCGCGTCGGCCGGGCCCTCCTCGGCCTCGTCGTCGGCGGAGTACTCCTCGACTTCGTCTTCGATCGCGATCTCGTCGTCCTCATCTTCGTCGTCGTCGTCGAGATCCGCGAACAGATCGTCGTCGTCATCGTCAGAGTCGTCCAGGTCGAGATCGAGTTCCAGGTCGGGCTCGTCGTCGGAGTCAGCGGATACGTCGAACTCGTCCTCGTTGTCGAGGATCTCGTCGTCGCGCTCGGACACGTTGTACTCCGTCATCTCTGCATCGGGTCTTGTCTGCTTCGGGTCGGGCCGCGGCCCGGGACCCCCGGCTCAGGTGTTCGTGGGCGGCTGCGAACCGTCTCAGCCGAAGATCTTGAACATCGCCCAGCCGAAGGCGAGGTCGAGAACCGAGACGAACGCGATGACGAACACCACGAAGGTCAGCACGACCACGAAGTAGGTGGAGAGCTGCTTGCGAGTCGGCCAGACAACCTTGCGGAGCTCGGCAACCACCTGGCGGTAGAAGCGCAGCAGGCGATTGCCCGACTTGCTCTCCGCAGGCTTGCCGGCGCCGGACGGTGCCGGGGTGCGCGTCTCCGTCACGACCTACCTCTTTCGCTAGCGGCGGCCTGACCGGCCCTGCGCCGGTCAGGATTTGCAGGGCACGAGGGACTTGAACCCCCAACCTTCGGTTTTGGAGACCGATGCTCTGCCAGTTGAGCTAGTGCCCTCTGCAATCCTCCGGACGCCGCGGGACCTGATCTCGGGCATGCCGAGTCAGGGCCTCCAACGCCCGGACTAGAAGAGTGTACGGGTTCGGGGCCACCTGGTCGAACTGAGGCCCTACCCGCACGACCCCCTCCCGGGCGTCGCACCGCGACCAGAACCATACAGCCTCCACCCGGTCCCAACGGACCACACCCCGAGCGTGTTCCCGGACCAGGTCCGCGCCTGCCACCGGGATCGCCGGACTGAGTTGCGGACCCCCAGACCATCACAATCGGCCCCGTCGGCGACGCTCCCGCCTGGTGCCGGCGGGACCGCGCGATTGCGATGGCCTGGCGGTCCGGCCCCGAGTAGGACCGCTCGCCGGGCAGTGCCAAGATGGCAGCCATGGGTTCCAGGGTTTCGGCGCGGATCGGCGCCATCAATGAGTCGGCGACGCTCGCGGTCGACAGCAAGGCGAAGGCACTCAAGGCGGCCGGACGACCGGTGATCGGGTTCGGGGCCGGTGAGCCGGACTTCCCGACGCCGGACTACATCGTCGAGGCGGCCGTCGAGGCGGCGCGCGATCCGAAGAACCACCGCTACAGCCCCGCCGGTGGTCTGCCGGAGCTGAAGCAGGCGATCGTCGACAAGACCCGGCGCGACTCCGGCTACGAGGTCGAGGCGGCCCAGGTGCTGGTCACCAACGGCGGCAAGCACGCGGTCTACAACACCTTCGCGACGCTGCTCGACCCGGGTGACGAGGTGCTGCTGCCGGCGCCGTACTGGACGACGTACCCGGAGACCATCCGGCTGGCCGGCGGCGTGCCGGTCGAGGTGCTCGCCGACGAGTCGCAGAACTACTGCGTCACCGTCGAGCAGCTCGAGGCGGCCCGGACCGAGAAGACCAAGGCCCTGCTGTTCTGCTCGCCGTCGAACCCGACCGGCGCGGTCGACAGCCCGGAGGCGGTCGAGGCGATCGGCCGCTGGGCGCTCGAGCACGACCTCTGGGTGATCACCGACGAGATCTACGAGCACCTGACGTACGGCGAGACGAAGTCGACCTCGATCCCGGTCGTCGTACCGGAGCTGGCGGACCGGACCGTCGTACTGAACGGTGTCGCCAAGACGTACGCGATGACCGGCTGGCGGGTCGGCTGGATGATCGGGCCGAAGGACGTCATCAAGGCCGCGACCAACCTGCAGTCGCATCAGACCTCGAACGTCTGCAACGTCGCGCAGCGGGCCGCGATCGCCGCACTGACCGGCGACCTGAGCGCGGTCGACGAGATGAAGAAGGCGTTCGACCGCCGCCGCCAGACGATGGTGAGGCTGCTGAACGAGATCCCCGGCGTCGAGTGCCCGGAGCCGACCGGCGCGTTCTACGCGTACCCGTCGGTCAAGGGCGTGCTCGGCAAGGAGATCAACGGGCGGACGCCGGCCTCCTCGACGGAGCTGGCCGAGATCATCCTGGACGAGGCCGAGGTGGCCGTCGTACCGGGTGAGGCGTTCGGTGCGCCCGGGTACCTGCGGCTGTCCTACGCGCTCGGCGACGCGGATCTGGCCGAGGGTGTCGGCCGGATCGCCAAGCTGCTCAGCTGAAGTCGTGGCCGTCGATCCAGCAGGTGGACGGCCCGATTTCTGTCCGGGCGCTGTGGATCGGTAACCTTCTGTGATGACGCATCGGGATCTGCGGGTACTGCCGAAGGCACATCTGCATCTTCACTTCTCGGGCTCGATGCGGCACCTGACGCTGGTCGAGCTGGCGGACAAGCACGGTGTCCGGTTGCCCGACGCGCTGCGCACCGACTGGCCGCCGGAGCTGTCGGCGGCGGACGAGCGCGGCTGGTTCCGGTTCCAGCGGCTGTACGACATCGCCCGGTCGGTGCTGCGCACGGAGGACGACGTACGGCGCCTGGTCCGGGAGGCGGCCGAGGACGACCGGGCCGACGGCTCCCGCTGGCTCGAGATCCAGGTGGACCCGTCGGGGTACGCGAACCGGTTCCACGGCATCACCGAGTTCACCGATCTGGTTCTGGACGCGGCCCGGGACGCGGCGGCCTCGACCGGGATCGCCGTACAGGTGGTGATCGCGGCCAACCGCACCCGCCACCCGTTGGACGCACGGACCCTGGCCCGACTCGCTGCGCAGTACGTGGGACGCGGTGTGGTCGGGTTCGGCCTGTCGAACGACGAGCGCCGCGGTACGACGTCGGAGTTCGCGCCGGCCTTCCGGATCGCTCGCAACGCCGGACTGCTCTCCACACCGCACGGTGGTGAGCTGTGCGGCCCCGCAACCGTCCGGACCTGCCTGGACGAACTGGGCGCCGACCGCATCGGCCACGGCGTCCGCTCGGTCGAGGACCGCGACTTGTTGAAGCGTCTGGTCGACGCACAGGTCGCCCTGGAGGTCTGCCCAGCCTCCAACGTCTCCCTAGGCGTCTACGACAGCGCTGAAGAGGTCCCCCTCCGCCAGCTCTACGACGCCGGCGCCCGAATCGCCCTGGGCGCCGACGACCCGCTGTTGTTCGGCTCCCGCCTGGCCGAGCAGTACGAATCAGCCCGCACAGTCCACGCCTTCACCGACGAAGAACTGGCCAACCTGGCCCGATCCTCGATCCTCGCCTCCACCGCCCCACCCGAAACCCAGAAATCCCTCCTGGCCGACATCGACACCTGGCTCGGCGTCCCCGCCCAGGCCGCGGTCCCCGCGTCCTAGCAAAATGCCGAATGAGTGCCGGCCCGGTTCCTAGGCAGGTCATTGTCCGGACCATCCGGCGAGGATTACGTTGCGTGCATGACGCCGACGAAGATCTTGTTGCCTGAGGATGAGTTGCCGACGCGGTGGTACAACGTTCTGCATGATCTGCCGACACCACCGCCGGCGGTGTTGCACCCGGGAACGGGGCAGCCGGTGGGGCCGGATGATCTCGCGCCGCTGTTTCCGATGGACCTGATCCTGCAAGAGGTGTCGCAGGACCAGTACGTCGACATCCCGGGCGAGGTGCTCGACGTCTACAGGCTCTGGCGGCCGAGTCCTCTCTACCGGGCGCACCGGCTGGAGAAGGCGCTCGACACCCCGGCACGGATCTACTACAAGTACGAGGGCGTCTCCCCGGCGGGCTCGCACAAGCCGAACACCGCCGTACCGCAGGCCTACTACAACGCGAAGTCCGGTGTCCGGAAGCTCACGACCGAGACGGGTGCGGGCCAGTGGGGAACGGCGCTCGCGTTCGCCTGCGCGCAGTTCGGACTGGAGTGCGAGGTGTGGCAGGTCAGGGCGTCGTACGACCAGAAGCCGTACCGCCGGACGATGATGGAGGTCTTCGGCGCGACCGTGCACCCGAGCCCGTCGGAGCTCACCGAGGCTGGGCGGAAGATCCTGGCCGGCGATCCCGACTCCACCGGCTCACTCGGGATCGCGATCAGTGAGGCGGTCGAGTCCGCCCTACAGGATCCTGAAGTGCATTACGCGCTCGGCTCGGTGCTGAACCACGTGCTGCTGCACCAGACGATCATCGGCGAGGAGGCGCTGATCCAGCTCGCGATGGCCGGTGAGACCGCGGACCTGCTCGTCGGCTGCACCGGCGGCGGCTCGAACTTCGGCGGTCTCGCGTTCCCGTTCCTGCGGGAGAAGTGGGCCGGCCGGATGGCGCCGGTCGTCCGCGCGGTCGAGCCGGCTGCCTGCCCGTCGCTGACGCAGGGGACGTACGCGTACGACTTCGGCGACACGATCGGGATGACGCCGCTGATGAAGATGCACACCCTCGGCCACGACTTCGTCCCCGACCCGATCCACGCCGGCGGACTCCGGTACCACGGGATGAGCCCGCTGATCAGCCACCTCTACGAGACCGGTGAGATCGAGGCGATCGCCAGACCGCAGTCGGAGTGCTTCGCCGCCGGCCTGCAGTTCGCCCGTACCGAGGGCATCGTGCCGGCTCCCGAACCCACCCACGCACTGGCCGCCGCGATCGAGGAAGCCCAACGATGCAAGGAGTCCGGCGAGGAGAAGGTGATCCTGACCGCCCTCTGCGGCCACGGCCACCTCGACCTGGCCGCGTACGACGCCTACCTGACCGGAGCCATGACAGACCGGTCCTGGGACAATGCCGACATCCAGGCATCGGTCGCACAGGCCCTCAGCCGGCTGCCGGCAGTCAACTAACCGCCACCGCGCTTCCACCAGGGTTTGGGCCGCTTGGCGACTGCTGCCAGCCAGTCCGCCGGGATGGCCCACCCCCTGGTGCTCAGTGCCTCGAAGTACTGCGCTTTGAGGCTGTCAGGCAACCAGTACGTCGCACTGCTGTGGTGAGCGACTTCAAAGTACGTCGTGTGGTGGCCGGCGCACCACACCGTCGCCAGGTTGGCGCAGTACGCCAGTCGCACGTAGTCCCACCGCGCCTGCTCGTCTGACACGTCGTACGTCCGCTCAGTGACGTGCAGCAGCCGCCGCTTCGGCCGTGGCTCCTGCTCGATCCCCTCGATCAACCCCTGCACCAGGGCACGGTCAGCGGTCAGCTCAGGCGGCAACCGCATCCCCACCGGATCCAGCACGGCAGACCCCACCTGAGGCGCCGCAACCTCCAGAAACACCTCCAGCAGCGCCAGCCCTTCCTCGGCTCGCCCGAACCGCGCGAGCTCCGCGCGCAACGTCGTCACAGCTTCGTCGGCCACAGCAGGACCCTAATCTGCCCCGGTGTGCCCGCATCTGCCCCGCCTGCTCACGCTCAGCGAGCCCCTCCCGCCCCACCCAACTGCCCCGAGCGGCGGCCGACGGCGTGACAACAGAGCCGGAAAGCCCTTCCGCAGCGTGGATTCCGGGGCATCTCGGGGCATCGTGGGGCAGCTTGGGGCAGATCATCCACAGACCCGGTTTTCGTGGTCGCGGACGGTGTTCGGGCACCTACAGTTGCCGCCATGCCAGAGCCCAACGAACTGCTGCGAGCCGCCCGGGAGCGGACGGCGTCGCGGCGCGCGCCCGGTGAGCAGATGTCCCGGGCCGAACTCGCGGAGGCCGTCTGCAGCTGGCTGTGGGAGACCACCGAGACGAAGTACGAGCTGGACGGGCACTACATCGCGAAGCTCGAGCGCGGTGCGGTCCGCTGGCCCGGAGCGGCGTACCGGTCGGGGCTGCGGTATGTCCTGAACGTCGCCGACGACAGCGAGCTGGGGTTCGTCCCGCCGGGCGGTCCCGGCAGCGTCGATCCCGAGCCCGGCACCAGTTCGATGCTCGGTCTCGAGGACGACCTGGTGCAGGCCGGCGACGAGTCGGTCGCGCTACTCACCCTCGCCGAGGAGTCGAACGTCGGTGAGCTGACCGTCGAGCAGCTGCACGCGGACGTCCTCCGGATCACGCAGAACTACCTGCGCACGCCCACCAAGGCCCTGTTCGTCCGCAGCCGCGCCGTACGGGACCGTGCCTTCCGCCTGCTCTCCGGACGACAGCCACCGAACCAGACCCGCGACCTGTACGCCACGGCCGGCTGGGCGCTGACCCTGCTCGGCTGGATGGCGGTGGACCTCGGCCGGCCGGACGTCGCCGAGAGCCACACCCGGACCGCCTGGGCCTGCGCCGATGCCGCCGATCACGACGACCTCCGCGCTTGGGTGCGGGCCACGCAGCACACGGCCGCGTTCTGGCAGGACGATTTCGCGCGTGCGGCGTCGTACGCGCAGGACGGGCTGCAGTTCGCCCGCGGTAGCTCGACGCTGTTCCTCGCGAGTGTGTCGGCGGTCGACCTGGCCCGGTCCGGGCGTCACGCCGAGGCCCGCGAAGCCCTGGCCATCGCGAAGCGCACCACGGTCCGCACCGATGTCCCCGAACTCGGCGGCCCGTTCCTGTGTACGCCGGAACGCGCGGCGGGCATCTGGTCCGACGCGCACCTGGCGCTCGGCGAAGCCACGGAGACGTTGAAGCATGCCGACCACGGCATCGCGATGTTCGAGGCCACACCGCATGCGGTCCGCAACTTCGGCTCCGAGCGCATGGTCCGGCTGCAACTCGCCAAGGCCCACCTGCACCTCGGTGAGCTGGACGGCGCGACCGAGGCAGTCTCGGCCGTCCTCAGCACACCGGTCGAGTACCGCGTCCGTCCACTCATCCACCGCATCAGCGAGGTCGCCGCACTCACCCGGCTCAGCAGTCACGCGACCGATCCCAAGGCCCTCGCGCTGCACGACTCGATCCGCGTCTTCATCCGTCACCCCGCCAGCCGGGCGACGCCCAGCAAGTAGGCGCAGACCCCCAAGCACAGAGGAGTACTGATGTTCGAAGAAGTCCGCGACCACTGGTACTGGCGACCCGGTTGGCGGCCCGGCCGGAGCTTCTACACCTGGAACATCACCTTCGAAGGGCGCGCGGAGATCGCCGCGCTGCATGCGTCGTACGGCGATCTGCTCAGCGAACTGCCAGGCTTCACGCCCGTACCGCTCGAGTGGTTGCACCTGACCCTGCAGGGTGTCGGCTTCACCGACCGCGTACCCCACGCGGACCTGCACGACATCGCCGAAGCCACCCGCCGCCGCCTCACCACGGTCGGGTCCTTCCCGGTCACCGTCGGGCCCACCGTCCTCGACCCCGAGACCATCCACCTCCCGGTCCACCCGATCGAGCCCCTACAGCACCTCCGCGACCTCACCCGCGCCGCGATCACCGACGTCTGGGGTGACGACGCCGTACCCGAACTCCCCGAGCTCAACCCCCACATCACCCTCGCCTACTCCAACCACACCGCCCCCGCCGCCCCCATCACCACCCGCCTCCTGTCCCACACCCCCCACTCCACAGCCCTCGCCGTCACCACCCTCACCCTCCTGTCCCTCACCCGAACCCACCACCTCTACCGCTGGAAACCCACCCTCACCCTGAACCTCTAAACCCCACCTCGGTGGGGTTTCGTCGTCCTGAGGCCCTTGAGGTAGTTGCTCTGGGCTACGGAATCCGAGGCTGTTGGTGAAGGCAACGCTCGCGGGTGAACAGACGAGTCGGCGCTCCCGTTCCACCGCCACATCACCGCGCTGCTGCACACGGTCAGGCGGAGTGCTGCCGGAATTCAGGCAGTTTGAAACGCGCAGAACCCGGCTCGCCAACCGTCCGGATGGCTGCCGGGTTCACTTCCCACAAGCTATTGCCCTGGGCACTGACAACTCTACCGGGAGCTAGTTGCGCTTCAGCTGCTGTAGGCGCGGATTGCGACTACTTGGGCTCGGGGGGTGCCGTTGGTGGCTTGGGCTTTTAGGCGTACGGCGGTGGTGGTCACGGAGACGGGGTGGCGGAGGGTTCGGTGGTGGTTGGACTGGACGGTGGCGATGGGGTGCCAATCGCCGGTCGGGGATTGAGCTTCGAGGGTGTAGGTGTTGAGGAGCGTGGGGAGGGATTCGAACGGGGTGCGGTGGTGGTGGAGGTTGATCAGATCTTCTTCGACGTCGGCGTCGAGGATGACGACGATCTCGGAGAGTTCGACGGGAGTCGGCCAGGTGAGCTGGATCCATGGTTCGGGGTCCCAGGCGAGGTCTTCGGAGGACCAGAGTCGAGGGCCGCCGTACGGGCGGGAGTAGCCGCCGATGACGTTCGAGGCGGAGTACGCCGACGTCTCGCCGAGGCGGAGACACAGGCCGGCCCGGGGCAGGATGTGCTTCCAGGAGCGGAACTGTTCGGTCCACTCCTCGTCCGGTGCGGGGTCGCGGTGGGCGAAGAAGATCATCCCGGGCAGGGCGGTGTCGGCCGTATGGACAGAGATGGCCGAGTTCTCACGCAGGACGACGATCACGTTGCCGGCGTGGTCCGGGCGGTAGTCGACGGGTACGTCGATCCACCGCTTCTCCCCCGCTGTCACTGGGACAGAACGGGAGTCGATGGACGCCAGCGGAAGGTAGTTCTGGGGTTTGAGCGGATCGTGCAACTCGACCGTCAGCACCGCGTCGTGAGCCGCGTCGACCAGCAACTGCAGACTGTCCAGCGCCGGGTCGACCGGCACGACCATCGCGACATCGGTGTCCAGCGGCAACGCGCCCGACGAGACCTCGACAGCCGGACGGGTCAACGTGGACGACGCAGTGGCAGTGGCCTGGAGAGCGAAGTTGGCCGGATCGTCGTCGACCACGCCGAGCACCGACGCGTCGGCCCGCTGCAACGCCTGCCGCATCAGCTCGAATCGGTCACAAGCCAACTCCCGCGGTGACAACCCGTTGCGCTGGGCAACAGCCGACGCGATGCCCACCGCCTCCCCCAGTACGGCGCACGTCGCCATCACCCGCGTCGTCCCGAACGCTACGTGACTCGCGCTGATGTTCCGCCCCGCCATCCACAGGTTCGAGACGTTCCGCGAGTACAAGGACCGCAACGGGATGTGGTAGTTCCCGTCCGGATGCCAATGCTTCGATCCGCGTTCAGCAGCATAAACACCACCGGCAGGATGCAGATCGATCGACCACCCGCCGAACGCCACTCGATCGTCGAAATCGACCTGCCCGAGTACGTCGTGCTGCGTCAGCACGTGATCGCCGAGAAACCGTCGGTACTCCCGCTTCCCCGGCACCGACCCGATCCACTCCAGTGTCAGGTTTTCGGCGTCGAACCGGCCCGAGTTCTTGAGGTAGTCCCAGATCCCGTAGACAACAGCCTGCAGTTCGTCCCGGATCCGCTCGTTGTCGTCGACGACATCCAGTTCCCCACCCCATTCGATCCACCAGTAGGAACACCCGTTCAGGTCCGACCGGATGATCCGCCGATCAGGGATGGCCGTCTCGGTGATGTCCCGCGCGAACGACGGCGGCACGAACCGGACCGGCGAACCGGTGTCCTTGGTGTAGAAGAGGATCGTGCTCCCCAGCGTGTTCCCGTCCGGGACGTCCGGGGCCCACGACTCGTCGTACAACGACCGCGGTTCACGGCCCGTCGCGAAATCCGCCCCGGCGAGATACCCGACCAGCCCGTCACCCGAGCAGTCGGCAAACGCCGGACTGTGGAAGGTGATCGACTTCTCCGATCCCATCTGCCACCCGGTGACCGATCGGATCACCCCGTCCGCGGCGTCGACCGTCCGCACGTCCGTGTTCAGGAACAGCGAGATCCGCGGCTCGGCCCGGACCGCCTCCAGCAGCACGAGATCCCAGTAGTACGGGTTGCCCTCCGGGTTCCGGTACTGGTTCTCCACGAACAGTTCGCCCATGATCCCGGTCTCCCGGGCGAAGTGCTGGACGCCGTGCGCGGTCGCCCCGCACACCCACACCCGCACCTCGCTGGAGGAGTTCCCGCCGAGCACCGGCCGGTTCTGGACCAGGGCGACGGTACTCCCCTGCCGGGCCGCCGCGATCGCCGCGCAGCTGCCGGCGAGGCCGCCGCCGATGACGGTCAGGTCAGTACGGACGTCGAACTGCTGCATACACGAACCTCTCAGCTATCTGGATCTGGATGTACGACGGTCTCCGGATGAAGATCCGTGTCCGGATGGACGACGGGTTGCCCCGGGCCGTTCGGGTGGTTGGCGGTCAGATGGTCCGGAACGCGCTGCGCCACCAGCACGAACAGCAGCCCAGCCGCCAGTACGTCGCTGGCCCGGCCGGCGAAGAACTCCGTCCAAGTCGTCCCGTTCGGCGTCCCGGTGTCGAGGGTGACGTCGGCCAGCCGCCCGATCGGCGCATCGACCACCCCGGTAATCGCGACAGTCAGCGCACCCTCGGTCTTGGAACGCTGGACGAACTCCAACGTGGTCTGATCGGTCCCGGATCGCGTGATCACCAGAGCGACGTCACCGGAGCCCAGGAGTCCGGCACCGATCTGGGACGACTGCGGACCGTCGAAGAACCACACCGGGATCCCGATCCGCAGCAACCGGATGTACAGCTCCCGGGCCGGGATCGCGTCGCCCCACTCCCCATAGATATGGGTACGACGTGCGCCCGCGATCGCATCGGCGACACGAGTAGCCGCGGCCAGGTCGATCGCCGCCAAGGCATTCCGCAAAGCGTTCGCCTGGGTCGACGCGAGCACGTTCAGCACCTGCTCGGGCGGATCCGCCGGGCCGATCGCCATCCCGATGTCACTCGCCCAGCCCGCTTCCATCCCGCGGCCGATCTCCATCGCCAGCGCGGCCCGGAGTGCGGGATAGCCGGCGAACCCGAGCTGGGTGGACAGCCGGGTGACGGTCGCGGCCGAGGTCTGCGCGGCCTCGGCCAGCTTGGTGATCGACCCGCGCGCCACCTCGTCAGGGTTCGCCAGGATGTGTTCGGCGACCCGCTGCATCGCGCCGTGCAGGTCCGGCAGCGCGCGCTTGACCAGCTGCAACGGACTCGGGCTGCCGGCTCGCTCCATCGAAGTAGATCCCATCCTGTGATCATCACGTATAGACGAACTGGGCACTCGCCACACCGTCGGTGTCACTCACCACCCGCACCCAGTGCGCACTGAACCCCGGCGGGAACACATGCGTCCGGATCTGGCCAGGCTCGACAGCGACCTCCGATACGGCTCCGAAGCGCCCATGCCCGTGGAAGTCGATCTCGATCGTGATCGTCAACGGCTGGTCCGAGAAGTTCTCCAGATGCAGGCACTTCCCGTCGAACCCGGTCATCAGATACGGGTCCGACGGTTCACCGGCGACCACCGGCGTCTCCCACCACGGCCCGCCCCACCCGGCCGGCTTGCCGAAGCTCCACAGGTCGTCGGTCTTCCCGAACCACAGCCCGGACTGCGGTTCCGCCGTGGTCGGGTTGAGCCCGTGACTCGGTGACGCGTTGTCCGCGCCGGCCACGAGCATCCCGCGCCAGGAGCAGAAGTCCCCGAGCACCCAGAGATGGGTCGAGATCGGCCGGACGCCCCAGATCCTGCCGCCGTACGCCCAGGGCGACAGCTCGTAGAACATGCCGTGGTGGTCGAGCAGCAGCCGCTCGTGCTCGACCTCCCGGATCCGCGGCCACTCGGTCTGCCACTTGTGGTCGAAACAGTGCGACGCCTTCGGCAGCCGGTACCGCGTCCACTGCTGGTCAAACTCTGTGAACACCTCGAGGATCGCCGACGCCCGATCCCACCCGGTCGCGAAGATCGTCCCGCCGAACTCGTGCCGGCCGCCGATCGCCGTGAACGGGTCCTCCCGGAGGACCTTCCACGAGGTGCCGTCGTACTCCGCCAGTCGTCCGCGCGACCGTTCACCGGCCCACTCAGGCTCGGCGTACTCGTTGGAGCAGACGACGAGCCGGCCGAACGACGTGTAGCAGTCCTTGTAGTGGACCTTCATCTCGCCGTCGGTGCCGAGCTCGTCGTTGAGGTCGAAGAGCTGCACACACTCGTACGTCGTCAGGTCGAGCTCGAACAACTCGCCTTCCATCGCGAGGACATAGACATGGCTGTCCGGTTTGGTCAGGTGTCGCGACGTACCGCAGACCCGCAACGGCTGCAGCTCGGGGATGGTGACGATCTTGTGGTCGGCACTGATCACGTGCGGCCCGAGGACCAGCTGAGACGTCGGGAAGTGCACGAACCGGTTCGTGTAGGTCCCGTCGACGCCGAGCGTCTCGGGCACGATCTCCATCGACAGGTCCGGCTCGATCCGGCGCAGGCTGACCCCGCCGCCGGACCGCGCCTTGTGCGAGTTGTAGTTCTGGACGTAGAGCTTCCCGTTCCACGGCATCAGCGAACCGACGCCGAGCTCGCTGCGCGGCGGACCGAAGTCGCCGACCTGCGCGAGATGCGGGAAGACACCTGAGACGTTGTGCATCACTTGATCCCTGTATGAGTCATGGCGGCGATGAACCGGCGTTGCAGGACGACGAACACGATCAGCACCGGGACGATCGAGATCACCGACGCGGCCATGGTCAGGCCGGGGGCGATCTGTCCCTGCTCGTCGACGAAGTTGGTCAGGCTGAGCGGCAACGTGTAGCGATCCGGATTGCTGATCAGCACCAGCGGCGTCTCGTAGTCGTTCCAGGACCAGACGAACGCCAGGATGCCGAGCGCACTCATCACCGGTGTCGCCAGCGGCAGGTAGATCCGGGTGAACACCTGCCACTCGTTGGCGCCGTCCATCCGGGCCGCCTCGGCGAACTCGGCCGGCTGGCTGACGAAGAACTGGCGCATCAGGAACGTGCCGAGCACGGTGAACATGCCGGGCAGGATCAGCGCCCACAGCGTGTCGTAGAGCCCGAGCTTCTGGAAGTAGATGAACCGCGGCACCAGCAGCAACTGCGCCGGGATGATCGCGGTCGCCAGGTACAGCAGGAACAACCGGTCCCGGCCCTTGAACGACATCCGCGCGAACGCGTAGCCGGCCATCGTCGCGGTGACGAGTTCGCCGGCCACCCGCAGTACGGCGACGAAGACGGACCGGCCGAACGCCGGCAGCACCGAGGTCGCACCGGACATCACCGTGCTGAAGTTGTCCCACTGGAACGGATCGGGGATCCACTGCATCGGGATCCGGTAGGCGTCCACATCGGCTTTGAGCGCGGTCGACAGCATCCACGCGAACGGCGCGAGGAAGGCGATCGCCAGGATCCACAGCGGAATCCCCCAGTACCACTTCGACCTAGTCATGGAGGGCCCTTCCTCGCTGCGCGCGCCAGGTCACCAGAGTCAGTGCGAGTACGCCGATGAACGTCACCAGGCCGATCGCCGACGCGTAGCCGAACCGGTAGAACTGGAAGCCGGTCTGGTACATGTAGTACGAGATCGTGGTGGTCGAGTCGCCCGGACCGCCCGCGGTGATCAGCGCGATCAACCCGAAGCCCTGGGACGCGCCGATGATCAGCGTCACCAGCAGGAAGATCGTTGTCGGCAGCAACGCCGGCCAGGTGATCACGCGGAACTTCGCCCACGCCCCGGCCCCGTCGATGTCGGCCGCCTCGTACAGTTGCCGCGGCGCGTCCTGCAACGCGGACAGGTAGATCAGCGAGCAGTACCCGACACCGCCCCAGACCGCCATCACGATCAGCGCCGGCAGCGCCCAGTGCGAAGACGCGAACCACCCGGGCCGCAGGCCGAACGTGTCGAGCACCTGGTTGACCAGACCGGCCTTCGGGTTCATCAGCATCAGCCAGGTCATCCCGATCGCGACCACGTTGACGATGTACGGCAGGAAGAAGATCGCCCGCAGTACGGCGCGACCGGGCAGCGGCCGGTTCAGCGCGATCCCGAGGGCCAGCCCGAGTACGACGGTCAGCGGCACGCTCACCCCGACGTACACCAGCGTCAGACCGACCGCCCGCCAGAACCCGGGGTCCTGGGCGATCGCGACGAAGTTGTCGAGGCCGTTGAAGGTGATGCCGCCGAGACCGGACACCAGGTTCCAGTCGGTGAAGGCGAGCACGATGACGCTGACCAGCGGGATCAGGGTGAAGGCGACGACACCGAGCAGGTTGGGCGCGATGAAGAGGAATCCGATCCAGCCTCTCGGCTTGATCCCCGGCCCCTTCCCGGTCCGGATCTCCTGCGGCCCTGGGCTGACGGCCTTGTCCGGCGTCGCGACCGTGGCGATGGCCATCAGGACCTCCTCTCGTTACGGGCGATCGCTGCGTCGGCGAGCCGCCGTACCTCACGAATGGCGGCACCCGGATCCTTCTCGCCCAGCCAGCACAGGTCGCCCTGCTGCTTGACCGCGAGGCTGATTTCCGGGAACCCGGTCAGCCGCGTGTCGGTGGCGAGTTTGGGGTCCGCGTCCAGGACGATGCGGCGGAACGATTCGACGTCGAAGAACTTCTCCGGCTCCTTGCCGAGCATCCCGGTGATCACCTGGTCGTCGGTGACATTGCCGAGGGTGGGAAGCTTGCCGGCCTTGAGCATCGGCGCGGATCCTTCGGTGATCCAGAACTTCACGAACTGCCAGGCCGCCTCGAGTTTCGGCGAGTTCGGGTTGACCATCACGAAGTTGCTGTAGCTGCCGCCGTTCCAGTCCTTGCCGTCGACGGTCGGCGGCGGTGCGAACGAGACCTTGAAGTCGTGCGGGTACTTCTTCGGGTCGTACAGGTAGCGC
This sequence comes from uncultured Actinomycetota bacterium, assembly GCA_963770725.1. Classification (GTDB taxonomy): domain Bacteria; phylum Actinomycetota; class Actinomycetes; order Propionibacteriales; family Kribbellaceae; genus Kribbella. Next base: position 499,770 of record CAVYQT010000007.1, read on the forward strand.
AGGTTGAACGGTGCCGTCGACCAGAGGTGGAACTCCTCGCGGAGGAAGGAGTTCTGCTGGTAGGCGTTCAGGTGCCGGGACAGCACCTCGCTCCACGGGAACGCGGACCCCTCGGCGATCATCTCCTGGCCGAGCCGCAGGCCCTGCTCGAAGTGCGGATCACCGAAGTTCGAGCGATCGCCGTCGTACCAGTAGTTGGGACCGAGGGCGATCCGGGCGACGTCGGGGATCGAGTAGGCACCGATCGTCGTCCCGGTCGTCAGCCGCCGGGCCGTGCCGCGGTAGTCCTCGATCGTCCACTGCCGCGGCAGGTCGACAACAGCCTGCTGCCGGAGCCTCTCGTTGAAGAGGACGAAGTTCGGCTCGCGGGCGGTGGCGAGCGCCTTGACCTTGCCGTTCTCGATGTACGCCCGCGGCTCGACCGTGTCCAGGAACGGTTTCAGGTCCGGATCGGCGGTGACCCGGTCGGTCAGGTCCGCGGCCAGTCTGGACCCGGCCCGCAGCGCCATCGACGCCTGCGCGTAGGTGAAGTACACGTCGATATCGAGCCCGCCCTGCAACGCGGTGTCCAGCTTGAGGTTGCCGCGGGCATCGTTCACGAACCGCGTGTAGTTCACCTTGTACTGCGGGAACTTCTTCTCGAACGCCTCGACGACGGCCGCCGGGCCGGAGGCCGCCGGCACGCCGCCCCACACCTGCAGCGCGCCCGATCGCGCGCCGCCGGACGAACACCCCGGCACGACGGCCGCGGCGGCGGCCGCGCCCAGCCCGGCGAGCATCTCCCGCCGTGAAAATCCTTTGCGCCTCACACTCCACCTCCCACCAGATTTCGCAAAAGATTAGCGAGATTGGAGGGTCTTGCCTAGTCCTGATGCAAATCTTTTTCAGCGGCGTACCGACGAACGGGTAGTTGTCCCGTGTGCGCGCCGATGGTGCCCCGAGCCACGGTGGACCGGATCAATGGCCGGGCACTACTACCCGTCGCTCGGTACGCCGATCCGTTGCGCGACCGCACTCCGGACGGTCGCGACCACCCAGTCCGGGTCACCCAGCACCTGCTGATAGGTGAATCTCAGGACGAGCCAACCGTCCGCGACGAGGTCGTCGTACCGGCGGCAGTCGGCGGCGAAGTCTCCGGCCGAGCCGTGGTATTCGTAGCCCTCGGCCTCCAGAGCGACCCGGGCCGGCCGATGTCCCAGGTCGACCCGTACACGGAAGCCGCCCAGGTCGACCACGACCTGCGGCTCGAATCCGTCGACACCGGCCGATACCAGCAGGCTTCGCAGCATCGACTCGAGGATGCTCTCCGAACGCCCGCTCGCGACGGCCGCGACCTGGACCGCGTTCGGCCGTCCCGGTCCCCGCATCGCGATCGCCGCGGCCTGTAGTTCCTCCTGAGTCAGCCGACCCTGGGAGAGCGCGGCGTCGGCCACCGCGAGCGCCTCACCGAACGGCAGGATCCGCGCGCAGTCCAGGACTGTTCGCAGCAACGAGGTCCTGCGCCGGCTCAGGTCAGCCGACGCGATGGGACCCCAGTGCAAGACCACAGGTGGTCCGGAACGGGCGTTGCGGTTCATCGGCAAGGTGATGTGGGGCTTCGGCGGCACGACCAGCAGCGGCAACTGCCAGCCGACGGCCGCACTCGTGTGCGAGATGACCCCGTCGTAGGCGATGGCCGCCGCCAGATCCACGGCGAGACCGGGCATCCCGTAGATCCCGCGCGCGAGCCGCTCGACGTCGCCGTTCCGAACTGCCGCCGCCAGCGCACGCCGGGAAGTCGCGTTCACCAGCTCGGCGAAAGTAGCCCAGCCGCCTTGCCGCATCAACACTTCTCCGACCGACACCACCCCACGATGCTGCCCGAGTGTGGCAGTCTCCGGCTGGAGTTATCCACAGCGGACCGAAGGACGGGTAGTAGTCCCGATCGGCGCCTCGGAGAACGCCTGGCGTCGCACGGCGAACTTGCCGCAGGAGGCCTACTACCCGCTCGTCGGTACGAGTCAGAGACTGCTGTTCACCAGGACGGGTTCGTTGACCAGGGTGATGCCGAAGGCCTGGTGGACCTGGGCGCGGATGTGGGCGGCCAGGCCGAGGATCTCCTTGGCCGTGGCGTTGCCGCGGTTGGTAAGTGCCAAGGTGTGCTTGGTCGAGACCGAGGCGGCGCCGATCGCGAAGCCCTTCGGGATGCCGGCGTGCTCGATCAGCCAGGCCGCGCTGGTCTTCACCCGGCCGTCGGGTTGAGGCCACTGCGGCGCCCCGGGCGGTACGTCGGACGGCGTGTCGAGGATCGGGTTGGTGAAGAACGAGCCGGCGCTCCACGTGTCGTGGTCGGCCTCGTCCAGGACCATCCCCTTGCTCCGCCGCAACCCCAGGACGGCTTCGCGGACGTCGGTCATCGGCGCGCGCGACCCCGGCTCGACCTCGAGGACCCGGGCCAGTTCGGCGTATCCGACCGGTGCGGACAGATCGCCGAGCCGCAACTGGAATGCGACCTCGAGGACGACGTACCGCGAAGGATCGGCCTTGAACCGCGAGTTCCGGTAGCTGAAACCGCAGTCGGCCGCGTAGATCGTCCGGACCTTGTTGTCGACACGATCCCAGACCCGGACCGATGCGATCGTCTCGGCCACCTCGTGACCGTACGCGCCGACGTTCTGGATCGGTGTGGAGCCGGTGAGGCCCGGGATGCCGGACATCGACTCCAGGCCGCTCCACTCCTCGGCGATCGCGCGCTGGACCACCGCGTCCCAGTCCTCACCGGCCTGGATGTTGACCATCGCGCCGGAGCACATGTCCGCGTCGACCCGGATCCCCCGGGTGGCGATCTTGATCACGGTGCCGCGGAACCCGTGGTCGCCGATCACCACGTTGCTGCCGCCGGACAGCAGCAGCACCGGTTCCCCGGCGGCGTCGGCGTCGCGGACGGCGGTGATCAGGTCGTCCTCGGTGGCGACCTCCACCAACTTGTCGGCCGGCCCTCCGATCCGGAGGGTGGTGAACTCGGCCAGGCGTACGTGGGTCTTCACTGGACGCGCACGACCGCCCTGGACCGGCCGAGCACCTTCTCCTCGCCGGCGATCGCGGTGATGTCGATCTCCGCCAGCCCGTCCGCGACCTTGTCCACCTTGGCCGAGAACGTCACGCTCGCACCCTTGTCGTCATCCGGTACGACGACCGGCTTGGTGAACCGTACGCCGTACTCGACCAGATCAGCCGGGTCGTCGAGCCAGTCGGTGACCACGCGGACCGCGGACGCCATGGTGAGCATGCCGTGCGCGATCACACCGGGCAGATCGAGTGCGGCCGCCATCCGGTCGCTCCAGTGGATCGGGTTGAAGTCCCCGCTGGCACCCGCGTACCGGACCAGGTCCTCGCGCCGGAACGTGACGGTCAGCGGCGGCAGCTCGGTGCCAGGCTCTACGGTGCTCATGCCTCCGCCCGGTTGTGCGAGATCGTGGAGGTCGAGGTGGCGATCGGCTCACCGTCGACTGTGGCCAGGGCGGTCTCGTACATGATCACCTCGACGTCACCGGCCTTGCGCACGGTGGTGATGGTCGCGGTCGCGGCGATGTCGTCGCCGGCCTTGATCGGGCGGGTGTAGGCGAACTTCTGCGCGCCGTGGACGATCCGGTCCAGCCGCAGCCCGAGCTCCTCGTCGCTCAGCAACTGCTCCAGCGCCCGGCTGCCGAGCATGAAGGCGAAGGTCGGCGGTGCGATCGCGTCAGCACCCCGGTACGCCGGGTTGGGGTCACCGATCGCGTCGGCGAACTCACGGATCTTCTCCCGGCCGACCTGGTAGGACTCGGCGGCCGTGTAGCTCCGGCCGACCATCGTGGCGTCGATCGTCATATCCCGTAACCCTACTGGCAGACTAAGGCGGCGAGTGCCGCCACCCACTCTCGGTAAGACCGGACTGGGAAGGTGAATGTGACGGCAGCAGTAACGGCGCTGGTGAACTACGCGCCTCGCTACAGGCTGGAAATCGGCGAGCCGGAGGGCCCGGAGTGGCTCCGGGTGGACCGGATCCTGGAGCCGGACGGCCCCGAGCTCACCGAACTCCACAAGCGCGACCACGACGCCGGCAGGCACACCTCGACCCACGCGAGGAAAGCTTGTCTACCTCCGCAACACCTGCTGTCTCTACTACACCAGCGAGGCCGGCACCGGAACGCTCTGCGGTTCCTGCTGCCTACCCCCCCGGCGACGAGCGCCTGGCCGCATACGAGGGTGGCCGGCCGATCCTCACCGTCTGACAGAAGGCACAGCGAAAGGGCCGCCTCGGGTGTCCGAAGCGGCCCTCGCGAAGAAGCTGGGCTCAGCGGGTTTCGCGGTGGTCGGTGTGGTCGTTGCAGCGGAAGCAGTACTTCTTCAGCTCAAGACGATCCGGGTCGTTACGCCGGTTCTTCTTGGTGATGTAGTTGCGCTCCTTGCACACGGTGCACGCCAGCGTGATCTTCGGGCGGATGTCGGTTGCCTTGGCCACTGCTGCCTCTTCTTGTCATGAGTGCGCAACTGAGGTGATCGCACTCTCGAGATACCGCGTTGGTGGGTAGCGGGGGCGGGAGTCGAACCCGCGACACCACGATTATGAGCCGTGTGCTCTAACCACCTGAGCTACCCCGCCGGGTGAGTCCGTCACCCCACCCGGCGAACCGGGTGAGATGTCGTTCTCAGAGCCCCTTTACGGAATCGAACCGTAGACCTTCTCCTTACCATGGAGACGCTCTGCCGACTGAGCTAAAGGGGCGGGCCGAGGAGAGAGATTACACGGTCCGCGGCCTCGATGTGAAATCGAGCCACACGCACCCTCTGGCCCCTCTGTCCGACCCGGAAAGCATACCGGTTCCACGGAGTGCTGCTGACCACTTTTCCGTCCCGCCCCTCCGCCCCGGTCTGGCCAATTTCCGCCCGCACAGGTCTGGCCGGTTCAGTCCAGTACGCCGTCATCCGCGGAGAAATCGTCCGAGGCGTCCGCAGGCGGGTTCTCCAGGTGCCACCGCACCGACCGCCGCAGGCTCTCCGCCGGGTCGACGGGCGCCCACCCGAGCACCGTCCGCGCCTTCCACGAGTCCATCAGCAGATGCTGGTCCACGGCACCGGTCAGCGACAGATCGTCCGGCAGCAGATCGTCCCGGACCCGCACCAACTCGACGTCCGATGCATCCGCCGCCGCCAGGATCTGCTCGGCGAACAGCCGGTACGGCGCTGTGATCGGCTCCACGACGTTGAATGCCTCACCCGGATGGTCGCCGGCCAGCGCCAACGACACCGCCGCTGCGACATCACCGGCGTACACCCGGCTGAACAGGAACTGCCCCGACCCGATCGGGATCCGCTTCCGCCCGGCCCGCACCCGCCGCAGGATGAATTCGAACCGCCGCTGGTAGTCGTGCTCGCCGTACACCGCCCCCAACCGCAGCACGGTCGCTCCCCGCGGCAGGTAGCGCTCCTCCATCTCCAGGTTCTCGTACTGCGGCCCGTCCACGAACCGCCGATCCCGCATCGGAGCGGACTCGGTCAACGGCAGCCCGTCGCTGGTCCAATCGGAGTGCAGTCCGTCGTACGCGCGGTAGACGTCACCACTGGAGATCGCCACCAGCTTCACCGCCGGCCCGACCGCTCCCGAGCGCCGCATCGGCCGCGTCTGCGTTCATCCCGGAGACGTCGACGAGCCCCTCGACCCCGAACGGCTCCAGAGCCGCGGCCAACGCCGGACCGTCGTGCCGATCCACATGCGCGTGCGCCACAGCAGGCAGGTCGGCAGGCTCATGCTCACCCCGGTGCACGACCAGCAGCTCGTGCCCCTCCGCCGCCAGCCGCTCCACCACAGCCCGCCCGATGAACTGGGTCCCACCAAGAATCGCGATCCGCATGACCCCAGTCCTACCCGTCACCCCTGACCCAGCCCAGCTCCGTCTGCGTCAAGCAGACGATGCAGACGGCTTATACCGGTCCAGACGCCCGCTGGGCACCATTTGCGAAGTGATCCGTGTCACGCACGGATTCAACTACCCGCCAGTCGGATTCACGCCTGAGCCTCTACGGCGGGGCAGTGATCCTTCACCGTCCGTGTGCGATTTTGTTCATCTGCGCGCGACCTACGTTTGAGCGGGCCGAGACCGGCTCGTTATGGTCGATGGCGCCGCTGTACCCCTCACAGTGGCTGCCCCTCCCTGGAAGGCCCTCCCCTGTGTCTCCCCGCAATGACGTGCCGGCTGCCCCACGCCGCGCGAAGCATCGCTCCGTCCGTCGAAGTACCAACCGCCGCACCCAGCTGATCGGCCTCACCGCCGCTCTCGCCGCCGCGGCCGGCACCACCACAGTCGGCCTCACGTCCTCCGCCTCCGGTCCCTCCACTGCCAGCACCGGCCTGAACCCCTCACAGGCCGACACCCTGAGCGCGGCCCGGATCGAGCGGCGGGACGTCGCGTCCCGGGACTCCTCCCGGATCGACCTCGGCCTCGCGGCCACCCGCAAGGCGGCGGCCGACAAGGCTGCCCAGCAGCGGGCCGCCCGGCTCGCCGCGAACGCGACGCTGACCCAGCGTCGCGCCCTCGCGCTCGCCGCGGCCAAGGCAGCCGCCGCCAAGAAGGCCGCCGCACAGGCCCGCGCGCTCGCTGCGGCGAAGGCGGCCGCGGTCGCCAAGGCGAAGGCCGCGGCCAAAGCCGCGGCCGAGGAGAGGGCCAGAGCGCCGAAGGTCGTCCTCCCGACCACCGGCTACCACCTGACCGCTCACTTCGGCCAGGCCGGCGGCCGCTGGGCCGCCAACCACACCGGTCTCGACTTCGCCGCGCCGCAGGGTACGCCGGTTCGTTCGGTGATGGCCGGTGAGGTCGTCCAGGCGGCCTACGCGGGCGCGTACGGTCGCCAGGTGAAGGTCCAGCACGCCGACGGCACGGTCACGTCGTACGGCCACATGTCCGAGTTCGACGTGTCGGTCGGCGACACGGTGACCGCCGGCGAGCAGATCGGTGCGGTCGGCATGACCGGCAACACGACCGGCCCGCACGTCCACTTCGAGGTGCTGCGAGGTGGCGACTCCCCGATCGACCCAGAGCCCTGGCTCCGGGACCACGGCGTCAACCCGTAGTACCCAGGAACCTCGCCACGGTCGTCACGAACGCGCCGGCATCATCCAGCCACGGATGATGCGCGACGCCCGGGAGGATCACGAACCGAGCGTTCGGGAACACCCCGGCGAACTCTTCGGCGGCGACGGTGTCAGTACCCCAGTCGAGAGCCCCGGCCAGCACCAAGGCCGGGGCTTCGACCTTTGCCAGCGCGGCCCGGGTCGCGGGCGGGTCGAACGCGGCGGGTGAGTTGAAGATGCCGAGGGCCTCGTAGTTGGCCATGCTGTCCTCGAAGGCCTGTTGAGCTTGCGTCTCGGCGTCCCAGCGCGCGTACGACATCGGGTCGAGCGCGTGCCAGTCCGCATCCTCTCCGGTCTGGATCGCCTCGAACGCGGCCGACACCTGCGGGTACCACAGCTCGTCCTTCCACCAGCCGGTAAGCCAACTCGACCCCATCAGGCGCAACGAACGTAGGCATGCCTTAATCCTCCGTCACAACGTCTTTGCCATGTCGATGGCGTCGATGTAGGTGCCTTCGATGAGGAATTCGTTGGGGTGGATGCCTTCGACGACGTAGCCGTGGCGTTCGTAGAGACGGCGGGCGACGGTGTTGGTGCCGTGGACGTGCAGGCTGAGCTCGGCGACCAGGTGGGTGTCCGGGCCACTGCGGGCGAAGAAGCTGTCCCGCGAGTTCTCCTGGTACGACGGGAAACCCGAGGTGGCGTCCCAGGACGTCTGGTCGATCCGGAGGAGTACGGCGTCGTCGCTCTCGATGGCACGGCGAACGGTCAGGCGGTTGGCGGTCACCCGGCAATCCTGACCCTCCAACAAGGTCAGCCTCCGGCAGGGTCACGGTGGCCGCCGATGGCCTAGCGGGTCTCCTCCGGCGGATCCGGGAGTACGGCGAGGGGACGCTGCCGCCAGTGGACGTCGTGCCAGGCGTCGAGCTTCCACCCGATCTTGCGATACGTGCCGATTTCCTCGAACCCCAACGCCTTGTGCAGGCCAACGCTGGCGTCGTTCGGCAGCGTCATCCCGGCGACCGCCGTACGGAAACCGCGCTCGGTCAGCCGCTCGAACAGGGCCTCGTAGAGCGCGCGTCCACCACCGGTCCGGCGACGGCCGATTTCCAGGTAGACGCTCACCTCGCAGGACCATCGGTACGCCGCCCGCGGCTTCAGCGGACCGCCGTACGCGTACCCGACGACCTGGCCGTCGTCCTCGAGCACCAGCCAGGCGTGGGTCGCCTGCGCGCTCTTCGATCCGCGCGGCCATCTCCTCGACCGTCGGCGTCTCGATCTCGAACGTGATCGCCGTACCGGTGACGTACGGCGCGTAGATCGCCGCGCAGGCCCCGGCGTCGGGCGGCGCCCCATCTCTGACCTTTCGCATGTCACGATAGTAGCCATAGATGCCGCTATAGTGGCAACCATGTTGGATGAACTGTCCGCCTCGCTCGCCGCGACGGTGCAGGCCGCCCGGATCGCACAGGACCTGTCCGTGAACGCGCTGGCCGAGCGTTCGGGGGTGTCCCGGGCGATGATCGGCAAGATCGAGCGCGGTGAGGCGCAGCCGACGGCGGTGCTGCTCGGCCGGCTCTCGGGCGCCCTCGGCATGACCCTGTCCGAACTGGTCGCCCGCGCCGAGAACACCGACGACCTCCTCCGCCGCCGGGCCGACCAGCCGGCCTGGACGGACCCCGCCACCGGCTACCTGCGCCGCGCGGTCTCACCGGTGACCGACGGCCCGCTCGAGCTGGTCGAGGTCGAACTCCCGGCCGGCGCATCGGTGTCGTACCCGGCGGACGCCTACATCTTCAAGTACCAGCAACTCTGGATCCTCGACGGCCACCTCCGCTTCCACGAGGGCCCGGTCGTCCACGACCTGCACACCGGCGACTGCCTCCAGCTCGGCCCGCCGTCGGCCACCACCTTCCACAACCCCTCGGCCGCCCCGTGCCGCTACCTGGTGGCCCTGGTCAAAGGCCGGGGTCAGCGGACAGCGGCAGGTACGGCGTGATTGGCTGAGCCCATGAGCTCGCGCCGCAGGGAGGAACGATGACGGTGTCCCCGCTGGTCTGGACCATCACCCTTACCCTCATCCTCGGCCTGCTCGCCTTCGACTACTTCTTCCATGTCCGGTCCGCGCACGTGCCGACGCTGCGGGAGGCGGCGATCTGGTCCGGTGTGTACGTCGGGATCGCGCTGCTGTTCGGGGTCGCCATGTTGATCTTCGGCGGTGCCGCGATGGGCTCGGAGTACTTCGCCGGATACATCACCGAGAAGGCGTTGTCGGTCGACAACCTGTTCGTGTTCCTGATCATCATGACCAGCTTCCGGGTGCCGCGGGAGGACCAGCAGAAGGTGCTGCTGTTCGGCATCGTCTTCTCGCTGATCGCCCGGTCCGGATTCATCTTCATCGGCTCGGCGCTGCTGAACACGTTCTCCTGGGTGTTCTACCTGTTCGGCGTGATCCTGCTGCTGACCGCGGGCAACATGCTCAAACCGGAGACCGAGGAGTCGCACTCGGCGCAGAACTTCGTGGTCCGGATCAGCCGGCGGCTGTTCCGGACCTCGGAGGACTTCGACGGCGACCGGCTGTTCACCACCGTCGACGGCCGTCGGGTGATGACGCCGATGGTGCTGGTGATGGCGGCGATCGGCGGTACCGACCTGCTGTTCGCCCTGGACTCGATCCCGGCCATCTTCGGGCTGACCCAGAACGTGTTCATCGTGTTCACCGCGACCACGTTCAGCCTGCTCGGGCTGCGGCAGCTGTACTTCCTGCTCGACGGCCTGCTGGACCGGCTCATCTACCTGTCCTTCGGGCTGGCCGCGATCCTCGCGTTCATCGGCGCCAAGCTGATCCTGCACGCACTGCACGAGAACAACCTGCCGTTCATCAACAGCGGCGAGCCCGTCGACGTGGCCGAGATCAGCACCGGGCTGTCCCTCGCGGTCATCCTGGGCGTGCTGGTCGTCACGGTCCTGGCTTCGCTGTTGAGCACCCGCGGCCGGACCCAGACCGCCATGGCCAACATCCGCCGCGACGCGGCCGCCTACCTGGACTCGGAGTACACCGCGGACCCGGCGAACGCGAACGGATCTTCCACCGCCTGCTCGGCGCCCGCGACCACATCATCGCGCTCGGTCCCGAGGCCAGGCAGCAGGTCAAGAACGAACCCGAACTGATGGACCTCTGCCGCCGCGCCGCCGCAAGCCACGCCGCCGCCCACCCCGAACACGAAATCCGCCCCAGGCTGTGACCGCGGTCCAACCCAAAGCATGGTCAGGCCCTCGGCAACCAGACGCGCATGGCGCCGATCTCGCGGTTGGCCCAGGCGTAGTACGGCACCGCGACCACGTCGACCTCGTCACCGACCTGATCCGCGGCCCCGGGCGTGAACGGCCAGCCCGCCTGGTGACCGGTCCCGATCCGCCCGCGGGTCGTCAGCACCGTCACACCGTCCAGCAACCCGTCATCGTGGCTCGCGGCAATTGATGCCTCTGGCAACAGATGGAGGTCGTCGACGTTCGCCTGCTGGTCGGCCTGCTCGACCGCGTAGACCAGCGGACCACGCTCCAGCGCGACACACCCGCGTACGGCGTCGACGCGCGGATCGGCCGCGATCACTCGAGCGGCCATCGGCAACTGGAGGTCGATCACGTCTGCCTCGACCCGCGCATAGGTGCCGGCGTCGACGGGCTTGCCGTTGACGGTCGCGCCTTCCGCCCAGGCCGGGATCCGCAACTCGACCGCGGTGGGACCACTGGCCGTAATGCGGACCGCGCCATCCCAGGGGTAGGCAGTTTCCACCTGCAGTTCCACCCCGTTGGCCTTGATGACGCCGGCTGCGTACTGGTGGAGCTGTACGGCGGCGTCGCCGCTGCTGGCCAGGTAGCCGGCGAGGCTGGACAGCGTGCGCATGATGTTGGGCGGGCAGCACGCGCAGTCGAACCAGCCGCGCCGGCCGTTCGCCGGGCTGCGGTCGTTGTCGGCGTGCGCGTCGCCGCGCAGCTGCAGCGGGTTGACGTAGAAGTACTCGGTGCCGCTCGAGCGAGACCCCGGCGAGGAAGCCGTTGTAGAGCATCCGCTCGATCGGCGTCGCGCGTACGACGCCTCGCCCGTGGCCAGCAGCATCCGCCAGGCCCACTGCATGCCGCCGATCGCGGCACAGGTCTCGGCGTAGGCGCGGTCCGGCGGCAGCTCGTACTGGTCGCCGAACGCCTCGCCCTCCCAGCGCGACGCCGAGCCCGCCGGTGAGGTACTGTCTTCGTCGCGCACCATGTGCGCGAACTGGGTCTTCAGCGCGGCGAGCAGCTCGGCGTCGCCGGTCTCGAGGCGACGTCGGCCGCGCCGGCCGCCAGGTACACCGCCCGGACCGCGTGGCCCTCGACGGTGGTGGCCTCGCGGACCGGGACCGGTCGGAGAAGTACGTCGGCTCGTGGCCGTGGGCCTCGATGATGCCCGTGCCGCGCGCGCTCGACGAACCACTGCGCCAGGTCGAGGTAGGCCGCGTGCCGGTCTCTCGGTACAGCTCGACCAGCGCCATCTCGACGACGGGATGGCCGTCGACCTCGCGCAGCTGCCGTCGCCGTCGCCGAAGGTGGCGACCAGGTGGTCGGCGAGCCGGATCGCGACGTCGAGCAGCTCGCGGTCGCCGGTGCCGCGGACCTGGGCGACGGCGGCCTGGATCAGGTGCCCGGCGCAGTAGAGCTCGTGGCTCCACGGCAGTCGCTGTAGCGCCTCGTCGCCGTTCCGGAGCTGGACGACGGAGTCGAGGTAGCCGTCGTCGCGCTGCGCGGCGGCGACGAGCGCGGTGAGCTCGCGCTGGCGCTCGAGCAGGTGCTCGTCCGGGTCGCGGCCGTACTCCCAGGCGGCGGCCTCGAGCCACTTGTAGACGTCGGAGTCGGCGAACACCGGGCCGATCGCCTCGCCCTCGCCGTGCCGGCCGCGAGCCGGAGATTCTGCAGGTTGCCGGCCGCCTCGAGCTGGTCCTGGCCCACGGGATCGCGCTCTCGCCGTTGCGGGTCTGACGCGGCGCCCAGAAGCCGCTGGTGATCCTGGCCTGGCCGAGGCCGACGGGTTGCCAGCGGCCCTGACCGCTGGCCGCTGGACTGCGGGAGGTGGTGACGGCATCCGGGGAAGGGCTCATCGGGGAAGCTCCTGAGGCTCTCGGAAAATCCAGAATACGTTTTCCTTGACGAAGCTAGAGACGCGAAACGGTCTGGTCAACCCCTCGGACCTGGCGAAATCCGGACAGCACCGGACCCGTGCTGTAGTGTTTCCGGAAAGTTCGGAAAGGAGTTGCCGGATGGCGTCACCCGGCCCTTCGCTGCCCCGGATCACCGATGTGGCCGCGCTGGCAGGCGTCTCCACGAGTACTGCGTCCAAGGCGCTGAACGACACCGGCGCAGCTCCGCGAGGAGACCAGACAGCGAGTACGCCGGGCCGCCGAGCAGCTCGGCTTCACCCCGGACAGCCGCGGCCGGGCGTTGTCGTCCGGGCGCAGCTTCACCGTCGGGCTGATCACCACCGACAGCTCCGGCCGGTTCAGCATCCCGATCATGCTCGGCGCGGAGGACGCGCTGAGTGCGGGCGAGATGGGGCTGCTGCTGTGCGACACCCGGGACGACCCGTTGCGCGAGCAGCACTACCTGCGCTCGCTGGTGTCCCGGCGGGTGGACGGGATCATCGTGACCGGGCGACGGACCGAGCCGCGTTCGCCCATCGGCGTACCGATTCCGGTCGTCTACGCCTTCAGTCCGTCGACGGATCCGTCCGACACCTCGGTGATCGCGGACGACCATGGTGGCGCCGCGATCCACCGTCCGGCATCTGCTCAGCCTCGGGCGCCGGCGGATCGCACACGTCACCGGACCGTCGACGCACCACAGTGCTCAAACCCGCGCGGCGGCGACCGTCGAGACCGCCGGCGACGCGCTGGTCGGTGAGCCGCTGCACGGCGAGTGGAGCGAACGCTGGGGCCGGCACGCGGTCGACGTTCTCCTGCGTGCGTCGCCCGACCTCGACGCGATCTCCTGCGGCAGCGACCAGATCGCCCGCGGTGTCTGCGACCGTCTTCGCGAGCTCGGCCGGTCCGTCCCCGACGACATCGCGGTCACCGGCTACGACAACTGGTCCGTGATGGCCCTGGCCAGCCGGCCGCCGCTCACCACAGTCGACCTGGAGCTGGAAGAGCTCGGCCGCCGGACCGCCAATCTCCTGCTGGACGCGATCGCCGGTTCACCCCACCCCGGGCTGATGGAACTCCCGACCCGCCTGGTCACGCGCGAATCCACGCTTGGCACCTAGAGACGTCCCTAGATGGTTGCTTGGCTGACCGCCGTTGTCCGTCTCGCGCCGGTAGATTTGCCGGGTGCTGCGCAAGCTCGTCATCAGCCTCGCGGTGATCGCCACGCTGGTGGCGGGAGTGGGCACCGCGCGTCTGGTGCTACCCCGGACCGATCCCACTCGAGGTGTGGTCAAACAACTGGCGTTCCTCCGGGCGGAGATCGAGGGCGGCGCCGACCACGCCGCCCAACGGCAGTTCCCCGAGGGGTACTTCTTTCTCAACGCCCTCTACGGTTTGACCTGGGTGCAGGTCGGGCTGGCCGATCCGGACCGGTCGGTCGACGCCGCGCGGGAGGCCCGGTGGGCGCTCGACCGGCTCAAGTCCCCGGACGGGACCGCCGTGTTCGACTCCTCGCTGCGCCCGCGGTACGGCGTCTTCCACGCCGGCTGGACCAACTGGTTGCGCGGTGGGCTGATCGCGCTCAAGCACTCCGACGCGGCCGAGATCGACGAGTTCACCAGCGCCTCGGTCGAGATCGCGACCGCGTTTCGCACCGCCAAGGCGCCGTACCTCCAGGCGTACCCGGGGCAGGCCTGGCCGGTCGACTCGACCGTCGCCATCGCCTCACTCCGTTTGTACGACGAACTCGTGGCGCCCCGGTTCGGCGCGACCACGACGCGGTGGGTGGCGACCGTGAAGACCCAGCTGGATCCGGGGACCGGGCTGATGCCGCACCAGGTCGAGCCGGTGCGGACCGGGGCGCGGGCATCGTCGCAGAGCATGATCCAGCGGTTCCTGGTGGAGATCGACCCCGCCTTCGCGCGGGCGCAGTACGAGACCTTCAAGGATCGCTTCGTGGCCGGCGTGGGGGTCCGCGAGTATCCGAAGGGGGTCGGCGGGCACGGCGATGTGGACTCCGGCCCGCTGATCCTCGGCATCAGCCTGTCCGCGACCGTGGTCACGATGGGCGCGGCCCGGGTCGAGCACGATCCGCTCGCCGACCGGCTCGCCCGCGAAGGCGACCTGCTCGGCCTGCCGGTCAGCGGTCTCAAGACGAAGCGCTACGCCCTCGGTCTGATGCCGATCGGCGACGCCTTCCTGGCCTGGTCCACCTCCGCACGCCCGATCGCGGCCGCCGAGCAGCCAGCGTTCGCCGGCGGTTCCGGCTGGTGGCGCGGGCCGTGGTTGCTGCTGATCTGGCTGCCGGCACTGATTCTCTGGGGTCTTCTACTGCGGCACCGGCGTCGACGACGACGGCACTGACCTTAGGGTGAGGACGTGCAGCGGATCTCGTCTCGGAATGCCCGGTTCCAGGTGTGGCAGTCCTATCTGACCAACCGGACCAAGCGGCACCGGGCGGGCGAGTTCCTGGTCCAGGGCGTGCGGCCGATTTCGCTTGCCGTGGACAACGGATGGCCGGTGCGGACGGTGATCCACGACGCCTCCCGGCCGTTGTCTCGCTGGGCCCAGGAGCTGTATCAGCGGCTGCCCGGGGTCGAGCGGGTGGCGATGGAGCCGGACTTGCTGGCCGAGCTCGGCGAGAAGGACGCCGAGGTCCTGGCGGTGGTGGAGATGCCGCCGGACGAGCTGGATCGGATCACGGTCGGGCCGGACTTCCTCGGTGTGGTGTTCGACCGGCCAACCGGGCCCGGCAATATCGGGTCGATCATCCGGTCCGCGGACGCGTTCGGCGCCCACGGTGTGATCGTCACCGGGCACGCTGCCGACGTCTACGACCCGAAGGCAGTGCGGGCGACGACCGGGTCGCTCTTCGGTATTCCCGCCGTACGTGTGCCGTCGCATCGTGAAGTGATCGAGTGGGTACGGCGCTCGACCGACGTACCTATCGTGGTCGTGGGCACGGACGAGCACGGGTCCGCGGACGTGTTCGACTTCGATCTCGACCCAGCCGACCCTGCTGCTGATCGGCAACGAGACCCACGGTCTCAGTAGCGCGTGGAAGGAGGCCGCCGACGCGTTGGTGCGGATCCCGATCACCGGGTCGGCGAGTTCGCTCAACGCGGCCAACGCGGCGACGGCGGTTCTGTACGAGGTGTCGCGGCAGCGATCCCATTCGTCCAAGACCCGGTAGGTCGCCGCGGCCTAGCGTCGTACCCATGAGGCCACAACCACTGATCGCGGTGAGCGATGTCGAGAAGAGCAGCGCCTGGTACTGCGAGGTGCTGGGAGCCGTCAGCGGTCACGGCGGACCGGAGTACGAGCGGCTCGTGGTCGACGACGTCCTGGTGATGCAGTTGCACAACCTGGACGTCGACCACCACCACGGGCCGCTCGGCGATCCCGCGCATCCGTTGGGAAACGGGGTCGCGATCTGGTTCGAGGTGGACGACCTGGAGGCGGCCGCCGAGCGCGCTCGCACCCTCGGCGCCACCATCCAGACCGACATCCACCTGAACCCGAACGCCAACCACCACGAGCTCTGGCTGCGCGATCCGGACAACTACCTCCTCGTGCTCGCCTCTCACCCGTTGAGCCGGTAGAACCGCCAGAACGGGTGCTCGATCGGCAGGATCTCGACGCTGCCGAAGCCGGCGCTCTCGGCCAGCCCGCGCATCACAGCCGGCCGGATCGCCAGCGGTCCCACGACCTCGGAGCCGGCCTCGGTACGCCCCTGCGGGACGCACCACAGCGCCCCCGCGGCGGCCATGAACCGCTCGACCTCGTCACCTGGCGCGGTGAAGCTCTCGGCGACGTTCTCCTCCATCACGATCACCGAGCCGCCGGGCGCCAGCGCACGACGGGCGGCTTCGAGTGCCGCCACCGGCTGCGGCAGGTCGTGCAGGCACTCGAAGATGAACGCCACGTCGTACCCGTCGCGCGGCAGCGGTTGGGTGATGTCGGCGACCTCGAGGTCGACCTGGCCGGCCAGGCTGCGCTCGGCGACGTACCGGCGGCCGCGAGCGATCGACTCCTCGTCCAGGTCGTACCCGTCGACCCGAACGTGCGGGAACGCCTCCGCGAGCCGGATCGACGCCCAGCCCACACCGGCGCCCAGGTCCGCGACGCGCGCCGGACGGGCGCTGTCCGCGAGGCGGGCCTGGATGTCGGGTACCTGCGGCAGCCACTCGTCGATCAGCGAGTTCTCGTAGGCGGGCCGGTTCAGCGCCTCCTGAGCAGTCACCGCTTCGGCGCCGTAGGCCGCGTACGGCACCCCGTCCCCGGTTCGGAACGCGGAGAGCAGCGACGGAAGCGCACGGCCGATCGCGGGCGTGATGTAGGACATGCCGCCGACGTAGAACGGGCTGACCTCGTCGACCAACGTCTCGCGCACACCGTCGGCCAGGCTGAACCGCGCCGTCGACGGGTCGCCGCCTTCCGCGATCAGCAGGCCGGCGACCGCCTGCTGAACCAGCCATTCCTGGGTGTAGCGAATCTCGTTGCCAGTCCGCTGAGACAGTTCGGCAGCTGTCGCCGGCCCGTCGTCGGACAGCGACCGGTACAACCCCAACTCGACGCCGAAGTAGATGGTGAGCAGTTCGACGGTGTCCAGCGTTTGCAGGAAGAGGCGACCGGACAGTTCCTCGGCCGCGGACGGAGTGGGGGCTTCTTCGACCTGATCCAGCAACGTGCTCATGGTGTCCTCCCGGATACTCGCGGCGCACGGTGCGCCGCTTCTACCAGGAAGGCGCCAGGTCCGATGTGGCGATGCCACACGACCAGCGGCCTAGCTGCGCCAGGTCACCGTTCCCTCCGGGCGATAGACGCAGAACCGTCCGGTCGAGACGGCCAGCTCGAGGTGGCGAGCCAGCGGCAGATGGACTTCGCGGATCGCCTTGATCGCGGTGGCGATGCGCATCGCGACCGCCTTACGGGCACGTTCGGACTGGTCCCCCGTCGTCCGCGCCCGACCGCCGAGACCGTAGGCCGTCGCCAGTTCCCGGACCAGGAAGTCCCGCTCGTCGGTGAGCGTGCCGACCAGCTGCGGCGCGCCGTCCCGCTCGGCGTCGGCGATATCGGTCTCGAGTTCGGTGACCCGGCGCTTGTAGGCCGCCCGAGCGGTGCCGTCGAGGAGCGGTCCGGTATCACCGCCGGCCGCCACCCGCGGCGGCCCGCCGACGGCCGCGACCAGGTCGAGTACGTGAACCGGCTCCCCGGGACGGGCCAGCAGCACGGACAGGTCATGCATCCCCTTGGAGTCCGGAACGGTTGCCTCGCCGTCTCGCCAACGCAGCTGCCAGGTCCGGCCTTCCTTGTGGAACAGGCCCTCGATACTTATGGCCGGTCCAACCGGTACGCCGATCGCGGCCAGATCCTGCTCGGCCTTGGCGAGCCAGGGCTTCGCTCCGGCAGCCCGGTACGCATCGCCCGCCTTGGTCAGCAGGCGTCGCGCGTCGCCGGTCTGCCCCAGGAAGGCCGCCAGCCGGCCGAGGATGTGGGCGGTCACACCCATCACGCCGCCGCCGATACCGTCGATCACCCACAGGTCCTCGTACGGCGCGAGTCGCCGGGCAACCTCCTCGGCACCATCGGCACGGCCGAGTGCGATTGCCGCGTCGCCCGCGTGCCACATCCCTTCGAGCCACTCACAGTCATCGGGCATCGCATCCAGGCCACGGCCCATCAGCCGATCGAAGAAGGGCCCGGACTTCTCCACTTCACCCGCCGCCGCGAAGTAGCTGGCACCCATGCCCAGGGCAACAGGTGCCTCGTACACGAATGTGATCACCGCCTCCGCCTCAGCCGCGAAGTCTGCCGGCAGCACGCCCGCTGTCCGGTGGGTCCACATCCGCAACGTGAAGACCATCAGCGCGGCGTTCGCACTTCCGGCGCGTCGGCCGATCGCCTCGGCCTCGTCGGCCAATCGGGAGGCTGTCTCGAAGTCACCGGACATCAGCGCCCGCGCTCCCCGCCACAGTGGGACGCACCAGGAGTAGAGCGGAAGCATCACGCGATCCGACGTCCGGGCGAAGGCGTCGATCTCCGCATCGACCGCGGACCAGTCGCCGCGCTCCATCAGCGCCACCACGCGCAGCCGACGGGCCAGCAACTGACACGGCGAATCGTGGCCGCGCTCGGCGACCGCGAGCATCCGGCTGGCCGCGGCGAACCGCTCGTCGACGTGGCCGGGGCCCGCGATGGTGTCGCAGTACGCCGCCAGCGCGCCGGACTCCACACAGGGGTGGCCCACACGTTCCGCCATCGCAACGGCGGATCGGGCCAGCTCGACCCGCTCGGTCTCCCGGTCCGTTCCTGCGTAGGCGAGTGAGAGCCGGCCCATCACCGCAGCGCGCAGACCACCGTCCCGCTCGGGCAAAGACCTCAACGCTTCTTCGAGGAGCTCTTTCTGCAACTCGTCGTACAGTGGGACCTCGAAGCCACCCAGCCCGGTGCCCATGCCGAGTGCGGCCATCGCGAGGTGGCTGGCCCGGCCGTTGCGTCGAGCCAGCTCGGCAGTTTCCACGAACGTCTGGCGGGCGCCCTCGAGGTCACCGGCGTACATCTGCACCTCGCCGAGCTCGAGCATCACCTTCGTCCGCTCGATCTCCCTTCCACGCAAGGCGATCCGGTAGGCCTCCACCGACTGCTCGTAGCCCATTCGCGACCGGGCCGATCGTGCTGCCCGTAATGCCCACACCGAAGCGCGTTCGGCGGCGTCCGGACCGAAGGCGGCGGACCAATGCCTGGCCAGCTCGCTGGCCGCGGCGTCGTCGTCCGTCTCGAGTTGGTCGGCCAGCGCTCGATGCAAGGCAGCCCGCCGGGCCGTGCCGAGCGATGCATCCAGCACTTCCCGGACGAGGGCGTGGGTGAACCGGATCCGCCCGTCGACCGGCGGACCGGCCAGCAACCGGGCGGTGGCCGCCTCCTCGAGCAGGTCGAGAACGGCCGGGTCGCCGGTGACAGCCGACACGAGTGAGACGTCGACGTTGTCCCCGGCAACAGCCGCGACCTCGAGGATCCGCTGGCAGTCCTGACTGACCCGCGCGATCCGCCGGGCCAGTACTTCGCGGACACCATCGGGTACGGCGGTCGTCGCCGGCCGAGCAGCGAGCAGCCGGGAGACCTCACGCACGAAGAACGGGTTGCCGCCGGTGCGCCGATGGACGACGGCCGACAACTCGTCGGTCGCGGCGCCGCCGAGGACGCGTGTGACCACCTCCGCGACCTCGTCGACCTCGAGACCGTCGAGCCGGATCCGCTGCACGGCGGTGGGCAGCTCCAGTACGACGGCCAGCGCTTCGTCACCGCTCTCGAGCGGCTCGTCACGACACGTGGCGACGAGCAGAACGCGGAGGCCGGGCAACGCGTCGATGACCGTGCGGAACAGCAACAGCGATGCACTGTCGGCCCACTGCAGGTCTTCGAGGACGAGAACGATCGGACCCTCGCCGGAGACCTTCTGCAACGCGTCGATCACCGAAACGAACAGCCTGGCCCGGGCACCGGCGTCACCACGCAGCAACCCCAGCCCATCCGGGCTCGACATCGACAGGCCGCTCGGCGGCCAGCCGGTGGTCCGGCGCCACCTCGCGAAGGATGGTTCGCCACGGCCAGAACGGTGGCATCTCGGTGACCGAGCACCAGCCCCAAGCGACTTTCACACCAGCTTCCGCGGCACGGTCCGCGAGTGCTTCGGCGAGGGTCGTCTTCCCCATCCCGGGCTCACCGAGGACGACGGCGGCCCGCCCGCGGCCGTCGACGGCTGCCGCCAGCAGACTGTCGAGCTCGGCCATTGGCCTCGCCCGGCCCACCATCACCCGTCGCTCCATCCGACGCCTCCCCGGTTACCTGCCCTGAGCATGCTCCGCCGGGTCAGCAGGCGCAAGAAACGTCCGCAGCCCGTAATCAGGCTGCAGTCGATCGGGCGGTGCGTCCGCGCCCGTCCTCAGGCGGTGCGTCCGCGGCCGGTGATCAGGCGGTGCAGAGGAGTTCGCCGTGCAGGATGGAGATCCAACCGTCGGGGCGGGCGGCCCAGGTGCGCCAGGCGGCCGAGATGCGTTCGAGCGTCTCCTCCGGTACGCCGGCGCGGCGGGCCTGATCCGCCATCGCGGACTGCAGGACGCGGTCCGCCCACATGCCGCCCCAGAAGGCGCGTGCGTCCTCGTCGGCGAACGCCCAGTTACTCGCAGTCGCGTTCACTTTCTCGAAGCCGGCCTCCAGCGCCCACGACAGCAGGCGGCGACCGGCGTCCGGCTCACCCTGGTTGGCGCGCGCCATCCGCTGGTAGAGGTCCATCCACTCGTCCAACTCGGGGAGCGCCGGATACCAGGTGAAGCCGTGGTAGTCGGAGTCGCGGACGGCAACGATCCCGCCCGGCTTGCAAACCCGGCGCATCTCACGCAGCGCCTGCACCGGATCCGCGACGTGCTGCAGAACCTGGTGCGCGTGGACGACGTCGTACGAGTCATCCGGAAGATCCAGCGCGTGCACATCGCCGACCACGAACCGCACCCGGATGTCGAGCTTCGCGAAGGTGGCCTTGGTGATGTCGAGTGCCGCTTCGGTCGCCTCGAGGGCGGTGACGTTGCCTGGTTCGACCAGCCGGGCCAGGTCCGCGGTAATGGTGCCCGGGCCGGCGCCGACGTCGAGCAGGGACATGCCCGGCCTCAGATGCGGAAGGAGGTAGCCGGCCGAGTTCTCCGCGGTGCGCCAGGTGTGCGAACGCAGTACCGATTCGTGGTGGCCGTGCGTGTACACGTTACTCATCACAGGCTCCTTCGCCGCTGTCGGACACCCCTACGCTACTCCAGGATCTTGGTTTTTGAGACATATCGTCCTACATAGTGATACAGCACGAAGATGGCCGAATGTGGCCAGATCTGGGGCGGGGGTGCGGCAAGGCTGGACGAGTGCAGTCGAGCTCAGGAGGAAGTGTGAACACGGAGTTGGCGCGGCGGTTGCGGGAGTTGCACGGACGACCGCCCTTGGTTCTGCCGAACGCTTGGGACGCCGGGTCGGCGCGAGCGATCGAGGCCGCGGGTGCGCAGGCGATCGCGACCACGAGTGCGGGTGTCTCCTGGGCCGCGGGTGTGGAGGATGCCGGCGGCTTGGACCGTACGGCGGCCATCGCGGCGATCCGATCGATCGTCGCCGCGGTGTCGGTCCCGGTCACCGCGGACATCGAGTCCGGGTACGGCGATGTCGAGGCAACAGTCGCCGGAGTCATCGAAGCAGGCGCCGTCGGCATCAACCTCGAGGACAGTGACGCCGGCGTCCTGGTCGATCCCGCCGTACACGCCGGCCGGATCGCTGCCGCGCGTGCCGCAGCAGTTGCCGCTGGCATCGATCTGGTGATCAACGCCCGCACGGACACGTACCTGTTCGGTGACCGCACCGGAACGATCGAGCGGGCCAAGGTCTATGCCGACGCCGGCGCGGACGTGTTGTTCGTACCAGGTGTCGTCGACGCGCCGACCATCCGTGAACTGGTCGCCGCCTCACCACTGCCACTGAACGTGATGGCCGGCCCGGGCGCACCCACCGTCACGGAACTGGCCGCCCTCGGCGTGACGCGGGTCAGCGTCGGACCCGCCATCACCACCGCTGCCTACGGTCTGGCCACGGCCGCCGCGAAGGAACTCCTGACCGCCGGCACCTACGAGACCCTCGCCACCACCTGACGCGCCGCCCTCGCTGTCACCCCAGGGATACGCTCCAAGACGTCCGCACTCTCCGCACCGTCCAGGAGTAGGTTGCCTGCAGCAACTTCCCGGGCGAGCGGGCCGACCAGTTCGTCCCCGACCAGCGCCTCGGCCGAGGGGAACGCGTGGGTGAGTCCGTGGTCGAGTCCCGGCACCGGCATCCCGTGCACCTCGACGAGCTTGCGGAGTACGTCGTCCGCGT
This sequence comes from uncultured Actinomycetota bacterium, assembly GCA_963770725.1. GTDB lineage: Bacteria > Actinomycetota > Actinomycetes > Propionibacteriales > Kribbellaceae > Kribbella. The sequence goes on from CAVYQT010000007.1 coordinate 521,937, forward strand.
CCTGCTCCGCAAGCTGGTCGCGGACGACCACCCCGACCGCGACCTCGAACGGACCCCACGCCCCCGGGACAGGGCGGCCGGGATCGGCCACCCGGGCTGCGCGTTCGGCGATGTGGATGACGCCTTCCCAGTAAGGGAGATGAGCCGTCAGCAGCAGGTCGCCGGCGCCGCCCGGGCCGATCTCGAGCAGCCCGGGTTGACCGTCGATCGAGATGGTCCGGCGGTACGCCCCGTCCTCGACCGACTCCACTCCCGGCATCGCGTGTGCAGCAAGGAAGGCGGCCGTGGATTCCCAGTCGTACGGCGGGTCGAACGGCAACCGCAGTACCAGGCCGCCGTCCGCCACCAGGCGATCGCCGCGGCGGCGGCGCTTCCGGAGCTCTCGTGGTGGGGCCTGGAAGATCTCGCGCATCTCCCGGTTGAACTGGCGCAGACTGCCGTACCCGGCCGCGAAGGCGACGTCGGCGATGCGGAGGTCGGAGTCGTCCAGCATCCGGCGGGCGAAATGGGCCCGCCGCGATCGTGCGAACTGGTCCGGCGTGACGCCGAGGTGCTCGAAGAAGATCCGCCGCAGATGACGCGCCGAGAACCCCAACCGGGCGGCGAGCGCCGCCTCACCCGACTCGTCCAGCAGGCCGGCGATGATCAGCTGGACCGCCCGGCAGACCAGCTCGGGCGCCTCGGCGGGCAGCGTCCCCGCCACCCGGTACGGCCGGCAGCGCAGGCAGGCGCGATACCCGGCCGCCTCCGCGGCTGCGGCGTGCTCGAACGTCCGCACGTTCTCCGCCAGCGGCTTGGCTCCGCAGCCCGGCCGGCAGTAGATGCCCGTCGTACTCACCGCCGAATAGGTTGTCACCCCGATCAAGCTAACCAGCGGCACCGACAGTTCTCCGTCCCCGGTCAGGCAGTTCGTCTGAACGCGCGTCTGACGTCGGGTGGCGACTCGTGCGCGGGCTGGCTAGGGTGCGTCGGTGCAGTCGAAGCCGATGGTGATTGTGGTGAGCGGCCCGCCAGGGACCGGGAAGACGACGCTGGCGCACCGGATCGCCGCGGCGATCGGCTGCCCGGCGATCTGCCGGGACGAGATCAAGGAGGGGATGGCGCACGCGACCCCCGGATTCGTCCCGGGGCCGGGCGACCCGCTGACGATGCGGACGCTGTCGACGTTCTTCGACGTGATCGGCCTGCTGGTCGGCCGCGGTACGACGGTCGTCGCCGAGGCCGCCTTCCAGGACCGGCTGTGGTCGCCCGGGCTGACCCCGTTGCTCAGCCGCGCGGACCTGCGCATCGTCCACTGCATGGTCCCGGCCGATCTCGCGCTGTCCCGGATCAACGCACGGAGTGCTGCCGACCGGAACCGCGGCGCGCACGAGGACGCCCAGATCGGCGACGACGCCCGGCTGCGCACCCACAACGCCTTCCAGCCGGTCGACCTCCCGGTCCCGATGCTCACCGTCGACACCTCCACCGCGCTCTACGACCCGCCACTGCCAGAAATCCTCGACTTTCTGTCGCGTTGACCCACCGGATGGGTTGCCCGATCAGGGTCCGGGGATAGATCGATTCGAGGGGCTGACCACCGCGCGGGCGGCGAATCCGGAGCTCGCCTTCCGGCAGCATCTGCGTGGTCCGCGCCGCGATCGAGGAGTGAACCTACTCTTGGTGCGTGCACTCTGACCTCACCGCGTCCGCCGCGGGCACCTGGCAGCTGGGCGACGTCACGGTCAATCGCCTGGGGTACGGCGCCATGCGGATCACCGCCAATCCGGACCGCGACCTCGCGATCCGCGTCCTGCGCCGGGCCGTCGAGCTCGGCGTCAACCACATCGACACCGCGGGTTTCTACCGGACGCCGGGCGGGCCGCTCGACCGCGACGACGGCGGGCCGGTGCGGTACGCCAACGAGTTGATCCGCGACGCGCTGGCGCCGTACCCGGACGATCTCGTCATCACCACCAAGGTCGGGCCGGGCGAGGACGCCGAGGGCGGCTTCTACCAGGCCCGGACGCCGGCCGAGCTCCGCGCGCAGGTGGAGACGAACCTGCGGCAGCTCGGCGTCGACCGTCTCGACGTGGTGAACCTGCGGATCATCAAGAAGCCCGGCGCCGACTCGGTCGCGGAGCGGTTCGGGGCGCTCGCGGAGCTACGCGACGCCGGGCTGATCCGGCAGCTCGGGCTGTCCAACGTGCGCGCCGACCACCTCGACGAGGCGCAGGCGATCGCGCCGGTGGTCTGTGTCCAGAACGGCTACGCGATCGACATGCGGCGCGACCAGGACGAGTTGATCAGGCTGTGCGCGGACCGCGGGATCGCGTACACACCGTTCTTCGCGATCGCCGGGACCTCCCGCGAGGGCGGCTCGACCACGGACCACTCCGAGACCGTCCAGGCGATTGCCACCGCCCACGGTGTCACGCCACAGCAGATCCGCCTTGCGTGGACCCTCCACCAGAGCCCGAACGTCCTCGCCATCCCCGGCACCGGCAACCCCGACCACCTCGACGAGAACATCGCCGCCGGCGCCATCCACCTCACCCCCGACGAACTCACCGCCTTGAACTAGCTGATTGCGGTGCGGACTGCCGGGGCGATTTCCTGGGCCCATTTGGCGAGTTGTACGTCGTACGGGTCGGGGCCGGTGGGGAAGAGGGTGAAGCCTGCAGCGCCGTGGTTGAGGACGGCGTCGGTGAGTTCTTCGATCCACTGGTCCGGCGAACCGCCGATCCACCGGCCGTCGTCGTCGCGGGTACGTCGTACCGGTGAGGACGTGATCGCGCCCGGGAAGTTGTAGACGGTGGCGACGTCGGACGGTTTGCGGCCGACCGCGAGGGCCGCCTCGTCGATGATCGGGCGGGACCAGCGGTAGCGGTCGCTCAGCCAGTCGGCCGCGTGGCCGGGGATCCAGCCGTCCGCCTGCCGGCCGGTCGCGGCGAGCGACTTCGGGCCGTTCGATCCGGTCCAGATGAGCGGTGCCGCGACGGTGGCGGGCCTCAGGTGGCCGATCGGGTAGTGCTTGGTCGGGGCCGGTCGGCCGCCGTTGGACATCGCCCGGACCAGCTGCATCGCCTCTTCGAAGGCCTCGACCGCCTGGGCCGGGCGCAACTCCGGTACACCCATCGTGGTGATGCGGTTCCAGGCTCCCCCGGCGCCGAGGCCGAGGACGAATCGGCCGCCGGACAGCGCAGACAGGGCGGACGCCGTACGGGCGAGGACCGGGGCCGGCCGCAGCGGCAGGTTGGTCACGTTGACGAATGCCGACAGGCGCTCGGTCCGGCCGAGCACGAAACCGATCGTGGCGTATCCGTCCAGCAGGTCGGCGACGTACGGGTGGTCCGACAGGCTGACGTGGTCCAGCCCGTCCCGGTCGGCCTGCGCGGCCAGGCGCAGGATCCGGTCCACGTCGCGGATCTTGTCAGCTGAGCCGTATCCGAATCGCACGGTCATGTCTGTCTCCTCCCAGATGCTTCGTAGACCTAAATAGTAGCCCTACGAAGTATCAGGCCCGCAAACTGTCCGCGCTACGGACTACAGTGGAGGTATGGCGACCACGACAGCGCAGGATGCGGAGCTGGCCGGCGCGCTCGTCCAGACGATGCACGTCCTGCAGGATCTGTACGCCGAGACGAGCCGCCCGCTCGGCCTGACACCACAGCAGGCGCACCTGCTCTGCGTACTCCTCGACGGCCCGCTCGGGATGACGGATCTGAGCCGCATCCTCAGCATCGAGCGCTCCAGCCTGACCAGCATGGTCGACCGCCTCGAACGCCGCGACCTGGTCGCCCGCGTCCCCAACCCGGCCGACCGCCGCGCCTTCCGGATCGAGCTCACCGAGCCGGGTCTGGCCCTGGCCAACGACGCTCACAAGGCCTTCGTCACCCGCATCGAAGACCTGACCGCCGACCTCGGTCCCACGGCCCGCCGTACCCTCGCCGCCACCCTGACGACCATCGTGGGCCGAGCCTGACGCTCCGCGGTCGCCGGGAGGTGGTCGACGGCTCAGGTCGTCAGTCGTTGCGGGGCCGGCGCAGGGTGAAGGATTCGAACGGTAAGAGTTCGCCGCCGGCGCCGAGGACGTCAAGTCGCCTCATACGGCCGCGCGTCGGCGGGTCCAGGTTCGGGTGGCCAGGGTCAGGCCGGCGGCGGCTACCAGGGCTGCCGTCAGGAAGCCGGCGTCGCGGCCGGCGCCGGCCGCGACCAGGCCGAAGGTGGCCGGGGCCAGGCCGGCGGCCAGGTCGATGCTCATGCTGACGATGCCCATGACGGCACCGCGTTCGGCGGCCGGGGCGCGGTCGAGCGCGAGCATCATGATCGCGGGCGTGCCGAGGGCGACGCCGACACCGAGTACGCCGGTGCCGATAACGAGCCCGAGTGGGGACCGCCAGCCGCCCATGACGGCGAGCCCGATCGTGGCGCAGAGCAAGGAGATCCGGACACTCCGGACGGCACCCAGCCGGTCGGGGATGCGCCTGCCGACGCTCCGGATGACCACGACGATCCCAGCGAACTCGAAGAGCAGGAACCCGGATCCCGGCAGCCCGAGGTCGAGTGCGTAGAGCGGCACGAACGCCAGGAACCCGGCCATCCCCCACACCAGCGCGAGCAACAGCAACGCAGGTACGACGGCCGCCCGCGGAATCAGCCGCGCACGCTCGCCGCTCGGCTCGTCGGCCGCGACCGAGCGAGTGTCACCGACCCGCGATGCGAGGAGTACGGCGAGCAGCGCCGACCCGGCCGCGACCAGCCAGACCGTGGTGAAGCCGGCCATGTTGATGAGCAGTTCACCGATCGGCGGGCCGACCGCGAGGCCGACGTACAGCGAGAGGGAGAACAGGCTGATCGCCTCGCCGCGTCGTTCGGCCGGGGCGAGGTCGCTCATCGCGGTGAGGGCGCCGACGAAGAAGAACGCGTCGCCCACACCGGTGAGCAACCTCAGTGCGGCGAGCGCACCGGCGGAGTCGACCAAGCCGTACGCGGCAACCGAGGTGGCGAAGATGATCCCGCCGCCGACCATCGCGAGGGTGCGGCCGTGGCGGTCGGTCAGTCGTCCGGCCCAGGGGCGCAGTACCAGGGCCGTCAGGCTGAAGGCGGCGACGACCAGACCGACGGCGATGTTACCGCCGGTAAGTTGACCGGCCACGTACCGCGGCACGGCCGGCACGAGCAGCCCGTCGGCAAAGAAATAGGCCAGTCCGGCCATGCCGAGCAGGACGAACTGCGGCGTGACGAGGCGAGGAACGGTGGAAGTCGCTGCTGTACTCATGGCATCTCCTCTGGTGAGGCCCACAATGGCCGTAGGGGTGACGCCGGGGCATCGGTAGTTCTGCCCATCCAGGGGGAGGTTGCGATGGGACAGCACGATCCGCGACTCGCGGAGCTGCTGTGTGCGCTGTCCGTGAGTCTCGACCTCGCCATGGCGCAGCCGCCGGAGAAGTCGATTCGCAGTTGCCTGGTCGCAAGCCGTCTCGCCGACCGCCTGGGAGTCGCCGACAAGCGCACGGTCTACTACGCGACCCTGCTGCGTCACCTCGGCTGTACTGCCACCACGCACGAGGAGCTCCACCTCTTGGGACCGCATGCTGCCGAGCTGCGTCCGCTGGCAGAGCGCACCGACTCCAGCAGCCGCAAGGAGTCGATCAGCTACCTCCGACAGGTCGGCAAAGGCACTGGCATCAGACGATTCCAGTACGTCGCTCGCACCGTGAAAGCAGGTGAAGCCGACCTGCTCCGAGCCGTCTGCGAAGTGGGCAGCATGCTCGCCATCCGCCTCGGATTGGGCCCTGTCACCGCCGAAGCGCTCTACCAGAACCTGGAACGCTGGGACGGCAAAGGTACGCCGAAAGGCCTGGCCGGCACCGAGATCCACATCGCCACCCGCATCGCCGAGGTCGCAACCCAGGCAGTCATAGCGGGCGGCGAGACACTGCAGAAGCGAGCAGGTGGCTGGCTGGACCCCGAAGTCGTCGCCGCGTACGACGCCAACCTGATCGCCGATCTGGACGAGATCGACGTGTGGCAAGCAACGCTGGACGCCGAGCCACAGCCCTGGTGCACCACACAGGACCTGGACGAGCTGGCACGTACGTTCGCCCACTTCGTCGACCTCATGTCGCCGTACCTCTTCGGCCACTCCACCGGCGTCGCCGCACTCGCTGACGAGGCTGCACGGCTCTTACACCTCGAAGACGCAGAGAGAGCGACACTGCGACGTGCGGCCTTGCTGCACGACCTCGGCAGGGTTGCAGTGGCTACAGAGGTGTGGGAACGACCCGGCCCGTTACGACGAGCAGATTGGGAGCAGGTGCGGCTTCACCCGTACCAGTCCGAGCGGATCCTCGCCCCATCCCGAGTGCTCGAGCCCATCGCCGCACTGGCGGCCATGCACCACGAGAGGCTCGACGGCAGCGGCTATCCGCGGCAGGCGAAGGGTGGTGAGCTTTCCACTGCTGCAAGGATCCTGGCAGCGGCGGACTACTACCAGGCACTGACCCAGGACCGGCCACACCGCTCCGCGCACTCACCAGAGGGTGCTGCCGAACTCGTCCTGGCGCAGGTAGCGGCCGGACGGCTCGACGGCCGCTGTGTGAAGGCTGTGCTCGCGGCGGCCGGGCAACAGGTGCCCGGCCGCCGGATGAGCCGTCCCGCCGGTCTCACCGAGCGGGAGATCGACGTACTGCGTCTACTCGCTCGCGGGTCGTCCAACGCCGACATAGCTCGCGAGCTGGTGGTGTCACGCCGTACTGCCGAGCATCACGTCCAGCACATCTACGGCAAGATCGGTGTCTCCACCAGAGCCGCTGCCGCGCTGTTCGCGATGCAGCACGGACTCTTTACACAGTGACGAGCTTCTCGAAGAAGAACTCGTGCTTGAGGAACGAGACGTCGTACTCGTGCCCCGGGAACGGCGGCAGCAGCTGCGCGGCCTGGAACAGCCGCCAGCCGTCCTTCAGCGCGTCGAGCCCGGTCTCGTACGGCGGGACGTCGCTGTCGCCCGTGGTCGGCGACGTCTCCGCCGGTGCCGTCGTACGCCGACCAGCCGACGACCCGCGCGTCGAGCGCGGAGGACGCCAGGTAGAGCACCAGCACCTGCTGGCGGACCGTCTGCTGACCAGTCTCGATCGGGGCGGTGCTGGTGGCGGGGGCGGTCATACGATCTCCTTCTTCGCGTGCGGGTTGAGGCTGCGCTGGGCGACGACGCGGGCCGGGCGGTTGGAGACCCGGGTGACCCAGTACTCCGGGTCGAAGGTGTCGTCACCGGTGAGCGCCTGCCACAGCTTGATCCGGTTGTACTTCTCCAGCCGGCCGGTGGCGTTCTCGTACCAGGGGAACGACTGGTCGAGCTCACGCGCGACCTCCGCGTCGTACAGGTCCTCGACGTTCCACAGCCGGACCTGGCGGACGGTCGGGTTGAACCGGATCTTGAACATGTAGCGGTCGATGTCGCTGTCGTTCTTGCCGGCCGCCGTGCCAGATGCCGTGGTGCAGGAACACCACGGTGCCGGCCGGGCAGACCAGCCGGGTCTGGCCGAGCAGGTTCTGGTACCGGCCGGTGTCGCTCTCGTTGGTCCGGCGCAGGTGGCTGCCGGGCACGCTCAGGGTGCCGCCCATCTCGAGCGTCACGTCCTGCGGGTAGTACATGAGTTGTACGTCGAACGCGTCCGGGCGGACGTCGATGATCGCGTCACCGTGCAGGTTCTGCGCCTCGCCCTCGTGCGGCCTTGCGGATGTGCACTGCGTGGTGGTCGACGGTCGGCTCCGGCCCGACGAGGCTGTGGATGGCGCCGGCCACCTCGGGCAGCTGCACCAGCCGCTGGGCGAACTCGCTGCCGGTGAACGCCTCCGACAGCGGGGTGCCGTACGGAACGCCGGGAATGCCGGCCTTCAGTACGTCGATCGCCTGCTGCGTTCATCTCGTCCGGTACGACGGCGTCCATCCGGAACGACCCGTGCGCCACGAAATGCGCCATCTGAACCGAGGTGAGCAGGTTCTTGCGATGCGGATGGGGCATGAGTCTCCCTCTCGGCGGGCAGTGGTAACTACTCCACCAGGCTAGGTTGAGACAGCGTTGTCGCGCGTGGGCTGCGTTCACCACTGGTGGTAATTTCTCACCATGCGGTCGAGCGTCCTGCACCTGGCGGCGCCGCCGGACGTGGTGAACGTCGGCGCCGGGATCCACGGCGTGCGCAGCCTGCGCGATGTGTTCCGGCTGCCGGACCTGTGGCAGCTGCACCTGTACAGCTACTCGGCCGAGCTGACGCTCGACGGTACGACGTACGCCGTGGCACCCGGATACGTCAGCCTGACCCCGGCCGGGGCGCAGGTGCAGTTCGACTACCGCGGTCGGTCGGAGCACCTGTACGTGCACTTCCGGCCGTCCGTCGTCGGCGAGCCGTCGTACCTGCCCGTCGTACAGGATGCGGGCACGGCCGCGCCGGTGCTGGCCGATCTGCTGCGGTCGGCGCTGGAGGCCTCGCCGTCGGCGGTCCGCGCGGGTGACGGCCGAGGTGTGGACGGCGCTGTGGCGGATCGCGGAACTCGGGTCGTCGTCGAGCGCCGAGGACGCGATCCACCCGGCCGTGTCGGCGGCGATCGCCTACATCGAGGCGAACCTGGCCCAGCCACTCACCATCCCGGCGCTGGCGCGGATGGCCGGCGTCTCGCACAACCACCTGACCCGGCTCTTCCACGCCGAGACCGGCCTGACCGTGATCGCCTACATCCGCCAGCGCCGGATGACCCGCGCCCGCCACCTCCTGGTCTCGTCGACGCTGTCGATCCCCGCCGTCGCGGCCTCGGTGGGCATCCCCGACCTCCAGGCCTTCAACAAGACCTGCCGCCGCGAGCTCGGCGGCTCACCGCGGGCAGTCCGAAACGCAGTGGCCGGTACGGCGCCCACGGGCTAGCGTCCGGTCCATGTATGAGCTGAAACCGGTGGCCGAGGCGCCGGCGCAGGCCGGTGGGTTGCCGCAGGTGATCGCGCCGGTCCGGCCGACGCTGAAGTCTTCCTATCCGTTGACGGACATCGCGGAGTTCATGACCTGGACGCGGGCGGACGGACTGCCGCTCGATCCGTGGGTGCGTACGCATGTCCGCCTGGGCGCGACGATCCTCGCCCCGGCGCCGGAGTCTCAGACCATGACCGGAACCGTCGCCGACTGGGAGAAGTGGACCGGCCTGACGTTCCCGGCCTCAGGTCCCTACGTCATCCCCGACGGCCTGACCCTGCTGGACATCGACCGATCGGCCGACGCCGGCGTCTACCGCGAACCGAACATCTGGATGCGGCACGCCTGACTCAGGCTGACAGTGGGAAGGCGGTGGCGACCGCGGCGGTGCGGCTGGTGACACCGAGGCGTTCGTAGATGTTCTCCAGGTGCTTGCGAACCGTGCCTTCGGCAACGAACAGCCGGCGGGCGATCTGGGTGTTGCTGTGGCCCTCGGCAACGAGCCGCAGGAGCTCCAGCTGCCGGCTGGTCAGATCCGGGGTGCCGGCCCGGCGGCGTTCGAGGTCCCGGTGCACCTCGACGAGGTGCGGCCGGAGCATCCGGAGCAGCAGCCGCTCGCGTTCGGTGAAGTCGCGGCCGGGACCGCGGAACAGCAGCATCCGGCGGTCCTCGGCGCCGATCGCCGGGAACGGCACGGTGATCTCGCTGCGAACCCCGATCGCCCGGAACCACTCACCGACGGGCGACCTGTCCAGCTGACGCGCGGACAGGTAGTCGGAGACCTTCCAGACACTCACGTAATCGCCGGTGCGTTGCGGCCGGCTGCACGCGTCGTCGTTCCAGAACGACCGCCAGAACAGGTCCTCCCAGCCGTCCCCCGGATCGACCTCGTTCTCGGTGACCTCCTCGTACGCGACGAACTCGCGATCCAGCGGACGGCTCACCTGGAAGGTGATGTCGTCGGCCGGGATCAGCTCGGCGAGAGCCCGCATCAGGTCCCGCGGATACACCTCGTCGGGTCCGGCCTGCCGCCCCCGGTCGATCACGTCGAACATCCGGCGCAGATCGCGCTCGGTGACGGTCAACTGCTCCACCATGACCTACCCCTCCCTTCTGCCCAGGCTAAGCCCGTTCGGGCGGTCAGCGAATACGTCGAACTGCGTATGGCTGTGAGGCTCCACCGCGGTCACGGTTGGTCGTGGAAAGTCCACGATTGGGGAGGGAAAGAACCATGAAAGCGTTGTCTCGTCTGGCCGGACTGGCCGCAGTACTGCTGGTCACCGTCGTCGCACTGTCAGGTACGGCGTACGCCAAGCTCCCACCGAACGAGCCCGATACCGGGACTCGATCGGTGTACGACGTACCGCAGCCGACCGTGGTGGTCGAGAGCGGGCTGTCCGTGCTGCAGGTGATCGGGCTGATGCTGCTCGCCGCCATCGCCGCAACCGTCGTCACAGCGATCGCGGGGCGCCGCCTGCCCCGGATCTCAGCCCCCCACGCGGTCCAGGCAGGAGCTCGGTGATGTTCCGCCGCGCGCGGAGGTGGCCGGCATTGCTGGCCACCTCCGCCCTGGCGCTCACCGCAACCGCTTGGTCGCCTGCAGCAACCGCGGTCACCGACTCGAAGGACTCCGCTGCGCCGGTGCTCGACTGGAGCCGGGTGGCGGCGCAGTCGATCGTCGCCGCCGGCCGACCGCCGGCCAGTACCGAGGTGCTGATGGGGATCGTGCACATCGCGATGGCCGACACGGTTGCCGGGCTCGGCCACGGCCGGCCGTACGTGGCCGACGTACGTCCCGATCGGCACGCGTCTGCCGCGTCCGCGGTCGCCACCGCGGCGTACGACGTACTGAAGGCTCGGATCCCGGCTGCGGGGCTTGATGTCACGTACGCCGACTACCTGGCCGGTGTGCCGGATGGGAAGGCCAAGACACGTGGGATCGCGCTCGGGCGTGCGGTGGCGGCCGACGTACTCGCATCGCGGGCTGGGGACGGCTTCGAGAAGCCAGTGACCTACGTGCAGCGGACGCCGCGGCCGGGCGTGTGGGAGCCGACCGCCGCAACTCCACCGGTCGACTTCGTCCTCACGCAGGTCAGGCCCCTCGTGCTCCGCTCGCGCGCGCAGTTCCGGCCCGACGGCCCGGACTCGCTGACCAGCAAGCGCTACGCGCGTGACGTGGCTGAGGTGGCGTTGCTGGGCCGCAAGGACAGTACGACGCGGACCGCCGTACAGACCGAAACAGCGATGTTCTGGTCCGAGCACACTGCCCAGCAGTGGACGCGCGCTCTGCTGCGGCTGGCGACCGATCGGCAGCTCTCGCTCTCAGAGACGGCCAGGATGCTGGCTCTGGTCCACGTCACCACTGGGGACGCTCTGATCGCGTGCTGGGAGGCCAAGTACCACTACCGGTTCTGGCGGCCGGTCCACGCCATCCAGCGCGCCGGCACCGACGGCAACCCGCGTACGGCGGCCGACCCCACCTGGCAGCCGCTGCTCAACGCCAACCACCCGGACTACCCCTCCGGCCATGCCTGCTTCACCGCAGCCACCACCCGAGCCCTGCAGACCTTCTTCCACACCAGCAGGTTGAAGCTCACCGTCGACAGCCTGGCGACCGGCACGACACGTCAGTACGACGAACTGTCCGCCGTACGGCACGAGGTCCGCGAGGCCCGGATCCTGTCCGGCCTCCACTTCCGCCACGCCATGCTGGACGGCGACGAGCTAGGCACCACCGTCGCCAACTGGGTCGCCCACCGCTACCGCTAGCTGGGCGAGACCACCGGCCCCGAGGACACCGCGGAGGATGTCCACACACTCTTCGCGGTCGGGGCCGGTGATGGCCTGTTCGGCCCAGAGGGCGACGTCTTCGAGGGCTCGGGCGTGGCGGTAGTAGGTGACGGCGGCCGGGTCCAGCTCGACGTCGCCGTACCCGGTGAAGAAGGCTGTGAGCTGCTCAGGAGTGGTGGGGCCGAGCGAGCCCATGCCGCCGAGCAGGAACATGAGGTCCTGCTCGCGTGGCGCGAGTACGACGTCGTCCCAGTCGATCAGGTGGACCTGGCCGTCGACGAGGACGTTGCCGAGGTGTGGGTCGGCGTGACACACGACCCCGCGGCCGCTCGGCTCCGGCGGCTTGGCGGTCAGCAGGTGGGTGATGGTGTCCTGGTGCCCTTTCCAGACGGCGGCGAGCTCGGCCTCGAGGTCGTCCTCGGGCGGCTCCGTGGTGAGCCGGGTCTGCAACTGCTCGGCCAGCGCGGGGATCCGGGCGTCGACCGGGCTGCGCTTGGGTAGCGCGTTGCGGAGCCGTTCGGGTGGTTCTGACGAGTGCACTCGCCGCAGGAGTACGCCGTACTGCGTCCACTGCTCGGTGGTCAGGCCTGTCTCGGCTGCCCGGACGCCGTCGATCCACGGTGTGATGGTGAGCCGCTTCTTCCCGTGGAAGCTCCAGAGCCCGCCCTCGATGGTCCGGATCGCTTCGGGGATACCGGGGATGCCGCTGTCCGCCAGGTACGCCGCCACCTGGTGACCTGTGTTCGTGCCGGCTCCGCTCCACTTCACGGCGTACGTGTTGGTGGCCGTAGCCGCTCTCCACACCTGCGCCGCCACATCAGCCCCGTGCCCAACCGGTGAGAGCTCCACCACATCGAGCCCGAAGTCCTCGAGCACCCACCGCTGCAGCTTCTTCATCCCCGCCAGCATGCCCGGCCACCGGCCGCCAGGCGAGCCGATAACCGGGCAAACCGGCGTACCCGGAGGTCAGCGGTAGTTGACGAACTGGACGGCGAAGTCGAGGTCCTGGCCCTTGATCAGGGCCTGGACCGACTGGAGGTCGTCGCGGCTCTTGCTGGAGACCCGCAGCTCCTCGCCCTGGATCTGGGCCTTGACACCCTTGGGGCCCTCGTCGCGGATCAGCTTGGACAGCTTCTTCGCGTTCTCCTGGGTGATGCCGGCACTGATCGTGGCGTTGATCTTGTAGACCTTGCCGGACAGCTTCGGCTCGTCGGCCTCCAGGCCCTTGAGCGAGATCTGCCGCTTGACCAGCTTGTCCTTGAACACATCGAGGACGGCGTTCACCCGCTCCTCGGTGTTCGCCTGCAGGTCGATCGCCTCACCGGACCACTTGATGCCCGCGTCCACGTTCTTGAAGTCGAACCGCTGGCTGATCTCCTTCGCCGCCTGGTTCACGGCGTTGTCCACCTCCTGACGGTCGACCTTGTTCACGATGTCGAAGGAGGACTCCGATGCCATGGGCAGTTCCTTTCCGATTTGCTGTCAGGGGCACTGTCTGTTGTATCGTCTCCCACGCCGGTTCACGAACCGGCAGCACCCTGGCGGGTTGCCCGAGCGGCCAAAGGGAGCAGACTGTAAATCTGTCGGCGTATGCCTACGCAGGTTCGAACCCTGCACCCGCCACCGGCACCAAACCAGCCCCTGACCTGCGCAAACGCAGACCAGGGGCTGTTTGCCTGTGTCCGGCCGTGTCCGGCTGGCTACGGCGATCTACGGGAACTGGCGAAGAGGCATCTGATGGCGCCAACCGACAAGGCTAAGGCGAGGCGTCGATACGATCCGTACTTCCCGCGACCAAACGGGGCCGCTCGGCTCATACAGCTGGCCTGCCGGGTCAGCGGTCCCTGGTTTGCGGCTGGTGACACGTTTCTTACCGGCACTAGTGACTCGTTTCATGGCCCAGGCGCGGATGGTCTCGTTTCCATCGCCACGGCGCGGGGCAGGGCGGCGGGCCGGGAGCGCCGTCAACGCCAACGCGATCAGAACCGGAACATCGCCGAGCAAGTACCGGGAACGCCCCAGGAACAGCAGAGTGAAGGCCGCAATGCCCGCGATGGTCACGGCCATGAGCAGGACCTCCCGGCGACAGCGGCCCCGCAGAAGTCCCCAGCCCGCAGCCATCAGGAGTACCACCCACAGAACCTGCGCGATGTGCACCCGCACGGCATAAGCCGCACCGTTCGGCGTGTTCACCGCCGCGACGAGATCCGACTGCCAGCCGTGCCGCAACGGCGGCACATCCATGTCCGTTCCCTCTCCCCTGGCCCAGAACATGCCATCTCCCCAGAGGAAGAGCGTCTTGGACGCCATGAAGCGCGCGGTCCCCACTGGCCCACGCCTGTCCCAGGCCTGCTCGATGTACTGCCGGGAGATTCGGTTCTGCTCGTCGTGGGACTTGCCCCAGGTGCGCCGGTTGACCTCCCGGTCGAACCCGCCGTAAGTCGGCTTCGCTGTCTCGGAGGTCTGGACGCGGACGCCAGCAGCCACATACATGAGCGGAGCAGCGGAAACCCCCTGTTTCAACGGGGGCAGGTCGGCCACCACCGTCGACGCGGCGGTAGCCAACTGCACGGTGACGAGGAAAGCGGTCACCGACAAGGCGACGAAGGCCACGCCGGAGGGGCGCGCTCGAAGTCGTGCAGAGCTCCTGCCCGCCAGGAGAAGCGCCAGCGCCGCCGCGACCAGGCCCACGACAGGAAAGATCCTCAGAACGTAGCCGATGGCAAGAACCCCGCCAAAGGCGAGCGCGGCGATGATCCGCCCGGCCTTTCGGCCGGCTCGGGCCCAGTAAACGAACAGGAACACGGCCACCGGCGGGGCCCAGACCCCTGACACGTCCGTGTAGGGCACGGAGACCCAGGGCGACAGTCCGATCAGGACGAACAGGGCGATCATCGCTACGAGGGCACGACGAGGACCGGCCAGCATCCGAACGGTGGCGACCATGGCGAGTCCCGCCAACGCCAGGGACGCGGTGTTCATCAGCGCGAAAGTGGCCTCGTAGTCCAGCCCGATCCGCTCGCCCTGCCGGGCGAGCCGCCCCAAGGCCAGCACGGCGTGATTGTTCGGATATCTCGAGAAGTAATCGACCATGTACGTCGAGTACGTCTCCGGCAGACGGCCAGAGGACGTCCTGATCAGCCGCGCGTCCCAGGTGGGGACGTAGGCGCCCCACCAGGCCACGAACCCGGTCGCCATCACCATGAGAGCGCCGACGATGCCGATGATCAGATTCCAGGCGCGGTCAGTGAACCGGGATTCCCGCCGTCGACCGCGGCGCATCCAGCCGGCGAAGGCAGCCGCCGACGCGGCGACTGCCAACAGCAACCACACTGGACTGTATTCGTTGTTCGACATTCGGGGCGCCACCAGAATGCCGGCGGACAGCAGCAGTGCAACACCGCCGATCACCCGGCACGCCATCGATCCGATCCGCCCACAGCGCATGATTGCCCCCAGTTCGTTCCCGCGCCCCCCTGCGCCCTGAATCGGAGCCGCGGGCTCCTTCGGCGCGGTCACGGTATCCGGGGTGCGGGAGGCCCCGACCTGCTTGATCTCCCTGATGTGCTCGGCACTGCTCCGGTGGTACGCGTCCACCCGGTCGAGCGGCGGGCCCGCCGAGGGTTGGCGGCGCGCGGATGTCCGCCCGGCCTTCGGATTGTCCGCTCATGTCGGCGCCGGACTCTGTGGGTGTCGGTTGAGCCATTCCCCCGGGGTTCCTGACCTGCGGCGCCGGCCGTCTCTGGCGCCGCGCCTGCGATCGGTGGGAGGCCGTCGACGCGCCCCGGTCCCCGTGGGAGCGGCAGGTCTGGCCCGGAACGCCGGGACACGCCGCGACGCCGGGCAACAGCCTCGCTTACCATTCGACCCCCAACACGCTCGCCTCCCCAGCCGCGCAACGCAGCCCCCAGCACCATCTCCGGGCCCTGGACCGATCGGGAACGCCTGCGGCGGGTTCGCTGAACGCTCCCCGGACACCGCTTCGCGACGTCGCTTCCCCGATTTGCCAGCATGGACCTCGATACGTGGATATCACGGCCTTGCACTTGATGAAAAGAGTTGACCGGCCACTTCGCTGATGTCGCCAGAATTCCACCCGGCGATCGGTAGCGCGGTCGGTTTGCCGTCGGCGAATCAATCAATGCGCGAATGTCGTCGGTGGTGCAGCGCAAAGGACGTGCGGCTTCTCAAGGGATCGGGCCGCCGCGGTCACGGGGACGGTGAACGACACGAGCCGGCCGAACCCAAGCCTGAAGACCCAGTACATCAGGGTCCGAGTGCCCTGTCGCAGCCGACAGCCAACTTGTCTTCACGGGAGCCATAACAGTGTCATTGCAGCAAGACTTGGAGCAGGTACTTGCGCTAGGAGGGCGCTGAATTAGGGCGGTTCTGGGAGTGGTCGCTGGGCGGGGCCGCGCGCGGAGCTTGGTGGGCAGCCGCGGCCTGAGGCCCGGGGTCGGCGCGTGGCGGAGCGGTCCTGTTTGTGGGAGGGCGCCGGGGGGCCGGTGAGGGCCGGGTGCGGCCCTGTGACGGCCGATCGGAGGTCTGGTAGGTGGCCTTGTCAGGTGTTCTGGGTGGCCAGGACCCAGGCTCCTGCGGTGCGGGTGAGTCCGCGGCCGACGAGGTTGCGCAGGTTGAGTCCGGCGGTGCGGCGTGTGAGCCAGGCGTTGTTTTTGGTGGTGCCGCGGTAGCGGAGTTTCAGGCGGCGTCCGCCGCGGCTGGCGATCTGGGAGATGACCCGTTCCACGTTGGGTCGGAACGTGCGGTACTTCTCGCGTAGTTCGGGCTTGCCGGCCCAGTCACGGCGGGCTTGGCGCAGCAGGGCGTCGCGTGGGTGCAGCACGATCTTGCGGCCGGTCTTGGACGTGGTGCACCGCTGGCGCAGTGGGCAGTCGCGGCACAGTGCGCCGAAGGTCGCCACCCGGGTCTTGCTGATCGGGCGGGTGTGGCCGGCCGGGCAGCCCACCGTGCCGGCTTGCTCGTCGACGGTGAAGTCGTCGACGGTGAACCCACCCTCAACGGGCGGCTGCAACGGTTTGGGTTTGATCACGGCCTCGTGGCCGTCGGTGTCGTCGATCGCGCCCCGCAGATCCCCTGTGCCGTAAGCGGAATCTCCGTACCACTCGCGCGCGTCGTCCTCGGCGTCGAGGAACTTCTCGGCCACCGCGGGATCGGAGTTGTCTGTCCCGGCGGCCTTGGTGAGCGCCTCGTCGGTGATGATCCCGGTCTCGGGTTCGGCCGCCACGTGCGCCCGGTACCCATCGCGGCGGTTCTCCGGCGATTTGCGGGTGTGCCGCGCATCCTCATCCACCGTGGACACCACCCGGTCCGGGGCGACCCGGCGGGCGATCCGCCACCGCCCATCGGTGCCATCGGAGTTCTCGGCGGGCTCGACATCCTGCCCGGCGACCAGCGCCAGCAACGCCAACGCGAACTCCGCGTCGCCCTCCAGTTCCGCATCGGACAACGCGGCCACCAAAGCGCCGGCGTCGTTGACCAACCCCGACACCAGCGCATCCTTGGCGGCCGGGTCGTCCCAGTCGATCCTCGGCTTGTCCGGCCGGCTGTAGTCATGACCGGTGCACACCTTCGCGATCTGCTCGGCCGCGCCGAGAACCTGCCGGCCCACCCGCCGGATCGCCGAGATCAGCTGCGTGATGGTGTCCTGGGTGGCGACCGCATCAGCCAGGACGGTCGAATCCACCGCACGTTCGCGGCGGCCGCGCAGGATCCCGGTCTGCTCGATCACCTGCCTGACCGCGTCGTTGATCCGATGCGGCCGCCCCGATTTCGCCAGAGGGTTGCGCCAATACACCAACGTCGACGCATCGAATCCCGCGTCATCCAACGCCATCCCGGTCGCGACCTTCCACCGCAGATCACACCGCGCCGCCTCCGCGGTCTCCCGATCCGAGAAATCATGCAAGGTCTGCAACACCAGGACCCAGGCCATCACCGACGCCGGGAACGACGGCCGACCCTTCCCCGACGGGAACAAGTCCCCGAACTCGCCGTCGGGAAAAAGATCCCGGCGATGCGCCGCCAAGAACGCGAACATGCTGCCCTCAGCCACCAGATGACCAACCAGCGCTTCCGCGTCCAGAAGCTCCCGATCCGTAACCTCTACACCCTGCACCAACACATTCTCCCGGCCGAGCTAACGCACGCCCGACAGAACACGCCGATTATTCAGCGCCCTTCTAGCTGTGATGTCCAGGGAGGTTGGTCAGTCGGCTGCCTTCTCGACCACCGCAACGCAATCGATGAAGCTGCGGGATGAGACAACCGCGAGCATCGCGAACCATCTGAACGACGTTCTTCCGTCTCTCAACGCCGGCCTCGGACTTGAAGGGATACGGCTGGAAGCACAGGCGGGCGGCCGCATCTCGAACTACAGCCCGACTCCATGGGTGCGCGTCTACTCAAAAGACGCATTCTCGTAGGGCAACCGAAGGTTTCTACATCGTCTACCTCTTCGCGGTCAACAGACGGCTCGCGCGTCTACCTGTCGCTGAACCAGGGAACAAGCGAGTGGCGATCGGGGCAGATGCGCCCCATTAGCGACGCCGCCGAACTCCGCGCCCGCGCGTCGCAAGCCCGGCGCGAGATACGCCTGTTCGAGACCACACCCCTCGTGGCCAGCGGTCTACTTCGATCGACCTCGCTGCAGGTTTCGCAACAGTCGGCACAGAAAGCAAACAGCGAACACGGAACTATGAGTACGCGAATGTCGTGGCAAGGAGGTACTTGCGGATCGGCACTCCTGTCGCGGCGATCGCCGGCAGGACGAAGGCACGGCGGCAAGGGCGCGTCCTCGACAGCGAGGCGCGCAGTGCCATAGAGAGGCACGCCGAGGACGCGGCCGTGAGAGAACTTGGACCGCATTGGCAAGTCGAGCGAGTTGGTGATCTACACCGTGGATACGACCTCGAATGCATCAGCGGCGACCAGGTCCTCCACGTGGAAGGCAAAGGAACGCAAGGCGCTGGTGAAGAGGTCGTCCTGACCCGCTGCGAGGTCAACCACCATCGGATGCACGGTGGGCACTGCGAGTCTGACCACGCCCTGTTCGTACTGGCCAACATCAGCCTGATTCGCGAGCCGGCCCCTGCGCTGCGAAGGGGGAACGCCACTGATGCTCCTTGGCTGGAGCCCCGCGGCATCGGCGCTGACGCCGACTGAGTACACCTACCGCCTACCCCTTGGCGCGCCTTGAACTGGTGATTGACGATCTCTGCGGATGACAAAAGATCTGTCCGGGGTGCTGGCGTCAACAGACGGGCCTCACAAAGCATCCCTATGTTCCAGCCCTCGTTCCTCGAAGGCCGCCGATACATAGGCGACCAGGTCACTCAACAACCGAGGAGACTTTGAGAGCCAGGCGACTCAGTGGGAAGCGACTCAGTTTCGATGTGAGGTAGACGCGAATGATCGGCTCGCGGTCATCCGAAGGGACTTGGTCAAAGAGCGGATGATCTCGACAGAGACGGGTACTCATCGTCCCGCTACACCTGGGTTGTCAAGAATGAGCGCCAGGTCGCCCTGTATCGCGCCCATCAATGGGAGTCATTCCGAGAAGACTAGTAGCGTGTCGCGTCTAAATAGTTGGTATTGGTGGTTGGCTGTTTCCGGTGATACTTGATCGGGAGGAGTCGTTGTCATGCCCAGGCCGAAGGATCATGTCGTCACGTTGAGTGCCGCTGACCGGGCGAGGCTGACGCGGGTGGTCTCGCGTGGGACGCATCCGGCTCGGATGATCGCCCGGGCCAGGATCTTGCTGGCGTTGGACGAGGCCGGCGGGCCGGCGCCGGATCGGCGGGTGGTCGCTGAGCGGGTCGGGGTCTCGGAGGGCACGGTGTATCTGGTCGCGAAGCGATTCACCGAGTCCGCCGGCGCCGGGTCGAGGACGTGATCGGCCGCCGCAAGCGCGCATCGCCGCCGGTGGAGCCGAAGGTGACCGGGGAAGTCGAGGCCAGGGTGATCGCGCTGGCGTGCACCAAACCCCCGCCGGGTACGAGCGGTGGTCGCTGCGGCTGCTGGAGAAACACGTGGTGCTCACCGACGGGATCCCGCCGCTGGACCATTCCACGATCGGACGGGTCCTCAAAAAGGGGGGCTTCGCCCTCATCTGAAGAAGTGCTGGACGATCCCGCCGCAAGCCAGCGGCGAGTTCGTGGCCCGCATGGAGGACGTGCTGGAGGTCTACCACCGCCGCTTCGATCCGGCGGCGCCGGTGGTGTGCATGGACGAGAAGCCGTACCAGCTGCTCGGCCACGCCCGCGACCCGATCCCCGCCGGCCCCGGACACGACCTGAAGCAGGACTCCGAGTACGTCCGTCACGGCACCTGCTCGATCTTCGTGTGGGTCGAACCGCTGGCCGGCCGGCGCCGGGTCAACGCGCGGCCGCAGCGGACCCGGATCGACTGGGCGCACGAGATCGACCAGCTGCTGAGCGTCGACTACCCCACGCCGAACGCGTCGTGCTCGTCATGGACAACCTGAACACCCACACCCTCGGCTCGCTGTACGAAGCGTTCGAGCCCGCCAAGGCCCGCGCCCTCGCCGCCGCCTGGAATCCACTACACGCCCAAGCACGGCTCCTGGCTCAACATCGCCGTGCGACATCGAGGTCGCATGAGTACAGCGGCACTGATCGAAGGAGGTTCGACGTTGTCGAAGGTGTAGTGCCCGGTCCAGTGCGTGAGGACCGTCCCCGCCTTGGCGTGCGTCGCGGGTAACTGCGGGGTGCGAAGCCCAGGGAAATGCCCAAGGGCTGCCGTTCCATCCGGTGGCCGCAGGCTGGGGAAGACCGGACGGGTGAAGAACATGAACCCTCGTTGACGCCTCGTCATTAGCAGTCTCGCCGATGGGATGTTTCAGCGGGAGATAGGGGCCGGCCGTTGTGAGGCGGCGGGTGCCGCCCGGGCGGGCTATGCCGGGCGGGAACGCACCACCGTCCCCGGGGTACAGAGGGCGCCCACCCCGGTCGTATCTGTGTCATGCGGAACGTGACAACCCCGTCGGGTCCAGGCGATGCTGTCGCCTGTGGGCTGACCGTGAGGAAGGCTGAACTCCCCGGCGGGCGAAGGGCGGTTGCAAAGTTGATCCTCCTACGATGCGAGTGCCAACAGCGCACGTTCGGGTTTGCGAGCGCGTGCTCGTAGAGTTTTGATGCCTGCCGTGATGCCCTTGGTGTTGTCTCTGGTCAGGGCCGTGTTGCGGAGGATGGCGAGATTGATCGGGCCGTTCCCGGTGCGAGCGGTGTGTCCGTCCTCGCCGAAGATCACGTCGCGTTGCCAGTGGATCACCTCGCAGCCCCAGTGCTCCCGCACGATGCGAGCGACCCGGTCGGCTTGGGCATGACGATGGACAGGCTGGTCACGATGTAGACGTTCTCGTGCGTCCATGCCGCAGCGGTGGTGACGGTCTTTTTCCGTTTCGTCGAGCGCCTGACCCTCGCGGCCTGGACCACGCCGGTCAACGTGGTCTCGCACTGCTCGGGCAGTGTCACCAGCCGGATTGCCCGGGTCTCTTGACGACCGTGCGCTTTCTCGCGGGTGACCTGGGCATTCTCGACCTCGGCCCACGGCAGCTCATCCAGCGCCGCGTACGCCGCAGGGGCGTTGCCCTTGACGGTGAGCAGGTAGTGCCCGCCCAGCCCGATGATCTTCGCGGTCAACTCTCGCGTGGTGTGCTTGGCATCAGCCGTGATCACCACGCCGGCCAGGTTCCCGCCGCGGCGGGCCGCGATCCGGTCGACCATGTCCTTGACCGCGGCGTTCTCGTCCCCGCCAACGATCCGCGCTAGGCCATGAACCTGTCGAGTGCCGTGCTCGACGGCCTCCACGACCGCCTCCTGCCGCATCACGCCGGCCTCGTCCCAGTTCCTTGCGCCCTTGAGCGTCTTCCCGTCCATCGCCACGACCAGGTCAATTCCCAGGTCAACAAGCAGATCCGACGCCAGATCCGGCTCTCCGACAGCAACCCGCTCGGGCTCGGGCTCGGGCTCGGGCTCGGGCTCGGGCTCGGGCTCGGGAACAGCGTCGGTGACGGTAGCCCACACCGACAGCGCCTCGTCCAACTCGACCGGATCGACCCGGTTCAGTACCCGGCGAAAGGTCGCTGCCGACGGTGGTCGGCGACGCCCCAACCCGAACCCGGTCAACATCGCACGGTCCAGGTCCGCCACCGTCTCCGCGATCACCGCGAACGTCGATGCGCCACAGCACACCGCGAAGACCGCCATCGCGAGCACGACCACGAGATTGAACCGCCGCCCACGCCGTTTCCGCTGGTCTGGAACGGATTCCAGCGCCCGCATCAAGCCCGAGACATCGCGCCGAACCCGAGCCTCCATGTCCGACGGCTGGTCAAGCACACCCACGAGCAACGACAATGACGACACGACAGCGGCTCCTTGCGACGCGGCAACGGTGTAGGAACCTGCAGCATCCCAACGGAGCCGCTGTCTCCACGCCCACGCCACGCACGCCGCCACCTCAAGTCAAGACCGACACGCCAACCGCAGCCAGATCAACTTTGCAATCGCCCTGCGGCGGGCGCAGGACGACCCGAGAAGCGAATGCCGGTGGCCGAAAGGCAACGGGAAACCGGGAACGCGATGCTGGCTCCTCCGCCAGCGTTCCCGCATAACCGGCCGGATAGGGGTTGATGCCCCGACCCGAAAGGGTGCTGACGCGGGTCGGGTGAGCCTGTGTGGACTCGATGACGAGGCGCCGGAACCGAAGGGGCAAGTTGGACGCCGCACTCGCGCTGGAGGCGACCGAGGTCGCCGACGCCGCCGCCGTGGTGAACGGACCCGAGGGCGACCTGTCGGCTGGGACGCGGTGCGGTGGCGCCAGGTCGAGCAGGACGTACGGCGACTTCGGCAGCGGATCTTCACGGCGACGCAGGCTGGGGACCTGAAGAAGGTCCGCAATCTGCAGAAGTTGATGCTCCGTTCCCGCAGCAACGCGCTGGTCGCGTGCGCCGGGTGACGGAGCTCAATGCTGGCCGCAAGACGGCCGGGGTGGACGGCAAGGTGGTGGTGACGCTGAGGGCAGAGGCCGAGTTGGTCGACTGGATGCATGCACCGTGCCGCGCCGTGGTCGCCTCGTCCGGTCAAGCGGGTGTATATGCCCGAAGAGCAACGGGCGCCGTCGCCCGCTCGGGATCCCTGTGATTGCCGACAGGTGCCTGCAGGCGCTGGTGGTCAACGCGTTGGAGCCTGAGTGGGAGGCCCGGTTCGAGCCGAGGTCGTATGGGTTTCGTCCCGGCCGTGGCTGCCACGACGCGATCGTGGCCATCCACACGACGGCCAGCCGGCCCGACGCGAAGCGTCTGTGGGTCCTCGACGCCGACCTGGCGGCGGCGTTCGACCACCTCGACCATGACCACATCCTCAACGCGCTCGGGAACTTCCCCGCGCGGGGAACTGGTGGCGCAGTGGCTGAGGGCGGGCGTGATCGAGGACGGCCGGTTCGCCACCACCGAGGAGGGTGCGCCTCAGGGTGGGGTGATTACGCCCCCAACGCACTTGGCAACTTCGAGTTCGATGTCACGTTGAGTTACCGGAGGCTGGAACGGCCGCGGCGTGTCACAGGTGAGTGTGTGACATGTTGAGTAGTATTCTTGTGTCATGTCTTCTACGGGTCGGCCTGGTGGTCGTGCTGATGCTGGGGAGCACGCCCGGCG
The DNA here is from genome assembly GCA_963770725.1 of uncultured Actinomycetota bacterium. Classification (GTDB taxonomy): domain Bacteria; phylum Actinomycetota; class Actinomycetes; order Propionibacteriales; family Kribbellaceae; genus Kribbella. Next base: position 545,365 of record CAVYQT010000007.1, read on the forward strand.
GGTCAACGTGGCCGTCGAGTTGCTTGAGTCCGGGGTGGCGGTGGCCGAGGCTGCGCGGGTGCTGGCGGAGCGGTTCGGCTGTTCGGTTCGGCAGGGACGTCGGTATGCCGAGCGTGCCGCCGACGGTCGGACGGGCGGCGGTGCCGGAGGAGACGACGGTATTCACCGTCAAGCTGCCGGCGGCGCTGGCGGCTCGGGTTCGGGAGCGGGCACGGGACACCGGGGAGCACGATCTCCGCCCTGGTGGCACAGGCGTTGACCGAGTTCTTGGCGCGGGGCCGGGGAGGTCCCCGGCGCCGGTGAACGACCGGGTGGTCGAGACCGAGTTCGTGTTCGACCGCCACGCGGCCACGGATTTGTCGGTGGCCTACGCCATCGTCGTGCCACAACGGCGGGTCCGTATCGAGCGGGCCGGTCAGGAAGGAAGACCACAACATGACCAGCGCGGGCATGACCAGCGCGGCGATTTATGCCCGGGTGTCGTCGGCCCGGCAGAAGAAGGACGAGACGATCGGTTCGCAGACCGCGGCGCTGCGCGCGCACGCCGAGCAGCTGGGGCTTGACGTGCCCGAGGAGTGGGTGTTCGAGGACGAGGGCCACTCCGGCGCAACCCTGGTGCGCCCGGCGCTGGAGCGGCTGCGTGACCTGGTCGCCGGGGTCGGGATCGATGTGGTGCTGTGCTATTCGCCGGACCGGCTGGCCCGCAAGTTCGCCTACCAGGCCCTGCTGATCGAGGAGTTCACCCGCGCCGGCACCCGGGTGGAGTTCGTCAAGGGACCGCGCGGCGACAGCCCGGAGGATCAGCTGCTGGTGCAGTTCCAGGGCATGTTCGCCGAGTACGAGAAGGCGCAGATCCTGGAACGCTACCGGCGCGGAAAGACCCACCGCGCCAAGACCGGATCGATCAACGTGCTCTGCGGCGCCCCGTTCGGCTACCGCTACGTCCGCAAGAACGACGCACACCGGCGCGGCCTACGAGATCGTCGAACACGAGGCCGCGCTGGTCGCCGAGCTGTTCCGCCGCTACGCCGACGACGGCGCCTCCATCGCCGACCTGGCCCGCTGGCTCACCGAGCAGCGGGTGCCGACCCGCACCGGCAAGCACCGCTGGGACCGCAGCGTGGTCTGGGGCATGCTGCGCAACCCCGCCTACGCCGGGCGCGCGGTGTTCGGCAAGACCATGGTCGTGCACGACTCGCCCGGCCTGAACCGGGCGGCCCGCCTGCAGGGACGCTCCACGCCGAAGGCGTCCAAGACCGTCGACCGGCCCGCGGCGAGGGGATCGAGATCCCGGTGCCGGCCATCGTCAGCGAGGACACCTTCGCCCGGGTCGCCCAGCGGCTGGCCGACAACAAGCGCTTCGCCTCCCGCAACAGCCGCGATCCCTCGCTGCTGCAGGGCCTGGCCGCCTGCTCGGCCTGCGGTTACGGCTACTACCGCACCTCCACCCGCACCACCAACAAGAAGATCTACTACTACCGGTGCCTCGGCTCCGACGACTACCGCTACGAGAACGGGCGGGTCTGCGCCAACAAGCCGGTCCGCGCCGACTACCTCGACACCGTGGTCTGGGACCACATCACCGGGCTGCTGGCCGACCCCGCAGCTGATCCGCGCCGAGATCGACAAGCGACTGGCCACCGCCCGCACCGCCGACCCGGCCGCCCGCGAGCGGCAGCGCCTCGAGACCGCGTTGGCCAAGGCCAGCAGCGGGATCGCCCGCATGATCGAGGCTTCGGCGAGCAACTGATCACCATCGACGAGCTGCGCGCCCGCATGCCCGACCTGCGCGCCCGCGAAACCAACCTGCGCAACCAGCTCGACGCGCTTGACAGCCAGCTCGCCGACCGCGAGGCCTACCTCGCCCTCGCAGCCGACCTCGAAGGCTTCCTCACCCAGCTCCACACCAGAGCCGAGACCTCCACCGTCGACGAGCGCCGCCGCGTGCTGAAGCTGCTCGTCAAGGACGTCCTCATCGGAGCCGAGAAGATCACGATCCGGCACCGCATACCGCTGCGCGAACGCATCACCAACGACCCTCAACCCGCCGAGAGCACCGACACGGAGGGTGAACATCGTCAACATTGCCAAGTGCGTTGGGGGCGTGATCAGTCCGTTGCTCCTGAACGTTGCTCTGCACGGGATGGAGGCTGCCGCCGGGGTGCGGTATTACGACACCGGGACGCGCGCCGGTAAGACCATGGCGCACTGCCCGGTCGTGGTCCGCTATGCCGACGACCTGATCGCCTTGTGTCACACCCGTGACCAGGCCGAGCAGGTCAAGGCCCGGCTGGCCGAATGGCTGGCTCCCAGGGGTCTGGTCTTCAACGAGGACAAGACCCAGATCACGCACCTTGACCGGGGCGTGGACTTTGTGGGGTTCACCATTCGCCGCTACCCCAACGGCAAACTGCTGACCAAGCCGAGCAACGACGCGATGCGACGTATCCGTAAACGGCTGTCCACCGAGATGAGGGCCCTGCGCGGGTCCAACGCTGACGCGGTGATCGCCAAGATCAACCCGATCATCCGCGGGTGGGCCGCCTACTACCGGATCGGGGCGTCCAGACGCGCCTTCAACGCGTTGGACGCACACATGTGGAGGCTGGCCTACAAGTGGGCCAAGTTCTCGCATCCGAACAAGCCGACGCGCTGGGTGATCGCCCGGTACTTCGGCAGGTTCAACCCCGCCAGGCAGGACACGTGGATATTCGGAAGCCGGGAGACCGGCTTCTACCTGCGTAAGTTCGCCTGGACACCGATCGTCCGGCACCGGATGGTGGCAGGAACGGCGTCCACAGACGATCCGTCCCTGACCGACTACTGGGCCCAGCGGCGCCGCCGCAACCCACCCCCGGTCGGCACGACCACGCTGCGGCTCCTACGAGCCCAGCACGGCCGCTGCCCACTCTGCCGGGAACTGTTGCTGCACGCCGAGCGTGAACCACAAACCCCACAGGAATGGGAACAATGGCTCACCGCCACCCAGAAGGCGACCCGCAAACACGCGGTGCTCGCCTGGGCAGCAGGCACGCCGAACGAACGCACCGCAACCCGCCTCATACACAGCCACTGCCACCGCCGAATCACCAGCAGTGGCAGCCGAACAGCACTTCTGCCAGCCATCACGCCTCCAGGGCTTGCTTGAGCCGTGGTGCGGGGAAAGCTCGCACGCCCGGTTCTGAGGGGGCTCCGGCGCGGCAACGCGCCGGAGCTACCCGACGAGATCGAACTCTCCCGGCTCACCCGCCAATGCCTCGACCGGCGCATCGAGAACCTCGAGGTGCTCAACACCGAACTCGCCGCCTGGCAGTCCGCGACCAACACAGACCAACGCCAAGTCGACTGGCAGTTCACCACAACCGATGCCCGCATCAAACTTCGTCACCTATACCCACAACTTTAGATGCGACGCCCTACTAGTTGATGTGTGAGAGGATCCTGTGCCTCTCCTGCAGCGATTGCCAAGGACGGCAACTGGACGGTCGGTTCTGGCGTCCTTCACGGCAGGACAGGCAGGTCTGCAGAAACATTGAGGCCGCAGGCCATCCCTAGGCGCTGAGCCTGCAGACGTTGCTCCCATTGAGTCAGCGCTGGACTGCCGGGTCCAACGGATCTATCTGCGTCACCCCAGAGTCGGAAGTCCAGCTCGCCAAGCATGGACGCTCTGTCCGGTCGTTCCCGCATATCGCTCACGTCGCTCTGCATCGGACCGGAGCGCCTGCTGCTCGAGGTCGGCCTCAGCCATACGAGCGCGGCCTTGGCGGTCACGACTCCGGATTCTCTCAGCGCGCCCGTTGCGCCACCACTAACACCGGTGAGCGCAAACGCCTGCTGCGTGATGGCGTACTTGATTGAGCGAGCGCGTCCAACATCAGTAGGCATGGCCGCCGAATGCCGCTGAGAGTCCGGAACAGGGGTCGTCGAGACCCCTACCAGTGCATCGATGTCCGTCCCCTCAGTCCATACCCAAATATCAACATCTGGCCAGGTCGCCTTGGCCGCGCGGTGTTTGTCGGCCTGCGCCTCGAGATTCCGAATAGCGCCGCTAGCGGCGTGGTACCAACGAGTCAAGGCGCCCGCAGACGTCGGCCGGCCGGCAACCTCGCCCCGAGCCCATGGAGGCGCCCGTAGCGAGTCTCTTTCTAAGGCCCTGGAGACGCGCCGACCTGAAAGCGGAAGGTCGGCATTCGAGACCGCTCCCGACCAACTTCGTCCAAGCGTGAGCACAGCACTATGCGGCCCACCTGCGAAGTCGGACTGGTGGCCGGATCCGGCGAGGTCACCCTCGCGGACTCTGGCCCAGCCCTACGGCTGACGGTCGAGGATGAGATTGCGGCGGAGGCAGCCGGAGGATACGCGTCGGAGGCGGCAGGATCGTATACCCGAGGCGTCTGTGTCGATGGCCTGTCAGCCGGGTCCGCGTAGCGCCTGACCTTGCACGTCAGGGGAGGTCTTGGCCCCAGACTGTGGATCTGTCGGCGTATGCCTACGCAGGCTCGAACCCTGCACCCGCCACAACACTGCACCCGCCACCAGCACCAACCAGCCCCTGACCTGCGGAAACGCGGCTCGGGGGCTGTTTCGTGGTGGCCGGCAGACAGAGGTGGGCCCTTGCCGGTCAGGCAAGGGCCCCGATCTTCGTGGTCACCGCCACGTCTGCGTGGCGGATGCGCTCGCTGAGCGTGTTTCCGGTCAGTCCAGTGCGGTCAGGCGAGCGCCTTGGCCTTGAGGGAGTCGAACTCCTCCTGCGAGATGGTTCCGGAATCGAGCAGTTCCTTGGCGCTGGCAATCTGCTCGGCCGGGGTCTTGGAAGCGCTGGCAACTTCCTTGATGTACTTCTCCTGCTCGGCCTGCGCCTGCGTGATCGCCGACCGCTGCCGCTCGTTCATGCTCCGGCCCCGGGCGATGAGGTAGATCAGTGCCCCCAGCCACGGCACGAAGATGAGCAGGATCGCCCAGCCCGCCTTGGCCCAACCGCTGAGGTCGCGGTCGCTGAACAGGTCCCACAGGCAACGGAACCACACCATCAGTGCGGCGATCCAGATGAAGAACCAGAAGCTCCACAGGAGCACTTCCCCGAAGTCGTTCGTCATGGCGTCCATGCCATTCCCTCCCAGAGATGAGCGCACGCGCCGCCCGGGTGAGCGCCGCGTCCGCAATAGTTCCTGAGGTCACCATGGCAACGACGCGTGCGAAACGCCAGATCTTGGCCCTCGCGAATATCGGACGGACCAGCGGGCGGCCTGCCGAGTCTGCGCGATCAGACGGCCGGGTCGTGTCATCCGGCGCCCCAGACGAAGCAGAACTCGTTGCCTTCGGGGTCCCGCAGCGGTTCGTCGCTCATCGATCCAGCCTAGTGATGCGTCAGGAGGCGCGCCCGGCTTCGCGGCCAGTAGATGCCGGAGGCATCAGCCCTCCAGCGTCGGTCAACGAGTGACGGCGGTCTGGTGTTCTACTCGGGAGAGCTTCTCGGGGTTGCGGACGATGTAGAGGCCGGTGATGAGGCCGTTGTCGATGCGCATGGCCACGACGTCGTCGATCTCGCCGTTGATCCGGACGATCAGGGCCGGGGCGCCGTTGATCTGGACCGGCTCGACCGTGACGTCGGCGGGGAGGTTGGGCAGGCCGACCGACAGCAGGCGGGCCACCTTGTCGGCACCCACGATCGGGCGCGGCACGGCCTGTTTCACCCCGCCGCCGTCGCCCAGGAGTACGACGTCCGGGGCGAGCTTGTCGAGCAGGGTCTGGAGGTCGCCGGTCTCGACGGCGTGCTTGAACGTCTGGACCGCGCCCTGGGACTCGGCTGCGGAGACGACCCCGCGGGGCCGGCGGGCGGCGACGTGGTTCCGGGCCCGGTGGGCGATCTGGCGGACGGCGGCCTGCGTCTTGTCGACGGCTTCGGCGATCTCGTCGTACTCGAGGGCGAAGACCTCGCGGAGCACGAAGACCGCCCGTTCGGTCGGGGTCAGCGTTTCCAGCACCAGGAGCATGGCCATCGAGACGCTGTCGGCCAACTCGACGTCGTCGGCCACATCGGGTGCGGTCAGGAGCGGCTCCGGCAGCCACTGACCGACGTACGACTCCTTGCGGCGGCCGAGCGTACGCAGCCGGGTCAGCGCCTGCCGGGTGGTGATCCGGACCAGGTACGCGCGTTGATCCTGGACGATGCCGAGGTCGACGGTCGTCCAGCGCAGCCAGGTCTCCTGCAGCACGTCCTCCGCGTCCGCGGCCGAGCCGAGCATCTCGTAGGCGACCGTGAACAGCAGGTTGCGGTGGGCGACGAACGCCTCGGTGGCCGGATCCATCAGTTGCTCCTGGTCAGTTGTCACACCCACGAGACGCCGGTCCTCCCCGGTTTGTGACACCGGAGATCGGTGGCGCACGTCACCTCGCCGTACCTGTCACAGGGCCACATCCGCCGGCATCTCGTGGTCGTACCGGACGACATCACAAGTGAGGGACGACATTATGGACATGCGCTTCAACATGCTCGAGAACCCGCTGGCCGGAAAGATCGGCAAGCGGTTCGCCGGCCTCTATCAGCTGATCGAGCAGTCGTCGCTGCCGAGGGCAACCATGGAGCTGGTGATGCTGCGCGCCAGCCAGATCAACGGCTGCGCCTTCTGCTGCGACATGCACACCAAGGATGCCACGGCCGCCGGCGAGACGCCGGTCCGGCTCAACCTGGTCGCCGCCTGGCGCGAGGCGATCGTGTTCACCGACGCGGAGCGGGCCGCACTGGCGCTGGCCGAGGAGGGCACCCGGCTCGCCGACGCCCACGAGGGCGTGTCCGACGAGACCTGGGCGCAGGTCCGCAAGCACTACGACGACGACCAGCTCGCCGCGCTCGTCTCCGTGATCGCGCTGATCAACGCCGCCAACCGGATGAACGTGATCGTTCGCACCCCGGCGGGCTCCTACCAGCCCGGAATGTTCGCCGATTTCGTCAGCAACTGACGAATCCGGCCCGGCCCGCCGGAATAGCGGCGGGCCGGGGCGTGGTTTCCTCTTAGGACCGATGAGGCCGAGAGGAGCGGGCGTTGAAACCCACCGAGTTCGTGAAGGTGAACACTCAGTTCTGGGGCGACCACCTACGGAGCGTGAGTGAGCACCTGCCCGGCAGCCACGGGCGGGAGTTGCCCGGGCAGCTGCTGTACCCGCGGATGATGGTGCTGACCGAGACCCCGGACTGGAACATCCTCGAGCTGGTCGGGGTGAGCCGCGAGTACCGGACCCTGGAGGTACGGCGGCAGAAGGCGCGGAGCGTCGAGGAGTACTTCGGTCTCGCCGACGGCTCACCGGTGGTCTCGCTGCCCGGCGAGAACATCTTCAAGGACGCGACCGTCGCCACCGAGACCGGCCGTCGCGAGCTGGACGCCAGGTTCCCGAGCGCCCAGAAGATGCTCGGCGAGACGTACGTCGGCCCGGGCGACCAGCTGCTCCGGTTCGCGCCGGGCAACTACACGACCTTCGACCGGGTTCTCCTCGTCCACAGCGCCGGTACGGCGACCAGACTCCACTGGACCTTCTTCGCCCTCGCGATCCACCGGTCGGAGCCGGCCGAGAAGTACCTGGACTTCCTCCGGAACTTCGCCAACGCGGCACCCCATCTCGACCCGGTCGGCACCCTGAGCGCGCCACGCGAGGACGAGGGCCTCAAGAGCGCGGCCTTCACCAGCACCTACCTCGCGCACGGCCTGCAGGACGCGACCGCCGAGGAGTTCCTGACCGAACACGAGAGCATCCTGCTGTCGGCGTTCGACGCGACCCGGCTGATCCAGCGGCCCCTTCTCGAGTGGCAGGACGGTGACGCGACCGATCAGGTCGGCCTCACCCCCGACTTCATCCTGGAGCGCGCCGACGGAACGCACATCATCGGCGACCTCGCCCTCCCCCTCCGCGAGCCCGGGAAGAAGCACCGGCGATCGACCACGGTCCGCGAGCACGCTGCTCAGCTCGCCCGGTACGACGACTACTTCAGCACCCCGGAGAACCGCGCCTTCGCCCAGACGAAGTACGGCGTGAGCGACCCACGCAAGGTGCTGGTGATCAGCACCCAGCAGACCGTCGCAGCCGATGAGCTCGCCGGCGAGATCATCGACTACGACACGATCCTCCGGTTCTACCTGGCCGCCAAGTCGTAAGTCCTAAATCGGCAGGATGCAGACCGGCTTGGGCCAGAACACCGGGTCGCCGTCGGGGATCAGCCTGCCGTCAGCGGCGTCGATGACGAAGGTGGCGATGGCGTCGGAGCGTTCGTTGGCGGCGTACAGGCGGGTCCCGTCGTTGCTGAAGGCAAGGTGACGGGGCCAGTCGCCGCCGGAGTCGATCGTCTGGACCAGCTCGACCGACAGGCCGTCGCCGGCGATGGCGAAGACCGCGACCGTGTTGTCGCCACGGTTGGAACCGTACAGGTGGCGGCCGTCGGCGGAGATCAGCAGCTCGGCCGGGAAGTTCTCGCCCGGGGAGTCGGCCGGCCGGGTCGACGCGGTCTGCACGATCTGCAGCTTGCCGTCGGCGTAGCGGCAGACGGTCAGGGTCGAGTCGAGCTCGTTGATCACGTACGCCGCCTCCGCGCTCGGGTGGAACACGAGGTGCCGCGGACCCGCGCCCGGGTGGATGCGCAACTGGTCGACCGGCTCCAGCCGGCCGTCCTCGGTCAGCGTCGACACGTGGACAGTGTCGGAGCCGAGGTCGACGTCGAACGTGTACGTACCGGACGGGTCGAACACGATCTGGTGCGCATGCGGTCCTTCCTGGCGCTCCTTGTTCGGACCGGTGCCCGCACGCTGCAGCACCTGGGTCGCCTCGCCGAGAGAGCCGTCGGCCGCGATCGGGTGGATCGAGACCGAGCCGGAGGTGTAGTTCGCCGACAGCAGGAACCGGCCGGACGGGTCGATCTCCAGGTGGCACGGGTGGTCGCCGCCGGTCGGCCGCTCGTCCACCAGCTCCAGCGAACCGTCCGGCCGGATCGCGAACGCGCTGACGTTGCCGGTGTCGGTCTCGTTCGTGACGTAGAGGAACCGCCCGTCCGCGGACCTGACCAGGAAGGACGCGTCGGAGATCGTCGCGACCAGCTCGAGCCGATCCAGCGGGCCGAACCCGATGCCCTGCCCGCCGCCCGGCTGACTCGTGTAGCTCCCGACATAGATCCGCTCAGAAGTCATGGCCCCTACCCTGCCAGGTCGCGGCCGCGGCGGCATCGTGGTGTCCAAAGCTCAGCGAAGGCTTAACCCGTACAGCGCCGATCCCCAGCCCAGATCCGGAACCAGCACCTGCCACCCTTTCCGCCGGTACAGCCTGGGCGCGGGCCGATCGTCGGAGGACGTCGTCAGCAGCGCCTTCTCCTGTGGCAGGTCGGCCATCAGGACGTCGTGGAGCGCCGAGCCGACCCCCTGCCCCTGCGCCTCGACCATCACGGCCAGAGTCACGATCTCGAAGTGCCCGCCCACCCACTCCGCCACGATCTCAGCCGGCGCGGCCCCGGCGATCCGGTCCGACCACCACTGGCCGCGCTGCCCGGTGAACCCGTACACGAACCCGACGATCCGGTCGCCCGACCTGGCCACGACGAGCTTGAAATCCTCGCGTTGGGAGTGCAGTGGCAACTGCTCGTTCGCGAACTCCTCGGCCCTGGCGGGTTCCTCGTCGTACCCGGGCGCCCCGAACGCGCACAGGTAGACGGCTCCCAGCTCCGGCGCGACCTGGAGTGACTGCGGTACGTCGAGTACGTCGATACCTGGTGAATGCTGCCGCGCGTCGGGATCCGGCGAAAGGCGCAACTCGCTGGCGGCGGCGCACCTCGGCAACTAGCCTCGCGCGGGTGGACACTCAGGCGTTCCTCCGACGGATCGTGATCAGCGAGTACGACGGCCCGCCCCGCCTGGAGGCGTTGTCGCAGCTGCATCAGGCGTTCGTGGACACCGTTCCGTACGAGACCGTGCAGTATCAGTTCGGCGAGGGCGGACCGCTGGAGCCGGAGGACGTCGCGAAGCGGATCATCGCCCGGGAGGCGGGCGGCTACTGCTTCCAACTCAACGGCACCTTCGCGCTGCTGCTGGCCGATCTCGGCTACCGGGTGAAGATGCACCGTGGCGGCGTCCAGACCCCGAGCCGCCCCGGCGACGTGGACGCCAGCCACATGGTGCTCACGGTCAGCGGCCTGATCGAGGATCCGGAGCGGGAGTGGCTGGTCGACGCCGGGCTCGGCGAGACGCTGGTGGCGCCGCTGCCGTTGGAGGCGGGCGAAGCCCATCAGCAGCCGTTCCACCTGCGGTTGCGTGCGTCCGAGAAGACCGAGGGCTGGCGGCTGGACCACGATCCGCGCAGCAGCCTGATCGGTATGGATTTCGAGTCCGCCGCGGTGGGCCTGGACGCTTTCGCCGCTCAGCATGCCCGGCTGTCCGCCGACCCCGACTCGTCGTTCGTCCAGTTGGCGACCGCCTTCCGCCGGAAGCCGGCGAGTGCCGTCGTACTGCGCTCTGTCGGGCTGACCGAGACCTTCGCGGACCGGATCGACTCGACCGTGATCGAGAACCCGGCCGACTACTTCGCCACGCTGGCCGACGTGTTCTACCTGCCGCTCCCGCACCTGGATCGTGACCGGCGCGACCAACTCTGGCGCCGCGTCTGGTCGCAGTACGAGGACTTCCTCACCAAGCAGTCCGCCTGAGCCGTCAGGTTCAGGTGGCGAGGGCGAACAGGGTGCTCGGCAGGACCGACAGTACGGCGGCGGTCGCGGCGCAGAGGGAGATCATCGCGACCGCCGGCGACTCGATGTCGACCGAGAACGGGTCCTCGGCGGGGAGCCGGAAGAGCTCGGTGATCCAGCGCAGGTAGACCGCCAGGCCGATCATCACGTTGATCGCCATCACGATCGCGAGCCAGCCGAGATGCGCGTCGATGACGGCCTGGAACGCGGCGAACTTGGTGAACAGCCCGGCCAGCCCCGGCGGCAGACCGGCCAGCACGACCAGGAAGAAGATCAGCGCGACCGCCAGCCCGGGCTCGGAACGCACCATGCCGCGGTAGTCCGACAGCAGCCCGGCCGGCCGGTGCCGCTGCACCACGGCGACCGAACCGAACGCGCCGAGCGTGACCACGACATACGCCGCCAGATACCCGACGACGGCCTGTGCGTCACCGACCGCCAGTGGCGCGAGCAGGAATCCGACCTGACCGATCGACGACCAGGCCAGCAGCCGGACCGCTTCCACCTGACGCAGCGCGGCCAGGTTGCCGACCGTCATCGTCACCGCGGCGAGTACGGCGACCACCGTGCGCAGATCCGATCCGTCCGGCGCGATCCCGGTCGTCACCAGCACCAGCAGACCGGCGACACCGGCCGACTTCGACACCACCGCCAGGAACGTGGTCACCTCGATCGGCGCACCGACGTACGTGTCCGGAAGCCAGGCGTGGAACGGTACCGCCGCGATCTTGAACGCGAACCCGACGATCACGAACAACCCGGCCGCGAATGCGACCCGCTCGAGCTCCGGGTCGAGCCCGGTCAGCCGGTTCGCGATCGTGGTCAGGTACAGCGAACCGGTCACGCCGTACAGGTAGGAGACGCCGAACAGCATCACCGCGGTCGACAGCACCGACACCAGGAACGCCTTCAGCGCACCCTCGGACCCGCGGCGGTCCCGGCGCAACGCGACCATCGCGAAGCTCGGCAGCGACACGACCTCGAGCCCGATCACGACGGTGGCGAGATCGCGCGCCCCGGCAAGCACCGTCGCGCCGACCAGCGCGCTGAGCAGCAGGAAGTGGTACTCACCCACCGGGATGTCCGAGGCCAGCAGCTTGTACGCCGACAGGCCGACGACCCCGAGCCCGCCGATCAGCAGCACCGCCCACAATCCCGCGGTCATTGGCTCGAACACCAGGCTGCATTCGGCCGGCCCGTCGGCCACCGGCCGGCAGAACGCCGGTTTGAAGTCGTCCCGCTGGGCCCAGACGAACACCAGCCCGAACAGGATGACCGCGCCGGTGAGGAACGTGATCACGGTATGCCGAAGCTGCGCCGGCGCACTCCGCCAGAAGCCGTCGATCAGCAGTACGGCGACCGCCCCGATCGCCAGCGCCAGCGGTACGGCGACCGCCTGCCAGTCAACCCAGGTCAGGGTCATGGGGCCTCCCGCCCTGGACTGAGGAGCGCAGTGAGCCCGGGCATGGGGCCTCCCGACCTGGACTGAGGAGCGGAGGGAGCGAAGCGACTGGAGCGACGAGGGAAGGCCGGGAGTTCCAGCCCCATGACCCGCCGCGCCGGAGGCGTGGCATTCAACAGAGCGACTGGAGCGACGAGGGAAGGGCGGGAGTCAAAGCCCCATGACCCGCCGCGCGGCAGCGTGGCAATGTGCACGGTCATAGGGCCACCCATTGGTGTAGAAGGAGGCCGGGCCAGACGCCGAGGAGGACGGTGAGGGCGATCAGCGGGGCCCAGGTGATCAGCTCGATCCGGCTCAGGTCGACCGCGAAGGCCGTGGCCGGATGCTCGGCGGGATCACCCTGGCAGAGGTTGCGGACCAGGCGGAGGAAGTACGCGGCGGTCAGCACGGTGCCGAGCCCGGCGATCACCATGAACACCAGATAGGTGGTCCGGGGCAACAAGTCACTCGGGTCGTACGCACCGAGCAGGACCAGCATCTCGCCCCAGAACCCGGCCAGCCCGGGCAACCCGAGCGACGCCAGGCAGGCGAACGTCAGCAGCGCACCGATCCGCGGCAACCGGGCGTACAACGCCCGCCCGATCGCTCGCAGATCGCTGGTGTCGTGCCGGTCCTTGATCGCACCGGCCAGGAAGAACAGCAGTCCGGTGATGATCCCGTGCGCGATGTTCGCGAACAGGGCGCCCCGGAGCCCGGCCGGCGACAGCGTGGCGATCCCGAGCACGATGAAGCCCATGTGGCCGACACTCGAGTACGCGATCAGCCGCTTCACGTCGGTCTGGGCCAGACACGCCAACGACCCGGCGACGATCGCCACGGTGGCGAAACCGGCCAGGTACGGCGCGATCGTGACGGTCGCATCGGGGAGCACCGGGACCAGGATCCGGATCAGACCGTAGGTGCCGAGTTTCAGCAGCACGCCGGCCAGCAGAACCGACCCGACCGTGGGAGCCTTCGCGTGCGCGTCCGGCAACCAGATGTGCAGCGGCCACAGCGGCACCTTCACCGCCAGGCCGACCGCGATCAGCACCGCCGCGGCGAGTGGCACCCCGTGCCCGCCGAGCACCGGCGAGTTGGTCAGCTGAACGATGTCGAACGTCCCCGCCTCCCGGAACACCAGCAGGAACCCGAGCAGCATCAGCGCCGAGCCGAGCACGGTCATCAGCACGAAGGTCGCCGCGGCCCGTTTGCGCCCGGCCGGGTCGTGGTCGTCACCCCAGATGTCGATCACCAGCCACATCGGGATCAGCACGATCTCGAAGCAGACGAAGAACAGCACCAGGTCCATCGCCGAGAAGGTGCCGATCACGCCGACCTCGATCACCAGCAGCAACGCGATCAGCGACCGGGTCCGGCCGACCCGGGGCGTGATCTTCAACGAGTACAGGCAGCAGAGGAACACCAGCAGCGCGGTCAGCACGATCAGCGGCATCGAGATCGAGTCCACCGCGACGTGGAACCGCACCCCGAGCGCGGGAATCCACGGCACGTTCGTCACCGCGTGCAGCGGCCGGACGCCCTCGCCGAGCGCCTCGTCCAGCAGGTTCGAGGACCCGAACCAGCCGCCGGTCGGCCAGAGCAACAGCGACCCGATCAGCACCAGCCCCGAGACCACCGAGCCGTACAGCGCCGCCAGCCGATCCCCGATCGCCGCCGGAAGCGCCCACAACGCCAGCGCCGCCAGCAGCGGCAGCGCGAGAATCCCCAGCAGAATCGCGCTCATGAGCCGATCACCCCGGCAAGCACGGCCAGCGCGACCACGCCGACCACAGCCGCGGTCAGGTAGGCCTGCACGTTCCCGGTCTGCAACCGCCGGAACCCTTCCGACGCCAGCGTCCCCGTCCGCCCGGCCGCCCGCACATAAGCCCCGACCACATCCCGGTCCCCCGCCACCGTCAGCCGCGCCAGCCACCGCACCGGTACGACGAACATCCAGTGGTACAGCCTGTCGACCCCGAACTCGCGCTCGAGCACGACCGGCCGAGGATCCGCGCCCCGCGACCACAACGAGTACGCCGGAAGCGCGCCGAGGATCGCGAGCACAGTCGTCACCAGCGCGACCATCCAGTTGAGGTGTACACCGTCGACGTACCCGAGTGCGATCGACGCGAAGGCGAGCAGGACCAGGGGCGACAGCATCACCCACGGCGCGTCCCGGAGCTTGGAGGTGTCGGGCTCCTCGACGTCTGCCATCTGGTCGTCGTCCTCGAAGGCCCCCATCGCGCCGGCGAGCGCGGGCGTCCGGAAGAACACCCACAACCACAACCGCACGCAGTAGAACGCGGTCATCGCCGAGGTCAGGCACACCGACACCAGCACGATCCATCCGGTGACCGAACCGTCGCGCGCGTGCTCCCAGGCCGACTCGACCACCGCGTCCTTCGAGAAGAACCCGGCGAACCCGGGTACGCCGGCCAGCGCGGCGAGACCGATCGTCATCGTCGCGAACGTGACCGGCAGCGCCTTCCGCAGCCGGCCCCGACGCGTGTAGCGACGCAGTACGACGAACGCCGCACTGCCGACCTGGTGGAGCAGGACACCGGCACAGAGGAACAGCAGGCCCTTGAACGCGGCGTGGGTGAGCAGGTGGAAGAGCCCGGCGTGCCGGCCGTCCGCCGTACCTAGAGACAGCGCGGAGAACATGATCGCCAACTGGCTCACGGTCGACCAGGCCAGCACGCGCTTCACCTCGACCGCGGCCATCGCACACAGGGCGGCGAACAGCATGGTCACGCAGGCGATGATCGCCAGCACGATCAGGGTGGTCTCGGAAGCGACGAAGACGTCGTAAAGGCGGGCGATCAGGAAGACGCCGGCGGCAACCATCGTCGCGGCGTGGATCAGCGCGCTGACCGGGCTCGGGCCGGGCATCGCGTCCGGCAGCCAGGTCTGCAACGGGACCTGGGCCGACTTGCCGACCACACCGACCAGGAGCAGCAGGGTCGCGGTGGTCAGAACGCCCGGGGAGATCTGGCTGGGGTCGAGTTCGGAGATCCGGAAGGTGCCGGCGCCGACGCCGAGGACGAAGATGCCGAACAGGAAGCCGACATCGCCGAGCCGGGTCATCAGGAACGCCTTGACCGCGCCGGAGCGGGCGTCGCGGCGCTCCCAGTAGTGACCGATCAGCAGGTACGAGCAGGCGCCCATCACCTCCCACCCGATCAGCAGCAGGAACAGGCTGTCCGCGACCACGACCGTCACCATCGCCGCGGTGAACAACGTGACGAGCGCGTGGTACGACGCCGCCCGCTGGTGCAGGTAGCCGACCGAGTAGACCTGGACGCAGGTCGCGATCACCCCGACGATCGCGAGCAACAAAACGGTCAGGTCGTCGGTGCGTACGGCGAAGCCGATGGTGAGATCGCCGACGGACGAGTTCAAGAAGCTCGTCCGGCCGGGGTCAGCGCCGGACAGCAGGCCGGCCGCCAGGACGACGAGCAGGGAGAACCCGACGCCGACGACGCGCCAGGCGGTCGCGATCACGTGGCCGCACCCTTCTCCTGCTCGACTGCCACCCGGCCGGCATCCTGCTCGACCAGGTCACGCGCCGCGTCCGCGTCGACGTGGCCGTGGCCGCGGAACAACAGCAGCACGATCGCGAGACCGAGCCCGATCTCGGCCGCGGCCAGCGTGATCACGAAGACCGCCAGCGTCTGGCCGGTGGCGAGGCTGTCGATCCGCCAGGCGTCGAACGCGACCAGGTTCAGGTTCACCGCGTTCAGCATCAGCTCGAAGGACATCAGCAGGGTGATCGCGTTGCGCCGTGCGAGGACGCCGTACACGCCGATGCAGAACAACGCGACCGCCAGCAGCAGCGGAAGAATCAGCGGCATCAGTCCTCCTCCACCTTCTTCCGCTGGGACAGGGCGATCGCTCCGATCAGCGCTGCCAGCAGGAGGACGGACAGGACCTCGAACGGAAGCACCCAGGTCTTGAACACCGCGGTGCCGACAGCCTCTGCCGACCCGTCGGGCACCGGCCTGATCTTCTCGTTGCCGAAGGCAATCACCACGCCGGCGCCGAGGATCAGCGCGAGAACGCCGGCCACGACCGCGGCGAACGGGCTCCGGCCGGAGGTCAGGGCCGGCAGCGGGTTCGTCGGCGCCTTGGTGAGCATCAACGCGAACAGGACCAGTACGACGATCGCGCCGACGTACACCAGGATCTGCACCAGCGCGACGAACTCGGCGTGCAGAGCGCCGAAGCAGCCCGCGACTCCACCCAGCGCGACGACCAGCCACAGAGCGGCATGCACGATCCGGCGGGAGGTGACGACGAAGACGGAGGCGATCAGCGCGACTGCTCCGGCAACGCAGAAGAGAGCAGTCGTCACGCCTCATCCTCCGAGGCAACGGCAGTCTCCGAGGGAACGGCGGTCTCCGGCGCCGACGTGACAGTCGGTCCCGGGTCGATCGGCTGCGGGGCCGGGACGGTCCACATCCAGTCGCGGAGCCGATCCTTCTCGTGGGTCAGGTTGCGGATGTCGGTCTCGGCGTACTCGAACTCCGGCGACCAGAACAGCGCGTCGAACGGGCAGGCCTCGATGCAGATCCCGCAGTACATGCACAGGCTGAAGTCGATGGCGAACCGGTCCAGCACGTTCCGGCTGCGTTCGCGGGCCTGCTCACCGACCGACGGTGCGGTCTCGGTGTGCGAGTCGATGTAGATGCACCAGCTCGGGCACTCCCGGGCGCACAACATGCAGGAGGTGCAGTTCTCCTCCAGCAGCGCGATCACACCCCGGGACCGCGGCGGCAGCTCCGGCTGGACATCGGGGTACTGCTCGGTGACGGATCGGCGGGCCAGTGTCTTGGCGGTGACCTTCAGCCCCTCGAACAACCCCTTGCCAGGTACACCCACGCCTCCTCCTCCCGTCAGTAGGACCCCTGTTAGCAGGACACTAGTCGGTTCCGGCCCAAACTGGCGCGACCCGAGGTCAGAGTTCGCGCTCCAGGCGGGCGGCAACCTGCCGGTATCGGCTGACCGGTATCAGGTGAACGCCGTCGAAGGCCCCCGAGTCACGGATCTTCAGGATCTGCTCGCAGGCGTGGTCCACCCCGGCGTCCTGGTCCCGCTCGACCGCCTCGATCAGGGCCTCCGGAATGGTCAGCTGCGGCAGTGCGGCCAGGTTGTGGGCCATCTTCGCGCTCGCCAGCACCATCACCCCGGCGTACACGGGGATGTCCAGTTCGACGCTGTCCCGCCAGCGCAGCAGCTCGTCCAGGTCGTAGCTGACCTGGACGTACAGGAAGTCGGCCTCCGACTTCCACCGCGGCACCGGCCGGAGCCGGGTCGTCGCCCCGACCTGGAACGGTTCGCAGCCCGGGTACGACGTACCACGCGCCTGCTCGATCATCGTCCGGACGGTGAGCTGGCTGGTCCGGGCACCTTCGGCCGGGTCGTCACCGTGCACGAACAGGAACTGCTCGACGCCGTACGCCGCCGCGGTGAGCAGGTCGCGACGGAAACCGAGCAGGTTCCGGTCGCGCGAGTTGAGGCACGCGATCCCGCGCGACCCCATCGCCTGCACCTCGTTCGCGACCGCCACACTCGACACGGTCGCCCGCCCGATGTGGTTGTCCGGGATCAGGAACGCGTCCGCGATCGGACTCATCACGCCGATCTGGTGCCGCACCTTCTTCAGGTCCGGCCGCGTCGGCGGCTCCACCTCACACACCAGTTCGAACGCGTCCCCAGCCATCCCCCGACCCTACTGAACCAACCGTCGGGGCGGCTCAGTCGAGGCAGAACTCGTTGCCTTCGATGTCCTGCATCACGAGGCACGACTCGTTGACCCCGTCGGCACGCAGTAGTCGCACGCGGACCGCGCCGAGCGCGACCAGTCGTGCGCCTTCGGCCTCGAGAACGGCCAGGCGCTCGTTACCCACGAGCCCGGTGCCGGCGCGCACGTCAAGATGCACCCGGTTCTTGACCACCTTGCCTTCGGGAACGCGCTGGAAGAACAGCCGCGGGCCTACACCGGTTGGATCAATGCAGGCGAACGCTGCCCCCTGACGCTCAGGCGGCAGCGTGCGATCGAAATCGTTCCAAGTCGCAAACCCCTCCGGTGGCGGCGCTACGACATACCCCAACACCTCGCACCAGAAACGAGCGACACGCTCAGGTTCCGCGCAGTCGAAGGTGACTTGGACCTGCCTGACCGATGCCACCGGCCCACCCTAAATCAGCCTGGTTATGGCGTCGCAACCTGCTTCTGGCGCGTGCGAGACAAGTGTGCGGGACCGGTCGCGGCGCCCAAGACTGTGACGACGAGAGCGACCGTGCGGTCGGGAAGCACATCGGCTCGACCTTCCAGAAGCTCGGACTGGTCGAGGAGAGCGAGACGAATCGCCGCGTCCTCGCGGTCCTGGCCTTCCTGGACGCGACCCGCCCGCCGCCGTGAACGCCGGTGGGCTAAAGGGTGTTCAGGCGGGCGTGGAGGAAGGCTTGTTCTGATTGGTTGGCGGTTAGGCCGGTGGCTGCCTGGTACGCGGCGCGGGCCTCGGGGCGGCGGTTGAGGCGGACCAGTAGGTCGGCGCGGATTGCGTGGAAGAGGTAGTAGGAGCCGAGGTCCAGCTCGTCGATCAGGTCCAGGGCGGCCGCGGGGCCGTCCACCTCGGCGACGGCGACAGCTCGGTTGAGGGCGACGACGGGGGTCGGGGCGATCGCGAGCAGGTGGTCGTAGAGCTGGAGGATCTGCCGCCAGTCCGTCTCGTCGGCGGTCACCGCATCACTGTGTACGGCGTTGATCGCCGCCTGGAGCTGGTACGGACCAGGCTGGTCGCGGCGGAGGCAACGCCGTACCAGCTCCTGACCTTCGGAGATCAACGTGCGATCCCACAAGGCTCGGTCCTGGTCGGCGAGCAGGATCAGGGAGCCGTCGGATCGCACGCGGGCTGGACGGCGGGATGCTTGCAGGAGCATCAGGGCGAGCAGGCCGGCGGCCTCGGGTTCGTCGGGCATGAGTTCGACCAGCAGGCGGCCGAGGCGGATCGCCTCCGCGCAGAGTTCGTCGCGGACGAGGGATTCGCCGGACGAAGCGGCGTACCCCTCGTTGAAGATCAGGTAGACGACGGCCAGGACGCCGCGGACGCGCTCGGGCAGGTCAGCCTCGTAGGGCACGCGATACGGGATCCCGGCCGCTCGGATCTTGGCCTTGGCCCGGACCAGCCGCTGCGCCATCGTCGGCTCCGGGACGAGGAACGCGTGGGCGATCTCGGCCGTGGTGAGACCGCCGAGCATGCGCAGCGTCAGGGCGACGCGGACGTTCAGCGCCAGCGCCGGGTGGCAGCAGGTGAAGATGAGCCGGAGGCGGTCGTCCTGCACGACGCCCTCCTCCACCGGTTCGTGCTCTGCCTGCAGCAGCGCCGCTTGCGCGTGCTTGTCCTCGCGCACCGACTCGCGGCGCAGCCGATCGATCGCACGGTTGCGGGCGGTGGTGATGATCCACCCGGCCGGGCTAGGCGGTACGCCGGTCGCCGGCCACTTCTCCGCCGCCGCCGCGAACGCGTCCTGTACGGCGTCCTCGGCGATCTCCAGGTCGCCGAACACGCGCGTCAGTACGGCGACCGCCCGCCCATGCTCGGCCCGGAAGACCGCCGCGATGTCCACCGTCACGACACGAACGGACGGACTTCTATCGACAACGGTTCAAGCACCCGAGCCAACCGCCGCGCCCAACTCAGCGCGGCATCCAGATCCTCGACCTCGATCACAGTGAACCCACCGAGGTGTTCCTTCCCCTCGGTGAACGGCCCATCCGTCACGAGCACCTCCTCACCCGAGGCCTTCAGCACCGTCGCCGTCTCCGGCGGATGCAACCCGGCCGCGAACACCCAGACCCCGGCCTCCTGCATCTCCTCGTTCAGAGCCTGCAACTCCCGCAGGATCGGCGCAAGAAACTCCTCCGAAGGCGGCGGCCCGTCCGGCTGATAGATGCTGAGCAAATACTGATTCATCCCAACCTCCCGATAACCACTGTCACCACCTACACGAACGCCTCCACCCCGCATCGACAACCAGCGCCAAATTAGTTCCACCCTCCCGACGGCAGTGAGCGCCGGCCGCGGCCGGGGTGCAAACCGACAGGACGTATACGCCCACAAACCAGCCACTCCGCGCCTGAGCCACCGCGAACTCGGCTCGACCCCCGGACACCTCCTGTCGAACTGCACTAACCATCAGCCACGATGAGAACCCCAGCGTTCCTGGGTGTTCAGTCGGGGTCGGCGGGTAGGGAGACGGTGATTTGCAGGCCGCCTCCCTGGCGTGGGGTCGCGACTACCGAGCCACCGTGGGCTTCGGCTACTGAGCGGACGATCGAGAGGCCAAGGCCTGCGCCCTTTCCGCTGACCAGGCGTTCGGCGCCCAGGCGGTAGAACGGCTTGAACAAGGATTCGACCTCGTACGGCGGGATGTCGGGGCCGGTGTTGGTGACGACGACCTCGGCCCGGTCGCCGGCGGTCTTGCTGACGGCCCGGACCCAGCCGACAGGCACATTGTGACGGATGCCGTTCTCCACCAGGTTGTGGACGAGACGTTCCAGCAGCAGCGCATCGCCCTGGGTCGGCGCGTCGCCCGGGCCGCGGATCAGGTCGACCCCGGCCGCCGACGCCTCCTCGGAGACTTGGCCGGCAACGTGGGTGACGATGTCGCCGAGGTTCACCGGGTAAACGGTCGTGAGTTGCTTCTCCGAGTCGGCCAGGATCAGCAGCCCCTCGATCAACTGCTCATGCCGGGCGTTGATCGTCAGCAGACTCTCGCCCAACTCCTTCACGTCGGTGGAGGCCGTACGGCGGTGCATCGCCACCTCGACCAGGGCTCGGCCGAGGGTGAGCGGCGTACGCAACTCGTGGGAAGCGTTGGCGACGAACCGGCGCTGGCCGTCGAACGAGTGGTCCAGCCGCTCGACCATGGTGTCGAAGGCGTCGGCCAGGTTCTTCACCTCGTCGTCAGGTCCCCGCAAGGCGATCCGCTCGTGCAGAGCCGCTGGTGACGCGGCGATGCGCCGTGCGGTGTCGGTGACCCGGTGCAGAGGTGCCAGCACCCGCCCGGCGACCAGCCAGCCGAATCCGGCCGCCAGCCCGCCCACCACGACCAGAGCGATGCTGCCTTGGATGAGCAAGGACTCGATCGCGGCCTGCCGTACTTGCTCCCGCTGCTCCTGGATCACCTTGTCAGCAGCCGGTCCGGTGAGCATGTCGCCGTCCTTGTTCAGCACGAACAGCTGATTCGGCGGCCTCGGCGCCGGACTGATGCTGGAACCAGTCGGACTGCCGCTGGGACTACCGGTCGGGGCGTTGTGGTACGTCCCCTGCACCAGCACCCGGTAGCCCCCGGTGAGGTTGTTGTCGAACAGCACATAGGTGACACCGAGCAGCAGTACGCCGGCCACCATGAACAGCCCGCCGTAGATCAGCGTGAGCCGCCCCCGCAGCGTCAGCCGCCTCATGGGATGCGGTAGCCGACCCCGGTGACGGTCTCGACCAGCCCCGGCTCACCCAGCTTCCGCCGCAGCTTCAGGATGGTCAGCCGGACCGCTCCGGTGAACGGATCCACGTGCTCGTCCCATGCCTTCTCCAGCAGTTGTTCGGCCGAGACGGTCGCGCCGTCGGCTCGCAGCAGCTCCGCCAGTACGGCGAACTCCTTCTTCGACAGCGGTACGTACCGATCGTCCCGGAACACCTCGTGCCGCGCCGGATCCAGCGTCACCCCGGCACGACGCAGTACCGGCGGATCAGCGGGTCGACTCCGCCGCCCCAGCGCCAGCACCCGCGCAGCCAGTTCGGTGAAGGCGAACGGCTTGGTCAGGTAGTCGTCGGCGCCCAATCCCAGTCCCTCCACCCGGTCGGTGACAGCGGCGGCGGCCGTCAGCATCAGCACGCGGGTGGCCGAGCCGGACTCCACCAGCCGCCGGCAGACCTCGTCACCGCGGTCGACAGGGATGTCGCGGTCCAGCACGAGTACGTCGTACTCGTTCACCGTGAGCCGTTCCAGCGCGGATCCGCCGTCGCCGGTCACGTCGACGGCATGTGAGTCGTCCCGCAACCACTCCGCGATCGCTGCCGCCAGCAACGGTTCGTCCTCGACCACCAGCACACGCACGCCACCCATGATCCCCGACGCCGGTGTTTCCTCCGTGTTATCGCCGCTGGAAACGGCACGGAAACGGCCCGCGGCGAAGGCTTGGCCGCCTGACCGATCGAAGGAGACAACTGTGCTGTACAAGATTTCTCAGGGCAAGACCACTCTGGCCGCGGCGATGCTGGCGGCCGCCGTCCTGCTGACCGGCTGCGGCTCGGAGGAACCCGACAACCAGGTGGCGTCGGGCACCGGGGCGCAGGCGACCGCTCCCAGCAGCGCGCCGCCCAGCATGAGCCGGGACGAGATGGCGATCAAGTTCACCCAGTGTCTGCGGGAGCAAGGTCTGGACGTGCCGGACCCGGAGCCGGGCAAGGGTCCGTTGCTCAAGTTCGAGAAGGGCTCGGGTGTCACGCAGCAGAAGGTCCAGGAGGCGATGGACGCCTGTAAGCAGTTCAACCCGCAGGGCGAGAGCGGTCCGAACCCCCAGCAGGAGGAGAACGGCCGCAAGTTCGCCGAGTGCATGCGGCAGAACGGCGTGGAGAAGTTCCCGGACCCCAAGCCGGGTCAGCGCGGCATCATGATCGGCCCGGGTGTCGGGGACGACCCCGACTTCCAGAAGGCGCAGGAAACCTGCCAGCCGATCATGGCGGGTAAGGCGGCCAAGTCATGCGCCGAGCTCTGACAGCTGTGGTCGTCCTGGCCGCCGGAGGAGCAGCGAGTGCCTTCCTGGTGAACCGGGGCGACACCAGCCAGGCAGCAGACCAGACCGCCGCCGCAGCACCTGTCAACACCGCCAAGGTCGCAAAGCAGACGCTCAAGGACACAGAGTCAGCGGACGGTGAGCTCGGCTTCGGTACGACGTCCGCCGCGGTCAACCGCGTCGCCGGAACCATCACCGGCGTACCCGACAGCGGACAGGAGTTCCGACGCGGCCACACCGTCTACAGCGTCGACAACAAGCCGACCACGCTCATGTACGGCGCCCTGCTGGCGTACCGGAAGCTCGCAGACGGCAGCGAGGGTACGGACGTGCTGCAGCTCGAGCAGAACCTCAGTGCGATGGGCTACACCGGCTTCACCGTCGACGACGAGTACACCGACGCCACCGCAGAGGCCGTCGAGGAATGGCAGGAGGACCTCGGCCTGGACGAGACAGGTGTCGTCGAGCTCGGCAGTGTCCTGTTCACACCGGGTCACATCCGGGTGGACAGCGTGAAGGCGCAGGAGGGCGCACCGATCGGCCCGAACCAGGACGTCCTCACCTACACCGGCACCACGAAGGCCGTCACCGTCCAGCTCGACGCCGCCGACCAACGGCTCGCGAAACCGAACGCGAAGGTCGACGTCACGCTCCCGGACGGCGCCACTGTGCCGGGCCGGGTGGAGAAGGTGTCGACGGTGATCATCCCGGCCGAGAGCCCGGACCAGGACCCGGAGACCAAGGTCGAGGTGTTCGTTGCCATCGACAACCAGAAGGCCGTGGCCGCCTGGTCGCTGGCCGCCGTCGACGTCACCTTCACCGCGTCCGAGCGCAAGAACGTGCTGACCGTCCCGGTCGCCGCGCTGGTCGCGCTGCGCGAGGGCGGCTTCGGCGTCGAGGTCTCCGACGGTACGGCGTCGCGCTACGTGCCGGTGAAGACCGGGCTGTTCGCCGGCGGCCAGGTCGAGATCAGCGGCAGCGGGATCAAGGCCGGCACCGAGGTCGGGATCCCCAAGTGATCGAGCTGCGTGAGGTGACCAAGGTGTACCCGGGTGGTGTCACGGCTCTCGCCGGGGTCAGCCTGCGGATCGACCGCGGCGAGCTGCTCGCGATCGTCGGGCCGTCCGGCTCGGGTAAGTCGACGATGCTCAACGTCCTCGGCACCCTGGACCGACCGTCCACCGGCATGGTCCGGATCGACCGTTACGACGTGGCGCGGTTGTCCGACTCGGGTCTGTCCGCGTTGCGGGCGACCCGGATCGGGTTCGTGTTCCAGCAGTTCCATCTGGCATCCGGCGTACGGGCGCTGGACAACGTGGCGGACGGCCTTCTGTACTCCGGACTGCGGCCGTCCGTACGGCGGAAACGCGCGGCGACCGCCTTGGAACGCGTCGGCCTCGGACATCGGATGGACCACGAACCACACGAACTCTCCGGCGGCGAACGGCAACGAGTCGCCGTGGCCCGGGCAGTCGCGGGCGAGCCCGCCGTACTGCTGGCTGATGAACCGACGGGCGCACTCGACTCTGCCTCGGGTGCGGGGGTGATGCAGTTGCTGCGGGACCTGCATGCGGCCGGTAC
The DNA here is from genome assembly GCA_963770725.1 of uncultured Actinomycetota bacterium. Taxonomy (GTDB): domain Bacteria; phylum Actinomycetota; class Actinomycetes; order Propionibacteriales; family Kribbellaceae; genus Kribbella. The sequence continues at coordinate 569,905 of CAVYQT010000007.1, forward strand.
GACGGTCGTCATCATCACGCACGACCGGGACATCGCGTCGTCGCTCCCGCGCCAGGTCCGGATGCGTGACGGTCGCATCCTCGAGGAGGTGCTCTCATGAGCGGCTCACACCTGAACAGCGAGCTGAAGCCGGCGAAGCTGTGGCCGCGGGACGTCGTCCGGGTCGGGGCGGTCGGGCTGCGGACCCGGCCGATGCGAGCCTTCCTGTCCGCCCTGGGGATCGCGATCGGGATCGCGGCGATGGTCTCGGTGGTCGGCATCTCGTCGTCCTCACGGGCCGAGCTGGACGGTCAGCTCGATGCCCTGGGCACCAATCTGCTCACCGTCGCGCCGGGCACCCGGCTGACCGGCGAGCAGGCTCAGCTGCCGCTCACCGCGGAGGCGATGGTCGGCCGGATCACACCGGTCCAGACCCAGTCAGCGGTCGGCCGCGTCGACGACGTGTCCGTCTACCGGAGCAACAAGATCCCGGCCATCGAGACCAACGGCATCATCGCGTACGCCGCCCGGGCCAATCTGCTGGACACGGTCGGCGGAGTGGTCCGCAGCGGCAAGTGGATCGACGGGGCAACCGGCCGCTACCCGGCGACCGTGCTCGGGGCGAGCGCCGCCGAGCGGCTCGGGATCACCCGTGCGAGTCCGAACACGCAGGTGCTGATCGGCAACAAGTGGTTCACGGTGCTGGGCATTCTGGAACCGGCCGCGTTGGCTCCGGAGCTGGACAGTGCCGCGCTGATGGGCTGGCCCGCGGCGCAGGCCGCACTGGACTTCGACCAGCATCCGACCACGATCTACACCCGGTCGGACGACGCCCAGGTGGAGGCCGTGCGATCGGTGCTCGGAGCAACGGCCAACCCGGAGGCGCCGAACGAGGTCGAGGTGTCCCGGCCGTCGGACGCACTCGCCGCCAAGCAGGCCGCGGGTGAGGCGTTCACCGGGCTGCTGCTCGGACTCGGCGCGGTCGCACTGCTCGTCGGCGGCGTCGGCGTCGCGAACATCATGGTGATCTCGGTGCTCGAGCGCCGGGCGGAGATCGGGTTGCGGCGGTCGCTCGGGGCGACCCGGGGTCAGATCCGGACCCAGTTCCTGACCGAGTCGCTGCTGCTGTCCGCACTCGGCGGAGTCGGCGGAGCGATCCTCGGATCCGGGGTCAGCGCGGGCCACGCGTCGTACCAGAACTGGTTGACGGTGATCCCGGTGTGGGCCCTGGCCGGCGGCGTCACAGCCACCCTGGTGATCGGCGCCCTCGCCGGCCTCTACCCCGCCATCCGAGCCTCCCGCCTCTCCCCCACCGAAGCCCTCGCAACCCCGTAGCCCTCGCAACCCCGTAGCCGATTCGGGGAGGATCTTGTCCCCGTTCGGGTGCAAGATCCTCCCCGAACCTGTCAGAAGACGGTGACGCCGATGCCGGTGAGGGCTAGTTGGAGGAGGGCTACTGGGACCAGGGCCTGCCAGGCCAGCTTCTGCAACTGGTCGGCCCGCAACCGCGGGAACGAGACCCGCACCCAGATCACCACCAGCGCCACGAACGCGATCTTCAGGATCGACCAGATCCAGCCGATCGAGTCCGGCCCGGGCCCGCTCCAGCCACCGAGGAACAACACCGTGGTGAGGCCGGCCAGTATGACGATGCCGGCGTACTCGGCGAGCAGGAACATCGCGAACCGGAGACCGGTGTACTCGGTGTACGGGCCGAAGATCACCTCGGAGTCCGCGACCGGCATGTCGAACGGCGGCCGCTGCAGCTCGGCCAGGCCGGCGATGAAGAACACGATCAGGCCGGGCAGCTGCCAGAGCAGCCACCACGGGTTCCACGCCTCCGCGATGCCGGTGAGGCTCAGCGTGCCCGCCGCGACCGCGACACTCGCGGCCGAGAGTACGAACGGCAGCTCGTAGCTCATCAGCTGGGCGGCGACCCGGAGACCGCCGAGCAGGCTGTACTTGTTGCCGCTGCCCCAGCCGGCCATCAGCGAGCCGAGTACGCCGATGCTCATCACGGCCAGCACGTAGAACAGGCCGGAGTCGAGGTCCGCACCGACGATCCTCGGTGCGAGCGGGATCGCGGCGATCGCGGCCAGGTACGGCAGGATCGCGACGATCGGGGCCCACTCGAACACCCGCCGGTCCGCGGCGGCCGGGACCACGCTCTCCTTCTGCACGAACTTCACCCCGTCCGCGACCAGCTGCGCCCAGCCGTGGAACGCGCCGGCGTACATCGGGCCGAGCCGCGACTGCATGTGCGCCATCACCTTGTGCTCGGCCTGACCGACCAGCAAGGGCGCCACCAGGAAGGCGATCACGACGCCCACCACCCGCACCACGAACTCGACCATGACGGCACCCTACCGACTCCCACTTGACCTCAACCATGGTTGAGGCCGAAGGGTGGGTCGTGTTCCCAGCGAAGGAGTTGAAGATGACCAGTGTTCTCGTCACCGGAGCCACCGGGCGCGTCGGCCGCCATGTCGTGGCCGGCCTGCTCGCGGCCGGCGCGACGGTCCGGGCCTTGGTCCGGACGCCGGAGCTGGCCGGGCTGCCGCCGGACGTCGAACTGATCCAGGGCGACATTTACGACGCGGCCGCCGTACGACGTGCTGCGGCCGATGTGGACGCGGCCTTTCTGCTGTGGCCGTCGTTCAGCGCCGACGGATCCGAGCCGATCGTCGCGGAGCTGCCGAAGCGGGTCGTATACCTGTCGGCGTTGACTGCATCGGCCGGCGGCGTGTGGGGCGATGTCGAGGAGTTGCTGCGCAAGGCGGGCAAGGACTGGACGTCGCTGCGGGCAGGCGGCTTTGCGGTGAACGCGCAGAGTTGGGCGGAGGAGTTCCGCGCCGGCGACGTCGTACGCATGGCCTTTCCTCAGGCCGGCCGTTCCCTCATCCACGAGCGCGACATCGCGGCCGTCGCCGTACTGAGTTTGCTGGACGATCACCACATCGGTCAGAACTACGAACTGACGGGACCGGACGTGCTGACGCAGGCCGAGCAGGTGGCGACGATCGCCCGGGTCGTCGGCAAGGAGATGCGGGTGGAGGAGTTGGCCGCCGCGGACGCCCGCCAGGAGATGCTCGACCTGGGTGCGGATCCGGTACTGGCCGATGCCTCGGTCAACTACTGGGCAACCCTGGTCGACACCCCCGAGCCGGTCATCACCACCGTCCCCGAACTCACCGGCCGCCCCGCACTCACCTTCGCGGAATGGGCCGAGGAGCATGCCGACGAGTTCCGGGTCCTCTCCACCGCGGAAGTCGCCGACCGCTATGTCGCCGCCCTCAGCGACGGCCGGGTCGACCAGGCCCTGGCCTTGACCGCTCCGAACTCGGTGCGGGTCGCGCCGCTGGAAACCGGCGGAGAGGAGGTCGAACTGAAGGGCACCAAGGCCATCCTCGAGAACGCCCAACGACTCAGCGCCGACCTCGAGTACCTGGCCGTCGACCTCGTCGGCCCCCTCCTCCTCGACAACCGCTTCGCCGTCCGCTTCACCTTCGACCAGCGAAACACCCGCACCGGCAAGCACCACCAAACCACCAAACTCTCCCTCTGCACCGTCACGAACGGCCGCATCACCCGCGAGGAGGTCTTCTACTACACCCCACCGAGCACCTGATATCGTGTGATATCGGATGGAGGAGGTGGCGTCATGAGCGACGTACTGATTCGCGACGTGCCGGACGATGTTCTCGCTGTGATCGACCACAGGGCCAACTACCTCGGTTTGTCCAGGAGTGAGTACCTGCGCCGGCAACTCAGCCAAGAGGCCGGCCGCTCGGATGCTCCGGTGACAGCGGCTGACCTGCAGAGGTTCTCCCACACGGTCCGCGACCTGGGTGATCCTGAGGTCATGGACCAGGCCTGGTCGTGACCCCCACCGGCGAGAACCGGCGCTGGCTGGTCGACAAGTCCGCCCTCGTGCGCCTCGGGTCCACACCCAACGCCGAGGAATGGGTGAGCCGCATCAACCGCGGGCTCGTCCACATCGCCACAGTCACTCTGCTGGAGGTCGGCTTCTCCGCCCGGTCCGCGGAGGAGCATCGGCTCGCCCTGCAGCATCCCCCGGTGTCCGCAATGCCCGTCGAGAACTCCACACCTGCCATCGAGCGCCGGGCGGTTGCCGTCCAATCGCTCCTCGCGGCAGCGGGACAGCATCGCGCTCCGTCCGTGCCGGACCTGCTGATCGCAGCGACCGCGGAGCTGGCGGGCTTGATCGTCCTGCACCTCGACAAAGACTTCGAGCTGATCGCCGACCTCACCGGGCAGCCGCTCGAACGCCTGGATCAGGTCTGACCGAGCGGGAGTTGAAGCCAGCCGCCGATGTCATGGCGGCCGGCTTTGAGGGCGGCCAGCAGGGCGGCGTCGTCCACCCAGCTACGCAGCAGCGGACGCTGCCGTTCGAGCGTGTACTGCGCCAGTTCGCCCGCGGTCGGGATCACGAGGGATCGGCCGGCGGCGCTTCCGTCGGCGGCGCGTCGGCCGACGGCGCTGCGTCGGCCGGCGGCGGTGCGTCGGCCGGCGGCGGTGCGTCGGCCGGCGGGGCCTCGGCTTGCTTGCGGGTACGACGCTCGGCCCCGGCGCGGCGTGGACGTGCGGGAGTCGCCGCGGCCTGAGCAGGTGCCAACGGATCCGGGTCCGGCGAGCCGGGCGCACGTGGACCCCACGTGTCCGGATCCGGCACACCAGGCGGCAGCGTGCGCCGACGGCTGGGCGCGCCATGCGCGGGCGCATGGTCCGACTCCCCCGGCTCCTTGGCACCCGGCCAGGGTTTGGCGACCCGGGAGGCGAGCACGAACTCCTTGCGCAGCGGGTTGCCGTCGAAGCCGTCGGGAAGCAGCAGCGGCAGCAGGTTCGGATGGTCCTCGAAGGTGATGCCGAACATCTCGTACGTCTCCCGCTCGTGCCAGTTGGCCCCGGCGTACACGTCGGTCAACGTCGGCAGGACCGGCTTGTCCCGCGGGATCAGCGTCCGCACCAGCAGGTGATCGACATGCGATCCGCCCCAGAAGTCGGCGAGATGCGACACCACCCGGAACCCGTCGGTGAGCTCGTCGCTCGCGGTCAGGAAGTCGAAGAACGTCAGCCCGACCGCGTCCCGCAACACCTCGTGCGTCGCCACCCACGCGTCCGCCGGTACGTCGACCGTCGCCGGACCGAAGCTGTCGGCCTCGGTCGCGGCGATCCCCGCACCGGTCAGCGCGTTCAGGGCGTCGTCGCTCAAGGCGTCACCAGGCCGCGGGTCAACGCTGCCGCGGACGGCTCGTCGTACCGGCTCGGCATGTTCTCGCCGGCGATCTTCTCCTGCAGTTTGAGGATGCCCTGCAGCAGCGCCTCCGGCCGCGGCGGGCAGCCGGGCACGTAGACGTCGACCGGGATGACCTGGTCGACACCCTTGGTGACGCAGTACGAGTCCCAGTACGGGCCGCCGGAGTTCGAGCAGGAGCCGAACGAGATGACGTACTTCGGCTCCGGCATCTGGTCGTAGAGCCGCTTGATCGCCGGCGCCATCTTGTCCGTCACCGTGCCCGACACCACCATCAGGTCGGCCTGCCGCGGCCCGGGCGCGAACGGGATCACACCGAACCGGATGAAGTCGTGCCGGCCCATCGACGCGGCGATGAACTCGATCGCGCAGCAGGCGAGGCCGAAGTTGAACACCCAGAGGGAGTACTTGCGGCCCCAGTTCAGCAGGTACCGGACCGGCTCGGGCGCCAGCTTCGCCAGCGCACCCACGTCCGGCCGCACGATCGGCAACGGCAGGTCGGTCTGGGCCATGGCCTCAGCCTAGTCCGACAATCTCTTCGGCGAAGACCTCCGCGTACTCCAGCGGCGCGTAGTGTCCGGCGCCGTCGACGAAGCGGAGCCGTTCGTCGCTGAAGAAGTCGTCGAGCCGGTCCGACCAGGCCCGGGGGAACAGCGGATCGAACTCCGGCCACAGCACGACCGTCGGTACGGCGATCCGGTCGTACGACGCCGGCGCCGTCTCCGCGGCCGACGTGGCGACCGACCCCGCGCCGGCCCGGTACCAGTTGATCGACGCCGTGAACGCGCCCGGCCGCGAGTACACCTCCACCAGGTGATCCAGTTCCGGCTCGAACCCCGGCCCGGACCAGTGCGTCCAGAAGTGCCGCAAGTACGACCGGACCGCGTCGGGATTGCCGTCGATCAGCTCCTCGATCACCGGCAGCCGGTGAAAGGCCTGGTACCAGAACTCCGCCTGCGCGTGTTCGGAGAAGACACGCTTCCCGATCCCCGGCAACGGCGGGGCCACCACCATGCCGCGGACCAGGTCGGGTCTGCTGCGGGCGATCCCCTGCGCGATCCGGCTGCCGACGTCGTACCCGGCGAGCACCGGGCGTTCGAGCCCGAGTTCCTCGATCAGCCCGACCACGCTCCGCCCCTGCCCCGCGACGCCGTACTGCGAGGGATCCGCCACCGGCCGGTCCGACTCGCCGAACCCGCGCAGATCAGGCACCACCACCTCGAGCCCCCGCTCGACCAGCATCGGCGCCAACCGGCGATAGTCCGTCCGGTCCCCCGGCCACCCGTGCAACAGCACCACCGGCGGACCGTCGCCGTCCCGGTCGTACGCCAGCGAGAACCCGTCCACCGCGCTACTCAGCATGCCACTCATTCTTGACCACCCACCGGCCCCGGCCTACCGTGATTGAACAGGACTGGACAGGTTCATTCGGGTTGGAGACGGCATGGCCGATCAGCTTGAGGTGAGGGGACCGGAGACCCGGGCGCTCGCGGTGGAGAGCAACGGGCTGAACGTGATCGCGGACGAGGAACGAAAGGGCCGGCCCAGTCAGCTGTTCTGGCCGTGGTTCGGGGCGAACGTCTCGGTGCTCGGCCTGAGCTACGGCGCGTTCGCACTCGGCTTCGGCATCTCGTTCTGGCAGGCGCTGATCGCCGGCCTGATCGGCATCGTGTTCTCGTTCCTGCTCTGCGGGCTGATCTCGCTGGCCGGCAAGCGCGGCTCGGCGCCGACGATGGTGCTCAGCCGGGCCGCGTTCGGTGTCCGCGGCAACAAACTGCCGTCGCTGGTGTCCTGGCTGCTGACGGTCGGCTGGGAGACCGTGCTGACCATCCTGGCGACGCTGGCGACCGCGACGGTGTTCGAGCGACTCGGCTGGGGCGGCGGCGATCTGACCAAGCTGATCGCACTGCTCGTCGTCGGCGTCCTGATCGTCGCCTGCGGTGTCCTCGGGTTCGACCTGATCATGCGCGCGCAGACGGTGATCACGATCGTCACCGGCGTCCTCACGGTCGTCTACATCATCCTGGTCGCCGACCAGATCAGCTGGAGCACGGTGTCCGGCCTGCCGAGCGGATCGAATCAGCAGCTGATCGGCGCGCTGGTGTTCCTGATGACCGGCTTCGGCCTCGGCTGGGTGAACCTGGCCGCGGACTACTCGCGCTACCTTCCACGTGAGTCGTCCGGCGCGGGCGTGGTCGGCTGGACCACCTTCGGCGCGTCCGTCGCACCGGTGATCCTGTTCGGCTTCGGACTCCTGCTGGCCGGTTCGTCGACCGACCTGAGCGACGCGATCGCCGCCGACCCGATCGGTGCCCTGGCCGAGGCGTTGCCGACCTGGTTCCTGATCCCGTTCGTGATCGTCGCCGTCCTCGGTCTGGTCGGCGGCGCCGTCCTCGACATCTACTCGTCCGGCCTGGCCCTGTTGTCGATCGGCCTGCCCGCGCCGCGGTACGTCGCCGCGTTCATCGACGGCCTGGTGATGATCGCCGGGACGATCTACGTGGTCTTCTACGGCGACGAGTTCCTGGCCGAGTTCCAGGGCTTCCTGATCACGCTCGGCGTCCCGGTCGCGGCCTGGTGCGGCATCATGCTCGCCGACATCCTGACCCGCCGGCGCGACTACTCCGAGGCCGACCTCTACGACCCCCGCGGCCGGTACGGCGACGTGCGGTGGCTGCCCGTGGTCACCATGATCGTTGCCACCGGCATCGGTTGGGGCCTGGTCACGAACACGCTGGCGTCCTGGCTGACCTGGCAGGGCTACCTGCTCGAGCCGTTCGGTCTCGGCGGCAAGGAAGGTGCCTGGGCGTACGCGAACCTGGGTGTCCTGTTCGCCCTGGTGGCCGGCTTCGTGGTCCAGCTGGCCGGCGGCACGTCCGCCGTCCGCAAACAGGAAACGGTGGCGTGATGGCGCCGGTGCTCGCGCTGATCGACCTGCAGCGGATCTTCGCCGCCCCGGACTCGGAATGGGCCGCGCCGGAGTTCCGGCGAGTGCTGAAACCGGCCCGGCAACTGGTCGAACTGTTCTCCCCCAAGGTGGTCTTCACCCGCTTCGTCGTGCCGGCGGAACCGGTCGGTTCCTGGGCGACGTACTACGAGGTCTACCCGTTCGCACTGCAGTCGCCGGACTCCGACGACTACCAGTTGGTCGACGAGTTCAAGGGTGTTCCGACGCTGGACAAGCCCACGTTCGGCAAGTGGGGTCCCGAGCTCGCCGACGCGGTCGGGCCCGGCGGACAGCTGGTCCTCGGCGGCGTGTCCACGGACTGTTGCGTGATCTCCACCGCGCTGGCCGCGGTCGACGCGGGTGTCTATGTCCAGGTGGTCGAGGAGGCGTGCGCCGGCGGGGACGCGGAGAGCCACCGGAAGGCGATCGACATCATGCGGCTCTACTCGCCGATGCTGGAGATCGTCACCGTCGACCAGCTCCGCGGGCTGAACCAGTGAGCCGCCGATGCCCGGGATCTCGCTGAAGCACGAAAGGATCGCGGCCGTCCTGGCCCGGGAGATCCGCTCGGGCCTGGTACGGCGGGGTGCGCAGCTGCCCGGTGAGGTCGAACTGGCCAAGCGCTTCTCCGTCAGCCGGAACACGGTCCGCTCGGCGCTCGCCGTACTGACCGAGGACGGGCTGATCACCACCCGGACCGGCAAGGGGTCGTTCGCGTTGTTCGACGGGCGACCGCTGGACAGCCGGCTCGGATGGACGCACGCGCTGGCCGAACAGGGTGTCGAGACCCGGATGCGGACGGTGCGGATCGCGCTCGCACAGGACCCGGAGCTGGCCGATCGGCTCGGCCTCGCCTCGCCGGATGTGATCGTGATCGAGCGGCTGCGGCAGCTCACGGGCGGCGTGGCGATCTCGCTCGAACGCAGCCGGATCCCCGCGCTGAAGTCGTTGCGCGACCTGCCCGACCGCGGACTCGAGAACGGCTCGATCACGACCACCCTGCACCGCGCCGGGTTGCACGTCGACCACTGTGAGCAACGACTCCGCGGCCGTCCCCTGGATGCCGCCGAAGCCCGGCTGCTCGGCCGCCCGGAGGGGACCTGGTTCCTGTACACCGAGCGGACCAGCTTCACCGCCGACGACACCTTCGCGGAGTACGCCGACAGCCTCCTGGACCCCGAACACTTCGAGCTGAACCTCACCTACGGCCGCTAAGGCGTCGAGCCTTCCGGGCATAGGGAGTTGTGCCGATGTGGCGGGCCTCCTCAGGCGAGCACTGTCGACTCATCGACGAACTCCCGGAGGAGAGATGTTCTACCACTCGACTGACTCCGTCCAGGCAGAGATCAAGTACCGCCAGGATCGGATGAAGCGCGACTTCCAGCGCCCGTTCTGGTTCCAGCGCAAGCGCAAGCCGGTGGTTCCCGCGCCTAGCGCGCCCGAGCTTCGCGCCCGTCCCGCGATGTGAACGCAAGAGCACCGCCTGTCCACAGTCCCCCACCCCCGCGCGGCCGGCTCTCCCAGGAGCCGGCCGCGCCGCCTCGTTTCCGGAGTACCTAGGCCGCCCGTACGCCGTACTCAGCCTCCCTAGGACCCCCTGGGGACCGGGGATAGGGAGGAGTTCCGATGTGCGGGCCTACCTCAGACGAGCAGATTTGAGGCATCGGCAGGAAGCCGACAGACAACAGGGAGCACCAGATGTTCACGAACGAATCGGTCAAGGCAGAGGTCGACTACCGCAGGGAGCGCATCAGCCGCGACTTCCGGCAGCACCGGACCACCAGCCGGACCCGCCGGAACCGCATCCACCTGTTCGGCCGGAAGGGCTGACCGGAAGCCTGAGAGGAGGGAAACCATGTTCATGACACCTCACTCGGTCAAGGCGGAGACCGCCTACCGCCAGGAGCGGCGAGTACCGGGCGACGACCCGCCGGGAGCGCACGGAGCAGCACCCCGCGGTCGGAGCCACGGTACGGCCGCCGGGCCCTCCGACCCACCACCGCGGCATGAGCGCCGGGACCGCCGTCCCTGACCCGATAGCACCGGTCAGGGACGGCGTTTTCGTTGCCGCGGGCGACCACCGGAAGGGCTGCCGTCGATTTGTGTCGGCTCCAGGGGCGAAGATGGACGACGTGCCCTGGACTTCGACGCCTCTCGTCGGCCGCTCTGCTGAGATGGCCGCCCTGCTCAGCGCCGTCGACGACGCCAAGACGCGTCGCGCCGGCGCTGTCCTGCTGTCCGGTGACGCGGGCGTCGGCAAGACCCGCCTGCTGGACGAGGTGGCCACGGGTGCGCACGAGCGCGGTTTCGGTGTCCTGGTCGGGCACTGCACCGACTTCGGCGACGCCGGCTTGCCGTACCTGCCGTTCTCGGAGATCTTCGGCCGGCTGGCCGGCGACCGGCCTGACCTGGTCGAGAGCGTGCTCACCAACTTCCCGACGATCGGCCGGCTGCTGCCCACCCACCGCCTGATCGGCGCCCAGCCGGTGCCGCAGGAAGGTCAGCTGAACCGGGCCGCCCTGTTCGAAGACGTCCTGGGCGCCTTCACCGCGCTGTCGACCAGTGAGCCGCTGCTGGTGATCGTCGAGGACGCGCACTGGGCCGACGACTCGACCCGGGACCTGATCGGTTTCCTGATCACCCGGCTCACCGCCCAACGCCTGACGCTGGTCGTCTCCTACCGCAGCGACGACCTGCACCGCCGGCATCCGCTGCGCCGCCCGATCGCCGAGTGGTCCCGCAATCCCCGGGTCCGACGGGTCAACCTGCTCCCTCTGGACGCCGACGAGTCCCGCGCCCTCCTCAGCTCCCTGCTGACCGAGCCGCTGCCGGAACCCGAGGTACGCCGCATCCTCGATCGCGCCGGCGGCAACGCGTTCTTCACCGAGGAACTGGTCGCCGCGGCCTCGATGGGCGACGGGGACGCCGTACCGCCGGATCTGGCCGACCTGCTCCTGGTCCGGCTCGACCCGCTGTCCGACGACGCCCGCCAGGTGGCCCGGGTGATCGCCGTGGCCGGGCGCCGGGTGCCGCACACCCTGTTGAGCGCCGTCGCCGGGCTGCCCGAGCGCGAGCTCGACGTGGCCTTGCGCGAACTCATCGACGCGCACATCATCGACGTACCGACGAGCGATCGTTACTACTTCCGGCACGCTCTGCTGGCCGAGGCCGTGTACGACGACCTGCTGCCGGGCGAGCGGGTTCGGCAGCACGCGGCGTACGTGCAGGGGCTGAAGGACCAGACCGTCGCGGGTACGGCGGCAGAGCTCGCCGGGCACGCCACCCGGTCGCACAACCTGGCCGAAGCTTTCGACGCGCGCGTGCGGGCCGGTGAGGAGGCCATCTCGGTGGCCGCACCGCAGGAAGGGCTGAAGCACTACGAGCTGGCCCTGGAGCTGTTCCCGAACAGGGCGCCCGAGAGCACCATCGACAAGACCTGGCTGATCGTGCAGACCGCGACCGCGGCGACGCTGTCGTCGCAGCACCTGCGGGCACTGAAGATCCTCCGCAAGGCGCTCGCCGAGTTGCCCGCGGATGCGCCGAAGCTGCAGCGGGCCCAGCTACTGCTGCCACTGGCCGAGATCGCCCTGATCATCGACCAGGACCAGGAGTCGAACGAGGCGATCTCGCAAGCGCTCAAGCTGGTCAACGACGAGCCGGCCAGTGTGTTCAAGGCGCACGTCGCGTCGCTCTACGCCCGGGTCTCGGACGCGATGGGGCGGCCGGTCGAGGCCGAACGGTGGGCGCTGCGGGCGCTGGAGATCGCTCGCGAGGCCGGGCAGGAGTCCGCGATGGGCGACGCCGGGATCACCCTGGCCGTGCTCCGTCGCCGGGCGGGCGACCCCATCGGCGCGGTGCGGCAACTGGAGGAGGCCGCCGTCCGGGCCCAGTTGGCCGGAGACGCCGCGGCGGAGGTGCGGAGCCGCTTCCTGCTCGGGTCGACGCACTACGAGCAGGGCGACCTGCACAACGCGAAGGCGGCGCTCGCGCTCGCGATGCGGCGGGCCGGCGAACTCGGACGGCAGTGGGCCGTGTACGGGTTCGACGCGCGGCGGATGCTCGGGCTGACCCAGTTCGTCCTGGGCGAGTGGGACGAGGCGACGGCGACTGCCCGGACGGACTCGATGACGCCGAACGCGTCCGCGGCGGCGCTGCGAGCAGTGGAGTTCGCAGTCCGGGGTGGGCGTGGCGACACTTCCGTCGCAGAGGAGCTGCAGCGGCTGCGCAAGTGGTGGGATCTGGACGTGATGCTGCCGATCATCGGTCTGCAGCCGGCCGTGGACGCGTACCGGCAGCTGGACCAACCCGCGGAGGCGGAGAAGCTGATCGCCGACGTGTCCACGTTGTGTGCGGATGTGTTCCAGACCGAGTGGTTCATGGCGCGGATCCGGTTCTCGACACTCGGGCTGCAGGTGCTGTGTCACCGGGCCGTGGGCGAGCCGTCGGCCGCTGCGGAGCTGGTGGCCAAGGGTGCGGAGCTGCTCGCGGCCGGGCACGCGACGGCTGAGAAGGGGCTACCGCCCGGGCGGTTGATGGGTGTCGAGGGTCTGGCCTGGCTGGCCAGGCTGGAGGCGGAGTGGGAGCGGCTGCGGTGGCTGGCCGGGATCGATCCGCCGGCGCCGGAGGACCACGTGTCGGTGTGGGAGCGGACGGTGGAAGCGTTCGGGTACGGCTACACCTTCGAGCAGGCGTGGTCGCGGGCACGGTTGTCGGCCGCGCTGCGGGCTGCCGGCCGGGTCGCGGAGGCGAACGAGCAGTCGGCGCTGGCCGCCGAGGTGGCCCGTGAGCTGGCGTCGAAGCCGTTGCTGGACGAGTGCGGCGGTGTCGAGACCGGTGGAGGAGCGAGCAGCTTGACGTCTCGCGAGACGGAGGTGCTCGCGTTGCTGGCCGAAGGGCGGACCAACCGGCAACTGGCCCGCGAGCTCTACATCAGCGAGAAGACGGTCAGCGTGCACGTTTCCAACATCCTGGCCAAGCTCGGTGTCCGGTCGCGGACGGAGGCGGCCGCGGTCGCCCGCCGCGACGGTCTGCTCGACTGATCGCTCACGTTCGGCGCTGTGCGTGTGCGCCGAACGTGAGCGATCTGTGGGGGGCGGACCCGGGTGTGGGGCCCGGGCGTCTAGGGTCTTTCGCCGGTTCAGCCGTGGCGGCGGCGTGGTCCTGCTTCTGCTTCCGTGTGCCGGGCTCGTGCAAGGGCTCTCGCCAGTTCATCGCCGGACAGCCCGGATCGGCTACTCTCCGTCGGACGGTCCAGCCGGGTGATGTCGCTGAACACGTGCTGCGCGTGCCGCATTCTGGTCACAGCCAGTATCACGACTCCGGCCGCGACCAGCGTGATCACCACCCAGAGTTGCCACGACATTTCCTCACCGCCCCGTACTCACCCCGTTCCCCCGCGTAATCACTTTAGCTGCGTTCTCAGCGATTGGCGACGGACTGTACGCATTCCGTTATATCCGCGGGAGTTCGTCACGATCGTTGCCGATTGCAATCACAAAGGGTGATCAGGCAACAATCCGGCCATCTGAGCGAAAACTACTCTCAGTCACCACGTGGGGTGAGCCGACCCCCGCGGAAGATATACGTCGCCCGGCCGTCAACCGGTTCACGGAAGACGATCACCTCGTGCACCCCGCGCTCCGGCTCGGCCGCGACCAACCGGGAATCGTCCAACGGCACGAACCGGGTCCGCCGCGGCTCCGGCAGCAGCACTTTCGCCGCCTCGCTCGCGGCCTCGTCCAGCACCCAGAACTCACCGTCGTCCACGCTGACCGTCGCGCTCAGCAGCACTCCGTCGTACCGCCCGGCGACGAGCTCGTGCGAGATCTGGGCCGGCTCCGACGGCGGGACCAGCCGCTTCGGTAGTTCGACTCCGGCGGTCTCTCGTAGGACGTGCCCGACCAGTTCGTCGTACAGGGCCGGGGTGTCGCCGCCGTTGGTGAGCAGCGCGACCGCGACCCCCTTGCCGGGGACCAGCCGGAAGTAGGCGGACTGGCCGATCGTCCCGCCGTCGTGACCGTAGAGCGGCCCGTCGAAGATCATCCAGCCGACTCCCCAGTGCTCGGCCAGCCCACCGGTCGCCGGTACGTCGACCTGCCGCTCCCACAGGCTGTCGATGGCCGGCCGGTCGAGCAGCGTCGCGTCCAGATACGCGCGGCCGAACGCGATCAGGTCGCTCGCGCTCATCGCCAGCAACGACCCGGCCGGTGCCATCCCGTGGACGAGACTCCACTGCGGGGCGGCCTGCAGCGGCGCACCCGGCGTCGGCGAGATGTGCCCGAGCGCGGAGCGGTAGAGCAGTGCCTCATCCGGGATCGTCGCGACGTGCTTCAGCTCCAGCGGTACGACGATGTGCTCGCGCACCAGCTCGTGATACGGCTTTCCCCGCAGGACCTCGGCGATCCGGCCGAGGATGACGAACCCGGCGTTGTTGTAGCTGAACCCGGCACCCAGCGGGACCTCCTGCGCGAGCCCGGGTACGACGTCGCGGACGTACAACTCGACCCCGTCGTCACCGCGGGACGTCGGAGTGAAGGCGTCACCGGAGAACCCGCCGGTGTGGATCAGCAGGTGCCGCGGCGTGACGGCGGCGGCCGCGACCTCGTCGGCCAGCTTGAACTCGGGCAGGTAGTCGCGCACCGGCCGATCGAGGTCGACCTTGCCTTCCGCGACCAACTGCATGATCAGCGTGGTCGTCCACAGCTTGGTGATCGAGCCGATCTGGAAGACCGAGTCGGTGGTCGCCTCGACGCCCGTGTTCAGATTGAGGATCCCGGCCGCCGCCGCGCTCACCTCCCCGTCGGCGAAGACCGCGATCGATGCGGCCGGTACGTCGTACTTCGCGATCAGGCGGGTGAGGTTCTCGTCGAGCCAGGTTTGCACGGTGTCACTCCTTCGACAGGACACGGATCAGGTTCGTGCCGAGGACCTTGCGGATGGTTGCCTCGGGCAACCCTCGGCGGAGCAGCGCTTCGGTGACCAGCGGCATCCCGGCCGGTCCTTCCAGACCCGGGACGAACACCTCGGCGTCCAGGCCCTGGACGATCAGCGGCCGGTCGCAGGCCGGGATCTTCTCCTCGAACACCTCGGCGACGAAGTCACTGCCCAGTCCGACGTGGTCCTCGCCGGCGACGTCGACGACGTACTCGATGTGGTCGGCCAGGTGCTCGACGGTCGGCTTCTCGGCGTCGGTGAGGAAGCCGGCGAAGAAGTTCAGGCAGACCACGCCACCGGTCGCGGCGATCCCGCGCAACTGGTCGTCGGTGAGGTTGCGGTGGTGCTCGCGCAAGCCGAACGCACTGGAGTGCGAGGCGACGACCGGCTTGGTCGCCAGCTCGAGGATGTGCTCGACGCCGCCGCGGCCGACGTGCGAGACGTCGATCAGTACGCCGAGCTCCTCCAGCAGGCCGACCGCTTCGACGCCGGCGTGGGTGAGCCGGCTGCCGGTCGCGTCCTCGCCCGAGCCGTCGCCGAGGGCGCTGCGGCCGAAGTGCGTGAACGACACCATCCGGACGCCGAGCCGGTGCAGGGTCTGCAGAAGTTCGAGGTCGTTGTCGATCTGCGGACAGCCTTCGAGCGCGAGCACCAGCGCGATCCTGCCGTCGCGGTCGGCGAGGTCGGCGGCCGTCGTACAGAGGACGACCTGGTCGGCGTTGCCCTCGGCGATCCGGTGCGCGGCCTCGATCATCCGCAGCGTCTCGCGCAGCGATCCCTCCGGCCGGAACTCGTCGTCGATGAACACCGGCAGCACCTGGACGTCGATCCCGCCCTCGCGCAACTGCGGGATCCACCGCTCCCGGAAGTACTCCGGCCAGCTCGCCTTCGGCCGTCGCGCCACCAGCATCAGCAGATCGTTGTGCGCGTCCGCGACCACCGCATCCCGGTGCAGGTCGTCCATCGATCCCCCTTGGTTCGGCGGCACCCAGAGTAGCCTCGGGGCGGTGAGAGTGCTTTCGGCTGAGGATGTCCGTCGTGCTGTCCCGATGAGTGTTGCGGTTGACGCCGTGCGGGATGCGTTCCGGGAACTGGCGTTGGGGAACTTCGTGTTGCCCGCGCGGCAGATCTTCGGAGACGGGACGATTCTGGTGATGTCGGCGTACCACTCGCCGTCCGGGACCGCGGTGGTGAAGAAGATCGGCATCGCGCTCGACCAGGTGCCGGCCATCCGGGCCACGGTGATCTGGACCGGCGGCGGTGAACAATTCGTCGCCGACGGCAGCTCGATCACCACCTTGCGGACCGGCGCGGTCGTCGGGGTCGCCACCGATCTGCTCGCTCCGGCCGACGCGTCCCGGCTCACGCTGATCGGAACGGGCGCTCAGGCTCCCGACCAGGTCCGCGCGGTTCTCGCCGTACGACGTATTGCCGCGGTGACCGTCACCGGCCGCTCGGCCGAGCGCGCCGCCGCGCTCGCGGGGAGCCTGGGCGACGAGTTCCCCGACGTGAAGTTCACCCCCAGCACGTCCATCGACGATGCGATCGCCGACGCCGACATCGTGTGTTGCGCCACGTCGTCGTCCACGCCGCTCTTCGACGCGGACGCGCTGCCGGAACGCGTCCACGTCAACGCCATCGGCGCCTTCCGCCCGACCATGCGCGAACTCCCCCGCGATCTCCTGGCCACCGCGTCCGTCGTCATGGTCGACCAGGAGGAATCCGCCATGGAGGAATCCGGCGAGATCATCGACGCGGTGACCGCCGGCGTTCTCACCAACCTCGTGGAGCTGGGCCCCGCACTGTCAGATCCGCCGCAGCCCACCGGCCGCACAGTCTTCAAGTCCGTCGGCATCGGCCCGCAGGACTGGGCCGTCGCCAGAGCCCTCGCGAAGGCTTAAGTCCAGCGGAGGACGCCCTTGCGGTAGGCGTAGAGGAGGCCGACCGCGACGAAGCCGAGGAAGATGAACATCTCGATCAGGGTGGCGAAGCCCAGGGCGGCGAAGACGGTGGCCCAGGGAAAGAGGTAGATCGCGTCCACGGCGAAGATCACGTAGAGGTACGCGAACAGGTAGTACCGGATGTGGACCTGCGCCCAGCCCTCGCCGACCGGGTCGACACCGGACTCGTAGGTCTTGAGCTTGCCCTCGGTCGGGTAGGTGACGGTGAGCGCCTTGTTCAGCGCGAACGCGCCGAGCAGTCCGGCCAGGCCGAGGACGACGACTGCCGCGATGACGCCATAGCTCTCCGACACGGACAGCAGCCTAGACCGTATGTAGCACTGCTTCTCGAGTTGGGGGAGGTAGTTGCTGGCCGGGGCCCCGCTCGCGTAATCGTGGGTTGCCGAGCGCGTTTCCGTGCTTGGCCTTTCCGACAGGTGTGAGGAGGCCCCGGTGTTTTCTGAGCGTAGGAGTGTTGGGCTGGATGTGCACGCCCGGTCGGTTGCTGCGGCGGCGATCGATGGGCTGACCGGTGAGGTGTTCAAGGCGCGGTTGATGCCGTCGCACGGTGAGGTACTTGGCTGGATTGGCAGGCTGCCGGGCCCGTGCGCGGTGGTGTACGAGTCCGGGCCTACCGGGTTCGGGCTGGCTCGTGCGGTGATCGCGGCGGGGCTGCGGTGTGAGGTGGCGGCGTCGTCGAAGCTGCAGCGGCCGGCCGGGGATCGGGTGAAGACCGACGCGCGGGATGCGTTGCATCTGGCCCGGTTGCTGCGGCTGGATGAGGTCGTGGCGGTGCGGATACCGGGCCTGGCCGAGGAGGCCGCGCGTGACCTGGTCCGGGCCCGGGAGGCCTCGAGGCAGGATCTGATGCGGGCCCGGCATCGGGTGTCGAAGCTGCTGCTGCGGCACGGGATCGTCTATTCCGGCGGCAAGGCGTGGACCGAGCTGCACGACCGGTGGCTGCGCCAGCAGCGCTTCGACGCGGTCCCGACCCGGGCCGCGTTCGACGACGCCTATGAGACGGTCGTGCTGACCACGGCTCGCCGGGCCCGCCTGGACGAGAAGATCATCGCGCTGGCCGCCGACAGCGAGTTCACTCCCGTGACGCGGCGGCTGGGGTGTCTGCGGGGCGTCTCCACGCTGACCGGGTTCGCGCTCGCGGTCGAGATCGGCGACTGGCAACGGTTCACCGGCGCGAGCATCGGCGCCTATGTCGGGCTGGTGCCCAGCGAACACTCGTCCGGGCAGAACCGGGTCCGGGGCGCGATCACCAAGACCGGCAACGCCCACGTGCGGCGAATGCTGGTCGAGGCGGCCTGGCATCACCGCACCACCTACCACCCCGGTGTCGTGCTGCGACGCCGCTGGGACCAGGCCCCCGCGGCGGCACGGGCCCGCGGGCACGCCGGCAACCAGCGGCTCCATGAGCGCTGGGTGAATTTGAACCTGCGCAAGAAGCGACCGGTGATCGCCAACGTCGCCGTCGCCCGCGAACTGGCCGGCTGGTGCTGGTCACTGGCGGTGCTGCCCGACGACTGATGCGATGACCTCTCCCACCAGCTGACCGTCGGGGGATCCGAGAGTCCAGGAACGCAGCGCGAGGAGCAACGCGCCCCGAGGCTACGAGCAACCCGAACACCGCAAGGCATTCTGGCCACGCTCGTCCTTAGACCCGCGCTACGCTCCAGCCGAACACATGGTCCTGCAGGTAACCAACCCGCGCATATCAGCCTCGACCACGCGTCGTGCAACGACACGCTGTCCCCGGCCTCGACCCCCACGGTCTTCTTCCCCCTTCCCCGGCACGCCCCAACAGCATGACGGCGACCTTGCCGGCGTCAAGGCCAAGCCCCCTGCCGGGGGTGGCCTCCGGCCAGCCTTGACACCAGCCGCGGCCCACCATCGAAGCGGCGCCTAGCGCGGGGGCGGGGAGACACTCTGTCCTGACCACGAGACCAGGACCAATCCGCCCTGCCCACTTGACAAACAACCCCTACATATCAGCCTCGATCCGCGGCTTAGTTCGTGCAGAGCAGGATGGAGTCGACCGCGACGTAAGGGCCGTATCCTGATCGGACGTCGGTGACCTGCAACCGCAGCCGGGTGACGCCGAGGACCTTGTAGTTGAGCCAGGTCTCGGTCTCCTGCTTCTGCAGCACCGAGGTCATCGCCTTGGTCCCGTTGTGCAGCGACGTACGCACGGTCCCGTCGGTCAGGTTGCCCAGCCAGTTCCGCACGTAGCTGCAGCCGGTCGAGTCGACCTCGCCCCAGACGTACCCACCCTTGTCCGCCGGTGCCGCCGGGGCGGCGCATCCGGTCAGCGCGAGCGCCACCAGTCCGGCAACGGGACGTATAGGGCGACGGCCCATGGGAACTCCCAGCCACTGGATCACAACTTGATGACGACACCCTGCCGTTTCTCACTCCGGATCGCAAGCGGGCGGCTGCGGAGTGTGACACTGGCGGATTTCGTCGTCGCCGACCCCGTCCAGTCGTCCCTAACACCGCGTCCCAGGCTGTGGACCACCGGGGCTTCCGCATGGTTCCGTACTAAGGGCGAACTAATATTGGGGTTATCGCCCTGAACTGGGGGGATCGACCTGTCGTCCACGAAACGGCCGGCCGGCCCAAGCTTCGACTTGGAGATGAACAGAACAGTGACCATCGAGGTCAAGCAGCTCGACCGCGTGGTGATCCGCTTCGCCGGCGACTCCGGCGACGGGATGCAGCTCACGGGGGACAGGTTCACAGCGGAAACGGCATCGTTCGGCAATGACCTGTCGACATTGCCCAACTTCCCGGCAGAGATCCGGGCACCAGCCGGAACGCTGCCGGGGGTGTCGTCGTTCCAGCTCCATTTCGCCGACCACGACATCCTGACGCCGGGTGATGCGCCCGATGTGCTGATCGCGATGAACCCGGCCGCACTCAAGGCGAACCTGCGCGACGTGCCGCGCGGCGCCACCCTGATCGTCGACACCGCCGACTTCACCGCCCGCAACCTGAAGCGGATCGGGTACGAAGAGAACCCGCTGGAGACCGGTGAGCTCGACGGCTACCACGTCGTACCGCTGAACCTGACCGGCATGACGGTGGAATCGGTCAAGGAGTTCGGACTGTCCCGCAAGGACGCGTCCCGGGCGAAGAACATGTACGCCCTCGGCCTGGTGTCCTGGCTGTTCCAGCGACCGGTCGAGTCGACGATCACCTTCCTCGAGACCAAGTTCGCCGGCAAGCCCGCCATCCGCGACGCCAACATCGCGGCGTTCCGCGCGGGCTACAACTTCGGCGAGACAGCCGAGGAGTTCTCGGTCCGGTACGAGGTGAAGCCGGCCAGCATGGCCACCGGCACCTACCGGAACATCTCCGGCAACCTGGCGCTGGCGTACGGTCTGGTGGCGGGCGCGCAGCGTGCCGGTCTGCCGCTGGTCCTCGGCGCCTACCCGATCACCCCGGCCTCCGACGTGCTGCACGAGTTGTCCAAGCTCAAGCGGTTCAACGTCACCACGGTCCAGGCCGAGGACGAGATCGCCGGTGTCGGTGCCGCGCTCGGCGCCGCCTTCGGCGGTGCGCTCGGCGTGACCACCTCGTCCGGTCCGGGGATCAGCCTGAAGTCGGAGACCATCGGCCTCGGCGTGATGCTCGAGCTGCCGCTGGTGGTCTGCGACATCCAGCGCGCCGGGCCCTCGACCGGGATGCCGACCAAGACCGAGCAGGCCGACCTGCTGCAGGTGATGTTCGGCCGCAACGGCGAGGCGCCGCTGCCGGTGGTCGCGGCCCAGTCCCCGGCGGACTGCTTCGCGATCGCGATCGAGGCGACCCGGATCGCGGTCACCTACCGGACACCGGTGATCGTGCTGTCCGACGGTTACCTGGCCAACGGCTCCGAGCCGTGGCAGATCCCGGTGATCGAGGACCTGCCGACGATCGACCCGGACTTCACCCTCGAGCCGAACGCCACCGACGACAAGGGCGAGCCGGTGTACCTCCCCTACCTGCGCGACCCGGAGACCCTGGCCCGCGCCTGGGCGATCCCGGGTACGGCGGGCCTGGACCACCGGATCGGCGGTCTGGAGAAGGAGGACAAGACCGGCAACATCTCCTACGACCCGGCCAACCACGATCTGATGATCCGCACCCGGCAGGCGAAGGTGGACGGCATCGCCCGCTCCATCGACCCGCTCGAGGTCGACGACCCGGACGGTACGGCGAAGGTGCTGGTGCTCGGCTGGGGTTCGACGTACGGCCCGATCGGCGCCGGCGTCCGCCGGGTCCGCAAGGTCGGCGGCAAGATCGCGCAGGCGCACCTGCGGCACCTGAACCCGTTCCCGCCGAACCTCGGTGAGGTGCTCGAGCCGGTACGAGAAGGTCCTGGTCCCGGAGATGAACCTGGGCCAGCTGGCGATGCTGCTGCGGGCCAAGTACCTGGTCGACGTGGTCTCGTACGCCCAGGTCCGCGGGATGCCGCTGGGTGCGGCCGAGCTGGCCGAGGTGATCGGCAACCTGGTCGAGGAGACCGAGGGCATCGACGACGACGCCCGGCACCTGGGCGAGGCCGCAGCCAGCCTGACGCATGGCGAAGCGCTGCACACCGAGCCGAACGGCCGGCCCAACGGCCGGCTGCACCACCAGGAGGGAGCACGATGAGCACGGTCGATCTCGGCCTGCCGAGTCTGCCCGGCGGACTGCGCGGCGTACCGGCCGCGACCGAGCCGCAGAACCGCAAGGAGTACGTGTCGGACCAGGAGGTCCGCTGGTGCCCGGGATGCGGGGACTACGCCGTACTGGCCGCCTTCCAGGGGTTCCTGCCGGAGCTCGGGATCAAGCGGGAGAACGTGGCGATGGTGTCCGGGATCGGCTGCTCGTCGCGGTTCCCGTACTACCTGTCGACGTACGGCATGCACTCGATCCACGGCCGCGCGCCGGCGATCGCGACCGGTCTCGCGGTGGCCCGGCCGGACCTCAGCGTCTGGGTGGTGACCGGTGACGGCGACGCGCTGTCGATCGGCGGCAACCACCTGATCCACACGCTCCGGCGGAACGTGAACCTGAAGATCCTGCTGTTCAACAACCGGATCTACGGCCTGACCAAGGGGCAGTACTCGCCGACCTCGGAGCCCGGCAAGGTGACGAAGTCGACGCCGATGGGCTCGGTGGACAACCCCTTCAACCCGGTCTCGCTGGCACTAGGCGCGGAGGCGACGTTCGTGGCCCGGACGGTGGACTCCGACCGCAAGCACCTGACGTCGGTACTGCGCGAGGCCGCGGAGCACCGGGGGACGGCGTTCGTGGAGATCTACCAGAACTGCCCGATCTTCAACGACAACGCGTTCGATGCGTTCAAGAACCCGGAGACCCGGGACGACGCGATCATCCCGCTGGTGCACGGCGAACCGATCCGCTTCGGCACCGACGGCCACCTCGGCGTGGTGCGCGACGGATTCGCCTCGCTCGCCGTTCGCGAGGTCGCGGAACTGCCCGGCGGCGAGGCCGATCTGGTCGTCCACGACGCGCACACCGACGACCCGGCGTACGCGTTCGCCCTGTCCCGGCTGACCGACGCCGGCGTCCTGCACCAGGCCCCGATCGGCGTCTTCCGCAGCGTCGACCGCCCGGCCTACGACGACATGGTCCGCCAGCAGATCACCACCGCCCAGGAAGCCCAGGGCACCGGCGACCTCCAGGCTCTGGTCACCGGCTCCGACACCTGGACAGTCAACTGATGAAGACCCGGACGGCTTTCTGAAAGCCGTCCGGGTCTTCCACCCACGGGTAGTGCGCGACACCGTCGAGCACTACCCGTTCTGCGTTCGGAAGCGCGCGCACGAGGCTGTCGGTGACCTCCGGTGGGCGGCACGCCGAAGCCCAGGCCGAAACCCTGGCCCTCGCGGCGCGTCTCCCCGCCGGAGTCGGCCATCGATGCCAGGTCGCGAAGGTCGGGCAGATGGTTGGTGGTCATGAACCGCAGCGTCCGCGGGCCGATGATGCGGACGCCGTCGAGCGAACCGCCGCCGGCCAGCATCCGGCAGAACCGCAGGTAGTCCCCGGCCGTCGAGACCAGCCCGGCGACTCCGGACAGGAACGTTCGCGGCCGGGCGTACGCGCTGGTCCGCGGATCGTCGGCGAGGGTGAAGCCCCCGTCGGCGTAGGCGTAACTCGCGGCCAGTCGGCTGATATTTGCCTCAGGCACCGAAAACCCGGTGTCCACCATGCCCAGCGGGTCGAAGATCCGCTCCCGCAGATAGCGGTCCAGCGCCAACCCGCTGATCACCTCGCACAACAGCCCGACCAGGTCGGTGGAGATGCCGTAGATCCATCGGGTTCCTGGATCGGCTGCAACGGAAGGTCCGCGAGCCGCGCGGGCAGTTCCGACAGCGGCTCGTCCGAGTCCATCCAGGTCAGACCGGCCTGCTGATAGAGCCCGCTGACCGGATGCTTGCCGTACGGCGCCGCCAGCCCAGACGTGTGCATCAGCAGGTCCCGCACCGTCATCTCCCGGGTGGACTCCCCCGCGCGGTAGACCTTCGGCCGGCCGAGTGCGGGCAGGTACTTCACGACCGGGTCGTTCAGCTGGAACAACCCCTCTTCGTAGAGCTGCATCAGCCCGAGACTGACGATCGGCTCGTCATCGAATAGATCCGGAAGATGGTTTCCGGCCGCATCGCGATCCGACGCTCGGCATCCATCGATCCGCAGGCTCGAACAGCATCACCCGATCCCGCCGCGCCACCACGGTCACCGCTCCCGGGTAGCGTCCGGCCGCGACGTACCGCCGGGCGAGTTCGGAGACCCGGGTCATCCCGAGCGAGGACATCCCCACCTCTTCAGCCCCAGCGGTCGACCACATCCAGCCTCCTCGTAACAATCACTTCAGGATCGACAGTATCTGAAACGAATGTTACTGGACAATCTCTGCGGTTAACTTGGCAGATGGACGACAGGGTGGTCCTGGTGGTGGGGTACGACGGTGTCGAGCTGCTGGACATCGCGTGTGTGACGTCGTGTCTGGACATCGCCAACCGGATCGGCGCGAGTCCGCCGTACCGGCACATCCTCCTGACGCCGGGCGGACGCGCCGTCACGTGTGACTCGGGGGTGCGGCTGCAGGCGGACGCGGCGCTCGAGCAGTTCAAGGAGCCCTTCGACACGTTGCTGGTGTCCGGTGGGCTCGGGCACGAGAAGGCCGCCACGGATCGCCGTCTGGTCGGTCACGTACGACGACTTGCCGCGCTGGCTCGTCGAGTCACGTCGGCGTGCACAGGCGCGACTGTGCTCGCGGAGGCGGGCCTGTTGACCGGCCGGCGGGTGACGACGCACTGGATGTACGCCGACCGACTCGCGGCCAGCTACCCGGATGTGCAGGTCGACGCCGACCCGATCTACATCAGAGACGGGCACGTCGCGACGTCAGGCGGTGTCACGAGTGCCCTCGACCTGACGCTGTCGTTCATCGAAGAGGATCACGGTGAGGCGTTGGCCCGCGGGGTCGCGATGGGCACGGTCGCGTACTTGCAACGGCCAGGCGGGCAGTCGCAGATGAGCATGTTCGTGGCGACCCGGCTGAGCGGCGATCTCCTCGTGCGGCGTATCCGCGACCACATCCACAGTCACCTGAACACCGATCTGAGTACGCCGGCCTTGGCCCGCTTCGCCGGGGTGAGTGAGCGGCACCTGTCGCGGTTGTTCCTCATCCACGTGGAGCAGACGCCGGCGCAGTACGTGCGCGGTGTCCGGACCGAGGCGGCCGCGCATCTGGTGGTGTCGGCCGAGCTTCCACTGGCGGCGGTCGCGCGGCAGTGCGGTTTCGGGTCGACCGAGTCGCTGCGGCAGGCGTTTCTCGATCGGTACGGCGTACCTCCGTCGACGTACCGCCGGGAACGGGCCAGCTGACCGCAGGAATCCGGCACGCTTCCGCACGGATCCGGACGCGATCGCCCCACGGCAGTCACCTTGGTCGCCGGTGTTCCGCAGGATCGGCCCATGACGAAAACGGCAGCGCCCCGCGGCCTGGCCGCCCGGTGGCCGACCGCGCTGGCCCTGGTCACCATCGTCGGTGCATTCGTGTTGATCATCGGGACGGATCGTGAGGCCGAGTTCTTCGGGCCGGCGGTCGCGACCATGGCCGGGATCTACCTGATGGCGTATGCGATCGGGCGACCGTGGACGGCGTGGATCGCGTTCGCCGTACTGAGTGCCGTGGCGTCGGTGTTCCACACGCTGGCCGTGGTCGACGTGTGGTCGGTCGAACCCGGTATCGGCATGACTGCCGTACTGCTCGTGCTGTGGTTGTGGGCGGTCGCCCGCCGCCGATTCACCGAGCCGACGTTCACCCTGGAAACCGCCGGGATGCTGTTCTTCGGAGCCGTGACCATCCTCGTCGTCGCCACCCAGTCGACCACGGCGATCGTCGTGGCCGGCCTCGGCTGGCTGACCCACGGCGCCTGGGACGCGTACCACTTCCGCCGGAACACCGTCGTCAACCGCCCCTGGTCCGAATACTGCGGCGTCATCGACCTGGCCGTCGGTACCTCCCTCCTAATCGCAGCCGCAGCCTGAGGAGCTCCGCATCACCTGGTTCATCACCGCACTGAAGAAGTACCCGCCGCCTCCACGACACCAACCGCACCGGCTTGTGGTGGCTGCTCAACCTCGTCCCCGTCATCGGCCCGATCGTCCTGATCGTCTTCGCCGCGCAACCCGGCACCCCCGGACCCAACTCCCACGGCCAAGACCCCAAGCACACTGGAGTCCTCATGACTGACACAGAAGAACGCAACCTCTGATGGCGGGACCTAAGGACAGGAGGTAGTGGGAGCGCGAGCGAACTGCGCCGCCTGAGCACGTCGGCGGATCCATGGCAGTGGAGTACTACGTCCTGTCCTACTGCACCGGTCGGCTGCCGAAATCGGTGAGCGACGGAAGCCCGAGAGCGATTGCCTTTGACAGGCGGTCCCAACCTTGAGAGCCGAAGGGTTCGGTGGCGTTTCTGAACTGGTCCTCGAGCGTCTGCGACGCCGCCACCGCGGCCGCGTGTTCGGTGTTGTTGATCAGGCCGTTGCGCCGGGCTTCGGCCAGGTCGTCCCTGTCTTCGGTGCCGATGGTGCCGTCGCGGCGGAGGTAGGGGTCGAGTTCCAGGTCGACGTAGGTCCACTCGTTGTCGATCAACTCCGGCGGAGTGCTGACGTCCGCGACCAGAAGGCCCCTCGGGCGCCAGGTTGCGAACCACCAGCCGTCGCGCGGTACGAGATGCAACGCGTCCTCCCCAGGACCGCCCGGGCTCATCTGGGCGACCTCGCAGAAGGCCCCGTCGTGGCCAAGGTGCAGTGAATGCCGCGGAGTGAAGAGCCAGGTGCCGTATTCGTCCGTCTCCAGCTGGTACGTCGGCCAGAGACCACAACCCGTGGGGCGTTTGCGCTTCCGGACGGAGGTGGTCGCAGGAGTCACAGCAGCTCGCTCACGCTGTGGATGAGTAGGCCGACCAGCGCGCCGACGACTGTACCGTTGATGCGGATGAACTGGAGGTCACGGCCGACGTGCAGTTCGATCCGGGCTGCGGCCTCGCGACCGTCCCAATGCTCGATCGTGTCGGAGATGACCGAGACGATCTCGCTGCCGTAGGTGCGGATGACGTACCCGACCGCCTCGGCCGCGCGCGCGTCCACCTTCGACCCCAGCGCATCGTCGGTCTGGAGCCGCGTGCCCAGCTCCTGGATCGCCTTGGTCGCACGCACTCGCAACGCGCTGTCGGGATCGCCGATCGAGTCGATCAACGCAGTCCGTACGGCGTCCCACACCGCGGTCAGACTGGACCCCATGTCCGGATGAGTCAGCATCCGGGTCTTGAACGATTCGAACCGATCCATCACCTCCGGATCGTTCTGCAGGTCCGAGGCGAGCTGACTGAGCAGCCGGTCGATCGCCTTCCGGGCCGCATGCGTTGGGTTGTCCCGTACGTCGGCCAGCCAGGCCAGCGCCTCGCGATGGATCCGGTCGATCACCATCCGGTCGACCCATTGCGGCGACCAGCGCGGCGCGCGCGGACCGACGACCTCGGCCAGCAACTCCCGGTTGTCGCGCAGCCAGTCGTGCGCCTCGACCATCAGCAGGTCGAACAATGCGTGGTGCGCACCGTCTTCGACGACCGACTGCAGGAAGTGACCGGCGATCGGACTCAGCGGCTCCTTCACGAACCGCGGCAGCAGCGACCCCTGGACGAAGGCGGTCACGTCCTCGTCACCCAGCCTCGGCAGCGCCGCGCCGATGGTCCGGGCGCCCTCGGCCACGATCCGCTCGGCGTGGTTGCCGGAGGCAAGCCATTCACCGGCTCGCCGGCTGACCTCGGCGGTGCGCATCTTCTCGGCCACCACTTCCTCGGACAGGAAGTTCTCGGTGACGAACTGCTCCAGGCTCTCGGCCAGGCTGTCCTTGCGGGTCGGCACGATCGCGGTGTGCGGGATCGGCAGCCCGAGCGGCCGGCGGAACAACGCGGTCACCGCGAACCAGTCCGCCAGCGCACCGACCATCGCAGCCTCGGCCGCCGCGTTCAGATACCCCCAGCCACCGTCGCGGTGCAGCGTGATCACATAGACCACCGCCGCGAGCACCAGCAACGACAACGCCACCGACCGCATCTGCCGCAGCCCGCGCCGCCGTACCTCGTCAGCAGCGCTCAACGTCAAGGTCGCCATACCCCGATTCAACCAAGTCGCTGGTGATCAGGCTGTGACTGGTGGTCCCGCGCCGTCGCGAGCAGGTGCTCGGTGCGGTAGCTCGGCGTGCTGGAGTGAAGGCCTCGATGTGGGTTTCATCGTGGCCTTTGCTCCAGTGCGGCGAGATGCCGTGCCGAGTGCCGCGCAGTAGGCGCGGGATCACCAGTCACAGCCCGACCCTCAGGCGAGTCCCTTGTCGGTCCATGAAACCTGAGGTCAGCGCCAGAGCGAGACCGGCTACGGCCAGGCCGGCGCCGAGGCGGCTGGGCCATTCGTAGCCGTACCCGGCGGCCAGTACGACGCTGCCGAGCCAGGCACCGAGCGCATTCGCGATGTTCAGTGTCGAGTGGTTGAGCGAGGCGGCCAGCGACTGCCCTTCGTGGGCGACATCCATCAGGCGGGTCTGCAGCGCCGGGACCAGGATGCTCGCCGAGAACCCCATCGCGAACACCGCGAGCAACGCGGTCGGCTTGGTCTGCGCGAGCCACCCGAACGCCCCGAGCACGACCGCGATCGCGATCAGGCCGCCGTACAGGCTGCCCATCAGGGACCGGTCGGCGAGGCGACCGCCGACGATGGTGCCGCCTGTCATGCGACGCCGTACACGGCCAGCACGATGGTGACCGCGGCCTCGGAGAAACCGGCCAGTTCCGTCATCGTCGGGGTGATGTAGGAGTACGTCGCGAACATGCCGCCGAACCCGACCATGCCGACCAGCAGCGCCATCCACACCTGCGGCCGGGACAGCGCACTCAACTCGCTCCGGACGTTGACGTCGCTACCGACAGGCTGCGGCGTCACCCAGAACCGGACCGCCACCAGCGTCAGCAGCCCGAGACCACCAACCGCCAGGAACGGCGCCTGCCAGCCGAGCTTCTGGCCCATCAGCGTGGTCAGCGGGACGCCGATGATGTTGGCGACCGGCAGCCCGACCATGCTCATCGAGACCGCCCAGGCACGCCGGTTGACCGGCGCCAGCGAGGCGGCGACCACCGCGCCGATCCCGAAGAACGCGCCGTGCGGTACGCCGGTCAGGAACCGCGCGGCCATCAGGAACTCGTAGCTGGAGGCAACGGCCGACAGCAGGTTGCCGAGCACGAACACACCCATCAGCCCGAGCAGCAGCCGCTTCCGCCCGGTCCGCGCGCCCAGCGCCGCGATCACCGGCGCACCGACCACGACGCCGATCGCGTACGCCGAGATGAGGTGACCGGCGGTCGGGATCGAGATGTCCACCCCGTCGGCGATCTGCGGCAGCAGCCCCATCGTGACGAACTCGGTGGTCCCGATCGCGAAACCACCGGTCGCGAGCGCGAACAGCGCCAGACCGACAGGTCGCGAGGTGGTACGAGTACGAGTGTCAGGAGTCACCGAACTTGTCACACGTGATTGTGACATGGCACCCCGAACCGCCAGGCCATCACAATTGGCGCGCGAGGGCCGCCGTGAGCGTGCGAACGCAGTACCGGCATCATTGTGATGGCCTGGCGGTCCGCGGCATGCAAGGATCCGGCATGGGCAACTTTGGCGACCACCAGCTGGGCATCTACCTACAGGGCATGTTGCAAGGAACCAGGCCGGAGATCACCACCGATCTGGCCCGGCTGGAGTCCCAGGCGGCCGGGAAACTGTCGGCCGAGGCGATGGGGTACATCGTGCCGAGCGCCGGCAGCGGTGCGACCGCGCGGGCGAACCAGGCCGCGTTCGATCGCTGGCGCCTGGTGCCGCGGATGCTGCGCGGCAGCACCGAGCGGGACCTGTCCTGCACGATCCTCGGTACGTCGATGCCCGCGCCCGTGCTCGTCGCGCCGATCGGCGTCCAGACGCTGGCGCACCCGGACGGCGAGCTCGCCACCGCGCGGGCCGCCGACGCACTCGGACTGACCTATGCACACTCGACGCAGGCGAGTCACGCGTTCGAGCAGATCGAGGCGAGCAACAAGTGGTACCAGCTCTACTGGCCGACCGACCGCGACGTCTGCCTGAGCTTCCTGCAGCGCGCCAAGGCCAGTGGGTACGGCGTTCTGGTCCTCACCCTCGACACCGGGACGCTCGGCTGGCGACCGGCCGACCTGGACCGCGGGTTCCTGCCGTTCCTCAAGGGCGAGGGGCTGGCGAACTACTTCAGTGACCCTGCCTTCCAGGCGAAGCTGGTCAAGCCGGTCGCGGAGGACCCGGCCGCGGCGGTGATGCACTGGGCCCAGATGTTCCCGAACGTCGGGCTGAGCTGGGACGAGCTGTCGTTCCTGCGCGACAACTGGGACGGACCGATCGTGCTCAAGGGGATCACCGCGGTCGACGACGCCAAGCTCGCGGCCGAGCACGGGGTCGACGGCATCGTCGTGTCGAACCACGGCGGCCGCCAGGTCGACGGCGCGATCGCGTCGCTGGACGCGTTGCCCGCGATCGCGGAGGCAGTAGGCGAGCAGCTGACCGTGCTGTTCGACTCGGGTGTCCGCACCGGCGCGGATGCGGCGAAGGCGCTCGCCCTCGGCGCGAAGGCGGTGCTGCTCGGACGGCCGTTGATGTACGGTCTCGCGCTGGCCGGACAGGCGGGAGTCGAGCATGTCCTGCGGTGCTTCCTGGCCGAACTCGATCTCACCCTGGCGCTGTCCGGGTACGCGAACCATCGCGAGCTGAACCGCGACTCGCTGGTCCGGGCATGAAGGCTGTCGTCTTCGACCTCGACAACACGCTCTTCGACCACACCGAGTCGGCGGCCGCCGCGGTCCGCGGCTGGGTGCCAGAACTCGTCGGAGGTACGGCGTCCGACGCCGTGGTCGCGGAGTGGTTCGTGATCGAGGAACGTAACTTCAACCAGTGGCTGAGCGGCGCCGTCACTCACCAGGGCCAGCGGCGTGGGCGATTGCGTGACTTCCTGCCGCTGATCGGGCATCCGGTTCCCGAGCTCGACGAGGAGCTGGATCTCGTCTACACCGGATACCTGCGCCACTACGAGGCGAGCTGGGCGGCGTACCCGGACGCGCGGCCGGCCCTGGAGGTTGCCCGCAGCAACGGTTGGCGGGTCGGCGTGCTGACGAACGGGAGTACGGCGCAGCAGAACGCAAAGCTGGCCGCCATCGGGCTGGCCGACCTGATCGATGTCGTCTGCACCTCGGAGTCACTCGGCCTCAGCAAGCCGGATCCGCAGGCGTATCTACGGATCTGCGAGGCCCTTGGTGTCGATCCCGCCGACACGGTGATGATCGGCGACAACCTCGACCTGGATGTGCTGGCGGCCCGGCAGGTGGGGTTGACCGCACACCACCTGGACCGGGCCGCCGGTGTCACACTGACCGAGATCCTGGCTAGATCCCGCAGCTAGGCGCGTCCCACACGTTCGACGTCCGGATGTCCGCGTGCGTGTGGTCGTTGTGGCCCGGGTAGCCGGGACCGAAGATGCCGCCGAAGCCGTGGTTGCGGGCCTGCTTGGCCAACGTGCACAGCGAGTGGACACCGACCAGGTCGGCCGACCGGCCGTACAGGTGCTGGCTGTTGCTCGCGCCGCCGACCGCGTTGTTGCACGGGATGCTGCGGAACCCGCTGGTGACGATCAACGGCTGGTCGCCGAGTGCGTGCCGCATCGCCTCCAACTGCCACATGGTCTGCAACGCGTTGGCCTTGGTCGCCGCCGCGCTCAACGGACCGCCGTCGAACCCGGACCCGCCGCAGCCGTCGTCCAACTCGGCGTAGGTGAAGTGGATCGGTGTGCAGTCGTCGTCCTGCAACGAGTAGATCTTGCTGAACGTGGCCGGCCCGGCGATGCCGTCGGCGCCCAGACCGTACGCCGACTGGAACCGCTGCACAGCCGCCTTGGTGGCCGGCCCGAACGCGCCGTCGGTCGCGAGATGGCCGCCGTACCCGGGCCAGCCGGCCACCCGGATCTGCAGTTGCCGCACATCTTCGCCGCTGGCGCCTTGGGAGAGGGTGCGGCCCCAGGTGTAGCAACCGTCAGCATGGGCTTCGGTCGCGGTGACCACCTGGCTCGTCACCGTTGCGGCCAGCATCGCCGCGAACAGCGCGAGAATGGCCAGGATTCGGGGTAGGGGTTTGCGGAAGAGCTGACTGGGGCGGTGGGGCGGGGAAGGAATCAGCGCAGCCATCGGACACCTCCGGGGCGGTGAAGGAACCTGTCCGAGTCAGCATCGCGGCACAATCCACCCCTTGGCCAGCCCTCAGCGAAACTTTCCGACAAACGCGAGGCGAACGGCTAGATCCAGGAGTGGAGGTCGGCGGCGTCCTTGCTGAGGCTGGCCGGGGAGTCGTCGGCCACGAACTCGAGGAGTGCGTTGATCTCACGGTCCTCGGCGGCGAGGCGGTTGAGGACCGGGCGCCACAACGACTCGCGGCCGGAGAGCGGGAGCCGGGTGTTCGACGGCCACCAGGAGAAGACGTGCACGGTGGTCAGCCACGGCATCAGCGCCTCGAGCTGCTCGAGACACGCGGCGTCGCTGAGGTCGACCGGCGGCTGCCAGTAGGTCTTGAGGTTCGGCGCACCGACGTCGAGCAGCAACGTGATGGTCGAGTCGACCTCGTCGGTCAGCGTGTTGCGGTGGAACTCCATCGCGACCTCGATATCGGAGCCGGCCGCCACGTCGGCGAGCTCGGCCAGGCCGCGGGTGACCGCCATCCGGTCCCCGACGCCGGCTTCCGCCGTACCGACGTTGCCCGCCCAGACGCGGATCCGGGGTGCGCCGAGCGCCTGGGCCGTGGCGACGGCCGAGCGCATCTCCTCGCGGTCGACGCTGCCGGCCCGCAGGTAGGAGCCGTACCCCGCGATCGCCAGCCCACGGTCCTCGCACAGGGCCTTCACCCGCTTGGCGGTGGCGAGATTCCCGAGCGGCACGTGCACGTCGCCACCCCACTCGATCGCCGTCAGCCCCGCGCCGGCCGCGACCTCGACCACCTCGTCGGCCGGCAACTGGCGGAACGTCACCGAGACCAGACCGGTCCTCACACCCACGGGTGCCTCCTCGTGTTCACCCCTCCATCCAACCTCATCGGGCCAGCCCATCTCACGTCACGAGCAAAGCGATTGGATGCCACTGTCGGCGGGCGTAGTCTGATCGGCGTGCCAGAACAGCGCAGAGGGTTCATCTACGGCTTCGCCGCCTATCTGATCTGGGGCCTCTTCCCGCTCTACTGGAAACTGCTGGACCACTCCAGCGCGGTCGAACTGCTGGCCCACCGGGTGCTGTGGTCGCTGGTGACGATCGCGATCCTGGTCGTCGTACTGCGGAAGTTCGGCCGGGTGAAGGCTCTACTGCGGGAGCCGCGCAGGCGGTGGCCGTTGATCGCGGCGGCGTTCCTGATCTCGGCCAACTGGGGCACGTACATCTGGGCGGTGAACCACGGCCGGGTGGTCGAGACGTCGCTCGGGTACTTCATCACTCCGCTGTTCACCGTGCTGCTCGGCG
This sequence comes from uncultured Actinomycetota bacterium, assembly GCA_963770725.1. GTDB lineage: Bacteria > Actinomycetota > Actinomycetes > Propionibacteriales > Kribbellaceae > Kribbella. The sequence goes on from CAVYQT010000007.1 coordinate 603,105, forward strand.
TCGTCGTACTGAAGGAACGGCTGCGAGGCCTGCAGTGGGCAGCACTGGCGATCGCGTTCGTGGCGGTCGCCGGGCTGACGATCGAGAACGGGCGGCCGCCGTGGGTGGCGATCGTGCTGACGTTCTCGTTCGGGTTCTACGGGCTGGCGAAGAAGCAGGCCGGCGCCGGGGCGATCGAGGGGATGGCGATCGAGTCGGGCACCGTGGTCCCGCTCGCGCTGGCGGCGATCGTCGTCCTGGGGTTGCAGGGTGCAGTCGTCCGTGACGCACCAGGGCGCGGGCTACCTCGTGCTGGTGTTGCTGACCGGCCCGATCACCGCCGTACCGCTGCTGCTCTTCGGGGCGTCCGCGACCCGGATCTCGATGACGACACTGGGGCTGCTGAACTACATCGCGCCGATCATGCAATTCGTCTGCGGCATCCTGGTGTTCTACGAGCAGATGTCCCCGATGCGGTGGGCCGGGTTCGGCCTGGTGTGGCTGGCGCTGGCGATCTTCACGTTGGACGGGATGGACCGGCGCCGCCGGGCCGTCGCGCTCGATCGGGCCGCGATGACTGCCTCCGCAGTGTGACTGCTCGATGTCTCCTTGCTACTTAGGGCAACCTAAGCCTTATGGCGTTCATCTGACCTTCACTCAGTTACCGCCTGGGCTCCTTAGCCTCACGGCGTCATCTCATGTCTTTCGCCAGAGAAGTCGGAGCCCCGAGTGAGCCCCAAGTTCCTGCCGCTGATCAGTCAGATCGGCACCCGCCACGGATCCCGTAGCTTCCGCACCTGCGAGTTCAAGTGCGCGAACCAGTGTGACCACCCGGAGCCGAACGTCTCCGGCAACGAGCACATCCAGACCGTGATGCAGTCGGCGTTCTCCCGCCGCAACGTCCTCAAGGTCGGTGCCGCCGGAGTCGCGGCCGCCGGAGTCGGCGTGCTCGCGGCCAACCTGACCCCCGCGGCCGCCGACCAGCCGACCGGTGCCGCCGGCCCGAACGGCACCCTCCCCGGCTTCGGCCCGAGCGGTCGCTCACGCACGGCGTCATACCGCCGAACCGCCAGGACGACATCGTCGTCCCGCGCGGATACGAGCAGGCCGTCATCATCGGCTGGGGCGACCCGGTCGTGCCCGGTGCGCCGAAGTTCGACGTCAACAAGCAGACGCCCGAGGCGCAGGCCAAGCAGTTCGGCTACAACAACGACTACACGATGATCGTGCCGCTCCGCGACGACCGGAACGCACTGCTCGTCTGCAACCACGAGTACACCGACGAGTACCTGATGTTCCCGACCGGCAAGTACGACGACGCCACGATCAAGAAGATCGCGATGGCCGCGCACGGCATGGCCGTGGTCGGCATCGAGCGGGTCGGCCGGAGCGGCGAGTGGCGCCGCGACAAGCAACTGCCGAAGTACAACCGCCGGATCACCGTGCAGACCGAGTTCGAGGTCACCGGCCCGGCCGCGGCCGACCCGCGGGTCGGCAAGAAGGTTGCCTATCGGTACGTTCGGCAACTGCGCCGGCGGCGTCACCCCGTGGGGCACGATTCTGTCCGGCGAGGAGAACTTCCAGGGCTACTTCGACGTCTCCGACACGGTCGCCGCCGAGCACGTCGACCAGCTTCAAGCGGTACGGCGTACCGACCGCGAAAGGCGACGCAGCAAGGGGTGGAGCACGGTCGACGCGAGGTTCGACCTGACCAAGACCCCGACCGAGGCGTACCGGTTCGGCTGGATCGTCGAGGTCGACCCCTACGACCCGAAGTCGACGCCGAAGAAGCGCAGCATGCTCGGCCGGCTCAAGCACGAGGGCGCCACCATCACCATCACCGCCGACGGCCGGATCGCGGCGTACACCGGTGACGACGAGCGCGGCGAGTACATCTACAAGTTCGTCTCGGCCGGCAAGTACGACGAGAAGAACCGGAAGAACAACTTCGGCCTCCTCGACGAAGGCACGCTGTACGTCGCCAAGTTCACCGGCGACGGTATCGCCGACGGTCTGTACGACGGCACCGGCCAGTGGATCCCGCTGACCACGGACAAGGAGTCGTTCGTCGACGGGATGAGCGTCGCCGACGTCCTGATCAACACCCGGCTCGCGGCCGACAAGGTCGGCGCCGACCCGGATGGACCGGCCGGAGGACATCGAGCGCAACCCGGTGAACGGCCGGGTCTACGCCGCGCTGACGAACAACTCCAACCGCGGCGGCACCTTCCCGGTCGACGAGGCCAACCCGCTGGCGAAGTCGCACACCCGCGCCGAGCCTGGGCGCCCCGCTGGTGGAGCAGTCCGGCAACCGGAACGGGTACATCCTGGAGTTGACCGAGGAGGGCGACGACGCGGCCAAGACCGGCTTCTTCTGGACCCTGTTCCTGGTCTGCGGTGACCCGGCCGCGCAGGAGACCTACTTCGGCGGCTTCGACAAGTCGAAGGTCAGCCCGATCTCCTGCCCGGACAACGTCGCCTTCGACGGCTCCGGCAACCTGTGGATCTCCACCGACGGCAACGTGCTCGGCTCCAACGACGGCATCTTCACCGTCCCGGTGGCCGGCCCGAACCGCGGTCAGGTCAAGCAGTTCCTGTCCGTCCCGTTCGCCGTCCGAGGCCTGCGGTCCGCTGATCTCCGAGGACGACAAGACCGCGTTCGTCGCCGTCCAGCACCCGGGCGAGACCGACGACGCGACCTTCGAGAAGCCGACCTCGACCTGGCCGCACACCGACACGTACCCGCGTCCGGCGATCGCCTGCGTCTGGCGTAAGGACGGCGGCCGCGTCGGCAGCTGACGTCGATCGCTGGACGGTCGGCAACTGTTCGTTCGGGAGGCCCGGCACCTCAGGGGGTGCCGGGCCTCTTGACTGGCGGATATTCAGGACATTTAGTGTCCAGAACCATGAAGATGAACGAAGGCGTCGAGTGGGCGATGCACAGCTGCGTGAACCTCAGCTGGCTGCCCGGCGAGGCGGTGACCGCCAAACGACTCGCCGCCTTCTACGACCTTCCCACGGCCTACCTGAACAAACAGCTCCAGGCGCTCACCCGGGCCGGCATCCTGTCGTCGGTCTCCGGGCCGAGGGGCGGCTTCCAGCTCGCCCGGGATCCGCGCGACATCAGCCTGCTCGACATCGTGGTCGCGATCGACGGCGGCGAGGACGCGTTCCGCTGCGCCGAGATCCTGAAGGACGGTCCGGGCGCAGACCCGCAGGCCGACTACCGCAAAATCTGCCTGGTGTCGCAGGCGATGCGGGCCGCGGAGCTCAACTACCGGCGCGAGCTGGCCGGCCAGAGCATCGCCGACATCGTCACCCGGGTCGAGGAGCAGTTCCCGACCACCCCCGAGGACACCAGACGCTGGTTCGCCAACCTCAAGTCCTGACCACCTCCTGCAGCCGATCCGCGACCTCACCCTTCCGCCGGAGTTGATTCTGGATGTCTGATATCCGCAATAAGCCCCCTGGTGCTGACGCTCTTGGCGGTCGCCGTGCTCATCACCGCCGCCGGGGATCCTCGTCACCGCGGTCCTGGCCCTCGCCGGCCGCAAGACCACGGCGCCGGCACTTATCGATGCCGTCAGCAACTAACTCGCAAGGAGCCAACCCATGAAGCCTGTACTGATCCGCGCCAGCGACGCCGAGAACCTGCCCGCCAGCGGCGTCACCCTCTTCGCCGACGTCCCCGACACCGGCGGCCACCTGACCAGCCATCGCTCCGTCTTCAAGCCTGGCAAGGAGGGCGCTCCCCCACACCGGCACAAGGAGGCCTCGGAACTCTTCTTCGTCCTGACCGGCTCACTCCGCGTCCTCATCGACGACGACACATCATCCTGCTGAACCAGGGCGACTTCCTCGTCGTCCCGCCGAACACCCCGCACGCCTTCGAAGCCGCCGGCGACGCGGACACCGAGGTCCTCTTCGTCCTCACCCACGCGAAGCCTCGCTTCGGCTACTACCGCCTCCTCGAGGCCGTCTACCGAGGCGAGACGCCTCCGGCCGAATTGGCCAGAACCAGCGATCTCTACGACAACCACTACGCAGAGAGCGCCACCTGGCAGAACCGCTGGAAGAGCCCGCCCAGCCGGCGCCACACCCGGCTGGGCGGGGTGGCACGTGTCCCAATCAGCGCCTACCAGATCTCGGCCACTCCCCGCACGCGTCTTGCTTTCTGTGGACAACCTGGGGACGGTAGTTGTGGACGGAAGTCCCTTGAAAATAAGGGCTTTGCGGTTTGAGAACTGTCGGTGGGTGTGTCTAGGGTTGTCGGTATGGAGATCCTCGGCGAACGGCCCGCGTGGTCGATGACCGACAGCGAGAAGCTGTCGCGTCTCGACGCGACCGTTGCCGAGGTCAACAGATTGAAGACCTACTGCCTGCACCTCGTCGGCGACCTCGACGCCTCGGGTTACGCCAAGGACATCGGGGCCGGTGACACCGCCCGGTTCCTGTCCCTGCGATACCGCATCGACTCGGTCGAAGCGCGCCGCGACGTTCGCCTCGCCAAGGGCCTGGCCAAGTACGAGGCCGTCGCGGCAGCCCTCCCCGATCCCGCCCACCCCTACCCGCGCGAATCGAACGTTGACGCTGACCCCGATGCCGACGCCGACGCCGCCGAGCAGGGCGGCGACACCGAGCGGGACGCCGAGCCGGCCGGCGGCGACAGCAACACGGGGACCGATCGAGGTCGGGCGATGCACCCCGCGCAGGCCGCTGCCATCGTGTCCGCCCTGGAGAAGGTCCCCGACACGGTCGCGGTGGAGAACATCGAGGCCGCCGAACGCCAACTGGTCAAACTCGCCCGCACCTTCACACCCGGCCAGCTCCGCGACGCCGCGCAGCGCATCCGCAACATCCTCGACACCGACGGCCTCGAACCCGACGAGAAGCGCGCCTACCAGCGCGAATCGCTGACCCTCAAGCCCGCCGACAACGGGGTGAGGTTCGGCGGCTACCTGGCCAACGAGAACGCCGAACTCTTCCGCACCCTCATCCACAGCGGCGCCAAACCGCACAAGACCATCGACGGCGAACCCGATCCCCGCGCCCGCGACAAACGCCAGGCCGACGCCCTCACCACCCTCCTCACCACCGCCGCCGGCGTCACCCACACCACCGCAGCCGCCACAACGACCACCACCGCCGGTCCCGGTCCAGGAAACAGCACCGCCGGCGCCTCCGCCCACAGCGCCCGCGAAGACCTGCCACAGGTCGACAACGCCGCCCGTCACGACACTTCTAGTCACGACAGGTCGAGTCACGACGGGTCGATTCGCGACAGGTCGAGTCACGACGGGGCAGGTGGCGAGACGTTCGGCCAGTACATTCCCGGGCACGGTCCGAAGGCGCACCTCACCATCACCATCGACTACAACGCCCTCAAGGCCGCGACCGCCAGCGCGGTCGGGGAGACCGTCTTCGGCGATGACCTGTCCGCAGCCGCCGTACGCCGCCTGGCCTGCGACGCTCAGGTCATCCCCGTCGTCCTCGGCAGCAAGTCGCAACCACTCGACGTCGGCACCACCAAACGGCTCGTCACCGCGCCGATGCGGCTCGCGCTGAACGCCCGCGACCGCGGCTGCGTGGTCTGCGGCGCCCCACCGATCCACTGCGAAGCCCACCATTTGGTGCATTGGATCGACGGAGGCGCGACGTGCGTCTCCAACCTGGTCCTGCTCTGCAAGCGCCACCACCTCGACCTGCACACCGGCCACTGGCGCATCGAAATCATCGACGACATAGTTCACGTCACCCGCCCGGATTGGGCGAATCCTGATCCCGTCCCACCCGGCAGATTCAGACCTCCGATCCATCATGGCCCGGCCAACGGCTCTCCAGACGCCGCCGGTCGGACGTGGACGCCCGCCACCACGCGTCACCATGAAGCCACCCCAGCCATCGCCCACCAAGCAATCTGGGGCGACTCCACTCCAACCGCCGAACCCGTCCAGTCGTTGTCTCCGCCCCCACCTCCCCCGCCACCACCCGGGCACACGGCTGATCCTGGTCCCCCTGCCCGCCCATGGTCCCGCGCCAGGTTCGGTGGACGTACGTGATGCCTGAGGGCGTATGGCTGGTTTCGCAGCGGGTGGACTGCGGGGATTTCATGGGTTGGGGGGTTTGGGGGCACTGGGTGGGGATGAGGCACGAGTGGTTCCTGACTGTGGACGAGCGGGGCAACCCGGCGACGGACATCGACGCCGACGGGCCATGGATCGACGGCAACCTGGTCCGGCCGCTCGTGCACGGTGCCACCTACTTCCAGCGGCTGTACGACGAACTGCGCGTACTGCGGTCAGGGGACCGGGTGTACTTCACCGACTGGCGTGGGGATCCGGACGAGGCCCTGATCGAGGACGGGCCGAGTATCGGCTCGATGTTGTGCGACCTGGCCGAAGCCGGGGTCGAGGTCCGCGGCTTGTTGTGGCGGTCCCACTCGGATCACCTGAACCTCAGTTCGCAGGAGAATCAGCGTTTCGGCACCGAGTTGAACGAGGCCAGTGGTGAGGTATTGCTCGATCAGCGGGTATGGCGGCTGGCCTCGCATCACCAGAAGATCTTCGTGATCCGGCATCGCGACGATCCGGCGGCCGATATCGCGTTCGTCGGCGAGATCGACCTGTGTCACGGGCGCCGCGACGGCGGACGGCACCTGGGCGATCCGCAGACCGCGCCGATGGATCCGCGGTACGGCGACCGGGCGCCCTGGCACGACGTGATGCTCGAGGTGCGCGGTCCCGCGGTCGGCGATCTGCTGCGGTGCTTCGTCGAACGGTGGGACGATCCACATCCGCTGGACCGGCGGACGCCGTACCGGATGCTGATCCAGCGGCGGGCCCGGATGCCGCGGCACCCGTCGAACCTGCCGGAGGCGTTTCCGGATCCGCCGGCGGCCGGGCCGCATGCCGTGCAGGTGCTGCGGACGTATGCGCACAAGCATCCGGGGGTCCCGTTCGCGCCGCGCGGGGAGCACAGCGTGGCCCGCGGGTACCTGAAGGCGTTCGCTCGGGCGCGGTCGCTGATCTACGTGGAGGACCAGTACTTGTGGTCCGCGGCGGTGACGCTCGGCGTGCGGGAGGCGTTGGAGCGGTCGCCGGAGTTGCGAGTGATCGCGGTCGTGCCGCGGTACCCGGATCAGGACGGGCGGATCAGCGGGCCGCCGGCGCGCTACGCGCAGTTGGAGGCGTTGCGGTTGCTTGAGTCGGATCGGGTGGCGATCTACGACCTGGAGAACGAGGACGGCGTACCGATCTACGTGCACGCGAAGGTCTGCATCGTCGACGATCAGTGGCTGACCTGTGGGTCCGACAACTTCAACCGCAGGTCCTGGACGAACGACAGCGAACTGACCTGCGCGGTCGACTCCCCGGAGCTGGCCCGGTCCCTGCGATCGGAGCTGTGGTCCGAGCACCTGGCAACCGACGATCCGGACCTCGACCCGATCGCCGGCTTCGACCAATGGCGGCAGCAGGCCGCCGTACTCGACAAGTGGCACACAGATGGTTGCCAAGGGCCACGACCACCAGGCCGCATCCGGCGACCCAGACGCCTCGGCGGTTGCACCCGCCGGGGCCACACCACCCCGAGCCAGTCACCCGGCTCCAGTCCATCTGGGCGGGTTGGCTTGCTCGCCACCTCTACGACCCGGACGGCCGCACCCGCGCGATGCGCCGGCAGAACACGTTCTAGACGGAGCGCGTGACGACCAGGTCGCAGAGGGAGTCGAGGGCTTGGCGGGCGGGGCCTTCGGGGAGGGCGGAGAGGAGTTTGCGGGCGTCGCTGGCCCGGCAGCGGACGTCGTCCGTGGCCTGTCGGAAAGCGGGGTGCGCGCGCAGCAGCTCGAGCGTCTCGGCCAGGCGGGCGTCGTCGGACAGGTCCGAGTCGAGGAGCTCGAGCAACCGCGCGTCCGACGCATCGGACGGATTCGCCTGGGCGCGGAAGATCAGCACCGGCAGCGTGGGCACGCCTTCGCGGAGGTCGGTGCCCGGGGTCTTGCCGGACTGGCCCGACTCCGAGGCGATGTCGAGGATGTCGTCGGCCAACTGGAAGGCGACGCCGATCTCCTCGCCGAAGGCGCGCAGCGACTCCTGCACCTCGTCCGGCGCCCCGGCGTACCGGGCACCGAAGAGTGCGGAGGTCGCGATCAGCGAGCCGGTCTTGTCGGCGACGACCGACAGGTAGTGGGCCAGCGGGTCCTGGCCCTCGCCGACGCCGAGGGTCTCGCGGATCTGGCCCTCGACCAGCCGGCCGAATGTGCGGGCCTGGATCCGGACCGCGTCCGGGCCGAGATCGGCGACCAGGTCGGAGGCCCGGGCGAACAGCCAGTCGCCGGACAGGATGGCGACCGAGTTGTCCCAGGCCGCGTTCGCGGTGGCCGAGCCGCGCCGGAGCGCGGCCTCGTCCATCACGTCGTCGTGGTGCAACGTCGCGACGTGGGTCAGCTCGACCACCACGGCCGCGTTCACCACGTCGTCAGCGGCCGGCTCCGGGCCGAACTCGGCCGCGAGCAGGACCAGCAGCGGCCGGAACCGCTTGCCGCCGGCAACCATAACGTGCTGCGCCGCCGCGGTGACGAACGGCGCCTCGGACTGGGTCGAGTCGCGCAGTACTCGCTCGACCGACTCCAGCCCGGCACGAACCCGGGCTTCGAGCGCCTCGTCGGCGAACGCGAAGCCCAGGCTCTCGGCCGGCAGCGGGGTCGGACTCAACGGATGAACTCACCCGCGCGGGCCGCCAGATCGAGCACCGGTCCGGGGACCAGGCCGAGAACCACGGTGGCGGCGAGACCGAGGGCGACGGCGGTCGTGGTCTGCCACCCCGGCAGGGCCACGTCCGGCGCGTCCGCCGGGAGGTCGGAGAAGAACATCAGCACGATCACCCGGACGTAGAAGAACGCGGCGATCAGGCTGCACAGTACGGCGACGACGACCAGCGGCCACGCGCCACCGGTCCACGCCGCGGTGAACACGGCCCACTTGCCGGTGAAGCCCGCGGTCAGTGGGATGCCGGCGAAGGAGAGCAGGAAGAAGGCGAAGATGCCGGCCAGCAGCGGCGACTTCTTGCCCAGTCCGGCCCAGCGGGACAGGTGGGTCGCCTCGCCGCCCGCGTCCCGCACCAGCGTGACGACGGCGAAGGCGCCGATGGTCGGGAAGCCGTAGGTGACCAGGTAGAACAGCACCGCCTGGGTCGAGGTGATCCCGGTGGTGACGCCGTTGCCGACCTGGGCGAGCCCGATGAACGCGGTCAGCAGGAAGCCCGCGTGCGCGATCGACGAGTACGCCAGCATACGCTTCACGTCGGTCTGGGTGATCGCGACGATCGAGCCGACCACCATGGTCAGGATGGCGACGACCCACATCATCGGCGCCCAGTCCCATCGGGTGCCGCCGAGCGCGACGTAGAAGACCCGCATCAGCCCGATGAACGCGGCAATCTTGGTGCAGGCCGCCATGAACCCGGTGATCGGCGTCGGCGCACCCTGGTAGACGTCCGGGGTCCAGGAGTGGAACGGTACGGCTCCCACCTTGAACAGCAGGCCGACACCCACCAGACCGGTCCCGGCCAGCAGGATCGCGTCGCCGCCGGTCTCGGCTGGCCAGCGCGTCCGCGATCCCGCCCAGCGACATCGTCCCGGCGTACCCGTACAGCAGCGCGATCCCGAACAGCAGGAACGCCGACGCGAACGCACCGAGCAGGAAGTACTTCATCGCCGCTTCCTGCGAGATCAGCCGGCGACGCCGGGCCAGCCCGCAGAGCAGGTACAGCGGCAGCGAGAACACCTCGAGCGCGACGAACAGGATCAGCAGGTCGTTGGCCGACGCGAACAGCATCATGCCGCCGACCGCGAACAGCGTCAGCGGGAAGACCTCGGTGTGCTCGACCTTGGCCGCCGTCGCCCTCCCGCTCGGCCTCGGACCCCGGTACGGCGGCCGCCTGGCCGGCGAACGCGGACAGTCCGCCGTCGACCGACCGCTCGGCGAACAGCAGCACACTGATCAGCGTCAGTGCGAGCAGGACGCCCCAGGTGAACAGCGCCGGGCCGTCGACCGAGATCGCACCCTGCGCCGCGACCAGTTCCTTGTTGTCGCTGATCAGGAAGCGCGGTCAGCACACCCGCGACGACGATGGACACCACCGTGATCGCCAACTGGGCCGCGTGCCGCAACTGCCGGGGCAGGAAGGCCTCGACCAGTACGCCGACGCAGGCCGCACCGAAGACCACGAGCAGCGGCGAGAGTTCGCCGTACTCGATCTTGGGCGCGGTGAAGTCCGCCAGCGGCAGGATCTGCGCGATCACTTCTGTCCCTCCGTCACGGGGATCTCCGGAGCCTTGTCAGTCACGCCGACGTGCTGCATCGTCGACTCCACCGCCGGCTTGATGATGTCCACCACCGGCTTCGGGAAGATCCCCAGGCCGATGATCAGTACGACGAGCGGCGCGATCGCCAGCACCTCGCGCACGTTCAGGTCCTTCAGCTTCTCGATCCCGTCGCGCACCGGCCCGGTCATCAGGCGCTGGTACATGAGCAGGATGTACAGCGCGGCCAGCACGATACCGAGGACGGCGATCACCGCGAGCGTCCTGTGCCGGCTGAACGTCCCGGCCAGCACCATGAACTCGGAGATGAACGGCGACAGCCCGGGCAGCGCCAGGCTGGACAGACCGGCGAACAGGAACGTGCCGGCCAGCACCGGTGCCACCTTCTCCACCCCGCCGTAGTCGGCGATCCGCGCGGACCCGCGCCGGGAGATCAGGTACCCGGCGACCAGGAACAGCGCCGCCGTGGACAGGCCGTGGTTGAACATGTAGAGCGTCGACCCGGTCAGGCCCTGCGACGTCAGCGCGAAGATCCCCATCACGATGAAGCCGAAGTGCGAGATCGAGGTGTAGGCGATCAGCCGCTTGATGTCGGTCTGGCCGATCGCCAGCAGGGCGCCGTACAGGATCGAGATCAGGGCCAGCACCAGGACCACCGGAGTGGCCCACTCGGACGCGTTCGGGAACAGGCCCAGGCAGAACCGGATCATCCCGAAGGTGCCGATCTTGTCCAGGATGCCGACCAGCAGCACCGATGTCCCCGGGGTCGCCTCGGCGGCGGCGTCCGGCAGCCAGGTGTGGAACGGCACCATCGGCGCCTTCACCGCGAAGGCGAAGAAGAAGCCGAGGAACAGCCACCGTTCGGTGTTCTGGCTGATGTCCAGCTGCATCAGGTCGGTGAGCAGGTACGACGGGTTACCGGCCTGGGCCGAGAGCACGTACAGCCCGACCACCGACGCCAGCATCAGCAGTCCGCCGAGCAGCGAGTAGAGCAGGAACTTCACCGCGGCGTACGAGCGCTGCGCACCGCCGAAGCCACCGATCAGGAAGTACATCGGGATCAGCGTGGCCTCGAACAGCACGTAGAACAGGAACACGTCGGTGGCCGCGAACACGCCGAGCGAGAGCGCCTCCAGGCCCAGGATCCAGGCGAAGAAGGCCTTCTCCGACCAGCGGCCGTCCTTGGCGTCGTTCCAGGACGCGATCATCACGACCGGGGTGAGCAACGCGGTCAGCACCAGCAGGACGACGCCGATGCCGTCGAGGCCGAGGGCGAAGTACGCGCCGAACGGCTGAATCCAGGTGTGCGTCTCGGCGTAGTCCGCGGCACCGTTCTGCTGGTAGCCGATCGCGATGATCGCCATCAGCACCAGGGTGACGAGGGAGAAGCCGAGTGCGACCTGCTTGGCCAGCAGCGCCTTCGCCTTGGGCACCAGCATCGTCACCAGTGCCCCGACGAACGGCAGGAGCAGTAACAGGGTCAGCCAACCGATGTTCACGACAACCTCACCGCGAGGAGGGCGACGACCACGAGTGCGGCGCCGAAGACCATGCTGAGTGCGTAGGAACGGACGAAGCCCGTCTGGAACCGGCGGAGCCGGCCGGACAGCCCGCCGAAGAGCGCGGCCAGCCCGTTCACCAGGCCGTCCACACCGCGGTTGTCCAGCCAGACCAGCGTCCGGGTGAGGTACTGGCCCGGGCGCATCAGGACCGCCTCGTTCAGCGCGTCGCCGTACAGGTCACGGCGGGCGAAGGTGGTGACCGGCGAAACCCGGACGGGCGCCTCGCGCGGGATGTCCCGACGGAACAGCACGACACCGATAGCAGCGCCGACGATCACGGTCGCGAGGATGATCAGCGTCATCGCCAGCGCGCTGAGCGGCGGATGGGCTTCCTCGAAACCGGTCACCGGCTCCAGCCAGGTGACGATCCAGTCGTTGACGAAGTAGAGCGCACCGCCGACCAGCGAGAGGATCGCCAGGATGATCAGCGGAACGGTCATCACGCTGGGCGACTCGTGCGGGTGCGCGTCCTTCTCCCAGCGCTTCTCGCCGAAGAACGTCATCATCATCAGCCGGGTCATGTAGAACGCGGTGATCCCGGCGCCGAGCAGCGCACACAGGCCGACCACGGTGTTCTCCGCGAAGGCGACCTCGATGATGTGGTCCTTGCTGAAGAAGCCGGAGAACGGCGGGATGCCGAGGATCGCCAGGTAGCCGAAGGCGAAGGTCACGGAGGTGATCCTCATGTACTTCGCCAGGCCGCCGTAGCGTCGCATGTTCGACCTCGTCGTTCATGCCGTGCATCACCGAGCCGGCACCGAGGAACATGTTGGCCTTGAAGAAGCCGTGGGTGAGCAGGTGGAAGATCGCGAAGGCGTAGCCCACCGGACCGAGGCCGGCGGCGAGCATCATGTAGCCGATCTGGCTCATCGTCGAACCGGCCAGTGCCTTCTTGATGTCGTCCTTGGCGCAACCGATGATCGCACCGACCAGCGCCGTCACCGTTCCGACGATGACGACGGCGGTGGAGGCGGCGTCGGTGTGCTCGTAGATCGCGCTCGACCGGGTCACCAGGTAGACGCCCGCGGTGACCATGGTCGCCGCGTGGATCAGCGCCGACACCGGGGTCGGGCCCTCCATCGCGTCCAGCAGCCAGGACTGCAGCGGCACCTGCGCCGACTTGCCGCAGGCCGCCAGCAGCAGCATCAGACCGAGCAGCGTGGCCCAGGTGCTCGACAGGCCCTCGGCGCCCGCGTCGACCGTGGCGAAGGCGGACGAGCCGAACAGCGCCCACATGCTCATCACCGCGAGCGAGAGGCCGATGTCACCGACCCGGTTCACCACGAACGCCTTCTTCGCGGCGACCGCGGCGGAGTCCTTGTGCTGCCAGAACCCGATCAGCAGGTACGACGCCAGACCGACGCCCTCCCAGCCGACGAACACCACCAGGTAGTCGGCCGCGAGCACCAGCAGCAGCATCGCCGCGATGAACAGGTTCAGGTACCCGAAGAAGCGGCGCCGGCGTGCGTCGTGCTCCATGTAGCCGATCGAGTAGATGTGGATCAGCGAACCCACACCGGTGATCAGCAGCACGAACAGGATCGACAGCGGATCGATCAGCAGACTGAAGTTCACGGTGATATCACCGACCGAGAACCACTCGAACAGCCGGATCGTCTCGGACCGCTCCTCGCTGCCCAGGCCCTGCATCTGGATGAACAGCACTACGCCGAAGGCGAAGGAGATCAGCGGCGCCAGCGTCCCCAGCAGGTGACCCCATGCGTCGGTGGCTCTGCCACCCAGCAGCAGGATCGCCGCGGACACGGCCGGGACCGCGACCAGCAGCCACGTCAGCTCATGACTCATCGGTGCTTACCTCAGTACTTGAGCAGGTTGGCGTCGTCGACCGAGGCCGAGCGACGGGTGCGGAAGATGGCCATGATGATCGCCAGCCCGATCACGACTTCGGCCGCGGCCACCACCATCACGAAGAAGGCGGCGATCTGGCCGTCGAGGTTGCCGTGCTGGCGGGCGAAGCTGACGAACGCGAGGTTGGTCGCGTTCAGCATCAACTCGACACACATGAAGACGACGATGGCGTTCCGGCGCACCAGCACGCCCAGTGCACCGATACTGAACAAGATCACCGCGAGCACGATATACGGCTCGGTCGTCATGCGCGTCCTCGCTTCGCTCCGGGCGCGCATGCCGAAAGCGTGCTGCGCTGAATGGTTCGCTCGCTCCGCTCGCTCACGCCTTCTCTCCTTCGCCGTAGCCGGTCAGGTCCGTGCCCTCGGGCTCGGGCGGGACCTGGTCACCGGGATCGCCTTCGCTGAGCTCGCGGACCTTGTCGACCTCGTCGCGCTCCTCGGTTTCGGGGAACACGGTGCCACGTGCCTGCAGCACCCGCGAAACCGAGGTCGGCGCGATCGACCCGTCCGGCAGCAGCGCCGGCGTGTCGACGGCGTTGTGCCGCGCCAGTACGCCGGGCGTCGGCAGCGGACCGGGGTGTACGCCGGACTCGGCGTACTTGCGGATCCGGTCCTCGGCGTGGTCGCGCTGGGTCCGCTTCTTGGTCAGCCGCTCCCGGTGCGCCAGCATCATCGCGCCGAGGGCCGCGGTGATCAGCAGCGCCGAGGTCACCTCGAAGGCGAACACGTACTTGCCGAACAGCAGCTGCGCGATCGCCTTCGGGTTGCCGTCCGGCTGCGCGTCGGCCAGCCCGACCGGGTTGCCGTACACCGCGTTGCCGACGGCCGCGACCAGCAGGACCGCGAAGCCGAGGAACGCCAGTCCGGCCAGCAGCCGCTGGCCGCGGATCGTCTCCACCAGGGAGTCACTCGCGTCCACACCGACCAGCATCAGCACGAACAGGAACAGCATCAGGATCGCGCCGGTGTAGACGATGATCTGTACGGCGAACAGGAACGGCGCGTCCTGAGCGGCGTACTGGACGGCCAGACAGATCATCACGGTGGCCAGCAGCAGCGCGGAGTGCACCGCCTTGCGGACCAGGACCATCGCGATCGCGGCCAGCACCATGACCGGCGCGAGCATCCAGAACGCCACCTGGGCGCCGGTGACGAGCGGCATCATTTGCTGTCACCACCCTCGGCCGGACTGTGTCGGTCCGATCCGGCGGAGCCGGTCAGTCCGAGGTAGTAGTCCTTCTCGGTGGTGCCGAGCTGCATCTCGTGCGGCGGCTCCTGCATCCCGGGCAGCAGCGGCGCCAGCAGGTCCTTCTTCTCGTAGATGAGGGACTCGCGGGTGCGGTCGGCCAGCTCGTACTCGTTGGTCATCGTGAGCGCCCGGGTCGGGCAGGCCTCGATGCACAGACCGCAGAGGATGCAGCGCAGGTAGTTGATCTGGTAGACGCGGCCGTAGCG
Organism: uncultured Actinomycetota bacterium; assembly: GCA_963770725.1. GTDB lineage: Bacteria > Actinomycetota > Actinomycetes > Propionibacteriales > Kribbellaceae > Kribbella. The sequence continues at coordinate 618,293 of CAVYQT010000007.1, forward strand.
CTCACCGGGCGAGAAGCGGCCGGTCGAGTCGTCCTCGTTGTCCGCGCCCTCGACGTAGATCGCGTCCGCCGGGCACGCCCACGCGCAGAGCTCGCAGCCGATGCACTTCTCCAGACCGTCCGGCCAGCGGTTCAGCTGGTGGCGGCCGTGGAAGCGTGGCGCGGTCGGCTTCTTCTCGAACGGGTACTGCTCGGTGAACACCTTGCGGAACATCGTCCGGAAGGTGACCCCGAACCCGGCTACCGGATCCCAGAGGGACTCTTTGACACTAGCCACGGCTGACGTCCGTCTCATCTCGGCTCGGCGTGTGAACGAGCGGTGGGGGCACCGGGAAGCCGCCGGCGAAGGCGTCGAAGTCCTCCGCGCGGTCGTCCTCGGTGATCTTCTCGGGCTTGGGCTTCTGCGGGACGAACATGGTGATCACCGCGATCAGCAGGACCACAGCAGCGGCCACCAGCAACGTCGTCCGGCTGAAGGTGGTCTCCCGGCCGACGGCGCGGACGGTGGCGACCAGCAGGATCCAGCCCAGCGAGACCGGGATCAGGATCTTCCAGCCCAGCTTCATGAACTGGTCGTAGCGCAGTCGCGGCAGCGTTCCGCGCAGCCAGATGTAGAAGAAGATGAAGCACATCATCTTGCCGACGAACCACAGCACCGGCCAGAAGCCGGAGTTCGCGCCGTCCCAGATCGAGATCGGCCACGGTGCCCGCCAGCCGCCGAGGAACAGCGTGGTGGCCAGCGCCGACACGGTGGCCATGTTGATGTACTCGGCCAGGAAGAACATCGCGTACTTCATCGACGAGTACTCGGTCAGGAAGCCGGCCACCAGCTCGCCCTCGGCCTCCGGCAGGTCGAAGGGCGCCCGGTTCGTCTCGCCGATCATCGAGATCACGTAGATCACGAACGACGGGAACAACAGGAACGCGTACCAGCCCGGGATCGGGATGTCCGCGCCGAACAGGTTGATCGACTGGTTCGAGCCCTGCGCCGCGACGATCTCCGAGGTGGACATCGAGCCGGCGAACAGGAACACCGTCACCAGCGCCAGGCCCATGCCGACCTCGTAGGAGATCATCTGGGCGCTGGAGCGCAGACCGCCGAGCAGCGAGTACGTCGAGTTGGACGACCAGCCGCCGAGCACGATGCCGTAGATGCCGATCGAGGCGACCGCCATCACGTACAGCACCGAGACCGGCAGGTCGGTGATCTGCAGCCGGGTGTAGGTGTCGGTGAACGGGATCCGCACCGTCGGCCCGAACGGGATCACCGCGAAGGTCAGGAACGCCGGGATCGACACGATCACCGGCGCCGCGATGAAGACCAGCCTGTCGACGCCCTTGGGCATCAGGTCTTCCTTGAACATCAGCTTCATTCCGTCGGCCAGCGACTGCAGCAGACCGGCCGGGCCGTGCACGTTCGGGCCGATCCGGTGCTGCATCCGGGCCACCACCCGGCGCTCCCACCAGATGTTGAACAGCGTCAGGACGATCAGGAAGACGAAGACCAGCAACACCTTCAGGCCGACGACCCACCACGGGTCGTTCCCGACACCCGCGTCCGGCACCGCCAGCGGGACACCTGCCACCAGGCTCATCGACGTCCTCGCTTCGCTCCGGGCGCCGATGAGGCACGAGACGCGCTGTGCTTGATGATGAACTCGCTTCGCTCGCTCATGCGTTCCCTCCGGCGATCGTCACGATCGAGCCATGGTCGGCGTGCAAGGACCGGCGTACATGGGAGTCGGCCGAGTTGGTCGGCAGCCACACCACGTTGTCGGTCATCGGGCTGATCACCACCGGCAGCCGGATCGACCCGGCGTCGGTGCTGACCACCAGCTCCTCACCGTCGGCGACACCGACCCGGTGCGCGGTGGTGCGCGAGATCCGGGCGACCGGCGTCCGCGCCGTCGCGGTCAGGTGCGGCTCACCGTCGTTCGAGCGGCTCTCGTCGATCAGCATCCGCCAGGTCGACAGCCGGGTCGAGTCGAACGCGCCGAGCGACGGACCGGCCTGGTACGTCGGCTCCTGCGCGCGGTCGCCGTCCCAGCGGCCGAGCTCGTCGAACTCCCGCTTCGCACCGGCAGGTGTGGCGAACCCGATCGAGCGGTCCATCTCCTGCGCCAGCGCGGCCAGCGCACGAACGTCGGGCATCGCGGCCGGAACCTTCAGCACCACCGGGAACGGCCGCTCGCGACCCTCCCAGTTGACGAAGGTGCCGTCCTTCTCCGTCGGCGGAACCACCGGGAAGACGACATCGGCGTGCTCGGTGACCTGGGAGTTGCGGACCTCGAAGCTGACCACGAACGGCGCGGCTTCCAGCGCGGCCAGGGCCGCCGCCGGGTCCGGCAGATCGTCGATCTCGACTCCCGCGACCACCAGCGCCTGGAGCGATCCGGCCGCGGCGAGGATCTCGGTCAGGTCCCGGCCCGCCTGGGCGGGCAGGCTGTCCACATCCCACGCGGCCTGCATGTCCACCCGCGCGTGCGGGTCGGACACCAGCCGGCCGCCGGGCAGCAGCCCCGGCAAGCAGCCGGCCTCGAGCGCGCCCCGATCACCCGCACGACGCGGGATCCAGGCCAGCTGAGCACCGGTGTCGAGCGCGACCCGCAACGCCGTCGAGTACCCGCCCGGCACGCGGGCCAGCCGCTCGCCCACGATGATGATCGAGTCGGCGCCGAGCGACGCCAGCGCGGCCGCTCCGGCCTCACCGGCATTGCCGAGATCAGCCAGTACGGCGGCCTCGGTCCCGGGCGACGCCGGTACGACGACGCCGTCGAGCTTCTCCACACCGCGCGAACCGTAGGCCGCGACCGTGAACACCTTGGTGCCGTGCGAGCGAACGCCCTTGCGCAGCCGCAGGAACACCGACGGCGCTTCCTCTTCGGGCTCGAACCCGACGAGCAGCACCGATCCGGCCTTCTCCAGGTCGCCGAACGTCGTCCCCAGACCGGTGCCGGCCACCGCGGCGGCGAGGAAGTCCGCCTCCTCCGCGGAGTGCGGCCGGGCCCGGAAGTCGATGTCGTTGGTGCCGAGGGCGACCCGCGCGAACTTCGAGTACGCGTAGGAGTCCTCGAGGGTGAGCCGGCCGCCGGTCAGCACCGCCGCGTTGCCGCGGGCCGCGGTCAGCCGCTCGGCCGCGAAGGTCAGCGCCTCCGGCCAGGACGCCGGCCGCAGCTCGCCGTCCTCGCGGATCAGCGGGTGCGTCAGCCGGTCACCGGTGGTCGCGTAGTTGAACGCGAACCTGTCCTTGTCGGAGATCCACTCCTCGTTGACCTGCGGGTCGTCACCGGCCAGCCGGCGCATCACCTTGCCGCGCCGGTAGTCGACCCGGATCGCCGCACCGGAGGAGTCGTGCTCCGCCACCGACGGAACCGAGACCAGGTCGAACGGCCGGGACCGGAACCGGTACGCCGCGCTGGTCAGCGCACCCACCGGGCAGATCTGGATGGTGTTGCCGGAGAAGTAGCTCTCGAACGGCTCCTTCTCGTAGATGCCGACCTGCTGCAGCGCACCGCGCTCGACCAGCGCGATGAAGGGGTCACCGGCGATCTGCTCGGAGAACCGGGTGCAGCGGGCACACAGCACGCAGCGCTCGCGGTCCAGCAGCACCTCGGCCGAGATGTTGATCGGCTTCGGGTAGGTCCGCTTGATCTCGGTGAACCGGGACTCGCCGCGCCCGTTGGTCATCGCCTGGTTCTGCAGCGGGCACTCGCCGCCCTTGTCGCAGACCGGGCAGTCCAGCGGGTGGTTGATCAGCAGGAACTCCATGTTCCCGTGCTGCGCCTTGTCCGCCACCGCCGAGGTCACCTGGGTGCGAACCACCATGCCGTCGGCAACGGTGATCGTGCAGGAGGCCTGCGGCTTCGGCATACCCCGGCCGTTGCCGGCGTCGGTGATCTCGACCAGGCACTGCCGGCAGGCGCCGACCGGGTCGAGCAGCGGGTGATCGCAGAACCGCGGGATCTGGATCCCGATCTGCTCCGCGGCCCGGATCAGCAGGGTGTTCTTCGGAACCTTGACCTCGATGTCGTCGATGGTCACGGTCACTGTGTCCTCGACAGCGGTGCGCTCCACTGCGCCGCTTCCGGCCGGGGGATTCGCTTGGATCGTCATGCGCTTGCTCCAGCGGTTGCGAAGACAGTGCTTGCCATCGGGTCGAACGGGCAGCCGCCGTTCTCGAAGTGCGCCAGGTACTCGTCCTTGAAGTACTGGATCGAGCTGGTGATCGGCGCGGTCGCACCGTCGGCCAGCGCACAGAACGACCGGCCGGTGATGTTCTCGCACAGGTCGAGCAGGGTGACCAGGTCCTCCTCGGTCCCCTTCCCGTGCTCCAGCCGCTCGAGGATCTGCACCAGCCACCAGGTGCCTTCGCGGCACGGCGTGCACTTGCCGCAGGACTCGTGCTTGTAGAACTCGGTCCACCGCAGCACCGAGCGGACCACGCAGGTGGTCTCGTCGAAGATCTGCAGCGCCTTCGTGCCCAGCATCGAGCCGACCGACCCGACGCCCTCGTAGTCCAGCGGTACGTCGAGGTGCTCGGCGGTGAGCAGCGGAGTCGAGGACCCGCCCGGGGTCCAGAACTTCATCACGTGCCCCTCGCGGATACCGCCGGCCAGTTCGATCAGCTGCCGCAGCGTGATGCCCATCGGCGCCTCGTACTGGCCCGGCCGGGTGACGTGCCCGGACAGCGAGTACAGCGTCATGCCCTTGGACTTCTCGGTGCCCATCGAGGAGAACCAGTCCGCGCCGTTCTTGATGATGGCGGGAACGGACGCGATCGACTCGACGTTGTTGATCACAGTGGGGCAGCCGTACAGACCGGCCACGGCCGGGAACGGAGGACGCAGCCGGGGCTGCCCGCGACGGCCCTCGAGCGAGTCGAGCAGCGCGGTCTCCTCGCCGCAGATGTACGCCCCGGCGCCGGCGTGCACGATCACGTCCAGGTCGTAGCCGCTGCCGAGGATGTCGGTGCCGATGAAACCGGCCGCCCTGGCCTCCTCGACCGCCTGCTGCAGCCGGCGGATCACGTGCAGCACCTCACCGCGGACGTAGATGAACGCGGTCGAGGCGCGGATCGCGTACGACGCGATGATGACGCCCTCGACCAGCGTGTGCGGCGAGGCGAGCATCAGCGGGATGTCCTTGCAGGTCCCCGGCTCGGACTCGTCCGCGTTCACTACCAGATAATGCGGTTTCGGGTTGGCTGCGTCTTTGGGCGGGATGAACGACCACTTCATCCCGGTCGGGAAGCCCGCGCCGCCACGGCCGCGCAGACCGGAGTCCTTGACCGCGGTGACCACGTCGGCCGGCTGCATCCGCAGTGCGGTCTGCAGTGCGTCGTACCCGCCGGAGCGCTGGTACGACGCCAGCTGCCAGGAGCGGATCTGGTCCCAGTTGTCGGACAGTACCGGGGTCAGCATGGTCAGTCCTCCTTCCGGGCGTCGTCGGTGTGGACGGCCTGGGACTCACGACCCGGCTGGTCCTCGGGACGCGGCCCGGGAGCGGAGTCGAGCGGGGCCGGCGAGCCGCCGCGACCACCCGGAGCCGTCCAGTTGCGCTCGCGAGCCAGCCGCAGACCGGCCAGCGTCGCCTTGCCGCCGGTCGGGCCCTCGTCGGCGCGGCCGTCGGGGAAGCCGGCCAGCACTCGCTCGGCTTCCTTCCAGGTGCAGACCGTCGCACCGCGCGGGGACTTGACCTCGGTGCCCTCGCGCAGGTCGTCGACCAGCTGGGTGGCCGACTCCGGCGTCATGTCGTCGAAGAACTCCCAGTTCACCATCATCACCGGCGCGTAGTCGCAGGCGGCGTTGCACTCGAGGTGCTCGAGGGTGATCTTGCCGTCCTCGGTGGTCTCGTCGTTGCCGACGTCGAGGTGCTGCTTCAGCCGCTCGAAGATCAGGTCGCCGCCCATCACGGCGCACAGCGTGTTGGTGCAGACCCCGACGTGGTACTCGCCGACCGGGCGGCGCTTGTACATCGTGTAGAAGGTCGCCACCGCGGACACCTCGGCACCGGTCAGCCCGAGCACCTCGGCGCAGCGCCTCGATGCCCTCCGGGGTGACCCGGCCCTCGACCGACTGCACCAGGTGCAGCATCGGCAGCAGCGCGGACCGGCCGACCGGGTACCGGGCGGCCAGTGCGCGCATCTCCGCGATCGTGGTTTCGGTGATGTTCGAGTCACCGGTGCTGTACGGCACCGGCACGTCGGTCGCAGTCGCGTGATTCTCGGCCATCTATCGGTCCACTCCACCCATCACCGGGTCAAGGCTGGCGACGGCGACGATCACGTCGGCGACCTGTGCGCCCTCGCACATGATCGGCATCGCCTGCAGGTTTGCGAAGGACGGGTCGCGGAAGTGCGCCCGGTACGGCTTGGTGCCGCCGTCGGAGACCAGGTGGCAGCCCAGCTCGCCGCGCGGCGACTCCAGCGCCACGTAGGCCTGGCCGGCCGGCACCCGGAAGCCCTCGGTGACCAGCTTGAAGTGATGGATCAGCGCTTCCATCGACTCGCCCATGATGTGCTTGATGTGGTCGAGCGAGTTGCCCATCCCGTCGGAGCCGACGGCCAGCTGGCTCGGCCAGCCGATCTTCTTGTCGGCCACCATCACCGGCTCGCCCTCCATCTTGGCCAGCCGGTCGGCGCACTGCTCGACGATCTTCAGCGACTCGTGCATCTCCTGCAGCCGGATCCGGAACCGCCCGTAGGAGTCCGCGGTGTCCCAGGTCGGTACGTCGAAGTCGTACGTCTCGTAACCGCAGTACGGCTGGGTCTTGCGCAGGTCCATCGCGTACCCGGTCGAGCGCAGCGGCGGGCCGGTGATGCCCAGCGCCATGCAGCCGGTCAGGTCCAGGTAGCCGACGTTCTGCAGCCGGGCCTTGAAGATCGGGTTCGCGTTGCACAGCTCGGCGTACTCGGGCAGATGCTTGTTCATCCAGGTGATGTACTCGCGGATCTTGTCCAGCGCACCCGGCGGCAGGTCCTGGGCGACGCCGCCCGGCCGGATGAACGCGTGGTTCATCCGCAGGCCGGTGATCAGCTCGAACAGGTCGAGCGTCATCTCCCGCTCACGGAAGCCGATCGTCATCACGGTGAGCGCGCCGATCTCCATCCCGCCGGTGGCGATCGCGACCAGGTGGCTGCTGATCCGGTTGAGCTCCATCAGGAGCACCCGCATCACGTTCGCCTTCTCCGGGATCTGGTCCTCGATCCCGAGCAGCCGCTCGACCGCGAGGCAGTAGGCCGCCTCGTTGTAGAACGGCGCCAGGTAGTCCATCCGGGTGCAGAACGTGACGCCCTGCGTCCAGGAGCGGAACTCCATGTTCTTCTCGATACCGGTGTGCAGGTAGCCGATGCCGCAGCGGGCCTCGGTCACCGTCTCGCCCTCGAGTCTCGAGGATCAGCCGGAGCACGCCGTGGGTGGACGGGTGCTGCGGGCCCATGTTCACGACGACGCGCTCTTCGGGCTCCTCGCCGAGGCCGGCCACGACCGAGTCCCAGTCCTGACCGGTGACGGTGAAGACCTTGCCCTCGGTGGTGTCGCGAGTGGTCGCGTAGGGGTCTGACGGTGTCGATTGTGTTTGGGTCATCAGTTGTACGACCTCCGCGTGTCGGGCGGCGGGATGACGGCGCCCTTGTACTCGACGTCGATCCCGCCGAGCGGGTAGTCCTTGCGCTGCGGGTGACCCGGCCAGTCGTCCGGCATCTGGATCCGGGTCAGTGCCGGGTGACCGTCGAAGATGATGCCGAAGAAGTCCCAGGTCTCCCGCTCGTGCCAGTCGTTGGCCGGGTAGACCGAGACGACCGACGGGATGTGCGGGTCGGCGTCGGGTGCGGACACCTCGAGCCGGATCCGCCGGTTGTGGGTCATCGACATCAGGTGGTAGACCGCGTGCAGCTCGCGGCCGGTCTCGTTCGGGTAGTGCACGCCGCTGACGCCGGAGCAGAACTCGAACCGCAGCGCCTCGTCGTCGCGCAGGTGTTGGCATGTCTCGACCAGCCGCTCGCGCTGGACATGCAGCGTGAGCTCGCCCCGGTCGACCACGACCTTCTCGATCGCACCGTCGCCGACCAGAGCTCTCGAGCCGCTCGGTCGCGCCGTCGAACCAGGAGCCGTACGGCTTCGGCGTACCGCCGGGCAACGCGACCTGGCGGCGCAGGCCGCCGAAGCCGGAGGTGTCACCGGTGCCGCGGACACCGAACATGCCCTCGCGCTGGTCCACCACCTCGGCCGCCGGGGTCTGAGCGTCACCGGCCGCCGCGGTCGCCGGAAGGTTCTCGGGTTGCGTATCACTCACCGCGAGCAGACCCCTTCATCTCGATCGTCGGCGAGGCGGCCAGTGCGGCGGCTTCCCGCTCCTGCAGCTCCGCGCCGCTTGTTGCGCGCCGAGCTTGCTGTGCTGGATGTCGTCGTGCAGCTTGAGGAACGCGTCCAGCAGCATCTCCGGCCGCGGCGGGCAGCCGGGCAGGTACATGTCGACCGGTACGACGTGGTCCACGCCCTGCACGATCGCGTAGTTGTTGAACATGCCGCCCGACGACGCGCAGACACCCATCGCGAGCACCCACTTCGGGTTCGGCATCTGGTCGTAGATCTGGCGCAGTACCGGGGCCATCTTCTGGCTCACCCGGCCGGCCACGATCATCAGGTCGGCCTGCCGGGGCGACGCCCGGAAGACCTCCATGCCGAACCGGGCGGCGTCGTACCGCGGCGCGCCGGTGGTCATCATCTCGATCGCGCAGCAGGCCAGCCCGAAGGTTGCCGGCCACAACGACGCCTTCCGCATGTAGCCGGACAGGCCCTCGATCGTGGTCAGCAGTACGCCGGCCGGAAGCTGTTCCTCAACACCCATTACTCAGTCCCATTCCAGTCCGCCGCGGCGCCACACGTAGGCGTACGCGACGAAGACGGTGACGATGAAGATGACCATCTCGATCAGCCCGAACAGCGCCATCTGGTCGAAGGCGACCGCCCACGGGTAGAGGAAGATGATCTCGATGTCGAACACGATGAAGAGCATCGCGGTGATGTAGTACTTCACCGGGAACCGCCCGCCGCCGACCGGCTGCGGGGTCGGCTCGATCCCGCATTCGTAGGAGTCGAGCTTGGCCCGGTTGTAGCGCCGGGGTCCGACCAGCGCGCTCGTCACCAAGGTGCCCGCCACGAAGATCGTCGCGAGCACACCGAGAACGAGGATCGGTACGTAAGGGTGCATCGGGTTCCTGCTCCCTCCTTCAGCCGGTGGTCTGTCTGTCTGCGTTTCCGAACAGCACTGTGTTATCAGTACTGCTGTGGCTCATCTCACTCGCCCCGCCGGTTTCAGGCGGCCGGGGCGACCTTGGTGAGGCCGTTGATGATCTTGTCCATCACGTCGCCGTCGCGCGGGTCGGTGAGGTTGGCGAGCAACTTCAGGGTGAACTTCATCAGCGTGGTGCGCGGCAGACCGTACTTCGTGCACAGCCGCATCACCTCCGGATTTCCGATCAGCTTCACGAAGATCCGGCCGAGCGTGTAGTAACCGCCGTACTCCTGCTTCAGCGCCTTCGGGTACGCCGACAGCGCGCGCTCCCGCTGGTTCGGCTGCCGGTGCAGGGCCTGGGCGGCGACTTCGGCGGCGAACGCCCCGGACTCCATCGCGTACGGGATGCCCTCGCCGTTGAACGGGTTGACCATGCCGCCGGCGTCGCCGAGCAGCATCAGGCCGCGGGTGTAGTGCGGCTGCCGGTTGAAGCCCATCGGCAGGGCCGCGCCGCGGATCGGGATGGTCTGGAACTCGTCGGTGAACTGCCACTCCTCCGGCGTGTTCTTCAGCCACTGCTTCAGCAGGTCGGCGTAGTCGACCTTGCCGAACGCGTCGGAGGTGTTCAGGATGCCGAGGCCGACGTTGACGGTGCCGTCGCCCATCCCGAAGATCCAGCCGTAGCCCGGCAGCAGGTTGCGCTGACCCGGGTGCTGCGGGTCGTCGGCCCACAGCTCCAGCCACGACTCGAGGTAGTCGTCGTCATGGCGCGGGCTGGTGAAGTAGGTGCGGACGGCAACCCCCATCGGGCGGTCGTCGCGCTTGTGCAGGCCCATCGCGACGCTGAGCCTGGACGAGTTGCCGTCGGCCGCCATCACCAGCGGCGCCCGGAACTCGAGGTCGTCCCCGGTACGGCGGCCGCTGTCGTCGACCGGCTTGGCGGTGACGCCGACGATGAAGCCCCGGTCGTCCAGGATCGGGCCGCTCACGTTCGTCCGCTCGCGCAGCCGGGCGCCGGCCTTCACGGCCTGCCGGGCGAGCATGTCGTCGAAGTCCATCCGGTTCCGGGTCAGGCCGTAGTTCGGGTGGCTGGACAGGTCCGGCCAGTCGAGCTGCAGGACGTGCCCGGCACCCTGGATGCGCAGGCCGTAGTTGCGGATCCAGCCGGCCTCGTCGGAGATGTCGATGCCCATGTTGATGAGCTGCTTGGTGCCGCGCGGGGTGAGCCCGTCGCCGCACACCTTCTCCCGCGGGAAGGCGGTCTTCTCCAGCAGCAGCACGTCGAGTCCGGCGTTGGCCAGGTGATAGGCCGCCGCCGAGCCTGCGGGTCCGGCACCGACGACGATCACATCGGCGGTCTCCGCCTGCTGCCCGCTCGGCACGCTCTGGCTCATCTCATTCCCGGCCTGGAAGTTGGGGCTGTGCGCTCGTGAATCGCTTCACGAGGCCTCGTCACCCGACAGTCTAGGACTGCCTGACGCGGACACGAAACCGGCCCCGAACCCCTTGGCAGCAACCGATTTATGCGCCGTTTTCCTTGCGAAATTAGACGGGCTTGACCGCACGATGGATGGCGACCAGACCACCTGTCAGGTTGCGCCACTGCACCCGGGTCCAGCCGGACGCCTCGATCGTGCGCGCGAGCGGCTCCTGCCCCGGCCAGGCGCGGACCGACTCGGCCAGGTACTCGTACGCGTCCGGGTTCGTCGACACCGCCTTCGCCACCACCGGCACCGCCCGCATCATGTACTCCAGGTACGCGATCCGGAACGGCTTCCAGGTCGGGTGCGAGTTCTCCAGTACGACGAGCCGGCCGCCCGGCCTGGTCACCCGGAGCATCTCCCGCAAGCGCGACGGTCACGTCGTTCACGTTCCGCAGCGCCCAGGAGATCGTCACCACGTCGAACGTGCTGTCGGCGAACGGGAGCCGCAGCGCGTCCCCCGCGATCAGGTCGAGCTCGGGGTAGCGGCGCTTGCCGACCCGCAGCATGCCGACCGAGAAGTCGCAGGACACCACCTCGGCGCCGGCCTCCCGCAGCTTGATGCTCGACGCACCGGTCCCGGCGGCCAGGTCGAGGATCTTCAGCCCGTTCCGCGGCGCGATCTCGGCGAAGGTCTGCGGCCGCCAGTGCAACTTCTCCAGGCCCATCGTCGCGACCGCGTTCGTCCGGTCGTATCCCTCGGCCACGTTGTCGAACATGGCCGCAACGGCATGCGGTTCCTTGGACAGATCTGCGCGGGTCACTTGTCTAGTTCATCACGGCTGTGACAGGCGCCGAAATTCGCTGGACATCCGGCGGGCATACGCTTGCATCTCGTGAGTGCATCTCCAGGGAGCCGGCCGGCCGTCGAGATCCGGGGCCGCGGCGCGAGCGAGGGGGGTTGGCGTGAGCTTGTCTGACCCGGTCCGACCCGGTGATCAGCCGGCGCCTCATCTGGTCATTCGCAGCCAGCGCGTCGACGGTGTGTCCGCGCAGCTGATGGACCATCTGCCCACCGAGGGCGGCCTGGCCTGGGTACGACGTGGCGACGGTCACGTCGGCTGGGGCGTCGCCGCCCGCCTCGACGTTGCCGGCGGCAACCGCTTCCAGGAGGCCGTGGCCTGGTGGAAGAAAGTGGTCGCGGCCGCGGTGGTGCGCGACGAGGTCGGCGTACCGGGGTCCGGGCTGGTCTGCTTCGGTTCGTTCGGGTTCACCGACGGCGACCCGAGTCAGCTGGTCGTGCCCGAGGTGATCGTCGGCCGCCGGGGCGGCACCACCTGGGTGACGACCGTCTCGCCGGCCAGCTCGCTGACCGCGCCGCCGGATCTGGTCACCCACGAGCCGGCACCGGTGCACGACATCGCGTTCGCGGACGGCGCCCGATCCGGCACCGACTGGTCGACCATCGTCGCGGACGCGATCAAGCGGATCACCGCCGGAGAGCTGGACAAGGTGGTGCTGGCCCGCGACCTGATCGCGATCGCCGAGCAGCCGATCGACCTGCGCTGGCCGTTGCGCCAGCTCGCGGCGTCGTACCCGAACTGCTGGACGTTCGCCGTCGACGGCCTGATCGGCGCGACTCCCGAGCTGCTGGTCCGCCGGGAGAAAGGGCTGATCACGTCCAGGGTGTTGGCCGGGACCATCCGCCGTACCGGGGACGACGCGCACGACCTCGCGCTGGCCGCGTCGCTGGCCCGGTCGAGCAAGGACCTGGAGGAGCACGAGTTCGCGGTCCGCTCGGTCGCCGACGCGCTGAAGCCGCACTGTACGTCGATGAACGTGCCGGAGACCCCGTTCGTGCTGCACCTGCCGAACGTGATGCACCTGGCCACCGACGTCGCCGGGGTCGCCGCCAACGGCGCCTCCGCGCTCGGCCTCGCCGCCGCACTGCACCCGTCCGCGGCGGTCTGCGGTACGCCGACGGACCTGGCCCGCGACCTGATCGGCGAGATCGAGGGGATGCGGCGCGGCCGGTTCAGCGGACCGGTCGGCTGGATGGACGCGGCCGGCGACGGCGAGTGGTGTATCGCGTTGCGCTGCGGCCAGGCCGACCCGGACGACCCGCGGCGGATGCGGCTCTTCGCGGGTGCGGGCATCGTGGCCGGCTCCGATCCGATCGCCGAGCTCGCGGAGACGAACGCCAAGCTGGTTCCGATGAGAGACGCGTTGGGAGACTGAGGGTGAAGCTGACGAAGTTCGCGCATGCCTGTGTCCGGCTGGAGAAGGACGGCAAGGTCCTGCTCGTCGATCCGGGAACGTTCAGCGAGGACGCCGTGTTCGAGCGCGCCGACGCGATCCTGGTCACGCACGAGCACCCGGACCACCTGGACGTCGAGCGCCTCAAGCGTTTGGATGCGCCGGTCTACACGAACGCCGGCGTCGCCGCGCAACTCGCGGACCTGGGCGACCGGGTCAGCGTGGTCGCCGGCGGGCAGTCCTTCGAGGCGGCCGGGTTCGGGGTCCGTGCCTATGGCAAGGACCACGCGGTGATCCTGGCGGAGCTGGGGGTTCCGTGCGAGAACGTCGGCTACCTGATCGAGGACGCGGTCTACCACCCGGGCGACTCGTTCACCCGGCCCGACCGCCAGGTGCACACCAACCTGGTCCCGATCTCCGGCCCGTGGTTCTCGCTGCCGCCGGCGATCGAGTACGCCCGCACGATCACGTCCGAGCAGACCATCGGCATCCATGACGGACTGCTCAGCCCGATCGGCCTCGGCATGATGAAACGCTTCCTCGGCGAGTACGGCGGTCGCCCGTACCTCGGCCTGGCACCGGGCGAGTCCACCGAACTCGACTGACCGGACACCGCCTCCGGCGGCGGCTCCCGCTTCGCGATCAGGCGGTGAACTCGACGTCGGCGAAGTCGGCGACCGGGCGGTAGCCGGCCAGGTGGTAGATCTTGTTCGAGGTCGGGTTGGCCAGGTCGGTGTAGAGGCACGCCTGGTTGCCCTGCGCAAGGATCTCGGCGCTGACGTGGCTGGTGAGGGCACCGGCGTACCCGTGCCGGCGGTGCTCGGGCGGCGTGTAGACCGGCCCGACCCGGCAGGCGCCGAAGACCGGGTGGTGGTACCCGACCATGCTCACGGGCTCACCACCGGCCTCCCAGATCCACATCCGCTGATCCCGCAGGTGCTCCCTGGACCAGACCAGGCGGTCGTCGCCGAGCTCCTTCGCGAACCCGTCCTTGACCCAGTCCGCGACCAGCTCGACCTCGTCGTCCTTCATCAGCCGCGGTGAGCCGTCCGCCGACAACGGCGTCAGCGTGCCGAGTTTGTGCAGGCGGGTGGCCTTGCTCTCGGTCGCCGAACCGCCGCGCCGTTCGCACCAGCGGTCGGCGAACCGCCGGGCGGCGGGGAGATCGCCGGCCACGCCGATCTGCCTCGGTCAGTACGTCGAGATACGCGTCGGCGACCGCCTCGGCGTACTCCGGTTGCAGCGCGCCGAGGTACACCATCCGTCCGGGCGTACGCATGGCCGCACCGACGACGGCATCGGACACGTCGTGGACCGAGGCGAAGTACGACGGCTCGTCCTCCGCGGGACCGGTTCCGGTGGCGCGTTGGTGGACGTTGCCCATGATGAGGGTGTGCAGCACCGGATCCTGTTGCAGGAAAGGGAAGACCGTCTGCTCGAAGGCGGCCGCGTCGCTCGTCACACGCACATCCATGCCACCGGAGACTACGCCTGCGGCCCGGGGGCGGTCGCCGGATTTACACTGCGGCTATGTCCACCACGCGGTTGCTGCTGCTCGGGGTCGTGCGGATCTTCCAGCCGGCCTACGGGTACCAGCTGCGCCGCGAGCTGCTCACCTGGAACGTGCAGGAGTGGGCGAACATCAATCCCGGCTCGATCTACACCGGCCTGCGGACCCTGGCGAAGCACGGCTACCTGCAGGAGCTCGAGGAAGGTCCGGGGCAGCGGCCGGGGCGGACGTCGTACAAGCTGACGGCCGACGGTGACACCGAGTACTTCTCGCTACTGCGGCAGATGCTGTGGAACGTGGACAGCTACCACCCAGACCGGATGGGAGTGACGCTGAGCTTCCTCTGGTCACTCCAGCGGGACGAGGTGCTGGCCGCCCTCGAAGCGCGGATCACCCAGCTCGAGCAACGGCAGAAGGCCGAACCGTTCGCGGAGCGGCAGGTTCTCGAGGATCCCGGGACGCCGAACCACGTCGTCGAGATGTTCCGCATCAGCGCGGCTCGTGATCGCGGCGAGCTCGAGTGGACCAGATCCTTCCGCGACCGGATCGCCGACGGCAGCTACGCCTTCGCCGGGGAGACCGCCGACTGGGCTCCCCACCCCGGCATGATCACCCACTGGGAGCAGATCCCGGATCCGCCGAGCTGAGACTAATCAACATTGACTATTCAAAGTTGATTGTTCAGACTTGTCCGCATGATGATCGAAGCGCGCGGACTGGTGCGTACATTCAAGACCAAACGCGGCCCGGTGGAGGCCGTGCAGGGGGTGGATCTGGAGGTGGCCGACGGGGAGATCGTCGGCTTCCTCGGGCCGAACGGGGCCGGCAAGACCACCACGATGCGGATGCTCGCGACCCTGATCAAGCCGACCGCGGGCACCGCGACCGTGGCCGGTTGTGACCTGGCCAAGGACCCGGTCGGGGTCCGCCGCGGCATCGGGTACGTGTCGCAGAGCGGCTCGACCCTGCCGGAGGCGATCGCCGGCGACGAGGTCGTCGACCACGCCCGGCTGTACGGCGTGTCGAAGGCCAAGGCGGCCGCGGACGGGCAACGGCTGTTCGAGGAACTCGACCTGCCCGGCCTGTGGCGGCGGCAGTGCAAGACGCTGTCCGGCGGCCAGCGGCGCCGGCTCGACATCGTGATGGGGCTGATCCACGACCCGAAGCTGATCTTCCTGGACGAGCCGACCACCGGTCTCGACCCGCAGGCCCGGGCGAACCTCTGGCAGCACATCCGCGGCCTCCGCGACCGCGGGGCGACGATCTTCCTCACCACTCACTACCTGGACGAGGCGGACGCGCTCTGCGACCGGATCCTGGTCATCGACCACGGCAAGATCGTCGGCGCCGGCACCCCGGACACGCTGAAGCAGCAGGTCTCCGGCGACGCGGTCCGGCTCAGCCTCGCCGACGCCGGCCGGGCGCCCGCGGTGACCAGGACCGTGAGCGAACTGGACGGTGCGACCGACTTCGAGACCGACGGTGACGTGGTCGGTTTCCGGATCCCGCGCGGCGGTTCGGTGCTGCCCGGGCTGCTCCGCCAGATCGATGCCCAGGGCATCGAGTTGGCCGGTGTCGAGGTGCACCGCCCGACCCTGGACGACGTGTTCCTGACCATGACCGGCCGATCGCTGCGCGACGACGACAACACCGCCAAGCCCGCACCGGTGACCGAGGAGGCGATGGCATGACCGTGCTTCGTGAGACCTGGATCGTCTTCCATCGCGCCATGCGGCTGACCCTGCGGAATCCGATGTGGGCGGTGCTGATGCTCAGCCAGCCGCTGTTGTACCTGTTCCTGTTCGGCCCACTGCTGAAGCCGATCACGGCGCAGATCAGCGAGGGTACGACGACGAACGCCTACCAGGTGTTCATCCCGGGCCTGATCGTCCAGCTCGGGATGTTCGGCGCGATGTTCGTCGGCTTCGGCCTGATCGCGGAGTACCGGGCCGGCGTGATCGAGGCCGACCGGGTCACCCCGGCGTCCCGGATGGCCCTGATGGCAGGTCGGGTACTGCGCGATGTCGTCGTACTGGTCGTGCAGACGTTGGTGTTGCTGATCGCCGCGATCCCGCTCGGTCTCCGGGCGCCGTGGGGCGGCGTACTGCTGTCGCTGGTGATCGTGGCTCTGCTCGGCGCCACGTTCGCGTCGCTGTCGTACTCGGTCGCGCTCATCACCAAGAGCGAGGATGCACTGGCCCCATTGCTGAACGGCATCGCCATGCCGTTGCTGCTGCTGTCCGGCATCCTGCTGCCGATGCAGATCGGCCCGACGTGGCTGCAGCGGCTGTCCGACATCAGCCCGCTCAAGCATGTGGTGAACGGGGTGCGGGCGCTGTTCCGCGGCGACATCTCCAACAGCGCGTCGCTCTGGGGCCTGTTCTGGGTCGTCCTGCTGACGATCATCGGACTCGCTGTCGGCGCACGGACCTTCCGGAAGGAATCCGCCTAGACTCGTTCCACGGATTGCGGCTTCGGTAAGGCGTTGTTCATCGGGGAGTTGCCGGACGGGGTTAGCCTCCGGCCATGCGCTCGCCGATGGTCCGTGGGGTGGTCGGCTCCGTCGTAGTCGCCATGGCGAGCCTGGTGACCTCGGTGGTGCCGCCCTCGTCGTGGGTGGCGTCCTTCCCGATCACCGGCGATCTGCGGGCCAGTCTGCCCGGCCGGATGGTCGGACTGTCGTTCATGGTGGCCGGGCTCGGGCTGATGGCCTGGGCCTGGCTGTCCGTGGGCCGGCAGGTGATGGCCGGGCAACGGCCTCCGGTCCTGCGGATGACGGCGTTCTGGAGTGTGCCGCTGCTCCTGATCCCGCCATTGTTCAGCCGGGACGCGTGGAGCTACGCCGCGCAGGGTGCCCTCGTTGCCGAGGGCTTCAACCCGTACGACGTGGGCCCTGGCGTCCTGTCCGGCCACATCGTCGAGGCGGTCGACCCGATGTGGATGCAGACACCGGCGCCGTACGGACCACTTCCGCTCGCGTACGGCGGTCTGGTCGCCCGGCTGACCATGGACCCGTACGTGCTGATGCTGGCTCACCGGCTGCTCGCCGTACTGGGGATCCTGCTGATCGCCTGGGCCGTGCCACGGCTTGCGACCGCTTGCCGAGTGGACCCGGTGCTCGCGACCTGGTTGGTGGTCGCCAATCCGATGCTGATCACGCACGGGATCGGTGCCGCACACAACGACATACTGATGCTCGGTCTGGCTTGCAGCGCCTTCGCACTGGCTCTGACGGGCCGGTGGGGTACGGCGGCAGTCGTGGCCGGTGCCGCGGCTGCGGTGAAGCTGCCTGGCGGACTGGTGGTGATAGCGATCGCCGCCGTGATGAGTCCGCTGGCCGGGAGGGCGCTTCGTTTCGCGAGTCTGGCCATCGCCGGTGCCGTCTCGGTACTCACGCTGGTGACCGTTGGCGAGCTGACTGGCGTCGGATCCGGTTGGCTGAGTGCCCTCGACGTACCTGGGCTGGTCCGCTCGCCCTTCTCGATCGCGAACCTGATCGGGATGGCCGCGTCCGGCGTCCTGGGATGGTTGGGCGAGGACACCGCCGCCGAGCAGGCGCTCCAGATCGTCCGGCTGGTCGGGATGATCGCGGCGGTCACGCTGATCGCCGTACTCAGCCTCCGGTCGTCCATCCATCACGCGGCGCGGGCTGTCGGCATCGCCCTGCTGGCCGTGGTCCTGCTGGGGCCGAGCGCGCACGACTGGTACTTCCTGTGGTGCCTGCCGTTCCTGGCCGTCGCCCGCCCCGGGCGCCGGCTGACCACCACGATCATCGCGGTCAGCCTGATCTTCACCATCGCCGCACCGCTCAACTCCTCGCTGCGCGGCGCGACCATCCCGATCCTCACCACCACAGCCCTCGTCATCGCGGCGATCGCCCCACTCCTCAACCACCTGCGCACCCTGCATCCGGCGCGGAAGGTGAAGGCAGTGGCCGCCCCGTCAGAGCCGCTCGAGAGCCCTGCCCGGGTTACAGCCGGGCTAGAGCGGACACCAGCGCCTCAGTAAGGGGGCGGTGGGAGGTTCGGGGGACGCGGGCTTCGACAACGGACAGTCCGGCGACTGTGAGGGTCAGTGCGGCGCGGAGTGCGTCGGGGGTCTCGGCCAGCGTGTACGGCGTGCTCGTCGCGGCGCAGAGGGCTGACAAGTCGGTGTTGTGCGGCGTACCGAAGATGCGCTCGAAGTGGGTGGCGTGCGTCGGGTCGCCTTGTTCGAGGGTGGAGAAGATGCCGCCGCCGTTGTCGTTGACGACCACGATCCGCAGGTCGGGACGAGCCTCGTCGGGGCCGATGATCAGACCGTTGGAGTCGTGCAGGAAGGCCAGGTCACCGATCAGCGCGTACGTCGGTCCGGCATTGGCCAGCGCGGCACCGACAGCTGTCGAGACGGTGCCGTCAATCCCGGCCAGGCCGCGGTTGGCGATGGTGCGGATCGGGACGACCGGGGCGAGGTCGAGGTCGCGGACCGGGTTCGAGGAGGCGACCACGAGCATGCCGTCGGCACCGACCGCCTCGCCGACGATCGCCGCGATGCCCGGTCCGGTCAGGCCGTCGGTGAGCACCTTGTCGATCACCGGACGGGCCAGCTGGTCCGCGTGCTGCCAGCGTTCCAGCCAGTCGGTGGTGTCGGGACCGGCGACCTCCAGCCCGGTGACGACGGCCGCCGCACGCCGGGCCGGGTCCGGCCACAGACCGGTCGGCGAGATCACGATCACCTCGACGTCGGGCCGGGCGAGCAGCTTGGCGATCGGCCGCGACAGGGTCGGATGCCCGTACACCAGCACCCGCTCGATCTCCCCGGCCAAAGAGTTTGCCTGGAGCAACAATCGGTACGCCGAGATGACCGCCGGACCGGTCCGGGCCCGGCTGGACGGCTCGGCGAACAACGGCCACCGACCGGCTTCGGCCGCCAGTCGCGCGGCCTGCGACGCACCATCCCCCGCAACTACCACGGTCTTCGGCCCAGGCTGGACAGCGGACGGCTGCGCAGCTGCGGCGTGCACTGCAGTCCAAGGCCCAGTACGACGACCCTCCAGCGACTCCGGCCACTCCGGGCCATCGGTAGGCACCAACGGCTCGGCCAACGGGCAGTTGAGGTGCACCGGACCCGGATCCGTCGAGCGTGCTCCCACTGCGTTGGCCACGGCCCGTGCGACCTGCGACCGCCAGTAGGCCACCTGCCCGACCTCACGGACCGGCGTACCCATCTCGTGGAACAGCCGGACCGCGGACCCGAACACCTTCAACTGGTCTGTCGTCTGGTTGGCACCGCTCCCCCGCATCGCCGGCGGGCGGTCCGCGCTCAGCACGATCAACGGCAGCCCACTGTGCGACGCCTCCAACACGGCCGGGTGCAGGTTCGCGACCGCCGTACCGGACGTCGTCACCACCGGCACTGGCAGTCCGGTCCCCCGGATCAGCCCGACGGCCAGGAAGCCCGCCGTACGCTCGTCGATCCGGACGTGCAGGCGCAGCCGACCGTCACGATCCGCGGCAGCCAGTGCCAAGGCCAGCGGCGCGCTGCGCGAGCCCGGCGCCACCACGGCCTCCCGTACGCCGCAGCGGATCAGCTCGTCGACCACCACAGTGGCAAACGCCGTGGACGGGTTCATCCCGCACTCCTCTTCTGCACTCGGCTCATGCGCTCTTCCCACACCGCAGTCCTGGCCGCATCCGCTCGAGCCGCTTCCAGTAGCTCAGGATCCGGCTGCACACGCTTCACCGGCAGGAAGCCGTCCACCGGCAGCAGCGGCTCGGCAACGACCTCAGTGGTGAACATGGACACCGTGGCCAGCCCGCACGCGTAAGGCAACTCGGGCAGGGCAGCGGCCAACGCAACACCGGCGGCGATCCCGACCGAGGTCTCGAGCGCGGACGACACCACGACAGGCAGTCCGATCTGCTCGGCGATCTCCAGGCACGCCCGGACGCCACCGATGGGCTGCACCTTCAGCACAGCGATGTCGGCGGCTTCCAGCTTCTTCACCAGCAAGGGGTCCTCGGCCCGGCGGATCGACTCGTCCGCAGCCACGGGTACGTCGGTACGGCGTCGTACCGCGGCCAGGTCCTCCACAGCCGCACACGGCTGCTCGACGTACTCCAGGTCGAAGCGGGCGAGCTGCTTCAAGCTCTCTATTGCTTCGTCCAACGACCACATGCCGTTGGCATCGATCCGCACGCGCCCCGACCCGATGGCGTCCCGCACAGCCTCGACACGTGCCAGGTCGTCCGCCAACGTCTGACCCGGCTCAGCCACCTTCACCTTGGCAGTGCGACACCCGGACGCCTTCACAATCTCGGCAGCCCGGTCCGGCGCCACCGCCGGCACAGTGCAGTTCACGGGTACGGCGGTACGCACCGGAGCCGGCCACCCGTCAACAGCCGCCTCCCGCGCGGCCTGCAGCCAGGCGACACAGGTGGCGTCGTCGTAGTCCAGGAACGGGCTCCACTCGGCCCACCCCGCCGCGCCCTCGAAGAGCATGCCCTCGCGCACGGTGATCCCACGGAACCTGTTCTTCAGGCCGATCGAGTACGTGATCACCGCACGCCCTCCAGCAACCGCCGGCGATCAACCTTGCCCGAGGCAAGCATCGGCAACGCGCTCAACTTGGTGACCTCACGCGGTGCCCAGGTACGGGGGAGTGTTTCGGCCACGTAGTCACGGAGTTCGTCCTTCCCGGGCTCACCGACGACGAAGGCGACCACTCTGGTCCCCCATTCGGCATCGGGTACGCCCAGAACCACGGCATCCTTCACCTGCGGATGCTCGAGCAGCCGCGCCTGCACCGACGGCAGCGTCACGTTCACTCCACCGGAGATCACCACGTCGTCCAGCCGTCCGATCACGTGCAGCCGTCCGTCGACCAACTGCCCGCGGTCCTGGGTCCGGAACCACCCGCCCCGCAGCACGTCCGCGGTCAGCTCGGGCCGCAGCCGGTACCCGGAGAACAGGGTTGGTCCCTTGATCAGGATCCGCCCGTCGACGAAGTCGATCGACGTCCCGGCCAGCGGCACACCGCCGTACACGCAGCCACTGCCGGTCTCGGTCATCCCGTACGCCGGGATCGCGGTCACTCCGGCCTCGGCCGCACGAGCCTTCAGCGGGGCCGGCGTCGAGGCACCACCGATCACGATCGCGTCGAAGGATCGCAGGGCGTCCAGGTCCGTCTCGAGGTAGCGGGCCAGTTGGGTCGGCACCATCGCGGTGTAGCGCCGCGGCCCGGTCATCGATGCGGCAGCGGCGCTGAAGCCATCTGTCAGCAGCACCGGCGCCAGCCCGGCCAACACTGACCGCGTCAGGATCTGCAGGCCGCCGACGAAGTACGGCTTCATCGGCAGCAGCCACTGCCCCGGTCCGCCCAGCCGGTCGTGCGTAGCGGTGGCGGACGCGATCAGCGCGTCCCGCGACAGCAGCACGCCCTTCGGCTCACCCGACGACCCGGATGTGGTCAGCACCACCGCGCAGTCGTCCTCCGGCGGCTCGTCCGGTGCGACCGCCTGCCGGACCCTGGCCGCATCCGCCGGATCAGGTGGCAACGGGGCGAACGGCGTACCACTGCCGTCGAGTACTCCGGTGAGCGCGGACAGCACGGCATCCGGCGTACCGGGGACCAGGCGCAAGGTAGACATGTCAGCAACGAGCGTACGGCCCGGCCTCGGTGGTCCGGCCCGCGGCTGACACAATCGGCAGTCATGGCCACCCCTGCCCAGTGGATCGAAGGCGCGCGCCCACGGACGCTGCCCGCCGCGATCGCTCCTGTCCTCGTCGGAACCGGTGCAGCCGCGTACCTGGACGGCTTCGTCTGGTGGAAGGCGCTGCTCGCTCTCGGCGTCGCCCTGGCCCTGCAGATCGGGGTCAACTACGCCAACGACTACAGCGACGGCATCCGCGGTACGGACGAGAACCGGGTCGGTCCACTGCGCCTGGTCGGCTCCAAGGTCGCCACTCCGGGACAGGTGAAGACCGCAGCGTTCACCTGCTTAGGTGTGGGCGCCGTACTCGGGATCATCCTGTGTGCGACGACCAACTGGTGGCTGCTTGTCGCGGGAGCAGCCTCACTGCTCGGGGCGTGGTTCTACACCGGTGGCAAGAAGCCTTACGGGTACAGAGCGCTTGGCGAGGTCAGCGTCTTCCTCTTCTTCGGGCTGGTCGCCGTACTGGGCACGACCTACGTGCAGGCGGAGACGCTGAGCTGGACGGCTGTGGCCGGCGCTGTCGCCATCGGGTCGATCGCCTGCGCGTTGCTCGTGGCCAACAACCTGCGGGACATCCCCACCGACACCGTGACCGGAAAGCGCACACTTGCCGTCGTGCTGGGCGCCGCGCGGTCGCGTCAGTTGTATGCCGCCCTGATCGCCCTGGCCTTCATCCTCGCGATCGCCTCAGCCCTCGCAACACCATGGACGCTACTGGCACTCATCGCCCTCCCCCTGGCCGCCAAGGCAGTCAAGGTAGTCATCAGCGACGCGGTCGGCCCCGCCCTGATCCCCGTCCTAAAAGCCACCGGCCTAACCGAGCTGGCCTACGCCATCGGCCTAGCAGCCGGCCTATGGATCGGCGGATAGCTCCAACCCACTCGACCGCACGCGCGGTTACAAGGGTCAAGATCGTCAACTGACAAGACCCGCCTGATTCAGCTCGGCTTGACGCATGCCGATATGGGCATATGATAGCGGCCATGGCACGAGCAGCGACGACGTCGGACGCGTTCAACGCGATCGCCGAGCCGCAGCGCCGGGAGATCCTGGTGCTGCTGCGGGCGGGTGAGCGGCCGGTGACCGAGTTGGCCCGGGAGCTGGGGATGACCCAGCCGCGCGCATCCAAACACCTGCGGGTGCTCCGGGAGGTGGGGCTGGTGCGGGACCGCAAGGCAGGCAAGCAGCGCCTGTACGGCCTTGACGCCCGCGGGCTGCGGCCGGTCCACGAGTGGACCGGCGGGTTCGAGCGGTTCTGGAACGAGAGCTTCGACCGGTTGGACGCGTACGTGCGGGACCTCAAGCAGACACGGCAGGAAGAGGAGTAGCTGATGAGTGTGATGGGACGAGGAGCGCCGGCGCAGTCCGCGACAGCCGACCGGGAGGTCGTGATATCCCGGGTCATCGACGCCCCGCGGGGGCTGGTGTTCGAGGCGTTCACCGAGGTCCGGCACCTGTCGCGGTGGTGGGGACCGGAGGGGTTCACCACGACCACACAGTCGTTCGAGTTCCGCGTCGGCGGGGAGTGGGACTTCGTGATGCACGGACCGGACGGGACGGACTACACCGAGTGGATCTCCTGGACCGAGATCGCCGCGCCGGAGCGGATCGCGCTGCTCCACGGTGAGTCCCGCGACGACCCGAACGCCTTCGAGTCGGTTCTGACGTTCGAGCCCGACGGCGCGGCGACCCGGATCGAGATGCACACGGTGTTCCCCACCAAGGAACTACGCGACGAGGCGGTCGAGAAGTACCACGCGATCGAGGGCGGCCGGCAGACCCTGAACAACCTGGCTGCCTACGTCAGCGAGATCTCTCGGTTGGGAGCGGAGGACTGATGGCCGGGAAGGTGTTCTTCAGCGTATCGATGTCGCTCGACGGGTTCATCGCGCCCGAGTCCCACGCCGTCGGTGTTCGTGCCATGGAGGGCTTCAGCGCGCCCGAGAAGCAGGACCCGGATGTGCGGCGCTGGATGGCGCAGTGGATGGAACTGCACCAGGCGGCCTTCCCGCAGCGGTTCTTCCGGGAGAACCTGAAGCTGGGCGAGGGTGGTGAGGAAGGGCGCGACAACGAGATCGCGCGGGAGACGTTCGAGCGCATCGGCGCGAGCGTGATGGGTAAGCGCATGTTCGACCTCGGCGAGCTGTCATGGCCGGAGGAGGCGCCGTTCCACACGCCGGTCTTCGTCGTGACCCACGAGAAGCGCGACCCCTGGGAGCGGCCGGGTGGGACCACCTTCCACTTCGTCAACGACGGCATCGAGCCCGCGCTCGACCAGGCCCGCGAGGCCGCCGGCGACCGCGACGTCCGGATCGCGGGCGGCGGCGCGACGATCCTGGAGTACGTGAACGCCGGCCTGATCGACGAGTTCTCGATCACCCTGTCGCCCGTGCTCTTCGGCTCCGGAACCCGCCTGTTCGAGGGCGCGGACGCGGGCCGCGTGGCCCTGGAGCCGGTCCGCGCGGAGCCCTCCCCGAGGGTGACGCACCTGACCTACGCCGTCCGCGAGCGGTAGGCGCACGGACGAAGGAGTGCGCACGTAGCACGCTGGGGGAAGAACCTACTCCGGTTCGCGCCAGCGGCCGCTGGTGACGAAGGTTTCCAGGGTGGCGAGGTACGGCGTGATGTCGATGCCGTTGGTGCGGAGCCAGGCGTCGTCGTAGTACGTGTTGCCGTAGCGCTCGCCGCTGTCGCACAGCAGGGTGACGATGCTGCCGCGGACTCCGGTACGACGCATCTCCTCGGCCAACCGTAAAGACCCCCACAGGTTTGTACCGGTCGAGCCGCCGACCAGACGGCCGGTCACCCGGGAGCAGAAGCGCATCGCGGCGATCGAGGCGGCGTCCGGGACCGCGATCATCCGGTCGACCACGCCGAGTACGAACGACGGCTCCACCCGCGGCCGGCCGATGCCCTCGATCCGGGACGGGCGGCCGGTGGAGTAGTCGTCGTCGCCGGCCTCGAAGGCGGGGAAGAAGGCCGAGTTCTCCGGGTCGACCACAGCGACCGAGGTGTCGAAGCGCAGGTAGCGGACGTAGCGGCCGATGGTCGCCGACGTACCGCCGGTGCCGGCGCCGACCACGATCCAGGTGGGGATCGGGTGCTGCTCGAGCTTCAGCTGGCCGAAGATCGATTCGGCGATGTTGTTGTTGCCACGCCAGTCGGTGGCCCGCTCGGCGTACGTGAACTGGTCCAGGTAGTGGCCGCCGGTCTCCTCGGCCAGCCGCTTCGCCTCGCCGTAGATCTGGCCGGACAGTTCGACGAAGTGGCAACTACCGCCGTAGAACTCGATCAGCTCGACCTTCTCCGGGCTGGTCGAGCGCGGCATCACCGCGATGAACGGCAGGCCGAGCAGGCGGGCGAAGTACGCCTCGCTGACCGCGGTCGAGCCGCTGGACGCCTCGATCACCGTCGTGCCGTCGCCGATCCAGCCGTTGCACAACGCGTACAGGAACAGTGATCTGGCCAGCCGGTGCTTGAGCGAGCCGGTCGGGTGCACGGACTCGTCCTTCAGGTACAGGTCGACCCCGGTGAGCTCAGGCATCGGGAACACGTGCAGGTGGGTGTCCGCGCTCCGGTTCGCGTCGGCGTCCACGATCCGGATCGCCTCGGACACCCAGGCCCGCGCCTTGTCGTCGCGCCGATCAACCTCACGACACACCGCGTCAACCTCACTCATGCGGGCCAGGCTAGATGCTGACGACCGGATTTGAGTACTCCTACGCTCGGTCACCGGGGGCCGGGGCGGAACGATGGGACGCATGATTCCCTTGGGGCCGATCGAGTTCTCGCCGGCGGAAGTGGCCATGATAGACCGGCCTCGGCTGGGCCGTCGTACCACTGAGCTGGCTGCCGACACTCCTGATCGCCTGGTTGCTCAAACCACGGCGACCCGGGGGCGAGCTAGGTTGGGGGGACATGACGTCTGGGCAGCAGGGGGAGCGATGAGCGAACACGAAGAGCGGCCGACGCGGCAGCGGTCCTCGTTGACCGACATCAGTTCGCGGGCATGGGAGCACCCGGCGGACCGCGGCGCGCTGGTGGCGCTGCGGCAGCTGAAAGGCTTCGACTTCGTACTGCGGAAGTTGTCCGGGATGATCAACGAGCGGGCCTTCCGGCTGCAGTTCCTCGGTGCGGCGATCCGGGTCGACGAACGCCAGTTCCCCACCATGCACCGGCTCTACACCGAGGCCGGTACGACGCTCGACGTACGGCAACTGCCCGAGCTGTATGTCACCAACAGCCCGCTCTGGAACGCCGTCACGATCGGCATGGACAAGCCGTTCATCGTCGTCAACAGCGCCCTCCTGCAGGGCCTGGACGAGGAGGAGCTCCGGTTCATCCTCGGACACGAGCTCGGTCACGCGCAGAGCGGGCACGCGCTCTACCAGTCCCTGCTGTTCTGGCTGATGCGGCTCACCGGCGCGGTGAACTGGATGCCGATCGGCGCACTCGGCATCCGCGCGATCATCGCCGCCCTGCACGAGTGGTCCCGCAAGGCCGAGCTCTCGGGCGACCGGGCCGGCCTGCTCGCCGTACAGGACCCGGCGGTCGCGCTGCGGGTTCAGATGAAACTGGCCAGCGGTGGTCAGCTCGGTGAGCTCGACACCACCGCGTTCCTGGCCCAGGGAACCGAGTACGAGAGCGCCGGCGACCTGCGGGACAGCCTGCTGAAGCTGCTGCTGCTCGAGGCGCAGTCGCATCCGCTGGCCGTCATCCGGGCGCATGAGCTGCGGCGCTGGGTGGACGACGGCGAGTACACCCACATCGTCTCCGGTACCTACCCGAAGCGGCAGGACGACGCCACCGCGTCGATGTCGCAGGAGGCGAAGAACGCGGCCAAGTCCTACTCCGACACCTTCGCCCGCTCCCAGGACCCGCTGGCCAAACTGCTCCGCGACCTCGGCGACGGCCTCGGCGGCGTCCGCGACTGGGTCTCCTCGAGGTTCCCCCAGCGCTGATTCCCTGTGCAGACAGCCGAAGGGCCCGCTTCCCCCCTCCCGGGAAGCGGGCCCTTCGAGTTCGTGGTCAGCCCATGTGGACCGGGCCGGACTGGCCGTCGGAGGCCAGGTTCTTGTGCTTGATGGTCAGACCGACGATGGTGACGACGGCCGCTCCCAGCATCAGGAAGGTCGACCAGAGGAACGCGCGGGTGAACCCGTGCGTGGTGGCCACCGCGGTGAACTGCCCCTCCAGTTGCTTCAGCTGCTCCGGCGACGAGCCCGACTGAGCCGCCTTCTGCAGGCCGGGGGCCAGCTCGGTGAACCTGTCCTTGATCGCGTTGGTGGAGATCGTACCGAGCAGTGCCAGGCCGACCGCACCACCGATCTGCTGGACCGTGTTCAGGACCGCTGATCCGACCCCGGAGTCCTCGTTCGCGACCCCGCTGACCGCGGTCAGCGTGAGCGGCACGAAGATCAGGCCCATCCCGAACGACAGCAGCAGGATGAACGGCAGCAGGTGGGTCAGGTACGACGAGTCCACCGCGAGCCGGCTGAATCCGAACATGCCCCCGGCCACCAGCACGCCACCGGCACCGGAGATCCAGCGCGGGTCCATCCGCGCCACCAGCGACGAGGCGACCTGCGCCGCGGCCACGATGCCGAGACTGAACGGCAGGAACGCGAAACCGGTCTTCAGCGCGCTGTAGCCCATGATGCTCTGCACGAAGATGCCGAGGAAGTAGAACATCGAGAACAGCGCCGCACCGACGACCAGCATCACGAAGAAGCTGATGCCACGGGTCCGGTTGGCCAGGATCCGGAACGGCATCAGCGCGTGCCGGGAACGGGCCTCGATCAGCAGGAAGATCGCGAGCAGGGCCAGACCGCCGAGGATGAACAGCAGCGTGAGCGGGTCACCCCAGCCGTCCGTTGCCGCATGGGTCAGGCCGTAGACCAGCGAGGTCAGACCGGCCGTACCGGTGATCGCACCCGGCAGGTCGAACTTGCCGGTCTGGCGGGCCGACTCACCCAGGAAGCGGACCGCGAGCACCGCCACGATCAGGCCGATCGGGGTGTTGATGAAAAAGGTCCACCGCCAGGACGCCTCGGTCAGCGCACCGCCGAGGATCAGGCCGACGGCCGCGCCGGCACCGGACATCGCCGCGTACACGCCCATCGCGCGGTTGCGCTCCTTGCCGGACGGGAAGGTGGTGGTGATCAGCGCGAGTGCGTTCGGCGAGGCTGCCGCGGCCGCGACACCCTGCAGGATCCGGCTGGCCAGCAGGACGGTCTCGCTCTGGGCGATACCGCCGATGAACGACGCCACGCCGAACAGCACGACGCCGAAGATGAACACCTTGCGGCGGCCGAGGATGTCCCCGATCCGGCCGCCGAGCAGCAGCAGACCGCCGAAGGCCAGCGCGTAGGCGTTGACCACCCACGGCAGCGTGGCGTTGCTGAAGCCGAGATCGGTCTGGATGTGCGGCAGTGCGATGTTGACGATGGTGCCGTCCAGCACCACCATCAGCTGCGCCATGCTGATCAGCGCGAGCGCGATGCCGAGATTGCGATGGCCGTGACCGGTCTCGGCCACCGTGTCGACCGGCCGGTTCTCCGGCGGATCGGCCTTGACGACGTCTTCGGACATGAATATTCCCCTCTTGGGCGTAACTGCGTTGGTTGCCGCGGACCGGCCCCACACCGGTCAGCTCGCCTGCGACCCCCGCGCCGCAGGCAGGATCACGTTGTCGATCACTCGGAGGACCAGGTCGTCGGTGGGCGGGACGCCGAGGATGTAGGCGTGGTGCACGACGACCGCCGGCAACGTCACCGACAGCAGTTCCACATCGACCTCGGGCGCGATCTCGCCGCGCACGACCGCGCGCTGGTAGACCTTCCGCGTCAGATCCAGCCGGGGCGCCAGGAACCGTTCCTGGAACGCCTTCTTCAGGTCCGGATCCCGGTGCATGGCGGTGACCAGGCCCGCGATCACCGACATCGGTATCTCGTCGGTGAAGCCGCCGTCGCCGCACGACATCGAGATCAGGTCACCGCGAAGGCTGCCGGTGTCGACGTCCGCCGGCACCGGGCAGCCCTTGGCCCGGCTGATCGAGTCGACGACCAGGTCGGCCTTGGTGGACCAGCGCCGGTACAGCGTCGCCTTGCTGGCCTTGGCAGCCGTCGCCACCGCGTCCATGGTCAGCCGGTCGTACCCCAACTCGGCCACCACGGCCACGGTCGCGTCGAGGATCTCCTCCTCACGACCGCCTTCGACCCGAGGCCGGTGCCGCACACCCGCTGACTCCACCACTCATCACCCTGTGTAAACACATAGTCATCGATAGAACGAAACGGTTTCGTTTCATCCATGACTCTACGACTCATGTGAAGTGATACACAAAGGATTTTCGCAGGAATTCCGGAGTGGCCTACGTCACTCTCCGTACCAGTTGATCAGTGGTACGGCGGTCCGACGGTCAGTCGTCGTCCTCGGCGGTGCGGGACCGCTCGATCCGGTGGGCCATCTTCTCCGCGCGGTGCTCGATCTTGCCGGCCAGCCGGTCGCGGGCGGCGCGGAGGACGAAGATCGACAGGATGGACGAGAGGATCAGGGCCAGCAGCAACAACGGGAAAGCGGTCAGCCAGTTGTTCAGGGCGAACCAGAGCACGGCGAAGCAGGCGGCGAACAGGGCCGCCCGCAGGCCGGTGTAGATGGCGAACTCCTTCATCTCAAACCCCAGCGTACGAGTGCAGGCCGGAGACCAACAGGTTCACTCCGACGAAGTTGAAGATGAAGACGAACCAGCCGACGATCGCGATCACCGCGGCCCGGCGACCACGCCAGCCGGCCGTGGCCCGCGCGTGCAGGTAGGCGGCGTACACGACCCAGGTGACCAGCGACCAGACTTCCTTCGGGTCCCAGCCCCAGTAGCGGCCCCAGGCGTACTCGGCCCAGATCGGCCCGGCCACCAGGACACCGAACGTCCACAGCGGGAAGGCGAACGCCAGCACCTTGTACGCCGTACCGTCCATCGCCTCGGCACTCGGCAGCCGGCGCAACGAGGCCGACATGGTCCCACCGGCCAGCACCCGCCGCTCGGCACGCGCCTTGATCAGGTAGAGCACCGACACCAGTCCGCCGACCGTGAAGGCACCGCCGGAGATCGCGGCCGCGGACACGTGGATGACGAGCCAGTACGAGTGCAGCGCCGGCACGAGCGGCCCGGCCGGGGTGTAGAGCGCGAGCGTCGCAAGACCCAGTACGGCGGCCACCACCAGCGTCACGCCGAGACCCAGCCACTGCAGGCGGTAGCGGTGCACGAAGAGCAGGTAGACCGCGGCGACCGCGAGTGAGGCCGTGATCGAGAACTCGTACATGTTGCCCCACGGCACGCGCTCGGCCGCGAGACCGCGCGTCAGCACCCCGCCCAGGTGCAGCACGAAGGCCAGCCAGGTCAGCAACAGCCCGATGCGGCTGGCCGCATCCATCCGCTCGGTCCGCCCGGTGCTGTCAGCATCAGTGGTGCTGCCGGCGGCGCTACCGGACGCCGGCTCGCCGTCGGTGGCAACCAGAACCTCTTGCTTGACCTCGGCGGTCTGCGCCACCGCGGAGCGGCCCGCCGCCCACTCGAAGGCGTGCGACACCATCGCCAGTGCGTAGATGACCGTGGCAGTCGGGACCAACAGGTTGGAGACTTGCGCGAAGGTCTCCGGGCTCATGGCTGCTCCTGCGTGTTCGGTTTGTCAGGTCTCAGACTGTCGGTGATGGACTGGAGTTCGTCGCCGAGGCCACGCTCGGGTCCGCGGTCCAGACCCGCGACCTCGACCACGGTACGCCCGTCCTCGGTCCGGACACGCACCCAGGTACGGCGTGGATGCACGAACAGCGATCCCATCAGCCCGAGGATCGCGAGCAGGATGCCGGCCAGCGCGAGGTCCGTGCCCGGGGTGTGGCTGACCTGCAGCTTCACCCAGCGGCTGTACCCATCGAAGGTGATCGAGCCCATCTTGTCCGGCAACGTGGTGGTCTCCCCCGGCGCCAGCTGGAATCGCAGCTTGTCACCGTCGGTCTCGAACTGGGTGAGCTTCGACTTGTCCAGCTGGTACACCGACTCCGGCTTCCCGGTCTCCGGCTGCGGCCGGCCGTAGAACGCCGTCATCACGAGCCGGGGGTTGAGGTCGTCCGGGAACACCGAGACCGGCCCGCGCTGGTCGATCACCGCGGTCGGCAGGAAAAACCCTTCGAAGCCGAGCTGGGCCGGACGCGCGTCCGGCGCCTTGACCACACCGAACGACGAGAAGTTGCCGTCCTGCGGCAGGAACGGCGCCGGACCGGAGAACGCGACCTTCCCGTCCCCGTCCTTCACCGTCACCTTCGGCGCGTAGCCGTGGCCGAGCAGGTAGACGCTGCTGCCGTCGAGCTTGAGCGGGTGGTTCACCCGCAGGTCGTACGACTCCTCCGGTGCGTCCGGCGTCTCCTGGTAGGTCAGCTGCGCGTTGAACTCGCGGGCCGCGCCGCGTTGCGGGCCGTCCTCCTGGAACTTCACCTGGAAGTCCTTCACCGTCAGCGAGAACGGCGGCAGGTCGTCCTCGCTGAACACCCGGCCCGGCGCGAAGTCGTCGTACTGCGCCAGCGAGTTGGAGAAACCGTTGCCCACGACAACCAGCACGGTGCCGCGGTAGCCGAACAGCGATCCCCAGGCGACGCCGATCAGCGCCAGGATCAGGGAGAAGTGGAAGAGCAGGTTGCCGGCCTCGCGCAGGTAACCACGCTCCGCTCCGACCGCACCGTCGTACGCCTGCACCCGGAAGCGGCGCTTCTTCAGCTCGCGCGTCGCGACCTCGAGCAGGTCGCCCGGTGCGTCGACGGTGAAGCTCTGGTAGCCGGCCAGCCGGTTCAGGTTGCGCGGCGGCTTCGGCGGCCGGGCCCGGAGAGCCTTCAGGTACACGCCGAGCCGGGGCACCACACACCCGATCAGCGAGATGAACAGCAACAGGTAGATGGCCGAGAACCAGGGCGACTTGTAGACGTCGAACAGCCCGAGCTTGTCGTAGAACGGCCCGAGCCTGGGATTGGCCTCGAGGAAGTCCGCCACCTTGATCGGGTCGATCCCGGTCTGCGGGATCAGCGATCCCGGAACGGCACCCAGCGCCAGCAGGAAGAGCAGCACCAGGGCCGTCTTCATCGACGTCAGCTGACGCCAGGTCCAGCGCAGCCACCCGACCAGGCCCAGCGCCGGCGGCTCGTTCGGCGGCTCCGGCGGTGCGGCGGCGCGATCCTTGACCCCGTGATCTACATCGGTCATCTCACACCGCCGACCCGAAGTTGCTGACCCACTGCCTGAGGTCGGCGGTCATCGAATCCCACACTCCCGTCAGCAGCAGCAGTCCCACCGCGAT
The DNA here is from genome assembly GCA_963770725.1 of uncultured Actinomycetota bacterium. GTDB lineage: Bacteria > Actinomycetota > Actinomycetes > Propionibacteriales > Kribbellaceae > Kribbella. Next base: position 650,750 of record CAVYQT010000007.1, read on the forward strand.
CATCAGTACGCCGCCGATCCGGATCACCAGCACCTGGTGGGCCCGGACCCACGCCACCGCGGCCAGCATCCGCCGGAACGCCAGCGCCGCCACGATGAACGGAATGCCCAGCCCGAGACTGAACACCATCGCCAGCGTCGCACCCCGCCCGGTGCTGCCCTCGGTCGCGGCCAGCGTCATCACGGTCCCGAGCGTCGGCCCGATACACGGCGTCCAGCCGAATCCGAACAGTACGCCGAGCAACGGCGCCGCCGCGATCCCGACAGCCGGCACCCGGTGCACCCGGAGATCCTTCTGCAGGAATCCGAACCCGCCGAGGAACACCAGTCCCAGTACGACGGTCAGCGCGCCGAGCACCCGCGTGATCGCGGTCTGGTGCTCGAGCAGCGCATCACCGGCCGCCCCGAAGACCACGCCGGTGAGGATGAACACGGCCGAGAACCCGGCCACGAACAAGGCGGTCCCGGCCAGCATCCGCCCACGTCGTTCCGACCCGAGCTCGGCCGCGGACAGCCCGGTGACATAGGACAGATAGCCGGGCAGGAGTGGTACGACGCACGGAGAGAAGAACGAGATCGCACCGGCCAGCACCGCGATCGGCAGTGCCACCAGCATCGAGCCCGTCATCGACTCCGCGAACCACTCACCCATCAGCTGTCAGCCCGCGTCCTTCACCATTCCGAGCAGCGTCTGCTTGGTCACCGGCCCGAGCACCCGGGACGCGACCTTGCCGTCCTTGTCGATCACCAGCGTGGACGGGATCGAGCTGGCCGAGATCTTCTGGCCGCGGAACTTCAGCAGCGTCTTGCCCTGCGGGTCGTAGAGGCTCGGGTACGGGATCTTGAACACGTCGACGAACTTCTTCGGCGCGGCCGTGTCCAGGTCACGGGTGTTCAGCCCGATGAACTGCACCGACGCGCCGAGCTCGGTGGCCGCCTCACCAAAAGCCGGCGCCTCCTCCCGGCACGGCCCGCACCACGAGCCCCACACGTTCAGGACGACGACCTTGCCCTTCGCATCGGCCAGCGTCCACGGCTTGCCGTCCAGCGTCTTACCGCCGAAGTCGGGCGCCGCCGCGCGCTCACCGGCCGGGAACGATGCCACCCGGCCGTTGCCGCTGACGAACCCGGTCTGCCCCTGCCGGTTCTCCGCCGACTGCTGGCCCGAACTGCAGGCCGTCGCCGTCAGCAACAGTGCCGCGACGGCAAGTGCCGTACGACGGACGGACATCACGCGCCGCCCACGAACTTCTTCGGGTTCTTCACTGGCAACAGATCCTTGGCCGGTTCGGCGTAGCCGACCGAGACGATCGACTCGCCGTGGAAGGTGAACGAGGTCAGGCTGGCCAGGCTGCACTGCCGCTTGCGCGGGTCGTGCGGGAGCCGGCGGCCCTCGATCGCGGACCGGACGATCCAGATCGGCAGCTGGTGCGACACGATCAGCGCCTCGTGCCCGGCGGCCTTCTGCCGGGCGGTCTCGATCGCGTCCCGCATCCGGCGGACGATCTGCTGGTACGGCTCACCCCAGGACGGCTTGATCGGGTTGCGCAGCAACCACCAGGCGCTCGGGTTCCTCAGCGCGCCGTCGCCGACGCCGAACTTCTTGCCCTCGAACAGGTTCGCCGCCTCGATCACCCGCTCGTCGATGTCCGGGGTCAGCCCGAACACCTTGGCGATCGGCTCCATCGTCTCCTGGGCCCGCTCCAGCGGGGAGCTGACCAGGTGGACGATGTCGCGGCCCTTCACGTGCTCGGCCACCCGTTCCGCCATCGTGCGGCCGAGCTCGGACAGGTGGAAATCGGGAATCCGGCCGTAGAGCACGCCGGTCGGGTTGTGCACCTCGCCGTGACGCATCAGATGCACGACCGTCGTTTCGGTCACCGCTGCCCTCTCCATCAGTTCGGTACAGTCCTTCAGTTCTGTACTGCGGCTGCCGCGCGGGCGGCCGGGGCCAGGGCGGACTCGAGTTCGGCCAGCGCGTCGTCGTCGATGGCGCTGCTGACGAACCAGGCCTCGAACGCACTCGGCGGCAGGTAGACGCCGGCGTCCAGCATGGCATGGAAGAACGCCGCGAACCGGGGCAGCACCTGGGCATTCGCACCGGCGAAGTCCCGGATCTTGGCAGGTCCCTCCGAGGACTCCACGAAGAAGACACTGAAGAGGTTCCCGGCCGCCTGGATGACGTGCGGCACACCCTCCTTGTCCAGCGCGGTGCCGACCAGCCGCTGGATCGTCGCCGAGGTCTCGTCGAGCTTGGCGTAGACCTCGTCGGTTGCCAGCCGCAACGTGGTCAGACCGGCCGCGGTCGCGACCGGATTCCCGGACAGCGTGCCGGCCTGGTAGACCGAGCCTTCCGGTGCCAGATGGGCCATCACGTCGGCCCGCCCGCCGAACGCGGCCGCCGGGAAGCCACCGCCCATCACCTTGCCGAACGTCATCAGATCCGGCCGGACACCGTCCACGCCGTACCAACCGGAGCGGGTGATCCGGAAGCCGGTCATCACCTCGTCGCTGATGAACAGTGCGCCGTTCTCGGTGCAGATCCGGGCCAGGAAGGCGTTGAAGTCGTCCCGTGGCGGGACCACGCCCATGTTGCCCGGCGACGCCTCGGTGATCACGGCCGCGATCTGGTCGCCGTACTCGGCGAAGGCGGCGGTCACGGCGGGCTGGTCGTTGTACGGCAGCACGATCGTGTCCGCCGTGGTGGCCTCGGTGACACCCGGCGTACCGGGGATGCCCAGGGTGATGACACCGGAACCGGCCTGGGCCAGCAGAGCGTCCACGTGACCGTGATAGCAGCCGGCGAACTTGATGATCTTGGCGCGACCGGTGAACCCGCGGGCCAGCCGGAGCGCGGACATGGTCGCCTCGGTCCCCGACGACACCAGCCGGACCTTGTCCACCGGCGTCCGGGCGACGATCTCCTCACCGAGCAGCACTTCGGACTCGGTCGGCGTCCCGTACGACGTACCGCGGGAGACCGCGGCCTGGACGGCGGCGGTCACTTCCGGATGGGCGTGGCCGAGCAGCATCGGCCCCCAGGAGCAGACCAGGTCGAGATAGCGCTGCCCGTCGACATCGGTGATGTGACATCGGTCACCCGACGCCATGAAACGCGGCACGCCGCCGACGGCGCGGAACGCACGCACGGGAGAGTTGACCCCGCCCGGCGTGACTGCGGAGGCTCTGGCGAAGAGCGCGGCGGACTGTTCTGTGTGGTCGGGCACGGCCGCCATTCTCCCCGACCGGCCGGCCGGTTCGGCGGGCGGGCAGGGTCGATCGGCCCCGATAACCGAGAACAGGGGGTTCACAGACGCATTGTTACGCGCCAGTATGTATACCCGGTGACTGCACGTACACGGTCTCGTCCGGCGCGTAACCCACGCACGGGGCGGACGTTAGACCACTGACGACGGCGACCGACCAGACGAGATGACGTGTCCGCGGCGTGGGGCCGGGCAGGTCGATGAGTCACGGAGGGATCATCGATGGCGAAGGGCAAGCGCCGCGCCACGGGTAGCGGATGGCGTCAGGTGGCGCCATTGGTCCCGTTGGCGTTGTTCGCGAGCGCGTTCACCGTCAGCGCTACGGACGATCCGGCAGTTGCCACCGCCTCGCTGGAGCAGGGACTGTCCGGCAGGGATCCGGTTGTCGTACCGGCCAGACCGATCGCCGACCCGGCCAACGTGCCGGTGCCGGGGGTGGTCGGCCACGGTGTCGACCCCGGTCAGGAGCCGACCCAGGTCGTCTCCGGCCTGTCCCGGAACGGGATCCCGACCCTCGCCCTGAAGGCGTACTCCCGGGCCCAGCAGGTGATGGCCCAGGTCGACCAGGCCTGCAACCTGCCGTGGACGCTGGTGGCCGCGATCGGCCGGGTCGAGTCGAACCACGGCCGCTTCGGCGGCAACGCGCTGAACTCCCAGGGCGTCGCCGTCCCGGGCATCTTCGGCCCCCGGCTGGACGGCGTCAGTACGGCGCGGATCGCCGACACCGACGCGGGTGCGTTCGACGGTGACGGCGCCTTCGACCGCGCGGTCGGCCCGATGCAGTTCATCCCCGGCACCTGGCGGTCGATGGGTGTGGACGGCGACGGCGACGGCGTGCGCAACCCGCAGGACATCGACGACGCGGCCATGTCGACCGCGGTCTACCTGTGCTCCGGCAAGGCCGACCTGGCCAAGGCCAGCGACCTGAACTCGACCGTCCTGCGCTACAACCACTCCCAGCAGTACGCCGACCTGGTGATCAGCATCGCCAAAGCGTACGCCGGCGGTAGCTGGATCGCGGTCGGCAACGGGACTGAGGACGACGACCAGGGCATCGACCGGGCGGGCGACCAGGTCGGCGACGAGCTGATCGACGCACCGGCCGACGACAACCTGCCGCAGGCGGTGGACAACCCGACGTACCCGAGCACGGTCAAGCCGACGCCGGGGACCGCGGAGCAGAGCGGCAAGCCGGCCACGGAACCGGCCAAGACCCCGCCCTCGACCACCAAGCCGACGACGAAGCCGACCACCAAGCCGCCGGCGGACGACCCAACCGCGCCGACGCCGACGCCGCCCAAGCCGACGACGCCGAGCACGCCGGGCGTGGCGACCCTGCAGACCGCGGCCGGCCTGATCGTCGGCACCGTCGGCAGCACGGTGGGCGAGCTGACCAAGGCGACGCAGTACTGCCAGGCCGAGATGGCGAAGGTGACCATCACCAAGCGGTCGCAGGAGCAGCTGCAGAAGTGCGTCACCGCCCACCAGACCGGCGGCACCAAGGCCGTCGACCAGGTCATCCGCAACCTGCTGTCCCTGCTCGGACTGCTGGGCATCCTCGGCGGAGGTATCGGCGGAAGCTGACCTACTGAACCGGCGCGCCTGCCCCCACCCCTCCCTGGGCGCGCCCCTGGCGACGCCACGGAGCACCTCCCCCCGGCTTCGTGGCGTCGCCCCTTTTTAACGCTAGATTCGGCTAGCGTTCGATCAGCCAGGCCTTCGCGATCGTCTGGCTGATCCTGTTGCCGACCAGATCGGTCGCCGTCACCCGGATGTTCGCGGACGATGCCGCGTCCGGCGCTCCCGGGATCCGCGCACCGACCGTGCCGCCGAGTCCACGCGGGCTCAGGCTCAGCCGCTGCCACGTCGTGCCGTCGTACGAGATCTCGGCCGTGGTCCGGAAGAGTCCCAGGCCGCGGGCGCCCGGCTGGTACCCGGGCTTCAGGTCGAGCCAGCCGCCGGCGACCTTGTAGTCGACCTGGACAAGCGGCAGGACCGTGCGTCCATGCGCCGACTTGGACAGGAACCGCCATTCGGTGTGGGTCGCGGTCGAGGTCTTCGCCCAACTGTTCGGCCCACGCTTCTGGTCCAGGACCAGGTCGTACCAGGCCGTCTTCGCCGGAACCGCGAACTGTGCGACCGACCAGTCCTCGCTGCCGAGCTCCACGCCGTTGCTGCTGAGCTTGAGGCTGGTCACGTCACCGCGGTCGCCCCAGCCGTATGTGTCGCTGTCGCCACTCACATACTGCGGGATCGCGATCCGCATCGCGTCCTCGAAGCGGGCGACGGGCAGGCCGTCGGCCTCGCTGCCGGTCGCGCCGTACGGGATCGCCGGACGTGTCAGCGACTCCCACCAGCCGCGGGTGACCTGCTCGTTCGGGCGGTAACCGCGGGCGATCGAGTACTCGTATCCGGACTCGTTCCACTCCCCCGCGACCGTCCGCTCGTCCCACGTGACGCCCTTGACGTCAGTGGCCAGGTAGTCGGTGCGGACGACCGGTCCGGTCACCTGACGCGACGATGACAGACCGGTGGACAGGCCCGGCAGGTAGGCGGACCGCTGGTCGAGGTGCAGGTACCACGCGTCGTTGCGGTGGTAGTTCGTGGTCACCGCGGCCGGACGCATCTTGGCGATGTCGTAGGTCAGCGGACCGCTGACTGTGGACGGCCCGACGGCCAGGTCGTACCGGTAGGTGCTGTCAAGTAGACCGTTGAGCTGGAGCGTCACCGGCCCCTTCGCCAGCAGGTCGAGCAACTGCTGCCCCTGCTCGGCCCGGAGCAGGTAGAACGGGATGCCCTGGTCGGCACCGGTCGACCAGTGCCCAGGCGCCTCCTTGTACATGAAGATCGCCTTCGCCCCGGCGTCCTTCGCCGCCTTGACCTGCGGCACGACCTGGTTGAACGCGCGCCAACGGACCAGCACCACCTTGTCCTTGCCTCCTGCCAGCTCGGCCGGTGTACCGTCGCCGCCGTTGTAGAGCGGCAGTTTCTCGTTCCCCACGAAGACGGTCCGGAACGACGCCTCGTTCGGGGTCGGAAGCCGGAAGTCGCTCCCCGTGCCGCTGACGTCGACGGTCAGCTTCGGCTGGGCGAGGTCCCAGCGCTGCACGACCTGGAAGGTGCCGTTGGCAACCTTTCCGAAGTCCTGCACGTAGACACCGTTCACGACCCGCTTGTCGTAGGCCCAGCCGGAGACCGCGTCGCGGTTGCCGACTTTGCGGTGCCAGGCGAGGCCGACCCGCTGCCCGTCGGCCCGTAGCGGGGTCTTCACCGTCACCTTGTGCGCCGTCCGGGCGTCGAAGGTGATGGTGCGGTCGCGGTCGATCCACTCGTCCGGGTCGCCCATCAGGGTGACCGAGTTGGTCCAGTTCGCCTCGTCGCCGCCCATCGCGTACGCCATCACGCTGTACCGCCCGGTCGGCACGTCGAGGGTCCGGCTGCCGGTCTGGTCGAAGGCGATCACCTTCACGTCACCGGTGTCCTGGTTCCACAGCTGGACGCCGCTCGACCCGGCCTTCGTGGTCGCGGGCCGACCGTCGCGCCCGATCCCCTTCACCGTCACCTGGTTCAGCCGTCCCCCGGCCGCGAACGCGAGCCCGGTCCGGTACGACGTGTTGCCCGAACGTGCCGTGAGGACGCCGGAGTAGTTGGCCGGCTGGGTCCTGGCCAGGTCGAGAGTGACCGTCGCGGACGCCGTACCGCCCGCTGGGATCGTCAACCGGGCCGGGCTGACCGTGACGGCGGCCTGGACCTTGCCGGGCGACTGTGCGCCGACGGTCAGGTCGAGGGTGACCGGCCGGCCGGAGTTGTTGCGGTAGGCAACCTTGCGGGCGACCGGCTCGGGGGCGGTGGGTCCGCTCCAGGACAGGTCGCCGAAGAACAGGTTCGCGGTGTCCGGCAGGACCTTCGGATCGAGGGCCTTCGGAAGGTCGATCCGGCCGAGGCCCTGCTGGTCGACCCTTGCCGCGGCCGACGGGACAGCGGTCGCGGCCAGGGCGGCCTTCAGTTGCGGCCCGGTCCAGTCCGGGTGCCGCTGGGACAGGATCGCGGCGGCACCGGCGACGTGCGGGGTCGCCATCGAGGTACCGCTCATCGCCGTGTAGTACTCGCTGAGCACGTTGCCCTGCACGGTGCCGGCCGCACGGGCGGCCGCGATGTCGACGCCCGGCGCGATCACCTCGGGCTTCAGCGCACCGTCGCCGAGGCGTGGCCCGCGGCTGGAGAAGTACGCGAGCTGGTCGTCACGGTCGACCGCGCCCACGGTCAACGCCTCGGATGCCGTACCGGGAGCCGCAACGGTTTCCTCGGCACCGGCGTTGCCGGCCGCGATGACGAACAGGGCACCGCTGGACTTGGACAGCTGGTCGACGGCCTGGCTCATCGGGTCGGAGCCGTCGGTCGGCTGGCCGCCGAGGCTCATGCTGATCACCTTGGCGCCCTGCTGGACGGCCCACTCCATCCCGGCGATCGCCTCGGAGTCGTAGCCGCTGCCGCTGTTGTCGAGCACCTTGCCGACCAGCAGGTCAGCGCCCGGCGCGACCCCCTCGCGGTTCCCGTCGGACGCCGTACCCAGGCCGGCCACGATCGACGCGGTGTGGGTGCCGTGGCCGTGCAGGTCCTGGACCGCCTGGTCGGGGATGAAGCTCTCGGAGGCGACCACCTGCTTGGCCAGGTCGGGGTGGCCGGCGTCGTACCCGGTGTCGAGGACGGCCACCTTGACGCCGCGGCCGTCGTACCCGTCGCGCCAGGCCGTTGGCGCGCCGATCTGCTTCGTTGACTGGTCGAGGGTCGCTCGGGTGCGGCCGTCGAGCCAGATCTTGCCGACCTGGCTACCTGACGTGAACGTGGTCGGGCCGCTGACGCTGTCCCAGAAGGTCTTCGCGTCGGCCTTCCGCACGCTGACCGCGGTGCTGCCGACGCTGGGAAGGGTACGGCGCACGGTCGCCGCCTGTGGTGCGGGCGGGGTGCTGCGCAGGGTCGACGGTGCGGCCAGCAGGAGCGGCAGCCGGTCGCTGCTGGTGTCGTCGTACCCCTGGGCGACGAGGTCGGTGAGGTTGAAGAGGCGATTGTCGAGGCGACCTTCGGCGAGCAGCGGGTACGCCTCCGCCGGGACCAGGGTGAGGTCGCCGTCGAAGTTGCCGAAGTAGTACGGCTCGTCGCTGGTCAGCCGGGCGGAGACCTGGCCGCTCGAACCGGTGGTCAACTCGGCGACGTCACCCGTGACCAGGGTGATCCGGTGCGTGCTCGCACCCGGCGTCGGCCTTTCGGTGGTGCTGGTGTTTCCGCCGTCGGCGGCTTGCGCTGAGGTGGTCGCCAGCGTCAGGGAACTGGCGACCACCATCGCGAGCAGGCTCTTCGCGAGACGAGACGATCGGGTACTCACAGGGGTCCCTCCCGATGCCCCGACCCACGCGAGGCCATCTTCGGGAGCCTGACAGTTGCCGTCAGCCCCGGTCCACCGGTCTCGGTGACGTACTCCCGCCATGACCGGTTCTAGTCACGGCGCGGCGGCATCAGGCGAAGCGCTTGGCGACCTGCTCGGCGCGGTCGACGAGGTCCAGGTCGTAGGCGACGCCGGGGACGTAGAAGTTCACGTAGTCGGCGCCGGCCTCCAGGGCGGCCTCCACCTTGTCTGCGATCTCGTCCTCGGTGGCGACGAAGTTGTCCTTGTCGAACTTCTCCCGGTTCATCGGGCCGAGCGCCTTCTCGGTCGCCCGCTGCGGGTCGTCACCCTTGTCGATCGGGAAGATGTTGAAGTTGGTCGACTTGATGATCTCGTCGTAGTCGCGGCCGACCTTCTCGCAGTGCTGCCGCAGGATCGCGCACTTCTGCTTGATCACCTCGGGGTTGCCGCCGCCGATGTTGCGGCGTCGCCGTACTGCGCGACCAGCTTCAGCGTCACCTGCGCGCCGCCGCCGCCGATCCAGAGGCTCGGGTGCGGCTTGCGGACACCCTTCGGCTCGTTGATCGGCTTGTCGATCGAGTAGTACTTGCCGTCGAAGACCGGCTCGTCCTCGGTCCACATCTTGACGATGATCTCGGTCGCCTCCCGGAAGGCGGCCATCCGGGGCTTCACCTCGGTCCAGTCGTAGCCGTACGCCTTCCACTCGTGCTCGTACCAGCCCGCGCCGATCCCGGCGTACAGGCGGCCGTGGCTGGCGACGTCGACGGTGGAGGCGATCTTGGCGTAGAGCGCCGGGTTGCGGTAGCCGTTGCAGCCGACCATCTGGCCGATGTTCACCCGCTGGGTGTCGCGGGCCAGCGTCGCGGTCGCACTCCAGCACTCGAAGGTGGTGTTGTCACTCGGCTCCGGCACGGTGTGGAAGTGGTCGTACACCCAGATCGAGTCCCACGACTGGTCGTCGGCGCGCTTGGCGACCGCCGTCATCGCCTCGTACTGCTCGACCGGATCCGCGATCTGCGCCAGATCCATCTTCCAGCCCTGCGGAACAAAAATGCCGAAACGTGTAGTCATGCCCCCATCCTTTCCACCCACCCCCTCCCCGGTCCATCACTCCAACTACTGAATTCGTTCTCAATCAGACCACTACAACTTCTGAATCCCCTCCGTCGCGCCTGAACGTGCGGCGATAGGCGGTGCGGGTGGTGGCGAAGGTTTTGGTGAAGTGCTGGCGCAGGAGGAGTGGGGTGGTGAAGCCGGAGAGGGCGGCGATCTGGGTGATCGGGAGGTTGGTGGTTTCGAGGAGTTCCTGAGCTCGGGTGAGGCGTTGGCGGATGAGCCATTGGAGGGGTGTGGTGCCGGTCTGGGCGCGGAACTGGCGGGAGAGGGTGCGCGGGCTCATCGCGGCGTGCGCGGCGATGGTGCTGAGAGTGAGTGGTTCGGCCAGGTGGTCGCGCATCCAGCGCATCACCGGCTCGAGAGAATCGTTGCCTGCAACAACGGGTGTGGTGATGAACTGCGCCTGACCGCCGTCCCGGTGCGGTGCCATCACCAGCCGCCGCGCGACCGCCGCCGCGACCGCCGAGCCATGGTCGCGCCGCACCAGATGCAAACAGAGGTCGAGACCGGCCGTTATACCCGCGGACGTCAGTACGTCGCCTTCGTCGACATACAGCGCGTCGACCACCACCTCGACCTCCGGGTAGCGGCGAGCAAGGTTGTCGGCATGCGCCCAATGCGTGGTCGCACGTCGTCCATCCAGTACGCCGGCCGCCGCCAGCACGAAGGCACCGGTACAGATCGACGCGATCCGCACCCCCCGGCGATGCGCCTCCCGCACCAACTCCACCACATCGTCACTCGGCTCGAAGGCGGCCGGCACGATCAGCGTGTGCGCCCGGAGCGCTTCGGTCAGCGGGTACGGCGCTTCGGCTCGGAGAATGGGCCGGTCATGCGCCATCAGCGTCGTACCCGGTGCGCCGCAGACGCGGACGTCGTACAACCCCTCGGCGCTGGCGAACACCTGGCACGCGCCGGCCAACTCCAGCCCGATCGCGCCTTCGAGGGCGAGGACGGCGACTCTGATCATGGCGCGAATCTAGCTGATGATGTCTTTCCAGCCACTCCCTTTCAAAGGCTCGCGGACACAGGCTGAGTGACATGCGGATCGACGTACTGATGTTCGAAGGAGTGGCCGAGGTCGACGCGCTGTCGACGTACGCGGTGTTCGCGAACGCGAAGCGGCGTGGCCTGGAGGTGGATCCCCGGCTGGTGACCGCAGACGGCGCGACCGAGGTGACCGGGTGCTACGGAACGACGTTCGCGAACCTCGAGCCTTGGTCGCCCAGTACAGCGCAGGTCCTCGCGGTGTCCGGCGGCTGGATCCTGGAGGAGATCGAGCGTGGCGTGATCCCGAAGCAGCTGGCCGAGGCGAAGCGGGCGGGCGGCGACACCCTGATCCTGGCCGGGATCGACTCCGGATCCCTGCTGCTCGGCGCCGCCGGACTGATCGAGGGCCGTCCCGCCACCACCCACCGCGCCGACTACGAACGGCTGAAGCAGTGGGCCGAGGTGATCGACGCCCGGATCGTCGACGACGGCGACCTGGTCACCTGCGGCACCGGCTGGTTCGCCGGCGTCGACCTCGCCTACTGGCTGCTGGAACGTGAGCTGGGTGCATCCGCCGAGGTGGCAGCCATCGAGCAATGGACCGGCCGCGACCGCCAGGGAACAGTCTGGCGGCGGAGTTAGATCAGCGTCTCGACCAAGGACCGCGCGCCATCGGCCGGCCCTTTGATCCCGAGCGCCTGCACGGACGCGTAGGCACCCTCGAAGATCAGGGTCAGATGCGTCGCCAACCGATCGGGGTCGTCCGACGTCAAGTCCTCGGCCAGTACGACGAACTGGTCGTGAACCCACTGCTTCAGCCGGACCGCCTGCTGATGACTCGCCAGCTTCTCGTCCGGGAACTCGGTCAGCACCATCAGGAACGGGCAGCCGCGGCAGATCTCCGGCTGGAGCATCACGTTCTGCTCGTCGAAGAGCGCCAGCACGCGCTCGCGCGGATCGTCGCCGCCGCGATCGAGCGCCGTCCGGAACCACTCACGGTAGGCCTCGTGCGCGCGGTCGACGTACGCCGCGATCAGGTCGTCCTTCGACGCGAACAGCCGGTACAGCGTGGTCGGCGCGATCCCCGCGTCGGCGGCGATCCGGTCGACGCCGATCGCCCGGATTCCCTGCCAGTAGAAGAGTTCGTGCGCGACCGCGAGCACGTGCGCACGCGTCTCGGCGGAACTCCTGCGGGTGCTCACGAGAACAGGGTAGCAATGTTAGGGATCGTTCCCTATCGTAAATGTCAGGGATCGTTTCATCATGAAGGGCTACCGATATGAGCTTGAACGGAAAGACGGCGCTGGTCACCGGCGGTTCCCGCGGAATCGGCCGGGCCGCGGCACAACGGCTGGCCGCCGACGGCGCGCGGGTCGCGGTGCACTACGGGACGAACGAGACGGCGGCGAAGGAGACCGTCGAGGCGATCGCGGCCGCCGGCGGCGCGGCGTTCGCCGTCCGGGCCGAGTTCGGGACAGACGGTGCCATCGACTCCCTGCACGACGGACTGATCGCCGGGCTGAACGGCGCGGACCTGGACATCCTGGTGAACAACGCCGCGGTCGTCGACTACGCGGACAACATCCACGAAATCACCCCCGAGCAGTTCGACCGGCTGATCGCCGTCAACGTCAAGGCGCCGCTGTTCCTGACCCAGCGGGTGCTGCCGTTGATGCCGGACGGCGGCCGGATCGTGAACGTGTCCTCCGGCGTCACCTGGTTCGCCCAGCCGGAGATCACCTACGGAATGACCAAGGGCGCACTCAACGTCTTCACCCGCTCGCTGGCGCGCACCCTCGGCCCCCGCGAGATCACCGTGAACACGGTCTCGCCCGGTATCACCGAAACCGACATGAACGGCTGGCTCCAGGACCCAACCTCCGCCGGCCGGGTCGCCGCCATGGTCGCCCTCGGCCGCCACGGCCAGGCTCCGGACCTCGCGGACGTGATCGCCTTCTTCGCCTCCGACGACGCCCGCTGGGTCACCGGGCAGGTCCTCGAGGCCAACGGCGGCCTCTGGCTGGGTCCGAACGAACGGTGACTGCGTACCGAAGAACGGGTAGTAGTCCCCGTCAGCACGCCTCAGCGGCACTTGGCTGCCGCCTGTGTGCGACTACTACCCGTGCTTCGGTACAGCGCGGCTACTTGGTGCCGAAGGTGTAGGTGGTGGTGGTGCGGTAGGTCTCGCCGGGGCGGAGGACGGTGGACGGGAAGTTGGGGTGGTTGGGCGAGTCCGGGAAGTGCTGGGTCTCGAACGCGAAGGCGTCGCCCTGGCGGTAGGACTTGTTGCCGATGCCCTGGAAGGTGCCGTCGAGGAAGTTCCCGCTGTAGAACTGCGCACCCGGCTCACTGGTGTGGACGGTGACGGTACGGCCCTCCTCCGGCTCCCAGAAGCGGGCGGCGAAGCGCAGGCCGTCCTTGCCGGCGTCCGCGCCGAGCACGAAGTTGTGGTCGTACCCGCGCCCGATCACCAGCTGCGGGTGGTCGTCCCGGATCCGCTTGCCGATCGCCGTCGGCCTGCTGAAGTCGAACGGCGTACCGGCCGTCGGCGCGATCTCGCCGGTCGGGATCAGCCCGGCGTCGACCGGGGTGTACGACGGTGCGTCCAGCTCCAGCACGTGGCCGTCGATCGAGCCGCTGCCCTCACCGGCCAGGTTGAAGTACACGTGGTTGGTCAGGTTCACGATCGTCGGCTTGCCCGCGACGGTCGCGTGGTACTCGATCCGCAGCGTGTCCCGGCGGTCGAGCGTGTAGGTCACGGTCGTGGTGAGCTCACCAGGAAAGCCCATCTCGCCGTCCGGGCTGACATAGCTGAACGCGACCCCGACAGCCTTGTCTCTGCGGACGACCTTGGCCTTCCACACCTTCTTGTCGAAGCCGATGGTGCCGCCGTGCAACGCGTTCTCGCCGTTGTTGATCGGGATCTGGTACGTCGTCCCGTCCAGCGTGAACTGCCCTTTCGCGATCCGGTTGCCGTACCGGCCGATGGTCGAGCCGAAGTACGGGCTGAGCGTCGCGTAGTCCGGCAGGTTGTCGAAGCCGAGGCTGATGTTCTCGGTCCGGCCGCGCCGGTTCGGCGTCTCGACCCGCTGGATGGTGGCGCCCCAGGTCAGCATCGAGATGGTGACCCGGCCGTTGGTGAACGTGTACACGTCCACCTTCTGGCCGTCAGGGGTGGTGCCGAACGGGTCCTTGCGGATCTCGAACCTGCCGTGATGTTCGCCCATGGCGGTCAACTTATCCGGCGTACCAGCGGCCTGGGTCGCGGCGTCCGCGGTGCTGCTGAGAGCGCCCGCGGCGGCGGCACCCAGCCCGAGCGCACCGGCCGCGCGCAGGACCTGCCGGCGGGGTAGATGGTCGGACATCGCATTCCCCTCACTTGGTGGACGGTGTGCGGCGAGAGCCCAAGAAAATAAACCCAGCCACGCCGACCCGGGCACCATAAGCACGCCAGTCCAGTGTTTGGAATAGTTCGTCACCGTTCGAATTCGTCCGATGACTGCACGACCATCGAAACCCTTCGTGATCGCTGACCGGATCCGTCCGCCGCCGGCCTCGATCGGGCCTTCTCCGGTACGACGACCGGCCGCGAGCATGGATGTCATGAGCCGAACCGCACTGATCGTGATCGACGTCCAGGAATCCTTCCGGGTCCGCCCGAACTGGCGAGCCGTGAACCACCCCGACATCGCCGAGCGCGTCGACCGTCTGGTGCGCGCCGCCCGGGACAAGGGCGATCTGGTGGTCTGGGTCCTGCACACCGAGCCCGGCACCGGCGGTGCGTTCGATCCGGTCAACGGTCACGTCCGGCTGATCGAAGGGCTCGAGCCGCTGCCCGGCGAGCCGATGATCACCAAGACGTCCCACAACGCCTTCACCACAACGAATCTGCAGCAACTCCTCACCCAGCACGGCGTCACCGAGGTGGTGATCAGCGGCATCCGCACCGAGCAGTGCTGCGAGACGACCGCGCGGGTCGCCTCCGACTTCGGGTACGACGTCGTGTTCGTCACCGAGGCGACCGCGACCACCTCGCTGCCGCACTGGACGATGCCGGCCGACGCGACCCTCGAGGAGATCCTGGCCGATCCGCGGACGCTCGGTCCCGAGGTCGTCACCGAGCGAACCGAGTACGCCCTGGCCGGCCGGTTCGCCACCATTCGGACGCTCGACGAACTGACCGCCGTACCCGTGCCATCCTGACCAGATGAGCCCTACCCAGGTCGCATTCCTGCTGGTGCCGAAGCTGCACCTGCTCGATCTGGCCGGGCCGGCACAGGTCTTCTCGACCGCGAACGACCTCGGGTACGACTACCGGTTGAGCTACGTGGCCGAGGCCGACGAGATCATGACGGCTCAGGGCGTCCCGATGAAGGCCCGATTGGACTGGCCCGACCTCGGTCCGAACGACCTGATCGTCGTGCCAGGATGGCGGTCGCCTCGGTTGTCGCCGGTGCCGCCGATCGGCCCGGAGACGAGGCAGCGGTTGCGGAGTCACCACGCGGCCGGCGGTTCGGTGGCGAGTGTGTGCTCGGGAGCCGATGCGCTCGGGGCTGCCGGGTTGCTCGACGGTCGGCGCTACACCACGCACCACGACCTGACCGACGAACTGGCGGCGCGGTATCCGAAGGCGACGATCGTGCGGGACGTCCTCTACGTCATGGACGAGCGCGTGATCACGTCCGCGGGTATCGCGAGCGGTATCGACCTCGCGCTGCACCTGGTCGCCGTCGCGCGTGGTGCCGAGGCGGCCGCGCGGGTGGCGCGGGAGATGGTCGTCTACGCGCGGCGCAACGGTGACGAGTTGCAGGAGAGCGCGATGCTGCGGCATCGCGGTCACCTCAGCGACCTCGCGCACCGGGTGCAGGACGTCATCGACGCCCGGTACCCCGACCGCCTGCTGCTGGCCGACCTCGCCCGGGACGTCGGGGTGAGCGAACGGACCCTGACCCGGATCTTCACGTCCGCCACCGGGCTGACGCCGCTCCGCTACCAGCAACTCCTGCGGCTCGAACGCGCCGAACACCTGATCGGCCACGGTACGACGGTCGAGGCCGCGGCGCGGGCGGTCGGCTTCGAGGACGCCCGCATGCTCCGCCGCCTCCGCTCCCGCACCGCCGAACCTGTCGCGGGGTAGGCCTAGGTCCACCCCGCCGGGGGGCTCAAGACTCCTGAGTTCCGCGTGCGGTCCGGTCAGGCTCGTCCTGACCGAACCGAACGAGAGGTGACCAGGGTGAGCAGGGGATCAGTAACTGTGCGCATCGCGCGCTGGAGTGCGACTCATCCATGGCGGGCGATCGGCCTCTGGCTGCTGCTCGTCGTCGTCGCGGTCGGGATGTCGGTGGTCATCCCGAAGCAGCAGGCGGAGAACAAGGACACCTGGGTCGGCCAGTCCGGCCAGGCCGCGGAAATGATCGAGAAGGCCGGACTGGGTGACCGCCCAGCCGAGACCGTCCTGCTGACCGATCCCGACGGACCGCTGGACAAGGCGGCCGCGAGTACGGCGATCGGCCAACTCCAGCAGAAGCTCAAGGCACTGGACTCGATCCAGGCGGTCGGGCAGCCGGTCTGGTCGGAGAACGGCAAGGCCGCGCTCGTCCCGATGGAGCTGAAGGGTACGGCGGACGACGCGTCCGACAACATCGAGAGGATCGTCGCCACCACGGCCGAGGTGCAGCAGGCGAACCCGGATCTGACCATCGCGCAGGCCGGCAGCGCATCGGTGGACGCTGGCATCTGGAAGCAGGTCGGCTCCGACCTCGCGAAGGCGGAGAAGCTCAGCCTGCCGATCACCTTCGCCTTGATGCTGCTGGCCTTCGGCGCGTTGATCGCGGCCGGTATCCCGGTGCTGCTGGCGTTCTCGGCCGTCGGCGCCGCCCTCGGCTTCTACGCGCCGCTGTCCTACCTGTTCCCGGACGGCGGTTCGGTGGCCAACGTCGTCCTGCTGATCGGTATGGCGGTCGGCGTCGACTACTCGCTCTTCTATCTCAAGCGTGAACGCGAGGAACGACGCAAGGGCCGCAGCACCCTGGACGCCGTCGAGATCGCGGCCGCGACCTCCGGGCACTCGGTGGTCGTCTCCGGTCTCGCCGTAATCGTCTCGATGGCCGGCCTGTACGTCTCGCAGGACGCGACCTTCACCTCGATGGCGACGGCAACGATCGTGGTGGTCGCGGTGGCGGTGATCGGTTCGCTGACGGTGTTGCCCGCACTGCTCGCGAAGCTGGGTCACCGGGTCGACCGGCCGCGCGTCCCGCTGCTGTGGCGTCTCAACCGGCGCATCGGTCCGGGTGGCATCAGCCGTCGCATCCTGGCTCCGGTACTGCGCTACCCGCGCGCCGCACTGTCGCTCTCCGCGGTTGCGGTGGTGGCGCTCGCCGTACCGGCACTGGGGATGAAGACCGAGTCGGCCGATCTGAACACGCTGCCGCAGAGCATCCCCGAGGTCCGCACGTTCAAGGAACTGCAGGCGAACTTCCCGTCCCAGGGCGGTCTGTCGTACGACGTCGTCGCACAGGGCGGCGGTGCGGTCGCGGCGTTGACCGGGCTGCAGAAGTCCGCAGTACAGACCGGCAAGTTCGTCGTACCGCCGGGCGAGGCGATCCGGCAGGCGGACGGGACCGCGGTGCTGACCTTGGTGTCGGTGTTGCCGGAGAGCAGTGCGAACGGCAAGGCCGCGCTGAGCCAGTTGCGGACGGAGTTGGCGCCGGCCGCGCTGGGATCGGTGACCTGGGCGGTCGGCGGCGAGTCGGCGGACTCGGTTGACTACGGCAACAACCAGCGGGAGCGGCTGCCGTACGTGATCGCGTTCGTGCTGGCGCTGACGCTGGTGATGATGGCGGCGACGTTCCGGAGCGTGGCGATCGCACTGGTGACGACCTTGCTCAACCTGGCTTCGGTGGCCGCCTGCTTCGGCGTCCTGGCGCTGGTGTTCCAGCA
Source organism: uncultured Actinomycetota bacterium (assembly GCA_963770725.1). GTDB lineage: Bacteria > Actinomycetota > Actinomycetes > Propionibacteriales > Kribbellaceae > Kribbella. The sequence continues at coordinate 668,464 of CAVYQT010000007.1, forward strand.
CACGTGGGCGGAAGGACTCCTGGGCTTCACGTCGGCCGGGTTCGTGGTGTCGTGGATCCCGCTCTTCCTCTTCGTGATCCTGGTCGGACTGTCGATGGACTACCACGTGTTCGTGCTCGGCCGGATCCGGGAAGGCGTCGCGGAGGGGTTGACGCCACGGGAGGCCGTCCGCAAGGGGATCACCGAGTCGGCCGGTGTGGTCACGAGTGCCGCCGCGGTGATGGTCTCGGTGTTCGCGGTCTTCGCCACCCTCGGCATGCTCGAGATGAAGCAGATGGGTGTCGGCCTGGCCGTCGCCGTGCTGATCGACGCGACCCTGGTCCGGATCGTGATGCTGCCCTCGATCATGGTCCTGCTCGGCCGGAAGGCCTGGTGGCCGAACAAGCTCGCGGCCGCCGCGGCGCCCGAGGTCCGCGAACGCGAGTTCGCGCCGGTCTAGACCGTTTCGAACCTTTTCGCCGGAGCCCGCGTCCAGACCAACGGGGTCGACCACACGGGGGGCGTCGGCGACAGGGGCGTCGACGTGGTGATGGGCGGGACGGATGAGGGGCTCTCCGTCCCGCCCATCACCTACTTCAGCCGGTACGCCGCGGTCAGCTTGCCGATCGCGGCGTACAGACTCCCGGTGAGGAGCAGGTGCTCCGCGTCGGACGTGAGCTTCGAGGCCGGCTCGTCGACGTTCGGTCCGATCCGGTTCTGCGCGATCCAGCGAGCTGCACTCACCACCGCATCGCCTTGGGCGTAGGAGTCGGCCGTGGTCCGCTCCAGGTACTTCCCGGACTGCGCTAGGGCGGCCAGCGCGATGGGCGCCTGCGGTCCCGACCAGTCCTTGACGTGGAGTGCGACACCGGCGGCGACACCCGCGGCAAGTGCATACGGGTCATGCTTCTGCAGGAGGACGTCGCGCGCCTCGGTCAGCTTCTGCCGGGCCGTCGCCTGCGTGGTCAGACCCCAGCCGTAGGGGTACTGCGGATCGTAGGACGCATCACCGACGTTCAACGGCTGCTGGTCCTCCGCCCGCGGCCAGCTGACCGGGAGCCGACCGGTGAAGGGCCGCTTGCCGGACAGCACATCGGCAACGCCCGCACCCTCGGTGCCCGGGAGCCAAGACGCCATCAGGGCATCGATCGCGCCGAGCTGGTCGGCGATCACCTGCGGCCGGCCGGACACGATCAGCACGACACACTCCATCGCCGCGCACACTTTGTCCACCGCAGCCCTGTCGGCGTCCGACAGCAACAGGTCGTGACCGTTGCCCACGTCACCGATTCCCTCGGCGTACGGGCGTTCACCGACGACCACCACCCCGACGTCGTGGCCCTCGACCGGAGCCGACGCGTCTACGCTGAACGTTGCCGACGGCACCACCTGCTTGATCCCGTCCAGGATCGTCGTACCGGTGGTCGTCGTACCCGAACCGCCCTGCCAGCTGATGCTCCAGCCGCCCATCTGGTTGCCCAGGTCGTTCGCGTTGCTTCCGGCGACGTAGACCTTCTTCGCCGGACTCAGCGGAAGCAGGTTCCCGTCGTTCTTCAGCAGCACCTGGGACTTCGCCGCCGCTTCGCGGCCGACCGCGCGATGGGCGGCCGACCCCACCTCGGCGATGCGCGACGTGTCGGCGTACGGGTGCTCGAACAGGCCGAGCTTGAACTTCTCGGTCAGGATCCGCCGGACCGCGTCGTCGATCCGGCTGATCGGGATCCGGCCCGCGGTCACCTCGTCGGTCAGGCCCTGGGTGAAGCCCTGGTAGTTCGTCGGCACCATGATCATGTCGAGGCCGGCGTTGATCGACGTCCGGATGTCGCTCGGGTAGTCACCCGGCAGCTGGTCGATCGCCTGCCAGTCGCTGATCACGAACCCGTCGAAGCCCATCCGCTCCTTCAGCACCCCGTTGATCAGCTCACCGCTGCCGTGCATCTTGACGGGCGGCTGACCGTCGACGGCGACACTCGAGTACGACGGCATGACCGTGCCGACCCCGAGATCCACCGAGGTCTTGAACGGCGCCAGGTGCAGTGTCTCCAGTTGCTGCCGGGTGACCTCGGTGATGCCCTGGTCGATCGTGTAACTACCGGTGGTCGACGATCCATACGTCGTACCGCCGTCACCCACGAAGTGCTTCGCCGTCGCCAGGACACGGTTGTTCTGCTTGAGCTGGCTGCCGTCGGCCTTGCCCTGCATGCCAGTGATCACGGTCGCCATCGACTGCACCAGCGCCGGATCGCGCCAAGCGGGTCAGGTCGACCGGTCTGAGGTCGAGCGGCCGGCCGGCGTCGAGTCGGGCCAGCAGCAGGAGGTCCTCGACCAGCGACGCCATCCGGGTGGCTTCCACCATCACCTTGCCCATGGCCAGCGGAAGATGTTCCGGACTGCGCAGGCTGAGCTGCGCATAGCCGTGGATCGTGGTGAGCGGCGTACGCAACTCATGGGAGGCATCGGCGACGAACTGCCGGACCTGCTGCTCGCTGCGATGCCGCGTGTCCAACGCGTTCTCCATATGACCCAGCAAGGTGTTCAAGGCAACCGCCACCTGACCGACCTCGGTCCGCTCGTCGGTGAGTGCGTCCGGCACGCGCGCGGTCACCCCGATCTCGCCGGTGGCCAACGGAATGCCGGCCACCTGGCGAGCGGTCTGCGCGACCTGGCGCAGCGGCCGCAATTGACGCCGTACGACGACGATCGCCACGCCTCCCGCGGTGAGTACGCCGACGCAGCCGAAGAGGACCTCCCAGCCGATCAGGCTGTTCACCGTGTCGTCGATGTCCTTGGTGGGTAGGCCGGTGATGACCGTCGTACCCCTGATCAGTGACGCGTGCACCCGGTATTGACCCAGCCCGGGAACGTCGACGGTTTCGTTCGTGCCGGTCGGTACCGAGGTGAGGGTGCTGATCGCCTGCGCGGACAGGCCGGCCAGCTCGCCGTCCGTTCTGATGACGTTGCCGCTGGCGGTCGAGTCGGTCCGGTAGAGGGTGATCGTGCCCGCATCCTGGCCGTGCGGGTTGTCGATGCCCGGTGGTTGCTTGGGCCCGTCACCGCCGGGCTTGTTCAGTACGCCGATCGCCCGGCTGTGCGATGCGTCGACTTTGTCGTCGAGCTGCCTGGTCAGGTACGAGCTGATCGCGGCGGTGGTCAACGCACTCATCACCAGACTGACCGTTGCCATCAGCAAGACGACCGCGACGGTCACCCGTGCGGTCAGCGAAGTCGGCAGGACGCGGCGCATGTCCCCAGGATGTGCGCCCAATCCTGGCGCTTCCTGGACGAATCCTGGGGACTGGCTGTGAATCCTGACGCGTCAGAGAAGTTCGTCGACGCCGTCGAAGTCGTACAGGGTGAGACCGTTGCCCGCGACCAGGAGATTGTCGAGCGTGACGTCGCCATGGCAGATGCCGCGGCCGGGACTGTACTGGGCGAGGTTGTTCCGTACAGCCTCGGCGAGGGTTTCCTCCGCGGGCGCGAGCAGCGGGGCGAGTTCGTCGAGACTGTGTGACAGGTCGGCCGTCCGCCGAGGGAATTCGGACACCTACGGCCATTTCGTGGACCTGGGCAACCAGTACGCCGAAGTCTTGATACAGCTCCCCTCGTACGGCGGCTTGGTGCCATCGACGAATTCCTGGAGCACGAACGGGCGGGGTCCCTCGGGTGCGTCGAGCAGCCCGACCGGGTCGCCGTCGGGCAGCGGACGGACCGCCGGCGTCGACAGTCCGTTGGCGATCAAGTGCGCCGAAGGCCCTGTCTCCCAACGGATTCCGTCAGGTCCGTGGCCGCCGTACCGGTAGAGCTTGAGCGCCGGCCGTGGTGACCTCGTAGACGTCGTTCACCAGGGTGCGGAGCAGCGTGCAGCCGGCGAAGGGGAGGCCGTAGCGTCACGCAGGGACGGGCGTCAGCGCGGCGGGGTCGGGCATGAGCGCAAATTCCGAAGCACAAAGAAGAGGTCAAAACTCGCAGGTGTGAAGTGGCGGCCGAGCCGGGGAGGTTCGAGACGTTTCCGGATTCGCCTCCCCTTTCGGGGCCGGAAACCGGTAGCCTCTTGCAGCGCCCTGTTGGGGAGGCCCCACAACATTCACCGTACTATCACCCGACGATACTGCCGGAGAGCCCAAACCGGTCAGGAGACCACGTCTTGCAGGAGAACACCACCAGCACCAGTCCTGGCGAACTGGCCAACGTACCTCTCACCGGTGCGGACAAGGTTGCCTACGCCTTCTACGCTACTGCGGCCGCGGCCGCACTTGTCGGCCAGGTCTGGGCCGGCGTGACCCACATCCCCTGGCCCGAGACCGGCTTCTCGCCGTTCCTCAAGATCGCCCTCGTCACGCCCGCGGTGGCCGTGCTGGAACTCGGCGGTGTCGCCACCGCCGCGCTTGCCGACCTGCGCCGGCGCAAGGGTGAACAGGCCTACGCCTACCGCGCGATGTCGTTCTTCGCGGCGCTGGTCGCGGTCGTCTTCAACGTGGTCGGCCACTGGCGGCCGGAGGAGCGGTTCCTCGCCTTCGGCTTCGGCGGCCTGTCCGCGTTCGCCTATGTGCTGTGGCTGATCCACAGCTCGGCCCGCCGCCGGGACGCGCTGCGCCGGGCCGGGCAGATGCGCGAGACCGGCCCGGTGTACGGAGTCATCCAGTGGGTCCGCGAGCCGCGGGTCACCTGGTTGGCGCGGTCACTGGCGATCGAGCACGGGTACGGCCTGTACGAGAGCCTGCGCGCGGCCCAGCACCAGATCCGGAACAAGTCCCGGCGCGATGCCATCGCCGGAACCGTTGCCGAGTACATCCGTTCCGAGCACCAGGACGAGCGGCTGGCCAAGATCGCCGAGACGACGTACGACCCGGACCGGCTGGCCGGGATGCTCGAGGAGCGGATCAACTACGAGGTCATCACCAACAAGCTGACCAAGGCGATCTCGCCGCCGCCGGAGCCGTCCGAGGACGACGCCGACCGCGGCGACCTGCGGGCAGCGGTCTGGGTGGTCGAGGGCCAGCAACCACGGCCGCGGCAACTGCGGTCGATGACGGACACCGGTGTGTCGCTGCGCGACGAGGACGCCTGGGGCGAGGCGATGACCGGTGAGCTGATGGCCGTCGACTACCTGCCCTACGACCGCAACACCGACGAGTCGGTCGCCGAGGCCGAGGTGGTCGAGGACGAGAGCGAGCCGCAGCACGTCGTACAGACGAATGGTTCGAAGTCGCCGAAGGCCGAGTCGATCGGCAAACTCAAGCCGATGGCACCGCAGGCGAAGGCCGAGCCGGTCGTGCAGAAGCCGCAGCCGCCGTCCCCGTTCGCGGGACCGGCCGACACCCAGCCGCCGGCGCTGATCCAGACCCCGGCGCCGAAGCCTGCGGTCGTTCAGCCGGTGCTGCCGGAGCCCGTCGTGCAGAAGGCGGAGCCGGTCGTGCGGAAGTCGGTCGTGGACGAGTCCGTGGTGGAGAAGCCGGCCATGGAGTCGGTGAAGATCGAGGAGCCCGCGGCCGAGCCGACCGCGCTGGAGAAGAAGCGGATGCGGGCCTGGGCGCTGCTGTCCGACTGGCCGGAGGGTCACGAGCGGACGCCGAAGAAGCTGGCCGACGCGATCGCCTCCAGCGAGCCGATGGCCGCCCGTTTCATGGAGCAGTACGACGTCGAGCACGGCCTCGTGTCGACCTCGCAGAACTGATCGAGACCCCGCGCCGGCCGCATCCCGGCGCGGGGTTCAGATCTCGTGGCCGGCCACCAGCAGGTTCACGCCGAACGCGATCAGCTCGTCCTGACTGAGCCAGTCACCCTCCTCGCGCGCCCTTACCAGCTCGTCGAGCAGGTCCTCGGCCGGCTGGTCGGCGTTCGCCAGCTTCTCGGTGACGAGCGCCTCGATGTACGCGGTCAGACTCGTCAAAGCGTCCTCGACGAGATCCTTCTCCGCCATCCGCATGCTGTACCCGAGCTCTGTCCACTCCCGGAACTGCTCGCCAGCGCGACTCGCGGCGCGCCTTGCTTCACCACCGCCGCGCGCGAGAACCGCGGATCCGCGAGCACCAGCCGCACGTCGTCGTACCGGTTCACCAACCAGATCTCGGCGCCCGCCAACGTCCGCACCCGCGCCACCGGCCGGTGCTCTCTCAACTGGCCGAACGTCGGCGACGGATCGAACTGAAACGCATCATCGAACGGAATCTCGAGCACCGGCTCCGACATACCCCGACGCCAAGCGACTTGTGATGGCCTGTCGATCCGCGCCGTCATGGGTTCTCCCGCTTCGACTGAATGATGGTCCACGGCGCCCCGAGTTCGCTGAACAACGCCAGCTCGTCGGAGGCCCGGTCGATCCACTTCTCCACATCGACCACGATCGGATGCCGTTCGATGTCCTCGCCTTCCCAGCGCACCAGGGCGCCGGGAATCTCGGTCGGCGCGTCAGCCACCCGGACCGCCTCGACGACCTTGGTGAAGCCACCGGTCGCGGAGAGCGGGCAGTACAGCGGTACGGCGGGATCCGCGCGATGGGCGAGCAGGTTCGCCAGCAGGTCGTACCGCTCGTACTTCTCCACCGTGCCGTCGGGCAGCTCGAGCACGTCAGTGGCGTACTTCAGTACGGCGCGACCGGTCGAGCCGTGCACGATCACCTGCGGCTCGAGATGTTCCGCGGCGCACAACGTCACCGCGATCAGGATCGTCGTACCGCGGCCGGTGACGATCCGGACCGTGGACGTGTCGTCGGACTCGATCGCGTTGGCCCGGAACAGCTCGGTCTCCACCGACCGTACGTCGTCCGCACCGGGCGAACCGTCGAGCAGCAACGCGGCCGCGGTCGAGTGGGCCAACGGGTTCGTCACCGCGCCGTCGACCACCGCGACCCCGTCGAGCGTACGGCGGCCGGCCCAGCGCGCGCGCTGGAAGTACTGCGCCTTCCGGACCCACTTGCCGGTCGCGCTGATCCCGCGGATCTCACCGAGCCGCCCGTCGGTCATCATCTCCGCCAGCGTCAGCGTCGCCATCGACGCCTGTGCCTGGAAGCCGACCTGACAGGCCCGGCCGGTCTGGGCGACCACCGCGGACAGCTGCTCGAACTCGGCCAGCGACGCCGTCGGCGGCTTCTCCAGCAGTACGTCGGCCCCCGCCCGCATCGCCATTTCGGCCAGCGGGACGTGCGTCTGGATCGGCGTACTGATGATCACCACGTCGACCTCGGTTGCCGCGAGCAACTCGTCCAGGCCGCCGAACACCTGGACGTCGTCAGGCAGGTCCTCGGCCGGCCGCGGATCGGCGACGGCGGCCAGACGGGCGCGGCCGGCCTCGGCCAGCCGCGCCACGTTCCGGACATGTGACGCCCCGTGGCCGTGGACACCTGCCACGGCCACCCTGGGCGCGGTCATCGGCAATCAGTTGCCATCAGCAACACTTACTTGAGCTCCCCGTTGACCTCGTCGATGAATCCCTGCGCGGCCTTGTCCGGTGTCTGCCGGCCGAACAGCACCTCGGTGGTGTAGCGCTGGATGATCTTCTCCACCTGACCGCCACCCACCGGCGGCGCCGGCGACGGGTCGCCGAGCTCCTTGCCGATGTCCTGGATGAACTTGGCGGACGCGGCGTCGGCCGGCTGCAGCTTCGGCGTCACCGCCGCGCGGATCTCGGTGTTCGGCGGCACGCCCCGCTCGGCGAGCAGGATGTTCCCGGCCGCGGTGCTGTTGGACAGGTAGTTCACGAACTCGGCCGCTGCCTTCTGGTTCTTCGACCGCGACGAGATCGACCAGAACATCGATCCCTTGTAGTACGAGCCGTTCGCGGTCGCCTTGCCCTCGACGCTGGGGATCCGGAGCAGCTTCAACTCCTTGCCGGCCGCCTTGCTGAACGCGTTCAGCTGGTTGCTCCAGACGAAGCTCATGGCCAGCTTGCCGGTCGCCATCGCGGACTGGTCGAGCGCCGCGTTCAGGTCCTGCGAGCTGAACTCCGCCGGCGGGATGGCCTTGGCGTCGCGCATCTTCTGCACGTTGCGTGAAGAACGCGGTCGTCTGGTCCTTCGAGACGCCGAGCTTGCCGTCCTTCGTCCACAGCGACTCGCCGTGCTGGCGGGCCCAGAGGTTCAGCGAGGCCTCGTTCTGGCCCAGCGTGCCGGTTCCCCAGCCCTTGCCGTTCAGCTTCGTGCTGATCTCGGCGGCGATCCTGGTGTAGTCGTCCCAGGTCCAGGTGGTGTCGTCCGGCATCGCCACGCCCGGCGGCCTTGAAGACGGCCGGGTTCGCGAGTACCGAGAAGGAGTTGATGCCCGGCGTTCAGCCCGTACAGGCCGCCGTCGAACTCACCGGCGCTCAACGTGTCCGGCTCGAACTTGCCGGTGTCCAGCCCTTCGGCCTTCTTCAGGTCGAGCAGTGCGCCGCGGTCGGCGTACTCGCGCAGGTACTTCTCGTCCATCTGGATGATGTCCGGTGCGTCGTTCGCGGCGACCGTGGTGGCGAGCTTGTCCCAGTACCCGGACCACTCGCCGAACTCACCCTTGATCGTCACGTTCGGGTGGTCCTTCTTGTAGGCGTCGATCGCCTGCTGGGTCAGCTTGGTGCGGGTGTCGCCACCCCACCAGGTGAACCGCAGGGTGACCGGTTCGTCGGCGGCTGCGCTGTCGCCACCGCCGCCGGAGTCACCGCCACAGGCGCTGGCGGCCAGCAGGGTGGTGGCGATCGCGACGGCGGCCAGGGCCCGCAGGCGACGGCCCGCGGTGGGTGGGATGTGCGGCCTCATGATGTGAACCTTTCAGGAGTTACTTGATGCCGGTGGTGGCGATGCCCTTGATCAGGAACCGCTGGCCGAGCAGGAAGGCGAGGAAGATCGGGACGAGGGAGACGACCGACATCGCGAACATCGAACCCCAGGAGGATTCCGCGGTCGCGTCGACGAACGACCGCAGCGCCACCGGGACGGTGTACATCTTCGGGTCGGTCAGGTAGATCAGCTGGCTGAAGAAGTCGTTCCAGGTCCAGATGAACGTGAAGATCGCGGTGGTGGCCAGCGCCGGCACCATCAGCGGCAGGATCACCCGCAGGAAGGTCCCGGCCCGGCCGCAGCCGTCGATCCGGGCCGCCTCGTCCAGCTCGCGCGGGATGCCGCGGATGAACTGCACCATCAGGAAGATGAAGAACGCGTCGGTGGCCAGCATCTTCGGGATGACCAGCGGCAGGAACGTGTTGATCCAGCCGAGCCTGCGAGAACAGGATGTACTGCGGCACGATCACCACGTGGATCGGCAGCATGATGCTGAGCAGCATGATCGCGAACCAGAACTTCTTCCCGACGAACTCCAGCCGGGCGAACGCGTACGCCGCCATCGAGCACGACACCAGGTTGCCGAGGACGCTGCCGAGCACCACGGCCGCGGAGTTCAGCAGGTAGCGGCTGAACGGCTCGGTCAGCGCGTTCCAGCCGACCCGGTAGTTCTCGATCCGCAGGTCCTTCACCAGCAGGCCGGGCTCGCGGAAGATCTCGTTGCCCGGCCGCAGTGAGCTGACCACCATCCAGATCACCGGGTAGAGCATCACCAGAGCGGCGGCGGCCAGCGCGAGGTGGATCAGCACCGGCCGGAGCCGGACCCAGCTGATCGCGGCGGGCCGTGCGCGGCCACCGATGCGGCGGAGCGTCTCAGTCGTCATAGAACACCCAGTACTTCGAGGCGAAGAAGTTCGCCGCGGTGAAGACCCCGATGATCACGAGCAGGAACCACGCCATCGCGGAGGCGTAGCCCATGTCGAAATTGCCGAAGCCCCGGTCGTAGAGGTAGAGCGTGAAGAACATGGTCGAGTCCGACGGCCCGCCGCTTCCCCCGGAGACGACGAACGCCTGGGTGAAGGACTGGAACGCGTGGATGATCTGCAGCACCAGGTTGAAGAAGATGATCGGGGTGAGCAGCGGCAGCGTGATGCTGAAGAACCGGCGCAGGACCCCGGCGCCGTCCACCGAGGCGGCCTCGTAGTACATCGCCGGGATCTGCCGCAGGCCGGCCAGGAAGATCACCATCGGCGAGCCGAACGTCCACACGTTCAGCACCACCAGCGTGCCCAGCGCCGTACTCGGGTCGGAGATCCAGCCCTTGCCGTCGATGCCGACCAGGGCGAGCACCTGGTTCATCAGGCCCTCGGTGCCGAACACCTGGCGCCACAGGATCGCGATCGCGACACTCGAGCCGAGCAGCGACGGCAGGTAGAAGACCGAGCGGTAGAACGCCATCCCGCGGACACCGCGGTCCAGGACGACGGCGAGCAGCAGGGCGACCGCCAGCTGCAGCGGCACCGAGACGAACACGTAGGTGAAGGTGACGCGCAGCGAGTTGTGCAGCCGCTCGTCGGACAGCATCCGGGTGAAGTTCTCGAGCGCCGATCCACTGGGGCGCCTGGATCAGGTTGTAGTCCGTGAAGGACAGGTACAGCGAGGCCAGCATCGGCCCGATGGTGATGAGGAACAGCCCTAGCAGCCACGGCGCGAGAAACAGGTACGCGGCCAGATTGTCTCGTTTTGACCTTCCCCGCCCCGCCGCCCCGGCCAGGCTCCTGCCCTGCCGGCTTCTTCTTCCGGAGCGAGCCGAGCTCGCCCAGCGCACTCATACTTTCTTACCTCCGGAAACCTCGGGGCGGCGGAAAGCGCTTGCCTTGGCCGGTCAAGTTAGCCCAGGAAACCGGTTCACACAAGACTCTGAGCCAACCTCGAGCGGACCAGATGCGGACAGCTGCGAAGTATTGACAGGACAAAGTCGCAGAGGAGACAGTACTGGACATTTGGCAACCGCTTACCAATGCTTTGGTGCGCCGCTACCCCTCATTGGAGGCTTCGATGCAGCGTCGTACGTTCCTCGCCGGCTCACTGACCACGCTGACGGTCGGAGCCCTCTACCCGGCCACCGCGGCCGGAGCGACCGATGCTGGAGTAGCAGCCGTGGACGAAGACTTCCTGACCGTACTGACCAACGCCAACCAGGCGCAGATCCCGCTGGTGCTCGCCAATCTCCAGAACCCGTCCGACAGCGTGCGGACGGTCGCACGCAAGGCCCGCCGGCTCGTCTCCGGCTACGTCTGGGGCAAATCGTCGTACCACCATGACGCGTCGTTGCCGGCGCCCCTGCTCTGGCTGGCCGAGCAGCTCGCGGCGCGGCAGCACGAGGACGGCCTGTACGACGTCGGCAACCTGCACTCGCCGCCGGACACCTCGTTCGCCATCCAGGACGTCTGCATGGTCTACGGGCTGCTCGACGCCGACGACCAGCCGGAGACCGAGCCGCACCGGGCGATTCTGGCGAACGTACTGCGGAAGGCCGGGCCCGCACTCGCGAGCGGCGGCGTCCACACACCCAACCACCGCTGGGAGATCGCGGCCGCGCTGGCCCGGACCCATCACCTGTTCCCGGACCGCCGGTACGCCGCGCGCATCGACGACTGGCTCGACGAGGGCATCGACGCGACCCCGGACGGGATCTACAGCGAACGCAGCTCGACGTACGCCTCCGAGGTGACGAACCACTGCCTGCTCGGGATCGCCTGGGTGCGGAACAAGCCCGAGCTGCTCGAGTACGTCCGGCGCAACCTGGACGCGACGCTGTACTTCCTCGAGCCGAACGGCGAGGTCGACACGATCGCGTCCCGGCGGCAGGACCAGACCCGGATCCGCGAGGTCTGGTGGTACCTGACCCAGTTCCGCGAGCTCGCCCTGCACACCGGTGACGGGCGGTTCTCGACCGTTGCCAAGAGCATCGAACAGCGCGGCACCGGTGAGATCGGCGACTTCCTCGCCGAGGTGCTGGAACGGCCGGAGATCGCGGCGGTCCTGCCGACGGCGAAGCCGGCTCCGACCGACTTCGCCCAGCACTTCCCGTCGCAGGCGTCGGCACGGATCCGGCGGGGCACCCGTACGGCGACAGTCTTCGGCGGCACGGACTTCCACGACATCCCGGTGATCGCGTCCGGACTGTCCACCAACCCGACGTTCTTCAAGCTGCGCAACGGATGCCGCGATCCTCGACTCGGTCCGGCTGTCGCCGCAGTTCTTCAGCACCGGCCATTTCCGCAGCGACGGCATGCGGCCGGACCGGACCGCGCACGTACAAGCTGGCGCAGGAGGTGAAGGTGCCGTACCACCTGCCGCTGCCGAAGCGGTACCGGCGGGACGACGGTCTCTACGCGCTGACCCTCGACGGGCGGTTCTACGCGTCGATGGACTTCCCGCACCGGCCGAAGCAGTACCGGACGCTGCGCACCGAGGTCACGATCGTTGAACTCGGCAACGGGTACGACCTGAGCTTCGCGTTCGACGGTGACGAGACGGCGTACGCGATCGAGCTCTGCTTCCGGGCCGGCGGCACCCTGGCCGGCGTCGAGGCGTTGGGGACCGCCGGCAATCACCAACTGGTGTCCGGAACCGGTTCCTACACAGTCGGTTCGGACCGGATCGAGTTCGGTCCCGGCAACGGCGCCACCCGGGTCTCGATGGACCCGGGCGAGCGCTACACCTACCTCGGCGGCAGCCTGACCCCGGACGGCCTGCGCGTCTACGTCACCGGGCGCACCCCCGGCCGCCAGACCCTGCAGTTGCGGATCTCTTAGGCGGTGATGATCACCTTCGCGCGGGCATGCTCGGTCTCCACGTACCGCAGGGCTTCAGCGATTTCGGTCAGCGGGTAGGTGCGATCGATGGCCGGGATCAGCTGCCGGGTCTCGGCCATCGATCGGAGCGTCGCGAGGTTCTCCGTACTGGGCTTCGCATCGAACGTGACGATCCGGTGCTTCACGAAGCGGGCCACCAGGACGCCGCCGAGGATCAGGCCGACCGGGCCGAATACGCTGCCGCCGCGGAACACACCGCCACCGGACAGGACGAGCGTTCCCGTCGGCGTCAGCGCACGCCGGAGGTCGGCGAGGGAGCGGTTTCCGACCAGGTCGAGGACCACGTCGTACTGCTGGGTGGTGAAGTCGTCCTGCGTGTAGTCGACGACCTCGTCGGCGCCCAGCGTTCGCACCAGGTCGACGTTCTTCGTGCTGCACACCGCCGTCACCTTCGCCTCGAGCACCTTGGCGATCTGTACGGCGAACGTGCCGACACCACCGGAAGCGCCGTTGATCAGGAGTCGCTGACCCGGCGTCAGTTGCGCCACGTCACGCAATCCGATCAGAGCGGTGTTCGCCGCGAGCGGTAGTGCGGCCGCCTGCTCGAACGTCAGATTGGCCGGCTTGGTGTCGACCACGGTCTCCGGCGCTGCGACGTACTCGGCGAATGCTCCGGGTGCTTCGCCGTACACCTCGTCTCCCGGCTTCAACCGCCGTACCTCCGGCCCGACGGCTTCGACCACCCCGGCGAAGTCCGTGCCCAGGACCTTCTTGGGCGCCCGGAGCCCGAAAATCGCCGGATCCATCAACCGGGCGACATACGGATCGCCGCGCATGACGTGCCAGTCGCGCGCGTTCACCGACGCTGCCCGGACCCGAACCAGCACCTCGTTGCCGCCGGCTCCGGGCTGGTCGATCTCGTTGACCGCCAGCACCCCTGGCCCGCCGTACCTCGCCTGCCCGACAGCCTTCATGCTGTGACGGTATCCGTCGGACCGCGGCCGGTACATCAGGACAATCCCTAGCCGGTCCCTGGATTGCCCCGGCAGTCGTCAGCACTGACGATAATCCGCATTATCATTGGACTGTCACTTGACCGGACACCGAACACCGGTCTACCGTGCCCAGGCAATGCGTATTACTGCGAAGGATTGATCGCATGGCGGACAAGGCCACCACCCGACTGACCCAGCGGGACATCGCACGGCTGGCGAAGGTGAGCCAGACGACCGTGTCGCTGGTGCTGAACAACCGCAGCGACGCGACCGCGCGGATCCCGGCACAGACGCGAGACCGGGTGCTGAAGGTGATCCGGGAAACCGGGTACCAGGCCGATCCGCTGGCCCGGCGGATGCTCGAACAGCGGAACCAGATCCTCGGCGTGTTCACCTACGAGTCGGTGTTCCCGAGCTCGAGCGGTGACTTCTACCATCCGTTCCTGGCCGGGATCGAGGACTGCGCCGAGCGGCTCGGCTGGGACCTGCTGCTGTTCACCAGCGCGCCGGTGACGTCGGGCCGGCGGCGGATCTTCCACGAGAACAACCGGCTCCGGATCGCCGACGGCTGTCTGCTCCTCGGTCGCCGGATCCCGGCCGACGAACTGGCCCGGCTGATCGCCGAGGGGTACCCGTTCGTCTCGGTCGGCCGCCGCGACGACGCCGGTGGCCCGGTCCCGTACGTCGGTGCCGACTACACCACCGCCACCCGAATCGTGGTGGAGCGCGCGCAGGCGCTCGGGCACCGGCGGATCGCCTTCGCCGGCGCCGGCGTCGGCGCCGAGTCGTCCGCCGACCGGCTGCGTGGATTCCGGCTCGCGGCCGGCAACCGCGCTCCGCAGCTACCCACGACCGACCGACTGCTCGACACCTTGCTCGATCAGGAGGTGACCGCCGTCTTCGTCGAGGAACGGGCGGACGCGGTCGCGCTGCTGGCTGCCGCTGCCGGCCGCGGCATCGACGTCCCTGCGGATCTCTCCGTGATCGCCCTCGGCGATTCGACCCGCCCGGCCGCGACCGACACCGACATCACCGGCTTCCACGTACCTCGCCGGGCGATGGGTCTGCGCGCGGTCGAGCTCCTGCAATCCGTGCTGAGCGGCGCGACCGGCGAGCGCCAGGTGCTTCTCCCCTGCGAACTGACCGACGGAACCACTCTCACACCACCGAAGGGTGTCTAGATGCGTAGCGACGTACTGATCGTCGGCGGCGGCCTGGGCGGGGTCGCCGCAGCGCTCGCCGCCCTGCGGGCCGGTCGCTCGGTGATCCTCACCGAGGAGTTCGACTGGCTCGGCGGGCAATTGACGAGCCAGGCCGTTCCACCGGATGAGCACAGCTGGGTCGAGCAGTTCGGCATCACCGCCTCGTACCGGGCACTGCGTGAAGGGATCCGCGAGTACTACCGGCGCTACTACCCGCTGACCTCGGCGTCGCGGGCGGCGGTGCAACTCAATCCGGGCGCGGGCTACGTGTCCAAGCTCTGTCACGAGCCGCGGGTCGCGCTGGCTGTGCTCGAGGGCATGCTCGCGCCGTACCGGGCCAGTCGGCGGCTGCAGGTTCTCCAGCCGTTCAGGCCCGTCGCGGCCGAGACCGATGGCGATCGAGTCAGCGCGGTGACGGTGCGGCACCGCGACACGGACGATCAGCTCACGATCACAGCGCCGTACGTCCTCGATGCGACCGAGACCGGCGAACTGCTGCCGCTGACCGGGACGGAGTACGTGACCGGCTTCGAGGCGCAGAGCGAGACAGGTGAGCCGAGTGCGCCGGCCAAGGCGCAGCCGCTCAACATGCAGGCGGTGTCGTACTGCTTCGCGATCGATCACGTCGACGGCGATCACGTCGGGGACAAGCCGGCCAACTACGCGTTCTGGCGGGACTACCAGCCCTCCTTCTGGGGCGACCGGCTGCTGTCCTGGACGGCACCGGATCCGCGCACGCTGGCCACCTCGCAGCGGACATTCACCCCCAACCCGGACGACGACCCACTCGCGGTCGTCGCGGATCAGCGCCGTACCGGCGGCGACACGAACCTGTGGACCTTCCGCCGGATCGCGGCCCGCCGGCACTTCGAGCCGGGCGCCTACGACAGCGACATCTGCCTGGTGAACTGGCCGATGATCGACTACTTCGAGGGCCCGGTCATCGACGTACCGGACGCGGCCAAGCACCTGACCGCGGCGAAGGAGCTGTCCCAGGTCGTCTTCCACTGGCTGCAGACCGAGGCGCCGCGCCCCGACGGCGGTGCGGGCTTCCCCGGGCTGCGGCTGCGCGGCGATCTCGTCGGTACGACGGACGGTCTGGCGCAGGCGCCGTACATCCGGGAGTCCCGCCGGATCAAGGCGGAGCACACGATCGTCGAGCAGGACCTGTCGGCCGCCGTCCGTGGTGACCGCGGCGCGGTCGAGTACGACGACAGCGTCGGCATCGGGATGTACCGGATCGACCTGCACCCGTCGACCGGCGGGGACAACTACATCGACGTGGCCAGCAGCCCGTTCCGGATCTCGCTCGGGGCGCTGATCCCGCGCCGGGTGGAGAACCTGCTGCCGGCGAACAAGAACCTCGGCACCACCCACATCACCAACGGCTGCTACCGCCTGCACCCGGTCGAATGGAACATCGGCGAGGCCGCCGGGGCGCTCGCGGCCTTCTGCCTGGACCGCGGCGTCAGCCCGCGCGCGGTCCGCAACACCCCGGCCCTGCTCGGCGACTTCCAGTCCCAGCTGGTTGCCCAGGGCATCGAGCTCGGCTGGCCGGAGGTCACTGGCTACTGATTGAGCCCTGTGTGCTGACGGCGTCGTTGAGGTCGCGTGGAAAGATAGGCACTGTGAGTTTCCACGCGGCCGCTTTCATCGCCACCAGTCTCGACGGGTACATCGCCCGGCCGGACGGTTCCATCGACTGGCTCACCACGCGCGGTGAGCAGGCCGGTGACACGGGGTACGACGGGTTCATGGCGTCGGTCGACACCGTCGTGATGGGCCGCAACACCTTCGAGAAGGTGCTCAGCTTCGACTTCTGGCCGTACGACGGCAAGCAGGTCGAGGTCCTCAGCACCACTCTCGCCCCGGACGCCGACGAGCGCATCATCGTCCACCGCACGCTGGACGCCCTGATCGAGACCCTCACCGACCGCGGCGCCAAACGCGTCTACACCGACGGCGGCCAAGTCATCCAGACCTTCCTCCGAGCCGGCCTGCTGAACGAACTCACCATCACCACCGCCCCCGTCCTCCTGGGCACCGGCATCCCCCTCTTCGGCGACCTCGACCAAGACATCGCCCTGACCCACAACGCCACCCGCACCCTGAAGGCCGGCTTCACCCAGTCCGACTACACCATCCACCGCTAGTCGACCTGGGGCCATCCCACGCGGGGTGCGTTGGGAGCTAGAGGTTGAGCCCTTTGCTCAGGTCCCGGCCCTCGGACCAGGCGCGCCGGGGGTCCTCGGTCGCGGCGCCCGCAGCGGTCTGCTCCGACGGCGGTGTCGGGTTCATGCCGGCTCGCAGAGCGTCGGCCAATTCGGAGCTGTCACGCGAGATGTTCGACGCCTCGGTCCGCGTGGCGTCGAAGTCCTCGCGCAAGGTCCGGATCCCACCGCGCGCCCCATCGACTGCCTGGGTCGCGTCGGCGCCGGCTTCCCGGATCACGGCGGCAGTCCGGTCCTGGTCGTGGACGGTCCCAGGCACGTTCACCAGCGGCTCGAGGTTCTCTCGCGCGCCCCTCAGCCGCCATTCGGTCCGCTCCGCGCCCGCCATCGCACCGTGCACCGCACGGTCGAACGCGGCCAGCCGGTACCGGAGCTGATCGTTCGCCTCGGACCGCTGACCCGGCAACTCGTCCAGCTCGTTGAGAAACTCCCGACCGGACGCGACAGCCCGCGCACTCTGCTCGAGTCTGTCCCGCACCTCGTAGACGCCGCGCTGGGCCCTCTGCAGGTCCTCCTGAACGTCATTCGCCGCGTACCGCGCGGTCCGCAATGGGTACTCGGCCTCCTCGTGGTTCTCCGCGAACCGGACCCGGTTGGCCTGAGCGGACAGCACACCGACGCCGTGCTCTACGTCGCGCAGCCGCCTGTCGACCACGTCGGTCAGGTCGGCCGCATCACCCAGGGAGTCCCGGGCCGCGTTCAGCGCATTCGCGGTCATCTCCGCCAACGCCGCCGCCCGCTCCGCCACCTGCTCGGGCGTCAACTCATTCGCGGCCGAACTCACTGACCGTCCTCGATCTTGGGCCGTTCCCCAGCGGCGAAAGCATCATCGGCGGCCAACGCCTCGCGCAGCGACGCCCCGACAGCCCGGATCTCGTTCCGCGCGGCCCGCAGGTCAGCATCCGGCGCCTGCTCGTCCGGCACCTCCACACCCTCGTTCTCCGGCACGCCCAACACTCCCTCTCACCAGTCGACAGCAGCCCTGAGCGTATCCCCATCCAGGCCCACCACCGTCCCGTCATCCACAGGCCACGCGATGCCCGGGGCAGGCGGCTAGCGATCTGCGAGGGGTGCGCTGTGCCAACGCCAACCGCTGCCGACGTCAGGCAGTCCGGGGAGCGAGACCCGACCGGTCGCCCACTGGATCGCGGTCCAAGGATCGATGGATGCTGAGCTGAGTGACTCGCGCTCGGCATGCCGGTCGGGGAACATCCGGGCCACGATCCAGGTGCAGATGTCCGCCGGCGGCTCGAACGGAAGCCCGAGTCCGGCTGCGATGCCTCGCCGTGGACGAGCAGTTCGATGCATCCCATTCCGGCGGTCCCTTCGACGTCCGCTGTCCCGAACGGGTGGAAGCCGCGGTCGATCGGCCTGGCCGCTCGCACTACGGCCGAAAGGAGGCGACCGCTCGCCTCGAGGAGTTCCAGGACGTCGGCATTGGTGGCGTCCTGCAGGGCGCGAGAGAAGAAACTCACGTAGTGCGCGGGAGCCCCGCTGGCGAGCTGGATCGCGTATACCTGCAGGCAATGCGCTGCATGCTCAGCGGTGAATCGACAGGACCATTCAAGCGAGCCCGCCGGAGCCTGCCAGTCTCGGCCAATCCCGGGACTGAGCGCGGCGACCACACTGTCGACTGCCCGATCCAGTTCATCAGCCGGTTCCAATGAACGCCTCCCCATTGTTGGAGCTACGGAGCTTAAGCGTCGTCCGCCGCGAGGCACAGCCCGGGTGGGCGGGAGCGCGCGAAGCCGGCGCGACTGCGCAGCACACGCGTGGGGAAGACCCGGTACCTCAGCTGTGGAGGAGGTGGACTGCTTCGGTGGCCCAGTAGGAGAGGATAGTGTCGGCGCCGGCTCGGCGGATCGACGTGAGGGTTTCCAGGATGGCTCGGTCGCGGTCGATCCAGCCGTTGGCGGCGGCGGCTTCGACCATCGCGTACTCGCCGGAGATGTTGTAGGCGGCGACAGGGACGTTCACGTGGTCGCGGACCTGGCGGATGATGTCGAGGTACGCGAGAGCCGGCTTCACCATCACGATGTCGGCGCCTTCGGCGACGTCCAGGTCCACCTCGCGGATCGCCTCGCGGGCGTTCGCGCCGTCTTGCTGGTACGTCTTGCGGTCGCCCTGCAGAGACGAGCCGACGGCTTCACGGAACGGGCCGAAGAACGCCGACGCGTACTTCACGGCGTACGCGAGGATCACCGTGTCCAGATGCCCCGCCGCGTCGAGCGCCGTACGGACCGCACCGACCTGACCGTCCATCATTCCGGACGGGCCGACGACATGCGCGCCGGCGTCGGCCTGCGCGACGCCCATCTCGGCGTAGATCTTCAGGGTCGCGTCGTTGTCCACGCGGCCGTCGGAGTCCAGTACGCCGCAGTGGCCGTGCGAGGTGAACTCGTCCAGGCACAGGTCCGACATCACCAGGAGCGCGTCGCCGGCCTCGTGCACCGCGTCCCGGATCGCGACGTTCAGGATGCCCTCGGGATCCAGCGCGCCGGAGCCTCTCTCGTCCTTCTCCGAAGGTACGCCGAACAGCATCACCCCGCCGAGACCGGCCTGAGCCGCCTCGACGACCGCCTTCCGCGCGGTGTCGCGGGTGTGCTGATACACGCCCGGCATGGACTTGATCGCGATCGGCTCGCGGGCGCCTTCCCGGATGAACATCGGCAGGATCAGCTGCCGCGGCTCCAGCGTGGTCTCCGCGACCAGCCTGCGCACCGCCGCCGACGACCGAAGCCGCCGCGGCCTGACCTCCGGGAATCCACCAGACAAGGGACTAGCTCTTCCTACGTGAGCCCGAGCGGCGCTCGGACGGGCGGGTGACCGGTTCACCGGCCTCGATCATGGTGTCACGCCGGTCGGCGCCGAATCGAGCGAGGGCGTCGGCCAGCTCCTCGGCGGACGGCGTCTCGGCCATCGCGTCGACCCGCAGCCCGTGCTCCTCGGCCGTCTTCAGCGTCGCCGGACCGATCACCGCGATCACCGTCGACGCGTGTGGCTTGCCGGCGATCCCGACCAGGTTGCGCACCGTCGAGGACGAGGTGAACACGACCGCGTCGAACTTGCCGGACTTGATCGCCTCGCGGGTCGGCGCGGGCGGCGGGGCGGCCCGCACGGTCCGGTACGCCGTCACGTCGTCGACCTCCCAGCCGAGATCGGTCAGCCCGGCGACCAGTGTCTCGGTGGCGATGTCGGCGCGCGGCAGGAACACCCGGTTGATCGGGTCCAGCACCTCGTCGAACGGCGGCCAGTCCTCGACCAGCCCGGCGGCGGACTGCTCACCGGACGGGACCAGGTCCGGACGGATGCCCCAGGCACCGATCGCCTCGGCGGTCTTGTCGCCGACCGCGGCGATCTTCAGCCCGGAGAACGCCCGAGCGTCCAGGCCGTACTCGTCGAACTTCTCCCGGACCGCCTTGACCGCGTTGACCGAGGTGAACGCGACCCACTCGTACCGGCCCTCGACCAGGCCGCGGATCGCCTTGTCCATCTGCTGCGGGTTGCGCGGCGGCTCGACCGAGATCGTCGGCACCTCTTCCGGCATCGCGCCGTACCGCCGGAGCCGGTCCATCAGCGGGCCGGCCTGGTCCTTGGTGCGCGGCACCAGGATGCGCCAGCCGAACAGCGGCTTGGTCTCGAACCAGGACAGCGTCTCGCGCTGCTCGACCACCGCACCGACCACGATGACGGCCTCGCCGGTCACCTTGGCCGTCCGCAGGTCCGCGACGATCGTCTCCAGCGTGCCGACCACGCTGGCCTGCGAGGTCGTCGTACCGCCGACCGTGGCAGCCACCGGGGTGGTCGCGTCGAAGCCGGCCTCGACCAGCGCGGCGACGGTGTCCTTCAGTACGTCGGTCGCGTTCAGCAGCACCAGCGTCTGCTTCGGGTGCAGCCGGGTCAGGTCCAGCTTCGCCTCGGCCAGGTCGAGGACGGTGACCTCGCGGTCGCCCTTCATCGTCAGCGGGATGCCCGCGTACGTCGGGACGGCGCTGACCTCGCTGACACCGGGGATGATGTTGAAGCTGATGCCGGCCTTCCGGCAGGCGGCCGCCTCCTCGGCACCGCTGGAGAAGGTGAACGGGTCACCGGTCAGCAAGCGTACGACGTTCGCCGCGGACTTGGCCGTCTTCACCACCAGCCGGGCCCGGGCGGCGACCCTCAGCGCCCGGCTGCCCTCGGCGCCGGACCCGTCGATCACCTCGACGCCTGGCGGGCAGTAGGTCAGGAAGGCGTCATGCTCCGGACCCTCGACCACGACGGCGTCGGCGTTCGCCAGCACGTCGCGGCCGGCCAGCGTCAGCAGGGCGGGGTCGCCCGGCCCGACACCGACGAACGTGACGTGGCCGAGTGGTCTGGTCTGCTTGACCGTACTGGTGGCGGCAGCCTTCGCCGGCACGTTCTGAGGTGTCGTCGATGCCGCGGTGGCCGCTGTCTTCGCGCTGCTCACGTCTGCCTTCGCCCTCGTCCTCGTCCTGCTCGTCTTCTTGGCCGTCGTGCTCTGTGCCGGTGTCATAATCGCTCCAGCAACTCGTTCGCCAGCGCCTTGCCCAAGTGACACCGGGTCGTCCACCGGCCCGTTCGCCGACAGCCGCCGTACGCCGTCCTCCTGGCCGAGCGCTCCCCGCAGCCACAGCTCCGGGCCGTCCTCACCTTCGACCACCTCGGCGAGGGCACCGACCGGAGCCGTGCACCCTGCCTCGAGAGTGGCCAGCATCTGCCGCTCCGCCGTCACCGCTGCCCGGGTGGCCGGGTCCTCCAGCGGCGCCAGGGCAGCCAGCACTGCGGCGTCGTCCGCCCGGCACTCGATGCCCAGGGCACCTTGTCCCGGCGCGGGCAGAACCTGGATCGGATCCAGCGTCTCGGTCACCTCGGCGAGCCGTCCCAACCGGGACAACCCTGCCCTCGCGAGCACCACCGCGTCCAATTTGCCATCGGCCACCAGGCCGATCCTGGTGTCCACGTTGCCGCGGATCCCGGTGCACTCGAGGCCGAGGCCGAGTGCGTCCAGCTGCGCGACGCGGCGGGGTGAACCGGTGCCGACAAGGGCACCCTGCTGCAGCTCGCCGAGGGTCAGCCCGTCACGGGCGACCAGCACGTCGCGCGGGTCCTCCCGCACCGGTACGGCGCCGATGGACAGACCGTCGACCGGTGCGGTCGGAAGGTCCTTGAGCGAGTGCACGGCGAGGTCGATCTCACCGGCCAGCAGGGCGTCGCGCAGTGCGCTGACGAAGATGCCGGTGCCGCCGATCTGCTGCAGCGGGGCCTTGTTGACGTCGCCGGTGGTGACGATCGGGACGAGCTCCACCTCGGTGCCGAGAGCCCGTAGCTGGTCGGCCACCCAGGTCGCCTGCGCGGTCGCCAATGCGGACCGCCGCGTACCAAGCCTGATCATGCGCGGTCACCTCCGGTCGCGTCGGCGCGGGTATGACTGGTCTCTCCCGGCGTCTTCGCGGTCGTGACCGCGTCGACGGTGGCCGGGTCCAGGGCGAACAGTTCGCGCAGTGCGTCGGCGTACGTCGGGCCGCCCGGATCGGCGGCCAACTCCTTCACCCGCACGGTCGGGGTGTGCAGCACCTTGTCGACCACCCGGCGGATGGTCCGGGCGACCTCGTGCCGCTGGGTGTCGTCCAGGCCGGGAAGCTTGCGGTCCAGCCGGGCCAGCTCGGACTCGACCAGCTCGGTCGCCATCGCCCGCAGCGCGACCACGGTCGGCGCCACCGACGCGGCCCGCCGGGTGGCCTCGAACGAACCGGTCTCCTCCGAGACGATCCGCCGTACCTCTTCGATGTCGTCGTCGCTGCCGCCCGCCGTACCGGCGAGGTCGGCCAGGGTGACCAGCGTGACGCCGGGGATCCGGGCCGCCTCGGGCGAGACGTCCCGTGGCAGGGCGACGTCCAGGACGCCGAACGGCCGCCCGTCGGTCGCGTTCCGGATCATCTCGTCGGTGAGTACGACGCCGCGCGCGCCGGTGCAGGACACGACCAGATCAGCGTCGGCCAGCGCGTCGGGGACGGCCGCGAGCTGGATCGCCGTACCGCCGACCCGTTCGGCCAGCGCGACCGCGCGGTCGTAGTTGCGGTTGGCAATGGTCACGCTCGCGGCGCCGCCGTTGAGCAGGGTCTGGGCGGCCAGCGAGGCCATCGAACCGGCGCCGACGATCAGCGCGCGCCGGCCCTCGAAGCCGCCGACCGCGTCCAGACCGGCCGAGACGACAGAGCGTCCGGCGGCATCGATACCGGTCTCGGTGCGGGCCCGCTTACCGACCCGCAACGCGTGCTGGAGGACGGCGTTCAGACCGGTGCCGATGGTCTCCAGATCCTGGCCGACGCGCAGCGATTCCTTCACCTGGCCGAGGATCTGGCTCTCGCCGACGATCATCGAGTCCAGCCCGACCGAGACCTGGAACAGGTGCGCGACGGCACCTTCCTCGAAGTGCACGTAGAGGTGCTCGGCCAGATCCAGCAGCGGTACGCCGGTGACGTCGGACAGGATCGCGGTCACCTCGTCCATCCCGGCGTGGAACCGGTCGACGGTCGCGTAGACCTCGGTCCGGTTGCAGGTGGCAAGGACCGCGGACTCCGAGACGGCCGGAGTGTGCTTGACGGCCAGAGCCAGCTTGGTCGCCGCATCCGCGTCGAGCGCCACGCGCTCGAGGACGTTGATGTCAGCTGAGCGGTGGCTGATACCGACGACCAGGTAACTCATGCGCCGACACCGCCGCCCACGCTCGGCAGATCGGTGAGACCGTTCATCGCTGGTAGTTCGGGCACCTCGGGGAGCGCCGCCTCTCCGGACTTTCGTTGTTCGTGGTACGCCAGGATCTGCAACTCGATCGAGAGGTCCACCTTGCGGATGTCGACGCCGTCGGGCACGGACAGCACCACCGGCGCGAAGTTCAGGATGCTGGTCACCCCGGCGGCGACCAACCGGTCGCACACCTGCTGGGCCGGACCGGCGGGGGTGGTGATGACACCGATCGAGACCCGGTCGGCCTTGACGATGTCTTCCACCTCGGCGAAGTCGCGGACCTCCATGTCGCCGATCCGCTCACCGACCAGGTTCGGGTCGGCGTCCAGCAGGGCCACGATCCGGAAGCCGCGGGTGCCGAAGCCGGAGTAGTTCGCCAGCGCGTGACCCAGGTTTCCGATCCCGACGATGACGACGGCCCAGTCCTGGGTGACGCCGATCTCGCGGGCGATCTGGTAGCGCAGGTACTCGACGTCGTACCCGACGCCGCGGGTGCCGTAGGAGCCCAGGTAGGACAGGTCCTTGCGGAGCTTGGCCGAGTTCACCCCGGCCGCGGTCGCCAGGTCCTCGCTCGACGCGGTGGCGATCCCACTGTCCGACAGCGCGGTCAGGGCCCGCAGGTACACGGGCAAGCGCGCGACAGTCGCCTCGGGAATACCGCGTTCGGTTCTCGTCGGCGGGCCGGGGCGACGGCTGCTGGCACGCGTCACAATTCTCCTGGGGAACGTTCGTTCTGGCCGCGGTCTGACGGCCGGCGGCTCTTCTTACTCTAGGAGCTTGTGAACGTGAGAACAAAATCGGCGGCTGCCGAGGTGACCGACAGCACTAGATGCAGCCTTAAGCGGTCAGTGCCTTTCGGAGTCTGGCCGGGTCGACCCGCCAGAAGTCGTGCTGCTTGCCGTCGACGAAGGTGACCGGGATCTGCTCGCCGTACTCGGTGAACAGCCGGTCATCCTGGGTGATGTCGACCTCGGTCCAGTCGACGCCCAGCTCGGCGCAGACCTGCTCGACGATCGCCCGCGCGTCGTCGCAGAGGTGGCAGCCGGGTTTGCCGTAGAGAGTGACGCGGGTCATTTCCTCAGTTGCCCCTTGGCGACCTTGCCGGTGACCGAGTGCGGCAGGTGGTCGACCACCTCGATCTCCACCGGGCACTTGAACCGTGCCAGCCGGGTCCCGGCGTACTCCCGGACCTCGGCCGTGTCCACCGTCGCACCGGTCTCCGGTACGACGAACGCCTTCACCGCTTCCCCGGTCTCCTCGGACGGTACGCCGATCACGGCGGCCTCGCGGACGCCGGGAGCGCCGACCAGGACCTCCTCGACCTCGCTCGGGAAGACGTTGAAACCGGACACGATGATCAGCTCGCGCAGCCGGTCGACCAGGAACAGGTCGCCGTCGGCGTCCAGGTAACCGACGTCTCCGGTGCGGTACCAGCCGTCCTCGTCCGGGCCGTCAGCACCATCCGGCCAGTAGCCGGAGAACAGGTTGCCACCGCGGATCACGATCTCGCCGGGGTCGTCGCCCTCGACGTCCTCGCCCTGCTCGTCGGCGATCCGCAGCTCGATGTTCGGCAGCGGGCGGCCGACCGAGCCCGGCTTCGGGTCGTGCTCGCCGAGGGTTGTGGTGACCCCGGGAGACGCTTCGGTCAGGCCGTAGCCCTGGTGGACGAACATCCCGGTCTCCCGCTCGAACCGGTCGGCCAGGGCCCGATCGAGCGTCGACGCACCGGTCAGGACGACCTTGACCGTCCGCATCGCGTCACGCAGGTCCGACCGCGCCAGCAGGGCGTTCAGGGCCGGCGGTGCGAGTGGCAGCCGCGTCACGCCGTACCTGCTGATCAGGTCGAGCGTGTGGCTCGAGTCGAAGCGCTGATCGATGACGAGCGCGGCGCCGGTCGCGACGGCCCAGCCGAGGACCGCGTTCAGGCCGAACGCGTGGAACATCGGCAACACGCCGAGGACGATGTCCTCCGGACCCATCCGGTCCTCGCCGAGCTCGGAAAGATTCTTCACGTTGGCGGCCAGCGCGCGATGGGAGAGCATCGCGGCGCGCGGATCGCCACTCGTCCCGGAGGTGTAGAGCAGGACCGCGAGGGTCTCCGGGTCGAGCTGCGGAAGTAACGGAGCGTCACCTTCGAGCTCACCGGCCCGGACCGTCCGGAGGCGCTCGACCTTGCTCGCGAGGTCGCCGTCGGCGACCGCGACACGGGCGCCGGAATGCGTCACGACGGCGCTGATCTCGCTCGCCGTCAGCCCGGTGTTCAGCGGTACGGCGACCAGGCCGGCGCGAAGAATCCCCAGGTAGGACGTGACGAAGTCGACGCTGTTGGCAAGCAGCAGGACGACTCGGTACCCCGGCACCAGACCGGCCGCGGAGAACCCCTGGGCAGCCCTGTCCACAGCGGCGTCGAGCTCGCTCCAGGTCAGCCGCCGATCGCCGTCGACCAGCGCGAGACGTTCACCGTGACGTTGCGCTGTGTCACGAAGAAGGTCCGCGAAATTGGAGTTCACCAGGCGAGTCTGCCATGAGCCGCTGAGCTGCTCGCCCGTGGTCGGGGGTTCTTGACGCGATCCCCGCGCACGGCCGGGGGCCGGGCTGGGGAGGGGTGGGCGATTCGACAGATCGGCACGCTCGGAACGGTTGCAGCGGAGCGTGACGGGATATATACAGGTGAACTCGTGGGCGACCTCTGCTGAACCTCACACGGCAGAAACCGTCCGCGCGGGGGAGACCATGCGCGATGACCCCCGACAGCAGGCTGCGCCACCATCCGGCAGCGGCCGGGCTGGCGCATT
The DNA here is from genome assembly GCA_963770725.1 of uncultured Actinomycetota bacterium. Taxonomy (GTDB): domain Bacteria; phylum Actinomycetota; class Actinomycetes; order Propionibacteriales; family Kribbellaceae; genus Kribbella. Next base: position 694,983 of record CAVYQT010000007.1, read on the forward strand.
CGTGACGATCGGACCGGACGGAAGGCGGCACGCCTCGGACTGTTGACAGCGGGTGCTCGAGGCGTAACGCTCGGTGCTGTCTCAGCCGCTGTGGCCATTCGCGGATGTGCCAAAAGACGTGTCAGTTGAACGGGGAGAATCTTGACGACGCCGGAGCCAAGCCCGGACGGGATGAGACGTGCAGAGCTCGTCGATCGCGCCCAGGCCGGGGACGTCGGTGCCTTCGGTGAGCTCTACGACGAGTACTCGCTCACCGTCTATCGCTACATCTACGCACGGGTGTCGTCCTCGGCACTCGCCGAGGACCTGACCAGCGAGACGTTCGTCCGGGCGCTGCGCGCGCTGGACTCGTTCCGCTGGCAGGGCCGGGACTTCGGCGCCTGGCTGGTGACGATCGCCCGGAACCTGATCACCGACCACTACAAGTCCGGCCGGGTCCGGCTGGAAGTGGTCACGGACGAGATCGAGACGCACGACCGGCAGACCGAGGGGCCGGAGGTCGACGTACTGGCCGCCGCCACCGCCGAGGTACTGCGGGACGCCGTCGCGAACCTGCCCGACGAGCAACGCGACTGCCTGACGATGCGGTTCTTCGCCGGTTTGTCGATCGCGGAAACGGCCAGGGCGCTGGAGAAGTCCGAAGGCGCCGTCAAGCAACTGCAACTGAGGGCCGTCCGGCACTTGGCGAAGGTTATCCCCAAGGACGTGAGATGAGGCGGATGACAACGAATGTCTTTCGTAACCCGTCAGGGAGTTTCCTCGTTTGCCTGATGAGGACCTGTCGGTGACCCCGACCGGCCATTGAGGAGAACGAGAACTCATGAGTGACCTACACAGGGCTCGAGCGCGCGCGGAGACCTTCGCGCACGCCGTCGATCACGGGCCCCGTCACTCTTCGCGACTGAGCGATGACCCCGAGCTGATGGAAGCTGTGGAACTGGTCGGACGGCTGAGGACCGCCGGCGCAGTGGCACCGCGACCGGAGTTCAGTGCCGAACTGCGGCACCGCCTGCTGGAGCAGGCGGCGGCCCGGGCGGCAACGACGACTCCGACCGATGGTGCGCAGCACTCCGGACGACTCGGACGACCCGCCGACCCGCGAGGACGTCGACGCGTCCGTGACAGCTATCCGCCATCGTCACGGCCGGCGCATCCGGCTCGTGGCCAGTACCGCCGCGCTGGTCCTGCTCGGAGGTGGCATCGGTTCTGCCGCCGCCGCTCAGCAGGCGATGCCCGGCGACACCTTGTACGGGATGAAGCGCAGCATCGAGAACGTCTCCACCAATGTCGGGGTCGGCGACGACTCCCGCGGCCGGCGCGATCTCGAGCACGCGATGACCCGGCTGTCCGAAGTCCGCGCGCTGGCCGAGTCCGGCGGCGACGTGGGCACGATCAACTCCACTCTCGACGACTTCTCGGCACAGGCCCGCAAGGGCGTGTCCCGGCTGGTCGCGTCGTACCAGCAGGACGGCGACGCCGGTTCGATCACGGCGGTCACGGGGTTCATCACCAGCGCCCGCCAGGCTCTTGGTGAGCTCGCACCGAAACTGCCGCCGGAGTCGCTGAAGTCCGCCGTCGAGGCGCTCGCCACCATCGAGCAGCTGGCCCAGCACGCCTCGGCCGCCTGCCCGAAGTGCGAGCAGCCGAAGCCGGCCAAGAGCGGCAACCAGCCGGCCGCGCCGAACGACAGCAACGAGCCGACCAACCAGGTCGACCGCAGTCCGAGCGCGGGCCCGTCCAGCAAGCCGACCACGGGGCGAGCGCGAAGCCGGGTACGGCGCCGAGCCAGCTGCCGAACACGACGATCGTGCAGGAGTCGAACACTCCGCCACCGAGTCTGAAGACGCCGCCGAATCCGTCGTCGTCGAGCTCCGACCCGACGTCGACCCCGACGGTCGTCCCGACCCTGCCCACTCCCGGCACACCGTCCTGGCCCTGGCCGTTCCCGACGCTGTCCCTGCCGATACGCCGCGATCAACCTGCCCGGCGTCATCCAGACCCTCCTCCCACCCTGGAAGTAGGTCCCTGACAGCACGAAGCCCGGCGCGAATCCCGCGCCGGGCTTCTTGTTGCCATGCGCTCAGAAGAAGACGCTGCGGCGTTGCATGAGCAGGGCGTAGAGGGTCTGCTGGATGGTTTCGCGGACCTGGTCGGTGACGTTGAAGACGAGCATCGGGTCGTCCGCGGCACCGTCGGGGAAGTCGTCGGTGCGGATCGGTTCGCCGAACTCGATCAGCCACTTGGACGGCAGCGGGATCAGCCCGAGCGGCCCGAGCAGCGGGAAGAACGGCGTGACCGGGATGTACGGCACGCCCAGCAGCCGGGCCAGCGAGGCGATGTTCCCGACCAGCGGATAGATCTCCTCGGCGCCGACGATCGAGCACGGCACGATCGGCACGCCGGTCCGCATCGCCGCGCTGACGAACCCGCCCCGGCCGAACCGCTGCAGCTTGTACCGCTCGCTGAACGGCTTCCCGATCCCCTTGAACCCTTCCGGCCAGACGCCGACCAGGTCACCCCGCCCGAGCAGCCGCTCGGCGTCGTCGTTGCTCGCCAGCGTCGCGCCGCCCTTGCGCGCCAACTCGCCGACGAACGGCGTCTGGAACACCAGGTCGGCCGCCAGCGTCCGCAGCGGCCGGTGCGCGTGGTCCGCGATGATCAGCTGGGTGACGAGCCCGTCCAGCGGCATCGTGCCGGAGTGGTTCGCGACGATCAGCGCGCCACCGGTGTCCGGGATGTTCTCGACGCCGCGGACCTCGACCCGGAACCACTTCTCCGCCATCGGCCGCAGCAACGGCAGCATCACCTGGTCGGTCAGGTCCGGCGTCGTACCCGAACTCGTCGACCTCGTACTCGCCGCTCAACCGCCGGCGCAGGAACGCGAGCCACGCCGCGACCCGCCGCTCCCCGTCCTCGCCGAACAGCTCGCGCACCACCCGCTCGAGCCCGGCGAAGTCGAGCCCGGCCGGGGCCTCGACCAGAGGAATCTCGTCGATGACCGGCTCGACCGGCACCTCGGCCGGCTGGCTGCCGGCCGGCTGTCTGCTTCTTCGCCGACGACCGGCCACGGCCCGGCTTGGCGAGAGCGCGAGCAGCCGCGGAGGGCGTCGTACGGCGGCCGGTGCCGCGACCCGGTCGGCCGCCGGAACCGATCGGGATCACTTCGGCGTCAGCCACGCAGTGCCCCCAGTCCGGCGCTGAGCAGCTGGGACGCCCGGGCGACGGCGCCCGGCCCGAGCGAGTCGCGGAAGGCGTCGAAGGCGGACGCGGTCGTGTACTTCGGCTCGAATCCGAACTCGGTCCGCATCCGCGTCGTGTCCACCGCGCGCCCATAGGTCAGGAAGGTGATCTGGTCCGGTGAGAAGTCCGCCAGCCGCGCTCGCCGTACGGCGGCCGCCGTACTGGACGCGGTGAACGGGGGCAGCCGCAGGGCCGGCCGGCCGAGCCGGCGGATCGCCTGGGAGAGCGCGAGGATCCCGTCGCCGGCCAGGTTGAAGGTGCCGGGGAGGTCGTTGACGGTGGCGTGGTGGATCGCCTCGATGCCGTCGTCCTCGTGCAGGAACTGGAGGCGGGCGTCGTACCCGAAGACGGTCGGGATGACCGGCATCGAGAAGTACCGGGTGATCGGGGAGTCGGTCTGGGGGCCGATCCAGTTCGCCATCCGGAGGGTGGAGACGCAGACGTCGGGCCGGCGCCGGGCGAACCCGCGCACGTACCCCTCGACCTCGACCGCGTCCTTGCTCAGCCCGGTCTGATGGATCGCCCGCGGCGCCATCTCCTCGGTGAACATGGCCGGGTCCCGCGGACCCGCGCCGTACACGGTGGTCGACGACTTCACCACCAGCTTGGCCACGCCGGGCGCCTTCTGACAGGCGGCCAGCAGCTGCATGGTGCCGATGACGTTGATCTCCTTCATCGACGACCGGCCGCCGGCACTGCCCGGGGTGGCCACGACGCCGGTGTGGACGACCGTGTCGACGTCCTCGGCGGCGATCACCTTCGCGATCACGGGGTTGCGGATGTCGGCCCGGACGAACCGGACCCGGCCCAGCTCGGCCCGTGGCGGAACCACGTCGATGCCGAGCACCGTGCCGATCGACGGGTCGTCGGCCAGCCCGCGGGCACAGCGAGCACCGGCGTCCCGCGAGACGCCGGTCACCATCACTACCTGTGCCACGAGAGACCCCCAGCCAGACAGCAACCCCACTTGACGCCGCGCCTGATGTCCGGCGCGGCAGGACCTGCTTACTTGCCGAGCTTGCGGCGCTGCACCCGCGTCTTCTTCAGCAGCTTGCGGTGCTTCTTCTTCGCCATACGCTTACGGCGCTTCTTGATAACCGAACCCACAGTGGACCTTCCAAACCTAAAGAGAACGTCGGCAAAGCTTACCCGTAGGTCACCGTCGCCAGCCTAAAGCGGGCGGCTGGGTAGGCTGGCGGCTCGACCTGGGGAGGCTGGGATGAAGGCTCGGTACGACGGTCTGGCCGACTGGTACGAGGAACGGTTCGTCGCCGGCGCGGAGCCGCACCAGCCCGGGCTGCTCGACCTCCTCGGCCCCGGATCCGGCCCTGCCTGGACATCGGCTGCGGCACCGGGCGCAACTTCGAGACGATCCGCGCGAGCGGCCGCAGCGTCGTCGGCGTGGACTACTCCGCCGACCAGCTCCGGGTGGCGCGGACCCGCACCGACGGTCCGCTGATGGTCGCGGACGCCGCCGTACTGCCGTTCGCCGACGCGTCCTTCGACACCGCGATGGTGATGTGGATCTCCACCGACGTGGACGACTTCGGCAAGGTCCTCCGGGAGGCGGCCCGGGTACTGCGTCCTGGCGGGGTGCTGGTGACGTACGGCGTACATCCCTGCTTCAACGGCCCGCATGTCGTCTACTCCGCCGAGGACGGCAGCCGGCTGATTCACCCGAGCTACCGGACACCGGGCTGGCACGACGAGTCACCGTGGTGGGCCGAGGACGGCATCCGCCGCCGTGTCGGCATGCGCCACATTCCCCTCGCCGAGTACCTCAACGCCTTCCTCACCACCGGCCTGACTCTCGAACGCTTCGAGGAACCCGGCGGCTTCGAGGTCCCGCACGCCTTCGCCGTCCGCGCCCGGCGACCGTCTCTCAGCTGAGAGACTCACGCCGCCTTGCGGGTGGGGATCTGGATGGGGTCGGTGAGGACGGCCAGGTGCGGGCCGGTGAGCGGCGCGGGCGACGGTGGCTGGTCGGATGTCGTGTTCGCGTAGGCGGCCGGGGTGAAGGCGACAGCGGCGAAGCCCAGGCTCGGCAATGGTGCTGACGGCAACGGTCTTCACGATCTTGGTGCGCATCATATGCTCCCTGGAGGTCCGGTGCCGGGACTGATTTCCCGGCGATGACTCAATCCTGAGCGCCCGCACTGCGACCGCCCTGTGAGCATCCTGCGAGCTTCCTGTGAGCGACGGCCTAGAGGTAGTCGGCGACAGGGCCGAGGGTGAGAAGGCCTGAGCCGGCTCCGGCTTGCTCGGTTGCGGCAGGTGCCAGCGCGGCTCGGGCGCGGGCCAACAGTTGCTGGTGGTCGAGTGCCTTGGCTGCGTGGGCTGTCAGGCACCAGAGGGCTTCCAGCAAGAGGCCCGGCGGAGGCTCAGGGGTGACCTGCAGAGCTGCTGCGCTGCTTCGGCTCGGCCGGTCCTGCGACACCAGCACGAGCGGGCGCGCCCACGGCTCATACGGCCCGTAGTCGGCGTCAGGCACCGGCAGACCGTGCCGCACGTGGTGACAAGCAAGAGCCAATGCCAGCAGGCCTTCCTGCAACCCAGGCATGCCCGCGCCTTCCAACAGCTCGGCCGCCTTGCGGTACGCCGGCTCTGTGTCCACGCGCATCGCGCGATACCAGTGGGTGAAGACACCGACCAGCGGGAGCTCATGCCGAGCGGCCAGCACATCAGCGGCCGCTGCATGGTGATCTGCGGTGTCGAAGTCGCCGAGCGCACTACGCGCCTGCAGACGGATCAGATGCCCGAGCACCTCGTAGGTCGACCAGCCCGTGCCGCTCCGACAGGTCGACCAACTCCTCCCCGATCGCATCACGCTCGCGGAGCAAGGCCGGCGCGGTCGCAGGTCTGCATGAACACACCGTTCAGCGCGAACCCGAGCAACGCCGGATCATCCAGCCCACGGGCGATCTCCTCCGCCTCCCGCGCCGCCTCCGCAGCACGAGGCTCCCGCGAACCGCGCGACTCAAGGGCGATCGTGGCAAGCAGCCGAGCCCGAGTCGCCTGATGCTCCTGGGTTCGCAGCGCACGCTCGGCGGCCGCAACAATCGCCGCAGCCTGCGCTTCGTCGTCCGACCGAGTCCAGATCGCCGGTACGTCGTACGCACCGATAACCCTCGCGGTCAGGTCGGGATCGCCAAGCTCCTCGGCCGCGGTGACAGCTGCAAGCCGGTGGCGGCGGGCAGCCTCGAGCCCACCGCCTCCTGTCACCGCGAGGTTGCGCAGCAACCCAACCGTCGACTCCAGCCGCGCACGGGCGCCCGCACCAACAGTCCGGTCGTACGCCGCGGCCGCCTCCTCCCACACCCGCCCTGCCGACACAGGCTCCAGATGCTCGGCCTGGTTGAGGATGTCGGTCTCCAAGCGACTCAACGCAGTACCCGGGTCGACACCGAGCTGGTCGATCAGCATCGACCGGGCGCGACGCAGTACCGCCAGAGCATCGCCCTGCCGACCAGTCCGGTACAGCGCGAGCGCCAGCAACCGCCATGCCTCCTCGCGCCACGGATGCTCGGTCACATGCGCGTCCAGCTCGGGCACAGCCTCAGCTGCAAGGCCGAGCGCGAGTCGCGCCTCGGCCTGGCGCTCCACAGCTCGGAGCCGCAGCTCAGTGAGCCGTGACCGCTCCGCCTGCGCCCAGCCCTCCTCCGCGAAGTCGGCGTACGCAGGACCGCGCCACAACGCCAGCGCCCTTCGTCAGCTCGGGCAAGTCGGCCGCTACCGCCTTCTCGAACCGCCAAGCGTCGACGGCCTCAGTCCGCAACGCATAGCCCGGCCCTCGGTCACCAGCAGACGGGCCGGTGCCCGCGGCGGGCGGTCCGGTTCCAGCGCGCGCCGCAGCGACGCAACAAACGTCCGTACGGCGCTCAGCGCGCCCATCAGGTGGGTCGAGCCACAGGTCGTCGACCAACCGGGTCGCCGGTACGACGCGACCGCGAGCCACGATCAGCCGGGCCAGCACCGCCCGGTGCCGCGGACCCTTCAGGGCGACCGGCCGCCCGGCGTCATCCCAGGCCACCACCGGCCCGAGCACCCCGAATTCCACCCGGCCACCGTAGCGCTCATCCACTGCTCATCCGCGTCCGGAAGGCTGACAGCCATGAAGATCAACGGATTCGACTACCAGCGCGTCCCCGTCGTCGGCGGTGTCGTCGCTGAACGTCGCGGTCGGCGGTTCCGGTACGCCGATCGTCCTGCTGCACGGGTTCCCGCAGACCCACCTGATGTGGCGTCACGTCGCCGCCGACCTGGCCGCCGACCACACCGTCATCTGCCCCGACCTCCGCGGGTACGGCGCCAGCGACAAGCCCGCGGCGAGCGACTACCCGAAGCGAACCATGGCCGCCGACATCGTCGCGGTGGCACGGGCGCTCGGGCACACCACGTTCGCCCTGGCCGGGCACGACCGTGGCGCGCTCGTCGCCTTCCGGGCCGGTCTCGACCACCCGGACGTGATCACGCACCTGATGTGCCTCGACGTACTGCCGACCCTCGACATGTGGGACGTGATGCACGGGCCGAGCGCCGCCGTCGGCTTCCACCTGTTCCTGATGGCGCAGCCGCCCGGCCTGGCCGAGACCATGATCGCCGCCAGCGCCGACACCTTCTTCGGCCACTTCCTGACGCCTGGGCGAAGGACACCGAGGCGATCCCGGCCGACGTCCGCGCCGCCTACCTGGACGCGTGCCGGAGCCGCGGTCCCGTCGATCGTGGCGGACTACCGCGCATCGGCGACGATCGACGTCGCCCAGGACCAGGAGGATCTTGCTGCGGGCAACAAACTGCGGATGCCGGACGAGCGTGATCCAGCAGGACTGGGGCGCGGCCCTCGGCTTCGACGCCGCAGGCCCTGTGGAGCGCCTGGGCGACCGACCTGCACCACCGGACGACGTCCGCCGGCCACTTCATGGCCGAGGAGTCCCCGGCCGAGATCACCACGGCCATCCGCGACCTACTGAAGCGCTGACCCGATCCGGACATGACGAAGCGGCCGGTCACGGGGGATCCGGCCGCCTCGCATCTCGTGGTTATCCGGCTTGAAAGTAAGCGCCCTTGAGGTAGTCGTGCACGGCGTCCTCGGAGACCCGGAACGAACGACCCACCCGCACCGCGGGCAGCTCACCGGAGTGCACCAACCGGTACACGGTCATCTTGGACACGCGCATGGCCGTGGCGACCTCCGCCACGGTCAGGAACTTCACCTCGGCGAGCGGCTGCTCACCACCGGACTTCTTTGATGCCATTGCGCACCGCACTTCCAGCACGGATCGTGCGCCGGCTTCCCCTCCGGCACCTCCGTCCGTGCATGTCACGAGCGTAGTGGCTGTTGGTACGAATGGGAAAGAGGGGGACTCCTGTGACTAGTACGAGGGGTCCAGCCCGAGCAGCGGGAAACTGATGTCGCGGGTCGCCTTGATCGAGCGATCCAGCCAGGTGTCCGGGTTGTAACCGGTCGACCAGTCCTCGTACGACGCGTCCCGGCCGTCCGTCATCCGCAGCGGCGCCGTCCGCGCGTACCGGATCCGGACGTCCTCGCGCCACGACTCCGGCACCGGCGTCTGCGGGTCGATCGGGCTGCCGGCCACGATCGCGAGCAGGTGGCTCCAGGCCCGCGGTACGACGTCGATGATCGCGTACCCGCCACCGCCGGTCGCGACCCACTTACCGCCGGCGATCTCGTGCGCCAGATCGTGCAGGGCCAGGTACGCCGCCCGCTGCCCGTCGACCGATTTCGTCAGGTGGGCCAGCGGATCCTCGACATGCGAGTCACACCCGTGCTGCGTGACCAGCACGGACGGCCGGAACGCCTTCACCACGTCCGGCACGATCGCGTGGAACGCCCGCAGCCACCCGGCATCGCCCGTCCCCGGTGGCAGCGGGATGTTGACCGCCGTACCCTCCGCGCCCGGCCCACCGGTCTCCCCCGCGCTCCCGGTGCCGGGGAACAGCGTGGTGGGCGACTCGTGCAGGCTCACTGTGAGCACGCGCGGGTCGTCGTAGAACACCGTCTGTACGCCGTCCCCGTGGTGCACGTCGACGTCGACGTACGCGACCCGCTCGGCGCCGTGGTCGAGCAGCCACTGGATCGCGATGGCGGGATCGTTGTAGACGCAGAAACCGCTTGCTGCGTCAGGCATCGCGTGATGCAGGCCGCCGATGATGTTGGCGGCGTGCAGGACGTCGCCCTCCCACACCGCCCGGGCCGCCTCGACGGAGGCGCCGACCACGTGCGCGGACGCCTCATGCATGTTCGGGAAGCAGTACGTGTCCTCGGTGCCGAGACCGTGCTCCGGGTCGGGCTCGTCGGGATTGTCACCCGCGCGTTTGACCGCGGCGATGTACTCGGCGGTGTGCACCGTCGCGAGCAGCGCGTCGTCGGCGACCGGGGCCGGCACGATCTTCAGTTGGTCGAGGACGCCGAGCGCCCGGGCCAGCCGCACCGTCAGATCCACCCGGATCGGACTCATCGGGTGACCATGGCCGAAGTCGTACGCCGTCAAACCGTCATCGAAGACCAGCATCGCCTCACCACTCATGCCTCCGACCTTAGCCTTGCCGCCCCGCGGGCCCCGTGCCGGATCAAAGGTGGAAGCGGTCGGCGCAACACCCCTCCAAGGCTGCGCCGACCGCTTCTGCAGGGACCGATCCACCTGGTGGCTGATCTGGCCGAGAACCCGTCCCCCACAGGCGGGTCGACCAGGTCGATCGAGTGGCTACTGGGAGTCACAGGTGGCCCTGTAGCCGGTCTATCGGTGCAGGACTGCAAGGCGTTACAGAATTTGCAGGAACCTGCAAATCCGCCGTGATTCGATTGCGGAGGGTTACCAATGGCGGTCTAGTCCTGTATGGTCGGGTCCCCCCAGGCGGTAGGCAACTTCATGCAACGTTGAGCATCGGACTTGCGCTGAGTAGCCGTCAGGCTTCACAGTTCGGTCCCGTGAGGAAGTCTGTGAGCTCGATGAGACCCAATCGACGGCAAATCTTCACGGCGGGGGCCGCAGTGGCTGCCTCGACCGTGGCCGTCTCCACAGTGACCGCCACCGAGGCGGCCGCGGCCGACGGCGGGCCGTACGGCTCCGGTGTTCTGGGGTCCTGGACCAGCGCGACCCGGGCCATCTCGACCGCGGCGCAGATCCAGCGCACCCGCGAGACCAACGGCGTGTACATGTTCGGCGACAGCATCGCCATCCAGGACGGGAAGTCGCTGGCGACACGGCTGCTGAACCGCGACGGCAGCCAGCTGGCCGTGCACAACTGGTCGAGCCGGCCGACGTCCGGCGCCGTCGACGCACTGCAGCAGTGGGCGTCGACGTACGGGCTGCCGCGGCGGATCCTGATGGCGTCCGGGTCGAACGACATCTTCGATCCGCCGAAGTTCGCGGCCCAGGTCGACCGGGCAATGAGCATCGTCGGCCAGACCCGGACCCTGTTCTGGATCAACCTCCCGGTGGTGCGCAAGGCCCAGACCGCGACCGTGCAACTCGCCGACCAGCGCAACAGCTCCTGGATCAACATGCAGTTGTACGACGCGCAGGAGAAGTACCCGAACCTGCGGATCATCCGCTGGGCCGAGTGGTTGTGGGTCAAGCCGTACCGCCTGACCAACTACCTCCGCGACGGCGTGCACACCTCGATCCCGCTCGGTCAGGACGCCCGCAACGAGCTGACCGTGCAGGCGCTCACGCAGCGCTAGATCGGGCTGGCGCGAGCTCCCGCGCTCCGGCTACTCTGGTCAGGTGAACACGAACTTGCAGCTGTGGTGGGCCGTCTAGGGCGGCTCCCTGTTCACGTGCATCCGAGAGGCCGCCTCGCCGAGGCGGCCTTTTCGTGTCCTCGGTGGGGCCTTCACACACCAAAGGACACCGACATGACCTCGCTATCCGGCATCACCCCGTCGGGCCGGCTGACCCTGGGCAACCACCTCGGCGCCCTCCGCCGGTTCACCGATCCGAACGGCTACTACTTCGTCGCGAATCTGCACGCGATGACGACCAAACACGATCCACGCCGACTCGCCGCGCTGACCCGGGAATGCGCGACGCTGATGCTCGCGGCCGGTATTCCACCGGGCACGGTCTTCGTGCAGTCCGACGTACCGGCGCATGCCCAACTCGCTTACCTGCTGGAATGTACGTCGTACGTCGGGGAACTCTCCCGGATGATCCAGTACAAGGAGAAGGGCAAGGGCAGACCGATGACCCGGGCCTCGCTGTTCACCTATCCGTGCCTGATGGCCGCCGACATCCTGCTCTACGGCTCGGATCGGGTGCCGGTGGGCGGCGACCAGGACCAGCACGTCGAGCTGGCCCGTGACATCGCGATCCGGTTCAACCGCGAGTACGGCGAGACGTTCGTCGTACCGCAACTGGCCAAGGCCGTGTTCGCCACCCGGATCAAGGATCTGTCCAACCCGGCCGCGAAGATGAACAAGTCCGACACCGACGACGCGATCGGCACGATCCGGCTGCTCGACCCGCCGGACGTGATCCGGCGCCAGGTCATGCGGGCCGTGACGGATTCCGGGAACGAGGTCCGGCACGACGAGGCGGCCAAGCCCGGTGTCACGAACCTGCTCGAGATCCTGGCCGCTTGCACCGACGGCGATCCGGTCGCACTGGCCTCGTCGTACTCGTCGTACGGCGAACTGAAGCAGGACGTCGCGGACGCCGTGTTGGCCGTGATCGAGCCGCTGCAGAAGGAGTACGCGCGACTGGCGACCGATCCGGGAGCGATCGACAGCCTGCTGGCGCAGGGGCGGGACCGGGCGATCGAGGCGAGCCGGCCGCGGTTCGAGGCGGCGGTCCGGGCGATGGGCCTGGCCGGTTCGGTTTTGGCCGGGGTGGGGGTGGCAGGATCGGCGCCATGAAGATTCGCGCCGCCACGTTCAACCTCCGCAACTCGTCGGCCCCGGACGGCGACAACGCCTGGCCCGTACGGCGGGACGCGGCCGTGGCGGCGATCGAGGCACTGGACGCGGACGTGGTCGGGCTGCAGGAAGTGCTGCCCGACCAGCTCGAGTACCTGCGCTGGCGGTTCTCGCGGTACGAGATCGTCGGCGTGGGCCGGGACGACGGGATGAACGCCGGTGAGCATTCGGTCGTCCTGGTCCGGCCGGGCGACTGGAAGGTGGAGAAATACGAGACGCGCTGGCTGTCCGACGACCCGGGGACGCCGGGATCGGTCGGCTGGGACGCGGACCTGACCCGGATCGCGACGCTGGTCTGGTTGCGGCACCTGAACGGTACGACGATCGGCGTCGCGAACACGCACTACGACCACGCCGGCGAGGTCGCCCAGCTGCAGTCGTCGCGGCTGATCGCCCGTTGGATCGCCGGCGGGGCTGCCGTGGATCGTGATGGGCGACCTGAACGCGACGCCGGACTCACCGCCCTTGAAGGCGTTGACCTCGGCCGGTCTGCGGAACGCCGTACCGATCGAGGCCGGCGGGAGCTGGCACGACTTCACCGGCGCGGAGGACGACGACCGCATCGACCACATCCTCGTGACGGAACGGTGGAAGGTGGTCGACGCGGCCGTGTCCCACTTCCGGCCGGGTGGACGCCTGCCGAGCGACCATTGGCCGGTCGTCGCGACGCTCGATCTTGGCTAGTATTCGAGACGTCGAGGGCGTCGAAGCGGCGGTTGCCGGAGCGAGGAACGAGTCCGGCACGAGGAGCTCGTCGATCCGGCGGCGGGTACTGCGCGACGTGTAGCACCTCCTGCGGGACGTGATCACGTGATCACGCCTTCGAGCCGCTCTTGCGCTCGGCCGCTCGGTGTCACCGGTACGACGACTCAGGATGGTCTGCGCGGACGCGCCGTCTCCGGATCGCGGCGATCTCCGCAGTGCTCGGCGAAGACTGCCTGTGGGCGGCGAGCTCGGGCCGGCCAGTGGTTCACTCGTCGGCGTACTTCGCAACGATGCCAAGGCAACCTTTTCGCGGCGCGCCGATCATGATCGGGACCGCGGCTTCGGCTCCAGCGGGGCGTTCGCGAGCTGGTAGTAGGGAGCGTCGAAGGTCGTCCGCTCATCGGTCAGCACCCTTGATGACCTGACAGGCCTCCTCGAACCGGGCCAGCCGCTGAGGCACCGGCGGCAGCTCGATCCCGTACACCTCGTGCTCGTTGACCTGCCAGCCCGCCCATCCCGAGCACGAACCGCCGGCCTCATCTGATCGATCGTCGCCGCCTGGTTCGCGACGACGGCGGATGACGGTAGGTGTTCCCGAGCACCATCGAGCCGATCCGCACCGCTCGGTCCGGCGCGAGACCGGCGAGCAGAGCCAGACACTCGTTGACGGGCACGGACAAGTCGTCCCGTTCTGCATGAAATGATCCGCGATCCAGACGCCGTGCCACCGGTCGCTCGGCGTACCCGCCCTCGAGCACCCGCAGTTCCGCGAGCGCCGCGGCAAAGAAAGTAGTACCGGCCGGGGGGGCTCAGACGATCTGCCAGCGGATCAGGAAGGCGCCTACGGAGAGGATCAGGTAGGTGAAGACGAGGAGGGTGCCGATGCCGGGGCGGGGGCGGTGGTGGCGCGTGGGGTTATCGGCGGCCTGGCGGCGGAGGGTTTCCATGACGGCGCCGACGTACGCGGTCCGGTCCTTGGGGATGCCGTTGATCTCGTTCTCGTCCTGGCCGCGGACCAGTACGACGTTGTCGTCGCCGACCTCGATCCGGTCGACGTCCTGCCAGGCGAGGCTGCGGATGAGCATGCTCGTGCGGGCTTTGAGGCCGGTGGACGTCAGCACGACCCGGTAGAGGACGACACCGCCGGCGATGCGGACGACCGAGGCGCCGATGATGATGAGCAGGCCGACGGCGAGCATGTCGCGGGCGCCCATCCAGAGCCAGGAATTCAGCGCCGGTACGGCGATGAACGGGGTGACGAACAACGCCCAGGCCCACCACGGCGCCGGGTCCAGCGGCACCCGCCACGGCAACTCCGGCGTCACGTCGGCGGGCGCAGGCGTGGTGGCCGGATCCACCGAACGTTTACCCATGGGCGGGACCATAGTCGACTCATCCCTTGAACACGGCAGGAAACTGCGGCGCTAACAATAACGGCCGCCCCGGCCAAGGTGTTACTCGGCGGCCAACGCCCGTGAGCGGTTGCGGGCGGCTTCGATCGCCGACAGGAACGCCGCACGGACCTTGTGGTCCTCCAGCTCGCGTATGGCGGCCGCCGTCGTACCGCCAGGGGACGTCACCCGCTCGCGCAGCACGGTCGGGTGCTCGCCTGTCTCGCGCAGCAGCTTCGCGGACCCGACCACGGTCTGTACGACGAGCTCCGTCGCGGTGCTACGCGGCAGGCCCATGTGGACGCCGGCCTCGATCATCGCCTCGACGACGAAGAACAGGTACGCCGGACCGGACCCGGAGATCGCGGTCACCGCGTCCTGCTGCTTCTCCGGCACCCGGATCACTCGCCCGGTCGCCGCGAGCAGGCTCTCCGCCAACTCCAGGTGGCGCTCGTCGCAGTGCGCACCGCGGGAGATCGCGGCCATCCCCTCGTCCACCAGGGCCGGGGTGTTCGGCATGACCCGGACCACCGCGACACCTTCCGGCAGGCGGGACTCGATGAAGCCGGTGGTGACACCCGCGGCCATCGACACGACGGTCTGCGACGCCACGATCGCCGGGGCGATCTCGCTGAGCAGGTCGGGCATGTCCTGCGGCTTCACCACCAGGACCAGGGTCTCCGCCTTCGCCGCGGCGTCCACGTTGGACACGACGTCGACGCCGTACCGCTCCCGCAACTCGGCGGCACGCTCCTCCCGGCGTTCGGTGATGAGGAGCTCCTCCGGTCGCCGTCCGGCCCGAATCAGCCCGGACAGCAACGTCTCCCCCATCACACCGGCCCCGAGAATGGCCACCCGACTAGTCATGACCTCAGGTTACTGATCCAGCCCGCCCGGGCCGCGCCAGGTGCCCAGTGGGCGGGATGTCTACTTCTTGCTGATCAGGGACCGCGCGAAGAACTGCACGTTCGCCGGGCGCTCGGCCAGGCGCCGTACCAGGTAGCCGTACCAGTCCTCGCCGTACGGGATGTAGACGCGCATGGTGTGGCCCTGCGAGGCCAGCCGGAGCTGCTCCTCGGGGCGGATGCCAAAGAGCATCTGGTACTCGTAGCTGCCCGGCCGGCGGTTGGCGCGGTCGGCGAGCGAGCCGGCGATCGCGATCAGCCGCGGGTCGTGGGAGGCGATCATCGGGTAGCCGGCGCCGTTCATCAGGATCTTCATCGCCCGGACGTACGCCTTGTCCACGGCCCGCTTGTCCTGGAACGCGACCGACTCCGGCTCCTTGTACGCACCCTTGCAGAGGCGGACCCGGGAGCCCGCGTGGGCGAGGTCGCGGCAGTCGGCCTCGGTACGGCGCAAGTACGCCTGCAGCACCGCACCGGTCTCCGGGAAGTCCTGACGCAGCTCGCGCAGGATGCTCAGCGTGGAGTCGGTGGTGGTGTGGTCCTCCATGTCGAGCGTGACCGTCGTACCGGCGTTGCGGGCCGCGTGGCAGATGGTCCGCGCGTTCTCCAGCGCGAGCTTCTCGCCGTCGCCGGGCAGCGCCTGGCCGACCGCGGACAGCTTCACCGAGACCTCGGCGTACTTGGTCAGGCCGGCGTCGGACAACTGCCGGAGCAGCTCGAGGTACGCGTCCGCGGTGGCGGTCGCGGCGGCCAGGTCGGTGACGTCCTCACCGAGGTGGTCGAGGGTGACGTACAGGCCGTTGCTGACCAGCTTCTCGGTGGCCAGCACGGCCTCCGGAGCAGACTCGCCGGCCACGAACCGCGCGACGATGCCACTGGACACCGGGAGCGACGAAACGGCCTTCTTGATCTGGGGGCTGCGGGACATGCCCAGCAGGATTCGCCGAAGCACTACGTGTTCCTCCTCATCGACCCACCCGGCCCGGAATTTGCCAGTGGTGTCAGCAGGTTACGTGCCTGAACCAGACGCTCGCTAATCGTGTGTCCGGGACCACACCACCTGGCCACTGGTTCGGTTACGGCGTGTGCCCGCACCCCCGCCGGGAGAGGATTGCGGCATGCCCATCTTCAAGCGTCGCAGGCGGAGTACCGGGGAGGCCGACCCGATCGGCGCGTTCTGGTCGTGGTGGACCGAGTCCGGAGCCGCGATGGTCGCCGACGCGATCGTTCGCCGGCAGCCGACCGAGACGAGCGCCGAACTGTCCGAGTACCTCGGCCGGATCCACAACGACCTCGAGTGGGAGCTCGGACCGGGCCTGCACGCCGACCACGTGCTGATCGTCACCGCGGCCGGCGACCCGGGCCTGCGGGCGACCGCCCGGCGCTGGCTGCGCGCGGCACCGCCGTCCGACCAGACCTGGGAGTACGCCGACCTGCGCCGGCCCGGACCGGCCTTCACCATCCGGTTCGACGGGCTGCCGCCGATCGCGATCGACGAGGCCCTGGTGACGGTCGAACCCGATGCGGCCGCGATCCATGTCGGCGTACATCACCCGACCTTTCCCGAACTGCCGGTCGACGTACAGCGGCGGGTGACGTTCCTGATGCTCGACCTCGTCCTCGGCGAGGAGATGGTGGAGACCTGGGTCGGCGCGATCGACACCCTCACCGACGCACCCGCCGACGTGAAGCCGATCGAGACGCTGCTGCCCGACGTCGCGGCGTTCGCGGCCGAGCACACGCTGGAGGACGGCAGCCCGGCCTGGAAGATGCTCGAGGGCGTCCGCGACGGACACCGGCTCATCGCCACCGCGGAGTACCCGCTCCGCTCGATCCGCCGCCCGCACCTGGACACCCACGCGGCGATCTCGATCGGTTATCCGGCACGGCGTGCGGACGGCCTGCCGGAGGCCGACATGCTGGACGAACTGCGGCAGTTCGAAGACCACCTCACGGATCGTCTCGGCGGCTCCGGCAACCTGCTCGCCCACGAGACCTCGGCCGGCACCAGGCTCCTGCACTACTACGTCGACGGAACCACCCCGGCAGGCGAACAACTCAAGGCCGCGATCACGGGCTGGCCGCACGGCAAGGTGACCGTCGCGGTGACCCCGGACCCCGCCTGGGACAACGTCTCCCACCTCGCCGGCTGAAGTTAGTTTGCGATTCGTGTAACGCTCCGTGTTCCCAGGCCGATATCCAGCCGGATGCTCTCACTCAGGGTCACCGACTCGTTGGAGAGCGCCCATGATCCGGTCCATGGGGGGTCAGGCACACTGGGGAGGACTGTTACACGATGAAGTACATCTCCGCGGGCCGCGCTGCGGTCGTGACGCTGGCCGTGGCCGCCACCGTTTTCGGTCTGTCCGGGTCGGCGAACGCCGTCCACGACAGCTCGAACGCGACCGCCGCCGTGGTGCAGCCGGGCCCGAACACGGTCGGCTCGCCGCAGATCAAGGACGGGCAGGTCTACGGCTGGGACATGGCCAACAACACCATCCCGTGGCTCAAGCTGGGCTCGGACCTGCGGGCCGAGATCCGCGCGGCGCAGACCGCGACGGTGTAGGACGGCGCGGTGACCACGCCGAAGATCGCCCCGAAGGCCGTCACCGAGGACAAGCTGTCCGACGCGCTCCAGGCGAAGATCAACGCGAGCGGGCCGTCGTACGAGGCGAACTGGGGTGAGATCTTCCGCAACACGATCGGCAACGGCCGCGCACAGCTCGGTCAGTCGAGCGCCGGCCAGGGACTGAACCTCACCACCCCGACCGCGGCCGACGCGGTGCACTTCGGCAACGAGGCCGCCTTCGCCGGCGACCCGGTGTCCCTGACCACGGTCAAGTACGAAGTCTTCACGACCGGAAAGAACTCCGCCAAGGGCCCGAACAACATGCCGTCGATCAAGTTCGAGCTGAACCCCGACGTGGGCGGCGCGACGTACACCACCCTGGTCTACGCGCCGGACAACTCCGCCGCGAACGCCTGGACCACGATCGACGCGGGCGCCGACACCGGCAAGCACTGGGGCTTCACCGGCTCCTACTTCAACGCCGACCCGGCCCGCTGCGGCCTGAACGGGGCCCGCTGCACGCTGGACGAGGCCCTCGATGTCCTCGGCTCCGACGCCAAGCTCATCAGCGCCGGCATCGGCAAGGGCCGCGACTTCGAGTTCCATGGCGCGGTGCGGTCCCTGACGATCAACGACACCACCTACAAGTTCACCCCGGGCGGCGTCCTCACCAACTGACACCGTTCCGGAGGCGGCCCCGGGCCTCCCAGCCCGGGGCACCCAAATCCGGCAACGATCTCCGTCGTCATTGGTCTATACCTCTGTAGCGCATACCAGCAGAGGGGTGGGGACATGAGGAGATTGCCTGTTGCCTTGACCATGCTTGCCGTGACCGCCGGGCTGACCATCAGCCCGGCGGCGGCAAGCCCGACCGCGCCGAACGCATCGGCCTGTGGTCTCGATCTTGGATCCGTGACGGCCGGCGGCGATCACGTCGTACAGCAGATCGACGCATCCAACCCACCGACGCTCGGCGCGAAGACGGTCACGCCGAACCGCTACGCCGACGGAGCGGCCAAGCTCAGTAGTCGCTGGAACGCCGCGGCTACCAGCTCCGGAACCGAACGCACCGGCTCGGTCGTGCTGGGCACAGCGCTCTATCAGCACAAGTACGGCGCAACGACGAGTGGCGCCATCGACCCGGCAGTCCCCGCACACCTCACCCGGGTCGGCGACGGCTGGGACCGCTTCACCTACTTCGAGTCCTCGTTCTACTGGTACACATTGACCGCCGTCAGGAGCGATCACTACGGCCTGCGGGACGACGGCGTACTGTTCCGCTGGAGCGTCGGAGAGGCCGGCTACTGGCAGTCCACCGGCTCGGCGACCGGATTCGCGACGGTCAAGGGGATGGCGCTGACCAGCAAGACCAGGACCTATGACACGTTCCTGGCGAACACCACCGACGGAGCGCTCTACACGATCCGCATCCCGGTCACCCAACCGATGAAGCCCGTCTGGACCAGGATCAGGTCGGCGACCTGGCAAGGCTTCGAAACCCTGGTGGCCGGCCGCTGTCTGGACGACAGCACGGTCGTCGTCGGCATCGACAAGGACGCGAACGCCGGGTACGCCTACGTGATCGGCCACGCCGAAGGCGCGGCCACGACAATCCTCGGAATGGGCAAGGTCCCGCTCACCTTCGCTGACCCGGCCTACTTCCGCTGGGCACCGGACTCGCGCTCCGACCCACTCTTCGGAGCCTGACAATACATCTGGCGCGCGTGTGTTCCCTCGGGACCGCGCGCGCCAGACGATCGACCACCCGCGGGATGAGGTAGTCGACCCACACATCCGTCGGATCGCCCCGTTCCGCGCCTCATTCCCCGACGATGCGGTCTGTGACTCGTGATGGATGGACATATCGTGCCGTGTGGTCACCAGTTCACCGACGTCGATCGGCCTGGGCAGCGCCCAAGGGAACCATGAGCTCGCGGATCGCCAGGATCGCGATCACCTGGCGCGTTAGGAGTCCACACCGATGTTCGCCGA
This sequence comes from uncultured Actinomycetota bacterium, assembly GCA_963770725.1. GTDB lineage: Bacteria > Actinomycetota > Actinomycetes > Propionibacteriales > Kribbellaceae > Kribbella. The sequence goes on from CAVYQT010000007.1 coordinate 714,723, forward strand.
GGGGTTGTCGAGCACCAACTTCCCATCGTCGGGCTGAAGGCTGAGCGTCGGGCTGAAGGCCGCCTCGCGCGTCGGTCCGATCATGCGTCCGGCTGCGGCTTGGGGACTCGGTGGGTGCCGGTGGGGTCGACGTGGAAGGCGAACCCGTTGGGGGTGATCCACTCCACGGTCGTGTGGTCGAGGCGGCGTACTTTCCAGCGGCCGTGGGTTTTGACCCTGTGCGGGAAGCGGCGCAGGGGCGCGAGATTAGCTGGGGTGGTTTGGCCGGATGGACCGAGGGGGTCGTAGGGCTGGATGTGGTCCAGGTCCATGGCCGCGTGGGTTTCGCGGGTGCCGTACGGGAAGACCTCGACCGGGTGGGTGAGTTTGACGCGTTCGCGGATCCGGTCGGGGATCTCATAGGCATCGACACTGACCGCGTCGCGCAGGTCGATGACGGGCTTCACGGTGTAGGGGCCGTGGCCGATGAGCTCGGCCAGCTGCGAGGCGAGCAGGGGTCCGTGGTCTTCGACGCGGAGGACGCCGGTGCCGGTGCCGGTGCCGGTGCCAGTGGCAGTGGCAGTGGCAGTGGCGGCGGCGAGGGTGTGGTCGGTGAGGTGGACATAGATCTCGGTCTGCCCCGGCCGCAGTCGCCGACCCGATCGCGGGTTGGTGTGGGCGTCGTGCCGGATCTGCGCGAGCCGGGCATCCAGCGCGCGCCGCGCCTCAGCATCGAGGGGTTCGCCATCGTCGGTGTCTAGCCGCAGGTCGGGGTCGAACGGCTCGACGACGTCGTTGACGGGTGTGTCGAGGGGGTCGGGGTGTTCGGTGTCGCTGGGGCGCGGCGCATCACGATCGGCCTCGGCGTCCAGACCGGGCTCCACCCAGTCACCCAGCAGATCCTCGCACTCCGAGTAGGCACCGCCGCCCGCGCCACCGAGGGGACGCACACTGCGGTCAGCACCGCCGTCCGTGCCGCCTGGTGGGCGCTGGCTGCGGTCGGTGCCGCGCACCGGAGCGGTCGTTGACGCGTTGTCCCGAGCAGAGGCTGGGTGCGAGCTGTTGTTGTCGCTCCGAGTGGCGCCGGCGCCTGGGGTGGCGTCCCGGCCGCTGGCCGCGGGTGCTGCTCGGAAGGCGCCACGGTCAGTACCGCCGCCGTGCGTTGCGTTGGCCGATTGCCGACCATCATCGGTGGTTGCGGTGGCGGCGCCATGCTGCGTGCCGTCATCCGCGGCAGCGGTGGCTTGATGCGTGGCGTCATCATCCGCGGTAGCGGTGGCTTGATGCGTGGCGTCGTCGGTGGTGGTGTCGGGCGGGGCGGGCTGCGTGTTCTGCGTGTTCTGGAACTCGCGGGCTTGGTGGAGGAGTTCTTCGGTGTAGCGGGGGTCGGCGATGATGCCGACCGCTTCGGCACGGCGGCGCTGCAGGGTGTTGGTGTCGCCGAGGGCTTTCAGGGCTTCGGCGATGCTGGTGATCCGGGCATCGAAGCGGACCGCGGCACCGGTGGCGGTGCGGATGTAGATCTTCTTGGTGCCGTGCTCGTCGGACCGGCCCAGATACACGCCGCGTTCGCGGGCCTTCTCCTCGGCCTTGCGGCGGGAACCCTCGGGGTCGGCGTGCTTCTTGGCGGCCTCGACGATCTTGTCCAGCCGGATCGGGGTGAGCGAATCGACGACCTTCGCGACCCGCCGGTCGACCGACCGCGCGGCGTCTTCGGGCAGCTCGAGGCAGGCGGTGGCGATCTTGCGGGCCTTCCACGGGGTCGCCTCGCCGGCCTGGACCCGGGCCCAGGTCAGCGGGAACCGGTGCCGCAGGGCCAGCGCCTGGCCGATGAAGTCCGCGGCCGCGCCGGCCGAGATGCCGAGCATGACGCCGAACTCGGCCGGGGCGAACTCGGCGATCTCGGGGCAGCCGTCGCCGCCGAGGACGACGGCGCGTTCGCGGCCGTCACCGAGCCACGCCCGCGCCCGGGGCGGACCGGGCAGCGCGTCGGGGTGGTGGCGGTCGGCGTAGGTCTGGGCGTGTTCGAGGAGGCGGGCGTCGAGCCGGTTGGCCTCGGCGCGGTGCCCGGCGGCCGACTCCAGCAGGTCGGGCGTCGAGAGCGTGGTCAGATCTCCTTCGAACATGTCTTCGATTCTATGCCATGCGCTGGGCCAGGGCAAACCCGCGGTGAGCCAGAACCCCTTATCCACAAGGGGAAACGTCACATTGAGCATCGGTGGAAACCCGGTAGGCATCCACGAAGTTGGCGGATGTGGTCTGGCGCGCGCCTGTCCCCCTCAAGACGACGCGCGCCAGACGACCATGCGACTCAGGCCAACCACGTGTCCGCGCTCCGGATCTGCAGCGAAGGCGCGTAGCGGGCGCGTGGCCCCCGGCGTGGCCAGGGTCAGGCTGTGCGGCGGCGGAGGGTTGCGGCGCCTAGGCCCAGGGCGGCGAGGATGAAGGCGATGACGACCAGGGCGTCCAATCCGGCGCCCTCGCCGAAGCCGTTGCCTTGGGCAACGCCTGTGACCGCGTCGACGGCGTAGGAGAGTGGGAGAACGTCGCTGACCGCGTGCAAGACGTCGGGAAGCTGGTCGCGTGGGATGAGCAGGCCGCAGAGCAGGATCTGCGGGATCATCACGGCCGGCATCATCTGGACCGCCTGGAACTCGGTCGCCGCGAAGGCGCTGGCGAACAGGCCGAGCGCCGTACCGAGGACGCCGTCGAGGACTGCGACCACGCCGAGCTGCCAGGCGTCGCCGCGGATGTCGAGGTCCAGGGCGTAGAGCGCGATCGAGACGAGTACGACGGCTTGGACGACGGCGATCAGCGCGAAGGCCAACGCGTACCCGAGCAGGAAGTCGAGCTTGCCCATCGGCATCGTGAACAGTCGCGAGAGCGTGCCGGTGGAGCGTTCGCGCAGGGTCGCGACCGAGGTGACGACGAACATGATGATGGACGGGAACACCGCGAGCAGCGGCCCGCCGACCCGGTCGAAGGTGTCCGGCGAGTCGATGAACATCCACCACATCAAGCTGACCAGCAAGGCCGGCAGCACGATCAGCATCGCGACTGTGCGGTGGTCGCGGCGCAACTGGGCGAGGACTCGCGCGGCCACGGCGAAAGTGACTCGGAGCGTCATCGCGCCCCCGCCTTCCGTTCGATCAGGGTGAGGAACACCTGCTCGATGTCGTCCGTGCCGACCGAGTCGAGCAGGGTTCGCGGGGTGTCGTCGGCGAGCAGGTCGCCGTCGCGCATCAGCAGGAGCCGGTCGCAGCGGATCGCCTCGTCCATCACGTGACTGGAGACGAGCAGCGTGGCGCCGGCGTCGGCGAGCTCGTGGAAGAGGTTCCACAGATCGCGCCGGAGCACCGGATCCAGACCGACGGTCGGTTCGTCGAGGACGAGGAGTTCCGGACTGCCGAGCAGCGCCGCCGCGAGCGAGGCCCGCGATGCCTGACCGCCGGACAACCGATCCACGCGTTCGTCGGCATGCGTGCGCAGATCCACCGCGTCGATGACCCGGTCCACGTCGTCAGCCGGCACACCGAGTACGGCGGCGAAGAAGCGCAGGTTCTCGGTGACACTCAGATCCCCGTACACACTGGGCTCCTGGGTGACGTAGCCGATCCGGCCGCGCAGCTTGGGCGCACCGGCAGGCTGGCCGAGTACGGCGACGTCGCCGGTGACCTTGGCCTGGAGTCCGACGATCGCACGGATCAGCGTGGTCTTCCCGCAGCCGGACGGCCCGAGCAACCCGGTCACCGTCCCGGCCTGGAGGTCGAACCCGATCCCGTGCAGGACCTCGCGGTCGCCGCGCACCACGATGACATCCCGGCAACTCACCGCGTTTTTCATCATGTGATGAATTTAGCTCGCAACGCATCACGTTGGCAAGAGCCAAGAGGTCTCAGATCACGCTGTGGCCGGCAAGCGAACTCAGTGACGCCAGGTCCGGGTCGCCGTACCGCTGCCGGAGGGTGGCGAACGTGACCACCTTGTCGGCTCCCCAGCGGCCGATCACGTCCGCGTACGTGTCGCCGGAGACGAAGACCGGCGGTGTCCGCTTGCTGTGGAACTTGTCGGCGTACAGGGCGAGTTCCTCCTCGGGCGATCCCGGGATGTAGTCGTCGACCGGGATGGGCAGCGCCTGCCGTCGTACGTCGTCACGGGTGATGCCGACGCCGGTGTGCCGTGAGCAGAACCGGCTGATCTCCTCCGGGAAGCCGAGGCTGTGCAGAAGTTCATGCCCGAGTACGCCGTGCCGGACGTAGTCGACCGTGTCGAGTTCACCGGTCGGTACGTAGAGGCGGTAGACGCCGATGTCATGCAGAAGTGCGCCGGCCCGGACCAGATCGGAATCGAGATCCAACCCGGCGAAGAACTGTTCGGCGATCCGGCAGACGAGTTCGCAGTGGGGGTAGACCGACTCGAAGGCTTCGCGAGTCGGGGCCTGATCGCGATGCAGGGCACGGATCTCGCGGTCGGTGGGGATGCGCGTCAAGTGAGGTACTGCTCGATCGCCGGCGTGATCCGATCGACGAGGGTGGCGACGTCGGTGGAGGCGACAGGCTCGAGCTCGACCACGTAGCGCACGAGCGCCAGGCCGATGAGCTGCGTGGCGATCAGGGTGACGCGGAGCTTGGCGTCGGGCAGGCCGAGAACCTGGGAGACGGGTTCGAGGATCATCTTGGTGATGCCCTCGCGCATCAGCCGGGCGACCTCGTCGCTGGTGACGACACTGCGCAACATGGCCTTCATCCGTTGCTGTCCGTCGTCCGACTCCCAGACACCGAGGAAGATCGTGACGATGCGCCGGCCGAGCTCGTCGCGCGGTCCGTCGAGGATACCGGCCGCCACCTGCCGGGGGTCGATCGGGAGCGACATCGACTCGATGAACAGCGAGTCCTTGCTGTCGAAGTAGTGGTGCACGAGGGCCGCGTCCACGCCGGCCTCGCGCGCGATCGCCCGGATCGAGGTGGCCGCGAACCCCTTGGCCGCAAAGGACTCCCGGGCCGCGCGCAGGATCTCGCCGCGGGTGTCCGGTCCGCCCGGACGGCGCCCCGGACGGCCGTTCCCCGCGCCTGCCGAGGACTTCGCCGTACCTCCGGAGGCCGATCGGGTCATGTGGTGAGCTCCGAGATCTCTCCTTCGGGGGTGACGGCGAAGGAGGACCGGCGGGAGGTGCGGACGAAGTGCTTGCGGGTGAACTCGAGCGACTCGACCAGGTCGACCTCGCGTTCGGACCGGCTGGTCGCGCGGCGGGTGTTGATCTCGATGATGATGTGACCGCGGAAGTCCTGGTTCGCCAGGCCGTTCAGCAGATCCGCGGCCCGCTGGGTGCCGCGACCGGGCACCAGGTGCTCGTCCTTGGCCGAGCCGGTGCCGTCGGTGAGGTGGATGTGGGTGAGGCTCCTGCCCATCGTCCCCGCGAGCTCGACACAGTCCTGCTCGGCCGTCGACGAGTGCGACAGGTCGAGGGTGGTGTGCGCGTAGTCCTGCTCGGTCGGGTCCCAGCTCGGTGCGTACGCCTGCAGGCCACGGCCCGGCGCGCGCCACGGGTACATGTTCTCGACCGCGAAGACCACCCCGGTCTCCTCCTCGAGCCGGGCGATTCCCTCGACGAACCCGCGGGCGTAGTCCCGCTGCCAGCGGAACGGTGGGTGTACGACGACCACGTCGGCACCGAGGTCCTTCGCGGCCTCCGCACTGCGCTCGAGCTTGCCCCACGGATCGGTGCCCCAGACTCGCTGAGTGATCAGCAGACACGGCGCGTGGATCGCCAGCACCGGCAGCTGGTGGTAGTCGACCAGCCGCTGGATCGCGTCGATCTGGGTGCTCAGCGGGTCGATGCCGACCATCACCTCGACCCCGTCGTACCCGAGCCGGGCAGCCAGCTCGAAACCGCTCGCCGTCGACTCGGGGTAGACAGAGGCGGTCGACAGGCCGATCCGTGCGGTCTTGCTGGTGCTCATCTGGTGCCTTCGCGGTGGTTCGTCAGGGGTGATGCTTCATCGGGGTTCCAACTGGTCGAGCCGGGACAGGATGACACCTTCCCGCAGCGCCCACGGACAGACCTCCAGCGCGGGCAGGTCGAAGAGGTCCATCACCGCGTCCGCGACCATCGCGCCGGCGAGCAGTTGCGGCGACCGGCCGGCCGACACCCCGGGCAGCTCGGCCCGCTCGGCGGCGGACATCTTGGTCAGCTTCGGCATCCAATCAGCCAGGTCGTTCCGGTTCAGCCCGCGCGGCACGTACGGACCGTCGTCCGACGGCGCGGCGCCACAGATCCGGGCCAGCGAGCGGAACGTCTTGCTGGTGGCGACCGCACGCTGCGGCTTGCCGGCCCGCAGTACGGTGCCCGCGACCGCGGCCATCTCCATCCGGATCCGCTTCCGCAGCGCCCGCACCTCGTCCTTGTCCGGCGGGTCGGACGTCAGTCCCTCGCGGGTCAGCCGGCCGGCGCCGAGCGGGACCGACACCGCGACGGTCGGCTCCTCGTCGGACCCGGCGGCGATCTCCAGCGAGCCGCCCCCGATGTCGAACACCGCCAGCCGGCCCGAGGACCAGCCGAACCAGCGTCGTACGGCGAGGAAGGTCAGCCGGGCCTCGTCCTCACCGGTCAGCACCTGCAGGTCGACCTCGGTCTCGGTGCGGACCCGGTCCAGCACCTTCTCGCCGTTCGGCGCCTCGCGCAGCGCGGAGGTGGCGAACGCGAGCACCGACTCGCAGCCCTTGTCCTCGGCCAGCTCGGACGCTTCCTTGACGAACGCGATCAGCCCGTCGGCCCCGGACTCGGCGATCTTGCCGTCCTGGTCCAGGTGCTCGGCCAGCCTGAGGTCGGTCTTGTACGAGTACGCCGGAAGGGGTGGGGCGCCACGATGTGCGTCCACCACGAGCAGGTGGACGGTGTTGGATCCCACGTCGAGTACTCCGAGCCGCATACCCTCACGCTACTGGACCGCCGTACGACCGGCGCCTTCCGGAGTCGTCGTTCACGGTTACGACGCTTTGGCGCGTACGCTTTCCAGGTGCCTGAGGTTTCTCTCGATTTTCCCCGTGCCTGGGTCGAGTTCATCGATCCGGAGGACCCCGACCAGGTGTTCCGCTGCGACCTGACCTGGCTGACGTCCAACTGGACCTGCATCTTCGGCGGCGGCTGCCGCGGCATCTACAAGGGCCGGCCGAACGACGGCTGCTGCACGCTCGGGGCGCACTTCTCCGACGACGACGACGAGAAGCGGGTGAAGGCGTACGTCAAGGAGCTGACCAAGGAGGACTGGCAGTTCCGCAAGGAGGGCCGCAAGAACGGCTGGGTCGAGACCGACGACGACGGCGACCGCAAGACCCGGGTCTGGGAAGGCGCCTGCATCTTCCTGAACCGGCCGGACTTCCCCGGTGGCGGCGGCTGCGCGCTGCACGGGCTGGCCCTGAAGAAGGGCGTGCACTTCGTCGAGACCAAGCCGGACGTGTGCTGGCAGCTCCCGATCCGCCGGACCTTCCGCGAGGTCGAGCGCCCGGACGGTACGACGTACACGGAGGTCGGGATCGGCGAGTACGACCGGCGCGGCTGGGGTCCGGGTGGGCACGACCTGGACTGGTACTGCACCGGCAACACCGAGGCCCACATCGGCGTCGAGGCCGTCTTCGAGTCCAGCAAGGTCGAGCTGCAGACCCTGATGGGTCACAAGGGGTACGACGTCCTCGCCGCGTACTGCCGTGAGTACCTGGAAGCCGGCCGGCTGCTGCGGCACCCGGCCTCTAAGTGATCTTCCCGTTGTCGACGAGCCAGCCGATCGCTTCCAGGGTGGCCTCGAGCGCGGAGTAGCGCGGCCGGAAACCGAGCAGTCGCGCGGCCTTCTCCATCGAGCAGTGCGGACTGTGAGCGATGTGGTCGTACGTCGCCGCCGCGTCGGCCTCGGACACGGTCCGCCGCCACTCGTCCCAGGGCAGGAAGGTCAACCGCGCCTCCTGTCCGAACGAGCCGGCCACTCCCTCGGCGTACCCGCGCAGTGTCATCGCCCCGTCGGCGACCGCGTGGAAGCTCTCGCCGATCGCGACCGAGCGGTTCCGGATCGCGGCGAGGAACATGCCGGCCACGTCAGCCGCGTGCACATGCTGGATCGTCTCCAGGCCGAGGTTCGGCAAGGCCAGCTCCTCGCCGCGGGCAAGCTTCTCGAACACGCCGAGGTCGAGGTTCGCCGCCGGGTTGATCGGCGTCCAGCCCGGACCACTGATGTGGCCGGGATGGATCAGCGTGACCGGCAGGCCGGCGCGACGGGCGCGGTCGAGCAGGTAGCTCTCGATCGCGGCCTTGTTGATGCCGTAGTCGCCGAACGGCCGGCGCGGCGCGTCCTCGCGGGTCGGAACGGTCGCACTCGGACCGTGCACCCAGATCGTGCCGCAATGCAGCAGGTGCTGGACCTTCCCGTCGACCGCCTCGGCCAACTGGCGGGCGCTGTCCTCGGTGAAACAGATCAGGTCGACGACGACGTCGGGCCGCAGTTCGGCGACGCGCGAACCGAAGGTGCCCTCGGCATCCTCCGCGGCGCGATCGACCTGGACCATCTCCACCCGGCTCCAGGCCCCGTTCGACTGGTACGGCGACCGCTCGCCGCGACTGAGGACGACGACTTCGTGACCGAGCCGGACCAGCTCGGGAACCAGATACGTACCGATATGGCCGGTGCCACCGATGACGACTGTGCGCATGGCTCTGAGCCTAGGCGACACCCCCGGCGCCGCAACTGTCGGTGATGGGGGCCAGAATGACTGGCATGCGTCTGGATCATCTGTCGTACGCGTGCGGGCCCGATGGTTGCCCGGCGACGCTCGAGCGGTTATCCGCGCTGCTGGGCGCCGAGTTCGTCGACGGCGGGGTGCACCCACGGTTCGGCACGGTGAACCACATCCTGCCGCTGGAGAACGACCGCTACATCGAGGTCGTCGACGTCCTCGACCACCCGGCCTCCGACAAGGCGCCGTTCGGTCAGGCGGTGCGCGCCCGCAAGGAGCTCGGCGGCGGCTGGCTCGGCTGGGTGGTGGCGGTCCGCGACATGGAGCGGATGGAGAAGCGCCTCGGCCGGGAGGCGGTGCCCGGCAACCGGCACCGGCCGGACGGGGTGAACCTGACCTGGCGGCAGATCGGCGTCAAGGGCCTGATCGCCGACCCGCAGCTGCCGTTCTTCGTGCACTGGGACGACCTCAGCGAGCACCCGTCGGTGGGCGGCAAGGGCGTCAAGCTGACCGCGCCTGGAGATCGCCGGCGACCCACACCGGGTCACCGACTGGATCGGGCACCCGGCCGACCACCTCCTCGACGACCTGGAGGTCGACTGGCGCCCGAACGGCCAGCCCGGCCTCGTCTCCGCCGTGTTCGAGACCCCGAACGGCACGGTCCGGCTGTAGACCGTCGTACCTAGTGGATGTTCTCGAGATCGGCGAGTGAGGTCTCGAGGTGGATGAGCAGCCGCTGGAGGTGCGGGACGGTCCGGCGGCAGCCGACGAGGCCGAAGTGCAACTGGTGGTCGTAGCTGGTCACGCTGATGTTCAGCGCCTGTCCGTTCAGCACGATGGACGCCGGGTACATGCCGAGCAGCCGCGACCGGTTCCAGTACAGCGGGCTCTCGGCCGGGCCGGGCACGTTGGAGATGACCAGGTTGTACGGCGGCGTCGTACGGCCGGCCACACCGGGCAGGACGGCGGCGGGGCCGGCGACGCCGAAGCCGAGGGCGCCGATCATCAGGTTCTGCAGCGGGGTGAGCGCGGACAGCACGCCCTTGCTGTAGCTGGTCGACGTCATGATGCGGCGGATCCGGCGGTCCGGGTCCGCCTCGTCGGTGGCGAGGTCGGCAATCAGCGTGCTGAGCGAGTTGCCGCCGCCGGGTGCGTCGGAGTTGCCGCGCAGCGACACCGGGACCATCGCCGTCAACGCCTTGTCCGGCAGGGCGTTCAGCTCGAGCAGATAGTTGCGCAGGGCACCTGAACACATCGCCAGCATCACGTCGTTGAGGGTCGCGCCGGTGATCGCGCGGACCTTCTCCAGCCGCTCGATCGGCCAGGACTGCGCGGCGAACCGGCGCGCCCCGGTGATCGGCTGGTTGAGGATCGTCCGCGGCGCCGGGAACGGCACGGTCGAATGCAGCAGGCTCTTGAGAGCGACCGGCGTGAGGCCGGCCAGGTCGGCCAGGACACGTCCGGCGCCGCCGGCTGCGTGCGCGGCGCCCGCGAGGGTCCGCTCCGGGACCCGGCCGACGGCCGCCAGCAACTCCGCGGCGGTCGGCATCCCGCCGGCATCGCACAGGTCCGGTGGTGACCGACGGCTCGGCGTTCGGTAGCGCGTAGGTGGCGGGCATGGAGGTTCTGCGTCGGATCGGTGGTCAGCGTGTCCTGCATCCAGCGCAGCGCGGTCACGCCGTCGATCATCGAGTGGTGGATCTTGCTGTACATCGCGAACCGGCGACCCTCCACGCCCTCGATCAGCTGCATCTCCCACAGCGGCCGCCGCCGGTCCAGCAGCGTGCCGTGCAGCCGGCTGGTCAGCTCGAACAGCTCCCGGTACCGCCCCGGCCGCGGCAGCGCCGACAGTCGCACGTGGTACTCGAGATCGATCTCGTCGTCCTGCTCCCAGGACCAGTACCCGAGGTCGAGCGGCCGGTTCCGCACCCGCCGGGCGAACAAGGGATTGATCCTCTGCGCCTCGACCATCTCGTGGTAGAGCCGCGACACGTAGTCCCGGGACCCTTCGGGGAACACATGATCCCGTCCGGCCCCCTCGGGCAGCTCGAACAGCATCAGCCCGCCGACGTGCATGGGCTGCTCACGGCTCTCACCGAGCAGGAACATCGCGTCCAGCGGCCCCACCGCGGTCATGGGGCCTCCCGGCCTGGACTGAGGAGCGCAGGGAGCGAAGCGACTGGAGTGACGAGGGAAGGCCGGGAGTCAAAGCCCCATGACCCGCCGCGCCGGAGGCGCGGCATCAGTACGGTCATTCATCCTCCCGCTCCCGACCTGGGTCCCGGCAACTCATCGTCGCCGCCGGACCCTGGCCGTCTACACCTCCCCGACACGCTTACCGAGATTTGGTTACCGCCTCAGCTACTGAAGCAACAACTATCGGACGGCGGGTGCCGAGCAGGTCAGTCGAGCGGGCGGTAGTTGACGCCGATGGCCTCGATCCGGGTCAGGTGCGGGCGGAGCCGGGTGAGGAACTCGTCGTACGACGTCCGGGGTGAGCCCCAGGCGCGTTCGGCGAAGGCGGACAGCCGCGGCAGCAGCATGTAGCCGACCTGCTCCGGGCCTTCCATGTACTCGGTCCAGATCTGGCACTGGGTGCCGACGATGCGGGCCTGCTCCTCCTCGGTGAGACCGGTCGGGATCACCTCGAAGTCGTAGACCTTCTCCAGCGGGATGAAGTTGCCGATCGCGAGCGGCTCGGTCGCCGGGTCGCCCTGGTAGTAGTCGAAGTACACCGACTCGCACGGCGCCATCACGACCTCGTGCCCGGCCTTCGCCGCGACCTCGCCGCGCTGGGCGCTACGCCAGGCCATGATGACCGCGTCCTGCGGGCAGTCGGTCTCGACCATCTCGTCCCAGCCGACCAGCCGGCGGCCGTCCTCGGCCAGCACCGACGCGACCTGCGCGGTGAACCAGCCCTGCAGCTGCCCGGCCTCGGTCAGCCCGAGCTCGGCCTGCCGCTTCTGCGCCGCGTCGGCCTCCGTCCACTGCACCGACGGGCACTCGTCGCCGCCGAGGTGGATGTACGGGCTGGGGAAGATCTCCAGCACCTCACGCAGCACGGTCCGGACGAAGTCGACCGTCTCGTCGTTGACGTTCAGGACGTCGTCGCTGATCCCCCAGATCTCCCGGACCCCGAGCTGGGTCTCCGGGAAGTTGCCGAGCTCCGGGTACGCCGCGATCGCGGCCTGCATGTGACCCGGCAGGTCGATCTCCGGGACCACGGTGATCCCCCGCTCGGCGGCGTACGCGACGATCTCGCGCAGGTCGTCCTTGGTGTAGAACCCGCCGTGCCGCTGACCGTCGTACTCGAACTCGGTCTGGCGGTGGGTCATCTTCCCGACCATCGACTGGTCCCGCCAGGCGCCGATCTCGGTGAGCCGCGGGTACGCGTCGATCTGGACCCGCCAGCCCTGGTCGTCGGTGAGGTGCAGGTGCAGCACGTTCAGCCGGTGCAGGGCGATCACGTCGAGCACCTTGAGCACGAATTCCTTCGGCATGAAGTGCCGGGCGACGTCGAGCATCATCCCGCGCCAGCCGAACCGCGGCGCGTCCGCGATCCGCACGGCAGGCACCGCGACCTTGCCCTCCTCGGCCGGTACGGCGGCATCCAGCAACTGCTCGTACGTCGTCTCCGCGTGCCGGAGCGCATCCTCGGAACCGGCCGAGAGCCGGGCACCGTCCGGACTCACGTCGATCCGGTACTCGGTCTCACCGAGGTTCTCCACCACGGTCCGGACCGCCTCGGCCACCGGATCCTCGGCGATCCACTGGCCTTCGGTGACGGTGAGTTCGCGCGGGGCAGGGACGATCGCGATGTCGGGCATCCGGACTCCAAGGGAGGGTCGAATTACGTCAGAACGATCCTATAAGCGGGGATCGGCGCACGTCTATGTTCGCAAGTGCGTACAACTCGAATGCTGAGAACGTTGCCGAACATCCGGAATCCGGCTGCGTCCCGGTCAGGTTGATGAGAAGGTGACCCCGTGACCACCGACCAGAGACCTGCCGATCTGCAGCGGAGGACACTGCAGGTCCTGGTCGCCAGCAACGCGTTGGGTGGGGTGGCGACGGCCAGTGGGTTCGCCGTGGCCGGTCTGCTCGCGGAGAAGGTCTCCGGGTCGACCTCGCTGGCCGGACTGGTCGCCACGTCGACCACTCTGGGTGCTGCGCTGCTCGCCGTACCGCTGGCTCGGCATGGCACGGTCCCATGGGCGGCGGATGTCGCTGACGACCGGCTACCTGATCGCGTTCGCCGGCGCCTTGCTCACCATCGTCGCGGCCCAACTGGGTTCGCTTGCACTGCTGCTGTTCGCCGGTTGCCTGTTCGGGAGCGGCTCAGCGTCCAACCTGCAGTCCCGGTACGCCGCGACGGACTCCGCCGAGCCGCGACCGGGTCGCGCGCTCGCTGGCCGTGGTCGTCTGGGCCACCACCATCGGTGTGGTCGTCGGCCCGAACCTGACCGGAATCGGCGGCTCACTCGGCACGTCACTCGGCTCTTGGCGCTGGCCGGGCCGTACATCTTCTCCGTGTTCGCCTTCGGTGTCAGCGTGGCCACGGTGTGGTTCGGTCTGCGCCGGCTGCAACAAGTCACGCCCAAGGTGAAACTGGAGCGGCAACCGACTCGCCGCGACCTTCCGCCAGGTCGTGGCCATCCCACACGCCCGGCTCGGCCTGCTGGCCATCGCGACAGCCCACGCGGTGATGGTCGGCGTCATGTCGATGACGTCAGTTCACCTGACGCACCACGGTGCCTCGCTGACGATCGTCGGCTTCGTCCTGAGCGGTCACGTCGCCGGCATGTTCGCATTGTCTCCTGTGACCGGCTGGATGGCCGATCGCCTCGGCCGCATCCCGACCATCGGCGTCGGGCTGGGCGTGCTGGCCATCGCCATGACGCTGGCAGCCGTGGCACCGGACGACGCACACAGCCTGACCGGTGTGGCACTGTTCCTGCTGGGCCTCGGCTGGTCCGCCTGCCTGGTCGCCGGCTCCACCCTGCTGTCCCGCTCGGTCCCCGAGGACATCCGCACGTCGGCACAGGGTCTCTCCGACCTCACCATGGGCGCGCTCGCCTCGATCGCCGGCATCGCCTCCGGCCCGATCCTCGCCTACTTCGGCTTCCACTGGCTCGCGGTCGGCTGCGGCCTACTCCTCATCCCAGCCGCCGCCCTCGCCGCAACCACCCCCCAACACTTGCCTCAAGCAACGTAAGCGACGGAGCGGGCATCCAGTACCGGCACGGCCGGTATGGTCGGGCGGTGTGAGCATTGCGGACGGTGGGATTCCGAGTCCCAACATCTGGCAGCACCCGAAGGTCGTACGAGGTCGAGAACCGGGCGGTGGACCCGGACGGGGTGATCGAGCCGGCGATGCGGGCGATCCGGGACTGGGCCGGCGCGACGGTGCTCGACATCGGCTGCGGGACCGGGTACCACCTGCCGATGTTCGCCGCGACCGCGGCCCGGGTGATCGGCGTCGAACCGCACGGCGCGCTGGCCGAGGCGGCCCGGCGCCGGACCCGCGCGCTGCCGAACGTCGAGGTGCGGCAGGGTACGGCGCAGCGGCTGCCGGTGCCGGACGCGTCGGTCGACGTGACGCACGCGCGCTGGGCGTACTTCTTCGGGCCGGGCTGCGAGCCGGGACTGGCCGAGCTCGACCGAGTGATGTGGCGCGGCGGGACCGCGTTCGTGATCGACAACGACGGCAGTCGGTCGACGTTCGGGCGCTGGTTCAGTGCGGCGTACCCGATGATCGAACCGCCCGTGGTGGAACGGTTCTGGACCGACCGCGGCTGGCACCGGACCCGGCTGGACATGGGCTGGCGGTTCGAGAGCCGGGCGGACTTCGAGGCGGTGGTCCGGATCGAGTTCACCCCGGCCGACGCCGAGCGGATCATCACCTCCCATCCCGGCGCCGAGGTCGACTACGCGATCAACCTGTGGAGCAGAACCTTCTGAACATCTTCTACGGAATCATCTGAAGATTTCTGCAGGGGCCCACGCGGCGACGGCTGCGACGGACCTGGACTCCCCATAGGGTTGACGAACCACTCGACCGGGCCACTGGGGAGGCGCCAGCCAGGGATGGACGGACTGCTGCTCGAAGGAATACCTGACCTGCCGGAGAAAGTCCTGATCGAGGTGGGTGAGCAGCGAGCCCTGGTGATGCCGACTACCGCCGCGGCCCGTCGCCTGGCCGACCTGGTGATCGGCGTGGAGGATCCGCCGGACGGTGCAGTGGTGAAGACCGGCGGTGCCGTCCGGCTCGTACCTGCCGAAGGCGGACTGCTCCCACACCTGACTGTGCTCGGCAACGTGATCCACGGGCACACCGTCGCTCATCGCGTTACGCGTCAGGCGGCCAAGGAGCTGAGCACCCAGACGGCGAAGTGGTGCGGCCTCGAGGACGTGCTGGCCCGCTACCCACACGAGATCACCTCGGGCCGTCGTCGACTGGCCGGTGTGGCTAGAGCACTCCGCGCCGACCCGCGGGTGATCGTGCTCGAAGACGCCGGCGGTCTGCCGACGTGGGGATCTCTCCTGGGTCTCCAGTCCAACCCGGAACTCAAAAGAGCCGCACTGGTACTCATCACGACCGACGCCGGGCGTACGACGGGCTTCGGCGATGAAGAGTAGTCGCCGGACGTTCCTGGGGGCGGCGGCAACGCTGTTGGCCGCAGGATGTTCGAGTGATGTCCTCGGACTGCGTCGAAGTGTGCGCGTTGCGGTGAGCTGGAGCGGCCAGGAGTTGCGGGCGTTCCACGAGGTTCTCGACGGTCTTGGCAAGCTGGAGTACCCAGTGGAGGTCGTGCCACTGGGTGACGACATCTCCACGGCCTTCGGGGCGCGCTCCACCCGTCGGCCGGACATCGTGATGCTGCCGCAGCCCGGCCTGGTCCCCCGGCACCTCCGCAACCTCGAGCCGATCCCGGATGACCTTGCCGACCGTGGACAAGCGCATCTGTGGGCCGAGCTCCTGGTGCACGACAGGACGACGTACGGGGTGCCGTTCAAGACCGCGCACAAGTCTGCGATCTGGTATCGGCCCTCGGTGTTCCGCGACGCCGGCGTACAGCCGCCACGGCTCTGGTCGGAGTGGCTGGCCGTCAACAGGTCGCTGTCGCTGGCCGGGGTCCGACCGCTGTCACTGGCTGCCGGGGATGGCTGGGTGCTCACCGACTTCTTCGAGAACGTGCTGCTCGGCATAGCGCCCACTGTCTATTCGGCACTGGCGACCTCCGACAGTCCACACCCTTCGCAGCAGCCGCAGATCGCTGCAGCGCTTCGCCTCCTGGGCACGATGTGGTCAGCGCCGGAGGCACTGGCCGGCGGTGTGGATCGGTCGCTCGTGCAGCAGTTCCCCGACGCGGTCGTCGAGGTCTTCGGACACCGCAGAGCCGCCATGGTCCTGGCCTCCGACTTCGCCGAGCCTGTGGTGCGGTCGTTCGCCGTAGACCCCGACGACGTCGGCATCTTCACCTTCCCACCACTCGCTCCGGGTGCGGCAGCGCCTGTCGTGGTGGGTGGCGACGTGATGGTCCTACCGAAGCCAACCTCTGACGATGCTCTGGATCTGGTACGACGACTTGCCGCACCGACTGCTGTGGACCCGTGGATCGAGGAGGGCGGGTTCCTGGTCGACGGAAGGGAGTCCGGCTACTCCCCCGAGCTCACCCTGCTTGCCAAGCAGTTGTCGGGGCCGGGCGGCCTGCTGCAGTTCGACCTGTCCGACCGGCTGGGACGACTAGGGGACATCAACGGGTTGTGGCGAGTCCTCACCGACTTCCTCGTCCGCATCGGCGGCCGCGGCAGTGACGTCGTACCGGACGCTGTGGAAGCGGCGATGACCGAGTTGCGGAAGGTGGAGAGCTGATGGGCTTGCAGAGCAACGGCCTGTCGCTCGAGGTCGTCGGCCGCGAGGTGAGCGGTCGCCCGGTGCCCGGCAGGCCGCGCCGGGCGTCCGGACCTTATCTGCTCGGCCTGCCGGCGTTGCTGCTGAGTTGTCTGCTGCTGATCCCGATCGGAGTGACGGTGGTCGCGGCGTTCCGGACACCGAGCGGTCTCGGGTTCGGCAACTTCGCGGTGATGGCCGACCCGGACGCATTACGGGCCGTGGGCAACAGTCTGGTCTGGGTCGCGGTCGCGTTCGGGCTGGTGGTGGTCGGGTTTCTGCTGGCCCTGTTCAGTTATCGGCTGCCCGGACTGACGTCGATCCTGCAGCCCGCGCTGGTGCTCCCGTTCGCGGTCTCGGTACTCGTGTCGGGTGCGACGTTCCGGCTGATCTTCGACCCGGCCCCCGAACGCGGCACCGTGACCGCGGTCTGGACCTCCTGGTTCGGGTCGGGCCCGGTTTGGCTGGGTCCCGGATTGGTCTGGCTCGTCCTGGTGTCCGCCTTCGGCTGGACCTGGCTCGGGTACGTCGTCTCGTTGTTCCGCGCCGGTCTGGACGCCATCCCGGACGACGTGAGCCGCACGATCGCTGCGGAAGGTGTCACCGGTTGGCGGCGGCTGTTCGCGTTGGAGATCCCGCTACTGCGACCGATCACCGGTGTGGTGACGTTGACTCTGGTGATCGCGGCAGTCCGGGTCTTCGACTTGGTGCTGATCGTCGTACCTGGCCCGATGCAGCGGTCGGCCGACGTACTCGGGCTGAACTGGTGGCGTGCCACGACGACCGGTGAAGACCCGGGTCGTACTGCGGCGCTCGGCGTGGTGCTGTTCGCGATCGTGGCTGCGGTCGGGGTGGTCGGCGTCCGTGGACTGCGTCGGCGTCGGTGGGCGATGCCGGTGCCCGTGGTGTCGCCTGACCCGTCGCTGGGTCGGCCGAAGCCCAGCAAGCGAGTACGACGGATCGGTTGGACGGTCGGCTTTGCGGTCAGCCTGGTGTGGATCCTGCCCGCCGTGGTGTTGGTTGCCACCGCACTGCACTCGCCGCGCGAAGCAGGACTGCGAGGCTGGTGGTCGCTGTCGGGTCTTGGGTTCTCGTCATTCGCAGCTGCCGCCAATGTCGGGCTGTTCAGGGCGTTGCTGTCGACTGTCCTGATCGCCGGCGCGGCAACGGCCGTCGTGCTGGTGATCGCCGTACCGACTGCCTATCTGGTCGCGTGGGGCGGGCTGCCGCAGTGGCTGGGGCGTGTGGTGACGTCTGTCTTCGTCGTGCTCGCAGTCACGCCCGTGCAGATGTACGCCGCTCCGTTGCGGGATGCGATCGGTACGGCGGGGTTGGCCGGATCGCGGATCGCGTTGGCCCTGGTACACGCGGCTGCCGGACTGCCATTCGCCGTACTGCTGTTGCGGTCTGCATTCGCGTCGGCGCCACCTGCGTTGGTTTCTGAGGCATTGCAGGGGCCTGCGCGACAGAGCGCCGTACTGGCGACCGTGCAGCGGACGTATCGGCCCGCACTGGTTGCTGTGGCGGTGTTGGAGTTCGCACTGGTGTGGAACGACTTCATCGTCGGCTTCCTGATCAGTGGCCCCGGTACGACGCCGCTGTCGCTGGTGTTGTGGGGCGAGGCGCGCCAGTTCTCGGCCTCGGCCGGGGCGGTTGCCGCTGCTGGTGTGGTTGCTTCCATCGTCCCTGTGGTGCTGATGTTGTCGTTCTGGCGAACCGTTGTGCGTGGCCTGACCGCGGAGAGTAGACCATGAGCGGCGAGGAGCGTAAGCCGGAGGACAAGCCGCGTCCGAGTCGCCTGCGCGGCTACTTCTTCGGAATCAGCGCACTTGCGTCCGGTCTGTTGTCAGGCCTTGCCTCCGAGAGGTTGTCGCAGAGCCTCGACAGTGGCGGTTGGGTCCGTGCGGTCGGGCTCTCGCTCACCATCGGCTTCGCGCTGGTCTGGGTGGTCTACAACCTGCCGACGGCCTTGCGCGCGTACCGGCGATGGCGGCGAGGCGGTCTGGTCGCCGTACCTGCTCCGGAGCTCCACCGGGCAGCGGAAGAGGCGGAGACCTGGATGGTCTCGCTCGGCTCCGGCGCTGGTGGGATGGCCGCGACGGAGTGGTTCGCACTGAACGAGTCGCGGCTGCGGGAGTTGCTGCTGACCGAGAAGGCGCGGGACGACACCGCTGACGACCTCGCTCGGATCTGTGACGCGCTAGAGGTCTGGTACCTGCGTCGGTGCGAGCCTGGCGTGCTGTTGGAGTTGAGCGAGTTCCTGGCTGCTGTTGCCGAGGCGACCGGCCGACGGGACCTCACGGAACTCGCTGCAGCCCGGACGGCAACGGCGTACCGGCTGATGGGTGACCTGGAGGGTGCGAGCACCCGGCTGGGGTTCTCGAACAACGTGGCGACGCACAGCCGTACTGCGGCCGCGATGACGACTCGTCGGCAGGTAGAGCGGGCGTTGCTGCATCTGGAACGGGCAGAGCAGGCGCCGACCGGCACCGATCGGGATGAGGCCGTGCTGAACGCGCGCGACCGGTTGGCCGACGCGCAGCTCAGTCGACCGGGTCCCGACCTGGCTGCCGAAGTGGCGATCTCCATCAACCTCGCGATCGTGCACCTGTACCAGCTGGACCCCGAGAACGCACTCGACCACCTCCGGACGGCGGCTGCCCGCGCCACCGCCGCCGGCGACATCAGCGGCCACGCACACGCGCTTGAACTGCAAGGGGTGGCTGCCTGGATGCAACGCAGCCCGCACGAGGCCAAGAGCTGGTGGAAGCATGCCGAGAACCTGTACGCCGAGATCGACGAACGCGAGGGCCGCGCGCGGTGCCTCCAGCATCTGGGGTCCGCGGAGGTCGTCGCCGGACGGTTCAAGAAGGCCGTCGAGTTGCTCGAGCGGAGCGCGCTGCTGCGGCAGTCCGAGAGCGGGCTGCTAACGACCTACCTCGAGGCCGCCCGCCGGACCGGGAAGGTTCCGGCGGTCACTCCCGACCCTGATCCGAACCCCACCGTCGGCTGGCTCCGCCGCCGGCTGGCGCAGCTGCGGAACTACTTCGGCTGAGCCTGTGGACAGGCTGCCGGGATTTGTCGGCAGCTTCGCCTAGGTTGTTCGTCATGGCGAAGGCAGCGGGGAGCATGACTGGGGCGGTGGGGCGGGGAAAGAATTCTGCGCGAGCAAAGCCGGCGTTCGCGTGCTCGGAGTGCGGCTGGACGACGCCGCGGTGGATCGGACGCTGTGGCGAGTGCCAGGCCTGGGGAACGGTCGCCGAGGTCGGTGCGCCCAAGGCCGCCCGGATCACGGCCGGCCCGGTGTCGTCACCCGCGACGCCGATCGCCAAGGTGTCCGCGATCGAGGCCGAGTCCCGCCCGACCGGGATCGGCGAACTGGACCGGGTGCTCGGCGGCGGCGTCGTACCGGGTGCGGTGATCCTGCTCGCCGGTGAGCCCGGGGTGGGCAAGTCGACGCTGTTGCTGGAGGTCGCGGCGCAATCGGCCCGGCGGGGCCAACGGACGCTGTACGTGTCCGGTGAGGAGTCTGCGGCCCAGGTGCGGCTGCGGGCCGGGCGGACCGACGCGTTGGTCGACGAGTTGTACCTCGCGGCCGAGACGGATCTGTCCACGGTGGTCGGCCAGGTCGACGCGGTCGAGCCGTCGTTCCTGGTGATCGACTCGGTGCAGACGATGGCGCATCCCGAGGTGGAAGGCGCGCCTGGTGGGGTGACCCAGGTCCGCGAGGTCACCGGTGCGCTGGTGCGACTGGCGAAGGAGCGGCACATCGCCGTCGTACTGGTCGGGCACGTCACCAAGGACGGTGCGATCGCGGGTCCGCGGATGCTCGAGCACCTGGTCGACGTCGTGCTGGCCTTCGACGGCGACCGGCATTCCGGGTTCCGGATGGTGCGCGCGACGAAGAACCGGTTCGGCCCGTCGGACGAGGTCGGGTGCTTCGACATGGTCGACACCGGCATCGTCGAGGTGACGGACCCGAGCGGCCTGTTCGTCTCCGACACATGCCGAGCCGGTCGCGGGCACGTGCGTGACGGTGATGATGGAGGGCCGCCGTCCGCTGCTGGCCGAGGTCCAGGCACTGGTCGGGCCGTCGGCGACACCACAGCCGCGCCGGACCACGTCCGGGCTGGAATCGTCCCGGGTGTCGATGGTCCTCGCCGTACTCGGGAATCGCGTCGGCCTGAAACTGTCCGACCAGGAGGTGTACGTCGCCACCGTCGGCGGCGTGAAGATCGCCGAACCGGTCGCGGACCTCTCGGTCGCGATCGCGGTCGCCTCCTCGGTGATGGACCGGCCGATCCATCCCGGCCTGATCGCGATCGGCGAGGTCGGCCTGGCCGGCGAGGTGCGCCGCGTCGGCGGGCTGGAGAAACGGCTGGCGGAGGCCGCGCGGCTCGGGTTCACGAAGGCGATCGTTCCTGCCGATGTACCGAATCGCGGAAAAGAGCTGAAACCTATGGACATGCAGGCGAAGTACGGCCTGCGGGTCTTCGCCGCCGCCGATCTCCCGTCCGCCCTGCTGGCCGCCGGACTCACCTGATCCCAGGTGGTGTGTTCCCGACCACATCGGACCGCTTGGGGTGAGACCGGGGATCCACGGGCGTGCGGTGGGGAACGTACCCTTGGGGCGCCCCCCGCCGGGTTCAGCGTGGAACCTGGGACCCCACCGGCGTTGCCCGGTTGACCGCAGGAGCACTCAGATGACCGGTTCCAGAGTTGTCGCGCTCGGCCACTACCAGCCCGAACGCGTGCTCACCAACGATGAGCTCGCGACCATGGTGGAGACCAGCGACGAGTGGATCCAGAGCCGCGTCGGCATCCGCGAGCGCCGGATCGCCGCACCCGACGAGCAGGTCGACGAGATGGCCTGGCGGGCCGCCGAGAAGGCCGTCGCGAACGCCGGGATCGACACGGCCGAGATCGACTTCGTCGTGGTCGCGACCTGTACGGCGATCGACCGCTCCCCCAACATCGCCGCCCGGGTCGCCAACCGGCTCGGCCTCGGCAGCCCGGCCGCCCTCGACGTGAACACCGCGTGCTCCGGGTTCGCGCACGCGCTGGCGACCGCCGATCACGCCATCCGGGCCGGCGCCGCGTCGAAGGCGCTGGTCATCGGGGTCGAGAAACTGAGCGACTTCACCGACTGGACCGACCGGACCACCTGCGTGCTGATCGGCGACGGCGCCGGCGCGGCCGTGGTGGTCGCGAGTGACGAGCCGGAGATCGGCCCGGTCGTCTGGGGTTCGGTGCCGGAGATGTCGGACGCGGTCCGGATCGAGGGCCACGACGCGAAGTTCGCGCAGGAGGGCCAGAGCGTCTTCCGCTGGACCACGACCCAGCTCCCGGTGATCGCCAAGCAGGTCTGCGAGAAGAGCGGCATCGCCCCCGAGGACCTCGGCGGGGTCGTCCTGCACCAGGCCAACCTGCGCATCATCGAGCCGCTGGCCAAGCGCCTCGGCGCGGTCAACGCGGTGGTCGCCAAGGACGTCGTCGAGTCCGGCAACACCTCGGCCGCGAGTATCCCGGTCGCCCTGTCGAAACTGATCGAGCGGCGCGAGATCCCCAGCGGCGCGCCGGTGCTGCTGTTCGGATTCGGCGGCGGTCTCTCCTACGCCGGGCAGGTCATCCGCTGTCCGTGACGGCTCAGCGGTGCGGCCGGATCCGGCCGATCCACGCGGAAGATCCGCCTGCACGGGGCACGTGCACGGGCGTTTGCACGCGCACGTGCAAACGTGGCGCAGACACCGGCCACCGACTGACCGCTACCGGGGGACTTCGGCCCCACCGCGTCCGGACAACCGCATAGACTCAGTGACCGTGGCCCCCAATTCCGACAAGAACAGCACCGGCGCCCGGATGCGCGCGACCCTCGCGGCGGTGGCACCCGGTACCGAACTGCGCGAAGGCCTGGAACGGATCCTGCGCGGGCGTACCGGCGCCCTGCTCGTCCTGGGTCACGACAAGACCGTCGACTCGATCTCGACCGGCGGCTTCGAGATCGACGTCGAGTTCTCCGCGACCGGATTGCGTGAGCTCAGCAAGATGGACGGCGCGATCATCCTCGACCGTGACGTCAGCCGGCTGATCCGGGCCGCCGTACACCTGATGCCGGACCCGTCGATCTTCACCGACGAGACCGGGACCCGGCATCGCACCGCCGACCGGGTCGCCCGGCAGACCGCCTTCCCGGTGATCTCGGTGTCGCAGTCGATGCACATCATCGCGCTGTACGTCGACGACCAGCGCTACGTCCTGGAGGACTCCGGCGCGATCTTGTCCCGCGCCAACCAGGCCCTGGCCACCCTGGAGCGGTACAAGCTGCGCCTCGACGAGGTGTCCGGCACCCTGTCCGCGCTGGAGATCGAGGACCTGGTCACCGTTCGCGACGTGGCCGCCGTCGCCCAGCGGCTGGAGATGGTCCGCCGGATCGCCACCGAGATCGACGGGTACGTCGTCGAGCTCGGGACCGACGGCCGGCTGCTCACCCTCCAGCTCAACGAACTCGTCGCCGGTGTCGCCGGCGAGCGCGAGCTCGTCGTCCGGGACTACCTGCCGCCGGCCGCGGGTCGCAAGCCGAAGACGGCGGACGACGTACTGCTCGAGCTGGACGCGGTCAGCCCGACCGACCTGCTGGACATCGGGCAGGTCGCGCGGGCGTTGCAGCTCGGCGGCGCCGAGCAGCTGGACGCGGCCGTGACGCCGCGCGGGTACCGCCTGCTGGCCAAGGTGCCGCGCCTGCCGGGGGCCGTGATCGATCGATTGATCGACCACTTCGGCCACCTGCAGAAGTTGCTCGCGGCAAGCATCGACGACCTGCAGACGGTCGAGGGCGTCGGCGAGAACCGCGCCCGCACCGTCCGCGAAGGCCTCTCCCGGCTGGCCGAGTCGAGCATCCTCGAACGCTACGTCTGACCCCTGGGCATTTACAAACCCCCGGTTCGCTGCGTCGAGCCGGGGGTGGGTTGCGTTGTGAGGCCGTGCGAGTAATACTCCACGTGGAACATTTCACGCGGAACAATCCGGACGGAGGATGATGGCCGACCTCACCCCGCTGGCGATCTCGGTGCTGGCGCTGCTGAACGAGCGGCCGATGCACGCGTACGAGATGTACCAACTGCTGCTCAGCCGGCAGAACAACCGGATCGTCAAGGTCCGGCCCGGCTCGCTCTACCACACCGTCGAGCGGCTGGCCGGCCAGAACTACGTCCGCGCGACCGGCACCGCCCGGGCCGGCAACCGCCCCGAGCGGACCACCTACGAGATCACTGCGGCCGGCGGCGACGCCCTGAAACGCCGGGTCGAGAGTGGCCTCGAGAAGTACGTCTACGAATATCCGCTGTTCCCGGTGGTACTGAGTGAGGCACACAACCTCGACGTCCAGGACGCGCTGCTGCGGTTCCGCCGCCGGGTCACGGACCTGGACGACTGGCTCGCCGATCTGGACCAGGCGCTCGCCGGCGCCCGGGCCGCGCAGACGCCGGAGCAGTACTGGATCGGCGGTGCCTACGTCCGCGCCCAGATCGCCGCGGAGCGCGACTGGCTGGCGACCACCATCGAACGGATCGAGAGCGAGGACTTGCCGTGGCAACCCCGCACCAAGTGAGGCCGCAGGTGCGGCCGTGGCCGGCGCTCTGGGCGCTGGTGATCGGCTTCTTCATGATCCTGGTCGACTCGACGATCGTGTCGGTCGCGACCCCGGCGATCATGACCGACCTGCACACCGACGTCGGCAACGTGATCTGGGTGACCAGCGCCTACCTGCTGGCGTACGCCGTACCACTGCTGGTGACCGGACGAATGGGCGACAAGATCGGGCCGAAGAAGGTCTACCTGACCGGCCTGGCACTGTTCACGGCCGCATCGGTCTGGTGCCGGGCTCACCACGTCGGTCGAGATGCTGATCGTGGCCCGCGTCTTCCAGGGGCTCGGCGCCTCGATGATGACGCCGCAGACGATGGCCGTGATCACCCGGATCTTCCCGGCGGACCAGCGCGGCCGGGCGATGAGCCTTTGGGGTGCGACCGCAGGGGTGGCGACCCTGGTCGGCCCGATCGTCGGCGGGGTGCTGGTCGACGGACTCGGCTGGGAGTGGATCTTCTTCCTGAACGCGCCGATCGGCGTGGTCGCGTTCGTGCTGGCGATGCGGCTGGTGCCGGATCTGCCGACGAACGAGCACAAGTTCGACCTGATCGGGGTGGCGCTGAGCTCGATCGGCCTGTTCTGCCTGGTGTTCGGCATCCAGGAGGGGCAGAAGTACGACTGGGGGACGATCAAGGGCCCGATCTCGGTCTGGTCGCTGATCATCACCGGCCTGGTGGTGCTGGCGGTCTTCGTGCTGTGGCAGGCGCGCAACCGCGGCGAGCCGCTGCTGCCGCTCGGCCTGTTCAAGGACCGGAACTTCTCGCTGGCGAACACCGCGATCACCACGGTCGGGTTCGCGATCACCGCGATGACGTTCCCGCTGATGCTCTACGCGCAGTCGGTCCGCGGCCTGAGCCCGACGAAGTCCGCGCTGCTGCTCGTCCCGATGGCCGTCATCACGGGTGCACTGTCGCCGTTCGTCGGCAAGCTCACGGACCGCGCGCATCCGCGGTACCTGGCGGGCTTCGGCCTGCTCTGCTGCTCGGTCGCGCTGTTCTGGCTCAGCCAGGTGATCGAGCCCACCGTGCCGATCTGGGAACTGCTGCTGCCGATCGCACTGCTCGGCGTGGCCAACGGCTTCATGTGGGCCCCGATCGGCAGTACGGCGACCAGGAATCTGCCGCTGCATCAGGCCGGAGCCGGTGCGGGCGTCTACAACACGACGCGGCAGGTCGGCGCCGTCCTCGGTAGCGCGGGCATCGCCGTACTGATGGAGTCGCGGCTGGCGCACAACTTGCCTGCGGCACCGGGTGGCGCGCCGGCGGGTGAAGGGATGATGAGCGGGACGCTGCCGGCGGCGATGCACCAGGGATTCAGCGACTCGATGGCGCAGTCACTGATGCTGCCGGCCGCGGTGCTGCTGATCGGACTGGTTGCGGCCCTGCTGTTCACCAAGCCGGAGCACATGCGGACGGCGCCGGCGGCAGCGTCAGACGATCTGGAAGGCCTGCACAGTTGACGCGCGGTCGTCGAAGACTGCCTTGACGACGTAGGTTCCGGGCTTGGCGGCCGGCTGGCCGGGCAGGCAGCCGGGTCCGGACCGGCGACCGTCCCACGGCACCGTGGTGGCCGCTTGCTTGCCCTTGGCAACCACCAGGGTGGCGCGCTGGATCGTCTGTCCACAGTGGGTTGTGGTCCAGATCAGGTCGTTGCCCGACATCACCGTCACGGTCAGCTCGCCGGAGTCGACCGAGGCCTTGCACTCGTCCGCGACAGCCTCGAGCCGGACCACGAAGTTCAGCACCGAGCCCGAGACGATCTTCCGGTTGGCCGGCAGCACGTCGACCCGGAGGTCGTTGCCTTCGCACTTGGTGTCCCGCGGCGTCTCCGATGTGTTGGCCGGTTTCCCGGACTTCTTCTCCGTCGGCGTCGTGGTCGGCGTGGCCGGTGGGGCCGTCGTCGGATTCTGCTCGGGGCCGCTGGCAGCCGTGTTCTGCGGATCCTGGCCGCCGCCCCCGAACAACCGGAGGACCAGAACGAGCAGCAACGCCAGGACAGCAAGGACCAGTCCCCGGCGGAACCAGTACACGCTGGCGGGCAGATGCCCGACCGGACGGAGCAGGCTGCTCATGCTCGCACCCTAATATCGGCTCTGTGCTCGACCAGTCAGGCTCGCCGCTCAGACCCGCAACTGCCGCCCTGCACAGGCCGGTGCTCCGGTGGTACGACGCCAAAGCACGGGTACTGCCATGGCGCCGACCAGGGGCCGGCGCGTGGGCGGTGATGGTGAGTGAGTTCATGCTGCAGCAGACACCGGTCAATCGGGTACTGCCGGCGTACCAGGCCTGGCTGGAGCGGTGGCCGACGCCGGTGGACCTGGCTGCAGAGCCGCCAGGAGAGGCTGTGCGGGCCTGGGACCGGCTCGGGTACCCCAGACGCGCTCTGCGGCTTCACGCGGCGGCTCAGGCGATCGTGGAGCGCCATGGCGGCGAAGTGCCGGACGACCACGCCGCCCTGCTCGCTCTGCCGGGTGTGGGTACGTACACGGCGGCCGCGATCGCGTCCTTCGCGTTCGGCCAACGGCACGCCGTCGTGGACACCAATGTGCGCCGGGTGCTCGCGAGAGCCCTCACCGGCGTCGCTCAACCGACCATCTCCCCCACTGCGGCCGACCAGCGGCTCGCGGTGACCGCACTGCCTGCCGACGAGCCGACAGCGGCCCGCTGGGCGGTGGCGTCGATGGAACTCGGTGCACTGATCTGCACAGCGCGTACGCCGAAGTGCGGCGACTGCCCGATCCGCAGCCGGTGTGCGTGGGTCCTCGCCGGCAGTCCTCCGTACGACGGTCCACCGCGACGCGGGCAGACGTATGAAGGCACCGACCGCCAGGTCCGCGGTCGTCTGCTGGCCGTGCTGCGCGCCACGACAGGCGCCGTACCCAAGAAGGCCTTGGACGCCTGCTGGCACGACAAAGCGCAACGAGAGCGTGCCTTGGACGGGCTGGTAGCCGACGGCCTGGTCGAACCGCTCCCGCGCGCCCGCTACCGGCTACCAAGCTGAGAGGCCGGCCCGGAACTCCGGACCGGCCGCAGAGCCTTCAGTTCTTCTTGCTGCCGGTGGTGGCTTGTTCGTCGTCGTCGGTCAGCAGGTCGAGCGGCATAGCCGGGCTGCCGGACAGCGTCGCCAGCATCTGGCGAACGTTGGTCAGCTGCGCGTTGATGCTGTCGCGACGCTGCGTCGCGGCGGCGAGCTCGCGCTCGGACTCGGCCCGGATCCGCTCCGCCTTGTCCTTCGCGGCGGCGACGATCTCCTGAGCCTGCCGGTTCGCGTCGGCCAGCTGCTGCTGGGCCAGCCGCTCCGCCTCGGAGCGGGAGCGGTCGGCCTCGCGCTGCACCTGGGCGGCGCGGTCGGTGACGGCGGCCAGCTGCTGCTCGGCCAGCGCGGTCCGGGCGGCGAACTCCTGCTCGACCTTGCCCCGGCGCTCGGCCAGGGTGGTCTCGAAGGCGGCCGCGGCCTGAGCGGACTTGGCCCGCTCCTGCTCGTAGAGTGCCTGCGCCTCGCTGCGCCGCGCGGTCGCGTCGCGCTCGGCCTCGTCGCGCATGTCGTCGGCCTGGGTGCGCGCCTCCTCCAGGATGCGGGCGGCCTCGGCGTCGACCTCGCTCTTCCAGTCCAGGGAGTACTGCTCGGCCTCCTTGCGGACCTTCTTCGCGTGCGCCTCCGCGTCGGCGACGATCGCCTCGGCGTCGGTGCGGGCACGGGTGACCAGGTCACGGGCCTCGTCGTCGGCCAGCGACAGGATCTTCGCCACCCGCTCACCGAACTCGGTGAACGTCGGGGCGCGGTCCTTGCTCTCCTCCTGCGCAGAGATGACGGCCGACTCGGCGGCGTCCGTCCGGGACTGCAGCTCCTGCACGTGCCGCTGCAGCTGCTCGGACTGCTGCTGCAGCGCGGTCAGCGAAGTGGTCAGCTCACGGATGTGCTGGTCCACCTGGGCAGGCTCGTAGCCACGCAGAACGGTGCGGAACGGGGTTGGGCTTTCACTGCTCATGTCTTCTGATGCTCACTTCGGTGGGTGGGTGGATCACACATTGTCACTGACAAGGATCTGACTGTCACGTCCTCATCCTGATTCCCCCGTGGAACCCTCGCTGGAGGACATTCCACCACCTGGACGGAATCCCGGTACAGCGAGTGCCTCGATCACACCCGAAAGCTGGGTGAGCTCCTTGGTGATCTCATCACGGCGCTGGTTCAGCGCCGCGACCCTCGCCTCGGCGTCGGCGAGAAGTTTTCGGGCCTGCGTGCGCAGGTCGTCGGCGTGCTCGCGGGCCTGCGCCTCGATCTGCTGAGCCTCGGCGCGGGACCTGCGGATCACGTCGTGCGACTGCCGCTGGGCATCGGCGAGATCGTTGGCCGCGCGCTCGCGCAGTACCTGGGTGCTGGCCTCCGCCTCGGCCTCGCGGCGGTTCGCCCGCTCGACGATCTCGCGGGCGTCGCTCGCGGCGGTCACCTTCAGCCGGTCGACCCGGGCGTGCGCCTGGGCGGTGATCTTCTCCGCCTCCTGCTTGGCGGCGGCCAGCGTGGCCTCGGCCTGCTGGGTGGCGGTCGACAGCGTGGTCTCGGCCAGCGTGGTCAGCTCGGCGTTCTCCCGGGCGATCGCGTCCTTGGTCTGCTTGAGCCGGCTGGTCGTCCGGCCGACCACGCGGCGCAGGTGGGCCCGCTTCTGCCGGAGCAGCTCGGCCGCGTCGGCGCCGGCCTGCTCCCGGATCGACTGCGCCTCGGACTCGGCCGCGCCGATCAGGTCGTCGACCGTCTTCTTGCTCCAGATGGTCTGCTTCTCGGCCTCCTCGAGCGCCGCCTCGGCCACCTTGTTCGCGTCCTCGACGATCCGCTGCGCCTCGGCGGTCGCGGTCCGGCGGTCGGCCTCGATACTGTCCACGACCAGCTTGGCCTGCGCCCGGGCGTCGGCCATCAGCCGCTCGTTGCCCGCCTCGGCCTCGGCCTTGCGCGCGGCGATCTCGGCGACCGCCTCGCCCCGCAGCTTGTCGATCTCGAGCGAGATCGCGGCCAGCTTGGCCCGCTCGGTCTCCTCCAGCTCGGCGGTCCGGCGCTCCAGCTCGGCCCGGTTCTCGCCGCGTAGCCGCTCGATCTCGGCGTGCGCCTCGGCGATCTGGACGCGGGCCTTCTCCCGGGCCGCCTCGACCTCGCGCTCCACCGCGGCCCGCAGGTCGGCGGCCTCGGTCTCGGCCCGGGCGATCAGCTCGGCCTCGTTGCGGACCGCGGCCTGGGACACCAGCGCGGCCTGCTCGCCGGCGTCCCTCACCAGCTGCTGCGCCTCGCGACCGGCCCGGTCGACCGTCTGCTGGGCGGACTCCCGGGCCAGCTGGGCTTCCTCGAACAGCTCGTCGCCGTCTTCCTTCAGCCGCGCCGCCTCGGCCTCAGCGGCCGCGATCCGCCGCTCGGCCGCGGCCTGCGACTCGGCCCGCAACCGATCGGAGGCCGCCTGGCTGTCGTACCGCAACTGCTCGGCCGCGGCCACGGAATCGCTCCGGCGCCTGGCAACCTCTTCGGCGACCGCGGCCCGGAGCTGTTCGGCCGCGGACTCGGAGTCGGCCTTCAGCCGCTCGGCGATCGCGGTCGCCTCGCCCTGGACCCGCTCGGCTTCCGCGGTCGATTCCAGCCGCAGCTTCTGGGCCGCGGCGGCGGCATCGCGTCGTACCCGGTCCGCCTCGGCGATGGACTCGGACTTGAGTCGCTCGGCCGTCGTCTCCGACTCGGTCCGGACCCGGTCGGCCTCGTTCTCCGATTCGGTCCGGAGTTGCTCGGCGGCGCGCTCGGCGTCGTTGAGCAGTCGTTGCGCGGCGATCGTCGCGTCGTCCCGCAGCTTCCGCGCGACCGCCTCGGCCTCGGCCTTCAACCGCTCGCTCTCGGCCCGGACCCGGTCGGCCTCGTCGTGGGCGAGATCGTTCTCGTACTCCGCCTGTTCCCGCAGCGTGTCGGCGATCCGCTGGGCCCGCTCGAGGACTCCACCCGCTTGCCGCACGCCAAAGGAACCGGTGTCGGGGACCGGTTCCTGGGTCAGTGGCAGACGCGGTGCGTCCATGCGACGAGATGATTCCATCCCCGGCCCCCTTTCCGACAGTCCGGGTCCGATCAGCGTGGCCACAGCGTTACAACGCGGTACCTGGGTGGTAGGTAACTTCTTTTCCATGCCGCTGCGCGATCTTCCCACCGAATCGAAGGCCGCGGCGGCTCTTCTCCGTACCGATCTGATTACTCACCGCAGGACCATACGACGTTCCGGACTGCATAGTGTCGTCCTCGCGTGTCTCGCTGCCGGTACGGCGTTCGCGGTCCTGGTGCCGGGTCCGGCGGGCACAGGCTGTTACCCCTGGCGGGCGACCACCCAGCCGGTCAGCGGCCGTGGCGCGGCCCTCGCACTACCGGTCGCGATCGTGCTGCTGGTGCTCGTGGATCGCTTGTCTGCCGACAGATTCGGGCTTCGCCGGCAGGTCCGGACGGCCGGTGCGGCGGCCATCGGAGTGCTCACCATGGCGGCCTGGACCGGATTCGCCGCGCAGGGCCGGCCGAGCTGCACGACTTCACCGGCTGTGATCGGGACCATCGTGGCCGGAACCCTGGCGACGGCCGTCGCCGAGCACTGGGCGACGCGTTCGACAGCCCCTTGGACCGTGCCCGACGACACGTCCGGAGCGGGGTCTGCCGAGCCCCTCAACCAGTCCGAATTGCGGGCAGTCTTTGTCCAGTTGGTGACGCAGGTCGACGCGTCGACGCCTTTTCGCTTCCGGCTGTTCCCGTTCGTGTCGGGCACGCTCGCCGTACTGCTGGTGTTCTCGACCGTCCTGCCGTGGCGGGAGCTGCTCGATCCGGTCGCCCTCGGACCGACGGCATCCGAAGCCGGACTAGCCCGGTCTCAGTTGTGGGAGATCCCGTCGGCTCGGCTCTGGGCCGCCATCGTCTGTGGGTTGGCGGTGGCGACGCTCCTCTCGTCCGGCCTGGTACGGCGAGCGGCCGCGGTCGCAACCGGGTCGGTGGTCGTTGCCGGGCTGGTGTCTCAGCTGTTGTGGCTGCCGGCCGGGTTGCCCTCGGGCGTCGGGTATCGCCCGGCGATCGGCGCATGGACTGCACTCGGTCTCGGGCTGCTCTTGTGCGTGGCAGGACTAGCCCGTCGGCTTGTGATCGCTGGAGCAGCTGTGGTCGGCGTACTGGTCGGGGTGCTGGTCCCGTCGGCTGTTGGAACGCCGTACCAGCGGTCAGTCGTGGCGGGCGTGCCGCACAGGTTGCTGGATCTCCAAGGTGGGCAGCTGGTCGATCGCCTCGGCATGCGCGTCGCCATCGGTACGTCGGACCCGCTCGACTCGCTGGCCGGGACACTCGATGGATCACCCGGGCAGTGGCTGCTGGGCCGGACCGCGGGTCTCTACAACTTCTACGGCCCCGGCGACGTCGTGCGACGTGTGCAGGTCAAGGGCGAGCTGCGGCCGGGCGGATTGGTGCAGCTCGCGTCCGGTGCCGTCGCGATGGTTCTGGGTGAGCAGCTTGTCCTGGTCGACGCTGACGGCCGGACGACAGTCCTGCTCGGTGGATCGACATCAGGCTGGCCGATCTCGGCGACCGGCGTACCGGCGTCACAGTGGACCGCGGACGGCAGCTGGTTCGCCGGCCCGGACGGCAAGCTCTGGGGGTACGACGGAAGTCATCTGGTGCGCGTGGACGCGCCAGGCCGGGTCACCGTGATCGCAGGACCGAGGAAAGGTGTGCCCCAGGCCGCCGACCAGGTGACCGTGATCGGGCCGGCGCTCTACTTCCAGCTGGGCAACGACCTCATCCGCCTGGAGGCCGCCGGATGACCGACTTCCCGGACGAGGAACTGCCTCGCCGACTCGATGACGCCGAGGCCGAGCTTGCCCGGTCGGAGCATCGCTGGTTCGCTCGGGCAACTCTCCTGGCCGCCCTGGCCACGGGCGTCACCCTCCTGCTGCCGTGGACCTACACCAGGCGCTACGGCCTCTCAGTCTGGCAGCTGGGCCTGGAAATCCAACCCACGCTGGCCCTCGCCTGCCTGGCCGGCGTCATCAGCTCAAAAGTCGCTCTGGCACTGAAGCCAGGTGCCGGCGCTCAAGCGGCTACCGGTGTCACCGCCATCATCGCCACCGCCTGTCTCGCCGTCGCCTGGCAAGCCACCACCGTCGACACTCTCACCGACACCTGGCCCGGCCCAGGGCCCGCGTTCACCATCGCCACCTCGATTCTCTGGCTCCTCGCCACCGCTGTCCAATTAGTTGCCCAGAACAACAACCAGGCAGCGTCCGACGACCCGGCGGACATCTCCCGGGCCGTCGCGCAGCTCCGCCGTACGCGCTGATTTCACTCCTTGGAGGGAGGTGGAACACTCTCGCGACTGAGGTGGACGGGTGGGCTCCAGCCGGGCGGCCGGTGCCGATCATGGCGGCTGTCGTCCCGGGCGCTGTGGCCGCCACGCTGCTCCTGGTCAGCAGCCCTCGCTGATCGGCCTGCTGTGGACCTCCGACTCCTCGGCCATCGAGAACGTCCTGTTCACGCTGATCCTCCCGTTCCCCCTCTGGGGCGCCTCCGTCGGACTGGCCACAGCGGCGTACTACTACCGCCGCCGCGGCCGGTGCACCGTGTGCCGGAAACCTCAGCTCACGTGAAAGCGAAGGGCCCCGCGGATGACGATCCGCGGGGCCCTGCTGCCTGCTACCGGCTCAGGTGTCCTGGATTCCGGACGAACCGCCGGCGATCTCCGTCAGCTCCAGCTCGGGTGAGGTGGACTTCGGGGTGCCCTTGAAGGTGAAGTACTCCGGCAGGCCGTCTTCGCCCACCGTGCCCTCCGGGGCCGCGTCGACCAGGACGATCTGGCCGGGGCGCAGTTCCCCGAACAGAATCTTCTCGGCCAGCACGTCCTCCACGTCACGCTGCAGTGCGCGACGCAGCGGGCGAGCACCCAGGACCGGGTCGAAGCCACGCTCGGCGACCAAAGCCTTCGCCGCCGGGGTGAGCTCGATGCCCATGTCCTTGTCCTTCAGCCGCTCCTCCACCTGCCCGACCATCAGGTCGACGATCTTGACGATCTCTTCCTTGCCGTGCTGGTGGAACACCACGATCTCGTCGACGCGGTTCAGGAACTCCGGCCGGAAGTGCTGCTTGAGCTCCTCGGTGACCTTCGCCTTCATCTTCTCGTACGAACCGCCGACGTCACTGGCCTGCGAGAAGCCCAGGGAGACCGCCTTGGCGATGTCCTTGGTCCCCAGGTTCGTGGTCATGATGATGACGGTGTTCTTGAAGTCGACCACGCGGCCCTGGGCGTCGGTCAGACGACCCTCGTCCAGGATCTGCAGCAGCGAGTTGAAGATGTCCGGGTGGGCCTTCTCCACCTCGTCGAACAGCACCACGGAGAACGGCTTGCGGCGGACCTTCTCGGTCAGCTGGCCACCCTCTTCGTAGCCGACGTACCCAGGAGGCGAACCGAACAGCCGGGACGCGGTGTGCTTCTCGGAGTACTCCGACATGTCGAGGCTGATCAGCGCGTTCTCGTCGCCGAACAGGAACTCGGTCAGCGCCTTCGACAGCTCGGTCTTACCGACACCGGACGGGCCGGCGAAGATGAACGAGCCGCTCGGGCGGCGCGGGTCCTTCAGGCCGGCGCGCGTACGCCGGATCGAGCGGGACAGCGCCTTGACCGCATCGTGCTGGCCGATGTAGCGCTTGGCCAGCTCCTTCTCCATGTCGAGCAGCCGGGAGGACTCCTCCTCGGTCAGCTTGAAGACGGGGATACCGGTCGCGGTGCTCAGCACCTCGGCGATCAGCTCCTCGTCCACCTCGGCGACGACGTCCATGTCGCCGGCCTTCCACTGCTTCTCCCGCTCGGCCTTCGCGTTGATCAGCTTCTTCTCGTCGTCGCGAAGGCTCGCGGCGCGCTCGAAGTCCTGCGCGTCGATCGCCGACTCCTTCTCCCGGCGCACGTTCGCGATCTTCTCGTCGAACTCGCGCAGGTCCGGCGGAGCCGTCATCCGGCGGATCCGCAACCGGGCGCCGGCCTCGTCGATCAGGTCGATCGCCTTGTCCGGCAGGAACCGGTCGGAGATGTAGCGGTCGGCCAGCTGCGCGGCCTGCACCAGGGCCGGGTCGGTGATGGTCACCCGGTGGTGCGCCTCGTAGCGGTCCCGCAGACCCTTGAGGATCTCGATCGTGTGCGCGATCGACGGCTCGGCCACCTGGATCGGCTGGAACCGGCGCTCCAGCGCGGCGTCCTTCTCGACGTACTTGCGGTACTCGTCGAGGGTGGTCGCACCGATGGTCTGCAGCTCGCCGCGGGCCAGCATCGGCTTCAGGATGCTCGCGGCGTCGATCGCGCCCTCGGCCGCACCGGCCCCGACGAGGGTGTGGATCTCGTCGATGAACAGCACGATGTCGCCGCGGGTGCGGATCTCCTTGAGCACCTTCTTCAGACGCTCCTCGAAATCGCCGCGGTAGCGCGAACCGGCCACCAGGGCGCCCAGGTCGAGGGAGTAGATCTGCTTGTCCTTCAGTGTCTCCGGGACGTCACCGCGGACGATCTGCTGGGCCAGACCCTCCACGATCGCGGTCTTGCCGACACCCGGCTCACCGATCAGGACAGGGTTGTTCTTGGTCCGCCGGGACAGCACCTGCATGACCCGCTCGATCTCCATCTCGCGCCCGATCACCGGGTCGAGCTTCGATTCGCGGGCGGACTGGGTGTAGTTCCGGCCGAACTGGTCGAGCACCAGAGAGCTGCTGGGAGCACCTTCGGTGGCCCCGGCTCCGGCCGAGGCCGTCTCCTTGCCCTGGTACCCGCTCAGCAGCTGGATGACCTGCTGACGGACCTTGTTCAGGTCCGCGCCGAGCTTGACCAGGACCTGCGCGGCGACTCCCTCACCCTCGCGGATGAGGCCGAGCAGGATGTGCTCGGTGCCGATGTAGTTGTGGCCCAACTGCAGGGCCTCGCGCAGGGAGAGCTCCAGCACCTTCTTGGCGCGTGGAGTGAACGGGATGTGCCCGCTCGGTGCCTGCTGCCCCTGGCCGATGATCTCCTCGACCTGGGAGCGAACGGCCTCGAGCGAGATACCCAGGCTCTCGAGAGCCTTGGCGGCGACACCCTCACCCTCGTGGATCAGGCCGAGCAGGATGTGCTCGGTCCCGATGTAGTTGTGGCTGAGCATCCTGGCCTCTTCCTGAGCCAGGACGACTACCCGACGGGCGCGGTCCGTAAATCGTTCAAACATCGCCAAAGCGCTCCTTGCCTCAGAGGAGTCGGACGTGCCGTGTTGCCCGACCCCCGTACATGCATGCTAGTCCCCGGTGCCGACAGGCTCGCTCTCGGCGAACAAATGCTCACCGCTCGGCCGGCCGCCAGGAGGCATCACAAGGGAAGAACCCCACGGATCTCCAGGGTGTTCCCGCTCGGGACCGATCGGACAGGATGTTCGCCACCAGCGAATTCCTCGAGCTACCTGCCGCGTCAGCCACCCACGGCCCGGCCGCCCTAACAGTCGGCACTCGACTGTCCACACTGTGAAACAACCGGAATGCGGACGGTCCCGGCACCATCAAGGCACCGGGACCGGCAGTCCTTCGGGAATTCTACTTGGCCTCGTTGTAGGCCGCCCGCACCTCCGCGGAGATCCGGCCCCGCTCGCTCACGTCGTAGCCGTTGTCCTTGGCCCACGCCCGGATGTCGGCGGAGTCCGACGCCGACCGGCCACGGCCCCGCGCCCGGCCCGCACCGCCGCGCCGGCCGGAGACCCGGCGCGCCGCGCCGACATAGCCGCCGAGGGCGTCGCGCAGTTTGGCGGCGTTCTTCTTGGACAGGTCGATCTCGTACGTCGTGCCATCCAGTCCGAAGATCACGGTCTCGTCGGCCTTACCGCCGTCGAGATCGTCCTCGAGAACTACCTGCACCCTTTGCGCCATCGATGACAGTCCTTTCCGCGCCCGTCACCGGGCCGCAATCCCCCTGCCGTTTTGTTTGCACCTGATTTGTACCGCACAAACCGGGTTCGTGTCATTCACATCCCACAATGTGCGGGAAAGATGTGACTAAACCCTCCGGTTGACCCGGTGCCGATCGACGCTGTGCAGCCGTCGTGACCTTGAGTATTCACACGGCCCGAAACCGGCTGGACCAGAATGCCGGGGACCCGATCCGGAATAACCTCCGACCCCGGCATTTGCAGTGACCGTCCGTTGTGCTATGCAACGATCCTGCGACCGATTGGCGGAATCACTCCGGCCGCAGCAACGGGAACAGAATCGTCTCCCGGATACCGGCACCGGTGAACAACATGACCAGCCGGTCCAGACCCATCCCCACACCACCGGCCGGGGGCATCCCGAACTCCATCGCCCGGAGGAAGTCCTCGTCCAGCTCCATCGCCTCCGGGTCGCCGGCGGCGGCGAGCATCGACTGTGCCACCAGGCGTTCCCGCTGGATCACCGGGTCGTTCAGCTCCGAGTAGGCCACCCCGAGCTCGACCCCGTTGACGATCAGGTCCCAGGCCTCGACCAGGCCCGGAATTTCCCGGTGCGGCTTCGCCAGCGGCCGTACCGACTCCGGATAGTCACGTACATAGGTCGGCTGGATCAGGGTGTGCTCGACCAGCTTCTCGTACAACTCCAGTGCGATCTCACCGGCATTCCAGCCGGGCTGCAGGTCGACATCGTGCTGCTCGGCCAGCTTGGTCAGCGTGGCCGCGTCGGTGCTCTGGTCGACCGGCGTACCGACGGCTTCGGAGACGAGTTCGAAAAGGGTCGCGTGCCGGAACGGCCGGTCCAGATCGATGGTCGAACCGTCGCGCGCGGTGACCACGGTGCGACCGACCGCCCGGGCCGCGTTCCGGATCAGCCGCTCGGTCAGTTCGGCCATCGAGTCGTAATCGCCGTACGCCTGATAGGCCTCGATCATCGAGAATTCCGCCGCGTGGGTCGAGTCGAGTCCCTCGTTGCGGAACGTCCGGCCGATCTCGTAGACCCGGTCGACACCGCCGATCATGGCTCGCTTCAGATCGAGCTCGAGCGCGATCCGCAGCTTCATCTCCTGGTCGAACGCGTTCAGGTGGGTCGAGAACGGCCGGGCGGCGGCGCCGCCGTTGGTCAGCTGCAGGACGGGCGTCTCGACCTCGATGTAGCCGTCCGCGTCGAAGGTCTGTCGCAGCGACTTGAGGACGGCGGCCTTGGTCCGGACCATGTCGCGCGCCTCGGCGCGGACGATCAGGTCGACGTACCGGAGCCGGACCCGGGCCTCCTCGTTCAGCGGCTTGTGCTCGTTCGGCAGCGGGCGCAGCGTCTTGGCGGCCATCTGCCAGCCGGTCGCCTGCACGGACAGCTCACCGCGGCGGCTGGTGATCACCTCGCCCTGGACGGCCAGCAGGTCGCCGATGTCCAGCAGCGCCTTGAACCGGGCCAGCTCCTCCTCACCGAGGTCGGCCAGCGACAGCATCACCTGCAGCTCGGTCCCGTCGCCCTCCCGGAGGCGGACGAAGCAGAGCTTGCCGGTGTTGCGCAGGAAGATCACCCGGCCGGCCACCGAGACCTGCTCGCCGGTCCGCGTGTCGGGCTCCAGCTCCTGCCCGTCGTACTTGGCCCGCAGGTCCTTCAGCAGGTGCGTCCGGGGCACCGAGATCGGATACGGCTGCACTCCCTCCGCGAGCAGGCGGTCACGCTTCTCCCGGCGGACCCGCATCTGCTCGGGCAGGTCGTCCTGCCCGCTGTCGGGGTTCGCCGGGTTCACGTGTGCGTCAGTCATGGCTCAAGGCTAGTGACTGAGCACCTTTTCAGCCGAATCGTTTGTCTCCACGCCCTTGACACGCAGCACCGGTACGGCGGCCGCCACCGCCGCGACGACACAGGCCGCCCCACAGGCCACGAAGGTCATCCGGGTCCCGAGCAGGGCGCCGAGGAACCCGCCGAGCATGAGGGCGAACAGGGTGCAGGCGCGCGCCGTCCCGTTCAGTGCCGCGACCACGCGACCCCGGACGCTCTCCGCCGAGCGGGTGACCATGAGTGTGCTCACCGCGGCGTTGAGTACGCCGCTTCCGAACCCGATCACGGCGGATCCGATCACCAGCACGACGACCCCGTCGGCGACGCCCATCAGCACGCAGGCCATCCCGATGGCAGCCATTCCGGCCAGCACCGCTCGGGACCGGGCCATGGTCCGCACCAGCCGTCCCGTGAGCCAGGCGCCCACGATCGCCCCGGCTCCCTGGACGGCCACCACCCAGCCGTAACCGGCCGCGTCCAGGCCCGATCTCGTCGGTGACCAGGAAGACCTCGACCACGTTGACCGCCTCACCCGCGAGGATGAACACCCACAGGCACGGCACCAGGATCCGGAGCAGCGAGTCGCCGAAGATACTGCGGAGACCGGCCATCACGCCGCCTCGCTCACGGACGGCGCCGACCTCAGGCCGACGGCGGGTCGCGACGACACGCGCGACGCCTGCCAGGACCAGGAAGGTCGTCGCGTCCACCAGCAGGGCACCCCGATCGCCGGACCATCCGACCAGTACGCCGCCCGCCGCGGAACCGACCAGGGTCGCGACACCGATCAGCGCCTGACTGGTCCCGGTCGTACGGCCGACAAGGCCCTCCCCGACGATCCGTGGAATCAGCGCACCCCAGGCCGGCCCGGCGACCGCCGTACCCAGTTGAAGCACACAGACGAGCGCCAGGGTCTCGGCCATGCCGTGGCTGAAGGCCAGCCCGATGCCGGCGATCGCCTGCAGCAACGACGCGCAGACCAGCACTGTCCGGGAGTCGTAGCTGTCCACGATCCGCCCGGCGAACGGGATCATCACGACCGTCGGTACGGCGAAGGCCAGCAGCAAGGCGGTCATCGCGCCCGGGCCGCCGTACTCCGAGACGCGCAGCATCAGCGCGATCAGGGCGACCGAGTCGCCCGCATAGGAGAGCGCTCTGGCCGGCAGCACCAGGCGGATGTCGCGGAACGACCAAATCGAAGTCTGAAGTGATTGCTTCACAACTATGAAGTTAATGCTTCACGTTTACCGGCGTCAAGGGATTGCAACTGGCCCGCCCGGCGAACCACCCGCGCTACGCTGACGCCGTGGCCAAGAAGAAGCGCGTGGTGATCGACGACCCGCGGGCGATCCGCGCCCTGGCGCACCCGGCCCGGCAGCGGGTGATCGACGAGCTCTACAACGGCAACGTGCTGACCGCGACCGAGTGCGCGGAGCTGGCCGGCCTGACGCCGTCCGCGATGAGCTACCACCTGCGCGCGCTGGAGCGCTGGGGCATCGTCGAGCGGGCCGACGAGTCGGCCGACGGCCGGGAGCGGCCGTGGCGGGCGGCGGCCGGCAGTCTGGTGATCTCGTCCCAGTCGAACGAAGCCGGCCGGCTGGCGAGCCAGACGATCATCCGGTCGGCGGTGGACCGCGTGCTCGAGCAGTTCGAGCAGATGGCCGGCGACGACCCCTGGGATGACATCAGCTCGCTCAGCCGGTCCCGGCTGTGGCTCACCCATGACGAGGCGAAGCAGTTCGGCCAGGAGCTGACTGATCTGGTCGACCGCTACAAGAAGAGCCGGACGTCGACCGCGCATCCGGCCGCCGCGAGGCAGATCAGCACGCTGCTGGCCGTCGTACCGCTGGGGAAGCCGCCACAAGAAAGCTGAACCGTTAGCTACAGAACCACGGATCCCGGGGTACCTTCGAAAGAGAGGTACTCCCCGCCACCGGGTGGTCGCTATGCAGTCCTGGTTCCTGTGGTTGATCCTCGCCGCTGTTCTCGGCACCGCCGAGTTGATGACGGCGACCCTTGATCTGCTCCTGCTCGCCGTCGCCGCGCTGTCCGCCGCCGGAGTTGCCGGCCTGGGGCTCGGTTTCGGGCTGCAGCTGCTCGCCTTCGCCGTCACCGCCGCCGCGATGATCACGCTGGTCCGGCCGGTGGCCCGCCGCCATCTGATGTCGTACCCAGCGCTGCGCAGCGGTGTGGCCGCGCTGGTGGGGCGCGAAGCCGTGGTGCTGAGCCCGGTCGGCCGCGAGCCCGGCCGGGTCAAGATCGGCGGCGAGGAGTGGAGCGCGCGGTCCTACGACCCCGATCTGCTGATCCCGGCCGGCACCACCGTCGACGTGTTCGCCATCGAGGGGGCCACCGCCCTCGTTCATCCTCGGGAGGATCCATGGCCGAAATCATCTTCGGGCTGATCGTCGCGCTGCTGGCCGTCGTCCTGGTACTGCGGACCGTCCGGATCGTGCCGCAGGCGCGGGCCAGCAACGTCGAGCGCCTCGGCCGGTACCTGCGCACCCTCGAGCCCGGCCTGAACATCGTCATCCCGTTCATCGACCGGCCCCGGCCGCTGATCGACCTGCGCGAGCAGGTGGTCTCGTTCGAGCCGCGCTCGGTGATCACCGAGGACAACCTGGTCGTCCACATCGACACGGTGCTGTACTGCCAGGTGACCGATCCGCGTGCCGCGGCGTACGAGATCGCCAACTACATCCAGGCGATCGAGCAGCTCACCGTCACCACCCTGCGCAACGTCATCGGCAGCCTCGACCTGGAGATGGTGCTGACGTCGCGCG
Organism: uncultured Actinomycetota bacterium; assembly: GCA_963770725.1. Taxonomy (GTDB): domain Bacteria; phylum Actinomycetota; class Actinomycetes; order Propionibacteriales; family Kribbellaceae; genus Kribbella. The sequence continues at coordinate 755,505 of CAVYQT010000007.1, forward strand.
AGCACATCAACTCCACCCTGCGCGGCGTCCTCGACGAGGCGTCCGGCAAGTGGGGCATCCGGGTGAACCGGGTCGAGCTGAAGGGCATCGAGCCGCCGCCGTCGATCAAGGAGTCGATGGAGAAGCAGATGCGGGCCGAGCGGGAGAAGCGGGCCGCGATCCTGGGCGCCGAGGGCCAGCGGCAGGCCCGGATCCTGACCGCGGAGGGCGACCGGCAGGCCGCGATCCTGCGGGCCGAGGGGCAGGCTAAGGCGATCGACACGGTGTTCGAGGCGATCCACCGCAACGACCCGGACCCGAAGCTGCTCGCCTACCAATACCTGCAGATGCTGCCCGAGCTGGCCAAGGGCCCCGGCAACACGTTCTGGGTGATCCCGTCCGAAGTCACCGCGGCCCTGCAGAGCGTGACCAAGGCCTTCAACGGCATCACGACCCCGGAGGTCGCCAACGGCAAGAACCCTGAGATCACCCCGGACTGATGCCCTGAGCCCCTAAAACGGTTGGGTCCGGATGCTTCGCGGGCCCGATGGCCGGCATGCTGCGGATGCCCTACCCGCAGTTCCTGGCCGCGAACGCGGGACCCGAGGCCGGCCCACAGCCCGGGCCGCAGCCGGAGTCAGCGGACGTTTAGCGGCAACGGCGGGGTCGTGGTGCCGTTCATCGGCCGGCCGAACATCATCGCGGCCGGAATGACGAAGCGGTAGGCGAAGGCACCCGCCTGGGACGCTTTGAACAGCAGCGAGGCCTGCCCGTTGCGGAGCGGCACGGCCTTCAGGTTCACCCACCTGCGCGTCTGCCGGTTCCACGACTGCAGGATCACGGTCGAGTTCATCGCCGGCTTGACCGTCGTGTAGACGAGCACGTTGTCGCCGCGCCTCTTCGCCGGTCCGCCGACGAACCCGGCCGTCGCGACCCGGACGACGCTCTTCGTGTACGCCGGCCGGCTGCTCGACGTACCGGTGAGGACGCCGACGCGGGTGTAGCCGGGCACGGTGATCTTGTACGGCCGGCTCGGGCCGTTGATCATCGGGATGTCGTAGTGCCCGCCGGCCGTGGTCGAACCGCGGGCGGCCGGGGTCCAGCGGGCGCCCGGCGTGACCTGGGTCAGCACCACGACCGGCACGCCGGCCGGAGTGGCTCGCCGCTGGACACAGGCAGTCTCCGCCTCACAGCGGACCTCCTGCATGACCACGCGACCGCGGATGTGCACCGGCACGCTGAACTGCGCCAGCGCGGGCACGACTCCGTTGATCGAGCTGGTCAGGCCGAGCACCTCGCCGCCGATCCGGGCACTCCACTCGTTCTGCGCCCGGAGCTGGAACAGGTACGGCGGCTGGAGGCTCTTGATCAGCTGTTGGGTCGACGTCGTCCCCGGACCGATCGCGTCCATCATGCCGCCGGGCCGCCCGACCATCGGCACGTACCGCTGGGTCTTCGGGCCCTTCACGTCCATCGGGTCGTTCGGGGTGAAGTCCTGCGGCGCCACCGGCACCGACCACTTCATCAGCACACCCCGGCCCATCGGGGTCGCGCTGGCCGCACCCGGGCGGACCGGGCCGTCGGTGTCGAACACCTCCGAACGGGCGACCTTGCTGGTCACGCCACCCTGCGACGTCCCGGTGGCCACCGCCACCCGGTAGTTGCCGTCGGGCGGAAACGCCGAGGTCGGGATCTCCCAGGTGTTCGGCTCGGCGGCGCCGACGTACTTCACGTACGACGGACTGCTGCTGAGCACGCCCTCGATGGTGATCCGGTTGGGGGCGCTGTCGTCCTTCCAGCTCACCTGGACCGCGGGGGTACTCCCGTCACCGGCCCACGAGACCGTCACGTCGGCCGGCATCGGGTCCGACTGGCAGGCGGTCAGGGCGGTGGTGCCCACCACCCCCGCCAGCGCCACGACGAGCATGCGCCGCACCCCGACCACCTCGCCTCAGCTGCCTCACAATCGACGGGTGAACGATACCCATGACCTGGTACCCATCCTGCACCTCCGTTGCGGGATCGGTATCACTCGGGCTGGTTGTCGGCCGCCCCGCCGAGCTGGAACTTGGTGGAGACGCCGCTGTACATCAGGTGGGTGACCAGGCCCTGGGCGGCGTGCGGCAGGTTGTGGCAGTGATCCATCCAGATTCCGGGGTTGTTCGCGACGAACGCGACCTCGTAGGCCTCGTTGTCCTCGACGTTGAGTGAATCGGTCCACCACGGGCTCCCGGTGGCGGCGACCCCGTCACGGCTCAGGACGACCACATGGTGACCGTGCAGGTGCATCGGGTGGACCTGGCCGGAGGCGTTCTCGATCCGTCATCCGGACCACGTCGCCCTCGGTCACCATGAACATCGGTACGTCGGGGAACTGGTGCCCGTTGATCGTCCACCACAGCCCCGGCTTCCCGTCGAAGAACCCGGGCCGCCGGCCGATGGTGTAGTCGAACACCCGGGTTGCCTTGGCCGGGTCGAGGCCGAGGCGGGCCGGCTTCCCGTAGGACAGCAGGTCGACCCGGTCAGGCGGTTCGGTACCGGTCGGGGCGTCGCCCTCCCCGATCACCAGGGTCGTCGGGCCGCCGCCCAGACCGATCCGCACCGCCGACCCCCGAGGCATGGTCAGTTGAAGGTCGATCCGGCCGCCCGCGGTGACGATCACGGACTTGTTGCTCACGTCCGGTGGCGCGTTCACCTCGGTCCCGTCGACGGCGACGATCCGGTACGACGCTCCGTCGACCCAGGCGTACCACGGGCCGTTGTCGGTGTTGATCAGCCGGACCCGGACCGTCGATCCGGGTGCGGGCACCCGACGTTCGCCGTACCCGCCGTTGACCGTCCGCACCTTGTCGTAGGTGTGCACTGCGGCGACCACGTCGGTGCCGGTCGGTTCCACGATCAGTACGCCGTACAGGCCCTTCTTGACCTGTTCGTGGGAGACCTGGTGGGAGTGGTACCAGTACGTGCCGACGTCCTTGGCGACGAAGCGGTACACGTGCGACTGCCCGCGTTGCACCGCGTCCTGGGTGACTCCGGCGACGCCGTCCTCGGCCGCGGGTACGTCGACGCCGTGCCAGTGCAGTGTGATTCCCTCGGGCACGGACTCGTTGTGCAGGGTCACCTGGATCAGGTCGCCTTGTTTTGCGACGATCTCGGGCCCGGGCGACGTGTGGTTCAGGGTGAAGCCGTCCATCGACCCGCGGCCGGGGATCTCGAACTTCTCCTCACGGGCCACGAGATCCACGGTCACAGCAGGCGTGCCGGTCGGACCCTTGAGCGTGCTGACGTCCGGCCCGTCGTGGTCGTGCGTCGCGGGACCGCCGCCGTAGTCGGCGTACCCCATCTCCATCGGGGACAGGTCGCCGGGAACCAGGCTGCCCTGCCAGAACCACGCGATCGGCGCGAGGACGACGATCGTCGCCAGCACCGCGATCACCGTACGGCGACGTGGCCGCCGAGCCATCAGCCGGCGGCCACGCGCGAGTCAGTTGCCAACGGCATCTATCTGGCTGCCTCGGTCGGTGCCGCCGGCGACTCCGAAGGGGCCGCTGCCGGTGGGCCGGAGGCCTTTCGGGCCGCCATACCCGCGGCCCAGAGCAGGGCGAACGCGTTCAGACCGTGCAGTGCTCCGACCGCGGGTGCGCCGAAGAAGGCGACGAAGGCCAGGGCGATCTGCAACGCGACCAACCCGACCACGAACAGGGCCCACTTGACCCCGCCCTCCACCTGTGCGAAGAACGACACGATCAGCAACAGCAGCGCGAGCGCCGGAATGATCATCATCCCGATCATGCCGTGCAGGCTCTGGCCGAGGTTGAAATCGGTGTTCTTGTCGATCACCTGGCCGTCGTCCAGGTCCTTGATGGCCGTGAACCAGCCGAGGGCGACCGACATTGCCTGGACCACCACGCCGATCGCGATCAGACCGGCCAGCGCACGATAAACAGACTTCATGCTTTCCCCCCACCCCGGAAGTCGTTCATCTCATAGTGATCGAGGCCACATCAGGGCACAAGGGGTATTGCCCGATGAGGCACACCGGGACCGCCGAATCTAGTTGTTGCGGGCAAACGCCCGGTACAGACCGTGCAAGGTCAGTAGCGGTTCGTTGCGGACCGGCGTCGACAATTGCTCGGCCAGCAAGGGCGCGAGCGCGCCGGTGAGGACGACCGCGGTGTCGTCGTCCAGCGACTGCTCCGCGCGGATGCGGGTGACGAGTCCGTCGACCAGCGCCGCGAAGCCGTGGATCGCACCGGACTGCAGGGCTTCGACGGTGTTCTTCGCGACCACCGAGCGTGGCCGGACCAACTCGACCCGGCGCAACTGGGCGGCCGCGTTGCCGAGTGCGTCGGTCGCCGTCTCGATGCCAGGGGCAATCACTCCGCCGATGAACGCGCCGGCCGGGTTGACCACGTCGATGGTGACCGCCGTACCGACGTCGACGACGAGGCACGGAGCGCCGTACAGGTGGACCGCCGCGAGCGCGTTGGCGATCCGGTCGGTGCCGACCTCACGCGGGTTGTCCACCAGCACCGGCAGGCCGGTCTTCACCCCCGGCTCGACCACCACACTCGGTACGTCTTGGTAGTACCGCGAAACCACGTCGCGTAGCTCGTGCAACACGTGCGGTACGGCGGAACACACCGCGATCCCCGATACCGGCGACTCCCCGGCCAGCAGGCCCTGGAGCAGCACCGCCCACTCGTCCGCCGTCCGGCGGGGATCCGTGCCGACCCACCAGTGCCGCTTGACCGTCCCCTCGAAGACCAGGCCGACCAGGGTCCGGGTGTTCTCGACGGCGACGGCGAGCAGCATCAGGCGTCCTGGGGATTCGACGCTTCCCGCAGGTCCAGGGCGATGTCCAGCACCGGCGCCGAGTGCGTCAGCGCACCGACCGCCAGGAAGTCGACCCCGGTCTCGGCCACGGCCCGGGCCCGATCGAGGGTCAGGCCGCCGGACGCCTCCAGCCGCGCCCGGCCGGCCACCTTCTCGACCGCCTCGCGGAGCGGCGGGATGTCCATGTTGTCCAGCAGGATCAGCTCAGCGCCGGACTCGACCGCGATCAGCGCGTCGTCGACGGAATCCACCTCGACCTCGACCGCGACGTCCGGGTACGCCTTGCGGACCAGCCGGAACGCCTCGGCGACCCCGCCGGCGGCGATCACGTGGTTGTCCTTGATCAGCGCCGCGTCGGACAGGCCCATCCGGTGGTTCTTGCCGCCGCCGCAGCGGACCGCGTACTTCTCCAGCGACCGCAGCAACGGCATCGTCTTGCGGGTGTCCCGGATGACCGCGCCGGTGCCCTCGACCGCGTCCACCCAGCGACGGGTCAGCGTGGCCACGCCCGACAGGTGGCACAGCAGATTGAGCATGGTGCGCTCGGCCGTGAGCAGCTGCCGCGTCTTGCCACGGATCGTCATCAGTACGTCGCCCTTGTGCACGACCGCACCGTCACTGACCGAGTACTCGAGCTCGACCTCTTCCGGGGCGGCGACCAGCCGGATCACCAACTCGGCGATCTCGAGGCCCGCGACCACGCCGTCGCCGCGGGCGACCAGTTCGGCGACCGAGACCTGGTCCGCGTCGACCGTGGCCGTGGTGGTGACATCCACACCCCCGGCCAGATCCTCCTCGATCGTGGCCCGCACGAGGTCACCGACCCACTGCCGGTCGACTGTCTCATCCATGCTGGGCATTCTCCTCGGTTTCGTGCGGCACAAACGTGGTCCGCGGGACGGCCTGATCGCCGTCGGCCGGCAACGTGAGGTCCAGGTTGCCTGACCACTCTGCGTCGTCGCGATCGGGGTGGTCCTCACGCCAGTGCGAGCCGCGGCTCTCCTCGCGCGCGGTGGCGGCGGCGATCAGCGCGGACGCCACCGTGACCAGGTTGGTCGCCTCCCATCCCGGCGTACCCGGCTCACCGGCCGGCTGCTGGATCAGCTTGCCGAGTGCCGCACCCGCCTCCGACAGCCCGGTCGCACTCCGGATCACACCGGAGCCGACCGTCATCACCCGCTGCAACTCCGGTACGACGTCCGCGTCGACCAGCCCGGGAACGCGGCTGTCGTGGGCCGGCTCGCGCAACTCGGGCAGACCGTTGGCCAGCTGATTGGCGATGCGACCGGCGAAGACGAGACCTTCGAGCAGGGAGTTCGACGCGAGCCGGTTGGCACCGTGGACACCGGTGCAGGCGACCTCACCGCAGGCGAAGAGCCCGGGCACGGACGTCTGGCCGTGCAGGTCGGTCCACACACCGCCGGACGAGTAGTGGCAGGCGGGCGCGACCGGGATCAGCTCCCGGACCGGGTCGATCCCGTGCGAACGGCAGGAAGCCAGGATGGTCGGGAACCGGACCCGCCACTTCTCGTCGCCGAAGTGCCGGGCGTCGAGGTAGACATGATCCTTGCCGCTGGCAAGCATTTCCCGCATGATCGCCTTCGCCACGATGTCCCGCGGCGCCAGGTCGGCCAGCTCGTGCTGCCCCTGCATGAACCGCTTGCCCTCGTGGTCGACCAGGAACGCGCCTTCGCCCCGGACCGCCTCGGACACCAACGGCTGCTGGCCTTTCGCGCTTTTGCCCAGCCACAGCACGGTCGGGTGGAACTGGACGAACTCCAGGTCGCGCACCTTCGCCCCGGCCCGCAACGCCAGCGCCATCCCGTCACCCGTCGACACACTGGGATTGGTGGTCGCGGCGTACAGCTGGCCGATACCGCCGGAGGCGAGGATCACCGCACGACTGCGGATCGCGCCGACGCCGTCCAGCTGACCCTCGCCCATCACGTGCAGGGTGACGCCGGCGACAGCGCCGTCCTCGGCGGTCAGCAGGTCGATGACGAGCGCGTGCTCGATCAGCCGGATGTCGGGAGCCCGCTTCACCGCGGCCACCAGGGCCCGCTCGATCTCCGCCCCGGTCGCGTCGCCGCCGGCGTGCAGGATGCGGTTGCGGTGATGCCCACCTTCCCGCGTCAGCGACAGATCCCCGTCGACGGTGTCGAACCGCGCGCCGAGGTCGATCAGATCCCGGACGGCGTCCGGCCCTTCCGTCACCAGCGCCCGGACGGCGTCCGGATCGCAGAGCCCAGCGCCCGCGACGAGGGTGTCCCGCAGGTGTTCCTCGGGCGAGTCCTCCGGGCTGAGGGCGGCGGCGATCCCACCCTGGGCCCACCGGGTCGAGCCGGAGGCGACGACGTCCTTCGTCACCACCAGGACGGAACCGAGTTCACGGGCCTTGAGCGCGGCGGTCAGCCCGGCGATCCCGGATCCGATCACTACCACGTCGACGGCGTCGGTCCACCCGGGCTCAGGCGCGGCCAGCCGTTGCGGCACAGCAGGTGCGGTCACGGGGCCTCCCGGGCCTGGACTGAGGAGTGCAGGGAGCGAAGCGACCGGAGCGACGAGGGAAGGCCGGGAGTCAAAGCCCCGTGACCCCGCCGGCGCCGAAGGCCCGGCCAAAAGCACAGTCATCCAGGGACCGTATCAATGGAATTCACCTGAGCGTGATGGAAATGTTGTCAATGAGACGGGTGGTGCCGACGCGGGCGGCGATCAGCATGCGGGCCTCGCCGGGGCCGATCACCGGGCCGAGATCCGGTGCGCGCAGGGCGAGGTAGTCGATCTTCACCGACGGCACCGCCTCCAGCTCCGCCTGGGCAGCGGCCATCACGGCGTCCGGACCGTTCATCCCCGCCTTCGCGCCGGCGGTGAGGGCCCGGTAGAGCACCAGCGCTTCGTCACGCTCGGTCTCGTCCAGATACCGATTGCGTGAGGACAACGCGAGACCGTCCGCTTCGCGCACGGTCGGTACCGGCACGATGTCGACGTCCCAGTCCAGATCGCACACCATCTCGCGGATCAACGTGAGCTGCTGGTAGTCCTTCTCGCCGAACAGCGCCAGGTCGGGCGCGGTCAGATGCAGCATCTTCGAGACCACGGTCAGCACGCCGGCGAAATGGCCCGGCCGGACCATGCCTTCCAGCTCGTCGGCGAGCGGGCCGGGGTGCACGGTGATGGACGGCTCGTTCGGGTACAGCTCGTCGCGGGACGGGTTGAAGACCAGGTCGACGCCCTCGTTCTTGGCGATCGCCAGGTCGCTGGCCAGCGTGCGCGGATAGCGGTCGAAGTCCTCGGCCGGCCCGAACTGCAACGGGTTCACGAAGATGGTCAGCACTACGCTGCCGTCCGGACCGACCCGTTCCCGGGCCTCCGCGAGCAGGGCCGCATGCCCGTCGTGCAGGGCCCCCATCGTCATCACGACCGCCCGCGGCCGGATCGCCGCCGCCGCCCGCAGTTCGGCCTTCGTCTGGGTCAGTCTCATCGCGGTGCCTCCCCTGTCCGATACCGCTCGCCTGGCTCCCCAGGTTCAGCACCTGGTCGAACCGGGCCGCCGTGTCCGGGTCCAGCCGTCCGTCCGCCGCGGCCAGCTCCACCGTCGCCCGGGCCAGCTCGGCGTACGTGCTCGCCGTCCGGGTGGGTGAGATCCGACGCAGCCCCTCCAGATGCGCAACCACCGTGTCGACATCGCCCCGGGCAATCGGCCCGGTGAGCGCATGATGACCGGATCGCAGCGTGTTGTCGAGGGTTGCGGTCACGAGCGGCCGGAGTGTCGCGGCCGGATCTTCCACCCCGGCCTCCCGCAGTACGGCGAGCGCCTGCGTAAGCAACGTTGTCAGGTGATTCGCGCCGTGCACGAGACCTGCGTGGTAGTGCGCGCGCTCGTTCCTCGGCCACCCACTGCACCTGCGCCCCGAGCGCCTTCACCAGCCGCTCGACGATCTCCCTGGCCTCGTCCGGCGCGGTCGCCGTGAACATGACGCCGTCCAGGCTGACCTCGCCGCCGGGGAACGTCATCGCCGGGTGCAGTGCGACCGGGGTCGCTGCTGTGGTTCCGAGTGCCTCGAGTCCGTGCGCTCCGGACAGGTGGACGACGTACTGGCCGCTGGTGAGTGGGAGCTCTCGAGCGACCTGATGGATCAGGTCGTCCGGTACGGCGACCAGGACCACGTCGGCGCGGTTGGTGATCTCGTCGGCGGTCAGCACCGGTACGTGGGGAAGGAGCCGGGCGGCGCGTTCGCGTGACGCGCTCGACCGCGCGGTGACACCGACCAGGGGATGCCCGGCAGCCGCCAAGGCTGCTCCCAGGGCGGTTCCGGCCCGGCCGGCTCCGATCAAGCCGATCCGTTCCATACTCACTCTCTTCGTTCCAGTCCCGCACGGGGGTACCAGACGATCTAGCTTCAGCGTAGGCGATGAGAGCATGCGGTGGTGAGCGATGCCTGGGCGGAGCCTACCTTTCGCGAGGGGTGGGAGGCGTGCGCTCTACGGGCCTGATGGGTTCTACCGGCGGGAGCGGCCGGTTGCGCACTTCCGGACGTCTGTGCATGCGTCCGCGTTGTTCGGGCGGGCAGTGGCGCGGCTGGCTCGTGCGGTGGGCGCCTCGGAGGTTGTCGACATCGGCTCGGGTTCGGGTGAGCTGGGCGACGTGTTGCGAGCCGAGGGCTTGTCTGTCGTCGAGGTGGAGCTGGACGACGAGTTGCCGTCGTCGATCGCGGGACTGGCGATCGCCGAACGAGTGGCTGGACAACGTTCCGTGTGACGTCGCCGAGCTCGACGACGACGGCGTACCGCGGTATCTGCTGGCCGATCTGTCCCTCGGTGAGGTTGTCTCGGGCAACGACCTGCGCTGGCTCGAGGAGTGGTGGCCGTTGCGGGAGCCGGGCGATCGGGCGGAGATCGGCAGGGCTCGCGATCTTGCCTGGGCCTCCGTGGTCGAGCGGCTTGCCGATGGTGGAGTTGGCGGTGGCGATCGACTACGGGCATGTCCGTGCCGGGCGGCCGCCGTACGGGACCGTGACCGGCTTCCGGGTCGGCCGCGAGTGTGACCCGGTGCTGGACGGCTCTTGCGACGTGACTGCGCACGTGGCGCTGGACTCACTCGGAGGGTCTCTGGTGATGCAGCGGGACGCCTTGCTGGCTCTGGGCGTGAGTGCGGCCCGTCCGAGCCTCGAGCTGGCTCAGACGGACCCCCTGCGCTACGTCGCCGAGCTGTCGTCGGCCGGTGAGGCTGCGGAGTTGCTGGACCCTTCTGGGCTTGGCGGATTCGGCTGGGTGTGGACAGCGGCCGGTGAGGGCACCATGCGACGGGCTTCTCGGGCTCTGACGGCCTGAGCCTCCAGGAGCTGTGCAGCCTCGAACTGGTCGCGGTGCAGGGCGATGGCGTCGGTCGGGGCCGAGTGGCGTGTCCACGTGCACGTTGGCCAGGCCCAGGCGTCGCTGGAGCGGCCCCTGCTCCAGTCGCACCGACTGGGTCTTGTGGTGCAGGACGATCGACGTACGACGGCTGATCCAGCCGCGTGTTGTCACGAGTACTTGCCCGTCGTAGCCGTACGCGAGGTAGCGCCAGCCGATCGGGCGCAACCGCTTGGCCCGCTCCGGTGCCGGGTGCATCTCGATGCGGGAGAGGTCCAGCCCCTGCAGGATGCGGGCCAGCACGAAGGCCACCTCGCCGCGTTCTCCGACCGGCAGGAGCTGCGCGCCCTCGCGGTCGTCCTCGCCCTCGGCCGGATTGCCCGCCACACCGGCGATGTCCAGGTCCACGCGGGCCCAGCCGAGCAGCCGCCAGATGATCGGCTCGGTGATCAGCAGGCCCTGCACACGGCCAGGCGGCACCGTCTGCCGCTGCACGTCGAACAGGCCGCGCTTGGTCCGCAGCCCGTGGTCGGTCTCCGACAGGGTGAAGCCGTGGTTGCCGACGACCTGCTTCCAGATCGGCTGCACGACACCGAGCAGCAGCGGCAGCCCGGCGAACAGGCCGATGTGGAACTCGAGCACGTTGGTGGCGACGATCAGCCAGATCAGACCACCGGCGCTGGCGAGGACGGTGGAGGACAGCAGGGTCGCACCGAGCAGCCGGCTCGTCGGGACGACCAGGATCGGCTCCGGCCTGGGCTGCTCCCCGGTGTGCTCGACCGCCTGTTCACCCTTGGCCCGGACCAGCAGGACGGTGCGGAGCTTGACGGCTTCGTCGTACCCGAAGTAGCTCAGCTTGCCGTCGCTCTTGCCGCCGCCGGCCACGTCCATCCGCAGCTCGGCCATCCCGAACAGGCGGGCGACGAACGGCTGGGCGACGTCGATCGCCTGGATCCGGTCGAACCGGATGATCCGGGTCCGGCGGAACAGGAACCCGCTGTCCACCCGGATCGCGTCGTCGGTCAGCTGCCACTTGGTGAACCACCAGGACAGCGCGCCGAGCAGGATGCCGCCGACCAGCACCACGGCCAGGCCGATGCCGGCCAGCGCGAGGTTGCTGCGCAGGCTCTCGTTGTTCACCATCGCGAACGCCGCGACGACGAAGTACCCCCAGCCCTTCACGAACGGCGTCAGCGGATGCAACCGCGCACCGGGCTGTTCTCCCGGCGGCTGGACCGGCCGGCTGCCGGCTGCATGGTCTGTCCGGCCCGTCGTACGGCCCGGGCGTCGGCTCGGTCACAGGCCCCACGCCTGGGCCTGGCCGAGGGCGGAGAGACGGTCGCGCAGGCGGCTCGCCTCGTCCGGGTGCAGGCCGGGGATCTTCGCGTCGGTCGCCGGGGTCGCGGTGTGCAGCTCGACCGTCGCGATCCCGAACGCCCGCTCCAGCGGTCCGGCCGCCACGTCGACGAACTGCATCCGGCCGTACGGCACCACGACCAGTTCGCGGAACAGTGATGCCGTGGCTGACCAGCAGCTCGTCCTCGCGCTCGGCGTACTTCCAGGACCGCTGGTTCCGGCCGATCAGCACCCACGACCAGCCGAATCCGGCCGCGAACACGACCAGCGCCAGGACGCCGTACACCCAGCCCAGCGTCAGGCCCAGCACCAGCAGGGCCACCAGGCCGAAGACACCCGAGCATGAGGCCCGCGTTCAGCCGGCGGACCGAGGCCAGCTTCGGCGAGACCGGCGTCCAGCTGACATCCGAAGGTGCGAAGAGGTCGTCCACGCCCTAAGCCTGTCACGAAAGTGTGCCGTGGGTGGTGCAGGTTGAGTGCTGCTGACGTCCAGGTGCGTGCATCGCAAGGCGGAGGAGCGTCCTCGATGCGGGTTTCATCGTGGACGCTCCTCCAACGCGGCGAGGTGCGTGCCTGGGCGTCAGCAGCGCCAAGCTGCACCACCCACGGCCGCTAGGGTCATGAGTACTGAACGAGTGGTCGGAATCGGCGCGGGAGCGGCGGGACTCGACTCGGCGTACGAGCGGGGCGGGACCGGCAGCGGCTCGGAGCTGGCGACCACCGACATGGTGCTCAACATCGGCCCGCAGCACCCGGCCACCCACGGCGTGCTCCGGCTGCGGCTGACCCTGGACGGCGAGCGGATCGTCGACTGCGAGCCGATCATCGGCTACATGCACCGCGGCGCGGAGAAGCTGTTCGAGGTCCGCGACTACCGGCAGATCATCGTGCTGGCGAACCGGCACGACTGGCTGTCCGCGTTCAGCAACGAGCTCGGCGTCGTCCTCGCGGTCGAGCGGATGCTGGGCATGGAGGTCCCGGTCCGCGCGATCTGGCTGCGCACCCTGCTGGCCGAGCTCAACCGGATGCTGAACCACCTGATGTTCCTCGGCTCCTACCCGCTCGAGCTCGGCGCGATCACGCCGATCTTCTACGCCTTCCGCGAGCGCGAGACCCTCCAGGCGGTGATGGAGGAGCTGTCCGGCGGCCGGATGCACTACATGTTCAACCGCGTCGGCGGCCTCAAGGAGGACCTGCCCGTACGGCTGGCTCGGCCGCGCGTCGGCCGCCTCGGCCGCGGTCCGCAAGCGGCTGCCGGAGATCGAGGACCTTGTCATCGGCAACGAGATCTTCCGGGCCCGCACCGTCGGCGTCGGCGTGCTCTCCCCCGAGCTGATCGCGCAGTACGGCGTCTCCGGCCCGATCGCCCGCGCCTCCGGCGTCGACGTCGACCTCCGCCGCGACGAGCCCTACCTCGCGTACGACGAGTTGCAGCGCGACGGCGTACTCCGGGTCGTCACCCGGTCCGACGGCGACTGCTTCGCCCGGTTCTGGGTGCTGCTCGAGCAGGTGAAGGTCTCACTCGACCTGGTCGACGCCTGCATCGACAAGCTGTCGTCGATGCCCGCCGGGCCCGGTCAACGTGCGGCTGCCGAAGATCCTCAAGGTCCCGGAGGGCCACACCTACGCCTGGACCGAGAACCCGCTCGGCATCAACGGCTACTACCTGGTCTCCCGCGGCGACAAGACCCCGTGGCGGCTCAAGCTCCGCTCGGCCAGCTTCAACAACATCTCCGGTGCTGCCCGCACTGCTCCCCGGCTGCGTCGTCGCCGACATGGTCGCCATCCTCGGCAGCATGTTCTTCGTCGTCGGCGACATCGACAAGTAGTCCACAGCGCGCTGCCGGAGTCCTGATGGCAACGCGTGCGCTCGCTCACGTTCGTAGGTAACGCACTCCAGCAACGAGTGCGATCCAGCTGCGACATCGGCCAGGATGGCCCCAGCGCGGCACCGTGACGCACTGCCGCCGGTCCACAAGTGCGCTCGGATCTGGTCGGCGCTTACTCGGCCGCTCTGACAGGCTTCGGCCACCATCGCCGCCGCGTCGTCCAGCGAGCGCGAAATGCCGACGATGTCCAGGACAGCCTGCTGGGTCGGGTCGGGTGGTACCACCGCGGCCAGCCGGGTCTCCCAGTGCCTGTCCCGAGCGATCACGATGTTCGGGCGAGGGCGAACACGTCGACGCCACGGGATGGCCAGGTACACCGGACGCCGGTCGTCGCGCTTGATCAGGCCGAACTGCTCCGCGGCGGTGTAGTGACTCGAGGCGGCCTCCGGTCCCGCGTACAGCAACGCCGCCAAGCGTTGCTCGTCGTACCCGATCGGGCCGGTGTGGGTCGCGTCGACCCCGGGATGGACGGTTCGCCACCGACGCCCGCGCAGGCTGCGCCGGATGTCGGCGTCCGACCAGCCCGCGGCCAGTAGCTGAACACGTGACACGATCCGGTGCTGGTCTTGCATCAGGACCTCGATGCCCTCGTGCTCGAGCCGCTGCCGCCACCACCAGTCCATCCGAACCAGCGTGACGGATTTCGCCCCGGAGTGCAGACGGCCTGTGGATAACCTCGGCGGCCCGCCGTCGATCACCCGGAAAGCGTCAGCCGACTGCCTGCCGGATCAGGTCGAGCATCGGCTCTCGGATCCCGGCCGAGACGGCGAAGGTGCCACGCGACTCGGGCGAGTGGTCCAAACCGTCCAGGTCGAGCACGACCACTCCTGCCTCGCGGGCGATCGCGACGCCGGCCATGGTGTCCCAGGGCTTGTTGGAGAACATCACCATGGCGTCGAAGTAGCCGGCCGCGACCCAGGTGAGGGCGGTGGCCGCCGTACCGATCATCCGGATCCGCTGCACCCGCGGGTACAGCAGCTCGGTCAGGGCGAGCCGCTCGGCGTTCTGTACGGCGGCATCGGGGCCGACCGCATAGTCGCCGACGGCAACCAATGCGTCGGACAGCCCGGAGCACTCGCTGCCGCGGATCGGCTGCCCGTTGCAGGTCGCGCCGAGTCCTTCGGCGCCGGCGTACCTGGTCCCCAGCGGCGGGGTGGTCGATGACGCCCAGGACCGCCCGTCCCTGGTGGATCAGGCCGAGCGAGATCCCCCACAGCGGCGCACCGTGGACGAAGTTCACCGTCCCGTCGATCGGGTCGAGCACCCACCGGGTCCCGTCGGTCGCGCCGCCCTCCTCCTCGCCCAGCACGCCGATGTCCGGCGTCTCCCGCTCCAGGAACGCCCGGACGGCACGTTCCACCGCGAAGTCCACCTCGGAGGCCATGTCCCGATCGCCCTTGGACGTCAGCTCCCCCGGCGCCCGGGTGTCGGTCACCGTCCTGGCCTGATCGACGGCGGCTTCGGCGACCTTCAGCAGTTCGGAGATATCCACAGGGCAGAACCTACGCGACCGCCCCGAGCTGTGCCGGACTGAGTCCGGTCGACGGCGCCAGGACCGGATGGCCGTCACCGCGCCGGCGGCGAGAACGACCCTCGGCGGCAGCCTGGCCGGCCTTCCGGCGACAGCCGATGTTCTTGCACTCAGGGATCGGATACGGCTGGCCGGGATTCAGTTCGTGCGTCTCGCCGGCCGACACGTAGGCAGTGGTCGCCGGGAAGTCCCAGCCGTCAGGGTTCAGCAGTCTGTACCAGTACGCGTCCTCCCAGGCCTTCAGCCGGCAGGTCACGTTCACCGAAGGTGACTCGAACGGTGTCGGCCCGAGCTGCCCGATCGGCAGGTGATCCTGGTTGTAAGACCGTGACGTGCCCCTGCGGATCGTTCATCGTCACCGCCGGGAAATTCGCATCCAGCCCCATGGTCGTCCCCTCCCCACCTCGCAGTATGGGACGAGACGCCGTACTCAGGAAGCGGCCAGGCCCCGGAGTTTGAGGTCGACCACGGTGGGGGCCTCGGCCTGGGAGTGTTTGTCGCCGGCGGCAACAACCGTGGCGACCTCCTCGTCGATCTTGTCCAGCCGCTGGTCGATCTTGTCCAGCCGGCGCTGCATCAGGTCGACGAACTCGGCGTTCTCGACCACGCGGGCACTGGTGATCCGGGAGTACTCCTGGGCCACCTGGGCCCGTTCCTCGGAGTGGGCCAGGCGTTCGACCAGGAGCTGGTGGCGGACCAGCAGGGACGCACCGACGGCGACCAGTACGGCGACCGACGGCGGCCGCCCGCAGGATCCAGGCGTTCTGCGAGAACAGGGCGATCGACACGCCCAGGCAGACGATCACCAGCAGGGAGTTGGCGACGGCGAGAACTGTGGCCCTGGTTCGACGGCGGTTACCCCTTGAGCCCATGGACCGACATGTTAGGGGGTCTCGTCGGGGTCCTCGGGAATACGACACGCGCGTTCGAGCAACAATCCGGCCGTGACGACCAGCACAGAGACCACCGCCGCGGCACCGGCCATGATCACACGGTTGCGGGGCCCGGAGGAGCTCACCGCGTCCAGGAAGGATAACGCGAACCCTGCGTAAACACCGGCACACAACGCGCCGACGAACGCGCTGGCCTTCCCGATCAGCAGCAGGAACACCGCCCGGGACGGTTCGACCCGTTCCCGCCGTACCTGGATCCGCTGGTGGGTGTTGCGGGCCGCCGCGAACAGCAGCGCGGCCAGGAACGCCCAGGCGACCAGCGTCAGCCAGGACACCGTGGGCGCGACCCCGCCGCCGGACTCGATCGCCTTGACCAGGGTCAGGCCGACCGCCGCCCCGAGGACGGCGATCGCGACCAGCAACCAGCGCGAGGTCGGCCGGACCGAGCCCGGGCGCGGCGGCTCCTTGCCGTTCTCGCCGGGCGCCCGGCCGGGCTCGGGACCGCCGGACACCACTACTGCAGCTCGAGGTCGAGCTTGGTCACACCTTCCGAGCCGACCTTGGCGAGCAGCTCGGCCACCGGACCGCGCCCGGGCAGCACCGCGTCCGGCTCGATGTCGAGCCAGGGCGCCAGCACGAACGCACGCTCGTGCGCCCGCGGGTGCGGAACGGTCAGCTCCTCGGACTCGATCGTCTTCTGGCCGTAGGTGATCAGGTCGACGTCCAGGGTCCGCGGCGCGCCCGGCAGCTGTGCGCTCCCGGCCGAACGCCTGCTCGATCGCGTGCGCGCGGTCCAGCAAGAGGTCCACCGCCAGCGTGGTGTCGGCGAGCAGGACGACGTTCAGGTACGGGCCGGACTCCTCGGGACCGCCGATGGGCTGGGTCTCGTAGACCGGCGAGACCTCGACCACCACGACGTCCGGGGTGTCCCGCAGCGCATCGACCGCGCCCTGCAGATTCGCCTCACGGTCGCCGAGATTGCTGCCGAGCGACAGGATCACCTGGCGGATCGGCTTGAGGCCACCGCTCAGGGTGTCCGCGTCGATGACGTGGGGACTTGGGGTCTCAGTCACGAGGATTCTCCGGCTCTGCGCTGCACGGTCAGGACAACGTCGTCGAACGGCACCGTGATCGGTGCCGAGGGTTTGTGGATGGTCACCGCGGTCCCTGTCACCCGCCGGTCGGCGAGGCACAGGTCGGCGATGCGCTGGGCGAGGGTCTCGATCAGGTCCACCGGGTCGTTCTCGATCGCCTGGTGCACCCGCTCGGCCACTACCCCGTAGTTCACGGTGTCGGCCAGGTCGTCGGAGGCCGCGGCGGCCCGGGTGTCCAGCTCCAGCCGGACGTCCACGACGAACTCCTGTCCGTCGGCCCGCTCGTGCTCGAACACCCCGTGGCGCCCGAAGCCGCGGATGCCACGGATCTCGATCACATCAGGAGAATCACGGGACCGTCATCCACGTCCTCGCTTCGCGCGGGCGCGGATGAGCACGGGAGCGCGCACTGTGCTTGATGGTGACCTCGCTCCGCTCGCTCACGGCGCCTCCTCCTGTCGGCCCCCAGACGACAGTACCGGGGAGGCATGGTGGATCCACAACCGCCAGCCGGAGGAAGTTCTCCGGAAGACGTTCGTGGCCAGTGCCTTGCCGCCGGCGAACCCCTCCTCCGGGGCACCCTCGCCCGAGGACAGGACATTCTCCGTACACGTGACGTATGCCACGTCGTCATCCACGCGGACCTGGACATCGGTCAGGAAGAACTGGATGTACGGCGTGTTCGCGAAGATCATCGCCCAGGCCCGCATCATCTCCGGGTACCCGTAGATCGCCGCGTTCCCGGGATGGATGCAGACCGGGTCGGGTTCCGGCAGCCAGACCGCCGCCATCAGGTCCAGGTCACCGGCCTCGAACGCGTTGTAGAACGCGGTGTTGGCGGTCAGCACGACGTCCTCCACCGTGGCACCGCGCGCAGCACCCTCACCATTGGTGCCCTGTCGCGGACCGCCGGGTCCGTCCGTCATACCGTTCCCCATCTCTTCGCCACCCGGACCGCGTCCGCGCTCGGCGCCACCGCATGGGCCCGGACACACCAGGCTCCCGCGGCGGCGGCCAGGGCGGAAACAGCCGCGCTCGCTTCGTCTCGTCGTACGGCCGGTCTGGGTTCACCGGTCTGCTCGTCGGCGAGCAGCCTACCGAGGAACGCCTTCCGGGACGCACCGATCAGCAACGGTCTTTCCAGTACGGCGAATTCCCGCAACCGGCGCAGGATCTCCCAGTTGTGGTCCGCGTTCTTCGCGAAACCGAGTCCCGGGTCGAGCGCGACCCGGTTCAGGTCGACGCCGGCCGACCGCATCACCTCGATCCGCTCGCCCAGTTCCGCGACCACTTCGGCGACCACGTCGTCGTACTCGGCCTTGTTCTGCATGTCGATGGAGTGCCCGCGCCAATGCATGCAGACATACGGCGTACGACGCTCGGCCACCAGCGGAAGCATGTCGGGATCGGCCTGTCCGCCGGACACGTCGTTGATCATCACCGCACCGGCGTCGAGGGCGAGTGCCGCGACGCCGGCGCGCATGGTGTCGACCGAGACCAGCGCACCGTCGGCCGCGAGCGCCTCGATCACCGGGAGGACCCGGCGGATCTCCTCCTCGGGCGCGGGCCGTTCAGCCCCGGGCCGGGTCGACTCGCCGCCGACGTCCAGCAGGTCGGCGCCTTCGGCCAGCAACTCCCGCCCGTGCTTGATCGCCGCGGCCGGCTCGAACCACTCGCCGCCGTCGGAGAACGAATCCGGCGTCACGTTGACGACACCCATCACGAGACACCGATCCACCACCGGCAGCCCGTCGACATGACCCCAAGACGCAGTTCCCACCCACACACCGTAGTAGCCCCCACCCACACACCGGGAGGCGCCCGCAGCGGTTAGTTGCTGAGGACCAGCCGGGACTTGGTGGATTTCGAGGGCTTCGCGCGGCTGGGCGTAGGACTCGTTGGTCTGGCCGTACTTCTCCAGGCACTGGCCGTTGATCAGCGCGGCCCCGCTGGTGATGCCCTGGGCGTAGTTGCCGGTCATGTTCGCGCCGCCGGAGTCGCCGCCCTCGACGCACGCGGTGTGCTGGAACAGCCCGCGGACGACCTTGTTGTTGCCGTAGTTCACGGTCACGTTCCGGGCGACGATCTTCCCGCAGGTCCAGCCGGTGCTCTTACCCGACTTGCACAGCGTCGAGCCGATGGTCGCGTTCGCGGTCCCCTTCACCGCGACGTTCCCGGCTCCCCAGCCCTCGACGTACCCCTGCTGGTCCCAGCCCTCGATCACCCCGACGGTGCCGAAGTCGTTGCCCGGGAAACTCGACGTCCGGGTGTTGCCGAGGACGTACCCGTTCCGGGAGAACGACGGCTTGCCGGCCGTGCAGTGCCCGGCGGTGAGGAAGATCCGGGTGCCCTTGGTGGTCCGGGCGTTGAACCCGAGCGAGCAGACGTACCCGGTGTTCTTGTCCACCTGCATCCCGCCGCGCAGGCTGAAGTCGTCGGCGGTGGTGGTCACCCGGCCGGCTCACGGTCCGGATCGTCACCTGGTCGCCGTTCGCCTGGGCCCGCTCGAGGAACCGCTCGGTGATCAGGTCCCGCGCGCCCTTCGGCACGGTGACGACCACGGTGCCGGAGATCGGGTCGACGTACCAGGACCGGACCTTGCCCGCGCTGGAGCCGGTGGCCAGGCGGTTCAGCTCGGCCTGTACGGCGTTCAGCTGGTCGGCGGTGAAGCGGACGAGCTTCGGGATCGCACCGGCCTGGCGGACCAGCTGGGCCGTGGACAGGTCGGACACCGCGACCACCAGTTCCCCGGCCTCATCGTAGTAGCTGCCGACCGCCTTCGACCCGAGCTCCGACTCCAGAGCGTCGGCGACCAGCGGCGACTTCGTCCGTCACCTGGTCGACCGTGCGCCGCCTGAGCGGTCTTCCGCTCAGCTGCGGGACTCGGCGTTGGCCCAGTTCGCCGCGACCAGCCCGGCGGCCGTCAGCACGACGACTCCGGCGAATGCGGCGCCGACCCGGTAACGCCCTGACATCCTGTCCTCCTCACGCCGATGCGAGGTCCTCGTCGACCAAGCACCACTACGGAAAGTAAACGCTCAGCGACAGAATGTCCACAGACATCGGCTCTCAAACGTCAACGAATCGGCCGACGCGGAGGCTACGGTCAGCCGACGATCAGGCTCATCGCCTCGGCCCGGGTGACCGGGTTGCGGAGCTGGCCGCGGACGGCGGAGGTGATCGTCTTGGCGCCGGGTTTGCGGACGCCGCGCATGGTCATGCACAGGTGCTCGCACTCGATCACCACGATCACGCCGCGCGGCTCCAGCAGCTCGAGCAGCGAGTCCGCGACCTGCGTGGTCAGGCGTTCCTGCACCTGCGGGCGCTTGGCGTACACGTCCACCAGCCGGGCGAGCTTCGACAGCCCGGTGATCCGGCCTTCCCGGCTCGGGATGTAGCCGATGTGCGCGACCCCGGTGAACGGCACCAGGTGGTGCTCACAGATGCTCCACACCTCGATGTCCTTCACCAGGACCATCTCGTCGTGGCCGAGGTCGAACGTGGTGGACAGCACGTCCTCGGCCCGCTGGCCGAGTCCGGCGGTCATCTCGGCGTACGAGCGGGCCACCCGGGCCGGGGTGTCCAGCAGCCCTTCGCGGTCAGGGTCCTCGCCGATCGCGATCAGCAGCTCCCGGACCGCCCGTTCCGCCCGTGCGTGGTCGAACTTCGGCGACGTCATCCGGCCACTCTAGACAGCGAACGCCGCCGCCCTGTGGGCGACGGCGTTCGCTGAGCTGATGACCGGGAGTCAGTCCTGCGGCCTCGGCGGGGTCGGGCCGCTGCCGTAGTTCGGCGGGTTGATGGCCTCGTCCGGGCCGACCGATCCGCCGGGCAGGACGTCGGACAGCGAGCCGTTCTGCTCGGCGCGCGTCGGCACCGGCATCACCGGCGGCTGGTCCGACGGCACCCGGGTGGACGAGCCGGTCCAGGCCGGCCGCCGCTCCCGCTTGACCACCGGCGCGAAGACCCGGGCGATCTCGTTCTTGTCCAGGGTCTCCTTCTCCAGCAGCTCCTCGACCAGGTGGTCCAGGACCGCGCGGTTCTCGACCAGGATGTCGAACGCCTCCTGGTGCGCGTTCACGATCAGCTTGCCGACCTCCTCGTCGACCGCGGCCGCGATCTCCTCGGAGTAGTTCCGCTGGCTGCCGAAGTCGCGGCCCAGGAACGGCTCGCTGCTGTCCTGGCCGAACTTGATCGCGCCGAGCCGCTCGGTCATGCCGTACTGCGTGACCATCGCCCGGGCCAGCGCACTGGCCTTCTCGATGTCGTTGCTGGCGCCGGTGGTCGGGTCGTGGAAGACCATCTCCTCGGCCGCGCGGCCACCGAGCATGTAGGCGAGCTTGTCCAGCATCTCGGACCGGGTGGTCGAGTACTTGTCCTCGTCCGGCATCACCATCGTGTAGCCGAGCGCGCGGCCACGCGGCAGGATCGTCACCTTCTGCACCGGGTCGGAGTGCGGCAGCGCGGCGGCGACCAGGGCGTGCCCGCCCTCGTGGTACGCCGTCAGCACCTTCTCCTTGTCCGACATCAGCCGGCTGCGGCGCTGCGGACCGGCGATGACCCGGTCGATCGCCTCGTCCAGCCCGCGGTTGTCGATCACCTGCTGGTTGTTCCGCGCGGTGAGCAGGGCGGCCTCGTTCAGCACGTTGGCCAGGTCGGCACCGGTGAAGCCCGGCGTACGACGGGCGACCGCCCGTCAGGTCCACGTCCGGCGCCATCGGCTTGCCCCGCGCGTGCACCTTGAGGATCTGCTCGCGACCGGGCAGGTCCGGCGCGTCGACGGCGATCTGCCGGTCGAACCGGCCGGGCCGCAGCAGCGCCGGGTCGAGCACGTCGGGCCGGTTGGTGGCCGCGATCAGGATCACACCGCCGCGGACGTCGAAGCCGTCCATCTCGACCAGCAGCTGGTTCAGGGTCTGCTCGCGCTCGTCGTGACCACCGCCGAGGCCCGCACCACGGTGCCGGCCGACGGCGTCGATCTCGTCGATGAACACGATCGCCGGGGCGTTCGTCTTGGCCTGCTCGAACAGGTCGCGGACCCGGGAGGCACCGACACCGACGAACATCTCGACGAAGTCCGAACCGGAGATCGAGTAGAACGGCACGCCGGCCTCACCGGCGACCGCACGGGCCAGCAGGGTCTTACCGGTACCGGGCTGGCCGTAGAGCAGCACGCCCTTCGGGATCTTCGCGCCGACCGCCTGGAACTTGCCCGGCTCCTGCAGGAACTCCTTGATCTCGCCGAGCTCCTCGATCGCCTCGTCGCACCCGGCCACGTCCGCGAAGGTGGTCTTCGGGGTGTCCTTGGTGATCAGCTTGGCCTTCGACTTGGCGAAGCTCATCACCCGCGAGCCGCCGCCCTGCATCGAGTTCATCAAGAAGATGAAGACGACCGCGATCAGCAGGAACGGGATCAGCGTGGAGAACACCTGGCCGATGAAGCTCGGCTTCGGGTTCTCGACGTCGTACCGCTCGATCTTCTTGTCGTCGAACAGCTTCTGGATCGACTGGCCGAGGGTGTTGGCCTGGCCGTCGACCCAGTGCGCGCGCACCTTGGTGCCGTCGGTCTTCTCGACCCGGATCTCCTGGTCGGGGTCGATCAGCGTCACCGACTTGATCGTCTTGTCCGACGAGGAGGTGGCCTGCTGGATCAGCTGCACGACCTGCCCGGTCGGCTCGGTCTTGTACCCGGTCGAGCCGGTCAGGAGCTGTCCGATCACCAGAACGCCCAGGAAGGCGACGACGATCCAGAACAGGGGTCCGCGGAAGATGCGCTTCACGTCCATGATCGAGGCCTACGCCCCGTCCCTCCTAGCTCGGCAGGCCCGGGTATGCGGGCTTGAGACGGTAACACCAGTCCAAGTGTCTCGTGCCGGGCAAGCCTGCCCACCACGAGGGTCACCCAAGGACGGTAGAGCCAGTTGTACAGGCTGTCACCAAGTCTGCCCCGGGGACGGCGCGCAAGCACCCCTCCGGCCGGAATCTGGCCCGGCCGATCAGGGTCGGTACTGCCCGGATCCGGGCAATACGAGGAGTCAGGAGTAGACGTGCGGTGCGAGGGTGGCGACGCAGCGCAGGTTCCGGTACTTCTCCGCGTAGTCGAGCCCGTACCCGACGACGAACTCGTCCGGCATGTCCAGGCCGACGTACTTCACCGGGACCGCCATCTTGGCCGCGTCCGGCTTCACGAACGCGGTGCACAGCTCCAGCGAGGCGGGTTTGCGCGACTCCAGGTTGCTGACCAGCCAGCTCAGCGTCAGCCCGGTGTCGATGATGTCCTCGACGATCAGCACGTGCCGGTTGGTGATGTCGGTGTCCAGGTCCTTCTGGATCCGGACCACCCCGGACGACTTGGTCCCCGACCCGTAGGACGAGATCGGCCATCCAGTCCATCTCCACGTGCCGGCTGAACGACCGGGCCAGGTCGGCCATCACCATCACCGCGCCCTGCAGGACGCCGACGAGCAGGAGGTCCTTGCCCTCGTAGTCCTGCTCGATCCGGGCGGCCAGCTCCCGCAGCTTCGCCAGGATCTGGTCCTCGGTGAAAGGATCTTGCTCAGGTCCTTCTCGATGTCCGAGGCATCCACGCGGATCAGCCTGTCACATCCGGTCCCAGGACGATGAATCCGCCCCGGCGGACCGCCCGGACGCCTTGCGGCAGGTCGATCCATCGCTGTCCACGCCAAGCGGTGACCAGTGCGTCGACGGCCGCGATGTGCCCGGCGGTGAGGTCCGTGGCCCGGCACCCGGCCTCCAGCGCAGCCTGCCGCAGCACGCGGGTCCGTACCGCGTCCGGCTCGGCGGCGAGCGTGGCCAGGTCGCAGTGCACTTCATTGTCAGTACGACGTACTGCGGTCTCGCGCGAGGTCGGCAGCCAGCACGTCGAGCGCATCCGCATCGGCCCGGAGCAGTCCCGCCGTACGGGCGAGTGCCTCGACGACACCCGGCCCGAGCGCCTCCTCGAGCACCGGGAGCACCTCGTGCCGTACCCGGACCCGGGTGTACTGCGGGTCGTCGTTGTGCGGGTCGTGCCAGGGCCGCAGCCCCGACGCCACGCAGGCGGCCGCTGTGGTGGCTCGTGGCAACTCCAGGAACGGCCGCCGCAGCAGTCCGGCGACGGCAGCCATCCCAGCGAGCGAGCGCGCACCTGAGCCCCGGGCAAGCCCTAGCAATACAGTCTCGGCCTGGTCATCACGAGTGTGAGCCAGCAGTACGACGTCCGCCCCGAACTCGTCGGCCGCGTCGCGCAGAGCGTCGTACCGGGCTGACCGAGCGGCCGCCTCGGGTCCACCCTCGCTGCCGACCTCCACAGGCCACACCTGCACCGGGTCGAGCCCCAGCGACCGGCATTGGTCGGCAGCGATCTCCGCAGTCTGGGTGGAGTCGGCCTGGAGTCCGTGGTCGACGATGACCGCACCGGCGCGCAGCTTGAGCTTCGGCGCCTCGAACGCGGTCGCGGCGGCCAGGGCCAGCGAGTCCGTGCCGCCGGAGCAAGCCACCAGGACGGTCGTGCCCGGCGGTAGCTCGGCCAGCATGGTGCGCACTGCCTCCCGCGTGCGCGCCACGGCCGGGTGCAGCTTCCCCCTCCGGTGTTCCACCAACTCCTCGGCCGCCCACCTGGCCGGCGGCTCAGCCGTGGAGTCGGGAGACCCAGGCATCGGGGTTCGCGATCTCGTTCTTGGTCGGCAGGGTGTTCGGGCCGGTCCACACCCGGTTGAAACCGTCCATCCCCACCTGCTCGACCACTCGGCGGACGAAGGCGGCACCGTCCTTGTACTGCCGCAGCTTGGCGTCCAGACCGAGCAGCCGCTTCAGCAGCTGGTCGACCGGGTTGCCACTCTGCCGGCGCGACGTGAACTTGGACCGGATGTGGTCGACGGTCGGGATCACCGACGGCCCGACCCCGTCCATCACGAAGTCCGCGTGCCCCTCGAGCAACGACATGACCGCCGTCAGCCGGTCCAGCACGGCCCGCTGCTCAGGGGACTGCATCAGGTCGACCAGGCTCAGCTCGGCCTCACCCCGCACCGACCGCCCCAGCCGCTGCACGGCCTCCCGGAACATCGCCGCGTACGCCGACGCGTCCAGCTCGGCCTGGTCGAGGAACAGCGCGATCTCGGACCGCAGGTGGTCCCGCAACCACGGCACCGCGGTGAACTGCACCCGGTGCGTCTCCTCGTGCAGACACACCCACAACCTGAAGTCCCGCGGTACGACGCCCAGCTCGGACTCCACGTGCATCACGTTGGGCGCGACCAGCAGCAGCCGGCCGGTCAGACCAGGACGGTCCGGATCCGGCTCGGACGGGTAGAACGGGTCGAACTGACCCAGCACCCGGGAGGACAGGAACGCGAGCAGCGCACCGGCCTCGATCGCCGTCACCCGGGAGCCGACCGCGGACGACAGACCACCGGACCGCTCGGCCTTCTCGCGGAGCTTGTCCGCCAGCGGCTGCAGAACGGTCCGGAACCCGTCCGCGTTCGCCTGCACCCAGCCGGGCCGGTCCACGATCACCACCGGCGCGGTGGCCGAGGTGGCCTGCAGTCCGGTGAAGTCGCGCACGTGGTGCTCGGAGTCCGCCGCGAACTGGCGCAGCTCGGCGACCACCTGATCCGCCTCGGCGCGGCTGACCGCCGGGCCGGGCCGAAGCAGCTTGCGCGCCACTCCGGTCGCCAGCTGCCAGTCGACCATCTCCGCCGTTGTCGGGCCTTCCGTACTCATCCACGTCCTCGCTTCGCTCCGGGCGCGAATGAGGCACAAGGCACACTGCGCTCGATGATGAACTCGCTCCGCTCGTTCATGTCTTGACCCTAGTCGCATGTCCCAACATGCGCCTGCCGTTCAGACGGCGCAGCCGCAATTGGCCAGCGCCGCGGCGGCCCGGTCGAGGGCTGCCCGGGCGGCGAGAGTCTTCGGAACCGGCACGCTGTCGGTCGCCACCGCGAACACCAGAAGCGTGCCAGTGCGGTCGCGGACCAGTCCGGCGAGGCTGTGGACTCCAGTGAGGGTTCCAGTCTTCGCACGGACCAATCCCGCGCCCGGGCCAGCTCCAGCAGCGGCAAACCGGTCCTCGAGGCTGCCCGTGAACCCGGCGATCGGCAGACCGGTCAGCAGGTGCCTCAACTCGGGGTGGTCTTCGGACGCGGCTACTCCAACCACACCGGCCAGCACGTCCAGCGGGACGTGGTTCGACCGCGACAGCCCGCTCCCGTCCTCGATCGTCGCCTTGCTGACATCCAGACCGAGCTTGGTCAGAGTCGACCGCACTCCCTTGACGCCACCGGCGTACGAGCCACCGTTCTTGGTTGCCAGGCCGACGTGCCGCAGCAGGACCTCCGCACCGTCGTTGTCGCTGTGCAGGTTCACGTACTCGACGATCTCGCCGACCCTCGGGGACGCCACCTGCGCGAGGGGCATGGCGGCCGTGGGTGCGACGGCAGGCTTGGGAGTGCCGGCCACCTTGATCCCGGCGGCCTTCAGCTGCCCCACGAACGCGACAGCCGCCGCCTGCGCCGGAGAGGGAGCCCGCTTGGCCATGCCAGGAGTCAGGCGGCCCTCGTTCACCCACAGCGCGGAGGTCGGCGCGGCGATGCCCTCGGGGACGTACTTCGCCTCCCAGTTCGCGTTGATCGCCGGCCCGGTGAACAGCGAGGCGTCGTACCCGAGAGTGACGCTGCGGATGCCCTGCGCCTTCAGTGCCGTCGCAGTAGTGACCGCAAGGGTCTGCAGCGAGGCCCGCGTCGGGTAGTCGTCAGGGTCGGTCTGCCGCTTCACGGTGAGCAGGGGGTCGCCACCGCCGACCAGGATGATCGAGCCCTTGGCGCCGCTGACCACCTTCGTGGTGAAGGTGCGGTCCGCTCCGATCGTGTCCAGCGCCGACACCGTCGTCAGCAGCTTCAGAGTCGACGCAGGCACGTACGGCGTTTCGGAACCGACCGAGAACACCGGCTTGCCGCGCGAAGCGTCGTACACGTAGACGCCACGGTGCTTGCCGAGCGCCGGGTCCTTGAGGATCGGCGCCAGCACCTTCTGTACGCCGGCCGCCGTCGGGGCGACGCCCTCGACCTTCGCCGGGGCGAGCACCGCCGGCGCCTGGACCTGCGCGGTCTGAAGGGATCCGGGTACGGCGTCCGCCGCGCTCACCAGGCTCACGCAGAGCGCTGTGGCGAGCAGCGTGACGAACACCGCACGAGGAGGACGGACCACCGGGCTGCTCCTGTCATTCGGTCGGTCGGAACCGTGACAGTATCTGCCGTATGGAGTTCGACGTCTTCATCGAGATCCCCAAGGGCACGCGCAACAAGTACGAGCTGGACCACAAGACGAACCGGCTGCGGCTCGACCGCACCCTGTTCACGGCCACTCAGTACCCGTCCGACTACGGGTTCATCGAGGACACCCTGGGCCAGGACGGCGACCCGCTGGACGCACTCGTCCTGCTGACGGAGCCGACCTTTCCGGGCTGCCTGATCCGCGCCCGGGCGATCGGCATGTTCCGGATGACCGACGAGAAGGGACCGGACGACAAGGTCCTCTGCGTCCCGGCCGGCGACCCGCGGCAGGAACACCTCCGCGACATCCACCACGTGCCGGAGTTCGACCGGCTGGAGATCCAGCACTTCTTCGAGGTCTACAAGGACCTCGAGCCGGGCAAGTCCGTCGAGGGCGCCACCTGGGTCGGCCGTTCCGACGCCGAGACCGAGATCAGCGCGTCGTTCGAGCGCCTGAAGACCGAGGGCCACTGACCCCAGGACCACTCCGGCCGCTATGGGCGGCCGAAGAAGTCCGGCGGCTCCCAGTAGTACACGCTGGCGATCTGCACCGGCTGGCCGGTGCGCGGCGCGTGCACCATCCGGCCGTTGCCGAGGTACAGGGCGACGTGGTGGATCGTGCCCGGGTCGTCCGGATCGGTCGACCAGAAGATCAGGTCGCCGGGCCGCAGCTCGTCCTCGTCGATGTGCCGGACCTGCTCGTACTGCGCGACGCTGTAGTGCGGTAGGTACACACCGGCCTCCGCCCAGGCGCCCTGGTCAGGCCCGAGCAGTCCCACCGGCTCGGACCGGTCCCGCCCCACAGGTAATGTCGCCGAGCTGGTCCAGCGCGAAGTCGATCGCGGCCCCGGCGCCCTTCCGGGACGGAGACGGCTTCTCGTCGTCCCGCGGCCGGTCCGGCTGCTTCTTCGGCGTTTTCTTCCGCCGGGTTCTCCTTCTGCTCCTCGCGCCGTTCCCGCTCCTCGCGGGCCCGCTCGGCCGCGTCCCGGGCCTTCTGGGCCGCTTCCCGGGCCTCCTGGGCCGCTTCCCGGCGGCGCTCGGCGGCCTCCCGGGCGGCGATCCGGCGCTGCAGCTCGGCCGCCTTCTTCGCGGCGAGGGCGGCGGCTCGCTGGCGCGCAAGCTCCTCGAGTCCCCGCTGCCGCTGGGCGGCCACCTTGATGGACGTGTTCTGCAGGACGGCGAGCTGGCTGATCGCCTGCTTGCGCTGAACTCCCATCGCGGTGACCGCTGACGCCTGTGCCTGCTCCGCGGCCTCGGCCGCCTTCTTGGCCTTGGCCGCCTCGTCGGTCGCCTGCTTCACCTTGGCGACGGCCTGGTCGGCCTGCACCTTGAACAGGTTCGTCATCACCTGGGTCGCGGTGTAGCGCAGGTACGAGCCCTGCATCGCGGCCGAGACCGAGCGGGCCGCGCCGGCCGAATCGAGCAGCTCCTGCGGACCCTCCGCGGTGAACAGCGGCCCGAGTTTCGCCACATCGCCACCACCCTGGTATGACGCCGCCGCGAACCGGCCGATCTGCTGCCGCTGGGTCGCCAGCGTCTTACGTGCCTTGGCCGCGCCGGGCCGCCGCCTGGGCCGCCTCGGTCTTGGCCAACTGCAGCTTGTAGACCGCGCCGTTGTAGGCCTCGGCTGCGATCCCCGACGCGACGCCGAGCTGCTCGAGCCGCGCATTCGCGGCGGCCAACTGGTTCTCGATCGCGGTCACCTGGGCCGCCTTCGCCGTGGCGGCCTGCTTGGCCCGCTCGACCGCGGCCTTGGACGGAATGACCGGCGGCTTCGGCTTGGCCTGCGCCGGGACCGGAATCACGGCCATCGAGCCGGCCAGACAGACCGCGAGCACCCCGGAGAGCAGCGCTCTGCCGGTCTTCCCCGTGCTCGCGAGCCGCCGACCGGACGTGGCCCTCGAGGGCGTCCGCATCGGGTCGTTCCTTCCGCCGGTCACGAACCCCTTCCCAAAGGTTCGTGAACTCTTGGTCCTCCTGGACCTCATACGCGACACTAGGTGCCTTCAGCCCCATTGGGAACACCTTTCACACAAGTAACTTTGTTTCACCTGCGTGTCGGCTTGACAAACTACAAGCTTGTAATTCCGCACGGACGGTCACCGTCGGGCTTCTGGGAGCACACAAAACGGCGCCCACCCGGCCAGAGCCGGAGGGCGCCGTTCGGCGCGACAGTGCGGTCAGCGAAGGGTGTAGGAGGCAACCACCGGAAGGTGGTCGGAGGCCGGCGTCACCGGTACCGACGCCGTCGACGGCTTGAGCTGCGGGCTGTGCAGCAGGTAGTCGATCCGGGCCGTCGCGTTCTCCGCCGGACTGGTGAAACCGGGCCCGACCCCGACCTCGATCCAGGTGTCGGACAGCGACGCCAGGATGGTCTTGATCTCCGGCGTGTCCGGACGGGCGTTGAGGTCGCCGACCAGCATCGTCGGCGCTTCGCGGCACCGAGCAGCTCGACCACCTTCTTCGCCTGCTCGAGCCGCTCCGCGTTGTTGTTGTGGGTCAGGTGGGTGTTCGCGAACCGCAGGTCGGCCCCGCGCACCTTGACCGTCGCGACCGCCAGTCCGCGCTGCTCACCGGCCGGGTACTTCGGCAGTAGCGTGTTGGTGAAGTCCTTGATCGGGTACTTCGACAGGATCGCCGTACCGTACTGGCGGTTCGGCTCGCCCGGGTTCAGCGGCGGCAGGTCGAGGTTGGCGGCGTACCCGTAGTGCATGTTCAGCCGCTTGGCGAACCAGGCCGGCCTGATCGACCCAGTTGCTCCGCTCGCTCCAGTGCCGGTCGACCTCCTGCAGCCCGATCACATCCGCCCCGGACTTCTCGATCAGTACGGCGATCCGCTCCAGATCGAGGACGCCGTCGAGACCGGCACCGTGGTGGATGTTGTACGTCATCACGGTCAGCGGGCGGCCCGGCCGACCATCGGGGCCCACCGGTCGGCCGCGGCCGCGGTAGGTATGAGCATCAGGAGACCCGCGAGGGCAAGCGTCCCTAGCAACAGTTTGCGCATGCCCTCAATCCTGTCGGGAGGTCGGGCGACCCCCGCACGACATACGGGTGTCGCCGACCTGAACGAGATCAGCGGGTCAGCCGCGCGACCGCACCCGGCACCCGAGGCCCAGCACCCCGCCTTGGACCCGTGGCCGGCGCACTCGACGCTGTCGAAGCTGCCGTCGTAGAACTGCTTCCAGCTCCGCCCGCCGTCGTAGCTCACGTCGCTTCCCGACGGCCCACCGCGATCACGGTGGCGGGCGAGTTCGGGACGAACGCCGAACCACTCCGGTATCCCTTCGGCGCCTTGTCCGCCGGGACCAGCTTCCAGGTCCGGCCGCCGTCGTACGTGACCGACGCGGCCTTCACGGCCTCGTTGGGCAGCAGGAAGTCACCGCCGACCGCGACCCCGAACAGCGAACCGCGGAAGGCGAGGCTGAAGATCCCGGCCGCCTCGCCGCTGGCCATCGGCGAGTCGGCGACCGTCCAGTGCTTGCCTGCGTCAACGGTCCGGAACACCCGCGGCCGATCGCCGCCACCGGTCGCGAACCACGCCGTCCGGCCAGGTCCGGCGACCAGGCAGGTGCCGCTGGCCGCGAACGCGAACTCACCCGGCAGCGCGGCCGGCATGCCCGCGGTCGACTGCACCTTCCACGACTTGCCGCCGTCCGCGGTCGCCAGGATCCGGAACTTCCCGTCGACCGGGTCGCTCAACGCCAGGCCGCGCTTGTTGTCGAAGAAGTCGAAGCAGTCGTAGAACGCGTTCGCGTCGGTGTTCCGGAACGTCTCGGTCCACGACTTGCCGCCGTCCACCGTCCGGTAGACCCGCGAGTCCTCGCCGTTCCCGATCGACAACACCAGCGCGCGGTTCGCATCGAACGCCTCGACATCCCGGAACTGCACCGTCTCGGCCCCGGCCGGGCTGGACGTTCTGCCAGCTCTTCCCGCCGTTCACAGTCCGCAGCACTTGCCCGCCCGACCCGCCGACCCAGGCCACGTCCTCGCTCAC
This sequence comes from uncultured Actinomycetota bacterium, assembly GCA_963770725.1. Classification (GTDB taxonomy): domain Bacteria; phylum Actinomycetota; class Actinomycetes; order Propionibacteriales; family Kribbellaceae; genus Kribbella. The sequence goes on from CAVYQT010000007.1 coordinate 786,703, forward strand.
CGCGGCCAGCCCGCGGAACTGCGCCGTACTCCCGGTCGGCGTCAGCTCCCACTCGTACGACGGCCGGCCGCTCGCCTGGGCGGGGACGAGCTGAGACATCAACAGCAGACCTCCTGCCGCAACAGCGGCCACACGCAGGATTCTCATGCCGGGCAACCTAGCCCAGAATCACATCGCGGTCAGCCGGAAAGACTGAGCAGAATTGCCGTTGCAGGTCAATTGGACGAGTTGGATGCTGTCGGCGGTCGAGGCGTTGGGGACGGTCAGACACTTGTTGCTCAGGCGGCTGACGAAACGGAAGTGGCCGTCGCCTTCCGGGACTGCTTTCCATTGCTGGTTGCTGCCGCCGCCGTACGTCCAGAGCTGGAGACCGGCATTGTCGGCGGACGACACGTTCGTCACGTCGATCACCTTCGTGGCGTCATCCCGGCGGCGCGGGCGTCGACGCACTTTCCGCTGGCCTTGTTGGCGATCGAGTACCACGCGGTCGGGCGACGGCTGGTCGGCCGGCGGCGGCGTCCCGGCACCGCCCAGCCACTTGAGCGCGTCGATCAGCACTGGTTCTGGGTCGGGCTGGCGAACGTCGACGACGAGCCGGGTGTTGGTCTCGTAGTTCATCGCGTTGTGGCCGAAGTTCGCGTAGATCATCTTGTAGTTGCTGTTGGTCCAGATGATCGGGTAGTAGCCGCTGTACCAGGTCTGGTTCGGGTCGGTGCCGACCGGGAAGCTGGACGGGTCGATCGAGGCCAGGATGTGGATGTCGGGGTTGTGCCGCAGGTCGTTCGGCCAGCAGTACCACTCGCTGACCGGCGACGGGAACGTCGCGCGGCAGGCTCACCGTGCGACGGGTGGACGCGGTTCTCGGCCTTCAGCGTCACCGCGGTCGGTCCCCAGGTGTTCGGGCGAACCGCCCGGTCGCCGAGGAAGGTGTTGTTGATACCAGCTCCAGCCGCCGCTCGCGTCGTTGAACGCGTGACGTGGAAGCCCAACCAGGCGCCGCCGTTCTGCATGTACTGCTGGAACGCGGCCCGCTGCGCGTCGGCCGGCGGCGCGTCGTCCAGGAACATGATCACCTTGTACTGCGGCCAGGTCAGCGGTGTTCAGCCGGCTCCAGTCGTTGGTGGCCTCCCAGGTGAAGCCGTTCTGCGCGCCGGCCTGCGGGAACCGCTCTCCGCCTCCTTGACGAAGTCGATGTGCGCGGGGTCCCAGGTGCCGTTGTAGAACGCCAGCACCTTGAAGTTCGCTTGAACGTGAGCGGGTTGCGCGGACGCCGTACTGCCGGAGACCAGACAGAGCAGCAGGGCGAGCAGGGCAGGCAGCAACTTCCGAGCGGACATGGGCGGATCCCCTCAGTCACGGACAGTTACGCAATGAGATTTCAGAAGTTAAATTGACCTATGGCCTAAGGGCGGTAAAGACTCCGCCGGTCCCGGAACTCTTGCCGTCGGCCACGCGCCGCTGTCACCCTGAGCCACCGACCTTCGAAGGGGCCGCAGATGGAAGACTCCGTGCTGACCTCGGTGCTGCTGCCGATCGCACTCGTGATCATCATGCTCGGCCTCGGCCTGACCCTGACCGTCGCCGATTTCGGCCGCGTACTGCGGATGCGCGCGGGCAGTGCTGATCGCGCTCGGCCTCCAGGTGATCGTGCTGCCGCTGATCTGCTTCGGCCTGGTGGAGCTCTTCGACCTGGCCCCCGCGCTGGCCGTCGGCATGATGCTGCTGGCCGCCTCCCCCGGCGGTACGACGGCCAACCTGTTCAGCCATCTGGCCGGCGGCGACGTCGCCCTCAACGTCACCCTGACCGCGGTGAACTCGGTCCTCGCCGTGATCACCCTGCCGATCGTGGTCAACCTGTCCCTCGACTACTTCCTCGGCGACGGCCAGATCGGCCTGCAACCGGCCAAGATGCTGCAGGTGTTCGCGATCGTGCTGGTCCCGGTCGCGCTCGGAATGCTGGTGCGGAACAAGCGGCCGGCGTTCGCGGAGCGGATGGTCCGGCCGGTGAAGATCGGCTCGATCCTCGTTCTGGTGCTGGTGATCTTCGCCGCGATCTACACCGAGCGCGACAACTTCCTCGACTACCTCGCCGCCGTGGGCGTGGTCGCCGTCCTGCTGAACGTCATCAGCCTGGCCCTCGGGTACGCCGTACCGCGGCTGGCCAGACTGGGTGAGCGGCAGTCGATCGCCTGCTCGATGGAGATCGGCATCCACAACGCGACACTGGCCCTCACCATCGCGCTCAGCCCGAGCCTGCTCGACAACAGCGAGATGGCCATCCCGGTCGCCGTCTACGGCATCGTCATGTTCTTCCCGACCGCCGCCTTCGCCTACTACCTCAGCCGACGCAGCACGCCTCAACGCGCCGGATCGAGTGTCTGACTTCCGAGCACGGACAGGAGTTCGAGCTTCGCCGCGCTCTCGCTGTCCGGCGTCGCGGTGAACACCACGAGCGTCTGCTGCTGATCGCGGTTGTCGATCACCTCGCAGTACAACCTCCGTCAGCCTCTTGAACCGCGGCAGCCAGGCCGGGACTGTCTTGCGGTAGTCGTCGTACTGGACGCCGTACCGCTCAAGCAGCGTGGGCTCCTCGTACCACCGGACGAAGGCCGCCATCACGGCCCACGCGAGGACGCCGTACCCGAGGATCCAGAGGTCCAGGAAAGTGAGGGCCTGGCCGAGGATCGCGGTGACGACGCCGACGTACATGGGGTTGCGGACGAAGCGGTAGTCGCCGCCGACCACGAGCTCCTCGGTCGGCGCGACGGGCGCCGGCGTACCGCGTCCCTCCCGGACGAAGCGCACGAAGGCCCGCAGTACGACGTACGCGCCGGCGGCCACCAGCACGAGCCCCGGCCAGAAGCGCGGCGCGGCCCAGCCACTGATCCACCAGGGGATCACGCCACCGACTACGCACGGCGCGGCGAAGAAGAACGCCGTGCTACCCAGCAAGGCCTTAATCATCGTCGAGCCTCGCGATCACGCGATCCGACAGTTCACAGAACGTCTCGAGCTCGGCCGGACTCAGCCCGGCGAACCAGTCCGCCACCGCGGCGAAGTCGCCGGCGTCACGCTCACGCCAGTACGCCGCGCTGTTGTTCGTTGCCGATAGCAACTTGCGGCGCCGGTCGGCTGGATCGGGCTCGACCTGCAACAGCTCCTTGCGGACCAGGGCCGCGACGATCTGTGCGACGTTCTGATGCGTGCTCCCCAAGCGCGGCGGCCGCCTCGGCCAGCGACGGCTTGCCCATCGCCGTCACCACGGTGATCAAGGCCGCCTGCTGCGTGGTGAGCCCGTCCGTCCGCAGCCGATCGTCCATCGCGTAGCGAAGCTTCTGGGCGAGCATCAGCGTCGTCCGGAACGCCCGGATCGACGGTGCCGACTCCGAGCCCGCACCGATCCCGAACAGCGTCCTCGCTCTTGTTCCGTGGCGACATAGGCAATATATTACCTATCACTGTCGAAGGGGGCAACCATGATCTGCCTGCTACCGCACTGCGCCTATCTGTCCGAGACCTCGCGGATGCTCGAGTTGCACCGCGCCCTCACCGAACTCGGCGTCGAGGTCCGCGTCGCCACCCACGGCGGTCCGCACGAGCGCCTGCTGGCCGAGGCCGGCATCCAGTACGACGTCCTCGGGCCGGGCATGACGCCGGCCAGAGCAGCCCGCTTCGTCGGCTCGGCCGTCGGGCTCGGCGATCCCCGGCAAAGCATGTACGACGACGCAGAGATCCAGACCTACGTCACGGCGGAGGCGGAGTACTTCCGCGCCAACGGGATCACGGTCGCCGTCACCGGGTTCACCTTGACCACGTTGCTGTCTTCGCGCCTGGCCGACGTGTGAGTGATCACCGAACACGCGGGCAGCTTCGTGCCACCGATCTTCGAACACCGCTTGCTGCCGGCCCCGACCCGGCCGGTGGATCCACGGCTCAGGCGCGCACCCGACTGGCTTGCCCGCTTCCTGATCAACAGGACCTGCAACCGGACCACGGGGTACACGCGGCGGGTTCAACCGCGTAGCCGAATCGCTCGGTATAGAAGGAGTTCCGAGGCTGGCCGCGCTACTGCTCGGCGATCTCTCCTTGGTCCCGGAGATCCCCGAAGTACTCGGAGTCTCTTCCGCCGAGGTCGCCGCCTGGAGACCCGGCAAGGGCTATCGCGCCGGATCAAGGCTCACGACGGTCGGCCCGCTGTACGCCCACCTGGACCTCCCGTTGTCCGCCGAGGTGCAGCGATTCCTCGATCGTCCAGGCCCGACGATCTACCTCGCGATGACGTCGACGCCGCCCGCGTCAGGTCCGTACGGCGATCGCCGAGCTCAGCCGGCTCGACGTTCGGATCCTGGTCGCCGGCACGATCCACGACCTCGGCGACCTCGCCACCGACCGGATCATGATCGAGGGCGTCCTGCCCAGCCACCTGGTGATGCCGCAGGTCGAACTCGCGGTCACCACCGGCGGCCAGGGCAGCGTGCAGACGGCCATGGCCTGCGGTACGCCGCTCCTCGGCATCCCACTGCACATCGAGCAGGACCTCAACATCGCCTTGGTCGAACGCCTCGGCGCGGCCCGTCACCTCGGCCGCACCGACAACCTGCCGACCTCGCCGCCCGGATGCTCGACGACAACACCCACCTGGAAGCCGCGGAGCGCATCCAGAAGCTGTACGCCGCGGTCGACGGCCCAGCCGAGGCCGCCGCAGTCATCGCAGCCTGCTGACCGCTTGCACCGACGGCCGTGACCTGGGTCACCGCGGCAGCTTCTGGAGATGCATAGCATTCCTATGTATATTCGGAGAATGTGACCGGAACTGACCTGACCCAGCTGGGCGTCGACATGGTGGTCGCCTCGGCGCGGGTGACGCGGATGGCGAGCCGGGACGTGAGTGCCCTGCCGCACGCGGCGATGCGACTGCTCGGCCGGCTCGACGAGCTCGGACCGACCCGGATCAGCGAGCTCGCCAAGGCCGACCGGTGTTCCCAGCCGACGATGTCGACCCTGGTGCAACGCCAGGAGGAACAGGGCTGGGTACGGCGTGAGGCCGATCCGGCCGACTCGCGCGCCAGCCTGATCAGCCTCACGGAGGCCGGGTACGGCGAACTGCAGCGCGCCCGCCAGGAAGCCGGCGCCGCGATCGCCACCCGGCTCCGTCAGCTCCCCGCGGCCGACCTCAGAACCCTCGAGGCCTCGGTCGCCGTCATGCGCAAGATCCTCACCCTCGAACCGTTGGAGGACACGCCCCGGTGAGCAACTCGTTCCTGAAGCAACCCAAGTCCGTCTGGGCGGTCGCGTTCGCCTGCGTGATCGCGTTCATGGGCATCGGCCTGGTCGACCCGATCCTGAAACCGATCGCCGAGCAACTGCACGCCAGCCCGTCGCAGGTGTCGCTGCTGTTCACCAGCTACATGGCCGTCATCGGCGTCGCGATGCTGATCACCGGCGCGGTCTCCAGCCGGATCGGCGCCAAGCGCACCCTGCTCATCGGCCTGGCGATCATCGTCGTGTTCAGCGCCCTGGCCGGCCTGTCCAACTCCATCGGCGCGATCGTCGCCTTCCGGGCCGGCTGGGGTCTCGGCAACGCGCTCTTCATCGCGACCGCGCTGGCCACCATCGTCAAGTCCGCCAGCGGTTCGGTCGCGGAAGCGATCATCCTGTACGAAGCCGCCCTCGGCGTCGGCATCGCGGCCGGCCCGCTCGTCGGCGGTGAACTCGGCACGATCTCGTGGCGCGGTCCGTTCTTCGGCGTCGCCGTACTGATGACGATCGCGCTCGCGGCGACAGCCTTCCTGCTTCCCGCGTCACCTCCGGCAGCACGTCGTACGTCGATCATCGAGCCGCTGAAGGCGTTGCGGCACCGGTCGCTGGCGACGGTGGCGGTCACGGCATTGCTCTACAACTTCGGATTCTTCACGTTGCTCGCGTTCACGCCGTTCCCGCTGGCGATGTCCGCGCGGCAGATCGGGCTGATCTTCTTCGGCTGGGGTATCGGCTTGGCCATCACGTCGGTGTTCGTCGCGCCGCGACTGCAGCGGTGGTTCGGCACGCTGCCGGTGGTGATGACGTCACTGCTGCTGTTCGGCGCTGACCTGGCGGTGATGGGCATCTACGCACACCACCGAGAGGTCCTCGCGACCGGCGTGATCGTGGCCGGCCTGTTCCTCGGCATCAGCAACACCCTGATCACCGAGGCCGTGATGGGCGCCGCCCCGGTCGAACGCGGTACGGCGTCGGCGGCCTACTCCTTCGTCCGCTTCTCCGGCGGCGCGGTCGCGCCCTGGCTGGCCGGCAAGCTCGGCGAGGAGGTCAACATCCAGCTCCCCTTCTACGTCGGCGCGTTCGCCGTCCTCCTCGCGGTCGCCGTCCTCGCCACCGGCTGGAAGCCGCTCTCTCACCTCCGCACCCCCGCATCCCACTCCACGATCGAAGCCGGAGGCCCTCACCGCCGCCGACGCGTGATCGACGGACCATACCAAACGGTATGGTATGGTCCAGGCATGGTGACGCGGGTGGAGTGGTTGGAGGCCGGGCTTTCGTTGCTGGCGGACGAGGGAGCGCCGGCAGTCACCATCGAGCGGCTGACCGGGAAACTCGGGGTCACCAAAGGGTCGTACTACCACCACTTCAAGGGGGCCGCGGGGTTCCGTACGGCGCTCTTGGAGTACTTCGAGTCGCAGTTCACCACGCGGCTGATCGACACGGTCGAGCGTGAGCCGGATGCGGAACCGTGGGCCAAGTTGCAGGGCTTGCTGAAGCTGGTGTTGTCCGATCCTGACAGTGCTCAACTGGAGATCGCCGTCCGGGCGTGGGCCTTGCAGGACGCCGAAGTCCGGGCTGCGCAGGAGCGGGTGGATCGGGCGCGTACGGCGTACCTTCGCGAGCTCTGCCGGGGATTGAAGGCCGACGTCGACCCGGATCGACTCGCTCAACTGCTGTACCTGATCCTCATCGGCGCCGAGCAGGTGCTGCCGTCCGTGCCGAAGAGCGACCTGCGCGAGATCTACGCGATGACACTGCGCCTCGCGACCGGCGAGACGCTGATCGACTAGGAGACCGCCATGCCGATCCGTACCGACCTGCCCGAGATCGACGACTTGCTACCCGTGGTCGACGTCGTCGATGTGAAGACCGTGCGCGGCGCGGTGTCGCTGCGCGAGTTCACCGCGGGTGCGCTCGGCTATTCGCCGCTGTGGATCAAGGGATTGTTCGCAGTCCGGATGGTGGTGGCGCAGGTGCTCCGGCTCGAGACGACCGGCATCCCGGACTCGCGGCGGCTCCGGCCGGAGACCGTGAGCTTCACGCCGGGCGATCCGGCGTCGTTCTTCACCGTCGAACGTGGCGAGGAAGATCACTACCTGCTGCTGAAGGTCACCGACAACCACCTGATCGGGTATCTGGCGATCATCACCGACAACGCGCGGCCGGAGTCGGAGTTCAAGGTCGTCACGCTGGTGCGATACCTGCGATCCGCCGGGCGGTTCTACTACAACCTGATCCGGCCGTTCCATCATGTCGTCGTGCTCAGCATGGCTCGTACGGGCGCGAAATCAGTCACCACCCGCTAGCAGGGAGACCGGTTGCGGGTTGGTCGCCCGGTGCGCGGTGAGGGCGGCCGCTGCACCGACGACGACCGAGGATACGCCGAGGATCAGGCCGAGCAGGCGCCAGGGAATCGCCAACGCTGCCAGGCCGTACGGACCCGCCGCGATGCCGGCGAGCGCGGCGCCGGCGACCAGGGATCCGAGGAGTACGCCGATGACGACGACGGCGGTGGATTCGACCAGCGCGACGGTAACGACCTGGCTGCGGGTGAGCCCTGCCATTCGAGCCAGGGCGAATTCGCGGCGGCGGTCCGCGGTCGACATCACCACGGCGTTGACGACGGCAACGGCTGTATAGATTCCGGCGAGTCCCATGAGCGCGGCGAACAGGCCGGAATTACTCCGCTGCTGGGCTTCGCCTTTCGCTTCCGCCCATTCTTTGATCGTCAATCCGCTGTGGATGTTGTTGCCTGGCGCAACTTTGATGATTGTTTCGGTTCGGCCGGCGGCCGGCAGCAGCGGGCGGGGGATGAAGAAGTTCTCGCTGACGTCGAGGGTTTCCGGCATGATGGCGACGACCTTGACCGGGACCTTTCTGTTGCCGAGAACGATGGTGAGGATCGAGCCGAGTTTGTAGCCTTCGGCCGCCATTCCGGGGCCGATGGCAATTGACCGGCCGGACAGCCGGTCCAGGGAGCCTTTGCGCGGGCGGAGCTTGTGCGTCTGCTGATAGGCCGCGGGGTCGATCCCGATCGCCTCGGAGTAGACCGTTCGCTTTCCTTGGGTGATGGCGACAGGTACGGCGGTTTGCGGTGAGGCGACCGCGATGGCCGGGCCGGTCGGGATCGAGTCGCCGGTCACTACACGGTCTGCGGTGATCAGTTGCTCTTGTTCCACGCCGACCGCCTTGGCGAGTGATCCGAACGTTCCCCACAACCCGACCACGAGTCCCACCAGCACGATCAACGGGGCTGCGGTGGCAGCGCTTCGTCGTACTGCATGAAGAACACCGGCTCGGGCGAGGTCGGCGATCAGGTTGCCGCGAAGTACCGCCGCGGGGAGGCGGCCGGCCAGCGGGACGACGATCGGGCTGAGCTGACTGAGGGCGATCGAACCGCTGATCATCACGATCAGGCCGATCATCAGACCGGCGACGAGATCGCGGGCCGCCTGCGCGGCGATCACGAGCGAGACCGTGCCGGCCGCGGCCGAGAGGCCCCAGAACCAGCGCCATGCGGTCATCACACGCATCTCCTTCGGAGACTCCGCGAGGGCTTCGAGTGGCGCTGACCCGGGATGCGCGCCAGGCGGCCGTGAGTACGCCGACCAACGCGGTACTCACCCCGACGATCATCGCGGCCCACATCGCACCTTGATCCCAAGGGCGCGTCGAACCACGGTGGCAACATCTCGAGCTTGATCAGCAACGCCGACTGAGCCCAGGTGCCGAGCAGCCCGATCGGTACGCCGACCGCCGTACCCAGCACTCCGAGCAGTCCGGCCTCGCACACCAGCATCAGGCAGACGTTCCCCGTTGTGCTCCTACCAACCGGAGCAACCCGAGCTCACGCCGGCGCTGCACCACTGTGAATCCGAACGTCGTGCTGACGATGAACACGGTCAGAAAGACCGCCAGCATGACCGACATCCCGAGCAACGTCGCAGCTCCGACGTACCCCTCGCGAACCCTGGCCCGGTCGTAGGCGGAGAGGCCGGCCGGCACCACCGGCTGATCCGTCGCCGCCAGCACCTGCAGCCCCGACTGCACCAACCCGACCCCGAGCGCTACGGCAACAACCGCCCCCGCGAACAACTGCCACCGACCCCGCACGGCCCCGACCGACAACCTCAGCATCCCCCCACCCAACCGCCCGCAGTGCCGGACGCACCCGGGCCCCCGCACCCCACCCGCGGTATCCCCCGCGCTACCTGCCCACCCACTTACCTGCATTGTCTTGGCGTCACAAGTGGCGAGATTGTGTTCGTGTTGGAGGGGTTGAGGGCCGTTGTTGGGTGTCCTGCCCGGATGGCTGCCGGTTCCGTGAGCAGGCGGTGGGGGTCAAGGAGCGCGGAGCGCCCGCGGAGCGGCGCCGGAGGCGTCCTTGACGCGTCCGGCTGGGAATGGATCATGTGGCTGGTCCGGGCTGGATGTGGGCTGTGGCAGGGGGTTCGCGGGACTCTGGCGGGGTTCCTTTCTTGTTGGTGGGGAGGGTGGCGGTGCCGTGGTGGGCAGTGGGGTGGGCGAAGAGGCAGCCAGACTTACCTAGGTCCACGGGGCCTGGGGCCCCGGCGACATGATGATTGATTGGGTGTCCCCCCGCCCGGCGGGAGGATGCGGCCGCTCATTCTTTGAAGGCCGTCCGGGTGCCCCTGCGCGGCAGGGTGTGGCGGCTGACATCGGGATCGCGGGAGCCGGCCGCGGGTGTTCCCCATCGGTTGACGGTGGTGCCGTTCGCTGTTCCCCCTCTTAGCGCGTCGCGGTGGTGGCCACTTGGGTCAGGTGGCGGTGAGTGCGTCGTCGCCGAGTTCGGTGAGGATGTGGCAGGCCTGCCGGACGATCTTGCGGGCTTCGGAGATCGCGGCACGTTTTCCGTCGATGCGTTCCTTCACCTGGGCGTAGTAGCGGTGGTCGGCGGCGGTGCGGCGGGCGTGGGCCTTGCCGGCCTCGTAGACACACCAGCGCAGCACCGCCGGTCCCTGCCGCGACAGGTGTCCGGGGGTGTGTTTGCCGCCGGTGGAGTAGACGGTGACGTCCAGCCCGGTGAACCGGACCGCCTTGCGCGCCGAGGAGAACCGCCCCGCCCCGGCCAGCCAGCAGGTCAACGCGAGCGCGGTGATCGGCCCGACCCCGTACAGCCGCTCGGCCAGCACTCTCGCGCCGGTCAGGTGTCGCGCGGCGTGCAGCAGCCGGCGGTGCACCGCGTCCAGATGACCCTCCAGCGTGGCAAGCAGTTCCAGGGCGGTCGCGATCTGCATCTGCCCGGCCGGCGACAACTGCGCCGCCGCGACCACACGCAGCGTGGCCCGGCCCTGCTCGGTACGCAGATCACCCGACGGGGCGACCCCCTGATGGAACAGCACCGCGTGGATGCGCTGCACCCAAGCGGTGTGCTCGACGCGCAGATCGCGATACAGCTCCAGCAGTGCCCGGCATTCCAGGATGTGGCTGGGCGGGATCCAGCACTCCGGCAGCCGCCCGTCGGCCAGCACCTGACGCAGGTGCCGCGAGTCGGTCCTGTCGGTCTTAGCGTGCCGTTTGCGGCCCCGCAGCGCCGCGGTGTCGGCCGGCTCGGCGACATGTGCCACCACCCCGGCCCGGACGAGTTCCTCGGTGACGTACCGCCAGCCGGTACATCCCTCCACCGCGAACTCGACGTCACCCCGGCCGGTGAAACGCTGGCTAAGCCACCCGGCCAGATGCACCCGGTCGGCCGGGGCGATCTGCCCGCACTCCACCTGTCCGGTCTCGACCTCGAGATAGTCGAACGTGATCTGCTTCCGGTGGATGTCCAATCCTCCTACGATGGGCATCGGGACCTCCTCAGGCTCCCGCGGGGCACAACACCCCGAACGCGAATGGTTGATAAGCCGATGATGACGCGTCTGAGCTGAGGAGGTCTCCCTCAACAGCACCAGCCCCCCGCGGCAGCCGATGCATGTCATCTTTGTGCACGAATCGAGCATCTCGAGCCGTTTTCATGCTTGATCCGTGCACAAGTCGCCGGAGGCGGGGCTACCGCAACACCTCGAGGAGGGCGGCGAAGTCCTGGGTGTCGATTTCGCGGGCTCCGATCAGGGCCTGCATGAGGAGGCCGTCGAGGGCGGCGACCAGGAGGCCGGCCTTCTGGGGGTCGGCGGTGAAGGCTCGGGCGATTTCGGTCAGGGGCTCTAGCCAGGCACCGGCGACCTCACGGAGGTCCGGCCGGCGGGCGGCGTACAGGTAGAGCTCGTAGAGGGCGAGCGTCCGGCCGCGCCGACGCACCAGGCTGTGCTCGATCAGCCGGGCCAGCTCGTCCGCGGGCCGCGCACCCAGCTCATTCCCCCGCCCGTGCAGCTCGGCCGCGAGATCCTCCGCCGCCCACGTCAGCGCCGCGACCAGCAGATCGTCCAGCGTCGGGAAGTGGTACGTGATCGAGGCGACCGACACATCCGCCGCCGCGGCCACCGCGCGATGGCTCACACCTGCGACTCCGTCGCGCTCGATCACCGTCAGCGTCGCCCGCAGCAGCTCGCTCCGCCGCTGCTCACCCCGCACCCGGCGCCCGTCGACAACCCGCCTGACCTGCACGAACAGCAAACTATCAGGACAGTTGTACGGATTGTTTTTCGTCCCCGGAATCGCGGGAACGACCGGTTTTCGGCACCTAGGCTCGGATTTCGTGGCCACCAACGACATCAGTACGGCGATGCGTCGCGCCCTGAAACGCGCCGACGACGGAAAGACACTCGACCCGGTCGAGGCGGAGGTCCTGCTCACCGCGACCGGTGATGCGCTGACCGCCTTGATGGCGACCGCGGCGCGGGTCCGCGACCAGGGACTGGCGGACGCCGGCCGGGCCGGGATCATCACCTTCTCCAAGAAGGTGTTCATCCCGCTGACCCGGCTGTGCCGCGATCGCTGCCACTACTGCACGTTCGCGACCACGCCGGGTCGCGTGCACTCGCCGTACCTCTCGCCGGATGAAGTGCTGGAGATCGCGCGGCAGGGTGCGGCGCTCGGCTGCAAGGAGGCGCTCTTCACGCTCGGCGACGCGCCCGAGGAGCGGTGGGACGCGGCGCGCACGTGGCTCGAGGAGGCCGGGCTACGACAGCACGCTCGACTACGTGCGGGCGATGGCGATCCGGGTGCTCGAGGAGACCGGGCTGCTGCCGCACCTGAACCCCGGCGTGATGAAGTGGCAGGACCTGCAGCGGCTGAAGCCGGTCGCGCCGAGCATGGGCATGATGCTGGAGACCACGTCGCGCCGGCTGTTCGAGGAGAAGGGCCAGCCGCACTTCGGCTCGCCCGACAAGGACCCGGCCATCCGGCTGCGGGTGCTCGAGGACGCCGGCCGGTCGAACGTGCCGTTCACCACCGGGCTGCTGATCGGCATCGGCGAGAACCTGGCCGAGCGGGCCGACTCGATCTTCGCGCTGCGCAAGATCGCGCGGCAGTACAACGGGATCCAGGAAGTCATCATCCAGGGGTTCCGGGTGAAGCCGGACACCGCGATGCGCAACGACGACGACGTACCGCTGGAGGAATGGCTGGCCGCGATCGCGGTCACCCGGATCGTGCTCGGGCCGCGGGTGCGCGTGCAGGCGCCGCCGAACCTGGTCGACCTGACCGAGTGCCGCGCGCTGCTCGACGCCGGCGTCGACGACTTCGGCGGGGTCTCGCCGCTGACGCCGGACCACGTGAACCCGGAGCGCCCGTGGCCGCAGATCGACGACCTGGCCAAGGTGACCGCGGATGCCGGATTCACCTTGCGGGAAAGGCTGACCGCGCATCCGGAGTACCTGCGCGAGCCGTGGCTCGACCCGCGACTGATCTCGCATGTCGAGGCGCTGGTCGATCCCGCCACCGGGCTGGCGAACGAGGACGCGATGCCGGTCGGGCTGCCCTGGCAGGAGCCGGACGGCGGCTGGGACAGCGTCGGGCGGACCGATCTGCACACCGCGATCGACACCGAGGGACGTCGTACCGAGACTCGCTCGGACTTCGACGCGGCGTACGGCGACTGGGACGTACTGCGCGAGGACGTGGCCGCGCGTCGTGCCGCCGGGGACGCGCTTGACCGCACCGGAGCGCCGGAGCGGATCGAGGCCGAGACCAAGGCCGCCCTCGCCGCGGCCGAACGTGATCCCGCCGGGCTGTCGGACGCGCAGGCGCTGACGTTGATGACGGCCAACGGGTCCGGCGCTCGACGCGCTGGCTGCGCTGGCGGACGACTTGCGTAAGGCAACGGTCGGCGACGACGTGACGTACGTCGTCAACCGCAACATCAACTTCACCAACGTCTGCTACACCGGCTGCCGGTTCTGCGCGTTCGCCCAGCGGCGGACCGACGCGGACGCGTACTCGCTGTCGATGGACGAGGTCGGCCAGCGCGCCGAGGAGGCCTGGGTGATCGGCGCCACCGAGGTCTGCATGCAGGGCGGCATCCACCCCGACCTCCCGGGTACGGCGTACGCCGACCTGGTCCGGGCGGTGAAGGACCGGGTGCCGGACATGCACGTGCACGCGTACTCGCCGATGGAGATCGTCAACGGCTCGGTCCGCACCGGGCTGTCGATCGAGGACTTCCTGATCTCGGTGAAGGAGGCCGGGCTGGACAGCATCCCCGGCACCGCGGCCGAGATCCTCGACGACGACGTCCGCTGGATCCTCACCAAGGGAAAGTTGCCCACGGCAAGCTGGATCGAGGTGATCAGCACCGCGCACAAGGTCGGGCTGCCGTCCAGCTCGACGATGATGTACGGCCACGTCGACGCGCCGCACCACTGGGTCCAGCATCTGCGCACGATCGCCGCCGTCCAGGACCAGACCGGTGGGTTCACCGAGTTCGTGCTGCTGCCGTTCATCCACCAGAACTCGCCGATCTACCTGGCCGGGGTGGCCCGCCCGGGACCGACGTACGACGAGAACCGCGCGGTGCACGCGATGGCGCGGATCATGCTGCACGGGCGGATCGACAACATCCAGTGCTCGTGGGTGAAACTCGGCGTCGACGGCTGCGTCGCGGTCCTCAACGGTGGTGTCAACGACATCGGCGGGACGCTGATGGAGGAGACGATCAGCCGGATGGCCGGCTCCAAGCACGGCTCCCGCAAGTCGATCGCCGAACTCACCGCGATGGCCACGGCCGCCGGCCGCCCGGCCCGCCAGCGCACCACGACGTACGGCGACGTCCCGTCGCGGCCGCTCACTCGAACTCGCCTGAGCGGCTCGCCGGTCGGTGTCTGGTCCCCAGCAGCACCAGACACCAACCAGGCGGCATTCCCTTGCACTACAGGGAAACGCCGACCGCGCCTGATGTCGGTCGCCACCTCACTGGCGACCGGCACGCTGTCGGCGCGGCCGGCGTCCTGCAGTTGCCCCGAGAGGGCAGTCGGCCCGAAGGAGGGTGGGCCCGGCGGCTCATTCCGTGACCGGCAGGGGAGGTACAGTCCGGTCGCGGACGGGAGCACGTCGAAAACACCTGGAGCCTGTGTCAGCGACCCGTCCGTCGCCGACAACAGAACGTTGTCATGCGGCCACAGTCCCGGACCATCCCCGGCATCAAACATTTGCATGGCCTTTGGACAAGACAACACTCCGTAGAGCAGTCTCTACTTTCCGTGCAGACGTTGCCTTCCGCAACAACAAGTCCACCCGATCCGGAAGGTCAGTCAGCCCCCTTGGATCTTGCGTAATGGCGGGCTGCTTTGGCTCGGTTGCCGCAGCCGGCCATCGAGCACCAGCGGCGGTTGGCCTTGCGGCTGATGTCGTAGAAGTGCAGGACGCAGTCGGGGTGGGCGCAGGCGCGGATCCGGGTCGGGTCTTGCTCGAGGAGGCGTAGGTAGTCGTCGGCCGCGAGCCAGGAGATCAGGTCTGCGGGGTCGTCCACCTCGGGAGTCAGCTCAGGTCCGGCCGGGCCAGCCGGCGGACCAGGCGTCCGCGCGCCAGCAGCGCGTCAGCTGCCCCCGGGCCTCCTCGTTCACGCGTCCGCCGAGCTGTGCCTTCACGACGGCGCGAAGCGCCTCCCGTAGCTCGACCAGCCGCCGCCGGGCCGCGTCGGTCACCGATGCGGCCGCTGCCGGATCGATCGCGGGTTGTCCGGCAAGCCACGTCTGCAGGCCGTCAGCCGTGTCGAGCAGGTCGTACTCCTGCCCGCCCTCGACCCAAAGGGTGTTGAGCAGGTCCATGCTCACCGGCTCGCCGATCAGAGGGCGTGGATCCATGCCGCCAATTCTAACCCATGAAGATCACTTGACAGGGTAGAAGAGTTCTATCCAATATAGAGTCACTTACTGGTTAGAATCCCTGGAGGAGCCACCGATGAGCACCACTGCGGTACCGACCGCCCTGAAGACCGGCCACGTCGGCCTGAACGTCACAGACCTGGACCGGTCACTCGCCTTCTACCGGCGGGTCCTCGGCTTCGAGGTCCAGGCCGAAGGCACCGAGGCGGACCGACGCTGGGCGTTCCTCGGCCAGGGCGGCAAGCTGCGTGCTGACCCTGTGGCAGCAGGCCGGCAACGCGTTCGGACCCGGCCACGCCGGGCTGCACCACCTGTCCTTCCAGGTGGAGACCATTGGAGAGGTGCAGGACGTCCAGGCCGCGCTGAGCGCACTTCGGCGCGGAGTTCCTGTACGACGGGGTCGTGCGCGCACGGCGAAGGTGTGTCTTCAGGCGGCATCTTCTTCGCCGACCCCGATGGCATCCGGCTCGAGGTCTACGCGCCGAGCGGTGCCGACACGGCGCCGGCACCATCCGGTGCGGCCCCGACCTGCGGCTTCTTCTGAGTCTCGGCTCCGAGCCACCTATGTAGGCCGGCGCCGGCACGCGGCGCCGGCTGCCCCGAAGGGAATGAACGATGACCATCCAGTACCACCCCGGCGAGCGGCGCGGCCCAGTCGCTGGCCGGGCTCCGGGCGGAGGCCGAGCACGCGCGTCCGGCGATCGGGACGAGCCTCCCGTCCGTGGCCGCGCGGTTCGTCGCCGAACAGCACCTGCTCGTCCTCGGCGCGGCCGACTCCGACGGGCGAATGTGGGCCTCGCTTCTGGTCGGCGAGCCCGGTTTCGCCACCGCCCTCGACGAGTACACGCTCGACATCGCCGCCGTACCGACCGAAGGCGACCCGCTCCGCGCGGCATTGTCCGAGGCCACCGCGGTCGGAATGATTCTGATCGACCCCGCCACCCGCCGGCGCATGCGGGTGAACGGCGACGCGATACCGATCCCAGCGGGTGTGCGCATCGCGGTGCGCCAGGTGTACGCGAACTGCCCGAAGTACATCCAGCAGCGCCGGATCGAGCACGTCGAGCCGGTCCCGTGTCGGGACCGCCCGGGTCTCGGCTGCGCTGGACAGCGGCCAGCGGCGGCTGATCGCGACGGCGGACACGTTCTTCGTCGCCACCAGATCAGCGGCGGGTGAGGCGGACGCCTCGCACCGCGGCGGCAACCCGGGATTCGTACAGGTGCTCGGCGACCGGTCGCTGCGCTGGCCCGACTACATCGGCAACGCGATGATGATGACGCTCGGGAACCTGCAGCAGGACCCGGCGGCCGGCCTGTTGTTCGTCGACTGGGCAACCGGTACGACGCTGCAGGTATCTGGCCGCGCCGAGGTCGACTGGGACCCGGATCGCGGCTTGCCCGGGGCGCAGCGGCAGGTCCGGTTCGAGGTCGACCGGGTGGTCCAGCTCGACGATGCCAGCCCCCTGATGTGGACCGCACCGGCCCCGTCCCGCTTCAACCCACCACTTCCGGAAAGGGCTCAGAGCTGATGCGCGGCCGATGGCGAGCTCGTCAGTCTGGGCCATTGGAGCAACGCGGTCGACCAGGCGGAGACGGCAGCCCGGAACCTGCTGTTTCCGGACCGACCAGTTGCGTTCGAGGCCGTTCCGTCGTTCTGGGCCGACCTGTACGACGTACAGTTTCGCGCCGTCGGCCTGCCGCGGCTCGGTTCACCCACTGTCGAAGAGCACGACCCGGATCGGATGCGTCTGGTCGTCACGTACCACCGCGACGCGCGGCTGGTCGGCGCTGTCACCGTGAATCGCACCAGCCGCCTTGCCCGGTACCGCACCGACCTGAACACCCGGATGCGTCAACCTCGGCACCTGGCCGACGCCGCGCGCTGACCCGCGTCCATCGAGTCGGGCCGGTCAGTACGGGTAGGTGTCGTCGCGGCGGGTGGGGTCGAGGTCCCAGAGGGAGAACTCGACGATCTTGTGCGACTCCTCGCCGCCGGCCGGGGTGAGACCGGCGTTGTCGTAGTCCTTGGAGCCGAGGCCGTCGAGGTAGCAGAGCAGCTCGAACGCCGACTGCGCGTCCTCGATGTCGTCGATCACCTCGTCGTTTTGCGCCTCGTCCGCCCGGCTCCGGACGTACTGCACGAACGCTTCCGGATCAGTCACCACGAAGTCGTACCGCGCCTGGTAGCTGACCCGCACACCGTCCGCGGGCAGCAGCGGCTCCTCCAGCTCGTCGAGGTCGTCCAGGCTGTTGCCCTCGACGATCTCGCGGTAGTCCTCGGGGTCATCGAAGTCGTCCGGCCCGAGCGGCAGGTCGTCCAGCTCGTCGGGGTCGTAGGAGTCGATCCCGAGGAAGATGTCACCCCAGCCTCGTTCGTGCACGGCGTCCGCGAGCGCCCGGGCCTGGACCCGGACGGTCTCGATCGCGCCGGCGGCCCGCAGGTCGTGCAGGTCCAGAGCGTCGGCCTGCTCCAGCAGCACCCGGGCGAGTTCACGGGCGGCCTCGGCGGCCGACGCGGGTTCGATCGGCTCACTCATGCTGCGACGGTACAACCATCGGCACATCGACCGCGGCGCCCGGTACGCCGAACGCGTCGACGAGCTCCACCGCGACCGGCCGGACGGCGGCACACAGCTCGTTCACCAGCCTCGTGATCGCCTTCGACCGCCCCGGCGACAACCGCCCGTGCTCGAGGTACCAGGCCCGCTCCGCCTCGATCGTGGCCAGCGCGTGCAGGTCGTACACGTCCTTCAGCTGTTCGCGAATCTCCTCCGGTGCGTTCTGTACCGCGGTCTGGAACGCCTCGAGCACGATCCGGTCCACATGCGCCCGGCCGGCCGCGATGACATGGTCCTGGCACCGGTTGAACACCTCGAACGGCTCGTCGCCCGCATCGATCCCGGCCTTCAACCGCCGCGCGACCCCGGACAGCATGTGCTCCTCCCGGAACCGCAGCAGCCCCGAGTGATACGCATCGTCCCGCAACCCGGCATCCGGGTCCGCCGCATCACTCCGATTCGGTACGACGTCCCGCAGCCGCTCGATCAGCGGTCGCAGCGACGCCTTCTCGACCGCGATCTCGACCGCCTGCGCCGTGATGAAGCGCGCCGTCCCGAGCGGATCGAGCTTCCCGAACGACTCCCGGTAGTCCGTCAGCAGACCCTTCGCGACCAGCTGCAACAGGACCGTGTTGTCCCCCTCGAAGGTGGTGAACACATCGGTGTCCGCCTTCAGCGTCGCCAGCCGGTTCTCCGCCAGGTAGCCGGCCCCGCCGCACGCCTCCCGGCACGTCTGGATCGTCTCGGTCGCGTGCCACGTCCCGAGCGCCTTCGTGCCGGCAGCCTGCGCCTCCAACGCACGCCGGTCGTGCTCGTTGCCGCTGTCATCGAAGATCCGGACGAACTCGTCCACCAATTCCGCCTGAGCGAAGTGCAGCGCGTAGGTCCGGGCGAGCAACGGCAGCAGTCGTCGTTGATGCATCCGGTAGTCGAGCAGCAAGGCTTCGTCAGCACTCCCCGGAGCACCGAACTGCCGCCGCTGAGCGCCGTACCGGATCGCGATCGTGAGCGCGACCTTGCTCGCGTTGATCGCGGCACCGCCGACCGACACCCGGCCCTGCACCAACGTGCCGAGCATGGTGAAGAATCGGCGGTCCGGGTTCTCGATCTCACTCGTGTAGTTGCCCTTAGCATCGACTTGGGCATAGCGGTCGAGCAGCGCCTCCCGGGGCACCCGGACCTGGTCGAACACGATCCGCCCGTTGTCCACCCCGTTCAGCCCGAGCTTGGGTCCGCAATCCGACAACATCACGCCGGGCAACGGCGTACCGTCCTCCGATCGGATCGGAATCAGCAGGCAGTGCACGCCGTGCGTCTCGCCGCCGACCACGAGTTGCGCGAACACCGCCGCCATCCGCCCGTGTCGCGCCGCGTTGCCGATGTAGTCCTTCCGTGCGGCCGGGGTCGGCGTGTGGACGACGAACTCCCCGGTCGAGGCGTCGTACGTCGCCGTCGTGTCGAGCGCCTGGACGTTCGAGCCGTGCCCGGTCTCGGTCATCGCGAAGCACCCGAGCAACCGTCCGCCGATCGCGTCGGCGAGGTACCGCTCGTGATGCCGCTCGGTCCCCAGGTGCAGGATCGCGCCGGCGAACAGGCCGAACTGGACCCCGGCCTTCACCATCAGCCGAGAGGTCCCCGAAGGCGAGCGTCTCGAACCCGGCGAGGAACCCGCCGAGGTCGCCCTCGCCGCCGTACTCCTTCGGGAAACCGCGCGCCGGATGGCCCTCCGCGGTGATCCGTTGCAGCAGCTCGAGCACCTTGTCGCGGTACTCGTCCCGCGGCAGGCTGACGGCCGGCTCGAACAACTCCGCGTCGGCGGCCAGCCCTGCGCGCACGACGTCCCGCGCCGCCTTGTGCGGCCCGTCCAGGTAGTCCCGCAACCCCGATGTCCTCATGCTCATAACTTATGCGTCTTGGCGGCCACTTTCCGTCACTACCGCGTGACTGTGGACAACTCGCGTGATGATCCGCATTTGCGGCATTAGACTGTCGATCGTGCCGAATTTGCGGATCAGTGAGGCGGCCGCGCTGCTCGGGGTCAGTGATGACACCGTGCGACGCTGGGTCGAGCAGGGCCGGGTGCCGTCGGTTCAGGACGGCGGGCGGATGGCGATCGACGGGCGTGAGCTCGCGACCTTCGCCCAGCAGCTGGCGGAGTCGCCCGAGCCGGGCGCCACCACCGCGGCCTCGGCCCGCAACCGGATGCGGGGGATCGTCACCCGCGTCGTCAAGGACGGCGTGATGGCTCAGGTCGAGATGCAGGCCGGACCGTTCCGGGTCGTGTCGCTGATGAGTCGCGAGGCCGCCGACGAGCTCGGTCTGGAGCCAGGTGTGGTCGCCGTCGCCTCGATCAAGTCCACTCATGTCGTCGTCGAAATCCCGGAGGCCTGATGTTCCGCCGTACCGCGTTCGCCGCGCTCGCGACCGTTGCCGCGCTCACCCTGGCCGCCTGCGGTGACGACAGCTCGGCAGCCTCGTCGGGCGACTCCAGTACGTCGAAGGTGTCCGGTACGGTCAACGTGTTCGCCGCCGCCTCGCTGACCGGGTCGTTCACCCAGCTGGGCAAGGATTTCGAGAAGGCCAACCCGGGTGTGAAGGTGGTGTTCAACTACGCCGGCAGTTCGGCCCTGGCGCAGCAGATCAACCAGGGTGCGCCCGCGGACGTGTTCGCCTCGGCTGCGCCCAAGAACATGGACCAGGTGACCGACAAGAACACGCCGACGACGTTCGTGCAGAACACGCTGCAGATCGCCGTACCGGCCGGCAACCCGGGCAAGATCACCGGGCTCGAGGACTTCGCGGACAAGGACAAGAAGATCGCGCTGTGCGCCGTCCAGGTGCCGTGCGGTGCCGCGGCGGACAAAGTGTTCAAGGCGGCCGGGATCGCCCCGCAGCCGGACAGCCTCGAGCAGGACGTGAAGGCGGCGCTGACGAAGGTCAGCCTCGGTGAGGTCGACGCGGCGCTCGTCTACAAAACCGACGTACTCTCCGCCAAGGACAAGGTGGAGGGCATCGAGTTCCCCGAGGCCGACAAGGCGATCAACGAGTACCCGATCGCCACACTGACCAAGGCCCCGAACCCCGACGGCGCCAAGGCGTTCGTCGACTACGTCCTCTCCGACCAGGGCAAGGCCGTCCTCACCGCTGCCGGGTTCGACGCACCGTGAGTCGTCGACGCAGGGGCACGAGCGGGCGGCTGCCTCTCGTGCTCCTGCTGCCTGCACTGCTCGGGCTGGCGTTCCTGCTGGTCCCACTGATCGGTCTGCTGGCAAAGGCACCCTGGTCGTCGCTGCCGAGTCGTCTGTTCAGTGCGGACGTCTGGCAGGCGTTGCGGCTGTCCTTGCTGTGCGCAACGCTCGCGACTCTTGTGTGCATCGTGTTGGGCATTCCACTGGCGTGGCTGCTCGCTCGAGGATCGGTGCCGGGCCGGGGCCTGATCCGGGCCCTGGTCACCGTTCCGTTGGTGCTGCCGCCGGTGGTCGGCGGTGTTGCGTTGCTCCTGGTGCTTGGGCGGCGCGGACTGATCGGTGAGCGCCTGGACCTTTGGTTCGGCTTCTCTCTGCCCTTTACGACGGCCGGTGTGGTCGCTGCAGAGGCGTTCGTCGCCATGCCGTTCTTGGTGATCTCAGTTGAGGGCGCATTGCGTGCAGCCGATCCCCGGTACGAGGAGGCAGCCGCGACACTGGGTGCGGGTTGGTGGCTGACCTTCCGTCGCGTCACGCTGCCGTCCATCGCGCCAGGTGTCGTGGCAGGCGCCGTACTGTGCTGGGCTCGCGCACTCGGGGAGTTCGGCGCCACCATTACGTTTGCGGGCAATCTGCCGGGGCGTACGACGACCATGCCGCTGGCGGTGTACTTGGCGTTGGAGACCGATCCGGACGTGGCCGTCGTACTGAGTCTGGTGCTGCTGCTCGTGTCGGTCGTCGTACTCGCGTCCCTGCGTGAGCGCTGGATCAGTGGATTGCGATGACTCTGTACGCCGACCTGCGGGTGGTCCGTGGAACGTTTGACCTCTCACTCGACCTCGCTATTGAACCGGGCGAGGTAGTCGCGCTCCTCGGGCCGAACGGAGCCGGCAAGACCACTGCGTTAAGGGCAATCGCCGGGCTGCTGCCTGTCGACACGGGACGCGTCGCACTGGACCAGGAGGTGTGGGACGAGCCTCCGCGCGCCTTCCGTACGCCGGACCGCCGGCCGATCGGCGTGGTCTTCCAGGACTATCTGCTGTTCGACCACATGAGTGCACTGGAGAACGTCGCCTTCGGACTCCGCGCCCGGGGCGTCGACAAACATGTGGCCCGCGCTGAGGCATTGCGGTGGCTGGACGCTGTCGGGCTGGCGTCGTACGCACGCGCGCGCCCTCGCTCGCTGTCAGGCGGCCAAGCTCAACGTGTTGCGCTAGTCCGTGCGTTGGCGACCAGCCCTGAGGTGTTGCTGCTGGACGAGCCGCTGGCCGCATTGGACGCCAGTACGACGCTTCACGTGCGTGCGGAACTCGGCCAGCACCTGAAGCGCTTCCCCGGTCGCACACTGCTCGTCACCCACGACCCGCTCGACGCCATGGTGCTTGCAGACCGCCTGGTCATCGTGGAGAACGGCCGCGTCGTCCAGGAAGGCCGCCCTACCGAGATAGCCCGCCGCCCACGCACGGACTATGTAGCCCAACTGGTCGGCCTCAACCTCTACCGAGGCACCGCATCCGGCACGACGGTCTGTCTTAGCGATGGCGGCACGATCACTCTCGCCGAACCAGCGTCCGGTCCGGTCCACGTCGCCTTCCCGCCCACAGCAGTCAGCCTGTACGTCGAACCCGCCATCCGGCAGCCCCCGCAACACCTGGCCCGCTGTGGTCACCGGCATAGAGCAACACGCCCACACCGTCCGAGTCCGCCTGACCGCCACCCCCACCGGCCCGGAAACCCTCCTGGCCGACATCACCCCCGCCGCAGTAGCCGACCTCCACCTCTCCCCCGGCCAACCCCTCCACGCCACCCTCAAAGCCACCGAAATCCACACCTACCCAAGCTGACCACCCACGCGTTCAGTTCGAACGCCATCACGGGCGCAAGTGGTCGATCGTTACCTGGTGTTGCTCGGATAGGCGTTGGGCTATCAATGAGCGGTGGCAGGCTTCTGGGTCGCGTTCGACGCAGAGGAGGGCTGCGGGGCCGGTGGTGGGGAGCGCTGAGACGATTTGGGTGAGGCCGGTGCGGTCGAGGATTTCGGTGGTGTAGCGGTGGGTGTAGTCGGGGGCGAGACGCCTTGGCGGTCGTCTTCGGCGTACTGGAGCTGGCGTAGCTCGGTGGTGGGGGCGACGGCGGTTGGCGTACTCGTGCGCGGATGCCTCGCCGGTGTTGATGCTGTCGAAGTAGGAGCCTCGACCCAGTCGAAGGGTTGGCCGCGCGCCGGCCAGGTCCGCCGAGATCAACCGGTACGTCGACCGATTCTCGAAGACGGCTGGAGCTGCCAGCTCGGCCATGGCTTCCGCGTACGACGCGTAATGGCTGCCGTCGGCCCGGAGCGGAAGACCTTCGCGCGCGACTGACTCGAGCCCGGAGAGGTCGCGTCGGCATCAAACTCCAGACGCAAAGCACTCAAGGGAATCGGCTCCGCCGGAATCCACGAAGCCGGAGCCAGCAACGGAGTCCCAGCAACTCGACGAGCCGCGGAGTACTCACCGGCAGCTTCCACCCCAAGCCGATAACGGTTCTCCACGAGATACCGCCGCACCTCCGACCAGGCGCGACGACTCTCAGCGGAAGGCGAGGACATGAAGGAGTCCGACCAAAGAGGCGGCACCGATGATCTCGCCGGCGTCGATCCGGAGGCGGATGGAGTCGAGGCGGATCCACTCGATGCGTTCCGCTTCGTTGATGTCCGTGGGTTCGCCGATGTGGTCGGCGCCGTACGAGACGAACAGCAGGTTCTCGGCGTCCGTCGTACCGACGGAAGGTTGCAGGGACACCAGCGGCTCCACGGTCCTCGGTCGCCACCCGGTCTCTTCCTCGACCTCGCGGGCGGCAGTGACGGCTGGGTCTTCATCGGGGTCGACGTAGCCGCCGGGTAGTTCCCACACCCAGCGGTCGATGATGAAGCGATGCCGCCACATCATCAGCACGTGCTCCCGGGCGTCATCGAGAACCACCATCATCGCGGCCTTCGGCATCCGGAGGATGTACTGCTCGAACTGGACGCCGTCGGGCAACTCGACCGACGCGATGCTGAGGCGCAACCGGCGGGTGTCGTCGACCAGGCGCTCACCGTGGATCTTCCAGACGGTGGACTGCTTCTCGGCCTCGGCTGTCACAGCACGACAGTACTGAACAGCCAACCAGAGAGAACGACTGCCGTGACGAACAAGCACCGCGGATCCGGATGCAGCGGTCGCCCGGGTCAGCCACGAACGCGACATCCTCGAGCAGCTCGACGGCTGATTCCGCAGGCGGGCTACGTGTTCAGCGGTCCAGTGCTGGACAATCTCAACTATTTGTTGCCCGATGCAACGACACGTGAAGTCGAGGCGGTCGGCGCAGGTGCGTTGGTCGAGCGGATCGGTAGATTGACCGCCGACGTGAAGCCGGGGTGAGCTGTCGGCGGGCGAGCGTCAGTTGATCGCGCTCGTCCGTGCCTACCTGTCGCCGGCGCCCCTCGTCGTGCTCGATGAGGCGACGTGCTTCCTGGACCCGGAGGCCGAGCGGCGGGCTGAGGAAGCCTTCGCCCAGCGGGGCGGCACGCTGATCGTGATCGCGCACCGGATCAGCTCAGCCCTCCGCGCGCGGCGCATCCTGGTCCTGGACGGCAACAAGGCAACCATCGGGACGTACGCGATGCACATGCGCACGTCCCGCCAGTACCGCGAGCTCCACGGCCATTGGGCGCCGACGACCACTCGACGGCGTCAGATCCAGCCGGCGTCCTGAGCCTTCCGGATCGCCCAGATGCGGCTGGCCGCACCGGTCTTGGCGAGGATGCGCGACAGGTAGTTGCGAACAGTGCCCGCGCTCAGACTGAGAGTGCGGGCGACTCCTGAGCGGGTCGCACCGGTGATGACTGGCGCAGTACCTCACACTCGCGATCGGTGAGCGGATTGTCGCCCGCCTTCAACGCGGCGACAGCGAGCCGTACGTCGACCACCGGCAAGCCCTTCGCCACGTCACGAACCGCCTTCACCAGCTGGTCCGTCGTCGCATCCGTTGCCTCATCCGCCGGCGCCCGCCTTCGCGCATCCGACAACCGGACGGTGGTGCCCGTGTTTCATCAACGCGTCAGCCGCTCGGATGACACGCACCAATCCATCCCAGCCCGCGGTGGGCGACCGGCCGCCTCCGGAGGGAGGGTCCGGAAACCGGTCGGTCCAAGGCGCTCAGACAGGCAGAAACCGCCCTGTTTCGAACGTTTGACTACCCAGGTCGCGCGACCCTCAAACAACAGCGTTCGATCACGGGAAACCGTTCTGTTGTTGGGGTTTCGCTTCGTCAAGGCCCAGAAAAAACCGGGACAGATTCGGTGAATGGTCTTGCGCTCTCGGCCGAGGTCGCACAGGATGACTCAGGTCGCGTCGTTACCGTGACGTGACCGTTCGGACGCTGTCCTGTGACCTGCCCGGATGCCCGCCTCCCCTGCTCGGGGGGCGGGTGAGTCCACCATGCCCAAGCTCACGAGGAGCGCACTGCTGATGTCCAAAGCCCGACATGCGCGCCCCCGGCGATCGACACGCCGGGTGGCCCGAACCCTCACCATTGCCGGCCTCGGGGCCGGTATCACCGCCGCCGGCGCCGGTGCGGCGTTCGCGACCGACTACACGGTCAAGTCCGGCGACACCCTCTCCGAGATCGCTCAGGCCAACGGTACCGACTGGCGCGAGCTGGCGAGGATCAACAACCTGAACGACCCCGACCTGATCCTGATCGGGCAGACTCTCTCGCTGGACGGTCCGACCAAGGCCACCGCCCCGCGCAAGGCGACCGCGAAGAAGGTCGAGACCAGGAAGGTCCGCAAGACCGAACGCAAGGTGCGCAGCTCCCGCTCCGAGGACCGTGCCCCTACCCGCGTCAGCATGAGCGCCGCCTGGCGGAAGGTCGCGGAGTGTGAGTCCGGTGGCAACCCGCGCGCGGTGAACCCGGCCGGTTACTACGGGCTGTTCCAGTTCGACAGGCAGACCTGGCGCAGTGTCGGCGGCAGCGGGAGTCCGGCGCAGGCGTCGGCCGCCGAGCAGCTGATGCGCGCGAAGAAGCTGTACTCCCAGCGCGGCGCCCAGCCGTGGCCGGTGTGCGGCCGCTTCCTCCGCTGACACGATCCAACCGGTCGGTGCGGCGGCAGACCGTCCTTCCGTCGTACCGACCGGCCTCAGCACCCACAAGCCACCGCGGTCGCCGCGGCGGCCTGTAGTCAGCTGGCGTTTGGCGCCTCCCACCCCTCGTGGCGGGTCAGTGCGCAACTCATCCGTGATCGCGAACGGGTGGGGGGCACCAGACGTCAGCTGCGGGTGAGTACCAGCATCTCGTCGGCGCCGACCTGGAACTCGTACGGCACCTTGCGGATCTCCCAGGTGACGCCGTCCAGCGCCTCCAGCAGTTCAGGGAGATAAGGCAACGAATCGCCGGCACCCTGCATCACCAGCGGGAAGATGCGGACCTCGCGGTTGCTGACCCGGATCAGCTCGCGCAGGGACGCGACGTGCCAGTCCCGGTCGTACTTGTCGGCCCAGGTGAACAACAGGTGCGAGCACAGCACCAGCTCGAATCGCCGGTCCCCGAACGGCAACTCCGGCAGCCCGGCCGCGACATACCGCTCGGGCGCGACCGCCACGTCCTGCAGGAAGGCGTCGGCCGCCTCGATCCGGTACTGGTCCTTCCGCTCCGGCGTCCCGTACCAGTGCCAGACGAAACTCCCCTTGTGCTCGTCGATGATCCCGGCGGTGGCGGGCAGGCTCCGCCGTACCGCGTCCACCAGTTCGGCGGGTTCGAGCTCGTACGCCGGATCGGCGGCGATCGCGTCGACACCACGGGCGGCGGCCTCGGCGGTGAAGCCCGCGCCACCCGCGCAGCAGTCGAGAACGGACTCGGGGAGTTCGGTCAGGTCGAACATCGCTTCGTACTCGGCGTACGAGCGAGAGGTCACCAGCACGGGTCTTACCTTTCGACGGTTGTCTTCCGGTGCAACCGGCGGTCGAGCGAGGTGGCCCCGGCCGCCAGAGCCAGGAACAGTACCGCGACCAGGAGACAGTTCAGCAGCACCCGTGGATAACCGTGCTCGACGACACTGACGAACGGGTACGGATAGAAGCCGACGAACTCGCCGCGGACCAGCGTGAACACCAGCCACAGCAGCGGATACACGATCGACCAGGCGACGACGCGCGGATCGGTCATGCCGCGCGGCCCGAACAGCAGCCAGCCCAGCACACCGGCCACCGGCGAGGCCGTGTGCAACAGGATGTTCGCGACCGCCGCCCACACGGTCAGGTCGTCCAGGTCGGCCAGCGCCAGGTGGTAGACGATCCCGGTCACCGCGATGCACAGGACGCCGTTCAGCCGCAACGTCCGGAACAACGTGCTCTGCGGCCGATCCGGCTGCAACGCCAGCATGAACGTGGTCCCGCCGAGCAGCAGGTTCGACTGGATCGTGAAGTACGCGAACACGTTGAACACCCGGTCCGGATTGTCCGCGAAGAAGCCCGCGGTCCCGTTCGCCGTCACGATCAACTGCACCACGATGCCCACCGCAACGATCAGCGCGGTCAGCGCCGCCCAGGTACGCCCCGTCGTCGTCATGAACGCAATGTACGACGACTGGACGCCGTCCTCCGGGACGTCAGACGGACTCCTTCTCCCGCGTCCCGGCGCCGCCGAAGGTGTAGCTGAAGGACACGATCGCGTCGATCACCAGCACGATGGTCCAGGTCCACGCCGGGCCGAGCAGGGCGTCGTACCCCTGGCCGGAGAGGACGCCGAGGCCGAGCATGATGCCGGTGGCGACGGCGTACGCGAGCAGGTGGCGGAACCAGCCCGCACGCTCGCGACGAGCCCGCTCCGGACCGCGCTTCGGCGGCTTCACCGGGCGCGGCGCACCGCCCAGGTAGTGCGCGGCCCACTTGTCCGCCCACTTCAGCGTCTGATGGCCGAAGCCGACGCTGACGCCGATGAAGATCGCGGCCAGTGAGTGCTTGAACGACGGCTCACCACCGCGCTGGATGTCGATCACGCCGGCGACCAGCATGACCACGTCGACCAGCGGTACGCCGGCCAGCAGCACCATCCCCGCCTTCGGCAGCCGGAGCAGATAACGCGTCGCCAAGCCGGCGGCGAGCAGGACCCAGAAGCCGATCTCACACGCGGCGATCACAGCGAGCAGCACAGCGGTTCACCCTCCCGAGTTTATTCAGTACGACCGTGTTACAACCGACTCTAACACGGCTGTGCTAAAAAGGGCGGGTGCCGAAGATCGTCGACCACGAGACCCGTCGCGAGGAGATCGCCGAAGCGCTCTGGCGGGTCGTCCGCCGGGACGGGATCCGGGCCGCCTCGGTCCGGACCATCGCCGCCGAGGCCGGCTGGTCCGCGGGCGCCGTCCGCTACTACTTTCCGGACCAGGCCGGACTGCTCAGCTTCGCGATGGACCTGGTCTCCCGCCGGGTGACCGAGCGGGTCAGCGCACTGAACCCGAAGGGCAGCGCCACCGCGGTCGCGCTGCGCTACCTCGAGGAGGCGCTGCCGCTCGACGCCGACCGGCGCGCCGAGTTCGGCGTCTGGATGGCCTTCATGGCCCAGGCGCAGGCCGAGTCGGACGCCGGCAGCCTGCACGAACACGTCGACAAGGTGCACGACGGGCTGCGCGGCCTGTGCGAATCCCTGCTGCAGGCTCTGGCCGACTCCGGCGCACTCCGGGACGACCTCGAACTCCGCTGGGAAACCGAGCGCTTGCATGCTGTGATCGACGGCCTCGCCCTGCACGCGGCGATCCAACCGGACCGCACTACTCCGGACCGCGTCCGACAGCTCCTGCGCCATCACCTCGAGACACTGCTGGCCTGAAACCCCTTACAAACGTGGCATTTCCGTCCGGGGAACGACAAGAATCGCCGAGACCGGACCAAAACCTTGTCCCGCGTGGCACGATCACCTGCATGGAGTCCGAGGGGGTGATCGTCGTCAGTGGAATCATGGCGGCCGGGAAGTCGACGGTGTCCCAATTACTGGCCGAGAGATTCCAGTACGGCGTCCACCTCCGCGGCGATGTCTTCCGCCGGATGATCGTCAGCGGACAGGCCTCGATGGCCGAGGACAGCGCCGCCGCCCAGCGGCAACTCCAGCTGCGCTACCGGCTCGCCTGCCAGGCGGCCGACGGGTACGCCGACGCGGGTTTCACCGTGGTCCTGCAGGACGTCGTGATCGGCGAACTGCTGCGTGAGTTCCTCGACGGAATCCGGACCAGACCGCGCTACCTCGTCGTACTCACGCCACGCCCCGAGATCATCTCGGGCCGGCTCGGCGGGGCGCACCACCTGGTCGACGAGCTCGACTACGAGCTGCACGCGTTCAGCCCGCGCCGCGGCCTCTGGCTCGACAACTCCGACCTCTCCGCCCCGGAAACCGTGGACGCGATCCTGGGCCGCCTCGACGAGGCGCGCTTCGAGTGATGACCCGGCAGGCTACCCGGGGGTAGTTTGGCTGGATGGCGACCACAGTACGGCGGACCTCGTGCAACCTGTGTGAAGCGATCTGCGGTGTGCTCGTGACGGTCGAGGACGGCCGCGTCACCGACATCCGCGGCGACGATTCGGACCCGCTCTCCCGCGGTTACATCTGCCCGAAGGCCGTGGCGCTCCGTGACCTCCAGGACGACCCGGACCGGTTGACCACGCCGGTACGGCGGACGCCGGACGGCTGGCAGGAGATCGGCTGGGACGCGGCGTACGACCTGGTCGTGTCGAGCCTCACCGGGATCCAGCGCGAGCACGGCCGGAACGCGGTCGGTGTCTACCTCGGCAACCCGAACGTGCACAGCCTCGGCGCGCTGACCCACCTGCCGACCATGCTGCGACAGCTCAGGACCAGGAACCGCTTCAGCGCGACCTCGATCGACCAGCTCCCGCACATGCTCGCGTCGTACCTGCTCTACGGGCATCAACTGATGATCGCGGTCCCGGACATCGACCGGACGTCGTACCTGCTGATGCTCGGCGCCAACCCGCTCGCCTCGAACGGCAGCATGATGACCGCACCCGGTTTCGGCCGGCGGCTCAAGGACCTGCAGAAGCGCGGCGGCAAGGTCGTCGTCATCGATCCCCGCCGGACCGAGACCGCCGCGGTCGCCGACGAACACCACTTCGTCCGGCCCGGGACCGACGCGGCCTTCCTGCTCGCGCTCATCCACCAGGTGATCGCCGACGGCAGGGCCACGACGGCGTCGTACGTCGACGGCCTCGACGCGGTCGAGCAGGCGGTGGAACCATGGACACCCGAGCGCGCGGCCACGATCACCGGGATCGACGCGGACGTGATCCGGCGGATCGCTGTGGAGTTCGCGACCGCCGACCGGGCCGCCTGTTACGGACGCGTCGGGGTGTCGACGCAGCAGTTCGGGGCGGTGTGCCAGTGGGCGATCCAGGTGCTCAACATCATCACCGGCAATCTCGACCGGCCCGGCGGGACGATGTTCCCGCGGCCG
The DNA here is from genome assembly GCA_963770725.1 of uncultured Actinomycetota bacterium. GTDB lineage: Bacteria > Actinomycetota > Actinomycetes > Propionibacteriales > Kribbellaceae > Kribbella. The sequence goes on from CAVYQT010000007.1 coordinate 817,415, forward strand.
GCCGTGAACGCCCTGCTCGGGCTCGGACGCGGGCACGTCGGGGTCTGGAAGAGCCGGGTCCGCGGGCTACCCGAGTTCGGCGGGGAGCTGCCGGTCTCGACGATGGCCGAGGAGATCCTGACGCCGGGTGACGGCCGGATCCGCGCGATGGTGACGATCGCCGGCAACCCGGTGCTGTCCACGCCGAACGGCCGCAAGCTCGACGAGGCCCTGGACACGCTGGACTTCATGGTCGCGGTCGACCCCTACATCAACGAGACCACCCGGCACGCCGACGTGATCCTGCCACCCGCGCCGCCGCTCGAGCGCGACCACTACGACGTGATCTTCCATCAGCTCGCCGTCCGCAACACGGCTCGCTGGAACGACGCCGTACTGCCGAAGCCCGAGCAGGCGCGGCACGACTGGGAGATCTTCCGCGATCTCGCCCTCCGGATGCTGAGCCGTACGCCGATGAGCCGCCGGAAGGCGATGGCGTCGGCGCGGCTGCGGTTGTCGCCGCGGCGGATCGTAGACCTCGGGCTGCGGATCGGGCCGTACCGGCTGTCACTGCGCAAACTGCGGAACTCGCCGGGCGGGGTCGACCTCGGGCCGTTGCAGCCGGCGCTGCCGGACGCGCTGCGCCACAAGACCAAGCGGATCGACCTCGCCCAGCAGATGATCCTGGACGACCTCCCCCGGCTGGAGTCGCTTGCCACCGGGTACGACGGCGAGCTGCTGCTGATCGGCCGCCGGCACCTGCGCAACAACAACTCGTGGATGCACAACTCGGCCCGGCTGGTGAAGGGCAAGCCGCGGCACCAGCTGCTGATGAACCCGCAGGACCTGGCCAAGCGCGACCTGACCGACGGCCAGCTGGTCAACGTCAGCTCGGCGGCCGGCACCGTCGCGGTGGAGGTTGTCGCGAGCAACGACATGATGCCGGGCGTGGTCAGCCTGCCGCACGGGTTCGGTCACGGCCGGGCGGGCGTGCGGCTGACGGTCGCTAGTCAGGTCGCCGGACCGAGCGCCAACGACGTCACCGACGCCGGGTTCACCGACCCGGTGGCCGGTACGTCCGCGGTCAACGGCGTACCGGTCACAGTCACGGCCTCCCCCTGACCAACCATTCGAGGGGTAACCGGCTCTCCTGCCTGATGTGTGGGTCAGATTCTGCCGGGTCCCACGAGGGCGGCAGCGCACCGACGGACGGGTAGTGGTCGCGACCTGCGCCCTGCGACAAGTCCATCCCCGCCTGGACGCTCCGGACCAACCCACATCGCAGCCGACTACTACCCGTTCTTCGGTACACCGCACCCGATCTGAACCACCGGTCGACGGCCTCGGCGCCGCCTCGGGCAGCCCCACAACCCACGCGCCATCGTCGAACTCGACATCCTCGATGACGGACCTGCCGACCCCAAGTCGCGCCCCCACAAGCTGTCCACACACACCGTTCGCCTGACTACCACGGTCCTGTTCCTCCACAGCTCACAAACCCAGCCAGGCAACGGCGTGCACCCACTCAACGCGCGCTCAAACCACCCACACATGCGTCAGGAGAGCCGGATAACCCCTGAGGTGCACCGTTCTCCCCTCGTGTCAGGAGGGGAGAAGGGGTGATTCGAGGGGTTATCCGCTCGAGTGGTTGGGCGGCGGCCCGGAGCTGTCGCGGACGATCAGCAGCGGGGTCGAGTAGAGGTGCGCCTGCGGTCGGGCGCCCTCCAGCAGGTCGAGCAGTCGACAGGTGACCTCGGCGCCGTACGCGACGATGTTGTGGCTCATCGCGGTCAGGGTCGGATGCGTGTGCCGGCACAGCGTCGAGTCGTCCCAGGCGACCAGCGTGACGTCGTCCGGGGACCGCAGCCCCAACTCCTGCACGACGGCCAGACCGGCGACCGCCATCAGGTCGTTGTCGTAGATGATCGCGGTCGGCCGGGTGCCTGCGGTCATCAGCGCACGCGTCGCGGCGGCGCCCTCCTCGGCGGAGAAGTCGGTGTGCACCACCTGGACGTCCAGGCCCAGTCGCCGGCTCGCGGACCTGAACGCCTGGTCCCGGATCCACACGTGGCCGTGTTCCGGCATCCCGGCGACCCGGGCGACTGCGCGATGCCCGAGGGACCCGACATGCTCGACCGCGGCGTTCATCGCCGCCGTCCCGTCGGTCCACACGCAGGCCATCCCGTCGGCCAACTCCGGGTCGCCGACCAGGACGGCCGGAACGCCGAGCTTGCGCAGCAACGGGATCCGCGGATCGTCCACCCGCAGGTCCACCACGATCACGCCGTCGACCCGGCGCTCCGCGGCCCACTTCCGGTACGTCGCCAACTCCTCGGGCAGATCCGCGACGACCTGGAGGGCGAGCGCGTACGACTTCCTGGCCAGCACGGACTCCACCCCGCCGACGAAGCCCATGTAGAACGGTTCCTCGCTCAACGTCTTCGCGGTCCTGGCGAGGACGAGCCCGAACGTCTCGCTGCGCGCCGCGGACAACTGCCGGGCAGCCCGGTTGGGCACCCACTCCAACTCCTCGGCCACCTTCAGGACCCGTGCCCGGGTGGCCTCGGAGACCCCCGGCTGGTTGTTCAGCGCATACGACACCGCGCCCTTGGAGACGCCTGCCCGACGGGCGATCTCATTGATCGTGACTCGGGGCACGACGGCCTCCTTCGCCAACGGACGACCGGACCGCTGACGGTCGGTCCGAATCTTTCAGTGTGCGCCGGTTTCCACAATGTGTCATCACTCAGCCGCAGAGCGTGACCATTTGATCAAATCCCCCAAGGGACACCAGCCATCCGGGGCGCGCCGCCGACTGCACGTCCACATCCGAACCGCGGAACACCTGGATGCGGTAGCAGGCTGGACGGCCCACCGGAGGCGCAGAGAACAGCCGCCGCCGGAGGCGGTGTTCGATGCGGGGCCGGAGGCGGTGTTCGATGGGCGGCCGGCGGATGGTGTGCTGGAAATGACCGCCCAGTGGTTGGGCCGAGGGTGGTGGGGAGTGGCGCGATTGGGATACGGTTGCCGTCGTTACTTAACCGGTTCGGCAATCAAGTCGGCGCGGAGCCCAGGGCAGCGGGCGAGGCGCCGGCGACGAGGAGAAACCATGGTCGCAGTGGACAACCTGTCCCTCCAGTTGTACACGGTCCGGGGCAAGCTCGACGAGGACTTCGACGCCACCCTGGCCCGGATCGCGGAGATCGGCTACACGAAGGTCGAACCCTTCGGTGTCACCGGCTTCGCGGACCGGCTGGCCGAGGCGCTGCCCAAGCACGGACTCTCGGCTCCCACCACCCACGCCGGCCTGCTCCGCGAGGACAGCGCCCCGATCTACGCCGCGGCGAAGCGGCTCGGCATCACCACGGTGATCGACCCGCACACCGACCCCGCACGCTGGCAGTCGGCCGACGAGATCAAGCTCATCGCCGACGGGCTGAACAAGGCCGCCGTCGAGGCGGCCGACCACGGCATCACGGTCGGGTACCACAACCACCAGTTCGAGCTCGAGTCGACGGTGGACGGCGTGCACGCGCTCGAGATCCTGGTCGACAACCTGTCCGACGACGTGATCCTCGAGGTGGACACGTACTGGGCCGCCGTCGGCGGTGCCGACGTACCGGCGCTGCTCGCCAAGTTCGGCGACCGGGTGACGGCGATCCACGTCAAGGACGGTGACGGGACGCTGGACAACAAGGCCCAGGTGGCGGTCGGCGACGGCACCATCGCGGTCGCGGACATCCTGGCCGCCGCCCCGAACGCGCTGCGGGTGGTCGAGCTGGACGACTTCAGCGGCGAGATCTTCGACGCGGTCGAGGGCAGCTACCGCTTCCTGACCGGAGAGGGCGCACCTGCATGAACGAGCGAAGCGAGTTCATCATCAAACACAGCGTCCCTCGTACCTCATCGGCGCCCGGAGCGAAGCGAGGACGTCGATGAGTGTTGTCGGAGTAGGTGTGATCGGCGCCGGAGTGATCTCGGACGCCTACATCAAGAGCATGCAGAGCTTCCCCGACCTCAAGGTGCACGCCATCGGCGACCTTCGACCGGAGGCGGCAAAGGAGAAGGCCGAAGAGTACGGCATCGAGACCCACGGTGGTCCCGACGCGGTGCTGAACCACCCGGACGTGGAGATCGTGGTCAACCTGACCATCCCGATCGCCCACGTCGAGGTCGCTCTGGCGGCCGTTGCCGCTGGCAAGCACGTGTGGAGTGAGAAGCCGTTCTCACTCGACCAGGACAGCGGCCTCAAGCTGCTGTCCACCGCGCACGACGCGGGCCTGCGGCTCGGCTGCGCACCCGACACCATCCTTGGTCCGGGCCTGCAGGAGTCGCGCCGGATCATCGAGCGCGGTGAGATCGGTCAGCCGCTGACCGCGCTGACGCTGATGCAGTCCCCCGGCCCGGAGTCCTGGCACCCGAACCCGGCGTTCCTCTTCCAGGAGGGCGCGGGTCCGCTGTGGGACATCGGCCCGTACTACCTGACCACGCTGGTCCAGCTGTTCGGGCCGGTCGCGGCGGTGGCCGGGCTCGGGTCCAAGTCGCGGGAGAAGCGCACGATCGGATCGGGTCCGCTCGCCGGGACCGACTTCGACGTCACCGTGCCGACCCACGTCAGCACGATCGCGCGGTTCGAGTCAGGGCAGTCGTCGCAGAGCATCTTCAGCTTCGACTCGCCGCTGTCGCGGGGCGGGTTCGTCGAGATCACCGGCTCCGAGGCGACCCTCGCCGTACCGGACCCGAACGGTTTCGACGGTGAGATCAAGATCCGCCGTCGTGGCGCCGACGAGTGGCAGACGATCGCCGAGACGAAGGCGGTGGCTCAGCGTGGCACCGGCGTACTGGAGATGGCGCGGGCGATCCGGGAGAACCGGCCGCACCGGGCCACCGGCGCACTGGCGTTCCACATCGTCGACGTGATGGCCTCGATCACCGAGTCGATCGACACCGGCGCGTTCGTCGACGTGACCAGCACGGTCGAGGTCGCGGCGATCCTGCCGGACGACTGGGACGTGCAAGCGGCCACCCTGTGACGGCACTACTACTGGATCCCCGGCGGACCGTCGTGTTCGCCGGGGATTCCGTCACCGACTGCGGTCGCCGGACCGACCCCGAAGGCCTCGGCAACGGGTACGTCCGGCACCTGTACGACGACCTCGGCGCACGCCGGCCGCGGATCGTCAACGCCGGCAACAGCGGCCACCGGGCCGTCGACCTGGTCAGCCGCTGGTCCACCGACGTCCTCGCGCACGACCCGTCGCTGGTGTCGGTGCTGATCGGCATCAACGACACCTGGCGCCGGTACGACGAGGACGACCCGACCACGGCCGAGTCGTTCGAGGCGTCGTACCGCGCACTGCTGGATCCGCTCACGTGTCCGGTCGTCCTGGTCGAGCCGTTCCTGCTGCCGGTGAAGGACGGGCAGGACGCCTGGCGGGAGGATCTCGATCCCAAGCTCGATGTGGTTCGCAAACTCGCCGTCGAGTACGGCGCCATCCTGGTGCCGGCCGATGTCGAGCTGAACCGGCAGGCGTCGGGTCTCGGGCCGGCAACACTGGCCGGCGACGGGGTGCATCCGACCGCCGCCGGGCACCGCGCGATCGCCGACCTGTGGCGACGAGTCGTACTGGAAGACTGAAGGCACCGCTCCCGGCCCGGGGAGCGGTGTGCGCCAACTAAACCGGTTCACTCTGGAGAGCTCCTGTGACATCCGTGAAGACAGTCCCGCTGACCACCGAGGGCGGCGCCGCCTGGACCGTGCGTGCGCTCGACGGGCAGTTCGGCAAGACGATCGCCGCCACCGTGCCGGGTGAGGTGCACACCGACCTGCTCGCGGCCGGGGAGATCCCGGATCCGTTCGACGGGGACAACGAGTCGGCGCTGGCCTGGATCGGCGGACCGGCTGGAGCTACCGGACGTCGTTCGACTGGACCGCCGACGGCAACGCCGTGCAGGAGTTGGTGGCCGAAGGGCTCGACACGGTCGCGACGATCACGCTGAACGGCCGGGAGCTCGGCCGGACCGCGAACCAGCACCGGTCGTACCGGTTCGACGTCACCGAGCTGCTGGTGGCCGAGGGCAACGAGCTGGTGATCGACTTCGCCGGGCCGGTGACGGCGGCCGAGGAGGTGTCGGCCGGGTACGGGTCCTGGCCGCACACGAATCTCCATCCCTACAACGCGTTGCGGAAGATGGCTAGCAACTTCGGCTGGGACTGGGGACCGGATGTGGCGACGGTCGGCATCTGGCGGCCGATCCGGATCGAGTCGTGGTCCGGCGTCCGGATCGCCTCGGTCCGTCCGCTCGCCGGTCTCGGTGGGGACACCGGCGTACTGACCACTGAGCTCACGCTCGCCTGGGCCGACGGTTTCGGCGAGGACGTCGCCGTCACGGTCGAGGTCGGCGGGACCACGTCCGACCTGACCGTCGCCGCCGGCACCGAGACGGCATCGGTCACATCGACCGTCCACGCCGTCGATCGGTGGTGGCCGCGCGGGCATGGCGAGCAGCCTTTGTACGACGTCACGGTCGCGGTGCACGAGGACCGTTGGCAGGGCCGGGTCGGGTTCCGGACCGTCTCGCTGAACGTCGACCCGGACGACAACGGCACCCAGTTCGTGCTGTCGGTGAACGACAAGCCGATCTACGTACGCGGGGCGAACTGGATCCCCGACGACGCTTTCGTGACCCGGCTGAACCGGACGACGTACGCCACCAGCATCCAGGACGCGGTCGACGCGGGGATGAACCTGCTGCGCGTCTGGGGCGGCGGGATCTACGAGAGTGAGGACTTCTACGACGTCTGCGACGAGACGGGGATCCTTGTCTGGCAGGACTTCCTGTTCGCCTGTGCGGCGTACTCGGAGGACGAGCAGCTGGCCGGCGAGGTGGATGCCGAGGCACGGGAGGCGGTCACCCGGCTGAGCCGGCACGCCAGCCTCGCGGTGTGGAACGGCAACAACGAGAACATCTGGGGCTACGTCGAGTGGGGCTGGCGGGTGCCGCTCGCCGGCCGGCCGTGGGGTGCGGGGTACTACTTCGACCTGCTTCCCAGGATCGTGGCCGAGCTCGACCCGCGGACGCCGTACTCGGACGGCAGCCCGTACTCGTTCGACCGGTTCATCCACCCGAACGACGAGCGCCACGGCACCATGCACATCTGGGACGTCTGGAACCAGGTGGACTACACGACGTACCGCAAGTACAAGCCGAGGTTCGTGTCGGAGTTCGGGTTCCAGGGGCCGCCGGCGTGGTCGACGCTGACCTCGGTGGTGCACGACCAGCCGCTCGATCCGTACGGCGAGCAGATGCTCGTGCACCAGAAGGCGTTCGAGGGCAACCTCAAGCTGGAGCGTGGGCTGGGCAATCACCTGCCCAAGTGGAAGGACATCGATGATTGGCACTGGACGACGCAGCTCAATCAGGCGCGAGCCATTGCCTTCGGCATCGAACACTTCCGCAGCCTGTACCCGCTGAACACCGGTGCCGTCGTCTGGCAGCTGAACGACAACTGGCCGGTGGTCTCCTGGGCGGCCGTCGACGGGCACGGGATCCGGAAGCCGTTGTGGTTCGCCTTGAAACGCGTGTACGCCGAGCGCCTGCTGACCGTCCAGCCGCGTGAGAACGAACTGGTGGTTGCCGCACACAACGACACCGACGAGACCTGGTCGACCGAGATCACGGTCACCCGACGGTCCACCGGTGCCGACACGTTGGCGAAGGAGACCTTCGTCCTGGAGGTCGAGCCGCGATCGGCGACCCTCAGCTCGCTGCCCGAGTCCGTCACCAGGTCGACCGACCCGACCCGTGAGTACCTCGAGGTCCGGGGTGCCGACGGCAGCACGGCGTACTGGTACTTCGTCGAGGACACCGCCCTGCGCCTGAAGAGAGACGCGTACGCCGCCTCGGTCATCGCGACAGCAGACGGGTACGACGTCACCGTCACGGCGACCGCGTTGGCCAAGGATCTGGCGTTGTTCCCGGACCGTCTGGATCCGGCGGCCCGGGTCGACTCCGGCCTCGTCACCCTGTCCGCCGGCGAGTCGCACATCTTCCACGTCACCTCGTCCGCGGTCCCGACCAGCGTCGGCGTCCCCGTCCTCCGCTCGGCCAACGACCTGGTCAGCTGAGGCCTCGCGCGATCGGAGACCCTGGAGGGATGGCAGTCTGGGGGGACGACCGAGCGAACGGATGACAGTGACGACAACTGGATCGCGGTCGCGGGGGCGAAGTCTGCGGCGTGATGCGCTGGGCGTGGGCTCGTCCACCGCGATCGGGATAGCTTCGACGGCACCGGCGTACTCGCTGGCTGTCTCGGTGGGACTACTCGCCGGATACACCGGTGCGGCGGCCCCGCTGGTCCTGGCGGTGAGCGCGATCCCGGTGATCCTGGTCGCGCTGTGCTTCCGGGAACTGAACAGGGCAGAGCCGGACTGCGGTACGACGTTCCGGTGGACCGAGCACGCGTTCGGTCTGGGGACGGGCCGGATGGTCGGCTGGACCACGGTGATGGCGTGCGTTCTGGTGATGAGCAACCTCGCCCAGGTCGCCGCGGTGTACACCTACGTGCTGCTCGGCCTGGACGGTGCCGCCGAGTCACGGCTCGCCCAGGCCGGCCTGGGCACGGCGTTCATCCTGGTGATGGCCCTGCTCGCCTACCGCGGGATCCGGGTCGCCGCGACCACGCAGTTCGTGTTGCTGACGATCGAGGTGGTCGCGCTGCTGTGGTTCGCGATCAACGCGTTCCGCGAGGCGGGCTCCGCCAACCTCGTCGGCGATTCGACCGGCGACGGCGCGTGGGCCGCCGGCGTCCTGATCGCGGTCTTCCTCTACTGGGGCTGGGACTCGTCCTTCAGCGTCAACGAGGAGACCCGCGACCCGCGCCGTACGCCGGCCGTCGCGGCGCTGATCGCGAACGGCTTCCTGGTTCTGCTGTACGTCGTGATCGCGTGGGCCGCGGTCGCGTACGCCGGGGTGACTCCGCTCGCGGACATCGCCGGCGACGACTTCTTCGCCGTCCTGGCGAACGACCTGCTCGGCACGACCGGCGGGAAGGTGCTGGTCGGAGCGGTCCTGGTGTCGGCGCTGGCGTCGACCCAGACCACGATCCTGCCGACGGCCCGCACCATGCTGTCGATGGCCCGGCGAGACGCGTTCCCCGGGCAGTTCGCGCGGATCTCCGCCCGTTACCAGACGCCGACGGTGTCCACCTGGGTGTTCGCCGGGGTGAGCATCCTGGTGTTCGTCGTACTCGTGCTGACCTCGGACGCCGTACTGGCGGACTCCGTGGCGGCTGTGTCGGTGCTGGTGTCGCTGTACTACCTGGCGACCGCGGTCGCCGTACCGGTCTATTTCCAGGGTGCGGTGCGTGAACGGGTGGTGCAGCGGCTGGTGGTGCCGGCGCTGGCGAGCGTGTCGTTCACGTTCGTGCTCGTGCTCGCGGTGGCGGACGTGAGCGCCGGGTCATTGGTTGTGGTGGGTGTAACGATGGTGGTCGGGGCGGCGATCATGTTCTCGATGAAGCCGCCGGCAGAGGGGGAGGTCGGGCGATGAGTCGCAAGCGGATGCGCAGTGCCAAGGTGACGCTCGGGCTCACGGCGTTGATGGCCGCGTCGCTGACCGGTTGCGCCGCCGAGGAGAAGCCGGACTACGCCGCGATCTGCGTCGACCCGCAGACCCAGATCCGCGCGGAAGACGACAACTGCAAAGACGAGCGCGAGTATCACGGCTCCGGCGCCGGATTCTTCTGGTTCTACATGGCCACCCGGGGGAACGCGCTTCGTACCGCCCATCGGCGGTAGGCTACAACGCCGCGAACGGCACCTACACGGTCCCGCGGGCGGGGTCGCCGACGGTCAAGCGGGGTGGACTGGACAAGAGCGGCGGCCAGATCGGCACCATCACCCGCGGCGGGTTCGGCGGCTCCGGCAAGGGGAGCTCTGGCGGCTGATGTGGCGGCACGCGATCAAGCCCCGGCCGCGGTGGAAGGACACCGTCGTCGAACAGGGCCTGGTCTTCCCGATGACCGACCTGCCGGACGGCACGGAGACGCCGTACTGGAACGAGAGCGCCTGGTACGAGGTGACGATGGACGAGGTGCTGCACCTCGAGCGCGTCACCGAGGAGCTGTACGAGATGTGCCGGCACGCGGCGTCGGTGCTGGCTTCGGGTGACCGCTTCTCCGACACCCAGCTCGGGCTCGCCCCCGGCACGCTGCCGCTGGTCCGCGAGTCGCTGAAGCGGGACGACCTGTCCGTCTACGCGCGCTTCGACCTGGCTTGGAGCGGGGCCGAGCCGAAGATGCTGGAGATCAACGGCGACACCCCGACCGGACTGGTCGAGTCCGCGGTGATCCAGTGGAACTGGCTCGAGGACGTGTTCCCGGACGCGGACCAGTGGAACTCGGTGCACGACCGCCTGGTCAAGTGGTGGGCCGAGCACCTCGCGGCCGGCGACTTCCCGGGGAACGAGGCACATTTCTTCAACTCCGGTGCGGAGACCTCCGGCGAGGAGGCGATGACGGTCGCGTATCTGCGCGACACGGCCGCGATGGCCGGGCTGGCGACGTACGGGCACGAGATCGAGGACGTCGGCTGGGACTCGGAGCGGCGGGCGTTCGTGGACTGGGGTGGCCGGCCGATCCGGACCGCGTTCAAGCTCTACCCGTGGGAGGACATGCTCGACGACGAGTTCGGCCGGTACGTCCTGGCCGGCCTGGAGCCCGAGCCGGTGCGCTGGATCGAGCCGATCTGGAAGACGATGCTGTCCACCAAGGCGATCCTGCCGGTGCTGTGGGAGCTGTATCCCGGACCACCCGAACCTGCTGCCGGCGTACTTCGGTGACCCGCAGGACCTGCTCGAGTGGGTGGCGAAGCCGCTGCACGGCCGGGAGGGCGGCAACATCCGCATCCACACCGTGTCCGGCGCCGAGGACCATATCCACGACGGCCCGTACGACACGTCGACGATGGTCTACCAGGAGTGGCATCCGCTGCCGTCGTACGAGGGGAATCGCGCCGTCATCGGCAGCTGGATCGTCGACGGCGTCGCGGCCGGCATGATGGTGCGCGAGACCGACGGACCGATCACCGACTACTACGCCCGCTTCGTCCCGCACGCGATCGGGACCAGTCCCCGGCCGGACCAGGAGACGATCCAGCAGTGGCTGGACGAGTGATCAGTCCACGTTGATGGCGACGTACTTGAGCTCCAGGTACTCGTCGATGCCGGTGCTGCCGCCTTCACGGCCGAGGCCGGACTGTTTGACGCCGCCGAAGGGCGCCGCCGGGTTGGAGACGATGCCCTGGTTGAGGCCGATCATCCCGGTCTCCAGACGTTCGGACACCCGGAGGGCGCGGGTCAGGTCGTTGGTGAACAGGTACGAGACCAGGCCGTACTCGGTGTCGTTCGCCATCCGGACCGCGTCCTCCTCGGTCTCGAACGCAGTCAGGGGGGCGACCGGGCCGAAGATCTCCTCCTTCTGCAGCCGGGCGGTCCCCGGTACGTCGGCCAGCACGGTCGGCGGGTAGAAGTACCCGTTGCCTTCAGCAATTGATGCGCCGGTGAGCACCCGGGCGCCCTGGGCGATCGCGTCGTCGACCAGGTCCTTCACCTTGTCCCGCTGGGCGGCGTCGATCAGCGGGCCGACGTCGACACCGTCCTCGGTCCCGCGGCCGACCGTCAGCGCGGCCATCCGCTCGGCGAGCCGGGCCGAGAACTCGGCCATCACCGGCGACTGCACGTAGATCCGGTTGGCCGCAGTACAGGCCTCGCCGCCGTTGCGCATCTTGGCCAGCATCGCGCCGTCGACGGCCTTGTCCAGGTCGGCGTCGGCGAACACCAGCAGCGGCGCGTTCCCGCCGAGCTCCATGCTGGTCCGCAACACCTGGTCCGCGGCCTGCTCGATCAGCTTCCGGCCGACCTGGGTGGAGCCGGTGAAGGACAGCTTGCGGGCGCGGCCGTCGCGGATCAGCGGCTCCATCACCCCGCCGGAGTCGCTGGTCGTGATCACGTTCAGCACGCCGGCCGGCAGCCCCGCCTCGGTCATCAACTCGGCCAGTTTGAGCATCGACAGCGGTGTCTGCGAGGCCGGCTTCATCACCATCGTGCAGCCGGCGGCGACGGCCGGGCCGATCTTGCGGGCACCCATCGCGGCCGGGAAGTTCCACGGCGTGATCAGCAGGCACGGGCCGACCGGCTGCCGCATCACCAGGAAGCGGCCCTTGCCGTTCGGCGCGACCTGGTAGCCGCCGTCGATCCGGACCGCCTCCTCGGCGAACCAGCGGAAGAACTCGGCCGCGTAGGCGATCTCGGCCTTCGACTCTGCGACCGGCTTGCCCATCTCCAGCGTCATCAGCACCGCCAGGTCATCGGCCTGCTCGGTCATCAGCTCGTAGGTACGGCGGAGGATCTCGCCACGCTCGCGTGGTGCCGTCGCGGCCCAGTCCGCCTGCGCCGCGACGGCAGCGTCCAGGGCGGCCACGCCGTCGGCAGGACTCGCATCAGCTACTTCGCACAGCGTCGTACCGGTGGAGGGATCCTCGACGGCCAGCGTCTTCCCACCTGCCGCCGCCTGCCACTTGCCACCGATGAACAGCTCGGTCGGACATGCCTCGACGACTTCTCGCTCCATGAGCCTGCCTTTCTGTTGCGTCCGGCAGTACCCACGATAGGTACCCCGTTCAGGCCGTGGCGATGAGCGGTGGTGCGTGGCGCGGGACGGTGCGGATCGTGCGGGTGAGGCCGGCCGCGATGGTGCGCAGGATGGCCGACCGCACCAGGCCGTCGAAGGCCAGCGGGACGAGCATGATCTCGTCGGCAGCAGTGCCGGCAACCAGCGAGCCCAGTCCGGACACCACTGTGGTCCGTGAGCCGACGATGTGGCCGGGGTCGTCCAGCAACCGCTCCGCGCGACCACGCTCGCGGCCGGTCAGTGGTGGCTCCAGCAGCTCCATCAGCTCGGCCGGAGTAGCCCGCGGCGCCGCGGTAGCGAGCCGCGACTTCACCCGCACGTACTCGGCGAACCGGATGATCGCCTCTTCCTCGGAGTCCGCCGCCACCACGCCGACCGTCACCCCGAGGTACGGCTTCACCGTCGGCCCGCTCGCCTCGAAATGACTCCGGTACGCCGCCACAGCCGCATCCGTCATGGCAGCGGCACAGTGGTGCGCCAAGAAGACAGGCAACCCTCGTACGGCGGCAGTCGCGGCGGCACCGGGGTGATCGGCCAGCACGAAGACAGGTGGTGGCAAACCGGCCAACGACAGCCGTACGTCGCCAACCGGCGCCCGCCCGGGTAGTCCGTCGCGCAGGAATCCACACAGCTCGTCCAGCCGCTGCGGGAACTTATCATGAGCGGCACCGCCGAGTGCGGCCGCCGTACTGGGCACCAGGCCGTTCTGCTGACCCACACCGAGGTCGATCCGACTCGGGTACGCCGCTGCCAGCGCCGCGAACTGCTCGGCGATGACGAGCGGCTGGTGGGTCGTCAGCAGTGCGCCGCCGGAGCCCAGACGGATCCGGTCGGTCCGTGCGGCCAGGACAGCCGCGAGCACGGCCGGCGTCGCGCTGCCGACGCCTCGGACGCCGTGCTGCTCCCCCAACCAGAACCGGCGATATCCGAGGTCGTCGGCAGCTTGTGCCACCTCCGCGGTCTCCCGGAGTGCGGCCGCAGCCGACTGACCGGGCAGCTGCGGTACTACGTCGAGCACCGAATGCGCTGAGACGGGCAGTCCGGGAGTCACTGGGGAGAGCACTCGCCCACCGTCGCAGTGTCCGAGCGGTTCGCGCATGGGTGTTCGGCACCCATGTTCCGGCCCGCGACCACCCACCCTCCGGCCGCAGGCCGAGTCTCGAAATTGGGGGTGCGGAGGTCTTGCCGGACCGCTGATCGGTCCGGCATCGTTCCCCGCGTTCCTTCCAGATTTCGCGGACAGAGGAGGCCGAAGACGAGTGCAGACACAGAGCTGGGAGCCGTAGCGCTCCCGTCCTGAGCCGGCCTGCCTTCCACCAGAGGCCGTCCGGCCGGGCGCTGCAGCCGCGGGGTGGTCAACCCCCAGTCGTCACCCCGCGGCAGGTGTTGCCTGCACTTTTTCACGCCCAATCGCGAAATATGGGGGCTCGATACCCATGTCCGGGGCCGGTCCCCGATGGCAGCCTGTCCGCGTGCTCAACTCAGCGACCGCCGGGCCGGCCCGGACCGACCAGCGCAACAGCCTGGTGGTCCGCCGGGATGCGCCCGCACGAGTTGACGACCTCGGCGCCGGCCTGGGCCGAGTACGTCGAACGAAGCACCAACCAGACCGCGCCTGCCGCCGGTCGCAGCCCCGCAGGGACCGATGCCATCGGCGGCCACACATCAGGTGGGGCTGACGAGGCTTCGGGTGGGCTCAGCGACTGGCGGCAGGCGCTTATGCGCTGCCTCGACCCACTGCTGTCCTCGGCTCGCCGCGACCTGGCGGCCGCCGGGCACAGCGGCGTACTGGCGGAGCACCTGCTGCAACGGCTCGGACTGCGAATGGTGAAGCTGGCGTCGCGGACGCTGGTGCTGGAACTCGCCCGCGCACGTGACCGTGGCGAGCTGGTCGGTGCCACCCCGGCCGCACGTTTTCTGGACTTCACCCACCGGCTCGTCGGAGGGAGCGAGCTGGCGGAGTTCCTGGCCACTTACCCGGTGCTGGCCCGGGTCCTGGGCGAGTCGTGCCGACAGGGCGTCGAGGGTCACCTCGAACTGCTGGCACGACTCGCCGAGGACCGCGAGTCGCTCGTCACCGGACTGCTCGACGGCCGTGATCCCGGCGCGCTGACCGCCATCGACCCCGCGGGGGATCCCCACCGAGGCGGCCGGTCCACGTGCACCCTCACCTTCGCGGACGGGCGGCGGCTGGTCTACAAGCCGCGGTCGCTCGACCTGCACAGCCACTTCAACGAGCTGGTCGGCTGGCTGAACGACAAGACCGGTCTGGACATCCGCACAGTCGGCCTCCTGCCCCGCAACGGGTACGGCTGGTCGGAGTACGTCGTACATCAGCCTTGTCACGACCTCGCCGAGGTACGTCACTTCTACCACCGGCAAGGCGCTCTGCTGGCACTGCTTTACGTGCTGGACGGCACGGACATGCACTACGAGAACCTGATCGCCGTCGGCGAGCAGCCTGTTCTCGTCGACGTCGAGACGCTGTTCCACCCGAGTCACGCGCCCGCGGGTGCGCTCAGTCGCGACCCGGCGTACCGCGCTCTGCTGAGCTCGGTCTATCGCACTGCGCTGCTGCCACTGCTGGTGAGCGGCGAGCACGGTGTGGCCGACATGTCCGGGCTGGGTGGCGACGCCGATGCGACCGCACCGACCAGCGTGGTCGACTGGGCTGACGCCGGTCTGGACTCGATGCACCTCGTCAGGCGCCCGGGCAAGACGCACGGCGCCAGGAACCGGCCGCAACTCGACGGTGCCGACATCGAACCGCGGGACCATGAGATC
Source organism: uncultured Actinomycetota bacterium (assembly GCA_963770725.1). GTDB lineage: Bacteria > Actinomycetota > Actinomycetes > Propionibacteriales > Kribbellaceae > Kribbella. Next base: position 832,869 of record CAVYQT010000007.1, read on the forward strand.
GCTTTGCTCACAGGGTTCCGGGCCACTTATGAGGCGATCGCCTGGCATCGTGAGGAGCTGATCGGCGCGGACGGCATGCTGGCCCGTTGCGCGACGGACCAGATCCGCTTCGTGCCGAGGAGCACCAGCCTCTACACCGGACTCCTGGACGAGTCGACGCATCCGGACGCACTCCGGGACGCAGCGGGTCGCAGCCAACTGCTCGACCTGTTGTGGGACGCCGACGAGGGCCTGCACGTCGTGGTGCCGTACGAGCTGGCCGATCTGTGGGCGGGCGACGTACCGCTCTTCACCACTCGTCCGGACAGCCGTGACGTCTGGGCATCCGACGGCACCCGCATCCCGAACGTGCTGGCCACCGAAGGCCTCAGCGCGGTCGAGGCGAAGATCGCCGGCCTCGGCGACATCGACGAGCACCGGCAGAAGTGGTTGATCTCCGCAACGCTCGCCACCCGGCCGGAGCCGATCGTGCACGCCAGCACCGCCGACAGGCCGGGTCTGGGTGCCACCGAGGCAGACCCCGATCACCTGCTCGCCGCCGCCGCGGACATCGCCGACGAGATCATGGCGCAGGTCCAGAGCGAACGCGGCGGTGCGGCGAACTGGCTCGGTCTCGAGCTCATCGACGACCACCACTGGGCCGTCAGGCCAATGGGGGCAGGGCTTTCCAACGGCTACACGGGTACGGCGCTCTTCCTCGCACAGGTCGGTGTGCTGACCGGCGCCCAGAAGTACTGCGAGCTGGCGCGGGACGCGATCCGCCCGATCCCTGCCCTGCTGGAGAGCCTGGCGGCGGACCCGGAGTCCGCACAGCTCGTCGGCGCGGGCCTGCACGGACTGGGCGGCATCAGCTACGGCCTGGACCGCCTTCGCACCCTGCTCGACGACTCCGACCTCACCACCTGGCTGACCGCCTCCCTGGAACTCTCCGAGCAGCTCAAGCCCGACGAGTTCCCCACGTACGCCGAGGGTGCGGCCGGCGGACTCGCCGCCATGCAGGCGATCCAAGGCAATCGCGATCGCCACCCGGCTCGCCGAGCGGTACGCCGACGAGCTGGTCAACACAGTGGAGCTCGGGCTCCGCCGTGGCCGAGTAGCAGCGGATCACGGCTTCGCCCGGGGCTATCAGGGAATCGCCTGGGCTCTCGGCCGGTACGGCGTACCTGGCGACAGGTACACGGACGCCGCACGGGCGGCGGCCGATCTGGACCGGCCAGAGCGCCCTGGTAGCCATGGTTGGTGCTCTGGTGACGCCGGGACCGCGTTGGCCCGGCTGAGTGCCGGAGTACCCGCGGACCTCGACGCCTACCTGAGGACCGCAGCAGAACGTCCGGTGCTCGCCGACCTGAGTCTGTGTCACGGCGAGCTCGGCGCGGTGGAGCCACTGGTGTGGCTCGCCGAACGCGATCACCCAGCCGTTGAGGCGGTCCGGCGACGCCGGGCCGGGCTGGTGCTCGCGGCAGTACAGCAGTACGGACCACAGTGCGGGACACCGCGAGCGGTTCCGTCACCAGGCTTGCTGACCGGCCTGGCGGGAATCGGCTACGGCCTGCTCCGGCTGGCGTTCTCCGAACGCGTGCCGTCCGTCCTGCTGCTCGAACCATCCACCGGGCCGAAGCGCTCACCACAGCACTGACGCCCACCACTCGATTGGGGAGACAGCATGACCGCCCACACTCACGAAGAGAGCCAGACGTCCAGCAGCAGGCACCGGAAGGCACCGACCCGCTCGGTCCGATCATGTTGCCGAAGCGATCCAAGATCGGCGCCCGGGCGATGGCCCTGGTCGGCACCGTCGGCCTCAGCGCCTTCGCCGCCGCGGTCGCGGCCGGCGAACTCGGCAGCACCTGGCCGACGATCGAAAGCTGAGCAAGCGTTTGAACGCTGGAGGCCGACCGGTTCGCTGGGGGGTGGCCGGTCGGCCTTGCGCATTCGCTGCGGTGGCAGCAATACGTCGTTAGAGTTGGCAAGCATGCAGACCCGTGCGCCCAGAGTGGTCGGCAGAGACCGGGAGATCGATCAGCTCCACCGCCTGCTGGCCGCGGCCCGAGGCGGTCAGCGGGGGCGCGGTCTTCCTCGTCGGCGAGCCCGGGATCGGCAAGAGCCGGCTGGCCGGGGTCGGCACCACCCGGGCGTTCGACGACAGTATGGCGACGTTGCGCGGCCGGGTCGGCGCGATCGGCACGATGGTTGCGTTCCGCCCGTTCACCGAGGCCCTGCTGTCACTCATCCGCCGCGGCGAGATGCCTGCCGCCGACGGGCTCGGTCCCTACCGTCAGGTGCTCGGCCGCCTCGTCCCGGACTGGGACGACGGTACGGCGCACGACACCGCCACGTCGGCCGTCGTACTCGGTGAAGCCGTTCTGCGGCTGCTCGCGCTGGTCGGCAAGGACCGCGGTTGCCTGCTGGTGCTGGAAGACCTGCACGGGTCGGACCCCGAGACACTGGCGGTGATCGAGTACCTGCTCGACAACCTGGAGGACCAGCCGATCGCACTGGTCGCCACCCTGCGCTCGGAGACCTGTGCGGCGCTCGAGCTCGCCAGACTGTCCGCACAACGCGGCTCGGCCGCGCTGGTCGAGCTGCAGCCGCTGGACCGGGCCGAAGTGGGTGAGCTGGCCGCCGAGCTGTCTCGAGGTGCCGACCGGATGGCGTACCCGATGCACTGGTCGACCGACTGTGGCGGGACAGTGCTGGAATCCCTTTTATCGTTGAGGAACTGCTGCAGGAGGCGAGCAGGTCGGGACAACTGCTGTCGAAGGCTGACGGCAGTGTGCAGGTAGTCGACGGCCTGCAAACCGAACGTTCCGGCAGCCGTCGTCAGGAGCATCAGCAGCCGGACCGATCAGCTCGGACCACAGTCACGTGACCTGTTGGTGCTGGCCGCGGTGATCGGCCACCGCTTCCCGCTGAGCGTCGTACGCAAGGCCACTGGGACCGACGAGCGGTTGCTGCTCGCCACGTTGCGTGCCGGGCTTGCCGCGCAGTTGGTCGGGCCGGACGAGCCGGTGCCGGACTGGTACGCGTTCCGGCATCCGCTGACCGCTGACGCGTTGCTGGCCGGGCTGACGCCGACTGAACGGTCCACACTCGCCAGACGATGTGCGGACGCGATCGAAGAGCTGCACCCCGGGCTGCCGGGTGAGTGGTGCCAGATGGTGGCCGAGCTCGCGGAGACCGGTGGCGACATGGCGCGAGCCGGCCGGCTGTTCGCGACGGCCGGGCGACGGTCCTTCGACGAAGGGTCGATGGCGTCGGCGGTGAAGCTGCTGGAGCGCGCGACCGCCTTGCTGGCCAGCGACTCCGACACCAGCTACCGGGCCGAGGTGCTCGGGTCGTTGCTCATCGCACTGAGTGAGACCGGCCAGTTCGAGAACAGCACGGCGCACGCCGGCACGATCGAGGAGATGGCCGACCGCAACCTGGACAGCCGCAAGGTCGCCGCACTGCACGTCCAGCTGGCGAATCTCGAGCACATGGCCGGCCGCTGGTCAGCGGCACTGACCCAGGTCGCGACCGCCCGGACACTGCTCGGCATCGACGCCGGCGACGCGGACCTCGCACCGGTCGACGCGATCGCCGCGCACCTCGAGCTGGCCCGGCCGAGTCCCGGCCGGCTCAAGGCCGCGACCGAGCTGGCCACCCGCGCGGCCGAAGCCGCCGAACGCGCCAAGCTGCCCGCGGTCGCGTGCGACGCGCTGCAACTGCTCGGCATCCTGTCGCGTGAGCACGACCTGGATCGATCGATCGACTACTTCCACCGCGCCCGGCTGGTGGCCGAAGAGCACAACATGACCTTCCAGCGGGTCTGCTCGCACATCTTCCAGGCCGGCACGATCTGCCTGGCCAACGGCAGCATCGTCGAGCTCGAACGCGCCCGCCAGCAGGCGCTGCGGATCGGCGCCATCCCGCTCGCCTACGAGGTGGACGGGATCCTCGGCCAGCAGGCGATCCTGCGGTCCGAGTACGACAAGGCCGCGGTCATCATCGACGAGTGCCTGGAGATCACCCGGCGACTCCGCCTCGGCCGCTCGGCGACGTACTTCCTGTCCACCAAGGCGATCCTCGAGGCACACCGCGGACGTCGTACGGCGATGGAGGAGACGCTCGCCGAGGCTGCCAACTGGGGTGGCGAGCGGGCGTCGTACGAACTGCCGTACTCCTACGGACTCGCGCGGACGTTCTGCGCGCTGCTGGAGGAGAACCGCGAGCTGGCCGACTCCGAGATGGCCCAGGCGCTCGCGTACGACGCTCAGAACCCGACCACCCTGCACACGTCGGGGAAGTACGGGCTGGGGCTGCTGCTCGGCGTCCTGTCCGGCCGCAACAGCTGGGCGCACTTCGAGGCGATCACCGCCGCGGCGGCGAGTGGGATGCGGTGGAACAAGCAGTTCGTTCAACTGGCGCACGCCGTACTGCTCGGCCGGGACGGTCAGGTGACCGCGGCCAACGCGAAGATGGCGGAGGCGCTGGAGACCGCCTCGCTGTATCCGATGGCGCGGCATCTGGGTCTTCGGCTGGTTGCCGAACCGGCGCACGCCGACGGCTGGGGTGAGCCGGTCACGTGGTTGCGGCAGGCCGAGGACTACTTCCACAACGCGGAGATCCCGGTGGTGGCCAGTTCGTGCCGTAGTCTGCTGCGTCAGCTCGGCGCAACGGTCTCCCAGCGCCGGAGCGGGATCGAGCAGGTGCCGGCGCATCTGCGGCAGCTCGGGATCACCAGTCGCGAGTACGAGGTCTGCCGCTTGCTGGTGGACCGGATCGGCAACAAGTCGATCGCGTCCCGGCTGCACATCTCGCCACGGACCGTGGAGAAGCATGTGGCCAGCCTGATGACCAAGACACAGCAACCGGATCGGGAGGCACTGAGCAGTTTCGCCCGGACCGTCGTCCAGGACTGACGGTGCTGTTCCGGGCCAGGAGGCGGTCCGATTCCGGCACTGATGCGTGTGCTGGAACGCCGGACGGCCGGAGGGTGATAGTTGTCGACTCACGCATTTTCGGCGACCGCCCGCCGACGCGGTGGGGCACGGTAATTTATGAACGCTCGCTTTCTATTAAGATGGGCGAGTGGCAAGCAAGGGGTCGGACATGGGCAAGGGAACGGTCGGCGGCGGCGGTACGACGATGCTGCGGCGGATCAACGTCGCCGCGGTGCTGGACGCGGTGCGCCGCTCCGCGCCCGCGCCGCTGCGGGTCGCCGAACTGGTCGAACGGACCGGTCTGGCCAGACCGACCGTGGCCCAGGCTGTGGACGAGCTGCTGGACGCCGGCTGGCTGCAGCAGCACGGTCCGGACTCGGCGGACCGGTCACTAGGCCGCCCGGCCATCCGCGTCTCACTGCGCGGACGTGCAGCGCCGGTGCTCGGCCTGGATGTCGGCCCGCACCGGGTGACCGTCGGCGTCTCGGACCTGGCCGGCCGCAAGCTCTCCCTGGTACGACGCTCTGGCCCCGGCTGGACCGCCCAGGAGCTGCTCGGTGTCATCAGCGAGGTGATCACCGAGGCGTTGGCGGAGGCCGAGGTACCGGCCGAGGACATCGCCGCCGCGGTGGCCGCCAGCCCTGGCATCGTGGACGAGCACACCGGCCGGGTCCAGCTGGTCCCGAGTGTGCCGGGCTGGTCCGCGATCGACCTGACGAAGCACGTGCGCAGTCTGCTCGACTGCCCGGTGATGCTCGACAACGACGCCAACCTGGCCGCGCTGGCCATCGCTGCCGCTCGTGGCGGCACCGGCACGCTGCTGGCCGTGCAGTGGGGTGAGCGGCTCGGTGCCGGCATCGTGATCGACGGACGGCTGCACCGGGGCACTGGTGCCGCTGGTGAGATCGGCTTCATCGCTACTGGTCCGGACGACGTGATCAACCCTGAGGACAGTCGCGGACCGCTGGAGCGAGCGGTCGGCTCTGAGGCGATCGCAGCACTCGGCCGTCAGGCAGCACTCGACAACCCCGGCTCCCGACTGGCTGAGCTGGGTGGCGAGCAGCTGGACACGGCTGACGTGTTCGCGGCTGCGGCAGAGCGTGACCCGGTGGCTCAGGCCGTCGTGCAGCAGGTCGCCCGCGACTTCGCCCGCGCATTGGCCCCCTCCGTACTCGTGCTGGACCCGACCGCCGTGGTGATCGGAGGCGGTGTCGCCCGCGCCGGCGCCGTACTGCTGGACGCCATCTCCGACCAGCTGCGCCTGCTCACGCTGAACCACCCGAAGCTGGAGCTGTCCGCCCTGGCCGAGGACGCAGTGGTCACCGGCGCCATGCGCATGGCTCTGGACGAGGTCTGGCAGCGCAAACTTCCCACCCCAGCCCTCACCAGCACGACCTAAGCCGTCATCGGCCCTTTCACGAACTTCGCACCGGCAGCGCCACACCAGCAGGTGTAGCTGAGTTCGTAGACGACCTGATCGCTGACATCGACGCGGCGGTCCATGCCCGTCACCATGCTCAGTGGCAGCAGCGTGCGCCGGTCACACACCGTGCAGGTGATGACGATCATGGCCTGCTCCACGGGTAGGCCCGGCTGACGTAGAGCCGCCAGGCCAGCTGCCAGTGCTCCCGCGCGTCGCCCAGCCGCCACTTCCACCGCAAGCTGCGACTCACCTGTAGATCGCTCATCATGTACACCTCGCTTACTGCCACGACTGTTTCAGTAGACTTAGCGTACGCCGGCCAGGCCGCCGAGCGGAAGGGGTTTACCGTCGGACGGCCGCGGCGATGGCGTCGGGCCGGTCCAGGTGCACGAGGTGGGCGGAGTCGGGCAGGACCTCGACGGTGCCGTGGAGGGCGTCGGCCAGGCGGCGTTGGCCTGCCAGCCAGCGGTCCGCGTCAAGCGTGAGCTGCCGCCGGTGGCGACGAGCAGAGTTGTCGGCGCGATCTGACCGTTGACCAGCTTTCCGACCTCTGCCGCCAGTTCCCAACTGCCGGCCAGTTCGTCCCAGAACAGCAGCCAGGACAGCGCGTCGCCGTACCGCTTCCGCGCGGTTGCCTTGGACAACAGATCCCGGTTCGTCGTGCTGCCGATGCGGACGATCAGCCGCCGGACCGCCGGACCCAGCAGTTGCGGTACGCCGATCCGCCCGAGGAACCGCAGGAACGCGCGCACCGCCCGATCACCGCGCGTACCCGGATACAGCCGGCGCCAGCCCGTCTCGGACGTGAGGCTGGTGTCGACGAGTACGACCCGGCTCACCCCCAGCGGCCGGGTCAGTGCCCAGCGCAGTACGGCGAGACCGCCGATGGAGTGCCCGATCAGCCCGATCTCCGCATCCGCCGGTACGCCGGCCGCCGTACGCAACTCGTCGATGCTCGACGTGATCGGCGTACGCCACGGGTCGATCACCCGCAAGTCCAGCCCCGGCAACAACTCGACGACCCGACCGAACTCCTCCGGAGTCTCGGCCAGGCCGGGCAGAACGACCCAAGTTGTTGTCATCGCAGAAAAGCTTGCCTCAGGCCTGGCAACAATGTCGCCAACATCAGGCAGACCAACCGCTTCACTCGCTGACGGTGCGCAGTCCATCGGCGAGAGCGCCTTCCCCTTCGTCCGCCCCACCCCCCGCGACTAGCCGCAGGTCACAAGTTCGGGTGGAGGCTCGCTCGGGAGGCGGGTGGGCGCATACGCTTTGCCGCACAGGGGTTGTGTGGGGCGACCTTGGGGGGAAGTACATGAAGCGCTTCGCCGTGCTCTGCGCGGGAATGGTTCTGCTGTCCGGTTGTGCGGAATCGGCCGAGCCGTCGACCAGTACGTCGCCATCGAGTACGACGGCTGTGTCCGCGCCTGCTCCGGTGGAGTCGGTGACACCACCCGCGCCGCTCGGCTCGGCGGCGTACCAGGCCGAACTGACCAAGATCGAGCAGAGCCTCGCGTCTGACCTGCGCGCGTTGACGCGGGTGCGGACCGCCGAGGGGCTGACCCAGGCGATGGACGGTCTCGCGTCAGCCATGAACGTGGCATCGTCGGAGTTGGCCGAGACCACGGTGACGAGCCGGTTGACCGGCGTACACAAGGTGCTGCAGGCACGGCTGCGGCTGGCCGCGACGTCGATGTCCGGATCGAAGTCCGAACGCGTCGAACTGAACGCGCGGTGCGGCGGAGTCGCCTACACGTCGCAGAAGGTCCAGCGGCAACTGCTTGCGGATCTGAACAGCGCGATCGTCTCGTTGGCCAGGCTCAAGCTCCGCTTCGGCAGCACGTTGCCCGATCCCGGGCCGGAGCCGGAGGACATGCGTCCGTCGAACGGCGACATCCTGATCCGCAGCGGCACCGCCGGTATCGGCCGGCTCCGGGTCACGAACGGTACGGCGAAGGACGTCGCGGTCTCGGTCGTCAGCACCAGGCAGCCGCCCAGCAAGCCGCACGTGCTGGTGTACATCCAGGCGCGGAAGGCCGCCACCATCAGCCGGATCGGCGGCGCCTACACCATCTACTTCAAGAGCGGCTCCGACTGGAACGCGAAGCGGCGGCTGTTCAGCGCCGACTGCTCGTTCCAGAAGTTCGACAAGTCGTTCGGCCGGAACGAGGGCTGGCAGGTCGACCTCGAGCCGACCATCGCCGGCAACGCCAGCACCAGCGAGGTCGAGGCCTACTAGAGCCCGATGGTGTCGAGGATGGTTTCCAGGAGGCCGCCGACCAGGCCCGGCTGAGGGGGAACCTCCGGCTCGTCCGGGGTGGTCGGGGGGTTGGTCGGGGTGGTGGGCGGCGGATCGTTGGTGCCCGGTGGCTTCGTCGGCTGAGTGGTCGGGTCCGACGTCGTCGTGGTGGTCGGCTTCGGCGGGACACTGGTGGCCGGCGGGATGGTTGGCTCCTCGTGGTCGACCATTTGCGGGACCGGCTTCGGGGTCGGACAAGGGGTGGCCGGCTGTCCGTCGGTGGGCTGACCAGTGGCCGTCGCCGGCCCGATTGTGGTTGCTGGAGGCAACGTTGCGGTCTGGCCCGGGGTCGGCGGCACCGTCGGCACCGGGGTCTCGGAACCGCGCGGGATGGTCGGGCCGCCGGTCGGGAGCCGGGTGGGTTCGAGGCCGGCGACCGGGTTGGCCGGGTCCGGGCCGCCGCCGGGCAGCGGCAGGAACGAGCCGCCGATCCGGGGACCGCCGAGCAGGGCGATCACGACCAGGACGGCGTAGAGGCCGAGCAGCGCGCCGGCCGCGACGGCAGCCTGACGCGGCCGCTGGCGGGTCAGCCAGGGCGGGCGGCGGGCGGCCACCGACGGGGCGGAGATCGGCTTCACAAGGCTCGCAGAGTATCGGCAACACCAGCGCTTGAAACAGCCCTTGGAAGAAATTCCACACTAGATCGCAACCATTGGACACACTTCCGTTCCGGTACGCGTTCGTAGCATTGCGGTGAGTTAGCTGAGGACGCGCCAATCCGCCGGGCGTCGCGCCGACTCCTGTGTCAGCCTGGCTCTCATGTCTTCACTGGTGCTGCTGCACGGACTCGGTGCCAACGGCCGGGTCTGGGACGCCTGGCCGCAACCGCGGTACGCCCCCGACCTCCCCGGTCACGGCTCGGCGGCCGCCTTGCCGTCGTACACCTTCGGCTCGATGGCGGCCGCGATCGCCGAGACAATTCCGGTACGGCGAAATGTCGTTGTCGTCGGCCATTCACTCGGCGGTGTGGTCGCACTCGAAATGGCGAGCGGCCGCTACGGCGTCGAGGTGGACCGGGTGATCGCGCTCGGCGTGAAGGTGACCTGGTCCGAGGACGACCTCGGCCGGGCCCGCGCGTTGGCACAGAAGCCGGTCGCGTGGTTCGACTCCCGCGGCGACGCGGCCGCGCGGTTCCTCAAGGTGTCCGGGCTCCAGGGACTCGTCGAGCCGGGCGATCCGGTGGTCGGCCACGGCCTCACCCAGGTCGACGGTCGCTGGCGGCTGGCCATGGACCCGGGCACCTTCGGCGTCGGCGCACCCGGGATGGCGAAGCTCATCGCGGACAGCAAGGCCGACGTGGTTCTCGCCCGCGGCGAACACGACCCGATGAGCACCGACGACGAACTGCGCGCGCTGCACGATCAGGTCGTCGTACTCCCGGGCCTCGGCCACAACGCGCACGTCGAGGACCCGGGCGCGCTCAGCATTCGATGACGTTGACGGCCAGGCCGCCGCGGGAGGTCTCCTTGTACTTGATCTTCATGTCGGCGCCGGTCTCGCGCATCGTCTTGATCACCTTGTCGAGGGTGACGACGTGGACGCCGTCGCCGTGCATCGCCATCCGGGCCGCGTTGATCGCCTTCACCGACGCCATCGCGTTGCGCTCGATACACGGGATCTGGACCAGCCCGCCGACCGGGTCGCAGGTCAGCCCGAGGTTGTGCTCCATCGCGATCTCGGCCGCGTTCTCGACCTGGAGCGGCGTACCGCCGAGGACCTCGCACAGGCCGGCCGCGGCCATCGAGCAGGCCGAACCGACTTCGCCCTGACAGCCGACCTCGGCGCCGGAGATCGACGCGTTCTCCTTGTAGAGCACGCCGATCGCGCCGGCGGTCAGCAGGAAGCGGACCGCACCGTCGTCGGTCGCGCCCGGAACGAAGCGCCGGTAGTAGTGCAGTACGGCGGGAATGATGCCCGCGGCACCGTTCGTCGGCGCGGTCACGATCCGCCCACCGGATGCGTTCTGCTCGTTCACCGCAAGGGCGAACAGGTTGACCCAGTCCATCACCTTGAGCGGATCGACCGACCACGGATCACCGCTGAGCCGGCGGTACAACGCGTGCGCCCGCCGCGGGACCTTCAGCCCACCGGGCAGGATGCCCTCGGTCTCGCAGCCCTCGTGGACACAGTCCTGCATGACCTGCCAGATCCGCAGCAGCCCGTCGTGGATCTCGTCCTCGGCCCGCCAGGCGAGCTCGTTCGCGAGCATCACCTCGCTGATCGACAACTGCGACTCCCGGCACCGGTCGAGCAACTCCGCACCGGTCGTGAACGGGTACTTCAACGGGGTCGTGTCCGGCACGATCCGGTCACCGGCCGCCGCGTTCTCGTCGACCACGAACCCGCCGCCGACCGAGTAGTACGTACGCTCGCGCAGTACGTCGCCGTCCGCCGTACGGGCCGCGAACGTCATCCCGTTCGGGTGGTATGGCAACGCCTTGCGCCGGTGCATCGTCAGGTCGGAGTTCTCGTCGAAGGAGATCTCGTGCGTACCGGCGAGCAGCAGCCGGCCGCGCTCCCGGATCGTCTCGACCCGCGCGTCGACGGAATGGGTGACGACCGTCTCCGGGTCCTCACCCTCGAGTCCGAGCAGGACCGCCTTGTTGCTGCCGTGCCCATGGCCGGTCGCACCGAGCGAGCCGAACAGCTGCGCCTCGACCGTTGCCGTCCGGCCGAGCAGGCCGTCGTCGGCGAGGCCGAGGGCGAAGGTGCGGGCGGCACGCATCGGTCCCACCGTGTGGGAGCTCGAGGGGCCGATCCCGATACTGAACAGGTCGAAGACGCTGATCGCCATCGTGTGGAGGTTTCCTTCCGGTCGCCGTTGACCGTTTGGTGTCCTCCCCGCTCTGTCAGACCAAGGTCCTGTCTGGTGATCGCACGCCGTAGCGAGCAGGTGCTCGGTGCGGTGCCTCGGCGTGCTGGAGTGAAGGCCTCGATGTGGTTGCATCGTGGCCTTTGCTCCAGTGCGGCGAGGTGCCGTGCCGAGTGCCGCGCAGTAGGCGTGCGATTACCAGACAGGGCCTAGCCTTCCAGAGGTGCCTCGCCCGCGCGGTGAAGGTGCCTGAGAGATTCTTGGGGAGAGTTGCTCCTACGGCGCCCGGGTCGTGCCCGGGACTCTCCCGCACGGGTTCATGCGGCTGTTCAGTTTGCTGACGCTCCGGACGGTACGGCGGTCTCCCGGCCGGCGTCAATCCGGCCCGTCCGCACCGCCCAGATCTCGAAGAACCAGGTGAACAGCGGCGGAATGCTGGCCGCCAGCGCGGCCAGCGTGACCGGCCAGGACCAGCGCAGTGGTCCGCGGACGACCAGCACGGTGAGCACGTAGAGGATGAAGACGCCGCCGTGGATCGGGCCGAAGATCTTGACCCCGATCTCGTTGTCGGACAGCACGTACTTGAACAACATGCCGATCAGCAATCCGGTCCAGGAGATCGCCTCGGCGATCGCCACCCACCGGAACCACACCGCGTGCTTGGTAGTCATCAGCGCGACCCTAACAAGTCCCCCAAGGACCACCCGGGGTCGGCCGGGGGCTGGTCCCCGAGGTGATCGAGCAAACGGTTGCCCGGGATCGAGGGAGTTTCTCGTGATGAGGAGATCTTCCGTATGAAGTTCAGACAACGCGCCCTCGCGTGCGGCGCGGTACCTACCCGAACCGGGTCCGGGCGATGGTGCTGGAGAGCGTGGTCGACCACAGCGCCACGTCGGCCCGGTCGTTCATCGACGCCCAGGCGTCCGCGGCGCAGGACTCGTTCGACCTGGCCCGGCACAACCCGGACATGCGCTACCCCGGTCAGCTGATCGCCGTCTCGATGTGCCTCGGCATGCCGCCGGCGGACAACCCGCAGCACCGGCTGAAGGTACGGGGTCTGGACGAGCCGATCCTGCTGGCCAACGCGATCCACGACCCGGCCACCGGCTACAACTGGGCCCAAACGTGGAACGCCAACTCGGCCGGCAGGGCGTCCTGCTGACGTACGAGGGCTGGGGTCACGGCAGCTACGACGGCGGACCGTGCATGGAGAACACGATCGACGCCTACCTGGTCTCGCTCGACGTACCCCAGGCGCGGCACGGCCTGTCCCGCCGTACCACCGGTGAGCTGAGATGAGCCCCGGGCGGGCACCTCCCAACAAAGCGCCCGCCCGGGCGTTCGGTCGCTCTCAGACAGGTACGCCGGTCACCTCGAGGACGCGATCGAGATGGTCGCCGCGAACCATCCGGCCCGACAGCAGGCGAAGTTCGGCGCAGGCGGTCTCGAGCGCCTGCAGCTGCGATCGGCAGTTGTCGACGAACCAGAAGGGATCGTCGGGCTGCGGATCGTCGGCGTCGTCGATGTCGGCGTACCAGTGCTGGTCACCGCAGTGCATCACTCGCACCCGCAGGTTCATGGCTCTTCTCCCCGTGCCCGAGGGTTCCCTGGGTCCCCCCCGGGCCCCAGCCGGGCCGACTCGGCCCTGGCGCGTGGTCGCGGCCCCCCAACTGCCACGCGCCGGGCCGAGTTCGGACCCTCCCCCGCTCGCTACATCGTTGCCGAGGGCGTCGGTGTTACAGGTTGTGACGAAGAATTTTGGCCAGACCGGGGCGGAGGCGTGGCATCCCGGCTACCGCGCGCTGAGGTGCGACTGGGTCCACTGCTCCAGGCCGGCGGCCGTGATCGGCAGGTCCTCGGTGAGGATCTCGAGCTTGTCCGAGTGCACCACCACGTTGTCCTCGATGCGGATACCGATACCGCGCAGTTCCGGCGGGACGGTCTCGTCGTGCGGGTGGAAGTACAGCCCCGGCTCGACCGCCAGCGCCATCCCGGCCTCGATATCACCGGCGAAGTACGCCTCGGGCCGGGACGCGTCGCAGTCGTGCACGTCCAGGCCGATGTAGTGGCCGGTGCCGCAGACGATGTACCGGCGGTGCTGCTGCCCGTCCGGGCCTAGCAGTTCGTCGATCGACACGTCGAGCAGACCCCAGTCCCGCAGCCCTTCGGCCAGGGTGCGCAGCGCGGCGTACTGGAAGGCCCGGTACGGCGCGCCGACCTTGACCGCGTCGAGTGACGCCAACTGTGCCTGGTGGACCAGGTCGTACACCTGTCGCTGGGCGTCGGTGAACTCACCCGTGGCTGGGAACGTCCGGGTCACGTCGGCGGTGTAGAGCGTCCGCGTCTCGACACCCGCGTCGAGCAGGATGACGTCGCCCTCGTTCACCGGTCCGTCGTTGCGGATCCAGTGCAGCACCGGCGCATGATTGCCAGCAGCAACGATCGAGGCGTACCCGACGCCGTTGCCCGCGGTCCGCGCCCGCCGGTCGAAGGTGCCCTGCAGCCACCGCTCGCCGCCACCGCGAATCGCCTCCGGCAACTCGCGCGCGACATCGCCGAACGCGAGCACGCTGGCGGCGACGGCCTCGCGGAGCTGGTCCAGCTCCCAGTCGTCCTTGATCCGGCGCAGCTCGGCCAGCGTCTGGCGCAGCGCGTTCCCGTCGGTCGGGGAGGTCCGGACCAAAGCGTCCAGCATCGGCTCGACACCCGGCGTCGACAGCATGAACGGTACGGCGCCACGCACCGCGGCCGGCAGTTCCTCGATCGGGCGGCAGGCGATCCGCAACGCGTCCGACCAGTCCTTCAGCCCCGGCACCGGACCGATCCACAGCTCACCGTCGCGCGCGTTGGCGAAGAAGTCGGCCTCGTCCGGCCCGGCCGTCTCCCGCAGGTACAGGGTCGCGTCACCGTCGGCCGACAGCACGAGTACGGCGCCCTCGGCCTGGCAGCCGGTGAGCCAGACGAAGTCGCTGTCGGCGCGGAACTGGTAGTCGGTGTCGTTCGACCGGACCGGCGCCCGGCCGGCCGCGACCGCGATCCGCCGTCCGGGCAGTGCCGCGGACAGCTTCTGCCGATGCTCGGCCGCCGCCTCGGAGAGCCCGTCCGGCACTGTCACCGACCGGTCCACCGCACCCCAGCCACCCGAGATGAACTCCCGGAAACCCTGGGCGTCGATCGGGCGGTAGGACTTCGGCGTCTCTTCGGTCCGGTCATCGGTCATGTGCTGAGCTCCCCTTTGCAGCTGACGGTTACCACTCATCAACGCAGGTGGGACGAGGACCGCGCAAGCCCTTATCGAAAGTCGCGGATCACCTCGCGCGGAACGCCTCGAGGATGCCCTGCTCGGAGTCGAGCAGGTACTGATGCAGGTCGGTCGCGGCCTGGTCGTACTTGCGGGCCTCGAGCAGTTCGAAGAGGCCCCGGTTGCGCGCGATGTACGGCTCATGCAGCTCCCGCGGCGTCGCGATCACGTGGAAGAGCAGCCGCAACTCGGCCAGCAGCCGGCCGGTGATCGCGTTCATCCGGGCACTGTCGGCCAGACCGATCAGGTGCTCGTGGAACCGCATGTTCGCCGTACCGACAGCCGGCCAGCGATCCGCGAGCGCGGCCGCCTCGGCCGCCTCGACATCGGCTTGCAACGGCTCGAGTCGGTCGGCCGGCAACTCCGGATCACGCTCGGCCAGACCGCGGACGACGTCCACTTCGAGAACCCGGCGGAGCCGGTACAGGTCCACCACGTCGTGCTCGTCCAACTCGGGGACGAAGACCCCGCGGTGCAGTCTGTAGACCAGCAGCCCCTCGTGGGTGAGCAGCCGGAATGCTTCCCGCAACGTGTTCCGGCTGACCTCCAGCACCTCGGTCAGCTCGATCTCGGAGAGCTGTGCGCCGGGCGGCAGCGCACCCTCGGTGATGCTGCGGCGCAGGATGTCGGCGGCCCGCTCGGCCGAACTGCTCCGGTTGAGCCGCGCGACATCGGCGGCGACAGTGCGCAACCACGCCTGCCGGCCCTCGTCGACCTCACCCGTGCTCATCTCCGCATCATCACCCACCCGAGGCGTTCAGGGAAGTTTGGTGGAACAAGGCTCTTGCAGGATTGTTGAACAATCTCTACTCTCGTCTCACTGGACGCGTTCGAACACCCACTCACAGCCACGGAGACCCACCCAGCAGCTTTCCCAGAGACCCTGGAGCAACCGCCATGTCCAAACCACCGACGAAGCGCCTGTCGAAACCCACTACCCGCGGTACGACCCGCCGCCGGCAGCTCAGCCCCGCCGCCGGCCACAAGACGCCCGACAACGCGATGCTCGGCAACACGATGAAGGCCGGGACCCGGTCGACGCTGATCGGCGCCATGTTCCTGATGGCCACCTCCGCGATCGGTCCCGGGTTCATCACCCAGACGACGCTGTTCACCGTGTCGCTCGGCGCGGCGTTCGCGTTCGCCATCGCGGCCTCGATCCTGGTCGACATCGCCCTGCAGCTGAACGTCTGGCGGGTGATCGGTGTCTCCGGCCGCCGGGCCCAGGAGCTGGGCAACCTGGTCGCGCCACGACTCGGTACGGCGATGGCCGTGCTGCTGTTCGCCGGCGGGCTGGTGTTCAACATCGGCAACGTGTCCGGCACCGGCCTGGGCACCGACGCGATGCTCGGCCTGGATCGAAGCTGGGCGGCGCGCTCTCGGCGCTGATCGCGATCGGCGTCTTCCTGTCCAAACGGGCCGGACTCGCGATGGACCGGGTGGTGCTCGTTCTCGGCGCGGTGATGATCCTGCTGACGACGTACATCGCTATCACCTCCGGACCACCGGTCGGCCAGGCGATGAAGAACGTCGTACTGCCCGAGCAGGTCGACTTCCTCGTCATCACCACCCTGATCGGCGGGACGATCGGCGGCTACATCGTGTACGCCGGCGCCCATCGGCTGCTCGACTCGGGGCTGTCCGGACCGCAGCACATCCGCGAGATCAGCCGGGGATCCGTCACCGGCATCCTGATCACCGGCGCGATGCGGATCGTCCTGTTCCTCGCCATCCTCGGTGTCGTCGCCGGCGGCGCGGCGCTCGATCCGGCGAACCCGACGGCCTCGGCGTTCCAGCAGGCGGCCGGTGAGGTCGGGCTGCGCGCCTTCGGCGTGGTGCTCTGGGCGGCCGCGATCACCTCGGTGATCGGGGCGTCGTACACGACGGTCTCGTTCGTCACCTCGCGGACGAAGACGTCGGACCGGACCAGGACCGCCCTGGTGGTGCTGTTCATCGCTGTCAGCACCGTCATCTACCTCTCGATCGGCACGGCGCCGGCCCAGCTGCTGGTGTTCGCGGGAGCCTTCAACGGACTACTGCTGCCGATCGGAATCGGCGTGATCCTCTGGGTGGCCTGGCGGCGTCGCGACCTGCTGCGTGGGTACCAGTACCCACGCTGGCTGCTCTATCTGGGCGCCGCGGCCTGGTTGCTGACCATCTACCTGGCCATCCGCTCGGTGAAGCCGGTGTTCGAGCTGTTCTAGTTCGAGCTGTTCTAGTTTGTAGGAGTGCAGATGGACCTCAACGCGGATCTGGGCGAGGGTTTCGGATCCTGGCCGATGGGTGACGACAGCGCTTTGCTGGACGTCGTCACCAGTGCCAACGTGGCCTGCGGTTTCCACGCCGGCGACCCGTCGATCATGCGCCGGGTGACCGGCGAGGCGGTCGAGCGCGGGGTGGCGATCGGGGCGCACGCCGGGTACGCCGACAAGGCCGGCTTCGGCCGCCGGTTCGTCGACATCGAACCGGCCGCCCTCCGCGACGAGGTCGTCTACCAGATCGGCGCACTGGACGCGTTCGCCCGGGTCGCGGGCGACCGGGTCCGGTACGTCAAACCGCATGGCGCGCTGTACAACACGATCGGGCACCACGAGGAGCAGGCCGCTGCTGTGGTCGGTGCGGTCGTCGACTACGACCGCACGCTCCCGGTGCTCGGTCTGCCGGGCTCGGCGTGGCTTCGACTCGCTTCGGCTGCCGGCCTGACCGTCGTACACGAGGCCTTCGCCGACCGGGCGTACACACCGTCTGGGACCTTGGTGTCCCGCCGCGAGGAGGGGTCGGTGCTGCACGATGCCGACGAGATCGCCGCGCGGTGTACGGCGATGGCGACCGGTCAACCGATCCAGGACAACGCGGGTGGTTCGCTGACCGTCGACCCGGCGTCGATCTGCGTGCACGGGGATACGCCGGGTGCGGTCGACATCGCGCGGCGGGTCCGGACCGCGTTGGAGGGGGCGGGTGTCACGCTGAGCCCGTTCAGCCGGTGATGCGGATCCGGCCCTCCGGCGACCACGCACTCCTGGTCGAGCTCGACGACCTCGACCAGGTTCTCGGCTACTACACCGCCCTTACCGCCGCACCGCCTGACGACGTCGTCGACATCGTTCCGGCCGCACGCACCGTGATGGTTTCGACTTCGGGCGGTCTTGACGCGCTTGCTCGGTCGCTGCGGGCGGTCGAGCCTGCTGCCGGCAGTCACTCCGGTGGCGACCTCATCGAGATTCCGGTCGTCTACGACGGCGAAGATCTGGCCGACGTCGCCGACCTCTTGGGCTGCGGTGTGACGGAGTTGATCGAACGCCACACGGCTGATGACTGGACGGTCGCCTTCTGCGGTTTCGCGCCAGGCTTCGGCTACCTCACCGGTGCCGGGTCCTGGTCCTGGTCCATACCGCGGCGGAAGTCACCGCGGACGAAGGTGCCCACGGGTGCAGTGGCGTTGGCCGGCGAGTTCAGTGGCGTCTACCCCCGGGAATCGCCTGGCGGCTGGCAGTTGATCGGGCGGACCGACGTACAGATCTTCGACCAGGAGCGGGACCCGGCCGCCCTGTTCCATCCGGGCCGCCGGGTCCGGTTCGTCGACGCGGGTCGTTGATGAACAGCCTCACCGTCCTCGAATCGGGGCCCTTGGCAACAATCCAGGACGGCGGCCGGAGCGGCCAGGCGTCCCTCGGCATCCCCGCGTCCGGCGCCTGCGACCGTCCGTCGTACGCGCTGGCCAACCGTCTGGTCGGCAACAACTCCGGGGCCGCGGCGATCGAGATGACGTTCGGCGGTCTTGTGTTGCACGCCGACAGTGATGTGGTCATCGCCATCACCGGCGCGCCCTGCGCTGGTGTCCCCCTCAATGCACCAACCGTTCTGAAGGCCGGCACAGTGTTGCGATTCGGGCCGCCACGGATCGGCCTCCGCACGTACGTCGCCGTCCGCGGCGGGCTATCCGTCCCACCGGTGCTCGGATCGCGGTCCACTGATCTTCTGTCCGGACTTGGTCCTGCGCCTTTGAGTTCGGGACAGACCTTGCCGGTCGGCTGCGAGTACGGGCCGATGCCTGGGGTCGACCTCGCCCCGGTCGCCGATCCACCTGGCGGCGAGGTCGTCGTACGCGTGACTCCCGGCCCGCGGCGGGACTGGTTCACCGACGCCGGCTGGGAGTCGTTCACCTCCCAGTCCTACGTCGTCAGCAGCAACAGCAACCGGGTCGGGGTTCGTCTCGAAGGTGAGCCGTTGGAGCGCGCCCGAGAAGGCGAACTCGCCAGCGAGGGCATGGCCCTGGGCGCCATCCAGATCCCACCCTCCGGCCTCCCGGTCATCTTCCTGGCCGACCACCCGGTCACCGGCGGCTACCCCGTCATCGCCTACCTCACCGAGCCGGCCGTAGCCGCCTGCGCCCAACTACGCCCCGGCCAACCCCTCCGCCTCACCGGCTGACGCCTCGCCAAGGAACGCTCTCACCAGCTGCTGCCTCGCCAAGGAACGCCGGCCTGGGTGCAGTTCGACAGGACGTATACACCCACTGCCGGCCACTTCCCGCCTGAGCCCACCGGGAATCCGGCTCGATCGCCGGACACCTCCTAATGGGTGTTATCGGGTCGGTCGCTGGCAGACTCGGTGCCTGGTAGCCGCTGGCAAGTGAGCACTCCTACCTCCTGGGCGTTGAGTCCTGGCGACAGAGCGTGCCCTTGCCGGTGGTCGGGAGATCTGTATGGCTGATGGGGTGTCGTGCCCACTGCTGCTGGTTGGGTGGTGTGAGCACTGATCCATTAGGGCGCCGAGGTCTCTTGCGGGCTGCTGACAGCCGAGTGCGACTAGAGCGGAGACTGACGGTGTTGCTGGTTGGCGATGACTGGGCCGAGGATCACCACGATATCGAGATCCAGGATCCGGATGGCCGGGTCCTGCGGGTGGCGCGGGTGGCTGAGGGCATGGCCGGGATGGCCCGGTTGCATGAGTTGATCGCGGAGTTCCTGTCCGATGATGACGGCCCGGAGCAGGTGGTGGTCGGGATCGAGACCGAGCGGGGTCCGTGGGTGCGGGCGCTGGTCGCGGCGGGGTACCTGGTGTTCGCGGTGAACCCGAAGCTGGCCGCCCGGCACCGTGAGGTGGTGTCGTTGTCGGGCGCGAAGGACGACAAGACCGACGCGCACACGCTGGCCGACATGGTCCGGACCCGCCGCCACCAGCTACGCACCGTGGCGGCCGATTCGGAGCTGGCCGAGGGGGTGAAGGTGCTGGCCCGGGCGCATCAAAACCTGATCCAGGAACGGACCCGGCACATGCTGCGGCTGCGGGCCGCGCTGCGTGACTACTTTCCCGCCGCGCTGGTCGCCTACCAGCACGAGCCGTTGACCTTGTCTGGTGGCGACGTGCTGGAGCTGCTGGTCAAGGCACCGACGCCGGCCGCGGCGGCGAAGCTGACCACCGCCCAGATCACCGCGGTGCTGAAGAAACACCGCCGCCGCAAGATCGCGGCCAAGACCGCCGCGATCACCGCCGCGCTGCGCACCCAACACCTCGGCCAGTCCGACATCGTCACCGGCGCCTACGCGGCCACCGTGCGCTCCACGGCGGCGATCCTGGCCGCGTTGAACACCCAGATCGCCACCCTGCAGAGCGAGGTCGAGGCCTCTTTTGGCCTGCACCCGGACGCTGAGATCTACCGCAGCCAGCCCGGCCTCGGGAAGATCCTCGGCGCCCGGGTGCTCGCAGAATTCGGCGACGCCCCCGCCCGCTACGCCGACGCCAAAGCCCGCAAGAACTACGCCGGCACCGCACCCATCACCCGCCAATCCGGCAAACTGCGGACCGTGCACGCCCGGTTCATCCACAACAACCGCCTCGTCAACGCCCTCGACCAGCAAGCCTTCGCCGCCACCGTGCACGACCCCCACGTCCACGCCTACTACGACCAACTCCGCGGCCGCGGCCTGGGCCACCACGCCGCCCTCCGCCAAATCGCCAACCGGCTCGTCGGCATCCTCCACGGCTGCCTCAAAACCCGAACCCTCTACAACCCCGAAACAGCCTGGGCCCACCGCACCACAACCACCGCCGCTTGACACCCTTACCTCCTGGGGTGTCTGTCGAAATGCACCGAGCAGTGTCGGATCGGGCCGGACGTGTTCGTAGAGGGGGTGAGGGGCCACCCTGGCCCTCGGCCAGGTTCGGCCTCGCCTCGCGGCGACACACGATGTGGCGACAGCACGTGTCCAACGGGCGGAACGTATCCAACGCCCGGCAGCCAACCCTCCAACCAACTACCTGCCCCACCACGGTGCATTCGAGCGGATAACCCCTCGAGTGCACCGTTCTCCCCTCGTATGAGAAGGGAGAAGGGTCAAGCTGAGGGGTTATCCGCCAGAAATGTCCGGGGCCGGGCCTGGGCGCGTGCGGGGCCGGGTGGGGTGGAGGGGTTGGGGTGGGGCGGACGTGCGAAGGCGCGGGTGAGCGGGGTGGGCGGGAGCGGGCGGTGAGGGAGCGACGAAGGAACTCGGGTGACGGACGCGTGGGGGCGTGTGCGGTGGCTTGTACGGCGGTCGCTGGCAGGCGAGGATGGCGGGCATGACGGAGACACCGGGGATTGACAGTGCGGTTCCGCCGAGCGGGACCGGGTGTGCGGATTGTCTGGCGGCCGGTGGATGGTGGTTCCATCTGCGGCGGTGTGCGGAGTGCGGGCACGTCGGGTGCTGCGACTCGTCTCCGGCGCAGCACGCCTCCGCGCATGCCCGGGAGAGCGGCCACCCGATCGTGCAGAGCTTCGAGCCGGGCGAAGACTGGTTCTGGCACTACGGAGAGTCGCAGTACTACGACGGCCCGGCCCTCGCCGAGCCGGACTCACGCCCCGAGAACCAGCCGGTCCCGGGCGGCAAAGTCCCCGCCGACTGGAAGTCGAAGCTCAACCGCTGATCAGAGCACGAACCCGGCCGGGAACGGGTCGTCCGGGTCGAGCAGATACTGGCCCATGCCGGTGATCCAGGCCCGTCCACGCACAGTCGGTACGACGGCCGGCCGGTCACCGACCGTGGTTTCCTCGAGCAGCCGGCCGGTGAACGCCGTACCGATGAAGGACTCGTTGACGAAATCCACCCCGAGTGCGAGCTCACCCCGGGCGTGCAGCTGGGCCATCCGCGCGCAGGTCCCGGTGCCGCACGGAGACCGGTCGAACCAGCCGGGGTGGATCGCCATCGCGTTGCGGGAGTCGACTGCCGTCCTGACCCGGTGCGGTGAACTGGACGTGCTTGCAGCTGTGGATTCCCGGGTCCAGCGGATGCACCGGCCGGTCGGTGGCGTTGATCGCGGCCATGATGTCCAGACCGGCCTTGAGGATGCGATCCTTCTCGGCCCGGTCGAACGGGATACCGAGCTGCTCGAGCGGCAGGATCGCGTAGAAGTTGCCGCCGTACGCCAGGTCGTAGGTGACCGTGCCGAGACCCGGTACGTCGACGGTCGCGTCGAGGGCGTGGCTGTACGCCGGGACGTTCTGCAGCGTGACGTGTTCGGCGCGACCGTTGTTCACGGCAACGTCCACCACTACCAGACCGGCCGGGGTGTCCAGCCGGACCTGCGTGATCGGCTCGGTCACCTCGACCATGCCGGACTCGACCAGCACGGTGGCGACGCCGATGGTGCCGTGACCGCACATCGGCAGGCAGCCGGACACCTCGACGTACAGCACGCCCCAGTCGGCATCCGACCGGGTCGGCGGCTGCAGGATCGCGCCGCTCATCGCGGAGTGACCGCGCGGCTCGTTCATCAGGAACAGCCGCAGGTCGTCCAGGTGCTTGACGAAGTACTCGCGCCGCTCGGCCATCGTCGTACCGGGGATGACGCCGACGCCGCCGGTGACCACGCGGGTCGGCATCCCCTCGGTGTGCGAGTCGATCGCGGTGATCGTCCGGACGGATCTCATCGCAAGCTCTCCACTGCCTTCTTCATGTCCTGCTCCAACTGGGCGACGTGCTCCGGCACCAGCGGTCCACGCGGCGGGCGGCACGGGCCGCCGTACCGGCCGACGTAGTCCATGCCGTACTTGATCGCCTGGACGAACTCGACCCGCGAGTCCCACCGGAACGCGGCGACGAGCGGCTCGTAGAGCGCCCGCGCCTCCTCCAGCTTGCCTTGTACGGCGAGGTCGTACAAACGGACCGACTCCTTCGGGAACACGTTCGGGAATCCGGCGAACCAGCCCGTCGCACCCATCAGCAGCGCCTCCAGGGTGAGGTCGTCCGCGCCGGCGATCACGGCCAGGTCCGGCGCGAGCTCGCGGATCTCCAGGATCCGGCGGACGTCACCGGAGAACTCCTTCACCGCGACGATGTTCTCGATCTGCGCGATCTCGGCGAGCAGGTCCGGGGTCAGGTCGACCTTGGTGTCGATCGGGTTGTTGTAGACCATTACCGGCAGCCCGGCCTTGGCGACCTCGCTGAAGTGGTGCAGCACCTCGCCGCGGTTCGCCCGGTACATGGTCGGCGGCAGGCACAGCACACCGTCGGCACCGTCCTCGGCCGCCTTCTCGGCCCACGCGCGGGCCTGGTGCGCGCCGACCCCGTGCACTCCGACGACCACGACACCGTCGTCGCCGACGGCCTCGATCGCGGTCCGGGCGACGGCTCGGCGCTCGTCATCGGTCAGCGACGAGTACTCCCCCAGCGAGCCGTTCGGTCCGACACCGCGGCAGCCGTTGTCGACCAGCCAGTGGCAGTGCTCGGCGTACTTGTCCAGATCGGGCCGCAACTCGGCCGGCGCGCTCGCGTCCTCGGCGTACGGCAGTGCGGTGGCGACGATGACGCCGTCCAGCTTCTCGCTCACAAGTCCTCCTTGGTCGTGTCTGGTGATTCCCCGCCGTCGCGAGCAGGTGCTCGGTGCGGTAGCTCGGCGTGCTGGGGTGAAGGCCTCGATGTGGGTTTCATCGTGGCCTTTGCTCCAGTGCGTCGAGGTGCCGTGCCGAGCGCCGCGCAGTAGGCGGGGAATCACCAGACACGACCTGAGCTCCGGCCAGATCGCGCAGCCTGATGGGCACGGCGATCGGTCGTTTCATTGATGGTTCGGGTACGTCGTTCTGTTCGGTCAGCTCGGCCACGGTCCGGGCGCAGACCCGGCCCTGGCACAACCCGAGACCGGCGCGGCTGGTGAGTTTCAGCGCCCGGCCGTCGGCCACACCCCGCTCGACGACAGCCCCTTCGATGTCGCCCCGCGTAACTTCCTCACACCGGCACACCACGGTGTCCGGACCGCTCCAGCTCCGCCACCCGTCCCGCACCGGGTACGCCTTCGCCAACGCGCGAGCAAACCGCCGCCCTCGGGCGACCTCCGCCGACTTTGTGCACGAGATTTCCACCGTGGGCGCCGTTTCATGCTCAACCGGTGCACAAAGTCGAGGAGCGGTGGCGGCCGCCGCGGGGTGGGCGGCGGCGTGGTGGGCGGCGGCGAGTCCGGCTACGCGGCCCTCGGCGGCGGCCAAGTCGGCGCCGCCGATGCCCGTCAACTCACCGGCGGCGTAGACGCCGGGTGTGGTGGTCTGCTGGTTCGCGTCGACGACGACCGCCGGGCCGCCGTCCGGGCCGGTGGTCAGCTCGCACCGGGCCGACACCGCCAATTCCAGTTGGGCCGTGAACCCGAATCCCAGGCAGACCGCGTCGACCTTGACACGGCGCTCGGATCCCTCGATCGGCTGCCAGGTGTCGTCGAGGCGTACGACGGTGACGGCCTCGACGTGCTCCTCACCGTGCGCGGCGATGACGGTCCACCCGTGCCTGAGCGGAATCCGGTGCCTCGCGAGCAGAGCGCCGTACCCGAGGCCCTCCCGAATCTTGCCCATAGCAACCAACGGGTCGGTGGCCCAACCTCGGCGAACGGTCTTCACAGAGTTGGCCTCGAGCAACCCGACAACCTCTGCGCCCACGCCGACCAACGACTCCGCCACCGGCAGCAGGAACGGTCCGGTGCCCGCGACGAGCACTCGCTTCCCGACGGCAATCCGCTGACCTTTGGCCAGCGCCTGTGCGGCACCGGCGCTGTAAACGCCGGGCAAATCCCAACCAGGGAAGGGAAGCACGCGATCATAGGCGCCGGTCGCGAGGACGACTGCCTTCGCCTCAACCGCGAACGTCTCCCGCCCAATCCCGTCAGCCGGCCCTCGCTGCACCCACAACCTCTGACCTTGCTCGAACGCCCAGACAGACGTCTCCGCGAGATGGGTGATCCGGGAATGAGCCGCCAGCCGATCCCGCTTGGCGACAAAGGCCTTCCACCCGTGCTGCAACCGCCCAGGTGGCACTCGAAGTTCTTCAGCAGGTTGCCGGTTGAACTGCCCGCCCACAGCCCGAGCACTGTCGACCAACAGCACCTCAGCACCACCCGCCTCCGCGGCAGCCAAAGCCGCTGCGATCCCAGCAGGACCCGCCCCCACGACAACAACATCAGCCGCCTTCAGCGGCCGAGCCGAGGCGGGTGGGACGGAGTGGGTCGCCGGAGCCGAGCTGCCAGCGCCCGCCCCGGGCACGTCTCGACGGGTTGGAGCTGTGCCGGCGGCGCGAGCCGCCTCCACCCGTCCAGCGCCAGCCGCCTCAGCCCCTCCGGGGTTCGCCGTCGCGGCCGCGGAATCACCACCGCCCGCCGCTGGACCTGCTCCCCCCGCCTCCTCCGGCCCGGAGGGCCGGGGTAGTACGGCG
Organism: uncultured Actinomycetota bacterium; assembly: GCA_963770725.1. Taxonomy (GTDB): domain Bacteria; phylum Actinomycetota; class Actinomycetes; order Propionibacteriales; family Kribbellaceae; genus Kribbella. The sequence continues at coordinate 858,296 of CAVYQT010000007.1, forward strand.
CCTTGTTGGGTGGTGATCGTGTCGCCTTCAGCAAGCGTTCTCTGGCAGGCGCGGATGTCTGGGATGCCGTTGACGACGACCAGGCAGTCGTAACACGCGCCGATGCCGCAGAAGACGCCGCGGGGACGGCCGGCGACCCGGGTGGTGCGCCAGGACGATCGGCCGTTGGTCAGCAGTACGGCTGCAACTGTTTGGCCAGGTGCCGCCTCGACCTGTTCGCCGTTCACGGTGATCTTCATGCGGCGAGCACCGCCGGGCGGTCGACACGGAAGGGGTCGGGGGCCAGGTGTGGGGTGAGGCCAAGGAAGAGTTCGGTGATCAGGCGGCCGGTGGACGGAGCCAGGCCGATGCCGGCGCCTTCGTGGCCGGTTGCGTGCCAGAGTCCGTCGACGCGCGGGTCCGGTCCGATCACCGGCAGGCGGTCGGGGGCGTACGGCCGGAAGCCGCCGTACGCCCGCATCACCGGCACCTCACCCAGGAACGGGAACAGCCCGACCGCCTTCCGCGCGAGCTCCCGCAAGACGTTCACCCGGATCGAGTCGTCGAACCCGATCCGCTCGCGGCTCGACCCGATCAGGACGGTCCCGGCCCGCGTCGACTCGACCACTGTCGACGTCTGCAGGTCGGCGTCCCCGCTTCCGACCGCGCCGACGTAGTCCGCGTCGTACACCTTGTGCCGCACGCAGTCCGGCAGCGGCGCCGTCACCAAAATCATCCCGCGCCGCGGCAGCACCTGGATCGGTGCGCCCGCAACCGCCCCGAACTCCCCCGCCCACGGTCCGCACGCGTTCAGCACCGCCCCACAGGCGATCTCGCCATCAGACGTCTCCACCCCGACAACACGGCCGCCGGCCGTCAGCACCGACCGCACCTCCACACCGGACCGAACCGAGCTCCCACGATCCCGTACGGCGGCCAGCAGAGCAGTCGCCGCGAGCACCGGCTGGAGCTGCGCGTCGTCGGGATAGTGGACCCCGATCGTCACGTTCCGCGTGAGCAGCGGCTCGAGTTCGAGCGCCTCCGCCGGCGTGATCACCCGCGCATCGACCCCGGCCGCCTGCTGCTTGGCCGCGAACGCCTTCAGCGGCCCGGGATCGGTCGTCGCCACGACGACCCCACCCTTGGACTCCCACTCCACGTCAGCGACCCGCTCAGGCAGTCGAGCCAGTACGACGCCCCACTCGGCGCGCGACGCGATCGCCAGTTCGAGCTCGGGCCCGGGCTCCTTGTCGGAGACCAGCACGTTGCCCTCACCCGAGGCCGTCGTACCGGAGGCGACATCCCCGCGATCGATCACGACGACCTTCACCCCGGCCGCGGTCAGCGCCTCCGCACAGGCCGCCCCGACGATGCCGGCGCCCACGACAACCACGTCGGCCGTCGCAGCTCCAGGCATCGCAGTCTCTCCTCGCCGTTCACTAAAATGAACGATATCGAGCGTACGGCGCGATCCCGGCTCAGGTCAACGCAGTCAGTCCGGCAGATGTGGGCTACCCGGGGTGATCGGGTGCGCGTCCGGCGGGTACTCGAGCAGCAGAACCGAGCGCACCGGGCCGTCCAGCGCCTCGTACTCGTGCGGTCCGCCGGCCCGGAAGGCCAGGTAGTCACCCTCCCCCAGTTCCTCGGTCCGGCCCCGCGAGGTCACCCGCAACCGCCCGCTGAGAACGATGTGATGCTCGGTTCCGGGATGGCCGTCCGAATGCTGAACGGCACCGGCCCGGACCTCCTGGTTGTAGATCTCGAACAACCCGCCCGGGTGCTCCAGCCGCCGCAGCATCCGCAGGTCGATCGCCTCACCGGACAGGATGTCGATGTCCGCGGACCGCACCAGCACCAGCTCCGCGCTCGGCGCCTCGCTCAGCAGCGACGACACCGGTACGCCGAGAGCGTTCGACAGACTGAACACCGTTTCGATCGTCGGGTTGCCCGCCCCGGACTCCAGTTGCGACAGCGTGCCTTTCGCGATCCCGGACCGCCGCGCCAACTCGGACAACGAGATCCCGTGCTCGTCCCGCCGCGCCCGCAGATTCGCCCCGAGCAACCTACCCGCACCCATCGCCGCCACAGCCGGAGCATGCCATACTCATCGCCGAGCCTCCGGCACGGCGTGGTCATTGCCCGATCACGGGATCACGCGGCGTCGCCGCAAGTCGGTGAAGATGCCGAAGAACATCTCGTCGGTGGCGACGTACTCGTGGAAGCCGGCCCGGCGGGCCTTGGAGGAGTCGGCGAAGAAGTCGTAGTCCCAGCCGAAGACGAAGTCGGCGAACGGCCAGGAGGAGACCTCGGCGTACGACGTCGCCGCCAGACCGTGCGTGGACTGCAACTCCTTCCACAGCGCCTCCTTGTCGGACATCACGTCCTGCAGGGACATCTGCAACGGCGGTGCGACGTCGAGGCCGAACCAGCCGGCCAGCTTGGGCCACAGTTCGTTCCAGCGGAACAGGTCGCCGTTCGTGATGTTGAACGCCTGGTTCGCCGCGGCCGGCGCGGTCGCCGCCCACACCGTTGCCTTCGCCAACAACCCGGAATCGGTCAGCTCGAGCAGGGCGTCGTACGCCCCAGGCTTGCCGGGGAAGCGCAGCGGTACGCCGAGTTCCTTCGACATCGACGCGTACACGGCGATCGCGACCGCGAGGTTCATCGGGTTGCCCAGGGCAACACCGCCGACGACAGACGGGCGGAGCGCCGACCAGGTCCACGGCTTCCCGTGCTGCCGCTGCTCCAGGAACTGCTGCTGGTCCACGTTGAACTCCGGCGGCAGGTGCGGCGGGTCGTCCTCGCGGGCCGGCGTCTTGAACGGCCCGAGGTGCGCGCCGTACACCTTGTAGCCCTGCATGAGGCTGACGTGCTGCAACCCGCGCGCGACCGGCTCGATGGCGTCGACCACGTTGACGAGCATGGCCAGGTTCGGCGGGACCAGTTCGGCCCAGGTCGGGCGGTCCTGGTAGGCGACATAGAACACGTGCGTCACGTCGGTGAGGCCGGCCAGCTTCGCCCGGGTGTCATCCGGATCGAGCAGATCGACGGCCACGTGCCGGACCCGGCCCGGTACGTCGATCCCCCCACGACGGGACAGACCGACCACGCGCCAATCACCCAACGACGCCAGCTGCTCGACCAGATTCATCCCGATCACGCCGCGCGCACCGACCACCAAGGCAACCTTGTCCATGTCTACAGCCTGGCTGACCTGTACAGATAAGACCAAGGCATAGTTTTCACCGAAGTCATAAACTCAGATCATGACGACGCTGCGACAGCTCGAGTACTTGGTGACCGTGGTCGACCACGGGTCGTTCACGAAGGCGGCCGAACTGCTGCACGTGACCCAGCCGGCGTTGTCCCATCAGATCCGCGCGCTGGAGCGATCCGCCGGTGGACCGCTGCTCGAACGGCTGCCGCGCAACGTCCGGCTGACCCCGACCGGCCGCGCGATGATGCCGCACGCCCGGGCGGCACTCGCCGACGCCGAACGTGCTCGCTGCGCGGCCCGCCAGGCCGCGGGCCTCGAAGTCGGCGAGCTCCAGATCGCGACCCTCTACTCAATCACCCTCGGCGTACTGCCTGCCGCTCTCCGCAGGTGGCGGCAGAACAATCCCGACGTCGGCATCCGGTTGTTCGAGCACCGCCACACCGACGAACTGATCGAGGCGATGAACGCGGGCCAGGCGGATCTGGCCGTCGGCCCCGAGCCGACCGGCTGGCAAGGAAAGATCTACACACTGCGCACCGAGGAACTGGTCGTCGTGCTCGCCGCGGACGATCCGGCCGCCATCGGCGACACGGTCGCACTGAAGGATCTGGCCGACCGGGCCTGGGTGCACTACACACCGGGTCACGGCCTGGGCGACGTACTCGATCTTGCTTGTACACAAGCGGGTTTCGAGCCACGCGTCGCCGTACGCACCGAGCAAACCGCTGCGGCTCCGGCCCTCGCCACCGCCGGACTCGGACCGGCGCTCGTCCCCGACAACATCCTGCCCACTGGCTTCGAAGGCCACGTCCTGCGCCCCGATCCCCCGGTGTGCCGGACACTCACGGCCTACACCCGCGGCGAACCCGACCCCCTCGCCGCCGCCTTCATCGACGTACTGCGCTGATTCCTTCCCCACCCGCCCCGGTCAGTCCTGACCCCAGTTGGCCACGATCACCGCGATCGGGGGCAGCACAGCCGCGACCGCGCTCATCCCGATCGCGACCGGCACGGAGAACAGCCGTACGACGAACCACGCCAGGCCGATCAGGACCAGGCAGCTCCCCATCAGCCAGTAGTAGGCCTTGCGGTTGTCGTACCGCCGGGCCATCTCAGACCCTCAGCGACAACTTGCCCAGGGCGTCGACCAGCGGAGCCAGCTCGGGCAGGTCGGCGGCCTTGTCCAGGGCGGACGTCAGTACGGCGTCGTGCGTGGGCTGAGCCTGGTCGAGCAGGTCGCGGCCGGCCTCGGTGACCTCGGTGTAGATGCCTCGACGGTCCGTCGGGCACAGGTAGCGCTGCAGCAGCTTGCGATCCTCGAGTCGATTCACCAGCCGGGTCGTCGCGGACTGGCTCAGCACGACCGCGTTCGACAACTGGTTCATCCGCAGGTGGTAGTCGTCCTGCCGGGCGAGTACGTCGAGCACGCTGTACTCACTCACCGACAGCCCGTGCTGCTTCTGCAGCGCGCGTTCCAGCTCGTCCTCGATCCGGGCATGCAGAGCCGCCAGGGTTCGCCACCCCTGCGCCCGCGCCTCCGCGGCGTCATCCGGTAGTCCCACGGCTCCTCCACTTGAACTTTACGATTGCATGCGCAATCATAACGCTTGCGCAATAGCCCGCGTCTGCAACTATCGCGGACGCAAGTAACAGTCATGAGACTACATTCGAGGAGACGGTCAGTCATGCCTGCAGCCCTGCTCGCACTCGCGATCGGTGCTTTCGGGATCGGGACCACGGAATTCGTCATCATGGGCCTGCTGCCCGAGGTCGCGACCGACTTCGGCGTCAGCATCCCGTCCGCCGGTCTGCTCATCTCCGGCTACGCCCTGGGCGTCGTGGTCGGCGCCCCGCTGCTCACCGCGATCGGGTCCAGGGTGTCCCGCAAGACCGTGCTGGTCGCGCTGATGGGGGTGTTCATCGCGGGCAACCTGCTGGCCGCGATCGCGCCGTCGTACGGCGTCCTGATGACCGGACGGATCGTGGCCGCGCTGTCCCACGGCGCGTTCTTCGGGGTCGGCTCGGTGGTCGCCGCGTCGCTGGTGCCGAAGGCGAAGCAGGCGAGCGCGATCGCGCTGATGTTCACCGGTCTGACCGTGGCCAACGTGTTCGGCGTTCCCGGCGGTACGGCGCTCGGCCAGCAGTTCGGCTGGCGGTCGACCTTCTGGGCCGTGACCGCGCTCGGCGTCGTCGGTCTGCTCGGCATCATCCTCCTGGTACCGCGACAGAGCACCTCCGAAGGACCCGGCCTGCGCAGCGAGCTGGCCGTCTTCAGGAACGTCCAGGTCTGGCTCGCACTGGCGATGACCGCACTCGGCTTCGCCGGGGTGTTCGCGTCGTTCACCTACATCGCGCCGATGATGACCGAGGTCGCCGGCTTCTCGGCCGGCGCGGTGACCTGGCTGCTGGTGCTGTTCGGCGGCGGGCTGGTGGTCGGCAACCTGCTCGGCGGCAAGGCGGCCGACCGGTCGCTGATGCCGAGTCTGTACGTGATCCTCACGCTGCTGGCCGTCGTACTGGCGGCGTTTGTGTTCACCGCCCATGGGCAGGTGACCTCGGCGGTGACGATCGCGGTCTTCGGTGCGGCCGGGTTCGCCACCGTGGCGCCGCTGCAGAAACGGGTGATGGACAAGGCGACGGGTGCGCCGGCGCTGGCGTCCGCGGCCAACATCGCCGCGTTCAACCTGGGCAACGCGATCGGTGCGTACCTCGGTGGACTGACCATCGAGCACGGCCTCGGCTACACCGCACCCAACTGGGTCGGCGCCGCCCTGGCCGCGTCCGGCCTGGCCGTCGCGCTGATCTCCGGGCTGCTCGACCGCCGCCGCCCCACCCGTGTCGAACAGCCCGTTCTAGTGGGTCAGGTAGAAGCGTGAGACGGAGTGGAACGACTTCTTCGGCTCCCAGCGGTACGGCGACGCCGGGTCCGAGGACGTCTTCCGGATCACCTTGCACAGACTGAACGCGGCCATGTCCTCGTCGTGCGGACGATCGTCCGGCCGGTGCGGGGCATCGGGTGAGATGAAGGTGTAGGGCGACGCACCAAGGAACCCCTCGTCGGTGAACACGTCCAGCATGTTCGCCAGGTGGTCGGCCTGTTCCTGCTCGTCGCGGACGTACTGCGGTGGGATGGCCGGCACGTCGCCGCTGTAGTCGACGATGTCCCAGCCCATCCCGCCGAGTTCTGCCGCGCCGGTGAACGCGCAGCAGCCGAACTCCAGGATCATGATCGGCTTGTTCCAACGGCGGAACGGGGCCAGTTCCGCGGTGTGACCGGCGGGGTCCGCGTGATACGAGTAGTAGTCCAGCCCGACGATGTCGAACAGGGACCAGTCGACCCGCTCCAGATCGTGCGCGGCGCCGTACGTGATCCGGCCGTTGAAGTTGCTGCGGGCAACATTCACCATCTGTGCGGTGAAGGCGCGCAACTTCCGCTGCAGCTCGGCCATGTCGAACTCGCCCTTCTCCAGGTACTCGACCCGTTCGAAGAAGTTCGCGCCGGGGATGATGCCCGGGGTGAACAGCATGAACTCGCAGCCGATCACCAGGATCACCTCCTGGCGGTAGCGGCGGCGCAGCCGCTCGGCCTGGACCGCGACCTTGCGCAGCTTCTCCAGCTCGTCGGCCTTCGGCTCGTCGAACGACCGCGGCTGGATCGACACCCGCAGGCCCAGCTCGAGCGCTTCGGTCGCTGTGTCGATCAGCCTGCGTACGTCGCTTCCGTAGATGCTGACCCAGTTCGCGTGCAGCCGGTCGCGAATCGCCCGGAGCTCGCCGCGCATGACGCTCTTGCGCCAGAGCATCCGGCTGTCGTCGCCGACGAACGCGGTGCCGGTGTCATAGGCAACCCCTTTGAACTCGAGCTTCGGACGGCCGGCGGCTGCCTTGGGTTGGGCGGCAACCGCGGGCCCGGCGGTCGCGGCCGTGAGGCCGGTCGTCGCGATCAGGCCGAGCGCGGCAGCACGTTGGAGGAACTGGGAGCGGTCGATCCGTGGCGTATCGGTCATGCCTTCGAGTTTTCGCCGGTACGCCGCCAAGTTCGTCGTACCGAGGTCCCTCGGGCCGCAACTTTGGTCGCGAGCCGTCGGGGTGACCCAGCAATAACCCGTCACCGATGTGCCCCGCCGGCAACCCGGTGTGTACGCCGAGGTCGCGACGTACTACTCAGCCCTGACCGCCCAGATCAACAGCTGCCCACGGACAGTGGCCGGCGCACGGGGGCCGGCTACTTACTTCTTCTTCGGTACGGCGATGACGACGGCGTTGCTGAGGTACGCCGTACCGTCCCAGTCCTCGCAGGTGACCAGGACCAACCGGCCCGGGACACTCTGGTCGAAGAGCTGGGCGGCCTGCTTGGCGAGTGCCTTCTTGCGGTAGGTGGTCACCGACGTGACCACGTAGTTGAGCGCGCCGCGACCGGTCGACACCGTGACCGCGTCACCAGCCGCCAGTTCATCGAGATCGTCGAACGCGCCGCCGCCGTCGTGCACGGTGTGGCCGGTGATGATGGCCGAGCCCTTGGCCGCACCGGGCTGAGCGCCGTCGGACCACCAGCCGACCACGCGAGGATTGGACGGCGGGATCAGCGTGCCCCCGCGCGCGTGGATGCCGAGCACCTTGGCGGAGATGCCCAGGCTGGGCACCGTCACCTTGACCGGGTTTCCCGGCCGGGTCGGCGCGGTGCTGAGTGCCTCAGGCGGGAACGTGTTTCTCGGTGTGGTGGTGGCCTTCGACGACGACTGCGTCGGCTGTGTTGGCTGCGACGGTACGGCGGACGTCGTGGGTGCCCTCGTGGAGTTGGAGGCCGACGCAGGGCCGGCAGCAGCGGTCCGCTGCCGGCTTCCTTCAGCGTCGCTGGTCCTGAACTGGAGGTAACCGCCGGTCAGGAGAAGTGCTGCGCCGGCCGCCAGGGCCCCGATCGTCCACCACGATGAACGAGCGCGGCCCGGGCGGCGACGCCGTGCGGACATGTCAGGCAGAGTGCTGACCGCGCGTCTGCCGGGACTTCATGATGCCGGCGAACACGAGCAGACCACCGAGCGTGAGGAGGGCGAGACCCCCGACACCTTGACTGGTGGTGATCGCGGACATGTTCTTGAACCCACCGTTCTGACCCGCGTCGACCTCGGTCGGGACCGCGACCGTCGGCGAGCTCGTGGTGCTGGTCGGGCTTGTCGTCGGCGTCGGGCTGTCGGTCGGCGTGTCCGTCGGGCTCGGCGTCGGGCTGTCGGTCGGCGTGTCCGTCGGGCTCGGCGTCGGGCTGTCGGTCGGCGTGTCCGTCGGGCTCGGCGTCGGGCTGTCGGTCGGCGTGTCCGTCGGGCTCGGCGTCGGGCTGTCGGTCGGCGTGTCCGTCGGACTCGGCGTCGGGCTGGTCGGCGTGTCCGTCGGGCTCGGGGTCGGGCTGGTCGGCGTGTCCGTCGGCGTCGGCGTCGGCGTCGTGGTGACCTTCTTGACGCAGAACGTCACGTGGCTGATGCCGTAGTACTCGTCGTTGTTCGAGTTCACCGGCGTGTGCAGACCGGAGTCGGCGGTCGTCCCGGCCGGCTGGTAGTCGTAGAAGTTCGCCGCCGGACCACCCTTCATCAGCGCGCCGAGCACAACGCCGCCGGTGGCGGTGAAGCTGACCTGCTGGCCGCCGGTCTGGTCACCGGCGTGATCCGGGTCGTCGCCCTGCAGAGTGGCCACGGCCCAGGTCACCGTCACGCCATCCTCGGTGTCCGAACCTGGGGTCGGCGGGTCGAACTTGATCTCGGTCGAGCCCGGGATCACATCCGCGCAGCCCGGATTGCCGTCGATGATTGCGCCGCTGGCCGAGGCCGACGGGGCCATCGCGAGCGTGACACCGCCCAGCGCCAGCGCCAGGGCGCCGACGCTACTGAGCAGTGCTACCGCACGTGAGCTGTTCGTCTTCCGGCGCGCGTCCGGCGATGCGTCGTTCACAAGTCTTCCCCACCCATGGTCGGATTCCGGTCAAAATGACCGGCTACGTCGTCGATGGCCCCCGGGACCTATCCCTCGAACCCGGGCATTCTTGTCCCGGGAGTTGCCGAGCGCAAGTGATCGCGGCCCCAGCATCCCTTTCCTTTACAGGCATCTGATGTAGCGACTCGCGCACTAAAGCAGTGTTTTGCTTCGTGGAACACTGTCTTCGCTATGCTCTGGCGGGTGGCGCGCGAGGCGGATGAGAAGACGGTGCTCGGATCGGTGTGGTTGCGGGCCGATCCCACCGCGACGCGGGCGCCGCTGAGCCGGGACGACATCGTCCGTACGGCGATCAAGGTGCTGGACCGAGACGGCATGGACACGTTCTCGATGCGCCGGATGGCGGCCGAGCTCGGCACCGCCGCGACGTCCGCGCTGTACTGGCGGATCGCGAACAAGAACGACCTGCTCGAGCTCGCCGTCGACGAGGTGCTGGCCGAGGCGCTCGTACCGACTACCGGTGGCGACTGGCGCGACCAGGTGACGGTCCTGGCGACAGCGGCGTACGAAGCACTGTGGGCGCATCCGTGGGCGCCGCAGTTGCTGGCGTCGCATGCCGGACTAGGCCCGAACTACCAGGGCCTGGCCGAGCGGATCCTGAACGTGCTGAGCTCAGCCGGGTTCAAGGGCGTCCATCTGGATGCCGCCGTGTCGGCGATCTTCCACTACCTGATCGGCGCGGCCGTGACCGATGCGGCCTGGACGGCGACTGTACGGCGAAGTGGGCTGACCGAGGACGACTGGGCCACCGCGGCCGGCGACCAGCTGGGCGTCGGCGCGACAAGCCTCGCGGCGTACCTCAGCCGGGAGAACCTCGCCGGCCCGGAGGCCCGCTTCACGACCGGCCTCCGCGCCATCCTCGTCGGTCTCCGCCCCCGCCAGCTCTCCTAACCCCCTTTGTGCACCAGATCCGTACGGATCCGCGCTCAGAATGCGGAGCTGGTGCACAAAGTCGGTGGTTAGAGGTCGGCGAAGGCCGAGGCGGGCGTTTCGAAGGCGTCGGCGACGAAGCGGAGGAAGGCGGCTGCCGTACCGCCGTCGCAGACGCGGTGGTCGAAGACGAGCGACAACTGGGTCAGCTTGCGGATCGCGAGTTCGCCGTCGACCACCCACGGACGGTCGATGATCCGGCCGACGCCGAGGATCGCGACCTGTGGGTGGTTGATGATCGCCGCGCTGCCGTCCACACCAAAGCTGCCGTAGTTGTTCAGCGTGAACGTCCCGCAAGCCAGCTCGTACGGCGTCAGTCGCCCGGCCCGCGCGGAGTCGGTCAACCTCTTGATCTCCGCGTCCAGGGCGCGCGTGGTCAGCCGGTGCGCGTTCGGCACCGCCGGTACGACGAGACCGCGGTCGGTCTGCGCCGCCAGGCCGAGGTTGATCCCGTCGTACTGGACGAGTTCCTCCCGCTCGGTGTCGACGAACCCGTTCAGCTCCGGGTACTTCTGCAACCCGGCCACCACGAACCGCGCCATCAACGCCAGCAACCCCGGCCCGGAATCCTTTGCCGACCGCAACGACTCCCGCAGCTCCACCAGCGCGGTGGCGTCCACGTCCACCCACGTCGTCGCCTCCGGAATCTCGGCCCGGCTCCGGGTCAACGTCGCCGCCACCGCCTTCCGGAACCCGCTCATCGGCGTCCGCCGCAATTCGGCGAGCCCGGTCCGGGACTCGACCTCCGGCGTCTTCTCGAACCGCTGCGCGATGGCCTCCTCCACATCCCGCCGCACGATCAGCCCGTTGGCACCCGATCCGGCCAGACTCTTCAGATCCACCTCGGCATCCCGCGCCATCCGCCGTACCAACGGCGAAATCACCAACGGGACCGGGGTTTTCGGAGGATTGTTGCCGCTGGGTGGCACCGATCTTCCGGAAACCGCCTGCGGCCGCGGCTTCCGTCGGCGACCGGACCCGGCACCGTCCCCGGTCCCGTAGCCGATCAGAACGTTGCCCGATCCCGCCTTCTCCTCCTCGCGGTACGTCGTACCCGCGTCAACCTCCGCGATGGTGATCAGCGGCTTGCCGACCGGGATGACCGTGCCCGGTTCGCCGTGGAGTTCCTCGACGACACCGGCGTACGGCGAGGGCAGCTCGACCACGGACTTGGCGGTCTCGACCTCGACGACCGGTGCGTCGACGGTGACGACGTCGCCGACCTTCACCAGCCAGCGGACGATCTCGGCCTCGGTCAGCCCCTCACCGAGGTCCGGCAACTGGAAGGTGTTCACGAGTCCTCCCACTGCAGATCGTCCACGGCGTCGAGGATCCGGTCCACGCCCGGCAGCTGGTACTTCTCCAGCTTCGGCGGCGGGTACGGGATGTCGAACCCGGTCACTCGCCGGATCGGCGCGGCCAGCGAGTGGAAGCACCGTTCGGTGACCCGGGCAACGATCTCCGACGACACACTCGCGAACCCGCTCGCCTCCGCGACCACGACAGCCCGGCCGGTACGACGTACCGCCGCAGCGACCGTCTCGTCGTCGAACGGCACGATCGACCGCAGGTCCACCACAGTCAACTGGCGCCCCTCGGCGGCCGCGACCTCGGCGGCTTCCAGCGCGACCGGCACCGTCGGCCCGTACGCGATCAGCGTCGCGTCCGCTCCCTCCCGCCGTACGACGGCCGTCCCGATGCCGGGGTGGTCCTCGGTCAGATCGACCTCTTCCTTGGCCCAGTAGAGCTTCTTCGGCTCCATGAAGACGACCGGGTCCGGGAACTCGATTGCCTTACGCAACAAGGTGTAGGCGTCCGCGACGGTGGCCGGCGCGACCACGGTGAGGCCCGGGGTGTGCGCGTAGTAGCTCTCGGAGGAGTCGCAGTGGTGCTCGACGCCGCCGATCCCGCCGGCGTACGGCATCCGGATCACCATCGGCAGGGTGACCCGGCCGCGGGTACGGTTCCGCATCTTGGCGACGTGCGAGACGATCTGCTCGAACGCCGGGTACCCGAACGCGTCGAACTGCATCTCGACCACCGGCCGCATCCCGTTCATCGCCAGCCCGACCGCCATCCCGACGATGCCGGACTCGGCCAGCGGGGTGTCGAAGCACCGGTCCTCGCCGAACTCCGCGGTCAGCCCGTCGGTGATCCGGAAGACCCCGCCCAGGGCACCGACGTCCTCACCGAACATCAGCACGCGGTCGTCGGCCTTCATCGCGTCCCGCAGGGCCTGGTTCAGCGCCTGCGCCATGGTGATCTTCACGTGCGTCATGGCTCAGGCCTCCTCTCGCGCGAGCTCGTCCCGCAGGAACGCCGCCTGCTCTTTCAACTGCTGCGTCTGCGACGTGTAGAGGTACGCGAACAGGTCCGCCGGGTCGACCGTCGGCTCCGGCATCAGGCCGTCTCTGAGCCGCGCGGCAACCTCATCGGCTGCCGCGTTCGCCCGCTGCCTCACCGCGTCGTCGAGCAACCGCTCCTGCGTGAGATAGGCCTCGAGCCGCTTGATCGGGTCGCGCTCCAGCCACGGCGTGACCTCGTCCTCGTTGCGGTACCGGGTCGCGTCGTCCGCGTTCGTGTGCGCCTGCACGCGGTAGGTGTGCGCCTCGACGAGTTGCGGACCTTCACCCGCGCGCGCCTTGTCCACGGCCTGTCCGAGTACGGCGAGCAGCCCGGCCAGATCGTTGCCATCAGCCCGTTCGCCGGGAACGCCGTACCCGATGCCCTTGTGGGCAAGGGAGGGTGCGACGCTCTGGCGGGCGAGCGGCACGGAGATCGCGTACTCGTTGTTCTGGATGAAGAAAACGACCGGGGTGTGGAAGACGGCGGCGAAATTGAGTGCCTCGTGGAAGTCGCCCTCACTGGTGCCGCCGTCACCGCAGAGCGCCATCACCACGGTGTCCTCGTTGCGGAGCCGGGCGGCGTGGGCGACACCAACGGCATGAGTCAGCTGGGTCGCCAGCGGAGTGGACTGCGGTGCGACCTTGCGGGCGTACGGGTCGTAGCCCGAGTGCCAATCACCGCGGAGCAGCGTGAGTGTCTCGATCGGGTCGACGCCGCGGCTGACGATCGAGACCGTGTCGCGGTACGTCGGGAACAGCCAGTCGCCTTCGCGCAACACCATCGTGGCGGCGACCTGGCATGCCTCCTGCCCGTGCGACGACGGGTAGACCGCGAGCCGGCCCTGCCGGACGAGCGCACCGGCCTGGTCGTTGATCCGGCGCCCCTTGATCAACTGTGCGTAGCCGTCGAGCAGGACCTCCCGATCGGGAAGCCGGTACGACGGATGGTCGTGCAGCACGCCGTCCTGGTCGATCAACCGGACGGGTTCAGCGGAGGGGAGCAAACGCTCCTCGACGGAGCTCATCGACGTCCTCGCTTCGCTCCGGGCGCCGATGAGGCGCGAAGTGGGCAGTGCTTGATGATGAACTCACTTCGCTCGTTCATTGGACCCTCCAACGCAGGAGACGGACGGTGGCCTCATCGTCGTACTTCTGGCCAATCGGATCCAGACCTGGGAGAATCACGAGACGTTTGATGCCGACCGCCACAGATCGAGGAGCAGGATGTCCGACGACGTGATGATCAGCCCGGCTCTCCCTGGACAGATGGTCGTCGCCCCGGCGCTGGACGAGGTCGACCGGCAGATCGTCGAGGCGCTCGGCCGGGACGGACGGCTCTCGATCCGGGCGCTGGCCGACCAGATCCACATCTCCCGCGCGAACGCCTACGCCCGGGTCGAACGACTCACCACGACCGGTGTGATCACCGGATTCACCGCCACGGTCGACCCGCTGAAGCTGGGTCTTGCGACGTCGGCGTACGTCACTCTCAGTCTCCGGCAGAGCTCCTGGCGAACCCTGCGGGAACAGCTCCAGGCGATCCCGGAGGTCAAGCACATGGCCCTGGTCGGCGGAGACTTCGACGCCATCCTGCTGGTCCGCGCCGCCGACAACGAAGGCCTCCGCCGCGTCGTCCTGGAAAAGCTCCAGGCCATCCCCGAAGTCCTCGCCACCCGCACGGCCCTGATCTTTGAAGACCTCGGCACGCTCTAGCAGCCGCAGGACCGCCTGAGGATCAGTTCTGTCGGGCAGGTGACTGCCTCTACGGCGTCCCGGCCGTCGATCAGTCGGGTGACTGCCTGGTGCGCCAGTTGCTCGAGCGGCTGGCGTACGACGCTCAGCGGCGGCCAGCTGTACTCGGTTTCGGCCGTGCCGTCGAAGGCCAGTACCGCGAGGTCGTCGGGGACGTTCAGCCCGGCCTCGTGGATCGCTCGCAGGACGCCGACTGCCTGGAGGTCCGAGCTGGCGAAGATCGCGGTTGGCCGGTTTGTTGCCGCGAGCAACTCGCGGCCGGCGTCGTACCCGCCGCGACGGCTGAAGGTGGTGCGCGCGATCGGACCCACCTCGAGACCGGCGTGCTCGAGTGCATCACGCCAGCCGAGTTCGCGTTCCGGCGGGCGGCCGTCGCGGGTGTGCCCGATCACCAGGCCGACGGTGCGATGACCGTGCCCGATGAGGTGCTCGACACCCTGGCGCGCACCTTCGCGGTACTGCGACCGCACGCTCGACGCCGCCGGCAGCTCGCGGTTGATGGCGACGATCGGGACATCGACGTCACTGAGGTCCGGGTCCTCGGTCGGCGCGACCAGGACGAGACCGCTCACCTGGCGGGTCAGCAGTTCCGCGATCTTCGCGTGCTCGGTGTCCGGATCACCGTCCGCGCTGGTCTGCAGGACGACGTACCCGCGGGCCGAGGCCTCCTTGTCGATCGCCTTGGCGAGCTCGGCGAACAACGGGTTCCCGCCGTCCGGGGTGATCAGGCCGAAGGTGCGGGTGGTGCCCATCCGCAGCGCGCGGGCGGTCGCATTCGGCCGGTAGCCGAGCACGCGGATCGCCGTCAGCACCCGCTCCCGCGTCTCCGGCGACACCCGCCGCGGGCCCTCGTTGACCACGTAACTGACCACGGCCGTGCTGACCCCGGCGTACTCCGCCACGTCGTTCCGGGTCACAGGGGCCTTCGTCATGTGCCGATGATACGGGCGTTGACCGCTCTGGAAAACGGTTGCTAGCGTGGTCAGCTACACGAGTAGAAAGGTCCCGTCGTGCCCAGACGCTATGCAGTGGCAGGTACCGGTTCGCGAGCGCAGGCGTACATCCGCGCGATCTTGCAGGAGCACCCCGAGGAGGCCGAACTGGTCGCGTTGCTCGACCCGAACCCGGGGCGGCTGGCGTTCCACGACCGGCGGGTGAAAGAGCTCGGCGGTCCCGAGCTGCCACAGTACGGCGCCGACGACCTGGAACGGATGATCAAGGAGCAGTCCGTCGACCGGGCGGTCGTGACGAGTCCGGACTACACCCACGCGTCCGTCGTCGCCCGGATCCTGCGCGCCGGCGCGGACGTGATCGTGGAGAAGCCGCTGACCATCGACGCGGACGGCACCCGGCAGATCGTCGACGCGATGAACGAGTCCGGCAAGTCGGTCGTGGTCACCTTCAACTACCGCTACTCGCCCCGCAACAGCGCGTTGCGGCAACTGATCGCCGACGGCGAGATCGGCACCGTCACCAGCGTGGAGTTCCAGTGGGTGCTCGACACCCGGCACGGCGCGGACTACTTCCGCCGCTGGCACCGGGAGAAGCGGTTCTCCGGCGGCCTGCTGGTGCACAAGGCGTCTCACCACTTCGACCTGGTGAACTGGTGGATCGCCTCATCCCCGGTGCGCGTGTTCGCGTCGGGTGGGTTGTCCTTCTATGGATCGGACAACGCCGCCACTCGTGGCCTTGGGCAACGACCTGAGCGCGGTACGGTCGACGGTTCGGCTGAGGATCCGTGGCTGCTCGACCTGCGCAACGACGACACCAACCGACAGCTGTACCTGGAGAGCGAGCAGTACGACGGGTACAGGCGTGATCAGGACGTGTTTGGTCCGGGCATCACGATCGAGGACAACCTGGCCGTGATCGCGGAGTACGCGAACGGCGCCCGGCTGAGCTACTCGCTGAACGCGCACTCGCCGTGGGAGGGCTACCGGGTCTGCGTCAACGGCACCGAGGGTCGCGCCGAGCTCGAGGTGGTCGAGCGCGCCGCGGTGATCGACGACCGGATCGACCCGAGCTATCCGGCCGAGCGCGTGGTCGCGGGCGAGGTGCGATCGGACGGTGAGCGGCTGGTGTTGCAGAAGCACTGGGCACCGGCGGTCGAGGTCGAGATCCCACGCGGGGTCGGCGGCCACGGCGGCGGTGACCGCTTGATTTACGCCGACCTCTTCCAGGGTCCCGGCAACGACCCGCTCGGCCGCGCGGCGGACGTCCACGACGGCGTCCGGGCCGTTGCCGTCGGCATCGCCGCCAACCAGTCGCTGCTGTCAGGCCAGCCCGTCGTGGTCGCCGACCTGGAACTCGGCGGCTGGACGTAGCCCTGTTTCAGTGAGGATGCGCTTGACGGTCATCTCCAGTGAGCTGCTCTGGTCGATGACCGTCTCGCGCGGCCCGTCGAGCAGGTCCTGCGGGTGATACCACTCGGCCATGTCCGCACCGGCGAACGCGCTCGCCTTCGGCCGGGTCGCATGCCGCCGGATCGTCTCCTCCAACGGGACGTCCAGATAGTAGAAGTACGACGGCCCGGCGTGGTCGGCGTGCAGTTGCGCGAGCATGTCGCCGTACCGGACCTTCGGCATAATGCCTTCGACCACGGCGTGGTAGCCGCGATCGAGGGCGTGCTGCGCGAGCTGCCGGATCGCCTGGATGTTGGCGCCGTCGGGCTGGTCCAGTTCCTTGAAGATGATGCGGCGGACGTAGTCCTGCTCGATCCAGGCGACACCGCGGCCGTACAGCTGCCGGATGGTTTCGACGACGGAACTCTTGCCCGAGCCGGAGTTGCCCCTGATGACGATCAGTCGCGGATCCACCCGTAGGTGTTTACCAGGAGGCGGGCAGGCCCGGGCGGTGGGTCCCGAAGGTCCACTCGTAGCCCTCGGGGTCGGCGACGCGGCAGCGGTAGTTGCCCCACGCGGTGTCGGCCGGCTCCCAGACCGAGTCGGCCCCGGCCGCGACCGCGGTCTCGTAGATCGCGTCGACCTCGGCCTGGCTGTCGAACGCGACATAGCTGCCGTGGCCGACGGTCTCACCCTTGCGGATCGGCTTGTCGTAGCCCTCCTCGTCGGTGAAGAGGGTGAACGCCACGCCGCCGTACCGAACCTCGGCGTGCATGATGCCGCCCTTGTCGTCCGGCACCTCCATCGTGGTCTCGAACCCGAACGCCTTCTCGAGCCAGCGCAGGGCGCCGACCGCGTCGCGGTAGCCGAAGTACGCGTGGAAGGTGGCTGTACTACTGCTGTTCTCGGTCATGTATTCAGGATGAGCTGAGTAGCGGACAGCTTATGGCCGCTACTCAGCTTGATTTCTCAGCGGCGGAACTCGCCCGGTTCGAGGATCCGCCAGCTCGGAGCCGGGCTGCGCGCTGGCGACGGAACCAGATGAACAGCGCGACGCACGGGACGAGCAGGCCGCCGATGCCCAGGACGAGGAAGTCCCATTCGGCGCTGATGTGGTCGACCAGCCAGCCGAAGTTCTGACCGAAAAACCCGGTCACGAAGGTCAGCGGCAGGAACACCGTGGCCAGGATGGTGAGCTGCTCGATCGTCGCGTTCTGCCGGACGCTGACCTTGGTCTGCTCGACCGAGATCACCGCCATGTTCGCCTCGAGCACGGTCGCGAGGAGATCGCGTTGCGCCGCCACCCCCTCGTTCACCAGCATCAGGTGGTCGTGCACGTCCCGGAAGTACGGCAGCAGGTCGGTGTCGCGCGCACCCCCGCTCGATCGTCGCCAGTACGGCGAGCAGCGGGTGAACGGCCCGGTAGAAGTCGGTCACCTCGCGGCGTAGGAAGTAGATCCGCTCGGTCGGTGCGACCGACCCCGCGAAGACGGTGTGCTCGACCTGCTCGATATCGCGTTCGAGCTCCGCGACGACCGGGCCGTACCCGTCCACGACCTGGTCGAAGATGGCCCACAGCACGGAGGTCGTGCCGGCCTTCAGGAGCTCGGGGCGCTGCTCGAGCCGGATCCGGGCGCCGTGCAGATCGCTGGCGACACCCTGACGGACGGTGATCACGAACGCCGGCCCGACGAACACGCTCACCTCGCCGAAGTCCACCTCCTCCCGCTGGTCGTCGTACCGTGCGGTGCGCAGGATGACGAGGCGGATATCGCCTTCGTACGGCTCCACCTTCGGGCGCAGGTGGAAGGTCTGCGCGTCCTCGACCGCTAGCTCGTGCAGACCGAAGCTCGCGCTGACCTGGACGAGTTCGTCGACGGTGGGCTCGAACATGCCGAGCCAGACGGAACCGCCTTCCTTGCACCGCGCGGCGGCGTCCTCGATCGACATCGGACCGACGTGCTGGCGGTGCCCGTCCCGGTAGTAGGCGCAGTCGATGATCATGGTGTCCTCCTCCCCCGATCGTCAGTCCTATCGGCGACAGGAAATAGGGTTGAGTAGCGAAGCTGCGATGAATTTCGGTGCCTGAAGAGTGCGGGCCGGGTTCCTGGTGCGGTCGGTGCGGTTCGGTGAGGATGTTCTGCGAGGAGGAACTATGGGACTGCCAGTGGTGTTGATGCCGGGACCGATGAACCGGTCGGTCGCGGACGGTCTGGACGGGAAGGTCGAGCTGATCCGGTTCTGGGAGGAGGCGGATCCGGACGCGGTGCTTGCCAGGCGGCGCGAGGAGATCGTTGCCGTCGCGACCGGTGGCACGCGGATCGACGGTGCGTTCCTGGACCGGTTGCCCAACGTACGGCTCGTCGCGAGCTTCGGTGTCGGCTACGACCAGATCGACGCGACCGCCGCCGCCGAGCGCGGTGTCGTGGTGACGAACACCCCCGGCGTGCTCGACGACGAGGTCGCCGATACCGCCCTCGGTCTGTTGCTGATGACAGTTCGCGAACTACCCCAGGCCGAGCGGTACCTGCGGGCCGGCCAGTGGCACGACCGCCCTTATCCGTTGACCAAGGCAACATTGCACGGCCGCCGGATGGGCATCCTCGGCCTGGGCCGGATCGGCCAGGCGATCGCCGACCGCGTCACCCCGTTCGGCGTTTCCGTTGCCTACCACAACCGGCGCCGCAAGGACGTCGAGTACCGCTACTACCCGTCCCTGCTCGAGATGGCCCGCGACGTGGACATCCTGATGATCGTCATTCCCGGCGGCGACCACACCCGCCACCTGGTCAACGCCGAGGTCCTCGAAGCACTGGGTCCCGACGGCATCCTCATCAACGTGGCCCGCGGCAGCGTGGTCGACGAGTCAGCCCTGGTCGACGCGCTCCGCACCGGCACCATCCTCAGCGCCGGCCTCGACGTCTTCGAAGCCGAGCCCACCGTCCACCCCGGCCTCCTCGACCTCCCGAACGCCGTCCTCCTCCCGCACGTCGGCTCCGCCACCATCCCCACCCGCAACGCCATGGGCAGCCTGGTGGTGGAGAACCTGCTGAGCTGGTTCAACTACGGCACGCCGGTCACCCCGGTCCCCGAATCCGCCGAGCTCGTGAAGCGCAACGGCTGACCAGCACCTGGTTCAGGAGGCGGGGCGTTCGGATTCGGGGAGGTCCCAGATGCGGCTGTGGGTCCAGGCGTACTCCCACGCCTGGATGTCGGGCGGTTCGATGCCGAAGCCGGTGAGGACCGCACAGACCTGTTCGCGGTGGTGGTTGGCGTGGTTGATCGCCTGGGCGATGAAGATACCGACCCGGGTGGCGCGGGTGTTGTTGTCGACGTTCAGTACGCGTTCGACGTCGATCGGCTTGGCGAGGAACTCCTCCCAGAGCACGCCCGCCTCGTCGTTCCAGCGCTCGAGGGCGTCGAAGTCGGCCACCTGCTCGCTGTCCACGAAGTCGAGCGGGCTGTCGGCGATCCGGCGCAGGTAGCTGCCGTCACACCGGACGATGTGATCGAGGGTGGCCAGGATCCCGCCGTACGTGCCGACGCCGGTGACTTCCAGCTGTGCGGCGCTGAGCTTCTGATCGCGACAGAACTTGATCAAGCTCTTCGTCGCCCAGTTGTTGTGCCGGATCGGGTCGTACAGCAGGTCGTTGAGTCCCATGCTTCACGGTAGCCCCGCAGCCGCGGGCCGCCGTACTGAATTTCCGGACGCCGGTACGCCGGGCTGCCGCCACCGGCCCAGTGCTGCGCCCGCCGGCCGTTCGGCAGGCGCAACAGGACAGTCAGTTCGGTGATCAGCTCTGGGCGGAGATGTTGATCATCCAGTTGATGCCGAACTTGTCGGTGACCATGCCGAACTCGTCACCCCACATCTGCTTTTCCAGCGGGACCGTCGCCTTCCCGCCGTCGGACAGCTTCTCGTAGTACCCGCGCAGTTCCTCGCCGTCGCCACTCAGGCTGATCGCGATGTTGTCGCCCGGGTTGTACGTCATGCCCTGCGGCGTGTCCGACGCCATCAGGGTGAAGCCGCTCGGCGTCTCGAGCTGGCTGTGCATCAACTTGTTCTCGTCGTCCGGGCCGCTGCTCGCGCCGAATTCGGCGAACGTGTTGGTGGCCAGCTCCCCGCCGAAAATGCCTCGGTAGAACTCCATCGCCTCCCGCGCGTTGCCGTCGTACTGGATGTACGGATTGAGCCGAGACGCCATCTGACTCCCCTTCCCCCTGGGTGGAAACACTCTTTGCCCCGCACAGTAGACCCGGCCACCGACAGTCCGCGAGACCCTGCACGGTTAGGGTCTCGGGATGATCCCGCGACACATCACGATCGATGCCGGCAACCCGTACGAGCTCGCGCGGTTCTGGAGCACCGCCACCGGCTGGCCGCTCGGAGACGGCGACGAGCCCGGCGACGACGAGGTCCTCGTGGTCGCGCCGGCACCCGTTCCCGGACTGCTGTTCATCGCCGTACCCGAGTCCAAGTCGGTCAAGAACCGCGTCCACATCGACTGGGTCCCGAACCAGCGCACCCGCGACGAAGAGGTCGACCGCCTCCTCGGCCTCGGCGCCACCATCCACGAGGACCACCGCCAAGCCGACGGCCGCGGCTGGGTCACCATGCACGACCCCGAACACAACGAGTTCTGCGTAGAGCGCAGCGAAGCAGAACGCTCCGCCTGACCCTCAGACACAGGCCGCGTCTGCCCGGGCGATGATTGGTGCCGAGGGCTCGGGCATTGTCAGGTGATTGCGGTCGCCTGGGACCAGCGGATCTGCCAGCCGGTCGTCGTACGGCGGTAGCAGTCGAGGTGCCACGCCTCGAGTTCGCCGGATTCGCGGCCGCCGACGGAGATCTCGATCGCGGACTTGTAGCGCAGTACGGCGACGTCGCCGTCGAGCATCACGTCGATCGCGGAGACCGGCTCGAACCGCCGATAGTCGATGTCACCGGACTCGATGCCGCCCAGGTACTCGGCCTTCGACCACGAGTGCCCGCTCGGCGTGACGATCACGAAGTCGTCCGCGTGTACGGCGTCTGCCTCGGCGGCCCTGCCCGCCACCAGGTACGTCAGGCGAGCCCGCTCGATCTTCCTCAACCCGTCCGCATTCACCATGCCGAGAAGCCTACCGTCCGCCAGGCGCGGGTGCTCGGCTTTGGGCACTGTGAGGTAGCGGGTGGGCACGCTGTGGGATGACTGGGGCCGGGCGCAACTTTCCCCCCCTTGCTGACCATCGTGCGAGGTAGAGGGATTCTCACCGCACGCTGGGGGCTGCGGGCTAGTGGTGGGGGAAGGTCATGGTCAGATTGGTTTTGGTGATGGGGCTGTTGGTGGCGGGGGCGGCCGGCAGCGGCGGGACGGCAACAGCGACAGGAACAGTGGCAGCGGCGGACAACCCGGGGATCGTGATCGCGGAAGATCTGCCGGAGCCGCCGGGGACGCAGTTCGTGCCGGGGGCAACGAACGTGATTCCGGCGACCGAGCCGCCGGCGAACGACATCAGGACGGGGACCGACGCCAGGGCGAAGGCGCAGGCGGCCGCCGGGACGTACACCTGTCCCGGGTTCAGCTCGGTCGACGACGCGACGCCGTTGTCCTACGTCATGCAGGACTACTACGCCTGGGGCGGGTTCAAGGCGTACAAGGTCGGCAACGGCAGCGGCAACATCAACTGGAAGCTCAACCCGTACGGCAATCCCAGCTGGTACATGTGGTTCCACTCGCTGCGTTGGCTGGGACAGGGCATCATCGCGGCCGGCCAGGGTGACGCGAACGCGATCGTCCGGGTCACCACGATCGTCAGCGACTGGGTGATCGACAATCCCTACTCCTGGAAGGCCAATGTCGGCGCCTGGGAGTCGACGATGCACCGCACCAACGTGATCATGTGCACCCGGCAGGCAGTGCTTTCCGGGCTGAAGGTCACCACGCTCCCGCCGCGCTACCAGTGGCTGGACAAGGCCCTGCTCGACCACGCCGCGTTCCTGACCTACAACTGGAGCGGCGCCTGGAACCACGGCACCGACGAGAGCATCGCGCTGTTCGGCGTCGGCTGCACGCTCAACCGCTCGGACTACAAGACACTCGCTCAGCAGCGTCTCGCCGCCGGCATCACGACCGCGATCGACTCGCAGGGCTCGACCAACGAGCAGTCGACGGCCTACGCGCAGTTCAACTATTCACTCTGGGGACGCGCGGCCGACGTACTGACCGCCTGCGGCGCCGACCCCGGTACGACGATCACCGCGAGACGCACCCTGCTGGCGAAGTGGCTGGCGCTGGCCACGAACTCACTGGGCAACCTCCACCAGATCGGCGACTCGGAGGTCGTGCGTACGGCGCCGGTCGCCGGCACTCCGCTCGAGTACGCCGGCAGCAAGGGCGCGGTCGGGACCGCGTTGACCCAACGTGTCGGGGTGTACTCGGCCGGCTACGTCTTCGGCCGTTCCGGTTGGGGCACGAGCGAGACGTTCGCGTCCCAGGCGTCGTACAGCATCAGGTACGGGCCGGGGCGCCAACTGCACGGACACAGCGACCACATGGCGCTGACGTACGCCGCCCGCGGCAGGGAGATCCTGATCGACGGCGGCCACGCCGGCTACCAGAACGACGTCTGGCGGACCTGGGCGAAGAGCCCGTTCGCGCACAGCTCGATGACGACACCGCTGTCGGCGGACAAGTACCCGGCCACCAAGCTGACCCGGTACGCGCTCAACACGTCGTCCGACTTCTACGAATTCTCCGACGCACCCGGGACCGGGATCAGCCGCGTCCGCGCCGCGCTCGTGGTCAGGAATCCGGATCTGATCGTCACCCTCGACCGCGGCTCGGCCAAGACGGCGCAGCAGTTCCAGACACTGTGGCATCTGCCGTCGGACCAGAAGGCCACGGTGTACTCGCGGACGACCGCGTTGGCGATGCGGCCGGGTGAGGACACCCGGACGATCCTGTTCCAGGTGCCCTACCGGCAGGCGCTCCCGGCCGGGGCGATCCTGCTCAAGCAGGGGCAGACCAAGCCGATCCAGGGCTGGCACTACCCGAAGATCACCACGCGGACGTCGGCGCCCACGCTGATGTTCGCGCGCTCCGGGACGACAGCGTCGATCCTGTCCTTCATCGCACCGGTGCGAGCGACCGGTTCGGTCACGTATCGCACCCGCTGGTCGGGTACGACGTACGTCGTCGATCTGACCGTGGCCGGCGTACGGACGTCGATCGGAATCACTGCCGGCGGGTCACTTGTCCGCCTTGCGTGAATCGGTGTCGCTCGGAGGGCCCGTCGACAGGCGGGCCCTTCGGCATGTAACGGATGGAACCGTTCACCGCGTCGAGACATGTAGAGGGGTAGAACTTGAAACCTGGGGGTGTGGGGCTTCAGACATCGCAGCAGCTTCCGAGAGCACATCGGCGGCCCGCTCGTCGCCATCACAGTGACTCTGCTCATCCTGGCGCTGCTCGGTGGTGTGCTGGCGTTGCTCGAGCCCGGCAAGCCACAACTGGCGAAGCCGGTGAGCAGCGTGGCCGGCACCGGGGCGCGGTCGATCACTCCGGGGCCCTTCGGCTTGGGGACGCTGGGTCCGTGGCAGGACCTGACCAAGCGGATCTCGTCCGATGACGACATCCGCGACGCGCTGATGTTCAACGGAGTGTTCATGTTCGGTGACTCGATCGCCGTCCAGGACAGTCCCGCCCTGGAGAAACTGCTCAGGAACCGGACCGGCGACTCCATCGCCGTCCACGACTGGTCCGGGCAACCGACGTCCGCGGCCGTCGATGCGCTGGAGGACTGGGAGCGGCGGTTCGGCCTGCCCAGCCGGATCGTCATGGCGGTCGGCTCGAACGACATCTTCGACCCGCCTACGTTCGCCGCGCAGGTCGAGCGGGCGATGCACATCGCCGGCCCCTCGCGGACGGTCTACTGGGTCAACGTGCACGTCAGCCGGGCCCGGCAGCCGGCCGACATGCGGGCGGCCGACCTGGCCAACAGCGCGTGGATCAACCAGCAGCTCGGGCAGGCCGCCGTACGCCACCCGAACCTGCGGATCATCGACTGGGCCGGGTACATCGCGACCCAGCCGGGCGGCGGGCCGGCCCGGTATCTGCGAGACGGCATCCACACCTCGGAGCCGATCGGTCAGGACGCCCGCAACGACCTCATCGTCGGCGCTGTCACAGCCCCCCGCTGACGGCGTCGTCTTGCACCTTCCGTCCCGGGGTGACCAACAGCTCGATGCGGGTGACCTCGTCCCGCATCATGGGCAGGTCGGCGACGACCTCCAGGTACCAGTGCTGTGAGTTGTACCTGGCGTCCCAGCAAGGGGCGAGGTCCTCGGGGGCGGCGATCTGGAAGGACGAAGAGATCGCTACGCCCGGCTGCAACTGAGCCTCGCCGGTCAGTGTCACGACGGCCTCGACGTCGCGATCGACGATGCCGTCCTGCTCGTGGCGTTCGCGCACCAGTTGAGCGCGCAAGCCTCGCGTGACCTGTTCGACCGTTGGGGTCGCGGTCACACTGCCGATCAGGACGCCACCAGGCCGAAGCTCTCGTGTCGTGAGCTCGATGGTCATCGGTACCTCGGTCGCGGACTCGGTCGGCGTCTGGATGCGGTGTGCCAGCAAGCCGGGGGCGGCGTGGACGACCAGCGGCGCCTCGGCCCAGGCGTCGAAGCTCCGACGACGGTCCACGATGGCCCGGACCCCCCAGTCGACGGCGTCCCCGACGCTCGGAGGTGCATCCGTCGGGAGGCGCAAGCGGACGACCCGCCGGCCGGCTTCCGGCGCACCGGCGAACATCGGGACCGTCTCGACCGGCACCCACTCGGTGGTCCAGGCCGTCGAGCTGCCCGCGTCGCGGTCCTGGCTTCGCCGGGCGTAGGTGTTCCCGTAACCGAGCTCGATCCGGCCGCCTTGAACCTTCGCGTCGATCGTCCCGACGTCAACGCGGCAGATGACCTCCTCGCCGGCGATGACCGTCGACGGCTCGATCGTCAGCTGGATCGGCGTCTTCCGACCGAACGGCACCATAGGACGACAGTACGCCGCGCGGCCGGGTCCCGGAATGCCCTGATTCTGCAGGCGATTCCGGCCCACTGGGCTTGCCCGGACGGGCAACGAGGGAACCGGAGTGGGGGGTCCGGACAACTTTGGTGTGTGTGGAGACATCTGTATGTGCAGAGGAACTATGCCGACTCTGGGGGAACCGATGACGGCGAGCACCATGCTGGAGTGACCAGCAGTACGACGCCGTGGCCGCGGCGATGCAACGCCGGAGCGGCCGACGGACGTTGGTAGAGCACCACCTGTTGGAGCAACAGCCCTAAGCGCCGCCACCTTGGGCATCGCAAGAAACCAGCTGACCAGTCCAAGGGCCCTGTCCGGCTCAAATTCAGTCTAGGCCAGAACGAGCATGCCCTGGGGGCCTGCAGTGAGGAATCAACGATGCCCGCGAAACGCCCTCGCAAGGCCGGAACGACCCTGCGACTCAGTCTCGCACTGCTGCTGAGCGCGGCCGTTGTCGTGACGTCCCTGGTGATCCCCTGGGGCAGCTCCACGCCCGAGGCCGCGCCGGATCCGACCGTCTCCCGGACCCCCGAACCTCCCACTCCGACCGTCACCCAGGCGCCGAAGCGGGACGTCTACACCTGCCCGGCGTACAGCGGGATCGACCGGGACAACCCGCTCGCGAGCCTCTACACCGACACCTTCGCCTGGGGAACCGGAGCGCCGTACAAGGTCGGCAACGGCAAGGGGGATGTCGACTGGAGTCTGAACCCGTACCAGAACCCGAGCTGGTACATGTGGTTCCACTCGCTTCGTTGGCTGGGGCAAGGAATCGCCGCGGCCGAGAAGGGCGACAAGCGCGCATTGGCCCGGGTGAGCACGATCGCCCGCGACTGGGTGAAGGACAACCCGTACACCTGGAAGTCGAACGTCGGCGCCTACGAGTCGACCATGCACCGCACGAACGTGCTGATCTGTTTGCGGCAGGCAACGTTGGCCGGCCTGAAGGTGGCGAAGCTGCCGTTGTCGTACACCTGGCTGGACAAGGCACTGCAGGAGCACGCGTGGTTCCTGCAGAAGAACTACAGCGGCGACTGGAACCACGGCACCGACGAGAGCCTGGCGCTGTTCGGCATCGGCTGCACGCTCGGCCGGCCGGACCTGAAGAACATCGCGGCGAACCGGCTGACGAGTGCGATCAAGACGTCGATCGACACCCAGGGGTCCACCAACGAGCAGTCGACCGCGTACGCGCAGTTCAACTACTCACTCTGGGGCCGCGCGATCGACGTACTGCAGAAGTGCGGTGTCGACCCGGGTACGACGATCAAGGCGCGCCGGCGTGAACTTGCCAAATGGCTCGCGCTCGCGACCAACTCGCTCGGCAACCTGCACCAGATCGGCGACTCCGAGGTGGTGAAGACGTCCCCGGTCGAGGGCACGGTGCTCGAGTACGCCGGGACGCTCGGCAAGAGCGGGATCCGGCCGAGCCAGCGGATCGGGATCTTCGATGCCGGGTACATCTTCGGCCGGACCGGGTGGGGCGAGACGAGGGCGTTCACGCAGGAGTCGACGTACAGCATCCGGTTCGGGCCGGCGCGGAAACTGCACGGGCACGAGGACCACACGTCGGTGACCTACACCTCGCACGGTCGCGACATCCTGATCGATGGCGGCCACTCCGGTTACAAGTGGGACGACTGGCGGAGCTGGGCGAAGAGCCAGTTCTCCCACAACCAGATGGCGGTGTTGTCCACGGCAGCAGAACACCCGGTGACCAAGCTGAACCGGTCGTCGATCAATGCGACCTCGGAGTTCTACGAGTTGAGTGACTCGCTGGGGAACGGGATCAACCGGACGCGTGGGGTGCTGGTGCTGAAGGATCCGGATCTGATGGTGGTGCTGGATCGCGGGACGTCGGTGTCGGACGAGGAGTACCAGACGCTGTGGCATCTGCCGTCGGATCAGAAGGTCAGCGTGGTTGGAAAGGGTTCCGCGGTGGCGGCCCGGCCGGGTGACAAGGTGAAGACCGTGTTGCTGCAGGTGCCGTTCCAGCAGGAGACGACGCCGATCCAGGTGGCGACCGGCGCGACCGACCCGATCCAGGGGTGGCACTACGAAACCATCAACACCCGGAAGCCGTCGCCGGTGGTCAAGTTCACCCGCTCCGGCCGGTCGGCGTCGATCCTGTCGGTCATCGTCCCGGTCCGCACGAACGCTGCCGTCACCTACACGACCACGCAACAAGGCGGTCGACTTCTGATCAATCTGATTGTCGACAAAGTGAAGACCACCGTGGCAGTCGCACCGGACGGCACCATGCAGCGGGTGAAGTAGTTCTGATTGCTCAGCCTGCGGCGGGAGCGTGTGCGCCGACGGGGTGCCAGCCGGCAGGCGGGTCTTCGCCAACACGGCCGTCGACGGCTTCCCGGAGGAGGTCGGCGTGGCCGGTGTGGCGGCCGTACTCCTCGATGAGGTCGCAGACCAGGCGGCGAAGGCTCGGGTGGCGGCCGTCCGGCCAGGAGATGTGCGCGAGCTGGTCGAGTCCACCGTCGGCGATGGCGGCGCCCAAGCGAGCGCGGGATCGTTCGACGGCGCCGTCCCAGAGCGCGTAGAGCTCCTCAGGTGTGTCGTTGACCGCCGAATTGAGCTCCCAGTCGTTGTCGTCGTTCCACCCGTTGTCGACCCACGGCCCACCCATCGGCTCACCGCGGAACTTGACGGTGAACATGTAGTCCTCGTTCGCCGCCAAGTGTTTGAGCAGTCCCCCGATCGTCAACGACGACGCTCCGATCCGAGTCTGCAACCCGGCGGCATCGAGCTCGTCGGCCTTCCACCGAAACGTCGTACGCAACCGATCCAACGCCCCCACCAAGTGCTCGACCTCAGTCCCAGCCAACGGCGGTTCCCACGGATAGTCAGTCATATCGGCACGGTAAACCTGTTTCCGGACAATCCCCTTCCGGAACCATCGTCAACAATCGACTCAGGGTTGGGGTTGGAGGCCGTTGAGGACTCGGGTGAGGCCCCAGAGGAACTGCTCGGTGGTGAAGTCTTTCGAGATGGTGGTGACCGCTTCGGCGGTGAGCGGGTAGGTGTCGGCGGAGATGGTGTCGAGGACCGCGCGTCGGGTGGAGATGCGGTCGCCTTCTGTCGGCGTGCTGCGGCGCTGGTCGAGTTCGGCGACCTCGAGGGCGATGGCGCCGAAGACGTAGACCAGCAGCACGTACGAGGCGCGGGCGGCGTCGTCCGGGGTGGCGCCGGCATCGGCCAGGACCTCGCTGAGGGACTCGCGTAAGGCCAGGGCATTGGGGCCGTCCAGGGCTCCGCCGAGAACCAGGTGTACGACGCCGGGGTGTGCGACGAGGTGGGTTCGGAGCTCGACCCCGAGAGCCTCGACGCGCTGACGCCAGGGCAGTCGCCGGTCGACGAACCGGTCGTGGTTCACGCCGCCGAGGAATCGCTCGACCAGAGCCCGCAACACCGCGGCCTTGCTGGGGAAGTACGTGTACACGGCGTTGGGTGCGATGCCGACCTGAGCCGCGATCCCCCGGATCGAGACCGCGGCCGCGCCCCCGATGTCCAACTGCGACAGGGCGGCGTCGAGAATCGCTTGCTCGGTGACCGCCCGCGGCCGACCGGTTCGCCGGCCTGTCGGTGTCGCCATTGATGAGGACCTCCGCCTCTTGACTTTGTTTCTGTACGCTGTCCATATTATGTACGGAGTACAAAAAGACCCGGTCACCGGGTCTCACCTTTGGCAGTCGGGACGGGGCAGGGCCACCGAGGGTCCATTTCGTCCTGGGGACCTGTGGGGGAAAACGCCGGTCCCGCTCGCTGAGGGGACTGTCCAGCATGAGCAGACTGGATGCATCACAGAAACACCGATCAAGCAATCCCGCCGCACCACTCGCCCGGCTCGCGGGTCCGCTCGCCGTGGCGGCCGGCTCCCTGATGGTCGTGGTCGAGCTGGTGATCCTCCCGATCGTCGATCGCGACGACCATGTCGGTACGTCGACCAACACCGTGTACCGGATCAGCGGCGTGGTGTACTTCGTGGCCTTTTGCCTGCTGCTGCTCGCCGTGGTCGCGGCGTACGGATGGCAGGCGCACAAGGCAGGCAAGTTCGGCGTCGTGGGCGTGATCGGCGCGATCGTCGGCACGATGTTCCTCGGCGGTGATCTGTGGTTCGAGACGTTCTACGTCACGTACCTCGCCGACATCGCACCTGAGGTTCTCGACGCCGATCCGTCGGGGCTGCTCGTGATCGGCGCCGTGTCGAGCTACCTGCTGTTCGCGCTCGGCTGGGTGCTGTTCGGGCTCTCGAGCCTCCGCGCCGGTGTCTTCCCGCGCGCCATCTGCGTAGCCATCGTGATCGGCGGGCTGATCGGCTTCCAGGCGTTGCTGCCGCCGTTCGGTATCGCGCTCGGACTGGCGATGATCTGGCTGGGCGTCTGGATGATCAGAACGCCCGTACCGGCCGAGGTGACGGAGGCCGTCTCATGACCTCGACCCCGGCCACCCCGATTCCTGCTCCGGCCGCGCCGGTACGTCGTTCCTGGAGCGTCTGGCGCACGCTGCTGGTGATCCTCGGCAGCATCCTCATCCTGTTCGGCGGCTGTCTGCTGGTCGGCGGCGGGATCGGACTGTGGGCACACCAGCAAGGCGACGCCGACGGCTATCACACCGCCGGCCCCGAAAGTCTCACCACCGACTCGTTCGCGCTGTCCGCTCCGTCCCTCGACGTCAACATCGCCGGTCCCGACGCGCTCTATGCCAACGACCTGCTCGGCGACGTCCGCATCAGCATCGAGTCGACGAACGCGCAGACACCCCTGTTCATCGGCATCGGCCCGGCCGCCGACGTGGCCCGGTATCTCGACGGCGTCGGCCACGCGGAGATGGCGGACTTCGACGTCGACCCGTTCAAGGTCACCTACGTGCCGCGCCCGGGCGGCGCGCCCACGGCCGATCCCGCCGCGCAGACCTTCTGGGTCGCCTCCGACACCGGAACCGGGCCCCGCACCCTGGACTGGGACGTTGCCGACGGCAACTGGTCTGTCCTGGTCATGAACGCCGACGGATCACAGGCCGTCGACACCAACGCCAGCGTCGGCGCCACGCTGCCGATCGTCCAGCCCATTGCCATCACAGCGTTGGTCGTGGGCGGCATCCTGCTGATCATCGGAATCGCGATCGTCGTTCTCACCGTCGCCACCCGACGCAAAACCCGCCAGCCGGTGCCGACCGCACCATCCGGGCAGGACCCGTTGCACTGACACCGACCGGGGTTCGGCCGCCCATCGCGGCCGACCTCGGCACGTCGTCGTACGCAACCAGCGTCGCAGCGTCGATCGCAGCGCGCCGAACCGCGGCAAACGCTAGGCCGGTGTGCGGGAGAGGGCTATGCGGAGTTGGCGGCGGGAGGTGATGCCGAGCTTGGCGAAGGTCTTGCGCAGATGCCACTCCACCGTGCGCGGACTGATGAACAGTTGCGCCCCGATCTCCGGGTTCGTGTGGCCGTCCCTGGCCAGTCGGGCGATCTGAGCCTCCTGCGCGGTGAGCTGGTTGGCCGTCTCGACCGAGCGTTTGCGCACCGTCTCGCCGGTGGCGAGCAACTCGCGCCGGGCCCGCTCGGCGAACCCGTCGAGCCCCATCCCGGTCAGCAGTCCGTGCGCCACCCGCAGCTGCTGGCGGGCATCGAGGCGACGTCCTTCGCGGCGCAGCCATTCGCCGTACAGGAGGTGCGAGCGGGCGGTGTCGACCCCGAGGCGCGTCCTGGTCAGGTGCTCGATCGACTCGCGATAGGCGGCCTCGTCCGCGCCGGCCAGCGCGCGCACGCGCGTCTCGATGCCGAGCACCCACTCGGTCGGAACCACGGTGACGCGTTCGGTCAGCCAGCCGAGCGTCGATTCGACGAGTTTGGTGTCGCCGGTCCTGGACGCTGCCTCGGCCACCTCCGCCACCACGAGTGGGCCGTACCCGACCACGTCGTGCTCGAAGACCGGCCTCGCCGCACCCAGCGCGACGTCGTACCGGCCCAGGCCGTTGTGCAGGACCGCGCTCGCGTACATCGCCATCATCGCCATCCGGGCCTGGCCGCGTTCGGTTGCCTCCCGGATCGTGGAGTCGATCAGGTCGGTCGCCTTCCTCTCGTTGCCGCGGAGTGCTTCGAGGACCACACCGGCGTACCCGATCCGCGGGTTACCGGTCGCCGCCGCGATCTGCCGGTCCTCCTCGACCAGGCCGGCCGCTGTCGACAGGTCGCCCGCGATGCAGAGGAGGTTCGCCCGGAAGTTGAGGGCGAACTGCAGTTGCAGGAGCGCTCCGGTCTCACGAGCCAGGCGGTCCTGCCGGACGGCGAGCGCGAAGGCGGTGTCGAAGTCCCACCCATCGATCGCGACGATGCCGCTGACCCGGTTGCCGGCGAGCCAGAGCCAGCTGCCGACGTCATCGACGCCCACTTCAGCGTGTCGGACCAGCTGCAGAGCCTCGGTCATCGCCGGGGCGGCGGCCGCGTAGCCCCGGGTAAAGCGCAGCGCGAGCGCGTCGAGCAGCACGTCGACCGGTCGCCCCGCGGCAACCGGAGGAGGCACAGCAGCCGCTGCCCCCATCATCACGCCGGGAGCATCTGGCCCACTGGCCCACATCGCGGCCGACAGCGCCTCCAGGTAGGTCTCACGGGCACGGCCCGGATCGTGCGGCTCGAGCTGCTTCGCCGCACTGAGCAGGAGTCGGGCCGCATCAACCGCATGGCCTTGGTCGAAAGCGATCTCTCCCCGCAACCGCTCGATCTCAGCCGTACGCCGCGCATCGGGTGGTCGTGCGGCTGCCGCGGTGAGCAGCTTGAGCGCCGCGCCGATAGCGCCGGCGCTGCGTTTCGCCGATGCCGCGGCCAGCTCCCGCTCGGCCCGGCGCGCCGGCTGCGGCGTCAACGACGCAGAGCGTTCGAGGAACGCGGCAGCCGCCGACAGTCCGCCCCTTGCCTGTGCCCTGCGCGCCGAGCTCTCCAACTCGGCAGCGATCGCCTCGTCAGGTCGCGCCGTCGACAGGGCGTGGTGCCAGGCGCGGCGGTCCGGGTCGATCTCCGGATCGGTGACTTCCGCCAACGCCTGATGCACCCTCTGCCGTTCCTGGGGCGACGCCATCCGGTACGACGCCGATCGCACCAGCGGATGCCGGAACCGGATGTGCGGGCTGAACGTGATCAGCCCGGAGGCGATCGCCGAGTTTGCCGGGTCGGCACCCAGGCCGAGGCGTTCGGCTGCGTGCCAGAGCAGGGTCACGTCGCCGAGTGGTTCCGCGGCCGCCGTGAGCAGGAGTAGCCGGGTGTCGGCCGGCAGCGGTTCAAGTCGCCGTACGAAGCCCTCTTCGATCCGGCTGGCGAGCGGACCCGGGCTGAAGCCGTCTGCCAGTTCCGCGGTCGTCCAGGCCCGCGGCAGTTCGAGCAGGGCCAGGGGGTTGCCGCGGGTCTCGGCCACGATCCTGTCCCGGACACGCGGGTCGACCGGACCGGGGAGGACGGAGTCGAGCAGCGCCCGCGCGTCGTCGTCATCCAGGCCGAGCACCGCCAGGTCGGGCAGTCCGGCCAACTCGTGCTCCTCACCGTCGCGTACGGCGAAGACCATGACCACTGACTCGGCCGCCAATCGCCGGGCCACAAAGGCGAGTACTTGCGCGGACACCCGGTCGAACCACTGCGCGTCGTCGACGATGCACAGGACCGGCTGCTGTTCCGCCGCGTCGGAGAGCAGGCTCAGTACGGCGAGGCTGACCAGGAACTGGTCCGGCGTGGGCCCGGTCGCCAGACCGAGCGCCGTACCGAGAGCGTCGCGCTGTGGACGCGGTAGATGATCGATGCGGTCCAGGAACGGAGAGCAGAGCTGATGGAGTCCGGCGAAGGCGAGCTCCACCTCGGACTGGACCCCCGCAGCCCGAGCGACCCGGCAGTCCGATGGCCTCGTCACGTACTCGAGCAAGGCCGACTTGCCCACTCCTGCCTCGCCGCGGAGGACGAGAACGCCACTCTGACCCGTCCGTGCGGCGTCAAGCAGGCCGCTCAGTAAGGCACACTCCTGCGCCCGGCCCCGCAGTGCACGATCTGCCTTCGCCACCCCAACCACGCTGCACCCACGAGCAACACGGCGCAACCAGGGATTTCGACGGGCGCGAGGGGGTGGCCGGCGGCGTGATCGTGAGGTCACCTCCAGCCCGTGAAAGGGGATCATGATGAGTTCGTCTTCCAGCCGACCGGTCGGGACCGAGTCGAAGTCAGAGTCGATGTCGGGCCTGCCGCGGCGGGTGTTCATCGGTGGCGCGGCCGCTGTGGCTACCGCGGCCACGCTGAGCGGTTCGCTGGCGCAACCTGCTGTCGCCTCGACCCGGGTGTCCACCCCGGGAGGCCCCGGCTCGGTGTCCGGGGCGCCGCACCTCCCGCGAGGATTCACCAGGACGTTCACCAGCCGGTACGTCGATACCGGCGAGGTGCGCCTGCACGCGGTAGTCGGTGGCCAGGGACCGCCGCTACTCCTGATCCACGGTTGGCCGCAGACCTGGTACGCCTGGCGGATGCTGATGCCGGCGCTGGCCCGGAACTTCACCCTGGTCGTGCCCGACCAGCGCGGAATCGGCCTTTCGGACAAGCCCGCGAGCGGCTACGACTCCGGCACTCTCGCCAACGACATGGTCGGACTGATGGACGCGCTCGGCCACCAGCGGTTCGCCCTGTACGGGACCGATGTCGGCTTCCCGATCGCGTACGCGCTAGCCGCGGACCACCGGGATCGGGTCGCTCGCCTGGTCGTCTCGGAGGCCATCCTGCCGGGTGTGAGCGGGCCGATTCCGCTGATTCTCGACTCGGCGCGCAACGAGCTGATCTGGCACATCCCCTTCAACCGGACCGCCGAGGTGAACGAGCTGCTCGTCAAGGGACGGGAGGACATCTTCTTCGGCAACGAGTTCCGCATCGCGGCCGCGAAGCCGCTGCCGGAGTACGCGGTCAGGTACTACATCCGCATGCTGAGGTCCGGACCGCACGACCTCCGCGGGAGCTTCGGGTGGTACCGCGGGGTCGACGTCACCCTTGTGCAGAACCAGGAACGCATGAAGCGGCGCCTGACCCTGCCCGTCCTGGCGATCGGCGGTGAGTTCAGCGGCCGTGACTCGACCGGCACCACGATGATGCTCACCGCGGACGACCTACAGACCCTGATCCTCCCCGGTTCCGGCCACTGGCTCGCCGAGGAATCTCCACCGAACTGCTCGCGGCGCTGACCACCTTCCTGGCGCCGTACCGCAAGGCGGCGGCCACCAAGCCCAGGTCGAACGCTTCGAGCAGCCCGCGGTAGTCGTAGGTCTGACGAGCGATGCGTGCGCGATCGGCATGGACACACCGTCGCGGTGTCGATCGCTGCCAGGAAGAGAGGACGACCTGGCGGACGTCGTCGCTTGAGTTTCGCGGACGCCGCACTGCGCGCAGGCGTGTTCTGGTGGTCGACGATGCTCCGGGCCGCGCGGCCAGCACTCCGGCCGCGAACCGGTGATCGCCAGATCCGTGCGTGAGGAAGATGTCTGTGACGTTCACGCCTGTCTCGGCGACCCGCTCCTGAGCCCGTTCCGTTTCGTCGTCCTCACGATCACCTTCGCGCGTTGGTTGGTTGTTCACCGTCCCTCTTCCCGAGCTGCCTCGCACCTGCGCCCGTCTCTGTTCACTTCCCTGGTCCGCCGCCGGGCGGGTGGGGTGGACTGCAGAACGAGCCGGAGACCCTTGGGGAGAGTGGGCCTCCGGCTCAACGAGTTCCTGTCAAGCGCCCGAGACGATGACGTGCTTGACGTCAGCCATGTAGCGGTCGGCGGCCGCGGAAGCCTCCTCCGGAGTGCTGCCGTTCTGGCGGCCGACCATGTACGCCGCGTACCAGTCCCACCAGCCGTGCGGCGGCGCGACCGCCTCGAAGGCCCCGTGGCGCAGAGCAGTTTCCTTCAGGAGTTCCGTGAGCGCCTCGACGTCCATGGTCAGACCCTCCCGGGGATGCGCTCGGTGACCTCCTGGAGGACCCACTGGTTGTCGTCGGGATCCGAGTAGGCCGCCTGACTGACGTACGAGCGGCCCTCCGGATCGCGGCCCGGCTTGGGAGGCTGCCCCGGTACGGCGTACCAGATCTCGCCGACGTCGATGCCACGGTCGATCAGCTCCGCGCGGGCCGCCTCGATGTCCTCGACGACCAGCAGCAGACGCTGGAGTGGACCAGCTCCGGCCGGCCCGAACTGGATCGACGCCGGCGAGCCGGGTGGCGTGAACTGCACGCCGCGAAGCTGTTCGCTGAACCGGACGTCGATGTCGAGACGCCATCCGAGGCGCTGGTAGAAGGCCTTCGCGCGATCGAAGTCGGTGACCGGGATCGGCGTCGCCTCGAACCTCATCGGGACGGTCGCGAGGTCCTGCCCCTCGGGCGGGGACGGGATGGTGACGGGGGTGGTGCTCATGCTGGCTCCTTCGGGTGGCGTGTGCAGTGGATGACTCGACGGTCCCGCCGATCCGGCCCGCTCGCACCAGGGAAACAACCTGGTCGGGCCTCACGGGCGACACCCCTCCTGGGGTCGGCCCGTGGCTACACCGGTCGAATGGTGATCGATCCGACCTGCCGATCGCTTCGAAGCCCCCGGTGACGACTGCCGAAAGGAGACCAGCATGACCTTGAAGAACGAGAGCACGACCGGCCGGCGCCGACTCGCCGCCGTTGCCACCGCGATCTCGGCACCACTGGATTCCTGCGGAGCAAGAAGCGGCGGTTGGTCGTGGGCATCTACCTCGACGCCGCGCCCGCCACTCCGGGCGGCACGCGGCCGGCGGTCCACGGCTTCCTCTGGGACGACGGCGAGTACACGACCATCGACCTACCGGGCGCCACGCATGACCGGCCTTCGGTAAAGCGCGCAAGGCAGCGGGGTGGCGGGCCTGGACCTGCCACCCCAACTGCGGCAGGCCCAGGGTGTTACCAGCTGTGGGCGACGTCGACCACGATCCGGCTGCCGGACCCCGGACCCGCGAGGGTGAAGACGCGGAAAGGCAGGCGTGCGCGGAGCCCGACCCCGATCCAGGCGGCGCCTTCGGTGCTGCCGGCGTACTCGACCTGCCGGAAGGTCCGGTAGCCGGCCACGTTTGCCAGTTCGGATTCATTCGGAGGCTGGAAGGCCCACTGACCGGCATCGTCGAACTCACGGACGCCAAGCACGATCTCGAGTTTTGCGCCACCACGGAGCGGGACGAGATGACCCGCCCCCGCGCGGAAGACGTTCGAAACGTAGTGCGCGGTGTAGCCGGGCGGCGTGCCCTCGATGTCGAACACCAGGCGGTCGAAGCAGGCGTGCCGTCCTGTCCGAACCGCCGCCGGCGTGGCGACACTGACCCGGGTATGTGCCTCAGGCAACGAACCCCACCCGGTCGGGCAGGTGGTGCTGAAGCTCGTCGCAGCGTTGGTGCCCGCGCCCGCCGGAATAGCCGCCGTCCCCACCGAGACCGCGGCCACTGCGAGTACGGCGAATGCGGTGCGGATCGGACTTCGGATGGTATGGATCTGGTGAAATGGATTTCACGTGAGGTCCCCCCTTGGAGACACCTCGTTAGATGCCCTGCCGCGATCCGAAGTTGACATAACATCGCGGTGATTTCCGGTGCATGGACGGTCGCTGCGGGCGATCGGTCGCCTTGCCCTACCTGTCCTTGTCGCCGTGGCGCCGGAACGGACCGACCATCCGAGGGCCCGAGAGCCGGATCTCCAGTCGACGCGCCTCACGCTTGAGCGGCCGCGCGAGGTACTGACCGAGGATCACGCCCGCCGCGAGCGCGAGCGCGGTGGCGAGCGCGGAGGCCAACTGGAGTACGCCGTCCTGGCCCTCGGCGAGGAGGGCGAGGCCCCGGTAGATGTCCAGTCCCGGCAGGAGCGGCACGATCGCGGGAACCACGACGACGAGCCCCGGGACCCGGAAGCGATCTACCGCGAGGTAGCAGACGGCGCCGATGGTGACGGCAGCGACCGCCGAACCCCAGGTCCGGCCGACCTCGGAACTGTCGACGGCGAGCAGGACCCCCTGTCCGAGCGCGGCGACCAGGGCCACCGCTATCAGAGAGCGCAGCGGTGCGTAGGACGCGAACGCGAAAGCCGCGGCGGCCAGGGCGGCGCCGAACACGGTAACTCCGACCTCCGCCAGGCCGGCCGCGCCGGGCGTGAAGCTGGTCAGGCCCACCCCGAGCATGTCGCCGACGGTAAGCCCGGCACCCACTCCGGCGATAATGCCCGCCGTGTTCAACACGCCCCCGATCAACCGAGCACTGGCAGTGACTGGGAAGCCGGTCAGGGCGTCCTGGGTGGCACCCATGATGCCGACTCCCGCCAGGAGCATGACGATCCCGGTGGTGACGACGCGGGACGGGTTCACGTCGAGATCCGTGGCCGAGGCGCCGACCGCGATGAGCGTGGCCACGAAGCCGCCCGCCGCATGCTGGTAGAACGCCGGGATGCGGCGCAGGGGCAACAGCAACTGGGTCCCGTCGATCGCGCAGGCCGCCAGGAACGCGAGCAAGCACACAACCGGGCTGCCGCCCAGGGTGAGCGCGACACCGGCTCCCATCACACCCCAGCCGATGGTCACTGTCCAGCGGCGTCGGTGGTGGCCGGTGGACACGATCCGGGCGATCTGGTCACGAGCCTCGCTCCGGGTGACTTCGCCGGCGACGAGGCGGTTGACCGTCTCGTCGACCTCTGTGAGCTCCGCGTAGTCGACCGGGCGCCAGGTCACCCGGCGAACCTGCATGGCGGCGGGTACGTCGCTGCTCGGTTGGTGGCGGAGGGTCAGGTCCACGAACGTCACGTCCGCGCTCACGTGGCGCACCCCGCAAGCCTCGGTCACCGCCAGCATGGCGGCCGTCACATCGGCCGCGCCGGCCCCGGACGACAGCAGGACCTCGCCGACCCGCAGCGCCAGATCGAGCGCTTCGTAGACCTCGCGTCGCTCCGTCATGTCCCTGTCCGATCACGGCTTCCCGAGTCACGCCACGCACGCTGGGCGCAGGACGGACGACAGCTACCACGTGGCCATCGTCGGAGCCTCAGGCCCCTGCGTCATCGTCCGGCATGGGTGATTGGGTCCGCACGGCTCCGGCCCCCAGTAGCCTGATCGCATACCCCGCGTCGCGCTGCCCAGCCGTTGACAACACGGTGCAAATCTCTGGATCTGCTGCTCGGCCTGTGGCTACCGTGCCGAGATGAACGATGCCCAAAGCAATCGTCATACGTCTGGCGCCGGGACCGATGGGCTAGCTCGCCGGTCGCCAGCACAGTCAGTCAACCCTGCTGGTCGTCCGGTGCCGACGAACCAGCTTGAACTTCCTCCCCACGTTTTCTCACCTTCCGCAGGTCGCCCGGTAGGTCCTAGCCTCTAGTCAGGAGGGCGGCGTTATGACGATGGCTGGGACGCCGGACAACCTTCGTGGTCGGCGTGCGGAGGTTGCGCGGTTGGAGCGGATGGTGGCAGATGTGCGCGCCGACAAAGGGACGGCTCTGGTCGTCCGTGGCGAGCCGGGCATCGGAAAGTCGGCTCTGCTCGACTATCTGGCTGGGCACTCCGACCGGTGCCGGGTCGTCCGTGCTGCGGGGATCGAGGCAGAGATGGAGTTGCCGTTCGCCGGCCTGCACCAGCTTTGTGCACCGCTGCTGGATGTCGCCGAGAGCCTGCGATCCGTACAGCGTGAGGCGCTGGAGATCGCGTTCGGCCTGCGGGCCGGCGGGCCTCCGGACCGGTTCCTCGTTGGCGCGGCAACGCTGACTCTCTTGTCGGAAGCGTCCGCCACAGAGCCACTGCTGTGCGTCGTCGACGATGCGCAGTGGCTGGACCAGGCTTCGGCGCATGCGCTGACCTTTGCGGGGCGCCGGCTGTTCGCCGACCGCATCGGTGTGATCTTCGCCGTACGGGACCCGGTGACCAGGCCAGAATGGCGAGGCATTCCGGAACTGGCGGTCGGCGGCCTCGCTGACCACGACGCCAGGACTCTCCTGAGTGCAGTCGTGCCTGGAAAGCTGGATCAGCATGTGCGGGACCGGATCGTAGCGGAGACCCGCGGAAATCCGCTGGCTCTGCTGGAGTTGCCGCGGGGACTGACCGCGGCCGAGTTGGCGGGTGGGTTCGAGCGGCCCGATGTTCGGCCGCTGGCCAGTCAGATCGAGCAGAACTTCGCCCGGCGGGTGCAGGCGCTGCCCGCGTCGACTCAACGGTTGTTGCTGACCGCGGCGGCTGAGCCGGTGGGCGACGTGCCCCTGCTGCTCCGGGCGCTGCGGATCCTTGGCGTCCCGGCGAGTGCGGCCGGGCCGGCCGAGCAGGCCGGACTCATCGAACTCGGCGCACGAGTCCGATTCCGGCATCCCTTGGTGCGGTC
Organism: uncultured Actinomycetota bacterium; assembly: GCA_963770725.1. Lineage (GTDB taxonomy): Bacteria > Actinomycetota > Actinomycetes > Propionibacteriales > Kribbellaceae > Kribbella. The sequence continues at coordinate 898,267 of CAVYQT010000007.1, forward strand.
GGCGACGTACCGGGCGGCGGCCTTCGCGGATCGCCGAGCAGTACATCGCGCTCTCGCCGAGGCAACCGATCCGGCCGTCGATCCCGACCGGCGTGCCTGGCACCGCGCGAACGGAGCCGCGGAGCCGGACGAGGACATCGCGGCGGAGCTGGTCACGTCGGCGGACCGAGCGCAGCGCCGCGGTGGCGCCGCGGCCACGGCAGCATTCCTGCAACGAGCCAGCGAACTGACACCGGACCCGGCGGTCCGGGCGAACCGCGCCTTGGCCGCTGCCCAGACCTCAGTTCGCGCCGGCGCCTTCGACACCGCACTGAAACTACTCGTCGTGGCCGACGAATCGCCGGCCGACGATATGCACCAGGCGATGGTAAATCTCGTGCGAGCGCAGATCTCGTTCGCGTCAGGCCACGGCGTGGCAGCCGTCCCGCTGCTCCTGGACGCCGCCCGCGGGCTCGAACCACTGGATCCGGGCCTTGCCCGCGACACCTACCTCGACGCGATCTCGGCGGCGATGTTCGCCGGGGCTCTCGCGCCCGGCTACCCTGCGCGCGACGTGGCGCGGGCCGCTCGCGCCGCGCCCCGGCCACCGATCGACCGCAAGCAGGACGTGCTGCTCGACACCTTGGCGATCTCGTTCACCGAGGGATACCCGGCAGCGGCGCCACTGGCCAGGAAGGCGGTCGAGGCGTTCGCCGATCCGGCCCGCGCGGATCCCGGCGATCATCGCTGGCTGTTCCAGGCCGCGCGTACGGCGATCGACCTCTGGGACCTCGAGCACTGGGATCTGCTCACCGCGCGACACGTCAGCATTGCCCGCGAGCAAGGTGATCTCGCTGAGCTCCCGCTCGCCCTGAACTCACGGCTGGTCATGCACGTGTTCGCCGCCGAGTTCGGCGCGGCGGCGTCGCTGCTCGCGGAGATCCGGACGATCCATGACGCGACCGGGGTCGGCCTTGCGCCGTACGGCCCCATCATCCTGACTGCCATGCAGGGACGGGAGGACGAGGCGGTCCCCCTGATCGCCACCGCCACCGACGACGTCCTGGCGCGAGGGGAAGGCAGCGGGTTGTTGGTCACTCAATGGGCGAGCGCGATACTCATGAACAGCCTCGCCAGATATCCGGAAGCACTGGCGGCCGCGCAGGCCGCCTACGCGGAACCGAGCGACCTCGGGCTCATCAACTGGGCGCTTCCGGAGCTGGTCGAGTCCGCAGTGCGTTGCGGACAGCACGAACTGGCGGCCGAGGGCCGCGACCGGCTGGCCAGGGTCACGCTGGCCTCTGGTACGGACTGGGCCATCGGCGTGCTGGCGCGATCCACCGCTCTGCTGGCGACGGACTCCGCCGCGGAGATCCACTACCAGGAAGCCATCGAACACCTCGGCCGAACTCGGCTGCGGATCGAGCTCGCCCGGGCGCACCTGCTGTACGGCGAATGGCTCCGACGGGAGGGTCGGCGCCGGGACGCTCGCGGGCAGTTGAGGACGGCATACGACATGCTGGCCGCAGCGGGTTCCGACGCGTTCGCCGAGCGTGCGCGCCGCGAGCTCGCCGCGACCGGCGAGCCGGTCAACAAACGCGCGGGCCGGGCGAGCGAGACGTTGACCGCGCAGGAGGCGCGCATTGCCGAACTCGCCGGCGCCGGCCTGACCAACGCCGAGATCGGCGCCCAGATGTTCCTCAGCCGCCACACCGTCGACTGGCACCTCCGCAAGGTCTTCACCAAGCTCGGCATATCCTCACGGCGGCAACTCCCAACCGTCATCCTCGAACCGAGATCGACACTGCCTAGGGCCTGAGCCCTGCATCCAGGTCAACGCAGATTGGTCCATGGGTCCGGCTCAGCGGCCGGGCCGGACCAGCCCGGTCTCGTAGGCGAGTACGACGGCCTGCACCCGGGTCGCCACTCCGAGCTTCGCGAGTACCCGGTTCACGTGCGTCTTCACCGTCGCCTGTGCCACCACCAGCTCGCCCGCGATGTCGTCGTTGGACAGTCCGCGCGCCATCAACACCAGCACCTGGCGCTCCCGTTCGGTCAGCACCGCCAGCTCGTCCGGCTTCCCGTTGTCGGGAGCCGGATGGCGAAGGTACTCCTCGATCAGCCGCCGGGTCAGGCTCGGCGCCAGCAACGACTCCCCCGCGCAGACGATCCGGATCCCCTCGACCAGCCGGTCGGGTGGCGTCGCCTTGAGCAGGAAGCCGGCGGCCCCGGCGCCGAGGGCGTCGTACACGTAGCGGTCAAGGTCGTACGTCGTCAGCACGAGGACCTTGCTCGACGACCCGCCGGCGGTGAGCTGCCGGGTGGCCGCGATCCCGTCCAGCACCGGCATCCGGATGTCCATCAGTACGACGTCCGGTTCGGTGCGGCGGACCACCTCGACGGCCTCGCGCCCGTCGCCCGCCGTCCCGACGACCTCGCAGCCACGCGCCTCCAGCACCAGCTGGAGCCCCGACCGCACGAGCTCCTGGTCGTCCGCGACAACCACTCGGGTCACGAGACGCCCTCCCGCAGGAGCGGGATGTCCACCTCGACCACGAAGCCGCCGTCCGGTGTCCGCCCGCTCGTCAGCGTGCCGCCGAGGAGTCCGACGCGCTCGGCCATGCCCTGCAGGCCCAGGCCCGAACCGTTGGCCCCGGCCCGGCCCACTCGGTTTGCGCAGCAGACACGCAACTGGTCCGGGGTCGACGCGATGCTCAGCTGCACCGGGCCGTCGGCGTACTTGAGCGCGTTCGTCAACGCCTCCTGCACCACGCGGTACGCCGAGACGTCAACGCCGCCGGGCAGGGGCACCGTCGGCAGGTCCAGCGCCGCCACCACCTCGAGCCCGCTCTCCCGGAACGTCGACACCAGGAGGGGCACCTCGGCGAGGCCGGGTGCCGGGTGCAGGCCCAGTTCGTCGGCGTCGTCCCGGATCAGGTGGAGCAGCCGGCCTGTCTCCTCGAGGGCCTTGCGGCCGGTGTCCGCGACCGACGCGAGCAGCACGGACGCACGTTCCGGCGAGCTCCGGACCAGATCCTGCGCCGCCGCGGTCTGCACCACCATCGCGCTCAGCGAGTGGGCGATCACGTCGTGCAGTTCGCGGGCGATCCGGTCCCGCTCGCCGCGGACGGCCTGGTCGCGGATCAGCTCCTGCTGGCGGGCGAGCTCCTCCGACTGCATCGCCAGCTTCCGCGAGATCCGGCCGAAGACGTACGGAGGAATGGCCAGCGACAGCACGAAGACGACGTCGGTCCAGTCGTTCGTGTTGTCGGGCGCGGCGAAGAAGAAGTCGGCGAAGACGAGCAGCAGGGTCAGCGTCAGGGCAACCAGCCCGCTGTGGCCCGACAGGTAGCGGCCGAGACTGTAGATGCCGAGGATATAGAACAGGATCGGCGTGGCTGCCTCGTCCATCTGGGTGCCGGTCAGCGGGATCACCATCAGGGCGATGGCCGACGGCGGCACCACGAACAGCGCATGAGTGCGGCGGAAGACCAGGAAGGCGGCGGAGATCGCCTCCAGCCCCACGGACGCAACCCAGCCGTCCGTCCCGAGCGAGGCGAGCTCGGCGGCGCCGAACGCCAGCAGCAGGGCGGGCAGCAGCGCGTCCCGCCAACCGAGTCGCGCCACGACGTCCACGGTCCGAGAGTACGGCGGAAAGCAGGGCCGCACGTCCACCTCAGGGTGTAGAGCCTTTGGACACCAGGGCTGACGATTCCGGCGCCGTCACGGACGACGCTCGAGGTCCGACGACCGGAGGAGTGGACATGCGCAACACACACGAACGACAGATCGGCCGCTTCGCCTGGGTGATGGCCTGGGTGGGACTCGCGGTGGGGCAGCTGCACGCGCTGGCGAGGTTCGAGACCGCCGACGGCAAGGAGGATCTCGAGCTGCCACTGACGGCGGCCTGGGCCGAGCCCACCGCCGATGTACTCTCGGCGCCGCTCGGCTGGGCGGACCCCGACATCGTCTACATCACCTATGGGAAGGTTTGGTTCCCGGTGTTCGTCGCATTCACGCTCTGCGCGTACGTCGTGTACCGGCGCCGACAGCCTGCCGGCCTCGAGAAGTGGGTATGGCGAGTGACCATCGCCGGCTACGCCCTTGCGAGCGTCGGCGTCTTCCTCGACTACTGGACCCAGTGGACCGGCAACTACAACGGCGACGGCATCGAGGGCGCCCTGTTCACGGCCGGCTGGTTCGTCAGCCTGCCGGGCCTGCTGTTGACCCTGCTCGGCTCGACGGTGCTGGGCATCACCCTGCTGGCGAAGGGGTTCCGGCCGATCGTGCCCGCCGTCCTGCTCACGCTGATCATCCCGTGCGCGTTCGTCATCCTGCAGGTCACCTCGTTGGGCAGCCTGGCCCTACCTGCGATGTTCGCCTTCGCGATCCTCGGCCGCCGGATCGCCCGTGCGGAGTCGCCCGCGGCGCCGGCGACGCCGGAAGCGGTGGCGGCCTAGGAGACGACGCGCCCGCCCCCAGCGAGCGCGAGATTCCCCATGAGTATCCGCCATTTCGTGCCACGGGTGATGCCACGCAACTCGATCCCACGGTGCACTCAAGCTTGTCCCTGTTCAGCCCACCGGCGGATTGCCAGCGGCAGACAACAGGGAAGGCCCGGCCAAGAGGCCGGGCCTTCTTCTGATGTTGGTGCTTACTCGCCGACCAGTTGGTCGTAGTGGGTAGTAAGCAGGACGTGGTTCACGCCGTTGAAGACGACGTCGGGGATAGCGCCATAGCCCGTGATCGCGGTGGCGGCGCCATTGGCCTTGCTCATCGCGTAGAGGGTGCCGGTCTTGGTGTCGTTGTCGACGGCGACGATCAGAGACCCGCCGCGGGTGCCGCAGCCGTTGACGACGAGGGACTCGAAGTTCTGGTACCCGCCCGTGCGGATCCGCTTGAGGATCGGCTTGGTCGAGGCCGCGACCGGGATCCGGACGGTCCACAGCGCGCCGGCGGTCGTGGTCATCAGGAGGGTGTCGTACGTCGCGGTCTCGCTGATCACCGTCATCGTCTTGAAGCCCTTGAAGCCCGGGAACGAACCGAGGGACTTGAAGCCGGCGCCGACGATCGCGTAGCGGTACAGACTGCCGTTGCTGTTCAGGCCGTACAGGTATCCGTGACGCGGCGCGGCGACGCTGTAGTTCGAGGTCGCGATGCTCTTGAAGCTCGACCAGCCCGTGCCGACCTTCTTGAACGTGGCAACCGGAGCACGATCATCGTCGTAGACGTACGTCGTGTGCCGGTACAGGTACCCGCCCTGCAGCAGCAGGCCGTAGTAGTAGAACTGGGTGAGAGCGGCGTTCGCCGCCATGTACCAGGTCGCGTTCGCGCGGGTCCCGACGAACTTGAAAGGCTCGTACTGCGCCCCGACGGGCGGCCTGCCCGCCATCACGTCGGCCGCCTCCATGGTGCCCGCGGCGGTCGGGTAGCCGACCGACGTGACACAGGCCGCGGCAGCAGCCTTCGCGGAGATCGACTGGCCGGTCTTCGCCGACCAGGGCTTCGGTTCAACCTTCCCGGCGCTGGCCGGAACGGACGACACGGACGCGGCGATCAGGCTCAGTCCGGCCGCAGCAAGCGCAAAGCGCTGCAGTTTCCTCACAGAGTTCCCCTCCAGATTGCGTCTCGAAGAGCTCGAGATCCGCGCAACTATAACGCTTCCCGGCGCCCCGGCAAGCCACCTTCGCACCAAGACGCAAACACTTGATCGGCCAGGCTCAGGTTTTCGTTACAGCCTCACCTTCACCTGTCCGGAACTAGCCCGGGTTCGGGTGAGTCACGCCGCGCCTCGGTGCGCGTAGAGACGCCTGGTTGCCGGTTTGGGGGCCGCGACGCGATCGCTGTCGCCGAGCCGGCCGGCGAGGCGCGTGGCGCCACTTGGGCAGAAGGGCGTGAGCTCTCTAGGAGGGCGCTGAATAATCGGCGTGTTCTGTCGGGCGTGCGTTAGCTCGGCCGGGAGAATGTGTTGGTGCAGGGTGTAGAGGTTACGGATCGGGAGCTTCTGGACGCGGAAGCGCTGGTTGGTCATCTGGTGGCTGAGGGCAGCATGTTCGCGTTCTTGGCGGCGCATCGCCGGGATCTGTTTCCCGACGGCGAGTTCGGGGACTTGTTCCCGTCGGGGAAGGGTCGGCCGTCGTTCCCGGCGTCGGTGATGGCCTCGGTCCTGGTGTTGCAGACCTTGCATGATTTCTCGGATCGGGAGACCGCGGAGGCGGCGCGGTGTGATCTGCGGTGGAAGGTCGCGACCGGGATGGCGTTGGATGACGCGGGATTCGATGCGTCGACGTTGGTGTATTGGCGCAAGCGGCTGGCGAAATCGGGGCGGCCGCATCGGATCAACGACGCGGTCAGGCAGGTGATCGAGCAGACCGGGATCCTGCGCGGCCGCCGCGAACGTGCGGTGGATTCGACCGTCCTGGCTGATGCGGTCGCCACCCAGGACACCATCACGCAGCTGATCTCGGCGATCCGGCGGGTGGGCCGGCAGGTTCTCGGCGCGGCCGAGCAGATCGCGAAGGTGTGCACCGGTCATGACTACAGCCGGCCGGACAAGCCGAGGATCGACTGGGACGACCCGGCCGCCAAGGATGCGCTGGTGTCGGGGTTGGTCAACGACGCCGGCGCTTTGGTGGCCGCGTTGTCCGATGCGGAACTGGAGGGCGACGCGGAGTTCGCGTTGGCGTTGCTGGCGCTGGTCGCCGGGCAGGATGTCGAGCCCGCCGAGAACTCCGATGGCACCGATGGGCGGTGGCGGATCGCCCGCCGGGTCGCCCCGGACCGGGTGGTGTCCACGGTGGATGAGGATGCGCGGCACACCCGCAAATCGCCGGAGAACCGCCGCGATGGGTACCGGGCGCACGTGGCGGCCGAACCCGAGACCGGGATCATCCCCGACGAGGCGCTCACCAAGGCCGCCGGGACAGACAACTCCGATCCCGCGGTGGCCGAGAAGTTCCTCGACGCCGAGGACGACGCGCGCGAGTGGTACGGAGATTCCGCTTACGGCACAGGGGATCTGCGGGGCGCGATCGACGACACCGACGGCCACGAGGCCGTGATCAAACCCAAACCGTTGCAGCCGCCCGTTGAGGGTGGGTTCACCGTCGACGACTTCACCGTCGACGAGCAAGCCGGCACGGTGGGCTGCCCGGCCGGCCACACCCGCCCGATCAGCAAGACCCGGGTGGCGACCTTCGGCGCACTGTGCCGCGACTGCCCACTGCGCCAGCGGTGCACCACGTCCAAGACCGGCCGCAAGATCGTGCTGCACCCACGCGACGCCCTGCTGCGCCAAGCCCGCCGTGACTGGGCCGGCAAGCCCGAACTACGCGAGAAGTACCGCACGTTCCGACCCAACGTGGAACGGGTCATCTCCCAGATCGCCAGCCGCGGCGGACGCCGCCTGAAACTCCGCTACCGCGGCACCACCAAAAACAACGCCTGGCTCACACGCCGCACCGCCGGACTCAACCTGCGCAACCTCGTCGGCCGCGGACTCACCCGCACCGCAGGAGTCTGGGTCCTGGCCACCCAGAACACCTGACAAGGCCACCTACCAGACCTCCGATCGGCCGTCACAGGGCCGCACCCGGCCCTCACCGGCCCCCCCGGCGCCCTCCCACAAACAGGACCGCTCCGCCACGCGCCGCCCCGGGCCTCAGGCCGCGGCTGCCCACCAAGCTCCGCGCGCAGCCCCGCCCAGCGACCACTCCCAGAACCGCCCTAATTCAGCGCCCTCCTAGATGGTCTGCCCAGACCGGCACCAGAGCTCGTGGAGGGCTTGGTGAGCCAGCCTCTTGGGCGGCCCCAGCGCGTCGCTTCTGAACGCTGGAGCCCCGGACGTCTCGGTCGGCCCGGACAAACCCGGCGCCGTAACCACCAGGTGCCCCCATGCGCGACCATCCACTCGCGGTGGCTCTGCACGCCCGCAGCCGCCGCGGGTTCGGTGCTGCGCAAACCGCTTCACGAACCCGCGCACATCCAACCGTTCCGCTCGCTCCCACGGCGTCATCCGCGTTGCAGGGACCGGACCCAACCCAACCAGGTCGAACGCATAGCTGCGCGACGTGCCGGTACTGCGGTGATCCCGACTCCGAACCTAACGCCTCGGGGTGGAGCATCCGTGCACACTCTCATGCGGTGAGTCCGGGCCACCGCACCCGTCAGTGGCGGTCTGGGTCGGTGGTGAGGTCGGTGATGATGATGTCGATTCCGTCAGTGCCGAAGGGTGGATCGATCGGGCCGAGGAGGTCGGTGAAGACCCGGTAGGCGGTGGTTCGGATCTGGTCGGCGAGGTATTGGAGGTCCTGGCCGTACAAACCGACTACATCGAGCACGGCGCCGGTGCAGGTGTCGCCGTGCCCGGTCAGCTGGACCCGCTCCAGTTCGCAGCGCAGTTGGGCGATGGCCACGCGGAGGGCGCTGATCAACACGCGGTCGGTTACGAACAGCGTGGTGCCGTTGTCAGCTGCGGCGCGGATTGGGCGCGACCGCTGGGTGATGGTCCGGAGTCGCTGCTTGATAGTGGCAGAGATGTCGACCCATCCTGGTTCGGCGTAGGTGCGGGCAGCATGGCCGGCCCGGCTCAGGACATCGTCGGTCATCGCCAGGCCTCCAACCGGTGACGCAGCCCGACCCGAGCGCGGGCAAGCTGACCGCGGACCACGGTGGGAGTGGTGTTCAGCACGATGGCGATCTCGGCGTAACTCATCTGTTCGACCTCGCGGAGCAACCAGACGGCCCGCTGGAGCCAGGGCAGTTCGGCCAAGGCCGCGCCGAGTGCGTCGAGTAGTCCGGCCTCGACGACCTGCCCCGCCGGATCCGTCCCGGGCGCGGGCAGGTCGGTGACCGTGGTCGCCTCGACCGGGATGGCGCGTTTCTTACGGAACAGGTCGACGGCCTTGCGGCCGGTGACGGTGAGCAGCCACGTCCGCAGCGGGGCGTCGCCGCGGAAGTCGGGGAGGGCTCTCCAGGCCGCGACAAAGGCATCCTGGACCACCTCCTCAGCGTCGCCGTAGTCGTTGAGCATATGGCGGGCGTAGCGGAACATCGACGGTCCGTGCCGGTCGATGATCGCGGCGAAAGCCTCGCTGTCGCCGAGCGCCGCGGCGCGCCGGAGCGTGTCGTCGCCCGAATTCGCCCAGGCTTCCGCTTCGGCATGTCCTGCGTGCCGAGGGCTGGGAGTGACCCCGTTCACAGAACGATTCAACCGGATTGCCGCCGGACGAGAAAGTTTCCGCGGGTCGCGCGTGAGGTTCCGACCGGTCGCCTCGTCCAACCAGACGAGAGACGACACCGGGAAACAGAAAGACAGGAAGAAGGCCATCCGATGACCGAGACCAAGGCCAGTACGGACGCCGTGAAGACCTCCGGTGACAAGGCGGTTGGTGCCAGCGGCAGCGGAGTGCTGAGCAGCGAGCACGGCATGACCACTATCGCTGAAACCGTGGTGTCGAAGATTGCCGGGATCGCGACCCGCGAGGTGGACGGGGTGCACAATCTCGGCGGCGGTACGGCGCGTGCGGTGGGGATGCTGCGGGAACGGATCCCGGGATCACGGACGAACATGGCCCAGGGGGTCGGGGTCGAGGTCGGAGAGACCCAGGCCGCCATCGATCTCGCGATCGTGGCCGAGTACGGCGTCAGCATCGCCGACCTGGCCCAGGGCATCCGGCGCAACGTGATCGGCGCGGTCGAGCGGATGACCGGGCTGGAGGTCACCGAGGTGAACATCTCCGTCAACGACATCCACGTCGAGGGCGAGGACGATCGCGACACCGACAGCGCGTCCGGGCCCGAGCGCCGGGTCCAGTGACCACTGCCGACGCATCCGAACTGGCCGAGCGGATAGCCGCCGCGGCCCGGTCGGTTGAGGGTGTCGCGGACTTGCACGGTGGGATGTTCGGCGAGATCGGGACCTACCTTCCCGGCGGCCGGGTGGCCGGTATCCGGATCGCCGGCGGGCGGGTCGAGGTCCACGTCACGGTCTATTGGGACTACCCCGTCCGCGCCACCGCCGAGGCCGTTCGCTCCGCGGTCGAACCGTTGGTCGACCAGCCGGTCTATGTGACGGTCGAAGACCTCGCGAAGCGGCGTCCAGACGAATTCCAGCGTGCGGGTGACCCGCCCGCGGCCGGGCCGCGAGGCTCGCTCCGGCCGGGCGCTGGGGACCCCCTGAAGGAGAGTTCATGAGCACCTCTGTGATCGGCTTGTTTGCCGGGCTGCTCGTCGCAGTCGCGGCCGCGGCCGGCGGGTTCATCGGCTTCTTGCTTGCACTGGTTCTGGGTGCGGCCGGTTTCGCCGTCGGGCTGTACGCCGGCGGCGGATCGAAGCCCTTCGACGACTTGATGTCGCGCCGCGGGCGTGGCTGACCCGTCCCCCTGACATGAACGTCTCGGCATCGGCGGGCTCGCCGGCAGCAGCGGGTGCAGCACCAGGCGACCTCGTTCAGAGCTGGTCTGCCGGCGTGGCTGGTGACAGCGGCCGGCGGGGCAGCCTGGAGATCAGCAACCGAGCGGTGGAACGCATCGCCGAGATTGCCGCTCGGCGGGTGGGAGCGGTGGTGCGGCAGCCGGCCACCTTCGGCCGCGGCCTGCCGAGCGCCACCGCGAAGGTGGCGGGTCAACATGTCCGGCTCGATGTGGAGGTCGTCGTGCGCTGGGGACGGCCGCTGCCTGAGACTGCCGCTGCTGTCCGCTCGCTGGTGGCCGAACAAGTCTCCGAGCTCACCGGACTGGTCGTCGATGCCGTCGCGGTTGACATCGTGGCCTTCGCAACCGACTCGCAGGCACCCTGCCCTGACCGGCCCGGGCGACGAGGAAGTGAGATGAACAACAGTCCCGCCAAGCGACCCGTCGGCACCAGCGCCGCCGCGCCGATCGGAGTCTTGGCCGCGGTGGCCACCATCGCACTCGGCGTGGTCGGCATCCATGACGCCCTGCAGGCCGCCGGCGCGGTGGGCGGATCGTCGTGGACCGAATGGCTGGCCGGCAAACTCGAGACCGTCGCGCCGGCCGACTGGATGATCCCTGCCGGCGTCGGCGCCGTCATCGTCGGGCTGTTGTGCCTGTTCGCAGCAGTGAAACCGCGCCGCGTCACCCACGTCGCCGTCGGGCAGGACGGCGTGTGGATCCGGAGCCGCGACATCGCCCGGCTGGCCGCCGAATCCGCGGAGACGGTGGACTCCGTCATCTCGGCCACGGCCAAGTCCCGGCGGAGGACGGTGCGCCTCACAGTCCGGGCCATCGGGGACACCGACCGGGTCGCCACCGAGCTGGATACCACAGTCGGTCAACGGCTCGCCGTCTTGTCGCCGCCGCCGCGGATCCGCAGGCGAGTCGTCGAGGAGCACTGACATGGGACGTGGAGTGATCGCGGTGGACCGGCTGGCCGCATTCGTGCTCGGCGTCGCGCTGATCGCGGCTGGTGCAGCCGCCCTCGGGTGGCGGTTCGACCTCATCCCCGACGCACCCGCGCGGTTGCGGTTCAACTGGCTACCCGACACCACCGCGACCACGTGGTGGCCCTGGGCAACAGGCGCTGCCGGGGTGCTCCTGGTGCTGACCGGCCTGATCTGGCTGCTCAGGCACCTCCGCCGCCGCGGTATCGGCCGACTGCGGGTGGTGGGCAGCGACCACACCGGGCGCCTCACCGCCGACGCGAACGCCGCCGCCACCGCGGCGGGACACGCACTGACTCAGATCGCCGGCGTGCGCAGCTGCTCCGGACGGGTGGTCTCCGACCGGGGCCAGCTCGTCGCCGAGCTGAACCTCACGATCGAACCGACCGCCGACCTTGCCACGGTCCAAGCCGCGGCCGAACAGGCCAGCCACGATCTGCACCGCATCGTCGGACGCGACGACCTGCACCACCGCGTCCAGCTCCACGTTGCCCGACATGAGGAAACGTCAGCCCGCGTGCATTAGAGCCGCCCGACAACAGGAACGGCTCAGGGTCTCGAACTACGCATCTTCCAGTTCTAGCTGCATCCCGACCTGATGGCCCAAGCCCCCGGCTTCCAGCTCCACGGGCTCGCCGCCGAGGATGACCAGCTCCCCGCGTCCAGGACCACGCCTTCGGGGAGCTGGGCTTCGGCGGCGGCGACGATGTCGGGGGTCGCTGATGTCGTTGCGGTGGTGGGTCCACAACCGCGCCTTGGTACCGCGGCCTAGCGCGACCCGGCTAGGCAGCCTGATCCCAGCCGGTGCACGACCTCTCCATCGCTGGGAGTTGGAGCGCGAATGGCGCAAGGAAGTCACCGACGGCAGCTTGGCGGTGCCTCCAGCTTCCCGGGCTCGCTCCAGGGCTTGCACGCTGCACTCGTGGCCGCATCGAACGATTCGGTGGCGTCTGCGCCGATTTGGTTTTGCGCGAACAGCGCCGGATCCGCCGATATGCCATGGGTTGGCCCGGCACCGACTTGCCGACCGCGTCGAAACTGTCCTCAGCATCCGCAACTACCAGCGCACCAACGGCGAGGTGATCGCGCTGCTGGTGGTCGCGCCATTCAAGTCCGATCGCGAACGGATCATTCCGATGTCCGCCGAGCTGTTCCACCCGATCGCCCAGGCCATCAAAGCCACCGTAGCTGGCACTGCACCGTTCCCCTCGCCCACAGCTACGACCCCCGACGAGCGGGTCTGGAAGGCTTCGCTGCCCTACCTGTTCCAGCGACTCAATGGCCTGCACCGGTCTGCGGTGACACCTACGACGATCCGCAGGCGGCTTCAGATGTGCTGCGCCGAGCTCGCACAGGTCCATCCGGAGTTCGATGGCGTCACGTTCGCCCGCACGACTTCCGCGGCTGTTCGCCACCGAGCTGGTCAACACCGGACTCCCCATCCACATCGGCGCCGCTCTGCTCGGTCACCTCAGCATCGAGACCACCCGCGGCTAGGTTGCCGTCTTCGACGAGGTGGTCGAGCGTCACCGCCAGCAGTTTTTCGACCGTCGGCGCGACCAACGGCCGGCTGAGGAATACCGCGACCCCACCCCACCGAGTGGACCGAGTTCGAAGAGCACTTCGACAAACGCAGTGTCGAGCTCGGCTCCTGCGGCCGCCCCTACGGCACGCCGTGCGCGCAGGAGCACGCGTGCATCCGCTGCCCATGCTGACCCCTGAACCCGAAGATGATGCCGCGCCTGGACGAGCTCGAAGCCGACCTGATCCTGCGCCGCGACCACGCCACCGCGAACGGTTGGAAAGGCGAGATCGAAGGCATCGACCTCACCCTCACTTTCCTCCGCAGCAAACGAAGCCAGACCCGCCGGTCGGACATCCTCGGCATGCCCACGGTCCCGCAACGGGCGCGCTGATTCACCCGCCGCCGTCCCGACTCCGAAGCTGATCCAAGACACACCCAATATCTGTGGTGGCGGGATTAGACATTGAGCTGTGGTGTGTGTAGTGTTCCTCGTGTTGACAGAGAAGAACAGCGAAGCTGAAGTGGACAGCTACCGATCTGTCCAAGGTTGTGCAGTAGGTACGACGGCGGACTCCGCCGGGCCGATCAGTGAAGGGGCTCGGGTTTCACGCCAAGGTCAGAGTCTGTGGAGCCAGTGGTTGAGCAGGGTTCCAGGCTTGACGGATCGAAGTGGCAGTTTGTAGTTGAAGTCGCAGTAGGGCAGTTCGCAGGTCCGTAGTCGTAGTAGCAGTACGCAGTTTGTAGTTGCTGTTTGTAGTTGAGATAGCAGTAGGTAGTTGTTGTTCGAGAGAGAGAAGGGAACGGATTACGCCGTCGGATCGCCCGCCAGTGCCAGTACTTCGCCGGGCGGGTGCCGTAGCTCCATCGGATTGGAAGGTGGTCTTCGGTTACGCATTCAGCGATCCCCGCAGCGATGGCCTTCACGTGGCGCGCTGCGGACATGCAAGGCCGGCCTCACGGCCGGTAGATGGTGACAATCCAACAACCCTGGGCCCCGGTGCTTCGGCACCGGGGCCCTTCGGCACGGAGGTGCGATGCCCCAGATCTGTACACGGAGAACCCGATGAGCTCAGCCCCAGCCGGGACGGCCCACTTCGACGATGACGACTACCCCGCCTTCACGATGGGCCGGGCTGCGGAGATGCTGGGCACCACGCCAGGATTCCTGCGGAGCCTGGACGAGGCGAAGCTGATCACCCCGCAACGGTCCGAGGGCGGCCACCGCCGGTACTCGCGCTACCAGTTGCGCCTAGCAGCTCGAGCCCGTGAGCTCGTCGATCAAGGCACCGCCCTCGAGGCCGCCTGCCGGATCATCATCTTGGAAGACCAACTCGCCGAAGCTCTGCGTATCAACGAGCAGCGAGGGAAACAGGGCTAGCGACCAACCACGGAGAACCCGCTGGGCCTCACCGCCCGACGACGAAACTCTGCGGAACCCGAAACACCACTGCCTGGGAGTCCACACGATGGACCTCGACCACGAGCACACGATCGCCATCGCCGAAGGCATCCTGGTCGAGCGACACCGAATCACTCCCGCCGAGGCCGGCCAGATCCTGGCCGGTCTCGCCGAAGTCGACGGCGTCGCGATCATCGAAGCGGCCGAATGGCTGATCCTCACCCGAACCCCGTGACACTCACCGGCTCAAGCCTGTCTCGTCACGCACCCTGACCAAGTCCGGGCAGATCACCGAAGTGCAGAGAAGGCGCCGGCCGCCGGACAGATGCACCCGGTGGCCGCGACGTGGAGCACGAGCGCGGCATCGCGGGTTGCGCATCACGCGGCTTCAAAGCTGCAGGTTGATTCGCGCCGGAGCTACGCGGACCGAATCAGTCACATGCACTCACCTCGAACCGAGTAGTTCCTGCTGCTCTTCCGCAGATGTGACAGATCCAGTGTCGGCGGCAACTGAATACTGATCAGTGCACGGCCCGCGCGGGCCAGACCGATCCGACGCTGGGCCCGCGTCCAGCCCTGCCCGGGGCACACGTCGTGTTTCCTGGGGACTCGTCAGGGGCACGTAGACCTTACTGTGTGCGCCGTTCCGACTGGTCAGCGGACCGAACACGTCATCGAGGTTCACCGCGGCGCCGCCAAGCACCGGAGGCTCCCTTGGCCACGAGTTCCTCGCCAGTCGCTGCTTCCAGGAGCTTTGCGCACGATGTTTCGGACGCTCGACTGAGCAATGCGGCCCTTGGATCGCAGCGGCTTCGCCCTTTCCTTCGGCATGCCGGGGATCATAGACCCGTTCGCACCACGAGGGGCTCCGGACCGCGAAACCCCGGGCTTAGAGTGGCCTGACCTGGGGTTTGGGTGGAGCCGCCTGTCGGAATCGAACCGACGACCTTCTCATTACGAGTGCTGCTGAGCATTGTTCGCGTCTGTTCGCTGTCGTTCGCATTGCCTTATTTGCAAGGCGTTTGGCCTTCCGCGAACGATCGCGAACGGCGGCGTACCGCAACTGGTACTGCAACTGGATCGTGGGCGGTCCGGTGGCCTGCCGTCTCTCCCCCTCCCGCTGCTCGCTGCCGCTCGGGCCAGGGTCTGGAGCGGCGGCTTCGTTTGACACGTAGATGTCAATCCCTAGCATTGTCTGGTACGAACCCAAACGCCTTAACAATCCCATGGTCTTATAGCCGAGAGCGAAGGGATGTCCAAGCGTTTGATTGTGCGGCGTTAAGGAAGGATGACGTGCCTAATACGTTTCAGGCGGCGGCCGTACTGTTGATAGCGATCTTGCCTGGCGCGCTGTTCACTTGGTCATACGAGCAACAGGTCAGTCGCTCCGGCAGTCATGTCGCCGACCGATTAATTCGCCTCGCTGGCGCGGCGGCGGTCTTCTTCGTGCTGTACGGCTGGGTCCTGTACGACTGGTATCGCCGCTTTGTGGTAACGGGTCACCTTAAAGCAGGTCGCCCACTTCCCTTCTGGGTAACCCTCGCCGCCGTGGTCATGCTCGCGGTCCCCTGGGCCGCCGGAAGTCTTATCGGGTACGCGGTACGTGCTCGGAAGTCCTGGACCAAGATCTTCACAGGCCCGGCACCATCGCCCCGCGCGTGGGACCACCTGTTCGGCGAACAGAACCTAAAAGGGTGGATTCGACTGAAGTTGCGAGACGGCACATGGATATGGGGCGTGTGGGGCGGAAACCCCGCCGCGAACGGCAGTTCCAAGATCAGCTATGCGTCGGGGTATCCTGAGATCCAAGAGATTTACCTCGCTGATACTGCGGAACTCGACGAGGCGGGAT
Source organism: uncultured Actinomycetota bacterium (assembly GCA_963770725.1). Lineage (GTDB taxonomy): Bacteria > Actinomycetota > Actinomycetes > Propionibacteriales > Kribbellaceae > Kribbella. The sequence continues at coordinate 914,423 of CAVYQT010000007.1, forward strand.
TCCTGAAGTTGAAGGAAGGGTCCGATGAGCCCGCACTTCGAGGGGTAGGCATGCTCGTCCGCTGGGACGAGATCGTTTTTCTTGAGTACATGGAAGGTTAATTAATGACCGAGAAGACCAAGTCGACCGAGCCGACGTCGATCCGTGGCGGCGGGTATCCGGCGAGCAACACGCCCGCGTCCGAGCTCAAGCCGCCGCCGCCTGGCATGGTCAGCAAGGAGACCGTTCCGCAGCCTCAGCCGCAGAAGGAGCAGAAGTAGGTCTTACCCAGCCGATCTGACGTGGACCACCGCTCCTGCAGGCAGACCTCCCGCATCGCCCCGATAGCTGCCGACCTTAGGTTCGGTGCGGTGCGGGTCAAGGGTCGGAGATCCCGGAGGGACGCCGTAGGCGCCCTTGACGCGTGCCGTGCCGGACCGTCCCTTCCATGATTGCTAGCGGGGCGATGCGGGACCCCCACAGTCAGGTGGGCCGATGCGGGCAACGGGCGCGAGGTGGTAGCCGGCCTTTCCGGCGAGTGGTGCACCGACAGGGTGTCGAGCGTTGATGGCGAGGTCTGCTGTCTTCGACTCGGCACGCTTTGGAACGTGCGCGCCAAGCCAAGGGACGCGCCGGGAGCGCAGCGAAGCGGAGCGGGAGGCAGGCGTCCCGCCCTGCGGTGGCGGTGCGCTTTCGGGCCCTGAAGGGGCCCGTCTTGAAGCCGTAGAGAAACTTGTCAGGTCATGCCACCGACGCGCGACCCGTGCAAGTTGTGGCGCCCGGTGCTCACCTGGCATGGTAGGGCTGGTTTGCCGAGGTTTCCGAGCTGGCTTTGTCATCCAACCGACCGTGATGTTGGTGCTGCTCGTTAGCTTCGGTCCGAGCTCGGATGCGATCGAGGACGGTCGCGGCTCGAATACTGGGGAGGACTACGTATGGCTGAGACCAAGACTGTTTTCGTCGCGTTCGCGATCGAGGACCAATGGCAGCGGGATGCGCTGAAGGGGCAGTCGCTGCACCCTCGTGCGCCATTCGAGTTCATTGACATGTCGGTGAAGGAGCCGTACGACTCCGGCTGGAAAGACAAGGTGCGCACGCGGATCCGTCGTTCCCACGGCGTGATCGCCCTCGTGAGTAAGAACTCGCTCACGTCCTCGGGGCAGAAGTGGGAGGTCCAGTGTGCTAAGGAGGAGGGCAAGCCGCTCCTCGGCATCTGGGCGTACTCCGACGACCGTACCAATCTGGTCGGCGTCCGCACGGTGACCTGGTCCGACGCGAACATCGCCGGCTTCATCGACTCCCTCTAGGCCGGCTGAGATGCGTAAGGCGCTCATCGTCGGGATCGACCATTACGACCACATCTCCTCGCTCCACGGTGCCGTGAGCGACGCCTATAGCGTCAAGAGCGTGCTGGAACGTAATGCGGACGGCACCCTCAACTTCGCCCAGCCGAGGCTCATGACCGGCACCGGGCCCGGCGCAGCCGTCTCGCGAACCGAGCTGAGAGAAGCCGTCGAGGAGCTGTTCCGGGATGACGCCGACATCTCGCTCTTCTATTTCGCGGGGCACGGCTACATCGACGGGGCCGGGGGCTTCATCTGCGGGAGCGACTGCGCCACCGGGCACGACGGACTCTCGCTGCATGACGTGATGACCTTCGCCAACAACTCGCCGGCAAAGAACAAGGTGATCATCCTCGACAGCTGCCACAGCGGCGTTGCTGGCGCCAACCCGAACGTGGGGCAGGTGGCCGAGATCAAGGAGGGCGTCACCATCCTGACCGCATCGACCGCGGACCAGTACGCCATGGAGGCGAACGGATCGGGTGTATTCACGAGCCTCCTGGTCGACGCTCTGAGCGGCGCTGCAGCTAATCTCGTCGGCGACGTGACGCCTGGCAGCGTATACGCGCACATCGACCAGTCACTGGGAAACTGGGCACAGCGGCCGGTCTTCAAGACGAACGTCAAGAAGTTCGTCTCGCTCCGGGAGACTGACGCCCCGATCGAGCTGGCCAAGTTGCAGAAGCTCACGGTGCTGTTCCAGGAGGCGACCACACAGCTCCAGCTCGACCCAGCCTATGAGCCTGAGCGGTCGGGCAAAGAGGACGACTCCGTGCCGTCGCCGGATCCTGTCAAGAACGCCGACTTCGCGGTGCTGCAGGCACTCGTGAAGGTGAACCTGGTCCGGCCGGTCGGAGCGCCACACATGTGGCATGCGGCGATCGAGTCGAAGACATGCGAGTTGACCGTGCTCGGCCAGCACTACTGGAGACTCGTGAAGCAGGACCTGATTTGATGTCGCGGTCACATCGGATCCGCGAGGTTCTCGAGAGCGACCAGACCGTCGAGCGGCTGGCGGCGATCGAGCACGAGCGATGGGCGCACTGGCAGCGGTACGTCCACGACCATTGCGAGCGCAAGGGGGACGGGTCCCTCGTGATCCCCGCTGAGCTGGTGGCACGGTGGGAGATCCAGATCGAGACGGGGTATCCGGAGCTGTCCGAGGAGGAGAAGGAAAGTGATCGGGAGCAGGTCTATCGGTACCTGCCGACGATCATCGAAGTCCTGACTCGGTGACGCTCCGCATCTCAGCGCAACGAGAGGCATCTCTCGCCCTACGTGAGCCCTCAGGCGTCGACGCCATGAACGCGACACTCGGGCGGACTGTGAGGCAGCTACGGCTCGCGATCAGCGCACGCCTAGCAATCTGGAGAGGCTTGCCATGCTATTTACAACTGCATTGGCACCGGCAGCTGCGAGGTCAGCAGCCTTACCGGGTTTGTTGGCGTAGCCGATGCTTGGGGCACCGGCCGCAGTAGCCGCCGTGACGTCACTAACTTGATCGCCGACCAGTACGCAACCGCCGACGGCGATATGTAACGCCTCTGCTGCTTGGTTCACGAGATACGGACTCGGCTTCATCCGCTCGACATGGACAGGGTCGCGTGCCTCGATGTGGCAGATGTGATCGGCGAGACCTGCGTGCTCGATGTAGCTGCGCACGGAAGGTTCGCAATTGTTGCTCACGATGGCAACCGGAAGCCCGGCCGAGCTGCACACCTCAAGGAATTCAGACACGCCCGGCGTGGGGGTCGCGCTCTCGACAGCCTCAATCTCAGCGGCTTGCAGTGCTTCCTCGACAAGTCGCCACACCTTCTCCCCGAGGGCTGCTGATGCAGCTAGAACCTCGTGTGGACCGCTGGCATCAGCGATCTCATCGGGCAGCTCACCTACAGCGTCGCGGATGAGGGCGCGTAGTTCTTCTGCGATCTGTGGCGCTGGGTACCCGGCGAAGACCGAACAGACTGGACCGTCGAAGTCCAGGAGTACGGCTTGGGTGGAGCGGAGGACAGATGCAGGGGATTCGGCGGTCACGGGGTGTGGGCTCGGCTGATCGTGCCCCAGACGCTCTCGAACCAACTGCGGGCCTGGTCGACGTACTGCGAACCGGTGGCCCGGTCGTCATCTGTAACTGAGTGATGGAAAAGCACGGTGTCCTTACCTACGGCATCGAAGATGGGAACGCTCTTCCCATCGATACGGACTTCCCGCTCAACTACGGGATAGAAGCCGAAGAAGACCTCCTCCTCGTTGAGGAGGTACAGCTTGAACATCATCGGGAGGCTCACAACGCGGCACTCGACGTTGGCCTTCTGGACCAAGCCGATGTTGCCGAGCTCCTCGATGGACTCGATGATTTGGCCGGCCGATCGATGTGCGATCTGCTCGACTCGGCCACGTACAGCCGGGTCGTCGCCCGGCTTACGTCCCGCTCGTGACGGGACAGCCAGCGGTTGCGACATGTCCGGGATGAGGAGCCGAATACTGATCGACTCGGGAGTGAGTCGCCCACGCCGAATTCGGTCGACCGGCTCCTCCAGGGCACCAAGCAGGGTCTCCCCTGTCAGACCGGCGAAATCGATGGTGACCCTGGGGTGCTCGAACGCGCGCTCAATTGACGGGCGTAGCCCTACAGCTTGGTCGGCCCGGTCACGGACGTACACGCCGCTGCCGGCGCGAGACACGATCAGTCCCTCGTCCCGCAGGAGACGCAGCGCTTGCTGGATTGTCATCCGAGCAACCCCGAACTGCGTCGCGAGATCGTTCTGCGACGGCAACTTCTCCCCCGCGTTGAAGCGCTGGGTGAGGATCGCCGCACGCAGTGTGTTGGCTACCTGCTTGTACGGCGGACGCGAGTCATTCGGGTCGAGCTCCATACCTCGATGGTAGCTCCTGGCTAGGCAGCCTAGGAAAAGGTTGTCCAAGTTCTTGACCTGGCTAGGCAGGATGGGTAGCTTAGTCGTTACGAAATCTGGCTAGCGAGGCCAGCTCGCTTGTTCAGTAGCACCGCAGTGGTGCTGACCAAACGCCTAGGAGGGCGATTCCTGATGAAGCTGAACATCGACACCACGGGCAAGACGTTCACGGTCACCAAGGCTGTGGAGGAGAAGAAGGACCAGAACGGCCGGCAGAAGGCTGACCGGAACACCAACGAGCTGCTCTGGCAGGTCCAGGTGATGGCGCTCGACGAGACGGGCGGCGAGGTGATCAACGTGACTCTGGCGGGCAATGCCATGCCGAAGGTCAATGTTGGCTCCGTCGTCGTGCCGGTCGAGCTGGAGGCCATGCCGTGGGCCACCAACGGGCGGAACGGTGTCGCGTACAAAGCCAAGACCCTCAACGCCGCGTCGGGTTCTGCGAAGTAGTTCTCCACTCATCCCGTGATTCGTGCACTGCTCAGCTAGGGGGTAGTCATGTCGCAACCGATGGAAGACGGAACCGTCACAGCGAATCAGGCACGGGCCGAGTACGTGGCCAAGTGCAACGAAATCATCGAGATCGAGATGGTGCTCACCTACCTCGAAACCGCCCTCGTGCGCGGCCTGCAGGTCGCCGAGCCGGTCGTCACCGACCACCGCGAGGTGCACGCCGTCTACGCGTCTGACGCGTTCTGGCAACTGCTGGAGATGTACCGCGAGGCCGAGAACCGGCGTCGTGATCTGTACACCGCACGCGACTACGCGCGGCTGGTGTGGAAGTCGGCCTCCTCGACGGAAGCCACTGCGGCTGACACCTACGTGTCAACGCCGAACAACCGCTAGAAACCAAGAACGGCCCTCGAAAGGGCCGCTCCCTGGAACACAGACACGGGGTCGGACCCGGCCTAGGAAACCAACCCGGCCTCGTGTCTTTCCATCTCACCACCCCACTGGGAGGGGCGAGCTATGCCCAAATCTACCCGTAAGCGCTCGGCTGGTCGAGCACGCAGCACGTCACGTGGTGCCGTCGAAACCATCACCCGCTCGAAACAGAGTCTGCCGGTCATCCTGCTGCTGACGATCTGGCGTTGGCGCTGGGAACTGACCCTGATCGCCTCCGTCGCCTACATCGTGTGGAAGCACGGCGCGGGCATCGTCGAGTTCTTCGGCGACGAGCTCCCCGTCTGGTTCACCGCGGCGCTGACCATTCTGGTCGGCTGGTGGCTGGTCGTTGACAACCCGGCTCGGCGCTTTCTGCGCAACCGGATGTGGTGCGTCGTCACCCGGCACCGCATCCGAGCCTGCCTGACCGAGATGCGAACCCTGAACTACTCGGGAAACCTGCCCTTCATCCTCGGCTGTTTCGCCACCAAGACCGGACAGGTCGTCTGGCTGTGGATGCGTCCTGGCTTATCGATCGAAGACCTGGACAACAAGGCCGAAACACTGGCCTCCGCGTGCTGGGCACGCAAGGCCACCATCGCTCGGTCGAAGAGCAACGCCGCCATAGTGCGGATCGACATCGATCGTCGCGACCCCTTGGCGAGCAAAACCATCGACTCGCCACTGCTCGATGACACCAGCGCCATGCCGGAAGCGGCAGTGGCCGATGACGCAGTCCTGGCGTTCCTCACGCCCGACAGCGTCTCCGACGAGTCCACCACGCAGATCAAAAGGCCGGCCAAAACTGGCAGCGGTGAGACGCGCGCTCGAACATCCAAGACCAAGACCACCGCTGCCGTGAACGACAGCCAGACGGTGATCTTGGGCGCAAACGGAGAAGACGTGTCCGACTATGTCTAGCTTCAAACCCAACTGTTACAAGGTGTTCCCCCGGCGCAAGCCGGGGGTCACCCCCGCACCCAAAGGTGCACTTTCGATCTATGACCCGATCTACCTCGGGGTCGACACTCGCGGCAAAGCCGTCTATGTGACGTTGATGTACCGCAACATCCTCATCGGCGGCGAACCCGGCGCCGGAAAGTCCGTTGCACTGGGCAACATCGTCTCGCACGCCGCACTGTGCACCGACGTGGACCTGGTCCTCATCGACGGCAAGATCGTTGAACTGCTGCCCTACGCGCCGGTTGCCGAAGAGTTCGTCGGCAACGACATCACCAAGGCGCTCCGCGTCCTGCGCAAACTGCAGGCCGATCTCAACGAACGCTACCTGCACCTGGCCCGTACGGGCTGCAAGAAGATCACCGCCGACGACGGCTACCGCGCCAAGCTCGTAGCCATTGACGAACTGGCGTACTTCACCGTCACGGTCGGCACCAAAGAACAACAAGAAGAGTTCCGCACCCTTGTACGGGACATCGTCGCCCGGGGCCGCGCCGCAGGCATCATCGTGGTCGCCGCAACTCAGCGGCCTTCCGCCGACATCGTCCCTACCTCGCTGCGGGACCTGTTCGGCTACCGGCTGGCGTTCCGGTGCGCTACCGACTCGTCCAGCGACATCATCCTCGGCACCGGCTGGGCCTCCCAAGGTCACACCGCCGTGGACATCGAACCCGAAGCCCTCGGCGTCGGACTCCTCCGCGCCGAAGGCGGATTCCCCCGCCGCCTCAAGACGGCCTACCTCAACGACCGTCACGTCAACCAGATCGTCCGTCGCGCCGCTCACCTTCGGAGGGCCGCATGATCCGCATCAAACCCGTCCCCGCCGACGCCTTCACCAGCGTCCGCGACAACGACGGCAACCAATCAGTCAACACCGGCTGGCTCCACGACTGCGGAGCCTTCGCCTACGCACCCGACCAACCCCACCGCTGCGGCGTGTGCTGGTCAGCACTTCGCGACGGCCAAGCCCACAACGGCAACTGGCAACGCGCCTACGTCACCACGGAGGCGTCATGACCACGTACTACGACGCCAACGGCGGCGAACGCGAAGACCGGATCATCGTCGGCTACGACTTCACCGACAACTCGGTGGCCGGCATCAACCTCGCCTGCAACGGCGAAACCCCGCTGGTCGCTATCGACCTCGGCGGAACACCGATCGAGATCGAACTCATCACCGGCTCCGTCACCGCACTGAGCCAACTCATCGACGCGCTCTACGAGGCACGCGCACTCCTCGAAGAACACCTCGTCGACCACGCCACCAAGACCGACACCTGGAACCAGGACCAGGTCTACATCCCTAACGACTGGACCGCAGAGAACGGAGACCAGCCATGAGCATGTACGAAACCAACGACGGCCGCTACCCGACCGACAGCCACGTCTGGACGCCGTTCCCGCTGCCCGACAGCGACCTGTACTGGGACATGGACTGGCCCTGGCTGCGCGGAACCGTCCTGGGCCAAACCGGGCCCGACGAGTGGCACATCGTCGTCGACGCACCCGAAGTGATGGAGCACGGCGACGGCTACGACTGGTGGCCCGCCTGCTTCCGCAAACCCAACGAACTCCAGCCCGTCATCTCGCAGAACGGCACCCGAAACAAGGCGGTGGATCAGTCATGAGCTCCGTCCGCAAGCCGTCCCCCGCGAAGCTGGCAGCTCGCTACCGGCGACTCGATCAAGCGATGTACGCCGTGTTCAGCGATGTCCTCGACTACTGCGAAGACATCCGCGTTGAAGCCGAACAACGACTCGGCACCACCGACGAAGACCTCGTCATCACCGACACCGAGTACGGCAAAGCACTCAGCCTGTTCGGCGAGGTCATGGAGATCAAGACCCGCATCCAGAACTTCCGCACGACGTGGATCGGAGACAACTGATGCACACGACAACCGCGAGCTCGGTTGACACTCCGGTCGCCGTGCCAACTCCGCAACCGGCAAGGCCGGCCACCACCACCAAGCTCACCGGCCTCACCACCCATAACACCACTGCCCTCACAGGCATCGACGGATGGACAGTCACCAAGACCACCGCCACCTACACAGGCGGCCCCACAGCCGCTCTGCATGCCGTCCAGCAGCATATGGACCACGTCCGGGCCACCGAAGGCGGCAGAGCCACCGTCTACGCCTCACTCATCGCAGTCCGCAACAAGCTGAAGGAACTCAGCACCGGCGGCAGCCACCCCGCCGTCTCAGTCACGATCAAGCGAGCCAAGAAGGCCACGGCTACCACGAGCTCCAAGACTCGCACCGGATCACCCAAGGCCCGACTGACACGTAAGCGTCAAGGCGAATACACGACGGCCGAGCTGGTCTCCGCACTCGAAACCGCCTGGTCCGCGATCCGCACCAACCACACCGAAGTGCCCGCCGTCGTGATCATCGTCGGCTCCGGCACCGTCACCAAACAAGCCAAGTACGGCCACTTCGCCCCCACCCGCTGGCAGCACGGCGAACAAGCCTTAGCCGAAGTCCTCATCTCCGGTGAAGGACTCAAACGACCCGTCGAAGAAGTCTTCACCACCCTGCTCCACGAAGCAGCCCACGCACTCGCCGACGTGCGCGGGATCAAGGACACCAGCCGCCAGGGCCGGTGGCACAACCAGAAGTTCGCCGCACTCGCGGGCGAGCTCGGCCTCGACACCACCAAAGACCCCCGCATCGGCTGGTCACCCTGCACGCTGCGCCAGGAGACAGCGACCACCTACAAGAGCGTCCTGACCGAACTGAAGACGGCGCTCATCGCCTACCGCCACCCCGAGATGGTGGCCGGCACTTCCACGAAAAACAACAACAACGCCGTTGCGTGCGCATGCCAATGCCCACGGCGTATCCGCGTCGCCAAACAGGTCCTCGAGCTCGGGGACATCACCTGCGGCGTCTGCGAAGCCACCTTCGTACCTGACGAGTAACACCAGCCTGCCGAACTAGTTCGTTGCTGGCTCCCCGTCTCCGGAACCCACCAGGTCCCGGAGACGAGGGCGAACACCGAACCACCCTCACCGACCACGCCAAGGAAGGAAACCATCGTGACGACTACCACCCGCAACGCCCACACCAACGCGTACGCAGAGGTGACCGTCTACCACGCCGTTGCCGACAGCACCTTTCTTTGTGACTGGGTCGCCAGCGATCACCTCGACGGACACGACTGGTGCCCCGCCGTCCTCGAACCCGGCGACGACTACACCGTCATCGCCGTCGACGGACACATCGAGGCCCGCTACTGCCCCGGCTGCGGATATCAGCTCTTCGGCGTCTCGACCCTCGACCCCAGCCGCGCGGCTGCCGTGCCCAGCACCGGCCCGGCCGCCGCCTGACACGTAACTGTCAATGCCCCGCACCGCACCCATCACACCCGAGCCGGGAGAGGAGGAACCGCCCGTGACCACAAGCACGCTGCCGATCGAGCCACCCAGCGGTCCCCAAGACCCGCTCGTCACCGTCCACGTCCGTCGGCCCCCGGTCGATCCCGGGAATCGCTCTAACCCCGCCTCCGGGCTCGAGCAGGCAGTAGCACGCGCCGCCTCAACCGCGGACTACGCGCAATACACCGCATGGCTTGAGCACACCGCCTCGGCGGGCGGCTGCGTCCGGCCCGTCCAACTGCGCGGCGAAGCACACGTCGTGTCCGAACGCACCGGGCGGATCATCTCCACCCGGCACACCGACACCATGCCAGACCGCGTCATCTACAAAGCCTGCGGCAACCGCCGCGCCGCCGTCTGCCCATCCTGCGCCGAAACCTACCGGGGCGACACCTACCAACTCGTCCTGGCCGGCCTCCAGGGCGGCAAAGGCATCCCCGCCACCGTCGCCCAGCACCCATCAGCCTTCGTCACCTTCACCGCCCCCACCTTCGGCCCCGTCCACGGCACCCGCTCCATCCGCACCCGCGACGGCCAGACCTGGAAGATCCGCAACCGGCCCTGCCGACCCCGCCGCGAACCCGACCTCTGCCCCCACGGTGTCGACCTGCGCTGCCACCAAACCCACCGCGACGGCGAGAAGATCCTCGGCACACCCCTGTGCCTGGACTGCTACGACCACGACCACCAAGTCGTCTGGAACGCCCTGTCCGGCGAACTGTGGCGACGCACCATGGACCGCGCCAAAGAGATCCTCCGCGCCGAAGCCAAGAAGCACGGCGCGACCGTGAAGCTGTCCTACGGCAAGGTCGCCGAACTCCAAGCCCGCGGCGTCGCCCACTTCCACGCCCTCATGCGCCTCGACGGCATCAACCCCCTCGACCCCGCCGTGATCGAACCGCCCGCGTGCGCCGCGACCTTCACCATGCTGGCCGACGCGGTACGCCGCGCCGCCGCCTCCGTCCGGTTCCGGTCCCTCCCCCACCCGGACCGGCCCGAAGGCTGGCTCATCGAATGGGGCACACAGTTGGACCTGCGCCCCGTCCGGCTCGCCGTCGACGGCGCGATCACCGACACCGCCGTAGCCGGATACCTCGCCAAGTACGCCACCAAAGGCGCAGAAGCCACCGGCCACTCATCCGCACGCCTCACCAACGCCACCGTCAACCGGTACGCCAGCCGCCACACTCACGCCGGCCGATTGGTCGACGCCTGCTGGCGACTCGGACGCCCCGGCTCCGACCTCGACGAAACCGAAGCCGCCAAAAACTCCGGACGCCTCTCCTACCGGCGACTCCAACGCTGGGCACACATGCTCGGCTTCGGCGGCCACTTCTCGACCAAGTCCCGCCAGTACTCCACGACTCTCAAGGCACTCCGCGAGGCACGGGCGAACTGGCGACGCGACCACCACCGCACCCAAGACCACACCCACGACGTAGAGACCACCCTCATCGTCGGCAACTTCACCTACGCAGGAACCGGCTGGAAAACCATCGGCGATGCACTCCTGGCTAACACCGCCGCAGCCAAGGCCCGCGAGCACCGACGCCTAGTCAAGGAACTGCTTGCCGAGAGCAATGACTGACACGTAACTGTCAACGAGAGGAGGTGACCAGATGCCTGAACTGCAGATTCTGATGACGGTTGAGCAAGCTGCGAAGGCGTTGAGCGTGGGGCGTACGCAGATGTTCAAGCTCATTGCGGACGGATCAGTTCCTTCCGTGCTGATTGGCCGTTCACGTCGCGTATCCGTGGACGCGATCCGCGAGTACGCAAGGAAGTTGGAGACCTCGGCGGCATGACGTCGTCGGCGTTCGATTTGGAAAGGATGAAGCCCAGTGAGTACGCGGAAGCCGAACCTTCGAAGTTCGATCTACGAAAGCAAGACAGACGGCAAGTGGCACGGCTGGGTGACCATGGGCGTCAAGTCGGACGGATCACCAGATCGCCGACACCGGACCGGCGCGACTGAAACCGAGGTCACGCGCAAGGTGCGGAAGCTCGAGCAGGAGCGTGACGCGGGCAAGACCAGTAAGCCCGGCCGGAAGCCAACTGTCGCCGAATGGATGATCACCTACCTTGAGACGATCTGTCCGCGACTGGTCGCCACCGGCAAGATGACGCCGGGCACCCTGGACGATTACCTGTCGCTCAACCGGGTGTGGATCACGCCGTACCTCGGCAAGCATCGTCTCGATCGCCTGTACCCCGATCACCTGGACGAGTTGTACACCACCATGGCGCTGGCCGGTCGTCAGGAGTCGACAGTGCTCAAGGTCCACCGCGTCCTGAGTCGCGCCCTGGAGGTCGCCCACAGGCGTGACAAGGTGGGGCGGAACGTCGCCAAGCTCGTCGACGCACCCAGTGCCGGGGACGGCGAAATCAAACCGCTGACGCAGGAAGAGGCGCGGCGCATCCTGGCTGCGGCAGCCAATCGGCGGAATGGCACTCGGTGGGCTGTCGGTCTCGCTATGGGACTCCGGCAGGGCGAGGGGATCGGTTTGCGTTGGGAGTACGTCGACCTCGATGCGGGACAGGTTCGCGTGTGGTGGCAGTTGAAGCGTGACAAGTGGAAACACGGCTGCGCCGACCCTGTCGCCTGCTGCGAGGGCAAGCACCGGCGGCCCTGCCCGAAGGACTGCCCGAAGGCTGCACGCACCTCTGGTCGTCGCCACCGGTGCATCGGCAAGGATGCTGAGCGGCTGTGCCCGGACGGATGCAAGCGTCATGCCAGCACGTGCCCGGAGCGGCGCGGCGGTGGTCTGGTGTTCCGGCCGCCGAAGGGCAAGAGCAAGCGGACCGTTCCGCTGCCTCCCGAGCTGGTCCCCCTGCTCCGGTTACACCGAGTTGCCCAAAACGCTGAACGACTGGCAGCCGGTTCCGAGTGGGAGGACCATGACCTCGTGTTCTGTCGGCCCGATGGACGACCGATCGACCCGCGCAAGGACTGGGACCACTGGAAGGACCTTCTTGCGGTGGCCGGCGTCCGGGACGCCCGTGTTCACGACGGACGGCATACTGCTGCCACGGTGCTGATCGAGCTTGGCGTACACGTCCGGATCGTGCAGGAGATCCTCGGTCACTCGGACATCCGGCTGACGCAGCGATACACGCACGTTGCGTCACCGATGGCTGCCGACGCGGCCCAACAGATGGGCCGCGCTCTCTGGGGCGGTACGCCGTGAGAGTGCCCGAACTGCAACTTGAACTGCAACCGGGCTGGCTGCCCGGTCCCGTGTCGAACTGGGTTTGCGCAGGTCAGCGCGTACTTCTGGTGGAGCCGCCTGTCGGAATCGAACCGACGACCTTCTCATTACGAGTGAGACGCTCTGCCGACTGAGCTAAGGCGGCGGGTGGCCCGGGGGCCGAGGCAAGAGTGTAGCGGGAGGGTAGGGGTGTTTCCGAATCGGATAGGGGAAGGGGCGGGGGTGGACGCAACTCTGGGCGCGGCCGGAGTGGGCTGGCAGAGGTGTGAGAGTGGGCTGGGAGGGGCGTGGGGGTGGGATGGGAGGGGCGTGGGGGTGGGGTGGGCTGAGGGGCGTCAGGGGGTGGTGGGCCAGGTGGCGGTGCGGGTGTAGGTGGTGAAGGGGATGGGTGGGCGGCCGGTGATCTGTTCGACGGTGGGGGTGGGGAGGGAGTCGCCCAGGGATTGCTGGCCGGTGAAGTAGGCGATCTCGGCTTCGGTCTGGTCGGGTGGAGCGGTGGATGCCTGCCGGTAGTCGTCTGCTGTCCCTTTGTAGACAACCGGGTGACCCACGGCTTCGGAGATGTGGGCCACGGCCTCGGCGAAGGTGAGGGCTTCGGGGCCGGTGACCTCGTAGAGCTGCCCGATGTGGCCGGCGCTGGTGAGGGCTTCGACGGCGACCGCGGCGATGTCTTCGGCGTCGACGAAGGAATGGCGGACGTCGCCGAGCGGGAGGACGAGCTCGCCGGCCTGGATCGCCGGGGCGAAGAACCCCTCGTCGAAGTTCTGGTTGAACCAGTTGGCGCGGACCACGGTCCACTCGATGCCCGACTCCTGGACCAGCAGTTCGGCCGCGAACAGGCGGTCGTCGATCTCCTCGGCATGCATGGTGGACAACAGGACAAGACGCCGTACGCCGCTCTCGACGGCCTGCTCGATGAAGTCGGGCTCGACCGGTACGCCGTCCGGCGCCATCACGTAGATCCCGGTCACGCCCTCCAGCGCCGGACCCCAGGTCCGCGGGTCGGCCCAGTCGAACGTCACCTCCCCATGCCGAGAGGCGGGCCGGACGGGGACCTCCCGCTCGCGCAGGAGTCGCGTGACCCGCCGGCCGGTCGAACCAGTCGCGCCGAGCACAAGAAGAGCCATGAACCCATCACAGCAGATCCCGCCGGCAACGGAACCCGTCGCGCCCGGATCGCGTCGGAGCAGGCGAGAAATAGCAGCGGGAACATTTGATCGACGAAATGCGTTGACTTCATTGTGGGACCTGGGTGAGACTAATGCCCGCAGGGAACAACAGACCGAGGAGATCACCGTGTACGGGAAAATGAACGCGAGGCAGGCGTGGCAGGCAGCCATCGCCTTGTCGGCGTGCACCCGACCGGTGCGTGACGACGATCGATCCGTCTGCGAGGAAGCCTTCTATCACCAGCTCGGCAGTGAGCTGGGCCCGAGTCCGGGCGGCCGACCTGTGTGATCTCCAGCGGGAGATCATCCCAGGAGCCGTCTGAGCCGGGCACCCCGGCATCGGGCGGCTCTTTTCTTTTGCCCCACAGCCACGTCGGTGAGCAATGGTTGCTGACCGGATTCCAAACCCGCGTCGCGAGGGTTCGATTCCTTCCACCGATGCATTTTTCCGGCATTCACGAATGCCGACCCGAACAATTGACAACTGGATATTCATCGCATTTTTCCGCCGGGCCGCCGAGGCCGTGGCGGACCTTCCCTGCGGCGCCGACCGTGTGCCGGGGAAGACGCCCGGGCGTGTCCCGGGCACCGTCCCCGGGACCGCACGTCCCGGGGACGCGACCAGCTGTGGGCCAGCGGCAAGGCCACCTCATTTGGGTTGAGGACGACGGGGGTTCGAGTCCCTCCAGCTGGACCAGGCGCCCGCAGGATGCTCAGCTACCGGCCGAGCGGGCGCCACGAACGTGCCCTACGACGGAAATCCGCACCACATCTGGCGCAGGGCGCCTACGCCCGTGGCTCAACAGGAGAGAGCACCGGTCTACGAAGCCGGGGAGTGCAGGTTCGAGTCCTGCCGGGCGTGCTGTGTCCGAAGCGGAAGCGGGCGATGCGCCGGGATGTGACCCCGGAGGAAGCGGGTTCGAGCCCCGCCGGACACCCCAGTACGACGGCCGACGACAACCACGACCGACACCGAGATGACCGACCTGGCGGCGCGCTGTCGGGCACACTGGAGGGGAGGAGGAACCACATGAGCGGTGTGATCGTGCTCAACGCCTCGTATGAGCAACTGCATGTCGTGTCGATCCAGCACGCCATCCGGATGCTCGTCCGGGAGGTCGCCGTCGTCGAGGAAGCGCATGACGGCGCGAGCATCGGACCGTTCCCTCTCCCTCGCGTGCTGCGACTGGTGCGGTACGTCGTGACCAAGTGGCGGTACGCCTCTGGACGACTGCAGTACACGCGGGCCGGCGTACTCAAGCGCGACAAGCACACCTGTGCGTACTGCGGTAAGCCGGGCGCGACCACCATGGACCACGTGGTGCCGCGATCCCGTGGTGGACGGGGCGAGTGGCTGAACGCTGTCGCCGCGCACGCGTCCTGCAACGAGAAGAAGGGCTCTCGCACGCCTGAGGAGGCCGGCATGCCACTGCTGTGGCAGCCGTGGATCCCCTCGCGAGCGGAGCTGGCGATCTGACGCGGTACCCACCCGGTGCCGCGTCAGCGCGGTGCCAGGTGGGCGACGGTGTCCCACCCTCGGTTCTGACCCGAGGTCCCGCAGGTTCGAGCCCTGCCCTGGCAGCTGTACGGCGCTCATCGCGCAAGCCGGGCAGAGTAAGCCGAGTTTCGGCCTAACGGCAACCGTCTCGAAAACGGTCTGTCCCTCAACGGGGCGTCAGGGTTCAAGACCCTGCTCTGCCGCAGATCAACCAGAGGAGTGTGGGGAGATGAACGTGGAGTTTCCGGTGGAGCTGAGCGGGGCCAAGAGCTCTACGCTCATGTGGGCTCAGGAGCACGAGGTCGGGGCGCAGGCGCTGCAGCAGCTGCGGAACATCGCGGCGCTGCCGTGGGTGCACGGGGTCCGGGTGATGCCGGACGTCCACCTCGGCAAGGGTGCCACCGTCGGGTCCGTGATCGCGATGAAGCAGGCGGTGTCGCCGGCCGCGGTCGGGGTCGACATCGGGTGCGGGATGGAAGGCGTCCTGACCTCGCTGACGGCCGCGGACCTGCCGGACGACCTGTCGGCGATCCGGTCGCGGATCGAGGCCGCCGTACCGGTCGGGTTCAAGGCGCACGAGGACCCGGTCAGCGTGCGCAAGCTCGGGCTGGATCGCGGCTGGAGCCGGTTCTGGGGCTCGTTCTCGAGCCTGCACGACGGGGTGCAGGACCGGGAGAAGAAGGCGCACCAGCAGATGGGTTCGCTGGGTGGCGGCAACCACTTCATCGAGGTCTGCCTCGACGACGAGGACCGGGTCTGGCTGATGCTGCACTCGGGCAGCCGCAACATCGGCAAGGAACTCGCCGAGCGGCACATGCGGATCGCCCGCACCCTGCCGCACAACGCGGGCCTGCCGGACCGCGACCTGGCCGTGTTCCTCTCGGGTACGGCGGAGATGGACGCGTACCGGCGAGACCTCACCTGGGCGCAGGAGTACGCGTCCCGGAACCGGGCGGTCATGCTCGCACTGGTGATGCAGGCGGTGCGGGAGTCGTTCGCACAGGAGGTCCGGTTCGAGCAGCCGATCTCGTGCCACCACAACTACGTGGCCGAGGAGCACCTCGACGGGCTCGACCTGCTGGTCACCCGCAAGGGCGCGATCCGGGCCGGGCGCGGGGACCTCGGGCTGATCCCGGGGTCGATGGGCACCGGGTCGTATGTCGTCCGCGGGCTCGGCTCGGAGCGGTCCTTCTACTCGGCCTCACACGGGGCAGGCCGGCGGATGAGCCGCAACGAGGCGAAGCGCCGGTTCACGGTCGACGACCTGATCGCCCAGACCGCCGGAGTCGAGTCCCGCAAGGACGCCGGTGTGCTGGACGAACTGCCGGCCGCGTACAAGGACATCGAGTCCGTCATCGCCGCCCAGTCCGACCTGGTCGAGGTCGTCGCCCACCTCAAGCAGGTCATCTGCGTCAAGGGCTAGCAGTACGGCGGCCGCCGTCGTCAGGGGAGACGGCGGCCGCCGGTGTACGGAAGAAGGGGTGGTAGTGGACGAGAGGACTGAGCGGCCGGCGTAATCGCAGGGTCGAGCGGCCGCGATCGGGGACTACTACCCGTCCTTGCGTACGTTCTGGTGAGGTCCGCCTGTAGGCAGGGGCAGCGGTTTGCTAAACCGTCGGCCGGTTCGGCCGGTCCGCGAGTTCGAATCTCGCCCTCACCGCGCGGCAGCAGCAGGCCCCGTTGGTCTAGCTGGTCAGGACGTCCGGTTCTCATCCGGAAGATCACCGGTTCGAATCCGGTACGGGGTGCCACTATGAGAAGGGAGATGATGGACGCCAAAGCTGCGTTGGTGGTGCGACTGCGGAACGTGCCGATCCCCGAGGCCAGTCTGGCCGGGATCGCGGCCGGGCTCGCGCTCGAGCGGCTCCGCCCCGTGGAGGTTGACGCGCCGCCGGGCCGCCGGGTGGTCGATCGTCGGGGCGGGAAGTCTCATCATCGCGCGGTCGTTGCAGGCGGCGGGGTCCACCGAGCTGAGCCGGCCGCGGAGGCTGGTGACGAGTGGGCCGTACGCCGTCAGCCGCAATCCGATGTACGTCGGATGGGCGCTGGTCCAACTGGGGATCGGCGTGGCCGCCGGGTCCGGGTGGGTCCTCGCGACGTTGCCGGTCGTCGGCGCCGCGGTGCACCGCGAGGTGCTGAGCGAGGAACGACGACTCAGCGAGACGTTCGGGGATGAGTATCGGGAGTACTGCGCGTCGACCGGTCGCTATCTCCCCCAGCGATGAGCAGGAGCGCCACCGTGGGAGAGGTGGGGCGGGCTGTAACCCCGTCGCCGCGAGGCTGAGCAGGTTCGAATCCTGCTTCCTGCACGGACCAGGGCAAAGGCGCCCTGGGCAATCAACAGCAATGCGCAAGAGAGGAGGAGCGGCCATGGCCGACCTCAGGAACAGAAAGCGAGTGCCCGGCGGTAGGACCGGTGCTCCAGTGAAACGGGGCCACGCGATGCGCCGGGTGCAGCTCGCCTGTGGGCACGTACAGCGTGACCGGATCGCCCACGCCGGCGATCACGTCTGGTGTGAAGCCGACTGCTCCGACTGGGTCCGCGTCGTCTCGGTCGAGGGGTAGACACTCGGGTACGCCGCCCAGCCGAACGGCGGCGTACCGAACCAACCCTCTGGTGACGGATGCACGCCTGGCTCTCCGAAGGCCGGGTCCCTGGTTCGACTCCAGGCAGGGGGACGTCAGAGGAAGAGCTTGTCGGGGTTGAGCAGGTTGCCGGGGTCGAAGACGGCCTTGATCTCGCGTTGGAGGCGCAGACCGACCGGGCCCAGCTCCTGCGCCAGCCAGTGACGCTTGAGCTTTCCGATGCCGTGTTCGCCGGTGATCGTGCCGCCGAGTGACAGCCCGAGCTCCATCACCGCGCCGAACGCCTCCAGCGCACGGGCCTCGGCGGCGGGATCGTTGCGCTCGAAGATGACGGTCGGGTGCATGTTGCCATCGCCTACGTGCCCTGGGCAACAGATCAGCACGTCGTACTTCGTGCCGATCTCAGCGATCCCGCGCAGCAACGCGACCAGTTTCGACCGCGGTACGGCGACATCGTCGACCAGCGTGACGCCCAAAGGCTCCAGCGCCGGGTTCACCAGCCGGCGCGCCTCGAGCAGCATCCGGGACTCCTCGGCATCCGACGCCTCCGCCACCTCGACCGCGCCGTGCGAGGAACAGATCGCGGCGATCCGCGCGACATCCTCGGCCGCTCGCGGCCCGCGATCCGACTGCGCGATCAGCAGCGAACCGACATCGGCCGGCAGGCCCATGTCCCGGTAGTCCTGGATCGCACGGGCCGTCGGCCCGTCCAGGAACTCCAGCAACGACGGCTGCAGCCCGGACGCCATCACCGCGGCAGCAGCAGCGATGCCGTCCTCGATCGACAAGAACGTCGCCGCCGCGGTCAGCGCGGCCTCGGGCGCAGGACGCAACGCGAGCGTCGCCTCCGTGACGACACCGAGCGTCCCCTCGGATCCCACGATCAACCGCGTCAGGTCGTATCCGGCAACGCCCTTGGCCGACCGGCGGCCGGTCCGGACGACCTCACCCGACGCCAGCACGACCTCCAACCCACGCACGAAGTCCGACGTCACGCCGTACTTCACACAACACAACCCACCCGCATTGGTCGCGATGTTGCCACCCACCGTGGACATCTCCCACGATGACGGATCCGGAGGATAGAACAACCCCTGATCCAGCACCGCCCGGGACAGGTCAGCGTTCACGACACCGGGCTGCACCACCGCGACCTGATCCTCGACCGAGACCTCGAGGATCTGATTCAACCGCGCGGTCGACAGCAACAAGCACCCGTCGAGAGCGTTCGCCGCTCCCGACAGCCCCGTGCGCGCTCCCTGAGGAACAACAGGCACTCCGAACGAGCCGGCCGCCTTCAGAACCTCGGACACCTCGGCCGTCGACGACGGCCGCACCAGCACGCGAGGTACGCCGGCAGTGCAGAAGGTCGCGTGGTCATTGCGATGAGTGTCCAGTACGTCGGGATCGTCCAGAACAGCCTTGTCCCCCAACGCCGACCGAAGCCGCGCGACCAGTGGATCGGAAGAGCTCATTCCTCATCCTGTTCGGCGAGCAGGCGGAGGATCAGCTCGGCTCGGCGGACGCGTTCGCGGCCGAGGGCTTCCGCCGTACCGGAGAGGTGGGCGCCGACCGGGTAGATGTTCGGCGAGTTCCGCAGTCCCATCTTCAGGTACACCGGTGCCGCGACGCGAACGATCTCCGGTACGTCGTAGAACCGCACGTGCCCACCCTGGTCGTCCGGGACCTCGATGTACATGTCGATCGGCACCGTCGTCACCGACCGGATCTCCGCCAGCACCGGCACCGGCAGGTCGGTCGACACGTTCAGACTGGTCGCACCCAACCGCTCGTACAACCGAGCCGTCGGAGCATTCGCCAACGGCATCAGCACCGACGTCTTCAGCACCAGATCCGAAGGCAGCGACCCGTCAACCTTCAACTCACCAAGGATCTCCAGTACGCCGAGATCCCCGACGAGCAGGCTGCGCACCCCGAGCTCCACCGCCCGGAAGGCGTCACACAGCGACGCGGCCACCATCTCATTGCCTCGGGCAACACCACCGACGGCGGCCGACACCTTGGCCTGGCCGCCGATGTCCCAGGCACCGCGCGGCCCGAGGAACAGGCAGACCTCGACCCCGGCGGCCGCGCCGAGCGAGAGCATCTCCTCGATCTCGGCGTCGGTCAGCATCATCACGCCGCTGCCCTGCGACACCCGGTCGATGGTGACCCCACGGGTCTTGGCCTCCTCCAGCACGGCCGCCATCACCCGCGGCCCCTCACACGAAGGAATCTCCACCTTGTACGGCGATCCGTCGCCGAACGTGGCCGTGGACGTCTCGCCCGGACGGAATCCACGATCGGCCAGCAGCGCGTGTGCCTCGCGAAGGTTCATGCGTCACTCCAGGGTCCGAGCCGGCCGGCCGACGTCAGGTCGCGCGCCGTCCCGGTGATCTCCAGGTCGAATCGCTCACCCGCCTCGGTCAGGAGCGCCGGCGTCACCATCAACTCGGTCGGGGAAAGGGTGTCCTTGATCCGGACCAGCCGGAGCTCGGACCAGTCGCGCCGGCCGCACATCGTCACGGCGGCGAGAACGGCGGCCTCGTCGTCCTCCATCACCATCGGCAACCGGGACCGGCGGGCTCCGCCGGCGCCCGACGTCAGCGCGTTCACGTAACTCGCGTGCAGGTCGATCTGCTCCAGCAGCCGGGCCGGGATCACGTCGGCCAGGCCGAGGCCGGACGCGTTCCCGTGCGAGGCCGGCGAGAGCGAGTGCACGCTGATCGCCGCGATCGACGGCGACTCGAACTCGGGGATCCCGTGCACCCAGCACCGGCCGATCACGTTCGTGTCCATCCCGGCCCCGGACTTGTCCTTGCCCATCTCGTCCACGACCAGCACGTCCAGCTCGTCGAACGGCAGCCGCCCGAGCAGGCTGCCCGCTCGTTGCAGCAACGCGGTCTCGGCCGGGCCGGCGATCCCGTCCGCGTCGACGAACTCGACCGCCGACGTCCGTTCCAGGGCGTTCTCGAGGATGCCGAGGCCGCCCAGAATCTTGCCCTGGGCAATGACGATGCGGGCCGCGGCCTCGATCGAGCCGCCGAGCGAGGGAATCCCACCGGCGTGCAGGGAAGCCGCGCCGGCGTGATTGCCCAGACCGATCGCCAGGATCTTCGCCAGCCCGCTCTCGATCGGGCCGCGGAAGTCCGTGTGCGGTTTGATCCGGTTCACCAGCAGGACGCCGTCCGCCTTGGCCGCCAGCGCGTCGTGGTGAACCGGCGTACCGTCGGGCAAGGTGCCGACGACAACGGTCTCCATCGTTGCCTCGACCGGGCAACCGACCGACTCCGGTGTGATCCCGAGCCCGGCCAGCATCTTCAGCTGCCCGTCGGCGGTCGCGTCGCCGTGTGATCCCATCGCGGGTACGACGAACGGCGCGGCGCCGACCGACGACAGCCAGTCGACCGCTGCCTTCACCACCGGGACGAGATCGTGGATGCCCCGGCTGCCCGCGGTCACCGCGATCCGGGCACCGGGCAGGATCCGCTCTCGCAACGGTTCCAGCGCAGCCTGAGCGTCCAGATACGGATCGGCTGAGGTGGGGACGTCCGCGAGCAGCCGCCGGACCGGGGTGACCTGCGGGATCACACCGGTAGGCCGCAGCCCCCGGATCGCCTCGAACGGTCCCCAGCTCATCAGTGGCTCTGCCTCGCTACGGCTGAGCCGGTTCGGCCGACCAGGAAGTCGAGGTCGCAGCCCTGGTTCGCCTGGGTGACGTGGTCGACGTACAGGCGGGCCCAGCCGCGATCCGACGGCGCGACCGGCGGCTGCCAGTCGGCCCGCCGCTTCTCCAACTCCTCCTCCGGTACGTCGAGATGCAGCCGCCGAGCCGGTACGTCGAGCTCGATCCAGTCACCCGTCCGCACCAAAGCCAACGGTCCACCGACGGCCGCTTCCGGCGTGACATGCAGTACGACGGTGCCGTACGCCGTACCGCTCATCCGCGCGTCCGAGATCCGCACCATGTCGTCGATCCCCTGCTCGGCCAGCTTCCGCGGGATCGTCATGTTGCCGACCTCGGGCATCCCGGGGTAACCCCGCGGCCCGGCGTTCTGGAGCACCAGCACGGTGTCCTCGTCGACGTCGAGGTCAGGATCGTCGACGGCCTTGTCGTAGTCCTCGATGGCCGTGAACACCAGCGCCTTGCCGCGGTGCCGCAGCAACCGCTCCGACGCCGCCGACTGCTTGATGACGGCCCCGTCCGGCGCCAGATTGCCCTTCAGTACGGCGGTCCCGGCGCCACTGCCCAGCGGGTTGCCGACGGCCCGGATCACGTCGGTGTCAACAGTCCGCTCGGCGTTCGCGACGTTCTCGCCGATGGTCCGACCGGTCACGGTGATCGCGTCGGTCCTGAGCAGCGGCAGGATCTCCTTCATCACCGCGGGCAGTCCGCCGGCGTAGTAGAAGTCCTCCATCAGGTACTTGCCCGACGGCTGCAGGTCCACCAGCCACGGCACCCCGCGGGCCCACTCGTCGATGTCGTCCAGCGTCACGTTGACGCCGACCCGGCCGGCGATCGCCAGCAGGTGGATGACGAAGTTGGTCGAGCCGCCGATCGCCGCGTTCGCCCGGACCGCGTTCGCGAAGGCGTCCCGGGTCAGGATGTCACTCGGCTTGAGATCGTCGTGCACCATCTGGACGATCCGCTGACCGGTCTGCTGGGCGATCGAGTAGCGCCGCGAGTCGACCGCGGGGATGGCCGCTCCACCGGTCATCTGCAGGCCGAGCGCCTCCGCCATGCAGGCCATCGTGGACGCCGTACCCATGGTCATGCAGTGCCCGTTGCTGCGGGACATGCCGGACTCGGCCGCCGCGTAGTCCTCCTCGGACATCCGACCGGCGTTGCGGTCCTGGGTGAACCGCCAGACCGCCGTACCGGAGCCGATGTCGCAGCCGCGGAACTTGCCGTTCAGCATGGGGCCGCCGGTGACCACCATCGTGGGCAGGTCGACGCTGGCGGCGCCCATGATCGAGCCGGGCGTGGTCTTGTCGCAGCCGGTGAGCAGGACGGCGCCGTCGATCGGGTTGCCGCGCAGCGACTCCTCGACGTCCATGCTCAGCAGGTTGCGGAACAGCATCGCGGTCGGCCGGAGCATCGTCTCGCCGAGCGACATCACCGGGAACTCCAGCGGGAACCCGCCGGCCTGCCACACACCGCGCTTCACCGAGTCGGCGAGCCGGCGCAGGTGCGCGTTGCACGGAGTCAGCTCGGACCAGGTGTTGCAGATGCCGATCACCGGACGGCCGTCGAACACCTCCTCGGAGAAGCCCTGCGCGCGCATCCACGACCGGTGGATGAACCCGTTGCGGCCGTTCTCGCCGAACCAGTGGTCGAAGCTGCGCCGTCCGATCGGTGCCTCCGGCCTGTCACCGCCGAAGCCACCGGTCTTCTCCGGCGTCGGTGCACCGGGTACGTCGCCCGGGAGTTCGGCGTCGACCGGGTCGTTGGTCGGAGGAAGATCGCTCATCGAGACACCTCACCTGTTGTCACAGAGCCGTTCACCCGGCGGCTGATCCCGGCCGGGTTGGAGTCCTTCAGTACGGCGGGCAGCACCGCGTCGGGCGTGTCCTGGTAGGCCACCGGACGCTGGAACCGGCGAGCCGCTGTCACGCCGACGCTGGTGTGGATCGAGCCGACGGTCGAGGGGAACGGGCCGCCGTGGTGCTGCGCCCAGGAGACGGCCACACCGGTCGGCCAGCCGTTCCAGAGCACGCGGCCGGCCCTTGCCGTCAGCAACGGCAGCAGCTCGCCCGCAAGCTCGGTGTCCGAGGACTCGGCGTGCAGGGTCGCGGTCAGGTTGCCCTCGAATGCCTCGACCGCGGCGCGCAGTTCGTCCACGCCGTCGTACTCGACGACGATCGAGACCGGGCCGAAGCACTCTTCGAGGATCTCGTCGCGGCGGGCCAGCAACTCGGTGACGGTTGTCTGCAGCAACGTTGCGGCTGCGGACGCCCAGACGCGGATGCCTTCGACCTTCTGCAACCGGTCGAGCCCGGAGCTGAAGCCGTCCTTGATCCGGTCGTTCAGCATCGGCGCCTCGGCCACTCCACCGGTCGCCTCGGTCAACTGCTCCTGCAGGCCGTGGCCCGAGGGCAGGAAGAGCAGGCCTGGCTTGGTGCAGAACTGGCCGACGCCGAGCGTGAACGAGCCGACGTACCCGGTCGCGATGTCCTTGCCCCGGGCATCGACCGCGGCCTGGGTGACGAAGACCGGGTTCAGGCTGCCGAGCTCGCCGTAGAACGGGATCGGCTCGGGCCGGGTGACCGCGATCTCGTGCAGCGCCTTACCGGCCGGGACCGAACCGGTGAAGCCGGCCGCGGTGATCCGTGGATCCTTCAGCGCGGTCACGCCGACGTCGAAGCCCTGGATCAGCCCCAATGTTCCGGCCGGCGCACCAGCCACTCGCAGCGCTTCGATCATCACTTCAGCGGTCTTCACCGAGAGCGAAGGGTGGCCGGGGTGAGCTTTGACGATCACCGGGCAGCCGGCTGCCATGGCGGACGCCGTGTCGCCGCCGCAGACGCTGAACGCGAACGGGAAGTTGCTGGCCGCGAACACCAGCACCGGCCCGAGCGGGACCAGCACGCGGCGCAGATCCGGCCGCGGCACCGGCTTCGCCTGCGGATCGGCCGTGTCGATGACGACTTCCAGCAGTGAGCCCTCTTCGAGCACCTCCGCGAACAGTCGGAGCTGACCGCTGCTCCGCGCGACCTCACCACGCAGCCGCGCCTCCGGCAGCGACGACTCCTGCATCGCGATCGGCACGAGCTCGTCGGCCGCCGCGTCCAGTGCGTCCGCGACGGCGCGGATCCACCCAGCTCTCACGGCGGGCTCCGAGGCGCCGAGCGCCGGTGCGGCCGCTGCCGCGTCGGCCAGGGCCTGCTCGAGCTCGGCGGGAGTGGTGTCCGGGGTCATCGCTTCTCCTCCAGGTTCTCGGTGGCCAGGAACGCGAAGGGTTCCCGGCCTACGGCCACCGTATTCGTCAGTGTGCCGACCTCGGCGACGGTGATCGTGATGACGTCGCCCTCGGCCAGCGCGAAGTCCAGCTCGGGCACGATCCCGGTGCCGGTGGCCAGGATCACGCCGTCCGGGAAGTCGTTCGGCAGGAACAGTGCGTCGATCAGGTCCGGCAGCTCGCGGACCAGTTTCGCGGTGGACGTCGTACCGGTGAAGACCTCGTCGTCGCCGCGGCGGATGACCAGGTCGATGGCCAGCTCCTTCGGGTTCGCCACCTCCCAGGCGGGGCGGATCCCGGCCGCCAGCGCACAACCGCCGGCGAACAGCTTGGCCTGCGGTACGTACAGCGGATTAACGCCCTCGATCGAGCGCGAGCTCATGTCGTTGCACACGGTGAAGCCGACGATCTCACCGTGGCTGTTGGCGACCACGGCGAGCTCCGGCTCGGGTACGTCGTGACCGGAGTCGACCCGGATGCCGACCGGCTCGCCGTCCGCGACCACCCGCCAGGCCGGCGCCTTCTGGAACAGCTCCGGCCGGTCGGCCGTGTAGACCTTGTCGTACACGGACTGCTCGGTGCTCTCCTCCATCCGCGCACCACGCGACCGCTCGTAGGTGACACCCGCGCACCAGACCTCGCCGCGCCCGTCGAGCGGCGGCACGAACCGTACGCCGTCGGCCGGCACCGGCTCGCCGACCTTCGCGACCGCGGTCTTCAGCTCGTCGACGGTGAGCCGGAGCAGCTCGGCGAAACTGCCGACGCCTTCGACCGGTGCGACCGTGTCGCCCGTCCGTACGCCGACGACCGGCCGCCCGGCTGTGGACTGGTAACGGACCAAGTGCATATGACTACCCTTCAGCTCAGAAAGCACAGCTACATCGAGGTACCGAGCAAACCACGGGTGATCTGGAATCCGACGTTGCCGGAAGCAACCGCCTTGGGAACCATCCCTCGGCTCGCCATCGCCGCGATCGTGTCCAGACCGGCCCGGGCCTGGTCCGCCGCGTCGCCGGTCGCGACCGCGTCGAGGTCGTCGCCGTACTTCACGACGGTCTCCGGATCGTTGCTGAACTCCACGACCGGAACGAACCGCTGCGCGGACAAGGTGCCGCCGGCAACATGCGCGAGGATCTGCTGGACCCCGCCGGCGCCGAAGCCGGTCGCGGTCTCCATCCAGTCGGTGCCGGGCATCCGCATCACGTGCCAGCCCGGCTCGGCGAACCGCTGCCCGTGCGCGATCGTCGAATCGACCGCACGAGCCGATCCGAAGGCGGCACCGCGGAACGCGTCATGAGCGAGCAGCGTGCCCTTCGAGGACAGGACGACGGAACCACCCGAGCCCACGATCTCCCGACCGATCAGCGCGAGTGCCTCGGCGGTCTCGTCCGACAACGGTCCGCGGGCTTCGAGTCCGATGGTGAGGTCACCGAGCGTACCGTCGTACTCGACCGGTGCCGCCAGGTCGAAGCCACTGAACCAGTCCCTGACCTTGTCCCCGACGGCCGTGAGTCCGCCGTCGGCCTGGATGCTGGCCCAGCCGAAGCGGGACGGATCCGCGCCGGCCTCGACCACGCGGGACCGGAAGTAGTCGTTGTGGGTCTTCTCGCAGCCGTGCTCGAGGAGCAGCGCCAGGCGCGTGTTCGGGTGCAGGAGGTAGCCGAGCATCGTGCGCGCGAACGTCTCCTCGGAGGCGCCGCCGCTGCTGCCGCATCCCTCGGTGTGCGGCAGTGCGACCATCCGCGTGACCGCGTCGCCGGCCCATTTCTCCAACTCCGCTTGAGCTGCGAGCCGCAACGCGATCTGCCCCGAGCACAGGCTGGTCGGCAGGATCAGCCCGACCGACTCGGGTACCAGCCGATCGTCGACCTTCAGAAGTTGTACGGCGGTCCGCGCGTTCGTCCCCAGGCCGGTCAGCGGGAGTCCGTCGAGCGGAGCGTCGCTGTCCTCGGCCGGGAGGTCGGCGAGCTTGCGGCTCATCCGGCCGTCGGTGGTGATCGAGATGCCTTCGCGCGGTCCGCTCTGCCGCCAGTTCCGCCAGATCGACACCTGGCTGTGGCCGGCCCGCTCCCCCGCACTCGGCTCGCCGGACGCGACCCGGACGGTGAGGTCGAAGGTGTCCGCGGTCAGCTCGGCCATCGGCGAACCGGTGAGGTACCTGCCCGCGTCCACGTCCATCTCCGCGTGCAGACGCTCGTACCTTGACGAGGTCGTGACGAACTTCAGCGTCGGGACGAACGGGAAGTTGGTGATCGAGCCGTTCCCGGTGGTGAAGAAGATCAGGTTGCAGCCGCTGGCGACCTCGCCCGCGACCGACTCCAGGTCGTTGCCGGGGCTGTCCATGAAGATGTAGCCGTTGCCCGGCAGCGGTTCGCCGTAGTCGATCACGTGGTCGAGCCGGACCTCGCGCGGCAGCTTGCGGGCCGCGCCGATCGACTTCAGCACGATGTTGTAGAGCCCGCGGTACACGTTGCCGCCGGACGGGTTGCCCTCCGCCGTGTGGCCGTGCCAGCCGACGCGTTCCTTGAACGACCGGACCGTCGCAAGGAAGCGCTTCGCCGTCGGCAGGTCGCGAACGTTCTTCAGCACGTAGCCCTCGGCGCCGATCAGTTCGTCGGTCTCCGCGAGTACGGCGGTGCCGCCATGCTTGATCACCTCGGCACCGACCAGACCGGCCAGCGGGTTGGCCGAGATCCCGGAGAACGCGTCGGATCCGCCGCACTGCAGGGCGATCTTCAGGTCGCTGAGCGGGACCTCCACCCGTTGCTGTGCGTCCACGACCGGCAGCCAGGGCTCGACCAGAGCACCGGCCGTGGTGAGGTCGTGCTCGAATCCTGCCTCGCGGGTGAAGTACGCGTGCGGCACCTTGATCGACGGATAGCCGTGCTCGGCCATGAAGTCCTTGATCGCCTCACCGGACACCACGTCGTCCTCGGTGTCGACGATCAGGACGGCGCCGACATTCGGGTTCAGGGCGAAACCGGCCAGGGTGGCGAGCAGGAGGTGCAGGTTGTTCGGGACGTCGTTCTCGCCGCCCTCGGTGTGCGCCACCGGTACGACGCCGTCCCCTGCAGCAGCGCCGTCGAAGCGCCGGGCCAGCTCGGTGACGAACCCGCTGCTGCGCGAGCTGGTCGCCATGACGACCACGTGGTTGCGCGTACCGGCCGCGCCCTGTTCCCGGGGGTAGCCGAGGAACGTTCCGGGCTGCTCGACACTCGTCACCTGGGCGCCGAAGTTCAGCGCGGACTCGTCCATTTCGTAGGGGTCGAGCGGCTCGTTGGTCGCTGAAGGCTCGGCCGGGAGGCCTTCGACCCCTCGCGCGGCGACTGCGGCCAGGCTGGTCGGCGTACACACGTAGTCGCCGATCTCGAGGTCACGGGAGGCCCGGGCGAACGGGGTGTTCCACGACGTGATCGCGTCGCCGGCGCGGACCGGCCGGACGATGAAGCGGTGGCCTTCGAGGATGGTGTGCGGCAGCGTCACCACGGTGCCGTTGACGTCGATCGACGTACCGGCGTCGAGCCGGCGGGAACAGATCGCCGCGTTGTCCTCGGGTTCGGGCAGTACGCCGACCTCGTTGAACCTCAGCATGTGTCGCCTCTCTGGATCAACACCAACCGCGATCGCCCGGTCACGGGTTGTGTGACTCTCTGGCTCTCGGACCTCAAATCATGCATGATGCATGATTACCGTGCCACCCTGCCGAACACGACCGGCCGGGTCAAGGCCGCGACCAGGATCCGGAGAGGGCGATGACGGAGATCGTGGAGCCGCATGATCGGCGGCTGCTCCGGCGGCAGATGCTCGCCGACGACGTGTACGAAGCGATCAAGACGATGCTGATGGACCACGTCATCCGGCCCGGTGCGCGGATCTCGATCGACGGGCTGGCGCGCGAGTTCCAGGTGTCGTCGACGCCGGTGCGGGAGGCGCTGGCGCGACTGGAGTCGGTGGGGCTCGCGGACAAGGAGCCGCTGAAGGGGTACCGCGCGACGCCGCTGCTCTCACTGGCGGAGTTCGACGACCTGTACCGGTTCCGCCGGTTGCTCGAGCCGTGGGCGGCACGGCGGGCGGCTGAGCAGATCAACGACGCGGGCCGCACCCAACTGAAGGCCGAGCTCGCGACCGCGGTCGAGCCGAGGTCGGAGGACTACGCCGGCTACAAGTCCCTGACTACGCACGACAACCGGTTCCACCTGCTGATCGCGTCCCTCTCGGGCAGCGACCAGGTCCGGCTCGCGTTCGAGCGGACCCACTGCCATCTGCACATCTTCCGGCTGCACTACGACCGCGACATCGGCCCCGAGGTCCTCACCGAACACCGCACCCTGGTCGACGCGATCAGCTCGGGTGACCCGGACGCCGCCGAGGCCGCGATGAACCAGCACATCGACAACTCGATGTCGGTCCGGTTGCGCAAGATCTACGAGTAGCGCGTTTCGGACGGCGAGACGCGGGCACGCGCAGGGGATGAAGGCACCGAACCTGCCGGCGCCGCGCCCGGTCCTGTGGCCGCTTCGTCCGCTCGAGTCCGCCGCGGTCCGGACCTCGTCGAACGCCGGCCGGACAGTGGTCACCATCCGTCACGCCCAGCTCGCCGAGGTCACGCCGGAGATGCTGTCGTGGTGGTACTGCCACGTCTCCGGAACGATGAGGTACGCCGGGGAGGTTCGGCCGAGGTACCTGGTCTGGCATCCGCTCGACCACATCGCGTACGACGTGACCAGCCCGGGCACCGACGGCGCTGTCGGACCGGGTGCCCGGCTCCACATCACCGAAGCACCCGGCCGCGACCTCGATCAGCTGATCGACATCCGCGTCGGCGTCGAGCAGATCGACAGCCAGGCGGCGATCATCTCGTCCCGCATGCTCGGTACGGCGCTCGTCCGGCTCGAGAACGAGTTCACCGCAGCCCGCGGCGGGACCCGGTACGTCACCCGCATGACCATCGGGGACACCACCGCGGCCGGCCGGCTCGCCCTCAACCGCATCGCCCGCACACGCGCCTTCCCACCGGCCAAGCTCACCGCCTGGATCCGCCACCACATCGAGGAGATCGGCAACCTGGAGAACTTCCTCCCCGACCTCTTCCGCTACCGCTCCGACCGCGAGCCCTGACAGCCGACGCGGGCCGTCGTGGCCTGGAGGATCGTCGTGACGCGACCTGATTTGCGGCCCGACGTACTGGCTAAGATCCCGTATGGCTCTTGATCTGTTTGCCGGTGTCTCGGTGAGCGACTACGACACAGCCGTCGCCTGGTACGAGAAGCTGTTCGGCGCGCCGCCGAGCTTCCTCCCCAACGAGGTCGAAGCGGTGTGGGAACTGGGCGAGCACCAGTTCATCTACATCGAAGTCGTCCCGGAGCACGCCGGGCACGCGCAACACACGCTCTTCGTCGAGGACTTCGAAGGCACTCTCGGCGCCATCGCCGACCGCGGCCTGGAACCCGCCGTCCGCGAGACCTACGACAACGGCGTCCGCCACGCCACCTACTACGACCCCGACGGCAACGAAATCTCCTACGGCGGCCCCCCGGTCGGCTGAGCCGGGAGTGGGTGGGAGCGCGCGTAGCGGACGCGACGCAGGAGCGGCCGCGAAAGCGCGCGTGGGCTTCCACCCACCCCTGTCGGCTCAGGCGGGAGCGTCTCCGTGGTCGGGGATCTCCAGTTGTACGCCGCCCTGCAAGGCGGACTGGTGGGCGTAGATGCCAGGCAGCGTGTAGCGGGCGGCGACCCAGGCGTTGACGGGTGGGAGGGTCTTGTCGGCGACCGCGCGGACGAAGTCGTCGGCGAGGAAGTGGTGCGAACCCTCGTGACCGTTGTGCATGCCGTCGAACTCGGCGGGGAGACGGCTGCGGTCGTGGACCGGGGAGAGGCCGGAGCGGAACGCGTCCCGGAGCGCCGGGTCGACGTTCGCGAGGTCGGCGTCGTCCATCGAGCTGCTGGGCTTGGTCTCCATCAGCTGGCTGATGTCCTCGACGCCCTCCTTGGTCTGCCAGAGAGTGGTCGTGGCCAGTTGCTCGAAGCTGCCCTCGGTCCCGAACACCCGCAGCCGGGACTCACGGATGTGCGACGGGTAGCCGACGCGGCGCATCTCGTTCGTCCGCATCACGCCGCCGTCGGCCAGCTTGAACAGCGCGGTCGCGTTGCTGAAGTCGTTGTCGAACTGGCTGATGTCCTTGTCGAACACGCCGTCCCCGCGGTCGTCCTGGACGCCGATACAGGACACGTGCGTGGCGTGCTGCCCGGTCACCGAGAGAACGTTGCCAACGGCATGCGTCGGGTACAGCATGGGCGGGAACGAGGCGGTCTTCTTCCAGTCGTCGCCGCCGCTGTACTGGTACGCCGCGTAGAACCCGAGATCCATGTCGTGGACGTAGTCGCCCTCGGCGTAGAAGACCCGGCCGAACTCACCGGCGGCCAGCTTCTGCCGGCAGTACACCGACGACGGGTAGTAGTGGCTGGTCTCGCCCATCATGTAGGTGAGGCCGGTGTCCTTGACCAGCTCGATGATCCGGGCGATCTGGTCCGCCTCGATCGCCATCGGGACGGTCGAGTACACGTGCTTGCCGGCCTCCAGTGCGCGGATCGCCATCTCACCGTGCAGCCAGCGCTGCGTAAAGATCGCCACCGCGTCCACGTCGGACTCGAGCATCTCCTCGAACGACTGGTACGTGAGAGTGATCCCCTGCTTGGCCGCCATCTCGGCGGTTCGTTCCGGTACGACGTCGGTCAGCCGCACGTCGGACACGTCCGGGTGCGCGGACCACAGCCGCAGGAACGAGGGGGCGAACTGGCCGGCTCCGACCACACCGATGCTGATTCCCATGGAGCAAGGCAATCACACATTTATGTTCCATGGAAGAACAAATTCACACGTTGAAACGTGTGACGCGCACCACTCGGGCCGGCCGAGAGGGCGGAGCGGTGCAACCTGTGAGCAGGACCACTGGGGTCGGGGTTGGGGACGACGAGGGGTTGCGGACCGCCAGGCCATCACAACTGGCGCGCGGCCGGCGGCCACGCGGGGCAGGCGAGGGAAGGGCGGATTGTGATGGCCTGGCGGTCCCCTACCTCACCGGCTGGTGGAGGTGCGGATCGTCGGCGGTGATGCGTCGACACCGAGCGCCGCCCGAACCAGGGTCTCCGGCCCGGGACCCGGCCGTGACGTTCAGGCCGGCCGCGTGGAGCGACTCCCCCGGCAGTCAGGCCCGCAATGCCGCAGAGCGCCGTACCCACCTCCGCCGCCGGCGCGGCAGGCCGAGACGCTGGTGCTCGTTCAGTGCAGGGTGAGCTGGGTTTCGCGCTCGAGGCGGGACAGCTTCTCCGGGTTGCGGACGTAGTAGATGCCGGTGACGTGGTTGTCCTCGATCCGCAGCGCGACAACGCCGTCGAGCTCTCCGTCGAAGCTGAACAGCAGCGCCGGGCTTCCGTTGATCACTGTCGGTTCGGTGGTGAGCGTGCCGCCGATCTTCTGCATGCTTCCGACGAACATGCGGATCACCTTCTCCACGCCGAAGATCGGCTGCAGCGCGGTCAGTTTGAGCCCGCCGCCGTCGCTGACCGCGACCACGTCGGGTGCGAGCACGTCCATCAGGGCCTGCAGATCGCTGCCCTCGACCGCGCGCTGGAAGGCTTCCAGCACCGCCTGCCCTTCGCTCCGGGAGACCGCCGTGCGGGGGCGGCGGGCCTCGACGTGCCGCCGGGCGCGGTGCGCGATCTGGCGTACGGCGGCCGGACTCTTGCCGACGGCCGCCGCGATCTCGTCATAGCCGACGTCGAACGCCTCGCGCAGCACGAAGACGGCGCGCTCGGTCGGCGAGAGCGTCTCGAGGACGAGCATCATCGCCATCGACACACTCTCGGCCAGCTCGATGTCCTCGGCCGCGTCCGGTGCGGTGAGCAGAGGCTCCGGCAGCCAGGGACCGACATAGGCCTCCCGGCGCCGCTGCAGGGTGCGCAGGCGGTTGAGCGACTGGCGGGTGGTGATCCGGATCAGGTAGCCGCGCTGATCGCGCACCTGCTCCAGATCGACCTTGACCCACCGCAACCAGGTCTCCTGCAGCACGTCCTCCGCGTCGGCCGCCGATCCGAGGATCTCGTAGGCGACGGTGAAGAGCAGGTTCCGGTGGGCAACGAAGGCCTCGGTCGCCGGATCGCCGGCGTGGTCGCTCATCTCGGCATGTCTCCTCAGGCCGGTCGGCCGGCGTCCGCCGGCGTCTTGCTTGCCTTGGCGCCCAGCACCTTCTGGCGGCGTCGATCCTTGAACCATAGATCGAGCTGACCAGGCCTGCGGGCCTCCTGCCTCAACTGCCAGACAGTGCTCCAGCAGACAAATTCCTTGAGCGTCGCCATCGACCGGCCGCCCTCGTAGTACACCCGTGACACGGTGTCGTCCTTCCGGGCGACCTGGACGACTCCGGCGCGGCGTCCCAGGCTGATGCACTCGCCGAAGAATCCGACGCTGAAGTTCTTCGGCTGCTTTCCGGTGATCCGGCTCAGCACGGTCTCGCCGGCCTGGGGGCCCAGCTGCATCGCGGACTGGCAACTCATCCGCACCGGCAGGTCCGATGGCGCCACCGAGTCGCCGGTCGCGATGATGCGGGGGTCGTCGACGCTCGTGAGCGTCTCGTCGGTGAGCAGGCGCCCGATGGCATCTGTGCTCAGGCCGCTCCGGGCGGCCAGGTCCGGTACGCCGAATCCGGCGGTCCAAATCGTCACGTCGCTGGGGAACTCGCGGCCGTCGGCGAGCTGGACCGTATCGCCGGTCACGCTGGTCACCGTCGCACCGGGGCCTTCGAGCACGGTCATCCCGAGCTTGGCGAACCGCTTGGCCACCGCGCGCCGAGCCCGCGGGTGCAAGTAGGGCCCGAGGACCTCTCCGCACACCAGCGTCACCTTTCGGCCCTGCTCCGCCAGCTCGGACGCGGTTTCAAGACCGGTCGGCCCGGCTCCCACCACCGTCACCGCGGCCGATACGGGGGCGGCGTCGATGACCGGCTGCAGTCGCTCTGCTTCTTCCAACGTGGAGATCCGGTAGGCGTGCTCCGCCGCGCCGGGCACGGTGGGTACGGTACTGCCGCTGCCGACGGCGTAGATCAGGTAGTCGTAGTCGAGGCTGCCGCCGCTCGCCAAGATGACCCGGCGCCCGGCCGCGTCGATCCGGGTCACGGTGTCGACCACCAGGCCGACGCCACTGGCGAGAACCGACGGATAGTCCACCAGCGCGTCGTCCGAACCGGTGACGAGCTGGTGCAGGCGGATCCGCTCGACAAAGTGCGGACGCGGATTGATCAGGGTCACGTTCACGCCGTCGCCCCGGGTCAGGCGGTTGGCCGCCATCACGCCGGCGTATCCGCCGCCGACCACGATGACATCGGTGTTCTCGCTCATGGCTACTCCTTCGTTCCAAGATGCAGCCTTAAAGACACCGGCCATTCGGCGGTTGTGACAGCTGTGATCCCGGAGCGCCAGGCCATCACGGATGGGGCGCGCGGCGGGCGGCCCGCGGGGCAGGCGGCGGGCCGGGCATTTGTGCTGGCCTGGAGGTCCGTTACCTCACTGGCTGGAGCAGGTGCGGGTTGTCTGTGGTGATGCCGTCCACGTCCAGAGCCACTGCCCGATCCAGGGTGGCGGGGTCCGGGACCGGCCATGCCGCGTTGTCGGCGTCGATCTGCTGCAGACCGGTGTAGACGTTGACGTTCGCGTTCCGGCCGTAGAGCCGGATCGAATCAGTGTGATTTCTCACCGGTCAGGCGGAGACCAGGCCTGTCGGGTCCTTTCCGGCCAGGTAGGCGGCGACGGCCTCGGCGGCGATCGAGCCGGCCCGGTGCGCGGTCTGCCGGGTCGCCCCGGCCAGGTGCGGCGTCATCACGACATTAGGGGCCGTCAGCAACCGTGACCCGGCCGGTACCGGCTCGGACGGAAACACATCGAAGGCAGCCGCGCCGAGCTGACCGGACTCCAGTGCGTCAACGGTCGCGTCGTAGTCGAGCAGACCGCCGCGAGCGGTGTTCACCACTACGGCGCCTCGTGGCATCAACGCGATCTGGTCGGCGCCGATCATCCCGCGGGTCTGGTCGGTCAGCCGAGCGTGCAGGCTGACCACGTCCGACCGCTGCAGCAGGTCATGCAACTCGACCAGTTCAATGCCTTCAGGGGCTACGTCGATGAAGGGGTCGGTAACCAGGACGTGCGCGCCGAACGCGAGCATCACCCGCGCGACTCGTTGCCCGATCGCGCCGTACCCGACCAGGCCGACCGTCGACCCGTCGAGCTCCGCGCCACACTCGTCGTACGCGTAGAGATCGCTGCGCCACTCACCCTGCTCGAGCGTGCGTTGCAGGCGCGGAAGGTTGCGGAGGGCACCCATCATCAAGGCGACCGCATGCTCGGCCGCCGCGACCGCGTTGCGGCCGGGGGTGGAGGCGACGGTGATCCCGCGCTTGATCGCCGCGGGCACGTTCACGTTGACCGGGCCACCGCGGCAGACGACCAGGAACCGCAGGTCCGGCGCCGCGGCCAGCACGCGTTCGGTGAACGGACCCATCTGGGTGATCGCGATCTCGACCCCGGACAGCGCCTCGATCAACTGATCCTCGGCGTCGCTCGCCTCGTCCACCTCCGCCACCCGCCCGTACGGCGTCAGCGGCCACGGCAACGTGACTTCGCGGAAGTCGAAGCTGACGTCGTCGAGGGAGGACAGAGCCGTGGCGAGCAGTTCGTTCCTCACGAAGTGGTCACCGGCGAGCAATGTCTTGACGGTTCTCATCGAGCTCCTGGAGTGAAGGTAGGTGCGGCGTCGGACCAGCGTGGGCGGGCCGACTCGATCCGGCGCAGATAGTGGGTGTAGCCCTCGGCGTAGAAGGCTGCGCGGGCCGGATCCGGATCGACCTGGCGGGTCTCCGCGATCCACTCCGACCCGGCACTGTCCGGATCGACCGCACGACGCGCGCAGATCACGGCACCGCGCGCGGCGACCTGCTCCGCCTCGGCCGTGTGCAGCGGCGCGTTCAGCACGTCCGCAAGGATCTGCGTCCACTCCGTACTGCGGGCACCACCGCCGCAGACCGTCACGCGTCCGCTCCAGCCAGCCGCCTCGAGGCAGTGGCGAGCAGCGTACGCGATGCCTTCACAAGTCGCCCGGACCAGATCCGCCGTGGTGGTCGACAGCGAGATCCCGTCGATCGTTCCGCGCGCGCGGGTGTCGACGAAGGGCGCCCGCTCGCCCGCTTCAGAGAGATAGGGAAGGACAGTCACGCCCTGCGCGCCGACCGGACTTTCAGCCAGCAGTTCGGGCAACTTGTCCGTCCCGACACCCACCAATGCCAGAATCAGGTCGAGTGCGGCCGTGCCGACCATCGCGGGCATGGCGCGGAGCCAGACGCCCGGTGTCCACGTGCCGAGGAACAACCCGGCCGGCTCATCGTCCACGGGCAGATCGCGCGTCACCACTTGGCATGCGAGCGTCGTACCGACCGTCAACAGAGCGTCGCCGGGCTCGTCCACACCCGCGCCGGCGGCCGCGGCTGGGAGGTCGTAGGGTCCGGCGGAAACTCTGGTGCCGCGAGCCATTCCGGTCGAGTCGTCGCGCAGTTCACCGACCGGCCCGGCGGGCTCCACCGGTGCCAGCAGGTGCTTCAGCTCGGTGAGGCCGGTCGCCTTCAGCGCCTCGTCGTCGTACTGGTTCGTCCGCGGGTCCAGGAACGGTGCGGACGCATCCGACACGTCCGTCGCGCGCACGCCGGTGAGCTGCTGCATCACGACGTCCTTGCAGTACGCCGCTGTCCCCGCGCGGGCGATGACGTCAGGCTCCTCCGCGAGTACGGCGGCCAGCAGCGGACCGGAGGCACCGGGGAACATCCGGTTGCCGGAGCGCCGGAAGACGGTCTCGGCGACACCGCCGTCGGTCCACCGGTCGAGGATCGCGCTGCTGCGCGCGTCCAGCCAGGAGATCGCCGGACGGACCGCCGTACCTGCTGGATCGACGAGCCAGAGGCCGTCGCCCTGGGCGGTGATCGCCAGGACGCCGGTCCGGTCCCCCACCGTGCCGGCCAGCTCACCGACCACCTCGTTGACCGAGGCAACGATCTCGGCGGTCTCGTGCTCGAATCGACCGATGCCGGGCCGGACCAGTCTGGTCGGCCGGGACGCCTCGGCCACCGGCCGGCCGTCGTCGTCGAACGCGACGGCCTTGGTGACGGTGGTCCCGACGTCGACTCCGACGTCCATACAGTCCCCCTTCTAGAGTTTGGCTACCTCCACGGTGGCGCCGTGGTCGCGGAGCGGCTGGATGAGATCCTTCGGGGTCTTCTCGTCCACGACGACGACGTCGAAGTCGGTCAGTGGGGCGAGTCGGTGCAGGGCGGTGCGCTGCAGCTTGGCGTGGTCGACCAGCAGCACCTTGGTCCTCGCGGACCGCAGCATCGACCGCTTCACCAGCACGATCTCCTCCTCCTGGTGGAAGGCGTGCGTCGGCGACACCGCGGAGACCGAGCAGAACAGCAGGTCGGTGTGCAGCGCCTCGACCGCCTCCGCGCACGGCATCCCGCCGAACGAGTCGTGCGTCGCGGAGTAGATGCCGCCGAGGGCGAGCAGGGTGACGTCGCGCAGCGCGATCAGCTTGGTGATCGCGGGCAGGAAGTTCGTTGCCACCGTCAAGGGCGTGATGTCCTCGAACAGGTCGACCAGGGCGAGTGCGCTGGTCGAGTCGTCGAGCATGACCGACATCCCGGGCTCGATCATCGCGCGGGCGTGCCGGGCCAGCGCGGCCTTCTCGGTCTGCGCGGTGTTCAGCCGGTACGCGACGTTGCTCTCGAAGACGCTGGTCGGCTGCGCGCTCACGCCGCCGCGGTACTTGCGTACGACGCCCTGCCGCTCGAGCTCGTCCAGGTCGCGGTGCACCGTCATCACGCTCACCCCGAACGCCTCGACCAGATCGTTGGCCGAGACCGACCCGTGCTCGACCACGTAGGCCGCGATCTCGGCCTGCCGGCGGGCGGGACGACTCAGTTCGGTGGTGTCACCGTCGACGTCGGATGTCATGCCAAGGTCTCCATTCGGACTGCGGGAACGTTGTACGCCTCGAGACCCACTGTGCCGTCCTGCCAGCGGAAACGCACCAACGCCGCGGGACCGAGAGCAGGTAGCAGTCTCCTGTAGTCGTTCAGCCGCAGTCCGAGCACCCGGCAGGTCAGCAACCGGATGAGGGTGTTGTGAGCGACGACGAGCACCTTCTGGCCCTGATGCGTCCGCCCGATCTCCTGAAAGACCTCGTGCACGCGGTCGGCCGCCTCGGCCGGATGCTCACCGCCCGGGAAGTGGTCGCGCACCGGGTCGAGCTGGAAGGCCTTGGCCACGGCCGGCGGGAGTTCGCCGAGCATCTTCCCCTCGGCCGAACCGAAGTCGACCTCACGCAGCCTGGCATCGAGAGTCGGCGTCAGGCCGAGCGCTTCGGCGGTCGGAGTGATGGTCTGCCGGGCTCGCAACATCGGCGACGCCCACAGAGCGTCCGGCGCGTAGTCGGTCGCCCACAGCCTGAGCTGCTGCGCCTGTTGTACGCCGACCTCGTCGATCGGCAGGTCCGTCGAACCGGTGTACCGGTTGCCGTGGTGCCATTCGGTCCGGCCATGCCGGGCCAGCACGATCGTGGTCCTCATCCGCGATACCCCCGGCGATCCAGTTCGGCGACGAACTCGCCGTACAACTCCTCGAGCCGTTGTGGCCCTGGTTCGAGGATGCGGTCTGTCCGCACCATCCGGCGAGCCGTCTCGGTCAGCAAGCCTCCGGACGACGCGGCCAGGATGGCCATTCCGTACGCCGGGTCAGAGGTGGCCGGAAGTTCGACGGGTACGCCGAGGACGTCGGCGCGGAGCTGGTTCCAGTAGCCGCTGCGGACCGCGCCGCCGGTGAGGGAGACGGATCGCAGCGGGTCGGCGCCGAGGTTGACCAGATGTTCGAAGGCGAGTCGTTCGATGAAAGCCACGCCTTGCAGGACGGCGGCGTACGTGTGCAGGTCGTCGGGCACGTCGCCCAAAGTGAAGCGCTCGGCCTGTGGGGCGACGAAGGGGAAGCGTTCGCCGGTCTTGGTGAGCGGGTAGATGACGGCGTCGATCGGGCCGGCGGCCTTGTCCAGAGCGTCGAGGTCGGCGTTCGGCAGCAGTTCGGTGAGTACCCCGGCGCCGGTGCTGGATGCGCCACCGGGAAGCCAGCCGCCGTCGGGGTGCCGGTGGCTGTAGACCGCGCCGGTGGGGTCGTCGAGCAGGTCCTGGCTGACGCCCTTGAGTACGAGCGTCGTACCGAGAACGGAGTTCCAGGCGCCGGGCGCGAGAGCGCCGGCTGCGATCTGGGCGGCGCAGCCGTCGGTCATGCCGGCGTAGACGGGGACGCCGGCCCGGGTCCGGCCGAGTTCGGTGCCGGGGAGGACCACGTCGGGGAAGATGCCGGCGGGAAGGCCGAGCTTGTCGAAGGCAGCTTGCGGCCAGGCGTCAGCGACGAGGTCGTACCCGGTCTTGAGGGCATGGCTCGTGTCGGTGGCGACGGGATGGCCGACGAGGTGGGCCGCGACGAAGTCAGCGCTGTGGGCGATCCGCTGGTTACCCGCTGCATTCAGTGAGACGAGTTTCGGCAGAGCCCAGGTGGGTTGCATCGCGGTCGCCCAGCGATCCGGGTCGGCGTCCACGATGCGGTCACGCCGGCCGACTGCACGGGCGTCGTCGTACATGAGCGCCGGGGTGACCGGGCGGCCCTGCTCGTCGGTCAGCAGGAACGTGCCAGAGGTCGAGCAGATCGCGATGCCGTCGATGTCGGGCCCGGCGACCTCCGCCAGGACGGCGTCGACGGCGTCGAGCCAGCTCTGCGGGTCCTGCTCGTGGCGCGGACCGTCGCGGTGGCTGACCAGCGGCCGGGCCGCACGAGCCAGGACCGTGCCGTCGGCATCGGCGAGTACGGCGCGCACGCTCTGCGTGCCGAGATCAACACCGATCCAGCCCACGTCACGCCTCCCGATTCAGTGTTATCGACGCTGATAACATAACATCAGAAGACGGTAAGAACACGTCAGGCCGCGCCCAGACCCGGACACGACACGGCTCCCGCAGCTGGGCCGTGTCTCACGGTCTACAAGCCTGCGGGAGCCGGGCAGTCCGGCCGGTTGCGCCTGTGCCGGCGGGACGTCAGTGAGTGCTGGTCAGGAGTGCATGAGCACCAAGGACGGATCGATCACCGCGAACTCGACACGGCCGGCGTCGACGGCTCCATAGGCGCCAAGGGGTCCGAGGGCCGGGCGGCCGCTGCGGTTGACCCAGAAACCCCAGCCTGCCGGCGCGGCCGGCCAGTCGGGGTCGGGCTCCCAGCCCGGCGGCGGACGCCAGCTGTCGCAGGGTGGCTCGGGCCAGTCAGGTGGTGGGTTGAATCGATGCACGGGCGGTCCTTCCCAGATTCCCCAGCAGAATCTGCCCCAGCAATCCGCGGTCAGCGAACTGTCTGACAGATCAACGACCTAGCGCGTCGAAGGTCACGGCAAAGTTTCAGTAAAGTTTTTCCGGCGCACGGTGACCAATCACACCACCAGGCCGGGGAGTAGGCAACCATCCGCTCACCAGGCGGACTGCACGTGCATCCGCACCTTCATCCGGCTGCTGTCCGGGTGCGATTTGGTTGCCTCGGCACTCCAACTCCGCCACCGTTTGGTTGCCTCCGGCGCCCTGACGCAGCGTTACAAGTCCTCCAGCCGGTCCCGGACGCGGTGGTGCTCGGTGAGCGATTCGGCCAGCGCGTACCCGAGCGAGCGGTACGCCTCGAAGTCCCACTCGTCGTAGAACTGGTCACCGGTGGTCCGGCGCGGGAAGTCGGGGTGACCGGCGGCGTACTGCTCGATGTCCCAGCCGAGGTGGCCGGCCAGCACCGCCTTCAGGAAGAAGATCTCGGTCTTGTACGGCTTCTGCTCGCCGTCCTTCAGCGGATGGGTCGCGATGCCGTAGGCCCAGGCCCGGTCCGCGCGCGGCTTGGACCCGCGCATCATCGGCGACGGATCGATGTCGATCTGGATGCCGTGGTCCATCCGGGCGGTCGCGATCGCCTCGGCCAGTGCGGTGAACCGGTCCTCGGCGTCGTTCGACGCGTCGATCACGATCACCTGGGCCGGCTCCCGGCGGAGCGCCTCGACCAGGCCGAGGTTGTCGTAGTGACCGCCGTCGGTGACGTAGATCCGCCGGTCGTACATCGACGGATGACCGATCCCCTCCAGCAGCAGCCGGTACGGCCCGGGCTTGTCGATCACGCTGCCGACGTACCGCCGTACCTTCGCGAAACTCCCGTGCACCTCCGGGAAGGCGGGCCCGGGCCGGTTGTTCCAGTACGGGTTCGGCAGCCACACACCGAGCCGCGCGTTCAGTACGGCGAGCAGCAGCCGGACCGGCCTGGTCCGCGAGTTCACCCGGCCGGTGAGCGGGCTGACGGCAGCACCGCTGATCGCCATCGCGGCCGGCACGGTCACCTCACGCTTGAGGACGTCGGCCTCGCGCTCGTAGTCGTCGGTCGTCCGCCGCCCACCGTCCGGCAGCGAGCGGTCGCCCACGATCCCGATCTGCTCGGCGTCGAAGACGAACGGCACGCAGTCGCGCTGGCTCGGCACGAAGTCGGCATCGGACACGTTCGCGACCCCCGCGATGACGAGCTGCGGTCCGCCGTCGACCGGCTTCGCCCATTCGGAGTACCGCAGCCGAAGGTGGTAGTCGAGCGAGACCGCGGCGCCGTTGTCCTTGCGCGTCACCAGGAACGCGCGCGACAGCCGCTCGCGGTAGAACGAGTGCAGCGACGTCCGGTTCGCGTCGGTGAACACCTTGATCGCCACCGCGATCGCGGCCAGCACCAGCGCGACGCTCCAGTCCTCCTGGTACTCACTGTCGGTCGCATACCCGCCGGTCCAGCGCAGCAGCACGATGATCGCCGAGACCACGATGATCGCCGTGCCGACCCACGGCGCGAGTTTGGTCCGTGCGAACGCCAGCAACCGGGCCCGCATCCCACTCGAC
This sequence comes from uncultured Actinomycetota bacterium, assembly GCA_963770725.1. GTDB lineage: Bacteria > Actinomycetota > Actinomycetes > Propionibacteriales > Kribbellaceae > Kribbella. The sequence goes on from CAVYQT010000007.1 coordinate 956,342, forward strand.
TCCTTGCCCTCGACCGCGAGCCCGTTCCACACCGATTTCCCGAGCCCGATCAATACGACGACCAGCGCGCTGAACGATGCGAGACCTTGTCTCGTGGGGTCGACCAACGCCAGCAAGGCCGACGGGAGACTCGGCTGGTCGGCGGACTCACCGGGCAGTTGTCCCAGGAGATAAAGGCCTCCCGGTACACCGAGCAACAGGACGGCGACCGGTACGCCGTACCGGAGCGAGACGTTGCCGATCGTCGTCAGCATCATCCGGACCACGTCCGGCATCCGGGCCCAGCGGTCCCATACCTTCTCCAGCACGAACATTGCCGCACTGAGGGCGAGCGGGAACAACGCCAGCCCGAGGAAGAGCCACGAGTCGTTCGGCCGCAGTTCCACGTGGATGGTGGTGTCTTCGGTCGTGATCACTTGCTGGTCGGACAGGAACCAGCCGAGCACCCAGGCGATCGCGCGCAGCGTGATCCCGATCAGCAACAGGTTGACGACCAGCCCGAACAGCACCGACATCGCGGCCCGGAACATCGCCCGGCCGCCCTGCAACAAGTACCGGGTCTGCCGTCGCAACCGCGCGAGCTCAGGTGATCCCGGCGAGAACGGATCGGCGCACGTCCGCCGGAGGACATGGAACGCGGCGGCCATGTAGCCGCCGCCGCTGACGCCGATCACGGTCGACGCCTTGTCGTAGAAACCCTTCTCCCGCAGGAGTTGCAGCGCACCGAGACAGAACGAGGCCGACCGGATGCCGCCACCGGAACAGGTGATCACCAGCCGGCTGTCGTCCTTGCCGTCGTCGTGGACGCGCCGGAACGTCGCCGGCGGCTCGAGCAGGACGCCGTACAACTTCCGCTGCCCGAAGCGGCTGGAGGCGAAGAGCGCGACCGCGAGGACGAGTACGCCGGCGAGGCCGATACCGCGCATCAGCCAGGTGGACCAGCCCGTCGACAGATCGGGGCAGGCACCGGTCGACGCACCGAACTCGATCCACAGCCGGACGTCCTCGACGACATCGAGCACCGCCGCGGTGAAGACCGCCCACACTCCGATCGCGGCGATCTGCTTCCAGGACTGGCGATTCAGGAACTTGACGTACTTGTAGGCCCGGTACGCCGCGTAGACGTAGGCCATGATGAACGTCGCGTCGAGCAGCAACGACAGCCGGCCGGGCACCTCGCAGGCGAACCCGGCACCGGACGCGTCGTGGACGGCATCGCGCATCGGCCACTGGACCACGGCGAGGACGACAGCGAGTTGAAGTGTGCTGGTGAAGGTCCGACGCCGGCCGATCTGCTCGATCGTGGCGTCGCCTTTGGTGCCGTCCGATTCCCCGAGCATCGCCCTATGATGCCGGTCGCGCGGTTCAGGCGGCGAGTCGAATCGGCGAGTACTGGCTTGCCCTATGCAACAGCTCTCTGGTCGCCGATGCGGATGGGCTGGGCACCGGCGGCGACAGCACGGTCGATCGCGGTCAACTGGGTGCACGCGAGCGCGATCGCCTCGGCCTGCGAACGGCAGCCGTCGGCGTACCAGAACGGGTCGTCCGGCTGACGGTCGTCGGCGTCGTCGATGTCGGCGTACCAGCAGTCGCGACCCTGACAGCGGTAGTGCACGACCCGGACCTTGAGCTTCATGCGCGGTTCGACGCCGGTCGCCGGACGGCGGTTCCCGGCAGCCCTTCGATCCTGGTGTGAAGGGTTTACAACGATGGCAAAGTCGCAGTACAAACGTACGAGACCGGTCCGCCCCTCCGGCTCGAGAGGTTGCTGCCATGAGGTCCTTCCGCCCCGTCCTCGGAATCACCGTCGCGATCCTGCTCACCGGAGTACTGGCAGGTCCCGCTCCAGCTGCCGAAAGACCTGGACAGGAGAACGCGGTGCAGTCGCAGACCTTCCGGAATCCGGTGAATCCGTCGGCCGACCCGTCGCTGATGTTCTACAACGGCCGGTACTACGTCGCGACCACCCGCGGCGACCGGATCGGGATCTGGTCGTCGACGAGCCTGGCGACCCTGCTGGTCCAGCCGGAGCAGGTGGTGTGGCGGGACTCCGATCCGAGCCGCAACACGCAGATGTGGGCGCCGGCGGTCCGCAAGGTGGACGGCCGCTGGTACATCTACTACACCGCCTCCGACGGCGTGGACGCGAACCACCGGATGTACGTGATCGAGTCGAAGGGCGACAACCCGCTCGGGCCGTACCACTTCAAGGCGAAGATCGCGGACTTCGGCGAGTACGCGATCGACGGCGAGCCGATCACCGTGAACGGTCAGCAGTACTTCGTCTGGACCGGACCCGGCCGTGGTCAAGGCGGACCGGCTCAGCTGTACATCTCCCGGATGAGCAACCCGTGGACCGTCACCGGCGGACGGGTCGCGATCCCGGCGGACGGTGGGTGCAGTGAGGTGCGCGAGGGACCGACGCCGATCTACGGCAGCGCGCGGGTGTTCCTGACGTATTCCTCGTGCGACACCGGCAAGCCGGACTACCAGCTGTGGATGAAGAGCATCGCGAACGGTGCCGACCCGATGGTCGCGTCGAACTGGGTGCAGCACCCGGGGCCGATCTTCTCTCGCAACGACGCGACCGGCGTCTGGGGACCGGGGCACCACTCGTTCTTCAAGTCGCCCGACGGCACCGAGGACTGGATCGCGTACCACGGCAAGAACACCAGCACCTACACGTACTCCTTCCGCACCAGCCGCGTGCAGAAGATCAGCTGGAACGCCGACGGCACCCCCAACCTCGGCAGGCCGTTGGCCGCCGGCGCCACTCAGACACTGCCCTCCGGTGATCCCGGATCGGCGAACTACTGGATCAACGACTTCGACACCGGCACCGGCCTCAACCAGGTCGAGTACGCCGGCAACTGGAACTCCGGCTCGGGTTGCGGCAACCAGTGCTTCTGGGGCAACGACCACTGGAGCGGCGAGACCAACGCGTCCGCCACCATCCGCTTCAACGGCACCAAGGTCGCGCTGCTCAGCGTCCTCGACACCGGCAACGGCATCGCCGGCATCTCCATCGACGGCGGCCCGGAGCAACGCATCGACTACTACAGCTCCATCCGCGTCGGCGAGCAACTCATCTACGTCAGCCCCACCCTCCCGGCCGGCCCCCACACCCTGAAGGTCCGAGTCACCGGCGACAAGAACCCCGCCTCCGGCAGCACGATCATCAGCCTCGACCGCATCGAGGTCTACTGACGCCGTGGCGTACCGAAGAACGGGTAGTGGTGCCCAAACCTCATCGCTGTTGGCGTGTGCCATGCCTGCATCTGGGCCGGAAGCCCACCTACTACCCGTTCTTGCGTACGCCAAGCCAGCCCGCTAGCCCTTCAGACCGCTGGAGAAGCCGCGGATGACGTAGCGCTGGAGGACAAGGAAGACCAGCAGAATCGGCAGCGCGGCCAGCACCAGGCCCGCGGCGACGAGACCGTAGTCGGAGGTGTACTCGTTGACGAAGGCAAACACCCGGACGGGGACGGTCTCCCGGCCGGAGCCGCCGAGGTAGAGCAGCGGCGTGAAGAAGTCGTTCCAGATGTGCACCGCGTTGAGGATCAGCACGGTGCCGGTGATCGGCCGCAGCAGCGGGAAGATCACGTACCCGAACGCCTGCAGGTGCGATGCGCCGTCGATCAGCGCCGCGTTGGTGTAGTCGGCCGGCAGCGACCGGACGAATCCGGTGTAGAGGAACACCGTGAACGGCAGCTGGATCCCGGTGTAGAACAAAATCATCCCCTGGTACGTGCCGAGCAGACCCAGGTCGTTGACCAGCTGATACAGCGGGATCATGCCGAGCTGGAACGGCAGGATGATGCCGACCAGGAACAGGATGTAGAGGCTGTAGCCGAGCCGCGACGCCGTACGGGCCAGGAAGTACGCCGCCAGCGATCCGAGCACGATCAGCACGACCACGCTGGTCACCGTGATCAGCGTGCTGTTGAGCAGCGCGGACCCGAGTGAGGCCGACTGCCAGGCCTCGCCGAAGCTGCCGGCCGACGGCGGGTCGGGCAGCGACAGCGGCTGGTTCGCGATCTGTTCCGGATCCTTGAAGGCCAGCGTGACCAGGGCGTAGACCGGGAACAGGAACATGATCGCGACCGCGATCATGACGAGTTCGCGGACCAGGGTGCGCGGGCGGTAGCCGGTCCTCATGCCGTCGTCTCCCTCGAACGCAGATAGCCGATCTGGATGAAGGAGACCGCCGCGACGAAGATCGCCAGCACCAGCGCGACCGCGGTGCTGTAGCCGAACTTCCCGAACACGAAGGCCTGCTTGTAGAGCACCGTCGACAACGTGCCCGTCGCGTATCCCGGACCGCCGTTCGTCATCGCGATGATCTGGGTGAACAGCGTCAGGCCGCCGACCGTCGACAGCATCACGTTGATCGTCGTCGCGGGCGCGAGCAGCGGCCAGGTGATGTGCCGGAACCGGGCGAACGTACCGGCGCCGTCCACCATCGCGGTCTCGTGCAACTCGTCCGGCACGCCTTCGAGCCCGGCCAGGAAGATCACCATCGAATAGCCCGCGCATTGCCAGATCACCGTGAACGCAATCGACCAGATCGCCAGCGACGGATCACCGAGCCAGTCCTGCCGGAGCGCCCCGAGACCGATCGCGTTCAGCGCGGCGTTGAGCCCCGCGTCCGGCGCCGGGTTGTAGACGTACTTCCACAGGAACGACACCATCACCGGACTGACCACGACCGGCGCGAAGAAGATCACCCGCAACGCCATCCGGCTCTTGATCCCCGTGTGTACGCCGAGCGCGAGCAGCAGCCCGATCCCGTTCTGTACGACGACGATCGCGATGGTCAGCAGCAACGTGTTGCGCAACGCACCTAGCGCCTGGTCGTCGTGAACCAGCTGCTTGAAGTTCTCCAGCCCCACGAACGACCGCTCCTCGCCGACCCCGGACCAGTCGGTGAACGCCGAGCCCGCGCCGACGATGCTCGGGTAGAGCATCACCAGCGCGTAGACGAGCAGCGCCGGTGCCGCGAAGTACCACGGCGGCGCGATCCCGCCACCGCGACGCTGCGTGGCCTTCGCGGCATCCCGCCGTACCGCTGTCGTGACAGCCGTCATGCGGACTTCCGGTAGGCCTCGTCCATCTTCTTGAGGGCGCCCGGGACCGTGGTCTTGCCGCCGAGGAGTTCCTGGACGACGGCGAAGTGCGTGGGCTGGACCTCGGCGTTCGGCCAGCGTTGGTCCATGAAGGGGACGGCCTTGTTGTCCTTCAGGTACGGGCAGGAACGGTTTCAGGACCGGGTCGACCTTCGCTTCGCCTTCGGAGTAGAGCGGGACGCAGGCGACCGCCTCGGCCCAGGCGTTCACGACCTCCGGCTGGCCGCAGTACTCGATGAACTTCTTCGCCTGGTCGGCCTTCTTGCTCTTCGCGCTGACCGCGATCCCGACCACGACACCGCCGGGGATCCAGTTGTCCGCCTCGACGTCGGTGGCCGGGAACGGGAACATGCCCAGGTCGTCCGGTGTCGGCGCCGCCTTGCGGAAGGCCGGCAGGACGGCGGACACCTGCACGGCCATCGCGGCCTTGCCGGTGCCGACCATCGAGGTGGCCTGCTCGTACGTCGTCCCGTTCGGGTTGTCGTTGAAGAAGCCCTTCTTCTGCAGCTCCAGGTACTTGTCCATCGCGTCGGCCCAGCCGGAGTCGGCGAACGACGCGCTGCCGGCGGTCATCTTGTCGTCGAAGTCGGGCGTCTTGGCATAGACCGTGCCGGGGACCAGCGCGTAGGTCGATCAGCTGGGTCACCCACGGGGTCTGCGCGCCGAGGGCGATCGGGACGATGCCCTTCTTCTTCAGCTTGTCGCAGACGGCGAGCAGTTCCGACCAGGTCTTGGGCGGCTCGACACCGGCGGTGGCGAACGCCTTCTTGTTGTAGATCGCGCCGAGCACGCTGGTGCCGGGCGAGAAGATGTAGGTCTTGCCGTCGTTCTGGAAGGCGCCCTTGAAGCCGGTCGGGATCTTCTGCGTCCAGGACTGGTCGCTGAGGTCGGCGAGCAGGTTGCGCCTTGCTCAGCTGGGCCATCGACATCGCGCTGCCGTTGCCCGGGTAGACCACGTGGAGGTCGGGCGCGTTGCCGGCCGCGAGCTGGGTCGCGGAGCGCGGTCTGCACCTGGTCGGCGGGCGCGAACGAGAGGTTGAAGTCGAAGTCGGAGTGCGCCTTCTTGTACTCGTCGAGCGCCTTGCGCAGACCGGCCTCCTGGCTCGCCGACGCCGATCACCTTCAGCTGGCCGCCGGACGACGACGAGCCGCCGTTACCGCCGCAGGCCGCCAGCGTGCCGACGGCGGCGGCGCCACCCATCAGCTGCAGGAGACGCCTCCGACTGACGGACTGATCGAGTGCCATGGTTCCTCCTGAGCCGCGGGGCGAGAGCCGCCCCTGAATTACCGCCGAGTGATGTGAAGTAACCGCGATGTCGTGTTAATTATCTTCACGCGGGACGCTACGGACGGCCCGATGGGGTGTCAAGACCTCGTTGAAAGGATTCAGTCGAGTCCGGCACCCTGATGCTTTTGGGTCGGTGCCCGGGTCGCCTGAGAAGATGTCGCCGTGCCCGCGACCGCCTCCGCACTGCCGATCAGCACGCCGTACGACGTGCTGCGCCCCGTCATGCCGTACGGCGGGATCGGCCGCGACCGCGTGACGCCCGGACCGGTGCACAGGTGAGACGTCCGATTCTGGTCAGCGGCATCGTCCTGATCACCCTCCTCGGTGTCGCCGGCGGCTACTTCACCGGCGACCGCACCGAACTGCCGGCCCCGACCGCCGCCGGCGCCGCGGTCCCCCTCGGCGAGACCTCCCCGACCCAGCCGGAGCTGGCCCGGAAGACGCCGGAGCCGAACAACCTGGAGGCTCTGCAGCCGGGCGAGTTGGACTTCCGGACCCAGAAGTTCACGGTCCAGCAGGATTCGCAGCCCTCGGTGCGGTTGTCGGTGCGGGTGCCGGACGGCTGGCAGAAGACGATCGACGAGAACGCGCCCGGTGAGGTGAAGTTCCTCGACTCACTGCGTGAGCGTGGGGTACGGATGGAGGCGGGGTTTCGGCCAGGTCTGACCACCGCGCAGATGCGGGACAAGCTGATCCGGGGCCTCGAGTCGAGCCAGCCGTACGAGAACGACCTGCGGATCGTCGCCAAGACCGACGCCACGATCACCGGCACCGACGGCCGGCCGCGGGAGACGTCCACGGTCGCCTACACCTTCATCCCGAGCAAGACCGTCCGGTACGTCCTGGTCCGCTGGGTTGCCACCGCTGGAGACTCGATGGCGACGGTCGAGATGTCGATCACCGGCCTGCCGCAGGACATGAAGGCGCTCGACCTCGTCGCCGACCAGGCAGCCAAGTCGGCAACGCCCGAGGACTGACGGATCGGTGCCCGAGAGGGCGGGTTTCACGGAATTGTTACCCGGAAGCCGCAACCCGGCGGCGGGCTGAGGGTGTCTTTGGGAGTAGGAGAAAACTGGGGAGGTGAGGCAGGCGTGGCTCGTCGGGGGACTGTTGGCGCTCTGCTGGGTTCAGGACTGGTGGCGATCACCGCACTCGGCGGAGCGGGCGGCTATGGAGTCGGCCTGCTGACGGCAGTCGATCGATCGGACGCGGCCACCGGTACGGCGGCCCCACTCGGGAACCTCCGGTCGACGCCGGACCCGTCGACCAGTCCGTCACCGACCTCCACACCGCGCGAGGTCCAGCCCGACAACTCACCCCCGCTCGACGCGGCCGACCTGAGCTACAAGAGCCGCACCTTCACGGTGGAGTACGTCTACAACTCGGAGGTCACCGCCCGCGTGCCCTCGAAGTGGGCCGAGACCCAACCGGACCCGCCGCGCACCGCCCGGTTCACCGATCCGACCGGCAAACGCTGGCTCCGGGTCGAGGCAGGCTTCAGCATCCAGCGCCCGCCGGCTGCGTCGATGCAGGCGCGGATCGCAGATCTCGACCGGCTGCCGAAGGATCAGCTGGTGAAGTACATCTCCAGCACGGTCGAGGGCAACTACGCGACCCTGGTCTACACCTACGTGCCGCCCGAGTCGCTGGCGCCGGTGGCGACGCTCCGCTACGTGATCGTCCGCTGGGTCGCCGACGACAGCGGCCTGTGCGCCGTCGAGATGAGCTCGACCGGCCTCCCCCAGGACAAGAAGGCCCTGATGACGATCATCGACAAAGCCTCCTCGAGCGTCGTACGCCGAGACAGCCCGCTCAACTCGGAAAAGCCCAGCTAGAGCCCGTCAGTACGGCCTGGCTGCCGACCTCGCGGAGGGATCACTCGACCGGCCAGATGGTGCGGAAGATGGTGGAGCGCAGGCGGTAGAAGCGGCGGCGGGCCGAGTGGATGAAGGCAGGCGACGGGCACAGCCGTTCGCTGGGCAAATGCATGAGGGACTTCCTCAACCGGAGTACTTCACCGAATCGGCCATCTCGTAAGCGCGCAGAAGGTCCGAACCCGGCACCATGACCTGGACCAGCAGCCAACCGGCGTCCCCCCGCTCCACGACTCGCTGGAGGAGCACCATATCGGCATCCCCGCAGCCGCTGGAGACCCGGCCGGTCGTGTTCTGGCCGTCGCCGTTCGTCCCGTTCGGCTGTGCCTCGTCCTGGCTGCACCCGAACTGACCGCTGTCCGGCAGCGTGAGCTTCGCATCGGCCAGTCCGACGAAGATGCCGGGCGTGCCGGTCGACGACCAATCGGCATGCTGACTCACCCGGAGCGCCGGATGGGACCCGGTACCTCCGGGCGGCTGCCACGCCGACTGCGCCACGGACTTCGCCCAGGCGCGCGGAAGGTCCACGGAGAATCCGCCGTGCGAGACCGTGACGGACTCGCGCTCGGCCAGGTACCGCTGGCCGACGAACCCGGCTCCCCCGCCGACGATCAGCGCGAGCACGGCGGCGACCACCCAACGAACACGCCGCCGCTTCGGCACCGCGACCGGCCCCGCCGCGGCCGCCTCAGCAGCAGCCGGCTCGGCGGCGGCCGGAGGCTCGGTGGGCGCGACCACGGCCTCCGCCTCCGCAGGCGTTTTCACGATCGTCGGCTTGTTGGAATCGCTCAGGGCCGTGTTTTCACCCAGGTCGGCCGCTGGAGAGGTCCCGACCACGACGGTCTCGCGAATGGACAGCGCCGGCGGGACGAAGTCGTGAGTGGTCTCGTCGAGGGCGCCGACGAGCTCCCGGGTGAACGACTGGATGTCCGGCCAGCGCTTCTCCCGATCCGGGTCGAGGGCGCGGACGATCGCCATGTCGACCTGTTCCGGCAGCAGGAACCCGAGCGTACTCGGCGGCGGCGCCGCGGTGACCCGGCCGGCCGCGCCCAGCCCGTCGACCTGATGCGGTGAGCGCCCGGTCAGAGCGGCGTACGCGACGGCGCCGAGGGAGTACTGGTCGGCGCGCTGGTCCAGCCGCTCACCCATCGCCTGTTCGGGGGCGACGTACGACGGGGTGCCGCCGGGCATTGTGATCCGCGACACTTCGTCGAGCGACTTGCCCAGGCCGAGGTCGGACAGCACGGCCCGCTCGCCCTCGTCCGTACTGCGGAACAGAACGTTCGCCGGTTTCACGTCACGATGCAGCAGACCGCGGCGGTGCAGCGCCTGCAGGCCGCGACCGACCTGGACGACGACGTCGACCGCAGTCGGTAACGGCAATGGCTCCTTCTTCAGCCGATCGGCCAGCGTGCCGCGATCCGCGTACGTGAGCACGAGGAACGGCCGCCCGTCCTCGAGTTCGCCGACGTCGTGGACCTGGACGACGTGCTCGGACTCGACCCGGCGCAGGAACCGGCCCTCCTCCAGGAACCGCCGGCGGACCGTGTCGTCGTGCCCCCAGTTGTCCGCGAGGACCTTGATCGCCACGTCGGCATCCAGTTGCTCGTCGTGAGCGAGCCATACCGTAGCGAAACCGCCCGAGCCCAGGCGTCGTCGCACGACGTAGCGACCTAGTCTGCTGGGGACCCCCATACAGGGCATTATGGATCACTGGGAGTCCCATGCCGGGGGCCCGATGACAGCAAAGGCGCAGATGAGCGAGAGCAGTAGCCCGCCGGACGACCTCGGGGCCCTGGCGGAACTTGCCAAGGGAGGGGACAAACACGCGATGGACGACCTGCTCCGGCTGGTGCACCCCCGTGTCCTGCGGATCTGCCGCAGCGTGCTGCCGTACTCCGCCGACGCCGAGGACGCGGCCCAGGAAGCGCTGCTGAACATCGCCACCAAGATCAACACGTACTCCGGCCGGAGCAGCTTCTCCACCTGGGTCCACTCGGTCGCGGCCAACTCGGCCCGGTCGACCTACCGCAAGCTCAAGCGCACCGCCCAGGCGGCCCACAACCCGGAGACGATGGAGCGGCCGGACCCGCGCACCACCAGCGTCATCGCCGGCACCCGGCTGGACCTCCTCGAGGCCCTCGAGACCCTCGAGCGCGACCGTCCCCAGATGGTCACCCCGCTCGTCCTGCGCGACGTGTACGGCCTGTCGTACGAAGAGATCGCCGCCGTGGTCGGTGCGCCGCTCGGCACGGTGAAGTCGCGCATCCACGACGCCCGCGAGGTCGTCCGCCCGCTCCTCCGCCCCAAGGACTGACCCACCCCCGGAATTGGCTGGTGGAGCCCCGAGAGTGCGGGTTCTCCACCCCTGATACGGGTACCGAACCCAGCACGTCGATGGCCGGCCAGCGAAATGAGGTGGGGGCTGCCGTACGGGCGTGGGGTGTGCTCAGATGGGGGGCATGAAGAAGCTCATCAACGAACCTGGTGATGTAGTGAGTGAAGCGCTGCGGGGGATGGCGGCAGCGCATCCGGATCGGCTGCGAGTGGATCACGAGAACCGGATCGTGTACCGCACCGACGCGCCGAGGCCGGGGAAGGTGGGGCTGATTTCCGGTGGCGGGTCCGGGCACGAGCCGATGCACGGCGGGTTCGTCGGGCTGGGGATGCTCGACGCCGCGTGTGCGGGTGAGGTCTTCACGTCACCGGTGCCGGACCAGATGATGGCGGCGACCAAGGAGGTCGACGCCGGGGCCGGCGTACTGCACATCGTGAAGAACTACACCGGCGACGTGATGAACTTCGAGATGGCCGCCGAACTGGCCGCGGCCGACGCCGGAACCGAGGTGCTGGCGGTGGTGACGAACGACGACGTCGCCGTCCAGGACAGCCTGTACACGGCCGGTCGCCGCGGGGTCGGTGTGACCGTGCTGCTGGAGAAGATCGTCGGCGCCGCGGCCGAGGAGGGCCGTCCGCTGCAGGAGGTCGCCGACCTGGCCAGGAAGGTCAACGACAACGGCCGCAGCATGGGGATGGCGCTCACCTCGTGCACCGTGCCGGCGGCGGGCAAGCCGACCTTCGAGCTGGCCGAGAACGAGATGGAGGTCGGGATCGGCATCCACGGCGAGCCCGGCCGGCAACGGTTGCCGCTGGCACCGGCCAAGGACGTCGCCGCGATGCTGGTCGACCCGGTCGTCGGCGACCTGCCCTACCAGCAGGGCGACTCGGTGATCGCGTTCGTGAACGGGATGGGCGGTACGCCGCTGATCGAGCTGTACCTGATGTACAACGAGGTCGCCCAGCTGCTCGAACGGGCCGGCATCACCGTCGCCCGCTCGCTGGTCGGCAACTACATCACCTCGCTGGAGATGGCCGGCTGCTCGGTCACCCTGCTCAAGGTGGACGACGAACTGGTACGTCTCTGGGACGCACCGGTGAACACCCCCGGCCTACGCTGGGGCGCTTGACGTCCTCCCCGCCGTTCAGGAACGGGGATTCCAACTACTACGGGAAGGTAGTTAGTTGAGGTTCACGCTTCGGCGAGACCCGTGGTGGCGTCTCTCGGCGTGCGCTGACGGCCCGTCCGGCCGCGATGTTCACTGCCGCGTTCACGTCCGCGTTCGCCCGATGCCCGCAGGCCACGCACCGGAACACCGCTTGGCTCTCACGGTTCTCCGGTGCGCAGTGCCTACAAACGCTGCAGGTCTGCGACGTGTACGCAGGATTGATCTTCTCGACCCGTCCCGGCGCCTTGTGCTCCAGGCGCTGGACGAGCAGGCCCCACCCGTTGGCCGGGATGCCGCGGTTGAGTCCGGCCTTGGCATGGCGACGGTTCGGCAGATACGCACCCGGTCGTTCGGGATCGGGCTTGGGCTTGGGGCGCCGGGTCATCTGCGCGACCCGCAGGTCCTCCACGCGGATGACGTCGAACCCGCGGGCGAGGTCGGTGCTGGTCTTCTCCACCCAATCTCTGCGCCGGTCACCCGCCCGGGCGTACAGCTTGGCGATCGCGGCCTTCACCCGCTGACGCCGTTTGGAGCCGCGGAGGCAGCGGGCCAGGCGACGTTGCAGTTGCCTGAGCCGTACCAGTTCGGCCTCCGACAGGCCGGGGCAGGTCAGGGGTTCACCGGTCGACAGGGCGGCCGAGACGGTGACGCCGCGGTCCACGCCGACGACCTCACCCGTTCCGGGTGCGGGGATCGGCGGCGGGATGACGGCGTACGCGAGGTGCCAGCGACCGCTGCGGTCGCGGGTGATGCGGTACGACTTGGCCTCGGGGATCGCTCGGGAGAGCCGGAATCGTACCCAGCCGACCTTGGGCACCAGCACCCGCGCCCATTTCCGATTCAGCTGCTCGGCACGGCCCACTTGCGGACCGACGATTCGGAACCCCTCGTGCTGCTCGGCTCTACGCCACGTCGGCCGCTCGTGGGTGCCCGCGTAGAAGTTCTTGACGGCCTGGTCGAAGTCCCGCAGAGCCTGCTGCTGCACGGTCTGCGAGCCTGCCCGAAGCCATCCGAACACAGCGCGGGCTTCGGTCAGTTGCCGACACTGCTCGGCAAAGCCCGGCGTCCGTCCTTTGTCACGGGTCCACATCGACCACTGCTCGAGGGCCAGGTTCCAAACGTACCGGGCATGCCCGCACAGCTCCAGCAACGCAGTCTCCTGCGCGGAAGTCGGGTACATCCGGAACCGGGACATACCAGCGACCCAATCACCCGGGACCGACAATCCCTCATCCTCGAAGGGAGGAAGTCGCGGATCCTCCCCGCATTGAAGGACGGGGCTACCCCGCGACGACACACGTGAGCATGGGTGTCGACAACTTCGTCAACTGGCTTCGCGACGCCGCGAGCACTCTGCACGACAACGCGGCGTACCTGACCGAGCTGGACTCGGCGATCGGGGACGCGGACCACGGCGCCAACATGGACCGCGGCTTCCAGGCGGTCGTCGCGGTGCTGGACGAAACCACCTTCGAGTCGGCCGACGAGCTGATGAAGAAGGCCGGGATGACGCTGGTGAGCAAGGTCGGCGGGGCCAGCGGGCCGCTGTACGGGACGTTCTTCCTGCGCTTCGGGACCGCGCTCGCCGGCGCCTCGCCGATCACCCCGGAGGTGATCGGCGAGGCGTTCAAGGCCGGCGTGGGCGGCATCCTCGCGCGCGGCAAGGCCGAGCTCGGCGACAAGACCATGTACGACGCCTGGGCGCCGGCCCTGGACGCGTACGACGCTGCCGTCGCGGGCGGATCGGATCTCGCCGGTGCGCTCAACGCGGCGGCGGAAGCGGCCGCGAAGGGCCGGGACGCGACTGTGCCGCTGGTCGCCCGGAAGGGTCGCGCGAGTTACCTCGGCGACCGCAGCGCCGGGCATCAGGATCCCGGAGCGACGAGCACCACACTGCTGCTGGAGTCGGCCGCGCGCACGCTCCCATGATCGGGATCGTGGTGGTGTCGCACAGCCATGCGCTGGCGACCGCCGCGGTCGGGCTGGCGGCCGAGATGGTTGCCGAGGACAAGCGCCCGGCCGTCGCGGTGGCGGCCGGGCTGGACGAGAAGAGCTTCGGCACCGACGCGATGGCGGTCTCCGAGGCGATCACGGCGGTCGACAGTCCGGACGGCGTACTCGTGCTGCTGGACCTGGGCAGCGCGATCCTGAGCGCGGAGCTCGCGCTGGAGTTCGTCGATCCCGTGGTGGCCGAGCGGGTGAAGCTGTCCAGCGCACCGTTGGTCGAAGGGCTGGTCGCCGCCGTCGTCACTGCTTCGACCGGCGCCTCGCTCGACGCGGTCATTGCCGAGGCCAACCGCGGACTGCTTGCGAAGCAGGAACATCTCGGCTCGGAAACTCCTGCACAGCAAGGAAATCTGGCAGCAGCAGATCACACGGTTGATGTTGCGGTAAGCAACGAGCACGGGTTGCACGCCCGGCCGGCCGCACGACTGGTCGCCCTGGTCAACTCATTCGACGCGACCGTCACCCTGACCGATCTGGACACCGGCCGAGGTCCAGTCGACGCGGGCAGCCTCAGCATGGTTGCCACGCTCAACGCCCAGCAAGGGCACCGGCTTCAGGTCGGCGCCAGCGGTCCACAAGCCGGTGAAGTGCTGGCCGCGATCACCGATCTCGCCGCACAGAACTTCGGCGACGCACCAACCGACCAGAAGCCCCTTGTCGGTGGTTCAGGACTGGACGTCGCCATCGGACCGGCGGTCGTCGTCGACGCCGAGGTGGACCTGAGCGGGTACACACCTGGGGACGACGAGCGACGCCGACTCGACGAAGCCGTGTCGACCGCGGCCGTAGAGCTCGAGCACCTGAGGGACACCAGCCCCGACCACGGTGGCATCTTCGACGCGCACCTCGCGCTACTGAAGGACCGCACCCCGCTCGACACCGTCCACAGCGCGATCTCCGCCGGATCGGCCGCTCCGGACGCGTGGAAGCAGACGTACGGCGAACTGGCGGCGACGTTCGAGGGATTGGACGACGCCTACCAGCGGGAGCGTGCCCAGGACGTCCGCAGCGTGCGCGATCGCGTCCTGCGCGCCCTCACCGGCACCGCGTCCAGCGACGACACACCGGCCGGCGGCATCCTCGTCGTACCCGAGCTGGATGCGACCACCGCCGCGATCCTCGACGCCGCGCGGATCGGCGGCATCGCGGTCCGCGCGGCCGGGACCACCGGCCATGGTGTGATCGTCGCCCGCTCCCGTGGCATCCCGCTGATCACCGGGATCGGGGAGGTCGCCGTACCCGCGGGAGCGACGGTCGCCTTCGACGCCCGCACCGGCTCCTTCGAGGTCTCGCCGGATGAGGCGGCGTTCCGTACGACGATCACGAACCGGCTGGCGCAACGCGAGCAGGCCGTGGCCGAGGCCGATCTGCCGGCCACGACACTCGACGGGCGCACGGTCGAGGTGCTCGTCAACGTCGGCTCCGTCCAGGACGCGCTCGATGCGCGCGGAGCGGACGGCTCGGGCCTGGTCCGGACCGAGGTGCTGTTCGGCGACCGGCGTACCGCCCCGACCGTGGCCGAGCAGGTCGAGCAGTTCCGGGCGGTCGCGGCCGCCCTCGACGGGAAGCCGATCACCATCCGTACCTGGGACATCGGCGGCGACAAGCCGTTGCCGTTCCTGCCGCAGAACCGCGAGGCGAACCCGTTCCTGGGCGAGCGCGGTCTCCGTGTCTTCCGGCGCCGGCCTGAGCTCCTGCGTGATCAGCTCCGGGCGATCCGGCAGGTGGCGAACGAGACGCCGGTGCACGTGATGTTCCCGATGGTGACGACCGCCGACGAGGTCGCGTGGGCGCTGGACGAACTCGGGCCGCGGCCGGACGGGCTCGAGGTCGGCATCATGGTCGAAGTCCCGGCCGCCGCACTTCGGATCGAGACTCTTGCCGTCGGCCTCGATTTCGTCAGCATCGGCACCAACGACCTCACGCAGTACACGACCGCCGCCGACCGCACGAACTCGGCCGTCGCCCCACTGGCCGACGGCCTGGATCCCGCCGTACTGCAGCTGATCGACCGCGTCGTCCGCAAAGCCGGTGTGCGGGTCGCCGTCTGTGGTGATCTGGCCAGCGACCCGCAAAGCGCCGTACTGCTGGCAGCCCTTGGTGTGCACGAACTCAGCGCCGTCGGTCCGCAGGTGCCGCTCGTCAAGGCCCTGCTCCGGCAGACGGACCTCACCCAGGTGCCAACGGCTGCAGTGCTTGCAGCCCGCGACGCAGCCGAAGTACGTCAGCTCGTACGGCGGTAGTACAGCAACTCGACCAGGTTGAACCCAAACCTGCGAGTGGCCTTGGTAGGCAGCGTGTACGTCTCACCAGGCTCCAGGTACCTCACGTCCGGGCTGTCCAGGTCGAGGTCGACCACCAGCGCCGGGTACGCGCCGGTGTGCCACGTGTAGGACTCCCCCGCGTCCGGTGTGACGTGCTGGACGCGTACGTCGTCCTCGTCGACGACCACCTTGGCCGGGACCTCACCGACCTGCTCGAAACCCGCGTCGGCCGGGACACCCTCGACGACGAAGTACGGGTCGCCGGACGCCTCCTCGCCGAGGTCGAGCACCTCGATCAACCGGTTGAGGTAGAGCGACTCCCCGTCGTTGGTGAGCATGTGCACCGGCGACACCGGCCGGTAGACCGAACCGCCCACGGTCTCGTTGAGCTGCCGCGCCGGACTGCCGTCCAGCCAGTCCATGTGACACGGGGAGGTCGACAGGCACAGCACGACGTACGGGTTGTGGTGCAGGTGCCAGCCCTGCGCCTCACCGGGAGCGAGCGAGACCTCCCAGACACGGACCCGCGAGTTCTTCAGCAGGACCCGGGTACCGATCTCACCGAGGACGACCTCGGTGCCGTCGGGTGCGGTGACGGTAGTGCCTGCGGTCATAGACGCTGCTCCTTCTCGGGAAGGTCGACTGGACGTCCCATTGCTACCCCGTCGAGCATGACGCCGTCCGGCATGGGCAGCTCGACGGACTTGATCTCGGTGAACCCGAAGGCCCTGTAGAGCGGTACGCCGGGCAGTGTCGCCATCAGCGCGAGTTGAGTGAAGCCCTCGGCCCTGGCCGCATCGACACAGGCGGTGAGGACCGCGCGGCCGAGTCCGCGCCGGGTCCACTCGCTGCGCACGAACATCGCCCGGATCCGGGCCGGCTCGGTGGCCGGGTCCAGCAGTCGCGCGTCGGCGCCCGCCGCACTGGCGTTGAACAGCTTGTTGCGGCGGCTCCAGCCACCGCAGGCGACGACCTCGCCACCGGCCTCGTGCACGTAGTACGTGCCGTCGTCGATCAGGGTCTGGTCCAGCGTGGTGATGTGCTCCGCGGCACTCGCGGTCCGGACGTCGTCGTAGTACGCCGGGAACAGCTCCCGCACCGACCGACGAGCCAACTCGGCAATCGCCGGCCCGTCCGCCCTCACCGCGACCCGCAACACAGCCTCCACGCCCCACAGGCTAGTTCCGCACCATCCGCGCGGTGAAATGGGGAGGCCCGGTGGCGGACATCTATCGGGTATGACGCAGACACCGATCGAGGCCCGGCCGGGGCCGGTGAGTGAGGGAGTCGTGCACGACCACCCACCACCAGACGGACGCCGTGAGCGGTTCGAGGACGTGTTCGGCGCGCACCGGGAGGCCGTCCTCGGCTACCTGCGCCGCCGGACCGACAGCGGCCACGACGCCGCCGACCTGCTCGCGGACACGTTCCTGGTGGCGTGGCGGCGGCTGGACGACGTACCACCCGGCAACCTGACCAGACCATGGCTGTACGGCGTTGCGCGCCGAGTGCTGGCGAATCACCGCAGAGGTGAGGGCCGTCGGCACGCACTGGCCACGAAGCTCCGCCAGGAACTCACCGACGTGGACTCGGCGGACACTGCATTGCCGGACGACACCCCGGCGGCCCGGGCGTTCCGTGCCTTGCCGGAGCAGGACAGGGAACTGCTGTCCCTGGTCGCGTGGGAGGAACTCGACACCGCCCAGATCGCGACCGTGCTCGGCATCTCGAACAACGCCGTACGGATCAGGCTGCACCGCGCCCGGAAGCGGTTCGCCAAGCTGCTCACCGCCCCGCTGGCGAACCGGAACCTCGTCGCCCTCAGAGAAGAGGCCTCACATGAAGACGTCTGACATCGACGCCGCCGTCCGCGGCCTCGCCCCCACCCACACCGACGACCTGATCACCGACGCGGCCTGGTCCCAGGTAGCCGAGAACGTCACCAGCGAGCACGCGGCCCCGGCTGTCAGCCTCGAGCCCCGCCGCCGACCGGCCGGCCCCCGGCTGGTCTTCGCCGCCGCGGCCGGCCTCCTGATCGCCGGCGTGGTCGCCGCAGCCGCGGTCAACCTGCCCGGGCAGGATCTGCCGCAGGCGATGTCCGTCACGGACCAGGGCGAGTGGCTGACCGTCCGGGTGATCGACCAGAACGCCGATCCGAAGGCCTACAACCAGCAGCTCGAGAAGCTCGGGCTGAACATCAAGGTGAAGATGGTCCCCGTCGCGCCGTCGGCCGTCGGCAAGTACGCGACCTTCCTGTACTACGAGGGCAGCGACGGATCGAAACTCGGGCTGCTCAAGCCTGGTGACAACTGCCCGGCGACGCTGAACGCGAGCGACCCGGGCTGCCAGTACGGCGTGGAGGTGGGCAAGAAGTTCAAGGGCAAGGCCGAGATCCAGTTCGGCCGGGCCGCCCGGCCTGGTGAGATGTACCAGTACATCCCGAGCGAGGCCGGCGCTCCGGGGGAGGAGCTGGCGGGCCTGTCGTACAAGAACGAGCGCGTGTCCGAGGTGCAGAAGCTCATCGCAGCGCGCGGCGTGACCATCGGCGGCTACGTCGACTCCGAGACCGAGATGGTCGACGGCGTCAACACCGCCAAGGAAGTCGACCCGGCGCCGGGCGACTGGTACGTCCACGAGGCTCAGCCGCAGTCGCCAGGAGTCGTCATCCTCTGGAT
Source organism: uncultured Actinomycetota bacterium (assembly GCA_963770725.1). GTDB lineage: Bacteria > Actinomycetota > Actinomycetes > Propionibacteriales > Kribbellaceae > Kribbella. Next base: position 975,082 of record CAVYQT010000007.1, read on the forward strand.
CGGCTCCGAGCCGGAGAAGTAACAGGCGTTGTCCCGTCGGGCCTCAGGTCCGGCGGGATCTGCGCGTGGCGCCCTTGGCCCAGCGGTACGCGACGAGGGTCCAGACCAGGGCGGGCAGGCCGAAGATCGCCGCGGCGACCTCACGGCCGAAGACCAGGAACACCAGACCGGTCAGGAAGAACGGCGCGGCCAGCCAGACCGCACCGGCGAACGCGGCCCAACGCCACCGGCCGGGTTTGCGCGGTTCCGGCTTGTAGAGCGACGGCGCCGGCAGCCCGGTGAAGATCGGCTGCAGGTCCCCATGGGTGACGGCTTCGTTCAGCCGGTCGACCCGGGCATGCAACTCGCCCTCGTCCAGCCGCCCGACGGCGAACTGCTCGGCCAGGTCATCGGTGCAGATCCGGCGCTCCTCGTCGGTCAGCCGAAGAGCAGCCGCCCGCCGCCGAGCCGCCGCAACCCGAGCCTCCTGCCCGGCGGCAGCCGCCAGCCCCATCAGCTCCCCCACCGCAGGAGGCTTACCCGCTCGCCGCTCCGCCATTGCCTCACCTCACTCGTCCCCTTCGAGTGTGCCAGACCGGCAGAAAGCGGGAGCTGGTCAGCTGAGTGCGGCGGGGAGGGTTGCGGTCCAGGCGGTGCGGAGGTCGGTCAGCGGGAGCTCGAACTGGTCCTGGACGTCGAGGGTGTCGCCGGTGATGACGCCGATCTTGGCGTGCGGGAAGCGGCGCGCCGTGCACATGTCGGTGAACCGGACCTCTTCGGTGCGCGGTACGGCGACCACCGCCCGGCCGGCCGACTCCGCGAACAGGAACAGGAACGGGTCCAGTCCGTCCGGCGCCCAGACCCGGGCGCCGACCCCGCCGCGCAGTGCCGACTCGACCAGGGTCTGAGCGACCCCGCCGTCGCTGACGTCGTGCGCGGCGTCGATCAGGCCGTCCCGGGACGCGTTGATCAGGATGTCGGCCAACTGCTGCTCGGCGGCCAGGTCCACCGCCGGCGGGCGGCCGCCCAGGTGACCGTGGACGACGTGCGCCCACTCCGAGCCGGACAGCTCCTCCTCGGTCTCACCGAGCAGGTACAGCTGGTGACCCTCCATCTCGGCGGTGAAGCCGATCGGCGTACGGCGGGTGACGTCGTCGATGACACCGAGGACGCCGACCACCGGGGTCGGCAGGATCGGGGTGTCGCCGGTCTGGTTGTAGAACGACACGTTTCCACCGGTGACCGGGATGCCGAGCTCGATGCACCCGTCGACCAGCCCGCGGATCGCCTCCGCGAACTGCCACATCACCGCCGGGTCCTCGGGCGAGCCGAAGTTCAGGCAGTCCGTCACCGCGGCCGGCCGGGCACCCGTGGTCGCCACGTTCCGGTACGACTCGGCCAGCGCCAGCTTGGCGCCGGTGTACGGGTCCAGCTTGGCGAACCGGCCGTTGCAGTCGGTCGACACCGCGACCCCGAGACCGCTGGTCTCGTCGACCCGGATCATCCCGCTGTCCTCGGGCTGCGCGAGCACCGAGTTGCCCAGCACGTACCGGTCGTACTGATCCGTCACCCAGGACTTGTCGCACAGGTTGGGCGAGGCGACCAGCCGCAGCAGGGTGTCCCGCAGCTCCGCGCCGGTGCTTGCCCGTGGCAACTTCTCGGCACCGTCGGCCTGCAGCTCGTCCTGCCAGGCCGGGCGCTCGTACGGGCGCTCGTACACCGGGCCCTCGTGCGCGACGGTCCGCGGCGGCACGTCGACCACCCGCTCACCGTGCCAGTCGATCTCCAGCCGGCCGGTGCCGGTGACCTCGCCGATCACGTCGGCCTGCACGTCCCACTTGGCGCAGATCTTCAGGAACGCCTCGACGTTGTCCGGCGTGACGACCGCCATCATCCGTTCCTGCGACTCGCTCATCAGGATCTCTTCCGGCGCGAGCGACGCGTCCCGCAGCGGGACCTTGTCGAGCGAGACGTACATCCCGCCCTCACCCGCACTGGCCAGCTCCGAGGTCGCACAGGACAGCCCGGCGCCGCCGAGGTCCTGGATCCCCTCGACCACGTTCGCGGCGAACAGCTCGAGCGTGCACTCGATCAGCAGCTTCTCCATGAACGGGTCGCCGACCTGGACGGCCGGCCGCTTGGTCGGGCCGCCTTCCGCGAACGTCTCGCTGGCCAGCACCGACACCCCGCCGATCCCGTCGCCACCGGTCTTGGCGCCGTACAGGATGATCTGGTTGCCGATGCCGGTCGCGTTCGCCAGGTGCAGGTCCTCGTGCCGCATCACGCCGACGCAGAGCGCGTTGACCAGCGGGTTGCCCAGGTACGTCGAGTCGAAGACGACCTCACCGCCGACGTTCGGCAGGCCGAGGCTGTTGCCGTAGCCGCCGATCCCGGACACGATCCCCGGCAGCACGCGCTTGGTGTCCGGCGCGTCCAGCGGGCCGAACCGCAGCGGGTCCATCACCGCGACCGGGCGGGCGCCCATCGCCAGGATGTCGCGGACGATGCCGCCGACCCCGGTCGCCGCGCCCTGGTAGGGCTCGACGTACGACGGGTGGTTGTGCGACTCCACCTTGAACGTGACCGCGTAGCCCTCGCCGATGTCGATCACCCCGGCGTTCTCACCGATCCCGGCCAGCATCTTCCCGGCCGGCGTCTCCTGCGGGATCTCGCCGAACCTGCGCAGGTGCACCTTGGACGACTTGTACGAGCAGTGCTCGCTCCACATCACCGAGTACATCGCCAGCTCGCAGCTGGTCGGCCGCCGGTCCAGGATGTCGCGGATCCGCTGGTACTCGTTCGGCTTCAGGCCGAGCTCGGCCCACGGCTGCTCGACGTCAGGGGTGCTGCCTGCTGCTGAAACGGTGTCGGTGGACATCAGGACTCCTGCACTAGGTGGGACTCAGGTGAAACGGTAGCGGGCTGCTCGGAGGCCACGAGGTGGGCCACCAGCAAAGGAAGGGCGAAGCCGGTCATGATCGCGGGCAGTACGACGCCGGCGTCGTTCAGCAGCATGCCGACCAGACCACAGGCCGACAGCGCGAGCAGAGTCGGCCGGACCATCGGCAGACTCGTGTAGAAGGCCTGGTACGCCGGCGACGGCACCCGGTCCGGCAGGACAGTGGCAAGCATCGCCAGCACCACACCGACCAGCATCAACCAGCCGGCCGGGCCGTTGAAGAACTGCACAGCCATCTCGAGCTTGCGGATCAGTACGTCGCTCACGTCGCCGTCCAGCAGCCTGGCCACGAACGTACCGAAGTGACTCCGCTCGTCCTCCGGCCGCAGGTAGTCGAGGAAAGCGACCGCAGACACGGCCAGCACGCCTGCCGCGCCCACACCGAGCAGTGCGCGCCAGGAGATGCTGCCACGCCAGGTCAGCCAGGCCATGAGCAGTACGGCGGGCGTCAGCGCGAGGATGCCGCCGAAGTCCGTGCCCCAGCCCGGTCGGCCGTCGACGATGATCGCGGCACCGCCGATGGCGAGTACTGCGAGCGCAGCCTGCTTCCTGCTCTTGTCGATCAGCTTCTGCGCTGCCCAGCCGGCTGTGACGAGCGCAGCGACCGCCAGCGTGGCGAAGGTCGAGTTGCCGAAGCCGTAGAACCGCCCACCGACCACCGGCCCGTCGGTGAACATGCTCCCGAACTGCAGCGGTGTCCCCAGTACGCCGTCCACCAGCAGGATCCCGTAGGCCGCCACGGCGATCCCGAGGTACGCATAGCGCTTGAAGGCGATCTGAGCCACGGCAGCCAGCAACGCGCTGATGCCGAGGACCACGCAGTACAAGGAGAATCCCGGCGCCGGCCACCGCCACCACACCGTGGCCGTGGACAGGAAGACGGCGATGAAGAACCCACCCTGTGTCAGCAAGGTGAAGACGAACGTACGGCGGGCTCGCGGGCCACGCGTGATCACGAACCAGGCCAGCGCGATCAGCTCCGCGGCCAGGATCGTCAGCGAGACGGCGACCAGCATCGGCCGTGGTTGCTCGAACCGCTCGTTCGTGTCGAGCCGGTTCTCGATCACGGCATCGGCGTCGGTGTGGATGGGCCCGGTGAAGTGGATCTCGTTGCCGTCCAGCGGACCCGCCGGCGCGGCACCGGCCGGGTCGACCTCGGCGACATTCCGTTCCTTCAGGATGGTCGCGGTGACGTCGGTCAGCTGGATCAGGCCGGGACGGCGGGTACTGTCGCTGGTCAGCCAGCGCGGTCCGTTGTCCGGCGGCAGCTGCATGGCGACCAGGGGCTCCTGGTGCGCGTTGGCCGTCTCCTGGCTGACACCGACCAGCAGCACCCAGCCGTCGGCCGCTCTCGCCTGTGCAACGAGGTCAGCGACCCTCTTGCGGGCCTCCTCACGGCCTTCCCGCAGCGGCAGTGCGCCTGCGTCGACAATCGCGTCACCACAGTCCGGGCTGGTCAGCCTCGCCGCCGAGAACTCCGGCTGCCAGTTGGTGACCGAGCCGTCCGTGCGGGCCAGTGCGACCGCAGCACCTGGGCCGAACCCGCAGATGGGGTACCCGGTCTGGCCGAGACGGCCGATGGGTGCGCCGGTGTGGTGCTCTGCCTGGCGGTCGACGTACGTCTGCCAGCCTGTGACCTGTCCGTTGGTCACAGCGGGCAGGTCACCGCAAGGCTGGTCGGAAACGCTGCCCCATGCCCTGGTGCCCGCACTGACGGTGAGCCAGCCGTCGATCGGGCAGGTGTGCGGGCCGGCTGTCTTGACGGTGATCGAGCCGACGTGGGACTCGTTCACCAGTGCGGTCAGCTCGGGTGAGGCCTTGACGTCGTTCCAGGTCAGGCCGGGTACGCCGATGACGACGACCTTGGCCAACAGGCTCGCCGGCTCGGCGCTCGCCGTACCAGCGGTGCCCGTCGCTGCGAGCAGGGCTGCCGCGGCGAGAAAGAGGGTGCGAAGCAGGAGTCGCCGCACCCCAATGAAGCTCATCAGGAGGCGACGACGGCCTTCAGCACCGAGGTGAAGAAGCCCAGGCCGTCGGTGGTCGGGCCGGTCAGGGTCTCGACGCAGTGTTCGGGGTGCGGCATCAGGCCGACCACGTTGCCGCGCTCGTTGGTGATACCGGCGATGTCGCGGTACGAACCGTTCGGGTTCTCGTCCAGGTAGCGGGCGACGACCCGGCCCTCGCCCTCCAGCCGGTCCAGGGTGGCCTCATCGGCGACGAACGAGCCGTCCTGGTTCTTGATCACGATGGTGATCTCGTGGTTCGCGTCGTAGTCCGACGTCCAGGCCGTCCGGTTGTTCTCGATCCGCAGCGCCTGGTCCTTGCAGAGGAACTTGCGGTGCCGGTTCTTGATCAGCGCGCCGGGCAGCAGGTGCGACTCGCACAGCACTTGGAAGCCGTTGCAGATCCCGAGCACCGGCAGCCCCTGACCGGCCTTGGTGATGATCGTCTCCATCACCGGCGCGAACCGGGAGATGGCACCGGCGCGGAGGTAGTCGCCGTACGAGAAGCCGCCCGGCAGGACGACCGCGTCCACACCATGCAGGTCGGCGTCGGCATGCCAGAGCGCGACCGGCTCGGCGCCGGCCACCGCGGCGGCCCGACGGGCGTCGGCGTCGTCGAGCGAGCCCGGGAAGGTGACAACACCGATCTTCACTGGGTGTCCTCGACGTGGAGGGTGTAGTCCTCGATCACCGGGTTGGCCAGCAGCGTGTCGGCGGCCTTGCGGATCTCGGCGACCCGCTCCTCGGTCGCCTCGCCGTCGAGGGTGATCTCGAACCGCTTGCCCTGGCGGACGTCGGCCACGCCGTCGAAGCCGAGCCGGCCGAACGCGCCGTGCACCGCCTTGCCCTGCGGGTCGAGGATCTCGGGCTTGAGCATGACATCGACGACAACGCGAGCCACTGACTACTCCAGGTCTGGTTCCGGGGTGACGCCTGAATCCTACCGACCGGGCGCCAGAACCCCCGCATCGACCGGAATTCCGGACTATTCACTCAGTACATACACTCAGTGCATAGTCGGGTCATGGCCACTGCGGAGCTGGTGCTGGGACTGCTGTCAGGCGGCCCCGCCCACGGGTACGACGTGAAGCGGGGCCATGACGCGTGGTTCCCGGACAGTCGCCCGCTGGCGTTCGGGCAGGTGTACACAACGCTCGGGCGGCTGGAGCGGGACGGGCTCGTCGAGGTGGTGGACAAGACCTCCGGCGGCGGCCCGGACCGGACGGTCTACGCATTGACCGACAAGGGCCGGGAGCATTTCGCGGACTGGCTGAACGGTCCGGTGCCGCCTGCCCGGGGCAGTGCGGACGAGGTCCTGCGGAAGCTGGTCGCGGCGATCCGGACGGGCGGGGACGCGGCCGCCTTCCTGGCCCGCCAGCGCGCCAGCCACCTGCGCCGGATCCGGGAGCTGCGGGAGACACCGGCCGATGACGACCCGACCTCACCACTGGTCCGCGAGTACATCGTGGCCCACCTCGACGCCGACCTGCGCTGGCTGGACGCCGCCCTCGAACACATCTCCGAACAGAAAGAGGCTCGCCCATGAAGCAGCCGGCATTGGAGCTGAGCGGTGTCGAGTACTCCTATCGCCGGAACGCGGCGCTCAGGGGTGTGACGCTGCGATCGGCGCACTGGTCGTGAGGGTCGCATCCACCTGCCGCCTGCTGACCATCCTCCGGGGGCGTCGGCCCGCCGTACCCGCCTAGGGATGCTGTCAAGGGTGGGAGGCAGTGGATGGGGTGGCACCCTGATTCGGCCCGGGAGTGGAGGTGCCTTGTGTGGCGACGGTGTTGGTAGCGCATAGCCTCGAGGTCATGTGGGTGTGGCAACTGGCGCTGGCGGTGGGCTTCGGGATCGGGTCCGCCGTCATCCCGGTGATGAACGCCGAGGCGTACGTCCTCGGCGTCGGCGTCTCCGGCGCACTGGACCCGGTGGTCGCGGCGGTCGGGGTGTCGGTCGGGCAGACGATCGGCAAGGTGGCGATGTTCCTCGCCGTCCGGTACCGACCGGGGTACGCCGCCCGCAGGACGAAGGAACCGAAGGCGGTCAACCTCAACACCCGCTGGGGCCGCTTCGTCCAGTGGAACCGCGACGTCAGCAAGCGCCTGCTCGACGCGATGAGCGACCGCCGCTGGGGTATCCCGGTCACCCTGCTGAGCGCGTCCGTCGGCATCCCACCCCTGTACGGCGTCGCCCTCATCGGCGGCGCCTCCCGAATGGGCGTCGTCACGTTCACGCTCTCGGTGCTGGCCGGCCGCACCGGCCGCTTCGTCCTCCTGGCTCTCGGAGTCGGCCTCTTCTGAGACGCGGACCGCCAGGCCATCACAATCGTGCGTCAGACGGCGCTTCCCGCAGGCGCCCGGCCCCACAGCCCGTTGTGATGGCCTGGCGGTCCGCCTCACCCCACGAACGTGCGCCCGGTCAACCGCTCGTACGCATTGACGTAGGCGGCGCGGGTGCGCTCGACCACCTCGTCGGACAGCGGCGGCGGCGCCTCACCGGACTTCCGGTCCCAGCCGGACTCGAACTGGAGCCAGTCGCGGATGATCTGCTTGTCGTACGACGGCTGCGGCTTTCCCGGCTCCCACTGATCAGCCGGCCAGAAGCGGCTCGAGTCCGGCGTCAGCACCTCGTCGGCCAGCACGATCGTCCCGTCCGCCCTCGCCCCGAACTCGAACTTCGTGTCGGCCAGGATGATCCCGCGCTCGGCCGCCATCCCGTGCGCCCGCGCGTAGATGTCCAGGGTCGTGTCCCGTAGCGCCGCCGCCGTCTCCGCACCGACCTTTGCGACGACAGCGTCGTACGAGACGTTCTCGTCGTGCTCGCCGAGCTCGGCCTTGGTCGCCGGGGTGAAGATCGCCTCGTCCAGCCGGGAGCCCTCGACCAGTCCGGGCTTCAGCGGAATGCCGCAGACGCTTCCGGTGGACTCGTAGTCGAGCAGGCCGGAGCCACTCAGGTAACCGCGGGCAACGCACTCGACCGGGAACATCGCCAGCTTCTCGCAGATCACCGCGCGGCCGGCGACCTCGGCCGGTACGTCGGTGGACAGGATGTGGTTCGGCACGTCCAGCACCTCGAACCACCACAGGCTCATCGCGGTGAGCACCTTGCCCTTGTCCGGGATGGGCGTCTCCAGGACCCAGTCGAACGCGCTCTGCCGGTCGCTGGCGACCATCAGCAGTTCGCCGGACTCCAACTCGTACAGGTCCCGGACCTTGCCGGAGTGGATGTGCTTGGCGCCGGGAATCTCAGGAGCTGTGGTCACACCGCGATTCTTCCATCTACCGCCGGGACGGCTACTTCCGCCTCCGCAGCGACATCAGCGTGCCACCGAGCGCGAACAGTCCGTCCCGGATCGCACACACCACCCGGTTCTCCACCTGACCGACCCGGCCGACGCCACGCGACCGCCGTACCAGCTTGGTCGTCGCCTTCCGCCGATCCCGGTCGTAGGCCGCGAGCGCCGTACCCAAGGCAGCGGCACCGGCCAGGTGCCTGGCGAGGGCGCCGGCGTCCTCGATCGCGGAGCAGGCGCCGCGGCCGAGGTTCGGGGTCATCGCGTGGGCGGCGTCGCCGAGCAGGACCACGCGCCCCTGGACGAACGGGACCAGCGGCACCGACAGGTCGTGGATGTCATTCTGCAGAACGGCGTCCGGCGGCGTCCCGGCGAGGATCGTCGGGATCGGCTCGTGCCAGTTGCCGAAGTCATTGGTCACCGCGGCGTGATCGCCACCCCGACCGGCCGGCTGGTTCGCCGTCGCGTACCAGTAGATCCGCCCGTCGATCAGCCGCGCGAACCCGAAGCGTTGCCCACGGCCCCAAGTCTCGCCACCACCGTCATCGATCTGTACGTCGGCAATGCCACGGTACGCCGTGTAGCCGGAGTACTGCGGGCCCTCGTATTCCGGGTAGAGCGTCTGGCGGATCACACTGCGGATGCCGTCGGCCGCGATCACCAGATCGGCACGCAGGTCGTCGTTGATCGTCACCCCGGTGTCGTCCTGGATGATCTTCGTGACGGTGTACCCGGTCCGGACCGTGATGCCCGGGCCGAACTGGTCCGTGATCAGGTCGTGCAGTTGCGCCCGGTGGATCATCACCGGGAGCTCGACACCGAGGTCCGCCGCCTCCACCACCCAGCGGCCGTCGGGCTTGCGCATCCCGGCCGGCGCGGAGATCGCGGCCGCCTTCTCGACGCCCTTCACCCCGAGCTCCTCCAGTACGGCGACCGCGGACGGCCAGACGGAGATCCCGGCACCCACCTCACCCAGCTTCCGGCGCCCGTTCCAGCACCGAGACCTGCCATCCGCACCGCTGCAGTGCGACGGCCGCCGTGACCCCGCCGATTCCCGCTCCCACCACGATCGCCGTACTCATGATCTAGACTCTACATCTGTAGAGGCAAGCTGAACAGTGGGAGACTGACCGCCGTGACAAAGCAGGTTCCGCTGGGTGCTGATCGCCGGGACGCCATCGCCGATGCCGCGATCCATCTGGTCGCGACCCGTGGTCTGCGCGGGCTGACCCACCGCGCGGTCGACGCGGAGGCCGGACTGCCGCCGGGCTCGACGTCGTACTACCTCCGGACCCGGAGCGCGTTGCTGACGGCCTGCGTGAACCGGATGCTCGCCCGCGACCTGAGCGCCTCGCCGCCGATGAACGCGGGTTCGCCGCTGGAGCTGCTGATCGCGATGGCGGTCAGCCTGGCGCGGGACCGGCCCGACGACCTGGTCGCGCGCTACGAGCTGTCACTCGAGGCAAGCCGGCAGCCGGACCTGCGTTCCGCGATCGACGAGGGTGGGCGGCAGTTGCGGGCCATGCTGGCTCAGGTCCTCGGCGGCCTCGGGGTTCCGAATCCGTCGGAGGCGGCCTGGCCGGCGGCCGCGATGCTGGACGGGCTGATGTACGACCGCGTGGCCGGGGTCGGCGCCACGCTCTCCCAGCAGGAGTTCGAGGTCGGCGTACGGCGGTCTGTCACCGCACTGCTGGAGGGGTTGGCTCGCTAGAGCCTGTCGGTCCAGACGATGAAGGTGAAGTAGCAGACGCCGACCAGCGTGCCGACGTGGCCGAGAACGGACAGGCCGGCGCCGGAACCCCAGGCGTCGGTCTTCGTGTCCTCCGAGTGCCTGGCGTGGCTGGGCAGCCAACGGGCCAGGAGCAACAATCCGAGCAGGGTCAACAGCCACCACCCGGCCAGCACGATCAGGGCGATCCCGCGAAAACCGGTGACCAGGGCAACGACCCAGCCGATCAGCGTGATCACCCCGACGGAGGTGTGCAGGCGCAGGAGAACAGCGGAGTACCCATGCCGGCCGGCGCCATGACCGGTGCCGTCGACAACGGTTCCACCGAGCCGGATGCGTGTCAGTAGCACGACGACCGCACCGAGGGCGGTCAGGAACCAGGTGACGTTCGACCATTCCACCCCCCGATCCTTACCCCACCTGACACCACCCCGAACCGTCTCCGCGTGTCGCAAACCACATTTACCGCCACGACGACAGCCCGGCCCAACCGGAAGTCCATCCCACTTGGGCCGAGCTACCACCCTGTCCAGGCCGGTTCAGCGGGCCAGCTGGTTTGGGTCTGACCGGTGCCGGTACCGGGTTGGTTGCCTTGGCCCGGGACTGTGCCCTGACCTGGGACCTGACCCTGCTTACCCTGCTGACCTTGCTGGCCTTGCTGGCCTTGCTGGCCTTGCTGGCCGGGGAATTGGCGGCCTCCGCCGCCGGGGCCGCCGAACTGGTTCTGCTGGGTGCTGGAGCCGTCCCAGGCGTGACCAACCGCAGTCCCTCCGAGGAATGCCAGCACTGCGAGCAGAGAACCAGCACCAGCCAGCATCAGGTTGCTCGGCCGGCCGTCGCCCTTCGCGTCGCTCTCCTTCTGCCCGGCAGCTGCTTCAGCCGAGGCGGCGGCTGCACTCTCGTCGGGCGTGCCCGCGCGGGCCGCCTGCCACTGGGCCTCGTTGCCTGGCATCGGGGGGTTGGTGTTCTGAGTCATAGCTGTGTACTCCGGTTTCTCAGCTGGTGGTGCTGGTGGTGAGGTCGTAGACGGTGGTACTGCCGACGGTTTGGGCCTGGAAGTTGTCCGCGACCCAGGCAGCGATCTCGCTCGAGGTTCCGCTCCGGCCGCCCATACCACCGCCGCTGCCGATGTAGTAGTGGATCTTGCCCTGGGCAACCAGCTCCTGGAATTCGGCCAGCGAGGGCGCCGGGTCGGTGCCGTTGAATCCACCGATCGCCATGATCGGTTCGCCGGACGCGATCTGCAGCGGCGCGGCCCCGTTCGCGGTGACGGCCGCGGCCGCCCAGGTGTAGCCCTTGGAGCCGTTCTGCAGCAGCGTGATCAGCTCACTCGACACTCCACTGATCCCGCCCCCGCCAAGGAAGCCCACCGACCCCACCGCCGCGAGTTCCGTTCCTGGTAGCCCCCGGCACACCGTTGCCCGTCGTACCGTCGCCAGTCGCCGGACCACCCGTCGTACCGTTGCCGGTCTGCCCAGGCGGCGTACCCATCCGGCCCATGCCGCCACCACCAGGCCCGCCGCCCATTCCACCGGCACCCGAAGGCCCGGCTGACGGCAGTGCCCCGGCGTGCGCGGAGCTGATCGTCGCGACCGAGTACGCCCCCGGTCCCGTCAGCGCACTCACCGCGAGCAGCACCCCCGCGAACACGCCGGCCCGGCGAGCCGCCGTACGGTTCAACCTCAACTCCGGCAGGATCATCACCGCCCCAGCGCCGAGTACGCCGGTCAGCAGCACAACCCACCGCAGCCACGGGTGCCAGGACGGTGTCTCGTTCAGCAGTGCGAAGGCCCAGCCGCCGGTCAGCAGCGCCCCGCCGGCCAGGGTCGCCCGCGGCAACCACTCGCTGCGGCGCCGCCACAGCACCGACATCGCGGCACCGACCAGCGCACCGATCGCCGGGGCCAACGCGACCATGTAGTAGCTGTGGATGATGCCCTGCATGAAGCTGAAGGTCAGGCCGGCGCCGACCAGCCAGCCACCCCACAGCACGGCGAACGCGCGAGTCTTGTCCGTCCGCGGGGACTTGCCCGCAGCAACGATCAGGACGATCGTCGCCAACAACGCGGCCGGCAGCAGCCACGCGATCTGGCTGCCGAACTCACCGCCGAACAGACGCTGCAGACCGGCCGCTCCACCCCAGCCCGCGCCACCGCCGCCACCGCCGCCGACCGAGCCGGTCTCGTTGCCGTTCAGCCGGCCGAGACCGTTGTAGCCGAGGGTCAGCTCGAGAATGCTGTTGTTCTGCGAGCCGCCGATGTACGGCCGCGCCGAGGCCGGCATCAGCTCGACGATCGCGATCCACCAGCCGGCGCTGACGATCAGCGAGACCAGCGCGAGCACACTGTGCACGATCCGCTTCCCGAGTGCCGGCTTCCCGGCGATCAGGTACGCCAGCCCGAAGGCCGGCAGGATCAGGAAGGCCTGCAGCATCTTGGTGAGGAACCCGAAGCCGACGAGGGACGCCGGCCAGCATCATCCACCGGGCCGCGTGCTTGTCCGAGTCGATCGCCCGGGTCACCGCCCACGCACCGGCGCAGAGCAGCATGACCAGCAGCGCGTCCGGGTTGTTGAACCGGAACATCAGTACGGCGACCGGCGTCAGCGCGAGGATCGCACCGGCCAGCAGGCCGGCGTTCGCGGAGAACCACCGGCGCACCGACACGTAGACGAAGCCGACGCTCGCGACGCCCATCAGCGCCTCGGGGACCAGCATGCTCCAGGTGCTGAAGCCGAAGATCCTCCCCGACAGCCCCATCACCCACAGCGCGGCCGGGGTCTTGTCGACGGTGATGAAGCTGGACGCGTCGAGCGAGCCGAAGAACCAGGCCTTCCAGCTGGTCGAGCCGGCCTGCACAGCGGCCGCGTAATACTCGTTGGCGTAGCCGTTCTTGGACAGGCCCCACAGGTATGGCGATCGCGGTCAGTGCCAGCAGGCCGCCGTACAGGATCTTGTCGCGGCCGATCGCGGACTGCGTGGCGATCGCCCGTGGTCCGGCCCGGCGAGATGCCTCGACGGGATTGCTCAACGTGGCCATGTCAGTTGCTCCGGGTCTGGTCGATTGCCGCTGGGGGTTCGAAGGTGGGCAGGGTGGGTGCGTCGTCGTCGAAGACCCACGTCTGGAAGAGGCTGAACCGGACGACGGTCGCGGCCAGGTTCGCGAGGGTGAGGACAGCGATCTCGACGGCCTGGTGCGGCGTCGAGACCGCGGCGTGCAGCAGCCACAGCGACGAGGCGGTCAGGCCCCAGCCGATGCCGAAGGCGACGAGTCCGCGCAACTGGTGCTTCCAGCGGTTGTCCACGCCGCGGACGCCGAAGGTGATCCGCCGGTTGAGAGCCGTGTTGCCGACCGCGGTGATGAGCAGGGCGAGCACGTTCGCCACCTGGGCCGGCATGCCCTGCCGCAGGACGAGATAGAGCACCGCGTACGCCGCCGTGCTCAGCACCCCGATCGCGCAGAACCGCACCACGCGCGCGGCCAGTGCCGTCCGCGGATCGAGGATCCGGGGTCGCCCGAAGTCCTGCCGCACCGGCTCGAGGTCGATGCTGCCGCGGCCGAGATTGCGGGTCAGCCGGGCGATGCCGCGCAGGTCCTCGCCGACGGTCTTGGCGATCGCGACCCGCGAGTCGAGGTCGTCGACCCAGTCCACCGGCACCTCGTGGATCCGCAGGCCGGCCTTCTCGGCCAGCACCAGCAGCTCGGTGTCGAAGAACCAGCTGGTGTCCTCGATCAGCGGCAGCAGCCGGTGCGCCACGTCGGCGCGGATCGCCTTGAACCCGCACTGGGCGTCGGAGAAGTGCGCACTCAAGGTTGCCCGCAGCAACAGGTTGTACGAGCGCGAGATGAACTCCCGCGTCGGCCGCCGGACCACCCGCGACCCGCTCGACAACCGGGTGCCGATGGCGACGTCACTGTGGCCGGCGAACAGCGGCGCCACCAGCGGCAGCAGCGCGTTCAGGTTGGTGGACAGGTCGACGTCCATGTAGGCGAGTACGTCGGCGGTGCTCTCGGACCAGATCTTCTTCAGCGCACGGCCGCGGCCGGACTGCTCGAGCCGGACGATCCGGACCCCGGGCAGCTCGACGGCCAGCAGGGCGCCGATGTCATAGGTCGCGTCCGTGCTTCCGTTGTCCGCGATGCAGACCTCGGCCGGAAACGGGAAGGCGGTGTCCAGGAACTCACGCAGCCGCCTGATGTTCGGGCCGAGGTCGTTCTCCTCGTTCTTGACGGGTACGACGATCTCGACCCGGGGATGCCCTGAAATCTGCATGCCACCGATGCTGGCCGGTGAACCTGAGCCATCCCCTGCGCCCGGCTGGCAGTTTCCTGGGAGTGTGGGTCAGCTGGTGCGGCGCAGCCAGAGCAGGCCGAGGATCGGCAACACCAGCGGCACGAAGCCGTAGCCCTGGCCGAAGTGCGACCACACGGTGGCGTCCGGAAAGTCTTCCGGTACGGCGTAACTGAACGCCCCGATCGTGATCACGCCGACCAACTCGACCACGATCGCGACCGTGGCCACCCGGCGCGAGACTTTGGTTGCCTTGGCCAACGCGAAGGTCGCCGCGATGTAGACCACCGCGGCAACGGCCGACAGCAGGTAGGCGATCGGCGCCTGCTCGAACTGGGTCGCGATCTGGACCCCGGCGCGGGCGGTCGCGGCCAGCGCGAAGACGCCGTACACGAGAATCAGGATCCGGCCGGGGCCGTGTCTGGTCGCCGCCGGGTCGGTCATCTCAGGTGGCCCAGATCACGTGCAGGCGCTGCTCGACCACCGGGATCACCAGACAGGCGAACGCCAGTGCACCGGCGCCCCACCGGCTGCTCTCCGCGAGGGCCCACAGGGCGCCCAGGGGCAGCACGATCAGCCCGCCGATCAGGTAGCCGACGAAGAACACACCGGAGACGTCCCGGTCGGTGCCGGCCAACTGGATGATGCCGATGACGAGCTGAGCCAGCAGCCCGACCTCGACCACGGCGAGGATCGCCAGCAGCGTCCAGTTGATCCGCTTGTCCAGCGCGGCCAGCACGATGGCGAACACCATCGCGACCAGCGAAAGGGCGACCAGCACCCAGGTCAGAGGATCGAACATCGGCACCGCCTCTTGTAGAGGTGAGTCCTGGGCAACTTTGGTCCTTCCGACAAGTGTGCCGGAGTAGCCTACGCGCACCCCCGTTGCATGAGGGACAACGGCGCTGCCACCTTCAACATCGTCGCCGTGCGTGCCGACCTTGGAGTGTCGGAGGCGTGGTGCAGCATGGCGTCCATGACATCGCAACACCGGACCAGCGACAGCTGAGAACTCGATGACCCGTCACACCACGTTCCGTTACTGCCTCGACCCGACGGTCGAGCAGCAGGGCGTGCTTGCTCGGCACGCGGGGGCTGCCCGGTTCGCCTTCAACCAATGCCTCCGCCTCCATCTGCGGGCGCGCGCCGACCAGCCAGGTGATGCCTCGGTGGTGGTGCCGTGGACCGGGTTCGACCTCATCAACGCCTTCAACGCCTGGAAGAAGACCGAGGCCGCCGGCCGCATCATCACCGTCGATGGCGACGGGCAAGCCGAGATCGATGTGACCGGCCTGATGTGGCGCACGAGTGTGCGTCAACAGGTGTTCGAAGAGGCCGCCGTCGATCTCGGCAAAGCGTTGAAGGCGTGGACGCACTCCCGCCACGGTAAGCGTGCCGGACGGCGGGTGGGGCATCCGCGGTTCAAGAGGAAGGGCCAGTGCTTGGCGTCGTTCCGACTGCGGAACAAGCACCCCACGGATGGCCGACCGTTGATCCGGGTCGGAGACTTACACCCTCGCTCTGTCACCCTTCCCGGCCTCGGGAGCATCCGGGTGCATGACGACACCCGTCGGCTGCGCAGGCTCCTCGGCAAGGGCAGGGGGCGGGTGTTGTTCGCGACCGTCACCCGGCGTGCTGGCCGCTGGTGGGTCTGCTTGAACGTCGAGGCAGCCGACCTCCACCCCACGCAGCAACACCAGCCGCGCTGTGACGCCGACCATGGCGGCTGGGTGGGGATGGACCGTGGTCTGTCCGCCCTCTTGGTTGCCGCCACTGGCGACGGCACCGAAGTTGCACGCGTCGGCAACCCGCCGAAGGCCCTCGTGGCAGGGATGCGCCGCCAGCGACGACTCGCCAGGGCTGTGACTCGCAAAAGCCGTGGCTCGAAGAACAGGAGGACAGCCGCCGCCCGGCTCGGGCAGCATCACCACCGTATTGCGAACATCCGCAGACACTTCCTGCACCAGGTGTCGAACGAGTTGGTCAAGACCCACGACCGGATCGTCATCGAAGGCCTCAACGTGACTGGAATGCTGCGCAACCATCGGCTCGCCCGCGCCATCTCAGACGCTGGGTGGACAGAGTTCGCCCGGTTCCTCACCTACAAGCAGGCGTGGCGGCACGGCGAACTCGCCGTCGCGGACCGCTGGTTCGCCTCATCGAAGACCTGCTCCGATTGCGCCGCCATGAAGCCCCAGCTGTCACTGGCTGACCGGACCTTCGAGTGCGGCCGCTGCGGACTAACCATTGATCGCGACCTCAACGCCGCGATCAACCTCGCTATCTGGGCCGAGAAGGACCACGCCCGGGTCCGGGACCCCCAAGCAGGAGGCCCGGCCACCAACGCCCACCGACAGGAACGCTCTGATCCGCACTGCAGTGCGGATGAAACGGACCCGGATGACGTGGGAACCGACGCTCAGACAGCACCGGTTGCCTGAGCAGAAGACGCCCGAGAAGGGCGGTGCGAACGGCCTCACCAAGGTTATTCGGCACGCTTTAGAGGATGTCACCCGGGCTGTAGGCGGCGGCTTCGGGGTGGCGCTTGGCGAGTTCGTCGATCGCGGCGACGACGGCGTTCACCTGGTCGACCGCCGCGCCGGTGAAGGACAGCGGCTCGCCGACGATGCCGACGATCTGCTCCTCGCCGAGGCCCAGCCGGCCGTCCGCGCCGAGGCGATGGAACAGGTCGTTCTCCGCGAGACCCTTGCGCAGGTCGAGCGCGGTCGCGACCGCGTGCTCCTTGATCACCTCGTGCGCGGTCTCCCGGCCGACGCCGTTCTTGACCGCGGCCATCAACACCTTGGTCGTGGTCAGGAACGGCAGGTACCGCTCCAGCTCCCGGCTCACGACGGCCGGATACACCCCGAACTCGTCCAGCACGGTCAGGAACGTCTCGAACAGCCCGTCCAGAGCGAAGAACGCGTCCGGCAGCGCAACCCGCCGTACGACGGAACAGAAGACGTCGCCCTCGTTCCACTGGTTGCCGGCCAGCTCGCCCGCCATCGAGGCGTACCCGCGCAGGATCACCGCCAGACCGTTCACCCGCTCACACGACCGGGTGTTCATCTTGTGCGGCATCGCCGAGGAGCCGACCTGGCCCTCCTTGAACCCCTCGGTGACGAGTTCGTGCCCGGCCATCAGCCGGATCGTGGTCGCGAGACTCGACGGCCCGGCCGCCAGCTGGACCAGCGCCGAGACGACGTCGTAGTCGAGCGACCGCGGGTACACCTGGCCGACACTCGTCAGCGTCCGGCTGAACCCGAGGTGCTCGGCGATGCCGGACTCCAGCTGCGCCAGCTTGGCCGCGTCGCCGCCGAACAGGTCCAGCATGTCCTGCGACGTACCGACCGGGCCCTTGATACCGCGCAGCGGGTACCGCTCGATCAGCTCCTCGATCCGGGCGATCGCCACCAGCAACTCGTCCGCGGCCGATGCGAACCGCTTGCCCAGCGTGGTCGCCTGCGCCGCGACGTTGTGCGAGCGCCCGGTCAGCACCACCGCCGCGTGGTCGGCCGCCTTCTGACCCAGCCGTACGGCGGCCGCCACCGCGCGATCGCGGACGAGCTCGAGCCCGGCCCGGATCTGCAGCTGCTCGACGTTCTCGGTCAGGTCCCGGCTCGTCATGCCCTTGTGGATGTGCTCGTGCCCGGCGAGCGCGCTGAACTCCTCGATCCGCGCCTTCACGTCGTGCCGGGTGACCCGCTCCCGGGCCGCGATCGACTCCAGGTCGACCTGCTCGACGACCCGCTCGTAGTCCTCGACCACCCCGTCCGGCACCGCGACCCCGAGCTCCTTCTGCGCCCTCAGCACCGCCACCCACAGCCGCCGCTCGAGCACGATCTTGTGCTCCGGCGACCACAGCTGAGCCATCGGCACACTGGCGTAACGCGAGGCGAGAACATTCGGAATCCGGGGCTTACTCGAACTGGGCACGCCCCCATTCTCCCAGAACCCAGTGGGGGCCGAACGACAGGAGGTGTCCGGTCGAGCGGGCCTTTCTGCCCAACGCTCAGGCGTAGCGGATACGCTCGGCGCCGAATACCTCCTGTCCTTCGGTCCCTCAGACCGTGATCTCTCCGCGGGCTGCCTTGAGGGCGATGTCCGTGCGGTGCTGGGAGCCCTTGATCCGGATCTGGCCGACGGCGGCGTACGCGCGCTGGCGGGCCTCGTCGAGGTCCTGGCCGGTCGCGCTGATCGCGAGGACGCGGCCGCCCGACGTGACGAGTTCGTCGTCCTCGAGCGCCGTACCGGCGTGGAAGACGCGGACGTCGTTCACCTCGGCCTGGTCGATGCCGGCGATCACGTCACCCTTGCGCGGGTTGGCCGGGTACTTCTTCGCCGCGACCACGACGGTGACCGCGGCGGCGCTCTTCCAGCCCAGCGGCTCGTGGTTGGCCAGCTTGCCGGTCGCGGCGGCGTACAGGAGTCCGCCCAGCGGGGTGTTGAGCAGCGGCAGCAGCACCTGCGTCTCCGGGTCGCCGAACCGGCAGTTGAACTCGATCACCCGGACGCCGCGTGACGTCAGCGCGAGACCGGCGTACAGCAGGCCACTGAACGGGGTACCGCGGCGGCGCAGCTCGTCCACGGTCGGCTGGAGCACCTTCTCGGTGATCTCCTCGACCAGGGATTCAGGTGCCCAGGGCAACGGTGTGTAGGCACCCATGCCGCCGGTGTTCGGCCCTTCGTCGTTGTCCGCAAGGCGTTTGAAGTCCTGCGCGGGCTGCATCGGCAGCACCGTCGTACCGTCGGTGATCGCGAACAGCGACACCTCCGGGCCGTCCAGGTACTCCTCGATCAGCACCTGCTCGCACCCGGCCGCGTGCGCCAGCGCCTCGTCCCGGTCCGAGGTGACGACGACACCCTTGCCAGCGGCCAGACCGTCGTCCTTCACCACGTACGGCGGCCCGAACGCGTCGATCGCGTCGGCGGCCTCCTCGGGCGTCGTACACACGTAGGCCCGGCCGGTCGGCACACTGGCCGCGGCCATCACGCCCTTGGCGAACGCCTTCGATCCCTCGATCTGGGCGGCCTCCTTGGACGGACCGAAGACGGCGATCCCGGCCTCGCGCAGCGGATCGGCCAGCCCGGCGACCAGCGGCGCCTCCGGCCCGACCACGACCAGGTCCGCGCCGAACTCGGTCGCCAGCGCGACGACGGCATCGTGGTCGGCGATGTCCACCGAGCGGCAAACGATCGTTTGCCCGTCGTAGGCCGGCCGCAACACGGCGATACCAGGATTCCCCGGGGCCGCCACGATGTCCCGGACCTCAGGGTCCTGGGCCAGCGCCCAGACCAATGCGTGTTCGCGGCCACCCGAACCGATCACCAAAACCTTCACGGGCCATCAGCCTAGGGCACCGGACTGTCGATCTACACATTCGCCGTTCGTGTAGAGATAGAGACGGAAGGAGTTGTGATGACCGGGGTACTGATGGAAGGACTTGTGATCGGGGAGTCCGCGCGCTGGCATGACGGGCGCTTCTGGTGCTCCAACTGGGGTGCTCAGGAGGTGATCGCCGTCGACGCGTCCGGGAAGCGCGAGGTGATGGCCCGGGTGCCGACGACAATCCCGTTCTCGATCGACTGGCTCCCGGACGGCCGCCTCCTGGCGACCTCCGGTCCCGAAGGTCTACTGCTTCGGCAGGAATCGTCCGACGACCTGGTGACGCATGCGGACATGTCGTCGTACGGCGGTCTGAACGAGATCGTCGTCGACGGACGCGGCAACATCTACGTCAACGGCGGCTGCCGACTTCCACCCGGGTGAAGGCCGGCGACCCGGGTTCATCCTGCTGGTCACCCCCGACGGCTCGGTACGACAGGTGGCCGACGAACTCGCGTTCCCCAACGGCATGGTGATCACGCCGGACAACTCGACCCTGATCATCGCGGAGTCGTTCGGCGGCGTCTTGACGGCGTACGACGTCGCGGTGGACGGCAGCCTGTCCAACCGCCGGATCTGGGCACCGCATCCCGGCGACGGCATGTGCATCGACGCGTCCGGCGCCATCTGGACCCCCGGCTGGACTGGACAGGGCGAGTCCGCCTGCCTCCGCATCGCCGAAGGCGGCGAGATCCTCGAGACGGTCCCGCTGGAGCACGCCGGCTTCGCCTGCACCCTGGGCGACGGCACCCTCTACATGCTGACCGCCGACTGGCACATGCAGGAGTCCTTCGACGCCAACCTCGACCGCCTCCTCTCCACCCGCACCGGCCGCCTCCTGACCCACCAAACCCCAACCCCAAAAACCGGCTGGCCCTAGTAGGCGGACCTTGACGAGACCTGTTGCCCGGCTGCCGACTGGGTGCAGGTTGAGGTCCTGGTCTGTACCGCGGCAGCCGGTCTAGGCTCACGGTCATAAGCCCCGCCGTGGGGGATGGGACGCTCAAGGAGGAGCTGTTCATGCCGGAGCCAGTCACCAGCACGATCGACGTACCCGGAGCCAATCTGACGTACGACGTCCGCGGCGAGCTCAGCAATCGGCCGGTGCTGCTGCTGATCGGGTCACCGATGGGCGCGAGCGGCTTCCCGACCCTGGCGTCGCACTTCACCGATCGGACGATCGTCACCTACGACCCGCGCGGTGTGGAGCGGAGCATCCGCAGCGACGGCGATGGTGAACTGTCGGCGGACGACCACGCCGCCGACCTGGTCACGCTGATCGAAGCCCTCGACGCGGGGCCGGTCGACATCTTCGCCAGCAGCGGCGGCGCGGTGAACGGTCTGGCCCTGCTCGCCCGACGCCCCGACCTGATCAACACCCTCGTCGCGCACGAGCCGCCGCTGGCGGGGATCCTGCCCGATGCGACCGCGGCGACAGCAGCGGTCGAGGACATCTACGAGACGTACCAGCGCGACGGGATGGGCGCGGGGATGGCGAAGTTCATCGCGATCACGAGCTTCAAGGGCGAGATCCCGGACGACTACACCAAGCAGCCGGCGCCCGACCCGGCGATGTTCGGTCTCCCGACCGAGGACGACGGCTCCCGCGGCGACGCCCTGATCGGCCAGAACCTCCGCGGCTGTACGTCGTACCAACCCGACTTCGACACCCTCGCCAAGTCGGCGGACCGGCTGGTCATCGGTGTCGGTGAGGAGTCTGTCGACGAGCTCGCCCACCGTGCCGGTCTGGTCGTCGCCGAACGCCTCGGCCTGACTCCGGCCTTGTTCCCGAGTAACCACGGCGGCTTCCTCGGCAACGAGTACGGCATGCCCGGTAAACCAGAGGAGTTCGCCACCAAACTCCGCGAGGTTCTCACTCGCTGATCACGGCCGGCCGCGTGACGCCGTGCCCCACTCCACCGGGCCTGGGCTGTCGTCGGGTCCGGCGTCTGATTAGCTGGGGGCATGACTGACAAGCCAGAGATCGACTTTCCGGACGGACCGCCGCCGGCGGAGCTGGAAATCACGGAGATCACCGTCGGTGACGGCGATGAGGCCAAGGCCGGGTCGCGGGTGAACGTGCACTACGTGGGGGTCGCCCACTCGACCGGTGAGGAGTTCGACGCGTCGTACAACCGGGGCGCGCCGCTGGCCTTCCAGCTCGGCGTCGGCCAGGTCATCCAGGGCTGGGACACCGGCGTCCAGGGGATGAAGGTCGGCGGCCGGCGCCAGCTGGTCATCCCGCCGCACCTCGGGTACGGCGACCGCGGCGCGGGTAGCGCGATCAAGCCCGGCGAGACCCTGATCTTCGTCGTGGACCTGATCAGCGTCACCTGACCGCAGTATCCGCGATCCGCCACAATGGCGAACATCGCGGGGTCCTTCCCGTAGTTGCACTCATCCGCCTCGCCCAGCGGCCGGTTGGACTGGGAGGCATGACGACGATGGTTGCCACCACGGTTCCGGCCGAACGGGTGAGCCGGGTGCGGTACGCCGCCCTGGCCACGAAGCTCCTGCTCTTCGGTTTGTTGCTGTCGGCACTCATTTGGCCGGACCTGAGTGGGATCAAGGGCAAGGCGTCGACCGCGCGCCTGGTCGTCTACCCGCTCGGCGCGATGGTCCTGCCGCTGTGGTGGTGGGCACGCTGGGCGCCCTGCTCGCCGGCCTGATCCTCTACCAGGTCCGCCGCGGCTGACGCTCGTACGCCGGAAACGTGACACGGGCTGACCGTCTAGCGATCGCTCGGGCGGCAGATGCCGTTGGCCGCGGCACTGGCAGCCAGCGCCTGGGCTACCGGATTCCCGGAAGCCATGCTCGCCCGCGGCGCACTCCCCCTGGACGCAGGGGTGTCCTGAAGGCGGTCGGTGCGGGTGGTGTGCCGGCCCAAGGGAACGACCATCGGGGTCTGGGCCACCGGGTCGGGGATGACCTTGACGGCCAGGCCGAAGATGTCGTGCACGACTTCCTCGGTGATGACCTCGCTCGGGCCGCCCTCGCAGACGATGGCGCCGTCCTTCATCGCGATCAGGTGGTCGCCGAACCGGCAGGCCTGGTTGAGATCGTGCAGCACCAGCACGATCGTCCGCTCCTCCTGCTTGTTCAGGTCGACCAAAAGGTCGAGCACCTCGAACTGGTGGGTCAGGTCGAGGAACGTCGTCGGCTCGTCCAGCAGCAGGATGTCGGTCTCCTGCGCCAGCGCCATCGCGATCCACACCCGCTGCCGCTGACCACCGGAGAGCTCGTCGATCGGCCGGTCGGCGATCGACAGTACGTCGGTCGACGTCATCGCGGCCGCGACGGCCTCGTCGTCGGTCTTGGTCCACTGCCGGATCCACCGGGTCCGCGGGTAGCGACCGCGCCCGACCAGGTCGGCGACCGTGATCCCCTCCGGCGCGGTCGGTGACTGCGGCAACAGTCCGAGCTTGGTGGCGACCTCGCGGGTGGCGATCGACTGGATGCGCTTGCCGTCCAGCAGCACCGTTCCGCGGGACGGCTTGAGCAGCCGGGCCAGCGTCTTCAGCAGGGTCGACTTGCCGCACGCGTTGGCGCCGACGATGACGGTGATCTTCCCGGTCGGGATCCGCACCGACAGGTCGTGAATGATCTCCCGCTGGTCGTAGCCGACGGCCAGGCTCTCGGCAGCCAGGCTGTGCAAGATCTCGGTATCCACAGAGTTCTCCATCTCTCAGCCACCACTCCCCACCCGGTTGGCCCGGGCGAGCAGGAATATCAGGTACGGCGCTCCGACCACGCCGGTCACCACTCCGACCGGCAACTGGGTGTCTCCGAAGGCGTGCTGCGCGATCAGGTCCGACAACGCCACCACCAGCGCACCGATCAACGCGGACGCGATCATCGCCGGCCCCGGCGACCGGGTCAGCCGGCGGGCGATCGGCGGCCCGACGAACGCGACGAACCCGATCGGCCCGGCGGCGGCCGTCGCCACCGCCGCGAGCAGTACGGCGATCACGATCAGCCCGAGCCGCGAGCTCTCGACCCGCAATCCGAGCCCGTACGCCGTCTCGTCGCCGAGCTGCAGGATCCGCAGCCGGTGGACCAGGAACACCGTGAGCGGAGTCAGCACCGCCAGCGTGATTCCCATCGACCGGACGTTCGACCAGTCCCGGCCGTTCAGGCTGCCGGTCAGCCAGATCAGCGCCTGCTGGGCGATCTCGACCCTTGCCCTGGTCAACAGGTACGACGTGATGCTGGTGGCGATCGCACCGATCCCGATCCCGATCAGGATCAGCCGGTAGCTCGAGACCCCCTGCCGCCAGGCCAGCACGTACATGATGAACGCGGTCAGCACGGCACCGGCGATCGCCAGCATCGACACCGCGACTCCGGTCAGACCCAGCGTGATGATGGCGAACACCGCGAACGCGCTGGCGCCGTACGTGACGCCGATGATGTCCGGGCTGGCGAGCGGGTTGCGGGCGATGCTCTGGAAGATCGCACCGGACATCCCCAGCGCGGCGCCGACCATCAGGCCGGTGAGTGCCCTGGGCAGCCGAAGCCGGTTGACGATGAACTCGGTCGCCCGGTCGCCGCCGCCGAACAGCGTCTTCACTACGTCGATGACCGGGATCTTGAAGTCCCCGAGCGACAGCGACACGCAGAAGGCCACGAAGACCAGGACGGCGAGGACCACGATCACCGCGAGCGAGCGAGCCTTCCGGACCGCCCGGGCCCGGGTGATGACTTGAACCGCCTCCGCCGCCGTCGTCGTCATCAGAGGTCCGCCAACTTCCGCCGCCGTACCAGCGCGATGACGAACGGTGCGCCGATCACCGCGGTGACGATGCCGACCTGGAGCTCACCGGGCTGGGCGACGACCCGGCCGAGGACATCCGAGCCGAGGAGCAGGATCGGCGCCAGCAGCATCGAGTACGCCATGATCCAGCGATAGTCCGGACCGGTGAACAGCCGCGCCACGTGCGGAATCGTGAGTCCGACGAAACCGATCGGTCCGGCAGCCGCGGTGGCGGCTCCACACAGCAGTACGACGATCACCGCCACGAACAACCGGGCCAGTCCGACCCGCTGACCGAGTGACTTGGCCACGTCGTCGCCCAGTGAGAGGGCGTTCAGCACGCGACCGGAGACCAGCGACAGCAGGATCCCGATCAGGATGAACGGCGCGACCTGCACCGCGATGTCCGAACCGCGGCCGGCCAGCGATCCGACCGCCCAGAACCGGAACTGGTCGAACGTGTCGACGTCGCCGATCAGCAGCGCGGTGGTCAGCGATCCGAGCATCGCCGTCATCGCCGCACCGGCCAGCGCCAGTTTCACCGGGGTCGCGCCCTCACGGCCGAGCGACCCGAGCCCATACACCGCGACCGACGCGACGGCCGCGCCGGCGAACGCCAGCCAGACGTACGACGTCAGGGTGGAGAGCCCGAACCAATAGATGCCTGCGACAACGAAAAGAGCGGCGCCGCCGTTGACGCCGAGAATGCCCGGGTCGGCCAGCGGGTTCCGGGTGACCCCCTGCATCAGCGCACCGGACAACCCGAGCGCGGCACCGACCAGCAGGCCGATCACGGTCCGCGGTACGCGCAGCGACCGGATGATCACGTGATCGGTGTCCGCGTCGTTGTAGTGCCGCAAGGCATCGAACACGGTCGACAGCGGGATCTGCTTCGAACCCACCGCGATGCTGAGCAGGGTCACCAGCACCAGCAGGCCGATACAGCCGATGAGGCCGAGGAACAGGGTGGGCCGCCGGCTCCGCCGCGAGCGCGACGGGGCAGTGGCCTCTGGACCGGCGGATTCGGCCACAGCAGTGGGCGGGGGCATTGGACTTTGGGATCCTCTTAGGTAAGGCTAACCTCTAGACGCCTCAGAATAGCCCGGCCGTCCGCGGGTCCGCATCTGAGTCTCCCCTGCAAGGTTTATGGAGAAACAAGCATGACGACTGTGCTCGAGCGGCCGATCGTGTTCGACTCGGTCCTCGCCACCGTGGCGGCGGTCGACGACCTCAGCCCGCACCTGCGCCGCGTGACCTTCGTCGCACCGCGGATCGCGGAAGCGGTGACGGCCGGACCGGACCAGCGGATCAAGGTCCTGTTGCCCCCGCCCGACGGCGGTGAGCTCAGCCTCCCGGCAGGCCCCGACTGGTACACCGAATGGTGCGCGCAGCCGGCCGAAGAGCGTTTCATCATGCGGACCTACACGGTGCGTGCGCTCCGCCCCGAGGTCGCCGAGCTCGACATCGAGTTCGTCCTGCACGGCGTCAACGGACCCGCGTCCGCCTGGGTGAGCGAGGCCGCGATCGGCGACCGGCTCGGCCTGATCCTGCCGTTCGCGGTCGACACCACCAGCACCAAGGGCCTGCTGCACTCCGGCGTCGACTACGTCCCGCCGGCCACCAGCACCCGCCGCGTGCTCGTCGCCGACGAGACCGCGCTGCCCGCGCTCGCCGGGATCCTCGAGCAGTTGCCGGCCGCAGTCCACGCGACCGTTTTCGTCGAGGTCCCGGACGTCCGCGACATCCGTCCGCTGCCGACACCGGGCACCGCCGACATCACCTGGATCGCGCCGGCCCCGGACGGGCCGAAGTCCCTGCTCGAGGCGCTCAAGGGCGCCGATCTCCCGTACGACGCCGACTACGCCTGGGTGGCCGGTGAGTCGTCGATGATCAAGTCGGTACGACGCCACCTCGTCAACGCGGTCGGGATGCCGAAGGCCGCGATCTCCTTCCAGGGCTACTGGAAGCGCGGCGAGGCGCAGATCTGACGTACCGCGGCCGGAAAGGTCCCCGGCCGCAGTACTCAGCTGGTCAGGACGGATTCTCCGCGTGGGTCAGGGTCTCCCAGGCCACGAAGAGGTTGTTCGAACCGGCCGGGCGCCGGGACTCGGTCAGCGCCTGGGTGTTCGTCATCGCGATCCCGAGCCGGGTGTGCAGGGCGTTGTAGCCGACCTCGGTGATCGGTCCGAGCCCGCGGTGCACCGAGCCCTTGCACAACCAGGACGGCACCGGCTCGAGGTTGCGTTCCCAGCGGGACTGGAACCCGAGCGCGTGCCGCAGCCGCTCACCGAACTCCGGGTAGAGGTCGATGCCCTGGATCCGCGAGGTCTCCAGGACGTGCGAGATCGAGGAGATGCCGTACCCGGTGTGGGTGAAGTCGCGGCAGGTCTCCTGGGTCAGCCCGTTCACGAACGTGTCCTGGCCCTGCCAGTACGCGATGATCTTCTCGCGGGTGTTGAGGTTCTGGCTCGGCTTCGTCTTCGGCAGCGGGCCGTCCGACTCGAGGTAGACGAACGCCGGGATCCGGACCCGGTAGAGCGAGATCGCCTTGTCGTACACGGTCTTGTCCTCGAGGAACACGCCGATGCCCTGGATCGCCTCGGTCATGCTCAACTCCCAGTTCCCGTTGGAGTTCGAGCCGTTGATGATCTCGGGCAGGTAGACGTTGCGCAGCATGGTGCCGAACCGGCCCTCGTTCGGCCAGTTGCCGTACACGTGTTTGATGATCTCGGCCGCCTTCGGCCACGACGACGCCGACCACGCGGTCTGCAGCGGCGCGTTGCTGTTGGTGTGGTCGCGGATGGTCGCCGACCAGGCGTCCATCAGCTGGATCGCCTTCTGCGCGTAGCGATCGTCGCGGGTGATGTACCACAGCAGCGCGTCGGTGTACGCCGCGATCGCGTCCTCACGCTCGTCGGTGCAGCCGTAGTTCGGGTTCGAGTACGAACCGCATTCGACCACCGCACGCGGTTTCGGCGTCCGGGTCAGCGAGGCGTAGTTGCTGTTCTTGGCCTGGTTGAACGCGTTCGTCCACGGCTGCGCACCGGCCTGGACCTTGGCCCGGACGAAGTCCAGCTGCGCCCGGCTCACCCCCACACCGGGATGGGTGAACACGGTCGGCGCATCAGCCGGCGCCGGTACGGCGGATTGCTGCTGATCGGCGCCGGACGCGGCGACCGCTTGGTTGCTGAGGGCACCGGCCGCCAGGAGCGCGCAGGTGGCGACCAGGACCAGAGGTTTCTTTCGCATGGCGGATGTCCTGTTCTTCGGGGCGGTAGGACACTGCGATCCCCCGAGCGCCCGAAGGCACTACCGCAGGGTCTTTTCGAAAGTTTGACGACGGACGGTGAGCACGTCAATATCCCAGCAGAGACGAAACCGCTATGGAACAACCGGCGGATCAGTCCCACTCCCATGGAACACGAACGCCCCGTTCCCGTGAAACAAAGTGAGGTCTCGTCCCATGAAACGACGCCAGTTTCCTGACCGTCGGCACCGCAGTCCTGGCCGCCCCGGCGCTACCCTCTGTCACTGCCGGCGCCGAGCTGGCCGCACTCACCAACTGATGGCCAGGGCGGCCGGGTGGTGTCAGCGCGCCTGGGTCGCCAACTCGCCGGATCGGACGCCGGCCGCATCCAGCAGCGCGGCCGCGGTCGTCACGCCGATGCCGCTGAGCGCCTGGGCGCGGACGACGGCGCGGGCGCTGGCCCCGTCGAAGATCATCGTCAGCTGGATCGCGAGCGTGCCCGGATCCTCCGCACCCGCCTTCACCAACTCCCGGTGGAAGAAGTCGGTCAGCTGCTGCTTGAAGTGCCGGGCGACCACCGAGCCCGGGTGCTCCGGGTTCTTCAGCTCGACCGCCGTACTCACGTAGGGGCAGCCGAGGTAATTGCCCTCCGCAACCATCTGGTCCTGCCGCTCGAACACCGCCAGGATCCGGTCCCGGGCCGGCCGGTCGTCCTCCGGCCCCGGATGCAGCAGCGTCTGGTACGACGGCCCGCGGCTGGCCAGGCTCTCCGCGATCAGCTCGTCCTTGGAGCGGAACAGCTGGTACATCGACTTCTTCGACACCCCGGCCGCCTTGCAGAGCGCGTCCACACCGATGCTGACGCCGTCGCGGTAGAAGAGTTCGCCCGCGGCGTCCAGGAGCCGCTCGCGGGGTGTCGCCGAGGTGGTCATGCAACGAGAGTACCGGTTGGATTTGCAAATGGAAACCGATCGGTTTACGGTGGAAACAGATCGGTCTCCTACCCAGAGAAGAGTTTCACATGACCACACTCGAAGGCGCCGTCGCCCTTGTCACCGGCGGACAGCGCGGCATCGGCAAGGCGATCGTCGAGGACCTGCTGGACCGGGGCGCCGCGAAGGTCTACGCCACCGCCCGCGTCCCCAGGCCGAGCAGCGATCCCCGCGTCGTACCGCTGCCGCTCGAGATCACCGACCAGGCCTCGATCGACTCCCTGGTCGCGGCGGTCCCGGACGTCACCATCCTCGTCAACAACGCCGGCGCGAGCTCGCCGGACACGTACCTGGACACCCCGATCGACGACGTCCGCGCCGTCTTCGAGGCGAACTTCTTCGGCCCGCTCAACCTGACCCGCGCGCTGGTCCCGGTGATCGAGCGCAACGGCGGCGGCCACATCCTGAACGCGCACTCGGCGCTGTCCTGGGTCGCCCTGCACGGCGCCTACGCCGCCACGAAGGCCGCCTTCTGGCTGCAGTCCAACGCCATCCGGCTCGAGTTGCTCAACCGCGGCATCAGCGTCACCGGCCTGCACATGGGGTACGTCGACACCGACATGGTGACCGCGGTCGACGCACCCAAGTCGCGCCCCGAGGACATCGCCAAGCGGGCCCTGGACGGCGTCGAGACCGGTGCCCACGAGGTGCTGGCCGACGACACGGCCCGCGGAGCCAAGGCACTCGTCTCCCAGGACCTCACCGCCGCCTACCCGCAACTCGTCAACTGATCGACACCCGGCCGACAACTTTCGGCAAGGACGTTGCGTAAACTGGCGATCGATGATTGACGTCCTCGCTGTTGTCCGACCCGAAGATGCCGTCACCGACTTCCTGTCCGTGCTGGACCCGGCTCACGGCCGTGAGGTCCACCTGGTCGCCGCCGAGCGCGGTGCCTACCTGAAGCTGCCCGCCGGCGTACCACTCGAAGGTCGTCTCGCGGCGATCGCGGCGCTGCACGCCAGCTCCGGCGAGAGCGACAAGCCGTTCTCACCGGCGACCGCGGCCGCCGCGATCGTCCGCGAAGCCGGCGCCATCCCCTTCACCGTGTGGACCCACCACCCGTCGGACACCCGGATCACCCACGGCCGCTGGGCCCTCGACCTCACCGCCGACTACGGCCAGGACCTGAGCCTGCTCGATCGGTTCCCGACCGACCACCTGTTCGTCGCGATGGAAGCCGGCGAGCTGGCCCGGCAGGTCTGGCCGGCCGCGTGGTCGTCGAGGAGGAGATCGAGCTCGTCCCACCACGGCTCGAAGAGTTGGCCGGCGCGCTGCTGAGGAAGCGCAGCAGCCGTGGCGTTCTACTCCGCCGTCAGTTGCCTGCAGCAACCACGTAGAGATCGCGGTCGGGGGTGTACTCGATGGTGGCGGCGATCCCGTCGGCGACCTCGGCGGAGTACTCGCGCTCGACGATGTGCAGCGCGAGGTCGATGCCGGCGGTGATGCCGCCGGCGGTGACCAGGTCGCCGTCGTCGACGACGCGGTTCTTCAGGTCCGCGCCGAACGCCTCCAGCTCGGCCCACGCGTTGCGGTTCGTGGTGACCGCCCGCCCCTTCACCAGACCCGCTTCGGCGAGCAGCATCGAGCCGGTGCAGACGGAGCTGATGAAGCGGAGCTGGGGCGCGAGTTCGGCGATCCGTGCCGTCATCACCCCGCGCCGCGCCTCGCCCCAGGATCCCTTCTCAGCCCGATTCAGCCAGCCGCCGCCCGGAACGAACAGGGCGTCCGGCGTACCGAGTCCTTCCGGCGCCTTGAGCTGCAGGCCGTTCAGCCCGGTCACCTCGATCGGTCCGTCCAGCCCGACCAACGCCAGCTCCAGCTCGGTCCGCTTGGCCGCGTGACTCCACACCTCGAACGGGCCCATCAGGTCCATCTCGTCCAGCCCGTCGAACACCAGCATCTCGATTCGCATACCGCCAACCAACCGGCCCCTGCGCTGGACCACCAGTGACCGCCCGGACGCCGTTCGCAAGGATCTGGCCACCGCAATCAGCCCAGTACGTCGGTGGCCTTGTGGGTGCGGTCGACGCCTTCGACGAGCATCGTGACGCCGTCGGAGTTGTCGGTGCGCAGGTGAAGGATCTCGCGGTACGCCGGTGAGTCGTACCAGCCGCGGGCGCGGTCGTAGTCGGGGAACTCGATCACGATCAGCGCGCCGTCCCAGGTGCCCTCGATGTACTCCGGCTGTCCGCCGTGCACGATGAAGTGACCGTCGTACGGCGCCAGCGTCGCGTCGATGCGTTCGAGGTACTCGGTGATGCCCGCGCCGAGGCGGACGTTGCGCAGATTGGCGATCGCGTAGTGCTTCATGGGGTGAGCCTCCTCGCTCGTCTGTTCCGACGCCGAGTGCGACTTCGGATGCGGCTTCGGATGCGACAAGACTCCGGCACCGGGTGAATCCGGACGATTACCTCAGACGTCATCCCGGCCGATTGGTCTGCTGCCGACGTACCGTAGATGGCATGTCAGTGACAGGGGGCCCTCCGTCCACCCCGGTGGAGGAGGTGGAGGAGCGGGTCGGGCCGTACCGGTTGATCCGGCGACTCGGTCAGGGCGGCATGGGTGTCGTCTACCTCGCCGAAGGACCCGAGCGCCAGGAGGTCGCGCTCAAGGTCCTGCGGCCGCACGTCGCACACGACCCGATCGCACGCGCCCGGTTGCAGCGCGAAGCGACCACACTGCAGAAAGTGAGCCACCCCGGTGTGGCCGGGATCCTCGACCACGACCTGGAAGGCGACCAGCCGTACCTGGTGACGCGGTTCGTGCCGGGCCGGCCGCTGGACGAGCAGGTGGACGAGCGCGGTCCACTGACACCGCGCAAGTGGTTGCCGGTCGCCGGGTGCCTGGCGGAATCGCTGCAGGCGATCCACCAGGCCGGAGTGATCCACCGCGACCTCAAGCCGGGCAACGTGATGATGTGCAACGGCCGGCCGGTGATGATCGACTTCGGCATCGCCCAGGCCGCCGACGACCTGCGACTCACCCAGACCGGTCTGGTGATCGGTACGCCGGGCTACCTGGCACCAGAGCTCATCGAGGGCGAGACGGTGTCGGAGTCGGCGGACTGGTGGGGGTGGGCGGCCACCGTGTCGTTCGCGGCCACTGGACGGCGCCCGTTCGGCAAGGGCCCGTTCGAGGCCGTGCTGCACCGGGTGCACAGCGGTCAGGCCGATCTGGAGGGGCTGGACCCGCGGCTGAAGTCATTGCTCGCTGCGGCGCTGTCCCCGGACCGGCGCGACCGTCCGACCCAGGACGAGATCATGACCGGCCTCAACCGGTACGCCGAGGGACGGGACGCGTTGCCGCCGCGGGAGAAACCCACGGTGGTGGTTGCTCCGCCGACTGTCCAGCTGAACCCGCCCACTGCTCAGATGACCCGGATCATGCCGGAGGAGGACGGCGGCTCAGGCACTGGCACTGGCTCAGGCTCAGGGGATCCGTCGCCGGCTGACGTCGCGCAGCTCATTCCATCGGTGATCCCACCGCTGTCCGCCTTCGCACCTCTTCGCGACAAGCTCCGCGAGGCTGCCGCGACCCGGAAGGCCGCGGCGGCTGCTGCAGGTGTGGCGGGCGCGGGTGCCGCCGGTGCTGGTGCCGCCGGTGCTGGTGCAGCCGGTGCTAGTGCAGCCGGTGCCGCCGGTGCTGGTGTGGCGGGAGCTGGTGCAGCCGGATACGGCGGTGCCGCGGGATTCGGCGGTGCGGTTGGTGGCGCCGGTGCGGGGGCTGGTGGGGGTCTTGGTGGGCCGGCTGGTTATGCCGCCGGCAGTCACCCGGCGACCTACAGTCCGGCGCCGAACGCGGCTGCTCCGGCTGCGATGCCGCTGCCGTACCAGGCCTCACCCGGTTACGCTTCGCCGACTTCGCCGTACCAGAGTCCCCTGACCGCGCCGTACCAGAGCCCGACTCCGGCGTCGTACCAGAGCCCGACTCCGGCGCCGTACCAGAGCCAGCCGCCTGCGCCCTACCGGCAGCCCGCTCCGCCGCAGGAGCGTGGGAGCGGGTCGCCATACCAGGCGAATCAGTACGACGGGAAGCCGCAGCGGGCCCCCGCCACCGGCAGGCGCACTGCTGTCGTCGTGGGCCTGATGGTGGCGCTGACCGGACTCGTCGCGCTGTACCCGAGCCTCGGCTCGCTCGTGGCAATCGTGCTGATCGTGATCGCGCGTACTGTCGACCGCTCGAACACCGCACTGATGCGACGCCGTCAGATGCGTGGCCGGTCCGGTCGCTCCGACGGTGTGGTCGCCGCCGCCTCCACACCGCTGCAACTCGTCACGGCATCCTTGATCACCCTGCCGTGCCTGATCCTTCCGGTCCTCACCGGAGTCGTCGTCGGAGGCGTCGTCACCGGAGTCGTCGCCACCGCACGCGGCCTCGATTGGCAGCCACTCTCAGCCATCGGCTTCGGCAGCGCGGCACTCACCGCACTCTTCTTCGCCTGGTGGGGTCCCGGCGGTACGTCCCTCCGCCGGGGAGCCCACATCGCAGCGCGGAACGCATTCCGCCCCCACTGGCTGTCGGCAACGGTCGCCGCCGTACTCCTCGCCCTCGGCGCCGCAGCCTTCTACAGCGCCACCCAGGGCGACGGCTCCACCTGGGCCCGCACCCCCATCCAGACCCCCGACTTCAACAACCGCCCCACCCTCGACAACCTCCGAGACGCCCCCTTCATCCGAGACCTCCCCCTCATCGGCCGCTGAAAGAAGCCGCATCAGGCGTTGAACGGCGAGCCGGATCAGAGCGAGATGATCGGCATCTTCCACCGGGTGTTCCCGCGCCACGCCCCGGTGCGCGCCGCCTCCGCCAGGTGCGCGATGTCCCCTCGATCCGAGGTCACGCAGGTTGCCGCCGACTCGATGCAGCAGGCCACGACCTGCGCATCGACCACATCGGCGCGATCGGCGACGGCCAGCAACTCACCGACCCTGGCCGCAAGGTCCTGAGTGAGCGGTACGACGTCACACCCGTCAATCAGCCGCCGAAGTCCACGTTGCTTGTGACCTCGCCAGACCTGGGCCAGCACTGCAGCGGGGACGCTCGGCTCGACGCCACGCATCAGCGCTCGTAGGTGGAGCGCCCACAGGCGAGGGTCATCCCGCTCGGCGGCGATCAGCGCACCGGCGTCATAGACCAACTGCGTCACGCGTTTGAGCTCCCACCCGAGTCCTCATCAGCAGCCTCGCGCTGCGCGTCGGCCAACGCGCGGTCCGCCCAGTCGAACTGGTCCGCGGTCAGCGCGCCGTGCTCGGACTCCCAGTCCGACACTGCCTGCAAGCCTCGGTACAGCCGCTCGCTCTTGGCCACCAACTCGTTCACGTAGGCCGAGGGTGTCGTCTCCGCCTCGCGAGCCCGCCGTTCGACGGCTGCCCACAGGTCCTCGTCGAAGGACAGAGTCTTCTTCTTCACCGCCATGCGGCCATGGTATGACCGCGGTATGACCAAAGCAAACCACCCGGATGAAAGAGATCCGGGTGGTCGGCAGGTGGGGGTCAGAGTTGGACTATTTGGGTGCGTTCGGGGCCTACGCCGATGGCGGAGACGCGGGCGCCGCTGAGGGACTCGACGGCGCGGACGTAGCTCTGGGCTTCCTTCGGCAGGTCGTCGAAGCTGCGGCAGCCGGTGATGTCGTCGGACCAGCCGTCGAACTCCTCATAGACCGGGACCGCGTGGTGGAAGTCGGTCTGCGTCATCGGCATCTCGTCGTGCCGGACGCCGCCGACGTCGTACGCGACACAGACCGGGATCGTCGAGCGCCCCGTCAGCGTGTCCAGCTTCGT
Organism: uncultured Actinomycetota bacterium; assembly: GCA_963770725.1. Lineage (GTDB taxonomy): Bacteria > Actinomycetota > Actinomycetes > Propionibacteriales > Kribbellaceae > Kribbella. The sequence continues at coordinate 1,009,495 of CAVYQT010000007.1, forward strand.
GAGGACGAAGTCGGAGACGCCGTTGACACGGGCGGCGTACCGGGCGATGACGGAGTCGTACCAGCCACACCGGCGCGGCCGGCCGGTCGTCGTACCGAACTCCGCACCCTGTTGCCGCAGCCACTCACCGTCCGCGTCCAGCAGCTCGGTCGGGAACGGACCCTCGCCGACGCGGGTCGTGTAGGCCTTGACGACCGCCATCACGCGGTCGATGCGCGTCGGCGGGATGCCGGAGCCGGTGCACGCACCCGCGGAGATCGCGTTGGAAGAGGTGACGAACGGGTAGGTGCCGTGGTCGACGTCGAGCAGGGTCGCCTGGCCGGCTTCCATCAGGACGGTCTTGCCCTCGTCCAGCGCCTTGTTCAGCAGCAGGCTGGTGTCGGCCACCATCGGCCGGAGGCGTTCGGCGTACCCGAGCAGCTCGTCCAGCACCTCGGTGATCTCGACCGCTCGGCGGTTGTACACCTTCACCAGCAGCTGGTTCTTCTGCTCCAGCGCGCCGGTCACCTTCTGCTCGAGGATCTTCTCGTCGTAGAGGTCCTGGACCCGGATGCCGATCCGGTTCATCTTGTCCGCGTACGTCGGGCCGATGCCGCGACCCGTGGTCCCGATCCGGCGGCTGCCGAGGAAGCGCTCGGTCACCTTGTCGAGCGTCCGGTTGTACGGCGGAATCAGATGAGCGCTCGCGCTGACCACGAGCCGGGATGTGTCGACCCCACGGGCCTGCAACGCGTCGAGCTCCTCGAACAGCACGCTGAGGTCGACGACGACCCCGTTGCCGATCACCGGGGTGACGCCCGGGGTGAGGATCCCGCTCGGCAGCAGGTGCAGTGCGTACTTCTCGGTTCCGATCACGACCGTGTGGCCGGCGTTGTTGCCGCCGTTGAACTTCACCACGTAGTCGATGACCTCGCCCCTGTTGCCGAGCAGATCGGTCGCCTTGCCTTTGCCCTCATCGCCCCACTTGGCGCCGACGAGCACGATTGCGGGCATCTCAGCCCTCCTCTTCACGCGCCGGCCGGCAGCCTCACGACTCCACGACGGCCCGACGCTGGAAACGGTGAAGCCCGGAGACGTTCACCGGACATTCATCCGGCAACGCATCCAGGCTCTTGCGACCAAAGCTTACCGGAACCGGGTCCACTCGACGTCCACCGTCCGCAGCACTGAAGCGATCACTTGAAGTAGGTGTTTCCTCACCTAACGGGTTGCCAATTTCCGTGATCGCATGCACACTCTTAGTCAGCGGTCCGCCGAAACTGCCGCAGGGGACGGTTCCGGCGGGCCGCTGTCTCGTTCTCTGAAGAGGTTCTGTCCCAGACCGCCTTCTACTGCAGGTCTTCCGGGTTCGACGCCAGCCATTCCTTCACCCGGCGATCCGCCTCCTCCCGCGACACGTCCTCGACCTTGGTCAGGATCGCCCACCGATGCCCGAACGGGTCGATCACCGTCCCGTACCGGTCGCCGGTCATGAACGTCTGCACCTGCTCCACCGGCGTCGCCCCGGCCTCGACCGCCTTCGCGAACGTCGCGTCCACGTCCGGTACGTAGTGCACCAGTGACGAGTGCACCCACTCACCGTTCGGCGCCCGCAGCCCGATCTGCGGCATCTGGTCGCTCAGCTGCAGCATCGAGTTCCCGAACTTCAGCTCCGCCTGACCGACCCGTCCGTCCGGCATGTCCTGCCGGCTGATCACCTCCGCCCCGAACACCGACTGGTAGAACTCGATCGCCTTCGGGCCGTCCGGTACGGCGAGGTACGGGGTCAGCGAGTGATAACCGTCGGGGATGGGGTTTACCGTGTTCGTCGTCATGAAGGTCAGTCAACGTCTCGAGCGCCATACGGGTCTTGTAAGAAAGCGACAGCCGATGTGAGCACGCCTCCGGAGAGCGAGAAGGGCATCCTGCACCCGCGGGAGCAGGCCCGGCACCGGTCGCTGAGCCGGCTCGCGGCCGGGCCTGAGGTCGGCCGGTTCGTGGAGTGGTACTGGATCGTCGAGTGGGACCTGGACGAGCCGTACACGGCCGAGGTGCTGCCGTTCCCGAGCGTCAACGTGACGTTCGAGCAGCCGGGCGGCGGGTTCGTGAACGGCGTCTGCACGCGCAAGTTCGAGCGTGAGCTGACCGGGCGCGGGCGCGTGTTCGGAGTGAAGTTCTGGGCCGGTGGGTTCGGCGCCGTGACCGGGCTGGACGTGGCGTCCTTCCGTGACGAGGTGCTGCCCCTGACCGCGGTCTTCCCGGACGGTGATCGGCTCGCCGATCTGGTGTTCGCCGAGGAGTCCGACGTACGGCGTCGTGCGGTGTTCGAGGCGTTCCTGCGCGACCACCTCGCTCCGCCGGACCCGTCGTACGAGCTGGTCCGGGACATCGTCACAGCGATGGCAGCGGACCGTTCGGTGGCGCGGGTGGACCAGATCACCGAGCAGTTCGGCATCCCGATCCGCACGCTGCAACGACTCTTCCGGCGGTACGTCGGCGTCGGCCCGAAATGGGTCCTGCGACGCTACCGCCTCCACGACGGCGCCGAGTTGCTGGCACAAGGCGAAGTAGCCGAGCTGGCCGAGCTGTCGGCCTCACTCGGGTACTTCGACCAGGCCCACTTCTCCAAGGAGTTCAAGCAGCAGATCGGCCTCACCCCCGCCGAGTACGCAGCCCGAGCCGCCGCCGAACGCCAGATCACCTACCGCTGACCGAGCGAAACACGTTGCGATTGGATCGCGAACCGTCAGGGCCACATCCTGGCAATCCTTCCCTGTGCATGAACGTGCCAGAACCCGATGTCGTACCTCTGGCTGGCGCTGATCATCGCGGGCTCCGCATCGACGAAACGTTGCGCCATGTCGTCCAGTCCTAGTGTCCTGAACCTGAGATTCGTTGGATAAGTCGTCCCAGGGAGCTGAGGATTTGCTCGGCGGTCTTGATCCAGACGAATGGTCTGGGGTTGGCGTTCCAGGCCTTGATCCAGTTGCGGATGTCGGCTTCGAGGGCTTGGACGCTGCGGTGGTCGGAGCGTTGGAGTAGGTCGGCGGTGACATAGCCGAAGAACCGTTCCACCAGGTTGAGCCAGGACGAGTAGGTCGGGGTGAAGTGCAGGTGGAACCGGGGGTGCTCGGTGAGCCAGGTGTTGATGATGGGGTGCTTGTGGGTGCCGTAGTTGTCGCAGATCAGGTGGACGTCGAGGTCGTCGGGGACCTCGTTGTCGATCTTGGCTAGGAACTTCTTGAACTCCACGGCTCGGTGGCGCCGGTGCAGGCTTGAGATGACAGTGCCGTCGGCGGTGTTGAATGCGGCGAACAGGGTGGTGGTGCCGTGCCGGACGTAGTCGTGTGTGCGCCGCTCGGGCATGCCAGGCATCATCGGCAGTGCCGGCTGGGAGCGTTGGAGTGCCTGAACCTGGGACTTCTCGTCCACGCTGAGAACGACCGCGGCCTCGGGCGGGTTCAGGTAGAGGCCGACCACGTCGTAGACCTTGTCGATGAACAAGGGGTCGGTGGAGAGCTTGAAGTGGTCGACCCGGTGGGGCTTGAGTTCGAAGTCCTTCCAGATCTTCCCGATCGTGGTCTTCGACAGACCCGTCCGTTCGGCCATCTTCGCCCGCGTCCAGTGCGTAGCGTTCGGCGGCGTGGACTCCAGTGTCGCCACGATCACGTCCTCGATCTGATCTACGCCGATCGTGCGCGGTCGGCCCGGCCGCTGCTCGTCGACCAGCCCATCGAGACGATGCTCGATGAACCTGCGCCGCCACTTGCCGACCGTGTTCTCAGAACAGCGCAACTGCTCGGCCACAGTCTTGTTGTTTGTGCCCTCGGCGCAGGCCAACACGATCTTCGAGCGCAACGCCAGCGCCTGCGCGGACTTGGCCCGCCGCGCCCATCGGGTCAACTGTTCGCGTTCGTCAGCAGTCAAGATCAGTGCAGCCTTGGGGCGACCTGTGCCAGCCATACCCCAGCCTAAGATTTATCGTAGGAATTTAGCGTGCGACACACTAGGTTTCCGGACGCGAGACAGAAGAGATGCCCAGCCTCCAAGGCGCCGAGCTCGCTCGCGCGATAGCGAATTTTCTTGTCCTTGGTGAGCAGCAACCAGCCACGAGAGCAGCCCTCGGCTATCCACTCCTCATCGGCGACATCAACAGCGTCGTCACGATAGAAGTCGGCAATGAGGTGAATGACCCAACCACGGTCACGTAGCCGATTGGCCGAGGCCTTGCCGAGACTGCGATCGAAGAAGTACTCAGGCGGCCTGGCGGAGGACATCTTCTACAACATCCGCGGGCAGGTCGTACTCCTCGGCGACAGCGCTAATGGGTTCGCCGGTTCTCCACAGTGAGACCAACGCCTCGACCGGCACCTTGCTCCTTGCGAGGACAGGCGCTCCCCACCCGAACCTGGGGTCGATGATGACCTCGGCCTCAGACGGATACTGCGGTAGCCTGAGGCGCTCCGGGCTACCCGTCGCGTCCCAACTTATGTAGGTCAGATACTCCGAGATGACCTCCGGGATGGCGATCTGACGATCCCGCGCATGGATGACGGACTCATCCGCGACCTGCACGAACAACCCGACTCCATCGGTCGCGATCCGTTCGCTTGCCAGTGCGTACGGATCCTCGAACTCGGTGCGAGCGAGGTCCGCAGCTCGCCGGATGTCGGGCATGGAGAACCCGAGTTCACGCAGCGTCCGCAGTACATATGCTTCGACGATTCCGGCGAAGGGAACCCGCGGCCATCCGCGGCGCTCCGGATGCACTGCGTGCACCAGAGGCTGCCGCGAACCATCTGCCAACCAGCCATCCAGTGTCGACTCCGGCATCTTCAGATACCTCGCCGCTTCCCTCGCCGTTAGGAGTGGCGTCCTGTAGATGTCCGTCATCCCGTCCCCTCCTCTCGAGCGAGGCCGAGCGTACCCGTCGGTGACGTCCGACCGTCACATGACTCTTACCCGATGAAGTGTCGCAGGCGTCACCGACAAAGTACGCCACGTCAATGCGGACTTCCTTCACCCACGCTGTCGATCGAGCTCATCTCAACTTGACTCGGTACACCACTACGGCCATCGCGGTTGCGAGCAGGGTGGCCAGTAGGGCGACCGCGAAGCCGTAGTGGGCGGTGTACCCATCGACCGCGCGGCCGGCGAACGCCGCACCGAGGGCGATGCCCGCGGCACCACCTGAGTTCAGCCAGGTGAAGCCCTGGACGAGTACGGCGGAGTCGAGCTCCGACTCGGCGAGCACCGCCGAGAGCGTCTGGAACGGGGCGATGGCAAGGCCCGGTAGTGCTAGCGCCAAGCCAACGGCCCACGGGTTGTCGACGACCAACAAAGGCACTGTGCTGACGCTGAGTCCGGCGAGTACCAGTACGAACTGGCTGCGGGCGGGCATGCGCCAACGCCTTGCACCGTAGGCGAATCCGGCGAAGAGGCCGACCAGACTGGTGATGCTGTAGAGCGGTCCGGCGAGCGACGCCGTCCCGCGGCCGACGGCGTACGCGGTCACGGAGACCTGCATGCTGCCGAAGAACAGGCCGATACCGACATTGGTGCCGGCCAACGCCAGGAACCCCTTGTGCAGCAGGCGATCCGGGCTCTTGACGCGATCACGCTTGGCCTGCGGCGGCGCCGTACTGCGTTGCGCGGCCAGTGCGAGGCTGCCAGTCAGGACCAGGCTGGTTGCCAGCACCGAACCGGCCACCGGACCGCCGATCGAGCTGACCGATCCGATGAGCGCTGGCCCGACCAGGAACGCGATCCCGACACTCAAGGACTCCAGGGCGAACGCAGACGAGAGCAGTGGCGTGCCACGGAGTGCATGTGACCAGCGGGCGGCGGTCTGCGCGCCTATCTGTGGCAGTGACGCGCCCGCCAGGACTCCAGCAGCTATCAGCGACCACACTGAGCCCCGGGAGACAGTCAGGCCGATCAGAAGGGCGACTGCTGCCGCATGGACCAGGACCGTGATCGGGAGCATGCGGGTCTGACCGAAGCGGTCGATCAGGCGTGCCACTTGTGGGCCCGCCAGCGCCTCCGCGACTGCGTAACCACCTGTCACGCTGCCTGCGACGGCGTACGAGCCAGTGGATCCGTGGACCAGCCAGACGATGCCCAGACTGGTCATGGCGAGACCCATGCGAGCCGGTGCGGCCGCCAGGTAGAACTTCCACGCCCCGGGAGTACGCAATACCGCTGAGTAGTTGGTGGTGGGCGTGCTGATCCGTCCGGTGAGTGCCGGCACGGTGAGACCTTCCGCTGCCCGCCGGGGCGGTGACCGACCGTGGGCGTCCTGCTTCACCGGTCTGTCCGAATCCGCCTACAACCGTCCATGTTCGGCAGGAAGCGGGGACGCGCGCCGCCTGCCGGCTATGTCAACGGGCAGAAACCCTCGAGGTTCAGGTTGACGCGGTCAGCTTACCGTCTTGCAGGACGGGCACGGACCGGCTGCCATCCACCTCCGCCGCGATCGCCACATCCTCCGGGAAGCCGTACTGCGTCAGCTCGCGACCGCCGGCGCAGTCGTGGAGCAGTCGCGAGAGCTCGTTTTCCGCGTCTTTGTAGGCAGCTGCGGCCGCCCGTGCCTCCGGAGAGAAGTTGTCGGCGTCGAGAGCGGCCAGGAATCCGCCCGCACCCCAGAGGTCCTCGACAGCAGGCCGGAGCGACCCGTCCTGCCAGCGCTCCCCCGCTGCGATCGCCACCACGGTGAGCTGCGGGTCTTCGGCCAGCCGCTTACTGACCCACTCGGCGGCCGCGGCTCTGTTGCATAGTGAGACAGCGATGACCGTTGACCCGGTGTCGCTGAGCTGCTGGCAGATGGTCGAGCCGTTGGGCGACGGCAGTACCAACCGCTCGACCCCCTGAGCCTGACGGATGGTGACAGGCGACAGGCTGACCTCACCCGGGCCCGCATCGGACCTTCCTACTGCCAGCACAGCGTCGTACTGCGTCGCGTAGGCGACAGCACTCTCGTCTCGCCATCGGTAGGGGTAGACGTCGATCCCGAGGTCCACTGCCACCGTCACGGCCGTGGTGAAGGACAGCACGTCGACAACGGCCGTGATGCTGCCGGGTACAGCGGCGGCTCCGGTGGCTGCCCAGTCGAAGCCGACCCGGAACCCGTCTTGCGCGTAGGGGCTCGTCACCCGACGGATCATGCCGCCGGGCGACCAGCCCCACAACCACGTTTCAGCTCAGGGCATCCGCGGCCGTCGGCGAGGAGTCACGCAGGAAGGTCGCGCAGCGCTCGGCCTCATCCTTCTCCTCGATGATGGCGGCCGCCTTGCCCAGCGCGGCCAGGCAGCGCAGGAACCCGCGGTTGGGCTCGTGCTCCCACGGGACCGGCCCGTGACCCTTCCAGCCGTTGCGGCGGAGCAGGTCCAGACCGCGGTGGTAGCCGGTCCGGGCGTAGGCGTACGCCTCGATCGTCCGGCCGTCCGCCAGCGCCGCCTCGGCCAGCTCGCTCCAGGCCAGTGACGACGTCGGGAACTTGGCCGCGACGTCCACCGCGGCGGCCCCGGCGGCGAGTTCCGCCGCGGCCGGGTCGACGGGGAGTAGGGTCTCGGGAGGACCGGAGAGCAGATTGTTCAATTCCATAGGCACATCTTCGCCGATGACGCAGCCGAACCGGCACGTGACCGTCTGGCGAAATCCGTTGACCGTTCACCGACCGGCCACGGATGCTTGAGACCCTGCGTGATAGCCGCCGTGGTTCCCAGCTACGGCCGGAAGGAGGCACCGGATGAGCGTCATAGTCCTGAACGCGTCATACGAGCCGCTGCACACCGTGTCGATCCAGCACGCCATCCGGATGCTGGTCCGCGAGGTAGCAGTGGTGGAAGAGGCGCACGGCGAGCGGACCATCGGCCCTTTTCCGGTTCCACGCGTGCTGCGTCTGGTCCGGTACGTGGTGACCCACTGGCGGTACGCGGCCGGGCGGATGAAGTACAGCAAGCACGGGGTGTTACGGCGGGACAAGTTCCGATGTGCGTACTGCGGTCTGGAGAACGCCGACACCATGGACCACGTCCAACCCAGATCCAGGGGCGGCCGCACCGAGTGGCTGAACGCCGTGGCCGCCCATGCCTCCTGTAACGAGCGGAAAGGCAACCGCACCCCTAGTGAGGCCGGAATGCCGCTCCTCTGGCAACCCTGGGTTCCAACCCGCGCCGAGCTCGTCATACGAACATGACGGGCTTTTTTCATGCCCTCTCCCGGTGGATCACCGGCTGTCCACAGGTTTGAAGAGGGCGTGAGATCGCGGGGCTGATCACGGCACTTTCTAGGCATGAACCCTCAACTCGCCGTGATGGCCACCATCCGCGGCGGGGTGTTCACTCGTGCCGACGCGCGCGCCTGTGGCTACCCCGACCCGGACATCGACTCCCTGCTGGACACCGGCGGCTGGCGCCGGATCCGGCCGGGCACGTATGCCGCGCACCGGGCGCTCACGCTCGTCACCGATGAGGTCTTGCACCTGCGGAAGGTGTTTCGCGTGCTCCGGACCAGCGGCCCAGCCGTCTTCGCGAGTCACCAGTCGGCGGCGGCGCTGCATGCCCTGCCGCTCTGGGGTCTCGACCTCTCCCGGGTGCACGTGACCGCACCACACGGCCGCGGCGGCTGCGTGGGCGGAGTGCACCGCCACATCCGCGATCCAGTCGGCCCCGGCATCCAGGTGTGGAACAAGTTGCGGATGGTCTCACCGGCCCGGGCCGTCGTCGAGGTGGCCGCGACCTCCCCCGCCGCGTCTGCGGTCGTCCTGACCGAGGCCGCGCTGTACGCCGGCTTGGTCACCAACCGCTCGCTGAAACGCGCGGCCGCCGATCACGGTAACGAGCGCGCGATCGCGACACTTGCCCTGGCCGGTGCGGAGTCCGCCTCGGTGGCCGAGTCCCGCCTTCGCCTCATCCTCGCGAACGCCGGCCTGCCGGCGCCGTACGCGGCGTCATCACCCGACGCAGACACCACGGAATCGGCCGACGCGGCATCGCTGTGGTTCCCGGACGAGCGCACGGTGGTGGAGTTCGAGCTGCGTTTCCCCTTCTGGTGCGAGGACTTCGAGCCGGAGGAGGACTCATCGCCGGGTCCGGCCAACCCGGGTCCCGACGCGCCTCAGCCACTCGAGCGCTGCTGGATCTCCTGGGGCGATCTCAACAAGCCATCACTCGTCGTCGACCGTGTCCGCTCCAGCTTCGCCCGCGCAGCCCGCCGTACCGGTGTCAGGCACTTCGACCTCGCCCGCGCCCGCAGCTGAAGACCCCAGCGAAGACGAAGCGGGGCCCACCGCGTACTGCGGTGGACCCCTCGAACCCCAGTTCTGTCAGGAGAAACAGATGTCAGGCGTTCAGCGACGTACCCGTGGAGCGGAGGCTCTCGCAGGCCTCGGCGACGCGCTCGGCCATGCCGGCCTCGGCCGCCTTGCCCCAGGCGCGCGGGTCGTAGGCCTTCTTGTTGCCGACCTCGCCGTCCACCTTCAGCACACCGTCGTAGTTGCTGAACATGTGGGCCGCGGCCGGCCGGGTGAACGCGTACTGCGTGTCGGTGTCGACGTTCATCTTGATCACACCGTGATCGACGGCGGCGCGGATCTCCTCCAGGGTCGAGCCGGAGCCGCCGTGGAAGACCAGGTCGAACGGGCGGTCCTTGCCGACCTTGGCGCCGACCTGGTCCTGGATCTCCTTCAGGATCTCCGGCCGCAGCTTGACCGCACCCGGCTTGTAGACGCCGTGCACGTTGCCGAAGGTCAGCGCGGTGATGTAGTGGCCGTTCTCACCGGTGCCGAGCGCCTCGACCGTGGCCAGGCCGTCCTCGACCGTGGTGTAGAGCTTCTCGTTGATCTCGTTGGCGACCCCGTCCTCCTCACCGCCGACCACGCCCACCTCGATCTCGAGCACGATCTTCGCCGCGGCCGTCCTGGCCAGCAGGTCCTTGGCGATCTCGAGGTTCTCCGGCAGCGGGACGGCCGAGCCGTCCCACATGTGCGACTGGAACAGCGGGTTCTCGCCGCGGGCGACCCGCTCGGCGGAGATCTCCAGCAGCGGCCGGACGAAGCCGTCCAGCTTGTCCTTCGGGCAGTGGTCGGTGTGCAGCGCGATGTTCACCGGGAAGTTCTTGGCGACCTCGTGCGCGTACGCCGCCAACGCGACCGCACCGGTCACCATGTTCTTCACGGTCGACCCGGACAGGTACTCGGCGCCGCCGGTGGAGACCTGGACGATGCCGTCCGAGCCCGCCTCGGCGAAACCGCGGATCGCGGCGATCAGCGTCTGCGAGGAGCTGACGTTGATGGCTGGGTAGGCGAAGCGGTTCTGCTTGGCCTTGTCCAGCATCTCGGCGTAGACCTCAGGGGTGGCAATAGGCATGTCTCGCGGTACTCCTCACAACACAGTTCTTGTGGGTCGAGCTCCAGTATGGCCATCGGGCACTTCGTCGTGCCCGGCGGCCCGCCTGCCGGACCGGCCAGGCGGCCGGGGAGCATTCGGCAGGGATGCAGACCAGTTGATGAACAGGACCGGTCCAGTTCGTTACGACCCGATGACGCCGGCTCAGGCCGAGCCGGACCTCGGGCCACGCGGGGTCAGGGCCATGTGCAGCCGGTAGCGATCGGCCCGGTAGGCCGACCAGGACAGTTCGACGACCTTGCGGCCGGCGAAGGTGGTGCGCTCGAGGACCAGCAGGGGTGCCCGCCTGGCCACGCCGAGAACCCGGGCGACATGACCGTCGGCGTTGTCCGCCCGGACGGTCTGCTCGCCGGAGGTGACGACGACGTCGTACTCGCTGGCGAAGACGTCGTACAGGGTGCCGAGCTCACGGCCGAGCAGGCCGGGGAAGAGCGCGGACGGGTAGTAGCCGACCTCGTACGCCATCGGCGACGCGTCGGCGGTGCGGAGCCGTTCGACCCGGATCACCTTCGTGCCCTTGGCGACCCGCAGTCCCTTCGCGGTCTCGTCGGACGCCTCGATCTCGGTGGCCGACAGCACCACGGTGCCGGGCTCCAGGCCGCGGGCCCGCATCTCCCGGGAGAACGAGGTGAGGTGCAATTGGGAATCGACCTGTGGACCGGTGACGAACGTCCCCTTGCCGTGCACGCGTTCCAGCGCGCCGGACTCGACCAGGTCACTGATCGCCTGCCGGACGGTCACCCGGGAGACGTTCAGCTTGTCCACCAGGGCACGTTCGGAAGGGATCGGGTCCCCGGGGTGCAGCTCGACATCGATCAGCCGTTCCAGTACCGATCGGACCTGGGCCCGCTTGGTCGCCACCATCGAATCTCGATCCTCCAGACCTGGGCGGGTCTCGGGGGTGCCCCGGGACGCCGCTCACTGCTATCGTGCGCAGCATACCTGTTAAGACCAGATAGGACCAGTGATCGTCGTGGTGTCAACGCCCGTCCCCGCCAAGGAAACCCAGATGGCGCGCGAGATCGCCGAGCAGCCGGCCGCGCTGGCGGCCACGTTCGAGCACGTTCTGCCCCGGCGGCACGACATCACCCGGCTGGCCGCGGGGCGCCGGCATGTGATCTTCGTGGCGCGGGGATCGTCCGACAACGCGGGCGTCTACGGCCGCTACCTGACCGAGATCCACGCCGGCCGACAGGCGTCTCTGGCCGCCCCGTCCGTGGCCACCTTGTACGGCGCGAACCTCGACCTGTCGAACTCCCTGGTGGTCGCGGTCAGCCAGTCCGGCGCGACCCAGGAGATCGTCGACACCGCCGAGTGGGCCAAGCGCAACGGCGCCGCGATCGTCGGCATCACCAACGACGGCAACAGCCCGCTGGCCTCGACGGCCGACGTCGCACTGATCACGCAGGCCGGCCAGGAGCTCGCGGTACCGGCGACCAAGACCTACACCACGCAACTTGCGGCGATCACCGTCGCCGTCGACGCGCTGGCGCAGAGGCCGGGCACGCTGGACGGCGACATCGCTCGCGTTCCGGACGCGGCTTCGAAGATGCTGGAGGGCTCGGTCGAGGAGGCCGCGGACCTGCTCGGCGGGTGCGCACGACGTTCTGGCCAGCGGCCGCGGACTGACCTTCGGGACGACGCTCGAGGTCGCTCTCAAGCTGGAGGAGACCTGCCTCCAGCCGGTCCGCGGTCTCTCGTACGCCGACCTGAAGCACGGCCCGATCGCGGTCGTCGACGCGGACCTCGTCACCATCCTGGTCGCAGCCGGCGAAGGCCCAGCCCTGCCGGGTATGACGGAACTGGCCGGCATCGTTCGCGAGAAGGGCAGCAAGATCCTCGGCATCGGCGGCGACCCCACCTTCGCCAGCCGCTGCGACGTCAACCTGGCCGGCCCCGACCTCCCCGAGACGCTCGCTCCCCTGGCCCTGGTCATCCCCGCCCAGCGAGCCATCGAGTCCCTGGCCCGCAAACTGGGCCTGAACCCGGACGCCCCCCGAGGCCTTCGCAAAGTCACCCAGACGGACTGACTCCGCCCCGCCCAACGGCACTCTCGAAGTCGTCGGGAAAAGTGTTCATTCGGTGAGCACTTTGGGTGGAAGTGTGGTGGTCATCAAGTGGGAAACAGCGAGGGAAGGACCACCGAGATGTTGCGAGGATTCGCCACCGTCAGCTTCTACGCCGCCGACCTGCACGCCGCGCGGGAGTGGTACACGGAGTTGCTCGGCATCGAGCCGTACTTCGCCGTACCGGACTTCGACAACCCGGGCTACCTCGAGTACCGCTTCGGCGACCTCCAGTGCGAGCTGGGCATCATCGACGCGAAGTACGCCCGGCACCAGGTCGCCGACGGCCCGGCCGGCGCCATCATCCACTGGCACGTCGACGACCTCGAAGCCACCTTCGAGCGCTCTGCTCTCCCTCGGCGCCACCGAGATCGAACCCATCACCGAACGAGGCAACAACACCGGCTTCCGCACCGCGTCGGTCACCGACCCGTTCGGCAATGTCATCGGCATCATGACCAACCCCCATTACCTGGAAGTCCTCGCCGAGCTGAAGAGCTGATCGAGCGCCCGCGAAACCAGACTCCTTGACCTCGAGTGGGCTCTAGCAGGAAGGGTGACGAGCAAGAAGCCGTGAGTTGAGGGAGCACTGCATGTTGTACCGAACGATGGGTGGCCGGCGAGACGTCAGCGCGTTGTGCCTGGGGGCGATGAACTTCGGGACTACGACGGATGCCGAGACGGCCACCGCGATTCTCGACCGGTTCGTCGCCGCGGGCGGGACGTTCGTCGATACCGCCAACAACTACAACCAATGGACCGGCGCCGGCGGCGAGAGCGAGGAGCTTCTCGGCCGATGGATGCGGTCCCGAGGTCATCGCGATCAACTGGTCATCGCCACGAAGTGCGGCGCGAAGTCGACCACGCCGGGTAGCCGGGACGACCAGTACTGGGAAGGGCTCAGCGCAGCAGCCGTCGACTCCGCCGTCAAGGGCAGTCTCACCCGGCTGGGGATCGACCGCATCGACCTGTACTACGCGCACATCGACAACCGACTGACGCCGTTGGACGAGACCGTGGGCGCGTTCGGGCGACTTGCTGCCGAGGGCGTGGTCGACCTGGTCGGCTGCAGCAACACCACCAGTTGGCGGTTGGAGCGCGCACGTCGACTGGCCGCCGACCAGGGCGTCGAACCGTACTCGGTCATTCAGCAGCACTACACCTATCTGTGGCCCAGCCCGGTGGCAGAGGGCGGCATCGAGCGTCTCGGCAGCCCGCACTTCCCGCACGCCGGGGTCGAGCATTTCGACTACCTCCGCGAGCATCGGGACATGACGCTGGTGCGTACGCGCCGCTGCTCGGGGGCTCGTACGGCCGGCCCGAGCGTCCGTTCCCGGCCGAGCGCGGGTATGCGCATCCGACGGCGTACATGCGTTACGAGGTGTTGCGTCAGGTGGCGCAGGAGCTGGGCGCCACGCCGAACCAGGTCGTCCTGGCGTGGATGCTGCACCAGGACCCGGTCGCCATCCCGCTGTTCGGAGCGTCGTCACTGGGGCAGCTCGACGAGGCCCTGGACGCCGTCGAAATCCGCCTGGACCCTGAGCAGATGGAGCGGCTGAACAACGCGTAGCGATGGGGGCGGCGCGGCAGGTCGGGGCGAGGGTTGGCGGCTGCCGTGGGTCGGGGCGGGGCGTTAGAGGTGGCCTCGGTGGGTTAGGGCTGTGGCTATTTGAGTCGCTGTCGTGCGGAGGTGGGGGAGGACTTCGGCGCGGAGGGAGGCGGCGGTGGAGCGGGAGGCGTGGGCGGAGACGTTCAGGGCGGCGATGGTTCGGCCTCGGGAGTTGTGGATGGGCGCGGCGATGGAGCGGAGGCCCAGTTCGAGTTCCTGGTCGACCAGGGCGTACCCGTCCACCCGGGCTCGGCTGATGACGTCGCGGAGGCCGTCCGGTGAGGTGACTGTGCGGTCGGTCAGGGGCTCAGCCTTGACCGACGACAGGTAGGCGGTCAGTTCGTCGTCGGGCAGGTCGGCGAGGAGGACGCGCCCCATCGAGGTCGCGTACGCCGGCAGCCGGGCGCCGACCCCGAGAGCGACAGTCATGATCCGGCTGGTCGGGACGCGGGCGACGTACACGATGTCCGGGAGGTCGAGGGTGGCGATGGAGCAGGACTCGCGGGTCTTCGAGCTGAGCTCCTCCATGAACGGTCCGGCGAGTTCACCGAAGTCCAGCGACGACAGATAGGCCCAGCCGAGCGCGAGCACGCGCGGCGTCAGCGAGAACCGGCGGCCGTCGCTGCGGACGTACCCGAGCTCCGAGAGCGTGAGCAGGATCCGCCGCGCGGTCGCGGGGGTGATACCGACGTCGCGGGCCACCTCGCTGAGCGTCAAAGACGGCGCGTCCGCCGAGAACGCACGGATCACCGCGAGCCCCCGTTCGAGTCCCTGCAGGAACGTACCTGTGGACGCCTCACCAACCATCGGCTAGCCTTTTCGTTGAAAGAAGAATTTTTCGCTCAGCGAAATCCTAGCGGAGCAGCGCATGCCAAGTCCAGTTCCTCTCGGCGAAGCGATCGCGGCGCACCTGCACGACGGCGACACTGTCGCGCTCGAAGGCTTCACCCACCTGATCCCGTTCGCCGCCGCCCGCGAGATCGCCCGGCAGGGCCGCCGGCACCTGACGCTCGTCCGGATGACACCCGACCTCGTCTACGACCAGCTGATCGGGCTGGGAGTGGCGGACGAGTTGGTCTTCTCGTACGGCGGCAATCCGGGCGTCGGCTCACTCCACCGGCTCCGGGATGCGGTGGAGAAGCATTGGCCGCACCGCCTCACGGTCCACGAACACAGCCACGCCGGGCTCGCCAACGCGTACGTCGCCGGTGCCGCTCGACTGCCGTTCGCCGTACTGCGGGGATATCGCGGAACGGATCTCGAGGAGCAGCGGGCCATCATCAGCCGGGTCACCTGCCCGTTCACGGGTGAGGAACTGGCCGCGGTGAAGGCGGTGAACCCGGACGTCGCCGTGATCCACGCCCAGGTGGCGGACCGCGACGGCAACGTCATGCTCTGGGGCATCACCGGCGTCCAGCGTGAGGCGGTGCTGGCGGCGAAGCGGGCGATCGTCACGGTGGAAGAGGTGGTGGAGGAGTTCCCGGAGCGGACCGGCGCGGTGGTGCTGCCGAACTGGGTGCTGTCGGCGGTGTGCGTCGTACCGGGTGGGGCCTGGCCGTCGTACGCCGCTGGGTACTCGGTGCGCGACAACGACTTCTACAAGCAGTGGGACACGGTGTCGCGGGATCGCAACGTGTTCCTCGCGTGGGCGCGGGAGAACGGCCTACCGGCGGCGCAGGAGGTGAGCGCACATGCGTGAGGGCTGGGACAGCGCGGACATGATGAACGTCGCGGCGGCACGGGAACTGCATGACGGCGACGTGTGTCTGGTCGGGGTCGGCCCGCCGAACCTGGCGGCGAACCTGGCGCGGCGGACGCATGCGCCGAACTGCCGGCTGGTGTACGAATCCGGTGCCATCGACGCGAAGCCTCACAGGCTGCCGCTGTCGATCGGGGACGACGATCTGGCCGCCACGGCGACTGCAGTGGTGTCGGTGCCGGAGATGTTCAACTACTGGGTCGGTTCCGGGCGGATCGATGTCGGGTTCCTCGGTGCCGCGCAGATCGACCGGTACGGGAACATCAACACGACCGTGATCGGTGACCACGCCGATCCCAAGACCCGGCTGCCGGGTGCGGGTGGCGCACCGGAGATCGCGGCCGCGGCCGGTCGGGTGATCGTGATCGTCAAGCAGTCACCCCGCACCTTCGTCGAGCAGGTCGACTTCGTCACCTCGGTCGGCTACGGACCGACCGGACGCGAGCGCCAGGCCCCAGGCGCCGGGCCGACCCTCGTCATCACCGACCACGGCGTCCTCGAGCCGGACCCGGACACCAACGAGTTGACCCTGACCAGACTGCATCCGGGCGTAACCGTCGAGCAGGCCCAGGAGGCCACCGGTTGGCAGCTCAAGGTCGCCGCAAGCGTCGAACAGGTCGCCGAACCGACCGAGGTCGAGCTCGAGGCGCTGCACCGACTGCGCAACCGGGAGCCCGCCGATGCCTGAGTTCATCCATACGTTCCTGCCCGGCCGGGTCGTGTTCGGGGCGGGCACCCTGGACCAGGTCGCCGCGGAGATCGAGCTGCTCGAGTTACGCCGGGTGTTGCTGATAGCAACCAACTCCGCCCGGGAGTCCGCCGATGTGGTCGAGGTCGAGCTCAGCGACCGGTTCGCCGCCCGGATCGACGGGGTGACGCAGCACGTACCGACCGAGGTCGCGACCGCGGCGCGGGCCAAGGCTCACGAAACCGACGCCGATGGGGTGGTGGCGATCGGCGGTGGATCGGCGATCGGTCTGGCGAAGGCGGTCGCGTTGACGAGCGGGCTGCCGATCGTCGCCGTACCGACGACGTACGCGGGGTCGGAGATGACACCGGTCTGGGGTGAGACGGCGGGCGGCAGCAAGACGACGGGGACAGATCTGACGGTGCTGCCGAGGACCGTGGTCTACGACCCCGTGCTCAGCCAGCACCTTCCGAAGAAGGTCACGGCGGCCAGTGTCGCCAACGCGCTCGCGCATTGCGTGGAAGCCGTCTGGACCCCCAAGGCCGATCCGATCACCGAGACGACAGCAGTGGAAGGCGCACGGGCGCTCGCCGCCGGATTGCGCCAAGTCCTCGAGGCGCCCACCGATTTGAATGCCCGGAGCAACCTTCTGTACGGCGCCTGCCTCGGCGGATCGGCTCTGGCCACGGCCGGAACCGGCCTGCACCACAAGCTCTGCCACCTGCTCGGCGGCACCTACAACCTCCCCCACGCGGAGACCCACGCCGCTGTACTCCCCCAGGTCACCCGCATCAAGGCGCCCACCGTCCCGCGGGCCAAAGCCCGTCTGGAGGACGCGCTCCGGACCGACGACCTGGCGACCGGCTTGTACGACCTGTTCACCGAAGCCGGCATCCCGACCAATCTGAGAGACCTCGGCCTCACCCAGGAGCAGGCACAGGAAGCGGCCCGCGCCTTCGACGCCGAAGCGATCCTCGCCCGCGCCTGGGCAGGCACCAGGCCCGAAGGAGCAGCCCGATGACACCCGCCTACATCCTCGACGCCGTCCGCACCCCGGTCGGCAAACTGGGCGGCGCACTGGCGTCAGCCCGCCCGGACGACCTCGCCGCCGCAACGCTCAAAGAACTCACGAACCGCACCAACGTCGACCCGGCTGAGCTCGACGACGTCTTCCTCGGCAACGCGAACGGCGCCGGCGAGGAGAACCGCGACGTCGCGCGAATGGCCGCGCTGCTCGCCGGTTTCCCCACCAGCGTTCCCGGTACGACGGTCAACCGTCTCTGCGGATCCGGTCTCGAAGCCGCGATCCAGGCGGCCCGGGCGATCGAGACGAACGACGCCGACCTGGTCATCGCCGGCGGGGTCGAGTCGATGAGCCGCGCACCCTGGGTGCTGCCGAAACCGGATCGCGCCTATCCGCACGGCAGCCTGACCGCGGAGTCGACCTCACTCGGCTGGCGGCTGGTCAACCCGAAGATGCCGACGGAGTGGACGATCTCGCTCGGCGAAGCAACGGAGCGACTGGCAGACAAGTACGGCGTGACCCGCGATGCCCAGGATCTGTTCGCGCTGGAGAGCCACGAGAAGGCGGCCAAGGCGTGGGCAGCCGGCACTTTCGACGCCGAGCTCGTGCCGTGGGAGCGGCTCGAGCGTCGAGGGTCCACCGCTCACCAGAGACGAGTCGATCCGCGACGGCGGCACGCCGGAAACCATGGCCAGGCTCAAGCCCGCATTCCGTGCCAACGGCACTGTCACGGCGGGGAACGCCTCGACCTTGAACGATGGTGCGTCGGCGGTCCTGCTGGGCAGCGCGGAGGCGGCTGACAGGCTTGGCCTCCAACCGATGGCGAGGATCGTGAGCCGAGCGGTCCATGCGGTGGATCCGCAGTACTTCGGCATCGGCCCGGTCGAGGCCTCCCACAAGGCGTTGCGCAAGGCCGGCATCGGCTGGGACGACCTGACGCTGGTCGAGCTCAACGAGGCGTACGCCGCCCAGAGCCTGGCGTGCCTCGGCCAATGGCCGGAGCTCGACCGCGACAAGGTGAACGTGAACGGCGGAGCGATCGCCCTCGGCCATCCGCTCGGCAGTTCCGGCACACGCATTCTCACCACCCTCGTCCACGAGCTCAAACGACGCGGCGGTGGCTACGGGCTGGCCACGCTCTGCATCGGCGTGGGCCAGGGCCTGGCGATGGTGATCGAGGCATGAGGAGCAACCAGATGGATCTGGACGGCGACGACCTGACCGGGGCGGTGGTGGCCAGCTTCGACCACAGCACCGACCCGCGCACCAGAACTGTGATGAGCGCCCTGGTGCGTCATCTGCACGCCTTCGCGCGGGAGGTGAAGCTGACCGAGGACGAGTACTTCACCGCGATCGACTTCCTCACCCGGACCGGGCAGATCTCCACCGACACCCGACAGGAGTTCGTGCTGCTGGCCGACGTACTCGGGCTGTCGATGCTCACCGTCGGCCTCGGCAATCCGAAGCCACCGGGAGCCACCGAGTCGACCGTGTTCGGCCCGTTCTTCGTCGAGGGATCGCCAGAGGTGGCCCAGGGCGGCGACATCGCGAACGGCGCCCCCGGACAGCCCTGCCTGGTGACCGGCCGAGTCCTCGACCACCAAAGGCGAGCCGATCGCCAACGCTCTGGTCGAGACCTGGCAGGCCGACGAGGAAGGCTTCTACGACGTCCAGAAGGAGCTCGACGGCCCGCAGAACCGCGGCCACCTGACGACCGATGCTGACGGCAACTATGCGTTCTGGGCGGTGAAGCCGGTCGCCTATCCGATCCCGGACGACGGCCCGGTCGGCGAACTGCTCCGCGCCGGCGGCCGCGGCCCGATGCGCCCGGCCCACATCCACTTCATGGTCACCGCACCCGGGTACGCGCGCCTGATCACCCACGTGTTCGCGGCCGGCGACGAGTACCTCGCGAACGACGCGGTCTTCGGCGTCAAGGACTCCCTGATCGCCGACTTCACCGAACACCCCGCCGGCACCCCGGCCCCGGATGGCAAGACACCCGACCAGCCGTACTACACCGTCCACTACGACCTGGTGCTCGCCACCACCGAGGAGACGCAGTGATCACCACGGATGTGCTCATCGTCGGCAGTGGCCCCGCCGGCGGTGCCGCGTCGCTGTTCCTGTCCACGTACGGCGTCGACAACGTCGTACTCACCAGGTACGGCTGGACCGCGAACACGCCGCGCGCCCACATCACCAACCAGCGCACGATCGAGCTGATGCGGGACATGGGCATCGAGGACCAGGTGATCGACAAGGGCACCGAGCACGCGCTGATGGGTGAGACCGCGTTCTGCACCAGCCTGGCCGGTGAGGAGATCGGCCGGATCCGCACCTGGGGCACGCATCCGCGCCGGCTGGCCGACTACACCGAGGCGAGTCCGACGCTGCCCTGCGACCTGCCGCAGACGCTGTTCGAGCCGATCCTGCTCAGTACGGCGGCCAGTCGCGGCGCGCGGCTCCGGTTCAACACCGAGTACCTCTCCCTCGAGCAGGACGACGACGGTGTCACCGCGACGGTCCGCGATCGCTTGAGTGACGCGACGTACCAGATCCGGGCGAAGTACCTGATCGGCGCGGACGGCGGCCGCAGCAAGGTGGCCCAGGACATCGGGCTGCCGATGGCCGGCGCGATGGACATCGAGGGCTCGATGAACATCGTCTTCGAGGCCGACCTCTCGCGGTACGTCGCCCATCGCCCGAGCGTCCTGTACTGGGTGCTGCAACCCGGTGCGCAGATCGGCGGGATCGGCGCCGGCCTGGTCCGGATGGTCCGGCCGTGGAACGAGTGGCTGATCGTCTGGGGCTACGACATCAACCAGCCGGCGCCCGAGGTCGACGAGGCGATGGCGACCGAGATCGTGCACAACCTGGTCGGCGACGACACGCATCGACGTGAAGCTGAAGAGTACGTCGGTCTGGAGCGTCAACCACATGTACGCCGAAAAGCTCAGCGTCAACCGGGTGTTCTGCATGGGCGACGCGATCCACCGGCACCCGCCGAGCAACGGCCTCGGCTCGAACACCTCGATCCAGGACGCGTACAACCTGGCCTGGAAGCTCTCCCTGGTCCTCAAAGGCCATGCGTCGCCCGAGCTCCTGCGAGACGTACGACGAGGAGCGGGTGCCGATCGCCCAGCAGATCGTGGAGCGGGCGAACAAGAGCCGGACCCAGTTCGGCCAGATCTTCCGGGCGCTCGGGATGACGCCGGACGCCCCGCCCGGCCGGACGATCGAGTCACGCAAGGACGACACCCCCGAGGGCGTCGCGCAACGCGAGGAACTGCGGACCGCGATCGAGCTGAAGGACTACGAGTTCAACGCGCACGGTGTCGAGCTCGGCCAGCGGTACGGGTCGGCCGCGGTGATCGGCGACGGTACGGCGGAACCGTCGTACGACCGGGATCCGGAGCTGTACTACCACCCGACGACCTGGCCGGGTGCGCGGATCCCGCACTGCTGGCTGACCCGCGGCTCCGAGACCGTCAGCACCCTCGACGTCGTCGGCAAGGGCCGCTTCACCCTGCTCACCGGTATCGGCGGCGAGGCCTGGGTGAAGGCGGCGCAGACGGTCTCCGAGCACCTCGGCGTACCGATCGAACCGTTCGTGATCGGTCCGGGCCGGGAGCTCGACGACCTGTACGGCGACTGGTCCCGGGCACGGGAGATCCCGGATGCCGGTTGTCTCCTGGTCCGCCCGGACGCGCACATCGCCTACCGGTCGTTCGAGCTCCCCGACGACGCCACCGAGGTGCTCCAGCGGGCCCTGTCCACACTGTTAGGCCGCTGAGGATTCGTCTGCCTCCCGCAGGATCCGGTCGAGGATCGCCGAGATCTCGGCGGCCTCGGCGTCCAGCAGGGTGATCAGCGCGACCCGGGACGTTTCCGTGCGCGCCTCCAGAACCGCGGCGCTCAAGGCGCGCACTGTCCCCAGCTCGTAGAGCAGGGAGCCGCCGCCGAGGTTACGGACCTGTCAGCAATCTCCAGCTGTGCGCCGGGACGACCAGGGGATCGTCCGCGGAGTCCTCGGGCGTCAGTCCGGTCGCATCGATGGGAAACACCTCGGCCTCGTCCGAGATGTTGAGTAACAGGAGCAACGACGAGCTGTCGCCGGTCGACCGCAGCGCGATCGTCTGGTTGGTGAGGTGCTCGACCTTCGTCCGTCCCCTGGTCAGCCAGGCGTTGCGCCGCCGTACGCTGATCATCCGCTGATGCAACTGGTACGTCGGCCAACCGAAAGCAGCCAGGTCCGCCGGAGAGTCCGGGAACTGCGGCCGGATCGCGTCATCGCCGCCGATCCGGTCCTCCTTGAGGCCCTGGAACGCCTGCTCGTCACCGGAGTAGATGCTCGGTACGCCGCCGACCGCGAACAGGATCGCGAACGCATGGCCGAGATGCCGCTCGTCGTCGAGGCGGGTGGCGATCCGGGTCACGTCGTGGTTGCCGACGAAAGTCTGCGGCACGAACGTGTCCAGCAACTCGTCGTGCCGGCCGAGGGCGTAGGCGAGTTCGAAGAAGTTGCCGTCGTTCAGTGAGCTCCAGATCGCCTTCCACAGCTCGTACTGCGTGACCGAGTCGAGCCCGCTCGACTCGACGTACCCGGCGTAGTCGCCATGGATGACCTCACCGAAGAACCACGCGTCCGGATATTGCTCCCGCGGCAGCACCGACCGCCAGAACTCCGGCGGTACGGCGTACGCCACATCAAGCCGCCACGCGTCGACCCCGCGATCGAGCCAATGACACAAGACATCCCGGACGTACTGCGCCACCGCGGGCTGACTGTGATCGAGCGCGACCAGCGGTCCATGCCCTTCGAACGTGTCGAGCGAGCCGTCGGCGCCGCGACGGAACCACTCCGGCGGCGCGTCGAAGGACCGGGCGACGTGGTTGAACACACCGTCGAGCGCGATCCGCAGCCCGCGCTGACGAGCCTGATCGACCAGCCGGTCGAAGTCGGCGTCGTCACCGAGCCGCGGATCGATCCGGAAGTGGTCCACGGTGTCGTAGCCGTGGGTCTCGGAGGCGAACACCGGGCCAAGTAGTAGCCCTGAGCAACCAAGTTCGATCGCGTAGTCCAGCCAGTTCTCCAACCGGCTCAGGCGATGCACTACTCCGGGCCGGGCGACCGGTTCGGCGCCCGTGAAGCCGAGCGGATAGACCTGCCACCAGATCGCGTGATCGGCCCACATGGCCGTCAGGGCTTCTGGCCGAAGGTGTGGCGGCGGATCCAGGCGTGCAGTGCGATCGCGGCCGCGGCGCTGGCGTTGATGGACCGGGTGGAACCGAACTGGGCGATCGACAGCACGTCGGTGCAGATCGCGTGCGCGTCGGCGGTCAGGCCTGGTCCCTCCTGACCGAAGAGCAGGACGCAGGCCGCGGGCAGTTCGTACGTCTCCAGCGGGACCGAGCCGGGCAGGTTGTCGATCCCGATCACGGGCAGTCCGTGCTCGGCGGCGTACGACGCCAGGTCCTCGAGGCGCGGGTGGTGACGGACATGCTGGTAACGGTCGGTGACCATCGCGCCACGGCGGTTCCACTTCCGGTTGCCGACGATGTGGACCTCGGCGGCAAGGAAGGCGTTCGCGGTACGGACGACCGAGCCGATGTTCAGGTCGTGCTGCCAGTTCTCGATCGCGACGTGGAACGGGTTCCGCTGCCGGTCCAGGTCCTCGACGATCGCCTCGAGCTTCCAGTACCGGTACTTGTCGACCACGTTCCGTCGATCACCGGTCGCGAGGAGTTCCGGATCCAGCCGCGGATCGTCCGGCGGATCACCCTGCCACGGACCGACCCCGACCTCGTATCGGACCCGACCATGTCGGCACCGATCCGGTCCCGGTTCTCCTCGCCGATAAGCTCACGCACAGGTTGGGACGCTACCCTGTCCGCGTGCTTCCTCTTGTCGCGATGCTGATGCCGAACTGGATGGACCCGGAATACCTGCTGAACTGGCTGGGTGACTGGGCCCTGTGGGGCACCGCCGCGGTCGTGTTCATCGAGTGCGGGCTGCTGTTCCCGATCCTGCCCGGTGACTCGCTGCTGTTCGCCGTCGGCCTGTTCATCGCGCACGGCACGATCGACGTACCGCTGTGGCTGGCCTGCGTGATCCTGACCGTGGCCGCGTTCCTGGGCAACGTGTCCGGCTACTACATCGGCCGGGTGCTCGGGACGACGTTGTTCACCAACCCGAACGCGCGGTTCCTGAAACCGAAGTACATCGAGGAGACGCACGCCTTCTTCGAGAAGTACGGCCCGCGCGCGCTGGTGCTGGCCCGGTTCGTCCCGATCGTGCGCACCTTCATCACGATCGTCGCCGGCGCGGGCAGGATGGACCCGAAGAAGTTCTTCCTCTGGACCGGTGTCGGCGCGGTCCTGTGGGCCAGCGGCCTCACCCTGCTCGGGCACGCGCTCGGCCAGGTCGAGTTCATCCACGAGCACCTCGAGTCGGCCATCCTGCTGATCGTCCTGATCTCCGTGGTGCCGATGTTCGTCGAGTGGTTCCTGGCCAGGCGCCGCGACCGCGCCGCGGCCCTGCTCGACGCGCGGCCGAGACCGACGCCGCCCCGAAGCACGCGGCCGGCACGAATCACCGCAACGACTGAACCTCGCGCAGCCGGGCCAGGCACAGCTCGAGCGGAACCGACGGCACGCCCCGGCCCGAGCGCCTCGAACGGCTCCCCGGCCAGTAGCCGCCGTACGTCGTCAGGCTTGATCCGCAGCGTGCTCGGCGACGAACTCCCGCTCGGACGCGTCGATCCGTACGTCGAGCTCGCGCATCGCGGCGTGGATCCGGGCGAAGCCGTAGAACTCGGGTTTGGCACCCTTCTCCAGCCAGCGGCCGTACCCGAGCACGGTCGTCTCGATCCGGACCGTCCCGCATGGCCGCACTGACCAGGCCGAGTTCCTCCCGCAACTCGCGCTCCATCCCGGCGGCCACGGCGTCGGTCAGCCGGCCACGACCCTCGACGTCCTGCGGCTCGAGACACCCGGAACCGCTCGGCGCCACCAGCCCCGGGGACGAGTGCGACGCCGCGCTCTGGTGAACCAGCACCATCCAGCCGTCGGTGGTCAGCGCGACCGTGGAGACGCCGACCTGGTTGCCGAGCCCGGTGGCGCGCAGCGGGAGCAGCCGTCCGTCGTCGGCCATCAGATGCCGGGTGAGGTCCGCCACGACCCGGCCCGGATGCCCGGCTCAGCCAGACGCTGGCCGCCCAGGTAGTTCGACGCCAACATGTCGAAGTACCGGACCCGCCGGAGATGGATCGGCCTGCCGGACAGATCAGGGTCCTCGCAGAGCGCGATGTTCAGTCCGTCGAACAGCGTCGCCGTATCCGACCGTTGGGACAGCGCGATCACCGCCGGCTTGATCTCCGCGAGGTCGGGCGGGAGTGAGTACTGAGCAGAGTCGAGGACGACAGGCCGGTCCAGGCTCTTGTCGACCGATGGGCTGGTGACGACGCGGCCGCGCGAACAGCGGACCAGCTCCCAGTCACCGTCCAGGACGACATCGGGGATCGGCTGTTCGATCGCGTAGAGGTCTCGCACCCGGCCCATTATCGGGTTCGGGCTACTGGCCGAAGGGGAAGTGCGGCTCGGACCAGACCCAGTCGGTGCTGAGGTCGTTGAGGACGGCGACTTCGACCGGGCCGCTCAGCAGCGGGCCGACCACCTGACCGGATCCGAGTGAACAGGCCACCCGGATCCGGTCTGCCGCCTGGTACCAGACCAGCGCCCCCCGTGGCGCCGCCCCCTCCTGGAGCAGGGCGTGATGGTCGAGCCAACGCACCGCATCCGCCGGATCGTGCCAGCCGCTGTCCTGGGCATAGCCGAAGGCCATCCGCTGGAACTTCAACGGCCATTCCTGCCAGGCCGTCGATCCCACCCGTTCCAGCTGCCAGTTCAGCGCCGCCTCGGTGTCCCGCGGGTTCGCCACCCGCGCCGCGATCCGGCGCTCCACAACAACCTCCCCCCAGGCCATAGCTGCTCTCCCCCAGTCCCCGAACCTGCTGGCCCCCGAACCGCCAGGCCTGTTGCCGTGGCAGGACAAATCCTGTCCGACCGGGATACACCGGCCGTACATTCGGCAACCGGGCGAGTCAGCCGGCCGCGGTGGTGGTGTCGAAGGTGGCGAGTTCGCGGCGGCACTCGGCGGCGCGGACGTCGTTCCCGGCCTGCTGCCAGACCCGCGCGGCGCGGTCGAGGGTAGCGGCGGGCCGAGTCGAGATTCCCGGTGGACAGGTAGCAGCTGGCCGAGGTGCTGCGCGGCCTGCCCCTCGACGCTCCGGTCGCCCAGCCGGTGACCGATGTCGATCGAGTCGAGCAGCATCTTCCGGGCGGCCGCCACCTCGCCGCGCTCCATCAGCGTCTGCCCGAGGTCGGCCCGCGTGTACGCCGCGCAGTGGTCGTCGCCCATGCCGGTGAAGATCGCCAGCGCCGTCCGCAGCTGCCGGACGGCCTGGTCGTACCGGCCCTGCTGGGCGCGCAGCGCCGCGATCCGGCGCCGTACCTTGGCCTCGCGGTGACTGTCGTCGACCCGCCGTACGGCGAGCAGGAAAGCCTCGGCCAGATAGCGCCCCGCGGTCACCGTGTCGTCGCGGGCCAGCCAGATCGTTCGCGATCGCGGTCCGGGCCAGCGCCTCGCGCGTTCGCGTTGCCGACCTCGACGAACGCCTCGACCGCCTTCTCGTACTGCTTCAGCCCTTCGTCGCGCCGGCCACGCTCGCGCAGCCAGGTGCCGAGGCCGACCGCGGCGATGCCCTGCCCGAGCCGGTCGCCGACCTCGGCCGACAGCTGCTGCGGCCGCGTCCAGGTGCCGCCGGGCCGGTGTCCCAGTCGTCCTGGTAGAGCGCGAGCTGGCCGAGGTTGCGGTGCATGATCGCCTCGCCGCGCCGGTCCCCGCAGGCCATCGCACTGAGCAGGCCCTGCTGGTGCGAGCCGTTCCAGTCGTCGAACCCGGCCCGCATGTCCAGGTACGGCCCCCACGCGGACGGCGATCCGCCAGGCCTGATCGTGCAAGCCCGTTCTGCGCCGCGGCCCGGATCGCGGGCACGAACGTGCTGCGCTCGGCTGTCGAACCACGCGATCGCGTCGGTCTCGGTGAACGGCGACGGATCCGGCGCCGTCAGCGGCCCGGTGTGCTCCATGACGCCGAAGTACTCGAAGGCCAGCGCGGCGTTGGCCCGGCGCATCTTGTTCAGGATCGCGTCCAGCACGGTGGTCACGTCCCGGACCGCCTGCGCCTTCTGCTCCTCGTCGCCGACCCCGATCGCGTGCAGCCGGAGCAGGTCGTGGACCCGGTAGCGCGCCGTACCGCGGTGGTCGACCGAGCTGATCCGGACCAGGTTGGCCTCGATCAGGCTGTCCAGACTCGCGTCGTACGGCGGCCGGCGACGCGACCGCCTCGAGCGCGCGGGCCGAGAACACCCCGACCGCGAAGTGGCCGATCAACCGGTAGAGCCGGGCCTCCTCCGGGCTGAGCGCGTCGTAGCTCAGATCCGCACTCGTGCGGACGGCGAGCTCGCCGATGCTCAGCTCGTCGAGCCGCGAGCGTCTCGTCGCGCAACCGCCGGGCCAGCTCACGCGGGCTCAGGTCCGGCCGCTGGGCCAGTCGGCTGCCGACGATCCGGATGGCCAGCGGCAGGTTCCCGCAGGCAGCCAGGATCTCCTGGGCCTCAGGCGAGTCGGGGTCGACGCCCGCCACCCGCTCGAGGAGCGCGGCGGCCTCGGTATCGCCGAAGGTGTCCAGCGGCAGGCTGTCCGCACCGGCCAGGTCCATCAGCCGGTTGCGGCTGGTCACCACGACCGCGGACGCGCCCGTACCCGGCATCAGCGGCGTCACCTGGCTCGCCGTGGCCACGTCGTCGAGGAGGATCAGCACCCGCCGGCTGGCCAGCTCGGACCGCAGCATCGCCGACCGCCGCTCAGGGTCGGTCGGGATCGCGTAGTCGGGCAGGTTGAGGCTGAGCAGCAGATCGGTGAGAGCCGCGGCCGGATCCCGCGGCTGCGTCGCACCGTGCATGTCCAGATAGATCTGCCCGTCCGGGAAGGAGTCCCGGACCAGATGTCCCAGCCGGACCGCGAGCGAGGTCTTCCCAGTGCCAGGTGCGCCGGAGATGACCGCGATCGGCGGCCGGACCGGGTCGCGACCGCAGACCAGGTCCCGCAGTTGGTCCAGGCTGTCCCGGCGGCCGCTGAAGTCGGGCAGGTCCAGCGGTAGCTGGCTCGGCGGCCGCAGCGGGGCCGTCAGCTCCGGCGCCGACATCGGTCCCGGCGGTACGACGTCCGGCGCCTTGCGTTCCGTCGTACGCGTAGCTGGGATCCCTGGGTTCGGCCAGTTGGCCGAGCGGCCGTTCTCGGCGCGGGCACCGGCCGCTTCGAGCTCTGGGCCGGGCTTGATGTCGAGCTCGTCGGCCAGGGTCTGCACGGCATTGGCGTAGGCGGCCCGGGCCTCACCGACCCGACCGGCGGCCAGGAGCGCGTCGACGAGTCGCCGCCACAGCTGCTCGTCGTACGGGTCCTCGGTGAGGCGCGCACTGAGCAGGACCGCCGCACCACTCGCGTCGCCGTGCTCCAACCGCAGATCGAGGAGTACGTCGATCAGGCCGCGGTGCTGGGCCTCCAGGCGAGCCAGCGAGCCCTCCCACGCGGCCGGGATCGACAGGTCCTCCAGCGGGCGGCCACGCCAGAGCGAGTAGGCCCGGGACAGCACCTGCATCGCCTGGCGGCTGTCACCGGCGTCGCGAAGGTGACCGCCCTCGGCGAGCAGTGACTCGAACAGACTGGCATCGAGCTCGTCGACGCCGACCTCGATGCTGTAGCCCGCGGCCGAGGTGTCGATCGGAGCGGGCAGCCCGGCCTCCTGCAGGACACCGCGGAGGGCCCGGACGTAGGTGCGGATGTTCGCCGTCGCGGAGCGGGGCGGGCTGTTCTCCCAGAGGGCGTCGGCGATCAGGTCGGTCGAGACGAACCGATTAGGGTGCAGCAGCAACGTTGCCAGCAGCTGACGCGGCTTGGCGGCCCGGAGCGGCCGGCCCTGGACGTGAACGAGGCGCAGAGGTCCGAGGATTCCGTACCTCAGACTGTCCACTCGCCTGCCCTCCACTCTCGAACCGACCTATCGTGGCATCCCGCTGTACCCGCCCGGAAGACCGATGTACGCCGGATGTATCTCAGTGCGGCACTGTTGACACAGGTACCGGGGGGAGGGCAGGCCCGGGTGTGGCGACTCGACCGCCGTCGCTCCTGGGTCTGGCACTGGTGTGGAGTTCGGGGTCGGGGGTCCTGGACGACGGGGATCCGGTGCCTACTGGCCACCGGTGAACGGCGGCTGTCCGTCCTGCGGGCTGGGGGAACTCGCAGGCGGGCCGCCCACCGGTGGCCGGCCCTGCGGCTGGCCCTGGTACTGACCCGGCTGGCCCTGGTACGGCGGCTGGCCCTGTTGTTCCTGGTAGGCCGGGAACTGCTGCTGGCCCTGATAGTTGCCCTGGTCACCCGGAATCTGCGGGTGGATCTGCCCCGACGACTGCGGCCCGGCCTGCATCTGCGGCGGCGCCTGCTCACCGGCGACCGAGCCGACGGTGCCGAACGAGACCTGCGGGACCGAGCGGACCTGCTCGTCGTTGACCTCGAAGTAGCCGGCCTTCTCGAACTTGAAGCCGTTCGCGATCAGGTTCGACGGGAACGCCTCGACCCGGGTGTTGTAGTCACCCACGTTGGCGTTGAAGAACCGCCGGCCGGCCGCGATCCGGTCCTCGGTGTCGGTCAGCTCGCGCTGCAGGTTGAGGAAGTTCTGGTTCGACTGCAGCTGCGGGTACGCCTCGACCGAGATCATCATCTGACGCAGCGCACCGGACAGCTCGCTCTCCGCTGCTGCCCTCTGCTCCGGCGGGGCACCCTGCACATTGACCGCCTGGGTCCGCAGCCGGGCGACCTCCTCGAACACGTGCCGCTCGTGCGCGGCGAACGCCCGGACGGTCTCGACCAGGTTCGGGATCAGGTCGTAACGGCGGTGCAGTTCGACGTCGATCTGGCGCCAGGACTCCTGGATCAGGTTCCGCTGCTTGACGAACCGGTTGTACGACACGATCAGCGCGATTCCCAGAATCACGACGACCGCGACGACCGCGACGATGACGAAGGTCAGCATTCCCCTGCTCCCGAGTGTCGACAATGCTGCCTGCGACTCTACGGGTCCACGGGTCCTAGGAGGTCTGCGGCGGTTGCTGCGGGTAGGCCTGCGGTTGCTGCTGCCGGGGGTCGACGCCGGCGTAGTCGCGCCAGACGTACGGCGGGACCTGCTCGACCACCTGTTGCAGCAGGGACAGGCGGTTCATCACCTCGGCCGGGTCGTGCGCGCCCCTGTCCCAGCCGACCAGCGAGTTGCCCTCGACCCGCCAGCCGATCTCGCCGCGGGCCAGCAGCAGTTCCATCATCCGCGGCGTCACCACCGCGTGCCCGAACCGCTCGTCGTCCGCCTTCACCCGGAACGCCCGGTTGAACTGGTCGCTCTCGAACTGGAGGTCGCGGAACCCGAACGCGTTCGCCACCGCCCCGCCGAAGATCCCCTCGTGGGTGACCTCCAGATGCGGCAACGCACCGGGCAGTTGCAGTACGACGACGCCGAACTTGTGCGTGGTCGTCGTACGGCGCCCCTTCGAGTCGGTCGAGTGCGTCTGGTAGCTGTAGTCGAAGGCAACCATCTGGTAGCCGTTGAACGCACCGGTCAGCACGTTCTTCACCTGCCAGTTGTCACCGGTCTGGAACGGCGTACCGGCCCACTGACCGGCCAGCGCCCGGTTGTGCGGCTGGTACTGCCAGCCGTGCTGCGCGGCGAAGCCCGCGAACAGCTCACGGCGCTTCTTCGCCGCCAGGTAGCTGAAGTAGAAGATCCCGGCGCCGATGACCAGGGCGATCAGGATCAGCAGGACCGGGCTGACGTCCATCAGCCGAGACCCAGGTCCTCGAGACCGAACACGGACCGGTACTCCAGCCCTTCCGACTCGACCTTCTCCCGCGCCCCGGTGGACCGGTCCACGATCACCGCGACCGCGACCACCTCGGCACCGGCCGCGCGCAACGCCTCGACCGCGGTCAGCACCGAGCCGCCGGTGGTGGATGTGTCCTCGACCGCGAGCACCCGGCGGCCCTTCACGTCCGGGCCCTCGATCCGCCGCTGCAGACCGTGCGTCTTCTCGGCCTTGCGGACGACGAACGCGTCGAGCGTCCGGCCCTGGTGCGCGGCCGCGTGCAGCATCGACATCGCCACCGGGTCCGCGCCGAGGGTCAGTCCGCCGACCGCGTCGTACTCGAGGTCCTCGGTCAGCTCGAGCATCGCGGGGCCGATCAGCGGGGCCGCGGCCGCGTCCAGCGTGATCCGGCGCAGGTCGACGTAGTAGTCGGCTTCCTTCCCCGACGCCAGCGTCACCCGGCCGTGCACGATGGCCTTGGATTTCACCTGCTCCAGCAGACCGTCCCGATCGAAGCTCATGGCGGACAAGCCTAGATCACCGGCCAGTTCACGCTTTCGTGTGCAGCCGAACTGCAAAGGCTGTGTACGACGTGTCGATGGACGCCGGTGGTTGCCCGGGACGACGATGTGGACGATCGTCGAAGGTGGAGGTGTGCCGTGAAGGCACTGGTGAAGGCCGAGGCCAGGCCTGGTCTGTGGTTGCAGGACGTCCCGGAGCCGAAGATCGAGGCCGACGAGGTGCTGATCAGGGTGCTCCGTACCGGGTTGTGCGGCACCGACCTGCACATCCAGAGCTGGGACCACTGGGCGCAGAAGAACGTGCGGGTGCCGATGGTGACCGGGCACGAGTTCGTCGGCGAGGTGGTCGAGATCGGCGTCGGTGTCCGCGACGTCGCTGTCGGTGACCTGGTCAGCGGTGAGGGCCACCTGGTCTGCGGCCGCTGCCGCAACTGCCGGGCCGGCCGCCGCCACCTGTGCATCAAGACCCGCGGCCTCGGCGTCCACGTACCGGGCGCTTTCGCCGAGTACGTCGCTCTGCCCGCGAGCAACGCCTGGGTCCACAAGGACCCGGTCGACCTGGATGTGGCCGCGATCTTCGATCCGTTCGGCAACGCCGTACACACCGCGCTGTCGTTCCCGCTGGTCGGCGAGGACGTGCTGATCACCGGCGCCGGGCCGATCGGCGTGATGGCCGCGGCGGTCGCCCTGCACGCCGGTGCGCGCAACGTGGTGATCACCGACCTGTCGGAGTACCGGCTGGACCTGGCCCGCAAGATCGGCGTCACCCGGGCGGTGAACGTGGGCGAGGAGTCGATCGCGGACGCACAGCAGAGCCTGGGCATGCGGGAGGGGTTCGACGTCGGGATGGAGATGTCCGGTCAGCCGGCCGCGCTGCGGGACATGCTCGCGAACATGACCCACGGCGGCCGGATCGCGATGCTCGGGCTGCCGTCGGACGAGATCGCGATCGACTGGAGCACGGTGGTGCTCAACATGCTGACGATCAAGGGCATCTACGGCCGGGAGATGTTCGAGACCTGGTACTCGATGTCGGTGATGCTGGAACGCGGCCTGGACCTGACCCCGGTGATCACCCACCGGTTCGGGTACGGCGACTTCGAGCAGGCCTTCGACGTCGCCCGGCAGGGGCAGTGCGGCAAGGTGATCATGGACTGGACGGCTGAATCTCTGGAGGAGAAGCACTGATGTTCGGGCGGATGCGGGACGACCTGACGGCGACCATCGGCGAGATCCGGGACGCCGGGCTGTACAAGTCCGAGCGGGTGATCACCTCACCGCAGCAGTCTCTGATCTCCGTTGCCTCCGGCAAGGAGGTGCTGAACTTCTGCGCCAACAACTACCTCGGGCTGGCCGACCACCCCGAGGTGATCGCGGCCGCCCGCACCGCCCTGGACCGGTGGGGCTTCGGGATGGCGTCGGTGCGGTTCATCTGCGGCACCCAGCAGATCCACAAGGACCTGGAAGGTGCGCTGAGCAACTTCCTCGGCGCCGAGGACACCATCCTCTACAGCTCCTGCTTCGACGCGAACGGCGGTCTGTTCGAGACCCTGCTCGGCGCCGAGGACGCGATCATCTCCGACGAGCTGAACCACGCCAGCATCATCGACGGCGTCCGGCTGTCCAAGGCCAGGCGCTTCCGCTACAAGAACCGCGACATGGCCGACCTCGAGGCCCAGCTGAAGGACGCCGCCGACGCCCGCTACCGGCTGATCGCCACCGACGGCGTGTTCTCGATGGACGGGTACGTCGCCCCGCTCGACGAGATCTGCGACCTGGCCGACCGGTACGACGCCCTCGTCATGGTCGACGACTCGCACGCGGTCGGTTTCGTCGGCCCCGACGGCGCCGGCACCCCGTCGCTGTTCGGCGTGAAGGACCGCGTCGACGTCCTCACCGGCACGCTCGGCAAGGCCCTCGGCGGTGCCTCCGGCGGCTACGTCTCCGGCCGCCGCGAGATCGTCGAGCTGCTGCGGCAGCGCTCCCGCCCCTACCTCTTCTCCAACTCGCTGGCGCCGTCCGTCACCGCGGCGTCCCTGAAGGCCCTCGAACTCATCGCCGGCTCCACCGCGCTGCGCGACAAGCTGAAGGCCAACACCACCCTCTTCCGCACGAAGATGACCGAGGCGGGCTTCGACGTCCTTCCCGGCGACCACCCGATCTCCCCGGTGATGATCGGCGACGCCGCCGAGGCCGGCCGCCTGGCCGACAAACTCCTCGACCTCGGCGTCTACGTCATCGGCTTCTCCTACCCCGTGGTCCCCCACGGCAAGGCCCGGATCCGGGTCCAACTCTCCGCCGCCCACTCCACCGAGGACGTCGAACGCGCCATCGCCGCCTTCATCGAGGCCCGCGCCGCACTCGCCGGGTAGCTGTCACAGCGTGGGGTACGTCGCGGCGAGGACCTGCTCGAGCTGGGCGGCAACCGCGTCGAATCCCTGGGACATCGTCTCCGGCCGGCCGGATTGCAGCAGGTCCTGAATCTGAACCCGTGCCGCCCGTACGGCGTCGCGCAGATCGACCGCCCGGAGTTGGCCGGCCTCGTCCGGTGCCAACGGCTCGAGGGCGGTCAGCCGGTCTTCCACCGCGACGACGCGGCTCTCGGCGACGTTCCAGCCGCCCGAGGCTTCCGCGAGCGAACTCTGCTGGCGGAGCTCCGGGATGAGCACGCGGGCGAGCCACGCCACCTCGCCCTCGGCGGATGCGAGGTCTGCCCGCCATTCCCGGCGGCGGCTCGCCCTCATCAGCAGCGGGACGCCCACCGCGAGGGCGAGAATTATGGCGCCCAGCACCCACCACAACCAGGTGGGCACAGTGTCCGATTCGGCCGCCGTGGGCTGTACCGACGGGGAAGTCGTCGGTGACGGGGCCGCGGTGGACTCCTCTTCTGTGGGCGCCTCTTGGGTCGGGGAGATGGTTTCCGTGCGTATCGATGTCTCGGTGACGGTCGGTCCCGGTGCCTCCTGGTTTGGCGACGGGGCCGCCACAGGTATTGACGATCGGGTGGGGCTCGGCTCCGGCGCCGGCTGAGTCCGCGTAGGGGCGTCCGATGACCTCATCGGAGTCGGTTCCGGCGCCGACGTGGTCTGCTCGCGGTCAGGCGAACGAGTGGGATCCGGCAGCGTTGCCGTCGGGGCCGGAATCGAGGCCGTCGGGGACGGAATCGAGCCCGTCACCGACGGAATCGAGCGCGTCGGAGTCGGCAGGTCGACGGAGTCGGTCCCTCCGCAGGAGCTGAGCAGCAGGACCGCCAGAACCAGCGCAACGGCTCGCACCATCGACGG
The DNA here is from genome assembly GCA_963770725.1 of uncultured Actinomycetota bacterium. Lineage (GTDB taxonomy): Bacteria > Actinomycetota > Actinomycetes > Propionibacteriales > Kribbellaceae > Kribbella. The sequence goes on from CAVYQT010000007.1 coordinate 1,043,805, forward strand.
CACCGAGACGACGCTGCCGGACCCAGCTCCCCTAGTCACCCACGGACCCCTCTCGCGGTCTCACCCACCCATCCGCGTTCTGCTAGCCGGCATCGCCGCTCGCGGTGCGCGCATCACGTTCGATCTCGGCGGTGTCGGCCTTGAGCTCCTTCGCCTCGGTCTTCTTCGCCCGCCGCATCGACTGCTCGACCTTGGCGCCCATATCCGACACGCCGACGACCACCAGCCCGGCCTGGCCGGCGTCCAGCTGCTCGCCGAGCTCTTTGAGGTCGCTGCGGCTCATCCCCGCCGCCGCGTGTCCGGCCACCGCGCCCAGGACGGCGCCGCCGGCGGTCGTGGCCGCGAGCAGCCCGCCGCCGATCGCGGCGAACGGGAACAGCGCGACGACCAGACCGGTGGCCAGCCCCACGCCGCCACCGAGCACCCCGCCGGCCCGTGTCGGCGTCTCGTGCTTCTTGGCGATCTTCACTTTCCCGTCCTCGCGACGCTCGACGATGGCGGCGTCGTACGCGTCGATCAGTCCGGCTTCGGTGTGCAGATCCTTGACGAGCTGGTAATCCGCCTCGGCGTCGGCGAGTTCGTCGTAGACCCCGACGTAGACGATGAAGGTGTCAACGGCCATTTCGTCCCTCCTCGGTCTGGTGTCCTGTCAGGAGGAAGGTTGCACGTTCTGAACGGGTTCGGACTCATCCGCGTAGGGCGATATTCGGACAATCGACGGATTCACAGCCCAGGGGTGCCGCCGACCAGCCAGTCACGCCCGGGCTAGGGTGAGCCGGTTCGGTCTGGGTGAGGGAGCATCGTGCGTCGAGTTCTGGCAGTCGTTGGTGTCGTTGGAGTGTTGGGTGTGGCCGGGTGCGCCGGGGGTGAAGACCAGCCGGTTGATGTTGCGAACTCGAGCGCGGCACCGTCGCCGAGCAGGACGCCCGCACCAGTGCGGAGTGTTCCGCTCGTGACTCCCAAGCCGGTGCAATTGAGTGTGGCCGCGGCGGGGAAGCGGTACCTGGAGGTGACTCGGCCTTACAACGTCGCGCTGGAGCGATTCGAGAAGGCTGCCAACAACGGCTCGTCGGTGGCGACGCTGCGGGCACGCGCTCGAGCGGTGGCCGCGGCGAATCTGGCTGAGTCGCGGCAGCTGATTGCGATCCCATGGCCGACCAAGGTGGCCAAGCAGATCAAGGCGCTGGCCCGGGCCGATGCGGCTGCCCGGCCGCACTGGTTGCGGGTTGCGTCGGCTGACAGCCTCTCGGAGATGGCCGGCCACCTGCGGCTCGCCTCGGCCGCCGGCGGGAAGGCACCGTCCACCGAGATCCGTCGCCTGCTCGGACTGCCGAAGTACGACGAGAAGGACTACAGCTGACTTTGTCGGTGCCGCCGGGCAGGATGCGTGCATGGTGCTTCTGACTGGGCGGGCGGTGAATCGGGCAACGCTCGCGAGGCAGTTGCTGGTCGAGCGGGCGGATGTGTCGGTGGTGGACGCCGTCGGGCGGTTGGCGGGGATGCAGGGGCAGGAGCCGAAGCATCCGTACGTCGGGTTGTGGTCGCGCCTCACCGGGTTCGAGGAGACGCAACTGGACCAGGCGATCAAGGACCGCGAGGTGGTGCGGGCGACGCTGTTCCGCGGGACGTTGCATCTGTTGACCGCCGCGGACTATCTGCGGTTCAGGACGACCTTGGCACCGGTCCTCGAGGCAGGGCTGCGGATGCTCAAGGAGCGGGGTGAGGGGCTCGAGCCGGACAAGGTGGTCAAGGCGGCGCAGAAGCTGCTGGCCAAGGGGCCGTTGACGTTCACCGAGGTGCGGGACGCGTTGCAGAAGGAGTTCCCCGCGGTGAACGAGCGGGCGCTCGGGTTCTGCACCCGGATGATGGTGCCGCTGGTGATGTACCCGACCGGCACCCGCTGGGGCTGGCCGGCGAACGCACGGTTCACCCCGGCCGAGGCCTGGCTGAGCGGGAAGCTCCACACCAAAGCAGTGCCCGAGGAGCTCGTCGTCCGCTATCTGCAGGCGTTCGGCCCGGCGACCCCGGCAGATTTCCAGACCTGGTCCGGGCTGCCGAAGGCGAAGCCGGTGTTCGACCCGCTCGAGCTCGAGCAGTTCACCGACGAGGCCGGCAAGACGCTGTACGACGTACCGGATGCGCCGCGGCCGGATCCGGACACCCCGGCGCCCGTCAGGTTCCTGCCGGAGTTCGACAACCTGCTCCTCGCCCACGCCAAACGCGAGCGGATCATCGCCGACGAGCACAAGCCGGCCGTGTTCACCAAGAACCTCCGGGTCAAGGCGACGTACACCGTGGACGGCCTGGTCGCGGGCCTGTGGACGGCGGAGAAGAAGCGAGGTGTGGCGACTCTCACGCTGACCCCGTTCGGCCGTACGACGAAGAAGACGACGACCGAGCTGGAGCGTGCGGGAGCGGGGCTGCTGCGGTTCCTGGAACCGGATGCCAAGACCTACGACGTGGTTACGGCCGGTTGATGAGGTTGTTGTCACACGTCGGATGACTGGGCCGGACCCGACGGCTCGGCTGGAATAGACGAATGAGCACAGTCCCCACCATCACTCTGGACAACGGCGTCGAGATCCCGCAGCTGGGCCTGGGGGTCTGGCAGATCGAGGACGAGATCGTCACCGACGTCGTGACGACCGCGTTCCAGGCCGGCTACCGGCACATCGACACCGCGGCGGTTTACGGCAACGAGGCCGGCGTCGGGCGGGCGATCGCCACCTCCGGCCTCCCCCGCGACGAGCTCTTCATCACCACCAAGCTGTGGAACAGCGACCAGGGCTACGACAGCACCCTGGCGGCGTTCGACGCGAGCCTGGAGCGGCTCGGCCTCGAGTACGTCGACCTGTACCTGATCCACTGGCAGGCGCTGAAGAAGGACAAGTACGTCGAGACCTGGAAGGCGTTCGAGCAGCTGTACGCCGACAAGCGGATCCGCGCGATCGGGGTCTCGAACTTCCACGAGCCGGCGCTGCGGCGGCTGTTCGACGAGACTACGATCCGGCCGGCGGTGAACCAGATCGAGCTGCACCCGGCGCTTCCGCAGGACGAGCTGCGGGCGTTCAACGCGGAGAACGACATCGTCACCCAGGCGTGGAGCCCGCTGGCCCAGGGCGAGCTGCTCGATCAGCCGGCGCTGAAGACGCTGGCCGGCAAGCACGGCAAGACGCCCGCCCAGGTGGTCATCCGCTGGCACCTGCAACTCGGGAACGTGGTGATCCCGAAGTCGAAGACCCCGAGCCGGATCCAGGAGAACTTCGCCGTCTTCGACTTCCGGCTCGACAACGACGACATGGCCGCCATCGCCGACCTCGAGACCGGCGTCCGCACCGGCGGCGACCCCGACACCCTCGACTGAGTCAGACGAGTTCGAGGAAACGGGCGAGGACGGGCGAACGGTTGTCCGGCGACCAGGCGACGGAGAGTTGCCACGGTGGCAGGTCGTCGGACAACTCGCGGTAGACGACCGCGTCCGGGTTCGACGGTGGGGTCGGGCCGATGAGCAGCGAGACCCCGAGTCCCGCCGCCACCAGCGACACGATCGTCTGTACGTCGGCCGCCTCCTGCTCGATCCGCGGCGTGTACCCGGCGGCACGGCAGTAACCGACGAGCGTGTCGTGGACGGCCGGGCCGCTCAACCGCGTGTAGAAGACGAACGGGTCGTCCGCGAGCTCCTCCAGCCGGATCCGCTTCCGCCGTGCCAGCCGGTGCCGGGCCGGGAGCACCGCCACCAGCGGATCGCTCGACACCGTCCTCGTCAGCAGTCCGTTCGTGCGGCCGGCCGTGGTCCGCGCGCCCTCCGGGGTCGTCGGGCGAATCAGGCCGACGTCGATCCGGCCGTCGCGCAGCGCCTCCGTCTGCCGGATGGTCGTCACGCTCTCCAGATCGAGCACCACCTGGGGGTACGCCTGCCGGAAGGCGCCCAGCAACCGCGGCACCGCCTCGAACGTCGCGGACTGGACGAAGCGCAAGCGTAATGTCCCGAGCTCGCCGCGCTGGGTCCGCTGCGCCGCGCGGACCGCCTCGTCGGACCGTCGCAACAGGTCCCGCGCCTCGGCCAGGAACGTCTCCCCGGCCGCGGTCAGCACGAACCGGCGTCGTACCCGGGCGAACAACTCGACCCCGAGATCGCGTTCCAGGGCAGCGATCTGCCGGCTCAGCGACGGTTGGGTCAGATGCAGCCGGACCGCCGCCCGGCCGACGTTCATCTCCTCGGCCACCACCACGAACGATCTGAGTTGACGCAGTTCCATGACCTCGATCATGCACCAAAGACATCAACTCTGCGAGAAAATTTCATTGGACGCATGAAGGGGTGAGTTCTTACCGTCGAAGGGACGAAAGGAACCCCGTGAACTACATCCCGTTCTCGATGATCAAGACGATCCACGAGCAGACCCACTCAGCCCACCCGAACGCACCGGTGATCCCGCACAGACCGGCGCGCCCACGCCGCCACCCGGTCCGTGCCGTACGGCGCTTCCTCCAGAGCCGGACCGCGTCGCCGCAGCCGGCACCGGTGGAGCCGCGTCCCACGCTGACGCTGGTGGCCGACGCCGATCACGAGCTGTGCGAAGCTGAGGTCCGTGATCGAGGTACGACGACTGCGGGTGCTGCGCGCGCTAGCTGATCACGGCACGGTGACCGCGGCCGCCGAGGTGCTGCACCTGACGCCCTCGGCGGTCTCGCAGCAGCTGGCGGCGTTGGAATCCGAGGTCGGCCAGGAGCTGCTCGAACGCCGCGGCCGCCGGGTCGCCATCACCTCGGCCGGCCGCCTGCTCCTCGCCCACACCGACACGATTCTCAGCGAGGTCGAGCGCGCCGAAGACGCGATGCGGCTGCACGCGAACGGAGCGAACGGCGAGGTTCGGATCACCGCCTTCGCGACCGCGATCAGCCTGCTGGTCGCCCCCGCCCTGGCCCGCCTCCGCGAAACCAACCCCGGCCTCGACCTCGTCATCCGCGACGCCGAAGGCCACCAGGGCATCACGCAGCTGCTCGACGGCGACGCGGACCTCGCCATCGCCGTCGAGCATCGTGGTTCCCCTCGCCCGGACGATCAGCGCCTGGTCCGGATCCCCTTGTACGCCGAGCCGTTCGTCGCCGTACTCCCGCCGTCACACCCGGCCGCCTCGGCCGGCACGATCGAGCTGCCGATGCTCGCCGCTGACGACTGGGTGATGCCGTCGGCCGGCAACCCGATCCGCGACGTCGTCCTGCTGGCCTGCGAACAGGCCGGTTTCCAGCCCCGGGTCGTCCATCAGTCCGACGACTTCCGCGCCGTCGCCGCCCTGGTCGCGGCCGGCGGCGGCGTCTCCCTCGTGCCGAGCCTCGCCGTACCGGCGCTCGCGGTGACCCGTCCGCTGACGGAGCCGGTGCCCACCCGGCGCGTCTACGCCGCCGTCCGCCGGAGCCGGGCCGACCACCCGCTCATCACCGCGACCCTCGCCGTACTCACCGAGGTCGCCGAGAAGCTGTGACTCACCCCATCCGGGCGGCTGCGGCGCGGGCGAGCTTCTCGAAGTTGGCCGGCTTCACACCGTCGCCCATCTCGCGGAAGGCGAGGACGGAGACGACGCTGCCCTTGCGGGTGACGGCGTACGGGAAACCGCCGGGCTCGCTGCCCGGGTCCGACGGGAGCGGGTAGTCGTACCAGCGCACGATGGCGGTCGCGTCGCCGAGCGGCAGCGTCCGGTTCTCGGTCAGCTTGCGCGCGTGGGTCGGCGCGGGATCGAGCGCCTTGCAGGACTTGATGGTCGCGACCATCTTGTCGTACGCCGCCTTGGCCGACCGCAGGTCGTCGTACCGGGTCAGCCACTGGCCGCCGGACGCGTCCAGCTCGGTGGTGAAGTTCCGGTTCAGGCTCCCGCGGACGCCGTTGCCCCGGGTCGACGCCGGACCGCAGATCGGGTCGGCGGAGCCCTTGGTGACGATCCAGCCGCGGTTCGGATCCGCCTTCGCAACGTCGGGCCCGGTCAGCAGCATCGACGTGCGCAACTGCATCGCCGCCGGCTTCGTTGTCGGAGTCGGCGCCATCGTCGGTGTCTTCACCGGCTCAGGCACCGATCGCTCCGGCGTCGTACTGGGTGTCACGCTCGGCGTCACAGGCGCGTTGCCCGACGGCGTACCCCCGTCAGTTTCATTGCCGCAGGCCACCAAACCCAAGGCCAGCCCGACCAGCCCTGCCGCGGCGGTCACCCGCCGCACTCCCCGTCCGTACATGTCTCCAGCCTTTCCCCCTCGATGTGCACGTTGGACGCAGGCAACACCGAGTTGGTTGGGCCGAGCTGTCTCAGGTGCGGCGGCGGCCGTCCAGGCCGATGGTGGAGACGCGGGCGATCATGGAGCGCGGGATGTAGCGGGCGGCGGCGGTGAGGAGTTTGTAGCGGCGGGTCGGGATCGAGATCGCCTTGCCGCGCATCAGGTCCTTCCAGGCGGCCTCGACCATGTCGTCCGCGTCCAGCCACATGAACGACGGGATCACCGACTTGTCCATCCCCATCCGGTCGTGGAACTCGGTGTGCACGAGCCCCGGGCACAGCGCCATCACCGCGACCCCCTTCGCGTGCAGCCCGGTCGCCAGCCCGGCGGAGAACGTCGTCACCCAGGACTTGTGCGCGCTGTAGCTGCCGCGCTGCAGGAAGCCCGCGACCGAGGAGACGTTGATCACCGCACCCGACCCGCGCTCGATCATCGGCAGTACGGCGGCATGCGTCAGCCGCAGCACCACGCGCACCAGCAGGTCGAACTGCTTCTCCTCGACCTCGACCGGGTTCGCCCAGAACGGCTTCTTCTGCCCGAAGCCGGCGTTGTTCACCAGGACCTCGATCGGTCCGGTCCGGAACCGGTCCTCCACCCTGGCCAGGTCGTCGGCGTCGGTCAGGTCGGCCGCGAGCACCTCACAGGCGATCCCGTGCACGCGGGTCAGGTCGGCGGCGGTCTCCTTCAGCCGCGCCTCGTCCCGGGACACCAGCACCAGGTCGTAGCCCTCGAGCGCCAGCTTGTCCGCGAACGCCCGTCCGATCCCGCTTGTCGGTCCGGTGATGAGCGCAGTCGCCACGTTCTCCCGTCCTCCCGTAGGTGCTGACACGGCCCAGTGTGTCACTACTCTGGTGGGGTGCTGACGACTATCGACACCTGGGTGCTGGATCTCGACAACACGCTCTACCCGGCGGAGTCGGCACTCGCCGCGCAGTTGACGCACGGCATCCTGTCGTCGGTGGCCGAGTTCTACGGCACTGATGTGGTCGGCGCCCGGCAGATCCAGGCCGACCTGGTCGCGCAGTACGGCACCTCGCTGCGCGGTGCGATGACGACGCGGAACATCGACCCACACGATTTCCTCAGCTTCGAGCGCCGGATCGACTACTCGGTGCTCAGCCCGGACCCGTCCCTCGCCACCGCCCTCAGTGCCCTCCCGGGTCGGCGCTTCGTCTACACGAACGGGTCGACGTACCACGCCGAACAGGCGTTCCGGCAGCTCGGCCTGACCGCCTGCTTCGACGGCATCTTCGACATCCTGGCCGGCGACCTGGTCCCGAAGCCGTACGAGGAGAGCTTCGACGCCTTCCTGACCCGCTTCACCGTCGACCCCGGCCGGGCCGCGATGTTCGACGACCTCCCGGTCAACCTGGAGGTTCCGCGCGCCCGGGGCATGGCGACGGTCCTGGTCGGTGGATCACCGGCCGGCCGATGCGCCGTACCAGGAGATCGGGGTGCGGCAGTGGCAGGTGTGGGACCTACCATCCTTCCTTCACTCCTTGACGGCGCCGGCGGTCAATCCCTCCACGATGTAGCGGCTGGCGACGGCGAACAGGATCATCGTCGGCACGATGCTCAGCACGGCCGCGGCCGACATCGAGCCCCAGTCGATGTTGTAGCTGCTGATGAAGCCGTTCAGCGCGGCCGGGACGGTCTTGTTGCTGTCGCTGTTCAGCAAGGTCACCGACAGGAACAGCTCGTTCCAGCAGTTGACGAAGTTGAAGATGTACGACGCCGCGATCCCCGGTGTCATCACCGGCACCAGCACCCGGAACAACGCGGACAGCCGTGAGCAGCCGTCCACCATCGCGGCCTCCTCGAGCGAGGCCGGCACGTTCTCGAAGAACCCGCGCAACATCACTGTGCACAGTGGGATCGACATGGCGACGTACACCAGGACCAGGCCCCAGCGATTGTCGACCAGGTACAGCCTCGTCATCAGGATGTAGAGCGAGCCGAGCGCGATGAACCCGGGGATCATCTGCGTCACCAGGAACGCGCCCATCACCGCGCCCTTGGAGACGAACTCGAACCGGGCCAGCACGTACGCCGACAGCAGTGAGACCACCGTGGCCAGCGCGGCCGCGACCGTGGACACGATCAGGCTGTTGCCGATGAAGACGCCGAAGTTCGACTGGTCGAACAGACCGCGGTAGTTCTCCAGCGACCACGTCCCGGGCCAGTACTTCAACGGGTACGCGAAGATCGTGCCCGGATCCTTGAACGACGTGATCAGGATCCAGTACAGCGGGAAGACCGTGACGATCAGGCAGATCCCGAGCCCGCCGAACTTCACGATCCGGCCGGCCAGGGTTTCGGAGCGGATCATGCGAGCCCCTTCTTTCTCGGAAGGGATGGCCTCGGCCGGATCGCCATCAGGTAGAAGACCGCGAACAGCATCAGCACGAAGACGACCATCACGCCCATCGCCGAGGCACGCCCGTAGTCACCCTCCTGGGTCACCTGGATCATGTACGACGTGACGATGTGCGTCTCGTTCGCCGGGCCGCCGCCGGTCATCCCGAAGATCAGTTCGGGTGAGTTGAAGATCCAGATCACCCGCAGCAGCACGGTCAGTGCCAGTGTGGTCCGGATCGACGGGATGGTGATGCTGAACAGGGTCCGGACCTTCCCGGCACCGTCGATCGCGGCCGCCTCGTACAACTCCTCCGGCACGCCCTGCAGTGCGGCGAGGATCATGATCGCGAAGAACGTCACGCCGTACCAGACGTTCGCGATGATGACGGAGATCATCGCGTAGCGGGCATCGGCCAGCCACGGCACCGGGGTGTCGATCAGGTGCGACTTCATCAGCAGGTCGTTGACCACGCCGAACTCGCCGTTGAACATCCAGCGGAACAGGATGCCGATCAGGAACCCCGACACCGCCCACGGGAAGAAGACCAAAGCCTGGTAGGCCCCGCGGAGGCGGAACCTCCGGCGTAGCCACATCGCCATCGCGAAGCCGATCAGGAACTGCGGCACAAGCGAGCCGACCACCCAGACGATCGAGTTCGTCACCGTGCCGCGGAACATCTGGTCGTTCAGCAGGGTGCGGAAGTTGTCCAGCCCGACCCACGAGGTGTCCGACAGGTCGTTCAGGTTGTAGTTCCTGAACGCCATCTGGATCCCGCTCAGCAGCGGGTAGTACGTGAACACCCCGACGAACACCAGCGCCGGCAACATGAAGGCCAGCAACACCAACGCCGTACGGCCGGACCACCGCCGCCGACCGGAGACCGGCCGCCTCGTCGCGGGTGGCTTCAGAGCCGGCCGGTCCGTTTCAGTCAAAGACATCGAAAGCCTCGATCCGTGGGTCCTGGCAGCAGCGAGCAGGTGCTCGGCGGAGTGCAGCGCAAGGCGGAGTGCGTGGCTCGGAGTGGGGTTCTCCGTGCCTCGTGCTCCAACGCCGCGATGTGCCCGCCGAGTGCCGCGCAGCGCGGCAGGACCCACGGATCGAGGCTTAGTTCCCGGCCCACTTCTTGGTCCAGTACTCGTCCCAGCTCTTCAGGATCTCGGCGGGCTGGGCCTTGCCGGTGATCATCTTCTGTACGTCGGCATCGGCCTTGTTGCCCCACTCCGTGGACCACGGGACACCACGCGGCTGGGTGACCACGACGTAGGTGTCGGGCGACTCGTTCATCGCGACGTACGACGCCCACGGACCGTCCTTGAAGAACGGGTCCTCGGCCGCCGACTTCAGGATCGGGACCAGGCTGTTCTCCTTGGAGAACGTCATCGCGGCGTCACCGGAGGTCAGGAACTTGATCAGCTTCACGGCCTCGGGCTTGTGCTCGCTGCCCTGCGCGACACCCCAGCCCGCGTTCGCCAGCGGCTGCGCGGCCTTGCCGGTCGGCCCGACCGGCAGCGGCGCCGTACCCCACTGGTCTTCCTTGATCGTCTTGGACTGCTTGACGGTCGCGATCACCTCGGGGTCCTGGAGCAGGAAGCCCGTCGTACCGGAGGTGAAGCCCTGCACCATCTCGGGGTAGCCCCAGCTGACCGAGGACGGCGGCGAGGCGTTCTTGAACAGGTCGAGGTACAGGTTCAGCGCGTCGACGCCCTTCGGCGACGAGAAGATCGTCTTGCCGCTGGTCAGCTTGAACGCGTTGTCGCGGTTGATCTCGTCGATCACGTAACCGGAGATGATTGCGATCGCGTTGCCGCCGGCCCCGAGACCACCGCGGAACGAGTAGCCGTAGACGTTCTTCGACGGATTGTTGATCTTCTTCGCCTGCTCGACCATCTCCGCCCAGCTCTTCGGCGGACCGCTGAACCCGGCCTGCTGGACCAGGTCCTTGCGGTAGAACAGCGACAGGCCGTAGAAGCCGTACGGGACCATGTACGACTTGCCGCCCTCCTGGGCGACCTTGAGCGCGTTCGGCGTCAGCGCCTGCAGACCGTCCCAGCCCTTCAGGTCGGGCGTCATGTCGTAGATCCACTTGTTGGTCGAGAACGGGCCGACGGTGGTGTCCCGCACCTCCAGTACGTCGACGCCCTTGCCGGACTGCAGCATCTGCTGGATCTTCTGGTCCGCCTGGTTGGTCGGCGGCGAGATCAACTGCACCTTGATGCCGGAGTTCTTCGACTCGAAGTCGGCGATCAGCTTCTTCAGCAGCGTGGTCCGGGTCGGGTTGGTCAGGCTCTCGACCATCTGCAGGGTGACCTGGCCTTCGGCCTTCTCGGCCGGGCCGGGTCCGCAGGCGGACAGCAGCAGCGCGGCGGCCGTTGCCGCGGCGGCGAGAGATGCGAGCATCGTGCGTGGTCGGTGGGACATGGCGCTTTCTCCTCAGCGGATGTAGGCCCAGGGGAGGGCATCAGACGTCGGCGCGGACATCTGATGAATTGGTCGACCGCTTCTGGCACCCTAGTGACCGTTGCGCGGCGATGACAAGGTTTTCGCGAGATGTGACCACAAGAGGTCTGAGGACTTACTCTTCAGGTGAGTCGTCAGCGACTCTTCGGACGAGGCGTCCGAGACGAGGAGGTACGAATGGCTGCCACCGACAAGGCGCTGGCGGGCCTGCGCCAGATGATCGCGTCCGGCGAGCTCGGACCGGGGGCGAAGTTCCCGCCCGAGCCCGAGCTGTGCGACCACCTCGGCGTGTCCCGCAGCTCGTTGCGCGAGGCGGCCCGGTCGCTCGCGGCGCTCGGCGTGATCGAGTCGCGGCACGGCTCCGGCACCTACGTCTCGGCGCTGGACCCGGCCGAGATCATCAGCCGGTTCTCGCTGTCGGTCGAGCTGATCCCGCTCGAGGGCGTGCTCGAACTGCTGGAGGTACGGCGGGTGCTCGAGGCACACGCGACCGCGGCGGCCGCCGCCCGGCAGGATCCGGACCTGGAGAAGCTGCTGGGCGAGATCCTGGACCGGCTGGAGGCGACCGCCGACGCGACGGAGATCCAGCAGCTCGACGCCGAGTTCCACGGCGCGATCTGCACGGCCGGCGGGAACCCGACCGTCACCGCGCTCACCGGCGTGATCCGCGGCCGCGGCGGTCACTACCGGATCTTCGAGCCGGGCGCGGAGTTCGACGCGATCAAGCAGACCAGCGACCGCGGCCACCGCGCCATCCTCTCCGCCATCGCCCGCCGCGACCCGGCCGCGGCCGCCACCGCAGCCTCCGCCCACATCGCCCAAACCGAACTCTGGCTCCGGGCCCTCCGCCCCGTACCCCAGGTGGATCCCCCGACGGACTGACCCGCGTCGCCAGGCATTGTCTGACCGATCTAGCTGTGATCGATTCTTTCTGGTTTCCGTCGAGATCTTGCAGAGCATCTGCTACCTGCTTACTCTCCAGTTCAGCGTCGGCTGTTCGTCCCGGAGGGGGATCCGCCAATGTCCCGATCACACCTGCGCACCGTGGCAGTCGTCTTGACGACCGCCCTGCTCGGTGCAGTGCTCACCACCCCCGCCGCGGCCGCGCGGCCGGCCCCGCGGATCACTCGCGCGGGACTCGATCCGGCCCTGGTCGCGGGACGCGGCGCGGACGTTGCGTTCATCGAGCAAGAGGCCGAAAACGCCCTCCACACAGGCGAAAAGATCGGACCGAGTCGTGAGGCCTACACTCTCCCGGCCGAGGCTTCCGGACGGACCGCCGTACGCCTGACGTCAACGCAGTACGTCGAATTCACCCTGACCGAGCCCGCGAACGCGTTGACGCTGCGCTACAGCATTCCGGACGCGCCGGCGGGCGGCGGCATCCGGGCGCCGCTCGACGTGACCGTGAACGGCAAGCACAAGCGGGCGATGACGCTGACCTCCGAGTACGCCTGGTTGTACGGCATGTATCCGTTCTCCAACGACCCGAATGTCGACCCGATCCCCGGGTGGTGGAAGCCCGAGCCGGATCCGGTGGCCAAGCCGTTCCGGCCGAACCACTTCTACGACGAACAGCGAGTGCTGCTCGGCCGGACGTACCAGGCCGGCGACCGGGTCCGGTTCGCCGTACCGCGGAACACTCCCGCCGCATGGTATGTGCTCGACGTGGCCGACTTCGAGCTGGTCGGCGCACCGCTCCAGCAGCCACGGAAGTCGTTGTCGGTGCAGTGGTTCGCCGCCGACCCCACCGGACGACGCGATGCGGCGCCCGCGATCGAGCGCACGATCGCGGCGGCCCAACGGATCGGCTGGTCGGTGTTCATCCCACCGGGCACCTACCAGGTCAACCGGCACATCGTGGTTGACAAGGTGACCGTCCGCGGCGCCGGCAACTGGTGGACGATCATCAAGGGCAACGTCCTGCCGCTGCCCGAACCCGCCCCGGACAAGTCGGTGCACAGCGCGCCCGGGTTCTACGGCCGGTACGCCGCGGACGGCGGCAGCACCCGCGTCCATCTGGCCGACTTCGCGATCGAGAGCGACGTACGGGAACGGATCGACACCGATCAGGTGAACGGGATCGGCGGCGCGATCGGCGGCGGCTCGACGATCGAGAACCTCTACCTGCACCGGACCAAGGTCGGCATCTGGCTGGACGGCCCGATGGACGGGCTGCTGATCCGGAACAACATCATCACCGACGCGATCGCCGACGGGATGAACCTGCCCCTCGGTGTCTCGAACGTCCGGGCCACCAACAACTTCATCCGCAACAGCGGTGACGACGGGCTCGCGATGTGGTCGGAGTCGAACCCGGACGGCCTGGTCAACCACGACAACGTCTACGACCACAACACCGTCCAGACCCCGGTACTGGCGAACAACATCGCCATCTACGGCGGCAAGGACAACGCGGTCACCGACAACCTGGTGGCCGATCCGATCCGCGAGGGCAGCACGCTGCACGCGGGATCGCGGTTCAACTCCACGCCGTTCGAGGGCACGCTGACGTTCGCCCGCAACACCACCGTCCGCGGCGGCCCGCGCGACCTGAACTGGGACCTCGGCCTCGGCGCGATCTGGCTGTACGCACTGCAGTCGACGATGTCCGGCCGGATCGAGATCACCGACAGCTCGTTCCTGGACTCGACGTACAACGCGCTGCTGTTCGTCGTCGACTGGCCGGTGAAGGACGACTACGCGATCACGAACGTTGCCATAAGCAACATCAAGGTGGACGGCACCGGGACCAACGTGGTCAACGCCCGGGTCGGCGGCTGGGCCACGTTCGAGAACGTCGACGCGCGCAACGTCGGTGCGCCGTTCGTGAACAACTGCGGCACGTTCCAGTTCGACGGTACGCCGGAGTTCGACGTCCGCCTGCTGTCCGGGAACGACGGCGGCTGGACCGGCGCAACCTGGTGCGAGGACCGTCCGGCCGTCGTACCGCCGGCACCCCCGTCGGAGTGGAACTGATCGTGCCCCGGCCGGTGGGGCGCGTTAGGGTCGGGGCATGCGCGAACACGCTGAGCGGCTGAACGGGCTCGGGACGACGGTCTTCGCCGAGATGTCCGCCCTTGCGGTGGCGACCAACTCGGTCAACCTCGGCCAGGGCTTCCCGGACCGCGACGGACCCGACTCGCTGCTCGAGGACGCGATCACCGCGATCCGCGCCGGCGCCAACCAGTACCCACCGGCCCGCGGCGTCCCCGCGCTGCGCCAGGCGATCGCCGACCACCAGAAGCGCTTCTACGACCTGTCGTACGACCCCGACACCCAGGTCCTCGTCACCACCGGCGCGACCGAGGCCGTCGCCGCCGCCCTGCTCGCGTACGTCGAACCCGGCGACGAGGTGATCGCCCTGGAGCCGTACTACGACTCCTACTCCGCCGGCATCGCCTTCGCCGGCGGCCGCCGCGTCCCGGTCACCCTCCGCGCCCCGGAGTACCGCCTCGACCTCGACGAGCTCCGCGCCGCCGTCACCCCGCGCACCAAGGTCCTGCTGATCAACTCCCCGCACAACCCGACCGGCACCGTCCTCACCGACGACGAACTCCGCGGAGTCAGCGAGGTCGCGGTCGAGCACGACCTGATCGTCATCACCGACGAGGTCTACGAACACCTGGTGTACGACGGCCGGCCGCACACGCCACTCGCGTCGTACGACGGAATGGCCGAACGGACCGTGTCGATCAGCAGCGCCGGCAAGACCTTCGCCGTCACCGGCTGGAAAATCGGCTGGGTCACCGGCTCCCCTGCTGTGGTCACCGCGGTGACCACAGCCAAGCAGTTCCTCACCTTCACCTCCGGCGCCCCGTTCCAGCCGGCCGTCGCCGGAGCACTTGCGCTAGGCAACGACTACTACGACGCCCTCCGGGCCGACCTGCAGGCCCGCCGCGACCTCCTCTGCGACGGCCTCGAAGACCTCGGCTTCGGCGTCCACCGCCCGCAGGGCACCTACTTCGTCACCACCGACATCCGTCCCCTCGGCCACACCGACGGCATCGAGTTCTGCCGCATGCTCCCCGAACGCACCGGCGTCGTAGCCATCCCCCACCAAGTCTTCTACGACAACCCCGAAGCCGGCCGCCCCCTGGTCCGCTGGGCCTTCTGCAAACAACCCCAAATCCTCCAAGAAGCCCTAACCCGCCTCCAAAAACTCTGACCCGGCGACGTGTGGACAGCGGGCACATCGCCAGGTGCCTGTGGCATACTGGCACCAGCTCGCCAGGTGCTGCTTGGAGAGAAGTGAAGCTGGGACCCCCACCGGAGGATGGGACCCAGCTTTCGCGCTTCCTAGCGCACGTTCACTTCGTGCTCCGTGAGAATCTCGGACAGCGCGAGCAACCACCGCGGCTCGCCGAGCTTCGCGGCTGTGACGGCCCCGGCGACTGCGTCCGGGAGCCACAGCATCGGTTCGTCTCGTGGACGGGCGAAGCCGACCTTGAGGTCCCGCGGGATCAGTCCCTTGTCTCTGGCAGAGTCGACCAGCCGCAGGTCGCGCCGGTCCGGCGTCGCGGTGCGGGACTCCAGCACGACGTCGGTGACGCCCATCAGTCCGAGCTCGTAGAACAGCCGCTCCAGGCAGCACCGGCGTGCTCGTTCCTGCTTCGATCGGTGCACCGGCGATCCGATGGTGACGATTGCGGCCACGTCGAGAGCCGTCACAGCCGCGACGATGTGACTACGGCGCTTGCTCGACTCGTCGACCCAATGCAGTCGACCTCCCTTGGTCAGCGTCAATTCACGCAGCACGTCGCGGATTCCGCCCGCAGCGGCGGTCTCCGTCACGACGGCAGCCAACGTGTAGGTGCCGCCCGGATGCGCCGGCGCGCCGACGATCACCGACTCGTCAACCCAAGCGGACAAGGTGAACTCACTGACGGGCGGAGACGAGTTCTGACGCACCCGCAGGATTGTCCAGGAAATCGCACCTCCGAGCGCGGCGCCATCCACAGGCTTCGTGGGGCAGCGTGGGGCAGCGTGGGGCAGGGCGGGGCAGATTGCTGGGGGTTAGGTGGGGAGGAAGCGGGCGAGGGTTTGGGGGTCTCGGGGGATGGCGGTGGTGTTGTCGTCGGCGGTGAGGATGGGGCGTTGGATGAGGACGGGGTTGTCGGCCATCGCCTGGATCCAGTCCGGGCGGTGGGCGGAGTCCTTCGCGTCAGCGGTGGTGGAACCAGAGCCTGGTCGGCTGCTGGAGCATCAGGAACAGCAGCGTGCCGTGGATGGCGAGGCCGAGGATGCTGTTGGGCAGCGCCATCACCCCGCCGGCCATGCCGATCGCGGCCACACCGATCAGCATGTAGCGGGACCAGGCGTGCCGTTTGCGCAGGTAGATCGCCGGGACGATGTAGGCGACGGCACAGGCGAGGATGACGGCGACGACCGTCCCCTGGGCATCCTTGGAACCGGTGACGATCTCGGCGATCTGTTCACCGGCGGACGTGAACGCAAGACCGGCGAGCAGCAGGCACATGGCTCCGAGTGCGAGCGAGATCACGGCCGCGAAGGTGACCTGCTTGGGTGGGCGCGCGTCCTGATGCGGCTGAGTGCCGAACGCACCGCCGTACCCTCCGGGCAGGTCGCGGTACGGCGACGAGCCGGGCGACTGTGGACCGGGCGGCCGGGCGCCAGGCGGTGGTTGGCCGGTCGAGCCGAAGACGCCCTGGTACGGGCCAGGTCGGTCCTCGCCGGAGTTGTTGCCGTGCTGCTCGGTCATGCCCTGAGGGGTTCCTTCCACCAGCTCTCCCCCGATCCTCCCAGATCCGCCAAACCGGGCCGCGGTACGGCCCAGTCGGCCCGCGGATCCGTCACCGACCCATTCACCCGTGGAGCCGGGCCCGGCGAAGGCCGGGCCCGGGGTCCGGCATGCTGGGTCAGGCGGGGATGACGTCCAGGGCGTCCTTGGCCTCGTTGAGGATGACCTTGACGGTGTCGCCGTCCCGGATCTCGCCCGCCAGGAGGTCGCGGGCGAGTTCGTCGCCGATGGCGGACTGGACCAGGCGGCGCAGTGGGCGGGCGCCGTACACCGGGTCGTAGCCGGTCATGGCGAGCCATTCCATCGCGTCGTCGCCGACGTCCAGGGTGATCCGGCGATCGGCCAGGCGGCGCTGCAGGGCGGTGATCTGGAGGGCGACGATCTGGGTCAGTTCCTCGCTACCGAGGGCGTCGAACAGCACGATCTCGTCCAGCCGGTTGATGAACTCCGGCTTGAACGACTGCCGCACCACGGCCATCACCTGGTCGCGCTTCGCCTGGTCGTCCAGCCTCAGGTCGGCCAGGTAGGCCGAGCCGAGGTTGCTGGTCAGGATCAGGATCACGTTGCGGAAGTCGACCGTACGACCCTGACCATCGGTCAGCCGGCCGTCGTCCAGCACCTGCAGCAGGAGGTCGAAGACCTCGGGGTGCGCCTTCTCCACCTCGTCGAGCAGGATCACCGAGTACGGACGCCGGCGCACAGCCTCGGTGAGCTGGCCGCCCTCCTCGTACCCGACGTAGCCGGGCGGGGCACCGACCAATCGCGCCACGCTGTGCTTCTCGCCGTACTCCGACATGTCGATCCGGACCATGGCGCGTTCGTCGTCGAACAGGAAGTCCGCGAGGGCCTTGGCCAGCTCGGTCTTGCCAACACCGGTCGGGCCGAGGAACAGGAAGCTGCCGGTCGGGCGGTCCGGGTCGGAGATACCGGCCCGGGCCCGGCGGACGGCGTCGCTGACGGCCTTGACCGCCTGGCGCTGACCGATCAGCCGGCGACCCAGCTCGTCCTCCATCCGGAGCAGCTTGCCGGTCTCGCCCTCGAGCAGCCGGCCGGTCGGGATGCCGGTCCACATCGCGATCACCTCGGCGATCTCGGTCGGGCCGACCTCTTCGTTGACCATCGCGTCCGGGCCGTCGGTGACCTCGGGCTCGGCGTCGGCCGCCTCCAGCTCCTTGGTGAGCTCGGGGATCTCGCCGTACAGGATCCGGGCCGCGGTCTCCAGGTCGCCGTCGCGCTGGGCGCGCTCGGCCTGGCCGCGGAGCTCGTCGATCCGCTCCTTGACCTCACCGACCCGGTTCAGGCCGGACTTCTCCTTCTCCCAACGGGACTCGAGGGCACGCAACTCCTCCTCGCGGTCGGCGAGGTCGGCACGCAGCCGCTCGAGCCGCTCCTGGCTGGACGGGTCGTCCTCGCGGGACAGCGCGAGCTCCTCCATCTTCAGCCGGTCGACGGTACGGCGGAGCGAGTCGATCTCGACCGGGGACGAGTCGATCTCCATCCGCAGCCGGGACGCGGCCTCGTCGACCAGGTCGATCGCCTTGTCCGGCAACTGGCGGCCGGTGATGTAGCGGTGGGACAGCGTCGCGGCGGCGACCAGCGCGCTGTCGGAGATGGCGACCTTGTGGTGCGCCTCGTAGCGCTCCTTCAGACCGCGCAGAATGGCGATCGAGTCCTCGACCGACGGCTCGCCGACGAACACCTGCTGGAAGCGGCGCTCCAGCGCCGGGTCCTTCTCGATCCGGGTCCGGTACTCGTCCAGGGTGGTGGCACCGATCATCCGCAGCTCGCCGCGGGCCAGCATCGGCTTCAGCATGTTGCCGGCGTCCATCGCGCCCTCGCCGGTCGCACCGGCGCCGACGACGGTGTGCAGCTCGTCGATGAAGGTGATGATCTGGCCGTCGGACTCCTTGATCTCGGTCAGCACCGCCTTGAGCCGCTCCTCGAACTCACCGCGGTACTTCGCGCCGGCGACCATCGCGCCCAGGTCGAGACTGATCAGCCGCCGGCCGCGCAGCGACTCGGGCACGTCACCGGCCACGATCCGCTGGGCCAGCCCTTCGACGACGGCGGTCTTGCCGACGCCGGGCTCGCCGATCAGGACGGGGTTGTTCTTGGTACGGCGGGACAGCACCTGGACGACCCGGCGGATCTCGGAGTCACGCCCGATCACCGGGTCGAGCTTGCCGTCCTTGGCCCGCTCGGTCAGATCGACGCCGTACTTCTCCAGCGTCTTGGTGGTTCCTTCCGCCTCCGGCGAGGTGATCCGGCGGTTGCCCCGCATCCGGTCGAACGCCTGCAGCAGCGCGTCGGCGGTCACGCCGAGCGCGGTCTTCGCGTTGCCTTCGACGGTGGCGAGCGAGATCAGCAGGTGCTCGGTGGAGACGTACTCGTCCCCGAGCCCGAGGGCCCGCTGCTCCGCCTGGTTCAGCACGTCGCTCGTCTTCGGCGACAGGCTCGGCGCCTGCACGCTCCCGCCGCTCGCCTTCGGCAGGCGGCTCATGAACTCGGCAGTACGGCGGCGTACGGCGTCGACGTCGGCGCCGGCAGCCTCGAGGAGACCGGCGGTCGTGCCCTCCGGCTGTGCGAGCAGCGCGGACAGCAGGTGAATGGGTTCCACGGTCGGGTTGCCCGCCGCCGAGGTCTGACGGATCGCGACCGACAGGGTTTCCCGGGCCAGCGTCGTCAACCGCTGAACGTCCATCTGGTTCCAGCCTTTCAAGCTCAACTAACAGCAGTCACTCGATACAACCTATCCAAACTTGAGTCCATTCCACTCAACTCTGACGAATTCCGGGGACATCTCAGGGTTCCCAGAGGGCGAGGGGTGGTTCTACTACAAGTTGTATCCGTTTGGTGGCTGCCGGTTGCGGGTGAGTAGAAGGTCTGTGGATAACCGAAGGGCCGGATGGCGCCCACGCCGTACGGTTGAACCCCTGATACGAGCGGGAGTGAGGTTCCATGGCTGGCGAATCCCGAGAACGAGCCGCGCTTGTGCGCTGGCAGCACAGCAACGGCGGCCCGGCGTACTGCCTCGGCCGCCTGGTCGTCCGGCCAGGCCTCGATCGACCGGTGGTCGTGCTCTCAGAACCAGCGGGCAATCCGGACAGTGTCGGTCTCATCACCGATTTCACCGGCGCGGTCCCGGCCGCACTCGCCGCCTTGGATCCCAGGCTGGACTCACAATCCGTGCTCTGGCTGGCGCATCACGGAGACTTCTCCTCGTATGACGCGGCCGGCGCGCCGGAAACCCTGACCGTCGTACAGGTCCGCTTCGACGGCAGCTACCACAGCGACCTGACCGATCAGCGACTCCTTCCCCCCGAGGAGGCTGACTCGCTCCGCCAACTCCTCGGCCTCGCCCCGGTCCCACAAGTGCTCTCCAGCATCGACGACCGGGTCTGAGTCATGAGATCGAGGCAGACGCGACACTTGGTCGGCCGCCAGGTTCTGCAATCGATCCGCGCAGAGTTGGCGCAGTACCACGACCGGATCGCCGCTTCCAACAAGCGGATCTCGATCATCCGGTTCGCCGTTGGTCCCTCCGACTCCCCGCTGTGGCGGCAGAGGATGGAGGCGTCTCGAATCTCGGCCGGGCAGAAGGCGAAGGCTTTCGCGTTCCTCGGATACCACGTGGACGAGTACGTACTACTTGGCTCCACCAGCGCAGCCGAGTACGCCGCACTGATCGACTCGTGCTCGGCCGATCCCGCGATCTCGGCGGTCATCGTGAACCTTCCCCCGCCGCCACATCTGGCCTCCGTGGTGCAGAGGCTCGACCCCGGCAAGGACATCGACGGCTTGCTCGGCGAGCGATCCAGACAGCAGTCCTGCGCCACAGCCGACGGCATCGCCCGGGTGGTCCGGGCGTTCGCCCACGACGATCCACGCATCGCGGTCGTCGGGGGCAACGGATTTGTAGGGCGCGGCGTCGTGAGACTCCTGCGTCACGAGGGTCGTCGGGTCCTGGGTCTCGACGCACAGGACGACCTCACTCGAGCCCGCTCGGCGGACATTGTGGTTTCGGCCGTTGGCAACCCGCATCTCCTCACCGACGAACACATCCGGCCGCACCACCGATTGGTCGTCGACTCCGGTTTCCTGCCGCGGCACGACGGCTCGATCGCCGGTGACATCGCACCATCAGCGTGGCAGGTTCCGCAGTACATCACGCCGGTCCCTGGTGGTATCGGTCCGGTCGAGATGGCCGTTTTGATGGAACGGATGGTGCGTCTGGACGTCGATCCGACGCGAGAATCGTGGACCGTGCCGCAGGTTCCCTACCTCCGTCGGGGTGAATTCGCGGCTCTCATGATCCCTGCTCCGGCGTCCGGAGCCCGTGGTGCCAGCGCGGGCCTCGCGCCTGACCATGACAAGGAGTCTGAGCACCGAACGAGACCGGGCCGCGGCCTGGAGACTCGCAGTTGTGACAGAGGCTTGTAGACGGTGGCTGGAGGCGTTCGTTGCAGAGTGACGAGTATCGGCGATTGTCCGCGGTGGAGATTGCGGCTGCGGTCGGGGGGCGCGTGGTGTCGGCTGCTGAAGTGGTCGAGGCGGCGTTCGAGCGGATTCGGCAGATCGATGACGGGCTTCGGGCCTTCCGGGAGGTCTGGTCGGACCGGGCGCGCGCGCAGGCGGCCGCGCTCGACCGGGAGCTGTCCGAGGATGCGAACGACAGGCGGCCGTTGCTCGGCGTACCGATCGCGGTCAAGGGTGGACGTACGGCGTACACCGGTCCGCTGATCGGCGCCGGGGCCATCCCCGTCGGTGCGACGGCTACGCCAGGACCGGGAACCATCTGGAAGACGTGGGGGCAAACTGACCGCGGTCCGACAGCGAACCCCTGGGATTCCTCGGTGGTGCCCGGTGGTTCCTCGGCCGGGGCGGCCGTGGCGGTCGCCACGTCGATGGTGCCGTTGGCCACCGGTACCGACGGCGCGGGATCGGTCCGCATCCCGGCGGCCTGGTGTGGAGTACCAGGGCTCAAGGCAACCAACGGCTCGATCCCGAGCGCTGACCGGACCGGGCTCGCGGTGGGCGGTGCGATCGCTCGGCACCTCGTCGACCTGCGACAGTACTTGTCGGTGATGAACGGCCACGACGCCGCGTCGCATCCATCGGTCCTTCGGGTGACCTGGTCGGCCGACCTCGGCTTCGCTCCGATCGCGCCGGAACTGGCGTCGATCGCCCGGACGGCGTTGGACGATCTGGTGCTCAAGGGCATCCTCGAGCCAGTGGACGTCAGGGTCGAGTTGCTCGATCCCGCACCGGCCTGGATGGCGATCCGAGCGGACGGCGGAGTGGATCGCACCGGCCTACGCCGCGCGAACGACGAGCGGCTGCGGCGAGCATTCGCTTCGGTCGATGTCATCGCGACACCAACCACACCGAACCTTCCCCATGGTCACGACGGTCCGGGCGACGCGCTCAGTGTCGCGCTCACCTGGGCGTTCAATCTCAGCGGTCACCCGGCGATCAGTCTTCCGGCTGGACTCGCGCGGTCAGGACTGCCGGTCGGCCTGCAGCTCGTCACCCGGCACCGGCAGGAACACCGTCTGCTGGCCGCGCTGATCGATGCGGGGCTTCGGTTCGAAGCCGGCCGGGCGGTCGGTTCTTGAACAGCCACCCCGCATCCTCACTCGGTGAACTCCGAGGCGCGGATGCGGTAGACCTGCAGGTTCAGGTCGTAGTACTTGTCGGTCTCGCCGACCCACTCCATCCCGAGCCGCCGGGCGGTGGCGATCGCGCGCCGGTTGTTCGGGCGGGCGACGGCGAACAACTCGTCGGTGTCGCCCTCCTTGAAGGCCCACCGCATCAGCGCATGGCTGGCCTCGGTCGCGTACCCCTGGCCCCACGCACTCGGCCGCAACTGCCAGCCGATCTCGAGATCCTCCTCGTACGGCGGGAGCAGGCGGATCAGCAGTGCGCCGACGACCTCGCCGTCGTCGCGGCGGGTGATGGCCCACCGGCCGGCCGGCACGACGAAGTTCGGCTGCGCCTCGATCCAGGCGCGCAGGATGGCTCGCATGGTGGTCACGTCGGTGACCCGGTCGATCGCCGGCGAGAGCCACGGCGCCACGTCGGGCGAACCGTAGATCTCCAGTGCGGCGTCGGCGTCGTCCTCTACCCAATCCCGGATCAGTAGCCGGTCGGTCTGCAGACTGAACGTCACCCTGCCAGGGTAGGTCGCCGTGTCAGATCTCACGAGAAAGCCGCAGGGCGGTCCTGTGACGGACCACCCTGCGGGGGCCGAAGGGCGCCGGGGGGTGGGCGCACCTTCGGCTGTGGAGGCGTCGCGGGGGAACGACACCTCCACCGGACCGGAGGTTCCGAGGGGGGTTGGAATCCTCCGGTGGTCAGAGGGGATCAGCGGGGGCCCAGCTCCAAGGGCTGGGTCCGGATCCAGCGAGTCGTGGTCTGCTGCCGGCCCATGGCGATCACATCGCCGGCCGGGCCGGCCGAGAAGACTCGGCTGCCGGGGCTCCGCCGGGAAGCGCCGACACCTCGCTGGACCTCTGCCAGGAGTTGGTTGACCCGCTTGCGCAGATCTTCCACTTCCGACTGTAGCGCGAGGACGTGCCGAATTCCCGCCAGGTTCACACCCTCCTCCTGGGACAGGTGCTGCACGTACCTCAGCTTCGCCACGTCGTACGCCGAGTACCGCCGGCCGCGGCCGGACGCCCGGCTCGGCGTGACCAATCCGAGCCGGTCGTACTGGCGCAGTGTCTGCGGATGCATGCCGGCCAGCTGGGCCGCCACCGAGATCACGTAGATCGGGGTGCGGTCGTCCCAGGTCGGCACCTGGCTGAACGGGATGCCCATCACGAACTCCCGAACAACCCGGACCGCAGGTCAGGCTGGTCCGAGGCCGAACTGAACTCCTGCAGCCTGGCGCGCTGCTCCTCGCTCAGCTCGTGCGGGACCTGCACCTCGATGGTGAGCAGGATGTCACCCTTGCTGCCGTCCCGGCGGACCGATCCCTTGCCACGGACGCGCAGCTTGCTGCCGTTCGCCGTACCGGCGGGGATCCGGACCGTGACGGGCAGACCGTCCAGGGTCGGCACCTTGATCTCGGCACCCAGCGCCGCCTCGGTGAAGCTCACCGGGACGTTCAGCGTCAGGTGCTCGCCCTGCCGGCCGAAGATCCGGTGCGGATTCACGTGCACGGTGACGTAGAGGTCGCCCGCGGGGCCACCCCGTTCGCCGGCCGCGCCCTTGCCCTTGAGCCGGATCCGCTGACCGTCCTGCACGCCCGCCGGGATGCGGACCTGCATGGTCTTGCTCGACTGACCGCGGCCGGAGCCGTGGCAGGTCTCGCACGGCTGGTCGACGACCAGGCCGCGGCCCTTGCACTCGGTGCACGGCTCGGTCATGGCGAACACTCCGCCCTGGACCGAGGTCTGCATTCCCGTGCCCTCGCATTTCAGGCAGACCTTCGGCACCGTACCGTACTTCGCGCCGGTACCACGACAGGTCTTGCACGGCTCGTCGCTGGTCATCCGGAGCGCCACGGTGACACCGTTGACGGCCTCGGCGAACTCGATCGTCGCCTCGGTCTCGATGTCCGCACCGCGCCGCGGCCGGGCCGTCGACGTGGTGGTCGTGGTCCGGCCGCCACCGCCGAACATGCCGCCCAGGATGTCGCCGAGGCCACCGCCCCCGCCGCCGGTACCGCTGCGGTTGAACAGGTCGCCGACATCGAAGTTGAAGCCGCCCTGTCCACCGCCGCTGCTACCCGGCATCCGGAAGCCGCCGCTGCCGAACAGCCGGCGTGCCTCGTCGTACTCCTTGCGCTTCTTCGAGTCGCCGACGACGTCGTACGCCTCGGAGACCTCCTTGAACTTCGCCTCCGCGCTGGCGTCCCCGGCGTTTGAGTCCGGGTGGTACTTGCGCGCCAGCTTGCGGTAGGCCTTCTTGATCTCGTCGGCCTCGGCGGTCTTGGAGACGCCGAGAACCTTGTAGAAGTCCTTCTCGAGCCAGTCCTTCGTGCTCATCCGACGCCTCCCCTCCCGCCGTGTCTGTTACTCCGCAGACTCGTCTGCGGGCTGGTCGTCATCTGTACTCTCCACCGGTACGTCGGTCTTCGCGGCGTCGGCCGGCAGTTGCTCGGTCGGTTCCGAGACCGCCACCCGGGCCGGCCGCAGGACCCGCTCGCCGAGGCGGTACCCCGGCTGCATGACCATGGTCGCGGTCGGACCGTCCACCTCGTCGGAGTAGTTGTGCAGCAGGGCCTCGTGGATCCGCGGGTCGAAGGAGTCGCCCTTCTCGCCGTACCGCACCAGGCCGAGCTTCTCGGTGACCCGCTCGAGCGACTCGGAGACCGCCTTGAACGCGCCCTCCAGCTCACCCGCCTCGCGGGCCCGGCCGATGTCGTCCAGGATCCCGAGCAGCTCGGTCAGCACCGAGCCGACCACCAGCTCCCGGGACGCCTCGCGGTCCCGGTCCACCCGGCGCTTGTAGTTGACGTACTCGGCCTGCAGTCGCTGCAGGTCCGCTGTACGCTCGGCCAGCGCCTCGGTCAACAGAGCCTCCTGGGCAGACGGGCCGATCAGGTCGGACGGGCCCCGCGGCGGTTGCGCGCCCGGGGTGCCCGGCATGCCCGGTGCGGCGCCGGCCGCGGGAGCCTCCGACAGGGTCGGCTCCCGCAGCTCGCCGGTCTCCGGGTCGATCCGGCGCTTGTCCCGGACGACGGGGTCACCGTCGCCGAACTCGCCGCCAGTCGGTCGATCCGTCACTTGTCCTCCGTCTTGTCCTGCGGCCGGTCCTCGTCCACGATCTCGGCGTCGACGACGTCGTCGTCGTTGCTCGAGCTCGAGGTGTCGTCGGACGACGCGCTCTCCTCGGATCCGCCGGCGGCCTGGGCGTTCGCGTACATCGCGGCGCCCATCTTCTGGCTGGACTGGGCGAGCTTCTCCGACGCGGCCTTGATCGCCTCGGCGTCCTCACCCTCGAGCGCCTTCTTCAGCTCGGCGACGCCGTCCTTGACCTCGGTCTTGACGTCGTCGGGAACCTTGTCCTCGTTCTCGGACAGGAACTTCTCGGTCTGGTAGACGAGTCCCTCGGCCTGATTGCGGCTCTCCACCGCCTCGCGGCGCTGGCGGTCCTCCTCGGCGTACTGCTCGGCGTCGCGGACCATCTTGTCGATGTCGTCCTTGGGCAGCGCCGAACCGCCGGTGACCGTCATCCGCTGCTCCTTGCCGGTGGCCAGGTCCTTGGCGTTGACGTGCACGATGCCGTTCGCGTCGATGTCGAAGGTGACCTCGATCTGCGGCACGTTCCGCGGCGCCGGCGGCAGGCCGGTCAGCTCGAAGTTGCCCAGCGACTTGTTGTCCCG
Organism: uncultured Actinomycetota bacterium; assembly: GCA_963770725.1. Lineage (GTDB taxonomy): Bacteria > Actinomycetota > Actinomycetes > Propionibacteriales > Kribbellaceae > Kribbella. The sequence continues at coordinate 1,069,980 of CAVYQT010000007.1, forward strand.
GGCCATCTCGCGCTCGCCCTGGTAGACCTGGATCATCACCGACGGCTGGTTGTCCTCGGCCGTGGTGAAGATCTCCGAGCCCTTGGTCGGGATCGTGGTGTTGCGCTCGATGATCTTGGTGAACACGCCGCCCTTGGTCTCGATGCCGAGGCTCAGCGGGGTCACGTCGAGCAGCAGGACGTCCTTGACCTCACCCTTCAGCACACCGGCCTGCAGGGAGGCGCCGACGGCGACGACCTCGTCCGGGTTCACACCCTTGTTCGGATCCTTGCCACCGGTCAGCTCCTTGACCAGCTCGGCCACCGCGGGCATCCGGGTCGAACCGCCGACCAGGATCACGTGGTCGATCTTCGCCACGTCGACGCCGGCGTCCTTGATGACGGCCTTGAACGGGGAGCGGGCACGCTCCAGCAGGTCGTTGGTCATCTTCTGGAACTCGGCCCGGGAGAGCTTCTCCTCCAGGTGCAGCGGGCCGGACTCGGTCAGGCTCAGGTACGGCAGGTGGATGGTGGTCTCGGCCGCGGCGGACAGCTCGATCTTGGCCTTCTCGGCGGCCTCGGTGAGGCGCTGCATGGCCATCTTGTCGCCGGACAGGTCGGTGCCGTTCTTGTTCTTGAACTGGGTCACCAGCCAGGAGACGATCCGGTTGTCCCAGTCGTCACCGCCGAGGTGGTTGTCACCGCTGGTCGCCTTCACCTCGAAGACGCCGTCGCCGATCTCCAGCAGCGACACGTCGAACGTGCCACCACCGAGGTCGAAGACCAGGATGGTCTGCTCGGTGCCCTTGTCCAGGCCGTAGGCGAGCGCGGCCGCGGTCGGCTCGTTGACGATCCGGTGCACCTTCAGGCCGGCGATCTCCCCGGCCTCCTTGGTCGCCTGGCGCTGCGCGTCGGAGAAGTAGGCCGGCACCGTGATGACCGCGTCGGTGACCTGCTCCCCGAGGTACGCCTCGGCGTCCCGCTTCAGCTTCTGCAGCACGAAGGCGCTGATCTGCTGCGGGGTGAACTTCTTGCCGTCGATGTCGACGTTCCAGCTCTCGCCCATGTGACGCTTGACGGAGCGGATGGTGCGGTCGACGTTCGTGGTGGCCTGACGCTTCGCCACCTCGCCGACCAGGACCTCGCCGTTCTTGGCGAAGGCCACCACCGAGGGCGTCGTCCGCGCTCCCTCGGCGTTGGGGATGACGGTGGGCTCGCCACCTTCCAGTACGGCGATGACGGAGTTCGTCGTACCGAGATCGATACCGACCGCGCGGGCCATGTGCTTACCTCCACGAAGTTGAGTGATGCGGACTCAATGTTGCCTTTCGGCCGCCCCGGTTTCAAATCCGTGACCGAGCAAACTTGAGTACACCTGACTCAACATGGCATACGCCCGGCTCATTCCCAACCCGGCCCCCCGATTCCCAGGGCTCGCCCAGGGTCCACCCCCACGGGAACGGTACAGGGACCACCCCGGACGGACCGGAATCCGGACGCCCGTACCCCTGCCGCGGCAAAGGGTTTCCGTGGGAGGGTGTGACAGTGAAGCTCCGCCCCATGACCTCCGCTGACGACGCCGCGGTGCTTGCCCTGAACACCGCCGCGGAAGGTCTGGTCGAGCCGCTCGGACCGGACCGTCTGGACTGGCTCCGACTGATCGCCGCGCACGCCGCCGTGGTCGACCTGGACGACGAGGTGGCGGCCTTCGTCCTCACCTTCGCGCCCGGGTCCGCGCACGACGGCCTCGACTTCCGCTGGTTCGCCGCAACGTACGCGGACCGCTTCCTGCACCTGGACCGGATCGTGGTGGCCAAGCCACACCGACGCAAGGGCATCGCGACCGCGGTGTACCGCGCGGTCGAACGGTCCGCCAAGCCGTTCGACCGCCTGGTCTGCAGCATCCGTTCCGATCCGCCCGACGTGGCCGGCCTCGCCTTCCACGCGGGCCGCAACTTCGTCGAGGTCGGCAAACTCCGCCGTCCCGACGGCACCACCACAGCCCTGTGCGCCAAGGAACTCACCGACTAAATCGGGTGCGGCTCCGGCCACTTGGCGTCACCCTGGTGCCATGACCGGACAGATGCGGGAGCGGCTGCGCAACGCCTTCGTCTGGCGTACGGACCGCGGCGCCTGAAGCAACTACGCCGACGTCACCGGATGGTGGCGCGACGCCGAGCTGCTGCGTGATCTGGGGCCCGCGCTGAGTCGTCTGTACGATGTGACGCCGACAGTGGTCGTGGGTCCGGTGTCCCGCGGCTCGATGCTCGGCGCGTTGACGGCGGCGGCGCTGGGAGTCGGGTTCGTCGAGATCCGTAAGAACAACGGCCAGGCGACCGACAGCGATCGGTGGGTACGGCGGACGACCGGACCGGACTACCAGGATCGGCACATCGTCTTCGGATTCCGCCACGGCCTGATCAGGGCCGGTGACCGGGTCCTGATGGTCGACGACTGGGCGGACACCGGCGCGATCGCACTGGTCGCCCGCGCCTTGGTACAGGACTGCGGCGCCCACTGGATCGGTGCGGCCTGCGTCGTCGACGGCCTCGGCAACGCCCACCTCCGCCACGACCTCCCCCTCCGCAGCCTGATCGACATACGCCAGCTCTAGACCGGGCGGCCGCCTACGAAGGTTTGGGTGATGAGGGGTACGCCGGGGCGGTAGGCGAGGTGGATGTACGACGGGGCGTCGAGGACGGCCAGGTCGGCGCGGGCACCAGGCACCAGCCGGCCGATGTCGGTCCGGCGGAGTGACGCGGCTCCGCCGGCCGTGGCAGACCAGAGGGCCTCGGCCGGGGTCATGTGCATCTCGCGGACGGCCAGCGCGATGCACAGCGGCATCGAGGAGGAGTAGCCGGAGCCCGGATTGCAGTCGGTGGCGAGGGCAACGGTCACGCCCGCGTCGAGCAGCCGACGAGCATCCGGGTACGGCGAACGCGTCGAGAACTCGACCGCCGGCAGGAGGCCCGCGACCACCCCGGTCGAGGCGAGCGCGTCGATGTCCGCGTCGGTCAGGTAGGTGCAGTGATCCGCCGCAGCCGCGCCGACCGAGCAGGCCAGCTGCACGCCTGGTCCCTCGCCGAGCTGATTCGCGTGGACGCGAGCCTGCAGGCCCTTGCCTTGCCCGGCCGTGAGGATCGCCCGGGCCTGGTCCTCGTCGAAGGCGCCGCGTTCGACGAAGACGTCGACCCACTTGGCGTGCGCCGCGGATGCCTCGAGCATCGGACCAGTCACGAGCGCCACGTAGCCGGCCGGGTCGTCGGCGAACTCCGCCGGTACGACGTGCGCCCCGAGATAGGTGGTCTCCTCGGTGAACTGACCCGCAACCCGCAACGCCCGCGCTTCGTCGGCAACCGTCAGCCCGTACCCGGACTTGATCTCGACCGTCGTGGTGCCCTGCCGCCGCATCTCGGTCACCAGCCGGGCCACGTTCGCGGTCAGCACCTCGTCCGTCGCCTGCCGGGTCGCCGCCACCGTGGTCCGGATCCCGCCCGCGGAGTACGGCATACCACTCATCCGGGCCGCGAACTCCTCGGCCCGGTCGCCGGCGAACACCAGATGCGCGTGCGAATCCACGAACCCCGGGATCACCGCCCGTCCACCGAGCTCCAGTGAACCGTCGGCCGAGGGTGCCTCCCGGCGCTGTCCTACCCAGGCGACCTGATTGCCCTCGATCACCAGCGCCGCGTCCCGCACCTCGCCGAGCAGGTCGCCATGCGCCGGATCGTTGGTCACCAGCGAACTGATGCCGGTCAGCAACAGCGAGGTCATTCGGTCACCGCCGCGATCGAGGCGCCCAGCTCCGCTGCCACGTCCAGCGCCACATGCTTGCCATCAGCAACCACCTGGCGTCCGCCGGAGATCACGTCGCTGACATCTGCTGCCGACGCGGCGAAGACGATGGTTTCCACAGATCCCCCGGTCCCCGCCGTACGCATGCTGTCCAGCCGTACGGCGACCAGGTCGGCGCGGGCACCCACCTCGATCGCCCCCGCGTCGTCGTACCCAAGTGACCGGTGCCCGTCGACGGTGGCGGCCTTGAGCAGCTCGGCCGCGGACCAGTGGCCGCGTTCCCGGGAGGCGAGCCGCTCGTCCAGCTCGACCGCGCGCATCTCCTCGAACAGATCGATCACCGCGTGACTGTCCGATCCGAGGGTCAACGGCGACCCGGCATCGCGCAGCGCCGCCGACGGGCCGATGCCGTCGGCAAGATCCCGCTCGGTGGTCGGGCAGAAGCAGGAGTACGTCGCCGAACTGCCGAGCAGACCAACGTCGACATCGGTCAGATGGGTCGCATGGACGGCGCTCGTCCGCCCGCTGAGAAAGCCGGCCTCGTCCAGGACCTGGGCCGGCGTACGACCGTAGGCGTCCAGGCAGGCGGCGTTCTCGCCGACCTGCTCGGACAGATGGATGTGCAGCGGCGCGTTCGGCAGTGCCGATGCGACTGCGCCGAGCTGGTCCTGGGGCACGCCGCGGATGGAATGCGCTGCCGCACCGATCACGACATCGTCGGCGCCGGTCAAGGACGAGACCCTGGCGGCCCAGCTCGCGGCGTCGCCGTCGCTGAAGCGCACCTGCACCGAGTTCAGCGGCTGGTCGATCCCGCCGGCGACATAACACGTGTCCAGCAAGGCGATCCGGATGCCCGCGTCCCGGGCCGCCGCGATCAACGCCGTACCCATCGCGTTCGGGTCGGCGTACCGCCGCCCGCCCGGTGCGTGGTGCAGGTAGTGGAACTCCCCGACCGCGGTGATCCCGGCCAGCACCATCTCGCCGTACACGGCCCGGGCGAGCTGGTAATACGTCTCCGGGGTGAGCATCGAGGCGACGGCGTACATCTGCTCGCGCCAGGTCCAGAACGTGCCGCGTTCGGTCTGCGTCCGCCCGCGCAGAGCACGATGGAAAGCGTGGCTGTGACAGTTCGCCAACCCGGGGAGCACGAGTCCGTTCAGCCGGATCGCGTCACCCGGATCCGCGCCGGTCTCGACCGCGGCGAATCGTCCGTCGGCGATCGTCACCAGCACCCGCTCGGCGACCCCGGTCGGCCGAAGCGCGCTCGAGCACCAGTACGACGTCACTTCGCGAGATCCTTCAGTACGGCGGCCAACGCGTCGACGCCGGCCAGGCAGTCGTCCATCTCGGCGAACTCGGCCGGCGAGTGCGAGATGCCGGTGGGGTTCCGCACGAACAGCATCGCGGTCGGGATCCCGGCCGCCGAGAACACGCCGGCGTCATGGCCGGCCCCGGTCGGCAGCACCGGCGCGCCGTCCAGTACGTCGACCAGCCGGTCCCGCAACCCGGCCGGGAAGTCGACCACCGGCGACACCGACTCCGGCGACCACGTCGAGCGTCGTACCGTCGCGCTCAGCGCGCTCTGTGGCTTGCTTGGTGATTGCTGCCAGCAACAATTCCAGCGTCGCGGCGTCGGCGGCACGTGCATCCAGCCAGGCGGTCACCTGTGACGGTACGGCGTTCGTGCCGTTGGGCTCGACCGACAGGCGGCCGAAGGTCGCACGGGCACCGGCCAGGCGGGCCTGTTTGTTTGCGGCCAGTGCGGTCATCGCGTAGGTGAGCATCGGGTCGTGCCGGTCTTCCATCAGCGTCGTACCGGCGTGGTTGGCCTCACCGCCGAAGGTGAACCGGTACCGCCCGTGCGGCCAGATCGAGCTCGCCACACCGACCGGCGCGGTCAGCCCGCGGCCCTGCTCGACGTGCAGCTCGACGAACGTCCCCATCCGCTCCAGCAACGGCGACGGCCCGACACCCGCCGGATCCGTCCCCGCCGCCTCCAGCGCGACGGCCAGCGAAACTCCTGATCGGTCCTTCAACGCAAGGGCCCGCGATGCCGGCAACACCCCAGCCGCCACCCGGGACCCCAGACAAGGCATCCCGAACCGCGAGCCCTCCTCCTCCACAAAAGCCCCGACCCCGATCGGCACCGAAGGCTCGAACCCCTCACGCCCGCAACCGATCCACCGCCGCCAGAGCGCTCACCACTCCCAACGGCCCGTCAAACGCCCCACCGTCGATCACCGAATCCAGATGGCTCCCGGTCACCACACCGGCTGCGTCTGACGGACCCCACCAGGCGACCAGGTTGCCGATGCCGTCGGATTCGACCGTCGAGCCCGCGGGCGGCGCACTGGTCGAGGAACCAGTCGCGTCGCGGCGCGTTCGGTCGGCGTCCAGCCGCCGCGGCGGTAGGCCCCGGTGTCGGGGTCACGGCCGACGGCGGCCAGCGCCGCCCACATGTCCTCGAAGCTCAAGACAGCGGGTTCTTCGACAGCCAGTCCTTGGCGACCGCGTTCGGCGACTCCTTGCCGACGTCGATCCGCTTGACCATCTCGGTCAGTGCTTCCGTGGTCAGCTTGGCCGAGACGGCGTTCAGCGCCGCCGAGACCTCGTCCGACTTGTGGTCGGTCCGGATCAGCGGAACGATCGCGTTCGGCGGCAGGATGTTCTCCGGGTCCTCCAGCTGGACCAGGTTGTTGTCCTTGATCAGCGCCTGGGTGGTGAAGAAGTTCGACACCTGGATCTGGTCGTCCAGCAGCGCCTTCAGGCTCAGCGGGCCGCCGGCGTCCAGCGTCTTGTACTCCTTGCCGAACTCGACGTCGTACTTCTCCTTCAGGCCCTTCAGCCCGGCGTCGCGCACCTTGAACTCGGAGCTGCCGCCCGCGGCCATGTCCTTCGCCACCGGCTTCAGGTCGGCCAGCGACTTCAGGCTGTACTTGTCCGCGGTCGCCTTGGTCACCACGATGGTGTCCTCGTCGGCCGCCGGCGACTTCTCCAGCACCTCGAGCCCGGACGGCAGCGAGGCCTTCAGCGCGTCGTACGTCGCCTGGTCCTCGGTCTCGGTGGCGTCGGTCTTGAAGTAGTGCAGCGCGGCGCCGGTGTACTCCGGCAGCAGGTGCACCGACCCGTCCTTGATCGCGGCCATGTAGGTCTCGCGGTTGCCGATGTTCGGCTTCTGCGTGACCTCGACGCCCTTCGCGGCCAGCGCCTGGCCGTAGATCTCGGCCAGCAGCTGGCTCTCGGAGAAGTCGGCGGACCCGACGGTGATGCTGCTCGACCTTGGACGGCGCGGGCGAGGACCCCGCGTCGCTCGTCGCCGAGCTGGTCGCCCCCACCCCCGCAACCAGCCAGGCCGAGCACCGCCACCCCGGCGATCGCAGTGCGGATGAGTGTGGATCTCAACACGAGAGCCTCCAGTGTCTCGTCAGCCACCGGCCGTTGCCGGTGGATGTTTCGGTGGGGCGGTTCATCAGGTACGTCGATTCGTCGAGTTCATCAGGTTCGTCCGACAGTTCCGGAGCGTCAGTCAGTCCTTGAGACCGGCGGAGACGACGGCCCGGCCGACGAAGGCGAACATCACGTCGAGCAGGATGGCGAGCAGGGCCACCAGCAGGGCGCCGGTGAACATCTGCGGGAAGTCGCGGAGCTTCAGTCCGTCGACCACGTAGCGGCCGAGGCCGCCGAGCGAGACCAGGGCGGCGATCGTCGCGGTCGAGACGATCTGCAGGGTCGCGGCGCGCAGACCGGAGATGATCAGCGGCATCGCGATCGGGATCTCCACCTTGGTCAGGATCTCGCGCCCGGTCATCCCCATCCCCCGGGCGGCGTCGATCGTGGCCGGATCGACACCGGACAGACCGGCGTACGTCGAGGCCAGGATCGGCGGAACACCGAGCGCGACCAGCGCGATCAGCACCGGCAGGAAGCCGATCTGGTCGGTCAGCAGCACCGCGAGCATCAGCAGCCCGAGACTCGGCAGCGCCCGGGCCGCGTTGCCCAGGTTGATGGCGAGGAACGTCCAGCGCCGGGTGTGGCCGATCCGCAGGCCCACCGGCAGAGCGATCGCCGCGGAGATGCCGAGGGCGGCGAACGTGTACCAGATGTGCTCCAGGATCCTGGCCCAGATCCCTTCCGGGCCGGACCAGTTGAAGGAGTCGGTCAGGTATTCCCACATGTCAGGCCACCTCCACCGGCGGAGCGGCGATCACACGGGCCCACGGTGTGAGCACCCGCTGTAGCGCGACCAGGGCCAGGTCGGCCAGCAACGCCAGCAGCAGCGAGAGCACGACGCCGACCACGACCGGGGTGAGGAAGTCCTTCTGGAAGCCCTGGGTGAACAACTCGCCCAGGCCGCCGATCCCGATCACCGCGCCGACGCTCACCATCGAGATGTTCGCCACGGTGACGACGCGCAGTCCGGCGAAGATCACCGGTACGGCGATCGGCAGGTCGATCGCGAGCAGCCGGTGAACGGAGCCGTACCCGACCGCGACGGCCGACTGGCGGACCTCCAGCGGCACGGAGCGCAGTCCGTCGATCACGTTGCGGATCAGCAGGGAGACCGTATAGATGGTCAGCGCCACGATGATGTTGACCGCCGACAGCACCTTGGTGCCGAGGATCGCCGGCAGCACGATGAACAACGCGATCGAGGGCAGCGAGTAGAGCACACCGCCGAAGGCGACCAGCGGGTTCGCCAGCCAGGAGTACCGCGTCGCCACGTAGCCGAGCGGCACCGAGATCAGCAGTCCGAGAATGACCGGGACAATCGCCAGGTACAGATGCTCGCGCAGCTGTTCCCAGATCAGTCCGAGGTTGTCGCCGATCCAGATCATGACCGCAAGGCCTCCGCGACGATCACCTGGTCGACCACCCCGACGGCCTTGCCGGTGTCGTCCACGCAGACGCCCCAGCCGGTCGGAGAGGTCAGTACGGCGTCCAGCGCGGCGCGGAGCGAATCGCCCTGCTGGAAGACAGCGCCGATCGGCAGCATCTCGTGGTCGGTGCGCCAGCCGACCGGCAGATGGTCGTCGTCCAGCACGAGCTCCGGCGGCAACGGCTTGACCGGCAGTTCGTCAGGGTGCACGAAGGTGAGCGCCCGGTAGCCGCGGTCCTGCCCGACGAAGCCGCGGACGAAGTCGTCGACCGGATTCGCCAGCAGTTCGGCCGGCGGGGAGAACTGGGCCAGCTTGCCGCCGACCCGCAGTACCGCCACGTTGTCGCCGAGTTTGATCGCCTCGTCGATGTCGTGGGTGACGAAGACGATGGTCTTGCCGATGTCGCGTTGCAGGCGGAGCAGTTCCTCCTGCAACTGGTGACGGACGATCGGGTCGACGGCGCTGAACGGCTCGTCCATCAACATGACCGCCGGGTCGGCCGCCAGCGCTCGCGCGACGCCGACTCGTTGCTGCTGGCCACCGGACAGCTGGGCCGGGTACCGCTCGGCCAGCTTGAGGTCGAGGCCGACGCGCTCGAGCAACTCCATCGCGGTGGCGCGGGTCTTGCGCTTGTCCCAGCCGAGCAGCTTGGGCACTGTCGCGACGTTGTCCACCACCGTTCGGTGCGGGAACAGACCGGCGTGCTGGATGACATACCCGATCCCGCGCCGCAGGGCCACCGGATCCTTGCTGGTGACGTCCTCACCATCGATCGAGATCGTCCCGCTGGTCCGCTCGATGGTGCGGTTGATCATCCGCAGCGAGGTGGTCTTGCCGCAGCCCGAGGGCCCGACGAACACGGTGATCTGACCGCTCGGGATCCGCAGGGACAGGGTGTCGACGGCGACGGTGCCGTCCGGATACCGCTTGGTGACGTCCTCGAACTCGATCATGGCGCCCCTTCGCGCTCGTCGTCGATCGCCCGATCGACCCTAGCGGAACGAGAGACCGAAGCCACGTGATCGCCCTGGTTTCCCGTTCCCCGGAAAGTGCACCATAGCGGTACAGAATGCCATGATCGCACTGCGTTATCTCGTTGCCCGCCCCACCGCCCCGCGCGTGGTCAGACCTCCTGCATCGGAACCCTGACCCCTCGTTCGGCGGCAACCTCTGCTGCCTTGTCGTAACCGGCGTCGACGTGCCGGATGACACCCATCGCCGGGTCGTTGCTCAGTACCCGTTCCAGCTTCTGCCGGGCCAAGTCGGTGCCGTCGGCAACCGAAACCTGGCCGGCGTGGATGGACCGGCCGATACCGACGCCGCCGCCGTGGTGGATCGACACCCAGGACGCGCCGCTGGCCACGTTCACCATCGCGTTCAGCAACGGCCAGTCCGCGATCGCGTCCGAGCCGTCCAGCATTCCTTCGGTCTCCCGGTACGGCGACGCGACGCTGCCGGTGTCGAGATGATCCCGCCCGATCACGATCGGCGCCTCGAGCTCGCCGGCGGCAACCATCTCGTTGAACCGGACACCGGCCTTGTCCCGCTCGCCCTGTCCGAGCCAGCAGATCCTTGCCGGCAGCCCCTGGTAGGCGACCCGCTCACCGGCCAGCTTGATCCAGCGGGTCAGATGCTCGTTGTCCGGGAACAGATCGAGGATCGCCTGGTCGGTCCTGGCGATGTCGGCCGGATTGCCCGACAGCGCGGCCCACCGGAACGGCCCCTTACCCTCACAGAACAACGGGCGGATGTACGCCGGCACGAAGCCGGGGAAGTCGAACGCCCGGTGGTAGCCGGCCTTGCGAGCCTCGTCGCGGATCGAGTTGCCGTAGTCGAACACCTCGGCGCCCGCGTCCTGGAAACCCACCATCGCGGCGACGTGGCGGGCCATCGAGGCCTGCGCGCGCTCGGTGAAGCCGGCCGGGTCCTTCTCCCGCGCGGTGGTCCAGTCGTCGAAGTCGATCCCCACCGGCAGGTACATCAACGGGTCGTGGGCCGAGGTCTGGTCGGTGACGATGTCGATCGGCGCCCCTAGTTCCAGCAACTCCGGCACGATCACCGCGGCGTTGCCCAGGACACCGATCGACAGCGGCCGACGGGCCTTCTTGGCCTCCTCGGCCAGACGCAGGGCCTCGTCCAGCGACGCCGCGCGGACGTCGAGGTACCGGTGCTCGATCCGCCGGTCGATCCGGGAGGAGTCGACGTCGATGCAGATCGCGACGCCGTCGTTCATGGTGACGGCCAGCGGCTGCGCGCCGCCCATGCCGCCGAGCCCGGCGGTCAGCGTGACGGTGCCGGCCAGCGAGCCGCCGAACTTCTTCTCCGCGACCGCGCCGAAGGTCTCGTAGGTGCCCTGCAGGATGCCCTGGGTGCCGATGTAGATCCACGAGCCGGCCGTCATCTGGCCGTACATCGTCAGCCCCATCGCCTCGAGCTTGCGGAACTCCTCCCAGGTGGCCCAGTCGCCGACCAGGTTCGAGTTCGCGATCAGCACCCGCGGCGCCCACTCGTGCGTCTGCATCACGCCGACCGGACGGCCGGACTGCACCAGCATCGTCTCGTCGTCCTTCAGCGTGGTCAGTGTCCGGACCATCGCGTCGAACGAGTTCCAGTCCCGGGCGGCCTTGCCGGATCCGCCGTACACGACCAGCTCGTCGGGGTGCTCGGCGACCTCGGGGTCGAGGTTGTTCTGCAGCATCCGCAGTGCGGCCTCCTGCTGCCAGCCGCGGGCGGTGAGGGTGGTACCGCGGGGTGCGCGCACGGGACGGGGTCCGGACATGGGTGATCCAGCCTTTCTAGGACAGTGGGCCGGTGACGGCCTCGGCGGCGAACAGATAGGTGCCGTCAGCAACGAGCTGGACGGAGTGCTCGATCTCGGGCGCGAGGTGCCGGTCGGTTCCCGGCCCCTCGACGTGCTCCCGGAGGGCGTCCCGGACGGCGGCGGTGGCCGGCGCCGGGGCGAGGGGTGCGCGCAGGTCGAGCGCCCGCGCGGCGGTCAGGATCTCGACGGCGAGGACGCGCTGCAGGCCGTCGATCGCCTTGCGCAGCTTGCGTGCGGCCGACCAGCCCATCGAGACGTGGTCCTCCTGCATCGCACTGCTCGGGATGGAGTCCACACTGGCCGGTACGGCGAGCCGCTTCAGCTCGGACACGATCGCGGCCTGCGTGTACTGCGCGATCATGTGACCGCTGTCCACGCCGGGATCGTCGGCCAGGAACGCGTTCAGCCCGTGGTTCCGGGCGACATCCAGGAATCGGTCCGTACGACGTTCACTGATGCTGGCCAGGTCGGCCACAGCGATCGCCAGGAAGTCCAGCACGTAGCCGACCGGGGCACCGTGGAAGTTGCCGTTCGACTCGACCCGGCCGTCCGGGAGCACGACCGGGTTGTCGATCGCGGCGGCGAGTTCGTGGTCCGCGACCGTGGCCGCGTGCGCCGCGGTGTCGCGGGCGGCACCGTGCACCTGCGGCGAGCAGCGGAGGGAGTAGGCGTCCTGGACCCGGTTGCACTCGGGACCGCGATGGCTGGCGACGATCGCGCTGTCGGCGAGGATCGCGCGCAGGTTGGCGGCGGCGGATCGCTGGCCCGGATGCGGCCGCAGGGCCTGCAGGTCGTCGGCGAACACGCGGTCGGTGCCGAGTTGCCCTTCGACGCTCATCGCGGCGGCGAGGTCGGCGGTCTTGAACAGCCGGTCGAGGTCGGCGAGAGCGAGCACCAGCATGCCCAGCATGCCGTCGGTGCCGTTGATCAGCGCGAGACCTTCCTTCTCGGCCAGCACGACCGGCGTGAGGCCGTGCGCGCGCAGCGCCTCGCCGGCGTCGAGAAGGTGGCCGTCGGCATCACGGACCTGGCCCTCCCCCATCACCGCAAGCGCGACATGGGACAGCGGCGCGAGGTCTCCGGAACACCCGAGGCTGCCGTACTCGTGCACCACCGGCGCCAGGCCGGCGTTGAGCAGGCCGGCGTACGCCTGGGCCGTCTCGACCTTCACCCCGGTGCGGCCGGTCGCGAGGGTCGACAGCCGGAGCAGGGCGAGGGCCCGGACGACCTCCGTCTCCACCTCGGGGCCGGAGCCGGCGGCGTGCGATCGGATCAGACTGCGCTGCAACTGGGCCCGCAGGTCCGGTGCGATGTGCCGGGTCGCGAGCGCGCCGAAACCGGTCGAGACCCCGTAGTGCGGGGTGTCCGCGTGGGCGAGTGCCTCGATCGCGGCCCGCGACTTCGCGATCTCCTCGAGCGCCAGGTCGTCGATCCGGACCCGGGCTCCGTGCCGCGCCACCGCCACGACGTCGGCCGCACTCAGCGGTCCGACACCGACGATCACCTCGTTCTGCTCATCCACGCGTTCATTCCACCGCGCGGCACCGGGATCCGACAGCAGCGCCGGGCACTTTCTGTCTCGCATCCGAGACACCTGGATGGACCGCCCGCCACCTAGAGTGAGGGAATGGTGTTCGAGATCCGGACGGCGGGGCCGGAGGATGCGGTGGGGATCGCCCGGGTCTGGGCCGCCGCGCTGCCGCAACTGGTGAAGACGGCTCGCGGAATCGAGGCCGAACTCCGCAACAGCAGGCGCCGCATCGTGCTGATCGCGGTCGACGGTTCCGACGTGGTCGGCTACGGGAACGTGTTCCTGCCCGACCCCGGCGCCGAGGCGCCCCGGGTGCGGATCTCGGTGCAGGTGCCGCCCGAGTTCCGCCGGCGCGGCATCGGTGGCCGGCTGGCCGACGCGATCTGCACGGAGGCCGAGAAGGCCGGTGCGGCCGGCCTGCTGGTCGTGGTCGAGGACAGTGACGAATCCAAGGAGTTCGCGATCCGGCGTGGGTTCACGATCGGTCGCCGGATGAGCCATTCGCGGGCGGACCTGAGCGCCGTACCCGATCCTGTGCCGGCACCCGACGGTCTGCGCGTCGCCGACTTCGACGAGGTGGAGCCGGAGCAGGTCTGGCGTGCGGTCGCGGCTGTCGCCGAGGGCGATCCGAGTGGCCTGTCGTTCGCACCGCCGTACGACGAGTGGCTGGCGACCGACTGGGGTCACCCGGACCTGCGACGCGACCTCAGCGTCGCGGTGCTCGACGGCGACACGGTGGCCTCGTTCGTGATCACCACGGCCGATCCGGAGCGGCGGGTGATCTGGTCCAACCTGACCGGCACGATCCCGGCGCAGCGCGGCCGCGGGCTGGCGAAGGTGGTGAAGTCGGCGGCTCTCGCACGCGCCCGGGACGCGGGATTCGCCCGGGCGTACACCGGCAACGACGCGGGCAACGCGCCGATGCTGGCAGTGAATACCTGGCTCGGCTACACGGTGTCGTCGGCTGCTTGGACCGCGGAGAAGACCATCTGATGCGTCAGTTTGTTGTGCTCTCGTTGTTCGCCGTACTGTCGCTCGGCGTCGGAATCCTGATGTCGGGAGACGACCAGGACGTCGACTGGCTGGTCGCCGGCGGGCTGTTCGCGGTGGCGCTGGCCGGTGAGGGTGCCCGGCTGTGGTTGCGCCGCGACCGCGCCAAGTCCCGGGAATCGTCCGGAATCTGAGGCTTCGCGGTTACGCTGCCGTTGTGAGCGGCAACGTTCCCGCCTCGACCCGCACTCTGCGGGTGCTGACGTTCCTGGCCACCCAGCCCGGTCGGGTGCCGATGGAGCGCATCGCCTCCGCGGTCGGGCTGCCGCGCTCGTCGACGTACCACTTGCTCCGGGCAATGATGGACGAGGGCTTCGTCGTGCACCTGCCGGAGGAGAAGCGGTACGGCCTCGGCGTGGCCGCGTTCGAGATCGGCTCGGCGTACCTGCGCCACGATCCGCTCGAGCGGCTGGCCCGCCCACTCCTCGCCCAGTTGGTCGCCGAGGTCGGTCAGACCGCGCATCTCGGTGTCCTGCACGGGCGTGAGCTCGTCTACCTGCTCAAGGAACAGCCGCCCCGCCCGGTCACCCTCGTCACGGACGTCGGCGTCCGCCTCCCCGCCACCCTGACCGCCTCCGGCCGCGCCCTCCTCGCCGAACTCCCGCCGGCCCAGGTCCGTGCGCTGTTCCCGAACCCGGAGAGTTTCGTACGGCGCACCGACCACGGACCGCAGACACTCAGCCAACTCCGCCGCCTACTCGCCGACGAGAAACGCCAGGGCTACGCGGTCGAGGACTCCTTCATCAGCCAGGGCCTCTCATCCGTGGCCAGCGCAGCCGTCGACCACGCGGGCCACCCGGTCGCCGCGATCAGCGTCACCTTCCGCACAGACGCCGTACCCCCCACCGACCGTCACCTCCTCGCCCACCGAATCCGCCAAGCCGCCACCGCCCTGACCCGCCGCCTCCACGGCTAGCCGGACTCGGCCGGATGTTCGACCTGGCGGTCGCCCCATTGCGTCATCAGACCGCGCGCGATCTCCAGGTCCTCCCGGAGCGACCGGTCGGTGAGGTCAGCCGGCAACGCGGTCAACGCGTCGGCCAGCCACGGCCCGACCGCTGCCGGAGCGAGGTCGTCAGGCGTCAACCCGGCAAGGCGAATCGCCCGGACGGCCGTGACCAACTCACTGGCCAGCACCTCGCGCAACGCATCAAGGAGTTGCGCCGTCAGTACGGCGGCCTGTGGCGCGAAGCTGGCGTGGTGTTCGGCGCCGCGCGACAGCGTCGCCGTACCGAGGGTCGCGGGCTGCGCCGACGAACGGACCGCGGCCAGCGCGTCGTGAGCGACGTACTCGATCATCATCACGCCCGAGCTCGCTTCCGCCCCGCTGGCCAGGAAGCGGCTCAGCCCGGAGAAGTCCGGATCGACCAGGTTCGCGACGCGGGACGTCGACAGGGTCGCCACACTGTGCAGGCTGAGCCGGAGCGAGTCGAGGGCGAGCGCGATCGGCATCGCGTGCCAGTTGCCGTTGTGCAGCACGGTGTCGCCGGCCACCAGCGGGTTCTCCGCGGACGCGTTGATGTCGATCCGCAGACTGTTGCCTAGAGCATCCACATGGTCGACGGCCGGGCCGAGGACCTGCGCGAAGGCCCTGAGTCCGAAGGGATCCTGGACCCGGGCCGACGGGATCGGCAGACCGTCGAGCAGTCCGCGCATCCGGCGGGCCACCCGGACCTGTCCCGGTTGCGGCCTGGCCTCCTGCACGCGGACGTCGTACACCTCGGCGTTGCCGCGGAGCGCGACATGCGACAAGGCGCCGACGAGTGGTACGACGTTGATCAGGGTGGCGGCCTCGACGTACGCGAGGCAGCACTCGGCCAAGGTGATCGCGTTGCTGGAGAGCAGCGGCAACGCGCTGGTCCCGTCGACGACGGCGCCGAGGGCGAGCCCGAGTTCGGCGAGCGGGCCGAGGTCGCCGGTCCCGATCGCACCGCCGCGGTGCAGGTCGGGCAGGTCGTCGTCGTTGAGCAGGACGACGATCGCCTCGGCCACCTCGGGATCGAGCCCGGACCCGCCGGCCGCGAGCTGGTTGACCCGGATCAGCAGCCCGATCCGGACCACGTCCTTCGGGTACGACGTCGTACCGGTGGTCGAGTGCGATCCGAGCAGCCGGGCCCCGTGCTCCGGGTCCGAGGTCAGCACATCCCGGTTGGCGCCGACCCCGGTGGTCCGCCCGTACACCGGCCGGTGGCGCGCCACCTCGGCGACCGCCACGGCCGACTCGCTCATCCGCTTCCGCGCGTCCTCGCTCAGCCGCACCGCAGTCCGCCGCTGCCCTAGCGCGACCGCCTCCAACGGGGTCAGTCCGACCCCGGAAATCTCCACCGGCTCCACGCACCCAGTGTGATCCGCCGCACGCCCCACGGCAGCAACCTGGCCGCGGTTGCCGTCTCGGATCCGAGACGAAACAGCCCGCCATCTCCGCGGAGACGACGGGCTGGGAAAGACCAGGGTTACTTCTGGCCGTAGCGCTTCTTGAACTTCTCCACGCGGCCCTGGGTGTCCATCACACGCTGCTGGCCCGTGTAGAACGGGTGGGTGGCGGACGAGATCTCGACGTCGACGACCGGGTAGGTGTTCCCGTCGTGCCAGACGATGGTCTCGTTGCTCTCGCGCGTCGAACCCGTGAGGAAGCTGAAGTCGCCGGACTTGTCCCGGAAGACGACCCGGCGGTAGTCGGGGTGGATGTCCTTCTGCATGCTGCGGTACTTCCTTCCAGATAAGGGGCGAGCGGATCGGTCAGGGGATGGACCGCTTCGTCCGCACGAAGGACACAACCATCCGGACGCTCCCGTAATTCCCGCACGTCCAGACCGACTCCGGTGATGGACAGGTACGACGGATCGGAATAGCGGCTACCCGGGCGGTGTTCTCCCCAGCGAGGGTCACCCGCCAGGTGATCCAGGAAAGGACAGCATGGCCAAGCGCAACGACCTCCGCCCGATCGTCAAGCTGCGGAGTACGGCGGGAACCGGCTTCACCTATGTGACCCGCAAGAACCGGCGGAACAACCCCGACCGCCTGGTGATCCGCAAGTACGACCCGGCCCTCCGCCAGCACGTCGACTTCCGCGAAGAGCGCTAGTACGCCAGGCCCACCGCGGCCGTGGCCCTGGGCACCGATGTCACTGGGCGGGTAGGCGGTTGTAGGCCTTGAGGGTGCGGAGGGCGCGGACAGTGATCATGCCCCGGTACTCGAGGGTTGCCGCGGCGCTCGGGGGTTCCCAGGTGAGGGGCCAGCCGCCGTCGGGTTGCTGATCGGCGATCAGGCGGTCGACGTGGGCCTCGATCTGGGCGTCGTCGAAGAGCGGGCGCCAGAAGCTGTCCGGGCTCGGCGCGAAGTCCAGCGGCGTCACGCCGTACGACGGGTCGGCGGCGTCGGCCCGGTACCACTTCAGCTTCGGGAGCCAGTCGCGGATACTGTCGAGGTCGACGTCGTCGGTGTGCTCCAAGAACTCCATCGCCGTGTGCAGCCCGTGGGCGTCCTCGGGGAGACCCTCGGCCAGTTCGGCGGCACACCAGGCGGCGGCCTTGTCACGCCAGGGGTGTTCGAAGCCAAGCTGGTAGAGCTCGCCGACCAGGCCGGCCGTCGGATTGAGGCTCGGCTCATAGGTCCACTCGCTGATGTGCTCGGCTCGTGGGTAGCCCTCGACGGCCGGGCCGCAGAGGGGGACGGCCCCGTCCGGCGTCGCGATCGACTGCAGCCAGTCGACGGCCCGCCGGATCATCTCGTCGTCGCGCGCACCGGCGGCCAGCAGGGTCCCGAACGCGACCTGCACGTCGAGCGCGAGACTGTCCGGGCAGCGCTTGTCCGGCTCCAGGCCGTGCCCGAAGCCACCGTCCGCGTTCTGGTAACCGCGCAACGCGTCCACGACCCCGGCCGGGTCGGCCCCCTCGAAGATCGTGGCGAACAGCCGGCCCTCTACCAGCCGCGCCTCCCGCCGTACAAAGTCCCGACCTGCGCTGAAGATGTCCATGCCCTCACCTTGGCCCAGGCCACCGACAATGTCTTGAACGAAACAGACATCAGCCTGCTCACGGCTCGAAGCGGTAGCCCATGCCCGGTTCGGTGAGCAGGTGTTCGGGCCGGGCCGGATCCGCCTCCAGCTTGCGGCGGAGCTGGCCCATGTAGAACCGGAGGTTGCCGCGGGCGGTCTCGTAGCCGGGGCCCCAGACCTCGGTGAGGAGCTGGCGTTGGGACATCAGCTTGCCCGGGTGCCGGACCAGGACCTCGAGCAGGTGCCATTCGGTCGGGGTGAGCCGGATGTCCTCACCCTGTCCCCGAGCGTGACCCGCTTCGCCGCGAGGTCGACGGTCGCGCCGCCGACGGTGACGACCGGCTGGTCCTGGGCCTGGTTGCTGCGGCGCAGTACGGCGCGCATCCGCGCCAGCAACTCGTCGATGCCGAACGGCTTGGTGACGTAGTCGTCCGCGCCGGCGTCCAGCGCCTCGACCTTGTCGGTGCTGATCGGTCCGGCCGGACAGCACCAGGATCGGCGCATCGGTCCACCCGCGCAGGCCGCGGATCACCTCGACCCCGTCGAGGTCGGGCAGCCCGAGGTCGAGGATCACCAGGTCCGGCGGATGCTGCCCGGCCACCTTGAGCGCGGCGGTCCCGCTGCCGGCCGGTGAACACCTCGTAGCCACGCGCCCTGCAGGTTGATCTGCAGGGCGCGCACGAGTCTGCGGCTCGTCATCGACCACCAGAACCCTGGTCATGGCGACCTCCTGGTTCGGATCCCGTTCCCGGCGTCCCGGGCACCGGCGCGTCGGCCGGCCGTCTCGGACGCTGTCGGGATCGCGACCACCATGGTCAGGCCACCGCCGGGAGTGTCCTCCGGTTGCAGGGTGCCGTGCATCGCCTCGGTGAGACCGCGGGCCAGCGCGAGACCCAGCCCGACGCCGATGGTGTTGTCCGTGTCGCCGAGTCGCTGGAACGGAGCGAAGACTCGGTCCCGTTCCTCCCGCGGGATGCCCGGTCCGCGGTCGACCACCCGGATCTCCACCGTGTCGCCCAGGGAGCTTGCCGTCAGCAGCGGCGGCCGGCCCGGCGGCGAGTAGCGGATCGCGTTCGCCGACCAGGTTCGCGACACCCGCTCCAGCAGGGCGGGATCGGCATCGACCAGCGGCAGGGTGTGCGGGATGTCCACGATGACCTTGTCCCCGTCGTCGCCGAGTTCGGCGAGCACGCCGGGCATCACCTCGTCGAGCGCCGTCGGGCGCGGTGAAGACGGGCAGTACGCCGGCCTGCAGCCGGCTGAGGTCGAGCAGGTTGTCGACCAGCCGCGATCAACCGGTCCAGCGACTCGTCGGCGGTCTCCAGCAACTCGCCGCGCTCGGACTCGCTCCACTCGACGTCGGCGCTGCGCAGGCTGGTCACCGACGCTTTGGCCGAGGCCAGCGGCGACCGGAGATCATGGCCGACCGCCCGCAGCAGCGCCGTACGCAGCTGGTCGGCCTCGGCCAGCGGCTTCACCTCCGCGGCGGCCTCGCTCAGCCGAGCGCGGTCGACCAGGGCGGCCGCGTGGGCGGCGAACGCGCCGACCAGCCGGCGCTCGTCGGCGGCCAGCTTGCGGCCCTGCAGCACGAGGACCAGGTCGTCGCGAGCCGGGATCTCCGCGTCGCCGTCCTCGGGCCGGCCGCAGGTCGGCGTGCCGGCGCGAGGCGATCTGACGCCAGACCTCGGTCAGTTCGTCGTCGTCCACCCGCTCCATCAGGCAGGCGCCGGTCATCCCGAAGGACTCGCGGACCCGTTCGAGCAGGGCGGGCAGGCGCGGTCTCGCCGCGCAGCACGGATGCCGGCCAGGGTGGCCAGGGTCTCGGACTCGGCGGAGGCGTGGGCCGCCTGTCGGGTCCGCCGGGCCGCCCGGTCGACCACCGAGCTCACCATGGCCGCGACCAGGACGAAGATCGCCGAGCGCCAAGGCGTTGTTGAGTCTCGGCGATGCTGAAGGTCCGCAGTGGGCGGGGTGAAGAAGTAGTTCAGCAGGACGGAGCCGCCGATCGCCGCCAGCATCGCCGGCCAGAGCCCGCCGACGAGGGCGACGACGATGACGGCCAGCAGGAAGGCCAGCACGTTGCTGGTGAGGTTGCAGCCGTGTCGCCGCCGAGCCCGAGCAGCAGCGCGAGCAATGGCGGCAGTACGACGGCCAGCACGAAGCCCTGCGATCCTGCGGCGCCGGGACAAGGCTGCCGCGCCGACCGGGGGAGCCGGCCCCGACCCATCTGCGGCGTGCGTGACGATGTGGACGTCGATGTCGCCGGAGTCGCGGATCGTGCTGGCGCCGATCCCGGGCCCGCTGAGCAGGCTGCCCAGCCGGGACCGGCGGCTGCCGCCGAGCACCAGTTGGGTGGCGTTCTCGGCCCGGGCGAAGGACAGCAGCGCGTCCGGGACGTCGTCGCCGACGATCTGGTGGTACGAGCCGCCGAGGTCTTCGGCGAGTTGCCGCTGCTGGGCGAGCCGCCGTCGGGATCGGCGCCGGTGAGGCCGTCGGACCGGCTGACGTGGACCGCGAGCAGGTCCCCACCGGAGGACCGGGCGGCGATGCGGGCCGCACGCCGGATCAGCGTGTCGCCCTCGGGGCCGCCGGTGAGGCCGACCACCACGCGTTCGCGCGCCTCCCAGGTCGCCAGCGATGTCGTGTTGCTGCACGGTAGCCTGCAGCCCGGCGTCGACGCGGTCGGCCAGCCAGAGCAGCGCCAGTTCGCGCAGGGCGGCCAGGTTGCCGGGCCGGAAGTAGTTGCTGAGGGCGGCATCGACCTTGTCGGCGGCGTAGACGTTGCCGTGCGCCATCCGGCGGCGCAGCGCCTCCGGCGTCATGTCGACCAGTTCGATCTGGTCGGCGCGGCGGACCACCACGTCCGGCACGGTCTCCCGCTGCGGCACGCCGGTGATCTTGTGCGACCACGTCGTTGATCGACTCGAGGTGCTGGATGTTGACCGTCGAGATGACGTCGATCCCGGCGTCCAGCAGGTCGTCGATGTCTTGCCAGCGCTTGCTGTTGCGGCCGCGTCCGGCACGTTGGTGTGGGCGAGTTCGTCGACCAGGGCGACCTCCGGCCGGCGGGCCAGCACGGCGGCGAGGTCCATCTCGGTGAACTGGGCGTCGCGGTACTCGACGACCTTGCCGCGGCACCACCTCGAGGCCGCCGATCAGCTCGGCGGTGTGCTCCCGGCCGTGGGTCTCGACGAATCCGACCACGACGTCGGTGCCCCGTTCCAGCCGTCGGCTGGCCCTCGCCCAGCATGGCGTAGGTCTTGCCGACGCCCGGGCGCGGCGCCGAGGTAGATCCGCAGATGCCCGCGTGCCGTCGTCATCGCTGTCCTGCTCTGCCCATGCGCTCCAATGAACCGCTCAGCTCAGCTCGGTAGCTCGGCGAGGGCGCGGTTGAGCTCGACGACGTTGACCCGTGGTTCGCCGAGGAACCCCAGCGTACGACCGCTCGGTGCTCGCCGTGACCAGCGTCCTGGACCTGCGCCGCGTCGAGTCCCCGCGTCCCGCGCGACCCGGGCCACCTGGATCGCGGCGTACGCCGGGCTGATGTGCGGGTCCAGGCCACTGCCGCTGCGGTCACCGCGTCCGGCGGGAACTGCGACTCGGTCGGCACGCCCTCGAGCGCGGCGACCGCGGCGCGGCGTTCCTCGATCGCGGCGAGCAGGTCGGGGTTGTTCGGGCCGAGCTGCGACGCCGCGCTGCCCATCGCGTCGTAGTCGACCGCGGACGGCCGGCGTCTGGAACCACGCCGGGTCAGGCTCCATCACCGGTTGGCCGTCCGGCGTCACCTGGGGCTGGCCGTCGGTGATCACCGGCGTGTACGGCCTGGCCGATCAGGCTCGATGCCACGTCGCGTGCCGTCGACCTGCACCAGCGAGCCGTCGGCGCTGTCGGGAAACAGCACCTGCGCCGCCCCGGTCATCGCCAGCGGGTACAGCAGCCCGAGGACAACCGTGACAGACCAGACGGCGCGAACCGCGGCGCCACTGCCGAACGATGCCCATCCCTGACCGGGCATGATTGCTTGCCATGAACATCTAGCCGGTCTCAGCCGATGCCCGGGATCAGCGATGATCAGCAGGTCGAGGAGTTTGATACCGACGAACGGGCGTGATCAGGCCGCCGACGCCGTAGACGAGCAGGTTGCGGCGCAGCAGCGCCGAGGCCGAGGACGGCCGGTACCGAACGCCGCGCAGCGCCAGCGGGACCAGCGCGACGATCACCAGCGCGTTGAAGATGACCGCCGACAAGATCGCCGACTCCGGCCGATCCCAGCCGCATGATGTTCAGCGCTGTCCAGACCCGGGTACGCCGCCGGCGAACAGCGCCGGCAGGATCGCGAAGTACTTGGCGACGTCGTTGGCGATCGAGAACGTGGTCAGCGATCCGCGGGTGATCAGCAACTGCTTGCCGATCTCGACGATCTCGATCAGCTTGGTCGGGTTGGAGTCGAGGTCGACCATGTTGCCGGCCTCCTTGGCGGCCGACGTGCCGGTGTTCATCGCGACGCCCACATCGGCCTGCGCGAGCGCCGGCGCGTCGTTGGTGCCGTCACCGGTCATCGCCACCAGCCGTCCGCCCTCCTGCTCGGCCTTGATCAGCGCCATCTTGTCCTCGGGCGTCGCCTCGGCGAGGAAGTCGTCGACCCCGGCCTCGTCGGCGATCGCCTTCGCGGTCAGCGGATTGTCGCCGGTGATCATCACGGTCCGGATGCCCATCGCGCGCATCTGGTCGAACCGCTCCCGGATCCCTTCCTTGACCACGTCCTTGAGGTGGATGACGCCGAGCGCCCGAGCCTTCCGCCGTCGATGCTCTCGGCGACGACCAGCGGGGTACCACCGGAGGCGGAGATCTGTCGACCACGTCGCCGAGGTGCTGGTCGACTTGGTCCGCCGTGGCTGCTGATCCAGGCGATGACGGCGCCGGCCGCACCCTTGCGGATCTGACGGCCGTCCGATGTCCACGCCACTCATCCGGGTCTGCGCGGTGAACTCGACGAAGGTTGCGTGCGGCAGCTCTCCGGTGTGCCGCTCGCGCAGGCCGTAGCCGCGTCTTGGCCAGCACGACGATCGGATCGGCCTTCCGGCGTCTCGTCGGCGAGACTGGCCAGCTGGGCGGCATCGGCGAGCTCGGCGTCGGTCACACCCGGCGACCGGGATGAACTCCGACGGCCTGCCGGTTGCCGAGCGTGATGGTGCCGGTCTTGTCCAGCAGCAGGGTGTTGACGTCGCCCGCGGCCTCGACCGCCCGACCCGACATGGCGAGCACGTTGCGCTGGACCAGCCGGTCCATGCCGGCGATGCCGATCGCCGACAGCAGCGCGCCGATCGTGGTCGGGATCAGGCAGACCAGCAGGGCGACCAGGATCACCAGGCTCGGGTCGGCGTTCGCGTAGCGCGCGAACGGCGGCAGGGTCGCGGTGGCCAGCAGGAAGATGATGGTCAGGCTGGCCAGCAGGATGTTCAGCGCGATCTCGTTCGGCGTCTTCTGCCGCGACGGCGCCTTCGACCAGGGCGATCATCCGGTCGAGGAAGCTCTCGCCGGGTCTGGTGGTGATCTGCACGACGATCCGGTCGGACAGCACCTTGGTACCGCCGGTCACCGCGCTGCGGTCGCCGCCGGACTCGCGGATGACCGGGGCCGACTCGCCGGTGATCGCGGACTCGTCGACGCTGGCGACACCCTCGACGACGTCCCCGTCGCCGGGGATGGTCTGGCCGGCCTCGACCACCACGCGGTCGCCGAGTCTGCAATGCGTCGCCGGCACCGCTTCCTCGCGTGTCGCCGGACCAGCCGCCGGGCCGTCGTCTCGGTCTTGGCCCGCCGCAGCGTCTCGGCCTGGGCCTTGCCGCGGCCCTCCGCGACGGCCTCCGCCAGATTGGCGAAGATCACCGTCAGCCAGAGCCAGACCACGATCGACCAGACGAACACGCGGAGTCGGTGAAGGCGAGGACCGTCGATGCGACCGCGCCCACCTCGACGACGAACATCACCGGGTTCTTCACCATCACCCGCGGGTCGAGCTTGCGCAGCGCGTCCGGCAGGGAGGTCAGCAGCATCTTCGGGTCGAACAGGCCCGACGGATGCCTCCTCCGCGCGCCTGCTCCGGCGGCTGGCGGCTTCGGCCGTGTCTGCAGCAAGCGGTCATGTCACAGTCCTTCGGCGAGCGGTCCGAGGGTGAGGGCGGGGAAGTAGGTCAGGCCGGTGACGATGAGCACGACACCGACCAGCATCGTCACGAACAGCGCCTGGTGGGTCGGGTAGCGTGCCCGGGGTCACCGGCACCGGCTGCTGCTGGGCGAGCGAGCCGGCCAGCGCCAGCACCAGCACCATCGGGACGAAGCGGCCGAGCAGCATGCACCAGGCCGAGGGCGGTGTTGTAGAACGGCGTGTTCGCGCTGATCAGCCGCCGAAGGCGCTGCCGTTGTTGTTGCCGGCCGAGGTGAACGCGTACAGCACCTCGGAGAAGCCGTGCGGCTCGGGTTGAAGATCGACGACCGCGCCGCTCGCCAGGCCCATCGCGATCGCCGTGCCGGCCAGGACCAGCGCCGGCGTGGTCAGGATGTAGAGCGAGACCAGCTTCATCTCGCGCGCGGTGATCTTCTTCCCCAGGTACTCCGGTGTCCGGCCGACCATCAGACCGGCCACGAAGACGGCGAGGACGGCCAGCACCAGCATGCCGTACAGCCCGGATGCCGGTACCGCCGGGAGTGACCTCGCCCGAGCATCATGTGGAACAGCGCCGTACCGCCGCCGAGACGGCGTGAGGGAGTCGTGCATCGCGTTGACCGCACCGGTTGAGGTACCGGTGGTCGACGATCGCCCACAGGGTCGACGCCCATTCGCCGAATCGGGTCTCCTTGCCCTCCATCGCGGCACCCGCGGCCTGCGGTCGCCGCCAGGGCTGGCACCCTGGCTCTCGAAGAACGTGGCCGCGAAGGGACAGGCCGCCCAGATGGTCGCCCATCACGCCGAGCATCGCGTAGCCCTGCCGCTTGTCCTTGACCATCAGCCCGAAGGTGCGGGTCATGCTCACCGGGATCACCAGCATCAGGAAGGTCGTCGAACAGGTTGGACAGCGGGTTCGGGTTCTCGAACGGGTGCGCCGAGTTCGCGTTGTAGAAGCCGCCGCCGTTGGTGCCGAGCTCCTTGATCACTTCCTGGCTCGCGACCGGACCGCCGGGGACGGTCTGCGCCTGGCCGACCACCGAGGTGACCTCGTGCCCGCCGGAGAAGTTCTGCACGACGCCCATCGCCACCAGCGCCAGCGTCCCGACGATCGGCGATCGGGAGCAGGACCCGCAGCACGGTCCGGATCAGGTCGACCCAGAAGTTGCCGAGCAGGTCGGTCTTGCTCCGGGCGAAGCCGCGGATCACCGCCATGGCGACGCAGATGCCGACGGCCGCCGAGACGAAGTTCTGTACGGCGAGGCCGGCGATCTGGACCAGGTGGCCCATCGCCACCTCGGGGACGTACGTTCTGCCAGTTCGTGTTCGAGACGAACGACGCGGCCGTGTTGAACGCCAGCGCCGGACTCGACGCCGGGCAGACCGTTGGACAGCGGCAAGTGCGGCCTGGAGCCGCTGCAACCCGAACAGAACGACGACGCCGAGGGCGGAGAACGCGAGCACGGAGCGGGCGTACGACCGCCCAGGTCTGCTCGGCTGTCGCCGTTGACCCCGAGCAGCTTGTAGGCACCGCGCTCGATCCGCAGGTGCCTGGTCGGACGTGTAGACTCCAGGCCATGTAGCAACCCAGCGGCCGGTAGACGGCGGCCAGGCACGCGAGGAGAAGGCCGACCTGTAGCAGGCCGGCCGCGGTGTCGGACATCAGAACCTCTCGGGGAAGATCAGGGCGGCGACCAGGTAGAGGATCAGAGCCGCGGCGACCACCAGGCCGGCGATGTTCTCGGCGGTCACAACTTCTCCACTCCACGCAGCGCGAACCAGACGGCCGCGAAGACGACGACGGTGACGGCGAGGTAGACCACGTCAGACACGACGGCACCACCTCACGCAGACCAGCGCTTGATGATGAACTCGCTTCGCTCGTTCATTGCTCATGAGCCCCACTGCACATCGCTCGCTGCCGATTCAGGAGTGTTCTCACAGGCCTCTCACACGCGTTGACAGGCCTCTGACAGCCCTCTCACAGGTACTGATTCCGGACACAACTTCGCCTGGGCCGTCGGAGTCCGCATACTTACGCCTGGCAATCACAAGCCCACTGACTGACAAGGGAAGAACAGCAAGTGACTGAACTGGACGTACAGCCGATCGCGGCCCCTGCCGAGCAGTTCTTCTCCACGGAGACCCGGGAGGCGCTCGCCGAGGCGAGCCGCCGGCTGGCGGAGCGTCTCCAGGCCCACACCGAGGCCCTGCTGGCGATGACCGGCGACGACGAGCAGGTCGCGCTCTACGAGCAGAACGCCGCGCTGGAGGAACTCGTCGAGGGCTGGAACGACGCCGTCTTCGAGCACACCGGTACGGCGCCGCTGCTGCTGGACGACAGCGCCGACGACGAGGACGACGCGACGGTCGAGCAGGAGCAGGTGATCAGCGTGGTGTCCCGGTTCGACCTGCGTGTGGTCGACCTGGACGCGCTGATCGAGGCCGGCCGGGCTGCGCAGGAGCGGCACCCGGCCGAGCTGGACGAGGGTGGCGAACCGGAGCCGGTGGACTCGGCCGAGCAGGCGATCTACGAGATCAGCCGTGAGGTCGGCGAGGCGTGGTTCGAGCTGCCCGGTATGGAGATGGTGGCCGGCGCCCGCGCGTACGTCGTACCGGAGCACCCGTTCGAGCCGCTGGACGCGGACGCCGAGGACGTCGTCACCGAACTCATCGCCCCGAACGGCGTCGCCACCCACGCCGAGACCTGGGCCTAGACCAGCAGTTCACCGTCCAGGGTGGTGACCGCGTTGCCGTTCAGGTAGACGCGGTCACCGGCCGCGGTGACGTGTAGGACCCCGCCTCGGGCGGACGCCTGGTAGCCGACCAGTTCGTTCCGTCCGAGGCGACCGGCCCAGTACGACGCCAGCGCGGTGTGCGCACTGCCGCAGACCGGATCCTCGCCGATCCCGGCCGCGGGCGCGAAGAACCGCGACACGAAGTCGTATTCCTGAGCCGGCGCCGTGACGATGGTGCCGCGGTTGTGGTCGCGCCGGTTGACCGCCTCGAGCCCACCGATGTCCGGCTTGAGCTCCCGGACGGCCGCCTCATCCGGCAGGACCACGAGTACGTCGGTCAGCGCGCCGGAACTGTGGACACTCTCCGGCTTCACGCCGAGGGCCTCGACCAGACCGTCCGGTACGTCGATCTCCGTCGTACGCGAGATCGGGAAGTCGAGTGTGATCCCGTCGCCCAGGGCGGCGGTCAGGATCCCGCTCCGGGTGCTGAACCGGACCTTCTCGCTCACCAGACCATCACCGGCCAGCACATGTGCGGTCGCGAGGGTCGCGTGCCCGCACATGTCCACCTCGATCGTCGGCGTGAACCAGCGCAGGTCCCAGTCGGCGTCGGTCTGCCCCGACGGCCGCACGAAAGCTCTCGGACAGGTTCATCTCCGCCGCCACAGCCTGCATCCAGTCCGCCTTGGGCCAGTCATCGGCCGCGAGCACGCAGACGGCCGCCTGGTTCCCGCCGAAGGCACGCTCGGCGAACGCATCGACCACTCTGATCCTCATACGCCGAGACGTTAGGTGGGCCGCAGCACTGACTCCATAGCCACTCGCGACCCAGTGGACATCGAACCGAACGACAGGAGGCAGTGCGCGTCAGAGGCCGCCAGATTCCCCGGCTCCCGCCTGAGCGCCTGCGGCGGACGTGTCTCGGTCCGGACACCTCCTGTCCTTCGGTATCCATCACCCCATCGCGACAGCATCTATCTCCAGGAGCCAGTTCTCCGCGTAGATGTCGCAGATGATGATGGTGATGGCCGGCGCGTGGTCGCTGAGCACCTCCTCGCGGATCTTCGAGTTCGCCGTGCGGTACTGCCGGTCCGACAGGTACGTCGTCACCTTGACCAGGTTCCGCACTCCCATACCGGCCTCGCCGAGCACCGCGAGCACGTTTCGCCAGACCATCCGGCACTGCGCCTCGAAACTCTCTGGCACCCGCCCGTGCTCGTTGCCCCACGGCACCTGGCCGCTGACGAACACCATCCGCTGGGCCCCGTCCACCTGCACGCCGTGCGTGTAGTTGCCCACAGCCGCCGGCAGGATCGCCGGGTTCAACGATCCGATCGCAAGCTCCGCCATCCGTGAAAACCCCCTCCACTCCATCTGTAGCCCGCCCCCGGGTGTCAGTTACCGCACCATGTCTACCCTGCCCACTCCCATCAGCCCACCCACGCCCCCGATCGATGACCAACCGACAGATCTACAGGGACTTCTCGAACCAGTGGTGGGCGTAGGGCTCGGCATTGAAAGCGGGCACCTCGGTGTAGCCCGCGGCGCGGTAGAGGCCGATCGCCTCGACCAAGGTCCGGTTGGTTTCGAGGCGTACGACGGTCGCACCCCGAGCGGCCGCCTCCCGCTCGAGCTCGGCCAGCAACCGTCGGCCGAGACCCAGACCGCGTGCATCGCGCGAGACCCACATCCGTTTGATCTCCGCGGGCTCGTCACCGTGCAGCTTCAGCGCGCCGCAGCCGACCGGCTCCGAGTGCAGGGTCGCGACCAGCAACAACCCGGCGGGCAACGTCAGCTCGGCATTGCCGGCCGAGATGCTCCGCATGTGATCGAAGTCGAAGCGCTCCCCCAGCTCATCGAAGTACGACTGCAAGCAGCACTGCGCATCCGCCCGCCGCGGATCGACGATGCCGACGTCCACCATCGAAGCGGTCAGCAACCGCGACACGACCCCCATCGCCTCGACCAGCCGCTCCTGCTGTCGCTCACTCAACGGCGCCAGGATCGAAGCAGCCAACTCATCCGACCGCTCGTCCAGCAGCCGCCGCTCGGCCACACCCTTCCTGGTCAACCGCGCGATCCGCACCCGCCCGTCATCACCACTCGGCCCGACCCGAACCAGCCCATCACTCTCCAACGCCCGCAACAGCCGGCTCAGGTACCCCGAGTCGACATCGAGCCGCCCCCGCAACGACCGCACATCGCACCCGTCCCCGATCTCCCACAACACCCGAGCCTGCCCCAACGACCGATCCCGCGACAGATACGCATCCCGCAACGCCCCCACCCGCTGCGTAACCACCCGATTGAACTCCCGAACCTCCAGAATCCCCATCCTCTGACGATAGTCAGAGAATCAGCCGAGCCCTGCACCCGGCTTCAGTCGCTCGCGTACGGCGGAACTACGCGTCAAGCAACTTGCCCCACACCGAGCAGCAGCGAACTCGCCTGCACAAGCTCCGGATAGCTGTCCGCGAGTCGCGAGCACTCCAGCGCGGTCCGCAGCGGATCCGGCTCCTGCAGGCTGTCCGGCAGCGCGCGGCCGTTGTAGTGGGCATCGATCATCACGGTCAGCCACCCACCCGGCCCGGTCAGACCGTGGATCGTCACACTCCGCAGGCCGGCGTTGGTGAGCTCGGACCGCAACTGCGCGACGGTGTGGTACGTCGTGTGCGCCATCCGCTCGTTCCGTGGACTGAAGCCGTCGCGCAGGATCTCCGTCACCACCCCTTGGCGCTCGATCAGGGTGTTGGCCAGCGTCGAGCCGATCAGGTTGGCGGCGCGGTTGATCGCGATCACCGCGACGAACCCGCCGAGCTTGGTCACCCGGACGGCCTCGCGCAGCGCGAGCCGTCGCTCGGCCGCCTCCGGCAGGTGGTACATCGGGCCGGCGAGAAAGGCGGCGTCGAACTCCTCGTTGTCCCAGGGCAGACGCCGCGCATCCCCTTGTACTGCGCTGATCCCGGCGGCGACCGCTTGGTGGACGTGCCGCTCTATCGGGTCGAGCAGCTCGACGTCGTACCCGCGGTCCTGCAGCCAGCTCGCGTGCACACCAGGCCCGCCGCCGATGTCCGCGACGGTGGCGGGAGGTGGCGGCAGGTAGCGGCCGAGTAGGTCCTGGACCCGCGCGAGCTCCAGTCGTCCCTTGATCGTCGAGCCCAGCCGGCTCGCCTCGTCATACCGCTCGGAGTAGTGCCGGTCGATCTCCACATGCGTCGTCATGACAAGCGAGTCTGGACACAACCCGCCACCCACAGCAGGGCAGATCGAAGGGCAACCCGGGGCAGATCGCGAGGGCCCGCGTTGTTAGTCGAGGGGGCGGAGTTCGTCGGCGTAGGAGACGGAGACTCGGCGGAGGACGCCGTCCTTGGCCGAGTACTGGCCCATGCGCCACAGCGGCGGGCTGTAGGCGTGGACGGTGACGCTGCCCTTGTCGAGGCCGGTCAGGCGGTGGATGTGGTCCGGGCCGAAGCCGTAGACGTCGCCGGCCTCCACCTCGGTCTCGATCGACTCGGTGCCGATGGCCAGGTTGTGTTCGACGAGTTTGCCGCGGGCCACGGCGACCGCGCCGGACGAGACGTCGTGGTCGTGCCAGCCGGTGTCGTTGACCGGGGTCCAGCAGATCAGCCAGACGTCGACGTTGGCGTCGCGGTGCA
Organism: uncultured Actinomycetota bacterium; assembly: GCA_963770725.1. Taxonomy (GTDB): domain Bacteria; phylum Actinomycetota; class Actinomycetes; order Propionibacteriales; family Kribbellaceae; genus Kribbella. Next base: position 1,100,588 of record CAVYQT010000007.1, read on the forward strand.
GCGAGGCGAAGACGCGCTCCTCGTCGCTGTAGGCGACCTTGTCGTCCCACAGGTGCGGCTGCGCGGCGATCGACGCGGCGAGTTCGGACAACTCGGTGGGATCCAGGTCCCGGCCCGGAAGGTTGTCCAGCGACAGACAGTCGTTGAGCTCCACGAGCCGGCTGGCCTGGCGCGCTGGTACGACTGGAACGTCGGTGATGATGGGCTGAGCAGTCACTGCACTCCCCTCTCAGGAGATGGTTTCCCGGCCCCGAACAGGAGCCGGTGTGGATTGTCGTGGCGGATCACCGCGGTCGCGGCGGCGCCTTGGCGGTGGTCGGTGATCCCGGCGTACGGCCGGTCGGTGCCGTGCACGACCTGGTCGATGCCGAGGATCCGCGCGACCGCGTCGATCCCCTGAGGGCCGTAGCTCGAGGTGTCGACGTACAGGTTGGGGTCGATGGTGCCGAGCCGGCCGCCGCGGGCAGCCAGCCGTTCGTGATGCACGGGCGCGAGCCCGGCCGCGGCCACGAAGCACAGGCGCAACCGCGGGAACTCCTGGCGGCCGCCGTACGCGTGCCAGGCCCACCACGCGGCCTGCAGCTGGTTCGCGTAGTCGACGACCGGCGCCCACCAACCGGGAGCCTCGTCGACCGGCTCGGCGATGCCGGGGTGGACGAGTATCGGCTTGTTCAATCGCTCGGCCGTCGCGAGGAGTTCGCCCTGCGCGGCCCATCCGGCCGGCGTGCCAAGAACGTGCGCGGGCAGCTGCAGACCGAGAAACCCGTTGCCCAGCAGGGATTCGACGCCCTCGACATCAGGCTCCGAAAGAGCAACTGACGCCCAGGCCTTGAACGGCTCCGGCAGTACGGCGGCTCCGGCGTGCCACGCATCGAGGAGGGCTTGATCACCCAGGTGCTCGATCCCGAGCGGACTCGACAGCGACACCACCGCGAGCGTCGTACCGATGTCCTGCTCCAACGCGACCCTCTTGTCGATCGCGTGCGAAGCCGGATCGATCTCGTACGGCGCCTCGGTCGCGGTGTGCAGCGTCCAGCCGTCGAGGTACGGCGCGGTGTCGCGAGCCCGGAGCCGGTCGACGAACTCGGCCGGCCACAGGTGCTGGTGAACGTCGATCACGGCTCCTCCTCCCGATCAGATTGAAGCGCTTCAGGGTGATTAGAGTGAAGCGCTTCAAAGGCACGTCTGTCAAGTTTCCGTCCGACCGGCGGGCTAGGGTGCAGAACATGTCCGGAAACGGCCGGAGGCCAACCCTCAAGGACATCGCCGCGGAGACCGGTCTCTCGATGGCCGCCGTGTCCTACGCGCTGCGCGGCCTGCACGGGACGCCGGAGACCAGACGGCGGGTCCAGGACGCCGCCGAGCGGCTCGGCTACCAGGCCGATCCGGTCGCCCGGGCGCTCGCCTCCGGTCGCAGCGGCTCGGTCGGCGTACTGTGCGCCTCCCTGGAGGATCTCTGGCAGCAGCGGCTCGCGGCCGCGCTCGGCCGGGAGCTGCTCGCGCCGGACCGGAACGCCTGGATCATCGACTCGGCCGGTGACGCGGACCGGCAGCTCGAGCTCGCCCAGCACCTGGTCGACCACCGGGCCGACGCGATCGTGGTGATCCCGATCAACCCGGCCGCGAAGGGCTGGGCCAAGATCGCCCAGCAGGCGCCGGTGATCGCGATCGGCGATGCGCTGCCGGGCGCGAAGGCGAAGTCCGAGGTGGTCTTCGACAACGAGAGCGGCGTCAGTACGGCGTTGCGCCGGCTGGCCGACGCGGGTCACCGGACCGTCGCGGTGCTCAGCCCGTCGCACAGTCTGGAAACCGACCGCCCGGCCGAGGAGATCGCGCAGCGGATCGCACCCGGGCTGAAGCTGAAGGTCCGCATCATCCCGTGCCCGCACGATCTGGCCGGCGCCACCGAGGTCGCCCGCGACCTGCTCACAAGCACCCCGCGTCCGACCGGCATCCTGGCCCTCGCCGACTCGATGGCCTTCGGTGTGTACGCCGCCAGTCGCGAGCTCGGCCTCCGCGTCCCGGACGACCTCTCCCTGCTCGGGTACGACGACCAGCCGCTGTCCCGACTGCTCACGCCGCCGCTGTCGACCTTCCACTGGCCGCTCGAGGAGCTGGTCAACGACGTCGTCGCCCGCGTGACTTCCGCCGTGGACACCAACCGTCGCGTCCGCCGTACCACTGTCGCGCCGACCCTGATCGAGCGTGGTTCGGTCGCCGCCCCGCCCACAACCTGAGCGCGACGACGACCGCTGAGCCGCAACATCCACACCGGCGAAACTAGACTAATCCGGTCGACTTAATCTCCGCTGTCCAGCATGCGGAGGCCCGGGGTTTCCGGAACAAAAGTGCCGTGCAGCGGCAATGATCTTCCGGAAAGACGCCGGAAGGCCGGTCGAGCGGATGCTCGGCCGGCCTTCGCGGGTGGTGCGGGTTACTTCGTGCCGAAGACCTGGAGTTCGGTCATGTCGGTGAACTGGCATCCGCCGAAGGCGCCGGCGGGGCAGTTCGTGGCGAAGTCGGGCACCTGCGGGCTGAGCATCCAGAACCGCACGTACTGGACCCCGGTCGCGTTGCCGGTCGGGGTGACCAGGTTGTACTTGCCCCGGTTCGCCGCGGTGAACTCACCCTCCTGAGCGGTCGCCCAGGTGGTGCCGTCGGCCGAGGTCTCGATCCGGTACTTGCCGGTCGAGGAGCTGCCCGGGTCACCACAGGTGTTCGACGGGTCGACGTTGAACGCGCTGACGTTGACCTTCTCGGGAAGCTTGATGTCGATGTGCTTCTCGATCATCTCGTTCGTCGGCGTGGCGTTGTCGTCACCGGTGGTGCTGCCCCAGCCGGTGCCCTGGGCGTTGTCGATCGCGTAGTCCGGACCGCACTGCGGGCTGTAGTCCGGTCCGTTGAAGTCGACCACCGAGCCGCCGCCGGAGGCGGCCGCCCAGTTCCGGCGCGGCGCGAAGTCGGCCTTGGCGCCCGCGCTGACGGTCACCTTCTGGACGATCAGCTCGTAGCCCGGAGCGGACACGACGACCTTCGGGTAGGTGCCCGGGGCAACACCGCTGATGCTGAACTTGCCGGTCGCGTCGGTGGAGTCGGCGTAGTCGCCCGCGTAGCCGGAGGCGTGGCCGCCGACGTAGACCAGCGCACCGGCCACCGGAGCACCGGTGACCTTGTCCGTCACGGTCCCGGTCAGGGTCGTGGTCGCGCCCTTCGGCGGCTTGTGGAAGTCCTCCGCCGGGAACGCGTCGCCGCCGTCGACGACACCGGCGTACCAGCCCATGCCGCGGTTGGCGAAGACGGTCCAGATGACGTCGGCGTTCTTGCCGCCGCTGGCGACCAGGTCGGCCTGCACGATCGCGTTGCGCATGTCGAGCATGGTCGGGTCGTTCGGCGACAGTTCCATCGCGCGCGTGATGATGCTCATCGCGTAGCTGCGGCCGAACCGCTCCCGCAGATCCCACAGCGTCTGCGCCCAGACCTCACCGGAGGAGTGCACCTCGGGCGTACCGCCGATGGTCGGGAAGTTGCCGTAGGTGTAGCCGCCCTTCGAGCCGTCCAGCCCGACGCAGTTCGGGCTGATCGCCTTGACCCGGCAGTCGTTCGCCTGGGTGCGGATCGACCCGCCGCCGGTGACGTACTTGCCCTCGAGGATCTCACCCGGCGCCGTGGTGTCCTTCTCCAGGCCGTGCGAGACCAGGTAGTCGAGCGCGTAGAAGTCGCTCCAGGCCTCGCCCATCGAGCCGGCCTGGATGCTGTTCAGCGTCGAGTTGCCGGTCGCGTCCACGACCAGTCGGTTGGACAGGCCGTGGGTGTACTCGTGGTACAGGACGTCGGCCGCGTTGGACGAACTGGTGGCCACCGTCGTGTTGTCGCCGGGCGTGCCGAACAGGTACATCTGCATCGTCGGCGGGATGCCGTCCGGCGGCGTGTTCATGTTCGCGTTGTTGACGTGGTTGGCGTCGGGTCCGCCGTTGGCCGCGGTGGCCGCGCCGTCCAGCGCGTTCAGCAGGACCGGGTCGCCGCCCGCGGTGTCGAACGAGCCGGCCGCCGGGGTGAAGCTGATCGGCGGCTTGGCCAGCCAGTCGTGGAAGTTGCTGGCCAGGTAGACCCGTTGGTGACGTCCTGGTTCATGTTCGTCTTCCAGGAGTCCGGCTTGGCCGGGTCCCAGGTGCAGACGAAGGTCGCCGAGCAGATCGTCGAGGCGTTCGGGAACGACGTCAGCTTGTACTCCGCCGTGGTCTTGGTGCCCGGCACCTTGACCGTCTCACCGGCGTCCGGCTGATTGTTGTCGTTGACGTCCGCCCAGGCCGCGACCGACGTACCGTCGAGCAGGGTCTTGGCGTTCTTCGGCAGCCACTTGTTGTAGATCAGGTTCTCGACCCGCTGCGTACCGCCCTTGGCCGCACCCGGGTAGTTGTCCTGACGAGCGCGTCGCCGACGCCGTCGCTGGACAGGTTCCGGCGGTAGAGCAGTCCGCCGGTCTGGGCGTCGATCACATGCGTGTAGATCTTGTGGCCGCCGGTGTTGACGTACGTCATCCAGCCCTTGCGCAGCCCGTCGGCGGTGTGGAACCACACCTGCTTGACGACGTCGCCGTTGCTCCACTTGGTCTCGGCGCCGGCGGTCTTCGCGGTCGCCGACTTCGCCGTACCGCCGATGTCCTCGGCCGCGTCGCTGCGAGCCGCCGCCGCGGTCAGCTTCGGCGCGGCCGCGGCGGACCGGGCCTGGGCCTGGGAGGTGAGGCCGGCCACCGGGGCGCCCATGATCGAGATCAGCTGGCCGTTCTTGGTGACGTTGGCCTTCAGGCCGTTGCCGAACACCTCGACGCCGTCGACCACCTGGGATCAGAAGACGTGGTGGGTGCCGAGGTCGTCGACGTAGTCCTTACGCAGCTTCAGGGTGGCCAGGTCGGCCGCGGAGAGCTTGAAGACCTCGGGGTGCGCCTTCACGTAGTTCAGCGCGATGTTCTGGGCCTGCTTGGCACTCTTCCCGGTCAGGAAGCCGTCCAGCTTGGTCACCTGGGCCGGGGTGCCGGTGTTCGGGTCCACCTCGACGACACCCTGAGTGCCGAGCGAGTTGCGGAACTTCTCCGACGCGGCGGTCTCCTTGCCGGCGACCTTGGCGGCGCGGGCGTACGTGGTCTTGGCGCTGGGCGTACGGGCGTCGTAGTTGCCCTTCTGCTCCCGCCCTCCGAGTTTCTCGCCCTGGGCCGCCTTGCCCTGGTCCGGGCCGGCGGTCTGCGCGGCCGTGGCGCCGCCGGCGGCAGTCACGACCAGCACAGTGGCGGCGGAGACGGCGGTGGCTGCCAAGAGCCCCCGCCCTCTGCGTGATGTGGTCACAGCAACGCTCCATGGAGTTGTGTGCGCGGATCGCCCTCCACGATCCGTCCGGGGGTGACCTTGAGCCGGGCAGAGGCCCCGGGGAAGGGAACATCACCGGAATGGGGTGGAGACGAGGGATGTCCTTCGTGTGCGGAAGAGTACTAGGAGCGTCAGCAGAATGGTTGCACCCAGCCACGAACCGGCGGTGACGAGTGTCGGGCCGCTCGGGTGGACGATCGACTCGCCGCGCTGGGCCTGCCAGGTGACCAACCACATCAGCCCCGCGTACGACGCCGTACCGACGAAAACCAAGGCGGTCCGGGGACCTTCGGGACGCAACGCCGGGAAGCGGCGGGCGAGCAGAACGAGGCCCAAGGCAATCAACGGGATCGCCTGCAGTGCGTGCACGCCGAGGAAGTGACCGATCCTCAGATCACCGCCCTCCGTGCTCCAGCCGGTGACCGGCAACCCGGCGCCACCGTCCTCGACACCGACGGAGTGCGACCCGAACCCATCCACCAGCCGAGCCGGCGGGGGGCGCGCGGTCGTGGTGGTCATGTCTCGATCCTCGGCGCCGCGTGCCGCGAATCAGGAGCGTCAGCCCCACCCGGGAGGTGGACCTGGGCCTACCTCCCGCCCTTGACACGGTTTCGGCGTCCGGGCGTAAGGTGGCGAGAAATCGATTTCCCGCCTGCTGGAGGTCAACTGATGTCGCCGCTCAGCCGAAGGGATTTCCTGCAAGCAGCGGGTGCTATGCCTTCAGCTTGCGCGTGACCAGCGAGCTGAGGGGTCGGCAGCTGTGGTTCACGTCGTTGGCGCTGGTGGCTCGCGCACCCGCCGTACCACTCGGGATCGTTGCTCTATGTTCGTGGCGCTGATGCTCGGTACCTCGGTCACTGCGTCGTTGTTGTTGCTCGCACCACCCGCACCAGTGGCGTTGTTCGCCTCGGCCGGCACCTGGACTGTCTATCGGACGGAGAACCATGCGCTACACCGGTGACAAGCTGACGCACTTCGCTCTGCCGCTGGGCGGTCTGGGGACGGGCACCGTCGCCCTGGCCGGCAACGGCGCACTGCGGCAGTGGCAGCTGCACAACATCGGCAACCACGAGGGTCACGTGCCGGACAGCTTCTTCGCGCTGCGCCTGTCGCAGGTCGAGCCGCCGCTGGACGAGATCCGTTTACTGCAAGGGCCTTGGCGGGAACCGACGAACACCCCGCTGGTGACGGATGACGCCGTACCGGCTGCCGAGAGGCGGCTGCACGAGTTGCTGCGGCCTGTGGGCGAGGCGACGGTCTCGGCCGTCTACCCGCGAGCACGGGTCGACTACGATACCGATCTGCCGCTGGACCTCAGCATGGAGGTGTTCAACCCGCTGGTGCCTGCTGACGCGGCCGCAAGCTCTCAGCCGGTCGTGGCGTTCACCTTCACGCTGCACAACACCGGAGAGTACGCGCTACACGGTCAGCTCGCCGGTGCCTTGCAGAACTCGGTGGGCTGGGACGGCGTCACCCCAATCGACGGTGTCGCCTGCACTCTCTACGGCGGCAACACGAACCGAGTGCGGCAGTCTGAGAAGTGGACATCGCTCATCATGGAGAACACTGCTCTCGCAGAAGATCACCCGGGCGCAGGGCAACTGGTGCTCTCGACCGAGAGCACTGCTCCGTTGAGTTATCCCCAGTGGTCGACGCCCGAACAGTTCGCCACCTACCTGGCCGGACGCCCGACCCGACGACCGTTCCCGGCCGACGGCCCCAGTGCGCCCGGAACCACGTGGAACGGCGCCCTCGCCTCACCGTTCCGCCTCGAGCCGGGCGAGACCGCAGAGGTGCGGTTTCTGATCGCCTGGCACTTCCCGAACCGATTTGTCGACTTTCAGCAGTTCGGCCCGCGGCGCGACTACGGCCACAGCCGCTTCTGGCTCGGCAACGCGTACACCCGCAGTACACCTGACGCCGTCGCCGTGACCGAGTCCTTCATCGCCCGTTGGCCCGAGCTGCAGGCGCAAACCGCTGCCTGGGCGGATGCATTCGAGGAGAGCAGTCTGCCCGGTGAGGCCGGCTCACGGCTCGCTGCGCTGGTTGCCGACGTACGCAGCCCTACTGTCTTCCAGACTGCCGACGACACAGTGTTCGGCTTCGAGGGCGTGCTCGGCGCGTCCACCGGGATGTGGGGCGGCCGGTACGGCGGCTCCTGCCCGCTCAACTGCACACACGTGTGGAACTACGAGCAGACGCTGTCCCGGCTGTTCCCGTCGCTGGAGCGGAACATGCGGGACACCGAGTACGACGTGATGCAGGCACCCGAGGGGTACATCCCGCACCGGGTGATCGCACCGACGTACCACCGGCAGATGTGGGACGTGGTCATCGGCGGCCCGGAGGAGCCCGCGCTCGACGGCATGCTCGGCAACGTACTCAAGACCTACCGAGAGGTCCGGCAGGGCGCAGGACTCGAGTGGCTCAGCCAACGCTGGCCGAACGTCCAGCGACTTCTCACCCATATCCGCACCAAGTGGGACAGCGACAACACCGGCGTACTGCGCGGCATCCAGCCCAGCACACACGACATCGACCTGTGCGGCGTCAACACCTTCATGGGAACGCTGTGGCTGGCCGCACTCCGTGCCGCCGAGGAGATGGCGCTGCTACTCGGCGAGGACGGTAAGGACTACCGCCTGCTCTTCGAAGCGGGCAGCAAGGCGTACGACGAGCTCCTGTTCACCGGTGAGTACTACCGGCAGGTGCTGTCGCCGGACGAGAAGCCCGATTTCCAGTGGGGCAACGGCTGCCTGGCGGACCAACTGGTCGGCCAGTGGTGGGCCCATCAACTCGATCTCGGCCACATCCTGCCCGCAGACCACGTCAGGACGGCCCTACGCAACGTGGTGCGGCACAACCTCCGCAAGGACTTCGAAGGCTTCGACCACCCCTACCGCGTCTTCGCCGACGCCAACGACACCGGCCTCCTCATGTGCACCTGGCCGTACGGCGGCCGCCCGGAAATCCCCACCCGGTACTGCGACGAGGTGTGGACCGGCTCCGAATACCAGGTCGCCGCCCACTGCCTCTACGAAGGCCTCATCGACGAGGGCTTCCAGATCCTGCAAGGCCTCTGGGACCGGTACGACGGCAGCCGCCGCAACCCGTTCAACCCGATCGAGTGCGGTGACCACTACATCCGCAACGCCGCCGGCTGGACCGTCCTCGAGGCCCTTGCCGGCTTCCGGTACGACGCCCTGTCCGGCACCCTGACTTTCGCCCCACTCGACGTGGCCCGTTCGGCCGACACCTGGCAACTCCCCTTCGTCGCCGGCACCGGCTGGGGCGTGGCCACCAGCGCCCCCGACTCCGTCACCCTCACCTGCCAGGCCGGCCACCTGGACGTCAACGCCCTCCACGTCGACGGCACCGCATTGCCTGTCGACAACGCGGTCGTCGTACCCGGAAAACCCTTGGTGATCAACAGGACCTGACCCCTACCGTCGCGTGCATGTTGTTGATCGAGGACGCACAGGCACTCCAGAACGAGGCCCGGCAGCTGGCTGACCGACTCCAGTTGGACACCGCCTTTCCCTGGCAGCCACAGCTGATCGGCAGCGCACAGTCGGGCCTCATGGTCATCCGCGACCTCGACATCATGTTCGACGCCCCCGACGCCACACCGGCGAGAGTCCTCGAGGGTCTGGCCACCCTCGCCCAACGCGTCGACCTGCGCACGGTCGACTTCCGCGACGAGCGCGGCGACCGTCGCCCGACCCCGGCCATCACCGACGAACGCCTCTACGCCGTCCTGCACACCCCCACCTGGAAAATCGACCTCACCTTCTGGCTACACATCGTCGACCGCCCGCACGTCCGGCACGCGATCCGGCTCAGCGAGGTCACCGACGCGCAGCGTTTGGCCATCCTTGAGCTGAAGCACGATCGCCGAGACATCGACGGCGCCGAGATCTACGACGCCGTACTGCGGCATGGCGTTCGCACAGCCGCGGACCTTGACGCTCACCTGGTGGCGTCGCGTTGAACAGTCCCTTCGGTTGGCAGCAGCCGTCAACTCCACTTCGCCGGCCGGCTGTATGTCCTGCCACTGGCAGGATCGACGACGGTCCGCGGTAGCTGCGCGCGGCTGAGCTTCGACATTCCGATGCTGAACGAGGCAGGCATCAGCTTGCTGAGCTCGGCGGAGTACCGCGTCGGTCGTCAACGTAAACGATCAGCCGTCCTATGTCGCTTAGCGTGGATATAAGTCATCGCGGAAGCCCGAGCTGGCCCGCTGATACGCGCTGGACTCGATAGTGCGTTCGCCCGGGGTCTATGCCCAGCAGGAGCAGCCCTGTCGCAGTTGGGTGGTTCGTGAGCAAGTCGGCTTACCTGAGGTGCTGCCCTGTCGGGCGTGGGCGACGCCTGTATCCACGCTAAGCGACATAGGTCAGCCGTTCGGGTGGTTTGGGCGTGGCATCCGGCGACAGTGCAGGACCATAGCCGTCCACAGGGAATCGGCGCAGGTTGGACTCGACAGCCTGTGGATGAGTAAACTGTGAGTACCACGCCAAGGCCTCGCGGCTTTGGTCCAACGGCCTCCCTCGGGAGGCCGTTTTTGTTGCGCCGGTACGACGCAGACCACGTGATGTCGTCCAGAAATAGAAGAGTGCCGGCCGTCCGGCAACGCCACCGGACGGTCGGCACTCACTCTAGTCCTTGACCAAGCGTGTCGGCTGGGCTGTGGCGGTGGTTTCATAGGCGAAGGCCTTATCTTGCTGGGTTAGCGCTAGCGACGCAGTCCGGGAAGAGAAGGCCTTTGTGGTGAAGAAGATATCGCATGTTCAGAGTCGGCGGAACGCGGCTGGTCGGCGGCGTAGGGTGGCGGCGCGTCACGGGCGTGCGGGGCACTGGCAGGCGCGGCGGGTGCCGATGCTGGGGTCGGGGAAGGTGTCGTATGAGATCGGCGCCAACGTCGACGCCACGTGTTTCGGCGGGATCGGCGCGGTGCACCGGCTGGTGACCAGGTTGGGCCTGGTCGATCAGATCGACGAGGGTTTGCGCCTGTTGAAGGTGCACCTGCCCTACCATGAGTCCGATCACGTGCTGAACCTGGCCTACAACGTGCTGTGTGGCGGTACCCGGCTGGAAGACATCGAGCGGCTGCGTCATGACACCGCCTATATGAATGCGTTGGGTGCGGACCTGATCCCGGATCCGACCACGGCCGGAGACTTCTGCCGCCGCTTCGCCGAGGACGACGTGACGGAGTTGATGGAGCGGATCAACGCGGTGCGCCCGCGGTTGTGGACGGGGCGGGGCCGTGACCTGCTCGGCCCGATCGCCTACATCGACGCCGACGGCACGATCGTGCCCACCTCCGGGCAGCGCAAGGCCGGCATGGACATGTCCTACAAGGGGATCTGGGGGTACGCGCCGCTGATCGTGTCGCTGGCCAACACCAAGGAGGTGCTGTATGTGGTCAACCGGCCGGGCAACGCGCCCAGCCACCAAGACGCCGCGACATGGATCGACAAGGCCATCGACCTGGTGGCCCCGCACGCGCCGCGGGTGTGCCTGCGCGGCGACACCGACTTCTCGCTGACCGCCCACTTCGACCGGTGGGCACAGCGGGTCGACTTCGTCTTCGGCATGGACAACAACAAAGCGCTTCGAACCCGCGCCGAGGCGCTGGACGAATCGGGCTGGAGCCGGTTGCGCCGGCCCGCCCCGTATCAGAGCGCGACCGGGCAGACCCGGGCCCGCCGCGACAACCACAAGCAGCGCCTCGTCAAAGAACGCGGATACCTCAACCTGGAACTCGACCACGAAGACATCGCCGAGTTCGACTACCAGCCCGGCAAATGCTCCCGCCCCTACCGCGTCGTCGCGCTGCGCAAGAACATCAGCCGCAGCCGCGGCGACGAGGTGCTCTTCGACGAAATCCGCTACTTCTTCTACATCACCACCCGCACCGACCTGACCGCCGAACAGGTCGTGGCCTGCGCCAACCAGCGCTGCGACCAGGAGAACGTCATCGGACAGCTCAAGTCCGGCGTGGGCGCCCTGCGCGTCCCGCTGCACGACCTGGTCTCCAACTGGGCCTACATGGTCATCGCCGCGCTGGCGTGGAACATCAAGTCCTGGTTCGCGATGATGATGCACCGCAAACAAGACCGCCACGACTACATCCGCATGGAGTTCCGCCGCTTCCTCAACACCATCATCCTCATCCCCGCCATGGTGATCCGCCGAGCCCGCGCCATCACCATCCGCCTCATCGGCTACACCCCCAACCTGGACCGGCTCTTCAGCGCCTGGAACACCACCGAACGCACCCGCTTCGGCTGACCCACCCACCGATCCCCCCGACTCCCCGACCGCCGCGCACCCGCGGCGGCGACCACACCTGCCCAAAACCCCGAAACCACCCTCAACCACACACCGCGGACCCCAAACAGGCCACCCCGAACCCCCCACGACGCCCCAGACGTCCCCATCGGCAGGCCCAAGACAAACAACCGACACGATCACCTGGGCTACGGCCACCGCCACCGACCGACTCGCTTATTTGAGGTCTAGTGGAGTCCCAGTTGAGCGGACTCCTGGTCGGTGAAGACGCGGGAGCGGATCAGGAAGCGGACGCCTTCTGGGGCTTCCACCGAGAAGCCGCTGCCGCGGCCTTTCACCACGTCGACGGTGAGCTGGGTGTGCTTCCAGTACTGGTACTGGTTCGCGGACATCCAGAACGGAATCGGCCGGTCCAGGCCGTAGACGACCAGATCGCCGAGATGCACGTCCGCCGCCCCCGTGGTGAATTCCCCGTCCGGGTAGCACATCGGCGAACTGCCGTCGCAGCACCCACCGGACTGGTGGAACATCAGCGGGCCGCCGCGCCGGTCCACGATCCCGACACCGGCAAACTGCTCGGAGCGGTCGACGTCTCGGGGCCGTTGCGGACAGTTCATCCGGCGATGGTTGCGCTCGTGACAGCCGCGGCGCAGCTCGCGGAAGGACAGCTGAGGGTCCGGATGGCCGCGGCGGACGAGATGTTGCGCGCCCGGAACATGCGTCACCTGATGGCACTGGGCGACGCACCGGGAGCACTGCTGACGCCGACGGGCCGCGTGCTCGCCGTACAACCGCTCGAATGGTTGCCCGATCGCCTCGTCGTACCGGACGGCGCCGATCGCATCGATCTCGGCGACGGTCGCGAAGGCGTGATCGAGCCGCTCGACGAGGGCTACCTGCTGCGGATACCCGGCACTCCCGTCCGCCGCAGCAGGCCGTCACTCCGGCTGAAGCTGCTCGGGACCGGTCAGCCGATCGCGGTCGTCGGCGGTCGTGAGATCGCGTTGACCTTGCGCCGGGCCGAAGTACTCGCATTGCTTCTGTTGCACCCGACCGGGCTCACCGCCGAGCAACTGATGCTCCAGTTGTACGGCGACGAGGGCAACCCGACCACCGTCCGGGCCGAGATGCATCGACTGCGGAACCTGCTCGGCGGCGGAGTCCTCGACACCAAGCCGTACCGGATCATCGCCGACGTCACTGGCGACGTCACCGACGTCCAGGCGGCCCTCCGCGACGGTGAGCTGAGCATGGCTCTCGACCTGTACGAGGGACCGTTGCTTGCCCGCTCCGACGCACCGGCCCTCCGAGCCGAACGCGGCGAACTCGATGCCACCGTGCGCCGCGCGGTCCTCGACACCGGCGATGCCGAGCTGTTGTGGCGGTTCGGCCAGACATCAACCGGCGCCGAGGACCTGGAGATCTTCGAGACTCTGCTTGCGGCACTGCCGGCGTTGGACCGCCGGATGCCGGCCGTCGCCGCCCGGGTGCACCGGTTGACCGACTAGGTATGGATTGGTCTCCCCAGAGGCAACGACTTCCCGGTAACGCTCTGTCGATGTGCTCACGGTCACATCTCACAGGTGACGAGCCCTACACAGACATGACTCATCGGTAACCAACCAATAACATCGCTGGTATGCAGATCCTCGCCATCGTCGTCTCGCTCGCGATCACCGCCGTCGGCGTCGCGTTGTTCGGCAAGACGATCGGGCACATCGTGTCCGTCATCAAGCTCGGTCAGCCGGTCAGCCGGACCGACCAGCCCGGGCAGCGCTCCGTCACGCTGGCCAAGGAGACGCTCGGCCACACCCGGATGCTGCAGTGGAGTCACGTCGGCGTCCTGCACTGGTTCGTCGCCTTCGGCTTCATCGGGCTGTTCCTCACCCTGGTGACCGCGTTCGGGCAGCTCTTCGACCCGCACTACGCGTTGCCGATCATCGGGCACTGGTTCGTCTTCGAATGGGCGACCGAGTTCCTCACCTGGACCGGCCTGCTCTCGATCATCGGCCTGATCGTGATTCGGCTGCTGAACCTGCCGAAGGGCCACCTGGCCCGGTACAGCCGGTTCTTCGGGTCGCGCGCCTGGCAGGCGTACTACGTCGAGTACACGATCCTCGGCGTCCTGGTCTGCATCCTGCTGCTGCGCGGCCTGGAGTACGAGCTGGGCGCCGGCTCGAAGTTCCACTTCCCGGGCACGTTCTTCATCGGCGAGGCGCTGTTCGGCGGGCTGAGCGAGTCGGGTCTGGAGAACGCGGTCTACCTGGTCGCGATGATCAAGATCGTGATCTCGTTCGCCTGGATGATCACCATCTCGCTGAACGCGACCATGGGGGTCGCCTGGCACCGGTTCACCGCCTGGCCGAACATCTGGTTCAAGCGCGAGGCCGGCGGCGGTACGGCGCTCGGCGCGCTGCAGCCGATCATGGTCAAGGGCGAGCCGATCGACTTCGAGAACATCGAGGAGCTGGACGAGGACGCGGCACTCGGTGTCGGCAAGATCGAGGACTTCACCTGGAAGGGCCTGCTCGACTTCACCACCTGCACCGAGTGCGGTCGCTGCCAGTCGCAGTGTCCGGCCTGGAACACCGAGAAGCCGCTGTCGCCCAAGCTGGTGATGATGAACCTCCGCGAGCACGCGTACGCCAAGGCGCCGTACCTGCTGGCTTCATCCGACGACGAACGCAAGTCGCTGCCCGAGCTGGTGCTCGCCGAGCAGGACAAGCCGCTGGTCGGTGCCGCCGACGTCGCGGTGATCGACGAGGAAGCCCTCTGGGCGTGTACGTCGTGCGGCGCGTGCGTGCAGCAGTGCCCGGTCGACATCGAGCACGTGGACGCGATCATGGACATGCGCCGCTACCAGGTGCTGATCGAGTCCTCGTTCCCGTCCGAGCTCAACGGGCTCTTCAAGGGCCTGGAGAACAAGGGCAATCCGTGGAACATGAATCCATCCGGCCGGATGGACTGGGCCAAGGACCTGCCGTTCGAGGTCAAACAGATCGGCGGTACCGCCCCTGACGATCCAGCGACGCTGGCCGAGGTCGAGTACCTGTTCTGGGTCGGCTGCGCCGGCGCCTACGAGGACCGCGCGAAGAAGACCACGCAAGCCGTCGCCGAACTGCTCGACATCGCCGGCGTCAGCTTCGCCGTACTGGGTGACGGCGAGACCTGCACGGGTGACCCGGCGCGGCGGTCCGGCAACGAGTTCGTCTTCCAGCAGCTGGCGATGCAGAACGCGGAGGTCTTCAAGGAGACCGGCGCGAAGAAGGTCGTCTCCACCTGCGCACACTGCTTCAACACGCTGAAGAACGAGTACTCGCAGCTCGGCGTCGAGCTCGACGTCATCCACCACACCCAACTGCTGAACCGCCTGGTCCGCGAAGGCAAGCTCACCCCGGTCGCCCCGGCCGACAGCTCGCTCAACGGCCAGAAGATAACCTACCACGACCCGTGCTACCTCGGCCGCCACAACCAGGTGTACGACGCCCCGCGCGAGCTGCTCGACATCATCCCCGGGGCCGAGTACGCCGAGATGCCGCGGAACCAGACCAAGTCGTTCTGCTGTGGCGCGGGTGGTGCGCGGATGTGGATGGAGGAGAAGATCGGCAGCCGGATCAACCTGAACCGGACCACCGAGGCGGTCGAGACCGGCGCGGACAAGATCGCCACCGGCTGCCCGTTCTGCCGGGTGATGCTGTCCGACGGCCTGACCGCGAAGCAGGCCGACGGCTCGGCCCGTGAGTCCGTCGAGGTCGCCGACGTCGCGCAACTGCTGCTCGCCTCGGTGAAGCGCGGCGAGGGCTGATCAATGCTTCGTTGAGCCTGACCGCAACAGCTGCAAAAAAAACTTCCTCTCCAGGCCGTCCAGACCATAAGATTCGACGGTTTGTTATCCCCTGGGGAGGAATCCACACCATGAAGCTCCGCGCGGCGATCGCCGCCGTCGCCACCGTTCCGCTCGCGCTCGGCCTGGCCGCCTGCGGCAACGACACCAAACCCGAAGCCACGAACTACAAGCCGTCCGCACCGGCCTCGACTCCGGTCGCCACCAACACCGCACCACCGAAGCCGGCTCCGGCCGCGCACCTCAACCGCGTCACCTTCGTCCCGGCGATGAACACCGCCTTGACCAAGCAGAAGTCCTGGCGCGTCACCGGCAAGATGACGGCCAACGGCAGTACGTTGCTGACGATGGACGGCGTCCAGACCGCCAAGCCGCTGGCCCTGTCGATGGAGATGAGCGGCGCCGCCTTCCAGGGCAAGACGGCGAAGATGATCATGGTCAAGGGCACCGGCTACCTGTCGATGCCCGGCGTGGCACCGGCCGGCAAGTACCTGAAGATCGATGCCGGCGAGTCCGGTGAGCTCGGCGAGATGCTTGACAGCGGCGACCCGACCAAGATCTTCAAGTCCTTCGGCTCCAGCCTGGGCAGCGTCAAGTTCGTCCGCACGGAGACCATCGGCGGCGAGAAGCTGGACCGGTACGCCGTCACCGTCAACACCGCGAAGGCCCTCGCCGCACAGGGCAAGAAGGTCCCCGCGGGTGTGCCGAAGACCCTGACCTACACGATGTGGATGGACAAGTCCCACCTGGTCCGCCGCCTGTCCTTCGATCTCGGTGGCGTCGCCATGGTCATGACCATGTCCGACTACAACAAGCCGGTCACCATCACTGCGCCGCCGGCGAGCAAGATCGTTCGGTGAAGCAGCGCACGAGGCGGGTCGCGGTCGCGGCCGCGACCCTGCCGCTGCTCCTGGGCACCACGGCCTGTGGCGGCGAGAAGCAGGGCACCACGGCGATCGTGTCGGCGCCCGCCGTTACCCCCACCACCGCCGAGACGCAGAAGGCGGCCCCGGTCGTCGTCCTCAACCGGAAGACCTTCGTCCCGGCGATGACCGCGGCTCAGGCCAGGCTGAAGTCGTGGCGGCTCGTCGGCAAGATGATGATCAACGGCTCGCCGGTGCTGGTCATGAGCGGGCTGCAGACGACGAAACCGGCGGCGATGGCGATCACGGCGACCGGCCGCGAGCTGGACGGCAAGACGGCCCGGATCGTGATGGTCAAGAACACGCTCTACCTGTCGGTGCCGGGTGTCTCGCCGGCGGGCAAGTTCGTGAAGCTGGCGGCCGGCGAGACCAACGAGCTCCGTTCACTGGTCGAGACCAATGATCCGACCAAGACCTTCGAGGCGCTGGGCTCCGCGCTGCGCGGCGTCACCCATTCCGGTTCGCAGAGGTTCAACGGCGAGAAGCTGCAGGTGTACGAGGTCACCGTCGACGTGGCCAAGCTACTCAAGGCGCAGGGCAAGAAGGTCGCGGCCGGCGCACCGCGGACGGCGACGTACACCTTGTGGATGGACTCGGCCCATCGGGTTCGGGAGCTGAGCTTCGAGTTCGCTCAGGTGACCGTGTCGATGAGCCTGTCCGACTTCAACAAGCCGGTCTCGATCAAGGCGCCGCCGGCGGGCAAGATCGTTCGTCGCTGAGGCCGGATTCGGTCAGATCCCACCCGATCATGAGAACTTCTCGTAATCTCCCGTTACGGAAGTGATCACCTCGGGATGATCGGGTGGGCTGGTGCCGATGAGCGTGCGTGGTGGTAGTACTCGACGAAGCTTTCTGACGGTTACCGGAGCGGCGGCCGCACTGGCGCTGTCCGGCAATCTGCCCGAGGTGGGACAGGCGTTGGCCGGGGCGACCGGTCGCGGCGACCGCCGGGATCCGTTCACCCTCGGTGTCGCGTCCGGCGATCCGCTGCCGGACGCGGTGGTGATCTGGACCCGGCTCGCCCCGGACCCGCTCGCACCGTTCGGCGGCATGGACCGCCGCCCGGTCGAGGTCCAGTGGCAAGTCGCGGAGGACGAGCATTTCCGCCGGATCGTCCGCCACGGCACGACCCAGGCCCGGCCCGAGTCCAGTCACTCGGTGCACGTCGACGTACGCGGGCTGCGTCCGTGGCGGCACTACTGGTACCGCTTCCGCGTGAACGGCATGCTCAGCCCGGTCGGCCGGACCCGCACCGCGCCGCCTGCGGACGCGATCGTTCCCGAGGTGTCGCTGGCGTTCGCGTCCTGCCAGGCGTGGTGGGAGGGCTGGTACACGGCGTACGCCGACATGGCCGAGCGCGACCACGACGTGGTGTTCTTCCTCGGCGACTACATCTACGAGTTCGGCATCGACCGCGGCATCCGGCCGCATTCGAACGAGCCCTGGATGACCCAGCAGACGGTGACGCTGGACGAGTACCGCGTCCGGTACGCGTCGTACAAGATGGACCCCGACCTCCAGGCGGCGCACGCGGGCGCGCCCTGGGTGGTCACGCTCGACGACCACGAGGTGATCGACAACTGGGCCGACGAGGCGCATCCGAGCGCAGCGCCCGCGCAGTTCCTGGTACGGCGCGCCAACGCCTTCCGCGCGTACTGGGAACACATGCCGCTGCGGCTCGCGCAGTTGCCGAAGGGCCCGGACATGCAGCTCTACCGGCGGATCCGGTACGGGCAGCTGGCCGAGTTCAGTGTGCTCGACACCCGGCAGTACCGCTCCGACCAGGCGTACGGCGACGGCACGAAGGCGCCCGGCCCGGAGACCAAGGACCCGGCCCGCACGATCACCGGCGACGCCCAGGAGAAGTGGTTGCTCGACGGCTGGTCCGCCTCGCGCTCGCGCTGGAACGTGCTCGCCCACCAGACCGCGATCGCCCGGCTCGACACCAAGGACGGTCCGGAGGTGCTGGTCCCGATGGACACCTGGGACGGCTACGAGGCGTCCCGCGACCGCGTCCTCGGCGGCGCCGTCCAGCGCAACATCCGCAAGCTGGTCTCGATCGCCGGCGACCTGCACCGCAGCGTCGCCTCGGATCTCAAGCTCGACTTCACCGACCCGGATTCGCCGACTGTCGGCACCGAGTTCGTCGGTACGTCGATCTCGTCCGGGATCGACGGGATGGACCTCGATCCCGGCGGCGTGACGCTGATGAAGGAGAACCCGCACATCAAGTTCGGCAACTTCCAGCGCGGTTACGTCAGCTGCAGCATCACCCCGCAGCGCTGGATCTCCGACTACCGCGTGGTCGACAAGGTCAGCGTCCGGAACGGCACCGTCAGCACCCGCGCCAAGCTCCTCGTCGAGGATGGGCGCCCGGGAATCCAGAGCCTCTGAGGAGAGACCGATGACGATTCGATGGCAGTCGGCGGTCGCCCTCGGAACCGCGGCGGTGGCGACCGTGATCGCGTTGCCTCAGGCAACCAACAACAGGACCGACGTACAGCTCTCGGTCCAGCCCGAACAGCTGAGCGTGGTCGGCCTGCCCTGCCTCCCTGGCAGCCTGACGCTCACGATGACCAACACCGGCAACGGGGATCGGTACGCCGACCTGACTCTGGACCCGAGTGGTCCGTTGCAGCTGTCCCGCGAGCTGTTCTCGTCCTGGCTTCCGGCGGTCGATCCCGACCAGCCGGTATCCGCCCCGGTCGAGGTCCGCGTCCCACGGGACACCCAGCCCGGCACCTACTCGATCGAGCTCGAGGTCGACCGGTCCAGGCTCAGGGTCCCGGTGACGGTGAATCCCTTGCCGTCAAAGGATCCTGGCAGCAACGTCGTACTCGGAGAACAGGCCTCCGCCTCGTCGACGCACGGCAACTTCGCGGTCTGCGGAGCGGTCGATGGAGACAACGACACCGAGCACTGGGACACCCTGACCGGCTGGAACGACGGGACCCGCACGGTCTTCCCGGACAACTACGACGTCGCCCTGGCCGCGCCGGCCACGATCAACCGCGTCGAGCTCTACACCCTCGACTCGAAGCAGTACCCGGCCGCGACCAACGGCCTGCGCGACTGGGACGTCCAGGTCCGCAAGGGCATGGCCGACTGGCAGACCGTGGCCCAGGTCCGCGGCAACACGCTGGGCCACGTCACGTCGACCTTCGATCCGGTCGAGGCGGACGCCGTACGCATCCTCTGCCTCGCCGGCAACGGCAACACCTACTCCCGCATCGTCGAGTTCGAGGTCTACTGACCTGTTCCGTTGCGTCCGAAGAAGTGTGGGTTATAGGCCACAGTCCTTCGGACGCTACGGCGTCAGTGGAGGTAGGAGGCGCCGTTGAAGTCCAGGACGGCGCCGCTCGACCAGCCGGCTGCCGGGGAGGCGAGCCAGTAGATCGCCTCGGCGACCTCCTCTGCGGTGGCGACCCGGTCGAACGGGCTCTGCGCCCGGATCGAGTCACCCCGCGGCCCGGAAAGCAAGGCCTCGGTCATGTCGGTGGCGATGAACCCGGGCGCGATTGACGTCACCGTGATGTCATGTGGCGCGAGCGACACCGCCAACGACTGCCCCAACGAGTGCAGTCCGGCCTTCGCGGCGCCGTACGCGGGCACATCCGGCTCACCCCGGTACGCCCCGCGCGACCCGACGTTGACGATCGCGCCCCGCCGGCCGCCGTCGGCCGGGTCCTGGTCCAGCATCTGCCGCGCCACGCACCAGGTCAGGTGCGCCGCCCCTTCCAGATTCACCGCGAGCGTACGACGCCACGCCGACACCCATTCGTCGTACGACGTCTCGGCGAGCGGATGCCCGATCCGGCGGGACCCGGAGACCGGCTCGTCCACGAACAGCGCCGCGTTGTTCACCAGGACATCGATCCGGCCGATGATGTGGACCGATTCCTCAACCAGGGCAGGGATTGCGGCCGCATCACCGAGGTCAGCGGCGACCACACCATGCCCCTCGCCGGGCAGCTCGGCGCGGACCTGCTCGGCCCGGTCGATCGCACCCCGGCAGTGCAGCACGACCCGATCGCCGGCCCGGGCGAACACCTTGGCGACCTCCGCTCCGACACCCCTGGACGCACCTGTGACGAGAACACCTCTGGACACCGCAGCTCCTTGTCTCCGACGGACCCCTCATTGTGCCTTGGCGGCACCTTGACATCAGATGGGGTTGACAGTGACGTCACAGTGACGTCATAGTTGCGGTCATGGAACTTGATCACTATCTCGAGTCGGTCCGGCGGAGCGTGGAGAACGCCACCGCCCTGGCCGACGACCAGACTCGCTCCGTGGCGCAGCGCCTCGGAGCCACGCTGGATGACGCGGGCCGGCTGGCCCTCATCTCAGCCCTGTCCGACGCCGCCGGGGAGATCAGCCGCGAGCTGTCCCCCGGTTCGGTCGAGCTCCGGATGGCCGGCGGCCGTCCCGAGTTCGTGGTCACGCCGGCCCCGAGCCAGCTGACCGGCCACGACGACGCGGACGAAGACATCGACGACGACGAGACCGATGCCGAGCCCGCCGAGGCGCCCGCGCCGGAGGCCGACGAGCCGACCGCGCGGATCACGCTGCGGTTGCCGATGTCGGTGAAGAACAAGGTGGACGAGGCCGCCGCGGCCGAGGGCATCTCCTCGAACGCCTGGCTGATGCGCACCGTGATGACCGAGCTGAGCGACCGTGGCCGCGGCCGCGGGCCGCGGCCGCCCCGGCCCCCGCGCCCGCCGCGCGGCGGCGGCGTCTTCGGACCCGACGGCCCGCTCGGCCCGAACGGACCGCTCGGACCCGACGGTGTCTTCGGCCCGGACGGCGTGTTCGGCCCCGACGGCCCCTTCGGCGACGAGGGCGTCTTCGGACCCGAGCGCGGCCGGCGGGACCGGGACCGTGGTCGCGACCGGGACCGTGGCCGGCGGGACCGCGACCGCGGGCGCCGCGGTGGACACGGCGGTCCGGGACAACGGATGACGGGGTGGGTGGAGTGAGTGGCTTCAGCAGTGAACTGGCCGAGGACGCCAGCCTGATCGACCGGGTTCGGATCGAGATCGGCTCCGGCCGGGTCGAGATCGTCCCGAACGACGGCGCCGAGACCGCCGTCACCCTCGAGGTCGACAACGGCAGCGAGGAGGACGTCGTCTTCAAGGTGCACGACGGCGAACTGATCGTCGAAGGCCCGCGCAACGTCCGCCCAGGCCCGGAGATCCACGTGCGGATCGCCACCCCGTCGACGCTGGACGCCCGGATCAAGACCGGTTCCGGTGACATCACGTCGCGGATGCCGCTGGGCACCGCGCGGCTGTCGACCGGCTCCGGCGACGTCCGGATCGAGCGGGTCGAGGGCGACCTCGGCGTCAGCACCGGCAGCGGTGACGTCCGGGTGGAGCACGCCGCGGGCGCGGTCCGGGCCGGCACCGGCTCCGGCGCGATCGACATCAACGAGGCCGCCGACGCGCTCGGGCTGAGCACCGGTTCCGGTGACGTCCGGGTCGGCGACGCGGCCGGCCCGACGACCGTCAAGGTCGGCTCGGGTGACATCACCATCGAGCGGATCCGGGACCACTCGATCGCCACCTCCGGGTCCGGCGACGTCCGGGTCGAGATCGCCGACGGACCTAGTGTCCGGGCGGAGACGGCCCGCGGTGACGTCCAGATCGGGGTGCCCGACGGCGTCCCGACGTACCTGGACCTGAAGACCGTCACCGGGCGGATCCGGTGCGACCTGGCGCCCGGCGAGAAGCCGGCCGAGGGCGAGCGCGCGCTGATGCTGCGGGCCCGCACGGTCTCCGGCGACATCAGCGTCGTCAAGGTCTGATCCACACCAACTGATTCACACCCAGGAGGTTCCGCCGGCGACGGTTCGGCGGGACCTGGGCGAAGCACTGCCGAAAACAGCACGGGGACAGCCGCAAGACTCCAGTGAGGGGAGCAAGGACATGATCACCGCACACCAAGAGGTAGCGCGCTACGAGGTCGCCGAGAAGGTCCGCAACGCCGAGGCCCGGGCCCGTCGCCAGGAGGTCCGCGACGCCCTCAAGGTCGACCACGTCAGCGCCCCGCGCCACAGCCTGGCCACCGCCCTCCGCCGCCTGGCCGACCGCCTCGAACCCCAGCCCCACCCCCGCCGCACCGGTCTCTCGGTCGTCTGATGACCCCGAACAACGCCGCCGCCGTCTGCAACTTGCTGCAACGCCTGGGCCTGCTGACGCCGGGACCCCGGACTCGCTGTTAGCGTTCCACCGATCAATCAGGCGGACAAGGCGAAGGGGCAGGTGCTGTTCCAGTGGATCGATCCGGCCTACGGCACGAAGGTCGCCGAGGTCACCGCTGATCTCGCCAAGCTCCTCGGCCGGGGCCACCGTGGCAACAGGGTGCTCCGCCAGGCGTACGACGCCGCCACCGGACAGATCGCGATCGGTGTCACTCCCGGCTCCGACGCGACGGAGGCGAAGGCCGGCAACTTCACCGTCTACGCCGACCCGAAGACTCGGGTCCTAGCGGCCAGGTCGACTGCATCTGCAGGTTGCTGCAAGGCCTGTGGATAAGCGCGGAGGGACCCGCAGACACTGCTAGCGTTCAGTCGATCATTCTGGGTCGACCTGGGGAGTAATCAACGATGCTGCGTCCGACGACCGCCAAAGCAGTCGCCACCGCCGCCACCGCCCTCGTCCTGCTGGCCGGCTGCGGCGGGAGCGACGACAACACCGACGCCAAGTCCGGAGACGGCGGCGAGACTCCCGCGAGTACGCCGTCCGCCCCGGAGGTCCCCTCCTTCGACCCACCCAAGGGCTTCGTCGCAGCCTCGGCGTTCGGCGTCGAGCGCACCCCCAAGGACAGCGACTACACCCTGTCGGCCGGCATGGTCGGTCAGACCTCGCTACTCGCCGGACTGACGGGCGTCACCGGACGCAACATCGCCGCCCAGGGCGATCCGTGGAACGTCCCGTCGGCGGAGGCGAGCACCACCGAAACGATCGACCTGACAACACCGATGGGCGTCCAGCTCGACGGCAAGGACGTCGTCGCGATCGCCTACATCCAGAATGACAAGGGCAACGGCACCCAGAAAACCAAGGGTCAGGTCCTGGTCCAGTGGCTCGACGCGGCCGACGGCAAGAAGGTCGCCGAGGTCGCGGTCGACCTCACCCCCGTCCTCGGGCCCGGTGAGGGTGGCGACGACGTGGTGAGCCAGGCGTACGACGCCACGACCGGCCAGGTCGCGATCGGCGTCTCACCCGGCTCCGAGGCGGCCGCCAAGAAGGCCGGCACCTTCACCGTCTACGCCGACCCGAAGACGCAGAAGTCGTCCGTCATCCCGTTCGTCTCCGCGGCCGGCGTACTGAACGGCGTGGTCGCCGGTGCGAAGGGCCGCAACCAGGAGGGGGCCGCCGACGGCACGATCGTGCTCGCGGACGGCGCCACCGGCAAGGTCACCAAGCAGTACCCGACCAAGCAGAACTACCTGCGGCCGGCCGGTAGCGGCACCAAGCGCGCCTACCTGACCGGCAGCTCCTACGTGTCGTCGAAGGGCGGCTCGCTGGAGGACGTCTACAACAACGCCCTCTACTCGGTCGACCTCGCGACCGGCGCCGTCGTACCGCTGAAGGCGGCGTACACCGAGGACTCGATGAGCTACAAGTGCTTCGGCGACAAGGCCAACGCGGTGGTCTGCACCGGTTCGGACAACAACAAGAAGCTCGAGATCCTCGGCCTGGACGACTCGACCGGCAAGAAGACCTGGGGCTACACCAGCGAGTCGGCCAGCCGGATCATCCCCGAGGTGACCACGGCCTTCCACGGCATCGTCTACGCGGACACCGAGGCCCAGCCGGTGCTGATGGACGCCGCGACCGGCGAGGACGTGAAAACCGGCTCACCGACTCCCTCGGACAGCACGAGCCCGGCCGAGAGCTCGACGCCGAGCGACAACCCCAGCAGCTCACAGGGCTCGGACCCCGGCAGCGCGAGCGGGTCCGACATGTCGCTGTACGACGGCAAGCCGAAGTCGCCGGACGCGGTCAGCCAGTACGGCGGGGCCTACCTGACGAGCACCGGGAAGAGCAGCTACATCGCCGTCCTGATCGCCCTGGCCCCCACGGCCTGATCAGATGTCGGTGCGGTGGAAGTTCTTGAAGGAGCGGGACGGAGTCGGGCCGCGCTGGCCCTGGTAGCGGGAGCCGTACTTCGCCGAGCCGTACGGGTGTGCGGCCGGCGAGGAGAGCTTGAAGAAGCACAGCTGGCCGATCTTCATCCCGGGCCAGAGCTTGATCGGCAGCGTTGCCACGTTGGACAGCTCCAGCGTCACGTGCCCGGAGAACCCGGGGTCGATGAACCCCGCGGTGGAGTGGGTGAGCAAACCGAGCCGGCCCAGCGAGGACTTGCCCTCCAGCCGCGCCGCCACGTCGTCGGGCAGCGTCACCAGCTCGTACGTCGACCCGAGCACGAACTCGCCGGGGTGCAGGATGAACGGCTCGTCGCCCTCCGGTTCGACCATCCGGGTCAGATCGGGCTGTTCCTCGGCCGGGTCGATATGCGGGTATTTGTGGTTCTCGAACACCCGGAAGAACCGGTCCAGCCGTACGTCGACACTCGACGGCTGCACCATCGCAGCATCGAACGGATCCAGCTGGACCCGCTTCGCGTCGAGCTCGGCCAAGATGTCGCGGTCGGAGAGCAGCACGGTCGCACGTTAGCAGCGTGCCGCTCGTCCGCCCAGTCTCAGCCCTCACCCCCGGTGCCCGGCGACCGATCGTCCGGAGCCCTCAGCTCCCCGGCGAGACCACGTCCCCGGGCCTCCCCGAGTTTCGTCCAGCAGTGTTGTTCGGCCGTCCGGCCCCGATCCTCGTCCGGCGCCGTTGCGGCGCACCGGCGACCTCAGGGGCCTGAGGCAACGAACGTCAGTCGGCCAGCTTGTTGAAGCGCGACACCTGGGTGGCGAAGGTCTTCACCTGCGCCGGCGACCAGTCCTTGAGCAGGTCCTCGATCACCTTGTGCCGCTTCTTCCGGGCCGCCGCCAGCTTGCGCTTGCCCGCCGCGGTCAGCGTCAGCAGCGTCGCCCGGGCGTCCGACTTGTCGGCCGCACGCTTCAGCAGACCCTCTTCCTCCAGCCGCGCGCAGGCCCGGCTGACCGGACCCTTGTCCACCTCGAGAGCTGCCACCAGGTCGGCCATCCGCACCGGCGCCAGTTCCTCGACGTGGTTCAGCAACGCGTACTGCGCCGGCTCCAGATCCGGATGCGCCTCGTCGGACAGCGTCCGCTGCAGACCACGCAGCCGGCGCGCCAATGTGACGAGCTCCTTCTCCAGGTTGTCCAGCGCGTCACTCGTGTCTGTTGCCACCATTCACCCCTTCATCCAGTTGCCCCGCAACCATCTTGTCCGGTCCCGGCGAGGACCGCATCCTCACGTTGCGCCAAATGTTGCCCCCGGCAACGCGTTCTAATCTGCCAGAAGATGCCGGACCTGCCCAGACCTGAGCGAGCCCTTTGTGGAAAACTGCCCAAGAACCCCCATCGCAAACCGGTTTCGATGCATCCGGCATCGGTTCGCCGCACGCACCTCCATCGCCGACCGATGCACCTGGTCAGGACGACCGGCAGTCCGGTCCCGCGCGCCGGACCCACCGTGGCCCGGACCCCACCCATCGGCTATGCTCTTCTCCGCCTGCTGGTCCCACCGACAGGCACTGCGGGTGTAGTTCAATGGCAGAACATCAGCTTCCCAAGCTGACAGTGCGGGTTCGATTCCCGTCACCCGCTCCATTTGTCAGGACATGAAAGAGCCCAGGCCGACGGCCTGGGCTTTCTGTTTTGTTGCCTCGACACCCTTCTTCTGACAAGGCGAGTTTTCGACTCGATCAAACAGTTGACCCAGGCGAGCGCGCTGTCACTGCCCCGACGCTGAGAGCGACGACGGCGCGGCCCAGTGACCCACACTCCACCCTGACGATCGTCAGGTAGTTGCCTGAAGCACCTTGCTGCGCACCCGAGGCTTCGGGTGCAACATCACTCCTGAGAGGGCGCGATCATCAGGTCGAGCTGGTCGGTCAGGAACTCGGTGAGCGAGCCCCAGCCGTTCACCGCCCAGACCTGGAGAGCGCCGTTGAAACAGACCAGGGAACTCGGCTCTCGGTCGACGGCCAACTGGTCGGCGCCGGAGGTTCCTGAACCAACAGCATGCAAGCGGTTGCCGGAAGATAGTTCCGGCTGATTGACTCCCGAGGTGAGGTTTTTCCCATCCGCCTGGGAGTATCTGTGCACATCACCCGCCGCCGCCTGCTGTCGTTCGTGCCCGCCACCGCTCTCCTGACCGCGGTCAACCCTGCCGCCGCGGCCCGCGCCGCTGGTGCCGTCGCGGCGGCCGCCGCTGATGCGAGCCAGCTGCTCGCCAACGCGGTCGCGATCTACGCCGGTACGCCGGAGTCCAACAACCGGCCCGACGTCGCCGCCAAGGTCGCCGCCCTGGACGCGACTGCCCGGACGTGGTTGACCGCGATGGACGGCGCCGGAGCGGGTGAGCTCTTCGCCGGGATCCCCCTCGGTACCAGCGATCCGAATCTGAACGCGTCGTACCAGCATCTCTACGAGATCGCGCTCGCGACCAAGCGGCCGGGCCCGGCCTCCGACCTGCTGGGCAACGAGCAGGTCCGCGCCCGGGTCGCCGAGAAGCTCGTCTGGCTGCACGAGAACTACTACGGCGACCAGTCGAAGGGGTACTACGGCAACTGGTTCACCTGGGAGATCGGCATCTCGACCCACGTGTCGAAGACGCTCGCCCTGCTCGACGCGCCCGCCGCACCTGGTCGCGCACGTACGTCCCCTCGATGGACGCCTACCTGCGCAACGGCAAGGACGGCGACGTCGACCTGGACTCGCGCTTCCACACCGGCGCCAACCTCGCCGACATCACCGCCAACCGGATCCTGCAGGGCGCGCTGATGGGCGACGACGCGCGGATCCGCAAGGCGCTGCAGGACCAGTTCACCGTGTTCGCGACGATCGACCCGTACAACCTCCAGCACGGTGTCACCGACGGGTACTACGCCGACGGCTCGTTCATCCAGCACTCGTCGGTCGCGTACACCGGCTCGTACGGCAAAGGCGCTGCTCAGCCGGGTCGTGCAGACGATCAAGGTGCTCGACGGCACGGAGTACGCGACAGAGCGACGACCTGGTCGGCGTGGTCCAGGGCTGGGTCGAGCACGGGTTCGCGCCGCTGATCTTCGAGGGCTGGATGATGGAGATCGTCAAGGGCCGCGCGGTGTCCCGGACCACCACCGGGTACGCCGACGTGGCGGTCGTGGTCGAGGCGATCGTCGACCTGGCCGACTACGCGACCGGCGCCGACGCGGCCCGGCTCAAGGCGTTCGCCAAGTTCACCGCGCCAGCCGACGATCAACCCGAACAGCTTCGTCTCCCCGGTCAGCATCGCCCGGTTCGCCGACATCATGGCCGATCCCGCGATCGCCGCCGGCGGACCTCAACCCGGCCGCGAGCACGACGGCGTTCAACGCGATGGACCGCACCGTGCACCGGCGGCCCGGGTACGCGTTCGCGCTGGCCCGCAACTCGGACCGGATCAGCAAGTACGAGTACATGAGCGGCGAGAACCTGCTGCCCTGGTTCCAGGGCGACGGCGCGCACTACCTCTACCTGGCCGGCCAGGACCAGACCCTGGCGTTCGGCGTCGACTACTTCACCACCGTGTCGCCGTACGCGCTCGGCCGGCGTGACCGCGCCGGTCGAGGTCGCGCAAGTCGATCCCGGAGCTGTACGGGACGGCGTACTACGACAACCCGGATCACCCGCTGGACTTCACGCTCGTCGTCGCGAGTCGCAGAACACCTACGTCTACTTCCCGACCGGGACGAACGCGTACTCCGGTGGCGCGACGCTCGGCCCGTACGGCGCGGTCGGCTGGATCCAGTCGAGCGACTTCGCCTACGCGTCGCGCGACATCCTGCCCGACGATTTCGTCGTCTACCGCAACGCGGACGCGACCAAGTCGTGGTTCATGCTCGACGACGAGATCGTCGTCCTGGCCGCCGGGGTCGGTGACGACGCTCGTGCGGTGACGACGACGCTCGACACCCGGATCTCGGCTCCAGGCAACGCCGTTTCGATCACCGGCGTACGACGAGACGGCCAGGAATGGAGCGGGACGGGTACGACGGATCCGCGGTGGCTGCGGTACGCGAGCGGCGGGGTGTCACTCGGGTACTACTTCCTGCAGCCGAGTCAGGTGGCGGTGGAACTGCAGCAGGTGACACGGAGCCGCCGGGTGGTGCGGACGGCGAACCCGGACACCGCGGTGACCAAGCAGGTCTTCGGGCTGACGGTCGCACAGCCGGCCGGTTCGAAGCAGTCTCTGGCGTACGCTTTGGTGCCCAATGCAACGGAATCCGGCCTGCGTTCCTATCAGCACGGGCGAGTGGCGGTGCTCTCGAACACTCCGCGGTTGCAGGCGATCCACCACCTCGGGCTCGGATTGACCGGAGCCAACAGCTTCGGCCCTGGTCGGCACAACCTGCCGGGTCTGACCGTCGACGGGCCGGCGTCGGTGCTGCTGCAACGGCATCGGGACGGCGCGATCACGGTCTCCGCATCCGACCCGACCACGGCTCGCGACACGATCACGGTGAACCTGTGGGCGCAGTACCTGCGGCCGGTCGCCGCGGTTCCCGGCGTACAGGTGGTGCGGACCGTGACCGGGACGCGGCTGACGTTCACCACTCACCACACCTACGGGCGGAGCCTGACGGTCAAGCTTCTTCGAGCCTGGTGATCAGGGTCCGCATGGTGGCGAGCGTCGTCCGGAGTTCGTCGAGGTCGACGCTCGCGCTGAGCTTGTCGGCGAACGGGTGCTGGGCGACGGAGATCTGCCGGATCGCCCAGTAGCCGGCCTCGCGTGCAGGCGAGCAGTTTGGCCCGGCGGTGGGCCGGGTTCGGCCGGTACTCGGCCAGGCCGCGCTCAACCAGCAGGTCGGCGATCCGCTGCACGCCCTGCCGGCTGACACCCATGATCCGGCCGACGTCGGCGACCGACCGCGGCTCGTCCAGCACGCCGCCGAGGACCTGCCACCACGCGGCTGTCAGCCCGCCGTGGGCGGCTAGGTCCTGGGCGGCCTCCATCAGCCGGGCATTCAGCCGGAAGGTGGCGAGGATGACGTCGGTCAACAGCGCGGCGCCTTCCGACTGCGGACCCGGCTGCGGCCAGTCCTTGCGCGGAGGAACAGTCATCAGCCGACGAGCGCCGGATAGGCCGACGGGTCGGCGCGGTGGAACACGCCTTCGTAAGCGTCCAGCTTCTCGTCCGAGGCGAGGCCGAGCCGCTGCAGCGTCGCCCGCGCGAACTGCACCGGCGAATCCGGACCGGCCGTGATCAGATCACCGTCGATCACCGCACGCTCGTCCACGTAGTTGTCGCCGCCCTGGTAACCGGTGGCCAGCAGGTACCCCTTCACCGCACTCGTGTGCTTGCGGTCGTCGAGCAGCCCAGCCCTCGCAAGCCCAGCCGTCGCACCGCAGATCGCTGCGACCGGCTCGCCGGCCTCGAGGAATCGCTGCGCCACCTTCGTGAACGCCTCTCCCTGACCCTCGTCCCACAGCGCGGACCCGGCCAGCACCAGCAGGTCGCCGTTCTCGGGCTCGACGTCCGCCAGCACCATGTCCGGCACGATCCGCAACCCGCCCATCGTCGTCACCGGCTCAGCCGACTCAGCCACCGTCACGATGTTCCACTGCTCGCCGGTGAACCGCCCGGTCCGCAACTCGACCAGCAGATGCCCGATCTCCCAGTCCGCCCACGTCTCGTACACACCCACATAAGCTGTCTTGTTCATAGGCAACATGCTGTCATCTAGACAGCATGTTGTCAATAGCCTGGATCAGCTGTCCAGACGGACGGGCATGACCAGGGTGGTGAAGGTCCCTTGGTCGGCGGAGCGTACGACGACCGGGCGGTCGGAGGCGCAGATCTCGAGGAGGACGTCGGGGCCGACGCTGGCGTCCAAGGCAGCGGCCAGGAGGGATGCGGTGAACCCGATCCTGGCGGAGCCCGCCCCGATCGCCTCCAGCTTCACGTCGTCGTCGATGCGCAGTTCGCCCGAATTGATGTCAAAGGCAACGACCTCGCGGCTTTCCAGCGCTGCCCGCAACGCGGCCCGATCGACCACGACCCGGCAGAGCGGCGGGGTCAGGCCGTCGAGAATCACCTGGTACGCCGGATAGTCGCCCGGAACCACCGTGAGGTCGCGCGCTTCCCCGTCGCGCACGATCACCGCCGTACCCGGACCGGCCTCGACCCGCACCACCTCGCCCGCGGCAACCCACCGGCTCAACCCGCTCAGCTCGGACGCCGGCACCAGCAAATGCGCCGACGCACCACTGAACTCGACCGGTTGCACCGTGCGCATCGACAGCCGATACCGGTCGGTCGCCACGAACGTCACCTCGTCCGGCGAAAGCTCGATCCGCACGCACTCCAGAACAGCCGCAAGGTCATCTACCCCCGCCTCCGGCGGGGAGGTGGAGGGGGCGGCGGCGGGGGTGACCTGTCGGATGGCGCTCGCGAGTTCCGGCCCGCCGAGGACTGCCACGGTCCGGTCGGCCGTCAGTTGGGTGAGGAGGTGGTCGGCGGCTGCCCTGGCAGCGGCGGTCTTCGCCTCGACCGTGCGGAGATGGGCTCGTACGACGTCCGCCAACGCGGCCGGATCCGCGTCGAGCGCAACGCGCACCTCGGCGAGCGGGAGGTCGATCTCGCGGAGGTCCCGCAGCAGCCGCGCCCGGCGTTCCTGCGTCCGGGCGTAGTACCGGTAGCCGTTGGTCTCGTCGACCGAGTCAGGCGGGAGCACGCCGCAGTCGTCGTAGAAGCGCAACGCGCTCGGCGCCAGCCCCACCAACCGGGCGAACTCGCTGATCGTCAACCGTGAAGTCATGCCCCGACCCTCCCCCCTGAACCAACTCGAAGGTCAACCCCTGCCTTTCCGGAAGATCACTGCCGCCCAGCGCAAACTATGTTCCGGAAAGCGGGCGGAACCGTCCCCAGAGGCCGAGGGTCTTGCCGATACGCTCGCCACGGATCCAGTCCAGGATGCCCTTCGCGGACCGCTCCGGCGAGACGTCCCCGCGCACCGAGCGCGGCACGAGCTTGCGGATCTCGGCCGCGTCCGCGAGGGCCTCCTCGATCTGGGACTCCGCCCAGCCACGCGCGGCCAGCCGTTTCCGCCGGACGGCGTCCGGGATGTCCAGATGCAGCCACCGCCCCTCGGGCAGCTCTGCCGGCACCCCCGGCGAGAGCAGCAGCACCGGGATCCCGGACCGCCGGATCAGCTCGGTGATCCGCAACCACAGCGCGTTGTACGCCGGCCAGATCGGCGCCGCGGTCGGACTCGCGATGCTGATCCCGAGCAACCGTCCGTGATCGTCCAGCAACTCGTCCATGTCCATCACGACCATGTTCCCCGGACTGAGCCGTACCAGTTCCGGTACGACCGTCGACTTCCCGGAACCGGGTGCACCCGTCACCACGAAGAGCCTCGTCACAGAGACAAGTGTGAGTCACGCGATCGTGAGACTCACCGGAGGTCGCGCGTCGCGGACCACATCCGGCAATCCGGCCGCCCCAGGAGTGATCGACCCGAGCACACTCGTGTGCCGCGCGCCCGTGCAACTCGGCACCGTCCCACCCAGCCCGTTCACGGTCAGAAACCCGAGTACGGCGAACGCGTACGCCTCCTTGGCCGCCGAAGGCAACCCCCACTCGTCCGTACTGCGCAGCGGCACCGGTCCGAGCTCCGACGCCAACTGATGCATCAGTACCGGATTGCGAGTACCCCCGCCGGACGCGATCACCTCGGTCCCGCCGTACCGCCGTACCGCATCGGCGACTGTCCGGGCGGTCAACGCCGTCACGGTCGCGACCAGGTCGTCCGCGGGGATCTCCGCCAGGCCTTCGAGCGCCCGGGCGAGGTAGGCGAGGTTGAACAGTTCCTTGCCTGTGCTCTTCGGCGCTGACCGGCCGTAGTACGGCTCCGCCAGCAACCGCTCGAGCAACTCCCCGTGCACCCGCCCGCGTCCGGCCATCGCCCCGTCCGCGTCGAACGCCCGACATCGCGGTCATCTTCGCGGCGAACATCAACTACGACGGCACGAACGCCTACCTGCACTTCAACGAGAACGTCCAGAACGTGCTCGACAACGTGGCGACCGAGGTCCGGCCGCTGTAGCGGAAGGGCATCAAGGTGCTGCTGTCGATCCTCGGCAACCACCAGGGCGCCGGTTTCGCGAACTTCCCGTCCGAGCAGGCCGCCGACGCGTTCGCCCGGGAGCTGGCCGACGCGGTGACGACGTACGGACTCGACGGCATCGGCTTCGACGACGAGTACGCCGACTACGGCAACAACGGCACCGGCCAGCCGAACGACAGCTCGTTCGTCTACCTGGTCTCGGCCCTGCGCGAGAAGCTGCCGACCAGAATCATCACGCTGTACGACATCGGTCCGGCCTCGGATCGCCTGACCTACAACGGTGTGAGCATCGCGAACACCTTCGACTACGCGTGGAACCCGTACTACGGCACCTGGGCCGTCCCGAGCGGCCCGAGCGCCAAGTCCCGCCTCTCCCCGGCCGCCGTGTCGTTCACCGCGACCAGTTCGGCCACCGCCGCGACCCTCGCCCAGCGCACGGTCGACGAGGGGTACGGCGTCTTCCTTACCTACAACCTGACGTCGGCGAACACGGCGTCGTACATCTCGGCCTTCACCACCAAGCTCTACGGCAGCTCCGCCGTCTACAAACCCTAGACCTTGTACTCCCAGCCTGGTCGCCACTCGAACGGAGCGGCGACCAGGTCTTCGAGGGACGCGCGACTGTCCAGCAGGTGGTCGAGGGACCAGCGGTTCGCCGAGTGCGCGATCACGAGCACCACTTTGCCGTTGTGCCAGCGCTTGAGGTCCTCGAGGAACGAGCGGGTCAACTCCATCACCTCCCAGTAGCTCTGCCCGCCGGGGAACGGCGTGTGCACCCGTTCCGCCCGCGGCTCGAGCGCCTGCCGGGGCGATCCGTTCAGTGAGCCGTAGTTGCATTCACGCAGGCGCCAGTCCTGGAAGTGCGGCACCGTCAGGCCGGCGGTCTCGACCGTCTGCACCGCCCGACGCAGGTCGGAACTGAACACCAGGTCGACGTCCCGGCGCCGCACACCCAGCTCCGTCGCCTCCCGCCGCCCGGCTTCGGACAGCTCGCCGGGCAGCCATCCGGTCGAGATTCCCCGCTCGTTGTCGAGCGTGGTCGAGTGCGTTTCGTAGATCAGCTTGACCGTCACCTGGACAGTCTCCTGGATCACGTCACGGACAACTCCCTTTGCCTTCATTACCCGTGGGTATATACTCAAGTTACTCGTGAGTACGACGCTGCGAAGAGGCCATGCTTTCAAGAGGTAGGGGAACCCTGTGAGCCACTACAAGTCGAATCTGCGGGACATCGAGTTCAACCTGCTCGAGGTCCTGGGCCGGGACGAGGTACTCGGGCAGGGCCCGTACGCAGAGATGGACGTGGACACCGCGCGTGAGGTGCTGGCCGAGATCGACCGGCTGGCCAAGCACGAGCTGGCCGAGTCGTTCGCCGGGGCCGACCGCAATCCGCCGGTCTTCGACGCCGAGGCACACGAGGTGCGGATGCCGGCGGCATTCACGAAGAGCTACCACGCCTACATGGACGCCGAGTGGTTCAAGCTCGAGCTGCCGGCCGAGCTGGGCGGTCAGCCGACGCCGCCGTCGCTGCGCTGGGCCGCCGCCGAGCTGGTGCTGGGCGCCAACCCGCCGGTGCACATGTACGCCGCCGGCCCGAACTTCGCGCACGTGCTCTGGCGCAACGGCACCGAGCGGGACAAGAAGATCGCGCACCACATCATCGAGCGCGGCTGGGGCGCCACCATGGTGCTGACCGAGCCGGACGCCGGTTCCGACGTGGGCGCCGGCCGGACCAAGGCCACGCTGCAGGAGGACGGCAGCTGGCACATCGAGGGCGTCAAGCGGTTCATCACCTCGGGCGAGCACGACATGACCGAGAACATCGTCCACCTGGTGCTGGCCCGTCCGCAGGGCATCGAGGGCGTGGGTGGTCCGGGCACGAAGGGCTTGAGCCTGTTCGTCGTACCGAAGCATCACTTCGACCTGGAGACCGGCGAGCTGACCGGTGAGCGCAACGGCGCCTTCGTCACGAACGTCGAGAAGAAGATGGGCATCAAGGTGTCCACCACCTGCGAGATCACCTTCGGCGACGGCACGCCGGCCAAGGGCTGGCTGCTCGGCGAGGTGCACGACGGCATCGCGCAGATGTTCCAGGTGATCGAGTACGCGCGGATGATGGTCGGCACGAAGGCGATCGCGACCCTGTCCACCGGCTACCTGAACGCGCTCGAGTACGCCAAGGAGCGGGTCCAGGGTGCGGACCTGACCCAGCCGGCCAAGGACTCGCCGCGGGTCACCATCACCCACCACCCCGACGTCCGCCGGTCGCTGCTGACCCAGAAGGCGTACGCCGAGGCGCTGCGGGCGCTGGTGTTGTTCACCGCGACGTATCAGGACCGGGCCGAGCAGGCGCGGTACGCCGGTGAGCACGACGTACTGGCCGAGGGTGTGAACGACCTGCTGCTTCCGCTGGTCAAGGGCTACGGCTCGGAGAAGTCGTGGACACTGCTCGGCACCGAGTCGCTGCAGACCTTCGGCGGCTCCGGGTTCCTGCAGGACTACCCGATCGAGCAGTACGTCCGGGACGCCAAGATCGACACCCTGTACGAGGGCACCACCGCGATCCAGGGCCAGGACCTGTTCTTCCGCAAGATCGTCAAGGACCAGGGCAAGGCGCTCGGCCACCTGGCCGAGCAGATCCAGGGCTTCGTCGCCTCCGAGGCCGGCAACGGCCGGCTGAAGGAGGAGCGCGCGCTGCTGGCGA
Source organism: uncultured Actinomycetota bacterium (assembly GCA_963770725.1). Taxonomy (GTDB): domain Bacteria; phylum Actinomycetota; class Actinomycetes; order Propionibacteriales; family Kribbellaceae; genus Kribbella. The sequence continues at coordinate 1,135,952 of CAVYQT010000007.1, forward strand.
AGGGCCTGGAGGACACCCAGAAGATCCTCGGGGTGATGGGCCAGGCGCTGATGGCGAGCAACCCGCAGGCGGAGAACGGCGACCCGCGCAACATCTACAAGGTCGGCCTGAACACGTCGCGGCTGCTGTTCGTGCTGGGTGACGTGGTCTGCTCGTGGCTGATGCTGCGGCAGGGCGAGGTCGCGCTGAACCGGCTCGGCGGCGAGCTGTCCCCGGCCGAGCAGGACTTCTACACCGGCAAGGTCGCCGCGGCCCAGTGGTTCGTCCGGTCCACGATGCCGTCGGTCCGGGCCGAGCGGGTCAAGGCCGAGCTCACCGACCTCGACGTGATGGACCTGCCGGAGTCCGCCTTCTAGTTCGGGGCAGATGATCTGCCCCACGATCTGCCCTGGTGCGGACCACCGCCCTGTAGGAACGTTTCTGCCCGTGGCAACCACAGGACCCTGGCTCGGCTTCCCCTGTCCGAGCCAGGGCCCTGCCATCTCGTACGCTGTGCGCGATGATCGCCCGTCTGCTCCGCCTCGCGGTTGTCCTCGCCGTCCTGGCGTTCCTCCCGGTCCTGCCCGCGCGGGCCGCGACGCCGGAGCCGCCGGACCGCATCGCCGCCGCCTGGCGGACCGACAAGATCTACGTCGACGAGCGCCTACGGCCGATCCCGGACCTGGATCGGATCCGCGCGGAGGCCGGCACGGTCGACTTCGCCGTGTACGTCGCGCTGGTGCCGCGGACGCCGTACCTGCGTGAGAAGCTGATCGATCTGGTCGGGGCCGGGATCTGACCAGCGTCCAGCTCGACGACAAGCAGCACCGGGACATCGTCGACGACCGGCCGGCGCCGCAGATCGTGCGCACGATCCAGCAGGCTGCGACGGCGTCCGACGGTCGCCCGCTGCCCGCGATCCCGGCCGGCGATCTGGAGCCGAAGGACGAGCCGAGAGGCCCGTCGGTCACGGACCTGGAAGACCGGACCACCTTCAGCGGCATGGGGATCGGTGCACTCGTCGGGTTCGCGTTGACGCTGTGGCTCGCGCTGCGCAAGCGGGGCGGGGGTTCCCGGCGCTCGAAACCGGCGGCCGCGGGCGGGCCGCCGATTGAGGTGGCGAAGATGCGGGTCCGGGCGGACGACTGGATCAAGCGAGCGGAGCAGGCCGTCGACCGTCTGGACAGGCGGTCCGGGAAGTCGGTGAAGGTGCTCGACCAGCGCGAAGACGCCAACCGGCGTCTGGACGCGGCCCGCAAGCTGCGGGAGGGTCAGCCGGACGACCTGCTGGCAGTGACGGGCGCCTTCGTCCTGGCCCGCCAGGCTGAGGGTGGCGCAAGTCGCGCGCAGGTCCTGCGGCCGTGTTTCTTCGACCCGAGGTGCCCGCCTGCCGCGAGTGTGCGCGGATCCTCGGCAAGGGCAAGACGCCGTACGGCCTGCAGGTGTGGAAGCGGTCCGGCTTGATCGGTCGCGAGCACGTCGCGTACTGGACGCTGGATCCGGAGGACAGCGTGATGGTGGAGACAGGGTTCGGCGCGCTCTCCGACGACCTGCCCGATCGGGTGGCGCGGCTCGAGGACGGTGTCCGATGAAGCGGGTCATGCTGTTGCTCGTGGCAACACTCTTCTTCCTGCCGGGGACGGCGTGGGCCGCGGTTCCGGCAGATCCGCGCGTGACCGCCGCGACCACGGCCTGGGCGACGCAGCCGCTGTACGTCGACCCGGACTTTGCGTCCCTGGTGGACGCGACGCAGTCGGCGGAGATGCTCCGCGAGATCGAAGGGGCCCCGGTGCCGGTGCACGTGGCCGTCGTACCGACCGGGGAATGGTTCCAGGAGGAGGGCGACCCCGCCCTGCTCGCGGGCTGGCTCGCCGCCTCGAACCGCAGTCCCGGGTTGTACCTCGTGATGGACGGCTACACGACGTACGGCGTGGAGCACGAGATCGCGGCCTGGGCGCCGTCCAGCACCTACGGGGAGGCGAGGCAGTCGATCGGCGGTCAGCTCGCCGACTACCTCAAGGACGTGAAGGCAGACGATCGGTACGAGGCCAAGCCGGCGCGGACCGAGCCGACCCAGCCGTATCCGGAATCGCCGTCCGAACCCGAGCGGTTCACCGTCGGCAAGGCGATCGGCACCGGTGTCGGAGGCGGCGTCATCGGACTGCTCGGCGGCGCGCTGCTCGCCGGAATCGTGGTCGCAGTGGCGGCATCAGTCGGCCGACGACGTGGAGGAGCACAGTGAAAGCCCGGTTCGCGTGGATGACCCTGTTGACGCTGCTGGTGTCGCTGACCGCCGTACCCGCTCAGGCGCAGACTCCGGCCGAGCGCGCCCGGGAGATCGCGACCGCGCTGGCCAAGGATCCGCTGTACGTCGATCCGGCGTACAAGTCGGGACTGGCGGAGAACTTGCGGGCCGGCCGAACGACGCCGTCGCCTGACGCAGGAGACGAACGCCGAGCTCACCACGCTGGGTTCGGCGCTCGGCCGCTTTGCCAGATGCCGGGGGTGAGGGGCTGCGGCATCAGCAGGCAGCGCTCGACGCGCATCACGCCGCGGGCAAGGTGCTCGACGGGTCCGAGGATCTGGTCGACGTGGTCGGCGCGATGGTGCTGCTGGACCAGGCCCGACGTGAGTACGACGCTGCCGTCGCGGTGGCGGCCGATCGCAAGGTGGACGTCGTACGGGAGTTGTGTGCCTTCAATCCCTTGCACGGAAGGTCTTCCGGCCGGCCGACGCAGGTGCAGGCCGACAGGGCGACGTTGACGCTGCCGTTGTGTGCCGAGTGCCGGCAGGCCCTCAAGCGCGGCAAGGCACCGGCATCGCTGCCTGGTGACGACGGCCCCTACTGGCATGGCGACGATCTCTGGGCGCGGACCTTCTTCGGCAACCTCGACGACGATCTCGCGGCCGCCGTGTCCCGGGGCGACCACCGGTCTGACCTCGGGCGTCCCTGAGCGCGGGTTCAGGGGCGCCTCGGGGGTTCTGCCGGATCCTGTCCCACCGCTGCCCGGCCTACTGTCGAGCGACAGCTGGGACGAGAAGGGGCGGACGATGGCGGAGAGCAAGAAGCTCGGGGCGATTCTGCTGGTGACCGGGGCGGCACTGGCGTTCTGGCAGTTCGGGGACCGGGACTCCACCGACGACCACGAGATCAGCGAGAAGATCACCACCGTCCAGCTGGCCGCCGAGAGTGCCGACATCACCATCAAGGTCTCCGGCGATGACAAGACCACGGTCCAGGAGAAGCGCACGTTCTGGCTGTGGAACAAGGGCGACGCCTACTCGGTCGACGACGGCGTACTGAAGCTCGACGGCGACTGCGGCTGGCAGTGCACCGCCGACTATGTGGTCACCGTTCCGCGCGGGATCAAGGTGATCGGCGAGAACGGCAGCGGCGACGTCTCGATCGCCGGGGTCAGCGGGGTGGACGCCTCCTCCCGGTCCGGCACGATCGAGATCAGCGACGTGACCGGCGACGTGAAGGTCGACCTGACGTCCGGCGACGTGGTCGTCAAGGACCTGACCGGAAAGCTGGACGTGAGGGCGACCTCGGGTGACATCGAGGCGTCCGGCCTGAAAGGCGGAGCGGTCAACGTCGAGACCACCTCCGGCGACCTCGAACTCGAGTTGGCCGAGGCGAACGACGTACGGGCCAAGGGCACCAGCAGCGACATCGAGGTGACCGCGCCGGCCGGCGGCTGGAACGTCAGCACCGAGACCCGCAGCGGCGACGTCGGCAACGGGCTCGGCGACGACCCGAACGGCAGCCACACCCTCGACGCGACCACGACCAGCGGCGACATCGAACTGCAGGCTCGCTAGCACCCAGGTTTACCAGCGGGTACTCGTGGCGTAACAGACAGCCGCCGTTGATGGCTAACGACGTCCAAGCAGAGTAGCGTCGACCGTGTGGACAACGTCACGAGGAGGGCCCGATGAGCATCGGTGTGGGGATCTTTCTGATGGTTGTGGGCGCCATCCTGGCGTTCGCGGTCCGGGACTCGTGGGAGGCTGTCGACCTGACCGTTGTCGGCTACATCCTGATCCTGGCCGGGCTGGCCGGGATCGTGCTCTCCTTCTACATCACCAACCGGCGCCGTCGGGTCGAGACCGACGCGATCGATCCGGCCATCGAGGAAGAGTACCGGGTGGTCGAGGAGCACCACCGCGACGTCAAGGAGTAGACGCTCCGGACAGCACCAACTCGAGCCGCGCGGCGCCGTCCGGCGTCACCTGGACCGGCACGCCCCAGTCCTGCCTGTGCATGTGGCAGGCGGGGAACTCGACCTCGTCGGAGTCATCACACGAAGCGGCCTGAACGGCGACATGCAGCACGCCGTCGCCGACCCGCCCGTCGATCACGAGCCTCCGGGCGAGATCCGTCGAGTCGCCCGCGCCTTCGCGCAGCAGTGACTCGGGCGTCGACGACACCAGCAGCCGCGTCGACGGACCATAGCGATCATCCAGCTTCTGCCCCGGCGGCGGCGTGAACACGACCTCGAGGGTGATCTCGCCGGCGGCGATGTCCGTCGGCGGCCGTTGGGTCCTGGTGCTGAACTCGTCCGCGGTCGCCGACGCGCCCAGCGGGATGCGGGTCAGCCGATGGGCGGCCGACTCGACCACGAGAAGTTCGTTGCCTACGACAACAGCGCCGCTGGGCTCGGTGAGTCCGGTCGCCATCGTGTCGACGACGTCGGTGCGCGGGTCGTAGCGTCGTACGGCGCCGTTGTAGGTGTCGGCGATCGCGATCGAACCGTCGGGAAGGACCGTCACACCGAGCGGATGCTGCAGCAGGGCCTCACTCGCCTTGCCGTCACGCAGGCCGAAATCGAAGAGCCCGGTACCGACGGCGGTGTGCACCTCGGTGTCGATCCAGCGCAGCGCGGAGATCTCGGAGTCGGCCAGCCAGAGGCGGTCACCGTCGACGGCCAGGCCGCTCGTCTGCGCGAACCACGCCTCCTTCGGGGCGCCGTCCCTCAGACCTTCGTTGGTGGTGCCGGCGGCAACTTCGGTGACCTGGGTGAACGGGTCGTACGTCCACAGCTGGTGGACGCCGGCCATCGCGATCCAGACCTTGTCCTGCCACCAGGCGACATCCCAGGGCGAGCTCAGGAGGCCGGTGCCGTCGCCGTCCATCCATTGCTTGCCGGTGCCGACGAGGGTGGTGACCTGGCCGGTCTCCAGGTTGATCCCGCGCAGTGCATGGTTCACCGTGTCGGCGACGACGACGTCGTACCCGAGCTTGCCGGCGACGTCCGTGGGGAGGACGGTGAGCCCGTTCGGCTCCGAGAAGGCGGCCTGGTCCCCGTCGGTGAATCCACGGGTGCCGGTGCCGAAACGCCGTACCACTGTGGTCGCGTCCTCGGCGAGCTGGACGATGCTGTGGTTGCCCGCGTCGGCGACCAGGAATCCGGTGTCCAGGGCAACCACCTTCGCCGGGAAGCGGAGATCGCTGGGCGCGGGCTCAGGAGCGACGTACGGCGACTTGCCCCGCGTCAGCGCGCCCGCCTTCTCGTGCTCGGCGATCAGCTCCGCCAGCCGCGCGTCCAACGCGTGCGCGTGCCCTTCACCGGAGTACTGCGCGACGATGTATCCGTTCGGATCCACCAGCACCAGCGTCGGCCAGGCGCGGGCCGTGTAGTTCTCCCAGGTCACCATCTCGGGGTCGTCCAGCACCGGATGCCCCACCTCGTACCGCTCCACCGCGGCCCGGACCGCCGCCGCTTCCCCCTCGTGCGCGAACTTCGGCGAATGCACGCCGACGATGACCAGCGCGTCCCCGTACTTCTCCTCCACCGGCCGCAACTCGTCCAGGACGTGCAGGCAGTTGATGCAGGCGAACGTCCAGAAATCCAGCAGGAGGAACCGCCCTCGGAAGTCCGCGAGCGACAACTCCCGCCCACCCGTGTTCAACCACCCTCGTCCCCTGAGCTCCGGCGCGCGCACATGCATTCCCCCATTCTGCGCCGGGCCTGGGTGTCCGGGGTCAGCGGGGGAGGATGAGGGTGTCGGTGAGGAGTTTGGCGGTTTTGCGGAGGGTGGCCGGGGACGAGGAGAGGTCGGCGGCCAGGGTGTAGGGGGTGAGGGTTTCGCCGGGGCCGACCAGGCGGTGGCGGTGGGCGAGGAGCCAGACGATGGCTCGGGGCCAGGTGGAGAGGCGGGCCTTGGCGAGCAGGTCGGGGGCGTCGCGGACCAGGCGTTCGGCGATGTCGAAGGCGTCGGGGGCGTACGTCGTACCGAGGGTTTCGCCGGCCATCAGCCAGGCGTGCGGTGCCAGCACCGACAGGGTGGCGGCCTGGGACTTGTCCAGGCCCCGCAGGTCGGGTTGCGGCGGCGAGCCCAGGCCGGACAACGCCCGGTAGGCGTCCTCGAGGTCGTTGGTGGTGTCGTCGAGGAAGACGCGTTCACCTGGTTTGGAGCCGATCGGGTCGATCATCGCCGCGGCCTCGAGCGCCGGGGTCCACACGTCCACCGCGTCGACCGCCTCGTCGATCGCGTCCAGCGCGAGCGCGGTCCGCTCCCCCGCGAACTCCAGCCACGCCTTCACCACCACCGGAACAGCCTCGAAGTAGGTGGTGTCGGCAAGCACCTTCCGCGGCAGCCAGTGCGCGAGGAACAGCTCCACCAGTACGGCGCTGACCCGCAACGGCCCGCCGACGGTGTGGTCCAGCGCGTGGTCGATCCACAACCGGACGATGTCGGCCGCGTCGTCGGGCAGATCCACGGCGTACTGCGACTCGAGGAACTCGTCGACCAACTGGTCCCGCTGCTTCGGTGACAGCAACGGCCGGACCGGCGGACGGATGGGGCGCTCGGGCAACTGGGTCAGCCGGTTCACCAGCAGGCCGGAGAAGAACTCGAAGTCCTCGGTCACCGGCGGATCGTCGAAGTCGTTGGTCTCGCCGAGCGCCTGCAGGATGATGCCGGCCGCGGTCGACGGCCGGACCGTCCGGATGGTCACCCGGCCACCGCGCTGGTACGCCTCCAGCACCCGGTCGACCGGCGGGCCGACGAACACGTCCTTGACGATCGCACCGAGGTTGTTGTCGATGAAGACGACCACCGTGTGCGGATGCTGCTCGTCGTCGTAGTCCAGTACGACGCTCAGCCCGTCACCGGTGATGTCCTCCGACACGATCGCGCTGGTCAGCCGGAACCCGGCGATCCGGGTCACCCACTCGGGCACCTCGGCCTCGGTCCGCAACCGGGACAGATGGGCGCGCTGCAGCGGCAACCGGCCGGCCGGACCGACCGTGCGTGCCAGACTCGTCAACAGGACAAAGGATTGCGAGTCGCGGCGCTCGCCGAGCACCCGGGCGGCGTCCGCCCAGAAGAACCGCTCCACCTCGCCGATCTCGTCCGGCCGTCCGGCCGGCCACAGCTGGTCGGCGAGCATCGCCGCGGACCGCGCGACCGAGGCCTCAGCGATCACCGGGTGCAGGGCTCTGGGCGCGGCGGCCAGATCGAGGGTCAGCGTTTCCAGCAAGGTTTCCAGCACGGCGACACTCGGCGTGATGTCGACGTCGACACCAGCCGTGGGGCGGTGGGTCGGGCCCGGTGTGGAACCGACCAGCCGCAAGTGGCTTGGCCGTCCGTCCCGGCCTCGTGGTGACTTGGTCACGTCCGCGACATTACCGCCGGCCCCAATCCGCCGCAGGCTCGTGCGCGCGTCCTGTGGATAAGTAGGTCGACACGCCGTCACCCCACGACTGCGGCCCGTGCACCGAGGAGCACGGGCCGCGGACGACGGACATCAGCCCTTCAGGGCTCCCGCCATCAGGCCGCCGATGAACCAGCGGCCGAGCAGGATGTACACCAGCAGGGTCGGGAACGAGGCGATCAGCGCGCCCGCCATGCTGGCGGCGTAGTCGACCTTCTGGCCGCCCGACAGCGCCGCGAGTCCCAGCGTCACCGGGCCGTTCTGCTGCTGGGTGAGGAAGAGCGCGAACAGGAAGTCGTTCCAGACCGAGGTGAACTGCCAGATCAGCGTCACCACGAACCCGGAGATCGAGATCGGCAGGATGATCCGGATGTAGGTCTGGACCAGCCCGGCGCCGTCCACCCGGGCCGACTCGATGATCTCGTTCGGCACGATGGTGGCGTAGTAGTTCCGGAAGATCAGCGTGCAGATCGGCAGACCGTAGATGACGTGCGCGATGATCAGCGTCGGCACGCCGCGGGTGACGTCCAGCTCGGTGAACGTCGTCCGCAGCGGCAGCATCACCGCCTGGTAGGGGATGAACATCCCGAACAGGATGAACGCGAACACCATGTTCGCGCCCGGGAACCGCCAGCGGGCCAGCACGAACCCGTTCGCGGACCCGATCATCGAGGAGATGATCGCGGCCGGGATCGCCAGCGACAGCGACCGGATCATGTACGGCTGCAGCGACGTCCCACGCCTTGCGCCACGGCTCCAGCGTCCACGTCTCCGGCAACGACCACTGCGCGGCGGCGGTGGTGTCGCTGGCCGTCTTGAAGCTGGTGATCAGGACGACGTACACCGGGGTCAGCACGAACAGCAGGAAGAACAGCAGCAGGAGGTAGCGGATCGTCCGGCTGCGCCGGGTCGACCCGTCGGCGATCGCGCTCCGCCGCGGCTTCCGGCTGATCGCCGCGGCGGCCTGGCCGGTCGCGGCCTCTGTGGCGGTCATTCGTTGCTCTCCTGCCGGACGGTGTACGCGACGTACGGGATGACGAGTACGGCGACGACCGCGAGCATCACGATCGCGATCGCGGCCGCCTTGGCCTGGTCACTGCGCAGCAGCGTGTTCCACATGTAGATCGACGGCACCTCGGTGCGGAACTGGTTCGGCCCGGTGATCGCGTAGATCAGGTCGAACAGTTTCAGCGACATGTGGCCGAGGATGATCAGCGCCGACAGCGCGATCGGCGACAACTGCGGGAACAGCACGTGCCGGTAGAGCTTGAACTCGCTCGCGCCGTCGACCCGGGCCGCCTCCCGCAGCTCCGGCGGGATGCCCCGGAAGCCGGCCAGGAACAGCGCCATGATGTAGCCGGACAGCTGCCAGACCGCGGGCAGCGCGATGGCCGCCATCGTCGTCCATCTACTCCCCGCGGTCCACCAGGGATTCTCCAGGAAGTTCCAGCCCGAGGATCGAGAACAGCCGGTTCAGGCCGCGTGCCTCGTCGCCCTGGGACGGGTTCAGCAGCCAGCCCCAGACCACCCCGGAGGCGATCATCGAGATCGCCATCGGGAACAGGAAGATCGACCGGAAGATCCCCTCGCCGGTGACCCCCTTCTCCAGCAGCAGGGCCCAGAGCACGCCGAAGATCAGCGTGCCCACGATGAACAACACGCGTGAGCACGCCGAGGTTCTTCAGCGAGTTGATGAACCGGTCCTCGCCGAACAGGTTCACGTAGTTCTCGAACCCGACGTACTCGACCGGGCCCTTGCGGGCCGTGTGCCGATCGGTCAGCGAGGTGTTGAAGGTCCACGCGATCAGCACGTAGACGAAGTACCCGAGCAGCAGCACCGTCGGCAACAGCACCAAGGCGCCGGGGCCCCAGGTTCGGATTCTTCCGTGCATCGGCTCAATCCTCCGACCTGGGGCCGTTCTCCAACTCGCCCGGCATCAGCTCTTCTTCATCGCGGTGCCGAACGCCGCCTGCAGCTTGGCCACGTCCTGGGCCGCCGCTGAACTGACTGATCGCGGACAGGATGTCGTTGTTCTGGCCGAGCGTGCAGGCAGCACCGTGCGCGCAGGACGGAACGATCTTGTCCTTCTTCCAGTCCGCCATCGCGGCCTGCTGGTACTTCGGGTAGTCCGCGGGCGCCGCGTCCGAGCGGGCCGGGATCGAACCCTTCTTGGTGTTGAACGCCTTCTGGCCCTCGGCCGAACCGGTGACCTTCAGCCAGCACTTCGCACCGTCCGGCGTCTGCCCGTTGGTCGGCATGGTGAAGGAGTCCGACAGGTACTGGAAGTTGCCCGCCGTACCCGGTGACGGCCAGTAGGTGTACGCCGTGTCCGGCACCTTGTCGGCCAGCTGCTGCGCGGCGACCCAGTCACCCATCAGCGAAGTAGGCGGCCTGGCCCTTGTTCAGGTACTGCAGCGCGTCCGGCCAGTCGATCGCCTCGCGGTCGGCGTTGGTGTAGGACAGCAGCTTCTTGTACTTCTCCATCGCCGCGGTCACGTCGGCGCCGTCCCAGCCCTCGCCCTTCCACAGGCGTTGAACTTGTCCGGACCGAGCTCGGCGAGCAGCACGACCTCGACCAGCATCTCCTGCGCGAAGCCCTTGGAGATGGCCAGCGGCGTCTTGACCCCGGCGGCCTTCAGCTTGTCCATGTCGGCGATCCACGCGTCCACGTTCGCTGGAGCGGTCGCGGGGTCGAGGCTCGCCTTCTTCATCGCGGCCGGGTTCGTCCAGACCACGTTCGCCCGGTGCACGTTGGCCGGGATCGAGTAGATCTTGCCGTCGATGGTCAGGTTGTCGATCAGGCTCTGCGGGAAGGCCTTGTCCAGGCCGAACTCCTTGTACAGACCGCTGACGTCGTCGACCTGGGCCGCGTTGATGTAGTCACTCAGCTCCGCGCCGGCGTGCGCCTGGAACGTGGACGGCGGCTTGCCGGCCTGCAGGTCGTTCGCGAGCACCTGCTTGGCGTTCGAGCCGGCGCCGCCCGCGACCGCGGAGTTGACGAACTTGTAGTCCTTGCACTCGGTGTTGAACACCGAGACCATGCCGTCCAGACCGGCCTTCTCGCCACCGTCGGCCCACCAGGTGAAGACGGTGACATCCTTACTGGCCGCCGAGTCCCCACTTCCGCCGCCGCTGTCGTCGCTGTTCCCGCAGGCACTGACCGCGAGAAGCCCCGCCGCACCCAGCACCGCGAGGGTCCTGCTCAGACCACCACGCATGATTTCACTCTCCGATCAGCTCATGGAAGCCGCCTGTGACAACGATGCCCCCTTGACGGGCCAACTCTGTTCACGCCGCGCACCGGGTGTCAACGATCCGCGCAAGCGCGTTGCGCAGCCGTGACCACCGGCCGCCCTGCGCGTGAGAGCGCGCACATTCAGCGCCCGGCCGGGCACCTCGCGCAATGAGCCTGCACGTTTGTGACTGCGTTTGGTGACTACGGCTTGAGCAGGACCTTGATCGATCGCCTCTCGTGCATGGCTTTGTACCCTTCCGCCACGTCTGCCAGCGGCAGCTCGGAGTCGAAAACCAGTCCCGGGTTGATCGCGCCGGACAGGACGTCGTCCATCAGGTCCGGCAGGTACGCCCGGGCCGGCGCCATCCCGCCGGCCAGCCCGACATTGCGGCCGAACATGGTCCCGATCGGCACCTCCGACCCCGTGCGGTACGCCGACGAAGCCGACCGTCGCCCCCGCTCGCGCGACGTCGAAGGCGGTCGTCATCGACTGCCCGGTCCCGACACACTCCAGTACGGCGTCCGCCCCCACACCACCAGTCAACTCCAGTACGGCGTCCCGCGCAGCGTCACCGCGTTCGGCAATGATGTCCGTGGCACCGAATTCTCGCGCAAGCTTCTGCCGTGGCTCGTGCCGCGACATCGCCACCACCCGCTCGGCCCCCATCCGCGCCGCAGCCAGTACGCCGCACAGGCCAACAGCCCCGTCACCGACCACGACGACGGTGTCGCCTGACTTCACCCGCGCGGACCGAGCCGCATGCCATCCCGTGCCCATCACGTCGGAGAGCGTGAGCAACGACGGGACGAGCGCGTCGTCAGGCACCTCGGGCGTGGCGACCAGCGTGCCATCGGCGTACGGGAGCTTCACGTACTCACCCTGGCCGCCGTCGGCCCGGCTGCTGCCGTAGCCGACCAGGTTCTGACAGGCGGTCTGGTAGCCGGCCCGGCAGTTCGGGCACGTTCCGTCGCTCACCACGAACGGCGCGATCACGAAGTCGCCCGGCTTGACGGTCCGGACGTCGCTGCCGATCTCCTCGACGATGCCGACGAACTCGTGCCCGATCCGGCTGCCCGGCCTGATCTTGTTCTCCCCGCGGTACGGCCACAGGTCCGAGCCGCAGACGCACGAGGCCACGACCTTGACCACCGCGTCCGTCGGCCCGTCGATCCGCGGATCGGGTACGTCGGCCAGCCGGATGTCGTACGGCGCATGGATCGTCGTGGCTCGCATGAACTCACACTACGAGAAATCCCTCCGGGGTCAGAGGGGAAAGTAGCGGCCGCGGCGGTGGACCAGGGCGGGGGTTTCGTCGGGGGCGAGCTCTACGTGGGCGATCTCGAGTTGCACCTGGAGCGCCCAGCCGACCTCGGGCGGATCGGTGGAGACCAGCGTGCAGCCGGCCCAGGTGCTGACACCGACCGGTGCCGGACCCCAGGAAGTGTCGGTCCAGTCGATCATCCGGAACGGGCCGCCGGGGGCCGGCGCGACGTAGCCGAAGGCGTCGGCCAGCTGCTGGTGCCCGTCGCCGAGCAGGGACACCACCGCGGTCCTTGCCTGACGCAACGTTTCCCAGAGGTCCGAGTCCGGATCGATCAGGCCGATCACCGAACCCGGCTCGCCGTCGGCCACGAGCATCGACGACACCGTCAGGCCAGCCCGCTTCCCGTCGTACGCGCTGGTCCACAACCCGACCGGTGACGGCAGCCGCCCGCGCAACCGCCGTACCGGACTCCGCTCGGACTCGGGCGGCAAGAACGGATGATCGCCGTGGATCGTCATACCCGCACGGTACTTACTCCACGGTCAGGCGCGATGGCAGGGTGAAACGGTCGATCGGGTGAGTCCGCAGGCCGGTGGCGTTGCGGACCGTGTCGGGCCGACCGTCCGCGTCGAAGGTGAAGTGGTACCGCTGCCCATAGGCACCGGTGCCGGAGTCCTCGGTGACCAGGAGCGTGTCGCCGTCGGCTTCGAGCGCGGTGAGCCGGTCGGTCGGATCGCCCTGAGCGGGATCGAGCGCGTAGAGCCGGCCGCCGAGCAGGACGATGTCGCTGACGCCCCACAGGTTGGCGTAGCGGCCGGTGAAGCGGCTCAGGTCGGCCATGGTGTCAGGGCGGTCCTTCGACTGGGCCAGATCGAGCAGCTTGAAGAATCCCTCGGCCAGCTGCTGTGCAGGCCCGTCGATCGCGTTCGTCAGCACGCGACCGCGATCCCGGCGGACCCGTCGACCAGGGACCTGGTGATGTGCCCGGGATAGCCACCGCCATGACCGAACAGGCGCCGTTCGCCGACCTTCGCGATCTGCACGCCCAGCCCGTAGCGCGGCCAGTCGTCGCCGGCCGCGGTCTGCCAGAGCGGGTGCTGCATCTCGCGCTTCGACTTGTCGGTCAGCAGCCGGTCGTCGCCGGGCAGGTGGGCGGAGAAGTAGGTGACCAGATCGCGCGCGTTGCCGAAGAAGCCGGTGGCGGCGGCGAGGGCCCGGGTGTCGACGTGATCGATCGGGATCCGCTCGGCGGCGTACGAGAGGGCGCTGTACCCGGCGGCGTACTCGCTGCCGCGCGCCGGATCCAGCTCCGGACCGAGCTCGGACAGCCCGAGCTTGTCCACGATCGCGGTCTGGACATAGGAGTTGTACGACGTCCCGGCCGCCGCCTCGACCACGAGCCCGAGCAGCCCGTAGCCGATGTTCGAGTACTTGAAGCGGTCGTTCTCCGGCAGTACGGCGGACGACTCGCGCCGCAGTACCTCCAGCAACTGGTCCCGGTCCGGGAAGGTCTTCGCGAGCTGCCACCAGTCCGCGTCCAGGCTGTCCCGGGTGATCCCGCCGGCGTGCGCCAGCAGCTCCCGCACGGTCCGCTCGCCCAGCGGCAAGCCGACGATCTCGGTGACGTGCTGCTCCGCCTTGTCGTCCAGCCGGAGCCGGCCCTGCTCGACCAGCTGGAACACGGCCGTCGCGGTGAACGTCTTCGAATGCGACGCGATCCGGAACAGATGGTGTTCGCTCAGCGGTACGGCGTTCTCGACGTCGGCCAGCCCGTACGCCGCGGAGAAGGCGACCCCGTCCGCGGCGAACACGGCGACCTGGACCCCCGGCACCCGCTGATAGCGCTGGTTGAACGCCAGCCAGCTGTCGTAGTAGGTGAGAACGTCGCGCAGGTCATCCGGATCCGATGGCGTCAGACATGACGCCTAGATTGAATGACGCGGAAGCGGCTCGCAACGTAAGCGCCGTCGGTGTATGTCGCGTTGGCGGCCGGATTCGCGCCGGTTCCGTGGAAATCGCTGAAAGCAGCCGACTGATTGACGAACACCTGGCCGGTCAGATTCTCCGACAGCGCCACCCCCGCATCGAGGGCCGCGTCGCGCGCCTCGTCCAGGATCTTGGCGTCGGTGGAGTAGATCCCGGCCGTCATCGCGCCGCCGTCGATGACGGTCTTGCGGAAGAGGTCGATCGACTCCGTGGTGTCGGCCGTCTTGACCAGGAAGGACACCGGCCCGAAGCACTCGCGCCCGTACACTTCCTCGTCCTTGGCGTCGATCGCGACCAGCAGCGGCGTCCGCACCACCGCGTCCGGGAACGCCGGGTGCTGGATCGCCCGGGACTCCAGCACGACGTCGCCGTACTCCGGTGCGAGCTCGAGGCGGCTGATCACGGCCTGGTTCACGATGCCGCCGAGGATCTCGACCGCGCGGGCGTCGTCGCCGAGCAGCTTGCCCATCGCGCCGGCGATCCCGGCGCCGACCTCGTCGAAGGACTTGTGACCCTCGTCGGTCTCGATCCCGCCGGCCGGGACGAAGAGGTTCTGGGTGGTCGTGCACATCTGGCCCGAGTACAGCGACAGCGTGAACGCGAGGTTGTTGGAGAGCGCCTTGAACGAGTCGGTCGAGTCGATGATGACCGCGTTCACGCCGGCCTTCTCGGTGAACACGGTCGCCTGGGTCGCGTTCTGCTCCAGCCACTCGCCGAACTCGGTGCCGCCGGTGAAGTCGATCAGCTTCACCTCGGGCCGGGTCGCCAGCGGCTTGGCCAGGCCGTCACCGGCCCGCTCGGCGGCCAGGGTCACCAGGTTCGGGTCGAAGCCGGCGTCGGCGAGCACCTCGCGGCACACCTCGACGGTGATCGCGAGCGGCAGTACGGCGAGCGGGTGCGGCTTCACCACGACGGCGTTCCCGGTGACGAGCGACGCGAACAGGCCGGGCCAGGAGTTCCAGGTCGGGAAGGTGTTGCAGCCGATCACCAGCGCGACTCCGCGGCCGGTGACGGTGAACGTCTTCTCCATCCGGATCGGGTCGCCCTTGGCCGGCTTCTCCCAGGTCGCCTCGGCGGGGTAGCGGTTCATCTCCTCGTACGCGTAGGCGATCGCCTCCAGCGCCCGGTCCAGCGCGTGCGCGCCACCGGCCTGGAACGCCATCACGAACGCCTGACCGCTGGTGTGCTGGACCGCGTTGGCCAGCTCGAAGACGCGCTTGTGCAGCCGGTCGAGGATCTCCAGCGTGACCCCGGTCCGGGCGTCGATGCCGGCCTTGCGCCAGTTCTTGAGCCCGGCTTGTGCGGCCGTGAGCAGCTCGTCGAGGCCGTCCTCGACCATCCGCGGGTAGGCGATGTCCAGGGCGATCCCGAACGGCGAGTGCTCGGTCACTGACCTCGCCCCGCGACCCCGGGGTCTCCAGCGCGAACGTCGTACCGAGGTAGCGCTCGAACGCGGCCTTGCCGTCGGCTGCCGCGGTCTCGCCGTACACCCGCGGGCTCGGCGACTCCGGGAAGGCGGAGTGGTAGCCGCGGCCACGGATCGCCTTGACGGCGTCATCGAGGCGCTCGCGGTGGGTGGCGAGCAGGTCGGTGCCGGTCGTGGTCATGCGGTGCGCTCCAAGCCTCGGGGTCTCGCAGGTGATGTTACAGTCGTTGGCGCAACCGGGGGTAGGGTGTCACAAGCCTTCTTCTCGATGGGGCAGACTATGGATGACTTGGCGGCCCGGGTGGCCGCGGCGATGTGGGCGGAGGACACCGCCAGCGCCGGCCTGGGGATGCGGCTGGTCGAGGTCGGCGACGGGACCGCCCGGATCGAGATGCCGGTGCGTGCGGACATGGTGAACGGGCACGGTATCGCGCATGGTGGATTCGTGTTCAGTCTGGCCGACTCCGCGTTCGCGTTCGCGTGCAACTCACGCAACCGGGTCACCGTCGCGCAGGCCTGCGACATCGTCTTCATCGCCCCGGCCAAGCGCGGCGATGTGCTCGTCGCCGAGGCTCGGGAGCGGACGTCGCTACGGCCGGAACGCGATCTACGACGTGACGGTCCGGCGCGGCGACGAGGTGATCGCCGAGTTCCGCGGCCGCAGCCGCCAGTTGTCCGGCACGATCATCCCTTCGGAGGAGCAAGCATGACCCGCGAGGCCTACTTGGTGGACGGCGTGCGGACGCCGATCGGGCGGTACGGCGGCGCGCTCGCCACCGTGCGACCCGACGACCTGGCCGCGCACGCGCTGTCGTCGCTGCTGGCCCGGCATTCGTTTGACATGTCGCTGATCGACGACGTGATCCTGGGGTGCGCGAACCAGGCCGGGGAGGACAACCGGAACGTGGCCCGGATGGCGGTGCTGCTGGCCGGGCTGCCGCCAGAGGTTCCGGGTACGACGATCAACCGGCTGTGCGGATCGGGCTTGGACGCGGTCGCCTCGGCCGCTCGCTCGATCATTGCCGGGGACAACGAGATTGTCCTCGCCGGCGGCGTCGAGTCGATGTCGCGGGCGCCCTTCGTGATGCCCAAGGCAACTGGGGCGTTCTCGCGGCAGGCGGAGATCTACGACACCACGCTCGGGTGGCGGTTCGTGAATCCGGTGCTGCAGGCGCAGTACGGGATCGACTCGATGCCGGAGACCGCCGAGAACGTGGCGGAGGACTTCGGGATCTCCCGCGAGGATCAGGATCTGTTCGCACTGCGCAGTCAGCAGCGGGCGGCCAAGGCGCAGGCGAACGGACGACTCGCCGAGGAGATCGTGCCCGTGGAGGTGCCGGGCAAGCGTGGTGCGGTCACTGTCGTCGACGTGGACGAGCACCCGCGGGAGACCTCGCTCGAGGCGCTGGCCGGACTGAAGACGCCATTCCGCTCGCCGGGCACTGTCACCGCGGGCAACGCGTCCGGGGTCAACGATGGTGCGGCCGCGCTGCTGGTGATGAGCGGCGAGGCGGTCGAGCGGCTCGGCCTCACGCCACTCGCACGGATCGTCGGTACGGCGGCCGCCGGTGTGCCGCCGCGGATCATGGGGATCGGCCCGGCGCCGGCTACTCAAAAGCTCCTCGCCCGTTGTGACGTCGCACTGTCGGACATCGGTGTGATCGAGCTGAACGAGGCGTTCGCGTCGCAGTCCCTCGCCGTACTCCGTGAACTCGGGCTGCCCGACGACGCCGAGCAGGTGAACCCCAACGGCGGGGCGATCGCCCTCGGTCATCCGCTCGGGATGTCCGGTGCCCGGCTCGCCCTGACCGCCGCACTCGAACTTCGTCATCGCGACGCCGGCTATGCGTTGGCGACCATGTGCATCGGCGTCGGCCAGGGCATCGCGACCCTGCTCGCCCGCCCCTGATCGGGAGGATGTCATGCTCGGCGAACCGTGCCCCGACGACCTTCGTGACGACGGCGAACGGCTGTCCGTCGACGAGCTCCGGTCCCGTCAGTTGTCGTTGCTTCAGTCAACGATCGCGTCGTGCTATGAGAACGTTCCGCACTATCAGGCGGCGCTGGACGGTGTCGGTTTCGCTCCCGGTGACCTGAAGTCGCTCGAGGATCTGAGCCGGCTGCCGTTCACCACCAAGGCGGACCTGCGGGACAACTATCCGTTCGGGATGTTCGCCGTACCGCGGTCGTCGGTCGTGCGGGTGCACGCCTCCTCGGGTACGACGGGACGGCCGACGGTGGTCGGGTACACGCGCCGGGATCTGGACAACTGGGCCGACCTGATGGCCCGGTCGATCCGGGCGGCCGGTGGGCGTGCGGGCGATGTGTGTCATGTTGCCTACGGCTACGGTCTGTTCACCGGTGGGCTGGGCGCGCATTACGGTGCCGAGCGGCTCGGGTGCACCGTCGTACCCGTGTCAGGCGGTATGACCAAGCGGCAGGTCGACCTGATCCGTGACTTCGGTGCCCGGATCATCATGGTCACGCCGTCGTACTTCCTCGCCATCGTGGACGAGATGGAGGCGCGTGGGCTGGACCCGCGCGACACGTCACTCCGGATCGGCATCTTCGGCGCCGAACCGTGGACCGAGCAGATGCGCGCCGAGGTCGAGCAGCGGACCGGGATGCACGCGGTCGACATCTACGGCCTGTCCGAGGTGATGGGACCGGGCGTCGCGCAGGAGTGCGTCGAGACCAAGGACGGGCTGCACATCTGGGAGGACCACTTCTACCCGGAGATCATCGACCCGGTCACCGGCGAGGTCCTGCCGGACGGCTCCGTCGGCGAACTGGTCTTCACCACCCTGACCAAGGAAGCCTTTCCGGTACTGCGTTATCGCACCCGGGACCTGACTCGATTGCTACCGGGCACCGCGCGGCCGGGGATGCGCCGGATGGAGAAGCTCACCGGCCGCACCGACGACATGATGATCGTCCGCGGCGTCAACGTCTTTCCGACCCAGATCGAGGAACAGATCCTCCTGGTCGAAGGCCTCACCCCACACTACCTCTGCGTCCTCACCCGCCCCGGCCGCCTCGACGAACTCACCGTCCAGGTCGAAGCCGCCCCCGACCTCACCGACCACGCCACCGCCGCAACCCACCTGTCCCTACGCATCAAAGACCGCATCGGCGTCACCGCCACCGTCGAAGTCCTACCTCCCCACGCCCTAGAACGCTCCCTAGGCCTCAAATAAGCGAGTCGGTCGGTGGCGGTGGCCGTAGCCCAGGTGATCGTGTCGGTTGTTGTCTTGGGCCTGCCGATGGGGACGTCTGGGGCGTCGTGGGGGGTTCGGGGTGGCCTGTTTGGGGTCCGCGGTGTGTGGTTGACGGTGGTTTCGGGGTTTTGGGCAGGTGTGGTCGCCGCCGCGGGTGCGCGGCGGTCGGGGAGTCGGGGGGATCGGTGGGTGGGTCAGCCGAAGCGGGTGCGTTCGGTGGTGTTCCAGGCGCTGAAGAGCCGGTCCAGGTTGGGGGTGTAGCCGATGAGGCGGATGGTGATGGCGCGGGCTCGGCGGATCACCATGGCGGGGATGAGGATGATGGTGTTGAGGAAGCGGCGGAACTCCATGCGGATGTAGTCGTGGCGGTCTTGTTTGCGGTGCATCATCATCGCGAACCAGGACTTGATGTTCCACGCCAGCGCGGCGATGACCATGTAGGCCCAGTTGGAGACCAGGTCGTGCAGCGGGACGCGCAGGGCGCCCACGCCGGACTTGAGCTGTCCGATGACGTTCTCCTGGTCGCAGCGCTGGTTGGCGCAGGCCACGACCTGTTCGGCGGTCAGGTCGGTGCGGGTGGTGATGTAGAAGAAGTAGCGGATTTCGTCGAAGAGCACCTCGTCGCCGCGGCTGCGGCTGATGTTCTTGCGCAGCGCGACGACGCGGTAGGGGCGGGAGCATTTGCCGGGCTGGTAGTCGAACTCGGCGATGTCTTCGTGGTCGAGTTCCAGGTTGAGGTATCCGCGTTCTTTGACGAGGCGCTGCTTGTGGTTGTCGCGGCGGGCCCGGGTCTGCCCGGTCGCGCTCTGATACGGGGCGGGCCGGCGCAACCGGCTCCAGCCCGATTCGTCCAGCGCCTCGGCGCGGGTTCGAAGCGCTTTGTTGTTGTCCATGCCGAAGACGAAGTCGACCCGCTGTGCCCACCGGTCGAAGTGGGCGGTCAGCGAGAAGTCGGTGTCGCCGCGCAGGCACACCCGCGGCGCGTGCGGGGCCACCAGGTCGATGGCCTTGTCGATCCATGTCGCGGCGTCTTGGTGGCTGGGCGCGTTGCCCGGCCGGTTGACCACATACAGCACCTCCTTGGTGTTGGCCAGCGACACGATCAGCGGCGCGTACCCCCAGATCCCCTTGTAGGACATGTCCATGCCGGCCTTGCGCTGCCCGGAGGTGGGCACGATCGTGCCGTCGGCGTCGATGTAGGCGATCGGGCCGAGCAGGTCACGGCCCCGCCCCGTCCACAACCGCGGGCGCACCGCGTTGATCCGCTCCATCAACTCCGTCACGTCGTCCTCGGCGAAGCGGCGGCAGAAGTCTCCGGCCGTGGTCGGATCCGGGATCAGGTCCGCACCCAACGCATTCATATAGGCGGTGTCATGACGCAGCCGCTCGATGTCTTCCAGCCGGGTACCGCCACACAGCACGTTGTAGGCCAGGTTCAGCACGTGATCGGACTCATGGTAGGGCAGGTGCACCTTCAACAGGCGCAAACCCTCGTCGATCTGATCGACCAGGCCCAACCTGGTCACCAGCCGGTGCACCGCGCCGATCCCGCCGAAACACGTGGCGTCGACGTTGGCGCCGATCTCATACGACACCTTCCCCGACCCCAGCATCGGCACCCGCCGCGCCTGCCAGTGCCCCGCACGCCCGTGACGCGCCGCCACCCTACGCCGCCGACCAGCCGCGTTCCGCCGACTCTGAACATGCGATATCTTCTTCACCACAAAGGCCTTCTCTTCCCGGACTGCGTCGCTAGCGCTAACCCAACAAGATAAGGCCTTTGCCTATGAAACCACCGCCACAGCCCAGCCGACACGCTTGGTCAAGGCCTAGGCAAAGCCAAACGAATCAAAGACAACCGGAAGAACTAGCAAACCCCACGCGTGATCACGCTCCTCACGCCGACCGCCTGCGGTCTCGACGCCTGGAACTCCATATCCCCTCACGCCTCCTGAGTCACCGCCACTGACCGTCTGCTCGTCACAGGAAGAGCACGATGCACGCCGTGGTCGGCATGACGGACGCAGGGCCAGGGCGTTTTCGTTGCTATTGGCATCCATAACCGAACCTCATCGAAGACCAGACCATCGTGATCGTGGCAACCGCCGGGCAGCTGGCCCCACACCTGGAATCCGAGGCCGATGTAGGCGTTCTCGGCATGAGTGCCGCCGCGACAGCTGACCTCGAGGATCGAGCAACCCCAGTCACTGGCATGGCTGCTCGCAGCGTCCACGATCCGTCGAGCGAGCCCTGTCCCACGAGCGACGGGAAGAATGACAAAGTCGCCTAATTCAGCGCGATGCCTGCACATCCGATGCCTGAGTCGCTTCACCGTGGTCATCCCCACCACGCCTCCGTCTGGTTCGACCGCAACGAGAAGGCACGACTCGCGACCGTGTTCCTCTTCGGTTGCCGACTTGACCAGCTCGGCGGTCTCCTCGAAGGTGAGCCCGCACAGACGGTTCTGGTGAAGGCTCTCAACGTCGCTCTCCCGAACAGGCCGGATGGTCATTCACCGACGATAGTCGCGCTCCTTCGAGCGTGGCCAAGAACATTCGCCGGCGGTCCGGGCCAGTTCTGGCGGGTCAAGTGCTCTGGTGTTCGAGCCACTCCTCCGAGCTCACCTGCTTGCCGTCCACAGATGGCAGCAGGTTCCGCCTTGCGGCCTGGTAGTCGATCAGGGACATGGCGCTGGCCACCCGTAGTCCTCCGGCCTGGATGCTGAGGACATTGGAGGGCCACTCGTAACGGTTGACACCCCAGAAGGTGGTGAATGGCCCGTCTTCGGTGCCCTGCAGGAGGAGCAGTTCGACCATGATGCCCTCGGCCTCGAACGCTCGCGTGTGCGGGAACCGCTTGGCCGTGATCTCGTCGACATCGCCAGCTGCGAGGAACACGTCCACGGCTTCAAACTCCAGGCTGGATACAGCAGGTCGACGTCATGGTGCGGACGAGGCAGCCTCAGGCCGAGCAGTTCCGCAGCCCAACCACCGAACAGCCACGTCCTGATGCCTGCCGACTCCAGCCGGGCGACGATGTGCCGGACGAAGCCGAGATCGTCGGTGCGGGACATGGCTCGAACCGTAGTCGAGGTCAACGATCGACAGGACCCGAAAGACAGCGGGGTGTCAGGGTGGGTAGTCGGAAGGTGGGCGGTCGGTTCTGGTCGTGCCGGTGGGGGTGACGTGGAAGGTGAACCCGTTGGGGGTGATCCACTCCACGGTCGTGTGGTCGAGGCGGCGTACCTTCCAGTGGCCGTGGGTTTTGACCCTGTGCGGGAAGCGGCGCAGGGGTGCGAGATTGGCTGGGGTGGTTTGGCCGGGTGGGCCTTGGGGGTCGTAGGGCTGGATGTGGTCCAGGTCCATGGCCGCGTGGGTTTCGCGGGTGCCGTACGGGAACAGTTCGACCGGGTGGGTGAGTTTGACGCGTTCGCGGATCCGGTCGGGGATCTCGTAGGCATCGACACTGACCGCGTCGTGCAGGTCGATGACGGGTTTCACGGTGTAGGGGCCGTGGCCGACGAGCTCGGCCAGCTGCGAGGCGAGCAGGGGTCCGTGGTCTTCGACGCGGAGGACGCCGGTGCCGGTGCCGGTGCCAGTGGCAGTGGCAGTGGCAGTGGCAGTGGCAGTGGCAGTGGCAGTGGCAGTGGCAGTGGCGGCGGCGAGGGTGTGGTCGGTGAGGTGGACATAGATCTCGGTCCGCCCCGGCCGCAGTCGCCGACCCGATCGCGGGTTGGTGTGGGCGTCGTGCCGGATCTGCGCGAGCCGGGCATCCAGCGCGCGCCGCGCCTCAGCATCGAGGGGTTCGCCATCGTCGGTGTCTAGCCGCAGGTCGGGGTCGAACGGCTCGACGACGTCGTTGACGGGTGTGTCGAGGGGGTCGGGGTGTTCGGTGTCGCTGGGGCGCGGCGCATCACGATCGGCCTCGGCGTCCAGACCGGGCTCCACCCAGTCACCCAGCAGATCCTCGCACTCCGAGTAGGCACCGCCGCCCGCGCCACCGAGGGGACGCACGCTGCAGTCAGCACCGCCGTCCGCGCCGCCTGGTGGACGCACGCTGCAGTCAGCGCCGCCGTGCGCGCCGCCTGGTGGACGCACGCTGCAGTCAGCGCCGTCGTCCGCGCCGCCTGGTGGACGCACGCTGCAGTCAGCACCGTCGTCCGCGCCGCCTGGTGGACGCACGCTGCAGTCAGCACCGTCGTCCGCGCCGCCTGGTGGACGCACGCTGCAGTCAGCGCCGTCGTCCGCGCCGCCTGGTGGACGCACGCTGCAGTCAGCACCGTCGTCCGCGCCGCCTGGTGGACGCACGCTGCAGTCAGCACCGTCGTCCGCGCCGCCAAGTGGACGCACGCTGCGGTCAGCACCGCGCACCGGGGCCGCCGTTGACGCGTTGTCCCGGGCAGAGGCTGGGTCGAGGGTCGAGGTGGTGGGCGAGCTGTTGCTGTTGCCCCGAGTGGCGCCGGCGCCTGGGGTGGCGCCCGGTCCGGTGGCCGCGCCTGCTGTCGACGCACTGCCTTCCCTGGTCGCGCCAACGCCTGGGGCGGCGCCGGGACCGGTGGCGCCGGGACCGGTGGCTGCGTGGCCCATGGCTGCGGTTTGGGTGGCGCCGTCGTCGGTGGTTGCGTCGGCCGGTTGGCCGCCGCTGCCCGTGGTGGCGGGCGATTCGGGTGGGGCAGGCGGGGTGTTGCGCAGGTGTTCGTGGGCTTGGTGGAGGAGTTCTTCGGTGTAGCGGGGGTCGGCGATGATGCCGACCGCGTCCGCGCGGCGACGTTGCAGGGTGTTGGTGTCACCGAGGGCTTTCAGGGCCTCGGCGATGCTGGTGATCCGGGCATCGAACCGGACCGCGGCACCGGTGGCGGTGCGGATGTAGATCTTCTTGGTGCCGTGCTCATCGGACCGGCCCAGATACACGCCGCGTTCGCGGGCCTTCTCCTCGGCCTTGCGGCGGGAACCCTCGGGGTCGGCGTGTTTCTTGGCGGCCTCGACGATCTTGTCCAGCCGGATCGGGGTGAGCGAGTCAACGATCTTCGCGACCCGCCGGTCGACCGACCGCGCGGCGTCTTCGGGCAGGTCGAGGCAGGCGGTGGCGATCTTGCGGGCCTTCCACGGGGTCGCCTCGCCGGCCTGGACCCGGGCCCAGGTCAACGGGAACCGGTGCCGCAGGGCCAGCGCCTGGCCGATGAAGTCGGCGGCCGCGCCGGCCGAGATGCCGAGCATGACGCCGAACTCGGCCGGGGCGAACTCGGCGATCTCGGGGCAGCCGTCGCCGCCGAGGACGACGGCGCGTTCGCGGCCGTCACCCGAGCCACGCCCGCGCCCGGGGCGAACCGGGCACGCGTCGGGGTGGTGGCGGTCGGCGTAGGTCTGGGCGTGTTCGAGGAGGCGGGCGTCGAGCCGGTTGGCCTCGGCGCGGTGCCCGGCGGCCGACTCCAGCAGGTCGGGCGTCGAGAGCGTGGTCAGATCTCCTTCGATCGATCGGAGCTTCCTGGGCGGCCAGAGAACCGGCCGAAACTGAGCTGTCCAGCGAGCAAGGTCCCGATCACGATCGCGGTCGAGCGCGACCCCACGCGGCCGGCTGGGCAGGGTCAGACTCGAGGTCGCGGACAAGCCCGGCGGACTGGAGATGATCGACTTCGCCACTGAGGTCATCGCCCACGGCGCGACCATCTACACCGACGGCGCCCGCATGTTCACGCGGCTGGTGGACCTCGGTTACACACACCACGCCACACCTCGCCAGACACTACCGTCGACGATCCCGACGCCGTGATGCCCGGACCTCAACTGGTGTGCTCACTGCTCAAGAGCTGGACCGCCGGCACCCTGCATCACCGAATCAGCTACCAGCACCTGCCCTACTACCGCGACGAGTTCAGCTTCCGGTTCAACCGCCGCAACGCCCGAGCCTCGGGCATGCTCTTCTACCGACTGCTCGAACAGGCCGTCGACACCGATCGCCAGCCTCTCAAACATGTGTTCGATCTTAGGCCATGCGCTGGGCCAGGGCAAACCCGCACTAGATCCAGAATCCCTTATCCACAACGGGAAACGTCACACGGGGATGGGGAGCGCCAAGTGGTAGGCGCGCCGGGCCCTAGATCCCGACTACCCGTGGGCATGCCAAGGCGGACACCGGCCCGCTGCTCATGCAGTGGGGCGACGACATCGGCGACAACACCAGCTCCTCCTGACGGGCGTGGTCCGCGACGGGCCGGGATTGGGAAGCCGATCCAGGGACCTCGGCGCGTCGGCGGTCGCTGACGCGCCGGGCGTTTGCTCGCCGGTACGTGCGCCCGGCACGGTCCACGGTTGTTGGGTGGATGGCGGGTCGGCGAGGATGGCTGGTCAGCGGCGACAGCACGCGTGAAGGAGCGCGCGGCAACGCACTCCGGAGATGCGGTGCGGTCACGGGCAAGCACGCGACGACGAAGCCTGTGCCGCCGGTGAGGTGCACCAAGGACCTGGCCACGTGTCCAATGAGGCTCGGTGGTCGGACGGTGGCTGGCGCGGCCGTGATCGACGGAAGCGGAGATAGCACGCGCGAGTGGGTAGCGCCTGACAGCGCGTCGGGGCAGCGACGACGATGAGTCGCGGACGGTGGCTAGGCAGCCGGGCGAGCACGCGACGGAGGAGGCCCATCGCGAGCTCGGCTACCCCTGGGCCGAGGCCGTCGGTGGGGCTGGCTGCGGGCCCGCGAGGCTAGTCCTCGAGGAGGGATTCGGGGTGGGGTTGGGGCTGGCAAGGTTCGGCTAGGTTAGTCCTCGAGGAGGGATTCGGGGTGGGGTTGGGGCTGGCTACGGTTCGGCGAGGTTAGTCCTCGAGGAGGGATTCGGGGTGGGGTCGGGGGTGGCGGGGGCGGCGGTGCGTGGTGGGGCGGATGTGCGGGCGGAATCAGGGCCTCCACTTCGCAGTCCTCCAGGGCGAACTTGGTGGCGATGTCGCGGTACCGCGTACCTGATCGCACGTAGTCCACGACGTCCTCGACGTGGACGTCGGAACCCTCGACGAGGGGTTGACCGGAGGCGCGAGTGGGGTCCACGATGACGTCGATGTCGTGGTAGATGACGAGTCGCAGGGTCGCGGCGTAGCCGTCGTCGGACCAGCCGACTGCGGCTGAACCGCGGCGCAGTACGCCGGGCAGGCCGCCTTGGCTGTCGCGGATGCGTTCCCAGCCATGCTCGCGGCCTTCGGCGGCGATCTCGACGAGCAGGTCGCGACCATCATGCGCCAACCCCGACCAGGCCAGCGGGTAGTGCCGGCCGGCGCGGGATCGCAGTGCGATCGCGGCTTCGCCGATCGCTTGCAGCGAGAGACCGGACTGCCGAAGGTGCCGGAGCATGTGCGTCTCGACCAGGCCGGCGAAGGTGATGGTCGGTTCACCGCGGCCGCCGCTGCCGGCCTCGAGCGCACCCGACCGGAGCCAGTCGCCGAGGGTGGTGGCGGGCAGCCCGAGGTGGAGGGCCACGTCGGCACGCGTGTACAGCGGCAGGTCGAACCGTGGATCCACGTCTCACCTCTTCGCGCGGTGCGGGCGCTGTGTGCTGACCACGAGCATGCCATTCGGGGGGTCGCAAAATCGGCTGTCCGGTGGGTGTTGTGCGTGTAAGGTTCCGGTTGCCGGGTGGATCGACACCCCCGGCGGCGGAGAGGAGGTGAGCGCGATGTCGAGTCCGGCAGTTGTGCTGCCCGTCCGCCGTACCCGCGGCTGAGACGGGTGGCTCCAGTAAGCACAGGAGCTTGAGAGATGACCGAAGTACACCGTCCGCCGCTGACCGCCGACGAGCGCACCCAGTTGACCGGATGGCTTGACCTGCAACGTTCGTTCGTCCGGATGAAGTGCGCCGGACTGTCCGAAGAAGATGCCCACCGCAACGTTCTGCCGACCTCGCCGCTGATGACGATGGCGGGCCTGGTGGCGCATCTGCGCTGGAACGAGTACGCGTGGTTCCAGCTCAACCTGATGGGCGTCCCCGACACCGGCCAGACCCCGTGGACCGAGGGTGGGCATCCGGACGCCGAGATGTTCGTCGACGACGTACCGCTGGTCCAACTGCTCGACGAGTACGACGCCGAGTGCGCCCGATCCAACGAGACGATCGCCCCGTTGTCGCTCGACACCGTGGAGCAGGGACCGTACGCCGCGAAAGGTGAAGCGGCCTCACTGCGCTACGTCCTCTGCCACATGATCGAGGAGACCGCGCGCCATGTCGGTCACCTGGATATCATCCGGGAGATCCTCGACGGCAGGACCGGCTACGAACGCATGGAGGATCCCGCATGAGGCCGCCGTTGACCACCGACGAGCGGACCCAGTTGATCGGCTGGCTCGACCACCAACGGTCCCTGGTCCGGCCGAAGTGCGAAGGTCTCAGCGAGATCGATGCCCACCGCAAGTTACTGCCCACCTCGCCACTCACGACCGTGGCCGGCCTGGTCGCCCATCTGCGTTGGGTCGAGTACTCCTGGTTCCACTTCAACCTGGCCGGCGTCCCCGACACCGGTCAGACTCCGTGGACGAAGGACGGGCATGTCGACGCAGAGATGTTCGTCGACGACGTACCGCTGGCGCAGCTCCTCGACGAGTACGACGCCGAGTGCGCGAGGTCCAATGAGATCGTTGCCAGCTTCTCCCTCGACGACGTGGAACGTGCGGTCTTCCGGGAGGCCGGCGCGGCCTCGCTCCGCTACATCCTCTGTCACATGATCGAGGAGACCGCCCGCCACCTGGGGCACCTCGACATCATCCGCGAACTCCTCGACGGAGCCACCGGCGACCGAGCTTGACCCGGTGTGGAAAGACCTGGCGACAGTGACGCCGCGTGGTGGATAGGATGTCCGGCATCTGGCACGGGGTAGCGACAAGAGGTGTGATGAGGGAACCCTCCGTACGCCGTTACTCCGGGCGGTCAGTCGAGGAGTGGAAGGCTGCGCGGCGCGAACGGCTGCTGGCCGCCGCGCTCGAGTTGTTCGGGACCGAAGGCTATCCGGCGACCTCGGTGGAACGCCTGTGCACACAGGCGAAAGTGTCCACCCGGCACTTCTACCACGAGTTCCAGAACAAGGAAGCCGTGCTGCTCGCGGTGCACGCGCAGGTGATCGAGCTGGCCGTGCGCAGCACCGGCGACGCGCTCCGCCGGACCGACGACCGGCCGGTGCGGGAACGGATCGAGGCAGCGGTCGACAGCTACCTGCACACGATCATGGCGGACCTGCGCCGGGCACGGATCTCGTTCGTCGAAGTGGTCGGTACCAGTCCGGCGGTCGAGGAGCAGCGGATCGCGTTCCGGGAGCTGCTGATCTCGAGTGTGAAGGACCTCGGCGACACCGCGGTCGAGCGCGGTGAGATCAAGACCAAGGACTTCCGGTTCGTCGGGTTGTCCTTCTTCGGCGCGGTGAACACCGTCGTCTACGACTGGATGCGGACCGACCCGCGGCCGCCCGAGGAGACCGTCCAGCAGGCGTTGCGCGAGCTGGCCGTCGACCTCATGACGAGCTGAACCGCTTGCGCAGCTCGGCGGTCGCCTCGTCCCGGGTCAGTGCCGCACCAGCGCCGTACGCCGTCTCGAACACGTCCTCACCCAGTACGTCGCGCAGCCGCTCGTAGGTGCTGCGGACGTCGGCGTCCGCGACACTGCGCATGCCACGCATGGCCGTCGCAAGACCTAGCGTCCGGGCGGCCAGCTCGGCGTCACCGGACAGCAGGTCGACGTCCGCCGCGGCGTCGACGATGATCGCGGCCAGCGGCATGTCCTCGGTCAGCAGGCCGAGTTCCATGGCCTGGCGGATCTGGCCGACCGCCTCGTCGACTTCGCCCCGGGCGACGCTCACCCGGCTCAGCCGGGACAGCATCATCGCCTGACCGTGCGGCGCCATCCGCTCCGCCCTCAGGTCGAGCATGGAGTACGCGAGCTCGGACAGTTCCTTGGCCTCGTCGAGCCGGCCGGACCGGAGGGCGATCTTCGCCAGCCCCATGTGCGACATCGCCTGGCCGTCGCGCGAACCGGTCTCCTCGGCGAGCTGGAGGGCCCGCTGCAGGTCCGCGCGAGCGCCGTCCAGGTCGCCGAGCTCGATCCGGCTGATCGCACACCCGCCGAGCAACTGCGGCAGGCCCTCGGTGGTGCCGAGCTCCTCGATCAGACTGAGAGCCTCCTCCAAGGAGGCCAGCGCGCTCTGGTGATCGCCCTGGTTGGCCTGGTAGCCGGACAGTCCGCGCAGTGCCATCGACGTACCCCAGCGGTCGCCGATCGTCCGGAAGCCGTCGATCGCGACGGCCAGGTCGGCCGCCATCTCCTCGACCTCGCCGTAGTTCTCGCGGAACATCGCGGTCATCATCACGCCCAGGTTCCGGACCCACGGATCGGAGTGCTCACGGGCCGCCTGGAGTTCGCGGAAGCAGGCGGCCTTGTCCCGCCGGATCGCCGCCCAGACCGCGTTCGTGAACAGGCCGACGCCGGACTCCGCCACCTGCGTGTGCCGCCGGCCCTGCCAGCGGACCTCCGCCAGTCCGCGGGCCGCGCGGGCGAAGCTCTCGGTCGGGTCGTCGCCGCTGGACAAGGTGCCGAGCGAGAGCAGCATCAGGGACGAGGCCCGGTCGACCGGGTTGCTCGGTCCCGGTACGGCGAGGGCCGCCTGCATCCAGCCGACCGCCTCGGCCGGACGGCCGCTCATGTTCCAGTACTCGCCGAGCACCGAGACGAGCTGTACCGCCATCCGGGCCGAGCCGGTGTCGATCGCCGTCCGCAAGGCGTCGAGCAGGTTCTCGTTGTCCGCCGTCAGCCGGGCGATCCACTGGATCTGCTCACCGGTGCGCAGCTTCGGCCGGGCTTGCCGGAGCAGCCGGCTGAAGTACACCGTGTGCGCGTGCCGGAAGCGCTCGTACTCACCGGATTCCTTGAGCTGCTCAGCGCCGTACGCCCGGACCGTCTCGAGCATGCGGTAGCGCACCGACCGGTCGTCGGCCGCGGCCTCGACGAGCGACTTGTCGACAAGCGACGCCAGTACGCCGAGCACGGACTCGGACGGAAGGTTCTCGTCACTGCAGACCTGCTCGGCGGCCTCCAGTGTGGCGCCGCCGGAGAACAGCGACAGTCGCCGGGCGACCCTCTGCTCGTCCGGATCGAGCAGCTCCGAGCTCCACTCCACGACCGCGCGCAACGTCTGGTGCCGCGGCAACGCGGTCCGCGAACCGCTGGTCAGCAGGCGGAACCGGTCCGCCAGCCGGTCGACGATCTGGAACGGTGTGAGTGCCCGCAGACGAGCGGCCGCGAGCTCGATCGCCGGCGGCATCCCGTCCAGCCGCCGGCAGATCTCGGCGACCGCCTCGCGGTTGGCGTCGGTCAGTTTGAAGTCCGGTCGTACGGCGCGCGCCCGGTCGACGAACAGCTGCATCGCGGGGTACTCGTCGTCGATGCTGTCCTCGGGCGGCAACCCGAGCGGCCCGACCGGGTGCAGGTGTTCGCCGGGGATGCTCAGGGGCTCACGGCTGGTCGTCAGCACGCGGAGCCGCGGGCAGGCCGCGAGCAGCGAGTCGACCAGGCCGGCGACTTCCTGGACCAGGTGCTCACAGTTGTCGAGGACGAGCATTCAGCAGCTCGTGCACTCGCTCGCGGAGTGGGTGTACGGCGGCGAGGCGTTCGAGCTCCGGGATCAGTTCGCGGGCGTGACCGCAGCCGACCGCGGCCTCGGCCAGGTGCTCGGACGCGGCGAGTCGGAGCTCGGCCAGGCGGTCGGCCTCGATGGTGGCGAAAGGCAGGTCGCGGAGGTCGGTGAGGGCGTCACCACGCCACAGCTTGTCCGCCTGGGTGAGCAGGGTCCACGCCTTCTCCGGGTCGGAGCCGATCAGCCCGCGTCCGCGCCGTACCAGCTCCTCGAACTGGAGGGCGTCGACACAGTCCGGGCCGATGGTCAGCGTGTAGCCGGCCGGTCCGGACTGGACGGAGATGCTGGACTCGGTGGCCGGGAGGCCGGCGCGCAGGCGGGAGACCAGCGACTGCAGAGCGTTCGCACTCGGCGCCTCACTGCCCCACAGTCCATCCACCAGGGTCTCGACACTCACCGGTCGGCCGGCGCTCAGAGCGAGTCTGGCGAGCAGTCCGCGCAGCCGAACGCCACGGACGTCCAGCGGAGTCCCGTCGGCCGCCCACATCGCGAGAGGCCCAAGCACCGCTATGCGCACTGTTCCAGCCTCGCACATCGGTCCGTCCAAAACCCGTGCCTTTTGTCATCGTCTTGACCTAAGGTCGGCAGTCGTGACCGACATCGCCGCGCAGACGCAAACAGCCCTCACTCGCATCGTCGCCGAACGCCAGACCACAGCACGCGTTCCCGGAGTGGTGGGCGCCGTCGCCCGCGCCGGATCGCTGGCCTGGTCGACCGGTGCCGGTTCGGCCGATCTGGACGTTCCCGGCGTACCGCCGACCGCGGACTCGCAGTTCCTGATCGCCTCGCAGAGCAAGACGCTGACCGCGGTCGCCATCATGGCGCTGCGCGACGAGGGCAAGCTCAGCCTCGACGACACGGTCGAGCGGCTGATCCCGGAGAGCAAGCACGAGGGCATCACCGTGCGGCAGATGCTCAGCCACGCCAGCGGGATGCAGCGCGAACCGGTCGGCGACGTCTGGGACCTGATGAAGTTCCCGGACCGCGAGGAGCTGGTGGCCGGCTGGAACGAGGCGGAGCGGATCGGCAAGCCGCATCACCGGTTCCACTACTCGAACCTGGTCTTCTCCATGCTCGGCGAGATCGTCGCCCGGCTCGACGGACGGTCCTGGTACGACGCGATCAAGGCACGCATCCTCGATCCGCTGGAGATGCGGCGTACGACGGTCGGCATGGACGGCGGACCGGTCGCCACCGGGTACTACGTGCCGCCGTTCACCGACGTACCGGTCCGGGAGCAGTTGCTCGACATCGGCTCGATGGACGCGTGCGGCGGTCTCGCGAGTACGGCCGAGGACCTGGCGAAGTGGGCCGTGTTCGTCGCCGACCCGGTCGACGAGGTGCTGTCGAAGGACACCCTGGACGAGATGTGCCAGGTCCAGATCATGGCCGACATGGACCGCTGGCAGCTCGCCTTCGGTCTCGGCTTCATGCTGCTCCGCCGCGGCGACCGCCTGTTCGTCGGCCACGACGGCGGCATGCCGGGCCACATCACGTCGACCTTCGTCCACCGGCCCTCCGGTACGGCGGGCATCGCCCTGCAGAACTCCACCTCCGCCGGATCCCCGGGCCTCCTGGCCACCGACCTGATCATCAAGGTCCTCGAGGACGACCCGCTCCCGGCCGACCCCTGGGTGCCGGGTACGCCGGTCCCGCCGGAACTCGAGGGAGTCCTGGGCACCTGGTTCACCGAAGGCTCCCCGTTCGTCTTCTCCGTCAGGAACGGCGCCCTCCAGGCCAAGTCCCCGGCCGCCGCCGACCACCTCGCACCGGCCGTCTTCGAGCGCGTCTCCGAGGACGTCTACCGCACCGTCTCCGGCCGCGAAACCGGCGAACTCCTCCGCATCACCCGCACCGAGACCGGCACCCCGATAAAGTTGCACTGGGCAACCTACCTCTGCACCCGAGCCCCCCTCGCCTTCGGCGAACACCTCCGCTGAGTCAGACGACGCAGAAGTCGTTGCCTTCGGGGTCGGCCATCCAGAGGTGGTCGAGGGTGCTGGTGCCGTCGACCGGGACCTCGTGGACGACGGTGGCGCCGGCGGCCAGCAGGGTGTCGGCGAAGGTGCGGATGCGTTGTTCGCGGACGGGCTGGGGTTCGGCCCGGCCGCCGCTGACCTGGAGGTCCAGGTGGAGGCGGTTCTTGACGGTGCGGGGCTCGGGGACCTTGAGCAGGGAGAGGTTGGGGAGGACGCCGTTGGGGTCGCAGAGGCTGGCGCCGTCGTGCCATTCGTCCTCGGGGACGTTCTGGTCCCGGTTGAACGCCTCCCAGGTGTCCCAGCCCTTGGGCGGATCGGCTTCCTCGTAGCCCAGCGCCGTACACCAGAAGCGGGCGAGCAGAGCGGGGTCCGTGCAGTCGATCGTCATCGTCCACCGTGTCGTCATGACCCCACTCTGCCCGAGATCTCTCTAGGTACGGCGACGGTAGGCGCGGATCGCCAGTGGGGCGAAGACCGCGACCAGGCCGATCATCCAGGCGAGGGTGATCAAGAGCGGTTTCTGGATGGCGCCGCCGAGCATCAGGCCGCGCATGGTGTCGACCAGGTACTTGATCGGGTTCACGTTCACGAACGCCTGCAGGAAGCCCGGCAGGGTGTCGGTCTGGACGAACACGTTGCTGCCGAAGGTGAGCGGGAACATCACCAGGAACGCGATCCCCTGGACGCCTTGCGCCGTACTCAGGGTCAGCCCGAGCCAGACCCAGATCCAGCACATCGCCAGCGCGAACAGCAGCACGATCACCAGCGCAAGCAGGCCGCAGCCGACCCCGTTCTGGAACCGGAACCCGAGCGCGAACCCGGTCCCCATCAGGATCACGATCGACAGCGAGTACCGGACCGCGTCACCGAGAACGGCACCGATCAGCGGCGAGATCCGCGCGATCGGCAGGCTCCGGAACCGGTCGAAGACGCCCTTGGCGAAGTCGTCGTTCAGCGCCACGCCGGTGCCCATCGTGGAGAAGACCACGGTCTGCACCAGCAGCCCCGGCAGCAGGTACGGCAGGTAGTCGCGCCAGGTGCCGCCCTGGGCGATCGCGCCGCCGAACACGAACAGGAACAGCACCAGGAAGATGATCGGCTGGAACGTCACGTCCGCCAGCGCTTCCGGGTTCTGCCGGATCCGGACAATGTTGCGCCAGGCAAGCGTCAGGCTCTGCTCGACCCAGGCGAACGGCCGGGTACGGCGGCCCGCGTGGGCCGGCCGGTCGACAATTGCGAGGCTCATCCGCGTCCTCGCTTCGCTCCGGGCGCGGATGAGGCACCACGTGGACTGTGCTTGATCATGAACTCGCTTCGCTCGTTCATCGACCCACTCCTTCCAGGACTGCGTCCTGCTTCTTCTCTTCGGCGGCGTGCCCGGTCAGGGCGAGGAACACCTCGTCCAGGCTCGGCAGCCGCAGGGACAGTTCGGTGACGGCGATGCCCTCCTCGTCGAGGCGGCGGACCACCACCGGCATCGGCGTACCGTCGCTCACCGGCGCACTGACCAGCGTGTTCACCACGTCGACACTCGGCCGTACGCCGACCGCCTCGGCAACGATCGCGGCGACGCGCTCGAGATGCGCGGGCTCGGCCGGACGGACGTCCAGCGACTGCTTGCCGGCCTGCGCCTTGAGCTCGGCCGGCCGGCCGGAGGCGACCACCCGGCCCTTGTCGAAGACCATGATCGAGTCGGCCAGCGCATCGGCCTCCTCCAGGTACTGCGTGGTGAGCAGCACCGTGGTCCCATCGAGCACCAGGTTGCGGATCGTCTCCCAGACGCCGTTGCGAGCGTGCGGGTCGAGACCGGTGGTGGGCTCGTCGAGGTAGAGGATGCTCGGGTCGCCGACCAGGCTGGCGGCGAGGTCGAGACGCCGGCGCATACCGCCCGAGTACGTCTTCGCGATCCGCTCACCGGCGTCGGTGAGCTCGAACCGCTCCAGCAGTTGGTCGGCCTTGGCC
The DNA here is from genome assembly GCA_963770725.1 of uncultured Actinomycetota bacterium. Classification (GTDB taxonomy): domain Bacteria; phylum Actinomycetota; class Actinomycetes; order Propionibacteriales; family Kribbellaceae; genus Kribbella. The sequence continues at coordinate 1,170,320 of CAVYQT010000007.1, forward strand.
CGGGACTGCTCCCGCGAGTACCCGAGCAGCCGGCCGATCATGATCAGGTTCCGGCGGCCGGACATGTCCTCGTCGACCGAGGCGTACTGCCCGGTCAGGCCGATGATCTCGCGCACCTTGCCGGCCTCGCGGACGACGTCGTACCCGCCGACCGTGGCCTGCCCGCTGTCCGGGCGGAGCAGGGTGCCGAGGATGCGGACCGCGGTGGTCTTGCCGGCACCGTTCGGGCCGAGAACCCCGAGTACGGTGCCGGTCGGCACGCTCAGGTCAACGCCGTCCAGGGCCGTGGTGCTGCCATATTTCTTGACCAGACCAACAGCCTCGATGGCGACCTGGTTCGTTGTGGACATCGGTTCCTCCCAGTGGACTCACTTCACTGGGACTACCGTGTGGGACCGCCCTGGCACCGGCCTGGCACTCAGCTGGCAGCCCGTGCCAGCCCGCTGGCGTCAGCCTTTCAGCGGGACGACCTGGTTGGCCAGGAGGGCTTGGTACGCCTCGGGGTTGTAGCGGGCCAGGTTGCCGCGGGCCTTGCGGCGGTACTTGAGGATCTGGCGGGTGCCGATCGCCCACAGCACGTACTGGAAGGCGAACGCCCACTTGAAGTCGGTGATGGTCTGCGGTGCACCGCCCGACGACGCGTCGAGCAGGATGCCGACCATGCCGATACAGATCAGCATGGCGATGAACCCGCCGGTGTTGACCATCCCGTTGGCCGCACCGAACCGGGTCGACGGGTTGAAGGTCCGGGCGTAGTCCAGCCCGAGCATCGACCCCGGCCCACCGGCCGCCTGTACGACGATCAGCAGCAGAAGCACCGGCGTCGGCGCCCGACCGGGCCAGAGCAGTACGACGGTCCACATCAGCACCGAGCCGCCGATCACGGCCAGCACGATCCAGGACCGGTAGAACGGGAACCGAGCGGCGTACCGGCCGACCAGAGGCCCGTAGCACAGGCTCGCCAGCACCGGCAGGATCAGCATCGCCGCAGCCGTGGTCGGAGCGACCCCTTGGCCCTGGACGAGGAACGGGTAGCCCCAGAGCAGGCCGAACGTGCCTCCGGCGAAGCTGGTGGTGAAGTGGGTCCACAGCCCGAGTCGAGTACCCGGCTCCTGCCAGGCGCGACGCAGGTTGGCCCGCACCTCACCGAGTGACTGCTTGGATCTCCGCAACGGCTCGTCGTACGGCGAGTCCTTGATCAGGAACAGTACGGCGACGCCGGTCAGCAGACTGAGCACACTGGCAGCGGCGAACGTGCTGGTCCAGCCGAAAGCGTGGAACGCGGCGGCCATCGGCACGGTCGAGACGATCGCGCCGAAACCACCGAGCATCCCGGTGGCCTGTGACATCACCGGCTGCCGCAGCGCGGGGAACCAGGACATGACGACCCGCAGCACGCTGATGAACACGAGTGCGTCGCCCACCCCCAGCACCGCACGTGCGGCGAGGGCAGCCGGGTAAGAGTCGACCAGACTGAACGCAGACTGCGCTCCGAACAGCAACACGGACGCAGTGATCAGCAACCGCTTGGAGCCGTACCTGTCCAGCAGTACGCCGACCGGCACCTGCATGGCGGCGTACACAGTCAGCTGTACGACGGTGAAGCTGGCCAGCGCGGACGCGGAAATGTCGAAGCGCTCAGCGGCCTGCAGACCGGCCACACTCATGGAACCGCGGTGCAGCACCGTCACCAGGTACGTGAAGACAGCAGTGGCCCACACCGCCCTGGCTCGACGTCCGCCCAGGGGGAAGAGGAGTTCGGTCAACGCGTGCTCCGCAGATCTGTCGCGGCCTCGTTGATGTGCGTGACGACCAACTCGCGGAAGCGCTTGATGCTGTTGCCTCCGAGTGCGTCGATCATCTCCTGGTGCGCGGCGATGGACTTGTCCATCCGGGCCGGCTGCACCTCGATGCCCGGCACGCCCATCCGCACCTGGCGGTCGCGCAGGCTGTTGTAGAGCTTGGCCAGGATCTCGTTGCCCGCGGCACCGACAATCGCCTCGTGGAAGGCGCGGTCCGCCTCCAGGAAGGTCTTCGCGTCACCGGCCCGGCGGTGCGCGCGCATCTCGTCGACGCGCTGGGTGAGCGCCTCGACCAGCTGCTTGCGTCGCGGCCAGACCTTGGCGGCCGCGTGCGACTCGATCAGCTCACGGGCCTCAAGGACGTCGTCGATCTCCTGCGGCAGCACCGGCAGGACGAGGGCACCCTTCTTCGGGTACAGCTTCACCAGGCCGGATTCCTCCAGCCGGAGCAACGCCTCGCGCACCGGGGTGCGGGACACTCCGACCGCCGTGGCCATCTCACCCTCGGTGAGCAGTTCGCCGCCCGGGTACGTCCGGTCCAGGATCGCGGCCTTCACGTACGCGTAGACGCGCTCGGCGGCCGGGATCTTCTCCACCCCCGGCGCCGCCTCGACCACCACCCGGGCGATCTCCGCGGTCTCGTCCCCCAGTTGGATGTCTGCTCTGGTCTGGATATCTGCCTCGGCCGGACCTTGCTCCGGCACCCCGCCTGTCACTGAAACCTCACCCATACGACTCGTATCTCTGTTGTATCTAACCTACAACAGAGCGGCCGTCCGTCCTGTTCCCTCCCTCTCCACCGCACCACAGGTTCAGGCCGTCCACACTTTGTCCACCAGTTATCCACAGGACGATCCACAGATGTGGGCAACTCCCTGTGAACAAGAAGACACTCCGTAGTGACCGGTGGAGGGTTTCCCCTGTCTTGTGGATGAAGGACCACGCGGGTCCGGAATCCGCTCTAGAGTCTCGGGAGATCAAGCTCTTGGGCCTACCGGCCCCCGCCTGGAGGAGTCAGCGTGACCCGAAGCTCCCACCCCCGCCGACTGACAGCCGGCCTGGCCGCTGCCGCTCTGGCCCTGACCACATTCGGTGCCGCGACGGCGAACGCCGCACCGGCCGCCGACTCGAGTTCGTCCGCGGCCACGCCTGGGCCGTTGATGAACTACGTGGTCAACAGCAAGGCCTCGCCCGGTCACGTCCGCAAGGTCGAGGAGGCGGTGACCGCCGCCGGCGGCACCGTCCTGCAGTCGTACTCCCAGCTCGGAGTGGTGGTCGCGCAGTCGACCAACCCGGACTTCAAGACCGATGTCCGCGCCGGTCGCTACGGGCGTGACGTGCAGTCCGTCGGCGCGACCCGCACGGCCGCGGTCAGTGAGGGACCGGCTGGTGCCGGGGCGAAGTCGCTCGGGGAGGTGGAGGCGGCGCCGGTTCCGGATCCGCGTGAGGGCGAGCAGTGGGACATGGCCCAGATCAAGGCGGACCAGGCGCACGCGGTCACCGACGGCTCCCGCGGAGTCCTGGTCGGCATCAACGACAGCGGTGTCGACGACGCCCACCCGGATCTCGCGCCGAACTTCGACAAGGCCAACTCGGTCAGCTGTGTGGACAACGGCGTACCGGACCAGACCGAGGGTGCCTGGCGGCCGACCACGAGCTCGCACGGCACGCACGTCGCCGGGACCGTCGCCGCGGCCCGCAACGGGGTCGGCATCGTGGGTGTGGCTCCCGGCGTCCGGATCGCCTCGGTGAAGGTGGTGAACGACGACGGCTTCATCTACCCGGAGTACGCGATCTGCGGCTTCGTCTGGGCCGCACAGCACCACATGGACGTCACCAACCACAGCTACTTCATCGACCCGTACATGTTCTGGTGCAAGGACAACGGTGACCAGGGCGCCGTTCAGGAAGCGGTCCGGCGTGCGGTCGACTACGCGACCGATCGCGGTGTCCTGTCCGTCGCCGCAGCCGGCAACGCGAACTACGACCTGGCCAACAAGACCACCGACACCAGCAGCCCGAACGACACCACCCCGGTGACGCGCACGATCGACAACAACTGCCTGGACATGCCGACCGAACTGCCGGGCGTGGTCACCGTGGCCAGCACCGACATGAGCGGCTTGCGGAGCAGCTTCTCGAACTTCGGCCTGAACAAGATCGACGTTGCCGCACCGGGCCGAGCCATCCTGTCGACCCTGCCGGGCGGCGGCTACGGAAACATGAGCGGTACGTCGATGGCGTCACCGCACGTGGCCGGGGTGGCCGCGCTGATGAAGTCGACGCACCCGTGGTGGAGTCCGCGCCAGCTGGAGTCGGCACTGCGCACGCAGGCCGACGACCGGGCCTGCCCGACCACCACGCCGGACGCCCGTTGCACCGGCACGACCGCGAACAACTCCTTCTTCGGCGAGGGCCTGGCCGACTCCCTGGACGCAGTCAACCGCTAACCCCGAACTGAGAGGGGGTCCTCCGCCCGGGACCCCCCTCTCCTAACAACTGTGGTCGACCCACGCGCCCCTGGGTTTGCGCGCTGTCGCGCTTTATCGACTACCCCGTGGAGACGCCGACACGCTGACCTTCAACCGACCGTGCCCGGAGGTCATGAAGCGAAACGGCGTGCACACCGGCATGCAACTGCTGGCGATGTTGCCCCCTCCCAGACCACCAAGGTGTCCGCAGGCGCTAGCGGTCACGCATCTCGGCCAGATGCGAGCACTCGGCAGAGTGGCTGCCTCGCTTCGTCTACTTGGCTGCTTGCCACTCCACCGACACGGGGCGCTGGCCCCTGGTGACGAACTCCCCGACGGCTCGACGGATTTGTTGGATGGGCAACTCGGAGCCAACCGGGAACTCGCGATCACTTCCGGTGTAGTAGTAAGTGGGTTCCTTGTCGGTGCCAGCTTCGCCCTGGCTGTAGTAGGTTCCGCCGCCGCCCATGTAACGCAGAGCTCCTACGTCGCCGTCCTCGTTGTTGATCGCCACCAAGAGCTCATGATCGGGCACCCCGGCGGCGTTGAGTCGCCCTTCCGCATACAGGGCAGCTACCGAGTTGCTGTAGTCCTCAGCAAGCAGGCCGTCTATCAGCTGGTCGACGTCGGCGGCGGTCTCGAGGCGTAGCGGCTGTTCGCCGTGCTCGTGCTTGTAGTAGGCCTTGACGACGGTCATGAGGTCTCCGTTTCTCCGTGGTAGATCTTCTCAAATCCATCCGGTCCGTAGACTGTCAATTCGCTTCCTGGCGGCAGGAACCGGGGCAGGAGCTCGTCACAGCCCAGCTCGCCTGGACACGGTCGGTTGTTGAGGACGATCCGGGCATGTCGAATGCCAAGTCGGCGCATCTTCATGGCGAACTTGAGTTCGACATCTGCAGCCGTGGCCATCTTGTGCGGCTCGCGGACCAGATCAAGCTCCTCGGCGCGGCGCTGTGCGTCCAAGTACTCAGGATCGTGGCGACCGCTGATGAGGTCGTGCTCGTTGCCGTGGTCATCGACCCAGATGCCGCGGGTCTTGGGGCTGTAGCCGCGACTGACCAGGCGTTCCGGCAGCTTCAGCCGGAACGGCTCGGGGTCGAATGAGTCATCAGGTTGACCATCCGCAACCTTGGGAGCCTTCGAGGCTTCCCGCTCCCGGTCGGCACCGTCCCGCCGATCCTCCGCGGGCGAGGTCCTTCTGGCTACAGTGTCCGGTCTGCGCGCTGTTCCGCCACCGGACGGCTCGGCTGTGCGCACACCGCTGACCATCTGCTCTACCCATCCGCGAGCCTTGGGTGGAGCTTGAGCTAGGTACTGGGCGGCCTCGTCGCAGCGACGAGCGGCTTCGTCTAGTTGCATGGCGGCCGTTCGGGCTTGCGGGTTGCTACTGACACCGCCGACCCAGGCGGCCTGCTCACTCAGCTTGCGGGTCATCTCTTGTAGATAGGCCACCACCCGGGGCATCTGGTCGAGCGCCGCGAGCAGGTCTCCGGCGACCCGTTGCAGTTCGGAGGGCATAGGCGGGCGAAGCCGATTTAGATTTGGTTGGCGTAGCTGCGGCAGCCCGTCTCAGCGATCTGAAGCGCCTGCATGGCTTGGTCGACGGACTTGGCAGCAGCCTCCAGCACGGTGGTGATATCTCGGTCTGCCCCGGTGGCAGAGCCCGCGATCAGAGCCTGGACGTGCTGGCCGGCTTGCTCGAAGCGTTGCCTGAATCCGGCCAGGCTGGCGACTCCGCTGCGGGACTGGTCGGCAAGGCTGTGGAGTTGGAGCTTGAGCTGTTCGATCTGCGACATAGCGGCCTCACTTCGAAGTGGGTCGGGGCGGATGGCCATGGGATGGGGTGGGGTGGAACGGCTGGCGCAGTGGAGGGCTCGCCTCACTACACCGCGCCAGCCGGCATTTGGGTCCCTGCCTGAGCCGGGGGGATACAGGGGTCGGGGAACTCAGACGGGGACGAAGGAGGCGGAGGCGGTGCCAGGGTGGTGAACCTGTGCCGCCACGCCGAAAGTGTGAGGAGTAGCACCGGCTCCGCCAGCTCATCGGGTGAGCGCCAATACGCGTGCGCCGGTGGCTCGCTCGAACGAGTCGCGGATATCGGTCGGCATACCGAGTCCGGTGAAGTGCAGCAGACTCGGCAGCAGCACTGCTGTGACCTCATGGCGGTTCACCGACTCGATGAGCGCCTCGAAGGCCGCCAGCCAGGATTCCGGCTTCTCGACATAGGTGTGCCCCATGGCGAAGCCCTCAACCTGGGCAAACTTCGCCATCTGCTGCTCCAGCTCAGTCACCTGACAGTCCACCACGAGCAGGTCGCGGCGCAGGTAGCCGAGCAGCAATGGCTTGGTGAAGTCCTCGGCGAAGCCGCTCAACCCTCGTCCCGCCAGCGGCGAAAGGCTTCGTTGACCCGCTTCCATAGCTCGTCCCACCAACGTCGACGCCGCTGGCCGTTCACCGGCGGTCGGCATCTGGGGCCACCACCGGCTCGTTGGTCACGCGCAAGCCGGCGAAGCGTCGACGCATGGCGGACTCGAAGCGGGCCGCGAATGCCGGCTCGCCGACGTGATCGACAATCTTGTGCCGGCCGAACCAGACGCAGACGCGACGGTTAGGCACGCTGTGGTCCACGGTCGTCGTCATTCGCCGCGTACCTCTCGGACGATGTCGCGAATCATGAACCCGTACAGCACAACGGCGATGAGCGTGAGAACCCATGTACTGGCTGTCATGGCGACAACCATGGCGGCTGGGAGGGATCCCGGGGAGGGAGGTTGACGGGGATGCCAGAGGGAGGAATTGGGGAGGATTCGTCGCCGTTAGGTGCTCAGTGGTCACAGCCTGTGGCACGATCGTTGGGTGACGGAGGCGAACGATCAGCTTCGCCACGCGCGCGAGCGCGTGGAGTCGCCTCACGCGCCTGGCCAGCCGGCGTCCCGCCAGGACCTGGCCGAGATGGTCAACGAGTGGGTCTGGCAGCACCGTGGCCGCCGGACCGACCTTGACGCCAACTACATCGGCAAGCTGGAACGGGGACTGATTCGGAGTCCTCAGGCTGATTATCGAGCGGCCTTGAGGGCTATAACCGGCGTGCGCACTGACCCTGAGCTGGGTTTCCGGATGCGCCGCCACTCGTCCCCACCGGTGGATAACGTGGATCGAAAAGAGTTCATCCGAGCGGTCATCGGGGTGGGCGCGGCAGCGGTTTCCTCGGCACCGCTGCTGGAGCTGCTGGCGCCAGATCAAGCCACACCGGTGCCGAACATCGTCACTCAGGCCGACATCGACGGTGTCCGCACCGCGGCGCGGGTCTTCGGCTCATGGGACAACCACTACGGCGGCGGGTTGGCGCGCGAAGCGGTCATCGCGCAGCTGCGTCACTCGGCCGAGATGCTGGACTCGCGCTGTCCCGAGGGTCTGCGCGCTGAATTGTTCTCTTCGGTGGGCTTCCTCGGGCATGTCTGCGCGATGATGGCCTTCGATGCCTACGCCCACGGCGATGCTCGGAGGATGTTCCGCTTCACGCAGGCCTGTGCTGATGAAGCCGGCGACTGGAACCTTCGTGCCAAGACCCTCTCCTCGATGGCGCGCCAAGCCATCTGGTGCAGTGAACCAGACCAGGGCTTGACGCTCACCGAAATGGCGCTGGTGCGAGCCGACCGCCTCACCGCCACAGAACGGGCCATGCTCCTGGCCGCTCGCGCTCGCGCACTGGCCAAGCTCGGCCGGGTGCAGGAAACCTTGCGAACGGTCGGCCTGGCTGATGAGCAGTTCGCCCAAGCCGATCCAGCTAACGACCCGGACTGGATGCGCTACTACGACCAGGCTCAGCACCTCGGCGATACCGGCCATGCACTGTGGGATCTGGCCATCCGTCATGGTGAAGCCGAACAGGAAGCAGCATCAAGGCTCGCTGGCGCGGTGGCCGGCCACACCGACACCTACGTCCGGTCCCGTGCCATGAGCGGCATCAAGTTGGCATCGCTCACGATGACGGTGGGCGATCCGCAGGAGGCGGCCGTGAGTGGTTCGAAGGCGCTGCAGGACGCACGCTCATTGCGCTCTCGGCGCGCCGCAGATGACCTTCGCGACTTGGCACACCGGGCAACGGTCTTTGAGCGGGTCAACGAGGTTGCTGAGTTGCGCCACGACATCCGCAAGGTGCTCGTTGCGTCGTGACCGCTCGAACGCTCGACAATCTCCTCAAGCAGGCGTGTGCCCAAGTGGGGCTGTCGTCATCTAGCGCTGAGCTAGTCCGGCAGGGCGAGAATGCCATCTACCGGCTGTCCAATCACATCGTGGTGCGAATCGGGCGGACGGGCCAGATCGCCGCCGCGGAGAAAGAGGTTGCTGTCTCCCGCTGGCTCGAATCGGTCGGCGTGAGGGCGGTGAAGACGCTCGATACCGTTGACCAGCCGGTCGTCATCGACGGCCTGCCAGTCACGTTCTGGCGCGAGTTACCCGAGCATCGGCATGGAAAGCCGCCCGAGATCGCGGCCGTGCTCAGGCAATTGCACCGCTGCCCGTTGCCCAACGACTTCGAGTTGCCCCAACTCGCACCATTTGTACGCCTGGCTGAACGGATCGATGGCGCAACGACACTCAGCGAGGATGATCGAGCCTGGTTACGCCGGCGACTGGACGAGCTCAAGGAGGCATATGCCAACCTTCCCGCTGGCCTACCGCGAAGCGGAATCCATGGCGACGCGTGGGCGGGCAACGTCGTCATGACAGCCAACGGCCCGGTCCTCCTCGACCTCGAGCGCTGCTCCGTAGGCCCGCCCGAGTGGGACCTTGTCAGTACAGCGGTGCGGTTCAGTACGTTCGGCACCATGACGGCTGCGCAGTACGAAACCTTCGTCCGTTCGTACGGCAACGACGTAATGGATTGGCCCGGCTTCCAGGTGCTCCGCGATTTCCGCGAGCTTCGCGTGACCTGTTATGCCGCACAGCGCGCCAGTGAAGATCCAGCCCTCCACGACGAGGCGGCACTGCGCGTCGCCTCACTGCGGGGCTTGCGCGGACCAAGGCCATGGCTCGACTGGAGACCGTTGAGCTGACTAACTCCGCAAGGAAATGTACGAGCCAAGTCGCGATGCGGCGTCGCGGCGGCCTTACCGCTCCCTGGTCGCGCGGAGTCGGCGGAAGAGTTCATCGATCTCAACGGACAACTCGTCGCTAGGAGTCAGGATATGTACGGCGCCTTCGTAGAGAGGCCAAAGCTCCTCCATCGCCTGATCGTGATCGCCTGCACTGATGCGAAGGCGCGCGAGCTCCAACCGAAGGGACAGGTAGTCGCGACCGTGGGCGTCGATGCGATGCTGCGCCTGGATGATCGACTCGAGCTCTGGAATCGCGGCATCGAGCTCTCCGAGCGCTACACGGCAGGCGACCGCCTGGTGGCGGTATTCCAGACTCTCCTCCGTGTCGCGACCATCGAGCGTGTAGACCTCGGCGAGTGCCTCGAAGACGGGGGCAGCCTTGCGATAGTCCCCACCCAGATAGAGGGCAGCGGCGTAGCTGATCCGCAAGTCGAGAGTCTGATGGCTCTCCGGGCCGAACGTCGCCGATGCCCTCGGCAACAGCTCGTGACCATCGGCGGCAGGTGCAGCGCGCGGGCGCGCTCTGCCGTGATCGGCGCGCAGATCACGCCGGAGGTGTGGCGCACGAAGAAGCCCATCGCCTCCGGCGTCACCAGCTCGGCCGCCATGATGAGGTCGCCCTCGTTCTCGCGGTCGGGGTCGTCGACGACGACGATCGGCTCGCCGCGGGCGATCGCCTCGACGGCTTCGGGGATGGTGGCGAAGGCCATCAGCGGCGCTCCTCGTTGCTTGCGTACGGGCTGCGCACGCCGGCGGCCAGGAGCCGCTCGACGTACTTGGCGATGACGTCGACCTCGAGGTTGACCCGGCGCCCGGGGCCGAGCGCGCCGAGGGTCGTGACCTGCTGCGTGTGCGGGATCAGGCCGACCTCGAAGCCGTCGGCGGTGACCGCGGTGATCGTGAGCGCGACGCCGTCGACGGTGACGGAGCCCTTCTCCCGCCAGGTAGCGGTGCAGCTCCTGGGGTGCCGCGATGGCGACCGTGGTCCAGGCGCCGTGGTCGGTGGCGCTCGTCACCGTCCCGACGGCGTCGACGTGGCCCTGCACGAGGTGGCCGCCGAGCCGCGCGCCGGCGAGCAGGGCGCGCTCGAGGTTGACCGGCTCCCCGGGCTGCTTCGCGCCGATCGTCGTGCGGTCGAGGGTCTCGCCCATCGCGGCGGCGGTGAAGGCCTGCGGGGTGAGGCGGGTCACGGTCAGGCAGACGCCGTCGACGGCGACGGAGTGGCCGATGCCGAGGTCCTCGCGGAGCTGGTCGCTGCAGCCGATCGTGAGCTGGGCGCCGGGGGGCGCGTCGGTCCGCTCCGCGAGCGTGCCGACCTCCTCGACGATGCCGGTGAACATCTAGGCGGGCTCCTGGTCGGGGTAGAGCACCAGCTCCACGTCGGGGCCGAGCCGCGTGACGCGGTCGAGGTGCAGGCGCGGTGCCTGGGTCAGCGTTCCCGCGAGCTCGCCCGTCAGCACGGGCATGCCGGTCGCGCCGATGAGCAGCGGGGCGAGGTGCAGCACGACCTTGTCGATGAGGCCGGCGGCGAGGAACGCGGCGGCGAGCGTGCCGCCGCCCTCCAGCAGGACGCTGCGGACATCGCGGGCCCACAGCTCCTTGAGGGCGGCGGCCGGATCAGGGGTGTCGAGGACGAGGGTCTCAGCGGCGGCGTCGTTGACCTGCGCGGTCCCTGGGACGCGTCCGCGCCGGTCGAGGACCACCCGCAGGGGCTGCCTGCCGTCGTAGCCTGGAAGGCGGACGGTGAGCGCGGGGTCGTCGGCGAGGACCGTGCCGGAGCCCACGAGGACGGCGTCGACCTCCGCGCGCAACGCGTGGACGCGGACACGGGCCTCCTCGCCGGTCAGCCACTGCGAGGTGCCGTCCGCGGCGGCGATGCGGCCGTCGAGGCTGGCGGCGGCCTTCCACACCACGAACGGGCGGGCGTGGCGCAGGCCGTGGAGGAACACCTCGTTCTGGCGCCGCGCCGGTCCTGCGTCCGCGTCGAGCTCGACCGCGATGCCGTGGCTGCGGAGCCGCTTGGCGCCGCCTGCCGCGAGCGGGTTGGGATCGGCCAGGGCTGCGACGACGCGCGCCACGCCTGCGGCGATGAGCGCGTCGGTGCAGGGGCCGGTACGGCCGGTGTGGGCGCAGGGTTCGAGGGTGACGTAGGCGGTGGAGCCGGCGGCGCGGTCGCCCGCCTGCTCGAGCGCAGCGATCTCGGCGTGGGGGCCACCCGCACGTGCGTGCCAGCCCTCGCCCACGACCTCCTCGTCGCGCACGAGCACACAGCCGACCAGGGGGTTGGGCGAGACCGTGCGACGCCCACGCTCCGCCAGCGCGAACGCGCGGTCGAGCCACACCTGGTCCTGCTCGCTGACCGTCGCGGCCTCCTGGACTGCCTCAGGCGACTCCGGGGCCGTGTCGACGCCAACGGCGACGGCTCACGCACGCGCGAGCCGCACCAGGCGGGTGCCTCCTTCCATCCGGACTTTCACCGTCGGCCCTGGACTCTCACCAGGTCCACCGTCCACGTTCCCTTGCGGGCTCGCGGCCGGGTCGCGGGCTCCCCCCGGGTCACCCCGGGAGCTACCGCCGGTCGGGGATTTCACCCTGCCCCGGAGGCGCATGTTCGATTGTGGTTTGCGTTCCTGAGGCTACCAGTGCCCCGCCGCCGCCCGCCGCTGCCGCACGGATCGGGGCCGACTACCCGAGGGGTCGTGGGTGCGGGTGAGGTCGGCGAGGAACATGCCGTCGGTGTCGTCGCGGTCGGGTGTGAGGAGGACGCCGGGGCCGTGGGGGGTGCCGGCGCCGGCGACGTCGGGAGCTTGGGGGATGAACGCGCCGGGGTGGCGATCGAGGAATGCCGTGATGGCATCGATGGTCTCGGCTCTCGTCCAGGTGCACACGCTGTAGAGCAGGCGACCGCCGGGCGCGACCAGCCGCGCGGCGGCGTCGAGCAGCTCCCCCTGAAGCGCCGCGAGCGCCTCGATGTCGCCGGGCTGCCGACGCCAGCGCACCTCGGGCCGCCGCCGCGCCACCCCCAACCCCGTGCAGGGCGCATCGAGCAGCACCACCCGCACGGACGCGGCGCGCACGGCCGGCGACCGACCATCGCCCACCGCCACCGCCACCCAGCCCGCATGGGTCGGGGGACGGCTGGCTGCGCCCCACCTGCGGCAGGAACGCTCAGGATCGCGTCGCGGGGCTCCACACCCCACGCGTCGGCGCGGCGCGTGATATCGGCGGCGCGGCGCGGATTGAGATCCAAGGCGACGACCCGCAGCCCGCGGTCGGCGAGGTGTCCGGACTTGCCGCCCGGCGCAGCGCAGAGGTCGACTGCCAGCGCCCCAGGCGGAATCCCCGACGCCGCCGCATGCCCGACCAGGATCGACGCCTCGTCCTGCACCACCGCCCAGCCCGCCCGCACCCCAGGATGCTCCCGCACATCCCCCGCCCCCACCCGCCAAGCCTCCCCCGACCACCGCCCCCCTCCCCCGCGCCCCCCCGATCCGCGCGCACCCCCGCCGCCCCCGCCCACCGTCGCGCCGACCCCGCCCACCGTCGCGCCGCTCCCACCCAACCCCGGCCCCCCCTCCCCACCACCGACAGGGGAAGGGAGGGAGGGAACGGCAAGAAGGAGGCGGGCGAGCGCGCCGGCCTCGGCCACCCCCGACGCCACCGCCCACCCCCGGTCGCGGGCGCGCCGGCTCCTTGCGCGGGGCGCCGGGGCGGAGGCGGAGGGTCACGCCGGGCGGGGTGTTGGAGGCGGTGAGGAGGGCTTCGGCGCGGGGGCCGAGGGCGGCGCGGGCCTCTTTGACGGCCCAGGTCGGCCAGCCGGTCTTGAGGGCGAGGCCGTGGTCGGTGGACACGTCGGGCCAGGGGAGTTGGTCGCGGCGGTGGGCGAGGCGGCGCAGGACGGCGTTGACGAAGCCGGTGGGACGCTCGCCGATCACCGCCCGCGCGAGGTCGACGGCGGTCGCGACGGCAGCGAAGCCGGCGGTCGCACCGAGCAGCAGCTCGTAGGCGCCGATGCGCAGGACGTCGCGCACGGGCGGGTCGACCTTCGCCAGCGGACGGTCGACGGCGTGCTGCAGCGCCCAGTCCAGGGTGCCCTGCCAGCGCAGCGTCGAGAACGCGAGGTTCGCCGCGAAGGCGCGGTCGCGCGCGTCCAACCAGGAGGCATCGAGCGCGTTGGACCGCCGTGCCCGACCACACACGGCCGGCGGTCACCCGGCGCACGGCCTCCCACGCCGCACGCCGCGCCGGCACCCCTGCCATACCGCTGGCGCCCGCCACGCGCCCAGCCTGCCCGCCGCCTCTTCGAGCACCCACGGTATCCCGAGGGAAAGCGCCGCTGGAATGAAGGGCAGGGCTCGGGGGCCGCTGAGGCGTCAGCCGAGCGGCGCCGGCGGGGCGGTGGCCGTTCGCGAAGGCGAGGCCGTCCATGCGCGGCTTGCCTGCGGGCTGGACGAGGTCGAGGCGGACGGAGCCGGCGCCCGTCGCGACGCGGGGTGTGCGGTCGGGGGCGGGGTGGACCGTGCCGGGCGGTCCGGGGAGGTGGTCGTCGGGGAAGGGGGTGACGGCGTGGAGCTTGAGCCGCTCGCCGTGGAAGGTGGTCCAGGCGCCCGGGGCGGGGTTGAAGGCGCGCACGGCGCGGTCGACCGCCGCGGCGTCCGCGGACCAGTCGATCGCGGCGTCGTCGGGGTGGATCTTGGGCGCGAGGGTCGCGAGGGCGTGGTCCTGCGGGGTGGGGTGCAGGGAGCCGTCGACCAGCCCGCCGACGGCGGTGACCAGCAGCGGCGCGCCCGCCGCGGCGAGGCGCGCGGTGAGCTCGCCGGCGGTCTCCCGCGGCCCGATCTCGACGGCGAGCGTGGCCAGCAGCGGGCCGGTGTCCATGGCCTGCTCGAGGACGAAGCAGGTCACCCCGGTGCGCCGGTCGCCGGCCAGGATCGCGTGGGCCACCGGCGCGGCGCCGCGCCACGCCGGCAGCAGCGAGAAGTGCAGGTTCACGAACCCCGCCCCGCCCGCCTCGAGGACGTCGACCGGCAGCAGCGCGCCGTAGGCCACGACCGCGCAGGCGTCGACCTCGAGGGCCTTGAGGTCATCGAGGATCTCCCGGGCCTTGACCGGCTGCCAGACCGGCACGCCCGCCTGCTCCGCGAGGACCTTCACCGGCGGCGGCGTCAGCCGCTGCCCGCGGCCGGCGGGGCGGTCGGGGTTGGTGACCACGGCCGCGACCTCGAACCCGGGCGCGTCGAGGAAGGCCTGCAGGGACGGGACCGCCGCCTCGGGGGTCCCGAAGAACGCGATGCGCACCGCGGCGCCGCTCACGCGGGGAGGACCCGCTCCTCCTCGCGGGGGGGTCGCTCCAGCTCGCCGTTGCGGATGCGCTTGAGCGCGTCGCGGCGGTCGTGCAGGGCCAGGTGGTCCAGGAAGAGGATCCCGTTGAGGTGGTCGAGCTCGTGCAGCAGGACGCGGGCGAGCAGGCCCTCGCCGCTGATCTCGCGCCGGTCGCCGTCAAGGCCCTGGTAGGCGAGACGCGCGCGCAGCGGCCGTTGCGACGGGTAGAAGAGCCCGGGGAAGGACAGGCAGCCCTCCTCACCCTCCTGCAGCTCCTCGCTGACCTCGAGGATCTCGGGGTTGACGATCGCGCCGCCCTCGCCGGGATGCCCGTCCTCGTCCGGCGGCAGCTCCCAGGTGAAGAGCCGCTTGAGCACGCCGACCTGGGTGGCCGCCAGCCCGATGCCGCGCGCCTCGATCATCGTCTCGAGCATGTCGGCGGCGAGCTTGGCCAGGCGCTCGTCGAAGTCGGCGACCTCGGCCGCGCGCGAGCGCAGCACGGGGTCACCGAAGATGCGGATCTGCAGCAGGGCCACGACCGGCGAGGCTACCGCCCGCGGGGGTCACAGCAGCGGGTCGACGTCGACGCGCACGCGACGGTCGGCGGTCGACCAGGCCGCGCGCAGCGGGCGCCAGCGCGGCCAGCGCGGAGCGCAGGTCGGGCGCCTTCAGCAGCGTGACGCCGGCCAGGTCGGGGCCGAGCACGTCGACGTCCGCCGGCATCGCGGCGCGCAGCTCCGCCGCGACGCGGTCGCCCTCCCCCGCCGGCGCCGCGACCGCCACCAGCGCGGTCGACGGCGGCAGGTCCCACAGCGCCCGGCTGGGCCCCTCCTCGCGCCACCACCCCTCCGGGTCCCAGCGCACCAGCGCCTGCACGGCCGGGTGCGTCGGCTGCCGCGTCTGCAGCACCAGCCGCTGGGTCCAGCGCCCGACCGCCATCCACAGCCGCAGCGCGTCCTCGGCGGACTCGAACGCCGTCCGCGCGAGCCACGCGTCGACGTCGGGCACCACCACCACGTCCGCCTGCCGCCCCCGCAGCCACGCCGGCCGCGACACCACGCTCCCCCGCGTCATCACCGCGACCGCCGGCCGCCGCGTCGGCCCGGCCGCGTCGAACCCCTCCATCCGCACGACCTCCGCCGCCGGATACGACTGCGCCCAGCTCCGCGGCCAGCCGCCCCGCACCGGCCGCCAGCGGCACCACCTCCGCCCCGCCGCAGCCCGCGCACCGGCCGACCGCCTCGCGGTGCCCGCACACCGGGCACACCAGCCCGGCACGTCCGTCGGCGTGCCGGCGTTGGCGTCGCCGGCTGGGCGTGGCCGAGGGTCGAGCCGCACATGGGGCAGGCGCGGCGTTGGCCGCAGTCGGGGCAGACGAGGACGCTGCCCTCGCCGCGGCGGAAGACGAGGACGACGGCGGTGCCGTCGCGGTCGACGACCGCGGTGAGGGCGCGGTGGACCGGGTCGGCCAGGCGGGTGCGGCGCTTGCTCGGTGCGAGGGTCGCGGGTTCGACGACCTCGACGCTCGGGGCGTGCTCGCGCTCCACGGCGCGGTTGGGCGACAGCAGCTCGAGGTGGCCGGCGGCAGCGTGGCGCCAGACGTGGGCGCTGGGGACGTCGGCCAGCAGCACGCACGGCGCTCCGGCGAAGCGCGCGTGGGCGAGCGCGACCTCGCGCGCGTGGTGGCGCGGCGCGCGGCGCTCCTTGTAGGCCGGGTTGGCCTCGTCGACCACGACGACCAGCCCGAGGTTCGGGACCGGCAGCAGCGCCGCGCCGCGCTCGCCCACGACGACGTCCGCGTGCCCGGCGCGCACCGTCAGGAACGCGCGGTACCGCGCGGCGTCGTCCGCCCCGCGCAGGTCGACCCCCCGGCCGCCCGCCACTGCGAGCGCCGCGTCCGCCGGCCCGCGGGCCGGGTCGGGCACGACGACCAGCGCCGTGCGGCCGCCCGCGACACAGCGCGCGACGAGGTCCGCGACGAGTCACCGGGATCGTCGTGCGGCAGCACCCGCAGCCCGAACGCGAGCGGCTCCGGCTCGAACGCCGCGCGCAGCAGCCGCCCCGCTCCGTACGGCCGCCACGCGTGGTCGGGCACGGCGGGCGCACCCGCTCGCCCCCCTGCGGCTCGGCCGCGGCAGGCGGACCCTCGAAGGGCCCACCGGTGGGGGGCGGGTCCAGGAACGCGCCTCCGCGTCGACGCGCGCGACGCGCGGCGGCAGGGCGTGCCGCAGCACGGAGGCCAGCGTCCCCGCGTAGCGCTCCGCCACCCAGCGGTACAGCGCGAGGTCGACGGGGTCGAACCACGCCACGGCCCCGCCGTCCACAGCAGCGGCTTGACGCCCTCCGCCGCGGTCTCCGAGCCACGTCCACCACCCACCCGTCCGCGCCGGCCCGCGAACGCCACGCGCACCTGCATCCCCGCCGCGACCTCGACGCCGTCCGGAATCGGGTAGTCGAACGGCCGGTCCAGATGCGCCGGCGGCGACATCGACGACGACCCGGGCGTAGCGGCCCGCCGTGGCTCACCGGCCTCCGGGGCGCGCGGCCGTCAGGCGCCGGCGGCACTCCGCAGGTCGTCGGCGCGGTCGGTGCTCTCCCAGGTGAAGCCGCTCGCGGCCGAAGTGGCCGTAGGCGGCGGTCTGCCTGAAGACCGGCCGGCGCAGCCCCAGGTCGCGGATGATCGCGGCCGGGCGCAGGTCGAAGACCTCCTGGACGCCCGCGAGGATCTTGTCGGGGTCGTGCGTCTCGGTGCCGAACGTCTCCAGCGTCAGCGACACCGGGTGCGCGACGCCGATCGCGTAGGCGACCTGCAGCTCGGCGCGGTCGGCCAGGCCGGCCGCGACGATCGTTCTTGGCGACCCAGCGCGCCGCGTACGCCGCGGAGCGGTCGACCTTGGTCGAGTCCTTGCCACTGAACGCACCGCCGCCGTGGCGGGCCATGCCGCCGTAGGTGTCGACGATGATCTTGCGGCCGGTCAGCCCGGCGTCGGCCTGCGGGCCGCCCAGCTCGAACTTGCCGCTGGGGTTGACCAGGACCTCGTCTTCGGGTCCCATCCAGGCCCGCGGGATGACCGGCGCGATCACGTGCTCGATGAGGTCGGGGCGCAGCAGCGTGGCCGGTCGATGTCGGGCTGGTGCTGGGTGGAGATCAGCACGCGCGCGATGCGCACGGGACGGTGCCCCTCGTACTCGACCGTGACCTGGGTCTTGCCGTCGGGCCGCAGGTACGGCACGACGCCGCCCTTGCGGACTGCGGCGAGCCGCTCGGCCAGCCGGTGCGCCAGGTGGATCGGGCATCGGCATCAGCATCGGTCTCGTCGGCAGGCGTAGCCGAACATCATCCCCTGGTCGCCGGCGCCCAGCGTGTCGAGGTCGTCGCGTCGCCCTCGCGGTCTCAGGACTTGTCGACGCCGCCGGCGATGTCGGGTGACTGCTCGTCGAGCGCGACCATGACGCCGCAGGTGTTGCCGTCGAAGCCGGCCGCGGCGCGGTCGTAGCCGATGCCGATGACCGTCTCGCGCGCGACCTTGGCGATGTCGACGTAGGTGTCGGTGGGGATCTCCCCGGCGACCACGATCATGCCCGTCGTGACCAGCGTCTCGCAGGCGACGCGCGCCGCGTCGGGGTTCGGGTCCACGGCCAGCACCTCGTCAAGGACGGCGTCGGAGATCTGGTCGGCGACCTTGTCCGGGTGGCCCTCGGTGACGGACTCGGAGGTGAACAGCCAGGCGGCGGCGTCAGCACGCGCATCGGTGCACGTTCCTTTCCAGGGTTGGAGAGAAAGCGCTCTGGAAACAGCCAAGAGGGGCGCGCACCAGCGCGCAGTCATCGCGGAGTGTAACCGCGACCGCTGACAACGCCCCTCGCCCGCGTGCCAGAATCGTCGCGGATGATCCCCGCCAGCGCCGCCTTGGTCAGCGGGACCTCCCGCCGGCTGCCGTCCGCGCCCAGCAGCAGCGCGCGGTTGGTGTCGACGTCGAAGCCGGCGTCGGGGGCGTCGACGCGGTTGACCACGATGAGGTCGAGCCTGCTTGCGCTCCAGCTTCGGCGCGGCCGTGCTCCTCCTCGTGCTCGGTCTCCGCGGCGAATCCGACCAGGACGGCCGGAGCCCCGTCGGAGCGCCGAGCTCGGCCAGGATGTCCGGGTTGCGCTCCAACGCGACGGCGAGCGCTGCGTCTCCTTCTTGATCTTCTGCTCCGGTACGTCGCGGGGCGGAAGTCCGCGACGGCCGCCGCCTTGACGACGACGTCCGCGGCCTCGGCCAGCGTCAGCACCGCGTCGCGCATCTGCAGCGCGGTCTCGACGTGGTGGATCACGCCGGCGGGGTCGGCCAGTGAGGTCGGCGCCGCCACCAGGTCCACGTGTGCACCGCGACGGGCCGCCTCCGCGGCGACCGCATAGCCCATCTTCCCGCTCGAACGGTTGCCGATGTAGCGCACCGGGTCGATCGGCTCGCGGGTCCCGCCGGCGGTCACCACGACGCGCCGGCCAGCCAGGTCCCGCCGCCCGACGGCGGCCAGGATCGCGTCGAGGACACGTCCTCGTCGACCAGACGTCCCGGCCGTCGTCCCCGCCGGCCAGCTGGCCCTCGTCGGGGCCGACGACGCACCGCGCCGCGCCGGCGCAGCGTGGCGACATTGGCCTGCGTGGCCGGGTGCAGCCACATCTCCGTGTGCATCGCCGGCGCGACCACCACGGGGCAGGTCAGGCAGCGGGTCGAGTCAGCAGGTCGTCGGCCAGGCCGTGCGCGAACTTGGCGAACAGGTTGGCGGTCGCCGGCGCGAACACGGCGACGTCGGCTTCGCGTGCCAGGCGTACATGCAGATCCGGTGCGCGTCGGTGAAGACGCCGGTGTACACGGCCTGCCGGTCAGCCCCTCGAACGTTGCGGGACCGACGAACTCGGTGGCCGCCGCGGTCAGCACCGCCTGCACCGTCGCGCCGGCCTTGAGCAGCCCGCGCGCCAGCGACGCCGCCTTGTACGCGGCGATGCCCCCGGACACGCCGAGCAGGACGTGCCGCCCGCCAGCGAGGGAGCTCACGACCTCAGGCGTCGGTCGGCCTCGCGTCGATGTCGTCCAGCCGTCGTCGAGGCGCGGCCTCGCGCCGTCGCTCGCCGGGCTGCGCCGCCAGCCTTCCTCCCGCGGGTGGTCGCTGGACTGCACGACCTTGTCCTGGGCGATCTCTTCCAGCGCGATCGACAGCGGCTTGTTGCTGTCGACGTGGTCGACCAGCGGCCGGACGAACTGTCCAGGCCCTCACCCAGCGGGTGGTAGTACGTGTTGATCTCGCGCGCACGGCTGGCGGCCAGGTGCACGAGGGTGTACTTGCTGTCGACGCTTGGAGCAGTCGTCGATGGTGGCGATGACGGACCCTCCCGGACAAAGGTGCCCTGGCCGGCACGGTTGCGAGTCGGCGACCGCCCGGCGAAGGTAGCGACCGCAGTATACGGCTCGATCTCCGCCACCGCCCGTCGACGGTCGTCGTTGACCACGCGGTGGTCGAAGCGTCGGCGCTGCGCAAGCTCCTGCTCGGCCATCGCCATGCGTCGCGCGATGCCCGGGTCGTCCGTGCCCCGCGCGCGCAGGCGCTCGCGCAGCGCCTCCGGCGACGGTGGAGCAGGAAGATCAGCACGGCCGTCGGCGAGCGCTGCCGCACCTGCACCGCGCCCTGCACGTCGATCTCGAGGACCACCGTGCGGCCCTCCGCGAACGCCTCCTCGATCGAGCGACCACGGCGTGCCGTAGCGGTGCCCGCGAACGGGCCCACTCCAGGAAGCGGCCCTCGGCGACCAGCCGATCGAACTCGCGTCGTCGAGGAAGTGGTAGTGCACGCCGTCGGCCTCCCCCGGGCGAGGCGGCCGCGTCGTGGCCGACACCGATACGGCCAGGTCGGGACGCCGCGCCGCCAGGGCCGCGACGACCGTGCCCTTGCCGACCCCGCCGGGCCGGAGCACGACCAGCCGCACGCCACGAGGCGCGCCCGATCGGCGGTCACGCTCCGCCGTCGAGGCGCGGCTCGGAGCTCGCCCGTTCTCGAACGCGTCGAGCAGCTTCGCGCGCTGGTTGGGGCCGAGGCCGCGCATCCGCCGTGACGGCGAGATGTCGAGCTCGTCCATCAGCTGCCGCGCGCGCACCTTGCCGATCTTGGGCAGCGCCTCGAGGACCGCCGAGACCTTGGTCTTGCCGACGGTCTCGTCGTCTTCGGCGCGGCGCAGGACCTCGGCGAAGTCGATCTCCCCGCTCTTGAGCTGCTGCTTCAGCTCGGCGCGGACCCGCCTGGCCTCCGCCGCCTTCTCCAACGCTGCACGCTTTGGCGTCGGAGAGCTCCGGCACCATGAGACTGCTCAACTCCTGGAGAGGGCCACCGCGGGGAGGGCGGCATCCTTACGCACACCGCCTGGCCGGGTCAACCCACCGGGTGGGGTCGGCCCAGCGCTACTCGACGCGGAGCGCGCCGGTGAGCTTGCGTGCCGCCTTGATGCCGCGGGCGGCGCACCAGCGGGGCAGCGCTTCGACCATCTCCAGGCTCGCCAGCGGGTTGGCGAAGGTGGCGGTGCCGATCGCGACCGCGTTGGCCCCTGCCAGCATGAACTCGACCACGTCCTCGACGGTGCGCGCACCGCCCATCCCGATGATCGGAAGGTCCGGCAGCGCGGTGTGCACCTGGTGGATCGCGCGGATCGCGACGGGCTTGATCGCCGGGCCGGACAGGCCTCCGGTCACGGCGGCCAGCTGCGGCCGGAACGTCTCGGTGTCGATCGCCATGCCCAGC
>CAVYQT010000008.1:0-224246 GCA_963770725.1 uncultured Actinomycetota bacterium
CATGTACCTGGCGCGGGAGGCGATCGAACGTGCCGAGCCCGCGCGACAAGATCATCGGCGGCGACCACGAGGCGGCCGGCAAGGAACTGCTCGCCATCGTCGAGGAGATGGCCACCGCCGAGGGCGACCCGGCAGCGGTCGGCGAGCTCGACATCGCGTTCCACGAACGCCTGGTGGCACTCGCCGGCAGTCCTCGCCTGTCCCGGATGCACCAGACGTACATCACCGAGACCCGCATGTGCATCCACGCGCTCGCGGAGACGTACAAGGTGTCCGACGTCCGGGTCGCCGAGCACAGGGCCCTGGCCGAAGCCATCGGCGCCGGCGACCACCTCCAGCAGGCCGACGACCTCCTCATCGCCCACATGGACGACGCCATCACCCGCCTCACCAACCGCTGACGCAAGACGCCCCCCCACAGGGCGACCGCGCCGGCGGTTACGGCATGGCGATGCCGATGTACTTGGTCTCCAGGAACTCGTCGATGCCGACGGTGCCGCCCTCGCGTCCGAGACCGGACTGCTTGACCCCGCCGAACGGCGCCGCCGGGTTGGAGACGATTCCCTGGTTGAGACCGATCATGCCGGTCTCGAGGCGCTCGGCGACCCGGAGCGCGCGCTCAGGTCGTTGGTGTACACGTAGGAGACCAGGCCGTACTCCGTGTCGTTGGCGGCCGCCACCACCTCGTCCTCGGTCTCGAACGCCGTCATCGGGGCCACTGGCCCGAAAATCTCCTCGTCGGCCATCCGCGGCGTCCGCGGGACGTCGGTCAGCACCGTCGGCGGATAGAAGTAGCCGGGCCGTCGCAGCCTCGTCCCCCGGTGAGCACGGTCGCACCGCGGTCGACGGCGTCCTTGACCAACGCGGACTGACCTTTCCGCGCCGCCGCGTCGATCAGCGGCCCGACCTTGACGCCGTCTTCGGTGCCACGCCCGACCGTGAGTGCGCCATCTTCTCGGCCAGCCTGCGGCGAACTCGTCGTGACGTCCGCGTGCACGTAAAACCGGTTGGCCGCCGTGCAGGCCTCGCCCATATTGCGCATCTTGGCCGCATCGCGCCGTCGACCGCGGCGTCCAGGTCGGCGTCGTCGAAGACGAGGAACGGCGCGTTGCCGCCGAGTTCCATCGACGTGCGCAGCACCTTTTCCGCGCACTGCTCGAGAAGTATTCGGCCGACGCCGGTCGAGCCGGTGAAGGACAGCTTGCGCGCCCGCCCGTCGCGGATCAGCGGCTCCATCACGCCGCCCGCGTCGCGTCGTCGGTGACGCACGTTGAAGCACGCCGTCCGGCAGGCCCGGCCTCGGCCAGAATGCCAGCGAGGGCCAGCATCGACAGCGGGGTCTGGTGCGGCGGGCTTGATCACCGTCGTGCAGCCGGCCGCGATCGCCGGGCCGATCTTGCGGGTGCCCATGGCCATCGGGAAGTTCCACGGCGTGATCAGCAGGGACGGGCCGACCGGCTGCTTGGCGTCAGAGGAAGCGCCCGTTCCCGGTCGGGCGCCACCGCATAGCCGCCGTCGATGCGCACCGCCTCCTCGGCGAACCAGCGGAAGAACTCGGCGGCGTAGGCGATCTCGCCGCGCGCCTCGGCCAGCGGCTTGCCCATCTCCAGCGTCATCAGCAGCGCCAGTTCTTCATGCCGCCGATAGAATCTCGAAGGCCCGGCGCAGGATCTCGCCCCGTTCTCGCGGCGGCATGCGCCGCGAAGCGCCGGCTGTGCCGCCGCCGCCGCGTCCAGCGCGCGCCATCGCATCCGTCGGCGGCGACGCGTCGGCGACCTCGCAGAGCATCTTCCCGGTCGACGGGTCGTGACGTCGAACGTCCGCGCCGCCGTCGCGTCGGCCCACTTGCCGCCGATGAACAGCTGCTTCGGCGACCGCGTCGACCACCTGCTCGCGTCGCGCTGACTCGGACATCCGCTCCTCGCGTGGCCTTCATTGCGCGAGTGCCGGTGCCTTGATGATACGCAGATTGTCGACAATCTACATCACGATTCTCGAGCGACTGCGATGGGGAGTCCCCATGGCCCAGCTGTCGCCACGCTGAAGCAGGCAACCCCGGTCGTCGCCGCCCGCGGTGAGGGCGTTACCTCTTCGACGAGGACGACCGGCGGTACCTCGACTTCACCGCGGGCATCGGGGTGACCAGCACCGGGCACTGCCATCCGCGCGTGGTCGCGGCGGCGCAGGAGCAGGTCGGCAAGCTGATCCACGGCCAGTACACGACGGTGATGCACCGGCCGCTGCTCGACCTCGTCGAGCGGCTCGGCGAGGTGCTGCCGCCGCGCCTGGACTCGGCTGTTCTTCGCCAACTCCGGCAGCGAGGCGATCGAGGCGGCGCTGCGGCTGGCCCGGCAGGCGACCGGACGCCCGAAGTGATCGTGTTCCACGGCGGGTTCCACGGCCGCACGGTGGCGGCGGCGTCCATGACGACGTCGGGGACAAAGTTCCGCGCGGGCTTCGCCCGATGATGGGCGGCGTGCACGTGGCGCCGTTCCCCGACGCCTACCGCTTCGGCTGGGACGAGGAGCAGGCCGACGGACTTCGCGCTGCGCGAGCTGGACTACCTGCTCGCGACCTCAGCGCGCCGGCCGAGACCGCCGCGTTCTTCATCGAGCCGGTGCTCGGCGAAGGTGGATACGTGCCCGGCGAACGAGCGGTTCTTCGCCGGACTGCGCGAGCGCGCCGACCAGCACGGGATCCTGCTGGTCCTCGACGAGGTGCAGACCGGGTTCGGCCGCACCGGGAAGTTCTGGGGCGGCGACCACTTCGAGTCGCGTCCGGACATCGTGGTCACGGCGAAGGGTCTGGCCAGTCCGGCTTCCCGCTGTCGGCGATCGCGGCGCCGTCCGCAGCTGATGGAGAAGGCGTGGCCTGGCTCGCAGGGCGGAACGTACGGCGCGCAACGCGGTGGCGTGCGCGGCAGCGCTGGCGACGCTGGACGTGATCCAGGACGAGGGCCTGGTGCAGAACGCGGCCGAGCGGGGTGCGCAACTGAAGCCGGCGCTGCAGTTGGTGGCGGACAAGCACGAGCAGATCACCGACGTGCGCGGGCTCGGTTTGATGTCGGCAACGAGTTCCGCGATGCCGACGGCAAACCCGACCCGGTGACGGCGGGCGCCGTACAGCAGGAGGCAGCGAGGAGGGGTCTTCTGTTGTTGACTTGCGGAGCCTGGGGTCAGGTCGTCCGCTTCATCCCCGCGCTCGTGGTGAACCCGGCGGAGATCGACGAGGCGGCCGGCGTCTGGTCAGATGCCGTCACCGCCGTCATCTCCTGACGCGCCGACCGCAGCGCATGCCGTCCGGACGGCTTGTCGACAATCGCCCGGACGGCCGTCGCCGCTGGCCACAGTGTCGCGCCCTGGCACTTGACCTCAAGTTTGCTTGATGTTCGAAGCTGAGCTGCATGAGCCCAACGGACGTGGACATCGCGGCACGCGAGACCGAAATCGATGCGATCAACCAACTGGTCGCCACTGTCGAACACGCACAGAACAACGAACTGCCGGACGAGTTCCTCAAGCTGTTCCGAGCGGATGCGATCTGGACGACGGGCGGTGGGAAGCGCCTGTACGGCCTCGACGAGATCTCGGAGTTCACCCGCCAGGTACTCCCCGGTGGGATGCAGGGCCTGACGGTCACCTTCGAACTCGAACATGTCCTGTTCATCCGCCCCGACGTCGCCGCGGTCAAGCTGCGCCAGGTTTACCAGACTCCTGACGGGCCGGATGTGGGCTCGCCGTTGTGGGTGATGGCGAAGGAGGACGGGCAGTGGCGCCTCACCGCCTGCCAGAACATCGGCGTACCCGACGACGAACTCGGGACGAGCGCGGACAGCAGGCCGATCTTCAGCGCCGAGAAGTAGGCCAGCTCGGCTGTCCGGACGAGCGACAACAGGCCTGGTCACCAACTCCCGTGTCCCTTCCCGCGCCTCACAGTCAGCGCGCTCGCCGCAGAGCTACGCAGGTATGACCCCACTGCGGCGGGTGTTGACTCTGACACTGTGTTAGGCCATAGACCGGCGGCATGAAGGGAACAGCAACGGAGGTTGCCGCACGGATCAGGGCCCGCGAGGTGTCGTCTCGTGAGGTCACCGAGGGGATGCTCGCGCGAATCGCGGCCGACACCGACGTGAACGCGGTGGTCGAAACCCGACCGGAGTTCGCTCTGCAGGCGGCGGCAGACGCCGACGCTGCGGTCGCGGCCGGTCGCGAGCTCGGACCGCTGCACGGCGTACCGATGACGGTCAAGGAGTGCTTCAACGTCGCGGGTCTGCGGACGACGTGGGGCGAGCCGGCGTTCGCAGAGTACGTCGCGGACTGGGACGCGACCGTGGTCGAACGCCTCAGCCGGGCCGGCGCGATCATTGTCGGCAAGAGCAATGTCCACACAATGCTCGGGGACTTCGGACAGACCGCGAACGAGATCTACGGCCGGACGAACAATCCCGCGGATCTCACCCGTACGCCGGGCGGCTCGAGCGGAGGTGGCGCGGCCGCGTTGGCTGCTGGTCTCACCTACCTGGAGTACGGATCGGACCTGGTCGGGTCGATCAGGCTGCCGGCGGCGTACTGCGGTGTGTACGGGTTGAAGCCCACCACCGGACTGGTACCGATGCACGGCTTCCAATTGCCGGGACCGCCTGAGCCGCCGACCGAGTTCCCGATGTTGTCGACAATCGGACCACTAGCGCGATCGGCAGCGGACCTGCGTACCGCGCTGACTGTCACCGGTGGTCCGGCGGCACCGTTCTCGTGGCGACTTCAGCCGCCGCGGCACGACCGGCTCGCGGACTTCCGGGTGGGCGTCGTACTCGATCACCCGGACGCGCCGGTGTCGAGCGAGGTGGGTGCGGCGCTGTCGGACACGATCGATCGCCTCGGCCGGAGCGGGGCGAAGATCGTCGAAGGATGGCCGGCGGGTGTCGATGCGTCGGAACAGGCCGAGGCGTTCGGGTTCCAGGTCGGCTTGTTCTTCGCGCTGCAGGGAGGACCGTCCGAGTTCGCCAGTTTGGCGGAGGTGGTCGCGCGCGAGCGGCGGCGGATCGCCCTTCGGCTGACCTGGCAGCGGTACTTCGAGGACGTGGACGTCTTCGTCTGTCCGGCGAGTTTCACGACCGCGTTCCCGCACGACGACCGGCCGTTCGACGATCGGAGAATCACCACGTCGTACGGCGAGCAACGCTACGACGCGCAGGTGTTCTGGATCGCCCATGCGTCACTCACCGGATTGCCCGCCCTCAGCATGCCGATCGGATCGACGCCTGCTGGCCTCCCCGTAAGCGCCCAGGTCATCGGCCCCTGGCATGAGGACGACACGCCGATGACCTTCGCGGAACGCCTGGCTGAGCTGGACTGAAGAACGCCGACCCCTGCAGTCTGGACGACGGCGAGGAGCGCGAGCGGGTCGGGGCTTCGCAGGCCGCGATCGGGTCGGGCAGACCTCGTTCGCGGCTCGGGTCGGGGGTGGCGGACCTGGGCGAGGTTTGCTGATCGACTCGGGGTGGATGGGAGGCCGCAATGTTTGCGATCGGGGACTTTGCCAGGCATGGGCGGGTGTCGGTGCGGATGTTGCGGCACTACGACGCGATCGGGTTGCTGCGACCCGCGCACGTGGATCCGGCGACCGGCTACCGGAGTTACGACGCCGGCCAGTTCGCGGACCTCAATCGGATCGTCGCGCTGAAGGACCTCGGGTTCTCCCTCGAGCAGGTGCGGACGATGATCGCGGACGAGATCAGCCCGGCCGAGGTCCGCGCATTGTTGACAATTCGCCGAGCGGAACTGGAGTCCACCGTCGCCGAGAGTGTCGCCCGGCTCGCGCAGGTCGAGTCGCGTCTCCGCGGCATCGAGGGCGCGTTGCCGACTGCCGACGTGGTGATCAAGGAGTTGCCCGCCGTACGCCTGGTGGGACTGACCACCACCGCCGCGAGCTTCACCCCCGAGGACATCGGGCCGGTCGTACGCCCGCTCTGCGCGGAGCTCGGCCGGCGGCTCCCGGATGCCGCGGTGCGTCCGGCCGGCCGATTGACCTGTCTGTACGAGCGATCACAGCGGTCCGAGGACGAAGCCGTCGTCCGCGCGACTGTTCCGGCGTCGATCGATGCCGAGGGCAACCTCAACGGACTCGAGGTGGTGGATCTGCCCGCCATCCGGGCCGCGACACTGGTGCATCGCGGGCCGATCGACCAGGTACTCCCCGCTTGGCAGGCGCTGGCTCGCTGGATCGACGACAACAACCATCGGTCCGGCGAGCCGGCGCGGGAGCTCTACCTCGACTGCCCGGACGACCCGGCCCAGTGGGTGACCGAACTACAGGAGCCCATCGCGTGATCGCGATGGGCTCCTGCTCGCGTGGTTCGCGACGGACTCCTGTTCCGCGACGGACTCCTGTTCGCGACGGACTCCTGTTCGCGACGGACTCCTGTTCGGCTCAGGCCTTGGCGGGTTCCAGGGCCACTGGTGGCAGGGCCTCGTCGGTGCCTGGGATCGCGGTGCCGTTGAGCGGGCAGCGCGTGGTCTCGGGGACCTTGACCAGGGCGATCGCGCCGATGATGCAGGCGGCCATCATGTAGTACGCCGGCATCAGCGCGTTGCCGGTTTCGGCGGTCAGCCAGTCGTTCACCGCGGGCGCCGTACCGCCGAACAGTGACGTCGACACGTTGTAGGCGATCGCGAAACCGGCGTACCGGACATGGGTCGGGAACATCGCCGGGAACGTGGCCGAGATCGTCGCCAACTGCGGGACGTAGAGCAGACCGAGGACGGCGAACCCGATGATCGCGCCGGCCAGGTTCGTCCCCATCAGCAGGAACATCGGCGCACCGAACACGAACAGCCCGGCCAGCGAGAACCACCACAGCGGCTTGCGGCCGACGCGATCCGACATCCGGCCGGCGAACGGCAGGAACAGCATCATTGTCAACATTCCGATAATCGGCACGATCAGTGACTCGTCGGAGCTGAGGCCGATCTCGCTCTCCAGGTACGTCGGCATGTAGGTGAGCAGGGTGTAGTTGACGACGTTCAGCGCAACGACCAGACCGCCGAGCTGCAGGATCGGCTTCCAGTAGCCGGCCAGCAGATCCTTGAACTGCGTGGTCGTCTCCTCTTCCTTCTGCCCCTTCGCCTCCAGCTCGCGGAACACCGGCGTGTCCTCGAGCCGCGAGCGCAGGTAGACGCCGACCAGGCCGAGCGGCGCGGCGACCAGGAACGGCAGGCGCCAGCCCCATGCGTGCATCGCGTCGTCGCCGAGCACCAGCGAGAAGCCGAGCATCAGCAGCGCACCGAGCGAGAAGCCGGCCAGCGTGCCGAACTCCAGGAAGCTGCCCAGGAATCCGCGCCGGCGGCTCGGGGCGTACTCCGCCATGAACGTCGCGGCGCCGCCGTACTCACCACCGGTCGAGAAGCCCTGGATCATCCGGAGCAGGACCAGCAGGATCGGTGCCCACAGCCCGATCGCGTCGTACGTCGGAACCAGGCCGACGCACAGGGTGGCGCCGGACATCATCAGGATCGTGATCGCGAGCACGTGCTTGCGGCCGAGGCGGTCGCCGAGCGGACCCCAGATCAGGCCGCCGAGCGGCCGGACCAGGAACGACACGGCGAACGTCATCAGCGCGAGCAGGGTCGCGCGCTCGGTGTCACCCGGGAAGATCGCCGCCGAGATGTAGGTCACGCCGTACGCGTAGATGCCGTAGTCGAACCACTCGGTCGCGTTGCCGATGGCCGATGCGGCGATTGCCTTCTTCAGCACTCCTGGGGGCGGTTCGGTCTCGACCGGCGGTCCTCTGCTGACCGGCGGCTGGCTCTCGGCGTCCACGGGGACCTCCTTCGTCACACGGCCTCACCTGGGTGCCCACCACACGCCTTCGGCACACTCGCCTACGCGTTCCGCGAACGTGCCGCCTCACGCCTGCTGGCGCACTCTGACGGCCAAGTCGTAGTTTTGTTGACAATCCGAAGGTTAACCATGTGCATTCGTGAACAGCAAGGACCAACTCGAAGTAGCCCGCGGTCGGCAGTCAGTTGACCGTCGGCCAGCGAGGCCAAACCTGCGGTGATCACGGTGATCCCGAACTCGAACCGCTCGTCACCGCTCGAGCCCGCGGTCAGTGCGCCGGCCAGGGCGGCCGTCAGCGGGAACCGATCGGCCGGCAGGGACTCGAAGAAGCCGCGAAGTTCCGCGGCGAAGCCCTCGATGTCCTCCTGACTCCAGGTCGCCGCCCCCTTCACGTTCTCCTCGAACGCGGTCGCGGTGACATAGAGCGGGATCAGGTCGACCGCCCAGGCAGCCGCCTGGTCCGGGAGGTTGCCGGCCTTCAGAATGCCCAGCATCCGTTCCGTGCTGAGCAGCGCGCGCTCCCCCAGCGGCACCTGCGCCATCGCGGCCCGGGCGACCCCCGGATTCGCCCGCATCACGCGGAGCATCTCGCGCATCGCGTCCTTCAACTGCTCCTGCCAGCGGTCCGGATCCGGTGTCTCCGGCAGGTTCATGTCCTGCGCCGCGCGATCGACCAGCAGATGGTCGAGCTCCCTCTTGTTCGCGACGTGCGCGTACAAGCGAGGCGGGGCCGGTGCCGAGCACCTGGGCGACCTTGCGCATCGAGACGGCGTCGTACCCCTGCTCGACCAGGACACGCATCGCGGCGTCGACGATCCGCTCCCGGGTCAGCGGCTGTCGGATGGCGCGGACGGGCTTCTCGGGGCTGATCGGCTGCCACGGCGACTGACTCATAGCACACCACTGTAGCGAACACCGTACTTGACAGGAACACTGTTCGCTCGTAGAACAGTGTTCGTCACCGAACAGTGTTCGATCCCCAGCCGACAGGAGCCGACGATGAGCACCTCGACCGATACCCCACCGGCCTCACAGGCCGGGCAACCACCCACCGACTCGGCAGCGCCACCGAACGCGGCCGGTTCGGACCCTTCACCGAACGCGGCCGGTTCAGCCGCTTCACCGAACGTGGCCGGCTCGACCGCCACGCCGTACCGGTGGCGTTGGATCGTGCTGGCGACCGTGCTGGTCGCCGAGATCATGGATCTTGTCGACGCGACGATTGTCAACATTGCGGCACCGTCGATCCGGGCCGAGCTCGGCGGGTCCGAGTCGGCGATGCAGTGGATGCTGGCCGGCTACACGCTCGCGTTCGCGATCGGACTGATCAGCTTCGGCCGGCTCGGCGACCTGGTCGGGCGGCGAAGGCTGTTCGTCATCGGCGCGGCCGGGTTCACCGTCGCGTCGGCGATCTGCGGACTGGCCACCTCTCCCGAACTGCTGATCGGCAGCCGGGTCGCGCAGGGTCTGCTCGGCGCGGTGATGATCCCGCAGGGGTTCGCGATCCTGAAGGCGGTCATCCCGCCGGCGGAGATCGGCAAGGCGTTCGGGATGTTCGGCCCGGTGATGGGCCTGTCCGCGGTCGCCGGACCGATCATCGCCGGCGTACTGATCGACGCGAACTGGTTCGACGCGGGCTGGCGGATGATCTTCTTCATCAACGTCCCGATCGGCATCCTGGCCCTGTTCGGCGCACTCCGCTTCATGCCCGAGGTGAAGACACCGGGCGCGTCCGGGCTCGACCCGGCCGGCGTGATCCTGGTCAGCCTGGCGTCCGGGCTGCTGATCTACCCGCTGGTCGAGGGCCGTGAATTCGCCTGGCCGTGGTGGACGATCCTGATGCTGATCGCCTCGGTGCCCGTGTTCGCGTTGTTCGGCCGGCGCGAGCGCCGGTCCGGGAACCCGGTCATCGACCGGTCGCTGTTCCGCAGTCGCGGGTACGTCGCCGGCCTCGGCGTCATCACCACGTTCTTCCTGGCGATGTCCGGTTTCATGCTCGTGTTCAACCTTTTCACGCAGCTCGGCCTGCACTACAGCCCACTGAAGGCCGGCCTCGCGATGGTGCCGTTCTCCCTCGGGATCGCGATCGGCGCGCCGGTGTCCAGCGGACTGCTCGCGCCGAAGCTCGGCCGGAAGGCGCTGCAGCTCGGCATCGCGGTGATGACCGTGGCGATGGGCGGCGTGTGGTTCACCCTGCAAACGTACGGCGATGCGACGACGATCTGGAACCTGGTCCCGGCGACCCTGGCCACCGGGATCGGCGCCGGCCTCGTGTTCGCGCCGCTGTTCGACATCATCCTGGCCTCGATCGACGACCGGGCCGCGGGCTCGGCGTCCGGCGTACTGACCGCGATGCAGCAGTTCGGCGGGGCGATCGGGGTCGCGGTGATCGGCACGATCTTCTTCCAGCTGCTGCCCGGGCACGCGTTCCTCGGTGCCACCAAGAACGCGGTGCTGGTCGCGATCGGGCTGTTCGTGGTGAGCCTCGCGGTCAGCTGGCTGCTGCCGAAGCGCGCCCGCGAGGAAGCCTCCGCCCACTGAGCACGACCCGCATCGGTCCAAGCTGTCCCCCGCGGGCATGCGAAGGCCCCGCTCCTCAGGTGGTGAGGAGCGGGGCCTTCGGGTTGCTCAGTTGAACGAGTCGCCGCAGGCGCAGGAGCCGGTGGCGTTCGGGTTGTCGATCGTGAAGCCCTGCTTCTCGATCGTGTCGACGAAGTCGATCGAGGCGCCCTTCAGGTACGGCGCGCTCATCCGGTCCGTCACGACGTTCACGCCGTTGAAGTCGGCCACCACGTCGCCGTCGAGCTGACGCTCGTCGAAGAACAGCTGGTACCGCAGCCCGGAGCAACCACCCGGCTGTACGGCGACCCGCAGCGCGAGGTCGTCGCGGCCTTCCTGCTCGAGCAGCGCCTTCACCTTGGCGGCGGCCCCATCGGTGAGGATCACACCCGTGGCGACGGCCTGCTCGGTCTGCGCTTCAGTCATTCCTGACTCCAGTCATCTCGTGAGCGCCCGGCTGCTGGTGGGCAGGCAGCCGTGCGCGGAAAGTCCGCTGTCATTCCGAGCCAACAACCGCTGATCCGGAACCATTCCCATGGTCGCACACCAATTTCCCGGATCAACTACCTGCCTCGCTGGCCGGACGCCGATTCGACGTACGTCACGCTCACCGGCGTTCCGTCGTACGGAACGAGGTCAGCGCGCCCAGGTCTTGGCAACACGCTCCGCGACCGTCGCCAGCGAGCCGTGCGGGTCGGCGAACGCCTGTGCCTCGCCGACCGCGTCGACCAGTGAGTACGCCGACTCGACGCCCATCGTGCGCATCTCGCGGGACCCGATCTGGACCTTCCCGGCCAGTACGACGCACGGCCGCATCGCGTCGTTCGCCACCTTCGCGACACCGGCGATCACCTTGCCGTCACGCGACTGGAAGTCGAAGGCGCCCTCACCGCTCAGCACCAGATCGACCCGCGACGCCTTCTCCTTCAGCCCGGTCAGGTCCGCGACCAGGTCGATCCCGGACACCCGTTCGGCGCCGAGCAGCAACAGTGCGTAACCGAGGCCACCAGCCGCGCCCGCACCCTTCTTGTCCGCGGTCTTGCGGTCCGCGAGCTCCGCGAAGCGCGTCAGCCAGCCATCCACCTCGGGCCTGCGCTCGTCGGCGATCCCCTTCTGCGGGCCGAACACGTTGGTCGCGCCGCGCAGCCCGAGCATCGGGTTCTCCACGTCACTCGCCGCGACGAACTCGATCCCGGCCATCCGCGTCCGCGCCGGCTCCAGATCGACCTCGGTCAGCGCCGCGAGCCCGGCCGCTCCGACGTCCAGGCTGCCCCCGGCGGCGGTCGCACCCAACGCGGCGAGCAGCCCGGCGCCGGCGTCGTTCGTCCCGGATCCACCGAGGCCGAGGATGATCCGCTTCGCGCCCGCGTCCACCGCGGCCGCGATCAGCTGGCCGACGCCGTACGTGGTCGCATCCTCCGGCCGGCGCTCCTTCGGCTCGACCAAGTGGAGGCCGCAGGCCTGTGCGGTCTCGACGTACGCCGTTTCGCCCGCGAGCAGCACCGTCGCCGGGGTGTCCTCGCCGAGCGGTCCGCGGACCGTCACCGACAGCAGCGTCCCGTCGACGACGGCGGACAGTACGTCGATGAACCCGGGGCCACCGTCGGCCATCGGCGCGACCAGCACCTCCGCATCCGGGTCCCGCCGCCGCCATCCTTCCTCGATGGCAGCCGCCGCCTCCACGGCGGTGAGGGTCCCCGCGAACTTGTCCGGCGCAATCAGCACTCGCATGCCGCCATCCTCTCCCACTTCCGCCCGGCCCCGCCGCCGGGGAACCAGCTCGCGGACACTCGGGGCCACGTCCGTTGACCCGCGACCACGGCTGTTGACTCGCGGCCAGCTCCGTTGATTCGCGACCACGGCCGTTGACCCGCGGCCAGGTCTGTTGATCCGCGGCCAGGTTCGTTGACTCGGCTCGGCGCGGACAGTTGGATCGGCAGCCATGAAGACAATCCTCTTCGCGTACCGGGTGAGCGATCTCGACCGTTCGCTCGCCTTCTACCGGACGGTGGGCTACACCGAGCTCAGCGCCGTGCCGTTCGACGACGGATCCAGCCTGGTCTGGCTCAAGCTGCCCGGCGAGTCGGCGGTATCGCTCGAGCTGGTACACCGGCCCGCCGACGGACCGGTGAAGATCGGCGGCTTCGAGCACCTCGCGATCGAGGTCGAGTCGCTGAGTGACACCATCGATCGTCTGACCGAGGCCGGCCTGGAGCCAGGGCCGCAGGAACTCCCGGCGGGTCCCGACGGCCCGAAGACGTGCTGGCTGATCGACCCCGACGGGTACCGCATCGAGGTGGTCGAGTGGCCGCCCAGCGGTGCACCCAAGTTCGACCAGCCGTAGCCACGCAGTCCGGGTCGAGCGCAGCGCCGGCAGAACCGGATCGACCTGGTCGAAAGCCAGGGTCTGCAGAGCCGGATCGACCCAGATTGCCTTCCGGGCGGCCTTGGCCTGCAGTGCATGGTGTTGAAAGCTGCGGTCTGCGGAGCCGGCTGGGAACTACGGTCTGCAGAGCGCCGCGGGGAGTACGACGTGGCGGGGCTCGGCCGGACTGAGGCCGGCCACGCGGTCGAGGAGGAGGCCGACCGCCCTGTCGGCGAACGCGTCATGGTCGCCGCCGACGGTGATCGGCGACGACGCGTGCTCGATCGACACCCGGTCGAAAGCGAGGTCCGGACGCCCGTCCCCCAACAGCACCACCGGCCTGCTCGGAGCCGCGGCCGCGCCGGCAGTTGCCGCCGGCCATAAGAGGATCCCGTCGACGAGCCGGTCCCGAAGACCGTCGAGGGCGAGCTCTTCCGCCAGGTCGTCGCCGTCCGTCTGCTCGATCAGTACGGCGACGCCACGCTTCTTCGCCGCCCGGCCGACGGCTCCGGCGAGCCCGGCGAAATCCGCCCGGGCAAGGTCGGGAATCGCCAGCGCGATCACGCCGCACTGCCCCTTGCGCAGCGAACGGGCGCCGAGGTTGGGCCGATAGTTCAGGTCGGCGATCGCGGCTTCGACCTTCGCCCGGGTCGCCGGCGTGACGTGCGGATAGTCGTTGATGACGTTGGAGACGGTCTTCAGCGAGACCCCGGCTCGCTGGGCGACGTCCCGCATCCGCGCCGTCATCGATCCTCCCGTGCCCATCACGTGATCCTGGAACTCATCACGTTACGGTGCCGGAGCAGCACGCGCAACGCGTTAACGGCGTTCAACGCGTTATGTTGGCCTGGTGCGAGTGCAGCTGGAGCCGATGCCGCTCGACACCCTGGTCGCATTGGTGAACGGCTGGGGCGTCGAGCCTCGCCGCGCGGCGGCCCGGTCGGACGTGCCACCGCTCGCCGGCCACGTCGACCGAGCCGGTGTCCCTACCTCGGTGGCCGACGCGCTGACGGACACCGAGCTGATCCGGTTCGCCGACACGGTCTTCGGGATCTTCGCGTCCGACGGTACGGCGGCTCGCGTCGCCGCGGTCTCCGGGCTGCTGACGACGATCGACGTACGGCCCGACGTCTTGCTGGAGGACGGCGAAGTCCGGCCGACGTGGTGGGCGGATGCTGACGACGCTCTGCTGGCGGCAGCCCTGCTGGCCCTGCGGGCGCAGTTGGCCGACGAGGATCCCGGTCGGCTCGGGGTCTGCGTCGATGGTGGTTGCGCGGACATCTACATCGACGTCTCGCCCGCCGGACGACGGCGGTTCTGCTCGGTCACGTGCCAGAACCGCGCCCGCGCCGCGAAGTACCGGCGCGCCCGACGAGCCACCCTGTGAGCCGCGGCCGGGTTTCGTCCGGCGGAGGGTGTCAGCGCCGGAATAGGCGGCGAATGAGGAGGGCGAGTACGGCGCCGATGAGGTAAGGGCGGGCGCGGCGAGCGAGGGCCGGGATGAGCGCGGAGCCCAGATCCAGCGTCGATGCGCCGGCCGTCGAGCCGCCGGGCGAGCTCGGTGGGGCTGGTCCCGTCGAGCTCGTGGGCGCACCGGTCGACGCTGCTGGGCCCGTGGATGCAGTGGCGGGTGAAGCACGTCCAGCCGATGCCGCGGAACCAGCCGATGCCGCAGAACCAGTTGGTGCCGCAGGAGCACCTGGCGCGGCAGGAGCAGCTGC
The DNA here is from genome assembly GCA_963770725.1 of uncultured Actinomycetota bacterium. Classification (GTDB taxonomy): domain Bacteria; phylum Actinomycetota; class Actinomycetes; order Propionibacteriales; family Kribbellaceae; genus Kribbella. Next base: position 14,485 of record CAVYQT010000008.1, read on the forward strand.
GGCAGCAGGACCCGCCGGCGCGGCAGCACCAGCTGAGGCGACGGGTTCCGTCGGTTCGGCTGGTGTGGTGGCTGAGGTTTGGGTGGAGAGGGTGGTGGTCAGGCATGTGACGAATTGGTCCAGGAGGCGGTCGGAGACGTCCTGGATCAGGCCCCGACCGAACTGGGCGGGCCGGCCGGTCACGGTGAGGTCGGTTTCGACGGTGACCGCGGTGGCCGCGTCACCCGACGCGTCCAGGCGGGCGGTGACCCGGACGGACGCCGTACTGTTGCCGCGCCGGTCCTTGCCCTTGGCCTCGACCAGGGCGTGATGGTCGGCCGGGTCCCGTTCGACGAACGTCCCGCTGCCGGCGTACTGCAACGACACCGGCCCGAGCTTGACCTTGCAGGTCCCGACGAACTCGTCGCCGTCGTACGACGTCAGGGTGGCGCCGGGGAAACACGGCACCACCCGTTCGAGGTCGTTGAACGCGGCCCAGGCCTCCTCGACCGGAGCCGGTACGACGAACTTGTGCTCGAGCTTCATCCGGTACCTGCCGCGGCCAGCACCGCGCGCCGGGTCAGCACCGACGCCAGGTGCCGGCGGTAGTCGGCGTCACCGTTGAGGTCGGTCACCGGCGACGTCCCGTCGGCGGCCCGGGCCGCGGCCTCGCGGACGGCCTCGGCGGTCGCCGGCCGGCCGATCAGCGCGTCCTCGACCGCGATCGCCCGGATCGGCGTCGAGCCCATGTTGCTGAGCGCGACCCGCGCCTCCGCGATCGAGTCTCCGTCCAGCCGCACCGCGGCCGCGACCGAGACGATCGGCCAGCCCTGCGCCACCCGGCTGAACTTCTCGTAGTGCGCACCCCAGCCGGTGTACTTCGGCACCCGCACCTCGACCAGCAGTTCGTCCTCGGCGAGCGCCGTACTGAACACGCCTTGGAAGAAGTCGCGGGCGGCGACGGTACGGCGACCGCCCGCGCCGGCGATCACGACGGACGCGTCCAGCGCGACCACGACCGCCGGCAGGTCGCCGGCCGGATCGGCATGTGCCAGCGAGCCGCCGAACGTCCCGCGATGCCGCACCTGCGGATCCGCGATCGTTGCCGCGGCCAACGAGATCAGCCGGGCGTGCTCAGCGATCAGCGGATCGGCCTGGACCGTGCTGTGCGGTGTCAGCGCACCGATCAGCAACGCGTCCCCGTCGTCCTGCACACCCCGCAACTCGTCGATCTTCCCAATGTCGACAATCGACTCCGGGGCCGCCAACCGAAGCCGCAGCACCGGCAGCAGGCTCTGGCCGCCGGCCAGCACCTTGGCGTCGGAGTGCTCGCGCAGCAACGCCACCGCCTCGTCGACCGACATCGGCGTGAAGTACTCGAAGCCCGCGGGAATCATGAGGCCGCCCCTGCCTGTAAGGCTTTCCACACCCGGTACGGCGTACACGGCATCTCGACGTCCGCCACTCCGAGGTGACGGAGCGCGTCGATCACCGCGTTCACCACGGCCGGCGTCGAGGCGATCGTGCCCGCCTCGCCGACACCCTTCACACCCAACTGGTTCGTTGTCGCCGGAGTCTCGGTCCGCGCGGTCACGAACGGCGGCAGGTCGGGCGGCGACGGAACCAGGTACTGGTCGAACGACCCGGACACCAGCGTGCCGGCCTCGTCGTACACCGCTTCCTCGAACAGGGCCTGCGCGATGCCCTGCGCGATCCCGCCGTGCACCTGACCCTCGACGATCAGTGGATTGACGACAATCCCAACGTCGTCAACGCACACGTACGACCGGATCTTCGTCGCCCCGGTCTCGGTGTCGACCTCGACCGCGCACAAGTGGGTGCCGTGCGGGAACGAGAAGTCGTCCGGCTCCAGCGTCGCGTCCGCATCCAGCGAGCGCTCCGCACCACCGTCCAGCTTGTGCCCCTGGAACACCGCGAACGCCAGCTCCGCCAGCGTCATCCCCGACTCGGTGCCCCGGACCCCGAACCGGCCGCCGTTGAAGTCGAGGTCGTCCGCGTTCGCCTCCAGCAACTGGGCCGCGATCGGCTTCGCCTTCTCGATCACCTTGTCGGCCGCGGCGAGCACCGCCATCCCGCCGACCGCGAGCGATCGCGAGCCGTACGTGTCCAGTCCGCGCGCGGCGACCTGCGTGTCGCCGTGCAGCACTTCGATGTCCTCGAAGGCGACACCCAGCCGATCGGCGACCAGCTGACTCCACGCCGTCTCGTGTCCCTGGCCGTGCGGACTCGTCCCGGTGATCACCTCGACCTTGCCGGTCGGCAGCATCCGGATCGACGCGTGCTCCCACCCGCCGCCGACGTACCCCATCGAGCCGAGCCAGCGCGACGGCGCCAGCCCGCACATCTCGGTGTACGTCGAGACGCCGATGCCGAGCTGGACCGGGTCGCCGGACTCGCGCCGCTGGAGTTGTTCGGCGCGCAGGTCGTCGTACCCGAAAAGCTCCTTGGCCTTGGCGGTCGCGGCCTCGTAGTTGCCGGAGTCGTACCGCAGCCCGCTCACGGTCGCGAACGGGAACTCCTCGTGCTTGATCCAGTTCCGCTCGCGGACCTCCAGCGGGTCGACGCCGAGGTGCGTCGCGAGCTCGTCCATCATCCGCTCGACCGCGAACGTCGCCTCCGGCCGGCCGGCACCGCGGTAGGCGTCCGTCCAGGTCAGGTTGGTGAAGACGTTGGTGCAGCTCAGCCGGTACGCCGGGAACTTGTAGATGCCGTTGTACATCAAGGCCCCGAGGATCGGGATGCCGGCCGAGACCAGGCCGAGGTACGCGCCCATGTTGGCGAGCAGGTCGACCTTGAGCCCGGTGACGTTGCCGTCGCGGTCGGCCGACAGCGTGACCTTCTGCCACTGGTCGCGGCCGTGGTGGGCCGCCATCAGCGATTCCGACCGGGTTTCGGTGTACTTACAGGGCTTTCCGGTACGGCGGGCCGCGAGCACCGTGAGCACTTCCTCCGGTATGAACTGCAGCTTGCCGCCGAAGCCGCCGCCGACGTCGGGAGCGATCACGCGGATCTTGTGCTCTGGGATGCCGAGGACCAGCGAGAGGAAGATCTTCACGAAGTGCGGCACCTGGGTCGAGGACCACACCGTGAGCTGCTCACCGGTCGGGTCGGCCACGATCGACCGCGGCTCCATGAACGACGGGATCAGCCGCTGCTGGCGGAACTCGCGTTCGATCACGATGCCGCCGTCGCGCGCCGCCGCGATCGCGGCCTCGACCTCGCCGCCGTGACCGGCCTCGGCCGAGTCGTACACGAACGTGGCCGACACGTTGGTGCCGAGATCGGGATGCGCGAGCACCTCGTCGGCGGCGGCCGCCTTGAGGTCGAGCGCGGCCGGCAGCTCCTCGTAGTCCACGTCGACCAGTTCGGCCGCGTCACACGCCTCGGCCGCGGACCGGGCCACCACGACGGCGACGATCTCACCGGCGAAGTTCACCGTGTCGACGGCGATGGACGGGTGGTTCGGCTGCACCTGCTCAGGCGTCGCCGTCCAGGCGAACGGCAGCCCGCCCTGCTCCTCGGCGAGATCGGCGCCGGTCAGTACGGCGACCACGCCACTGGCCGCCCGGGCCGACTCGGTGTCGACGCCGGTGATCCGTGCGTGCGCGAACGGACTGCGGACCATGCCGAGGTGCAACATGCCGGGCAGTACGACGTTGTCGGTCCAGCGGGTCCGGCCGGTGATCAGCCGGGCGTCCTCCTTGCGCCGGCGCGGGTTGCCGATCTCGGCGGCCGGGCGTTCCTCGGTGGCGGTCATTGCGCACCGCCGGCCGCGGCCTGGACGGCCCGGACGATGTTCTGGTAGCCGGTGCAGCGGCAGAGGTTGCCCTCGAGCCCGAGCCGGATCTCGTCATCGGTCGGATGCGGATTGTCGGCAAGCAGATCGAGCGACTGCATGATCATGCCGGGCGTGCAGTAACCGCACTGCAGAGCGTGGTTCTCGCGGAACGCCTCCTGCATCGGGTGCAGTTGTCCGTTGGTCGCGAGACCCTCGATCGTGGTGACCTCGTGCCCGTCGGCCTGGACCGCGAACAGCGAGCACGCCTTCACACTCCGGCCGTCGAGGTGGACCGTGCACGAACCGCAGTTCCCGGTGTCGCATCCGACCACTGTCCCTGTCTTTCCCAGCTGCTCGCGCAGGTAATGCACCAACAGCGTGCGCGGCTCCACGTCGTCCGTGTAGCTGCTTCCGTCGACTTGCACCGTGATCCGGGTCATCGCCCCGCCTCCAGAAGTAGGCACCCACCTGCCACTGATCCTGCTCCCGCGTGATGTTCGCCACAAGACATCGGACCACTGTCACTTCCAACCGGTACCGGCCGGCGGGACGGTCAGTGGTGGATGGGCCCGGGTTGGTCCGACAGCCGGGTGCCGGCGCCGCCCCAGTTGAGCGCGATGATCTCGGCGGCGATGCTGACGGCGGTCTCCTCGGGGGTGCGGGCGCCGAGGTCGAGGCCGATCGGGCTGGCCAGGCGGGCGACCTCGGGTTCGGTGAGGCCGGCTTCGCGGAGGCGTTTCAGCCGGTCGTCGTGGGTGCGGCGGGAGCCCATCGCGCCGATGTAGCCGAGTTCGGGCAGGCGCAGCGCGACCTCCAGGAGCGGTACGTCGAACTTGGGGTCGTGGGTGAGGACACAGATCACCGTCCGGCCGTCGATCCGGCCGGCCGCCGCTTCGGCCGCGAGGTAGCGATGCGGCCAGTCGACGATCACCTCGTCCGCCGACGGGAACCGCGAGGACGTCGCGAACACCCCGCGCGCATCGCACACCGTCACCCGGTAACCGAGGAACGCCCCGAGCTTCGCCACCGCGGCGGCGAAGTCGATCGCACCGAAGACCAGCAGCCGCGGCACCGGCGCGTACGACGACACGAACACCCGCATCCCCTCACCCCGCCGCTGCCCGTCCGGCCCATACTCCAAGGTCTCCGTCCGCCCCGCTGCCAGCAACCCCCGCGCATCGTCCGCCACCGCATCATCAGCCCGCTCCGACCCAAGACTCCCAACAGTCCCCCGATCGACCGACCTCTCGTCGACTGGGCGGATCACCAGGCGGCGGCCGAGGCGGGTCGGATCCGGGTGGGCCACCACGGTGGCGACGGCTACCGGGCGGCCGGCGTCGATGTCGGCCGCCACCTCGGCCAGCCAGGGGTACGACGTTCTGTCGACCCGCTCGACGAAGATGTCGATGATGCCGCCACAGGTGAGGCCGACCGCGAACGCCGACTCGTCGCTCACGCCGTACCGCTGCAGGATGGGCTCACCCGACTCCAGGATCTCTTCGCCGAGTTGGTAGACGGCGCCCTCGACGCAGCCACCCGAGACGCTGCCGACCGCCTCGCCACCGGGTCCGACCAGCATGACCGCGCCAGGCGGCCGCGGCGCCGACTCGAACGTGGCCACGACGGTGCCCACGGCAACCGACTCCCCCGCGTTCCACCACTCCACCAGCCGTTCGAGCACGTCACGCATCGGCCACCACCTCCAGAAGATCCGCAAAGCTGGCCAGGCTGTGCCCCGCGACCAGGTCGTCCAGGTGAGGCAGTACGGCGACGATCCCGGCCTGCACCGGCAGGTACCCGGGCTTGCCGCGATGCGGGTTCAGCCAGACCACCCGATGTGCCAGGGCGGCCAACCGTTCCAACTGGACACCGAGCAGCGAGGCGTCCCCGCGCTCCCACCCGTCACTGCACACCACCACGAGCGCCCGCCGCGCCGTACCGCGCTGACCCCACCGATCCAGGAACACCTTGAGCACCTCGCCGAGTCGTGTACCGCCCGACCAGTCCGGTACGACGTCGCCCGCGAGCCGCAGCGCGAACTCCGGATCCCGGTGCCGCAGTGCCGGTGTGACCCGGGTCAGCCGAGTGCCGACGGTGAAGACCTCCACCGATCGCGGTGCAGCCCGGACCAGGGTGTGAGCGAGTCGCAGCAGGCTGTCGGCGTACGGACGCATCGAGCCGGACACATCGACGAGCAGGACGACGCGACGAGGTCTGGTGCCGCGTCGGCGGTACATGACGCGGGCCGGCTCGCCGACCTGGCGCAACTGGGCGCGCAACGTCCGCCGCGGGTCGATGTCGCCGCGGTGCGACGGGCGGCGCCGGGCAGTGCGACGGACCGGAACCCGTGGGCGGAGTGTGCCGAACAGTCTGGCCAACTCGGCCCGGTCACCGGCGGACAGTTCGGCGACATCACGGTGGCGCAGGACTTCCGTCGTACTCGCGGACACGTTGAGCAAGCGGTCGCTGTCGTCGCCGGAACCGGTGTCGTCGACGTCGAGCGCGGCCTGCATCGTCGTCGACGTCGTACGGCGAACGGGCCGGCCGGACCGTTGACCGGCGAACCAGGCGGCGAACACCTCGTCGTACCGTGAAGTGTCGTCCGGCCCGCTGCAGAGAGCGGCACGGCCGGCCCAGTAGACGTCCGCGGTGACAGCGGCGTCCAGCGCAGCGACTGCTCGCAGGAAGAGGTGCACGCGGTCGGCGGTCACGGCCAGACCTGCGTGCCGGAGTGCGGAGGCGAATCCGGCCAAGGCGAGGTCTGGTGCGGTCATGGTCGCCTCAGCTCGCCAGCAACCGGTCCAGCGACTCACGCACCCGGTCTGTGTCTTCCCGGTACTTGAGCACCGCCCCCAGCGTTGCAGCCGCCGCCTCGACGTCCAGCGTGTCCGTGCCGAGTGCGTCGAGCGCCCGGGCCCAGTCGAGGGTCTCCGCAACACCTGGTGGCTTGAGCAGGTCCAGGTCACGCATCCGCTGCACCGAGCGCGCCACCTGTTCAGCCAGCCGCTGAGACACGTCCGGGAGCCGGGTGCGCACGATCTCGACCTCGCGTGCCAGACCGGGATGGTCGATCCAGTGGTAGAGGCAGCGACGCTTCAGCGCGTCGTGCACCTCACGGGTCCGGTTGGAGGTGAGTACGACGACCGGCGGGACCTCGGCGGTGATCGTGCCGAGCTCCGGGATCGTCACCTCGTAGGTCGACAGCACCTCGAGCAGGAACGCCTCGAACTCGTCGTCCGCCCGGTCGATCTCGTCCACCAGCAGTACGGCGGGACTCTCCCGCAGCGCCCGCAACACCGGGCGGGCGAGCAGGAACCGCTCGTCGAACAAAGACTTCTCGACGTCTTCCACGTCCGCGTCGCCGCTGGTCGCCTCGACTGTGCGCAGGTGCAGGATCTGGCGCGGGAAGTCCCAGTCGTAGAGCGCTTGGGTCGAGTCGATGCCCTCGTAGCACTGCAGCCGGATCAGCTGGAGGTCGAGCGCCTCGGCGATCGCGGCGGCGAGGGAGGTCTTGCCGGTGCCAGGTTCGCCTTCGAGGAGCAGCGGGCGGTGCAGGGCGAGCGCAAGATAGCCGACCGTGGCCAGGCCGTCGTCGGCGAGATACCCGGTTCCGCGCAGACGCTCGGCGAGCTCTGCCGCGGAGCCGACTGCGTTCATCTGCTCAGCATCACCCGACCCGCCCGGGATGCCAAGGCTGCGCATCACCCCGAGGCCCAGCCGTGACGATGCCCCTCCGGCAGTTCCGCGACCGTATCCACGTCCGATCCGTCCGCGAGATCACCACACTCGACCTCCACCGGTCGATGTTGCTCGAGGTACGGCCGAGCACCCTGATCCCCGACGGCGGTGGCAATCACGCCGTCCCAGTGGTCCCGCCCCAGCAGCACCGGGTGCCCGGGAGTGCCGTCGTAGACGGCCCGAGCCAGCACCGTCCGGTCGGCGCGGGCGGACACACGTCGCACAACGCCGGTGGTAAGACCGGGGACGTCGACCGTCACGACGAGTGCCGCATCGAGCTCAGGGGCGGTCGAAGCAGAGCCGGGCCGTGGTTCCGCCAGGCGCCGCAACGCGGAAAGACCCGCCCGGAGCGAGGCGCCCATCCCCTCAGCCCAGTCCGTCGCCTCGACGAGTTCGATCGGCTCGGAGGCCAGCTCGGCCCGCACCTGGTCCGCTGCCGCGCCGATCACCACGACGACCGGTGCACAGCCCGCCGCAACCAGCAGGCGCGCCGTCCGAACCGCCCAGCTGACCCCATCCGGGTCCCGAATGAGAGCTTTCGGCGCCCCCATCCGTCGCCCGGCACCGGCAGCCAGCAGCAATCCCGCAGTCTTCACAATCGGAGGGTAGCGATTTCACACTCTGAGCAGTGACCTGTACCACGCAGTCCCGGGGGCGCGACGTGGCACGATGTTTGACGTGACGACTACTGCGGATGGCCCGAAGGCGCTTCCTCTGCTGTTCCTGGGACAGAACACCGACCCGCACTCGGAGCGGGGCGTCGAGTGCCCGGGAGCGCTGCCACCGGCCTCCGACCCGGATCTGGTCGAGCGGGCGCTGAAGGCGAAGGCGGCGCTCGGTGACCAGGTGTTCGTGCTCGGTCACCACTACCAGCGCGACGAGGTGATCCAGTTCGCCGATGTCACCGGGGACTCGTTCAAGCTGGCCCGTGACGCCGCGGCCCGGCCGGACGCGCCGTACATCGTGTTCTGCGGTGTGCACTTCATGGCCGAGTCGGCCGACATCCTCACCAACGAACAGCAGACGGTGATCCTGCCCGACCTCGCGGCCGGTTGCTCGATGGCCGACATGGCCCGGATCCAGCAGGTCGAGGCGGCCTGGGACGCACTCGCCGACGCCGGTGTCGCCGACGTGACCGTGCCGGTCACCTACATGAACTCGAGCGCCGACATCAAGGCGTTCTGCGGCCGCAACGGCGGCGCCGTGTGTACGTCGAGCAACGCCGACACCGCGCTCGAATGGGCCTTCGAGCAGGGCGAGAAGGTGCTGTTCCTGCCCGACCAGCATCTCGGCCGCAACACCGCCGTACTGAAGATGGGCATGAGCCTGGACGACTGCGTGGTGTACGACCCGCACAAGCCGGGCGGCGGGCTCACCCGCGAGCAGCTCGCGGCCGCGAAGATGATCCTGTGGCGCGGGCACTGCTCGGTGCACGGCCGCTTCACCGCCGCCTCGGTCGACGACGTGCGTTCCCGGGTTCCGGGCGTCAACGTGATCGTCCACCCCGAGTGCCGCCACGACGTCGTCACCAAGGCGGACCTGGTCGGCTCGACCGAATACATCATCCAGACCCTCGAGCAGGCGGAGCCCGGTACGTCGTGGGCGGTCGGGACCGAGCTCAACCTGGTCCAGCGGCTGGCCAAGCAGCACACCGACAAGAACATCGTCTTCCTGGACAAGGCGGTCTGCTACTGCGCCACCATGAACCGGATCGACCTGCCGCACTTCGTCTGGGCGCTGGAGAACCTGGTCGCCGGCCACGTCGTCAACCCGATCACGGTCGACGCCTACACGGAGAAGTACGCCAAGGTCGCCCTCGACCGGATGCTCGCCCTCCCGGGCAAGGCCGCCCGGGACTAGGCCGACGCGGGACCAGGACGACGCGGGACTGGGACGACACGGGACCAGGACGACACGGGACTAGGACGACACGGGACTAGGACGAGACGCGGGCTGGGGCGTACCAGGCGGCGAGGATGTCGGGGAGCCGGTCGGGGCCCCACCGGTCGACCGGGGTGATCCGGCCCTGCAGGGAGGCCAGTCCGCGCGCGAGTTCGCCCACCACGTCGCCACGCCAGGACACGGCGACGCCTTCGCCGGGCCCGACGATGACCGACGGACCACCGCGGTCCAGACAGACCACCGGGCACCCTGAGGCCAGGGCCTCGGTCACGGCCCAGCCCGCGGCCTCACGCAGCGCCGGCGCGAGCAACGCGTCGGCGCGGAACATCGCGGCCAGCACCTCCTCCCGCGGCAGCTGACCGGTGAACTCGACCCGATCGCGCACACCCAGCTCTTCCGCGAGCCGCTCGGCACGTCCCCAGTCCGGGCCGTCGCCGATGACCCGCAGCTCCCAGTTCGCGGCCTCCGGCCGCGCCAGTGCGCTGATCCCGAGCAGCACACCCTTCCAAGGGATCAACCGGCCGACGAACAGCGCGGTCTTGATGCCCGGGGCACCGAACGGCTCATAGGGACCGGAGGCGGTGAAGCGACTGATCGCGACGTTCGGCTGGACCGCGATCTCCCGCGCGTACTTGCGGAACACCTCGGCGACATCGTTGTTCTGGGCAACCATCAGGTCGGCGCGCTGGGCCAGCTTCCGCCCGGTCAGGTGACGCCGGATCCCGGTGTACGTACGTCGTACCAGTTCGGCCGGCAGGCCGCGCGGCCCGAGCCAGTGCGCCATCGACAACGGCGCCGTGGTCGACCCGCCGACCGGACCCCAGATCACCTTGGCGGACGACTCCTCCACCACGCCCGCCGACATCCAGTCGACCGCAAAGGTCAGATGATGGATCACATCGAACGAATGTTCCTCGTGCAGCTGACGCGCCGTCCGGCGCGCCAGCCCCTGCCAGAGCGGGTAGTACCAGTACACGTCCCTGGGCCGGCGACGCAGCCTGAGCACCCACTTGGGCAGTTCCAGCGGTACGACGGTCAGCGCCGGAACCGGCCGGATCGCCAACTCCGCCGCGATCTCGTGCGCGAACTTCCCGCGGGTCAGCAGCCACACGTCGTGATCGCGTGCGGCCGCCTTCGCCCACGCCCAGCCCGCACCCGGCTCCGACCCGCCCTTCGGCCGGCACGCGTACGCGCTGAGCAGGACCTTCGGCCGGGTCGACATCAGCCCATCCCCTCCAGCAACCTGCGCAGATCCGTGCTCGAGGTCGACGCCGTGTACGGGAAGTAATGCACGCCGGCACCGACCTGCCCGAGCAGCTTCTCCAGTCTTGTCCCCTTCTCGGTGCCCTTCCAATCGTCACCTTTGAACAGGACGTCGTACCGCAACTGCTTCCACATCTCGAACTTGTCGCTGGACCAGTCGCTGACCACCTCGTCGACCAGGCCGAGCGCCCGGACGACCTCCATCCGCTCGTCGTGCGGGACCACCGGCGGCCGGCCCTTGATCCGGGCCACCACATCGTCCTCGACCACGCCGGCGATCAGGTGGTCGCAGTGCTCCCGGGCCCGGCGCAGGATGTTCAGGTGACCGATGTGGAACATGTCGTAGACACCCGGTGCGTACCCGACCACGCCCATCAGCCGCGCACCCCCGGTGCCAGCAACGCCATCTCCCGGTACCACTTGGCGATCGCCGCCGCCAGGAACACCAGGTTGGCGGCGAGCAGTGCGCCGTACAGGACGACGAACAGCGACGGGGTGCCGAAGGTGAGGAAGACCAGGCACAGCACGCCGTAGTCGGTCGGTGCGATCAGCAACGACTTGGCACCGAATCGCCGCGCTCGTTGGGCTTCTGCCCGCCGCCGTGCCGGCGGCGGAGCTGATCGATCAGGATCAGCCCGAAGAACAGCACCGACGACATGCAGACGTAGACCAGCGGGATCAGCAGCACCAACTCGTTGCTGAAGGCATCGAAGCGGTAGAACGAGACCAGTACGGCGCTGTGCAGCAGCACGATCTTGACCGCGTCGATCATGTGGTCGAGCCACTCGCCCAACGGCGATCCGCCGCCGCGCAGCCGCGCCAGCTGGCCGTCCGCGGAGTCGAGGCCGTACCCGAGGACCAGCAGCGCGGTCACCGCGAGCGCGAGCGTCACCGACGGCCGCACGGTCGCGATCAGCACGATCCCCACCAGCGAGCAGAACCCCGACGCGAGGCTTACCTGGTTCGGTGTCCGCCGCCCGAGGAACGCGGCCGCGGCGAACACCCGCCCGATCCGGCGATTGACGAACCGCGAGTACGCCGGAGTCCCAGCCGACGGCTTCTGCACCCGGGACAGCTCCCCGACGACGTCCCGCAGCGAGGCGGCTGTCATGCGACTGAGCTGCGTGATTGCCGCTGGTCGATGGCGGCGCGCAGGATCGGGCTGCGGGAGACGCGGCCGGCCGGCAGGACGCTGACCAGCTCGCCCGGAATCCCGTCGAACTCGTCCACGCCGAGCACGCCGTCGGTACCACTGGCAGCGAACACGGTCTGTACCCCCAGGACGCCGGTCAGCCACGCGGACCGGACGCCGTCCACCACGACCACCTCGTCGACACAGCGCAGGTGCTCGAGGATCTGGGTCCGCTCGACCAGCGGCACGAACGGCCGCGCACCCCACGCGTCCACCGCCCAGTCGTCGGTCAGCACACCCACGACGAGCCGGTCGCACGCCTGCCGGGCCCGTCCGAGCACGTCGACGTGCCCGACGTGGAACAGGTCGAAGACCCCGGCCAGAAATCCGACTCGCGACAAACTGCCTTCCCCCAGCAAACGATCTGCCCCCGCATGACCCCGTACGTCCTCGCCGACCTTATACCGTGTGCTCACAGCCCGCCCAGAGTCATGCGCTGTGCCGGGCGATCGCATCGGTGTAGATCCTTTCGATGGCCAACAGGTCGCGCTCCGGGGTGAAGCGGTCGAGGTAGACCTGTCGGGCTCGTTCGCCGAAGGCTACCGAAGTGACGGGATCGCTCACCAACCCGATGGCCTTCCGCAGGCTTTCCGGGTCCCCGGGCTCGCTCAGAGCCCCGGTCTCACCGTCGTCGACCAACTCCGCCAGCGCACCCAGCCGGGACGCCACCACGGGCACGCCGTGCGCGAACGCCTCCACCACCACGAGTCCGAAGGTCTCATACGAACGCGCCGGTACGACGGCGACGCGCGCGGACCGGAGGAGTTCCATCCCTTCGGCCCACGGTAGTTGACCTTTCACCTGAATCGACGAGTCCCGCGCGGCCCGTGCCTCCGCCTCGGCGCGCAGCGGACCGTCACCGATCACGACCAGCTTCCCGAGCGAGGAGTCCCAGGCCCGCAGCAGATCCGCGAACCCCTTGTCCTCGACCAGCCGGCCGAGAAACACCACCGCATTTCCGGGCCCCTCGCGCACCTCACCGGAGTGCGGCACCGCGTGCGGCTTCACCACGATCTGGTCCGGATCGAAGCCATGATCGACGTACCGCCCGCGGACGAACTCCGACGGCGCGACCAGTGTGGTGACGTATCGCTGCCAGGTGCGGAGCTTGTGGTGCACGCCGATGCTGGTCGCCAACGGCAACGTCTGCACGCGCGACTCGCGATAGCAGCCGTGCCGTACGCCGGCCAACGGAAGCCGACCGACGCAGGAATCGCACGGCCGCCCGTCCCGCTGCAGCACTGCGTTGGCGCACATCAGCCGGAAGTTGTGCAGTGTCGCCACGACCGGCAGATCCAGCCGGTGCGCGGCACGCAGTACGGACGCACTGAACAGCGGGAACGTGTTGTGGACGTGCACCACATCGGGCCGGCGCTCCTGCAATAGAAGTGTTAATTCGCGTTCCGACGAAAATGACCAAACGGAGCGGAACGGTAACAATGCGCGATCTTTCCGGCTCAGCTCGAGCGATATCGTCGCTGTTCCGCGCGTACAGGTCGACGTCATGTCCTGAGTTACCCAGCAAATCAGCCGTCTGCGCGACCACGGTGTTCTCACCACTGGGTTGACCGGTCCGGTAACGGTTGTGCAACATGGCGACCCGCATGGCACTACCTTAAGTCTCGCGGCGGCTACACCTGGTTTCCGGGTCTTCCCGGGAAGGTGCGCTGCACACCCCGGAGGGTGCATTGAGGAAGTTGTGGTTCGCAGCGCTGATCGCGGCTGCGCTCACCGTGGTTACCGTCGCGCTCCCGGTCATCGCCAATGAGAAGAACGCCATGGACGTCGCGAAGTCACGCGATCTCAGCGACCCGGCAACTTCCGGGGTTCTCCCCTCGCACCGCGTCTCCAAGACGCCACGGGCGACCGTGCCGCCCAAGGCGACCACGACCAGCGTGTCCTCGAAGAAGCCGGCCACGACCCCGCCGGCCTCTACCACCGCGAAGCCGACCACCGCACCGACGACCACCAAGGCGCCGGCCGTCCCGAGCGCGGACGAGGGCGATGCCGGCCCGGCGTTCGCCGGACCGTGCAGCGGCGTGGTGATCAAGCCCGGCGAGAACGCCCAGTCGATCGTGAACTCCAAGCCCGCCGGTACGACGTTCTGCTTCGCGTCCGGCCTGCATCGCATCACCGAGACGATCCGGCCGAAGGCGGACACCACGCTGGCCAGCGAGGACCGCGCCGTACTGACCGGATCCGTACCGCTGACCGGGTGGGCCAGGTCCGGCGCCGCCTGGGTGGTGCGTGGGGCGCTCCCGGCGGCGTACGGGATGAGCGGGCAGTGTGAGGACGACAAGGCGAACATCTGCCACCTGCGCGAGCGGGTCTTCGTGGACGGCGAGCACCTGACCCGGGTGGCGAGCCTGGGCGCGGTGGCGGCCGGTACCTTCTACGCCGACTACGCCGCGAACGCGATCTACCTCGGCAGCGACCCGGCCGGCCGCGCGGTGGAGATGTCGAAGACCGGGACCGCGATCGAGTCCGGCTCGACCGGTGTGGTCGTCCGCGGTCTGACCATCGAGCACTTCGCCAGCGCACCGCAGGCCGGCGCGCTGGTCTCCGGCCCGGGCTGGAAGGTGACCGCGAACGACGTCCGCTGGAACCACGCCGTCGGCGTGATGCTGGTCAAGGCGGACAACACCCGGGTCGAGAAGAACCTGATCCGAAACAACGGTCAGCTCGGCCTCGGCCAGTACAGCTCGGCCGCGGCGACCGTGACCCGCAACGTGATCACCGGCAACAACACCGACGGCTTCTGGATCGCCGACTGGGAGTCCGGCGGGATCAAGTCGACCCGGTCCTCCGGCACCGTCAGCGGCAACCTGATCAAGGCCAACAAGGGCATCGGGATGTGGGCCGACGTGGCCGACGACGGCCGGGTGATCAGCGGAAACAAGATCATCGGCAACGCCGCCGACGGGATCCGGTACGAGATCAGCCGCAACGGCACGATCGAGAACAACACGATCAGCGGCAACGGCTTCGGCACCGGCCGCGGCTCGGGGACGTCGCTGTGGGACGGCGGCGGGGTCAACATCAACACCTCGACCGGCGTGACGGTCCGGAACAACGTTGTCTCCGGCAACGTCAACGGTGTGACGATCCAGTCCCGGACCCGCGGCACCGGCCCGTGGGGCACGTACCTGCTGCGCGACATCCAGGTCACCGGGAACACCATCGAGATGACCGGCGGCAGCCAGAGCACCGGCATGGTGAAGAATTCCGGCGCCGAGGTGCCGGACGGCGAGGTCGTTTTCAGCCGCAACAAGTACGTCCTGGACACGCTCGGCGCGCTGCGGTTCTCCCGGTTCGGCACCAAGCTGACCGCGGACGGCTGGCAGCAGGCGGGCCTCGACGCACTCGGTAAGTTCCTGCTGAACTGATTGTCCCGGGCAATGCCGATTGCCACCGGATGCACCCTCCGCAATCGATGCAGAAAGCAATTTTTGCAGCGGAAAGTGTTGCATTGGCTACCTGACGTAGTAGTCTGCTGTGCGAAGCCGCGCCATGGGGGGTGCGCTCAGGACCCACCTGTGCCCCCGGAGGCTCCGCAGATGAAGGCACCAATCGCCGTTGTCGCGATCGTTGCAGCAGGCACCTTCACGCTCACCGCGACCGCGCTGCCCGCGAACAGCTCCCCCGCCGACGACCAGCCCAAGCTGATCGCCGGCCTCCTCGCGGACGACCAGCCGTCGACGCCGACGCCACCCACCGCTCCCACGGGTGACCTGCAAGCCGGGCCGTCCCACGCGCCGGCCTGCACCGGCGTCACGATCACGCCAGGTCAGGACGCGACCCGGCTGTCGACGACGCGCCGAACGGTACGACGTTCTGCTTCGCCGCCGGCCTGCGTCGCATCAGCCAGACCATCCGGCCGAAACCAACCAGGTGCTGGCCAGCGATCAAGGCGCCGTACTGACGGGATCGGTGCCGCTGACCAAGTGGTCCGCCTCCAGCGGTGACTGGGTCACCACGGGCGTCCTGCCGCCGGCGTACGGGCAGACCGGTCAGTGCGAGGACAACGTCGCGAACATCTGCTTCCTCGCGAGCAGGTCTTCCTGGACGGGAACACCTGACCCGCGTGGCCGCCCGCGACAAGGTTGCTCCCGGCACCTTCTACGCCGACTACCCGGCGAACGCGGTCTACCTGGGCGACAACCCGGCCGGACGGTCGGTGGAGATGTCGAAGACCGAGACCGCGATCCAGTCCAGTGCGAACGGTGTCACCGTGCGCGGCCTGACGATCGAGCACTTCGCGACGCCGCCGCAGGGTGGGGCGATCCAGCTCGGGCTGGGCTGGAAGGTGTACGCCAACGACATCCGCTGGAACCACGCGGTCGGGGCGATGCTGGTCAACGCCGACAGCGCCGTACTCGAGAAGAACCTGATCCACCACAACGGCCAGCTCGGCATCGGGCAGTACAGCACGCTGAACGGCACCATCGCCGCCAACGAGGTGAGCTACAACAACACCGACGGCTTCTGGATCGCCGACTGGGAGTCGGGGGATCAAGACGCCTGGTCCAACGGCGGCTGGGTCACCGGCAACCTGATCAAGGCCAACCGCGGCGTCGGGCTGTGGAGTGACGCGTACGACGACGGCCGCACCTTCAACGCCAACCAGATCGTCGACAACGCGGCCGACGGGATCCGCTACGAGATCGGCCGCAACGGCACCATCGCGGACAACACGATCACCGGCAACGGCCTCGGTACCGGGCGCGGCTCGGGGACGTCGCTGTGGGACGGCGGCGGGATCAACGTGAACACGTCGTCGAACGTGCAGGTCCGCGACAACGTCGTCGGCGAACAACGTGAACGGGATCTCGATCCAGTCCCGCACCCGCGGCTCCGGTCCGCGGGGGCTGAACCTGCTCCGCGACATCGTTGTCTCCGGCAATCAGGTGACGATGAAGGGAGGCACCACCGCGACCGGGATGGTGCAGAACTCCGGCGCCGTCATCCCGGCCGGCGAGGTCACCCTGAAGGCCAACACCTACATCCTGGACAGCCTCACCGCCGACCGGTTCCAGAAGACCGGTCAGTGGTACAGCGCGACCGAATGGCGCCAAACCGGTCAGGACGCCGACAGCACCTTCACACTGCGGACGCGAGTGCGCTGACGTGCTCGACCAGAAGGTCGCGGAAGACCTGTGAGTCACGCAATTCCGGCGTGAAGACGGACTCCACTCCCAGGAGCGCGTCGACCACCGCGGCCGGCTCGGAGGCGCCTGCCACGGCTGCCTTGAGACGGTCGGCTTGCGGGTCGTCCAGGTTCGGAGTCTTCAGGACGTAGACCATCCAGGCTGCGACGGCGATCGAGATCACGCGGGGCTCGGCACCGGCGGCCAGGCGGTCGCGGACCGTGCCGAGCATCCGGACCGGCAGCTTGACCGAGCCGTCCATCGCGACCTGCGTCGTCCGGTGCTTCAACGCGGGGTTGGCGAAGCGCTCCAGAACGGTGGCGCCGTACTCGGTCAGATCCAGGCCGTCCGGCGGCGTCAGGGTGGGTACGACGTCCTCGGTCATCAACGCGCGGGCGAGGGCGGAGAGTTCGTCGTCGCGGACCGCCTCGGCGATGGTCTCGTAACCGCGCAGCGCGCCGAGATAGGCGAGCATCGAGTGGGTGGCGTTCAGCATCCGGAGCTTGGCCTGCTCCCACGGCGCGACGTCCTGGGTGAGAACGGCGTCGGCCCGTTCCCAGGCCGGGCGGTCGCCGGCGAAGTCGTCCTCGATCACCCACTGCAGGAACGGCTCCGCGACCACTACCGCTTCGTCGCGGACGCCGAGCAGCCGGGCGGCCTCGTCCCGGTCCGCGTCGGTCGTCGCCGGCACGATCCGGTCCACCATGCTGGCCGGGAAGCGGGTCGCCTCGAACACCTCGGGCACCTTGCCGAGGGCCTCGAAGTACTCCGCCACCAGCTTGCGCAGGAACGGGCCGTTGGCAACGAGGTTGTCGCAGGACACGATCGTCAGCGGCTCGACCCGGCACGCGATCCCGTCGGCCAACTGGCCGACGACCGTGCGTGGCGGGCGACCGGTCAGGTCGGCCTGGATCTCCGGATCGTCGAGATCGAGACTGTCCCCGGTCGCCCGGTAGCCCTTCTCGGTGACGGTCAGCGTCACCACGGACACCGCCGGATCCGCGATCCGCGCAACCACCGCCTCCGGGTCCTCGGGTGCGGTCAGCACCTCGCGGATGCTCCCGATCACCTGCACCGACGGATCACCGAGTCCTCGCTCCAGGACGGCGTACAGGCCGTCCTGGGGTGCGAGCTGATCGCGGACCGTCGCCGAGCGCTGGCTCACGCCGGCGATCCCCCACCGGGTGTCCCCGCTGACCACGGCAGCCCGCTCGGTGACCACGGCCTGGTGGGCGCGGTGGAACGCGCCCAGCCCGAGGTGGACGATGCCGACCGACAGTTGCCGCGGGTCGACCGCAGGGGCGACGGGGAGGTTGGTGAGACTCAGCCTGCTGCTCAAGCGACTACTTCTTTCACTCGGATGGTTCTTCTTTGACACGGCCGACCAACTGGGTGGGGTTCACGCAGCCTCCGCTGAATGGGCATCGGCGTTGCCTCTGGATCAAGGGCGGTCCCGGCGGGCTGGCCGGGGTTGATCGCCGGGGTGGGCGACTGTGGCTATCGAGGTGGGGGATTCGGGGCGGGGCCGGTGGAGTCACGGACGATGAGGTCGCCGTGCAGGGTGCCGCGGTTGCCGATGACAGTGTCCGGATCCGGGTCGTCCAGAACGGCCAGCAGCAGCTCCACCGCGATCCGGCCGGCCTCCTGCTTCGGCAGCCGGACCGTGGTGAGCGCCGGCCTGGCCATCCGGGACATGGCGATGTCGTCGATGCCGACCACGCTGAGGTCGCCGGGCACCGAGATCCCCCGGGCGTGCAACCGGGCCAGCAGCCCGATCGCGACCAGGTCGTTGTAGGTGACCACCGCGGTGGCACCGGTGGCGACGGCCTGGTCTGCCGCCGCCATGCCGCCCTCGTACGTCGGCGCGAAGCTACCGACCCGGGCCAGCACGGCACCCTGGTCGTAGAGGGCGTTGCTGAGGCCGATGCTGCGATGCTGGGTCGACCATGAGGTGACCGGTCCGCCGACCCAGGCGATCCGCCGATGGCCGAGCGCCACCAGGTGAGCGACCGCCTGCTGCATCCCTTCCTCGTTGTCGTAGATGATCCCCGGCACGCCCTCGGCGGTGCGGTTCACCAGTACGACGTTCGTCTCCTGGGCGATCGCGGACAGGTCGGCGTCGCCCGCACGGGGTGAGCACAGGATCAGCCCGTCGACCTGTTTGGCCAGTGCGCGCACCAGTCCGACCTCGGCCGCCGCGTCCTCGTCGGTGTCGGCGATGAAGACGGCTACGTCGTACCGCCGGGCGCGGGCCTGGACGCCCTTGGCGACGCTGGCGAAGAACGGGTTGGCGAGGTCGGGCACGACCAGGCCGATGTTGCTGGTCCGGCCGGTGATCAGGCCGCGGGCGGCCCGGTTCGGCTGGTAGCCGAGCTGCTCGACCGCGGCGGCCACCCGGGCCCGGGTCGCGGTGTTCACCATCGCCGGCATCGAGAGTGCCCGGGACACGGTGGACGGCGACACGCCCGCCAGCCGCGCCACGTCACGGATCGTCGCAGGCATGGTCACCTCCTCCGGCTCGTCCCGGTCTCAGCACATGGCGCCGAGTCTGCAATCGGTTTCACCAATGTGTCAAGGTCTGAGCAGCGGACGGATGGCGGCCGGGGAAATCGCCTTGTGGACAAGGGGTTGTATCAGGCGCGGGTGACTGCAATCCTTTGCAGCAGCCGTTGCAGCCGACCCCTGAGGGAGGACCCATGCCGAAGGCACTGCAGCCTCATCCGGACCGTGCCCTGCCCGGCGGCGAGGCACGTGATCTCGCCCGGCGGATCCACGCGTCGACGAAGGACCTGCCGCTGCTCTGCCTGCACGGGCACGTCGACATCTCGCTGTTCGCCACCGACGCCCCGTTCGGCGACCCGGCCGAACTGCTGGTCGTCCCGGACCACTACGTCACCCGGATGCTGATCTCGCAGGGCATCTCCCCCGAGCGCCTCGGGCTGCCCCGCCGCGACGGCGCTCCGGCCGCCGAGCCTCGGGAGGTCTGGCGCGAGTTCTGCGCGAACTGGCACCTCTTCCGGGCGACCCCGAGCCGGTACTGGCTCGAGCACGAGTTCGCCGAGGTGCTCGGCGTCACAACTCATCCGTCGGCCGAGACCGCGGACGCGCTGTACGACCAGATCTCCGCGCGGCTCGCCGAGCCCGGCTTCCGGCCGCGGGCGCTGCTCGACCGGTTCGCGATCGAGCTCATCTCCACCACCGACGCTGCCACGGACGACCTCGCCCAGCACGCCAAGTTGGCCGCGGACCTGCCCGGCCGGGTGGTCCCGACGTTCCGCCCCGATGCCGTCGTCCATCTGGACCGGCCGGACTGGAGTGACCTGATGCAGCAGCTCGGCGCGTTGGCCGACGTCGACACGTCGACGTACGACGGGTACCTGCAGGCGATCCGGCAGCGGCGGCAGGCCTTTGTGGAGGCGGGTGCGCGAGCAACCGACCACGGGCACCTGAATGCGGCCGCGATTCCGCTGTCCGATGCGGACGCGGCGCGGGTCTACGCGAGTGCGTTGAAGGGTGACGTCACGGCGGGGGATGCGAGCGCGTTCGCCGGCCACATGCTGTACCAGTCGGCGGTGATGTCGGCCGAGGACGGCCTGGTGATGCAGTTGCACCCCGGCGTACTGCGGAATCACGATCCGGCGATCCACTCGACGTACGGGCCGGACCAGGGGCACGACATTCCGGTGGCGACCGAGTTCACCCGGTCGCTGCAGCCGTTGCTCGAGCGGTTCGGGCATGCGGACGGCTTCCGGATGGTGCTGTTCACCGTGGACGAGACGGTTTACTCGCGGGAGCTGGCGCCGTTGGCCGGTGTGTACTCCGCGGTGCGGCTCGGGGCGCCGTGGTGGTTCCTCGACAGTCCGGACGGGATGCGCCGGTTCCGCGAGCTGGTCACCGAGACCGCCGGCTTCTACAACACCTCCGGCTTCGTCGACGACACCCGGGCGTTCCTGTCGATCCCGGCCCGCCACGACCTGGCCCGCCGGATCGACGCCGGCTACCTGGCCAACCTGGTTCTCCAGCACCGCCTCGACGAGGACGACGCCTTCGAAGTCGCCAAGGACCTGGCCTACAACCTCGCCCGCGACACGTACCTCAGCGGGCTGGGCGTACCGACGAACGGGTAGTAGTCGGACACACCCAGTCGGCCAGGCCCACCTGACGCCTAGCCGCCGCGGCCAGACCTGTGGGCGGCTGACCACTACCCGTCGTTCGGTACACCTGGCGACCCTGACGAGGGCGGACCTCGGGTGCCGGTAGTCTCCACCAGATCTGTTCGCCGGGGGCGGGTGAAGGGACCTGGATGAGGCGTCGTGGTGTCGCGGTGGGTGGTGCCGTGCTGGTGTTGCTGCTGGCTGGGTGCTCGGGCGGTGAGGAGAAGCCGTCCGCGGTTGGACCTGTGACCCCGACGGTGACAGTGCCTACTGCTCCCCCGAAGGCGGCCGCTGCGGTGTTAGGTCCGACGGGACCGGGTACGGCGAAGGCGTGTCGAGGGACCGCGATCGCGGTGGGCGCCGAACCCCAGCAGGTGATCGATGCGGCGCCGGCGGGGACGACGTTCTGCTTCGCCAAAGGTGTGCACCGGATCACCCGGGCGATCCGGCCGCGGGCTGGTGACACGTTGGGCGGCGGCCCGGGCGCCGTACTGACCGGGTCTGTGCGATTGGACGGCTGGAAGCGAGACGGCGACCGATGGGTGGTGCGTGGGGCGCTTCCGGCGCCGTACCAGCTCAAAGGGCAGTGTGAGGACGACAAGGCCAAGCCGTGCCAGCGCGGCGAGCAGATGTTTGTCGACGGCAAGCATCTGACCCGGGTGATGAGACTCGACCAGCTGAAGCCGGGGACGTTCTTCGGCGACTACCAGGCCAACGCCGTGTACGTCGGTGAGGACCCGGACGGCCGCGAAGTCGAGATGTCCCGGACGCCGACCGCGATCGAGAAGTCCGCCGACGACGTCACCGTCACCGGGCTGACCATCGAGCACTTCGCCAGCCGGCCGCAGGGCGGGGCGTTGCAGGTCGGCCCGGGCTGGACGGTGATCGCGAACGAGGTCCGCTGGAACCACGCGGTCGGGATCATGGTGATCGAAGGCGACCGGGCCGAGCTGAGCCGGAACACGGTCGCGGACAACGGGCAGCTAGGGATCGGGCAGTACAAGTCGGCCGGCGTACGGATCACCGCGAACCTGGTCACCCGGAACAACACCGACGGGTTCTGGATCGCCGACTGGGAGTCCGGCGGGATCAAGTCGACCCGGTCGTCGGGTGAGGTGTCCGGGAACGACATCGTGGCCAACAAGGGGATCGGGATGTGGAGTGACATCGCCGAGTACGACCGGCGGATCACCGGCAACCGGATCCGGGACAACGCCGCGGACGGTATCCGGTACGAGATCAGCTACCAGGCGGTGATCGAGCAGAACGTGGTCGAGGGCAACGGTTACGGCACCGGCCGCGGCTCCGGCGGGAGCCTGTGGGACGGCGGCGGGATCAATGTGAACACGTCGGCCGGGGTGCAGGTCCGCGGCAACCTGGTCAAGGCGAACCGGAACGGCATCTCGATCCAGTCCCGGACCCGCGGCGACGGTCCGCGCGGCGCCTATGTGCTGGCCGACGTGGTGATCGAGGGCAACCTGGTGGTGATGGACGACGCGACCGCGAGCACCGGCGTGGTCGAGAACAAGGGCTCCCCCACCCAGGCCGGCGCGGTCACCTTCCGGCGCAACAGCTACCAGGTGGACGGCAAGACTCGCTTCGCCTACCGCGGGAAGACCATGACGTGGAACGAATGGCAGCAGGCCGGCTTCGACCAGGACTCCGTCAACAGCTAACGAGCCAGGGCCTGCGCTTGCTGTCTGGCGCGGTGGCGTATTCGGTCAGCGTCGCAGACGGCGGCGGCGACCAGCAGATGCAGTGTCATCGAGCTGAGGTCGGACAGGCCGCTCTCGTTGAGTGAGGCGGCGGTGATGTAGCCGAGCAGCATCGCACCGCAGGCTTTCACGTACGGCGTGGGCGCACGGAGAACCGAGATCCAGGCGACGATCAGCGCGATGCCGACGATCGTGACGGCAAGCAGACCGGTCTCCCAATAGAGGCCGAGCCAACTGTTGTCGATCGCCATCACGTCGATGTCGCCTTCACCGCGTCGCAACAGCACGCGTTTGTTGCCCAGGCCGTGGCCGATGATCGCCGTCTGCAGCGACACCTTCTCGTCCAGCACCGCCTGCCAACTGGTGGTCCGGCCGCTGAGCGAGCTGATCTGCTGGGTGCCCTGGCCGCGCAGCAACCAGGTGTGCAGCGACCCGATGGTCAGGAACGCGACGCCGATCAAGGCGGGCACGCCGAGACTCACGATCCGTCCGGCCCAGGTCTTCCGGGTCAGGATCAGCGCGAGCACCAGCCCGAACGCGATCGCCGCCGCCGACGTCCGGGTCCGGCTCGCCGCGACCAGCACGACGCCCAGCCCCATCAGTCCCACGGCGGGTACGGCGGACAACTTCTTGCAGACGAACCCGATCAGCGCGAGCCCGAGCAGGATCGCGCCGACCTCACCGACCCGCGGCGGCAGCATCGGGATGATGACACCTTGCAGCCGGTACCCCGCGCCGAGCGACCTGAGCGGCCGCCAGGCCTGGCTCGGCGCGTACGCCAGGCTCAGCACGACGGTTGTCGCCAGCAACAGATGGGCCCAGAGATGAGCCCGGATCAGCCGCTCCGGGATCTGCACCAGCGGCCGCCAGAGCAGGAAGAGCAGCACCAGCCCGATCAGGAACCGGGCGAGTCGCATCAGCGGCCCCATCGGTTCGGCCAGCAGGAACGCGGTCGCGGTCGCGAACAGCACGTACAACAGGTAGAGGCTGCTCGTCGGGGTGAACCGGGTCTTGAAGCCGGGCTTGGTCGCGGCCAGCGCGATCAGGAAGATCGCGCCCAGCAGCAGGCCCTTCATCAGGCTGTTCGTCGACCCGGTGGTCCCCTGCGGCGCGGCCACCCGGGACGACCAGGGCTGGACGCCGAGCACGAACAGGCAC
Source organism: uncultured Actinomycetota bacterium (assembly GCA_963770725.1). Taxonomy (GTDB): domain Bacteria; phylum Actinomycetota; class Actinomycetes; order Propionibacteriales; family Kribbellaceae; genus Kribbella. The sequence goes on from CAVYQT010000008.1 coordinate 38,532, forward strand.
CAGAGCATCAGCCAGAACCAGGCCGGCTTCTGGACCTCCTCGACGGTCCCCGGCACCGGCCGCGCCAGCTGGTACGACGACACGGTCAGCGGATCGGTGGAGCGGCCAAGTCGGCCGACTTGAAGTTCAGCGGGATCCCGAGCGTCTCGTCGTGCGCCGAAGCTCCGATCAGTACGACGCCCAGCACCGGTGCACCCGCAAAGTGCAGCGCTCCGGTGAGCCGGGCGACATCCATCTCCTTGTCGTGACCGACCTGCACCACCAGCACCGACGCGTCGACGGCGGCGGCCAGCGGCGTGATCCCGTGCCGGCCGACCGCGGCCGGTCCGTGGATGACCACGGAGTACCCGGGCGGCAGGTCCGCCACGATGCCCGGCACCAGCGACGGGCCGACGGCCTCGGCCGTCTCCTCGTGGTTCAGGCCGGGGGGCAGGACGTACAGGTCGGCGACCGTACCGGGCCGGAACAGCTTGCGGGCCCGGATCGCCCGGGTCGCGGCCGGCTCGTGCACCAGATCGGTCAGACCCTCGTGCCCGGTCACGTGCTCGAGAACCGGCGTACCCTCCACGTCAGCCAAGACCAGCAGGGTCTCGCGGCCGTCGCGGGCGTTCGCCTCGGCCATCGCGAGCGCGATCCCGGCCGAGTTCGGCGTCGGCGAGGCCGAGACCACGAGCATCGCGCCGGGACCGCCGCCGGCGAAGGCGCGCGGGTTCAGCTCGCGTCGGGCCAGGGCGCCGCTCGCCTCGGCCCCGAGCGCGGTGATCTCGTACTGCGGGAGTTCGGGAGCCGCCCGGTGCCACAGCCGGCGGCGGTTGCCCTCCGACGCGGCGATCACCGGCGAGCTCGCCGCCCGGGCCGCCTGGTCGCGAGTCAGGATGTACGGCGTCAGGTGCGACCGGAGCAGGGCCAGGCCGAAGCCGAGCACCAGACCGAGGATGGCGCCGACCAGGATGTCGCGGGCAACCATCGGGGACGCGGTCGCGGTGTCCGTCGTGGCCGGGGTGACCAGCTCGCTCCCGGTGCCGACGGCGGTCAGCGCCTTGAGCATCGCGGCGGCCTCGTCGGCCGCCTGCCGGGCCTCGGTGGCCAGGTCGACCCGCTGCCCGCGCAGGGCGGCCGCGGTCTGCGCGTCGCCCCGCTGGACCGCCTCGTCGATCTGGCTGACCAGGGTCTTGGACTGCGTGTTGGCCGTCTTCGACCGGTCCTGCGCCTGGCCGGCCAGGGTGGTCAGCAGCGACTTGGCCTCGTCGTTGCGCGTCTTGAGGTAGATGACCGCGATCGCGTTCGCACGCCGTACCGCTTCCGAGGAGGTCGGGCCGTCAGTGGTGACCAGGTACGCGTTGTCGGTGACCGCCTTCACCCGGGTCACCGCGGCCAGGTCCTGAACGGTCTGGTCGGAGGTCGGCAGGCCGAGCGACTTGGCCACGCTGCGCAGAAGCGTCGGGCTCGCCATCACCCGGGCCTGCGTCTCGGCCGGCAGGTCCATGCCGAGCGGGCCGGTTTTGTCCGTGCTGCTGGGCAGTTTCCCGACCAGGGCGGGCGGTACGGCGGGGCCGATCACCAGCTGGCTCGACGCCGTCCAGCGCTCGGTCTGGGAGAAGGCGAACACGGAGGCGCCGACGATCCCGAGCAGGACGCAGCCCAGGATCAGCCACTTCTGCCGCAGCAGTGACTGGGCGGTCTCCCGCCAGACCACGGTCCCCGGTTCCATCCGTACCTCACTCCCTCGCGCCAGACACCCTCGCGCCGGCGGCCCAGGATATAGGTAGGTCGTGTCGGGTGGCGAAAGCGTCTGGAAGGCCTACTCTCTTCTCGGGGTCCTCGGGGGCAGTCTGGAGAACCGATCAGGGCGCTCGCTGGGCGTCAGTCCGAGGGGGACACCGCAGGATGAAGAAGAGATGGCTGTTCGCGCGTCTGGGGGTCGTGGGCGCTCTCGTCGCCGGCTCGCTGGTGGTCGTGACCGCGCCGCCCGCGCAGAGCATCGAGGCCTCGCTGTCGGCGGCCGACAGTCCGACCTGGCAGACCAACGCCAGTGTGCAGGGAATCGCTGTCGCGGCCGGCAAGGCGTACACCGGCGGCCGGTTCACCAGCGTCCGCCCGCCGGGCGCCGCGGCCGGTACCAGCGAGGTCGCGCAGGCCTACCTGGCCGCGTTCGACGAGAGCACCGGCAACATGGTCACGTCGTTCACCCCGGTCCTCAACGGCCAGGTGTACGCGGTCGCCGCCTCGGCCGACGGCTCACGGATCTACGTCGGCGGTGACTTCACCACCGTCAACGGCGTGACCCGGAACCGGATCGCCGCCTTCGACACCGCCACCGGCTCCCTGGTCGCGAACTGGAAGCCGTCGGTCTCCTACCGGGTCAAGACCATCGCGGTATCCGGCGGCACCGTCTACTTCGGCGGCTCGTTCGGCCTGGTCAACAACATCGAGCGGCTCCGGCTGGCGGCGGTCACCGCCGACCTCGGCACCCTGTTGCCCTGGGCCCCCGCGGTGAACGGCGACGTGTACGCCGTGGACGCCACCGACGACGGCTCCAAGGTGTACGCCGGTGGCCAGTTCAGCACCGTCAACGGCACGAACCAGAACACCGTGACCAGCCTCGACCCGGTCAGCGGCGGCGTACTGCCGTTCCCCGGCGCGTCCGCCGTACCGCCGCCGAACGGCGCCTGCACCACCCGGGTGAAGGCGATCGACGCCAGCGGCGACACCGTCTACTTCGGCAACGGCGGCGACGGCGGCGACTGCTTCGACGGCACCTGGGCGGTCGACATCGCCACCAACACGCTCAAGTGGAAGAACCAGTGCCTGGGCGCCACCGAGACGGTCAAGGTCGTCAACGGCTGGCTGTACAAGGGCTCGCACGCGCACGACTGCGTGAACCAGGGCGCCGGCGGTTTCCCGCAGGGCTTCGGCTACCGCTTCCTGCTGACCGAGAACCTGACCGACGGCTCGCTCGGCCCGTGGTTCCCGAACACCAACGCCGGCCCGCCCACCGAGGTCGGTCCGCTCGCCTTCGCGACCGGCGGCAACGACCTCTGGGTCGGCGGCGACTTCACCACCACGAACGGCGTCGGCCAGCAGGGCCTGACCCGGTTCACCAACGCGACCCCGGGTGCTGCACCGGCCAAGCCGGCCAAACTGCTCCCCTACAGCGTCGAGCCGGGCGTCGTACAGATCCACTTCCCGACCGTGGGCGACAACGACGACAGCACGCTGACCTACCGACTGCTGAAGGGCTTCAGCAACACCACGATCGCGACCTGGACGGCCAAGTCGACACCGTGGGACCGGCCCTGGCTGCACTTCACCGACACCACTGGCGTCCCGGGTGAGGTGACCAACTACCGGGTCGAGGTGACCGACGGCAGTACGACGATCCGCGGCAACTACTCGGATCCGATCACGGTCGCCAGTGCGCCGTCGACGGCGTACGACCAGATCATCAACTCCGACGGCCCGCAGGCGTACTGGCGACTCGGTGAAGCGGCCGGTACGACGGCTTCGGTGGACTCGTCCGGGCAGAGCAACAACGGCACGTTCACCGGCGTGACGCTGGGCGGCGCCGGGGCGATCGCGGGCAACACGGCGATGACGAGCAGCTCGAGCAGCGGCCGGATGGTCGGCGAGAAGGCGTACAGCATGCCGCAGCAGTTCACCGTCGAGGCGTGGGTCAAGCAGAGCGGTTCGAACCGCGGCGGCCGCATCATCGGCTTCGGCAACTCCAAGACCACCAACAGTGGCGGCGGCGGTGACCGGATGCTCTACATGCGTACCAACGGCTCGATCGTGTTCGGCGTGAACGACGGCGCCCAGCGGACGCTGACCAGCACCTCGGGCAAGAACGACGGCCAGTGGCACCACGTCGTCGGCAGCTACGACCACGGCTCGATGAAGCTGTACGTCGACGGCGCGCTGGCGGGCAGCGCGAACGTCGGATCCGCGTCGCTGTACTACGGCTGGTGGCGGGTCGGGTACGACAACACCAGCAGCTGGCCGGGAGGCGGAGCGATCCAGACCGGAATGGGGATCGACGAGGCTGCGGTCTACCCGTACGCGCTCAGTCCGGTCCAGGTCCAGGGACACTTCGCGAAGCGATGAAAGGGCTGAGCGCGAAGCGATGAAAAGGGCAGAGCGCGGCGCGGTGAACGCGGAGTCCGGACTCCGCAGCACAAAGTCATAACGCGAGTGGGAGGTCGGCTTCCGGTCGACCTCCCACAGCGCTAGTGTCCGCTGGGTGCGTGCGTGAGGCACGCAACCCGCCCCAAGACTGACCCCCCGCCCAGTCCAAAGGACATTGATGAAGAAGTATGTGCTGGCCGTTGTCACCGCTGCGGCCGTCCTAGCCGCTGCGCTGATTCCCTCCGGACCGCCGGTGGAGGCGGCGACTCTGGGCTTCGGATCGGCCGTCTCGGCCATCAAGCAGACCTCGTGGCAGACCAACAACAGCGTGAACGCGCTCGCGATCAGCGGCAACACGGTGTTCGCCGGCGGTCTGTTCACCAAGATCCGGCAGCCAGGCAAGCCGGCCGGCCAGGGGGAGGCCGTCCGGACCTACATCGCCGCGTTCAACCGCACCACCGGAGCGCCGACGGCGTTCGCGCCGACGCTGAACGGTCCGGTCTACAGCATCGCCACCAGCCCGGACGGCAACTGGGTCGTGATCGGCGGCGACTTCACCACCGTGAACGGGATCAAGCGCAGCAAGATCGCGATGTTCTCGGTCGTCACCGGGAAGATGGTGTCGGCCTGGGACCCGGTCGTGTCCGCCCGGGTCAAGGCGCTGGCCATCTTCGGCAACAGCGTGTTCATCGGCGGTGCGTTCGGCAAGATCGACAACGTCGTCCGCAGCCACCTCGGCGCGGTCCGGCTGATCCAGGGCGACCTGCTGCCGTGGAACCCGGTCGCGAACGGCGACGTGTACGCGATCGACCTGTCCGACAACGGCACCCGGGTGTTCGTCGGCGGCCCGTTCAGCCGGATCAACGGCAAGGACCACTACTCGCTGGCGATGACGAACAACACCACCGGTGCGGCGTTCTCGTTCCCGGCCGCGGCGGCGATCCCGAAACCGACCGCGACCTGCACCACCCGGGTGAAGGACATCGACACCCTCGGCGACAACGTCTACGTCTCCAATGGCGGTGACGGCGGCGGCTGCTACGACGGCGTCCTGGCCGCCAAGGTCAGCACCGGCCAGCTGCTGTGGAAGAACAACTGCTTGGGCGCCACCGAGGCGATCAAGGCGATCGGCAACTGGGTCTACAAGGGCTCGCATGCGCACAACTGCAGTGACAGCGGCGCCTTCCCCGACGGGACCGGGACGCACTACCTGCTGGTCGAGAGCGCCATCAACGGCAAGATCGGCCCGTGGTTCCCGAACACCGACGCCGATCAGGGCAGCACCACCCAGGTCGGCCCGCTGGCGATGGCCGGTACCACCACCGATCTCTGGGTCGGCGGAGACTTCCTGAACGTCAACGGCAAGCCGCAGCGGGGCCTGACCCGGTTCACCAACGTTCCGGGTGGCGCCTTTCCCGCCGTACCGAAGGCACCGGTCCTGGTGCCGTCGTCGGACAAGGTGCAGGTGAAGTTCGCCGACGTGTACGACCTGGACAACATCTCGCTGACGTACAACGTGTTCCGGGGATCGACAAACGTCGGCTCCTTCAAGTACATGTCGTACTTCTGGGAGCCGCGGAAGCTCTACACGGTGGCCGACACCGGGGTGAAGCGCGGGCAGACGTACACGTACCACATCGAGGTGCACGACGGGCGCAACATCATGAGGGGCCCGTCGGTCAGCGTCAAGGTGCCGTAAGCAACAGCGGTACGAAGGGGGTCTGTCTTTTCAGGCAGACCCCCTTGGTCTGTAGACGGGCGGGGGGGCTACCGGTCGTAGATTGGTTGTCAGGGGCAAGGGGGGAATCATGGGGAGAGTTGTCGCTGTGCTCGCAGCGGCCGGTCTGGCGCCGAGCGTCGTACCGGCGCAGCCCGCGACCGGCACCGGCGCGTCGCTGACTGCATTTCGACAGGACGTATACACCCACTGCCGGCCACTCCCCGCCTGAGCCCACCGGGCATCCGACTCGATCGCCGGCCGGACACCTCCTGTCGAACTGCACCAATCAATCAGGGGCTCGATCACAACCCCAAGGTTTGAGGATGCGGCACCAGCACCATCCACGCAGCGGAGCCCGCAAACCACGCCGACGTCTACCCCCGCAAACCACGCCGACGTTTGCCCCCGCGAAACACACCCACTCCCGAAGGCTCCGCGAACCACAGTCGCCCTACTGGGTTGTACGGCGATGGGCGGCGATGGCTCGGTGTGCCTCGTTCCACCAGAGGAGCAAGGTGCAGAACGAGGCCCCGGCCAGGCCCCACGCCGCGCCCTTCGTCCCCCACAAGTAGGCACCGCCTACTCCGCACGCAATCAGGACGACCGAGGAGATCAGGCGGACCCGAAGGCCCCGGGTGGCGGCGGTCAGGGCTCGCATGATCGCGAAGGCGCCGGCGTTGGAGGCACCGAACGCCTGCAGCAGGATCACCGGTACCAGGACGGTGCTGGCCTGGGCCCAGACGCCGGGGCCGAGGAGTTCCTCGCCGACGGCTTCAGGCAGCAACAGGAAGACAGCTCCCCAGGCCAGCGCCCCGGCACCCACACCGAGTGAGATCGCCAGGCCGACGAGCCACAGGCGTCGATAGGAGTGCTTCAGCGCCCGTGCTGCCTCCGGGACCGCGATCATCCTGATGCCCTGGTTGATCACGTTCACCGGCCCGAGCAGGACCTGCGCGCCCCGGATACCCGCAGTCGCGGCCAGACCGGCGGCGGCCGTGATGCCGAGCATGTACACCTGGATCGTGCCGGACACCGCGAGCATCTCCCCCATGTACTTCGGGGTGAGATCCCAGTGCGTCCGAACCCACTCGCGGATCAGCTGCCGTCGTGGTGCCACGCCCGCCTGAAGCCCTCCGGCCACGGCGGCGATCACCGCGCCGAGTCCCCAGCCCAGCGTCAGCGTGAACGCGGACGTCGTACCGGAGAGATAGAGCCCGCCGAAGATCGCGAGCATCGCCAGCAGCCAGATCAGGTCGTTGACGAAGGCCCGATATCCCTCGCCGACGACGAAGAAGGCCCACCGCCACGCGTCCTGCAGCAGCAGCCCCGGCATCGTCACCGCGAACGCGATCAGCACACCTCTCGACGGCACAGCTGGGACCGCCGCGATCGCCAGGCCGACCAGTAAGCTGACGAAGCCCATCAGCAATGCGGTCGCCGTACTGGCTCTGACCGCTCGTTGCCAGGCCGGGTTGCGTTCACCGGAGTACCGGACCGCCAACGGCTCGGTGGAGACGGCTCGCGAGAGGTTGAGGGCGATCGTGTAGCCGCCGAAGGCCAGCGCGTAGACGCCGAAGTCCGCGACTGTGCTGGAGCGCGCGACGACCACACCGACGGCGAGGTTGCTCAAACTGGACAGGCCCTGGTCGGCCAACCCCCAACTCGCCCGGCCGGCCGGCCCGGCCAGTCGCCGGAGCTTCGGCCGCCGGGGGAACTTCACCGCGGCACTCTAAACGGGCCTTGGTGGATTGCGGAGGATGCCCAGCAGGAAGCGCGGTATGCCCAGGACGTACCGGCGCCAGAGCCGCTTGGGCTCCTTGTACAGCCGGTAGCTCCACTCCAGCCCGGACCGCTGCATCCACAGTGGAGCGCGTTCCAGCCGGCCGGTGTGGAAGTCGAACGCGGCACCGACGCCGATCAGGATCGCGGCGTCCAGCCGGTCCCGGTGCTCGGCCATCCAGCGCTCCTGCTTCGGAGCGCCGAGGCCGATCCAGATGATGTCCGCCTTCGACGAGTTCAGCTCGGCCACCACCGCGGCGTCCTCTGCCTCGGTCATCGGCCGGTACGGCGGACAGTGCACACCCACGACCTTCAGCGCGGGGTGGCGGTCCTGGAAGGTGTCACGCAACTCCTCGGCGACACCCTCGGCACCGCCGTAGAAGTACTGCGTCCAGCCCTGCTCAGCCGCCTCGGCCATCACCCGCTCCAGCAGATCCGGCCCGGCGACCCGGCCCATCCGGTCGAACCCGGCCCGCTTCCCCGCCCAGACCAGCGGCATGCCGTCAGGCAAGGTCAGACCGGAGGTGTTGAAGACCTCGGTGAGCTGCTCGTCGGCGCGCGCGTGCAGCAGCGAGTTCATGTCGGAGACGCAGACCAGGTGGCGCTCGCCGCGGTCGATCCAGCGTGCGAACGTCGCGACCGTGCCGTCCAGGTCGGTCACGCTGACATGGATGCCCAGCACGTCGACGCGGTCGGCCGTGCCGGTCTCGCGGGTCGTCTCCACCTGCATGTCGGTCATCCGTCAGTCCTCTTCGGTCAGTGCGGCCAGGTCAGCGTCGACCATGATCCGGACCAGCTCGGGCACATGGACCTGGGCTTTCCAGCCGAGCTCGGTGTTGGCTTTGGACGCGTCCCCGATCAGTGAGTCCACCTCGGTCGGACGCTCGTACCGCGCGTCGTGGTCGACGTACTCCTCCCAGTCCAGTCCGACGTGGTCGAACGCCAGCGAGACGAAGTCCATGACCGAGTACGACGTACCGGTTGCGATGACGTAGTCGGCCGGAGTGTCGTGCTGCAGCATCCGCCACATGCCCTCGACGTACTCGGGGGCGTAACCCCAGTCCCGGCAGGCGTCCAGGTTGCCCAGGTACAGCCGCCGGTCCAGGCCGAGTTTGATCCGGGCGACCGCGCGGGTGATCTTCCGGGTCACGAAGGTCTCGCCGCGGCGCGGGCTCTCGTGGTTGAACAGGATCCCGTTGACCGCGAACATGTCGTACGCCTCGCGGTAGTTCCGGGTCATCCAGTAGCTGTACAGCTTCGCCGCGCCGTACGGCGACCGCGGGTAGAACGGGGTCGCCTCGTTCTGCGGGGGCGGGGTCGCGCCGAACATCTCCGAGCTGGACGCCTGGTAGAACCGGCAGTCCAGCCCGATCATCCGGATCGCCTCGAGCAACCGCGTCGTCCCCATGCCGGTGGTGTCACCGGTGTATTCCGGCTCGTCGAACGACACCCGGACATGGCTCTGCGCGGCCAGGTGGTACACCTCGGAGGGCTGGATCGACGCCAGCAACGTGACGAGGCGCGAGCCGTCGGTCAGGTCGCCGTAGTGCAGGAACAGCCGCTTGTCCTCGGCCTGCGGTCCCTCGTACAGGTGGTCGATCCGCCGGGTGTTGAACGTCGAAGCGCGGCGGATCAGGCCGTGCACCTCGTAGCCCTTGGCCAGCAGCAGCTCGGCCAGGTAGGAGCCGTCCTGACCGGTGATCCCGGTGACGAACGCCGTCTTCATGAGGCTTGCTCCAGGTACCAGGCGTACGTGGCGGCGACACCGTCTTCGAGGGATACGGACGGCTTCCACCCCAGCGCGTTCAGCCGGCTCACGTCGAGCAGTTTGCGCGGCGTGCCGTCCGGCTTGGACAGATCGTTGCCGATCGCACCTGTGTAGCCCGACGACGCGCGCCACGAGTTCGGCCAGTTCGCGGATCGTCACGTCGTCGCCGACCCCGACGTTGATCGGCTCCGGCGCGTCGTAGTGCGCCAGCAGGTGAAGGCACGCGTCGGCCAGGTCGTCCACGTGCAGGAACTCCCGCCGCGGCGTACCGCTCCCCCACAGCACCACCTCGGGCGCACCGGAGGTCTTGGCGTCGTGGAAGCGCCGGATCAGGGCGGGCAGCACGTGCGAGCTGGTCGAGGTCGAAGTTGTCGTTCGGCCCGTACAGGTTGGTCGGCATCGCCGAGATCCAGCGCAGCCCGTACTGCCGCCGGACCGCCTGGACCTGCATGATGCCGGCGATCTTGGCGATCGCGTATGCGTCGTTGGTCGGCTCCAGCTCACCGGTCAGCAGACTCGACTCGCGGATCGGCTGCTCGGCGTACTTCGGGTAGATGCAGGACGAGCCGAGGAACAAGCAGCCGCGGCGTGCGGACCTCGAGCGCGGCGTCCATCAGGTTCACCTGGATGCGCAGGTTGTCGCTGAGGAACTCGGTCGGGTGGTCCCGGTTCGCCAGGATCCCGCCGACCCGGGCCGCCGCGTCGATCACCATCGCCGGGCGGTTCTCGGTGAAGAACGCGAACGTCGCGGCCCGGTCCCGCAGGTCCAGCTCGCTGGACGTCGCGCCGATCAGCTGGGTGAAGCCGACCGCTTCCAGCCGCCGCCAGAGGGCGGATCCGACCAGGCCGCGGTGGCCCGCGATGTACACCGGTGCTGCTCTGTCCATCAGTACGCTCCCGCGCCGTAGATGACCGCGCGCACGGTCTTCCAGAGGATCAGTAGGTCGAGCGTCATCGACCAGTTGTCGACGTACCGCAGGTCGAGCCGGACCGACTCGTCCCAGGACAGGTCGCTGCGGCCGCTCACCTGCCACAGGCCGGTGATGCCGGGCTTGACCAGCATCCGCCGGGAGTCGTCCGCGGCGTACAGGGCGACCTCTTCCGACAGCGGCGGACGCGGGCCGACCAGCGACATGTCACCACGCAGCACGTTGAACAGCTGCGGCACCTCGTCGAGCGAGAAGCGGCGGATCCACCGGCCGAGCGGGGTCATCCGCGGGTCGTCGCGCATCTTGAAGATGACGCCGTTGCCGTCGCTCAGCGCGTACAGGTCACCGAGCCGCTGCTCGGCATCGGAGTACATGCTGCGGAACTTCAGCATGGTGAACTCGACTCCCGCGCGGCCGACCCGCTGCTGCCGGAAGAGCACCGGCCCGGGGCTCGACAGCCCGACGGCGATGGCCAGGCCGAGCAGCAACGGCGACAGCAAGGTGATGAGTCCGAGCGCCAGGACCCGGTCGAAGACGGCCTTCATCAGGTGCGGTCCGCCGCTGACCGACGGCCGCTCCAGGTGCAGCAGGGACAAGCCGGCGACCGGGCGGACGGAGATCCGCGGGCCGGCGACCTCGATGATGCCGGGTGACACGATCAGTTCGATACCGCGCTGCTCCAGCGCCCAGGACAACCGGCGCAGCGACTGCCCGGCCAGCTCGGGATCGGTCGCGATGGCAACCACTTCCGCCGCGTGCCGGTCGGCGGCGGCCAGAATGTCCGGCTCGTCCAACTCTTCCAGCTGGATCGGCCCGGTCGAGTTGCCGTCGCCGCGCGGCCGGCAGGTCGCCACCACCCGGAACCCGTCGGTCGGCCGGCTCTCCAGGTGCTCACACAAGGTCGCGGCCGGGCCACTGCGCCCGACCACGAGAACCCGATGCATGCAGCGCCCTCGGACCCGGTGCCGATGCAGGTCCTTGCGCAGCGCATAACGCAGTACCAGTGCCGATCCCACCATCACCGGGATCGCCAGGACGACGAAGCCGCGGGCGATCTCGGTCTTGGTCACGTACGACGCCATCGCGACCGCGGCCGTGAGACCGACACCGGACCGCAGCAGCGATCGGAACTCGTCCGGGCCGGCGCCGAAGTAGCGGGGGTCGTAGCCCTTCGACAGGGCGACCGCACCCACCCAGGCCAGCGGAAGCACACTGCTCACGAGCAGATAGCTGCTCCCGACGTGGTAGCCGAACCTGGTCAGCAGGGCGATCGAGACGCCGAGCATCGCGGCCAGCAGGTCGCCACCGACGGCGGCCCAGCGATAGACGCCCACCCAGTGCGGCTCGGTCGATCGCGACGGCAGCGGAACGATCGCAGGCACCTCGTGCGGCACCACCCAGAGCGGCCGGCGGCCATCGACCGCGTCAGGCGCCTCTGCTCCGCTCACTCCGACCTCTCGTCTCGCGCTGCCAGCACTCGGTCACGGTATGTGCCCGCCGCAGTCTGCAAGCTACCCCTTGAACTGTCAAACGGAGATCGACACCCAAGGTGACGGCGCACACTGCCTTGCCGGAACATCCCCAGAATTCACCCACCTGTCGGCGGTGCGACATCGCAGAGTACTACGGGCGGGGTCCGGCTCCGACGGTGACTCGGCAACCCTTGGCTAGAATTTGCCGTGGGGGTGGTGATGACGCGGGAGGACGCAGAACCGGTACGCGGGCCTGCGCGACCTGCCGTCATTCCAGCGCTCCGGGGGCCCGTGCTGGTGCTCGCGATCATTGGTGCCTTGATGGTGGGAGCACTGGCGGTGATGTACGCCGGTGACACCGTGCCGAGCCGGATCGACGTCCGGATCGAGAACCTCGTCGACGAGTCGTCATCCGCTGCGGCGTGGAACGCCGTGCTCGTTCTGGATTGGTTCGGTGAGCCGGTCGGCCGGACGCTGATGGTGCTCGCCGTCGCGGCGGTCTGCCTGATCGCCGGGCGCCGGGCATTGGCCGTCACCGCGGTGATCGGCATCGGACTGACAACTGTGCTCACGACGGCGCTCAAGTATGTCGTCGGCCGGGAGATCCACGGCGACTACCTGTCCTTCCCCAGCGGCCACACCGCCGCGGTGACCGCGGCCGCGATGATCCTGGCCCTACTGGTTGCCGACCTGGCTGCCGCCGGCCCTGTTCTCGGCACCGCTCTGCTGCTCGGCTTTGCCATCGCCGGCGGAGGGGCGATGGCCTGGGCCCAGATCGACCTGAACGCGCACTACCCCACCGACACGCTCGGCGGCTTCGGCTCTGCGTTGTTCGCGATCCCCGCGACGGCCCTACTGATCGACAGCTTCAGAGAACGACGAGCGGCCCGGCCGGCGTCGTGATGCCGGACGGGCCGCTGCGCTGATCGGGAGCCTTGGCTCAGGCGACGATCTCGATCCCGGGAGTGTCGAACTCCGCGACGACTCCGGCCGGGACGTGCTCCAGGTCGCTGACCCGCAGATAGTCGCCCATCGTCGTCCCCGTGCACTCGGAGTCGATGTTCGGTGCAGCTCGGCCGGCCAGTGCATCACCAAGGTGCACCGTGCGCAGGTCGATACTGAACCGGGTCCGTCCCGAGGTGTTCGGCACGCTGGAGTGCAGCTGGGCACCTGAGAACAGGATGATGCCGCCGGGCTTGCAGATCGGACGGATCTGCGGCACCAGCTCGACTTCCTCCTCCGGCACCGGCTGTACCCGGGTGTCGACGCCGATCTGGGTCGCCGCGATCTTCCGGCTGGTGGCGTTCCACTCCGCGTAGTTGTAGACCCGGGAGCTGTTCAGCACCGGGGTCTGCCAGTACTTCGGATGGAAGGCGAGCCCGTTGTCGGCACCGATCTCGAAGATCGGCAGCCACCAGTTCAGCTGGACGTACGGCGCCGAGTACCAGGTATCGCGATGCGGATGGAACGCGAACGCGATCCCGGTGGTCAGGTAGTCGTTCGACGTCGAGCTGCGCATCCGCGGCACGTCGAAATATACCTGTTCCGGATCACACCCGAAGTCGGTCAGCATCTCCTGGATCAGCCGCTTCGACTCCGGATGGTGGATGAACCTCGGCTTGAGATCGGCGAGCAGCGCCGCGTAGTCCTCGACCGCCATCTCGTACTGGGCCGTCTCCGGGTCCAGCGGCGCGAACGCCTCCCGGGCCATCTCGCCGGCGAACTCGGTCAGCGCCAGCGTCGACGGGCGTGGTGAGTAGACGAACAGGTCGCCGTCGTACAACTTCTGCCTGCGTTCGTCGTCGCCGAACTCGGCGTCGACATAGATGGAATGCATATGAACCCCCTTGATGCGCGAACCGGCTCCGTGCCGGCTCGTGTGTGACCCAAGCCCCGTACTTGCCCCGGCCGCGTGCCCAACAAGGCTCATCGGCAGGCGCCCCCCAGAGGCGTCGTCGTGTCGTGCGTTACACGTAACGGCGGAACACCGGCTTGACCGGCCGTCCGCCCATCCACGCCCTCGGGTCGCCGGCGTCGAGCGCCTTGCGGTACACCAGCGCAGGCGTGCGCGACCGCGCTCGACGGTGCGGTCGATGTCGTCCTCGGTCAGCGCCGCGCTCACCACGAACGACGGGCCGATCACCCCGCCGAGATGAGCTCCCGCAGGAACAGGGTGCGGTACTGCTGCGACGGCTGGCAGCTCCTCGTCGAGCGTGGCGAAGACCAGGTTGCTGGCCCGGCCGCGGACGACGACGTGGTCGCCGCACGCCCGCCGCCGGCGGCGACCTCGCGTACACCGGCGGCCAGCCGGTCGCCGAGCGCGTGCAGCCGGGCCGCGATGCCTTCCTCGACGTAGGTGTCCATCACCGCCATGGCCGCGGCGAGCGAGTGGGTCTCCGCGCCGTGCGTGGTGGACAGCAGGAACACCCGCTCGTGCGTCGTCGCGCAGGCCGCCGCGCTCCATCAGCTCGCGCCGGCCGGCCAGCGCCGACACGGCGAACCCGTTGCCGAGCGCCTTGCCGAACGTGGACAGGTCCGGCGTCACGCCGTACACGCCCTGCGCGCCGGCCTCGGACCAGCGGAAGCCGGTGATCATCTCGTCGAAGATCAGCAGCGCGCCGTGCCGGTGGGCGAGGTCGCGGAGGCCCTCGAGGTAACCCGGCGGCGGGTCGTGCTGTGTCGGCCGCCTCCAGGATCAGGCAGGCGACCTGTCCGTCGTGGCGGCTCAGCAGCTCCTCGGTCGCGGCCAGGTCGCCGTACGGGAAGGCCACCGTCAGGTCGCTGATCTCGCCGGGAATGCCGGCCGACATCGGGGTCGGTGCCGATGAACCAGTCGTCGATGGAGAAGAACGGCGTGGTCGCGCGCAGATCGCCACCAGCGGGCGGCCGGTGACGGCGCGGGCCAGCCGCACCGCGGCGGTGGTGGCGTCCGAGCCGTTCTTGGCGAACTTCACCATCTCCGCGGTCGGCACCGTGGCCAGGAAGCGTTCGGCCGCCTCGAGCTCGACGATGCTCGGCCGGACGAAGTTGCTGCCGCGGTCGAGCTCCCGCCGCACCGCCTCGATCACCGCGGGTGGGCGTGCCCGAGGCTGACCGGCGCGCAGCCCCGAGCCGTACTCGATGTACTCGTTGCCGTCGACGTCCCAGACGTGCGCGCCGCGGCCGTGCGAGATCACCGGAGCCATCTCGGCCGGGTACTGGTCCTCGCCCTTGGCGTAGGTGTGCGCGCCGCCGGGGACGAGTGTCGTGCAACCGCTCGTTCGGCCTTGACGGACCTGCCGAACGACTTGGTCATGTCAGCCTCCTCGGTGGCCTCGGCGAGGGTCGGCGCCGCCTTGTCCCGGGCCGGACATCAGGCTGACCGGCAGCGGCCACGTCGATGGCCAGCTCCGGGTCGTCGAAGGCGATCGACACGTCCTCGGCTCGGGTCGTGCGCCCGGTCGATCCGGTACGAGACGTCGGCCGGATCCGGTCAGCGCCTGGAAGCCGTGCGCGCAGCCGGCCGGGACGTAGACGGTGACCTGGGTGTCGCCGGACAGGTCGAAGTACTCCACGTTGCGGTACGTCGGCGAGTCCGCGCGCAGGTCGACGACGACGTCGAAGACCTCGCCGTACGAGCAGCGCACCAGCTTGGCCTCGCCGGCGCCCGCGCGCAGGTGCATGCCGCGCACGACGCCCTCGGCCGACCGGGAGACGCTGTCCTGGACGAACGCGTCCGGGTCGAGTGCCGACCGACGCGACCACCTCGCGGTCGAACGTGCGGCAGAAGAAGCCGCGCTCGTCGGCGTGCGGCGTGGGCGCGAACAGGTACGCGCCCGCGATCCTCGGTACCTGGATGACGTCCATCGTTCCCCTCCTACTGGTCACTGCTTGCCGGCACCGCTCGTGTCCGCGCCGAACAGGGTCGCGGACAGTACGGCGAACTGCCGCTCGAGCGACACGGCGAACTCGGCGTTCTTCGCGCGCATCACGGGTTCGATCCCGGCCGCCCGGGTCTCCAGCGCCCGGAACTGATCGATCAGCCGGTCCACGTCGAGGTCCCGGATCGGCTGGCAGAACTCGGCCAGCCCCATCTCCGCCATCAGCACGTCGCTCTTGACGCCGTAGCTGATCGAGATGGTCGGCTTCGACAACCTTCAGCGCGGCACAGCACGTTGTGGTAGCGCGTGGCAACGACCGCGTCCGACCTCGGCCATCTGCTGCATCAGCTCGCCGAGCGACTCCGCCGGCTCCCGCACCAGCCGCTTCTGCACCAGCTCCGGGCGGGTCCGCCGCAGGTCGTCGTAGATCCGCCGACACCACGGCCTCGTCGGACGGATCGCCGGTGACCAGCCGGATCCGGTAGCCCTCGTCGACCAGCCAGCGGACGAACTCCACGATCTTCCCGGTGTAGTCGTCGAGGATCTCGGCGGCCCGTTGCCGGTCGTCGTTGCTGCCGTGGTACGCCATGACGCCGACGACCGACGGTCGGGCGGGACGCCCGGACCGGCGGCTGCGGCACCGGATCGGGCAGCGCGAAGGCCAGGTCCGGATAGACCGGGTCCTGCGCGGTGTCGACGCCCATCTGCCGCATCGCGTCCCGCGAATAGGTCGTCGCGGTAGGACCGGTACGTGCGCCAGCCGCGCCGCACCGGTGAACAGCGCACCGGATGGTCCGCTCGCGGAGCGACGTTCGCGCCGACGCTGACGAACGCGACCTTGGTGCCCGCCAGCCGGGCCGACACGCACAGTCAGGAACAGCGAGTACGGCCAGCCCCACGGGCGCAGCGGGAGCGTCGTCTCCAGCACGCCCATGCCGGGCACGATCACCACGTCGTGCCGGCGGACCCAGGCTGCGGCATCCGGACAGGTCGCCGACCTTGCCGAACATCTTGCGCGATGGTCGCGTCAGCCGCGACGCGGCCGGGACTCGTGCGCCTGGTACCAGTGCAGTCGCCGTCGACGGGATGCCGTACTGCGCGTTCGAGCACCTCAGGGCCGGAGCAGACACAGCTGATCTCGGCCTCCGGGTGCTTGGCCCGGAGGAATCGCGAGCACCGCGTCGAGCGACCCGTCGTTGCCGAGGTTGCCCGATCCCAGCAGGCCGAAGACGCCGACCCGCGGCGGCCTGCTCGTCCCCGCAGTGCTCATCCCTAGGAGACCCTCCGCTGACCGGCAACCGCGGAACTGTCCGGGATCGCGGTCGGTGCGCTGGGCGCCGCACTGTCCTCGATCCGGCGCGACGACTGACCGGGCAGCGCACGGCTCGGCCATCCAGCGAGCCAGGTGGCGCGTAGCAGCGGCGCCGGTCCGCCGACGACAGCGGCGCCCGGCGGATCGCCGCCGACGAAGCCGCCGACGTACTCGGCCAGCAGGCGGACGGTCGGGTGCCGCAGCCGGCTGGCCCGGCGCGGGTCCAGGTTCGCGCGACCGGGAGCGGATGGTCGGGTTCGCCCGCTCGGCCCGGTCCGGGTGGTCCCGGCGGAAGAACAGCAGCTCGGGCACCTGGTGGAAGCGTCCGTACAGCGCGAGTTCGGCCACGATCGTCCGGTCGGCGTGGTGGTAGCTGCCGTTCAGCGGCGTACGGCGCAGGATGTCCGACCGGATCACACCGTAGAAGTCGTCCCCGCCGACCGTGAACAGCAGACTCCGGAACCGCTCCGTCGCCAACGGGTTGTCGGTGTCGAGCGGGTAGTCGACCTTCAGGACGACGTCGCCGTTCGCGTCGATGATCGCCTGGTGGGCGTGGGCGAGGACGAGCGTCCGGGTCGCGCGTCGAGCGCCTCGACGCAGCGCAGCAACAGGTCGCGGCCGTACAGGTCGTCGTACGACGCCCACTTGAACAGCTCGCCGCGGGAGTGCTCGAAGGTCCAGTTGTGGTTCGGTGTCGCACCGATGTTGACCGGCTGCCGGAAGTAGCTGATCCGCGGGTCCCGGGCCAGCGTACTCGCGGCAGATCTCCTGGGTGCGGTCGGTCGAGGCGTTGTCCGAGATGATCAGCTCGAAATCGCCGTAGGTCTGTCCGAGTAGGGCGTCCAGGGACTCGGCCAGATACTTCTCGCCGTTGTAGACCGGCAGACCGATACTCAGCCTTGGTACCGCATTCATGTGCTCCTCATTTCTGGCATCTCCTCCCGGTCCGCCGCCCCCACTGGCTCCGGTTCGGTCTGATGCCGTCTTTCATGGATCCCGATCCCCAGATACCACCACCACACGATCGCCCCGACGAACGTCGCGGCGGCCGCTCCCCAGGCCGAGCCGAGCGCGCCGTTCAGAATCCCGCCGCCGACGCCGCCGATCAGGTACGCCGCCGACGCCCACAGCTGGGCCCGCAAACTCCGCCGGGCGACCCCGAGCGCCCGCAAGCCGGCCGACGCGCCGGTGTAGAAGCTGGCGAACATCACCGACAAGGTTGCTGGCAGCAACAATGGTTCGACGGCGTCCCAGACCTCGCCGAGCACCGCGTGCCCCCACGCGTGCGGCAGGAAGAGGATCAGCGTCAGGCCCCACGCCAGCGCGGCGAGGGCCTGGGCGCTGCCGAGCAGCAGGCAGAACGTCCGCAACGCCCGCAGCGAACGTCGTAGCATCCTCGCCGCCTCCGGCACCGCCACCAGGCCGATCCCGGACAACACGATGAAGAACGGTCCGAGCATCATCTCCGCACCGCGGACGGTGCCGACCGCCGCGATCCCGGCGAACGCGCCGAGGCCGTACATCTTCAGCTGGTAGGCGCCGCTGATGGTCACGTTCTCGGCCAGATAGCGCAGGCCCAGATCGCGATGGTCGCGGAACCACTGGCGGGTCCGGAACAACCTGGGGACGACGCGAGCCTGCAAACCGCTCACCAGTGCGGCGAAGACCCCGGCCGCACCCCAGGCCAGGACGAACTTGGTCACACTCGGACCGTCGTGTTTCGCCAGGTACAGCAACGGAACCAGCGCGACCGCCCAGGTGATGTCACTGAGGAACGCCTTGCCACCCTGACCCGATGCGAAGAAGGCGAACCGCCAGCTGTCCTGCAGCATCAGCCCGGGCAGCACCAGACCCAGCGCGATGAACGCGGCGCCGGGTCTGCCGCCGATGGCGGCCCCCACCGCGACGCAGATCGCGCCGGTCGCCAGACCGACCGCGATCGCCATCCCGGAAGAGCTGGCCACCGCGGTCTTCCAGAGCTTGTGCGGTACGCCGCTGAACCGCACGGCCAGCGGATCGGTCGCGAGCCCGCGCGAGATGTTGACCACCAACCCATACGTCACCCAGGCCAGGCTGAACGCTCCGAACTCCGCCGCGCCCAGCGACCGCGCGACGACGATGCCCACCACGAAGCTGACCAGGCTGGTCACAGCCTGATCAGCGAGTCCCCAGGTAACGCGGCGCAGCACCCCCCTCACGGGTCAGCCCACGACTTCGTGCGGTTCGGGCAGCGGGACCAGGTACGTGGCACCCCAGCCGCCACCGGATTCGAGCTGAGAGATCACTTCGTCGGCGATGTCCCACGTGAGCACCAGTACGACGTCCGGCCGTGCGGCCCGCAGTTCGTCGATCGGCCGGATCGGGACCCCACAGCCACCGGGGATCCGGCGACCGTGCTTACCGGGCGCCATGTCCACGGTGAACGGCAGCAGGTCCGTCGTGACCTTGCTGAGGTCCAGGAGCACAGGTGCTTTCGAGGGCGCGCCGTACCCGAGGACCGTCCGGCCGGCGGCCTTGTGGCGGGTGAGCTCGTCGTGCAGCGCGCCGGCCGCGTGCCAGGCGGCCTCTTGCAGGCTGGAGAGCTGGACTTCGTCGGCGAGGCCCGCGGCGTCCTCGTCCTCGAGCAGTACGTCGACCGACGCATCCGGCTCGGCGTCGGCGGTGTGCCGGAGCATCACCATCAGGCTGCCGCCGAACATGTCGACCTGCTTGACCGACTCGACCGTCAGGCCGCAGAGTGCGCCCAGCCGCTGCACCGCCCGGAGCGACAGATAGGACCAGTGTCCGTGCCGGATGGTGTCGAAC
Organism: uncultured Actinomycetota bacterium; assembly: GCA_963770725.1. GTDB lineage: Bacteria > Actinomycetota > Actinomycetes > Propionibacteriales > Kribbellaceae > Kribbella. The sequence continues at coordinate 58,299 of CAVYQT010000008.1, forward strand.
TGGTTGCCGATGAACAACGGCAACAGGTGGTGGAACTCCATCACCAGCAGCCCACCGGGCGCGAGCCGGTCGGCCCGCAGCCGCAGCAGGTCGCCGATCGCGGGCTCGTGCACGATGCCGTGCACATCCACGACCAGATCGGCCTTCACGCCGTCACCGGCCAGCCGGGACCCGGCGGCGTACAGATGTTCCAGCCACGAGCCGCCGTGGTGGCTCGCGAACTCGAAGACCACACCGCCGCTGAGCTCCGGGTAGTCGCGCAGAATCTCCTTCACCGAGGACTCCGCGTGCGCGATGCTCGTCGCGGACTCGACCGCCAGCGGCTCCTCGGGCAACTGCGCCTCGACCGGGCCGAGCTGGACCAGCGTGCAGTCACGGCACAGCCACAGCTCGAGCGGCCAGCGCGGATCCGGCCCCGGCGTCTCCGCGGTCGGGAAGTAGTCGGCACACGGCTGCGCACCGAGATCCACTACGGGTACGACGTTCTCCCCGGTGCACCCACGACAGCTGAAGCTCACGTCTCTTGAATCTGGCACTGCGTCCCCTCCGGTCACCATGTCAACGTTGCCTTGGCCGTGGTGAACGCTTCCGCGTACTGCGCCCGGCACTCCATCCCCCGCAGCCGGGCCAGTCCGGCGAAGACCTCTTCGTCGAACCAGTCGTGCGGGACCTGGGACGGGAAGGCCTTGTGCAGCCGGGTGATCTTCTCCCGCAGCTGCTCCTCGGTCAGGTCGACGTACAGCCACGGCCGGCTGAAGTCGCCGTCCCACTTGGGGATCTCGTAGTGCAGCACCAGGTGGTCGCGCCACACCGTCGGCGCCAGCTCGGCGAGCAGCCGGTGGTCCTGGTGCGCGTCGGTGCGGCTCGGGGCCAGCACCAGGTCAGGCTTCCGGCCACCCTCGGACGAGGCCGCCCGGGCCGTTGCCTCGAGCAACTCTTTGGTCTCGTTCCAGTACGACGGCAGCCGGCCGTCCGGCAGTCCGGCCGAGGTGACGGTCACCTCGCACCCCGGCAGGAACAGCTCCGCGGCGCGGCGGGCCTCCTCGAGCCGGGCCGTACTGCCGGTCGCGATGACGAACTCGGCGGTCAGCTCCGGGACCGACTCGGCCAGCTTGAGCAGCGTGCCGCCGCAGCCGATCTCGATGTCGTCCGGATGGGCGCCGACGGCCACCAGGTGGACCGGGCGCTCGATCAGACCGAGCTGGAACGGGAGCATCAGATCGCCACCACCATGGGTGCGTCGTCACCCGGAAGGTCCTTGTCGAACACCTGCGTCCGCTGCGGCCGGGCCTCGTGGCTCCACAGCGCCCACGGCTTCTTGCCGGACCGGTACAGCTCCTCGAGCTGGCTGCGTTCCTTGAGGGTGTCCATCGGCGCCCAGAACCCGTGGTGCGGGATCGCCTCCAGCCGGCGCATCGCGGACAGCCGCGGGAACGCGTCGCCGACCAGGTCCTCGTCCTCGTGCAGGACGTCGAAGATCTCCTTCTTCAGCACGAAGTACCCGCCGTTGATCCACACGTTCAGGTCGGCGGCCGACCGCAGCCCGGTGATCCGGGCGTCGGTGTCGAACTCGACCACGTGGAAGGACGCCTGCGGCGGTACCGCGAGCAGACTGGCGGTGATGTCACTGGTCATCACGTGGTCGACGATCTTGTCCATCGGGGCGTCGGTCAGCACGTCGCCGTAGTTCGCCAGGAAGGCGTCGTCGTCCTCCAGATACGGGCGGACCCGGCGCAGGCGTTCGCCGATGCTGGTGTCGATCCCGGTGTCGACGAAGGTGATCCTCCACTCGCTGATGTCGGAGTCGAGCAGTTCGATCCGCTGCCCGCCCTTGGTCATCACGAAGTCGTTGGAGACCGTCTCTTCGTAGCGCAGGAAGTACTCCTTGACCGCCGAGCCGCCGAAGCCCAGGCAGAGAATGAACTCGGTGTGCCCGAAGTGCGCGTAGTAGCGCATCACGTGCCACAGGACCGGCCGATCGCCGATCGTCATCATCGGTTTCGGTGCGGAGTCCACCCCGCTGCGCATCCGCAGCCCGAACCCCCCACAGAAGATCACGACCTTCATTGACTTTCCCCTCCCCCACAACAACGCTGTCGTGTTCAGATCACTTCGAGGCGCGGGATGGGTACGACGAACTTCGCGCCCCACTCCCGTGCGTAGCCCAACTGGTGGACGATCTCCTCGCGCAGGTTCCACGGCAGGATCACGATGTAGTCCGGGCGCGCCTCGGCCAGCCGCTCGGGTGCGTGGATCGGGATGTGCGTGCCGGGCAGGAACATGCCGTGCTTGTGCGGGCTGCGATCGACCGTGAACGGCAGCAGATCCTCGCGGATGCCGCAGTGGTTCAGCAGCGTGTTGCCCTTGCCGGGAGCGCCGTACCCGGCGACGGACTTGCCGGCCCGGGCCGCGCCGACCAGGAACGACACCAGGTCGGCCTTGATCGCGAGCACGTCCTTGGCGAACCCGGCGTGCCCCTCGACCGTGTGCAGCCCGGCGTCCGCTTCGTCCTTCAGGACCTTCAGCACCAGCTCCGACGGCTCCCCCGCCGTCTCTGCCGGCTGCGATATCAGCCGCAGCGACCCGCCGTGGCTGACCAGCTCCTGTACGTCGACCACCTTGAGACCGGCCTTCTCCAGCGCGGCCGCGGCGGTCTTCAGGGTCAGGTACTGGTAGTGCTCGTGGTAGATCGTGTCGTACTGCCGGCCCTCGATCAGCCGGAGCAGGTGCGGGAACTCCAGCGACACCAGGCCGGCGTCCTTCACCAGCGCGCGCAGGCCCTTGGCGAAGTCGACGATGTCCGGCACGTGCGCGAACACGTTGTTGCCGACGACAAGGTCCGCCTTGCCGTGCCTCGCGGCCGCGTCGGCGCCGGTCTCCTCGCCGAGGAAGTAGCTCTCGGTCCGGACGCCCTTCTCGTTGGCGATCTCGGCGATGTTCGCGGCCGGCTCGATGCCGAGTACCGGGATGCCGAGGGCCACCGCGTGCTGCAGCAGGTACCCGTCGTTGCTGGCCGCCTCGACGATCAGGCTCTCGGCGCCGAGGTCCAGCCGCTCCTGCATGTCGACCACGAACCGGCGGGCGTGCTCCACCCAGCTGGTCGAGTACGACGAGAAGTACAGGTAGTCGCTGAAGACGTCGTCGGCGGCGACGTACGCCGGCAGCTGGACGAGCAGGCAGTTGTCGCAGATGCGGACGTTCAGCGGGTAGAAGGTCTCACCGCTGTCCAGCTGGTCGGCCCGCAGGTAGCTCTCGCACGGCGGCGACATCCCCAGGTCGACGAACGTACGGGTCAAAGGCTCGCCACACAGGCGACAGCCGACTGATTCCCCCATCAGTGCTTCTCCTTGAAAACTTCTGCCCCGGGTCCGGGGAACTGGTCGTCGGTCTGCCGGCGCAGCTGGTCGTCGACCAGGCCGGCCGACAGCAGTTGCTGGATCCGGCGCAGCCGGACGAACTGCGCCGAGTCGAAGTCCGCCTGGGTCAGGCCGTGCCGCTCGTAGGCGGCGGCCAGCTCGTCGACGCCCTTGCGGACCGTCCACTGCAACCGCAGCTCCGGGAAGGTGTCGTTGAGTTTGCTGAAGTCGACCTTGTAGTTGCGCAGGTCCGGGCCGGCACCGTCGGCGATCGACAGGGACGAGCCGGGGACGGCGTCGCGGACCATCTCGGCGATGTCGCGTACCTGGACCACGTCCTCGGACCGGCCGACGTTGAACGCCTGGTCGTGGATCACCTCGCGTGGCGACTCGAGCACTGTCAGGAACGCGCGGCTGATGTCCTCGATGTGCACCAGCGGACGCCACGGGGTGCCGTCGCTCTCCAGCCTGACCTTGCCGCTCGTCATCGCGATCGCGGTCAGGTTGTTCACCACGATGTCCAGCCGCAGCCGGGTGGAGACGCCGTACGCGGTTGCGTTGCGCAGGTAGGTGGGGCTGAAGTTGTCATCGGCAAGCTTCGCCAGTTCCGACTCGGCCAGCGCCTTGGTCTCGCCGTACGGCGTGACCGGGAACATCTCGGCGTCCTCGGCGACGGCTTCGGAGCCGGCCGCGCCGTACAGGCTGCAGGAGGAGGCGAACAGGAAGCGCTGGATGCCGGCGTCCTTGGCCGCCTGGGCGACCTTGAGGGTGCCGTCCAGGTTCACCGAGTACGTCGCCTCGCGGTTCAGGTGGCCGACCGGATCGTTCGACAGTGCGGCCAGGCAGACGACCGCGTCGTACCCGGCGAGCTCGGCCGGGCCGACGTCGCGCATGTCGCGCGGCGCCCGGGAGCCGATCGGGTCCGGCCCGCCGAGCAGGTCGCACCCCTCGTACAGCCCGGTGTCCAGTCCGTCCACCTGGTGCCCGGCGTCCCGCAGGAACGGCACCATCACCGCACCGATGTACCCGCGATCCCCGGTGACCAGAACTCTCATCCGCCCGCTCCTCCGCTCGGCTCTGTCATCGCTACAACAGATCACCGAGCCGGCGCCCTGATACACCGCCCGCGGATTCGATTGCGGGGCCGGATGTGTCAGGCGGGGCGGCGGAGTCGTCTCAGCGCTCCTGGGATTGCGACTTGCCCGGTCCGTCGGGCCGCTTGGCGGTTGCCTCGCCCGCGCCCGTGCGAGGCGCGGACCGGGTGCCGGCCGATGGGCTGTCGCGCAGAATCGCCGCCTGCCGGATCAGGTCCTGGGGCACGGGAACACGGTGCGGAGTCGTCTGCACACCTGCTGCTGCGGCTGTACAGCGCTTCCATATTCACTTCGGACGCTCGACTGGGCACACACTGCTCCGACCAGGATAGTTACCGCCCGGTTCCGTTGAGTGTGTGCAGGCAAATCCGGTGTATCAGCACCGGAGGGTCGGTGCTCCATAGAGGGCTGACAGCAGCACTGGGGAGTTCCACGCTCAATTGGGGGGCGTTATGAAGGTTGCCGTATTCGGCTTGGGCTACGTGGGGTCGGTGACGGCGGCATGCCTGGCCGCCAACGGCCACGACGTCTGGGGGGTCGACGTCGACATCGCGAAAGTCGGTCCGATCACCGACGGGCACAGCCCGGTGGTCGAGCCCGGCCTCGACGAGCTGGTGGCGGAGGGTGTCGCCGCGGGCAGACTGCACGCGACCACCGATCCACGACTGGCACTGGAGGAGGCGGACGTCTCCCTGATCTGTGTGGGAACGCCGTCGACGTCCAGCGGCAGTACCGACCTCACCTACATCCGGCGCGCGGTCCGCGACATCGCGGAGGCGGCCGGGACGGTCGCACCGCCCGCCTCGGGTTTCCACAGCATCGTCGTCCGCAGCACCGTGCCGCCGGGCACCGTCGACGAGGTGGTCGAGCAGGTCCTGGCCGACGCGCCGGACTCCGGCGACTTCACCTTCGGTACGGCGATGTGCCCGGAGTTCCTGCGGGAGGGATCCGGACTGGCCGACTTCTACGACCCGCCGTTCGTGGTGGTCGGCACCAGAAGCGCGAGGGTCGGTACCGCTCTGACCGACTTGTTCGCGTTCATTTTCGAGAAGCGCGGCCTGCCCGCCGACGTGCAGGTGGTCGACGTCCGGACCGCGGAGGCGCTCAAGTACGCCTGTAACGCCTTCCACGCGACGAAGGTCTCGTTCGCCAACGAGATGGGGCGGATCTTTCGGTACTACGGGGTGGACTCGCGCGAGGTCATGCGGATCTTCGTCCAGGACACCAGCCTCAACATCTCGCCGTATTACCTGCGCCCGGGCTTCGCATTCGGCGGCTCCTGCCTGCCGAAGGACCTGCGCTCGGTGCTCCACCTGGCCCGGCTCAACGACACGGACCTGCCGCTGCTGGCCGGCACGCTCACGACCAACGAGCTGACCGTCCGCGACGTGGTCGACCGGGTCGTGGCCGGACCGGGCCGGGAGATCGCGCTGCTCGGCCTGAGTTTCAAGACCGCGACGGACGACCTGCGCGAGAGCCCGAGTGTCGAGCTGGCCGAACGGCTGATCGGCAAGGGCTACAACCTGCGCATCTACGACGCGATCGTGAACCCGAGCCGCCTGGTCGGCGCCAACCTGCGGCACGTGACGTCCAAGCTGCCGCACCTGCAACGGGTACTGACCGCCGACCCGGTCGAGGCGCTGCGCGGTGCCGACCTGGCGCTGGTCTCGGCCACCGACAGCGGCGCGATCAGGGCCCTGCTCACCACCCCGCCGGCCCGGACGATCGATCTGAGCGGCCGGCTCGGCGCCGACGTCGAGGCCCTGCCCGGATACGAAGGAGTCGGCTGGTGAGTGGTCCGCGCGTCCTGATCATCATCCAGAACCTGTGGGTCCCGTTCGACCGCCGGGTCTGGCTGGAGTGCCAGGCCCTGGCGGGCGCCGGGTACGACGTGACCGTGGTCTGCCCCAAGGGCCCGGGCGATCCGTCGTACCAGGTCCTCGACGGCGTCACGGTGCACAAGTACAAGGCGTACGCACCCGGCGGCAGCAAGCTCAGCTTCGTCGCGGAGTACGCGTACTCGTTCCTGATGACGCTGCGGCTGGTGCTGCGGGCCCGCAAGGCCGGCAAGTTCCAGGTGATGCAGGCGTGCAACCCGCCGGACATCTTCTGGCCGATCGCGATGCTGCTGCGCCGGCTCGACCGGACCCGGTTCGTGTTCGACCACCACGACCTGTGCCCGGAGCTGTTCCAGTCCCGCTTCGGCGGTACGACGAGTCCGGCGTACAAGGGACTGCGGTGGCTCGAGCGCCGTACGCACCGCACCGCCGACCACGTCATCTCGACCAACGACTCCTACCGCCACATCGCGATCACCCGCAGCGGTAAGGCCAACCACGACGTGACCGTCGTACGGACCGGTCCCGACCCGGAGAAGCTGCGTCGCGGCACCGCCGACGACTCGGTCCGGCGCGGCCACCGCTACCTGGTCACCTACATCGGCGTGATGGGTCCGCAGGACGGTGTCGACATCGTGGTGCGGGCGGCCGACGTGATAGTCAACAAGCTCGGCCGCACGGACATCGCGTTCACCCTGATGGGTGGCGGCGACGCCTTCGACGACGTGGTCGCGCTCCGGGACCAGCTGGGTCTGGAAGAGCACGTCGAGTTCACCGGCCGGGTGCCGGACGAGACGGTCCGCACGGTGATGTCGACCGCCGACCTCGGGGTGTCCCCGGACCCGAAGAATCCGCTCAACGACGTCTCCACGATGAACAAGACGATGGAGTACATGGCGTTCGAGCTGCCGGTCGTCGCCTTCGACCTGATCGAGACCAAGGTGTCGGCCGCCGACGCCGCGTTGTACGTGGAACCGAACGACGTGCAGAAGTACGGCCAGGCCATTGTCGACCTGCTGGACGACGAGGTACGCCGCCGCCGGATGGGCAGGCTCGGTCGCGAACGGGTCGAGCAGGTGCTCGCCTGGAAGCACCAGCAGAAGGCCTACCTCGAGGTGTACGACCGGCTCACCGGTCACCTCAGCGTGGTCCGCGACTTCCCCCAGGCTGCGGGGTCCTGACGTGTGCGGCATCGCCGGTTGCTACCAGCAGTACGACGGCCTCGCGCTGGCCAGAGTGATGAACGACCGGATCGCGCACCGCGGTCCGGACGCCGACGGTGTCTACCCGTTCGAGGACGGCGACGTCCGGGCATATCTCGCTCATCGTCGGCTGTCGATCATCGACCTGTCCTCGGGCGCGGACCAGCCGTACACCAAGCGCGGTCTGACGATCAGCTACAACGGCGAGCTCTACAACTACAAGGAACTGCGCGCCGAGCTGGCCCGGTCCGGTGTCGCCTTCCGCACCAGCTCCGACACCGAGGTGGTGCTGGAGGCCTGGCGCCGCTGGGGTCCGGCGGCGCTGTCGCGGTTCCGCGGCATGTTCGCGTTCGCGATGCTCGACGAGGACAGCGGCAGCCTGTACCTGGCCCGCGACCCGCTCGGCATCAAGCCGCTGTACTTCCGCCGCCGGCACGGCGGCGTCATCTTCGCGTCCGAGCTGAAGGCGCTGGTCGCCGCGATCGGGCCCGAGCTGCGCACCGATCCGACCGCACTGATCGCGTCGATGCTCTACTACTGGCTGCCCGAACAGCAGTGCGCGATCGACGGTGTGGAGAAGCTGCCGCCGGGTTCCTGGTCCGAGTTCCGGCCGGACGGCAGCAGCCGGCACGAGACGTACTGGCGGGTGACGGACGTCGCCACCGAGGCGGCCGCCGGGCCGCGCGCCGACCTGCGGACCGTGATCGAGGAATCGGTCGCCGCCCACCTGGTCGCCGATGTCGGCGTGTCGACCTTCCTCAGCGGTGGTCTCGACTCCAGCCTGGTCACGGTGCTGGCCAAACGCCTCGACCCGGGGATCGACTCGTACACGATCACCTTCCGGGCGCAGGACCAGAAGCTCGAGGCGATGCCGGACGACGCGATCTACGCCCGCAAGGTGGCCCGGCAGTTCGGCATCGACCTGCACGAGATCGAGATCGCCCCGGACGTGGTCGAACTGCTCCCCCGGATCGTCGACATCCTCGACGAGCCGATCGGCGACCCGGCCGCGATCAACACGCTGCTGATGTGCGACGCCGCCCGCGACGCCGGCGTCAAGGTGCTGCTGTCCGGGATGGGCGCCGACGAGTTGTTCGGCGGCTACCGCAAACACCTCGCCTGTGTGATGGGAGCGCAGTACCAGCGACTTCCCGGTGCCCTGCGCAACGGTCTGGTCGGGCCCGCGGTTCGGCGGTTGCCGGTGACCGTGAACGGCCGCGGACTGCGGTACGCCCGGTGGGCGAAGCGGTTCCAGACCTTCGCGGACCTGCCCGAGGAGACCGCGTTCCGGCGCAGCTACACGATGTACGACGGGGACCAGCTCGCCGGCCTGATCAGTCCGGACCTGGAGCCGTACGTCGGCAAACTGCTCGCCGAGCACAGCGACATCTACCACGACACCACGCTGGACGACCACGTGAACCGGATGTGCCTGGCCGACGCGCGGATGTTCCTGCCCGGGCTGAACCTGGCCTACACCGACCGGTCCAGCATGGCCGCGTCTACCGAGGTCCGGACGCCGTTCGTGGACCCGATCGTCGCCCAGGCGGCGTTCTCGATCCCCGGCCGGGAGAAGATCCACCGCCGGCAGAGCAAGCTGGCGCTGAAGAAGGCGGCCGAAGCCTGGTTGCCGAGGGAGATCATCTACCGGCCGAAGGCCTCGTTCAGCGCGCCGCTGCGGGCCTGGATCCGCAACGACCTGCGCGAACTGGTGGACGACGTGCTGCTGCGCGGCGAGCTGGTCGGCAGCGGATTCCTGCAGCAGTCGGCCGTCCAGCGACTCGTCGACGACGAGCGGGCCGGGCGCGAGGACTACTCGAAGCAGATCTGGCAGCTGCTGACCCTGGAGACCTGGACCCGGCACATGCGCTCCCTGGGCGTGACCATCACCTCCTTGTGAAGACCTTTCTCTCTGAAGGACTGGCATGAAACAGGTTGCACAGAACTACAAGTCCGGTGAGCTCGCGGTTCTCGACGTACCGGCGCCGAGCTGTGCGCCCGGCGGCGTACTGGTCCGCTCGCTCTACTCGCTGATCTCGACCGGGACCGAGCTGATGAAGGTCGGCGAGGCCAAGCTGTCCATGCTCGGCAAGGCCCGGGCCCGGCCGGACCAGGTCAAGAAGGTGCTGGACTCGGTCGCCCAGCAGGGTGCGGTCAACACCTACAAGAAGGTGATGAACAAGCTCGACTCCTACACGCCGCTGGGCTACTCGCTGTGCGGTGTGGTGGTCGAGGTCGGCGCCGGTGCCGAGGAGTTCAGTGTCGGCCAGCTGGTCGCTGCCGCGGGCAACGAGTTCGCGCTGCACGCGGAGTACAACTGGGTTCCGGTCAACCTGTGCGTTCCGGTCCCGGACGGCGTACCGCCGGAGCAGGCCGCGTTCTCGACCGTCGGTGCGATCGCGATGCACGGCGTCCGGCAGTCGGAGGTCCAGCTCGGCGACACCGCGGTCGTGATCGGACTCGGCCTGGTCGGTCAGCTGGTGGTCCGGCTGCTGGTCGCGGCCGGCGTCCGGGTGTTCGGGATCGACACGGTCGAGGACCGGTGCCGGATGGCGGAGAAGGCGGGCGCGCTGCACTGCTCGTCGCCCGACGAGGCCGGGGTGGCCGTCCTCGAACGGTCGTTGCTGGAAGCAAGCAATGGGCTGGGCGCGGACCATATCCTGCTCGCCGCCGGCGGTCACTCGAACGGACCGGTCGAGACCGCGGCGCGGCTGGCGCGGGACCGGGCCCGGGTGGTCGACATCGGCAAGACCAAGCTCGACCTGCCGTGGAACGCGTACTACGACAAGGAGCTGGACGTCCGGTTCTCCCGCTCCTACGGCCCCGGCCGGTACGACGACCGCTACGAGCTCGAGGGGATCGACTACCCGGCCGGCTACATCCGGTGGACCGAACGCCGCAACCTGGAATGCTTCATCGACCTGATCGCCCGCGAACAGATCGACATCGGCTCCCTGGTCGCCCGGGTCTTCCCGATCGCCGACGCCACCGAGGTCTACCAGCAACTCAGCTCCGGCGCCCTCCCCGGAGTCGGCTTCCTCTTCGAGTACCCGGACATTCCGCGGGAAGAGAAGAAGGAGACGACGAGGATCGAACGTTCGGCTCAAAGCACAGCTGGTGCGGTGCGATGTGGGTTCATCGGTGCGGGCAACTATGCGTCTTCCATGCTGCTGCCGCATCTGCAGAAGGACGAAGACGCTGTACTGGCTCACGTTGCGACCAACAAGTCGTTGTCGGCGGCCAATGCACAGCGCAGGTTCGGGTTCGAATCCATCTCGACCGATGCGAACGCACTGCTGTCAGATGATTCTTTGGACGCCGTGTTCGTGGTGACTCGGCACAGTACGCATGCGGAGCTCGCGTGTCGTGCGCTGGAGACCGGGAAAGCGGTCTTCGTCGAGAAGCCGCTCGCGCTGACCGACGAGGATCTCGACCGGATCGTCGCCACCGCGGACGCCACCGGCAACGACCGTCTGATGGTGGGCTTCAACCGCCGGTTCGCGCCGCTCCTGACCGACCTGCGGGACCGCTTCGGCACGCCCGGCGGCGGATCGTCCCTGCGCTACCTGGTCAACGCCGGCCGCCTGGACCCATCCAGCTGGTACCTCGACCAGGACAAGGAAGGCAGCCGGTTCGCCGGTGAGGGCGGCCATTTCATCGACACCCTGAGCTGGTGGCTCGACAGCCCGCCTACCGAGGTGTACGCCGTACCCGGACCGGACGCCGGCGACGTGATCGTCAGCCTGCGGTTCGCGAACGGCTCGGTCGGCACGATCAGCTACGTCGGCGGCGGTAACGCGCGGTTCCCGAAGGAGACGCTGGACATCACCGGCGGCGGCCGCAACGGCCGGCTGGACAACTTCCAGAGCGCCTCGGTGTGGACCGGCCGGAAGCCGTCGACCCGGAAGGCCCGCAGCACCGACAAGGGTCAGCGGGTCGAGTTGGAGCGGTTCGTCGCGGCGGTGAAGTCCGGCGGCCCGATGCCGATTTCCTTCGACTCCCTGATCGCCACCACCCGCGCGACCATCGCGGTGGACAAGAGCCTGGCCAGCGGCCGACCGGAAAGCGTATGAACCGCCAGCCCTTGGGCTGGTACGTCCGTCGGGTACGGCGGATGTCGCCCACCGAGCTGGTCTGGCGCACGCGCGACCATGGACGACGTACTGCCTGGGCCTACCAGCAGGTCCGGCCCGGGCAGGACTCGACGACGCAGCTGCCGCTGCGCAAGGAGCTGACCTTCCCGGCGACACTGCCTCCGCATGCGGCGGACGCCGTACCGGAGGAGGCGCGCAAGGCGGTGATCGCGACCGCCGCCGCGATCCTGGCCGGGAGGCTGCAGGTACTTGGCGTCGACCGGACCGATCTGGTGGCGCCGGACTGGTTCCGCGACCCGACCACCGGCCGGCGATCGGACCCGTCGGAGTACACGTTCAAGCTGAACCATCGCAACGAGGACCTGGTCGGGAACATCAAGCAGGTCTGGGAGCTGTCCCGGCATCACCACCTGACGCAACTGGCCGCGGCCTGGTACCTGACCCATGACGACACGTACGCCGACCGCGTCGCCGATCACCTGAACGACTGGTGGCGGTCGAACCCGTTCCTGTCCGGCGTCCACTGGGCCAGCGGCATCGAGATCGGCATCCGGCTGATCAGCTGGACCTGGATCCGGCGGCTGCTCGACGACTGGCCCGAGGTCACCGATCTCTTCGAGCACAACGAACTGGCGTTGCGGCAGGTCTACTGGCACCAGCGCTACCTGGCCGCGTTCCGGAGCCGTGGTTCGTCGGCGAACAACCACGTGATCGCCGAGGCCGCCGGCCAGTTGGCCGGAGCCTGTGCGTTCCCGTGGTTCTCCCAGAGCGACAAGTGGCGTGCGAACGCGGCCGAACTGCTGGAACGCGAGCTGGACGCCAACACCTTCCCGTCCGGCGTCAACCGCGAGCTCGCGTCCGACTACCACCGCTTCGTCTCCGAGCTCGGTCTGTACGCCGCTCTGGAGGCCGACAAGGCCGGTCATCCGCTGAGCCAGCAGACGTGGTCGTTGCTGACCCGCACGTTCGACGTCGCCGCGGCGATGGTCGACGAGACTCTTCGGCCACCACGCCAGGGCGACGACGACGAGGGCATGGTCCTCGTCCTCGATCCGCCCGATGTGCACAGCTGGTCGGCGTTCCTGTCGCTCGGCGCCGCGACGCTCGGCAGCCCGTCCTGGTGGCCGGCCAGTCCGTCGACCGCAACCGCCGTACTGGCTGGGAGTCTGATCAACGGCACGCAGCCGCGTCGCCCGGCAGAACGTCCGGACCACTTCGCCGACGCCGGGATCACCATCCTGCGCAGTCGCACCAGTGTCGGCGGAGGTGGAGGTCCGGAGATCTGGTGTCGTGCCGATGCCGGACCGCACGGCTTCCTGTCCATCGCGGCCCATGCGCACTGCGACGCGCTGTCGCTCGAGGTCCGGGTCGGCGGCGTCGACATCCTGGCCGATCCGGGCACGTACTGCTACCACGGCGAGGAGGAGTGGCGGAACTACTTCCGCTCCACCATCGCCCACAACACCGTCGAGGTCGCCGGGGCCGAGCAGTCCGTCTGGGGCGGCCCTTTCCTCTGGCTGCGCGGTGCCACCGGACGCGTACGGCGCTATACCGCCGACGGCGACGTGATCACCTGGGACGCGGAGCACGACGGCTACCAGTCCGGCGACGTACCGATCACCCACCGGCGGACCGCCGTACTGGAGGACGGCGTGCTGCGGGTCGAGGACCGGCTGGACGTCACGGCTCACGCGCGGATCGCCTGGCATCTCGGGCCGGAGGTGACGGTCGAGCTGAACGGCACGGCCGGGCGGCTCAAGTGGCCGACCGGCTCCGCAGTCGTCGAATTGCCGGCCGGCTTGAGCTGGACGGCGTACTCCGGTGGCGACGATCCGTTGCTGGGCTGGTACTCACCGCGATTCGGGCGCAAGGTGCCGATCACGACTCTGGTCGGGTCCGGAGTGCTCGGGCCGGACGCCTCTGCGGTCAGCAGATTCCAATTCCGGTCTTGACCGGAGTTTGCTGTATCAGCCTCCGTTCCGGCCCCTCTATTACTCCGTACCGATCGTGACGTTCGACTGGAGGGGTCCGTGAGCGAGCGCAGCGAGGTGGAGCCGTGAGCGAGCGCAGCGAGCGAACAAACAAGCAGAGCAGCGCCGGCGCTCACGCCGTAACCGAGCGCAGCGAGGTGGAGGGGTGAGCGCGCAGCAGCTCGACGTCAAGAAGTCCTGGCGGGCCATCCGGCGCTACCGCCTCATCGTGGCTGCCGTGGCAGCTGTCGGTCTGCTCGGCGGTGTGGGCTACGGCCTGCTGGTGCCGCCGTTGCACACGGCCACGTCGCTCGTCGTCCTGCCGCCGCCACCAGCGGCCGACCAGGAGAAGGCGGAAGGCACACAGAGCATCGAGACCCAGGTCTTCATCGCGGAGAGCGAGCCGGTCCTGAAGAGCGCCGGCCAGAACCTGAGCCCGGCGCTCGGCACCAAGACCGTGCGGGACCGGGTCAAGGTGACGGCGGTGACCACGGACGTCATCAAGATCGATGCCAAGGGCACATCGGCGGCGCAGTCGATGCGGCTGGCGAACGCAGTCGCTGAGGTCTACCTGGTCTTCATCACCACCGACCAGGTACTTCCCGGCGACCTGGGGAAGAAAACGGGGGCGCGCGTGCTGGAGCAGGCGACGATCGCACGGGACGGGAACCTGGCGATCCATCTGGGAATCTGGGGTCTGCTCGGCGCGCTGATCGGCGCCGTCGCGGGCTCGATCGGTGTACTGGCCAAGGTCCGCGGTGACCGCCGGCTGCGGCTCCGCGACGAGATCGCCGACGCGGTCGGACTGCCGGTGCTCGCATCTGTCTCGTCGTACCGGGCGACCGACGTGTCCGACTGGACCTATCTGCTGGACCACTACTCGCCGACCGCGGTCGAGGCGTGGAGCCTGCGCAAGACGCTGCACCACCTCGGCCTGGACGTGAAGGGCGGCGGTACCCCGCTCTCGCTGACGGTCATCTCGTTCGCCGGCGACGAGAAGGCGCTGCCACTCGGTCCGCAACTGGCCGCGCTCGCGACGTCGATCGGCATCTCCACCTCGATCGTGGTCGACACGCACCAGGAGCCGCCCGGGAAGGTTGCCCTGGACATCCATCTGGTCGTGGTCGACCAGGACGCGCCGCACCTGGCCGGCACCACCCGGACCACGAACACGATCGTGGCTCTCTCGGCCGGCATGGTGACGGCCGAGGAGCTGGCCCGGCTGGCCGTCGCCGCCGCGGCCGACGACCGCACCATCGACGGTCTGGTCGTCACCGATCCGGACCCGTCGGACCGCACCATCGGGCGCGTCGCGCAGTCCACCCGCCGCTCGGGCTCGCGGCTGCCCACCCTCCTCACCGGGACCACCGCGAGGAGGACCAAATGAGCAACCAGCCCTACAACGAGTCCGTCACCACCGATCCCGGCTGGACCGACAACGACGGCCTGTTCGTCAACGAACCGTCGACCGCCTTCCCGCCGGACAGCCTGGTGACGTTCCGGTTTCTCCGCGACGCCGTCCGCCGGCACATGCGCATCTGGCTGGTGCTCGCGTTCGTCGGACTGCTCTGCGGACTGGGATCGACGTACGTCCT
Organism: uncultured Actinomycetota bacterium; assembly: GCA_963770725.1. Taxonomy (GTDB): domain Bacteria; phylum Actinomycetota; class Actinomycetes; order Propionibacteriales; family Kribbellaceae; genus Kribbella. The sequence continues at coordinate 73,448 of CAVYQT010000008.1, forward strand.
GCCGCAGCCGCACGTGTCCTCGACCCGCCTGCTGCTGACGCACAAGGACGGCGAGGACCCGGCCAAGGCGATGGCCACGGACGTGAGCCTGGCGACCACGCACACGGTCGCGCAGCGGGTGATCGAGCTGCTCGAGCTGCCCGAGGCCCCCGACGACCTGCTGAAGCGGTACAGCGCCGCCCAACTGACCGACCGCGTGCTCGAGGTCAAGGTTCAGGCCGACACATCCGCGGAGGCCACCAAGCAGGCGACGGTCGTTGCCCAGGTCTACCTGATCTTCCGCAAGGAGCAAATCGAATTGCAGGACGTCCCGCTGCAACGGGAGTTCACCGCGGCGGTGACCGCACAGTCCGTCGCCGAAGCGGCCGTCCGCGCGGCCGGTGACGATCCGGCCAATCCGACGCGGCTGAACAGCCCGGAGGTCATTCGGCTCGGTGTCGCCCGGGACCGGGTGACCTACGTCCGTCAGCAGATGCTGGACCAGGACGTCCAGGCGTCCCGGATGAACAGCAGCCGGATCCTCGACGTGGCCGCACCGGTCCCCGTGTCGGCCAAGCGGACGCTGGCGATCAACGCCGGCACCGGCCTGATCGCCGGCCTGTTCCTCGGGCTCGTCTTCGTGATCGTCCGGGCGCTGATCTCCGACCGGTTGTGGAAGCGGCAGGACATCGCCCGAGCTCTGGGCGCGCGCGTCCGGCTGAGCACCGAGCGACCGCCGCGCTGGCAGCTGCTGCCGTACCCGCGCTACCTGCGCGAGTCCCAGCGCCGGCTGCCGGAGATCCAGCTGATGGTGCAGCACCTCGGCCAGCGCATCTTCTGGGGTGAACGGCCGACGCCGTCGATCGTGGTGGTCAGCGTCGACGACGTCCGCACGTCCGCCCTGGTGGTGGCGTCGCTGGCGGTCTCCGTGGCCGAGGAAGGCAGGCATGTCCTGGTCGCCGATCTGACCGGGACCGGCCTGCTGGCGGGGATGCTCGGCGTGACGTCGCCGGGCACCCGGGAGTCGCGGTTCAGCGAGCCGCAGCGGCGCATCGATGTCCACTTCCCCAACCCGCACGGCGCTCCGGCCGAGGGCGGCTACCTGAACCTGAGCGAGACCAGCCGGCCGACGAACTCCGGCGACGTGGCACTCGACGCCGCCTGGGAGGTGGCGGACCTGGTGCTCACCCTGGCCACGCTCACACCGGAGCTGGGTGCCGACCACCTGGGCACCTGGGCCTCGCACGCCGCCGTCGTGGTGACCGCGGGCCGCTCGACGACCACCAAGATCCAAGCGACCGGTGAGATGCTGCGGCTGGCCGGACTCGAGATCGACACCGCTGTCGTGCTCGGTCCGGACCGTACCGACGAGAGCGTCGGCGTCACGGAGGCCGAGGCCGGCCCGGCCCGCACCGTGGACGTCGAGATGTTCGGCCGATGAACGAGCGGAGCGAGTTCATCATGAAACGCAGCACACCTCGTGCCTCATCCGCGCCCGGAGCGAAGCGAGGACGTGGATGAGCATTGGGCTGAGCGAGCGTGTGGCGAGCCGGGTCGGCCTCCGTCCGACCCGGCGAGTGGTCACGCCCGAGGTCCGCCGGCGCCGCCGGGTCCAGCTGGTCTGGGGACTGCTGGTCCTGAACGTGATGACGTTCTTCCCCGGCGCGCCGCACCTCCTCCCGATCCCGGGTGTCGTCGGCAAGCTGATCGCGCAGCTGTCGCTGGTGGCGGCCCTGATGCTGGTGCTGACCGTCAACCGGCCGGTCCGGGTCCGGCCCAGTGTCTACATCTTCCTGCTCATCCTCCTGGCCTCCGTAGCGCTACTGGCCAGCATCCGGGCCGAGTTCCTGTTCGGCGCCCTGTTCCGCGCCGGCCGCCTGCTCACGTTCGCGATGGTGCTGTGGCTGCTGACGCCGTGGTGGATCCGGCGTGACCTGTTGCTGGTGCGGACCCACCTGATCGTGTTGTGGTTCATCCTCGGCTCCGTCGTCATCGGTCTGCTCGTCGCACCGGGCGTCGCGATGACCGAGGAGCGGCTCAACGGGATCCTCTGGCCCATCCCGCCGACCCAGGTCGGGCACTACGCGGCGGTGGCGGCCGGCCTGACGATCGTCCTGTGGCTGTCTGGGCTGCTCCGGCGAAGTGTCGCGTTGGCCAGCGTCCTGGTGGCCATCCCGGTGCTGCTGCTGACCCACACCCGGACCGCGTTGATCGCGATGCTGGCCGGCGTGCTGATCGCGGGGCTGAGCCTGTTCACCGCCCGCACCCGGGCGCGCAGGTTCCTCGCGATCGGCGTGGGCGTGTTCACCATCGGAGCGCTGACGCTCGGCTCGGTGGTCGCCACCTGGCTGGCGCGTGGGCAGGACTCCGAGGAGGTGACCGCGCTGACCGGCCGCCGGGCGGTGTGGGAGTCGATCCTGGCCGCACCACGCTCCACCTTCGAGCAACTGTTCGGCTTCGGGCTGTCCAACAAGTCGTTCAACGGTCTGCCGATCGACAGCAACTGGCTCGGCACGTACTACGACGTCGGCCTGGTCGGCGTCGCGATCACCGTCATGCTCGTGCTGTTCGTCCTGACCGCCGCGTGGTTCCGGCCGCAGGGTCCACGCCGCGCCCTGGCGCTGTTCCTGGTCGCGTACTGCGTGGTGGCGTCGTTCACCGAGAGCGGGCTGAGCGAGGCGTCGCCGTACCTGCTCGAGCTCACGCTGGCCGCGTCGCTGGTTTACAACGTGAACACCCGTGAGGGAGCGCGATGAAGATCCTGCTGGTGCACAACAGGTACCGCTCGACCGCGCCGAGCGGTGAGAACCGGGTGGTCGACCAGGAGAGCTCGGCGCTGGCCGAACTCGGGCACGAGGTCCGGCACTTCGAGCGGTTCAGCGACGAGATCGAGGACTGGCGGGCCTGGAAGAAGGCCACGCTGCCGGCCCGGGTCGTCTGGAACCCGACGAGCAAGCGCGACCTCGCCGCCGAACTGGTCGCGTTCCGGCCGGACGTCGTCCATGTCCACAACACGTTCCCGCTGCTGAGCCCTTCGGTGCTCTACGCCTGCCGCAACGCCGGCGTGCCGGTCGTGATCACGTTGCACAACTACAAGCTGCTGTGTGCCAGCGGTGACTTCTTCCGTGACGGTGAGGTCTGCCACGACTGCGCCGGCGGCAACCCCATCCCCGGGGTGGTCCACGGCTGCTACCGGGGATCCAAGCTGGCGACCGCGACGACCGTCCTGAACACCCGCGGCCACCGGCGGACCTGGCGCGACCTGGTCTCGGCGTACGTCTTCATCTCGGAGTCGCAGCGCAGGCTGCTGGCCGGGATGGACTTCGACCCGGACCGCTCCTTCGTCAAGCACAACCTCGTCCCGTACGACGGCCCACTCGGCGGACAGCGGGACCGGCAGGTGAGCTACGTCGGTCGCCTGGACGCGGCCAAGGGCGCACCCTTGCTGATGAAGGGCTGGGACGCGTACCGGGCGATCGCCGGTGACGACTCGCTCCGGCTCGTCATCGCCGGCGGCGGACCGCTGCTGGACGAGGTGACCGCCTGGGCGGCCTCGCGGCCGTCGGTCGAGCTCCGCGGCCTGATGAGCAAGCAGGAGGTGTTCGAGTTGATCGGCAGGTCCCGGGCCGTCGTCCTGCCGTCGGAGTGGGAAGAGACGTTCGGGCTGGTGGTGGTCGAGGCGATGGCAGTCGGCGTACCACTGCTCGCGTCCGGCCACGGCTCGTTCCCGGACCTGATCGAGGACGGTGTCGACAGCATGCTGTTCGAGCCCGGCCGGCCGGACGCACTGGCCAAGCTGCTGCTCGACGTCGACACCGCTCCGGACCGGTACGAGGAACTCGGCCGCCGGGCCCGCAAGACCTACGAGGAGAAGCACCAGCCGCCGCACAACATCGAGCAACTGCTCGACATCTACCGGTTCGCCGTCCGCCACCCAGCTGCCGCCCACCGCTGAGTCCCCGAGAACAGTTGCCCCTGAAGGAAGTGTCATGGAACATCGCGATCCGCCCCCTCCGGCCGCCGGCGGGAGTTCCGCGTGGTACCGCGGCCCGCGAGTCCTCGGCGCGATCGCGCTGAGCGTGGTCGCCGCCCTGGTGGCGGTCGGCATCGCCGTGGCCAACGGTGGCGATCCGGATTCGCAGGCGCAGACCGGAACGTCGACGACGCCGACCGCGCAGGCGCCGACTCCGGCGCCGGCGGCACCGACGACTCCGCCGGCGAGGATCTGCGGCGACACCACGGCACTGTCCGGACCGGCCCAGGCACCTGCCGGAGCGGTCGTGGTGAGCACGACGCAGAACGTCAACCAGCTCACCGAGGCGAACCCGGCCGGTACGACGTTCTGGCTCGCCGCCGGCACGCACATCCTCGGTACCGGGCCGTACGCCCAGGTGATTCCCAAGGAGGGCAACACCTACATCGGGGCGCCCGGTGCGGTACTGGACGGCCGGAAGCAGAACCGGTACGCCTTCACCGGGTACGCCGCCGGGGTCACGGTGAAGAACCTGACCATCCAGAACTTCGGTGCGCCCAGGACCAACAACGACGAGGGCGTGGTCAACCACGACGCGGCCTCGCGCTGGACGATCGAGGGCAACACCGTCCGCCACAACGCCGGCGCCGGCGTGATGCTCGGCGACCACAACGTTGTCCGCGGCAACTGCCTGGAGGAGAACGGCCAGTACGGCTTCAACGCCTACAACCCGGACAAGGTGAACGGCATCACCATCGAGGGCAACGAGATCGCCGGGAACAACACCGACGACTGGGAGGCCCTGAAGGTCGGCTGCGGCTGCACCGGCGGCGGGAAGTTCTGGGAGGTCACCGGCGCGGTGATCCGGAAGAACTGGATCCACGACAACCACAGCGCCGGGCTGTGGGCGGACACCAACAACACCGGGTTCGTGATCGAGGGCAACTACATCTCGAGCAACCTGGCCGAGGGCATCGTCTACGAGACCAGCTACAACGCCGGGATCCGGGGCAACACGTTCGTCCGCAACGGTCTCGGCAAGGGACCGACCAACCAGGGCTTCCCGACGCCCGCGCTGTACATCTCCGAGTCCGGCAGCGACAAGCGCGTGACCGGGCGTGTTCAACGAGACCCTCGAGATCAGCGGGAACGTCTTCACCGACAACTGGGCCGGCGTGATCCTGTGGGAGAACGCCGACCGGTTCGCCGGCTCGGCGGCCAACACCAGTACCGGCGCGGGCACCCTGGTCAACCCGACCGTGGTCACGGCCCAGACCTGCAACGCGAACACCATCAAGACCCAGCCGTACCTGAGCGACTGCCGGTGGAAGACCCAGAACGTGCACGTGCACGACAACGTCTTCGCCCTCGATCCGATGAAGATCGGCAAGACCTGCGCGTCCCGGACCGGCTGCGGCTACAACGGCCTGTTCTCGAACTGGGGCACGTTCCCGACCTGGTCGCCGTACCAGCAGGCCACCGTGCAGGACGCGATCACGCACAAGCAGGGCAACAAGTACTACGACAACACCTACTCCGGGCCGTGGAACTTCATCGTGCACGAGCAGGGCAACCGGGTCCCCTGGTCGGCCTGGCAGGGTGCGCCGTACGGCCAGGACCGGGACAGTGTGATCAAGGTGGTCGGGGAGCGCTGAGGACGATGATCGGGCCTCCGGAGCGTGCCGCGGGTGAGCAGATCGCACTGCTCCGCTCGGTCGGCTATGCCGCGTTCGGGCGGCACGAACGGGATCTCGACGTCCTGGACGTGGTCTTCGACAGCCTGGTCGACGCGCCGGAGCACTGGCGCGACGAGGTGCGCACCCTGCGCTTCGCCGGCCACGGCATCACCCTGGACGTGGACATCCGCGGCCGGGGTGACCTGACCATCGAACTGCGGGTCTTCCCGATCGGCCCGGTGGTGGTCGAGTCGCGTGGTTCGGAGGCCGGCCCGACGACGGCCCGGCTGGTGAGCTTCCTGCTCCGCTGGCCGGGCACGACGCAGCGGCCGGTCCGGACCGCGTGGGTCATGCTCTGACCACACCGTCCAGACCGGCCGCCCGCTACTGCTTCAGGAGGCAAGCAGCAGTCTGAGTTTCTCCAGGCAGCGGCCCCGGATCGGGCCGATGCTGCCGATCGGGATGCCGATGGTCGCGGAGATCTCCGCGTACGGCGCCGGCGGATCGGCCATCAGCATACCCATCAGCTGCTGCCACCGATCCGGCAGGCTTTCCAGCGCCCGCCGTACGTCGACCGCCCGCTCGTCGGCGAGCAGTTCGGCGTCCGGCTCCGGCTGGTCGCCGGCCACCCCTTCGAACGCGGCCGACTCGTAGGTCAGCAGCACCCGCTTGCGAAACGCCAGCACCCGCAGGCATTCGCGGCGGGTCGTGACGACCAGCCAGGCGCCGACCCGCTCGGGGTCGACCCGGTTGATGTGCTCGAGCAACCGCAGCCAGACCATCTGGGAGACGTCGGCGGCATCGCTGTCGCCGAGCCGGAAGCTGCGGGTGACGGCCCAGACCAGGCGGGCATAGTGATCGACCAGCCGGCTCCAGGCCCCCTGGTCGCCGGACGCGGCCTGGATCACCAGGTTCGCGGCCTCGGACCTGGCCGGCCTCTCGTCGGTCATAGATTCGTCAGTGCCGGCTGGGGCACTGAGTTGCTGCAACATTGGATTCCCCCCTCGGGAATGCACGCTTTCGTCGTACTCAGGTGGTGCTTGGAGTGCTGTTGTGTGCTGAGCCACCGGCCGGCAGCTGGCCGGGGCGGGTTTCAGTAAGCGCCGTCGCGTCCGAGGACGGCGCGGGCGGTCTTCCACAGAATGAGCAGGTCCAGGGCGATCGACCAGTTGTCGGCGTAGCGCAGGTCGAGCCGCATCGACTCTTCCCAGGTCAGATCGCTGCGTCCGCTGACCTGCCAGAGGCCGGTCAGTCCGGGCTTCACGAGCATCCGCCGCTCGTCCTCGATGGCGTACCGCGCGACCTCGGCCGGTAGCGGCGGCCGCGGCCCGACCAGTGACATGTCCCCCCGGAGCACGTTCACCAGTTGGGGCAGTTCGTCGATCGAGAACCGCCGCAGATGCTTGCCGACCTTGGTCACCCGCGGGTCGTCCCGGAGCTTGAACAGCACCCCGTTGCCCTCGTTCAGCGCCTGCAGCTCCGACTTGCGGGCCTCGGCGTCGACGACCATGGTGCGGAACTTCAGCATCTGGAACCGTTCGCCGCCGCGGCCCACCCGGGTCTGCTTGAACAGCACCGGGCCACGGCTGGTGAGTCTTCACCAGCACCGCGGTGACCAGCAGGATCGGCGAAACGCCGAGCACGATCAGGCAGCCGACCACCCGGTCGAAGATGCTCTTCAGCAGGTGCGGTCCACCGCTCACCGACGGCCGCTCCAGGTGCAGCAGCGACAGGCCGGCGACCGGGCGGATCGAGATCCGCGGACCGGCGACCTCGACGATGCCCGGCGAGACGATCAGCTCGACACCACGCTGCTCGAGTGCCCAGGACAGCTTGCGCAACGAGTGCCCGGCCAGTTCCGGGTCGGCGGCCACCGCGACCACGTCGACCTCGTACTGGTCCACCGCCTTCAGGATGTCCATCTCGGTCCGGCCCAGTTGCTCGGGCGCGGGCTCCTCGAAGACGTCACCGCGTGGCAGGCAGCTCGCGACCACGACGTATCCGTCGGCCGGCCGCTCCTCCAGGTGCCGCCGCAGCGTGGTCACCTGGTCGTTGCGTCCGACAACGAGCACCTGGCGCATGCACCGGCCGGCGAAGCGTCGCCAGGAGATGCTGCGGTGCAGCACCCAGCGGGCGATCATCGCCGCCAGACACGTGATCGGCACCGCCAGTACGACGAAACCACGAGCGACCTCGAGTTTGATCGCGTACGACGTGATCGCGACCGCCGCGGTCAGTGCCACCGCGGCCCGGATGATGGAGCGGAACTCCTCCGGACCGGTCCCGAAGTACCGGGTCTCGTAACCACGCTCGAGCGCCACACACGCCAACCAGGCGATCGGCAGCACGGCGCCGAGCAAGACGTAGCCGAGGTTGATCTGGGCACCGAACCGGGCGACCAGGGCCAGCGAGCCACCGATCAGCGCCGCGGCCAGGTCACCGGCGAGCGCTGCCCACCGGTACTTCGCCACCCATCGCGCCTCGGTGAACCGTGCCGACCGCGGCACGATCGCCGGAACCTCTTCCGGTACCACCCAGACCGGCCGACGTCGTTCCCCCGACGGCGCCGGCCGAAGATCAGCCGGATCGGCCAACCCCTCGGACATGACAAATTCAGTCACGCACAGTCACCCCCCACAGGTGAATGCGAAACCCGTGACCAACCCACACCCCGTCACGGACTTCGATGAACGCCGCCCCCACAACGGCGTGAACCAGACAGTACTACGTCACAGCCAGGTAAGACAGTACCGATCGTGAGTGTTTACCCCTGCGCAACCAGAACGGCGAACGAAGACCCCCGGGGCCCGTCTGCGGGCCCCGAGGGTCTCGTTTCAGCTACTACGTGTGATCGGCCGCCGGGTCGGGGCGCCGATCGGGGTGGTCAGCCGGCGATCAGGCCGTCGCCGCTGATCAGCTCGCGCATCTCGGCCAGCGAGCTGTCGCCCGGCGGCAGGATCGCGTCGGAGTCGTGCAGTTCGTCGTCGGGCAGCTTGTCGCCCGAGCGGACGAACTCCAGCAGTGCGGCGAAGGCGACCTTGAAGGCCTCCTCGTCACCGGCCGAGACGGCCTGCTCGAGCTCACCGTCGACCTTGTTCAGGTCGTCCAGCTTCTCGTCGGCCAGTCGCCACTGACCTTCACTCATAATGCGAACGATCATCGAGCGTCTCCGTCCTGAGGTCTCACCGGCTCCGCGGCCGGCTGCTGCGTGGGCTGCTGCGCCTGGGCGGTTCCCTGCGGGGTCTCGCCGGACAGCTCCTTGGGGGCGCTGCCACCGGAGATCTGGGCCTTCATCGCGGCCAGCTCGTTCTCCACGTCGGAGCCGGACGACATCCGCTCCAACTCCAGGGTGATGCTGTCCTTGTTGGTACCGGAGGCGTCGTCGAGCGCGCCGGAGGCGAGCAACTCGTCGATCGCGCCGGCCCGGGCCTGCATCTGCTGGGTCTTGTCCTCGGCCCGCTGGACCGCCAGGCCGACGTCGCTCATCTCCTCGGAGATGCCGGAGAAGGCCTCGTTGATCCGGGTCTGCGCCTCGGCCGCGGTGTAGGTGGCCTTGATGGTCTCCTTGCGGGTCCGGAACGACTCGACCTTGGCCTGCAGCCGCTGGGAGGCGAGTGTCAGCTTCTCCTCCTCACCCTGCAACTGGGCGTGCTGGGTCTGCAGGTCCTCGATCTGGCCCTGCAGCCCCGACTTGCGGGTCAGAGCCTCGCGGGCCAGGTCCTCACGGCCCATCGAGAGCGCCTTCTGGGCCTGGTCCTGCAGCTTCTGCGACTGGGACTGCAGCTGGGAGGCCTGCAGCTCCACCCGCTTCCTGCTGGTGGCCACGTCGGCCACGCCCCGCCGTACCTTCTGCAGCAGCTCCAGCTGCTTCTGATACGAGTAGTCGAGGGTTTCGCGAGGATCTTCAGCCTTGTCCAGGGCGGTGTTCGCCTTGGCCTTGAAGATCGTCGACATCCTCTTGAAGATGCTCATCGATATCCGTACCCCTTCTGTGCCGGCGAGATGACCCGGCGTGCGTGTCAACCACCCTATGTCCACACGGGTCACCACACCATCAGGACCGGCCCCGATAAAGTAGTGGTCAGGTCCGGGGACCACCCCGAGTCGCGACCTGCCCTGCCGAATGAGGTTCAGACCCCGTGTTCCGTCGTACCAAGTCTGAGACAGATACCACCGTACCTGCCGAGCCCCAGGCCAAGCCGGGCGGTAAGGGACGGCCGACGCCGACCCGCCGGGAGGCCGAGGCCGCCCGGAAGGCCGCGCTGAAGAAGCCGCGCAACCGCAAGGAGGCGGCGGCGTACCGGCGGGAGAAGGTCCGGGCCGAGCGCGGCAAGATGCAGGAGGCCATGCGTACCGGCGACGACCGGTACCTGCCGGCCGCCGACAAGGGCCCGGTCCGGCGGTTCGCCCGCGACTACGTGGACGCCCGCTACTCGGTGATGGAGTTCGCGCTGCCGATCCTCCTGGTGGTCTCGCTGCTCGGCGTGGTCTTCTCCCCCGCGTTCCCCTGGCTGGCCGGAACGGTCAACCTGCTCTTCCTGGCGATGATCCTGCTGATCGCGGGCGACTGGTTCCTGCTCACCGCCGGGCTGAAGAAGGCGGTCGGGGTGAAGTTCCCGAACGAGTCGGCCAAGGGCGTCGGCTTCTACGCGGTCCGCCGGACCATGCAGATGCGCCGCTGGCGGATGCCCAAGCCGATGGTGAAGCGCGGCGAGAAGCCGAGCTGACCCGTACGGCGGACTCCCGGCGGGGCCGTCGGTCGCTGCCAGTAGGGTCGGGGGTATGGACTTCCGCTATCTCGGCAACAGTGGTTTGAAGGTCAGCGAGATCTCGTACGGGAACTGGCTCACGCACGGGTCCCAGGTGGAGAACGATCAGGCCAAGGCGTGTGTGCGGGCGGCGCTGGACGCCGGCATCACCACGTTCGACACGGCCGACGTCTACGCCAACACCAAGGCCGAGTCGGTCCTCGGCGAGGCGCTGGAGGGTGAGCGGCGCGAGTCGGTGGAGATCTTCACCAAGGTCTACTGGCCGACCGGCCCCGGCGGACCGAACGACACCGGCCTGTCCCGCAAGCACATCCACGAGTCGGTCAACGGGTCGCTGAAGCGGCTGAAGACCGACTACGTCGACCTCTACCAGGCGCACCGGTACGACACCGAGACGCCGCTGGAGGAGACGATGGAGGTCTTCGCCGACGTCGTCCGGGCCGGCAAGGCGCTCTACATCGGTGTGTCCGAGTGGACCGCGGAGCAGTTGCAGGAGGGCCACCGGATGGCCCGCGAGCTGCGCATCCCGTTCGTCTCCAACCAGCCGCAGTACAGCATGCTCTGGCGGGTGATCGAGGCCGAGGTGGTGCCGGCGTCGGAGGAGCTCGGCATCGGCCAGGTGGTGTTCTCGCCGATCGCGCAGGGTGTGCTGACGGGGAAGTACCTGCCCGGTCAGCAGCCGCCGGAGGGCTCCCGGGCCACCGACGCCAACGGCGCGAACATGATCAGGCGGTTCCTCAACGACGACGTGCTCACCCGGGTGCAGGAGCTCAAGCCGATCGCGGACGACGCCGGCCTGTCGCTGTCCCAGCTCGCCATCGCCTGGGTGCTGCAGAACCCGAACGTCTCCTCGGCGATCATCGGCGCCTCCCGGCCCGAGCAGGTCGTCGAGAACGTGAAGGCCTCCGGCGTCCGGCTCGAGGAGGGCGTGCTGAAGCGGATCGACGAGGTCCTCGGCAGCATCGTCGAGCGCGACCCTGCCAAGACCGAGCAGAACGCGCCGCAGACCCGGCCGGGCTCATGAGCTGGAGCTGGCGGTTCGAGACCGCCTCGGGTGCCACCGTCGACCCGGGTGAGGTCGGCGGGTCCGAGTTCTCCGCCCAGGGTGACGCGGAGAGCTGGCTGGGCGAGAGCTGGCGCGACCTGGCCGAGCACGGTGTCGGCCAGGTCTTCCTGCTGGAGGACGGCCGCGAGGTCTACGGCCCGATGAGCCTCGCCGCCCCGGAGTAAGTCTTCGGCGGAAACCGTACGACGCTGTGCTCAACTCCACGGCGTCGTACGGGTTCGTGCTTGTTAAGCTGCCGCTGAACCACTCCTGTGTCGCAGGGAAGCCGGTCCAAGTCCGGCGCTGACCCGCAACCGTAGGCCACTTCAGGTGGCGAGCCGGAACACTGTGACGCAGGCAGACAGGCTCAACTACCCGCCGTGGTCCGCGGGTGGAGCCCCACCCTGCCGGTGCAGGCGGGACTTCCTCCACCGGGCCGCGGCCCGATCGAGGACACGAGATGACTGCACACCGCCGAACCGCACGACGACTGGTTCTCGGCCTGCTGGCGGGTTTCCTGCTGGCGGGGACCGTCGCCACCAACGCCCAGGCCGAGGACGGCTACCGCTTCTGGGGCTACTACCAGTCGAGCGGAGGCCAGTGGGTCTTCGCACAGAAGGGCGCCGACGGCGTCGTACCGGCCGATGGATCCGTAGAGGGCTGGCGGTACTCCCTCGGCGGCGCAAAGCCCCGGGTGCCGCGCGCAGCGGGCGACTTCGAGGCTGTCTGCGGCAAGACTCCGGTGGAAACGGGCAAGAAGCGGGTGGCCCTGGTGGTCGACCCGGGTACGCCGGAAGACGCCCTCAGCGGCGAGATGCCTGGGCCCGCGACCGGCACCTGCGTGGTGGCGGACACTCAGGCGACAGGTGCGAAGATCCTGGCGGCGGTGTCGCCGGTGCGGATCGAGAAGGGGCTGACCTGCGGTATCGCGGGATACCCGGCCAAGGGCTGCGGTGACCAGGTCAAGGACATCAACGTCCCGGCGACGGACGAGCCGGTGACCCTGCAGATCACGACGGCGGTCGGGTCGACAGCCGCGCAGGCCGCACCGGCCGCTTCGTCAGCCTCGGACGACGACGGTGCGCCGTGGACCGGGATCGCCGCCGCCGCGGTGGCGGTCGTCGTACTGGCCGGTGGTGGCCTGGTGCTCAGCCGCCGGCGCTCGAGTCAGCAGAGCTGAGTGCGTACTGTCCACCACCTCACACACCCCCGGGCACTCCACCCGGGGGCATGGTGGTTGTGGGCACTGGGTATGGCGGTGGCCGCCAGCAGGACCCGCAACCCCGTGCTGCTGGGGCTGATCCTCGCGGTGACCGGATTCGTCGTGTCGGCCCGGCGGAGCGACGCTCCCTGGGCCAACAGCTACGCCGCCTTCCTCAAGCTCGGCCTGGTGGTCATCGGCGTCCGAGTGGTGTTGCAGGCGCTGCTGTCCACCCGATCGCAGGGCAACACGGTGCTGTTCACCCTGCCCCAGATTCCTTTGCCCGACTGGGCGAACGGCGTCAAGCTCGGCGGTGAAGTCACTCTGGAAGCCTTGCTGACCGCCCTGTACGACGGTGGTCAGCTCGCCGTCATGCTCTGCTGCATCGGCGCGGCCAACGCCCTCGCCAGTCCTCGCCGCCTGCTCAAGTCGTTGCCTGGGGCCCTTTACGAGATGGGTGTGGCCTGCGTGGTCGCACTGACGTTCGCACCGCAGCTGGTCATCGACGCGCGCCGCGTCCGCGCCGCCCGCCGGCTGCGCGGCCGCACCAACGCCTCCTTCCGGACGACGGCAATGCCCGTGCTGGAAGGTGCGTTGGACAGATCGGTGGAGCTCGCCGCCGCGATGGACTCACGCGGCTACGGCCGTACGGCGCACGTCCCGCGACGTCAGCGCCAGCTCACCGGGGTGTGCGTGCTGCTGGGGTTGCTGGGCATCCTGCTCGGCGTCTACGCGTTGCTGACCGATTCGATGGCGTTCCCTCTCGCGGCAACGGCCCTGGCGATCGGGGTGCTGCTCGCTGTGGGCGCCATGGCTGTCGGGCGCCAGCGAGTGACTCGGACGCAGTACCGGCCTGACCCGTGGGCGCTGCCTGAGTGGCTGGTCGTCGCCTCTGGTGCGCTGGCCGCAGGGGCGATGATCATGGCCGCCGCGCGTAGCGTCGACGGACTGGTGTTGGCGGGCCCACTGGTCGTGCCACCCGTTCCGCTGCTGCCGGTGATCGGCATCCTGCTTGGACTGGCTCCTGCCGTGGTCGCACCGCCGCTCCAGGTTCGGCGACGTGAGCTGGTGACCGCATGATCGAGTTCGACCACGTGACGGTCACCTACGACGGCGCATCGGAGCCTGCACTGCGGGACGTGAGCTTCACGGTGCCAGAGGGCGAACTGGCGCTCGTGATCGGACGGACAGGCTCCGGCAAGTCCACGCTGCTGCGGGCGATCAACGGCCTGGTGCCGCACTTCACCGGAGGCACACTGGCCGGGCGGGTGCTGGTCGACGGACGCGACACCCGGGAGTACCGGCCGCGTGACCTGGCCGATGTGGTCGGCATGGTCGGCCAGGACCCGATGGCCGGGTTCGTCACCGACACGGTGGAGGACGAGCTCGCCTACAGCATGGAGTCCCTCGGGGTGGCGCCGGACGTGATGCGTCGGCGCGTCGAGGAGACTCTGGATCTGCTGGGCCTGGCCGACGTACGGGATCGGGCGTTGACGTCTTTGTCCGGCGGGCAGCGGCAGCGGACTGCCATCGGGGCGGCCCTCACGTCGCACCCTGCTGTTCTCGTGCTGGACGAGCCCACCTCGGCGTTGGATCCGCAGGCCGCCGAGGAGGTGCTGGCCGCGTTGCAACGGCTGGTGCACGACCTGAACGTCACTGTGGTGATGGCCGAGCATCGGCTCGAGCGCGTGATCCAGTACGCCGACCGGGTGATCGAAGTGCCGGGCGGTTCGGCTGCTGTGTCGACGGGGCTTCCGGCCGAGCGGATGGTCACCGCACCGGTCGCGCCGCCGGTGGTGGAGCTGGGACGCCTTGCGGGTTGGTCCCCGCTCCCCCTGTCTGTGCGGGACGCTCGGCGGGCCGCTGTCTCGTTGCGCAGCCGGCTGGGTGAGGTGGCTCCGCTCCGACCTGTTGCCGCAACAGGTGCCGAGCTGGGGAGCTGCCGTGACCTCGTGGTCGGTTTCGGCGCCGTCACTGCGCTGCGCGGAGTGTCACTGAGCATCAAGGCCGGTGAGGTCGTCGCACTGATGGGCCGCAACGGTGCCGGCAAGTCCACGCTGCTGAACGCCTTGGTCGGGATCGTCGCGCCCCGGTCCGGTACAGCTCTTTCCGCCGGGGCGGATCCCCGTCGTACTCGACCGTCGAAGCTCGTGAAGGCCGTCGGGCTGGTGCCACAGGAGCCTGCGGACCTGTTGTACGCGGCGACGGTGGCCGACGAGTGCGCGGGCGCCGACGACGACTTCCAGGTGCCGGCGGGTAGTTGCCGAGCACTACTGGCCCGGCTGGCGCCGGACATCGACGACAAGATGCATCCACGGGACCTGTCCGAGGGACAACGGCTGTGTCTTGCGCTGGCCGTCGTACTGTGTGGTGCTCCGCCGCTGTTGCTGCTGGACGAGCCGACGCGCGGGTTGGACTACGGCGCCAAGCGGCGGCTGGTGGAGATCCTGCGAGAGCTGGCCGCCGCGGGCCATGCGGTCGTGTTGTCGACACACGACGTCGAGATGGTGGCCGAGGTGGCTACGCGGGTGCTGGTGCTGGCCGAGGGTGAGCTGGTGAGCGACGGGGAGACGGCGACCGTCATCGCCGGGTCTCCGGCGTTTGCGCCGCAGATCGCCAAGATCCTTGCACCGTTGCCGTTCCTGACCGTCGGCGAGGTTGCCACGGCCCTGGAGCGTGCGTCGTGAGAGGGCGTGCTCTGCGCACTCGCCGGCTCCGCCTGGTTCACCTGAAGCCGCGCAGTACGGCGACCCTCCTGGTCGCATCGCTGGTCGGGGTGCTGGCCTTCGGGTGGCCGCTGCTGTGGCAGACCGAGCAGGTGGGTGAGTCAGCGATTGGGCACACCACCGACGCGCCTTGGTTGTTCGTGTTGTTGCTGCCGTTGCTGGTGGCCGTCGTACTGGCTGAGCTGTCCGAGTCGGGGATCGACGCCAAGGTGATCTCGCTGCTCGGCATGCTGGCGGCTGTCGGGGCTGCGCTGCGTGCGCTCGGTCCCGGCACGGCTGGTCTCGAGCCTGGCTTCTTCCTGCTGGTGCTGGCGGGTCGAGCGTTCGGGGCCGGGTTCGGGTTCGTGCTGGGAGCTGTGTCGCTGCTGGGTGGGGCGATCATCAGTGGCGGGGTCGGGCCGTGGATGCCGTTCCAGATGTTCGCCTGCGCGTGGGTCGGCTGCCTGGCCGGCCTGCTGCCACGAGTGGGCGGGCGGCTGGAGTTGCTGTTGCTGGCGGCGTACTCACTCGTCTCCGGGGTGTTGTACGGCGTGCTGATGAATCTGTGGTTCTGGCCGTACGCGACCTTCGGCGGCGCCTTCTCGTTCATCCCGGGTGACGCGCTGGCGGAGAACCTGCATCGGTACCTCCTGTTCATGGTGGCAACGTCACTGGCGTGGGACATTCCGCGTGGGGTGCTGTCCGCCGTACTGGTGGTGACAGTCGGGCGGCCGGTGCTGACGGCCTTCCGTCGTACGGCGCGGAAGGCGGCCTTCGACGTACCGGTCGTGTTCGAGTCGAGGAGGGCTGATGGCTGAACAGCGCACGTTGATCCTGGGCGGTGCCCGGTCCGGCAAGTCGGTCGCCGCCGAGCGACTGCTGGGGTCCGAGCCCGAGGTCCTGTACGTCGCAACCGGCGGGGACGGCTCGTCCGACCCGGAGTGGGCCGAGCGGATCGCCAAGCACCGCGCGCGCCGGCCGGCGTCCTGGGGCCTGGCGGAGACCATCGACCTCGTCCCCCTGCTCGACTCCCCCGGACCACCGCTCCTGATCGACTGCCTGACGCTCTGGCTGTCCCGGACGATGGACGCGCTGGACGTCTGGTCCGACCTGTCCCGCGCGGATCTGGTGGACGAGAAGATCGCCCACCTCGCCGAGGCCTGGTCACGGACCCCTCGGCTGGTAGTTGCCGTAAGCAATGACGTGGGGTCCGGCGTCGTCCCGGCGGACGCCGGCACCCGCCTGTTCCGCGACCTCATGGGCCGCCTGAACACCACCATCTCCCTACGCTCCGACAGAGCCTTGTGGACCATCGCCGGCCGAACCATCCCGCTCACATGAACAACACCCGGGGCGCTCCCGACTCCCGTCGTGGCGGGTGGATGGATGGGTTGTGGCTGGCGGTTGGGACGCTGAGCGTGTTGCCGGCGCGGATGCCTTCGCGGATCGACCGGGTGGTTGGCGGGCGGGCGATGACGGTGGCGCCGCTCGTCGGGGTGGTGCTCGGTGCGATCTCGGCTGGGGTCGTCGCGCTTGTTCAGCTTGTGCGGCCGGATGCACCGTTGCTCGCCGCTGTGCTCGGCGTGCTGGTTCTCGTCGTACTGTCCGGAGCACTGCACCTGGACGGGCTGGCCGACTTCTCGGACGCGCTCGGCAGCCGGCGGGATCGCGAGACGATGCTCCGGATCATGAAGCAGAGCGACATCGGCCCCTTCGGCGTGGTCGCGATCGCGGTCGTCCTGCTTCTCGATGTCGCAGCACTCACGGCGTGTGCCCAGTCGGGCTTCGGCTGGCAAGCGATTCTGATCGCGACCACAGCCAGCCGTCTGACCCTTCCCTGGACCTGCCGCACCACAGTTCCGTCGGCTCGCCCGGATGGCTTGGGCGCCACCGTCGCCGCGACCGTCCGCCCGATCACGGCCATCCTCGCCACGATCGCCGTACTGGCCGCGGCCCTCGTCCTCACCTGGCTGACCACACCAACCACGCCGCCAGGCGACGACCCCGAGTCCTTCGACGTCGCCTCCGTCGACGGTCTACTCCTCGCCGGCACCGCAGCCGCCGTACTCCTGGCCGTCGCAGTCAGCCTCCTCGCCACCCGCCGAGCCCGCGCAGCCCTCGGCGGCACCACCGGCGACGTCCTGGGCGCGACTATCGAGCTGGCCCTGCCCGCCACCCTCCTGACCCTCGCCCTCACCGCCTGACCACCCTTCCGGCCGTGGTGGTCGTGTGGTTGGGCGGGTCTGAGGCTGGTGTGGTTTGTGGTGCATTACTGTCGCCGGAGACGGTCGGGGAGTACGGCGTACCAGTGAGGTCGGATGGCGATGTTCAAGGTTGATCAGCGGTGTTCGGCTGCGGAGGCCCCGGAATCCGTTATGTTTATGTAATGAACGCAACCCGCCCCGCGCCTGGGTCGCAGGCTTCGCTGCGCGAAGCCAACCGCGAACGCGTTCTGGGAGTCGTGCGGCAGCACGGCCCACTGACCCAGGTCGAGATCGCCGCCGCCTCCGGCCTGTCCGCCGCAACCGTGTCGAACATGGTCCGCGAGCTCGACCAGGCCGGCATGGTCGGCCTGTCCCGGAGCATCCGCAACGGCCGCCGCGCCGTCCTCGTCTCGCTCGCGTCCGGCGGCGGCCTGCTCGCCGGGGTCGCGTTCGGCGAACGTGACGTCCGGGTGGCGATCGCCGACGAGTCCCGCGAGATCCTGGCCCAGCAGCTGATGCCGCTGCAGGCCGACCACGTCGCCGACGACGGAATGGTGCGGGCCGCCCGGCTGCTCGCCGACCTGGCTGAAACGGTCAGTTCCGGGGTCGAGGACATCGCCGCGATCGGCTTCGGCCTGCCCGCGCCGGTCGACTCGGTCAGCGGCCAGGCCGGCTCGGACGCGATACTGCCGGGCTGGCGCGGCGTCAACGTCGCCGAGGCGATGGCCGGCCACCTGCGGGCGCCGGTCGCACTCGACAACACCGCCAACCTGGCCGCGCTCGGCGAGCTTCGCAACGGTACGCTGCGCGGCGTCCGGCACGGCTGCTACCTGAAGTTCTCGTACGGCGTGGGCGCCGGCATCGTCCTGGACGGCGAGGTGTTCCGCGGCTCGGCCGGTACGGCAGGCGAGATCGGGCACGTCACCATCGACGAGAACGGGCCGATCTGCCGGTGCGGGAACCGGGGCTGCCTGGACACGTTCGTCGGGTCGCGGGCGCTGATCCAGAGCTTGGCCGCCTCGCACGGGCCGCTCCGGCTGAAGGACATCGTCCACCGCGCCCTGCAGGACGACCTCGGCTGCCGCCGGGTGATCGAGGACGCCGGCCGCCGGGTTGGAGTCGCGGTCGCCGGTCTGGTGAACCTGTTCAACCCCGAGGTGATCGTCGTCGGCGGCCTGATGGCCGAAGCCGGCGACCTGATCATGGACCCGCTCCGCGAGGCCCTCGACCGCTGCGCCATCCCCAGTGCCGCCGCCACCGTCGAGCTCCGCCGTGCCGAACTTGGCGACGAGGCCGACATCCTCGGCGCGATCCACCTGGCCTCCGTCCTCAGCCACTCGCACGCAACAAAGTCCCTCACCTCGGCCTGACCGCCCGGCAGGCCTTTGCCTCCCACCCCGCGCCTCCTCTCCTGCCGGCGTGACTTCGCCGTACGGATGCCACAGAGCACCGCCTCACCCGGCTGCACGCCCTGGCCCGGATTCCTGCGCGCTCGCGCGTCTCCCAACGTTCTCAGTTTGTCACGCGAATATGTCTATTTCTTGAATTCAAGTCTTGACGTCAAGGCTCGCTCGGGCTTGACTTCGGTCAGGCCTACTCGGGCCATCACGTCAAGGAGTCGCCACATGTTCGTCTCTCCATCTCGTCTCGTCGGCCTGGGCCTGACCGTCTCGGCCCTCGCCCTGTCCCTGGTGGCCTGCGGGTCGGACGAACCCGCTGCCGGAGGATCCGGAGACTCCGGTGAAGCCAAGAAGGTCGCGCTGCTGCTGCCCGAGTCGAAGACGACCCGCTACGAGGCGCTCGACCGGCCGCTGTTCACCGAGGCGCTCAAGGCGGCCTGCGCCAACTGCGAGCTGATCTACAGCAACGCCGACCAGGACGCGGCGAAGCAGCAACAGCAGGCCGAGGCCGCCCTCACCCAGGGTGCGAACGTGCTGGTGCTCGACCCGGTCGACGGCAAGGCCGCCGCCGCGGTGGTCGCCTCCGCCAAGGGCCAGAACGTCCCGGTGATCGCCTACGACCGGTTCATCGAGAACGCCGACTACTACGTCTCGTTCGAGAACGAGGCGGTCGGCAAGCTGCAGGCCCAGACCCTGGTCGACGCCCTGAAGGCGGCCGGTAAGACCTCCGGCAACCTCGCGATGATCAACGGCTCGCCGACCGACCCGAACGCGGCCGACTTCAAGAAGGGCGCGCACAGCGTGCTCGACTCCAGCAGCTACAAGGTCGCGGCCGAGTTCGACACCCCGGACTGGAGCCCGGACAAGGCCCAGGCCTGGATGGAGGGCCAGCTGAGCGCGATCAAGAACGGCCTGGTCGGCGTGTACGCGGCCAACGACGGTACGGCGGGCGGCGCGATCGCGGCCCTCAAGGGTGGTGGCGTGACCCCGCTGCCGCCGGTCACCGGGCAGGACTCCGAGCTGGCCGCGATCCAGCGGATCGTCGCCGGCGACCAGGCGATGACCATCTACAAGGCGGTCAAGCCGCAGGCCGAGGCGGCCGCCAAGGGTGCCGTAGCACTCGCGAACGGCGACAAGCCGGAGTCGACCACCGACAAGAACGGCGTACCGTCGACGATCCTCGACCCGGTCGCCGTCACCAAGGCCAACATCAACGACACCGTGGTGAAGGACGGCATCTACAAGGTGTCCGACATCTGCACCGCCTCGTTCGCGGCCGCCTGCGCCGCCGCCGGCCTCAGCTGACCCGCCCCCTGGCGTTGCCCCCGCAGTGAGGTGCGGGGGCGG
The DNA here is from genome assembly GCA_963770725.1 of uncultured Actinomycetota bacterium. Lineage (GTDB taxonomy): Bacteria > Actinomycetota > Actinomycetes > Propionibacteriales > Kribbellaceae > Kribbella. The sequence continues at coordinate 93,747 of CAVYQT010000008.1, forward strand.
CGCCGGGTCAGCACCATCTCCGACCGGCCACGACGCCGCGCCGCCTGTCCCCGGCGGCGTTTCGCCGCGATCATGGCCAGAAGACAAGCCCAGGAGGCTGATCGAGTGACTGTCACACCCACACCGGCCCCGGTCGGCACCAGTACGGTGCTGACCCTGCGGGGCATCTCCAAGCGCTTCGGCGCGGTCCAGGCCCTGAAGAACATCGAGCTGGACGTCCGGGCCGGTGAGGTGCTGGCCCTGGTCGGCGACAACGGCGCCGGCAAGTCGACGCTGGTGAAGACGATCGCCGGTGTCTACACCGCCGACGACGGCACGATGGCCTTCGACGGCCGGGAGGTGCGGGTCGGCAGTCCGGCCGAGGCGCAGCAGCTCGGGATCGCCACGGTCTTCCAGGACCTGGCGCTGTGCGACAACCTCGACGTGGTCGCGAACCTCTACCTCGGCCGGGAGCTGCGCACGGGCCGGGTGCTGGACGAGGTCGAGATGGAGCGGTCCTCCTGGGAGCTGCTCCGCCAGCTGTCGGCGAAGATCCCGTCGGTCCGGATCCCGGTGGCCAGCCTGTCCGGCGGCCAGCGGCAGACCGTCGCGATCGCCCGCTCGCTGCTCGGCCAGCCGAAGGTCGTGATGCTGGACGAGCCGACCGCGGCCCTCGGCGTGGCTCAGACCGCCGAGGTGCTGAACCTGGTCGAGCGGCTGCGCGAGCGCGGCCACGCGGTGATTCTGATCAGCCACAACATGGCCGACGTGATGGCGGTCGCCGACCGGGTCGCCGTCCTGCGGCTGGGCCGCAACAACGGCGTCTTCGTGGTCAGCGAGACCAAGACCCAGGACATCATCGCCGCCATCACCGGCGCGACGAACAACGCGGTCTCCGAGCGCGCAGCGCGCCGGACCCGTGAGGAGGGGACCGCATCATGACGCTGCACGGATCAGAGATCCGGCCGCAGGACGCCCCGGACGGCGGGAACGGGAACGGCGCTCAGGCGGAGCTGCCGGCCGACCTGCAGGACGAGCGGCTGATCGCCAGCCACGGCATCAGCGGCGCCGTCTCGGCCTTCACCGCCCGGCTCCGCTCCGGCGACCTCGGCTCGGTGCCGGTGGTGGTCGGCCTCGTCATCATCTGGGCGGTCTTCCAGATCGCGAACAGCTCGTTCCTGTCCAGCCGCAACCTGGTCAACCTCACCCTGCAGACCACCTCGGTCGGGGTGATTGCCATCGGCATCGTCCTGGTCCTGCTGCTGGGCGAGATCGACCTCTCGGTCGGCTCGGTCAGCGGGCTGTCGGCCGCCGTACTCGGGGTGACGTTCGTCAACCAGGGCTGGCCGTTGGCGCTGTCGCTGCTGGTCGGGGTCGCGCTCGGCGTGGTGATCGGCCTGTTCTACGGGGCGCTCTATACGAGGTTCGGCGTACCGAGTTTCGTGATCACGCTGGCCGGTCTGCTCGGTTTCCTCGGGCTCCAGCTGCTGGTGCTCGGCAAGGAGGGCTCGCTGAACCTGCCCTTCGACTCCGCGCTCGTCGGCTTCGCCACCCGCAGCTTCCTCTCCCCCGCGCTGGCCTACGGGCTGGTCGCGGCGGTCGTCGCGGTGTACGTGGTGACCCGGCTGCGCGGCCGGCGCGCCCGCCTGGCGGCCGGGCTCTCGGCGGCCCCCATCTCGATGATCGGGATCAAGGCCGGCGCGCTGGGCCTCGTACTGCTCCTGCCGGTGGTCGTCCTGAACGGCGACCGCGGCGTGTCGTCGATGTTCCTGCTCTTCCTCGCGCTGGTGGTGGCCACGGACCTCGCCGTACGGCGGACGCGCTGGGGCCGCTCGGTGATGGCCGTCGGCGGCAGTGTGGAAGCCGCCCGGCGGGCCGGTATCAACGTCCGGATGATCTACCTGTCCGTGTTCGCGGCCTGCTCCACCTTCGCCGCCGTCGGCGGTCTGCTGGCCGCCGGCCGGCTGGTCGCGGTGAACCAGAGCAGCGGCGGCGCAGACACCAACCTGAACGCGATCGCCGCCGCGGTGATCGGCGGCACCAGCCTGTTCGGCGGCCGCGGTTCGGCGTACTCCGCGCTCCTCGGCGCCCTGGTGATCATGTCGATCTCCAACGGCCTCGCCCTGCTCAGCCTCGACTCCAGCGTCCGCTATATGGTGACTGCCGGCGTGCTCCTGATCGCCGTCACCATCGACTCCCTCAGCCGCCGCAGCCGCCAGGCACACGGGCGTGCCTAACTGAGCACGGTGGGCTCTCTCCTGACCCTGACCAGGCGGGAGCCCACCGTTTCCATCCGGCAGCCTGAACTGGTGGCAGGATGTGCCGCATGACGTCCAGAAGGCCCATCAGAGCGGCGAAAACCAGTGAGGACCAGTCGGTCACGCCGCTGGAGTTGTTCTTCGACCTGGTGTTCGTGTTCGCACTGACCCAGATCACGGCGCTGATGGCGCACGACCTCAGTTGGCACGGCATCCTGCGCGGAGTCCTGCTGACCGGGTTGCTGTGGTGGAGCTGGATCGGCTTCTCCTGGTTGTGCAACCTGGTCAAGGCCGACGAGGGGTCGGTCCGCGGTGTCCTGCTGCTGGCGATGGCCGCGATGTTCATGATCGCGCTCGCCATCCCCGAGGCGTTCGACGACCTGCCGGGCGGCCTGCCCGGCCCGGTCGTGATCGCCTGCGCGTACTTCGCCTTCCGCACCCTGCACCTGGTGCTGTTCTGGCTGATCGCCGACGGTGATCCGGTGCTGCGCCGTACTCTGCTCCGGTTCGCACCGTCGATGCTCGGCGCGACCGCGCTGTTGCTGATCGCCTCGCAGTACCACGGCAGCACCCAGACCCTGCTGTGGGCCGCGGCGCTGGCGGCCGACTACGGCGGCACCTACCTGATCGACGCGCGGGGCTGGCGGTTCCGGTCGGCCGGGCACTTCGCCGAGCGGCACGCACTGGTCATCATCATCGCGCTCGGCGAGTCGATCGTGGCGATCGGCGTCGGCGTCAACGACCTGCCGATCTCCTGGCCGATCATCATCGCGTCGCTGCTCGGCCTGAGTGTGGCCGCCGCCCTCTGGTGGATCTACTTCGACGCGACAGTTCTTTACGGCGAACAATCACTGCTCGCAGAACCTGCCGAGACCCGGCCGAAGCTCGCCAGGGACGCGTACACGTTCCTGCACTTCCCGATGGTGACCGGCATCGTGCTGCTCGCGCTCGGCCTCAAGAAGGTGCTCGAGTACGTCGGTGACACCGAGCATCACCAGCTCGACGACCCGCTCAAGGGCATCGGCCTGTTCGCGCTGTACGGCGGCGTGGTGATCTACCTGCTCGGCCACGTCGGCTTCAAGTGGCGGACGATGCACCAGGTGGGAGTTTCGCGCCTGATCACGGCCGGTCTTGCGGTGGTCGCCGTACCGCTGGTGACGAATGTGCCGGCGCTGGGGCAGCTCGGCGTACTGACTGCTCTGGTGGCCGGTTTGGTGGCGTTCGAGTCGGTCCGGTTCGCGCAGGAGAGGGATGAGCTGAAGCACGGGGGACACCACGCATGAGAAAGCCCCCGCGAAGCGGGGGCTTTCTCGAGAGCAGTGGCCTCAGGCGGTCGCGGCGGTCAGGTCGACCTTGGGCTCCGCGAAGTGGCAGGCGGCCGCGTGGCCGGTGACGGAGTGCGGCTTGGCCTCGAGCCGCGGCTCGTGCGTCGCGCAGATGTCCTCCGCCTTCCAGCAGCGGGTGCGGAACCGGCAGCCGCTCGGCGGGTCGATCGGCGAGGGTACGTCGCCGACCAGCCGGATCCGTTCCTTCGGCGGCACGCCCCGGATGGTGCCCAGGTCGGGAGCGGCCGACAGCAGCGCCTGCGTGTACGGGTGCTGCGGAGCGCCGTAGATCTGCTCCCGCGGGCCCTGCTCGACGATCTTGCCCAGGTACATCACCGCGACCTGGTCACAGAAGTGCCGGACCACACCGAGGTCGTGGGCGATGAAGACGAACGCGATCCCCAGGTCGCGGCGCAGGTCCTCGAGCAGGTTCATCACCTGGGCCTGGATGGACACGTCCAGCGCGGACACCGGCTCGTCGGCGATGATCACCTCGGGCTCCACCGCGAGCGCCCGGGCAATGCCGATGCGCTGCCGCTGGCCGCCGGAGAACTCGTTCGGGTACCGGTTGTGGTGCTCGGGGTTCAGGCCGACCCGCTCCAGCAGCTCCTGGACCCGCTCGAGCTCCGTGCCCTTCTTGACCAGGTTGTGCACCCGCAGCGGTGTGCTGATGATGTTGCTGACCGTCTGCCGCGGGTTCAGCGAGCTGTACGGGTCCTGGAAGACGATCTGCAGCTGCCGGCGGAACGGGCGGAGGTCCCGCTCCTTCAGCTGCGCGATGTCGGTGCCCTTGAAGATGATCTCCCCGGCGGTCGGGGTCAGCAGCCGGGTGATCATCCGGCCGGTGGTCGACTTGCCGCAGCCGGACTCGCCGACCAGGCCCAGGCTTCCGCCGGGCTTCAGGTCGAAGCTGACGCCGTCGACCGCCTGGACGACCTTCTTGGTCCGGCCCAGACCGGCCGCTTCCTTGATCGGGAAGTGCATCTTCAGATCGCGGACCTGCAGCAGCGGCGTCACCGAATCGGCCACCGCGTTCGCCGCGGGAACGCTGTCGACCTTGCGCACAGTGTTGGTCATCTCTCTCCTCAGCCCCCCGTCAGCCCAGTCTCGGCGCGACCTCGGCCTCGTAGATCGAGGCCTTGTCGTGCAGGTGACAACGGGACGTGTGGGCACCGGCGCCGTCGACCGGCAGCAGGTCCGGCAGGTCGGTGGTGCAGCGCTCGCCCTTCACCCGCTCCTTGTACGGGCAGCGCGGGTTGAACGAACAGCCGGTGGGCAGGTTCAGCAGACTCGGCGGCAGGCCCTTGATCGGGCGCAGCTTCTCGCTCGCGGCCGAGACGGTCGGGATCGACTCGAGCAGACCCCAGGTGTACGGCATCCGCGGCCGGGCAAGCACGTCCTCGGCGGTGCCGTACTCGACGCAGCGGCCGGCGTACATCACCAGGACGTCGTCGGCCATCTCGGCGACCACCCCCAGGTCGTGGGTGATCAGCACGATCGCCGAGCCGAACTCCTTCTGCAGGTTGTTCAGCAGGTCCAGGATCTGCGCCTGCACGGTCACGTCGAGCGCGGTGGTCGGCTCGTCGGCGATCACCAGCTTCGGGTCGTTGACCAGGCCCATCGCGATCATCGCGCGCTGCCGCATACCGCCGGAGAACTCGTGCGGGTACTGCGCGAAGCGGCGCTGCGGGTTCGGGATGCCGACCAGGTCGAGCATCTCCAGGGCGCGCTTCTTCGCGACGTCCTTGGTCACCTTGTGGTGCACCCGGTATGCCTCGGTGATCTGGTTGCCGACGGTGTACAGCGGGTGCAGCGAGGACTGCGGGTCCTGGAACACCATCGCCACCGCGTCGCCGCGGACCTTCATCAGCTCGTTCTCCGGCAGGCCGACGATCTCGTCGCCGCCGAGCCGGATCGACCCGGTGATCCGGGTCCGCTTCCGGTCGTGCAGGCCCATCACGGCCATGCTCGAGACCGACTTGCCGGAGCCGGACTCGCCGACGATCGCCAGCGTGCGGCCGAGCGGGACCGAGTAGCTCAGACCGTTCACCGCGCTGACCACGCCGTCGGCGGTCGGGAACTTGACGCTCAGGTCCTCGACCACCAGGTACGGCGTCTCGCCGCTGGGGTTGATCGAACCCTGCCGGCGCTCGCGGGTGGCGACCGCCGGGCCTCGCTTGGCGTCGGCCGACGTGCCCGCCTGGCCGGCTTCGCTCTCGACCATGGTGTCCTTCCGGTCTTCGGGGGCGGGTGTGTTCACGAAAGCCTCACCCGCGGGTCGATCAGGCTGTAACCGATGTCCACCAGGAAGTTCATCGTGACCACGATGACCGATGCGACCAGCACGGTGCCCATGATCACCGGCAGGTCGTAGCTGTTCAGACTGTCCAGCACCAGGACGCCGAGTCCCGGCAGATCGAAGATGCGTTCGGTGAAGATCGCGCCGCCCAGGCTGCCGGCCACGTCCAGGCCGAAGATGGTGATCACCGGGATCAGACCGGACCGCAGGGCGTGCTTGTAGGTCACCTTCCGGTCCGACAGGCCCTTGGCCCGCGCGGTCCGGATGAAGTCCTCGCTCAGCGTCTCGACCATGGAGCCACGGGAGTAGCGAGCGTAGGAAGTACAGAAGTAGATACCCAGGACCAGCCATGGCGTGAGCAGGCCGGCCGCCCATGCCCCGATGCTCTCCGAGGGTGGAGTCCAGCCGCCGCGCGGCAGGATCGGGTACAGGATGGTCAGGTACAGCGAGATCATCAGCGCCACGATGTAGTACGGCACCGAACTGACGATCAGCGTGCTGCTCATCAGCGCCCGGTCGCCCACGGTCCCTCGTCGTTTCGCCGCCAGCGATCCGACGCTCACACCGATGGTGAGGACCAGTACGGCGTACCCGAGCACGAGCGACAGCGTGACCGGGAACCGGGAGCTGAGCATCTCGAGGACGGGCCGGTCGTTCTTGAACGAGTACCCCAGGCAGGGCGCGTCGCAGTGCCGGACGACTCCGGAGGTGGTGAAGTCGCGGCCGACGAAGATTCCGGAGGTGTACTCCGCGAACTGCTGCACCTTCGGCTTGTCCAGGTGCAGGTTCCGCTTGATCTCGTTGTAGCGCTGCTCAGTGCAGTTCCGCTCACCACAGATCGCACCGGCCGGGTCAGTCGGCGCGATGAAGAAGAGCGCGAAGGTCGCGATCAGCGTGACCAACACGACACTGAGCGCGCTGATCAGCCGGCGCGCCACGAAATAGATCACGGGGTTTGTCTCCTCACCGATCGGAGTGGTGCCCGGACGGATCCGGGCACCACTCCACCGTTCAGATCAGATCAACTACCTCAGGTGCGAGGGAGGAGATCAGGGCTGCTTCAGGTACATCGACGTGAACTCGGGCATGCCCTGGGTCATGTCGTTGATCGCGTGGCCGATGTTCTTGCCGACCGGCGAGTTGGTCGCGCTGTAGTAGAGCGGGAGCACCGGCAGGTAGTTCTGCAGGATCTTCTTGTCGATCTTCTTCCACTCGTTCAGCTGAGCGTTCGGGTCCATCTCCGCGATCTTGTCGATCTCGGCGTCCAGCGCCTTGTCGGTGAGCTGGCCGACGCTGTTGCCCAGTTCGATCGCGTCGGACTTGAACAGGACCGGGAACCAGCTGGTACCGCTCGGCCAGTCGGAGCACCAGCCGGCCGGGGTCTTGCCGATGTTGACCGGAGCGTCCTGGTCGCCGACGAACGTGCGGTACTTCGCCTTCGGAACACCGATCGCCTTGACCTTGAAGCCGGCCTTCTCGTAGACCTGCTTGCGCAGCTGGGTCACCTGGGTCGAGATCTTGTCGTCGATCTGGTAGTACCAGCTCAGCTCGAAGTTCGCCTTGCCCAGCTTGGCCAGCTCCGACTTGACCTCGGCGGCGACGGCGTCGTCCTCGGCGCCCTTACCGGTTCCGTTCAGGCCCGGCAGCTCGTACTTCTCGAAGCCCGGTACGGCGGGCGGCAGGATGGTCGAAGCCGGCGGGTCGTCGTTCGGGTTCAGGCCGGCGACCTTGCGCCACGAGTCGTACGGGTACGCCTTGGCGATCAGCTTGCGCACCTCGAGCGGGATCTTCCGCGCATCCATCGTGTACATGTTGGTGCACGGCCCCTGACCCTTCACCAGCTGGCTCTGGTCCTTGACCTCGGGCAGCAGGCTGACGTCCAGGTTGCTGTAGTTCAGCGCGTTCGCGTCCGGGCCGGCGCTGGCCAGCACCTGGCGCTGGGCCTTGATCAGGTCCTGGCTGAACTTGAAGTCCCAGCCGTCGACGTACTGGTGCCGGACCGGGTCGGTGGCCGGGTCCCAGTTCGGGTTCTTCGACAGCTTGAGCTGCGTACCCGGCGTGTACGAGTCGACCTTGTAGGGGCCGGTCGCCATCGGGCGCTGCTCGTAGTTCTTCTGGGTGTCCTTGGCCTGCGGGATCGGCGTGAACATCGGGAACGCCGCGTAGAACGGCAGGTCGTCGAACTTCCTCGCCAGCTTGATGACCAGCGTGCTCTCGTCCGGCGTCTCGACACCGGCGTAGTTGGCGCCGTTCGGGCCGTACGGGCCCTTGTACTTGTCGCCGTCCTTGAAGAACTGCAGCTGGTACGTCGGTCCGGCGTCGTACAGGTCGTGCGCGAAGGACCGCTTGATCGCGTACGCGTAGTCGGCGGCCTTGACCGGCGTGCCGTCCATGTACTTGATGCCCTGCTTCAGCTTGAACGTCCAGGTCAGGCCGTCGGCCGACTTGGTGCCCAGGTCCTCGGCCAGGTCCGGAACCAGCGTCGGCTTGCCGCTTGCCGGGTCGAGTCTGTACTGGGTCAGGGCCCGGTACATCAGCTTGCCGATCTGGTTACCGTCGATGTAGTAGATGTTCGTCGGGTCGAAGGTGTCCGGCGTGACGTCGGACAGGACGGTGATCGTGCCGCCCTTCTTCGCGCCCTCGATCTCCTTGGCCGGCCCCTTGGCAGTCGGGTCAGTGGCCTTCTCCTGCGCGGTTTCGTTGTCGGTGCCGCCACCACCGCCGGAGTCGTTGTTCGACGACGGGCTGCCGCATGCCACGGCGGCCAGCATGACCGTCGCCGCCACTGCGGTGATCCGTTTCCACTGCATTGTCGTGTTTCTCCTTTTCTGCCGCTGGGGCATTCGCCGCACTACCGGCGAGTCTTGGGGTCGAAGGCGTCGCGGACGGCGTCGCCGAGGAGGGCTAGTGCGAGCACCAGCAGAGTGATTCCGATCACCGGCAACCACAGGAACAAGGGGTAGGCCTTGAACCAGTTGGTGGCGACGGCGATCGTCTGGCCCCAGGACGGGATCGGCTCAACCAGACCGACACCGAGGAAGGACAGACCCGCCTCCGCTGTCACGTATGCGGGCAGCGACAGCGAAGCGGAGATGACGATCGGAGCCACCAGGTTCGGCAGCAGTTCCTTGAACAGCACCTGCCGGGTAGGAACGCCGATCGCCTTGGCAGCCAGGACGAACTCGCGCTCACGCAGCGACAGCACCTCGCCGCGGATGATGCGCGCCAGACCGGCCCAGCCGAAGAACGAGAGCACGAAGATCAGCACGTAGAACCTCGTCGACGCCTGTTCCTCCGGCGAGAGGTTGAACGAGCCACCGCCGCCAGGACTCGACGATCGGAACCATCGCGATCGCGAACAGCAGGTACGGCAGGCTCAGGACGAAGTCGATGACCCAGGAGATGACCCGGTCCACCCAGCCGCCGAGGAAGCCGGCCAGCAGACCCATGACGACACCGACGACGGTGCCGAACAGGGTCGCGGTGAAGGCGACGATCAGCGACGGTCGGGCGCCGTACACCCAGCGGGCGAAGTTGTCCCGGCCGGTCTTCGGCTCGACGCCGAACCAGTGCGCGCTCGTCGGTCCCTGCGTCGGGAAACCGAACTCGTCGACCAGGTCGGTGTGGAAGGTGCCGTAGTCCTGGCCCTCCAGCTTGGCCAGCAGCGGCGCGAACACGGCGACCAGGATGAACAGCAGCACGACGGTCGCGCAGATCATGGCGACCTTGTCCTTACGCAACCGGTCCATCGCGATCCGGGTCGGGGATTTGCCGTGCGCAACCGCGGTACCACGTGTGGGTTCCGCCGACGCCGGGTGTTCCTCGACGCCGACCGCGGCATCCGGGGGACCAATTGTCATTCGCGCTCCGTCAGCTCTGTCAGCCAGATTCGGTTCGGGCGATCCGGCAGCAATCGGGGGTGGATCGTGCCGAGCCTTTGCTGTGCGGACGGCCTGCGTCAAATCCCCTTGACATCGGCGGTCCGCGACAACCGCGCGCTAGCCTGCCCGACGCCGTGACACCAAACCAGCAGTGCTCGACACCAGTGCACAAATCGTTACCGGAACACGTACTCCACCGGAACAATTGTCCCGAATCGTCACCCTTTGCGATCAATCCTTCGCAAAGCGCGTCGGCACAGCACCGACAGTGGCCAATTTGTGCCAAATTATGACGTTATGTGATGACGAAGCACGTTCTGTACCTGTTGTTGACTGTGACCAATACCCCAGCCCGAGGACCTCTGGCGGTCCTCCAGCCGGGCCTCGGTGGTCAGTTTTCGCGGACGTGGACGGTGACGAACGGCGGCTTGACCACGTCGAAGGACTCCTGGCGGCCACGGATGTCGACGGTGACCTGATCGCCTTCCTTGGTCGTCGCGTCGAGCAGAGCCAGCGCGACACCCTTCTTCAGCGTCGGCGAGAAGGTGCCGGAGGTGACCTCGCCGAGGGCGGTGCCGGACGGGTCGAGCACCGTCATGTGCGGGCGCGGGATCCCGCGGCCGACGGCACGTAGACCGCGCAGGATCCGGGCCGGGCCGCGCTCCTTCTCCGCCCGCAGCGCCTCGTCACCCCAGAAGCGCTCCTTCTTCCAGCCGACCGCCCAACCGGACCGCGCCTGGACCGGCGTGATGTCCGGGGAGATGTCCTGACCGTGCAGCGGGTAACCCATCTCGGTTCGCAACGTGTCCCGCGCCCCCAGCCCGGCCGGGACGATCCCGTACGGCGCTCCGGCCTCGAGCAACGCGTCGAACACCGCGACCGCGGCCTCGTTCGGGACGACGAGCTCGTACCCGCGCTCACCCGTGTAACCGGTCCGGCAGACCACGACCGCCGTACCGGAGAACTCCGCGGTCGTGAACGACATGTAGTCGTGCCCGGTCGGCAGCCCGATCGCGTTCAGTACGTCGTCGCTGTTCGTCCCCTGGACCGCGAGGATCGCGTAGTCGTCGTGGGTGTTGGTCACCACCACGCCGTCCGGCGCGTCCGCCTGCAGCAGCCGGACGACCTCGGCGGTGTTGGCCGCGTTCGGGATCAGGAACACGTCGTCGTCGGCGTGCAGGTAGGCGATCAGGTCGTCGACCACTCCCCCGCGCTCGTTGCAGCACAGGGTGTACTGCGCCTGGCCGGCGGCGATCTTGCCCAGATCGTTGGTCAGGCAGGAGTTCACGTACGCGGCCGCCCCCGGGCCCTTGACCGTCGCCTTGCCCAGATGGCTGACGTCGAAGACGCCCACGGAGGTACGGACCGCGGTGTGCTCGGCGACGACCCCGGAGTACTCCAGTGGCATCTCCCACCCACCGAACTCGGCGAACTTGGCGCCGAGGGCGACGTGGCGCTCGTGCAGCGGGGACTTCTTCAGAACAGGAGACTCGGTCATGGAGCGGAACTTACCCGACGCGTAACATGCGGAGGCAGCATTCACGTACCGTCACGACCGGCCCTCTGCCCGCCGGTCAAGGAGGACTGAGATTTCCGTGAGCACCATCACCCTGAGCAAGTCCGATGCGGCCGGTGTCCGGACCGACGCTCTGGTCATCGGCGTGGTCAAGGTCGGCGGCGGTGTCGCCCTGCCGGCCGGCACCGAGTCGCTGAACGCCGCGTACGGCGGGAAGCTGGTGGAGGTGCTGTCGGGTCTCGGCGCCACCGGCAAGACCGGCGAGGCCACCTCGGTGCCCGGCCCGAAGCCGGGCAAGTCGGCCAACCTGATCGCGGTCGGTCTCGGCGAGGCGCCCGACGGTGCGCTGAAGACCGAGGACCTGCGGACCGCGGCCGGCACCGGCGTCCGTGCCGCCAAGACCACCCAGTCGGTCGCCTTCGCGCTGCCGACCCCGGATGCCGACTGCATCCGCGCGATCGCCGAGGGCGCGCTGCTCGGTCGCTACTCGTTCACGGCGTACAAGTCCTCGGAAGGTGCCGGTGACGAGCCCGGGCCGCTGACCGTGCTGACCGACCTGGCCCGGAACAAGGAGGCCAAGGCGGCGGTCGAGCGGGCCGAGGTGACTGCCGCCGCGGTCCGCCAGGTGCGCGACTGGGTGAACACCCCGCCGTCGGACCTGAACCCGGCCGACTTCGCCGCGCAGGCGCTCAAGCTCGGCAAGGAGTACGGCGTCAAGGTCGAGGTGCTGGACGAGAAGGCCCTGGCCAAGGGCGGGTACGGCGGCATCCTCGGCGTCGGCCAGGGGTCGGACAACCCGCCCCGGCTGATCCGGATCAGCTACACCCCGAAGAAGCCGGTCACCCACCTGGCCTTCGTCGGCAAGGGCATCACCTTCGACTCCGGCGGCCTGTCGCTGAAGACGGCCAGTGGGATGATCAGCATGAAGGCCGACATGGCCGGTGCCGCCGCGGTCGTCGGCGCGACCGTCGCGATCGCCCGGCTCGGCCTGCCGGTCCAGGTCACCACGTACGCCGCGATGGCCGAGAACATGCCGTCCGGGTCGGCGGCCCGGCCGTCCGACGTGCTGACCATGTACGGCGGCAAGACCGTCGAGGTGCTGAACACCGACGCCGAGGGCCGGCTCGTCCTCGGCGACGCCCTGGTCCGCGCGTCCGAGGACCAGCCGGACCTGATCGTCGACGTGGCCACCCTGACCGGCGCCTGTGTCGTTGCCCTGGGCACCAAGGTGGCCGGTGCGTTCGCGAACACCGACACCGCCCGGGACCGGGTGGTGGACGCCGCGGTCACGGCCGGCGAGGCGATGTGGCCGCTGCCGATCCCGGCGGAGATGCTGGACAAGCTGAAGTCGCACTCGAAGGTGGCCGACCTGGCCAACATCACCGGTGAGCCGTGGGGCGGGGCGCTGGCCGCGGCCGCGTTCCTCGGCGACTTCGTTGCCGATGGCATCGACTGGGTCCACCTCGACGTGGCCGGCCCGGCCTTCAACGAGGGCAGCGCGACCGGCTACACCCCGGCCGGCGGCACCGGGTACGCCGTACGCACCCTGGTGGAGCTGGCCGCGTCAGCGAGCTGAGTAGCGGATCTCCAGCATCGTGCAGCCGCCGGTCGTGACGTACGGACCGTGCGGCATCCCCGGCGGCCGGCAGGCGTAGTCGCCGGGGCCGGACGTCCGCTCGAGGGTGAGATCGGTCAGCTCACCCTCGAGCAGGTAGACCTCTTCGACGTACTCGTGCCTGATGACGTCTTCGCCTGAGCTGGTGCCCGGCGCCCACCGGGCGATTCTCGTCAGCGTGCCTGCCTGGCGATCCCTGCTCAGGATGCGTTCGGCGATCCCGCCGCCCGCATCGGTCCAGTCCAGACTTGTGGTGCTGAAGAACTCGCGTTCTTGCTTCATGTGTCAGTCCCAGGCCGGGGCGAGCTCTTCGACCGTGTAGTCGATGCGGCTGGTGAGGCCACGCGGGTCGGTGAGCTCGACCCGCCAGGTGTCCGCGAACTGGTCGACGCCGGCGATCATCGGGATCGTCCCGCTGAGCAGCACAGTGCCCGGGACGATCCGGTCGCCGAGTTTCTTCAGCCAGTACGACGGCGGCAGCAACTGCGCGAGCGTGCCGTCCTGGATGAGCTGCTCGCTCTCGCCGTGCCGGACCCACGCCTTCAAGGTGAACTGGTCCAGCTCGTGCTCGATCTCGCCCAGCGGCCAGGCGACGTCGCCGAGCACGTCCGGCGCGGACTGCTTGCTCCAGGCAACACCGTGCACCTCGAGCGCCCGGTCGGTGTGATCGCACGCGACCGTCAGCAGAACGTCGTTCTCCCCGACGACCAGCGCCCATTCCGCCTCGCCGGATGTCTTCGCGTGCGCGACCTGGACGACGTCCGGCCGTCCGACCAGTGACGCGGACAGCGGATACAGGGTCGGGATGCGAGTCGGTGCCGGTACGCCGAGCTCAGCCAACTCGTCCACATGGTGCTGGACCTGCTCGGTGTCGCGGCCGGCGTACCCCGCGTTCATGGCGTAACGGACGGTGATCTCCCGCTCACTGCCGTCGGGCAGCGTGAAGCGCAGGGTCTGGGTCATCTGAGCGATTCCTCCGGATTTTCTGTCTGGGCTTGCGTGAACACGTCGTATACAACGAGTATGGAGCATTCTCCCAAGGAGGTCCACCTCGATGTCCAGCTCTCCCACAGCTGCTGTCGCCGAGCGCCGCGGCTTGTACAAGGCCTTTGCCGCGAGCCTGTCCGGCACCTCGCTGGAGTGGTACGACTTCGCCGTCTACAGCTCCGCTGCCGCGCTCGTGTTCGGTGACTTGTTCTTCCCGGGCAGTGACCCGCTCACCGGTACGTTGCAGGCCTTCGCGACGTACGCGGTCGGGTACGTCGCCCGTCCGCTCGGCGGCATCTTCTTCGGCCGGCTCGGCGACGTGATCGGCCGGAAGCGGGTCCTGGTCGCCACTCTGCTGCTGATCGGTGTGGCCACGTTCTTCATCGGTCTGCTGCCAACGCATGCCCAGGCTGGAGCGATCGCACCGACGTTGCTGGTCGTACTGCGGTTCGCACAAGGCGTCGGCGTTGGCGGCGAGTGGGGTGGAGCCGTCCTGCTGAGTAGTGAGTTCAGCAAGGCGGGTGAGCGAGGCTTCTGGGCTTCAGCCGCGCAGGTCGGGCCGCCACTCGGCACGCTGATGGCGAACGGCGTACTGGCTGTTCTCGCCGGCGCACTGTCCGAGGAGGCGTTCCTGAGCTGGGGGTGGCGTGTCGCCTTCCTGTTGTCCGCCGTACTCGTTGCCTTCGGCCTGCTGATCAGGACGAGGCTGGAGGAGACTCCGGTGTTCCGGGAGTTGGCGGCGCGTGGCGATCGGCCGACCGCGCCGGTGTCGGAGGTCTTGCAGACGCAGACCCGGCCGTTGATCGCGGCCATGCTGGCGCGGGTCGGGCCGGATGTCCTCTACGCGATGTTCGCGGTGTTCGTGCTCACCTACGCGACCAAGGAGTTGGGGATGAGTCGCGGTGAGGCCGTCACCGCCGTACTCGTCGGCTCTGCGTTCCAGGTCGTGCTGATCCCCTGGTCCGGTTGGCTTTCCGACCGGTACGGCCGTCGTACGGTCTATGGGATCGGTGCGGTCGGTGGGGCGGTGTGGTCGGTGGTGTTCTTCGCCATGGCGTCGTCGTTCGCGACTGTGCTGGTTGGTGTGGTGATCGGGCTGTTGTTCCACTCGCTGATGTACGGACCGCAGGCTGCGTTCGTGTCGGAGCAGTTCACGGCGCGGCTGCGGTACACGGGGAGTTCGCTGGCTTACACCTTCGCGGGCGTGATCGGCGGTGCGCTGGCGCCGCTGGCGTTCACGTACTTCCTGGCGAAGGCCGGCACCGGGTACGTCATCGCGGCGTACATCGTGGTGGCGTGTGCGGTGACGCTGGTCGGCCTGCGGCTCGGTCGAGCGGTCGACGACTCGGTCGATGCGGCGGTCGAAGCGGGGGTCAGCCCTGCATGAGCAGCGAGCCGGTGCTGTCGAGGTGGCTGAGGATCGCTTTCTCAGCCGCCTCCGGCTTGCCCGACACCAGGCCGTCGACGATGGCCTGGTGCTCCTCGAGCACCTCCTGCCGGCGGGTCGCGCTGCGCCGCAGAGCGACGACACCGAGCAGCACGTGCTTGGCACGGAGGTTGTCGTACAGCCGGCTGAGCACCGAGTTGCCGGCAGCATCGACCAGGAGCGCGTGGAACTGGCTGTCCAGCTCGATGAACTCCTTCGCATCGCCGTTGTCGACAATCGACCGCTGCTGCTCGAGAACGGCGGACATCGCCGCGACCGGGGCGTCGCCGGCCGCGAGCGAGGTGGTCGCGGCCCAGGTCTCGATCACCCCGCGGGCCTGCATCATCTCCGCGATCTCCCGGCCCGGCACCGGCGCGACGAACGCACCCCGGTGCGGCACGAGCTGGACCAGGTCCTCGGCTGCGAGCATGAGTAGAGCCTCGCGGACGGGAGTCCGGGAGATGCCGACCTCGGTCGCCACCGCCTGCTCGTTGATGAACGTCCCCGCCACCGCGGGGTCGCTCAGGACCGTCCCCCGCAGGTATTGATAGGCGCGATCCCGGCCGGAGTCCCCACTCAATCGCATACTCAATGTATACAGCCTTGGAGAGCCAGATGACACTTCTGCGAGTTGCCGCCGCTCAGATCTCGGCCGGTCCGGACCCGGTCGCCAATCTGGCCGACGCCATGAAGCTGTGCGGCGAGCCGCCGCGGATGGCGCGTGGCTGGTTGTACTGCCGGAGGCCGCTCAGGCTTGTTTCGGCACCGACCTGGCCTCGGTCGCGGAACCGCTCGACGGTCCGTTCGCGACCGGGCTGCGCAAGGTGGCCGCGGACCTCGAGGTCGTCGTCGTCGCCGGTCTGTTCGAGCCGTCTCAGGACGGACGAGTGCACAACACGCTGCTCGTGTCCGGTCCGGGCGTCGAGACGTCGTACCGGAAGATCCATCTGTACGACGCCTTCGGGTCGCGGGAGTCGGACACTGTTGCCCCTGGCAAAGAGCTCGTTTCCTTCACCTACCGCGATGTCACGATCGGGTTGGCGACGTGCTACGACCTTCGCTTCGCGGACCAGTTCACGGCACTCGGCCGGCTCGGTGCGGAGCTGGTCGTCGTACCGGCGTCGTGGGGTGCGGGTCCGGGCAAAGAAGAGCAGTGGGATCTGCTGACGCGGGCGCGTGCTGCGGACGCACAGGCCTTCGTGCTGGCGTGCGACCAGGCCTACGTGCCGCCGGTGGGCACGGACCCGCTGGGCATCGGGCGGAGCAGCCTGACCACTCCCCTCGGGCAGACTGCTGCTCGGCTGGGCGCGGGCGCGGACATCCTGCACGCGACCGTCGACACGGCTCGCGGTCGAGGCGGTGCGATCCCGGGTGCCCATCCTTTAGAACGGTCCTTCAGGACAGGGTCGCCGCTGGAATTGCGCGGCTGTTCAGGCGAGGCCGTTCTTCTTCATCCGGGCGTTGTACTCGCGCATGCGTGGCGGGTAGCCGACCACCGCGGCGTCGTACGACGGAATGCCCAGCTTGTTCGCGAAGTTGTGCGCCCACTCCACCGACGGGACCCGGCGCCGGGTCCACTCGCCGTCGATGGCGACCAGCAGCAGGGTGTACTCCGTCACCGCCGTCCGCGGCTCGACAAAGCCCTCGACACCTTGGCGGGTTTGGGCGAACTCCCGCAGGTGTGCCTGGTCGGGATTGTCCGACCGGCGTATCGTGCCCGGCTTCTGCCGGCGACCGAACCACTTCATGGGGCCAGTGTCTCCTATCCCGGCAAGTCTCCGCAGAAACTCTTCGTAACGGTTCCAGGCGGCCCGGGGGTGGCGGCCGGCGGCATCGGTGGAAAGATGACGCCGGGCCGGAACCGCGATCCGGGGCCTGCCCGCCGACCAGACCCACGGAGGAACCTGTGACTGAGAGTGGTACGACGTACGACCTGGTGATCCTTGGTGGCGGCAGTGGTGGCTATGCCGCCGCGCTGCGCGCCGCGACCCTCGGCCTGTCCGTCGCCGTGGTGGAGAAGGACAAGGTCGGTGGGACGTGTCTGCACCGCGGGTGCATCCCGACCAAGGCGCTGCTGCATGCTGCGGAGGTCGCCGACTCGGCCCGCGAGAGTGAGCAGTTCGGGGTCCGGACGACGCTCGAGGGTGTCGACATGGGCGGGGTGAACAAGTACAAGGACGGCGTCGTCGACCGGCTGTTCAAGGGTCTGCAGGGCCAGCTCAAGGCCCGCGGGATCACCGTGATCGAGGGCGAGGGCCGGCTCACCTCGCCGACCACGGTCGAGGTCGGCGGTACGTCGTACACGGGTAAGAACGTCGTCCTGGCCTCCGGGTCGTACTCGACGCTCGCTGCCGGGGCTGGGGCTGGACGGGCAGCGGGTGATCGCCAGCGAGCACGCGTTGACGCATGGACCGGGTGCCGGAGTCCGCGGTGGTGCTCGGCGGCGGGGTGATCGGGGTCGAGTTCGCCTCCGCGTGGACCTCGTTCGGCACCAAGGTCACCATCGTCGAGGCGCTGCCCCGGCTGGTCCCGTCCGAGGACGCCGACTGCAGCAAAACGCTGGAGCGCGCGTTCCGGAAGCGGAAGATCGCCTTCAAGACCGGTACGCCGTTCGAATCCGTCGAGGTGGTTGACAACGGGGTACGCGTCACCGTCGCCGGTGGCGAGGTGATCGAGGCCGAGGTCCTGCTGGTCGCGGTCGGCCGCGGCCCGAACACGTCCGGCCTGGGATACGAGGAGGTCGGGGTCGCGCTCGACCGTGGCTTCGTCACGGTCGACCCGAACACTCTGCTGACCAGCGTGCCGGGGGTGTACGCGGTCGGCGACATCGTGCCCGGGCTGCAGCTCGCGCACCGCGGCTTCCAGCAAGGCATCTTCGTTGCCGAGCACATCGCCGGGTTGAACCCGACACCGATCGACGAGGCCGGCATCCCGCGGGTGACCTACTCCGAGCCGGAGGTGGCGTCGGTCGGTCTGACCGAGGAGCAGGCGCGGGAGAAGTACGGCGACGTCGACATCCTGAACTACAACCTCGGCGGGAACGGCAAGAGCCAGATCCTGAAGACGGCCGGGTTCGTGAAGCTGGTCCGGGCCAAGGACGGCGCCGTGGTCGGGCTGCACATGGTCGGCTCGCGTGTCGGCGAACTCATCGGCGAGGCCCAGCTGATCTACAACTGGGAGGCCTACCCCGCCGACGTCGCGCCGCTGGTGCACGCCCACCCGACCCAGAACGAGGCCCTCGGCGAAGCCCACCTCGCCCTGGCCGGCAAACCCCTCCACTTCCACGACTGATGTCCGGCGGTGGGGTGGTGTTCGATCGCATTGAGACAAGCGGGGGGGGTTGGCTGGACTGCCCGAGTAGGTTTGAGTCCGCCGGACGAGCTCCTGACCCGGATCCTGCTCACTCCGGCGGCACCGTAGGCTGACCTCGACCGATCAGACGAAGGAGCAACGACCGTCATGCCGACCTCTGTATCCCTGCCGGCCCTCGGGGAGAGCGTCACCGAAGGAACCGTCACCCGCTGGCTCAAGCAGGTCGGCGACACGGTTGCCGTCGACGAGCCCCTGCTGGAGGTCTCGACCGACAAGGTCGACACCGAGATCCCCTCGCCGGTGGCCGGCACCCTGCTCGAGATCAAGGCCGCCGAGGACGAGACCGTCGAGGTCGGCGCCGAACTCGCCGTGATCGGCGACGCCGGCGAAAGCTCCGGCTCCGCCCCGACCGAAGCCCCCGCCGAGTCGGAGCAGCCCGCCGCCGAGGTCCCGGCCGAGGCCGCACCAGCCGCTCAGGCCCCGGCCGAGCAGGCCGCCCCGGCTCAGGCCCCGGCCCAGCAGGCGGCGCCTGCCGCCGAGGCCGCGCCGGCCGACTCCGCACCTGCACAGGCTCAGACCGCTCCTGCTGACGCGGCCTCAGCCCCCGCGGCCGCCCCGGCCGCATCCGAGTCGGCCCCAGCCGCATCGGGTACGCCGGTCACCCTCCCGGCCCTGGGCGAGAGCGTCACCGAAGGCACGGTCACCCGCTGGCTCAAGCAGGTCGGCGACGACGTCGCCGTGGACGAGCCCCTGCTCGAGGTCTCCACCGACAAGGTCGACACCGAGATCCCCTCGCCGATCGCCGGCAAGCTGCTGGAGATCAAGGTCGCCGAGGACGAGACCGTCGAGGTCGGCGCCGAGCTCGCCATCGTCGGCTCGGGCGACGCCGCTCCGGCGTCCACCCCAGCACCCGAGGCCGCCCCCGCCGAGTCGGCACCCGCCGCCCAGGCCGAGGCCCCGGCCGCTGCTCCGGCTCCGCAGGCCGCACCTGCACAGGCTCCCGCCGCCCCGGCCCCTGCCCCGCAGGCCGCCCCTGCCCCGCAGGCCGCCCCGGCGCCGCAGTCCGCCCCGGCTCAGGCCCCGGCCGCAGCCGCTCAGCCGTCGGCCGCCGCCCCAGCGCCGCAGGCCCCCTCAGCCCCCGCGACCTCCCCGGCCGCATCGGCACCGGCCGCCGCCCCGACGGCGTCGCCCAACGGCTCCACCTCCGAGGGCCCGAACTACGTGACCCCGCTGGTGCGCAAGCTCGCCTCCGAGCACGAGGTCGACCTCAACGCCGTACAGGGCACCGGCGTCGGCGGCCGGATCCGCAAGCAGGACGTCATCGCCGCCGCCGAGGCCAAGAAGGCCGCCGCAGCAGCCCAGGCCGCCGCTCCGGCTGCTGCTCCCGCCGCTCCGGCTGCCGCCAAGGCTGCTCCGATCAGCCCGCTGCGCGGCACCACCGAGAAGATGAGCCGGATCCGCAAGGCGATCGCCTCGCACATGGTCAACTCGCTGAAGGTCTCGGCCCAGCTGACCACCGTGGTCGAGGTCGACGTCACCGAGATCGCCAAGCTGCGGAACGCGAAGAAGGCCGAGTTCGAGGCCCGCGAGGGCGTCAAGCTGTCGTTCCTGCCGTTCTTCGCGCAGGCCGCGATCGACGCGCTGAAGCAGTACCCGAAGCTGAACGCCTCGATCGACGACGAGAAGGGCGAGATCACGTACCACGCCGCCGAGCACCTCGGCATCGCCGTGGACGTGGAGAAGGGCCTGATGGTCCCGGTCGTGCACAACGCCGGCGACCTGAACATCGCCGGCCTGGCGAAGAAGATCGCCGACCTGGCCGAGCGCACCCGGACCAACAAGGTGCTGCCGGACGAGATGGCCGGCGGGACCTTCACCATCACCAACACCGGCAGCCGCGGCGCGCTGTTCGACACGCCGATCCTGAACCAGCCGCAGGTCGGCATGCTCGGGACCGGCGCCGTCGTCAAGCGCCCGGTCGTCATCACCCACCCGGAACTCGGCGAGACCATCGCGATCCGGCAGATGGTGTACCTCGCGCTCACCTACGACCACCGCCTGGTCGACGGTGCCGACGCGGCCCGCTACCTGACCGCGGTCAAGCAGCGCCTCGAAGGCGCCCAGTTCGACGTCTGATCGACCTCCCGGCGCCGGGCCCGTCCTCACACGACGGCCCCGGCGCCGTTTCATTTCCCCACGCCTGGCAATGTTTGGTTTCCAGCGCGGGTACAGCGCCGGCAGGACGACCTCGAGGAGCAAGCAGGATGAAGTACGTGCTGGCCGGCGCCTCCGGCTTCCTAGGTACGGCGCTCGCCCGCGACTTGACCGCCGATGGTCATGAGGTCGTCCGCCTGGTACGTCGTACGCCCACGCAACCGAACGAGGTCCGCTGGGATCCGGCCAGCGGTGACCTGGATCCGGCCGCCCTCGGCGACCCCGACGTACTGGTGAACCTGGCCGGCGCGAACATCGGCCGCCCGTGGACGCCGACGTACCGGTCAGTGCTCCGCGAGAGCCGGGTCAGCACGACCGCCACCTTGGCGAACGCCGCCGCACAACTCGAGCGTCGGCCGGTAGTGATCACCCAGAGCGGTATCGGCGGGTACGGCCTGGACTGCGGCGACCGGGTCCTCACCGAAGACTCCGAACTCGGCGAGGGTTTCCTCGCCGACGTGGTCCGCGTCTGGGAAGGCGCCCTCGAACCGGCCCGCGCCGCCGGCTGCCGCGTCGCCGCCATCCGCACCGGCATCGTCCTCGACCGCAAGGCGCCGGCGTTCCAGTTGCTGATCCTCCCCTTCCGCCTCGGCCTCGGCGGCCGTCTCGGCTCAGGCACGCAGTACTTCCCGATCCTCTCCCTTACCGACTGGCTCCGCGGCGTTCGCTTCGTCGCCGAACACGACGCCCTCAGCGGCCCGGTCAACCTCGTCATCCCGCACCCGGTCACCAACCAGGAATTCACCGAAGCGGTGGCCACAGCCCTCCACCGCCCCGCGCTGATTCCCGTGCCCGCCTTCGTGATGAAGGCAGCCCTCGGCGAATTCGCCTGGGAACTCCTGGGTAGCAACCGCTCCCTCCCCACCCGCCTCCAGGCCCAAGGCTTCACCTTCCACCACCCCACCGCCCCCGCAGCCCTCTCCGCTGCCCTGGCCAACTAACGTCAACGGCACTCCCACCTTCCTCAGCAGTCATTTCGGGTTCGGCCGAAACGTTTTCCGAGGCTGCGGGCGGCCCGCCAGAATCGTTGGCGATTTCGCCGTCTGAGGAGCGCTGCGATGGCTGCCGATGTCGTGATCGCCGGCGCCGGCCCGAACGGGCTGATGCTCGCCTGCGAGCTGAGTCTGGCCGGCGTACATCCGGTGGTGCTGGAGCGTCTGCCCGAACCGAGACGGGAGAACCGGGCCAACGGCCTGGTCGGCCAGGTGGTCCGGTTGCTCGACCGCCGCGGTCTGTACCAGCCGTTGGCCGGGAAGTCCGGGCCACCGCAGCCGATGCCGGCGTTCTTCTTCGGCGCCGTACCCATCGATCTGCACATGCTCGACGACAACCCGTTCTATCTGCTGCCCGTACCGCAGACACGTATCGAGCAGGGTGCTGGCCGAGCACGCCGCCGAGCTGGGCTTCGTGGTCCGCAGGGGCTACGACCTGACCGGCCTGTCCCAGGACGCCGACACGGTCACCGCCGAGGTCGCCGGCCCGGACGGGCGTCATGAATTCAGCGCTACGGGGACCTACACCCTGACTGCGGAGACGTCCTGGATCGTGACGCTCGGGAACCGGCGCTCCCGCAGTAACCGGTGAGTGACCTCCGCTTCCCACGATTCTGGGCAGCGGTTGGCTCGGCGGTGCGGCGCAGGATCACGCGGTGGCGATGGCGGTGATGCGCCAAGGCGAAGTGGTTGCGCTTGGGGTGGTTGTCGGGGTGGCGCTGAGGGTGATTCGGCGGGTTGCGGGGGTGGCGGCTGGAAGGTTTGTTGTGGTGCCGGTGGGGTCTATGGCTTGGCCTGCCGTCAGGTGATCGACGGTTCTCAGGACGACGGTTGTCGAGGTTTGGCTTTCGATGGTGGTTCTGTCGATGTGGATCTGCAGGCCGCGGACTCGGATCTGATGTTTGCGGTACGTCGCCAGGAGCGCGCGATCGGCTGCCCAGGGTTCGGTGCCGGGGACGTAGATGGTGTCCAGGAGTGCGAGGTCGAGCGTCCAGAACGCCTGTGCGCGTTGGGCGTCGAGCGCTCGTAGTGTTCGGGTCCACTCCCCTGTGTCCACTCGTGACGGTGGCTCTGGCGTGGTCGGGCGCACGGCGGTCGGTGGCTGTGTGGGCGCAGTACGGCTCGGTGATTGTGCTGGTGTCATAGGACTTGAGGACGTCGTGGCTGGTGACGGTGATGGATCAGTGCGGTCGGCGGCTGCTGCTGTGCCGGCTGGGTTGTCGAGGACGCCGACCGTGAGCAGGCCGAGGATGAGCACGACAACCGCCCCGAGTCCGACGGCAGCCAGGACGCGGTACGCCGGGTGGCGGAAGCCGAAGCGTCGTACGCCTTTCATGCCGGCCGCTGAAGCTGATCCGGGCGTTGCGCTTGCTGGCAGCCGCGACTTCCAAGCCGTGTGAACAGGGCGAATGGAGCGCCGCCAACGTGCGCTCCTTCGCCGCCACGTACGACGACCGCGCCGGGCAGTGCGCGACGGCGAGCCTGGCGGTCGCAACGAGCCGGGCGCGGCATCAGCCCAGGCAATGCTCGTGGAGGTTGCTCCTTCGGTCGACGACGAGTTCGCGAGGTGCGGAGTGGCGGCGGTCTCCGGGGCGCGGCCGTCGGTGGTGCCCGCGGAGCTGGCTGAGGAGGCGGCCGAGGTGCTCGTGGGACTGCCGGTTCTGGTCGCACGGTGGGCGAACGCGTCCGGGAGACGGGCGCAGGTGGCCGCGCTGCGGGTGGGTGGGGTGGGGACGGCCGCGGGTGTGGATGGGGTGGGTGGGGGTGGGGTTAGGCGGGTTAGGGGGTTGATGGGGACGGGGGTTCGACGGGTGCGGCGGGTGAGTTTGGGGAGGAGGGGTTTGCGGCGTTTGGTCTTGGCGGATGAGCGGGATGGTTTGGGTGGGGGTGGCTGGGACGGGCGCGGTTGAGAGGTGCGTTCTGGGATGGACGGGACTCTTGGGTGCGGGGTCAGCGGGTTGCGGGAGCGTTGGATCGGGTCGTCGTCTGTGGTTGGGGGCTTGGTGGTCGGGCGTGGGCGAGGTGGTGCGGTGCTGGTCGGGTCGCTGGTCGTCGACCCACTGCTAGTTGCGTCGGCCGAAGTGCCGGTGACCGAGGTTGCGTCGTTGGTTGTTGGGTCGTTGGAAGGGGCGTCGCTGGGCGGTGTGTCTTTGGTGAAGGCGAGGTCGATGGGGATGGGGGCTCTGAGAGTTAGGAGGTCGTGGGGGTGGGTGGTGGTGAAGAGGTCGGGGGTGAAGGTGGTGGGGTCGCCGCCTGACTGGTGGGCTACTGCGGCCAAGGCAGCTAGGTCGTCATTTGGTGCGGTGGGGTGAGTGGTGTGGACGACCGCATCGGTCAGGACGGGGCGCCCGTCGGCGTCGAACATGATGTTGGCGGGGGTCACGCGTCCGTGGGTGAGGCCGGTGCCGTGGAGGTAGTCGAGGGCCTCGGCGAGTGGGCTCAGGAGGGTGACGAGCTCCCCGTCGTTCAGCGGGCCGCGGCGACTGAGTAATGCGGTCAGCGTGCCGGCGACGACGTACTGGCCGAAGAGGAGCCACTCCGTGTCGGTCTCGCGGACCTCTCGGAGGCGCGCGAGGTGCGGGTGGTCGATGCGTTGCAGGATGGTGAGGCTTTCACGGAGCTCCTCCGGGTGTGAGATTGCTGTGGTCGGGACGCGTTTGAGCACAGCGTTGCGGCCGGAAGCGCGGTCGCGAACGAGCCAGACGGTGCCGGCCGATCCGGACCCGAGCTTCCGGCGCAGGCTGTAGCCGGCAAGGTCTTCGAGTGCCATGCCCTATAGAGTGCACGAATCGTCACCACGGCCCCGGAAGTTATCCACATGGACGCCTGGTGGGACCGCCGTACGACGGTGGGCTGTGGATGGCGGCGTACGGCGGGTGGGAGGGCCGCATACACTCGAGGGCGTGAGCGAGATCAGGTATGTGGAGGCCGGGTTCGGTGCCGGCGCGGTGGATTATGAGACCGCGTGGGCCGAGCAGCGGCGCCTGCACGCGGAAGTTGCCGACGGCACCGGTGTGGATACGGTCATCCTGCTCGAGCACCCACCGGTGTACACGGCTGGCAAGCGGACCGAGCCGCACGAGCGGCCGCTCGACGGGACGCCGGTGGTGGATGTCGACCGCGGCGGGAAGATCACCTGGCACGGTCCGGGGCAGGTGGTGGGCTACCCGATCGTGAAGCTGGCCTCACATGTGTACGTGGTGGATTACGTACGGCGGCTGGAGGAGGCGCTGATCGCGGTCTGTGCCGACCTCGGGGTGAAGACCGGGCGGGTCAAGGGGCGTAGCGGGGTGTGGGTCGCGGCGGACGATCGCGGCCGGGAACGGAAGATCGCGGCGATCGGGATCCGGGTCTCGCAGGGCGTGACGATGCATGGGTTCGCGCTGAACTGTGACAACGACCTGGAGTGGTTCGACCGGATCGTGCCGTGTGGGATCTCGGATGCTGATGTGACCACGCTGTCGAAGGAACTCGGGCGGGATGTGCCGGTGGCGGAGGTGCTCGCGTCTGTGCGGCGGCATCTTGACCGGATGCTCGCGTGGGAGGAGTACGAGCGGTCGCCGGACATCGGGCGCGAGGACGAGCCGACGGCGATCACTTACGGGCTGACCGTCTGAGGGGTGCTGTCCCCTGCCGGGAGGTTGTGCCCAGGTGCGGGTAGCTCCCATTCGGTGCTTTGCGGGTTGGCTCTTCGGCTGACCGCAGGCGGCTAGGCAAAGCCCCGAATGCGAGCGGTTGGGGCGAGGCCGTGCCTGAGTGCAGATGGCTGGGGGTCGGGGGTCGTATCAGTGCTCGGGTTGTGGTCGGGGTCGTGCTGGGTGCGGGTGAGTGGGTCGGGTGCGTTCCTGGCGGATGCGGGTGGTTGGTGGCCGAGCCGGTTGCTGCGTGGCGGGCGGTTGGGGTCGGGGTGGTTGCTGGCGTTGGGTGGATGAAATAGCTTTGCCTCGCAGTGGCGGGCGTATGTCGTCGACTGTTGCCGTGCGGCTGCCGGCTGAGGGGCGTGTCGAGCTGACTCAGCAGACGCGGTCGTTGCGGGTGAGGGTCGGCGGAGCGCGCACTGTACGTGCTGTGGGCTGCTGAGGGTGTTGGGACGCACGAGATCGTTCATCGGGTCAGGGTGTCTAGAAGGTAGGAACATGAGAGCTCTGCTGACATCGGGCCTGATCAAGAACGGCAGCATTCAGGACGCGCTGGTTGACCTGCTGGGCAAGCCGATCGCCGAGTCCAACGCCCTCTTCATCCCCACCGCCATCTATCCCTTCCCCGGCGGGCCCGGTATGGCGTGGCGGGCGATCAGCGGCAAGGGTCCATCGCCGTTGGGTGAACTGGGTTGGAAATCGTTGGGGATCCTGGAGCTGTCGGCGCTGCCGAGCATCGAGGAGGCTGCCTGGGTGCCAACGGTCCGGGACGCCGACGCACTGCTGGTCTGGGGCGGCGACCCCCTGTTTCTCGCCAACTGGATGCGACGCTCCGGTTTGACCGATCTCCTGCCGACGCTGCGCTCTGAGGCGGTCTACGTGGGGGTGAGCGCCGGGAGCATCGCTGCTACCTCCACCTTCGTCGAGACCTACACCGAACCGCCCCGCGGGAACGATGGACCGCTGAAGTCGGAGGACATCGTCTTCACCACGCCCGAGGGTGACGTCGACAGAATCCTGGTCACGGGACAGGGAGCGGGACTCGTTGACTTCGCGGTGATCCCGCACCTGGAGCACGCGGACCACCCCGACGCTTCCTTGGCCAACGCGGAGAAGTGGGCGGCACGGATTCCTGCGCCGACGTACGCGATCGACGATGAGACCGCCATCAAGGTGGTCGACGGCGCCGCCGAGGTCGTCTCCGAGGGGCAGTGGAAACTGTTCCAGCCCTAACGGAACCCGGCAGCTCGGCAAGCCGGAGCTTGGCGCACACGCGCTAAACCCTCGACTGTGAGAGGCGCTGGAGTCCTTACCACCCACCGGCGGTCGAAGGTCATCGGCACGCCCTCGACGACATCGGGGTCCTTGTCGTCAGGCGGTACTGGGGTGGTGGGATCGGGCTACTTGGTCGGATTTGGCGTGGCGGTTGGTGGCGTCGGGGTCGAGGATTGTTCTGAGTTCGGCGTCTAGTTTGGCGGCTAAGGGCTGGTTGGCGGATTGGTCTTGGAGTTCGTTGGGGTCGGTCTCGGTGTTGAAGAGTTGGGGCGGGTGGGCGGGGCCGTAGTACATGTATTTCCAAGGGCCGGACTTGAGCATGTAGCCGGCGTCGGGCATGCCTTGGGCGTGATACTCGGAGAGGACCGGGCGGTCGACGGGATCGAGCAGGGTGTGGCCGGGGAGCGTCGGGTCCGGGGGCAGGCCGGCGACGTCTCGGAGGGTCGGGAGTACGTCGACCAGACTGACGTGGGAGCTGATCCGCGCTGGAGCGAGTGACGGGTGACGGAGCAGGAGCGGGATGCGCACGGCCGGTTCGTAGAAGCATTGCTTCTGCCAGATGCCGTGGTGGCCGGCCATCTCGCCGTGGTCGCTGGTGTAGATCACGACCGTGTCGTCGGGGACCGCGGACAGCAATCGGCCGATCTGGTGGTCGAGGTGGCTGATCAGTGCCCAGTAGCAGACCGTTGCCTCGCGAACCTGTTCCTCCGTGATCGGCTCGTCGTTGCGGAACTCGTGCCGCAGCAGCGAAATCACCGGATGCTGCGACGACACCGGCTCATGCCAGGTCGGCGGCAGTTCCACGTCGGCCGGATCGTAGAGCGCCCGGAACTCCGGCGGTGCCACCAGCGGGAAATGCGGATGCATGTACCCGACGTACAGCAGGTACGGCTCCGGTCCCGGATCGCGGAGAAACTCGAGAGCCGCGTCGGTCGTGTCCACGTCGTGCCGGGTGTGCACGTGGTCGCCGGCACCGTGTTCGGTCACGTGAGAGTTGGTGGGTCGTGGCC
Organism: uncultured Actinomycetota bacterium; assembly: GCA_963770725.1. Lineage (GTDB taxonomy): Bacteria > Actinomycetota > Actinomycetes > Propionibacteriales > Kribbellaceae > Kribbella. Next base: position 121,474 of record CAVYQT010000008.1, read on the forward strand.
AGTCCGGCGTACGACGAGGTGGCCGGCCGCTGTGGTCGATCCAGAAGTCCAGGTCGTCCGTGAGCCGGCGATCGAAGCCGAGCAAGCGGTCCGGTCCGTTGAAGTGTGTCCGGCCGGCAATCACCGTCTGATAGTCGGCCTGGTGATGGCCCCACGACCGGAAGTCCGGTCCCGGGATGACACCGTTGTCCCAGGCCCCGATCTGGTGGACGTACTGCCCAGCCATCAGCGACAGCCGCGAGGGCACGCACATCGGGCTGTTCGTGTACGCGCGGTCGAACGAGACGCCCTGCGCGGCGAGGCGGTCGAGATTCGGTGTTCGCACCCGTGGGTGACCGGCCCACCCCGCAGCGGAACCGGTGTGTTCGTCGGACAGCACCACAACGATGTTCGGTCGCTCCACGACGCACCACCCTATGCCCGCGCCAGGAAGCGTTTGCCCTATCGCCTCCAGCGTCCCCGTCCGGTGGGTTGCGAAGTGTCTGCGGGGTGTGACGGCAAAACGTCGCTACCGTGGTGGTGTGTCCAAATTTCTTGGGTTCTTGCTCGGGGTGGCCGTCGCACTGGCCGGGCCTGCGGTGTTCGGAGTGCTTGCCGCGCCGGGTGGTATCGAGCTGAATGCGAAGGAGATGGCGCTCGCCTTCGGCATCGGCGCGCTGATCTTCTGGACCGTGGTGTCGTACTTCTCCGGCGCCGCCGCGCTCGGGTGCGTTCGCCGCGTTCGGCACGCTGATCTACTGCTGGCTCTGGATCCCGAACCGGACCACGAACTTCCTCAACGACGTTCCCGGCGTGACCGCCGGGATGATCGAGGGGTCCAGGCAGTTCACGCTGAACGGCGTCGTACCGATCCTGGCGGTGATCTCGCTGGTCTACGGGATCCAGTTGATCGTGCACAGTGCGCAGCGCCGGCGGCGGGAGCGCGCGGAGGCTGAGCGGCTGCAGAGCGAGCAGGAAGCCGCGCAGGCGCAGCAGGAGGCCGACGCGGCCGCGCTCTACCCGGTTGCCGGGAGCACCTATCCGGCGGAGGGCGGCGGGTACGGCGGTTCGTACGCGGAACAGCAACCGGTTCGAGGACCTGTTCGACGAGGACCCGGAGCCGGTCAGGCCGCGGAGTCAGGCGGACGAGCAGACCTCACAGTTCCCCGTCTCGGCGCCGGATCAGACCTCGCAGTTCCCGGGAGCTGACGCACCGGATAACGATGCCTGGGGCAACGAATCCGGCGACGACACGGTGCTGGTCCCGACGGATCGCGACGAGACGACGCAGGTGCCGGTCGCGAACGACGAGACCGCGCGGGCTGAGTCCGCTCCCCCGCGGCAGGCTGGAGAGGAGCAGGCGGCGGACGAGCAGACGGTCGCGGCACCTGCCGGCGCGGACGAGCAGCAGCCAGAGCAGCCGGTCGCGGCGCCCGCTGGCGCGGCGGCGCAGCAGCCTACCGCGGTACCTGCTGGTGCGGAGGCGCAGCGGCCGACTGAGTCGCAGCCGCAGGAGAAGCCGGTCGCCGAGGCTGGCGAGCAGCCGACTGCGGTAGCTCCGGTCGGCGCGGCAGAGCAGGCGAAGGCAGCGGGTCCGGCTGTGGCGGACGAGCAGCCGACTGCGGTGGCACCCGCCGCGGCAGCACAGAAGCAGGCGGCTGCGGCCGACGATGAGCCGACCGTGGCGGCGCCGGGCGGACAGCCGGCGGCGGGTACGCAGGGTGGGCAGCCGGGGGCGGGTCCTGGCGCGGCGAGTGACGAGCCAACCGTTGAGGCGCCGGGCGGACAGCCAGCGGCGGGTGCGCCGGGTGGACAGTCGGCGGGTGGTCCGGTTGAGGCTGATGAGCAGGCGACGGTGGTGGCGCCCAAGGTGCAGGAGTCGGCGGGTGAGGCTCCGCAGGAGAAGAAGGGCGTCGACGGGGGTCAGCAGGCTGCGGTGGTTGCGCCGGTGACGGAGGCCAGGCAGCAGGCGGCGCCGGGAGTTAGGGAACAGGCCGCGCCGGGGGTTCAGGAGCAGGTGGCGTCAGGGGGCAATGAGCAGGTGGGGCAGCAGTATCGGGAGCGGATGGCCGATCCCGAGGACACCGGGGAGATCTACATCAGTGCGTTCGAGAATCCGACCCAGGTGACCATCCGGCCGGCTGGAGCGTAGAAGGCTCAGCTGGAGTCTGGAAGCACCGGCCGGACTTAGGCCCAGCAGTTCACGCCACGTGCATGCGCTGGACCTGGTCGCGGCGGGCGTGTTCGGCGAAGGCTTCGTCGTACGCCAGCGTCGCCATCTGCAGCACGTCCCGCGCCATCTGTGCCCGCGGCGACTCGGTACTCCAGGCGAGCATCAGCTTCCGGTGGATCGGGTCGCCGACCAGCGTGCGGGTGGTGACGTCGCTGGACAGCATCCGGTACGACGTGGGTGAGATCAGCGCGACGCCCTGACCACTCGTCACGAACCCCATCAGCACCGAGGTATCCACCGAGTGGTGCTCCACCTTCGGCTGGAACCCGGCCTGCTCGCAGGCGGCCCGGAAGAGCACGTGGAACCCGCTGTCGTCCGGCGGTTCCCCGATCCACTCCTCCCCCGCCAACGCCCCGAGTTCGATCTCACCGCGGTGCCGCGACGCGACTGCCAGCGGGTGGTCGGCAGCCATCACGACGTACGCCGACTCCGACTCGACGACCGTGCGGAACTCGACGCCGCTCGGCAGCCGCAGCTCGAAGCCGGGGAACTCCCGCAACAGCGCGAAGTCGAGCCGTCCGCTCTCCAACTGCTGCAGCAGCACGCTGGTGGACCACTCGACCTCGATGCTGACCTGCTCGATCTCACCGTGGTCGCGCAGCCGCGAGGCGATCCCGGACATCGGCGCGGTAGGGAATCCGCCGAGCCGTACGGCGCTGGACTCGACCGCGGTCATCGCGGACACGGTCGCGGACAGATGGTCGACGTCGACCAGGATGGCCCGCGCGCGATCGACGGCGTACCGGCCCAGTGCGGTCGGGGTGACGCCGGTGCGGGAGCGCTCGAACAGCTCACCGCCGAACGCGGCCTCGATCCGCTTGAGCTGCGCGGTCAGGCTGGGCTGGCTGACCTTGAGCCAGCGGGCGGCCCGTCCGACGGACCCCGCTTCAGCCACCAGGACCACCACCCGTAGATGGCGCAGCTCAACGTTCATGGGTTTGATGGCGTGGAAGCCCACCGTTCAGGGCGGCGAGAACGCCATCTCCCTCCCTTCAGATTTTGTCGGTTGGGCCGGGTAGCGTCTTCACCGGTTGCGATAGCCAAGCAACCGGCACTTGCGGGACCACCAACAACCGCGGCCGGGCGGGCCGTGGCAGCACGGGGAGCCTTCTTGCGCAGTAAGGCACGGCTGTGAACCGTGAACCTCAACCCGCAAGGGTTGGAATCCCCTGCCCTCAGGCGGTGGGAGGACGTCAAGCGTTGAGACCGTAGTCCAGATCAACGCACAGCACACAGGTATCCCACATTGCGGTTTCGTCACAGCCCGGCCGATTCCTGTAACACTCGGCCGGGCCGTGACGATGAATCAGCCAGCTTCGAGGGACAGTGCCTCTCGGTAGCCGAGGCGGCGGCCGGTCTGGAGCAGGGTGCGCTCGTAGAGGCGGGCGCCCAGGCGGACGATCAGGACGGTGCCGGCGAGCAGGAACACGATCGCGAGCAGCGGCTGCCAGAGCGGCACCTTCTCGGTCAGCATCCGCCCCGGCATCGCCATCGAGGACGCGATCGGCACGAACGACGCGATCGTCTTGGCCGACGACCCGGCGAACACCGCGAAGAAGAACGGGATCATCAGGATCATCTGCCCGGGCAGCGTGGTCGAGCCGAGATCCTCCTGCCGGGTGGCCAGCGATCCGGCCACCGCCCACAGCCCGGCCAGCGCGACGAACCCGAGGACGAAGAACACCACGAACCAGCCAGCCACCGGCGCGACCACCTGCAGGATGTCGAGCTGGTCGGTCGCGACCAGGCCGATCACCGACGCCCCCGCGATCACCACGATCTGGGAGAGCGCGAGCACGGTGTTGCCGAGCACCTTGCCCCACAGCAGCGAGCGGATCGGTACGGCGGCGGCCAGGATCTCGACGACCCGGCTCTCCTTCTCCTGGACGACGCTCTGCGCGATCATCATGCCGAAGCCGAGCGCGGTCATGTAGAACACCAGCGCCAGACCGATGTTGACGAAGTCGGCCACGATGTCGGGCAGCGGTGCCGGCTTCAGCAGCTCCAGCTGCGACGTTCGTCCCGGCGCGCAACTGCTCCGGGGTGAGGCCGGCGCGGCCCGCGTTCTGCTCCATCCCGACGCTGACGGCTGCTTCGCGCAGCGCTCTCTCCAGCCCGGAGTCGACCCGGTCCTTGCCGAGGACGACGTACCCGTCGGTGCCGGGCAGCAGCGCCGCCTTCGCCTCACCGTCGGTGACGAGCTTCTCGGCCGCCGGACGGTCTGCCGCCCGGGTGACCTCGTAGCCGTCGTCGCCGTTCGTGGCCGACGCCTGCTGGACCACCTTCGCGCCGGCGTCGTCGATCACCGCGATCTTGTCCGGACCGCCGCTGCCCGCGAGCAGCGCCGGGATGATCACCGCGGCCAGCACCAGGACCAGCATGAACACCGTCGACCCGATGAAGGTCTTGTCCCGCAGCTTGGTGACGATCTCGCGCTCGGCGATCAGCAGCGCGGGACGGTCGAGGGTACGGTCGTTCATCGGGTCGCCTCCCGGAAGACGTCGCTCAGTGCCACTCGCTCCGGCCCGAACTCGAGCACCGGCCCGCGGGTGATCGCCTGCTGGAGAACCTGCTGCGCCACCCCGTCGTCCTCGACGTCGAAGAGCGCCGTACCGCCGGCCACGTCGCGGACCTGGATGCCGCGGAGGTCGCGCAGCCAGCCCGCGTCGCCGTCGACGATCAGCTTGTAGGTCAGGGACGGCCCGGCGGCCAGTTCGGCAACGGGGCCTGCGGCAACGACTTTGCCGCGGGACAGGACGACAAGGTCGTCGCAGAGCCGCTCGACCAGGTCGAGCTGGTGGCTGGAGAACAGCACCGGCACCTCCGACGTGACCTCCTCGCGGAGCAGGTCGACCATCGCGTCGACCGCGAGCGGGTCGAGCCCGCTGAACGGCTCGTCCAGGACCAGCGCGATCGGCTCGTGCACCAGCGCCGCGGCGATCTGCACCCGCTGCTGGTTGCCGAGCGACAGCGTCTCCAGTACGTCGGTCGCCCGCTCGCCGAGCCCGAGTCGCTCGAGCAGCTTGTCGGTGCGCTCGGCCGCCCGGATCGGGTCGAGCCCGTGCAGCCGGCCGAAGAACACCAACTGGTCGCGGATCTTCATCTTCGGGTACAGCCCGCGCTCCTCCGGCATGTACCCGAAGTCACGCCGGATCTCCTGCGTCAGCGGCCCGTCGTTCCACCGCACCTCGCCCGCGTTCGCGGCCAGCACGCCGAGGATGATCCGCATCGCCGTCGTCTTGCCGGCGCCGTTGGCCCCGACGAACCCGGTCATCCGTCCCGGTACGACGTCGAAACTCACGTCGTCCAGCGCCAGCTGTTCCCCGAACCGCCGGGTCAACCCAGCCACGCTCAGCATCCGTCACCGTTCCATTCACTTCGGCCCCTCGGCCGGGCCCACGCCCGACCGCTTCCGCTCGGAAGTATTCAAAGCTAGTGAACGGTGCCCACACACACGTCGGCCCCCAGGGTGATCACGCAGGTCATCCGTACGGCGGACCTGCGCACCACCCGGGGGCCGGCTGAGATGACGTCGTCAGCGGTCGGCGTCACCCTCCAGCGCCTCGACGGCACCGAGCAGGCTGCGCAGACCGATCTCGTCCCGCTCGACCTCGGCCGGGTCGGCCGTCCACTCGCTGGGCGGCAGTACGGCGGCCTCCGCGGGGTGACTGGACTCGATCATGGTCAGGTCGGCCTCGACCTCGTGTTCGAGCTCGTGCAGGAAGTCACCGCTCATGACGGGTTCCACTCGCCGTAGTGGACCCGGCCGAGGGTGGCCTCGGCGATCGGGACCAGCGAGTCCTCGACCAGCTCGGAGCCGAAGTAGGTCGCCTTCGGGTCGGTGATCACCTCACGCTTGTCGCCGAGCTCGGCGAGTGTCTTCTGGAAGAACTCGTCCATCCGGTAGCGGTCGGGCCCGGCGATGTCCTTGCGGCCGTTCAGCGGCTCACCGACCGCGACCTTGGCCACCTGGTCCGCGACGTCGTCACCGGCGATCGGCTGCCACGACACCGGCGCGATGTGCACCCCGTCATCCTGCGCCGACGAGTCCGCGGTGGCCTTGACGAACTCGAAGAACTGGGTCGAGTGCACCAGCGAGTACGGGACTCCGGACTCCTTGATCAGCTTCTCCTGGGCGAGCTTGGCCGCGAAGTAGTCGTTCTCCGGCATCCGCTCGGTGCCCACGATCGACACCGCGACGTGGTGGCCGACCCCGGCGGCCTTCTCCGCTGCGAGCTGGTTCGTGGTGGACGTGGTGAAGAAGTCCATCACCGCCTGTGCCTCGAACGACGGCGAGTTGGACACGTCGACCACCACCGAGGCACCCGCCATTGCCTCGGCCAGGCCTTCGCCGGTGAGGGTGTTCACCCCGGTGTTCGGTGACGCCGCGACGACCTCGTGTCCGTGCGCCTCGAACCGCCGTACCAGCTTCGAACCGATCATCCCCGTGCCACCGATCACCACGATCTTCACAGCCACTCTCCTGTCCCCGGGCACCCCGCTGGCGACCCGTCGCCAGCTAAGACAGGACAGCCCCCGGACTTGTGACCGTCACAACCGCCCGCGCTGTGTTGTCTTGGCTACAGACGAGGAGGAACACCGTTGCCCACTGCACCTAGCCCGTTCAGGATCCGGATGACCGCCCGGCCGATCGACGAGCCGCACCGGTCCGCCAGCCCGCTGGAACTGCTGTTCGACCTCACCTTCGTGGTCGCGGTCGCCGCGGTGACGGCCGAGTTCGCGCACAGCATCGCCGACGGTCACGCCGCCGTGGCCGAGTTCCTGATGGTGTTCTTCTGCATCTGGTGGGCCTGGATGAACTTCACCTGGTTCGCCTCCTCCTACGACACCGACGACGTCCTCTACCGGCTGCTGACGATGCTCCAGATGGCCGGCGTGCTCGTGCTGGCGGCCGGAGTGCCCGCCGCGATCACCGAGTCCGACTACAGCGCCGTACCGTTCGGTTATCTGATCATGCGGATCGGCCTGGCCGCCCTGTGGCTGCGGGCCGGCTACGAGGACCCGGAGCGCCGCCGTACGGCGTTCCGCTACGCAGGCGGGATCCTGACGCTCAACGTGTGCTGGATCCTGGCATTGGTGCTGACCCATATGACCTTGTGGCTGTTCGTCGTCCTGGTCGTGCTGGAGCTCGCCCTACCGTTGTGGGCCGAGCGGCCGCGGGCCACCAACTGGCACCCGCACCACATCGCGGAGCGCTACGGACTGTTCGTGATCATCCTGCTCGGTGAGAGCGTGCTCGCCGCCAGTCGCGGCGTCCAGAAGGCGCTCGCGGCCGGTGACATCAGCAGCTCCTTCCTACTCGTCGCCGGGGCCGGCCTTGTCCTGCTCTTCGCCCTCTGGTGGCTGTATTTCCTGCACCCCGCCGGCCACGGCCTGAGCGAGCGACGAGCCGCCTCCTACCGATGGGGGTACGGTCACTTCTTCGTGTTCGCCGCACTGGCCGCCGTCGGTGCGGGGCTCGAGGTCGCCGTCGAGGACGCGGCACACCACTCGTCCTCGACGGCCGTCGGGTACGCCGTCGCGATCCCGGTCGCGGTGTACCTGCTCACGCTCTGGCTGGTGCACGCACCGATCATCTCGCCGGCAGTGACCACCCCCGCCCTGATCGTGAGCAGCGTTGCGCTCATCCTGCTGTTGCCGCTCGTGCTTCCGCCGGTCGCCGTGGTGGTGGCGGTCGCCTGCGTCGCCGTACTGATCGCGGCTCTGGTGATGATTCGCGCGAATCAGCTGGCCGGGTCGTCGCCGGGCGTGACCAGGCCACATTCATAGGCGAAGACGACGGCCTGCACACGGTCGCGGAGGCCCAGCTTGAGCAGGACCCGGGAGACGTGGGTCTTGACGGTGGCTTCGCCGACGTAGAGCTGGTTGGCGATCTCGGTGTTGGTCAGTCCGCGGGCGATCAGGCCGAGCACCTCGCGTTCGCGGTCGGTCAGCTCTTCGAGCAGATCGGGGCGATAGACCCGCTCGCCACCGCCGGTGAACCGCTTGATGACCCGGCGGGTCACCTCAGGCGCGAGCAGGGCGTGACCGGAGTGCACCACCTGGATCGCGTCGACCAGGTCCTCCGGCGCCGTGTTCTTCAGCAGGAACCCGCTGGCCCCGGCGCCGAGCGACTCGAACAGGTAGTCGTCCCGGTCGAACGTGGTCAGGATGACGACCTTGCCGGCATCCGCGGCGACGATCCGCTGGGTCGCGCTGATCCCGTCCATCCCGGGCATCTGGACATCCATCAGGACGACGTCCGGGCGCAGCGCGAGGGCGAGCTCGATCGCCTTCTCGCCGTCCGAGGCCTCACCGACCACCTCGATGTCCGGCTCGACCGACAGGATCATCCGGAACCCGGCCCGGACCAGATCCTGGTCGTCCACCAGCAGCACCCGCATGGGTGGTGTCTCAGTCATTCATCCCTCCGGTCAGCGGCCTGTTCTGCGGGTCGAGCGGGATCCGGACCCGGACCCGGAAGCCACCGACCGGGCGGGGGCCGATCTCGGTCTCGCCGCCGAGCAGACCGACCCTCTCACGGATCCCGACGTGGCCTAGCCGGCTGCCGACCGGCGCGTGCTTCGGCCGGCCGTCGTCGATCACCTCGAGCTCGACCGAGTCGCCGAGATAACGCAGAGTGATGTGTGCACTACGCGCGGTCGAATGCCGCCGTACGTTGGTCAGCGCCTCCTGGGCGATCCGGTAGACCGAGACCGAGACGGTCTCCGGCAGCTGGACCGGGTGGCCGATCTGGTGGAACCCGACCGACAGCCCCTCCCCGTTCACGTCTGCGATCAGCGCGGGCAGCCGGTCGGCGCCGGCCTGCGGCGTCTTCGCGGCCGGGGCCTCGACGTCGAGGTCGGGGTCAGCCGCGCGGAGCATGCCGAGGAGCTGGCGCATCTCGTTGACCGCGGTACGGCTGGAGTTCTCGATCACGCTCAGCGCGCTCTTGGCCGCGTCCGGGTCCGTCTCCATCACGCGGCGGGCGCCGCCGGCCTGGACGCCGATACTGCTGATGTGGTGGGCCACGACGTCGTGCAGCTCACGGGAGATCCGGAGCCGCTCGTCGATCACCGCACGCCGGGCGTTGGCCTGCTGCTGCGCGGCGAGCTCGGTCGCCTGCTGCTCCAGCTCGTATCGCTGCCGGGCGGTCCCCCACGCCGTACGGCCCCAGAAGTAGGCGCCGAAGAAGTAGAGGACGTTCAGCGCGAGCGCTAGGGCGACGCCGGAGACGTACGGCGACAGCAGGGCCTCGTTGGGGCCCTTGATCTCGTCGTTGCGCAGAGCCCGGACGAAGCCGACCACCAGCCAGCCGAACATCCCGATGAAGACGACGCCCACCGCGGCCTTCATCAGCCGCCGGTCCCGCGCCCAGGCGACCGCCGTGTAGATCGCCATGAATTGGGCCGCCTGGGTGGTCAGGTTGGCGGCGAAGGCGAAGGTCGCCCGCTCGCCGCAGATGACGAACAGCACCGAGACGACGAGCAGCACCGGGATCGGCCACCGGCGCCGGAAGCAGAGCGGCAGCACGACGGCCGCGCTCAGCACGTACGGTTCGACACCGCCGATCCCCAGGTCGACCTCGGTCGGCGCCGCTCCGCGCGCCAACTCGGTGCCGATGATCCCGACGACCGCCATGCCGAGCCCGAGCAGGAGGTCGTGCTTCTGCTCCTTCGGCGTCGGCCCCGGCCGGGTCCAGCCCCGCACGGACGTCCCGGTCGCGGACGGCGCCCCCGGTTCGGACACCTTCGCTTCCCCGGTACGACGTTCCGCCGGGGACTCGGCCGTGGTGGACATAGTCCATCAGCCTACGGGCTGACAGCCGCTGTCCCGGGGACGCGTACCCTGGAGGGCGTGACGATCGCCCCAGAAGGACGGAAACTGCTCAGGCTCGAGGTGCGCAACGCGGAGACCCCGATCGAGCGCAAACCCGAGTGGATCAAGACCCGGGCGAAGATGGGCCCGGAATATCAGGCGTTGCAGAAGCTGGTGAAATCCGAGCAACTGCACACGGTGTGCCAGGAAGCCGGCTGCCCGAACATCTTCGAGTGCTGGGAGGACCGCGAGGCCACCTTCCTCATCGGCGGCGACCAGTGCACCCGGCGCTGCGACTTCTGCCAGATCGACACCGGCAAGCCGGAGGCGCTGGACCGCGACGAGCCGCGCCGGGTCGCCGAGTCGGTCCGGACCATGGGCCTGCGCTACGCGACTGTGACCGGTGTGGCCCGCGACGACCTGGACGACGGCGGCGCCTGGCTGTACGCCGAGACGATCCGCCAGATCCACGAGCTCAACCCCGGCACCGGCGTCGAGATGCTGGCGCCCGACTTCAACGCCGTACCCGGGCAACTGGCCGAGGTGTTCTCCTCCCGGCCGGAGGTGTTCGCGCACAACGTGGAGACGGTGCCGCGGATCTTCCGCCGGATCCGGCCCGGGTTCCGGTACGAGCGGTCCCTGAACGTGATCACCCAGGCCCGCGACTACGGCCTGGTGACCAAGTCGAACCTGATCCTCGGCATGGGCGAGACCCGCGAGGAGGTCAGCCAGGCGCTGCACGACCTGCACGACGCCGGCTGCGAGATCATCACCATCACCCAGTACCTGCGCCCGTCGGTGCGGCACCACCCGGTCGAGCGGTGGGTCAGGCCGGAGGAGTTCGTGGAACTGAAGGACGAGGCCGAGGCGATCGGGTTCGCCGGAGTCATGTCCGGGCCGCTCGTGCGTTCGTCGTACCGGGCCGGTCGGCTGTACCGTCAGGCTGTGGAGTCGCGGATGCAGAACTCCGCGCAGCAGGCATAAGAGGACACGGACAAAGGTAGAGATGGCCAAGAAGGACGCACCCGCCGAGAAGAAGACCGGCCGGCTCAAGCAGATCGCGTCGGCGTACAAGCTGACGAAGAAGTCCGACCCCAAGATCGGACTGGTACTCGCCGGGATCTTCCTCGGCGTCGTCGCCGTGTTCGTCGCGCTCGCCGTGTTCATCGGGCCGCTGCTGGTGTGGCTGCCGCTGGGTGTGGCGCTGGCCTTCCTGGCCACCACGATCATCTTCGGCCGCCGGGTGGAGAAGGCGGCGTACAGCCAGATCGAGGGCCAGGCCGGTGCGGCCGCGTCGGCGCTGCAGACGCTGCGCCGCGGCTGGAACGTGACGCCCGCGGTCGCGGTCACCAAGAACGCCGACATCGTCCACCGGGTGGTCGGCCGGCCGGGCATCGTGCTGGTCGGTGAGGGCCAGCCGAGCCGGGTGAAGAACCTGCTCGCAGGCCGAGGGCAAGAAGCACACCCGGGTCGCGGGTGGCGCGCCGGTGATCCAGATCGTCGCCGGTCAGGGCGAGGACGAGATCGACATCCGCAAGCTGACCAAGCACGTGATGAAGCTGCCGGCCGCGCTGCAGCCGTCCGAGATCACCGACCTGCTGCAGCGGCTGAAGGCGCTGGACGCCGTCCGGCCGCAGGTGCCGATGCCGAAGGGTCCGGTGCCGACGAGCCTCAAGGGTGCTCGCCAGGCCATGAAGGGGCGCTGAGGGGGCCCCCGCTGAGGGCGCAGCGTTCTCTCTGGGTGAGATGCCGGTAACACGGCGGTCGCTCGGCAGTTGATCTGTCGTGACGTGGCACGAGTGTGCCCTTGTGTCGCGCTGTGGGGTGGGGGTCGGGCCTTAAGGTGCGACCAGGGACAGATTGAGACACGAGGTTGACGGATATGACGGATCTCCTGCCGAGGGTGCACCGCCCGGCGGCTGACACCTGGCCCTCGCTGGCCCGGCCGCGGTCGAACCCGGTCCGGCGGGCCGGCGCGATGGCCGCGATCCGTCTGATCGCCAAGGACCTGCCGGCCACTATCCACCTGGACAACAACCGCTCGTACGGCCTCGGCGGTCCGGCGATGCGGGTGCACCGGAGCTCGGCCTTCCTGGACCGGCTCGGGCAGGACGCCGGATCCGGGTTCGGCGAGGCGTACCTGGCCGGCGACTGGGATCCCGAGCCGGGGACCGACCTGGCCGACCTGCTGGTCCCGTTCGCGGAGCGGTTCAGCAACGAGGAGACCCGGCACCTGCTGCCGAAGTGGGCCCAGTCGCTGCGCTGGCTGGTCACCCGGTCCCAGCCGGGTGAGCAGGAGAACGACCGGGCCGGCGCCCGGGAGAACGTCAGTCGCCACTACGACCTGAGCAACGCGATGTTCTCCGAGTTCCTCGACCCGACCCTGACCTACTCGGCGGCGTACTTCGGCGCGGCGGCCACGGCGGATCTCGCGACCGCGTCGTACGACGAACTGACCCAGGCGCAACTGAACAAGCTCGACTCGATTCTCGACGCGGCCGGGGTGGTGTCCGGGTCGCGGGTGCTCGACATCGGCTGCGGCTGGGCGAGCCTGGCGATCCGCGCGGCCCAGCGCGGTGCGTGGGTGACCGCGATCACGATCGCCTCGCAGCAGGCGTTGCTGGCGCAGCGCAGGATCGCCGACGCCGGTGTGAGCGACCGGGTGCAGGTCGCGCTGCGCGACTACCGCGACCAGATCGGCGAGTTCGACGCGGTCCTGAGTGTGGAGATGATCGAGGCGGTCGGCGAGCGGTACTGGCCGGTCTACTTCGACGTGATCGAGCGGCGGCTGGCGCCCGGCGGGATCGCCGTGGTGCAGGCGATCGTGATGCCGCACGAGCGGATGCTGGCCACCCGGAACACCTTCACCTGGGTGCAGAAGTACATCTTCCCGGGCGGCCTGATCCCGTCGATCAAGGTGATCGAGGACGTCACCACCCAGCACACCGGCCTGCGGACCGAGGTCATCCGGCATCTCGGCGCCGACTACGCCCGGACGCTGCGGATCTGGCGCAACCGCTTCATCGAGCAGTGGCCGGCCATCGCCGACCTCGGCTTCGACATCACCTTCCGCCGGATGTGGGAGTTCTACCTCGCCTACTCCGAGGCCGGATTCCGCACCAACTACCTCGACGACGTCCAGCTCCGCCTGACCAGGCGCTGACCCTGGTACGACGTACGCCGGCAAGGCGACCGGGCGTCGTACCGGCGGATCAGCGACGGACCACGACGGTGCCGGCGGCGCGGTCGTGCAGGCCTCGGCGGTCGCGGTCGTAGACGACGGCGGGGATGAGCAGGCAGAGCAGAAAGGCGCGGATCACGCCGGCGAGCAGGCCCGGCTGGGCGGTGTAACCGGCGCTGCCGGGGCGGACCGGGATGACGCGCAGGCCGCAGAGGCGGTGGCCGATGGTGGACCCGGCCAGGCCGGTCAGGATCGCGGTGATCGCGAAGAACGTGACCAGCTGGGCGATGCTGTAGTCGTTGCCGCCCGCCCACATCGGCTGGGAGGTGATCGCGGACGCGATCAGGCCGGCGATCAGCCAGTCCAGGAACAGGGCGAGGATCCGGCGGCCCCAGCCCGAGACCGAGCCCGGGACCGTCCTCGGGCAGCCCGAGCCGATTGCCCGGAAACCGGAATTCTTCGGTGGGTCCTGTGCCCGGCTGCGGGGATGATGCCATGATGGCTAGCCTACGGACACGGCCGGGACCCGCTCACAGCGGATCGGGATATCTCAGGGCGTCACCGCCGGACACCAGTGGGTCAGCGCGGACACGCTGGGCGTAACATCCGCGAAACATCAGGGTCACGACGGAGTAATCGGCGGGCCCTACGTTCAGATGCAATCTCTGAGCCACCCCGAGGAGTACGTATGTTTTCCAGCGCTGAGGAGCTGCTCGCCTACGTCAAGGACGAGGGCATCGAGATCATCGATGTCCGGTTCTCCGACCTGCCGGGCATCATGCAGCACTTCACCGTCCCGGTGTCGTCGTTCGGACCCGAGGTCTTCGAAGAGGGCCTGATGTTCGACGGTTCGTCGGTGCGCGGGTTCCAGCAGATCCACGAGTCCGACATGAAGCTGCTGCCCGACCCGACCACCGCCTTCCTCGACACGTTCCGCGGGGCGAAGACGCTGGCGATCAACTTCTTCGTGCACGACCCGCTGACCGGCGAGGCCGTACAGCCGCGACCCGCGCAACATCGCCCGCAAGGCGCAGGAGTACCTGAAGTCGACCGGGATCGCGGACACCGCGTTCTTCGCGCCCGAGGCCGAGTTCTACGTCTTCGACGACGTCCGGTTCGAGACCAAGCAGAACACCGGCTACTACTCGATCGACTCGATCGCCGGCGCCTGGAACACCGGCCGGATCGAGGACGGCGGCAACCGCGGCTACAAGGTCCGCTACAAGGGCGGCTACTTCCCGGTCGCGCCGACCGACCACTTCGGCGACCTGCGCGACCAGATCACGCTGAACCTGGAGAAGTCCGGCCTGCTGGTCGAGCGCGGCCCACCACGAGGTCGGCACCGCGGGTCAGGCGGAGATCAACTTCCGCTTCGACGAGCTGCTGAAGACCGCCGACAACCTGATGAAGTTCAAGTACATCGTCAAGAACACCGCCTGGGCCGCCGGCAAGACCGCGACCTTCATGCCGAAGCCGATCTTCGGTGACAACGGCTCGGGCATGCACGTCCACCAGTCGCTGTTCTCCGGCGGCGAGGCGCTGTTCTACGACGAGGCCGGGTACGGCGGTCTGTCCGACGTGGCCCGCTGGTACATCGGCGGCCTGCTCAAGCACGCCCCGTCGCTGCTGGCCTTCACGAACCCGACGGTGAACTCCTACCACCGCCTGGTGCCGGGCTTCGAGGCGCCGGTCAACCTGGTCTACTCGCAGCGCAACCGGTCCGCCTGCATCCGGATCCCGATCACCGGCTCGAACCCGAAGGCGAAGCGGATCGAGTTCCGCTGCCCCGACCCGTCCGCCAACCCGTACCTGGCCTTCTCGGCTCAGCTGCTGGCCGGTCTGGACGGTATCCGCAACAAGATCGAGCCGGCCGACCCGGTCGACAAGGACCTGTACGAGCTGCCGCCGGAGGAGCACGCGGGCATCGCGCAGGTGCCGACCTCGCTGCCGGCCGTGATCGACTCGCTCGAGGCCGACCACGCCTTCCTGCTCGAGGGTGACGTGTTCACCGCCGACCTGATCGAGACCTGGGTCGACCTGAAGCGCGAGCAGGAGATCGCCCCGATCCAGCTCCGCCCCCACCCCCACGAGTTCGAGCTCTACTACGACGTCTGATCCTGTCGTTGCCGAAACCCCCGGAATCCCGCGTGGATCCGGGGGTTTCCGCACGTCCCGGGCGGCTCGATCGGGCCGGCTTCGGCACTCGCGCCAGTGTCAGCGGTCGTCCGGTTCAGCAGGGAGCAGCGAGCCCAGCGGTCCGAGATCGAGGTTCAGGTCGGCCTGGGAAAGTCCAAAACGTTCGCGGAGCCGGGTCATCCGATCGTTCAGCAGCATGAGGGTCAGACCTA
Organism: uncultured Actinomycetota bacterium; assembly: GCA_963770725.1. Classification (GTDB taxonomy): domain Bacteria; phylum Actinomycetota; class Actinomycetes; order Propionibacteriales; family Kribbellaceae; genus Kribbella. Next base: position 137,033 of record CAVYQT010000008.1, read on the forward strand.
TCCGCTCCTCCTCGTCGTCGGTGAGGCTGCCCTCGTCGACGCGACGCAGCGCTTGCCGTTCCATCAGCTGACGTAGCAGTTCGACGATGGTGAGGGCGAGCCGTGCGAGGTCACGTTCGACCACCTCCGGGTCGATCGCGATGCGCTGCGGCGGCGAACCGTCGTGGGTCGAATCGTTCACCGTACCGGCTCCAGTTCGTGGATCGACGCGACGAGCGCACGCAACGAGATCCGGACGAGGTCGACATCGGCGACGGACAGAATGACGTCGCCGGTCAGGATCAGCCCGCCGGTGAGCAGCCGGTCCAGCACATCGACGAGGGCGATGTCCTGGAGCGCGCCAGCCTCAGTACTCACGATGCCGCCCCGAGCTCGATGGCGGCGAACGAGTACGCGGGCCAAGGTCCGGTGACCTCGACGGTGATGCCGGCTGCCGCGGACTCGAACGTGCCGGCTCGTTCGCTGATCTCCTGCGCCCGCCCCGATTCGACCAGGTAGGCGGCGTTCAGGATGTTGTCCAGCTGACGCCCGGTTGGCTGCGGTCGGTGCAGCCGCCTGGCGATGACGAATGGTGACAGCGCCGCCTCCAGTGCGTCGGCGGCGTCGGTGGCGCGGCGCCGACGGTTGTCGTTGTCGATTCGCTGGCCACGTCGCGCGCGGAGGTAGTCGCGCCCTGGCTGAACCGAGCTGCCAGAGACCGTCGGCGGGGTCTGCCGACCCGACCGCCGCGCAAAGACTTTGACGCCCAGCTCTATCCGGCCTGCCAGCCGGTCCAGCGTCGCGTTGATCGCCTCGTAGTTTCCCTGAAGGAACTGGCTGACGCGCTGGTCGCCGCGGTGAATGGTGGCCAGCCGCAGTGGGATCGTCGCGGCGTGCATGGCTACCGCCGCGACCACCGCATGATGAGCCCGCGCCAGCGCCTCGAGGTCCTCGAGGTCTTCCAGCCGGCGCTGCAGCGCAGCCTCGTCGAGCACGTCGGCGGGCATCGGGCTGGTCACCGCGACAATGTCGCGATGCCTGATGAGGTCGACGGGCGCCGTGTCGACGCCGCGCAGCGCGGCGATCGCGGTCGCGTCGAACGGGCGGGCGAGTGCGTACGAATAGCGGGCCGGCGCGCTCATCGACGTACACCTTGCTGCTCGGGGCCTTCCAGCTCAGCGATGCGGTGCCGGAGCTTGTCGTTCTCCAGCTCGAGATCACGAGAGCCGCCGGACAGCATGGGGTCGCGTTCCCACCAGTCGATGCCGATCTCGCGGGCCTTGTCCACCGACGCGACAAGCAGCCGGATCTTGATGGTGAGTAGCTCGATGTCGAGCAGGTTGATCCTGATGTCGCCGGCGATGACCAGGCCCTTGTCGAGAACCCGTTCGAGCACATCGGCGAGGTTGTTGCCCGAGCCGTTGACGCTGTTCGACCACTGACTCAACTCGGTCATTCGACACCACGACCTTCCAGCCGGTCGAGCAGTTCGTCCTCCCGCCGATCGAACTCCTCGGGGCTGATGCGTCCGTCGTCGAGCGCTTGCGACAGCTCGACCAGCTCCCGACGTACGGCGTCTGGACCGAAGTACTCGCGGTCGGCTGCCGTGCGCACCTGGTGCACGCTCCACAGCGCGAGCCGCGCCGGCGCCAAGGGCAGCAGGAGGAGCTCCGAGAACAGTCCCATGTGGTGCCTCAGCTCCTCGCTTCGGTGGTGACGAAGCTGTAGGGAGGCAGCGGGCCGAACAACCGCAGCTCCGCGTACCCGTCGACGTTGTCGCGAAGCTTCTGCAACGCCTCATCGAACGCACCGCGCCGCTCGGAGGAGACCAGGAACGACGCGTTGACGAAGCAGCCGTCGACCGGCGGGCCCAGTTGTTGCCCGTCGTTCATCTTGCAGATGAAGGCGTCACTGGTGTTGCCGATGGGCGGGGTGTGGGAAGGCCCCGCCCGCTGGTCGCGGACGGGGCCTTGGTCGGCTCGCTGACGGGGTGCTCGGCGTGGTGATGATGCCACCGGGTTGTGCTCAGTCGGCGCCGGTTTCGGAGATGGCGATCCGGGTTGCTTTCTCGTCGACGATCGGGTTGTTGCGGGCGAACGCTGCGGTGAGGGCGTTGACGGCGAGGTTGTTCACCGCGCGGGGGTAGCCACGAGAGGCGTTGTGGATCAGGGTGATCGCGTCGGCGCTGAACAAGGTGTCGGTGCGCCCGGCGATCTTGAGATGGTGGGTGAGGTAGTCGGCGGTTTCGGTCGCGTCCATGCCGGTGAGGGCGTAGCGGACTGAGATCCGCTGGTCCAGTGCGGCGAGCACCCCGAGGCGCAGCCGTTGTCGCAGGGTGGGTTGCCCGATCAGCAGCGTGGCGAACGGGGCGCCGGAGTCCATGTCGTGGTTGGTGAGCATGCGGACGGCTTCCATCTGGGGGTTGTCGAGCAGGTGTGCCTCGTCGAAGATCACGACTGGGGTGCGGCCGCGTTCGGCGTGTTCGGCGGCGAGGGCGTCGGCGGCTTGTGGGACGAGGGTGGCGGTGTGGAAGTTGGGGACCTGCCCGAGCGCGGAGACGATGTGGTGCAGCATGCCGCGGACCCCGACCGACGGGTTGGGCAGGTAGATGATCGCGTGCCGGGAGGAGTCGAGTGCGGCGGTCGCAGCGCGGACGGCGACGGTCTTGCCGGCGCCGACCTCGCCGGTGATCACGCCGAGGGCGTGCTGGTCGACGCACCAGGCGATCCGGGCCACGGCCTCGGCGTGCCCGCCGTGGCGGTGCAGCATCGACGGAGCCAGGCTGCGGCCGAACGGCATTCTGGTGAAACCGAAATGCGACTGCAGGTTCAAGATGCTCACCGACCGGCCTCCTGTGCGCTGGTATTGGCTGCGTTATCGGTGAGGTCATCGAAGGACAGTTGCCCAGGGATCTGGTCGGGATTCTGGTCGGGCGCGGCCGAGTAGAGGGCGTGGAAGCCGATGCGTTCGTCGTCGATCACCTGCTGCTGGTGGGCGTCGGCGACCAGTTGCAGGTAGGCGATGCCGGTGGCCGGCGCCGGGGCGGGTTCGGGTGTTTCCGGCCGGGCTTTCGGGTGCGCGTGGCGGGTGATCATGTGCGGCACCGCGTGCCCGAAGCTCTTGTCGCCGTGGCGGACCTCGATGACTTCCAGGTTGAACGGGGAGAACACCAGCTCCACCTTCCGCCCGGCCAGTGCGGCCTCGACCTGGTAGGTGTTGCCGTGCAGCGACACGGTCGCGGTCTTGGTGACGGTGCGGTGCGCTGACCACAAGAACGCCTCGGTCAGCGCCTGTGTCGCGGGCATGACCGGGCCGTGGCCGAGGCGCTGCCAGCCGTCGTTCCACCGTGTTAGAGGGCTCTGCTGGGTCTCGGAGTGCACCTGGTGGTGATAGACACTTTCCACCCAGGCGGTGAACAGGGCGTTGAGTTCGAGCAGGCCCGCGGCGGGAGTGAGCTGCTTGCCGGCCAGCTGATCGGCGTTGGTGTCGGCGACTTCGACGAGGAACTGGTCGCGCACGGTGCGGAAGAAGCGTTCGATCTTGCCGCGGCCCTGCGGCCGGTGCGGGGTGGAGTGGACCAGCCGGATGCCGAGCTTGCCGCAGGCCCGCAACAGCCAGGAATCAACGTAGGCCGAACCGTTGTCGACGTAGCAAGCGCCTGGCACGCCCCGCGAGGCGAGCGCCGGTTCCAGCGCGGCGGCCAGCCGCACGGTGTCCTCGGCGAACCCGAACCGGTAACCGGTCGCGAGCCGGGAATGATCATCCAGGAACGCGAACAGGTAGGTCTTGCGGCCGCCGACCCGCGGGCCGTGCAACGCGTCCCCGACCCAACGCTCGTTCGGGTCCTCGGCCTCGAACCGGCCGAACACCACCCCACCACCCCCGGCGGCCGGGCCCATCAGCTCGCGGCGGTGGAACAGCCGCAGCAGTGTGGACTCAGACGGCGAATAGCCGCTGCTGGCGCGCAGGACCCGCGCGACCTGCGCAGCGGTGCGGGCCGGGTTCTCCCGCTTCAGCGCGACCGCCAGCTCCAGCACCCCGGTGTCGATCCGGGCGCCGGGCTGACGGATCGACGGGACCAGGGCATCGAACCCGCCGACGCGGTAACGGCGGATCCACCGGTCCAGGGTGTCGCGGGAATAGGAGTGCTGCCCGCCGAACGGGCCGGCATGCGTGCCCGCGGCGATCGCCCGCACGATCTTGCCACGAGCCTTGGTCGACAGCTCTGGGTCCAGCGCGGGGCAGATCAACTGGTAACGGAACAACGCCACCTGCTGCGCCCGCTGACGACGCTTGATGCCGTCTTGGTCATGTGTGCTGGCCACGAAAACCTCTATTCAGTAAGGGAATACCCGGCCGGGACCGGCCAGGCAGCAACCCTCGCGAGGATTCCGGCTGCGCGCGCTGCGCGTCAGAGGGAACTGGTGTTGCCAGCGGCAACGAGGTGCTGCGGTGGCCAGCCCGGTGCGAGCAGCCGACCACCCGAACACGCCGCAGCGACCTGCCAGGCCGTCACCGGGCCGACGACCCCGAACGTCCCGAAGCGGCCGGTCACCGCCGCAGTCGCGGCCCCCAACGCGGCCAGCACGTCACGCCACGGCGAACCCAGCGCCTTGGGCACACCCCGGTCCACCCCGGCCCGGCGAGCCACCTGCAACAGGTGCAACCGCACCGGCTCCAGCCGGCCGGCCAACACCCGCAGCCAGCCCCGCACCGTCGCCGCCGGAACACCCAACTGCCTCCCGATCGACCGGTGACCCAACCCAGCCGCGCGAGCCAGCAACGCCGCCCCGATCACCTCAGCCGCATACGCCCGCCGCACCAGCACCGTCACCGGCAACAACACATGCGTGACCCCACACCCCGGACAGCGAGCCCGCCGCGGACGCAACACCCCCGCAATCCCAAACACCACACGCGGCCGCGCCCACCCCCACGGATGCAACACACCCCGACAGCCCGGACAACCCACCTGCCCCGCCGCCAACCGCAACTCGACCCGAACCGGATCAGCCTCTACCGTGACCACGATGCCTCCGCGCATCCAGCACGGCCCTCCCGCAGCGGTCCACCACGACAAACGGCGGGAGGGCCGTCGTCGTCCTCCTCGACCGCATTCTTCACAAACCCCGGCACAGTGACGACGCCGACCACAAAGATCGACACGCACGCCGGCGCTCAGCCAACATCTGCAACGTCAGCGACGGACACCAACCCCCACGTCGTCATCGCAAACGACGGTCAACACCCAGTTGGATCGCCGATGCGTGCGGTGTCAGGATCGCGGCAAACGCCGCCGCGTCCTCGGCCCGCCGCGTCTCGACAGCCGCTGCCACCTGCTCACCGAACGCGACCTTGTCCTGCTCGGTGCCCCCTCCGGCGGCGCGCAGGCGGGCGTTGCGGCCACGCAGCGACCGATGCTCGAGCAGCAGCGCACCCAGAAGGGCGTCCTCGCGGTGGAACGCCTTGACGTTGAGCTCCAGGTGGCCGTCCAGCTTGGCCAGCAGCCCGCTGTAGCGATCCGCGCCCGAAGCGAGCTCCGCGCGAACCGCAGAGTCGTCCGGCGCAACGATGCCGAACCTCATCGGCAACACCGTGCCGACCGCACACAGTGTTTCCAGGACGCGCTCGTGCGTCTCCAGGTCGCGCCGCTTCGCGCGCAGGTTGCCCGGTGCGTCGCTGACCACGGCGACGAGGCCGTCCTGGTCGATCAGTCGCAATGGTTGCCTCGTGCTGCCCACCCCGGTCATCCCCGTGATCGGCAGCGGGTGCGTGCGACGCGTGAAACCGTAGACGTACGTACTCATGGTCTGCTCCATCCTCGATCAGCCCGACCGCTCGTCAGGGGTCACCAGGTCCTCGAGGCTGTCCACGAGGGCCTCGCCGACGCCCTTGAGAGCGCCGTTGACCTTCCGTTTGGCACCGTTCTCGGTGAAGTCGCCGACCAGCTCGGGTAGTCCGGCGGGCTGCCTGCCGCCGCTCAGGTCGAGCCGGTTGCACGCTTCGGCGAACCGCAGATAGGTGTCGACACTGGCAACGACCACGCGTGCGTCGATCGTGAGCACCTCGATCCCCACCAAGGCGACGCGGACGAAGACGTCGATGACGAGGCCACGGTCCAAGATGAGCTCGATGACGTTGTAAAGGCCGCCGGAGGATCCTCCCCCACCCGGCGACTGGGTCATGACGGTCATAGTTCAACTCCTGTGTTTGTCGGTTGTGCAGTGACACAACGCGGGATTGGTCAGTCCGCCTGGCCGCGGCTGTAGCGGCGTACGCGCTCGTACCCGGCGATGTCACCCGAGTCGTCGGTTGTGACGCGGTACGTCGCGAGCAGGCTCGAGGTGTCTGGGATGCGGCGCACCTCGACAACGTCGACCATGAGCTCCCAGCCCTGGTCCACCTTGGTAAGGCCCGAGACCGACGTCGGCTCCAGGCCCGTCAGTTCTTCGAACTGTGACCTCACCCTCCTGACCTGCGTCAGTACGGACGGTGCGCTTCCCGGCGTCATAACTGAGATTCCTTCCTGATACCTGGTCCCTGGCGACTCTGCGTCGCCGGCTGTCTCAGTCATTCGGGGCCCCACCCAGGCCGGATGGGATCGGATCACCACGTGCAGAGACCGGGTGGCTTCCAGACGGTGAGACGGCCGATGTCTAGTAAGTCAGGTGAAATACAGTCTTTTGAACCGATCGTCCGCCTGGAGGGTGCTTCTCATGAGTCGCGAGTTTCTTTGGTACATCCCCAATCAGGTTGAGCCTGGGCATCGGGGCGACGACGCCGTCCGGGGGCACAACGGTTTGGAGCGGTTGACCGAGCTGGCCCGGCTGACCGAGGACCACGGGTGGGGTGGCGCGCTGCTCGGGACCGGGTGGGGGCGGCCTGACACGTTCACGGTCGCGACCGTGCTGGCCGCGCGGACGACGACGTTCCAGCCGTTGATCGCGATCCGGCCCGGGTACTGGCGGCCGGCGCACTTCGCATCGGCCGCGAGCACGCTCGACCAGCTGACCGGTGGCCGGGTGCTGGTGAACATCGTGTCCGGACAGGACAATCTGGCGGCGTACGGCGACAGCGAGGGCGACCAGCCGCAGCGGTACGCCCGGACGAAGGAGTTCCTCCAGCTGGTACGTCGGTTGTGGACCGAGGAGGACGTGACCTACCAGGGCGAGTACTTCTCGGTCGCCGGATCCACGGTGGCAACGCGTCCCGTCGTACGCGAAGGAAGGCTTCACCCGCGGCTGTACTTCGGCGGTGCGTCGGATGCCGCTCAGCGAGTCGCCGCGACCGAGGCGGATGTGCAGCTGTTCTGGGGTGAGCCGCTGGACGGGATCGCCGAGCGCATCAGCAAGCTGCGGCATCTGGAGGCCGAGCTCGGCCGTGAGCATGCGCCGCTCGAGTTCGGGCTGCGGATCACGACGCTCGTCCGTGGCACCACCGAGGAGGCCTGGGCCGACGCGGAGGCGAAGGTCGCGCAGATGGCCGAGGCGCAGGGCTCACGGGATCGCCGCTGGTTCAAGGCGGTCGGCCAGCAACGGCTGCTCGACCTGGCCGAGCGAGGCGAGGTGCTCGACGACAACCTCTACACCGCGCCCGGCAAGTACGGGGGCGGAGGCGCCGGTACGACGTGGCTCGTGGGCTCGGCCGACGACGTCGCGAAGTCGCTCCGCAAGTACCAGGACCTGGGCATCACCCACTTCGTCCTCTCCGACACGCCGTACCGCGAAGAGATCGTCCGGGTCGGCGACCAGCTCATCCCCCTGCTGACGAACGGCGCGTGAGAAGCGGCCTGCCCCTCCGGCCGATAGTGTGCTCGCTCGTGGGATGAACTTCCTCGCCCGGTGTGCTTCATTCCCTTGACGATCGCGTGCCGATTGTGATCGGTTGATTACCGAGCGCCAGCGCTGGGTAAGCGGTGCTCGTGAGGCAGGTGAGGAGCACTTAATGGTCACATATTTGCCGCGGTCCGCCTGGAGGGCGCGGCCGCCGAACGGTGGGCCGGGCAACCTGACGGTCTCCCGTGTCCAGGGCGCGGTGATCCACTGGCCCGGGACCGGGACGACGACCGGCATCCACAGTCAAGCGGCGGTCGCGTCGGCGTTGCGTGGCTGGCAGAACTTCCACATGGACGACCGGGGCTGGTCGGACATCGCGTACCAGGTCGCGGTCGACCAGGCCGGCCGGGCCTGGACGCTGCGCGGGTTGCGGACCCAGTCCGGCGCCAACGGCAACGCCGATCTCAACGAGCGGTACTGCGCGGTCCTGCTGGTGCTGGTCACCGGCGAGCAGCCGACCGCCGCGATGAAGGCGACCACCCGCGGGGTGATCGCCGATGTCCGCAGACTCTATCCCCGCGGTACGGCGATCCGTCCGCACTCCGCGGTCCGGCCGGACGGTACCGACTGTCCCGGCCCGGCCGCCCGGGCCGCGATCGCGCGCGGCGACTTCAACCCAACTTCGTCGGAGGACGACATGACCCCCGCCCAGATGCAGGAACTGAAGAACTTCATCGAGGCCCGCAGCCAGGCCTACGCGCTCTGGGTGCACCGGCAACTGCGCACGGACCTCTCCGCGGTGGTGAAGGCGTACGCGCTCGACATCAAGAACTACGAGCGCCAGACCGACGCCGCCGACGCCCAGCGCGCCGCGGCCGCGGTCTGGGCGACCGCGCCCGACAACTTCCAGCCGAAGCCCGCCCCGGACCCCGAGCCGGAGCCTGACCCCAGCGCTGAGCCCTACCTCCTGCTCCCCGACCCCGAGCCGATGCCGACCGTCGACACCACCCCGGACGCCGCACCAGACGGCAGCGCACCAGACGGGAGCGCACCAGCGGCTGACGCGGACACCGCACCGGCTGCACAGCCGGAATCAGGCGCCGACCCAGAGCCCAACCCCATCCCCCAGCAATAGCAGCGACCTTCAGCGTCCTGCGGCCGTGAACACCCGCAGGACGCTGAGGGTGACCATCTCGCTCGGCCGCCCAGTGTCGGCGCCTCCTGGTTGGGTAGGCGCGTGGACATCAGTGAGCTGTCGGAGCGGTTGGAGAAGTTGTCGGGGCGGTACGGCGAGGTTCTCGGCTTCGAGCGGGACCCGGACTGGTTCCTGCTCAAGCTGCAGGAGGAGATGGGCGAGCTGACCCAGGCCTACCTCCAGCACACCGGCCGCGCCCGCGCCAAGGGCCAGACCCCCGACGAGATCCGCAGTAGCTTCCACCAGGAGTTCGCCGACGTCTTCTGCCAGCTCCTCCTACTCGCCCGCCGGCACGACGTCGATCTCCCCACCGAGATCGACAAGAAGTGGCTGGCCCACGAGCTCTAGTCCGTCTTCGGGCGGATAGAGAACATTACGGCGAGGACGAAGGCCGAAATGGCGAGGATCCACGTCGACGAGAGGCCGAGGAGGACCGGGGCGAGGCAGAGGAGGAGCAGGTCGAAGCCGCGGATGGGCTGGGAGAACATGCCGGGTGGGATCGCGCCCATCGGTGATGCGACCAGCGGGCCCGAGTACGACGGAGGTCGCGCGGAGGCCTGGCGGACACAGCCCGCGATGATGCCCGCGGCAACCGCGAACGTCGCCGCGGCGTCGCCCAGAGCAGGGAACGCGAGCAAGGCCCACAGCACGGTGAACCCGGCCGGAACGACAGCCATGATGACCCGAAGCTCGCGCAGGTCCATACCGAGCGCCCGGACCAGCCCGGTAGACCGACACACCGACCGCAGCCCGTCCATCAGCGGGCGTACGGCGATGAAGCCGGCGAACGCGGCCGCGACCGGCACCAGCACCTGGAGGCCCGTGCCCGCAACGGAGTACGGGACGACCAGCAGCGCAAGCCCGATGATCAGCCGTCGAGGCCACCGCAGGATCCGCAAGAACTCCCGGTAGACCAGGGCACCACCACGGGACCCGCGACCTCGTCGCGACCGGGCGCGGCCCTTCAACCGCCAGTGCCGACCGGCGACGACGTCGGCCAGCATGCTGATGTCCAGACTGCTGGCCGCACCGGCCAGCCCGGCCAGGAGCTCTCCCCCGGCGATCACGGTGGTCCGGTTCAGCCTGTCGAGGGTCCGCGCGGTGACGATCACCAACGCGAGGACCACGACGAGGCAGACCAGGCCCACTACCAGGAACCGCGCGGCCTCCCCCGTCAGCCAGGAATCGACGGACCGGACGTCCTCGAGGGTGAGCACCACGTTCGCAGTCTGGGACTGCGCGGTGGATTCACGCTGGGCCGCCAGCCAGACCGCCGGGATCGCGGCAGCGATCAACAGGAGATCGGCGACGCGCAGCGTCCACTTGGTGCGCACTGCGGACTGCTGGGCCCACACGGTCACACACGCGGCGCCGACCAGCAGCGAAGCCGTCAGCACCGAGGATTCCCCGATCGACCGCAACTGAGCCCCGAGCAGTGCCCACGAGATCACCGAGGCCAGTGCACCGGCCACCGCGACGCTCGCGATCATCCACCAGTACGCCGGTCGCAGCAGGGCCGCACGGTTGACCGGGGTGGCGAGCAGCCAGAAGCCCGCGGCCCGGGAAGCCGACACCGGTCCGACGCTCAGCAGCATGCGCAGCGTCGTTGCCACCAGCAACGGCACGAGGATCCAGGGCAGGTAGTAGGCCAGATCCAGGCAGGCTGTCGACGTACAGCGGGCCGCGTTCTCGTTCAGGTGCCGGACGACGTTGCCGCCGGTCGCGCCGACCATGGCGAGCGTGAAGATGACCAGGTAGACGTTCTCGAAGACCTGCCAGAACGAGCGATCCGCGTGCCGACGGCGGGTCTTCCGCATCCAGGCCCGCACCGATCGCGGCGCCGGGATCGCACCGAAGTCGGCCGGATCGAAAACGACCGGCCCGTGCGCTGAGGTCATGGCAGTGGAGTCAGGGTGACGACGGCGTCGGCGACGGATTCGACCAGGGCTGGGTCGTGGCTGGCGAAGAGGATCGACGTGCCCGACTTCTTCTCCGCGATCAGGCGATCCGACAACCACTGCACGCCGTCGACGTCCAGCCGCGCCTCGGGCTCGTCGAGCACCATCAGCGTTCGCGGGCGGACCAGCGCCGTCGCCAACGCGAGGCGACGGCGCTGACCCGAGGACAGCGATCCGGGAAGCTGGTCGGCGGCCGGCAGCAGCCCGATGTCGTCGAGGAGCGTGTCGACCAGGTCCTCCGGCTCCGGGTTGCCGTGGGCGCGGGCCAGCAGGTCGAGGTGTTCGGCCGCGGTCAGGTCCGGGAAGAAGTCGAGGTCGTCGAGCAGCGTGGCGACGTCGCGCCGTACCGTCTCGGCCCGTTCGTCGATCGGTCGGCCGTCCAGCAGGATCGTGCCCGCGGCCGGCTCGGCCGAGCCGACGATGCACTTGAGCACGGTCGTCTTGCCGGCGCCGTTCGGCCCGACCAACGCGATCGCCTGTCCGGCGGCCAGGGTGAACGTCAGACCTTCGATCACCGGCCGGTCGCCGTACTTGTGCTGCAACTCCTTCACGCTCAACCGAGCCGCGGCCTTGCTCACTTCTTGCGGACCAGGGTCAGCCCGTCGCCGATGCCGAGGATGACCACGTCGACCCGGTCGTCCTTGGCGATGTGCGCGTTGAACTCCTTCCGCTCGACCGGGTCGTGCTCGTGCTGACCGACCACGCGACCGCCGGCCAGCGTGTTGTCGAAGAGCATCAGCCCGTTCGTCCGCATCAGCGGCATCAGGCGCTCGAAGTAATCGATGTACCCCGGCTTGTCCGCGTCCACGAAGGCCAGGTCGAACGAGCCGTCCAGTTCGGCCGCCAGCGCGTGCCCGTCGCCGATCCGCAGCTCGATCCGCCCGGCGACGCCGGCCCGCTCCCAGTACTTCCGGCCGATCGAGGTCCACTCCTCGCTCGCGTCGAGGCAGATCAGCTGCCCGTCGTCCGGCAGCCCGCGGGAGATGGCCAGCGCGGAGAATCCGGTGAAGGTGCCGATCTCGACCGCCCGGCGGGCGGAGATCAGCCTGGTCAGCGTGGTCAGCAGCGCCGCCTGGTCCGCGGTGGTCAGCATCACGGACACGTCGCCGAGCTGCTGAGTCTCGGCCACCAGCTCAGTCGCGATCTCGTCCAGCGGCATTCCGTGCGCGACCATGTAGTCGTGCAGTTCGTCGGTCACCAGTACCTGATTACCCATCGAATCCTGCCCTCGGTGTATTAGATCGGTCGCCTGTAGTCTCTATGGGTTGACCAAGCGCCGTACACCCACCCCACCGAGGGAGCACCCCGCATGCGCATCGCCGTCGCCGGTTCGATCGCGACCGACATCCTGATGACGTTCCCGGGCCGGTTCAAGGACCAGTTCCTCGAGGAACAAATGCACAAGGTCTCCCTGTCGTTCCTGGTCGACGAGCTCGTCGTCCACCGCGGCGGCGTCGGCGCGAACATCTGCTACGGGATGGCCCAGCTCGGCCAGCCGTCGCTGCTGGTCGGCTCGGTCGGCGCCGACTTCGCCGAGTACGGCGCCGCCCTCACCGAAGCCGGCGTGGACGTGTCCCATGTGCGTGTGTGCGAGAACGTGCACACGGCCCGGTTCACCTGTACGACGGACCTCGACGCGAACCAGATCGCCTCGTTCTACACCGGCGCGATGGCCGAGGCGCGGGAGCTCGACCTCGGTGCGATCCACGCCGCGACCGGCGGGATCGACCTGGTCCTGATCGGCGCGGACGACCCGGAGGGCATGCTCAAGCACACCGAGCTGGCGAAAGCCAACGGGATCGCGGTGGCCGCGGACCCGTCGCAGCAGCTGGCCCGGATGGAGGGCGACGACATCAAGCGACTCGTCGACGGGGCGGAGATCCTGTTCAGCAACGAGTACGAGGCCGGCCTGATGGCGCAGAAGACCGGCTGGAGCCACGACGAGATCCTGAAGCGGGTCGGTGTCCGGGTGACTACCCACGGCGGCGACGGCGTGGTGATCGAGAACGCCGAGGGCATCCTGGCCAAGGTCCCGGCGGTCCCGACCCCAGGGCTGGTCGACCCCACCGGCGGCGGTGACGCCTTCCGGGCCGGCTACCTCACCGGCCGGGCCGCCGGCCTGGACCACGAGGCCGCCGCCCAGGTCGGCTGCACCCTGGCCACCACGGTCCTCGAAACCGTCGGCACCCAGGAGTACACCCTCGATCGCCCCACGTTCCTGAACCGCCTGTCCGCCGCCTACGGCGCCCCCGCGGCGGCGGCCGCCGCCCAGGCCCTCAATCTGGGGGTGTGACGGGGCTCAACCCGCCGGTACGCCGCCACCCACGGACCGGACCAGCTCGGTCAGCCGGGTGAACACCCGCTCCGTCGAGAGTCCGTCGTGCTCGAACTCGTTCGTCACCCACGCCTGCACGCTCCCCACCCGGGCCGCGGTGTCCAGTTGCAGCCCGGAGTCGACGTACATGTCGTCGTAGTACACGGCTGCCGCCACCGGTACGTCGTTCGCCGCCAACCGATCCAGGTCGTACAACGACGACCACTCCTCGCGGGCCGCCAACGCCTCCACGGCAGCCTGGAAAGGTCGCAGTACCCGGATCTCCGCGAACATCCAGGGGTACATCATCTCGCCGGTGAACAGCAGCGGCCGGGCGTTCTCGGCGAACTCCGGATGCAGCGCCCGTTCCGCTTCCGCCGCCCAACCAGTGGCGCCGTCGCCGGACCCGTAGATGCTCTCCTGCAACGCCGCGAACAACGGACCACCGCTGTACGACGACCGGTCCATCACCTGACTCAGGAAAGTGTCGGACAACTCGTCATCGTCGAACGCCTCGTCCACCAGCCAGTGCATCCGCTCGTACCCGGGCTTCATCCCGAAGTCGATCCCGAGCGACTGGAACCGCCGTACCGTCAGTCGATCACCGTCCGGCAGCCGTACGTCGTCCGCCGCCAGCCGATCCGCGATCGCGCCGATCCGCTCCACGTTGTGCGGATAGCGCCGGTAGAACTCGCGGTTCTTGGCCGCTACCCGGGGATAGGTCCGCCGGTAGACCTCCGCCGCCGACGGATCGATCGCGGCCAGACCACCTGTCACGTAGCAGGCGGTCAGCCCGGCCGGCGCCTGGGAGAGATACGTCAGCGTGAGGAATCCGCCGTAGCTCTGGCCGAGCGTCGACCACTTGACGCCGCCGAAGACCGTCGTACGGAGGTGTTCGGCGTCGCGCACGATCGAGTCGGCCCGGAAGCAGGTCAGATAGTCGGCGCCCTCCTCGGCGGTGGCGAACGACGCCATCCGCCGCCCCGAGATCGGCGTACTCCGGCCGGTGCCTCTCTGGTCGAACAGGATCACCCGGTAGGTCTTCAGCGCCTGCCCGATCCATCCGGACGGCTCGACCGGCCGCGGTGACTTGCCACCCGGCCCGCCCTGCAGGAACAGCAGCAGCGGCAGATCCTCGTCCCGCCGGACCGGATCGACCAGCTCCCGCGCGAAGACAGTGATCTTCTCGCCAGGCGTCGACCAATCCAGCGGCACCTCGACCGTGTGCTCCCGGACGTGCATTCCGGGGATCGTGTAACTGATCATCGAACCTCCATCGCGTCGTCACGGCTCGACGATTCTCCCCCGCTTCCGCTGGGAGACCCGACGGGGGTGGACCTCTGCTGGGCCATGGTTGTCGACATGAGCGGACCGCCCCTCGATCTACGCCGCCCTACCCGTCGCCCGGCCGCGGGGCTGATTCGCTGCACGGCGGTGGTGGCGGGGATGACTCTGCCACTGGTCTGGATGCTTGGTGCCTGGGATCCGTTCGGACCTCCGCCATGCCGTCTGTGTCCGGGTGTCGAGCCGCGGTACGACGCGCTCTTCCGGGCCATCGTCCTGTCGGGCTGCGTTCAGCTCGTGGCGGTCGGCATCTACCTGGTTGCATCCGTACCGCGCGCAATCGCCGCACCAGGCGCGATCCTGCGCTGGTTCCCGGCCTCGATCGCGGTAGTAGCGCTCGCCCTGGGAGCCTTCGTCCCCGGATCGTTCTCCCGGAACGGCGATTGGCTGTACCTGCTGTTCCTTGTGTGGCTCGTCGCCCCGCTCATCTTCTACGCCGTCCACCGCGCCGACCCGCGCTCCGTCGTACCGGTGTTGCTAGGCCTCGTCCCAGCAGGGGTGATCAGTGCGATCCTCGCCGCCGATCACGTCGCCGCCGGGATGCCGGCCGCGATCCTTCTCGCGACCGGCATCTTCGTCGGAGTGCGACGCGCGACCAGCTAGTGCCGCGTCAAGGAACGTTGGGGTCGTAACCCGCTCCACTGACCTGGCCCGGTGCACCGACTGTGGTGGGTCAGCCACGATGCCGGTCAGCAGACAGTGTGGTTTGGTTGTCGCTGTGGCCCTGCCTGGCAGAGCTCCGGCAGAACGGTCCACCTGGGTGCAGTTCGACAGGACGTATACACCCACTGCCGGCCACTTCCCGCCTGAGCCCACCGGGCCTGCGACTCGATCGCCGGACACCTCCTGTCGAACTGCACCAATCAATCAGGGGCTCGAAGACAACCCCAAGGTTTCTGGACGCGGCACTAGAGGCGTGGGTCGACCGGTTCCGACTCGAGGGCGAGTACGGCGAAGACGCATTCGTGGATGCGCCAGAGCGGCTCGCCACGGGCCGCCCGCTCCACAGCCTCGAGACCGAGCGCGTACTCCCGCAGCGCCAGCGAGCGTTTGTGGCCGAGATTCCGGTCGCGGAGGCGCTCGACGTTGGCCGGCTCGGTGTAGTCGGGCCCGTAGATGAGCCGCAGGTACTCCTGCCCGCGGACCTTCAGCCCCGGCTGGGCCAGCCCCTTCGCCGTCCGCATCAGGTTGGCGGCCGGCTTCACCACCATTCCCTCGCCACCCGCCCCGGTGAGCTCCTCCCACCACGCGATTCCGGCGTCCCAGTTGTCCGCGTCAACGAACAGCCGCCGAGTCGGCGTGATCAGCGACGGCCCGGCCTCGACCAGCCTGTCCGCGATCCCGAGGTGCCACGCGTGCGGCCTGTCCTGGTACGTCGTACCTTCCGACGCCAGCACCTGGAAGGGCGCCAGCCGAACTCCATCGAGCCCGGCAGTCGGCCAGCAGTACCGCCGATACGCCTCGGTGAACAGGGAGGCGTTCGTCGTACGACGCTTCATCCGCGCCAGCTGATCGCCTACGGCGAGACCGGCCGCGACGGCCGCCTCGAGCGCTGCGGTTGCCGCTGGCAACGACGTACGAGCAGCCGCGCCGACGGCGGCGTACTGATTCCGGAGCAGGTCCTCGGCCTTGGCGCTCCATGGCAGCAGCTCGGAGTCGAGCAGCAGCCACGAAGAGTCGAGCTCGTCGAAGATTCCGGCCTCGGACACGACAGCGCGCAGCCGGAGCAGCAACTCGTCCGTCAGCGGTCCGTCGAAGAACGACCGTCCGGTCCGCGTGTGGATCGCGCCGTGTCCGGCCAGGCCGAAGCGCCTCTCGGCGACATCGTCGTCCCGCGTCAGCAGCACGACCGCCCGCGAACCCATGTGCTTCTCCTCGCACACCAGCTCGGTCACGCCCTGCCCGCGATACGTCTCGAAGGCCTGCAGCGGGTGCTCGAGCAGCCCGGGTTCGGATGAGGTGGAGACCGGGCTCATCGTCGGCGGCAGGTACAGCAGGAAGCGCGGATCGATCGCGAACCGGCTCATCACCTCGAGCGCGGCCCCGGCCTGCTCCGCGCGGATGCTGAGCCGCCCGTGCGTCGACGTCTCGACCACTCGCCGGCCGGTGACGTCGGTCAGCTCGAGTACGTCGGGCTCACGGGCCGGTGCGGTTGCCACGTGCAACGGTTTGGCCGGTGCGTAGTACTCCTCGACCGCCCGGACCGAGACCAGCTCGCGCTCCGGGTATCGCAGGGCGGTGAGCGATCCGCCGAAGACGCAGCCGGTGTCGAGGCAGATCGTGTTGTTGATCCACTCCGGCTCAGGCGTCGGGGTGTGCCCGTACACGACCATGGCACGACCGCGGTACTCGTTCGCCCACGGGTAGCGGACCGGCAGCCCGAACTCGTCGGTTTCGCCGGTCGTCTCGCCGTACAGGCAGAAGGATCGGACCCGGCCGGATGCGCGGCCGTGCATCCGCTCGACCAGACCGGCGTGTGACACGACCAGCCGGCCGCCGTCGAAGACGTAGTGCGAGATCAGCCCGTCGATGAACGTCTCGACGGCCTCGCGGAACTCCGGCGGCTCCTCCGCCAGCTGTTCCAGCGTCGTCTCGAGACCGTGGCTGATCTTCACGTTGCGGCCCCTGAGTGCCTTGAGCAACTTGTCCTCGTGGTTGCCGGGGACGCAGAAGGCGTGGCCGTTGGCAACCATTCCCATCACGAGACGCAGCACACCTGGCGTGTCCGGCCCGCGGTCGACCAGGTCGCCGACGAAGACTGCTCGGCGTTCCGGATGTACGGCGTCTATCGCACGGCCGGCGTCGTCGCGGCTGATGGTGTAGCCGAGGTTGGTGAGCAGCTCCTCCAGCTCGGCCCGGCAGCCGTGGATGTCGCCGAAGATGTCGAACGGGCCGGTCTGATCGGTCAGGTCGTTGAACAGCCGGGTCCGTTCGATGCTGACGGCATCGATCTCGTCGACGCTGTCGAGCACGTGGACGGTGCGGAAGCCCTCACGCTTGAGGCTGCGCAGACCGCGCCTCAGCTGCGACCGCTGCCGGGTGATCACCTTCGCCCCGAACTGCCGGTCCGGCCGCTGCTCGTTGCGCTCGACACACACCCGCTCGGGCGGATCCAGAACGATTGCCACCGGCAACACGTCGTGCTCACGCGCCAGCGCGACCAGCTCCTTGCGAGCTTCCGGCTGCACGTTGGTCGCGTCGATCACCGTCAGCCGCCCGGCCGCGAGCCGCTTACCCGCGATGAAGTTCAGCACCTCGAAGGCATCCTTGGACGCCGCCTGATCGTTCTCGTCGTCCGACACCAACCCCCGGCAGAAGTCACTGGAAATCACCTCGGTGCCTTTGAAATGCTTCCGCGCGAACGTCGACTTCCCCGACCCGCTGGCCCCCACCAGCACGACCAGAGAAAGCGCCGGAATCGCCACCGTCGCCATCAGCCGGCCACCCTCTCCCTGAGCTTGAAGAGGGCGAGCTGTGTCGGCGGCCCGACGTCCGGATCTACCGCACCCACTGGACGGAACCCCACTGAATAGCCGTACAGCTCGGACACCTGTGCCGCCCATCGCTCAAACTCTGCGCGGGTCCACTCGAAGCGGTGGTCGGGGTGGCGGAAGGTGCCGGCGGCGAGGGACTCGAAGCGCACGTTGTACTCGCTGTTCGGGGTGGTGACGATGACGGCGGCCGGACGGGCTGCCTGGAAGACGGCCTTGGCGAGCGCCGGCAGGCGTGGCGGGTCGACGTGCTCGATCACCTCCATCAGGACTGCAGCATCGAGGCCGGCCAGGCGATGGTCGGCGTACGTGACTGACGACTGCAGGAAGTGCAGCCGCTCGCGCTGGCGATCCGGGAGGTCGTCGTAGCGCAGCCGTCGCTTCGCGCCGATCAGCGCCCGCACCGAGACATCCGTGGCGAACAGCTCCGCGATCATCGGGTCTTTCAGCAATTCGCCGACCAGCGCGCCTTCACCGCAACCGAGGTCCGCGATCCGCCGGGCTCCGAGTTCCTTCAGCACTGCGGCGACCGTCGTACGGCGCTCTACAGCAAGCGACACCGGTCCTTCCGCGTCGTCCGGAACCGCCTCTGGCTCAGTGAGCCCGTCGGCTTCGGCGAGGCGTTCGAGAGCGGAGTCGGCGAGGTAGCGGCGGTGGGCCAGGTAGCGGTGGGAGATCACGTCCTTCTCCGGGTGGGCGCCGAGCCAGCCCTCGCCGGCGCGGACCAGCTTGTCGACCTCGTCGGACCCGACCCAGTAGTGCTTGGCGTCGTCGAGGACCGGGAGCAGCACGTAGAGGTGATTGAGCGCGTCGGCCAGCCGGAGTACGCCGGTCAGCCGCAGGTCGACGTACCGGGAATCACCCCACTCGGGGATCTCCGGATCGAGCGGGACCGGGCGAGCATCGACGCTCCAACCGAGCGGACCGAACATCCGCTCGGCCAGGTCGGCACCACCGCGGCACGGGAGCGCCGGGACGTGGATCTCGAGCGGGATCGGCCGGGCCGCGAGCTCGGGACGGGCGTCGCACCGGCCGTTCATCGCCGTACGGAAAAGCTTGCCGAGGGCCACGGCAAGCAGGCTGGACGCCGCGTACGGGCGGTCGTTCACGTACTGGCCGAGGGTGAATCCCTCCGGCGCTCTCCCCCGGCCGGATCGGACCAGCGCGATCGGGTCGATCTCGAGCAGCACCGCCGCCGTACAGCGATCGTCCGATGCCTCCGGGTAGAAGACCTGCGCGGTGCCACCGGTGATCTCGATGCCCTGCGGTCGCGCCGGGTTCTTGTGCAACAGGAATCCGAAATCGCTCGCGGGTGCGTCGACTCCGGCAAGGTCGGTGGCAAGCGTCAGAAACACCTGCGTATTCGATCACGCCGACCGGTCGGAACCCACCTATTTGTCAGGAGTTGAACGCCTGTCTACCGTGAGTTGACGGTCTGCGCCGCCTGCGACCGATCGAAGACTGAGACACGCTGACGGAGGTCTGGCGTGTTGCCCGGAATGGTTCTAATTTGTTGTAAGAAGATGAGTCGCTACAGACCGTCCTTCCCTGCTGACAGTCCGTATTGTCCCCGGTTTGTGGCGAGCACCCACCCACGCCGACCACGGGGAAAGGACCATGGCAGCACCCTCAGACCCTTCGAGTTCCGACAGACCCAGTTTCACCAGAGCAGGTCGTCCCGGCGAGGTCGGCCGGTGAAACCCCAGACCTTCGAACTCGTGCGCTACACCGACATCAGCGGAGTCTCCGGTACCGGCACCGTCGCGGAAGGGTGCGTCTTCACCGACGGCTCGGTCGCGCTGCGCTGGCACGGCCCGAACCCGTCCACGGCCGTCTGGCCCGACCTCGACTCCATCCTCGCGGTCCATGGCCACCGCGGCGCCACCGTCGTCCGCTGGCTCGACGTGTCCGAGATGGAGCCGGTCCCCGGCACGGACCTGCTGCCCGGCGAAGTAGCCCACATCCTCGCCACCGGACGCCGCACCCACCACTCCCCGCCGGCGGTGGCCACGGCCTGACGTACGACGTCCCGGAGACGGGCGTCGGCGAAAGGTCAGGGCGTCAGACCGGTCAGGGCGAAGAACTCCTGACGGGAGCTGAGGTTCTCCCGGAGAATGCCGTGCAGTGACGATGTCACCGTGCGGGAGCCGGTGGCACGGACACCGCGCAACGACATGCACTGGTGCTCGGCCTCGATCACCACGCCGACGCCCTTCGGCGCGAGGTGGTCCTGCAGCCAGTCGGCGACCTGCTTGGTCAGCCGCTCCTGCACCTGGAAGTCGCGGGCGAACAACTCCACCACGCGCGCCAGCTTCGACAGCCCGAGGATCCGCTCCCCCGGCAGGTACCCGACGTGCGCGACGCCGTGGAACGGCAGCAGGTGGTGCTCGCACAGCGACTGCACCGGGATGTCCTTGGCCAGGACGAGTTCGTCGTACCCCTCGTCGTTCGGGAACGTGGTCAGCTCGAACTCCCGCGGCGTCAGCATCTCGGCGTACGCGTTCGCCACCCGGCGCGGGGTGTCGGCCAGGTGCGCGCTGTGCGGGTCCCGGCCGAGCGCGACCAGCAGCTCGGCGACCGCCCGCTGCGCGGCCGGCAGATCGATCTCCGCCCGGCCGGCGACGATGCGGAGGGGAACGGACTCGAGGTCGGCCGAAATCGCCATCTGCACACTCCCTGAGAATTCAACGAACTGCCATCATAACTGTTTCATCAACAGATGTTGGCGATAGAATCATTCCGTGGACACGTCCTGGGACGCACAGGTTCAGGCGGTCGCCGTGCTCGAGGAACCGACCCGGCGCCGCCTCTACGAGTACGTCGTCGCGCAGCCTGATCCCGTCGGCCGGGACGACGCGGCGACCGCACTCGGCATCCCCAGGACGACGGCGGCGTTCCACCTGGACAAGCTCACCGAGGAAGGCCTCCTGGCCACCTGCTACGAGCGCCGCACCGGGCGTACCGGGCCGGGTGCCGGACGGCCGGCCAAGCTCTACCACCGGTCCGAGCGCGAGATCGACCTCACCCTCCCCGAGCGCCAGTACGCCGTCGCCGGCCGCCTGCTCGCCGCCGCGGTCGCGGACGCCGAAGCGAGCGGCAGCTCACCTCGCGAGGCCGTGAACCGACGAGCCCGGGAGTACGGCGAGTCACTCGGCCAGACCGCGAGCGGGAACTCCTTGACCCAGATCCTGGCCGCGCACGGCTTCGAGCCCCGGCCCGACAAGGACGGCATCGCCCTCGCCAACTGCCCGTTCCAGCGCATCGCCAGGGACCAGCCGCAGTTGGTCTGCGGGATGAACCTGCACCTGCTGGCCGGGCTGATCAGTAGCCTCGAAATGCCCTACGAAGCCCGGCTAGAGCCGACTCTGGACAACTGCTGCGTCCGCCTCACGCCTGTCGGTCTAAGCTCGGCGGGTGGCTAAGGGCAAGCAAAGTCAGGGCACGCCGGCGACGGTGGCGCTGACGAAGGCGAAGGTCGAGTTCACCGCGCACACGTACGACCACGACCCGGGCGCGAAGTCGTACGGGCTGGAGGCGGCCGAGGCCCTCGGGCTGGCACCGGAGCAGGTGTTCAAGACGCTGCTCGTCGAGGTCGACGGGAAGCTGACGGTCGGCGTCGTACCGGTGGACAAGCAGCTCGACCTGAAGGCGATCGCGGCCGCGGCCGGCGGCAAGAAGGCGGTGATGGCCGACCCGGCCGCCGCCGAACGCATCACCGGGTACGTGGTCGGCGGAATCAGCCCGATCGGCCAGAAGCGTGCTCTTCCGACCGTGATCGACGCGACCGCCACCGACCACGACACCGTCTACGTCTCGGGCGGCCGCCGCGGCCTCGACATCGGCCTGACCCCGGCCGACCTGATCACCGTCACCAGGGCCCGTACGGCGGCCATCGCCCGCTGACTGTCAGCCGGTGATGCCCGTCAGCCGGTGATACTTGGTTTGCCGGTTTCGAGGTGGCCGGTCAGACGGCGGCGGTACGACGTGTCCTCGGCGGCCGTGATCTCGACGTCGTACCAGCCGTGGTCGGTCGGCCAGGCCAGCTCACGGGTCTGCTTGCCGCGCAGTTCCACGGCCACCGTCTTGCTGCCGTAGCCGCGGGCCTTCACCTTGAGGGTCAGCGGCTTCCGCGAGGTGTTCACCAGCTCCAGCTCGAGTGAGCTGCCGTGCTGCTTCGCGCGCACGTCGAGTCCGGCGGCGGCGCCGTCGGCCGATCCGGCCAGCTCGACCCAGAACCGGTTCGGTCCCTGGACGGCGAGTTCGTACGGCCCGTCGACCGCGATCGTCTCGGCGCGCTCCCGCCGTACGTCGACGTGCTCGGGTGCGGGCAGTTCACCGCCGTACGAGTAGATCGCGAAGTGCGCGGCCTCGGTGCCCTTGTTGCCGAGGGCAAACGTCAGCTTGCCATCGGCAACGAAGCCGGAAACCGACGGCTGGTAAGGCAATGTGCGGGCCGGTCGGTGACCCGGCTCCTGCCGCGGCACGGCCTGGTCGGCCGGCGGGGTCGGCTTCCAGCGCTCGATCGGTGCGGGCACCGGACCGGGCGCGTCCACCGACGGCTGCCGGTAGCTGCGGTCGAAGTCGAACGCCGAGGTGAGGTCACCACAGGCTGTCCGTCGCCAGCTGCTGATGTTCGGCTCCCGGACGCCGGACCAGCGTTCGAGGAACCGGATCACCGAGGTATGGTCGAACACCTGCGAGTTCACGTGCCCGCCGACCGACCACGGCGAGACGACGGTCATCGGTACCCGCGGGCCGAGGCCGATCGGCTGACCGGCGTACCAGTCGTCGCCGTTGCCAGAGTCCGGCCGTGGCGCGACCGGCGGCGGGACGTGGTCGAAGTACCCGTCGTTCTCGTCGAAGTTGATCAGCAGCACGGTCTTGGACCAGGTCTCCGGGTCCGAGGCGATCGCGTCGAGCAGGTCGTAGACCAGGTTCGCGCTGCCGACCGGCGTGGACGAGCCGGGGTGCTCGGAATCGATCGCGGACGGCACCAGCCAGCTGACCTGCGGGAGCTTGCCGGCCTCGATGTCGGCGCGCAGCCGCGGGACCAGCGACTCCGGCTCGGACCGGTACATCGCCTGGTAGAACAGCTTCTGGTCCTTGGCCGGCTGCTTGGCGACGGCGGTCTGCAACTGCTCCAATGCCACGGCCTGGTCGGCCGGCGTCTTCGCGAACAGCTTGTCGTAGAACTCCTCGGTGGTGCGGTAGCCACCCGGCACCGAGGCGAGGATCCGGCGCCCGAGTTCCTTGAAGGTCTTGAAGTACTCGACCGCGTTGTCGGTGAAGTTGTCCCACTCCTGGTAGATCTGCCACGAGATCCCGGCCTGCTCCAGCCGTTCCGGGTACGACGTCCAGTCGTAGCCCCGGTGGTCGTAGGAGTACGCCGCGTTGGTCACCGCACGCTGCGTCGTACCGGGCTCGTATCCCGTCGTCCCGGACCAGAGGTAGTTGCGGTTCGGGTTGGTGGAGCCGTTGACCGAGCAGTGGTAGGCGTCGCAGATCGTGAAGGTCTCGGCGAGCTCGTACTGCAGCGGGATGTCCCGGCGGTCGTAGTGGGTCATCGTGGCCGCGGTCTTGGCCTGGACCCAGTCGTCGTTCCAGCCGTTGGCCCAGGCCTGGGTGGCGTCGCTGTACCCATGCGGGAGCGCACCGAGGTACTGGATGTCGTCAGCCTTCCGGCCGGCGTCCGCCGCGGCCTGGCGGATCGAGAACGGCAGCACCTCGCCGCCACCGGTCTGCGGCTGGTGGAACACGCTCTTGCCGTTGCGCAGCCGCAGCGGCTGCCGGTCGCCGAACCCGCGCACGCCGCGCAGCGTCCCGTAGTAGTGGTCGAACGAGCGGTTCTCCTGCATCAGCACGATCACGTGCTCCACCGCGTGCAGCCCACCGCGCCTCACCGGTTGCGCCATTGCCTTGTGCAGCGACGGGGGGAGCAGCGAAGCCGCCACTCCCCCTGCCGCCGACCCGAGCACCAGACGCCGAGAAATCTCAGTCATGCTCCGGACAGTAGGAGGGCCCTGTAGCCGCAGGACAGCGAGCAGGTGAACAGCTCATCCGCGTCGCGCGACAGCGGCGTCCCGGAGGTTCTGCAGGACCGCCTCGGTGGTCTCCCAGCCCATGCAGGCGTCCGTGACGGACTGTCCGTAGGTGAGTACGCGGGTCGGGTCCAGGTCCTGACGACCCTCGACCAGGAACGACTCCAGCATGACGCCGACGATCGCGTGGTTGCCGGCCGCCACCTGTCGGCCGATCTCCGCCGCGACCTCCGGCTGACGGCGGTGGTCCTTGCGGCTGTTGCCGTGGCTCGCGTCGACGACCGCGCGCTCCTGCAGCCCGGCCTTGCGCAGCTGCTCCATCGCACTCGCCACCGAATCCGCGTCGTAGTTGGGTCCGCTGTCGGATCCGCGCAGTACCAGGTGGCAGTCCGGGTTGCCGCGGGTGTGCAGGATCGCGGGGGCGCCGTCGTGGTCGATCCCGGTGAACACGTGCGGTACGGAGGCGGCCTTGATCGCGTCGACCGCCGTACCGATGCTGCCGTCGGGACGGTTCTTCATACCGATCGGCATCGACAGGCCGGAGGACAGCTGCCGGTGCACCTGGCTCTCGACCGTGCGCGCACCGATGGCGCCCCAGGCGACGCTGTCGGACAGGTACTGCGGGATGATCGGGTCGAGGAACTCGCAGCCGACCGGGAGGCCGAGCTCGAGAATCCGCAGCAGCAACTGACGGGCCGTGCGCAGACCGCGGTTCACGTCCCCGGAGCCGTCGAGACCCGGATCGTTGATCAGGCCCTTCCAGCCCAGGGTCGACCGAGGCTTCTCGAAGTACACCCGCATCACCACGAGCAGACCGTCGGAGAGTCGCTCGGCCAGCGGTCGGAGGCGTTCGGCGTACTCGAGGGCCGCCTCGGCGTCGTGCACCGAACACGGGCCGACGACGACCAGCAGGCGGTCGTCGACGCCGTTCAGTACGTCGCTGACAGCTTGGCGACCGTCGACCACGGTCTGGGCGAGCGCGTCGCTCAAGGGCAGCTCGTCGTGCAGGGCGAGCGGCGTGATCAGCGGGACGGTCTTCTCGATCCGTCTGTCGACGACCGCGGCCTGGTTCGTCTGCCTCGGAAGGGTGTTCATCACTGGGACTCCTTTGATGGCCGGCCACGCCAGGAGGTCCTAGGCACGCGCCGGCGGGAATGAGAAAAGGCAAGGACGGATGTCCTTGCCTTCGGGC
Source organism: uncultured Actinomycetota bacterium (assembly GCA_963770725.1). GTDB lineage: Bacteria > Actinomycetota > Actinomycetes > Propionibacteriales > Kribbellaceae > Kribbella. The sequence continues at coordinate 162,319 of CAVYQT010000008.1, forward strand.
CGGCTCTGGTGTCTTCGGTGGGCGTCAGCAGGCGGCTGAGTCGCCCGGCACCAAGGCCGGCCACTCAAAAAATCGCCAATAGCTACGCGTCACGATGACGACGATAGCACCCGGGGTGAAGCCGATCAGTAACCGCGGGTGGTGTGGGCTCGTTGAGGGCTGCAGGACGTCGAGACTATGAGGAGTGCATCACGGTGGTGAGGCCGCGGACCTCTGAGTTGGTTCGGTACCGCGATCCCAGCGGCGTCTCGGGAACGGGAGTAGTGGCTGAGGGCTGCGTATTCAGCGACGGCTCGGTGGCGCTGCGCTGGTGCGGCAACAACCCCGCGACGGCGGTCTGGACGGACATCGACTCCGTCCTTGCCGTCCACGGCCATCAGGGCGCGACCGAGGTCCGCTGGATCGACCAGCAGCCCCGCGCGAGCCTGTTCGACGAGTTGCACCAGGTCCAAGCCGAGCAATCCCTGTCTCCACCCCACCGCCCCGCTCCGGCCACTTCCGTCGCCGACCCGCTGCCGAGCAGCCACGCCAGGGGATGGGCAGGCGCCCGCCATCTCAGGTAGAACATGCGCGTGACACAGATCTACATGGTTCGGCATGGAGAGCCGGACTACACGCCGGTCGACTCCCGGGGGCTGCCCGGGATCGCGGCCGACAGTGCCCCGCTGACCCCGGTCGGCGCCAAGCAGGCCCAGGAGCTCGCGGACCTGCTCAGCGGCATCGGAGCGACCTACCTGGTCAGCTCGCCGTTCACCCGGGCGCTGCACAGTGCCGCGATCATCGGGCACCGGCTGGCGCTCGGCGTACGGGTCGACTACGACCTGCGCGACTGGCTGCCGGACCACACCGGGTCGTGGCGCGGCGTGGCCGACGTACGGGCTGCTCAGGCCGAGTTCGAGGCGTACGGCGGGGAATGGCCCGAACGGATCCAACGACCCTGGGAGCCGCTGTCCCGGGTCCGTGAGCGGGCTCGGGCGGCGTTGGCTCGGCACACCGCGAGTACGGACGGGCCGGTGCTCGCCGTCACCCACGCGATGGTGATCCGCGCACTGACCGGCGAGACGGGGACGGCGCACGGTGCGCACGAGTACTACCGCTACGATCCAGCGGACGATGGCTGACTCTGGACTACCGCGGGTCCTGGGCGTCGTGGCGCTCGGCGGGATCATCGGCTCGCTGGCCCGCTACGGGCTCGCTGAGGCGTTGCCGCACGGACCGGCTGGGTTTCCCTGGGCGACATTCGCGACGAACGTGCTCGGCTGTTTCGCGATCGGCGTCCTGCTGGCGCGGTTGACACCGCGATCGCATCCGCTGCTCCGGCCGTTCCTCGGCACCGGCATCCTCGGCGGGTTCACGACCTTCTCGACCTTTGCCGTCGACACCGAGAAGTTGCTGCCCGAGCACGTGGTCGTTGCCCTGGTCTACTTCTTCGGCACTGTCGCGGCGGCGTTGCTGGCGGCAACCCTCGGCGAGTGGGCCGGACGGCCGCGATGAACCTCCTGCTCGTCGCCCTCGGCGCGGCCGTCGGCGCTCCGCTGCGATTCCTGGTGGACAGGCACATGGTCGGCCGGTGGCTGCTGAGCAGCAAGGCCCGGACACCGTTGCCGTGGGGAACCTTCACCGTCAACATTCTGGGCAGCTTCGTGCTCGGGCTGCTCACCGGAGTGACCGACCGGACCACGACATTGCTCGTCGGAGTCGGGTTCTGCGGCGCGTTCACGACGTACAGCACGTTCGCCGCCGAGACGACGGCGCTGGCCGCTTCCGGGCATCGCGGGAAGGCGTTGCTGAACGTCGTACTCAACCTCGGCGCCGGACTGTCGGCCGCCGTCCTCGGCGCTGTCCTGGTCTGAAGCAACCGAGTGACTCATGTCACACCAGGTGATGACGTGAACACGGTCACCGCGTGAACCGGGCCCGATCGCGGCCGGCGACGCCACCTGCCGATAACGAATGGACCGAAGTTCGAGACAACAAGGGTTGAACTCGGTGTGAGTTGAGCATAGTTTTCACCGAGCGCCCGTCCGCGCTTACGGTGAGTCAAGGAGGTTGCCATGTCGAGAGGGATGCCTCGCCTGCCCCGCCCGCTCATGGATCTGTGGGACTGGCAGTCGCAAGCCGCGTGCCGCGACGTCAACCCGGAGTTGTTCTTCTCGCCCGAATCGGAGCGTGGCGTCCGCAAAAGGGCCCGCGAGATGGTGGCGAAGTCGCTCTGCGGAACCTGCCCGGTTCAGCCCGAGTGCCGTCAGCACGCGCTCTCTGTCGGGGAGCCGTACGGCGTCTGGGGCGGCACCACGGAGTCCGAGCGCGACAACAACACCCTCCTGCCCGAGCACCGCAAGTCGGCGTGACGGAGCTGCTGCTTCTCCACCACCCGCGATCAGCCGGAGTCCTGGCCGGTGAGGCCTGCGCGAAAAGCTCAGGCCTTACCATCGTCAGGCTCTGACGGCGTCTCGTCCTCGGCCTTCGGCTGAGGCTTGGACTGGGACTTGGGCTTGGGCTGGGACTTGGGTTTGGGCTTGCGCTCCGGTTTACCCGGCTCGGCGTCGGGTTCGGGCTCCGCCGGTTTCTCGTCCTGCGGCGGTCTCCCGTCCTGCGGCGGTCTCTCGTCCTGCGGCGGTGTCTCGTCGTGCGGCGGCTTCACCGTCGTGCGCGGGTCGCGATAGCGGTCCAGGGACTTGAGGAAGTCCGGATCGTCGTCCGGGGCAACCGGCCGGGGAGTCGGCTTCGGCGACCGGACGGCGCGATCGCGGCGGCCGAGCTGGTTGCGCAGCAGAAGCAGCCAGACGATCGGCCCGACGAACGGGACGAACACGATCAGGACGATCCACACCAGCTTGGGCAGGTGCGGCACGTCCTTCTCGGGCGTCTGGATGCAGGAGAACAGCGCATACACGCTGAGCGCCAGGCTGATCAGGAACGGCAGAAATCGAACCACGCTCCAACAGTACGGCGCGACGCCGAAAGCACCGCATCCCCGGGCCTGTCGGTCGCCAACCCGTAACCGGTCAACGTGCCGTCACGGTCAGTCCACGCGCGCGCAGGACCGAGTTCTCCAGCGGCCGGAACACCAGCAGTTCGATCCCGACGCCGACGACGAAGATCAGCAGGATGCCGGCGAACACCATCGAGATGTCCGACAGCGACATCCCGTTGTGCAGGAACTGACCGAGTCCCTCACCCAGCTCCGGCGAGGTCGCGATCAGCTCGGCGGCCATCAGCGACCGCCACGAGAACGCCCAGCCCTGCTTCAGTCCGCCCAGGAACCCCGGCAGCGCGGCCGGCAGCAGGATGTACCGGATCCCACTGAGCCGTCCGGCACCGAGCGCCTTGCCGACCCGGGGCAGGATCGGCGGCACCTGGTCCAGACCGGACACCAGCCCGTTCGCGATCGACGGCACGGCACCCAGCAGCACGACCCAGTAGATCGCCCGGTCGTTCAGCCCGAACCACAGGATCGCGGCCGGGACCCAGGCCACCGACGGCAGGCTCTGCAGTCCGGACACCAACGGCCCGATCCCCCGCCGTACGACGGAGATGTTCGCGATCGCCAGGCCCAGCGGTACGGCGATCAGCAGCGAGATCGCGAAGCCGATCACGGCCCGGTGCACCGACACCCAGAACAGCTCGAGGATCTCCCCTGTCGTCACCAGCTGCCAGATCTGGCCCCACACGTCGACCGGCGCCGGCAGCTTGAACTCCGGCCAGGACGCGGCCGCCCACAACGCCTGCCACACCGCCACGAGCAGTGCGATCGCGACAACCGGCGGCAGCACCCGTCCGGCGATCCGCCGGGCGAGTGAGCCCTCACTGGGGTTGACGGGCGTGTCGAGCGCGTCGAGACCCGCTTCGACGTCGGACAAGTCCTCCTGGACGTCATGCTGCGGCATGGCTGCTGATCACCTTCCGCAGCGCCGCGTTGACCTCGTCCACAGCACCGGCCTCGTCCGCGCCGGCCAGTCCGTCGACGTCCCACTGCCGCACGACCCGACCGGGCCGCGACGACAGCAGTACGACGCGCTGCCCGAGTCGCACCGCCTCACGCACGTCGTGGGTGACGAACAGGATCGCCGTACCGGTCGCACGCCAGATCCGCAGTAGCTCGCCCTGCAACACGTCCCGGGTGATCGCATCCAGCGCCGAGAACGGCTCGTCCATCAGCAGCAACGACGGCTTGCCCGCGTGGGCGCCGGTGTTGTCGTCCGTGGACGCGAGAGCCCGTGCCAGCGCGACCCGCTGGCGCATACCGCCGGACAGCTCGTGCGGCCGCTTGTCACCGAGGCCTGCGAGCCTGACGAGCTCCAGCAACTCAGCGGCCTTCGCACGCCGTGCAGCCTTCGGTACGCCGGCCATCCGCAGCGGCAGCTCGACATTCCCGGCAGCCGTCAGCCACGGCATCAGCGCGGCCTCCTGGAACACGACAGCCGGTCGCGACGAGCTCAGCTCGATCCGCCCGGCGGTCGGCTTGTCGAGACCGGCCACCAGGTTGAGCAGCGTGGTCTTCCCACAGCCGGACGCACCGACCAGGCAGACGAACTCACCGGCCGCGACGTCGAGATCGACGCCTTCCAGCGCCACGACCGCGTCGCGGCCGTGCCCGAACGCCTTGCCGACCTGATGGAACCGCACCGGCCGCACCACGCTCTGCTCAACCTCGACTGTCGCGGTCATCAGGCCTCCCCTACTTCGTGTCCAGACCGGCCGCGTCCACGGCCGGCTTTCCTGCCTTCGTCAGTACGTCGTTCAGCGGGCCGAGGTCCGCGAATCCGGCGACCGTCGGCGCTTCCTTCGCGATCCCCGCGGTGACCGAGTCCTTGGCCAGCTGCGGGAACGTCGAGGCGATCGGGTCCGCGGTGACCTGGATGTTGGCGAACGCGCGGTCGATGACGGCCGGCTTCAGTGCCTTGCCGGTCAGCTCCTTGAGCTGCGCGTTCACCACGGTCTGGGCGCCCGCCTTGTCGGTGGTGGCTGAAGTCGATCGCTCCGACCAGACCGGTGAGCAACGCCTTCACGCTCTCCGGGTGCTCCTGCAGGAACTGCGTCCGGACGATCAGCACGGTGGTCGGGAACTTGCCGTCCGGCCACAGGGTCGCCTCGTCGAGCAGCACCTTGGCGCCGGCGTCCAGGACGAGCCGCGACGACCAGGGCTCAGGCAGCCAGGCCGCGTCCACGTCACCCTTCTTGAACGCATCCAGCGTCTGCGCGTTCTCAAGGTTGGTGACCTTGACCTTGCCGGTCAGGTTCTTCTCGGCCAGCCACTTCTTCAGCGAGACGTCCTGGGTGTTGCCGAGCTGCGGGGTGACGACGGTCTTGCCGACCAGATCCTCCGCCTTGGTGATCGTCGGCTTCACCACGAGCTGCGCGCCGCCGGACGTCGTACCGGCGATCAGGCGGACGGCCTCGCCGTTGGACTTCGCGTAGGCGTTGATCGCCGGGCCGGAGCCGATGAAGGAGGCGTCCAGCGAGCCGCCTAGCAGGGCGCCGACCGCCTCGGGGCCGGCGTTGAACTTGGTCGGCACCAGCTTGGTGCTGCCGAGTTCCTTGGTGAACAGGCCCTTGTCCAGGCCGACCAGCGCGGCGGCGTGGGTGACGTTCGGGAAGTAGCCGAGCCGCAGCTCGGTGGCCGGGCCCTTGTCGGTGGCGGCGGCCGGGGTGTCGTTGCCGTCGGCGCGGGAGCAACCGGCGACGGCGGCGACCAGGGCCAGGACGGCGGCGAAGAGACGGATTCTGGGCATGCTCAAGAGACCTCTGGAGGTGCAGGCGGGCCGCGATCGGCCGCAGGCGGATGGAACAGCAGGTAGGTGGGGACCGCGGTCAGACGGTCTCGAGTTCGCGCTCGCGCTCGGCGTGGGCGTCGGCCCGGCGGCCGGTGGTGCGAATGCTGTAGGCGACGACGCCGGCCCAGCCGACGATCAGAGCGCCGTACACGAGGTAGCGCGGGCCTTCGGCGACGCCGATGCCCTTCAGCAGCGTGCGCGCGTTGGTCAGGATCAACACCAGGCCGACGCCCACGCCGAGCCAGCGGGTCGCCAGCCTCGACACCAGCCAGGCGGCCAGCGGCGCCGCGAGTACGCCGCCGACGAGTAACGCGGCGACGATGCCGACCGGCAGGTTCTCCTTGCCGAGGCCGAACAGGAAGCCGATGCTGGCGGCGATCGAGACGATGAACTCGGCCGCACTCACCGAACCGACCGTCCGGCGCGGCTCCAGCTTCCCGCTGCTGAGCAGGGACGACGTCGCGACCGGACCCCAGCCACCACCGCCGGTGGCGTCGACGAACCCGGCGATCAGGCCCAGCGGGCCGAGGAACTTCCCGGCCGGTCTGCCCTCCATCACCGCCCGCACCTTCCCGGTCGCGAACCGGACCAGGATGTAGATGCCGAGCAGGAGCAGCAGCCCGGCGACCCACAGCGAGGCCGACTCGGTGGTCAGGCTGGACAGGAAGGTCGCACCGGCGAAGGCACCGATGCCGCCCGGGACGCCGATCAGCGCGACCACGCGCCAGTCGACGTTGCCGAACCGCCAGTGCGACAGACCGGACGCGAGCGTGGTGCCCACCTCGGCGAGGTGGACGGAGGCGGACGCGACGGCCGGCGTGATGCCGGTGATCAGCAGGGCGGTGGTGGCGGTGACTCCGTAGGCCATGCCGAGGGTGCCGTCGACGAGCTGGGCGACGGACCCCAGCAACGCGATCAGGATGAGACGACGCACGGGACTGTTCCTTCGGGCGAGGACGGTGGTCGGGACCGAGGTGATGCGCCGAAGGTCAACAGCAGGCTGAGTTCACCCGCAGCAGGTCGACATGCCGACGACGCGTCAGGGCGTCGCCGGGTGCGTTCGTGGTGACCTGCATGCGTCCATGAAAGCGGACAAAGTCGAGCAATTTGCTCAGGTTTCACGATGTGGGACAAGATTTCTCTCTGTGAGACAGGCGACCACTTGCGGTCAGAGTGTTGAAAGCGAGCGTCACCCCTGCCTACGGTCCTCGGGGTGTCGACGAGCCTGAGGAGCCGCCTGATGCACGAACTGCCGGACGGATGGACGCCTGGTGGTCCACTGAACGCCGGAACACTGAAGACCGAGTACACCGAGCGTCCGCTGGGCACCGATGTCCGGCGACCGCGGTTGGGGTGGATCGCCACCGCTCCCGGGTACGGCGCGACCCAGACGTCGTACCAGGTCCTCGTCGCCACCTCACCGGAGCTGCTCACGCCGGGGAGCGCGGACGTGTGGGACTCGGGCAAGGTGAGTTCGGCACGGACCTTCGGCATCGAGTACGACGGCCAGGCCCTGACACCACGCACTCGGTACCACTGGACCGTCCGGCTCTGGGACGGCCTGGACCGTGAAGGCGACTGGGCCGGGCCCGAGTGGTTCGAGACGGGACTCCTGGACGAGGGTTGGGGCGCCGCGCACTGGATCGGCGGCACGACCGACAGCGCTCCCCTCCTGCGGCGGGCGTTCACGACCGACGGATCGGTGAAGCGGGCCTGGCTGTACGCGAGCGGTCTCGGATACGCCGACCTGCGGTTGAACGGTCAGCGGATCAGCGACGCCGTACTCGATCCCGGCTTCACCGACTACGACCACACCGTGCTCTACGTGACCCATGACGTCACCAACCTGCTGCGGTCGGGCGACAACGTGGTCGGCGCCGAGCTCGGTCGCGGCTTCTTCGGACTGGCCACGCCCAACGCCTGGCGCTGGCACCAGGCGCCCTGGACGGCCGAGCCGCGGCTGCTCGCCCGCCTGGTGATCGAGTACGACGACGGCCGCACGACCGAGGTGGTGTCGGACGATTCCTGGCGTGTCACCGGCGGTCCGACCATCTCGGACGACCTCTACACCGGCGAGACGTACGACGCCCGACGCGCCCTCCCCGGCTGGGACACGGCCGGCTTCGACGACTCGACCTGGTCGACGGCTGGCCTCGTCGACGCGCCGAAGGGCACGCTCCAGGCCCAGGTCCACGAGCCGATCCGCGTCGTCGAGACGATCGAACCCACCGACGTCACCGAGGTCCGCCCCGGGGTCTGGATCGTCGACTTCGGCCGTACCACGGCCGGCTGGACGAAGCTCGCCGTGACCGCCGACGCCGGCACCGTGATCAGCCTCACCCACGGCGAGACGGTTGCCGACAACAACGTTGTCGCGGTCAACGTGCACGTCGAGAGCGACCGGATCCAGCGCGACGAGTACATTGCCGCCGGCAACGGTGTTGAGGAGTGGGAGCCGCGCTTCTCCTACAAGGGATTCCGCTACGTCCAGGTCGAAGGGACGACCGAGCGGCCCGACGTGCAGATGCGAGTGGTGCACTCGGACGTTCGGGACGTGACCCGGTTCTCCTCGACGCGGTCGTCGTACGAGCAGTTCGACCAGGCGATGCGCCGGACGATCCTGAACAACCTGCACGGCATCCCGACCGACACACCGCTCATGGAGAAGAACGGGTGGACCGGTGACGCGCAGGTCGGCGGGCCGACGATGCTGGCAACGCTGGACCTGGCCCGGTTCTTCACCAAGTGGCTGGCCGACATCCGCAACAGCCAGGCCGAATCCGGGCAGCTGCCGGTGATCGTCCCGTCCAGCGGCTGGGGTTTCACCGACCTCTCCCCCGCGACCGAGTGGCCGACGGTGTACCCGTTCCTACTCCGGGAGATGCATCGCTCGTACGGCGACGAGCGGCTGCTGCACGAGCACTGGGAATCGCTGACCCGCTACCTTTCCTGGGAGCTCGACCGGGTCGAGGACGGCCTGTCCGTCAGCGTGCTCGGCGACTGGCTCCCGCCCGGCTTCGGCAGCGGACCGGCCCCGGAAGACCGACGTCTCACCGGGACGGCGTACCTCTACCGCGCGCTGATCGCCGCCGCCGAGATCGGCGACCTGATCGGCAGGCCGCACGACTACCGGAAGTCCGCGGCCGAACTGAAGGACGGCCTCAACCAAGCCTTCCTGGATCGCGAGGCCGGCGTCTACAAGTCGGGCGAGGACCCGGACTACCGGCAGACGTCCAACGCGGTCCCGCTGGCGTTCGGCCTGGTCCCGGACGAGCTGGTACGACGAGTTGCCGCCAACCTGGCCGCGGACGTCGAAGCGCGTGGATTCCACCTCAACACCGGCTGCCTCGGCGTCGGCGTGCTGCTGCCGGTGCTGACCGCCCACGGCTACGCCGACGCGGCCGCGAAGGTCGCGCTGCAGCGGAGCTACCCGAGCTGGGGCTACTGGTTCGACCTCGGCGCGGACACGATGTGGGAGAAGTGGGAGGACGACTCGCGGTCACGCAACCACTACTTCCAGGGCACCGTCGTCCAGTGGGTGTACGAGAACGTCGCCGGTCTGCGCAACCTCGAGGCAGGCTGGCAGCGGATCCTAGTCCGCCCCGACGCACGTGACCAGGTCGACTCGGCGTCGATCCGCACCGACACGATCCGCGGCCGGGTGACCGTGGCGTGGAAGCGCGTCAGCCGGGTGCTGTCGCTGGACGTGCAGGTTCCCGTGGGTACGACGGCCGAGGTCCACGTACCGTCCGCGGCTGCGTCGGACGTCACCGCCGTACCGGCTCCCTTCGTGGACGAGCCGACGTACGAGGACGGTTACACCATCTACACGGTGCCGGCCGGGCTGTGGAACTTCACCAGCCGGTCGGCCTGACCTTGGTGTAAAGGAGGTCGCGGCATTCGCGGCCCTCGGCCTGGGCGCGCGACTCGAACTTGGTGATCGGTCGCCACTCGGGTCGCGGGGCCCAGCCGTCGTCCTGGTTGCGCAGCAGCGGCTCGGCCTCACACACCTCGAGCATCCGGTCCGCGTAGTCCGCCCAGTCGGTTGCCAGGTGCAACGTTCCGCCAGGCCGCAGGCGGGACGCCACCAGCGCGACGAACGGCGGCGTGACGAGGCGCCGCTTGTGGTGCCGCTTCTTCGGCCAGGGGTCAGGGAAGTAGATCCGTACGCCGGCCAGCGTGCCGGGCGCGACGTGGTCGCGGAGGAAGTCGAGCGCGTCGCCGTGCAGCAGCCGGACGTTGTCGAGGCCGTACTTCTCCATCCACAACATCAGCTGACCCAGGCCGGCCGGGTACACCTCGGCGGCCAGGTGGTTCACCTCCGGCGCCGCCACCGCGAGTTGAGCGGTCGCATCGCCCATCCCGGTGCCGATCTCCAGCACGGTCGGCGCCTCCCGGCCGAACCAGCCGGCCAGATCGACGTCGCCCGGCGGCAGCTCCTCCAGCTTCCGTCCGAGCACCGCCCAGTTCGTCTCCCAGACGCGCCTCTGCCCGGCCGTCATCCGGACACTCCGCCGGACATGACTCAAAACGCCAGCCTGCCTGACCTGATCCACCGTTTCCACCAGCCCAACTCTAGATCCGCCCCAGCCGTACCGAAGAACGGGTAGTAGCAGGAGTGGAGCGGAAGCGGCAGGCGGGGCCGCCGGCTCTGCAGGTGGTCGCGGACCGACTACTACCCGTTCGTCCGTACGGAGTTCAGTCGTCCCAGAACAGGCGAGCGACGGTGTTGTGGGCATGCCGGGTGATGCGGAGGTAGTCGTCGGAGAATCGGCTCGATTCGCCCGGCGGGTAGCCGCAGATGTGCGCGACGGCGGCCAGATCGCGGGGATCCCGGGGTAGCGAGTCTCCCGGGCGGCCGCGGACCAGCATGATCGCGTTGCGGATCCGGCTCGCCATCTCCCAGGCGACCCGCAACGTGCCCGCGTCCGTCGCCTCGACCAGTCCGGCCTGGACTGCGGCATGCAGTGCGCCGATGGTGCGCGTTGTACGCAGCGCAGGGACTCGGTTGGCCTCGCGCAACTGCAGCAGTTGCACGGTCCACTCGATGTCGGCCAGACCGCCGCGGCCGAGCTTGGTGTGAGTACTGCGGTCGGCGCCACGCGGCAGGCGTTCGGCGTCCACCCTCGCCTTGATCCGGCGGATCTCCATCACGTCCCGCTCGCTGACGCCGTTCGCCGGGTAGCGCAGCGGATCGATCAGTCCACGGAACGCCTCGCACAGATCGGCATCCCCGCACAGCGGATCGGCCCGCAACAACGCCTGCGCCTCCCACACCGCCGACCAGCGCGCGTAATAGGACGCGTACGACGCCAACGTCCGGACCAACGGTCCCTGACGACCCTCCGGGCGCAGATCCGCATCGACCTGGACGGCCGGATCGGCGCCGGGCAGGGCCAGCAGCCGGCGAAACTCGGTCGCGGTCTGGGTGGCGAAATCGGTCGCGGCCTTCTCGTCGGCACCCGGCAACGGATCATGGACGAACATCACGTCCGCGTCGCTGCCGTACCCGAGCTCGTGCCCGCCGAACCGGCCCATCGCGACGATCGACATCCGGGTCGGCTCGGGCTCCCCCTTGGCGATGGCGCGCCTCGCCACCTCGAGCGCGGTGGTCAGCGTCCCGACCGAGATCGTCGTCAGTGCGTCACCGACCGTCTCCACGTCGAGCAGGCCGGACAGATCGGCCGCGGCCACCCGGAAGAGCTCGCGGCGCCGGACCGCCCGGATCGCGGCCACCGCCGCCTCGGGCTGCTCCTGCCGACTCGCCGCCGCGGACATCTCGGACAGCAGACCGTCCTGCGTCCGCGGGACGAGTTCACGTTCGTCGGCCAGCATCGCGGTCGCCTCAGGCGCACGCTGCAGCAGGTCGACGGCATACCGGCCACTCGCGAGCAGGTGGGCGAGCCGCTCGGCCGACGCGCCCTCGTCGCGCAGCTGGCGCAGGTACCACGGGGTCGAGCCGAGCGTGTCCGAGATGGTCCGGAACGCGAGCAGCCCGGCATCCGGATCCGGCGATTCCGCGAACCACCCGAGCATCGCCGGCAACAAAGCCTTCTGGATCGACGACCGCCGCGAGACCCCTTCGGACAGCGCTTCGATGTGCCTCAGCGCTGAGGACGGATCGGCGTACCCGAGGGCGGTCAGTCGTTGCTTGGCGGCCTCCGGCGTCAGTCGCACCTCGCCGGCGGGGATCCGCGCGACGGCCGCGAGCAGTGGCCGGTAGAACAGTTTCTCGTGCAGGCGTCGTACCTCGAGCGCGTGCTTCTTCCAGGCCGCGGTCAGGTCGGTGATCGGGTTCTTCGTGAACCCGAGCGACCGTCCGAGCCTGCGCAGATCGGCCTCGTCGTCGGGGACCTGATGGGTACGGCGCAACCGGTACAGCTGGATGCGGTGTTCCATCGACCGCAGGAACCGATACGCATCGGCCAGGACCGCACCGTCGCTGCGGCCGACGTACCCGTTGGCGGTGAGCGACTCCAGCGCGACGAGCGTCGTACCGCTGTGCACAGCCTCGTCACTGCGACCATGCACGAGCTGAAGGAGTTGTACGGCGAACTCCACGTCCCGTAGACCGCCGGGACCGAGCTTGAGCTGGCGATCCATATCGGCGGCCGGGATGTGGTCGATCACGCGACGCCGCATCGCCTGGACGTCGTCGACGAACCCTGGCCGGTCCGCCGCCGACCACACCAGCTCATCGGTCTTCTCGGCGTACCGCTGACCGAGCGCGACGTCTCCCGCGACCGGGCGAGCCTTGAGGAGTGCTTGGAACTCCCACGTCTTGGCCCAGCGCTGGTAGTACGCGAGATGGCTCTCGAGGGTGCGGACCAGCGGGCCGGACTTGCCCTCGGGGCGCAGCGCGGCGTCCACCGGCCAGAGAGTGCCCTCGGCGGTGTGGGCTGAGCAGATCCGCATCGCGGCAGCGGCGAGCTGGGTCGCGGTCTTCAGCGCCGGCGCCTCGGGCTCGCCGTCGTGCGGCTCGGCGACGAACAGGACGTCCACATCGCTGACGTAGTTCAGCTCGCGGCCACCACACTTGCCCATGGCAATGATCGCGACGCGGCAGTCGGCCGCGGCCGGGTGTGCGGCGAAGTACTCGTTGCGGGCGATGTGCAGCGCGGTCTCCAGCGCTCCCCCGGCGAGATCGGCCAGGACGGCGGCCACCTCGTCGACCAGCAATCCTTCGGCGAGATCCCGGGCCGCGAGCCGCAGCAACAGCCGCCGGTACTCGACCCGCAGCGCGTCCACCGGGTTGGGCGCATCGACCGCGGAGGCGAGCTTGACCGCGACGTCATCGGCAGACGGTCGTACGCCGGCCAGCGCCGGGTCGGCCAGGTCGTACCAATGCCGCGGATGGACGCCGAGATGCCGGCCGAGTGCCTCACTCGCGCCGAGGACCGACACCAGCCGGCGACGGAAGTCGTCGTCCATCTCAAGTGTGCGCGCGAACGCGGCGAGATCGTGCTGGTTGCGGTCCAGGGCCTCCGCCAGCCCGCAGAGTCCGCGCAGGGCGAGATCGGGATCCGCCGACTCGGACAGCGAGGTGATGACCTGCTCGCTGACCATCGGACTGTGCGCATTCAGCCGGTCCAGCTGCTCGAGCAGCACGCCGGCCCGGTGCGGATCGGCGAAGCCCAGCCGAGCCAGCCGCCCCTCCCAAGACCCTCTGCGCACCTCCGCCACGGCTGCAGGCTACCCAACCCGGGCGCCACGACCCCTCGGCGCACCCCCGGCCCCACTTTGTGCACCCACCGAGCACGGCTCGACGCGAACTATGCTCGAACCGTGCACAAAGTCGACGCTGCGTCTCAGTTGGGTCGCGGCCACATTGCGGCGAATACACGGTGTCGTGTAGCGGGTTCGCTCAGTAATCGGCATGATGGCTTCTCATGGTCATGATGACGGGGTCGCTCGCGGTCCGGGGGTCGGTGGTCTGGCTGACACCCCAGCAGGGCGGGCGAGTGTCGGGTCCGCCTGAGCCGGACTACGACTACGACTACACAGCCACTGCCTACCTCCCACCGCGGTCGGCGGACGACGGGCAGGCAGGGATCGCGCTGCGCCGGTTCGCGCCGGGCGCCTGGCGCACCCAGGCCGAGGGGATTCTCGTTCCGGCGAAGGGGAATCGCGCCCAGCAGGTGATCCCCGGCTGCATCGTGGTGATCACCGAAGGGATCCGCCCGGTCGGCCTGCTCACCGTCGAGGAGGTGCATGCCCTGGCTCCCGACGGGTCACCGATCCTGCCGTCGGCGCCGGCTGATTTCGACGTGTCCACGCCGCCTGCGACGGACGATCCGCCGTACCGGCACTCGACCGCCGCCTCACGCTGGGCCTCGAAGCACGCCTCCGACGACGAACTCGCCAACCTCTGAACACACTCTGTTGCAAAGGCGGGAACGGCATCGGTTTCTTCTTCGTGCACATCACAACCGAGCTGCCGAAGACGTCCACCATCATCGGTGCCGTGAGCAACGGACTGCCGGTGCTCGACCGGATCGCCGCGTCCCCGCGGGAGCCGGTCCGCAGCCTCAGGGTGCTGATCGGTCAGAGAACCGGCAGGAGTTTGTTCAGCTCGAACGGCGTGACCTGGCGGCGGTAGTCCTGCCACTCGGCACGCTTGTTGCGGAGGAAGAAGTCGAAGACGTGCTCGCCGAGGGTCTCGGCGACCAGTTCGCTGTCCTCCATCGCGCTGATGGCTTCGGCGAGGCTGCTCGGCAGCGGCTTGATCCCGAGGGCCTTGCGCTCGCGCGACGTCAGCGACCAGACGTCGTCCTCGACCTCGCGCGGCAGCTCGTAGCCCTCCTCGATGCCCTTCAGACCGGCGGCCAGCATCAGCGCGAAGGCGAGGTACGGGTTCGCCGCCGAATCCAGCGAGCGGAACTCGACACGGCTCGACTGCCCTTTGTGCGGCTTGTACATCGGCACCCGCACCAGCGCGGACCGGTTGTTGTGCCCCCAGGAGACGAACGAAGGCGCTTCGTCGCCGACGGCGAGCCGCTTGTAGGAGTTCACCCACTGGTTGGTCACCGCGGTGATCTCGGCCGCGTGCTGCAGCAGGCCGGCGATGAAGGCCCGGCCGGTCTTGGACAGCTGGTACTGCGCGCCGCCCTCGAAGAACGCGTTCCGGTCACCCTCGAACAGCGACATGTGCGTGTGCATCCCGGACCCGGGCTGGTCGCTCAGCGGCTTGGGCATGAACGACGCGTAGATGCCCTGGGTCAGCGCCACCTCCTTGACCACCACCCGGAACGTCATGATGTTGTCCGCGGTGGTGAGCGCGTCGGCGTACCGCAGGTCGATCTCCTGCTGGCCCGGCCCGCCCTCGTGGTGGCTGAACTCGACCGAGATGCCCATCGACTCCAGCATCGTGATCGCCTCTCGGCGGAAGTCGTTGCCGATGCCCTGCGGGGTGTGGTCGAAGTACCCGGACGAGTCCACCGGCTCCAGCTTCGTGCCCGGCTCGCCGGTCAGGGACTTGAACAGGTAGAACTCGATCTCGGGGTGGGTGTAAAAGGTGAACCCGAGGTCGGCCGCCTTCGACAGCGTCCGCTTCAGGACGTACCGCGGGTCGGCGAACGACGCGGACCCGTCCGGCATGTTGATGTCGCAGAACATCCGCGCGGTGCCCATCGTCTCGCCGCGCCAGGGCAGGATCTGGAACGTCGACGGGTCCGGCTTGGCCAGCATGTCCGCCTCGGTCACCCGGGCGAACCCCTCGATCGCGGACCCGTCGAACCCGATCCCCTCGGCGAACGCGCCCTCCAGTTCGGCCGGCGCCACCGCCACCGACTTCAGGAACCCGAGCACGTCGGTGAACCAGAGCCGCACGAACCGTACGTCGCGCTCCTCGAGCGCGCGCAGTACGAACTCCTGCTGCTTGTCCATCGGCCAGTCCACCTCTCGCTCAGCTTCGACCGCACAGGGCCCTCACACAGTCTGCCCCTGCTCTGTTAAGCAGACGTTACGTGCTGGTGCGGACATCGCCCCGATCAGGGCCTAACGTTTCGGTGTGCAGACGATCTTCGGTGCTGGTTACCATGCCGCCCTGATCGTGGCCGCGATCCTCTGTGCCGCCGACCTGCTGCTCAGCACCGCGCGCTTCGTCCAGTCGATCCGGGGCCGGCGGCCCGCCGAGCGGGACGTGCTGGGACGGCGCTGGCTCCCGGTCCCCGAGCTCGGCTTCGGCATGTGCGCGTTCTGCTGCACCGGCTTGGTCACGCTCGCGCTGACCCACCACAACGCCGACGACCTGCCGACCAAGCAGATCCTGCTCGCCGCCCTGGTCTTCGGGTACGCCGGCGCCGTGCTGTCCCGCGTGGTCCGTACCCCTGGCCCGGGCGGCCGCCGGTTCCGGCTACGCGCCGGCCTGCTCCTTGGCCTGCCGGCCCTCCTCGGCCTGGTCTTCGGCCTCTCCGGCGTCGCCCTCTGAAGCCTTTCCGGCGTTGCCCTCTGAAGCCTCTCCGGCGTCGCTCCCTGACGCACGCCGGCGCTTGAACCAAGGCACGACCCGCTCCAGCGGCGCGAACGCCAGCCAGCACACCACCGTCGGCAGGAAGTGGATCAGCAGGATCGCCGTGTTCGCCGCGTGGAACCCGAGGAAGAACAGCGCCCCGAGCAACTGCCACCGGCCCTTGAGAAACAGGATCACCGGCGACAGGAACTCCGCGACGATTCCGGTCCACTGCATCACGTGCAGCATCCACGGGTGGTGCAGCAACCACTCTCCGACCGGGTGCGGCCGCCGTACGATCGCCCACGTCAGTACGGCGCTGCCGGGCCACGTCAGCGCCCACCCGGCGCTCCGCAGCTTCGCGACAGCGGACAGGAAGTACGTCGCGATCACGGAGATCTGCACGCACCGGACCGCCCAGCCGGCCGCCTCCGACCTCGTCTGATCCCCGTACGACGCCAGGCCGCGCCGGCCGGCCTTCACGGTCGGGAGCACCCAGAGCGCGATCACCAGGGCGAGGTGGTCGTGGTCGACCTTGCCGTCGCTCATCCCGATCAGCACCCACCACGTGAACGCCGGTGCCACGATCCAGCCGGCGACCCGCGGGAAGTAGTTCGTCGCGCCGATCAGGCAGGCCACGATCAGGACGACGTACAAGGTGGTCGTGTTCGCCACCGACGGCTTGGGCAGGTCGAAGATGCGAGCCAGCAGCAACGGCTCGTAGAGGCCGGGGTGCTCGCCCTTGAGCCGGGTGTCGCGGACGAACGCGTGCATGTCGAGGATGACGAACAGGTAGAGGACCGTCCGCAGCCAGGCGACCCGGGCCAGCGCGATCATGGGCGTGAACCAGTCCGCGACCCGGATCACCATCGAGCGATCTGCGGTTGCCGGCGCGCTCATCGGCGCACCTGCCAGGTCGCGAGGACCTCAGGCGTCGGCGGGCCCTCGACCCGGCCCTGCACCAGCTGGGTGGTGTCGCGGATCAGCTCGAGCTTCACGTACTTCGGCTTGTCCGGGTGCTTCCTCGCCCACCCGTCCGCGACCTGCTGCAACAGCGACGGGTCCTTGACGATCTCCCCGGTCCGCGCCTCGATCTCGGCCCGGGCGACGCCGGCCCCTTCGATGTTCAGCGGTACGTCGACCGTCGTACCGGCGTCGGTCTGGGCGGTGATCCGGGTGTAGGTGATCGACGCGTCGTCCGGCACCGACATCGCGTACTGCGACATCGGCCCGAACGGCCAGGCGTCGTCACTGGCCCGCACCGATCCGTTGATCAGCAGCCCGATCCCCACCACGGCCACGAGGACTCGCACGCCCTTGCCGACCCGTCCCAGCCGGACGTCCCCCGCCGGCCCCTGCCCTCTTGTCACGCCGCCATTAGACACCACTCGCGGCCGGGAAGCGGTTTCACGACCTCACCTACGCTCGGGTCGCTGCCTTGCTGGGCCGGTAGGTGAACCTACGGATCAGGATCTCGAACGGTCCGCGGTAGCCGTCAAGCCGCATCCGCTCGGCCAGCAGGACGGTCGCCATCCAGGTCGCGACGGCCAGCAGCGCCGTCGTGGTCGTGCTGAGCGTGTCGGACAGGTCGAGCAGGTACGGCGTGAAGACGACGGTCCACACCACCGACTGGGCCAGGTAGCAGGTCAGTGAGCGCTGACCGACTGCGGCGATCGCCAGGGTGATCCGGCCCTGACGATCACTCAGCCGCATCCCGATCAGCACGATCAGGGCGGCGTACCCGAATCCGCCGAGGACGCCGGACGAGTCGTGCAGCGGGCCGATGATGCTGAGCATGTGATCGCTCGGCCGGTCGATCACGCCGCCTATGACCAGCGACACCGGCAGGGCGCCGACGACCGCGACGGTGATGCCGACGATCGCGGTCGAGCGGAGCAGGTTGAGGTGCTCGGCCGGGCGTTCGAGGACGCGCCGGAGGCCGGCCCACAGGCCGATCAGGAACGGCGCGACGAACCCGATCGGGCCGAGCAGCGCGACGAACGGCTGCACGACGATCCGGTCGGCGAACTGGTCGAGCAGGTTCTGCGGCAGCATCGAGGGATCGACCGGGTCGGTCGATGTCGAGAGCGAGTCGACGCTCGGCAGCGACGTGAGCACCAGCGCGAGCGCGGCCACGATGAAGAGCCAGCGGTCCTTCCAGCGCAGCGCCCAGACGCCGAGGAAGAGGAGTACGCCGTACGCCGCGAGGATGTCGCCGACGTACAGCAGCATCGCGTGCAGGAAGCCGAGCACGACCAGGACCAGGCTCCGCCGCCGGAGCAGCTTGCCGGATCGGCTTCCACTGCTTGCCGGCCTCGCGCTGCCGGCGGACGATCTGCGCGACGCCGTACCCGAAGAGCACCCCGAACAGCGGGAACGACCGGCCGTCGACGAACGTCGCGATCAGGAAGGCGACCACCCGGTCGACCGCCGACCCGTCGGTCGGGAAGCCGCCGAAGATCGAGGGGCCGTTGACGAAGTAGTGCGAGTTCGCCAACGCGATGAAGAGCAGCATGAACCCACGCGCCAGGTCCGGCCCGAGGGCACGCTCCGCCAGCCCTGTCGGCCCACCCTGAGAAGTCATACCTCTGAGTGAATCGGCCGCTCAGTTCCCTCACATCCACCCAAAGTCAGTGACCGGTTGAACCTTGGTCGCTTAGGTTGCTGACATGAACGAACCCATCGCCGGCGCCGATGAATGGCGGGCACTTGCTTCTGGCATCAGCGCCTGGTTCGAGGCGCCGTCGCAAACCGCCGGCGCGGCGTTGGTCGGCCGGATCGCCGAACTGACCGCGGACAGTTCCGGCCTGCCGGAGGTCAACTTGCGTGACCGTGGGGTCCAGGTCCGGATCGGCGGGGCCGGCCAGGTGGAGTTGGCGCGGGCGATCTCGGCCGCTGCGAACGAGCTGGGGCTGACCGCCGATCCGTCGGTGCTGCAGGCTGTGCAACTGAGGATCGGGGCCGCCGACACGTCCGAGGTGATTCCGTTCTGGCACGTCGTACTGGGCTACGGAGCACTCGGCGACGGCGGGTTGGCCGACCCGCTGCGGCGAGACCCGGCGTTCTCTTTCGACCAACTGACCGAGTCGCGGCCGCTGCGCAATCGCCTGCACGTCGATGTCTGCCGTCCGCGGACGCTGACGGCCGGAGTGACGGCGGCCGAGGCAGCCGGCGGCCGGGTGGCGTTCGCCGGGGAGTACTACCACACGATGGCGGACGCCGAGGGAAACGAGGCAGACATCGTCGGAGACGAGCAGTTCGCCGACAGTCCTGATTGGCGGATCGTCTTCGGTGGGATGACCTTCTACCCGACCGCCTCGCCCACGCAGGCAGCGGAGCTTGCCACCGCCGTGGCCGCGTTGGTTGACGAGACAGGTATGTCGCTCATGGTCGATCTGCGGCCGGACGGCGTCACCATCGACACCGGCAAGGATCTGTGGGAGGACGATCGGTTCGCCGACCTGGCCGGCCGGATCCAGGCCGCCGCGCGCGACCTCGGTCTCGTCGCCGGACCCGTCCCGGCTGCGCTTCGTGCAGTTCGGCATGGACGCCGTCGACATGCCGGCCGTCCAGCACGTTCTGGCGACTGTTCTCGGGTACGACCACGACACGCGTCAGTACGTCACCGACATCTACGATCCGCGTCGGCTCAACCCGGTGCTCTTCTTCCAGCCGATGGACGCCACGGACGAGGCCCGCCGCCGGCAGCGCAACCGGATGCGGCTGGAAATCGTCGTACCGCGGGACAGAATCCAGAACCGGATCGAGGCGGGTCTCGCCACCGGAGGGCGGCTCCTGCCTCAGCAGACCGCATGGCGCTGGACCCTCGCCGACCCGGAGAACAACGAGGTCGACCTGGTCAGCACCGGACCCTGATCTGATCAAGTCGTACATCGGCGATAGGTTCGAGCCAGGGAACCAGTAATGTGCTCCCGTGCCTCAGCTCCGGGTTGCTCTCGCTCAGCTCAACGTGACCGTCGGTGACATCGACGGGAACGCCGAGAAGATCGTCGCGTGGACCCGTAATGCCGTCGAGCGGGGCGCCCACGTGGTGGCCTTCCCCGAACTCGCCCTGACCGGGTATCCGGTCGAGGATCTGGCCCTGCGGGCATCGTTCGTGGACGCGTCGCAGGCCCGTATCCAGGACCTCGCCACCCGGCTGGCCGACGAGGGTCTCGGCGACATCGTGGTGGTCTGCGGCTACCTCGACCGCGCCACCGGTACGGCGATGGGCGTGGACCGGCTCGGCCGGCCGAAGGGGTCCCCGACCAACAGCGCGGCGGTGATCCACCAGGGTCGGGTCGTCACCAGCGCGGTCAAGCACCACCTGCCGAACTACGGCGTCTTCGACGAGTTCCGGCACTTCGTCCCCGGCAGCACCCTGCAGGTGGTCCGGATCCACGGTGTCGACGTCGCGCTGGTCATCTGCGAGGACCTCTGGCAGGACGGCGGTCCGGTCGCGGTGACCAAGGCCGCGGGTGCCGGTCTGCTCCTGGTCATCAACAGCTCGCCGTACGAGGCCAACAAGGACGACGTCCGCGGCGACCTGGTCCGCCGTCGTGCCCGTGAGGCGGGCTGCTCGCTCGCCTACGTCAACCTGGTCGGCGGCCAGGACGAGCTGGTCTTCGACGGCGACTCCCTGATCGCCGATGCCGAGGGCAAGGTGTTCGCCCGCGCCCCGCAGTTCGAGCAGGGCAGCATGGTGGTCGACCTCGACCTGCCCGCGCCGGCCGGGACGCCGTCCGGGTCGCACGAGGGCATCGAGATCGTGCACACGGTGATCCACGACGACGCGTTGCCGTCGTACGAACCGATCGCCTCGGCGGTCGCGCCCCGGCTGGCGGACGAGGCCGAGATGTACGGCGCTATCGTCACCGGGCTGCGCGACTACGTGCAGAAGAACGGCTTCAAGTCCGTCCTGCTCGGACTGTCCGGCGGTATCGACTCGTCGCTGGTCGCCGCGATCGCGTGTGACGGGGTCGGGTCCGAGCACGTATTCGGCATCTCCAACCCGAGTGTGTACTCCAGCGAGCACTCGCGCGACGACGCCGCCGAGCTCGCGGCGCGGACCGGACTGAACTACCGGGTGGTTCCGATCCAGCCGATGGTGCAGCCGTTCATCGACACCCTCGGCCTGACCGGACTGGCCGAGGAGAACCTGCAGGCGCGGGTCCGGGCGGTGATCTGGATGGGCCTGTCGAACGCCGACGGCCACCTGGTGCTTGCCTGCGGCAACAAGTCTGAGCTGTCCGTCGGCTACTCGACCATCTACGGGGACGCGGTCGGCGGGTACGCCCCGCTGAAGGACGTCCCGAAGACGGTGGTCTGGCGGCTGGCGAAGTGGCGCAACGCGGACGCGAAGGCACGCGGCCAGCAGCCGCCGATCCCGGAGAACTCGATCGCCAAACCGCCGTCCGCGGAGCTGCGACCGGGCCAGCAGGACACCGATTCGCTGCCGCCGTACGACCTGCTCGACGACATGCTGGACGACTACGTCGAACAGGACCGCGGCAGCGCCGAGCTGGTCGCGGCCGGGTTCGAGACCGAGCTGGTGAGCAAGGTGATCCAGCTGGTCGACAAGGCGGAGTACAAACGACGGCAGTACCCGCCGGGCCCGAAGATCACCCACAAGGCATTCGGCCGGGACCGTCGGCTGCCGATCACGAACGCCTGGCGCGAGGACGCCCGCAAGGCGGCGCACGTGACCGCGGCGGATCCGGCTCCGGCGGACGCTCCGGCGGAGGTGGCTCCGGCGGACGCTCCGGCGGAGGTGGCTCCGGCGGACGCTCCGGCGGAGGTGGCTCCGGCGGAGGTGGCTCCGGCGGACGGCTCGGCGGCGGCGGCGGGGTCGGTGACACCGGTGACACCGGTGACAGATGAGGCTGCGCCGGTGACTGGTGAGGAAGGTACGGAAGGTGGCGAGAGCACTGACTGATTCCTGGCGGTACCGCCCGACCTCCGACACCCCGTGGGGTTCCCCCGAGGAGCTCATGGACCGCTCCGGCCTGCCCAGGGACGATGTGAGCGATCGCTCAACCGCAGCCGGTAGCGCTCACCCTCCGCAACGGTGGGACGATGAAGGCATGGTTGACAACTTCCAGTCGGCCGGTACCCAGGACGACGACGAGCTGCCGTCGCCGTACGGGACCGGACCGAAGAACCGGACAACCGAGGAGCACCGCCGCTCGGAGTACGGCGACGACACCTGGCGGGACCGCGGCAACGGCCTCGACCCGTCGCCGTCGTTGCCGAACGCACCCAGATCCTACGAACGCGGCCCGGTGCCTCAGCAACCGTACGTCCCGAAGCCGCCGTTCCTGCCGGCTTCACCCCCGCCGCACGCACAGCAACCCCAACAGCAGCGGTACGGCGACCAACCACAGCCCCAGCCCCGCCCGTACGGCGACCAGCAGCGGTCGGAGTACTACGGCGATCCCACGCGCCCGGAACCCGGTCGCGGTGAGCCCGGTCGCGGTGACCTCGGTCGCGGTGAGCCGGGCCGAGGTGAACCCTCGCGCGGTGAGCCCGGTCGCGGTGACCTCGGTCGTGGTGAGTCTGGTCGTGGCGAGTTCGGTCGTGGCGAGCCCTCGCGCGGTGAGCCCGGTCGCAGTGACCTCGGTCGTGGTGAGTCTGGTCGTGGTGAGTCTGGTCGTGGCGAGTTCGGTCGTGGCGAGCCCTCGCGTGGTGAGCTCGGTCGGGGCGAGCCCGGTCGTGGTGCGTTCGGTCGGGGCGAGCCCTCCCGTGGGGAGCCCGGTCGCGAGCCCTCGCGCGGTGAAGTTGGTCGGGGCGAGCCTGGGCGCGCTGAGCAGGGGCAGGCTCGGGAGGATGAGTCGCCGTTCGGTCAGTACCAGGAGCAGAACCCGTTCCGGCCGCAGCAGCCGCAGCAGGCGCCGGTAGGTCCTCCCCCGCCACAGGGCCGGCCGAGCCCGTTCGGTCCAGGGAGCAACGGCGTACCGCCGAACCGGCAGGCGCCGCCGCCTGGCGCACCGCAGCAGCAGCCGCAGCGCCCACCCGCTCCTCCGCATGCCGGGAGCAACGGTCTGACCCAGCACGCGCCCGCGCCGCACGGCTCCAACGGCGCCAGCAACGCCAACTGGAGCGGCCAGGCCCCGGCAGCCGCACAGAACGGCACGCCGGCAAACAACGGCCCGACCCCGCAGCAGCAACCTCACGGGCCGAGCCAGGCACCAACTCCACCGCCGCCGCCCGCGCAGCCGCAGAACCAGCAGCCGCCGCAGAACCAGCGACCCGCGTCGCCTCCTGCGAACCCACCGGGCAACAACCTGGACGCTCCGACCATCACGGCGTACCTGCCGGAGATGCTGGAGGGCAACTACGGGCAGGAATCCGGAGGTCAGTCGGACAACGGCTACCTGTCCGACCCGAGTGCGGAGTACGAGAGCAACACCCCGGTCAGCGAGCAGCCCAAGCGAGTCGGCGCGCGGCGACGTGCGGATGTCCAGCAGGACGCACCGAGCCAGGTTCCGAACGAGAACACCGGTTCACACCGTGCTAGGCGGGCTCAAGCCGCTGCCGCCGCGGCCGGCAATGCCCCAGCACCGACCACCGGTGGCGGCTCTCCCGTACAGGCCGCTAACCCCGACTCTCCCGCGCCGCCTGCTCCACAGGCGAGCAGTCCTGTCACCGCGCAGGTGAGCGGCCCGGCAGAGGGTCAGGCTGTGTCCCGAGGTCAGAGTCCCTCCTCTGCCGGCCCGGCTGAGGGCAGCAAGCGTCCGCGCCGGTACCGCATCCACCACCTCCGCGACATGAAGGACCGTGGCGAGAAGTGGGCGATGCTGACGGCGTACGACCAGTACACCGCCGAGATCTTCGACCAGGCCGGCATCCCGGTGCTGCTGGTCGGCGACTCGGCCGCGAACAACGTGTTCGGCTACGAGACGACGCTGCGCGTCACCGTCGACGAACTGATGCCGTTGGCCCGCGCGGTCGCCGGTGCGGTCGACCGCGCGCTCGTCGTCGCGGACCTGCCGTTCGGCTCGTACCAGGCGTCCCCCGAGCAGGCGTTCCACACCGCCGTACGCTTCATGAAGGAAGCGGGCGTGCACGCGGTCAAACTCGAGGGCGGCCGGACCGTCGTACCGATGGTGGAGAAACTGACCCAGTCCGGCATCCCGGTGATGGCGCACATCGGCTTCACCCCGCAGAGCGAACACAGCATCGGCGGGTACCGGGTCCAGGGTCGCGGCGACCAGGCGGCCGGCCTGATCGACGACGCGATCGCCCTGGCCGACGCCGGCGCCTTCTCCGTCGTCCTCGAGATGGTGCCGGGCGACGTCGCCGCCGAGATCACCAAGCGGGTCACCATCCCCACGATCGGCATCGGCGCGGGCCGCGACACGGACGCCCAGGTCCTCGTCTGGCAAGACATGGCCGGCATGCGCTCCGGCACCATGCCCCGCTTCGTCAAGCAGTACGCCGACCTCCGCGGCATCCTCACCGCAGCAGCAACCACCTACGCCGCCGAGGTAGCCTCCGGAGACTTCCCCGCCGAGGAACACACCTTCTAACCGCCCACCCACGCGTGCTGCGTGGGTGGGGCTAGATCCACGGCAGGGCGGAGCGTTCGGTCCAGTATTCGTCGGGTTGCTGGGCGAACTCAGTCAGCGGGCCGGCGGTTCGGTGGGCGAGGTTGCTGGTGAGTTGTTCGGCGGTGATGGCGCCGCTGAGGACGACGTCGGCCCACGGTTGGGCGGCGGCGGCGCCGATCGCCAGGGCGTCGGGGGCGATGTCGTGCTGGCGGGCGAACTCGTTGAACGGGGTCTCGCCGGCCTTCGCGGTCAATCGGCCGTTGGCGACGGCTTCTTTGACCACCACGAACCAACCCGCGTCGTGCGCCTCGGCGAGTGCTGCGCCGGCGGAGGTCTCGAGGACGTTCCAGGTCGACTGGACGGCGGTGAACGGTCCGTTGAGTTCCAGCGCCGTACGCAGGGTCTCGGCCTGGTGTGGTCCGCTTGTCGACAATCCGACGCGTACGCCGTCGGCCGCGAGCTGACCGAGACGCTCGAGCAGTTTGGTGTCGCCGAGCGCGGGACTGTCCGCCGTGAGGCTGTGGACCAGGTAGAAGTCGGGTGGTCCGCCAAGCGCTTGAAGGGTCTCCGGCCACTGCCGTTCGAAGGTCGCGAGCGAGTGGTCCTTCACCTCGTGCGTGTCCACGTCGTGCCGCCAGTCGGCGACGTACGTGTAGCCCCACTTCGAACCGATCGTGAGCCGGCCACGTCGCTCCGGCGTCGGCCACTCGCCGAGGAAGACTTCGGCAAGACCGTACGAACGCGCGGCGTCGAAGTAGCGAACACCTGCCTGCCAGGCCTGCTCCAGCAGCTGATGTGTACGCGTTCTCAGATCCTCGATCGCGCGCCCGGGCGGCAGGTCCTCGTCGTGTCCGAGGTTGATGTACCCGGGTCGCCCGAGCGCTGCCAGTCCGAGACCGATCGTTGCCGTCATACGTCGATCGTGCCACCTGATGTGCACGGCAACTACTGTGAGACGCGCCGCACGAGCCGACGCGAGACGGCCTTCCTCGTCTAGCGTTCTGTCGTGTGAGCGATCCTCGTCTGCCCCCACCAGGTACCGTCGTCCGGCGTACGACGGCCCGCGTCCTGCCGGTCCGCCCGGACGGCAAGGTGTTGCTGCTGCACGGCTGGGATCCGCTGAAGCCACAGACGACGTACTGGTTCACCATCGGTGGCGGGGTGGAAGCCGGTGAGACGATCGCGGAAGCGGCCGGCCGGGAGCTGCGCGAGGAGGTCGGCATCCACCTGCCGATCGAGTCCCTCGGTACGCCGGTCGCGACGAACACGATCGAGTTCGAGTGGGGCGGTTGCCCGATCATCCAGCACCAGACGTTCTTCGCGGTCGCGGTGGACGGTGTCGACGTGACGTTCGCCAACCAGGAACAGCTCGAACTGGAGACGATCAGCGCGCACGGCTGGTGGTACGGCGACGACCTCGAGGCAACCGGTCAGGCCGCACACGTCACCATCCCCGGACTGCTCCGCCAGGCGGCCGACGCGGTCACCCTGCGCCGGGCGTCCTGAGTCACCGCGTCAGCGGCCGCGGGCCTCCTTGAGGACCTTCTTCTTGATCTTCTTGTCCACCGTGTAGTGGATCCGATCGAGCCGCTCCGCGCAGCCGGCATCAGCCAGCCGCTTCAGGACGACCGGGCACTTCTTACACCGCGGCTTGTCCTTGCAGCACTTCTTCTTCGCGGTCATCGACGGCACCCAGCGAGTGTAGGTGAGGCATACCTAAGCGTCTAGCTGACCCGGCAGGCATCGTGGCACGCATCACTGCCCCCGTCCGATCAGCGTCACAACGGTGCGCTGAGCACCCTCAGACGTAATCCGGCGAGCAGTCAGGCGAGCTGGGCCGTGCGAAGTCAGGCGAGTTGCCGGGTGAGCACGTCGCGTGCCTCGACGAGGGACGGGCCGTACCAGGTCAGATGCCGGCCGGAGACGCACTTCGCCGGCCGCGTGAATGCCTCCGGACCGTCGTCCGGTGAAAAGGCATAAGGCTCGTCCGGCAGCACCACGATGTCGTAACCGGGCAACACCTCGGGATCGATCCGCGGATAACGTTCACCGGATTCCGCGAACACGTTGTCGACGCCGATCCGCGACAACAGATCACCGGCGAATGTGTCCCGCCCCAACGCCATCCACGGTCTACGCCAGATCGGCACGACGGCCCGCCGGCGCTTCCCATCGTACGGCGTACTCCACACCTCGCGCGCTTGTCGCAGCCAGGCCGGCATCTCGTCGATGATCGCGGACAGCATGCGTTCGAGTGAGTCGAGTGATTCGCCGACCGTCGTCGGCGAGGTGGTCCAGACCGCGATTCCACTCGCTCGCAACGCGTCGAGATCGACCGCACGATTCTCTTCGGCATTCGCGATCACGACGTCGGGTGCGAGTGCGCGGATGCGATCGAGATCAGGATTCTTCGTACCTCGCACACGCGTCACGTCGAGGTGTTGCGGATGGGTGCACCAGTCCGTCGCACCGACCAGGAGATGTGCGTGCGTGACCGCGATCGACTCGGTCAGCGACGGCACGATGCTGACCACACGACGCACTGCCGACGGCATCGTTACGACGTCGCCGAGGTCGTCCGCAAGCTCTCTCATCACACGTCTCCGACGTCGTCGCACACGCTCTTCGACATGTCCGTCACCTCACTTCGCACAGGCCGTTGCCGAGGACAACACTCCCCGAAAGCACGCTTCGACACGAACTTTCTGCGCGTGTCGCCAAGAAATTCTTGAGCCCGTCGGGCATCCTCATAGCGCGACGGAATCCCTTCTGCACAAGGATTTTCGGCATTTGCGCGCCTGCCTGCGGCCAGGACGCCTTAACCTGAAGACGTTTCGGGTGCTTTACGTAGCCACCAAGTGTTGTCATCATCATGACGACGAGGAATCCACCGTGGTTTTCCTCAGCCGCACCAAGGAGGCAGAGTGCCAGCCAAGAAGGCAGCCGCAGGGAAGGCGACAGCCAAAAAGGCTTCTCCCGCCAAGAAGACTGTCGCGAAGAAGGCCAGCGCCGCGAAGACGACGTCCGCGCGCAAGGTCAGCGCAGCGAAGAAGACAGTGACGAAGAAGGTGAGTGCGGCAAAGAAAGCGCCGGCAAAGCGCAGCGCTGCCAAGGCGCCCGCCAAGAAGACCGCTGCCAAGAAGACAACCGCTGCGAAGAAGACCGCCGCGCGGAAGACGACGGCGAAGAAGACGGTCGCGAAGAAGGCCCCGGCCAAGAAGGTGACGGCGAGGAAGACCGTCGCGAAGAAGGCCCCGGTGAAGCGGACGACGGCCAAGAAGACCGTGGCCAAGAAGGCGCCCGCGAAGAAGACGGTCGCGAAGAAGGCGCCCGCCAAGAAGGCCCCGGCCAAGAAGACCGCCGCCAAGAAGGCCCCGGCCAAGAAGACCGCCGCCAAGAAGGCGCCGGCGAAGCGGACCGCGGCGAAGAAGTCCCCGGCCCGCAAGGCTCCGGCCCGCCGGGTCACCCGCTGAACCGGGCGTTCGCTCCGACGCGACGCCGACCACCAAAGTCGAGGGGCACCACCGTCAACGGGGGTGCCCCTTGGTGCTTCAAGCTCGCGGCCGGCAGTCAGTCGCAGTGCTGCGTCAGCACAACCTCACCGCGTAGCGGCTTGCATGCAGCAGTCGTCGCTTCACCCAACACAACCCCCGCGAAGCGGGGTGCCTGTTGTGTTGTGGTCAGTCGTCGTTCCACTTGGGGTCGTTGTCCCAGGCCTCGTTGCGTTCCTGGACCTTTTCGAGCGCCCGGGCAGCCTCTTCCGGTGAGTTGTAGGGTCCGAGCCGATCGGCTGACTTCTCCCCCTGGTAAGGCTCGACCTTGCCGGTCTTGACGTTGTAGTACCACTCGTTGCTGTGATCGTCGCTCATCTGGATGACCGCCTCACGGGAGTCTTGTCGCAGCTCACTACAATGTTCCCACCATGTCGTCTCTCACTCCCGGCATCATCTCGCCGCGCCGCGAAGTCCCCGCGTCCATCCCGCGTCCCGAGTACGTCGGGAAGCCGGCTCCGACGCCGTACGACGGTTCCTACGTCACATCACCCGAACTGATCGAGAAGATGCGCGTCGCCGGGCAAGCTGGCAGCACAGGCGCTGCAGGCGGTCGGTGACGCGGTGAAGCCCGGCGTCACCACCGACGAGCTGGACCGCGTCGGCCACGAGTACCTGATCGAGCGCGGTGCGTACCCGTCGACCCTCGGCTACCGCGGCTATCCGAAGTCGCTGTGCACGTCGGTCAACGAGGTGATCTGCCACGGCATCCCCGACGACCGCCCGCTCGAGGACGGCGACATCGTCAACGTCGACATCACCGCGTTCCTGGACGGTGTGCACGGCGACAACAACGCCACCTTCCTCGTCGGCGACGTGGACGAGGAGACGCGACTGCTGGTCGAGCGGACGCGTGAGGCGCTGAACCGCGGCATCAAGGCGGTCAGGCCGGGTCGCCAGGTCAGCATCATCGGCCGCGTGATCGAGTCCTACGCCAAGCGGTTCGGGTACGGCGTCGTCCGCGACTTCACCGGCCACGGAATCGCGACGTCGTTCCACTCCGGCCTGATCATCCCGCACTACGACGACGAGCGCTTCGACGACGTGATCGAGCCCGGGATGACGTTCACCATCGAGCCCATGCTCACCCTCGGCACCTACGACTACGACCTGTGGGACGACGGCTGGACCGCGACCACCAAGGACAAGTCGCTCACCGCCCAGTTCGAGCACACCCTGCTCGTTACCGACACCGGCGCCGAGATCCTGACCTTGCCGTAAGGACCACGCAGTACTCCCAGGAGTGCTCAGAGCTGTTGGGCGGAGGCGATGACCGCGCGTCCGAAGGCGACTGTCGGCGTCGCGTCGGCAACGGTGAAGCCCACCGGGTGCCCCGCTCGGTGGTTGACGGCTCGAGTGCAGAGGTCGGCGTACGACGGGAACCCGGAGGCACCGTAGTGACCGGCAGCCGTCTTCGAGATGATGTTGCCGGCGGCAAGCAGTGCGTGGAGACGCGGAATACCGAGGACGAACCTGAGGACGATCCAGCCGCCGAGCACCTGATCGTCCGGCAGCTCGGCCGGAACGGTCACCGGTTCGAGGCCGAACGGATGAACGCGGCCAGGTCCTCGGACTGCTGCACCCGCGACTCCTCGTGGACGTACATCATGTGGCCGGCCGGGTAGTACTCGTCTCGATGTTGCCGACCAGCTCGGCCGGGATCTGCAGATGGGCGAGCGTGTGCTCGGTGGCGAAGTACGGCGTGGCGCCGTCGTAGTGGCCGGACGCGACGTGGACCTTGAGGTGCGGGTTGGCCCGCATCGCGTCGGCCAGCTTGTCGGCGACGGTGATCGTGCTGGCCCTCGAACTCCTTGAACGACCAGGCCTTGGCAGCGTCCATGTTGAGGATCTCGTACGGCAGGTCGTTCTCGTACTCCAGCTCGGCCCGCACGTAGTGGTTCAGCGCGGCCGTGTAGGGCCCGATGATCGCGCTGAACGACGGGTCCTTGCCCGGCGTCTCGCCGGCGTAGTCGGCGTCCCACCCGGTGAAGCGGCCGTCCAGCCGGCCGACCACCTGACGGCGTGACCGCAGCAGCTCGGCGAAGAAGCGCATGTGCTCGATCCGCAGGTCCACCCGGTCGACGTAGTCCTCGGACAGTCCGGTCAGCGTCGCCAGCCGGGTGACCACCTCGGCCCGGTCGTCGGCCGGGATCCGGTTGCCCTGGGCAAGCGCATACGGGTAGCCGCCCGGCCGCGAACCTTCCGCGTCGGCGAGCACCTCGGCGCAGCGACTGGTCCGGCGAGACCGTGGTAGTGCGCGATGGCGGCGTACGACGGCAGGAACAGCGTGTACGGCAGGTCGTTGCCCGGCGTGAACTCGAGCGTGCCGAACTCGAGCACCGCCGAGATCAGCATCACCCCGTTCAGGTACATGCCGTAGCCGCTCCTGCAGGTGCGCGGCCAGCCCGGCGGCGCGCGTCGTACCGTACGACTCGCCGGCCAGGAACTTCGGCGACATCCACCGGCCGTTGCGCGACGTCCACAGCCGGATCACCTCGCCGACGGACTCGAGGTCGCCGGTGAACCCGTGGTAGTCGCCGGGCTTCTCGCCCTCGACGGCCCGCGAGTAGCCGGTCGAGACCGGGTCGATGAAGACGAGGTCGCTGTGCTGCAGCAGCGACTCGGGGTTGTCGACCAGCCCGTACGGCGGGGGCGCGAGGTCGCCGGCGTCGCCGGACACGACCCGGCGCGGACCGAGCAGGCCGAGGTGCAGCCAGACGCTCGACGAGCCCGGACCGCCGTTGAACGCGAACGTCACCGGCCGGTCGGCGGCATCGGCGCCGTCCAGCGTGTACGCGGTCAGGAACACCTCGGCCTTCGGCCGGTGCCCGTCGAACTTGCCCTCGGTCAGCACCTCCTGCCGCAGCACGATCCGCCCGGTCGTCGCGGTGTACTTCAGCTTCTTCCGGCCGATCGACAGCACGTGCTGCGTCGACACCAGGTCGTCGGTGGGTGTGGTGGCCGCAGGCTGCTTCTGCTCCTCGGCCACCGCCTCGGACGGGGACTCGCTGCTCTCATCCTTCGCCATGCCGAGCACCCTAGACCAACCGTTCAACCACCAGTGCCGGGTTCGGGTGCGACGTCAGAGCTTGACGGCACCAGGGCGGCCGTTCTCCACGACGAACGACGCGTAGGTGTACTTCGGGGCGTCGGCACGGCTCACCGTGGTGACCATCTGCAGGTCGGTGCGGAACTCGTCACGGTCGATCGTGCAGCGGACGTAGCCCCGCCGGTCGCCGTCGAAGAACTTGATGTGCGGGTTGTACTTGATCATCGGCCCGTAGTACGGCCCGTACACCTCGCCGTCGCCGTTGCTGGTGATGCGAGGTGCCGACGAACTCGGTCGCCACCACCGGTGAGTCCGCGCGCGGTCGAAGTCCGCGTGGATGTCGTTGACGAACGTGGAGTGCCAGTCGCCGGTGACGACGACCGGGTTGCGGCGTCGTTCGCCCGGTCCCACGCCGCGATCAGCCGTTGCCGCGCGCCCGGGAACCCGTCCCACGCGTCGTGCCAGAGCAGGTCGCCCGCGGTGCCGTCGTGGTCGAGCCGGCCGAGCATCACGTTGCTGGCCAGCACGTTCCACTGGGCGTCGCGAGCGGCGCAGACCGTCGTAGCAGCCAGCGTCTCCTGGCGTCTGGCCGAGCATCGTGATCGACGGGTCGTAGCCGCCGTCGCAGGCGTCGGCCTCGCCCCAGCCGCACGGCGGGACGCTGCGGTACTGCCGGCCGTCGATCACGTCGAACTGGGCGAGGTCGCCCCACTGCAGCCGGCGGTAGATCCGTGGACCCTCACCGGCGGGCCGCGCGGGCCGACGCACCGGCTGGTGCTCGTACCAGGCCTGGTACGCCGCGGCGCGCAGGGCGCTGATGTCGCCCTCGTACTGCGACTGGGTGTTGGCGTAGTCGTTCTGGACCTCGTGGTCGTCCCAGGTGACCATCCACGGGAAGCGCGCGTGGGCCAGCTGCAGATCCGGGTCGCTCTGGTAGAGCGCGTACTGCATCCGCCAGCGCTCGAGGTCGCGCGGCGCCGGCCGCAGCACCGCCGGCACCGGCGTCTTGCCGGTAGCCGCCGTCGGCCGGGATGCCGCCCTCGTAGACGTAGTCGCCGAGGTGCAGGACCAGGTCGAGG
Organism: uncultured Actinomycetota bacterium; assembly: GCA_963770725.1. Classification (GTDB taxonomy): domain Bacteria; phylum Actinomycetota; class Actinomycetes; order Propionibacteriales; family Kribbellaceae; genus Kribbella. The sequence continues at coordinate 194,774 of CAVYQT010000008.1, forward strand.
TCCTCGTCGGCGAGGTGCCGGTAGCGCGGAGTAGTAGCCGCTCGACCACTCCTGGCAGGACGCGAACGCGAACTTCAGCCTGCGGCGTGCCGGCCGGCGCGCACGGGCGCGGTCCGGGTGCGGCCGACGGGCGACACGTCGGCGCGGTACCGGAACCGGTAGAACCACTCGCGATCCGGGGCCAGTCCGTCCACCTCGACGTGCACCGAGTGGGCGAGCTCCGGCAGCGCCCACGTCGTACCGGTTCGGACGACGCGACGGAAGCCGGTCGTCGAGCGCGATCTGCCACTCCACCGGCACCGCTCGTCGGCGGCATGCCGCCGCCGGGGACGAACGTGTCCGGCGCGAGCCGGGTCCACAGGACGACGCCGCTCGACGTCGGGTCGCCACTGGCGACGCCGAGCGTGAACGGGTAGTTCCCGCCAGGCGGCCGCGGCGTCGCGTTCGCCGGGCCGACCGGCAACTGCGCAAGCGTCGCCGCGCCGGCAACACCTGCGACGGCACCGAGGAACCTGCGACGGTCGAGTTCTGAAATGGGCGGTGTCATGGACGGCACGCTAGCGCCGATTAGTGACATCGAAACGACGGGTGAGTGTCGCAACGGAACTCCGGACCGGCGGCCCGGATACGCTCCGAGGATGGCGACGATTCTGCATATCGCGTTTCCGGACCAGTGGGAGGCCGCTGTCGAGGCCGGGTGCTACCGGTGGTCGACGCGCGGCAAGAGCCTCGACGACGGGGCAACGTTCATCCACGCCTCCAGGGCGGAGCAGGTGGCCATGGTGGCGAACTTCGCGTACGACGACGTCGAAGGGCCGCTGTGTCTGCTGGTGATCGACACCGAGCGCCTGGTGTCCGCGCTGTGCGACGAGGACCTGGACGGGATCGGTATCAGCTTCCCGCACATCTACGGCCCGCTGAATCTCGACGCCGTGGTCGGCGTACACCCCTACGAGCGGGCCGCCGACGGCCGTTGGCCCGAGGTGTCCGCGCAGGCCGTATCCTGAGGGCGGAACGGGTCGGTCGGGCGATCGCGTTGCTCACCTGACCGGTGGGCACCGAGGAAAGTCCGGACTCCACAGGGCAGCGTGGTGGGTAACACCCACCCGGGGAAACCCGCGGGACAGTGCCACAGAGAGCAGACCGCCAGCGGCTTCGGTGAACCCCGTGGTTCATCGGAGTGCGGGTGAGGGTGAAAGGGTGGTGTAAGAGACCACCAGCTCCGCAGGTGACTGCGGAGGCTCGGTAAACCCCACGTGGAGCAAGGCCAAGAAGGGCGTTGGGCAACCATCGTCCGCGCGAGCGTTCGAGGGCTGCCCGCCCGAGCTCGCGGGTAGGCCGCTGGAGGTGCCCGGCAACGAGCACCGTAGATGGATGATCGCCGACCACAGAATCCGGCTTACAGACCGGCCCGTTCCTTCAACCGCAGCCGCCGGCATGCTTCTGGCTTATCGCCCACGGCGGTGCGCTGATCGCGGGCTGGGCGCGCGTCCGCACCTCGGCCTCATTGAGTCGCGGACCGCTGCTAGCACGCGTGAGGCTGGGTGGTGGCACGCGTGGGCTGCGTGCTGGCGGACCGGGTGGGTGGCAGGCTGGGGGTGTGGCGCGCGGAGGGGTACGGCGGGTGCGCACGGGGATCGTGATCCTCGTGCTGTTCGCGCTGCTCGCCGGCAGCGGATACGTGGGCTGGGTGGCGGTCCAGCGGTCGGAGCCGGTGGCGTTGCCCGACCCGACCGGCAACTATCAGGTCGGCCGGCGGACGTTCGAGTGGACCGACACCGGCCGCAAGGATCCGTACGGCGAAGGACAGCGGCAGCTCTCCGTGTGGCTCTGGTACCCGGTGGCGAAGGACATCACCGGTCGCAAGGTTCAGTACGCACCCGGGCAGTGGAGCGACCTCCAACTGAAGGCACCGGCCTCGGTGTTCCAGGGACCGTTCGACACGCTCAAGGATCCCGCGTTCGACCGGGTAGCGGTCGCACCTGGCCGGTTTCCGGTCGTCGTCCTGATGCCGGGCTTGGGGCTGTCGGCACCGATGTACGCCACCCTTGCCGAGGACCTCGCGAGTCACGGCTACCTGGTCGCCGGCGTGACGCCGACGTACAGCGCGGACCTCACCGTGCTGAACGGGCAGCAGGTCGAGAGCACCGAGGCGGCCAAACCGGGCGACCTCGACAAGGAAGGCGATCGCCTGGTCCGCACGTGGGCCGCCGACGCCCGGTTCGCCGGCACGATGGTGGCGAGGCAACTGCCGAACAGCGTGGAGCCCGGGATCGGTCCGTCGTACGTCGGGCACTCGTTCGGCGGCGCGGCATCGCTCGAAGCCTGCCGGATCGACAACCGGTGTGCGGCGGCGGTGGACCTTGACGGAGTCCCGTACGGCGAGGCCGTGACCAAGGGCGTGCAGGCGCCGATCCTCCTCCTCGGCGCCGACGACTCCTGCATCACCGGCATCTGCGGACCGGACGCCCGCGGCGACGAGGACCGCGACCGCATCCTGTCGTTGCTCAAAGCAAGCACTGGTACGTCGTGGTGCGCCACGATCCCCGGGACGCGCCACTACAACTTCACCGACTACGGCGCCTACTACCTAGCCCTGCCACTCAGGACCTACCTCCCACTCGGCAGCGCCTGACCACGCCACGTCCTCCGCGTCCAGAACGGCTACGTCAGCACCTTCCTGTCCCACGCCATCTACCGCACCCCAGCCCCCGGCGCCCCCGCCTGCAGCACCTAGAGGTCGGTCTCGTAGGTCTGACCGACGAGGCTCTGGCCCCAGGTGTCGTGCTGCTCGGAGCCGGTCAGGCGGAAGCCGCGGGCGAGGTAGATGTGCCGTGCGGCGACCAGCGGATCGTTGGTCCACAGCACCATCCGCTTGTAACCGGCCGCGCGGGCGAACGCCAGGCAGGTGTCGACCAACTCAGCGCCGAGGCCGAGCCCCCGGGCGTCCGGAGTGACCAGGAGCAGCCGAAGCTGGGCAGTCGCCTCGTCCGGACCGCGGACGCAGAAGATGCTGCCGGCCCGGACGCCGTCCACCTCGGCGATCCAGGCGGCCTCCCGGGCGTCGTCGTGCTCGGTCGCGTACGCCGCGACGATCTGCGTGATCAAGACCTCGTACGCCGGACCCCAGCCGTACTCCGCCGCGTAGATCTCGGCATGCGCCTGCACCACCCAGCCAAGGTCGCCCGGCTCCCCCAGCTTCCTGATCAGCTTTGTCATCAACCCAACCCAATCTACTGACACGACTGTTTCAGTAAGCAATACTAGCGTCGTGCCAACCACGAAGCCAGCCCCGTCCGCGCGCCAGCAGGAACTGCTCGAGCGCGCCTACGCGTACTCGCTCACCCACGGACTGGCCGACCTGTCGCTGCGCCCGCTCGCGACCGCGATCGGCTCCAGCCCCCGGGTGCTGCTGTTCCTGTTCGACAGCAAGGACGGCCTGATCCGCGCCCTTCTCGCCCGCGCCCGCGTCGACGAACTCGAACTCCTCCGGCAGATCGACGCCCGGTACGACGAACCGCCCGGACTGACCGTGGTCGCCAGGGAGCTGTGGACGTGGCTCGCCGCCCCCGAACGGCGGCCGTTGATGCAGTTCTGGGTCGAGGCATACGGGCGCTCGCTGGTCGCGCCGGCGGGGCCGTGGGCGGACTACGGCCGCTCGACCGTGGACGACTGGCTCGAGCTACTCAAGGGGAGTCAGCCCGATCCCGGGTCCGCCGACGCGGAAGCACGTCGTACCGCAGTGCTGGCCATGCTCCGCGGCGCGTTGCTGGACCTGCTGGCGACCGGTGACGCCAGGCGCACGACCGCAGCGGTCGAGGACTACCTAGGCGAGTAGTTCGAAGACGACCACGCGCTTGGCGATATCGGCTTCGACGAGTTTGACGCGGACCGGCCGGCCGAGCGGCAGAGCCGTCGTACCGGTGATGCGGCCCTCGATCGCCAACGTGGACAGCACGACGATGCCGCGGGTGTTGTCGCGTTGGTCGACCTCGGTGATGACACCGTCGAACTCGGACCCGATCTCGTCGGCCACCAGCCCGGCCTCGACCATGCTGACGATCGAGCGCTCGTAGGCGTGCGCCCGGCGATCCGCGTCGTCCATGATCTTCGGGATCTCGTCCATCGACTCGAGCACCCAGGCCGGCACCTCCGTGCCCGCGGACAGCGCCACGCAGATCTCCCCGGTCCACCGGTCGACCAGCCGCCGCAGCGGTGCGGTGACGTGCGCGTACTCGGCCTTCATCGCGGCGTGTGCGGGCTGCTCCGGCACACCGCCCGAGAACGCGATGTACCCGGCGCCGCGGAACAGCACCGTGCACGCCGCCAGCATCGCCGCGTGCGCCGGCACCTTCGGATCCAGACCGTGGATGAACGCCGCGTACGACGTCCCGTCCGGCCAGTCGATCCCGAGTGCCTTGGCCGTGTTCCCCAGCTTGCGGCGCAGATCCTCGTGCGATTCCGGTAGCGTCCGCAGGATGCCGATCCCGCCGCCCATCATCAGTTGCGCGGCGGCCATCCCGGTGAGCAGCGAGATCTGCGCGTTCCAGCCCTCGACCGGGAGCGGTGCGCGGAACTCCAGACCCCAGCCGTGGTTGGAGGTGACGACCTCCTGGTCCGGGATGGGCAGGTTGACGCCGCCGCGGGCGAGCTCACGATGCTCACGCAGCTTGCCGACCTCGCGCAGCAACCGCAGTGACTCCGAGGCGTTGCCGGCGTCGAGATCCTTCTGCACACCGGCGTAGTTGAGTTTGGCGCGCGACTTCACCAGCGCGCGCTCGCAGACGACTCCGGTGCCCTCCCCGGCCGCGTCGACCGAGATCGTCCACAGCAGGGCGGGACGGACCTGGTCGGCCAGCAGCGAAGCCGCGCCCTCGGACAGCTCCGGCGGGTGCAGCGGAGTGCGCTTGTCCGGCGCGTAGAGCGTCTCGCCGCGGCGGCGGGCCTCGACATCGATCGGGTCGCCGGGCTGGACGAAGGCGGCGACGTCGGCGATCGCGTAGTACACCGTGTACCCGTCGCCGTCGCGCTCGATGTGCAGTGCCTGGTCCAGATCCATCGAGTCCGGCGGGTCGATGGTGACGAAGTCGATGTCGGTCCGGTCGAGCGCGGGCAGACGAGGGCTCTCCGCCGCGTGCACAGCCGCGGCGACCACCTCGGCCGGGAACTCCGCCGGGACCTCGAGCTCACGCCGGATCGCTTGCAGTGACGCCCGGAAGACTTCCGGCACGTCCTCGGCGAAATGAACCCTCTGCAAAGGCACTAGAACACCCGTCCCTTTCAACCAACCACCGTCTGTGGCTACGGCGAGAATAGCGAAGAAGGGGACGGATGGTCAGCGTGACGAAGAAGTAGTGCTCAGAGCCCGGGCTGGACGTTGAACGATCGCAGTGAGGCGAGGCCGTCGGCGTACCAGTGGATCTCGGTCAGCGTTGCCGGGCGCAACTCCATCCGGAACACCGACGCCATCGGGGCCTGCAGCACCGACCGGACCATCAACTTGATCGGCGTGACATGGGTGACGACGACAACCGTCTTGCCCGGGTACTTGGCCAGCAAACCGTCCCGCGCCGACCGGGCCCGCCGCGCGCACTGGTCGAACGACTCTCCCCCTGGCGGCGCGACTGTGGTCGACTCCATCCACGCGTTCAGCGCGTCCGGCCACTTCTGCTGGACCTCCGCGAATGTGTGTCCGTCCCAGTCGCCGAAAGAGCACTCGACCCAGCCGTCGTCCACGACCGGCTCGAGTCCGAGACCGGCCGCGACGATCTCGGCCGTCTGCCGCGTCCGCAGCATCGGCGACATCACCATCGCGTCCACGCCGCCGATCCGGGACAGGTACTCCGCGGCCGCGTGTGCCTGAGCCCGGCCGGTGTCGCTCAGCCCGGGGTTGTCGCCGCCGGATCCGGAGAACCGTTTCTCCACCGTGTGCGGAGTCTCGCCGTGGCGCAGGAAGATCAGCTGCGTCGGCGGCTCGGCCTGCGCGCCCCAGCCCTGGATCGCCTTCTGTAGATCCGACGGCTCCTTGACTGCGGCCGAAGTCTCAACCGCCGAAGGCTTCAGCGGGATCGGCACACCGTCCAGAGCCATGTTCGCGAGCGCGTCCGCGGCCGCGTTCTGCGCCCGCGGCACCCAGGTCCACTCGGTCCCGAACGGCGCCAGCCCCTGTGCCTTGATCGCGAGCGGCTGCAGGTCCGGGTGCTTGATCTTCCACCGGCCGGCCATCTGCTCGACCACCAGCTTGGAGTCCATCCGCACCTCGATCGAGGCGTTCGGCGCGTACTCCGCGGCCAGCTCCAGCCCCGCGATCAGACCGGAGTACTCGGCGACGTTGTTGGTCGCGATCCCGAGCGTCTTCCCGGTCTGCGCGATCACCTCGCCGGTCACCGGGTCCCGGACCAGAGCGCCGTACGCCGCCGGCCCCGGGTTACCGCGCGAGCCACCGTCGGCCTCGACGATCACCTGGGCGATGCTCACGCGGCGCTCTCCGGCGTACGGACGAGGATGCGGCCGCACTCCTCACACCGCAGGACGGCGTCCGGCGCGGCAGCCTTGATCGGCGCTCAGGTCGGAGGGCGCCAGCTCCATCCGGCAGCCCATGCACCGCTTGCCGACCAGCGGCGCGGCACCGATCCCGCCGTTGTGCTCGCGGAGCCGCTGGTACTGCGCGACGAGGGCGTCCGGGAGCTCGGCGGCGATCGTGGCCCGCTGGTCGCCGACCTGCGCGCGCTGCTCGTCGAGCTCCTTGATCGCGGCGTCGCGGGAGGTCTCCAGCTCGGCCTGCCGGCCGGCGAACGCCTCGGCGCGGGACCGCAGGTCGGCCTGCACGGCCTCGGCCGCCTCCAGCTTCTCCATCACCTCGAGCTCGGCGTCCTCCAGGTCGGAGATCCGCCGGTCCAGCGAACCGACCTCGTGCTGCAGGTTCTCCAGGTCCTTCGGCGAGGTGACCTGACCGGAGTCGAGCCGCTGCTGGTTGCGCGCCTTGCGCCGGCGAACCTGCTCGACGTCGCTGTCGGCCTTCTTCTGCTCCCGCTGCAGATCGCTGACCTCGGTGTCGGCGGTGACGAGCTCGCGGTCGACCACCGACTTCTCCGCGGCCAGCTCGGCCAGGGCCTGGTGCTCGGGGAGCGATTTGCGCTTGTGGGCGACCTGATCCAGCTGCAGGTCGAGATCCTGCAGGTCCAGTAACCGGCGTTGGACAGCGGCCTCGGCGTTCAGAGTCGGCTCCTTAGTTCGTTCAGTTGTCAGTGCCGCGGACTCAGAGCCGCAGGTTCCACGCGTCCGTGCGGAGCGTCGAGATGTGAGTGTCCACGGTACTGCCTTGGTCTGCCAACCCCTCGAGCAGGAGCCGCTCCGCGTCCCGCGAGCCAGGGCCACTCGCTGGCCCAGTGCGCGACGTCGACCAGCGCGGGCCCCTCGTCGTACGCGCGGGCCTCGGTCGCGGGGTGGTGCCGGAGGTCGGCGGTGACGTAGGCGTCGACGCGGGCGGCGCGCACCCGGTCGAACTCCGAGTCACCCGCTCCCCCGACGACCGCGACCGATCGAGATGGTCCGGTCAGGATCCCCGGACACGCGTACGCCGTGCTCCGTCCGCGGCAGGTTGTCCGCGACCAGCCGGGCGAAGTCCTGCAGCGACATCGGCTCCGGGAGTACGCCGATCCGCCCGCCGCCACGCTCACTCGGCAGCACGGCCAGCTCGTAGAGGTCGAAGGCCGGCTCCTCGTAGGGGTGGGCAGCTTTCAGCGCTTCGACGACGGCGCGGCGGTTCCGGCGCGGGACCAGCATCTCGAGCCGGTTCTCGGCGACCACCTCGATGTCGCCGACCTGTCCGATGGTCGGGTTGGCACCTTCGAGCGGCCGGAAGGTCCCTTCGCCGGTCCCGCTCCAGGCGGCCCGTTCGTAGTCCCCGATCCGGCCCGCACCGGCCTTCGACAACGCGTCGAGCATGGCCTGCGTCTCCTCGACGGGGACGAACACGACGAGCTTGTCCATCGGGTCCGACGGCATCGCCTTGAGCGGACGGGTGTCGCGCAGGCCGAGGGCGGCTGCGAGCGCGTCGCTGACGCCTGGGTTCGCGTTGTCCGCGTTGGTGTGGCAGACGTGCAGCGCCGTGTTGCTCTTGATCAGGTCGTGGATGACGCGGCCCTTGGGCGTCGTACCCGCGACGCTGTGGACCCCGCGCAGCAGGAGGGGATGGTGGGTGACGAGGAGGTCGAAGTCACCGGCGATGGCTTCGTCCACGACGGCCCGCATCGGGTCGACCGCGAACAGAATCCGCCGTACCGGCTGCTCCGGATCCCCGGTCACCAGCCCGACCGCGTCCCAGCTCTCCGCCCAGGCCGGGTCGTACAGCCGATCGAGCACAGCAACCACGTCACCTACCGTCGGATTCACAGCCCCCATCCTGCCGCACGTTGTGGCTTACTCGGTCCGTGGATCCTGGGTAGGCAAGATCCACGGAGCGAGGGTCAGATCAGCCAGGCGGTGGTGTCACCTGGCAGTTTGTCGCCCTCGAGCGGGCCGCTGGCCAGCACCACCGCGGCCTCGGGGAGCTCGACCGGCGCGGCCCCGAAGTTGGTGATCGACTGCCAGCCGCCGGGGCGGGTGAAGTGCAGGACGAAGTCGCCGCCGTCGACCCAGGTGAGCGAGTTGCCGGTCTGGAGACCGCGGCGTACGGCGAGAGCCTTGCGGTAGAGGCTCAGCGTCGACCCCGGGTCGCCCTCCTGCGCCTCGACCGAGTAGCCGCCGAACCATTTCGGCTGCACCAGGTGCGAACCAGGGCGATTGCAAAGTTGATCTGGCTGCGGTTGGCGTGTCGGTCTTGACTTGAGGTGGCGGCGTGCGTGGCGTGGGCGTGGAGACAGCGGCTCCGTTGGGATGCTGCAGGTTCCTACACCGTTGCCGCGTCGCAAGGAGCCGCTGTCGTGTCGTCATTGTCGTTGCTCGTGGGTGTGCTTGACCAGCCGTCGGACATGGAGGCTCGGGTTCGGCGCGATGTCTCGGGCTTGATGCGGGCGCTGGAATCCGTTCCAGACCAGCGGAAACGGCGTGGGCGGCGGTTCAATCTCGTGGTCGTGCTCGCGATGGCGGTCTTCGCGGTGTGCTGTGGCGCATCGACGTTCGCGGTGATCGCGGAGACGGTGGCGGACCTGGACCGTGCGATGTTGACCGGGTTCGGGTTGGGGCGTCGCCGACCACCGTCGGCAGCGACCTTTCGCCGGGTACTGAACCGGGTCGATCCGGTCGAGTTGGACGAGGCGCTGTCGGTGTGGGCTACCGTCACCGACGCTGTTCCCGAGCCCGAGCCCGAGCCCGAGCCCGAGCCCGAGCCGGAGCCCGAGCGGGTTGCTGTCGGAGAGCCGGATCTGGCGTCGGATCTGCTTGTTGACCTGGGAATTGACCTGGTCGTGGCGATGGACGGGAAGACGCTCAAGGGCGCAAGGAACTGGGACGAGGCCGGCGTGATGCGGCAGGAGGCGGTCGTGGAGGCCGTCGAGCACGGCACTCGACAGGTTCATGGCCTAGCGCGGATCGTTGGCGGGGACGAGAACGCCGCGGTCAAGGACATGGTCGACCGGATCGCGGCCCGCCGCGGCGGGAACCTGGCCGGCGTGGTGATCACGGCTGATGCCAAGCACACCACGCGAGAGTTGACCGCGAAGATCATCGGGCTGGGCGGGCACTACCTGCTCACCGTCAAGGGCAACGCCCCTGCGGCGTACGCGGCGCTGGATGAGCTGCCGTGGGCCGAGGTCGAGAATGCCCAGGTCACCCGCGAGAAAGCGCACGGTCGTCAAGAGACCCGGGCAATCCGGCTGGTGACACTGCCCGAGCAGTGCGGAGACGACGTTAGGCGATGGACTGCCAGCCGCGGGGGCGCTCGAGAAACGGAAGAGACCAGTCGACGCCATGGACGCACGAGGTCCCTCGCTGGTCTGTCTCAGGCCGCGGCGGACCGCGCTCGCCGTGCGGGACAGGCTGAGGGTCGAGTCGGCGTCGCTGTCCTGGCACTCGCATCGAGTAGGTGCGAACAACTTCGCTGCAGCAGGTGCGAACCACCCGAGCCGAAGCCGAACGACAGTCCGTCGACCGTCCACGGGATCGGCACCCGGCAGCCGTCGCGGCCCTTCTCGGCACCCTTCGAGCGGAAGTACGCCGGGTCCTGCAGGTTCGCCGCCGGCAGCTCGCCGACCTCCTGCAGCCCCAGCTCCTCACCCTGGTACAGGTACGCCGATCCCGGCAACGCCAGCATCAGCAGCACCGCCGCCCGCGCCCGCCGCAGACCCAGCTCGACGTCGACCGTCGGCTCGGTGCCGTTGCTGAGCAGCCACGCCTTCCCGTCCTGCCAGAGCCCGGACGGGTCCTTCGGCAGCCCGTACCGGGTCGCATGCCGGACGACGTCGTGGTTCGAGAACACCCAGGTCGAGGACGACCCGTTCTGCTCGGCCAGCGCGAGGTTGTCCTCGATCACCTGACGGAACTTCTCGTACTCCCAGTCCGCCTGCAGCAGGTCGAAGTTGAACGCCTGCCCGAGCCCGTCCGCACTCGCGTACCGGGCCCGGCGCGCGGCCGGCACGAACGCCTCGGCCACCGCCGACCGGGGCGGGTCGTACTCGTTCAGCACCGTCCGCCACTCGCGGTAGATCTCGTGTACGCCGTCCTGGTCCCAGAGCGGATGCTGCGCCGTTGGACTCGGACTGCCGGGGCAGCGTGGTCTTCGACGGGAACGGCTCACTCAGGTTCTTCACCAGGGCGTGCGCGACGTCGACCCGGAAACCGTCGACGCCGCGATCCGACCAGAACCTCAGTGTCGTCAGGAAGTCCGCGCGGACCTCCGGGTGCTCCCAGTTCAGGTCCGGCTGCTCGGCCGCGAACATGTGCAGGTACCACTGCCCGTCCTCGACCTGCGCCCACGCCGACCCGCCGAAGACCGAGTCCCAGTCCGACGGCGGCTCGTCGCCGTCGCCCTCGCGGAAGATGTACCGGTCGCGGGCCGGCGAGTCCTTCGCGGCGTCCAGCGCCTCGACGAACCACTCGTGCCGGTCGGACGTGTGGTTCGGCACGATGTCGACGATCAGCTTGATCCCCGCCTCGTGCAGCGCTTCGACGAGCTGGTCGAAGTCGTCGAGCGTGCCGAGCCGCGGGTCCACGTTGCGGTAGTCGTCGACGTCGTACCCGCCGTCGGCGAGCGCGGACGGGTAGAACGGGCTCAGCCAGACCGCGTCGATACCCAGGGACGCGAGGTACGGAACACGGCTGATGATGCCCGGCAGGTCACCGACACCGTCACCGTTGGCGTCTGCGAAGCTGCGCGGATAGATCTGGTAGACGACCGCCTGGCGCCACCAGTCTCGGTCTGTCGTCGGCTGTGTGCTGGTCAAGAAGGCCTCACTTGGGTCGGCAGGCGCGGGGTCCGGGTTTCCAGGCGGTTGCGGCGACGTTGCCCGCTTGTTTATATAGACTCTAAATTTAGATTCTGCAGTATTCTGCGCTTTCGTTCAACGACAGGTCAAGGGGCTTTCATGGCGAGACCAGCGGCCACGCCGCCGACGGCGACGCCGCCGATGCTGCGCCGGGTCAACGCGGGGAAGCTCCTCGGCGTGCTCGCCAAGGCCGGGGTGATGACCGGAACCGGCCTGATCGAGGCCACCGGCCTGACCCGCGCGACCGTGCACGCGGTCTGCAACGACCTGATCTCGATGGGCTGGGTGGTCGAGCACGACCCCGGCCGCCTCGACTCCTCGGTCGGCCGGCCGTCGCGCCGGTTCGAGTACAACAGCGGCGCGGGATGCGTGCTCGGGATCGACATCGGCGCGGGCAAGACCACTGTGCTGGTCACCGACCTGCGCGGCGAGACGATCGCCAAAGTGGTCCGCTCGGTGGCCGGCGACCCGACGGCGGGCGAGCGGACCGAGATCGTGCACGAGACCGTGGTCGAGGCGCTCGAGACCGCGCAGGTGACGGACGCGCAGGTGCTCGCGGCCGGCGCCGGTGTGGCCGCTCCGGTGGACCGGGACGGCAGCATCCTGGTCGACGACGAGTTCTGGCGGCGCTTCGACGCCGGTCTGTCCCGGCGGCTGACCGAGTTGCACGGCTGGCCCGTGCTGCTGGAGAACGACGCCAACCTGGCCGCCCTGGGGGAGCACTGGCGTGGCGAAGGCCAGAACGTCGGCGACCTCGCCGTACTGCTGGCCAGTGAGCGGTTCGGTTCCGGCCTGATGGACTCCGGCCGGCTCCTGCACGGTAGCCGCGGCGGCGCCGGTGAGATGGTCTACCTCAAACTCGTCGAGGGCGTCGGCGACACCCACGGCATCGCCCGAATCGCCCGCGAACACGGCGCCGCAGCCGTCGCCGACCTGTCCGTCGAGACCGCGTTGCGGTCCCTCGCCGGCGACCGTCCGGTCACCGCGGAGCTGGTCTTCACCGCCGCGGACGCCGGCGACGAAGTTGCCCTAGGCATCCTTCAGTACGTCGCCGGCCGGACCGCCCGGGTGGTCGCCACGCTCGGCATCCTGTTCAACCCCGAGCTGGTCGTGCTGGGCGGCGCGGTCGCCGAGGCGGCCAAGTCGCTGCTGCCCGAGCTCGAGCAGCAGCTGGCCGGCTTCACCAGTACGCCGCCTCGCGTCGCCGTCTCGTCCCTCGGCGACGCGATCGTGTCCGTCGGCGCCGTCCGGCACGCCCTCAACTACGTCGAGCAGAACGCCCTCGACCTGACCCTCAGCTGCCGGCCCGCGTAAGCGCCCGGGCGACCGCTTCGAGCACGATCAGGTTGCGGCCGGATGTCGTACCGGTGGCGCACCCCTTCGGGGACGAGGGCGCGGTCCTCCGGGATGCCTGTGCACAGGACGACGGTGTCGGCGCCGCGGTTCTGCAGCAAGGTGGTCAGCGCTTCACGCATCCACGGCGTACGTACGGCATCCTGCACCGCGATCACCAACGGCTGGCCGGCCGCGGCCGCTGCGGCCCGGTCGATGGCGCCCTCGGACTGGGTACCGGCGCCGTCGAGGAGCCGGTGTTCACCGCGCAGCACCACGCCGTCCGAACCAGGGGCGATCCGGCTGAAGATGTCCGGAAGCCCACTGAAATAGGGGTTCCAGGCCGGGTGCAGGCCCTGCGTCAGATCGACGACGTACGGCGCGCCGCCGAGCGCCGGCAGGGTCTGGCTCGCTACAACGCGGGTGGCGACCTCGCGAATCGGAGCGCCGTCCAGGCCGGGCTGCCGGGTCCGTTTCTGCAGCTCGGCGGCGAGGGCGCGGGCGCGACCGGCCGCATCGGCGACCCGCTCGGCGTCCAGGGTGCCGTTGGTGACGGCATCGACCATGCGGGCGGTGAGAGCGCGCGGATCGGCGGCGCCGATCGCGATCATGGCGAGATCGGCACCGGCCCGGACGGAGGCGACCGCGGCGTCCTCGATCGACTGGTCCTTGGTGATCGCCTGCATCTCCAGCGCGTCGGTGGTGATCACGCCGGTGAACCCGAGCTCCTCGCGGAGCAGTCCGGTGAGCAGTCGGTGCGAGAGGGTGGCCGGCTGGTCGTCGTACGCGGAGAAGACGACGTGGGCGCTCATCACCACGTCGGCGCCGGCGGCGATCGTGGCCTTGAACGGCGCCAGCTCGACCTCGGTCACCTGTTCGATCGAGCGGTCGACCCGGGGCAGGTCGAGGTGTGAGTCGACGCTGACGTCGCCGTGGCCCGGGAAGTGCTTCGGGCAGGCGGCGATCCCGGCCTCGTGGACGCCCTCGACGAAGGCGACACCGTGCCGCGAGACGACGTCGGCGGTGGTGCCGAACGAGCGGGTGGAGATGATCGGGTTCGCCGGATTGCTGTTCACGTCGACCGACGGCGCGAGCATCAGGTCGATGCCGAGACTCGCGAGGGTCGCGGCCGCGTCCCGGGCGGACGCGCGGGTCAGGTCCACATCGTCGAGGTCGCCGAGGATCCGCGGCGAGGCGAGCGGCCAGGGGTTGGCCGGGGCGAGGTGGCTGGACTCACCGCCCTCATGGTCGATCGCGATGATCAGGTCGGGACGCTCCGCCCGGAGGGTGGCGGTCAGGGCGGCGACCTGCTCGGCGTCGGCGACGTTGCGGGTGAACAGGATGACCGCGCCGAGTCCGGCCGCGACCGCGCGGCGCAGGTCGTCCGGCGCGGTGGTCCCGTCGAAGCCGATGATCAGCGCGCCGACGGCATCACGATCCAGGTGATCACTCATCCCCACACCCTCTCGTGCCCGAGGCCCTCCCGCCACCCGACGCCGGTCCGTTGACGCTCATGAACAGCTCCGGCGAGCACCTCCGCACGGTCGAAACCCGGACCGGACGGACCGGTGCGTGCCGGAAGCTCCCCTTGCCGTGCCATCACGGACAGCTAGCAATTAGCGGCCATCGCCACCGTCAGTGCGATCGTTGTCAGGCGTTGTCAGGGCCGATTCTGACCGTACGCCCGTGGGTTCTGCCCGGACTCTTGCAAATGACCCCTCGCTGTCCGGGCCGACTACGGATAACGTTGTCTCTCGACCTTGACCGCTCTCGACGGAGCCCGACACCGTGACCGTACAGATCACTCCCGTCTCCTCGCCCGAGTTGCTCGCCGGCGGCGACCATCCCCGCCGGCTGCCGCGGGCGGATGGCCGTGTGCTGCCCGGGGCGACGTGGTCCGGCCGGTCCGCGGGCTCCAGGACCCGGCTGCCGACGACCGACCTGACACCTTGCACCGGCCACTGACGGGGGGACGATGAGCGACGATGCAGTGAGCAGGCCTCGGATCGAGGCTGAGGAGGGAACGGTTCTCGGAATCGACATCGGCGGCACGAAGATGGCCGCCGCTCTCGTGTCCGCCGACGGCCGGATCCTGACCGGGGACCGGATCCTCACCCCGCCCGGCGACGCCGATCAGGTGTTCGCCGCACTGGCCGGGCTGATCGACCAGGTCCGCGCGGACGCCGCGCCGCTGGCGGTCGGGATCGGCTCGGCCGGACCGCTGGACCAGACGCACGGGCTGGTGTCGCCGGTGAACATCGGCGGCTGGCGGAACTTCCCGCTCGTCGACCGGGTGCGCGCGCTGGTCGGCGACGTACCGGTGACGCTCGGGGTGGACGGGCACTGCTTCGCGCTCGGCGAGTTCTGGACCGGGGCCGGGCGGGAGGTCGACACACTACTCGGCATCGTGGTGTCGACCGGGGTCGGTGGCGGGCTGGTCGTCGACGGCAAACCGCTGATCGGTCAGTCGGGGAACGCCGCGCACATCGGTCACGTGGTGGTGGACCTGGACGGCGAGTCGTGTGCGTGCGGGTCGTTCGGGTGCGTCGAGGCGTATGCGAGCGGACCGCGGATGGTTGCCCGGGCGCAGCGTCGCGGCTGGCGGGCCGAGGAGAACGTGGACGCCGCCGTACTGGCCGCCGACGCGGCCGCCGGGGACGAGCTCGCGCTGGCGACCTTCGACGACGGAGCCCAGGCGCTCGCCGCCGGCATCGTCGCGACCGCCGTCATCGTCGACCTCACCACGGTGGTCATCGGCGGCGGCGTCTCCAAGGCGGGCCCGATCCTGTTCGACCCGGTCCAGGCCTGGGTCAAGCGCCTCGCCCAGCTCCCCTTCGTCACTGATCTCAACGTCGAACCCGCCCAACTCGACAACGCCGGCCTCCTCGGCGCCGCCCACCAGGCCTGGTCCAGGCTCCGCTAGCCCGACTCGGGTCCCTCCCACCCCGCCGAGCCCTCTGGTTTCGGCCTCAGGTGATCGTTCCTGCCCTCACGCACAGTTGTGGCGTGCAGAAAAGGGTGTCCCGCGCACCTTTGCGCAATTTTTACCCAATTGCCCAGAACCGTGTAACGACCACCCCGTCGTATCCGATGCAACGGATGGATGGGGTGGGGGCACGTCATCCAAGGTCGGTCGGGGGGGCCTGGACTGACCGAAACGGCCGATCAGGGGGGCCTGGACCGGCCAGAAATGCGAGTGCGGCGGAGAGGAGACTCTCCGCCGCCATCGCGTGGCAGTACGTCGGTGGCAGTACGGCAGGTGAGGTAGCACCGTCCGCCAGCGTTGTCCGAGGCAACGCTCGACCCCGAGGGATCGGTCCTGATGGACGTCGCGGTACTTCTACTCTTCGCCACCTTCATCACCGCTGTCGCCGTCGTCACCGCCGACCGTCTGCTGCTGCTGAACGTCGCCGCTTCGCGCGGCGTCGCCGCCCTGCAGGTTGCCTGCGCGGACGAGCCCTCGCCGGCTCGGCTCCCGCCGCGACCACCGCAGGCGCGGCCACGGCCTGCTCACCGGGATCACGCACCGGTTCTCGCCCGGGTGCTCTCCTGGGCTCCGGCCCGGGTTCCGGTGGGCAGGTCGACGACGGGCGCGCGCTCCGGATGGGTGTGCCCGGCTGGACCGGACCGTTGATCGCGCTGGTCGTGGTCACCGCGGTCGTGGCCCTCGGATCGGGATCCGGTGGGAACGGAACCGGTCTGGCAGGCGTCGGAACGAGGGCCGGCGGTACGGGATCAGCGCTCGCGATCTACTCCCTGCTCGTCTGCGTGATCAGCGCCTCATCGCTGTTCCGCGGCAGACCGGCACGGAGTGCGATCGATCCTCAGGAGGGATGAGGATCGACGCGGGTTCTGTACCGCGGACGGTGGGCCGATGGCTGCGGGGGGCTGCCACCCGACACCACCCCCGTCCCCGGTGCAGGACCGACGTCCTGGCCTAGACCTAGACCCCGCCCGGGCACTGCTCTCCCCCACGACCGGGGTCTGCTGATGACAGCAGGCCCCGGTCGTACCAGTTAGGGCTTGAGCCACTCGGGTTCAGGGAGGCGGCTGCGGTCCAGCCGGCCGTTGTCGTCCAGCGGGAGCTCCTCGATCGGAATCAGGTCGGCCGGGACCAGGTAGATCGGCAGTTCCTTGCCCAGGTCAAGCATCAGCCGGGCCAGCACCGCGGGATCGCTGTCCTCCAGTACGACGTACCCGAGCAGGCAGGTGTCACCGGCCGGATCCGCACACGCGACCACCACCGCGTCGACCACACCCGGCTGATCGGCCAGCACGTGCTCGGTCTCGCCCGGCTCGACCCGATGACCGCGGATCTTCACCTGGTCGTCCGCGCGACCGAGGTACTCCAGCGTCCCGTCGGCCCGCCAGCGACCGAGGTCACGGCTGCGGTACAGCCGTCCGCCGGGATGACCCGGGTCCGGCACGAACATCCGCTCGGTCTCCTCCGGCCGCCCGATGTAGCCCTGGGCAACGGACGTACCGCCGAGGTGGATCTCCCCGACCGCGCCGACCGGCACCAGCCGGAGCGCCGCGTCCAGCAGCCGTACGACGACGCCCTCGACCGGACGGCCGATCGACGGCCGGTCCTCGGCCGGGTCGACCTCCTGGATGGTGGTCACGATCGACGCCTCGGCCGGACCGTACTCGTTGAACAGCCGGCAGTCCGGATGCACGTCGAGGAAGTCGCGCACCTTGTGCGTCAGCACCATCGCCTCGCCGCCCGCCACGATCTCGCGCAGCGCGGGCAGTTCCGGCAGCCGGCGCATGGTGGCGAGCAACGCCGTCAACGGGCTGAACGCCATGAACAGTCGCTCGACCCGGTGGTCCCGCAAAGCTGCGATGACCGCGTCCGGGTCGTACCGGTCGTCCTCGCCGATCAGCACCAGCGGCGCACCCGACGCGAGCGCGGTGAACAGCTCCTGGACGTGGACGTCGAAACCGAACGACGTCCACTGCAACGTCCGCAGCGAGCTCCGGGTCCGCAGGTAGTGCCGGATCAGGTTGACCGGCCCGCGATGCGGAACGAGCACACCCTTCGGATTGCCGTTCGAGCCCGACGTGTAGATGCAGTAGGCAACATCATCGGCGGCCGACCGCACCGGCGGTGCCTGCTGCGATCGCGGGTCGCCGTCCACCGACGCGACCGGAACCAGGCGCAGCCCGAGCCGATCGGCCAGCGCGGCGTCGTCCCCGACGAGCGCGACCGCCGACGAGTCCTCGACCATGAACGCCCAGCGGGATTCCGGCACGCCCGGGTCCAGCGGGAGGTAGGCCGCCCCGGACTTCAGTACAGCGAGCACCGCGACCACGAGTTCGGTGCCTCGGGCAACACGTACGGCGATCAGTTGCCCGGGCTTCACACCGAGGTCGACGAGTTGCCACGCGACCGCGTTGGACCGGCGGTCGAGTTCGGCGTACGTCAGCTCGCGCTCGCCCTGGATCAGTGCGATCGCGTCCGGGGTCCGGGCGACCTGCTGCTCGAACAGCGTGTGCAGTCCGCTGAGCTCGCCGGCCACCACCGCGTTCCGCCGTACCCGGCCGATCAGACCGGCGGGGTCGATGTCGCCCTCCAGCTCGCGCAACGTCTCGAGGTCGGACTCGATCGGCAGCATCAGGTCGGGGAGGCGCAGGCGCGGTTGGGTGGTCGCACGACGCAGTACCGCTTCCAGGTACGCCAGCAGACGATCGATCGTGCTCTGCTCGAACAGGTCGCCGCGATAGTCCGCCGTACACGTGATGCCGGCACCGTGGTGGGTGAGCCGCAGCCGTACGTCGACATGCTCCGGCAGCTCCTCCTCGCCGTCCTCGAACTCGACCAGCACCTGGTAGAGCGGGTCGCGATCCAGTACGGCGAGATCGGTGCCGGCGTGGTCGAACGCACCGGTCGTGACGTCGCGCACTCGATGCGCGAGCTCCCCGAGATCAGGCTCGCCGGACAGGTCGATCCGGATTGGCAACGGTCGCTGAGCGGTCGTCGAGGTGTCGCCCTTCGGCCGGATCAGCGCGGTCCCGATGGTCACGTCGTCCTGCGCCGCGAACCGCCCGACGACAGTCGCCACCGCTGCCAGCATCACCATCAGCGGGCTGACCTTGCGTCCCCGGCTGAACACGAACACCGCGTCGCCGAGCTCGCTCTCCAACTCCTGCTTGACCGAGGCAACCCCCGGCTCACCCGCCGACCGATCCCCTGGCAACACCAACGGCTCGGATCCCGCTAGAGCCAGGTCCCAGTACTCAAACTCCCGCCGCCGAGCCTCCCGCACAACCTCATCCGGAACGAGACCCGCACCCGCCTCGGCACGATCGACATCATCCGCCGCACGCGCAACCGGCTGCTCGGCGGCGGACCGCCCACCACCGGATGCCGTCGCCTCACCACCGGACGCCACCGCACCAGACCGCTCGATCGCGGACTCCACCGCACTGGACCGCTTGTTCGCGGACGCCGCCGCGCCGGACTGCTCACCAGGGGACGCCGAGTCGCCGGACTGCTTATCGGCGGACGTCGCCTCCCCGGCATCCTCCGGGACGTCGGCACCCATCCCCACCACAACCTCGGCGGCATCCACGTCTTCCGCCGCAGGTGCATCCATCTGCGGCGCCTCGGTGGTGCCTGCGGCGTCAGAACCATGCTCATTGAACAGCGCCAACTGCTCGCGCATCAGCTTGGTGACCCCATCGACCAACTGCCCCGCAACCCGCAACTGCTGAGACATCAGTGCGGCCATCCCGGACCCAGGCAGCTCAGCCTCGCTCGTCGCCTCCGCCGCCTCATCAACCTTCGCAGCCAACTCGGCGAGCCCCGAACCAAGCACCGCCAACGCAGCCCGCGGGTCGCGCACCGGCTCCGCAAGCTCAACCACAGCAGGCGTGTCGGCCACCTCGATAACAACGTCCTCGACCACATCCGAAGATTCGATGCCCTCAGCAACTTCTGCCGACTCGGCCGGCGCATCCTCGTCCGCCGTCGGCTCCTGAGGCTTCGGAGCCTGAACAGCCACCGCGGTCGCCAGCTTGTGCGGCGTCGTATGAGTCGCGAAGAGGTCCTCAGCCGTGAGGTCGACCTCAAACCGGGTGTTGATCTCGTCGATCACCGGCGCCATCGACGCGGGACTGGCGCCGAGTTCGGCGAACGTGTGGTCGACGGTCAGGTCGTACGGGTCGAGCGACAGCTTCTCGCACGGTCAGGTCGAGCACCACTTCCAGCGACGCGCGATACAGCTCGGCCGAAACCTCATCCCCCACCAGCGAACCCGCCTGCAGCAGATAATCCGCATCCACCGCGTGCGTCTCCGCCGGCAGCGCGAACGGCGAGCGATCGCCGGCGTCGGTCTCGGTCTCGTCAGCCCTCGCGGCCTCGGCCGGATCCGGCTCAGCCGGCGGATCCAGCGGAATCCTCTTCACCGCAGGCCCGGTACGCACTCACCGGCTCGAAGGCCGCCGCCTGAGCCCGTGCCGCCCGCTCGAACGCACTCGGCTGCATCCGTCCACTTGATCGCCCAGCACCCGCTGCCCGACCGTCACCTGCGTCCTCAGCGGCCGCAAGAGTGGCAGACGGGTCGATCGCGTGATGCACCCGGCGGAACGGGTACGTCGGCAACGGCACGCGACCGCCATCGGCGTACACCTTCGACCACGCGATTTCCGTACCCTGCTCGTACAGCTCGGCCAGACCGTTCATCGTCGCCAGCACCGGGTCCTGCCCGAGCCGCTGCGCCGGGATCCACGTGCTGTTCGGCGCGATCCGGCGACCGGCCGGACTCAGTACGGCGTCCAGCCCGAGCTCCAGGAAGCGCCGGCACCCGGCCGCCGTCGACAGCCTCGACCGCGTCGCCGAACAGCACCGGCTGCCGCAACTGCCCGACCAGGTAGTCACCGTCCAGCACGGTCCCGACTCGAGCAGCTCACCGGACCAGCTCGACACCATCGGCGTCCGCAGCGGCTTCAGGGTGATCTGCGGACGATTTCCGCGAAGTCCGCGAGGATCGGGTCGACCAGCGAACTGTGGAAAGCCCGGTCGACATCGAGCCGTTGCCACGCGACCTCCAACCGGTCCAGCTGCGCGGCCAACTGCCCGACGATCACCTCGGACCCGGTCAGCACGAACGACTGCGGACCGTTGCCCGCGGCAATCTCCACACCCGGCGTCTGCGCCAGTTCACGGACCCGATCGGCATCCGCCCGTACGGCGACCATCGCGCCAGGCACCGTGCCCCGCTGCATCAGCTCGCCACGCTTCGCCGTCAGCCGTACGCCGTCCTGAAGCGACAACGCGCCGGCCACGCACAGAGCGGCGTACTCCCCCACGCTGTGTCCGACCACCAGTGCGGGCTGCACACCGAACGACTGCCACAACCGCGCCAGTGCAAGCTCGAACGCGAACAGAGCAGGCTGAGCGGTCTCCGTCGGCCAGACACCCTCAGACGAACCAGCAGGCGTCAGCAAGAGCTCAAGCAGGCTGCCACCGGTCTCCTCGGCGTAAACGCGGTCGCACTCGTCCAGCACGGAGCGGAACACCGGGAAGCGAGCTGCAAGCCCAGCAGCCATGCCCCGACGCGCAGCACCCTGTCCGGTGAACGCATAGCCCAGCGGGCCCGGTCCACCGCGTGGTGCCTCGGCCGCCTGCGCTGTGCCGAGTGCGTCGACCAGCTCGGCTTCCGACGAGCCGGCGACGGCGATGCGGTGGCGGTGCGCCGGTCGGCCGAGTGCGGCCGTACCCGCGAGGTCGATGAGGCGGTGGCCGGTTCCGTGGCCGAGGTCAGTGCGGTACAGCTCGACCAGGTCGGCCAGTGCGTCGAGGTCGGGCGCGGACAGCGGCAGCACGACCGGACCGTCGTCGCCACGGCGAATCTGCCGCGGCGGCTCCTCCAGGATCACCTGCGCATTGGTGCCGCCGGCATCGAGTGCGCTGACGCCGGCGCGCAACGTCGTACCGCCAGAACCGTCAGGCACCGCCCAGTCGCGGACCTCGGTGCCGATCACGAACGGGCTGCCGTCGAGCGCCAGCTGCGGGTTCGGCTCGGTGTAGTTGATCGTCGGGACCAGCATCCGGTGCTGCAGCATCAGGATGGTCTTGATCAGACCCGCCATCCCGGCGGCGCTGTCGAGGTGGCCGATGTTCGGCTTGACCGAGCCGATCGTGCAGAACCCGACTTTGTCCGTGTGCCGGCGCAGCGCGGTCGTCAACGCCTTCACCTCGGCCGAGTCGGCGGTCGCACTGCCGATCGCGTTGGCCTCGATGTAGCTGAGCGAGTCGGCCGCGAACCCGGCGCGCTCCAGCGCCCGCTCGATGAGTTCGACCTGGTTGCCCGCGGGCGCGTCCTCGTTGCTGACCGCGGTGCCGCGGATGACGGCGTACACGGTGTCGCCGTCGGCCACCGCCTGGTCGAGCCGCTTGAGCAGTACGGCGGCCACGCCATTGCCACCCACCGTGCCGTCGGCCCCGGCGTCGAACGCGCGGACCTGACCGCTCGGCGACAGGATCGACTCCGGCGCCGGGTGGTAACCCGTTGCCTGAGGCACCTGTACGGCGGCCGCCCCGGCGAGCGCTGAGATCCGCGTCGCCGGAGCGCAACGCCTGACTGGCCAGGTGTACGGCGACCAACGAGGAGGACCAGGCGGACTGCACGCCGATCGCCGGACCCTTGAGGCCGAGGCGGTACGCGACCCGGGTGGCGAGGGAGTCGCGCGACTGGTTCTGCTGGGTATAGAGGTTCATGCCGGAGCCGGCGAAGACGCCGACGCGGCTCGTGGTACCGGCGTACCCGCCGTGCTCGAGCGCCTGGTAGCAGACCTCGAGGAACAACCGCTGAGCCGGATCCATCAACTCGGCTTCACGATCACTGAGCCCGAAGAACTTGGCGTCGAACGACTCGACATGGTCGAGCGCACCGTTCACGGCGACAAGATCGTCATCCGGGTGCCCGCCGGCTTGGCTCACCTCGTCGGGCGTGTACCGGCGGATACTCTCCACCCCACCCACCAGGTTGTCCCAGAACTGCTCCAGCGTCTCCGCCCCGGGAACCGCCCCGCCAACCCCACCACAGCCACCGGCTCCACCACCGAAGCCTTACCAACCCCCTTACCACCCGACGTCAGCCCCTGCTCGGAACTCGCCGGCTGCGCGGCCGCCCCAGGCCGAACACCGTCCGCCACAGTCGCGCCGGCGGCCCGCTTGACGTCACCCGCCCGCTCGCCCTCGACGGCCCGCTCGGGCTCGACGGCCGGCTCGGGCTCGACGGCTTGAGCAACCTCTTCCTCGGGTACGACGCCCGCCTCGGTCTCTCCCGCGACGAACGCAGCCTCGGCAGCCTCCTCCGTCCCCGAGGCAAGCTCCTGCTCGGAGACCAAACCCTGCTCCGAGCTCGGCTCCTGCTGCGAGCTCACCCCAGGCACCACAAGCCGTACGGCCTCCGCCTCCGACTCAGCACGCGAATCGGCAACCTGCTCGGCGGCCCGCCCACCGTCAGTCGGAGACTCGACCCGGTCCGCAACCCGCGCAGCAGACCCAACGCCATCGTCAGTTGCCGACCCAGCCTCCACGGCGGCGCGCCCGGTGTCGGCCTGGGACTCGACCCGGTCCGCAACCTGCGCAGCAGACCCAGCGACGTGTTCGGTGGCCGAGCCAGCGTCGGCGGTCAGCTCGGGCCCTGCGGGCTTGGCAACCTCCTCCGCAGGCACCACGCTCGGGTCGGATCCGGCGTGGACCGTGTGCGACCCGGACCCCGCCGGGACGGATTCGGCCTCGGTGGTGGCCTCGGCCTCGGGAGCCGACTCCGTCTCGATCGTGGCCTCGGCCTCGGGAGCTGACTCCGTCTCGGTCGTCGCCTCGGCCTCGGGAGCTGACTCCGCCTCGGACGTGACCTCCGGGTTTGGACCTGGCTCGGCCTCGGAGGTGGAGTTCGGCTCGGGTGCAGTGTGCGGCGCGACGGGTTGTACGTCCTCCGCCGCCGGCTCAGCCGGCTGCTCGGGCGCGGCCTCGGGCTCAGATGCCTGGGGAACCGCTTGGCCGGGCTCGTCGCCGGGGCTAGGTTCGGCTTCGGACAGCGCGTCGGCGTCGACGGACTGTGCGGCCTCGGCTGCGGGTGCAGCGTGCGGCGCGACGGGTTGTGCGGCCTCGGCCGCCAGCTCAGCCGGCTGCTCGGGCGCGGCCTCGGGCTGAGATGCCTGGGGAACCGCTTGGCCGGGCTCGTCGCCGGAGCTGGGTTCGGCTTCGGGCAGGGTGTCTGCGTCGACGGGCTGTGCGGCCCCCGCGGTGGGTTCGGCGATCTGCTCGGCCGCGGGCTCGGTGTTCTGCTCGGCACTGGGCTCGGCGGCCGGAGCAGGTGCCGTGGGTTCGGTGCTCGGCTCGGGGGCGGGCTCGGAGTTGATGGAGCTGGGCTCGGTGACGGGCTCGGGCTCACGAGTCGCGACCGCTTCAGAGGCGTTCCGGGGGTCGGTAGGTCGAGCGGCGTTCGACGCTGGCGCAGACCTCTGGTTCACGACCGGCCGGGTGGTGGATTCAGGGTCGGGCGCGGCAGCCGCTTGCGCGGGGTCAACGGTCGATTCGGCGGTGACGGAGCCGACTGTCGCCTCGGGCTCCGAGGTGGGCTCGGGGCCGGGAGTCGCCTCGGGGCCGGAGGTTGGCTCAGGGCCGGAGGTTGGCTCGGGATCGGAGGTGGGGTCGGGATCGGAGGTGGGCTCGCGCTCGGCGGTCGCCTTCGGCTCCGAGGTGGGCTCGGGCTCGGCGGTCGCCTCGGGCTCGGAGATGCGCTCGCGCTCGGCCGACGGCTCGAGCTCGGAGATTGGCCCGGACGCGGTGGTCTGCTCGGGGGTCGACTCCGGGCCGCGGGAGAGGGCGGGCTCGGCCGCGGGGGTCGGCTCGGGGAGTCGGGCGGCTTCCGGTGTCGGTGCTTTGAGCGGGTCGCCGGTTGGGGCGGGCTCGGTGGCCTGGGCGTCCGCTGGTGCGGGCTCTTCGCCTGCCTCCGGTGTAGGGCCAGGAGTGACGGAGTCGGCGATCGCCTCGGGGTCGGAGCTGAGTTCGGGCTCGGGCCTCGTGGTGTCTGGCATCGGCTCGGAGGCGGCGGGGGGCTTTGCCTGCGGGGTGGCGCTTGTGATCCGCGGGAGGAGGGTGGTGGCTTCGGGGTCGGGCGGTGGCGGGGTCGCCTGGCCGGGTTGGCGGGAGAAGGCTGTGCCGTTGAAGTACGAGTCGGTTTCGTCGTCGGGCTCGGGCTCGACGTCACGGGACGGCCCGGCGGCTGCGGTGGGCGCAACAGCCGAGGCGGACTCGGCGTCGCGGGGCGGCTCGGCGTCAGGGGCCGGGTCGGCGTTGTGGGGTGGCTCGGGGGGATGAGTGGGGTCGGGGCGGGCGCCTAGCGTGGGGCGTTCGGGTGGGGTGGGGATGGATTGCTGGAGGGTGCGTTTCCAGGCGAGGCGGACGACCGGGAGTTCCATCGTCCGCTCGCTCGCGTCCTCTTCGACCGAGATGTGCGTGTCGGCGGCGTCGGCGACCGGGCCTTCGCCGGCTGGGCCGGAGTACGAGTTGGCTCCGGCTGGTTCGACGTATGGGCTGGGCGGAGTTTCGAGGGTGCCGTCGATCCAGCGCTGGCGGAGCAGCGGGCGGAGGATCTTGCCGCCGGGGGTGGTCGGGAAGTCGCGTCGCGGTACGCCGACGACCTCTGCCTCGAGGCCGAGCCGGCCCTGGATCAGGCTGCGGATCGCCTGGTCCATGCCCGGGATCGACTCGGGGGTGAGTGCGTAGAACACGACCAGCCGGTCGGTGCCGGTCTCCGCGTTCGCGACTCCGCAGGCCGCGATCAGCCCGTGTTCGGCGCCGACCACGGAGGACGCGACGGTCTCGATGTCGTGGGCGTAGTACAGCTTGCCGGCCATGATGATGCGTTCGCTGTCGCGGCCGGTGATGACCACCTGCCCGCCGGTGATGAAGCCCTGGTCGCCGGTCGCGAGCCACTTGCGGGCCGGCCAGTTGCCGATCGGAAACGCGGCCCGGTCCGCGTCCAGGTTGCCCAGATAGCCGGGCGTCACCCGAGCGGACGCGACCTGCAGATGCCCGATCCGGCCCTCCGGCAGGACAGCGCCGTTGGGCGCGACGATCCGAACGGTCGTCCCCGGCGCCGGCGCACCCACCGACACGAGGCTCAGCACGCCGGGCGCCTCGGCCCGCGGCTTGCCCGGCCGCGCGACGGCGACCTTGCCGGTCGAGGGTCGCTTGTCGACCCACTCGATGACGCCGGTCGGCGGGATGCGGACCCGGTGCACGTTCGGCGTCAGCCCGGGCCGCGCGAACGTGATCCCGGTGACGGTCTCGGTCATCCCCCAGGCCGCGACGAAGGTCTCGGGTACGACGCCGAAGCGGTTCGTCAGCCGCAGGAACTCCGACACGACCGGCACGGTGATCTGCTCACCACCGCTGACCAGGCCGCGTAGCGCGGACAGGTCCCAGTGCCGGTCCGGCTCGCCTGCGATGGCCTGAGTGGCGAGGCGGTAGCCGAAGTTCGGCGACCACGAGTGGTTCACCCGGTGCTGGTCCATCAGGTCGAGCCAGCGCAGCGGGTTGGCAAGCACCCAGTTGGTGTTCACATGGATGTTCGTGCAGCCGGTGAACACGGGCAGCAGGTGGTACAGCAGGAACGCGCCGCTCTGGTCCAGCGGCAGCCAGTTCAGCGTCGTCTGTCCAGGCCGAACCGGCAGCATGGCCGGCGTACCGGCCGCGAACTCGACCAGCCCGCGGTGGGTCAGTTGCACGATCTTCGGCGTACCGGTGCTGGTCCCCGACGACATCATCAGTACGGCGACATCGTCGGCAGCCGGGCGGTGGAATTCGGACGTCGGCTCGTGACCGGCCAGCGCGTCCGGATCGAGCACCGGCAGGCCGAGGTCGTTCGGGAGGTCGGACGGACGGCCGATCAGCACGGTCCAGCCGAGCAGGTCGGTCACCTTGCGGAGCCGCTCGCGGCCTTCCTCGGTCCGGTCGCCGTCGGCGCTCGGCGCCATCAGCAGCGGGCGGATGCCGCCCAGCGTGCAGGCCCAGAACGAGGCGAAGAAACCGACCGGTTCGGTGCAGTGCACGACCGCGGGATCCCCGGCGCGTACGCCGTTCGCGCGCAGCCCGGCCAGGATGCGCGCGGCCAGTTCGAGCAGGGTCGGGAAGTCGAGCTTGGTCTCGCGGCCGTCCCGGCCGATCTCGACCACCCCGGCGCCGGCGAAGTCGCGAGCTGCCCGCAGCAACGCGCTCGGCAGATCGCGCGGGTACCCGGCCGGAATCATCAGGGCCGGTCCGGTGCTGATCGCCGGCCGGTCCACACCGCTCCTCACCACGCCGATGCCACCACCGGGAGGAGGGCGGGTAGGGCATCGAGCGGGAGCGCAGGCCGACATGTCACCGGGACAACGGTGGCCGGTTGGCGACCCACGGACACGCGCCTCCCCAACTGGACGGAGCGGACTCAGGGCAGACCCGTCTCGCTCTCACCGACAGAAAGCCCCGCATTTCCGCCTGCCGGAACGATGCCGTCACCGAGTGTTCCCGGTGCGTCATCGCGCCGACCGACAGCCGTGAACCCTACCAGCCGCGACCGGCCCTGGAGGAGTCCGATCTCGGCAGCCGACAGTTAAGAATTCGCGCACCCGCCACCACCCACCACAACGAGCCCCGCCACCCCCGGGTACGCCCCAACCAACACCGTCCGCTCACCGGAATCGATCGAGGTGCACCCTCAGAAATACGACGGGCGGGGCCTGGTGCGCGCTCTTCGCGCGCAGGCCCCGCCCGCATCGATCGTGGGCGAAGAGGGGATCGAACCCCCGACATCTTCCTTGTAAGGGAAGCGCTCTACCGCTGAGCTATCCGCCCTCGTGCCGACGGCGCAGTCTACCCGAGGTCAGCACGCAGGCCGGCCAGTGCCTTGGCGTAGTCGTTTGGGTTGCGGGGCTCTGGGATCGGGTTGACAACCGACCAGCGGATCACCCCGGTGCGGTCGATCACGAAGGTGCCGCGGACCGCGCAGCCGCGGTCGGAGTCGAAGACGCCGTACGACGACGCGATCGCCCCGTGTGGCCAGAAGTCGGTAAGCAGGCCGAACTCGAGCTTCCGGGCGTCCGAGTACGCCCGCAGGGTGAACATCGGGTCGCACGAGATCGCCAGGAACTCCGCCGCCGCGAGCAGGTCGGGCCGGTCCCGGAGCGCGGTCAGCTCACTCGTGCACACCCCGCTGAAGGCGTACGGGTAGAACACCAGTACGACGTCCCGGTGGCCGCGGAAATCGGCCGGCCGGACCTGTTCGCCGTACTGGTTCCGGGCGGTGAAATCCGGTGCCCGGCTGCCGAGGGCAGGGGTCACCGGAGCGTCAGCCCCGGCCGCGGGCCGACTTGGGCACCACCAGCTTGGTGGCCGACCAGTCGTCGGTCACGGTCAGGCTGCTCGTCGTCGCGAGACCGGCCGTCGGGGCCGCCTCGGCGATGTCGCTGGCGTCGACGTACCCGTCGCGGCCGACCTTCGGGGTCAGCAGCCACACCACGCCGCCGGCCTTCAGGTCGGTCAGGATGTCGAAGAAGGCGTCGACCAGGTCGCCGTCGTCCTCCCGGAACCAGAGCAGGACGACGTCGACGACCTCATCGGTGTCCTCGTCGACGAACTCCTCTCCGGTGATCTGCCGGATCGCGTCGCGGAACTCGTCGTCGCAGTCGTCGTCGTACCCGATCTCCTGCACGATCCAGCCGGTCTCCAGGCCGAGCCGGGAAGCCATGTTCGGCCCCCCGCTCTTGCCGTCCGCGTGGTCCGCGGTCGCGCTCACGTGTCCTCCTCCGTGGTCCCCGCTTGCCCGGGGGTAGGCGTCAGTAGCGATAGTCCATCGTGGCCTACCGCGTCGCGCAAGTATGCACGAGGGTTCCGTGACGTGTCCGGTATCCGCGTGGCTGGTACGGTCCGTGTCCGGTGGGAACACGCCCGGACGACGAGAATCGGGCCCCTGTGGAAGGCGAAGTAGAACGCATTCCGAACAGGTGACAGGATTGCAGGGAAGAGCAACCAGAGAGAACGGCAGGACACCGTGGCTTCCGGACACGAACCACCAGCCATCATCACCGAGGGGATGCCCACCCAGCTCCCCGACATCGACCCCGACGAGACACGGGAGTGGGTCGAATCGCTCGACGCGGTCCTGGACGAACGGGGCAAGGCGCGAGCGCGCTACCTGATGCTCAAACTGATCGAGCGGGCCCGGGAGCGGCAGGTCGGCGTGCCGGCGCTCCGGAGCACTGACTACATCAACTCGATCCCGCCCGAGCGCGAGCCGTGGTTCCCCGGTGACGAACACATCGAACGGCGGATCCGCGCCTTCATCCGGTGGAACGCCGCGGTGATGGTGAGCAAGGCCAACCGCAAGGGCCTCGAGGTCGGCGGCCACATCGCCACCTACCAGTCCGCGGCCAGCCTGTACGAGGTCGGTTTCAACCACTTCTTCCGCGGCAAGGACCACCCCGGCGGCGGCGACCAGGTCTTCATCCAGGGCCACGCCTCCCCCGGGATGTACGCGCGGGCCTTCCTCGAGGGGCGGCTGTCCGCGGATCAGCTGGACGGCTTCCGTCAGGAACTCTCCCGCGGTCCGCACAACGGCCTGTCGTCGTACCCGCACCCGCGGCTGATGCCGGACTTCTGGGAGTTCCCGACCGTCTCGATGGGACTGGCCGCGCTGAACTCGATCTACCAGGCCCGGTTC
>CAVYQT010000009.1:0-538250 GCA_963770725.1 uncultured Actinomycetota bacterium
TCAAACGCACTCTGCTCCGCGCGGCGGTGGTTGGTCTCCGCCGCGCGGAGCTTCGTGCCGTGCGACGGTCAGCCGGTGATCGCGCGGGCGTATTCACCGATCTGCAGGACACCGTCCGGGTCGTACTTTCGGCTCACCTCGGCGATGCGCTGAAGCGTCTCCTCGTCGTACGCGCGGCGCGCCGTCCGGGCGTCGTGGGGAGGCCCGAAGTTCGGCCAGACACCGCCGGTGTCCCATTCGGACAGCGTCGCGTAAAGGCGGTCCCAGTGCGGTACGACGCGGGGGTCTTCCGCGATGCCGACGGCGAGCACGCTGAAGCCGGCAGCGCGGTGAGAGAAGGCGTTCGGGTGCTCGGCGTCCCGGGCGTAGGCACCACCCAGCTGGCGGACCTCGACCATCAGCTGCGGTGACCCCGACTCGTATCCGGCGACGTCGAGCAGCCGCTTCGCGGTCTCGGCCGCGAACTCGGTGAGCAGCATGGCCGGGTCTACGACGGGCATCGGGTCGACCGGGTCGGCGTGCACCGAGTCGACGGCCGTGTACGGCTTCAGGTCAGCATCGTCGAGGATCACCGGTGCGACGGAGCGGATCTGATCCAGTAGCTCGCGGCCCTCGTCCGCAGCACCGGTCCAGAGGAACCGGACACCGAGGGTCATGCGGCCCGCCAAAGCCGGCGGAATGCCAGGGGCATCGGGGAGCTGGAAGAGGACGAACGACGTCGTCGCCTCTTCGGCGAGTGTCGCCGACCACTGACGCCACCGGTCGATGACGCGCTCCGCGTCGGAGCCGTCGAAGTACACCGCGCCGCCGTAGAAGGCCGGCAGGTGGACCAGGTCGAACTCGACCGCCGTCACGATCCCGGTCGCACCCTTGCCGCCCCGGAGGGCGAAGAACAGATCCGGGTGCTCGGTCGGGGTGACGCGACGGAACTCGCCGTCACCCGTGACGACCTCGAACGCGCGCACCTTGTCCGCGGCGAGACCGTACGTGCGGGCCATCGGGCCGACACCGCCACCGGTCGTGTACCCGACCACGCCGACGTCGCTGGTGGACCCGTTGAGCGGGGCCAGCCCGTACGGCGCGGCCGCCTCGATGACCGGGAGCCATTTCACGCCGGCTCCGACGCGAGCCCAACCCTCGGGGTGCACCGTGACCTCGTCCAGGCCCTTGGTGACCACGAGCAGGTGTCCGGCGTACGAGCTGTCGGCGCCGTGGCCGGTGGCCTGTACGCCGACGGAGTAGCCGTGCTCGCGGGCGAAGCGGACGGTGGCGACCACGTCCTCGGCGGTGCGTACGGCGACGACCGCGGCCGGCCGCATAGGTACGGCGAGGAGCCACGGCGTGGACAGCGCCGCGTACTGCTCGTCGTCGGACGTGTGGACCTCGCCGGTAAGGCGACTGCGAAGCTCCTCGAGGGAGTCGTGCTGCCGCGTGGTGGCGCGGTCAAGAGCGATCGTCATC
This sequence comes from uncultured Actinomycetota bacterium, assembly GCA_963770725.1. Taxonomy (GTDB): domain Bacteria; phylum Actinomycetota; class Actinomycetes; order Propionibacteriales; family Kribbellaceae; genus Kribbella. The sequence goes on from CAVYQT010000009.1 coordinate 1,462, forward strand.
GAACTTCTCCTGTTCGGTCTGTCGTTGCTGTGATGACGGACCGACGGTGTCGCGAAGTACTTGACGGCGACTTGTGACCGACTTGAGGCGCTGGCTCAAGTCTGATGCGGTGCCATGAAGAGCCCGTGCGGATCGACCCTGCGACGGATCGTGGTCAGCCGGGCGTGGACGTCCGGCGGGAAGGCTTTGCGGGTGTCGCTGCTGTCGTCGAGCATCGGCAGATAGGTGCCTCCGGTCGACCAGGGTGCGACCGCGGCCAGGAACCGCTCTGCGTCGGCGCGCTGCCGCGGCCAGTCGTCGGGTTCGAATCCCAGCCCGACACCCAGTGCCAGAAAGGCACCGTCGAGGGACGACAGGATGCCGCCATCCGGGTCCGGCCGGGACAGCGCGCCGCCGAGCTGGCGCAACTCGGCCACCGTGAGGCTGCTGCCGGATCGCGGACCGGCAGTCTCGATGACCGCGGCGATCGCCGCGTCGGGAAGCTCGGCCACCGGCGTGCTGCTCGCGTACGCGGGGGTCGGCTCCTCAGGCTCGAGGTGCAGCCTGACCAGGTCGGCGGCCGGAACCCGGCCGACCGTATCGAGCTCCGGACCGAGTGCGCGCAATGGCGCCAGTACGTCGTCGGCGAACGCGTCGTCGCCCAGCACGGCACCGTCGATGATGGCCAACCGACGCCCCCGGATTTCGGCCGGCATCGAGTCCCGGTCGGGTACGTCGACCAAGCGGAACGACGACGTCACGTGCTCGGGGGCGTCCGCGCACCACGCGACCCACCCGGGCAGCACCTGGTCGACGGCCGTCCCGTCCCAGGCGAGGAACCCGGCGACGACGGTCTGGATCGGCTGGAGTTCGAACTCGAGCGCGCAGACGACCCCAAGCGGCGTACCGCCACCGCGCAGGGCCCAGAACAGGTCAGCGTCGCTGTCGGCGGTCGCTCGCAGGAAGGTGCCGTCGGCGAGGACGACCTCGACTGCCGTGACGGAGTTGCACTGCAGACCGAGCCGCCGGGCGTACCACCCGATCCCGCCACCGAGCGAGTAGCCGACGACGCCGACGTCGGGGGAGGACGGATGAAGCGTGGCCAGCCCATACCGCCCGGCCGCCTCCGCCACATCACCCCACAACACCCCTGCGCCGACGCGGGCGATCCGGGTCTCGGGGTCGATCCTCAGCTCCGTCATCGCGGAAGTACGCAGCAGTACGGCATCGGCCAGCCTGCCGCCCAGCGCCGGAGCGCCGTGGCCGGTGCCCTGCGGCGCGACCGAGAGGCCGGCGGCCTGGGCGGCGCGGACGACCTCGGCGACCTCCTCGGGGAACGCGGGATAGGCGACGGCCGCGGGATAGTCGGAGCCCACCAAGTTCCACGGTGCACGCGCCATGTCGTACGCCGGGTCGCCGGGAAGCTGCACGGCGCCGCCGCAGAGCCCTCGAAGGCTCGCGGCCCGGAGACTCTGCTGGACCGTCACTGGAGCCTCCCGTTGTGGTCGTGCGTCATCGTCACTCGCCCGACTTGAGGAATTCTTGAGCTGCCGTGCTCCGACGTGAAGCCGGCCCCGTCCAAGACGTCCCGAACGGTCCCGGGTGTGACGAACAGCCGCTGCGCGACTTCGTGAACGTCCAGGCCGGCGGCGGTCAGGTCGACGATTTGCCGGTCGGTCCGCGACAAGCGAGGCACTTCGTCGGTGCCTGGCTCGATCCGGCGACCGCGCCGCTCAAGCCCGGCCAGGGCCTGCTCGCGAACCTGGCGAGCGCCTCGCTGCTCCGCCGTCCGGCGTGCCGCTTCCAGCAGCGTGATCGCATCCTCGCCCGCCACGTCCGGGTGGCTGCCGAGCGCGCATTGCGCGCGGGCGAGGTCGACGGCCGCCGGCGTCGACGAGAGCAGGTCCACTGCCTCCACGAGGTCGTCGAGGCCGGCACGACCCCGGAACTCGCCCAGCATGCACAGCGCTCTGCCGAGGAAGCTCGGTGCGCCCCATACCCGGAGCAGGGCCAGCTCCTCCTCGGCTGTCTCGATGGCCTCCGACGTACGTCGGAGCCCGTACAAAGCGGCGGCTTTGATGGACCGCCAGGGGTTCCAGGCCGGATTGACGATGGCGATCCCGTCGTCGCCCGACCGAGGACTGCCGAGCACGACAAGGGCCTCGTCGTAGCGGCCCTCGGCGACGAGCAGGCGCGCCACGGCCTGCTGGTAGACGCGGCCGCCTTCGCCGAACGCCGTACCATCGGCGAAGGCGTCGGCCGCCCGGCGTGCGGCATCGAGGTCGCCCCGATCGAGCTGACAGCCGATCTGGAAGGCGCGGGCGAAAGGCTCGCCGACCCGCGTACCTCCCCAGAGGCGATCCTGGTCGAGGGCGGCTCTCAGGCACGCCAGGGCCTCGCGGAGCTCACCGCGCCGCCACTGCCAGAAGCCCTCCCACAGGCTGGTGGACAGGGTCGCGAACAGCGACCCGCGCGCGTGGCCGGCGGCGCGAGCCCGGCTCCAGAAGTCCCCGATGTCGTCGTCGGAGAGGATCCGGACCGCGGCGGCATTGACCCAGAACAGCCCGTCGTCGACGGCGATCAGGTGGTCGCCCTCGAGCGCGAACCGGGCCATCGCGATGGCCCGTTCCCGGTCGCTGCCGGCCAGAAGCGCTTCCAGCGCGACGGTGGCGGCCAGCATCCGCGCTCCCGGCCCTTGCCCTTCTGGCTCCTCAGCGGGTGTCTGCCAGGCGTCGCCGATGCTGTGCATGAACCCACTGATGCGCTGGATGGCGATGAGCGCCTGGCGCTGGTCGGCCAGTCCGTGCGGGAGCGCCGCGGCGGCTTCCCGGGCGAAGGTTGTCGCGACTCCTGGCGGACTCGCGAACACTTGGGTCGAGGCGGCCGCAATGGCGATCTCGCTGCGAACGCGCGGGTCGTCGTGCAGTCGGTACGCCTGCACGAGGTGCCCGACGGCTGCCGCCCCGTCCAGTGGGGCTTCTCGCATCCCGAGCTCGAGCACCACGCCGCTCCGCCACGAGCCCGTCGCCGACTCGACGAGTGCCCTCCGCAGGTAGGTCACGGCGCTCTCCGACGCCCCTCGCTCGGCCGCCTCGCGCGCCGCCGTACGAAGCAGCGTCACGACGTTCTCGTCACCCCGCGGCGGCGCCAGCAGTACGTGCGCCGCGATCAGTTCGTCACTCGTCTGCGCATCCCGGAGGACCGACGCGGCCCGCTCGTGGCAAAGCTCCCGCTCGGCCGCCGGCAGCGCTTGGTACACGGCGTCTCGTACGAGCGGGTGCGCGAACGCCACTGGTTGCTCGTCCCTGACGATCTCCGCACGCGCCAATACGGCCAGCGCCTCCGCGGTACGGGCTTCGGTGATCCCGGCCAGTGCCGCGACCGCAGGGAGGGCGGCACCATCGCCGAGGACGGAGGCAGCCCTGGCGACGACCACGACGTCGGGTGGCAGCCTGCGCAGCTGCAGCAGCACCCGGCTCGAGACCGCTCGCGATCCGACGGCCACGACCCGGTCGGCATGCGAGGCATCCGGCCGGACGCCGTCGGCGGACAGAGCCTGGAGCAGCTGACAGAGCAGAAACGGGTTCCCCGCGGTCGTGCGTTCGCAGGCGCTGACGAACAAGGGTGCGGGTCGTACGCCGAGCCGGCGCTCCACCAGTTCCGCCGTCGCCTCCGCGGACAGCGGCGCCGGCCGGACGACGAGCGCCTCGGGTTCGAGCGCCAGCTCTGCGATCAGGTCCTCGTGGTCGTGTTGCTCGCCGGTACGCAGCGTCGCCAGCACCAACACAGGTACCGCGGCGAGCCGTCGTACCAGGTAGGACAGGAAGCGCAGCGAGGCGCCGTCACACCACTGCGCATCGTCGACGGCGAGCACCAGTGGCCCCTCGGTCGTGAGGTTGACCGCCAGCCAGTACAAGCCGTGCAGGACGGCGAAGCCTTCGGCCCGGCCGCCGTCGGCGATGTCGAACACGGCCCCGGCTCCTGCCGCGGCACCGCGCAGCAGCTCGTCGCGACGCGCGAGATCGCCGACCTCCGCCTCGAACAGTTGGCGTACGACTCCGAAGGCGAAGGCACTCTCCAGTGCGCTCCCGCGGGCCGACAGGACCCGCACTGACCGCTCGGCCGCGAGCCTGCGCGCCTCGGCCAGCAGCCGCGTCTTACCGATCCCGGCCGGACCCTCGAACAACAGCAGGCCAGGCTGCCCGCCCGCGAGACCATCCAGCATCGACCGGAGTGCGGCGAGTTCGCGATCTCGGTCGACGAGACCGTTGTGGTCCGGCGCAGGGGGTCGCGTCGGCTCCTCCGGCCGACCCCGCGGCTGCGTTTCCGGAACAAGCTCTGGCGATTGCGCGAGTACCTTCGCCTCCAGCTCACGCAGGGCCGGACCGGGGTCGACACCGAGTTCGTCGGCGAGAGTCTGGCGGGCACGTCGCAGCGCGGCCAGCGCGTCGGCCTGCCGGTGGGCCCGGTACAACCCGAGCACGAGCAGCCGCCACCGCTCCTCCCGCAACGGCTCTTCGGCGACCATCCCCTCCAGCTCGGCAGCAACGAGAGCCGCCTCCCCGAGATCGAGACGAGCGGCGAGCAGCCGTTCGCGACCGACGGCTCGCAGGTCGGTCAGGCGCGCGATCTCGGCCTCGGCCCACGGCTCGTCGGCGTACTCGACCAGCGCCGGACCGCGCCACAGCGCGAGCGCCTCCCGGAGAACGGTGGCCGCTTCGATCGGGGAGGTCATGGTCTCGGAGTCCCTCAGGAGCTCTTCGAACCGCCAGGCATCGACCGCATCCGGCTGCCAGCCGCACGGCATACCCGGGACCCTCGCGAACGACGACCGCGGACCGCGCGCGAGCCGGTGACCCCGGCTGCAAGCTGCGGCGCAAGTGCGAGACATAGGACTGAAGAGCGCCGGCGGTGTTGCCAGGCGCATGCCCTCCCCAGACCGCGTCGGCGAGCCGCTCGGCCGGGACGACCTCACCGCGTGCGAGCACCAGCACGGCGAGTACGGCGCGCTGCCGCCGCCCGCCCAGCTCGAGCACGGCACCGTCGTACGACGCCGTGAACTCGCCGAGCAGGCTGATCCGCAGCTGGTCCGCCCCCACGACACCACCCCCACCAACAAGGTAAACGAACAAGACTCATTTCGGCATCGCGTCCGCACGCGGTGAGCATGCCGCTACTACCGGTCGCGGGCGTCCCCAGTACGACGAATGCCAAGGCATTGCCTTAGGCAACCGGAATCCGGATGTCGTCTGATGTTCCGTCGGTCAGAGGTCAATCTCAAGGTAGGCAAAGGATGGGCCGTCGTCCGGCGCCCGGGAGTGGGCAGGCGGAGGCGAGAACATCATCGAAACCCTCACCCAAGGCAACCTTGTCATCGTCCACGGCACCATCACCACCGACACCTGGCTCGACAAGGAAACCGAACCCGTTCCACAGCAGCCGTGCTGGTACTGACTCGCTTATCCGGCGCGGTAGAGCGATCCGCCGCCGGAGATGGCGATGGAGGCACGTGTGCCGCCGACGTTGAGGTTGACGATGAACGTCGTACCCGATTGCCGGGTGGTGTAGCTGACCGAGCCGGTCGAGCGGATGGGAACGACGAACGACAGGATCGATGCGGTCTTGCCGCCACGCGCCATCATCAGGGTCGGTGCGGACTTGCGGACGAAGCTGCTGGGGTACGTCCAGCCCTGGATCGGGTTGGTCTGGGCCTGCTTGACCAGAGTCGCACCTGCCGGGAGCGCCTGTTTGAACGGGACCTGGAACAGGATCGTCTTGGTCGTGTCACCCGGCGCGATCGCGACCGCGGTGGTCCGCGACACCACGGTCGCCTTTTGGTCCGCCGGCAGGTGCCACAGCGTCTGGAACGCCTGCGCTGTCTTGGCCGAGGCCCGGTCCCACACCACCAGCAGGTCGGGGTTCTTCAACACCAGCACCGACCGGACCCGGCTGATCCCGCTGCCCGGGACGTCAGCGAACGTGTACGACTCCGCGTTCGTCTTCACCGACGAGGCTGTCAGGCGAGTCGCAGTGTTCAGGTACGTCGACATCGGCGTCGTCATCACACTGTGCGCACTCTGGCTCACGGCCCACGTGCGATACGCGCCGGCGTTGTACGCAGCGTACCCGCCCTCGATCACGATGTCCCGGCCGCGCGCCGTGTACGTGATGCTCGTGTGGTCGAAGTGCCCATGGAACGCCCGCGCCGGCCCGAACCTGATGCTGTACGCCGATTCGCCCTTGAACCCCCGGCCGGGCTCGGAACCCCAGCCGGTGCGGCCGAACACATACCCGGCCGAGTAGATCCCGACCCGCCACAACGGCATCGTGCCCTTCGTGCCCAGCGACCCGGCGAACTCCATCGGCGTCCCCGCCCACGGGTACGTCGACCGCAGTTCGGTATCACCGATCTGCGGTAGCCTGCCGAGCGAATTCGTTGCCAACGCCAACCACTTCGCCAGCAGCGCTCGCCGGGTCGACATCGTCGTACCCGGACTGACCCCACCGTTCTGCAGCACCGCGATCGCGCGGCCCCACAACGAATAGTTGAACGCGGCGTACCCCGTCGACTGTTCGTTGGTCGACCCCTGTGAGTCGATCGATGTGGTGATCCCAGCCGCCAAACGCTTGACGGCAAGGTTCTTGTAATCGGCCCGGCTCAGCGTGACCCCTACCCCGAACAGCGCGATGCTCTCGTCGGTGCCATGGTTCCAGGCACCGCTCCAGTAGTTCGTCAGGAACCGCGCGTGACTGAGCAGGGCTGCGTTCACCCAGGTGTAGCGGGTCGGCAACGTGGTCACCTGCAGGCCGGACAGGATCGCCTGCCGCAGACAGATCAGCACGTTCGTGCGGTGCATCGTGGACTCCCACGCACCCACGTTCGCCTTCCACGAATACGGGTTGTCGCGGTACCAGTCGTACGCGATGGTGTTCACCCGGGTCAGCGCGGTCAGGTTGCCCTGGCCGGCCGCGACGATGCCCTGGCCGAGCCAGCGCAGCGAGTGGAACCACATGTACCAGCTCGCGTTCTTGTACGGATTCAACGCCCAATTGATGTTGCCGCCGCCGTTACCGACCTTGTACGCCGCGTACGGTCCCCACTGGAACTTGTCCGCGTACAGATTCGCCAACGGGTTCGTCGTCTGGATCCCGCTGAAGCCGGGACACGCGTAGAACGGTGCCGCCAGCGACTGGACCTGGCTCGTACCGATGTCCGTCGCCGGCGCCGCGGTCGCCGGGACGACGTTGCTCGCACCAGGCACGAACTGAGCCTCCCCCGGATCCTGCGGACCGGGCACGATCAGAATGCCGGGATCCTCCGCCGGCGTTCGACCTTGACCTGCTGCCGCTCCCGCCCCCAGCACCAGTACGGCGATCCCAACGGCCACCCCGGCCGCGCTCGTGAATCGCATGAAGTTGTGCCTCTCCCCCCACCGTCGCCGAATACCGGCGGCGGTCTCCTGACCGGTCTGCGCAATCCCCCGAGACCTGCCAAGTGCGCTGTACCACCGGCGACCGCGCGGAACTCCGCGGAGGCGGTCAGCTCGCCGAGGTTTGGTTCTCTCCCCTACACCTAGCTTGCATCATAAAGGCCGCCGATGGTTGTGCGAGTTTGCGGAAGCACAGCAATCGCTTGACCTAGGGCGGTGATTGCAGGATCACGCCAAGGCGGATGCTGGGAGCGTCGAACGACGCGCGGCCGGACCGGGGTGAGCTGCGCGGGTCGCCATTCTCGTTCACGACGCCGAACCCGACATGGCCTTCAGCTACCTGCTCGCACCGACTACCACGGTGGAGGCTTCCAGCGCGGCGACTCGAACCAGCACCTATCTGGCCGACGGCCGAGACGACAGCCACGGGCCTGACCGGGTCGGCACCGTGGCTGGCGCCGAGCCACTGGCCGTCCAAGTCTGCGACGAGCACGGGGTCCTGGACCGAATGACCCGCTTCCGCGACCTCTTCACGGCGTTGTCGCCATCCCCATGACGGTGAGACTCTCGAAATAGTCCGGATCAGCGGCTCCGTCGGGGGAGTCGCGCGTCGGGTGGGGGAGAGATCGCGGGCCGGGGGCAGCCCGCCCAGGGGGAGCAATGAAGCACTCGCGCATCATCGGCGCTGCAGCGACGGCAGCCGCGCTAATCATCGGCACAGCAGTTCCAGCACACGCCGACTTCGGCTCTGGAACACTGGGTAACTGGCAGGCAATGACCCACGGCATCACCGGCAACTGGGCGACCGCCGACGTCGGCGTCATCGGTGACTCAATCACTACTCGCTGTCGGAATTCGTTGGCGACGCAGGTGGCGAAGCAGGGCAAATCCCTCGCGACGAACTACTGGTCTGGCCGGCCGACCAGGCCGACCGTCGACTGGCTCTTGTCCCAGCCGCGGCTTCCCCGGGTTCTGGTGATCCAGTCAGGTTCGAACGACATCTTCGATCCACGCCCGGTAGGTGCCCAGGTCGCGCGCCTGAAGGCTGGGCTGCCCTCCGGCATCACCTTGCTGTGGTCGGACGTCCAGGTCTCCCGCACCCGGTACAGCGCAGCTGTTCAACTCGCGGATCAGCGGAACTCGATGTGGGTGAACAACCAACTGCGGGAGAACCTCCCGAAGGGCCAGATCATCCCGTGGTCCTTGTGGTTCGCTTCGAGTCCGAGTCGCCTTCCGTATTACTTGCAGGACGGTGTGCATCCCTGGGCAGCGGCGGGCACCGGCCACGGTGATGGATGCGCCTTCTGGGCCGCGGTGATCATGTCCGTCGCGCGGAGGTATATCGGCTGACGGATGTCACGGAGGGGTGAGTTCGCCCGGGTTGGAAAGCGACCACCAGCGGTACGCCGGTGGCAGTGACCAGTAACTCATCGGGTCTCCCGCCGTATGCGCTGTTCGCCGGCGAGGTGGGCACCCACGACGAGCGCTGTCAGGACTGTGAAGGTGAGTGGAAAGGCTTTGTCCCGCCCTTCCGAGCCGCCGAGGTAGGTATACGCGAGGGCGGCGGCGCCGACGGAGGCCAGGAGGGTGAGTGCAACGTTCAGTGGCACCGCCGCGCGGACTGCGCGCAGGAACTCGCGCGCATCGGACGGCTGGAACACGTGGCGCAGGGTACGCAGCCAGAGCAGGTGCAGGTCGTACCAGTGCGCCGGCGAGCTCCGAGTCGCATCCACCGCGGCATAGGCAACTGCCCACACGGCGCCGCCCGAGCCGGCCGCGATCAGCCCCGCGGTGTCGGAAGGCAACTCGTCTGTAGTCCCCAAGAAGTTCAGCCAATCGAGAATCCACCACGCCAGCAAGGAGCTGAGAACCACAGCGGTGGTGAGGAAGAGGAACGTGCCCAGCCACCACTGGGCCTGGCGGAACCGGGGCGAGAGCGGCGACGCGGGCGCCCGGTCGGCCGACAGGACCACGGGAAGACCCGCTGGGCGACCCGCCGGAATCGAGGCTGCGGGCTCTGCGGCAGTTGGCGATCTGGCCAGGACGATCGTTCCGCCGACATCGAACTCCCACTTGCGCGGACTCTGTGGGCGCGGTTGCTCGGCGAGCTGCCGGCGCGCGTACTCATACACGTCATCGACCGAGACCAGGCCGTCGCCGTCGATGTCGGCGGCGCCGGTCTGGAGTCCACGGGTCAGGCTGGCTGTGAAGATCGAGGGTGCGGCGCGGCCGATGAGGTTGTCACCCTCGAAGGCGTACTGCGTCGCATCGGATGCCGTCAGCACCACCAGGCCGCTCGCATCGAAATGATCGCCGGTATGAACGGAAGGATCGGCCTTGACCGACAACCCTCTGGCGAACGCGCCGCTGTAGCAGCAGTCGAGCAGTAGAACCTTGCGGCGGGATCGGCAGTCGAACAGAACGTCGTTGACGAATCCCGCCGAGACTCCCGTCGACCGGAGCCGATCGCGGCGGGTGTCGCGTGCGGCGAAGTAGAGCCGCCCTTGCTCGTCCTTCAGACCGTGGCAAGACAAGTACAGCAGCAGCAGATCACCCCGGTCGCGATCTGCCGCGAATCCCTCGATGGTCCGGGAGATCTGGCCGGACGGAGCATCCAGCAGAGTCGACACCGCAAACCCCGCGATTGCCGGGTCGGACAGTACGCCGGCCAGCGCGGTGGCGTCGTGCGCAGGCGACACCAGCCGAGCGAGGCCCTCGTCCTCGTACGACGACGTCGCCACGATGAGGGCGAGCCGTCGCGCGGCACCATCGCTCTCCGCCACCGGCCCCTCCGCCACACTGCCAGTGTGCACCCACCAGCTCGCGCCGGCGCACAAGTCGAGTCGGGGGATCGCGACGTCACGCGGGCGTTGACAAGCTCATCTGACTCAGTGAGGATTGAGTCAATGAACATTGAGCGAAAGTCGCTTGCGGAGCGGGCCGCGGGTGCATGCGGCGCTCGGGGATCCGGCGCGGTTGGCGATTGTGGATGCGTTGGCGGTGGGGGATGCGGCGCCGGGGGAGTTGGCGGCGGTGTTGGAGATGCCGACCGAACTTGGTGGCTCATCACCTGAAGGTGCTGCAGGAGGCCGGGCTGGTCGGTGCGGGGGCGGTCCGAAGGCGATCATCGTCGGACCTACGTGCGGCTGGTGCCGGAGACGCTGGCGATCTCGGCGAGTCCTTCGTTGAGTGCGGTGCCGCGGGTGGTGTTCGTGTGTACGCACAACTCGGCTCGGTCGCAGTTGGCTGCGGCGATCTGGGCGCGGCGGAGTCAGGTGCCGGTGGTGTCGGCGGGCACGCGTCCGGCGGAGCGGGTGCATCCGCGAGCGGTCAAGGTCGCGCGACGGCATGGACTCGAGACCGGCAGCGTGGCGGACGGCGCAGGTGGACGAGGTCGTGAAGGCCGACGATCTGGTGATCGCGGTGTGCGATATCGCGTATGAGCATCTGCCGGCCGAGGCCCGGCCGCGGCGTGCACTGGTCGGTGCCGGATCCGGCGCCGGCCGGCACGGATGCGGCCTTCGAGGCCGCCTACGGGGAGATAGCCGGCCGGATCGAACGGCTGGCGCCTGCGGTTTCACCGATCAAGGCGGAGGAGACGAGAACATGACCGAAGTCGCTGGGTACAAGCGCGACGACCTGTCCATCGACCAGCAGTTGGCGCTGCGTACGGCGGCGGCGCGGTTGGGGGAGCAGTTCGCCGGGATCTACGGACCGGAGACGATCGAGCGGTTCCTGCACTCGAGCTACGACCAGTTCGCGACCGGCAGACGGTGCCGAACTTCCTGCCGCTGCTGGCCGAACGTTTCGCCCGTCAGCGGCTGACGGCGCTGGCCCGGGTGGAGGGGCACCACGACGACGGTCGTCCGGTGGTGCTGTTCCTCTGTGTTCACAACGCGGGGCGGATCCAGATGGCGCTCGGGTTCTTCGAGCATCTGGCCGGTGACCGCGCGATCGGGTGGTCGGGCGGCTCGGAGCCCGGCGTCGAGGTGAACGCGGCCGCGGTCGCGTCGATGGCCGAACGCGGGATCGACATCTCGACGGAGTATCCGAAGCCCTGGACCGACGAGGTGGTCCGGGCGGCGGATGTCGTCATCACGCATGGGCTGCGGCGACGCGTGCCCGGTCTTTCCCGGCAAGCGGTACGAGGACTGGGTACTCGACGACCCGGCCGGCCTGGACGTCGGCCGACATCCGTCCGATCCGCGACGAGATCGAGCGCCGGGTCCGCCAGTTGCTCGACGAGCTCGACGTACCCGCTGTGAGCGGCCGGTGAGCACCACTCCACTGTGGCGCCGATCCCTTGCCGAGGGCATCGGAACCGGACTGCTCGTGACCGTCGTCATCGGATCGGGGATCGCGGCGTCGCGGCTGTCGCCGAACGATGTCGGGCTGCAACTGCTGGAGAACGCGTTCGCGACTGCGCTGGGGCTCGCGGTACTGATCCTGATGATCGGGCCGGTGTCCGGTGCGCACTTCAACCCGGTGGTGTCGGCCGTCGACTGGTGGCTCGGCCGCCGGACCGGCAGCGGGCTGTCATCACGTGACCTGACAGCCTACGTTCCAGCGCAGACCGTCGGCGGCGGTGCTGGGCGCCGTACTGGCGAATCTGATGTACGGCGAAGCCGCGGTGTCCTGGTCGACGACAGAACGCAGCGCCGGCCACCTGTGGCTCGGCGAGGTCGTCGCGACGGCCGGGCTTATCGTGCTGATCTTCGCCCTCGTCTCATCCGGGCGCGCCGCGTTCGCACCGGCCGCGGTCGGCGCCTACATCGGTGTCTGCGTATTGGTTCACCTCTTCGACCTCGTTCGCGAATCCGGCGGTCACGATCGGTCGGGCCTTCAGCGACACCTTCGCAGGGATCGCACCAGGTTCGTTGCCGGGCTTTGTGATCGCGCAGTTCATCGGCGCTGCAGTTGGCGTCGGACTTCTCAGACTGCTGTACCCCGCGGCCGACGATGTCGTCACGCCAAACACTGAAACCCCTGTGAGTAATGGAGCATCCACGTGAGTAGGCCAAGCGTCCTGTTCGTCTGTGTCCACAACGCCGGACGATCCCAGATGGCTGCCGGCTGGTTGCGGCACCTGGCGGGTGAAACGGTCGAGGTCCGCTCGGCCGGCTCGGAACCGCGCGATCAGATCAACCCGGTCGCGGTCGAGGCGATGCGTGAGGTCGGGATCGACATCACCGGCGCGATCCCGCAGCGCCTGGAGACCGAGACCGTCCGCGAGAGCGACGTCATCGTCACGATGGGCTGCGGTGACGCGTGCCCGATCTTCCCCGGCAAACGCTACGAGGACTGGGAACTCACCGACCCGGCCGGTCAGCCGATCGAGGTCGTCCGCGAGGTCCGCGACGAGATCCGCAGTCGCGTCGAGCAACTCGTCGGCGAACTCCGCGCTGCCTGAAGCAGGTCCACCCGCGGTCGGTCGATCGCGAGATCGCCGACGAAATCTCGCGCCATCGAGAGTCGCCGATCAGATCGCGGCGGGCGTGGGGACCGACAGCAGGGTCGACAGCCAGGTCAGGCGCTCGGGCAGGGGCCAGTAGTAGACCCAGGTGCCGCGGCGTTCGCAGCCGACCAGGCCGGCCTCGCGGAGGACCTTCAAGTGGTGCGAGATGGTCGGGCCGGAGACGTCGAACTGCGGGGTGAGGTCGCAGACGCAGATCTCGTCGCCGGCCGAGGCGATGATCGACATCAGGCGCAGCCGGATCGGGTCGGCGAGTGCCTTGAAGACGGCCGCACCGTCAGCCGCCCCGGCGCTGTCGAGGGGCGCGTCCGTGATCGGCGTGCTGCAGCCGCCGGTCTGGATGACGACGTCCTGTTTTGACATGCGTCTATCTTGACTTATGTCTAATCAAGAGGCAAGGTGAGGATCGCTGATTAGATGAGCATCAAGTCAGCCGCCGGCTCGGCTTCGCCGGTTGTGCTGATCAGACAGTCTTGGAGACAGACCCATGAGCGTTGCATCCAAGGACCTTCCGGTCGTAGTCATCGGCGCCGGACCGGTAGGTCTGGCCGCCGCCGCGCAGCTGGCGGAGCGCGGCCTCGAATTCGTCGTACTCGAGTCGGGCCCGAGCGTGGCCGCGGCGATCGAGGAGTGGCGGCACGTGAAGCTGTTCAGCCCGTGGCGCTACGACATCGACGGCGCCGCGCGTCGCCTGCTGGAGCAGACCGCCTGGATCGAGCCCGACCTGGACGACCTGCCGACCGGCGGCGACCTGATCGACGCCTACTTGGCGCCGCTGGCGAAGACGCCGCAACTCGCGGACCGGATCCAGTACGGCGCTCAGGTGACCGCAGTGACCCGGGTCGGCTTCGACCGCATCCGCACCGCGGGTCGGGAGGACGCGCCGTTCCTGGTGCGCCTGGCCGATGGTGAGGAGGTGCTCGCCGGCGCGGTGATCGATGCGGCCGGCACGTGGCGTCGGCCGAACGTCCTCGGCGGTTCCGGGATCCCGGCCCGGGGTGAGGCCGACGTCGCCGACTCGATTGCGCCCGCGCTGCCGGACGTCCTCGTGCGTGACCGGGAGCGCTTTGCCGGTCGTCGTACGGCGGTGGTCGGCGCTGGCCACTCGGCGGCGACGACGCTGCTGGAGCTCGGCGAACTGGCCGCGCAGGAGCCGGGCACCGAGGTGCTCTGGGTGGTCCGCGGCGCCGACCAGGCCCGCACCTACGGTGGTGGCGACGCGGACGAGCTTCCGGCGCGCGGCGCGCTCGGCGCCCGGCTGAAGAGGTTGGTGCAGTCCGGCCAGGTCGAGCTGGTGAGCAGCTTCCGGATCGAGGCCATTGACCCGTACGGCGGATGGCCGCGTGGAACTCGTGGCGAGGGAGCGACGGGTGGTGGCGGACACGATCGTCAACTCGACCGGCTTCCGGCCTGACCACGAGATGGTCGGCGAGCTGCGGCTGGACCTCGATCCGATCCTGGGATCGACGCGGGCGCTGGCGCCGTTGATCGACCCGAACAAGCACTCCTGCGGGACGGTCCCGCCGCACGGTGTCGACGAACTCGAGCACCCCGAGCCGGGGTATTACTCGGTGGGAGCGAAGTCGTACGGCCGGGCACCGACGTTCCTGCTCGCCACCGGGTACGAGCAGGCCCGCTCGGTGGTCGCGGCCCTCGCGGGTGATTGGGAGGCGGCCCGCGACGTACAGCTCAACCTGCCCGAGACCGGCGTCTGCTCGTCCAACCTCGCGTACGGCGACTCGGCCGACGAGTCCGCGGGCGGTTGCTGCGGACCGACCCCACAGGCCGTCGCGATCAGCGCGCCGTCCGGTCGTGGTCTCGCGACCGGCATCAGTGGCGGCCTGCTGACCGTGGTCGAGTCCGAGCCCACGACTCAGTCGGGCTGCTGCAACTGATGTCGCTCGGTCCAGGCCTGGCCGCCGAGCGGTTTGCCAGACCTGGACCACGGCGGTTGGTGGGCGCGCTCGCCGTGACCCAGACCGTCGGGTACGGCGTTCTGTACTACGCCTTCAGCGTGATCCTCGGTCCGATGAGCCGCGACCTGGGCATCTCGACCGCGACGGCCGCCGGCGCGCTGACTGCCGCGGTTCTCGTCTCGGGCGTCCTGTCGATACCGGTCGGGCGTTGGCTGGACGCGCGCGGTGGTCATGCGTTGATGACCGTCGGTTCGGTGTTGGGCGCGACGGCAGTGCTGGGGTGGTCCCAGGTTCAGACTGCGACGCAGCTGTACACGGTGTTCGTGCTGATCGGGGTGGCCTCGGCGATGGTGCTCTACGAACCCGCGTTCGCGGTGGTTGTCGCGGTCGCCGATCCCTCCCGGCGAGCGAGGGCCCTGCTCGGCATCACCTTGGTCGCGGGCTTCGCGAGTTCGATCTTCATCCCGCTCACCGGGCAGTTGGTCGCCAGGCTGGAATGGCGGTCAACGCTCGTAGTGCTGGCGATCCTGCTGGCTGTCGTCACGGTCCCACTGCACGGCCTGGCGCTGCGACGCACCACGCCTGCGGGTGATCGGCTGGAGTTGCCTCGCCACCGACCAGCTGCCCGGGTACGGCGGGATCCCGCGTTTTGGTTGCTGGCCGCAACCTTCGTGCTGCACGGCGCCGCGCTGGCCGTGATCGCCGTACACCTCGTGCTGTATCTGACCAGCCTCGGGCACTCGGCGGCACTGGCCGCCACTCTCGCCGGACTGCTCGGGCTGCTGTCGGTCACCGGCCGGGTCGTTGCCAGCGTGTGGACGCGATGGTTGCCAATGGCCACCATCGCTGCGGTGATCTTCGTCGGCCAGGGACTGGCGATGTTCGTGCTTCCGGTTGTCGGGCGGCAGGTCACCGGAGCGATTGCCTGTCTGATGGTGTTCGGGCTCGGTTTCGGGATCGGATCGATCGCGAAACCGGCCATTCTGCTGAACCGGTACGGCGCGTCCGGCTACGGCACCATCGCCGGCACACTGGCCGCGCCGGCCGTCATCGCTCGGGCGCTGGCACCCCTGGGTGGCGCGCTGATCGCGGCCGCTGCGGGTTACCGGCCGCTGGTTCTGCTGGTTGCTGCCTGCTGTGTCGCGTCAGGTCTCCTTCTCCTCCTCGTCGCGCGGCTGCCGACTGCGCCGAGCGGCCGCTAGTCGCCGATCTCCTCGGTGAGCACCTTGACGACGTACGCCGCATCACGCGCGACACCACTGAGGTCAGTCGTCCAGCGTGAGCTGGCGCCGGTGGAAGTCGAAGTGCTGCGTCGGGAAGCCATAGACGTCGGCCAGCGTCATGTACTCCTTGAAGAACGGATCCCATCGCGTCGGGTAGTACATTCCGCGCTCCAGATCCGCATCGCTCTCCGCGTCCAACCGCCGGTGGAGCTTGTCGACGACATGGTCGAACATCACCTCCATGCGGTGAGGCGTCACCGTGGTGCCGGCGGCGTACGAGCCAAGAAAGTTCACCACGTCGAACGGCTTCGTCCCCGCATTCAGTACCCGCGCGAACCCCCGACCGACCCCGTCCGGTAGACGCGCGAACACCCGCACCAATCTCAGCAATGCCCGGATGATCAGATACCCGAGCAGCATGTGGAACAGCAGTTGACGGTTGTCCGAGCGGGTTCCGTTCGACGGCCGTCGAAGGTCTCCTGGGCTCGCCTGTCCGACGAGCCGGTGAAATTCCCACCGAGCCCGTTCGAACTCCTGGTGGAGAAGGCTTCGGTCCACACCTCATGGTCTGATCTGCCCGTCTCCGTGCCAAGTGCGATGGGGTGAGCCGAGCTGCTCAGGCTGGGCTGGGGTGGCGTCGGCGATCGGGGGACGCTGGTGTGGGTGCGCGGAGGTTGGTTAGGAAGTCAAGTAGGAGGGTGTTTACGTGGTCGGGGGCGTCGAGTTGAGGCCAGTGACCGGTGTTGTTGATTCGCTCGTAGCGCCAGGGGGCGTCGACGTACGCGGCGGTGCCGGTCAGGGCCTGTTCGGTGATGGCGAGGTCTTCGCTGCTCCAGATGCCCATGGTCGGCACCCGGATGGGCGGGAGCTCCGTCGGAGGCTGGATCAGCGATTCCGGCGGCAGGATCGCCCGGTACACGGCGAGACTCGCGGTGAGGGCCGCTGGGTCGCGGAGGCGTGCGATGACAGAGTCGATGTCTGGGTGCCTGCTCCAGTTGCGCAGGTTGGCGAAGTCGTCGGCAGCGAGCCAACGTTCGGCGATGCCGGGGAACTGGAACAGCAGCATGTACCACGACTTCTCGCGTTGTTCCCAGCCCGCGTGAGCGAACGCCGCCGGGTGGCCGACCGACACACAGGTCAGGCTGCTGACCCGTTCGGGGGACAGGGCGGCGAGCACCGCGCCGATCGCACCGCCCCAGTCGTGCCCGACGACGTTGGCCTGGGGTACGTCGAGGAGGTCGAGGAGACCGACGAGGTCGCTGACCAGCTGAATCATTCCGTAGCTCGCGATGGTGTCGGGTTTGTCGGAGTGCCCGAATCCGCGAAGGTCGGGTGCGATCGTTCGGTAGCCGGCCTCGCGGAGCGCGGTGATCTGGTGACGCCAGACCTCGTGGGTGTCGGGCCAGCCGTGGAGTAGGAGGACGGGCCGGCCGTTGCCGTTGCCGTCTACCTCGAGGACTGTTCCGTTGATGTCCAAGCGCATTTCGAGCTCCTTTGGTTGCGATGGTCAGCGAGTGGCGATCGCGGACAGCAGTTCCGCGCGATCGGGGCCGGATATCGGGTACTGGGGCGCATTGGCGCCGAGTGTCAGGACTTTGCCGATCATGCCGGGCGCGGCCAGCGCCTCCTGGGGAGTACTCAGCATCGACATGACCGACGCGTACGCACGCAGTACGTCGGGATCGTGCTGTGCGGCTGCGTACAGCGCTTTGGTCATCGCCCACCCGGCGTCTGAGGTGTGGTACGTCCCGCCGGCGACGTCGGCGGCGATCTCGTTCAGCCGGTGCCGGTCGAAGGCGAGGGTCATCCGGTACAGCGGGGCGACCGTGCTCTCGGTGACCTCGTCGAACCGCCGTACCAGCTTCTCGGGCTGGTCCGGGCTGACGTCGCGGAGCAGGTCGCGGAGCGCGCAAGCGTGCAGCATCCCGATGGACGCGCCGCGCCCGAGCGAGGGGTTGGTGCACGCCCACGCGTCGCCGACCGCGACGAGCCCGGTGACGACCGGTTCGCCGTCGAAGACGAACCGGTGGTACCGGTCTTCGATACCGGCGATGACCTGGACGTCGGTGATTGGTTCGGCCTCGCCCCAGTGGGCGACGGTCGGGTACAGCTTCAGCGCCGCCTGCCAGGCGGAGGTGTCCCTCAGCTCGCGCAGCGGCTTGTCCCGGGCGGACGTGATGAACCCGACGCCCCAGGTGTCGTTGTCGCAGGGAAGGGTCAGGATCGACAGGCTGTTGAAGTGCTGGAGCAGTGTGCCGAGGGCCGCGGGGCGGGATCCGTCTGCTGAACGGAAGTGGCGGGCGTAGTACACGAATCCTGAGTCCTCGCGCTCCTCGTGCGGGCGGCGGCCTCCGGCGGACTCGACCATGGCGCCGACCGGCGAGCGTCGTCCAGTCGCGTCGACGACGAGATCGGCAGGGAGTGCGGCGCCGCCGTCGAGCACGACACCGGTCACGTGCGGTGCCGCCGCGACCAAGGAGCGCCCGGTGAGCAATCCGGTGACAGAGAACCCACGGCGGATCGAGACGCCGTGGGTTCTCTGTGCGACGGTTGCGGCTGCCGCCTCCAGGACCGGACGCCGGGCCGTCACCGTCTCGAACCGCTCGTCGCCGTCGCGCCGGCCGCCGGTCAGCTCGGCGGGCAGTTCCTCGAACACGTTCACGTGGGCGCCGCCGAAGGCGACCAACTGGTCGAGCACGGCCGGCAGTTCGCGCTGCATCAGCGCCCGCCAGCGGGGCAGCATGAAGTGCAACTGGCGGAACTGGTTGACCCCCGGCCGTTGCCAGTCGTGCCAGACGTCGTCGCCGGGCACGGCGTCGTCGCGTTCCAGGATCGTGACGTTGTGGCCGTCGCGGGCCAGGAGCATCGCGGTGACCAGGCCGTTCAGGCCGGCGCCCAGTACGAGGATTTCCGTCATCTCACACCTCCGGAGCTGGATCAGTGCCGGAAGCGTGCGGCTGGGATCTGCTCACCTACCAGACCATTCGCTGTCCATTCGCTGTCCGAACGCCGTACGAGCTGTCCGCCGTCTTGACCGCCAACCGGGCGAGGGGCACGTTTGGACGGAGGCGCACGAGAATGCTCGGAGTGCCGAAGGGGGTGGCTCATGACGAGCCGTGGCAAGTCGGCACAGACGGCACAGCTCGGTGCGGTAACGGTTGCGGATCGGCTTCGGCAGGCGCGGCGCCGGCGGTTCGTCGGGCGGACCGGTGAGCTCGAGTTGTTCCGGACTGCGTTGACGTCGGGGGAGTCCGGCTTCACCGTGCTGTTCGTGCACGGGCCGGGAGGGATCGGGAAGACCGCACTGCTAGGCGCTCTCGCCGAGGCCGCGGAGGAGGCGGATGCCACCGTGGTGCGGCTGGACGCCAGGACGATCGAGCCGTCGCCGCCCGCGTTCTACGCCGCACTCGGCGCGGCTCTCGGCTTGCCCGAACGGGCAGCGCCACTGGAGAGCCTCGCTGCGCACCGTCGCCCGATTCTCTTCATCGACACCTACGAGCAGTTGGTGCCGCTGGACAACTGGCTGCGTGAGGAGTTCCTGCCGGAGCTTCCCGCGGCCGCGCTGGTCGTAGTCGCCGGGCGGACGCTGCCTTCGCCGCAGTGGGCGAGCGACCCCGGCTGGGGTGAGCTGTTGCGAGTAGTTGCCCTGCGCAACCTGCAACCCGACGACGCGCGCGCGTTCCTCCATGCCTCGGGTGTGCCAGAGGACCTGCATGGCCAGGTGCTCGAAATGACTCACGGTCATCCGCTCGCGCTGTCCCTGCTGGTCGACGTCATCGAGCAGCACCGAGGTGCGCTCGCGCCGGGCCTGTCCCTACAGGAGACGCCGGACGTGGTTCGGGTTCTGCTCGAACACTTCGTCGAGTGGGTCCCCAGCCCACGCCATCGGGAAGCGTTGGAGGCCTGCGCGCACGCCCGGTTCACCACGGAGGACCTGCTGCGTACTGCGCTCGGCGGCGACGACGCGCACGAGCTGTTCGGCTGGCTGCGCGGGCTCTCGTTCATCGAGGAGGACCCGTACGGCGTGTTCCCGCACGACGTGGCGCGAGATGTCCTCGACGCGGATCTGCGCTGGCGGGACCGCGCGTCGTACGCCGATCTGCACCGGCGGGTACGTCGGCATCTGGTCGAGCAGGCACGCCGTACCAGGGGACTGGAACAGCACCGGTGGAGTGCCGACATCATCTTCCTGCACCGCAACAACCCGGCGGTGAGGAGCTTCTGGGATTGGGAGTCGTTCGGTCACGCGTATCCCGACGAGCTCCGCGACGAGGACCGTGCTCCGATCCTCACGATGACCAGACGGCATCAAACGGCCGAACAGGCGGAGCTGGTGGAGCACTGGCTGCAGCATCCTGCTGCGACGTTCGTACCCATCCGGGCCGGAGCCGGCGAGCCGATCGGCTACGGCGGGGTGATCACCCTCGAGCAGGCCGGCGAGTCCGACCTCGCCGCCGACCCCGGCGCCGCGGCGATCTGGGAGTACGTGCAGCGACACGGCCCGCCGCGGCCAGGCGAGACCGTTCATGCGGCCAGGTTCCTGATCGATCGCGATGCCTGTCAACGGCCTTCGGCGTCGAACAACGTGATCACGGCCTGGCACATCCAGCACGTCCTCACCACGCCGGGTCTGTCGTGGGACTTCATCGCGTGCTACGAGGACGGAGCCTTCTGGGAGCCCTTCTTCGCCTACATCGACTACCACCGGGCCCACGAGGCGGAGTACGACATCGGCAACCATCACTACGCCGTATTCGCCCATGACTTCCGGCGGCTGGGACCTGAAGGCTGGCTGGAGCTGATGTCCGATCGGGAGATCGGCGCCCCTGCCGGGCCGCCAACCGGCGCCGACCCGGAACTGGTGCTGTCCCAGCCCGATTTCGCCCACGCGGTCCGTGCCGCCCTGCGCTCCCTGCACCGGCCGGACCGGCTCGCCGGCAATCCGCTGCTGCGATCCAGGCTGGTCCGCGACCACGGTGACTCATCCGCCGACACCCTCCGTGCACTCGTTCTGGAGGCCGCTGAGTCACTCCGGGCAGACCCCCGCGACGACAAACCCTTCCGGGCTGTCGACCGTACCTTCCTACGACCAGCCGCCACCCAGGAACGCGCCGCGGAGGTGCTCGACCTGCCCTTCACCACCTACCGCCGCCACCTCGCCCGAGGCATCGACCGCATCGTCGCCTGGCTGTGGACCCGAGAGGTCCACGGCCCGCAGCGGTGAGACACGAAACCGCATCCACGCCGGCGCGACGCGCTCTCCTGTGTCGTCCGCGTCAGGCGGCGTTGTCCAGGAGGGTCCAGCGGGGGTCGTCGTCGGGCCAGTGGTTCACGAGGGCGTCGACTGCGAGCCTGTGGACGGCTGGGTCCAGGATGCCGTGGTCGGCGGCTGCCGCGAGTACCTCGAGGTAGGTGGCGACCGATTCGATCGGGAGGGTCTTGGTGATGGGTGCGACCGTGGTGGCGACGTCGCGCATGTCCACGAGCGTGTAGACGCCGGCGAGGATCGCGCCTTCGCGCTGGAGTTCGTCGGCGAATGCTTTGATCGCCGTACCCGACGAGACGGCGTCGTCGACGAGCAGGACCCGCCGGCCGGCGACCGACGCGCCGAGGACCTGTGGTTCGTGGTCTTCGTGACCCACGTAGCCGGGCTTGCGGACGAACGCGAACGGCAGGTGGCCGTCCAGTGCGACGGCGGTGGCGAGTGGGATGCCGCCGGTCTCGGCGCCGACGATGACGTCGACGCCGAGCCGACGGGCGAAGGCTGCACCGGGTACGGCGAGGTCGTGCAGCAGCTGCGGGTCGCCGTACGCGCTCTCGTTGGAGAGTGGGTGGAGGGGGAGGCGGGTCTTCATGTCCCAGTGCGCGACGCCGGGGCGGACCAGTCCTGGGACGGTGGCGAGCCGGGTGACGAGGTCCGTTCGCGGTGTTGGTACGGCGGTTAGGAGTGCAACGTCGGTCTGGTCGGCGATTCGGACGCGACGGGCGTTTGCCCAGGATTTCTGGTCGGTAGTCATGTCATCGACTCTCGCGCCGCATCGCGGTCGTCGCGCCAGTCGCGTTCCCTGGTGCCCACCCCTGGCCCCGGTGGTCGAGCGGGCACACAAGCCGCAACTGGCGTTGCGCGGTTGCTCGTGAGCCGCCGTTAATTGATTGACACTGTTGGATGGGGGCTGGTCTGCTGTGGGAGGCGCGCTGGACGAGCTGGCGCCGACCGGAAGGAGGGAAGCCGATGTCTGTTCTGTCCCGTAGCTTCGCTCTGAGAGGTTCTTCGGTTTGGCATTCGCACGTTCGTTCAGCTGTGAGCACTGCGGCGTGGAGGTTTCGCTCGACGCCCCCGGAACCACCCATCGCAATCATTGCCCGAGTTGCCTGTGGTCGCGCCATCTCGACCGCAACGTCCCGGGTGACCGCAAGGCCGACTGCGCGTGAGGTGGGTGCGACCGGGGTTACGCGTCGGGGGCCTTGCGCGGACGGAATCTCGGGCGGAACTTCGAGTCGTACTCGAGCCGGACGTATCCCGAGGAATGCACACCCGTCGCGATGAACCCGACGGCCAGGAACACGATCCCCGCAACGGTGGAGATGTGCCAGAAAGCTGCCGTGAGGCCGACGAACCCCGAGCCTTGTGCGACCGCCTTGGCCACTTCGACGTACGGCGACTTGGTCGCTCGATTCCGGAACTCCTCCTGCCTGTTCAGCACCAGGAGCGCGGCGAGCAACGGGATCGAGACGGCGAACGCGATGACGCACACCATCGCGGCCGGGTCGAGCGAGGGCTCCGTCAGGAACGGCTGCACCACCACAAGGCCGGCGCCCGCCAGTCCGCCGTAGATCAGGTTGGCCTGACGGATCGATTCCAGCTGGACCGCCGGGTCGGCGGCAGTGTCTTCGGCCTCCTGCCGGACGCGTTCAGCCTCGGCTTCCGCGAGACGCACCTGCTCGGTCGGGGAGTACTCGTCGTCGTTCATGTGCTCATCTTCCCGAAGCCCGGTCGGTCGATGCGAGCAGCCCTGACCTCCTGGTCTTCACCGTTTGTGCAGCCCTCGGAACGGAGCGGGTACGAGTACGTTCGGACAATTGGCAGCGTCGGGCCGCCGCTGTAGCGTCAACTGCTATGTCGACCGAAAATCCCCGGTACGGGCTACGTGGTCGGCACACCGAGTGCAGTGTGCTGGATCGATTCCTGGACAGCGTGCGTTCGGGTCGGAGCCAGGCGCTGGTCATGCGTGGCGAGCCTGGTGTCGGGAAGTCAGCGTTGATCGGGTACCTGCTGCGTCGCGCGTCCGGCTGCCGCGTGGCGCAAGCGGCCGGCATCGAGTACGAGATGGAGCTCCCCTATGCGGGCCTGCATCAGCTGTGCGCGCCGATGCTCGACCTGAGGGATCGACTGCCCGAACCGCAGCGTGATGCGCTCGAGACGGCCTTCGGACTCAGTGCGAAAGGGCCTCCCGATCGTTTCGTCGTCGGGCTGGCCGTACTCGGCCTGCTGTCCGAGGCCGCGGACGAACAACCCCTAGTCTGCGTGATCGACGATGCTCACTGGCTGGACCAGGCATCAGCGCAGACGATCGCGTTCGTCGCACGCCGCCTGCTGGCCGAGTCGGTCGGGCTGGTGTTCGCGGTGCGTCAGTCCAGCGAGGTACGCGAGTTGACCGGGCTCCGCGAGCTGACGCTCGGCGGGCTCAGGCACAGCGATGCCCGCGCGCTCCTGGACGCGGCCTGGCCCGGACGCCTGGACGAACAGGTTCGAGATCGGGTGATCGCAGAGTCGCGGGGAAACCCGCTCGCGCTCCTCGAGCTTCCGCGGGGCCTGACCCCAACCGAGCTGGCCGGCGGCTTCGAACTCCCAGACGCCGGGCCGCTCGCGACCCAGATCGAACAGAGCTTCCGGCGGCAACTCGAGTTCCTTCCAGCTGAAACGCGACTGCTCATGCTGACGGCAGCAGCCGAGCCTGTCGGAGACGTCGCGTTGCTGTGGCGGGCGGGGAGTCTGCTCGGATTGAGACCTGAAGCGGCGGTGGCAGCGCAAACGGCACGGCTCATCGATCTCGGCGCACGAGTTCGGTTCCGGCATCCCTTGGTGCGTTCGACCGTCTACCGGGCTGCGTCCGCGACCGACCGGCTGATGGTGCATCGTGCGCTCGCCGAGGCGACCGATGCCGAACGCGAACCTGATCGGCGCGCATGGCATCGCGGCCATGCGGCGTCCGGTGTGGACGAGTCCGCCGCCGATGAGTTGGAGCGCTCCGCCGGACGCGCGCGGGCTCGCGGCGGTATCGCCGCGGCTGCCGCGTTCCTCGAGCGAGCCGCCGAGCTGACCCCGGATCCGAGCCGTCGTGGCCGGCGGGCCCTTGCCGCGGCCCAGGCCAGGTTCGAGTCGGGCGCGCTGGACGCCGCGCACAGGCTTCTGGCGTTGGCACTGGGGTGCCCGCTGGACGACCTCGGGCACGCTCTGCTCGCTCGCCTGCACGCTCAGATCGTGTTCGCGCGCAGCCGCGGCGTCGATGCGCCGCCGCTGTTGCTCGATGCAGCCGACAAGCTCGCGCCACATGACATTGAGGCGGCGCGCGACAGCTACCTGGAGGCGCTCGGAGCCACGATCTACGCCGGCCGTCTCCATGGCGACGTCGGCCCGCGGGACGTGGCGGTCGCCGCTCGGAGTGCCCCGCCTGGACGCCATCCGCTCCGACCGGCCGGCCTTCTCCTCGACGGCCTGGCGACGCGGTTCACGGAGGGTTACGTCGCTGGGGTCGCGCCCCTGCGGCGTGCACTGGACGCGTTCGGGCAAGACGCCGGAGTCGATGAGAACGACATCCTGCGCTGGTTCTGGCTGCCGTGGCTCGTTGCGGGCGACCTGTGGGACGACGTGAAATGGCACGAGCTGGCCACTCAGGCGGTTCGGTTGTGCCGTGCGTCCGGCGCGCTCACCGTCCTACCCCTCGCGCTGGGTTATCGCGCTGTCGTGCACGTGCACGCCGGAGAGTTTGCCGCGGCAGCGGCGCTGATCGAGGAGGGCGACGGGATCACCGAGGCGACCGGCAGTGCTCCCGTGAGGTATCCATCGCTCTTGCTTTATTCGTGGCGCGGCGTAAATCCGGATGCGCCTCCCGACACCTTCAGCGTCGAGGTCAAGGACGTCACCGCGCGAGGCGAGGCACGAGGGATCGGTGGCGTCGGGTACATGACCGCGGTGCTGCACAACGCTCGTGGCCGCTACGAGTCAGCGCTGGCCGCCGCCCGGTTGGCCTGCGAGTACGACGACTTGGGCATCTACGGCTTCTCCCTGGTCGAGTTGGTCGAGGCGGGTGCCCGAAGCGGCGCCCACGGGGAGGCCGCGACCGCCCTGCGACGCCTGGAGGAACGAACTAGCGCCGTCGGTACAGATTGGGCGCTCGGCGTCCAGGCCTGGTCACGCGCCGTGCTGAGCGATGGCCGCGCCGCCGAATCTCTTTACCGGGAAGCGATCGAGCGACTCGAGCAGACACGCATCACGGTCCACCTCGCCCGTGCACAACTCGTGTACGGGGAGTGGCTGCGCCGCGAGACACGGCGCATCGACGCTCGCGAGCAGCTTCGGGCCGCCCACGACATGTTCAGCCGCATCGGGGCCGAGGCGTACGCCGAGCGCGCCCGTCGAGAACTCTTCGCCTCGGGCGAGACAGTACGACGACGTGGAGACGAAAGCCGTGGCCTGCTCACCCGCCAGGAGTCTCAGATCGCACGGCTGGCGCGAGACGGCCTCTCCAATCCTGAGATCGGAGCCGAGCTCTACATCAGCCGCCACACCGTGGATTGGCACATGAGGAAGGTGTTCACGAAGCTCGACATCACCTCGCGCAAGCAGCTTGGGCACCTGCCGGTGAGCCGCCTGAGCTCGGCCTAGCTTGTCACTTCTGAAGCGCGGTGAGTTGGTCCCCGAAGTGAGCCATCGAGCCGCGGTGCAGGAGGCTTGCCCAGCTCACCCGGGCCACACCCAGCGCGGCCAGCTCGACGAGCGACGGCGTCTGCGGCAGTCGAATGACGTTCACCGGACCCCGGACCTCCGAGATGAAGCGGCGCAGCGCGTTCGGCTCCCACAGCGCGATCGGGAATACGCAGTCGGCCCCGGCCTCGAGGTAGGCATTCGCGCGCTCGATCGCTTCGGGTACGAGCTCGGCCTGCGTTTCGGGTCCGGCGCCGGCGAAGAACGGTGCCAGGAACACGTCGACCCGAGCGTTGATGACGAGCTGATAGCCGACCTCTGACGCGGCCTGACGAACGGCGGCGAGCCACTCCGCGTGCAGGCCGGGATCGCGGAGGCTTCCGGCACGGTGGTCGGTGTCCTCGAGATTGCATCCGGCGGCACCGGCGGTCTGCAGTGCCGCCACGACGTCGGCCGGCTCCATGCCGTAGCCGGCCTCGGCATCCACCGTCACGGGAAGCTCGACACCACGGACGATTCGCGCAGCAGCGGCGAACATCTCGTCGGCCGGTGCATCCTCATGGTCCTGATAGCCGAGGGTGGCAGCAACCCCGCCGCTGGTGGTCGCAACCACGGGAAACCCAGCCGCGACCACGGCTCTCGCTGTGGCCACGTCCCAGACATTCGGAAGTAGCAGAGGGGTACCAGGACGATGTAACGACCGCAGCAGGTCGCAGTGGTCCTGGAGTTGTTCGGCCTGGGAGCTCATGTCATCTCCCCTTGGGAGAGCGGGGCAGTGGTCTCAATGCTCGGGATGCCGGCCGGTCGGGCCGGTCAACCGTTCGAGAGACACCCTTCCCGTCCCAGCACGCGTTGTAAATGCCGTTGGGTCAGCTGGGTCGGACAAGCCGCGAGTCGAAGTGGCGCGCGATGTAGGCACCGCCGGCGATCGTGGCCATGAAGATCGCGCCACCCACCTCCCCGTCGATCAACTGCAGCAGCCCCAACACCATCACGACACACATCAACACGAGGTAGACGCGCGACCGAGCTGCAGAGGACGGATCACGGCGAGGGAGGCGACGCACCCGTGTCTGGAAGTCGGCCACGAACGCTGGGTCCTGATCGAACAACTGATGCTGAATTCCGTTGAGCTTCATGAGCTCGTCGTCATTGAGCATTTCACACCTCCTACTGGATACCTCGCGGCGGCGGGATGCTGCAGCGCTGCATTCACTGTGGCCGGGCGGCGTTCCGATGGCACCGGTCGGCTGCCCGGGGTCGTGCCCCAGGGTCGTCAACCCGGGGTCGCTGACCAGGCCACCAGGGGATCCACTGCGGACCCGGGATCGGATCCCCGTGTGCGTACCGGTGCGATGTGCAGGCCGCGATGTGAGCCTCGATCACAGGCCCAACCCGGGGCCCAAGAGGAGGACTTGTCATGGACTCGAAGTCATCAGGTGTGCCGGTTGCAGATTCATCCGGTACTTCGCCGCAGGAAGCCGTCAGCCCGCGTGCCCACACTCGGCGAGCGTTCGTCGGTGGCCTCGCAGCCGCCGGAGCACTGCTGAATGTCGGTGGTTGGGCGTCACCGGCCGCCGCGTCGGGCACTGAGTACGTCCCTCGAAGTCTCGGGTCGGTCTCGGGGGCGCCCGGACTCACGACGAGCTTCAAGCGGGTGTTCACGAGCCGGTTCGTCGACGTCGGCGATGTGCGCCTGCACGCCGTTGTCGGGGGTGAGGGGCCGCCGCTCCTGCTGGTGCACGGTTGGCCTCAGACCTGGTACGCGTGGCGACTGGTGATGCCGGAGCTCGCTCGCCACTATCGGGTCGTCGCCGTCGATCAGCGGGGTATCGGCCTGTCCGACAAGCCCCAAGCTGGTTACGACACCGCCAGCCTCGCCGGTGACATGGTGGCGTTGATGCGAGCGCTCGGTCACGAACGGTTCTCCGTCTACGGCACCGATGTCGGCATGCCGATCGCCTACGCCGTGGCCGCCGATCATCGCGATCGTGTCGACCGACTGGCCGTGTCCGAGGCCTTCCTGCCGGGCATCGAGGGCGGGGTGACGAAGTTGCGCCTGCTCCAGCCGATTCCGATTGTGAACGCCAGGCTCTGGCATCTCGTCTTCAACCAGCTCGGCCCCGAGGTGAACGAGGCGCTCGTCCGAGGACGCGAGGACATCTTCCTCGGTACCGAGTTCGATTCCTCGGCCGGCACCAAGAAGCTTCCCGCCGAGGCCGTCGAGTACTACGTGCAAATGCTGCGCTCCGATCGCAATGCTCTCCATGGCAGCTTCGGGTTCTACCGCGCGATGTGGACCAGTGCCAAGCAGAACGAGGCACGCAGCATCCAACCGCTCAGCGTGCCCGTTCTGGCCATGGGCGGCGAACAGAGCTCTGGGCTGTCGATCGGTGAGATCATGACGAGTGTCGCCACCGACGTGCAGTCACTGGTCATCCCGGGTGCGGCCCACTGGGTTGCGGAGCAGGCCCCCGATGAGATCCTCGCCGCCCTGACCACGTTCCTGCGCAGCTGAGATCGTCCGGGTGGACGGGCGCGTGCGCTGGCTGCGTCGGTCCCATCTCCGCTACTGGCCCGAGCGGTCCTGCTTGCGAACCGATTCCGTGATGAGGACGCGACTCTCGGCCTTCGAGTCGCTCGACGGCACGGTGTCCTTGAGGTCTCTGCGCGATTTGACACCGAGTTTCGTGAACACGTTGGCCAGGTGCCACTCGACGGTACGGGCACTGATGAAGAGTTCCTCGCCGATCTCGGGGTTCGTCCGTCCGTCTCGGGCCAGGCGCACGATGTGCTGTTCCTGTGGGGTGAGGTCGTTGCGGGTGTCGACGGTGCGCTTGCGCACGGTCTCGCCGGTCGCCAGCAGTTCGCGTCGCGCGCGTTCTGCGAACGCCTCGGCACCCATTGCCGTGAACATCTCGTACGACACGCGGAGCTGCTCGCGCGCCTCGGCGCGCCGTTTCTCGCGGCGGAGCCACTCGCCGAAGACAAGGTGTGCTCGCGCTGTCTCCGGGCGGAGCTGGGTGCGGCTCAGGCGGTCGATCGACTCGCGATACAGACTCTCGGCCGGTTTTCCCTCGGTGAGCATCGCTCGTGCGCGCGCCCCGAGGCCGAGTCCCCACTCGCTCTCGCCGGGATGCGCGCCGTCCAGGAAGTCCTGCAACGCGCCGGCGGCAACCTCGCGTTCCCCGCACCTGACCGCGGCCTCGACTCGTTCCGGCAGCATCCAGGTCGAGAAGTAGAGATTCGGGGTCTCCTTGCTCGCCGGCGAGGCCATCGCCATCGCTTCCTCGTAGCGGCCGACGCTGTTGTTCAGGATCGCCGCCGCCCAGCGTGCGAGGTCGACCCCGAGCCCTTCGCCACGGGCGACCGAGTCCTCGATGGTCGCCGCGATCAGTGCGGTCGCTTCGCCGATCCGGCCCTGGTAGGCGTTGAGGAGCAGTGCTCCGTAGGGAGCGATCTGGGTGCCGATCGCCTGCTTGAGGGCGTCGTCTTCCGCGACCAGTGCCGCGGAGGCCTCGAGATCTCCGCTCCAAGCGGCGATCATCGCTTGACCGTTGATGGTGATCGACAACATGGCGAGCGCGCCGGCATCGCGGGCCATGTCGCATTGGCGGGTGGTCTCCTTCCAGCCCTCGAAGTCCCAGAGCGTGACGGCCGCAGCCGACGCCAGCACACCCCATTGAAGCCAGCTCTCCGCGGGGATATCGCTCGTCAGCAACGCGTTCAGCGCCCGCCGAAGCGCCGGCGCCGCTGCGGCGCGGTTGTCAGCGACGAGCGTTGCGAGCCCATCGAGCAGCTCATCGAACGGGTCTGACGGCTGGCGCGGCCGAGGCGCGGCCTTCGCCGCCCGAGACACCTCCGTCAGGTGGCCACCAGGACGGGCGAGGTGCCCTGCGTACATCGCGGCACCCCACGCATCGAGGTAGGTCTTGCGAGCGAGGTCTACATCCAGCCGTTCGAGCCGTTGTGCGGCCTTCAGAAGCTGGAGCGGGGCCTCACCGCCGATGCGTGATGCCGACGCCAGCCGCCCGCGCAGCAGCTCGATCCGGGCGTGGTGGAACTCGTCGGTCGCGTCGAACTCTGCTTTCGCCAACGACGCCGATGCCGCGTCGAATGCACCTGCTTGGAGGCTTGCCTGCGCTGCTGCGAGCCTCCGCTCGACGCGCATGGGCGTGTCGGGAGTCAAGATCGCCGCGCGCTCCAGGAATGCTGCCGCCGCCGCCAAGCCACCGCGTGCCTGCGCCCGGCTCGCACACCGCTCGAGCTCGGCTGCGACCTCACCGTCAGGCCCCGCCGCCGCGTGTGCCTGGTGCCAGGCTCGGTGGTCCGGGTCCGTTTCTGGGTCAGTCGCCGCTGCCAGCGCGCTGTGAGCCGCTCGCCGCTCCGATCCCGAGGCGGAGCGATACGCGGCCGATCGCACCAAAGGGTGGCGGAACCGCACGCTGGAACCGATCTCGAGCAACTCCTCCGCGTCGGGCCCGGCCGCGGCGTCCGGTCCGAGGCCTAGTGTCTGTGCCGAGCGCCGGAGCAGCCTGCCGTCCCCCGTGGGATCGGCGGCCGCCAGCAGCATCAGTCGTTGCGATGCTTCAGGCAGCGCTCTGATGCGCTGCACGTAGTGATCCTCGATGTGACCAGGCACCGTGTCAGAGGTCGGGCCGGCGAAACCTCCGGCCAGCTCTGGTCGGCTCATCCCTCGGGGTAGCTCGAGCAGTCCCAGCGGGTTGCCACGAGTCTCGGCGACGATCCGATCGCGAACCTGCTCGTCGAGTTGACCGGGGATCGAAGCTGCGAGGAGCGCTCGCGAGTCCTCGACTCTGAGTCCTTCCAGCGTCAGCGCCGCCAGCGCGGGGAACAGCCGGTCGCCGGCGTTCTCGCGAACCGCCAGCAGGAGGAAGACAGATTCCGCCCTCATCCGCCGGCCGACGAATCCGAGAATCTGCGACGACGCGTCGTCGAGCCACTGCGCGTCATCGACGAGGCAGACCAGCGGGCGCTCTGTGGCGGCTTCGGCGAGCAGGCTCAGCACCGCCAGACCCAAGACGAAGGGATCTGGAGCAGCGCCGGAGGTCAAGCCGAACGCGACCTGCAGGACGAGCCTCTGCGGTTCGGGCAGCTCGCCGAGGTTCTCGAGCATCGGCTCGCACAGTTGATGCAGCCCCGCGAACGGCAGCTCCGACTCGGACTCGACGCCGGCGATCTGGACGAGACGACAACTGGTCGCCCGGCGCGCGCAGTACTGGAGCAGCGCGGTCTTGCCGATGCCGGCTTCACCGCGGATGACGAGGGTCGCGCTCTCCCCGCCGCGAACGGTCCGAAGCAGCTGGTCGAGGCGCTCACACTCTTGCTTGCGCCCAATCAAAGCGGGCAGCCGTGACGCACCCACCCGATCACCATAACACCGCGCAGCGCCGTCTTTCGGTGTGCCGATGGCGCCCTGGTTCTGGTGTCAACCCAACTTCGTTCGGCGTCGCTTCGACGGCCTCCGCGTCGAGGTCGAAGAGGCGGGTGAGGGCGTCGGCGTAGGCCGCGCCGCCGGGCTCCTGGGCGAGCTGCTTCAGCCGGATGGTGGGGGCGTGCAGCAGCTTGCCGACGACGCGTACGACGGTCTGCTCGAGCTCGGCGCGCGACCGGGGGTCGAGGTCGGGCACGCGGCCGGCAAGTCGGACCAGCTCGGCCTGGACCACGGCGTCGGCCATCCCGCGCAGGGCCACGACGGTGGGCGCGACGCCGACGGCTCGCTGCCGGCCGAGGAAGGCGGCGACCTCCTCGCCGACGATCTCCCGGGTCGCCTCGACATCGGCGGCGTGCTCCGTCGTCGCGAAGTCGCCGGCGAGGGTCTCGAGGCTGACAACGGTGACGCCGTCGAGGTCGCGCACGGTCGGGTCGACATCGCGCGGCAGCGCCAGGTCGAGGACGACGAGCGGACGTCCGGGGCGCCCCGCGACGGGGGCAAGCAGCTCTGCGTCGAGCACGTGCCCGACGGTGCCGGTGCAGGACACGACCAGGTCGGCCTCGGCGAGGGCAGCCGGCAACCGGGAGAGGGGAAGTGCTTCACCGCCGATCGCCTCGGCGAGGCGCTCGGCGCGCTCGAAGGTGCGGTTGGCGACCAGAACCTTGACGGCGCCGGACCGCGCGACGACGGTCGCCGCCAGCGCGCTCATGGCGCCGGCGCCGACCACCAGCACGGTCAGCCCGTCGACTCGGCCGAGGGCCCTGGTGGCATGCTGGAGGCCGGCGGTCACGAGGCTGCGGCCGGCACGGTCGATGCCGGTGTCGGTGCGGGCCCGCTTGCCGACGCGGAGCGCCTGCTCGGCAAGGGCACCGAGCTGACGGCCGACGGTACCGGCGTCCCGCGCAGTGCGCAGCGCGACCCGGACCTGGCCGAGCACCTGGCTCTCGCCGACGGCCATCGAGTCGAGACCGCACGCGACCGAGAACAGGTGCGCGACTGCGCGGTCGTCGTAGTACACGTTGAGGTGCGGGGTCAGCTCGTCGGGATCGACCCTGGCGTGGCGGGCGAGCAGCTCGGACACCTGCGCGACCCCGAGATCGACGTTGTCCACCTCGGCGTACACCTCGACCCGGTTGCAGGTGGAGAGCACCATCGCCTCGCTGGCATAGTCGCTCCCGGCGACGTCGTCGAGCAGCTTGCCCACGGCGTCGGGCGCGAGGACGACACGCTCCAGCAGGTCGAACGGAGCAGTGCGGTGGGACAGCCCCACCACCACCGTGCTCACTTGCCGACCACCCTCGCGAGGTCGACCTTGCTCTGCTCGTGGAAGGCGAGGACCTGCAGCTCGATGGTCCTCACTTCCGGGGATTCGGGTGCGGCGTCAGTACCCACGCTCATAGTGATCTCCCTCGGTCGATCGGTCCTGGCAGCAAAGATGTCGCTTCGACCGATCCGTCGCACCCGTAGATGTACCTGGCCGTCACACCTCCACTCGATCGACAAGCGCCTCACTGCGGACCCGGGTGCCAACCCAGGGAGAGTCACCGGTCCGACCGGTGGAGGAGGCGGACATGCTGAGGGCCTCACCGAACTTCAGGAGGCGCAATGTCCGTCACACGCGAACAACCGATCACCAATCTCTTGCCCCTCGAGGAGCTCGACAACGCGAGCAGAACGAGGGACCTCGCGGACGGCGCTCTGGATGCGCTCCGCGCCGTCGCAGACTGGACCACGACCTTCGTCGCCAGGCCTCACGGCGATCTGGGCCGCGCTGGGCCCGTGTGTCCGTTCGTGCCTGGGGCGCTGGAACGCGACACTCTTTGGCTTGCTCCTGAGCAGGTCAGCGATCGCGACATGCCAGATGTTGTCGAACGCCTCAAGGGTTACCAGCGACTGTTCAAGAACGCTCAGCCGACTGACGGCGACGAAGCAACCTACAAATCGATCGTCGTCGTGTTCACCGATCTGCCGGAAGACCGAGCCGGCGAGTTCTTTGCCGACGTCCTCGAGCAGCTTGCCGTTCCCTCCTATACCAACGACGGGTTCGTGATGGGTGGCTTCCACGAAGGCAGCGTGGGGACCGCGATCTACAACGCGAGCTTCCGGCCGTTCACCTCGCCCGTGCCGTTCCTGTTGATGAGGCAAGCGGTCGTGGACGACTGGAAGTTCTTCCTGGACAACGATGACTGGCTCAACAGATGGGCCAGTCGCAACCGAGACGCAGGTGTCCAGGCGCTCGCCGAGGAGCTCCGCCGCTTGCCGTGGCGCACGAGGCGGGACTAGCCCTTTGGTGGATTGGGGAAGGGGCCTCGGATCCAGTGGCCGAGGGGGCCGCGGTCGGTGGCGATGACTTGGCCGACGACGGATGCTGCCAGGAAGCAGAACGAGGTGGCGTACAGCGACGCCAGGTAGGTGAAGGCCACGCCGATGGAGCCGTAGCGGTCGGCGCTCTCGTCGAGTGCTCTTGGGAGCCACGCGGCGGTGACCGGGCGTACGGCGAGCATCACCAGGGCGAACGTGAGTGCTCCGGGTACCAGGAGTCGTGGCCGGACGACCCCTGAGAGCAGGACCCAGGGCACGAGCAGTGCGACTGCCGTGTCACACGCGAAAGCCGCTGCCGACTTCCAGACGTACGAGGGTGGGATTCCACTGGCCAGGTTGCTCAATGTCCGTACGACGACCAGAGAGAGCGACAGCACCAGGACAACGGCCAACCACCGCCAGGCCGATCCCAGCCTGCTCTTCGGCCGCGGCAGCTTCCAGGTCACCGCGAGAGCGCGAGTCAATGCCCGGGACAGGCTGGTCGCCGACACGAGAACGATCAGTGTGCCCGCGATGCCGAAGGCGGCTCCGCTGGCCCCCTGCACCGCGTCGTTGAGAACCGACCGGGACTCCTCAGGCATGTCGACCGCCTCGGCGACCCTGCGCGTGTTGCCGGCGTCGGCCCAGGTGGAGAACAAGATGAGGATCGGAAAGATCGAGCTGAAGAACTGGGCCGCGATCGTCATCGAGCGGTCGAAGATGTCGATCCGGATGCCGCCGGCGGCACTCTGGATCACGATGCGGCCGGGCCACCGCGACAGAAGCCAGGTGACCGGCTGTCGCAGACGCGACGGAACTCGGCTGAGAGCCGCGTCGGCCCGGTCTCTCGCCAGGCTCTCGGCCGTACCGGTTCCGTCGTCGGTGTCCATCTCGGGCCGTCACATCAGGTCGGGTGGCGTGCCCTTGCTGCCGGGCGGCGGCGTCGCCGGCAGCGGATCCCGGGACACCGCGGGCTGGTTCTCACCGGTTTCGGCGTCGGCCTGTTCCCGGTTCGGAGCCGCTTCAGGCGGGTCGCCCGGTTCCCGGTCCGGAGCCGGTTCAGGCGGGTCGACCCGTTCCGTCTTACCGGAGATCAGCGGTAGCGCCCACCGCGTGCGCGGGTCGGCTTCGACCAGCATCGCCTTGGTGAGCAGGCTCAGCGGTACGGCGAGCAGCGCGCCGAGCGGGCCGATCACCCAGGTCCAGAACACCAGAGACATGAACGTCAACGTGGGCGTCAGTCCGACGGCGTCGCCGACGACCCGCGGCTGGATGATGGACTGGATGACGAAGTTGATCACGCTGTAGACGACGATGACCGCGACCATCGACCCTGGGCCGCCGTCCAGCAGGGCGATGAGTGCCGGCGGGATCACCCCGATGACGAAACCGATGTTGGGGATGAAGTTGGTGACGAACGCGAGCACGGCCCACACGAAGGCGCCGGGGACGCCCAAGATCGCCAGGGCCGCACCGTCGAGAACCGCGACGATGAGGCCGAAACCCGCCGCGACTCCCATGTAGCTCCGGGTGCCCCGCGCGAAGTTGTCGAGCGCGCCCACCGGATTGGGGAAACGGTCGCGGAGCAGGGACAGAGCGCGGCGGGTCGCGTCGGTGTCGAAGGCCATGAAGAGCAGGACAGTGACCAGGAAGAAGAGGTTGCTGAGGACGCCGAGCGTGCTGGACAGCACCGACATCGCGAGGTCGACGAGTTGTCCGGGGTCGACCGCGTTCACGACCGCGTTGATCTGGTCCTGCTGGACGCCGAGGTTCCGCAGTGTGTTCCCGGCGTCCGCGACCGTGTCGGTGATCTGGGCGCTGTACGTGGGGATCAGCGCGGCAAGTTGGGCGACCGACACCACCAGGGCAAGCGTGAGCACCAGCAGCAGCAGATAGGCGGCGAGCAGCATCAGGATCGAGGCGAGCCAGCGCGGAACTCGATGGTGCCGTTCGAGCCGGATGCGGAGCGGGTGCAGGGTGATCGTGATGACCAGGGCCAGGAAAACCGGCCCGATGATGTCGGCGATGGATCGCGCACCGGCCAGCGCGATCGTGAAGGCGGCGATGCCGAACAGGATCGACAGGGCGAACGGCCGGGCTCGCCCATAGGCTTCACGTACCGACACTGGCGCGGTGGTCATCCGATGCTCCCGTCGACGCGGAGAGAGTGGTTACTGATCAGGCGGCGACGTCGCGACCGTGGGCGGTCAGTGCCCAGATGACGAAGATGTCGACCGCGATGATGGTCAGCGACCAGAAGGGGTAGTACGGCATGAACGCGAAGTTCGCCAGCAGACTGAGCGCCGCCAGGATGATGCCGATGACCCGCCCCCAGGTCTTGCCGGCCATCACCGCGAACCCGGCAGCCACGATGAGCAGACCGCCGAGCAGATGGATCCAGCCCCAGGCCGTGGCGTCGAACTGGAGCAGGTAGTTGCGGGTGGCGACGTAGAACTCGTTCTCGAACAGCGCGACCAGGCCGGTGAAGGCCTGGAGGCCGCCGGCCACGATCATCATGATCCCGGCGAACAGGATGAACCCGACCGCCCAGGTGCTTTTCTCCTCGACCTGGCCCGCGGACCGGTAACCAGGTGCTGTCTGCTCTGCCATTCCGGACTCTCCTTCACGGGCGCCACGACGGACGGTGACAACGCTGACGCTGCGTCAGTCGTCGTGGCGCGAATTGACTGTGAGTTAATCCGACTACCGGAACGACGCCCTGTAATCACCCTCATCGCATGAGATCCAGCCGCGGACCGCCGGTATCACCCCACCTGGACGATGCGGCAGCCGCGCTGATCGGAGTGAATCGAACCAGGAACCGTCCACCGGCTGAGCCGCGAACAAGGGGGATGCACCATGTCCGAATCCACCGTCGAGAGGCCGGTCCTCGACCTGCTCGAGCGCATGACCGCCGACTCCGTCGCCGCATCGAGCCTCGATGCGGAGACTCTCGTCCTCGCCCGCATCGCCGCACTGGTTGCCGTCGACGCGCCGTCGATCTCGTACCTGCTGAACCTCGGCGTGGCCGCCGAGGTCGGGATCGACCCCGAGCGGGTCCGGGGCGTCCTGGCCGCGGTCGCGCCGATCGTGGGTACGGCGCGGATCGCCGCGGCGACCGGGAGGATCGTCGAGGCGCTCGACGTGGCCATCGAGGTCGCAGAGCTCGAGGACTGAGCGGACAGCGACCGCAGCTGCGGATCGTCAGGAGGGCAGGCGAACGTCGTCGTCCTTGACCCGT
The DNA here is from genome assembly GCA_963770725.1 of uncultured Actinomycetota bacterium. Taxonomy (GTDB): domain Bacteria; phylum Actinomycetota; class Actinomycetes; order Propionibacteriales; family Kribbellaceae; genus Kribbella. Next base: position 38,405 of record CAVYQT010000009.1, read on the forward strand.
ACTGGGCCGCGGAGGAGGCTGGCGTTGGACACAGAGGCCGCGAAGGAGATGGCGTGATGGCGAAGGTGCTGATTGTCACGGGTGACGCCGCCGAGGACCTGGAGGTGTTCTACCCCTACCAGCGGCTGCTCGAGGAAGGGTACGACGTACACGTGGCCGCGCCGGCGGTGAAGAAGCTGCAGTTCGTGGTGCACGACTTCGTCGACGGGTTCGACACGTACACGGAGAAGCTCGGGCACACCTGGCAGGCCGACATCGCGTTCGCTGATGTGGATCCGGCCGAGTACGTGGCGCTGGTGATTCCCGGTGGGCGGGCGCCGGAGTACATCCGCAACGATGCGGACTGCCAGCGGATCGTTCGGCACTTCTACGGCGAATCGAAGCCCGTGGCCCAGCTCTGTCACGGACCGCTCATCCCTGCGGCGGCCGGTGTCCTGGACGGACGCAAGACGTCGGCGTACCCCGCTCTGGCGCTTGACATCAAGGCCGGGGGAGCGGAGTGGGTCGACGGCGACGCGGTCGTCGACGGCAACGTTGTCTCCGGGCGCGCCTGGCCGGATCACCCGACCTGGATGCGCGCGTTCATGACGATCCTCAAGGAGCACGCGCCGGCGTAGGCCCGCGGTTCAGAACTTGATCTCGATGCGGGTGCCGGCGGGAACGCCGGGATGGCGCAGCCACAGCACGCCGAGTTCGGCGTCGTACCGCAGGTCGGTGACGTCAGTGTCGTCGGCGCGGACGATTGCCGGCTCGGCGGGTACCCGCAGCGCGGTGGTGACCTGCACGCCGTGCGGCGCTTCGCAGCTGAAGTGGATCCCGGTTTGGTCGCGTCCCCAGTTCACGACCCGGCCGGCGGAGGCCAGTAGCGGTTCGTCGTCGTAGGTCAGGTCGCGGAGCCAGGTCAGCTCGCCTGGGCCCAGTTCCCGTTGCCGGACGATGCCCAGCTGCGGGTCGAGCAGGTCGAGGTACGTGCCGTCGACGACATGTGAGCCGCCGGCCTCCTCCAGTACGGCTCCGACGACGTACGGACCGCGCTGTACGGACAGCCAGTTGGTGGACGTCCAGGTGTGGCCGCCCGCTTCGGCCAGCTCGCGGATCGCCGCGACCAGCTCGGCCGCGTGTTTCGGTGATTCGGTGAAGTCGGCCGGCCGGGACGGAAGGAACCGGACCCGCCCTCGACCGATCGGCTGGACGCCGTCGCGGTTGCGGTCCGCCCCGAGTGCCTCGGCCAGGTGGTCGGCACAGGTGTCGTAGCGGCCGGTCCACCAGGAGCGGATCTCGTGGTAAGGATCGGCGCCGTCGCCGACGTACAGCAGGCTGCCGCCGCGGCTGACCCACCCGGCCAGCGCGTAGTGGATGCCGGGAGCAAGCGGTTTCTGGAACTCATAGCTCAGGACGAGTACGTCGACATCGTCCAGTGCATCGGGAGTGTCGATGACGTTCTCGAGCTGGACCGGGCTGACCCGCTGCCCGTCGTACAGCGGTGGTAGCGCCAGGCCGTAGAAGTCGGAGAAGTGCAACCGCTCGCGGCCTTCCACAGCCAGGGCGTCCTGCAGGCCGTCGTAGTGTCCCCACTCGTCGTGTGCACAGTCACCACCAGGGGCCCAGCGCTGGAACATGGCGGTGTCCGAGAGCGCGATCCCGATCTGCGGTCCTTGGTGGGCCCATCGCACGTCGGGCTGGTCCTGGTCGCGCAGGCTGTTCATTGCGATCAGGTAGCTGGTGGCGGTGTCCGGCGGAATGGGTTGCCGTTCGGTGGATCCCTCGCGCAGGTAGGCGCGGTTGAAGATCCGGTTGGGCCACGGCGCCACCTCGTACCGCGAGACGCCCGGGTGCAGCAGCGAGGCGACGAGGGTGCGCTGGTAGTTCGCCAGGTAGTCCTCCCAGGTGCGGTCCGGGTGGTCCTCGATCGGGTCGTGCAGGAACCACATCCGACGGTTGGTACCGCGGGTGAGGTCCTGGGCGATGCCGTACTCCAGGTATGCCGTCTCGAACGTGCGCTCGGCGACCTTTCCGGCGTACACGTTGGGCGTCCGGGAGGTTCCGGTCCACACCTGCGCGATGGCGCCGTCGATCGATGGCAGCGCCCGCAGGCGTGATTCGGGGCTGATGATCTGCCACTGGGTGTAGTTCAGGAGGCTGTGCGTGGGGACGTAGAAGCGCACCTGGCGGCCCTGCTGGAGAGCCTCGTCGCGCAGCACGGAGGTGACCCGGTCGAGGCTGCGGGAGAGCAGGTGCTGCTCGAGCTGCCCGGCGCGGAAATGCGCTTCGGGGGTGCTGTGCGGTGGCTGCCACGGCTCGCCGAAGAACGCCCGCCACTCGCGCTTGAACGACTCCGAATAGCCGGCCCGGGCCCAGAACTCCGACTCTTCGAGATGGATGCCTTCGACACCGAGTTCGATGATCGGGCGCAGTTTCTGCACCAGGTACTCGGTGAAGCCGAACGTCGGGACCATGTACGGGATGTCGGTGCTGTGACCGTGCAGGATCGGCGATCCGTCGCCCGCGGTCTGCGCGTCGGCCCAGTGGTCGGCGCCGTCCCACCGGCCATCCAGATAGTCCTGATAGTTGCCCCAGGAGATGCCGGTCATCAGGTGGACGCGATAGCCGGCCTCGCGCCAGCGGGCGATGCGCTGCGGCGTGCTGTCGTTGAGGCCGTACACCATGACGAAATCGGTGCGCAGGTCGATCGATTCGTCGTACGGCGCCTGCTCCTGGAAGCCGGTCATCTCGCCGGACTTGTCGGTGGTGTGCGTGCCGGCGTTGCTGTTCGTCATACGCCCTTCCCGTTCCTCGACTGCCGTCAACCCTGGCCGGTCCGCCACCCGGGCGCCAGTGCGACGTCAGGAACTGGACAGCGGACGGTAGAGGGTGCGGTACTGCAGGGGGCGTTGTCGCTTGGCCGCCAGGAATCGCCGGTTGAAGTAGGAGAGGTTCTGGTAGCCGGACCGGGTGGCGACCTCGGCGACCCGCTGAACCCGATCCTCTATCACCGGTGAGGAAGCGAGTCGCCGGCCGGGCAACACCCCGGGGCCGGAGACATCGGAGGTCTGGTCGGTAGACTCGTCGCTGTACCGAGCCGGGCAGCGATCCGCCGTGCAGTGTGGCAGCTGACCTGGCCCGGGTCGAGGCGCGACAGTGTTGTCGTGCTCCCGTGGCGACGTCGGGTGGCGAGACCGGTTTGGTCCATGCATGATCCCCGGGACTGCACCATGATGACTTTGGGCTGCGGCTGACCGTGACTCGCCGATCCGGCAACCGACGTACGAGGAGCAGACGCATGTGGACGCTGTCAGGTTTTGCTGACGAGATCGATCCGGACTTCACCACCCAGTGCAAGGTCGCCAGTGGGCTCGGGCTGAAGTTCCTGGAGATCCGCAGCGCGTGGGGGATCAACATCCTCGACCTCGACGACACCCAGCTCGAGACGGTCCAGCAGATCCTCGCCGAGTACGGCCTGCAGGTGTCCAGCATCGGGTCGCCGATCGGCAAGATCTTCATCGACGAGGACTTCGGGCCGCACCTGGCCCGGATGGAGCGTGCTGCCGAGGTGGCGCAGCGGCTGGGTGCGCCGTACATCCGGTTGTTCTCGTTCTTCATCCGGGAAGGCGACAATCCCGACGACCACCGCGACGAGGTGCTCCGCCGGATGCGCGCCCTGGCCGACGTGGCCGAGAGGGCGGGTGTGGTCGCGGTGCACGAGAACGAGAAGGAGATCTACGGCGACATCCCGCGCCGGTGCCTGGACATCGTCACCAGCGTCGGCTCGCCGAATCTGAAGCTGGCCTGGGATCCGGCCAACTTCGTCCAGGTCGGCGTCCGCCCGTTCACCGAGGGGTACGAGCTGCTCCGGCCGCACACCGACTACATCCAGATCAAGGACGCCTACCTCGCGACCGCCGAGGTCGATCTGGCCGGCGCGGGCGACGGCGAGGTCCGGGAGACGATCAAGGCGCTCCGCGCCGACGGCTTCGACGGGTTCTTCTCCCTGGAACCGCACCTGGGTCAGACGAGCTCGCTCGGCGGGTTCTCCGGGCCAGAGCTGTTCACGGAGGCGTGGAAGGCGTTCACCGGAATGCTGAAGAGCGAAGGGATCGAGTACGCATGAGTGCCCCCAAGCGAGTCCGTCTCGCCGTCGTCGGGGCCGGAGTGATCGGCAACGTGCACGGTGCTGTCGCCGCGGAGCTGGCGGACCGGATCGAGATCGCCGCGTTCGTCGACACCACCCGCGAACGCGCCGAGAAGCTGGCGACGACGTACGGCGGCAAGGCCTTCACCTCGTTGTCCGACGCGCTCGCCGAGGTCGACGTCGATGTCGTCGCGGTGTGCACACCGACCGGCAATCACGGTGAGGTGGCGATCGAAGCACTCGACGCCGGAAAGCACGTGATCGTCGAGAAGCCCGCCGAGACCACCGTCGAGAAGACCCACCGGATCATCGCCGCCCAGCAGCGTGCCGGCACCCAGGTGACCGTCATCTCCCAGCACCGCTTCGACCCGGCGACCGAAGTGGCGGTCGAGGCCATCGCCAAGGGTGAGCTCGGTCGGCTGACCAGCGGAGTCGCGTCCATCGACTGGTGGCGGGGCCAGACCTACTACGACTCCGGCGACTGGCGTGGCACCTGGGAGCTGGACGGCGGCGGCGCTCTGATGAACCAGGGGGTGCACACCGTCGACCTGCTGGTCGCGATGATGGGACGCCCGGTCGAGGTGTTCGCCTACACCGGAACCCTCGCCCACGAACGGATCGAGGTCGAGGACGTCGCGGTCGGCGTGGTGAAGTTCGAGAGCGGCGCCCTCGGCGTACTCCATGCCACCACTGCTGCCTATCCCGGGCTCAGCGCACGGGTGCAGGTCCACGGCGATCGCGGCTCGGTGATCGTCGACAGCGACAAGCTGGCGTTCATCCACCGCACCCGGTCCGGCACCGACGCCGCCGAGAGGTCGTACGGCGGGGGGAAGGGCACGATCAACCAGATCGCCGACTGTCCGGAAGCATCCGGCGCCGTCGCCCAGACCGCGGGTGCCGATCCCGGCGCGTTGGACAACATCGCCCATCGTCGGCAGTACGAGAACTTCCTCGACGCCCTCGCCGGAACCACCGAGGTCCGCGTCGGCCTGGAGACCAACCGCCAGGCCATCTCCATCATCACCGGCGTCTACGAGTCCGCACGAACCGGCCACCCCGTGAAACTGACCTGACCCCCGTGCACCCCGGCCCGGCGGTGAACCCGCCGGGCCGACTGACTGTCTGCGTGGATCGCCGAGAGTCAGGAGAGGGAGTCGACACGAGCGCTACTCGCTCGGCCAGCAGCCGGCGGGCCACGAAGGCGAGGGTCTGGGCGGAAACCCGATCAAGCCACTGGGCATCGTCGATCAGGCAGATCAGCGGTCTCTCCTCAGCGGCCTCGGCCAGCAGATTCAGCATCGCGAGTCCGACCTGGAACCGGTCCGGCGGCCTCCCGGTTGTCAGGCCGAACGCCGTACTGAGGGCATCGTTGCGTGGGTCGGAAAGGCGCTCCCGCATCTGGGCACAGAGCTGGTGCAGGCCGCCGAATGCCAGCTCCATCTCGGACTCGACACCAGCTGCGCGCGCGATCCGGCACGAGGACGAATGTGTCTGGATGTAGTCGAGCAGGGCGGTCTTCCCGATGCCGGCTTCACCACGCAGCACCAGCGCAGCGCTCTGCCCGTCTCTCAGATCGGCTACGAGCCGATCGAGAGTCTCGCACTCCACCTGCCGGCCTTCGAGCTGAAGGCCCCGAACTCCGATCGCCATAGCCAGCCACCGCCCAACGGTCGAGAGAATATCCGCGGTAAGGCCCGGGGTGCAACGAACCTCGAGCAGTACTGGACAGTCACCAGTTGATCGAGCCGTGCCGTGTCGGCGGCGCTGGTCAGCTGGCCGCGCTGTCCACGGACGCGACCGCCGACGACGTGGCCGTCCCGGGGATCCGGTGGCTCAGGTGAAGTGCGGTGGCAACTACTCCGGCATGGCTGAAAGCCTGAGGCGTGTTGCCGAGGTGATGCCCTGTCGCGACGTCGTACTCCTCGCTGAGCAGCCCGACGTCGTTGCGCAGGGACAGCAGCCGGTCGAACAGGGCCTCGGCCTCGTCGGTGCGGCCGATCCCGTGCAAAGCGTCGGCCAGCCAGAACGAGCAGGCCAGGAACGCGCCCTCGCTGCCTTGGATGCCATCGCAGTTGGGTTGGCGGGCGCCGACGGCGTACCGCTGCACCAGGCCGTCGCAGGTCAGCTGCGCCTGGACGGCATCGACAGTGCCGACCATGCGAGGGTCACTCCACGGCAGAAATCCGTAGCGGGGCAGCAACAGGACGGAGGCATCGAGCCGGCTGGAGCCGTAGCACTGTGTGAAGCTGCGGAGTGCGGTGTTGAACCCGCGGTGACAGGTCTCGGCGTGGATGACCTGGCGAAGGTTCCGCAGGCGCTCGAGGGTCTCGGGAGCGGCTCCCTGGTGCTCGAGTGATCGGACGGCTCGGTCGACGCCGACCCAGGCCATGGCCTTGGAGTGAACGAAGTGGCGCCGCGGTCCGCGGACTTCCCAGATGCCGTTGTCGGGTTCCCGCCAACTGCTTTCGAGCTGTTCGAGCAGAAGCTGGTGGAGCTTCGTGTCGGTGTCGAGGCGTGCTCCGGAGAGCGCGTCCAGCACCTCGCCCCAGACGTCGTTCTGTACCTGCGTGGCGGCGGCGTTGCCGATCCGGACCGGTGCGGATGCCCGATGGCCGGACAGCCAGTCCAGGGTCTGCTCGGGCAGGCGCCGGCTCCCGTCCAGGCCGTACATGATCTGCACCTCGGAGGAGCCGTCGGCGACAGTTCGGGCCAGCCAATCGCTCCAGGCCGTGACTTCCTCCAGGTAGCCGGTGGCCTGGAAGGCTTGCAGCGTGAAACTGGCGTCGCGGAGCCAGCAGTAGCGGTAGTCCCAGTTGCGGGTGCCGCCGATGTGTTCGGGCAGTGAGGTTGTCGCCGCGGCCAGGATGCCGCCGGTCGGGGCGTGCGTGAGTGCCTTGAGGATGATCAGGGACCGTCTCACCGCGTCGGCCCACGGACCGGTGTAGGTACATCGGCTGATCCACTGCTCCCAGTACGCCGCGGTTGCCGCCAGCGACCACGCCGAGTCGGATGGCGGAGGCGCCTCCGAGGTACGGGTGTGAGTGAGCACGAAGGACAGGCGTTCGCCTGCGGCGACGGTGAAGTCGCCGGTCAGGCAGCCGTCGAGCTGGACCATGTCGATGCCGGCGGACAGCCAAACTGCGTCGTGCCCTGTGGTTGCCAGATTCAACCTGCCGACGGTGTGAAGCGTCGGCACGACCCTGCCGTAGTCCATCCGCAGCGCCAGACAGGTCTGCATGCGGACCTGTCCGGCAACGCCCTCGACGATGCGCACCACCTGACCCTCGGGACCGGTCGGTGACATGAAGTCGGTGACTCGTACATGCCCCTCCGAGGTGACCCATTCGGTGTCGAGGATCAACGAGTCGCCCCGGTAGCGCCGGTCGGTGCAGCGCCCGCCGGCCGCGGGTCCCATGGTCCAGCGACCGTTGCCCGGCTCGCCCAGCAGCGCGGCGAACACCGCTGCGGAGTCGAAGCGGGGCAGGCACAGCCAGTCGATGGACCCGTCGGTCGCGACGAGTGCCGCGGTCCGCAGGTCGCCGATCAGCGCGTAGTCCTCGATGGGTGTCATCGGCCGGCCTCGTTCAGGCGGCCAGGTCGGCGGCCAGGAACTCTTCGAAGTCGGAGAGGTCGCCGGACCCGGCGGCATCCAGGAATGCCTGCAGGAAGCCCTGATGTGACGGCGAGCTCGCGCCGGTGCCCTTGCCGGCGGTGATGCGCTTGCGCGCACGGCTGACCAGTTGCCTGGTGTTGGCCGCGCCGAGGTGGAGGAACTCCGAGATCTGTGCGTACGGATAGTCGAACGCCTCCCGAAGGACGAAGGCGGCACGTTCTCTCGGGGTCAGGCTCTCCAGGACGACCAGCACCGCCTGTTCGACAGCTTCGCGCTGCTCGGCCGTCGCCGCCGGGTCATCGCCCGCCGCGGTTCTCTCGGATACCGACGGGGTCATGGAGGTCTCGTGGCGTCGCCGGGCGGACTGACTGACGTTGATGGCGAGCCGGGTGGTCATCGTCGCGAGCAGGGCCTGCGGATCGGTGACGACCGAGCGGTCCATCTTCTGCCAGCGGATCCAGGTCTCCTGGACGAGGTCCTCGGCCTCGCTCGGGCCGGCGAGGAACCGGCGCGCGATCGCCAGCAGCCGTCGTCGCGCCTTGAGGAAGGTCGCGAGCGCCTCGTCGAAGTCGTCGCCGACCAGTTCGGCGTCCGCCGCCCGGACCGCGATGGTGTCCCCGGCGTCCGGTACCTGCGTCAGTACTCTGGCATCCACTTTCCGGCCCTTCTCGCTCTGCAAGGCATCTCGTTTTGCCCTTGCTTTCACGGTGCAGTGCCGGCCGCGTCGTCGCGTCCCGGGAAGTGCGTGGGCGCCTACGTGGTCTCGGTGCACCACGTGATTGCGGGCCACTACGCAGTCGCCGGTCGCGTCTACAGAGCTCCGGACCGGTCATGCCAACGACCACGCGGGGCTGACGCGCCGATCTCTCGATCAGCGTCAGCCCCGCCATGTCCGGAGGTGGCAGGAAGTGCCGGTTCAGTTGGTGCCGAGGGCCTTGCGGAGGACGTGGATGGCCTGCTCGATGGCGCCGGTGGCGGCGGCGGTTTCGCGGAGCGGGTTGACCATCATGAAGTCGTGCAGGATGCCGTTGTAGCGCAGGCTGGTGGTGCGGACACCGGCCTCGGTGAGCTTGCGTCCGTAGGCTTCGCCCTCGTCGCGGAGTACGTCGTTCTCGTCGACGAGCAGGAAGGCTTCGGGTAGCCCGGTGAGTTGGTCGATGCTGGCCCGCAGCGGGGAGGCGGTGATCTCGGAGCGCTTGGTCTGGTCGGGCAGGTAGCAGTCCCAGAACCAGGCCATCCCCTTGGCGGTGAGGAACGGGCCGTCGGCGAACTCGCGGTAGCTGTCGGTGTCCTGTCCGGCGTCGGTGACCGGGTAGTACATCGACTGGTGGACGAAGGTGACGTCGCCGCGCTGCTTGGCGAGGATCGCCAGGGCGGCGGTCATGTTGCCGCCGACCGAATCGCCGGCGACCGCAAGCCGGGTGGCGTCGAGGCCCTCGGTCGCGCCGTGCTGGGTGATCCACTGGGCGGTGGCGTAGCCCTGCTCGATGGCGACCGGGTAGTGCGCTTCGGGGGAGCGGTCGTACTCGACGAACACGACGGCCGCGTTCGCGCCGACGGCCAGTTCGCGGACGAGCCGGTCATGCGTGCCGGCGTTGCCGAGGACCCAGCCGCCGCCGTGCATGTACAGCACGATCGGCAGGGTGCCGGCCGCGTCGACGGGCTTGACGATACGGACCCGGACGTCGCCAACCTCGGCGGGAACGGTGATCCACTTCTCGGTCACGTCGAGCTTGGCGACCGGCGCGGCCTGGACGTCGTCGAGGACCTTGCGGGCGCCGTCGGGGCCGAGTTCGTAGAGGAACGGCGGCTTCGCGGTCGCGTCCGCGAAGTCCTGGGCCGCGTCCTCGAGGAAGTGCTTGCTCATGAGAGGTGGTCCTTTCGATGTCTCTGTCGACCGACCTGATCGATCGGTCCACCCACCAAGTCCGAGTCGCGGCACGATTCGTGACACGACGCCACGCTGTGTTCCTGGTCACGCCGCCTGGTGACGGTCGTCCTGGAGCGCCCAGCGGGGGTCGTCGTCGGACCAGTGGCTGACGAGTGCATCGACCGCGAGCCGGTGGACGCCCGCGTCGAGCACGCCCTGCTCGGTCGCGGTCTCCAGCACCTGGAGATAGGTGGCGATCGACTCGATCTGCCTCCTTGGAGAGTTGCTGGACACCTCTCACGATCCGACTCCCGGCGGCCTGATCGTCCTGCGGAAGACCCTGGTCCGTTGGCTCCCGCGCACGGGTGCCCACGGGTTTAAAGTGATTTGGGGGCAAAGGGGGCCGTCATGAACCATGGGCAACGCTGGCGCACCGCACTGTCCCGGCCGGCACCGTCCGCCCGCGACAGCGGCCCGGGTGGAACCGATGAAGGTGCCCTGGCCGCGTTGGGTCTGACGACCACGTGGCTGAACTCACCACCCCTGACCGCGCCCGGGCTGAGCGGTCGCGTCGTACTGGTCGACTTCTGCACCTACACCTGCATCAACTGGCTCCGCACGCTGCCCTACCGCCGGGCATGGCTCGAGAAGTACGGCGGGTACGGCTTGGTGCTGATCGGCGTACACACCCCTGAGTTCGACTTCGAGCACGATCTCGGCAACATCCGCCGGGCCCTCGATGACCTCGGGGTCGGCTTTCCGGTCGCCGTGGACAACGACTACGACATCTGGACCGCGTTCGGCAACCACTACTGGCCGGCGCTGTACTTCGTCGACGTTCATCGTCGGGTTCGTCACCACCACTTCGGCGAGGGCGATTACGAGCAGTCGGAGGCGATGATCCAGCGGCTACTGAGCGAGGCCGGTGCGAGCGGATTCGGTGAGGACCCCGTCCGGGTGGCCCCGGCGGGGGTCGAAGCCGCAGCCGACTGGGCCACGCTGCGGTCTCCCGAGAACTACCTGGGCTCCGAGCGCACCGAGAACTTCGCCTCACCCAGCGGCACCGACCACGGGTACGTCGCCCCACCAGACCTGCCCTTGAACTCCTGGGCCCTGGCGGGGGACTGGAGGGTCACCCGGCAGGCCGTCGTACTGACGCAGGGCGACGGTGTGCTCAGCTGTCGCTTCCACGCCCGTGACGTGCACCTGGTGATGGCGCCGGCCACGCCGGGTGATCGCATCCCGTTTCAGGTTCGGATCGACGGGCTACCGCCGGCCGGGGCACAGGGATCCGATGTAGATGCTGAGGGCAACGGATTCCTCGACCAGCCCCGGCTGTACCAGCTCGTTCGCCAGGCCGGTCCGGTCACCGATCACACCTTCGAGATCGCCTTCCAGGAGGCCGGCGCCCGGGCCTACGCCTTCACGTTCGGCTGACAGGTGAACCCTTCAGTGTCGCGGTCAGCGACTTGAGGGCCGCGACGTAGATCTCGGAGAACGTGGGGAAGGGCTGGATGGTGTCGCGCAGTACGTCGAGCGGGATGCGGGCGCGGATCGCGAGCGTGGCCTGCTGCAGCCACTCGCCCGCCTCGGGACCGAGCGCGTAGGCGCCGGTGAGGCGTTCGCCGTCGCTGAGCAGCGTCAGGAACCCGTTGCTCTCGGCGTACTTGTGGGTGTAGGTCGCGGTCTTCGCCACGTCCCGCAGCGCGATCGTCGCGCTGTAGGGGGCGTCGGTGGCGCCGACCGATGCGGCCGCCGGGTCGGTGAACGCGACCCGGGGTACGGCGTCGTAGTTCGCCTCGCGTGGTTCGCCGAGGATGTTGGCGGCAAGGACCCGCGCCTGGTACTTGCCGACGTGGGTGAGCAGCCAGATCCCGGTCACGTCCCCGACTGCCCAGGTCCGCTCCGCGACCCGGAGGTGAGCGTCGACCGGCACCCCTCGGGCGTCGGCCGTGACACCGATCGTGTCCAGGCCGATGTCGTCGACCCGCGGCCGTCGGCCGGTGGCGACCAGTAGCCGGTCACCTCGAACCTCACGACCGTCGTCCAGGACGAGAACGTAGTCGTCGCCGTCACGCCGGGCAGCGCTTGCACGTGCACCGAGGACCAGTTCGATCCCGTCGCGCCGCAGGACCTCGCCGAGTGCCTCGCCCAGCGGCGCGGCCTCGCGCGACAGCAGCCGGTCCGCGGACTCGACCAGAACGACGTCGCCGCCGAGTCGCCGTACCACTTGTGCCATCTCGACGCCGACGGGTCCGCCGCCGAGGACCACCAGGCGGCGGGGGACCGCCTTCATGCTGGTCGCGTCCCGGCTCGTCCAGACACCGCCGAGCTCGCGAAGGCCCGGGATCGGCGGGACGACGGCGTCGGAGCCGGTCGCGAGGACGACGTGATCCGCCGTGTACCGATGGCCGTCCACCTCGACGACGCCGGTCCCGGCCAGACGGCCGCTGCCCCGGATCAGGTCGATCTTGTTGTCGGCGAGCCACTTCTCCTGGCCGGCGTCGGAGTAGTCCGACACCATGTAGTCGCGCCAGGCGAGCGCCGCCTCGACGTCGACCTTCGCGGGAGCGGCGGCGTCGTTCGCGGCCTGAGCCGCCTCGCCGGGACGGAGCAGGGACTTGGACGGGATGCACGCCCAGTACGAGCACTCGCCGCCGACGAGTTCACGCTCGACCACGGCGACCCGCAGGCCGCCGTCGGCCAGCGCCCCGGCGGCGTGCTCACCGGGGGAGCCGCCGCCGATCAGGATGACGTCGTAGTCGCTCATTGCGGGAGTTCCTTGCCGGTCCGCTCGGCGACCATGTACGTCGCGTACCACTCGGGCCACTGCTCGTCGAACTTGCCGCCGTTGCGCTTCTCGTGTTCGCCGTGTGCTGTCGCGGCCCGGATCAACGCCTGCTGCAGGTCGTCCACCGAGGTGTACGACGCCTCAGCGGGGTCGACGCGGCCGGGCAGGCGGGTGGTGACCTCCTGCAGCAGCCAGCTGTTGCCATCGGGGTCGTTGAACGTCGCGAACGAGCCGTAGCTCGCGCGCTCGTCGGCCGGTCCCGTGACCCGGCTGCCGGTGTCGTCGGGCTGGAACTGCGCGCCCGGCGTGGCCGGGTGGAACGCCTCGCTCACCGCGACTCCGCGAGCGGCGAGTTCCGCGCGGGCGACCTCGATGTCGGCGACGATCAGGTACAGGCCCTGGGCCGAGCCTGGTTCGGCAGTCGTGATGTTCGCGCCGAACTGGACGGACGCCGGCGAGCCCGGCGGGGTGAACTGGACGACCCGGAAGCCGTTGTCGAAGGCGAAGTCGGCGTCCAGCCTCCACTCGAGCTGCTGGTAGAACGCCTTCGCCTTGTCGACGTCGGTGACGGGAATGACGACTGCCTCGAACTTGTAGTCGGTGCTCACTTTTCCTCCTGTGGTGGGTGGAACTTCTGTAGTGGTGGGACTTCACGTCCGACTATGGCGTCGTCCCGGCCCCGTCGCATCAGTGGTGATCACTGGTGTGATCGCGGGGCCAGGGAGCCGGCGGTCGGGCCCAGGTGGTGGACCAGGGTCGGCGACTGGGGTGACGCGTCAACTTCCGGCGCAGGGTGGTCGTACCGACACCCCCTACGAGAAACGGAAGTCGCATGACCACCATCCACCTGACCGAGGTGACCACCTCGACGCCCGCTCAGTTCGTTGCCGGGCTCACGGACTTCGGGCCGGGCCGCTCGAAGCTCTTCGCCAACAGCCACGACGACTCCCTGAAAGTGCACAGCCTGGGATCTCGCTCGGCCGATGTGACCGAAGGCTCGCCGGGCGTCTGGGAGCGCCTGCACTACGACTGGTCCGACCCGAACCGCGTCGTCCTGACGACCACGGACTCCAACGCCTGGGGTGGCTCTTCGGGCTACGTCTACACCCTCAAGGCCCGGGCGGACGGGGCGACGGAGATCGATGTCGTCATCGTGCGCGACGGCAAGAACCTCAAGGGCCGCCTGCTCGGCCTCGTGTTCGCGCTGTTCGGCAAGCGCGTCCTGGGCAAGGCCTTCGACGACACCATCCGGGCCATCGAGGCCCGCACCATCTCGGCAAACACCACCATCCGGACGGAGATCTGACAATCATGAAGAATCTGATGCTCAAGGCAAGGAACACCCTGGTCGCTGTGGCCGGTGCCGGCGTCCTGCTGGCCGGCGCGACCACCGCGCAGGCCGCGACCACCACGCACCCCGCGCAGTCCCAGCAGACAACCGTGAAGCCGACCATCGTCCTGCTGCACGGGGCGTACGCCGATGGCTCGAGCTGGTCCGGGGTGACCGGCCGGCTCCAGCGTGACGGCTATAACGTTGTGGCGCCCGCCGTACCGCTGCGGGGGATCGCGTCCGACACGTCGTACCTGAGCGGCGTACTCGCGAACATCCCGGGGCCGAAGGTGCTGGTCGGTCACTCGTACGGCGGTGCGCTGGTCAGCGAGCTGGCTGACACAGAGGGAGTGAAGTCGCTGGTCTACGTGGCCGCGTTCATCCCGAACGCCGGCGAGACCCTGGGGGCGCTGAACTCGCAGTTCCCAGGCAGCGAGCTCGGTCCGGACGTGACCGATGTGATCAGCTACCCGGGCGGGGTCGACCTCGCGCTGAAGCCGGACAAGGCCGGCCCGGTGCTGGGCGCGGACATCCCGGTGCGGGAGGGGGCGGTCTTCCTGGCCGCGCAGCGGCCGGTCGCGGCCGCGGCCTTCTCCGAGCCGGTCGCGGAGACCGCCCCGGCGGCGCTGCCGAAGTACGCCGTGATCCCGACCGGTGACAAGGCGATCGCGCCGGCGGCGGAGCGGTTCATGGCCACCCGGGCGGGTGCGACGAAGGTCGAGATCCAGGGCGCTTCCCACCTGGTCCCAGTGTCCCAGCCCGGGGCAGTGACCCAGGTGATCGAGCGGGCCGCCCGTTGATCATCCGCAGAGAGCGCAGGCCGGAGCATCATGCTCCGGCCTGCTCCCTTGTGTGGGGTCCGGCTGGTCCGTCAGGCCGAGCGGGCCAGCGCCGTGCGCAGCTGGCGGCGCGGGCTGATGCCGAGCTTGGAGAAGGTCTTGCGCAGGTGCCACTCGACGGTGCGCGGGCTGATGTACAGCTGCCCGGCGATCTCGGCGTTCGTCAGGCCGTCCCGCGCCAGCCCGGCGATCTGCGCCTCCTGCGCGGTCAGCTCGTCGACCGTTTGCGGCCGGCGTTTGCGGACCGTCTCGCCGGTCGCGAGCAGTTCGTGGCGGGCCCGCTCGGCGAAGGCCTCGAGGCCCATCTCGTCCAGGTGTTCATGGGCCGTTCGCAGTTGCTCGCGGGCATCCATGCGACGTCCCTCGCGCCGCAGCCATTCGCCGTACAGGAGCTGGGAACGGGCCTGCTGGACCCGGAGGGGGGTCCTGCTCAGATGCTCGACGGATCGGCGGTAGGCCTCCTCGTCCGAGGTGAGCAGTGCCCGGACGCGCGCCTCCAGACCGCGGCCCCACTCGGTCGGGATGGCTGTGACGCGCTCGGTCAGCCAGCTGAGGGTGCTCTCGACCAGCTTGGTGTCGCCGGTGCGGGACGCAGCCTCGGCCAGTTCGCCGACCGCGAGGACGCCGTACCCGACGATGTCCTGGTCGAACACCTCCCGGGCGGCGTCCCGGGCGATCTCGTACCGGCCGAGTCCGTTGTGCAGGACGGCCTTCGTGTGGGTCGCGAACGCCGCCATCCGGCCCTGGTCGTGTTCGGTCGCTTCCCGGATCGTCGCGTCGATCAGCCCGATCGCTGTCGTCTCGTCGCCGCGGAGGGCGGCGAGCAGCATCTCGCCGTACCTGATCCGGGGATTGCCGGTGGCCGCGGCGAGCTGGCGCTCCTCCTCGACGCAGGAGGCGACCGCGGTCAGGTCGCCGGCCATCGCGTGCAGGTTGGCGCGGAAGTTGAGCGCGAACTGCAGTTGCACGAGCGCACCGGACTCGCGAGCCATCCGGTCCTGGCGGACGGCAAGCTCGAGAGCGGTCTCGTGGTCCCAGACCTCGATGGCGATGCTGCCGCCGGCCCGGTTCCCGGCCAGCCACAACCAACTGCCGACGTCGTCGGCGCCGATATCCGCCTCGCGGACCCGAGCGAGTGCCTTGGTCAAGGCCGGTGCGGCCGCCGCGTACCCACGGGTGAAGCGCACGGCGAGGGCTTGGAGCAGCAGGTCGGCCGGTGGGTCGGAGTCGATGGGCGGAGGCGCCGCTGCCGCCGCGTAGGCCAGGATGCCCGGGGCGCCAGGACCGCTGGCCCACATCGCGGCTGCCATCGCCTCCAGGTAGGTGATGCGCGCCCGGGCCTGGTCGTGCGAGTCCAGTTGCCGAGCCGCGCTGAGCAGTTGGCGGGCGGCGTCTCGCGCGTGGCCCTGGTCGAAGGCGATCTGTCCTCGTAGTCGTTCGACCTCGGCGGTTCGGAGTGCGTCCGCCGGCCCGGCAGCAACTCCACTGAGCAGACTCAGAGCCGCGTCGAGCGCGCCGGCGCTGCGCTTCGCAGCCGCCGCGGCCAAGGTCCGGTCCGCCCGCAGATTCGGGTCCGGGGTCAGCTCCGCGGACCTTTCCAGGAAGTCGGACGCAGCGCTCAGGCCACCGCAGCCCTGAGCCCTCCGGGCGGAACTCTCGAGTTCTGCCGCGACCTCCGCGTCCGGCAGGGCCGTCGCCTGAGCGCGGTGCCATGCGCGGCGGTCCGGAGAGGTGACCGGATCGGTCACGTCCGCCAGCGCACGATGCACGGAGTGCCGATCCTTGGGCGAGGCCATCCGGTACGCCGTCGACCGCACCAACGGATGCCGGAACCGGATGTGCTGCCCGAAGGTGATCAGGCCCGACTCGATCGCACTCGTGGCCGGGTCCGCACCCAGTCCCAGCGCCTCGGCCGCACGCCAGAGCAGGGTGGCGTCGCCGAGTGGTTCCGCTGCGGCTGTCAGGAGGAGCAGGCGGGTGTCGGGTGGTAGTGCTTCGAGACGCCGTACGAAGCCCGCTTCGATCCGGCTGCTCAAGGTCTCCGCAGGGTCGCTGTCCGCGAGCTCGGTCACGCTCCACGCCCGCGGCAGTTCGAGCAGCGCCAGCGGATTGCCGCGCGTCTCGGCCACGATCCGGTCCCGGACGCGTGGGTCGATCGGACCTGGGAGAACCGAGTCCAGCAGTACCCGGGCGTCCGACTCGTCCAGGCCGCGAACCTCGAGCTCCGGTAATGCGGCGAACTCGTGGTCGTCACCATGGCGTACGGCGAAGATCATGACGACCGACTCGACCGCCAGGCGTCGCGCCACGAAGGCCAGCACCTGAGCAGACACGCGGTCGAGCCATTGTGCGTCGTCGACGACGCACAGGACCGGCTGGTGCCCGGCCGCCTCGGACAGCAGGTTCAGGACGGCCAGTCCGACGAGGAATCTGTCCGGGACCGGTCCGGCCTGGAGGCCGAACGCCGTACCGAGTGCGTCGTGCTGGGGACGCGGCAGGCGGCCGATCCGGTCCAGGAACGGGTGACACAACTCTTGGAGCCCGGCGAAGGCCAGCTCCATCTCGGACTCGACCCCGACGGCCTTGGCGATCTGGCAGGAATGGGCCCGCGTCAACAGCGCCTCCAGCAAGGCGGACTTGCCGACTCCGGCCTCGCCACACAGCACGAGGGCGGAGCTCTGGCCCGTTCGGGCGGCGTTGAGCAACCCGTCCAGCACGGCGTTTTCCTGCCGCCGGCCGCGCAGTTCACGATCTGCCATGCCCACCCCGCCGTCCAGGGCGCCCGCCTCGACAGGTGCGCGCCGCAACGAAGTCAGGTTTGCATCCGGACCCGATCCAGCGCAACGGCGCCGCCCGGGTGCTTGACACTGGTGCCAGGACCGGCGGCGCAGGGCCGCACTCCGCGCACCACCTTGGAGGCATGATGACGACATCGACGCCGCCCGGACCCGTGCTGGCCGGGCAGACGGTCGTAGTGATCGGTGGGAGTCTGGGGATCGGGCTGGCGACCGCCCGTCGCGCCCGGGCGGAGGGCGCGTCCGTGATCATCACCGCGCGGAACGAGGAACGCCTGCAGCAGGTCGGCAAGGAACTCCGCGCCGACACGGCCGCTTTCGACGCGACCGATCTCGACCGGCTGCAGACGTTCTTCGCCGATTTGCCCACGCCGATCGATCACATCCTGGTCACCGGGCCCGGGCCCTACTACGCGCCGCTGGAGGCGTTCGACTTCGACGAGGCACGCCGCGACATCGAGGCCCATCTGTTGCTGCCGCTGCACGTTGCCCGGCTCGCGGTCGGCAAGGTCCGCCCCGCCGGGTCGCTGACCTTCATGGGTGGCACCGGCGGGCGCCGTACGGCGCCCGGCCTGGTCCTGATCGGTGCGCTGACGGCCGCGAAGCCGGCGATGACGCGGAACCTCGCGCTCGAGCTCGCGCCGATCCGGGTGAACCTGATCGCGGCCGGGTTCGTCGACACCCCACTGTCGGCTGACCTGCTGGGCGACCAGCTGGAGGCCCGTCGCGAGGAGCTCCGTACGACGCTACCGATCGGACGCGTGGTCGGACCGGACGACATCGCCTTGCTGGCCGTTCACCTGATGACCAACACGGCCGTCACCGGCGCGACCGTCGACATCGACGGCGGCCAGCAACTCGTCTGACGTGTCACGCACGGAAAGCTCTCAGTCGTCGTGCAGGCCGGCGAGCATCCGGGTGAGCGCCATTTCCCCGTCGCGGGTCTGAAGACCACGCTCGAAGGCCGTTCCGATGAGCCTCTGCGCCTCGGCCCGATATTCCGCGACGCGGGTGAGGTCCACGTGGGGGATGAAGTAGTCGGGGTCCTCGCTCTTGAACACGAGCACCTGAATGGTGTCGTCGGCCTCGGCTCGCTGGATGAGGGACACCAGGTCACGGACCAGCTCGGGGCCGAGGAGATTCATCGGAGGGCTCTTGATTCCCGCGAACAGGACGGCTCCCTCTTCACGGACGGCGATCGTGTCGTAGGACTCAGAGTCAGGCATGGGTGTTTCCTCCTCGAGCTCGGCGCAACGGCTCGTCGTCGGCGATTCGCGGACATGAGTCGGCCGGCTCAGTCCGCGAGTCGCCGGTGACGAGTGTTGCAGCAATTACGTCTGTGGTCGGCCGAGCCTCGGCTCGCGCACGATCAGGCGGCCTCGGTGTCGTACTTGTAGAAGCCTTCGCCGGTGGCTCGTCCGAGCTTGCCCTGGTCGATGTAGTTCTCCTTGAGGTAGCGGGCGTTCGCGCGGGACTCCTCGTCGCCGGCCGCGTCGATGTTGTAGACCGTGGTGAGCCCGATGACGTCGAGTGCCTGGAACGGGCCGTGCGGTGCTCCGGTCGCGGTGCGCCAGGCCTTGTCCACCGTCTCGGGGTCTGCGACACCCTCGACGACGAGGGCCTGGGCGGCCTGCAGGAACGGGACCTGGAGCGAGTTCACGACATAGCCGGGCTGCTCCTTGCGCAGCTCGATCGGCACCATGCCGATCCGGCGCGCGAAGTCGACCACCGCGTCGTACACCTCCGGGTCCGTGCCCGCGTGGCCCATGATCTCGGCGGTGTTGTGGATCCAGATCAGGTTGGCGAAGTGCAGTGCCAGGAACCGGTCGGGCCGGCCGGTCGCGTCCGCCAGGTCGCTGGGGAGCAGCGTGGAGCTGTTGGTCACGAAGATGGCCTGCTCGGGCGCGAGCGGCGCGAGCTTGGTGTAGAGATCGCGCTTGATGTCGAGGCGCTCAGGCGCGGATTCGATCACCAGGTCGGCGTTGCGGACCGCGTCGTCGAGCTGCGACGAATACGTGATCCTCGAGAGCGCGGCCCCGACGGAGCTGTCGGAGGCCCCTTCGACCTCCGTCTGGTAGCGGGCCGCGAGGCCGGAGAACCCGCTCTTGGCCTTAGCGAGGATCTCGTCGCTGATGTCGTACGCCGTGACGTCGAAGCCGGAGTACGCGGCCTGGAACGCGATCTGCGAACCGAGAACGCCGGTCCCGAGCACCACCACCTTGTCGATGCGCGTCGTCATGTCAGTTGTTCCTTCCCTCGGACGGGATACCTTCCCGTCGACTGTGGTTGACAATCCGACTATCTCCCCGACGGCGACACATCGCCCCCGTGGTAGCCCCCAGTAGGACCACTAGGACGCGGGTCGGTCGGACCAGGGACGACTCTGGTTTGGTAACGAAGTACTACTTTCAACGAATTGACGCTTGCTCGGCGTTCGGGTGCTGCGGTAGTCAAGCTGCACCAGGAGGGAGCAGCCGATGGAAGCCGGAAGCAACGAGGTCACGGCCGCGCTGCAAGGTGCGTACTCCGGCCTGCTGAGGGCCGTCGAGTTGGAGAGACGCCGACCCGACCACGCCATCGACGCCGTCGCGGTGGTCTCGGACCTGCATGAACTGCGGACGATCATGTCGGCCGCGGCGCACATGATGCGCTCCTTCGACCTGACCCGGTACGGCGACCTGGTGAAGTGGGGCCCGGACGGCGAGCCGGACAATCCGGACAACCTGACGCCGCGGCAGTTCGTGGAATCGGCCGACACCGACCTGAGCGATGCCTACGAGCACCTGCAGCGCGCGGCCGAGAGCCTGACCGCGGCCCGCCGCCGGATGGCAGTCCTCAGCTGATCATCCGGCGACGGTCTGACGTCACGACCCGTCGCGGTGGGTGAAGAGCTGGAGGAAGAGCAGGAAGACGTTCAGGATGTCGAGGAAGATCGACGCGGCCAACAGGGGAGCGGACTCGAGATCGGTCGACCGACGCAGCCGCTGGAAGTCGAACGCGGTGAGAGCGGCGAAGATGACCAGGCCGAGGACGGAGTAGATCAGCGCACCGTTCGGGAGCTGCACGAAGATCAGCACGATGCCGAACAGGACCAGCCCGATGAGCGCCCACGAGGCGACCCGGGCGATCGCGCTGAGGTCTCGCCGGGTGGCATAGCCCGCGCCACCGAACCCGGCGACGAACAAGGCGGTGGCGCCGCCGGCCTGCCAGAGCGCGGTGGGATCGGTGCCGGCGTAGTACGCGAGCGTCGGTGCGGTCGCCAGGCCGATCAGCAAGCCGAAGGCGGCAAGTAGCGCGACCGTCGCGCCGCTCGACTTGCGGATCGCGAACTGCATCCCGATCAGCGCCACGAAGGCCGCGATCAGGGCGAGGATGCCGACGCCGCCGTGCAGATCGCGTCCGAGATAGGCCCCCAGTGCGAAGAGTCCTGCGGTCATTCCGACGTACTGCATCGTCTGCGCGAACAAGGTATGGGTTCGGTCCCGGCTCGTCACATTCGTCGGAGCACTGGTTGCACTCATCGTCTCGGCCTTCCTCTGTGCGGGGTTGTTTCTCCAAAGATCGGCCGTCGTGGCCGCGATCGCCCCAGGGAAAGGCACTGGTGTTGCCCTGCGGACTACGGGAATCGCCGGTGGCCCCGCCACCAGCACCCGTCAGACGGACCCGGTTCCGACCATGACGACCGGACCTCGGGCGAGCCGCAGGACGTTGTACGACGCCGAGCCGCGCACCCGCCGACGGTCCGGTCCGAGCACGGTCAGCGCGGCCGCGGCCGACTCGGCCAGGACGAGGCTGTCGACCGGTCCGCGCGCGGAAGTCCAGCGGACGTCGATCTCCGGATAGGCCATCCGCCAGATCTGCACCGCGTCCTCGGCGTCGCCGCGCGGGGCGCTCAGGCCGGCGTGGACGACCGTCAGCCCGGTCCCACGACGCCGGGCGGCGCGGAACGCGAACCCCAGCGTCGCCGGCGGTCCACCGTTGTCGTCGACCCCGACAACGACTCGACCCGTCGATGGTCCGATCGCGTCCTTGCCCGACAGACCGATCGCCGCGACGGAGGCCGTCGTACGGCGGACCAGGCGCCGGATCAGCGAGCGTTCGAGCCAGCCCGACCGACGGTCATGGCCGAGGACCACGAGAGCCCGGCTGCTCGTGCGCGCCTCGGCGACCAAGGCCGTGGTCTGACGGCCCGGGAAGACGCGGGTGGTGATCCGCAGCGACGGCTCGGCCAGGCGGGCGCGCCGCACTGCCGCTGTGACGACCCTCTCGGCCGCTTCGCGGGCCAGCAGATCCACGGTCGGGTTGCCGGCTGGGTCGACAATGCGCGGCCAGCGGAACGCGTAGACGATCCGCAACTCGGACCCACGGGCCGCAGCCTCGGCCGCCGCCCATTCAAGGGAGTCGGTGTCGGTGGCACGTCCGTCGATCAGAACGATGACCGGACCGTTGTCCGGACCCGCCGGCGACGAGATCGCGCCGGCAACCGTCCGAGGCTCGTCGTTCGCCCCTGGCCGGCCGCGAAAGAGCTTCATGAGATGCCTCCAAGACGGTGCCTACCGGATGTTCGGTTTCCACCGTCCCGCCGCGGACGTCCGCTCACACCAGTGAGAGGCACGGGACCGACCCACTGGTCTCGCCGGCGCCGACGTGCCAGGGAATGTGTGGTGGCGCAGACAGGTTGGTCGGGTTATGGCGATTTCTGTTGCGGAGTCTCATCCGGTGCCGCCGGAGACTCACCTCGATCTGCTGGAGCGGCCGATCTTCGGCCACCTCTCGACAGTGCGGCCTGACGGTTCGCCGCAGAGCAGTGTGATGTGGTTCGAGTGGGACGGCGCGCTGCTCCGTTTCACCCACACGCGGCTGCGGCAGAAGTTCAGGAATCTCGCCGTGGAACCGCGGATCGCGCTCTCGATGCACGATCCGGAGAACCCGTACCGCTCGCTCGAAGTGCGCGGGGTCGTCGACAGCATCGTGGCCGACTCGTCGTCGGACTTCTACCGGCGACTCGGCGCGCGGTACGGCATGGACAGTGTGCTCGACGACGCGCATGTCCGGGTGATCCTCGCCGTACGGCCGACGAAGTTCGTGCCGTACGGTCCTGCTCGCTGACGGCTGTTACCGCCGGGGCGGCTGCTCGCTGAGCTGTGCGGGTGTGGTGAGGAGGGCGTTGACCTCCGCGTCGAAGATCAGCTCGGCATCCAGGCCCATCGAGGCGAAGTTGCTCTCGATCTCGAGACTCGCCAGACCGTGTAGCCGGGACCAGGTCGTCACCGCTCGCAGGGCGACTTGCGGGTTGATGCCGGGGAGTTCGCGGCTCTCCGACCACTGCTCGAGCTGACCGCGCAGCGGGCTCGTGCCTTGCGTGTCCCGGTCGGGCGTCATCGGAGCCAGGACGTCGAGGAGCACCTGCATCGCCTCGCGGGACGCGTTCACGAGCCGCACTGGAGATGTTGCGCCGGCTAGGTCGCGAGCTGGATGCCGTCGAGCACTGGGCCGTCGGGCGGGACTTCGGCGGTGAGTTCGAGTACGGCGCGATGTACGCGCTGAAGGACATGGAGGCGTACCACACGTATCTGCACGCACCGCTGCACCGCAAGATCGACGAGATCGGCCTGCCGCTGGTCGACAACATGATCTCCCTGGACGCCGATGGCACGATCACGTTGCGCGGCCGCAACCACAAGCTCTCGGTCGCCTGGGACGTCACCCGCAGCGACGCGCTGTACGCCGAGGAGCAGGCGTACTCCGGGGAACTCGTTCGCAAGCTCGGCGGACGTCCGTTCGTCACACCCACCTGGCGACTCCTGCGCCAGCCGGTCACCGTGCACAATCTCGGCGGCGCACCCATGGGCACCGATCCCGACACCGCGGTGGTCGATCTCGAGGGCCAAGTCTTCGGTCACCCGGGCCTGTACGTGATCGACGGCGCGATCCTGCCCGGCGCAACCGGCGGGAATCCGTCTCTCACCATCGCCGCCGTCGCCGAGCGATGCATGGAAGCGGTGGTCCGCCGGATCACCGGAGTGAGGGACTGGGTGGCGCCGCAATCCGCCGACGTCCGCACGCGCGACGTACCTGAAGACGCGGCCGTCGAGGCTGTGGTCGCCCGGGGGGCGCGCGCATCCATGGCACCCGGGATCCGGATCCGCGAGGTGATGAGCGGCAGCGCCGCCCTCCCGGATCGTCCGGAGCAGAGCGGACGCATCATCCTGAACCTGCAAGGTGCGATCCCCGACCTGCGGGCTTTCCTGGACGATCCCGTTCACACCGTCACGCTCACCGGCACGATCCAGGTCGAAGGTCTGACCAGTCGGCCGGCCACCGTCGACGGCGGGACCATGCACCTGCTGGCGAATGTCGATGGCGGATCGGCCTGCACCATGGACTATCTCCTCCCGTTCACCGATGTCGAGGGCAATCGGTGGTTGCTGCAAGGCACCAAGTACGTGCAACGGGGATGGGGCAACAATCCGTGGCGCGCGACCACCGTGCTCCATGTCGCCATCACCAGACCGGAGGACCGCGTCGAAGGGACGGTCCCGTCCGGCAGGGTCACAATCTCCTTCCGCGAATCACTACGACTCGTCTCGAACGTCCGCCCGAC
This sequence comes from uncultured Actinomycetota bacterium, assembly GCA_963770725.1. Lineage (GTDB taxonomy): Bacteria > Actinomycetota > Actinomycetes > Propionibacteriales > Kribbellaceae > Kribbella. Next base: position 62,376 of record CAVYQT010000009.1, read on the forward strand.
CGGTACGACGAGCCCGACCTCCGCGGCACGAGCCGTCGCCCGCTTCGGCGCCTTTCTTCATCGCCCAGGTAGCACGCGCCTACCTCAGCCCTCGCCGCCAACAAACCAAGCAGCCCGACCTCTGACATACCGCTTGCCGGTGCAGTCGGAGGCAAAGTGATGAAGGCGTCGAAACCCAAGGTGAGGTCGCCGGCCGGCGGATGGTGACAGAGCTTGGAGCCGAACCGGCGCCGGAACATGCGTCGGCATCACCCCGGTAGCAGAACCCGAACCTGGTCTCTGATCTCCTGCACGATGTCGTCGACCGGGTTGGCGATGTTGATCGTCGCGGCCATGCTCACGAACATGATCGCGGAGACGACGTGCGCGAGCGTCGCGGCGTCGCCGGAGCTGATGCGCTCGTCTCGCTGTAGCACGTCGGCGATCGTCCTTTCGGTCTGCGCGGTCAGGTCGAGCGCGTCGCGGTGGTGGGGCTCCTCGGGGTCGCCGAAGACGATCTCGCGCAGGTAGGTCCGTCCGTTGTCGACCTGTTTGCGGTTGCACTCCACGACCGGGCGCACGATCGCCATCACCGCGTCGAGCATGTCGGGGATGCTCTCGGCCGCCGACCTGCCTTGTGCGAGCGCCTCGGCGTAGGTGGAGTTCTGCACGAGCAGGAGGAGTTCGCCCTTGGTCTTGGCGTAGAGGAACAGCGTGCCCGCACCGATGTCGGCCTTGTCGGCGATCTCCTGGGTGGTGACCTCGTCGACGCCGCGCTCGGCGAAGAGCTCTTGGGCGGCGGCGGTGATGCGGTCGAGCTTCTGCTGCTTGTTCCGCTCGCGCCGTCCGACTGGTTGGGAGGCGAGTGGCATGGCTGCCGTCCTTGTCTGCCGTGTGGGCTCGATGTGCCGGTCCTCATTCTTCCACGGCGACGAGCGGAGCCTTGCTATTGCTGGTAGTGCGGAAGGGCCGAGCCGTCTTGCACGAAGGTCAGGGCCTTGGACACCTCGTAGGCGTGGACGGCGGAAGCAAAGGGAGCGAGCGCGTCGGACAAGCCCTCGATCTCAGGGTTCTTGAAGAAGGCCGCTCGGGCCGCCGGATCCGCGAAGCCCAGGATCAGCGACGCGTGGAACCGCTGGTCTGCCGGGTATTTCGGTCTCGACGCCGCGGATTGCCGGCCACAGCCCCGGGTTGACGACGGCGAGGTGGATCTGCCGGTACTCGTCCAAGCCCGGAGTGGCGGAGATGATCTTTGAGTGCGGGCCCTGCCAGTAGTCCATGCCGGTCTGGCGGGGTTGGTCGGTGCGCACCCACAGCAGGATCGAGGAGGTGAAATGCTTCCTCACGTCCGATGGCGTGGCGGACAGTGACGTGCTGATGGTGTTGCCCTTCTCGTGCGGTTGCAGTGTTCGGGTGGTCATCGGGCGAGGAACTCGACCGCGATGGGGGCGAATTTGTCGTGGAACTGGAAGATGCCGCCGTGGCCGGAGTCGGGGTAGATGACCAGTTCCGAGCCGTTGATGCGGCGGTGGAGGTCCTCGGAGAGGATCGAGGGCACCATGCGGTCGTTGTCGCCGTTGGCGATCAGGGTGGGCTGGGTGATCTTCGAGAGGTCGGCGGGGGCGGAGCGTCCCCACTTCTTGATCGCCTTGAGTTGCGTCTGGAACGCTTTCACCGTGATGGGCGCGTCGCGATCCATGGTGCGCTCCTTGAGGCGCTCCACGAACGCGCGGGCGGCAGGCTTGCCGGTGGCGTTGCGGTTGAAGAACAGGAACTCCTTCGGATCCGACCGGGTCAGGGCCGCCCGCAGCATGTCGTAGTAGGTGGTGCCGGCGACCTTGTGGATGTCCTTTCCGCCCGCGGGGCCGGTGCCGGTGAGGACGAGTTTGCGGACGAGGCCGGGGTGCTTCAGCACGAGGGCCTGGGCGATCATGCCGCCGAGGGAGAAGGAGAAGATGTCGACCTTGTCGAAGCCGAGCGCGTTGACGAAGGTCACGGCGTCGTCGGCCATCGCCTCGACGCTGTCGGGAACGCTGCCGGTGGAGGCTCCGACGCCGCGGTTGTCGAAGGTGATGACGTGGCGCTTCGCGGCGATGGTGTCGATGATCCGGGGGTCCCAGTTGTCGAGGGTCGCGGCGAGGTGGACGAAGAAGACGACGGGGATCCCGCCTTTGGGTCCCAGCTCGCGGTAGGCGTAGGTGACGCCGCCGGCGTCGACGGTGCGGGCGGGTGCGACGGTATAGGCGCTGATGACGTCGTTCTGTGCGTGCCTGTTCGTGCTCATGGTGTTCTCCTGTTTCCTGATTCGTGCGGGATGGGATGGGTCTGTTCAGGTCCTGCTGATGACGGCCTTGCCGCGGATGCCGCCGTTTTCCAGTGACTGCACTGCCTGCACGGTCTGGTCGAAGTCGAAGACGCGTCCGACGACGGGTCGCAGCGCGCCGCTGTCGACGAGGGCGGTGATCTGGCGAAGCTGGTCACCGCTGGCGCGCATGAAGAGGAACTCGTAGGTCACGCCGAGGCGCCGGGCCTGGCGGCGGATGCGGCTGCTGAGGACGGTCATCACCAGCCGGAGCACCGGGTTCGCGCCGAGCTCGCGCGCGAAGGCGGAGTCGGGCGGGCCGGCGATCCCGATGGCCTTGCCGCCCGGGCGCAGTACGCGGAGCGACTTCTCGAGGTTGCTCCCACCGAGGCTGTCCAGCACCAGGTCGTAGCCGTCGAGGAGCTGTTCGAAGTCCTGGCTGCGGTAATCGATGACGTGGTCTGCCCCGAGCTCGCGCACGAAGTCGACGTTGCCGGTGCTGACCGTGGTTGCGACCGTGGCGCCCAGGTGCTTGGCGAGCTGGATCGCGATCGTCCCGACTCCGCCGGCGCCGCCGTGGATGAGGACCCGTTGCCCCGGCTGCAGGTTGCCCCGCTCGACGAGTGCCTGCCATGCGGTCAAGGCCACCAGCGGTAGCGAGGCCGCTTCCTCGAGGCTTATCGATGCCGGCTTGAGCGCCAGGTCGGCCTCGGCGACCGCGATGCGCTCCGCGAACGTTCCGATGCGGTCCTTGTCCGGCCGGGCGTAAACCTCGTCGCCGAGCGTGAATCCCTGCACCTTCGGGCCGACGCCGATCACCGTCCCGGCGACGTCGTTGCCGAGGATCTGCGGCAGCTTGTACGGGAGGACCTGCCTGAACTCGCCCGCCCGGATCTTCTCGTCGAGCATGTTGAGCCCGGCAGCCTGGACGTGTACGAGCACGTCGTGCTGTCCGACCACGGGCTCGGGGACATCCGCTTGCTGTAGCGGCTCCCTGTACTGACTCACGACGAACGCTCGCATTAGCGACTTTCCTTCTCGTTCCGATGAACTTGCCTTGGATCGATTAATCTGAGTTAACTCAATAATGAGCTAACTCAGTTAACTTGTCAAGGGAGCGGTCAGGAGGGCGGTCGGACGCCGGTCGACCGCTGGACGATTGCCGGGCTCAACGAACTGACCCCGCCCGGCGGCTGGCGTCGGCTGCTCCCGCCGCGCGGTCCCCGGCTGTGCTTCCCGCGACGTTGGCGATCGGCTTACCGGATTTCGCCGCGGCGGTTCGCCAGCACTCCGCGGGCACGGTCACCCTGACGTGAGACGCGGCCGACCGGGAGCGGGTCGACGGGGGTGGTCCGCTGTCGCTTCGGCAGTATCGTCAGTTGGACCGGGGAGTTCGCGTCGGAGCTGTTGCCGACGCGCGCTGGTCGGCTTGCTCGGTCGACACGACCGGTAGGAGAGTGATGAAGCTGTGACTGTTGACCAGGTGTTGGCTGCTCATCGGGCCGCTGGGCGGGAGTTCGCGGCGGACGGTGTGCAGAGCTTCGTCCTCGAGCAGGGGTTGTCGGATGCGGAGCCGGTCGTCTGCCTGCACGGCGTACCGGCGTCTTCGTTCGTCTACCGTGCGGTGTTGCCCGAGTTGGCGCGACACGGGCTGCGTGGGATCGCCTTCGATCTACCCGGGTTGGGGCTGGCCGCTCGACCGGAGGATTTCGACTACTCCTGGACAGGCCTTGGCAGGTGGGCGCTCTCCGCGCTCGATGCGCTCGGGTTGGATCGGGTGCACCTGGTGGTGCACGACATCGGCGGACCGGTCGGTTTCGAGATCGCGGCCGCGGCGCCAGACCGGGTGCGTTCCCTGTTGCTGCTGAACACGATCGTTGCCGTCGACACCTTTCGTCGGCCGTGGGTGATGGAGCCTTTCGCCCACGGTGGTCTCGGGCAGGCGTGGCTGACGACGGCGGGCGTCCCGGTGGTGTTCCGCACGCTGATGCGGACGATCGGGTTCGGTCCTGACGTGCCGACGGACGTTGTCGACACGCATCTGCGACTGCTTCTCGGGGACGACAACGGCCGCGCGTTCCTGCGGATCATGCGATCGTTCGAGCGAACTGTTGAGAAGCGGCGGCAGTACGAGGCTGTCGTCGGCTCGGGCGCTCGTCCGTTGGGTTTGTTGTGGGGCAGCAAGGACACCGCCTTACCGCTGCGGACGTACGGCGTACAGGCACGTCTCGCGGCGCGGCTCGACGACATCCCCACGGTCCCCGGTAAGCACTTCCTCCAGGAAGACTTCCCGGCCGAGATCGCCGCAGCCGCCGCGGCCCTGGCCGGTCACTGACCGGCCAGGACTTCGCCTTGGCTACTCGCCGAAGAGCGGGTCGATCGGCAGAGTCCAGCGGAAGTAGGCCGGGTCGTTGAAGGTGCCGGGAACCTTGCCGAGGCTCTGGATGACTGTCGACGGGCCGTTGGCGTGTCCGACGGCGTACAGATGGGCCGATTGGGTGTCCTTGTCGATGCCGAGCAGCAGGGTGCCCCCGTGGCCCGAGCAGCACTGGCACGGCTGAGCCGGGCGAACGGTCAGGGGCGGCCTCGGACTTGCTCGATGATCTGGGTTGCGGCGTCGGTCAGGCTGGTGTGGTTCTCGACGGCATGGCGGACCAGGAGTTGATAGGCGGTGGCCATGTCGGAGCCGGTGGTTTCGGCCAGGACGCCCTTGGCTTGTTCGATGACGGTCCGGCCGGCGAGTGCCGTGCGTACCCGTTCGTCGAGTTCACTGCTGGTGAGCGTGGTCGACTGGATGATCACCGCGGTGGCGATGTCGCCGAAAGCCTGGGTCAGCCGATGGGTCTCCTCGTTGATGGCGGCTGGATCGGTGTGGAAGGCGTTCATCGCGCCGATCAGCCGTCCATGCCAGCGCAGCGGTACGGCGTGCACGGCGTGGAACCCGGCGGCGACGATGGCCTCACCCACGTTGTCCCAGCGTGCGATGATCTCGCTGTCCGACCGAGCCGACACCACTGCTCCGCTCAGGGCCGCTTCGACACACGGGCCGATGTCATGCTGCAACTGGTACAGCTCGATCTCGACGGCCTGGTGCGAGGTCGCGCTGAGGACCTCCAGACTGCCGTGGCTGTTCGCGACGAGCAGCCCGATCGCGGCTGCCGAGGTGAGTTCCGCGCAGTCTTCCAGGAGACGGGCCAGGGTGTCGGCGACGTCGTGTTGCTGGACCATGGCGGCGACGGCGTCGACGAACGCTTGCGAAACGGTGTGTGCGGTCATGAGGTCTCGCTTTCAGCGTCATCGGTGAAGCGCAGCCGACGGTTGATGATCTGATCGGCCACTCCGGCCAGGGTGAGGTTGTGCGAGAAGGCGTGTGCTCGGAGCAGCGCGATCGCGTCGTCGGGACTGACTCGCAGCTGCGCCAGGACCATACCGGTGGCCTGGTGGATCACCGAGCGGGTCGACCACGGCCCGTTGTCGAGCGGGGACTCCAGGGGCGGAGCGTCCTTCATGATCGCCGCGCCGATCGCGTCGGCCAGGAACTGGACCTGGTCACGATCGGGAAGATCCGGGGCGGTCTGATGGACGGTGAACACGCCGATCACCTGATCCCCGGGACGCATCGGTACCGCGTACAGGACGGACACACCAGGCACCTTCCGGGCGGCGTTGGTGAAGAGAGGCCACGGTCCGCGACCGGTCCTCAGGTCACTGACCGCGATCGTCGCGGTCTGATACGCAGTTGGCCCAGGACCTTCGCCGAGCACGTCTTGAAGATCCTCCAACCTGGCGGCCACGTCATCGGTGGTGCACAACGTGACCCGACTAGGTTCAGTGTAGGACAGGGTGATCGCCGCACCGTCTCCACCGAGAATCGACAGGTAGGCCCGGCACAGGCGCGTCTCCAGCGGTTGGTCGCTACTGCCGTCGGCGATCAGCCTGGCCAGGCGTGCGAGCAGAGTGGTCCGCTCGACATCATTCATGCGTCCCATCCCGAATCACAGCCGACGCCACGCGCTGGTCCGGCACCGACGTGGGGCATCTTTCCACGATCGCAAAATCCGGCGCAGATTGCACCGACCGCCACTCGCCGGCCAGGAGGTCGAGCAGCCCCGTTCGCGGGCAACCACCTGGTCGGACTACGGGTGGGCGCCGGCTTCGGCGTCGCGGATGAGTTCGGCGGCCACGTCGCGGAGTTTGCGGTTGGTCTGGCGACTGAAGCGGACCAGCGTGTCGAACGCGCGGTTGGACGTGATCGAGTAGCGCTCCATCAGCAGGCCGACCGCTTGGCCGATCAGATCGCGGGTCTCGATGGCGGCGAGCAGGTTCTCCGTGCGCTGCGCGCCTGAGTAGGCGACCGCCGCATGGGCGGCGAGCAGCCTGCCGACGTTCTCCGACTCGTCGGTGAACGCGTCCGCGTCCTCGGCGTACAGGTTGAGCGCACACAGGTTGTCGTCGTTCACGAACATCGGGAACGCCAGCATGCTCAGGGCTCCCAGGTCGGCCGCGCGCGGGGCGAACCGCGGCCAGCGAAGCTCCCGGCGCATGTCGTCGACCCGGACGATCCGGCGGTGGCGCAGGGCATCGAGACACGGACCCTCGTCGAGCTCCGACATCACGGCGTCGACGAGCGCCGGCAGGGTTCCGGACTCCGCCTTGTGTTCGACCCGTCGCGTACCGACGAGAGCCGTCACGGAACCGGCCTGCGCACCGGGGACGAGGTCCATCGCGGCTTGTACGGCGTCCCGCAGTACCCCGTCGGGATCGTCGGCGTGGTGCAGGTCGCGGGCCAGGTCGCTCAGGTCGTGGGCGAGCCGGTCCGGCGTGGACTGACTGTCCTGCTGCACCGGCCCGACACTTCGCAACTTGCGCCGATCGGTCATGAGCTGTCCTGAATTCCTGAGTAGCACCGCTGGGCGGCATAGTCCAGACCTGCGCATGAGGGGTTGATCGAAGCGCTTGCAGCGGTCATAGTGGTTCCGCCTCAGACAGCAGGGCGCCGGATTCAACCTGCGGAGGCCTCCATGCGCGATCACGACACGAGTACTGTCCGCGAATTGATCGTCGCCCTGCACACCGTCGAGGACGAGTTGCGCTCAGCGCGCTCCACCGGCGATGTGAATCGACTGACTGCTCTGATCCGGCGCAAACAACGCACCCTGCGTGAACTGCGCCGTCGCCGCTACCGCTTGAGCGTGGCCTGGACCAGGCCACCCGCCGTCTGATTGCGGGCCCGCCGCTCTTCGGAGCGGGCAGGGGGAGCGGGCCCGCAATCACCCTCCCCATCACGCCTGCCGCCGTCCGACTACAGGGCACGCGCCGCGACACGCCGACCGGCTTGTAACACGGCCCTTCGCGTGCCGATGTACAGCATGTGGGGGAGGTCTGGTCGGCCATCTTGCCGGCGGCGCGACTTGAGCCGTGGGGGCTCAGGCAGGTCGCGCCGCTGTGCGCCTTCGCTGGGGTTGATCCTGGTTGCATGTCTCAGTGATTTGGTGGATCGCTGGTCGTTGCGAGTAGATGGCCGAACAGACGTACGCCGGTTCGCAGGTCCTTGTCGTCAACCCTGGCCCCGACTACGGGGTCAAGCGATCTGCTGCTGGAGTTGGGCGCGGATCAGGGTGTCGAGGCGTTGCCAGGCGGGCGAGGACGCGTTGATCGAGCCTTGGATGAACGCGGGGAGGTCGGAGTCGATCGTCTGCCCCGGGAGATCGCCTGCGCCGTAGCGCTCGATCGACGCCTGGACGATGCGGCCGGCCAGGTCGGCGAGAGACGGGTCTTCCGGATCGAGGTCGTGGGCCTGGTCGTAGTCGAGGTAGAGCCCGCGCAGGGCGGGGTCGGCCTGGGCCTGGGCCTGATCGGTGAACAGTTCGTACGCCTCCTCAGGGTGGGTCGCGAAGGTGAGGATCCACAGATCTCGCTCCATCGCGATCCAGCGAGGGGTGAAGCCGAGTTCGGCCAGCTGCCGGAGATGGAGCTCGACGTCGCCGGGAAGCAGGCGGTTGTCGCCGGAGGCAAGATCTCGGAGGCGGTTCCGGGTCGCGCGCAGCCCGTCGATCCGGGCGGCGAGGTCGGCGTCGATCCTGGCGACGGCCGCCTGGAACTCTTCGCGGGTTGCCGCCTTGAGTTCGAGGATGCCGGCGAGTGGCACGCCGGCCTCCGCCAGAGTCCGGATCTTGATCAGCTCGATGGCGTCCTGGGCGGAGTACCGGCGGTAGCCGGAGGTGTCTCGGCCGGGCTCGGGGAGCAGGCCCTTGGCGTGGTAGACGCGGATGGTCTTGGTCGAGACGCCGACGTACCGGGCGAGCTGGCCGATGGTGATCACCTGGCCAGCGTCGCACCTTGACCTTGCCCCTGGGGCAATCTCGCATCATGACGGTATGACGAATTTCGAGACGGATCGCGAGACGCTGCGGGCGTTGGCCGACGAGGGCAACGAGAAGGCCCAGGACCGGCTGGCGGACCTGGCCGACGAGCGTGGGGATCTCGAGGAGTTGAGCGAGTTGCTCGACGAAGGCTGCGAGCACGCGGGCGAGCTGCTCACCCGCCGGGCCGCGGCAAAGCGTGACCTGCTCGAGCTGCAGCGGATTGCCGATGCCGGGTACGACGAGGCCGCCGACGTACTCGACAAACTCCTCGACACCCCAGCCGCCGAAACGAACTGAGACCGGCCACTCGGCTGACGGCCGCGGTCCGGCCGGCGCGGCACCTAGGTTGGTCGAGTGTTCTCAGCCGACGTGGATGCCCGGCCTCTGGGTGGGGTCGGATTCGTGCTGGCGGATGATTTCGCGGACGACAGGTGCGGTGTCGCCGCGGCCGAGGATGAGGTACCGGAGCAGGTGGGTGAGTGGGTTTCCTTCGGACCACTCGAAGTGGCAATGCGGCATGACGCCGGTGGTGTCGCGCAGTGCCAGCAGGATGGCGGCGATGGCGTTGGGCACGGCGGGGCTGTCGGCCCGCAGGACTCGGTGGCCGTCGACTTCGACCCCCTTGACCCGCAGTACGTCGCTGAACGTGGACGGGTCGACCACGTCGATCTCGAGGAACAGGACGTCGGTGCGGTGGGGGACCGGATCGGCGTCGCGGACGTCAGCCTCTTTCGCCGCGTACTCCGCTGCGTCGCCGGCCTGCCGCTGGTTGGCGATGATGTTGAGGTTGCCGTCGCGACGGATCGAGTCGGTGAGGAACCCGCGGGCCGCGTCGTCGAACTCGATCCGGTCGGCGCGCAACTCGGTGGTGCGGGAGACCCGCGAGATCAACGAGACGGTGATGATGCCGGCGATGAACAGGCCGGAGATGGCGATGCCGTCGGGCTTCTCGATGATGTTCTCGACCAAGGCGTACAGCAGGACGAGGGTGAGAACGGTGAAGGCCACCGTCGCCCGCCGTTGGCCCCGCCGCGCCGCGGAGATGGTGACCGCGATGGCTCCGGAGACCATCATCACCAGGATCCCGGTGGCGTAGGCACCGGCCTGCGCGTCGACGTCCGCGCCGAAGGCGATGGTGATCGCGATGCTGATCACCGTGTACACCAGCACCACCGGGCGGACGGCGCGGCCCCACTCGGGCGCCATGCCGTACGACGGGAGATAGCGGGGCACGATGTTGATCAGGCCGGCCATCGCCGAGGCGCCCGCGAACCACAAGATGAGGACACTGCTGAGGTCGTAGACGGTCCCAAAGCCTTCGCCGAGCTTCTCGTGCGCGAGGTAGGCGAGCGCCCGGCCGTTCGCCGCGCCGCCGGGTTCGAACTCGTCGGCCGGGATCAGAACCGTCGTGATGAAGCTGGTGGTCAGCAGGTAGACGCTCATGATCAGCGCCGCGGCCGTGAGCAGCTTCTTGGTGTTGCGGATGCGGTTCGCCAGCCGTTCCTTGGCATCCTGGCCGTCGGCGGCGACCAGCGGCATCATGCTGACGCCGGTCTCGAATCCGGACAGTCCGAGCACGAGCAGTGGGAACGCGACGATCGCCGGTCCGATGATTCCGCCGAAGCCCTCCCGGCCGGCGGTGAGGGCGTCGATCCAGCTCGAGAACGCGCCGGGAACGGTGGCGACGTCGTACAGGCCGACCACCACGATCACCGCGTTGAGGGCGAGGAAGATGCCTACCAGCGGGATCGCGACGCCGACCGCCTCGCTGAAGCCCATCAGGAACACTCCGCCGAGGATCAGCAGCAGCACAACCGTGACCGCGACCTCCTGTCCGTGCAGGAAGTCCGGCGCGTAGGGGTTCTCGATCAGGTGCACGGTCGCGTCGGCCGAGGACAGCGTGATGGTGATGATCCAGGACGTGGCGACGAAGCCGAGCAGCACCAGGACGAACAGCTTGCCCCGCCAGAACGGCAGCAGGTTCTCCAGCATCGCGATCGAGCCCTGCCCGTGCGGACTCTCCTTGGCCACCCGCCGGTACATCGGCAGCATGCCCAACAGCGTCAAGGCCACGATGAGCAGTGTCGCGAGAGGTGACAGTGCGCCGGCCGCGAGAGCGGCGATTCCGGGGAGGTACGACAGCGTGGAGAAGTAGTCGACTCCGGTCAGGCACATCACCTTCCACCACGCGTGCGGCGTGGCATGACCTTCGCCGGCCTCCGGCCCGACCGGCTGCACCCGGTGCTGCAGGAGCCAGCCCGGCAGCCCGCGACCAGGGGCTGATTGCCCGCCCGGCCCGCTGACTGTCGCCGGTACGACGTACTCGTCTGGAGTGCTCACGCGGGCCAGGATGCATGACGTCGAGGCCATCTCGTAATCGGTGTTAGAGGTGTGTGAGAATCCTGCCGTTTCGCCTGTCCACGCGCTACATTTCGCCGATGACCGTTGGTCCGATCCTCTGGGTCGTCGCCATGATCCTCACCGTCACAGGACTCGTCGCGGTCCTGCGCCAACGACTCGCGATCGGCGCGATCCTGATCCCTTCAGGTCTCACCCTCGGCCTGCTGAGCAGCGAATACCTCGGCTGAGGCCGGGGAACGTCACGAACGGTCCTGCTCCGAACTACAGTGAACCGGTGACCTCTCTGCCGGAAGAACGCCCGTCGCTGATCGGTGACGACGACCGCGAGACCGCGGTCCAGCGCCTGCAGGAGGCGTACGTGGCAGGTCAGATCTCGCACGAGCAGATGGACGAGCGGCTTGACCAAGTTCTGACCGCCACGATGCACAGCGAGATCGTGGCGGCTCTGGCCTCCGTCCCTGAGCCGAAGGCCGGCACCACCTCGACGATCGCGGTTGCCAGCGGACGAATCCGGCGGCGCGGCGCCTGGCGGGTGCCTCGGATGCTGAAGGTCCAGTCCGCGTTCGGACGCGTGCATCTGGATCTGTCCCGGGCGATCATCGAGCACCCGGTGGTCGACATCGAGTTGGTACTCGGCACCGGCCGGGCCAGGATCACGGTGCCTCGCGACGCGATCGTCGACCTCGACGGAATGCGCTCCGGGTGGAAGGACTCGCTCTACAAGCCCAGGCAGCCCTCCGGCCCCGCCGGCCCGCGAATCCGGATCTCCGGAACCATGGGATTCGGCCGCCTGAAAGTCCGCCACGCCCGCCGCTGAGCCCCCTCCTCACCAGGACCGGCAGCCGACCTGGTCCTTCGGCGCGGCGTCGTCGTACAGGAGGGCGAGGTACGTCGTGAGAGCGTAACGAGGTGGTTACCGTAACCGTTGGGTTACACTTCGGGGGTGATGACAGAGGCGGGGCGTGATCCGTTCTCGGCGTTGGGGGACCCGACCCGGCGGCGGATCCTCGAGCTGCTGGCTGACGCGTCGCGTTCGGTGGGGGAGTTGGCCGAGGAACTGCCGATCAGCCGTCCCGCGGTGTCGCGCCACCTCCGGCTGCTCAAGGAAGCGGGCCTGGTCGAGGAAGCGCCTGAGGGCACCCGGCGCGTCTATCACCTGCACGAGTCCGGCGCCGAGGTCGTGCAGGCGTACCTCCTGCAGGTGTGGGGAGAGGCGGTCGGACGGTTCAAGCTGCTGGCTGAGAACACGCGGCCGCCGTCGACCGGGGGAGCGCCGTGATCGAGCCGTTGCGGGTCGAGGTCGTCCTGGACTGCTCTGTCGAGCACGCCTTCGCGACCTGGACGGAACGGTTCTCGTCGTGGTGGCCCCGTGGACACTCCGTCAGCGGCGACCCGGCCGCGGTGCGGCTGGAGCCGCGGGTCGGCGGGCGCATCTACGAGCAGACCCGCGATGGCGAGGAGATCGACTGGGGGCAGATCACCGCGTGGGATCCGCCTCACCGACTGAGCTACCGGTGGCACCTCCGCCGGCCGGCCGCTGACGCCACCGATGTCGAGGTTCGTTTCGTTCCCGAACCCGGCGGCCGAAGCAAGGTCGACATCACCCACACGGGCTGGGAGCGCCTCGGGGCGGACGCGGAGCGCTGGCGCGACGCCAACGCCGGCGGTTGGAGCGGGCTCCTCCCGTACTTCGTGGCCGCCTGCAGCCCGACAACCGAAGGAGACGAACGATGAGCGGCAGCGGTAGCAAAGCGGATCCCTGGGTCCTCAAGACGCCACCCGGTACGTCGGAGTACACGATGTACCGCGACGACTCCGTAAAACCGGCCGAGCTGGTGTGTCAGGTCGGCTCGACGAAGCTCCGGTATCTGGCGCGCTGTCTGGACGACGTGCCCGCCATGCTGACGGCACACGGCGACTGGATGGATCTGGGCAGCGCAGACGAGGGGAAGCCGGCGAAGGACGGCACGCTCGAGGCCTGGGGGCGAGCGGCCGACAACCCCGTCGGCGGCTGGTACGGCCTGCGCAACGGGTACCGGGGCCGCTTCGCCATGTACGTCCCGCCACTGCTCGAGCACCTCGGCCTGGTCGAGCTCGAACACAACCCGCGCAACAACCGCCTCCGCGCCGCATGACAACGCTTGGGCTGGACCCGGTCCGGGTCGCGGGTTCGCTTGGCCGGAGCCGGCCCGCGTCGCGAGTTACGGGTGGCCGGAGCCGGCCCGGGTCACGGGTGGCCGAGCTGGCTCGTCGTACGTTCGACGACGATGCTTGCCGCGTACCGCGGGGTGCCCGGCGGCTCCACGTCCGTCCAGTCGCCGGCGTACTTCCGCGCGATCGTCTGCTCCAGCGCGAACTCCGGGTCCGGGGTCAACGCGTCGATCCGGCCGCGCAGTTCCACGTAGTACGTCGGCTGGGCGGGGTCCACGATCGTGAGCGAGATCCGCGGATCGCGTCGGAGGTTGCGCAGCTTCTGACGGCCCTCCACCAGACTGATCCGAACGCGCTCGCCGTCCCAGTGGAACCACTGTGGCGTCACCTGCGGCTCACCGCGCTTGCCGATCGTGCCCACGAACGCGACCGCCTTAGACGACAGCAGGTCGTGAAACTCAACCGGTATCTCCACACTCGCCTCCTCCGTGATCCGACTCCGATGCCCGAGACTATCCGGCTCGGGGCCGATCGTCGGTTGTGGTTGGGTGTGAGGTGGGAGCACTTGTCGATGTGATGCCGTGAGGCCTGGTGACGGAGCTTGTCGGTCGCGTTGCTCTCGGGGTTGCGGGCTTGTGTTTCGAGCCTCGTGATCGCCCCGCCGATCTCGCGACGATTCGGGCCGGCCTGTCCGCCGGTGTCGGGATCGTGGACACCGCGCGTGCTTACGCCCGGGTCGATGCGCCGTTGTACGGCGAAGAGTTGGCGGCGGAGGCGGCCGGCGGCACGAGCGTGATTGTCGGCACGAAGGGCGGTCACGCGCGCACGGGTCCGAGCACGTGGGATGCGGACATCAGCGCGCGCCGGATTCGGGCAGACGTCGAGACGAGCCTGCGGGTGTTCGGCGGCGAGCGTCTTGATCTCTACTATCTGCACCGGGTGGATCTCGCCGACCAGCCGGTGGAGGAGGGCGTAGGTGCGCTCTTGTCGCTTCGTGACGAGGGCAAGCTGGCCCGGATCGGCGTGTCGAATGTGAGCGTATCCGCGCTGGAAAGGGCGGCCACGGTCGCTCGGATCGACGCCGTACAGAACAAGCACAGTGCGATGGGGCGCGAGTCGGCCGACGTACTAGCGTGGTGTGAGGCCAACGACGTGCCGTTCTTCGCCTACTCGCCACTTCGACCCTCGGCAGCCGGCTCCGCTCCACACCTCGCCGCCCTCGCAGATGCTCGCGGAGTCTCGGTGCAACGCCTGCAGTTGCGAGCTCTCCTGGAATCGTCGCCCGTACTGTCGGTCGTTTCGGGCGCGACCAGATCCGAGACCGTTCTGGACTCGCTTGCCGCGGAGTCCGAGCCGTGGGACGCGGACCTCGAGGCCGCGTACGCGGCAGATCTGGCCCTGGTGTCGTATTCGACCGGGCGCCGATCGTCAGAGACATGAGGGCAGCTAGCCGAGTTGTCGAGGAGGCGGATGCGGAGTGCCGGATGAGAAGCGGGCAGCGCAGCAGGCCCTGGTGGATCGCCTACTGAACGGAGAGGGTACGGCGTCCGCGGACGAGCGAGCGCGTGCGTTCAACAACGACGGCCTGTCGCCACCGTTGGACGCGCTGATCGGCAAGGTCGCCAGCCGGCCGGTGCAGGTGACCGGGGTCGACTTCGCCGCCGCGAAGGCAGCGGGCTACAGCGAGGACCAGCTCTTCGAGTTGGTGATCTGCGCTGCGGTCGGTCAGTCTGACCGGCTGTACGAGGCAGGACTGGCGGCGCTGGCCGAGGCCACGGTCGACGGGAGGCGGGATCATGCGACTTGACATCCTCAACCACGGCTACAGTCGCGGAACCAAGCTCCTCTTCGCGGTCATCGGGCTCTTCTCCACCCGGTACCGGACGCCGCCAAGCTGGTCTTCTACCGGCCTGATTTCTACGGTGTGCGGGCGAAGGAGTTCACTCACGAGGCGATGCGCGGGACGTCCGCCTGGTCGGTCGGCGACCGGGAGCTGATGGCGGCCTACGTGTCCGTGGTGAACGAATCCGCCTTCTGCGTCGGCGCGCACACCGCGACCGCGCGCCAGTCGTATCAGGACGGGCCGAAGGTCACGGCGGTGCTGTCCGACCTGGACACGGCGCCCATCGAGGAGCCGCTCCGGGCAACGCTGCGGATGCTCGGCAAGCTGACCCGGGAGGGAACGGTCGGCGCCGAGGACATGCGGGGCGTGCTGGCCGCCGGCGTCTCATCCCAGCAGGTCGAGGACGCACTGGCCGTCTGCGCCGCGTTCAACACCACCGATCGTCTCGCGGACGCCTTCGGCTTCGAGCTGCTGAGCCCCGAGGGCTTCGACGCAGGAGCGAAGTACCTCCTCAAGCGTGGCTACCGCTAGCGCATGGGCACGGCCGCGGTCAGGCCTGCGGCGTGTTTCCGGGGGAGGCCGGCGGTTGCTCGACGGTGTTCTTGATGGTTTCCAGGGCGTGGTGCAGGTAGTCGTCGATCGCCTGGTCGGGGGAGTGAGTGGTGTGCAGGCGGACGGTGAGGCGTGAGGTGCCGTCGGCGATGAAATCGACGTCGAGTTCGCCGTGGTAGTCGTGGTCTCCCGGCGAACCCCAGCGCAGGCTGCGGTTCTCCTCGACGACGTCGATCCACGCCTCGCTGTGCGTCGGCTGGTCAGACCCGCCGGCGGGCACCTGGGCGGTCACGTCGACCTCTTCGTGCACCGGCTGCTGGGGCAGCCGGGCTTCCAACCCCTGCGCCTCCGTGGGCCGCGGCCCGGTCCGGTGTACGCCGGTCAGCCAGGGCAGGTAATCGGGCAGGCGCTCGATGTCGGCCAAGTAGTCGAACAGGACGTTCGGCGCGACACTCACCGTCGTCGATGCCTCATGATCTGCCATCCCACTCGCCTCCTCGGACCTGGCTCCCGATGCCGCCTCCGAACGCATTCCGGTGCCCCCGTCGACGACCGCGAAACCGCGGCCGGCCGATCAAGTGGTCAGTGCGGTAGGCGGCGGGTGTCGATCAGGTGCTGGGCGACGTCACGCAACTTCGTGTTGGTGTCCTGGGAGTAGCGCTTCAGAATGGCGAACGCCTGGTCTCCGTCGACGTCGTACCGCTCCATCAGGATGCCCATCGCCTGTCCGACCAGCTTTCGTGCGTCGACAGCTTGGGCGAGGCTCTCCTCGTGACGGGCGGTGGAGACCGCGATCGACGCGTGCCGGGCCAGGATGTGCGCGATGGCCTCGTCGTCCTCGCCGAAGGCGTCCGGTGCCGCGCTGTACAACCCGAGCACGCCGACGGTGCCGGCGGCGGTCGTCAGCGGTACGTCGAGCACACTCCGAACGCCCAGCGAGAACACCTTGGCGGCCCAGGCGGGCCAGCGATCCTCGATCTCGGTGTCGCGGACGAGCAAGGTGGCGTGCTCGCGCATCGATTGCACCAGCGGCCCGTCACCGCCGGCCATCTGCCACTGGTAGATCTCTGCCACGATCGGGTCAGTGACGGCCGGAACCTCGGGCCGGCCACCTCGGGTTGTGAGGGCCACGCCCGCGTACGAACAGTTCAGGGCCTGCAGCGCGAACTGCACCACCGCTTCGACGGTCTCCTCGACGCCCCCGGAGTTGTGCAGCTCCGAGGCCAGCCGGGCGAAGACGTCCGCCGACCAACTGATGGACGAGTCGAGCGAAGCGAAGGACTCGGCGTCCATCCGCGGCTCCTGTTCAGCATCCTCCATACCGATAATCATCCCGTTCCGGACCGCGCGCGCAAGTCCAGGTTGGGAGCCGGAGTGCGACGGTGAGTTGGCGCGGGCACAGGGTCAGGTAACGGGTAGCCGGCCGCGCGCGAGACCGATGCCCCAGGTCCCGGTGTTCAGCCCAGCAGCACCGGGGCCGCCCACAACTGCTCATCGCTGCTGGCATCGGGGGCACCACGTGGTTCCGCTGCCATCGACGCGGCTCGAGGTCGTCTGGATCTGCGGGGTTGCTGGGTTCGCCGATGGGTACCGGCCGTCCAGTTCAGGGGGTGGTACGACAGAGTGCCATTGCGATCTCTCAGTGCCCGGCAGGGATGCCGCGCACTCTTTCGCCCGATCGGGCTTCTCTCAACTGCTGTCGCCGATGTCGTCGGCGGCGGACCAGACGCGTGCGTTCGCGAACGCCGCGCATGTTCTTGGAAGGAGGCGTCACATGACGCCCACGACGAACCAGCGGATGGACGTTGCCAGTCCACCCGCGGAAGGTGTGGCCGAGGCAGCCCGGGACGAAGCCGGGCAGCTGAAAGAGACGTCGGCCGAGGCCGCACGTGAGGTTGCTGGGACCGTGAAGGACAAGGCGTCGGACGTGACGTCGGATCTCGGGCAGCAGACGCGCCGGTTGGCCGGTCAGACGCGGGACGAACTGGTCGAGCAGGCGAGCCGGCAGAAGGAGCGGGCCGCGAACAGCCTGCGTTCGGTCGGCGATGAGCTACGAGGGATGGCCGAGCACGGTCAGTCGGGCTTGGGTGCTCAGCTGGCTGAGCGCGGTGCCGAGTTCACAGATCAAGCCGCGCACATCCTGGAGAAGCGCGAGCCTGGCGACCTGCTGGACGAGGTGCGCGGCTTTGCCCGGCGCAAACCAGGCACCTTCCTGCTGGCGGCCGCGGCCGCCGGCGTGCTGGCCGGTCGACTGACGCGCGCCCTGGCGACCGGTCCGACCCAGACGTCGAGCACCGGAGCCGGTGTGTCGGCGGAGTCTGCCAGTGGTGCGGCAGCCGACGACTATCTCGTCCCGCCACCACCCGCACCCGGATCGGGCCGGTGACATGACTGTCGGCGGATCACCACCCGACAGCGGTCCGAACCGGCTGTCGATGGACGAGTCGGTCGGCGCGCTCGTCTCCCAGCTGACCACCGATCTGGGCCAGCTGACCCGGCAGGAGCTGGCACTTGCGAAGGCCGAACTCCAGGCAGAGGCGAAGAAGGCCGGCAAGGGCGCGGGGATGCTCGGCGGCGCCGCCTTCGCGGGCTGGATGGTCGCTCTGTTTGTCTCCTTGACGGTGATGTGGGCCCTGGACGAAGCCATGGACCTCATCTGGGCTGCGCTCATCGTCGCCGCCGTCTGGGCGCTCGTTGCCGCCGTACTGGCGACGACGGGACGCAAGGAGCTGCGCGAGGTCGATCCGAAACCCGACCAGACGGTCGAATCACTCAAGGAGGACGCGAAATGGCTGAAGACCCGCAACAGCTGAGGCGAGACATCGAGGCGACCAGGCGCACCGTGGGCCGCGACGTCGACGCCTTGACCGAGAAGGTCAGCCCCAGTCGGGTTGTCGGCCGGCGGGTCGATCGGGCCCGGTTCGGCGTACACCGGCTGAAGGAGAAGGTGATGGGCTCGGCGGACTCGGTTGGCGGTACCGCTGGTACGGCGATGTCATCTGTGCAGGACGCGGGGAGCAGGGTCGGTGAGGCTGTCGGTTCAGCGCCGGACATGGCTCGGGCGAGAACTCGCGGCACGCCGTTGGCCGCCGGAATGATCGCCTTCGCGGCCGGCTGGGTCGCGGCCGCCGTACTCTCTGCGTCGACGAAGGAACGCGAGCTGGCGCAGGACGCCAGGGACACAGCGATGGACGCCGCCGGACCGGTGAAGGAGCAGGCTGCCCAGGTGGCCCAAGAGGTCAAGGAGAATCTGCAGGAGCCGGCTCGGGAAGCCGTTGAGCAGGTCAAGCAGTCCGCCTCCGAGGCAGCCGGCGACGTGGCGGACGAGAGCCGGTCGGCAGCTCACCAGGTTGCCGGCGATGCGAAGGACTCGGCGGACAACGTCCGGCAGGCGGGTTCCTCCAGCTGATGAGCGACGAACGACGGCCGGACGTTCCGGGTGCGGATGCCGACAAACCGACGGAAATCCCGGCGGCGGGCTGGTGGCAGGTGAGCAGGCGGGCTTGGGCGGAGGCCAAGGCCGATCAGGTGCCACTGCTCGCCGCCGGCGTGGCGTTCTTCGCGTTCCTCTCGCTGTTTCCCGCGGTCGTCGCCGCGGTGCTGACCTACGGGCTGGTTGCGGATCCGGCGACGATCCGCGACCAGGCAAAGGATCTGACCGCAGCCATGCCGGCGTCAGGGCGCGACCTGCTGCTCCAGCAGCTCGACGCTCTGACATCGGCACCGCGGCAGGGTTTGGGGATCGGCCTCGCGGTTGCTGTGGTCCTAGCGCTGTGGAGCGCGTCGGGGGGCGCGGGATACCTGCTCACCGCAGTGAATCTGGCCTACGACGAGGAGGAGACCCGCGGATTCGTCCGCCGGAAGCTACTGGCTCTGGGTATGACCCTGGGCGCGATCGTCTTCGTTCTGCTCGCGGTCGCCCTGTTCGCGGCCGGTGCGGCGATCGGCGACGACGTCGCAACGCCGCTCCGGATCCTGCTGGCGGTGGCCCGACTTGTGCTCGCCATCGTGCTGATCACAGTAGCGCTCGCGGTGACCTACCGGCTGGGGCCGGATCGGGACGCGCCCCGCATCCGCTGGGTGTCCACGGGAGCCATTGTCGCCACCGTCATCTGGCTGATCGCGTCGATCGGTTTCTCGATCTATGTCGAGACGTTCGGCAACTACGCCAAGACGTACGGCAGCCTGGCCGCGGTGGTGGTCTTGATGCTGTGGCTGTGGCTCACCGCGTACGCCGTACTGCTCGGAGCCGAGATCAACGCCGAGGCCGAGCAGCAAACGGCACGGGACAGCACGACGGGGGAGCCTCGTCCACTCGGCGAGCGGAACGCCGTGAAAGCCGACTCCATCCCGCGGTAGGCGCAGGTGTCAGACCGACAACGCCATCCGCAGCTGGAGCATGATCCGTCCGAGGAGCCGGGAGACCTGCACCTGGCTGATGCCGATCTCGTGACCGATCTCGGCCTGGGTCCGGTGCTCCAGGAAACGCCGTTCGAAGATCAGCCGGTCACGCGCCGGCAGCTTGTCGACGACCGGGCGGAGCGACTCGATCTGGTCGATGAGCTGATAGGTATCCGCGGGATCGGCGACCTGCTGCCCGCGCGTCATCGACGAGTCGCCGTGGAGGGGAATGTCCAAGGAGGACGGGTTGAAGCATCCCTGTGCTCGTTGCGCCTCGACCACCTCGTTGGCGTCAAGACCGAGAGCGTCGGCCAGTTCGTGGCTGGTGGGCCAGCGTTCGAGGCGAGCCGCCAGGCCGCCTTCGACCGCACTGATCTGCGTCTGTATCTCCTGCAGGCGACGAGGCACCTTGACGGCCCAGGCGTGGTCCCGGAAATGGTGCCGGATCCCGCCGCGAATGGTGGGAATGGCGAAGGACCGGAAATCTGAGCCGTCGACCGGCCGGTAGCTGTGGGCCGCCTTCACCAGATGCTCGTACGCAACCTGGTCCAGGTCCTCGTTATCGACGCCGCGCCGGTAGTAACGGCTCGCGACCGTGCGAGCCAGCCGAACGGACACGACGATCGCTTGATCCAGCAGCTCCTCTCGCCGTGGTCCGGTGGCTGCCGCAGCCTCCCGAAGGCCGTCGATGGAGTCGTTACTGGCGTGGTTGCTTGGTGGTGGCGATGACTTGTTCGGCGATGGCGCGGAGCTTCAGGTTGCCGTCCTGCGAGAGGCGGGCAAGGAACGCGAAGGCCCGCTCGTCGGTGAGTTGGTATCGCTCCATGACGATGCCGACGGCCTGGCCGATCGTGCCGCGGGTGCGGACGGCTTCGCGCAGGTTCTGGACCTCGCGGGCGTAGTCGATCGCCATCGCGGATTGATGCTGGAACAAGGCGCCGAGCATGCCGAGATCCTCGAAGACGCCGGTCTGCCGGGCGTAGAGGTTGAGCGCGCCGCGGGACTTGGGGGCGTCGAAGAGCCGGATGCCCGCTTGAGCCTTGATACCCGCGGCCACCGCGACCGCGGCGTACCGCGGGAACCTCGCGTCGTTGGCCAGATCGGGAGACATGACGTGAACCGCGTCGGCCGCTGCGTCGTAGCACGGCCCCTCTCGCAGCTCGTACTGTGCGGCGTCGACGCCCCAGAGCAGGTCGTCGGTGGGAGCGACGGTCTCGAGCTTGCCGTCGGCGTGCAGAACGGTGATGCTGGCGAACTCGACATCGGGCAGGACATCGACCGCCGCGTGGGTGACGCGGCTGAGCGTATGGTCCAGATCGCCGGGCGTCAGGGATCTCGACAGCCGCCGCATGTGCTCGAGAAGTCGCTGGTCGTCCATTACATTTCGGTACCCCTTCGCGACCACCTGACGCCTCCCGGCGCACCGATCGCGGCGGGTGTCCGGCCCCACACTCTCAGTTCAGCTGCCGGCCTCGCGCTGCACCTTCTGCTGCAGTTTGTCCTTGCTCAGACCTGAGGTTCCCGACATGTCGGCGTTGCTCGCCTGCTGCGCGAGCTGTTCCCGGGTGATGTCGCCGGGCTGCTCGCCGAGGTGCTGCTTGCGGCTGGCAACGAACGCCTCACCGAGCTGCGCCCGCCGCTCGTCCGACAGGTTGGAGCGCATCCCGGGCAGTACCTTCGTCTCTTCCTCCTCGACGTGATGTGACACCGCGTCGATCAGGTTCTGCAGCGCCGTGTCGAACTCGGCCGAGGCCGGATCGGTCTTCGCGAGCTTCGCCAGCAGTTGGTCTGCCTCGATGTGCTCCTGCTGGCTGTGTGAGACCTCTTCCTTCTCGCCGGCCTCAGCTGCCGCGACGGGGTAGACCTCCGCCTCTTCGGCACGGCTGTGGGCGGTCAGCAACGTGGTGAGCACCGGCAGCAGGTTCGGGCGCTTCTCCGGGTCGTCCTTCAGTTCGTCGAACAGGCGCTCGACCTCGCGATGGTCCTGCATGATCAGATCGACAACGTCTGCGGGCATTGCACTGTCCTCTCGCCGGTTCTAGTGGCCGCGCAGGTACCCACGCCGCGTTCGTGTATTCCGCGTCTGGTGCTGGAACGTGGGGCAAGCCCTGCCGGGGCGAACTATGCGTGTTGGCTCGGCGTTGACAGGGAGGGCTAGGCCTACTGACCGTCGTCGGGTCCGAGCCGGCCGCGCAGTCGGGCTGCCGCACTGATCGGGGCCGGCGGGTCTTTCGGGGCTGAAGGTGTCCGGCGCGTGCGATCCTGTGCGCGTGACACCTGGCATGACGGCCGGCGCTTGGGCTGAGCAGCAGGTTGCTGCGGTGCGTGATGACCCGTCCGGGCGGCTCGCGCTGATGCAGCGGTGCTACTACGGTCCGTTCGGCAAGGCGCCTCGGCATCTGCCGTATCGGCGGGCCGCGACATCTGCGATGCAATGGGAGTTGCGGCGTGGTGTGCTGCAGCCGCCGTACAGTGAGCGGCCTGGTAGTCCGTGGTGGCGAGCGGTGAACGAGCGGGTGCTGCGGGACGGGTGTGAGGCCGTGGCGCTGAGCGGCGAGCTGTCCGGCTCCGCTTCCTCGCGGACGGTCGGCTTCTGGCTCTCGTTCGCGCAGTACCCGACCGCGAGGGCCTGGTGGCGCGCGCACAACGGAAGCATCGTCGCCGCTTACCTGCAGCACCGTGAGTTGGCCGAGACGGAGACGGCCGCGGAGCGCTTCTTCATGAACGTCGTCCTGTGCCGGGTGCTCTACGCCCACGCTCTCGTCGCGGCGCCGCGGATCGCCTTGGGCTGGCTTCGTCCGCTCGCCCCGTTGCTCGGTGACCCGAGGCTCGGGATGACCGGGATCTTCCTCCAGCTGTCCCGGGTGCTGCCGGACGAGTACCCGCTCCGCGATGACGTGCGCTTCTACCTCCGCGAAGAGCTCGGGTTCGGTCGCGTGCTGGACTACGGCGTGATCGTTCCGCGGCTTCAACAGATCTACGAGTGGTCGGCCCACGAGCTCGCGGAACCAGGCCTGCTCGACTGCATCGAGCACGGATCCTTGACCTACGCCTGGTCGTTCGCCGACCGAAGCGTCTGGCAGCCACCTCCGTCACGGGTCCTCCAGTTGGCCCACCGACTGCTGCCGGCGGAGCGTCTGCGGTAGCTGCGGGCAGGTGGAGGTGGGTGGAACGGTTGAGGTCGAAGAGGTGGACGTACGCGCTGATGTGCCGATGTTGGCCCGACGGCGTTCTACGGTGGCGGGCATGTCCGAGCGCCCGCAGCGGGATTCAGGCCGGATCGAGCGGACCGCCGATCCGGTGGATGTGCAGGCGGTGGGGTATGGCCCTGACGATGTGGTGCAGGTTCCGGACAAGTACGCCGAGCTGCCCTTGCACAAAGAGGATTCCGGGCGGGCGGATCGCTGGAACGATCACTTGTCCGAACCGCAGCCGTCCTCGGTGTATGTGGTCGACAACCGGTACCTCTACGCCACCGACACAGCCGGTCGGGTCACGCACGCCGAAGGCTGGCTGGGTTGGCTGCCGTCGAAGGAGAACGACGAACGCCGCAACCTGTCGGCGCAGCGGGCAGCCGGCGAGCCCGATCGCCAACGGACCGACGACGGCGGCCATCTGTTCGCGACCTCGTTCGACGGCCCGGGCGAGGCGATCAACCTGACGGCCCAGTCACGCGTGCAGAACCAGGCGGTGAAGGGCAGCGACAACTGGCGCCGGATGGAGGAGTCCTGGCATGCCCTCCGCGCCGCCGGCATCCAGGTGCACGCGAACATCGACGTCCGGTACGCCGACGGCACTTCACGTCGGCCGTCCTCGCGCGCTGTCGTCGACCGGCACGAAGGCAAGCGCTCCCCGCGGCGTATCTTCAAGGAAACCCGACCACAGTCCACCCGGGAACGTGATTGAGCGACATGGCCGACGACACCGCGAACGAGATGCGCACCATCGACACGATCGCGCGCGCTCTGGTCGCCGAGTTGCCCGAGGGGTGGCATGAGGTGACCGCGACGTACCTTGCGACCGCGCCGTACGCCGAACTCGACGCCACCGTGATCGGTCCCTCCGATGAGCCGGCGCAGGTCGACCCGCTGCCCGAGGGTCTGGAGAGCTACTTCGAGACGCTGCGGCTGCAGATGTACCAGCCTGGCAAGGGAACCTGGCTGACCGCTCGGCTCACGATCACCTCCACGGGTCACTTCTCGACCGACTTCGACTACGACAGCGAGCCGGCCTGGTCGATCCCGGTGAACGCGGACATCTACGTCACCGACCTCGCCGAGTTCCCGCGCGACGACCAGCACCTCCCTGACTGGCTCCGCGAGAAGACCCGCCACTCCGGCACCTGAACAGTCGGCGCCGGACGTCAGGCCTGGCCGGATTCCCTCCCGGCCGGTATCACCCGCCCGGGATGATCCTTCGTGGCGGGCAGTCATCCGGTCGGGGTGAGGCGCTCGTCGCGGGACCGCGCGAAGCTGCCCGGATCCGGTGCCTTCGACAGGTACGGCGGAGTCGAGCCCGGTGGAGGAGTCCAGATGACTGAAGGGTCGGGAGCCGGCCGGGGGAGCACGGCCCCGGAACGCGAGCCCATCGACTATGCCGGGGCGATCTACGGGTCACTCCTGGCCGCATCGGTCGTCGCCGGAACCAGTCCTGGCCAGCACCCGCCGAGCCCCGGTCAGCTGGTCGTCCTGCTGCTGGCGACCGGCGTGGTCTTCTGGCTTGCGCACGTGTACGCCGAGGTGGTCGGCCACCGATCACAAGGGCCGCTGCTGCACCGGAAGGATATCCGCCTCGCCGCGACCCGGGAGTGGCCGATCGTGCAGGCCTCCGTACCGCCCGCCGTGGCGGCCGGCCTCGGAGCGCTGCTCGGGCTGTCGGATTCGGGCACGGCGTGGTTCGCGCTGCTGGTGGCCGTGACCGGGCAGCTGGCGTGGGCGTTGTACGTCGCGGCCAAGGCGGGCGCGACCCGCAGCGGCATGGTGGCCGCGGGTGTGGTCAACCTCGTGCTGGGGCTGCTGATCGTGGTCCTGAAGGTAGCTGTGTCGCACTAGACTGCCGCCGCTAGCGGGCGGCGGCCCAGGTGGTGGGGATGTCCGCCCCACCTTCCTCGGCCGTCCGCGCGCCGAAGCGCACGAAGCCCGCATGGGGCATGACCTTGCCGGCGACCAATGCGTGGCCCTGGCGGAACGCGGACGCCCGATCGAGCAGACCGGCCGGCACGAACGAGAAGACCGCGCGCAGGAACTCCAGGTCGGCCGTGGAGTTCATCCGCATCAGCATCAGGTTGTCGCACTGCGACAGGACGTTCTCCTGAACCTTCTGCGGACGCTGCGTGGACAGCAGCAGGTAGAGCCCGAACTTGCGACCCTCCGCGGCGATGCGGGTGGCGTACTCCGCGGCCAGCGCCGTCACCGCGTCCCTGGGCGCGGCCGGGCAGACGTTGTGCGCTTCGTCGATCACCACGAGCACAGGCTCGCGGCGGGCGCGCCGGTTCCACAGCGTGGACAACACCGCCTCCGCGACGACGCTTTGTTCCTCGGGTGTATTGAGTGATCCGAGGTCGACGACCAGACAGCGGTGCTCCGGGTTCTCCAGGTCCTCGAGGATCGATCCGGTCTGTTCCCGGGCCCAGATCGACCAGTCGAGCACACCGAGGTTCGCCGCGCGCAGACCGAGCTCGCGAGCACCGGGCTGGTCGGCGGTGAAGAAGTCTTCGAGACTCCTGACCAGAGGTTCGCCGCGCTCGGTGCTGTCGAGCAAGGCGGACAGCGCCCCGTACTCCTCCCGGTCGGCGATCGGGTCCAGCTGCAGGATGGCCGCCCGGGCGGCTCGGTCGAGCTCGGCGAACCGCAGCCTGATCCGGTCGTCGCCCGGCCCCGCCCGGCGGACGGCGACGTCGCGAGTCGCCGCCCGGTACCGATCGGCAACCGTAGGATCCAGTCCGGCGCGCGCTTCACCCAGCCCGACGTAGTCGGAGTTCGGGTCGAGGATGACCAGGCGCAGGTCGGTCTCGACCAGCAAGCGCTCGAGCACCAGGCCCAGGGAGTAGGTCTTTCCGGACCCGGACTGCCCGCACAGGAAGGTGTGCCGGTCGAATCCGCCGGCGTCGAGGGTGGCGGACACGCCGGGCGCGAGCAACTGCTCACCGATCTCGAGAACAGCGCGTTGCGGGCGGTTGCTCGTCAGCCAGGCCCGGACCTCGTCCGCCTGAGCGGGACGTACGGCGACGTTGTGGAACGGCTCGGCTTCGTGGTCGAGCACGATCCCGTTGCCCTGGGCGGTCCTGATGTGGAACGCCGCCGGGGCGGTCGGATCCACCTCCACGGCGTCCACCCTGGCGATCCCGAGGGTGAGAATCTGTCCGAGCCGCCCGGCTCCGCCGGTCTCGAGGATCACGTAGCCGCCCACCTGGAGCGCCAGGCCGTCCAGGGACGCCTGGAACTCGAAGCGGATTCCGTCGACCGAGCTCGCGACCGGCGGCACGCCGCGCTCGATCGCCCTGCGCGCGGCACGGAGATCGGAGGCGCCGGCCCCCAGTGCGGCGACCCGTGACGGATCGGACTGCTTACCCCCCATTCGTCACGTGTATCACGATCCGCGGGGCGCAGGAAGGGCAGCCGCAGCCGGGCCGATCGGCTCGGGTTCGTTTACCTCACCACGGATGATGTCCTGTCCGTCGCGGGCGCCGATGATGACCTCGTGGACACTCCAGAGCAGTCCGGGAACGGGTCGGAGGTACCACCGACCGGTCCTGAGGCGATGCTGTCCGGGAACGGGTCCGAGGTACCGGCGGCCGGTCCTGAGGCGATGCCGGGCGGGAACGCGCCCGGCGTACCACCGGCCGATCCTGAGCCGGCACTGTCCGGGAACGGTCCGAGGTTCCGGCGGACGGTCCCGAGTCGACGTTGTCCGGGAACGGGTCCGAGGTGCCGGCGGACGGTGCCGAGTCGACGCAGTCCGGGAACGCGTCCGACGTACCACCGGCCGATCCCGAGCCGATCCTTGTCATCGACGTCTTCGTGGGGGCGGCCGCCATCGCCGCGGCCTCCGCGCGGGCAGCCGAGCGGCGCGCGCGACGCGTAGTTCGGCCGGCCGCCCGCGTCGTCCGGCCGGTCACGCGCGTGGCTCGGCCGGTCACCCGCGTCGTCCTCCGACCGCCGCTGGTGCCGTCGAGGTTCCACCCTGAAAGGCTGCTGGCGGCCGTCAGCCGGCAGGGTGGCGGCCGCCGCCCCGATCCGGTGCGCCAATTGACGGCCCTGCTCGACCTGATCGTCCCGGCGATCGCGAACGCGTTGCTGTCCCGGATCGATCTGAACCAGGTGGTAGCGACTGTCGATCTGAACAGAGCCGTCGAGGGTCTGGATCTGAACGCGGTGGTGGATCGCCTCGACCTCGAGGCGGTGATCGCCAAGCTCGACCTGGCCGGCCTGGCCGAGGGCGTGATCGCGGAAGTGGATCTGGCGGAGATCATCCGTCAGTCCACCGGGTCGGTGGCGTCCGAAACCGTCCAGGGGGTGCGGATGCAGGGCATCTCCGGCGATGAGGCTGTCGGCCGGGCGGTGGGCAAGCTCCGGCTGCGCTTCAGCCGCCACAGCGAGGTCGCACCGGAACCATGACGATGGCCGGCCCCATCTCCCCGATTCCGCCGGATGCTCGGCCGTACCAGGGGCAGCGAGCCGGGATCATCACCCGGACGATCGCCGGCGTCATCGACGCGGTGGTCGTGATCACGCTGCTGCTGGCCGGCTACGTCGGTGTGAACGGTCTGCTGTTCCTGATCGATCCGCGCGGATTCGAGTACACCGAAGCATCAACGCTGCTGAGTGTGACCGCCGGCCTGGTCGTCCTCGTTCTCTACCTCACCATCGCGTGGTCGCTCACCGGTCGGAGCTACGGCTGTCAGGTGATGGGGCTTCGCGTCGTCAGCTCGCGCGGGCTGCGGCTGCGACCGTACGTCGCGCTGCTGCGCGCGATCTTGTACGCACTGTTCCCGATCGGGTTGCTGCTGTGCGCCGGCGGGCGCAAGCACAGGTCGTTGCAGGACCTCGTACTGCGTACGTCGGTCATCTACGACTGGCGACCCAGGTTGCCCAAGGCCGATCCTCGGCCGTGAGATCGCCGGGTCCCGGACGGGCTGGGAGAAGTCCGAGCTCCCACGCGCGCCGTACTGCCTCGTTCCGCCGCGACGCGCTCAGCTTGCGGAGGACACTCCGCACGTGGCTCCGCACCGTGTTCACCGAGACATACATGGTGCTTGCGATCTCCTCGGTGGTCAGGAGCTCGGCGAGGTACTCCAGCACCTCATGTTCCTTGCCGGTCAGTGTGTCGGCGCGAACCGTCGCCAGCACTCGATCGTGCGAACCGTTGGTCGCCGCGTTCGGGTCATCGGCAAGGCTCGGCGCCTGCAACCACGGATGACGCCTCATCAGCTCGCCGCTCGGCCGGAGCAGTCTCCGCACCGCCGACGGTGCCTCCGAGAAGGGGCGTCGGAGATGTTCCGGAGCTGCCAGTCTGAGGGCTCGCTCGAGGCAGAGCCCGCCTCGGCTCGGATCCCCATTGCTGATCGAGTCCGCGGCTTGCACCAGCCAGCTGTCGACCTGCAGATCGAGCGGGGCAGATCGCGGCGCAGGCACCGGCGGGGGATGAGGTGACTTCTCGCCGACCTCGGTCGCCGCGCGCTGAAGCACCAGCAGCGAGCCGATCTGATCGGGTCCCGGGGACCGCTCGATCGCGGCGATGGCGTCGTGTGGCAGGTTCTGTGCCACCAGGATCTTCGCCTCGTCCACGACCAGGGACTGGCCCAGCCACTCGTCGGTCTCGGCGCCGTAGCTGTTGGCTGCCGCCCGGAGCTCGGCACCGGCGAGGTCGGCCTCTCCGCCGGCCCGGAGCAGTCTCGCCCGGATCAGCGCCATCGCGGCTTCGAGCACCCGGGCGTCGTACGTCGGCGTGGCTTCCTCGGCGTGACGCATCAGGTCCCGGGCTGTTGCCGGCTCGGCCAGGTCGGCACAGACCCAGGCCCGCGCGACGATCGCCGACCGAGGCGCGTGAAGCTGGGCGGCGGATTCCGTCACGGCGGTCGCCTGCGCGGCGAGCTCGGTGGCCCGCCGCAGGTGTCCCCAGGTCGCTTCCACCAGCGCGGCCATCCCCAACGAGTCGGCCAACGCCTCGTGCAGGCCGGCTTCGTCGGCCACTGCGATGGCCTCGCAGAACGCCTCCGAGGCGCCCGCGAAGTCCCCCCGGCGGAGCAGGGCACGGCCTTTGCAGCCGGCCACGAGCAGCTTCAGCTCCGGATGGATGGCGACTGATCCCGCCGATGCCGCCCGGAGAGCCGCTTCCGCGGCCAGTGCGGCGTCCAACGCCGCGGTGACGTCCGCCTGGATGCTGGTCGAGACCGCGTGCAGCAAGGTGATCGCCAGCTCGTGGGGGAGGGTCCGGGGCGGGTCCTCCTGTTCGAGGCTGATCCGGGCCTTGGTCAGTTCGGCGGCGCACAGATCGGCGTCGAACACCGTCAGCGCTCGTGCGGCCCGCACGATGGCGGCGCCGGTTCCGTCCACGTCGTCGGGAAGGTCGGCGACCAGTTCGTTCAGCCTCCGCCGCCGGTGCCCGACGAGCAGCCGCGCGACGTCGAGATCCTCGACCAGATACCGGGCCGCGTCTCCCCACCCGCCGGCCGTGATGGCGTGGTGGACCGCCGCCAGCCGCTGTCCGTTCTGCGCGAACCAGCAGGCGGCTTCGCGGTGCAACACGTGCACCAGCGCCGGCTTCTCGAACAGCAGTTGGGCGCGGAGGAACTCACGGAACAGCGACTGGTAGCTGTAGAGGTCGTCGGTTCCGGGAACGCGCTGGATGAAGGCATTGCCCTGCGCCATGAACTCCAAGGACCTGAGGTCACACGGGTGACCGGTCAGTGCCTCGGCCAGGGCGGGACGGAGGTTGTCGACGATGCAGGTCCGGAGCAGGAAGTCGCGCAGAGTGGCTGGTTGCGCCTCGAGGACCTCGGTCATCAGGAACGCGGCCACGTTCCCCGCATCGCCGCGGAACTCCCGGAGCGCCTGCTCGGTGTCGGTCTTACCGGCCAGGTTCATGGCCGCGAACATCAGGCCGGCCGGCCAGCCGTCCGTCCTGGTCATGAGCTCGGCGAGATCGGCCGGGGCCAGCTCGAGGTTCTCCCGCCGCATCAGGAGGACCGCCTCCTCCGTCGTGAAGGCCAGATCGGCGGCCCGGATCTCGGTCATGGCGCCGGCCAGCCGGTAGCGATGGAGCGGCATCGGCGGGTCCGCCCGGGTCAGCAGGACGATCCGGAGCCGGCGGTAGTTGCCGCGGATGAGGCGGTCGAGGCTGTCCCCGAGCTCCTGCGTGACGGCGAGATCGCCGCAGTCGACCACCAGGACCTGCGCCTCGTCGGCGACCGGCGGGACTCGCCGGGAGAGGCCGTCGAGCGTGGACTGCAGCAACGCCGCAGGCTGTTCACCGACGTCCAGCATCACGTGCCTGACCGGGCCCGGCCAGCTGCCGAGTGCCTCCCACGCGACCAGCAGCATCGTCTTTCCGAAACCCGCCGGTGCACTGACAAGAGTCAGCGGCCGCTGCACCCCCTGGCTGACAAGATCCAGTAGACGCTGCCGCACCACTGTTGCCCTGGGTACCGCCGCCGGCCCCGGCGTGGCCGACGGCTCGTGGTCGTGGATCGGAATCAAGTGACGTCCGCGTTCTCCCACTGCCTGCTGACCGCCCGGCATCTGCCCTCCCGGCGATTGACGACAACAACTGTCGCGACGGGGCGGTACCCGGTGACTCTCCACCTCGGCAACGCCATCGAACACCCCCTGCACGGATCGACGCCCGGCTGCGTGTGCCGGCCGGACACCGATAGTCGCCAGACATCTCCATGCTGCACCTTCAACCCGGTTCAGTAGTTCACCCCACAGGGGTGAAGCCGGGGCGTTCCAGCTTTGCGACTGTCGGACGCAGGGCGCCGAACGGAGTGGTTCGATGGGCGGGGCGAGGTACGAGATTCGCGTGGCAGGCGTCGTACCGGAGCAGGATCTCCGCGACATGGGGGCGGTCACGCTGTCGGCCGAGCAGGTGAACACCGTTTTGTACGACGTACCGGACCAGGCAGCGCTGTACGGGCTGCTGGCCCGGCTGCGGGCGCTGGGGGTCGACGTTGTCGAGGTCCGCTGGATTCCAGGCACGCCACCGGCCTCGACCGAAGGCGGTGCCGACCATCCCGGAGAGGACGATGATGACCACAGTTGAGCACCACAACTCGTCGTACCAGGTGGTCGTGCAGGGGGAGCTCGCCCCCGCGGTGCTGGCGTTCTGCGCCAGGTTGCCGGCACACAACGAGACGTCGGGGGTGTTCCAGGTGCAGGCCCGCGACGGAGAGGACATCGAGGACCTGGTCGCGATGGTGCAGGCGGCCGGCCTGACGATCCTGAGCATCCGCGAACTCACCGCCCGAGAGGCGCGGCCAACGCCGGAGCCGGTCGCCACATCGACCTGAGACAGTTCGGCCTGAGACAATTCGGCCTGAGGCCTGAGGCTGGGGTCAAGCCGTCCGGTCCGGCTCGGCGGAGTGGTCGAGCTGGCGCCGCATGAGCAGACCGCCGGCGACGAAGGCAATGCCCCAGGCGAGGGCGATGATGCCGAGCAGCACCGCGATGCCGACGGCGCCGCGGCCCGGGTTGGCGACGAAGAACACCCCCAGCAGGATCGACAGCGCCGCGCTGGCCAGGATCAGCCACCGGGGTGCCAGCAGACTCTTGCTGAAGGCACCCACCACCTCGAGCAGGCCGCGGAGGATCAGCCAGATACCGAGGATCCAGGTGAGTGTCTCCGCCGTCACCTGCGGGCTGAAGATCGCGAAGAACGCCGCCACCAGCGCGACCACACCGAGCACGACCGACACCAGCCGGTTTCCGCCGGGCTCCGGACGGACTGCCTGGACCAGGCAGCTGATGCCCTCCACCAGCGCCCAGATTCCCCACAGCACCACGAGCGCGGTCACCGTCGAGACCGGCCAGACCATGGCCACGATCCCGAAGACGATGCCGATCACCCCGCGGACCATCAGCACCTTCCAGCCGACGTCACCAGTCATCAGGTCATCCTCCGTCGCGTTGTTCGGCGATCTCGTGGCCGTGCACGGTCAACGCCCAGATGACCAGGATGTCGATCGCGATCATGGTGACCGACAGGATCGGGTAGGCGGCCAGGAAGCCGACGTTCACGATCGCGCTCAGCAGCGCCACGATGACGCCGACCACGCGGGCCCAGATCTTCCCGGCGAACAGCGCGAACGCGGCGGCGACGATGACGACGCCGCCGATGATGTGGATCCAGCCCCAGGCCGTGTAGCCCACCTCGAGGGTGAGCCCGGACTTCCCGACCAGGAAGTAGTCGTCCTTGAACAGCGCGACCAGTCCCTGCAGCACGTGGAAGGTCCCGACCAGCGCCATCATCACGCCGGCGAACGCGATCCAGCCGACCCAGGCGGTCATCTGCGTGGGTTGTACACCCTGGCGCGCCACGCCGGCCGGCTTGTCCGGCTTCGTGGAGTGCGACATGTCCGGTCTCTCCCCTCGACGAAGGACCACCGGCTCCAGACTTCGCCCAGGCGGCCTCACCTGCCTCATCCGGAGAGGATGAGGCAGGTGAGGTGGTGACGGGACGACCATCTGAGTGTGTCCGGCAGGGTCTATGGGAGGGCTGCCTGATGGTGACAGGTTCCCGCACGTGAGCGAGACGTTGCGACCCCAATCCGGCAATCCGCGCGGCCTGGGCCGTGTCGTCCGGTCGGGTTGTCTTTACGTGGCCACCGCGGGCGGACTCGTCTGCCTGATCGCCAAGTGGGGTGTTCCCGGGCTCTTCGTCTGTGCGGTCCTCGGCGCGATGTCCGCGGCCGTGGTCGCCTCGGCCGTCTGGTCGGAGGAAGAAGACGGGTGGAAGGCGGTGCGCAGGACCGGCCGGCTCGCGCTCGTGTCCGGCCTGCTCGTACCCGGCGCGGTCGGTCTGATCGCCGCCCTCGAGTTCACTGGGGTCCTGATCGTGCTGCTCCTTGCCGGGACCACGCCCGCGGTCACCTCGCGCGTCCGGGCACGTTGGTTCCCATCGGCGGATCGTCCACCACAGCAGGACAGGCCGGCACCCGGACGGCGACCAGGGCCGGCTGCCACCGTCCCCGCGGCCGAGCCGGTACCGCAGCTCGGTGCCCTCGACGACCGGGCCCTGTGCCTGGCCTGGCGCCGGAGCTTCGTCCAGCTGGAGGCTGCCCGGTCAGCCGCTGAGCGCCTGGCCGTCGTCGAACAGCGGCAGAAGTATCTCGACGAGCTGCACCGGCGATCGCCGGACGGACTCGCGGCCTGGCTCGCTTCAGGTGCGCGCGCGTCCGGAAACCCGCTCCCGTACGTCGACGAGGACCGGCGCCACATCGACTGAGCCGGAGCGAACTCAGGTGCAGGCCTCGACGCCTCCGGAGACGCCGGTGTTGAACGCGTCGGTCCGCTGCTCGGCGTTACCGTGGTCGTTCACGTCGGTCCAGGGGTAGTCGTCGGCCACCGCGGCGAGCGTCTTGGCGATCTCCTCGCTGTCTCCGGGCTCGACCGTGATCAGGCCGTCGTCGGCCGCACCTTGCAGCGCGGCGCCGGCCAGGCAGTCCGCCTGGAGCTCGGCCGCGACCGAGACCCGGTCGCTGCCCAGCCTCGCCTGGATCGCGTGGCCCCACTCGTGCGCGATGATCAGATAGATCCACGCGTCACCGATCTGGCTGTAGCCGGCCGCCATCAGTTCCTCGTCCCAGGCGATGAAATCGCCCGGCCGGCAGTAGACCGCGTTGAACGGCACGGACTCCGGCTCGCCGCCGCAAGGTGGTCCGTTCGTGCCGACGTACGGCCCGGCGACGCGCGGGGGTTGGTACGGCTGGCCGGTCTGCTCGGTGGAGTAACGCCGCCAGAACGTGTCCACCGCTCTGACGGCGGCCTCTTCGTCGTCCTGCATCGTCTCGCGATCGACAGCCGCGACGGACCCACTGGCCGGCGGCGCCTCCGGGCTCGCGGATGTCACGCTCGACCCGTCGGACGTGGTGCAGGCGCCGGCGAGGGTGGCCGCGGTCATCGCGACCGTCAGCCACCCGACCGAGGCTCGCCAGCTCATCAAACGAGGGGTGGAACGCGCTGCTCGGCAGCCGAGAGTTCAGGTCCCTCCGCGCTGCTCCACGGCGCGTCGCCCACACCACCAATACGGTCCCGTACGTCGGACCAGCGCACGGTGAGCGCCCACAGGATGACGATGGCCAGTGCGATCATCAGCAACGACCACACGGGGTAGGCACCGATCCACGCGGTCTGTATCACGGCGTGCAGGCAGACGACCACGATGGCCGCGATCCTGGCCCACCCCGCTGCCGCGAGCAGTCCGCCGCCGACGAGCATCAGGAGCAACCCCGAGATCAGGAGCGTCCATCCCCAGGCGGTGATGTCCACGACGACGAGGTTCTCCGGCGTCATCACCACGCGCTCGTCGTCGAACAGCGCGACGAGTCCCTGGAACACGTTGACCAGGCCGTCCACCATGAGCAGCGCGGCGGCGAACACAACGAAGCCGGCCAGCGCCATCCCGCTCTTCTCAGCCATCTCTTAAATCTCCTCTCAAAGCGGCGGCCGCCGGACCCGGCGGTCCCCGCATCTGGATGCTGTCCTGATCGCCCGGGTGGCGCCTCACCCCGCGTGGATGAAGGCCGGTCACACCACGCAGCGGAAGCCCAGATGCGAGGTCGACGTGTCGACCGGCTGGGCCATCCGGGCGGCCGGACGGTACCGGCGGCAGTAGTTCGGCGCGCACAGATGTGAGCCGCCCTTCGTCACCCGGCGCGGGATCCGGACGGGCTGGCGGGGGTCGTAGCTGTTCTCCTGGTCGCCGCCGCGGGGGTTCGTGACCGTGCAGCAGGCGTGCGAGGTCTCGGCGTGGTCGGCGTACCAGTCGACGGTCCACTCCCAGACGTTGCCGATCATGTCGTAGAGGCCGTACCCGTTCGGCGGGTACGTCGCGACCGGCGACGTCCCCTCGTACCCGTCGGCCCGGGTGTTCTGCTGCGGGAACTCGCCCTGCCAGGTGTTGGCCAGGTACTCGCCGTCCGGGGCGAACTCTTCGCCCCAGGCGTACGTCGCACCGTCCAGGGCACCGCGGGCGGCGTACTCCCACTCGGCCTCCGTCGGGATCCGCTTGCCGATCCAGTCCGCGTACGCCGAGACGTCCTCCCACGCCACGTGCACGACTGGGTCGTCCGGGCGGTTCTTGATCGAGCTCCCGGGTCCCTGCGGATGCCGCCAGTCCGCACCCGGGATGTACGTCCACCAGTTGTACGGATCGCGCAGATCGACCGGATGGTCCTGCTTCACGAACACGGTCGACGCCGGAACGAGCAGCTCCGGCTTGGCGCCGGGGTAGTCGGCCGCGTCCGGGACCCGTTCCGCGAGCGTGACGTACCGGGTCTTGTGCACGAACCGGGCGAACTGCCGGTTGGTCACCGGCTGCAGGTCGATCCAGAACCCGTCGACCGTGACCGGATGGGCCGGCCGTTCCTCGGCGTAATGGTCGTCCGAGCCCATCCGGAAGGTGCCCGCCTCGATCCAGACCATCTCGTCGTACGGCGGCCCGCCGGCACGTCCCGTGTCCGTCGTGGCCTTCCTCGTCATCCGAACACCGTCGTCCAGTCGTTCTTCACGCTGACCACCGTCCACTCCGCGGTGCGCACCAGCTGGGCGGTGTCGCCGTCCTCGCGGTACTCGAGATCGACCGAGCTGCCGATGACGCGGTCCGGCGGGATCCCGTACATCTCCTGGCTGATGACACGCATGAAGTCCCGGCCGCCGCCCGACGCGATGTAGCAACTGAAGCCGTACGCGGCCAGGAAGCCGAGAAGCTCGACCATCGGCTGATAGGCGCACTCGAGGTACGGCCGGTCGAGCGTCGGGTGCCGGGCGCTGTGCATGAACGCGGAGGCGATCGCGTCGAACTCCTCGATGGTGATGTTCGCGTAGGTGTCGAGCAGGCCGGCGGCCATCACCCTCAGGTCGCTGTCGTCGCCTTCGTAGTGTTTGACGATGGCCTGGCTGAGCCAGCCGTAGTTCTTCTCTGCGACAGCCTTCCAGGGCTGCCGGGCCGTCAGGGACGGATCCTGCTGCGCCATCTCGCCGATCCTGCGCAGCAGGAAGTCGGCCTGGATCGGCATCGGCTGCTCACACCACAGCGTGCCGTCGTTGTCGAAGACGGCGACGCGTTCCTCGGGCGGCAGACCGCCTTCACCCGCCACCGACTCGACGAAGCTCACGATCGTCTTCTTGGTCTCGGTGTCGCTCCAGGAAGGGAGCATGTCGGTCGTCATGTCAGTGCGCCAAGGCGGTGCCGGCCAGTTCCATCTTCTCCATCGCCTGGTCGATGGTGAAGCTCGCCGCCCGCTGGCGCGGCGGGAAGTCCTTGAACGTCGCCAGGAAGGGCACCACGATGGCCTGCGCCGCCAGCACCAGGAAAGCGCGGTCCATGAGCCAGTCGTAGTAGGTGTTCGAGGTGATGTCGGCCCGTTCGAACGGGTCGGTGCGCAGGTTGTACAGCTTCGGCAGTCGCAGGATGACGAACGGCTCGGCCCAGACTCCCAACGTGCCGGCCATCCGCTGCTCCATGAAGACGACCTTCCAGTTCAGGTAGCGCAGGGCGACCAGATCGCCGTCGTCGTTGAAGTAGATGAATCCCTTGCGTGGGCTCTGGTCCGCCTCACCGGTGAGGTACGGCAGCAGGTTGTAGCCGTCGATGTGCACGCGGAAGTGCTTGCCGGCCGCCTCGTGACCGCGCTGCAGTTTCTCGACGATGTCCGGCTCACCGGCCATGGCGAGGAACGTCGGCAGCCAGTCGTGGTGCTGGATGATCTCGTTCGAGACCACGCCGGCCGGGATCCGGCCGGGCCAGCGCACCATCATCGGGATCCGGAACGCGCCCTCCCAGTTGGTGTTCTTCTCCGACCGGAAGGGCGTCATGGCGCCGTCCGGCCAGGTGTTCATGTGCGGCCCGTTGTCGGTGCTGTACATCACCAGCGTGTTGTCGGCGATGCCGAGCTCGTCCACCAGGTCCAGCAGTTCGCCCACGTTGCGGTCGTGGTCGATCATCGTGTCGTGGTACGGCGACTGCCACGGCCCCGCCTGCCCGATGCTCTCCGGCTTCGTGTGCGTGCGCAGGTGCATGTGGGTGGTGTTGACCCAGCAGAAGAAGGGCTTGTCGTCGGTGTGCTGGCGGGTGATGAAGTCCTTCGCGGCGGCGACGAAGTCGTCGTCGCAGGTCTCCATCCGCTTCTTGGTCAGCGGGCCGGTGTCCTCGATCCGTTGCCGGCCGACGCGTCCCCAGCGCGGGTCCTCGGTGTCGTCGTCGGTGTCGGTCGCCCAGGAGCGCATGACACCGCGCGGGCCGAACCTGGTCCGGAAGTCGGGGAACTCCTCCTGGTTCGGGTAGTCCGGCAGCTCCGGCTCCTCCTCGGCGTTGAGGTGGTAGAGATTGCCGTAGAACTCGTCGAAGCCGTGTGCGGTCGGCAGGAACGCGTTGCGGTCGCCGAGGTGGTTCTTGCCGAACTGCCCGGTCGCGTAGCCGTCGTTCTTGAGCAGCTCGGCGATCGTCGGATCCTCGGCCTGGAGTCCGACCGGTGACGCCGGGGACGCCGACCTTGGTCAGGCCGGTCCGGAAACCGCTTTGCCCGGTGATGAACGAAGCACGCCCGGCTGTGCACGACTGTTCGCCGTACGCGTCGGTGAAGCGCATGCCTTCGTTCGCGATGCGGTCGATGTTGGGAGTCCGGTAGCCCATCAAGCCGTCGCTGTAGCAGCTCAGGTTGGTGATTCCGATGTCATCGCCCCAGATCACCAGGATGTTCGGCTTCTCCGCCATAAGAGGCTCTCCTTACGTCGCTGTGGCCGGTTCGCCTGCGCCGCGGCACGGCACGGCAGAGCCTGCCGCCGCGACCTGTCCACTGTGTCCCGACGTCCTTGCCCCGTGCTCACCCCTAACGGATGACCTCCGCCGGTCGTCGGCCCGGCTCATCCCGCGTGGGTGACGATCCGGCCGTGCCGGTCGCGGAGGCTGGTGTCCGACGGATTCCCTTCGAGAGGACACCGCGATGGCGGCGCCGATCCTGCTCCCGTCGCTGCGTGGCTACCAGCGCGGGTGGCTGCGCGGCGGTCAACGGTGGGGCCGGAGCGCGGTCGCAGATCTCCGGCGTGGTCGTGGCCGGGCTCACGGTCGTCACCCTGCTGTTCCTCACCGGCCTGTTCGAGCAGTTGCCGGAGGCAACGCTAGCCGCCGTCGTCATCCCCGCGGTGATCGAACTCGTGGACATCCCTGCTCTGGTCAGGCTGTACCGGCTCTGGACCGGGCTCGCTCAGCTCTATCCGACGGTCGAGGCGGCGCTGGCCGCGGACGGAGGGCGCCATGGGGCCCGTGATCAGTGACCTGTTGCCCCTCGCGATCGGCGTGGCGATCTCGCCGGTGCCGATGATCGCCGTGATCCTGATGTTGCTGGCACCCCGGGCGGGCGGGACGGGCCTCGGCTTCCTGGTCGGCTGGGTGCTCGGCATCGTGCTCGTGACCGTCGTCGTCGTCCTGCTGGCCGGCACCGTGGACCTCGGCAACAGTTCCGAACCGTCGGCGCTCGCATCCTGGATCAAGCTGCTGCTCGGGGTCGCGCTCCTGCTGCTCGGTGTCCAGCAACTCCGCAGTGGTCCGGCGCCGGGCGAGGAAGCGGCCCTGCCCAAGTGGATGTCGGCGATCGAGACCTTCACCCCCGCCAAGGCGACCGGGCTGGGTTTCCTGCTCTCCGCCCTGAATCCGAAGAATCTGGCGATGGGCATCGCCGCGGGTCTGGCCATCGCCGCCGGGGGGTTGACGGGCGGCGAGACAGTGCTGGCGGTCGCGATCTTCGTCGTCCTCGCCGCCTCCACCGTCGCGGTCCCGGTGGTTGCCTACCTGATCGCCTCGGACCGGATGGCGGGTCCGTTGGAGCGGCTCAAGGTGTGGCTGCAGCAGCACAACGCTGCCATCATGGGCATCCTGCTCCTCGTCCTGGGGACCGTTCTGGTCGGCAAGGGACTCGGCGGGTTGCTCTGAGGGACCGCCAGAAACCGGCCCGCTCGCGGAGGAATCGCGAGCGGGCCGGTTCGCTGGATCGAACCACCGCTACTACCGGCGGCGCGCTACCCTGCGCGAGGTGCGCCGGGCGGTGCGCCGTGGTGCCGTCACCGCGGCCACCGCCACGACCGGCACCGCGCCTCGACCGCCGCCACCGCCTGTGTTGCGTCGCGTGGTCCGCCGTGCGACCCGCCGGGGTGCTCCGAGCATAATGACTACCTCCTTCGTTCGCGTGCCGTCAGAGCACGTCGCTCTCGGCGGCCGCGAGAATCCTGGCCTCCTCCTCTGCCACCAGTCCGAGCCCGACCAGGTCGAGCGGGCTGATGAACTCCGACGCCAGCCGGAAACCTCCGGCCCGGCTGACCGCGTCCCGGAGCGGGATCGCCCACCGGTGTTCGAGCATGACCAGCAGAGCGGCGGTGTCGGCGGGGATCTCCTCCAGCACGTCCCAGGCATCCTCGTCGAACACACCACCGCGCTCGGCGACCTCCTCGGCGCCGAGCTCGGCACCCTTCTCCAGCCCTTCCTCGCCGGCCGCGCCCAGGCCGAGCAGCGCACCGATCATCGCACCGAGTTCCAGCAGCTCGTCGTCGGTGAGCTGGCTCTGGTGCAATGTCTCGACGTTGCCCTCGGCATCCTTGCGCACCCCCAGTGCGTCGATGACGCGCACCACGTCGCTGGCACGCAGCCGGTCCAGCTCCGCGCGGATCTCGCCCTGGAAGTCGGGTTTGTCGAACCCGAGGACCAGGAGTTGCACAGGTCCGATCGCCATGTCAGTCCTCTCCTGCCGCTGTCGTGTGGCCGTCAGGCCCTGCTGACGTCGCGACCGTGGACGGCCAGCGCCCAGATCACGAAGATGTCGAGGGCGATGATGGTGATCGCCCAGAACGGGTAGTAGGGGATGAAGGCGAAGTTGGCCAGTGCGCTCAGCGCCGCCAGAATGATGCCGACCACCCGGGCCCAGGTCTGGCCGGCCATCACGGCGAAGCCGGCCACCATCACCAGCAGACCGCCGAGCAGGTGGATCCAGCCCCACGCGGTGGCGTCGAACTGGAACAGGTAGTTGCGGGTGGCAACGTAGAACTCGTTCTCGAAGAGTGCCACCAGACCGGAGAAGAGCTGGAAGCCCCCGGACATGACCATCATGACGCCGGCGAACAGGATGAACCCGACCGCCCAGCCGCTGACCTCGTGTTCCTCGCCGGCGGCCTCGTAGTGCGATGCTGCTGCCCCTTGGGTCACTGTCGTTCACTCCCTAGTGATTCGTCTGACTACTGTCGTGCCATCGCGATCCGGAGTCGTTCCTCCGGTGTGATCAGGTGGTCGAGGTCCTCGGCGGCGTCATCGACGTCGATCTGCACCCACTTCACCCGGCCGGTGAAGGCACTGTCCTTCGTGCCGTAGTCGTCGCTGACCGGGGTCGCGCTGTCGCTGCCGATGTCGGTGGTCTCGTCGGCTGAGAACAGCATCGGGACCGATGCCTCGATCCGGCCGTCGCCGACCTTGGCGCCGTCGACGTACAAGCTGATGCTGCCGCCCTTGCCCAGGCCGCCGCCGTCGTAGGCGAACTCCATCCGGACCTGGTGCTCGCCCGGTGGGATCGGCGCCTCGCCGTACACCTTGGTCTGCTTCAGGCCGAACAGGTTGTAGCAGTACGCGGGTCTGCCGTCCTTGGCATACAGGCTGAAGCCGCCGAACGCGCCGCCCTGGGCGACGATCACGCCGTTGGCGCCGCCGTCCGGAACGACGACCTCGGCCGTGATCGAGAACGGCTTGTTCTTCGTCACGACGATGGAGTTCTCGGTGAGCCGGCCCATCCCGCCGAACAGGATCTGCGACGTCCCCTTGATCAGCTCGGGGCGGCCGGCGAGCTCGGCGTTGAAGCGCTCGAACCGCCGGTCGTCCAGAGGAAGGACGTTGTACTTCATCGCCTCGAGCAGGAACAACCGCCGGAGCTCGTGCAGTCTCTCGGGTTCCTTCTCCGCGAGGTCGTGCGCCTGGCTCCAGTCGTCGGGGCTGTAGAGCTCCCAGACGTCGTCGTCGAAGGCCGGCATCTCCGTTGCCACCCATGGGGTGCTGTGCCGGGTGACGGCCGTCCAGCCCTGGTGGTAGATGCCACGGTTGCAGAACA
Source organism: uncultured Actinomycetota bacterium (assembly GCA_963770725.1). Classification (GTDB taxonomy): domain Bacteria; phylum Actinomycetota; class Actinomycetes; order Propionibacteriales; family Kribbellaceae; genus Kribbella. The sequence goes on from CAVYQT010000009.1 coordinate 103,625, forward strand.
TCTCGAAGTACTGGGTGGTATGGCGCTCCGCGGCCTGCGGGTCGTCGAAGGAGTAGTTCATCGAGACGCCGTGGAGCGGCATCTGCTGGACACCGTTCACGCTGACCGGCTCGGGCAGCCCGGCCGCCTCGAGGACCGACGGGGCGACGTCGATGACGTGGTGGAACTGCGACCGGATCTCGCCGCGGGACGAGATTCCGCCGGGCCAGTGCACGATCGTCCCGTTGCGGGTGCCGCCCCAGTGGGACGCGACCTGCTTGGTCCATTGGTAGGGCGTGTCCATCGCGTGCGCCCACCCGACCGCGTAGTGGTTGTACGCCGCCGGCGTACCGAAGTCGTCGATCTTGGAGACCATGAACTCGGTCGTCTCGAGTCCGAACGCGCCGTTGAGGACGACGAGTTCGTTGAAGCAGCCGTTCGGCGAGCCCTCGGCCGAGGCGCCGTTGTCGCCGATGATGTAGTAGATCAGCGTGTCGTCGAGGATCTCGAGGTCGCCGAGCGCGTCGACCAATCGGCCGAGGTGGTGGTCGGTGTGTTCGAGGAAGCCCGCGTAGACCTCCATCTGCCGGGCCAGTACCGGCTTGAGGTCGTCCGGCATGTCGTCCCAGGCCGGGATCTCGGCCGGGCGCGTCGTCAGGTCCGCCTCCGGCGGGATCACACCGAGACCCTTCTGCCGGGCGTAGGTCTCCTCCCGGAGCCGGTCCCAGCCCTGGTCGAACTTGCCCCGGTACTTGTCCGACCACTCGGTCGGGACGTGGTGCGGGGCGTGGGTGGCGCCGGGCGCGTAGTAGACGAAGAACGGCTTGTCGGCCATCAGCGCCTTCTGCTGCCGGATCCACTCGATGGTCCGGTCCGTCATGTCCTCGGTGAAGTGATAGCCCTCCTCCGGCGTGCGGTCCGGCTCGATCGGGACGGTGTCGCGGTAGATGGCCGGCGCGTACTGGTTCGTCTCGCCGCCGATGAAGCCGTAGAAGTGCTCGAAGCCCGAGCCGGTCGGCCACTGGTTGAACGGGCCCATCGGGCTCGTCTCCCACACGGGCACCTCGTGGCACTTACCGAACTGGGCGGTCGAGTAGCCGTTCAGACGCATCGTCTCGGCCAGCGGCGCCGCCGTGTTGGGCCGGATCGAGTTGTACCCGGGCGCCGAGGTGGCGATCTCGGTGATGCCGCCCATGCCGACCGCGTGGTGGTTGCGGCCGGTGAGCAGCGCCTGCCGGGTGGGGGAGCACAGGGCCGTGGTGTGGAACCGGTTGTACCGCAGCCCGCCGGCGGCCAGCCGCTCGGCGGTCGGGGTGTTGATCGGTCCGCCGAACGTGCTCGACGCCCCGAACCCGCAGTCGTCGATCAGCACGATCAGGACGTTGGGAGCGTTCGCCGGCGGCCGGAGCGGCTCGATCGGTGGGAACGACGTATCGGGGGATTTCGCGTCATAGGTCACCAGACCCGTGTACGGCCGGTCCGGAATGGGGAGAATTTCGCGCTCCACCGCGTTCGCCACGACGTGCCTCCTCTGCTGGTTCGATACGTCGGACGATGCGCTGCGCCGACCCGACCGGCATCACCCCCTCCGGACGATCTGGCCGTGGGGATGCCGCCGTCGCGTGCGCTAGGTCGTGGCCGGGGCCTCGAGGTTCGAGGCGAAGTACTCGAGTGCCGCCTTCGTCTTCGTCTGCTGCTCGCCCGACAGGTCCACGCCGTGCTCGTACAGGTACGCCCTCACCTCGGCGGCGACCTGGAAGGTCTCCCCGGTCCCGCACTTGGTGGACAGTTCGAGGATCCGCGAGCCGTCGGGGTAGAACCACAATTCCGCGACCAGCCTTCGGCCCAACTGCGTCGGTGACATCTTCAGCTTGAAGACGGTGATCGGCCCGAGGATCGACAGCTCGTCGAGGTCGGCGCCGCCGGGGGCGTGGATCCGGAAGAAGTCTCGTTGCTCCTTGGAGTACAACTTGCGGATCGGCCGCTCGCCCGCGCTCGCCCGGCGGACGTCGGTGGTTCCGAGGGTTCCCTTCATGGACGCGGAGCAGACGAAGCCTCCGGGCATCGCGTCGACCTCGACGACCAGGTTCTCGGACTTGCGGAGCTCCTTCGGCAGGTCGGCCGGGACCACCGGGCGCAGCTTGACCACGGAATCGTCTCCCCGGCCCTGGACCCGGCGGGCGCGCACGACGATGCCGTGCTGATTGAGGACGAGGTCAGGCGTGTCGAAGAAGAACACCTGACGGATCTGGGCCTGCAGCGGGTCCATGCCGAGACCCATGACGGTTGCGCGGCGTTCGGAGTCCGGCACGGTCAGCTTCAACTCGACGCTGTCGGCGCCCTTGATCAGTTCGGACAGATCAGCCAACTCTGCGTCGGTGAGTTTCCCCGGTGGTTGTGCGCTCTTAGCGGGCATCGTGGGTTCCTTTCCGGGATCCGGGCGTCGGTGAACAGCACCAAGGTCAGCCCTTCGTGACCGAACCCGCTCCGCCGCGACGGAGGATGACACCAGGCTGTCGAACCGCCGCCGGCCCGGCATCATCCCCAGGGGACGAACACGCCCGGCTTCACGCCGGGATCAGGCTGAGCGCACGGGCACGCCGTACCGCCTCGTTACGCCGCGAGACCGCGAGTTTGCGCAGGATGTTGCGGATGTGCGTGCGGACGGTGTTGACCGACACGAACATCTCCAGCGCGATCTCCTCGGTGGTGTGCAGCTCGGACAGGTGACCGAGCACCTCGGTCTCCTTCGCGGTGAGCGGTTCGATGTACGGCTCGAGATGCGACTCGTCAAGGCTGCTGCGGGCGGCGAGAATCTTGCGGCGGGGACCGATGACCGGTTCGAGCCAGGCGTTCTGATCGGCCAGCACGGTGTCGGCCTCCAGGAGCTGCCGGACGACGGTAGGCGCCTCGCGGAACGGACGGCGCAGATCCTCCGGCTCGGCCAGCCGGAGCGCGTGGCTGAGCGCGCTCCTCGCCCGTCCGGGCCGTCCGCTGTGCAGCTCGTGGGCGACCTCCAGCAATCGTGCGCCGACGGTGGTCTGCAGGGGCGGCCTGTTGCCTTGAGCAAGGATGATGGCGACGGACTCCGCGACGCCGCTCCAGTTCTGCCGTTGCAGATCCGCGTGACCGAGGACGAGTGACCTGACGGCGTCGTCGGAGCCGTCCAGCTGCTCGATCATCCGCGCCGCCTCGTCGGGATCGCCCTGGGCCAGCTTCAGCGTGGCCGCTTCGATGTGCAGCGGGTGGGCAGGCCAGCGGGCGTTGACACCCGGGTGATCAGCGGTTGCCAGTAGCAGGGCGATCGCTTCGTCGACCTCTCCGCGAGCCCGTAGGAGGCATGCCTCGACGATAGCCGCCTCTGCCTGCAGGAAAGGCTCGTCGCGCCCGTCGTACGAACGCGTCGCCGCTTTGACGTGCTCTCGGGCAGCCCGCAGGTCCTGGCGTTCGATACTCACTCGCGCAAGGGCGATTTCGGCCGCCGCCGGGAGACCCTCCGGCAGCACGTCGGCCCGTTGTGCGAGGGCCACCGACTGTGAAGCCAACTCGTGCGCGTCGCGGAGTGAGCCCTGGCAGGCGTCGATCAGGGCGAGGTAGCCGAGGCACGCCGCGGTCAGACTCTCGTATCCCGGCGCCTCGGTGCCCGCCGCCGCCATCAGGGCGGTGCGAGCCCGGCCGGTCTCCCCGTCGTACAGGAGCGCTCGTGCCTTGATGGCCTGGACCAGCATTCCGAGCTCAGGGTGTGCCGCGAGCTTCTCCCGGTCCTGCGTGCTGAGCTCCTGCGCGGCCAGGTCGGCGAGCATCACGGTCCGTGGATCGTCGGTGAGGGACGAGCGCGCGGTCTGGACGATGTCAGCGGCCAGCTCGACCGCGCGGTCGTGGGCCGATGCCGGGATGAACGATCCACAGGCCCGCTCCAGCTCGTCGCCGCAGCGGTCGGTGTCGCGGTCGGCCAGCGCCAATGCGGCCCGGACCACACCCGCGGCCGGATCCCTGATCTCGGGCGGCATCCTCCTGAGGTCGTGGCCGAGTTCGCTGCTGCCGTCGCCCAGCAGGACCTCACCGATGGCCAGACCGTCGACGACGTACGCCGAGGCCTCGCGCCAGGCTCCGACCTCGGAGGCGACCCCGACAGCGGAATCGAGGAATCCCTGCCGGGCGAACCAGTCCGCTGCCTTCTTGTGCAGCCGCCGCCGGCGGGTCGGTGACTCATGTGCGAGTTCGGCGCGCAGCAGGTCACGGAGGAACGGGTGGTAGCGATACCAGCCGGGGTGATCGGGCAGCGGCTCGACGAGCACGTTGCCCGCGGCGAGCGACGCGAGCGTGCGCCCGGCAGATCGTCCGCCGAGCGCCTCGATCAGACCGGGCTGGAGCACGTCCACGACACTTGTGCGCAGGAGCAGCGACCGCACCTCGGCGGACTGCGTCCGGAGCACCTCGGCCGTCAGGTACTCGGCGATGTTGCCGCTGTCGCCGGCGAGCTGCGCAACCGCCTCATCCGGGTTGTCGCTCCGCTCCAGGTACATTCCCGCGAACCGCAGACCGACTACCCATCCTCTGGTACGCCGGGTCAGTGCGGCGATCGAGTCATCGCTCATCCTGATGTCGGACAGCCGCACCAGTCGAGTGGTCTCCTCCTCGGTGAAGGCGAGATCCGCCATCCGCACCTCGGCGACGATCTCGGCCAGGCGATAGCGGTGCAGCGGCAGCACGGGATCGACGCGCGTCAGGATCACCACACGCAGGCGCTGATCGCTGTGCCGCAACAGGAAGTCGATGTCGCTCGACTCCTCGGGGGTGGCGATCTCGTAGCCGTCCAGCACGAGCGTCACCGGCTGTGTCCGCCTGGCCAGCGCGGTGGCGAGTTCGGTGAGCATCTGGGAGTGCGCGTTGGCGGTGTCGTCGCGTGTGCCCGGCAGGACCACGCCCTGACGGCGGAGGGTCTCGAGCACGTGCGGCCAGAACACCACGGCCGGGACGTCCTGCTCCTCGAACGTCAGCCAGGCCGTGCTGTGGCCGGCGGCCTCGCGCTGCGCCGCCCACGCGGCCACCAGAGCGGTCTTCCCGCTACCGGCCGGAGCGCTGACCAACGTCAGCGGCAGCTCGGCACCCTGGTCCAAACGCTTGATCAGCCGCGGCCGGTCGACGTACCGTGACGGAGGTCTCGGCACGGCGAAGCGGACCGCCAGGACGGGATCGACAGGCGTGTCACCATCGACCGCAGCGGACTGCTCCGTTCCGATATGGCCCCCCATGTGCCATACCGTGACCCGGTCGCCGTGCGAGGGCATCACCCAATGCGGGTAGTCGCGGTGCGATCTCGCGTATCATGTCCAGGGTCAGGCTGGTCGTGGGGGCGATGTAGGGCCGAGTACCTCGTCGCGGGGGCGATGTAGTCCGAAGATCTCAGGACCAGCGATCGGCAGCACCCCGCAACCCGACGTGCAGGCATAGCGGACTCGGCACCGGGGAGCGGGCGGTCGACAGGGTCGGGGAGATGTCACCTGCTGAAGCTGAACAGTTTCCTTTCGGTGCCTCTGAGGCGACGGATCTGCATTTGCTGACAACGAAGCTGGCGAGGCCCCGAGTTCCGTCGACGTACGTCGAGCGCCCACGGATCGTCGACATGCTGGACGACGGCACGCGCCGGCCGCTGACAGTGGTGAGCGCCGGTGCGGGCTGGGGAAAGACACTGGCGGCGGCTTCGTGGGCGGCGTCAACATCTTCCGCCGGGCCGGTGGCCTGGCTCTCCCTCGACGAGAGCGACAACCATCCGCGGTCGTTCTGGACCTACTTCGTGGCCGCCATTCGCACTGCGGCCGACATCCCGCGCGGCAACCCGCTGGCGGGCCTCGCGCCGGGGCTCGGCGTCGGGGACGAGAGTCTGCGGCGGCTCGTCGCCGGGCTGTCGCGGCTACCGGAGCCGGTCGTGGTCGTGCTCGACGACTTCCAGTTCGTGCATGAGCCGGCGGTGCTGGCCCGCCTGGCCGAGCTGCTGCGGCATCCGCCGCCGCAGTTGCGGCTGGTGCTGCTGACCAGGGCGGACCCTTCCTTGCCACTTCGTCGTCTGAAGATCAAGGACGAGCTGGCCGAGATCCGGTCGAAGGACCTCGCGTTCGGTGTCCCCGACGCGATGGCATTGCTCGCCGCGGATGGTGTCGCGGTCGACCGCGGACGGGGCGCAGCTGCTCGTGGATCGCACCGAGGGATGGCCGGTCGGCCTGCGGCTGGCCGCGTTCTTCCTCAAGCGGCGGCGAGCCGGGCCGGACGCCTGCGGACTTCGCCGGCGACGACCAGGCCGTGACCGACTACCTCCTCGAGGAGGTGTTCGCGAGCCAGCCGCCCGAGCTCCGGCGGTTCCTGCTGCGGACCTCCGTCGCGGACCGGCTGAACGGCGGGCTTGCCGAGGTGCTGACCGATGATCCGCGCGGCCAGCGCTTCCTGGAGATGCTCGAGCGGTCGAACGCGTTCGTGATCGGCCTCGGCTCGGACCGGCAGTGGTACCGGTACCACGCGCTGCTCCGGGAGATGCTGCGCCACCGGTTGATGGTCGACGAGCCGGAGATCCTGCCCGACCTGCAACGGCGGGCCGCGCTCTGGTTCGCGGCGAACGGCCAGCCGATCGAGGCGTTGCGGCACGCCGCGGAAGCGGCCGACTGGCCGTTGCTCGGCCGGCTGTTCGTCACCCAGGCCGCGCCCACTGATGGTGTCGGCCGAACGCTCGGCGGTCGACAGCGTTGCTGGCTCGCATTCCCGTCGGCCGGCGCGCGGACGGAGCGGAACTGCTCGTGTGCGCCGCGGCGCTGCGGATGCACGCCGGCCGGTTCGAGGACATGCAGCCGCTGCTGGACCGTGCCCGGGCGCGAGCTGGAGACGACCGGCCCGGAGTCGAGGATCGCAACCTCGATCGCGATCCGGTTGTTCTCGGCGGCCGCCATCCGGTCGCGCGGCGACATCGACGCCTTGATGGCGGCCTCGTCGGCGGCGCTCGACGAGGTGTCGGGGCCGGGGGCGTCGCTGCCGGTCGCCGACCAGTACCGGGCTGTTGCCCTGAGCAACCTGGGCACCGGCCTGCTGTGGATCGGGAGGCTCGACGAGGCCGAGACACGCCTGTGGGAGGCCTCGAGGTCGCCACGCTCCACCGGGCTGGAAGCGTCCCGGATCAATATGCTGGCGCATCTGGGCTTCGCGGCCGCGGTCACGGGCCGACTGCGGCAGGGATTCGGGTACGCCGCCAAGGCCGTCGAACTCGTCGATGCCCGCGGCTGGGAACCGCTCCCGCAGGCGGCCACGGCGTACCTGGCGCTCTCGATGATCCATCTCCAGTGGAACAACGTCGACGAGGCCCAGAGCCTGCTGTCCCGGGGCGCGCAGGCTGCGAGCCTCGACTTCGCCTCCCGCTACGCGCTGGGCCTGACCCAGGCTCACCTGGAAGCGTCCCTCGGCCGGGTGGAGGCAGCGCGCGAGCAGTTGGCGCGGCTGCGGACCGCGGTCGGACAGTGGCAGCCGCCGCTGTTCCTCGCCCGATGGCAGACGATCACCGAGGCCGAGATCGATCTCGCCGCCGGTGACCCGGCAGCCGTGATGACCAGGTTCGGTACGCCGGCCGACGATCGGCCACCGTTCGCCCGGGAGCAGGCCTGCCTGGCCGAGCGCTCTGCTCGCGGTCGGTGATCCGCAGCAGGCCGACGAGATCCTCTCCCGGCTCCGTCTGCGGACGAACGACCGCACCGCCGCCGTTGAGGTCTGGCTGCTGACGGCCCTGGTGGCCGACAGGTTGCGTGCGGACGAACCGCGCTGTCGAGGCGCTCGGCCACGCGGTGGAGGCCGCGAGGCGGGAGGGCGTCCGAAGGCCGTTCCTCGTCCTGGACACCGAGCGGCTGCCGCGGCTGCTGACCCAGGTCCAGCGGCTGGACCCCGATTCCACCGGCTTCGTGGACGAGCTGCTCGCGGACCTGGGCATGGTCACGTCACAAGGCGCTCTGGTCGACGCGCCGGCCGAACCGCTGACGGACCGGGAACTGACGGTCCTGCGCTACCTGCCGACGATGATGACCAACGCGGAGATCGCGTCGGAGCTCTTCGTGTCCGTGAACACGGTGAAGGCACACCTCAAGCGGACCTACCAGAAGCTCGGCGTCGTCAGTCGCCGGGAGGCCGTGCACCGGGCGCGTGCTCTCGGCCTCCTCAGCGAATAGGTCACGAGGCCAGGATCCGGGCCTTCTGGTCCTGGAACTCCGCCTCGGTCAGCACGCCCTGCTCCTTCAGTTGGCCGAGTTGCTGGAGTTGCTGGAGCTTGTCGTCCATGGTTTCACCGGCCGCGGGTGCGGCGGGCGCAGGCGCCTGCTGCTGCTGTTGCTGCTCGTACTGCTGCTGTTGGTCGTACTGCTCCTGCTGCTCCTGCTGAGACCACCGGCCGGCCTGCCGGCGGGAGACGCGGTTCGACACCGCGGTTGCCGTTCCGGCGACGACTGCTGTCCGCGCGACTCCGCGAAGAAGACCTGGCATCGTCCTGCTCCTTGTCTGTGATGTCGTGCCTAGCTGGACTGGCCGGACGTCGCTTCGGCCCTGGCCTCGGCCGCGTCGATCGCGGCCAGCAGAGCCTGAACCGGAATCCGGCCGCTGGCCACCATCTGTGCGCCGGAACGCCTGAGTGCGACCGCGAACGGTGCCGCCCAGACGTTCTCGTAGACCAGGATGCCGGCCGAGCTGCCCGGCTCGAGCACGCCGGCCGCCTCCGAGATGTCGCCCTCGTCGAGAATGGCCGGACGACACGCCCTCGAAGACGGCGAGGTCGAGCTTGCCGTCCCCGTCCAGGTCGGCGATCTGCAGCATCCTGACGGTGCCGTCGGTCTCCTTCTTCACCAGCGCGAGGTCGAGGATCCGGATGATGCCCCGGTCGACGAGGTCGACCAGCAGGGGCAGGCCCTCGCCGGTCATCCGGCTGCCCGGGAACTCGACAACCAGGTAGTCGATCGGGCCCATCTCGTCGATATCCGCTGTGCTCGTGGTGCCACGATCCTCGGTCATGGGCTTCCTCCCGGGTTCCGATCCGCTGTTCACAACCTTCGCCGACTGGAGGCTAGGCCGGGCAGACCGGCGACCACATCATCCGGAGCGAATGAGACCGTCTCAGTCGCCCTGATCAGGAGGTTTCCGCAGCCCTGTCTGGACCGCGGTCAGCAGCACTCGCGCTCCGGCGCCGAGGAACGCCAGACTCCCGAGCATCTGGACCATGACGAGGATCCGCGTGCCATCGGTGCGGGGGACGATGTCACCGAACCCCACGGACGTGAAGACGGTGACCGTCAGGTACAGGGCGCCGGTCCGGGACATGGGCTCGGAGAACGTGTCGGGCTGGCCATGCGCGATCAGGTAGTAGGCCACGGCGAACAGGAAGAGGAAGTAGGCGAGCGTGGTGGCCAGAGCCTCGATGGCTCGCATCCGGGGGTAGGCCGCCGTGGCGATCGCGCGCGCCTGCCAGGCGATCAGCGCCACCACGGCCACAAGTCCGACGGCGAAGCCGACGACCGTTCCCCGGCTCCACTGGGCGCCCAGCGGCAGGTTGTAGTAGAGGATTCCGAGCCCGACCGTCGCGACGGCGGAACGCGCCAGCGCTCGCACCAACAGCCGCCGCCGTACCCGGCGAGGCAAGCTCCGGTACCGCGGCGCAACCGTCGCCACTGCTCAGGTCCCCGAGGCCGCGGCAGACCGGGAGTCCCGCGGCAGGTTCGCTCGATGCCCGCAGGACCGGAGGATGTCCGTCAGGGCGACGTGCAGGGCGTCGGCGCCGACCACGCGCTCGCTCGGGAACGGCACGTCCACCGGAACGGCGACGAAGGCGCGATCCTGCCAGCCGCCGAGCCCGCCATGGCACCCGACGAGGCCCTCGAAGGCAGCGACCTCCTCGGTGCCGGGTTCCACCAGGCTGTTCACGTAGATGTCGGGCGCTTCCGGTCGCAGAACCGCGCGGCGGACGAAGGCGGGCGCGTCCGGACCGAACGGGGCCAGCGGATCGATTCCGTCGACCCGGCCGTCGTCCAGCCGGTGTCTGCCCGCGGCACCGAGCGCGACCGGCCCCGCGACCTCGTCGAGGAGGGCGACGAAGCCGACGCCCGGATGCGTCACCAGCCCCGCCACGAGTGCGGGATACCGCTCGTCGAGCTGGCCCCGGGTCAGTCGCTGCCGCTCGCCGCGGACGTAGACGAGTCCGAGGTTGCCCGACCCGAAGACGTGGAACTCCTCGTTTCCCTCGGCCTTGCCCGACCGCCGGCCGCCGCCCGCGTCGACGGCGTCGGCCTCGTCCTGCCCGCTCCGCTGCATCGCCTCGGCGGCGTTGCGCATGGTCCGGCCGCTGACGCCGCTCCCGGTGGCGAGCTCGTCCACCAGGATCCGGGTCCGGCCCCAGCCCTCGACCGATCCGGACGACACCGCGACGTCCGCCGCCGCCAGGCGCGACACGACGACGGCAAGCTCCTCGCCGTACCGGTCCGCGAAGGTCGTTCCCTGCGCCTGGCCGTGGTCGGACAGGACCACGAAGCGATACGGCCGTGGCGCCACGGACGCGATCAGCTCCAGCTGATGGAGCACACGATCGACCGATTCCAGCGCCTCGAGGCTCTCCGCCCGGAGGATCCCCGCATGGTGGGCGACCTCGTCGTAGTCCACGTAGTCGACGTAGATCGACCTCGTGCCCTGCAGGATGTGGTGGGCGACGAGTGCGGTGTTGATGTCGCGCAACGCTCCATTGGTCACCGCGCGCAGGGCGGCGGTCGACCAGGAGCGGTGACACCGTGGACGGATGTCTCGCCGTACGCCGCGGCGGGCCTGGAACCGGTCGCGCATCAGCTCCGAGATCGAGCGTGACAGGCCGCGGGTCAGCCCGCTCGGGCTGGCGACGAACCGGGCGACGGCCCGTCTGGTGACCTCTCCTCGCCCGGCTCGCCGGCTCATCGTCAGTGCTGCCTGCGGAGCGTCGCCGGTGAACAGGTTGCTGATGCTGACACCGCCGTCCGCGAGCAGACCGTACCCCGTCGTCAGGGTCGCCTCGATCAGCGCAGCGTCGGCCGGGCGGTTCGCCACGATGACCTTGTCGCTGGCGCGGTCGTACCAGCGGAACGCGGGGATCCCGTCGATCACACCGTGCAGAATTCCCATCTGACTCGCCGGTGTCGTCGCCGGCAGCTTCGGCGTCCACTCGTGGAGTCGATGGCTGCCCGAGCGGATCCAGCGCGACAGCGTCGGCACCGTCCCGGCTGTCACCGCCATCTGGAGGACCGGGAACGGTACGCCGTCCAGTTGGACGAACAGCACGCCTTCCACCTCGGCATCGTCCAGCTTCACCGGGCGGCGACGACTGGACGACACCAGCCGCTGCACCAGGGCTTCGTCGGTGCCGGCTGTACTGAGCCAACCGACGACAGTGCCGACGATGCCGACGATCCAGGCAACGAAGAACGCGGACCAGAAGTCGTCGACCCGCACGTCCGGCAGCAGCCATGCGGCCACGAGAACGATGAATGCCTGCCCGGCCAGAGCCAGCAACAGCACGCCGAACCAGCCGAGCCGCACGGCTCCCGCCACGAGCAACGGTTGCAGCACGAGACCCGCGATCCCCAGCACGACGGCGAATCCGAGTGGGCCGAACGGGACGTCCGCATGGAACCCGGGCAGGATCGCATCCGCGAGCAGGACCGCCAGCGCCGTCGCCACCAGCCACAAAGCCGCTGACGCCAGCGACGAGTACCACGGCCGGTGCCGCACGCCATGGGCGAGACTTCCGGCGAGCTCCGATCGATGGTCGCCGGTGCCCGGTGTCGTCACTCCACCGCTCCGGCGTCGCTGTCGTCCGGTGCGGACGACCGGTAGAGATCCTCGACTACCACTCCCGCGGACTCGAACAGGCCGATCAGGTCCACCAGGTCCAGGTCACGGTCGGCGGGCACCTGCAGCCGGATCACCGTGCACGGCTTGATCGCGACGATCTGCTGCCCCGGGAAGGCGGCCCGCAACATCGGACCCAGCGGGCCGACGACCGTGAACTGGTACGTCTGACAGGCCTGCCGTTGCACGATCATGGTGCCTCGTGGCCCGGCGCCGCCGCGTCGTCGGGCGCCGCCTCCTCGCCGGGCGCCTCCTCGCTGGGTGCGACCACCGACCGCACCTCGACGAGATCTAGACCAAAGGCACGCAGGCGTTGCAGGAACCCGTGCAACGCCGCCTGGTCGGTGAACATGCCGGTGAGCACTGTCCGCATCTCGAGGGTCGTGATCGTGACGTCCCCGAGCTCGGGCAGAAGTTCGTCCGGCACCGGACCGACAACGCGGATCTCGTACGTCGTCAGCGACATGCAATCCATCGCACCGCGCGCATGCGGATGTGTCGTCATCCCTCAGGTATGACCATCAGTCCTTTGGACGCTTGACGATCCAGGCGGCCGCGTCGTCGTACGCGGCCCGGGTCGACTCGCCGACGAGCGGGGTGGCGTCGTAGCTGCTGACTGGACCGGACAGGTCGACTCGGCCGGTACGGCGGAGCCGCTCGGTCAGCGCGGGGTCGAGACCGGAGAGGTAGAGGCGTCCGTCGGCGGCGGCCACGCGGTCCGCGTAGCCGCCGATCACCACGAAGAAGGTGGCGCCCAGGGAGGTTCGGCCGCGCAGGCGCAGTACTACCGCGGCTCCCTCGGTCCCGCCCGGATCCGGCAGCTTGTTCAGCAGCGTGCGCGATCCGGCGTACAGGAGGCTCCCGTACACGTCGAGGACCGTCACGTGGTGGCTCGTCAGCGCGGTGGGCGCCGGGCGCTCGACGAAGCGGCCGTCGTCGCGGGGGAGCAGCTCGACCACCGACAGGTCCATCGCTTCCTGATTCAACTGGAGGAGCAGGGAGAGTACGACGCCAACGCCGACGGCGGCCGCCACCGGCAGGAAGAGGGTCGCCGTGAAGGTGGCGATGACCGCGATCCGGGAGATCGCTCCGGTGCGCAGGATGGTGCGCAGCTCACCGAAACGCAGGGAGCCGCCGGCGGCGAAGATCAGGACGGCGGCGAGCGTCGGCATCACGACCAGACCGACCACACCCGAGAACAGAACCAGGATGATCAGCATCCACAGGCCGGAGAAGATCGCCGCCCAGCGAGTCCGCGCGCCGGCGGCGATGTTGACCGACGTCTGACCGACAGAACCTCCGACCGGCATCCCGCGGAAGAACCCCGAGGCCAGGTTGCCGGCGCCCTGCGCGATGAAGTTCTGGTTCGAGTCGGACGCGGATCCGTCCTGGTTCGGGGCGGACTCGGCGACGCCGGCGCCCTGCACCAGCACGATCGCCGTCACCGCCAGGGCACCGGTGACGAGGCTGAACGACATGACGCTCAGGTCGGGCAGGTGCGGCAGCGGCACACCTTGCGGGATGTCGCCCGCGTCCTCGACCCGTGCCACCGAGTCGGCGTTCGTCAGTACGACGACGAGCGTCGGAACCGACAGTGCGACGACCGCGCTGATCATGGCGAACCGGGTGCGCGCCAGCGTGATCAGCAGGGCCAGGGCGCCGAGTCCGGCGGCAAGGGACGGCAGGTCGATCAAGGACGGGTGCGTGAGGACGTCGATCGCCTTGGCGAGAGCGAAGGAGCCTTCCGCGTCCGCGCCGGTGAGGTCGGGGATCTGCCCGAACACGATGTTCACCGCCACACCGGTGAGGAATCCGATCATCACCGAGTGGGAGACGAACCGGGTGTACCGGCCCAGCCGGAGCAGCCCTGCCACGACCATGAAGGCGCCGGCCATCAGCGTCAGGAGAACAACGGCGTCGGTGCGCTCACTGGGCTCGACCGTCTGCAGCGCGGAGCCCGCGGCGAGGGCGGCCGCGGTCGTCGTGGTGATGACCATCAGGCGGGTACTGCTGCTCAGCCCGCCCACGAGCGGTCCAGCGAAGGAGGCGTACAGGCCGTGCGCCGGGCTGACACCGGCGAGCACGGCCGCCGCCATCCCGTCGGGAACACTGCTGATCGCGCCCGGCAGGCCGGCCACTGCGTCGTTGCGCAGGTGCCGGCGCTGCGGGCGTACCGAGCCCAGCCACCGCTTGACTGCCCCGAGTCCTGTGCCGAGCGCGCCCCTCAACGTCATACGCGATCCTCAGCACGCGGGGGCCCCGGGCGGCCGGTTACTGTGCGATCATCTCCCGGAGTTCCGCCTCCTGCTCGGCCGTGAGGTTCGACTGCACGAGCTCGGGCTGTCCCTGGTCGGCGAACGCCGCCTTGACCTTCTCCTGCACGGCGTCGCTCGACATCAGGAACAACGCCGAGGTTCCCGGGGTGATCTTGTCGCGGGCGGACTTGATGAAGTCGTCGTCGATGCCGACGTCACTCAGCGATCCGGCCAGCGCGCCGCTCGCGGCACCGATGGCCGCGCCGAGGAACGGAACGAGGAAGATCAGCCCGAAGAGCATCCCCCAGAACATGCCTCCCATCGCCCCGGCGCCGGTCAGGCTGTGCAGCTGCCGCGTCTTGGGCTTCTTCTTGCCCGGCTCCCAGGACACTGTCGCCGCGTCGTGCACCTTGATGAGCTCTTGTTTGGCCAATGACTCCAGTGTCCCGACCGCCTGGTCGGCTGCCGTGGGGCTGTCGAACTTCCACACCGTCAGTGTCGCCATCGTGCGCTCTCCTTGGTTCGGTCTGTGCGTCGAATGCAGCTTTCGCCGACGGCGAGGCGAGCGCCTCATCCCCACCGGGTGATCGAAGCCGGCGGGCCCTGGGTGACTGGGCGAATCATCCGTGCCGGGTGATGCGACCGGACCGGTGCCGCGGCCAAGGTCTGGACTACGTCGCCCGGACAGGAGACCGACGCATGACGATGCCATTGCCATCGAACGCCGCCGGCAGAGCGCCGCAAGTGAACGCTTCCCGCCTCTGGGCAGGAGGAGTGGCCACCGCCGTGGTCGCCGCCCTCGTCGCGGTCGTGGGGATCCTGCTCGCCCGCGGTGTGTTCGACGTGCATGTGCTCGCCCCCGAAGGCGAAGGTGTCTGGGGCGACGCGGACACCTGGAGGTACGCTGCGCTCGCGGCCCTCGCCGCCCTGCTGGCCACCGGGCTCATTCAGCTGCTGATCATGTTCACGCCCAGCCCGCTCCGGTTCTTCGGCTGGGTGATCACCCTGGTCACCTTGGTCGGCATGCTGGCGCCCTTCGCGGCCGAACGCTCATGGGCGAGCGTCGCGACTGCCCTGATCAACTTGGCGCTCGGCATCACCATCGGTTCCCTCGTGGCCAGCACGGCCCGGAGCGCGACCTCCATGAGGCCGACCGGGCCGGCACCGCCCGGTCCGATCCCTCCGCCGCGGTAATCCGCGCGTCCGTCAGTTCCGGCGACCGGCGACCGCGTCGTTGATGCCGGCGAACAGCCGATCGGCCAGTCCCGTGGGGTCCGGTGCACGCTCGAGCAACCTGACCATCCGCTCGGAGGAGTTGGCCAGGCGCAGCGTCACCCCGCGTTCGCGGAGGTCTCGATCCTGGGCCGGGAGGCGCAGCGGGACGAGGGCTGTGTAGAGCCCGACCTGGACGGGAAGTCCGACGATCGTCGCGTAGGCCATCGCCTGCGGAATCACCACGGCCGCGCAGGTCAGGCCGGCGAGCAGATCCGGTCGCAACCAGGCGGGCCGGTACGTGCGCAGCCATCCGACGGCCGGCACCCAAGGGACATGTTCCGAAGGCGACGGTCTTTGGTCGCTGCCCACCATCAGATGTCGAGGCTCACCGGGAAGGTCGCGATCCAGGCCAGGGCTCCAGCGAGCACGAGGCATCCGACCGCGGTCAGGATCCAGCGAAGGCGGCGGTTGGTGATCTTCGTACTCATCCCCGCGAAGAACAGGACCACGGCGTACAGCACGACGGTCAGCACGTAGTTGCTGGCGCGCTGGATGTTCTGGCTCACCTCGGCCGCGGAGGCCTCGGCGTCCGCGTCGAGCCGTTCGGCCTCCTGTCGCGAGGCGAGCTGATACTGGCTCATGGCGAACGGCGTCGGCGGCGCATCCGGATTCGTCAGCGGCCGGGTTGCCACCCACGCGTTGAACGCGGTCCGGAACTCCGGCCGGAAGCGGTTGATGTAGAACACGGCGAGGTCGGTCTCACCGCGGCGGTCCGCGTCCGCCCAGGCGATGAACGTGGCGACGTCGATCTGGCTCTGGGCCTCGGACAGCCCCTGGGCCCGGGCGGCGTCGATCCTGATCGCGTTGGTACGTCCGGCTGCCCTGGCCTGCTCGCCGTTCCACCGGGTCGCCTGGTAGCTGCTCCACGAGGTCCCGAGGGCGGCGATCACCAGCAGGAT
This sequence comes from uncultured Actinomycetota bacterium, assembly GCA_963770725.1. Classification (GTDB taxonomy): domain Bacteria; phylum Actinomycetota; class Actinomycetes; order Propionibacteriales; family Kribbellaceae; genus Kribbella. Next base: position 119,916 of record CAVYQT010000009.1, read on the forward strand.
GGTGACGATCACCTCCTGCCAGTTGCGGCCGCTGTCGGACCGCTCCTCAGCGTTTGTTGCCATCGTCGTCACACGGTGGTGTCACGTCGACCCCGGCCACCTTGAGTTCGGCGTTGATCAGATCGATGGTTCGCACCATCGCCGTGGGCTGCAACCGGCCCACTCCGCCGCCGTGCGGATGGTCGAAGAACACGAGCAGGAACAGCAGGAGGGTGATGACCACCGTCACGCTGCCCATCAGGACGGACTGCGTCACGGCGCCTTCGGCCCGGTCGGCGAAGAACAGTAGGTACACGAAGATCACCAGGGAGATCACCGACAGAACCAGCCACAGCGGCGACGGAATGATCCCTTCCGCCCCGTGCACCCGGTCGGTGCGCGCCTGCTCCCGTTGGGCCGTCTGGTCCATCCACCGGTCGTACGCCGATTGCTCGGTCGGCGTCCGCGGCTCGACGGTCGAGATGGTCACGAACATCTCGGCGCCCCACGGGTTGATCGAGTTGCCGAGGGTGCCCTTGTTCAGGGCAGCCCACTCGACCCCGGCCACGGACCGTGCGTAGCAGATCAGCTCGCCGCTGAGGTCCTGCGCGGTGCTGTCGGGAAGGAACTGGGCTGTCTGGACCTGCTGCGCGACGATCGTCGCCTCGGACTCGGCGCCGGCTCGCGACTGGTCGTACGACGTGAACGACAGGAAGATGATGAAACCGAGCAGGACGGAGAACCCGGTGGCGAGCACCCCGAAGACACCCGAGGCGCGGTCCCCGTCGGTGAAATAGCTGCCCTCCGGCGCCCGCCTGCGCACGAGGAGCATCGCTGTGACCGTGATCGCGGTCACGAGGATCACGACCAGAGCGGCCAGGACGAGGTTCATGCCGCCGGCTACTTGGCGGTTCCGGGCACGGTCCCGGCCGGCGGCATCGGCTGGGACACGGCCGGCGACCTGCCCGCACCGATCAGGACCTGTACCACGGCCAGCAGCCCGGCCACGAGGACGACCGACCAGAACAACCGCGACAGCGACACCTCATTGCCCCACAGCAGTACGACGACGCCGAGCAGGCCGACCGCCACGCGCAACCACTTGGCGTTGGGCACGACCCATCGGCCGGCGTTGCCGACCGGGCTGCCGGCGAGCGCACCGCCGATGCCCTCGAGGCCTGAGGTGACGGCGTTGCGTACGGCGCTTCCGTACTTGTTGGGCCCGGCGAACCAGCCGACGACCACGAGGATCAGCCCAAGCCAGAGGAACACCTGCCGGCCGCGCTCGAGGTAGACGAGCAGCGTGTCGTAGAACACCCTGCTCGCCGGGCCGAACGCCGTACCCGCGAGCGCATCGACGAACAGTTGCCTGCCCGACAGACAATGCCAGTCCCAGCAGCAACGCGTTCGCCGCCAGCGATGCTCCGATGATCACCGTCATCCGCGGTCGTTGGCGCGCGAGCACCAGCGCGATCAGGTACAGCGCGGCCACCGCCACGATCAGCCACTGGGCCAGCGGGTTCGCGAACGCGTAGATGGTCTTGAGCTGCCTCAGCTGGGGCGCGTCCATCAACACGATCTGCTTCTCGACGTCGGGGATCGGGATGTTCTGCACGATCGTGAGCCCCCGGTCGACAAGCCGTTGTTTGACCTGCTCGATGACGTCGGAGACGTCGAGTACCACTTGATCACCCTGGAGCGAGACGGCACCGGACTGATCGCCGCTCAGCACACGTTGCAGGGACTGCTGTGCCCTGGTGTTGACGGCGGTCCAGAGGTCGGCGAACTCGTCCGAGGCGAGGAACTCCCGGACCTGGCGGTCGATCAGGCCGTTGATCGCGGCGGACAGCGGCCCGACCAGTCGCTGCAACCGGGGCCGGTCGGTGATGACGCCGGAGAACACGTCGTTGAGGATCGCCTCGATGTCGACCTGTTCCTCGATCGCGCCGGTGACCTTCGTCGCGATGGCGTCCTGTACCTCTGGTGAGTTCACCAGCGGGCCGACGGTGTTCACGTAGCGTGTCGTGTCGTTCAGCGTGCGTTGCCCCCAGTAGGCGATCGCTGCCGGTGTCGTCAGCAACGCGGCCAGCAGCACACAGATGACTACTGCGGCCGTACGCCCCCTGGACGGCCGCTCCGCCGCAGCCACACTGCGCTCCGGATCGGCCAGCGCGGGGTCGGGATCAGACATGCTGCGCCTCCTCGCCTGTCGGCTGCACACCGGTGGACCGATCCTCTCTGCCGCAGCCGCCGCCAGCCTCACCCGGAGCGGATGAACCATCCGGACAGGCGTTCCCCGACGATGGCTGGTAGAGAGCGACGCCGGCGGAGTGCCCGATGCGCCCCGGCGGCCAAGGGCTGACGCGGCTGATGGCACAGCAGTAGGGCGGTTCGATGATGGGAATCTTGCGTGGACGACGAGGCGGCGATGACGCCAGGCGGTTCCGGATGCGGGAGAAGCTGGCCTCCATCGGCGACGACTTCTGGATCGAGGACGAGCAGGGCAACCGCGCGTACCGGGTGAACGGCAAGGCGCTGCGCGCCCGCGACACGTTCGTGCTCGAGGACGCGTCGGGCCAAGAGGTCGCGAAGATCCAGGAGCGGAAGGTCAGCGTGCGCGACAAGGTCGCGATCGAGCGCGACGGGCGCACGCTGGCGACGGTGCACAAGGCGCTGGTGGGATTCCGGGACCGCTTCGCCATCGACATCGAGGACGGCGACGACCTGAAGGCGCACGGGAACATCGTCGACCACGAGTACGAGATCGAGCGGGACGGCGACACGGTGGCTCAGATCTCCAAGCGCTGGTTCCGCGTCCGCGACACCTATGGCATCGAGATCGAGCCGGGTGAGGACGAGGCACTCGTGCTCGCAACAGTCGTCGCGCTGGAGTCGCTGACGACAGAGTGAGCCGGCTCCTCACACCGGTGGCAGGTCGGCGTGCTGCGGGTTCGCGCGCCGGCGGCGGGCGACCAGGAAGACGACCGCGATCGCCACCGTCGTGACGATGCCGGAGATGACGACCGAGGCGAGTGGGAAGCCGGCCAGCGCCGTACCGACGAGGTAGGCGAGACCGCAGGTGTAGACCGACCACACGGACCCGCCGATGGCCGACCACAGCAGGAAGTGCCGGTACGGGTGCGCGGCCAGTCCCAGCGTCGCGTTGACGACGAACCGCAGCCCGGGCAGGTAGCGACCGAAGACCAGCAGCATCGCGGTGCTGGTGCCGATGAAGTCCATTGCGGCCGCGACCTTCTGGTGCTTCATCGCGGCTTCCATCCGGGTCCGGAACCGTTCCCGGTTGCGCCGGGCGATCCAGTACAGCGTCGAGTCCCCGACGACGGCTCCGAACGCCCCCGCGATCATCACCAGACCGAGCTTCAGCACCCCTTGGGCTGCCAGGGTGGACGCGGCATTGAGCGTGGTCTCACCCGGGAACAGCGCACACAGGGCATCCCCGAACACCAGCAGGAAGACCGCCAGGTAGGCCCAGTCCCCGCTGGCCTCGGAGACCGTGCCGAAGCCGTCGCCGCCGCTGAGGTTCTGCAGCGCGGCGATGATGGTCAGGAGAATGGCCAGCACGGCCACCGCGATGACGATCCAGCGTCCGGTCCGACGACCGCGCGAGCGAGCGTGCTCTGGCGTGTGGTCGGACTGCTCGTCCATCCCACCACCACACCCCGGATGCCGGGAATCGGCCTCATCCGTCAGGGAGGATCTCGCCCAGCGCCTTCGCCGGGGCCCCAACTTCCGGCCTGCCCGATGGATCAGCTTGGTGGGGCCGGGATCGGGCCGGGGATCGTGTAGCCGATGTCGACCAGCCCGCCGCAGATCTCCGAGATGGCGTGGTGCGCGCCGTCTTCGTTGCCGGTGACAACCGCGGCCGCGAGGGCTCAATCCTGAGGCAGTTGCTCGTCGGGGTCCTCGTCCGGATCGGTCTCCGGTTCCGGGTGCGGCGTGAGGTCCGGGTCGTCATCCGGTTGGCCCTGACCGGGGAACGGGCGGTCCGGGTCCAACGGATCAGGCAGCGGTGGGACAGCTGGTGTGGTGCTCATCGCAGCTCCTCCTGTGGGTGGCAACGCCGGAACCACCGGGTACCCGGGCCGCAGGCCTGGAAACCGATCAGCAGGAACCCGCAGCTCAGCGGCGGCGTCATCACTGCGCCGGAGGCTGTGCAGCTCGGGGCCGGGGTGGCGAGGATGGTCGCGGAAGTGACGTGGTCGCCGCGAGGACATGGTCCGCGCCGCCCGGCCCTAAGCCGCTTAGCTGTTTGGGGTGCCGAACCACTTGGCGAGGTGGGTTTCAAGGTCTTGCTGATCGTCCCCAACCCACGCCACGTGGCCGTCGGGGCGGAGGAGCGCGGCGGGGGCGTCGAGTTCCTCGCTGGTGTCCACGACGTGGTCGATGTGGTCCGACCAGCCGTCCACCGAGAGCTTGCCGGTCTGGTCGAGGAGCAGGCCACGGCCGGTGTGCATGTGGTCGTACAGCCGGCCTTGCTTCAGTCGTACGTCGCGCAGGCGGCGGCCGACGAGGTCGTGGCCGTCGCCGAAGTCGTAGCGGATGCCGATCGCGATGACCTTCTCGATCAGCAAGCGGTTCACCTCTTCGAAGTCCATGAGTTCCGAGAACAGCCGTCGTACGGCCTGCGGGCCGAGCTCGGTGGACAGCAGCTCCATCTGCGCGCGGGTGTTGTCCAGGACGGCGGCGGCCACCGGGCGCCGTTCGGTTTCGTAGGTGTCCAGCAGGCCCTCCGGCGCCCAGCCGTTGATCTCGGCGGCCAGCTTCCAACCGAGATTGAACGCCTCCTGGACACCGAGGTTGAGCCCCTGGCCGCCGGCCGGCGGGTGGACGTGCGCGGCGTCGCCGGCCAGCAGTACCCGGTCGATGCGGTAGCGATCGGCCAGCCGGGTGGCGTCGCCGAAGCGGGAGAGCCAGCGCGGTGAGTGCACGCCGAAGTCGGTGCCGGCGTACACCTTCAGCTGCTGCTGGACCTCCTCGAGGGTCGGTGGGATCTCACGGTCCTCGGCCACCCCGTCGGCCGGTACGACGACGCGGTACACCCCGTCGCCGAGCGGCATGGCGCCGAACCCCTTTTGGGTCTTGCGGACTTCACTGATGACCTCGTTGACCGTCTCCGGCGACGCGGTCACCTCCATCTCGCCCAGCAGCGTCTCGCGCTTGGCCGGCTCGCCGGGGAAGCCGATTCCGAGCAGCTTGCGCACCGTACTGCGGCCGCCGTCGCAACCGACGAGATAGCGCGAGCGCAACTGCGTGCCGTCGGCGAGTTCAGCGGTTACCCCGTCGCCGTCCTGGGTCAGCCCGACCAGCTCGCAGCTGCGGCGGATCTCGGCGCCGACCTCGGCGGCGTGCTCGATCAGCAGTCGGTCGATAGTGGTCTGCGGCATGCCGAGGGTGTACGGATGCGCGGTGTCGAGCCGCTCCGGCGCCGGCTTCGTGATGGCGGCGAAACCGCCGATCGGGTACTGCTGGCCGAGCGCGAGGAACCGGTCCAGCAGACCGCGCTGATCCATCACCTCGATGCTGCGCGCATGCAGGCCGAGTGCGCGGACAACCTTGGTCTGCTCCGCGTCCTTCTCCAGTACGACCACCCGGACGCCGTGCAGCCGCAACTCGGCAGCCAGCATCATCCCGGTCGGCCCGCCACCCGCAACGATCACGTCAATCATGGAAAACCCCATCCCCAAGTCGCCTTCGTCTGTGCGATTTCTGGCTCCGGCCCGAGATTCTCCAGCACAACCCGCCCCTTGCGGCAAGTCCCCCCGTGCGCTATACGTTGAGGAGGGCAGGGAAGAACATCTTCCTTGCCTTTCTTTGTGCCCTCCGCGGTGGAGGATCACCTTGCCGCCGCCGACGAAGGCAGGTCATGACGTTCGACTACGACGCCGAGTTGAGCCGCTATCGCCGGCGGCTGAACGCAGGCATGCATGTCGGGCCGGATGACCACGTGCTCGACATCGGCTGTGGTACCGGGCTCACCACCCGGGATGCGGCCAGGGTTGCGGCCGGCGCGCTCGGCGTCGACATCTCGGCCCAGAATGTGGCGACGGCCCGTCGGCTCAGCGAGGAGGAGGGCCTGCGGAATGTCCACTTCGAGCAGGCCGACGCGCAGCATCACGACTTTCCCGCGGAGCGCTTCGACCTTGGTGTCAGCCGGTTCGGCACGATGTTCTTCACCGATCCGGCGGCCGCGTTCACCAACATCGCCCGCGCGTTGCGACCTGGCGCGCGGTTGGTACAGTTGGTGTGGCAGGAGCAGCGGCACCAGGAATGGGACGCGGTGATCCATCAAGCCCTCGGTGCTGCGCCAGCCGGCAGTGACGCGTTCTCTCTCGCCGACCCAGCAACCGCCGAACGGCTCCTGACCGACGCAGGCTTCACCCGCATCCAAGTCACCGATGTCCGGGAACCCGTGTACTACGGTCCTGACGCCGAAGCCGCCTGCGACGCCGCACTCGGCCTGCGGGTAACGCAGGAGTTGCTCGGACGGCTGGATCCGGTCCACACCGAGCAAGCACTTCAGCGGCTGATCACAAGCCTCGCCGCGCACCAGAATGCGGATGGCGTCTGGTTCGATTCCCGCGCCTGGATGATCACCGCCCACCGCAACGTTCGCGGGCGGTAAGCGTTCGGGGGATCCGTCCGAGGTGGTCGGGCGGGTTGTGATGGAGACATGAAGCTGCGACCTCCGACGGAGATGTCGTTCCCGTCTCCTCTGCACCATCCGAGGGTGGCGACCGTGATCGGCCGCTGGCTCGGTATCGCCGTGCTGACCTGCTTTCTGACCGGCCTGTTCGGTCACTTCCAGCAGGCGGCTCCCGGAGTGCTCTACATCCCGAGCCGCCCGGCGTCGCTGTACCGCGTAACCCAGGGGCTGCACGTACTGAGCGGGACCGTTGCCGTTCCGTTGCTGCTGGCAAAGTTGTGGACGGTCTATCCGAAGCTGTTCGCCAAGCTGCCCGGTCCCAAGGACGTGCGCCTGGTTCTGGAGCGGCTCTCCATCCTCGTGCTGGTGTCGGCGCTGGCCCTGGAGCTGTTCATCGGTTTCCTGAACACCCTGCAGTGGTATCCCTGGCCTTTCCCCTTCAGGCAGACCCACTACGCCCTCGCCTGGATCATCGTCGGCGCCTTGCTCGTCCACATCGCAGTCAGGTTCCCGCTGATCGCCACTCACTGGCGCAGCACGCCGCCGCCGGCCCCGGAAACCGGCGGCTTGAGCCGGCGAGGTCTGTTCCGGACCGTCGCCGGTGCCGGCGCGCTGGTCGGGATCGCCTCGGTCGGCCAGTCGGTGCCGGTGCTCGGGCCGGTCGCCGTACTCGCACCACGCAAGCCGGGCGTCGGCCCGCAAGGTTTGCCTGTGAACCGGACCGCCCGGGATGCCGGCGTGACCGTCGTCGGTGCCGACTGGCGATTCACGGTTGCGGGCCCTGAGCAACTGACCTACACCCTGGACGAGTTGCGCGCTCTGCCGCAGAGCCGGTCCGCGCTGCCGATCGCGTGTGTCGAAGGCTGGAGTCAGGGCGCTCGATGGGAGGGCGTGCGGATTCGCGACCTGTTGAGACTCTGCGGCGCTCCGGCGTCGTCCCGGGTCCGCGTGGTCTCGCTGGAGAAGGACGGTGCCTATGCGACCAGCGAGCTCCCGCCGCAGTTCGCCGACAATCCGCTCACGCTGCTCGCTCTCCGGCTGAACGGCGGCGACCTCGACCTCGACCACGGTTTTCCCGCCCGCATCATCGCCCCCAACCGGCCTGGCGTCCTGCAAACCAAGTGGGTCCACCGCCTGGAGGTGCTGCCATGAAGTCACCGATCCGGATCGCGCTGGCGAGCTGCGGGGTCGCCTTCGGACTGTGGGGACTGTGGTTGTTGCTGCAGAGTCTGAGCACGGACGCACTGATCCGGCTCCCGCTCTGGTTGGGCGGCGCCGTACTCGTGGACGACTTCATCGTCACGCCCCTGGTGGTCGGCGCCGGATGGATCCTGACCCGTCGATTGACCGGTCGTACGGCGGCCGTCGCCCGCACCACGCTCCTGTACGTCGGCATCACCACGCTGATCGCGATTCCGCTGTTGCTCCGCCAAGGCAAAGGCGCCAATCCGACCGTGCTGTCCCGGGACTACCTCCGCGACTGGTTGCTGCTGGAGGCCGCGATCGTCCTGGTCGGCGTACTCGTCTGGCGGTTACGGCGTGCTGACGGATCCACCAGATCACCACTTCGGCGCCACCCGCGCTCCTAGGGTCAGACGCATGGCAGAGATCGGTGTGATCGGCGGATCAGGTTTCTACTCGTTCCTGCGGGACGCACGTCCGGTGGTGGTGGAGACACCGTTCGGGCCGCCCAGCGAGGCGCCTGTCGTGGGCGAGGTGAGCGGGCGCGAGATCGCGTTCATCCCGCGGCACGGCGCGGACCACCGCTACCCGCCGCATCGAGTGAACTACCGGGCCAATCTCTGGGCGTTGCACGCTCTCGGCGTCCGCCAGGTCCTCGGCCCGTGCGCGGTCGGCTCTTTGCGTCCGGAGCTCGTTCCCGGCACCTTCGTCGTACCCGACCAGTTCGTCGACCGGACCTGGGGCCGCGAGCTCACCGTGTACGACGGCCCGCCGCATCCAGTCGTGCACACGTCGCCCGCCGATCCGTACTGTCCGAACGGCCGGGCCGCGGTGATTGCCGCGGGCAACGGTGACGTGGTTCCGGACGGCACGATGGTGGTGATCAACGGTCCACGGTTCTCGACCCGGGCCGAATCGCGCTGGCATGCGGCCCAGGGCTGGTCCGTGGTCGGCATGACCGGTGCACCCGAGGCGTCGATCGCCCGCGAGCTCGGGCTCTGCTACACGTCGGTCGCCGTGGTGACCGACCACGACGCCGGCGTGGCGGCGGGGGAGGGGGTCACCCAGGCCGAGGTCTTCGAGGTGTTCGACCGGAGCATCGAACGCCTGAAGCTTCTCCTCGCCGACGTGATCACCCAATTGCCCAAACCGGACGCCGACTGCACCTGCCGCCATGCGCTGGCCGGAACCGCCGCCGAAGGCGCCGTCCGGTGAAGGTCCTGCTCACCGGTGGCGCCGGCTTCATCGGCCGCCACGTGCACGCCAAGCTCGTTGCTGACGGCCACGACGTCACCGTGCTCGACTCGCTCCGCGCCGACGTCCACAAGCAGCGGTCGATCGTCGACAATCTGACAATCGCCGACGTACGCGACGCCGACGCGGTCGCCGCCGCGCTCGAAGGCGTGGACGTGGTCATCCATCTGGCGGCGAAGGTCGGGCTCGGTGTCGATCTCGACGACATCGACGACTACGTCAGCAGCAACAGCCTCGGCACGGCCGTCCTGCTCCGGCAGCTGGGCCGCGCGAGGATCAACCACCTGGTCTACGCAAGCTCGATGGTCGTGTATGGCGAAGGCCGCTACGACTGCGCCCGGCACGGTGCCGTCGCGCCCGGACCCCGGCGGATCACGGACCTCGAGGAGGGCAAGTTCGAACCGCCGTGCCCGTACTGCGGGGACTTCCTGAGCCCGGGCCTGGTCGACGAGGACGCCCGGCTCGATCCACGCAACGCGTACGCGGCGTCCAAGCTGACCGGCGAACACCTCGCCGCCGCGTGGGCCCGGGAGACCGGCGGCCGGGTCGCCGCGCTGCGGTTCCACAACGTGTACGGACCCGGGATGCCGCGCGATACGCCGTACGCGGGGGTGGCGGCGTTGTTCCGCTCGTGTCTCCAGCGTGGCGAAGCACCGCAGGTCTTCGAGGACGGCCGTCAGCGGCGCGATTTCGTTCACGTCGAGGACATCGCCTCGGCCGTCACCCTTGCCGCTGCCGCCGACCATCCGCAGTTCGCGGCCTACAACGTCGGCAGCGGCACCGTGCACACCATCGCCGACGTGGCCACCGAGCTGTCGCGCGCGTACGCCGGACCGGCTCCGGTGATCACCGGCCGGTTCCGTCTGGGCGACGTCCGGCACATCACCGCGAGCTCCGACCGGATCAAGGCGGAGCTGGGCTGGAAACCGGCGTACGACCTGACCGATGGGATCGCGGACCTGGTCCGGTCAGCCGGCGGGTAGGTCGATCTCGAAGGTGCAGCCGCCGGGGACGCTGGCGACGGCGATCCTGCCGTGATGGGACTCGACCACGCCGCGGGCGATCGCCAGGCCGAGTCCGCCGCCGGTCGAGGCGTTGGCGGGCGAGCGTTGTTCGTCGCCGCGCCAGCCGACGTCGAAGACCCGGGTGAGGACGTGGTCCGGGATTCCGCCGCAGCCGTCCGTCACCGCGAGCCGGATCCGGCCGTCGGTCTCGCGATCGACCGACAGCCGGACGGCTCCACCTGGCTCGGTGTGCCGGATGGCGTTGTCGACCAGGTTCGTCACCGCGCGGGTCAGCTCGTCGGCGTCGCCGTGGACCGCGAGCCGGTCGTCGTCGCGCGGTGTCGAGACGGAGAGATCGACGCCCTCGGAGCGGGCGTGTTCGCAGGTCTCGCCGACGACGTCCTCGGCCAGTTCACGCAGGCTGACCGCGGACCGGCGCCGTGATGGCGGGGCCGCGGCCAGCCGGGACAGCTCGAAGAGATCGTCCACCAGCCCGGTCATCCGGTCGACCGTGGTCCGCAGCTGGCGCAGAGGCGCCGGGTACGTCGTCGATCACGCCGTCCTCGAGTCCTTCGGAGACCGCGCGCAACCCGGCGAGCGGCGTCCGCAGGTCGTGGGACAGGAAGGCGACCAGTTCGCGGCGGCTGGCTTCGAGGGCGTGTTCGCGCTCGCGTGAAGCGGCCAGGCGCTGCCGGGTCTGCTCCAGCTCGTCGGTCAACTCCGCCAGCTCGGCCGGCACCGTCCCCACCGACGCAGCAGCAGGAGCGTCGTACGACGTCCCGAGGTGACGCAACCGTCGTCCGACATCGCGTGAGCCGGTGGCGATCCAGTGGGCGAGCAGGACTGACATCGCCAGCCCCAACAGGGCCGAGAACGCCAGTGTCCACAGCACCACGAGGGAGTCGTGAGCTGAGATGAACATCGCCCGCACACTCTGCAGTACGGCGGCCAGCGCGGCAGCCATCGGCACGATCGCGACCACGATCATGCTGATCCGCAACGAACTGCGCCGGAACCTCCACAGCACCAACGCACCCAGGCCGGCGACGATCAGGGTCCAGAGCGCGGTGAGTCCGAGAATCGTGACCGTATCGCGGTTCATTCGCCCTCACCTACGAAGCGGTAGCCGGTCCGTGGCACGGTCAGCACCAGCCGGGGATCGGATGGATCGGCCTCGATCTTCTCCCGCAATCGGCGGACGTGGACGGTCACGGTGGAGGAGTCGCCGAAGTCCCAGCCCCAGACCCGGCGCAGCAGCTCTGTCTTGGTGTAGGCCTTGCCAGGGTGCGACACCAGATACGTCAACAGGTCGAACTCCCGATGCGTCAGCGACAACTCGACCCCGTCCAGCGACGCGATCCGGGCCGCGGTGTCGATCGTCACCGGTCCCGCACTCAGCTTCGTCGGCGTCAGGTCCTGCCCGGCCAAGCGTTCCTCGCGCCGCAGCATCGCCTGCACCCGCAGGGTCAGTTCTCGTGGGCTGAACGGCTTGACCACGTAGTCGTCGGCGCCGACCTCGAGCCCGACCAGCCGGTCCTCTTCCTCGCCGCGTGCGGACAGCATGATCACCGCCGCGCTGTCATCGGCGGCGCGCATCCGGCGGAGCACCTCCAGTCCGGACAGCCCGGGCAGCATCACGTCCAGTACGACGACCGACGGCTTCCACTGCTGCCACACCTCGACCGCCGCAACCCCGTCGGCGACCACGCGGGCGTCGTACCCGGCCTTGGTCAGGTACGCCGAAACCACATTCGAAACGGTCGGGTCGTCGTCCACGACGAGCACACGAGTAGCCACGCCCTGAGCGTAGAAGCGCCGGAGCGCGTCCACCGCCGCTCAAGCCCGACATCGCCACTGACGTAAGCAAGCCGTAGCCGGTTCGGCACGACGTAAGCGAGCCGTAGCCGCGTCAGGCCCCAGCTACGGACCGGATTTCCCTACCGTCGGAGAGTGGCTGCTGATATCGACCTCGTCCTGCCGTGCCTGAACGAGGCGGCCGCTCTGCCGTGGGTGCTCGGTCGATTGCCGGACGGCGTCCGGGCCGTTGTCGTGGACAACGGTTCGACCGACGGGTCGGCCGAGATCGCCGCCGGACTCGGCGCCACGGTGATCCCGTGTGAGCTTCGCGGGTACGGCGCCGCCTGTCACACCGGACTGGAGGCGGCGACGGCCGAGGTGGTGGCGTTCCTCGACGCGGACGCCTCGCTCGATCCTGGCCAGCTGGTGCGGGTGACTGCCCCGGTCCTGGCCGGCCGGGCCGATCTGATGCTCGGTCGCCGCCGCCCGGTCACCCGTGGTGCCTGGCCGTGGCACCTCCGCCTCGCCAACCTGGAACTCGCTCGCCGCATCCATCGCCGGACGGGCGTCCGCCTGCGCGACCTCGGCCCGATGCGCGCCGCCCGTCGGCAGGCGCTGCTGGATCTTCGACTGACCGACCGCCGATCCGGCTATCCGCTGGAGACCGTGGTGAAGGCGGCCGACGCCGGCTGGCGGATCGCCGAGGTCGACGTGGACTACCTGCCGCGATCTGGTCGATCGAAGGTGACCGGCACCCCGCTCGGCGCCGTACGCGCGGTGAAGGACATGACCAAGGTGTTGTCCGCATGACCGCCCGCACGCTGATCGTGATCGCCAAGGAACCGGTCCCCGGCCGGGTGAAGACCCGCCTGCAGACGGAGTTCACCCCCGACGAAGCCGCGGCCCTCGCCCGTGCCTCGCTGGCCGACACCTTGGCCGCGGTCCGGAAGACGGCGGTCCGGCGCTCCGTCCTGGCACTCGACGGGATGCCCGGGCCATGGCTGCCGGACGGATTCGCCGTGGTCACCCAGCGCGGGAACGGACTCGACGAGCGGCTGGCCGCGGCCTTCGAGGACGCGTACGACGGATCGCCGATGGTTCTGGTCGGTATGGACACCCCACAGGTGACTCCCGAGCTACTCGCGGCCGACTGGTCGGGGTACGACGCTGTGCTCGGACTGACCGTGGACGGCGGCTACTGGTGTCTCGGCCTGCGCGAACCCGATCGGCGCGCGACTGCCGGCGTACCGATGTCCACGGACCACACCGGGGTCGACCAGCTGGCGAGGCTCGAGTTCCTCGGCTACCGGGTGAAGCTGCTGCCGACACTTCGCGACATGGACACGCCACGGGACGCCGCGGCGATCGCGGCCGAGTTTCCCCGGCTGCGGATGTCGCGGCTGCATCGGCGGCTGCAGCATGCGGCCCATCCGGCACTGCTCTTCGAGAAGGCGCTCGACGGCGGACGGGTGGTCGTCACGGGCACCGACGGGCGGACCGTTCCGGCGTTGTCCGAGGTGGATCGCTGGCGCGCGCCCGCCGATGCGGTGGATCGGATCGCCTTGAGTCGCTGCGAGGGACCGGTGCTGGACATCGGCTGCGGTCCGGGCCGGATCGTCACGGCGCTGGCCGAGCAGGGGATCCCGGCGCTCGGCGTCGACATCTCCGCGCACGCCGTACGGCTGACCACCGACCGGGGCGCCGCCGCACTGCGTCGACCGGTAGAGGATCGGCTTCCCGGTGAGGGGCGCTGGGGGAGCGTCCTGCTGATGGACGGCAACATCGGCATCGGCGGTGCCCCGGACGTCTTGCTGCAACGCTGTGCCGAACTCGTCCGGCCGAACGGGCTGGTGCTGGTCGAGGTCGATCCGGACGACGGTCTCGACGACACCAGCGCGATCGTGCTGCACAGCGCGAACGGGCGCCGGTCGAGACCATTGCCCTGGGCAAGAGTCGGCAGCCGCGCGATCATGCGGCACGCCCGGACCGCCGGCCTCCTCGCGACCGAGGACTGGCGTGCCAGCGGCCGAACCTTCCTTACTTTCCGCCGCTCCCCGGCGGACCTCGACCTGGCCCTAAGAGACCAGGCAATCTGATGTCCGTTGTGCAACGGCCGGCACGCAAGCTAGGGCGAGCAGCAAGCGGTGGGACGGTGCCGCTGGTCGTCGGCGGAGTGGTCTGTGTGGTGGGCAGCGCGGCAGTGGTAGCCACGGCCTCAGCCAGTTGGTGGCCCAACGGCACACTGCTGGTGGCGGTTCTCCTGCTCGGTGGGATTGCCTGGCTGATCACGCGTCGACCGGCCGGACGACGGCCGGTGCTCGGCGTCCTCATGTTCGCCGCGCTCTGCCAACTGCCGGGTCTCACTCTCGCGCCCATCACCAGCACGGATGCGTACCGCTACGTGTGGGACGGTCGCGTCCAGCTTTCCGGCAGCTCGCCGTACTCGCATGTGCCCCTCGACGATGCGCTGGCGAGGCTTCGCGACCCCATCCTCTTCCCCGGCCTGTCACCGGAAGACCGAACCGGCGTCACCGGCCCACCTCGCGTTCCCCGCGATCCGGCCGCAGTCGCCGTCCTCTCGGCCGACGACCCACGCACCCGGATCAATCGGCCCGAGGTTCCGACCATCTACCCGCCGGTCGCCCAGGCGTACTTCACCGCGGTCGCTGCCCTCACTCCGTGGTCGGCCGGGACCTTCGGGCTACAACTAGCCGCGGCGGTGCTCGCCGTCGGCCTGACAGCGCTGCTGGCGACCGAACTACGCCGCCGCAACCGCGATCCACGCTGGGCGATTCTCTGGGGTTGGTCCCCGATCGTCGCCCTCGAAGCCGGCAGCGCCGCCCACATCGACGTACTCGCCGCCGCTCTCATCGTTGCCGCTGTCATCACCGCCGCTCGGCGTTCACCGGTGATCACCGGCCTGCTCCTCGGCGCGGCCGCCGCCGTGAAGCTCCTGCCACTTCTGCTTCTACCGGCCTTCACCTCGGTACGGCGAAACGGCGTGAAGACCCCGTTGATTGCCGTCGGGACGTTCGTGGCGAGCTACGTCCCGCACGTGCTTGCCGTCGGCACCTTGGTGCTCGGCTTCCTGCCCGGCTACCTCGGCCAGGAAGGCTTCTCCGACGGCAGTTCCCGGTCGGCGATTCTCGCGCTGGTGTTGCCGCCAGCGGCCCGGCAGGTCGTCGCAGGCGTCGTCGCTGTCGCCTTGGCCTTGCTCGCGATCCGCCTGCACGGACGGCAGCCGATCGCGGTCACCTGCTGCTGGTTGTACGGCGGTGCACTCCTGCTGACCACCCCGACCTACCCCTGGTACGGCGTTCCGCTCATCGCACTCGCCGTACTGGCCGGCCGGGCCGAGTGGCTCGCCGTACCGCTGGCGTCCTATCTGGCCTACGCGAGCTTCGGCCACGAGGTCCGGCAGGGACTGATCCACCTCACCGCGGCACTCACCGTCCTCACCGTCCTGTGGATCCGTCAGCGGTTGACTCTTGACCTTGCCCCTGGGGCAGGTCCGATGCTGAGAAGTCCCGCGGACTGAGAGGGCGCAGATGGATGTACTCGAACCGCCTCGCGTTGTCGAGCGACCGGAGCAGGACTATCTCGGCATCCGCGTGGTCACGCCGTTCCGCGGCATGTTGAGCAAGCGGAACGAACTGATCGACGAACTCGGCGCCTGGCTCCTCGAGCGGGATGTCGACGACCTCGGTCTGTTCTTCCTTCGCTTGCATGTGATCGATATGGCCGGCCCGATGGACTTGGAGGTGGGTGTCATGACGCCGGGCCCGCTCGACGGGGCCAGCCGCTACGCGACCCTCACATACCGCAACCATTCGCTCCGCGCGAACCGTGCCTTGCTCGAGTGGGTCGCCGAACAGGGCATCACCCTCGATCGCCGGGATGTTGCCGAAGGCGACCATTTCGGGTGCAGGTACGAGGCGTTCCACACTGATCCGCGGACCGAGCCGCGGAAGACGAAGTGGGAGGTCGAGCTCAACCTCCGGATCGCCGACGCTTAGGCAGCCAGGAAGGTCATCCGGTTGGCGTCCGGGTCGAGGGAGTCGGGACGGGTATCGGTCGCGGTCAGGCCGAGGTGGTTGATCGGGGTGGGTGCCGGTGCGGGCGACTGGCAGAGTTTGACGGCGTCGTTGCCGATGCGGAACGTGGGTTCGTCGGACGGCACGCGCTCCATGCCGAGGTGGGTGCCGTAGAACTCGATCGCCGCGTCGAGATCGGGTGCGGCCAGGGCGATGTACGACAGCCGCCGTACCGGACCCGAGGCGATCGGTGGAATCCGGAACTCCTCCGAACGCTGCAGGAGTTCGATCCGTACGCCGTTCGGATCGGCGAGGAACGCGAGCCTGCCCTGACCACTGCTCGCGGTCCTGGGCGCCGAGAGTTCGGCGTACCCCAGCCCGGTCAGCCGGGCGTAGTCCGCGTCGAGGTCGTCGGTCATGAATCCGACATGGTTCAGTCCGTAGCTCGCCTCCGGATCCGGCTCCTCGTTGTGCAGGAGCTCCACCAGCCCGGTCGCGACCTGGACGTGCACCCGGTTGACCCGGCTGTTGGTCATGAACAACCGGTCGACCACCTCGGCCCCGAGGCCGGTATAGAACGCCAAACTCGCGTCCAGGTCCCTGACGCGCCCGCCGACATGGTTCAGCTCGTAGATCACCTGATGAGGATAGCGCTTACCCAGTGGGTGACAAGGCGTTGGTCAGGAGCGTGACCAGAGCCTCGAGCTGGAGATCGGCCGAGGACGGCACCTCCTCGTCGGAGCCGTCCAGGGCTTTCGCGGCCAGCCCCGCCTTGGCGTCGATGAGGTCCGCGATCCTGGTGTCGATGGTCTGCGCGGCGATGATCCGCCACGCGGTGACCGGCTCTGCCTGGCCGATCCGGTGCACGCGATCGATGGCCTGGGTCTGCTCCGCGTTGGTCCAGGACAGTTCGGCCAGGACGACGTTCGACGAGACCTGCAGGTTGAGGCCCACGCCGGCCGTCAGCAGCGAGCAGACCGCGATCGAGACCTCCGGGTCGTTCACGAACGCGTCGATGTTCTTCTGCCGGTTCTTCGGAGTCTGGTCGCCCCGGATCGAGGAGTAGGCGATCCCGCGGTCGGCGAACAGCGTCTCGGCGGCGTCCATCACCTCGATGTGCCGGGCGAAGAACACGACCTTGCCGACGTTGTGCGCGAGCTGCGCGGCGTAGTCGGCGGCCAGGCCGGCCTTCGCCCGGCCGATCCGCCGGACCAGGCTGAACACGTTCTCGCCGGTCTTCGAGTCCGGGTCGGCGCGCTCCCAGCCGGCCACCCGCCGTACCAGGTCGTGGTCGATCCCGTCGACGACCTCGCCGGACTCCCGGGTCGCGAGCGCGCTCTGGTAGCGCGAGACGAGGCGGTTGGTGAGCTCGCGTTCAGCGTCGCGGATCGACCGGCCGGCGGCGTCGTCGAGTTCGACCGGCAGGTCGGCGATCCGGCGCGCCGGGATGTCGGCGGCGACGTCGACCTTGCGGCGGCGGACGATGCCGAGGTCGATCACACTGGCCCGGGCGGCCGCGTAGAACCCCGGATCCGCCGGTGTCAGGCCGCTGTCCTCGAGCGCCTCCATCAGGGCCGCGCCCGGCTTGTTCTCGTCGATCCAGCCGAGGAACTGCCAGATCGCGGTGAAGTCCTCGATGTCGTTGATCAGCGGAGTCCCGGTGAGGGCCATCAGCAGCGGACGCCCCATCCGGGTCCGGATCCGCTCGGACAGCCGCAGCACGTTCTGCGATCGCTGGGACTTCTTGTTCTTGATGAAGTGCGCCTCGTCGACCACCATGGCGCGGATGCCGAGCTCGCCGAGCCAGCCGACATGCCGGTCGAGCACCTCGTAGTTCACCACCACGATGTCGGCGAAGCCGTCGATCGTGTCGCCGTCGCCGTGGATCACGGTGGCGGTACGGCGGGGAGTCCACAGGCCGGCCTCGCGCGCCCAGTTCGTCTTGACGACGTTCGGTACGACGGCCAGCAGGGGGTAGGCGTTGGCAGCCTGGGCGGCGAGCAGGGCCTGAGCGGTTTTACCCAGGCCGGGCTCGTCGGCCAGCAGGAAGGTCCGGTGGCCGGCCGCGGCGGCGGCAACCAGGCGCGCCTGGTGCGGCATCAGGTCCATCCCGGCCGCGGACCGCAGCGAGGTGGGGTTGGGCAGGGCCATGGTCGACGAGGCGGTGGCGTACTCGAACGACTTGAGCAGCGGGCCGATCAGCTCCCAGCCGGCCAGGCGTCGCGGCTGCGGCTCGCGGGCCGGGGCGGCGCTGAAGTCGGGGGCCAGGAAGGGGTTGGCGAGTTGCCGCGAAACGACAGACTGCGGGACGACCTGCCGCGCGGCCGTCTGCGGTGCGGCGGCAGTCGGCGGCTTGACGGCCGGCTCGTCGTCAGGCGGCTCCTGACCGGCCGACACCAGCATCTCGCGCTTGAGCGCGGTGGCGGCCTCGGACACGACAGCGTCCTCGGCGAGCAGCGCCAGCAGCGAGGGCTCGAGTGCCGCGGTCTTGGCGAGGATCGTCGCGATCCCGTCGAGGCGGCGGAGCTGCTCGGCCCGGTAGGTGTCGGTGGCGGACGCGTCGGAGTTCACCCGGGCCCGCTCCTCGCGCACCAGCAGGGCGATGACCTGGAACTTCGTCCGGATCGACGGCCGGACCGCCGACCGCTCGACGGCTCCCTCGACCTCGCGCACGGCACGGGCGAGCACCGGCATCAGGCCTTCGACCTCGACGTCGCGGACACGACGCCGGCGCCGGGGCGCGGCACTACGGGTAGCGTCGGACTGACGCCGGCCTCGCTGGGCCAAGATCCCCTCCTCAGAACTGCCGCGACATCCTTGTCACAGCGGCACGCAACACCGCACCGCAGCACACCGCCGACGAGATACCCCGGGCCGGAGCTGCCGGGCGATCACCCGCGAGCGATCGACATGCGGAATCCCGGCGGGACCCGCCACCGGGGTGGGACCGATGCCCACTGGTGGAGGGCCGTGATTCCTGCTCGAGGCGCAGCCGTCGCGGCGCGATCGGCGTCACTGGAGGCGTTGCCGACGTACGGTGCTCAGTCAATATTAGCCACAGTCGACCCAGGGGTCACCCACCGCCCGTCAGCGACGGCGCGCGCAGGTGGGTTTGCTGCGCCGGTGGTACGAGTGCGCGCCGAGGGCCAGCGCCGTTCCGAGGCCGGTGAAGGCGAGGCCGCCGAAGGTGATCATCCACGCCTGACCGGTCGCGCTGAACGGTGCCGGATCGCCGGTCGGCGGGGTCAGGCCGACGAGTACGACGGTGCCCCGGATCGCGAGCGGGACGCCGTACGAGGTGAGACTCGTGGCTCCGGTGACGGCGGGCGTGAGCAGCAGCCAGCGGAGGAGCCGCGGGCGGCTCAGCAGGGTGATCGCCAGCACGGCGCCGACCAGCGAAGCGAGCACGGTGATGTCCAGTCCGGCGCGTTCGAGGATGCGGCTCAGGCCGGAGGTGGCGCCGGCGTCGAAGGTGGTATGCCACTCGGCGGCGGTCACGCCGAGGGCCGATCCGCCGAGGCCCCAGACGAACTTGACTGTTGCCCACGGCACCACTCCGAGCAGCAACGCGTATCCAGCGAGTCGGCTGCGTCTGGATGCGGCAGGCGGCTTCCGTCGTACCAGCCGTCGCTCGGGGTGCGGCGGCAGCGGATGCGGTCCGCCGCAGCGTGGGCAGCGCGACCGGCTCCGGCGAGCCTGTGCGAGGGCGGCTCCGAACAGTGTGAACGCGCCGACGAGGGCCAGCAGTTGAGTCACGAGGGCGAGCGGTCGCTCCACGGCGCCTGAGGCCACGATCCCGACCGCACTGAGCGCCACACCGAACGTGCCGAGTAGTGCGGTCGCTGTCGCGTACCGGAGCCCGACCTGGGCTGCTCGTGAGATCGAGCCGACCGAGGTCAGCGCCACGGCTGCGCCGCTGAGCAACAGCAAGGCGATGGCCGTTGCGACAGGCTGCCCACCCGGTGGGTGACCGTTGACGTCCGCGACCGGGAACCCGGCCCGGCCGCCGAAGACCCAGTACGCCGCCAGCGCGCCGTACAGCGCCGCCCAGAGCCGAACGCCCTGGCCGATCCACTCCGGCCACCTCCGCAAGAACCCCACGACCACGAGTCTCCGCCCGTGGACACCGCTCGTGGATCCCTCGCGCGGGTGCTCGCAGATCCCTCCCGCGGGTGAGCGCGCCCGGATCAGGCGTGATCGCCGTCGAGGAGTTCGTGGAGTTCCGCGACCGCCTTGGTGATGTCGTCGTAGTCGTTCTGGGCGGCCCGGGACTCGGCGCTGATCACGCCACAGCGGTGCACTCGCCGGAAGTCGCCGTACGGGAACTTGTAGTGACCCTTGGTGTCCCCGTCCATGTCGGTGTCGATGCCGAGGTACCACTCGCCGTACTCGCGCCACCCGTGCTTGTCCAGGTAGGAATTCTCCTGGTCCGCGGTCGGGGCGTGCTCGCTCCAGTCGTCCCGTTCGTCCAGCGCGGTCTGGCCCTTGCGGATGAGGCTCTTCGCGTGATCGAAAGCGTTCTTGTTCAGCTTCACAGTCATGGTTCACAACCTCCGCTCCGCCCGGTACCCGAGCAGGCGCCGGCTAGTCGGATCCCGCGCAGAGGTGTGACCCCGGGTGGGGTGGATGGTCCAGCGGATGTGGTTGCCGGGTTCGGCGTGGTCGGCCCGGCCCGCATCGCCGAAGCGGGGACGCCGTTCGTCGAGTTGTCGATCTTGGTCGACGACACGCCGACGGGTTCGACCGAATTCGACGCCTCGATGAACGGTCCGGCCGGGTGTCCCGGGATGCGGACGAAACCGGCCGGATGGCGGGCAAGCCGGGCGGAACCCCGGGGCCGTGGACACCTTGTGGGGGCCTCGGACAGGTCACACCATGTCCGGGGTCCCCAGAAGGTGTCCACGGCCCCGGGACAGCACCAGATCATCGCCCGGATCAGGGCTGGCTCCCGTGTCCGGGCGGGGGGAGTGTGACCATTCGGGTGAGCTGCTCCGGGATAGCTGCGTCCTTCCCTGGTCGTGGTGGTGTGGGTCAAGGGTCGAAGATCCGCGCAGCGGACGCCGCAGGCGTCCTTGACGCACGCCACCACGACCAAGGCGGCCGGGGTAATTCGGTGGCGGGTCTCCGGGGGCGCTGGTAGCGTCTTCGGCCTGTCTTTTATCGGGTGGCTTCTTGCACTGCGTGAAGGATCGCAACGAACCGGATGGTCTCCGGGGCGGGACCCTGTTGATTGCCGCCAGTCCGTCGTTCGTACACCTGACACCGAGTCGAGGCTCCTTTCGATGGTCGAATCCACACTGATCCCTGCCGAACTCGAGGCCGAACGGGCCTTCCTGACCGAGGCCCGCGAGGCGCTCGCCCGGATGCACAGAGACGTCGAGGGCCGTGAGGTCCCGATGATCGGTGGCGAGGACAACGACGAGCGCTTCACCAACGAGGCCAGCACCCGCGCTTACGAGCAGCGGACCCGGGCGCTGGTCGACATGCCCGACGTACCGCTGTTCTTCGGGCGGCTCGACTACGAGGCCGGCACGATCGAGGAGCACGACCAGATCTACATCGGCCGCCGGCACGTGCACGACGGCAACGGCGTGCCGCTCGTCATCGACTGGCGGGCGCCGGTCTCGGTGCCGTTCTACCGAGCCACCCGCAGCGATCGGCAGCGGGTGCTGCTGCGGCGCCGCTACGGCTTCTCGGACACCGCACAGCTGACCGGCTTCGAGGACGAGCCGATGATCGGCGCCGACGAGGCCGATCAGGCCGACGCGTTCCTGCGGGCCGAGATCGAGCGCCCGCGCACCGGGCCGATGCGTGACATCGTGGCCACGATCCAGCCGGAGCAGGACGACCTGGTCCGGGCGCCGCTGCATCCGTCCGTCTGCGTGCAGGGCGCGCCCGGCACCGGCAAGACGGCCGTCGGCCTGCACCGCGTGGCCTACCTGCTCTACACCGAGCGCGAGCGGCTGAGTCGCGGCGGTGTCGTGATCGTCGGGCCGAACCGCTCGTTCCTGTCCTACATCCGCAAGGTCCTGCCGGCGCTCGGCGAGGTCGACGTACGGCAGATCACCATCGAGGAGCTGATCAGCCTGCCGGCCGCGGCGTCGGACGAGCCGGAGGCCGCGCGGGTCAAAGGCGATGCCCGGATGGCGGGTGTGCTGCAGCGGGCCCTTTGGTCGTACGTCGGTACGCCGACCGAAGGAATCCTGTACAGCAAGGGTTCGCAGCGCTACCGCGTGCACGACTACGAACTCGTGGACATCGTGACCGCCCTGCGCGGGTCGACCCGGTACGACCCGGGCCGGAATGCCCTCGCGCAGCGGATCGCGCACGCCGTACTCGTGCTGATGGAGCGGCGCGGCGAGTCGCCGGACGACCGGGTGCAGAACGCCGTGGCCCGCTCGAAGCCGGTGAAGCAGTTGGTCGACGGGGTGTGGCCGCGGGTGAGCCCGGAGCAGGTGCTGCACCGGCTGTTCGCCGATGCCGAGTTCCTGGCGCAGGCGGCCGGCGATCTCACCGAAGAAGAACGCGCCGCGGTGCTCTGGCAGAAGCCGGCGCGCTCGTCGAAGTCGGCGAAGTGGTCAGCCGCGGACACGGTGTTGCTGGACGAGCTCGAGGACCTGATCGAACGGCGTACCGGATCACTCGGCCATCTCGTCCTGGACGAGGCGCAGGATCTGTCGGCCATGCAGTTGCGCGCGTTGGGGCGGCGTTGCCGGACCGGCTCGGCAACGGTTCTCGGTGACCTGGCCCAGGCGACGACTCCGTGGGCCGCGGGATCCTGGGACCGGGTGCTCGGTCACCTCGAGAAGACGGACGGTGTGGTGGCCGAGCTCGACCGGGGGTTTCGGGTGCCGGACCAGATCATCGACTTCGCAGCGAAGTTGCTGCCGGAGATCGCCCCGACGCTCGGCGTCCCAAGCGGTGTCCGGACGATTGCCGATGCGCTGAGCGTCGTACAGACTGACGGGGACTCGTTGCCGGACACAATCGTCGCCTTCTGCCGGACCGCCCTCGCCGGCGAAGGCTCGGTCGCGGTGATCGCGGCCGACGACCAGGTCGGACACCTCCGGGACGTACTCGCCGCCGCCGGCCTCGAGCCTGCCCTGCTCGGGGAGACCGAGGAGGAGATGGACACGACCCGTCTGGTCTGCGTACCGGCGACGCTCGCGAAGGGCCTGGAGTTCGACGCGGTCGTGGTGGCCGAGCCGGCCCGCATCGTGGCCGCCGAACCACGGGGGCTGCAGCGCCTGTACGTCGTACTGACCCGAGCCGTCAGCCGCCTGCAGATCATCCACGCCGACCCGCTGCCCGCCGCCTTGACCTGAAAGCGGTGTGGGCAACCCGCACGCATACGCCCGGCGGACGGTGGTCAAGGGTGATCGCCAAGACCTGACCGGCTGTGCGGCGCTGCCGGGTCATTACACTCGCCGCAGTACGCCGTACAAGCATCGGACCTGGAAGCTCGTGATCGTTCTACGACCCATCTCGGCCGGTGCGGCCGCGACCGCCTTCGGATGCTCGATGGCGGCCGCGCCGATCCCCGCCGGTGCCGCCTTCGCCGGCTACCTGGCGGCAGCTCTGCTGATCGTGACCGGATGGGGTCGCAGCCGCCGTCGTTTCGGCCTGGCGAACACGGTGACGCTGGCCCGCCTGGTCGGGACCGTCTGGATCCTGGCATTGCTGCTGCAGGCGGTCTGGGTCGAGCCGACACCATTGATCGCGCTCTGCATCGCAGTGGTCGGCGCGGTCTGCCTGATCCTCGACGGGGTCGACGGCCGCATTGCCAGACGGCGCGGTGAGACCAGCAGCTTCGGCGGGCGCTTCGACATGGAGACCGACGCGGCGACCACGCTGCTGATCGCGATCAGTCTTGCCGTGTTCGACGTCGCCGGCTGGTGGGTCGTCGCGATCGGCGCCCTGCGGTACGTGTACTTGCTGGCCGGCATACCGCTGCCGGCGCTGCGCGCACCGCTGCCGTTCAACCAGGCGCGCCGGGTGATCGGCATGAGCCAGGCAGTCCTTCTGGTCGCGAGCATGATGCTGGCCGCGGTTCTGGCGGGGCTCACGTCCGGAGGATGGCTCGCACTCCTTCCCGGTCTCGGACTGCTGGCGTTGGTGTTCTCCTTCGGTCGCGACGTCTGGGGCCAGCTCCGCAGATAAACTCGGATGCTTTTGTCGGTGGGGGTGGTTACGGTCGGTTGAGTGCTGACTCTGCTGCGATACGCGTTACGGGTCTCACCTGGTAGCACTGCTTTGACGATGGGGCTTGCGGTCCTCGGTTCGGTGCTGGGGATCGCGGTCACGTTGCTGACCGGTCAGGTCGTCGGAGCTGTGCCAGGTGTGATCGACGCTGCCCCGGGGGCGATGTCGCTCGGCAGCTTCAGCTGGTTGCTCGGGGCGCTGCTGACGGTGTTCATCGTGCAGAGCCTCACACCGGCGATCCATCAGGTGGCGTCGCAGATCATGCATGCGGCGCTCGTCCGGGAGATCGGCACCGACATCACCGAGCCGTTGCTCCGGCCGCACCACATCGGGCATCTCGAGGACACTGAGGTTCTCGACATGCAGGAGCGGGCCAAGGGCAAAGGTGGCTTCCACCTCGCCGAGGGCTTGGGGAATCTGCCCTGGTTGATGGCCAGCCGGGTCACCCTGGTCGGCTCGGCGGTCATCGTCGGGGTGATGTTCTCCTGGCCGGTTGCGGCGATGCTGGTCGTGGTGACTCTGCTCCTGGAGTGGTACGGCGGTCGGCTGATCGCGTGCGAGATCGACGTGTGGTGGGGCAACACCGAAGAGCAGCGGCGGGCCGATTACCTGTTCAACCTCGGCATGCGCGACGCACCCAAGGAGCTTCGCGTGTTCGGGTTGCACGGCTGGCTGGTCGACCGGTACGTCCGCGAATGGACCGCGGGCTTCCGCCCGGTCTGGGCGCGGCGCCGCCGGAACGTGAAGTGGTCGGTCATGACAGGCGGCCTGCATCTGGCCGCGAACGGCTTCGCGATCCTGCTCGTCGGCCGCGCCGCGCTGGACGGCGACCTCCCGCTGACCCAGGTCGCGACCACCGTCCCGGCGATCCTGTCCATCGGGGTGGCGATGAACGGGTACGGCGTCGTCCAGGTAAAGCGTGGACTGTCGGCGTACCGGGCGATGCAGGAACTGCCGGGCACGATCGCCGAGCGCCACCCCGAGCCGGCCGCGACGACGCCGCACCGGGTCGAGACGATGCCGGCGCGTGAGGTCCGATTCGAGAACGTCAGCTTCCGTTATCCCGGCTCGGACGTCGATGTGCTGCGCAACCTCGACCTCACCATCCGGGTGCACGAAGCGCTCGCGCTCGTCGGTGTCAACGGGGCCGGCAAGTCCACGCTGGTGAAGCTGCTCGGTGGCGCCTACCGGCCGACCGAGGGGCGGATCACGGTCGACGGCGTGGACCTGTCGGAGCTCGACCTGGCCGCCTGGCAGCGGCGGATCGCCGCGATCGTGCAGGACTTCCTGCGCTTCCCGTTGTCGGTCACCGACAACGTCGTGTTCGGCGCGGTCGAACGTGCCGACGACGAGATCTCCATCGCCAAGGTCGCCCGCGAGTCCGGTATCGACAACGTCGTACGCGGTCTGCCGGAGGGCTGGGACACCGTGCTCGACAAGACCTTCGACGGCGGCGTCGACCTGTCCGGTGGCGAGTGGCAACGGATCGCGCTGGCCCGGGCGCTGTTCGCCGTACATGCCGGAGCCGGTGTGCTCGTGCTGGACGAGCCGGCGGCGGCGCTGGATGTGCGTGCCGAGGCTGAGCTGGTCGAGCGCTACCTCGAGCTGACGTCGGGAGTGGCGTCTCTGATCATCTCGCACCGGTTCTCGGTGGTCCGGAACGCCGACCGCATCTGCGTGCTTGCCGATGGGCGCATCGTCGAGGACGGCACGCACGAGGAGCTGCTGGACCAGGACGGAATGTACGCCGGCATGTTCCGTCTGCAGGCCGAGCGGTACGTGACCTCCCCGGAAGCCCCGCAGAGCGAGGCGCTCGATGCGTAGCCTGCGGATCGGCTGGCTGTGGCTGGCCACGTCGTTCCGGGCCGCGCCGTTGCTGATGGCGATCTCCACGCTGCTCGTCGCGGCGCGGGCGATCACGGCGCCGGCCCAGACGTACGGCGTCAGCCTGCTCGTCGATGGGCTCGCGAACGACCAGTCGAACACGATCGCGCTGGGCATCGGCATCATCGTGGGCGGTCTCGCCGTCTCCTTCGTCGCCGATGTGGTCGGCTGGCCGCTGCAGGACACCGCTCAGGAACGCATGGCCGGCCGGGTCCACGCCGACCTGCTCGACGTCACGACGGGCATCCCGGGGCTGACGCATCACGAGCGGCCCGATATCGCCGACCGGCTGGAGTTGGTCCGCGAGCGCGCTTGGCGGATGGGTGTCGGCGCCGAGGTGCTGCTGTGGGCGTTCGCGACAGTGGCCAACACGGTGACCGTGCTCGGGTTGCTCGGGTCGGTGAATCCATTGCTGCTGGTGCTGCCATTGCTCGGTGCGACGCGGATCTGGTCGGCGTACGTGAGCAGCGTGCGGTCGCACAAGGCGTATGAGGACTCGCTGCCGCAGGAGCGGCTGGTCGACAAACTGATCGAGGTGGCGAAGGACGCGCGGACCGGTCTCGAGGTGCGCGTCTTCGGGCTCGGGAAGGTGTTGCTGGCCAGAATCTTCACGTTACAGACGGAGCGGTTCCGGCGCCGGGTGGAAGCGGCGCGATGGGGCGGGAAGGTCGACGGGTCGGTGCGGCTGGCGTTCGGTCTCGCGTACGCCGTGGCGATCGTCTGGGTGATCGCACGGGCGCGGAACGGTCAGCAGACGGCGGGCGACGTGGTGCTCGTGCTGTTGCTGGCGCCGCAGGTGGACCAGATGACCGGTGGGATCGCGCGCAATGTCTACTGGGTCGGCGAGGTCGTGCGCAGCTTCAGCCGGTACGACTGGCTGCGGGAGTATGCGAAGGAGAACTCGTGGCGGACCAGCGTGGATTCGGCGCCGCCGCGACTCCGGGCCGGTATCGAACTGCGGAACGTCGGATTCGCCTACCCTGGCACGGATTCCGCCGTACTGAGTGATGTCAATCTGACCTTGCCGGCGGGATCGGCGGTCGCGTTGGTGGGGGAGAACGGCGCTGGCAAGACGACGCTGGTCAAGCTGCTCGCGCGGATGTACGACCCGACGAGTGGGCGCGTCCTGGTCGACGGAGTGGACCTGGCGACGATCTCGCCGGACTCCTGGCGGTCGCAGTTGTCGGCCGGGTTCCAGGACTTCGTCAAGTTCGAGTGGACCGCACGCGAGGTCGTGGCTGTCGGCGACGTACGACGGGAGTCCGACGAGGCGGCCGTTCGTGCGGCGGTATCGCGGGGCGACGCGGAGTCCGTCGTCGCCGGGCTGCCGCGCGGGCTGGACACGCAGTTGGGCAAGAAGTTCACCGACGGCGTCGAGTTGTCCGGCGGGCAGTGGCAGCGGCTCGCTCTGGCCCGGGCGTTCATGCGGGAACGGCCGTTGCTGTTACTGCTCGACGAGCCGACCGCGGCGCTGGATCCGGAAGCCGAGCACCGGTTGTACGAGCAGTACGCGTCAGCCGCCAGAGTCGCGGCGACCGAGACCGGCGGCGATCACCGTCCTGGTATCGCATCGCTTCTCGACCGTGCGGATGGCCGACCTGATCGTGGTGCATGCACCACGGCCGGGTGGAGGAGGTCGGCAGCCACGAGGAGCTCCTCACGGCCGGCGGTCGGTATGCGGAGCTCTTCGAGTTGCAGGCCCGTGCCTACCGCTGATGCTTTAGGTTGGGGGTGTGGCGAAGCAGTGGGTGTGGGTCGCGGTCGGAGTCTTGGCCGTGGGTGCGTCGGCTGCGCGCTGTAGCGACACTCCAGGTACGGCGAGCGCCCCGACGCCGACGCCTACGCAGTCCGTCGTACCCACGCCGGCTGTGGCGAGCACGCCGAAGCCCTGGTACGAGGACTACGACCCGGCGCACTTTGCCGTGCAGGTCCGGAAGTACGCCGGCCAGGCCGGGATCCGGCCGCAGTTGCTGATGGCAATCTTGTACAACGAGTCGTACAAGCCGCACGACCCGGCCCTGGAGCGATCGTGGGCGGAGATCGATTCCGACCCCGCCTTCGGGATCGCGAACATGCACCGGCCGGCCTTCGACGAGACCAAGCGCGGCCGAGCGTTCGCCGGCCGGAAGTGGGAAGAACTGCCCGACGACCCGGCGCTGGCCATCCAGGCCGCGGCCTGGCATCTGCACGACCTCGCCAAGCGACTTCCCGACAAGCGAGCGACCCGGCTCGGCGAGGACGAGTTGCTTGCCTTGGGCTACAACGCCGGCGGCGGCAACATGCGGTTGTTCGCCAACGGCAGGACGCCCGGCCGGCAGGCGCAGTCGTACCTCGACCGCCTGCACGAGAACTGGGCCAAATCCGCGGAGGCGGTCCGGACATGAACCACCAGCCCATGCACGTCGAGAACGCGCGCTGGTACGAGATCTCCTCGGCCATCGGGTTCGCCGGTCAACGCCGGCGCGTGTACGACGGTCTGGTGCGGCGGAGCGGCGTACGACCAGGGGATCGGGTGCTCGATATCGGCAGTGGGACCGGCTACCTGAGTGGGCGGGCTGCCCGCGCGGTCGGGCCGGAGGGGAGCGTCGAGGGCATCGATCCGTCACCACCGGTCGTCGCCTATGCGAACGAGCACGCACCGCCGAACGCGACGTTCCAAGCGGCTGGTGCGCAGCGACTCCCGTACGACGACGCGGCGTTCGACGCGGTGTTGTCGTGTCTCGCCGTACATCACATTCCGACGGCGGATCGCGGTCCGGCCTTCGCCGAGATGTACCGGGTGCTCAAGCCCGGTGGTCGCCTGCTCGTCGCGGACTTCCGTCCACCCACCGGCCGGCTGTCGCGGATCGCGATCGGCGCCTTCAGCGGCCACGCCGCGGAACACGTGCCGCTCCTCGACCTGGCGCTCGACGCGGGCTTCCACGTCGTCGAGACCGGTCGCCGCCGGCCGGTCCTCGCGTTCGTTCGCGCTACCCGACCATCCGTCTGACAAGAAAGGGCACCTGAGTGACTTCCTCGCCTGGAAACACCGCGCCGGCACCGCTGCGGATCGGCATCGCCGGGATCGCGATCGAGTCGAGTACGTTCTCGCCGCATCGGAGCACGCTGGACGACTTCCGCGTGACGCGGGGTGCGGAACTGCTGGCGCGGTACTCGTTCCTGACGCCGGGCTCGGAGCTGACCGAGGGCGTCGAGTGGGTCCCGCTACTGCATGCGGTGGCGGTCCCGGGCGGGCCGGTGACCGAGGCGACGTACGAGCAACTGGCGGCGGAGATCTACGAGTTGCTCGGTACGGCAGGATCGCTGGACGGAGTGTTCATCGACTTCCACGGGGCGATGAGCGTGCTCGGCCGGACCGACGTCGAGGGGGAGTTCGTCGCGGGCATCCGCGAGCGGGTCGGACCTTCGGTGTTGCTGTCGGCATCCATGGATCTGCACGGCAACGTCTCGCGTCGAGCTCGGCAGCACGCTCGACCTGATCACGTGCTACCGCAAGGCGCCGCACAGGACGCGTGGGACACCAGGGAACGCGCGGCGCGGAACCTGGTGGCTCGGCTGCGGTCGGGAGGCCGACCGCAGAAGGCGTGGGTGCAGGTGCCGGTGCTGTTGCCGGGGGAGAAGACGAGCACGCGGATCGACCCGGCGAAGCGGATCTACGCGATGGTCGACGAGGTCGAGGCGATGGACGGCGTACTGGATGCGGCGATCTGGGTCGGGTACGCGTGGGCGGACGAGCCGCGCTGCCAGGCCGCGGTCGTGGTGACCGGCGACGACGCCGACGTCATCATCGAGCAGGCGAAGCGGCTTGCCGACGCGTACTGGGATGCGCGCGACGAGTTCGAGTTCGTCGCACCGACCGGGACCCTCGAGGAGTGTGTCGAGCGTGCGCTCGCGAGCACCGCCCGGCCGTTCTTCATCAGTGACTCCGGCGACAACCCGACGGCGGGCGGCGCCGGCGACACGTCCTGGACCCTGGACACGCTGCTGCGGCTGCCCGCGATCACCAAGTCCGACCTGACCACGCTCTACGCGGCAATCGTCGACCCCGCGGTGACCGCGACGGCGCTCGAAGCGGGCGTCGGCGCGACCGTGAGCGTCCAGGTAGGCGGCAAGATCGACTCCGGACCGTGCGGGCCGGTATCGCTGACTGGTGAGGTGGTCGCGGTGGATCCGGCCGAGGGCGTCGCCGTACTCGGTGTGGGCGGACTGCGCGTCATCGTCACCACCCGACGCAAGCCGTACCACCTGGAATCCGACTTCACCAAGCTCGGCCTGTCCCCCCGCGACGCGGACCTCGTCATCGTCAAGATCGGCTACCTGGAACCGGAGCTCTACGCCATGGCGGCCGAGTGGCTCCTCGCCCTCACCCCCGGCGGCGTCAACCAGGACCTCCTGAGCCTCGGCCACCATCACATCGACCGCCCCATGTTCCCCTTCGACCCCACCATGCCCACCCCAACCCTCACCGCCGAACTCCTGTAGCGCACGACGGCCCGCGCGTTACACGAGCTAGGAGTCGTGCTTGGGAACGAGGAAGCGGGGCGGTTCGCCGGTGAGGGCGTCGGGGGAGGTCAGCCAGGTCGCCGTCTGGCGGGGGTGGCGGCGCTCGATCTCGGACAGCAGGAGCTCGCGGGCCCGAGCTGCGGTGGCGGCGTCGCCGGATCCGGCAGCGCGGCGGAGCTCGTCGGCGGTGGCGACCCACACGGCGTACAGCTGGGAGTCGGTCCAGTTGCTCAGGTCGATACCGATGACCTGGGTGACGGTCGTGCGGGCTTCAGCGGATCGCCGGCGCCGCACGCCGAGCGCCCAGGGTACGGCGATCGCACTCGCGACGAGGACGAGCAGGATGACCCAGGAGACCCTCATGGCTGCTGGGGCGATCTGTGCGTGGGCGGCCGCTCGGCCACGATCCTCCTTCGACGGGGCGACGTACAGATCTGTGTAACGTCCATATGGCCCGGTACCCGCGCGCAGCGGAGAACATCACACGATCTCAAAGATCCCTCAGCGTTCTCGTCAATTACGGCGACCGCAGGGCCTCGTAGTCCGCCGCGGTGAGCGGCTTCGTGGTCAGCGCCCCGTCAGCCAGGAGAGCCTCGACCGGTGAGCCGTCCCGCCAGAACGTCACCTCGTCCACGGTGTCCAGCGCGGTGAGGGACAGGACGATCTGCCCGACGGCCAGCACGTTCTCGGTGGCCGAGCGGCCGCCGGTCTCGCCGGAGAGCTCGAGCCCGACCGTCGTTCCCTGAACCACCGCGACGGTCAGCGTGATTCCGGGAGGCAGTGCGGACGTGATGCCGTCGGCCTGCTCGTTCTCGGTCGGACCAGTCGTCAACGCCCGGATCACGCCCTCCGGGAGGTCAGCGCCGGTCACCTCCCGCGCAAGGCTGACCAGCCGGTTCTTGCGCACGAAGTTCACCTGCACAGTCGTCATCGCCGTCGACGGTGCAGCGGTCGATGCGCGGGGCGACTGCAGCCGCGACGGGATCGCCTGAGGCTCGATCGGTGTCGGTTCGTCCTGCAACGGCACACCGCAACCCAGCAGCACCAGCGCGGCCGCGATCACCCCGGCAAGAGCTCTCACGCCGTCACCTCCGGAAGCCGTACGACGAACTGCGCGCCGCCGCTCGGAGACGCCGTACACCACACCGCCCCACCGTGGACGGCCGCAGTCTCCGCCACCAGCGCGAGGCCGAGCCCGGTCCCGGAGGACGAGCCGCGCTTGGTCGCGCCCGTGGCGAAGCGCTCGAACACTCGCTCCCGATCGTGTGGCGGTATGCCCGGCCCGGAGTCGTTGACCAGCACCAGAACATCCGGGCCGGCCCGGGTGATCTCGACTCCGGTGAGTCCGCCACCGTGGGTCTCCGCGTTCTCGAACAGGTTGCGGAACAACCGGCCGAGCCGCGGCTTGTCAGCCAGTACGACGGCATCCTCGGCGCCGGCCAGGATCGACGGATCGCGCCCGACCTCACCGAGTACCTGCCGAAGCAGCGGACCGAGTTCGAGAGATGAGCTCGGCCTGACCGCGAGCCCGCCGTCGGACCGCGCGAGCTCGAGCAGGTCGTCGAGCAGGCGGCGGAAGCGTTGCAGGTCGGCGGTGACCAGGTCGAGCGCGCGCTGGGACCGCTCCGGCAGTTCGTCGCGGCGGGCGTTGAGCAGGTCGACGCTGCCGACGAGCGTGGTCAAGGGGGAGCGGAGTTCGTGGCTGACGTCGGCCGCCAGCCGGGCGTCGCGGTTGATCCGCTGCTGCAGGGTGTCGACCATGCTGTTGAAGGAACCGACGATCGTCGCCAGCTCAGGGTCGAGGGTCGCCGGAAGGCGATTGTCCAGGTCCCCGCCCGCGATCGACGCCGCGGTGGCGGCGACGCGGTTGAGTGGAGTGACGACCGATCTGCTCGCCCAGACGCCGAGGGCCGCGCCGGCGGCCGTGGCCAGCATCGCGCCGCCCATCAGGATCGCGCTGAGCTGGCGGAGGTTGCCGTCGAGTTCTCCCAGCGGCGCGATCTCGTAGAACTCGGCCTGCACCGACCGCACCGGAACTCCGACCACCATTACCGGCCCGTCGTTCGAGCGGAATCGCTGGCTGGCGGCCATTCCGCCGGCGACCTGTGCCTGGACACCGGCGGGCACGGCGTCGCGCCCTCCGTCGAGCGCCGACGCGTACCACTGGCCGCGCCACTTCACGACGATCGTGTGCCCGGCCGGTGTGCCGGCCGCCGTCAGGACGGCGGAGACGTCGGCACCGGAGCTCTGCAGCCGGCGCTGGACGAAGGCGGCATCCGAGAACGCCTCGCGCTGAACCACTCGCTCGCGCTGGGCCAGCAGATACCCGCGGGCGAGCAGATACGTGCTGATGGCAAACACCGCCGACACCAGCAGCGCGACCACGCTGAACGCCAGCACCACCCGGTGGCGCAGGCTCAGGTTGCGAACGCCGACCTTCATCGCGGATCCAGCCGATAGCCCATCCCTCGCACGGTCATCACGAGTTGCGGGCGGCCCGGATCACGTTCGATCTTGGTGCGCAACCGTCTGATGTGGACGTCGACGATGCGCTCGTCGCCGTAGTACCCGTGCTCCCAGACCGACGCCAGCAAAGCGGAGCGGCTGAGGACCCGGCCCGGCGGCTTGGCCAGTTCGGCGAGCAGGCGGTACTCGGTCACGGTCAGGTTGACGTCGCGGCCGTCGAGCATGACCGTCCCGCGCGAGGTGGACAGCACCAGACTGCGGCCGGCGTCGGAGTCGAGGACGATATCGGGTTCGGCGGCGTCGGCGCTGGTCCGGAGCCGCCGGCGCAGCGCCCGCAGACGGGCGGTGATCTCCTTGATCTGAAAGGGTTTGGTGACGTAGTCGTCCGCACCCGCCTCGAGTCCGGCGACGATGTCGTGGGTGTCGGACCGGGCACTGACGACCACGATCGGGATGTCGCTCAGCCGGCGGACCTCCCGGATGCAGGTGTACCCGTCGACCTCGCCGAGCATCAGGTCGACCATCATCAGGTCCGGCATCGCGATCCGGACCTGCTCGAGCGCCGACGGGGTGTCCGCCGCCTCGGCGACCCGGTATCCCTCGTCCTCGAGGGCGAGGCGCAGTACCTCCCTGATTCGATCGTCGTCCTCGACGACCAGGACCTGCATCGGCATCATCACATCCTGGCAAGCCGGTCGCGGCTTGTGACGGTCGGGAGGGGCATGTCATCGGATCGTAAAGAAGAGGTCGGCCGTCGTCCGGCGGGACGCGGCGACGTCATCCGATCGTCACGTGCGGGTACGGCAGATCTCAAAGTCCAGGACGGAGAGTGGACTCGAACGGCATCGTCCAGGGGAGGGACCGTCGATGACCGAGGCCGGGCACAGTTCGCTTCCGCAGAAGGCGATCGTGATGCTGTCCGACGCCGACCTCGACGGTAGCCTGTCCCCGCTGCGCTGGCGACTGCACGGACTCGTGTCGGAGGGTGCCTGCCTGGTGGTCATCGACGTCTCGGAGATCGACCAGATCTCGTCGACGCTGCTGGCCGCTCTGCTGGACACACACCGGGTGTGCCGGCGCCGCGGCGGGGGAGTCGTCATCCGGCACGCCAGCCGGAAGATGACCGACGTACTGCGTCGCACCGGACTCGACCGCGTCTTCGAGGTCGAGGCGGCGTGACAGAATCTGGGGGGAAGCGGCTGTGAACCAGTCCGAGCACGAGTCGAGCAGGCCGGACTACGTCGACGTGACGATCGTCGAGTTCGCCACGCACACGGCGTACCTGGACCCGAGGACCGGGACCGGCTACCTCGTCACGCCCGATCCGGAGCTGGACATCCCGGCGCCGGATGAGCCGTTCGTCGGTGGCCTGTCGCTGCACACCGCGGACTGTCGACGCGCGCTGAGCCATCTCGAGGAGGATGGCTGGCAGTTGCTGTACGACGACGAGGGCCAGGTCGAGCGAGCCGGCCTCACCGCCGACGGCCGTACCGTGGTCTGCCTCTTCGGCTCACCGACCGCCGCGCAACCAAGCCTCGAAACCCTTCGCCGCGCCCTGATCGCCCTCGACCTGGCCGCCGCCGTCGACCCCACCACTCGGCATCCGAGACGACTGACCGTCGTTACAGCCGCAGCGGTTCGGGGGCTTCCCGGTGGTGTGAAGCCAGGGCGGGGAGTGCGAGACCGAACCAGGCGTCGAGTACGGCGTCGTCCCCGAGCGCGCCGAAAGGCGCCGGGGCACGCTCCACGATCCGGAGCAGCGCAAGCAGTCGTTGCGTCGTATCGCACGTCATCGCGCCCCTCCGACAGGCCGAACCGAACCCTCGGCGCTGCTGCTCGGAGCACCGATGTCTACCCACCACATCGGTGACGGACCGTCCATCGTTACAACCGCGCTGTATCAGTCCGTGAGCCAGGGGCGGAGCTTCTCCGGGTTGCGGACGGCCCAGATGTGCTTGATGCGGCGCTCGGCGATGTCGAAGGCGATGACAGTGACGGTCACACCGTCCTCCTGGGCGACCAGGCCGGGCTGACCGTTGACGGTGCGTTCGAGGAGCGTGAGGCCGGGGCCGGTCGGCCAGGCCGGCGAAGTAGTCGGCGATCCGCTCACTGCCGGAGACCGGGTGGAGCTCGGCGCAGACCAGACCGCCGCCATCGCCGATCGCGACGGCATCGGGGTCCAGCAGACCGATGAGGGCCTGGATGTCCTTCGCCTGCCAGGCCTCCTTGAAGTCCCGGACCAGGCTCGCGGTCTCGGCGGTCGGAGTCGGCGGCGTCTGGGCCGCGGCGATGCGGCGCCGGGCCGAGGTGGCGAGCTGTCGGCAGGCCGCGGGGGAGCGGCCGACGATCTCGGCGACTTCGGGGAACGGATAGCGGAAGACGTCATGCAGGATGAAGGCGACGCGTTCGGCCGGTGTCATCGACTCGAGGACGACCAGGAACGCCATGTTCACCGACTCGTCGAGGGTGACCCGGTCGGCCGGGTCGACGGTGGTCGCCCGCCGATCGCCACTCGGACCCGTCGGGCAGCGGTTCCGGGATCCACTCACCGACGTATCGCTCGCGCCTCTTCCGGGCGGAGCCGAGCAGGTCCAGGCAGATCCGGCTGGCGACCTTCGTCAGCCAGCCGCCGGGCGACTCGATCGCGTCCTGCTCCTGTCGCGACATCGCGTACCACCGGGTGTAGGTCTCCTGGACCACGTCCTCGGCGTCGGCCAGCGAGCCGAGCAGCCGGTACGCCAGGTTGATCAGCTGGCGCCGCTCGCTCATGATCGCGCTCAGGCCCGGATCGAGCCGCTCGTCTCGTGATCCGGTCATGGTGTCCACTGTTCCCTTCGTCGGATTCACCTTCCACCGGTACGACGAAACGCCGTACCGGAGTGTGAGGTCCTCACATTCCGGGTGGCTGTGTCGTCGTACTGATCATGACCACACGACACGCGGTAGACGAAGTAGACATCCGGCAACGGATCGACACCTTGGTCGAATCCGTGCGGACGCGGGACCTCGACGGCATCAAGACGATGTTCGCACCGAACCTGGTCTCGTTCGAC
This sequence comes from uncultured Actinomycetota bacterium, assembly GCA_963770725.1. Taxonomy (GTDB): domain Bacteria; phylum Actinomycetota; class Actinomycetes; order Propionibacteriales; family Kribbellaceae; genus Kribbella. The sequence continues at coordinate 155,938 of CAVYQT010000009.1, forward strand.
ATCGAGCCGCCGCTGCGGCACCTGGGCGCGGAGGCGAAGTGGAACAACTGGATCAAGGTGTTCGCGGTGTACCAGGCGATCGACTACGAGATCCGGGATCTCACTGTCCAGGTCAGCGGTGATCTGGCCGCCGTGTACGCCGTGAATCACATCAGCGGGTCGTTGCAGAGCGGCGACAAGACCGACTACTGGCTGCGGTGGACCGCCGTGTTCCGGAAGATCGACGGCACCTGGCTGATCACGCACGACCAGGTCTCGGTGCCGACCGACTTCGCGACCGGCCGGTCGCGTCTGGATCTCGAGCCGTGAGGACACCGATGGAACCCGTGAAGGTTGCCGTCATCTACTACAGCGCCACCGGCACCGTGCACGCGCCGGCCCGGGCCGCGGCAGAGGGCGCTGAGAAGGCCGGTGCCGACGTCCGGTTCCGCAAGGTGCGGGAGTTGGCTCCGGAGTCCGCGATCGAGGCCAATCCGGCCTGGGGTCAGCACCTCCGTGACACCGCGGACGTGGCCGAGGCCGGCCTCGACGGCCTGGCCTGGGCCGATGCGGTGCTGTTCGGTACGCCGACCCGCTTCGGTACGCCGTCCAGCCAGTTGAAGGCGTTCATCGACAGCACCGGTCCGCTCTGGCAGAGCGGGCAACTGGCCGGGAAGGTGTACTCGGCGTTCACCGCCAGCAGTACGCCACAGGGTGGTCAGGAGTCGACGATCCTTGCGCTGAGCAACGTCTTCTACCACTGGGGCGGCATCATCGTGCCGCCCGGCTACACCGACCCCATCCAGTACCGGTCCGGCAACCCGTACGGCACCTCGCACGTGTCCGGTGGCGGACCGCCGGCCGACGTCGCCCTGGAATCGGCAGGCTACCAGGCCCGGCGCATCGTCGACACGACCACCGCCCTCAAGATCGGCCGCGCCGCCTGACGCGTCGGGAGCCGTTGAGGCGGCTGTGCAGGAGGTCGAGCTGGGCGGGGTTGCTGGTGAGTTCGAGGGCCAGCCGGTCGGCTTGCGCGGCCTCCGCGGTACTGCCGTCCGCACGGAGCAGCTCGCCGCGGATCGCGTGGAACAGCGGGTAGTTCCGCAGCGCGGGTTCGATCTCGTCGAGCTCGGCCAGGGCTGCTCGCGCGTCTTCGACGTACCGGACCGCTACGGCACGGTGGAGCCGGGTGACGGCGGTCGGCTGGAGCTGCAGCAGCATGGTGTAGAGGACGAGGATCTGTGGCCAGTCGGTGTCGGCCCAGGTGGGTGCCTCGCAGTGGCAGGCGGCGATCGCGGCCTGGAGTTGGTACGGGCCGGGGTTGTGGTGGCGGCGCGCCGTACGGGTGAGGAGCGCGGTCGCGTCCGCGATGGCCGCGTGGTCCCACTTGGACCGGTCCTGGTCCTGCAGGAGGACGAGTTGCCCGGCGCTGGTGAATCTCGCGGCGACGCGGGCGCGGTGCAGACGGATCAGGGTGAGCAGGCCGGTGACCTCAGGCTCGTTGGGGAGCAGACCGGCCAGGAGTGCGGTGAGCCACTCGGCGTCGTCGACCAGGTCGCGGGAGTGTGCGCGCTGGCTCGTGCTGGACAGATAGCCCTCGTTGAAGAGCAGGTAGATGACGGCGAGTACTTCGTTCAGTCGTTCGGGCAGCTCGTCGTCGCGGGGGATGCGGTACGGGATGCCGGCAGCGGCGATCCTGCGCTTGGCCCGGGTGATGCGCTGGGCCACGGTCGATTCGGGCGCGAGGAACGCGGCGGCGATCTGCGCGGTGGTCAGGCCGCAGACCACGCGGAGTGTCAGGGCGATCTGGGCTTCTCGCGACAGGGCCGGGTGGCAGCAGGTGAAGATGAGCCGGAACCGGTCGTCGGGCACGGGCCGGACCGGCCATTGCAGTTGGCCGAGTTTGCTGCGGTAGTTCTCCTGCCGCCGGAGTACGTCGAGACCCCGCCGCTTGGCCACCGTGAACAGCCAGGCGTCCGGACGGTCCGGGATCCCTTCCTCGGGCCAGCGCCGGAGCGCGACCTCGACGGCGTCCTGCACGAGGTCCTCGGCGGCGGAGAAGTCGCCGAGCAGCGACATCAGGGACGCCGCGAGCCGGCCCGCGTGCTCGCGCACCACACGGGCCAGCTCGTCGGCGGCGCGATCCCCGGTCATGGGCGCCTCCGCGGCGGGGGCGTGGCATGAATACCGTCATGACTCCACAGGGCGGATCTCGACCACCGGGCAGGCCGGCCAGGTCCTCACCATCCGCAGGGCCTCGTCGAGGTCGGCGACCTCGATCTCGACGAAGCCGGAGATGACCTCCTTGCCCTCCATGAACGGGCCGTCCGTGGTCACCGGCTCACCGCCGTCGAGGCGGACCGTCGTGGCCGTTTCCGCGCCCTGCAACCTGGCGCCGCGGTTGGTGATCTTCGCCGCATGGTCGGCGAACCACTGGTAGACCCGCTGATACGACTCCTCCAGCTCGGCCGGGGTCATCGCCTCGACTTCCTTGGTGAACTCCTCGGTGTCGACGAACATCAGCACATACTTCACTGCACCACCTCCTGTAGTCAGTCTGGCCGGTCGTGGGTCAGTCGGCCGGGAGGTCGGCGTACAGGTCGATGCCGTTGCCGGACGGGTCGGCCACGGTCGCGTATCGCATCCGCCACGGAGCGTCGAACGGCCCCTGCAGTCCGGTGACCCCGTCGCCGGTGAGCTCGGCGTACTTGGCGTCGACCGCGGCCGGCGACTCGAGCTGGATCGACAGGAAGATTCGTCCCATCGCCGGTGGGTTCCAGCCGGCGGTGATCTTGGCGCGGGACTCGTCGGTGTCGAGCATCAGGTGCAGGCCGTTCGGCAGGTCGCAGCCGGCGTGATCGTCCGGCATGTACTCATCCGGGACGAACTCGAGCCCCAGCCGCCGGTAGAACTCGATCGCCGCGCCCAGGTCGGTGACGGCGATATCCAGTGCGTTGACGGTCGCTTGCATGGTCGTTCCTCCTCGGTGAAGGGGTTTACACAGAGGAGACGATCGGGAATGAGCCGAATCCGACACCGAGTGTGCCGTGACGAGCGGCGGTCTGTACCCGAGACTGCGAGGAGGAGGGTGAGATGGCATCGACGCCGCTGGAGCTGGACGATCTGGAGGGCCGCGCGCTCGCGGCGTACCTGGCCGGCCGGGACGAGGAGTCCACCCGGATCTGGACCCGGGCTCACCACGAGGCGGTCCGGTGCGGCGATCCCCGGCGGGCCGCCCGGTGCGCGGCCCTGATCGGGGCCGGCCTGCTGTTCCGGGGTGAGACCGCGCCGGCGATGGGGTGGTTCGCGCGGGCGGAGCGTGTCCTCGAAGGCTGCGGCGACTGCCCGGAACAAGGCTGGCTGCTGACCTGGAACGCCTTCGTGCGGATGTGGAGCGGCGAGGCCGAGCACGCCCAGCCGGCCTTCGCTGAAAGCGGCCGGACGGGCCTGCGCTTCCACGACACCGATCTACTCACGATGGCCCGCCTCGGCGAGGGCATGTGCCTGGTCCTCCAGGGAGACAGTCCGCGCGGGATGGCGCTCCTCGACGAGGTCATGGTCGGGGTCACCTCAGGCGAGGTCTCCGGGATGTACGCCGGTATCGCGTACTGCACCGTGATCGCCGGCTGCTCGGAGGTCTTCGACCTGCGACGGGCCAGGGAGTGGACCGCCGCACTGAGCCGCTGGTGCGATTCCCAGCCCGACCTGGTTCCGTTTCGGGGCAACTGCCTGGTTCATCGCTGCGAGATCCTGCAGCTGGACGGATCCTGGGCGGATGCGGCCGAGGCAGCTCGTCAAGCCTGCGAGCACCTGTCCGGCCCGGTCAGATGGGACACGCTTGGTTCGGCCTATTACCAGGTGGGCGAGCTACAGCGGCTGCGTGGCGAGTTCAGGCAGGCCGAGGAGAGCTACCGCAAGGCCAGCGAGGCCGGCCGCTCGCCGGAGCCGGGTCTGGCGCTACTCCGGCTGGCCCAAGGACGCATCGACATCGCGACCGGCCTTCTGACCCGCGCGTTGCACGAGCTCGAGGAGCTGCCTGCACGCTCGCGCATCCTTCCCGCCTACGTCGAGACCATGATCGCCTCGGGTGAGGTGGCGTCGGCCCGGGTGGGCGCCGACCAACTCGACCAGATCGCGGAGGCCATCAAAGCGCCGTACCTGCAGGCGGTTGCGGCGACGGCGGGGGGAGCGGTGCTGCTGGCGGAGGGCGACGCCGGCGCGGCGCTGCGGACGCTCCGGGTGGCTGCGGCGACGTGGCGCACGCTGAATGCGCCGTACGAGACGGCTCGGGTGCGGGTCCTGATCAGTCTGGCGTGCGCTGCCCTCGGCGATCCGGAGATGTCGGCGCTGGAGCTGGACGGCGCCCGGAAGGTCTTCGAGCAGCTGGGCGCGAAACCGGACCTCGAGCGGATCGAGCGTCCGCGCGAGGGCGGTCTCACCGCGCGCGAGGCGGAGGTGCTGCGCCTCATGGCAGCTGGGAAGACGAACCGGGAGATCGCGCGGAACCTGGGCCTGTCCGAGAAGACGGTCGCTCGTCATGTCAGCAACATCCTCGCCAAGACCGGTGTCCCGTCCCGGGCGGCGGCGACCGCCTACGCCTACGAGAACCGCCTGATCTAGACAGAACTACCCACGTCCGCGAGCGCGGTCATGCGTCGTTCGACCGAAGCCGTCCCGGACCCGCCCGCCTAGCGTGCTGGCCATGACAGATCTGGAGCAGCACGCCGCGCCGGTTGAGGCCTGGGACGCGATCGCGGCCCTGTACGACGAGCACGTCGCACCCGGTGAGTCCGAGCTGGCGACGGCCGGACTCGGACTGGCCGGACTGCGACCGGGGGACTCGTTCCTCGATGTCGCGGCCGGACCAGGTGGCCTGAGTCTGCCGGCGGCACGGCTCGGCGCGAAGGTCCTCGCGACCGACTGGTCCCCGCGGATGATCGACCGCTTCAGGGCCCGCGCGGCCGCCGAAGGACTCGACGCCGAGGGCCGGGTGATGGACTGCCACGCGCTCGATCTCCCGGACGACAGCTACGACGTCACGGGTTCCCAGTTCGGCGTCATGCTCGTACCCGATCAGGCCCAGGCACTGCGTGAGATGGTCCGCGTGACCAAGCCCGGTGGACGAGTGCTCCTGATCGCGTACGGCGATCCGGGCCGGTACGAGGCGTTGCACTTCTTCATCAGCGCGGTGCAGGTCGTCGTACCAGACTTCGAGGGACCGGCGGACGACGAGCCGATGCTGGAGTTCCAGGTCGCCGATCCGGACGTCCTGCGGCAGCGGCTGAGCGACGCGGGCGTGACCGACGTCGTCGTGGACACCGGCCACCAGGAGCGCATCACGGTCGCGACCGGACGCGAACTGTGGGACTGGACGCTCGGTGGCAATCCGATTCCGGGCGAGTTGGTCGCCGAGCTCAGCGGCGAGCAGCGCGAGGACATCGTCCGGGTGTTCGACGGGATGATCCGCGAACGCGCCGGCGGGGACGAGCCCGTCACGCTGACCGCGCCGCTGAACATCGGCGTCGGCACGAAGTAGGTGCTACCGGGCAGACGCCGGACTGACCGGCATCGTCTCGAGGCCGACCGCCCCGGCCGGGTCGTCGAACCGGTACGTCGCGACCCGCTCGACCTCACCCTTCGGCCCGTCGTACCAGCTGCGCGTCGGCAGCCAGTCACTCAGCAGTTGAAGTTTGGTCGGGCGCAGCGTCGCGTGGTGAATGAGAGCCATGCGCGCATCGTAAATGGCCCCTCGGACACCGCGGTTCTCAGTCCTGGAACAGGATCTGGGTGCCGGCAGTCCCCGAGATGACGGCGGTGGTGTCGTCCAGGGAGCCGATGGCGGCGTGTGCCCGGGTCACCTCGACGAAGTGCCGGGCGGCGGTGATCTTCGGGCCCATCGAGCCCGTCGGGAAGTTGTGTGAGGCAAGCGTTCGGGTGTCGACCCGTCCGAGCGGACGCTGGGCCGGGGTCCCGTAGTCGAGATACACAGCCGGTACGTCGGTGAGCATGACCAGCAGCTCCGCGCGGAGTTCGATGGCGATCAGCGCCGCCGTCGCGTCCTTGTCCACGACGGCCTCGACGCCGGTCAGTCCGGTCGGACCTTCGACGACGGGTACGCCGCCTCCGCCGGCCAGGACGACCGTATAGCCGTTGCGGAGGAGGAGTTCGGCGGCGTCGAGTTCCAGCACGCGCTGCGGCGCGGGCGACGGGACGACGCGCCGCCACTCGGCACCGTCCTGATGCACCGACCAGCCGGAGGTGAGGGCGAGCTCGCGGGCGCGCTCCTCCGAGTAGCCGGTTCCGACGTACTTCGTCGGCTCGTTTAAGGCAGGATCGTAGGCGTCGACCACGGTCTGGGTCACCAACGTGACCGCACGGCGGCTAAGACCGGCGTTGGCGAGCGCCTGCTGGACCCAGTAGCCGATGACGCCCTGTGTCTCGGCGACCAGATCGCTGAGTGGGTACGACTTCGACAGGCTCGGGTCGGCGAGGCTCTCCAACGCGAGCAGCCCGACCTGCGGACCGTTGCCGTGCACGATGACGACCTCGTTGTCCTCGGCCGCCTTGGCCAGTGCCGGCGCTGCCGCGGCCAGGCGAGCAACCTGTACGTCGGCATCCGGGCGCTCACCGCGCCGAAGCAACGCGTTCCCCCCGAGCGCGATCACGATCCGCATGCTTCAGAGTGCCACGGGACCGCCGGGAAATCGGGACTTTTGGCCCTGACGGGGACCTGCGCAGCGGCGGTGCAATGGAGGCGTGAGGGGGGCCGGCGGTGTAGGTGCCGGGTCAACCAGGAGCAGCCACTGCCCGTCGCCATGACCGAGTGACGCTCCGGCCTCCCTCCGACCGCACGCCGCAGCTCAGTCTCCGCGCACGACCTCAGCGTGCGCGGCCCGGCGCGGTTCCGCGGGCCGGTCAGTCGGGCCGGTCAGTTGAGCCGGAACGGCTGGATGACCTCGGTGCGCCAGCGTTGCGTGCGGTTCGGCGGGTCGTGGTAGACCTCCCAGGCGTCGCCTGCACGAGCCCCGTGCTCGGTCTGGAGCCAGTCGTCCAGCGCCCGGTAGGCGTCACCGAGTTGCTCGTAGGTCCCCACGTGCCACGCGACCACGACGTGCCCGCCGGGCAGGGCGGACGGCAGGATCTGGCGGTCACCGCTGATCCGCACGGCCACCGGGAACCCGGCCTCGACCTCGAAGCGCCCGTCGGCGCGGACGTGATACCGGGCGAACGGGAACCCGCACGGCGCGATGCCGTGCCGGCGCAGATACTCGGCCACCACGTCGAACGCCGTCCGGAACCAGCCCCGCAGCTCGTCGCGGTGCAGGGTCGCTCGCAGTACGGCGGTCGGTTGCTCGTGCACGATGCGCGATTCGGGGTGATCGGTACGCACATCTCCTCCCAGGGGCCTGTGCTCAGCCTACGATCGCGACCGGCCGTTGCCCAAGGTGCGGAACGTCCGGACAGGTTCGGGACTTTAGGCCCTGCCGGAGCCGGTGCCGCCGGCGGCATTCTGGAGATACAGGGGGTCCTGGCCGGCCCGCCGGGGAGCGGGGACAGGTGGCGCCCAACAGGGGGGCCAGCCGCCAACCACACCGCATCCCGGCGGGCCGCAGGATCGTGATCAACCCAGCGGAGCGCGCAGTTCGAGCACCGTGCCGTGAGGTTGGTTGGACTGCAGCATGACCGTGCCGCCGAGGGTCTTGGCGCGTTCCCGGAGATTGCGGAGACCGCTCTGACGATGTCCCGCATCGAAGCCGACACCGTTGTCGGCGACCCGGGTGACGACCTCTCCGTCGGCGACAATGACGTCGACCGTGACCTCGGATGCCCTGGCATGGCGGACGACGTTCGACAAGGACTCCCGGATCGCGGCCAGGATCTGCGGCCGCACCGTCACGGGTACGGCGGTGTCCAGCGGCCCCACGCAGGTGAGGCGGGGCCGGAAGCCGAGCGATTCGGCGTACTCCGCGACCAGTGACTGCACGTCCGCCCGGAGGGATCTGTGTCCGGGCTGGTGATGCAGCGCGAAGATGGCGGCCCGCAGGTCCCGGATGGTGGCGTCGATGTCTTCGACGGCCCGGCCGATGCGCTCCTGGACATCGGAACCGACCAGCCGGTGGATGCCTTGCAGTTGCAGCCCGGTCGCGAACAACCGCTGGATGACCAGGTCGTGCAGGTCGCGGGCGATTCGGTCGCGGTCCTCCAGCACCGCGATCATCGACTGGTCCCGCTGGGCCTGCGCGCGGTCCAGGGCGAGCGTCGCCTGACCGGCGAACATCCGGACCAGATCGGTGCCCACGGTGACCTCGAGGACGGCGCCCCGCTCGGCGGCCACCAGTAGCAGACCACCGGCCGTATGCGACCCGGCCGGCAGCGCCGCCATGATGGTGCGTCCCAGCGACTCGATCTCCGGTACGTCGACCAGTCGGCCATTGTCCTTGACCAGTTGGGCGAGATCGTCGACCACGACCTGCCGATCGCCGGGCAGCACGTCGACCAGTCCGGGCAGGTCGGCGGGGACACGTGCGCCGACGTACCGCTGGAACTCCTCGGGCCCGTCGATCGCCTCGATCACCAGTTCGCCGTCACCGAAGAGCATGACGACGCCGACCCGGGACCCGGACACCTCGCGGGCGCGACGGGCGATCAGCCGGAGTGCGTCGTCTGGGTCGAAGTCGCCGAGCATCAGCTGGGTGATCTCGGCGGTGACCTCGTGCCAGCGGCGGCGGCGTTCGGTGTCGGCGTACAGTCGCGCGTTGTCGATCACGATGCCGGCCGCGTTCGCGAGCGCGGTGACCGCATGCTCGTCGTCCTCGGTGAAGTCGGCGCGCGCCGCCTTCTCGGTCAGGTAGAGGTTGCCGTAAACGTGCTCGCGGGTGCGGATCGGGACGCCGAGGAAGCTCTTCATCGGCGGGTGGTTCGGTGGGAAGCCGAACGACCGCGGGTGCGCGGTCAGGTCCGCGAGCCGGAGCGGCACCGGGTGCTCGATCAGCAGGCCGAGCAGACCGTGTCCCTCCGGGAGGGGGCCGATCGCGGTGGTCTCGGCCTCGGTGACGCCGTGCGTGATGAATCGGTCCATCCGCCGGCCGCCGGGGCCGACCACGCCCAGAGCGCCGTACCGGGCGCCGACGAGTTCGCAGGCCGCAGTGATGATCCGGTCCAGCGTGCCGCTGAGATCCAGATCGGTGCCGATCCCGATCACCGCGTCCAGGAGGGCCTTGTCCACGCGGTCGTTCGAAGTCCCGCCCACGCTCCCCACCGTACGGATCGAAGGGACGGTTGGGAACGACGCCGTGGGTTCAGGGACGCGGGCGCCGGCCCCAGGGGAGCAGTCGGCGGCCGGTCAGATCCTCGGTGCCGAGGCGGATGAGGGTCTGCTCGTGCAGCGGCGCCCAGGGCCGCACCGGAGTGGTCCGCCGCAGTCGGCCAGCCTCCTCCACGGGTACGACGGACAGGTGGCCGACCGCGGTGACGGTCCAGCCGAGGTGGCGGTCGAGATCGATGTCGTCCACCTCGAACGCGACCACGTCACCTCGTTCGGCGGCCCGGAGCTTCTCCCCGTGGTCGGCTGCGAACACGATCGTGTCGTCGTCGACCGTGAAGTTGACCAGCCGGACCGCGGGCAGACCGCCCTGGGTGAAGACGAGGCGGCCGACCGGGACGGATTGGAGCAGCTTCAGGCACTCGCCCGGGTCGAGGATCTCGAGTCCGGTGCGATCGAAGCGCCGTGCCGTCTCCATCAACGCCTCCGGTTTACGCTGAGTAGGACGAGGACGGGGGTGCGATGGCGATCACGGTGTTCCTGCTCGATGACCACGAGGTCGTCCGGCTCGGCCTGCGGCAGCTGCTCGAGGGCGAGCCGGATGTCGAGGTGGTCGGCGAGGCCTCGACCGCGGCCCAGGCGGTCACCCGGATCCCGGCGCTGCGGCCGGATGTCGCCGTACTGGATGTCCGGCTGCCAGACGGTGACGGGATCACGGTGTGCCGCGAGATCCGGTCGGTGATGGACGAGCCGCCGGCGTGTCTGATGCTGACCTCGTTCTCCGACGACGAGGCGCTGTTCACCGCGATCATGGCCGGAGCGGCCGGGTACCTGCTGAAGCAGGTGAGCGGGACCGATCTGGTCGGCGCGGTCCGGCGGTTGGCGGCGGGGGAGTCGTTGCTGGACCCGGCGATGACGACCGCCGTCCTCGAACGGCTGCGGAACCCCGACGTCGACGAGGATCCGCGCTACACGTCGCTGACGGAGCAGGAGCGGCGGATCCTGGACGAGATCGCGGCGGGAAAGACGAACCGGCAGATCGCGCAGAGCATGTTCCTGGCCGAGAAGACGGTGAAGAACTACGTCTCCGGGCTGCTCCGCAAACTCGAGGTGGACCGCCGGACCGAGGCCGCCGTGTACGCCGTCGAGCGAGCGAAGCGGCGCCCCCGGCACTGACCCGGTCACCGATCAGCCACGTTCGTCACCCGGGCTTGGTCGAACGCTTCCATCACCGGGCTCCCCTCAGACGCCTCCTCCCATCTGAGCGGGCCCGGCATCCGTGGTCGCAGGGCCAGAAGTCCCTGCCGTTCGGGACTTGCGTCACCTGCGCTGGAAGACGAGCAGTTCGGTGCGGCCACCGCTGAGCGGGACGAAATGGCTGCCGGTGAGATCGAGCTCGCGCTGAGCCATGAAGTGGAGCACCCAGTCGCGTGGCGCGACCGAGTAGATCGCCCCACGGGACGGCTCGGCCAACCACGTCTTCGTCATCTGCGAGTCCATGCAGTCGTCCGTGATCAGGTCGAACGCCACCGTGCCGCCGGACCGGACGACGCGAGCCATCTCCTCGAGATAGCAGACCGCGGTCACGAACGGGATGTAGCAGAGCAGCTTGTGCGCGTGCACCAGATCGACGGTGGACGACCCGGTGGACGCCAGCGAGTGACCGTCGGCCGGATGGAACTTCAGATCGGGGAACGCACCGCTGAGATAGCGAACCCAGTCCGGCGCCGTCTCGTAGACGTCGTACGATCGCGGCCGCAACGCCGACATCACCCTGGTCGTGTACCGGCCGGAGCCAGGCCCGATCTCGAGGACCGTGTCCACCCCGGCCGCCCGGGTCAGCCCACTCGCCTCGAGCATCACGTCGACGGTGGCGCCGGTCGCGCCCGGTTCCGAGCTGTAGCTGTCGAGATAGTCCCCGACCGGCAGACCCGCCTCCGCGGCCTTCTTGATCGTCCGGCGGGCCGGCAGGAACGGACTGATCGACGGATCAGTGCTGAACCCCCGAACCAGCTGTACGCCGAACGGCCTGAGTACCCCGTTGACCCCGACCTGCAGTCGGTCCTTGACAGACATGTACGTGTTCCCCCATGCGGTAGGCAAGTTCCCCCCGGTCGCACCGCCCCACCCTGCCAACCCGATCCCGGCAATATCCACTACCCAATTCCCCTAGTAAACAAGGCCTTTCGCTGCTAGCCATCACCCACAGCCTCGCCCCGATCGCCGCCCGGCACCACTCCCATCGGTGCGTAACGACAACCCGACAGCGAGCAGCCGATGATCCCGCGTCCTTATAGGTTTGGGTGCGTGAAGACGGTTCGCTCAGTAGGGCTGGTTCTCGGGCGGCTGTTCCGGTAGGTCGGTCGGCCGGGGCGGGATGGCATTGTGGCGGGATGGGTGAAGGGGCGGGGCGGGTTTGGTTTCTGGACTGGCTGCGGGTGCTGGCTGTGTTCGGCGTGTTCGTCTTCCACACCTTGCGGCCGTTCGACGATGCGGACTGGCATGTGAAGAACGCGGAGCGAAGCGAGGGGATCTCGATCGGCATCGCGTTCCTCGGGTTGTGGGGGCTCGCCTTCTTCTTCGTGTTGTCCGGGGCGGGCGCGTGGCTGGCCTTGCGGTGGCGGACCGCGGGCGGGTTCGTGAAGGAGCGATTGCTCCGGTTGCTGGTGCCGTTCGTGATCGCGTACGTGCTGCTGTCGCCGCCGCAGTACCTGATCGAAGAGCACCACCAGGGCCGGCCGGGCGCTTCGTTGAAGGCGTTCTTCAGTGACCTGGGTGGCGACGCACCGCTGTGGTTACGCGACACCTACCACCTGTGGTTCCTCGTCTACCTGCTGCAGTTCGCGCTGCTCGGTCTGCCGATCTTCCTCGGGCTGCGTGGGCCGCACGGCCGGCGGCTGGTCGACTGGATCGTCCGGCACTGCACGCGCCGCGGGTCGATCCTGTTGCTCGCTGTACCGCTCGTCCCGGTGCACCTCCTGCTACTGGCCGCGCCCGGGCCGGACCACGGCTGGGGCGAGTTCGTGTTCTTCTTCGACTTCTTCGTCGTCGGCTTCCTGGTCCTGTCGGACGACCGGCTGATCGCAGCGGCACGACGGGACGCCGTGCACGGTCTGATCCTCGGCATCACCGCCTTCGTCACCGGCGTGGCCACCGGGATCATCGACTTCCTCGAGGACTGGTGGGAGGACCCGGGCTACTCCTGGCCGTACGTCTGGTACTCGCTGCTGATCACCCTCGCGGTCTGGGGCTGGCTGGTCGCCGTACTGGGTGGCGGTATGCGGCTGCGCGCGTTCCGGCAACCACTCCCGACCCCGCTCGGCCGTGCCGCGATGCCGTTCTTCCTGGTCCACCAACCGATCATCCTGCTGATCGCCTTCTACATTGTCGACTGGAACGCCGGCCTCGCGACGAAGTACGCCGTCCTGATGCCGGCAGCCTTCCTCGTGTCAGCCGGACTGGCCTGGCTGCTGTCGACCCTCCCGGGTGTCTCGACCCTCTTCGGTGTCAAGCGTCAGCGGGCAACAGCGAGCGCTCGGCCCGGGCTGGCGTCAGACGCTGCGGAGGACTGAGACGACGATGCCGAGGATGGTCGCGTTGTCCCCGTCGATCACGTCGTACGCCGGGTTGCGCGGCTCGAGGTACACGTGCCCGTGGCGGCGGCGGAACACCTTCACGGTGGCCTCCTCGTCGATCATCGCGGCGACGATCTGACCGGAGTGCGCCTCGGACTGCTGCCGGACCACGACGATGTCGCCGTCGCAGATGGCCGCGTCGATCATCGACTCGCCACGGACCCGGAGGCCGAACACGTTCCCGCGGCCGGTCAGCTCGCGCGGCAGCTGCATCACGTCGTCCACGTGCTCGACGGCGGGGATCGGCGTACCGGCGGCGATGTCACCGACCACGGGAACGGGCACCGAGTCCTCGCCGGACTCCCGCGTCGCCGTCTCCTGCAGGAACACGCGGACGTCGATCGGCCGGGAGACCGACGGGCTGCGACGCAGGAACCCCTTGTCCTCGAGGCTGGCCAGATGCTTCGACACCGATGAGGAGGACTTCAGCCCGACCGCGTCACCGATCTGCCGGCTGCTGGGGGCGTAGCCGTACCTGACCACCCAGTCGCGGATCACCACCAGCATCCGCTGCTGCCGCTCCGGCAGCGCCGCCGTGTCCAGGTCCCCGAAAAGCTCCACATCAGTCACCCGCGGAATGCTAGAACCCCGCACCGACAACTCCCGGACCCGCCGCGCCGAACTCGCCACCTTCCGCGCCCGGCCGGACTGGCAACTTCCCGGGATCGTCTCCGACGTCACCGTCGAGAGCGTGCACCGGGCACGCCAGGTCGGGAGGTCGTGATGAACGTCGGTCGAGCACGCTGGGCGGTGACCGCGGTGTTCTTCGTCAACGGGTGTCTGGTGTCTAGCTACCTGGCCCGGATCCCGTCGATCAAGGTCGAGCACCAGTTGAGCGAGAGCGAGTTGGGCATCATTCTCACCCTGTTCGGTGCGGCCGCCCTGGTGTCGATGCAGTTCGTCGGCGGCCTGGTCGCGAGAGCCGGAAGTGGTCGGCTGATCCGGCTGGCCCTGGTACTGCTGCCGATCCTGCTGGCCGCGGTCGGCCAAGCCCGCGGAGTAGTCCAATTGGGCATCGCGGTCGCGCTCATGGGCCTCGTGCACGGTGCCGTCGACGTGGCCATGAACGCCCACGCGGTCACTGTCGAGCGACTTCGCGGCCGGCCGATCATGAGCGGTTGCCACGCCGCGTGGAGTGTCAGCGCCGTACTCGCGTCACTCGTGAGCGCCGCGGTCACGCGCGCCGGAATCGGCATCGGCACCCAGTTCGTTGTCGTCGGCATCGTGTTGCTGATCGCCGGACAGGTCGCCACCCGCGGGCTGCTGCCACCGTCGGCCGACCAGACACGCAACGAGAAGCGATCGCCGTGGTCAGGCGGCTGGACCCGGCCCGTCCTGATCTTCGGCGCGATGGGCTTCGTCGTGATGATCGGCGAGGCGGCTGTGATCAGCTGGAGCGGCGTCCTCCTGCACGAGTCCCGCGGCGCCGGTCTCGCCACGGCCGGACTGGCCTTCACGGCATTCACCGCCTTCCAGACGGCCGGCCGGCTGATCGGCGACCGTCTGACCGAGCGGTACGGCGCCGACGTCCTGTTCCGCGGTTGCGCACTGGTGGCCGTGATCGGGCTGACCGTGGTGGTCGCCGTACCGGCATGGCCGGCGGCGATCGCCGGATTCGCCTTGGTCGGGCTCGGGGGATCGGTGCTGCTGCCACTCGTCTTCAGCGCGGTCGGCCGGGTCGCCGGTGTCGAGGCGGCGACTGCGGTGTCGCGGCTGACCACCTTCACGTACGCCGGAATCCTGATCGGTCCCGCGGTCGTCGGCTGGTTCGCCGCCGCGGTCGGATTGGTCTGGACGTTCACCGGTCTGCTGCCGTTGCTGCTCGGCGTGGCGGCCAACAGTCGCCGCCTGACCGGGAGGTCAACGACCGTGCAAGTTTCCGCGTCAACCTTGACTTCGGAGGACAGGTAGGAAGAATTCTTCCCAAACAGGGCGGATAGGGCGGAATGTTTCCGCCATTGGAATGTTTCCTCGAAGGGCGGATCGGATCGATGACCACTCCTGACAACCTGTCGCGGCGGCTGTTCCTGCAGCGCGCGGCGGTCGGCACGCTGCTGGCCACCGGCGGCGGGACGCTGCTGTCGGCCTGTGCCAGCGGCGGCAGCGACTCCAGTGGCTCCGGCGGCGGTGGCGCGGAGAAGACCGCCGACAACCCGTTCGGTGTGAAGGGCTCCGACCCGCTGGACGTGGTGATCTTCAAGGGCGGGTACGGCGACGACTACGCCAAGGCGCACGAGGACCTCTACAAGAAGAGGTTCGCCGAGACCACGATCAAGCACGCCGGGATCACCGACATCACCCCGCAGTTGCAGCCGCGGTTCAACGGCGGCAACCCGCCCGATGTGATCGACAACTCGGGCGCTTCGCTGCTTCCGATGTCGACGCTCGCGACCAGCGGCCAGTTGACCGACCTGACCCAGCTGTTCGACGCGGCGTCGATCGACGACCCGGACAAGAAGGTCCGCGACACGCTCGAGCCGATCGCACTCGAGGCCGCGATGCTGAACGGCAAGCCGCTCGTGCTCGAGTACGTCCTCACCGTGTACGCGATCTGGTACAACAAGCCGCTGTTCGCCAAGCACGGCTGGCAGCCGGCCAAGACCTGGGCAGAGTTCCTGGCCCTGTGCGAGGAGATCAAGAAGGCCGGGATCGCGCCGCTCGCGCACCAGGGCAAGCACGGCAACTACATCGGCGGCGTCGTGATGGACATGGCCGTGAAGCACGGCGGCCACGACGTGATCAAGGCGATCGACTCGCTGGAGCCGAACGCCTGGAAGAACGAGTCGATCAAGCTGGCGGCCGAGGCGCTGCTGGAGCTCAAGGGCAAGGGCTACATCATGCAGGGCACGGAGGGCCTGGACCACATCCAGTCCCAGACTGCGTGGAACCAGGGCAAGGCCGCGTTCATCCCGTCGGGCTCCTGGCTGGAGAACGAGCAGAAGACCGTGGCGCCGAAGGACTTCGAGACCACCGCGACGTATTCGCCGTTGCTCGACGGGTCCAAGCTGCCGGTCGACGTCGCCCGGATCGCCGCCGGTGAGAACTTCATCGTGCCGTCGAAGGCGAAGAACCAGGCCGGCGGTCTGGAGTACCTGCGGATCATGCTGTCGAAGGAGGCGGCCGGCAAGTTCACCGAGCTGACCGGATCGCCGACGATCGTGAAGGGTGCGACCGAGGGCATCAAGTTGAGCCCGGGGGCCGCCTCGTCCGACGCGCTGATCAAGTCCGGCGGCACCAACAACTGGACGCAGTACTTCGCCGGCTGGTACTCGACGATGGACAAGCCGTCCCGCAGCATCTACGCCGAGCTCGCCGCGGCCCGGATCACCGCCGACGAGTTCTGCAACCGTATGCAGAAGCTGGCCGACGACACCGCCAAGGACCCGGGAACGAAGAAGCAGACCCGCACCTAGTCACTCACTCGACCTGCGCCAGCAGGGTGACCACTGGTCATCCCACCTTCAGCCGCTGCGCTCACCCTACCGACCCGAGGATGATCGAGCCTCCCCTCAGCGGGGCCGCGGTCTGGGGGGGAAACCCGGCGCCGTCGGGCAGACCTCCGATCTAGGATCGGCCGATGAACACCCCACCGGACAGCGTGCTCGGCGCCTTCGGCCTGTCCGCCCGGCCCGTGCTGCTGCCCGGTGGGCAGGGGGAGACCTGGCAGGTGGGCGACGTGGTGCTGAAGCCGGCGCGGTATCTGCCGGAGGCCACGTGGCGGGCGGAGGTGTTCGCGGGGTTGCCTGAGGGGTCGGAGTTTCGGGTGCCTCGGCCGGTGCGGGCAGTGGATGGCTCGTGGGTTGCCGAGGGGTGGGAGGCGTCCGAGGTGCTGGCGGGCGCGACGGACGCCGGGCGGCCCGACGACGTACTGACGGCCGGCGCGGCGTTTCATGAGGCGGCCGCGGGTCTGGCTCGGCCGGAATTCCTGGATCGGCGGAAGGATCCGTGGACGTTGGGCGATCAGGTGGCCTGGGACGAGCAGGCGGTGATCGGAAGCCGTCGGAAGCTGCTGGAAGACCTGCTCGAGGCCCGGCGACCGGTGGCCCTGACGTCGCAGGTCGTCCACGGAGACTTGCTGGGGAACGTGATGTTCGCCGACGGGTTGCCGCCGGCGATCATCGACTGGCCGGTGTACTGGCGCCCGCCCTCGTGGGCCGCCGCCGTCGCGGTAGCCGACGCGCTCTGCTGGTACGACGCCAAGCCGGAACTCGCGGCGCGATGGTCACACCTCCCGGACTGGGGCCAGATGCTCGTCCGCGCGCTCATCTACCGGATGGTCACCGACGACGTGGCCCACGGCCCCGCGATCTGGACGCCCGCCCACCGCGCCGCCTACCAACCCGCCATTGACCTCGCGATCACCTACACCCGCTGAAGTCCCCGCTCGGCTCGCAGGGGACCCGGTCCAGACCGGGTGACCTGCATCGATAGCATTTGGCCATCGAGGCGAGTGCCGGAAGCTCTTCGACAGAGCGGCGGGCACTCGCCTTGACTTGGGGATCTGCGGTTGGGACTGGGGGGCTCGATGCACTTTCGGTACCGGCCGTCCGCCGAAAGTGAGGAGCTTCTGTGAGGCTGTACAAACCCGGGGCGGTGGCACTTGCCCTCGCCCTGGTCGCCGGCGTGGCCGCAGTGGTGACCATGAGTCGCCCAGCTGCCGACCTCCGGTGCGGCGATCTACAGCGGCACCGCGAGCTTCTACACGGTGACTGGCCTGCCGAACTCCGCCAGCTACGCCTACCGGGTCTTCGTGAAGGACAGCACCGGCAAGATCGGTCCCGGCGTGGACACGCGGCTGGTCGGCACCAAGGCGACGATCACGGCGAGTGCGGCGACGATCATGTACACCCGCGCGTCCACACTGAGCACCACGGTGACGCGGATCAACGACGGCGCCAAGCTGGCCGGCGTACCGGTCGTGCTGTATTCGAAGGCCAAGACCGCGTCGAAGTGGTCCGTCGCCGGTCAGTTCACGTCGGATGCGAACGGCGTGGTCAGTTCGGCGCAGACGCCGGCCGTGTCGACCTACTACATGTGGGGCTACAACGGAGCGACCGGGTCTGCTGGGGACGCGGAGCGCGGCTCTGCTGGTCCAGGTGCAGCCGGCGATGTCGGCGTACCTGGTCCCGGGGTCGATGGTGTTGGGGAAGGCGGCGGCTCTGTACGGCTACCTGAACCCGCCGCACGCGGGGATGACCGTGTATCTGCAGCGGCGGTCGGGGACCTCGTGGGTTGCGGTGACGACGGGGAAGCTGGCGACGAACGGGAAGTACGCGTTCAGCATCAAGCCGACGGCGCGTGGGACGTACACGTACCGGGTGGTGTGGCTGGCTGACGCGGATCACCAGGGCACGCAGACGGCGTCGAAGGTGCTGACCGTCAGCTGAGCTGGACATCGGTCAGGCCGGTCGCGCTGCGGCGCGGCCGGCCTTCCCGTGTCTATTCCTGATGGCGATCAACTTGATCGGAAACAATCGCTTTTCGTGATGGCATCCGGCCGCTTAGCGTCGGGGGTATGGAGAGCATCTATCCCGTCAACGGTGTCGAACTGTGTGCCGAGACCTTCGGTGACCCTGCCGACCCGGCTGTGCTGCTGATCCACGGCGCCTCGGCGTCCATGCTCTGGTGGCCGGAGCGCCTCTGCGCCCAGTTGGCCGGCCGCGGGCGGTACGTCATCCGGTACGACCAGCGCGACACCGGGCGATCGACGTCGTACCCGCCCGGCCGGCCTGGGTACTCGCATGCGCGACCTGGCCGCCGACGCGGTCGGTCTACTCGATGCCCTGGGCATCGAGCGGGCCCATGTGGTCGCGCGTCGATGTCCGGCGGGGTGGCGCTGGTGCTCGGTGTCGACAATCCTACGAGGGTTGCGTCCGTGATTTCGTGTCGACGAGCACCGGGGCCGACGACCTTCCGCCGCCCTCGGCCGACATGCCTCGCTTCGAGCCGTCCCGCCTTCACCGACCACGACGCCTTGGCGGAGTACGTCGTACGCATGGCCGCGGCCGAGATGGGTCCGCAGGTCGACGTGGAGTCGATGCGGGACCTGGTACGGCGGGACATCGCCCGCGCTCGTGACTTCGAGGCGTCGTTGACGAATCCCTTCGCTGATGGACTTCGACGGGCCGGTGATGGCGGGTTCGGCGATCTCTCGATGCCGGTGCTGGTCATCCACGGTGAGCTGGATCCGTTGTTGCCGTTGGCGCATGGGGAGGCGATACGCGATGCAGTGCCTGGTGCTTCGCTTGGTGATGTCTGAAGGGTGCTGGGCATGGGGTGCCCGAGGCGTTGTCGGACGAGTTCGTCGATGCCGTCGTACAGCACACCGGGGGACGCTGATGCTGCACGCGGTGTGGGTTCCGTTGTTCGACGAGTTGGCGGATCCGCTGGTGATGGCGCGGCTTGCGGCGTCGGCGGAGGAGGCCGGCTGGGACGGGCTGTTCGTCTGGGACCAACTGTGGTGGCGGCCGCCCGTTTCCGCGGTGGCGGATCCGTGGATCACGTTGGCCGCGGTCGCCGTCGCGACCGAGCGGCTGCGGATCGGGCCGATGGTGACACCGGTGGCCCGCCGACGGCCGGTGAAACTGTTGCGCGAGACGACGACCTTGGACGTGTTGAGCAACGGTCGGTTGACGCTCGGGGTGGGGCTGGGCAGCGATCGGTTCGCGGGGGAGTTCTCGCGGTCCGGTGACGAGATGGACGACCGAGTTCGCGCCGAGCAGTTGGACGAGTGCCTGGAGATCCTGACCGCCGGCTGGTCGGGGGAGAGCGGTCGACCATCGCGGCAGGCACTACCTGGTCGATTCGGTGCGTTTCGAGCCGCGGCCGGTGGCCGGGCGGATCCCGATCTGGTGCGCCGGGTTTCCCGGCAATGTCAACCGATCCGACGAGCGGCACGGTACGACGGGTACTTCCCGGTGAACCTGACGTCGCCGGACCAAGTGGCATTCGGCCGTCGCAGCGGTCTCGGCGGAACGCGGGTCGCTGGACGGGTTCGACGTGGTGATCGCGTTGCCTCCGTCGGCCGACGTACGCCCGTATGCCGCCGCCGGGGCCACGTGGTGTCTGACGGACTTCGACCCGGCCGAGCTACGGCTGGCCGACGTACAGGCTGTGGTGGCGAGCGGACCGGCGCGCTGAGGTTCCCGGGCGCTGATTACCTGCGGCGACGGAGCGTGATCGCGGGTTACGTCTGTTGTCCTGTGGCGGACGGGTGTGTAATCGGAGGAGTGTGAAGTACTCCGAGCTGCGGAGTGGGGGCACGGGAGGTCGCATGGCGAGTGTCAGCGAACGGACCGGGATCACCGAACACACCGGTACGCCGATCGCCGCCGGGACGGCGCGGAGGCCGATGGGGCAGGTGATCGGCAAGCTGCTGTCCACGACCGACCACAAGGTGATCGGTCAGCTCTACCTCGTCACGTCGTTCGTGTTCTTCCTGTTCGCCGGCGTGATGGCGCTGATCATCCGCGCCGAGCTGGCCGAACCCCGCCTGCAGATCGTGAACGAAGAGGTCTACAACCAGCTCTTCACCATGCACGGCACGATCATGCTGCTGCTGTTCGCGACGCCGCTGTTCGTGGGCTTCGCCAACGTGATCATGCCGGTGCAGATCGGCGCCCCGGATGTCGTCGTTCCCGCGACTGAACATGTTCAGCTACTGGCTGTTCCTGTTCGGCGGAGCTGATCGCCTTCGGTGGGCTTCTTCACCCCGGGCGGCGCGGCCGACTTCGGCTGGACGGCGTACACTCCGCTCTCGACCGCCGAACGCTCACCCGGCGTCGGCGGCGACCTGTGGGTGATGGGTCTGTGGATGGCCGGTCTCGGCACGATCCTGGGCGGCGTCAACTTCGTCACCACGATCATCACCATGCGCGCACCGGGTATGACGATGTTCCGGATGCCGATCTTCTGCTGGAACGTCCTGGTCACGTCGATCCTGGTGCTGATCGCGTTCCCGATCCTCGCGGCCGCCTTGCTGATGCTCGAAGCGGATCGAGCACTCGGGGCTCAGATCTACACCGCCGCGAACGGCGGTGCGCTGCTCTGGCAGCACCTGTTCTGGTTCTTCGGCCATCCCGAGGTGTACATCATCGCGCTGCCGTTCTTCGGCATCATCTCCGAGATCCTGCCGGTCTTCAGCCGCAAGCCGGTCTTCGGCTACATCGGCCTGGTCGCCGCGACGCTGGGGATCGGCATCCTCTCGATCGCGGTGTGGGCGCACCACATGTTCACCACCGGAGCGGTCAGCCTGCCGTTCTTCTCGTTCATGACGTTCCTGATCGCGGTGCCGACCGGGGTGAAGTTCTTCAACTGGATCGGCACCATGTGGGGCGGTTCGCTGTCGTTCGACACGCCGATGCTGTGGTCGGTCGGCTTCCTGGTGACGTTCCTGTTCGGTGGTCTGACCGGCATCATCCTGGCTTCGCCGGCGCTGGACTACCAGCTCAACGATTCGTACTTCGTGGTCGCGCACTTCCACTACGTCGTGTTCGGCACGGTGGTGTTCGCGATGTTCGCCGGGTTCTATTTCTGGTGGCCGAAGATGACCGGCCGGATGCTGGACGAGCGGCTCGGCAAGTTGCACTTCTGGCTGCTGTTCATCGGCTTCCACACCACGTTCCTGGTGCAGCACTGGCTGGGTGTCGAGGGGATGCCGCGGCGCTACGCGTCGTACGGCGCGAACGAGGGCTTCACCACGCTGCAACCAGGTGTCCAGCATCGGCGCCTTCGTCCTGGGCAGTTCGACGCTGGCGTTCCTCTACAACGTCTACAAGTCGCGCCGCTCACCCACGCGTCACCGTCGACGACCCCTGGGGCTGGGGCCGGTCGCTGGAGTGGGCCACCAGTTGCCCACCTCCACGCCACAACTTCGAGAAGCTCCCGCGCATCCGCTCAGAAAGCCCCGCCTTCGACTACCACCACCCCGAACTGGCACTCGCCGAATACACCGCCAACCCAGCCCCCGGCGACCACCTCCTGGACGCCGGCGAGGACCAGGGCCGCGCCGACCATCTCAGATCCCAAACAGACCCCCCAGACACCACGCCCACCGACCGCCCACCCGTAACAAGGGGCCCACTCCGACAACCGCTCACCCCTCACAACCGCAGTTGCTGGGGGCGTTGCGGGCCGGCAGTCCAGGCCCGCTCGCGCCGGCGGGCGCTGTCCTACGCCGGCCAGGAGCTTCGGCCGATCAGCCAGCCCGCAGGCGGCAACCTGCTTTCGCCGGTCAGGTGGGCTATGGCGACAGCTGGTTGAGCAGGGTTGTGAGGTGGTCTTGGGCTGATTGGGGTGGGGGGCCGGTGGAAGCGAGGAGGTTGAGGGCCTGGGTGTAGGTGTCGACGTCCTCTCGTTTGTCGAGGTAGAGGGCGCTGGTGAGGTGCTCGAGGTAGACGATGTCGGGGAGGTCGCGCTGGGGGAAGCGGAGGATGGTGAAGGCGCCTCCGGTGGCGGCGTGGCCGGGGCTGTCGACCGGGATGATCTGCAGGGTGATGTTCGGCCGTTCCACCGCGGCGCGGAGCGCGCCGAGTTGGTCCCGCAGCACCCGGAGACCGCCGATCGGGCGGAGCAGGACGGACTCCTCGATGACGGCCCAGAGCTTCAGCGGCGGCTCGCGATCGAGGACGCCCTGACGCCTGGTCCGGAGATCGGCGAGGCGTTCGACCTCGTCCTCGGAGCGCGCGTTGTCGGGAGTCAGCCGGGCGACGGCGCGGGCGTAGTCGGCGGTCTGCAGCAGGCCGGGCACGAACTGGATCTCGTACGTCCGGATCAGCTCGGCGGCCGCCTCGAGCCCGAGGTACGCGTCGAACCAGTCCGGCGTGACGTCGCCGTACCGATGCCACCAGCCGCGGTTGTTCGCCTCCCGGGCCAGTTGCAGTAGTCGCTCCCGCTCGCGCGTCTCGGTGACGCCGTACAGAGTGAGCAGGTCCTGGACGTCGCGCTCCTTGAACCCGACCCGGCCGAGCTCCAGCCGGCTGATCTTCGACTCCGACGCCCGGATCGCCCACCCGGCGTCCGACCGGCTCACCCCCGCCCGCTCACGCAGCCGCCGCAGATGACTGCCAAGCATCATCCGCAGCGCCGTCGGCCCAACCTCACCGTTCCCCGCCATGAACCCACAATACAGCACTATCGAACATATGTTCTATGTCGCTTAGCGTGGATACGTTAGCGGAGGCTGGGGGCGCCCTTGGGGTCGGTGTGCTGGCGCTGTTGGGGGGCGTGGCCGTGGTGTCGGGTGAGGTGGTCGCGGATGAGTTCGGCCCAGCGGGTCTGGTTGATCCAGCCGTTGCGGCGGGCGGCGATGAGCTTCAGCAGGGCGTCGGTGCGGACCTTGTTGGTCAGCTTCGCGGCGCGGTCGCCGATGGTCTCGTCGAGTTGGTGGAAGAACTCCTCCAGTGCCCCGGTGGTGTTGGGTCCGGCCGCCGCACGGGTGGCGATCTGGTTGCGGACGAGGTCGTCGAGGCCGGCGAGCCGGGTGAGGATCGGGCCGTAGGTGCCGGTCGCGTGCTGGCGGGTGCGGAGCTCGTGGTCGAGGCGTTGCCAGCCGTCCAGGCTGGACTGGGCCTGGGCGATCAGGGTGTGGATGGGGTCGGTGTGGTCTCGGCGGACCTGGTCGGGCAGGGCGTCGGTGAGGTTGCGGGCCAGGTGCAGGTTATGCCGACGTCGGCATAAATGGCATTATGCCGACCTCCGGATTATGCCGATGTGGTCGTGGATCGCCTTGCGGGACAGGGGTTTCGGGTTGGCGAGGTCGGCATAATCAGAGGCCTTCGAGCCAGGCGATGAGGCTGTCGGGTGGCTGGTATCGGCCTGTGCGGCTGTTCGGTGGCCGGGTTCTGGCCAGCGCTTGCTCTTTGAGGTTGAGGTCGGCGTGTAGGTAGATCTGGGTGGTGTCGGTGCTGACGTGACCGAGCCAGAGCGCGATCACGCTGGTGTCGACGCCGGCGTGTAGCAGCCGCATTGCGGTGGTGTG
The DNA here is from genome assembly GCA_963770725.1 of uncultured Actinomycetota bacterium. GTDB lineage: Bacteria > Actinomycetota > Actinomycetes > Propionibacteriales > Kribbellaceae > Kribbella. Next base: position 179,792 of record CAVYQT010000009.1, read on the forward strand.
CCGCAGGACGTGCGCGGTGACCGTCTTCCCGTGCAGCGACGGACAGGTGCCGACGGCGCGGCCGGTGTAGTGGGCGAGGCGATGTTCGATCGCGTCACGGCTCAGCTTGTTGCCGCGGCGGGTCGGGAACAGTGGTGCGTCGGGCTGGCTGTCTAGTCCGCTCGCTTCACCGAGCCAGTCCCGCAGGACGGCGATCGTGCCGCTGGTCAGCGGGGTGATCCGGTCCTTGCGTCCTTTGCCGTGGCAGGCGACGTGGGCGCCCTGTCCGAGGTGGATGTCGCGGCGGGTGAGCCCGGTCAGCTCGGAGATCCGCAGCCCGGTCTGGACGGCAAGCAGCAGCAGCGCGTGGTCGCGCCGCCCGGTCCAGGTGTCCTGATCGCAGGAGGCGAGCAGCGCGTCGACCTCGGGCTCGGTGAGGTAGGTGATCAGCGCCCGGTCGAAGCGTTTGGGTGGGATGGCCAGGACCCGCGAGATGCTGTCGGCGTGTTCGGGGTGGGCCAGCGCGGCGAACCGGAACAGTGAGTGGATCGCGGCGAGCCGGGCGTTGCGGGTGCGGACGCTGTTGCCGCGCTCGAGTTCGAGGTGATCGAGGAATCCGGCGATCAGCGAGGCGTCGAGGTCGGCCAGATCGAGCCGCGACGGCGGCTGTCCGGTCCGGGTCGCGGCGTAGCCGAGGAGCAGCCGCAGGGTGTCGCGGTAGGCGGCGGTGGTGTGAGGACTGGCGTGCCGCTGCCGGATCAGCCGGTCGGTGAAGAAGGCCTGCAGGGTCGGGGCGAGCGCGCTCATGACCGACCCGCCGACCGGGCTGCGAGGTGTGTTTCGAGCCGCTGCCCGGCAACGGCCATCAGTTCCGGGGAGGCCGACAGATACCAGTAGGTGCTGCCCGGGTGGACGTGACCGAGCCAGGTGGACAGCAGCGTCAACCGGGTCTGTCCGTCCTGGTCGGCGGCGTAGGCGTCGAGCATCGCGCGGACCGCGAACGAGTGCCTGAGGTCGTGGGTGCGCCGTGAGGCGCTGTGATTCGAGTGGAGGTGGGAGACCTTCGCCGCTGATCCTGTCGCAGCAGGACGGTGGAGCTGAGGGCAGCCTGATCCGGGTGGTGCCGGGGAGGGTGGGAGCAGCCCTGACAAAGCCGGGACGGGCCAGTACTGCCAGATGGTCCGGGTCCGGCAAGCGGGACGGAGAGGAGTACGCGAGGAACCGATGTGTGACACCCCCTTGATGCGGCACCGGCTCGAAACCTGGTGGATCTGGGCCGGGAGCGGCGCGCACTCGTCGAGCGTGTGGGCGGGGAACTTCCGAGGCGGTGGGCATGAGCCGTCAGGGAGGCTGCGAGGAAGGTCTGCGGCGTACTCGCAGCGATGCCGCAGGGGCATAGTCGGGCTCCTACTTCGTCGAGCGAATCACAGTGAACACGGGAACCGTCCTGGATCTCGCCCTGCCGCCCGTGGCCAGCGGGATTGGTGGGGCTGGGCGCATCGACCGCCGAACGGTCGGGGACGGGGCGGAGCCGCCGTAGTACTCCGAGCCGGGGAAAGCCCGTGCACATGGGGAAGGGCGGCAGCGGTTTCGAGAAGGGAGGAGGCTGCAATGCCGGGAGACGCGTCGCCGAATGGTGATGCTCCTCGTTCGGGACCTGTCGGGCCTCGGGCGAGGGTATCGGAGATGCAGGCCAAGCTTCACCGTTGGGCGGTGGCCGATCCGGGCCGCCGGTTCGATGACTTGTTCAACTTCGTGCACGACCCGGCCACGCTGATGATGGCGTTCGACCGGGTCGTGGGCAACCGGGGAGCCAACACTCCCGGCGTCGATGGCCTGACGGCCGCCGGTGTCGAGGAGCGGATCGGGGTCCCCGGTTTCCTGGACGACCTGCGGGCCGCCTTGAAGGACGGCTCGTTCCGGCCGGTGCCGGTGCGGGAACGCAAGATCCCCAAGCCGGGCGGGTCGGGAAAGGTTCGTAAGTTGGGAATTCCCACGATCGCGGACCGGGTCGTTCAGGCGGCGCTGAAACTGGTGCTGGAGCCCATCTTCGAGGCCGGCTTCGCGCCGGTCTCCTACGGGTTTCGGCCCAACCGGAGGGCGCACGACGCGATCGCCGAGATCCATCACTTCGGCACCAGAGGCTACCGCTGGGTGCTGGACGCGGACATCGAGGCGGCCTTTGACAACCTCTCACACTCCTTCGTTATGGATCGGGTGCGAGCGCGCGTCAAGGACAAGCGTGTGCTGGCTTTGGTGAAGGCGTTCCTCAAGGCCGGGGTGCTCACCGAACTCGGTGAGCACCGCGAGACTCTCACCGGCACGCCACAAGGCGGCATCTTGTCCCCGCTGATCTTCAACATCGCCCTGTCCGCGCTCGACGAGCACGTGATGGAGCCATGGAAGCCCGGCGGGCCGATGTCCACCTCGGGCAAACGCGCCTACCGTCGCTCCAAGGGAGCGCCGACGTGGCGGATCACCCGCTACGCCGACGACTTCGTGATCTTGGTGCATGGTTCGCGTGAGGACACCGAAGCGCTACGCGAAGACGTCGCCCGCGCATTGGCACCAATGGGGTTGCGGCTGTCACCAGCCAAGACCCAGGTGGTCCACATGGGCGACGGGTTCGACTTCCTCGGCTTCCGCATCCGGTGGAAACGCAAGAGAGGGACGAACAAGTGGTACGTCTACACCTTCATCGCCGACCGGCCCGTCCGGTCGTTGAAGGCGAAGATCCGTGCCCTGACACACAAGACATCGCAGTGGGATCTCGCATCGATACTGACCAGGCTCGGTCAGATCATGCGAGGCTGGGCCAACTATTTCAAACACGCGGTGGCCAAGCACACCTTCGGCAAGCTGGACGACTTCACATTCTGGAGACTCGCCCACATGCTGCGGGCACGCCACCGCTGGAACTGGGGCCAACTCCGCCACCACCTGACCGCCGCCACCGGACGGTGGCAGATCACGGCGGACGGGATCACGTTCTTCCGGATCGCAGGAGTGACGGTCTGCCGTTACACCTACCGGGGACACAAGATCCCAACCCCATGGCCAACCACGAACCCCGCCTGACGGCAGCAACCGTGGAGAGCCCGTTGCTCAGTAATGGGCACGGCGGGTTCGGCGAGCGGTCCGGGGAAACGGGCCGGTGGCAACACCGGAACCGCGCCCCGGGCCGACTCGACATGCGCGGGCGGCACGACCCAGATCGCGGTGTGAGCCCAGCCAGGCGCACGAGACGGTGGAACGCGTTGTGGACGTTGCAGTAGAGCAGCCGGGTCCCGGCCGTGGACACGAACACCGCCGATGTTGGGGTGGCCGGGGCGATCCGGTCGCGCAGCCGCTGATAGCAGCGCAGCGCGTCGACGGTGGTGGGGTGCAGGGCCAGCTCCCGAGTCCTGTCGAACTTGCCGTGCCGCACCACCAGGCGCCGCGCGGTGAGGTCGACGTCGCCGCGGTCCAACGCGATTGCCTCTCCCACCCGCATCCCGGTCACCGCGAGCAGCCCGATCAGCGTGGCGAACGTGGCCCGCCGCAGCGGGGTGCGCAGCGACGCGGTCGCTGCGATCAGCGCGCCGATGTCGGCGTCGGAATACAAGTACGGGCTGGCCCGCAGCGACCGCTGCGGCAGCAGCTCCGCGGCCGGCACCTCATGCGCGGGGTCCAGGGTGTGCAGGTAGGTGGCGAACCCGCGAACTGCCGACAGCCGGTAGGCCCACCAGTTCGAGCCACCGTTGGCCGGCAGCCGCGCCCAATCCAGCGCTGTCTGCACGGTGATCCTCGATTCACCCACCCGCTCGAGGTGGTCCAGGAACTGTCCGAGCAGCTTCTCCGGACGGGCCAGCCGGTAACCCAGCGCGCGGCGCAACGCCAGATAGTCGGCCAACTGCTCGCGCAGCGGGCCGGTCACGACGCACCATCCGACGCACTATCCGCGGCCGCGACCGGCCAGGGCCGAGCGAGCACGGCGAGCGCGTGCCGGTCGACCTTGGCGTAGATCGCCGTCGTCAACGGCGAGCGGTGCCGCAGCACCTGCCCGACCTCGGCCAGCGGGCTGCCGGCCCGCAGCATCGCGGTGGCGGCGGTGTGCCGCAGCCGGTGGGCGTGCATCTTGCCCAGACCGGCACGCTGCGCGGCGTCGAACACGACCATGCTCACCCCGCCGGCCGTCAACGGCCGGTGCGGTGCGTGGACGCGCACGAACACGCTGCGCCCCTCCGCGGTGTCCGGCCGGCCCCGTCGCAGATACGCCACGATCGCCGTGCCCACATCGGCCGGCATCGGGAGTCGCTCGGATCGGTTGCCCTTGCCCAGGATCGCGAGCTCGCCGCGGCGCCAGTCGATGTCGTCCAGACCCAGGCGCGCGACCTCTCCGGCGCGCAACCCCAACCGCGACAGCAGCAGCACGATCGCGAAGTCACGCCGGCCGGTCCGCGTGCGCCGATCACAGCCGCCCAGCAGCCTGCGCAGCTGAGCGGGCTCCAGGCCCTTCGGCAGGCCGGACAGCCGCCAGCCCGCCACCGACGGAACCGCGGTCGCCAGTGGCACCGGGACCGCACCGGTCACATGCAGCCAACCCAGCAGCGACCGCAACGCGCAGACGATCAGCTTCGCCGACCCGACAGCCCCGCCGGGACAGCTGGCCAGCACGAACCCGCTGACATCGGCCGCGGTCACCCCGGCCAGGTCAAGCACCTCACCGCGCGCCCGGCCCGCGACGAACGGCCGCACGCAGTCCACGTAACCGCGCACCGTTCCCGTGGTCAGGCCACGCTCGCCAAGCAGGTAGTCGCCATAGCGACACAGCAGCTCCTCCACCGCATCAAGCCGAACCTCCGGCGGAACCGGCAGCACGCCCAGCGGCGCCAGGTAGTCCAGCAGCGGCCGCAACGCCTTCATCGAGCGGTACTCCACATACCCCGCCGATCGACGCTCATCCAGGTAGCGCTCGATCACCGGTCCGCTCAGCTCGCCCAGCCCGACAGCGGCGGCACTCATCCAGCGATCCAGATGCGCGATAAAGCACACATGCTGCCCGGCCGACGACCGCGAATAACCCTGCCGAAACAGCTCCTCGGCGAACCCGATGATGTGCGGCTCCAGCGGTCCCCTGACCAACGACGACAACACCTTGACCATGACGCTCTCCTCTCCACGATGAAGAATCAAGCGTCGAACAGGTCACCGGATTATGCCGACCTCGCCAACCCGAAACCCCTGTCCCGCAAGGCGATCCACGACCACATCGGCATAATCCGGAGGTCGGCATAATGCCATTCGCAGCGCCGCACCTCGATCGGCGCGAGCTCGGCCGGGTCGGCGTCGGGGAAGTCGGGGTCGGGTGGACCGGTGCGCTCAGGTGTCTGGGTCCACACGTCGGTGACCCCGGCAAGCTCGGGGCCGCCGTCGGTGACGACCCAGCCGGCGCGGCCCGGCAGGCTGCGCAGGAACGCCCGCCAGGCGGCCTGGGTAGCGCTGGGGACCGCCTCGATCGCGGCCACGAAGGAGCGGCCGCCGGGGTCGTAGCCCATCGCGGCCAGCACCGAGAACGCCGCCTCGCCGCGCGCCTTGCCCGGGGCGCCGTGCCGGAACTCGGCCGAGTCCAGCACCAGCCGCGACGGCCACTCCGCGGGTGCATACGCCGCCCAGATCAGCGGCGCGAACACCTCGACCCAGTCCGACACCAACCCGGCGTGAGAGTTCGCCGGCGGCCGCACCCGACCCCTCGCGTTCCGTCGCGGCACGGTGTCCAACTCCCGGCCCGCAGCCGTCCGAACGGCGGCCGCGGTGGCCCGATACGTCGCCCCACCGGCCACCAACGCCAGTGCATGCGCGATATCCCGCGCGACGAACCCATACAACCTCGGCGCCGGCTGCCCCTCCCACGGCTCCAGCTGCGTCGCGCAGTCAGCACACACATGCTCCGCCGCCGACGCCACAATCCGCGGCAGCACCTCGGCGAACCGATGCGGCTCACCCTCGTCCGGCCGGCACAGCCACCGCTGCCGCCGCTGACCAGCCCGGCCATACCAGCCCGCACGCACCATCGAACCGCGATGACCCAGCGGACACTCCGGAATTTCCACATCCAAATCGTATCCACGCTAAGCGACATAGGACATATGTTCTAGTCCGTTCCAGGGGGAGTGACAGCCGTTCCAGCAGGGTTCCGAGAGGTGGGATGATGAGACGTGCGGATGTCTTGGCGCCTTGGTCTGGTTCCGCTCGGATGCGTGGCGTTCTTGCTTCTGCCGCTTCAAGAGACGAGTGCCGCTCCGCCTGGGGTGATCGACCACAACGGGGTCGTGCGGACCATGGACGACGGGCGGCCGCAAGCCGAGGCCGTTGCCATCCGGAACGGACGGATCGTGGCGGTAGGCGACAACGAAGATGTGCTGGAGTTGCGGAACCAGGGCACACGCGTCGTGGATCTCGGGGGGACGGTGCTGCCGGGCTTCATCGACTCGCACGCGCATTGGATCGGCGACGGGAGCATGGTCGGCTACAACGCCGATCTGGCGATCGAGGCGGCCCTGAGCCGGGGTTGGACCAGCATCAACGAGCAGTTCGTCAACCACGAGCGACTGGATGAGCTGCGCGCACTCGACGCGGCCGGCCGGCTCCGGTTGCGAGTCAATGCCTACCTGCCGATGAACTTCGAGGACGAGAAGTTCGGCCACTGGTTCGCGGATTCGAGCCGCGCCACGCCTACAGCCCGCACCTTCGGCTGGGCGGTATCAAGCTCTTCCTCGACCACGACTGGGGCACGACGTTCCACTGGGACCAAGCCGAGCTCGACGAGGCGATCCATCAGGCGGTGACCCGGCAGGGCTACCTCGGCCGTCGTCCGGAGGACTGGCAGCTGACACAGCGACTGACCGTCGATCAGGCGTTGCGATTGTTCACCGTCGACGCCGCGTACGGCACCTTCGAGGAAGACGTCAAGGGCACGCTGACCCGCGGCAAGTACGCCGACCTCGTGATCCTCTCGGACAACCCGACGACCGCCCCCGTGGACTCGCTGCCGAACATCCGAGTACTCGCAACCGTCGTCGGCGGCTGAGCGGAACACTGCGCCGACGGAGCGCTGTGCTGACGTGGAGCACGCTCCAGCTTCTACCCGGCGAAGCCGGCCACCAGGTGAGCGGGCCTTCAGGGCAGCTAGGTTCATACCTTGGCTGACGGCACCTCGATCGAGCGGAGACCCACGTGACAGATGCGGTTGACGACCTGTATCGCCGGCTCGCACCCGTGCTGAACGTCGCCGATCTCGCGGCCGAACGGGACTTCTACGAACGCCTCGGATTCCCGGTGATCTACGAGGGACCGGAGTACCCGCAGTTCATCGCCTTCGGCACCGACACCATCCATTTCGGGATCCAGCAGGCGTGCGCACCGAACGACCCGGCGAGTGTGCTGACCTGGCAGATCGCCGTCACCGACGTGGACGCCGCGATGGAACGCTGCCGGGCCGCCGCCGTGGACTTCGAACTCGAGCAGAACGATCCGGCGCCGGGCTGGAGCTACCGGCGGCTGATTCTGCGAACGCCGAGCGGCTTCCGCCTCGTCCTGGAGGGCGAGTCCGAAGGACCGTGGGACTCCGAGGTTTAGTCGGTTCGGGACTCGGCAAGGTCGAGCCAGTGGTCGACTGCGGTGGGGGTGAAGTGGCGGATTGCCCAGTCGGTCATGCGGAGGCTCATGGTCGCCCACAACGGCCTGAGGACGTCGTCCGGGAAGGTGTCGAGTACGGCGTCGAGTCGGGCTGCGACCGTGGGGTCGGCTTGCGCACCCCGGACGCCGAAGCGGAGGGTAACCAGGTCCAGCCGGCGGTCGCCGCGACCTGCGCCATCCCAGTCGATGATGCCGGTGATCGTACCGTCGACGGCGAGCAGGTTGCCGGGGTGAAAGTCGATGTGCACCGCGTCGTCGCCACGCAGCGGGCCGGGGTACTCGGCGCCGACCGCGGTGATCCAGTCGTCGAGGCGAGCAGTACGGCGGTTGTGCGCGCACAGCGGACCATGCAGGCAGAAGCCCGGGCCGTCCTCGCGCAGGAACAGGTCGAGCGACGGAATATCGGGCCGATCCGCCAGCAACCCGGCCTGGAGTTCGTTGAACGCCAGCGCCTGGTCCAGCCCGTCCGAGTCGAGTTGGGCGATCGGTGCCCCCGGCAACACTTCCTGGAGGGTGGCGATCGCGGACCCTAGCTGCACGGCCAGCTGCGTCTTCGGGACCGGCGCACCGGCCGCGCGCGCCGCTTCCGACACCGCGACCGGACCCGCCAGCAGATCCTCGAGCCGCGTGCCCGGCCGCCATTTCAACACCGACCGCCGACCGTCAGCCCACCGCACGAACGCGGCCCCGACCTCCCCGCCGCAACAAGGTCCCTCCACGACCAGCCGTACGCCGGACTCCTCAGCCAGCTGAGCGGCCACCCGCTCGGCGTCCATCCGCTCGACCCGATCCCACGGCGAACTCATGGAGCTCCTCGTCAGCTAGGTACGGCCAAAGTGAGCAGTCTGCTGGGTCGAGCCAGGTGTGTCGAACGGTTTGAGGTCAATCGCGAAGGTACTCGGCGCGCCAGCGCTGGATCGCCGGATCGACCGGGCTGGGCGATTGGATCACCTGGATGAGGCGGAGGTCGGGCGTCGCGAAGGAGTCGATGGCGGCGCGGGTCAGCGGCCAGGGCGGCCCTTCGACGGCCTCGTCGGGTACGTCGTCGGGCCGGGCCGCGGCGATGACGAGGAGGGTGCCGCCGGGCGCGACCTGCTCACCAACCTGCTTGATGGCGGCCGGCTGGAGCTCGATCGGGAGCGCCTGGACCGTGTAGATCTCGACCACGAGGTCGAAGGCGCGATGCCATGCGGCCGGAGGGGAGAGCAGGTCCGCGGTGACGTACTCCGCCTTGGAGTCCGGGTGACTCTGGCGAGCTGCCTCGATGGCGGTAGGGGAGATGTCGAAGGCGGTCGTGCCGTAGCCGAGGTCGGTGATGAGTTCCGCGTCCCACCCGGTCCCGGCACCCACGATCAGCGCGGTCTTGCCGGCGCCCGAAGGCTGCGACTCCTCGACCCACTCGGCCAGCAGCGGATGCGCGGTGCCGCGATCCCACGGCACCACCGCATCGCCGTCCGAAGCCGCCGAGTAGAGGCGCTCGAACCAACCGGTCGGATCGTCCCGGTCCAGTGATTCGCGAGCGATCCGTCGTGACACGACGTCCGGGTCCTCCGCCGGCTCACTCATCCACAGCTCCCTCGTGTATCGCCCGCACGGTCTGCACGGTATCAACGTCCTCGGGCCGCTTGTCGTCGCGATAACGCAGTACTCGAGCGAACCGCAACGCCATCCCGGCCGGGTACCGCGGCGAGGTCTGCACGCCGTCGAAGGCGATCTCCACCACCACCTCCGGGCGCAGGTAGACGGTGTACGAATCCCGCCGTACCTCGAGCTCCTGGAACCGCTCGGTCTGCCACCGCAGCAGCTCGTCGGTGAGTCCCTTGAACGTCTTCCCGAGCATCACGAACTCACCGGTCTCCGAGTCCCGAGCGCCGAGATGCAGGTTGGACAGCCATCCGGTCCGGCGGCCATGACCCCACTCGGCCGCCAGCACGAGCAGGTCGAGGGTGTGCGTCTGCTTCACCTTGACCCAGCCCGACCCGCGCCGGCCGGCTTCGTACGGCACGGTCAGAGACTTCACCATCACGCCCTCGTGGCCGCGCTTCACCGCATCGAGGAAGAACGCCTGCCCCTCCTCGGCGTCATCGGTCACGATCCGCGGGATCCGCTGCTCCTCCGGGATCAGCTTGCTCAGCCACTCGTGCCGCGTGGCGCCGTCGAGCCAGAGCAGGTCCTGTCCGTCCTGATGCAGGATGTCGAAGAAGTACGGAGTCAACGGCACCGAATCCGGCCCGGTCGCCGCACGAGTCGCCGTCCGCGACCCCGTCACCTGAAATGCCTCCGGCCTCCCGTCCCGGCGCAGAGCGATCAGCTCTCCATCGAGCACAACCTGCGAAGCGTTCAGCGCGAGTACGGCGCTCACCACCTCGGGCACCCGGCCAGTGATGTCATCCAGCGTCCGCGTGTACACCACGACCTGGGACCCGTCGCGGTGCGCCTGGATCCGGATCCCGTCCAGCTTCCACTCGAGCGCGGCCGGCGTACCTGTCTTGCCAAGCGCCTCGGCCACACTGGTCGCGGACTGCGCCAGCATCGGCTGCACCCCACGCCCGACCTCCAGGCCGAACTGCGCCAGCCCAGCTTCACCTTCGGTCAGTACGGCGACCGCCACCGGAGCCGCCGCCCCACGAAGCATGGTCGCCGCCCGGATCTTCTCCAGCGGAATCCCTGTCGCCCGCGCGACCGCGTCGGCCATCACGCCGTCCAGCGCCCCCTGCCGCAACTCGCCGCTGACCAACAGCCGCAGGAACCGCTGCTCGGCCTCGGTCGCCCGCCCGAACAGCGCGTCGACCGCCTCCCGACGCCGCGCCTGCGATCCAGGTCCGGCCAGTACGGCAAGCTCCGCGAACGCTCGGTCCACCTCGGCCACGGTCAGCGAAGGCGTCTCGGCAGGCTGCGGCGCATCGGTCAGCGTCCGCCAGCCCACCCCGGTCCGGCGCTGGCGCAGCTCGCCGGACAGGTACGTGACGACGACCTCGGTCTCGTCCGGATCGGTCGCGGTGGCCAGCAGTCCGGCGATCAACTCCGCCTTCTTCAGGCGTGAGCGGGTCCCGGCCAGCCCGGTCGACGTCTCGACCACCTCGGAGAGCAACATGCCCCCAGTCTCACCCCTCCCGCCGACACTTTCGGGCGATGCAACTTTCCCCGGCGCCCGTGCATCGAGAGTACAAAACCAGATCTGGGAGGAAGACCACGATGCTCGGACGAGCCGCTGCCGCCACGTTGCTCCTGGGCCTGGCGACCACACCCGCGCACGCCGCGCCGACGGTCGCGGCCACACCGACCGCCACCACCACGCCGGCCGCCGCCTGTGAGCTGTCGCTCGGATCGGTGAACGCCGGCGGCGACCAGCAGGGCCAGAAGATCACGGCGACCACACCACCGACCGCCGGCTCGAAGTCGACCCAGGCCGTGAACGTGTTCGCGGACGGCGTCGCCCGGCTGAGCAGCAGCTGGGTGATCGAGCCCGAGGTGCCTGCGACCTGGGCGCACTACAGCGAGGTCGTACTGAACTCGACCATGTACAGCGCGGTCTACCGCACCGGCGGCTCGGACCCGAAGGTCTACTTCACCCGGATCGGCGGCGGCTGGGACAAGTTCACCTACTTCGAGAAATCCTGGTACGACGAGGGAGCGGCGCAGAACTTCGCGCGCACGCACTACTACGGCCTCCGCAACGATGGCACCCTGTTCCGCTGGCAGGCGAGCGGCTCGACCTGGCGCGCGGCCGGCTCATACCCGGGGTTCGCAGCCGTCAACGCGATGGCGCTGATCAGCCAGACCCGCACCTACGACACGTTCCTGGCCACCACGCGTGGCGGTGCGCTCTACACGATCCGGATCCCGGTCGCCTCACCGATGAAGCCGATCGTGAAGGCGGTGCGGACGTCCACCTGGCAGGGCATCGAGACTCTCGTCGCCGAGCGCTGCGGCCAATACGGCGTAGTGCTGCTCGGCATCGACAAGGACACCTCGTCCGGCTACCTGTACGCCGTCGGCCACGCGAACGGCACGTCGACAGTCATCAAGGGACTCGGCAAGGTGCCGACCGCGCTCAACGGGCCGGTCTACTTCCGCTGGACCGGGGTCGCCTACGCCAACCCGCCGATCTTCGGCGAGTAAGCAACACTCTGGGACATCATGCGACGCACGCTTGACCCGGCCGTCGGTCTAGTGTGGTACCTCGTTATTAGCCGGTGATTGATGCGAGTGCGACCGGCCTTCGTGCAGGGGTCTGTGCGGCATGCCAGAACCGGAAGCGCGACCAGCAGGGAACCCGCGGTTATCCGAGGCGCCGTAGCGCTGTCTCGATAGCGACCTCGACCCGGGAAGTCATGCCGGGCACATCGACGGGACGGCGCCCAGCGACCTGACTACGGATCCACTTCGGCCCGCTGTCGTCATAGTGCAGCAGGGCATACAGGTCCCACCACGGATCGAGAGTCACTCCGGCGATCGACTCATAGAGCGACCGAAGCTGCTCCGACCACTCGGGCGAGTAGAGCGCCGCCAAGTATCGCCGACAGTGCCCGACGTCGATCGCGCGCGCCCCCCGATGGATGGAGTTCCAGTCGGTCAGTCCAGTAATCCTCCCGCGCGACCACAGCATGTTGACAGGCAGGAGATCGCAGTGCAGAAAGACGGCAGTGTCCTTTGGCGGCGGCGCCGCGATGACACCGAACGCCGCCTTCCACACAGCCGGCTTCTGTGCGTCGACCGGCACCTGAAACCAGGGCGGTTGCAAAGTTGATCCTCCTACGATGCGAGTGCCAACAGCGCACGTTCGGGTTTGCGAGCGCGTGCTCGTAGAGTTTTGATGCCTGCCGTGATGCCCTTGGTGTTGTCTCTGGTCAGGGCCGTGTTGCGGAGGATGGCGAGATTGATCGGGCCGTTCCCGGTGCGAGCGGTGTGTCCGTCCTCGCCGAAGATCACGTCGCGTTGCCAGTGGATCACCTCGCAGCCCCAGCCCTCTCTGTCAACCTTTCTTGAGACACCCCATCCGGTAGGAATTACTGACTGATGAGGGCGAGACTCGGAGAGAGGTTTGATGAGGGTCAAGACGCAGGCGTCCCCGGTGGGGGATGCTGTGCGGGTGGGGGATGTTCCCGACCCGCAGGTCCCGGAGCGGGCCAGGCGCAGGTCGTATTCGGCGAAGTACAAGGCTGAGATCCTGGCCGAGTACGACGCCGCGGATCGAGGCGGCCGGGGTGCGTTGATGCGCAGGGAAGGCTTGTATTCCTCGCTGATCAGCGAGTGGCGCAAGCAGCGCGACAAGGGCGCGTTGGAGGCGTTGGGCAAGACTCGGGGCAGGCCGCCGGCCGACCCGGTGGAGCGGGAGAACGCCCGGCTGCGCGCGGAGGTCGCCAAGCTGCGGGCCGAGGCGGCGACGTCTCGGCGGGTGATCGAGGTGCAGGGAAAGCTCTCCGCGCTGCTGGAACAGCTCGCCAATGGCGGCGCGACCGACGAAGACCAGGCGAGATGAGCGCGATGATCGTGACCGCGATCGACGAGGCGGTCGACGAACTCGTTGCGCTGGTCGGGAAGAAGGCCGCGTGCGCGGCGGTCGGCCTGCCTCGGGCCAGCTACTACCGCGCCAACCCGGCCGGCGAGCAGACCGGGGCCACAGCCACACCCGAGGCCACACCCGAGGCCGGGCTGGCGCGGCCGCGCAGGCCTGCCGCGCAGGCCCAGCCACGGGCGTTGTCCGAGCAGGAGCGGACCGAGGTGTTGGAGGTGTTGCACTCGGAGCGGTTCGCCGATGCCGCACCGGCCACGGTGTACGCGACGCTGCTGGACGAGGGCACCTACTTGTGCTCGGAGTCCACGATGTACCGGTTGCTACGCGAACGCGGCGAGACCGGTGACCGGCGCCGCCATGCGACCCATCCAGCGAAGGTGAAGCCCGAACTGGTGGCGTCTGGGCCGAACGAGGTCTGGAGCTGGGACATCACCAAGCTGCACGGCCCGGCCAAGTGGACCTACTACTACCTGTACGTGATCCTCGACATCTTCTCCCGCTACCCGGTCGGCTGGATGGTCGCCTCCCGGGAGTCCGCGGTGCTGGCCGAGCGGCTGATCGCCGAGGCGGTCCGCAAGCAACGGGTCGACCGCAACCAGCTGACCTTGCATGCCGACCGCGGCTCGTCGATGGCCTCCAAGCCGGTCGCGTTCCTGCTCGCCGACCTGGGCGTGACCAAGAGCCACAGCCGGCCGCGGTGCTCGAATGACAACCCCTACTCCGAGGCACAGTTCAAGACGCTGAAGTACCGGCCCGACTTCCCCGAACGGTTCGGCTGCATCGAGGACGCGCGGGTGTTCTGCGACGAGTTCTTCGGCTGGTACACCCACGAACACCGCCACTCCGGGATCGGCCTGCACACCCCGGCCGACGTCCACTACGGCCGCGCCCACGCCATCCGCGAGGCCCGCGGCCACGTCCTGCACGCCGCCTACCTCGCCGCCCCAGAACGCTTTGTACGCAAGCCACCCGAACCGCCCAAGCTGCCCGGAACCGTGTGGATCAACAAGCCCGAAGACAAGGAGAACCCGGCTCAGTAGTTTGCTCAAGAACGTGTCTCAGAAAGGTTGACAGGTTCCGCAGTGCTCCCGCACGATGCGAGCGACCCGGTCGGCTTGGGCATGACGATGGGACAGGCTGGTCACGATGTAGACGTTCTCGTGCGTCCATGCCGCAGCGGTGGTGACGGTCTTCTTCCGTTTCGTCGAGCGCCTGACCCTCGCGGCCTGGACCACGCCGGTCAACGTGGTCTCGCACTGCTCGGGCAGTGTCACCAGCCGGATTGCCCGGGTCTCTTGACGACCGTGCGCTTTCTCGCGGGTGACCTGGGCATTCTCGACCTCGGCCCACGGCAGCTCATCCAGCGCCGCGTACGCCGCAGGGGCGTTGCCCTTGACGGTGAGCAGGTAGTGCCCGCCCAGCCCGATGATCTTCGCGGTCAACTCTCGCGTGGTGTGCTTGGCATCAGCCGTGATCACCACGCCGGCCAGGTTCCCGCCGCGGCGGGCCGCGATCCGGTCGACCATGTCCTTGACCGCGGCGTTCTCGTCCCCGCCAACGATCCGCGCTAGGCCATGAACCTGTCGAGTGCCGTGCTCGACGGCCTCCACGACCGCCTCCTGCCGCATCACGCCGGCCTCGTCCCAGTTCCTTGCGCCCTTGAGCGTCTTCCCGTCCATCGCCACGACCAGGTCAATTCCCAGGTCAACAAGCAGATCCGACGCCAGATCCGGCTCTCCGACAGCAACCCGCTCGGGCTCGGGCTCGGGCTCGGGCTCGGGCTCGGGCTCGGGCTCGGGAACAGCGTCGGTGACGGTAGCCCACACCGACAGCGCCTCGTCCAACTCGACCGGATCGACCCGGTTCAGTACCCGGCGAAAGGTCGCTGCCGACGGTGGTCGGCGACGCCCCAACCCGAACCCGGTCAACATCGCACGGTCCAGGTCCGCCACCGTCTCCGCGATCACCGCGAACGTCGATGCGCCACAGCACACCGCGAAGACCGCCATCGCGAGCACGACCACGAGATTGAACCGCCGCCCACGCCGTTTCCGCTGGTCTGGAACGGATTCCAGCGCCCGCATCAAGCCCGAGACATCGCGCCGAACCCGAGCCTCCATGTCCGACGGCTGGTCAAGCACACCCACGAGCAACGACAATGACGACACGACAGCGGCTCCTTGCGACGCGGCAACGGTGTAGGAACCTGCAGCATCCCAACGGAGCCGCTGTCTCCACGCCCACGCCACGCACGCCGCCACCTCAAGTCAAGACCGACACGCCAACCGCAGCCAGATCAACTTTGCAATCGCCCTGACCTGAAACCCGTCCAGAGGAGCGATCCAAGAATCCGTCCAAGGTCTGAACCTCTTCGCCGGGAGATCGAGGGAATGCAGCAATACAGCAATCTCCGCGATCCTCGTAATCCACGACCGAGGGTCTGCCGGATTGAGGTGAACATGCCCCTGCAACCGTGTCATCAGCAACGATGGCGCGCCCCCCGTCGAAGCACCAGCGACATCGGTAGCCAGGATGCTCGGAACCGGGAGCCCGCTTCCCGCCACCACACCAAGGTTGGCGATCTCCTTCTCCAAGCTCCCCTGCAGGCCAAGCCCGCCCGGGTACTGCCGCAGTACGACGAACGTTCGCATTCCACGTCGCTCGACAGTCAGCCGATGCACGGCGGAGCAGACGCCACCGGTCAATCGGCGATAGCCAACGATGCGACTGCCCCGACCCATCGACGCCGCAACCCAGGCGAGAGTCTCCACGGAGGGCCGACGCTGCCTGAACCCGCCATCCCTCCAGTCGCCGTCGGTCATGAGCGCGAGCCTATTCGTCAGGGGCCTGCGGCGACACGGGTTTCTCACTAACCCGCCAGAGGCAGTGACCCGGCTGGTGGATTGGCCGTCACCATCTGGAACGGTTCGCGATGGAGCAGGCGGGTGAGGTGGACTACCTGATCACCTGGAGGGACAACGAGTTCGTCGGACGGGTGAGCCTCACACCGTGTCGTCGTGCGGGTGCGAATCGACGGTGCTTCGCATTCCCGAAGTCGCCTTCGTGCCTCCGGGGCTCCCTGCCCCTTCAGGGTGGGTCAGGGAGCCGGCGGGAGGTCGTCGAGGAAGGCGGCCGACGGGGTGAAGAACAGCGTGCCGGTGACCGCGGTGGAGAAGTCGAGGATGCGGTCGTAGTTGCCCTCGGGCTCGCCGAGGAACATCCGGCGCAGCATCAGCTCGGTGATCGACGGGGACTTCGCGTAGCCGATGAAGTAGGTGCCGAACTCCTGCGTCCCGATCGTCCCGAACGGCATGTTGTCGCGCAGGATCTGCAGCTCGTTGCCGTCCTCGTCCTCGATCACGTTCAGCGCGATGTGCGAGTTCGTCGGCTTGACGTCGTCGGCCAGTTCGATGTCCTCGAGCTTGGTCCGGCCGACCACGTGTTCCTGCTGCTCGACCGTGAGCGCGTTCCACGTCTTCAGGTCGTGCAGGTACTTCTGCACGACCACGTAGCTGCCGCCCGCGAAGTCCGGGTCCTCGGCCCCGATCAGTACGGCGTCCTCGGCCTCGGATCCGACCGGATTCTCGGTGCCGTCGACGAAGCCGAGCAGGTCGCGCATCTCGAAGTACTTGAAACCGTGGACCTCGTCGATCACCGTCGCCGCGCCGCCGAGGCCGTTCATGATCTGGCCGGCGAGCTCGAAGCACTGGTCCTGGTGGCCGGCGCGGATGTGGAAGAGCAGGTCGCCGGGAGTGGAAACGGCGTGGTGCTTGGCGCCGCGCAACTCGGCCAGCGGGTGGAGTTCGGCCGGCCGCGGGCCGCTGAAGAGCCGGTCCCACGCGTCGGAGCCGATGCTGGTCACGCAGGACAGGTTTCCGGCCGGCACGCGGAAGCCGACCGACCGCGTGAGACCGCTGACCCGCTCGAGCAGCTCGCGGGTCTGCTCCTCGCCGCCCGGCTCGATCCGGACCACCAGGAAGATGGCCGATCCGGTCAGCGGCATGAGGACCGACTGGGGGAGTGCTCGGGTCGAGGCGGTCGGTCCCGGGGTCGGATCTGTCACCACTGCGCTCTCCTCCGCGTGCTACTTGTCCGGATCTTCTAGAGTCCAGTCATGGACCCGCAACAAGGCGAGCCGCGCCCGCAGGATTCGCCACGCCCCGGCCCATATTCGCAGCCCGGGCAGTACCCGCCTCCGGCACCCCACCCGCAGCAAGGGCCGTATCCACCCCAGGGTCCGCACCAACAGCCGCCGTACCCCCAGCAGCCGCCCTACCCCCAGCCCGGCACCTACCCGCCGCCGGGCCAATACCCTCCACCAGTGCAGTACCCGCCGCCGGGCCAATATCCACCGCCAGGCCAATATCCACCGCCAGGTCAGTATCCGCCGGGGCAGTACCCGCCTGGTGGTCCGCCGCCGTGGGGTGGCCCTCCGCCGTACCCGGGGCAGTTCGCCGTCCGTGAGCCCAGCATCGTGGCAGCTCCACCCGGTACGCCGTACCACCGCCTGGCCCGGACGCCGAAGCACCGGTGGTGGCGGCCGATCGTCGGCACGCTGTTCCTCGCCGCCGGCGCGTTCTTCCTCACCGCGGCCGTGCTGGTCGGCTGGGAGATCGTCCACAGCCTGGTCACCGGCGAGTTCACCGAGCCGCAGGGCAACGACATCTTCCCGAGCGACACCGAGAACCTCGCGGTCACCCTGGTGATGCTCGGCATCCTGACGCCGCTCGTGATGCTCACCGCCTGGCTCGTGCAACGCCGGCCGCTCTGGAGCGTGGCGTCCGTCCTCAACCGGATCCGCTGGCGCTGGCTGCTGCTGTGCTGCCTGCCCGGCCTCGGCTATCTGGTGCTTTCCTACGCACTCGGCCTGCTGGTCGAGCAGATCTTCCCGACCCAGGACCCGGTCGCGACCGACGACGGCTCGTGGGTCGGTCTGGCCGCGTTCGCCGTACCGGCGCTGGTGATCATCTTCCTCGTGCCGTTCCAATCGGCGGCGGAGGAGTTCGTGTTCCGCGGCTGGCTGATCCAGGCGATCGGCTCCTACGGACCGGACCAGGTGACCGGCCGCGCGCGGTGGTTCAAGGCCATGTGGCGTACGCCGTGGCCCGGGATCGTGATCAGCAGCGTGGCGTTCGTGTCGGCGCACGGGTACAGCGGCTGGGCGATGGCGGACATCTTCGTGTTCGCGATGACGATCGGCTGGCTGACCGTCCGGACCGGTGGACTGGAGGCGGCGATCTCGGTGCACGCGCTGAACAACCTGTTCGCCTTCTTGTTGCCTGCGGCATTGGGTCAGCTGGACGGCTGGGACGAGCAGGGCGGCGCACCGTGGACCTTGCTGCTCGTGGACGTTCCCTGTCTGGCGCTGTACGCGACTGCGGTCGTCTGGCTGTCCAAGCGGGACCGGATCGCCCGCGTGAGCTGAGGAAAACCAGGGGAGAACTGTCGGCGCGATCTGGCAGGGTGTCCGCTGTGACGAACGCGAACACCGAACCGATCGAGGCCGTCCTGTTCGACTGGGGCGGCACGCTGGCGACCTGGCACACCGTCGACCTGTACGCCGTGTGGCGGTCGGTGGCGGAGCTGATCGACGACGCCAAGGCGGACGAGCTGGCGGCCCGGCTGGACCAGGCGGAGAGGTCTGCCTGGCAGCGTTCGCGCGACGAGCACCTGAGCAGCACGCTCGAGGACGTCTGCCTGCTGGCTGACGTGGTGATGACACCGGCGGCCCTGGCGGAGTACGAGCGTCAGTGGCATCCGCACACCGAGCTCGAGCCGGACGCCGTACAGATGCTGCGGGATCTCCGGGCCCGCGACCTGAAGATCGGCGTGCTGTCGAACACGATCTGGTCGCGTCGGCGACACGAGGAGATCTTCGCGCGCGACGGCGTACTGGAGCTGCTCGACGGTGCGGTCTACACCAGCGAGATCCCGTACACCAAGCCGCACCCGGAGGCCTTCCTGGCGGCGATGAAGGCGGTCGGGGCGACGGACCCGGCCAGGTGCCTGTTCGTCGGCGACCGGCTGTTCGACGACGTCTGGGGCGCGCAGAACGTCGGCATGCGGGCGGCGCACATCCCGCACAGCGCGATCCCGGTCGATCAGATCGGCCACACGGAGGGTACGCCGGACGCGACCGTCCACCGGCTGTCCGAGCTCCCGGCCCTGATCGACACCTGGAACACGGCCGCGGCCTGAACCGTCCCGTCACGTACTCGACGCGCTACGGCTAGCCGCCGGACACCGACGCTCGTTAACGTCCAACCTCCGAACTCCCCGCCCATGGAGGTTTCCAACCATGTTCAGCACCCGCCGTAGATTCGCCGCCCTCGTGGCGGCGGCTGTCGCCGGCCTGACCCTCAGCGGTGGCGTCTCGCAGGCCGCCACCAACCAGTACGACGAGACCGCGCCGGCCGGTGGAGACGCGCAGCCGCTGCACGTGATGTCGTACAACCTGCGATACGCGAGTGACACCCCGCCGAACGAGTGGAGCGCCCGGCGGCCTGTGATGCGGGAACAGTTGCGTGATGCGCGGCCGCAGCTGATCGGCACCCAGGAAGGTCTGTACGGCCAGTTGCAGGACATCGCGACCGACCTCGGGCCGTCGTACGACTCGATCGGGCTGGGACGCGAGGGCGGCAGCAAGGGCGAGTTCATGATGATCTTCTTCGACAGGCGCCGGCTGCAGCCGCTGGAGTACGACCACTACTGGCTGTCGGACACGCCTGAGGTGATCGGCTCGAAGACGTGGGGTGGCTGCTGCGCGCGGATGGTGACGTGGGTCCGGTTCATGGACAAGGCCACGTCGAAGGAGTTCTACGCGATCAACACCCACCTGGAGGCGTTCGACGCGACGGCACGGTCGAAGTCGGCCGACCTGATCCTGCAGCGGATGACCCTGCTCGACCCGGCGCTGCCGGTGATCATGACCGGTGACTTCAACGAGGCCGCGGCCGCGGGCGTGAACGTCTACGACAAGCTCGTCACCAGCGGCAAGCTCGCCGACAGCTGGGTCACCGCCGAACGCCGCAGCGCGCTCTGGGGCACCTTCCACGGCTACCGGCCACTGACCCCGAACGGCAACCGCATCGACTGGATCCTCACCACGCCGGGCCTGCGCGTCTCGAACGCCTCGATCAACACCTTCAGCAAGAACGACCAGTTCCCCAGCGACCACCTCCCGGTCGAGTCCTGGATCCACCTGTCCTGAACTCCTGACCACGCGAGGGGACCCCCGGCCGGGCGGCTCGGGGGTCCTCGCTGGGGGTTTCGGGGTCGTGCGTTACGCGGCCAGAGTCGGGTCGGCCAGCAACCGCAGCCGGCCCAGGGCCTCGCGCTCGATCTGGCGGACGCGCTCGGCGGAGATGCCGTGCACCGCGCCGATGTCGGCGAGCTTCGCCTGGCGGCCGTCGTGCAGGCCGTACCGGCGACGGATCACGTCCGCGGACCGCGGGTCGAGCTGGTCGACCAGGCTGAACAGGCCCGAGCGGTCCGACGCGTCGGCGACCAGCTGGTCCGGCCCCGGCGCGGTCTCGGCCGCGATCAGGTCGCCCAGCGAGGTCTCACCCTCGTCGTCGATCGGGTTGTCCAGGCTGATGTGGTCCCGGCCGATCCGGATCAGCTCGGTGACCCGCTCCACCTCCAGGTCCAGCTCCGCCGCGATCTCGTCGATCTCCGGCTCCCGGCCGAGCTTGCGCTCCAGCGTGCGCCGGGCGGACCCGATCTGGTTCAGCTGCTCCACCACGTGCACCGGCAGCCGGACCACGCGGGCCTGCTGCGCGATACCGCGGGTGATGGCCTGCCGCACCCACCAGGTCGCGTACGTCGAGAACTTGAATCCCTTGCGGTAGTCGAACTTCTCCACCGCACGGATCAGACCCGTGTTGCCCTCCTGGACCAGGTCCAGCAGCGGCATCTGGGATCGTCCGTACCGGCGTGCGATCGACACCACCAGCCGGAGGTTCGCAGTCACGAACCGCTGCTGTGCGCGCTGGCCCGCTTCGGCCAGCCACTCCAGCTCTTCCTCCGTCGCATATTTGGGCGCTCCACCCTTCTTGCGTCCAACCCGCCCCTCGGCCAGCAGTTGCTCCGCGAGGAGACCTGCCTCGACCGTCTCAGCGAGCTCGACTTCTTCCTCAGCGGTCAGCAGGGGCGTACGCGCGATCTCTTCGAGGTAGAGACCGACGCTGTCCTTGCCGTCGATACCGTCGTCCGCGGTGCGGACACGAGTCATGCGAGCCACCGAAACTCCCTTCGTCGTTACATGGAGAGCAACGCTCGAGTGAGGTTCAAGATTCCACGACGAGTGTGTAAACAGCCTGAACGTTCCCTGAGAGTTCCTGGCACCGATCAGGCGTGGAATCCCGGTTCTGCCGGGTCGCCGGCGGCCGTTTGCCGGACGTCACAGCCCGGACGTGTGCGCATTTCGGCGTGATCACGCACCTCCCGCGGGGTTTTGCGGCTATTCCGCCGGACCGGTCCAGCGGCACACCGGCGGCCGAAGCTGAGAATCTCCGCAGATTCCCGGCGTTTCCGGCCGCCGAATGTGTTGCACAACACACGATTGGTCTCTCCATCGAACAGCAACGCCGCAGGTACCCGCCGTGTTCCCGCGCGAAACAGTCACGCGCTGGCGCTGACCGCTTCCCGGGCGTCGCGCCGCAGCCGCGAGCGCGGCGCCCGGCCTCAGCCGGCCCGGGCTCAGGTAGCTCGGGCCCAGCTGGCCCAGGCCCAGCCAGCTCGTCCTCAGGTAGCTCGGGGTGGAGTCAGGCGAGGCCCAGGGTGTCGAGTTCCCAGGAGAGGGTGAACGCCAGTTCCCGCCAGGCGTCGTACCGTCCCGAGCGGCCGCCGTGGCCGGCCTCCATTTCGGTTTTGAGCAGGACGTCGACGTTTCCGGACGCGGTGGCGCGGAGTTTGGCGACCCACTTCGCCGGTTCGACGAAGAACACCCGGGTGTCGTTCAGGCTGGTGATCGCGAGGATCCGCGGATACTCCTGCGCGCTGACGTTCTCGTACGGCGAGTAGGACTTCATGTACTCGTACACCGCGGCGTCCTCGAGCGGATTGCCCCATTCCTCCCACTCGATCACCGTCAGCGGCAGCGACGGGTCGAGGATCGTCGTCAATGCGTCCACGAACGGCACCTCGGCCACGACCCCGCCGAACGCTCCAGGCGCCAGGTTCGCCACCGCGCCCATCAGCAGCCCGCCGGCGCTACCACCCTGCGCGACGATCCGCTCGGGCCTTGTCCAGCCGTCCTTCACCAGGTGCTCGGCGGCCGCGATGAAGTCGGTGAACGTGTTCCGCTTGGTCAGCATCTTCCCGTTGTCGTACCAGTGCCGCCCGAGCTCACCCCCTCCGCGCACATGGGCGATCGCGAACACCACCCCGCGGTCGAGCAACGACAGCCGCGGAATCGAGAACCACGGATCCATCGAGCTCTCGTACGACCCGTACCCGTAGAGCACGACCGGCGCGTTCCCGTCCTTCGCCACGTCCTTACGGGCCACGAGCGAGATCGGCACCGACGTACCGTCGGCCGCGGTCGCCCACTCCCGGTACTGCGTGTAGGCGCCGAGATCGACCCCACCCAGCACCGGCTGCTGCTTCAGCAGCCGACGCTCGCCGGTCGCGAGGTCCACGTCGTACGTCGAACCAGGTGTGATCAGCGACGTGTAGCCGAACCGGTAGCGCGTGTCGTGCCACTCGTCGTTGCGCCCGGGAGAGACGGTGTAGATCGGCTCCTCGAACTCCAGCGCCTCGGGCGCAGCGAAGCCTTCCGGCGTACGGCGCATGATCGCCAACTCGGTGAGCGCGTCGCGCCGGCGGTAGAGGATGACGTGGTCGGCGAAGGCGTCGACGCCGAGCAACCGGCTGGTCTCGTCGCCCTGGATCAGCGTGGTCCACGACCCGGGGGAGTCGAGTGCGGCGGTCGCGAGGGAGAAGTTGGCCGCGTCGGCGTTGTGCGTGATCAGCAACTGGTCGCCCGCGTGCTCGACGTCGTACTCGACACCTTCGCGGCGCGGTGCGACCACGACCGGTTGTCCGGCCGGGTCGTTGGCGTCGAGCAGCCAGACCTCACTGGTCAGCTTGCTGCCGAGCCCGATCATGATCGCCTGCTCGTTGCGGGTCAGGTCGACGCCGACCCAGAACCGCTCGTCCGTCTCCTCCATCACCAGCACGTCGTCGGCCGCGCCGAGGGCGTGCCGCCAGACCTGGTACGGCCGCCAGGCGTCGTCGACCTTGGTGTAGAAGATCGTCGAGCCGTCGGCGGACCAGGCCGAGCCGTAGTGCACCTCGGGCAGCTCGTCCGGCAGCAGCTCGCCGGTCGCCAGATCCTTGATCCGCAGGGTGAACCGCTCGTCGCCCTTCAGGTCGACCGAGTACGCCAGCAGCCGGCCGTCGGGGGAGACGTCGACCGTGCCGAGGGAGAAGAACTCGGAGTCGCCGGCCACCTCGTTGCCGTCGAGCATCACCTCTTCGCCCGGGATGACGCCGTCGGTCGCGGGCGGCTCGTCGCCCTCGGCCTTCACCCGGCAGTGGATCCCGTACTGCTTGCCCTCGATCGTGCGCGAGTAGTACCAGTACCCGCCACGCCGGGCCGGCACGCTCAGGTCGGTCTGCAGCGTCCGGTCAGAGATCTCCTTGAAGATTGCCTCACGCAACGATTCCAGATGGGCCGTGCGGGCCTCGGTGTAGGAGTTCTCGGCGCGCAGGTACCCCAGCACGTCGTCGTCGGACTTGTCCCGCAACCACTCGTACTCGTCGACGAACACGTCGCCGTGATGGAGACGCTCGACCGGCTTGCGAGCAGCGACCGGGGGCTTTACAGAGGAATCGTTCTCGGGCATAGCGCGAGACTACCCAACCCCGGCGACAACCGGTCGCGCTTTTCCACAAGCTCCAATCAGAGCGAGTACGTCGCCACCACCGGAGCGTGGTCGCTCCAGCGCTCGGCGTACGTCGGGGCACGATGCACCGAACAACCGGTGGCCGC
Organism: uncultured Actinomycetota bacterium; assembly: GCA_963770725.1. Lineage (GTDB taxonomy): Bacteria > Actinomycetota > Actinomycetes > Propionibacteriales > Kribbellaceae > Kribbella. The sequence goes on from CAVYQT010000009.1 coordinate 203,962, forward strand.
CGAAGCCAGTGAAGGCGACGCGATCTGGTAGTCGATCCGCCAGCCGGCGTCGTTGTCGAACGCCTTCCCGCGCCACGACCACCACGAGTACGGTCCGGGTCCTTCACCACCGAAGCGACGGCCCAGATCGACCCAGCCGGCTTCGAACAGCCGATCCATCCAGGCGCGCTCCTCGGGCAGGAAGCCGCTCTTCTTCCGGTTCGCCTTCCACGCCTTCAGGTCGGCCTCGCGATGGGCGATGTTCAGGTCGCCGCACATCAGCACGTGCCGTCCGTCGGCCCGCAACTCCGTCAGCCGCGCGGTGATCGCGTCCAGGAACGCGTACTTCTCCTCCTGCCGCGGTGGCGTCTCGAACTCACCGGTGAACACATAGGTGCTCACCGCCGTCAGCATCGACCCGTCATCGAGTACGACGTCCGCCTCGATCCACCGTCCACTCCCGGCGAACCGCTCCGGCCCGATGTCGACCCGCTCGTCCTTGAGCGGCCGGCGACTGGCGACGGCCACACCGGCCCGCCCCTTGTGACCGTCGATCGCCGGCTCGGCATGCGCGATGTTCCAGTCGCCGCCAAGGTGTTCCCGCAGTACGTCGTCCGTGGCCCGGACTTCCTGCATCAGCAGCAGATCCGGATCCGTCCGCTCCAGCCACGGCGCCATCCCTCGCCGGAACGCAGCCCTGATCCCGTTCACATTCACCGTGGCGACCGTCAGCACGTTCAAACCCTAACGTGCGCTGACCGACAGATTGCGCAGCGCCAGATACCCACCGATCGCCGGCACGAACGACAACACCTTCGCCCGCGTCGAGGCCCCCGCTGTGGTCAGCGCCGTCACGATCGTCACCAGGTACGCCGTCCCGTGGGTCGGCCCGAGCACGGACGACACGGCCTCCCAGTGGACCGTGAACAGATTGAGGAACAACAGACACACACTGACGGCCTCCACAGCAGCCGCGATCTTCAGCACCTTCATCAGACCCCCGTCGTCGAGCCGGGCCGGACCACCATCAGCACCACGACGACCGCCCACAGCAACGCGAAGATCCCGGTCGTCATCGACAACGCCTTCGCCTGTGGCAGTACGCCGTCCCGCACCTCACGCGACTCGTCCGCCGCGGCCAGCACCCGCCCTTGAGCAGGCAGTACGACGAACGCGAGCACGGCGGCCGCGGCAGCCGTCAGGACCATCGACACGATCAGCCAGTAGTCGGTGAGCACTCCGAGTCCGGCGGCGACGGCGATGCCGAAGACCGGCACGGTCAGCCCGCCGATGGCGTACCCGCGGCTGATCCGGTGCAGCACCTTCAGCACACCGGTCTCCGGCCGATCGGAGGCCAGCGTGCGCCGGGCGAGCGGTGGGAACATACTCGCCGCGACCGTCACCGGCCCGACGAAGATGATGGCGGCCAGCACGTGGACGCTGAGCAGGAACTTGTTCATCCGGATCTGTACTCCACACGAGAGGGGCGAGTTTCAGGCAGACTGTAACTCAAGTATCAGTCAACCTGAAACTGAGGCCTGCTGCCATGATGTGCCGATGACTGATGTGCCGACGGATGGGACCGGTCAGCCGCCGATCAGCCCCGCGCTGCTGCTGATGATGCTCGGCCGCCAGCTCCGCGACCGGGCCGACGCGGAACTGCGCCGGCAGGGGCTCTCGATGCGGCACTTCTCCGCGCTCGGCCACCTGGCCCATCAGCCCGGCCTCTCCTACAGCGAACTCGCCCGCCGCGACGGCATCACCGCCCAGAGCATGCAGTCCACGCTGCTGCAGCTCCAGGAGATGGGAGCGGTCGAACGCCGTACGGCTCCGGGCCGCGGCCGCACCGCCGACCTGCAGGTCACCGAATCGGGTCATGAACTCCTGAACCGCTGCCGCGCCGTGCTGAACGAGGTCGACGAACGGCTCCGCGAAGCAGTTGGCGCGGACCAGACGGACCGGATGGCCAAGGCGACTCTGGACGCGTTGACCGCCTTCAGTGAGTCGTAGACAAGATGGCGTCGAGCGAGCCCTCACAGAGATGCTCGAGCTCGTCGGCGGAGATCGTCGGGTTGTCGATCCAGGTCATCAGGGTCTGCTCGACGTACCCCTGCCAGCCGTGACAGGCGAGCTCCACGGTCGGCGTGATCTCGATGCCGCGCTGGGCGACGGCTCCGATCACCCAGGTGCTGAACACCTGACGGATCTCCGAGTGCAGCGCGCGTACGTCGGGATCGCCGGCCGCTGACATCAGCAGGGTCGCCCGGTAGAGCTGGGGTGCCTCGAGTACGGCGCGGACGAACGCGCGGATGCCGGAGCGGAGCTGTTCCTCGGGTGGCAGCGAGGGGTCGGGAGCGGTCCGCAGCATGACTTCGGCGGCGGCTTCCTCGATGACGGCGTACTGGAACTTCTTCTTCGAGCCGAAGTAGTGGAAGAGCAGAGCGGGGGAGACCTGCGCCTCGGCGGCGACCAGGTCGACACTGAGCTCGCGGTGCGGGTCGGCGACCAGGACCCGGCGCGCGGCTTCGAGGATCTGCGCACGCCGCTGGTCGGGGCGCAGCCGGGCGGACGAGGTCTCGGTCATGGGGCCGCGGCCACGAGCACTGTCATCCGGCCAGTCTATTGAGTATCAGGTCAACAGTCACTTACTGTTGAGTACCCACTCAACAAGCTGGAGGTCTCGATGCGTCCGATCCGCGGCCAGGTCGTCCTCATCACCGGAGCGTCCCGTGGCATCGGCGCCGCGGTTGCCCGCAAACTCGCGCAGCAGGGCGCGACCCTGGCGCTGATCGGGCTGGAGCCGGCCGAGCTGAAGCAGGTCGCCGAGGACTGCGGTCCGGACGCCGGCTGGTGGGAGGCCGACGTCACCGACACCGAGTCGCTGCGCGCCGCGGTCGAGGGCGTGGTGGAGCGGTACGGGCGGATCGACGTGGTGATGGCCAACGCCGGCATCGCCGCGCCGGGGTTCAGCCGGAGCATGGACCCCAACGTGTGGGAGCGGGTGCTCGACGTCGACCTGTACGGCGTCTGGCGGACGGTCCACCTCACCCTGCCGTACCTGCTGGAGAGCAAGGGCTACCTGCTCCTGGTGTCGTCCCTCGCGGCGATCGTGCACATCCCCGGACTCGCGTCGTACAACGTGGCCAAGGCCGGTGTGGAGGCGATGGGCGACACGCTGCGGGTCGAGCTCAAGCACCTCGGCGTAGGGGTCGGTGTCGCGCACATGACGTTCGTGGACACCGACATGGTCCGTGGGATCGACGAGCACCCGGTGTTCGGCAACGTGCGGACCGGGGTGCCGCTGGCGGGCAAGGTGTACCCGCTCGAGTTCGCGGTGAAGAAGTTCACCCGGGGGATCGAGAAGCGGTCGCGGGTCGTCCACGTGCCGGGGTGGATCGGCGCGCTGAAGGTGTTCCGCTGGCTGATCCCGCACGTGATCGAGGCCGGCTCCCGGTTCAGCGTGCCGAAGGCCGACCGGGCCGCACTCGCCGACATCCAGGCCCGCGGCGCCGCCGCCTCCACCCGCGCATCCGGCGCCGGCGGTCTCGCCGACTCCGAGAAGGCGGCCGGACGATGACGTACGACGTGGTCCTCCTGGGCGCCAGCGGGTTCACCGGCGCCCTGACCGCGGAGTACCTGGCGAAGCACGCCCCGGACGACCTGAACTGGGCAGTTGCCGGCCGCAACCAAGCCAAGCTGGAAGGCTTCGGCAAGGACGTTCTGTACGCCGACGTCACCGACCCCAAGTCCCTGAAGGGCCTGGCCGAGTCGACGAAGATCGTGGTCTCCACCGTCGGCCCCTACCTCCAGTACGGCGACCAACTCGTGGCGGCCTGTGCGGACGCGGGCACGGACTACCTGGACCTGACCGGTGAGTCCGAGTTCGTCGACCGGATGTACGTCCGCTACCACGAGCGCGCCGTCCAGACCGGCGCCCGGATCATCCACGCGTGCGGCTTCGACTCGATCCCGTACGACCTCGGCGTCCAGTTCACCGTCGAGCAACTGCCCGAGAACGTCCCGATCCAGGTCGACGGTCTGCTGCGCGGCGGCGGCCGGCCCTCCGGCGGCACCTTCCACACCGCGATCACCGCGCTCTCCCGCCCGAAGCAGAACCGCGAAGCCCATCGGGCCAGGCGTCGCGCCGAGCAGCGTCCCGAGGGCCGCTCGGCGAAGGCGGTCCCTGGCAGGATCCACCGCGCGCAGGGCTTCTGGGCGATACCACTGCCGACCGTCGATCCGCAGATCGTCGGCTACTCCGCCCGCCTGCTCGACCGCTACGGCCCCGACTTCCGCTACTCGCACTACGCCGCGGTCAAACGCTTGCCGGTGGTTGCCGGAGGCATCGGTATGGTCGCGTTGCTGGCGGCTGCCGCGCAGCTCCCACCGGCCCGCAACGCCCTGCTCAACCGGGTCAAGCCCGGCGACGGCCCGAGTCCGGAGCGCCGGGCCAGGTCGTGGTTCAACGTCCGCTTCGTCGGCCGCGGCGGCGGCAAGCAGGTCGTCACCGAGGTCGCCGGCGGCGATCCCGGGTATGACGAGACCGCCAAGATGCTCGGTGAGAGCGCCCTCTGCCTCGCCCTCGACGACCTCCCGGAGACTGCAGGCCAGACCACCACCGCAGCCGCCCTCGGCCCAGCCCTCAGAGACCGCCTAGTGTCGGCAGGCATGACCTTCGCAACCCTCAGCACCGACGACTACTAGGTGGATGGTGTTTTTCGCGTGGCGGTGACCGGGTGGGCCTGGCCGGTTGGGCAGGATGCTGGGGTGACGCTGGGACAGTCGCCGAGGCAGGCGGATCTGCTGCGAACGACGGCCAACTACTGCGATGGCCGGGTGGCGCCGGACTCGATCTATGGGGTGCTGCACCGGGAGTGTTTCAACCTGTTCCCCGACGAGATGTTCGCCGACCTGTTCACCGATGTGGGCCGCCGTAGTGTGCCGCCGATGATCGTGGCGGTGGTGATGGTGTTGCAGCGCATCGAGGGCCTGTCGGATCGGGAGGCGGTCGACCGGTTCTCGTTCGACGCGCGGTGGAAGTATGCCGCGGGTGGGCTGGACTTCGACTATCCCGGGTTCGTGCACACGGTGCTGGTGGACATGCGTGCCCGGCTGGCCGCCTCGAAGCGGCCGGACCGGATCTTCGAGGTCACGCTGGAGGCGGCGAAGGCGGCCGGTCTGGTCGGGCGCAGGCGGGTGCTGGATTCCACCCCGTTGTATGACGCGGTGGCCACGATGGACACCGTCACCTTGGTGCGTTCGGCGATCCGCGGGTTGCTCAAGGCCGTCGATGCCGGGCTGGAGACCGAGTTGCGTGGGCTGCTGGGTCGCGACGACGACTACGCCAGTGCGGGCAAGCCGGTCTGTGACTACGAGGATGCGGCGGGGCGTGAGGCGTTGGTGGACGCGTTGGCCCGCGATGCGATGGCGCTGCTGGCCGCGTTGGACGGCCGCGACCTCGACGCCGGTGTTGCGCAGGCGGCGCAACTGCTGGCCACGGTGGTGGGCCAAGACCTCGACCACGAGGCTGACGGGGTGTTCCGGATCGCCCGCCGGGTCGCCAGGGACCGGGTGATCTCCACCGTGGACCCGCAGACCAGGCACGGGCACAAGACCTTGGCTCGGGGTTTCGACGGCTACAAGGGCCACATCGCGATCGACCCCGACTCGGAGATCATCACCGCCACCACGGTCAGCGCGGGCAACACCGGCGACGCCGGGCCGGCCGAGGACCTGCTCGCCGACGACATCGGGGCCGACGCCTGCGACACCAGCGGCGACGAGCACGACAGTGACGGTGACGGCGACGGAACCGAGTTGCTCAGCGACGAGATCCAAGCCCACGGCGACGAGCCAGGGCAGCGTGGCGACGATGCGCTGGCGGTCTATGGCGACGCCGCCTACGGCGCCGGGGAACTGCTAGCCAGGCTGGAGAAGGCCGGCGCGGAGATCAAGACCAAGGTGCAGCCACCGGTTGCGCCGGGTGGCCGGTTCGCCAAGGACCGCTTCGGCGTCGACCTGGAAGCGGGCACCGTCACCTGCCCCGGCGAGGTGACCGTGAAGATTCGCCCGGTCAAGGCCGGTGGTGGCAGCGCCGTGTTCGCCAAGGCCTGCACCAGTTGCCCGCTGGCCGCGCAATGCACCAGCTCCGCTGCCGGCCGCAGGGTCAGCATCAGCCCCTATGAGGCCGAGCTGGCCCGGGCCCGCGCCGCGCAGACCGACCCGGCCTGGCGGGCCGACTACAAGGCCACCCGCCCGAAGGTGGAACGCAAGATCGGCCACCTGATGCGCCGCAGGCACGGCGGCCGCCGCGCCAGGGTCCGCGGCCGCACCAAGGTCGCCGCCGACCTCTGTCTGCTCGCCGCCGCAACCAACCTGGCTCGCCTCGGCATGCTCGGGATCCGCCGCGGCCCCGGCCAAACCTGGATCACAGCCACCAGCTGAGGCACTGGCGACCACTCGTCACCGCCAACGCGCGTTCGATCACCCCTCAGAACCGGCCCGAACGCTGCCGATCAGTGCTGACCGAGCTCGCCTGCGAATCCAGCGCACCGACAAACCAACAGCCTGAGACCCTCTCAGCCCCAACAGCTGGCGTCATCCAACCCGCCAGGGCCCGTTCGACACCAGCCACCTAGGGCCTGTATCAAAGTCGGCGGTGGCGTCTGACCCGGCTTGACGAGCTGAGAGCGTGTCGGAGATCGAAAATGGGCGAGGTCTCCGGTAGATGGTTCATCGACCAGGACAGACCATCAGCACGGAGACCTCGTGGCCACTGTAATGGTGACGAGGCGGCACGACCTGACTGACGCGCAGTGGGCGGCGCTGGAGCCCTTGCTGCCCGTGGGGCGTAGGCCAGGTCGGCCGCCGAGGTGGACGAAGCGGCAGCTTATCGACGGGATCCGGTGGAGGATTCGGGTTGGTGCGCCCTGGCGGGACGTGCCGAATTGCTATGGATCCTGGGCGGCGGTGTATGCGGTGTCCCGCCGCTGGCAGCGCGACGGGACCTGGACGAGGATCCTGACCACGTTGCAGGCGGTGGCCGACGCGGCGGGGCGCATCACCTGGGACGTGTCCGTGGACTCGTCAATCGCCCGGGCGCATCAGCACGCCGCCGGGGCGCGGAAAAGGGGGATCTGCAGGCCGAACCACCTGGTGGGGTCCGTGACGAGCCGGCTGACCACGCCCTGGGACGGTCGCGCGGTGGGCTGACCACGAAGCTGCACCTGGCCTGCGAGCAAGGGCAGAAGCCGCTGTCGATCGTGCTGACCGCCGGGCAGCGTGGGGACAGCCCGCAATTCGTCGCGGTGCTCGACGGCATTCGGGTGCCACGGCTGGGCACGGGCCGGCCGCGCACCCGCCCACAACGGGTCCTTGCCGACAAGGCCTACACCTCCCGAGCTAACCGCCGCTACCTGCGCCGACGTGGGATCGCCGCGACCATCCCATCAAAGGCCGACCAGGACGCCAACCGGCGCAAGCTGGGCTCCAAGGGTGGGCGGCCCCCGGCCTTCGACCCACAGCGGTACAAGCAGCGCCACGCCGTGGAATGCGGCATCAACCGGCTGAAACGCTACCGTGCCGTCGCCACCCGGTTCGACAAGCTTGCTGTGCGCTACGAAGCCACGGTTCACATCGCCGCGATCAACGAATGGCTGTGACCAGCTCTGACATACGCCCTAACTCCACTGGAGCCCACCTTCGACAATCTCAGTCCGCGTCGGGTCTTCGAGCCGGTCGGCCGTGTCGGCGAGCATGGCCGCCGTCTCGGCCCAGTCCGTCTCGACGTAGCCTTCCTCCGCCCACCACGACATGATGCAGCCATGGTGCGCACCATCGCGGAGGTCGACCACGAGCACATTACCGCCTAGATCCCAACAGATCGGGACGGTGGCGGTACAGAACCCGAACGAAGGCTCCCCGGCCGCTGTGGCATGTGCACCGCCCGGGCCGCAGCAGTCCTGGTCGGCGAACCGCGAGAGGCTGGCGAACCGTTCGCGTACTCCAGCTACCGACAGCGGCATGTAATACGAGGGGATCGGGAACCCGGCCCGGTAATCGGCGTCGGCGATGCCGTCCATCAGCCGCCACCAGGCGAGGAGGTCAGCCAGCAGCGGGCGACCCACAGCCTCTTCGGTGCGACGGACCTCCGCAACGCCCGCGGGTGGGCGGATCGCCCCCGCAGTCACCGGCGCGTGCCGCGCCAACCAGGTAATGATCCGCCGCCACGAATCCTCGACTGGAATATCCACTCCGCGCACGATACCTGGTGCGACAGAGCTCACCGGCGTTACGAAGCCATCACTAACATCACCGGGACCAGCCGGGAGCGGCGAATGGCTGTGACGACTTTGATACAGGCCCTAGCCCCGAAGCGGAGCGTCAGGGGTAGGCACTGGTTGCCCCGGAACCATCCCCGGCTTGTGGCGCGGTTGGTACTGGAGCACCCCGGCGAGTGGCAGGCTGGGGGGCATGAGGACACTGCTCAACCTGATCTGGCTGGTGCTGGCCGGGTTCTGGCTGGCGGTCGGATACGCGATCGCCGGCATCATCTGCTGCGTGCTGATCGTGACCATCCCGTTCGGCATCGCGGCCTTCCGGATCGCCGGGTACACGCTCTGGCCGTTCGGCCGGACGATCGTGGACAAGCCGTCCGCCGGAGCCGGCGCCGTACTGGGGAACATCATCTGGGTGATCTTCGCCGGCTGGTGGCTGGCGCTGGGTCACCTGGCCACCGGGATCGCGCTCTGCGTCACCATCATCGGCATCCCGCTCGGCGTGGCGAACTTCAAGCTGATCCCGATCTCGCTGCTGCCGCTGGGCAAGGACATCGTGCCCACCGACCAGCCGTTCGCCGTCCGGTGAGCGGCCGGTGAGCGGCAGGTGATCGGCTGGTGAGGTCGCTCACCGTCCTCGGCTCGTGCGGCGCGTGGCCCGAAGCCGGCCGCGCGTGCGCCGGTTTCCTGCTCGAGTACGACGGCTTCAAGGTCGTCCTCGATCTCGGGTACGCCGCCCTGCCACAACTCCTGCGCTACCTGCCGACCGGCGAGGTCGACGCGATCGTCGTCACCCATCAGCACCCCGACCACTGCGTCGACGTGAGTGCGCTCGCGCGGGTCCGGTACTACGAAGCACCCGACGCACCGCCGATCCCGCTCTACAGTCCGCCGGGTGTGCTCGACGTACTGCGAGCTCTCGAGCCCAACCCGGATCCGGCGACGGTCTTCGACGTGCACGACCTCGCCGCGACCAGGGAGATCGGTCCGTTCACGCTGGAGACGGTGCTGCTGCCGCACTACGTCACCAATCTCGGTGTCCGGTTGAAGGCACCTGGGGTATCGGTTGCCTACACCGGCGACAGCGGCCCTTCTCCGGACCTGGCGAAGCTTGCCCAGGGCACCGATCTGTTCATCTCCGACGCGACCCTCCAGGGACCGTCACCGCAGACCACTCCGCGGTACGTGATGACCGCTGCCGAAGCGGCTCGCGGAGCTCTGGGCGCAGCGCGGCTGGTGCTGACCCACTTCTGGCCTGGCTCGGATCGTTCGGTGTCGGTCGCCGAGGCGCGAGAGGTGTTCAGTGGCGAGGTGATCGCGGCCGAGGAGGGTCTCACGATCCCGCTGTGAGACGTCGTGCGCGAGTGACGAAGGTCAGGCCGCCTCGACGATCTTCCGGACGTTGGCGATGTCACCGCAGCCCGATTCGATCAGCCGCAGGCGCTCTTCGGCGAAGGCGTCGCCCAACTGCCGTCGTACCTCTTCGGACACGTCCGTCCGCGCCGGGTTGAGCACGTCGCGCTCTTCCTCGTCGAGGTGGTGCGACAGAGCCTCGGACAGTTCGTGCAGCTTCTCGCTGAACTCCTCGCCGGCGGTGTCCTCGACTTCCATGAGTTCGAGCAGCGCCTCGTTGCCCTCGTCATGTTCGTGCTCGGAGTGCTTGACCTCTTCGGCGTCGATCGCGTCCTTCTTCCGCAAGTCCGGGTAGACCTTCGACTCCTCTGCCTCCGCGTGCGCGATGAGTACCGTCGCCAGGTCGGCGAGTACGGCGGACCGGTCGCTCTCCACGTCCCGCAACTCGCGCAGAGCCTCTTCGAACCACCGGTGGTCGGCCAGGATGATCTCCACCACGTCGCCACCGGTCGCCGGCAGGATCTTCGGCATCTGTACCCCTCCAGGTCCTCGAACGTCTGCCGGGCAGGTACCCAGGTCCCTGCCGGTTAACCTGCAGCCATGCCGACAGCCCTGGTCCGACGCCCGAGCCCGCACCTCGCCGAAGGGATCGTCACCCACCTCGAACGTACGCCGGTCGACGCGGACCTCGCCGTCCGCCAGTGGCAGCAGTACGTCGACGCGCTCGAGGCCACCGGCTGGACCACGGTCGAGGTGCCACCGCTCGACGAGTGCCCGGACAGCGTCTTCATCGAGGACACGATGGTCGTGTACGGCGACCTGGCCGTGATCGCCCGCGCGGGCGCGGAGCAACGCCGGCCGGAAGCCGCAGCGGCCGAACGGACAGTCGGCTACGAGCCGCTGGTCGACGACCCACAGGCGTTCGAGGTGTTCAAGCCCGTCCCCGAGGAGTCCGGGTCGCACGTCGTACTGCTGGGGGAGGACCGGTTGCTGATGGCCGCGTCGGCGCCGAAGTCCGCGGAGCTGTTCGAGCAATTCGGTTACACGCCGGTGGTCGTGGACATCAGCGAGTTCGAGAAGCTCGAGGGTTGTGTGACCTGCTTGTCGGTGCGCCTGCGTCGTTGAGCAACTGCTGTGCAGCTTCGACGGCGACGAGGTCGCGCTTCTTGCCCCGGGCCTCGGCGACCTCGCACGCATCCACCAGCGCTGTGCGATAGACCTTCGTGTCCGGGTGCGAAGGACCGAGTGCGTCGGTGCTGGCGGCCACGGCCTCGGAGAGCGCCCGGACGGCGTCGGCGATCTCACCGATGGCCAGCAGCGCACGACCGAGAGCCGCGCGGTCCCGCAGGAGCTGTGGATCGTGCTTGTCGAGGTCTTGCTCGTCGACGGCCAGGATGTCGGCGAGCAGCGTCGCCTCCGAGCGCGGACCGCCGACCATCAGCCGCGCACCGGTGACCGCCTCGGTCGCCATGCGGGTCAGCTCGTGGTTCGGCCCGAAGACCTCCGCCAGTTGAGGAGTCACCAGCTCGAACCAGGCGATCGCCCGCCCGTAGTTCGCGGTCGCGAGCAGGCCCTGCGCCACCCGCAACCGGACCCGCAGCGTGGCCGGGTCGTCGGCCGGCAGCACCTGCTCGCGGTCGATCAACGCGGACTGGTAGAACGGCAACGCCCGACCCGGCTCATCGTCGTCCCAGTACGCTTCGGCCTGCTTGTACACCGGATCCCCGTCGAGCTCCGGGTGGTCGCCGACCGGTGCACGTCGCATTTCGATCTGCACCGGCCCGTCGACGACCGTGCGGCCGATGTAGCTGCGGCCGCCGGTCCGGATGATCCGGAACCGGCCGACCCGCGCCACCGGGATCCACAGGAAGGTCGAGTACAGCGTGCGGACCGACGAGCCGCAGCTCTCACAGCTGTCGCGGTGGCCGTAGAAACGACTGCCGATCCCGGTCGGGCCGGCCGCCTCGGGTGCGTGCCAGGCGACCGACGACGCAGTGCAGCGTGCGCAGAACGGGTAGACCCCACGCCGATCCTCATTCGTTCGACCCATTCTGGTCGTTTCCGGGTTCATCCTCGTCATCAGGTCCGCTCGGTGCGACCTTGGCCAGTGCGGAATCGTCGACGGCGAAGGTGCGGACCGGCCCCGGCGGAGTGTCAGCGGTCTCGAATCTGACGGTCACGCGACCGAGCCCGGAGCCCCACACCCAACCACGGCCGTAGTCCGGATGCTCGACGTCCTTGCCCGGGTAGTACCCGGTGAGGTCACGAGTCCGCTCGGGCAGCCCGACCACCTCGGGCGGCGCGTCGGCGTACTCGCTCTCGGTGAAGAGGTCGTCCTGGATCCAGTCGGCGAGTGACGAGACGCCTACGCCGAGCAACCGGATGCCGCCGGAGATGTCGCTCTCCTCGAGCAGCCGGCGAGCGACCCGGGCGACCACGCGCGCGTCGTCGGTCGGCCCGGCCAGCGTCGACGATCGGGTGTGGGTGGTGAAGTCGTGCATCCGGGTCTTCACCGTCACGGTCCGGCCGGACAGTTGCGCCTTCTGCAGCCGCTCGGCGACGCGGTGAGCCATCCGGTCGGCGATCGCGGCCAGCAGCGAGCGGTCGATGATGTCGGTCTCGAAGGTGTCCTCGACGCTGACCGACTTGGTCTCCCGGTCACTCACCACCGGGCGGTCATCGGCGGCGATCGCCAACCGGTACAGGCTCGAGCCGTGCGCCGACCCGACCTGCCGGATCGGCTCGTCCTCGTCGAGTTGCTGCAGCTCGGCGACGGTCCGGACGCCGGCCATACTCAACCGCTGCGCGGTCGCCGGACCGACACCCGGGATCACCGTCACCTGCATCGGCGCGAGGAACTCGGCCTCCGTCCCCGCCGGTACGACGACCACGCCGTCCGGCTTGTCCAGGTCGCTGGCGATCTTCGCGATCAGCTTCGACGTACCGGCGCCGACCGACGCGGTCAGACCGCCGCTCGCCTTCCGGATCGCGTCCTTCAGGTCCAGCGCGATGGCGCGCACGTCGTCGTCCGTCAGCCCGGTCAGCCCGGCCGCGGACAGGTCGACGAACGCCTCGTCCAGCGAGAGCGGCTCCACCAGTGGCGACAGCGCCCTCATCTCCGCCATCACCGCCTGACTCGTCCGCCGGTACACCTCGAACCGGGGACCCAGGTACGCCGCGTGCGGGCACCGCGATCGTGCTTCCGCGGTCGACATCGCCGACCGGACCCCGTACTTGCGCGCTTCGTACGACGCGGTCGACACGACACCGCGCAGGCCGATCCCGCCGACCACGACCGGCTTGCCTCGCAAGGACGGTTTGTCCCGCTGCTCGACGGCCGCGAAGAAGGCGTCCAGATCGACATGCAGCACCGACGGTTCACCACGCACGCCCCCAGTGTCGCCGGTAGCACGGACACTTTCGGCCACGTGCTATCAATCGAAGTCATGACGAGCTTCCCGGAGCAGTGGGACGACGGCACCGATCCCGCGGGTCCCGAGCACCAGGTGCACTGGTACGACGACCGCACCGTGATCATCCGGCAGGCGTTGCGGACCAACTTCGAGGGGCCGTTCATCTATCTGCTGCTCGGCACCGAGCGGGCCCTCCTCCTCGACACCGGGACCGGCCATGCGAAGCTCCGGCCGGTCGTCGACAGGCTGCTGTCCGGTCAGCGGTTGATCGTGGCGCACACGCACAGCCACGGCGATCACGTCGGTGGCGATGCCGAGTTCGAGGACGTCGTCGGCAGGTCGGCCGGGGACGTGGCGACGTACTTCGGGGTCGGCGACTGGCCGAACGACGTGGTCCAGCTCGACCTCGGCGACCGGGTCCTGGACATCATCCCGATCCCGGGGCACCACGCCTCCCACATCGCCCTGTACGACCGGACCACGCGGTTGCTGCTCAGCGGCGACTCGCTCTACCCGGGCAGGCTCTACGTCTTCGACTGGCCCGCGTTCCGGGCGAGCGTGGCCCGGCTGGCCGAGTTTGTTGCCGAGGGCAACCCTGTGGACTGGATCCTGGGTGCGCACATCGAGCTGACCCGGCGACCCGGGGAGGACTACGAGCTGGGAGCGGCCAGGCATCCCGGCCGAACACCGGTTGCAGCTGGACGCCGCCGTACTGTCCGAGCTCGCGCAGGCGCTCGCGGAGGCCGGTCCGCGGCCGGTCAGGATCGACCGCGACCACTTCATCGTCTACCCGGTCTGAGTCCAGCACGCGATTGCGGCTCACATCTGCGGGCACCTTCAGGCACACTGAGGCTCAGTAGCCACCACGGGAGGCGAAGATGGGTGAGGAAGTCGACCGGGTCGAGTTCACCCGGGCGGACCGGACGGCGTTCCGCGACCAGGTCCATCGCAACCTGGACGCGTTCGCACGGATGTTGCGCGAGGCCAGGTTCGCCCCGGAGCGGCCGATGACCGGGATCGAGATCGAGCTGAACCTGGTCGACGAGCACTACGACCCGGCGTTCAAGAATTCCGAGGTGCTGAGTGCGATCGAGGACGACGCGTTCCAGACCGAGCTCGGCCAGTTCAACATCGAGATCAACGTGCCGCCCGGCCAGATCGACGGCATCGGGCTGGACACGATGGAGTCGAACATCCGCGACAGCCTGAACGCGGCCGAGGAGAAGGCGGCCCGGACAGGCTCGTCGATGGTGGTGGTCGGGATCCTGCCGACGCTGATGACCGACCACATCCACCGCGAGGCGCTCAGTACCAACCCGCGCTACGCGTTGCTGAACGACCAGATCTTCGCCGCCCGCGGCGAGGACGTGCGGATCTCGATCGACGGGATCGAGCGGCTGTCGGTGACCGCGGACAGCATCGTGCCGGAGGCCGCCTGTACGTCGACGCAGTTCCACCTGCAGGTCACGCCCGGAAGCCTTCCCGACGCTACTGGAACGCGGCTCAGGCGATCTCCGGTGTGCAACTCGCGATCGGCGCCAACTCGCCGTTCCTGTTCGGCAAGGAGCTGATGCGGGAGACCCGGATCGCGTTGTTCGAGCAGGCCGCCGACACCCGCACGCACGAGCTGAAGACGCAGGGCGTCCGGCCGCGGGTCTGGTTCGGTGAACGATGGATCACCTCGATCTTCGACCTGTTCGAGGAGAACTCGCGCTACTACCCGGCCCTGCTGCCGGTCACCACCGACGAGGACCCGATCGCCGTCCTGGACCGCGGCGACACCCCGGCCCTTTCGGAGTTGCGGCTGCACAACGGGACGATCTATCGCTGGAATCGCCCGGTGTACGACGTTGTCCGGGAGAAGCCGCATCTGCGGGTGGAGAATCGCGTGTTGCCGGCCGGCCCGACCGTCGTCGACACGATGGCCAACGGCGCCTTCTACTTCGGTCTGGTCCGCGCGCTGGCCGACGACGAACGGCCGATCTGGTCGCAGATGTCGTTCAGCGCGGCGGAGGAGAACTTCCACGCGGCGGCCCGGCACGGCATCGACGCGGAGGTCTTCTGGCCCGGCGTCGGTCCGGCGCGCGCGACCGAACTCGTGCTGCGTCGCCTGCTCCCGTTGGCTTCCCGGGGCCTGGACGCCTGGGGTGTGGACGCCGCGGTGCGGGATCGGTTGCTGGGCATCATCGAGCAGCGGTGCCTGACCAACCGCAACGGTGCCGGGTGGCAGGCCGATGAGTTTCATCGGCTGTACACCAAGGGATCGCACGGCCGCCGCGATGCGCTGCGAGGCATGCTCCGCCGGTACTCCGACCACATGCACGAGAACACTCCCGTGCACGAATGGCCGATCGACTGAACCGGTTAGCCCGCAGACAACGTGAGACAACCAACCGTGTCACCGCGCCCTGCGAGAGGCGGAACCCGGGTCAGCCGAGCGGAACTCGCGCGCACTTGCCCAAGGCAACTGGGCGAGGAGTTCGATAACGACCCGGACTACAGGGGTGGCGTGTTGGGTGACAGCCCTGCAAAGGTGTGGCCACCGGAAGGTTAGGGAGACCCGTCGCGGGTAGTACTCGGGCACCGGCGTGGCGGCCACAACGGTCGGGCCGCGCCGATGGTGGAGTACTACCCGCACGACGATCAGCCGTCCGTCACGACCGCGACACAGCTGGTGTAAATCCAGCGGATGCCGACCACGGTCGGGAGCAGTATCGTTCGGAACGGGTCGACACGACACCCGGAGGTGAGGCAGGGCGATGACGACCATCGTCGTGGGTTACGTGCCGAAGGCGGAGGGCCGTGCTGCCCTTCGACGCGCGGCGGAAGAGGCGACGCTTCGTGACGCGAAGCTGGTGGTGGTGAACTCACACCGGGGTGGGCGCAGCTTCGACAGCGATGAGGCCGCGGCGAGTGACGCCGCGCTGACGGAGGTTCGGGAACAGCTCGACTCGACCGGCGTGCCCTACGAGGTGCGGCAGCTGGTACGTGGACTCGATCCGGCGGAGGACCTGGTGGCCGTCGCCGAGCAGGTGCACGCGGAGTTCATCGTGATCGGTCTTCGGCGCCGGTCCCCGGTCGGCAAGCTCATCCTCGGCAGCAATGCTCAGCGGGTGCTGCTCGACGCTCCGTGTCCGGTGCTGGCCGTGAAGGCCGACGAAGGGGAGGACTGAGGTGACTTCGACACGCAGCAAGAAGCTGTGCCTCGCACAGCAGCCCGACGCCGACGAGATGCTGAGCAGAGATCCGTTCGCGCTCCTGGTGGGCATGCTGCTCGACCAGCAGATCCCGATGGAACGTGCGTTCGCCGGTCCGGTCTCGATCGCGAAACGGATGGCCGGTCCGTTCGACCCCTCCACGGTCGCGCACTACGACCCGGACGCCTTCGTCGAGGTGGTGGCCGGCCCGCCGGCCGTGCACCGGTTCCCGACCGCGATGGCCGCCCGGATCCAGACCCTGGCCAAACACCTCGACGAGGAGTACGGCGGTAACGCCTCGGGCCTGTGGTCCGATGTCAAGTCCGGGGACGACCTGCTGGCCAGGCTGTCGGCCCTGCCGGGGTTCGGCGCGCAGAAGGCGAAGATCTTCGTCGCGCTGCTCGGCAAGCAGCTCAAGGTCCGGCCGCGGGGCTGGCGCGAGGCATCCGAGCCGTACGGCGAGGACGGCGCGTACAAGTCCGTCGCGGACGTGATCGACGTGGCGTCGCTGGTGAAGGTGAGGCAGTTCAAGCAGGAACAGCAGCTGGTCCAGCAACGCGTGGTGGCCCGGCCGCTGCGACGGACCCGGAACGGCTGAGGACGACGACTGAGAAGGCGACATGTGAACGTTGAAGTACTCAGGCCCCTGCCGGCGCGGGATCGCCCGCCCGGCAGGGGCCTGAGTACGTCGTTCGGGGGGTCGCGGCGCGCTCACGCTTGGTTCGCGGATTACAATGGAGTGTTGCCGCCGCCTGACCAGCGAGCAGCCGCTTTCAGTCGTATCCGGAACCAGCATCGCCAGCACCAACAACGTCGTACCGCCGTATTACAAACCCTGCGTCAGACGAGAGGTAATTCGTGTCGTCCAGCTCGTCCGAGAATCTTCCCGCGGAGTCAGCCCGGGCCGTGGCCGCCACTGCCCGCAGCACGGCTCCGAGGACCAGCGCCCGAGTGACCGAGTCGCCCGCCAAGAAGGCGGCCGTGAAGAAGGCCGCGGCCAAGTCTGCTGCCGCCACCAAGGAGGACGGTATCCCCGCGAAGAAGGCCGCCGCGAAGAAGGCGCCGGCGAAGAAGGCCGTCCCTGGTCGTGTTACCGAAGCTGGTCTTGCGATCGACCCCAAGACCGGCAAGCCGCGCGCGCTGGACGAGGTCGACGAGGCCGACTTCAGCCCGGACGCGGTGAAGCCGCTGGAGAAGGAGCTCACCGAGGACGAGGGCTTCGTCGTCTCCGAGGCCGACGAGACCGACGAGCCCGAGCAGCAGGTCATGGTCGCCGGCGCGACCGCGGACCCGGTGAAGGACTACCTGAAGCAGATCGGCAAGGTCCCGCTGCTGAACGCCGAGCAGGAGGTCGAGCTCGCCAAGCGGATCGAGGCCGGCCTGTTCGCCGAGGAGCAGCTGGGCGACGAGGCCGCCAAGCTCAAGGAGAAGGTCCGCGACGAGTACGACTGGATCTCCGAGGACGGCCGGCGCGCGAAGAATCACCTGCTCGAGGCGAACCTGCGTCTGGTGGTGTCGCTGGCCAAGCGCTACACCGGCCGCGGCATGCTGTTCCTGGACCTGATCCAGGAGGGCAACCTGGGCCTGATCCGTGCGGTCGAGAAGTTCGACTACACCAAGGGCTACAAGTTCTCGACGTACGCCACCTGGTGGATCCGGCAGGCGATCACCCGCGCGATGGCCGACCAGGCCCGGACCATCCGGATCCCGGTGCACATGGTCGAGGTCATCAACAAGCTGGCCCGCGTCCAGCGGCAGATGCTGCAGGACCTCGGTCGCGAACCCACTCCGGAAGAGCTCGCCAAGGAGCTCGACATGACCCCGGAGAAGGTCATCGAGGTGCAGAAGTACGGCCGCGAGCCGATCTCGCTGCACACTCCGCTCGGTGAGGACGGCGACTCGGAGTTCGGCGACCTGATCGAGGATTCCGAGGCGATCGTGCCGGCCGAGGCGGTCTCCTTCACGCTGCTGCAGGAGCAGTTGCACGCGGTCCTGGACACGCTGTCCGAGCGCGAGGCGGGCGTCGTCTCGATGCGGTTCGGTCTGACCGACGGCCAGCCGAAGACGCTGGACGAGATCGGCAAGGTCTACGGCGTGACCCGCGAGCGCATCCGGCAGATCGAGTCGAAGACGATGTCGAAGCTCCGCCACCCGTCCCGCTCCCAGGTCCTCCGGGACTACCTGGACTGATCGATGGCCCAGTGGATCGCCGGCGAGCTCGCGCTGGTGATCCCTGTCCTCGACACGGCTTCACTGGCCGCCGCCGTCCTCACGGCGGCGGCCTTGCTGTTCACGCTTCTCCTGGTCGCCCGGTCCTCCACGCCCGCGACCGCTCCACTTCTCGCGATCGCCACCTCGGTCCGGGAGATCGCGGAGGAGTCCGCGTTCCTGCGGCTCCGCGATCCCGACGCGGCCGGTCGACCACGCCCACGAGCACCCGGACGTTAGCGCGCTACCTCGCTGACCCGTTCCGTCTCACTCGTGGAGTTCTGTCATGCCTTCTTTCCTGGAGGCACCGGTCGCCGGTGCCTATCACCTGATCACCACACTCGTCACCGCCATCGAGCCGCTCACCGATGCGTACGCCGCCGTCATCGCGATCGTCCTGTGCACGCTCGCCGTACGCCTGCTGCTTCTTCCGCTCAGTCTCCGGGCTCACCGTGGCTTGAAGGCTCGCGCGGAGTTGATGCCTCAGGTGCGCGAGATCACGCAACGCCATCAGAAAGATCCGGAGCGTGTACGGCGTGAAGTCGCGAAGCTGCAGGCGGAGTCGGGGACGACGCTGTTCGCCGGGTTCCTGCCGATGCTCGCGCAACTGCCGTTCTTCTGGCTGATGTATACGCTGTTCTCCCGCGCGGCGGTGGCGGGGGAGTCGAACCAGTTGATCAGCGGCAGCCTGCTCGGTGCGCCGCTCGGTCTGCACTGGCCGGTCCTGACCGGGACGCCGGCATTCCTCGCCCTCGCCGTACTGCTCGCTGTGGTCGCGTGGTTCTCGGCCCGTCTGCAGGTTCGGCAGCTGGACGACACGGCGACACCGCTGACCCGCCGGCTGGCCCTGATCCTGCCGTTCGGAACCTTGGCCACCGCGGCGTTCGTCCCGCTCGCGGCCGGCCTGTACCTGCTGACCACGACCACCTGGACGCTGGTTGAACGCACGATCCTGCAGCGCTGATCAGATCCGTTGCCACCCGCCGGACCGTTCTGCTACCGTCTTTATTAAAGCCGGTTGCATAACAGGTTGGGGTCGATGGAGACAGCACGAGGGGCCGCTCAGGCGGAGCGATCGGCGAACCAGGCCGCCTGTCTGCGCTTCCTGGCCGAGACCGATGAGGCGCGGACGGTCGGGGTCATCAGCACCGGGACCGGACTGTCACGACCCACCGTGCACGCCGTTCTCGACGACCTCCTGGCAGCCGGTCTGGTGGAGTCCACCGGTCCGTCGACCGGGGGACCGGGCCGGCCGGCGCGTGCCTTCCGGTTTGCCCGCGAGGCGGGCCTGGTGGCCGGCGTCGACCTGGGCCCGCGCGGGGCGCGCGCTGTCATCTGCGACCTGTCCGGCCGCCGGCTGAGCTACATCGAGTTGAAGGCGGACCGGCGCGCCGGAGTCGCGCAGATCCAGCGCGCCCTCCATGCCGCGGCGGAGAAGGGCTCGGTCGATGCCGGCCGAATTCGTGCCGTCGGCGTGGCTCTGCCCGGTGTGGTCGAGAAGGACGGTCACCTGCGCGCCAGTCTGGCCATGCCGGAACTGGTCGGCCTCTCGATCGCGGAGACCGTGACGCAGGACCTGGGCCGTCCGGTTGCCGTCGACAACGACATCAAGCTGGCCGCACTCGCCGAGCAGCGTGGTGGCGCCGGGCGTGGGTACTCCGACGTCGTCTATCTCCAGATCGGTCGCCGGCTGTCCGTGTCGATCGTCCTGAACGGAGTGATCCGGCAAGGACGCCACCGCCTCGCCGGCGAACTCGGGGCGCAGCGCGGTATGCGCTGGACGCGGAACGCGCAGCGAGGCCAGTTGACCTGGTCGTCCCACCCGACCAGCGAGGCCGTGCTACTGGCCGCAGCTTCCGGCGATGCGGACGCCCGGGCGGAGATCAAGGACTTCTGTCAGCAGATCGCGGCCCGGATCGCCACTGTGCTGCTGGTCGTCGATCCCGAGGTCGTGGTCGTGCGGAGCGGCCTCGTGCAGCACAGTGACGCGCTGCTCCGTCCGCTCGCGGCCGCGGTCGGGAAGGAGTTGATCTTCCCCGAGCGCCCACCGTTCGTCGCCTCGGTCCTGGGCCGTGAGGCCGTGGTGCTCGGGGCGGTCGGCAACGCGTTCGACCAGTTCGGTTCCGTCATCTACGGGGTTCACGACTACCCGAGTCCGTGGACCCAGCTCACTCACGACGTTGAGAGGACCAGTACGTGAAACTAGGAGTCAGCTCATATTGCTTCCGCGCGCTCATGGCGAGCGGCGAGATGGACCTGATCGGTGTACTGGATTGGGTCGCGGCATCACCTGCCGGGCATCTGGAGATCGCCGCCTTGGACGGCGAGTACTACCTGGAGAACGACGGCGTCGTCCGCGTTACGGCCAAGCACGCCGAGGACATCGGCGTACCGATCGTGAACTACCTGGTCAGCGGCGACCTGCGGACGGCGGAGGACAAGGAGATCGACCGCCTCCGCCGGCAGTTGGACGTCGCCCACCGGTTCGGAGCCCGCATCTTCCGTCACGACGTCGCCCCGTGGGCCTGGCGTGAACGGGACCCGGGGGAGTTCGAGTCGACGTTCGAGGCGGTGGTGGAAGGCTGCCGTGCCGTCGCCGACCACGCCGCGGAGCTGGACATCGTGTCGACGATCGAGAACCACGGCTTCTTCATGAACGGCAGCGACCGGCTGGCCCGGCTGGTCCACGCCGTGGATCGTCCGAACTTCCGCGTCACGCTCGATCTCGGCAACGGACTCTGCGTCGGCGAGGTGCCGGGCAAGACTGCCGCCGGGCTGATCGACCTCGCGGCGTCCGTCGGCGTGAAGGACTTCCACATCCGCCGGTCGGCGGGGGACGGCTGGCTGAAGACGCTGGCCGGCGACTACCTGCTCGGCACGATCTCGGGGCACGGAGACCTGGACCTGGCCGGCCTGCTGGCTCTGGTCGGCACCAAGCCCGACCTACCGGTGAGCCTCGAGTTCGAGGGTCTGGAGCCGACTCCGGACGCCATCGAGCGCTCGCTCAAGAACGTCCTTCGACTGGCGGGAGCTGCCTGACATGACGACCCGAATCGCTGTGATCGGTGTGGGCGCCATCGCGACCCAGCACCTGATCTCGTACCAGAACAACCCCCAGGCCGAACTGGTGGCCGTGTGCGACATCGACCGGACGCGCGCCAAGGCACGAGCCGACGAGTTCGATGTTCCCCGGGCAACGGATGTCGTCGAGGAGATCCTGACCGATCCCGAGGTCGACGCCGTGAGCATCTGTGTGCCGAACCTCCTGCACGCCAAGATCGCGGAGGCCGCGCTGCGAGCCGGCAAGGACGTGTTGGTCGAGAAGCCGATGTCCGTGACGGTCGACGAGGCCGAGGCGCTGGTCCGGGCCACCCAGGAGACCGGGCAGGCTCTGCAGATCGGCTACGTACGGCGCTTCGCCCCGAATGCCCTGGTGACGAAGCGTTTCCTGGACGAGGGCGAGTTCGGTGACATCTACGCCGCGCGGGCCACGATCATCCGGGCCGCCGGCAACCCCGGTGGATGGTTCGGTGACGTCGACATCTCCGGTGGCGGCCCGCTGATCGACCTGGGTGTCCACATCATCGACCTGTGCTGGTACCTGATGGGGATGCCGGCCGCGGTCTCGGCGTCGGGGGCGACGTTCTCGACGCTCGGTGCCCGGGACAACATCCAGCACCTGTCCCGGTACCGGGCCGCGTCCGCGTCCCGGGTGAACCCGCGGGGTGCCCGCATCGTCGCGCTGGAGAAGCCGACCGCGCGCGAGCAGACGCAGTGGTACTTCCAGCGGTACGTCGAGCACCTGCCGGCCGCGGGGGAGATGGTGCTGTTCGACCGGTCCTGGTACAACCGCGCCTGTGTCGAGCGGGTGATGGGGTTCTGCACGCAGGACGAGTACGAGGAGTTCATGCGGCAGGCACCGGAGTTCGAGCGGATGCTGGTGCGGTCCGGGATCCTGCTGGTGAAGCTGTGGTTCTCGGTGTCCCAGGCGGAGCAGCAGACGCGTTTCACGATCCGCCAGATCGACCCGGTCCGGCAGTGGAAACTGTCGCCGACCGACCTCGCGTCGCTGGACAAGTGGGCCGACTACACCGAGGCGAAGGAATCCATGTTCCACTACACCGACACGCCGCACGCCCCGTGGACCGTTGTCAAGAGCAACGACAAGAAGCGGGCCCGGCTGGAGGCCGTGCGGCACGTGCTGAGCCTCTACGACTACTCCGACAAGGACCACGAGCTGGTCGGTCACGCCGACCGCAAGATCCTCGGCCCCGCCGCCGAGGTCCTGGAACACGGTGAGTCCGCCACCCGCGTCTTCCCGGTGCTCTAACGGGTCAGCGGCAGGTGGACGGTGAAGGTCACCCCGTGCGGGCTGGTATCGCTGACGATGACACGTCCGCGGTGGGCCACCACCAGGGCAGCCACGATCGACAGTCCGAGTCCGGAGCCCCCGGTGGCGCGGGCGCGGGCTGAGTCGGCCCGGTAGAAGCGCTCGAAGACGCGCGCCTTCTGCTCGTCGTCGAGGCCCGGGCCGGTATCACTGACCTCGAGGATCGCCTCGCCGGCGCGGGTACCGACCGACACCGTGATCGGTGCGTCCGGCGGGGTGTGGTGGAGCGCGTTGCTGACCAGATTGCCGAGCACCTGGCGCAGGCGTGCCTCGTCGCCCTCGACCACCGGTGCCTCGGAGTCCGGCAGGATCTTCAGCGAGATGTCCCGGCCCGGCTGCACCGCCTGGGCGTTGTGCAACGCGTCCGCCGCGACCGGGAGCAGGTCGACCGGTTCCATCTTCAGTGGCCGCTGCTGATCCAGGCGGGCCAGCAGGAGCAGGTCGTCGACGAGCAGGCCCATCCGCTTGGCCTCGTCCTCGATCCGCCGCATGGTGTCCGCATCCGCCGCGTCGCCGCGCTGCCGGCTGAGCTCCGCGAATCCGCGGATGGAGGTCAGCGGTGTGCGCAGTTCGTGGGACGCATCCGCCACGAACCGCCGCATCCGGTCCTCGGACTGCCGGGCCGCGTCCTCGGACCGCCGGGCGGCGAACTCCGACGCGGTCCGCTGCGCGAACGCGTTCTCGATCTGTCCGAGCATCTGGTTCAGCGCGAGCGACAACCGGCCGACCTCGGTCCGCGGATCCCGTTGCGGCACTCGCTGGCTCAGGTCTCCACCCGCGATCGCGACGGCCGTGTGCTCGACATCCTCGAGTCCGCGCAGACTTCGCCGTACGACGAAAGTCCCGACGCCGGCCAGCAGGAGCAGCAGGATGACGGCCGCGGCCGCCTGGACGCCGACCAGTCGCTGGATGGTGCGATCCATGTCGCCCAGGCTCTGGGCCACCGTCACGGATCCGTTCCCGTTGTCCATCGGCAACGCGACCACGCGCCACCTCGCACCACCGGACACGGCGTCGGTGTTGAACGGCTTCCCCTCCAGGGCGCGCACCTGGTTGAGGTTGAGTCGCGGCAGGTCCGGCAACGGCTCGGTCTCCGCCAGCGGAGCGCGGAACGGCGACTCGTCGGGGGTGCCCTCGGAGTTGTTGAACTGGACGACGATCAGGCTCGGCAGCGGCCGGGCACGGCCCGGCCCGGGCCGGGGCGGCCGATTGCCGGGGCCGCCGTCGTCCTGCTGGAACGCGGCGGCCGTCTTGGTCAGCTGGGTGTCGACCCGATCGACCAGGTAGCCGCGCATGATCGTCGTCGCGACGACACCGGACGCGACCAGGGCCAACGCCACCAGCGTCAGCAGTACGACGACGATGGTGACGCGGAGGGGAAACCGGTCGGTGAAACGCCGGTGGCTGAGCTGCATCAGTTGGGGCCTCGGGGCGTGCGCAGGACGTAGCCGACGCCCCGGACGGTGTGCAGGAGCTTCTGGTCGCCGGTGTCGACCTTGCGGCGCAGGTACGACATGTAGGACTCGACCACACCCGCATCGCCGGCGAAGTCGTAGTTCCAGACCGCTGACAGGATCTGGCCCTTCGACATCACCCGCTCGGAGTTCTCCAGCAGGCAACGCAGCAGCTTGAACTCGGTGAGCGACAGCTGAACGGCCTCGCCGGACTTGAACACCTCGTAGCTGTCCTCGTTCAGCTCCAGGTCGGCATACCGCAGGACCGCGGCCTCGGTGGCGGTCTGCTCGCGGTGGCCGGACCGGCGCAGCAGCGCACGGACCCGGGCGACCAGCTCGTCCAGGCTGAACGGCTTGGTGACGTAGTCGTCCCCGCCGGTCTGCAGGCCGAGCACCTTGTCCTCGACCGCGTCGCGCGCGGTGAGGAACAGCACCGGCACGTGCCGGTCCTCACCGCGCAGCCGGCGGACCACCTCGAAGCCGTCCAGGCCGGGCATCATCACGTCCAGCACGACCAGGTCGGGTTCGACCTCGCGGGCCTTGCGCAGCGCCTCGGCGCCGTGGGTCGCGGTCGTCACGTCGTACCCGGCGAAGCGCAGACTCGCGGACAGCAGTTCGACGATGTTCGGCTCGTCGTCGACCACCAGCAGATGCGGGCTCATGCCCTCAGTCTGCCGCCACTCCCCGTGGGAAACCTGGAAGGTTCCTGGCAATCAGCTGTGAGTCGTCACCGCGGACCGCGGCCGAACCCCCATTTCTCGCCGGCGGCCTCACGGACCGTACCGTCGTTGATCGAGGAGGCGGTGGCCTTGCCGTCGGCGACCACGGCGGACACGGTGACCGTGTTGCCGGTCTTCACGTCGTCGATGCCGTCCCGGGCGGCGTTCACCAAGGTGTCCTCGGTGATCGCGTAGGTGCGGCTGAAGCCGTCCTCGCTCTTGACCGTGATGGAGTCCTTGCTGACCGCGGTGACCTCGCCGCGCTGGGTGGCGACGGTCTGATAGGTCCCGTCGTCCTTCTTGACCACGAACTCGCCGTGCAGCGCGCCGCCGAGGCCGAACTGGCCGCGGTGACCGGGCCCGCCGCCCTTGCCGGGCTCACTCGGCTTGTCCGGCGTGGTGGAGGGGGTGGACGGTGAGGCCGAGGGGGACGGGGTCGGGTCCGCGCTGCTCGACGCCCACGCGACTCCGCCCGCAACGGTGGTGGCCACCACTGCTGCCGCTGTGCCGGCCAGCCGCCAGCGGTTCTCGATGAGCTTCTGGTACGACGCCATGCTGAAGTGCCTTCCGTACTGCGTACCAGGCCGAGCACCTGGCACTGGTCTTTCCCACACTTCCTCGCCAACCTTGGACGAAGCTCCGGTGCGGATAAGAAAACCCTGGCAATCGCGCGACTGCGCAGTGTGACTAGACCAGGAACAGGACGGCGGCCAGCCACACCGCGGCGGCGAGCGACGCACCGATGAACTCGATCAGGATCGACAGACCGGTCGCCCGCAGCGCGTGCTTGGTCGACGTCCAGGCGTGGGCGTGGGCGCCGAGCCGCTGCCGTTCGGACAGATACACCCCGAGCGGGAAGCCGACGAACATGCCGACCACCGGGATGACGAAGAAGCCGACGATGCCGAGCACGACGCCGACGAACATCGAGCGCCGGGGCACGCCGGATTCCCGGAGTTGCCGCTCCGGTACGACGTACTTGACCACCTGACTGGCACCGATCAGGACGACCGCGATGGCCAGCACCGTCCAGCCGGTGGCGCTCTGCACCTCCAGCGCCCAGACCAGGATCGCCGCCAGGCTCAGCAGGGAGCCCGGCAGCACCGGGATGACGATGCCCAGGATGCCGACGAAGATCGCCACCCCGACGAGGACCGTCGCAACACTGTTCACAGGAGTCACTCTGCCGCAAACCGGGGCCGTGTGGCCCGCGAATCGCGCCCCGTAGTGTGGGCACATGTCCCAGCTGCACGAACTGGTCACCGCACTCGCTGCTCCCTGGGTGGTTCTCTCGCCCCGTTCCGGTCAGCTCACCGGAACCGGCGCGGAGGGGGTCTACGCCCGGGACCGGCGCATCCTGTCCCGGCTCAGCGTCACGATCGACGGCGAGCTGCCGGTCCCGATCCACGCCGACGAACTCTCCGCCGCGTCCCACGAGTACGTCGCCGTGGTCGAGGGACTGGGCGATTCCAATCGCCACGACCCGACCGTGATGCTGTATCGCACCCGTGAGGTCGGCACCGACGGCATGACCGAGCGGATCAGACTGGTGAACCGGTCCCGCGCGACGGTCGCGTGCCGCCTGGACGTTGCCCTCGGCACCGACCTGGCCGGTACGGCGGCAGTCCGCAGCGGAGCCGCCGCGGACCTGCCGGAGCTCAGCCCGGCGTACGACGGCCCGGCCCGGCTGCATTGGGACAGCTCCGGGACCCGGGTGAGCGCCCGGATCGATCCCGGCGTGACCGCGTCACCGCGGCTCGAGCCGGGGGAGGAGTTCATCCTCACCGTGCGGGTCACCGCCGATTTCCCGAAGGGCACCACCGGCTTCAGCATCGACCCGCCGGCACCCCAGCTGCCGTACAAGTTCGGCGTCCACTGCGACGACAGGCGGGTCGAGCGCTGGGTCAACCGGTCGCTCGCCGACCTGCAGGCCCTGCAGCTCGCGGCCGGCGACGACCGCTACCTGGGCGCCGGACCGCCGTGGTACCTGACGCTCTTCGGCCGTGACTCGCTGATCTCGTCGGGCATGCTGATCCCGGTCGATCCCGAGCTGGCCGCGGGAACGCTCCGGGCGCTGGCCGGGTGGCAGGGCACCAAGGTCGACCCGGACTCGGCCCAGCAGCCCGGCAAGATCCCGCACGAGCTCCGCGCCGAGGTCGCCGATCACGGCGGCGGCCTGGTCCTGCCGGCCGCGTACTACGGCACGCACGATGCGACCCAGCTCTGGATCACGACCCTGCACAAGGCCTGGCGCTGGGGCATGCCCGCCGACGAGGTCAGGGACCTGCTGCCGAACCTCAGCCGCGCTCTCACCTGGATGAAGGAGTACGCCGACCCCGACGGCGACGGCTTCCTCGAGTACGTCGACGAGTCGGGCCACGGCCTGGCCAACCAGGGCTGGAAGGACTCGGCCGACGCAGTGCAGTGGCCGGACGGCACGATCGCCACCGCGCCGATCGCGTTGTGCGAGGTGCAGGGCTACGCGTACGCGGCGGCGGTCAAGGGAGCCGAGCTGCTGGAGGCGCACGGCGAGTCCGGCGACGAATGGCGCGAGTGGGCCGCCGCGCTGCAGGAGCGGTTCCGCAGCGCCTTCTGGGTCGACGACTATCCGGCCATCGCTCTCGACGGGGAGAAGAACCCGGTCGCGGGCCGGGCCTCGAACATGGGCCACCTGCTCGGCACCGGACTACTGGACGCGGAAGAAGAGCAGCGGGTCGCCGACGTCCTGGCCGGCGGGGATCTCGACAGCGGCTTCGGGCTGCGAACGTTGTCCACGGCAATGACCCGGTTCAACCCGCTCGGCTATCACACCGGCAGCGTCTGGCCGCACGACACCGCGATGGCGATCGAGGGCCTGTACGCGACCGGGGAGTTCGCGCGCGCGTCGTCGTACGTCGAGGGCCTGATCCGGGCCGCGGAAGCGTTCGGCTACCGCCTCCCGGAGTTGTACGGCGGCCGCGGCCAGCTGGAGGAGTCGACGCCGACGCCGTACCCGCTGTCATGCCGCCCGCAGGCCTGGGCGGCCGCCTCAGCGATCGCCGTGGTCGTCGCGGCCCTGGGCATCGAACCCGACGTCCCCGGCGGCACACTCGTCCTCAACCCGGCCGACTCGATGCCCTGGCGGTCGCTGACACTCTCCGGCCTCCGCCTGGGCCCAGACCGCCTGTCCCTCCACTGGCAGTCAGGCCCCGACGCCGGCATCCCCGGCGAACTGACCGTGCTGGAGGCCCCGAACTACCTCCAGCACTGATCCGCCGGCCGGCGCTGGATGTTCATCAAACAGTGAGTACGGCGGCTGTTGCGAGGGCGAGGTAGACGGCGGCGACGAGGCGGTTGCGCCAGGGGCTCGTCGTACGGACCGAGCGGACGCGGCGGCCGATGGCGTCGGCGCCGACGGCGTAGCAGAGGTCGAGCGACAGTCCGATGACGAGCGCGCCGACACCGAGCAGCAGCATCTCGGTGCGCAACTGGTCGGGGCCGGCGCCGCGGCTGGTGAACTGGGGGAGGAAGGCCAGGAAGAACAGGGCCGCCTTCGGGTTGAGCAGGTTCACCACGACGCCGTCGCGGAACACCCGGGCAAGCGGCGCCGGCGGGACCCCGCCGGCCGGCTCGGTGGTGGACGCCCTCAGCATCCTCACGCCGAGGTAGGCCAGGTACAGCGCGCCGGCCAGCGTGATCGCGGTGAACAACGCCGGCGACGCCTTGACCAGCGTTGCCAGCCCCAGCGCGGCGACGACGATGTAGACCAGCGTGCCGGTCTCGATCGCCAGTGCGGACACCACGCCGGCCCGGCGAGGCCCTGGCGGTGAGTCGTTCGACCGTCGTCGCGGCGTACGACGAACTGCGCGCCCGCGGCCTGGTGGAGAGCCGCCGGGGGAGCGGTACGACGATCGCGCGGACGGCGAGCCGTGGTCGTTCACGAGCGGACAAGCGGATGCCGGCGGGCTACGGCGAGTCCCTCTTCCGCCGGATCGCGGTCGGTCCGGGCGAGGTCATCTCGCTCACCTACGCCGTCGATCCGGGGATGCCGGAGCTCGCGGGCGAGCTGATCGACCTGGCGACCAGTGATCTGCCCACGTTGCTGGACGATGTCGGGTACCACCCGCGTGGACTGCAGGTGTTGCGTGAGCGGATCGCCGAGCACTTCGACGACTCCGGTCTGCCGACGTCACCCGACGAGATCGTGGTCACCACCGGTGCGCACCAGGCGATCGCATTGGTGACCCAGATGCACCTGCGGACCGGGGCTGCGGTGGTGATCGAGCAGCCCAGTTGGCCCGGCTGCTTCGATCTGTTCGGGGCGGCCGGCGGGCGGGTGGTCGGCATACCGCTGGACGACGCGGGGATCCGGCCTGATCTGCTGACGGCCGCGTTCGTGGAGCACACGCCGGCCATGTTGTTCGTGATGCCGACGTTCCACAACCCGACCGGGCAGTTGATGTCGGCGAACCGGCGCCGGCAGGTCGCCGAGCTGGCGGCCAAGCATGGCGTGGTGGTGGTCGAGGACAACGCGTACTCCGCCTGGGATCCGGCCGGTCCGTCGATCCCGCCTCCGTTGGCCGCGTACGCGCCGGATGCCGGCGAGGTGCTGACGATCGGGTCGGTGTCGAAGGCGGTGTGGGGTGGTCTGCGGATCGGGTGGATCCGGGCATCACAGCCGCTGGCTGAGCGGCTCGCGCGGCACAAGGCGCTGGCCGATCTGGGGAGTCCGGTGATCGATCAGGTCCTCACGGCCCGGCTGCTGCCGCGACTGACGGAGCTGACGTCGGCGCGCGCCCGGGTCGCGACGGCGCGGCGGAAGCTGATGGGGCAGTTGCTGACCGAACGGCTGCCCGCATGGGAATGGTCGCAGCCCGAGGGCGGGTCGGCGTTGTGGATCAGATTGCCGGAGACGGATGCCCGGGTGTTCGCCCAGGTGGCGCTGCGGCACGGTGTGGAGGTGGTGGCCGGCCGGGCGATGGATCCGACCGGTGGGTACGACGACCACCTCAGGGTGCCGTTCGCGTATCCGGAGCCGGTGCTCGAGGACGCGGTCGACCGCCTGGCCCGGGCCTGGCAGGAACTCCGCCGCCACGGCCCACCACCCGAGGTACCCATGGTCTGAACGTGAAGGATGCCGGTCACCCCTAGGGGTGACCGGCATCACAAGCCTCTATGACTTTGGCGCCGTCGTTGGCGCTTTTGTGAAGCTTGGGCTTACCGCTCGTCCTCCGCTGCGACGGCCGGGGCAGCGTCGAGGCGACCCGTCTCGTCGTGGATGGTGATCGCGATGTTGCGCAGCTTCTCCGCGTGTTCCCGGCCGTGGTGGGCGCAGAAGAGCAGCTCCCCACCGCTGGTCAGGGTGACACGGACGTAGGCCTGCGCGCCGCAGCGGTCACAACGGTCCGCAGCCGACAGGGTCGAACTCGGGGCGAGTGCTGTAGTCACTTGAGGCCTCATCTCATCTAGTTCCGTACTCACCAGATAGCAACATCCTGACATGCGGATCGCTTCCCGGTAGGGCCAACGAGTCCGTATGTGAGACGAACCACCTGTTCCCGTATGACGCATCTTGACGAGCATTCGTTTCGAATGCAGGCGAATTGTTGTTTCCGGCGAGTGTCGGGCGTGTCTACCTTCACTGTGCGCCATGATCTGGTCACAGCGCGCTGCCGATCGGAGTGTCGTATGCCACTCGAGATCGAGTCCGGATCGATACCTGCCGAAACACCTTTCTCGTCTGCCCGCATCTGCTTGCGGTCTACCCCGCCGCCGAGGTCGCCACACCGGCGCTGACCTGGTCCAGGTCGGGGTGTCCGCGCCGCCCCGCTTGCCGGGATTTGGGGGTAGGGCGGCATAGGGTGGGAACATGCGTTCGGACCCGGCCGGTCCGCTACGCGGCGCAGTCAGCTTGTGAACCAGTGAAGGAGCCCAGTGGCCGCCCCGACGCCTCGCAGTACCGAGCTCGACCCGACGTACAACGCCCGCCACCTGCTCGTCCTCGAAGGTCTCGAGGCGGTCCGGAAGCGGCCGGGTATGTACATCGGGTCCACCGACAGCCGCGGCCTGATGCACTGCCTGTGGGAGATCATCGACAACGCGGTCGACGAGGCCCTGGCCGGGCACGGCGACCGGATCGACGTCGTCCTCTACCAGGACGGTTCGGTCGAGGTGCGCGACCGCGCCCGCGGCATCCCGGTGGACATCGAGCCGAAGACCAAGCTGAGCGGGGTCGAGGTCGTGTTCACCAAGCTGCACGCCGGCGGCAAGTTCGGCGGCGGGTCGTACAACGCCTCGGGCGGTCTGCACGGTGTCGGCGCCTCGGTGGTGAACGCGCTGTCCGCGCGGCTCGACGTCGAGGTCGACCGCGGCGGTGTGGTCTGGACCACCTCGTTCCGGCGCGGGATGGCGGGCGAGTTCGACGGCGACGGCGCGACCGCGACCTTCACCCCGGCGAAGGGCCTGCGCAAGGCCGGCCGGGCCAAGAAGGGCGTCACCGGCACCCGGATCCGGTACTGGGCGGACCGGCAGGTCTTCACCCGCGACGCGAGCTTCAACTACGACGAGCTGGTCACCCGGGCGCGGCAGACGTCGTTCCTGGTGCCCGGGCTCGAGCTGGTGATCCGGGACGAGCGCGGCGACGAGGTCACCGAGGAGTCGTTCAAGCACGACGGCGGGATCAGCGAGTTCTGCGAGTTCCTGGCCACCGACCAGAAGGTCACCGAGGTGATCCGGCTCAACGGCACCGGGAACTTCACCGAGACCGTGCCGATGCTGGACGACGCCGGCCACATGACCCCGACCGACGTCGAGCGTGAGCTCGAGGTGGACATCGCCGTCCGCTGGGGCGACGGGTACGAGACCGAGCTCCGGTCGTTCGTGAACATCGTGGCCACGCCCAAGGGCGGCACCCACGTCGCCGGCTTCGAGCGGGCGCTGTCGAAGAGCTTCACCAACGCGCTCGACGGCACCCGGCTGCTGAAGAACGGCGAGGAGATCATCAAGGACGACGTCCTGGAGGGCCTGACCTCGGTGGTCACGGTCCGGCTGGCCGAGCCGCAGTTCGACGGCCAGACCAAGGAGGTCCTCGGGACGCCGGCCGCCTCGCGCATCGTCGCGAAGGTCGTGCAGGGCGAGCTGGAAGGCTTCCTCACCTCGAACAAGCGCGAGCACAAGGCCCAGGCCCGCGCCGTCCTGGAGAAGGTGGTCGCGGCGTCCCGGACCCGGGTGGCCGCGCGTCAGCATCGCGAGCTGCAGCGGCGGAAGACGGCGCTCGAGTCGTCGGCGCTGCCGTCCAAGCTGGCGGACTGCCGCAGCAACGACGTCGACCGCTCCGAGCTGTTCATCGTCGAGGGAGATTCCGCCCTCGGTACGGCGAAGCTGGCCCGGAGCTCGGAGTTCCAGGCGCTGCTGCCGATCCGGGGCAAGATCCTGAACGTGCAGAAGGCGTCGGTCGGCGACATGCTGAAGAACGCCGAGTGCGCCTCGATCATCCAGGTGGTCGGCGCCGGGTCGGGCCGCAGCTTCGACCTCGAGCAGGTCCGCTACGGCAAGATCATCTTCATGGCCGACGCCGACTCCGACGGCGCGCACATCCGCTGCCTGCTGGCCACGCTGTTCTTCCGCTACATGCGGCCGCTGGTCGACGCCGGCCGGGTCTACACCGCCGTACCGCCGCTGCACCGGTTCGAGCTGACGAACCCGAAGAAGGGGCAGGAGAAGTACCTGTACACCTACAGCGACGCCGAGTACCAGCGGAAGACGGCCGAGCTGATGAAGAAGGGTGTGCGCTGGAAGGAACCGCCGCAGCGCTACAAGGGTCTCGGTGAGATGGACGCCGACCAGCTGGCCGAAACCACCATGGACCCGCGCCACCGCACCCTGCGCCGGATCACCGTCGACGACGGCGAAGCCGCCGCCCAGGTCTTCGACCTCCTGATGGGCAACGACGTTGCCCCCCGCAAGGAGTTCCTGGTCCAGGGCGCCTACGAACTGGACGAGAACCGCATCGACGTCTGATGGCCCGGCTCGCCTGCTTCGATCTGGACAACACCCTCATCGATCGCGACGGCGCGTTCCTGGCCTGGGCCCGCTGGTGGGGATCTTCCCGTCACTTCCCGGATGTGCTCGACGCCTTTCCAATCATCCTCATGAGCTGACTCACCCGTTCGTCGGTGGGATGGTGCAGCATGGTCACCACCGATCTTCGAGGGAGCAGGTATGAGCGAGAAGTCCTATGTTCCGCCGAAAGGCCGCGTGCTGACGCCGTACGTGTGCTGCCGGGATGCCGCCAGGGCGATCGATTGGTACGGCGAGGTGTTGGGCGCACGGCTGACCTGGGAGCCCTTCATCGACCCCGACGGCCGGATCGGTCATGCCGAGCTGGAGATCGATGGCGCCATGCTGATGCTGTCGGACGCGTACTCCGACCTGGTCGATGCACCCGCGCCGGACCGACTTCCGACGTACGCGTTGAACCTCTACCTGCCGGACGTGGATGCCACCACAGCTGCTGCCGAGCGGGCCGGCGCGACCGTCGAGAGGCCGCCGGCGGACGCCTTTCATGGCGCGCGTACGGCGACGATCGTCGACCCTTTCGGGGTTCGCTGGATGCTGGCGACGCAGGTCCGTCAGGTGAGTGAGGAAGAGTTCGAGGCGGCCAGAACCGGCTTCGCGGAGGGCTGATCGCCGAGCTCAGCGTGGCGGCACGATCTGGCCGGGACTGACGCGACGACCATCGACGGTGATGTCGGTGTGGTCGGGGGCGATCAGGAGGTCGATGGTGTGGTTGCGGTAGGTCAGGCCGGTCAGCGTGATGGTTCCGGCGGCAACGGGTTGGGGGTGGATCGTGAGGGAGCCGTCGGGGTGGGGGCGGATGCCGGCCAGGCCGGTGAGGATGGCTTCGGCTCCGGCTAGGCCGGCGACGACGTTGATGCGGCGGCCGGTGGCTGGAGCGCCGGGCTTGTCGCTGTAGTGGTCTTGGGGGAAGTACGGGTAGTGGTCGCCCATCCAGAAGAGGCGGCGAAGGACGTCCCAGGCGAGTGCCGGCTCGCCTCGTTCCCAGAGGGTGAGCGCGAGTTGTGGTGCCTCGCCGGTGTAGGCGCCGGCACCCGACCAGTCGATGTCGGCCGTCTCGTAGTGCCGTTCGTCCTCGGCGCTGACACTGCTCACGCCGTACTCGCCGAGGAAGTCACCCGGCCGGAGGTGCTTGATCAGCGCCGCGGCGACGTCCGGTGGGCAGGCGCCTGAACGCAGTGCGTCGAAGGCCTGGATCGAGTAGGCGAGTTCGGTGTGACCGTCGGGGTAGCGGCTGCGGAACCAGCCGGCGTCGGAGTCCCACAGTTGCCGGATGACCTCGGTCCGGATCTCTCGTGCCGATGTGCGCAACTCGTCGACCGGCAACGCGGCGCCGGAGGCCTCGGACAGTTCGCCGAGGGTTTCGAGGGACCACGCGCGCTCGGCATTGGGACTCGCGACGACGTGTTCCCAGCCGGCTCCGCGCATCTCGAGGAGATTGCTCTGATCGCCGTAGTCGCGCAGTACGCCGGTCTGATCGTCCGGCCGGAACCCCTTGTCCAGTGCGGTCAGTACGTCGTACAGGCGCGAGACCACCGTGGGGTCGAGTCTGCGTTCGGCCGCGGCAGCGCGGGCGAGCGCGGTGAGGGACCAACCGCTGTAGGCGTAGGCGACGCCGAGGCCGGTGCCGTCCGGGGCGATAGCGTAGCGGTCGGTCAGGTCGGCTTCGATGAAGGCCTCGATCACGTCGACCACGCGGTCGCCGAGCATCAGGCTGAGGAGGTTGGGCGCATAGCCGCCGGTGTCCCAGGCATAGGCGCACAACGCGCCGCCGTCGAGGCCGGAGGTGGCGATGAACGGCGTGGTGACGAACGCCGGATGGTCCCACCAGCACACGAGCCCACTGGCCAGCGAACGCCGGTAGTACTGCTCGAGCCCTGGGATGTCGCTCTGAAGAACCGGAACCCGGCCAAGTGCCTGAGTCACCCGCCGCTCCCACGGATTCTCGACCTCGAGCGGTCCCGCGACGCCGAAGGTGAAGACGACCTCACCGCCAGGATCAAGCGTTGCTGCCGTGAGTCCGCTGTGCACGAGCGTGATCGGCTCGTCGGAGCCTGCTTCCGGTGGAACCCAGCCCCAGTCGGAGAACGGGACGTGACGCGTCGAGGTCGGCGACAACGATGGGCGGACCGCGAGTTCGTGCCGGTGGTCGGAGCGGTTGCGCACGCGGATGGACAGCACATAGCCGGGACTGCCGTGGTGCGGGACGAGCGTGCTTTCGACGGCCAGGGAGAGCCGGCGACCGTCGACGTACTGGTGGTAGGTGCCTCGGCGGATCAGCCCGTCCGGGCGCCAAGTGCCACCGGATGGGAGCAGGCCGCGGTCGCCGGCGCCCGGTCGGGTGCCGTCCGGGATCCCGTTTCCCGCAGAACAGCTTCGTCGAGGGAGTCGATGTCTTCGACGGCAAGGTCTACACCGCGCCGTTCGCGGCCCCGGCGCCGTCGCTGCAGCTCTATGTCCACCACGGTGTCTTCAAGGACGCCGGGCTGACGAACGACGACGGCAGCGTGAAGCTGCCGAAGTCCTGGGACGACGTGAGTCGTGCGGCCGATGCGATCGCGTCGAAGAGCGGCGGCAAGGTGTCGCCGTTCGGCTTCGGCAACTCGACGAACACGACCCTGGCCTGGTGGCTGGATCTGTTCGTCCGCGGCGCCGGCTCGCCGGGAGGTGCCGCCGTCGGTGGGATCGACGGGATGGACTACCGGGTCGGCGAGTGGACCTTCGGGACCGACCGCAACTACCTCGACGTGATCAACCTGCTGCTGGAGTGGAAGAGCAAGAACTGGTTCTACCCCAGCTCGATGAGCATCTCCGACGAGCAGGCGCGGGCGTTCTTCGAGCGCGGCCGTTTCGGTATGACCGTCGGCGGCGTCTGGAACCAGCCGGAGTGGACCAAGCACAAGTTCACCGACTACAGCCTGGTCACGCTGCCCGCGCCGAGCGGTGAGCCGAAGGCGTTGTTCTACGGTCCTCCCGGCGGGCGGTTCGTCGCGGTCTCGTCGAAGTCCAAGCACGCCGACGAGGCGTGGGCCTGGTTCGACTGGCTCTACAGCCCGGAGGCCGGCAAGCGCTGGGTCGAGCAGGGCCAGGGCCTGTCGGTCTACGCCGCGAACAACGACCCGAAGGCGGTCACCTTCGCGCCGTTCGCGCAGTACGTCGCCATGTCCGGTGCGGCCGTCGTCGGTCCGCAGCCGACCATCCGCAACCCCAAGCTGACGAAGCTCGAGCTGCCCGCGGTCAAACCCGACATCAACGACGTCCTGGCCGGCATCTACACCGGTCAGCTCAAGGACGTCCAGGGTGCTCTGAACGAGCTGACCGGCAAGATGAACCAGGCGCTGTCCGACGCGGTGAAGAAGGTCGGCGCCGGTGCGAGCCTGAAGGATTTCGCCTTTCCCGACTGGGATCTGACGAAGCCGTACACGACCAAACCGGCCGCCTGATGGCGATGACCGCCGTACGGGAGGACGTCGCCACTGCCGGGCCGCCACGGATGGCGGCCCGGCGGCGGGCGCGTCGCCGCACCTACGTCTGGTCGTACGTCTACCTGGCACCGATGATGGTGCTGCTGCTGGTGTTCGTGGTGTACCCGATCATCGCGTCGCTCGGGTACACGTTCTACAAGTGGGACGGGATCGGTGACCCGACCGACTTCGTCGGCCTGGACAACTCCCGGCAGATCGTCCACGACAGCATCTTCTGGCGGTCGCTCGGCCACACCTTCGTGTACGCCGCCTTCGTCGTACCGATCCAGCTGGTGCTGGCGCTGGCCCTCGCGCTGGTGCTG
Source organism: uncultured Actinomycetota bacterium (assembly GCA_963770725.1). GTDB lineage: Bacteria > Actinomycetota > Actinomycetes > Propionibacteriales > Kribbellaceae > Kribbella. Next base: position 240,793 of record CAVYQT010000009.1, read on the forward strand.
ACCAACAAGCGGCTGCGGTTCGCCTCGTTCTACCGGACGCTGTTCTTCCTGCCGGTGGTGACCTCGGCCGCGGTGATCGGGGTGGTGATCCAGCTGCTGGTGTCGAACTTCGGTGACTCGATCAACGACCTGCTGCTGAACCTGCACCTGATCGATCGGCAGATCGACTGGCTGGGGGACCCGCACTTCGCGCTGGGAATCATCATCCTGGTCGGGATCTGGCACACGTTCGGCTACAACCTGGTGTACTTCCTGGCCGGACTGCAGACGATCCCGGAGGAGCTCTACGAGGCGGCCCGGCTGGACGGTGCAGGGCGGCTGGCGCAGTTCCGGTACATCACCATCCCGATGCTGCGGGCGGTCGGCGTGGTGATCGTCGTCCTCGCGGTGATCGGGACGTTCCAGATCTTCGACCTGGTCCAGGTGCTGACCAGTGGCGGGCCGTACTTCTCCACCGAGGTCGTGAACACCTACATCTACCACCTGGCCTTCGGCGGGAGTAATGCCAACGCGGTGCAGCCCGACATCGGACTGGCCTCGGCGGCCTCGTTCATCTACGGCGTGCTGCTGATCGTCTTCTCCGTCGTCCAGGTCGTCGTACTGCGCTCCCTCGCGAGGCGCCGGCGGACAGGAGTCAGGCGATGAAGCGTGGACGCGCGGTGACGGTGATGACGCACGTTGCCTTACTCGTCAGCGGTCTGGCCTGGTTGTATCCGCTGTTCTGGGCGTTGGGCAGTTCGCTGAAGAGCGACGACGAGTTCTTCGGTCGTGGGCTGAGTCCGCTGCCTTCGCAGTTCCTGTGGTCGAACTACCTGGACGCGTGGCGCGAGGCGTCGTTCGGCCGGTACTTCATGAACACTTTTCTGATCACTCTCGGGACGGTGCTGCTCACTTTGGTAGTCACCTCCACCGCGGGGTACGTACTTGCACGGACACGGTTTCCCGGCCGGGGCTTCTGTCTGGGGCTGGTGTCGGCGACGTTGTTCCTGCCGCACGGCTACACGATCATCCCGGTGTTCGACCTGATGCAGCGGTTGCACCTGCTGAACAGCCTGTGGGCGGTGATCATCGTGCAGGCGTCCGTCGGGGTGGTGTTCGGCACATTCCTGTTCATGGGCTACTTCATGGCGATCGACCGGGAGCTCGAGGACGCGGCGCAGGTCGACGGGGCGAACTTCCACCAGACGTTCGCGCGGATCATGCTGCCGCTGTCCGGGCCGATGCTGGCCACGGTCGGGCTGTTCACCGCGAGTGATGACTGGCCTTGTGCACCATCAAGCCACCGGAGTTCGCCTTCTCGCTGGTGAACTGGTGGCTCGGCGCCGAGCCACGGCTTGTCTACGGGCAAGGACAGTTGGCGTTCTACGGTCCTGGTCGGCGGCATGGGCACGCGCGGGACTACTCGCGTGCGCATGGCTCCGCGGCCGCGCTCGGCGATCCGTTCGCGCTGCACCTGGCGGACAACGCGACGCTGCGGGAGCTGTACCTGGACGCCGAGGGTGAGGACGGGTACTACCGGGACCGCAATGTCTTCGCGCCAGGGGTGACGATCGAGGACGACATGGCGTTGCTGGTGTCCTACGACACCGGCGCGACGATGACCTACCACCTGACCGCGTACTCGCCGGCCGAGGGCTACCGGGTGATGTTCAACGGGTCGCGCGGTCGGCTCGAACTGAATGTCGAAGAGTCGACATGGACAGTGCCGCATCAGCGGGTGGCGTCGGCCAGGGGAGCGGTGCATGGCGACCTGGCCGCGCCGACCGTCGGGCAGACGAGCATCACGCTACGGCCGTTGTGGTCGCCGCCGGTCGACCATACGGTCGACCATGATCACGCCGGCCATGGCGGAGCCGACGCGCGGGTGCTCGCCGCGCTGCTCGACTCCTCGGACGGTTCGGATATCGCGGAAGCTCGGCAGGCAGCCCTGGCCTTGGTGACCGGGCTGGCTGCCAATCGCTCGTTCGAAACAGGTCAGCCGGTGCGGACTGCCGACGTACTCAAGCTCTAGCTCAGCGCTGCGCGCAAGGTGGTGTGGGCACCTCCGACGATCGCCTCGCGGTTGGCCTCGTACGTCGGGTCGGTGATCGCGGTCTTGTTGGCGGGGTCGAAGGACAGGACCGGGACGTGCAGGTGACCGGCCGTCATCGACGGGTCGAGGAGGTCGCGCTGCAGGGTGTTGCGGTAGGCAACCTCGTTGGAGAGGTAGCCGCCGCCGGCGCCCTCGGACGCGATCGAACCCGGTGTGGGGCCGAGCGGCCGGCGGACCGGTTCGGTCTGCCCGGCCGGGATCTCGAGGACCGAGTGTTGACGCGCATCCGGAACGGCATGACGTCTGCCTGGGACATCCGGGCCAGCGGAAGGCTCGAGGTCAGCCACTCGGGACCGGCCGGCATGCTGGGGGAGACCACCGGTGCGCTGGTGGTGCCGCCGCCCCAGAGGTTGTTGTTGTCACCGATCGAACTGACCGAACGGCGCCGTCCGTTGAACACCTCGAGATCGAAGATCCCCACCCGTCCCTGGCTGGCGGTCATGACCAGATCCGCCCGTTGCGGTCCGGGACGGTAGTGCGGGGCGAGGGCGTTCTCGACCATGTTCGCGTCGAAATCGGTGTACCTGACCGGGAAGACGACGGTCTGGATCTGGTAGGTCTTCCCGTTCACCACTCAGCGCTGACCGTCCAGAGTCAGGGCGTTCGCGCCGGACGGATTGCCGATCCGGATGTCTGCGTCGAGGGTGAACGGGTCGAATCCGGTCACCAAGATCTTGCGTACGCCGGGCGCGAACCGCGTGCTGGTGATGCCGCGGGAGCTGTACTCGAGTGACCGGATCAGTCCGGCGCGTTCCGCCGTACCAAGGTCGAAGTCCGGCTGCCACTGTCTGAGGGCGAGGGCCATCGAGATGCGTGCCCAGTAAAGGCCGCGGTCGTCGGTGGCGGGCAGCGCGTCCGGTGCTGTCTGGGGGTGCTGGGCGCGGTGGGTCGCCGTACGCCAGAGGGCCTCACCCTGGACGCGGACGAGGACCGCGGCGGCTCGCTCGCTGGGAGCCGAGCAGAGCAGGCGGCTGAAGAGTGCGACGTGCCGGTCGAAGCCGGAGCGGCGGAGGATCTCGGCCGGAACCGACGGGCCGCCGGCGACTCCGTTGTCGAGACGCTGCTCCTCGACCGTGCCCTGGACGCCGGTGTCGAGACAGCCGGTGACGGGTGCCGCCTGGACCGAGGAGCGCCGGACAGAGCCGTGGTCAGCGCGATCGCGCCGATGAGCAGGGAGCGTGAGAACGAGCTGGGGCGGAGTCTCATAACGGCTGTCACGAACGCCGTCCACGCCAACGTCGAGCTGACGCTGGCCAGACTCCGCCGATCCTCGGTCATCGGCCCGCTGGAGAAGGCAGGCAAGCTCAAACTACGAACTGGACACCGGCAAGGTCACCATCAGCTGATATGCCGCCCGCACGGCATCCGGCCGATGGGTCAACCCACGCAAAGGTGGTTGACCAACCAACCAGAGTCCGGCCAACCCCGCGCCAGGTTGGCTGCGCAGCCGTCCGCCTGGGGCAGATGGACAGGACGTATACGCCCACTACCAGCCAATCCCCGCCTGAGCCCACCGGGAATCCGGCTCGATCGCCGGACACCTCCTGTCGAACTGTCCCCATGACCCCAACGATTCTGGATGGTGAGACCCGGGCCAGGACCGCACTCGACCCGGGGACGCAGGCGGTCAGCATCTCGATCGCGGTCGGTTCGGTCACGGCATCGGTGAACCAGGGGCAGTCGTCGACGAACTCTGACCGGGCTGCGTCCGGGTCAGCGCGCCCAGGGCAGTTCGGTGACGCGGAGATTCGTACAGCCGTAGGGGATGAACGTCAGGTCTTCGGAGGCGGCGGTCGTGGTGACCGGGCTGGGCGGAGGTGCGGCGGCCGCGCCGTGTTCGACGGTCCAGTCCGGCACCAGGCGGCCTTTCAGCTGGAGCCGAAGAGGCGCCTTCGTGAAGGGGTGTTCGTCGACGGCTCCGCGGTCGAGCCGGATGTCGCTCGGCTCGATCGCGTAGTTCCATGCGGCAGTGGGGTGGATCTCGTACGTCGCGTGCGGTTCCTCGCCACCGATCTTGGTCCACTTCTCCGGGACGTCGAGGGCGAACACGAGCGGCCCGCGTTCGAGCGTGACGGCGTCGGCCGGGCGGGGGACTGCCTTGACCGCGGCCGGGAGGTGCAGTCGTACGACGTGCGGTCCGCGGGACCAGTCACGCCGTACGTGGTGAAGGGTGCCGGCGGCAACAGCCTCACCGTCGACGGTGGCGCCGGTGGTCCACGCCGGGATGCGGAGGTTCAGGGGTACGACGCCCGAGCCGCTGACCGTGATCGTCACGTCGTCCTCGAACGGGTACGCCGTGGACACGTCGACCGACAGGCCGTCGTACTCGAAGGAGCACGGCGCGTAGGAGAGGGCGGTGAGCGCACCGTCGTCGGAATGCATCCAGAGGTGAGTGGTGAAGCGCGGCCAGCCCTGGTGACGGTTGGCGGTACAGCAGCCGAAATGCGGCTCGAGGCCGAAGACGTTTGCGTCGGGACCGTTGTTCGTGCAGACGCGGTCCTCGGTGACGTGGCAGATCACCTGGTTGGCCTGCTGGACGTATTGGTGGGTCCACTCGTCGGGCGCCGTACTCGCGGGCAACGCGTTGAAGGCGAGCCGCTCGACCCGATCGGCCAGTGGCTCGACGGCACCCCAGGACTCGAGCGCGAGCTCGAGGGAGGCGAGGTGCTCGACGACGGTGCAGGTCTCGGTGCCCTGACTCGGGTGCAGGCCGGCGAGGTGTTCGTCGCAGCTGAACAGGCCGCTCGGCTGGCCGTGGTACACATCCAATGCCGCGACCAACTGGAGAAGGACGGCCTGCTGATCGCTCGGGTCGTGACGCCACCAGACCGGCATCGCCTTGAGACCCATCGCGACGTTGACGCCGTGGGACGACAGGTAGACGTCGTTCATCCAGTTGCCGTCGTACTGGTCCTTCATCGCCAGCAACGTTTCCTCGTCGACCTTCCTGCGGAACGGCAGGTCGGCGGCGTACCCGAATCAGTCGAAGCCCTGCTTCCGGCATTTCACCGCCAGCGGCAGCAGCCACTCCTCGCCGGTGAGGTCGTGCAGCTGGTTGATCACCCAGGCGATGTCGGTCCAGCGCGACCGCGCCCACTCCTGCAGCGGCCATTCGTCGAGCAGTACGTCGAGCATCCGGAGGAACCGCAGTGCGGCCGGGATCACGCGCTCGTCGCCGGTCGCATCGAAGTGCTGCAGCAGTGCCTTCAGTACGATGATCCGCGGCCAGACGTCATGATCCGCGTACGTCGCCTCACCCGAACGCGGCCCGAACCAGCCGTCCGGGTGCTGGTGCTCGAGGATGTGATCCACCCACCGGCGCACCTTCGCCTTCAACCGCTCGTCGTCCAGCAGGTAGGCGAGCCCGGTGATGCCGTCGAGCCAGTACGGTCCCCGTTCCCAGCCCTCGGCATCACCGCCGATCCAGCCGCTGCGCGCGATGTCGGGCCAGAACTCGTCCAGATGCCCGGCCATTCCGTCGGCCTGCAGGCGGAGGCGCTCCAGCAACCACCCCTGTGGACGGAGAGTCGCCAGCGGCAACGGGCGGAGGGCGGGCGGGGTGAGGTCGGTGGGGGCGGTACCCGGCACGGTCGGCAGCTCCTGGGGTGTCAGTCGATCTGGGTCAGGCGGCCGGTGTCCACGTCGTACATGAAGCCGCCGACCAGGATGTCGTCGCCGATCAGCGGGTGCTCGCGGACGGCGGCGACGTCGCGGCGGAGGGCTTCGAGCTGGTCGGGGATGACGTGGATCGGCAGGTAGCCGGCCGGTTTGCCGGCGGCGGTCTCCACCTTGGCGCGCAGGTCGTCCTCGGACATCGCGGCCATCGCGCAGCGGGTGTGCGGGGTGATCATGATCCGGCGGACACCGAGCAGTTGGACGCCGAGCACGAGACCGGTCATGGTCACCTCGGTGACCCGGCCGCCCGCGCTGCGCAGGACCTTCGCGTCGCCCGGCTTGAGGCCGAGCATCTCCAGCGGCGGGATCCGCGAGTCCATACAGGTGACGACGCCGACCCCGGCGTGCGCGATCCCGTCGAACCCGCCGTAGGCGAACTCCTTGGCGTAGTCGGCGTTGGCGGCCAGCAGGTCCTCGAATCCGCTGCTCATCGGACGTCACCGGGTATTGGGGTTCCGGCATGCAGGATCGACATGGCGAACGGCTCCTTTCCGCAGGACTCCGGACGTGGTGGATCAGCGGGCGCACTGGTGACCGGAACGATCCAGGACCGGCCGTCGCGATGGGCGACGACGACGGTTCCCAGGTCTTCGCCCACGACACTGAGGGCGTCCAGTGCCAGCTCACCGATGAGCCGGCGGACCGCGATCTCCGCGGTCTGACCGCGTTTGGTCCAGGTCGACCGGCCGCGCAATCCGGTCAGGACAGTCTCACCACGACCGCCCGCTTCGAGCACCGCGACCGCCGTCTCGGGGGTCAGGTGGCCGTGCATCGTGCCCGCGGGCAGCAGTGTCGCGGTCGGCGCGAACCGGTGGCCGCCGAGATGGTTGGCCTCCCAGACCCGGCCGGGCGCGACCGCCGCCAGCGCCTTGACCAGCGGCCGGCCGAGCAGCGCGCAGCACTCGTCCCGCTTCCCGTTGGTGCACACCAGCATCACGGGTTCGTTCACCACGGCCGTACCGGCGAGCGGCTCGCGCAGCTCTCGGCAGAAGGTCGAGCACAGGCCTGGCCGGCCGGTCGCGTCGAGTCGTGCGGTCACGTGATCACGGTACGGCAGCCGGGACGGGTGTCCGGCACGATGACCATCATCTGTGCACAACGCCACGTCGGCCGAGCAGCAGCACGGCCAGTACGGCGGCCAGGAAGGCGCATCCGGCCGCCCCGGCGAAGATCGTGTGAACTTGTGAAACGGCCGCGTCCCGCAGCGCGTCGACGAACGGACGACACGTTCCCGGCGCGGACGGGCACAGCTCGTTCGGCGACGGGATGTCGTCGACGATCGCGAAGTACCGCCGCAGGCCGATCGCTGTGAGCGCGGACACACCGACGAGCATGCCGACCATCCGGGCCACCACGACCAGCGCACTGACCAGGCCGTGGCTGTCCGGGGGAGTGGCCCCGAGCATGGCCGTGTTGACCGGCGACAACGCCAGCCCGAATCCGAACCCGCAAACCAGCAGTACGACGGTCGCCGGCCAGTGATCGAGCGCGTTCCGGCTCCAGAACGCCATCACCACGAACATCGCCCCGGCAAGCGCGAGTCCGGTCCCGGTGATCAGCCCGAGCCCGTACCGCCGGGTCAGCCAGCCACCGACCACCGCACCGACCGGCAACGCGATCAGGAACCGCAGCAACACCAACGCAGCGGCCAACTGCCCGCCGCCCTGGGTCGTCCGTGCGAACACCGGTACGTCGACCAACGCCGCGATCAACGCACAACCGACCAGGAAGCTCACCGCGAGCGAACCCCAGGCGGCCCGGGGACCAAGCAATCCAGGCGGCACGATCGCACGCTCGGCGCGACGCTGCCAGACTGCGAAGGCCACGGTGAACACGGCGGCGCCGATCAGCAACCACGGCCCGGCCGGCGACATCAACTCACGCTCAGGATCAGCGGTCGCAAACGCCAGAACCACGCCGGCCAGAGCCAGCGCGAGCAGCAAGGCGCCGACGAGGTCGATCTTTGCGAGCGTCTCCCGTAGCCGGGTCTTGCGGAGCATCAGGGCGATCCAGAGCAGGAGCAGTACGGCGGTGACGACGCCGATCGGCGTGAACAGCCGCGACTCGCCCGAGAACGGCACGAAGGGAATGCCGAGCGTGACGCCGGTGGCCAACCGCTCCGGAGCAGTCAAAGTCAGCGCGAGCGCGAAGCACGCCAGGATCCCAACGGCCGCGGACAGCGGCGGCGGACGAAAGCCGCGCAGCAGCACCGCGAGCACGAGCGCGACGACGAGGTTCAGCCAGAAGATGTACCGCCAGTCCGCCACAGCGAGCACGACTGCACCCAGCAGCGGCCCCAGCACGGCCCCGAGCTCCTGCACCGCACCGACGACACCAAGTGGCAGTCCTCGCCGTTCAGCCGGCCACAGATCAGCCACCAACGCCAGTGTGGCAGGCACGAGCCCGCCGCCGCCGACACCCTGCAGGAACCGCCCGAGCACCACCAGCGACAGGTCGTACGCCCCGGCGGTGATCAGCGACCCCACGGCGAACAGCACCAGCGCCCCGATCAGGACCGGCGTACGCCCGACGACATCGGCGATCCGCCCGATCAACGGCAGTACGGCGATGTAGCCGAGCAGGAACCCGGAGATGATCGGCGCCGCCCGCTGCAACTCGTCCGCCGACAACCCGACGCCGGACATCATGTCCGGCAGTGCGAGGACGACGACGTACGTGTCGGCAGCGGCGAAGGCCACCGCGATCGAGGCGAGCGTGAGCCGAACCCTGGGGTTGGCCGCGGGCGGGTCCTCGGTCACGGCTTGGTGATCTCGACCTGTTCGCCGTACCGGTCCAGGATGACGTCGTAGCTGCTGGTGGCGCCGTCGTAGAACGGGCCGGTGATCGTTGCCGACACCAACTGCTTGGAGTCCTTGTCGATCTTGAAGGTGCTCGGGAAGTCCTGGTCGGCCGGGGCGTTCGGGAAGATGCCCTGCAGCGACTTGCCCTGGATCGTGCCGGTGACCTCGGTCAGCACCTTCGCGCCGTCCCGGGTCTCGCCCTTGATCTGCGGGTCCTTCACTGTCGGCATGACCGAGGTCAGCCCCTTTTCCGGGTCCAGCAGGACGGCCGGGTCCGGCGCGCCGAGGGCGGCCAGTTGGGCCGGCGGCAGCTCGATGAAGGCTGTCGTGAACGGCAGCTTGGCGTACACCTTGCTGCCGACCGCGACCACCTCGGCGTCGATCGGCGAGCCGGCGGTGCGCACGGTCAGCGTGCCCTTGAACGCCGGCGCGTGCGTCGCCACCCCGTCACCCTTGGACAGCGCCTGCGCGGTCTCCGGGATGTCCCGTCCGGTCAGCACGATGTGCACGCTGGCGGCCTCGTCGATGGTCTTTTTCGCGTCCGTCAGCAGCGCGACCGGGTCGTCGCCCGACTGACCGTTGCCGCCGTCGGTGTCCTTCTTGTCGTCGCTGCAGCCCGCCAGCGCCAGCACCAGCACCGCGCCGAGCGCGAGCAGTCTTCTCATGAGGTCAGCCTGCCATGTAGCTAACACTGTCGGGAGCGCAGGCGGCGATGGGCTGAGCCACCGGTACGCCGGAGCCGTCGCGCCGCGGGTCGATCGGCGGCAACTCCACCGGCGCACCGCTGCTCGCACTGGCCCGGACCGGGGCCGCCCCGATGAATCCGAGCAGCAGCCCGTCCTCGCCCTTGAGCAGCCGCTGACAGCGCACACCACCGGTGCCGCGGCCCTTGCCCGGATACTCGCTGAACGGCGTCACCTTGACCGCGCCGACCTCGGTCCCGGGCAGCGCCGACGACGAGCCGGCGATGGTGACGACCTGCGCCTCCCGGCTGCCGTCGACGGCACCGAAGTACACCACCTTCGCGTCCTTGCCCAGCCGGACACCGGCCATACCGCCCGCGGTCCGCCCCTGCGGACGCACCGCCGACGCCGGGAAGTGCAGCAGTTGCGCGTCGGACGTGATGAAGCACAGCGCCTCGTCGCCCGTGGTCAGCTCGACCGCGCCGACCACCTCGTCGCCGTCGTTCAGCCGGACGATCTCCCACGCGTCGCGGTTGCTCAGGTGGTCGGGCACGACCCGCTTCACCACGCCGGTCGCCGTACCCAGGGCCACACCGATCGAGTCCGGATCCATGGTGGTCAGTGCGAGCGCCTTCTCACCGGGCTCCAGCGACACGAACTCCGCCACCGGCGCACCACCCTGCAGGTTCGGCGCATTGGCGGTCGTCGGTACGGCGGGCAGGTCGAGCGACTCGAGCCGGATCAGCCGGCCGGCACTGGTGATCAGGCCGTACTGACCGCGGGCGGTGCTCTTCACCGCGGACACGATCGCGTCGTGCTTGGCCCGGGTGTCGCCGGTGCCGAACGGCTCCACACCGTTGGTCCGGGCGAGCAGCCCGGTCGAGCTCATCAGCACCCAGCACGGGTCGTCGCTGACCTCGAGCGGCACGGCCGCGGTCTTGGTCGCGCCGGACGACTCCAGCAGTACGGTCCGCCGCGGCGTGCCGTAGGTCTTGGCGACCTCGGCCAGCTCGTCCGACACCGTCCTGCGGAGCAGGTTCTCGTCCTCGAGGATCGCGGTCAGCCGCTCGATCTCGCGCTCCAGCTCGCCCTTCTCGGTCTCGAGTTCGAGCTTGGAGAACCTGGTCAGCCGGCGCAGCGGCATGTCCAAGATGTAGTTGGCCTGGATCTCGGACAGGTCGTAGATCTCGATCAGCCGGCCGCGGGCCGCGCCCGCGTCGTCGCTGCTGCGGATGATCTGGATGACCTCGTCGATGTCGAGGATCGCGGTCAGCAGGCCCTCTACGATGTGCAGCCGGTCCTGGGCCTTCTGCCGGCGGAACTCGCTGCGCCGCCGGACCACGTCGTACCGGTGGCCGAGATAGACCTCGAGGAGGTCCTTCAGGCCCAGGGTGCGCGGCTGGCCGTCCACCAGGCAGACGTTGTTGACGTGGAAGGCGTCCTCGAGCGGGGTCAGCTTGAACAGCTGCTCCAGCAGCGCTTCCGGGACGAAGCCGTTCTTGACCTCGATCACCAGCTGGGTGCCGTGGGTCCGGTCGGTCAGGTCCTTGACGTCGGCGATGCCCTGCAGCTTCTTCGACTGGACCAGGGTCTTGATCTTCTCGATCACCTTCTCCGGGCCGACCGAGTACGGCAGTTCGGTGACCACGATGCCCTTGCGCCGCGGGGTGACGTTCTCGATCCGGGCGGTGGCGCGCATCTTGAAGCTGCCCTTGCCGGTGGCGTAGGCGTCCTTGATGCCCTCCAGGCCGACGATCTTGCCGCCGGTCGGCAGGTCCGGCCCGGGCACGAAGCGCATCAGGTCGTCCAGGTCCGCGGTCGGGGTCTTGATCAGGTGCCGCAGCGCCTGGATCACCTCGACCAGGTTGTGCGGGGCCATGTTGGTGGCCATCCCGACCGCGATCCCGGCGGCGCCGTTGACCAGCAGGTTCGGGAAGGCGGCCGGCAGCACCGACGGCTCTTCCTCGCGGCCGTCGTAGTTCGGCCGGAACTCGACGACGTTCTCGTCCAGGCCCTGCGTCATCGCCACCGCGGGCGGCGCCATCCGGCACTCGGTGTACCGCATCGCCGCCGGACCATCGTCGAGGGAGCCGAAGTTGCCGTGGCCGTCGATCAGCGGGACCCGCATCGACCACGGCTGCGCGGTCCGGACCAGGGCGTCGTAGATCGCGCCGTCGCCGTGCGGGTGGTACTTACCCATCACTTCACCGACGACGCGGGCCGACTTCACGTGACCACGATCGGGGCGGATGTTGTTCTCCGCCATCGAGAACAGGATCCGCCGCTGGACCGGTTTCAGGCCGTCCCGCGCGTCCGGCAGCGCCCGGGAGTAGATCACCGAGTAGGCGTACTCCAGGTAGCTGGTGCGCATCTCGTCGGAGACGTCGACGTCGAGGATGTGCTCCTCGAAGTCCTCGGGCTCGGCGGTGGTGCTCGTACGGCGTGCCATGCGGGTGTGACTGCTCCTCGATCGAACCGGTACGGCGCCGCGACGGTCCGGCGCCGTGCCTATTGTCCCTGGTGAACTCGGTTTTGCCCGGCCACGACCCGCCAGCCGTACCGGACAGTCGCCGCAGCCGGTCTAGTCCAGACCTACTCCATTGCCGCGGACGGCTGCGAGCGGCGCAGGATGTACGTCGTCGGGGCCAGAGCGGACCCTACCGCGAGGGTCAGACAGACTCCGCCGATACCCAGCAACACGCCCCACGGCACGGTCACCGGTACGTCGGCGAGCCCGGCCGTCATGGCGTGCCGGATCAGGATCCCGACCGTCACCGTGATCGCCGTACCGAGGCTGAGCGCGACCGCGCCGACCAGGGAGGACTCCCACAGCACCATCCGGCGGATCTGGGCCGGCGTGGCGCCGAGCAGCCGCGAGGTGATGAATTCGTGCCGTCGCTGCAGGCTGCCCATCAGCAGCGTGTTCGCGATCGCGATGGCGCTGTAGAGCGCGGCCGGACCGAGCAACAGGATCAGCCCGAGCCGGTTGCCCTCCCGGACCCCCGCGGCCTGTTCCGCCTCCCACTCGGCTGCCGGTACGGCGTTCGGCAGCCGCGTCACCAACGCGGTGGTGTCAACCCCGTCGGCCGGCAGGACGAACATGCGGTCCGGCGTGGCGGCCGGGGCGTGCTTGCGGGCCAGGTCGAGCGGGATGAGGAACGACGGGTTGACCCCGAAAGCGTCCTTGACGATCGCGACGACCTTCAGTTTCACCGCGGTCCGGTCCAGGAAGGTCACCGCGATCTCGTCCCCGACCCGGTAACCCTCGAACCCGGACATCTCCTTGCCGATGGCAACAGTGTTACCGGTGAGCCGGTCGATGTCCCCGGAGAGCGCGGTCAGGTCGCGGGTGCGGCCGGCGATCGCGGGGTCGATGCCTTCGGCGTCCTCGAGTTCGGCGGAGTCCTCGCTGATGCGGACGACCTGGACGGGCAGGCCGGCGTCCACCGCGGCGACGCCTGGATCGCTGGGGAGTTCGGAGCCGGTCACGACGATGGGCGCGCGGACTGTGTCGCGGATACTCGCTTCGGCGCTGTCGGCGGCGAAGCTGAGGCTGAGCACCATCGACCCGGCGACCGCCGAGATGGCCAGGATCGGAGCCGCGAGTGAGGCGCTGCGGCGAGCGCCCAGCATCGCCACCACCAAGCCGGCAGAAACCGCGATCGCCAACGGCAACCACGGCGAGGCCGGCTCGAGCTTCACCGGCGCAAGCTCGGTGTACGACGCCTTGCGCAGCAGCAGGGGAGTCGCCAGTTGGGCGAGCACCGCTCCGGTCAGGGCGGCCGCGACTGCGACGACGAACGCTTCGCCGAGGACCATCCGCCGTACCTGCCCGGCGTCGCGCCGATCAGCCGGAGCAGGCCGATCTCCCGGCGCCGCGAGGCGACCGCGAAGGCGAAGGTGCTGGCAATGACGAAGATCGTGATGAACCCGCTGATCGTGCCGACCATGCTGAGTACGATCTGCAGTCCCGAGGCATCCTCGTGCGACAGCGGGATGCGGACCTCGGCGGGCGCGGTGTCCGGGCTGCCGAGCGTCGTCACGGTCATGCTCTCGGCGAGGGGGCCGCGGTAGCCGATGGTGGCAGCTGTCGCGGTGGCGGCGAGGCCGAGCAGGAACACTCCGACGGCCAGTGCGACGAACGAACCGGCGTACAACGAACGATGACGGCTGACCGTCTGGCGGCTGAGGTGAAACAGCTGCATCATTTCGTTCCCCGCCCCGCCGCCCCGGTCTGGGGCTCCAGCGAACTCATCGCCGCGGCGATCTGGGCCGGCGTACCGCGGTCGAGGTGACCCGCGATCAGCCCGTCGGACAGGAACAGCACCCGCTCGGCGTACGCGGCAGCGACCGGGTCGTGGGTCACCATGACGACGGTCTGGGCGCCCCGGTCGGTTGCCTCGCGCAACAGCGACAGCACCTGCCGGCTGGTGCCGCTGTCCAGTGCACCGGTCGGCTCGTCGGCGAAGAAGACCGAGGGCCGGGTGATCAGCGCCCGCGCGATCGCGACCCGCTGCTGCTGCCCACCGGACAACTCCGCGGGCCGCCGCTTCGCCATCCCCTCGAGCCCGACCTGTTCCAGCACCCGGCGTACGTCGCTCCGGCCCGGGCGGCGTCCGGTCAGCCGCAGGGGGAGTGCGACATTGTCGTACACCGTGAGCGACGGCAGCAGGTTGTACGCCTGGAAGACGAACCCATCTCCTTCCGGCGCAGCTTGGTCAGGGCGACCTCGTTGAGTCCCTGCAGCTCCACTCCGCCGAGGACGACGGTGCCGTTGGTGGGCTGATCGAGTCCGGCCGCGCACTGCAGCAGCGTGGACTTGCCGGAGCCCGACAGGCCCATCACGGCGGTGAACGAGCCTCGGAGGAAGTGGTACGTCACGCCTCGCAGCGCATCGACCGCTCCGGCCTTGGACCGGTAGGTCTTGGTGATGCCGTCCAGCAGCAAAGCCGGCGCTTCAGTGGGTACGACGGTTGGGTACGTCGGCGCGGTAGCGGTCATGGAACCAGCCAACCGGTCGGCGCCGGTTTTCACCCTGGCCCAGGGAGGAGAGCCGGAGTAGCGCGCACGCTACCGTCCCGCGGGCTGTCGCGGACCTAGGTTTGATGACGTGGAAAGACCCATAACGCTGCCTTCGGCGCCGGCGCGATGACCGTGTGGGCGGCGATGGCCTCGCCGCGCTTCCTGGTGTCGTCCTGGCCGTGGCGCAGCTACGCCTACCTGCTCAGCTCGGTGCCGGTGGGTGTGCTGACCATCGCCGTACTCGTCGGCCTGGCGGGGGCGAGTGCGGTGCTGAGCCCGATCCTGATCGGGATCCTGCTGATCACCTTCTTCCCGCTGATCGGGGTGGTGATCGGCTGGGTCGAGCGGTGGCGGGCCGGTCTGATCCTGGTGGACGGGATCAGCAGCCCGCACGCGAAGATGCCGGCGTCGCTGTCGCGACGGGAGAAGCTGAAGTTCCGGCGCCGGGAGCAGGCGTCGCTGCGGGCTCTCGGGTACGGGTTCGTGCTGGGGGTGTTCGTCTGGCCGCTGAGCGCCGCAGTCGCGGGACTCAGCGCCACTGTCCTCGGCGTCACGCTGGCGGCGCCGGTGATCGCCGACGGCGACGAGATGGGCATGGGTCCGTGGATCCTGGACAGTGCGCAGGAAGGTTTCATCTTCCTGCTCGCCTTCGGCCCGGTCTTCTACGCGGTGAGCTCCTACCTGCTCGGCGTTCTCGCCGGTGCCGAAGCGGCGCTGGCGAAGGCGATGCTGGGCCCGCGACAGGACGAGCTCCAGCGGAATCTGGCCGAGCTGCGGCGGTCCCGGCTGGATCTGGTGGATGCGTTCGAGACCGAGCGGGCGCGGATCGAGCGGCACCTGCACGACGGCGTACAGCAGCGGCTGGTCGGTCTGACCATGACGCTCGGGCTGGCCGAACTCGATCTGCCTGACGGCGAAGGCAAGCGGCTCGTCGTGAAAGCCCACAGTGAGGCGGAGGCGGCGCTGGCGGATCTGCGGGAGGCGGTCCGTGGGATCCACCCGCGCGTGCTCGTCGACCATGGACTGGAGGCCGCCGTACTGGAGGTGGCGGACCGGAGTCCGCTGCCGGTGAGCGTTCAGCTGACGCTGCCGTCGCGGCTGCCGCCGCCGATCGAGGCTGCGGCGTACTTCGTCGTCAGTGAGGCGCTGGCCAACGTCGCCAAGCACGCGCGGGCGGCCAGTTGCGACGCGACCGGGTGGGTCGAGCGTGACCGTCTCGTCATCACGATCACCGACGACGGCGTCGGCGGCGCACGGGCCGGCGCCGGGACCGGACTCACCGGGCTGGTGACCCGGTTGGACGCATTGGGAGGCACACTCGACATCGACAGCCCACCCGGTGGGCCGACTCGATTGAGGATGGAGTGCCCGTGCCGACTCGGCGACTGAGCATCGTGCTGGCCGAAGACTCGCTGCTGTTGCGCGAGGGTCTCGCCAGCATCCTCGATCGTGCCGGACACGAAGTACGGGACACCGTCGGTGATGGGGACACGCTGCTGGCCGTCGTCCGCAAGGAACCGCCGGATGTGGTCATCACCGACGTACGGATGCCGCCCGGCCACAGTGACGAAGGGCTCCGGGCGGCGGCCGCGATCCGGGCCGAGCTGCCGTCCATCGGGATCCTGGTGCTCTCCCAGTACGTCGCCGACGCCTATCTGTCCACGTTGCTCGAGACAACGACCGGCGGGATCGGGTACCTGCTGAAGGACCGGGTCGGGCATGTCGCGGAGTTCCTCGAGTCACTCGACCGGGTGGCGGACGGCGGGACCGTGGTGGACCCGGAGGTGGTGCGGCAGTTGCTGGCGCGGCGGCGGAACGATGGGCCGCTGGCGGCGCTCACACCGCGGGAGCTGGAGGTGCTCGCGCTGATGGCGGAGGGCCGGGTGAACGCGTCGATCGCCGAGCAGCTGGTCGTCAGCGAGGCCGCCGTACGCAAGCACGTCGGGAACATCTTCGCCAAGCTCCAGCTGGACGACGGTCTCGACCGGCGGGTCTCCGCGGTCCTCACCTACCTGCGCGGTTGATCCGCGAGGGAGGATCGAGTCATGGACAGTGACACTCAGGACATCCGGAAGATCCTCGCGGACTGCGAGACCTGGGCCGTGGTCGGGTTGTCGAACAACACCAGCCGGGCCGCGTACGGCGTGGCGCGATTCCTGCAGGGGCACGGCAAGCGGATCGTGCCGGTCCACCCGTCGGCGGAGACGGTGCACGGCGAGCAGGGGTACGCGACGCTCGCCGACATCCCGTTCCCGGTGGACTGCGTCGACGTCTTCGTCCGCTCCGAGCTGGCCGGTGAGATCGCGGACCAGGCGGTGGGAATCAACGCGAAGGCGGTGTGGTTCCAGCTGGATGTAGTGGATCCGGACGCCTACACGCGGACGACGGCCGCTGGGCTCACCATGGTGATGAACCGCTGCCCGGCGATCGAGTGGGGCCGGCTGGGTCCGAACTGATCGACCACCGAAGGGTTCTGATGATCTCGATCGACACGGCCACCGACTTCGGCAAGCGGATCGCGCGGCAACTGGACGACGAGACGGTGCTGTGGCTGACCACGGTCGGTAGGTCCGGAACACCGGCGCCGAACCCCGTCTGGTTCCTCTGGCACCGCGGCCAGGTGCTGATCGCCAGTCAGCGGGACAAGGCCAAGCTGCACAACATCGCGGCCCACCCACAGGTGGCGCTGAACTTCAACGCCACCCACTCCGGCGGAGACGTCGGGGTGATCTCGGGTACGGCGGTGATCGACGCCGACCCGATCAGCGGTGACGAGCTGGCGGCGTACAACAACAAGTACGGCCAGGACATCGCCGGCCTGGGGATGACGAACGACCAGTTCCACGCCGACTACTCGGTGGTCGTCCGGATCACCCCGGACAAACTCCGCGGTTTCTAGCCGAGGTACCCCTCGACGGTGCCGGCCGGACGGGCCTGGGCGTCGTCGGGGTTCTCGCCGTACTCGCGCTTGGCGCGGCGTTGCCGGAGCAGGTCCCAGCACTGGTCGAGCTCGACCTCGAGGGCCTGCAGGCGAGCCCGCTCGTCCTCGTCGCCGACCTGCCCGGCAGCGTGCTTGGTCCGCAGCCCGTGCTCCTCGGCGACCAGTTCGTCGATCCGGCTCAAGAGCGTCTTGTCATCAGTCATGTGGAAACCGTACGCCCGTCTGGTAGGGCTGAGCGGGCGACCAGCTCGGTGATGGTGAGGATTGCCAGCGATTCGGCGGCTATCAGGCCGATCAGGACGACGAGTTGCAGGGCGGCGGCCTCGGTCGGCGAGGCGCCGCCGAGGACCATCCCGACGAAGGCACCGGGTAGCGAGACGAGGCCGACGGTCCGGGTCTGATCGAGGGCGGGCAGGAGCGCGTCACCGGCGACCGAGCCGACCACGAGTTTGAAGGCGTCGGGCGGGAGCAGGCCGATCGACAGTCCGGCCTCGAACTCGCCGTACCGGGTGCCGTACTCGCTCAGCACCCGACGGCCGGCCAGGGTGGTGGCAGTCATTGTGCCGCCGATGATGATGCCGCCCATCGGCAGGATCGTGGCCGGGTTCCGCGGCACCACCCCGGGCAGGATGAGCAGCAGCAGTACGGCGAACGCCCCGCCGCCGATCGCGGCCGCGCAGTAGGCCCACTGCCGGGGGATAGCGACCGTCGAGTGGATCCGCCGGGTGCTGGTGAACGTGGCGACGACGAACATCACGAACACGAAGGCGATCGCGCCCAGAATGTGCTGAAGCGCGGCGCCGACGACCAGTCCGACCGCGGTGAGCTGGACAACGGCGCGCAGAGCCGCGGTGACGATCCCCTTGTCGTGCCGCAGCCCGGCAAACCGGGACGCGCCGACCGCGACTGCGACCAGCAGCGGCAGTACGACGACCGCCGCGACCCCCAACCCGGTGTCAAAGGACATCCGCCCATTGCAGCACGCAAGCCGACGGCCGGGGCGTCTTGACTCACTCTTGCCGGAAGTCGGCCTCGTCGTACGCGTGCTGAGCGGTCTGCCCGCTATCCACCTTGGCCGCCTCGTCCTCGCGGAGCTCGACCCGGCGGATCTTGCCGGAGATGGTCTTCGGCAGGTCCGCGAACTCGATCCGGCGGATCCGCTTGTACGGCGCCAGGTGGTCCCGGCAGAACTGCAGGATCTCCCCGGCCAGCTCCCGGGACGGCTCGTGCCCGGCGGCCAAGACGACGTACGCCTTCGGCACCGCGAGCCGGACCGGGTCGGGCGACGGTACGACGGCCGCCTCCGCGACCGCTGGATGCTCGATCAGCACCGACTCCAGTTCGAACGGGGAGATCCGGTAGTCGCTAGCCTTGAACACGTCGTCGGAGCGGCCGACGTACGTGATGTAGCCGTCCTCGTCCCGGCTCGCGACGTCGCCGGTGTGGTAGTGGCCACCGCGCATGACCTCCTCGGTCAGCTCCCGGGCATCGCGGTAGCCGCGCATCAGCGGGACCGGGGCCGGCGCCAGCTCGATGCCGATCTCGCCGTCGTCGCCGACCTCGTCGGTCGACGGGTCGATCAGCGCGATCGTGTAGCCCGGCAGCGGACGGCCCATCGAGCCGAGCTTCACCTCCTGGCCGGGGGTGTTGCCGATCTGAGCGGTCGTCTCGGTCTGCCCGTACCCATCCCGGATGGTGACGCCCCAGGCGTTCCGGACCTGCTCGATCACCTCGGGGTTGAGCGGCTCACCGGCCGAGATGCACTCCCGGATCTGCACCTTCACCGCGGACAGATCAGCCTGGATCAGCATCCGCCAGACCGTCGGCGGTGCGCAGAAGGTGGTCACGCCGTACGTCTGCAGGACCTGCAGCATCTTCTCGGCGTCGAAGCGCGTGTAGTTGTAGAGGAAGACGGTCGCGCCCGCGTTCCACGGGGCGAAGACGTTGCTCCAGGAGTGCTTCGCCCAACCGGGGGACGAGACGTTGAGGTGGACGTCGCCGGGCTGCAGGCCGATCCAGTACATGGTCGACAGGTGACCGACGGGGTAGCTGACCTGCGTGTGCTCCACGAGCTTGGGCTGACTCGTCGTACCGGAGGTGAAGTACAGGAGCAGGGAGTCGTTCGCGGCCGTGTCGACCTCGGGCACGCGGCCGTCGTACGACGCCGAGTCGTCGAAGTGGAGCCAACCCTCCACCGACGGGCCGACGGCCACGCGGAGGCAGTGGTCCGCGATCCCGGCGTACCGGCCGGTGTCCGCGCTGCTGGTGACCACGGCCCGGACGCCGCCGCGCTCGATCCGGTCCGCGAGATCGGCGTCGGTGAGCAGCGTGGTCGCGGGGATCATCACCGCGCCGGCCCGGATACAGCCGAGCATCGTCTCCCACAGCGGGACCTCGTTGCCGAGCACGATCAGAACTCGGTCACCAGGTTGCAACCCGGCCTCGGTGAGCCAGCCGGCCACCTGACGCGATCGCTCGGCCATCTCGGCGTACGTCCGGGTGCTGACCTCGCCGTCCTCCTCGACGATGGTCAGCGCCGCGACCTCGGGCTGCTCGACCGCGAGCGCGTCGAACCAGTCCTGGGCCCAGTTGAACCGGTCGAAGGCCGGCCAGTTGAAGTCCCGGTACGCCGTCTCGTAGTCCTCCCGGTGTGCCACCAGAAAGTCCCGCGCCTCCCGGAACTGCCGGGTGACGTCCGAGGTGCTCTGTTCGGTCCTGTCCGCAGGGCTCATGCCCGCACTATTGCCCAGCCACTATCAATCGGTAAACGCAGGCCGGCCTCAGCCGAGGGCCAGGACCGCGCCGGTGACTACGAGTGGGGTCAGGATGAGGCCGCGCCAGAGGAAGGACCACCAGGAGATGTCGACCCGCGCGGCGTCGCAGCGGTCCCGCCACAGCAGCGTGGCGAGAGAGCCCCACGAGCAGCCACAGCCGCCAGACCCGGCCACGGGCCAGGTGAGCGGCTTCCCGGGCCGCGACGTCGAAAACCTTCGCCTCGTCGGCCAGTTCGGCAATGACGGTCACTGCGACCAGGAACACCAGTACCGGTGCGATCCGCTCGACCACATTCACGAACTCCCGTCGCGCTGTTTGAGTAGGCTGGCCGGGTGACTCAGCAACCGGCCCAGTATGGCCCGCACCACCCCGCCGGTTACCCGGCGGAGTTGGAGGCGGACGTCGTACTGCGCGACGGTGCCACCGCGCATCTGCGGCCGATCACTCCGGCCGACGCCGACCTGCTGGTGGCCTTCTACGCGCGGGTGTCCGAACAATCGAAGTACTACCGCTTCTTCGCCCCGTACCCACAACTGTCCGACCGGGACGTGGCGAGGTTCACGCAGGTCGACTACCACGACCGGTCGGCGCTGATCGTCACCGTCGGCAGCGAGATGATCGGCGTCGGGCGGTACGAGCGGACCGGACAGCGGACCGCGGAGGTCGCGTTCCTGATCGAGGACGCGCACCAGGGCCGCGGACTCGGGCAGCTGCTGCTCGAGCACCTCGCCCAGGCGGCCCGCGAGAACGGCATCGCCCGGTTCGTCGCCGAGGTGCTGCCGGACAACCGGAAGATGATCACCGTCTTCACCGAGGCCGGCTACAAGGTCATGCGGGAGTTCGAGGACGGCGTGATCATGGTCGAGTTCGACATCGCGCCGACCGACACCTCGTTCGGCGTGATGCAGGCGCGCGAGCAGCGGTCGGAGGCGCTCTCGATCGCCCGGCTGCTGGCCCCGTCGAGTGTCGCCGTGATCGGCGCGAGCCGGCGGGAGGGGACGATCGGCAACGCGCTGCTGCGAAACCTCCGTGACGGCGGTTTCACCGGCCGGCTGTACGCCGTGAACACCGACACCGAGGCGGACGAGATCGAGGGCGTACCGGCGTACCCGACGATCAGGGACGTGGACGACACGGTCGATCTGGCCGTGGTCGCCGTCCGGGCCGACATGGTCGCGGACGTGGTCGTGGACTGCGCGGCCAAGGGTGTCCGCGGGCTGGTCGTGGTGTCGAGCGGCTTCGCGGAGATCGGCGACGAAGGACGGAAGCGGCAGCGGTACCTGGCCGGGCTGGCCCGCTCGTACGGGATGCGGGTGATCGGGCCGAATGCGCTCGGGCTGATCAACACCGCGGCCGGGGTGTCGCTGAACGCGACGCTCTCACCGGTGATGCCGAGCCGGGGCCGGGTGGCGTTCTTCTGCCAGTCCGGTGCGCTCGGGGTGCCGATCCTGGCCGACATGGTCGGGCGTGGCCTCGGGCTGTCGACCTTCGTGTCGGCGGGTAACCGGGCCGATGTCTCGGGCAACGACCTGATGCAGTTCTGGTACTCGGACGAGTCGACCGAGGTCGTGCTGCTGTATCTGGAGTCTCTTGGGAACCCGCGCAAGTTCAGCCGGGTGTCGCGTCGGCTGGCCGGCCGGAAGCCGGTGGTCGCGCTCAAGTCGGGCCGGGCCACCCAAGGTGTGCCACTCGGTCAGATGGTCCGCCGCAGCCAGTTGCCGGCAGCAACCGTTGAGTCGATGTTCCGGCAGAGCGGTCTGATCGGCGTCGACACCACCGGTGAGCTGTTCGACGTGGCCCAGTTGCTCGCGCACCAGCCGCTGCCGAAGGGGCGCCGGGTCGCGATCGTCAGCAACTCCGACGCCTTGACCCTTCTCGCGCTCGACACGATGGCCGGCTGCGGACTGGATGTGGCGGGGGAGCCGCGGAACCTGAGCCCCGACGCGACCGCCGAGGACTTCGGTGCGGCGCTCTCGGAGGTGTTCGCCGACGAAAAGGTGGACTCGGTCGTGGTGATCTACACGCCTCCGGTGCAGGCGAACGGCGCCGAGGTCGCGCAGGTGGTGGCCGCGGCGGCCGCGGGATCGGACAAGCCGGTCGTGTCCACCTTCCTCGCGTCGCGCAGCGTGCCCGAGGCGCTCCGGGTGCCGGATGCCGACGGTGGTGCTGCCCGTGGTTCGATCCCGTCGTTCCTCAACCCGCAGTACGCCGTGGGTGCGTTGGCGAAGGCGACGCAGTACGGCGAATGGCGGCGCCGATCGGACAGCCGGATCCCTGACCTACCGGACGTCGACACCCGGGCGGCCGAGGACTTCGTCGCGGAGTACCTGCAGCGGCATCCGAGTGGCGCCGAGCTGAACGAGGCGGACCGGCAGATGCTGCTCAGCTTCTACGGCATCTCGGTGCTGCCGGCGTTCCCGGTGCTGAGCGCCGACGAGGCGGTGCAGCGGGCGGAGGATCTCGGCTTCGAGGTGATCCTGAAGGCGACCGCCGAGCAGTGGCGGATGCGGCCGGACCTGGCCGACATCTGGCGGCACATCCACGACGAGGACGATATGCGCGGTGCGTGGGCCGAGATGACCCAGACGTTCGGGGTCGCGTCCGACCCGGGTCGCGCGCAGTTCGTCGTACAGAAGATGGCGCCGCCGGGCGTGCCGGTGGTCGTTTCGGCGATGGAAGACGTGTCGTTCGGACCGGTGGTCACGTTCGGCCTGTCCGGTGTCGCCACCGATCTCCTCGGCGACCGCTCGTACCGGATGCCGCCGCTGACCACGCGCGATGCCGCCGAGATGGTCCGCGAGGTCCGCGCGGCGCCGCTGCTGTACGGCTACCGCGGCACCGATCCGGTCGATATCTCCGCGATCGAGAACCTCCTGCACCGGGTGTCCCGGCTGACTCTCGACCTCGAGGAGGTCGTGAAGCTCGATCTCCGTTCGGTCCTGGTCGGCGCCGAGGGCGCGACGGTCCTCGACACGGCGATCCGCATCGCCCCGAACGAGAAGCCCCGTCAGGACACCCCGGCCCGGCGCCTCACCTGACGTAGATGCTGTCCGCGCGGCTCAGCAGGCCGGCGTCGACGAGCTCGGGGCGCAGCGCCGCGTGGTCGGGGTGCCAGCGGTTGAGGATCTCGTTGACCTCGAACTCGGAGTAGCTGCGGCAGGGCTCGAAACTGGCGACGATGTACTCCAGCACGATCCGGAACTTCGCCGGCACGGTCGGGAAAATCGACAAGCGGCCGTCGCGGATGAAGGCCTTGAGGACGGCGTCCCGGTCCGGATCCGGGTCGAGCGGCTCGCGCTCCGGCCGTCCTTCCCGGACGGCATCCTTGAAGGCCACCTCGTCGGCTCGCAGACCGTTGCCCGCGTCGCTGATCAGCCCGCCTTTGGCCAATCGCTGCAGGGCCTTGTGTACGACGGGCGCCGGCAGTCCGGTGCTTCCGGCAACCTGCTCGGGAGTGGTGGCGCCGAGGACGACCGCGGAGTACGTCCGCAACCTCGACGGTTCAGCCAGCAGACCACAGAGCAGATCAGTCTTCATGCCTTCCAAAGTAATGTCCGCCGCAGCCGGATTTCGGTGGGATGCTAAACAGTGCGCATGACGATGAGGCCGGGTGCGCACAACGCGATCACCGATGTTCCTGGAGTGTTGGTCGGTCAGGTCGAGCGGGTCGACGCGCCGTACCTGACGGGGACGACGGTGGTTCACGTGCCTGCGACGGCGGTGGCCGGAGTGGACGTCCGGGGCGGTGCGCCGGGGACGCGGGAGACGGATCTGCTCGAGCCGGTGAACTCGAACCCTGGCGCCAATGCGATCGTGCTGACCGGCGGGAGCGCGTACGGGCTGGACACCGCCGGAAGCGTGATGCGGTGGCTCGAGGAACGCGGTGAAGGAGTGCGGGTCGGGGCAGGGGAGCGGGACGTCGTACCGATCGTGCCGGCCGCGGTCATCTTCGACCTCGGCCGCGGTGGTGACTTCACCGCGCGACCCGAGCCGTCCTGGGGTGTCGACGCCATCGCCGCCGCCACCGGCGGGCCGGTTGCCCTCGGCAACCATGGAGCCGGCGCCGGCGCCCGGGCACGGTCGCTCAAGGGCGGCGTCGGCTCGGCCAGCGTCCGGCTGGACGACGGTACGACGGTCGGCGCGCTGGTGATCGTGAACGCGGCCGGTTCGACGGTCGACGCCGAAGGCCGGCTGTACGGCGCCCGGTTCGGCCTCGGTGACGAGTTCACCTTCCTGCGGACGCCGACCGACCAGCCGCCGCTCGTCGTACCCGGCCGGAACCTGATCCCCGGCCCGAGCTCCGGAATGAACACCGTGATCGCGGTGCTGGCGACCGACGTACCGCTGGACAAGGCGGCGGCGAAGCGGATGGCGATGGTCGCCCACGACGGGCTGGCCCGGGCGATCGACCCGACCCACACGCTGGTCGACGGCGACAGCATCTTCGCGCTCTCCACCCGCATCCCCGACGACGACCGCCCCCGGCTCGGCGTCACCGACCCGGCCGCCCTCGGCCAGCTCGAGACGCTCTACACGGCCGGAGCCCGGACGCTGTCCCGCGCGGTCGTGCACGCGATGCTCAACGCGGAGACCGTCGAGACTCCGGCCGGCCAGGTCCTGAGCTACCGCGACGCCTATCCGTCAGCCTTCCGGACCGACTGACGTACGACCCCAGTACTACGGCGACGCGACGAACGACGCCGGAAGACGACTGCAGGACCGGTCCGCAGGCCGACGATCCCAGGGCGGGTCCGCGAAAGGCTCTGGTCATGAACTTCCAGAGTCCCCAACTCACGCAACCGCAGGTCGTCGTCAGCGGTCATGGTCTGGTCAAGTACTACGGCGATGTCGTCGGTCTGGCCGGCGTGGATGTCGCCGTACGCTCCGGCGAAGCGCTCGCGGTCATGGGCGGGCCCGGCACGCGCGCTGCGGCGGTCCGGGGTGCCGTTGTCGGTGATCGAACGGTCGGCCCGGCTGGCGGCCGTCGTACCGGTGATCGGGGTCGGGCTGCCGGTGGTCGGATTCGGTGCGTTCTGCGGGCTGGTACTGAGCGGTGGAAACGTCATGACCGAAGGGTCTTCCGGCCTTCTCGTGCTGATCGGGCAGATCGTCGCGGGGCTGGTGCTGGTCGCCGTCACCGGTGCCGCCGGGGCACCGGTGCTGCGGAAGGCAAGTGCGAACTGATCGCGGTTGTCCACAAGGGGAAATCGCGCTCGGACCGGGTCGTGCGAGGATGAGGGCATGCGTGACCTGAATGTGCCGGAACTCGCTGATGTCTCCTCCGCGCTGCGCGAGTCGATCGATCGGTGCGGCTACTACCCGGACGTGGTGACGGACTCGCTCGCGGTGGCGATCGCGGGCGAGCCGATCACCGCGTTCGTGCTGCAGCACGAGCCGACGTTCGACCGCGAGGAGGTCCGGCGGCACATCACCATCCTGGCGCTGACCCCGACCCGGCTGATCGTCGGGCACACCGACGAGCACGCGGCCGACGAGCTGATCCGGGCGCCGTACGCATCGACCTCGACCGAGGCGATCCCGCTGCACCGGGTGAACGCCGTGGTGGTGAACCGGGTGGTGCCCAATCCGGCCGGCTACGCCTCGGGCAAGTCCGACCCGGCGGTGGCCGGCGGCGGCGAGGTCGTGCTGACCATCGGCTGGGGGATGGTGAACCGGATCGACCTCGAGCCGGCCGTCTGCGCCGACCCGAACTGCGAGGCCGACCACGGTTACACGGGTTCCGTCGCGGCCGACGACATCTCGCTGCGGATCAGCGCCGCCGCCGACGGTCCGGCCGGCATCCAGCAGGTGCTCGACTTCGCGCAGGCGCTGTCGTTCGCCACCAGCAAGTAGTGGCGATGCCTGCACCGGTCAGCCCGCAGTACGGCGGTGGGGCGCTCGCCGACGTACTGCCATCAGTGGCCGGTGCGCTCTCCGTCCCCCACGAGCAGAACATCCTCGGCCTGCCGCCCGCGCCCAGGTACGCCGTACTGCTGCTCGACGGACTGGGGTGGAACCTGCTCCAGCGGCATGCTGACGTCGCGCCGTACCTGGCGTCACTGCTGCCGACAGGCCGCAGCCTGACCGCCGGAGTGCCGTCGACGACCGCGGTCAGCCTGACCAGCCTCGGGACCGGCCTTCCCCCAGGTGCACACGGCATCGTCGGGTACACGTCGATCGTGCCCGAGTCCGGCGCGCTACTGAACGCACTGTCGTGGGATGCGCCGGTGGACCCGCGGAGGTGGCAGCCGCACGGGACTGTGTTCGAGCGGATCGCTGCCGCCGGTGTGGCCACCCGCAACGTCAGCAAGGCCCGCTTCGACACTTCTGGCCTCACCGCCGCGGCGTTCCGGGGGAGTGCGCATCGCGGTGCGGACACCGTCGAGGATCGACTCGACGCGACCCGCTTCGCCAGCCGCGAGGGGAAGTCGTCGCTGGTCTACGTGTACGACTCCCAGTTGGACTACACCGGCCACAACCAGGGCTCCGAGTCCTGGCAGTGGCGTAAGGAACTGGCTGCGGCGGACGCGTTCGCCCAGCAGGTCCGGTCGGCGTTGCCGCGGGACGCCGTACTGGTCGTCGTCGCCGATCACGGGATGATCGACGTCGCACCGGAGAACCGGGTCGACCTCGACGCCGAGCCGGCCCTGACCGCAGGCCTTCGGCTCGTGGGCGGTGAATCGCGCTTCCGGCACCTGTACTGCCTCGACGGCGCGGAGGCCGACGTCCTGGCGACGTACCGGGAGCGGCTGGGTGACAAGGCGCTGGTGCTCAGCCGCGACGAGGCGGTCGGTCTCGGTTGGTTCGGCAGCGTCGAGGACCGGGTGGCGCCACGGCTGGGTGATGTCGTGGTCGCATCGCTCGGGCCGGTCGCGCTGGTGGCGAGTCAGCGCTACCCGCAGGAGGCCGGGCTGATCGGCCTGCACGGGTCACTGACCGACGACGAGATGGCGATCCCGCTGCTCGTCGATCCGGGCTTCTAGAAACTCCAGACGTTCCAGAAGAAGCTCTCCTGGGAGGTCTTCGCCTCGCCGTCGCGTGCCGTCACGGTCACCTTGTACCGACCGGAGCCGGGAGTGAGGACGCCGGTGATCCAGCCGCGTTCGGCGTCGATGGTCAGGCCCGGCGGCAGACCCGATGCCGAGTAGCTGATCTCGCCCGTTCCGCCGGAGCCCTTCAGCAACAGCGGAATCGCCGGTGCGCCGCCGAATCCGAGCTGGTCGGACGGCTTGGTGATCGAGATGGCCCCCTGCGGCTGGGCGGCCGCCGCGCCCACTGCCTCGGCCGCATCGACCATACCCTCGCCGTAGTACGAGTTGTTCGCCTGCGGGCCGATGCACTCACCGGATGCGCCCGGTGGGCAGGCCAGGTCGTTCGCCTGCTGGGACAGCTTCGCCCGGACCTGGGCGGTCGTCAGCTTGGGGTCCATGCTGCGGAGCAGTGCGGCGACACCCGCGACATGCGGCGACGCCATCGACGTACCGCTCATCGACTCGTAGCCGCCGCCCGGGACGGTCGAGTAGACGCCCTCGCCGGGCGCGGCGACGTTGATCTTGTTCTCGCCGAAGTTGGAGAACCGCGACTTCGTGCTCGCGGCGTCGACGGACGCGACCACCACCATGCTCGGCAGCTCGGTCGGCAGG
The DNA here is from genome assembly GCA_963770725.1 of uncultured Actinomycetota bacterium. GTDB lineage: Bacteria > Actinomycetota > Actinomycetes > Propionibacteriales > Kribbellaceae > Kribbella. The sequence continues at coordinate 268,425 of CAVYQT010000009.1, forward strand.
CTGAGGCAGTCGTTCGTCACCGTGCGCAGCGCCGGCGTCGAGTCGTTCGGGCTCGAGTCGTCGTCGGTCTTGGCGGCCAGGTTGTAGTCCTCGTTGCCGGCCGCGGCGACGTTCACGACGCCTTTGGAATCCGAGTACGCGACGGAGCGCCGGACCGCCTCCGCGATCGCGTCCTGGTCCGGGTCCGACGGGCAGAGGAACAGCCACGGGTCGACGTAGTAGCTGTTGTTGGTGATCGAGACGCCCTTGTCGGCGGCGAACATGAACGCGCAGACCGTGTTCTCCGGGAAGAACAACTGGCTGTCCGCCTCGGCGACGCGGATCGACGACACCTTCACACCCGGCGCGACCCCGACCATGCCGGCGCCGTTGCGGGCCGCCGCGACCGTGCCGGCCACGTGCGTCCCGTGCTCGCCGACCGGGCGCCAGGCACCGGGCCGGGTGTCGGCCTTGCCATAGGCGCAGGAGGCGGACTTGGTGGCGTCGAAGTTCGCCTTCAGGTCCGGGTGCTGGTCGTCCACCCCGGTGTCGAGCACACCGACGGTGACGGTCTTGGCGCCCGGGTTCTTGTCCCAGGCCCGGTTCGCGCCGATCTGGGCCATGTCGGACCGGTCGGTCTCCGGGGTTGTGCTCGGAACCTCGGGCACCTGTGCCGGGACGGCCGGGGCGCCGACGTCGGCCGGCAGGTCCGAGGTCCGGGTGGCGCCGGCCTTCTGGACACCCTCGACGCCGCGCATCTTGGCGACGAAGTCGGTCGCGGTCGAGTGGGCCACGATCACGCCGATCGCGTCGTACGTCGCGTAGACGCTGCCGCCGTTCGAGGTGATCGCGCCGGTGACCTTCCCAGTCTGCTGCGGTTCGGTGATGACCAGGTAAGCCCGCAGTCCCGCATCGGCCTGGACCGGTACCGCGGCCGCCGGAAGAGTGGCGGACGCGGTCATCAGGCAGGCCGCGAGGAGCAGGACCAGAGCTTTGCGCACGTTCCATTCAAACCGGAGGGAGGCCCAGAACCCAAGCCGACGCCCAGGAACGGTACCGACCTGGTACGACGCGCCACCCCGAGGCGCGGTGTGATCAGCTGACTTGGCAGGATGAGCGCCCGTGGCTGAAATGCTCTACTTCACCGGGACCATGGACTGCGGTAAGTCCACCCTCGCCCTGCAGATGGACCACAACCACAAGGCCCGAGGCCGGCTCGGCCGGATCTTCACCAGCCATGACCGGGCCGGCGAGTCGGTGCTGTCGTCCCGGCTCGGGCTGGCGGCCAAGGCGATCGAGGTCCGCCCGGAGTTCGACTTCTGGGAGTACGTCGTCAGCGAGCTGACCCACGGTGGCCGGATCGACTACGTGGTCTGCGACGAGGCCCAGTTCTACAGCGCGCTGCAGATCGAGCAGCTGGCCCGGCTGGTCGACGAACTGCAGATCGACGTGTTCTGCTTCGGCATCCTGACCGACTTCCGCGCCACCCTCTTCCCCGGTTCGGCCCGGCTGGTCGAGCTCGCCGACCGGATGGAACTGCTCCAGGTCGAGGCGTTGTGCTGGTGCGGTGAACGGGCCACCCACAACGCCCGTACGATCGGTGGGGAGATGGTGACGGAGGGCGAGCAGCTGGTGGTGGGTGACATCGTGACGCACGACCACGAGGTCGCCTACGAGGTGCTCTGCCGCCGGCATCACCGCCGCCGCCTCACCCAGGCCCGAGCCCGCGCCACCCTCTCACCCGAGGTCCTGCCGTTCGGAGGACTCCGTTGAATTGCCGCGCCTCCGGCACGGCGGGTCATGGGGCCTCCCGGCCTTCCCTCGTCGCTCCAGTCGCTTCGCTCCCTGCACTCCTCAGTCCAGGCCGGGAGGCCCCATGACCAGTCCTTTGACAACTGTTGACGAGCTCCGGGTCGCGGTCGAGCGTCCGGTGCTGATCGACGTGACCTGGAACCTGGCCGGGCCGCCCGGCCGGGAGGCGTACGACGCCGGCCACATCCCCGGCGCGTACTTCGTCGACCTGGACACCGAGCTCGCCGGACCGCCCGGTTCCGGCGGCCGCCACCCGTTGCCGGCAGCAACCATTGTGACCGCGGCGCTGCGCCGGGCCGGGGTCGGCCCGAGTACGCCGGTGGTCGTTTACGACGCGGCCAACTCGACGGCGGCGGCGCGGGCGTGGTGGGTCTTCCGGTACTTCGGCGTCCGCGACGTCCGCGTACTCGACGGCGGACTCGCGGCCTGGCAGGAGGCCGGCGGAGAGGTCACCACCGAGGTCCCGGCCGACGGTGACGGGTCGTTCATCGCCACCGCGGGACATCTCCCGCTGCTGAATGCCGACGGCGCGGCCGAGGTGGCCGCAGCCGGGGTGCTGCTGGATGCGCGGGCTCCGGAGCGGTTCGCCGGCGAGGTCGAGCCGATGGATCCGGTCGCCGGGCACATCCCCGGAGCGGTGAACGCACCCACCACCGCCAACGTGGACGAAACCGGCCGTTTCCGGCCGGCGGACGAGCTTCGTGAACGCTTCGAGAAGCTCGGCGTGAACGACTCGACCCAGGTCGGCGTCTACTGCGGTTCCGGTGTCACCGCCGCCCATGAGGCCCTGGCCCTGGAAGTCAGCGGCATTCCGTCGACCGTGTACGTCGGCTCGTGGTCGGAGTGGATCACCGACCCGTCCCGGCCAGTGGCGACCGGACGGGACTGACTCCGCCTGTCGTCGGTGATGGAAAGGGTCAGGCCCGGTCTTGACTCTGCGGTGTGGTTGCGGGATGGTCCTGAGAAATCGATTTCCAATCCGCCCCTGGGAGTCAGCTATGAAGCGATCCACGTTCCTTCGTGCCGCCCTCGGTGCCGGTGTGGTGGCCGCCGTACCCGGTCTGCCGGCCGCCGCGCGAAGCCAGGCAGTCCTGACGAACAAGGTGGCCGACCTGACCGGGCCGGGATTGACCGACCGGTTCCGGATGGCGGCGACAGACCTGGGGATCCCGGCGCGGACGCCGGACGGACGCATGTTGTTCGTGTTCGGCGACACCTTCGAGCAGCCGTTCGTCGGTGGCGGCTGGTGGCGGTCGCCGGTGGCGCTGTGGTCGACCACGACGGATCTGAACAGCGGCGTTAAGTGGTCCGGAGCGGTCGGGGGATCGGCCGCCCAGCAGTTGTGGGAGTACGAGCACGACAACCCGGTGTTCTCGACCGTCCTGCCGTCGGACGTGATCACGATCGGCGGGTCGATGTACCTGCACGTGATGGTGAACAAAGGCCTCGGCAACGTGGTCTGGACCGAGATCTGGCGCAGCGACAACTCGGGTGCGAACTGGTACCACACCGGCGCCAAGTTCGACCCGAACATCGACGGTGGGCTGTTCCAGTGCCTGAGCTGGGGTGAGGGCAACGACGGGTACGTGTACGTCTACTCGACCGGCTTCCAGCGCAACAAGCCGATCATCCTCAAGCGGGTCCGCAGCAACCAGATCGCCAACCCGGCGGCGTACGAACCCTGGGGCTTCCGCGACGGCGTATGGGCCTGGGGCAACCCGGCGACACCGATCCTGACCGGCAGCTTCGGTGAACTCTGCCTTCGGCCGCTGGGCGGGAAATGGGTGCTCACCTGGTTCAACGCGGGTGACTACCGGATCGACGGCATCATCATGGACACCCCGACCTCGAACCTCTACACGGCCTACCGCCAGACGCTGATCTACGGCGGCGCCTGGGGCTCCGAGGACGACAACCACGTCGCCCAGCTGTACGGCGGCTACATCATCCCCGGCTCCACGCTGAGCGACCTCCACCTGTCGGTCAGCCAGTGGAAGACCGACGCCGGCTGGCCGTATCGAGCCATGCAGTTCCGCGTCCGCAACTTCGGCTAGGTGTGGAGCGCCGCTGGGAAGCCGAACGCTGCGACCAGCGCGGGATCGTGGAACTTGACCACGCCCGAGACACCGGTGGCCGTGGCCGCCAGGACGACGACACCGTCGGCCCGGAGCACACCTTCGGGGTCCCGGCGGTAGACGGCGGCGGCGGGCTGACGGTTGGCGGTCGTCGGGATCATCCGCCAATCGCCCGGTGCACCCAGGACGTACGCATCGAGCACCTCGATGCACCTCGCCCGTCCCGACTGCCAGTCGCGGAACTGTGTCGCCTCCAAAGTCGCGTCCACACGCAGCACCTTCTCCAGCAGCCTGGCGTCGGAGCGCTCGAAGGCCGCGATGTAGGCGTCGAGCAGCGCCCGAGCCCGTTCGTCGGTGGGCTCCAGCAGCTCCGTCGGCTCCAGTTCGTCGAGCCGGGCCCGCGCTCGCTGGAGACCGCTCTTGACCGCCACAGTGCTGGTGCCGAGGATCTCCGCGGTCTCGGCCGCTGAGAATGCCAACACCTCGCGCAGGATGAGGATCGCGCGCTGGCGGGCGGGCAGGTGCTGCAGGCTCGCGATGAGTGCAAGCCGCAGCGACTCACGGGCGACGACCACCGCGGCCGGATCGTCGGCGGGCGGCGTGATCCAGTGGTCCGGCAGCGGCTCCAGCCAGGCGACGTCACCCGGCGGGACGAAAGCCGGTGCGCGGTCGGGACCGTCGTACGGGCCGGTCAGACCTGAGGGCAGCACCCGGATTCGTCGCGGCTCCAACGCCCGCAAGCACACGTTGGTGGCGATCTTGTAGAGCCAGGTCCGGATCGACGCCCGGCCCTCGAATCCGGAGTAGGACCGCCAGGCCCGCAGGTCGGTCTCCTGCACCAGGGACGTGATCGGCGCCCCGGGCCAGGACTGCCTCGTGCTTGCCTGGTGAGGCGGTGGCGATGACCGTCGCGCCGTAGTGCTTGGCCATCGTCACCGCGGCCTGACCGGTCCCGCCTGCGGCGGCCTGGACCAGTACGGTCTGCCCGGCGGTGAGGCCACCCAGAGGCCTGAGAGCGGCCAGCGCGGTCGGCCAGTTCACGAGCAGACCCAGCGACTGGTCCTCGGTCCAGCCTGGTGGCACCGGCATCGTCGCGACTGCGGGCAGCACCACGTACTCGGCGAAAGCGCCGTCGCCGACACCGACGACACGGGCGCCCACCTGCGGGCTGGTCACCGCCTCACCCGCCGCGACGACCTCGCCGGCGGCCTCGAAACCGGCCAGGTACGGCGGCTGCGGGCCGTTCCGGAACGTGCCGCGGGCCTTCGAGATGTCGGCGAAGTTGACGCCGGCCGCGGTGACGCGGATCAGGACCTCGCCCGGCCCGGGGCTCGGCACGGGCGCGTCGGTGATCAGCCGCATGTCCTGCGGGCCGTCGAGGGACGTCTGCTGCAGCGCGGCCATGGTGAGGGGAAAGCTCATCGGTGACAGCCTTTCGGTTCGGCGGAACTGCGAGAGGCTGCGGCCTCCCAGCAGGTAGATCCGGGCCGGCACCGAAAGGAATCGCTACAGCTCGAGCACCATGGTTTCGGAGGTCCCGGACATGCCCACCGTCTCGAATCCGAGCGAGCGGTAGAGCTTCGCGGCGTGGTTCGCCGGATCGACGCTCAGACTCAACCGTTTGTACGGCGAGGTCCTGATCAGCTCGGTCATCACCGCGCGGGCGATTCCCTGACGGCGGAACGCGGGGGAGACGCCCAGAGACAGCTCCGGGACGTCGTCGGCGATGTAGCCGTAACCGGGCCGGTCGGCGGTGAGGAGACGCGCCCAGACGGCACCTGCCGGGGTGCCGTCGACCTCGGCGATCACACCGAAGTCGGTCGGGCGCGGCCACCCGGCGACATACCGCCAGGCCGTGTCCTCGGCGCGCAGCGTGTCGAGGGTGAACGTCGGCGTCCCGTCCCAGTTGTAGGCCTCGAGCAACATCTCGGCCAGGAAGGTGAAGTCGTCGGCGGTCGCGGGTCGGAGCAGCATGACCTCATCTTCGCCGACCCGGCGACACGGCTCTACTGGATTTTCAAGTGGTGCGGTGCTGGGCATTGAGAAAGTAACACGCTTGGTTTAACTTACTCGGACCTGGTCGGTGTGCGGCTCAGAGCACACCGGCGGCATCCGGAAACCTGAGGAGTTCCGATGACGAGAGTGAGCAGGTGGGGCGCCGGGCTCGGGCTGGCAGGGGCTGGTGCTCGCGGTCGCCGGCTGTGCGGACGGTACGACGCCGGCCGCCGACGCGGGTGGCGCGATCGACGAGAACGCGCCGGTGACGATCACGATCGGTGACCGCCCGACGCCGGACAAGCCGAACGACATCGCCGCGTTCGAGCGCAACATCAACAAGTTCATCGAGGCGCACCCGAACATCACGGTGAAGTCCACCGAGACGAAGTGGGACGCGCAGACCTTCCAGGCCCAGGTGGCCGGCGGATCGCTGCCGACCGTGATGAACATCAGCTTCACCGAGCCGGCCAACATGATCCCGAACAAGCAGCTGCCGGACATCACCGACGAGCTGAAACTGGTCGACCTGACCAAAGGCCTGAACCCGGACGTGCTCAAGATCGTCCAGGACGACGCCGGCCGCATCTACGGCGTACCGATCGACGTGTTCTCGGTCGGGCTGGCCTACAACCGGGCGCTGTTCACGCAGGCCGGACTGGACCCGGACAAGCCGCCGACGACCTGGGACGAAGTCCGTCAGTACGCGAAGCAGATCACCGAGAAGACCGGCAAGGCCGGCTACGCGCAGCTGACCAAGGACAACACCGGCGGCTGGATGCTCACCACCATGACGCACAGCATGGGCGGCTCGGTGGAGAGCGAGGACGGCAAGAAGGCCACCTTCAACGACGCGCCGACCAAGAAGGCGCTGCAGTTGCTGAAGGACATGCGCTGGACCGACAACGCGATGGGCAGCAACTTCCTCTACAACCAGGAGGAGATCCGGCAGGACTTCGCGGGCGGCAAGATCGGCATGGTCCTGCAGGCGCCGGACGCCTACGACATGTGCGTGAAGAACTTCGGCATGAAACCGGCCGACTACGGTCACGACGCGCTACCGCAGGACGGCGGCCCGCACGGCACGCTGACCGGTGGCTCGCTGAAGATGATCAATCCGAAGGCGAGCCAGAACGAGATCGTCGCGGCGCTGAAGTGGATCAAGTCGCAGGAGTTCGACAAGTACACGACCGAGAGCCTCGCGGTGCAGAACGCCAAGGACACCATCGCCGCCAAGGGCTTCGTCGGCCGGCCCGGCATCACGCCGCTCAGCCAGGCGACGTACGACCAGTACAACAAGTGGCGTGAGCCCTACGTCAACGTCCCGGTGAAGCAGTTCCAGGGCTACATCGACTCGACCACGTCGCTGAAGCTCCTGCCCGAGCCGCCGAACAAGGGCCAGGAGGTCTACGCGCTGCTCGACCCGGTCGTGCAGCGGGTACTGACCAAGAAGGACGCGGACATCGACAAGCTGCTCACCGACGCCGCATCGAAGATCGACGCCCGCCTGGCCCGGTAGCCGAATGTCACTCCTACGTACACCGAAATCCGGCCGGAGCGTTGCCACCTGGTACCGCTCCGGCGGACTGAGCGCGATCATCTTCGCCCTGCCGCTGGTCGTGACCTTCCTGTACTTCTCCTGGGGCCCGATCGTCCGCGGCCTGGTGCTCAGCTTCCAGAAGAACAACCTGGTCACCACGCCGGAGTGGGTCGGGATGGCGAACTTCAGCTATGTGCTGACCGACCCGCAGCTCCCGCAGGCGGCGGTCAACACGCTGTACTTCGCCCTCCTCGCGCTGATCTTCGGCTTCCCGGTCCCGCTGTTCCTCGCGGTGTTCATCAGTGAGCTGCGCAGTACCGGCTGGCTCTACAACGTGATCTCCTACCTGCCGGCCGTGGTCCCGCCGGTGGCAGCGATCCTACTGTGGAAGTTCTTTTACGACCCGAGTGGCGCCGGTGTGTTCAACGCCGTACTCGGCTGGTTCGGGCTCGGGCCGTTCTCCTGGCTGAACTCGCCGGATCTGGCGATGCCGGCCATCGTGCTCGAGGCGACCTGGGCCGGCGCCGGCGCCACCTCGATCATCTATCTGGCCGCGCTGACCGGCGTCCGGACCGAACTGTACGAAGCGGCCGAGCTGGACGGCGCGGGGATCTGGAAGCGGGTCTGGCACGTCACGCTGCCGCAGATCCGCGGAATCATCCTCATCATGATGCTGCTGCAGCTGATCGGGACGTTCCAGGTGTTCACCGAACCGTTCCTGTTCACCGGCGGCGGTCCGGACAACGCGACCACGACGATCCTGCTGCTGATCTACCGGTACGCGTTCATCAACGGCGACTTCGGCGCCGCGACCGCGCTCAGCGTGCTGCTGGCCGGCGTACTTTGCGTCCTGTCCGTCGCCTACCACTTCATGACCCGCCGCTGGAGCGTCACATGAGTCACGAACGTGGAATCATCTCGACCGCTGACCGGAAGCGCTCAGTGGTCCGATACGGCCTGCCCACCATCCAGGTGCTGCTGTTCGCCGGCGTGGTGATCGCCGGCGTCGGGCCGCTGCTCTGGTTGCTCAAGTCGGGCCTGTCCACCAGCCAGGACATCCTGCGCGGCCCGATGCAGCTGTGGCCGTCCGGGATCCAGTGGCACAACCTCCCCGACGCCTGGACCCGGGTGCAGGTCGGGTCGTACCTGGGCAACACCGCGATCATCGCGATCGGCTCGCTGCTGTCGACCTTGTTCGTGTGTACGACGGGCGCCTTCGTGCTGAGCGTGTTGCGGCCGAAGTGGGGACCGATCATCACCGGAGCCGTCCTGGCGACGCTGTTCCTGCCCGCCGTGATCTCGCTGGTCCCGCTGTACCTGACGATCCTGAAGATGCCGGTGCTCGGGTTCAACCTGCAGAACACCTTCTGGGCGGTCTGGCTGCCGCAGGCGGCCGGCGCGTTCAACATCCTGGTGATGAAGCGGTACTTCGACTCGATCCCACGCGAGCTGATCGAGGCGGCCAGGATCGACGGTGCGAGCAACCTGCGGCTGTTCACCTCGCTGGTGCTGCCGCTGTCGAAACCGATCGTGGGGGTGGTCGCCCTGCTGACCGTGATCGGCTCCTGGAAGGATTACCTGTGGCCGCTGCTGGTGCTGCCCGATCCTCGGCTGCAGCCGATCTCGGTGGCCCTGCCGCGGGTGGCAGAGACCACTGAGATCTCGCTGCAGATGAGTGCCCTGTTCCTGGCGGTGCTGATCCCTGTGGTGTTGTTCTTGGTGTTCCAGAAGCAGTTCTTGAGAGGTGTGGGGATGTCGGGAGGAATCAAGGAGTGACGTCATCACTCAACGGCAGGCGTGTGCTCGTCACGGGGGCGGCGGGGCGGATCGGGCTGGTCACGGTGCAGCACCTGACCGAGCTCGGCGCCCTGGTGACCGCGCTGACGAACGTCGAGCACCCGGACCTGAAGGCCGACCGGATCCTGATCGGCGACACCCGGTCCGAGGCCGACGTCGCCGAGGCGCTCACCGACATCGAGTACGTGGTCCATCTGGCCGCCTTGGCTCACCCTTCGGCCGGTACGCCGTACGACGTCTACACCATCAACGTGGTGTCGACGTTCAACGTTCTGGCCCAGGCCGGTGCGCTCGGCATCGACCGGGCGGTGATCGCCAGCAGTATCAACGCGACCGGGATCCCGTTCAACCCGCACGACATCCGGCCGGCGTACTTCCCGCTCGACGAGAAGATCCCCACCGATGTCGGCGACGCCTATTCGCTGTCCAAGCAGAACGACGAGAACGCGGCCCGGATGGCCTGGCGGACGTGGGGGATCGACGTGGTCGCGTTCCGGTTCCCGCACGTGAACTCGGTCGACGTTCTGCAGAAGCAGGCCGACGGGGCGCGTCGCGATCCGCGGGGTGGACTGCGGGAGGGCTGGAGCTACCTGGATTCGCGCGACGCGGCGTACGCGATCGAGCTGGGGCTGACGGCCTCGTTGTCCGGGGCCCATACCTTCTTCGTTGCCGCTGACACCACGAATGCGCCGTACGAGACCGAGGCTCTGCTGGACGCCTTCGCGCCGGACGTGCCGCGGCTGCGGCGGTTCGTCGGGCGCGAGGTGCCGATCGACCTGACCGCGGCGCGGACCGTGCTCGGCTTCCAGGCCCGGCACGTTCTCGGCCTGCCGACCCTTCCCTTGGAGATCTGAATGCCCTCGAACTTCGACCAGCCCTGGCCGGTCCGCGACGACGTACGGATCCGGGAGGTGAAGGCGATCGTCACCGCGCCGCAGGGCATCCCGCTGGTGGTGGTGAAGATCGACACCACCGAGCCGGGACTGTACGGCCTCGGCTGCGCGACCTTCACCCAGCGGTGGAAGGCGGTGCAGACGTTCGTCGACGAGCACCTGGCCCGGCTGCTGGCCGGGCGCTACCCGGGTGACATCGGTGACCTGACCCGGCTGGCCGGGTTCTCCGGCTACTGGCGCGGCGGACCGGTGACGAACAACGCGATCTCGGGCATCGACCAGGCGCTGTGGGACATCGCCGGCAAGCGCGCCGGCATGCCTGTCCACGAACTGCTCGGCGGCAAGGTCCGGGCGGCCGCGGACACCTACATCCACGCGAGCGGTCGCACGATCGAGGAGACCCTCGAGCACGCGCAGAAGCTCGTCGCGCAGGGCTGGCGGCACGTCCGGCTGCAGATGTCGACACCGGGCGGCGGCGGGTACGGCGCCCCGCAGCTGGCGACTCTCTACCCGGACTCGCCGTACCACAACGGCTGGTCGGCGCGGGACTACCTGCGGACGACTCCGGAGCTGTTCGCCGAGGCCCGCCGGGCCCTTCCGGACAACATCGAACTGCTGCACGACGTCCATTCCCGGCTCACGCCGAAGGAGGCCGTGCTGCTGGCCCGCTCGCTCGAGCCGTACGGGCTGTTCTTCCTCGAGGACGTGCTCCCGCCCGAGCACTGGGACCGGCTGCCGGAGGTTCGGGCCGCCTCGCCGGTGCCGCTGGCGGTCGGTGAGCTGACGACCTCGATGGGCGACGCCGTCCGCCTGATCCGCGACCTCGGCGTCGACTTCATCCGTTCGCACGTGTCCGACATCGGCGGTCTGACGCCGGCCCGCAAGCTCGCCGACCTGGCCGAGCTGTGCGGAGTGCGGACGGCGTGGCACGGCCCGGGCGACACGTCACCGATCGGCGCCGCCGCGAACGTCGCGCTCGACGTGAGTTCCGTTGCCTTCGGCATCCAGGAGGGCCACCTCTACAACGAGGCGACGCACGAGGTGTTCCCCGGCACGCTGCGGATCGAGGACGGCTGGCTGACCCCGAACGACGCCACCGGGTGGGGGATCGACGTCGATCTCGAGGCGGCCGCCCGTTATCCCGCGCAACTGTCCGGACACGACGAGTGGGCGGCCGGCGTACGACGCATCGACGGCGCCTTGGAAGCGCCGTGACAACGGTGGTCCCGCAGTACGATCGCGGCTAGTCACGGACAGAGACGGGGAGGTGGGCAGGTGCCGGACACTGTGTTGCCTCATGACGGGGAGCTGAGGCGCGCCGGGGCGAACCAGTACGACCTCGGATCCTTCAACGAGGCCGTGATCATCGAGACGATCCGGCTGGCCGGCACCATCAGCCGGACCGAGATCGCCCGCCGGACCGGGTTGACCCAGCAGTCGGTGTCCCGGATCCTGCGCATCCTGCTGCAGCAGGGCCTGCTGGTGGAGGAGGCCCAGGAGCGGGCCGAGCGCCTCGGCAAGCCGCGGACGCCGGTCCGGATGCGGCCGACCGCTGCCCACGCGGTCGGCATCCACATCGACCCCGAGCTGCTCACAGTCGCGGTCGTGGATCTCGACGGCACGATCGTGCGTCGCGAGACCGTCGACCTCGCCGACGATCTCAGCGCCGGCAAGCTGGTCGATCTGACCGCCGCGACCGTGACCGCGGCGCTCAGCATCAGCCAGGTCGACCCCGACTCCATGCTCGGTGTCGGCGTCGCCGTACCCGGGCCGATCAACGCCGACGGCACGCTGCTCGCGCTCCCGCTGCAGCCCGCCTGGCGCGGCCTGGAGATCCGGCACCTGCTGCAGGCGAAGCTCAACCACCCGGTCCTGGTCGAGAAGGACGGTACGGCGGCCGCCATCGGCGAACGCTGGATCGGCCGCTCCGCCCGGGCCCGCGACTTCGCCTATCTCTACCTCGGCACCGGCGTCGGCAGCGGCCTGATCCTGAACGGCTCGATCTATCGCGGCGGTACGGCGAACGCCGGGGAGTTCGGCCAGGTCGCGGCGTTGCGGATGGGGGAGTGGGACACCGACGACGGGCCGCGGATGCTCCCCGAGTGCAACCCGACCGCCTCGCTGCCGGTGATTGCGGCGGAGTACGGGTACGTCGAGACGGACCCGAGCGCGACCGACGAGGCGAAGCGGTACATGGCGGTCTGCAAGGCGGCGGCCGACGGCGACGAGGCGGCCGTGAAAGCGGTCACCCAGGTCGCCCGGGTGATCGGCCAGGGCACGGTCGGCCTGGTCGACCTGCTCGACATCGACCTCGTCGTACTCGGCGGACCGGCGTTCGGCAAGGAGATCTCGGAGATCTTCCTGACCGAGATCGGCCGCGCGGTGAACGCGCACCCGGTCGCCCGGGAGACGCGCCCGGTCGTGGTGGAGGAGTCGATGCTGCAGACCGACGCGGCCGCGGTCGGGGCCGCCTCGACGATTTTCCACGACGCGTTCACACCCAGAGTCAGTGGATCCAGTCAGGCACGTAGGCTGCCCAAGTGATTTCTCCCCGCCAGCTGACACCGGACGTTCAGCTCCGCATCGCCACCCTGGCCGACGCCGCCGGCCTGGCCGACGCCTTCACCCGCAGCTGGAACCACTTGCAGCCCTGGGAGCCGGACCGGGCGGAGTCCTGGTTCACGCCGGCCGGCCAGCATGAGCGGCTGACCAGTTCGCTGGAGCGGTACAAGAACGGGCAGGTCGTGCCTTGGGTGCTGGCCGAAGGTGACCGCATCGTCGGCCAGATGACGCTGAGCGACCTCGTGCCCGGACCGTTCCGCAACGCCGACCTCGGCTACTGGCTGGCCGCCGACGCGGTCGGCCGCGGGCTGGCCACGCGTGCCGTGGAGGCGGTGATCGAGATCTCTGACACGGAGCTGAAGCTGCACCGGATCGCAGCCAGCACGCTGACAAACAACGCCCCGTCGCAGCGTGTCCTTCAGCGCACCGGCTTCGTCCAGATCGGCTTCGCCCCGACGTACCTGCACATCGCCGGAGCCTGGCAGGACTGCAACCTCTACCAGCGTATCCTCAACGACCGGGCGCCCGGCGCTTAGGTCGGTGGCAGGCGGATGCCACGGGAGACGTCGACGTCTCGTAGCGGCCCTCCAGTACGTCGATGAACTTCACCGGCCGCTGGAGCGTCGAGGCGATGTAGACGGCCCGGACCGTGGCGAGTGCCTCGATACCGTCCTGGACGGTGATCGCCGGCCGGCCGCCATTCGCGATCGCGCCGAGGATGTCGCCGTACTGCGCCGGGTGTCGGCCGGGCGGACCGGCATCGACGTCGACGTCCCGGCCTGGATCGCCTGGTGGACCAGCGAGCTACCACCGCCGAACCGGTTCTGGCTGATGACGGAGGAAACCACGCCGTAGTTGGCCGCCCGGGTCGCGGCCGCGCCGAGGCGCCGCGCCCGGGCCAGGTCGACATCGAGCGGTTTCTCGATGACGACGTGCTTCTTCTCGTTGAGCGCCTGCTCGGCCAGCGCGGCGTGGGTCCCGCTGGGCGTGCAGATCGCGACGAGGGAGCTGGCCGACCCGGTCAGCGCTGTGGTCAGGTCGTCGTACACCTCCGGCTCCGGCTGGCCGGCCTCCTTGAGCCAGGCGGCCAGCGCGTCGCGGGTGTCGGCGTCACCGTCGACGAGTGCGGTGACGGTCGCGTCGGGCCGCTCGGCGATGGTTTCGGCGTGGGTGCGGCCGATGATGCCGCACCCTACGATCGCGACCTGGTGCTGTATCGGATCAGCCATCTCGCTCCTACTGGGCAGTGAAGTTCGCGGTCAGGACCTGGTCCGTGGCGACGGTGAAGGTGTACGACGCCTCGGTCGAGACGACCGCACCGTCGACGATCCAACTCTGGAAAACGCTATCCGAAGTTGGTGCCGCCGTCGCGGTGACCTGCGCGCCGACCTCGTAGGTACCCGGTTCGGACTCGTTGCCAACGAGCTTCGCAGTGCCCGGACCGTTGGCCGCGACCTGGGTGCTGCGCTGGACAACGTTGATCACCATCACGTTGCGCAGGGTGACCGGGCCGGTGCTGGTGGCGCCGTTGTAGCGGGCCAGGTTGGTCGCCTCGACGTCACCACCGGCCACCTTCACGGTGTAGCCGTCCGTGCCGAGGTTGTCGGTGCCGAGGTTGAAGGCGTCCACCTGGCCGCTGTTCACCACGAGTCCGTCGTGGAAGCCGTACGCGAACACGTTGAGCAACGTCAGCCCGGTCGCGCCGTCGACGGCGACGATCTTGGCCGTCTTGCGCATGTACTTGTCGATGACGAGTTCGAAGATGTTGCCCTCGTTCATCCAGTACGGCTGCTGGTAGCCGACCCGGGTGACCGCGTTGCCGTTCGACAGCACGCCCTCGATCCGGCCGTTGCGCCCTGGGCCGAGCTTGATCGCGTGGTCGAAGAAGGCGCCGGCGACCTTGCGGACGACGATGTCGTCGCCTTGCAGGTCGAGCCCGTTCCAGGTGTTCGGGAAGCCGGCGTTGATGACGTAGTTGCCGCCGGCCCTCCCGCGGACCGCGAACGGGTAGCTGACCACGCCTTCCGGCCGACCAGGGTTGTTGTCGGGATAGAACACTCGGAGCCCACGAAGACCTGAGCTCCTGCCGAGCGTGACCAGCGCGGTTTCGGTCTCGCGTTCGAAGGCGTGCAGGACCGTGCCACCGCTGGCGCCGGACTGATCCCGGTTCGGTACGGCGGACGCGCCGCGCAGCTCCACCTTCGCCGGCACGGTCAGATGCGTCCCGATCCGGTACCACCCGGCGGGCAGGTAGACGATCCCGCCGCCGTTCCGTCCCGCCGTGTCCAGCACCTTCTGTACGGCGCTCGTCGCGTCGGCGGCCGGGAGATACCCGACCCCGTGCGGCGCGTTGGCGACGTACAAGGTCTGCCTCGGCTTGGGCAGTGGCTTCTGCTGGTACGTCGGCGCCGTACCGGACATCCGGTGGACGATCCCGTCGACCGCGCCGGTGAGCGTGGTGCCGGTGACCTTCACGTACCCGCGCGCGTTGTTCTGGATCGCGTGGTCGCTGCCCTCGATCCGGCCCGCGGCCAGCGTCATGCCCCAGCGGTCGTCGATCACGTCCACGAGGATGCCGACGTCGGTCCGGCTGATGTCGGGCTGCAGGAAGCTGCCGGTGAACTGCGCCCGTTGGCCGGCGACGACGTGGATACCGACCTTGTAGTCGGTCAGCGTGATCCGGTGGAACTGGTCCCACTCGAGGTCGCCGAGGACGAGACCGGTGCCATGCGCCCGGGTCCACGTGTCCAGAGCTTGGCGGGCCGGCGGGTTGTACGCGGGCGGCGCGTCCGCCCAGTAGGAGTTGCTGAAGGCAACGTTCTCCCAGGTGCCGACGTCGGCGCCGTTGTAGGCGCGGGCGCCCTCGAGGAGCGCGGTGCCGTGGACGTTGCGGATGGTCGACGATTCGTGCACCTGGCCGGAGCTGGGCGCGTTGCCGCGGTCGTTCGCCATCGTGCTGATGCCGATGCCGCGGTAGGAGTTCAGCATGGTGACGTCGGCGACGGTCGCCATCATGTAGTTCTCGTTGCCGATCCAGGCGCCGCCGGGGATCTCGAAAGTGTAGTTGTACGGGACGGGGTCAGTGGCGTTCTGGTTCGGGTAGTAGGTGGTGACGCCGAGGACACCGGCGCTGCCGCCGATGCGGAACAGGCTCGGTCCGTCGTCGCCGCTCTTCAGGTTCGCGATCACGACAGTGCCGTAGTCGGGTGCTTGGCCGTGATCACCGCGCAGGGTGCAGAAGGCGTGCACCTCGATCGTGTCGGACACCTGGTAGCGACCGGCCGGCAGCCAGACCGTGCCGCCGCCGGCGTCCTGGCAGGCGTAGATCGCTTGCTGGATCGCCTTGGTCGAGTCACGCCGGCCGCTGCGGTCGGCGCCGTACTCGGTGGCGTCGAAGTCCGCGATCACGCCGTCCTCGGTCGGGTTGACCGTCTTCACCAGCTTCGGCTTCGGGGTGACGACCGGGGACTCGCGAAGCTGGAGTTCTTTGACGATGAACGACTCGGCACCTGTCATCGAGACCCGGACGTACCGCGCACTGGTGGTCGCGAAGCGGGTCTTGCTGAACTGGTTGGCGCCGGGCGATCCGGTGCGGCCGACGGTGGTGAAGTTGGCTCCGTCGTTCGAGACCTGGACGGTGTAGTCGGGGGAGTAGGCCTGCGCCCATTCGACCCGCACGTCGTTGACCGGCCGCCGCTTCCCGAGGTCGAGTTGCAGCCACGAGTCGCCTGGGCCGCTGGTCCAGGCGGTGCCGTGGTTGCGGTCGTTGACGTTGACTGCGTCGGCTCCGCTGCTCGCGGTCGCCGTGCCGTCCGGAGCGAAGTTCGTGTCGACCGGCGTGAACGCATCCAGCTTCGCCTGCAGGGTTTGCAGTGCTTCCTTCACCTGTACGTCGGTGACGCCCGGAGTCGCCGCGATCGCACGGGCGTCGTCGATCGCCGTACGCAGAACGGCTCGGCTGCCGGCCGGGTACTGGCCGTCGCGGGCGCCTTCACGGGCGGCCTTCTCGACCCGGGCCGCTTCGTCGATCAGGTCGACCAGGCCTTCGGTGACGTCGAGGGTGCTGGCGACCTTGGCGACCCGGACCGCCGCGACCTTGAGATCGACCGAGCCGTCGCCGTTGTGGATGCGGAACGCCGTTGGAACGGTTCGTCATCACGGCGTCGGGGAGCGCGAAGGTGTGCGTCTTCCACGTCTTGCTGTCGCCGTAGCTGACCAGCTCGGAGTTCTTGAACCGCTCCGGGATCGTTTCGCCGGGGGAGTCGTAGTGCAGACCGAACTGACCGTTGCCCTCGTCATAGAAGTCGACACTGATGAGAGTCAGACCGGCGCGGTTGTCGTACAAGTACGTGTCGCTGACATTCATGTAGAAGAAGTTCGTCCCGGGTGCCGGCGCGGTGCGGTCGGTCTGCCAGTACGGGCGTCCGTCCTGGACGCCGGTGATCAGGTTCTCCGGCCGGTCGCCGGCGCGCGGGCTGATGCCGTTCTGGATCGGTGACGCGCCGAGTTGGGTCGAGGCGCCCGCCGTACTGATCCGGAGGCTCGCGACGGTGATGTCGGCGCTGCCGAACAGCCTGAGGTCGGCGTCGCCGAGGCGGTTGGTGAACCCGATGCCGGTGAGCGCGAACGTGCCGGTCTGCCATTGGCCGGTGTCGGCCAGCTGGACGTCTTCGGCGTCCGCTTGTGGATTGGTGGCGGCGTCGTACTGGAGCTCGAGGGTGCCGGTGCCGCTGTCGAGATAGGTCACCGTCACCAGGACGTCGTCGGTGCCGATCTCGTCCACGTAGTCGCGGTCGACGTCGAACTCCAGGTAGCCGGTGTTCGCCGCCTGGTTGGTGCGCCAGTACGTGCGGCCCTGCTCGGTGCCGGTCCGCAGGCCGGCCGGGTCGTCGCCGGCGGCGGGCTGGACGCCGAGCGTGGTCGGGGTGGGTCCGAGGTCGGCACCGACGCCGCTCGGGTACATCGTGGCGGCCTGTGCGGCCGGCGTGGCGAGCACACCGGCCAGCAGTAGGGCAGGGAGAACCCCCGCGAGCAGGCGTCTGGGCATGCTGAAACCTCCAGGTGGCGGGCCGGAAGTACACGAGGCAGCTGCTGCGCGGTTAAGTTAAACCAAGCGTGTTACTAATTCAGGAGCCGCGACGCGGTCGTTGAACTGGCAGGCAGGAAGGTGCCCGACTGCTCGAAAGCGCCCGGGAATCAGCGTGACTCTTGGATGGAGTGCCGGATGGCTTCGATCAGGGCGATGGTGCCGGGCGGGTCCGGCGGGGCGCCGTAGGTGACCGCGTAGATCCTGCGGTGGTAGCCGGTGAGCTCGGTGGTGTGGATGTCGGGCCGGCGGTGGGCCTCGAGTGCCAGGCCGGGCAGCGTCGTGACGCCCACGCCGGCGGCGACGAGGGACTGCACGACGACCATGTCGTCGCTGAGTGATCCGATCCGCGGGGTGAAGCCTTCTTGCCGGCACACGGCGGTCAGCTCGTCCTGACACCGCTCACAACCGCCGATCCAGGCGGAGTGGCGATGGTTCGCAATGCTGTCGTCGGGTCGCAGGCTGACGAGGTAGATCGGGTCGTCGCCGAGGTGGTCGAGACGGAATCCCTCTTCCTCGACCGCGGCGTCGGCGTACCGGAAGATGAGTGCGACGTCGATCTCGCCGTGGCGCAGCATCTGTAGCGCCTCGACCGGGTGACGGTCGATCAGGACTCAGCTCGAGTCCCGGGTGCGCCTGGGCCAAGGTGGGCGCGGCCTTCGCCACGATCGTGCTCAGCACCGACGCGTTGGCGGCCAGGCGCACCCGCCCGGACTGCAGTCCGACCTGGGCTGCGAGCTCGTTGGTCGCCGCGTCGACGCGTCCGATGATCTCGGCGGCCCGGTTGGCCAGCAGTTGCCCTTCCGGCGTCAACCGGATCCCGCGACTGACGCGCTGGACGAGCTTGACGCCGGTGGCCGCTTCCAGGCGCGACAGGTGGTGACTGACCGACGGTTGCGAGTAGTGCAGCTCTCGCGCCGCCTCCGTCACGGACTCGTGTCGCGCCACCGCGGCCAGCACCTTGAGATGAACCAGGTTGAGCATAGATCAAAGATATCAATACGTTCCCCCAGGAATTGGCATTAGACGTCATCTCGCTGCTGATCCATGCTGGCAATCACCGGCGGCCACAGTGGCCGCCGCACTGAGGAGGCAGACGATGAGCAAGCTCCGGTGTCATATCTCGATCTCGCTCGACGGCTTCGTCGCCGGCCCGAACCAGAGCGCGGAGAACCCGCTCGGCGAGGGCGGCGACCTTGGGGACACGGACATGCGGCTCGAGCAGGTCCGGGCCGTCGAGGCGCCCGGCGTCACCCACCTGAAGTACCGCGTGGTGACCTGAGATGTCCGCAGCCACCGCAACACCTGTGTCGCCGGTCCAGGTGCCCGACGACGGTCAAGCGTCGCTGAACCGGGGCCTGCTGTTCGGTGCCTCGACGTACGGGATCTGGGGGCTGCTGCCGCTGTACTGGCGGCTGCTCGACAGCGCCGGCGCGGTCGAGATCCTCGCCCACCGGTTCGTCTGGACGCTCGGGTTCATCGCGTTGCTGCTGTGGGTACGTCCGCGCGCCGGCTGGTGGCGCGCACTGAGGCAGCGGCCCGCCGCGCTGCGGTTCCTCGGCGCGGCAGCGGCGGTCATCGCGTTCAACTGGTACCTCTACATCTGGGGCGTCAACCACGAGCGGGTGGTGGAGACCTCGCTCGGGTACTTCATCAGCCCACTGATCACGGTCACGCTCGGGGTGGTGCTGTTTCGCGAACGGCTGCGGCGGCCGCAATGGCTGGCGCTCGGCCTGGCCGTGGTGGCGGTGGCCTGGCTGACGGTCGACTACGGCCGGGTGCCGTGGGTGGCGATCGGGCTGGCGCTCAGCTTCGCGACGTACGGCTTGCTGAAGAAGAAGGCGGCGACCGGGGCGGTCGAAGGCCTCGCCGTCGAGGCGACGTTCATCCTGCCGGTCGTGCTGGGCTATCTGGTGTGGCTGGAGCTCGTGGGACAGGCGGCGTTCGGGCACGACGGTTGGTCGACGACGGCGCTCCTGATCGCCGCCGGTCCGGCCACGGCAGTCCCGCTCCTGTTCTTCGCCGGGGCGGTGCGGCGGATTCCGCTGACGTACCTCGGTTTGTTGCAGTACCTGACGCCGTCGGTGCAGTTCGTGCTTGGTGTGTTCGTGTTCGGCGAGCAGATGCCGCCCGAGCGCCTCGCCGGGTTCGCGCTCATCTGGGCCGCGTTGGCGATCTTCACCGGCGAGAACCTCTACCGTGTGCGCAAGCTCCACCGCGAGACGGCTCGGGCAGCCGAGACAGCGTGAGTTATCTGAAGGCGCCGACGTTGCGGACGGCCCAGTCGGCGAAGGTCTGCGCCGACCGGCCGAGGACCCGCTCGACATCCGGGCTGACGGCTTGCTCGTCGGCGGACGGCGTACCGAGGACACCGAGGGTGGCGTCCACGACCGGCTCGGGCATGTAACCGAGCATCCGGCTCCGAGCCTCGTCGCGAGTCAACTCGACGAATCGCACCGGCTCTCCGACAGCTTCTGCGATTGCCGCGGCCTGCCGCCGCGGTGAGACCGGCTCCGGCCCGGTCAGGGTGTAGCTGTTGCCGGCATGGCCGCGGTCGCGCAGCACCGCGGCAGCAACCTCAGCGATGTCGGCCGGATCGACAGCGGGCAGTGCGACGTCGCCGAACGGCGCCTCGAGCACCCGGCTCGTCCGGACCGACTCGGCCCACTGAAAGGCGTTGGAGTTGAAGTTGCCCGGCCGCAGCATGGTCCATTCCAGGCCGGACGACGTGACGACGTCCTCCAACGCCGACGGGTGGCGTTGGGTGGCGACACCCTGGGAGGACAGCAGGACGACGCGTTCGACTCCGGCCGCGCGGACGACGTTCACGACGTCACCGAGATTGCCGTTCGCCAGGAAGTCGGGCGAGTTCAGCAGGAACACCGCCTCGGCTTCCTCGAGCGCCGGCTTCAGGCTCTCCGGCGCGGACATGTCGGCCTGCCGGAACCGCACTCCGGCGGGGAGATCCTGCTGAGGGGTCCGTCGCGACACCGCCGTCACCTGCTCGCCTGCCGCTGCGAGCGCCTGCACCAGCGGTCGTCCGACGTTCCCCGTCGCGCCAGTCACCACGATCATGTTCGCTCCTCGTTGGTCAGTTCGTTTTGTTGACTGACGAGGACGCTACTTGCGCTGGCATAGTAGGTACCTAGAGGAAAGTATTGGGATGGAGGGCTTGGTGTGATCGACAGCACAGCGGTGGATCCGGTGCAGGCGTGCCCGATCGCGCCGGTGGTCGACGTGGTGTTCAGCCGGTGGACGACGCCGATCCTGTGGACGCTGAACGAGTTCGGCCGGCAGCGGTTCGTCGAGCTCGAGCGGCGGATCGGGATGATCACGCCGAAGGTGCTGACCCAGCGGTTGCGGCAACTGGAGCGGGACGGGCTGATCGTGCGGACGTACTACCCGGAGGTGCCGCCGCGGGTCGAGTACGAGATCAGCGACCTAGGCCGCAGCCTCGGACCGTTGTTCCAGTCACTGGCCGAGTGGTCGCCCAACCTGGCGAAGGTCGAGGAAGCCCGCGACCGCTACGACACCCACGAACCACCCCACCGCCGCCCCTGACGTCCCCCGACTTACCTGCACGGTTCGAGTACGCCGACGCGCCCGGCGTACTCGAGTGGTGCACAAAGTCAGGCGACGCCGACGAGGACTCGGTCTGGGGTCTGGAGCTGGTCGAGAAGGGTGAAGAAGTGGGTGGCGGCGTCGGGGAGGCGGAGCAGGCCGGCCTCGCGCGACTGCCAGCCGAAGAGGAGTTCGCCGTCGATGGTGCGCTCGTCGAGCGGTACGGCGTACCGGCTGAGGACAACCCGGGTCGGGCCGGTCTGCGGGTGGTGGTCACCGCATCCGCACTCGGCGGCCACGGTGATCGCGGTCAACGCGTCGGGGGAGAAGCGGGACATCCGCAGCGTGGTACCGCATGCGGTGAACCGGGCGATCGTTGCGTCGGGCAACTGAACGAGCAGCTCCACCGGTACGGCGTGGGAGCCGGGCAGCAGGCGGAGGCCGCGGGACGCGAGCAGGTCGGCGAAGGCCGGGAGATTCATCGGAGAAGATCCTGTGAGTGCTGGTGTCGGCGGGCGGGCCACGGAAAGGGCAAGGCCTCGTGCGCCGGTGACGGCGCGCGTCAGCGACAACAGCAACAACACAGCAGGTGCATGCGGAAGATCATGACAGCTGACCCCGGTGATGCCAAACACTGTCCGCCATCCGGGACAACCGTCCGTGATGCGTCAGTCGGCCTTCTTGCCGAACATGATCTCGTCCCAGCTGGGGACGCTGGCGCGCTTGTTGTTGCGGCGGGCCGGCTTCTTCTTGGGCTCGGCCGGGGTCTCTTCGGTGGCGGTAGGCTCTTCGGTCGCAACCTCGGCGCCGGGAGCCGGCTGAGCCGCGGGCTCGGACTTTGCCGGCTTCGGGGCAGGCCGCGCAGGTTCTTCGGACTGCGCAGGCGCGGCCGGCGCCTCCACGGGTTTCGCCGGGGGAGTGCGGTCCTCGGGCGCGCGGCGGGTCGGTGCTGGCGACCGGCGCTCGGTGAACGGGTTCTCCGGGGCGGCGGCACGCTCCTCCGGCGGCGTCAGCGAGGCTGCCTCGACCGGAAGTTGGGTGGGCCGCTCGACCGCGCGGACCGCCGGACGCAGGGCCGGCGGCTGGTCGGTCGGTACGTCGATCAGCGTCGGCTCGGTGTCCGGGTCAGGCACCGAGTGCACCCGGCGCGGACCGCGCTCGGTCTCGCGGGAAACCTCCCGGGAGCTCTCCCGGGCGGCGAACCCTTCGCGGCCGGGCTCCCGCCCGCCGTCGCGACCAAGGTCGCGCGAGTCGCGCCCGCTGTCGCGGGAAACCGGCTGGTTTCTGCGGGGCAGGCTGACGGTGTCCTCGAAGCCGGCCTCGTAGCTGTCGGCGCCGTGGTCCGGCGCGAGGGACAGGTCGATGTCGGCGACGGCGGACAGCCGGCGCTCACCGGGCTGAGGGGTCGGCTGGACCGGAGGCGGCATCACCTGGGCCTGCTCGCCGACCAGCCAGCGGGCCTCGTCGTCGTCCGGGACCGCGTACCGACCGGGAGCGTCGTACGCGAACATCGCGATCTTTTCTTCCTTCTGCTCCGCCTCGTCGGCGCTCTCGACGAAGTAGGAGACGCGCACGGCCCAGCGGCCGTCGTCACGTCGCCACGCGTCCCACTCGGCCGACGTCGGGTCGACCTGGCGGGTGCGGAGCCGCTCGGTCACCCAGGCACCGAGGTTGCGGGCCGGGGCGTCGGCACCGCCACGACGGCGGACGGAGGCGCGCTGCGCGAGGCTGGCGATGTGGTCGCGCTCGGCCAGGACCGGGCCGGCGAACGCCATCACACGTTCCATCGGCATCTGGGCGACGGCTGCGACCGCCTCGGGACTTTCGCCGGCGCGGATACGAGCCTGGATGTCTCGTGGGCGCAGCGCGCTCTCCATTTGAATCTCCAGCTGGCCGAGTCGGGCACGGTCGCCGCGGAGGGCCGCACGCAACCGGTCGTCGACCGGGATGGCGAACTCCTCACCCGTCTCTGCCATCGCCAGGATGATCTGCTTGCCATCCTGGCTCAGACCGACGAGCCTCGCCTCGCGCATTGCCTTTGTTCTCCTGTGCGGTTCTCGACAGTCTCTCCCGGGACGTGCTGCCTGACCAAGACCGGCGCGCCGTGCCGCGCGGTCATTGTGGAGGTTACGTCACGAAATCACATGTTGCCTGCTCACAAGGGTCCTTGTGATCACACCAGTCACAGTAGTCACAACACGGTGTGACTGCGACATCCTGCTTAGCCGGTGAACGCCGAACGGACCGCAAGAGCCCGTTTCAGGTCGTCCACACTGTCGCCGACCGACCGCCGGATGCCGGCCGCGACCGAGTCGTCCGCGACCAGGTCCGAGGCCCGCGAGACGACCGGCTGTTCGACGGCGTACCGGGGGAAGGCGAGCTTCGCACTCTGCGCGACCACCCAGCCGGACCGCAGCTTCTCGGTGCCGGCGATCTCGGCGAAGTACCGGTCCACGTACGGCGTCGTGACCTCGCGCTGACCGGGATGCCAGAAGCCCTCGCACGCGGCGTACAGCTCGTAGTTCGCGACGTCGGCGTCGGTCATGATCAGCGTCCAGGCACGCTCCTTGGCCTCCGGCGTCGGCAGCGCGGCGCGGCAGCGGACCGCGTGGACGACACCCTCGGACGACGTGTCGCGCTCGAGCTCGGCGTCGATCTCCGCGTCGCCGACCGCCCCGAGCCGGGCGAGTTGGAGGAGGACCGTCCACCGCAGATCCGCGTCCATCGCCAGTCCGTCCGGCACACCCTCACCGTTCAGCCAGCCCGTCAGCACACCCACCTCGTCGGCGAACCGCACGTACCCCCGAGCGACCGCCAGCTGCAGGCTGCTCCCGGCCGGCGCGGTCTGCAGCCGGGCACCGAGCGCCTCGGCCAGCTGACCGCGATACGGCTCGTAGGGGAGGTAGATGCCGAGCAGGTGCGTGTTCGCCCAGCCGACCATCGTGCCGACCGCGATGTCGCTGGTCTCCTGCGGCAGCATCCCGATCAGGACGTCGAACCCGAGCCTCGGGTCGAGCTCGGCGTCGGCGACGGCGTCGCGGATGCTGTTCAGGACGACGGCCCGCGTCACCCCGTCGGAGATCTTCGGCAGCACCGACGCCAGGTTCGCCAGACTGTCCGCGTCGAGCCGGATCTTGGCCCAGGTGTCGTCACCCGCGTCCGGGATCACCACTGCGACGCGACGGGTCGAGCGTCCACCTCCACCTCGTCCGCGTCGAGCAGTACGTCGACCGTCGTACCGCGGCCGTCCGCGTCGTACCCGCCGACCGTCAGCTTGTGCGGACGCGCGGCCGGGAATTCGGTCGGGACGACGCGGCGCAGGGTGATCCCGGTGTCGGTGCGGGACGCACTGATCGTGTCGAGGCCCGGCGTGCGGAGCCAGTGCCGCGCCCAGTTGTCGAGGTCGACGGCGCCGGCCTCGGTCCACTTGGCGACCAGGTCACCGAACGTCGCGTTGCCGAACTCGTTCGACTGGATGTGCGCCCGAACGCCGGCCAGGAAGACGTCGTCACCGAGGTAGGCAGCCAACTGCTTGAGGACCGCCGCGCCCTTGGCGTAGGAGATCCCGTCGAAGTCGTCGAGTGACGCGAGCGCGTCCTTGACCGGGTCGGCCGCGACCGGGTGCGTGGACGACCGCTGGTCGGCCTGCAGACCCCACCACTTCCGGATGAAGGCAAAGTCGATCCAGTTGTCGGTGTACCGGGTCGCGTCGGTCGAGACCCGGTGGGCCATGTACTCCGCGAACGACTCGTTCAGCCAGAGGTCGTTCCACCACTCCATCGTGACGATGTCGCCGAACCACTGGTGCGCCATCTCGTGGACGACGGTCCGGGCCCGGCTGCTGCGCTCACCGTCGGTCACCGCGGACCGGAACACCATCGAGTCGCGGAAGGTCACGCAGCCCGGGTTCTCCATCGCGCCGGCGTTGAACTCGGGCACGAACGCCTGGTGGTACTCGCCGAACGGGTACCGGTAGCCGAACATCCGGTGGTACTCGTCGAAGGACTGCTTGGAGACCGTGAAGATGTCGTCGGCCTCCCGCTCCAGCGCCTCCCGCAACGACTGCCGCGCCACCACGCTGAGCGGGATCCCGTCGTGCTCATCGGTGATCTGGTGGTACGGCCCGGCCACGACGGTGACGAAGTACGTCGACAGCGGCGGCGTCTCGGCCAGCTCCCAGCGACCGGGGGAGACCTGGGCGGCCGCGCCGTTCCCGAGCACCAGCCAGTCCGCCGGCGCGGTGACCTTCATCCGGTACGGCGCCTTGAGGTCGGGCTGGTCGAAACACGCGAAGATCCGGGGCGCCGCGTCCAGGAACGACATCGCGTAGGTGTAGGCGAGACCGTCGGCGGCGTCGATCGCGCGGTGCAGGCCCTCGCCGTCGTGCGAGTACAGCATCGACGCGACCACGACCAGTTCGTTGTCCGGCTGCAGACCGGTCAGCTCGAGCCGGCCGTCGTTCAGGCCGGCGACGTCGACCGCCGTACCGTTCAGCGTCACCGAGGTGAGCTCGTCCGGTTTCACGTCCAGCCAGGTCGCCGTACTGGCCGCGGTGAACCTGATCGTGGTGGTGGATCCGAACGTCCGCTCGCCCTGGGTCAGGTCGAGATCGACGTCGTAGGACTGGACGGAGAGTGCGGCGGCCCGGGTGCGGGCGCCGTCGACGGTGAGACTCGGCATGCCCGCAACTCTATGCGGTTACTAGGCTGGGGGCATGACGGATATGGAGTACCGGCAGCTGGGTGACTCCGGCCTCACGGTCAGCGTGGTGGGACTGGGCTGCAACAACTTCGGGCGGCGCCTGGACGCGACCCGGACGGACGCGGTGGTGAACGCCGCGGTGGACGCGGGGATCACGCTGTTCGACACCGCGGACATCTACCACGGTGAGCACGGCTACAGCGAGGAACTGCTCGGCAAGGCGCTCGGCAGCCGCCGCGACGAGGTGGTCGTCGCGACCAAGTTCGGCGGCGACATGCAGGGGGCGAACGGCCCGGACTGGGGTGTCCGCGGCTCCCGCCGGTACATCCGCAAGGCGGTCGAGTCGAGCCTGCAGCGGCTCGGCACCGACTGGATCGATCTCTACCAGCTGCACTTCCCGGACCCGGTCACCCCGATCGAGGAGACCCTGGCGGCCCTGTCCGAGTTGGTTGCCGAGGGCAAGGTCAGGTACCTCGGCAGCTCCCAGTTCGCCGGCTGGCAGGTGGTCGACGCCGACTGGGCCGCCCGGACCGCCGGCCTGGAGCATTTCATCAGCGCGCAGAACCAGTACTCCCTGCTCGATCGTGACGTCGAGGACGAACTCGTCCCGGCCTGCGAGCACCTCGGCATCGGCATCCTGCCGTTCTTCCCGCTGGCCTCCGGGCTGCTCAGCGGCAAGTACAAGCGTGGCGAGGACGCCCCCGAAGGCTCCCGGCTCGCGACCCAGCCGGAGCGGCTGGCGCGGGCGGATTTCGACAAGATCGAGGCGCTGGAGACCTTCGCGGCCGAGCGCGACCTGAGCCTGATCGACGTCGCCATCGGCGGTCTCGCCGCGCAACCCGCGGTCGCGTCGGTAATCGCCGGCGCCACGAAGCCGGAGCAGATCGAGCAGAACGTCGCAGCCGGCCTGTGGGACCCAACCGCCACCGACCTGGCCGCCCTGGACGACCTCACGTGACGGTAGTGAATGCCGCGCCTCCGGCACGGGTGTCATGGGGCTTCGACTCCCGGCCTTCCCTCGTCACCCCAGTCGCTTCGCTCCCTCCGCTCCTCAGTCCAGGCCGGGAGGCCCCATGACGCTAGTTCTCCTCCCGCCGTCGGAGGGGAAGACCGGTCGGTCCCGGGGCCGGGCTGTTGATCACACGTCGCTGTCGTTCCCGGAGCTCAATCCCGTCCGCGAGCAGGTCCTCGAGGCGTTGGCGAAGGTCTCCGCCTCGTCCGACGCGTACGACGTACTGGGTGTCGGCGCTTCGCTCCAGCATGAGGTCGACCGGAACACGCGCTGGCGCACCGAGCCCGCCGTGCCGGTGTCAGAGCTGTACTCCGGGGTGTTGTACGACGCTCTCGGCTACTCCACCTTGTCCGCCGGTAGCAAGCGCCGGGCCGGCAACCGCCTACTCGTCGTCTCCGCTGCCTGGGGCGCGTTGCGGATGGCCGACCGCGTGCCGCCGTACCGGCTCTCCATGGGTACGACGTTGCCCGGCCTCGGACCGCTCGCGTCGGTATGGCGCGATCCGCTGGCCGCCGTACTGGCTGAGTCCGACGGGGTGATCGTCGACTGTCGCTCGTCCACCTACGTCTCCGCCTGGCGCCCGAGCGGAGATCAGGCCGCCAAATGGGTCTCGGTCAATGTCGTCCGCGAACGCGGCGGCGTCCGGTCGGTCGTCTCGCACAACGCCAAGCACACCCGCGGCCTGGTCGCCCGCCATCTCTTTGAATCAGGCAAGGACCCGGGCACCCCGAAGTCCCTCCACAAACTGGTCAGCGACCGCTGGAACGCCGAACTCGACCGCAGCGGGGTTGGGTGGACGTTGACTGTGGTGGAGCACGACTAGGGCGACTGTGGCTCGCGGGGTGCCCCAAGAGTCGGTGTGGTTGTCCGCTGCTCCGGGCTGCTTGATCGTGCTGGGAAGGACGCAGCTACTCCGTAGCAGCTCACCCGAATGGTCACAGGCTCCTAGGTGCTCCCGGGAACTGACCGTGGATCCGGGGTTGATCTGGTGCACTCGCGTGGACCTGGATCCCGGAATTCCCACCCAAATCGCCGGGGCTTGACCAGGAAACAGTGAGCTGGGACAGCTCATGACCTGTCTCCATCCACCACAAGGTGTTCAAGCCTCCGTGTCCTCCCTGAACCGACCACCATCCGGACCAATCCGCCCACCCACCGCGACCAGCACGATCAAGCCCGGAGCAGCGGACAACCACACCGACCCGTACCCCCACGCACCCAGAGCCAGCCTCAAGTGGAAACTAGGCGAAGTCGACCTTTCTGATTACGCCGTGGACGCCGGTGGTGCGGTCGACGACCTGGGAGACCTCGAAGTCGGCGGCTGCCGAGAGATAGGCGTACGCCGTCGCGCGGTCGATGCCCTGGTCGGTTTCGAGGAAGGCGAGGGCATTGATCACCGCGCGGCGCATGGCGATGTTGAGGTCGTTGCCCTGACCGTTCTGGCTGCCGTCCGGGTCGGACAGGCCGATCGGGACCCAGGCCTCCGGCGTCTCTGCGAACGGGTACCCGAACGCCACCGACGGTGCGTCACCCGAGCCCTTCGTGCAGACCGTGAGCCGGAAGGTTGCCCGCAGCGAGCCCTCCAGCGCGGTGAGGGCGACCTCGCCGTTGCCCATCGCGAAATGCGGGTCGCCGACGTGGAACAGCGCACCGTCGGCGAACACGGGGAGGTAGAACGTGGAGCGGACGCCGAGCAGGTTGATGTCGATGTTGCCGCCTCCGAGCGTCGGCGGGATCGAGTTCAACTCCGGCGCGGTCGGCGACGCCGAGCCGGCGAAGGCGACACCCATCAGTCCCATGAACGGGTTCAGCGGAAAGCTCACCCGGCCGCGTGACATCATCCCCCGCCCGCCACGGATCGGCGTGAATACCGAGACGTTGCCGTACTGGGTCGGGTCGCCGGTCGCCCGGCCGTCCGTCGCCACCGGCGGCATGATCTCGTCGACGGTGATCCCGGCCGGGACAGCGCCGCCGGCCAGCCGGGGGAGTGCGCCTTTCCCGTGCCGGCTGGACACCACGCCGTACGGGACGCGCGGGAGCATGGACAGCATCTCGATCTTGAGTACGTCGCCTGGCTTCGCATCCTTGACGAAGATCGGGCCGGTGACGACGTGCGGCCCGTCGACGTCGAAGTTCCGCGTGGTCCGGTCGTAGTCGCGGGCGATGGCGACGGCGTCCTCCAGCACGGACGACTTCCGTACGCCGTGCTTGGCGAAGTACCCGACCGGATCGCGCCCCTGGTCCTCGAGGATGCCTTCGTGGGAGACGGTGTCGATGGTGACCGTGTCCCCGGAGCGCATCGTCAGCACCGGCGCGCTGTCGAGTGACGGGACGTAACCCCACCTGATCTGATCGGGCGTTGACTGCAGGTAGTGACGACCGTGGATCGGTCCCTTGCCCGGTTGCAGCACTTCTCGCGGTACGTCGGCTTGCACGGATCCCGCCGTACCGGCTGAAGCGACGCCGGCGGCACCGAACGCGGCGGTCGCGCGCAGGAAGTCACGGCGGCCGAGGCCGGAACGCAGCAGGGCAGCGGCATGCTCACCAAAGGTTGCCATCGGCATCTCCTCACTGGATGGTGTCGCCTGTATACCGGCCCGGCATTTCGGCACCGTGAAGCCTTGTAAACAGGGGATTTCGACGGATCTGACAGCGCGCGGGTGGCGGCGGACGCTCCGAAAGGAGAGCGGTTCCGGCGTTCTCGCTGAGGGCGTGCTTCAGTTCCGACTGTTTCGGCGCGCCGATGCCGACGTCGGAGTTCCTGGACCTGCTCGAGACCGCACCGCAGGCCGATGCCTTCGTCGGACCGGACCAGCACGCTGTGGAGGAGATGCTCGCCGGCTTCGAGCCGGCCGCGCCTGCACCGGCCGGAGCGGCACCGGCCTGAGCGGCACCGGCCTGAGCGGGACCGTTCACGCGGCCTTCATCGGTGTGTGGTTTCCTACGGTGAGTGATCGGGGAAGGCTGAGGGCAGCACGTCAGGGGGGACCCGCCCGACCCTTCGGAGGCCTGACTGATGCGACGGATCACCACTCTGATGATCACTGCCGTCGCCACGGTGACGGCGTGGGCCCTGAGCGCCGGACCGGCGCCGGCCGACCCACCGACCCCGCCGTCGGCCAGTACGGCGGCCGCCCAGTTGGCAGGTCTCACGGTCAAGACCGAGGGATCCACCAGCGGGTACAGCCGGGACCTGTTCCCGCACTGGATCACGCAGTCCGGCACGTGTGACACCCGCGACCAGGTGCTCAAGCGCGACGGCACCAACGTCACGGTCGACAGCCAGTGCGAGCCGACAGCCGGCAGCTGGTACAGCGTGTACGACGCCACCTGGGTCGAGGACGACTCGTCGATCGACATCGACCACATCGTGCCGCTCGCCGAGGCCTGGAAGTCCGGTGCGAACACCTGGAGCACGTCGCGCCGTCAGCAGTTCGCGAACGACCTGAGCGTTGCGCAGCTGATCGCGGTCACGGCGTCGAGCAACCGCTCGAAGGGTGACTCGGACCCGTCCGAGTGGAAGCCGACGAACGCCTCGGTGCACTGCATCTACGCCCGCGAATGGATCTGGGTGAAGCACACCTACGGACTGTCGCTGCAGTCGGCGGAGAAGAGCGCCCTGCAGCAGATGCTCGGCACCTGCTGAGTCAGTCGTCCTCGAGCAGATGGCGGCGCTGGGCGTGGATCCCGGCCTGGAACCGGGTCCGCGCACCCAGCGTCTCCATCAGCTCGGCGACCCGCCGCCCGACCGTGCGGCTGCTGAGCGCGAGCTGCCGCGCGATCGCATCGTCCTTGAACCCCGCGGCGAGCAACGTCATCAACCGCGCGTCCTGCGGATCCGTCCTGGCCGGCGGCACCACCGGCACGGCCTGGTCCCACAGCAGCGTGAACATCTCGATCAGCGCGTCCAGCAGCGCACACGGATGGACGACGAGCGCACTGTCGACCAGCTGATCCACCGCCAACGGCAGCAACGCCATCTTGCGGTCGAACACGGCCAGCTTCATCGGCACCTGTGGATGCACCCGTGACGTCTCCCCGGCATCGGCCGCGCTGTACGCCTCGTCCACACCGCCCGGCACGTCGAGGGAGTCCGGGGAGTAGATGCCCTGGACAACCACACCGTCGCTGAGCAGCCCGCGGACCCGGGGATCGGACTCGCCGGGTCGCGACGCGTACGGCGGCCGGTCGAGCACCAGCAGCTGCTCACGCGTCCCGTTCAGCAACTGCGCGAACCGGGCCGCGATCGCGTCCTGCCCGACGATCACCTCGACCAGGTTCTCCGGCCGGTGCTGCTCCTGCGCCCGCAACTCGGTCAGCAACACCCGAGCCTCCGCGCGAACCCGGTCCAGCTCGGCCCGCCGTACGGCGACCAGCGCGTCGACCGCGACATCCGGCCGGGTCGGCAGCAGGCGCGGCGGGTCGTCGGACGTGGTCGTGAGCAACCCGGACTCCTCGAGCCGCTCGACGGTCGCGAGGACCTGTTTCTCGTCCCGATCGAGTCGCTTGGCGACCTCGGTCAGGTCGCACCCCGGAGCCGCCAGCAGGGCCCGATAGGCCTCTTCGTCCGCCGGTTCCACCCCCAGCGACTCCAGCATCAAATCCTCCCGCGTGACCGGATTCCGGAAAGGCTATCTCGTCTCGCGGCCGCTGTGGATTCGTTTTCAGATCGGTGGCGACTTCGCGCCATGTCCGACATACGTCAGCCGCGTCGGTGGTGCGGAGAACCCCCGGATGGGGTACGACTAGCTGAGCAGGGCGCGCGCGGACCGGACAGGGGACGCCCGGTCAAGCCTCAACGCGCGCGCCCGGCGCCTTCCTCCTCTTGACCCGCAGGTACATCCGCCAGATCCTCCGCTGCAGCAGCAGCGTGACCACCCCGGCCGCGGTCATTCCGGCGAGGTTGATCCCGAGTTGCGCCGCGGCACCGCCGATGTGGCTCGGCACCCAGAGCGCGATCGACAACGCCAGGTCTCCGGCGGCCGGCACCGTGGTCACCGAGATGAACACACCGACCAGGGCGTTCGCCCGCCCGGCCGTCTGCGACAGCACGCCCACACAGCCGGCCAATACGGCGACCACCGCCGACCACCTGTCCGGTCGCCAGATGAATCCGGTCAACGGCCGGTCGGCCGTCACGTCAGCGACATCGATCCAGCCGGCCGCGCGGGCCAGCAACGCGGCGAGGGTGGTGAGCGCGATGGCCAGCACGAACCCCAGCACGAGCAGTCGCGCCGACCGCCAGCTCAGATCGGCGTTCCGCAATGCGATGCCGACGGCCAGCGCGGCGACGACGCCGAACTCCGGGCCGACGACCATCGCGCCGACCACCAGGATCGACGAATCGGTGACCACCGCAACGGCCGCGATCATCGTGGCCAGGGTGAGGAAGGCGTAGTACACCCACGAGCCCTTCGCCTCGTTGTAGGCCTGGTCGACGACCGCGTCCCAGATGACCGCGTCGTCGGGTGCACCCGGCGCCGCCTTCTCGGTCTCGCGGGCGTTCCGGGACGGGGCCGCGTCGACCACGGCCACCGCCACCGACCCGTCGTCGTACAGGCCCTGGTGCTTGAGCCAGCCGAGGATGTCCGAGGTGGCCTCGCGGGTGACGTCGCACTCGATCACATCGCCCTCGGGACGGTACGCCGCTCCGGGCAGACGGACGATGCTGGTCACCCGCGGGTCGCCGACGAGCGTGTCCAGGACGCGCGTGCTGCGATCCGGTGGGACGATGAGACGAAGGTGCATCACAGGCCATATGGTCGCAGGCCGCCGGTCACCTTCCGGTGACAGGCGTGCCGAGGTCACGGAAAGTGCTGGCCGATGCACCCCGGGTGTGGTCGACTGTCGGACCGATCCAGGGAGGCTAGGCATGACTGAGGGCACCAGTGCTGCTGCGGCGCCGAAGAAGGCGGGCGAGCGGCCTGAGCTGAAACGGGTGATGGGCCCGGGACTGTTGCTGTTGTTCGTGGTCGGCGACATCCTCGGCACCGGCGTGTACGCGCTGACCGGGAAGGTGGCCGGCGAAGTCGGCGGCGCGGTCTGGCTGCCGTTCCTGTGCGCGTTCATCGTGGCGCTGCTGACCGCCACCAGCTATCTGGAACTCGTCACCAAGTACCCGCGGGCCGGTGGCGCCGCGGTCTACACGCACAAGGCGTTCGGAATCCATTTCCTCACCTTCCTGCTCACCTTCGCGGTGATGTGCTCCGGTCTGACCTCGGCGTCGAGCGCGTCGAAGGCGTTCGCGGCGAACTTCTTCTCCGCCGCCGACATCGACCCCGAGCGCGGCTCGCTGCTGATGATCACCGCGCTCAGCTTCATGGCGCTGATCGCGCTGGTGAACCTGCGCGGCGTCGGCGAGAGCGTGAAGGCGAACGTCGTGCTGACCTGTGTCGAGCTCAGCGGTCTGCTGATCGTGATCGCGATCGGTGCCTGGGCGATCGGCAGCGGCGACGGCGACACCTCCCGGCTGACCGAGTTCAACACCCCGTCGGGTGAGTCCGCCTTCGGTTCCGTCACCGCGGCGACCGCGCTGGCGTTCTTCGCGATGGTCGGCTTCGAGGACTCGGTGAACATGGCCGAGGAGACCAAGGACCCGGTCCGGATCTTCCCGAAGGTCATGCTGATCGGCCTGTGCGCCACCGGTGTCATCTACGTCCTGGTCGCCATCAGCGCGGTCAGCCTGGTGTCGCCGGAGGATCTGAACCAGGGCTCCACCCCACTGCTGAAGGTGGTCTCGGCCGGTGCCCCGGGCTTCCCGCTCGAGCTCTTCGCCTGGATCACCATGTTCGCGGTCGCCAACTCGGCGCTGATCAACATGCTGATGGCGAGCCGGCTGCTGTACGGCATGTCGCACGAGCAGGTCCTGCCGGGTCCGCTCGGCCGGGTGCTGCGCAAGCGCCGTACGCCGTGGATCGCGATCCTGTTCACCACCCTGCTCGCGTTCTTCCTGATCGGGTACGCCGACCTGGCCGCGCTCGGTGGTACGACGGCGCTCCTGCTGCTGTGCGTGTTCGCGATCGTGAACGTCGCGGTCCTGGTGCTGCGCCGGGACCGGGTGGAGCACAAGCACTTCCACGCACCGACCGTGCTGCCGGTGCTGGGCGCGATACTGTGCGCCTACCTGGCCAGCCCGTGGTCCGGGCGGGCCTCGGCCGACTACGAGATCGCCGGCTGGCTGATGCTGATCGGCGTCGGGCTGTGGGCGATCACCTGGCTGCTGAACAAGTACGTGTTCAACCGTCACCCCGAGTTCGACCCGAGCCATATCGACCCGAGTGGTCCGGTGAACTGACCGGCAGCAGGGCTGCCACGACGACAGTGCCGAGGGCCGTGAGCCCGGTGGCGACAGCGATCGAGCCGAGCGCGGAGTAGTCCGCGCCGGCGTCGACCCCACTCGACGACAGCCACGGCGAGTATCGCTGGGATCACCTTCCGCTGTCGCCGCGCTTGCCACGGGCTGAGATTTGAGCGGATACGGCATCGTTGGGGGTATGGACGAGCGGAGCGAGTGCATCATCAAGCACAGTGCGTTTCGTGCCTCATCCGCGCCCGGAGCGAAGCGAGGACGTGGATGAGCTTTCAGACGCCGGCGAAGCGGACGGGACGGAGTGTTGACACGGCCCGGATCGGTAGCGGGCTGAAACTGCTCGGCGTGCTGGTCGGGCTGATGTGGCTGAGCGAGATCGTCGACACGGCGATGAACGGGGCGCTCGACCAGTACGGGATCATCTCGCGCGATCCGGAGGGTCTGCTCGGCGTCGTCACCGCGCCGTTCCTGCACCTCGGGTTCGGCCACCTGATCTCGAACACGCTGCCGCTGGTCACCCTCGGCGCGCTGATCGCCATCGGCGGTGCGGCCCGGCTCTTCGCGGTCACCGCGCTGGTGACCGTCATCGGCGGCATCGGCACCTGGCTGGTCTCGCCGCCGAACACGATCACGATCGGCGCGAGTGGTCTCGTCTTCGGGTTCGCGGCCTACCTGATCGCGCGCGGGATCTTCAACCGCCGGCTCGGTCAGGTGCTGGTCGGCGTAGTCGTGGTGCTGGTATGGGGGAGTGCGCTGCTCGGCGGTCTGCTGCCGCAGGACGGCATCTCCTGGCAGGGCCACCTGTTCGGCGCGATCGCCGGTGTCATCGCCGCGTGGATCCTCGCCGACGACCGACCGAAACGCCGTCCCGTCGTCTGAGCCTCACGGCCGCTTGGTCCGTCGGTCAGCGATTGACCTTCACGGCCGCCAGGCCCGTCAGCTCAACGTCGTCGGGTCCGTGTTGGCGCCACACACCACGACGACAACCCGCTCGCCACCTGCGGGCTTGTAGGCGCCGGACGCCAGCGCCGCATACGCCACCGCCGCGCCGTGCTCGACCGCCAGGTGATGGTCGCGCCAGAGCTCATTGCGGGCGGCAACGATCGCGTCCTCGTCGACCAGCAGTGACCGGACGTCGTACTGCTGGGCCGCTGCGAAGGCCAGATCGCCCAGCCGACGGGCACCCAGCGAGTCCGCGGCCACGCCCGCGACCGGTCCGTCGACGGGCTGACCGGCCTCGAGGGCGCGGTGGAGCGTCGGCGCGAGTTCGGGCTCGACGCTGATCACCTGGGCGTTGTCACCGATCGCCGTCGCGATCCCCGCGATCAGTCCGCCGCCGCCGACTGCGACCAGCACCGTGTCGAACAGGCCGGCCTGCTCGAGGAGCTCCAGCCCGATGGTGCCCTGACCGGCGACCACTTCCGGCTGGTCGTAGGCGTGCAGCAGCAGTGCGCCCGACTCGTCCTGCGCCTGGAGCGCGGCCTGGTAGGCCTCGGCGTACTCGTTCCCGACCTGTACGACCTCGGCACCGAGGATCCGCAGTTTCGTGAGCTTCGGAGCGGGAGCGTTCACCGGCACGAAGATCCGCGCCGGGACGCCGAGTTCCCGGGCCGCATAGGCCGCCGCCAGCCCGGCGTTGCCGCCCGAGGCCGCGACGATGCCCTGACCGGTGAGCTCGCCCGTCTCCTTTGCGGTGAGCAACCGGTTGAATGCGCCGCGCGGCTTGAACGATCCGGTGTGCTGCAGCAGTTCCAGCTTGAAGGTCAGGCCCGGCGCCACCTGGATCACCGGCGTACGCCGTACCCGCCCGGCGATCCGCTCCGCGGCCGCCCGCACCTCGTCGACACTTACCGTCATGCCTCAACCCTGCCACGATGAGGAGATGGGTGCTTACGACGAGGACTACCGGCGGAGTCTCGAGGATCCGGAAGGGTTCTGGCTGGAGGCGGCGGAAGCGATCTCCTGGACCACGCCGCCGACACGTGCGCTCGACGCCGGAAACGCACCGCTGTACCGGTGGTTCCCGGACGCCGGGCTGAACACGTCGTACAACGCTCTCGACCGGCATATCGAGGCCGGTCACGGCGACCGGACCGCGCTGATCTACGACTCACCTGTGACCGCGACCAAGCGGACCCTGACCTATCAGCAGTTGCGTGACGAGGTCGCGGTGTTCGCCGGGGCCCTGAAGTCACTGGGGGTCGGCAAGGGCGATCGTGTCATCGCCTACATGCCGATGGTGCCTGAAGCTGTCGTCACCATGCTCGCCTGCGCCCGGCTCGGCGCGATCCACTCGGTGGTCTTCGGCGGCTTCGCGCCCAAGGAGCTCGCGGCCCGGATCGACGACGCCACACCGCGTGTCATCGTGGCCGCGTCCTGCGGGATCGAGCCGGCCCGCGTGGTCGAGTACAAGCCGATCATCGACGCCGCGCTCGAGCTCTCCCAGCATCAGCCCGATCACACGATCGTGCTGCAGCGCGAAGCGGCCCTGGCCAAACTCGGCGACCGCGACCTGGACTGGACCGAGCTCACCGCCGGCGCGGAACCCGCCGACCCGGTCCCGGTGGCCGCGACCGACCCGCTCTACATCCTCTACACCTCGGGTACGACGGGGAAGCCGAAGGGCGTGGTCCGCGACAACGGCGGTCATGCGGTCGCATTGGCCTGGTCGATGCGCGCGGTCTACGACATCGGCCCGGGTGACGTGTGGTGGACAGCCTCCGACGTCGGCTGGGTCGTCGGCCACTCCTACATCGTCTACGCACCGCTGCTGGTCGGCGCCACGTCCGTGCTCTACGAAGGCAAGCCGGTCGGTACACCGGATGCCGGGGCGTTCTGGCGGGTCATCTCCGACCACGGCGCGAAGGCGCTGTTCACCGCTCCGACGGCGTTGCGCGCGATCAAGAAGGTCGACCCGTCCGCCGCGGAGCTGGCGAAGTATGACCTCGGCAGCTTCCGCACGCTGTTCCTGGCCGGGGAGCGGCTGGACCCCGAGACCTACCACTGGGCCCACGAGCATCTCGGCGTACCGGTGGTGGATCACTGGTGGCAGACCGAGACCGGCTGGCCGATCGCGGCCAACCCGCGCGGCCTCGAACCGTTGCCGACCAAACCAGGCTCGGCCACCGTCCCGATGCCCGGCTGGAACCTGCAGATCCTCGACGCCGCCGGCACCCAACTGCCGCCCGGCGACGAGGGCGCGATCGCGATCAAGCTGCCGCTGCCGCCGGGGGCGCTGCCGACGCTGTGGGGCGACGACCAGCGCTACATCGACAACTACCTGAGCCGGTACGGCGGGTACTACCTCACCGGCGACTCCGGTTACCTCGACGAGGACGGCTACATCTTCGTGATGGGCCGCACCGACGACGTGATCAACGTGGCCGGCCACCGGCTGTCGACCGGCAGCATGGAGGCCGTGCTCGCTGCCCATCCCGCCGTCGCCGAGTGCGCGGTGATCGGCGTCCGCGACGCGCTGAAGGGCCAGCTCCCGCGCGGTCTCGTCGTACTGAAGGCCGGTGCCGTCATCCCCGACGAGGTGCTGCGGGAAGAGCTGGTGGCCGCGGTACGACGGGACATCGGTCCGGTGGCCGCCTTCCGGGACGTGTCGGTGGTGGAGGCGCTGCCGAAGACGCGGTCGGGGAAGATCCTGCGCAAGACGATGCGCGGGATCGCGGACGGCCGGGACGAGCCGGTCCCGTCGACGATCGAGGATCCCGCCGTACTGGAGGCGCTCCGCCCGATCCTGCGTCAGTCCGACTGAGCCATGAACTCCAGTGTCAGCGGCCCGGCGACCAGATGGAATTCGTGGAAGTAGGCGTGCCGGGCACCCTCGATCAGCTCGGCCCGGCCACCGGGGATCCGGTCGGCGAGCAGCGGCGCGTTGGCCGCCGGGCTGAAGACGTCGTCCGTCCCGTGCAGAATGAGCGTCGGGGCGGTGATGCTCGGCAGGCTGTCCCAGGCGTCGTGCTGGTTGCTCGCGACCAGGTGCCGGGCCTTCGCGTACGACGGCATCCGCGAGTCACCCAGGACCGGATGTGGGCCGCGGTTCGCCGCCAGCCATCCCGGCGTGTACATGAGGTCGAGCAGCACCCGGCCCGCCCGCTTCGGATCAGCGAGCGCACGCCGGGTCTCCTGGCTTCGTTCGTACCCGTGGGCCGCGCCGGGCGACGTGCACCCGAGCACCAGCGCGTTCACGCGGTCCGGGTGATTGATCGCGACCCACTGCGCGACCCGGCCGCCCATCGAGGTGCCGTAGATGTGCGCAGCGTCCAGACCGAGGTCGTCCAGGACGGCGATGACGTCGTCGGCGAACCCGGGTGTGCTGTAGATCTCGTCGGGCTTGTCGCTGTGCCCGGTACCGCGCCAGTCGAGGGTGATAGTCCGGTACGACGCCTCGAAGTCGGGGCGCACCGGGTTCCACCAGCTGTGGTTGTTGGACTGGCCGGCCAGCAGAACGAGCGCCGGCCCGTCACCCCGGACCTGGTACGCGATGCGCTGCCCGTCGGCGGTTGTTGCGTGCGGCACGTGAGCAGTCTGCCTGATTCCGCGGCGGGTTAGGCTCGGACCATGCGAGTGGTGATAGCGGGTGGACACGGACAGATCGCGCTGCGGCTGACCAAGCTGCTGGCCGGCGACGGGCACGAGGTGGTCGGGATGGTCCGCAATCCCGACCACGAGGGCGACATCACCGCCGCCGGCGGTCAGGCCGCCGTACTGGATCTCGAGCAGGCCGACGTCGTGGCGGTCGCCGGCGTACTGTCCGGTGCCGACGTGGCGATCTTCGCCGCCGGCGCGGGAGCGGGCAGCGGGAAGGCGCGCAAGGACACCGTCGACCGCGGGGCCGCCGCACTCTTCGCGGACGCGGCCGAGCAGGCCGGCGTACGGCGGCACATCCAGGTCGGCTCGATGGGCGCCGACCGGGCCGACTCGTTGACCGACGACGAGGTGTTCACCGTCTACCTGAAGGCCAAGTGGGCCGCCGAGGAGGACCTCCGGCGGCGCGACCTGGACTGGACCGTCCTGCGGCCGGGCGGCCTCACCAACGACCCCGGCACCGGCCGGATCCGGCTCGCGGACAAGACCGGCAACGGCCGCATCACCCGCGACGACGTCGCCCTGGTGCTGGCCGGCCTCTGCGGCACCCCGGCCTCGATCGGCCGGACCCTCGAACTCGTCGCCGGTGAGACCCCGGTGACCGAGGCTCTGAAGAATCTCTGACGTTGCCACAAGCAACAGATTGTGACGGTTATGGCCGACTCTCTCCGGCAGGTGCAGTTCGAGCGCCTGGCCAACAGCAGCTACGAGGTCCGCAACGCACGCGGCGGCTCCCTCCGGATCGGCTCCGGTGGTGACGACACCGACTTCACCCCGGTCGAGCTGCTGCTGGCCGCGATCGGGACCTGCACCGCGATCGACATCGACATCGTGGTCAGCCGCCGGGCCGAGCCGACCGAGTTCCGGGCGGTCGTCCGCGGCGACAAGGTCAGGGACCCGGAGGAGGGCAACCGGATGGAGAACCTCGCCATCGACTTCACCATCCGCTTCCCCGAGGGCGAGGCCGGCGACAAGGCCCGTGAAGCCCTGCCGCGCGCGATGAAGATGTCCCACGACCGCCTCTGCACCGTCAGCCGGACCGTCGAGCTCGGCATCCCGGTCACCACGACGGTCGACGAGACGACGGCCTGAGTCAGCGGGCCAGGAACTCGCGGACACCTCGCAGCCGGGTCCGCAGCGTCGTCTGCGTTCGGGTGCCGTCGAGGCGGACGTCTGAGGGTGGGCCGGGGGTGAACGGCAAGGCATGCGGGTCGATGCCGTCGCGGGCGGCGATCAGCCGGCCGAGTTCGAGACGGGTGACTGCGTGCGGGCCGGCGACATGCGCAGGCCCTTTCGCGTCGGACTCCAGGAGTTCGAGCAATGCCGACGCCAGGTCGGTCACGTGGACCGGGCAGCGGATGTTGCCGGTGAACAAGGCTCCGGATTCGCCGGCCGCAAGCGCGCGCACGAATCGCTCCGACTGCGACCGGCCGTCGGACCCGATGATGAGCGACGTCCGGGCGATCACGGCTGACGGGTTGATCGCCCGGATCGCCGTTTCGCCAGCCGCTTTCGCCGCGCCATACGGCGTGACCGGGCAGGGACTCGCGTCCTCGTCGTACGGCTCGGAGCGGCCGCCGAAGACCACGTCGGTCGACACGAAGACCAACCGCGTACCCCGCGCCGCGAACGC
Source organism: uncultured Actinomycetota bacterium (assembly GCA_963770725.1). Classification (GTDB taxonomy): domain Bacteria; phylum Actinomycetota; class Actinomycetes; order Propionibacteriales; family Kribbellaceae; genus Kribbella. The sequence continues at coordinate 308,976 of CAVYQT010000009.1, forward strand.
GAGGTTCGCGGGACCGTCGGCCGTGGTCGCCCAGTCGGACTGCCGGAAGGCCGCGTGGATGATGCCGTCCGGGCGCACCTTGCGGAGGACGTCCTCGACCTCGCCGCGGTCCCGGACATCCATCCGGACCCCACCCGGAACTGGCTGGCTGTAGTAGGTCGGTACCACCTCGTGCTCGGCCAGGCGCATCACTTCGGTCCCCAGAAACCCACCGGCTCCAGTGACGAGCACCCTCACCGCTTCAGGCTACGCCGATGCAGCCGCCAGCCGGCGGTTCGAGTGGCGCGTCGTACCTCCGCAACCGGGCGGATCTTGCGCGGCGTCATCCAGGACTGCGAAGGCTTGTGCAGCATCCACCCGCCGCCGATGGTGACGGCGGCGTGCTGGACCGCGTGGGCTGTGTCGCGCCAGACGAACACGGTGCCTGGTACGTCGTCCCGTCCGCCGCCGATCGTGTTGTCCGCAAGCCAACGCTCGAACGGCTCGCGCTGCATCCAGACCTCGTCAGCTCCGTCGACACCGGCCGCGGCCATCACCGTGCCGAAGCAGTTTGGGCCGCTCCCGGACGGAAACGTGCCGGCCAGCCGGCGCACACGTTCGGACGGCCAGTCGATGACCTCGGCATGACGGCTCGGGCCGAGGTCCTCGCTGACGATCCTCGGCAGTACGGCCTCGGCCGAGTCGTGGAGGAGTGACTTCCACCAGACGAAGCGGTGACCGTCCGCCTGCTGCCGGAGCTCCGGACCGAGCACGGACTGCCAGCGACGGACGGTCGGGACGGCGGCACGGTGGTGGTTCACCTGAGCGCGGACCAACCGTGCTCTGATCACCTTGGGCAGACTCAGGTACGACGGTTCGTCGAGCCAGCTGACCAGCACAGCGCTGCTGTCGACGCCGTACGTCCGGTAGGTGTCGCGCTGCTCGGCCGTCGGTTGCCGGTCGTCAACCGGCAGCTCCCAGTCGGCCGCCTGCTGACGAGTGACGAAGAACGGCTGGACGTCTGGCGCCAGCCAGTCGACCCAGTTCTCGAGCAGGGCGGGGGAGACGTCGATGCCGAGGACTCGCACCCGGCAACGCTCCCATGATCAGAGTGCGGACGTCGCCGGGTTTTGCTGTGGACCGCGGTACGGCTGGGTCTGGGAGTAGACGAGGTTCGTGGTCGTGCTGCCGAACTCGGTGAGCTCGTTGACCAGCTCCTCCAGATGCGGCATCGAGGCCGCGGCGACCTTGAGGGTGTAGCAGTCGTCGCCGGTGGTCCGGAGGCACTCGAGGATCTCGTGGCGTTCCTTCAGCAACTGGTGCAGCGGCGCGTGCTTGTTGCCCGGGTACTTCAGCCGTACGACGGCCAGCACCGGGTAACCCACCTTCGTCAGATCCACCTCGGCGCGGTACGCGGTGATGATCCCGGTCGACTCCAGCCGGCGGACCCGCTCGGTGGTCGCCGACGCGCTGAGGTTGACCCGGCGGCCCAGTTCGGTCAGCGACATCCGGGCATCGTTCTGCAGCTCGATCAGGATGGCCCAGTCGGTCGGATCGAGACTCTCGGTCATACCGGGAATATACCGGTGATTCCACGGTGGAGGCCGCCGTACACCGGGGGCATTCTCTTCAAAACCGACCACCGGGCTGGATAGCCTGAACGGCGTGGAACTTGGTGTGAACGTCCCCAACTTCGGCCCCGGCACGGACCCGGGCCGGCTGCGAGACTGGGCCCGCACGGTCGAGGGCCTCGGCTACGACCTGCTGATGGTGTCCGACCATGTTGCCGTCACGCCCGACGTCGCGGAGCAGTACCCGGCACCGTTCTACGAGCCCTTCACCACCCTGAGCTGGCTGGCCGGCATCACCGACCGGGTCCGGCTCGGCACCACCGTGCTGATCGCGCCGTACCGCCATCCGTTGCTGGTGGCAAGGATGGCCGCGAACCTCGACCAGCTGAGCGGCGGCCGGCTCGTCCTCGGCGTGGGCGTCGGCTGGGCCCGGCAGGAGTTCGAGGCGCTGGGCGCCGACTTCGACCGGCGCGGGCGCGTGACCGACCAGACGCTGATCGAGATCCGCCGCGCCTGGGAGAACGACAAGGACTACGGCGGCGGGCACATCCCGCTCTGGATCGGCGGCCGCGGTACGGCGGGACTCCGCCGGGCCGTCCGGCTCGGCGATGCCTGGCACCCGCTCCGGGAACGGGTCGACTGGATGCGCACGGCAATGGATCGGCTCCGGGTGATCGCGGCCGAAGAGGAACGTCCGGTGCCCGAGTTCGCGCCCCGGATCCTGCTCCGGCTGACGCCTTCGCCTCTGCTGGACGACGAGCGGGTCGCGGGCGAGGGCTCGCTCGACCAGGTGCTGGCCGACCTCGACGTACTCCGTGAGCTCGGCGCGCGGAGCGTCGTACTGGATCCCTTTGTCGGTGATCCCGCCGAGACCGAGCGGCCCGAGACGGCCTGGCAGGCGCTGGCGACGATCGCCGCGCATCGACGACAGGAGAACACGTGACCCCCGAAGCAGAAGGCTTCCTCCGCCGCGCGATCGAGCTGGCCGCGGCCGCGCGCCGATCCGGCAATCCGCCGTTCGGCTCGCTGCTGGTCGGCCCGGACGGGACGGTGCTCGTGGAGGAGCAGAACTCGACCATCACCGACGCGAACATCAGCTTCCACCCGGAGCTGAAGCTCGCGGTGTGGGCGGCCAGTCAACTCGATGCCGAGACGGCCGCCGCGACCACCATGTACACGAGCTGCCAGCCGTGTGAGATGTGCTCGGGCGCACTGGCCCGGTCAGGTCTCGGCTGGGTGGTCTACGCGCTGTCCGGTGAGCAGCTCAACGGACTCAAGACGAGCGGCAGCTTCCCCGCCGTACCGCAGGAAGGTCCTGCCCTGTACGACGAGGCGAAGGTGCCGATCGACGGGTACTACCCGTAGACCGGCACCCGCCGGGGGCTGAGATCGGGGCGAGACAGAGCGTGTACCGCTTCGAACCCACCTCGGAGGTGTACGCCGCCTCGTAGCCGGCGAACTGGGCGCACTTCGAGTCGTCGACGGTGTCGTCGAGCTTGGTCACGGAACGCTTCCTGAAGGACGTTGACGGAACGAGACGAACCACCGCACCTTACTCACCCCAGTGGTCCACTCGGCCGTCCTGTGTGACACCGTGCTGCCCATGCTCACCATCGGCCCGCTGGAACCGGCGGATCGCGACACCTGGCAGGAGCTGTTTGCCGGGTACAACGAGTTCTACGGCCGGGCGACGATGCCGGACGGATTCTACGATCAAGCCTGGACCAGATTCGAGCAGGGCGACGAGCTGCATGCTCTCGTCGCCCGCCTGGACGGCCGGCTGGTCGGCATCACGCACTTCCTCACCCACGCGAGTACGACGTCGTCCGACTCCTGCTACCTGCAAGACCTCTTCACCGCCCCGGAAGCGCGCGGTCAGGGCGCGGCCCGAGCGTTGATCGCGGCCGTCACCGAGTGGGCGAAGGAGCGCGGGTGCGGTCGCGTCTACTGGTCCACGCACGAGACGAACGAGACCGCCCGACGCCTCTACGACCAGGTCGCCGAGAACCGCGGGTTCATCCTCTACACGGTCCCGCTGTAGCGGGTCGCGAGTTCACTGCCGAGACGAGCCAGTTCCGCCTGCACCGACGGCGGATCGAGTACGTCGATCGATCCGCCCCAGCCGGCCAGGTGCTGCGCGATCATCAGCGGCGTCGGCGCCGTCACCTTGATCCGTACCCGGTCGCCTTCCATCCCGTCGACCTCGCAGTGCCGGCCGAGCCGGTCCTGCATCACCCACAGGTGCCGCTCGTCCATCACCACGGTCGCGGTCAGGCCGGAGCGCCGTACCTCCATCTCGTCGACGATCTCGTTCCACGCCGCGGAGAGGTCGAAATCGGCCGGCCGCTCGAACCGCTCGCCGGTCAGCTCGGCCGACACCACCCGCTCGACCCGGAACGTCCGCCGGCCCTTCGACGTCCACGCGATCAGGTACCAGATGTCGTCCTTGTCCACGAGCCCGAGCGGATCGACCAACCGTTCGGACTGCTCCCGCCCGCGTCCCGCGTAGATCAATCGCACCTTCAGCCGTCGTACGACGGCATCCTGCAACCGGCGTACCAGCTCCGGTCGCTCCTTGGTGTGTTCACCCCAGCGAGCCGGGTCGATCACCACCGCCTCGGCCGCGGCCTCCGCGTGCTCGCGGAACGTCTGGGGGAGTGCGCGCACCAGCTTCCGCAGCGCGGCCTTCGCATCCGGCGCGATCGACGCCGCCGGCCCGACCAGCAGGAACAACGCCTGCGCCTCCGGAGCGGTGAGTCCACTGAGATCCGTCCGCGCTCCGCCGATCAACTGCCAGCCGCCGTTGCGTCCGGGCTGTGGATAGACCGGGATCCCGGCGGTCGACAACGCCTCGAGGTCGCGCCGCGCCGTCGCCACCGAGATCTCCAGCTCGTCCGCGACCTCGGCCGCGGTCACCCGCCCGCGCGCCTGCAACAGCAGCAACGCCGCCACCAATCGATCCGCCCGCACCCGCCCATGCTCGCAGACAAACCGCTCAACCGCTGAGCACTTATCCGGCTCTCCTGACGGATGTGTGGGTGGTTTGAGCGCGCGTTGAGTGGGTGCACGCCGTTGCCTGGCTGGGTTTGTGAGCTGTGGAGGAGCAGGAACGTGGTAGTCAGGCGAACGGTGTGTGTGGGGGGGCAGCGTGTGGGGGTGCGATTTGGGGTCGGCGGGTCGGTCATCGAGGATGTCGAGTTCGCCGATGGCGGGTGGGTTGTGGGGCTGCCCGAGGCGGCGCCGAGGCCGTCGACCGGTGGTTCAGATCGGGTGCGGTGTACCGAGGAACGGGTAGTGGTCGGCTGCGAGGTGGTTTGGTCCGGAGCGTCCAGGCGGGGATGGGCTTGTCGGCGGGCGCAGGTCCCGACCACTACCCGTCCGTCGGTCCGCTGCCGCCTCGTGCGATCCGGCAGAATCTGACCCACACATCAGGCAGGAGAGCCGGATATCCCCTGAACTGTTGCCTTCTCCCCTCGTAGACGAGGGGAGAAGGCACAACGCGAGGGGAGCCGGATAACTCCTGCTCCGCTTCAACCGGCTCTGGATTCGCTACCCGTGCTGGTTGTCGTGGTCAGCTTGGCGCGCCTTCACCCACGAGCCCGTCGATGGATTCGCGGATGAGGTCGGCGTGACCGGTGTGCCGGGCGTACTCCTCGATCATGTCGACCAGGATGTAGCGCAGGCTCGCCGACCGGCCGTTGCGGGAACGCTTCGCGAGCTGGTCGATGCCGCCGGCTGCCAGCGCCTCCGCGACCGCCTTGCGTGAGCGCTCGGCGGCGTCCTGCCACAGCGTCATCAGTTCCTCGGAGGAGTCGGTGGCGGCGGAGTTCCACTCCCAGTCCGGGGCCGCGTCCCAGTCGACGGCGTCCCAGGGCGCAGGGAGGTCCCGGTCGTGCAGCCGGCCGGTGAAGTACTCGTCCTCGACCAGCGCGAGGTGCTTGAGCAGGCCGCCCAGCGTCACCGTCGACGGCGGATGCTTGGCGCTCAGGCCCTCGGCGTCGAGGCCGCCGCACTTCCACGCGAAGGTCCGGCGATTGCGCTCGAGCGCGCCGAGGAGGGTGTCGACCTCGCTGCCGGCGATCGGGGGCTCCTGCAGAGTTTCCGTGACCATGGCAGGACAGTACAGTCGGTTCCGGACGATTCGCTTCCGGAATGGTGAGCCATGGCGTACGACGTGAGTCCGACGGCCCGGACGTTGATGGTGCTCGAGCTGATCCAGAACAGTCCGGGCATCACGGCCGAGCAACTCGGGGACAAGCTCGGGGTGTCCGAACGGGCCGCCCGGCGGTACGTCGCGATCCTGCGCGAGGCCGACATCCCGATCGAATCGGTCCGCGGCCCGTACGGCGGCTACCGGGTCGGCCGTGGCTTGCGGCTGGCACCGTTGATGTTCACCAACGCCGAAGCCCTCGGTCTGGTGATGGCGATCCTCGAGGGCCCGCGGGGTGCGGACGATCCGGTCGACGATGCCCTCGGCAAGATCATCCGGGTGCTGCCGGAACCGATCGCTCGTGCGACCGACGCCGTACGACGGGTGAGTGCGCGCGGGCCTGATCCGGGTGCTCGTACGCCCGATCCCGCGATCACGGCCCAACTGGTGTCGCTGAGCACGGCGCAGCGTCGGGTGCTGCTGGACTACGAGCGTTGCCCCGGCGAGAGCTGGACGATGGACGTCGACCCGTGGGCGGTCGTCGTACGGCGAGGCCGCTGGTATCTCCTCTGCTGGTCGCACTCGAAGTCCGCGAAGCGGGTGCTGCGCGTCGACAAGATCAAGCAGGTGGAGGCTTCTCCGGAGAGGACCTTCACGCCGCCGGAGGGGCTTGATCCGCTGGCGGCGGTCGAGGAACATCTGGCCCTGGACTGGAAGTACAAGGTCGAGGTGGTGATCGAAGCCCCGCTCGCGGACGCGGCCTGCTGGATCCCGCGGAGCATGGGCCGGCTGGAGGAGATCGACGCGGATCACACCCGGCTGCTCGCGAGCACCGACGAGCCGGACTGGTACGCCTCGCACCTGACCGCGATCAACGCGCCGTACCGGATCCTCGGCGCACCCGAACTGCAGGAGGCCGGCCGGGCGCTCGGCCGGAGATTGCTGGAGGCAAGTGTCAGTGAGTGAGATCGAGTTCGCCGGGGAGATCTGGTTCTGGCGAGGGCCGGCGCCGTGGTACTTCATCACCGTGCCGGAGGACGAGAGCGCGTACTTCGAGGCCGAGTCGAACTTCGTCACCTACGGCTGGGGGATGATCCCGGTCCGGGCCGAGATCGGCGAGAGCGCGTGGGACACGTCGATGTTCCCGAAGGACGGGCGGTACATCCTGCCGGTGAAGGCCGCGATCCGGCGGGCCGAGGAGCTCGACGACGGCGACGTACCGACCGTCCGGCTGCAGCTGCGGAGCTGGAAGGTCTCCTGAAACTGCCTGACCGGGGCCGAACTGTCGGTGGGTGTGTTTAGGTTCGTCCTGCAACCCGGCAGAGGGAGAAAACGAGATGTCCACATTGTCAGATCGGCCGAACACGGCCGTCGTGGTGATCGACGTCCAGCAGGGCGTCGTGTCGGAGGGGTACGACCGCGACCAGGTGGTGGCGAACATCAGCACCCTGGTCGGCAAGGCGCGCGCCGGCGGAGTGCCGGTCGTGTGGGTCCAGCACAACAGCGAGGACATGCCGAAGGAGAGCGACAACTGGCAACTCGTCCCCGAGCTGAAACGGGACGAGTCCGAACCACTCGTCCACAAGACCTTCGCCGACTCCTTCGAGGAGACCGACCTCGAGGACGTGCTGGCGAAGGCGGGGATCGGGCGGATCTTCGTCAGCGGCGCCCAGACCGACGAATGCATCCGCTCGACGATCCACGGCGCCTTCGTCCGCGGGTACGATGTGACGCTGGTCGGCGACGCGCACACCACCGAGGACCTCACCGAGTACGGCGCCCCACCGCCGGACAAGGTGATCGCCCACACCAACCTGTACTGGCAGTACCACCGGGCCCCGGGCCGGACCGCAGCCGTGGAAACCACGGCTGACGTCACGTTCCAGGACGCCTAGCGAGCGCCAGGCCTCACTGTTCCAGGTGGGTCAGGCGTTGACCCAGGCGGGGAAGCCGTCGCGCCAGCTCGGGTACTTCGGTTCCCAGTCGAGCTTCGTGCGTGCCTTCTCGTTCGAGGCGCCGCGGGCGGTGGTCATCTGGGCGAGGACGACGTCACCGGCCAGCAGTTTGCCGAGCCAGCCGGGCACGTGCATCGGGGGCTTCGCGCCCGCGACCTCAGCCAGGTACGGCAGCCACTCGGCGACCGGCGCCGGTTCGTTGTCCACGACGTTGTAGACACCGGGCGCGCCGCGTTCGACCGCCGCGGGGGTGGCTGCTGCCGCGTCGCTGGTCTCGATGAACGACCACACCCCGGTCCCGCCGCCGACGATCGGCATCTGCCGCTTCCGCACCAGCTCGACCATCGGGTCCGAGGCGCTCGGCCCGTAGAAGGTGCCGTAGCGCAGCACGATTCCCTCGGGTGCCTTCAGCGGGACGGTCTGGTCGACGTACTTCATCGCCGCCATCGTTGCGACCGCGGACGGGACCGGCTTCGTGATGAGCGGATCGGTTTCGGTCTTCACCGGGCCGCCGGACTGCTCGTAGACGAAGTTGTGGCCTTGGGCAACGACCCGCCGGGTACCGGCCCGCTCGGCGACCGCCAGCAGGTTGTCCGTTCCACGGGTCCGGAGCGCGTTGGTGGCCGCGAACACCTTGTCCACCTTGCGAAGGCTCCGCATCTCGGCCGGCGCGGTCATCTGATGCACGATCACCTCGGGCTCGGCGGCGCAGACAGCAGCAATCACCCCCTCGCGATCCAGCCCGTCCACGACGACCGGCTCCGCGCCGGCCGCGCGCAACTGCGCAACCTTGCCGGGGGACCGCGTAGTCGCCGTGACCTCGTGCCCCGCCGCAACCAACCCGGGCACCAGGTGCCGCCCCAACGCCCCAGTCCCTCCGGTAACGAAAACTCGCATGCTCGTTCCTCTCAGATCAGCTCTCGCCCAGAAGACACGCCCCAACCCACCCCTGTGACATCCCCGGCCGGCTACCACCCGACGAACGGCGAAGTCGCCACCGAGAGTTCATTGAAGCGACCGGACTCGACGTACTCAGGCCGACGTCGCTGCCTGCGTCAGGGCAGCCAGGAGGGCCGCGGTGGCGGGTGGGTCGGGTGGTTCGCCGTACGTCGCCGCATAGACGTGCCGCCGTGATCCCGGCAACTCGGTCGCGACGATGCCGTCCGACCGGTGAGCGCGCAGAGCAAGACCCGGCATGGTGGTCACGCCGAGACCAGCGGCAACGAGGGTCTGCATCACGACCATGTCGTCGGATATGTATCCGATCTGCGGCTCGTAGCCCTCCTCGGCGCACAGCGAGAGCAGGTGACTGCGACACCGATCGCAGCCCGCGATCCACGTCGCGTCACGCAGGTCGGCGATTCGTTGCCCTTGGCCCGCTGACAGCAGGTAGAGCGGGTCGTCGAGCAGGTGGTGCAGGCGTACGCCGGCCGGCTCGGGCTCGGTCTCGTCGTACCGGAAGACGACGGCGACATCGATCTTGCCGGTGCGCAGGAGCTCCAGCGCCTCGGGCGGGTGCATGTCGGTCAGGCCGATCTGCAGGCCCGGGTGGGTGCCGGCCAAGGCGGCAACAGCGCCCGGGATGAGCGATCCGATGGCGGAGGAGAAACCGGCCAGGCGTACCCGGCCGGCGGTCAGGCCGACGTGCGCGGCGAGCTCGGCATCGACGGCATCAATCCGGCCGAGGATCTCGGCGGCACGGTCGGCCAGGAGCAGCCCGGCCTGCGTGAGCCGGATCCCGCGGCCGACGCGTTGCAGCAACTGCGCACCTGTCTCGGCCTCGAGCCGGGCCAGGTGGTGGGTGACGGACGGCTGGGAGTAGTGCAGCTCCTTGGCCGCCGCGGTGACCGAGCCGTGGCGGGCGACAGCCTCGATGACGCGCAGTCGGGTGACGTCCAGCATGCATCAACCCTATCTATCAATGAACATGATATTTGGCATTAGACGTTATACGTCGACAGCGCGCACCCTCGAAACATGACAACCACACTGACTCACCCCATCACCGCGCTGGCCGACGGTGTCCGCACCGCCGTCGGCAAGCACGCGAACTGGTCCGACACCGCCGAACTCGTCGCCGAGCAGCTCCGCCTGCACCTGCCGGGCCCCGACGTACTGACCCCGGAGCAGCGCGATGGTTCGCCGGACAGCTACGGCAGCCACACGCTGCACGTCGAGCCCGACGGATCGTTCTCGATCATCGGCCTCGTCTGGCGCCCCGGGCAGATCACCCGCATCCACGACCATGTGACGTGGTGCGTCTTCGGCGTACTCCAGGGCGTCGAGCACGAGGACCTGTACGACGCCGACCTCCGGCTGATCGGCTCGGCCGACAACCAGGTCGGCAACGTCAGCGGTTTCGCCCCACCCGGCGACATCCACCGCGTCCACAACACCACCGGCACCACCGCCATCTCCCTCCACATCTACGGCACCGACGTCACCCGCATCGGCTCCAGCGTCCGCCGCTACTACGACTGACCGAAGTGTCGAATGGTCGTGGACGCGTTCGACGGACAGGTGAGCGGTTGGACCAGCCGACCGTTCAGCGACCAAGGAGACGACCATGTCATCGACGGTGTTGTACATGTCCATGTCCCTCGACGGGTTCGTTGCCGGTCCCAACGAGACGCGTGATCACGGGTTGGGCGACGGCGGGCTGCGGCTGCACGAATGGACCACCGGGCCTGACGATCCGGCCAACGAGGACGACGACCGGTGGGTGCTCGAGGACGCCCTGTCGACCGGGTCGGTGGTCGCCGGCCGCGGCACCTTCGAACCGGCCGGAGGCTGGGGCGGCGACCACCATCACGGCGTCCCGATCTTCATCTACAGCCGCCACCAGCCCGAACCGGTGTTCGCGAACTGGCCCTTGGTGACGTACCTCAGCGACCTGGAGGCCGCCGTACATCAGGCCAAGGAGGCCGCCGGTGACAAGAACGTGCTCGTGCACGGTGTCACCGTCGCCTCAGAGTGCCTGAAGGCGGGCCTCCTCGACGAGATCCAGCTCCATCTCGTCCCCGTCATCTTCGGCCAGGGCCGCCGCCTGCTCGAGCACCTCGACGCCGAACAGATCGAACTGGAGACCGTCGAGGTCCGCCGCGGCCGCGACGCGACCCACCTGCGCTACCGCGTCCTCAGTCGTCCCTGAGATTGTCGAGTACGGCGATCTGCTCGGGGGAGAGCCGGATGTCGCCGGCGGCCACGTTCTCCGCCAGGTGATCCAGACTGCCCGTGCCCGGGATGGCGAGAACCTGGTCGCCGCGGCTCAACGTCCAGGCGATCCGGATCTGCGCCGGTGTCGCGTCGTGCTCACGGGCGATCGCGAGCACCGCATCGTCCGTGGCGACACCACCCGTCTCGCGACCGGCCGCGGTCACGGCGAAGAAGGGCACGAACGCCATCCCGCGTGCGCCGCAGTAGGCCAGCATCTCGTCGTTCACGCGGCCGAACCCGACGCCGTACCTGTTCTGCACCGCGACGACCGGCGCGATCGCCTGCGCCTGCCCGAGATGGTCGCAATCGCCTTCGCGAAGCCATCGGCACCGCGGTCTGGGCCTATCAGGTCCAGGATGAGGGCTTCGAACAGCAAGGCCACCGGATGATCACCGAGGCGCTGGCCGAACGGTGATCGCATACTGAGGATGGACGACGACCGGCGGGAGGGGCTGCGTGGACCTCGGCGTTCATCTGCCGTTGATGGAGTTCGGCAGCGAGGGGCAGTCCCTTGCCCGGCTGCAGACGACCGTGGACGCGGCACACGAGGGCGGCTTCGCCGCGATATCGGCCAACGACCACTTCGTGTTCTCCACTCCCTGGCTCGACGGGCCGACCGCCCTCGCCGCGGTGCTGGACCGTTCCGGCGAACTCACCGTGGCCACGACCATCTCCCTGGTCGCCTTGCGCGGACCTGTCGCTCTCGCGAAGACACTTGTCGCCCTTGACGTCCTGTCCGGCGGGCGGCTGATCGCCGGCGTCGGCCCGGGCTCGTCCCGCCGGGATTACAACGCTGTCAGCATCCCGTTCGAGGATCGGTGGAACCGCTTCGAGGAGGCGGTCACGATTCTGCGCGCGCTCCTGGGCCGTGCGCCGGTTCCGGAGCAGACTCGGTTCTACGCGTTGCCCGACGGCGAACTGTTGCCTGCGGCGGTGCGGCACGGCGGCGTTCCGGTGTGGATCGGGAGTTGGGGATCGGCGGCCGGGCTGCGCAGGGTCGCGCGTCTGGCGGATGGCTGGCTCGCTTCGGCGTACAACACAACCCCTGAGCAGTTCGCAGCCGGACGAGACCGTCTGGCAAGTGAACTGGATCGGCAAGGCCGTCCCGCCGACGCGTTCCCGAACGCGCTCGTGACGATGTGGACCTACGTGACTGAGGACCGAACCGAACGGGATCGAGTTCTGCACAAGGTCCTTGCTCCACTGCTCAACCGGGACCCCGACGAACTGCGCGAGCGGGTATGCGTCGGCCCCGCCGGTCGCTGCGCCGAATTGCTGTCGCAGTACGCCGCGTCAGGCTGCCAACGCGTCGACATCTGGCCGGTGGGGGAGTCAGCGCGTCAGGTCGACCTCTTCGCCACCCACATTGCTCCACGCATCGATGCTGTCTATGGATAAGCGGAGAGATTGGCATTGGACGGTATGAGTCCGGTCAGTGCACGCTGTGGTGCAGGACAATCTCGGGAGGCTCGTGATGGGGAAGCTGATCTACTCGATGATCACGTCGCTCGACGGCTACGTCAGCGACCGGGAGGGGAACTTCGGCTGGGGAGCCCCGGAGCAGGAGTCACACGAGTTCGTCAGCGAACTGAGCCGGGGGATCGGCACCTATCTGTACGGCCGGCGGATGTACGAGACCTTGGTCTATTGGGAAACCGCGCACGCGGTGCCGGACCAGCCGTCGTACATCAAGGACTACGCGCGGATCTGGCAGGCTACCGAGAAGATCGTCTACTCCACGACACTGCGTGAGGTCTCCAGCGAGCGAACCCGGATCGAACGGACCTTCGACCCGGACGCCGTACGCGCACTGAAAGCCGCGTCGGACCTGGACATCACGGTCGACGGCCCGCACTTGGCCGCCCAGGCGATCAAGGCCGGACTGGTCGACGAGTACCAGCTGTACGTCGGCCCGGCGATCGTTGGCGGAGGCAACAGATTCTTCCCGGACGACGTGACCGTGGACCTCGAACTCCTGGACGAACGCCGCTTCACCAACGGCGTCCTCTACCTCCGCTACGGCACCAAGACCTGAGACCGGGGGAGTCCACCGGGCGTCCGTTGCCTGATCACCCCTGCGTGCACTGGCCCAGCTGGTCGCGGCGGCGTGTCAGGTAGGCGGTCTCGGCGGTGTTGCCCGCCAGTTCGATCGCTGTGTCGTACGCAGCGCGCGCCTGCTGACTGCGGCCCAGCCGGCGCAGCAAGTCGGCGCGGGCCGCATGGTAGGCGTGATAGCCGGCCAACGTGTCGTCGAGACGGTCGATGGTCGCCAGCGCCACCTCCGGGCCGTCGAGTTCGGCGACCGCAATGGACCGGTTGAGCACGACGATCGGCGAAGGGTCGATGCGGACGAGCTGGTCGTAGAGGGCGACGACCTGCGACCAGTCGGTGTCGCGTACGTCGCGGGCGGAGGTGTGCACGGCGTTGATCGCCGCGAGGATCTGGTAGCGGCCAGGAGCCACCCCGGCGGCCAGGCGCTCACGCACCAGCCGATGACCCTCGGCGACCATTGCCGCGTCCCAGGCCCCACGGTCCTGTTCGTCGAGGGCGACCAGCTCGCCGCTCGCCGAGACCCGGGCTGTGCGGCGCGCCTCGGTGAGGAGCATCAGCGCCAGCAGCCCGGCCACCTCACCGTCCTCCGGCAGGAGGGCACGGATCAGGCGAGTGAGCCGGATCGCCTCGGCGGTCAGGTCGTGACGGACGGGATCGGTGTCGGGGCCGGTCGCCAGGTAGCCCTCGTTGAAGACGAGGAACAGGACGGAGAGTACGCCGGAGACGCGGGCCGGGAGATCCTCCGCGGACGGCACCCGATAGGGGATCCGAGCCGCCTTGATCTTGGCCTTCGCGCGGGTGATCCGCTGCCCCATGGTGCTCTCCTGCACCAGGAAGGCACGGGCGATCTCCGGCACGGTCAGACCGCCGACCATGCGCAGCGTCAGCGCCACGCGGGTCTCCAGCGCGAGCGCCGGGTGACAGCAGGTGAAGACCAGGCGGAGCCGCTCGTCGTCGATGGCACCGAGTGGCTCGGGCGGGTCGTCGTACGCCATCTGAGCCTCCTTGTGCTTGTCGTCGCGCTTGCTCTCGCGCCGGATCCGGTCGATGGCCTTGCGGTTGGCGGTGGTGGTCAGCCAGGCGCCGGGATTCGGGGGTACGCCGTCGGCCGGCCACCGCTCGACGGCGGTCGCGAACGCCTCGGCCGCCGCCTCCTCGGCGATGTCGAGGTCACGGAAACGCCGGGTCAGGGTGGCGACAACCCGCGCCCACTCCTCGTGGTGGGCCTGGGTGATCGCCTGCTGGATATCGACCACGCTCACAGGAACGGTCGCACCTCGACCCTCCGATTGCAGGCCTCCGACCCCGCGGCCGCGAGCTTGAGCGCCACGTCGAGATCAGGAGCCTCCATCACCCAGAAACCGGCGAGATACTCCTTCGACTCCAGGAACGGCCCGTCGGTGAACAGCGACTCCCCACCCCGGTTGTCGATCACGGTGGCCGAACTGGGGGAGCTGAGGCCGCCGGCGAAGACCCAGTGGCCGTCCGCCACGAGCCCCTCGTTGAACGCGTGGATAGCGTCCATCTCGCTCGGGGTGGCCGAGTTGGTCTTGTCGTCAATCACGGAAACCAGATACTGCATCTCGGTCAACTCCTGTGCTCAGGGAACCCTCGCGGGCGCCGCTCACCTCTACAACGAACACCTCAGTAGCGATCCGACACCACCACCCGAACTTCTTTCAAGAACGTCCAGTACGCCGGTCGACGCTGGGATCGACTCAGACATGCGGGGTGGGGCGGTAGACGAGTTCCTGGGTGTTGCCGTCGAGCGTCCGGCTCTCGAGCAGCTGTGGGCGGTCATGCTGTTCCCCTCGAGATTTCGAGTGTGGAAGTCACACTAGGTCTCGGCGGCCCATCGCCGGTGGAGTTCTGGAGGCCAAAAGTGACCGTTGGCAGCCAGTGGCGGGGGTAGTGCAGCAGCGCCGCCATTGCTGCGATCCACGCACTAGTTGACATAATGTCGCTTATCGGCGCATGCACCAGCCGCCTGTAGAGTCGCCCGACGCTCTGGTACAAAGCCGCGGCCGCATCGGTCTCGTAGCCGATCTCCACCCGGCGTGCGCCTGCAGACATTGAGTGCCAGGTTGTACTACGAACACTGTTCGAGGCGCTCGGCAACGCTGTCACCGTTGCGTGACGCATCGGATGCGGCGCATCCCGACGCTGAGTGCGATCAACCAGGGCGAAGTCCTCCGAAAGCGCCCGCACGCTCGGCCCTTTCGCGCCAACCGAGCGCCCTGACGTCTGACCCGCGGGGAAAGCGCCGCAGGGGTGCGAGCTCACGCGAGAGGTTATCCGCTCGAATGACCGGTTCTCCCCTCGTGATACGAACCGATAACCGGTAACGCGAGGGGATGTCCGGCTCTCCTGACGCGTGTGTGGGTGGTTTGAGCGCGCGTTGAGTGGGTGCACGCCGTTGCCTGGCTGGGTTTGTGAGCTGCGGAGGAATAGGAACGTGGTAGTCAGGCGAACGGTGTGTGTGGGCAGCTTGTGGGGGTGCGATTTGGGGTCGGCGGGTCGGTCATCGAGGATGTCGAGTTCGCCGATGGCGAGTGGGTTGTGGGGGCGGCCCCAGGGCGGCGCCGAGGCCATCGACCGGTGGTTCAGACCGGGTGCGATGGTGCTGGAATCGGGTGCGGTGTACCGAAGAACGGGTAGTGGTCGGCTGCGATGTGGTTTGGTCCGGAGCGTCCAGGCGGGGACGGACTTGTCGGAGGGCGCAGGTCCCGACCACTACCCGTCCGTCGGTACGCTGCCGCCTCGTGCGACCCGGCAGAACCTGACCCACACATCAGGCAGGAGAGCCGGTTATCCGCTCGAATGACCGGTTCTCCCCTTGTGATACGAACCGATAACCGGTAACGCGAGGGGACAACCCCTGGTGTTACCGGGGCGCCGGCTCCAGGGCGCGCGGGGTTGAAGGCGGTTTACGTCCAGGAGTTCATGTCCGCGGCTTCTCAGAGACCTGCCTGGGTGTCGGACCGGCCTGTCGGGCTGCTGGATTCTGTGCTGATTAATCGCGTTGCGTGGCGTGTTGCGGGCGCTTTAGCGTGACAGGCCTGTGGCCGGACGTGCTCCAGGGTGCGTCAGTAGATCGGAGATGTGGAGCCGGATGACTTCCCAACTGTTTGCGCTCACGTTCGATGCCCACGATCCGCAGCGTCTCGCGAGCTTCTGGGGTGGCGTGCTGGGCTGGGAGCCGGCCGACGATCATCACGACGACTTCGCGCTGGTACCGAGCGATGACACCGGCTTCCGGCTGCGGTTCGTCGCCAGCGAGCAGCCGAAGATCCGGCAGAACCAGATGCACTTCGATCTGACCAGTGCGTCCCTCGAGGAACAGCAGCAGACGGTCGCGCGGGCGCTCGAACTCGGCGGCCGGCACATCGACATCGGTCAACTGCCGGAAGAGCCTCATGTGGTGCTCGCCGATCCCGAAGGCAACGAGTTCTGTGTGATCGAGCCGGGCAATAGCTTCCTGGCCGACTGCGGATTCATCGGGGCGGTCTCGTCCGACGGTTCACAGGAGGTCGGGTACTTCTGGAGCAAGGCGCTGGACTGGCCGCTGGTCTGGGACCAGGACCAGGAGACCGCGATCCGCTCGCCGCAAGGCGGCCCGAAGGTCAACTGGGGCGGTCCGCCCGTGAACACGAAGACTGGTAAGAACCGGCTGCATTTCGACCTCGCTCCACCAGCCGACGGTGATCAGCAGGCGGAGGTTGACCGCCTCATCTCACTCGGCGCCACTCGACTCGACATCGGCCAGGGCGACGTCAGCTGGGTGGTGATGGCCGACCCGAACGGCAATGAGTTCTGTGTGCTGACGCCCCGGTAGCGCACCCCGCTCGTCCGACTCCCCCGTAATGGCCATTCAGGCGGCGGGGGCTTCGGCGTGCCCGGAGCCAGGCGGGTACCCGTCTACAGCCGACACAAGAAACGGAAGGGCGAGTGCTACTCCCCTTCCGTTCTTAACTTATAGCGCACGGGTGGGCTTGCCGCAAGCCCCGGTTCATGCCGCACAATCGTCGGCCGTAGGCAGAAATCCTGACAACTTGGGGGTTGTGTAGTGCGTTTGTTGTTGTCGACGTACGGGTCACGCGGGGACGTCGAACCGCTGGTGGCACTCGCGGTGCGGTTGCGAGAGCTGGGTGCGGAGGTACGGGTGTGTGCGCCACCGGATGAGGACTTCGCGCAGCGGCTGACCGATGTCGGCGTAACGCTGATACCCGTCGGTCAATCGGCGCGGGCATTGTCGACTGGGGCGCTGTCACCGTCGTCTCTTCCCCAGCGTGCTGCCGAGGTGATCGCGAGCCAGTTCGACGTGATCATCAGGGTGGCTGAGGGATGCGAGGTGCTGGTGGCGACGGGCATGGTCCCGGCCGCGGCCGGGACGTTGTCGGTGGCCGAGAAACTGGGCATCCGCTCGGTGTCCGTGACGTTCCAGCAGCTCACGCTGCCGTCGCCGTACCGGGCGCCGCTGGCGTACCCGGGCCGCCCGTTCCCGCCGAAGGTGACCGACAACGGGGCGCTGTGGGATCTGGATGCCGAGAGCAACAATATCCTCTTCGGTACGGCGCTCAACACCAACCGAGCGTCGATCGGCCTGCCCCCTGTGGACGATGTCCGCGACTACGTGATCGGCAATCAGCCGTGGCTGGCGACCGACCCGACTCTGGATCCGTGGCGGGAGTCGCCGGACTTCGACGTCGTACAGACCGGCTTGTGGATCCTGCCCGATGTTCGCCCGCTCCCGGACGACCTAGAAGCGTTCCTGAGAGTTGATGCACCGCCGGTGTACGTCGGTTTCGGCAGCATGCCAATGCACGCGTCGACCGATGTCGCTCGGGTGGTGATCGAGGCGATCCGGGCACAGGGCTGCCGCGCGGTCGTGGCCCGCGGCTGGGCCGATCTGTCCGCGATCGACGACCGTGACGACTGCTTCGTGGTCGGCGAGGTCAACCACCAGGCATTGTTCAGCCGCATGGCTGCCGTAGTTCATCACGGCGGCCAAGGTACGACGACGACGGCGACGCTGGCCGGCGTGCCGCAGGTCGTCGTACCGCAGGCAGCGGACCAGCCGTATTGGGCTGCCCGGGTGGCGGATCTGGGGATCGGCGTCGCACACGACCGATCGACGCCGACCATCGAGTCCCTGTCCCTTGCCCTCAAGTCCGCCCTCACTCAAGAGACTCGCGAAGGAGCGACGGCCGTGGCCGGCGCGATTCGCACTGACGGCGCAGCGGTGGCCGCGAAGCTGCTGCTCGATGGGAGCTGCTGACATGAATTCCCTGACCACAAGCGCGTTCGACCTTCCCGACCGCCTCTCCCCCAAGGCTGATCCGACGCTGATCGCCGGCGACGAGAAGCACTTCTCGGCCATCGCGGAGAGCCTCGCGCAAACGATCGCCGAGCTCTCCGAGCGGCTCGACACCACCCGCAAGGCGCCCGGCGGTGAGGGTCAGGAGGCGCTGGACCGGGACCTGGAGATCCATCGGTTGACCACTCGCCTCCGCGCCCTGCGCCGGTTCGGACTGGACCTGTGCCTCGGTCACATCGTCGGCGCGGACGATGGTGAGCCGGTCTACATCGGACGACTCGGACTCACCGACAGCGACGGTCGCCGGCTGCTGATCGACTGGCGCTCCCCCGCGGCCGAGCCGTTCTTCGGCGCGACCCACGCCAACCCGATGGGCCTGGCGAGCCGCCGCCGGTATCGCTGGACCCGGGGCCGGATCACGGACTACTGGGACGAGGTGTTCACCTCGGACGGGCTCGAGGGGTACCAGGCGTCGCTCGACGACCAGTCCGCGTTCATCGCCAGCCTGGGCAGCAACCGTTCGCCGCGGATGCGCGATGTGCTCGGCACCATCCAGGCCGATCAGGACGCGATCATCCGTGCGGGTTCGCGTGGCGCGCTCGTCGTCGATGGCGGTCCGGGTACCGGCAAGACCGTGGTCGCTCTGCACCGTACGGCGTACCTCCTGTACTCCGATCCCCGGCTCGGTCACCGGCGGGGCGGCGTACTGTTCGTCGGTCCGCATCAGCCCTATCTGGCGTACGTTTCGGACGTACTCCCCAGCCTCGGCGAGGAAGGCGTGCAGACCTGCACCCTGCGGGACCTGCTTCCCGAAGGTACGGCGGCAGCGGACGAGCGGGATCTGGACGTGGCCCGGCTGAAGTCGTCCGCGGACATGGTGAAGGCGATCGAACCGGCTGTGAAGCTCTACGAGGAGCCGCCGACCAAGCCGATGACGGTCGAGACCCACTGGTCCGAGCTCTGGCTCAGCAAGGCCGACTGGGCCGAAGCGTTCGGAGCAGCCGACCCGGCGACGCCACACAACGAGGCGCGCGACCAGGTCTGGGAGGAGCTTCTGACGATCCTGATCGACAAGCACACCGACGAGTACGAAGACGAGGACATCTCGGAGGAGATGCTGCGCCGGTCGCTGCAGCAGAACGAGGAACTGGTCAGCACCTTCAACAAGGCCTGGCCGCTGATCGAGCCGACCGACCTCGTCGGAGATCTCTGGACGGTACCGGCGTACCTGCGCATGTGTGCGCCCTGGCTGACGCCCGACGAGGTCAAGAAGCTGCAGCGCGAGGACCCCGAGGCCTGGACGGTTTCCGACCTGCCGCTCCTGGACGCGGCCCGGCTGCGGCTCGGGGACCCGGAGGCCTCGCGGCGGAAGCGCCGGCAGCAGGCTGCCGCGGCGGCCGAACGCGAACGGATGGCCGATGTCATCGACCACATTCTCGAGGCCGACGACGACAACGAGGGCTGGGTGCCGATGCTGCGCGGGAAGGACATCCAGGAGGCCCTTGTCGACGAGACCGCGCTGCCCACCGCCGACCCGGACCTGCTCGCAGGCCCGTTCGCGCACATCGTCGTGGACGAGGCGCAGGAACTGACCGATGCGCAGTGGCAGATGTTGTTGCTCCGCTGCCCTTCCCGGAGCTTCACCATCGTCGGCGACCGTGCCCAAGCCCGGCATGGGTTCACGGAGTCGTGGCAGGAACGGCTGGAGCGGGTCGGGCTCGACCGGATCAAATTGGCCTCGCTCAGCATCAACTACCGGACGCCGGAAGAGGTCATGGCGGAAGCCGAGCCGGTCATCCGGGCGGTGCTGCCCAACGCCAACGTGCCGACCTCGATCCGCAGCAGCGACGTTCCCGTCGTACACGGCTCAACTGCCGACCTGGGCTCGATCCTGGGCACCTGGCTCGCCGAGCATGCCGAGGGGGTCGCATGCGTGATCGGTGATCCGACGTTCCGTACGACGTCCCGCGTGCAATCGCTGACGCCGGAACTGTCGAAGGGGCTTGAGTTCGACCTGGTCGTGCTGATCGACCCGGAGACGTTCGGCGACGGCATCGAAGGAGCGGTCGACCGGTACGTCGCCATGACCCGAGCGACTCAGCAATTGGTGATCCTCACCAGCCCGTGAGGTTCGTTCGGCTGTGCCGAGGCGGCCCTGGTGTTCGCAAGTCCTCCCGCAAGCAGCGCCACCGACTAATCCGCTTTCATCGCTCTGCCGAGACAGGCAGCCGCGTGGTCAGGCGTCGGTCGGGCCTGGCTCCCAGCCGGTCTGTTGCGCCCAGTCGTCCGCTTCCCTGATCACGGCCCAGATGAACGGAGACTTGGCGTCCACGTAAGCGTTGCGATCCGTGCGGAGCAGATGGGCGACCGAGCGTTTGACGGCGGCGTACGCAGCTGCGCGCTCGTGGTGCGTCCGCAGGTAGTCGCGGAAGAGCAGCGCGAACTGCTCGTCGAAGCTCCCGCTACGGCGGACGTGCAGATGGGTGCGCGGACGCGGCGGCACCTCCCGGAAGTAGCGCTTGGTCAGTTCCGGGTTGTCCGCCTGCCAGGCGAACCCGCACGACTCGATCGCCGGCCGGTAGGCGTCAACGGGCTCCAAGCTGGGGACGGAGATCTGGACGTCGACGATCGGCTTCGCGGCCAATCCCGGCACTGCCGTCGACCCGATGTGGTCGATCCTGAGTGCCGCCTCGCCCAACGCCCGCCGGAGCGCCCTGCCCAACTCGACAAACTCGGCCTGCCAGGCCGGGTCATAGTCCGGAACCAGTTCCTCTGCCCCACTCATGCCGCCGATCATCCCAGCCGACCATCTGAAAATTCTCCATGGGGAATGATTCTGCGCATGGACGAAGTACTCAGTGCGTTGGCAGACCCGGCCCGGCGGCGACTGGTGGAGCTGGTAGCGGAGCGACTCGCTGCGGAGAAGACCGGGTGGGCCGACGGGCGCGAGTTCCGCCGTACGTTCGGCCGGGTTCGCTGACGTGGGTGGGCGGATTTACACCGTGGAGCAGTTGCTCGTGCTGCTCGACGGGGTTGTGGACGGTAGTGAGCGGGGAGATCGAACGGGTGAGGTGGCTGCTGAGTTCTGGAGTGAGTTGCTGACGAGGCCGGGGCACCCGTTGGCTACTCAGCTGCCGGATGAGGCGCTGGTTGATTGGTACGAGCGTGGGCTTCTGGGGAGCCTGGACGGGGCCCGGGTGCTGGATGTCGGGTGTGGTGGTGGGCGGAACAGCCAGTGGTTCGCGGAGCAGGGTGCGACGGTGCTCGGGGTCGACCTGGCCGCAGGCCTGCTGGAGCAGGTGCGGGCGACGATGCCGGAGTCGGTGACGCTGACGGCGGTGGACGTGTTGCGCGATCCGCTGCCGGCCGGGCCGTTCGACCTGGTCTACGACTCCGGCTGCTTCCATCACATCGCGCCGCACCGTCGCATCACCTATCTCGAACGGGTGCTGCCGCTGGTCGGTGAACGGTTCGCGATCGTCACGTTCGCGGCCGAGCGGATGGAGACGCCGGACGACGACCGGATCGTCATGACCGGCGATACCGAGGGCGGTATGGCCTTCTCGCTCGGCGATCTCACCGAGATCTTCGCTCCGCTCGACCCCGTCGAAGTCCGTGCGGTCCGCTCTGACCGCGACGACGCATTCGGGCCCGACTTCCTCAACGCCGGCCTGTTCGCCCGGAGGGCCAGTTAGTCCAGGCAGAACTCGTTGCCCTCGGGGTCGGTCATCGTGATGGTGCCGAAGCCCATGGGTGGGCTGGGCTCGAAGCGTTGTACGCGCTTCGCTCCCAGCGCGACGAGGCGGTCGCACTCGGCCTCGAGGGCGGCCATCCGTTCGTCTCCCTGCAGTCCGGGGGCCGCGCGGACGTCGAGGTGGACGCGGTTCTTGGCGACCTTGTCCTCCGGCACCTGCTGGAAGAACACCCGCGGGCCGTCCCCGTCCGGGTCCTCGATGGCGAACCTCGAGTTGCGCTCCTCCTCCGGTACGCCGATCTTCGCGAGGAACTCGTCCCACGCGGCCAGCGGCTCGACGCCTTCGGGCACCTCGACTCCGGGCGGACCGGGGTGGACGTAGCCCAGCACGTCGCGCCAGAAGGTCGACAGTGCCCGCGGGTCGTGCGCGTCGAAGGTGACTTGGATCTGCCGGCTCATCGGATTGCTCCATTCGTCCTCGGGTTTCGTTGGGATCCACTCTGGCACGCCTAGCGGACAGAATCGGTCCGCTATCTCTGGCAAGGTAGTCGACATGGGTGGTGACGAGCGGGGTACGACGGAACGGGTGCTGACCCTGCTCGGCCTGCTGCAGCAACGCCAGGTCTGGACCGGCCCCGAACTCGCCGACCGGCTCGGCGTCACGCCACGGACGGTACGGCGTGATGTCGAGCGCCTGCGCGCCTCGGCTACCCGGTGCACGCCAGCCAGGGAGTCGGCGGCGGCTACCAACTCGGCCCGGGTCAGGACCTGCCGCCGCTGCTTCTCGACGACGAGGAGGCGATCGCCACGGCGGTCTCACTGCTCGCAGGCGCGGGTGGCGCGGTGGCCGGCGCCGGCGATGCCGCGGTCCGGGCGCTGACCAAGCTCGACCGGGTGCTGCCCATCCGGCTGCGGGAGCTGGTGCGCGCGCTCTCCGGCTCGGTCGAGTCCTTGAGCGGAGGCCGTACGACGATCGACCCCGACGTACTCATGACGCTGGTCAGAGCCTGCCGCGACGAGGTCGAGGCCGACTTCGACTACCCGTCCGGGAACGAGGTACGGCGGCGGCGGGTCGAGCCGTACCGCCTGGTCGCCTCCGATCGGCGCTGGTACCTGTCTCGCCTACGACCTCGATCGCGAGGACTGGCGGAGCTTCCGCGTCGACCGGATGAGCGAGGTGGCCGCGCGGACCTGGCACTTCCGGCCGCGCGAGGCGCCCGATGCGGCGACGTTCGTGCAGGAGGGGGTGGCGAGCCGGGTCTATCCGCACCAGGCGCGGTTCTTGGTCCATGCGCCGGCCGAGATCGTGCGTGCGCAGATTCCGGCGTCGGCGGCCGTCGTACGACCGCGTGGAAGTGAGCGCTGCGAGGTGCTCAGTGGAGCCGGCAGCCTCGACTTCGTGCTCATGCACGTGCTCCTGCTGGGACACGACTTCGAGGTGCTCGACCCGCCGGAGCTCGGGAATCGCTGCCGCGTGCTGGCGGAGCGGCTGCTGTCGGCCGGTGCCTCGCAGGAGTCATGAGACCTCTCGGTCGGGAAAGACGATCTGGGTCAATCGCTGGCCGCGAGTTGCTGTCGGTCTGCGTCGCCCGACGCGAGTTCGGCTGGTGCCGCATCCAGAAACCTTGGGTTGTCATCGAGCCGTGATTGATTGGTGCAGTTCGACAGGAGGTGTCCGGCGATCGAGTCGCAGGCCCCGGTGGGCTGAGGCGGGGAGTGGCCGGCAGTGGGCGTATACGTCCTGTCGAATTGCACCCAGGTGGACCGTTCTGCCGGGGCTCTGCCAGGCAGGGCGCACCCGGCGACCCGAGCCTCACCGGCGTCCGCGGGCAGCAATGTGGACAGAATCCGGACGGTGGTCGTCTTGCCGGCACCGCTGGGCCCGAGCAGGGCGTAGACGGTGCCGGCGGGGACGGTCAGGTCGACTCCGGCGATCACCTCGTGGTCGCCGTACGACTTGCGCAGTCCGGCGACATCGATCGCAATAGATGTGGTCATACCGACCTTGCTGGGAGGTTGACCCTGCGTCAGGGTCAAGCTCTCACGCGACGTACAACGCCAGGTGCTCCCCGGTGAGAGTGGACTGGGCAGCGACCAGGTCGGTCGGGGTGCCTTCGAAGACGACGCGTCCGCCGTCGTGGCCGGCGCCCGGGCCGAGGTCGATGATCCAGTCGGCGTGGGCCATCACCGCCTGGTGGTGCTCGATGACGATGACCGACTTGCCGGACTCGACCAGGCGGTCGAGCAGGCCGAGCAGTTGCTCGACGTCGGCCAGGTGCAGACCGGTGGTCGGCTCGTCGAGGATGTAGACGTCGCCCTTCTCGGCCATCTGAGTGGCCAGCTTCAGCCGCTGCCGCTCACCGCCGGACAGCGTGGTCAGCGGCTGGCCGAGCGTGAGGTACCCGAGTCCGACGTCAGCCATCCGGTCCAGGATCTTGTGCGCGGCCGGCGTCCGCGCCTCGCCGTCCTCGAAGAACTCCTCGGCCTCGTTCACCGACATCGCGAGGACTTCGGCGATGTTCCGGCCGCCGAGGGTGTACTCGAGGACCGACGCCTGGAACCGCTTGCCCTCGCACTCCTCGCAGGTCGACTCGACGGTCGCCATCACCCCGAGGTCGGTGTAGATGATGCCGGCGCCGTTGCAGGTCGGGCAGGCGCCCTCGGAGTTGGAGCTGAACAGGGCCGGCTTCACACCGTTGGCCTTGGCGAACGCCTTGCGGATCGGGTCGAGGAGTCCGGTGTACGTCGCCGGGTTGCTGCGACGCGAGCCGCGAATCGCAGCCTGGTCGATCACCACGACGCCTTCGCGATCCGCGACCGAGCCGTGGATCAGCGAGCTCTTGCCGGAGCCGGCGACACCGGTGATCACGCAGAGCATGCCGAGTGGAATGTCGACGTTCACCTTCTGCAGGTTGTTCGTCGACGCGCCGCGAACCTCCATCGCGCCGTTGGACGAACGGACCGACTCCTTGAGCTTCGCGCGGTCGTCGATGTGCCGGCCGGTGGTGGTGTCACTCTTGCGCAGCCCGTCGACGGTTCCCTCGAACGAGACGGTGCCGCCGCCCGATCCGGCGCCCGGGCCGAGGTCGACGACGTGGTCGGCGATCGCGATCGTCTCGGGCTTGTGCTCGACGACGAGCACGGTGTTGCCCTTGTCCCGCAACTGCAGCAGCAGGTTGTTCATCCGCTCGATGTCGTGCGGGTGCAGACCGATCGTCGGCTCGTCGAAGACATAGGTGACGTCGGTCAGCGACGAGCCGAGGTGACGGATCATCTTGGTCCGCTGCGCCTCTCCCCCGGACAGCGTGCCGGCCGGCCGGTCCAGCGAGAGGTAGCCGAGGCCGATCTCCGCGAACGAGTCGAGCAGGTGCTGCAACCCGGCGAGCAGCGGGGCCACCGACGGCTCGTCGAGATCGCGGATCCAGTCGGCCAGGTCGCTGATCTGCAGCTTGCTCAGATCAGCGATGTTCTTGCCCTTGATCTTCGACGCCAGCGCCTCCTGGCTGAGCCGGGTGCCGTCACAGTCCGGACAGGTCTGGAAGGTCACCGCCCGCTCCACGAAGGCGCGGATGTGCGGCTGCATCGCGTCGACGTCCTTGGACAGGAACGACTTCTGGATCGCCGGGATCAGGCCCGAGTAGGTCAGGTTGATGCCCTCGACCTTGATCTTGGTCGGCTCCCGGTAGAGCAGGTCGTGCAGTTCCTTCTTGGTGTACTTCTTGATCGGCTTGTCCGGGTTGAAGTAGCCGGCGCCCCGGAAGATCCGGCCGTACCAGCCCTCCATGCTGTAGCCGGGGATCGTCAGCGCGCCCTCGTTCAGCGACTTGCTGTCGTCGTACAGCGCGGTCAGGTCGAAGTCGGTGACCGCGCCCATGCCCTCACAGCGCGGGCACATGCCGCCATGGTAGACCGCGTTGCGGACCACGGTCTTCTCGCCGTGGCCCTTGTCGGCGATCATCGAGCCGGTCGCCGTCCGCTTCGGGACATTGAACGAGTAAGCCGTCGGCGGGCCGATGTGCGGTTTGGCGAGCCGGCTGAACAGGATCCGCAGCATCGCGCTGGCGTCGGTGGCGGTGCCGACGGTCGAGCGGGGGTTCGCGCCCATCCGCTCCTGGTCCACGATGATCGCCGTCGTCAGGCCGTCCAGCATGTCGACCTCGGGACGCGACAGGTTCGGCATGAAACCCTGCAGGAACGCGCTGTAGGTCTCGTTGATCATCCGCTGCGACTCCGCCGCGATCGTGCCGAACACCAGCGAGCTCTTGCCCGAACCGGACACCCCGGTGAACACCGTCAGCCGGCGCTTCGGGATCTCGATGCTGATGTCCTTGAGGTTGTTCTCGCGCGCACCCTGGACGCGGATCAGGTCGTGGCTGTCGGCGGCGTGCGGCGCAGGCGACGATGTGGTCTTCCTCGTGGCCTTGGTCATCGTGGGTCTCCATCTGTGAGGCGGGGACCGCGTGTCCGGCCCCCCATCGGCGCGTGGCTCGATTTAACCAGCTTGGACGAGGCGCGGCCGTGCGCGGGGCTGAGGCGCGGGGTGTCGCGCCTCAGCTGGGGACGCTGCTGTCAGCCGGCCTGCTGCGCGATCCGGATCATGTTCCCCGCGGGGTCACGGAACGCGCAGTCGCGCACGCCGTACGGCTGGTCGGTCGGCTCCTGCACCACCTCGGCGTCGGTGGCCTCGATCTTCGCGAAGGTGGCGTCCAGGTCGGGGGTGCCCAGGTTGATGCTGGCGTACGTGCCCTTGGCCATCATCTCGACGACCGTGCGGAGCTCGTCGTCGGTGAGACCAGGGGTGGCGTCCGGCGGGTAGAGCACGATCGACACGGGCTGGCCGACCGGGCCGACGGTGATCCAGCGCTTCCCCTCGTACCCGACGTCCATACGGACCTCGAAGCCGAGGACGTCGCGGTAGAAGGCCACGGCGGCATCCGGATCGTTGTGCGGTAAGTAGGTCTGCTGAATGATGATGTCCATGCAGCTCACGCTAGTTGGCGCTCGGACGCCGGCGCTTCTCGATTCCTGATCGGTCTGGTGACCTGTTTCGCCAGGCACGCCGGGATCCCCTCCGTCGAGCGCGCCTCCTCCTGCTCCCGGTAGACACTCGGCGGTACGCCGACCAGCTCGGTGAACCGGGTGCTGAAAGTCCCGAGCGACGAGCAGCCGACCGCGAAACAGATCTCGGTGACACTCAGCTCGCCGATCCGCAGCAGCGCCATCGCGCGCTCGATCCGCCGCGTCATCAGGTAGCTGTACGGCGCCTCGCCGTACGCGAGCTTGAACTGCCGGCTGAGGTGCCCGGCCGACATGTTCACCCCACGAGCCAGCGCCTCGACGTCCAGCGGCTGCGCGTACTCCCGGTCGATCCGGTCCTTCACACGCCGCAACAACGCAAGATCCCGCAGATCCTTGACCCCAGCCACCCCAAAATCATGCCACGCTCCCCCGACCAGGCCCTAGTCGTCACACTCCATAACTGAAGCTGGGCGTCTAGATGAGCAGGGTGCGGCGGTAGCCGGCTTGGGTGAGGGTGGGTGTCATGCCGACCGACTGGTAGAGGCGGAGGGCCTGGGTCGGGTTGTTGGTGTCGACGTGGAGGATGGTGCCGGTCCGGCCGGCGGCTGCGTCTTGCGCGAACGCGTCGTACAGCAAGTACTTCGCCAGTCGGGGCGTCGGTAAGCGAGCTGTCACCAGCCGCCATATTCGGATATGCCGTTGGCGATCGAGAGTTTTAGTACCTCCACCCCGCGTTGTTCCGTCGGCCGCGTGCGGTTGACGCATCACGACAGCCTGACCTTGCAAACCCGCACCGCCCCGCTACGAGGCAGGGGCGTAGTGCGGGGGCACATCTGCCAGGTCGGGCCGGTACGGCGTCTGGCCGGTCAGTCCTCGCTGCCGCCGGCGAGGGCGTCGGGGGCTGGGCGCTGGCGCTCGAGGACTCTGGGCTCGGAACTCCCAAAGATGCGCAGAGCCGCAAAGTAGGTCTCGACGACCTAGCCTCGACTGGTAGCACTGGTGTCCGTTAGGGGATCGTCTAACGGACACTCCGATGCCGCCGGAAACTGTCCACGCAGGCACCTACGCTTCGTGACATGGCGGTGCCCAGCTGGTTCGAGGAGGCAATCGGGTACGACTGACCATCACGAGGTAGCAGCAGAAGGGGCCGGGACATCCGAAGTGTCCCAGCCCCTCCCCCGCTCGTCACGTGACCTGCTGCCCGGGTCACAGTCATAGGGCTCCGGGCGGCGGTACCGCGGTCGAGGGGCATCGAGCCCCTCAACCGCGCGGTGTCGAATCTTCGGGGCATTGAGCCCCTCAGCGCCGAGCTGTCGCGCGTGGCTGGCCTGGTCGAAGACCAGTCCCTTCGTAGGAGTCGAGCCGGATCGGAGCAGGAACAACTCGATCAGAA
Organism: uncultured Actinomycetota bacterium; assembly: GCA_963770725.1. Taxonomy (GTDB): domain Bacteria; phylum Actinomycetota; class Actinomycetes; order Propionibacteriales; family Kribbellaceae; genus Kribbella. The sequence continues at coordinate 337,322 of CAVYQT010000009.1, forward strand.
TTCTTGACGGTCCGCCGTACCGGCGTCGGCAGGCCGGCGCATCAGGCGCATCCCGATCCGCCGGCGCACGGTGACGAAGCCCTGGCCTCCGGGGCGGCTCCCAAGCTGTGGGCCGCCCCCCGGCTGCTGTCTTCAACCCGAGTTACACCGTTCGTTTGACAGTCCCCGCGCAGGTCCCAGGCGCGGGATCGACGCGCAGTACGGGCCGCGATGAGCCGGGCGGATGCAAAGATCCCGACCCATGTACCCCGATTGGTTGACGTCAGACCTCGATTTTCCGACCGGTGCTGTGTCTGAGCAACTGGCCGCTGCGACCAGCCTCGTGCCGACGGACCTACTGGCTGAGCATGAGGAGGAGTTGGCGAAGCTCGCCGAGTCGCAGTACTTCCACTTCTGGATGGAGGCCTTACAGAACATCGGCATCTGGGCAGAGAAGGACGGGCTCGACGATCGACTGCCGGTCGAGTTCTGGGTCCGGGTCGCAAATGCCGCGCACGACATGGAGTTCCCAGAGTTTGTGCCGTACTGCCTGGGGAAGGCGAAGCGACTGCCGCGCCAGGATCCGGGAGACCTGGTGGCGGCATTCAGCACCTTGCCCGCCGTCGTACAGGTCGACGGAGCACTGCGCTCGGCCTGCGTCGAAGCAGCGGACCTCCTCCGTGCACAGGACCCAGTCGCGTCCGAGCTGCTGGCTGCCGTCGACCTGGAAGGGATCGCAACTCATTTGCGCGCGGGGGCGTACGAGGCGATCGGGACCGGACATCAGCCCGCTGGTGTCCGATGCGTTCGATGACCTCTTCGCGCTAGCGGCGAGCAAGGATTTCCCAATGGAGCACAGCCGGCATGCCTGGGCGGTGATCGGCCCAAACTCGTTCCGCGTTGTGCTGGGTGGCGGTCTCCTTCCGCTCACACACGCTGAGGTGTGGTGGCGAGCCGGCTGAAGAAGGTTGTCTGTGGCTCGGCTTACCGTCATCGATGCGGGAGAGGTACGCCGGCATCCAGGTCCCGGTCAAAGGAAACAAGCTGTGCCCGGACAACCAGACCCACAACAAGCTGATCAACGCCCGCCCACGCCCACGCCCACGCCCGCGCTGTCGCCGAAGCCAAGAACCGACGCATCGGCCGCCCAACCGCCCACCCCCCGCCAAGGCCGAATACGCCCGCCTCCTCAAAGCCAAAGGCCACAGCCTCGGACAGATCGCCATCAAGACCGGTATCCCCAAGACGTCGCTGCACCGCTACCTCGCTACCGCGGCGACCGGGGACGGTGCCCGGTGGGCACGGACAGCGAGTCGCCCTCGGCGAGGAAGTGAGGCCGGCCGAACAGGTCCCAGCGGTCGCACCATGGCGCGATGTGCTCCAGCCTGGTCGCACTGTGGCTGCCGGGGAGGCCCAGAACTCCCGAGCGTGTCCTATGCCGCAAAGTAGGGCTCTCGACGCCAGCTTCGAGCGGTAGCACGGTGTCCATTAGGGGAACCCTCAACGGACACTGTCCGACTGGTCGCGAGACCGCCAGCGCCGAGCGCGAAATCTTGTCTCACATAGGGTGTCCGATGGCTTGTCCGATGAGCGGGGGCTATCCGTTACGATCCCGGCATGGCCGCGATCCTGATCGGGTATGCCCGCTGCTCCACAGACAAACAAGACCTCGAAGCGAACCGGCAGATCCTGCTAGAGCTCGGCGTCGAAGCCGAACACATTTACCTCGACAAGGCCTACTCCGGCACCAACCGCAACCGGCCGGGCCTGGACCAGGCTTTGGCCGCGGTGCGCGCCGGCGACACTCTCGTGACCCCGAAACTCGACCGGCTCGCCCGGTCCGTACCCGACGCTCGCGAGATCGGGGACTCGCTGGCTGCCCGCAACGTCCGGCTGCAGCTCGGCACGATGATCTACGACCCCACCGATCCCATGGGGAAGATGTTCTTCAACATCCTGGCCACCTTCGCCGAATTCGAGGTCGACCTGCTGCGGATGCGAACCCGCGAAGGCATGGCGATCGCCAAAGCCAAGGGAAAGCTCAAAGGCCGGGCACCGAAACTGTCGCCGGCCAGGCAGGCACACCTACTCAAGCTCCACGCCGCCGAGGAACACACCATTGCCGAGCTGGCTGAGCTGTTCGAAGTCTCACGCCCCACGGTGTACCGGGTTCTCGACCGCGCCAAGACCATCATCGCCCGATGACGACCTCTCCGAAGCAAGGTGCGACTGCAGCGGGCCGCATCACCGACGTCACCCGGCGCCGTCTTCTTGAGGGACTGGGTCGGGTGTGTGCGTCCGTTCCGGGCGGTCGGCGAGAGTTCCTGACGCCGCAGCACACCTTCTGGAGTGGCGCCCTACTCGAAACAGACTTCCTGGACCGGCTTTACGACCTTGGTCAGCTCCCTAGCAACGACCCCCGGTACACCAACGCCTTCCAGGACATCGTCCAGCACCGCGTTGCCAACGACGACTGGGACGACGACTGGATTTTCCACGATTCCCGCTTCCGCCTAGCCGACAACGACGAGGCGCTCCTGGCCTTCCTAGCTGAGATGCTGCACCCAGCGGTCCGGACCGACCTGCCCGAGGTTGAGCGGATACGAGACTTCCTCAACGGCGTGCTGGTCCACGACGGCTACGAGCTTGTCCAGGTCGACGCCGTCAGCGGCGCACCGATCTTCGACTACCGCCGGATCGGATCGGGCGTACGCGGGTCGATGAAGAATCTGATCTTCGCTGCGGTCGGACCCAAGCCCGAGATCGTGCTCGACGATGCCGTGAACAATGACCTGCGCATCGTCCGTAACGAGCAGGGCTGCCTGGTCTACGACCGGCCCCTGTCAGCACACGGACTCACCTGGGCCGAGTTGACCGCCTGGTGGTCCGACCGGCAGGACCTGACCGGCGCACCGGAGAGCGACGTCTGGCGCAGCCTGTACCAGCGGCTGGAGCAATCGCTTGGCGACAACGGCGCGGAACGGCGCATTTTGAGCAGCTACGCCGAACGGTATCGGCGCCTCGGTGGCGGCATCGCCGCATTGATTCCTCAGGTCTACCTGCACTACGACCCGTACACCGCAGCCCAGCGCGGTGCACCCGGCCCGGTGTCGCGCCAGCGGATGGACTTCCTCCTGCTCCTGCCGCACCGGGCCCGCGTGGTGATCGAATGCGATGGCAAGCAGCACTACGCCGATGACAACGGCCGTGCCAACCCGCGCCGCTACGCCGCGATGGTGGCCGACGACCGCGATCTGCGTCTGAAGGGATACGAGGTATACCGGTTCGGCGGCGCCGAACTCGTCGACGACCGAGCCGCTCGGCACCTACTCAGCGCGTTCTTCGACCGCCTGGATCAGCGCTACCACCAATAGCGCCACTAATCCGTTACTGGCGTGCAGCCCACTTCAGACATCAGTGCAGCCGACTTCGAACATCGACACGAAAGGAGCCGACAGACGTGCGTGAAGCGGATGCCGACATTCCGGACGTGTCGCTCTCGGATGGCGTGGTCACTCTCCGACCTTGGTCGAGAGCTGACGCCGGGTTCATGGTGGAAGCATTCGCCGATCCAGCGATCCGACGCTACAACGGGGCCCACGACCGACTCGGACGACCCGCTCCGCCGCTCTTGATCGAGGACGCTGAAGCGATCATCGACGAGTTCGCGTCGAGCTGGCGGGCGTTCGTCGCGGCGGAGCCACCATCTGGTGTTGCATTCGCGATCACGGACGCAGCCTCTGGCGTCCTGGTCGGCTGCTGTGGCGTCGATGACTGGTCGAAGGCAGACGTAGCGCAGTTCGGCTACTGGATCGGGCCGAGCGCGCGAGGGCGTGGGTACGCGACTCGGGCGGTGGTTCTGCTCACACGGTGGTTGTTCGAGCTCGGCGCAGCTCGCGCCTTCCTGACGGTCGAGGCGGACAATGAAGCGTCAGCTGCGGTGGCCCGACGAGCGGGGTTCGTGCACGAGGGAACGATGCGCGCACACAGCGTGTGGCAGGGCGACCGCATCGACGTGATGTGGTTCGCGGCGCTGGCGCACGAATGGACGATGCGCGAGCCGGACGAACGAGTGTGATGGGGCAACGCGATCGGAGCCGGGCTTGTCGAGTCCTTCGGCGAAGGCAACGAGTTGGGGATGTACGCCGTGGCCCGAAGGCAACACCTGACCACAAACGATCTGCACCGGCGAGCGACGATGAGCACCTGGTCGACGATCTCCGGAGCACAGACCAGCGGGTCGCGATCAGAGTGCTTGCCACTACGGATCAGAAGGTGCCGGCGCCGGCGGCGCCTGGTCGGCTGTGCAGAGGACTCCGAACGTCTGTGCAGGCGACTTCGGACATCGACAGGATCGTCCGGCTGGATGGATGTTCGGCAACCGACCGTTTGTCGAACGGTTACCGCCACCCGAGCTGCCGTGCGTCGCAGGCCTTGATCGGTTGATGACGGCGGTGTCGCGATCCGGATCCACAGGCCCGGCCCGGGCATGTCGACCGGGTCCGCGCCCGCCTCATTCCCAAGCGCGGCCGCGGGCGGCAGTTCGTGGGTGGGCAGCGCCGCGTGCTGTGCTCGTTGCAGGAGGCAAGGAACCGAAGTGCTCGATAGCCGCTTCGGCAGCCCTTGAGCGCCGATAGACCTCGAGGTGGTCCCGCCGGAACCAGTAGCGGCCTTGAGCGTCCCGACCGGACGGGATCAACCCCGCTCGGGCGAGGTGCTTGACTCGATCGACGCTGCAGCCGAGGACGTGGCTGGCACCGGCGGTGTCCAATTGGCCGATCCGATCAGGAGGCGGTAGGCGGCCCTCAGGCGGGGGATGCGCCTCGCCGAACCTCTCGACCTCGCGCCGGTACACCGGCCACTTCGGATTTGGGATCGAGCTCAACTCACCGGCCGCGACGATTTCCCGAACGAGGCGGATCGGCCGGCCAAGGATCCGGGCCGCCTCCGCCAGCGAGATCGCCTCTCCCCGGTCGCGCGCTGCCTCGACAGTCGAGCGGCGAAGCATCCGGTAATGCCCGTCGCGTTGGAGTTCGCCGCGGTCGAGCATTCGGAAGACCGTGCGCCGGCCGACGCCGAGGATCCGGGCCGCCTCAGCGGCCGAGATCCACTCATCGTCATCAGCCGTGACCGGCGGCGGATCGCTCAGCGGTGACACATCTACCAGCCTGTCAGACCACTGGCCTGAAAAGTCGGCTTCGCGGCCTGGCTCGGCAGACGGCTGCAAATCCCTGTCTTGGAGCCGACTAGTTGGCCGCGTCGAACGCCGTCCTGATGTGGGCCGGGACGCGGCCGCGGTCGTTGACCTCGTAGCCGTTGGCGCGAGCCCACTCCTTCACGGTGCGAGCATCAGCACCGATGGCCGAGCGGCTGACCTTCTTGCCCCGTCTGTTCCGGACCGGCCGCGCCGCTTCGATGTAGACAGCCAGCACCTTGCGGAGCGCTGCAGCGTTCTTGCTGCCGAGGTCGATCTCGTAGGAGCTGCCGTCGATCGCAAAGGTCACGGTCTCCCCCTTGCCCGCAGGGAGATCGCGGCCGTCGAGGTCGTCTGTGAGCAGGATTTCCACTCTCTGGGCCACTGGTCGCCTCTCTCCTTGTGAGCGTGCTGGCAGTGCACAGCATGGTGCACCGGCGCGGCGTGAGCGCGGATCGACACCAACCCGCCGCCCGCCGTCGACCGGACGTCGCCGCGACGGCGGCCTGCTTGCGGGCGCGGGTCGACTGCTTCAGGTCGGCGATCGACGTCGACCACGACCCCAGTACGCCAGCGTCGACACCGGTCACGTCGCAGTCAGTGCTGGGCGAGCTGGGCCAGGTCCCCGCGGTACGCGCGGATCGTGTGCACAGCCTTCCCGGCGAACTCCTGATCGGCGAGGAAGTCGCGCACCTGGCCGGCCAGCGGGTGCTCCCCCGCCAGCGCCAGAGCCGCCGGGCTCACCGCGACCACTCCGGCGGCCAGGAGATCGCAGCCGGGGTCTCGGGCGAACGGCGTAGGCGGGTGAATGACGGTCACGGTAGGGCTCGCCGCCGACGCTGCGGCGCCGTACGACGTGCACCACCCGGTAGTAACGGGCAGTTCGCATTCTGGATAGCCCCGGGCGTGTTGTGGCCTGCTGCGCGGGGATCCGGCCGCCGGCGGCCGGATCCCGGTGATACAGGTGGTTATCACCGGGAGGCCCGTGGCGGTTCTGTCCGCTGCAACACCGGCACCGCTAGCCTCGGCTTCATGGTCCATGCGCGCGCACACGTCCCGACGCCAGGGATCCTGTTGAGCACGGAGTTCTGGCTGGTCTGGGGCCGGATCGCGAGGCGAGAAGAACGTGCGGCCGCAGAGGCTCGGGCGAGCTGGACAGCGGCCACGGACTCAACCGACGAGAGCAACGGGCGCAGCGCGGAGCTGTACGCAGGGCTGACCGCGATCTGCGCCGCAGCGTTCTCGATCGAGGCCCTCGTGTTGACCTTGACCGAGCAGGTGATGCCACAACAGGTCGCGGCGAAGTGGCTTAGCTCGGACCGACCCCCTGCCTTCGAGAAGCGGCTCCTCGAAACCTCGAAGCAGGCGATTGCGCAGAGCGGCAAGCAGGTGGACGAACTCGTGTCGCGCTTCCACTCGGTGATAGAGAAGCGTGGTCACGCGGTCCACAACCTCAGCGTGCTCGAGCCGCCGGTGCCGCACCCTGCAGGCGGTCTCTCAACCCTGGCAAGCCGCGACTACTCGGCGGAGGAAGCAGCCGACGCAGTGGATCGGATGAGCAGCATCTACCGGGCACTGGTCGAAGCTCCCAAGCCGAAAGCAACGGTTTGGGTCAATATGCAGCAGCTTGGGCTGCGCGAACTTGCCGGAATGACGGGGCCCTAACCGAACGGCGTTGTTGCTCAAGCCTCTTCGAACTCATGAACTCACCGTCCGCCGCCGACAACCGCTCCGGGTAGGGCCAAGGTCCATACATGAGCATGGACGTCTCCTGGCGGTAACAGCCGTTATCGCAGGGAGGAGCACGGGAGTTGCGGGACGGCGGACACGCTGCCGGGATTGGCGGGGGCGCAGCTCAGCCGCCCGCGGCCTGTTTCCGCTCGTACTCCACGATGAGTTTTGCCAGAAGCTCTCGTGCCTTGGCCAACGTTCGCCCGTCGACGTACGGGGTGCCCGGCCAGTAGTCGAGTACGGGCGGCATCTCGCTTACTGCGAAGACATCGCGCAGAGTGGTCGGTACCCGGATCGCCTTGCTGATCCCGACCACCTGGCCGTCCTCCAGCAATAGCTCGACGACGGGGTCGACGCTGTCGCCCGTGAAATAGCGGGTGTGATCCTTGAGGACCCAGCACCGAGGCTGGGTGCTGGTACGACGCCAGCCGCTACCGTCGTGTCCGAAGTCGGGGTTGGCGAACCGCCTGACCGGTTTGAGGACGACCAGCCGGGATCCAACCTGCAGCCCCTTAAGCCGCTCAGCTGCCTCGCGCTGCAGAGTGAGGTACTCCAGTCGGCGTTCCTCCTCGCGCCGCTGATACTCCTTCGCCTGGATCTCGCTCTGCGCCGCCTGCGCGTGAAACTTCGCCACCTCGTCATCAAGTCCAGTCATCGTCTCTCCCCACGGACGGCGGCTGTACGCCCACGCCCCAATGTCACTCGCTGCAACGGACGGATTCACGATACGCAGCTCCGCCGACAACTGCCGTCGACCTAGATGCGCCACCGAGCAGAATTCTCGTCACTCCAACATCCGGCGGTACCAGTTCACGGCCGCACCGGCGGGGACCTTCCCGCCGGTGCGCCACGACCAACTACAGGTCCTGCTCGACCGGGCGCAGCCAGGTCTGGATCTCGGGGAACGGCTTGCCGAGCGCGATCCGCCGGAACGCTTCCATCTCGCGCACGTGCCCGGAGTTCACGTACGGCGCGATCGCCGCCCGTACGGCGGCCTTGCAGGCGGGGTAGCCGATCTCGTAGACCGGGTGCCCGTCGGCGGGCGCCGGTTCGTCGGCCGCGACGCCGGACTGGGCACAGATCATCCGGGCCATGTCCCGGGCCGCAGGCCGAGACCTGGTGTACATGGGCTCGTTCAGCAGGGCCTTGAGGTCCCAGAGGTCCTCGGCGTCCGGGCCGAGGATCTGCTCGGTTCGGTCACTGGATCGCTCGCGGCCGAGGCTGCGGAAGGCGCGGCGTAGCGACTCGCGCCGCCAGGCGAACCCGACGTTGTCCAGGGCTATGAGGCCGTACTCGGCCAGCGTCTCGACGGCGGGCTCGGCGTCGTCGTACCGGGCGGCCGCCTGGTCGGCGTACTCACGGACGACGTCGTCCAGGTGGTCGCGCCACTGGTAGGAGTGTGCTCCGGTGGGCCAGCCGTGCATGAAGCTGTCGGCGTCGTTGATCACCGGGCGTTCGCGGAACTCCCATGCGGCCTTCATGAATCCGGTCTCCGCGTACCAGGCCGCGGGCTCGACTCGGCCGAGCCAGTCGCCGAGCCGGAACAGGACGTCCCGCTTCGGCCGGTTGCACGCTGCCGGGATCGCCAGGTGCAGTACAGCCGGGCGCAGCTCGGCGTCGACGGCGTCGTACAGGTCGCGTCCCCAGACGTCGAGGACCTCGGAGTAGTAGTGATCGCCGTCGTAGACGCCGGCAGGCAGGTTCAGAGCCTCGGCGTACGCCTGACTGAACGGGTGCAGCTGGCCGCCGCGCTCGTCGTCCTCGTCATCGACCAGGACCTGAATTCGGCCGGTAATGGTCTTCCGGAACGGCACTGCTGCCGCTGGGCAAGAAGCCAGGTCGGCCGCCGACGTGGACGCGTCGGCAGTTGATCGACGGCATACGGTGGCGGACCGGGACCGGTGCGCCGTGGCGAGACGTTCCGGAACGGTACGGCCCCTGGGACCGGGTCCATGACCTGTTCCGGCGCTGGCAGCGCGACGGTACCTGGAAGGGGATCTTGGAGCAGTTGCAAGCCGAGGCCGACGCCAAAGGCCTCATCACCTGGGACGTCAGCGTGGACTCGACCATCGCCCGGGCCCACCAGCACGCCGCCGGGGCACGCAAAAAGGGGCATTGCAGAAGGAACCGCCCGGCGGCGTCGACACCGAGCCCGACGACCACGGCCTCGGACGCTCCCGGGGCGGGCTGACCACCAAGCTGCATCTAGCGGTCGAGCAGGGCCAAAAGCCGCTTCACTGCTGTTCACCGCTGGTCACCGGCACGACAGCCCGCAGTTCCAGCCAGTCCTGGACGCCATCCGGGTGCCTCGCAACGGCTTGGGCCGGCCGCGTACCCGACCGGACAAGGTCCGGGCCGACAAGGCTTATAGCTCCCGCGCGAATCGCACCTACCTGCGCAGACTGCACGATCCCGGTGAAGGCCGACCAAGTCCGCAACCGTAAGAAAGCGCGGTTCCCGCGGCGGTCGGCCGCCTAAATTCGACAAGGTCGACCACCGTGAGCGCCACGCGGTGGAGTGCGGGATTAACCGGCTCAAGAGGCAGCGTGCTGTGGCCACCAGATATGACAAGCTGGCCGTCCCTACGAAGCCACCGTGCTGGTGGCGGCAATCAACGAGTGGTTATGACACGTCGGTATCCTCAGCCGGGTCCACATTCCATTCCTGCGGCAGGACTGCATCACAGAAGACGCAGAAGAAGTCGTCTTCACGCACGATGTTGTGCGCCTGGCAGTTGGTGCAGCGCCGGAACACCACCTCGTGCGTGAAACCGGTAGGGCGCCCGATCCCTGCCCGGTCCAGGGCCTCCGCGACCGCCGGCCACGAGGTGACATCCGGGCAGTAGCCGGTTGACTGATTGCTCACCTCGCCGACCCCCCAGCGGCCCGCCTCACGGCTGAAACTCATTTCACCGGCGGACAGGACCATGTCTCCGCCGGCACACGCCACGTGCTCGCTGCGGCGTGGTGCGAGTCGCAGGATGCCGTCGCTGTCCACGACGAAGGTGACCGGTTCGGCAAGCTCCTCCGTTGATCGCCCCGATATCCAGCCGTCAAGATCAACCGCCGAAAGAATCCTGCGGCCTTCACCGCCGAGCCGAACCACGGCCTTCAAGTCAGCAGGCCCCACATACCGATAACTCCGTCCCACTGTCACGAAGATCAAACTAGACCACTTCGCAACAGGCCCTAGTGTCCTGCGCCGGTAGTTCGTTGAAGAAGTCGTGCGAGTGAGTTGAGGATCTGTTCGGCGGTTTTGGTCCAGACGAACGGTTTGGGGTCGGCGTTCCAGGCTTTGACCCAGTTGCGGAGGTCGGCCTCGAGGGCTTGGACGCTGCGGTGGTCGCTGCGCTGGAGCAGGTCGGTGGTGACGTAGGCGAACAGCCGCTCGACCTGGTTGATCCACGACGAGTAGGTCGGGGTGAAGTGCATGTGGAACCGCGGGTGGGCGGCCAGCCACCTCTGGATCGTGGGGTGTTTGTGGGTGCCGTAGTTGTCGCAGACCAGGTGCACCTGAAGGTGGTCGGGGACCTCGGTGTCGATCTTGGCGAGGAACTTCTTGAACTCGGTCGCCCGGTGCCTGCGGTGCAGGGCCGAGATCACGGTGCCGTCGTCGATGTTGAAGGCGGCGAACAGGCTGGTGGTGCCGTGCCTGACGTAGTCATGGGTCCGTTTCTCCGGCATGCCCGGCATCATCGGGAACGCCGGCTGGGACCGGGCCAGCGCCTGCACCTGGCTCTTCTCATCGACACAGAGCACGACCGCGGCCTCGGGCGGGTTCAGGTACAGACCGACGATGTCGTAGACCTTCTCCACGAACAACGGGTCGTTGGAGACCTTGAACCCGTCGGCCCGATGCGGCTTGAGGTCGAACGCCTTCCAGATCCGCCCGATCGTGGACTTGCTCAACCCGCTCCGCTCGGCCATCTTCGCCCGCGACCAGCGCGTCGCGTTATCCGGTGCCGATTCCAACGTGGCCACCACGACATCCTCGACCTGGCCGGCGCTGATCACCGCCGGGCGACCCGGCCGGGGCTCATCGGTCAGCCCGTCCAACCGCCGGGCGACGAACCGGCCGCGCCACTTGCCGACCGTCGCCGCAGCACAGCCCAGCTGCGCCGCCACCGCCTTGTTGTCCACGCCATCGGCACACGCCAACACGATCCTCGACCGCAACGCCAACGCCTGCGACGATTTGCGGCGCCGCGACCACCGCACAAGCTGCTCGCGCTCTTCGTCGGTCAGCACCAGCTCGGCCTTGGGGCGTCCAGTCCTTGCCATAACCCTAGTCTACGATTTACCAAGCGAATTTAAGGTGCACGACACTAGGAGGGCGCTGAATAATCGGCGTGTTCTGCCGCGTGTGTGATCGCTGGGCTGGGAGTATTTCGGGGTGCAGGGTGTGGAGCGGGTGGACCGGGAGCTTTTGGATGCGCAGGCCCTGGTGGGTGGTCTGGTGTCCGAGGGCAGCATGTTCGCGTTCTTGGCGCGGCATCGTCAGGAGTTGTTCGCTGATGGCGAGTTCGGGGACTTGTTTGCGTCGGGTCGGGGTCGGCCGTCGATCCCGGCGTCGGTGATGGCCTCGGTGTTGGTGTTGCAGGCGTTGCATGATTTCTCGGATCGGGAGGCTGCGGAGGCGGCCCGGTGTGATCTGCGGTGGAAGGTCGCGACCGGGATGGCGTTGGACCACAAGGGTTTCGACCCGTCGACGCTGGTGTACTAGCGGCGTCGGCTGGCGAAATCGGACCGGCCGCACCGGATCAACGACGCGGTCAGGGCGGTTGTCGAGCAGACCGGGATCGTGCGTGGCAGGCGGAAACGCGCGGTCGATTCCACGATTCTGGCCGATGCGGTGGCCACCCAAGACACCGTCACCCAGTTGATCTCGGCGATCCGCCGGGTCGGGCGGCAGGTGCCCGGCGCGGCCGGGCAGATCGCTGCGGTCTGCACCGGCCACGACTACTCCCGGCCGGGCAAACCGGAGATCGACTGGGACGATCCGGCCGCCAGGGACGCGCTGGTGTCGGCACTGGTCAACGACGCGAACGCGCTGATCGCGGCGCTGGCCAAGCCCGAGCCGGACGACGAGCAAAGACGGGCCGGACGACAAGCGGGACGGGCCGGACGGCGAGGCTGAGTCCGCGCTGGCGTTGCTGGCGTTGGTCGCCGGCCAGGATGTCGAGCCGGCCGAGGGATCGGATGGCACCGATGGGCGGTGGCGGATCGCCCGCAGGGTCGCGCCGGACCGGGTGGTGTCGACCGTCGACCCCGACGCGCGGCATACCCGCAAGTCCCCGGAGAACCGCCGCGACGGCTACCAGGCGCACGTCGTGGCCGAGCCCGAGACCGCGATCATCACCGACGAGCAGCTGACCAAGGCCGCCGGCACGGACAATTCCGATCCCGCGGTGGCCGAGGAGTTCCTCGCCCGCGAGAGCCAACCACGCACCTGGTATGGCGATTCGGCCTACGGCACCGGCGACCTGCGCGGCGCGATCGACGACACCGGGCACGAGGCCGTGATCAAACCCAAGCCGCTGCAGGCACCGGTCGAGGGCGGGTTCAGCGTCGATGACTTCACCGTGGACGAGCAAGCCCGGACGGTGACCTGCCCGGCCGGCAACAGCCGCCCGATCAGCCAGAAAACCAGGACGGCGTCCTTCGGCGCACTGTGCCGCGCCTGCCCGCTGCGCCAGCAGTGCACCACGTCCAAGACCGGGCGCAGGATCGTCCTGCATGAACGCGACCACCTGCTCCGCCAGGCCCGCGCCGACTGGGCCGGCCACCCGGAACTGCGCGAGAACTACCGACACCACCGGCCCAACGTCGAACGCGTGATCTCCCAGATCGCCAGCCGCGGCGGCCGCCGCCTCAAGCTCCGCTACCGCGGCACCACGAAGAACAACGCCTGGCTCAAACGCCGCACCGCCGGCCTCAACCTACGCAACCTCATCGGCCGCGGCCTCACCCGAGCGGCAGGAGCCTGGACTGGCTGCGGAGGTTTCGTCCGACACCGCTTGTTGGCGAGTTCTGACACCGCCGGGCACGTGTCGGTGCCGCGGATGTTGGTTTGCGTCGACACCGCTTCCGCGCCCGACGGGTGTCAGGTTGTCCGCTGCTTTGTAGCTTGGGCCAGACGGTAGGAGTCGGTGCCGGTCTCGAGGATGGTGCCGCCGAAGGTGAGTCGGTCGACGATGGCTGCGCATAGCCGGGGGTCGGTGAAGGTCTTGGTCCAGCCGCCGAAGGACTCATTGGACGCGATCGCGACCGAGGCCTTCTCCTCACGCTCGGTGAGGACCTGGAAGAGGAGTTCCGCGCCGCGGCGGTCGAGTTGCATGTAGCCGAGTTCGTCGATGCACAGCAGGTCGACGCGGCCGTAGCGGGCGATGGTCTTCGCCAGCGTCATCTCGTCGGCGGCCTCGACGAGCTCGTTGGCAAGCTGGGTCGCCAGGGTGTACTTGACCCGGTAGCCGGCCATGGCGGCCTCGGTGCCGAGTGCGATCAGCAGATGGGACTTGCCGGTGCCGGAGTCCCCGATCAGACACAGCGGCTGTCCCTTCTGGACCCATTCGCACTTGGCGAGGGTGTGGATCACGGCGGGATCGATGTTGGGGTTGGCGTCGAAGTCGAAGGCCCGCAGGGACTTCTCGCGGGGGAACTTGGCGGCCTTGATCCGGCGTTCGGACCGGCGTCGGGCGCGATCGTCGCACTCGGCAAGCAATAGTTCGGCGAGGAACCCGCGGTAAGACATCTGCTCACGCCCTGCCCGGTCGGCGTAGTCGGTGAAGGAGTTGCGGATGGTGGGCATTCGCAGCATCCGGCACGCTTGGTCGATCGCGGCGTCGGCTGCTTCTTCGGTCATTCCACGGCGCTTGGTGGTCACGGTGCGGCTCCTTCGTTCGGGGTGTCACGTCGGCTGGCCAACAGCTGGTCGTACTTCTCCACGCTCGGCAGCGGCCGAGTGTCGGCCGGGATGTGGGCGCGGAGCCGGCGCTCGGTCAGCGATCGCACGGCAGGGATCTCGCCTTCTCCGCGTGCCCTGTCGCCGCTCATCAGGGACTGGTGGTCCGCTGTCGTGTCGTCGGCTCCGCCATCTGCTGTGTCGTTGTACTTGCGCGCTTCCAACGCGACAGCGTCCGCGGTGAGCGCGCCTGCACGCAGCGCCGTCGCGAGTCCGGCGACGACGTGGTCGTGTGGAAGGTGCCGGTGCAGCATCAGGACCTCGATGAGGGCACGGGTGCCGTCGGCGTCACCGTGGGCCTTGCAGGCCGCGGCCCACCAGGCGTCGTGAACGGGCGTGAACCGCCCGGATGCCCTGGCCTGCTCCAGCGCTTTCGCACCGGGTAGCGCGCCCGGTTTGCGGAGGAGGACCTCGAGATAGTGGTCCAGGTCGACCCGGGTCGAGCCCTTGGTCATGAGCCGTTCGTGGCGGGCGATCTCGGTCCTGCCGTCGAAGACGACCAGGTCGCTGGCGTTCAGGAGCACCCGGGCTTGACGGCCGACCATGCGCGCGGGCACGGAGTACTTGTTCATCCGGACCGTGACCTGGGCGTACCGGTCCACGCGCGGGGTGAACCAGCGGCCGGTCTCGAACGGCTCGGTCGGAAGGGGCGCGAGGAGTGGCTGCTCGGTGGCGAAGTGTTCCCCGACCGTGCGGGCGCGGGACCCGATCCGCCGGGCATCGTCGGCTTCGTCCCAGGCGTCGACCATAGCGTTGAGCTCGGCGAGGGAGTCGACCTCGGGGATAGGGACGAGGTGGTTGCGTCGGAACCAGCCGATCTGCCCCTCGACGCCGCCCTTCTCGTGCGCACCTTGGATTCCGGGCTGGCAATAGAAGGCTTCGATGCCGTAGTGGGAACGGACGGCGGTCCACCTGTCGGCCTCGACCCGCTGGCGGGAGAACCCGATCACGCTCGCGACGGCGGCCTTGAGGTTGTCGTAGCGGATCTTCCCGGTCGGCACCCCGCCGAGCACGTTGAAGGCGTGGACGTGACCCTCGAAGAAGGCTTCCTGCCCAGCCGAGGCACTGACCCTGTGCACGGCCTTGCCCGAGTAGGAGAGCCGAAGGCTGAACAGCGCGCAGGTTACGAGCTCGCCGCGCAGGCGGATGGCGACGTCGCCGAAGTCAACCTCGGCCTCGCGGCCCGGGAGGTGCTCTTGCGGGATGAACGCGTTGGCAGGTTCCCGTCCGACCTCGACGCGAATCTCACGGCGTCGGGTGGCGACGTACTCGCGGACCATCCAGTACGACACCACCCCGGCCCCGTCATGTTCGTCAAGCAGTCGATCGAAGATCCGCTTCGCCGTGTGTCGCTGCTTCCGCGGCGCGTCGAGGTCCGAGCGCAGCCAGTCGTCGATCACCACTCGGTACGCGTCAAGCCGTGAGCCGCGTTTGGGCGGTTGCTTTCTCTCCTTCGGCCATGCAGATTCCAGCGCCGCTGTCACGGTTCGGAAGCCGACGCCGTGCTTGCGCTGCAGCGCGCGGTTGGACATCCCAGATCGGGCATCCCGTCGGATCGCCGCGTACAGGTCGACCCGGGAACGCGGCTGCGTCATCGGTGGCACTCCTGACGTGAGCACGCCGTGGGCACGACTTTCGGCACCGGGCCACCGCCCGGGAACGGTGACCGCATGCGACCACAGCCCGGAATCACTGGCCCTACCGAGGTGCCTGGTCATGTGCTGCGCAGGGCTTCGGTGGGCGGTACTGAGTCGGCCCGGAGTGCGGGGTACGACCGACGACGGAGCCGATGAGCAGCGAGTAGGCCAGGTCGAGTCCCACTGAAGCCCAGGTCAGTACGACGGCCCGGCCTTGCGTGGTGACGAAGACGTTGGTGACGAGC
Organism: uncultured Actinomycetota bacterium; assembly: GCA_963770725.1. GTDB lineage: Bacteria > Actinomycetota > Actinomycetes > Propionibacteriales > Kribbellaceae > Kribbella. The sequence continues at coordinate 353,068 of CAVYQT010000009.1, forward strand.
ACGCCCAGGATCAGGCCTGTGATGCCGCCGACGACATCAACCTCGACACCACCTGTCCGCCCCGTGTCCCTGGCGCGACGAAGATCTGCTTGCGCGGTGCCTAATCGGTCTTCCCGCAACACCTCGCGGGCCCCTCAGTGTTCGCTGCTGAAGAACCGTAGCAACAGCGGGCCGACGGTCTGTGGGTCGACGACGTGATCCGGCCCCTCGAGGGTCTCCCGTTGAGCGTGGGGTAGTAGGTCTGCAAGCTCGTCGGCTGCGCGGTCGAAGAAGTCCGAGGGCAGGCCTGCCATGTAGGGGACCGTGATCGGTCCTCCGGTGGTGACCAGGACCGGTTGGGTGACCGTTGCCAGTCGATCGGCCGGCAATTGGTAGCGGTTGAGGAAGAGGCTGTCGTGGACCAGCGTGGGCGCGAGGGCGACCGAATCCGCCCAATGCGCCGTCTGCTTGCCTGCCGCTTTCCTGGCCGCGATGTTGTCGTCGGAGGCGCCGGTCATGCGCATGAACAGTTCGAGAACCTCCTCGTCTCGCCCGGCGTCGAAGGCGCGTCGGGTGTCCGCGACGTACTCCTCGAATCGCGGGCGTATGTCGTCCCCGACCGCGTAGGGCACCTCCCACACGGCGATCGTGTCGATGGCTGACCCGGCCGCGGCGGCTTCCAGCGCCAGCGCGCCACCAGAGGACGCCCCGAACAGGTGTGCCGAGCCGCCCGCCTCCGCGATCAACGCATCCAGGTCCTCGATCTCCCTTTCCACGGCGTAGGGCTCGGTGAAGCCGCTCGCGCCGCGTCCCCGACGGGCATAGTTGTAAACCGTGAAGTGCTCGGCGAGAGCAGGTATCAAGGGAGCGTTCTCGGCTCCGTCGTCCTGTGCGCCGCCTACCAGGACGACAGCCGGGCCGCTTCCCTTCCGGTCGTAGGCGATGGTGGTGCCATCGTTTGATGTCACGCGAAAGGCCATCTCGTTCATCTCACATCTCCGTTCGAGAGGTTTGTCTCAGCGCCTGAGCAGCGTGCCGACGACGGCCTCGGTGCGCGACCACCGCGCCCTTGCGATCACGGCCGCCACGACGAGAAGGGCGAGCGGCAGCCAAGGGCTCTGCTCGAGCACGAACTGATCGGTGATGACAGCACCGGTCAGCAATGCCGCCAACCCGAGACTGGCCAGGCCCGCCAGAGCCGGGATCAGAAGTCCAACCCCTCCCGCGACCTCCAGCGCTCCGACCAGGTACCGGAGCCACTGGCCAGCCCCGATGTCGGCGAACATGTCCACCATGACCGGGTCGCCGGCGAGCTTCGAGATTCCGCCGCCGGCGATTATCGCCGCCAGCACGACTTGCAGAATCCAGACCCCGATGCTGCTCGCCCGCCCGGGCGTGTGCGCAACGGTTTCCGAGTTGTTCTTGGGGATGGTGCTCATTCGGCTCTCCTTGTCGTGTCCGGGCCTGGTACCGGTGATGGCGTTGGCCGAGTGGGCCGGGTTGTCGGAGTTGATTTCGACCAAGTGCTCGCGGTAGCGGCATCTACTTCTTGTTGCGGTAGAGGACCATGGTGATGGGACCGAAGACCGCGACGAGAAGTACGGACGAGACGAGCACCCAGCCGATTTCCCCGGCGGGCACCGAGCCGTGCATCAGGCCGCGTACCACGGTCGCCAGGTGGGTGATCGGGTTGACCTCGACGACCGCCTGCAACCACCCGGGCATCGTCTTCGGGTCCACGAAGATGTTGCTCACGAACGTCAGCGGGAACATCACCATCATGCTGACCCCCGCCACCGAGTTCGGCGTGCGCAGGATCAGGCTGAGCATCGTCCACAGCCACGACAGGCAGAACGAGAACACCAGCAGCAGCACCACCGAGAGCACCACGCCGACGGCGCCACCCTCCGGCCGGAACCCTAGGACCAGGCCGAGCGTGATCACGATCGCCGACCCGATCGAGTAGCGCATCACATCGCCGAGCAGGGCGCCGACCAGCGGCGACGGTCGCCACACCGGAAGTGACCTGAACCTGTCGAACACCCCCTTCTGGATGTCGGTGTTCAGCGTAATGCCGGTGTTCATGGTGATCATGACGTTCGACTGCACCAGGATGCCGGGCAGCAGGAACTGTAGGTACTCCTGTGTCGACCCGGCGAGCGCGCCGCCGAACAGGTAGGTGAACATCAGCGTGAACATGATCGGGAACATGGTCACGTCGACGAGCTGCTCGGGCACGTGTTTGATCTTCAGCAAAGCGCGCCAGCCGAATGTCAACGAGGTGAGCACCGGGCCGGGGCGAGACGGCCGCTCGCCGGCCAACAGCACACTGCGCAGCGCGTCCTCGGTGACCGGCGCCGACGCCTGCTCCGCGGACGTGGCATTCATGCGGCATCCTCCTCGGGTGTCTCCTCGGCGGCGTGTCCGGTCAGGGCGAGGAACACCTCGTCCAGGCTCGGCTGACCGAGCGCGAACTCGGTGACGTCGATGCCGCTGCGGGACAGCTCGGCCAGGGCGCGGGCGACCCGCTCGGGGTCGGAGATCCGCGCGGACAGCGCGGCCGGGTCAGCGGACGGCTCGACCGGCACCTCGAGGACGCCGGCGAGGACCCGTTCGGCCTCGGCCCGCTGCTCGGGCGCACGTAGCCGTACGTGCAGCGAGCCGGCGCCGACCGATGCCTTGAGCTCGCCGCTCGAGCCCTCGGCGATCACCTTCCCGTGGTCGATCACCGCTATCCGGTCGGCCAGCTGGTCGGCCTCGTCGAGGTACTGCGTGGTCAGCAACACGGTGGCGCCCTCGGCGACCATGCCCCTGACGATCTCCCAGACCTGGTTCCTGCTGCGCGGGTCGAGCCCGGTCGTGGGCTCGTCGAGGAAGATCAGTTCGGGGGTGACGACCAGGCTCGCCGCGATGTCGATGCGCCGGCGCATCCCGCCGGAGTACTTCTTCACCTGCCGGTCGGCCGCCTCGGCAAGACCGAACGCGTCGAGCAGGTCGGCCGCCCGCTGCCTGCCTCGGCGGCGTGAGTAGCCGAGCAGCCTGGCGAGCAGCAACAGGTTCTCCACCCCGGTGAGGTCCTCGTCGACCGACGCGAACTGCCCGGTGAGGCCCACCCTGCTCCGCACCGCCTGGGCGTCACGCACGACGTCGTAGCCGAGCACTTGCGCCTCTCCGGCGTCGGGGCGCAGGAGCGTGGCCAGCATGCGGATCGTGGTGGTCTTGCCCGCCCCGTTCGGACCGAGCACGCCGTACACGCCCCCGGCGCTCACGGCCAGGTCCACACCGGCGACCGCGTGGGTCTTGCCGAAGCTCTTCTTCAACCCTCTCGTCTCGATCGCGAGCTTTCCCATGGGTTCGATTCCTTCTCTCGGTGTTGCGAACGGATTGGTTGAGCGCTAGTCAAATTTGATTACTTGACCAATAGTGCACGAGGAGGAAACGTCTAGTCAAGTTTGATTAGAAGCGCATCTTGAGGTGATCGGAGACCGTTCGCCACGAACCCGGATCATCGGCCATGGTGTAGGCGCCCTCAGACAGTCGTTTGCTCAGGCTCTTCGCCCACTCCAGTTCGGTGCGTGCGTGTCCCGCCCACAGTTCGGCCTGATCGCGGACGTGCTCGGGGATGTCCCGATTGGGGTGCTCCCGCCACTCGGCCTGCACTACGAGCTCCGCTTCCAGGCGCGCGACCCGCTCGTTAACCTGCGCGATGGCATCTGACCTGGTCAGCATGGGCAACATGGCGATGGACGCGTTGAGCATGTCCGCGTCGTGGGTGCGCCGCAGACCGTCGCGGACCAGTTCGACTATCTCGTCACGTCCCCGAGCTGTCGCGCGGTACAGAACGCGCTCCGGCCCAGAGTTGCCCGGCTCGGCGTGTTCGGTGAGGAGGCCATCAGCCGCCGCCTTCTTCAGCGCGTGATAAATCGAGCCGGGCTTGATCTTGGCCCAACTCTCCGCACCCCAGCTCTGCAGTTCGGACCGCACCTGGTAGCCATGCGCGCCGCCGGAGAGGTGCACGATACCGAGTACCAGGAGCTTCGTCGCCGACACGCGCCCACCTCCGCTCAACCCTCTCGTCTGGATCGCGAGCTTTCCCATGGGTTCGATTCCTTCTCTCGGTGTTGCCGAACGGATTGGTTGAGATAGTCAAGTTTGACTACTTGTCCAAAGTTACACGAGGAGGAAACGTCTAGTCAAGTTTGATTAGAAGCGCATCTTGAGGTGACCGGGGACCGTTCGCCACGAACCCGGATCATCGGCCATGGTGTAGGCGCCCTCAGACAGTCGTTTGCTCAGGCTCTTCGCCCACTCCAGTTCGGTGCGTGCGTGTCCCGCCCACAGTTCGGCCTGATCGCGGACGTGCTCGGGGGTGTCCCGATTGGGGTGCTCCCGCCACTTGGCCTGCTCTACGAGCTCCGCTTGCGCGCCCGCCAGGGTGGTGTCAACTCCCACCAACACTAGGGTGCCCTCCGGGTCCGGGTGGTGTCAGCACTGACCTACAAGCGGTGCTGGTGGAGACCTCCAAAGCCACCTGGACCCTGGCCACCTGACGGCCAGCGCCTACCGGCCAACCCCGACCAGGACACACACCGCGCTGATTCTCGCCAGCACAACACCCGCTGAACCCCCCCAACCGCCGCCGAGCCAGCCCGACCCGATCCTGCACAACCAGGCAGCGCAAAGCCCCAGCCCAGCATCGGCCTAATTCAGCGCCCTCCTAGTCCGGGCACATCGGAACGAAAACCGGCGCTAGCCAGTTGACCAGCCACTCGCCTACAAGCAGAAGCTCCTCACCGGCCTAGCCACTAACGCCGGATTTCGTTCCATTGCTCCTCACGGGCCGTACAGTGCTGTCGCGAGGGTGTCCAAGTCAGCGTCCACGAGAGCCTCCTGCTCATCGTCTGGGTTAGCAACGCTGATCTTGGACACCCTCCACCACTACAAGGCACAAGGCACGCCGCACCGACCCCTTGGAATAGGTCATCTAGAAGGCTGAGTACGCCGACTGCTGCTAAACCGCATATCTCCGCCCCGACTCATGGTCGGTCGTGGAGGCCCGCGATATCGTCGCCGGCCTTCGGCAAACGGCTGCCGGGGCGGAGTACGACGCCCTTGCGTAAGGTGGGGCTCTCACCGTTGCACGGTGAGAGCCCCACCCGGCGAAGGCCGGTACGCACTGCCGCGTACGGTGACGGCCTGAATCAGCTCAGCTGGTGCACAGTGCGTAGGCCTGGATCCAGGTTCGCGCCGCCAACGCGCCGTTGGGATCCAGGTTGCTGACCAGCACGCGAGCCTGGCTCAGACCGGCCACTGGAGCAACCAGGTCGCCGATGGTCGGGTTGTCGGTCCCGCCACCGGCCGCGAGTTCGCGCGAGGCGAGGATGGCGCCCTCGCCCACCAGATCGGTCCGGATCACCTCGATCCGGATCGGAGCGTTGCCCCAGTTCCCCACGTGCAGCGACCACTCCGAGCAGCCGGCAGCACTCACGTCCCCCCATGCGGTGCCGTTCAAGAACGTGATCGTCGTGTCGGCCTCGAAGTCGGGCCACAGCTCACTTCGGAGGTCGAAGCGCCCCTGTTGCGTTCCGCCCCGAGCCAGCAGACCCTTCTTGAACAGGCCGCGCTGGATCGCCTGGGTGAAGCTGAGCGCGTTCGAGACGCCGGCGCCGTAGCCGTTGTTGGTAGCAACGGCGAGGCGGTACATCGCCGACCCGGCAGGCGCTGTCGCCGGCACGGCGACTGACGAACTGGTGCCGCTGGCAACACTCGAACCGAGATTGCGCCAGACCTTGGCAGCCGCATCCCAGCGTTGCAGCCAGACCGTTGTGCCCTTGGCCGGCGCCGGGGTCACCACACCGGCTGCCGAGATCTTTCCTTGCTTGGCATCTGTGGTCCGGACCGAGCCGAGGACGACCTTCTGCAACACGATCGGGTATCGCACGACGGACGTCGTACCGAGATAGATCCCCGCGCCGGCGAAGTTCACCCGATAGTCATACGGCCGGCCGAGAGTCACGACGAACTTGTAGTATCCACTGCGCGACGTGATGGTGCTGGTCACCGAGGTCCACGCCGTCGATCCATGCGGAGCGCGCTGCAAGTAGACGCGCGCGCCGTGGATCCTGGTGGTCGAACCGTAGCGCCCTAGCGTGCCGGCCAACGGAACGACAGTTCCGTACGTGCCCGACACCGGCGCGGCAAGGGTGATCACCGACTTGACTGTGCCCGCCGCAACGACTGGGCGACCACCACGAGGACGACAGCCAACATCGCCACCGCCAAAACACCTGCGAACACGCGGCGGTGCATCGCATTGTGCATCCTGAAGTACCCCTTCGATTCGTCTCACGCGGGGCATGACCGTACGGTTCCATTGCGTGAGAATGTTTCCTCCCCGAGCGACGGCAAAGCATATCCCCTCAAACCTGTCGTCACGATGTCGTCGGCCTTGCTCAGCAGGAGTTCCTGATCCAGCTCTGATCACGAGGCCCGAGGAGCGAGGGAGTACGCACCCAACAGAGGTGATGAACCAGTGATCGGGCCAGGCTGGGACAGCGTCAATCTGGACATCGCCTGCGCTGCCGGCCGCCGGCACCTTCACCAGCAGGCCCTCCTCGACGCGATCAGCGGCCACAATCTCAGGCACTAAACGAATGACCGAACTCAGGCCGGACGGCGCCCGAGCCGCCCACGCCCTACCGTCATCCGGCGCACTCGCAGTGCCTGGGCCGGATCCCCAAGCGCTCCTCCTCCGCTTGGCCCTCCTCTGGATTGGCTCCTCGGCTACGCCAGATACTTTTCACGCACGGACGTGATGTAGCTGTCCCGGCTCGTGCCGCCCCAGCGCTGCCGGTCGTAGTCGGTGAAAGGACGCTCGATCGAGTCGAGGGCGTCGACTGTCTCCCTCAGCTCCGTGATCCAGGAGGCGTCTTCGGGGCGAGCGGATGCCGTCATGGTCTCGATCCGCCAGATGAATTGTTCCTTGGCGACCATCGCCTCGGGTGTGACCTGACGCAGGCAGGCGCCGTACAAACCAGAGAGGTAGTTGCTCCACTCGTGCTCAGTGGCGCTCGTCGGGCCGTCGACCGCTTTAGCCGCGCGATGATGCCGGTCTGCGAAGTGGTTCGGCAATTCTGCGAGGCTGCCTGCAGAATCCAGTAAGGCGAAAAAGTCGGGCGTGAAAAGCTCGACGCCCTCTGGAAGGACGTAGGTGGGCCGCGGCAGCAGGCCTGCTGCAATGGCCTTCCGCGTCTGCTCGGGACTGTCAGGTCGGTCGAGGCACAGGTCATCGAGGGTGCGGTATTCGGCGTGCAGATACGCGAGATCATTCGTGCTGTACGTCGGTTTTGTGGTCGGCGCAGTCATGACTCACGACCTTACCTCGCCACTGTTCGGCAGTCACCGAAGCTTCTCGATCGCCAGGATCGAGTTGCCGACCGGACAGTCCGCGCGGAAGGTAGTAACGCGCGCCAAAAGGGCTCCTGTGCAGGGCCGCTGATTGTGGCGGCTGATGACAGCGTTCTTACCGACACCCCTACCTGTGGGATGACGACTTCGGGCCGGCCTTCATCAGGGTCGGCGCCTACTTTCCCTACCCGATCAAGGTATGGGTCAACGGCCACGAGTGGGCAAAACGCCAGGCCCTTCACGCCGGGATCGGGTTCACCGAGCTGTCCAACGGGTTCGCCATCTGTGCGGACCCGGAGGCATTGCAGGCGATCTGTGACCGGCTCGGGCCGGGCACCATCGGCGTGTTCTTCGAACGCTGGATGAGTATCCTGCCGCTCCCGCTGACCGACCACGATCGGGCGGCCGGGTACTGGTGGGAACTGTCGATGCGGCAGGTCGAGGTCTCCCGCACCCTGGTGTTCGACGCGCCCCGCCACGCCCGGTCGTTCTTCGAGGCGCTGGTGACCGACAACCTCGATATCGGCCGGCCCGATACTGTCGAGCTGATCTTCCACGGCCCCCATCGGCCCGGCCACGGGCGCCCGGTCAAGCTCGGCTGCGTGGGGGTGCCGTTAACGAACGTGTCACCAGCCGCCATAGGACCGGTGGCGGGTCGCTCAGTGAGTGCGGACTGCTGGAGGCGACGGGTTACGGCGTCATCGTGGGGCCGGGGGCGGGGATGGCGCGCAGGTAGCTGTAGACGGTCTCACGGCTGATACCGAACTCCTTGGCCAGCGCGGACTTGCGTTCGCCGGCTGCGGCGCGTTCGCGCAGGGCGTGGGCTTGCTCGGGGCTGAGGGCAGGCTTGCGGCCGGTGTAGGCGCCGCGGGCCTTGGCCGCGGCGATGCCCTCACGCTGGCGTTCGAGGATCAGGGAGCGCTCGAATTCGGCGAACGCGCCCATGACGGACAGCAGCAGGGTGGCCATGGGGTTGTCCTCGCCGGTGAAGGCGAGGTTCTCCTTGGCGAACTCCACGCGGACGCCCTTGCCGGTCAGGGTGCGGACGATGCGGCGGAGGTCGTCGAGGTTGCGGGCGAGGCGGTCCATCGAGTGCACGCGCAAGGTGTCGCCCTCGCGTACGAAGGCCGAGCATCTCCTCCAGGCGGGGGCGCGCGGTGTCCTTGCCGGAGGCGTGGTCGACGAACGTGCGTTCGGCCTGGAGGGCGTCGAGTTGCCGGACGGTGTTCTGGTCGGCCGAACTGACGCGGACATAGGAGACGATCAAGGCCGGGAACCCCTTCTGCGGTACGAGTGTCCGGATAGCCTCTCGGATCCCAGCCGACATATGTCAGAGAATCCGGCATCGGACCCTATTCCGACGCGCTTTCGGCAGCGCCTGTGTGTGGTGCTGGAGTACACCCCAGCACCACACACATCGGGCCTGGTTCTCGACGCTGACCGGTCAGCCGAATAATCCGCGACGGCTATAGGGTCCGTCGCATGCCCGTGAACCCGAATGATCTCTTCACCGAGGGCGCTGCGATACGCCTGGCCGGCGACAACGTCATCGGCTGCGAGACCGACGGCGCCTCCGTCCTGCTCGGCGACGCTGCAACCGTGATCATCGCGGACCCGCGGGACGGGCTCGACGTAAGCGGCGTATGGAACGGCCGCCGGTTCCACCTTCACGGACCATTCGTTGACGACGTCGGCGTCCGCCTGTTCGGACATCCCCCGGACTCTCCAGAATGGAGCTGGGCCCAGCGCCCGGACACGCGACCGGTCCACCTGCTGACCCGACTGCCGGAAGGCTACGTATACCTGGGAGTCGGCAAGCCGGGGCAGGCCAGATACACGGACGGATGCCTGGACTACGCGGCCCTGACGATAGAGCCGGAACTGACCCCGGAGCTCCTGAACCGGGTCAGGCCGCCTGCCGAACCCGAGACATTGCCGAACCTGGACTGGTTCACGCATATGACCGCCAGCCCGCTCGAAGCGCTGACGCAGTTCGTCGAAGGCTGGATCCCCGAGACCTATCAGGACCTCGGCACGTTCGCCGCAGCCCCATGGGAAGTTCCCGAACCGCTTGCCGTGTTCTACCGGCTGGCCCGACACCGGCCCGCCCTGCTCGGCGTTCAAAACCGCCTGCGACCCCCACACGCGTGGCGGGAGGCGCACGACGGCCTGACCGCCTTCGGAGACGAGAACCAGGGAGGATTCACCTGGCTGTTCGATCCATCGCGCCCCGACCCTGACGTATGGATCGACCAGGACGGGTACGAGCTGCGCCGGGAGCACCAGCCGCTGAGCGGCTTCCTGCTCCAGTTCGCCCTGTATGAGGCCATGATGAACGCCCCCTACAACGCCCTGCGTACCGATCTGGCCGCCGAGCACGTCGACACGCTGACAGCCGCACTGACTCCGGTGCCGTGGGAGCCCTGGCGTTGGCCGAACGACTCCACACGCTTCTACGTCGCACCCGGCGTGATCGCCGAGACGACGGACCAGTGGCACGGGAACACCTCGGAGTGGGTCGGCGCGGTACATCGCAGCGTTCTGCGGCCCCTGGGGCGGCTCGGAATCCCCTGGACCAACTTCGACGGCTGACCACCGACGGCCCAAGCAACGTGCCCGGATCACCGCCCCACGGCCCGTCAGCTCAGATTCGGACCCGCGAGCCCGCTCTGGGCCTTGATCAGGCTCGGAGTCCGGCGCGCTCGGCGACGTCCGTGTCGAAGATGACGAGTACATCGTCGGTGCACAGGTGGAACGGCCCGTCAGGCTCGTAGGTGGCCGAGCGACCGGCGGCGGTCCGCACGTAGATAGTCTCCGGCACCGGAGTCGGAGCGCTGTGCTCCTCGCCGCACCACTGGACGCGGCAGGACTCGATCGGGGCGGAGATAATCCCGGCCCAGAGGGGGTGCCCCGCGATCGCGACTCGCGCCGGCCCGCCCGGCTCGTCGATGTGGGAGAGGAAGTCGCGCATGGGCGCCAGGTAGAGCTCGACTCCGTAGCAGTCAAACGTGCTGCCCCACACCGCCGAGTAGGTGCCGCCGTCGTCCATGGTCAACTTGACGCCCATCGTGGGCTCGTGCCACGCGCCGTAGTCCCACTCGTCGGGATCGGTGCCCTCGTCGCCACCCATCAGCACGAAGTAGTCGACCGCGACGATGGTTCGTCCGCGCAGGCCTGCGACGAGTCGTTCGTAGCTGTCGGAGGTCAGGATGAACGCGGTACTCACCGGGGCATCCTGGCAGTGGCACTCCGAGCTGGGCGAGCGGATTTCGCGGGTCGGGGACGGGCAGGACTCGCTCGCGGGGCGTCAGCTGGGGCCGTCGCCGATGACCAGGCGCGAGGCGAGGTCAAGGCGGACTTCGCCGTAGGGGCGGATATGGCCCCAGAACAGCGGGGTCAAGCCGCGGCGGTCGGCGGGGTCGAGCAGCTCGGACCAGCGGGGCTCCGCCAGGACGTCCTGGAGCATCAGGGTGTTCACGTAGACCGATCGAGGCCTTGCAGGATGCGCAGGCACAGGGCGGCCATCTCGACTGTTCCTCGCGGTCGGTTGGTGGCGATCTCCCCGCCCTTGCCGTAGTAGATCACCGCGTTGGCGCGGTTGCAGGCCTCCACGACGTTCAGGCCCTCCTCGATCTCGCGCTGCAGGTCCCGGTCGCGCAAATAGCGGGCGACGAAGATCGGTGCGCTGGGCGCGGCCGACCTCCAGCATCGCCTGCGTAGGCGGGGTGGGAGGCGTCGCGGGTGAAGCGCGCGCAGGATCGCCTCGGTGGAGGCAGTGCCGGTGCGGATCGCGGTGGCGTACTTGATCATCTGGTCGTAGTTGTTGCGCGATCAGGTCCCAGCGGATCGGCCGGGTCAGCGCCGGGCTCGCAGCGTGCGGGAGCTGGTCGGCGTCCCCGGCGACCGGCCGGTACAGCTTGCACCTTGTTGATCTGCTTGATTCGCGGCAGCAGGTCGAAGTTCAGCAAGCCGGGTGATGCCGAACCCGATCTCCGACTGGCCGTGCGAATCCACGTAGTTGCCCTCCAGCCTCCATCGTGGTGCCGTGCCGCATCGCGCCCTCGACCATCGCGCGCGACCTCGGAGGCGGATGCAGCTGATCAGCTGGCAGTGGACCGCCATCGACCTCGCTCCACGTGCCAGTAGATCAGGACCCCGCGCCCGCCGTAGCGCGAGTGCCACTCGGTGAACAGGTTCTGGTCGCAGGCGCGGAAGTGGGTCGAGTCCGACGCGACCGCGGTCGAGCCCTGCGCCCCACAGCCGGCGTGCGCGGGCGGCGAAGGTGGCGTTGGCGATCTCGGTGGCGATCCGCCGCGGCGGCCTCGACGGTCAGGTAGCGGCGCCGGGCGTAGCGCAGGTCGTCCTCGCTGTGGCCAGTGGCCGCCGCGCGGCGACCGCGCGGATCCCGGTGTTCGTGCCGTAGGCGTAGATCGCCAGCAGCAGCCGCTCGGCCAGCACCTGGGCGTCCAGGCGGTGCCGCCTGCCGGACACGGCGGTGACGACGTCCAGGCAGCCGGTGCGCAAGCACCGCCTCCTTGAGCATGTCGATCAGCGGCACCGATACCCCAGCGCCGGCCTGCACCTCCGCCTTGAGCCGTGCGCAGGTTGCGCGGCTCGGGCTGCGGCGTCCAGGCCGGGTGCAGCGGATCGCGCCCGCTTGCGCCGTCGGCGATGTCCAGCCAGGCCAGCCCGGCCGATCGCGTCGTTGAGCGCGACCAGCTCGGCGGTCATCTCCTCGCGCAGCTCGTCGACGAACACGCGCGGGTCCAGCGGCTTGCGCAGCTCGCCGTAGTGCTCCGCGCGGCTGGCCTCGAAGTCGCGCGGGCAGGTCCTCGTCCGGGTTGCGCCACTGGCTCGGCGCCGAGCACCCAGATCTCCTTGCACCGCAGCTGCTCGCGCAGCGCCTGGAAGGTCGCGACCTCGTAGACCATCCGCACCACCCGCCGCCGGCCGCGGCGTGTCCTCCGGTACACCACCTCCGCCCAGTCGCCCGCGCGATGCCCCGGTGCACCGGGACGTGCTCGCCGAGCGGGTAGTAGGTGGTGTTCCCCGCCGCTCGCGTACCGGTTGATCAGCGCCAGCGCCTCGATCACGGGCTGGTGGGCGGTGTTGCTCGACCGGAACTCCAGCACCTCCAGCAGCGTGATCAGCCCGCGCCGGTAGTGGTTGGTGTAGGACGCCTTGCAACGTCGGTCTGCACCGTGCGCCGGTAGACCGGTCCCTTGGTCTTGAACTCGTGCACCAGCTCCCGCAGCGTCTGCTCGCCGCCCGGCACCGCCGGGAAGACGACCTCGCGGACCTGCGTCGTCCGGCGGCGCCAGCGACGCCTCGGCGATCTGGAAGAGGATGTTCTCCTTGCCGGTCACCTTCCTGAACGCGTTGACCAGCTCGTCGGTGACCTTCTTCTCCGCCCGCGCGCCGATCCGGTGCACCGTGGCGATCAGCAGGTCCACCAGCGTGTCGGTGATCTCCCGCTCCCGCTCGTACCAGCAGCGCGCCCAGCAGCGTCAGCCGCGACTGCGGGGACGGCGGCGCAGATGCGACGGGGACTCCACCGCGGCCTGCTGGCCGCCAGCCGGCCACGACCTTCGGCGCGACGTCGGCGAACAGACCCGCGGGAAGGCCCACCGCGCGGATCGCCCGCAGCTTGCGGATTTCCCGCAGCATCGACTCCAGACTCATGTTCCCCGGCAGCGACTTCACCAGCGCCAGCATCGACTCCTCGTCGCCGTCCTCCCCGACCAGGGCCAGCACCCGGCACCGGACGGCGTCCGGTACGCGTCCCCAGACGGTGAGGAACCAGTTCTCCTCCGCGTTGTGCAGGGCCGAGCGCACCATCCGCGTCACCCGGTCCGGGGCCGGCGGCTCGACGAACTCCTCCCGCAGCCGCTTCAGCAGCTCCTCGCGGACCCGGTCCGCGTTGCGCTCCGCGTGGGCGACGTCGGTGGTCAACCAGACCGCGAACTTGTCCGCGTCCGCCACCGAGCACTCACGAAACCCCAGGTAGGCGCGTATCTGACCGCGGTGCCGCCCGATCGTCCGGCCCGCCCACTCGTACAAGCCGAACTCCGCCCCCGACACCTTCACCTGACGGGCAACGAACTCGACCACCTCGTCGGAGAACTCCGCCCGGCCACGCGGGAACCGGCCGTGCAGCGTATAGAACTTCAGCACCAGCGCGAACCCGAGCCGCTGGGCTCCGCCGCGCTTCTCCAGCACCAGATTCCGCTCGTCGTCGAGGACCGTCCAGTGCTCGACCAACTCGTCCATACCTATCGGCTCGCGGCTCATGACCACGCATCATTCCGAACACGAGCAGGACAAGAAGTCGGAACGACGAAGCTCCCGCGAGCTTATGGCGGCTGGTGACACGTTCGTTAACGGCACCCCGAGACCCGGGCTTACGGATCAGCTCGAAGACTGAGCCGACGGTCCATGTTGAGGCGGACTTCGCCGTAGGGGGCGACGTGGGTCCAGAACAGCGGGGTGAGGCCGCGGTGATCGACGTCGGTCATCCGGCCAGCCCATTCGTCGTCGGCCAGGACGTCTTGGACCATCAGGGTGTTCACGTAGACCAGCGCTGACTGCAGCACCCGCAGGCACAGCACTGACAGTTCTTGTTCGTCGCGACGGTTCGAGGCGATGTCGCCGCCCTTGCCGAAGAAGATCACCGAGTTGCCGCCGTTCCACGACTCGACGACGTTCAGGCCCTCGTTGATCTCGCGCTGCAGGTCCCGGTCGCGCAGGTACCGGGCGACGAAGACGGTCTTCTGGGCGCGGCCGACCTCGATCATCGCCTGGTAGGTGGGGTGGATCGCGTTGGCCTTGGTGAACCGGCGCAGGATCGCCTCGGTGGAGGCGGTACCGGACCGGATCGCGGTGGCGTACTTGATCATCTGGTCGTACTGCTGCGGCGATGAGGTCCCAGCGGATCGGCCGGGTCAGCGCCGGCGCCAGCCGTGGGTAGGCGTCTGGTTCGCCGGCGGCCGGCCGGTACAGCTTGACGGTGTTGATCCGCTTGATCCGCGGCAGCAGGTCGAATCCCAGCAGCCGGGTGATGCCGAAGCCGATCTCGGACTGGCCGTGGGAATCGACGTAGTTGCCGTCGACCTCCATCGAGGTGCCGTGCCGGATCGCGCCCTCGATCATCGCCGCGACCTCGGAGGCGGAGCAGTTGATCAGCTGGGAGTGGATCGCCATCGACTTCTTCTCGACGTGCCAGTAGATGAGCACGCCGCGGCCGCCGTAGCGGGAGTGCCACTCGGTGAAGATGTTCTGATCGAACGCGCCGAAGTGCGTGGAGTCCGATGCGACCGCGGTCGAGCCGGCGCCCCAGACCGTTTGTTGTCGGGCGGCGAAGGTGGCGTTGGCGATCTCGATGGCGATCGCTCGCGCGACGTCGGCCGACAGGTAGCGGCGGCGGACGTAGCGCAGGTCGTCCTCGCAGTGGCCGTGCTCGCCGCCGGACGATCGCGCGGATCCCGGTGTTGGTGCCGTAGGCGTAGACCGCGAGCAGCAGCCGCTCGGCCAGGACGTCCGCGTGACAGGTCACCGCGCCCGGCAGGCGCCGGTGACCTGGTCCAGGCAGCCGGTGCGCAGCACCGCCTCCTTGAGCATGTCGATCAGCGGCACCGTGCCCCACCGGGTCCGGACCTCGGCCTTCAACGCGCGCAGGTTCGTCGGCTCCGGCGCGGCATCCAGCGGGGTCAGCTTGATCGCGCCCTGTTTGCCGCGGTCGGCGATCTCCAGCCAGCCCAGCTCGGTCGAGCGCGTCGTTGAGGGCGCCGAGCTCGGCGCGCAGCTCGGCCGCGCAGCTCGTCGATGAACGCGGTCGGGTCCAGCGGTTTGCGCAGCGCGGCGTAGTGCTCCAGCGCGGCGCGCTTCGAAGTCGCGGGGCAGGTCCTCGTCGGGGTTGCGCCAGCGGTCGGCGCCGACCACCCAGATCTCCTTGCAGCGCAGCCTGTCCCGCAGCGCCTGGAACGTGCACGATCTCATACGTCGACGCGCACCACCCGCGTCCGGCCCTTGCCGTCGGTACGACGACCAGGTCCGCCCAGCCACCCAGCACGCCCCTTGTGGTCCGGCACATGCTCGCCGGCCGGGTAGAACGTGAGCCGGCCGTCCTTGTGCCGGGCGACCAGCTCCAGGGCGTCGAGCACCGGACGGTGCGTCGTGTTCGACGACCGGAACTCCAGCACGTCGAGCAGCTCGATCAGGCCGCGCCGGTAGTGGTTGGTGTAGGAGGCCTTCAACGTCGTCTGCACCGTGCGGCGATACACCGGGCCCTTCGTCTTGTACTCGTGCACCAGCTCCCGCAGCGTCTGCTCGCCACCGGTAACCGCCGGGTAGACCACCTCCCGGACCGGGTCGTCCGGAGCGTCCAGCGCTGCCTCGGCGATCGCGAACAGGATGTTCTCCTTGCCCGTGACCTTCTTGAAGCGCGTTCACCAGCTCCTCGGTGACCCGCTTGTCGGCGCGGGCGTTGATCCGGTGCACAGTCGAGATCAGCAAGCTCGACCAGGGTGTCGGTGATCTCCCGCTCCCGGCGTGCAGCAACGCCGCCAGCAGCGTCAGCCGCAGCTCGACCGGATGGTCGCGCAGGTGTGACGGGCGACTCCACCGCGGCCCGCGCCCGCCACCCGGCCAGCACCTTCGGCGCCACGTCGGCGAACAAGGACCGGCGGGAGCCCGATCGCACGGACCGCGCGGAGCTTGCTGGATCTCGGTCAGCATCGACTCCAGACTCACGTTGCCCGGATCCGACTTCACCAACGCCAACACCGAATCGGCATCGTCGGCCGCGTCGTCAATTGCCGACACCAGGCTCTCCAACCGGACCGACGTCGACTCCGGCAATCTGGCCGCGATCCGGGACGACAGCGCCACCTCGGCCTGTCGCAGCGCCGACCGAACGATCCGGTCAATACGGCCCGCGGTCGGTGGCTCGATACGCTCACCCCTGCAACGCGCGAGCAGTTGCTCGCGCACTACATCATGCTGCCGCTCCGTCTCGCAGACTTCCGAGGCCAGCCAACGAGCGAGCTTGTCCGCGTCCTCGACCGAGCACTCCCGAAATCCCAGATACTGACGGATCTGTGCACGGTGTCGCTCGATCGTTCGACCGGTCCACTCGTACAGACCGAGCTCTGACGCCGGCACTTTCACCTGATCGGCGACGAACCGCACCGCATCATCCGGCAGCTCCCCGCGACCGCGGGGAAACCGGCCATGCCGGACGTAGAACTTCAACAGCAAGACAAAGCCGAGCTTCCCGGCACCGCCCTTACCGAATACCAGACCCTGCTCGTCATCCAGCAACGTCCACTGCTCGACCAACTCGTCCAGCTCAATCGACCGATCCACGGTCGGCATACTCCCGCGACCGAAGGTCAGCGCCGCCTACCAGGCAGACCCGCAAATGTGGCGGCTGATGACAGCTCTCTTACCGACGCCCCCAGTCCGCGGCCGCGGAACCGCTCGACCACACCGAGCATGGCGATGTGGCCGCAATTGTCGGTTTCGACGTACGCGTCGCTGCAGTCTCGGATCGCGACCGCACGCCGGTTGACCTCGAGCACCGTGAGCTGCGACCAGTCGTACGTCGCCCGGGCCTCGCGTGCCTCGATCCACTCCTCGTGCGGGCGCGGCACGAAGCCGAACTGGCCGCGGAAGCTGTCGATCAGGACGTCGTGAGCGGCGCTGCGGCTCGCGTCGTCGTAGGCGCCGCGCCGCACCACGACGTCGGCCGGCACCTCGGCGGCGGCGATCGGTCCGGTGTGATCGATGCGCATCCGGTGATACGTCGTACCAGTGGCGAACCCGTGTTCGGCCAGGAGTGCGCCGAGCCGCTCGTCGGCTTGGTAGATGCAGGAATCGATGGTGATCTCAGCGTGGCCGGCCGAGCGACCCATCTCCTGAGCACGCTGCAGCGTCTGTTCGAGCAGCCAGGCGGCGACCGCGGGGCGCTGTGATGCCACCTCGATCTCGACCGTCTGCAGGTCGCCCTTGCCGAACGCGGTCGCGTAGCCGGTCGCCTCACCGTCCCCGGCGAGCACGAGCCAGCCGTCGGTCATGCGGTCGAAGCCGGGCTCCACGATGCCGTCGGCGACTTCGTTCAGCGTGCAGTCGGCGAATCCGATGATGGCCGTGTTGTAGGCCGAGCGCAGTTCGAAGATCGCTCGGGCATCACGAGGTTCGGGAGGCCGGACGACGTAATCGCCCGGCAGTGCAACGGCCGTCTTCACGACTGACCGCGCGGCCGGACCCGGCAGGACGCGGCCGGCCGGTGCACGGTCGGCATCGTCACCCGCCGAGACATCAACCGCTCCCACCGGGACTGCGGCTGCGAGCACGCACTGCGGATCGAACGGACGTGGCTGGTGCTGATGGTGTGACAAGACTTCACGATGCCCCCTTGGACTCTTGTTAGATGCACCCGTGGGGACCAAAGTTGTCAGAGCATGCGCGAACGGTGGCGCGTGCGGCTACCGGGCGTGCTGTGTGCCCCAGTTGAGGTAGGCGACGTTGGCGAGGAGCCAGCCGAAGCCGATGGCCTGTTGGCCGTCTCGTTCGGGGGTGGGCTGGTAGCGGTTGTACAGGGCGACGCAGTGCTGGTGGACGCCTGGATCTCCGGCTGGACGTGGGCGGACGTACTGCGGGGAGGCTCACATCCTCTCGCAGGTCCGGCGTTATGGCAGCTCGACCGACAGGTCCGGCGTTATGGCAGCTCGACCGAGACGTACGGCGCCAGCGACCGGAGGAAATCGGCCGCGTCGAACATCGCCCCGGCCGACGCCGCACCCGTCGTCCGCGTTTCGCCGGCGATCAATCGCCGTACCGCTTCAACTGCCAACGGCGCGGTGACCGCGTAGATGTCCCGACCGCTCGCAGTGGCCCGCTGTTCGACACCGTCGGCGCGGACGACGACCTCGACGACGAAGGTCTGATCGGCGCTCCCGTGTGCGTCGGGCGCCGGCGTGTCTGGGTTGGCCAGATCTGTCGCAGCTTCAACTGTCATACATGTCCGCACGTCTGGTACGTCGACATGACTGGGAACTGTCACCACATCAGCCATGGAGAAGTCAGCGATCATCGTGCGGCGGCCGAGCGGTTCCGGGAACTGCCAGTCCAGCCGCGTCGGCTTGTCGTCGTGATACTCGAGCGCGCCGTTCCGGAAGCGCACGCGCCGGCCTGCCCGCCGGTCGTGCGACACCCTTCCCGCCACCCGGGTGCCCGACGTGGGATGCCAACTGTTCAGGCCATACGCGACATGCACCTCATCCGCTGTGGTCCGCTCCCCCAACGCCGCGGTGACGAGCAGATCGCCCAGTCCACCGTAGAAAGCCATCGCCGGGACCACGGGCGTCTCGGCCTTGGCGTAGTCCGCAAGCGTCGACGCATTCGCCTCGATCTCGGCCGCGACATCGACGTACGGGATCCCGGCGCGCAAGGCCGCCTCGACTACCGGGCCGGCCGTCGTGGCGAACGGTCCGGCGCAGTTGATGACCGCGGCCGCGCCGTCGAGCGCCCGGTCCAGCGCCTGGGGGTCGTCGACCCTCGCCGGGCGTACGTCGTCACCGCTCAGCCGGGCCGCGTCACGGCCGGAGACGATCGGCTTGAAGCCGCGCTCGGCCAGCTCGGCGACCACGAAGCGGCCGGTGTGCCCGGTCGCTCCATAGACCACAACTGCAGACATTCGCGTGTTCCTCCACTCGTTCGGTTCCACGAGTCTCGCCGTACGACGTGCTGGAGTGTGAGCGTCCGGAACGACACCATGCGTACACTTTCGGACATGCACACCGTCGCACTGGCGACCGCCGGTCACCTCCTGCACTTCGAGCTCGGCGCGGCCTACGAGATCTTCGGCAATCCCCCGCTCGAGGCGTCGGGGAGCTGGTACGACGTCCAGCTCTGCGGACCCGGGCCGGTCCAGGTCGGCCCGTTCTCGGTGGAGCCCGACCACGGGCTGGAGCGGTTGGCGCACGCCGACATGGTGATCGTGCCGGCCTGCGCCGATGTCGACGAACCGCCCCCGCCTGAGCTGATCGACGCCGTACGGGCGGCGCACGAGGCGGGAGCGCGGATCGCCTCGCTCTGCACGGGCGCGTTCGTCCTGGGCGCTGCGGGTCTGCTCGACGGCCGGCGCGCGACCACGCACTGGGCGCACACCGCGGAGCTGAGTGCGCGGTATCCGCTGGCCGAGGTCGATCCGGACGTGCTCTACACCGACAACGGCAGCGTGCTCACCTCAGCCGGCAAGGCCGCCGCGGTGGATCTCAGCCTGCACCTGATCCACCTCGATCACGGGGCGTCGATTGCCAACAGTGTGGCAAGGCGACTTGTCGTACCACCGCACAGGTCTGGCGGTCAGGCACAGTTCGTTGCCACACCGGTAGAGGTGAACGGCGATCACCGGCTGGCCCAACTGCTCGCGTGGGTGCTCGAGCGCCTCGATCAGCCGTTGACCGTGACCGACATGGCGCGGCAGGCCAGCACGAGTCCGCGTCATCTCGGCCGGCAATTCCGGTCGGTGACCGGACAGACGCCGCTGCAGTGGCTGCTGACTCAGCGAGTCCGGCGTGCGCAGGAGCTGTTGGAAACAACGGACCAGAGCGTGGCGTCGATCGCTGTGGCGACTGGGATGGGCACGGCAACCACACTGCGGCGCCAGTTCAAGCGGGTCGTCGCGGTGCCTCCGGCCACCTACCGCCGAGCCTTCCGCGGCACTTCGGCGAAGGCCTGACAACTACCTCGGCGGCGGCGCGATTTGGTGGACGGTGAGCTGGCGGTGGCGCGGGCTGGCGGACGGTGAGCCGGCGGTCGCCGAGGCGCTGATGGCTACGGGTGGATGATCGCGGCCCGTCGAGCGGCCGGATCAACGAGTACGGCGACGTTGTCCGTCCGTTGCTCGACGCAGCCCCGGCCCCGCGGCAGGTCAGGTGCGTCCGCGAGTAAAGCGTCGACGATCGCGCCGTTCGGATGCAGGTACGGACGATCCCAGAAGTCCACCGTCGCCGGGCCCGGAGCCGGCAGCCCGACCACACGCTGACGGTTCAGCAAGTGCTCCAGGGCCCGCGCGAACTGCTGCTGCCGGTAGCGCCAATGGTCGGCCTTCAACGTCTTCCGCAGCGCGTCGCCCACCTCACGCGCACACGCCAGCCGTGTGAACAGCGTCCCGCGCCACTTCGAGTACGGCGGCCACTGCCGCTCGATCATGAACGCGAGGTGCACGGCGACGTCGACCAACCGCGCCGCGATCACCCGCGACCCCAGGTCGTCGCCGAGATCCCCGGCCCGGCCCATCAACGGCATCTCCTCCGCGAGCCGGAGCCAGTCGCAGGCAAGGACGTAGCGCCAGACATCGTCCGGGTACCACTGCAGCCGCTCGCGGACGGCGGAGATCTCGCCGGCCCGATCGACGAATACCGGCCCGCCGGTCACCTCGAGCACGGCCTGGCCGGTCACGGTTAGCCAGTCGATTGTCGACAATCCGTCCCGCGGGTCGAAGCCGAGCCGTCCCCGCACGAAGCCGGCCGCCGAATGGACCTCGACGTGGTGGATGCTCTCGGTCTGACCGGTGAACGGGAAGCGCGTCGGCAGACCGGCGTACGTCTCCGGCAACTCCGCGGCGAGATGCGCATCCACCTCGTCGCGGTCGGTTTCGTCGACGAGAAGTGTCAGGCGCAGACCCCAGTCGTGATCCCGCGAGGTCGCGTCGTCGAGACCCAGTACGTCGGACCCGCCGCCGAGCCGGCCGGCAGCGTGCGGGAGGCTCGGCCACTTCGCCGCGAGCAACGGTCCGACGACGTCGTCGTAGTACGCCTGAGCCAACCCCCGACCATCCACACTTCGATAGTGCCGGACGCGCCCGCGTCAGACGAAGGGGTTTCCGCTACGGTAACCGGCGTGTCGGGTGAAGCTGTTGAGCGTCGGCGCGCCTCCGGGTGGCCGCTGGGAGACGCGTTGGCCATCGTCGCGATCGTGCTCGCGGTGGGGGCGCCGGCACTGCTCGGTCTCTCGCGCACCGTGCAGACCCCGCTCCTGGAGACCACGCCTGCCATCATCGCGATCGCCATCGCGATGAGCGTCTCGGCCGCGATCTTCCGGCTGATCGAGCCGCGCCGGGCCAGTCTGCGGATCGCCCGCGACGGCACCCTGGACCGCAGGCTCTACCTGTTCGTCGCCTGCCTCTGGCTCCTCTGCCCGATCATGTCGATCGTTCGATTGACCGGCGACCCGTCGCCACTTGGTGTCGCGGCTGTCGTCGTCCAGTTGGCCGCCATCGCCGTCATGTTCCACCACGCCCGGACCTCCGCGACCTGAACGGTCGGAGGCGAGTGGTATCGAAGGGGGTGTTCGTGGGTGGATGAGGAGAGGGTCGTGGCGGGCTGTCCGAGGAAGATGCACACCGCACTGGATACGACGGACGCGCGTGGGCTGGCGGAGTTCTACCGGGAGTTGCTCGGGTTGCGGTACCGGCCTGCGGACGAGCCGCCGGCCGATGGTTCGGTCGACGATGCCGACTGGCTGGTGTTGGTGGATGGCGACGGGAACCGGCAGTTGGCTTTCCAACAGGTCGATGTGCTGCCGCGCTCGAGCTGGCCGTCGCAGGACATACCGATGCAGTTGCATATCGACTACGCCGTACCGTCACTCGAGGAACTGCAGCGCCACAAACAACGCGCGGAAGACCTCGGCGCCGAGGTGCTCCTGGACCGCACGGCCGAGGGTGGCGAGCCCTTGTACGTGCTAGCTGACCCGGCCGGTCATCCGTTCTGCCTGCTCGTCGGACAGCCCTAGACTCCCGCCGTCCAAGCGCCCATCAGCCATGCGGCACATGCTGCCAAAGCAGCCGGCGCAGCGCCCGCGAACTAGATCGAGACGCTCCCGGGTACGCCGAGCTCGAGCCACTGCGCGTCCAGACCACCGTCAGCGAACGCCTCCGCAACCCCCGACCGCCCCTGCGAGAAGTGACTCCAGCCCTCGTAATGCACCGGGATCACCGTCTGCGGCCGCAGCAGCGAGCACAACTCAACCCCCTCCCGCCCGGTCATCGAGTACCGCAACGGCCCGGTCACCCCGAACCGCACCGCCCCAAGGTGAAGCAGCACCGTGCCCACGTCGAATCGATCGCCGACGTGCCGCAGACCGCCGTACAGGACGCTGTCCCCCGACACCCAGAACGTCCCGTGCTCCTGCTCCGGCCACTGCAACGCGAACCCGATCACGTCACCCGTGATCGGCCGACTGAGCGGCGGACCGTGCCGGCAAGGTGTCGCCGTGATCGTCAGCGGCGGCCGCCCCGGCGCGGTCAGCGTATGGACAGCCCAAGGCGCCAACCCGACGGCCCCACCACCAAGCCGCTTGGCACCGGCCACCGTCGTCACCACTGCACCGGCCCCCGGCAGCAGCGCACGTCCCAGAGTCGTCGAGGTTGTCGGCATGCTGATCGTGCGTCAACAGTACGGCGTCGATCGCCGGCAACTCGTCGACACCGATCGCCGGCCCGACCAGCTTGACCGAGTAGGAACCCCAGCCAAAGGTGTACCGGCGACCAGGCGGGTCGAACGTCGGATCGGTGAGCAGCCGCCACCCGTCGACCTCGATCAGCGTGGTCGGGCCGCCGATGTGGGTGATCCGGGCGAGACTCACGAGTGCGCCAGCGCCCAGTCCAGTACCTCGTCGGCGATCCGCTCCCAGCCTTCCTGTGCGGGCAGCAGGTGCGCGTAACCGTCGTACTCACGGATCTCCGTGACGGTGTTGGACTTGTAGTGCTTGTGGTTCGAGCGCTGGATCTCTGGCGGCATGATGTGGTCCTCGGAGCCGGACACGAACAGCAGCGGCGCCCGCGAGTCGTTGTGGTAGTCGACCCAGGTGTCCTGGTGACCGGGCTGGAAGTTCGCCAGCACGCTCCCCCACAGGATCCCGCCGTTCGCCGGGATCGCGTACCGCTCGTACAGCCTGCGGGCCTCGTCCTCGGTGAAGGTGTTGGTGAAGGCGTAGTTCCACTGCTCGAAGGTCAGCGGGACCGTCTTGTGCCGGTTCGCCGGGCTCTTCAGCACCGGGAACGTCGACTTGACCTGGGACACCGGTACGACGCGCACACCTTCGGTCGGTGCGGAGTTCATCGCCACCCCGGCCGCACCGAAGCCGTGGTCGAGCAGGATCTGCGTGAAGGCCCCGCCGGCCGAGTGCCCGATGATGATCGGCGGCGTGTCGAGCGCGCGGATGACCGACTCCAGGTGGTCGATGATGGCCGGCACGGTCACTTTCAGTACCGGCGTCGGGTCCGCGTTCAATGACTCCACCTCGACCTCGAACCCGGGATACCCCGGCGCGAGGACCTTGAAGCCGCGCGCCTCGTAGTGCGTGATCCAGTGCTCCCAGCTCCGCGGTGTCACCCAGAATCCGTGTACCAGCACGATGGTGTCAGCAGGCATGATCGTGTGTCCTTCCGTCCGGGAGGTTTGCCGGAAACGTAGCTGTCCGGACGACGTCCTCCGTAGGATGTGCCTGCACGGATCTGGGCTGTGTGTGCACAGTTCGCCCCCCAGGTTCCAGGGGTGGAGGGGGTTGTGGATGGCCGTGCTGCTCGATACCACGGTACTGCCGAAACAGGACCGGGCCGAGGCGTTCTACGCCGCGATGATGTCGGCAAGTGTGCCGTCGCGGGTCGAGCACGAGGATCCGGCCGGCGACGTGCATGCCCGGATGGACTTCTGGCGGCTCGGAACGCCGGACCTGTTCCGGAACGAGGGGTCCGGGATCCGGTTGGTCCGTACGCCGAAGCACGTCCGGATCGGTGGTCCGGAGCGACTCGCGCTGGCCGTGCAGGTGATCGGCTCCGGGGTGTTCAGTCAGCGCGGAGCGGATCAGCGGGTCCGGACCGGGGAGTTGATGCTGGTCGATCTGACCACGCCGTACGACTTCGCGTGGAGCGGTCGCGGCGCGTCACAGGCGTTCCAGATCGACTACGACGACCTCGGGTTGAGTGTCGAGACGATCCGCGCGGCCGCGCGGCGGCTACCCGGCAGTCCGCTGTACGAGCTGGTGCTGCACCACCTCACCGTGTTGCCCGGGATCATCAGCTCGCTGCAAGGCACCGAATCGGCGGACATGGTCGGTACGGCGACGACGCAGCTGGTCCGGGCTCTCCTCGCGTCCGCCGCGGACGACGAACTTCAGCAGCGTCCCGCGATGGCCGACGTACTGTTCACCCGCGTCACCTGGTACGCGCGGCAGCACCTGGCAGACCCCGATCTCACCCCGGCCCGCATCGCGGCGGAGCACAACATCTCCCTCCGCTACCTCTACAAGCTCTTCGCCGAGCATCAGCTCAGCCTCGAGCAGTGGCTGATCTCCGAGCGCCTCCAGGGCGCCGCCCGCGAGCTCGCGGATCCCGCGAACCGCCGGCGCTCGATCGCGGCCATCGCCGCCAGGTGGGGTTTCCTCGACCCCGGTCACTTCACCCGCCGCTTTCGCCAGGCCCACGGCATGACACCGCAGGAATGGCGCCGCACTACGGACCGACCCTGAACACCGGCCACCCGATCTCGGTGCGCCACGCGGCCGGATCCGGGGTGTCTCGCGGACCGACGACGTACGTCTCATGCACCGGACCATCGACGGCCAGCGCATGGTCGACGACCCAGGCGCCGAGCCGCCCGTAGGTGACGTCGATGTCGTCGTGGGTGCCAGCGTGGACCGTTGCCGCGAGCTCGACCGCAGGCAACTCGACCGCTTTCACCCGACCGTACGACGGTGGTTCGCCGGCCGGTCTGTAGACGACGACCGTGCCCCGGCCGGCCGAGAAGAGCTCGTTGTCGTAGCGTCCACCCGGAGGGCCGATCCGCTCCTCGACGACCGCGTCGAGTTCGGCCATCGCGTCGTCGTACCACTGCAGAACGTTGCCGATGTCAACCACGCCGGTGATCGCGGCAACGATCCTGGCCGGTTCGGAGCGCACCGCGACCGCCAGTTCACCCGGTTCGGGACGGAGCAGTCGCTGCAGCGAGTTGACCGCGGTACGAGTCCGATCCAGTGACGCCTGCAGCCGGTCGAGGTGCCCGGCGATCAGCTTCGGCGCGCACTCCCGGGTCGTCGGTCGCGAGGATCCGGCCGACCTCCGCCAGCGGTACGTCGAGCTCACGCAGCCGGTGAATCACCTGCGCCGACGGGATCTGCTCACTGGTGTAGTACCGGTAGCCGCTGAACGGATCGACTGCGGCCGGCTCCAGCAGCCCACTCTCGTGATAGCGGCGAAGGGTCCGCACACTCAGATGGGTGAGCTGCGCGAACTCGCCGATCGTCAGCTCGCCGTGCACCCCGCCACTGTGCACCCTCTCCTGGGGAGAGAGTCAACGTCTTGACCCTCTCCCGGGGAGAGACCCGAGCGTGGAGCCATGATGCCGACAACAATCACCGAGTACCTGGCCAGCCCCTCTCTTTCCCTGTACGCCGATGATGCCGTGGTCACTGACGACGGCAAGACCTATCGCGGCCGCGACAAGATCCGCGACTGGCTGAGCACCGCGGCGGTCGAGTACACCTACACGACCGAGCTGGTCAGCACCCGGCAGCTCGATGCGAACACCTACGTCGTGGTGAACCACCTCGAGGGGAACTTTCCCGGCGGCGCCGTCGACCTCCAGTACACCTTCACCCTCGAGAACGACCTGATCACGCGCCTCGTCATCGCACCCTGAGGTGGACGGTCTGCGCAGCTGAACCTGTGATGGAGACAGCAATGGCGGAGTTGGTTCGTTG
This sequence comes from uncultured Actinomycetota bacterium, assembly GCA_963770725.1. Classification (GTDB taxonomy): domain Bacteria; phylum Actinomycetota; class Actinomycetes; order Propionibacteriales; family Kribbellaceae; genus Kribbella. Next base: position 379,219 of record CAVYQT010000009.1, read on the forward strand.
ATCGCCGCCGCGGCCGGCCGCGAGGTGCCGATCGACGGGTTGCTGCTGTCGCACGTCGAGGCACCGACTCCCCCGATGGCCCGGCTGCGGCTGGTGGATCTCGGCGAGGACGTCGCAACCCGCCTCGCCGTAGATCCGGCAGGATCGTGCAAGTGATCGCTCGGAATCGTCTAACAGTTAAGGCGTCCGCACCCTGTACTGGTGTGCATGACAGACATGATCAGGCAAGTCGCACTAGTCACCGGCGGAAGCTCCGGTATCGGACAGAGCGCGGCCTTCGAACTGGCGAAGCGCGGTGTCGGCGTGATCCTCACTTACCACGGCAACGCGACCGGCGGTCTGGAAACGGCCGAGCGCATCGAGAAGGACGGCGGTACGGCGGTCGCACTGCCGCTGGACGTGAGTCGCAGCGACACCTTCGACGACTTCAGGACCGCCGTCACGCAGAGCCTGGCCGAGCGCTGGGACCGGACCTCGTTCGACTTCCTCGTCAACAACGCCGGCGTCGGGCAGCAGCCGGTGCCGTTCGAGGAGACGACCGAGGACCTGTTCGACCAGATGCTGCGGATCCACCTCAAAGGTCCGTACTTCCTCACCCAGACCCTCGTGCCGCTGCTCGCGGACGGTGGGGCGATTGTCAACACCAGCAGCAGTTCCGCCCTCGACAACACGCGGCCCGAGCCGGGCTACTCGGTCTACGCGAGCATGAAGGGCGCCCAGTTGGTGCTCACCCGCTACCTGGCCAAGGAGTTCAGCGCTCGCGGTATCCGGGTGAACGCGGTCGCGCCGGGCGTGACCCGCACACGCCTCGGCGACGACGCGTTCGCGAAATACCCCGAACTGATCCCGCCGCTCGCCGCCCGGACCGCCCTCGGCCGGATCGGCGAACCCGACGACGTCGGCAAGGTGATCGCCTTCCTGCTCTCCCCCGACGCCGCCTGGATCACCGCCCAAACCCTGGAAGCCTCCGGCGGCTACGACCTCTGATCGGGTGCTGAAGGACAGGAGGTATCCGGCCTACGCCGGGTCCGATGGCGGAGGTCACGCAGAGCAGGCGCCGAAGATCTCGACTACCTCCTGTCCTTCGGTACCCATGCATCACCCCAGTCGGCAGATCGGGCCCGGCGGTAGTCCTGCCTTGACGACTTGCTGACCACCAGCCGTTGTCTGGTGCCGGTGGCAGCACAGAGATCCAGCACAACCTGACCCTTCGGGCGGACGGGCCGCGTGATGATGCGGGCCGCGGCCGGTTGGACGGGTGCGCGGGTGGCGACGAGGTAGCTGAACTTCTCGTCCTCGTAGTTGCGGGTGCCGTTCTTGGCGAGCCGATGGAGTTCGGTCCTCGGCAGTCGTACGGCGAAGTGGCACCAGTCGGTCGTGGTCAGCGGGCAGGTGTGCTGATGTGGACAGGGCGCGGCGATCGTCATGCCGTGCTGGATGAGTTGCCGCCGTACGTCGAGGATCCGCTGGAAGTCGCGGGGTGTACCGGGCTCGACGATGACCACCGTGTCCGCGGTCCCGGCCGCGGTGGTGATGAGTCGGTGGCGGGTCGCTTCGGTGAGTTCGTTGAGGACGTAGGCGATCGTGATCAGGTCGACGCGGCGCTCCGGCGTCCAGCGGCGGAGATCGGCGGTCGTCCAGCGTTGGTTGCTGCTGGCAAGGGTCGAGGCCAGGCGCCGGCCGAGCCTGATGGCGGCTGGTTGTCGCTCGACGATCTCGGTGGTGACGGCAGGCCAGAGGCCGGCGGCGGCCCAGGCGGCCGCTCCGGTGCCGCCGCCGAGGTCCAGGTGCGTGGCGACCTGGGTGTCCACGGCGAGTAGGGCGGCGCGGATCGCGTGGTAGGTGGCCGGCATGCGGAAGACTGCGTACGCGAGGCAGTCGAGCTCGTCGGCCATGCCGAGGGTGGTGTCGTCGACCTGCTCGGCGCGGTAGCGGGCCGACATGGCGGTGACGCGAGCGTGCAGGGCGTCGTACTTCACGCCTTTGATGGCCTGGGTGAGGGCAGCATTCAGTTGCGTGTCCACGGCGGACAACTCCGGTTCGGTCGGTACGAGGGTGCGCGGGGCGCACGGGACCCGCGGCCTACGCCGCGACGTACCAACCGGTCCGGAGTGTCAGTGAGCAGACGAGGAGGGGTCGGTACGGAACCGAATAGCCATGCAAGCCATGACCCACCTCCTCGATCGAACGTTGCCCCGACTGTAGCCAACAAACGGTGGAGAAGGCTCCTGGTTTGTCAGCGGTCGAGACACGTGCAGATGCAGACCTTGTTGCCGTCCGGATCGGCGAGGACGGTGAAGGCGGGTGCCTCCTCGTCGTAGGTGATCCGGCCGCCCGCCGCGACGCCGGCGGCGATGCGTTCCTCGGCGACGTCGTGCGGCACCCAGAGATCGACGTGGAAGCGCTGCCGCGGGGTCTCGTGAGCGTCGGTCCCCTGGAACCATATGTTCGGCACGCGTCCGGTCGGATCGAAGACGTCGCCGCCCTTGTACAACTCGGCGCTGCCCGTCAGCACTGCGGCCCAGAACGGACCGATCGCTGCACGGTCCGCAGTGTCCAGCGCAAACTCGAACTGCGTCACCGCCGACGGCTTGGCAGCGAGCCCCATCGACTGAGCGATCGCGCTGATCGTCCGGGCCAGCTCGACATCCCGCTGGGTCACCCACGGGAAAACCTGCTCAGTACCGTCGTCAGCCCGGTACACCGCGTCGAGGCTGATCAGCTTCAGCTCGACGAACGTGTCGCCGAGCCTGACCTCCGGGTGGTGACCGGCCTCGGCAGAGGCTTCGCCGACGGCCTCGACGAAGCGGAGGCCGTCGGCGAAGGATTCGACCAGAAATCGTGCATGCAACGCCTGGGCGAGCTTGCGCCAGTCGTCCAGCTCGGCGTCCAGGATCGCTTGCGTCTTCAGCATGTCCATGTGCGTCCCCAATCGCAGCCTCCGTCGAGACTAGGACACACCACCGACAGGTAGGTCAGATCAGGACTTCCTTGCCGTCCTCGACCACGATGTCACCAGTGCCGACCGTGCCGAACCCGTCCTGCCGCAGCGTCAGCGACACCACGCCGGATCCGCCCTTCAGCACCTCCCCGGAGGTGATCGTGTACATCGACGGTACGGCGCCGTCCGCGAACAACCGCTTACCGGTGCCGACCACGACCGGGAACTGGATCAGCCGGTAGGTGTCGACCAGGCCGGCGTCGTGCAGCGTGCGCGCGAGCTGCCAGCTCCCGTGGACCTGCAGCTCCCGCCCCGGCTGTTCCTTCAACCGCCGCACCTGGTCGATGATGTCGTAGCCGCGCAGGACGGCCGTGTCACCCCAGGCCGCGTCCTCGTCGGACAGCGTGTTGCTGACGACGTACTTCTTCCACGTGTTCAGCGCGGTCGAGACGATGTTGTCCGGCTCGACCGTCACCTGCGACCAGAACGTGCGCATCGTCTCGAACGTCGACCGCCCGAGCAGGATCGCGTCCGCTTCCCGGAACCAGCCGTCGACCGGATCCAGCTGACCCTCAGCCGCGTGCGGCACCAGCCAGCCGCCGTGCGCGAACCCGTTGCTGCGGTCCTCGTCCGGTCCGCCCGGTCCCTGCATGACGCCGTCCAGGCTGACGAAGATGTTGACGCTGAGCTCCATGATGTGTCTCCCGAAGGTTGTCGGTGTGTTCTCGCCTACGCGTCGAACCGCCGGCAACGAACTCGACACCTCACTTCTGAGATTCTCCGGACTCCAGTACGGCGAGGTCCCGCTCGGCGTACATCCGGTGCTCCCACTCTTCGCCCAGGATGCAGCTGAGGCACTCGCCGACCTGGTAACTGTCCGAATCCGGGTACCCGGGCTCGGTCGCCGGCACAGTCATCTCCGTGAGCCGCTCGTCGGTGAGCTCGGCAATGAGCGCACCGACCGTAGCCATCCGGTCGGCCCGCAGTACGAGCACCTCGTCCAGTGACGGCTGTACGGCGCGATCGCGCGGAACCGGCGGGGTGTCGTGCATCTCGTCGTGCGGAAGGTCCAGCGGATCCCACGGTGCCGGGTCGCCGAGGACGGTACGCAGTACCCAGGCGTCCGTGGCGAACACCAGATGCCGCAGCGTCTGGATGAACGACCACTCGCCGTTGACCGACTCGTGCAGCATCGGCGGCGGCAGCTTCCGCGCCCGGTCGACCGTCTCACCCCACAGCCGCTCGAGCAGCTCCCACGCCTCCCGATACCCGTCGGCGTCAGTCGGCCGCATCTTCTCCCGCCCGGGTTGCAGCCGGTTCAGCTCGGCCTCGACCAGCGGTACGACGTCCACACCCCAGACCGTCAGATTGCGAACGTCCCCGGTGATCGCGACGTCCCTCACCAGCGCGTGAATCGTCGACCCACTCAGATTCACGTTGTCGAACGTCGCCTCGCCCAGGTCGACGTCATGAAACACCGCCCCGCGCAACGTCAGATCTTCGAACCGAGCCCCGGCGAGGTTCTCTTCCTTGAACACCGTCATTCCGCCAGCCTGCCGTGCCTCCCCCGGCCAGGTCCAGGCTCAAGCTCTGGCGTTCAGCTCGGTGGCGATGGTCTTGACGTGCGGCGTGATCCAGTCGCCACCGGCGGCGACTTCGGCGTGGACGGCCATCAGGGACCAGAGGATGCGGTACGTCGACAGAGAGTGTTCCAGTCCGGTGGTGTCGAGGTCGTAGCCGGTCAGGAGGGCGGTGATGGCCGCGTCGCCGGCCATGGAGAAGCGGGCGATGTCGAAGAGCGGGTCGCCGTACATGGTGTCGCCCCAGTCGATGATGCCGGTGAGTTGGTTGCCGACGGCATAGAGGTGGCGCGGGTGGAGGTCGGCGTGCAGGAGCACCGGGTCGACGTCGGCGACGGAGTCGACGAAGGGTGGGACGACCGAGCGGAGACGGTCGACGAGCTCGGCCGGGATGAAGTCCGCGAGGACGTCCAGGCGGTCGATCCAGCCCTGCAGCCGCTCGGCCCACGCGGTGTCCTGACCGCGGATCTCATGGAGGCGGCGAAGCGCGCGCCCGGTCGCCGTGATGACCTCGTCGCCGACCGCGGACGGGCTGCCGGGGACCTCGGCGCAGATGAGGTACGTCGGTTCGACAGCCAGGATCTGTGGAGCCGGTACGCCGACCGACCGGGCCAGCTCACAAGCACGGGCCTCGGCCTCGACCGTGTCACCGGATTTCAGGTAGACCGTCTCGCCGGAGACCGTCTGCAGCCGGAAGGTCTGATTGCCCACGAAGCCCTGGACGGACTCCACCTGGGCGATCGGGCCGACAACAGGGGCGGCGAGAGCGCGGGCGTCGAGAGTCACGGCGACAGAGTAGCGACCTTGAAGCCCACAGCTAAAACGTTTTGCGGCCCTCACCGTGGCTGGTCTACTCGAGTCGGTAACAGCAGGTGTCGAGTCAAAGGAGCGCAGCCATGCGACCTCGCTTCATGTCTATCGCGGAACGTACTGACACCTGTTCAAGGGACATGAAGCTTTGTGAAATTACTGAACCTAGGGATCCTGGCGCATGTCGACGCCGGTAAGACGAGCCTGACCGAGCGGCTGCTCTACACCGCCGGGGTCATCGACGAGATCGGCAGCGTCGACGACGGCAGCACCCAGACCGATTCCCTCGCGCTGGAACGCCAGCGCGGTATCACCATCAAGTCGGCGGTCGTGTCGTTCGCGATCGGCGACATCACCGTCAACCTGATCGACACCCCCGGTCACCCGGACTTCATCGCCGAGGTCGAGCGGGCGCTCAGCGTGCTCGACGGCGCCGTCCTGGTCGTCTCGGCGGTCGAAGGCGTCCAGGCGCAGACCCACGTGCTGATGCGGACGCTGCAACGACTCCGCATCCCGACGCTGATCTTCGTCAACAAGGCCGACCGTGCCGGTGCGCAGTACGAGCCGGTGCTGAAGTCGATCACGGACAAACTCTCGGCCGCGATCGTGCCGATGGGTTCGGCGACCGGTCTCGGCACGCGCAGTGCGGCCTTCACGCCGTACGGGCCGAGCGATCCGTACGGCGACCTGCTCGAGGTGCTCGCCGAGCACGACGACCAGTTGCTGGCGACGTTCGTGGAGAACGAGAAGGCACTCACGTACGACGCTCTGCACCGTCGGCTCGCCGTACAGACGAAGCAGGCGCTCGTGCACCCGGTGTACTTCGGCTCCGCGATCACCGGCGCCGGCACGGACGCCCTGACCGAGGGCATCCGCGACCTCCTCCCGCTCGCCTCAGGCTCATCCAACCGAACCGGTCGACGGCTCGGTCTTCAAGGTCGAGCGCGGCCGCGGCCGGGGAGAAAGTCGCTTACGTCCGGATGTTCTCCGGTACGGCGCACGTCCGCGAACGACTGCGGTTCGGCAGCGGCGGCGAGGCGAAGCTGACCGCGCTCGAGGTCTTCGGTTCCCCGCCGACGGCCGAGGTACGGGCCGGGCAGATCGGCAAGCTGTGGGGTCTGGCCGACATCCAGATCGGCGACCGCATCACCTCGACCACGCCGGAAGCGGGCCCGGCAGCCGGCGGATTCTTCGCGCCGCCGACGCTGGAGACGGTGATCTCGCCGGCCGAGCCGTCCGACAAGGGCAACCTGCAGGTGGCGCTCACCCAGCTGGCCGAGCAGGACCCGCTGATCAACCTGCGCCAGGACGATCTCCGGCAGGAGACCTACGTGTCGCTGTACGGCGAGGTGCAGAAGGAGGTCATCCAGACGACGCTGGCGACCGAGTTCGGGATCGACGTCGACTTCCGGGAGACCACCACGATCTGCATCGAGCGGATCGACGGGGTCGGGCAGGCGGTCGAGTTCAACAAGAAGGACCAGAACCCGTTCCTGGCCACGATCGGGCTGTGGGTGGAGGCGGCCCCGGTGAACGCCGGCGTGACGTTCGAACTCGAGGTCGAGCTCGGATCGATGCCGTACGCGTTCATCAAGGCGGTCGAGGAGACCGTCCGCGAGACGCTCGGCCAAGGCATCCACGGCTGGCAGATCCCGGACGCGCGGGTGGTGATGACGCACTCGGGCTACTCGGCGCGGCAGAGTCACGCCCATGCCGTCTTCGACAAGAGCATGTCGAGCACGGCCGGCGACTTCAGGTTCCTCACGCCGCTCGTCCTGATCACCGCGCTCAAGCAGGCCGGTACGACGGTTCACGAGCCGATGCACCGGTTCCAGCTGGAGATCCCGACCGATACGACCCGCGCCGTACTGGCTGCTCTGGCTCGCCTTCGGGCGATCCCGCAGGTGCCGGGGCTGGCCGCCGAAACCTCAACCCTGGAAGGAGAAATCCCGGCGGCCGCCGTCTACCAGCTCGAACAGCAACTCCCCGCCCTCACCCGTGGCGAAGGCGTGCTGGAGTCGGCGTTCGAGCGCTACCAGCCCGTCACCGGTCCGGTCCCGTCGCGCCCGCGGACCGACCACGATCCGCTCAACCGCCGCGAGTACCTCCTGCACGTCCAGCGGCGGGTGTGACCGCACGCCCTCGGCGCCTACCCGATCGCTCGAGGTTTGGTGCCCATGACAACGTTCGCGCCGAGCTCGTCGGCGGTGAGGTGGGCGGTGAGGCCGTTGTCCTGGAGGACGGCTCTGGCGAGCGGCGCCTGGTGTTCGCTCATCTCGACGAAGACGTGACCGCCGGGCGCCAGCCACTCGCCTGCCTCGGCGGCCAGCCGGCGCAGCGTCGCGAGGCCGTCCGGGCCGCCGTCCAGAGTGACATGCGGTTCGTAGAGCCGGGCCTCCGGCGGGAGCAGGCGGATCTCGTTCGTCGGCACGTACGGGACGTTCGCGAGCAGAATGTCGACCCGGCCGCGCAGTTCCGCCGGAAGCGCAGAGAACAGGTCGCTCTGATACACGCGCCCCGCCACCGCTCCAGGTTGCGCCGCGCACAACGGACCGCGGCCAACTCGATGTCGGCAGCGTGCAAGTTCGACCGGCCGTTCGGCCGCGACCGCCGCTCCGAGAACGCCCGAGCCGCAGCCCAGGTCGAGGACAACAGCACCCGGCGCGGTCACCCGAAGCGCCTCGGCCGACGAGGAACTCGGTACGGCGACGTGGGATGAACACCCCTGGATCGACCTCGATCCGCAGCCCCCGGAACGACGCCCAGCCGAGGACGTGCTCGAGGGGCAGCCCGGCGATGCGGCGGTCGACCATGACCGCTGCCTCCGCCTGGTCGCGGGCGGTCGAGGCGATCAGCGCGGCCTCGTCCTCGGCGAACACACAGCCGGCCGCCCGGAGCCGGTCGACGACGGGGGCGATTTCAAAGGAGGGAACAGAAGATACAGACACGGAAACCCTTCGACTACGAGGCTCCCGCAGTCAGCGAACGACGCCGACTACTCGAGGCGGGAGCAACCAACCTGCCCTAGCGGTGATCGGTCCCACCTCCTTGATCCGTCGTACTGTCGTGGCTCACCATACCCGAGCATCCACCCGCGCTTACCCGAAGGCGTTCACCTCGGTGAGCCCGGCCGAAACCGTCCACAGCCGGGCCGCGGACGCGGAGTCGATCGCGTACGGCCGCACGCCCGGGCTGTCGTCGGTGGAGACTTCAGCAATCTCGCAGTCCTCGCAGAAGACACCGCCCAGTCCGTCCAGCTGCGGTGAGGTCGCGGCCCACACCTGGGTCGCCGCGCCCTGCTCCGGTGACTTGAAGCCCGGGTTCAGCGGGTTGCCGTCGGCGTCGATCCAGCCGTAGCCGACCATCTCCTCGCGGGTCAGGTGCCGCTGCAGCGGGGTCAGGATGCCGCCCGGGTGCAGCGCGAACGCCCGTACGCCCGAGTCCTTGCCCAGAGCATCGAGCTGCACGGCGAACAGCACGTTCGCGGTCTTCGCGTGCCCGTACGCCTCCCACTTGTCGTACCCCAGCGTGAACTGCAGGTCGTCCCACCGGATGTCCGAACGCCGGTGCGCGGTCGACGACACCGATACCACGCGCGCACCGCCGGCCGCGGCCAGCGCCGGCCACAGCCTGTTCACCAGCGCGAAGTGCCCGAGATGACGCGGCGACCTAGGCGTCGAGGTGTGGGTTCTCGCGGAGAGACTCGGCCAGCCGTTGGAGGGCGGGGTTGGGGCTGTCCGGGTTCCAGCAGGCGTGCAGCGTGACCGAGTGCGCGTCGGCCGCGTCGAGCTCGCGGTAGCGAACGCCTTCCACGCCCATCGCCATGATCGACCGCGGAATCAGCGCACACCCCAGGCCGGCCCGGACCAAGGCGAGCATCGTCGGCACCTGCGACGCCAGCTGGCTCACCGCGTAGCGATCCATCCCGATCATCGCCGCGCAGATGTCGTGCAGGTACTGCGAGCCTTCCGGGCTGTAGCCGATGTAGTCGTCGGTCACGTCGACCAACGCGACCGGCCCCTCCCCGACCGCCAGCGGATGTGACGGCCGGTACGGCGAGCACCAGGTCCTCGGAATGCACCAGCACGGACTCGAACCGGCCGGGATCGGCGGGCGCACCAGCCCGATGTCGATCTCCATGGTCGCCAGCGCCTCGAACTGCGCCGGGCTGACCAGTTCGGTCAGTTCCGACGTCACCGCCGGCGTCCGCTTCCCGACCATGGTCAGGAAGTCGGCCAGGACGGCGTACGCCCCGATCGCGGTGAACGCGATCCGCAGCGTCCCGGTCTGCCCATCGGCCGCGCGCCGGGTCGCATCCGGAGCCACTTCGAGCAGGGCGAGCACCCGCCGGGCAGTGCTCGAGGAAGACGTCGCCGGCGGCGGTCAGCCGCACTCCCCTGCCGGTCCGGTCGAACAGCCGCACCCCGAGCGTCCGCTCCAGGCCCTGGATCTGGCGGGTCAGCGGCGGCTGGGTGATGTTCAGCCGCTGCGCCGCCCGGCCGTAGTGCAACTCCTCGGCGACGGCGACGAACCCACGGAGCTGCTGCAGCGAGAGGTCCATAGGCGGCACCGTACCCATACCCGCGCGGTATCGGTCAATACGAAATCGGGCTTGGACCTGCATAACGGAAAGCGCCTACCGTCGAGGCACACGCCAGACCGAAGGAGCCCGCCGGTGCCAAGACTCGCTGCCCTGTTCACGCCTGAACGTCGCCGACGATGTGGTCGACCCGCAGACCCGCCGACTGCTCGAGGACCGCTTCGAGGTCGTCTGGGCCGGGCCCGAGCACGCCGCCGGCCCGGGATCGCCCGGCAAGCCGCCGGCGCTCGACCCGGCAGCGCTTCCCGGTCTGGTCGCCGGCGCCGACGTCCTGCTGACCAGCTGGGGTACGCCGCACCTCCCCAAGGGCCTGTGGTCCGACGGCAACGGTCCCAACGCGGTCGCGCCACGCGGCCGGCTCGGTCAAGAACCTGATCGACCCGGTCATCCTCGACCAGCGGTGTCGCCGTCTTCTCCGCCGGACCGCGGATCGCCTGGTCGGTCGGCGAGTACTGCCTGGCCGCGATGCTCACGCTCGCCCGCCGCCTCCCCCGCTTCGACCACGCGATCCGGCAGGGCGGCTGGAAGCAGACCACCTTCCGCGGTCACGAGACTGGCCGGCGCCAAGGTCGGCATCATCGGCGCCAGCTCGACCGCCCGCGCGCTGATCACCCTGCTCAAACCCTTCGGCTGCGACCTCGCCGTCTACGACCCGTACCTCGACCGCCGAGCGCGCGGACCGACTCGGCGTCCGCGCACCGACGCTCGAGGACGCGCTGCAGAGCACCTTCGTCTCCGTCCACGTCCCGAACGTCCCCGAGACCAAGGGCATGATCACCCGCAAGCTGATCGAGCAACTGCCCGACGAGGCGATCGTGGTCAACTCGTCCCGCGGCCCGGCGATCGACCAGCAGGCCCTGCTCGACCACGTCCTCGACGGCCGCCTGTACGCCGCCCTGGACGTCTACGACCCCGAGCCGCCGTCGTTCGACGCCGACCACCTGGAAGCGCCGAACCTGCTGCTCAGCCCGCACGTCGCCGGTGACACCGCCGAGGGCCACCTCGCGCTCGCCGGTTACGTGCTGGCCGACGTACTCGAAGTGGCTCGACGACGGCAGTCGCGGTCCGAGCTTCGTCGACCCGGCCGTGTGGTCGATCGCGGCCTGAGAGGACGGCGTCATGTCTCGGATCACTCGAGTCGAGGTGTTCCCGGTCGCGGTCCCGTTCGCGCGCCGGTTCGTCCTCGGCAGCGGCGCGGTCGGCTCGCCCGGTGAACGACCGGACCAGGCCACCGCGTCATCTTCGTGAAGCTGACCACCGAGGACGGTGTCGTCGGCTGGGGCGAGCAGCGGGCGCTGCCGACCTGGAGCTACGAGACCGCCGAGACGATGGCCGTGGTGATCAAGCGCCACCTCGCGCCGATCCTGCTCGAACTCACCCCGTTCGACGTCGAGCTGTTCCACCAGCGCGCCGCCAAACGCCTCAGCCCGGCGGTCTCGAACGGCTTCCCGTTCGCCCGCGCCGCCGTGGACGTCGCGATGCACGACGCGGCCGGCAAGCGGCCGGCGTGCCGGTGCACGCGTTGCTCGGCGGCAAGGTGTACGACGAGATCCCGCTCTGCTCCGCCATCGGCGTCGGCGACCAGGACGCCGTCCGCGAGCATGCGCTGCAGTCCTCGGACTACTGCGGCGTACAAGGTCAAGATCGGCGGTGATCTGGACGCGGACACCGCCGCGATCGAGACCGTCGCCGAGGTGGCCGGCGGCAAACCGCTGTGGCTCGACGCGAACCAGTCCTACCGCCCGAGCCTGCTGAAACAACTCCGGGAGCGTACGGCGGGGATCCGCACGATGCACTGTGTCGAGCAGCCGGTGCCGAGCACCGACACGCTCGCGATGCAGCGGCTGCGCACGACTGATCGACCTGCCGATCGCGATCGACGAGGGCAGCTTCTCCGCGCGGACCTGGCCCGGGCGATCCGGCTGGACGCCGCCGACCTGGTCGTCGTCAAGGTCTGCAAGTCCGGCGGCATGCGCAATGCCCTGAAGACCGCGCAGACCGCCGTGGCCGGCGGTCTGGAGATCCTGGCCAGCGGCCTGACCGACTGCGGTGTCGCCTTCGCGGCCGCGCTGCACGTGTTCAGCCAGCTCGACCTCGCGCTGCCCGCCGAGCTGAACGGGCCCGAGCTGCTCTCCGACCTGTACGTCGACGGGCTGACGCATCACCAAGGCCGTCGCCACGGTGCCCACCGCCCCAGGCTTGGGCGTCCAGGTCGACGAGGAGCGGATTCGCGCCGAAGCGACGACCTTGACTTACAGCTGAGGAGTCGCCGATGCCGACAGAGGCTGTCCCGCCGCAGCTTCCTCGAACTCACCGGCCTGGCCGGACTGGGCGCTGGCTGCTCGCCGGCTGCTCGTCCGGACCCCGAGCCGGCGCCGCGACCTGGGCGATGTGGTCGAGCAGCGCCGCGGAGAAGAAGGTCTGGGAGGACTTCAGCAAGTACGTCGAGCAGCAGCTGAGGGTGAAGTCCGTCCCGACCCTGACCCCGTCCAACGGATACCCGACCAAACTCGACCTGCAGCTCGTCAGTGGTACGGCGAGCCTGGTCACCGCGATCAACGGCACGCTGATCCCGACGTACGCCGCCCGGGGCGCACATCGGCCGCTGGACGACCTGATCGCGGCCGACCCCGACTTCGACCTCGGACGACTTCTACCAGCCAGCCGCCGATCTCGAGCTTCACCGGGCAGACGTACATGATCGGCTTCGACGTCGCGCCGACCGTGCATGTACTGCAACAAGACGCTGCTGCAGAAGGCCGGCATCGACCTGCCGTCCCGGACCGAACCGATGTCGTGGGCAACGTTCCGGGAGCTCGCGATCGAGCTCGACCGCCCCGCCGGACCAGTACGGCTTCACCTGCGCGCCGGCGATCGACGACCTCGTCTCGTGGATCTACTGCGCGGGCGGCAACGTGATGAACGCCGGCGCCCCGCGAGCACGCTCGGCGAGCCGGAGGCGATGGAGGCGCTGCGAGTTCATCATCGACCTGTTCGTCAAGGACAAGGTGACCCCGCCGATCAAGAACCTGGTCACCGAGAACTCGATGTCGCAACTTCATGGAGGGCAACGTCGCCTTCATGCAGAACGGCCCGTGGCAGGTGGTGAACGTCCGCAAGGCCAAGTTCGACTGGGACATCATCCCGTTCCCCGCCGGGCGGCCGGCAGCACACCGCGGGTGTCGGGCTCCGGCTTCGCCATTCCATCGGGGGTGCGTCGAAGGTGCCGATCTCGAGCTCGCGTGGAAGCTGCTGAAGACGCTGACCAGCACCGGCGCGCTGGACATCTACGCCAAGGCCGGCCGCAACAACCCGGCCCGTGCTCGGCGCGGGTCAGCGCGTTCCAGCCGCCGCCGGACAACCTCGGCATCGTCCAGCAGATCCTGGCCGGCAAGGTCGCCGGCGGTCACGCGTTCGACGTCACCACGAACTGGAACCAGGTCAAGCAACTGCTCGGCCAGGACCTGCCCCGGACGTTCCTCGGCCAGGTCACCGTCGCCGACGCGATCACCGGGCTGACCCCGCGTCTCGACGTACTGATGCGGCAGCACCAGGACAACATGCGCCAAGCCACCGCCAGCGAAGGGGTGAACGCATGGCAACTGGCCGACAGACACCGTGCCCGCGCCGCCGGCCACCGCGCCGACCGCGTCCCGCCTCGAAACCGACGCCGCGCTGGCGCAACCGTGAGTCGATGACGGCCTGGCTGTTCATCCTGCCCAGCCTGATCGGCTTCCTCGTCTTCACCGCCGGCCCGGTCGTGGCCGCCGGTGTGATCTCGCTGCTCGACTGGAACCTGTTCAGCCCGCCGAGCTGGGCCGGGCTGAGCAACTTCGCCCGCCTCGGTCCGCGACCCGACGTTCTGGTCGGCGCTCGGTCAACACGGCGTACTTCACCTTCCTGAGCGTGCCGCTGACGATCCTGGTCAGCCTCCTGCTGGCGCTGCTGCTGAACCAGGGCCTGCACCGGATCGCGGTCTTCCGCTCGCTCCTGCTGTTGCCGTACGCAACGATCACGGTGGCGGTCGCGTTCGTCTGGATCTGGCTCTACATCCCGCACGACGGCCTGGTGAACGCCGTGCTCGGGGTGGTCGGGATCACCGGCCCGGCCTGGCTGATCTCGGACACCTGGGCGATGCCGGCGCTGGTCGTGATGAGCGTGTGGAAGAGCTTCGGGTTCGGCATGGTGGTGTTCCTGGCCGGGCTGCAGGCGATCCCGCAGCAGCTGTACGAGGCCGCCCGGGTGGACGGCAGTTCGGCCTGGCAGAGCTTCCGCAACGTGACGCTGCCGATGCTGTCGCCGGCGCTGTTCTTCGTCATCGTCACCTCGATCATCGGGTCGTTCCAGGTGTTCGACCAGGCACTCATCATGACGAACGGCGGGCCGGGGACGCGCACCACGACGCTCGTCATGTACATCTACCGGACCGGGTTCGAGAACTACGACCAGGGCTATGCGGCGGCGCAGTCGCTGGTGCTGTTCGCCTTCATCGTGGTGATCACCGCGGCCCAGTTCCTGATGCAGCGGAGGCTGGTTCACTATGACAACTGAAGCGCTTCCCCTTGTCTCGAACAAGGTTGCCGTCCGCAAGCTCATCGTCTTCGGGTGCTTCCTGGTCACCGCCGTCACGCTGATCCCGGTGGTGATGATGGTGCTGGTCGCTTTCCAGTCCGACGCCGAGTCGATGGCGGCGAAGCCGTCGTTCTGGCCGAGCAGCTGGCATCCGGAGAACCTCACCCGCGCGTTCGACCTGGTGCCGCTCGGGAAGTACCTGCTCAACACCGTGTACTTCGCCGCCGGCACGACCCTGCTGGAGACGGTCACGTCCGCGCTCGCGGCGTACGCGTTCGCCCGGCTGAACTTTCCGCGGCCGGAGCTGGCTGTTCGGCATCTACCTCGCCACGCTGATGATCCCGTCGCAGGTGACGCTGATCCCGCAGTTCGTGCTGGTCGCGAAGCTGCACGGCATCGACACCTGGCCCGGGATGATCTGCCGCACGCGTTCACCGCGATCGGAGTCTTCCTGCTCCGGCAGTTCTTCCTGGGCATCCCCCGCGACTACGAGGAGGCCGCCCGCCTCGACGGCGCCAACCGGTGGCAGGCGTTCGTCCGGATCATCGTGCCGCTGGCCGTTCCGGCGATCGCGACGCTCGCGGTGTTCAAGTTCATCGGTCAGTGGAACAACCTGCTCTGGCCACTCGTCATCTCCAACAGCGACGCGACGCGTACGGCGTCCGTCGGGCTGCAGGTGTTCCAGGACACCAACGGCACCCAGTGGAACCTGTTGCTGATGGCAGCGACCGTCACAACCGTTCCGCTGGTCGTCATCTTCTTCCTCACCCAACGCTGGTTCGTTCGCGGCATCACCATGAGCGGGCTGGGAGGCCGCTGATCATGACCGATTCCTTCACCGCCCCACCGCCCCGGTCGGCCTACCTCTGGTCCGTCTTCACCAAACCATGGTCCACGTTGCCCGGTGACGAGCTCGGCCGGCTGGTCGCCGGGCTCGGCTTCACCGGCGCCGAGATCCCGGTCCGCGACACCGCCTACGTCACGCCGGCCACGGCCGAGGCCGAGCTGCCGAAGTTCACCGAGCAATTACGTGCCGAAGGCATCGAACCGATCAGCATCGCGAGCGACCTGTCCGAGCGCGTCTTCGCCGCCTGTGCCCAGGCCGGCGTCCCGATGATCCGGATCATGGCCGAGCTCGGCCCGGACGGCTACGCGGCCTCGGTACGACGTACCCGTGGACTACTCGAGGAGGCAGCCGTCCTCGCCGCGCAGTACGACGTACAGGTCGGGATCCAACCGCATCACGGAAGTTTCGTGCCGTCGACGCTCGGCGTACTCCAGCTGCTCGACGGACTACCCGGCCACTTCAAGCTGGTGTGGGACGCGGCGCACGACGCACTGGCCGGTGACGATCCCGCGGTGACCCTCGAGCTCGGCGTCGACCGGCTCGGCATCGTCAACCTCAAGAACGCGAAGTACATCGAGACCGACAGCGGCTGGAAGACGTACTTCGTCCAAGGCGACGAGGGGATGTCCGACTGGTCGGTCGTCTTCGCGACGTTGCAACGACTCAGGTGGACCGGGCCGATCTGCCTGACCGGGCAGTACTCCGAGCCCGCCGTACCGGTGGAGGAACGGCTCGGCAGAGACCTTCGGGCCGCACGTGTCACATCTTCCGGCCGGTCTCCGTCAGGGGGATGAAGGCAACAACACACACCTGATGGAGACCTCCCATGACTGCTCGGATGAAGAACCCCGCGATGCTGCTGCCGGACGCCACCAAGGGCGTGCAGAACATCTACAAGGCCGTCCACCAAGGCGGTGTGCCGGCCGCGACGCTGGAGCTCGTGCATCTGCGGGCCAGCCAGATCAACGGCTGCGGGCCGTGCGTGTTCGGCGGAGTGAAGGCCGCGCAGAAGAACGGTGAGAGCGACGAGCGGCTGTTCCAGGTCGTCGCGTGGCGCGAGTGCGACCTGTTCACCGATGCGGAGCGGGCCGCCCTCGCCCTGACCGAGGCCGCGACCCGGCTCGCCGACCGCCCGGACGCGGTCACGGACGAGATCTGGGCCGACGCGGCCGAGCACTTCGACGAGAACCAGCTCGCCGCGATCATCCTGATGATCGGTCTCACCAACCTGTTCAACCGGATCAACACGACCACGAGGGAGCCTGCCGGCGCGACCTGGTAGATCGGTACCGTGAGGAGCGCTGATGTCGAGCACGACACCGGCGCTCCGACGTACCCAGGTAACCGGAACCGGAGGCAGCGATGAAGTACATGCTCTTGATCTACGGCAACACCGACACCTGGGACGCTCTGCACGCGGAAGGGATCGACGACGTACTCGACCAGCACCGCAAGCTCGCCGACGAGCTGAAGGCGAACGGCGAGTACCTGGACGGACTCGGCCTGACCACCGCCAATGCGCGGGTGGTCCGGGTGAACGACGGCGTGGCGGCGGTCACCGACGGGCCGTTCACCGAGGCGAAGGAAGTGCTGGCCGGCTACTACCTGGTCGACTGCAGTCCGGAGCGGGCGGCCGAGATCGCCGCCCGGTTGCCAGAAGCGCGGTTCTCGCCGATCGAGATCCGCGCGTTCACGGATCCGATGCCGGACTAGGGCTGCTCCAGGGACTTGCCGGCCTCAGCTGGGCGTTGGCACCTGAAACCGGCGAGTCACTGACTCAGCCCTTCAGTGGGCACTTGCGTGTTCAGCCAGGGTCGCCCGACGCGAGGATGACCCCACCTGAGGCGGGCTGATCACCCATGCCCCGGCCACCCCGGACCGATACGGTGGCGCCCTGCTCCGGCGCCGCGGCGCCCTCGCCGAGTCGCAGCGTGGTGGTCATTCCGTTGCTCAGCCTGAGCACCGCCACGGGTCGCGGCCGCACCGACGGGATCGACGAGTTCACCTCGTGGATGCCGGTACAAACCGCCGGTTGGATCGAAGCCCGACCGAGTCCTGCCTTGCCGTGACTCCTCACATCACGGCACTGCTCGGCGAGCCTTGTCATCGCTGACACACTTCCCCCTTCTTTCATCGTTGTCCCCGAGTGGGCGGATTGACGCGACTGCCGTGACACAACGCGGACACAACGCGGAGACAACGCAGAGACAACGCGGTACGACGCCGCAGTCGCACGCTCCCCCGTCCTTCCCGCACCCGGAAACGACGCGGAAGTGATCAGCAGAGCCTTGCTGAGAGTGACCACGTTGGCAAGGGATCGTAACCGGAATCCCGCGTACCGGAACTGCTGTCCAGCTCTTACAGTCCACCGAAACTTCCGATGGCAAGTTCCCGTCGGTCAGCGTGCGGTGCTGGCGCGCTCGACAATGCGGTGCGGGATCATCACCCGGCGCGGCGGGGCGTCCCGGTCAGCCATCCGCTCGGCCAGCAGGTCGAGCGCCGACCGGACGAAGTCCCGCCGGTCGAAGTCGACCGTCGTCAGCGGCGGGATCATGAATTGACTCTCGAGGATGTTGTCGAACCCGGCCACCAGCGTCTGTTCGGGTACGCCGATCCCCGCGGTCCACAACGCCGCCAGCGTGCCGGACGCCACCGTGTCGGTGAAGCAGAAGAACGCGTCCGGCAGCGCGTGCTCGGTCAGGTACTTGCCGACCACGGTCGCCGAACCCTCCGGCCGCCACCGGTCCAGGTTGATCTCGAGCGCCGGATCATGCGGTACGCCGGCCGCCTCGAGCGCTTGCCGGTAACCCGCCGTACGCAGCCTGGATGCCGCCGTACCAGGTGCGTCCGCGGCGCCCGCGAGGACGCCGACGCCACTCGATCCACGCGGGATCTCCGGCGTACCGACGGCCGCGATCCGCTGGCAGCCCTGTGCCAGCAGGTGTTTCGTCATGTCCCGCGCCGCCGCGACATTGTCGATCGCGACCTGGCTGACCAGGTCCTGATCGACATCGCCGATCAGTACGACGGGCGGCAGCGGACCGGCCGTCATCACCGCACTGTCGTCCAGGTTCACCGGGTTGAGGATCAGGCCGTCGACGAGGTGCGCACGCCCCTTGGACAACAGCTCGAACTCGCGGTTCGGCTCGGCCGCGGTCTGCTCGATCTGCACACCCCAGCCGCGCTCGTGGGCCAACTCGACGACGAGATGGGTGATCTCGGCGGAGTACGGCCGGAGCAGGTCGGGCAGGGCGAGCGCGATCATCCCGGAGCGGCCGTTGCGCAGACCGCGCGCGCTCATGTTCGGTACGTAGTCGAGCTCGTTCAGCGCCTGCTCGACCCGGGCGCGGGTCTCCGGACGGACGAAAACGACGCCGTTGATGACGTTCGACACCGTCTTCGGGGACACCCCGGCCAGCTTGGCGACATCTTTGACGGTGGCACGCATGCGGCCATTGTCACACCTGCCCACGTTGTCACGGATTCAGCGGCTGGTGAGCGCGCCACCGTTCACGTGCAGCACCTGACCGGTGAGGTGCCGGCCGCCGGCCGAGGCGAGGAAGTGGATCGTCTCGGCGACATCGGTCACGGTGCCCTCGCGTTTCGTCATAGTTGCCTCAAGCAACCGCGCGCGCCGTTCGCCGGTCAGCCGCCCCGGGAAGTACTCGGTGTCCGCGGTGAAACCGGGCGCGACCACGTTCGCGGTGATGCCGCGCGGGCCGAGTTCGGCGGCGATGTCGAGGTTCCAGGTCGCCAGCGCTGCCTTGGCCGCGCCGTACGACCCTGCCCCTCGTGCGCCCGCAATCGAACCGATGTGGACGACGGCGGTCGTCAGCCGCGGGTCGAGCGCGGTGGTGGTGAGCACCGCCGACAGCAGGTTCGCCTCGAGGTTGGCCAGCCAATTCGCCTTCAACTGCGCGAGTCCGCCCTGCACCCGGGCGAAGTCGGTGTTGCCGCCGGCATTGTTCACCAGTACGTCGACCTGCTCCGGCAACTCGTCGAGCAGGTGCTGGACCTGGACCGGATCGGTCGCATCGCAGACCACTCCCCTGGCTCCGAGGTCGGCGGCCGTCTTGGCCAGCACGTCCTCGCGACGTCCGGTGATCACCACGTCGTCGCCGTCGGCGCGGAACCGCTCGGCGGTCGCCCGCCCGATCCCGGTCGCTCCACCGGTCACCACGATCGTCCGCGGCATGTCTCTCCTCACGTTTAGGTCTAAATGTTTAGACCTAAACGTAACATGACGCTCATGGCTTCCGAACGTGACGGCTACCCCTTCGACGGGTCGAGCCCCTACCCCGCCCGGGAGATCGCCCGCGCTTGGCAGCGGGAGCGGCCCGGTACGCCGACCGACTCGATCGAGATCGTCACACCCCTGTGGCGGCTGGCGAAACTGTTCGCCGACGACCGCCGCCGGCTCCTCGCCGACCTCGGCGTCGACCCGGCCACCCTCGATCTGCTCAGCGTGCTGCGCCGCGGCGGAGCGCCGTACGAGCTGAGTACGCGCGAGTTGAGCCGCCGTACTCTCGTCACCGCCGGGGCGATCTCGCAGCGGGTCGCTCGTGCCGAGGACTCCGGACTGGTCACCCGTCGTACGGCGAACGACGGCACGCGAGCTGTGCTCGTCACCCTCACCGAGGCCGGCCACGACCTGATCGAACGGACCGTCGACCAGGTACTCACCCGCGAGGCCGAACTCGTCGCCTCCCTCACGCCCGCGAGCCGCGAGCAACTGGCCGGCCAGCTGCAGGAACTGCTCGACCATGTCAGTCAGGTGGCCCGCAAACCTTCGTCTTGACCGGAGTCTCCGGCTCCGGCAAGTCGTCCCTCGTCTTCGACACCATCGCCGCCGAGTCCCAGCGGCTGATCAACGAGACCTACACCGCTTTCATCCAGAACTTCATGCGCAGCCGCAGCCGGCCCGATGTCGACTCGCTACGCAACCTGTCTGCCGCGATCATCGTCGACCAGGAGCGGATCGGCGCCAACTCCCGCTCCACTGTCGGTACGGCGACCGACGCGCACACCATGCTGCGCGTCCTGTTCAGCCGGGCCGGGACGCCGTCCGTCGGCGGGCCCGGAGCGTTCAGCTTCAACCTGGCCGAGGGGATGTGCCCCGAGTGCGAGGGGCTCGGCCGGACCACCGAGTTCGAGCTGGACGAACTGGTCGACCGGGACAAGAGCCTCAACCAGGGCGCGATCAAGGCGCCCGGGTACGCGGTCGACAGCTGGCACTGGCAGCTGATGGCGACCACCGGGCTGTTCGATCCGGATCTGCCGCTGAAGGACTACCCGGCCGAGAGCTGGCAACGGTTCCTGTACCAGGAGCCGACCAGATCCGGCTCGGCAAGAGCAACCTCACCTTCGAGGGTCTGATCTCGAAGCTCAAGCGCGGCTTCCTGGGCAAGGACCGCGAGTCGATGCAGAGTCACCTGCGGGCGTTCGCCGACCGGGCGATCCGGCAGGCGACCTGCGCGGCCTGCGGCGGCGCCCGGCTGAACGAGGCGGCCCGCTCGGTCGCGGTCGATGGCCGGACGATCGCCGATTGCTCGGCGATGCAGATCAGCGATCTGGCCAAGTTCGTTGCCACGATCAATCACCCGGGTGTCGGGCCGATGATCGAGGGGTTGCGGCAGACGCTGGACTCGATGGTCACGATCGGGCTCGGGTACCTCGAGTCTCGATCGCGAGTCGTCGACGTTGTCCGGTGGGGAGGCGCAGCGGGTGAAACTGGTCCGGCACCTCGGCTCGAGCCTCGCCGATGTCACCTACGTCTTCGACGAGCCGACCGTCGGGCTGCATCCGCACGACATCCAGCGGATGAACGACCTGCTGCTGCAGTTGCGGGACAAGGGCAACACCGTGCTGGTGGTCGAGCACAAGCCCGAGACGATCCGGATCGCCGACCACATCGTCGATCTCGGTCCGGGGGCCGGCCTGGCGCGGTGGGCGGCTGTGTTTCGCCGGCGATCTCGACGGGCTGAAGAAGTCGGGCACGTTGACCGGGCGGTACCTGGATCACCGGGTCTCCGTGCGGGACGACGTACGGCGTCCGGCCGGCAAGCTGTCCATCGAGGGGGCGACGCTGCACAACCTGCGGAACGTCAGCGTCGACATCCCGCTCGGAGTGCTGACCGTCGTCACCGGCGTCGCCGGGTCCGGGAAGAGTTCGCTGATCCACGGTTCGCTGGCCGGGCGGGACGGGGTGATCATCGCCGGGCAGGAGCCGATCCGCGGGTCGAAGCGCAGCAATCCGGCCACGTACACCGGTCTGCTCGATCCGATCCGGGCCGAGTTCGCGAAGGCGAACAACGTGAAGCCGGGGCTGTTCAGCGCCAACTCGGTGGGTGCCTGCAAGACCTGCAAGGGCATCGGTCTCGTCTACACCGATCTGGCCATGATGGCCGAGGTCTCGTCGGTGTGCGAGGACTGCAACGGCGCCCGGTTCACGCCAGAGGTGCTCGCCTACAAGTTGCGCGGCAAGGGCATCAGCGAGGTATTGCGGATGACCGTGACGGAAGCGCGTGGGTTCTTCACTCGCGGCCCGGCCCGGAGCGTTCTCGACCGGCTGTCGACGGTCGGCCTCGGGTACATCGGGCTCGGGCAGCCACTGACCACACTGTCCGGTGGCGAGCGGCAGCGGCTGAAGCTGGCCATCAACGACTGGGGCGGTGGGGTGGGAAGTGTATTGAACACAGCTAAGACTGGGTCGGTCTACATTCTCGACGAGCCCACCACCGGGCTGCATCTGGCCGACGTGGACAAACTGCTGGCGATGCTCGACACGCTCGTTGACGACGGCAACACCGTCATCGTGATCGAGCATCACCAGGCGGTGATGGCCCACGCCGACTGGTTGATCGACGTCGGGCCGGGCGCCGGCCATGACGGCGGGCAGGTCGTGTTCACCGGCACGCCCGCCGACCTGGTCGAGAGCAGCCCGACCCTGACCGCGGAACACCTACGGCTGTACGTCGCTGGTCACTAGTTCGGCGGCTAGCGCCTCGATCAGGTCATGCCATGCATCGAGGTATTCGGCGGCGGGGCCGGTCTGGACAAGTACCAGGCGGGCTCCGCCGTTGCCGTCCCGGAAGGTCCAGGCGACGTCACCCTGCGACCAGGTGTAGGTCAGCCGCTCCGGCTCGGCGACGTCGGTGACCGGACCGGCCTCGATGCCCTTGGCAACGAAACCGGCCGGCGGCAGACTGCCGACGGAGCCGGTCGCCGCGCCGGCCAGCAGCTGCCAGACCAACTCCTTCGGCCGGACCAGTTGCCGCTCGAAGCGGACACCGCCGTCGTCGAGCACGACCCCCTGGTCCAGGCCGTACACCTTGACGAAGTGCTCGTGCAGTACGCGGTAGTCCTTCTCCGGCACCGCCGATCCGCCGAGCACCTTCTCCATCGCGTCGAAGCACATGATCCAGCCACTGGTGAAACTCGCCGATCCCGGCCGGTCGTCGTGCGTCGCCGTCAGGTGCAACGTGGTCCCGTCGGCCGATGGGACCAGCTCCCAGCGGAGTACCTCGTCGCCCCAGGTGTACTCGATCAGCCGCGGCGGTTCGTACGCGCGGATCACCCCGCGACTCTGCTCGTCGACCGGCGCTCCGGGGTCGTCCTCGAAGGTGAAGGTGATCGGCCCGTCCAGCCGCAGGTCGAGCTCGACCGCCGCCGGGAACCACCCCGCCAGCTGGCCAGGCTCGGTGATCGCTCGCCAGACCTTCTCCACCGGATGCCGCAGTTCACGCTCCATCCGCAGGACGGTCCGGCCGTTCTCCGTGGTCAAGGTTTCGGTCATGAGCCCATATATACCGGATGAGGCATATACGATCAACCGGCGAACCTGACAACGTCCTCGAGTTCCGCGGCCAGCTGGTCAAGTGGCACAGCTTGGTCACCGAAGAGCTCGTACGATCGGTCGGAGTGCCTCCACCCTCCGATCACCCGGCCGCCCTCGACCACCGCCGGGCGCAGCATTCCGCCACCAGGGTGGATGTGCTTGCGGTACTCGTCGGCGAGCGCGTGCCGCCGGTCGTCGTACCCGAGCAGGTAGGGGTCGAACTCCCCCAGCAGGCGCACGTCACCGGATCCCGGCAGCTCCGCGACCGCCGCAAACTCCTGTCCGTCGACCTCGAAGGACGTCGTCGCCACGGCTTCCAGCCCCGATCGTGCGGTCGGCACCGGCAGCCCCGACCAGGTGGCGAAGTCTCGCGCGGTCGCCGGCCCATACGCGGTCAGGTAGCGCCGGGCGAGGTCATCGAGATCGCCGACGAGCGTCAGTGGTTCGCCCAGCCAGTCGCGTACGGCGACCCACGTCTCGCTCTTGTCATGGCCCGGTCCGTAACACAGCCGCCCGAGCAACCCGGTGTGCCGGATGAGCGCGTACACCTGCTGGCCCTTCGACTCGGCGATGAGTCCGGCCTTCACCAGTACGTCGGCCAACCGCGAGCGACTCGTCGGTCCGTTGGCGAGCAGATGCTCTTCGATGACGTCGGCCGCTTCGGCACGGATCGCCTCGGTCAGGCCGAGTTCGCCGTACCGGCGCTCGGTGTCCTTGATGAGTTTCGGGCCGAGGAGTCCGAGCAACGGGCCGGCGTGCTCGGTCACGACGAGTTGGAGGGTGCCGCGCATGAACCAGCCGCGGACGATAGATCGGTCGATCTCCTGCGCATGGGAGACATCGGCGAAGGTGGTCGCGGTCGAGCGGGCCCGGACGGCGTACGCGGCGCCGCGCCAGCTCTGCGCCTGCAGGCCCCCGTCCGGCGCACGACGTCGGCCACCCCTCCGGGGCCGGCCTCGTCCACCGGACGTGCCAAACAATTGGCCTGGTGTCGAGCCGCTAACAGCCAGTCACCAGACCTCCGCACCACCCCAGCATGACACCACGAACCGACAAATGGCGCAGCAAGAACCGGTCTGCCGGATTGTCCGGCAGACCGGTTGTCCGACTGGATGGCCTCTTCAGTCGAGGGCGGCGTCGACGAGGCCGGCGTAGGCGGTCTGGCCGGAGACGTTCGGGTGGTAGGACTCGCTGACCGGGTTGGACAGGCCGTTGATCCATTCGGGGCTGCCGCAGACGGCGTGGCCGATGAAGATCGAGGTCGGGTTGACGAAGGTGAAGCCGGCGGCACTCGCCGAGGCCGCGATCTTCGAGTTGAGCAGGTCGGCGGTCTGGTTCAGCCGGGTCATCTCGGTCGGGCTGAAGAACGTGCCGGCGTTGCAGTCGGTGCCGTTGAACAGCCGCGGGTAGCCGACCACGACGACCCGTGCGGACGACGCCTTGCTCTTGATCGATCCGTACAGGCCGTTCAGCCGGCCGGGCAGCGTGTTGTTGATGACCGCCTGCGCGTTGTTGGTCGCTCCGGTGCAGTCACCGAGCCACGACGGCTTGGCGCACTCGGTGATCACGCGACGAGAAGCCGGCGTCGTTGCCGCCGACCTGGACGCTGACGAGGTTGGCGGACGCCGTCACCGACGCCAGCTGGTTGGCGGTGACGTCGGCGACGCGGGCACCGGAGCAGGCGACGAAGGTGAGGTTGGCGCCGATCCGGGCCGCGTCGACGTACGGGTAGGCCTTGGTCGAGCGCTGGCAGGAGCCGCTGCCGGCGATGTAGCTGCGGGTGCCGACGCCGGAGGCGTACGAGTCACCGAGCGCGACGTAGTTGGGCGCGGCCGCGTGCGCGATCCCGGGACTGAGGAGCATCGCGGCGCCGAGGGCCGCAACGGACAGCAGACTGGCGATGGACTTCATGGGCGGACCGCCTTTGCATGTGCGAGGGGTGGCGACAGAAGTACTCAAAGTCACCTTCGCCGACCCGTGAGTAACACACAAGAGCCAGGTGAGGAATTCACCGCCAGTTGCCGATCCTGGTAGGCCGCGTTTCCGGTCAGTCGTTCCAGGACGACAAACCAGGACCGAGCGGCAGCGGATAACAGCCGTCCACCAACTCGACGCGGCCGTCGGCGGGCAGCAGTCCGCTCTCCACGTAGATCGTGTTCGGCAGCGCCGCCAGCACGTGGATGTGCGCGCCACCGCCGTGCGACGCATAAGGCACGCCGAACCCCGCCGCCATCAGCCCGATCTCCAAACAGTCGGTGAGCCCGCCGGCCCGCCTCAGATCAGGCTGGACGACGCCCACGCCGCCGCGAGCGATCAGGTCGCGGAAGGCAGCCTGCCCGTACCGGTTCTCGCCGGTCGCGATCGGGATGTCCAGCTTCTCGGCCAGCCGGACGTGCCCGTCGGTGTCGGCCGCGGGCAACGGCTCCTCGAACCACCTGCAGTCGAGTTCCTCGTAGACGCGGCCCCGGCGCAACGCCTCGGAGTACTCGAAGGCCTGGTTGGCATCGACCATCAGCGGTGCGTCCGGGCCGATCACCGCACGCACCGCCTTGATCCGGCGGACGTTATCGCTGAGCGGTCCGCCGCCGACCTTCATCTTCACGCCTCGGAAGCCCTGCTCCATCGCCTTGGCCGACACCGTCTCCAGGCCCGTGACGTCCAGCTCGAGCCAGCCCACCATCGCGTACGTCGGAATCGCGGTGCGTTGCGCACCGAGCAGCTTCCAGACCGGCACGTCGAGCGACTTGCCGAGGAGATCCCACAACGCCAGATCGATCGCCGAGATCCCGTACGACGACAGCCCGGCCGTGCCCTGGTAGTCGGTGAGCGTCTGCAGCTTCTGCCGGATCCCGCGGATCAGCGTCGGGTCCTCGCCGACGATCGCGGGCGCCAGCTGCTCGGTGACGATCTGGGCCAGCACCGCCGGCGAGCTCGCCACCCGGCCGAAGTAGGTGTTGCTGACGCCGCTCACGCCCTCGTCGGTGTCGATCCGCACCCGCGTGTGCCCGTCCCGGTCGAGGAGCTGGATCGCGTCCCGGACGGCGTGGGCCTTGGGCTTCGACACCACCTCGACGCTGATCTCGGTGATCTTCATCGTCATCCCTCGCGCTCTGGGCCGGAGACAGACAGCGGGTCGAAGCCGTACGGCAGTTCGAGCCGGTGGGCGGACATCAGGTCGGCGTTGCCGAGCAGGTCGCGGGTCTTGCCGTCGGCGACGATCCGGCCGTCGTCCATCAGCAGGCTGCGCTCGCACAGCTGCAAGGCGTACGGAAGGTCGTGCGTGATCATCAGCAGGGTCACGTCGAGACCGGCCAGGATGTCGGCGAGCTCCCGGCGCGCGGCCGGATCCAGGTTGCTCGACGGCTCGTCCAGCACCAGCACCTCGGGCCGCATCGCCAGGACCGTCGCCACCGCCACCCGCCGCCGCTGGCCGAAGGACAGGTGATGCGGGGCCAGGTCCGCGTGATCCTGCATCCCGACCTGCACCAGCGCCTCGTGCACCCGGTCGTCGAGCTCGGATCCACGCAGACCGAGGTTCGCCGGCCCGAAGGCCACGTCGTCCCGCACGGTCGGCATGAACAACTGGTCGTCCGGGTCCTGGAACACCAGCCCGACCTTCCGCCGTACCTCGGGAAGGTGCTCGCGGTGCAGACCCGTCCCGCCGACCTGGATCCGGCCGCTCCCGGTCCCGCCGGCCACCGAGCCGAGGATCCCGTTGAGGTGCAGCACGAGCGTGGTCTTGCCGGCGCCGTTCGGGCCGAGCAGCGCGACCCGCTCACCGCGCTGGACCGTGAAGTCGACCCCGAACAGGGCCTGCCGGCCGTCGGGATAGGCGAAGACCAGACGCTCGACGTGGATCGCGGGACCGCTCACAAGCTCATGAGCCTAACGGTGATCGCGATGACGACCGCGGCCAGGGAGATGGCCAGCCCCTGGCACCACTGCGCGGACGTGGCACCCGATGCGCTCAGCAACGGCATCCGCCCGGTATACCCGCGCGACCGCATCGCCAGATGCACCCGCTCACCCCGCTCGAAGCTGCGGACGAACAGTGCGCCCACTCCCCCGGCGACCGCCTTCAGATGACCGGCCCGGCCGCCGGTGTACCCGCGGGACTCACGTGCGATCCGCATCCGGTGCAGATCGTCGGACACCACGCTCAGGTACCGGACCATGAACGACAGAATCGCCACCAGCGTCGACGGCAACCGTAGCCGTTCGAGTCCGGACAGCAGATCGCGCGGTCCGGTGGTCGCCGACAACAGGATCGCTGCGATCACGCCGAGCGTCCCCTTCGCCAGCACGTTCCATGCCCCGAGTACGCCGGACTCCGACAACTCCAGTCCGAGTACGTCGACCCGCGGCCCGGTCGCCACGAACGGCAGCAGCAGCGCGAACACGATGAACGGTGTCTCCACCGTCAGCCGTCGCGACACCACCAGCGCCGGCAGCTTCGCCACGACCACGGCGCCGACGAGCAGCACGCCGTACAGGCCGAACGCCCAGAAGGCCGACGCAGGGGTGGACACGACCGCGAGCACGAGGACGAACAGCGCCACGATCTTCACCTGCGCCGGGATCCGGTGAACCCGGCTGTCCACCGCTACGAGAAGACCGTCTCCACTCATGAAGCCCGGTTCGCCCGCACCGAGGCCAGCTTGGCGATCGCCAGGCCGGCGACGATGGTGACCAGTACGCCGATGATGCCGGCCAGCGCACCGGAGACCTGGGAGTTGCCGATCCCGCTGACGCCGTAGTCGGCGAGCGGGCTGCCCGCGACCGCGGAGTCCTTGGCCGCGCCCTCGAAGCCGAGTTTGGCGCCGACGAACTCGAGCCCGTCCGGATGCGCGCTCGCGAACAGGCTGAGGCCACCGGCCACCAGGAACGTGATCGCGATCCCGACGCCGAGCGTCCGGCCGGCCGGCTTGGCCGCGATCGGCTTGTCCGGCGACACGGTCGAGGTGTTGCCGTCGGCATCGACCAGGACCAGGTCTCGCTGCAGGTGGCGAGCGGCGTACACCAGGTCGGGACGGGTGGCGACGACCGCGCTGATGACGGCGCCCGTGATGACCGCCTCACCGATGCCGACGAGGACGTGCCAGCCGACCATCGCGGTCGCGAGCTTGCCGAGGGGGATGTCCACCGCACCGCCGATCGCGTACAGCCCGGTGAAGGCGAGTGCGGCGACCGGCACCGACACGAGCGCGCCGACCGTCGCCGCCGGCACGACGCTTCCGGCCTTCCGCGGCAGGATCTGCAGAATCGCCCGGATCAGGAAGTAGCCGACCAGCACGGTGACGATGCCCATCAGCGTGATGTTCGTGCCGAGCGCGGTCAGGCCGCCGTCGGCGAACAGTAGTCCTTGGACGAGCAGCACGGTCGACATCACCAGTACGGCGGTCCACGGCCCGACCAGGGCCGCGGCCAGCGCACCACCGAGCAGGTGTCCGCTCGTCCCCGCACCGACCGGGAAGTTCACCATCTGCACCGCGAACACGAACGCCGCGGTCAGGCCGGCCAGCGCCGGACCCGTCTCGCGGATCTCCCGGCTCGCCCGCTGCAGGCTGACGCCGACCGCTCCCGCCGCGATCAGACCCGTGGCGACAGAGGTAGGCGCATCGAAGAAACCGTCAGGAACATGCACCTGCACAGTTTGAGCTTCTTGCGACGCGATCGCAAGAAGCGATCTCACAACTGCTTGAGGGCGTCCCCGATCGCACGGTGGAAGGTCGGGTACGCGTAAATCAGCTGTTGCAGAGTGTGAACGGGAACGGCCGCGTGGACGGCGACCGCGAGCGCGCCGAGCACCTCGCCACCGGTCGGGCCGGCGCTGGTCGCACCGACCAGCACACCGCGCTCGTTGTCGACGACCAGCTTGATGAAGCCCTCGTTCCCGGCCTTGTGGATCCAGCCGCGAGTCGACGACGGAATCTGGGTGGACCCGGTCTTCACGTCCAGCCCGGCCTCCCGTGCCTGCTTCTCGGTCATCCCGACCGCACCGATCTCCGGATCGGTGAAGGTCACCCGCGGCATCGCGTGGTAGCTCGCCACCGGGGCGCCGTCGCTGCCGAGGATGTCGAACACCGCCATGTTCGCCTGGTACATCGCGTTGTGCGTGAACGCGCCGACACCGGTCACGTCGCCGACCGCCCAGACCCCGTCCCCGGCCCGGACGTGCTCGTCCACCTCCACCCGCCGTACGCCGGGATCGATCCCGACCTCGTCGAGGCCGAGCGCCTTCACGTCCACCCGGCGCCCGGTTGCCACCAGCAACTTCTCACCGGTGACCGTCGCGCCGTCCGCCAGCGTGACGGTGAAGGTGCCGTCGTCGTACCCGACCTGCTTCGCCTGCACGCCGGTGTGGAAGGTGACGCCGTCGCGCTGGAGTGCCTCGAGGGCCAACTGGCCGGACTCGGGTTCCTCCATCGACAGCACCTGGTCGGCGCCCTCGATCACGGTCACTTCCGACACCGAACCGGGCGAACACCTGGGTCAACTCCAGGCCGATCGCACCGCCGCCGAGCACCAGGATCGAGGCCGGCAGCGTGTCGGCTTCGATCGCCTCGCGGTTCGTCCAGTACGGCGTACCGGCCAGACCGTCGATCGGCGGGATCGACGGGACGGTACCGGTCGCGATCACGATGCCCCGGGTCGCCTCGAACTCCCGGTCGCCGGCCATCACCGTCCGCGGGCCGGTGATGGTGCCGCGCTCGCGCAGGAACGTGACGCCCTTCTTCACCAGCCGGTCGACCGCGACCTGGTCGTTCCAGTTGTCGGTCGCCTCGTCGCGGATCCGCTGGGCCACCGGCGCCCAGTCCGGCTGCACGGTCGCCGTACCGGCCATCCCGTCGACCCGGCGGGTCTCGGCGACCAGGTTGGCGGCCCGGATCATCATCTTGCTCGGAACGCAGCCCCAGTAGGGGCACTCACCGCCGACCAGCCGCGGGTCCAGACCGACCACGTTCAGCCCGGCTTCCGCCAGCCGCCCCGCCGTCTCCTCGCCGCCCACCCCGAGTCCGATCACGACCACGTCAACCTTTTCAGCCATGCCGTCCAATCTCGCAGAACCTCCCGACCCGGCCAAGCCCACACCCCGTACGTCATCGCGCGGTAAGCACCCGTTCACCGGGTCCGGATAGCGTTTGCGCAGGAGGGAACAATTGGATTTCACGGGTCTGGGCGGCGATATCAACCTCGAGACGATCATCGCCGCCATCGCTCTGATCGCTTCGGTGGTCGCCTGGCTGATCGACCGGTACATCCTGCGCCGCAAACGGCTCGTCTACCGAGTCCAGGTGGACGCCCCCATCGGGGTCTATCCGAGCGCAGACAAGACGCAGCGGATGGTCGATGTCGAAGTACGCCACCAGAACGCGGTGGTCGAGAACCCGAGCATCGTGCTGCTCCGGCTGGACAACGCCGGCGGGATGGACATCGACCCCCAGGACATGCACGAGAAGGTGTCGTTCGCCTTCCCGGACCGCAAGATCGTCGGGCTGAAGGTCACCGAGGCGCAGCCGAACTCGCTCGGCGAGATGCTGCAGCGCCGGCTCGTCCCGGCGAACTACGTCGACACCAGCAAGCTCGTGCTGCCCCGGATCGCGATCAACCGCGGCGACCACTTCAAGTTCCTGCTCGTGCTGTCCGGGACCGGCAAGGGCGTGACCCACGCCGGCTATCTGGCCGGCGGCTCGACCGGTGGCGGGGTCTATCACGAACCGCGGCCGCGCGGGCCCGGTCGTCGTTCGCTGATGTTCGGCGCGTTGTCGTTGCTGCTGGTCGGCGCTCTGGTCGCGTTGTTCGTGGTCGACGTGCTGCAGCCGCCGGACAACTGTGCCTCCGGGCAGATGCGGATCATCGGGTCGACCGCGGTCGAGTCGACCATGCGCGAGGTCCGGACCGCCTATGCGGCCGACTGCACCGACGCCGACATCACCATCGCGGCGAACGGGAGCCGCAGCGGTGTCCGCGTCCTGAAGGAGACCGGCGCCCAGGACGCGGGGGCGGCCGAGAAGCTGATCGCGATGTCCGACGGTACGGCGGAAGACGCCCCGGACCTGTGGGGTGAGCCGGTCGCGGTGGTGGTGTTCGCGGTCGCGGTGAACCGGTCGTCCGACGTGACCGGGCTGACCACCGCGCAGCTGCGCGACATCTACGGCGGCCGGATCACGAACTGGAAGCAGCTCGGCGGGCGGGACCTGCCCATCCGGATGGTGAGCCGGGTCGGGCCGGACTCGGGCTCGCGGCGGGTGTTCCGGGACAGGGTGCTGGCCGGCGATCAGGAGCTCGGCATCTCCTCCGACGACTGCCGGCGCGACGACCCGGTCGCCAAACATCACCGCTGCGAGGTCGGTACGACGGAGGAGTTGCTGACCCGGGTCAACGAGATCGACGGCGCGATCGGGTACGCCGAGCTCGGCAGCGCGCGGAAGTACCCGGAGATCACGGTCATCTCGATCGACAGCGTCGTACCGGATGCGGCGAAGGTGTCGGACGGGTCGTACAAGTTCTGGGAAGTCGAGCACGCGTACACCTACAAGGCTCCTGCCGCGGACTCGCTCACAGCTGCGTTCCTGGACTACCTCAGGTCGGCGCAGGCGCGACCGGTGCTGGCCCGGGGCGGGCTGGTTCCGTGCAACGATCTGCCGGGCGGGTTCTGCGGCTAAGGTGCAGACATGTACGTGATCGCGCACCTCAGTGACCCGCATCTCGACGGCTCAGAGGAGGCTCGGTCACGGCTGCGGCGGATCACGTCGTACCTGGGCGAGTTCAGCCGGCCGGTGGACGTCATCCTGGTCACCGGCGATCTCGCCGACCACGGCCTGGATGCGGAGTACGCCGAGCTCGCGGCCGAACTGAAGGGCGATGTGCCGGTCCTGATGCTGCCCGGCAACCATGACGTGAGCGCACCGCTGCGGGTCGGCCTGACGTCGTACGTCGACTCGCCGGGCGAGGGGCACCCGGTCCACCAGGTGCGCGAGGTCGGCGGAACGCGGTTCGTGCTGGTCGACAGCACCGTGCCGGGCGAGGACGACGGCTTGCTGTCGGCGGAGTCCCTGACCTGGCTGGACGGCGTACTGCGTGAGTCCTTCGACGGGCCGGTGTTCGTGGCGTTCCACCACCCGCCGCTCGACCTGCATCACCCGGTGATGGACCAGTGGATGCTGCGATCCAGGGACGACTTCGAGGCCGTCCTGACCGGCAAGCCGATCACCGCGCTGCTCACCGGGCACGTGCACAACGCCGTCGTCACGACCTTCGCCGGCCATCCCGTCCTCGGCGCGCCGAGCGTCCGTTCAACGGTACCGCTCCCCTTCGAACCGCCATCCCCCGACGGCCGCCTCGTCGACACCAGCGCCTACCCCGGCTTCGCCCTGCACGTGCACACCCCCGGCGAGCCACTGCAGACCTTCTACCGTTTCCCCGCCTGATGACACGCCAGTTCGTGGTTCGGCCGATCGGCCGGGTGGAGTCGGTGCTCCGGAACCGTGATGAGGCGCCGCGCCAGCCCGACGAGGGTGCTCCCAGCGCCTGGCTGGTGTTCGACGAGTCGGTCCGCGAGGGCCTGCGCGACCTCGGTGTCGGCGACGAGATCATCGTCATCACCTGGTTCGACCGCGCGGACCGCGACGTACTCACGGTCCACCCGCGCGACGACCGGACCCGGCCGGAGACCGGTGTCTTCGGCACCCGCTCCCCCGACCGGCCCAACCCGCTCGGCCTGCATCGCGTCACCGTCATCGCAACCGGCGACCTACGCCTCCAGGTCGATCACCTCGAAGCGCTCGACGAAACCCCCGTGGTCGACGTCAAACCAGTCCTCGGCGACGTCGCGGAGCGGTAGCCGCGGACGTAGAGCAGTTGTGGGACCTCACGCCAGACCGGGGTGTCGGCCGGGACCTCGCGCGCTTGGTCGATGACGAATCCGGCGGCGGCCAGCGAGTTCACGTAGGTGCTGATCATTCGGTGGTAGGCGCCGACCGGGAGGGCGTTGCGGTGGAGCCCGGGGCCGTCCCAATAGCCCTCGACGAAGTACTTGCCGACCGTACGGCGGACGCTCTGGTCGACGTGGTCGACGATCTCGCCCGTGGCGGGCGCCTTGAAGCAGGGATGCGTGATGGAGATGACGAACCAGCCGCCGGGCTTGAGGATCCGGGCCATGGAGTGCAGCGCCTCGTCCAGGTTCGGGATGTCCATCAACGCCATGTAGCAGACGACTCCGTCGAACGAGTCGTCCGCGAGCCCGTCCAGGGTGTGCGCGTCACCGTGCCGGTACGAGATGCCGAGGGGCTCGTACTTCTCGTGCAGCCGGGCCATCTCGAGCAGCTTCTCGGACAGGTCGACACCGGTGACGACCGCTCCCCGCGTTGCCAGGTAGCGGGCTTCGCGCCCCTGGCCACAGGCAACGACACAGATCTCCTGACCGGCGACCTCGCCGGTCAACTCGGTGAAGGTCGGATCGTCGAGGGCGGAACCGCCTCCGACCCACTCGTCGTAGTCCGCGGCCACGTCGTCGTACTTAGCTCTCATGCTCGTGCCACGAACGAGCAGGCTCCGCGGTTCCGCCCGTCTGCTGCTAGGAGACGGCCGGCTTGCCGAACTCCCAGTGCCAGGGCTCTTCGCGGGAGCCGCCCTGGTCGGCCCAGGACGGGTGGACCCAGCCGAACTGGCTCGCGTGGGTCTTCATCCACTGGTACTGCGCCGTGCCGAAGCGATCCACACCGCCGCAGAGGTCCACGGCCACGCCCCAACCGTGGTTCGACGTACCCGGGAGGGCCGCGAGCGACGGCTTGCGGGCGTAGAGGCTGACCTGGGACGAGTAGGAGCGGTACGAGTCGGTGATGCACAGCGTCCTGCCGAACTGGGCCCGGTAGGCACGCGCCAACTGCAGGTAGGCGGCCGCCGCGTCGCAGCGCAACTTGTGGCCGGAGCTCAGCGCACAGAGCTTGCTCGCCGGGATCATGCCGTTGCTGAAGCCACCCCAACCCACGGTCGCGCTGCCGGTGGCCAGGAACGGCATCGGGTTCACCGCGTCGCCGCCGAGGCGGACCTCGAAGTGCAGGTGCGGGCCGGTCGAGTTCCCCTCGGAGCCGACCGCGCCGATGCGCTGACCGGCACTGACCTGAGCGCCGTCAGCCACGTCGATCGAGCTCAGGTGGGCGTACAGCGTCTCCAGTCCGTTGCCGTGGTCGATGCGCACCAGGTTCCCCGCCCACGCCGGGTGCTCGACCCGGACGACACCGGAGGTCACCGCGCGAACCGGCGTACCGACGGCGGCCTCGAAGTCCTGGCCGGTGTGGAATCCGGTCGCCCACATCGTGCCGGCCTGACCGAACGACGCTCCGATCTCGTAGGTGCCCTCGGTCAACGGCCAGGTCCAGGAACCCGTCCCGACGTTGTACGACGTCGCCGTGTTGCCGCACCGGAACGCGTAGGCCTCCGACGTCGCCACCGGCGCGACCTGGGCCTTCACCGGCTTGCCGAGCGTCGGGCGCAGAGCGGCGTACAGGTTGTCCGGGACCCGGGTGACGACGACCGAACCCTTGGCCTCGTCGGCGGCGATCATCTCGCCGCTGTCGAGGGCGACGCCGATGTGGAACAGGCCGAGCGACTTGCTGCCCATCAGGAGCAGGTCGCCGGGCTGGACCTGCGAGGGCTTCACCGCCTGGTAGTTCGGGTAGACCTTGCCGACCAGGTTCGGCAGCGTGGTGTACGGCTGCCACGCGACCCGGGCCGCACCGAGACAGCCGTAGCTGTCCGGCCCGGTCGCAGCGACGCCGTACGGCTTCCCGAGCAGGCTGAAGGCCTGGTTCACCGCCCGGATCGTCTCCGCCGACAGCACCCGGATCGTCCGGCCGCCCTGCACCACGGAGGCCGCACCGGCAACGGGCGCGCCCGCGTCGGTCAGCGGCAGCAGGCCGGTCGGAAGCTTCGCCGGGTTCTTCAGTACGGCGGCCGCCGGCGGCGTGATCTTGGCGGTCGTGAGCTCGGTGAGGTAGGTCTGCCAGCGCGCCAGAGCCTGCTGGTTGCGGGCGACCTGCAGCTGCTTGGAGAGTGCGGACGCACCGTCAAGGTCGGCGACCTGGCTCTCCATCATCAGCGCGGCGTCGGCTGCCTTCTGCTGCACCTCGGCGCTGAGTTGCTTGGCCTTCCCCGCGGCCTCGTCCGCCGCGGCCCGCTTGCTCGTGGCCTCCGCCTTCGCCTTGACGGCCGCGTTCTCGGCGCTCATCGCGGTCTGGTACTGCGAGACCTGCGTGCTGCCGAGCTGCTGGATCGCGGTCTGGCGGTCGGCGATCTCCTGCAGGTTTTCCGCGATCGGGGCGAGCGACCAGAGCATCGACTCGGCGCCCATCACGGTCGGGATGCCGGTCTGGTACGCCTGCACAGTCAGCAAACCGAGTCGCCGGCGCTCCTCGTCCGCCTTGCCCTTCGACGCGGTCGCCGAGGTCTCCGCCGACTTCGCCGCGGCCTCAGCGATCTGCGCGGCCTTCAGAGCGGTCGTGTAGGCGATCGTCGCCTTGGCGAAATCGGCCTGTACGGCGGCCGCCTCGGCCTGGAGCTGTTCCAGCGACTTGTTCACGTCCGTCACCGACGCCGGCGGCGGTGGGGTGGGGGGATCGTCGGCGTAGGCAGGCAGCGCGAACACTGCCAGCAATGTGCCGAGTGCCGCGAATCGCAGCCCCCGGCGGCTCCCCACGCCCATCAGGCCCCCATCCTCGATCGCCTCACGCGAGCGCAGGGAGGTGACGGCCCCCGCGCCTGCCCAGCGTAGGCGGCGAACGGTCCTGACGAAACCCCCGTACACGGACTGTGACCAGGGGCCCGGGGACATCGCCTGATCGTGACCGCGGGACGGGCGGTTCGGTGACCCCGGTCACGCTCGCGGCCAAGCGTCGTACCACTGGTCCGGATCGCTGGTGCGACCCACTAAAGTTCAGTGCATGGCCTCGCACTTTGACGTTGTTGTCCTCGGCGCGGGTCCGGGTGGGTACGTCGCGGCGATCCGCGCCGCCCAGCTCGGGCTCAAGACCGCCATCATCGAGAAGAAGTACTGGGGCGGTGTCTGCCTGAACGTGGGCTGTATCCCGTCCAAGGCGCTGCTGCGGAACGCCGAGCTGGCGCACATCTTCCGCGCGGACGCGAAGACCTTCGGCATCAGCGGCGAGGTCAGCTTCGACTTCCCGACCGCGGTGCAGCGCAGCCGCAAGGTCGCGGACGGCCGGGTCAAGGGCGTCCACTTCCTGATGAAGAAGAACAACATCACCGAGTTCGACGGCTGGGGCTCGTTCACCGACGCCAACACCTTGGACGTCTCGCTGAACGACGGCTCGTCGGAGACGGTGACGTTCGACAGCTGCATCATCGCCACCGGCGCGACCACCAAGCTGCTGCCGGGCACCCAGCTGAGCGAGCGCGTGGTGACCTACGAGGAGCAGATCCTCACCGAGGAACTGCCGGGCTCGATCATCATCGCCGGTGCCGGCGCGATCGGCGTCGAGTTCGCCTACGTGCTGGCCAACTACGGCGTGAAGGTCACCATCGTCGAGTTCCTGGACCGGATGGTCCCGCTGGAGGACATCGAGGTCTCCAAGGAACTGGCCAAGGCCTACAAGAAGCTCGGGGTCGACGTGCTCACCGGCACCCGGGTCGACTCGATCGACGACTCCGGCGACAAGGTGAAGGTCACCGTCACCGGCAAGGACGGGAACCAGCAGACGCTGGAGGCCGACAAGGTGTTGCAGGCGATCGGCTTCCAGCCCCGCGTCGACGGCTACGGCCTGGACAAGATCGGCGTCGAGCTGACCGAGCGCGGCGCGATCAAGGCCGACGGCTTCCTGCGGACGAACGTGCCGAACATCTTCGCGATCGGCGACGTGAACGCGAAGCTGATGCTCGCGCACGCGGCCGAGGCACAGGGCGTGATCGCGGCCGAGACCATCGCCGGCGTCGAGACGATGGAACTCGACCACGTGATGATCCCGCGGGCGACCTTCTGCCAGCCGCAGATCGCCAGCTTCGGGTGGACCGAGGAGCAGGCCAGGTTGGAGGGCTTCGACGTCAAGGTCGCCAAGTTCCCGTTCACCGCGAACGGCAAGGCGCACGGCCTCGGCGACCCGACCGGCTTCGTCAAGGTGATCAGCGACGCCAAGTACGGCGAACTGCTCGGCGCCCACCTGATCGGCCCCGAGGTCACCGAGCTGCTGCCCGAGCTGACCCTGGCGCAGAAGTGGGATCTGACCACCAAGGAACTGGCCCGCAACGTGCACGCCCACCCGACTCTGAGCGAGGCGCTGCAGGAGGCCTTCCACGGCCTCGAAGGCCACATGATCAACTTCTGAACCACCCGTACCGCGCCCGCATCACCCACCGCGCCCCTCGCTCATTTCAGCGGTTCTCCATTGGTGTTGCCCCTTGTCCCCTCGTGTTCCGGGGGGACAAGGGGCAACCCGAGGGGTTATCCGGCTCTCCTGTCGGATGTGTGGGTGGTGTGAGCGCGCGTTGTGTGGGTGCACGCCGTTGCCTGGCTGGGTTTGTGAGCTGTGGAGGAACAGGAACGTGGTAGTCAGGCGAACGGTGTGTGGGGGCAGCGTGTGGGGGTGCGATTGGGGGTCGGCGGGTCGGTCATCGAGGATGTCGAGTTCGCCGATGGCGGGTGGGTTGTGGGGCTGCCCGAGGCGGCGCCGAGGCCGTCGACCGGTGGTTCAGACCGGGTGCGATGCTGCTGGAATCGGGTGCGGTGTACCGAAGAACGGGTAGTAGTCGGCTGCGATGTGGTTTGGTCCGGAGCGTCCAGGCGGGGATGGACTTGTCGGAGGGCGCAGGTCCCGACCACTACCCGTCCGTCGGTACGCTGCCGCCCTCGTGCGACCCGGCAGAACCTGACCCACACATCAGGCAGGAGAGCCGGATAACCCCTCAAATGGGTGGGGCGGTGTCGCCGCGGTGCGGCCCGGGATGGTTGCCGGAGCAAGTACGCTTGGGGCGTGGCCGAGAAGAGGGGACCCGACCGCACTGATCACAACATCACGCTGGACGCGCAGGACGACCGGTGGGAGTGGCGGCGGCGGATACGGGCGGATCCGAAGAAGCACCTGATCTATCGGATCGGCGTGGGCGTGCTGGGCGGGATACTGATCATTGCGGCGCCGTTGACCGGGTGGTTGCCCGGCCCCGGCGGCATTCCCCTGTTCATCGCGGGTCTCGCCGTACTGGCCAGCGAGTTCGAGTGGGCGCAGCGGCTGCTCTACCGGGTGAAGGACTGGGTCAAGGAGCTGTCAGCCTGGACCGGCAGGCAGCCGGCCTGGTTGAAGGCGTTCGGCACGGTCGCCCTCTTCCTTTGCGTGCTCGTCGCGATCTGGCTCTACCTCGCTGTGCTCGGTGTCCCAGGGTGGTTCCCCGACTCCTGGGAGTCGTTCCTGCACACGCTGCCGCTGCTCGCCGAGTAGTTGGGGAGAGCAACCAGGTTGCTCACCTTCTCCCCCAGTTTGAGCATCTGGCGCAGCAGGAACGGTTGTGAGAGCAGCCGGTTCCGCGCGGCGATGCCGAAACGAGTGCCCGGGGCAAGGAACTTTCCGGTCCGGTTGCCG
Source organism: uncultured Actinomycetota bacterium (assembly GCA_963770725.1). Taxonomy (GTDB): domain Bacteria; phylum Actinomycetota; class Actinomycetes; order Propionibacteriales; family Kribbellaceae; genus Kribbella. The sequence goes on from CAVYQT010000009.1 coordinate 417,993, forward strand.
CCGCTCTGTGTCTTCGCCACGGGTTTGCGCAACTGCGCCTCGTAACGCTGGCACGCCGCCCGGTAGTCACCGCCCGATGTGGCCAGCTCCCCGGCCAGGATGTACGCCGCGACGACCGCCGTACTCGTGCCCATGCCGCCGACGGTCGCGCCGTACCCGGCGTCGCCGAGGAGCACGACCCGCCCGGTCGACCAGCGGTCCACGTCGACCCGGCTGATCGAGTCGAAGTACAGCTCCGTTGCCGCTGGCAACCCTTCGAGCAACTCCGGGACGTGCCAGCCCAGGTCTGCGAAGGAGGCCGCGATGATCGCCTTCTGCTGGTCGCGGTCGCGGCGGTCGTAGGCCAGCTCCGGCGACCTGAACAGGAACATCGTCCCTGCCTTCGCCGGGTCACGCCGGTCCGAGCCGACACTCGCCAGCCGCCCGGGCACGTTGTACATCAGCGCATCGCCGGAGATCCCGAGCGTGTTCGGCACATCCCAACCGGCGATGTAGTAGCCGAGATGGCGCACGTAGTCCTTCTCCGGCCCGAACGCCAGCCGCCGCACGACCGAGTGCAACCCGTCCGCCCCGATCACCAGGTCATAGGTCTCCTCGATCCCACTCTCGAACCGTACGTCGACCCCGTCCACCTGCTCGGTCAGACGCGCGATCGAGTCCCCGAACCGGTACGACGCCTTGTCGCGGGAGTGCTCGTACAACACCCGGGACAGGTCCGAGCGCAGTACCTCCAACTCTCCCCCGGCGAACTCACCGGGCAGCCGCATCAACTGCCGGCCGGCCGCGTCCACGAACCGCATCGGACTGCCGCCCGTCTGCCGGGCGGTCAGGTCGTCGAGCACACCCCATCCGGGACAGGACTTCCCGGTTCACCGGTCCGCGGAAGTCGACCGCGTAGCCGCCGTCTCGCAGCCCGGGTGCGATCTCGACGACCGTCACGTCGTACCCGTACCGCCCGAGCCAGTGCGCCACCGCCGGACCGGCCACGCTCGCCCCCGACACCAGAACCCTCATCGTCGCCTCCACAGTTAATTGTGTCCGTCGGACACAGTAATGTGTATGGTAGACACAGTTCAAGGTCAGGCGGAAGGGGCGACATGACAGAACTGCTCTGGGGCCGGCAGCAGCAGCCGAGCCGTGGGCCGAAGCCGGCCGTGACGCTGGCCGGTATCGCCGACGCCGCGATCCGGATCGCCGACGCCGAAGGACTGGACGCGGTCTCGATGCAGCGGGTCGCCGACGACCTGCCGGTGACCAAGATGGCGCTCTACCGCTACGTCCCGGGCAAGACCGAACTGGTGGCCGTGATGAGCGACCAGGCCATCGGCCCTCCTCCCGAACGCGAGGGCATGCCGTGGCGACCGGCGCTGAAGTCCTGGGCACTCGACCTGTACGCCGCCTTCGCCGAACACCCGTGGTTGCTGCAATCCACGATCGGCCGCCGCCTGCTCGGCCCGAACGAGCTGACCTGGATGGACCGCGGCATCCAGGCGCTCGCCGGCTCCGGTCTCACCGGAGGCGAACAGTTCGACTCGATCCTGGTGCTCACCAGCCATGTCCGGAATCTCGCCCAGCAGACCATCACGACCGGTCTGACCGAGGAGGACATCAATCAGGCCCTGGCCGAGATCCTCACCACCGAGGCGGCCCGGTTCCCGAGCCTGGCCGCGGCGATGCAGACGGCCGCGGGCAGCGAGAACCAGGGCCTGGAGTTCGGTCTCGACCGCATTCTCGACGGGCTCGAACTCCTGATCAGCGCGCGGACGGACTGAGCTTCCGCGCGTTGAAACGTTGTCGGTAGGCCGACGCGCTCAGCCCGTAGTGCGACTTGAACCGGCGGGCGAAGTAATTCTGATCCGGCCACCCGACCGCCTCGCCGATCCGGCTGATCGGCAGATCGGTGTGCAGCAACTGGTCGGCCGCGAGCTCGACCCGGTGCCGGGAGAGATACGCCATCGGCGGCAGCCCGGTCGCCGACTTGAACAGCCGGACCAGGTACCCCGGGGCGAGGTGCAACGCATTCGCCAGATCGGTCAGCATCCACTGCCGCGCCGGATCCGCTTCCATCATCCGCATCGCATCCAGTACGGCGGGATGCGTCTGCTCACCGCGGTCGCCATGCTCGGCGACGGTCCGCGCCACGCAGCTGAGATACAGCGACAGCCAGCCGACGATGTCACCGCGATGCCGGCTCAAGGACTGGTTGCGCAGCCGCCTCAGCTCCTCGAGATGCTCGAGGCCTTCCTTCATCGTGGCCAGGTCCAGGTGGGCGGTGAGCATGCCGCGTCGCTGGGCCGAGAACGGTCCAGTCCACAACAGATAGCCCAGTAAGGGATCCTCGCGGGTCCAGGCCAGCTCGCGCTGGACCAGATCCGCGGAGAAGCAGCAGTTGTACACCTGCAGCCCGCGGCACTCGTCGTACTGGTGCCAGACGCCCGGCCGGAGCAGGATCAGGTCGCCGGGCTCGAGTTGCTGGCGGCCGGCCAGGCTGTGGTGGACGCCATCGCCACCGGTGACGAGGGCGATCTCGAAGAAGCTGTGCGTGTGCAGCGGATGGCTGTTCTCGTGCACGTGCGGACCCGCGTGCACCAGCGTTCCCTCGACGAAGTGCAGCAGCGTCCCGGTATGCGTCACCGGCTCGTCGGCCATGGTTAACAATACGGTCCAAGGTGCATTTTGTGCTACCACGAGTGCACTTCGGGCTAGCCCCTGGGGATTGGCGGCTTCAGGATCGGGGGACAGGCGAAACGTCCTCGCCATCAATCCGTAACAGACCGAGGTCCTTCGCCACAGCCACCAATGAATCGTTTCACTCGCCGGTTGGAGACTTATGTCGAACCTCGCCGCACCCACCTCTCTCCGCTTCGAGCACCGCACCGACGCCGGGCCCGTGCTGGGCATCGGCACCGCGACGCCCCGGCTGTCGTGGCAGATCCCGACCGCTGACGCCGGGTACACGCAGGCGGCGTACGAGGTCGAGATCAGCGACGGGGGTGGTGAGGCGGGGAAGGTATCCGACACCCCAAGGGCTCAGGTGTACACCGTCCAGTCCCCCGATCAGGTCCTCGTCCCGTGGCCGGGCGACCCACTGACGTCGCGCGAATCGGCCTCGGTCCGAGTACGCGTCCGCGGCGACGAGGACTGGAGCGAGTGGAGTGAGCCGGCGGTCGTCGAAGCCGGTCTGCTCGGCGCCGACGACTGGACCGCTCGCTTCGTCAGCCCGCGGGACAACGCCTACGGCTCCCCCGCTCCCCTGGTCGCCGGGGTCGCCGAACTGCCCGCAGACATCGTCAAGGCCCGCCTGTACTCCACGGCCCACGGCATCTATCTCCCGGAACTCAACGGCGAGCGAGTCGGCGACGACGAGCTCGCGCCGGGCTGGACGGCGTACCAGCAGCGGCTTCGCTACCAGACGTACGACGTGACCGGCCTCGTCGTGTCCGGCGAGAACCGGCTCGAGTTCCTGGTCGGCAACGGCTGGTACCGCGGCCGGCTCGGCTTCCACGGCAAGAACTCCCTGTACGGCGACCGCGTCGCCGTACTCGCCCAACTCGAGGTCACCACCGCCGACGGCCAGGTCCACACCTTCGCCACCGACGACACCTGGACTTCCCGCGAGAGCGCGATCGTCGCCGACGACCTGTACGACGGCCAGCGCACGGACCTCCGGCGGATACCCGGCGAGGCGATGCCCGTCGACGTACTCGACGCCGACCTGAGCCTGCTCGTCGCACCCGACGGACCGCCGGTCCGCATCACCGAGGTCGTACCCGCGGTCGAGATCACCACCTCGCCGTCCGGCAAGACCCTGGTCGACTTCGGTCAGAACGTCGTCGGCCGGGTCCGGCTGAAGGTCCACGGCGGCGCCGAGGGCGACGAGGTCGTCCTGCGTCATGCCGAGGTGCTCGAGGACGGCGAGCTCGGAGTCCGCCCGCTGCGTACCGCCAAGGCGACCGACTCGTATGTCCTCGCCGGACCCGACGAGGTCACCCTCGACTCGGCACTCACCTTCCACGGCTTCCGGTACGCCGAGGTGACCGGCGTCGGCGATCTCCAGCTCACGGATCTCGAAGCCGTCGTGGTCGGATCGGACCTGCGCCGGACCGGCTGGTTCGAGTCGTCGCACGAGCTGCTCAACCGCTTCCACGAGAACGTCGTGTGGGGCATGCGCGGCAACTTCGTCGACGTGCCGACCGACTGCCCGCAGCGCGACGAGCGACTCGGCTGGACCGGCGACATCCAGGTCTTCTCCCCCACCGCGAGCTTCCTGTTCGACACGGCCGGGTTCCTGACGAACTGGCTGGCCGACCTCGCGGCCGAGCAGCAGAAGGACGGCTCGGTGCCGTACGTCGTACCGGATGTGCTCAGGCACTCCGCGCCGGCCACGGCCGCATGGGGTGACGCGGCAACGATCGTGCCGTGGGTGATCTACGAGCGCACCGGCGACGCCGCTCTGCTCGCTCGGCAGCTGCCGAGCATGCGCGCCTGGGTGGACAAGATGGCCGGCCTGGCCGGCGGCGACCTGCTGTGGTCCGGTGGGTTCCAGTTCGGCGACTGGCTCGACCCGACCGCGCCGCCGGACAACCCGTTCCGTGCGAAGGCCGACCCGGACGTCCTCGCCACCGCGCACCTGGCCCGCTCGGCCGAGGTGGTCGCGAAGGCCGCCGAGGTCGTCGGCGACGCCGACCTGCGCACGCGAGTACGACGATCTGGCCGCACGGGTCCGGCAGGCGTTCGCGGCCGAGTACACCACCGAGGGCGGCCGCGTACTGAGCGACGCGGCAACGAACTACGCCCTCGCCCTGCAGTGGGCCTTGCTGCCGACTGAGGCGCAGCGCAAGCGCGCCGGCCGAGCGGCTCGCCGACCTGGTCCGGACGGCGGGCTTCCGGATCAGTACCGGATTCGTCGGTACGCCGCTGGTGGCGGACGCGCTGGCCGATTCCGGACATCCGGCCCTCGCGTACCGCCTCCTGCTAGCAGACCGGCTGCCCGTCCTGGCTGTACGCGGTGACGATGGGCGCGACGACTGTCTGGGAACGCTGGGACAGCATGCTGCCCGACGGCAGCATCAACCCCGGCCAGATGACGTCGTTCAACCACTACGCGCTCGGCGCGGTCGCCGACTGGATGCACCGCCGCGTCGCCGGCCTGGCCGCGGGCGACCCCGGCTACCGCACGATCGTCGTACGCCCGATGCTACACCTCGCAGCTCACCAGTGCATCGGCCAGGCACCTCACCCCGTACGGCGAGGCCGCGGTCTCCTGGACGCGGTCCGGCGGACAGGTCCGGCTCAGCGTCACTGTGCCGGTGGGGTCGCGGGCGCAGGTCGACGTACCTGGTGAAAGTGCACCGATCGAGGTCGGTCACGGTACGCCACGAGTGGACCGCGGACGACCCCGTCCGCCGAGACGCCGGCCCTGCCCGCGGGCGCGAGCATCCGGCAACTGATGGACCACGAACCCAGCTGGGACACGATCGTTGCCGCCGCCAAGGAAACGGAGGTCGTCGCCGACGACGCCGAGCTCGCCGGCGCGGCTCGAGCGGTACCTCGACGCAGCCGGCCGGCCAACTGGTCGACGCGGTCAGCCGCGCGTGGCTTCCGCCCGGGCGCCGAAGCCCTGCAGGCCAGGCTCGACGCCGTACTCGACGACAACTGACCCTGACCCACCGACCCCGCCCCGATGCAGATGCCCTGAAGAAACATCCCTTGGAGGTCATGATGACGTTCCGCCCAGGTACGAGAGGACTGGCCGTCCTCGCGGCCGGCTCCCTCGCCTTGACCGCCTGCAGCGCGGGCAGCCTCGGTTCCAGTGACGATGCGGGCGGCGGCAAGGTCGACGCTGTACCTACCTGGTCGACAACCAGGAGCAGGACCGTCAAGGACGGCCGAGCAGCTGGCCAAGGACTTCACCGCCAAGAACCCGGACATCACCATCAAGGTGGAGACCCGGCCGGGCGGCACCGAGGGCGACAACATCGTCAAGACCCGGCTGTCCACCGGCGACATGACCGACGTGTTCGGGTACAACTCCGGGTCGCTGTTCCAGGCGATCGCGCCGGAGCAAGAACCTCGTCGCCGATCGACGACGAGCCGTGGGTCGGCGACCTGGACGAGAACTTCAAGACGACCGTCACGGCCGGCGACAAGGTCTACGGCGCGCCGTGCGGCGGCGTTCATGGCCGGCGCGGTGCTCTACAACCAGGCCGGTCTACGCCAAGCTCGGGCCTGCAGGTGCCGAAGACCTGGGCCGAGTTCATGGCGAACAACGCCAAGATCAAGGCCGCCGGCCGGGATCGCGCCGGTGATCCAGACCTACGGCGACACCTGGACCTCGCAGCTGTTCGTGCTCGGCGACTTCCACAACGTCGCGGCGGCCGAGCCGGACTTCGCCGACAAGTACACCAAGAACCAGGCCAAGTACGCCACGTCGCCGGCCGCGATCAAGGGCTTCCAGCACCTGCAGGAGGTGCACGACGCCGGCTACCTGAACAAGGACTTCGCCTCGGCCAAGCTGACCGACGGCCTCGAAGATGCTGGCCAACGGCAAGGGTGCGCACTACCCGATGCTGTCCGGCGTGGTCAGCGACATGGTCGCCACCAACCCGGACACGGCCAAGGACGTCGGCCTGTTCGCCGCTGCCCGGCGACGACGCGGCCAAGAACGGGCTGACCGTGTGGACGCCGGGCGGCATCTACATCCCGAACACCACCGAGGGCGCCAAGCTGGACGCGGCCAAGAAGTTCCTCGCCTTCGTCGCCAGCCCGGACGGCTGCGACGTCGCTGGCCACCGCGGCGCCGCCCCGACCGGCCCGTACGCGGTCAAGGGCTGCAAGCTGCCGGCCGACGTACCGCAGGTCGGTCAAGGACATGCAGCCGTACTTCGACAAGGACGGCGGGTCCAGCCTGGCGCTGGAGTTCCTGTCGCCGATCAAGGGCCCGGCGCTGGAGCAGATCACCGTCGAGGTCGGGCTCCGGCATCCGCAAGGGCAAGGACGGCGCGGCGCTGTACGACCAGGACGTGAAGAAGCAGGCCCAGCAACTCGGGCTGGCGGGCTGGTAGGTCGTGACGATCGAATGCCGCGCCTCCGGCACGGCGGGGCAGGGGCTCGACCGGCCTCGCTCGACGCTCCGGCGCAGGCTCCGCACATGGCCAGCCGACAGGCCCCATGACCGCACGTCGGCCCGTCCCAGGCGCGCAGGACGCGACCCCGGCCGCAGCCGCGGCCGGAAGCAGCCTACACGCCGTACCCGTACTGGTTCTACCTGCCCGCCGCGGTCATCTACGGCGTGCTGTTCCTGGTCCCGACGTTCGCGTCGTTCTACTTCAGCCTGACCCGGTGGACGCTGTTCGACGTCGAGTTCATCGGCTTCGACAACTTCGTCACGTTCTTCCAGGAGCCGGCCCTGGTCAACGGCCTGACCAACACGCTGATCTACGCGGTGGTCACCTCGGGGCTGAAGGTGGTGCTCGGGCATGCTGCTGGCCGTGCTGCTGACCTCGCAGATCGTCGGCCGCGGCTACCTGCGGTCGGTGGTGTTCTTCCCGGTGCTGGTCAGCACCATCGGCGTCGGCATCACCTTCACGTGCTGATGAACCCCGAACGCGGGCCTGATCAACGAGCGCCCTGGCGCGTGATCGGCATCGACGGGCCGGGCTGGCTGACCGACCCGTCGTACGCGCTGCTGTCGGTCGCCGCTGGTCGACGTCTGGAAGGGCGTCGGGCTGGCCACGCTGATCTACATCGCCGGCATCGTGTCGATCCCGCGGGAGTACTTCGAGGCCGCCAGGGTCGACGGCGCCGGCGCCTGGGCAGCGTTCCGGCGGATCGTGCTGCCGCTGGCCCGGCCGGCCACCGTCACCGTCATCATCCTGTCGCTGATCGGCGGCCTGCGCTCGTTCGACCTGATCTGGGCGATGACCCGCGGCGGCCCGGGCTTCACCTCCGACGTGATCGCCTCGGTCATCTACAAGCAGTACCAGGCCGGCTTCTACGGCCTGTCGACCGCCGGCAACGTGATGCTGTTCCTGGTGGTGACCGCGATCGTCCTGCCGCTGTCGTGGTTCCTCAACCGCAAGGAGGTGGACCTGTGAGCACCGTCGCGACACTCGTCGAACCACCGGCCGGGCCGCAACTACCTGCTCAGCGCGGTCGCGATCGTCGTCGTCGATCGTGGTGTTCGTCGTGCCGTTCGCGTTCATCGTGCTGACCGCGGTGAAGGACCGGCAGCAGGCCGCGGACCTCGACTTCTCCTGGCCGACACAGTTCCAGTTCGTGCAGAACTTCGTCGACGTGGTCAAGGCCCGCGACTACATGCTGGTCATCGCCTTCATCAACAGCACCATCCTGACCGTGGCCAGCGTGGCCGATCATGGTCGTGCTCGCGGCGATGGTCGCGTTCGTGCTGCAGCGGCGCACGAGCCGGTGGAACCCGTTCATCAACTTCCTGGTGCTGTCCGGGCTGATCATCCCGCCGGCCGTGGTGCCGACGATCTGGGTGCTGCAGCGACTCGGGCCTGTTCCGGACCATGCCGGGACTGATCCTGGTCGAGGTCGCCTTCGGCCTGTCGTTCTGCATCCTGCTGTTCCGGGCGTTCATCGCGACCATCCCGCGGGAACTCGACGAGGCCGCGATCATCGACGGCGCCGGGCCGCTGCGGCTGTTCTTCCAGGTCATCTTCCCGCTGCTGCGCTCGGTCATCATCACCGTGATCGTGGTGCAGTCGGTCGTCGTGTTCAACGACTTCTCGAACCCGCTGTACTTCCTGCCCGGCGACCAGAACGCCACCGTGCAGCTGACCGCTCTACAACTTCCAGAGCCAGTTCAGCACGCAGTACAACCTGCTGTTCATGAACATCCTGCTGATCACGATCCCGCCGCTGATCATGTTCCTGTTCTTCAACCGCCAGATCGTCGCCGGCATGACCGCCGGCGCGATCAAGGGGTAAGCCTGCCGGAGGGTCCTCGCGTGGTGTGCACGATGGAACACCACACGAGGACCCGGCCGGCTCAGACGCTTGCGTAGTACTCCTCGACCGCCTCGTGGTCGACGGAGCTGTCCGGCTTGATGCCGAGCGCCTCGTAGTGCTTGCGGCGCGCGCGCATGTCCGCGAGCAGGATCGCCCGGGCGCCGTGCTGGCCGAGTTGGCCGTGCACGGCGAGCGATCCTTCAGCGAACTTCAGAGCAGTGCCGGCAACCGCTCCGACAGCTCCTCGTAGTCCCGGAGCGAGTTGTAGGCGTGCGCGGACAGCCGGATGAATCCACGGCCGCCGAAACCGGTCAAGGTGATCTCCGCCTTCAGTTCCCGGGACACCCGTTGCTTGAGTACGTCGCCCGCGGCGAGATCGACGCTCGACGGCAGCTCGACCAGTCGCATCGTCGCGGCCGGGCGGACGACTTCGGCGATCCCGGTCCCGAGCGCCTTCGCGATCACCCGGGCTCCTTCGTCGACCAGGTCGCTCAACTGCGACCGCCGTACCGGCCACTCGAGTTCTTCGAGCACCCGGAGCGACTCGGGCGCCGCGATCCAGGGCACGTAGTCGTACGTCCCCTGCATGTCGAAGCGCTCCGGCAGCCGCTCGTCGTACTCCGACCACGAGACGATCAGCGGCAGGGTCGCCGTACGCCATTTCTCCGCCACCACGAGACCGGCCGTCGCCCGCGGTGAGGCCGGCCACTTGTGGAAGTTCCCGGTCCAGAAGTCGGCCCCGTCGGCCGCCGGCGCGTCGATCAGCCCGGGCGCGTGCGCGCCGTCGACCACGACCGCGACGCCACGATCCCGGCAGACGTCGACCAGCGTCGCGATCGGGAACACCATCGCGGTCGCCGAGCTGATCTGGTCCACGATCAGTACGGCGGCCTCGTCCAGCGCGGCCGCGATGATCGACACCACGGCCTCGTCGTCGGCCTCCAGCGGTACGTCGACCACGACCACCTCGGCCTGGTTCGCCCGGGCGGACCGCTCGGCGGCGTAGCGCACCGCGCCGTACGCGTGGTTCGTCAGCACGATCCGGCTGCCGGCCGGGATCGGCAGGGTGGCCAGCGCGGCGGTGACTCCGGCGCTGGCGTTCGGCACCAGCGCGAAGCCCTCCGGGTCGGTCTGCAGGTACGACGCCAGGTCGAGGCGGCTCGTGGCCAGCCGGGCAGCCACCGAGCGGAACCACAGCATCGGGTTCGCGTCGGTTTCGGCACGCAGGGCGGCCATCAGGTCCTGGGTCCGCCGCGGCACAGCGCCGTACGAGCCATGGTTCAGGTGCAGGACATCGGGGTCGAGGGTCCACAGGTCGGGGCGGGGGCTGAGTACCGTCACCACCCAAACGGTACATACTTTCCGTCGTGTATCCCTACCTCGTCCATGACGGGCCGATCGCGATGGCCCACCGGGGCGGCGCGCTGCACCCGGACAACATCGGCTACGAGAACTCCCTGCGAGCCTTCGAGCACGCGGTCGATCTCGGCTACCGGTACCTCGAGACCGACCTGCACGCGACCAGCGACGGTGTCGTCATCGCCTTCCACGACAGCAGGCTGGACCGGGTCACCGACCGGACCGGCGTGGTCTCGGAGCTGCCCTGGTCCGAGGTCAGCAAGGCCAAGATCAACGGCCACGAGCCGATCCCCCGGCTGGACGAGCTGCTCGAGCACCTTCCGCAGACCAAGTTCAACCTCGACATCAAGGCCGAGAACGGGCTGACGCCGGCCGCCGACGTACTCCGTGCGGCCAACGCGATCGACCGGGTCTGCGTTTCGTCCTTCTCCCAATCACGGGTACGGCGGATCCGCCGCGAGGTCGGCCCGAGTCTGTGCACCGGTTACGGCGACTGGGAGACCGCGCTGATCCGCTTCCTCCCGTTCGCGCTGAAGTCGAGCGGCGCCTGTCTGCAGATCCCCGATCGATTCGGGCCTCTGCGGGTCCTGACGCCAGGACTGATCAAACGGGCGCATGCCGGGGGCAAGCAGGTGCACGTCTGGACCGTCGACGACCCGGCCGCCATGCACCGAATGCTCGACGCCGGCGTCGACGGCCTCATCACCGACCGCACCGACGTCCTCCGAGACGTCCTCGTCGAACGCGGCCAGTGGCCGTAACCGGGACTGAACGCGCGCTGAAGTGTTATCGGCGGGTACGCCGTTTCGTACCTGCGACCTGACACACTTCCGCGCATGGGACTTCTCTCCGCCCCGGCGGCGGTCGACAAGCGTGAGTACTGGGGTTTCAGCCTCTACGACTGGGCGAACTCCGGGTACGTCACCACCGTCGGCACGGTGCTGTTCGCGCCGTACCTGACCTCGGTCGCCGAGACCGCCGCCTGCGGATACGTCGGTACGTCGGACAAGCCCTGCAATACCAACCTCGACGTACTGGGCCTGGGCATCTCCCCCGGTTCGCTCGCCTTCTACGTCGTCACCGTCGCGACCCTGGTGTCGGCGCTGTTCCTGCCCGTGGTCGGCGCGATCGCGGACCGCCTGGAGCGCAAGAAGCTGCTGATGTGCGGCTTCGCCTGGGCGGGCGCGCTGGCCGCGTGCTGCATGGTGTTCGTCGGCGGCGGTCGCTGGGAACTCGGCGCACTGCTGCTGTTCATCGGCAACTTGTGTCTCGGCTCGTCGCTGGTCGTCTACGACTCGATCCTGATCGACATCACCGGCCCGGACGACCGCGACGACGTCTCGTCCCGCGCCTGGGCCTTCGGTTACCTGGGCGGTTTCATCCTGCTGTCGATCAACCTGGTCGTGGTCACCGCCCACGACGGGCTCGGCCTCAGCCAAGGTACGGCGGTCCGGCTCAGCCTGCTGTCCGCCGGGCTGTGGTGGGGCTTGTTCACGTTCTTCCCGTTCGTGAAACTGCGCAACCGGCCGCCGGTGCACGTCGTACCGGTGCGCAACGGCAACCTGGTCCGGCAGAGCTTCGGTCAGCTGGCCGCGACGCTGCGGCATATGCGCACCTACCGGATGACTCTGCTGTTCCTGGTCGCGTACCTGTTCTTCAACGACGGGATCCAGACCGTCATCTCGGTCTCGTCGACGTACGGCGAGAAGCAGCTCGGGTTCGAGACCCAGGTGCTGATCGCAACGATTCTGCTGGTGCAGTTCGTCGCATTCTTCGGGGCGCTGGCGTTCGGGCGGTTCGCGAAGCGGTTCGGCACCAAGCGGACCATCATGGGCGGGCTGGTGTTCTGGATCCTGATCGTGATCGCCGGCTTCATGCTCCCGGAGAAGCAGATCGTGCCGTTCCTCGCGATGGGGGTGGCGATCGGCGTCGTTCTCGGTGGCACGCAGGCGTTGTCCCGGTCGGCCTTCAGCCAGCTGATCCCGGCGGGCCGCGAGGCCGAGTACTTCTCGCTCTACCAGGCCGGCGAGCGCGGCACCTCGTGGCTCGGCACGCTCGTCTTCGGCCTGGTCCATCAGATCACCGGCTCCTACCGCCCGGCGATCGTTGCCCTCGGCCTGTTCTTCGTCATCGGCCTGATCCTGCTGTCCCGGGTGGACATGCGCCGAGGCATCACCGAAGCCGGCAACGCCCAACCCACCCTGATCTGACCAGCGCATTCAGTTGGGGCGTACCGAAGCGCGGGTAGTAGTCGGCTGCGATGAGGTTTGGTCGTGGTGCCCAGGCGGGCGATCGACTTGTCGGACGGCGCCGATACCGACTACTACCCGTCCGTCGGTACGTTCGGCCGGGCACGGGCCCAGCCGATCCGGGCGTTCGCCGGGACCTTCGTCAGCGAGAACGTGGCCGAGTACGAGGCCACGCCGTTGGTGGTCGTGGGGGTCGGCGAGACCGAGGCGAGTGCGGCGGTCAGGGTCGTACCGGGCTCGGCGTTGAGGGAGACGGTGGCCGACTGGCCGGCCTTGATCTTGATCGCGTCCGCCTCGGCGAAGGCGGCGACGACCTGGACCGACTTCAGATCCGCGAGGTCGACGAAACCTGAGCTCGAGGTTGCCGTTGTACTCGAGGTCGTGCTAGTCGCTGAACCCTTGACTTGAGGTCGAGCCAGAAGCGCTGCCTGAGCTCGACCCGCCGGTGACCGAGCCGACGGAGCCGTTGATCGCGGTCATCGTCCGGCGATCGGCGCCTTCAGCGTGCTCGCGTCGACCGGGCCTGGGCCGCCTCGACGTCCTGGTCAGCCTGCTCCCTTTCCGCCTTCGCCGGGCCAAACGACTTTCACCATGATCTTCGTCACGGTCCCGGACGTCTCGAACTGCGGCGAGGCCGTCTGGGAGCTCTGCAGCGTGCCGCTCGAACTGACGCTCGCGGTCACCTCGCCCCGGGCGGCCACGGTCGGCCGGGTCGTGGTCGCGGCCGGCTGATCCGTGCGGAAGGAGACGAGGTACGCCGTGACGGCGATGGCCAGGACGACGGCCACCAGGGCCACGTCGAGCACGCTGAGGCCACGGAGCTTGTGGCGGGGTAGCACCATGGACGCTGACGCCAGGAATGTTGCTGAGGAACTGATCCTCGAATCCTGGCAACTCGCTGTGAACTTGCAGCGTCGAAGGACCGGTAGCTCGCGACACACCGTAATGTGTGAACGCTCGATGACAGGGTGTCACGACGGTGCTGTCAGGTGCGTACAGACGGCTCGGGCATGCCAAAATGGGAATGATCCGGGCCGGCCGACCGTTGGCACGGATGACGATCTTCGGAGGTTTGACATGTCTAATCGCGTACTGCGTGGTTCGGGGCTGGGTGGGGTCAGCTTCGAGGATGACCGCGGTGTCGAGTTCGCGCCGCGCCAGATGATCACGTACGACTGCCCCCGCGGCCACGTGGTCGAGGTCACGATGGCGCACGACGCCGAGGTGCCCGCGGTCTGGGAGTGCCCGCACTGCGGCAGCGAGGCCGCCCGGTCGACCGGTGAGAAGCCGGAGCCGAAGCAGGAGAAGCCGGCCCGTACGCACTGGGACATGCTGCGCGAGCGCCGCAGCATCTCGGAACTCGAGGAGCTCCTCGCGGAGCGCGTCGAGCTGCTCCGCAAGGGCGAAATCGGCCCCGCGCACCTGCACCGCACCAAGCGCACCGCCTGACAGCACCCGAACGAGCCCCCACCGCAACGACGCGGTGGGGGCTCGTTTTGTGCGTCAGCGCCGCCCGAGCGAAGCCTGAAAGCGGAGTAGGTAGCCGTCGGGGTCAGCGACGAGGAACTGCTCGACGCCGGCCTCGCCATCGCCAGCGCGCATCCTGACGATAAACCCCTACCCCGCGAGGTCGCAGTCCCCGCCACGGTCTGCTCACGACGGACGCCGGCCCAGCACGCGTGGGACGGAGACTACTTCTTCTGGTCGGGGTCGATGACCTCGCCCTGGATCACGTCGTCCGAGGACGAGGACGGACCCGGCGCCCCCTGGCCGAAGCCCGGTCCGGCGGCGGGGCCAGGGCCTCCTCCAGGTCCGGCGCCTGGGATGAAGTTGGTGAAGCTCGCACCGCCGAGTTGGGTGGCCAGACGCCGGCCGAGGAAGCCGGACAGGCCGCGCCGGGCCAGGGGGCGGGTGAACGGGAGGATGAAGAAGAAGCCGAAGATGTCCGTGACGAACCCAGGCGTGAGCAGGAGCGTGCCGCCGACCAGGATCAGGGCGGCGTCCGACAGCTCGCGGCCAGGCATCTTCCCGGTCTGCAGCGAGCTCTGCAGCGCGTTCCACGCCCGCCGGCCCTCGCGCTTGATCAGCCAGGCACCGAGCGCGCTCTCCACCAGCAGCAGCCCCACTGTCGGCCAGCCGCCGATCACCTGGCCGATCTGGATGATCACGTAGATCTCCAGGATCGGCACCACCAGCAGCGCCAGCGCCACGAACCACGGCATGTGTTACCCCTTCCTCACCAGACTTCGGAGCTGACGTGCCCGGTGACCCAGGCCCCACTTGCCGACCCGGGCCATCGCCTCGATCACGATCGCCCGCGACATCTTGGACTGACCGCGCTCCCGCTCCACGAAGGTGATCGGCACCTCGACGACCCGGAACCCGGCCTTGACCGCCCGCCACGCCAGATCGACCTGGAAGCAGTAGCCCGCGGAGGCGACCTCGTCCAACCCGATCCCCTCCAGTGTTGCTCGCCGGAACGCGCGATACCCGCCGGTGGCGTCCTTCAGCGGTACGCCGAGCGCCAGCCGGGTGTAGATGTTGCCGCCGCGACTCAGGATCTCGCGCGACTTCGGCCAGTTCTGCACCGCGCCGCCCTTGACGTACCGCGACCCTAGGACGAGGTCCGCATCCCGCAGCGCGGTCAGCAGGCGCGGCAGCTGCTCCGGCTGGTGCGACCCGTCCGCGTCGTGCTCGACCAGGACGCCGTACTCGCGCTCGATCCCCCAGCGGAAGCCGGCGATGTACGCCGCGCCGAGGCCTTCCTTGCCCTTGCGGTGCAGGACGTGCACGTGGTCGTCGTTCGCGGCCAGCTTGTCGGCCAGGTCGCCGGTTCCATCGGGTGAGTTGTCGTCGGCGACAGGACGTCGGCCTCCGGTACGGCGTCGCGCAGCCGGCGCACGATCGGCTCGATGTTCTCGGCCTCGTTGTACGTCGGGATGATCACCAGGATCCGGCCGAGATCCGCGAAGGGGGTACTCACGGTAGAACTACTCCTGCCTCCGGCGACGGCACTGTCACCGGTTCCGAGCCGGCCTGAGGGTCAGGCCGGGACCTTTTCGCGGCTGCGCGTGGGTGCCGGCGGGGTTTCCGGGCCGCCGGCCGCCCGCCTGCGGCGAGCCACCAGCGCCAAAACCACTCCCAGGATCCCCAGGCCGGTCAAGATCCACTGCGGCCAGCCGCCGAGTGTGGTGGCCAGCGTATGGGTATCGCGGACCGGAACCGAGGCGACATACACGTCCGGCACGAACTGTGACGACTTGTGCTCGACGGTGCCGTCCGGCTGGATCACGCCGGAGATGCCGCTGGTGGACGCGACCAGCACGGTCCGGCCGGTCTCGATCGCCCGCATCCGGGTGATCGCGAACTGCTGCTCGGGCTGTCCGGTGTCGCCGTACGTCGCGTTGTTCGTCTGCACTACCAGGACCTGGGCGCCGCCCTTCATCACGTCCCGGACGACGTCGTCGTACGCGACCTCGAAGCAGATCACGTCGCCGTAGGTGACGCCGCCGATCGGCAGCACGCCGGGGACCGTGCCGGGGGCGGTCTGCCGGCCGATCATCTCCAGCCGCTTGATGTAGGGCAGCAACTGCTCGCGGAACGGGATGTACTCGCCGAACGGCACCGGGTGCCGCTTCGCGTAGACCTGACCGGGGCCGGTCCGCGGGTCCCAGACGACGCCGGTGGTCTGCCGCTCGTTCGGCCCGGGGCCTTCGAGTACGGCGCCGACCAGGATCGGCACGTTGACGGCCTTGACCGCCTGCTCGATGTCGGCCCGGGTCTCGGGGTCCTTGAACGGATCGATGTCGGTCGAGTTCTCCGGCCAGATGACGATGTCCGGCTTGTCCTCCGAACCCTCCTGGACCCGCTTCTGCAGGTCGAGGGTCGCGTTCAGGTGGTTGCGGGTCACGGTCCGGGCGCGACCGAGGAACTCCAGCCCCTTGCCGGGCACGTTGCCCTGCACCATGGCTGCCGTCACGACCTTGCCGTCACCTTCGGTCGACAGGTTGATCAGTGCACTGCCGCCGACGATCGCCGCTCCGGCGACCAGTGCGACGACCCGATACTTGAGCGCGCTCTTCGGCCGCAGTGCGGCGTACACCAGGACGCCGAGCAACGCGACCGCGAAGCTCAGGCCGGGGATGCCGATCAGTGAGGCCAGTTTGCCCAGTGGCGAGTCGGAGAACGCCCACGCCAGCCGGCCCCACGGAAACCCGCCGAACGGTACCGACGCGGTCGCGAACTCGGTCGCCACCCACAGGCAGGCGATCCACAACGGCCACAGCTTCAGCTTGAGCACCTGGGTCGCGAGCGCCCCGAAGACCGCGTAGAACAGTCCCTCGAGGATCGCGAGCGCGATCGCCGCGTCGCCGCCGATGACGCTGAGCCACGGCACCAGCACGAGGTAGTAGGTGATGCCGAACCCGGCACCGATCAGGAACCCGGCCTTGGCCGAGGCGCCGTTCAGCGCGGCCAGGAAGAGCGGTACGGCGACGATCGTCAGCCAGGGGTAGTCGTGCGGTTCGAAGGCGAAGCCGAGCAGGGCACCCGCGGCCACCGCCACGACGACCCGCGGCAGGACGCGTCCCAGAGCCTTCAACCGGTCCACGCGGTAACCCCTTGTCCTCACTGTCCCGGCGGACGCCGGTCGCACGACCGTACAACGTCCCGAACACGCAAATGTATCCGGTCAGTATCCATTGGGCACCGATTGCGGAAAGTGAAGGGGTATCAGCGGAGCGCGATGACCTGAGGACTCTGCAGGCGGCGCCCGCAAAGGAAAGAGGCTCGGCGACCCTTCGGACCAACCGCCGATCCACTGGCTGCGAACCGTACGGCTGTTGTCTACTGGGGCGCCGAGCCTCTTCCACCTCTGCCCCGCGGGGGGCGAACCACCGGCGATCTCAGCCCCCGTCGACTCAAGCCTGGCACTGGCCTGGTCAGCGTCGCGGGATCATCCGGTGGCCGAACTTCGTGTGACCGTTGAACAAACGGGATATGACGACTCCCAAAACGATGCTCGCTGACGGCGACCGTGTCAACCTCTCCACCGGCTCCTTGAGGCCGTTGTAACACATTCGCCAGTCCCTCCATGGGAAAACGAGGGTCGGTTCACCGGAGTCACGCTACAGAGCCATGTCGGCACTCCACGTGACCATTACCCAGGGCGACGAACCGTCACTCAACCGGTACGACGACCGTCCCGGTTGCGCGTGTGATCACAAGCGGCTCGGCCAGCACCTCGGCCGCCGACGCCGACACGTCCGGCCGGCCCCGGCAGACGACGGACGCGCTGAACTCGAGTTCCCGGCTCCGGTTGCCGACCCGGGTGATCGTCGCCGTCACCTCCACCACGTCACCGGCCCGCAGCGGCTGCAGGAACTGCACGTCGGAGTACGACGCCAACAGCCCTTCGTCACCGTCGGCCTGGATGCACACCTCGGTCGCCACGTCGCCGAACAGCCCGAGCACATAGGCACCGTCGACCAGGTTCCCGGCGTAGTGCGCATGGCTGTACGGCACGTAGCGCCGGTGGGACACGGACAAGCCGATAGTTGCCTTTGACACCTTTTCACGCCGTCTTTCTGCTCGGGGTCCGCTTGGTCACCAGGGCGTCGACCAGGTAGCTGGCCACCTCGCCCGGGGTGGTGCCGCGGCCGAACACCCGGTCCACGCCGAGGTCGCCGGCCATCTGCTCGGTGAAACGGGGGCCTCCGGCAACCAGCACCGGCCGCGCGTCCTCGGCGTACGCCTCCCGGAATGCGGCCGACATCTCCTTGGTGTGCAGGACGTGCGCCTCCCGCTGGGTGACCACCTGGGACACCAGGATCGCGTCCGCCTTCTCCGCCTTGGCCCGCCGGACCAGTTCCGGTACGGCGACCTGCGCGCCGAGGTTCACCACCTTCAGCTCCCGGTAGTACTCCAGGCCCTTCTCCCCCGCGAACCCCTTGATGTTCATGATCGCGTCGATCCCGACCGTGTGCGCGTCGGTGCCGATACACGCGCCGACGATGGTCAGCCGGCGGCGCAGCGTCTTGCGGATCGCGAGGTTGACCTCCTTCGGCGACAGCAGCGGGTAGTCGCGCTCGATCACCTCGACCTTGCTGGTGTCGACCAGGTGGTTCACCGGCCCGTAGACCACGAAGAAGGTGAAGTCCGGTCCCATCGCCTTGGCGTGCACGACCAGCGCCGGGTCCATGCCCATCTTGTTCGCCAGTTGGGCGGCAGCGCCCTCGGCCCGCTTGTCGTGCGGGATCGGCAAGGTGAACGACAGCTGCACCATGCCGTCACCCGTGGTGTCGCCATACGGCCGGATAGTGCTCACTGCGCCTCCTGGTTGTACATTCTGCTCGCAAGCTGCCACATTCCAGTAGATGGATTCTTGAACTCGGCTAGGTCCCGAGCACGTTCAATGGCGTGGATCACACCACCTGCGAAGTCAGCGAACTTGAGCTCCGATTTGTTGTAGTCTGGGAGATATCGCTTCAGCAGCGCGGCACCGGCTCGGTAGTCGTGCATGTAAGCAGCTTGACGAGCAAAATGCAGGAGCAGCCAGATCTCAAAGCATGGTACGGAGACAGCGAGCCGGACATTGTTCTCATCTGCTAGTCGGCAAGCAACCTCGATGTCGAAGTCATCCAAATCAAACACGCACCAGGTTTCGTCAAAGTCATCTCTCGCCCGACCAGCCTCACTGATGGCGTACCTGACCACCTGTTCGGGCGCTTTCGCCTTCTTGACGAGCTTCACGTCAACGGCTGGATTCTCCAGAAAATCGCGTAGTCCCCGGATGTACGCCACTTCAGTGACATTCGCCCCGCAAACGATGAGCAGCAGTGGTCGGGAACGTCTCTGGGGAGCCCTTCTAGATCGAGAGTTCTAACGCCGAGGTGTCATTGCTGTCCCGGTCGGCTTTCCAAGAACCGCTCGACCAATGTGTCTGAGAACACAGCTGGAACTGCGCCGTAACTGCCCCCAAGGTACCGTCTTTCAGTATTCTCGCCGATCCTCGGATGGAAGTCCGACAGTGGGAACAATGTCGAGGCGCCGCTACTGTCCTTTTCAACGAACCAGACCTCATCACGTGCCAAGATCGGCTCACCCAGACTGGTCCCGAGCAGTGTCGCGTCGTGTGTCGTGAAGATCAACTGCCCCCCAGTTGTGTTCACTCGGTCATCCTTGAAAAGTTCGACGAGGCGGGCGACCAACCGGGGATGAAGGCTTGCGTCAAGTTCGTCGACCACCAACGTCCCGCCCCACTCCACGGCATCCAACGCCGAAGGCAGTTGTGCGATCCATTGCTGAGTCCCGTGAGATTCCTCACTAAATGCAAACGGCTCGTCGCTGCCCTCATGGATGAACCGCAATTTCCTTCTCGCCTCCACGACTTCGCGGGTTGTTGGTTGCGGGCGGGGCGGAGTGTCCATCGACGGTACGTCCAGACCGGGCAGCCGTTGTTGTATCATTTCACCTTCGACCTCAAAACCAGCGATTCCGAAATCCGCAGCCGATATGAGGCCGAGCATCTCCTCGCGGCGCAAATCGGACGCAGTAGTAATGCGCTCGACCAGTCGAACGATCGAGCTTCGCGACGCCGCGGCGCCACCGCGCTGGATTTGTAAGTTCCGGGAAAACCATCGGTAAACTGATAGCGCGTCATCGAATCCGACCTGGGCAGACACGCTTAGAAACAGTGCATTTGGGCGCACTAGATTGTGCACAAAATTCAAGATCTCGCGGTTCTCGTTCAGGGTAGACCCAAACTTGATCGAGTCCAACTCTCGCTCGAATACGATCCGTTTCCTACCTCTTGGATACGTGTAGAGCCACTCCGACAGAATTCTCTGATCGTCGACTTCGAAGCCATAGGTCCACAGATGATCGAGCATGATCTCGACTACAAAGAGTGATGGGGCAGACGAGCATTTCGAGTCGAGCTTGAAGCCCTGTCGTGGTACGCCGGCGTCCGGCTCCCAGCGCCGATACGAGCCCACCACCGCAGAACGCATGAAACGCAACCCGTCGAGCACATTCGATTTGCCCGCCGCATTGGCTCCGTATATCCCGGCCACCGACACGGCCGGTCGACGCTTGTCGTAGGCGGATATCAGGACCAACTCCTGTTCGTCCCGGACCGATCTGTGGTTGGACATCCGGAAGCTGCGCAGCACCGTGATCGCCTCTCAGAGCAAGTTTCAAGCCGATACATGCAAGTAAACCGCAGAATCGGTCTCCTAGCGACCTACATCGAGCAGTTCGATCGCCGGGTTGTAGTACGCCCCTGAGCGCTTTGCGACTCCGTCCAGACCGCGGCCGGCGTCCTGGGGTCGTTTCATCAGGCCGAAGGTGCCGTCGCCGATCGCGTTCAGCAGACCGTCGTCCACGATCTCCTCGAGCAGCTCGACCGACTCGCCCAGCACCTGCCGGGCACGCTGGGCGATGAACCCGTCCGGCGCGGGCCGGAAGTCCTCATGAAGGTTGCCGGCAGCACCTAGCACGTAGCGGACGTTCTGCAGGGCCAGGTCGCGGTCGGAGATCCACGGTGTCACCACCGCCTCGGTCATCATGCCGACCAGCAGGATGCCCTGCCCGGTCATCGCGCCGACCAGGTTGAAGAACCCGTCCAGCAGATAGCCGCGGAACACGTCGCCGGTCATGTGCCGGGTCGGCGGCATCCACTTCAGCGGCGCGTCCGGGAACAGCTGCCGGGCGAGCATCGCGTGCGCCAGCTCCAGCCGGAACGAGTCGGGCAGGTCCGGGTTGATCTCGAACGCGTGCCCGAGGCCGAGCTGCCAGTCCTCGAGCCCGGCCTCTTTCGCGAAGTACTCGTTCAGCAGCTGCGAGACCGTCACCGTGTGCGCGGCCTCGACCGCGTCCGCGGTGGTCAGGTAGTTGTCCTCGCCGGTGTTGATGATGATCCCGGCGCGGGCGTGGATCTGCCGGCTGAACCGCTGGTCGACGAAGGTGCGGATCGGGTTGATGTCGCGGAACAGGATCCCGTACATCGAGTCGTTCAGCATCATGTCGAGCCGCTGCAACCCGGCCAGCGTCGCGATCTCCGGCATGCAGAGCCCGGAGGCGTAGTTGGTCAGCCGGATGTAGCGGCCCAGGTCCTTGGACGACTCGTCCAGCGCCGCCCGCATCAGGCGGAAGTTCTCCTGCGTCGCGTACGTTCCGGCGAACCCCTCCCGGGTTGCCCCTTCCGGCACGTAGTCGAGCAGCGACTGCCCGGTCGACCGGATGACCGCGATGATGTCGGCACCCGCGCGGGCCGCCGCCTGCGCCTGTGGGATGTCCTCGTAGATGTCGCCGGTGGCAACGATCAGGTAGATCCACGGCCGCTGCTCCGGGTCGCCGTGCCGCTTGATCAGCCGGTCCCGCTCCCGCCGCCGCCCGTCGATCCGCTTCATCCCGGCCGCCGCCGCCTTCCGCGACGCGGCCCGCGCCCGTACGGCGTCCCGTCCCTCAGGCAACCGGAACGTCACCGACCCGGTGGCGGCCTTCTGCGCCAGAACGGCCAGATCCTCGGCCTCACCGCGTACCAGCGCATCCCACACCGGTAAGGCGAGTCCGTGCTCGAGCCCGACATCCGCACGAACCGTGTCCGCGAGCCGGTTCACCCACGGAATGCCCTCGGTGTCCGCGCCGGTGAGCCCGGCCAACCGCAGTACCGCTCGTTCGACCGACACCGTCGTGTGCTGCCGGGCCAGGTTGACGATCGGCCGCCCGGCCTTCCGCGCCAGACTCCGTGCCTTCCGCACAGTGACCGGATCGAGGTCGAGCTTCTTCACCGCACGCGTCACTGCGACCATCCTTCAACTTCGTAAATCACGCGGCCGCCGACGGCAGTCCGCTGACAGGTGGGCACGTCACCCTCGCTCAGGTCCGGCAGCACCGGCACCCCCGCGCGTGGATCCGTCGACCAGGCCGCGACCCGCGAGTCCGGCGTCTGTACGACGAGCTCGGCGTCGCTCCGCCAGATCGCGTACGTCGCCGCCGTACCGGGAGCGAGCACACCGGCGTCGTCGATCCCGGCCGCCCGCCATCCACCCCGGGTGTGCGCCTGGAACGCGGCCCGCACAGTGATCCGCTCGCCCTGCTCGTGGTGGAACGCGGCCGCCCGCACAGCCTCCCAACCACCGAGTTCGGTCACCGGCGAGTCCGACCCGAACGCCAGTACGACGCCGGCACGGGCCAGCGAACCGAACGGGTTCATCCCCTGCCACCGGTCGCCGACCCGCTCGGCGTACATGGTGTCCGGGCCGCCCCAGAGCGCGTCGAACATCGGCTGGACGCTGGCGACAACCCCGCAGCGAGCCAGCGTCGCGATCGTGTCCTCGTCGGGCATCTCGACATGCTCGAGCCGGTGCCGCGCGGCCACCAGGGCCTGGATGCCAGCCTTCTCGGCGGCGAGCTCGAACCCGCGCGCGATGTTGTCGAGCGCCTGGTCGCCGATGCAGTGGAAGCCGGCCTGGACGTTCCGCTCGGTGCACGCGATGACGTGCTCGGCGATCTCGTCGGCCGTCAGGTACGCGTGGCCGCGGTGGTCCGCGCGATCGGAGTATGCCTCTCGCAGAGCCGCCGTACGCGATCCCAGCGCACCGTCCGCGTTGAGGTCACCGGCGAGGCCGGCCAGTCCGTAGGTTTCGACGTGCTCGAAGACTCCCGGCTGGCCCCAGTACAGGGTCGCCGACAGGCCGAGCTCGTCGGCCATGTCCCGCACGATCGGCAGCTCCCAGAGCGGTCCGATGTGCGGTGCCGCCATCTCGTGGAACGCCCCGATCCCCTTCGACGCCATCGCCTTCAGTGCGGCCTCGATGTCCTTACGCCGCTGGTCCGGTCCGATCAGCTCGCTCAGCGCGTCTCGTACCGCGTGGTGCGCGTCCCGCTCCACCCGGCCACTCGGGTCGTAGCCCTCGCCTTGCGCCTCCGGCACCAGAGCGGACGAGATCACCCCTGAGTGCCCGTCGATGCGGGACAGGTAGACCCGGCGACCACCAGCCGCGCGGTCCAGCTCCTCCGCGGTCGGCGGGCGCCCCTCCGGCCACTTCGTCTCGTCCCAGCCCGCGCCGTCGATGACCGCATCCGCGGGAAGCTGAGCCGCGAACGCCGAGAGCCGATCGAGCGCCTCGGTGAGCGACGTCGTACCGGCGAGGTCGAGGCCGGTCAGCAGTGCGCCGGTCTGCGCGGTGTGGACGTGGGCGTCGACGAAGGCCGGCGTGACCAGCTTGCCGTCGAGGTCGATCACCTCGTCCGCACCATCGGCGTACGACGAGGCGCCGGTGTCGTCACCGAGCCAGGTGACCACACCGTCGTCGAACGCGATCGCGGTCGCGTGCGGGTCGGCGGGAGAGTAGACGGATCCGTTCGTCAGAAGTGTGCGCACGGCTCAATCCTCCGCCAGCCTGCTCTCGAACAGTCCACGGACACCCGGCTCGGTGCGCAACAGCTCGATCGCATAGTCCGCATGCCCGGGCACGTACCCGTTGCCGACCAGCATGGTCACGTCCGCGGCCAGCCCCTCCGCGCCTAGCGCGGCGGCGGAGAACGACGTCGCCATCGAGAAGAAGATCACCGTGCCACCGGCAGCAGTCGCGAGTACGGCGCCATGCTCACAACCCGGTACGTCGACGCACACCACCGTGATGTCTGCCGGTCCCCCGGCTCGCTCGACCGCCTGGGCCAGAGCCACCGGATCACGGGCATCGGCCAACGCGACCACGTCGGCCAGGCCGGCAGCTTCGAGGCGATCCGACTCGGTCTGCACAGGCACGATGCCGATCGTCCGGGCCGCGCCGGCGTGCCGCGCGGCGGCCAGTGACAGCGACCCACTTTTTCCTGCCCCGCCAATAACTGACACAACAGGTTTTGTGCCTTTGTCGACATACTCGCGGACCACGCGGGCGGTCAGCGCCGGTGCGCCGCACACGTCCATGACGGCCAGCGACAGCTCCGGCTTCAGGTCGTCCGGTAGCTTCGCCACGATCGAGCGGGCGAACAGGATCGCGTGACCTCGCGCCGGCACCTGCTCACTCCTGCCGTCCCAGTCGGCGAGGCCGTCGGTGATCCGCAGAGGCGTCAGCGTGAGCGACACCAGCGTCGCCACGCGATCACCCTGCACGACGCCTAGTGGCGACTCCGGGCCGACCTCGTCGACCACGCCGACGAGCATGCCGCCCGAGCCGGTGACCGGGTTCTGCATCTTGCCGCGCGCCTCGACGATGTCGAGCACGGCCTGGCGGACCGCCGTACCGTCGCCGCCGTGCGCCTCGGCTAGCTGGCGGTAGGACGCGGCGTCCAGGTTCAGCCGCTCGACCGTGATGCGGACCTCGTCCGGCCAGAGCTCGGGACGCGCATCCAGCTTCTCCGCCGCCTGCGGCAACACGCCGGACGGGGTGATCACACGGTGCAGTCCTACCGGGCTAGATGACACAGGGCCTCCTTCGAGTCAGGCAAAATACTACTCAGATCGTGTTCTGACGAGAATTCTTGCGGCGTACTGTTGGATCCGAGGGAAGTTCTATCGCTATCCTCACATGAGACCGCATCACCCCTGAAGACCCCGGAGGACTCGTGACCGACGTGATCACCCCCGATCTCGCCGTACCGGAGCCCAGCGACCATGATCTGGCCGGTCAGCCGTACGCGTACCAGCGAGTCGAGTTGGTGGAGCCCGACTGGACCCGGATCCCCGGGTGGAAGGACGTCACCGCCGAGGAGTGGCGGTCGGTGCAGTGGCAGCGCTCGCACTGCGTGAAGAACGTCAAGCAACTGCGCGACGTGATGGGTGACCTGCTCGAGGAGCGGTTCTACGAGGACCTGACCCGGGACCAGGCCGAGCGGGCGACGATGTCGATGCTGCTGCCGCCGCAGATGCTGAACACGATCGTCCCGTCCGGTGCAGCTGACTACACCGAGGCCTTCTACGCCGATCCGGTCCGCCGCTACATGCTGCCGGTCTTCACTGATCGCCGGAACGACTGGCCGTCGCACCCGCACGCGACTCGGGATTCGCTGCACGAGCACGAGATGTGGGCCACGGAGGGGTTGACCCACCGCTACCCGACGAAGGTGCTGGCCGAGGTTCTGCCGACCTGTCCGCAGTACTGCGGTCACTGCACCCGGATGGATCTGGTCGGCAACTCGACACCGGTGATCGACAAACTGAAGTTCGTGGCCAAGCCGCAGACCCGGCTCGACGACATGCTCGACTACCTGCGCCGTACGCCGGGAGTCCGGGACGTGGTCGTGTCGGGTGGCGACGTGGCGAACATGCCGTGGCCGCGGCTGGAGGCGTTCCTCACCAACCTGCTGGAGATCGAGAACATCCGCGACATCCGGCTGGCCACCAAGGCTTTGATGGGGATGCCTCAGCACTGGCTGTCGGACGACGTCCGCGCGGGTGTCGAGCGGGTGGCTCAGCTGGGCCGGCAGCGCGGTGTGATGATCGCGATGCACACGCACGTGAACGCGGCCCAGTCGGTGACGCCGCTGGTGGCCGAGGCGACGAAGGCTATGTTCGAGGCCGGTCTGCGCGACGTCCGCAACCAGGGCGTGCTGATGCGCGGGGTGAACGACTCGGTCCCGCAACTGCTCGACCTCTGCTTCGCGCTGCTCGACGGCGCGACCATCACGCCGTACTACTTCTACATGTGCGACATGATTCCGTTCTCCGAGCACTGGCGGGTGTCGGTGAAGGACGCACAGCACCTGCAGCACGGGATCCTCGGCTACCTGCCCGGGTTCGCCACGCCGCGCATCGTCTGCGACGTCCCGTACGTCGGCAAGCGGTGGGTGCACCAACTGTCCGAGTATGACGAGGTCCGCGGCATCTCGTACTGGAAGAAGAACTACCGCACCGGCATCGAGCAGCAGGACCCGGAAGCCCTGAACCGCACCTACGAGTACTACGACCCGATCGACACCCTCCCCACCGCGGGCCAGAACTGGTGGAACCAGCACGCCGGCACCTCCCTGGCAGAAGCCGAGAAACGCGCCGCCGCTTCCCGCCAAGCCGCCGAATCCCAAAAGCTCCTCGAGATCAACTAACCCCAATCCCGCCTCCGGTGCGCAGGGTTGTTGCCTCGTGCACCCTGTTCGTCCGTCGAGTCGACGCCGGTGCGCTGGGCGATCACACGCAAGGTACTCGGCAGTCGTCGTAAGCGCCGGCGAAGCGCTCGTACGACTCGCGGCGAACTCGCCCGCGAACGCCTCCGCCTCCACGCCGAGCAGCTCGGCCACCTTCTGATTGACCAGGTCGCGCTCGGCGCCACCGCCGGGGACGAGGGTGCTGAATAGATCGATCAACAGGGCTCGGCGCATCACCCGAACCTATCGAGCCCGCAGCCGCCTGCCCACCGCGCGTCCTCGCGGCCGATCCGGGATCTCCTCGCCTAGACTGGCCGCGACGAGGAGGTGTCGCGTGGCCGCGGTGGCCCGGCCAAAGATTGAAGGCACAAAGCCAAGCGAGCTTGTGGCGTGGGCTCATGCTGGCAAGCTGCGGATTCCGCCGTTCCAGCGGTCCTATCGGTGGGAACGCTACGACGTTACCCAGTTGTTCGACAGCATCATGCGTGGGTATCCGATCGGGAACCTGCTGGTCTGGCAGCGGCCTGCCGAGGAAGCCGTGGTTGCAATTGGTCAACTGGAGATCGAAGCCGCGTCCAGAGACGATGCCTACTGGGTTGTGGATGGACAGCAGCGAATCACGAGTCTGATCGGCGCACTGACCGCGGGGCCTGACACGGTGGATCCGAGGTTCCGGATCTACTGCGACCTGCAGACGGGAGAATTCGTATCCCTCCCTCGCAATCATCGCCCAGCGCCAGGCTGGATGCCGGTCGGCCTGGCTTTGGACACCGCCGACGCCAACGCCTGGATCCGCAGTCGGCCAGAACTGACTGACGCACAAATCAGGCTGGCCGACCAGATGGTTGCCGCAATCCGCGATTACAACATTCCCATGTACGTCGTGATCGGCGACGACGAGCGTGCGCTACGCGACATCTTCGACAGGATGAATACCTACGGAAAGGCGCTCAAGAGCGCCGAGGTATTCAACGCCCTACACTCGATCACGGCCGGGCGGCAACCCAGCGATCTGCGCGCTCTGGCCGAGCGCGTCAACGCGTTCGGGTTCGGTGACTTCTCGGAGCAAGTGCTGCTGCAGAGCATGCTCGCGATTCGCGACCCAAAGGTCGATCGCGACTTCCGCAAGGAGTTCAGCAGCGACGACGAACGAGGCGACGCCATGCGGAGAACCGAGTCCGCTCTTGGGCATGTCGTGGATTTCCTGCGCGACGTCGCCGACATTCCGCATCTGCGATTGCTGCCCTACGCGTTGTACATTCCGGTGCTCGCTCGCTTTACCGCGCTCTTCGGCTCCCCTCAGGGCAGATCAGCCGAACTATTGCGCCGCTGGATCTGGCGGGGGGCCGTGCTGGGCGTCGCGCCGCAGGGAAACACGGTCGGCGTGCGACAAGGCGCCAGGGCCGTGGTCGGTGACCCTCTGGGCAGCGCTGATCGCCTGCTGAGGCTCCTACCAGCGAAGAGCCCCACCGCTTGGCAGCCAGATCTGGATCAGGTGCGACTGAACACCGCCCAGGGAAAGCTGAATGTGCTCGGTCTCTTCGCCCTGCGACCACAATGGCTCGTCGGTGACCAGGCATCACAAGCACTT
Source organism: uncultured Actinomycetota bacterium (assembly GCA_963770725.1). GTDB lineage: Bacteria > Actinomycetota > Actinomycetes > Propionibacteriales > Kribbellaceae > Kribbella. The sequence goes on from CAVYQT010000009.1 coordinate 446,253, forward strand.
GGCCCGAATGAACTGTTCGAATCTCCCGACTTTCTGTGTCCGATCTTTCCCGGTACTTCGTCACCCGGCGCGCGGGGTCTTGCCAACCGAATCCTTCATCCGAAGGTGTTCAAAGCTGGGATGCGGCGGGCTCTCACAACTGGCGAGTTGACCGCATCCGACCTTGAGAGCCACGGTATCGACACGGAGGGCGTAATCCTGCTGATCGAGGGGGACGAGACCGCATTCTGGGCACACCGATCCGTTCAGCTACGTCGCGCCATCGGGGAGCACGTGCAGAACCGCGCGCTTTTCGGGTTCCGCGACGGCCCTGACCTGGCTGCGCTCTTTGACGACGAGGAGAGCGATGAGTCCGCGTAACGCGACTGTGGCTGTATATCTGGGCGATCGACATGTCGGCACACTAAGCTACAGCGAGGGAAACACCTGGTTCGACTATGAGGACCGGGTATTTGACCATCCGGTTCTCGGCCAGGCGTTCGAGGGCGATCCAGGTCGACGAAGAACGGCGAGCGGATCGGTTCCCGAATGGTTCGCCAATCTGCTGCCAGAACCTGGCAGTGGCCTCCGCGGCATCATCGGCCGGGAACTCGGGCGCAGCAATCCGCACGACTTTCAAATCTTGACCTTTCTCGGCGAGGATCTTCCGGGCGCGGTGAGAATCGTGCCAGATTCGGACCTCGGTGAGATCCCCGAGCTCGCCAGACACGTCGCTGGCGGGCTAAACCAACGCGTCCGGTTCTCACTCGCGGGCGTCCAGGCCAAGTTCTCGATGCGCTGGGAGGGCAAAGGCCTGGTACTCCCGATGTCCGGTAAAGGTGGGGACTGGATTGTCAAGTTGCCTGACCGCCGATTTCCCGATGTTCCCGCGAACGAGTACGCCATGCTCACATGGGCGGGGCTCTGCGGCGTAGATGTCCCGGAAAACAACCTTCTCCCCGGCGCGCAACTGAGTGGCCTCCCCAACGGATTAATCGGCCCAGAGGAACTGGCCTTCGCGGTGAAACGCTTCGACCGGACCATCGATGGCCGAATCCACCAAGAGGATTTCGCCCAAGTCAGGGAGACCGCGGCTGACAACAAATACGATGGTGCGAGCTATAGCGGGATCGCCCGGGTGCTGGCACAGATCTGCCCTGAAGACATACCGGAATATGTCCGGCGCTTAGCCGCCATGGTCGTCATGGGCAATCTCGACGCCCATCTGAAGAACTGGACGTTGCGCTATCCGGACGGCCGTAGGCCACGCCTCTCGCCGGCCTACGATCTGGTGTCCGTCTCGGCGTACCCTGAGTACCGTTCCGACGAGCTCGCGTTCGGTCTGGACGGTGGCCGGATCGCCCGGAACATCACGTCCAAGCATTTCCGGAGCTTTGCTGAGCGAGCTCTCCTGGACCCGACCATGGTTCACGACGTCGTCGGGCAGACGGTCAACCAACTCGTCGCGCGCTGGCCGGATGTGAAACTCCAATGCCCGATGCCTGAATTCCTGATTGACCATGTGGACGATCGGCTGGGCTCTCTGGTAATCGTCCGGGAGTTCGGCTGACGGGCTACAGTGCGGGTGGGCGGCGTTCGTAGGGGGTGCTGAGGACGATGGTGGTGGTGGTGGAGACGTTGGCTCTGGCGCGGATGACGGCCAGGAGGTTTTCGAGGGCGGCCGGGGAGGCGACGCGGACCACCAGGATGTAGCTGGAGTCGCCGGCGACCGAGTAGCAGGACTCGATCTCGCGGACCTCGCGGAGCCGCTCGGGCGAGTCGTCCGGCTGGGAGGGGTCGATCGGCCGGATCGAGATCAGCGCGGTGAGCGGCAGATCGAGGGCGGTGTGGTCGACCGTTGCCGCGTACCCCTGGATGATGCCGCGCTGTTCCAGCCGCTTGACCCGCTGATGCACCGCCGACGTGGACAGGCCGGTCGCCTTGCCCAGGTCGGTGAAACTCATCCGGCCATCGCTCGCCAGCAACCCAACGATCTTGCGGTCAAGGTCCTCCACCCTGGTGACCTTACTGGAGCGAGGCGCCCGCCCGCAGGCGTTCTCACCGGGACAGCGTCAGCACAACCCCGGCGTGGTCCGACGGCCACAACCCTGTGACCGGGTCTTTGGCCGCGCTGGTAGCTCCGGTGACGTCCCCGGCGACGACCCGGACCTGCTCGCCGGGCGCCGGGCGGGCGAAGATCATGTCGATCCGGTGGTCGAACGACGGCGGCGCCGGCTCGTCGACGGTCTCGTTCAGCCCGGACGTCCACCCCTGCGCAGCAGGTCGCCAGGTCAGCCAGAGATCGGTGAATCCGCCAGGTCCGGTGATGAAGTTGTACGGCCCGTTGTGCGGCGTCCGGAGCGGATCGGTCGGTTTCACGGTGTTGTTCAGCGGATCGGAGTTGCAGTCGCAGCCGATGATCGTGGTCCGCCCACGGTCGCCTGCCGGACCACTCAGCAACTCCACCGCCTGGGCCAGGGCCAGATCGGAGCTGAACGCCTCCAGATGGGTGTTGACGAACCGGAACGACCGGCCCGACCCGTGCGCGACGTCGACCCAGTTGAAACCACGGACGAACGAGGCCGGCAGACCAGCCACACTGAGCACGAGCCTGGCGTCGTACTGTCCGCTGCCCGAGTCGAGGACGCGGAGGTTGCTGCCGGCCCGGAGCAGGACGACGTCACGCACGGTCAGTCGCACGTCGCGTCCCTGCGTCGCCGTCCCGGTGAACGGGTTGCCGGCGAAGGCGGGCGCCTCCACGTCGGACTCCTGCTGGACGACAACAGCCTTGTACGGGACGCCGGCCTGGCGGAGATCCTGGAGCAGGATCGCCAGGAAGTCGTAGTCGACCGTGGTGGCGTTCAGCGCCCCGGGGCTACCCGCACCCGGCAGTTCGAGCTGCCCGTGCCGCCACAGCGCGACCTCCTGGACGCCGATCAGGTCCGGCTTGGTGCCGGCGATCTCCGCCGCGAGCAACTCGCTGCGGCGCGGGAAGTTCGTCTGGTCGACGATGGCGCGGGTGACATGGTTCGCGTTGCCGAGTGCGACGAATGCCGCGGCGCCGGTGAGCCCGGCGGTCGCCCGGATCGGCCGCTGGATGTCCGCACCCAGGTAGACGTTGCGGGTCATCACGGTGACCGGCTTGTTCGGGTCGGCCAGGGCTGGAGCGGCCTGCAGTGGTACGGCGAGCAGTGCCAACACTGATGCGAGACCGATCGATCTGGACACCAACGACCTGTGCATGCGATCCCTCCCCGGACGACGCTGACCTGATCCTTGATGTGTCGCGATGGTCTGGCAAGGGCTCGCGGCCGGTGATCGCGGCCTGTCCGACGGCTGTGAAAGCATCACCCCATGGCTGAGACTGCGCAGCGGCTGATGCTGCTCGATACCGCGTCCCTGTACTTCCGGGCGTTCTTCGGGGTGCCGGACACGATGAAGGCTGCCGACGGTACACCGACCAACGCGGTTCGCGGGCTGCTCGACTTCATCGCCCGGCTGACGGAGAACCACCGGCCGACTCATATGGTCGCGTGCTGGGACGACAACTGGCGCCCCTCCTGGCGGGTTGCGCTGATCCCGTCCTACAAGGCGCAGCGGGTCGAGTTCGTCACCCCGAAGGGTGAGCAGGTCGAGGACGTGCCGGACCGGCTCGAGGCCCAGGTGCCGTACATCCGCGCCTGCCTGGAGGCCCTCGGCATCGCGGTCGTCGGCGCGCCGGACCACGAGGCGGACGACGTCATCGGCACGCTGTCCCACCAGGCGAAGATGCCGGTCGACGTGGTCACCGGTGACCGGGACCTGTTCCAGCTGATCGACGACAGCCGCGGCATCCGCATCGTCTACACCGCCGCCCGCGGCGTCGGCCGGGCCGACATGTACGACGAGAAGGCGCTGCTCGCGAAGTACGAGGTCCCGGCCAACCGGTACGCCGACTTCGCCACGCTCCGCGGTGACGCGTCCGACGGCCTGCCCGGGGTGAAGGGGGTCGGCGAGAAGACGGCCGCCTCACTCGTCACGGCGTACGGCGATCTGGACAGCATCCGGAAGGCGGCAGCCGACCCGGGTACGCCGATGTCGCCGTCGGTGAAGCGGAAGATCCTGGACGCGAGCGACTACCTCGACGTCGCCCCGAAGGTGGTCGCGGTGGCCAAGGACGCCCCGGTCGGCACGTTCGACGCGACCATCCCGCACGAGGTGAGGGACCCGGAACGCTGGCTCGACCTGGTCGAGCTTCTCGAACTCGGCAGCAGCGCCCAGCGCGTGATGTCCGCGCTCAAGCTGGGTCCCGAGGCATGAGTTCCACGCTGGAGCTGGCCGCGCGGTTCGGCGAAGAGATCATCACTCTGCGGCGTGCGCTGCACCAGGTTCCGGAGTACGACCTCGACCTGCCCAAGACCCAGGGTCTGATCCTGGATGCGCTGGAAGGCCTACCGCTCGAGATCACCCTCGGCAAGGAGCTGTCCTCCGTGACAGCGGTCCTGCGAGGGGGTCGCGGACCGGGTCCTGTCGTCCTGCTGCGTGGTGACATGGACGCTCTCCCGGTCACCGAGCGGACCGACGTTCCGTACCTGTCCCAGCACCCCGGGATGATGCATGCCTGCGGCCACGATCTCCACGTCGCCGGACTCGTCGGTGCGGCGAAGATCCTGTCGGCGATGCGGGCCGAGCTGGCCGGCGACGTCGTGTTCATGTTCCAGCCCGGTGAGGAGACCAGCGGCGGCGCGCCGATCATGATCCGCGAGGGTGTCCTCGACGCCGCCGGCCGCCGCGCGGATGCCGCGTACGGTCTGCACGTCGGGTCCGCCGGGCAGCCGCTGGGAATGTGGAGCAGCAGGCCCGGCTCGTTCATGGCCTCGGCCGACCAGTTGCACGTGCGCGTCGTCGGAGCCGGGACGCACGGAGCGATCCCGCACCGCGGCAAGGACCCGATCCCGGTGCTCTGCGAGGTGGTCGGGGCACTGCAGACCATGGTCACGCGGCAGTTCGACGTGTTCGACCCGGTCGTCCTGACGGTCGGGCGGATCGCGGGTGGGACGAAGGAGAACATCATCCCGGACGACGCGTTCTTCGACGCGACGGTCCGGACGTTCTCCGCCGAGACTCGCGCCAAGGTGCAGCAGGCGTCGACGCAACTGGTCGAGTCGCTGGCGGCCGCGCACGGTCTCACCGCGGAGGTGGACTACCAGATCGGCTACCCGGTGACGGTCAACGATCCCGCGGAGTACGAGTTCGCCCGGACGACGATCGTCGACCTCTTCGGGCCTCACCGGTTCCGCGAACGCCCCAATCCGAGGTGCGGCGCCGAGGACATGTCCTACGTCCTGCAGGAGGTCCCCGGCGTCTACCTCAACCTCAGCGCCTGCCGCTCCGCCGACCCGGAGGACGCCGCCGACAACCACTCCCCGTTGGCCGACTTCGACGACTCCGTCCTCCCCGACGGAGCCGCCCTGCTCGCCGAACTCGCCGTACGCCGCCTCACCCGCGACGTCGCCTAGACCCTCACCGGTACGGCGTTCCGCTCGCGAACCCAGGCCACGGCGCTCAGCCCGATCCCGGCGATCGTGGTGAGCGCCGCGGCCAGGTAGATCGCGCGCAACCCGGGTCCGGCGATCACGCGGCCGCCTAGCCACCCCGCGACCGCGGCCGCGACCTGGTACGCCGACGCGTTCACGGCAATCGCCAAAGATGACATGCATCGGCTGCCGCGGGGGGCTGGTGCTGTTGAGGGAGACCTCCTCAGCTCAGACGCGTCATCATCGGCTTATCAACCATTCGCGTTCGGGGTGTGCCCCGCGGGAGCCTGAGGAGGTCCCGATGCCCATCGTAGGAGGATTGGACATCCACCGGAAGCAGATCACGTTCGACTATCTCGAGGTCGAGACCGGACAGGTGGAGTGCGGGCAGATCGCCCCGGCCGACCGGGTGCATCTGGCCGGGTGGCTGAGCCAGCGTTTCACCGGCCGGGGTGACGTCGAGTTCGCGGTGGAGGGATGTACCGGCTGGCGGTACGTCACCGAGGAACTCGTCCGGGCCGGGGTGGTGGCACATGTCGCCGAGCCGGCCGACACCGCGGCGCTGCGGGGCCGCAAACGGCACGCTAAGACCGACAGGACCGACTCGCGGCACCTGCGTCAGGTGCTGGCCGACGGGCGGCTGCCGGAGTGCTGGATCCCGCCCAGCCACATCCTGGAATGCCGGGCACTGCTGGAGCTGTATCGCGATCTGCGCGTCGAGCACACCGCTTGGGTGCAGCGCATCCACGCGGTGCTGTTCCATCAGGGGGTCGCCCCGTCGGGTGATCTGCGTACCGAGCAGGGCCGGGCCACGCTGCGTGTGGTCGCGGCGGCGCAGTTGTCGCCGGCCGGGCAGATGCAGATCGCGACCGCCCTGGAACTGCTTGCCACGCTGGAGGGTCATCTGGACGCGGTGCACCGCCGGCTGCTGCACGCCGCGCGACACCTGACCGGCGCGAGAGTGCTGGCCGAGCGGCTGTACGGGGTCGGGCCGATCACCGCGCTCGCGTTGACCTGCTGGCTGGCCGGGGCGGGGCGGTTCTCCTCGGCGCGCAAGGCGGTCCGGTTCACCGGGCTGGACGTCACCGTCTACTCCACCGGCGGCAAACACACCCCCGGACACCTGTCGCGGCAGGGACCGGCGGTGCTGCGCTGGTGTGTCTACGAGGCCGGCAAGGCCCACGCCCGCCGCACCGCCGCCGACCACCGCTACTACGCCCAGGTGAAGGAACGCATCGACGGAAAACGTGCCGCGATCTCCGAAGCCCGCAAGATCGTCCGGCAGGCCTGCCACATCCTCACCGAACTCGGCGACGACGCACTCACCGCCACCTGACCCAAGTGGCCACCACCGCGACGCGCTAAGAGGGGGAACAGCGAACGGCACCACCGTCAACCGATGGGGAACACCCGCGGCCGGCTCCCGCGATCCCGATGTCAGCCGCCACACCCTGCCGCGCAGGGCACCCGGACGGCCTTCAAAGAATGAGCGGCCGCATCCTCCCGCCGGGCGGGGGGACACCCAATCAATCATCATGTCGCCGGGGCCCCAGGCCCCGTGGACCTAGGTAAGTCTGGCTGCCTCTTCGCCCACCCCACTGCCCACCACGGCACCGCCACCCTCCCCACCAACAAGAAAGGAACCCCGCCAGAGTCCCGCGAACCCCCTGCCACAGGCCCACATCCAGCCCGGACCAGCCACATGATCCATTCCCAGCCGGACGCGTCAAGGACGCCTCCGGCGCCGCTCCGCGGGCGCTCCGCGCTCCTTGACCCCCACCGCCTGCTCACGGAACCGGCAGCCATCCGGGCAGGACACCCAACAACGGCCCTCAACCCCTCCAACACGAACACAATCTCGCCACTTGTGACGCCAAGACAATGCAGGTAAGTCGGGGCCGCCGCGGCCGTTGCCATCACGCGGGTCTGCATCCCCGGAATGACGGCGAACCCGACTGCTCCGGCCGCGAAGATGAGCACTGCCGTCATCGCCGTACCGGTCGATGCCCAAAGCGCCAGGAGGATCACGACGAGGACGGCCAGGCTGACGAGCTGTGACGGGAGCAGGGCGCGGTCAGCCAGCCAACCGCCGACCAGGCTGCCGACAGCCGCGCCGACGCCGTACACCAGGAGCATCGGCGCAACCGCGTCGGCAGCGAACCTGCCGACCTCGGTCAGCAGCGGCGCGAGGTACGTGAACACGGTCAGCAGCCCGATGTTGGCGACCGCAGTGACCGCGATGGCCAATTGCAGGTCCCGGTGCCGGAACGCCGTGAACTCTCCCAGTGCGCTGCTCCTTGTCCCGGCCTGCTCAGCCGGCACGAAGCGGGCCACGAGCAACAGACCTATCGCGCAGCAGGCGGTGATGGCGAGGAAGGTGGCTCGCCAGCCGTGGGCGTCGCCGATGTAGGTGCCGAGCGGGGCGCCGAGGATCATCGCCAGGTTCATGCCGAGGGCAAGCTTCGCGACCGCCGAGGCCTGCCTGCCGGGTGGGGCCGCGGACACCACGATCACGATCGCGTTGGCGAAGAAGGTCGCGGTGACGAGTGCGGTCACGATCCGGGCCGCGAACAGGACGCCGTACCCGGGAGCGAGGGCCGAGATCAGATTGCCCGCGATCGCGACCCCTAGCAGCGCGAGGACCAGGGGTTTCCGCGACCGGCCGGCGGTGATTGCGGTCAGCAACGGTCCGCCGACGATCATGCCGAGCGCGTACGCCGTCACCAGCAGCCCGGCGGCCGGGATCGACACCTCCAGCTCAGCCGCGACCCCCGGGAGGATGCCGGCCAGCACGAACTCGCCCGTGGTCACGCCGAACACGCAGACCATCAGCGCCGGAAGGGGGCCCTTCATGATCGCCTCCATTCTTGATCGTTCAGTACAAAACCTGAGTAGACGAAAGGACCGTCGCCCGACAGTTGGTTCAGAGCGCGGCGACGGTCCCGTCGACCACGTCGAGCAGCGCCTGCCGGTCGTCGGTGACCTTGGCGAGCACCCGCAGGCCGTAGTACGCACTCTGGAACATCCGGGCCGCCTGCACCGGCGACCTGGACGCCGACAACTCCCCGGCGTGCTGACCGACTGCGATCAGGACCGCGAGTGCTTCCTCGAGATCCTTGAACTGCCGCTGCACCAGCGACGCGACCTCACCGCTCCGGCCGGCCGTCTCGCCGGCCGCGTTCAGCGCGAGACACCCACGCCGGCCAGGATCCTTCAGATCGAGCGTCGATCATGGCGACCATCAGCTCCCGGAGCCGATCCCGCACCGAGCCGCCGGTCGGCGCCAACTCCTGCAACTGCAGTGCCGCGCGCGTCTCGGCATACCGCTTGATCGCCTCCTCGTACAGCGCGTGCTTGCTGCCGAAGGCGTTGTAGAGACTCCCCCGGCCCAGCCCGGTGCGCTCGCAGAGGTCCTGCGTCGTGGTCGCCTCGTAGCCCTTCTCCCAGAACAACTCCATCGCCGCATCCAGTACGGCGGTGTCGCTGAACTCCCGGGGTCTGGCCACGAACCCACGCTAACCCGTTCTTTATCGAACAGTCAAAAACCTAGCGGCCGAGTCCGGCGTCGCGGGCGCGGATGATGGCTTCGGCCCGGTCGGCGACGTGCAGCTTGGCGAAGATGTTCGACACGTTGTTCCGCACCGTCTTCGGCGAGAGGAACAGCTCGGACGCGATCTGCGCGTTGGACCGGCCGGCCGCGACCAGCGCGAGGATCTCGTGCTCCCGGGCGGTGAGCTGAGGGAACGGGCTACCGGGTGCTGGCCGCCGGCGCGGCGGAGAAGAACTCGGCGACCCGCCGCGCGATGGCCGGCCCGAAGATCGCCTCGCCCTGAGCGACCGCGGTGATCGCCCGCACGATCTCGGCCTGGTTCGCGCCCTTGAGCAGATACCCGCGCGCCCCGGCCCGCATCGCGGCGAACAGGGTCTGGTCCTCCTCGGCCATCGTGAGTACGACGACCCCGATGTGCGGACTGTCCGCGGTGATCGCGCCGGGTCGCCTCGATCCCGTCCAGCTCGCGGCATCTGCACATCCATCACCACGACATCCGGCTGCAACTCCGCGCGCACCGTCCACCGCCTCCACCCCGTCGGCCGCCGTACCGACGACCTCGACGCCGTCCAGCGATCCGAGCAACGCGGCCAGCCCGTCGCGGTAGACGGGATGGTCGTCGGCCAGCAGCACCCGCACGGTCTCACCCATGAACAACCTCCGGTACGTGCGTCCAGCGGCAACGCTCACCCGGACGACGGTCCCGCCATCGGCGGACACGTGACACTGCAGACTCCCCGAGCTCGGCGGCCCGTTCCCGCACCGACAGCATCCCCACGCCCGCCGTCACCTCCTCGCCGATCCCGATCCCGTCATCGCGCACCGACAACTCCAAGGCTGTCCCGTCTCACCCGCAGGCTGATGTCACACCGGCCGGCTTCGGCGTGCCGGGCGACGTTCGTGAGCGCCTCCGACGTGATCCGGTACGCCGCGACCTCGACGCCGGCCGGCAACGGCCCGAGCCGGCATCCGCGTCGACCGAGACGTCAAGGCCCGCCGAGCCGGAACCGCTGCGCTTGCTGCTCGATCGCGCGGACCAGGCCGAGCTCGTCCAGCGCCGGCGGCCGCAGGTCATGAACCAGCCGGCGTACGTCGGCCAGCGCGGCAGCCACCTCGGTCGTCGCCTGCTGGAGCATCCGGTCCGACTCGGCGGGCGAGGACTGAGCCAGGTTCCGGGCGGTCTCGATCCGCAGCGCGACCGCGCCGAGGCTCGGGCCCAGGCTGTCGTGCAGATCCCGCCGGATCCGCCGACGCTCCTCCTCGCGGGCCGACGACCAGGCGGCTCCGGACCCTGCTGCAGCTCAGCGCTCAGCTCACTGGCCCGCGCCGCCGCGGCCGCCTGCCGGACCAGATCGCCCAGCAGCCGCTGGTCCCGCTCGGACAGCGCCGTACCGCCGCCGGGGCTGAACACCAGCCGTCCGACCGACTCACCGCGATATCCCACCGGCAGTGCGTAGCGTCGGGCCCGATGCCCGCCCGTGCTCGACGATCGCCAACTGGCCGGCGGGTCGCTCGATCTCGACCCGGACGTAGGGCAGCCGGAACGCCTCGGCCAGCGTGCGGGCGACCGCGCGGAGCTGCTCGTCCGGGTCGGCGGCCGACTCGAGTCGCTCGGCCAGCGTGGACATGGTCGCGTACGGGTCGTCACGGGAGCCGCGGACCAGCCGTCGGACCACCGCCAGAGCCGGCTCCGCAGCGGCGCGTAGGCCACAGCGACGACGGCGATCGCGACCAGCGCGGATCACGCTCGCCGAGGACACCGCCCGGCGATCGCGAACACGGCCAGGTCGACGCCGACCACGAGGACCGCGAGCACGCCGTACAGGAAGGTGGCCGAGAGCAATCGATCGACGTCGTACAGGCGGTGTTTGGTGACGGCGACGACGATCGCGGCCGAGGTGAGGGCGATGGCGAGACGCGAACATGATCGCCGGGACCGCGGGCGGGTTCTCGAACGGGACGAGCAGCACGATCATGTCGATCAGCGCGGCCCACATCAGCCAGCGGATCTGCGCCCGCCGCTCCCGCGCCGCCGCCCGGTAGCGGTGCACGGTGACGGCGAACGGTACGACGAGGCTGACCAGCGACGGCCGTGTAGGCGACGCGCAGCAGCGGCTGCCAGACGCCGTACGACAGGTCGATGCTGAACGGATCCAGCGACAGCTGCGTGATCTCGGGCGGCAGCGATGCGTCGTGGTAGCGCTGCATGACGTCGATCGGGACGACAAGGAGCAGGAGTGGGAGCAGCACGGTCAGCGCGAGGCTGACGATCGACAGCCAGCGCCACAGCCGTGGCGGTGGGCAGCCTCCCGTCCGGGAACAGCAGGATGAGCAGCGGCAGCCCGAGCAGCAGGAACGCGCCGAAGCGCGAGTAGAACCAGTACGCCGCCGACGCGCCGGGCAGCCCTGGATCGGTGTAGATCGCGTACGTCGCCCAGCTCGAGGCGAAACCGTCGACGATCCACAACAGCCCGGATCCGGTCAGGATCCAGGCGATCGGGTGACGTGGCAGGCGCTGGAGAAGCAGCAGGCCCGGGATCAGTTGCGCGAGCCCTGAGAGGGCGGCCGGCCAGCCCTGATCCAGCTCGGCCGCGGGTGGGATGTCGGTGCCGTTGCGGAGGTCGAGGACCACGGTCGCGGCAACCAGCAGGAGCGCGACTGCCCCGAGTGCAGCCGGCGCCCAATCCCTCCGCGTGTCCTCCCCCACCGCTGCATTGTCACCCAGAGTGTGTCCCGCCGTCGCGGGTCAACTGTCCCGTCCCGACTCGGGACACAGGTCAGGACCGCGGCACCTGCCGCCCGGGTCGCCGTGCCCCGGAGAGTTCTGGTCAGGAGGTACGCCGTACCCCAGGGGAGGAAGGAAACATCATGACGGAGACACCAGCGCGAGTCCGGACCGACGTCCGGTACGCCGGTACGACGGCCTCGCGGACCGGTGCGGAGTTGCGCAGGATCCAGCGACTGGGTCTGGGGCTGACCGCGGGAACGCTGGCCTGGGCGGCGAGCATCTTCGCGTTCAGCACCGTGAACGAGGGGGTGCCGGAGCGGGTCGGGGACCTGACCGGGCTCGCGTTCCAGCTCGGCGTGTTCTGCCTGCTGGCGATCCAGTTCCGGACCCGGGCGACCGGGCTGGGCCGAGGTTCCGTCGTACTGCTGAAGGTGGAGGCGGTGATCCTGGGGATCGCGAGTGTCTGGTCGCTGCTGCACGGGGTGCTGCCGTCGCCGCACCAGGACGCCGCGTGGCTCGTGCCGCTGGACATCTGCTGGCCGCTGTCGATGCTCGGGATGGCGGTGATCTCGGTGAAGATCGCCTTCGCCGGCCGCTGGCGAGGCGTCCTGCGCTGGTGGCCGCTGGTCGCCGAGAGCTGGGCGATCGTCACGGTCCCGTCGATGATCCTCTTCGGCGACCAGGCCTCCCGCTGGGTCGGCGGCACCCACCTCCTGATCGGCTACGCGACGCTCGGCGTCCTGCTCGCCCTGCGGCCACACCTGGTCGTCCCGAAGGATTGAGAACCGGTTGAGGGCGCCATCCAGGTGGATGGCGCCCCCCACCATGTCAGGTCCGGGCTGCGGGCGCCCCGACCGGGGCGGCGGTCGCCGGGGCTTGCTCGTCGATGTCGACGACGGCGCCGCTGAACTGGGCGTTGTAGAGGCGGGCGTACGCGCCGTCCACGGCGAGCAGCTCGTTGTGGTTGCCCTGCTCGACGATCGAGCCGTTCTCCATCACCAGGATCAGGTCCGCGTCGCGGATCGTGGACAGCCGGTGCGCGATCACGAAGCTGGTCCGGTCCGAGCGCAGCGCGGCCATCGCCCGCTGCACCAGCACCTCGGTGCGGGTGTCGACCGAGCTGGTCGCCTCGTCCAGGATCAGCAGTTGCGGATCGGCCAGGAACGCCCGCGCGATCGTCAGCAGCTGCTTCTCACCGGCGCTGACGTTGCTGCCCTCCTCGTCGATCACCGTGTCGTACCCGTCCGGCAGGCTGTGCACGAACCGGTCGACGTACGTCGCCTTGGCCGCGGCGAGCATGTCCTCCTCGGTCGCGTTCAGGTTGCCGTACAGCGATGTTGTCCCGGATCGTGCCGCCGAACAGCCAGGTGTCCTGCAGCACCATGCCGATCCGCGACCGCAGGTCGTGCCGGGTCAGCTCGGTGATGTCGACCCCGTCGAGGGTGATCCGGCCGCCGTTCAGCTCGTAGAACCGCATGATCAGGTTGACCAGTGTGGTCTTGCCGGCACCGGTCGGACCGACGATCGCGACCGTCTGACCGGGTTCGGCGACCAGGCTCAGGTCGGTGATCAGCGGCTTGTCCGGGTCGTACGAGAACGACACGTGCTCGAACTCGACCCGCCCGCGGGCGTCCGTCACCTTCTCCGGTGTCGCGTCGTCCGGCACCTGCTCCTTGGCGTCCAGCACCTCGAACACCCGCTCGGCCGAGGCCACCCCGGACTGCAGCAGGTTCGCCATCGACGCGACCTGGGTCAGCGGCTGGGTGAACTGGCGCGAGTACTGGATGAACGCCTGGACGTCACCGAGCGACATCGTGCCGGAGGCGACCCGCAGACCGCCGATCACCGCGATCACCACGTAGTTGACGTTCCCGATGAACATCATCAGCGGCATGATCAGGCCGGAGATGAACTGCGCCCCGAACGCGGCCTGGTAGAGCTCCTCGTTCTTCTTGGCGAAGCTCTCCTCGATCTCCTTCTGCCGGCCGAACACCTTCACCAGCTCGTGCCCGGTGAATGCCTCCTCGATCTGGCCGTTCAGCGCACCGGTATGACGCCACTGCGCGACGAACCGGGTCTGCGAGCGTTTCGCGATCGCCGCGGTCACGATCATCGAGATCGGGATGGTGACCAGGGCGATCAGAGCCAGCAGCGGTGACACCACGAACATCATCGTCACCACACCGACCACCGTCAGCAGCGAGGTGAGCAACTGGCTCAGCGTCTGCTGCAGGCTGGTCGAGATGTTGTCGATGTCGTTCGTCACCCGGCTGAGCAGCTCGCCGCGCGGCGCGCCGTCGAAGTAGCTCAGCGGCAGCCGGTTGAGCTTGTCCTCCACCTCGGAGCGCAGGTCGAAGATGGTCTGCTGGACGATCGCCGTTCAGGATGTAGCCCTGCATCCAGGACAGCAGGAACGCGCCGACGTACAGACCCAGCACCAGCAGCAGGACGTTGCGCAGGGCGACGAAGTCGATGCCGACGCCCGGGATCAGGTCGATCCCCTGCAGCAGGTCGGCGAGCCGGCCGTTGCCGGAGGCCCGGGTCTGCTCGATCACCTGTTCCTTGGTCTGCCCGCTGGGCAGGCCCCTGCCGATCGCGCCGGCGAAGATGATGTCGGTCGCCCGGCCGAGGATCTTCGGCCCCAGCACCGACAGGCCGACGCTGAAGACGGCGAGCAGGACGACGCCGAACACCTCGGTTCGGTGCGGGCGCAGCCGGCGGAGCAGCCGCTTTGCGGACGGGCCGAAGTTCATCGACTTGTCCCCCGGGATCCCACCGGGTGGCCCGAACGCCCGGCCGGTGGTCGGCCGCTCGGTCGCCTTCACGGTCACTGCGGCCCCTCCTTCGGACGGAGCTTGCCCGTTGGCAGAGACCGGCGGAGTCTGCTTCTCGTCACTCATGCCGCCTCCTCCGCGGACCGCTGGGACTCGACGATCTCGACGTACGTCGGGCAACTGTCGAGCAACTCCTGATGCGTGCCGTTGCCGACGATCGCGCCGTCCTCGATCACCAAGATCTGGTGGGCGTCCACGATCGTCGAGACCCGCTGCGCGACGATCACCACGCAGGCGTCCGCCGTCACCGGACGCAGCGCGGCCCGCAGCCGGGCGTCGGTGGAAAGGTCGAGCGCCGAGAACGAGTCGTCGAACAGGTAGATCTCCGGCTTGCGGACCAGCGCCCGGGCGATCGCGAGCCGCTGCCGCTGGCCACCGGACACGTTGGTGCCGCCCTGGGCGATCGGCGAGTTCAGGCCCTCCGGCATCGCCTCGACGAAGTCTCTGCCCTGGGCGATCTCCAGCGCCGCCCACAGCTCGTCGTCGGTGGCGTCCGGATTGCCGTACCGCAGGTTGCTGGCAACCGTTCCGGAGAACAGGTACGGGCGTTGTGGCACCAGGCCGATCCGCTCCCAGAGCGCCTCCGGCTCGATCTCCCGGACGTCGACACCGTCGACGAGCACCCGGCCCGCGGTGGCGTCGAACAACCGGGGAACCAGCGACAGCAGGGTCGTCTTACCGGCGCCGGTGCTGCCGATGATCGCTGTCGTCTGCCCCGGCGACGCGACGAAGCTGATGTCCCGCAGGACCGGCTCGGCCGCTCCCGGGTACTGGAACGAGGCGTTCTCGAACACCAGTTCACCGCGGCCGGTGAAGGCCCGAATCGGGGTGACCGGCGGCCGGACCGAGGACTCGGTACCGAGCACCTCGGAGATCCGGTCCGCGCAGACCGAGGCCCGCGGCACCATGATCATCACGAACGTCGCCATCATCACCGAGAACAGGATCTGGATCAGGTAGCTGAGGAAGGCGGTCAGCGCGCCGACCTCCATCGTCCCGCTCTCCACCCGGGAGGCGCCGAACCACAGCACCGCCACGCTGGACATGTTCAGGATCAGCATCACCACCGGGAAGACCAGCGCCATCAGCCGGCCGGCCCGGACCGCGGTGTCGGTCAGGTCCTGGTTGGCGTCGCCGAAGCGCTCCACCTCGTGCGGCTCGCGGACGAAGGCCCGGACCACCCGGATCCCGGTGATCTGCTCGCGCAGCACCCGGTTCACCCCGTCGATGTTCTTCTGCATTTTCCGGAACTGCGGAACCATCCGGCTCGCGATGACGCCGATCGATGCCGCCAGCAACGGTACGGCGACGGCCACCAGCCAGGACAGGCCGACGTCCTCGCGGACCGCCATCACCACACCGCCGACCATGGTGATCGGAGCGGCGACCAGCATCGTGCAGGTGGTGACCACCAGCATCTGGATCTGGGTGACGTCGTTGGTGCTGCGGGAGATCAGGGTCGGCGCGCCGAACTGGTTCACCTCCCGGGCGGAGAACTCCCCGACCCGGTGGAAGACCGCCGACCGGACGTCCCGGCCGAACAGCGCGGCGGTCTTGGCGCCGAAATAGACGGCCACGATCGTGCAGACGATCTGCACCAGGCTGACGACGAGCATCCAGCCGCCGGTGCGCATGATGAAGCCGGCGTCACCCTTGGCCACGCCGTCGTCGATGATGTCGGCGTTCAGGCTGGGCAGGTAGAGGGAGGCGATCGTCCCGATCAGCTGCAGGACGACCACCAGGGACAGGTTTCCCGCGTACGGCCGCAGATGCGTACGCAAGAGTCGAAGTAGCATCAATCTTCCCCAGAGTCGTTGGAGCGGGATCCGTCGAGCGCGAACTCGGCGATCTCCCGGTCGGCCGGCTGCCCGCTGTCACGCTGCCGGAGACCGTCGAGGGCGAAGTCGACGATCTCCTCGGCAGACAGCACGAGGCCGCCCGAAATCATTGGGTGGGTAGCGGAGAAGGTGATCATCCCGATCCTGCGGACCACCACCTCGGGCGGGAACCGCAACTGGTCGGCGTCCGGCCGGAGCAGGTCGGCGAACGCGGCGTCGGCCAGGTCGGACTGCCGCTTGCGCCGGGCCTCGTCCATCGGCGTGGACTTCAGCTCCGGCGGCCTGCGCATCCGCAGCGAGAACAACAGTCTGAAGACACCGCGCAGCCGGGTCTGGCCGATGTCGACCGCGGCGATCATCCGCTCCCGCAGCGGCAGCGAGCGGTCGACCTGCTCGAGCGCGCGGATCAGGTCGGTGGCGTCGAAGGCGCTGGCCAGGGCCGCGTCGACCAGGGCGTCCTTGCTGCCGAAGGCACGGAAGACGGTGCCCTCCGCGATCCCGGCCGCCTCGGCGATCTGCTTGGTGCTCACCTCGTTGCCGAACTCCTCCAGCAGCGGCAGGGCGGCCTTGATGATGGCCGCGCGCCGCTCGTCGGGAGGTAGTGGTGTCGCTCGTGGAGTCACCTGTCGAGATTAACTGAGTGAGTACTCACTCACAAACGAATTGACCGTTGCGGTCCGGACCGCTTCTGCACCAGCGCGGATACGCCGTCCAGCAGTCGTTCCAGACCGTATTCGAACGCATGATCGGAGTCGTACGGGGCATCGAACTCATTCCCGACCGCGGTCCCGACCCGGGTCGCGAGCGGAAAGTTCAACGTGTCGCCGATCTTGTCCAGGTGCGGGACGTGGGCCAGCCACCACTCCTTGTCGGTCATCCCGGACCGCTGGATCACCTGCCGCGCCTCCACCGCCGCCCGGACAGCGCCGTGGACGTAGCCGTTCACCAGCGCGACGGTGTCGTCCAGCTCGATGTCGCTCAGGCCGATCCCGTCGACGGCGGCCAGCTCGTACTCGTACTTGGCCATCACGTTCGGGCCCAGCGGCGGGCGGCTGATCGCGACCTGGAGCAGCCAGGGGTGACGCAGGTAGAGCTCGCGGTTCTCCCGGGCGACCTCGTCGAGCTTGGCGCGCCAGTCCCCGTCCACCTCGCGCCGCGGCAGTTCGCCGTACACGGTGTCGAGCATGACGTCGAGGAGCTCGGCCTTGCCGGGGAAGTAGCGATACAGCGTCATCGCCCCGGCGCCGAGCTCGTCGGCGACCCGGCGCATCGACATCGCGGCGATCCCCTCCGCGTCGGCGATCCGCACCGCGGCCTCGACGATCCGCTCGACGGTGAGAGCCGGCTTGGGTCCCCGAGTCGGCTGCGGCCGCCGCCGCCAGAGCAGCTCCAGGCTCTTCGCGGGGTCCCCGCTGCCGCTGTACTCCTGATTCATGTGCGCATTCCTGTCGGAGTGGCTACACTCGTGCGGTTACTTCGTACAGTGTACTCAGTTCTGGTCGAGTGGGGGTGTGGGTTGACCTCAAGGATTGTTGAGGTCCTACGGTCGGAAAGTGTCGGTGATCCGCGGGATCATCGATACCTCCTGGACAACCGAGCTGCCGGAGTCTCGCCGTGAGTATGGAAATGACCGCGTGGACGTCGATGTACCACGCGATGCACAGACAGGACGAGAAACGTCCGTTCTCGCGTGCGACGCTGAAACGGATCCTGGCCTTCGCGCGACCACACCGACGGGCGCTGATCGCGTTCCTGGCGCTCAGCGTCGGCGCCGCGGTCCTCGCGGTGGCCACGCCGGTGCTGGCCGGGCGGGTGGTCGACGCGATCGTCGGCAGCAACCCGTTCAGCACGGTGCTGCAGCTCGCCGTCCTGATCGCGGTGATCGCGATCGCGGAGGCCGCGCTCGGGTTGGTGACTCGCTGGCTCTCGGCGGGGATCGGTGAGGGGCTGATCCTCGACCTGCGGACCGCGGTCTTCGACCACATCCAGCGGATGCCGATCGCGTTCTTCACCCGGACCAGGACCGGCGCCTTGGTCTCCCGCCTGAACAACGACGTGATCGGCGCGCAGCGAGCCTTCAGCGACACGCTCTCGGGCGTGGTCAGCAACCTGGTGATCCTGGTGCTGACGCTGGTCGTGATGCTCGGGGTGTCGTGGCAGATCACGCTGCTCGCGCTGATCCTGCTGCCGATCTTCGTGATTCCGGCCCGCCGGATCGGGCAATCGGCTGGCCGCGCTGGAGCGCGAGGCGGCGGACTACAACGCGACGATGAGCACACAGATGACCGAGCGGTTCTCGGCGCCGGGCGCGACGTTGGTGAAGCTGTTCGGCCGGCCGGCGCGCGAGTCGGCGGAGTTCGCCGTCCGGGCCCGGCGGGTGCGGGACATCGGCGTCCGGACGGCGATGGTGCAGTGGGTGTTCGTCACCGCGCTGACGCTGGTGTCGGCGCTTGCGCTGGCTCTGGTCTACGGGTTCGGCGGCTTCTACGCGTTGCGCGATCAGCTCGACGCGGGTGACGTGGTCGCGATGGCGTTGCTGCTCACCCGGCTGTATTCGCCACTCACCGCACTGGCGAGCGCGCGGCTCGAGGTGATGACGGCGCTGGTCAGCTTCGAGCGCGTCTTCGAGGTGCTCGATCTCGAGCCGCTGATCAAGGACAAGCCGGACGCGGGCAAGGTGCCGGAGGGGCCGGTGTCGGTCGAGTTCTCGCACGTGCACTTCGCGTACCCGTCGGCGGACAAGGTCTCGCTGGCGTCGCTGGAGGAGGTCGCGAAACTCGACACCCGCGGTGGCGTCGAGGTGCTGCACGACCTGTCGTTCCGCGCCGAACCGGGCCAGATGATCGCGCTGGTCGGGTCCTCCGGTGCCGGCAAGTCGACGATCGCCCAGCTCATCCCCCGGCTGTACGACGTCGACTCGGGGTCGGTGAAGTTGGCCGGCGTCGACGTACGCGACGTGAGCGCGGAGTCGTTGCGGGACACCCTTGGCATGGTCACCCAGGACGGACACCTCTTCCACGACAGCATCCGGGAGAACCTGCTGCTGGCCCGGCCGGAAGCACGCGAGGACGAGCTGTGGGACGCGCTGACGCGGGCGCGACTGGGTGAGTTGATCAGATCGCTTCCGGATCAACTGGACACGGTCGTCGGTGAGCGTGGATACCGGCTGTCGGGTGGCGAGCGTCAGCGGTTGACGATCGCCCGGCTGCTGCTGGCTCAGCCGCGGGTGGTCATTCTCGACGAGGCGACGGCCGCGTTGGACTCGACGAACGAGGCCGCGGTCCAGGCGGCTCTCACCGAGGCGCTGGAAGGCCGTACGGCGGTCGTCATCGCGCACCGGTTGTCGACCATCCGGGCCGCCGACCAGATCCTCGTGATCGAGGCCGGGCAGATCGTGGAGCAGGGCACGCACACGGATCTGCTGGCTGCGGGCGGTCGGTACGAGGAGCTCTACCGAACCCAGTTCGACCAGCCGAGCACCGGCCAGACCGACGCGGAGGTGGTCACGGTCTGAGGCAGGAGATGTGGGGTGTGCGGTCTGCGGGATCCGGTGGTTGGCTAGGAGGGCTTCAGGTTGGTAGGTACGGGGCAGCACGAGCTGGCTGGGTGTGCAGTGGTCTTCAAGCCGGCGGATCCACCTCGGGAGGGCAGGGTCGCGTTCTGGGACCCGGCCGGCGATCAGCTTCCGCTCGGCGTCGGCGAGCAGACACAGCTGGACCTGGTCATCGACTCCGAACTGCGGTCGGTGCGGGCGATCGAGGTTCCGGTGTCTGAAGCGGTTCCGTTGCTCGGCCGTGCTCGCCAGACACCTGGTGCGCATTCCTCGGCTGCCTTCTGGGGTGCGGCCTCGCTGGCCGCCCTCCAACTGGTTGCCCGCGGCAAGCTGCTCCCAGGTGTCTCCCCCGACGGCCATGACGCCTGGCGGGTCGGCCCACTCGACGCCACAGACGTGAACCGGCTCCTCACCCTCGCCGAGTCCATGCCGCCGACCGCCCGGGCACTCCCCTTGTCTGTTCAGCCGACTGAGGTGCGGTTGCCGGTGGCTGAGGATCTGGTGCGGGCGTTTGTGGATGCGGTGGCGGATGGGATGCCTCGATCTCCCGCAGCGGCCAAGGCCCACAAGACTCCGCTGTTCGCCGGCGCAAAGCCTCAGCGGGCTGAGCGGTTGCGGTCGTGGGCTGATGAGGTTTCGGTGGGGCTCGACAGCGGGGTGCGGATCTCGTTGCGGATCGAGTTGCCGGAGTCGATGGCCTTCCGGGCGGTGGTCCAGCTGCACAGCCTGCAGGATCCGACGCTGGTCCGGGACGCGGATGACGTCTGGGCCGAGGACATCGCGGGGTTCGGGCCGCGGGCCCGGATCGACGCGACGCTGGCGATCCGGCGGGCCGGCCGGGTGTGGGAGCCGTTGGGCCGGCTGCTGGACTCCGCCGTACCGGATCGGATCGAGTTGTCCGACGACGAGGTCGCGGAGCTGCTCGCGGGCGGTGCGCAGCGGCTCGCGGCAGCCGGGGTGGAGCTGCATTGGCCGCGCAGTCTCGGGCGGGCGCTGACGGCGCGGGCCGCGATCACATCGTCGGACAAGCCGCCGAGCGATCTGCCCAGCTTCTTCGGCGGGAACGCGACGCTCGATTTCAGCTGGCAGGTTGCGCTGGGCAACGACCCGCTCACCGAGGCGGAGATGGACCAGCTGGCCGAGGCGACTCGTCCGGTCGTCCGGCTGCGCGACCAGTGGATGCTGATCGATCCCGACCTGGCCCGCAAGGCCCGTGAGCGGATCCTGAAGCCGGTCACCGCGATCGATGCCCTCAGCGCGGCGCTGACCGGTACGACCGAGGTCGACGGCCGCCGGATCGCCGTGAAGCCGACCCAGTGGCTCGAGGATCTTCGCGCCCGGATCGCCGACCCCGACCGTGCTGACGAGCCGATCGAGGCACCCGCCGGCCTGCAAGCGACTCTGCGTGACTACCAACTGCGCGGCCTCCGCTGGCTGGCACGGATGACCTCACTCGGTCTCGGCGGATGCCTCGCCGACGACATGGGTCTGGGCAAGACGATCACCCTGATCTCGCTCCACCTCCACCGCCAGGCCTCGCCCGACACCGCGGGCCCGACCCTCGTCGTCTGTCCGGCGTCCTTGCTCGGCAACTGGGAACGGGAGATCCAGCGCTTCGCGCCAGGGACGCCGGTCCGCCGCTTCCACGGGTCGGCGCGGTCACTCGACGGTGCCGAGGACGGGTTCGTGCTGACGACGTACGGGACGCTCAGGCGGGACGCCGTACGGCTGGCTGAGCATCGGTGGGCGCTGGTGGTCGCGGATGAGGCGCAGCATGTGAAGAATCCGTCGTCCGGTACGGCGAAGGCGTTGCGGACCGTGCCGTCGCAGGCACGAGTGGCCTTGACCGGTACGCCGGTGGAGAACAACCTGTCCGAGCTGTGGGCGATCCTCGACTGGACCACCCCGGGGCTGCTCGGCCGGCTCGGGACCTTCCGGAACCAGTGGGCAACACCGATCGAGGCCGACAAGGACGAAGAGGTCGCGCAGCGGCTGGCGAAGCTCGTCCGGCCGTTCCTGCTCCGGCGACGCAAGTCGGATCCGGGGATCGCGCCGGAGCTGCCGCCGAAGACCGAGACCGATCAGCCGGTGTCGCTCAGCCGCGAGCAGGCCGTGCTGTACGAGGCGACGGTCCGCGAGCTGATGACCGAGGTGAAGGCCAGCGACCGGATGGCCCGGCGCGGGCTGATCGTGAAGCTGCTGACCGGGCTCAAGCAGATCTGCAACCATCCGGCGCAGTACCTGAAGGAAGGCGAGTCCGCGCGGCTGACCGGGCGGTCCGGCAAGCTCGAGCTGCTCGACGAGTTGCTGGAGACGATCGTCGCGGAGGACGGCGCCGTCCTCGTCTTCACGCAGTACGTCGCGATGGCACGCCTGCTCGAACGTCACCTGGCCGAGCGCGGCATCGGCACGCAGTTGCTGCATGGCGGCACGCCGGTGCACAAGCGTGAGGAGATGGTGGAGCGGTTCCAGGCGGGCGACGTACCAGTGTTCCTGCTGTCGTTGAAGGCGGCCGGGACGGGGCTCAACCTGACCCGGGCGGACCATGTCGTGCACTACGACCGGTGGTGGAATCCGGCGGTCGAGGATCAGGCGACGGACCGGGCGTACCGGATCGGCCAGACCAAGCCGGTCCAGGTGCACAGATTGATTGCCGAGGGCACCATCGAGGACCGGATCGCGAGCATGCTCAGCAGCAAACGCCAACTGGCCGACGCCGTTCTCGCCGGCGGCGAAGCGGCTCTGACCGAGCTGTCCGACGCCGAGCTGGCCGACCTGGTCGAGCTGCGAGGTGGACTCCGATGACTGAAGCGCGGGGATTCCCGGCGTTCGAGGCGCAGCGGCGGAGTACGCGCGGGCGGTCGTGGTGGGCGCGTGCGTGGGTGCAGGCGTTGGAGGACACCTCGCTCGACTCCGACCAGCTGCGGAAGGGACGGCGGTACGCGAACTCCGGGCAGGTCGGGACGATCACGATCAGCCCCGGGCGGATCGCGGCGACGGTCTACTCCCCCGAGGACACCTACGAAGCCGTTGTCCGGGTCGACGAGCTGAGCGAGGACGAGTGGAGCCGCTTCCTCGATCAGGTCGCGGCGCGGGCCGGCCACATCGCGGCGCTGCTCGACGGCGAGATGCCGCACGACCTGGTCGAGGCCGCGTCCGACGCGGGCGTTCTGCTGCTGCCCGGTATCGGCGACCTCGATCCTGCCTGCACGTGTGATGCGTGGGAGCTCCCCTGCCAGCACGCAGCCGGTCTCTGTTACCAGGTCGCCTGGCTGCTCGACTCCGACCCGTTCGTCCTGCTGCTCCTGCGCGGTCGGTCCCGCGAGGATCTTCTCGACCAACTCCAGAGCCGGAGCGCGACAACGCCGGCCGATGCATCGCCGGCCGAAGTGCCACCGGCGGGGATGTCGGCGGAGGACGTGCTGACCACGCCGGTCGCCGCGTTGCCCGACGTACCTGAGCTGCCGGGGAAGGTCACGCTCGACGAGTTGGCGGTCAGCGGCATCGAGCCACCACAAGGCTTCACCCCGGCCACTCTCCCGCTGCTCGTCCTTGACGCATCCCGCCGAGCCCGCGCACTCCTCAACGCGTTGCTGCACGGCACGCCAGAGCCGCAACCACTCGAGGAGTGGCAGGACGCCGTACGCCTCGCCGCCGACTTCTCCGAGCTGACCGATTTACTGGCCGAAGGCGCAGACCTTGCCCTCGGCATCCAAGCCTGGAGGTACGGCGGAGCGCCCGGACTCGACGTCCTCGAACACACCTGGACGCCGGCCGCCGCGGAGCTGGCCCGTGCCCGCACCGAACTCGTGGCCGCCGAGTTCGCGGTCGACATCCTCGACAACCGGATCACTGTAGGAGCCGACACCCAGCTCCGGCTCGACCACCGGGGCTACTGGCATCCGTACCGGCTCGTCGGCGACACCTGGACTCCGACCGCACCAGCGACCTCGGACCCACTCAGCGCGCTGGCCACGGACTGGTAAACCCAGTGCGCCAGGTCCAGAGCGCCGGATAGGGTGACGGCGAACTGCAGGAGAAGGAGGAGGTGAGTTGATGACCGCGCCAGCGGGCGCTGTCGCCTGGGCGGCAGCCATTCCGGTCATCCAGCTCACCCTGGGTTCCGCGTGACCTGACAGCCGCGGAACCCCTTGCCCGAAAGGGATTTCTCCGTTGTCCAGCACCTGGAAGACCCGCGCGGAGACGAGCGCGGACCTTGAGACCATCCGTGACCTCACCCGGCAGGCGTTCGGCCGGCAGTTCGAGGTCGACTTCCTCGACGCGCTGCGTGCCGATCCCGTCGCCTGGATCGACGGCCTGTCGTTCGTCGCAACCGTGGGCGATCTGCCCGTTGCGCACGCGCTGCTCACGCGCTGCCATGTCGGTGACACCCCGGTCCTGTCACTCGGGCCGGTCGCCGTTCTGCCGTCGTACCAGCGTCAGGTGCCGGCAGTGCGGCCGTCATCGCGGCGCTCGACACAGCGCGTGATCGTGGTGAGCAATCCGTGGTCGTGCTCGGGCATGCCGAGTACTACCCCCGGTTCGGATTCCGGCAGGCGACCGAATTCGGCATTCGTCACCCTGAGTTCGACGGGCCGAACCTGATGGCGCTCTCCCTCACCGGCGACCCGTTGCCGACCGGTGATCTCCGCTATCCGGTGACCGGCTGAGGAGTCGTAAAAGGTTCACCCAAACTCGCCGATTCACTTGCGCACGTCCCTTGTATACATGAAACAGTCGACGAGACCGCCTACTCAGGAGCACGAGATGACTACTCGCCGACTTCCGTTCGTACTGAACCGCTCCAGCTCGAAGTACCTCGGAGCTGCTGTCGGGGTGATCGCGCTCGCCTTGATCGGGACCGCCTGCTCCCCCGTCGAGCCGGCGGACACCGGGGGCGGCAGCAGTCAGGAGACCACCGGGCAGGACGTGTTCGGCGATCCCGCGGACCCGGCGAAGGTCAAGCCCGGCGGCACGCTGACCGTCGCCCTGTCCGCCGATCCGGACAAGCTCGACCCGTCGCTGTCGCGCAGCCTGTACTCGCGGTACGTCTTCCACACGATGTGCGAGAAGCTCTACGACCTCGGCCCGGACGCGAAGATCGTGCCGCAGCTCGCGACCGCGCTGCCGACCATCTCGCCCGACGGTCTCAGCCTGACCATCCCGCTGAAGCAGGGGGTGAAGTTCGCCGACGGCGGGACGCTGGACTCGAACGCGGTGAAGGTCTCGATCGAGCGCGGTCTGACCCTGGCCGGCTCCGGCCGCAAGAGCGAGCTCGGCCCGATCAGCGCGGTCGAGACGCCGGACCCGAACACCGTGGTGATCAAGCTGTCGAAGCCGTTCGCGCCGCTGACCGCCGCCCTGGCCGACCGGGCCGGCATGGTGCTCAGCCCGGCCGCGGTGGCCAAGCTCGGTGCGAACTTCTCCACCGCGCCGGTCTGTGTCGGCCCGTTCAAGTTCGCCGAGCCGGGTCGCGCAGAACTCGATCAAGGTGGTCAAGGATCCGCTGTACTACGACGCCGCGAAGGTGCACCTGGACGCGATCGAGTACCGGATCATCACCGACTCGAGTATCCGTTCGGCCAACCTGAAGTCCGGTGACGCCCAGGTGGCCGACTCGCTGTCGACCCAGGACGCGCCGTCGCTGCAGAAGGACAGCACCATGACGGTGCTGCAGTCGCAGTCGCTCGGATACCAGGGCCTGACGGTCAACATCGCGAACGCCAACGGCATCGGCAACCCGCTCAAGTCGCTGGACACGCCGATCGCCAAGGATCCGAAGGTCCGGCAGGCGCTCGCCCTGTCGATCGACCGCGAGGCGCTGGTGAAGTCGATCTTCAACGGGCTGAACACGGTCGCGTGCTCGCCGGTCTCGCCGAAGAGCGAGTTCACCTCCGACGCCGCGCAGGTGTGTCCGCCGCACGACCCGGCAAAGGCGAAGCAGCTGCTGTCCGAGGCCGGCGCGACCACGCCGTACAAGGTCACGATGATCACCTCGAACAACCCCGACAGCCTGCGGCTCGCGCAGGCGCTGCAGGCGATGGTCAAGGACGGTGGCTTCGAGCTGGTGATCAAGCCGGTCGAGTACGCCTCCCTGCTCGACCAGCAGGACCGCGGTGACTTCGAGCTGCTCCAGCTCGGCTGGTCCGGCCGGGTCGACCCGGACGCCAACATCTACAACTTCGTCGGCATCGACGGGCAGCCAGAACGTCGCCGGCTACAGCAACCCCGAGCTGGACACGCTGCTCACCGACGCCCGGCAGTCGACCGACAAGGCCGAGCGGATCAAGCTGTACGGCGACGTGGTCACCAAGCTGCAGCAGGACGACCCGCTCATCTACCTGTACCGGCAGCGCAACCTGACCGGCGTCTCCCAGAAGATCCTCGGGCGTGCAGGTCTACCCGGACGGCGTCCTGCGCGCAGCCTTCGCCGGGTTCGCCGCAGTCGGGAGTAGGCGGTACCTCGCTCGGCCGGTTGCTGGCAGTCGATCGTCACGTTGATCCTGGCAACGATCGTCGTCTTCGTCGGCGTCCGCGCGCTGCCGGGTGATCCGGCGCTCGCGCTGGCCGGCGAGGACCGGGACCCGGAGTCGCTGCGGCGATCCGCGAGCAGTACGGGCTGGACGACTCGCTGCTGGTGCAGTTCTGGCAGTTCGTCAGTCACGCGGCCCAGCGGTGACCTCGGTCAGTCGATCCGGACCGGCGAGTCGGTCACCACGATGATCGCGAACGCCCTGCCGGTCACGATCGAGCTGTCGATCCTCGCGATCCTGGTCGCGAGTGTGATCGGGGTCGGCGCCGGGCGTGGTCGCCGCCGTACGGCGAGGGCGCCCGGCCGAGTGGGCCGCCAACGCGCTGGCGCTGCTCGGCCTGTCGGTGCCGAACTTCTGGCTCGGCCTGATGGCGATCCTCTACCTGTCCGTGGCCCTCGGCCTGTTCCCCGCCTCCGGGTTCGTGCCGTTCTTCGACCGACCCGGTCGACAACCTGCACCACCTGATCCTGCCCGCGCTGATCCTCGGCACCGGTCTGGCCGCGGTCATCATGCGGCAGACCCGGTCGTCGATGCTGGACGCGCTGAGTCGACCGACTACATCCGCACGGCCGGAAGCGAAAGGTCTCTCGCCGCGCGCGGTGATCGGCCGGCACGCACTCGCGCAACAGCCTGATCGTGGTCGATCACGATCGTCGGCCTGCAACTCGGCGCGCCTCATCTCCGGCGCCGTGGTGACCGAGCGGATCTTCGCGCTGCCCGGGTTCGGCAAGCTGACCGTCGACGCGGTCTTCCAGCGCGACTACCCGGTGATCCAGGCCGTCGTCCTGGTCACGGCGGCGGCGTACATCGCTGATCAACCTGCTCGTCGACCTGCTGTACTCGGTGATCGATCCGCGCATCCGGGTGCGAGGTGATGCCTGATGGCGATCACTGACGTCACCGTCACCGCGGGCGACACCGCTGCGCAGCAACCGCCGCAAGGTGGTACGACGGCTGCTCCGCAACCCACTCGCGATCTCCGGTCTCGTCGTACTCGGGATCGCGGTGATCCGTCGCGGTGTTCGCGCCCTGGCTCGCGCCACATGACCCGACGGAGACCAATCTGGATCAAGCCTTCGCGCCGCCCGGCACAGCCGGCTACCTGCTCGGCACCGACGACCTCGGTCGTGACGTGCTCTCGCGGATCATGTACGGACTGCGGGCCTCGCTGCATGTCGGGCTGCTCGCGGTCGCCACGTCGCTGGTGATCGGCGTACCGCTCGGGCTGATGGCCGGCTACTTCCGCGCCTCGACGCGCTGATCTCGCGGTTCACCGACCTGGTGCTGGCGTTCCCGTTCCTGATCCTCGCGGTCGGGCTGGCCGCGATCCGCGGTGCCAGCCTGGGCAACGCGGCGATCGCGATCGGGATCGCCCAGATCCCGGGCGTGATCCGGATCGTCCGGTCCGAGACGCTGCGGCTGAAGTCGCTCGACTTCGTCGCGGCCGCGATCGTCGAGGGCGCCAGTGACGCGTGGGTGCTGGGCCGGCACATCCTGCCGAACGCGCGTCGGTGATCATCGTGCAGGCGACGGTCGCGATCCCGGCCGCGATCCTCGGTGAGGCGGTGCTGTCGTTCCTCGGCCTCGGCATCCAGCCGCCGGCGCCGAGCCTGGGCACGATGCTGTCCGACGCCCAGCAGTTCGCCGCCCGCGCACCGTGGGCCGCGGTCATGCCCGGCGTGGCGATCATGCTGCTGACGCTGGCGTTCAACATCGTCGGCGACAGCCTGCGTGACGCCCTCGACCCCGAAGGCGAGCCGGCCGATGACGAACTGTCCTCGAAGGTGAACGACCTCTCCGTCACCTTCCGGACCGAGGACGGCCCGCTGTCCGCGGTCGACCGGGTGAACCTCGAGGTCGGCGAGAGCGAGGTGCTCGCGGTGGTCGGCGAGTCCGGCTGCGGCAAGAGCGTGACCGCGATGAGCCTGGCCGGGCTGCTCCCCCGCACCGCCACGGTCGACGGCTCGGTCAGACTCGACGGCGTCGAACTGATCGGCGCGCGACAAGCGCACCCTGCGCTCGATCCGCGGCCGCGAGATCGCCTACATCTTCCAGGAGCCGATGACGTCGCTGAACCCGGTCTTCACCGTCGGCCACCAGATCGGCGAGGTCCTGCGCACCCATGTCGGTCTCGGCCGGCAGGAAGCCCGGGACCGGTCGATCGAGCTGCTCAAGCTGGTCGGCATCCCGTCGGCCGAGCGTCGCGTCGGCGACTACCCGCACCAACTGTCCGGCGGGATGCGGCAGCGGGTGATGATCGCGATGGCCGTTGCCTGCGACCCCAAGGTCCTGATCGCCGACGAGCCGACCACCGCGCTCGACGTCACGATCCAGGCCGGCATCCTCGACGTCCTGCGGGAGCTGCGAGAACGGCTCGGCACCAGCATCGTCCTGATCACCCACGACCTCGGCGTCGTCGCCGACCTGGCCGACCGGGTGGCGGTCATGTACGCCGGACGGGTCGTCGAGACGCGCCGAGGTCCACGACCTGTTCGCCCACCCGCAACACCCGTACACCGCGGGTCTCCTGGGTGCCTCACCCGCGGCCGGCCGGCACGCCGAGTCACACCGGCTCAACGAGATCCCCGGCCTCGTGCCGGTCCTGTCCGAACAGCCGGACGCCTGCACCTTCGCCGACCGCTGCCCAAGAGCAGTCGACACCTGTACGTCGTCCCAGCCACAGCTGACACCTGGTCTGCACCGAGTAGCGTGCTGGAACCCGGTCAGAGTGCCGGTGGAGGTGATGGACGCCTTCGCTCTGGAGGTCGAAGACCTGGTGATGCACTTCGGACCGGTTCGCGCCGTCGACGGGGTGACACTGCGGATCCGCCAAGGCTCCGTGGTCGCGCTGGTCGGTGAGAGCGGCTCCGGCAAGTCCACGGTGGGCCGCTGCATCGTGCGGCTGCTGGAGCCGACCGGAGGTACCGTCCGGCTCGCCGATGCCGACATCACCCACCTCAACCGTCGGCAACTGCGTCCACACCGTCGCGACGTGTCCATCGTCTTCCAGGACCCGGCGGGCTCACTGGACCCGCGGCTGTCGGTCGGAGACATCGTCGGCGAGCCGCTGCGGCTCATGCGACGTAACGGACATCGCCAGCAAAGGTCTCCGAGTCGTTGCGCCGAGTAGGACTGCGGCCAGAGGTCGCACAGCGCTCACCGCACGAGCTGTCCGGTGGTCAGCGGCAGCGGGTCAGCATTGCCCGCGCACTGATCTCCGAGCCACGTCTACTCGTGGCAGACGAGCCGACGAGCGCACTGGACGTGTCCGTCCAGGCAGCGGTGCTCAACCTGCTGGCGGACCTGCAGCGGGACCTGGGCTTCGCCTGCCTGTTCATCACGCACGACCTGTCAGCCGTCGAGTACCTGGCGGACGAGGTCGCGGTGATGTACCTGGGCCAACTGGTCGAGCAAGGCCCGCGTTCGCGCATCTTCGGCGCACCCGCTCATCCCTACACTCAGGCGCTGCTCTCAGCGGCGCCTGTTCCCGACCCGACCGAGCAGCGGGCGCGGAAACCCGTGCTGCTCGGTGATGAGCTGCCGTCCGCCATCGACCCGCCGCCTGGCTGCCGGTTCCACACCAGGTGCCCGGTGGCGATCGACACATGCCGGACAGTCGTCCCGGAGCAGCGCGTGATCGGACAAGGTGGACATAAGGTCGCCTGTCACCTGGTCGACGACGACGGCACCGGCCCCGACGTCCGAACAGCCGAAGGAGTAGCTAAATGACGGTATCGATGCCACGCCTCCGGCGCGGCGGGTCATGGGGCTTTGACTCCCGCCCTTCCCTCGTCACTCCAGTCGCTACGCTCCCTCCACTCCTCAGTCCAGACCGGGAGGCCCCATGACCTTCACCACTCGACCCACCCTGCGCGGCACGTTCGGGATGGTCTCGTCTACGCATTGGCTGGCGTCTCAGTCGGCTATGCGGATCCTGGAGCTCGGCGGCAATGCCTTCGACGCGGGAGCCGCGGCGGGGTTCGTACTGCACGTGGTGGAGCCGCACCTCAACGGGCCGGGCGGCGAGGTGCCGGCGATCATCGCCACCGCCGACGATCCGACGCCGCGCGTGCTGTGCGGTCAGGGCGTCGCTCCGGCCGGTGCGACGATCGAGCACTTCCGCTCGCTAGGGTCTGTCGCTCATCCCCGGCTCCGGACCACTTGCCGCGACTGTGCCGGGTGCTGTCGACGCGTGGCTGCTCCTGCTGCGTGACCACGGCAGCATGCCGCTGCGCGTCGTACTGGAGCCTGCTATCGACTACGCGCGTAACGGGCACCCGCTGGTGCCAAGGGTCGGTGAAACGGTCGGCACGGTGCAGGAGCTGTTCGAGGAGCACTGGCCGACGTCGGCAGCGTTGTGGTTGAAGGACGGGCGTGCGCCGAGCGGGATGTTCCGGAACGAGGCGTACGCCGCCACCCTCGAGAAGCTCGTCCAGGAAGGCGAAGCGGCCGGCGCGGACCGTCAGGCCCAGGTCGAGCGGGCTCGGAAGGCGTGGCGTGCGGGCTTCGTCGCGGAGGCGATCGACAAGTTCTCCCGGCTCCCGCACCGGGACTCCAGCGGCTCGGACCACGGTGGGCTGATCACCGGCGACGACCTGGCCGGCTTCGAGGCGAGTTGGGAAGAGCCGGCGACGCTCGACTGGAACGGGTACACGGTCGCCAAGACCGGGCCGTGGGGTCAGGGGCCGGCGCTGTTGCAGTCTCTGGCGGTGCTGGCCGAGCTGGGTGACGTCGACCTGGACACGGCCGAGGGCGTGCACACGACGGTCGAGGTGATGAAGCTGTCGTACGCCGACCGTGAGGCCTGGTACGGCGACGGCGCCGACGTACCGCTGAAGACCCTCCTCTCCCCCGCGTACGCCGCCGAGCGCGCCAAGCTCATCGGTCCGGACGCGTCGAAGGAACTCCGCCCGGGCCGGCCCGACGGTCGCACGCCGGTGCTGCCGTCGGTTGCGGTCAGCAACGCTCTCGGCGACGCGACGACCGGCGAGCCGACCGTCTCGTCCGAAGGTGTGATGCGTGGCGACACCTGCCATGTCGACGTGATCGACAAGTGGGGCAACGTCATCTCCGCGACACCGAGCGGTGGCTGGCTGCAGTCGTCGCCGACGATTCCCGAGCTCGGGTTCTGCCTGGGCAGCCGGCTGCAGATGTTCTGGCTCGAGGAAGGGCTGGCGTCGTCGCTCAAGCCCGGACTGCGGCCGCGGACCACGCTCACGCCGACGCTCGTCTCACGTGACGGGCAGCCGGTGCTGGCCTGCGGTTCGCCGGGTGGGGATCAGCAGGACCAGTGGCAGCTGCTCTTCCTGCTGCGTCACCTGGGCAGCGGGATGGATCTGCAGGAGGCGATCGACGCGCCGGCCTGGCACACCACCGGATTCCCCTCGTCGTTCTATCCGCGCGCGAGCGAGCCGGGTGGTCTGGCGATGGAGAGCCGGCTGGGCGCCGCCGTCCGCGACGAGTTGGTACGACGTGGCCACGTCGTGACCGAAGGCGATGCGTGGAGTCTCGGCCGCTTGTGCGCCGTACGCAAGGAGGCCGATGGCGTGCTGGCCGCGGCTGCGAACCCGCGCGGCATGCAGGGCTACGCCGTCGGCCGCTGAGTCTTCCCGTTGAGGGCCGCACTCGCGGCGGCCTCGACGTGCAGGCGAGCGGCGGCGGTGGCCGCCGTGCGGTCGCCGGCTGCGATGGCGTCGGTCAGGCGGATGTGTTCCTCCCACGAGTGTGGTGCGCGCTGGGCGGCGCCGACGCGGAAGACCCAGTGGACGTGGTGGTACATCGCGGCCGACATCGACAGCAGCCACCGGTTGCCGCTGACGTCGATCACCGCGCGGTGGAAGGCGCTGTTCAGCTCGGCGACCCGGTCGAAGTCCTTGGCCTCGGTCGCCGCGCTGGCGTCCTCGAGCAGCCTGCGCAACCGGGTGACGTCCTTCTGCGTGGCCCGTTCGGCCGCCAGCCCGGCAGCCAAGGTCTCGAGCTGCTCGCGGACGGCGAACAGGTCGCGGACCGCGGTCTCGTCCAGCGTCACGACCACCGCCCCGCGACGCGGCAGGATCTGGACGAAGCCCTCCGCCTCGACGACGCGCAGCGCTTCGCGGACCGGGTTGCGGGACACACCGAAGTCGTCGGCCAGCCGGGTCTCGGTCAGCCGCTCGCCCTGGGCGTAGTCGCCGTCCACGATCCGCCGGCGGAGCTCCGCGAGGACCTGCTCGCGCAGCGCGACATGGTCGGCACCGATCGTCCGCACCTCACCCGTGTGGTCCACCGGCCGTCTCCTCTCCCCCGCGCGCACTGTTCGCAGCACGCTAGCCGATCCGTGGTTGCGGGGGGCACGTGATCCCGGGGCGGCGTTATCTTGGCGGCTTGAGCATCAGACTGACTCCCTTGACGGATCCCGACTACAAGCCGTTCAGTCGCCGGATCGCCTGGCTTGCCGCGGACGGCGACGGCAACCCGGTCGGGTCGGCGTTCCTCCGGCTCAACAGCAGCACGTCCCACGCGCACCTGGCCGAGCTCGAGCTGAACGTCCATCCCGCCGAGCGCCGGCGCGGTATCGGGTCGCAGTTGCTCGGCGCGGTCATCGCGGCCGCTCGCGACCACGAGGTACGCACGGTGCTGGCCGACGCGCGGGCCGACTCGCCCGCCGACCGGTTCCTGGAGCACCACGGGTTCACTGTCGGTCTCACGCTGATCTACGCCCGACTCCGGCTCGCCTCTGCCGACAGCGTGGCGGTCGAGACTCCCGATGGCTATCGGCTGGTGTCGTGGGCGGGCGTCGTACCGGATGAGTGGGCGCAGACGTTCACCGATGCGCGGTCCGGGATGGACGATGCGCCGACGGGCGGGATCGCGTACGGCGCGGATGTGTGGGACCTGGAGCGGACACGGTACGCCGCTCAGGTGATCGAGCAACGCGGCGAGCACCTCGGCACGGTCGCGGCCATCGAGGAGTCCACCGGCACGATCGTCGGCTTCACCGAGCTCGTCGTACCGGGTGACGGCAAGGGCGAAGCCCAGCACTACGGCACCGCCGTCCTGCCCGCCCACCGCGGCCGCGGGCTGGCGCTGTGGATGAAGGCCGAGCAGATCCGGCAGGTCCGCGCCCGATTCCCCGACCTCGACGCGCTCCTGACCGACTCGGTGAGTACCAACGCACCGATACGGCGCATCAACGAGCGGCTCGGCTATCACCACACGCACACCGACAATCGCCGTACCCTCGACGTCTGAGGCGGTGTCGGCTGCTCCGGTACGGCGGATGTGGTTGTCGCGGCTCCAGTAGATCGGGGATGTGGTTGTCACGGCTCCGGGATAGCTCACCCGAGTGGTCGCACTCCCGGGTGGATTGGGGACGCCGGCGTGGATCCGGGGGTTGCTCTCCGCGGGCGGGGCCAGGTCGGGTTGATCTGGTGGCATCGCGTGGAGCGCGGACACCTTATGGGGACCGCGGACAGGTAATAGCTTGTCCGAGGCCCCCAAAGGGTGTCCGAGGCTTCGTGTTCTGCCCGATTTGCCCGGCATCTGACCGGTTTCGTCCGCATCCCGAGATCCTTGCCGGAGCAGTCGTCGAGTCGTCGATCTTGGTCGAGAGATCTGCCCTGGCGACGACCGAAATCGACGACTCGACGAAGACCACGGCGGTCGAGGCCATCAGGGGCCGGCGGCTCCACGGCCGAACCCGGCAACCACAGCTGGTGGAGCTATCCACACCGTCTCGGAGTCAGAGCTTCCCGCGGGATCCGCGTAGCTGCGCCCTTCCCTGGTCGGGGTGGTGTGGGTCATCAAGGGTCGAAGATCCCGCAGGGACGCCGAAGGCGCCCTTGACACACACTGCACCGACTAGGCACAATCCCGGCGGCGGAGCCCGCGAACCACGGTCCCTCCGACGGCCCCACGAACCACCCCACCCTCGAAAGGCCCGCGAACCACAGCTGTCCCAACGGCCCGCCCCGCGAAACCACAGTCGTCGCGGTGCTCCGTGCGCGAACCCCAGCCCGTCATCTGCGGAAGAACCTGGCGCGGGCCGGGCAACCGCGAAGGGCAACTACTGGCCGAGGATCTTCTGCACCGCCGCCGTCGTGATCGGGTGATAGCCGGGTCGCGCCTTCGCGAACACCTCCGCGGCGAACGCCCGGTCCGTCCCGGCCAGCGCGCGGTAGACCGGCAGCACGAGCTTCATCCGTCCGACCCGGGTGAGGAAGGAGGCCAGTTCGGCGTACGACGGCTCATAGCTGCTGGCGGCAACGATCTGGTACCAGCGCCGGGCGATCTCGCCGTTCGCCGTACCGGTCAGATCGAACTCGCGGTCGAGCTGGTGCAGCTGCTCGGCGCTCAGCACGTCCGGAGCCGCGTCCAGAAACCGCAGCCACTCCTGCGTCGTCCACCGCGCCGCACCGGCCGGCAGCTCGCCGGTCGCCAGCCAGGTGTCCCGCGCCAGATCGACGACCTGAAAGCGCTCCGACTCCGCCCGGCGCGCGAACGCCGGGATGCCCGGCTCGTCCAGCCAGGCCGCCAGCTCGGCCTCAGTCACCACACCGGGATGCTGCGACAGCAGATGCTCGTCGAGATGCGCGACGAAGTCCTCGGAGTTGATACTGCGGAACGCGAACCGGTCGAAGTACCCGCGCAGGAAGGGGTCGAACACCTCCCGCGAGAACCGCTCCTCAAGCCAGGACAGGAACCACGAACCCTTCAGCGGCCCCATCGACGTCGTCCCGTGGTACTCGGACCGATGGTTCAGCCCGGGCAGCTCCACCGCCAGCTCGGCCGGGGTCAGCGGGTCCAGCTTCACCACCGTCGCGTGCTGCTTGATCGCCGTCTCCATCACCGCGAACTCGGTCCCGTAGACCGCCTCGACGATCCGGTTCTCGACGTACGACGTGAAGCCCTCGTTCAGCCAGATGTCGTCCCAGCTGTCCTGCGTGACCAGGTTGCCCGACCAACTGTGCGCCAGCTCGTGCGCGACCACGCTGACCAGTGACCTGTCCCCGATCACCACGGTCGGCGTCGCGAACGTCATCCGCGGGTTCTCCATCCCGCCGTACGGGAACGACGGCGGCAGCACGAGCAGGTCGTAGCGGCCCCAGCGGTACGGGCCGAACAGCGCCTCGGTGACCCGCATCATCTCCTCGGTGTCGGCGAACTCGGTCGCCGCCCGCCGGGCCATCTCCGGCTCGGCCCACACCCCGGACCGGTCGCCGATCGGCTCGAACACCAGATCGCCGGCCGCGATCGCCAGCAGGTACGACGGGATCGGCTCCGGCATCACCACGTCGTACGAGCCGGTACGGCGCGACGTCGTACCGTTGTCGGCACTCATCAGCACCATCAGCTCCGGCGGAGCGGTGACGTGCGCGGCGTAGCTGAACCGTACGCCCGGAGTGTCCTGCACCGGCACCCAACTGCGGGCGTGGATCGCCTGCGACTGGCTGAACATGAACGGCATCACGCCACCCGCCGTCATGGACGGCTCCAGCCACTGCAGACCGGTCGCGGTCGGCGCGGTGCGGTAGCTCACCCGGACCCGCTCATGCCGTGCGGTCCGGATCTGCAGCGCGGAGCCGAGCTCCGGGTCGGGTACGGCGAGGTTGTACTCGAGCGGCTCCCAGCCGTACGCCGTCGCACCCTCCACTGCCAGCACGGTCAGGTCACGGGTGTCGAGCACCAGCCGGTCGCCCGCACCGGTCCAGGCGAGGGTGTGCGTGGCGCTACCGGCCAGCACCTTCTCGCTGAAGTCCAACTCGAGGTCCAGCTCGAGGTGAGTGGTCCGAACCAGGGCAGGTTCGGCGTAGGAGTGGCGATCGTGCGTCACGGAATGCTCCCGAGTCAGGTGTCCGGGGAACATTACCCACGGCGGAGCCGGATGAGGCGGCCAATCTGAGCCATCAGCACCACCGTGCCAAAAGGCCCAGATTTGATCAGACCGGCACCATGGACATATGTGGGCCGCCACCCGACCGCTGGCCGCCGTCATCACCTTGCTGGCCGCAGCCGCGTGCACCAGCACAGGCTCAACCCGCGCCCCGACGCCCACGACCGCGCCACCTCCCGCCACCACCTCAGCTCCGACTCCCCCGTCCACCTCAGCGCCGTCCACCTCAGCGCCGCCCACGTCAGCGCCGTCCACGCCGACGCGTGCGCCCACCACGCCTCGACCGTCCGCTTTCGACAGCGCCGCGGCGATGAGCACCGTGCGCCACCTCGCCGGTCTAGGACCCCGTGAGGCGACCAGTACGACGTACGCGCAGGCGCTCACCTGGTTGGAACAGCGCTTCCGCGCCGCCGGCTACCAGACGCGTCGCCAGGCACTCCGAGTTCCAGCAGGTGTCTCCTGGGGCGTCCCGGTCCGCGCGGGCACGACCTGGAACCTGATAGCCACCAAGCCCGGCTTCAACCCCGCAGCACCGCACCGCATCGTCGGAGCCCACCTGGACACCGTCCCGCAGGCTCCCGGCGCCGAGGACAACGCCTCCGGCATCTCCGTCCTGCTCGGCACCGCTCGGCTCCCGCAGCGACTTCCCACCCTGCTCGTTGCCTTCGGCGCCGAAGAGCCCCGCGGAGACGGCGACAACCGTCATCACTACGGCTCCCGCGCCTACGTCGCTTCTCTGTCGACAGCACAACGCAGTGCGCTGCGCGGCATGGTCTCCCTCGACCGGGTAGGTGTCGGAACCGTCGTACCCATCTGCTCTGCCCAAGCGGACGACCTGGCCCTGCGCAACGAGCTTCGGGCGGTTGCCGCTCGTGCGGGCGTGCAGAGCCGTGCCTGCGTGAACAGGTCGAGTGACCACTGGTCCTTCGTCCGCTCCGGACTACCTGGAGTCCGTCTCGGCAGTACGCCGTACGCCGAGTACCACAGCGCGCGCGACCTCCCGCGCGTCGTGTCACCGGCTCAGCTCGGCCGGATGGGTCGGGTGGTCGGCGCCTGGCTGGCGAGCTAGCGGATGTCGGCCAGGATCTGCTCGGCCCTCGTGCCCGTGACCACGCGCGGGCTGAAGTCGCTGCCGATCACGTACGGCGTGAGACGGGCAGCCTTCAGGGTCTTGTCCCAGTAGGTGAGTTCCAGCAGTACGCCTTCCTGCGTCTGCTGGGAGAAGTCCATGTCGAACACCAGATTCCCCAGTGAGTGCGCCACCACCTTGCCCGGCGGGAACTGCACGCTCTGCACCCAGTGCGGATGGCCACCGATGACCAGATCAGCCCCAGCGTCGGTGAGTGCGGCTGCAACTGTGCGCTGCGCCGGCACCGGCGTGTGGGTGTACTGCTGCCCCCAGTGCGGCAGTACGACGACCACGTCGACAGCCGACTTCAGTTTCTGGATCGCACGGGTCACTGTGGCCAGATCTGCCGCGTTGAGCGGTCCCGTCCGTGGTGGCATGCGCAGGCTGAACGCGCCCGGGCTGGTGGCTGTCGCGCGCGGTGTCTCGCCGATCGCGTTGAAGGCCAGGAAGCCGAAGCGCACGCCGGCGCGTGTCACGATCACCGGCCGGGCGGCCTCGGTGAGGTTGCCTCCGGCCCCTACCGGTTCGATGCCGCCGGCTTGCACCAGACGGACCGTGTCGAGCAAAGCGCGCTGCTGGAAGTCGCCGGTGTGGTTGTTGGCCAGCGAGAGTACGTCGACGCCGGCGTCACGTAGTCCGGCGACGACACCAGGTGGGGCGGCGAAGGAGTCGCCGCCTTGCTGGGGCGTGCCCGCCTGGGACAGCGTGCTCTCGAGGTTGACCACGGTCAGGTCCGCGGATGCGAGCTGCGGCCCGATCGCGCGCAGTGGTCTGGAGACGTCGCCGGTCCTGGCCGCGGCAGTCGCTACCCGGCGGCCGAGCATGACGTCACCGCCGACGGTCAGGTCGATGACGTCAGCGGCGGCTTGCGGTCCGGCGATTCGCAGCGGGTAAGCCGCTGGGTCCCTGAACGGGTCGATGCCGGCGACGGTGAGCGCGCGGATGGACGGGCCGGCCGCCGAGGCAGGCACCAGGGCGAGAGTGTTCGTCGACGTTTGTGCCCGGCGGAGTGAGCCGACCTGGAAACCGCGCCAGGACCCGAGGGTTCCCCGGGCGATCGCGCGGGCCGTGGTGACGTCGATGTCCTGGGCGGCGCGGGTGGGGTTGATCGCCAGGACCAGCGGCTGGGTCGTGGCCGGCGTCGTACGGGCCGGTGCCGGCGGAGTGGCCGGCTCGGTGGTTGCGGGTGCTGGGCGGGACGTCGTACTGGGCGAGGGCTCGGGAACGGCAGTGTCTTCGGAGCAGGCGACCAGGACGGCCGCCGCGAGAGCAGCCAGCGAGACATGCCACCCCACGGCCATATCGCCCACGGTAGCCACCGCGTTCAATTCCTGTGCGCGGTCAGGCGGTTGCGGAATCGGGGGTGCTTGCTTGCAGACTGTGGTCATGATCTCCCAGGGAAGTCCGGAGCTGGTGCTGAAGCGGCGTCCGTTCGGTTCCTGGTTGCTGGGCCCGGCCGACCAGAGTCCGCGGGTGCTGCGGTTCCGGCTGCGGGTGCTGATGATGACGTTCTCGATCGGAAGCAATCTGATCGGCGCGGCGGTCGTGTTCGTGCTGGCGGTGTTCGTGCTGCCGGGTCCGCCACTGGTCGAGCGCCTGCAGGTGCTCGAGGCGATCACCATCCCGGCGTACTTCCTGATCGCGGTGCTGATCGGCTGCGTCTGGAGTACCCGGCTGACCCGCCGGGTGACTCGGTGGGTGGACGAGAATCGGCCGGCCACCCGGAAGGAGCAGATCGCGACGCTGCAACTGCCGCTCCGGCTGACGCTGATCGAGGTCTTCCTGTGGCTGCTGGCCTGCGTGATCTTCACCGTGATGACTCTGACGCTACAGCCGGAGAACGCGGTGCGGATCGCGGCCACGATCTTCGACGGCGCGATCATCACCTGCGCGGTCTCGTATCTGCTGACGGAGTTCGCGCTCCGGCCGGTCGCGGCGCGGGCGCTGGCCGACTCACCGCCGCCGCGACGACTGCTCGCGGCCGGCCTGAAAACGCGGACCGTGTTCTTCTGGGCCGCCGGATCGGCGGTCCCGGTCGCCGGGCTGATGCTGGCCGCCGTCCTCGCGCTGATCGAGCAGGACGTCTTCCCGACCCGGCTCTCGGTGATGATCCTTGCCTTGGGCATGGTCGTGCTGCTGAACGGCTGGCTGCTGACCGTGTTGTCGGCCAGGTCGGTGGTCGCTCCGGTCCGGTCGGTGCGGAACGCGCTGACCCTGATCGGTGAGGGGCAGCTGAACGTGCGTATCCCGGTGTTCGACGGTACGGAGCTCGGGTCGTTGCAGGCCGGGTTCAACAAGATGGCGGAGGAGTTGCCCGAGGCAACCGCCGGCATCGGCGTGACGGCAGGCATCGTGGTCGCCGGCACGGTGGGCGACGTACGGCGCCACGAGTACACCGTGATCGGGGACCCGGTCAACGAGACCGCCCGCCTGACCGAACTCGCCAAGTCCACCCCGGCCCGCCTCGTCGCGTCCATGACCGCGGTGAACGAGGCCGCCCCCGCCGAAGCCGCCCATTGGCATCCGGGCGACCAGGTCACCGTCGGGGTCCGCTCAGAGCCGACCCATCTCGGTGTCCCGCAGTGACCGCGTCTCCTCGATCAACTGATGGAGCAGCGCGGCGCCGTACAGCATGGACTTGGTGCGCTGGTCGTGGGCGGCACGGCGTTCGGCGATCGCGTCCCGCAACGCCTCCGTACTTCCGGTACGACGCAAGCCCTCGATCACCGGCTTGATCTGCTCGAAGTAGTAGCGCCCCTGTCGCAGCATGTGGATGATCCGGGCATCCCGCACCTGCTCCGGTCCGTAGCGCCGGTACTTCGTCCCCGGCTCCCGCGTCGGCGCCAGCAATCCAGCTGCTTCCCAGACCCGCAGAGCCGACGTACGCACACCCAACTGGTGCGCCAACTCCCCCACCAGCAACGACGGACCCGACGCCGGCGGGTCGTCCAGGAACTCGGCGGCCGCGGCCCCCAGCGCCTCGCTGGCCGCATCGGTCGCCAGCCGCTGCTGATGCAGCCCGGCATGCGACGCATCCACGAGCCGGTAGGCCAACGCCTCATCGCCGGCATGCACCGCCTGCATGATCTCCGTGGCGACTTCAGCACCGAACCCCGGCGCCAGGGCCCGGTAGGTCAGCAGGGCCGACAAGTGCTCGTCGCCGTACTGCCGGTACCCGGTCTCGGATCGCGGCGCGGGCGGCAGGATGCCCGCCGCCTCGTAGTTGCGCACCAGTTGCGTCGAGATCCCGGCCCGCCGGGCCAGATCCACCGGCCGCAATCCCACGCCGTACCTCCATCTCGAGACGCTGACTCCGGTAAGCCTCCCATTCAAACGGGCAGGAGGCCGAGGGCCTTGGCGCGGGTCGCGGCGTCGCGGCGGGTCTTGGCGTCCAGTTTGCTCAGGATCGCGGCGACGTGGGTGTCCACCGTGCGCACGGACAGGACCAGGCGGGCAGCGATCTCGGCGTTGGTCAGCCCGTCGGCGAGCAATCGAATCACATCTGTCTGCCGCTCGGTCAGTCCGGCAGGGTTGTCTTTCGTCGACTTGACCCGCCCGCGCGGGATGCGGGTGACACCCAGCTCTCGTAGCCGGAGTCGTACGCGACGTGCCAGCGGTTCCGCGCCCAGCCCGTCGAGGATGTTCAGCGCGGACAGCATGTCCTCGGGATCGTCGCCCCTCGACAGTGCCAGCGCCTGTTCGTACGGACAGCCGGCCAGCTGCCACGCCTCGGCTGCCTGTCGCCAGTGGCCCGCGGCCAGGAGAGCATAGGGGTGGTTGGCGTTGCCGATCGGTACTGCCTGACCGGCGACCCGCAACCAGTATCCGAACGCTGCCGCCGGTGTGACGCGGCCGAACAGCCTCACATCCTCGTACGCCGGTGCTACGGCGGACGCCACGCTCGTGAGATCCCCCTGCAGCCAGGCCGCCTCCAGCAGGGCAGCCGCTGCCGGACCGGTCCGTTGCGCCTCACCAAGTCGCTGAGCCAACTCCCAGGCCTCGTCGAGAACCTTCCGGCCTGTCATCCTGACCGCGCCTGGTCCGCACCGTCCCGGCCACGACCAGCGCGGGGCAGCGGGTGATCATTTCGGCGTCCTCGCTCGACGTCGCCTCCCACTCGGCCTCGTCCCATCGTCCGAGCGCGAGGTACACCGTCGCGCGGGTCACCTCCATGTACCGGCGGAACCCGTGGAACTCAGCCTCGTCGGCCAGGTCGATGGCGTCCTCGAGCAGGCGTTCCGCCTCGGCGAACCGGGACAGGTCGGCCAGCTGCCAGCTGATGTTCACATACGCGCGGCAGGCATGCTCGACCTCACCCGCTGCGAGGGCGAGAGCGAGGCTCTCCTCCAAGAGTGTCTGACCTTCCGGGTGACCCTCCTCCCAGAGCGCCACGCCGACGTTGTTCAACGCATGGGACAACAGGCCGGGGTCGTCGAGGTCGCGGGCCATCGCGACCGCCCGCCGGCCGACGGCGACACACTCCGGCTGCCGGCCGGCCAGCATGCACAGCTGCGATTGGTTGCTCAGTGCAAGAGCCAGCGCACGTTCGTCGCCGGCGCGCTCGAGCACCTCGATCGCCTCCGTACCGCTCGTCTCCGCCTTCGGCCGGGAGCCCGCCCACCAGTGCATCCGCGACAGCCAGCGCAGGCCGAGACCCAGCGCCCGCGGATCTCCGAGGGAGCGGCGCAGCTTGACGGCTTCTTCCTGCGCACGGACGGCGAGTGCCGCGGATCCGATCGTGTAGCACTCCACCGCATAGCCGTCGAACAGGTCGGCCTGCTCGGCCGGCGAGAACATCTCCCGGTGGTCGATCACCAGCCGGTAGTGCGCCACGGCCTCACGGTGGGACCCGGCGGCCGACGCCTCGCGAGCCGCCACCGGCCCGTGCCGGACGATGGTCTCGACGGCGCCGGCCTGCGTGGCGTGGTGCACGATCCGGGACAGGTCGACCCGCTCTGGACGATCGAGCAGCGCCGCGAGCACGGCCTGATCGCAGGCCATTCGGCGAGCGGCCGGCATCGAGTCCACGACAGCGCGGCGGGCGAGTTCGTGGGTGAACGCGACACCGGTCGGCGAAACCACCAGGACGCCACAGCGTTCGGCCTCGGCGAGCGAGGCCAGCCCTCCCGGAACCACCGCCTCCACCAGCCACCTCTCCGCGGTGGACGGTACGACGGCCAACTGTTCCAGTGCGTCCCGCGTCGACGCGTCAAGGTCCGACAACCTGGCGGCAACCGCCTCGGTAACCGTGGGCGGTACGTGCTCCAGGTCGCCGGACGCGAAGATCTCGGTGACGAAGAACGGATTCCCCGACGTGACCGTGAAGACCAGGTCGGGGTTCATCCCGGTGTGCATCCCCAACCGGCGGACCGCCTCCACGGACAGCCGGGCCGGGCGCAACCGACGCAGTCGCGGAGTACCGGACACGAGACCGAGCAGGTGCTGCAGCGGATGGTCCCGGGTGAGCTCCGCGTCCCGATACGACAGGACCAGTACGGCGGGCAGGCTGGCGATCCGCCGTACCAGGAATCTCAGTACGTCGAGAGTCGCCTCGTCGGCCCAATGGATGTCCTCGACGACGAGCACGGCCGGCTCCTCCGGCCGGTCCAGCTCGGCACGCAGCGCGTCGCTGACCGCGTTCCGGTCGCCGGATTCGAGCGCTTGCGTGAGGACACCGCCGACACTTCCGATCAGGTCCCGCAACGGGCCCAGCACCCGGGGCGTGGCAAGATCGTCGCAGTAGCCGACGAGCAGGCGGGTCCCCGGCGGCAGCACGGACCGCAGTCCGTCCACCAGGCTGGACTTGCCGATCCCGGCCTCACCGGCGATCAGCACCACGGAGCCGTCCCCCAGCCTGGCCTCCTCGGCAGCGGCTGCAAGCTCCGCCAGCTCCCGCTCACGCTCGAGCATTCGTGCCACCCCCCACCGATTGTGCACCCGACATCGGTAGTCCAGGGCGCTGATCTACGTAGTCGCGACGGATACGGCCAGGTCTGCCGACGCTCTACAAAGGACGAATGCAGTCATTTCGCCACCGCCACGACGTCGTAGTCGTAGGTTCACGAGCCGCCGGAGCCGCGACCGCGCTCCTGCTCGCCAGACTCGGTCACGACGTCGTTCTGGTCGACCGGGACGACTTCCCGTCCGACACGCTGTCCACACACCAGCTTGCGCGGCCCGGCGTCGTACAGCTGAACCGATG
This sequence comes from uncultured Actinomycetota bacterium, assembly GCA_963770725.1. Lineage (GTDB taxonomy): Bacteria > Actinomycetota > Actinomycetes > Propionibacteriales > Kribbellaceae > Kribbella. The sequence continues at coordinate 489,986 of CAVYQT010000009.1, forward strand.
GGGGTTGCTGGACGCCGTACTGGACAGCGGAGCGCCGGCCATCCGCCAGGTCACCTTCACCGCTGACGGGCAGACCATCACCCGGCCAGTCAGGGACAGCGCCGGCGTCGATCTGCTGGTCGCCCCGCGGCGTCACATCCTTGACACGGTCGTGGCCGACGCCGCCGTGCGCGCCGGAGCCGACCTGCGGCTCGGTGTGACGATCGACGGTGTCCACTTCGACACCACCGGTCGCGCGAGCGGTGTGTACGGGCACGATCGCACCGGCGCGCGAGTGGACCTGATGGCGCGGTTCGTCGTCGGCGCGGACGGGCTCGGCTCCCGGGTCGCTCGCGCGGTGGGCGCGGAGATCGTCGAGGATCGGGGCGCTTGGGGCGCCGCGCAGTACGCCTATTACGACGGGCTGCCGTGGGACGGCATCGAGCTGATTGTCGCGGACCGGGCGCTCACCGGAGTGTTCCCGACCCACCACGGCGAGGCGTGCATCTGGATCTGCGGACCGATCGCGGACGCCCGCAGTGAGCGCCGCCGTGCGGCATCACGCGACGACGCCTTCACGACGTACCTTCGCAGGACCGCCCCGGAGCTGGCTGGGCGACTTCAGGTAGGACGCCGTACGTCGCCGGTCACCGGGATGCTGCGGAGCCCGAACTACATCCGCCGGGCGCACGGCGCAGGCTGGGCGCTGGTCGGTGACGCCGGGTACCACCGGGACCCGGTCACCGGGCACGGCATGTCCGACGCGTACCGCGACGCCGAACTACTCGCGACCGCGCTCGACCTCGAACTCCGCGGTGAAGCCGCAGCGCCGGCCGCCTACCAGGAGCAGCGCGACCGCGCCCTCCGGCCGGTCTTCGAGATCACCCTCGCCCTGACCGCCTATCCACCCGTCCCCGAGTTCGTCGCGCTGCAGAAGGACCTCAGCCGTGCTCTCGACACCGAGGCAGCCGACCTGGCCGCCCGGCCACCACTGTCCAGCGGCAGCGAGCACCGGCTCGCCGCCGTCTGATCACACCAGAAGGAGAACGACCATGACCACCACCACCGACGCCTCGATGATCCGCAACGGCGTCGACACCGCCACCCTGTTCGCCACCCTCGACGCGGTCAAGGGCGCGCCCGAGGCGGCCCAGTTCCAGTTCCGGGTCGGCAACCAGTGGCTCAGCGGCACCCACAACCGCAGCACGATCCACGGGTACTTCGGGGTCGGTGAGGAGCGCACGCACGAGCGCACGTTCCACTTCGACGCCGACCACCCCGCAGTTCTCGTCGGCCAGGACAACGGACCGACACCGGTCGAGTACGTTCTGCACGCGTTGGCCGCCTGCCTGACCGCCGGACTCGCCAACATCGCCGCCGCCCGCGGCATCCGGCTCACCGAGGTGCACTCGACCGTCGCCGGCGACATCGACCTCAACGGTATCCTCGGCCTCGACCCGGCCGTCCGGAACGGGTACCAGCACATCTCCGTCCGGTTCACCGTCAAGGGCGACGCCCCGGCCGAGAAGCTCCGCGAACTGGTCGCCCAGTCCCAGGCGCGCTCGGCCGTCTACGACGTCATCACCAACGGGGTGCCGGTCACGATCGAGGTGGAGACCGAATGACGGTGCCAGAGGAGCGGGTACGCCCGATCACCGAGAACCTGGGGACCGTCCTCGGTGTCTGGGCCCATCCCGACGACGAGGCGTACATGTCCGCCGGGCTGATGGGCGCCCTGCGCGACGCCGGACACCGGGTCGTCGTGGCGACAGCGACGTACGGCGAACAAGGCACGGAGGACGATTCCGTGTCGCGGGAGCAGCTCGCCGAGCTGCGGCAGGAGGAGCTTCGGACCAGCCTGGCGCTGGTCGGCGTCCTCGAGCACCGCTGGCTGGGCTACCGCGACGGGGACTGTGCCGACGCAGACGGAGGGGTTGCGTCGGTCGCTGAGCTGATCGCGGAGGTCCAGCCGGACACGATCCTGACCTTCGGGCCGGACGGAATGACCGGTCACGCCGATCATCGCGCGGTGTGCGCGTGGACGACGGAGGCGTGGCGGGTGTCCGGCGCGAAGGCGCGGCTGCTCTATGCCACGCTGACGCCCGGCTTCCACGAGGAGTGGGGCGAACTCAACGATCGCCTCGGGTTGTGGATCTGGGGCAGCCCTCCGGTCACGCCGGACGAGCAGCTTGCCCTGTACGTCGAACTCGCCGGCGCCGAGCTGGACCGCAAGATCAACGCGGTCCTGGCGCATGTCTCGCAGACCACCGGACTGGCGACCGAAGTCGGTCTGGACACGTTCCGGCGGTGGTGGTCGGCCGAGGCGTTCGTCGCCGCCGAACCATCGCCCAGCACAGCGAAGAATCCCCAGCAGACAGGAGTTGTTCAGTGAAGACGTTCCCAGCTATCACCCACGTGGCCGTGACCGTGACAGATCTCGAACTCAGCGTCCGTGGTACTCGCAGCTGTTCGCCGCCGACCCCGCCTGACCCGCCGCCTGAACCTCAGCCCTGAATCCCCGCGCCGGGTCGCCCACCCGGCTGGGTCGGTCCTACCGAACTGGTCGGTTCTACCGAACTGGTCGGTTCTACCGAACTGGTCGGTTCTACCGACCGCCGGCGACGTCGACCGTCGAGCCGGTCATGTACGACGCGCGGTCGGAGGCGAGGAAGGTGATGACCTCGGCGACCTCCTCGGCCTTGCCCGGGCGGCCGAGTGGAGGTGTGCTGCCGATGCGTTCCAGCCGGCCTTCCTCATGGATCTCGGTCTCGATCAGACCAGGGCGGACGCCGAGGACGCGGACGCCTTCCTTCGACACCTCGTTCGCCAGCCCCACGGTGAGAGCGTCGACAGCGGCCTTGCTCGCCGCGTAGTCGACGTACTCGCCGGCTGATCCGAGGACAGCTGCTCGTGACGACACGTTGACGAGGACTCCGCCGGATCCGCCGTACGCCGTGGACATCCGACGTACCGCCGCACCGGCGACCAGGATCGCGCTGATCGAGTTGATCCGGAACACCCGCTCCAGCCGCGCGGTGTCGTACTCGGCCACCCGGCCGGACGGCGAGACGATGCCGGCGTTGTTGATCACGGCACCGATCGGCCCGAGTTCGGCGGTGACGGTGTCGAAGAGCCGCTCGATCTGGTCCGCCGCGGTCACGTCGGCCTGGACCGCGATCGCCCGCCGCCCGAGCTGCTCGCACGACTTCACCACGCGGGCCGCCTCGTCCGCACGCGTCCGGAAGTTCACGCCGACATCCCACCCGTCGGCGGCCAGCGCGACCGCCGCCGCGGCCCCGATCCCGCGGCTCCCGCCGGTGACCAGAACTACCCCACGCCGTCCGTCAGTCTCAGTCATATGCCTACCCTGCCACGCCCGGCGGAGCCGTCAGGACGACGGCAGGGCGAGCTGCAGCTGTAGCTGCGTCTCCGTGTCACTGAATCCGAGGGCCCGGTAGAGCCGGATGGCGAGATAGTCCGGATCCGCCACCATCACCAGCGTCTTCGCGCCCCCTTCGCCGAGCCCGTACGTCGACGCGCGGTGAACCAGCGTGCTCGCGATCCCCTGGTTGCGGTCGTCCGGATGCGTTTGCACGTTCTGGAAACGCGCCAGCCCCTTGCCGTCGAACATCAGACCGAGCGAACTCTGCAGCCGCTCCCCAGCGAACGCGCCGAACCACTTCCCGTGCCCCTCCGCCACCAAGGCCCGCCTCGACTCGAGCTTGCGCCGGGAGAAGTCGATGTAGCCGTCGCTCGACATCACCACGTCCCGGGCCACCTCGAACCCGGCCGCGACCAGCTCGTCCTCGGCGCCGGCCAGACCGTCCACACTGTCGATGCCCAAGGCAACATGATTGGCGGCCGGGAACTCCGCGTGGAACGCCGCCAGCCGGTTCTCCAGGTCGCCCGGCGCGAACGGCGTCCGGAACAGCAGGAAGTTCCCCCACCAGTAGCCCGGGTTGTCCGGGGTGCGCACCACGACGTACTCGCCGGTGTCCTTGAACTCGCTCCCGCCGAGCTTCAGCAACAGCGGGTCGGTCCGGTATCCGAGGCTTTCGATCTCCACCTGCCCATCATCCGATCCGCGTCAAACCAGATTCTGCCGCTCCTTGACATGCAGCCATCTGGCTACCTATGTTGTTCATGCAGCCAAACGGCTGCATGACGCGGATCGGAGCGCGATGGACGACGAGGTGTTCCGCGCACTGGCCGACCCGAGCCGGCGGCAGCTGCTCGACCGGCTGAACTCGGACAACGGCCAGACGCTGCGCGAGCTCTGCGCCGGCCTGGACATGGCCCGGCAGTCGGTGAGCAAGCATCTCGCCGTGCTCGAGAGCGCGAACCTCGTCACCATCGTCTGGCGCGGCCGGGAGAAGCTGCATTACCTCAACGCCGAGCCGATCAACGCCATCGCCGACCGCTGGATCAACCAGTACGACCGTCGGCGGGTGGAACTGTTCGCCGATCTCAAAACGGTTCTGGAGGCCGAGAACATGAGCGACACCGACTTCGTCTACACCACGTACATCAAGACCACGCCGGAGCGGCTCTGGCAGGCGCTGACCGACCCGAAGTTCACCGAGCAGTACTGGGGCGAGCGGTTCGAGACCGACTGGAAGGTCGGCTCCGAGATGGTCTGGCACCACGGTGACGTCGCGATGGCCGGGCCGGGTCAGGTCGTCCTCGAGCACGATCCGTACCGGCGACTCGCCTACACCTGGCACACCATCACGCGTGAGTTCGCGAAGGCCGTCGACATGGATGACGAGCTCTACGAGAAGACCAGCCGCGAGCCGCTGTCGAAGGTGAGGTTCGAGCTCGAGCCCGCCGGTGAGCAGGTCAAGCTCACCGTCGTCCACTCCGGCTTCGAGCCGGGCAGCGCAGTCCGCGCAATGATCAGCGAAGGCTGGCCCGCCCTGATCGCCGACCTCAAGTCCTTCGTCGAAACCACCCCGGAACTCGCCCACGTGAAGTAGCCCCGGCCGCCGGGACGGCCGGTGGTGGCGGGGCTGGTGTGGTTAGGGGCGTTTGTGGATCAGGAGCGGGAGCACCGCCGCGGCGCCGGCTTCGCGGAGTTTGGCGGCGGCCACGGTGATCGGCCACTGGGACGACGAGGCGTCGGCCAGCAGCAGAACCGTCCGGCCGCTGACAGCCGCCGGGTCGGCCACGCCGATACCGTCCCGCCAGACTCTGGCCTCCTCGGCTGAGGAGAGCTCGTCGGTGAAGCCCGCCCGGTCCACGGTGAGCTCGGCCTGGTCGAGCTGGCCGACGGTGGCGACGTGGTCCGCGATCTCGCTGGTCAACCGCCCGTAGCCCGCGGCCGCCAGCGGTACGACGACCTCCGGGCGACTCGACCAGGAACCACGCCACCGTGACAGGGCCGCCACCGCGCCCGCCTTCAACGCCTCGAGCGAGTCGGGATCCGGCGCCGCGTCGGCGAAGGTGCCACGTAGCACTTCCCGCCACTCGGGAGCGTCGGCGTAGATGACCGTCCGCCCGGGCTCGGCCCCCAGCTGCGCCGGGATCCGACCCTTCGCGCCGAACGCGCCGCCCGGCCACATCTTTCGCGGCTCCAGAATGTGCACCTCGCCGCGCAGCAACCGGATGATCGCCTGCACGGTGTCCGCCTCGGGCTTGGCCCGCAGCGGGTCGGGCAACTCACCGAGGCAGACCGAGCAGCGGCCGCACGGCTCGGCCGACGGGTCGTCCAGCGACTCCTGGAGAAGTTGCATCAGGCAACGGTCGCCGCGGGTGTAGGCCCGCATGATGTCGGCCTCGCGCCGCCGTACCGCGACGATCCCGTCGTAGTGGTCCGCGTCGAACGTCCAGTCCTTGCCCGGTCCGCACCCAGCCGCGCTCGACCCGCTCGACCACCCCGTCGACCGCGAGTTGCTTCAGCATCAGCTCGACCCGGGTACGACGCAGACCGGTCTCCGCCTCCAGCGCGGGCACGGTCGCCGGCTGGTCCGGCCCGTACCCGTCCAGCCCGTCAGCAGCCGATTCACGTGCTCCGGGACCGGGATCGTCGCGGTGGCGAAGTAGTCCCACACACCGGCGTCCGCATCCGACGGCAGCAGCGCGACCACGGCATGGTCGATCCCACGGCCGGCCCGACCGACCTGCTGGTAGTACGACACCGGCGAGGGTGGCGAACCGACATGGACGACGAACCCGAGGTCCGGCTTGTCGTAGCCCATCCCGAGCGCCGAGGTCGCGACCAGCGCCTTGAACTCGTTCGCCCGCAGCGCGTCCTCGAGACTGCTCCCGCTCCGCCGGCGTCCAGGCCGCCCGTGTACGCCGCCACCGGCACGTCCCGGCCGTGCACCTCCTGGATCGCCGCCGCCAGCCGCTGCGGCGTCGGCCACCGTCAGCGTGTAGACGATCCCCGATCCCGGCAGCTTCGGCAGGTGGTCGACCACCCAGGCGAACCGATCCAGCGGCGACAACGCGTCGACCACCGCGAGCTGCAGACTCGACCGGGCCAGCGGGCCGCGCAGCACCAGCGTGGACTCCCCCAGCTGATGGCGCGACGTCGTCGGTCACCCGCGCGTTCGCCGTCGCGGTCGTCGCGAGCACCGGCGTCTCGGGGTTGAGCTGCTGCAGTACGTCGGACACGCGGCGGTAGTCCGGCCGGAAGTCGTGACCCCAGTCGGACACCGCGTGCGCCTCGTCGATGACGAGCAGGCCGATCTGGCCGGCCAGCCCGTCGAGCACCCGCCGGCCGAAGCCAGGGTTGGCCAGCCGCTCAGGCGACACCAGCAGCACGTCGATCGCCACCGGAGCGCAGATCGTCCTCGATGCTGGACCACTCGTCGATGTTGACGAGTTCAGCGTCGCCGCCCGCAGCCCGGCCCGGCTCGCGGCGGCGACCTGGTCGCGCATCAACGACAGCAGCGGCGACACCACCAGCGTCGGCCCGGCGCCCTCGGCCCGGCGGATCGCGGTCGCCGCCCAGTACACCGCCGACTTCCCCCAGCCCGTCGCCTGCACGACCAGGACCCGCGCGCTCGGCTCGCACAGCGCGGCGACCGCGGTCTCCTGATCCGCCCGCAAACGCGCGCTCTCGCCCGCGATCGCCCTGATCACGCCGCCGGCGATTCCCGCGCGTGCCTCGGTCAGCGTGCTGGTGGTCGAACTGGTGTCAGCCATGCCAAGACCCTAGACGGCCGCACCCCCAGTTCGCTGCGGGCAACCACCGCTCTGTGGATAACCCGATTCGGCGAAGCGCGGGAGACGTACGTCACTCTCCGGGTGCCTCACACTGCGCTGCGCCGACTCGTCGGTTGGGGTAGCGCCGAAATGAACAAGGAGATCAACCATGGCTATCCGTTTCGATCACGTCGCCAACCCGGTCGGGGCCAAGGTCTTGAAATACGTCACCTCTGCGAACAAGGTCGTCTGGGACTCGACACTGCCCGAGACGACCCAGCACCTCGTCGAGATCCGCGCCAGCCAGATCAACGGCTGCGGCTTCTGCGTCGACATGCACACCAAGGACGCCGTCCACGCCGGCGAGACCTCGGTGCGGCTGAACCTGGTGGCGGCCTGGCGGGAGGCGACGGTGTTCACCGAGGCCGAACGCGCGGCACTCGAGCTCACCGAGGAAGGCACCCGCATCGCCGACGCGGCCGGCGGCGTCTCCGATGAGGTCTGGGCCAACGCGGCCAAGCACTACGACGAGGAACAGCTCGCCGCTCTGCTGTCGCTGATTGCCCTCATCAACGCCTGGAACCGGTTGAACGTCATCACCCAGCGGCCGGCCGGCGACTACGTGCCCGGCCAGTGGGGCTGACGCCGGCGTCAACTCCTGCGGGCATCGGCACCGGCCGATGCTCGCTCAGGCGCACTTACCCGGGTGGCAGGGTTCTCCGCCGGCGGTGACCAGTCGTTGCGGACCAGGACCCTTCGCGGCCAGACCGTCGTACGGATTGGCCAGGGCGCAGCGGTCGAGGGAGAGACAGCCGCAGCCGACGCAGTCCTTGAAGTCGTCGCGGAGTTGCTCCAGGTGCAGGATGCGTTTGTCCAGCTCGGCCTGCCAGCATTCGGAGATGCGCTCCCAGTCCTGGCGGGTGGGTGTGCGGTTCTCCGGCAGCAGCGCCAGGATCGCGGCGACCTCGGCGAGCGGGATGCCGACCCGTTGGGCGATCCGGATCAGCGCGACCCGGCGGAGTGTGTCGCGCTTGTAGCGACGCTGGTTGCCCGACGTACGGCGGCTGACGATCAGGTTCTGCCGCTCGTAGAAATGCAGCGCCGAGATCGCCACGCCGCTGCGTTGCGCCAACTGCCCGACCGTCAACTCACCCGGCTCGATGTCCACCCGTTCATCCCTCCGACCTCAACCTAGATCGAGGCTAGCCGACGGGATCAGGTAGTCACGAGGCGACGTCCGATGCTCGCGGACATCAACGCGGCCGCCGCGCAGAGCCCTCCGGCCAGGTACCACGCGAGGTTGTAGTTGCCCTGCATATCCCGGATCGCGCCGGCACCGGTGGCGGCCAGAGCGGCACCGATCTGGTGCGACGCGAACACCCAGCCGAACACGATCGGCCCGTCCACCCCGAACCACTCACGGCACAGTGCGACGGTCGGCGGTACGGTCGCGACCCAGTCGAGGCCGTAGAAGATGATGAACACCCAGATGCTCGGCTGAGCCGCCGGACCGAGCAGCGACGGCAGCACGAGCAGCGACAGCCCGCGCAGCGAGTAGTAGCCGATCAGCAGGTACCGCGGATCCCAGCGGTCCGTCAGCCAACCCGACACGATCGTGCCGCCGACGTCGAACACTCCCACCACCGCGAGCAGCGACGCAGCCGTCGTCACCGGCATGCCGTGGTCGTGTGCAGCGGTCACGAAGTGCGTGCCGATGAGGCCGTTCGTCGACGCACCGCAGATCGCGAAGCCACCTGCGAGCATCCAGAACGCCGGCCGCCGCATCGCAGACCGCAACGCGTTCACAGCCCGCAGCGCACTACTGCCGGACGTCTCGACCCGCTGACCCGCTGTGCTTCCCTCTGGAGCGCCATACGCCCGCAGACCCACGTCACTCGGGTAGTCCCGCAGGAACAGCAGCACGAGCGGTACGACGGCCAACGCCGTACCAGCCGCCACGAGCGCCGGGAGGCGCCACCCGTACGCGCTGGCCAGATTCGCGATGAGCGGCAGGAAGATGAGCTGCCCGGTCGCACCGGCGGCGGTGAGGATGCCGGTGACGAGTCCACGGCGATGGACGAACCACCGGCCGGTGATGGTGGCGACGAAGGTCATCGACATCGAGCCGGTGCCGATACCGACCAGCAGTCCCCAGCACAGCAGGAGCTGCCAGGACGAGGTCATGAAGACGGTCAGCCCGCTGCCGAGCGCGATGAGCACCAGCGCACCGCTGACCACACGACGCAGACCCAGACGGTCCATCAGGGCCGCGGCGAACGGTGAGATCAGGCCGTACAGCAGCAGGTTGATCGACACAGCCGCCGAGATCGTCGCGTGCGACCACCCGAACTCGTCGTGCAGCGGGTCGAGCAACACGCCCGGCACCGAGCGGAACCCGGCCGCCCCGATCAGCGTTACGAACGCCACCGCGGCGACTGCCCAGGCCGGGTGCAGCCGGGCAGCCTTCTTCTCCACAATCTGCGTCACCCGGATAGATTGCCGTCTCGACCTCTCGCAAACCAGTGGCCAGAACGCCAGCGTGTGTCAAGATATGGCCATGGGTACTGAGAGGCGGTTGAGAGCGGTCGGGCCGCATGTGGTCGCCGTCCTTGCCTTGGAGCCGGTGGTCGGGTTCGACCTGACCATTCCGCCGACGGTGTTCGGGGCGGCGACGAAGGCCGACGGGACGGCCTTGTACGACGTCCGCATCTGCGGACTCGAGATCGCGCCGATCCGGGCCGGTGCCGGGTTCAGCCTGATCCCGGACTACGGGCCGGAGGCGCTGGCCGAGGCGGACACGGTGATCATCCCGGGCACCTACATCGCCCAGCCGCGCTATGAGGGCACGCTGCCGGACGATCTCGCGAAGGCACTCGGCACCATCCGGCCGGGCACCCGGATCGCATCGATCTGCACCGGCGCGTTCGTGCTCGGCGCAGCCGGGTTGCTCGACGATCGGCCGGCAACGACTCACTGGCTCCGGGCCGAGATGTTCCGTGCCCTCTACCCGAAGGTGAAGCTCGACGAGGATCTGCTGTTCGTCGACGACGACGACATCGTCACGTCAGCGGGTCTGGCCGCGGGCGTGGACCTCTGCCTGCACCTGATCCGACGGGACTTCGGCAGCGAGATCGCCAACCGGGCCGCGCGGCACTGCGTCGTACCGCCGTGGCGGGACGGTGGGCAGTCACAGTTCATCGAACGCGTCGTACCGGATGAGGGCAGCGAAGGGACTGCGCCGACCCGCGCGTGGGCCCTGGGGCGGCTCGATCAGGAGTTGAGTCTCGCCTCGATGGCCGTTCAGGCCCAGATGAGCGTGCGCACCTTCAGCCGGCGGTTCAAGGCCGAGACCGGGCAGTCTCCGGGCACGTGGCTCCTGCAGCAACGCGTCCGGCACGCCTGCCACCTGCTGGAGACCACGGACCTGTCCGTCGACCGCGTGGCCGAGTCGGCCGGCCTGGGAACTGCCGCGTCGCTGCGGCACCACCTCCGCTCCGAACTCGGTGTCTCTCCCCTCGCCTACCGCAAGACGTTCCGGGCCGGCTGAGTTACAGCACCACCAGGTCGTGCGGGCGGCGGTTCATCGGCTCGGCGCCGTCCTCGGTGACCACGACGATGTCCTCGATCCGCGCACCCCAGCGCCCTGCCTGGTAGATGCCCGGCTCGATGCTGAACGCCATCCCCGGCTCGAGAATCAGCCCGTTCCCAGCCACGATGTACGGCTCTTCGTGGACGTCGAGCCCGATCCCGTGCCCCGTCCGGTGGATGAAGAACTCACCGAAGCCGGCCGCCGCGATCACGTGCCGGGCCGCCGCGTCGATCGACTCCGCGGAAACGCCCGGCCGTACGGCGTCCACGGCCGCCTGCTGCGCATCCCGCAATACGGCGTACGTCGCGGCGACATCCGCGTCACGCGGCTGACCGACGGCGTACGTCCGGGTCGAGTCGGAGTTGTAGCCCTCGGCAACGGGTCCGCCGATGTCGACCACCACGACGTCACCGGCTTCGATCACCCGGTCGGACACCCCGTGGTGCGGACTCGCGCTGTTCGGCCCGCTGCCGACGATGATGAACTCGGCCAGCGCGTGACCTTCCTCGACGATCGCGGTCGCGATGTCGGCACCGACCTCAGCCTCGGTCCGGCCAGGTCGCAACCACTCGCCGACCCGCGCGTGCACCCGGTCGATCGCCGCACCCGCCGTCCGCAGCGCCTCGATCTCGGCCGCGTCCTTCCGCATCCGGAGCTCGCGCACGATCGGCCCGGCCAGCACCTGCCCGGCCTTCGGCAACGCCTCGCGCAGCGCCAGCACATGCAGTGCCGGCGTGAAGTCACTGACCGCGACTCGCTCCGATCCGCCCAGGCGCTCCGCGGCAAGGCCGTGCGGATCGTCACCGTCGACCCAGGTGACGACCTCGACCCCGAGCTCTTCCAACGGCAGATCGGCGAATCCGGGTGCTTCGAGCTTCGGTACGACGAGCGCCGGCGAGCCCTCGGCCGGGATGACCAGCGCGGTCAGGCGCTCCAGCGACTCACCCGACCGCCCCAGCAGATAGCGCAGATCCGATCCGGGCGCGATCAGCAGCTCAGTACCGGCGGCGGCTTCGCGGGCGCGCTCCAACCGGGCACGCAGTACGGCGGAATCGGGAACGGGACCACGGGGGCTTCGACTCGACATGAGCCGACTTTAACCCGCTTGATACAACTTGGGGCGGCTGATTTGGAACGGCGGAAGGCGACTGCGATGGCACTGCACCACGAGTCCTTCGGGGACGGCGTTCCGGTGCTCTCACTGCACGGCTGGACACCCGACCACCGGCTGATGTCGGGCTGTCTGGAGCCGGTGTTCGCCGAGGTGCCCGGCTACCGGCGGCTCTACCCCGACCTGCCCGGGATGGGACAGACGCCGGCCGGTGCGATCGACAGCTCGGACGGGATCATGGCGGAGGTCCGCGCGTACATCGACGACCAGATCGGGGACGAGCCGTTCCTGCTGATCGGCGAGTCGTACGGCGGCTATCTCGCCCGCGGCCTGATCGCGGAGCGGCCGGAGCAGATCCTCGGAGTCGCCCTGATCTGCCCGATCGGCACCGCGCTGATGCACGCCGACCGGACCGTGCCCGAGCACGTCGTCCTGCGGACCGAGCCAGGCGTACTGGAATCACTGACCGAAGGCGAGGACTTCACCGACCTCGCCGTCGTCCAGACCGCTGCTGCCCTCAAGGCGTACCGCGCTGACGTCGCGACCGGGCTCGACGCGGCCGACGTCGAGGCGCTCGCCCGGATCCAGAAGAACTGGGCGTTGTCGATCGCCCCGGAGAGCGGTTCTGCCTACACGCGGCCGATGCTGATCGTCTGCGGTCGGCAGGACTCGGTGACGGGCTTCGAGGACCAGTACGCGCTCCTCCCGCACTATCCGCGGGCGACGTACGCCGTACTGGATGTTGCCGGGCACAACCTTCAGATCGAGCAACCCGAGCTCTTCGGCGCGTTGATCCGCGAGTGGCTGCAACGCGCCACCGAGGCATGACCGGCAGCGGCCAGCTGACCGGCGCCGGAAGAGCCGGGCGCCGGTGCCCCAGCCGACCCCGGCCAGGGCGACGTACAGGAGACGCCCGCCGAACGCGCGGGACGGTGGTGCATCAGACACTCCATGGTGTTCGCACGAAGTGGTCGGGGCGTCTGCGAACAGCCCGGAGGAGCTCAGGTCAGACCTGAGCGTGATGAGGCCGTCCGCTATGCGGCGGCCGGCGGGGTGATGATTCGATGCACGGCCGTGACCCTAGCAAGGTCACCACCCTGCCGCCGATCCGTTTTCGGCGGTACCGTCGATGGATGTGGTGGTTGTTTGCCGCCCTAGGGGGCGCTGGAGTGGTGCTTGCGAGCCGGTACGCGTGGGATCGGCGCGCAGCGCGGCACGGTGACGCGGAGGAACTGGAGGAAATCCGCAAGCTGGCCGACGAGGATGTGACGCTGCTCGGGGAGGAACTCGGGCGGCTGGACACCCAGGTGTCCGGACAGACACTCGACGCCGACGGGCGGGCGGACTATCAGGTCGCCCTCGATGCGTACGAGGCGGCACAGCGGACCGTGACGGGCATCCGGAAGCCGGCAGACATCAGTGCGGTGACCGACACACTGGCGACCGGCCGGTACGCGATCGTCTGTGTGCAGGCGCGCGTAGGAGGCGTGCCGGTGCCTGAGCGCAGGGTTCCGTGCTTCTTCAACCCGCAGCACGGTCCGTCGACGACAGACGTGGTCTGGACCCAGCCGAAGGTGGGCACGCGGACGGTTCCGGCGTGTGCGCAGGATGCCGCGCGGATCCGGGCCGGCGACGACCCCGAGGTCAGGCTCGTCCCGTTCCACGGCCGTCGGGTGCCGTACTGGGAGGCCGGTGCTGCGGTCACGCCGTACGGCCTGGGGTACTTCGGGGCGGGGGCCGGATCGAGCTACATCGCCTTGTCCAGCTTCGAGACCCAGGGCGGCGCCGTCGGTGGCTGGGGCGACGCCGGCGCCCACGGTGGTGGGTACGACGGCGGCGGGATGGACGGTGGCTGGGCCGACGGTGGAGGTGGAGGGGGCGAGGGCGGCTGACCGCGCCCATCTCAGGCAGCGGCTACATCCGGAGATGGGAGCCGCCGTTGAAGTCGAGGACGGTGCCGGTGGCGAACTCCGCCTCGGGTGAGGCGAGGTACAGGATGGCCGCGGCGACCTCGGACGGGTCCGCGACCCGTGCGAGCGGGCTCTCCAGCCGGCGGCGGTCGTAGCCTTCGCCGACGAGGTGGACCGAGGCCATGTCGGTGGTCGTCCAGCCGGGCGCGATCGCGGTCACCGCGATCCCTTCCGGGCCGAGCGCGCGAGCAAGTGACTGTGTGAACGACACGATGCCGGCCTTCGAGGCGCCGTACGCGGGCTGGTTCGGCTCGCCCCGGAACGCTCCGCGCGACGACACGTTCACGATCCGCCCGCCGCGGCCCATGTGCCGGACCGCGCACCACGCGGCGTTCGCCGGGCCGACCAGGTTGACCGCGAGCGTGTCCGCCCACGCCTGCTGCCATTCGGCGTACGTCGCATCCCGGATGCGATGCGGGTGGTACACACCGGCGTTGTTCACCAGTACGTCGATGCCGCCCAGAGCCGCCGCGGCACCGTCGACCATGGTCTGAATCGCTGCCGGATCGGCGAAATCAGCCTGCGCGAGCACATGTCCGGAGCCCGGCAACTCCTTCAGCACCATCGCCGCGGCCTCGTCGGACGAGCTGTAATGCACAGCCACCCGGTCCCCCGCGGCCGCGAAAGCCCGCGCCGTCGCCGCACCGATCCCCCGGGAAGCTCCTGTCACCAGCACCGCTCGATCCATACCCCGATCCTTCCACCCCGGAAGAAGCGGGGCGTTACGGGCGTGGGTTGATGTCCCGGCGGTAGGACTTGGAGGCGCGGGCCCACTGCTTCTTGGCCTCGGCGCGCAGGCGGAGGTCGTTGCGGCGGGCCATGAAGGCTGCTTCGCGCTGGAGCTTCGTCCAGCTCTCGTACCGGCGGTGCGGCAGCGTGCCGTCCTCCAACGCGGCCCGCACGGCACAGCCGGGCTCTGTCACGTGCACGCAGTCCTTGAACTTGCACTGCTCGGCCAGCGCGGTGATGTCCGGAAACGCGGCGGCCAGCCCTTCGCCCGACTCCTGCAGGCCGATCCCCCGCAGCCCTGGGGTGTCGATGACGACCCCACCGCCCGGCAGCACGATCAGCTCGCGCCGCACCGAGGTGTGCCGGCCCTTGCCGTCGTCACGGATGTCCTGCACGTCCAGCAACTCCACACCGGCCAGTGCGTTCACCAGCGACGACTTGCCCGCACCACTCGACCCGAGCAGCGCCACAGTCGCGTCACCGGCCAGCAACTCCCGCACCGAGGGCAGACCCTCGCCAGTGGTTGCACTGCACACCAGTACGTCGGCACCCGGTGCAGCTCGCGCTACGTCCTCCGCAATCGACTCCGAATCACCGACGAGGTCGGCCTTGGTCAGTACGACGACCGGCCGGGCACCGCTCTCCCACGCCAGCGCGAGGAAGCGTTCGATCCGGCCGATGTTCGGCTCCGGATGCAGTCCGACCACGATCGCGATGACATCGACGTTGGCGGCCAGTACCTGGCCCTTCGACGTACCGCTGACTTCCGCCCGCACGATCGCCGTACGGCGTGGGGCCAGGCACTCGAGCGTGGTCCGGTCGTCCGGCCAGTGGCGCAGTACGGCCCAGTCCCCTGTACAGGGGCCGGCATGGGCATCACTGGCCATCGCGGCGAGGAGCGCACCGGACCAGGTCGCGCGGACCGGACCGTCCTCGGTCAGAACCGTCGCCAGGCCCTTGTCGACCCGGGCGACGCGCCCCGGTACGAACTCGTCCGGGACCGAGGCGAGGTATTCGGCCGTGGTGCTGTCGAGTCCCAGGGCCTGGAGTGTTGCTGACATGCGGCGAACCTTTCAGAGGGTCCGGCCGCGAGATCAGCTCAGCGGACGGACAGTGCGGGAGGCCTCGGCCCGGCGGGCCCGATCAAGGCTCATGGTGGCCGCCTCCCTTCCGAAGTCCTGCGGTCCTGGTCAAGGACCGGCTGATGTCGTCAGCGTAGGTCGTCGGATTCGGTTTGCGCACCGGATTTTCCGACCGGCTCCGGCTTGCGCTGCGCCCGCGGCGCACCGTCGGCGGGCCGGGCCCCGGCACCGTCGCGCGAAGGACCGCCACCGGTCGGCGGATTCGGGTCCTCCGGGGTCGGGTGCGAGCCGATCGGCCGGTACGACGGGCGCCGGCTCCTCGAGCGGGGTCAGCGGGTGCTCGTGGTGCGGGTCCGGCTCGGCCTTCATCACCGGCTCCACCTCGTCCTCGGCGTCCTTCCGCACCTGGACACCGGCCACCGGCTCCGCCGCCCGCGACTTGTGCGGCCACAGCCGGTCCACGACCGCGTTCAGCGCGGCGCCGATCAAGACAGCGATCGCCGACATGTAGAGCCACATCAGGACGGCGATCGGCGCCGCCAGCGGGCCGTAGATCGACGTACCGCCGACCGTGCTCTGCAGGATCCAGCGCAGCACGAAGCTGCCCAGGATCCAGATCGACAACGCCAGGAACGACCCCGGCAGATCGGACACCCACGGCGTCCGCACCGGCACCGACAAGTGGTACAGCGTGTTCAGGAAGCCCGCCGACAGGATCGTGACGACCGGCCAGTACAGCTGGTTCAGGAAGTCGAGCCGCTCCGGCAGCAGGGCGTCGACCGCGTCCGGGCCGGCCAGCACCAGCGGGAGCACGATCACGCCGATCACCAGGGCGGCGCAGTACAGCGAGAACGAGAGCGCGCGGGTCCGGACGATGCCGCGCTTGCCGCCCATCCCGTACATGATCGTGATGGTGTCGACGAACACGTTCAGCGCCCGGCTGCCGGACCACAGCGCGAGCACGAAACCGATCGAGATGACGTCCGGCCGGCCGCCGTTCAGGACCTGGTTCAGCGTCGGCACGATGACGCTCTGGACCGAGTCGTCGGTCAGCGCCCGGGCCGCCAGTTCGGCGATCTGCTGCTTGATCTCGTCGATCGTCTCGACCTCGAAGTACCTGCTCGCGATGTACCCGAGGCTTCCGGCCAGCCCGAAGATCAGCGGCGGCAGCGAGAGGATGGCGAAGAACGCCCCCTCGGCCGCGAGCCCGGTGACCCGGTAGCGCAGGCAGACGCCGACGGTCTGGGTGAGCAACTTCCAGATCGTCGCGGGGATTCTGCGGACCCATGCCAAGGAGAGGGAGCTCCCACCCGTGGGTCCTGCCCCAGAACGTGCCATACCGCTTACCGTACTGACATGGCGGACCCTTTCGCGGTAACGAATCAGGCTCCCCCACTGCGTGGGGTGAACTTCTTCACCCGGGACGCGGCGCTCGGTGACGCTCTGCGTCCGTACGGCGGTCTCGCGGACGATCCCGGTCTGCGCCGGATCGGCGCGCTTGCCGGGTCCGAGGAGGCACTGTCGCAGGCACTCCCGGCGAACCAGAATCCACCGGTCCTGCACACCCACGACCGCTACGGGCACCGGGTCGACGAGGTCGAGTTCCACCCGTCCTGGCACTGGCTGATGGAGCAGGCAGTCGGCTTCGGCCTCCAGGCGGCGCCGTGGACCAGCGACCGGCCGTCGCCGCACCTGACCCGCGCCGCCGGCTTCTACCTCTGGTCCCAGGTCGAGCCGGGACACGGCTGCCCGATCTCGATGACGTACGCCGCCGTCCCCGCACTGAAGGCCGACGAACGGCTCGCCAAGGAGTGGATTCCCCAACTCGCGTCGACGCAGTACGACGTCCGCCGGCTGCCCGCGGCCGACAAGACCGGCGTGCTCGCCGGGATGGGGATGACCGAGAAGCAGGGCGGGTCCGACGTACGGGCGAATCTCACCACCGCGACGCCGACCGGGAGCGACGGCGAGTACCAGCTGAACGGGCACAAGTGGTTCTGCTCGGCGCCGCAGGTCGACGTGTTCCTGGTGCTCGCCCAGGCGCCCGAGGGGCTGAGCTGTTTCGTCGTACCGCGGGTCCTTGCCGATGGCAACCGGAACGCGTTTGCCCTGCAGCGGCTGAAGGACAAGCTCGGCAACCGGTCGAACGCGTCCAGCGAGGTCGAGTTCCACGGCACCGTCGGGTACCGGCTCGGCGACGAGGGCGCCGGCGTCCGCATCATCATCGAAATGGTCGCCGCGACCCGCCTCGACTGCGTGCTCGGATCGGCCGCTCTCCAGCGTCGCGCGCTGGTCGAGGCCGTCTGGCATGCACGGCACCGGTGTGCCTTCGGTGGGCTGCTGAGGACAAGCCGGCGATGCAGAACGTGCTCGCCGACCTGGCGCTGGAGAGCGAGGCAGCGACCGCGTTGGGGATGCGGCTGGCGCCGCGGTCGATGCGTCGGTCGAAGGTGATGTCCAGGCGGCCGCGTTCCGGCGAATTGCGTTGCCGCTGGCGAAGTTCTGGGTGTGCAAGCGGACGCCGTTCATGGTGGCCGAGGCGCTCGAGTGTCTCGGCGGGAACGGGTTCGTCGAGGAGTCCGGGCTGCCGTTGCTGTTCCGGGAGTCGCCGCTGAACTCGATCTGGGAAGGGTCGGGCAACGTGAACGCGCTCGACGTGCTGCGGGCGCTCAGAAGGCCCGAGTCGCTCGAGGCGTGGCTGACCGAGATGGCCACGGTGCAGGGCGCCGACCATCGGCTCGACGCGGCGGTGAACGACGTACTGCAAGCGCTTGCTGACATCGAAGGCGCGGAAGCGGGTGCGCGGCGGCTGGCGGCCCGGATGGCCCTGTGCCTGCAGGCGTCCCTGCTCGTCCGCTGCTCCACACCCGAGGTCGCGGATGCGTTCGTGGCGTCCCGGCTGGCGAACGACTGGGGTGGCGTCTTCGGCACGCTGCCGCGCACCACACCCTTCGCATCGATCATCGACCGCAGCCTCTGACAACGCTTGCGTCCGAAGATCCGAGGGCTGTAGGCCTCGGATCTTCGGACGCAAGCGGCGGCACGATAGGGTGACGGCGTCGCGACTGGCGCGCTGAGGTGGAGTACCACCGGGGAGCGAAGAACGTCGGCACCGTGCGCCTGGGTGCCTTCGACCCACTGCAACCGCAGGAGAGACAACGATGACTCAACCCTTCGATGCCGCCGCCGCATCGGCCGCGTACCGCAACGCGCTCGAGGTGATCGGCGCGGTGGAACCCACCATCGCCGGCGCGATCAAGGCCGAACTGGCCGACCAGCGCTCGTCGCTGAAGCTGATCGCGAGCGAGAACTACGCCTCCCCCGCCACCTTGCTGACGATGGGCAACTGGCTGTCCGACAAGTACGCCGAGGGCACCATCGGGCACCGCTTCTACGCCGGCTGCCAGAACGTCGACACGGTCGAGCAGACCGCGGCCGACCACGCGCGGGCCCTGTTCGACGCACCGCACGCCTACGTCCAGCCGCACTCCGGGATCGACGCGAACCTGGTCGCCTTCTGGGCGATCCTGGCCCAGCGGATCGAGTCGCCGGCGCTGGCCGAGGCCGGCGCGAAGCACGTCAACGACCTGACCGACGAGGACTGGACCAAGCTCCGCAAGGCGCTCGGCGACCAGAAGATGCTCGGCATGTCGCTGGACGCCGGCGGTCACCTGACCCACGGCTTCCGGCCGAACATCTCCGGCAAGATGTTCAACCAGCACTCCTACGGCACCGACCCGGAGACCGGGCTGCTCGACTACGACAAGGTCGCCGCGAGCGCGCGCGAGTTCAAGCCGCTGATCCTGATCGCGGGCTACTCGGCGTACCCGCGGAAGATCGACTTCGCGAAGATGCGCGAGATCGCCGACGAGGTCGGCGCCACCCTGATGGTCGACATGGCCCACTTCGCCGGCCTGGTCGCGGGCAAGGTCTTCACCGGCGACTTCGACCCGGTGCCGCACGCGCACGTCACCACGACCACCACGCACAAGTCGCTCCGCGGCCCGCGCGGCGGCATGGTGCTGTGCCAGCCCGAGTACGCCGATTCGGTCGACCGCGGTTGCCCGATGGTGCTCGGCGGGCCGCTCGGCCAGACGATGGCGGCGAAGGCGGTCGCGCTGGCCGAGGCCCGGCAGCCTTCGTTCCAGGAGTACGCGCAGGCGGTCGCGGACAACGCGGTCGTGCTGGCCGAGGGCCTGATGAAGCGTGGCGTCAAGCTCGTCACCGACGGCACCGAGAACCACCTGGTGCTGCTGGACGTGTCGTCGTACGGGATCACCGGGCGGCAGGCCGAGTCGGCGCTGCTCGACGCGGGCATCGTGACGAACCGGAACGCCGTACCGCGGGACCCGAACGGTGCCTGGTACACCTCGGGTGTCCGGATCGGTACGCCGGCGCTGACCACGCGCGGCTTCGGGGCCGACGAGTTCGACCGGGTCGCCGAGCTGATCGTCGACGTGCTGTCCTCGACCACGCCGACCACGACGTCGGCCGGTGCGCCGTCGAAGGCCAAGTACGTGCTGGCCGACGGCGTCGCGGACAAGACCAAGGCCGCCTCGGCCGAGATGCTCGACAAGCACCCGCTCTACCCGGGGCTCGAGCTCAGCTGACCACTCTAACTATCAGAAAGTTGTGATAGTTGCGGTAGAGTGCGTTCATGCCGCCTGACCCGACCCCTGAAGAGATCAGTCAGTACGTCGAACGATTCGCCGGAGTACTGGTGAACAGCGGCGTACCGACGATGTCCGCCCGGGTGATGGGACGGATGCTGGTCAGCCCGACCGGCATGCTGACGTCCGCCGAGCTGGCTGAGTCCTTGCGCATCAGCCAGCCGGCGGTGTCGGGCGCCGTCCGGCAACTGCTGCAGGTCGGCTTCATCTCCCGGGAGCGGCTCCCCGGATCGCGCAAGGACCACTACCGGATCCGCGACGACGTGTTCTCCGCGATCCTCGAGCGCCGCAACAGCGCACTCGCCGAGTGGGAGTCGACCAGCCGCTCCGGCGCCGACCTCTTCGGCGCGGACACCACCGTCGGCCGGCGCCTGTCCGAAGCCGCCGACTTCTTCGCCTTCATCCACAGGGACCTCGAGCAACTGATCAAGGCCTGGGCACTCAGACGTGGATAGGGGGTCGAGGCAGCTCCACCTGGAGCCGCTTCGCGACCGCGACCGCAAGGTCGTCAGAACCGTGCGGGGCGACAACCTGCAGTCCGACAGGCAGCCCGTCCACCAATCCCACCGGAACGCTCAGCGCGGGGTGACCGGTCACGTTGAAGGCCCAGCAGGGGTCGCCGGTGACGATGTTCGGCTCATGCTGGTCGTAGCCGTGGGCAACGGTCAGGGTCGTCGGCGTGACGAGGGCGTCGACCTGCTCGAACAGGTCGGCCAGCGCGGTGTTGTTGTGGTCGCGCACCTCGCGGGCACGATTCGCCGCGGCCGCCTCGGGGCCCCGGCCCGCATCAAGACCAGACAGCGTCTGCCACGCCTCATCCGGCGGGATGAGCTCGAGCGGTGCGTCGACGACCGTGACCTCGCAGTCAGTCAGACGCTTGCGAATCAGCACATCAACCGCCGGGTCAACCTCAGGCCGGCCAAGCGTGGACCGATAGGCAACCCGCCACGGCCGCTCCTCCGCCTTCGGCACCGGCCAGTGCGGCAGCGCGGTCGGGTCGAGCCGGTGCGGACCGCTCGCGATACTCGTCGCGAGTACGACGTCGTCGAGGTCGGCACCGATCAGCCCAGCGGTCGTCAACCCGCCCAGTGACCGCCCGACCGGTCGCGGGATGCGGCCGTAGGTCCCCTTGAAACCGACCACACCGCAGAACGCCGCCGGGATGCGCAGCGAACCGCCACTGTCCCCACCCGTTGCCAGCGGTACGACGCCGGCCGCAACTGCCGCGGCTCCGCCGGCCGTCGACCCACCCGGCGACCGGGACAGATCCCACGGGTTCCGGGTGTACTCACGCCCGTTCCAGCCGAACGTCAGCGACACCGCGCCCGGTCGCGCGCGCGTCGCCGTACCGATCGGAATCGCCCCTGCCGCGACCAGTCGGGTGATGATCGGCGAGTCCTTCGGCTGTCTCCCCTTCAGCAGAAACGGAACCCCGGCCAGCGGGCCGGCCGCCTCCAGAGTCCGTGCGGCTTGGCGTGCACCGACCGGATCCAGGTCCTCGACGAAGTGCAGGATCGGATCAAGCCGCGCGACCACGTCGAGCGTCTCCTCGACCACCTCGGATGCGGATCGCCGACCACTCCGCACCTGCTCCGCGATCGCCGCCGCGTGTCCCCATCACCGGCGCGAGTCTAACCAGCTCTTCGACAGGCGTAGGTGGCCCCCGCGCACAGTAGAACTGGGCCCATGTCTGAACAGCGGCCAGGCCCTCACCCGGCCCAGATGCCCGGTGCGCCAACGGCGTACGTGCCATCGCAAGCCCCCGGGGTCAGCGCCGGCTACCGGCGATGGGCCGGCATTCTCGTCTGGCTCGCAATCATCATCGCGGTCCTCATGGTGGTTGCGTTCGTGGGGAGCCTCGTCCTCCTTGCAGTGGCGGACGCGGACGTGGACAACGCCGCCTACGGCTACCTCGCCATGTTTCTCTGGTTCGGGATCGCCGCCGCGATCCCAGCCGTGCTCGCGGTCGGCATCCCCGGTCTGGTCATGAGGCGGCGGGTGCGGGCGGACCACCCTCGCTGAACGCCGGGGTGGCGGACGCGGACGGACGCCGCTGAACGCCGGGGTGGCGGACGCGGAAGCGCCCGGGAAGCGGGCGAGCAGGTCTTCGACGCGTTCCAGCCGGCCCTGGCGCCGGTGGGTCTCCCAGTCCTCGGCCGACATCACGCCGCCGATCAGGTCGAGCGCCTCCGCGAGCTCTTCGTCCCGGTGCGGGTTGGGCATCTCGAGGCGATCCCCCATCGCCTCCTCGGCACCGAACAGGTGCGCGGCGCCGGCGGGATCGCCGTGCCGGAGGAGGATGTTCATCACGGTGTTCGCGAACGCCATGGTCAGGCTGGGGCTGCCGAGCGACACCACCGTGCCGACCAGGCCGGCGGCCAGCTCGCTCGCCTCGGCGAGGCGGTTCGCGAGGGCGAGCAGATAGGCCAGGTTCTGGCCTTGTACGGCGGCATCGTGGACGTCTCCGATGTCGTCGTAGATCGCCAGCGACTCCCGCATCAACGCCTCGGCGCGATCGAGCCGGCCCAGTCGCTCCTCGATACCGCCGAGGTTTCCCAGGACCCTCGCGAGGCCACCCTTGTCGTCGAGAGTGCGAAGCAGGTCGAGCGCTTCTGACAGCGAGTCACGGGCCGCGTCGACCTCTCCGGCCGCGCCCTGGGCGGTGCCCAGCAGGCTCAGCGCCAGCGCCACCTCGGTGCGCTCGTCCAGCGTCCTCGCCATCGCGAGGCCTTGGCCGGCCACCTCGTGGGCGCGGTCGATCTCGCCCTGCAGCAGAAGGAGATTCCCCAACCCCCGCAGGCAGGCGGCGAGTTCTCGCGACGGTGTCCCGGCGGCTCGCTCGACGATCCGTTCGGACCAACGGCGGCCCTCGGCGACGTATCCTCCCAGCACCCACATCCAGCTGAGGGCGGCGCACAGCCGGACACCGACGGAGAGATCACCGTCGGCGGCGGCCGGATCGTCCACCGCCCAGCCGAGGGCGGCACGGAAGTTGTCCAGCTCGGTCTTGGCCAGCTCGAGACTTGACCACGTGGTCGACTCCCGCACGACCTGCAGGTGCTCGGCGAGATCCGTGTAGTACCTGGCGTGCGCGCGACGAGCGGCTTCCGCCTCGCCCGCGGCTCGTAGCTCGTCCTCGGCGTACTGGCCGATCGTCCGCAGCAGCGAGACTCTCGATCCCCCGCCCGGACCTTCGGTGATCTTCACCAGGCTGGCGTCGTTGAGCTCCACGATCACGTCGAGCGGGTCGGCTTGCTGCGAGGGGCCGAGGGCAACGGCTGCGACCGCGTCGAGGTCGGCACCGGCCGCGAACACGGCCAGCCGACGGAAGACGCCGCGCTGCGCCGGACCGAGCAGGCGATAGGACCAGGCGATGGTCTCGCGAAGCGTCCGCTGCCGCTCGGGCGTCACGCTGCTCCGGGATTCGAGGTCGAGTGCCTGACCGATCCGGCCGAGCAGCGCCTTGGTGGTCAGCACCTTGATCCGGGTCGCACACAGCTCGATGGCCAGCGGCAGTCCGTCCAGCCGGCGGCAGATCGCCACCACGTCGGCGACGTTGTCCTCGGTGAGCTCGAACCCGGGACGCACGGCCCGCGCGCGTTCGACGAAGAGCTGCACCGCCGCGGAACTGCCGGCCGCGGACAAGCTGAGGTCGTCCGGCAGCGCGAGTGGCTGCACCGGGTACTGACGTTCGGCATTCAGCCCGATCGGTTGTCGCGACGTCGCGATGATGCCGACGCCGGCTGCCGCTTCGAGAATGCGGGCAACGACCCTGTCGGCCCCGTCGATCTGCTCGAGATTGTCGAGTACCAGCAGCAGCGAACGGCGCGCGAGGTGGGCGAGCACGCGCTCGGGCCGGCGCTCTCTCGGTGGGAGGTCCAGCACCTCGCCGATCGACGTCCACATCACCGGCTCGGTGGCCACGGCTGCGAGGGGCACGAAGTACACGCCGTTGCCGAATCCCCCCGAGAGCCGCTCGGCCGCCGAGATGGCCAACCTCGTCTTGCCGGTACCACCGGGTCCGGTGAGTGTCACCAGGCGGACGTCCGGTGCACCGAAGATCTCCGCCAGTCGTGCGTGGTCGTCGTCCCGGCCGATGAGAGGTGTCGCCAACGCGGGCAGGCTGGTCGCTGTACCGACGGTGCGCAGCGGCGGGAAGTCCTCGCCAAGACCCGCGACGGTCAACTGGTACAGCTGCTCGGCCTCGGGGATGTCCTTGAGGTGATGTCACGCCGAGGTCCCGCACCGACGCACCCTCGGGGAGCGTGCCGCCGGCGAGGTCACCGGTCACCGCCGAGATCACCACCTGGCCCCCGTGCGCCGAAGCGGCGATCCGGGCCGCCAGGTGTACGTCCATGCCCCAGTAGTCGCCGTCCAGCACGCCGGGTGTGCCTGTGTGGATGCCCATCCGTACCCGCAACTTTTCGCCTGCCGGCCAGTCATGCCCGGCGAGCCCGCGCTGTGCCGCGACGGCCGCCTCGACCGCCTCTGCAGCCGTCCGGAAGACGACGAAGAAGCTGTCGCCCTCGGTCGACATCTCCGTACCGCCGGCGGCCGCCCAGACGCTGCGCAGGATGCGACGGTGGTCGTCCAGCACCTCGACGTACCGGTGCCCCAACCGGGTCAGCAGCGCTGTCGACCCCTCGATGTCCGAGAACAACATCGTGACCGTCTCCACCGGCACGCCACTCATCCACCCCACCCCCAATCCCCCCAGCAGTATCGCTCAGCGGCTCACCTTCATCACCGACCAGATCATCAGGGCGGCGAAGGCTGTGCCGATGACGGCGCAGGCGAGGGAGATGCTGGTCAGGCTGATGAAGGCGCCGAAGGCGGTCATGGCGACCGGCATCATCGCCTCGTCGGAGAGGTTGACGATGCTGAAGCTCCGGCCCAGGTACATCGGGTCGACGGTCTGCTGGAAAGCGGCGGACAACTGTGCCGACGCGAGCCCGGCGGTCGCACCGATCATCGCCATCGCGACGAACATCCCCAGTTGCGGCAACACGCCGATCAGCACACAGCCGGCCGCCTGGACCACCAGCGCGAGCAGGCCGCTCCGCGCCAGGTTGGCCGGCTTCCACCGCATCGCCACCAGCGCGCCGACCGCCGCGGAGATGCCCGAGCAGGCCTCGAACCACCCCAGCGCACTCGGCCCCCAGCCCGCCGCATGGGTCCGTTACACCAGCCCGACCGCGAGCACCGGACCCACACACAGGTTCAGGCCCGAGAACGCGATCACCAGCGTGCGCGCCCGCGTGTCCCGGCGCAGATAGGCGAAGCCGGCCCGGATCGATCCGCTCGTCGACATCGGTTGCGGCAGCCGCGGCTTCACCACGAACGCCAGCGCGACCGCGATCACGGCGTACGAGACCGCGTCGACGATCATCACCGTGGCCAGACCACCAGATGCCACCAGCAGACCACCCAGCGGCGCTCCGACGAATACCGCGAGCCGGTGCGCCAGTTGCGATCCGGCCGTCAGCTTCACCAGATCCCCGGACCGCACCATGCGCCGGGGCAACGTCCCGGAGGCCGGCGTGTAGAGCGCGTCCACCGCTCCGAACACCACCGCGACCGTGAGCAGCAACCCCAACGACAGACCCCACGCGAGCAGCACGACAGCTGCGACGGTCAGGACGACGATGCGCCCGAGATTCGCCAGGATCATCGTGCGCCGGCCGTCGAACCGGTCCGCGAGCGCACCGCCGTACAACAGGACCAGTGCCTTCGGCAGGGCGCCGATGCCCATCACCAGACCGGCGCCCGCCGGCGTCGTCACTTGGGCCGCGCTCCAGGCCAGGCCGACGTACCAGGCCATGTCGCCCGCTTGTGAGATCGCCGTCGACATGATCCAGCCGTGCACCCGGCGATCGCGCCGCAGCGGCGGGAAGACCTCTGCGGCGGTGCTCATGGCCGGGCGGGGACCGCGTGGGCGAAGAAGAAGACCTTGTGCGCGTCGTCGCCCTCGGACGGCTCGTCGGCGTACTCGCGCACCAGGTCCTCGATCTGTTCGCTGAGCTCGTCGAGCCGCGATGGCGTCAATGTGAGCCATCTCTCGGTCGCGTACGCCGCCCGCACCCAGGGCTCCTCGAACTCGTACCGGATGTCGAACCACTGCCGGACCTTGCCGACGTGATGGGACAGGTTCGCGTCCTCGGCGGTGGCCGCCACCAGCTCGGCCGCGGGATCGCCCTTGGCGTCGGCGATCGACCACGAGTACGAGGACGGGTCGGCGACCTTCCACCACAGCTCGCGCCGGTTCTTGGCCAGCTCGGGCGCCTCCTCGATCACGCCGGCCGCGCTCAGAACTTTGAGGTGATGACTGATGTTGCCGACCAGTTCGCCGGTGGCCCCGGCCAGCCGGGAGGCGGTCGCGGGCCGTCGATATAGATCAGATCGAGCAGCCGGCGGCGGAGCGGATGGTGGATCGCGGCCAGCAACGAAGGCTCGGCGCGGCGACGGTTGGCGGGTGTCATGGCACCACGGTCGAACGCACAAGAGCCCTTGCACAAGGCTTCTTGTGAGTCAAATCCAGCACCCGAAGCAATCTCCACCAGACTGCTAGAGATAGTCGTATCGTGAGATTGGGTCTCACGATGCAGGATAGGGAGTTGATTTGTCAGGCGCTGGCGCTGAGGCTTATCACCATGCTCGCTGCCCGCTCCACTCATCTCGTAGGTCGGATTCATGTCGACCTCGGGCGGATGCGCAGCGCCATCTGTTGTCCTTCGATGTTCTGACAGCGACCCTGCCGGGCCAATGACGGCCCCTGATCACCCCCGATCACCGCTGGGTGCGCACCGCGCGGAACGCATCGAACCGACGACGCTTCGAGCCCACCGCCTGCGGACGCACCTGTCACGAGGACAAGGACACGTTCCCGATGACTGGCGTCACCTCTGCTCCCCGCAAGCCGGCCCGCCCTCGCAAGGGCAAGGGCGAAGGTCAGTGGGCGCTCGGCTACCGCGAGCCGCTGAACAAGAACGAGGAGAACAAGAAGAACGACGACGGGCTCAACGTCCGGGCCCGGATCGAGAACGTCTACGCGCACCGCGGCTTCGACTCGATCGACCCGGCCGACCTGCGCGGCCGCTTCCGCTGGTGGGGTCTGTACACCCAGCGCAAGCCCGGGATCGACGGCGGTAAGACCGCGACGCTGGAGCCGGAGGAGCTGGACGACCGGTACTTCATGCTCCGGGTCCGGATCGAGGGCGGCCAGCTCAGCACCGAGCAACTGCGGGTGATCGCCGAGGTCTCCAGCACCTACGCGCGCGACACCGCCGACATCACCGACCGGCAGAACATCCAGCTGCACTGGATCCGGGTCGAGGACGTGCCGGCCATCTGGCAGAAGCTCGAGGCCGTCGGGCTCTACACCACCGAGGCCTGTGGTGACGTCCCGCGGGTGGTGATCTCCAGCCCGGTCGCGGGCATCGCGGCCGACGAGATCATCGACCCGACGCCGGCCATCGACGAGATCGTCGAGAAGTACATCGGCAGCCCCGAGTTCTCCAACCTGCCGCGGAAGTTCAAGACCGCGATGACCGGTCACCCGTCGCACGACGTCGTACCGGAAGTGAACGACATCGCGTTCGTCGGTGTGGTGCACCCCGAGCACGGCCCCGGGTTCGACTTGTGGGTCGGCGGCGGGCTGTCGACGAACCCGATGCTCGCGCAGCGGCTCGGGACCTGGATCCCGCTCGACGAGGTGCACGAGGCCTGGTGGGGCGTCACCAGCATCTTCCGCGACTACGGCTACCGCCGGCTGCGGAACCGGGCGCGGCTGAAGTTCCTGGTCGCGGACTGGGGTGTCGAGAAGTTCCGTGAGGTACTCGAGGAGAAGTACCTGAAGCGGAAGCTGATCGACGGTCCGGCGCCCGAGGTGCCCGCAGTCCAGGGCGACCATGTCGGTGTCTACCAGCAGAAGGACGGCCGGTACTTCGTCGGCGTGGCGCCGACCGTCGGCCGGGTATCCGGCAGCTCGCTGGCGAAGGTGGCCGACGTAGTCGCCGCGCACGGGTCGGACCGGATCCGGACCACCGCGCAGCAGAAGCTGATCGTGCTCGACGTCGAGGAGTCCAAGGTCGAGTCGCTGGTCCAGGAGCTCGGCGAGCTCGGCTACCAGGCCCGGCCGTCGGCCTGGCGGCGGAACACGATGGCCTGCACCGGGATCGAGTTCTGCAAGCTGGCGATCGTCGAGACCAAGGCCCGGGCGGCCGAGCTGATCGACGAGCTGGAGCAGCGGATCCCCGAGCTGGACGTACCGATCACGGTCAACGTCAACGGCTGCCCGAACTCCTGCGCCCGGATCCAGGTCGCCGACATCGGTCTGAAGGGTCAACTGGTCCGCGATGCCGACGGCAACCAGGTCCCGGGGTACCAGGTGCACCTCGGCGGCGGCCTCGGGCTGGACGCCGGCTTCGGCCGCAAGCTGCGCGGCCACAAGGTCACCTCGACGGGTCTGGCCGACTACGTCGAGCGCATCACCCAGAACTACCTGAAGGAGCGCAATGAGGGCGAGCGCTTCGCCCAGTGGGTCACCCGAGCGGACGAGGAGGCTTTGCAGTGAACGAACGAAGTGAGTTCACAGTTCAGCGCAGCAGTGTTTCACTCATCGCCGCCGCAGCGAAGCGAGGACGGCGATGAGTGAGCGAGCAGCACCGCTTTATTGCCCCTATTGCGGGGACGAGGATCTCCGGCCTTCGGAGGAAGGGCACGGCGCGTGGGAGTGCCGGCCGTGTGCGCGAGTGTTCCAGCTGAAGATGATCGGACTGCGGGTGACGGTGGAATGAGTACTGATCTGAAGACGGTCGCCGAGGAGGCGAACGAGCTACTGGCCGACGCCTCGGCGCAGGAAGTGCTGGCGTGGGCGCGGGAGACCTTCGGCGACGAACTGGTGGTGACCGCCTCGATGGCAGACGGGGCGCTCCCCCACCTGGCAGCCGAGGCGGCGCCTGGTGTCGACGTCCTGTTCCTCGACACGGGCTACCACTTCGCCGAGACCATCGGCACCCGCGACGCGGTGGCGGCGACCCTGCCGATCCACCTGATCAACGCGACCCCGAAGCAGACCGTCGAGGAGCAGGACGCCGAGTACGGCGAGAAGCTCCACGACCGCGACCCGAACAAGTGCTGCGCGCTCCGCAAGGTCGAGCCGCTCAACCGGTACCTGGCCGGCTACAAGGCCTGGGTGACCGGCGTACGGCGCGAGGAGGCTCCGACCCGGGCCAACACCCCAGTCGTCGAATACGACGAGAAGCGCGACATGGTGAAGCTGAACCCGATCGCCCCCTGGACCCAGGAAGACCTGGACAGCTACATCACGGACAACGGCGTACTGGTCAACCTGCTCCAGTACGACGGCTACCCGTCCATCGGCTGCGAGCCGTGCACCCAGCGCGTCGCCCCCGGTGAAGACCCGCGCAGCGGCCGCTGGGCCGGCACCGGCAAGGTCGAATGCGGACTGCACACGTGACGGCGCTTTTGGCCGGGCCTTCGGCGCCGGCGTGGTCATGGGGCCTCGGCTCCCGGCCTTCCCTCGTCGTTCCAGTCGCTTCGCTCCCTCCACTCCTCAGTCCAGGCCGGGAGGCCCCATGACCGCCCTCATCGCCCCAGAGGACACCCTGAGCACCACGAGTGCACCCCAGACGGTGACCGAGCTGGATGCGCTGGAGAGCGAGTCCATCTTCGTGTTCCGGGAGGTGGCGGCGGAGTTCGAGCGGCCGGTGATCCTGTTCTCCGGCGGCAAGGACTCGATCGTCATGCTGCACCTGGCCCGGAAGGCGTTCGCGCCGGCCGGTGTCCCGTTCGCGCTGCTGCACGTCGACACCGGGCACAACTTCCAGGAGGTGCTGGACTACCGCGACGCGACGGTGGACGCGCTCGGGCTGCGGCTCGAGGTCGCCAGCGTCGAGGACTACATCGCCGACGGCCGGCTGCGGGAGCGCTCGGACGGGACCCGGAACCCGCTGCAGACCGTTCCGTTGCTGGACGCAATCAACGGGCACCGGTTCGACGCCGTGTTCGGCGGCGGCCGCCGGGACGAGGAGCGGGCCCGGGCGAAGGAGCGGATCTTCAGCCTGCGCGACGAGTTCGGCCAGTGGGACCCGCGCAACCAGCGCCCCGAGCTGTGGTCGCTGTACAACGGCAAGCACCGCCCGGGTGAGCACGTGCGGGTGTTCCCGCTGTCCAACTGGACCGAGCTGGACGTGTGGAACTACATCGAGCGCGAGCAGATCCCGCTGCCGAGCATCTACTACGCCCACGAGCGGGACGTGTTCGAGCGCGACGGCATGTTGCTTGCCGTCGGCCCCTACTCCCAGCCGCGCGACGGCGAGACCGTCACCCGGCGCGTGGTCCGCTACCGGACCGTCGGTGACATGTCCTGCACCGGAGCGGTCGCCTCGACCGCAAGCTCGCCGGCCGAGGTGGTCGTCGAGGTCGCGGCCAGCGAGCTGACCGAGCGCGGCGCCACCCGCGCCGACGACCGGGTCAGCGAGGCCGCGATGGAAGACCGCAAGCGAGAGGGGTACTTCTGATGAGCACCCTGCTTCGTCTTGCCACCGCCGGCTCGGTGGACGACGGCAAATCCACTCTGGTCGGGCGGCTGCTGCACGACTGCAAGGCGATCCTCGCCGACCAGATCGCCCACGTGCAGACGGTCTCCGAGGCCCGTGGAGGTGACTTCGACTTCGCACTGCTCACCGACGGTCTCCGGGCCGAACGTGAGCAGGGCATCACGATCGACGTCGCCTACCGGTACTTCGCCACCGACAAGCGATCCTTCATCCTGGCCGACTGCCCCGGGCACGTGCAGTACACCCGCAACACCGTGACCGGCGCGTCCACCGCGGACGTGGTGATCATCCTGGTCGACGCCCGCCACGGCGTCCTCGAGCAGACCCGCCGGCACCTGGCCGTCGCCGGGCTCCTCCGGGTGCCGCACGTCGTACTCGCGGTGAACAAGATCGACCTGGTCGGGTACGACGAGGCGGTCTTCACCGGCATCGCGAAGGACGTCACGCAGCTCGCCGACCAGCTCGGGATCGCTGACGTGCACGCCATCCCGGTGTCCGCGCTCGTCGGGGACAACGTGGTCGAGCGCTCGGCCCAGACTCCCTGGTACGACGGGCCGACACTCCTGCAATACCTGGAGAACGCGAACGGGCGCACCGACACCTCCCGCGAGGCACTGCGATTCCCGGTCCAGTACGTGATCCGGCCGCAGACCGACGACGAGTACCGCGACTACCGCGGCTACACCGGGACCGTTGCCTCCGGCACGGTTTCCGTCGGTGACGACGTGGTCGTGCTGCCGGCCGGCCGCCGTACCTCGATCGCCGGGATCGACCGGCCGGTCGTCACCGCCACCTCGACCGCGGTCGCCGAACGGCCGTCCGCGGTCGCCGGCGAGGCCGTCACCGTCCGGCTGGCCGACGACCTCGACGTCGCCCGCGGCTCGGTGATCGTCGCGGCCGAGGCCTCCCCCGGCACCCGCCGGGAACTGGCCGCCACCGTGTGCTGGCTGTCCGACCGCCCGCTGACCGTGGGCGCCCGGCTGCTGATCAAGCACACCACCACAACCGCCCAGGCCATCGTGACCAAGATCAACGGTGCGCTGGACCTGGACACGCTCGGAGTCATCGACGCCGCCGGGCTCGACCTGAACGACATCGGCAAGGTGCAGCTCAAGGTCGCCGCACCGCTGGCCGCCGACCCGTACTCCAGCAACGCCATCACCGGATCGTTCCTGCTCATCGACGCCCACGACGGGTGGACGCTCGCGGCCGGCATGATCGACGACGAAGAAGGGGAACTGCTGTGACTGCTCCAGCGCTCGTGATCCTCGCCCACGGCAGCCGCGATCCGCGTTCGGCCGCCACCGTCCACGCCCTGGTCAAGTCCCTGCGCGACCTGCGTGACGACCTGCGGATCGAAGCCTCCTTCCTCGACCACTGCCCGCCCACGCCGTATCAGGTGATCGGCAAACTCGCCGCCGAGGGCGTCGAGGAAGTCGTCGTCCTGCCGCTGCTGCTGTCGTCGGCGTACCACGCCCGGATCGACGTACCGGCCGTCGTCGACGAGGCCCGCAGCCGCTTTCCCGCGCTCCGGATCATCGCCTCGGACGTGCTCGGGTACGACGAGTCGCTGCTCGACGTACTGGATCGGCGGATGCGCGCCGAGCTCAAGGACGGCCGGGTGCGGGAGCTGGACGCGCTCGTGCTGGCGTGCGCCGGTTCGAGCGACCCGCAGGCGAACGCGAGCGTGACCCGGCTCGCGAGGATGTGGGGTCAGCGGCACAAGCTGCCGGTGACCGCGGCCTTCACCTGCGCCGCCACGCCGTCGCCGGCCGAGGCCGTGCTGAAGTGGCGGCTGGAGGGTCGGCGGCACGTTGCTGTCGGCTCGCTGTTCCTCGCGCCGGGCGTGCTGCCCGACCGCGCGGAGTCGACCGCCCGCCGCGCCGGTGCGGTCGCCGTGTCGCGGCCGCTCGGTGTCAGCGCCGAGGTCGCACGGCTCGTCCTGCTGCGGTACGGCGTTGCCGGGCTCGACCTGCTCACTCTGGCCCCGGCCCCGCGTCCGACCGTCGTACGCCCGGAGCTCGTCCGCACGGCCTAGTAGCGCAGGGGTTTGATGAAGGAGACGTCGGTATACGGCGTCTCCTTCGTCGTGAGTTGGGCCAGCAGCTCGCCGATCCCCGCGCAATGCTTGAAGCCGTGACCGCTGTCGCCGCCCGCGACCACGAGCCGATCGTCGCGTCGGCCGACCAGGAACTGGCCGTCGGGTGAGTCCGTCACCATGCACGGGATCACCTTCACCGGCTCGGGATCGAGGTCCGGGAACGAGGCTGTGATCGCCGCTGCCAGCTCGGCGATGTCCTCACGCGGGTGGATGTAGCGGTCGAGCTCGTCGGGATCGAAGTCTCTTTCGCGCTGAGCACCGTCGAGACCGACCTTGACCAGGAATTCCTCGTCGGAACCGTGACCCCACAAGCCGCGGCCGTCCGAGAACTCCCAGATGAAGGACGGAAAGTTCTTCAGCTGGAACGCAGTGGACGCGGGCGCCTTCGGCTGGAACCAGAACAGCGGCGTACGGCGCGGCGACAGCGGCAGGCCGGGCACGAGCTTGCCCAGCCACGCGCCCGCGCACACGACGACCTGATCCGCACTGATCATGATGGTCGGCGTCCGGATCTCGACATGGTCCGACTTGAGGTCGATCGCGGTCACCATGGTGTGCGGGAAGACCGTGGCGCCCAGTCGCTCGGCCTCCGCAACGTGTGCTCGAACGGTCGGCTCGGCGTAACAGATCCCGGCGCCCGGGTCCCACACGGCCACGTCTTCTGGGCGTACGTCGTACTGCGGGAAGCGGGCCGTGAGCTCGTCGTGGCTCAGCTCAGCTGTCGGAGCGCCGGCCTCGGCGGCGGCTCGTCGTGCGCCGCTGACCGGCCGGCTGCTCGGTGCACCGACGTTGAGCGAGCCCGTCTGCCGGACATACACCTCACCGGTCCTGTCCCCCAGCTCGGTCCACAACTCCAGCGACTTCTGCGCGATCGGCGTCAGTCCGGGATGTTCCATACACGCGACCCGGAACAGCCGCGTGCTCCCGTGCGACGACCCGAACGGATGCCCGATCGCCTGCCGCTCGATGCCGACGATGTGCACCCCACGCTCAGCCAGCCGCCACAACGCCGCCGACCCGAACGCCCCGAGCCCGACCACCACGACATCCGCCCGCAGAGTCTCCATCTCCCTATCGTCCACCGGGGCCTGGCTGGCTAGCGTGATATCTTGCTATCTATGGCGAAGGACGGGACCAAGAACATCTTGTTGCGGCTGGATCCGGAGTTGGCGGAGCGGCTGCAGACGGTGGCGTCCGTGGAGGGGCGATCAGTGTCGGATGTCGCACGGGAGGCGATCGCTGCGCTGGTGGATCAACGCGTCCAGGACCGCCGCTTCAGCCGACTGCTGGACGAGAACCTGACCCGCCACGAGGAGTCGCTGCGACGCCTCCGCGGAGACGACTGATGCAGTTCCTCGACCAGTACGACGTACTCGCGGTGGCTGCTCGTGTGTTGCGTTGCTCTTCGGAGGCCGCGGTAGAGCGGACGAATCTGGACGCGGTCGATCGGGTGCTGGCCGACGTACGGCGTACCGACGGGCCACCCGAGGCGGCGGCGGTGCTGTTGTCCGGGCTGATCCGGGCGCGGGCCTTCGACGGGGCGAACCGGGTGGTGACGGTCGCGGTCGTCCTGCAGTTCGCCGCGGTGAATCAGGCGGATCTGCGGCTCGAACCGGTCGGCGAATGGGACGACCTGCTGGACCGGCTCACGGCGGATGAGATCACGCCAACTGAGGTCGCCGACTTCCTCCGCTCCCGGTTGAGGCCGGAGCGGGTCACCGCCGACGACCTGCAGCAGCACCTCGAGGCCGAACTGCGACTCGAGGACGAGGTCGCCGCGCTCGGCGGCGAGGACCTGTGGAGGGGTGCGGGGATGTTCGAGAAATTCACTGATCGGGCGCGGCGGGTGGTCGTGCTGGCGCAGGCCGAGGCGCGCGGGCTGCAGCACAACTTCATCGGGACCGAGCACCTGCTGCTCGGGCTGATCGAGGAAGGTCAGGGCATGGCGGCGAAGGTGCTCGGCGGAACACCGATACCCCCGCAACGGCGGGCGGGGACGGGCATCACCGGACCTGCCGTCCGTGATCTCGTGGTGGAGATCATCGGCCGCGGTGCACATCCCACCTCGGGCACGGTCCCGTTCACGCCGCGCGCGCGGAGCACGCTCGAACACACCTACGCCGAGGCCCGCGACCTCGGCGACGACCTCCTGGACACCGAGCATCTGCTGCTCGGCCTGCTGCGTGACGGCGAAGGCGTGGCCGCGCAGATCCTGATGAAGCTCGGTACGGATCTCGACGAGGTACGCCGCAAGGTGCTCGACTGGCGCGGCCGCAAGCACCGGGTCGAGTCAGCGGTGGCGGGTTTCCTCACCGACGACGCCGACTCGACCTGGACCACCTTCGGTCGCCGTCACCACCTGCTCGCCGAGCTCAGCGCCGTACTCGACGAGAACGAGCGCCTGCACGAACAGGTCGCCGAACTGCGCGCCCTGCTGCGCCGCCACGACATCGACCCCGACGCCTGACTCTCAGGTGGCGGCGAGCCGCTGCTTCTCGGTGTCGACGTCGAAGTCGGCCTTCGGCCACTCGGGGTTGAGGGTCTTCAGGGTCTCGTGCAGGAGGGTGGTGACGGCCCAGTTGCGGTACCACTTGCGGTCGCTCGGGATCACCCGCCAGGGCGCCTCGGGGCTGTTGCAGCGCTCGAGCGCCGCCTCGTACGCCTCCGTGTACGCCGGCCAGAGTTCGCGCTCGTCCACGTCACTCGGGTTGTACTTCCAGTGCTTCGTCGGGTCGTCCAGGCGAGCCGCCAGCCGCACCTTCTGCTCCTCCGGCGAGATGTGCAGGAAACACTTCAGCACCGTCACACCGCTCGCGGCGAGCTCGGCCTCGAAGTCGTTGATCTGCCCGTAGCGCCGGTTCCACACCGGCGGTGCGACCAGGCCGCGGACCCGCGCGATCAGGACGTCCTCGTAGTGCGACCGGTCGAAGATCCCGATGATCCCGGGGTCGGGAAGGGCCTGCTTGATCCGCCACAGGAACCCGCGCCGCTTCTCGGCCGGCGTCGGCGCCTTGAACGAGGCGATCTTCAGGCCCTGTGGATCCATCAACCCCGCGCCGTGCCGGATCACACCGCCCTTGCCGGACGTGTCCATCCCCTGCAGAACCAGCAGCCCGCTGCGCTGCCCGCCCTTGCGGCCTTCGGCGAACAGACGCTCCTGCCAGTCGGACAACTCGGCACCGAGGCCTTCCAGCGCGACCTTGCCGTCGTCCTTGGTCCCGGTGAAGCCGGGCGTCGCGCGTGTGTCGTACTTGCTCAGATCCACCGGCCCGGACGGCACCCGCAACTGCTCGAGCAGCCCGCCCTGATCCGCCGCCTGGCTCTTCTTCTGCTTCGCCATCCACCCATCCTGCCTCATCGATCCTGCCGCAGGCGCTCGCGCCGCCGCTGGAGCACAACTTCGATCACAACACAGCCGCAACTAGGTGAGGCGGGCCAGGGCGATCAGGCGCGAGAGGGCTCTGAGGTACTTCTTGCGGAAGCCGCCTTTGAGCATGTCGGCGGAGAACAGTTGGTCCAGCGG
The DNA here is from genome assembly GCA_963770725.1 of uncultured Actinomycetota bacterium. Classification (GTDB taxonomy): domain Bacteria; phylum Actinomycetota; class Actinomycetes; order Propionibacteriales; family Kribbellaceae; genus Kribbella. The sequence goes on from CAVYQT010000009.1 coordinate 526,469, forward strand.
GACGCCGCCGGCCAGGAGCGGCAAGTCCCGGTCGTACATGCGGTCGGCCAGGACGACCATGCGCAGCGCCACGTTCTCGTCGGTCAGCGGGCGGATGTCGGTGATGGCCACGGTGTCCACGCCGTCGAGGAGGGCGCCGTACTTGCTGGGGTGCAGCTCGGCGAGGTGGTGGTGCAGGTCGACGAAGTGGTCGCACGATGCGTTGGCTCGCTCGGCGGCGGTGGCCTCCACCTTCTCGTCCGGCCACGGCTCGGGCGCCTCGGGCAGGCCGCGGTGGCGGTAGTCCGGTCCGTCGATCCGGCGTACTTCGAAGTGCGCGGACAGCGCCTGGATCTCGCGCAGGAAGTCGATCGCCTGGAAGCGACCCTCGCCGAGCTTGTCGGGCAAGGTGTTCGAGGTGGCTGCCAGCTCGACGCCGGCGGCGACCAATTGGCCGAGCAGGCGGGAGATCAGCATCGTGTCGCCGGGATCGTCGAGCTCGAACTCGTCGATGCAGATCAACCGGTACGACGACAGTTCCTCGACAGCTGTGCGGAGGCCGAGCGCACCGACCAGGTTGGTGAGCTCGACGAAGGTGCAGTACATCTTCGGCCCGGCGGCCTCGTGCCACAGCGACGCGAGCAGGTGAGTCTTGCCGACGCCGAAGCCGCCGTCGAGGTAGACGCCGGGCTTGCCGGGGCTCTCGGTGCGGCCGCGGAGACGCGACCAAAGACTCGGCGCCTGTCGCGGCTTGGCCAGCCCGACAGCCCGCGACGTCAGCACGGCCAGCGCGTCGGCCTGTGACGGTTCGTCCGGTGCCGGGCGGTACGTGGAGAACCGGACGTCGGCGAAGCGCGGCGGTGGGACGCACTCGGACAGCAGCCGATCCGGGCTCACCTCCGGCCACCGCTCACTCAACCGAATCACCATGCGCACCACCTTATGGGCCGCCCAGCCGCCGCCCAGCCGCCGTCCTCCTCGCCGCCCAGCCGCCGTCCTCCTCGCCGTCCCGCTCGGCGTCCTGCTCGGCGTCTCAGCGGGAAACTCCGGAAACTTGGACGCGAACCTTGACGTGACCTTGACCACTTTCTTACTTTCAGTTCGGAAGTTGATAAGGCCTTCGTGAGGTGAGCGACTAGGGAGTCGGTATGGGCGAACGGCGGAACGCCGGGACGGTGGGGCGGCGGACGGTTCTCAAAGGAGCATTGGGCGGGGCGGCAGCGCTGGGACTGGGGTCGGCGGTGACCGCGTGCGGTGTTCTACACCGAGAAGGCCGCGATGCTGTTCAACGGATCGTGGACCCCGCAGGGCCTGGTCCAGGACGCCACGCCGGCCTTCGTCAAGAAGTACAAGGTGATGAAGACCCCGGCGATCGCCGCCGGGAAACGGCACTGGACCGCCAACCAGGCCGGCGCCGGCTGGGCCGTGTCGGCGAACAGCAAGAACAAGGACGCGGCGCTGGAGTTCCTCAGATTCCTGTACTCCGCCGACGAGTACTCCCCGACCATGAACGAGTCGAACTCGATGCCGGCCACCAAGAGCGCGGCGAACCGGATCGAGCTGCCGATCATGAAGCAGATGACGTCCTGGCTGCTCGACGGCGACGGCTGCCCGCACATCCCGTTCGGTCCCGGCTCGGTCGCGGCCGGCGATCCGCTGGCCAAGATCTTCGACGGCAAGGGCGAACCGGCAGCGGCCGCGAAGGAGATGCAGCAGGCCGTGCTGAACGCCAAGGGCGGCTGATCGGATGGCGACAGCCCTGTCCCGTTCGGAAACCAGAGCCCGTGCACTCCCCCGCCGTACGTCGTACCGGTTCGGCTCGCCATTGCGGAAGTCGCAGCGGGTCGCCGGCTACCTGTTCGTGCTGCCGACGTTCGCGCTGTTCCTGGCGTTCGTGCTCTGGCCGATCCTCTACACGGCGTACCTGAGCCTCACCTCGTGGGGAGGCTTCGGTACGCCGAGGTTCGTCAGCTTCGACAACTACAGCCGGATGCTGTCCGATCCGGTCGCCCGCCGGGCGCTGATCATCACGCTGGTGCTGACCGGTGTCACCACGGCCCTGCTGACCTTCCTCGGCCTGATCGCCGCCGTCCTCGTGACCGCGGTCTGGCCGCGGGTCGGCGTCCTGGTCCGGACGATCCTGTTCATCCCGGGCATCGTCTCGTTCGTGGTGTCCGCGGTGCTCTGGAAGCTGATCTACGACCCGAACATCGGCACGCTCAACCGGTTGCTCGGGGCAATCGGTCTCGACAGCCTGCAGCACCCGTGGCTGGCCGACCAGAAGACGGTGCTGCCGGCCATCATCGTGGTGACGGTCTGGGGCGGGATCGGCTTCACCATGCTGATCTTCTTCGCCGGCCTGCAGGGCATCGACCCGAGTCTGTACGAGGCGGCGGCAGTCGACGGGGCGAACACCGTCCAGCAGTTCCGCCACATCACCGTTCCGAGCCTGCGCGTCGTCACCGGTCTCGTCGTCAGCCTCGGGCTGCTCAACGGGTTCAAGGCGTTCGACGTCATCTTCGTGATGACCGGCGGCGGCCCGAACCACGCCAGCGAGGTCCTCGGCACGTATCTGTACTCGCTCGCGTTCGGCTCGACGTCCGGGTCCATCCCGCAGCTCGGCTACGCGAGCGCGTTCAGCGTGGTGACGATGGTCCTGTGCACGCTGGCCGTGATCGCCCAGCTGTGGCTGACCAGGAGGGCTGACCGATGACCGCCCGTAAGCCGTGGCTCGGGAAGTCGTTCGCGACCTTCGTCCTCGCGCCGTTCTGCGTGCTGATGGCGTTCCCGTTCGTCTGGATGCTGCTCACCTCGTTGCGGGAGCAGAACACCATCTTCAACGGGCCGTTCTTCCCGCGGAGCGTCACCGGCACGGCGTACAAGGAAGCCTGGACGTCGATCGAGTTCCCGCTGCACTTCTGGAACAGCGTCTGGATCACGTCGGTCACCGTCATCGGCGTCCTCATCTTCGCGACGCTGAGCGGCTATGCCTTCGCCAAACTCGACTTCCCGTTCCGGGACACACTCTTCGTCCTATTGTTGACAACCCTGATGATGCCGTCGACGGCGCTCATCATCCCGCTGTATCTCGAGCTGAAGTCGCTTGGCCTGCTCGACAGCCAGACCGGGCTGCTGGTGCTCTACATCTCCGGTCCGCACCGTTCGCGATGTTCCTGATGCGGGCGTTCTTCCAGACCCTGCCGGACGAGCTGATCGAGGCCGCCCGGGTCGACGGCGGCAGCGAGTTCACCATCTTCCGGCGGGTGATCCTGCCGCTGACCCGGCCCGGGATCGCGACCGTGGTGATCTTCCAGTTCCTCTCCACCTGGAACGAGTTCCTGATCGCCAACACGGTCCTGCGCAACACCGACTCGCTCCCGCTGCAGCCGGTGCTGTTCACCCTGATGGGCCAGTACTCCACCAACTGGCCGGCGCTCACCGCCGGCCTCACGCTGTCCGTCGTACCGGTCGTGATCGTCTACGTCCGGATGCAGCGGCAGGTCGTCGCCGGGATGATGCTCGGCGCCGTCAAGAACTAGCACCCACCCCGCGAAAGAGGTCGTATGCCGATCAAGAAACTCGTGGTCAACTGCACGGACGTGCAGCGCTCGATCGAGTACTACTCCAAGTTCCTCGAACTCCGGGTCGTCGGCGAGCCGACGGCCGCGCACGCCGTACTGGACACGGTGACCGCGACGATCGAATTACGGGCCGTCGGCAACGGCCGCGAGCTCAGCACCTGGGTCGGCGACGACCTGCAGAAGGGCTTCCGGCACATCGGGTTCAAGGTCGACCGGCTCGATGAGCGGGCCGCCGTCCTGAAGGCTGCCGGGGTCGAGTTCAAGCTCGACCCGCTCGACGCCGAGGGCGCGGTCCGGATCTGCTTCTTCTACGACCCGGACGGCACGCTGCTCGAGATGATCCAGGGCGACCTGCAGTACGCCGCCGTACTTGACGAGGACGGGGTCGCGCAGGAGCGGGCGCTGGGTGTCCCGCAGCGGCCGCGGTTCGACCACGTCACGGTCACCATCGACGACCGCGAACGGACCAGTGCGTACTACACCGAGCGCTACGGCTTCTCGTTCATCGGCACGATCGAGCAGCCGCACGACAACAGCGGCTTCAGCATCGGGTACCTCAAGGGCGGCGACACGGTGCTCGAGGTGTTCACCTACGACGTCGGCAAGACCGCTCGCGACCCGCAGCTCGACGTCGCCGGCTTCGCGTACGCCGAACTCGAAGGCGACCCGCCGACCGGCCTCGGCCAACTCGTCTCACCGAATGGCACGACCGTCTACGTCGACCCGGACGGCTTCGCGTTCGCCGTAGGGTCTGAGGTATGAACAAGGACTGGCTTCGGCCTCTCGGATCCACCGGCCTCACCGTCTCGGCCGTCTGCGCGGGCGGCAGCGGGATCGCCGGCATGCCCGCGGTCTTCGGGTACGACGTGACGCGGCAGGAGGCGGTCGACCTCGTCCTGCGCGTGTTCGACAGCCCGCTGAAGTGGATCGACACCTCCAACGGGTACGGCGACGGCGAGAGCGAACTGCGCATCGGCCAGGCCATCAAGGAGTACGGCGGCCTCCCCGAAGGCTTCCTGGTCGCGACGAAGGTGGATGCGCGCGGCAAGGACTACTCGGGTGCGCGGGTCCGGGCCAGCGTCGCGGAGAGCAAGGAGCGGCTCGGGCTCGACGACTTGCCGTTGGTCTACCTGCATGATCCCGAGTTCCATGATTTCGACACCATGCGTGACGCCGTCGACACCCTGATGCAACTGCGCGCCGACGGCGAGATCGGGCACGTCGGACTGGCCGGCGGCAACACCCGCGAGCTCGCCCGCTACCTCGACCTCGGCGGCTTCGAGGTCCTGCTCGTGCACAACCGCTGGAGCCTGGTCGACCACTCGGCCGGCGACCTGTTCCGGCGAGCGGTCGCCGACGGGCTCGGCGTGGTGAACGCGGCGATCTACGGCGGTGGCATCCTCGCGAACCCGCAGGGCGCCACGAAGTACGCCTACCGCGAGGCTCAAGCCGCCGTGCTGGACGCTGTCGTGGAGATGGACAAGGCGTGCCACGAGTACGTCACGGACCTCGCCACCGCCGCGCTCCGGCACTCGACGGACGATCCGGACATCGCGGGGACTATCGTCGGTATCAGCAAGCCGGCCCGGGTCGACGCGCTGCTCACCTCCCTGGAAGCCGACCTCCCGGCCGAGCTCCTTAACCGGTTAGGTAGCCTCCTCCCGGAACAGCGGTACTGGGTCGAGGGCACTAAGGAGACATCGTGACGAAAGGCTTCCCGCCCGGATTCACCTGGGGCGCGGCGACGGCGTCGTACCAGGTGGAGGGCGCGATCTCCACCGACGGGCGCGGTCCGAGCATCTGGGACACCTTCGCGCACACACCCGGCCGGATCGCCGACGGCACCACCGGTGACGTCGCCGACGACCACTACCACCGGTTCGCCGAGGACATCCGGCTGCTCGCCGATCTGGGCCTGAAGGCGTACCGGTTCTCGATCGCGTGGCCGCGGATCATCCCGGCCGGCTCCGGCGTCACCAATCCGGCCGGGCTGGCGTTCTACCGCCGGCTCGCCGAGACCTGCCTCGAGAACGGCGTCACGCCGTACGCGACGCTGTATCACTGGGACCTGCCGCAGCCGCTCGAGGACGCGGGCGGCTGGTTGGTCCGCGACACGTCCGAGCGGTACCGCGACTATGCGGCCGTCACCCATGCGGCGCTGTCGGACGTGATCAAGCACTGGATGACGCTGAACGAACCGTGGTGCTCGGCCTTCCTCGGTTACGGGAACGGCGAGCACGCGCCGGGACGGACCGAAGGCGCCGACTCGTTGAAGGCAGTGCATCACCTGCTGCTCGGGCACGGCCTGGCGCTCGAAGCCATCCGCCGCCCGGAAGGTTCCTACGGCATCGCCCTGAATCCGGCGCCGATCCACGCCGCGTCGGACTCGGCCGCCGATCGCGACGCCGCGCGGCGGGTCGACGGGTTGCGGAACCGGCTGTTCCTGGAGCCGCTGCTGGCCGGCCAGTACCCGGCCGACGTCCTCGAGGACACCGGGATGACCGACTGGTTCGCGCAGTACGACGCCGACCTGCCGGTCATCGGCGCGCCGCTGGACTTCCTGGGTGTGAACTACTACTGCCCGACGACGGTTGCCGCGCCGGATGGTCCGGTCTCGTCACCGGGCGGCCCGACCACGCAGCCGGGTAGCGAGAACGTGGTTGCCGTCGACACCGGTCTGCCGAAGACCCAGATGGGCTGGCCGATCCAGGCGAGCGGGTTGCGCGACATCCTGGTCACGATCAACAAGCTCGCGCCGGACCTGCCGTTGTATGTGACCGAGAACGGCGCGGCGTACACGGACGAACTGACCGCGGACGGGACCGTCGAGGACGACGAGCGGCAGACCTACTTCGAGCAGCACCTCACCGTGTGCCGCGAACTGCTGTCGGAAGGCCTTCCGCTGAAGGGCTACTTCGCCTGGTCGCTGATGGACAACTTCGAATGGGCGTACGGCTTCAGCCGCCGCTTCGGGCTCGTGTACGTCGACTACGAGACGCAGGCCCGGATCGTGAAGAAGAGCGGCCACTGGTTGCGGGAGTTCCTCACCAGCTAGTGCCGCGTCAAGGACCGTTGAGGTCGTAACCCGCTCCACCAACCTGGCCCGGTGCCCCGACTTTGGTGGGTCAGCCACGATGCCGGTCAGCAGACAGTGTGGTTTGGTTGTCGCCTGTGGCCCTGCGTGGCAGAGCTCCGGCAGAACGGTCCACCTGGGTGCAGTTCGACAGGACGTATACACCCACTGCCGGCCACTGCCCGCCTGAGCCCACCGGCCTGCGACTCGATCGCCGGAGACCTCCTGTCGAACTGCAGCAATCAATCAGGGGCTCAAGGTTTCTCGATGCGGCACTAGCTCGTCAGGGCCCGGGTCGACTTCTGGTGCGGGGTGAGCTGGCTGTGCAGGACGAGCGACGCGGCACCCAGTGCGGCGGCGCTCGGCCCCAGCTTCGACTGCTCGACCCGGGTCGGATGCATCGCGCGGACGAACGACAGCCGGTTGATCTCGGTGCCCGCGACGCGAACGTAGATGTCACCGGCCTCGCTGAAACCGGGGCCGGCCAGGATGATCTGGTCCAGGTCGAGCAGGTTGGTGATCGACAGCAGCGCCTTGGCCAGGTAGGTCGCCGACTCCTCGATCAGCTTCAGGCACCGGGGATCACCGGCGGCCGCCAGCCGGGCGATCTTCGCGAAGTCCGAGCGGACCGCCGTACGACGGCCGCGCAAGGCCAGGTCGTTCACCAGCGAGGTGTCCTCCTCGGCACGCTTCACCACCGCCGCCGGCGCGGCCAGGCTCTCGAGGCAGCCCTGACCGCCGCACCAGCAGGGCGGGCCGTTGATGTCCAGGACCATGTGGCCGATCTCGCCGACGTTCGAGGACGAGCCGCGGTACACGTCGCCGTTCGTCACCAGGCCGAGGCCGAAACCGGCGGCCATGTAGACGGCGGCGAAATCGTTCGCGGACGGGATCCGGCCGGCCCAGAACTCGCCGATCGCGGCACAGGTCGAGTCGTTCTCGACCACGATCGGATGGTCGATCGCGGCCCGCAGCGTGTCCCGGACGGCGAACGGCTCCCACGCGTACTTCGACGCGTCGGTCCGCAGCAGCCGCAGTCCTCCCCCGCCCTGCCGGCCGGCCAGCGCGACCCCGACGCCGACCAGGGTGGCCGGCTCGATGTTCGCCTTGACGATCAGGTCCTCGAGCTCGGCGGTGATCCGCCTGACCGCGGTGGCCGGCGCGTCCCGGCCGATCCCGCGGGACGACAGCTGCTCGATCACGCGGCCGCTCATGTCGGTCACGACGTACGTCGTACTGGGCGTGTCGATCGAGATGCCGACGGCGTGCCGGGCGCGCGGGTTGAACTGCAGCAGGGTGGCCCGCTTGCCGCCGGTCGGGTCGCCGAGACCGGTCTCGATGATCAGGCCGTCGGCGAGCAACTGCTTGACCACCCGCGAGATGGACGCCCCGGTCAGGCCGGATCGGTCGGCCAGATCGACCCGGGTGACCGTGCCGCTGGACCGGATCAGGTCCAGGATCGCGCTGTGAGTCTCCTGCGCGTTCGCGCCCTTCAGAATCTTCGCCACGGCACTGTCCCTCCCTCAGCCCTGACCGCACTTTAATACACAAGGTAAGAAAGTGGCATACCTTGACCTCAAGCAATCTTGAGGTTCTAGGTTGTGGACCTGTGAAGACGATCAGAGTGCACGAGTTCGGTCCGGCGGAGAATCTGCGCTACGAGGACGTCCCCGATCCGGTCCCCGGCGACGGACAGGTGCTGATCCGGGTCGAGGCGGCCGGGGTCCATCTCATCGACACGGCGCTGCGGGCGGGCACCGCCGGCGGCGGACCGATCCCGGTGCCGGAACTCCCGACCATCCCGGGACGCGAGGTCGCCGGCCGGGTGGAGGCCGTTGGGCCTGAGACCGACGCGGCCTGGATCGGCAAGCGGGTCGTGGTGCACCTGGGCCCGGTGCCCGGTGGGTACGCCGAACTCGCCGTCGCGAAGGTGGAGTCGCTGTACGAGCTTCCGGACCATGTCGACGCGGCCCAGGCGGTCGCCACGATCGGGACCGGCCGGACCACGGCCGGCATCCTGTCGCAGGCACGGTTGACGGCGGATGACGTCGTACTGATCACCGCTGCCGCCGGTGGGATCGGGAGCTACCTGGTCCAGGCGGCGCGCAATGTCGGCGCGACCGTGATCGGCTTGGCCGGAGGTCCGGAGACGGTGCACCAGGTCCGCGACCTCGGTGCGCACTATGCGGTCGACTACAGGGATGCCGATTGGCCGGCGGCGCTCAAGGCTGAGCTGGGCGATCGGGCCATCATGGTCCTGCTGGACGGCGTCGGCGGCGAGAACGGTCAGCAGGCCTTCGAACTGCTCGGGATCGGCGGGCGCGTGCTGATGTTCGGCTGGTCCGGCGGCGGTCCGATCCAGCTGACCACGGAGGACCTGATGGCCCGCGGCCTGACCGCCAACTGGTCGATCGGCCCGAAGATGATGCCGAGGCTGCACGAGTTCGAGAAGGTGGCGCTGGAGGAGACGTTCTCAGGTCGCTGGCACGCCCTGACCACGACCTTCCCACTGGCGGAAGCAGCCCAGGCGCACCGTGCACTCGAAGACCGCGCCACCACCGGCAAGGTCGTCCTCATCCCCTGACACGGGGTGTTGGTAAGAACGCTGTCACCAGCCGCAAACCGGGTGAGTGTCGGTGGAACACGCGCCTCCTTCGGCCAGCAGAGCCATCCATGCCCGTTCTCGGGGGGTTAGTGGTGGTAGTGCTGATCCAGGCGGTCGAAGAACGCGTTGAGTAGGTGCCGGGCGGCTGGGTCGTTGACAAGCTCGGCACCGCCGAACCGGTATATCTCGTATCCCTTCAGGCGCAGGTCGCGGTCCTCGGCCATCATTGCGGCGTAGCGGCGGGGGTCGGCACGACCGTTGTCGTCGGCGTAGTGCTGCTTGCCATCGCATTCGATGACCACGCGGGCCCGGTGCGGCAGGAGCAGGAGGAAGTCCATCCGCTGACGCGACACTGGGCCGGGTGCACCACGCTGGGTCGCGGTGTAGGGGTCGTAGTGCAGGTAGACCTGAGGAATCAACGCGGCGATGCCGCTGCCGAGGCGCCGGTACCTTTCGGCGTAGGTGCGTAAGATGCGCCGTTCCGCGTTGTTGGGGTGTCGGTAAGCAGGCTGTCACCAGCCGCCACATGAGTTGGTTGAGCAGTGGACGCTGCTCGGTCGTTGTCGAACAGGTCGAGATCCGCGAGCACCTCGATGGTCCGTTCGGCGCTCAGTCCGTAGCGTCGCAGCACCGGGAACAGTTCGGAGAACCGGACCTTGTCGATGCTGTCGCCGTCGGCGGTGTGGCTGGACAGCAGGATGACCAGGGCCCGGTCGACGTCGCCTGCCACTCGCGGTGTCCAGCCGCGGGTCTCGCCGATGCCGCGGGCGTGCCGTCTGGCGTGCACGAGGACCGGGTTGGACAGATCGGCGCGGCGCCGGTCGAACCTGGAGTAGTCGCGGCGGACGTCGACGTCGAACCGCAGCTGCTGCCCGGCGCTCGACGCTGGACCCGGCTGGTCACCGACCAGCTGCGGGCGCGGCTTGCCGCGTCCCTGCTTTCCGTTCTTACGGGGATCAGGAACCTGGCCGAGCAGATCAAGGAGGAACTGGCCGCGGCCAGCAGGCATGGACGAAGATGTCATCGGCGGGTGGGGGCCCCCTCGTGGCGTCGATGGTCGGTGTGAGAACTCCCATCGAACCGCCCAGGACCGAGCAATGATCAGAACCTGTGGATGGCCCTCGGCCAGGTGACGTGAAGGAGCGCACCTTCCCGAGGATGATCTCGAAGACAAAGTGGTTCTGATCAGGACCGGCGTTGGCGCGCTGGTTCGGGAAGGTACGCCCTTGTTCAAGGTAGTGCACGAGGAGTCCGAGGCCAACGCACATGCCCCGGCCGCGGTCGGCGGGTCGTTGCTGGATGAGATCGTCCGCGACGGCGCGAGGGCGATGCTGGCCGCTGCGTTGCAGGCCGAGGTGGCCGCCTACATCGAGTCCTGTGCTGGGCAGCTCGACGAGAACGGGCATCGGCTGGTGGTGCGCAACGGGTACCACGCCGAGCGGGAGGTGACCACGGCGGCGGGGGCGGTGCCGGTGCGGGCGCCACGGGTCAACGACAAGCGCGTCGACGAGGCCACGGGTGAGCGAATGCGGTTCTCGTCTGCGATTCTGCCGGCCTGGGCCAGAAAGTCGCCGCAGGTCGCGGAGGTGCTGCCGCTGCTGTATCTGCATGGCTTGTCCAGCGGTGATTTCGGTCCGGCGCTGGAGCAGTTCCTCGGTTCGGCAGCGGGCCTGTCGCCGGCGACGATCACCCGGCTGACCACGCAGTGGCAAGACGAGGCGACCGTGTTCGGCAGGCGCTCGCTGACCGGAACCGACTACGTCTACTGCTGGGTGGACGGCATCCACCTCAAGGTCCGCCTGGAGCAGGACAAGGTGTGCCTGCTGGTGATGATCGGGGTCCGTGCCGACGGGCGCAAGGAGCTGGTCGCGCTGGCCGACGGGTTCCGCGAGTCCAGCGAGTCGTGGGCCGACCTGCTGCGGGGCTGCAAGCGGCGCGGCATGCGGGCGCCGGTGCTGGCGGTCGGGGACGGCGCGCTCGGATTCTGGAAGGCGGTCCGCGAGGTGTTCCCCGAGACCAAGGAGCAGCGCTGCTGGTTCCATGTCGGCGGCAACGTTCTTGCCGCGCTGCCGAAGTCGGCGCACCCGGGCGCGAAGGCCGCGCTCGCGGAGATCTACAACGCCGAGGACAAGGACCACGCCCGCAAGGCCACGAAGGCGTTCGCCGACCTCTACGGCGCGAAGTGGCCCAAGGCGGTCGCGAAGATCACCGACAATCTCGACGTGCTGCTCGCGTTCTACGACTTCCCCGCCGAGCACTGGATCCACCTGCGCACGACCAATCCCATCGAGTCGACCTTCGCCACCGTCCGGCTGCGGCAACGCGTCACCAAGGGACCCGGCTCGAGAGCCGCCGGCGTCGCGATGGCGTTCAAGCTCATCGAATCCGCACAAGCCCGCTGGCGCACCGTGAACGCACCCCACCTGGTCGCCCTCGTCCGCGCCGGCGCGAAGTTCGAGAACGGCAAACTCGTCGAACGACCCGACGAATCAGGAGGCGATGCTCAAGCCGCGTGACACGCCGATCCACAGGTCTTGACAATTC
>CAVYQT010000010.1:0-399611 GCA_963770725.1 uncultured Actinomycetota bacterium
ATGACCTTCCGCCGCCACCTGCCCCACCCGATCAAGGCGGTCTGGGCCGCACTCACCGAACCCGTGGAACGCAAAGCCTGGTTCGGCGAAACCACCATCGACGGCCGTACCGGCGGCACCATCGAGATGATGCCCGACGAACCACCCGCCGCCCCCGACGCCAAACGCCTCACCGGCCGCATCCTCGTCTGGGACCCGCCCCACGTCCTCGAACACGAGTGGCATCAGCGCATCGTCGAAGAAGGCGTCGTCCGCTACGAACTCACCGAAGACGGCGAAGGCACTTTCCTCACCTTCACCCACATCGGCCTGTCCCCAACCAACGCCCGCGGCTTCCTCCCCGGCACCCACGCCTTCCTGGACCGCCTCGACGCCCACCTCGCCAACACCCCCCTCCCCACCTGGTCCACCCACTACGAAGCCCTAGCCCCCACCTACCCCGCCTGGACCCAACCCCCACCGTCGCCGCCCCACCCCGTACGACGCCCACGCCTTCCGGTACGACGCCCACGCCTTCCCGTACGACGCCCACGCTCGATCCCGCCCTACGACGCGGCGCCCGTCCGGCCGTGGGCCGTCGGTCCCCGTGGTCCCAATACCGCGACCCCGCGCGGACCCGGCCAGACGACGGCCGGCCTTCGGCCCACCCCACGCCAGCCCAACTCGCACGACCGCGCGGCCGACCTCGTGGCCGCCCGGCCGGGGCCTGCCCTACCCCACTCGTGGCTCGAACCTGCCCACCTCGCCACAGCCCGTCGTCCGGCGCGGCCTCGGTCAACGCCGCCGTACCGAACCTCACCCATCCCCGCGGCGCGCAGCCGGCGCATCATACGCCCCACACCGACGGCGAACCCTCTTATCCACAGGGCAGGTCCGCTGACCTCTGGTAGTTATCCACCGACGGAAAGTCAGTGCGTTCAGAGCGGCCCGATCACGGCACTCTCTTTGACGAAGAGAGGGGAACGGATGGCCGAGCTCGACTGTGAACCCGCCGACATGACCGCACTGGTCGCCTACCTGCGCGACATCGGACACCACCAACTGCTGACTCTGGAGGAGGTCAACGAGCACTCGTACTGGATAGAAGCCGGGCTGCTGGCAGCCGAGCGCCTGGAGACCAGCGAGCCCAGCCGGCACGACCGCGCCGAACTACAGCAGGTCGTCGACCTCGGAACGCGTTCACGCCGGCGGATGATCGAGAGCAACCTGCGGCTGGTCGTGTCACTCGCCAAGCGCTACACCGGCAAGGGCATCTCACTCCTGGACCTGATCCAGGAGGGCAACATCGGCCTGATGCGTGCGGTCGAGCGGTTCGACCACCGGCTCGGTCACCGCTTCTCGACGTACGCGATCTGGTGGATCCGCCAGTCCATCGGACGTGCGATCTCGGACCGGTCCCGCCTGGTGCGGATGCCGGCCCAGGCGTACACCGACGCATGCCGTCTGGCAGCCATCCGGCACGACCTGACCCAGCGCCTCGGCCGCGAACCCACCGTCGCGGAGCTCGCCAAGTCAGCCGGCCTCACCGTCGCCCGAGTCGAACGCGCCCAAGCCTGGCGCATCCACCCCGAGACACTCGACCTCGACGACTCGGAGCCGTTGATCGACGACGACGCCGTCGTACTCCGCGCCGCCCTCCGCCGAGACATCGCCCACCACCTCCAGTTCCTGGACGACCTCCACGTACAAGTCATCCACCACCGCTACGGCCTCAACGGCCACACTCCCTCCACCCCTGAAGAAGCCGCCATCGCCCTCAACCTCACCCCCGCCCAGATCCGCACCCTGGAACGAGAAGCCCTCCGCCACCTCCGCCGCCGAGCCCTCCCCCACCTCCGCGACTACGCCGCCTAGCCCCCACCCCGACTCAGTCCACTGCACCCACAGCCGACCAAGCCCCGCCCAGCCACCACACACCCGACGCAGCCCACGCCGACCTCCGGCCCAACCCCATCTGTTCCCGTTCGGTGCTTTGCCTAGCCGCCGGCGATCACCAAACCGCAACCCGCAAAGCACCGAACGGGAGCTACCCGCACACGCGCACGACGGCCGCGGCAGCGGCACCCCGCCCGACCACACTTGGCCCAACTGGAATGATGGGAGCGTGAGATTCAGGCGCACCACCTGGCCCCGCGAACTGACCGAGTCAGTGACTGCCAGCTCGAGGCACGCGGACGGCGGCAAGGAGGACATCCTGGCCGCGGTCCAGCTGACCGACGGCCACTGGGTCGCCGGTACGCGCGCCGCCGTCTACCTCCCCACCGACTCGCACGACGCCGTACGCAGGGTCGGCTGGGAGCAGATCGAGCGCGCCGGCTGGGACTCCGAGGCATCGCTGATGCACATCTACGAGACCACCGCGTTCGGCACCCCACTCCGCGCAACCGAACTCAAGGTCGAGGACCCCGGCCGCTTCGGCCAGCTCCTCCGCGAACGCGTCGACGCCAGCATCATCGTCCAGCGCCACGTCCCGCTGTCCGGCAAGCGCGGCGTTCGCATCGTCGGTCGCCGCAACCCGGCCGACACCAACGCCCCGGTCTCCTGGAACTTCGTTCTGGACAAGGGATTGGAGCCCGACCAGCCCGGCGTCGTCGACGCCGCCGAAGCCGCCCTGAAGTCTGTCCGCGAGGAGTTCGGCATCTAGCCGGCAGCCGGGCCAAAGCTGCCCCGGAAGCCACCCTCCCCGCCCCGGAATCCCGTTTTTGTAGTTCGACCCGGGCCTGCTAACCTACTCTGGTCCTCAGGGATCGGGGGGGGCACGATACACATCGATCCCGCGTAGCTCAATTGGCAGAGCAGCCGGCTGTTAACCGGCAGGTTGTTGGTTCGAGTCCAACCGCGGGAGCATCGCCGACACACCCTCATCAGCCTCCAGCTGGTGGGGGTCTTCTCCTGTCCGGAGCCAGTCGAAGTCCACGCCGGTCCGCATCGCCCACAACCGCAGCGACTGCAGCGACGGCTTGACGTGCCCGTTGATCCAGTTGCTGACCGTGGCCCGGGTGACGCCGAGGTAGTCGGCCATCTCCATCGACCCCACACCCGACGTACGAAGTGCCTTGCGCATCCGGTCCGCGAGATCGAACTCCGGAACCAACTCCCGATTGGTCATGGCCCGATCGTTGCACGTATCAAGTTCACTGCGCAAGGCCCTTGCCAAAGCTGCATAACTCATGGTTCGGTTTGAATATGTCAAACGAAGACGAGCCCAGCCAGGAAGCTGCGGACCTGCAGCAGTTGACGCAGAGTCTGCAGGAGCAGCTCGTCCAGTTCATCGGCAGCACCGAGGTCTGCAAGCGCTTGGGGATCGACCGCGGCACGCTGACGCGCTGGATCCAGCTGGGCAGGATCACGCCGGCCGGCAAGCTGCCCGGCCCCAGCGGCGCCTATCTGTGGGACCCGGCATACATCGACCGGTTCGTCGCCCAGCGCGCGGGCGACGAGGCCTCGGCCGATCAGCCGACCGACAACCCGCCGCACACCTGCGGGCCGCACTGCTCGGGCGTCCCGTACGACGCACGCAACATCTCCTAGACAGGGTCGCCCGGGCGCTCTCCCCTGTCCGGTGCGGAATGCACCACACCCCCCACCGCGCCGGCTTGAGCCGACCCGGGCGGCCCGCTCCACCCATCCAACGAAAGCCCTTTCCAGGGAGGGACTCGCGCATGAGCGAGTGGGATCACAGACCGTCAACACACCTTCACTCAGTACCTATCCATCGGGCGCGGCGGCAGTTCACCCGCCGACAGCTCTACACCGTGCTCGCGCTGCTCGCGGCGATCGTCGCGGTCATCGTCGGGTACCTCTGGCAGGAGAAGCCGGCCACGTCCGCGGCCGCCGGCGGCAATCGCGTCGTCGCCGCGGCCGCGCCGACCAGCACCCCCGGTACGCCGATCGGTACGTCGACGCCGGCGCCGACGACGCGCGCGGTCGAGAAGTCGCCGCCGGTCCCGGCGGTGATGCTTGCCGACGGCACGTACCTGGTCGGCAAGCACATCAAGACCGGCACCTACATCTCCCCCGGCCCCGACGTTGGCAAGTGCTACTGGGCACGGCTGCGCGACACCTCCGGGGAGGTCCGCGCGGTCATTGCCGCCAGCTACAAGCGCGGCCAGCAGATCGTCACCATCCGCCGCGGCGACCGCGCATTCGTCACCGATGGCTGCGGACCGTGGGAGCTGGTGAAGCCATGAGCGCGATGATCCTGTGCGGCCACCCCGACTGCCTGTGGTTCACCAAGATCGACCCCACCAACCCGGAGAAGGCCCACCAGGCGGAGCGCGCACATCGGGCCGAACGTCACGAGTGCGGCTGCGGGGACTTCGACCCCGTGCCCGACGAGCCCTGGGTTCACCCCGTGTGCGGTGGCTGCGGACACCGCGCCGACGAGCACGGCGGCGTGGGCGGCTGCGTTGCCTTGCTGGAGGACGAGTGATGACGGTCAACGTGAACCTGATCGTCGTGTGCGGCTTCGCCGGCTGCCCCTGGTCGATGGAGATCGACCGCAGCTCCGGCGCCGACCCGATGGCCGTCCACGAGGCCTACCTCGACCACCTCGACCACCACGACCCCGACGGGGCCGAGTGCGAGGCCGCCGACCATTGGGTCAGCGTCGCCCAGGCGATCGCCGAGGAGTGCTCCAGCTGCCACGTCCCTCCAGGTCAGCCGCACACCGACTACTGCACGCTGCCGAAGTGGGCCGAGCATGACGCCGAGGTCGCCCGCGCGCTCGCCGAGGACCGCATCCCAGGTCGGCTGAGGGGTACGCCGGGCGAGGCCCGCGCGGCCGGTGAGATCCTCGCTCGGCGCAACCTCATCGGCGGGATCTACGCCGGGCAGCTGTACGACGGTGACACCCCGGAGCAGATCGCGGCCGAGCAGGCTCGCGTCGACCGGTTCATGGCCGGGGGCAACGATGGCTGAGTACGACTTCGTCAACGACCTCGAGCTGTCGCCGCTGATCCTGGCCGAGTGCCGGACCCGGGTCCTGCGGGATCTGAACGAGGGCCGCACCGCCACCGCGCTTGCGTACGGGCTGGCCGCGCTGTACGACGCCGCGAGCGGATACCCCACGAAACCGCGGATCGCCGAAGAGCGGATCCGGGTGCTCGCGGTCCCGCTCGCCGGCCATCCCTCGAGCGTCAACTGGTTGCAGCGGGCAAGAGAGCTCCACGAACCGATCGGAGGACCGCTCTATGCCTGACCTCGAGCTCGAGGCCGAGCCGATGACCTTCGAGCAGGTAGTGGACCAGGTCTACTACTGGCAAGACAGCAGCCGCGACGTCGCCGATCGGGAGCGGGCGTTCGACGACCTGATCGGCTGGGTCGCCGGCCGCGCGACCAGCGACCCGACCGCGGCCGACACCCTACGCCGGATCCGGGAACGGGCCGAGCGATCGTGACCCACTTCGAGCCGCCCGCACCGCTGCGACTTCGCCGGCCCGGCCGGAACGGGCCGACGGCGCCCGGGCGGCCAGACAGGAAGGTGCGATGCAGGAAACGGCGCTCCTGCGAGGGCTACTGCGGGTTGGCGCTCGAGGCCGGAGACGAGATCTGGATCCTCGGTGCGACCGAGGCCCGCCTCTGCAGTGACTGCTACGACGTGAGGCAGGGCGAGCACCGATGACCATGCCCCCGGCGGCCCGGTACCGGGGAAGGCCGCCGGGGTGCTCACCCTGCAACCGATGCGGCCGGCCGATCGTGTTCGTCCGCAACCTGGTCACCGGCAAGGCGATACCCGTCGAGCCGGTCCCGGACGTCGACGGCACGATCAGCGCCGGCCGCCATCCCCGCCACGGTCTGCTCGGCTGGCCCATCTCGGCCGAGCGGCCACACCAGCACCCAAACAAGCGCTACATGGTCCACCAGGCGATCTGCCCAGTGCGCCGGGGACCAGCACAGAAGACCAAGCGGCGGCGGCTACAGCCTCCGCTGCCGTTCACCTAGAACCCTCGGGAGGGGATCCACACGATGGCAACGAAGATCAGGCCGCGGCCGTGCCTGGCCAAGTGCGGTCGCTTCGTCACCGGCCGCGAGAGGCTCTGCGACGCCTGCGTGTCGTACTGCGAATGCGGGAACCGCAAGCAGACCGACCGGCCCCGCTGCCGCAACTGCGCCTCCCGCACCGCGACCTCGAGCCAGCGCGCCGGCGGCGGCATGGGCGGCGGGATCGAGTGGGTACCGAACGGGCGCGGCATCGTCGTCGCCAAGCGGTAGGGCTGGTGGGTGCAAACACGGGGGCACCTGAGCCGGTCGATCTGTTCACGTTCCTGCGAACGGTCGAGGTCGCCGCGGCCCGCAAGAAGCTGACCCGCCAGCAGGCGGCGGTCGGTCGGCTGATCGCGTACGACTCGTCCGGCACGACCGGCAGTGGTGTCGTGGTCAACGACGAGAAGGTAGCCACCGAGCTCGGCCTCAGCTCCCGCCAGGTGTGGAGACACTTCAAGGCGCTGGTCGACGCCGGCTGGTTCGTGCAGACCACCGCACCCACCAGGGGCACCGGAGCCTCGCCCGGCCGCCGCGCGAAGTACCAGTGCACGACCCCAGTGCTCGACCTCGGCCTGATGTCCGCCGCCGATCTGCCGGCATTCCCCGACCAGCTACCATTCCCCGAACCGGCCGAGCCTGTGGATAAACCCCCGAGTCGTCTGACGGTCCCACGCTCAGAATTGGCACACGAAACACCCCATAATCGTCTGACGGTTCCGAGCGCAGAATCGGCAACCGATAGGCCCACTCCGGCAGAATCGTCTGACGGTTTCGGTGATAATCGTCTGACGGTTTCGGAAGAATCGTCTGACAGTGCTGAGCGTGAAAATGGCACGCATTCTCCATCTGGCGTTACTCCAGCTGACGGTTATCCACCCACCCCGGTACCTCAACAGCCCAAGCCACAGGACGCGCGAGAGCCTGTGGACAAACAACCGGTGGAAAACCAGGACGACGATCACTGGGCCCGGATGAACGCCGAAGTCCGGGCCAGGATGGCCGCGGCGTTCGCGCCGAGTGCTCGACACGCCCGGACCACCCCGACGACAAACGTCCGGCCGAATCGTGAGTAGCATCCGGCCTGTGTTGCGAACTCCTCGACAGCGTGAAGGCGGGTGACCGGATGAGCACCACGTCGTCGACTCCGCCGGCTACCCGCCGGATCGCGAGGTCGTACCTCAACGACCTGGTCGCCGCGATCCCCAACGCCGACGTACCGGTGCTGCCGGTCGTCGCCCAGCTGCTCGACCACGCCAAGGTGCGGCACGTGATGCGCTCCGACCAGCTGGTGCTCACGTTCGACCTGGCCGATGACCCGGCCGGGTGGTCGACACCCGGGGCCGCTGCCGACTCCGAGGCGCATGCGGTGCCGGCGGCGGACCCGGGCCAGCCCCTTCCCGAGAGCGCCAACTGATGCGCCCCTCGGTCGGCCGCATCGTCCACTACGTCAGCTACGGCACCCCAGGCGGCGAGTACACCTCGGAGTGCCGGGCGGCGATCATCACGGCCACCGATCCCGCGCCCGAGGACAACCCGGATCACGTCTTCGTCGACCTGGCCGTACTCAATCCCGAGGGCATGTTCTTCAACCGCGCCGTGCTCCAGGACGAGGACGACGACAAGGCCGGCGGAACGTGGCACTGGCCTGAGCGCGTCGAGAGCCGCCAGTACCCCGGCCAGCCCGGTGAGCGCGCCGAGACGCTGTGATGGAACCACTTACCGTCACGCCCGATATCGAGCGCGCGCCCTGGACCGACATCCCCGCGACCACCCCGCAGGGCAAGCTCGAGCGGATCGGCCTGCTACGCAACGGCACGAGCGAAGGCCGAGCAACGGTCGGGCTCGTGATCCGCCTGCCCGACGGGACCGCAGTCGTTGCCGAGACCACATGGCGCCTGTTCAACACCTCTGCCCGCGCCCTCGCCGCATCCCCCATCGCGTCGGAACAGCGCGACTGACCCACGCCGGCCACCCCACGCAGGCGATGACGAGCAGCAGACAGTGGCCCTGACAGCCCTTACGCTCAGGTACGAGGGGGCAACACTATGGGGTTCAAACGGAGTCACGTCATCCTGTTCGTGGCCGGCGCGGTCGCGCTGATCGTCGGCGCGGGGCTGCTGACGTTCTATTGGCCGAAGCTGTCGGCACCAGCAGCCAACGTCAGCACCAGCCGCACTGTCGTGTACGAGGCTGAGGGCTCGGGCGCGAGAGGTCTGAGGAGCGCCAGCGTCACCCTGCAGACCCCGGACGGTGGACAGCAGGCCAAGGTCAACCTGCCGATGAAGAACCAGCAGGGCGGCACGGGTCTCACTGTGCCCGGCTTCAGCAGAGGTGACTTCGTGTACCTGTCAGTGCAGAACGCCGACGCCGCGGGTGCGGTCACGTGCCGCATCACCGTCGACGGCATGGTCATCTCGGAGAACACCTCGAACGGTGGGTACGTCATCGCCTCCTGCAAAGGCAGCGTGCCGTAAGTGACCACCGCGGATCCACGCATCGGCGGCCGCCGGGCTCGGCGCCTCGCCCGGTACGTCATCGGCCGGGATCAGGGGATCTGCTGGCTGTGCGGGCACGCCGGTGCCGACACCGCCGACCACGTGATCCCGGTGGTACAGCGGCCCGATCTGGAGTTCGACCCGAACAACATGAAGGCCGCGCACGGTGAGCGTCGTACGGTGGCGATCGACGGGTACGAGTGCATCGGGAACTTCAAGCGGGGTGACGCGGCCCCACCCACCGACGCGGTCACCTCGAGGAGATGGCGATGACCCAGCAGCCGTTCGACGCTGACGCTGTGCTGCGGTACGCCGAGCAGCTCGGGCTGGACCTGCTGCCGTGGCAGGTCGACGTGGTCCGGGCGATGGCGGCCGGCCAGCTGGCCACCTGGCCGAGCACACGCTGGCCCAGCTCCAGGCGCAACGAGATCGCCACCATCAGGACGCTGATCGACGAGTACAGCGCCTCATCTGTGGTCGCGAAACAGGACACGATCGACAGTGAGTGACGCTCACGGGTTATATAATCAACAGAGAGTGACGCCCGGGTCGTTTTCCCATGTGCTCAGGGCCCCGGACATCCGCTTGTCCGTGTCCCTTTTTTGTGCGCGGGACCCCGAAGCGATTTTTCGAGCTAACCGGTAAACCCTCGACCTCCGGTTTAGACTTCGCTCATGGCGAACACGGACGGCGCGGCAGGTGGCTCCCGACCACTGCCGCGCTCGCTCCGTAAGTCGATCGTCGACGCCTTCCACCAGGCGCAACGCGAGGGCCGGTGCACCGGCGTCCACGAGCCGCTCGCGGTGCTGGCCGCCCGGATGGCCGGCAAGTGGCAGACCGAGAAGGAGGCACCCGAGCTGGTGCGGCTGTCGCGTGAGCTGCGGTACCTGCTCGCGGCGCTGCCGCTGGCCGCGCCGGCCGGGCTGGACGGCGATTTGAACCGGGGTGCTGGGAGCGGGGGCGGTGGTGACAGTGACGATGACACCTCTCCGTCGAGCTTCGACGATGAACTGGCCGAGCTCCTGGGGGCCGGCCCCACGCTGGGCGACTCGCCGGACGCCTAGCCGGCCGACGTACGGGCCGGCGGTCGCGAAGGTTGCGCAGCTGCTCGGGATGCCGCTGATGCCGTGGCAGCGGTACGTCGCCGACGTCGCGCTCGAGGTGGACCCGCAGACGGGGTGGTGGGCGTACGACGTCGTCGTGGTCACCGTCCAGCGGCGCGGCGGCAAGTCCGCGCTGCAGCAGTCCGTGTTCGTGCACCGGCTCGCGGCCGGGCTGAAGCGCCGGCTGTGGATGGCCGCGCAGAACGGCGAGAAGTCGCTCGAGCAGTGGTCGGAGTTCGTCGACCTGCTCGAGGCGTCCGAGCTTGCAGGCAAGATCCGCGCGTACACCACCACCGGCCGCGAGCGGCTGGTGTGGCTGCCGACCCGCAGCGAGCTGAAGCCGTTCCCGCCGAACGGTGACCTGCTGCACGGCAAGGCGATCGACCTGCTGTCGCTCGACGAGCTGTGGTACCACGACGCACCGACAGCTTTGAAGATGAAGGCCGGCTACCGGCCGACGTTCCTGACCACGAACGCGCAGGCGTGGTTCATCTCGACGATGGGTACGCCGGCGTCGACGTGGCTGAACCAGGAGCGCGACTCCGGCCGCGCCGGCGTCGAGGCCGGCAGCACCCGCGGTACGGCGTACTTCGAGTGGTCGGTGCCGTCCAAGATCGACGGCGTCCCGGTGAAGGAGCTGCCCGTCGACGACCTGGTGAAGCTGATCCTGCAGCACCACCCGGCGTACGGGACGCACCCGCTGATCTCGCCCGACAAGCTTGAGCGGTTCATCCGCGAGGACCTCGAGGACGATGACATCGGGCTGGCCGGCGTACTGCGGGCCTATGGCAACATCACCACCGCGGCCGCCGGTGAGCGGCTGATCCCCGAGGCGGTCGTGGTCGCGTCGACGACGCTGGACCGGATCCCCGCCGATGTCGATCCCGGGGTCGCGTTCGACGTGGACCCGGACCGGCGGGCGGCCACGATCGCCGCCGGCTGGCGCCACCCCGACGGCCGCGGCCTGCTCGAGGTCATCGAGCACGGTCTCGGCACCCGGTGGGTTGCCGCTGCGGTCATCGGCGTGCTCGAGCGTCAGGGCCTGAAACGGGTCACCGCGAACAACGCCGGCCCGGCCCGCGACATCGCCGACGAAATCGAGCGCGCCGGGTACGAGGTCCAACGTGTGTCCGCCCCGGACTACGCGGCCGCGTCGGTCCGGGTCCACGACGAACTCAAGGCCAAACCGGCCCCCACCGTCATGCACTACGGGCAGAAGGACTTCGTCGACGCGTGCGACGAGCGGCTCACCCGCCGCAAGCTCGGCGCGTCGTGGGCGTGGGCCACCGACGGCGAACCGATCACCCCGCTGACCGCCGGCACTCTCGCGTTGTGGGGCGCGGACCACCCGCCCGAGGTCGAACCCGAGAAACCGCGATCGAGGATCTACTGATGGGAGCACAACAGGTGAAGGTGCGACGACAGGTGAAGGTGCGCCGCACGACCTGGCTGGGCGTGGCCCAGCTGGTGGGGCTGCTGTGCGTGGTCGCCGCGGTGACGCTGCTCGCAGGCCCTGCGTGGGGCCTGCTGCTGGTCGGCACGCTGCTCGTGGCCGCCGCCGTACTGGCAGAGGCCGGGTGGCTCTGATGGGCCTCGGGCGGCTGCTGAAGCCGCGCACCCAGACCCGCTCGGCCGGCGCCGGGTTCCAGGTCATCATCGACGGCCAGCCGATCAACTACCCGATGTCGCTGTACCGCGGCGGCCTGGCACTGCCGGGCGCATGGCGAGCGTCGCTGATGATCTCCGACGCCCTCGGCTCCGTCCCGTGGGACGCCTGGACCCAGGACGACGACGACCGGTGGGTCAAGGTCAAGCCGCGGCCGATCCTGCTCGAGCAGCCCAACCCGGCCGAGGAACGCATGAACACGTTCTCCAGCTGGGGCCTCGACGTCGTCTGGAACGGCAACGGCATCGGGCTGTGGGCCGACCGCGACCCCGACGGTACGCCGACCGCCGTACTGCCGATCCCGGCCGAGTACGTCGGCGTCCGCCGGGTCGGCTGGGAGGCGATGTCGATGCTGCCGGTCGGCTCGCTCGAGTACCAGATCGCCGGCAAGAGCTACGCCCCGTGGGAGGTGTTCCACATCAAGGGACCGTCGCGGCCGTCCGACGTCCGCGGCATCGGCGTGCTCGAGGCGCACCTGACCGGGATGAACGGCCAGTACGGCGGCACCCTCGACCTGGCCCGCGAGCTGCAGCGCCAGGCCCAGTCGATCAGCCAGCACGGCGTACCGAGCGGCACGCTGAAGTCCGACAACCCCGACCTCACCGAGCCCGAGGCGACCGACCTCAAGCTGAAGTGGCTCGAGGCCCAGCGCGACCGCACGGTCGCCGTACTCAACGCCACCACCACGTTCGAGCCGCTGGCGTGGAACCCGGACGAGCTGCAACTGGTCGAGGCCCGCAAGATGTCGCTGCTCGAGACCGCGCTCGTGTTCGGAGTGCAGCCGTCCGCGCTCGGCGTCGAGACGTCGAACCGCACCTACCGCAACGACAACGCCGAGGACGTCAAGTTCACGAAGTGGGGCCTGCGCGGCCACATCGCCCGGTTCGAGGCGGCGCTGTCCCGGGCGCTGCCCCCCGGGATGTGCGCCAAGCCGGACCTCGACGAGTACACCCGGCCCGACCCGCTCGCCCGGGCCCAGACCGCCGAGATCCGGATCCGCAGCAGGACACTGACCCCGAACGAGGACCGGGCGGCCGAGGGCCTGCCACCGCTCGAAGGAGGCGACGACTTCCCCACGCCACCTCCGCCACCAGGCGACACCGACAACCCGAAGGAGCCCAACCCCGATGACCCAGACGACGAAACCGGCGAAGAAGGCGACCCCAGCGAAGACGACGCGGTCTGAGCGACAAACCCGCAGGTCAGGCGACTCTGCAGAGTCGAAGGCCTCCGGCTGCAAGATCGAGAACTGCACGAAGCCCGCGACCACCCGCGGCCTGTGCGACGGCCACTGGATGAGCCGGCGCGGAGACGCCGACCCGAAGACGAAGGACTGACCCATGACCGGAACGCTCTACCGCGCGTTCAAGCCCGACCTCGAGGTCAGATCCGACGGGGACGGGCGCACCATCCGCGGCATCGCCGTGCCGTACAACCAGCCCGTCCGGATCGACAGCCGGCTCGTCGAGCAGTTTGCGCGGGGAGCGTTCAACCACCAGCTGCGGGCGGCGCACCGGGTGCGGTTCTCCCGCGAACACCTCGACCTCGGCGGCACGCTCATCGGCCGCGGCGTACTACTGCGCGACGACCCAGTCGGCCTGTACGTCGAGATGCGGGTGAGTGAGACGCCGATCGGCGACGAGACCCTCGCCCTGGTGAAGGACGGCGCGCTCGAGGACCTGTCGGTCGGGTTCCAGGAACGCCGAAACCGCATGATCGCCGGCGGCATCACCGAGCGCGTCAAGGCCAACCTCGCCGAGGTGGCGGTCACCCTGGCCGGCGCGTACGGCGAGCTCGCCACGGTCAGCGGTGTCCGCTCGCTGCGGGTGGGAGACGAGTGGGGTCCGGAGGTTGCCGGCGACGTCGACATGTTGACTCACCCCCGCTCGCGCGTCGACGACTCCCAGCAGCTGCTCGCCGACGTCCTGGCCAAGCTGCCGGCCGAGCTGCCACCGCTGCCGCTCCCCTGACACACCACCCGGGCGGGAAGGGCTTACCGCCCGGGTCGTGTCGCGTACCCTGATCGCGAACGCACGGCACCCCCGGCGCCCCGGCGTACGGCACCCCCGGTCCACACGACGGGCACCCCGGCCCCCGGCCACACGGACACCCCGGCGAGGAACCCCATTCCTTAGCCGGGAGGCTGAACGTGAACCCCTACCTGAAGGCGCGGCGGGAGCAGTACGCCCAGCTGCGCACGTCGATCGAGGGCCTGCAGACCCGCGCCGCGACCGAGAAGGCGCAGGACGGCACCGTCGGCCGCGAGCTGACCGAGACCGAGCGGACCCTGGTCCGCACCCAGTCGGAGCAGGCCGAGGCCCTGTACGCCGAGATCGAGGCCCTGACCGCGGTCGAGACCCGCAACGCCAAGGTGGACGCCCTGGCCGCGACCGTCGCCGAGGAGACCGGCCAGACCGAGACTCGCTCGGCCGGCACCAGCAACACCAGCGCCCAGGACCGCGACCCGGGCCACTACCGGTCGGTCAAGCAGGGCGGTCAGCAGTCGTTCTTCGCCGACATGTACCGGTCGAAGACTGGCGACGAGTCGTCGGCCAAGCGGCTCGCCGAGCACCAGCGTGCCCTCACCACGGGTGGCGAGGGTGTCGGCATCGTCCCGCCGAAGTGGCTGACCGAGGAGTTCGAGACGCTCGCCCGGCAGGGCCGGCGCCTCGCGGCCGCGGTCCGCAACATTCCGCTCGGCGACGACCCGCGCCCGCTGACCCTGCCCCGGCAGACTGTCGGCACGGATGGCGTCGTGGCCGAGCAGGCGGCCGAGAACAACGCGGTCGGCGGCGCCGACGCGTGGGACTCCGACGTGCACGTGGTCGCACCGAAGCCGACCGCCGGCAAGCAGACGTTCTCCCGGCAGATGATGGACATGAGCTCGCCGGCGATCGACCAGCTGATCTACGGCGACCTGCTCGAGGTGTACGACGACAAGGTCGAGCTGAAGGTCGGCGCCGCGGTCGTCGCCGGGGCCGGTGCCGCGGTTACCACGTTTGCGACCGAGGCCGCGTTCGATGCGGCCGGCGCCGCGTCCGACTCCGTGGTCGACACCGCGATCGCGGTACGCCAGGCCCGCAAGCGCCCGGGCGACATCTTGTGGATGACCGTCCGCCGCTGGGGTGAGTTCCTGAAGCTGAAGGACACCACCGGCCGGCCGCTGATCCCGCTTGAGACCGCCGGCCCGATGAACGTCATCGGTGTCGGCTCGGTCGCCGTCGACGGCCGGATCCACGGTCTCGGCGTCGTCGCCACCGACGGCGTCGGCACCGTGGCGTACCCGGAGTCGTACGGCGTGATGCGCGCGATGGACACCGTGCTGTTCGAGTCGAACATGCTGCGCTTCCGGTTCGAGGAGGTCGCCGGCCCGGAGTCGATCGTGCTCGGCATCTGGGGCTACACCGCGGTCCTGGTCCGGCAGACCCCGGGCGCGATCGGCACCCAGTCCAAGTCGGTCCGCCGCGTGCAGGTCACCGCGGCTGTCTGATCGATGGCGATCCCGACGGTCTTGGAGGTCCGGTCCCGGTTGAAGCTGACCGTGGACCGGATCGACGACGACGAGCTCGGCGACGTCCTCGCGGCCGAGATCGAGTTGCAGGCGAAGGTCTGCCGGATCCCGGCCGACCCGACCGATCCGCCGGCCGACGCGTTCCCTGCCGCGCTGCGGCAGGCGCTGTTCCGCCGGGTCGCCCGGGCGCTGGCGATGAAGGGGATCCCGCTGGCGGTGCTGCAGGGCGACGCCGAGGCCGGCGCGACGTACCTGCCGTCGAACGACCCGGAGGTGCGGCGCCTCGAGCGGCCGTACCGGATCGAGGTGATCGCGTGACCGAGACGACCCGGCAGACCATCGCCGACGCCCTGTCGACCGTCGACGGGCTCACCGGGTACGCCAAGCGCCCGGAGGTGCTCGGCGAGGGCGTGGGGTGGGCGCTGGTTCGGCAGCTGGACCGTGGCCCCGGGCAAGCGTTCCAGACGACCTGGCGGGTGATCGTGCTGCTGTCCGGCGACGAGGACACCGCCTACGACCAGCTCGACGCGCTCGCCGTCACCGTCCCCGAGGCGCTGCAAGAGGTGCTCTACGTCGACAGCATCACCCCGACCGCCGTCCCCACCGACGCCGGCGACCTGTTCGGCTTCGAACTCATCGCAAGGAGCGAATAGCCATGGCTGCACCTCTCGGCGCGTACGTCCTCCGGGACGCCGCGTTCACCGTCGAGGCCACCGACTACGCCAACCAGTGCACATCGGTCGTCCTCACCCCCGAACAGCCCACGCAGACCATCCGCACGATGGTGCCGGACGGCATCGTCCAGGACGTCGACTCCGCGGTCTGGACCTGCTCGATCAACGGCATCCAGGACTACAAGGCCGCGCAGGGCTTCGCCCGGTTCCTGACCGACATGGCCGGCACCGAGATCGACATCGTGTTCACCCCGAAGAAGGGCACCGGCAACGCCACCGCGACCGTCACGTGCATCGCGAAGGCGGTTCCGTTCGGCGGCGAGCAGGGCTCGTTCACCACGTTCTCGGTGGAGCTGCCGGTCAAGGGCGCGCCGGCGTTCGGGGTGGTGGCTCCCTGATGTTCACCTTCAAGGTGGTCCCGGAGAACGGGGAGCCGTTCCTGGTGAAGGCCGGCACCCGCGACGTGCTGACCTGGGAAAAGACCACCAAGGGCCGGTCGTACGCGCAGCTGCTCGCCGAGCCGAACCTGGTCGACTACTACCGGATCGCGCACGTCGCCGCGTGGCGGCAGCAACTGTTCACCGGAACGCTCAAGGAGTTCGAGGAGTCGCACGACATCGACTTGTCCGGTGACCGCGAGAAGGTCGACCGGATTGAGGCGATTATCGCGGCGGGCCTGCCGGCCGAGGACGCGCTGACGGCGATCCGCGAGGCCCTGGGTGAGAACGAGGTCGACGAGGAACCGGACCCTACCCAACCGGATCCCTCCACCGGCGACTCATCGAACTCGCCATCGTCTCGGGGATCAGCCCGACCGCGTGGGCGGCGGAAGACGAACGAGCAGTCGTAACCGCACTCCAGCTGCTGGACCGGCACAGCAACAAGGACGAAGGGGAGGTGCCGCCAGGATGGGAATTGCAGTCAGTGTGAAGATCGACGGCGCCAAGGCCACCCTCGCCGCGTTCAGCAAGCTGGGCAAGGAAGCGAACAAGGCGCTCCGGACCGCGAACCGGGAGATCTCCCGCGACCTGGCCGACAAGATCCGGAACGCGGCCGAGCTCTCCGACGACCAGTCGGCAGCCGTCGCCAAGAGCATCCGCGCCGGGTCCGACCGGGTGCCGAACGTGCAGGCCGGCGGGACTCGGCTCGCCACCCATCAACGGCGCCGGTCCCGCGGGCAGCGCAAGACACAGGCCGGCGACCTGATCTTCGGCGCGAACTTCGGTGCGACGTTCCTCAAGCAGTTCCGGCGGCACAACGGGGGCGCCGGCGCCGATGACTACTGGTTCTTCACCACGGTGGAGCGGAACCAGCCGCGGATCGAGAAGGCGTGGGTGGACACCGCAGACCGACTGCTGACCGAGTGGGGGTCCGGTGGCTGACACGACGCGCACCGTCAAGGCGAGGTTCGACGGCGACACCACCGGCCTCGAGCGGGCGGCCAAGCGCGGCGAGCAGGAGATCGACCGGTTCACCAAGAATGTCGACAAGAAGTTCCGGAAGTCGGGCGACGACTCGGGCAAGGGATTCGCGACCGGGCTGAAGAAGTGGTTCAGCTCGGCCGCGCTGAAGGAGACCGGTACGACGGCCGGGACCGTGTTCGGGTCCGGGTTCCTCGGCGCGCTCAAGACCCCCGTGCTCGGTCCTGCGATCGCCGGTGCCCTGACCGCGGCGGCCGCCGTCGCCGCGCCCGCTGCCGGCGCGGTCGCCGCGTCCGGGCTGGTGCTGGCGTTCGGTGCCGGGATCGCCGGGCTCGGCATCGCGTTCGCTGCGCAGTCCGAGGCGGTCAAGAAGCGGTGGCGTACGACGGTCGATCAGATGGCCGCGGATCTGCGGTTGTTCTCCCAGCCGTACGAGACGACCCTGATCCGGGCCGCCGACGTCGCCGACCGGGTGTTCGCGAAATTCAGGCCGTCGCTGCAGGCCGCGTTCAAGGAGACCGCGCCCGTCGTCTCCGAGTTCGTGGAGGAGGTCGGCGACGGGCTCGAGCAGCTGCAGCCCGCCGTGCGCCCGATCTCCGAGGGCTTCCAGGCGGTCCTCGGGTCGCTCGGTCCCGCGCTGCAGTCGGCCCTGAGCAACACCTCGCAGGGGCTGGTCAGGCTGGCCGAGTCGGTCAAGCAGAACCCCGACGGGCTCGCCGACCTGGTCGAAGGCGCCGGGCAGCTGACGAACAAGGCGCTCGGCCTGATCACGGCGCTCAACGACTTGAACGGGAAGTTCGAGGATCTGACCGGCGGTACGTCGCTGGTCGACGTCGTGTTCGGCAAGGCGAACTCGAAGGTGGGCGAGTTCCTCGGCCTCGTCCGCAACGCCGTCGACCCGCTCGCCAGCGTGAAGAACGGCCTGGATCTCGTGGCCGGTTCGGCGGACAAGGCGACCAGCGCGGTCGGGCTGACCGGGAACGCGGCGCTGTACTTCACGCAAGGCCTGAACCAGTCGCAGCTCGCAGCGCTCGGCGTCGGTACGTCGGTCGACGGGCTGGCGCCGAAGGTCGAGAGCCTGACGACCAAGTACCAGCGGCAGAAGGCTGCGACCGATGCCCTGATCGAGTCGTCATTCCGGCTGCAGAACCAGGCGCTCGGCCTGGCCGGTGCCCAGATCAACTACCAGGCGGCCGTCGACGCCGCCACCGCTTCGGTCAGGAGCAACGGCAGGACCCTCAACGACAACACCGAGAAGGGCCGCGCCAACCACCGGACGCTTCTGGACGTCGCCGCGGCCGCCAACGTGCAGACCCAGTCGATGATCGAGTCGAACAAGGGCCTCGGTGCCGCGACGACGGCGGCGAGCACGGCCCGGTCGAACTTCTCCACGCTGGCCCAGAAGATGGGGCTGTCGAAGAAGGAGGCCGACAAGCTGGCCGCGTCGCTGATCGCGCTGCCGCCGAAGAAGTCGACGACCGTCACGACGCCTGGCGCGAAGGGCGCAAAGACGGACGTTGACGGGCTCGCGGGCTCGCTGAGCAGGCTGCCCAAGTCGACCACCGTGAACGTCTACCGGAACCTGATCGAGACGACGATCCGGCCCGATGTCGGGGTCCGTGCTCCTGGCCGTGCGTCCGGTGGTCTCACTCAGCCGAAGCGGCGCTACCTGGTCGGTGAGCGCGGCCCCGAGCTCGCCGAGTTCGGCGGCACCGGCACCGGCGGCCCGCGGATCCTGTCGGCCGAGCAGACCCGGCAGGAGCTGGCGCGCGCCGACCAGCCGCTCGTAGTGGAGAACCACATCGAGATCGGCGGCGAAGTCGTCCGCGTGGTGCGGACCGAGATCAAGGCCAACGACCGCGAAACGAAGCGGCGAGTGACCGCGGGGGTACGCCGATGACCGCGCTCGTGGCGACGTTCGACCCGGTGCTATGTCGACAGGAGATCGCCCTCACCGCTCTCAACGCGCTGACGGACTCGGTGACGGTGGAGCGGGCGGTGGCGCCGTACGTGCAGTGGACGCAGGTCCGCGGCTGGGCGGTCCAGAACATCGCCGGCGCGGCCGTCACCTACTTCGACTACGAGTTCCCCGAAGGCGTCGCCTACAAGTACCGGGTCCGCGAGTTCGACGGCGCCGGCGTCCAGCTGGCGTCGACCGACTTCGCGTTGGCCGCGGTCGCGTTCACCGAGGTGTGGCTCAAGGTGCCGGCCGCGCCTTTCCTGAACCGGCCCGTGACCGTCGTCGACCGCGGCGACATCACCAACCGGTCCCGCGCGGCGCTGTTCGACATCGTGTCCCGCACCAACCCGGTACAGGTCGGCGACCTGCGCTCGTCGCTCGGCTACCAGCTGCAGCTCCTCACACAAACGGCCGCCGAGGAACGCGACATGGAGTACACCCTGTCGACCGGCGACGTGATCTTCCTGCATCTGCCGGCGGCCGAGCAGACCATCCCCGGCGGCTACTTCTCGATCGGTGATGTATCCCGGCAGTCGACGCTCCGCCGGGCTGCGCGGCGGGTGTGGACGCTGCCGCTGCAGACCGTCGCCGCCCCTGGTCCGGACGTCGTCGGCTCGGCCTACACCTGGTCGTCGGTGCTCGCCGGGTACGCGACCTGGACCGATGTGATGGCCGACAACGCGACCTGGAAGGACCTGCTCGCCCGGACCGGCACACCGTCCGAAGTGATCGTGCCCTGATGCGCGCCGTCAGCAAACGGTTCCTGCAGACCCTGCGCGGATCACACAACATGGTCGCCCGGGCCCGGGTGTGTACGACGTTCCAGACCGGCACCAACCCGGCCGGCACCGAGATCCCGATCATCAGCGGTGACGTGCTGGCCGCGGCCACCTCCGACATCCGCGCGACCCTGAACCTGACGACGTCGTTCGAGTGGCCCCGCGACGCATCCGGGCTGCTGTCCCCGTACGGCAACGAGATCTATGTCGAGCGCGGCCTCGTGTACGGCAACGGGCAGACCGAGATGGTCGGGCTCGGCTACTTCCGGATCGACACCCCGGACCAAGACGACACCCCTGACGGCCCGATCGACATCGTCGCCAAGGACCGCATGGCCGGCATCCTCGACGCCCGGTTCCTCACCCCGCGCCAGTTCGCGGCCGCCCTCACCCGCGGCCAGGTCGTACAGGCCCTGGTCGGCGAGGTGTACCCGGCGGCCGTGATCGAGTGGGACAGCCCCGCCGTGCGTGACGCCGCAGTCGGCCGCACCATCACCGCCGAACGGGACCGGTACGCGACGCTGCGGGACCTGCTGACCTCGCTCGGCCGCGTCGGCTACTTCGACCACCGCGGCGTGTTCAAGATCGCGGTGCCGCCGACCGTCACCGGTACGCCGTCGTGGACGATCGACGCCGGCCGCGACGGGGTGCTGGTGAAGATGTCGCGGCAGATCACCCGCGAAGGCATCTACAACGCCGTCGTCGCGTCCGGTGAGGCGACCGACACGACCCCGCCGGTGTGGGCCGCGGTCGCTGACCTGTCGCCGGCGTCGCCGACCAGGTGGGGCGGACGGTTCGGGCAGGTCCCCCGGTTCTACAGCTCGCCGTTCATCACCTCGGTCGACCAGGCCCGGTCGGCGGCGTCGCTGATCCTGCGGAAGAACCTCGGTCTGCCGTACCAGGTCGACCTCGAGGCGATCGCGAACGCGGCCCTCGAGCCGTACGACGTGGTCCAGGTGAAGTACCCGCGCCGCACCCGGTCGCTGTCGCTGCGCAGCGAGCAGCACGTCCTCGACACCGTGAAGATCGGGCTCGGCCCGGACAGCCCGGTGACCCTGCAAACCCGCAAACAGTACGGCGAACAGATCGGAGACCTGACCGGATGAGTGGTGACCTGACCAGCCTGTTCCAGCCCGGCGACGACGGCCCGCAGCTGAAGATCTTCCAGGGCGTCATCATTGCCTGGGA
This sequence comes from uncultured Actinomycetota bacterium, assembly GCA_963770725.1. Classification (GTDB taxonomy): domain Bacteria; phylum Actinomycetota; class Actinomycetes; order Propionibacteriales; family Kribbellaceae; genus Kribbella. Next base: position 20,783 of record CAVYQT010000010.1, read on the forward strand.
CACCGACACCGCCGAGAACACCGTGTCGGTGGCCGGCGGCGAGCTGCTGAACGTGCCGTCGCTGATCGCGGAGACCACCGCGTTGGCCGCGGGCGACGTGGTGTCGCTGCTGTCGATGGGCGACAGGTGGCTCCTGCTCGGGAAGGTCACGACGCCGGGTGACCCGGACCAGATCCCGTCGTGGAACGCCGACCTCGAGGCGCTCGCCCCGCTGGTCCCGATTGCGGAGCTCACGACCGGCACGACGATCACCGGCACGACACAGGCGAGCAGCGACACAGGCCCCCGGGTTGTCGTCAACGATCCGGCGTACCCCGGCGAGATCACCCTGCCCACCGGTGACCCGGACGAGACCGAGCCTGCCCGCATCAAGCCGATCATCAGCGGCAACATCGCTCGCCTGCAGATCATCGGGCCGAAGGTCACCGGCATGGCTGGTGTCCCGGCCACGTTCGACCTCGAGGCGAACACCACGAGCGCCGAGCGGCAGAGCGCGATCGACGTCGACCGTTTCCACCTGTTCAGCAGTGACACCACGATCGACGGCTTCACCCAGATCCGGCTCGGCGACGGCACCGACTACATCACCATCGTGGGCCAGGCCGTCACCGACGCGGACCTGACCGACTCGACCAACGTGTTCCTCGGTCGCATGCTCACGCAAGCACTCGCGGCGGCCGCGTCCGGCAACACGGACCTGACCGCCGTCGAAGTCGACATCGCCGGCGCTTCGGTCACCTTCGACACCACCCGCCCGAACGCTCTCTATATGGTCACGGGCTCGTTCTATTTCTCCGCGCTCGCGGCCAGTGCCACGATCGCCAACGGGAAGCTGCACGTCGACGGCGTGGCCGCGCCGGGATTCGCCAACTTCACCGGCACCAGCACGACTCCGGACCGGACCAACAGCGCCCAGTCTTGGGTTGGCACGCTCGCAGCGGCCGGCACGCACACCTTGAAGTTGCGCGCCGTGAGCGGCGCAGCCGCTGTCCACCGCGTCAACTCGGCATCCACCACCATCACTGTCCTGGTGTTCGAGTAGCGGCCCAGCTGCTCATCGAACCCGTCCTGTAAAGGAGACCCGACCGATGCCTGACACGACCCCGATCTACGGGCTGCGATTCCAGGAGCTCGGCGACGCACCTGACGGTCCAGGGCTCGGCGAAGATCTGGCCCTCGACGTCGAGGCCGAACTGACCCGCATCGACGCCGCGATCGCTGCGATCAACAACCTCGCCACAGTCAGGGACGATGAGGTCGCAGACGAGGCCGCATACTCCGGCGCAGCCTGGATCCCGGGCGCCACCCCGTGCGCTGTCGCGTTCACCGCCCCGCCGTCCGGCGCGGTGATGGTTCACCTGAAGGCCTGTTTCCTGTCCAGCATCAACGACAAAGCCGTGTGGATAGATTCCGAGGTCAAGACTGGGGCGATTCTCGGATCCGGCGCAGTCGTGTCCGGCGGGACCGCGAACAATAACGACGGCCTCGTACTCGGCGGCACCGTCACATCCGGCGTCCCACTGAAGCTGGACGCGGGCACTTTCAAGCTGATCACTGGCCTGACGCCTGGCAACTCCTACAACGCCCGCGTGATGTACGCGACCGAGGTCGGCGGAAACATCACGATCCTCTATCGGCAGCTCGTCGTGGTCCCGGTGCTCTGATGGACCAGCCGCCGGACGGCTCGATCGTCATCACGCCGAAGGAGTTCTACGACGGTGTGCGCCAGGACATCTCCGACATCAAGACCGCGGTGGCCCCGCTGTCCACCCTGTCCCGCGACGTCGAGGACCTGAAACTGCGCCTCGACCGCGTCAGCGACAGGGTCAACAACCTCGAGGCGCGGATCTGGCGCGCCTCCGGGTTCGCCGCCGCTGTCGGCATCGCCGCCGGCTGGCTCATCCCCCAGTGGATCGGACAATAGGAAGGTTCACCATGACGGACACAGCACTCATCGTGTGCACGGCCCGGGTCGTCTGCACCGCCAAGCAGCCGGCCGGCGAGGGCAGGAGCCGGCTCGGGTTCTGCTCCGACACCCCGTACGGCGACGCCGGCGCCTCCATCGGCCCGTCCGGTCTCAGCGTGGTGATGCCGGACGGGTCCGCCCGGCACGTCGAGATCGGCACACACCTGACGCTGGTGTTCACCGATGGGGTGGTGGGCTGATGGTCGACTACCTGCCCCGTACGGCGTGGGGAGCCCGGCCGGCCGAGAGCGGGCCCGGGCTGTTGACCGTGTCCCGGGTCGAGGGTGCGGTGATCCACTGGCCCGGTAGCTCCGACACCGACGGCATCCACTCCCTCGCCGACGTCGCGGCCGCGCTGCGCGGCTGGCAGCGGTTCCACATGGACGACCGCGGCTGGTCCGACATCGCCTACCAGGTCGCCGTCGACCAGGCCGGCCGGGCCTGGACGCTGCGCGGGCTGCGGACCCAGTCCGGTGCCAACGGCAACAACGACCTGAACGAGCGGTACGGCGCGATCCTGCTGGTCCTGGTCGCCGGCGAACAGCCGACGCCGGCGATGCGGGCGACCACCCGCGGCGTGCTCGCCGACTTCCGCGAGATCTACCCGCGCGGTACGGCGATCGAGCCGCACTCCGCGGTCCGCCCAGACGGCACCACCTGTCCCGGGCCGGCCGCCCGGGCCGCGATCGCCCGCGGTGACTTCACCCCGGGCACAACCCAGGAGGACGAACTGATGGCAAGCCAGTACGAGACGCTCCTCGAGGAGCTCCGGGCGACCCGGGAAGAGGTCCGCGACATGGCGCTGTGGATCGTGCTCCACGGGCTCGAGGCGGAGGACGAGCGTGCCCAGGCGCTCGCGGCGTACAACGCGAAGATCGCGGCCGGCGGGAGTGTGGTCGAGGCCAAGGCCGCGGCGTACGCCGTGCTCCGGCCGCTGGCCGAGGCGATCCGCAGGCAGCAGAGCTGATGGGGCGCCGTCTGTGGGGCGCTGTGCGCCGCGAGCCGGTCCGGGCCTACCTCTACGGTCTCCTGGCGCCGGGCGCGGCTCTGGCGGTCGCGTACGGCGTCGTCGAGCACGACAAGGCCGCGCTGTGGATCGCGCTCGGCGGGGTCGTCCTGGTCCCCGGCGCGGCCGAGCTCGCCCGCCGGCAGGTCACCCCCACCAGCGACCCGCGCACCAAGACGGGCCAGCCGGCCGAGCTCGTGCCCGAAGCCGGCGACCCGGACGACGGCTGGCTCGTCTGAACAAGCAGAGGCCCCGCCGGGCACTTCCCACCCGGCGGGGCCTCACCCCGTTGCTTCGAGCTACTACTTGGCGACCTTCGCGCAGGTCACCCACGGCCGCACCGTCGCGTCGACGGTCCCGGAGTTGATCACCTCGACCAGCCAGCCGTTCGGCTCGAGCGAACCGGCCTTGTCACCCTCGATCGGCGTGTACTTCAGCTTGTAGGTGGCGCCGTCCTTGACGACCTGCGTCGGCTCCGACGCGGTGACCTGGATCTTGCTCGCGACGGCGTCGCCCTGGTCGGCGCCGACCCGATACCCGCCACCCAGCGCGGTCTTGCCCTCGGCGCACATCACCCACACCGGGTACGACTTGCCGTCAGCCGGCACCTTCGCCGTCGAGTTGGCACCGTTGCCCGGGTGGTCCTGCAGCTTGGTCGACCCCGGGTACGGCCCGTCGGACTCCACGCCGGTTACCTGGCCGGTCTTGCTGTTGATCGCGCCCCGCACCGACGGGTGCAGGTCGCTCGAGATCAGCGAGTTGTCCACGACCTGTGCCGAGGCGACCGACCGCGCGCACAGCGGGTAGGTGAGCGTGCGGCATCCGGTCCCGCCGGCCGCGTTCGCCGCCACCGCGATCCCCGCGACGCCGAGGACGGCGACGCCACCAGCAGCGATGAACTTGTGGAGCTTCCTCATGTGTTCGATACCCCTCTTCCTGCCCGGCCACCGTTGGCCGGGTCCGTGCAGCGGCCGGCCTCGAACCGGCGACCCCCCCACCCGGGTCCGCTGCTTTACGTAGATTTGTCATGTGACATTCCGCGGAATTTGTTTCCCACGGATGTCACGTTGCCGGTTTTGCGACCCGATCTGAGGGCCGCAGGCAACTAAAACGCTCGTGTCGACATTTCAGGCGGCGAGTGCGTACGCCGTACGCGGCGAACCCCGCGACTCCGGCCCCGGCGGCGCCTCCGGGGCGACCCCCAGCACCGCGGCGCGCTTGGCCTCGGCGGCGACCTCGGTGTAGATCGCGGTGGTCTCGGGGCTGGCGTGCCCGAGCAGCTCCTGGACCGCGCGCAGGTCGTTCGCCACGCGCAGCGCGACGGTCGCGAACCTGTGCCTCAACGTGTGCCCCGTCCAGCGGCCGACGAGCAGCCGCGACAGCACCTTGCCGATCGCGTCGGGCTGGACGTGGCCGTACTTGCCGGGGAACAGGTGGTCGTCGACGGTGATCCCGTCGACGTAGTACCGCCACCCGGTGCCGGTCTTGCCGCTGGATCGCCGGTCGAGCTCGGCGCGCACCTCGGCCTCGAGGTCCGGGTGCACCGGCACCCAGCGTTCCTTCCCGCCCTTGCCGCGCACCAGCAGTTGCCCGGTGACCCAGTCGAAGTCGTCCGGGTGGACCTTGGCGATCTCGGCGCGACGCAGGCCGGCGTACCCGGCCAGCATCAAGATGAGCCGGTCGTGGTCGTTCGCCGTGAGCAGCGCGTCGACCAGGACGACGTCGGGCGTCGGCCGCGGCAGCCGCTTCGGCACACGAACCGAGTCGAGTTCCGCGGCCGGGCTGGGGCCGGTGAGCCGCCCGGTCTTGCCGGCCCACCGGTAGAACGCGATCAGGCTGGCGCGCGCCGACTTGCGCGTCTCGGCCTTCCAGCCCGGGTTGGCCAGCCAGCCGGCAAGCTGGTCGACACCGACCCCGGTATGCGGCCCGGCGAACGGGTCGCAGTGGAACGGATCCTCTCTTGTCACGTCGACGGCGAACCGGCTCACGTAGTAGGTGCGCAGCCGGACCGTTCCGGGCACTCTCCCCGATGAGCGCAGGTAGTACTTGAATGCAGCGATGGCGACGACCCAGGCATTGGTCGTTGCGTCTTCCACGGGTACCGCTCCCTCAGTTGGGTGCAAGAACCCCCGAGGTAATGAAAACGATTGCCCATCGGGCTCGGTTACGGGTGAAATCATTCCGGTTGGCCGGGTGTGTCGGTGGGTACGGTGACCGGTTCAGCGTTGCGCTTCCGGATCTCGGCCCACTCCCGCTCCCGGGCCGCGTACTCCTGGGCCTGGTCCCAGTTGCCGGCGTACCCGAACGGCTGGTGACCGTACTGCTGGCAGTCCTCGGACACCATCACGTGACCGGAGTAGTCCGACCCCTCGTGGCACCGTGCGCAGAGCACGTAGTTCGCTTCGTCGTCGTCGGTGAGGCGCTCGGCACGGTCCGAGCCGGCGGCCGCGTACAGGACCGCGTGCTGGAACTGCGGGAGCATCCGCTTCGCCAGGGCCACGGTCATCGGCCAGAGCCCGTCGACGTCGTACGTGCTGCCCGGATCCAGCTCCTCATCGGTCAGCGCGAGCTCGGTGATGTTCTCCAGGGCGCGCCACATCGATCGCCCGCGCAGGATCTTGGTCCAGAGCGGCTCGCCGGCGGACCGGAAGGAGACGAAGACGTTGCCGTAGCCGGGGTCGTCGACGTCGAGGGTGATGTCGTCGCCGACGTAGCACGAGATCGCCATCAGGCGGCCCTCGCAAGGGTCGTTGCCAAGGGCCACGGCTCCGGCCGGTAACCGGCAGGTTACTGGTTCGAGTCCAGTCGCGGGAGCAACACGAAGCCGGTTCCCTCCAGGAACCGGCTTTCTTCATCCCCGGCCCCAGTACGCCGTACTGCCTCGCCACCCCGGCAGACCAACAGCCCTCAACCGTTCACGATTGAGGGCTGCCGAACGCGCAGAAACCCCAGCTGGCACGCAGCGTCACGGACCGCCACCGCCTCCCAGCGATCAGCCGTCCGCACGCCTGCCGTCAGAACCCAAGGCCCGAATCAGACGCGGGGCCTCAGTTCTTGTCCTTGCGCCGGTCGATCGCGCGCTGAATACGGTGCTGCGGCTGCCCCGTCAGCTTCGCGATCAACGGGACGCGGTACTTGTACGCCGCGATCGCACCCACCACGAGCACGAGAAATATGAACCAGCCCATCGGTCTTCCCTTCGTCGGGACCTGAGTCCATCATGCCCGCTCCCCGGTAACCACCCCTCGGTCAAACCCCTGACCCACCCCTGGTTTCCCTACCCACCCACCCACACCCGATACGATCTGCCGAACACGGGGCGGTAGCTCAGCTGGTTAGAGCAGGGGACTCATAATCCCTGGGTCGCGGGTTCGAGTCCCGCCCGCCCTACTCTGCATCGCCGCAGGTCACGGCCACATTCGGCCGTGACCTGTGACTGATCCCGGCCCGCCCGTGACATGCCCATGACATGAACTGATGTTAACGACGCAGTATGGCTGCATCGGGGAAGCCGCGGGAACGACAGCGTGGCAACATGACTGTGCTCCCGTCCGGCGCGCTGCGAGTGCGGGTGTAGGCCGGCCTGGATCCCGTTACGAAGAAGCCCTTCTACCTGACAGCGACCGTGCCACCCAGCCCGCGCCAGGCCCAGGAGGCAGAGAAGCTCAAGACCCGTTTCCTCAACCAGGTCGACGAAGGTCGGAACCCAAAGACCCGCGCCAATGTCGGCCAGCTCATCGTCAAGTACTTCGACGTTGTCGACGTCGACGTACTGACCTTGCGGGGGTACCGCTCGAAGTAGGTTCGGGGCGGGAGTGCGCTCTGTCGAGGAGTACGACAACAGCGAGTGCCGGGACGCTTCGGACCTGCCGGACCTGGCCGGGCGCGCGGTATCGGTCAGGTCTTCGAGCCGGACAGAGCGATACCCTGCACGATCTGACGCTGGGCGATGATGAAGACCAGCAGCATCGGCAGCGCTGCCATCGTCGTGGCCGCCATCAGGCTGGTCCAATCGGAGGAGTAGGCGCCCTTGAACTGGTTGACCACGAGCGGAATCGTGAAGTTCTGATCGCTGTTCAGGAAGATCAGCGGATAGAAGAACGAGTTCCACTGCCCGAGGAACACGAAGATGCCGAGCGCCACGAGTGGGGTACGCAGCAGCGGCAGAATGATGGTCGTGAAGATCCGGACCCGCCCCGCGCCGTCGATCGCGGCAGCTTCCTCCAGCTCCAGCGGAATGCCGCGGACATACTGGCGGAGGAGGAAGACACCGAAGGCGTTGAACAACGCGGGCGGGACGATCAGCGCCAGGTGGGTGTCGATCCAGCGGAGCTGCCCCAGGATGACGTAGAGCGGGATCACGGTCAGCTGGAACGGAACCATCATGGTGGCCAGAAAGATGCCGAAGATCACCCTGCGCCCTGGGAAACGGATCCGCGCGAAGGCGTACGCGGCCATGGAGCAGGTGATCAGCGTGAGGAGGGTGACCAGGGCGGCGATGTAGACGCTGTTGAAGTACGCCCGGGCGAAGTCGGCGCCCTGCCATGCGGTGACAAAGTTCTGCGGTTGCCAGACCTTCGGCAGCAGTCTCGGCGGCTGGGCGAAGATCTCGTCCAGCGGTTTCAAGGCCGAGAACAACATCCACAGGAATGGCACGAACATCACCAGCGAGCCCGCGGCCAGAAGCAGGTGCAGCGGAATCCAGGACGGCTTGAACCGACCTCCGCTCAGCCCATGAGAAAGACTCTTTCGACGCGCCGGTTCGATGGTCCGGGCGCTGATCTCGCCTGATGAGGAAGTCATTCGGTGTAATGCACCCATCTCTTCTGAGCAAGAAGCTGGAGGCCGGTCAGGACCAGCAGGATCAGGAACAGGTAAATTGCGATCGCCGCAGCGAACCCGAACTTGAACTCACGGAACGCGATGTTCACGATGTCGTACACGATCGTGTGGGCGTTCGCCGGCGCTGTGGTGTCGAAGAAGAAGAAGATGTAGTCGAACACCTGGAAGGACCCGATGATCGAGGTGATCGACAGGAACAGAATGGTCGGCGACAGCAGTGGCACGGTGATCTTGCGCAGCTTCTGCCATTCCGAGGCGCCGTCGATGTCCGCGGCCTCCATCAGGGTGGGCGAGATGTTCTGCAGGCCGGCGACGAACATCACGATCATGTAGCCGAGGCCCTGCCAGATCGACACCAGGACGATCGCAGGGATCGCCGTCCCCGGATCCTGCAGCCAGTCAGGCGGGTTGGGCACCCCGAGCGACTTCAGCAGGGCGTTGATGGGACTGATCTCGGGGTTCAGCAGCCAGAGCCAGATGGCGGCCACCGCGACGGTCGACGTGACCTGCGGCGCGAAGAAGAAGATCCGGTAGAGGGGCGTCGATCGACCCGCCTTCTGGATGAAGAACGCGAAGAAGAAGCCGGTGATCATGAGTCCGGGCACTTGTAGGGCCGTGAACCACGCAGTGTTCAGCCAGGACTGCCGCAGCTGGTCGTTCTGCCAGACACCGATGAAGTTCTGCAGTCCGACGAACGTGCGCGAGCCCAAACCGTCCCAGCTCGAGAACGCCAGAATGAGGGCGAAGATCAGGGGACCCACCATGAAGGCGATCAGACCGACGAGCTGAGGGGTGAGGAAGGCGTACCCCCACAGTGCTTCGGTCCGCCGTCTGCGCTTCACATCGGGCGCGAGCGGCATGCCTCAGCTCCCGTTGTTGATGAACTTGCAGATCTTGTCGGCCCACACCTTCGCGTTGTCGCCGGCCTTGATCGACTTGTCCATCTCGGTGCCGAGGTTGGCTCCGACCTCCGCCTTGGACGCGATGGCAGGCGGGATCGCATAGCCGTTCTTGGCGACGTCGGTGAACCAGGCGCAGTGCTCGGGCAGCTTGTTCTCCAGCACCACGTCTTCCAGTCCCGCGGTGGCCGGCACCGCGTTGCCTCCGCCGGAGAGCCGGGCCTTTTGACCGTCCTTGTTGACGAACCGGGTGGCGAAGTACATCGCGGCTTCGGGATCCTTGGCCTTGGCGTTCACCCCCATGGCCGCGGTGTAGACGATCACCGGCGGGACGGTCTTGCCGTCGGCGGAGGCGAACGGTGCGATGTCGTAGCCGAACTTCAGCTTCTTGAGGTTCGGGAGAATCCAGCGTCCCATCTGGCAGCTGGCGAGCTGCTGGCCGTAGAACAAGGCGTCGATGCCCTGACCCTTCGGCAGCGACCCACCATAGGTGATGTTGCGATTGGCCATTCCCTCCCAGAGCCACTCGAGGGTCTCCATCGACTTGGCGTCCTCGTTGAAGATCGCCTTGTTGCCGTCGACGACTTTGCCTCCGAAGGCGGTCATCCAGCTGAACATGGGGCCGAAGCCGCCTTCCAGCACCATGCCCCGCTTACCAGTGGCCTTGATCTTGGTCAGGAAGTCGTCAAGGGCGTTTCGGTTCCAGGTACCGGATTCCTGCAGTTGAGCGGGATTCTGGGTGATCCCGGCGGCCGCGGCCATGTCCTTGTTGAACCAGAACACGATCGGGTTGCAGTCGACGACCAGTCCGTAGGTGCCCGGGCTGCCGTCGGCAGGCTTGCACCACTCCATCAGGTTCGGATACAGGTCGTCGAGCTTGAGCGGCGAGTCCGGCTTCGACGTGAACTCGGTGAAATCGGCGACGTTCTTGGATTGGATGAGCCGTTGCATGCCGGAGTCCTGCACGTAGAAGACGTCCGGACCGCTGCCGCCGGCGAGCTGGGTGAGCAGCTTGGCCCCGTAGTCACCGACGACGACCTGGAAGGTGACCTTGGCCCCGTGCGCGGTCTCGTAGTCCTTCGAGATCTGCCGGAACCGTTCCGCTTCGCCTGGGTTCGCCCATGAGGCCCACGTCAGGCTGCCGCCCTTGCCGGGGGTGCTCGAGGTGCCGCCCCCGCTTCCGCCCGCGCTTCCGCCGGCGCAGGCGGTCAGCAACGCGCTCGAGCCCACTCCGGCGAGGGCAGCACTGGCCAGGAAACCACGACGTGTGATCGGTCGTCCGAGCGGCTTCTCATTGGTCGGCATCAACAGTTCTCCTTCTCTAGGTTCGGTTCCCCGTGCTGGCTGTCGTCCTGCTTCCGGCGTCGCCGAGCGGGCGAAGTGCGGAACATCGCGAGGTTCTCCGCGTCCAGGCCGAGCAGGTGCGCGCCGGCCGCCCCGGTGACAGACGTCGCGCGAGTAGAACATCGGCTGGGACGGGTAGCTGGCCCGGTGCGACGGCAGGTCGCCCGGGTCGGCATCCGTCTGGACCCGGTCCGGCGCCCGTTTCCGGGACCAGCCGAACGAGTCCCGACGACCGGGCTGTCGGAGCTCAGGGCCAGCACGGCGACTCCTCGGAGGATCGGATATGAGCGCTAAAGCTAGAAGCGCCCAGCAATTCCGTCAATACCTTCTGGCGGCTGTGTTTTATCGCTATATTCGCTATCGTGACGACTTTCGAGATCCGGTCTCCTGACGGCCGCACAGTCCGGACCGCGTCGGTCACCGGTGCCCGTTCGATCACCGAGCTCACCGGCACCGAGCCCGGCGTGCTGCGGTACGACGTGGTGGCCGACGACGCGGTCCGGATCCGCTGGACCTGGCCGGCCGAGTCCGCGGTGACGCTGTGGCGGGCGACGCAGGGATCGCATCGCGAGCTGCCGACCGACTGGGGTTCGCACCGCGACATCCGGTCGGTCCGATCGGCGCCGGTCGCGGCCCTCGTCGACGCCGGCGACCGGAGTCCGCTGACGATCTCGCTGTCCGCCACGGTCCGCGGCTGCGACTTGGCGGTCGGCGTCAACGAGGAGGGTGCCGAGCAACTCGTCCAGCTCGCGGTCGACGACATCGAGCCGGCCGACGGCGTCCGCCGCTTCACCGTGCGGGTCGACCTGCGCGAACTGCACTTCGCCGAGGCGCTGCGGGGTGTGACCGACGACTGGACGGCCGAGCTGGGTGATCGGATCGCGCCGGTGCCCGAGCTCGCCCGGCAGGCGATGTACTCGACTTGGTACAGCGACCACCAGCACGTCTCCGCCGAGTCGGTCGAACGGCACGCCCGCGCGGGAGCGTCGTACGGCTGCAGCGCGGTGATCGTCGACGACGGCTGGCAGACCGACGACACTGCGCGCGGCTACGCCCATTGCGGCGACTGGGAGCCGACCAGCCAGATCTTCCCCGACATGGCCGGTCATGTACGGCGGGTGCACGAGCTCGGACTGGATTACGTGCTGTGGATCGCGCCGCCGTTGATCGGTGAGCACTCCAAGGCGTGGGACCGGATGAAAGACCGCACCCTCGGCTACGTCGACTGTCTGAGCGCCTCGGTGCTGGATCCGCGGTACCCCGAGGTGCGCGAGCACATCGTCGAGAGCTGTGTCCGGCCGGTGCGGGATTGGGGTGTCGACGGGCTGAAGCTCGACTTCCTCGACACCTGGGCCTGGTCGTCCCCTCACCCGGCGCCCGAAGGCGACTGCTCGTCGATCGACGAAGGTGTCGAGCTGATCCTGCACGCGATCACGGCCGAGCTGCGCCGGTTGCGGCCGGACCTGCTGATCGAGTTCCGGCAGGACTACGTGAACCCGCGACTGTGGCAGTTCGGCACGTTCCTGCGGGCCGGCGACTGCGCGATGGATCCGGTGGAGAACCGGGTGCGCACGGTCGACAGCCGGTTGCTGGCCGGCGATCGCGCGGTCCACTCGGACATGCTGATGTGGCATCCGTCGGCCTCCCCGGAGACCGTCGCGCAGCAGTTCATCGGTGCGATGTTCAGTACTCCGCAGGTGTCGATGGAGCTCGGTGCGTTGCCGATCGTGCAGCAACGCGTCGTCCGGTTCTGGCTCGGCTTCCTGCGGGACCACGCCGATGCGCTGCTGCACGGCGTACTGACTCCGTCGCGTCCGGACGCGCGCTACACGCAGGTGCGGGCCGCCGGTGCGGAGACTGTCGTGGCCGTTTTCACCAACCCTGTTGTGCGTTTGAGTGACTCCGACCGGTCGGTGGTGCTGGTGAATGGCGGCAGCGAACCACGCATACTGGTCGAAGGCGCCGGACCTGGACCGGTCGATCTCGTAGTGTCGGACTGCTCGGGCGCCGAGATCCATCGCTGTACGACGGCAGCTACGGAACTGTGGGCGATCGACGTACCCGTGGCCGGCCTGGCACGGATAGAGCGGACGTGACAGGGGGCTGGATTGACGCAGCAGAAACCACGCAGGACGACGGTCGCGGACGTGGCCCGGTTGGCCGGAGTGTCGGCGATGACGGTGTCGAACGTGCTGAACGCGCCGCATAGGGTGAGCGAGCCGACCGTCCGGACGGTGCGCGCCGCGATCGAGGAGCTCGGCTACACCCCGAACCACGCGGCACGGGCGCTGTCGTCCGGTCGCAGTCAGGTGATCGGGCTGCCGCTGTACCTCGAGGACGACGCGTTCAGCGAACAGAACCCCGGGCTGGGCGGTTTCCTGCACGGATTGCTCGGTGGTCTGGTGAAGTCGGCGGCGATCTCCGGGTACGGCGTCCACGTCACCACGCCGACCGACGGCGCGACCGAGATCGCGCTCTACGAGAGGTTGATCGCGGCCCGGCAGGTCGACGCGATCGTCGTCCTCGAGACGATGCGGCAGGACGAGCGGATCGCGTTCCTCAGTCAGCGGCCGTTCCCGTTCGTCGCGTTCGGGCGGACCGGGCCGCAGCATCGCCAGTGCTGGGTCGACGTCGACAACGAGACCTCGATGGCGGGGATCGCCCGCCATCTGGCCGGGACCGGCCGGACCAGGGCCGCCTACCTCGCGACGGACAGCGTGCTGCCGTGGGTGCATCAGCGGCAGGCCGGGTTCCTGCGGGAGTTCCCGTCGCCGGCGGTGGTGGAGTCGTTCAGTTCGCTCGAGCAGGTTTCGTCGTACGTCGAGGAGACGCTCGGCGGCAGTGATCGGCCGGATGTGTTCGTGGCGGACAACGACGGCTATGCCGTGGTCGCGATGCGTGCGTTGCAGCGACACGGGCTCAAGGTCGGCCAGGACATCGCCGTCACCGGGTTCAACGACTTCCCGCTCGCCGGCATGCTCGACACCCCACTCACGACGGCGCGGATCCCGCTGCGCGACATCGCCGCGTGCCTCTTCGACCGCGCAGTGCGCGAGATCAGCGGCGACCCCGACCAGCCCGGCAGGCTCGTCACGGCACCACTAGTCGTTCGCTCGAGTGCTTGAGGGCTGCCCTCGCCAGCAGCAGCGTGGCCGCCGTACCGTGAGATCCGCATCGTGCGGCCTGGGATGTCGTGGGACCAGTTCGGGGTGGCTACTTCGATTGCTCGAGGTCAGTACGCATCTTGACCAGCAGCGAGGCGAGCTCCGCCTCGGTGACGTCAGTTGCCGTCAGCGCTCCGTAGGTGCTCCGGTCCGCCCAGGCGCAGCGGAGCTCAGTGCCGGCGGCGCAGCGCACTTCGCCACCCAGGTCGCCGGCCGCGTACTCCGTCAACCTAGGCTGTTCACCGCTGCTGCTCGCGATACCGGCGAAGAACTCCTTGATGCCCTGCTCCGGGTCGGAAATCTGCTGCTCGCTGCCCACAAAGAGCACGAAAGCGTCGCCGCCCTTGGGGTGCGCGTACCCGCCGAACTGGACGTCGACGCCTTCCTTGGCGGCCGCGCCTCGCCGCTGCTCCAGCTCGGCGGTGACCTGCGGCGCGAGTTGGACGCGGTGCACCCCACCGGCCGTCTCGGCGATCACGATCCGCCGCTCGGGCTCAGCACTGACCGCCTGCACCACGTTCGACAGCCTGCCGAGGACGATCACTCCGCCGACGGCGATGCACGCGATCGCAATCTCCTTGGCCCGGTTCTTCGGCTTCTGCACGCCTGACGCTTGAGGCGCGTCGCCGTGCCGGTACGGCGCCATGGCATCTGGACGGGACGCGGTCCCCGGGACTGGCGATGGCAAGGCCGGCGACGGCGCGGCCTTGTCGCGGCGATAGACGCGGAGGAGCGCTACCAGCCCACCGATCAGAAGGGCCAACCCCAGCACGGCCGGCATCGCGGCGCCAATCTGGTAGGCCTTGCTGTCTGCTGACACCAAGGCGATGGCGCTGGCGATACTCGGGACCACGGAACCCACCTCCGGGAACGGATGCTCCCCGGGCTGTCCGGTCGCCCGTGCACATTAGCGAGTCCGCTTTCGCTGTGTCCAACGCCACGAACACATGCGCCCTCTCTCGGACCCGTCGTTCTGGCCCGCGGCGCCCATGAGCACTGGTGGCCGACGGTCAGACCGTCGCCCAGACGGCCTCTGGGGGCACGCAGTCTGCCGCCAACTGGAGGCTGTTACGGCCCGCGAACGGCGTGGTTCAACCGATGGACGAGTCGGCCGGGTGGCCGTCATCCTCGGGGGAGGCCGACTTCGAGGGGGAATCGAAATGAACCTGGGCTTCGAGCGGATCTTGCAGGTGAAGATCCCGGTGACGGATCTCCAGCGCAGTGTCAACTGGTACCGGCGGGCGTTCGGGCTGCGGTTGGCCTGGGAGTTCGGCGAGCCCGACGTCGTCACCGGCGCGGTCCTGACCGATGACGCCGAGCGGTTTCTCATCGGCCTGCGACGGCTCGACACCGTGCCCGGCGAGCCGTCACTGGCCGGCTTCGACATCGTCAGCCTCGGCGTGCCGTCCGTCGACGTAATGAAGGCGCTGGCCGAGCGTTTCGACGAACTCGGCGTGGAGCACGGCCCAATGTTCGACCGTGGGCCGGGAGGTGGAGTGCAACTCGACGTACCGGACCCCGACGGCACGGTGATCCGGATCCTGTCGCCGTTCGGGGAGCACGCGCCGTTCAACGGCGTCGAGTTCGGGCCCGACGGGGCACCCACCTTCTACACGACCCCGCGCCTGCAGCTGGACTGAAGCTGAAGGCCGGAACGCCTGCTCAACCACGGCATCACCGACGAGTCGGCCGGTCCGCCTGCCACGGATCTTGTAATGCTCAAAATGATCAATTGAACCTTACATAAGAACTGCTATCCGGCGCAGACTCACGGGAGTTGCATCTAATGCAAGAACTCCCGCTCCTGGGCGCTTCGGGCATCTGCGCAGGTCAGAGCGCAGTTGCTGTTGAGGTCGGCTGCCAGTTGGCGTGTCGCTCCATCCCGCGAGTGCGCTGTTCAGCATAGGGTTCCTGCGTTTAATGCAGGTTTCCACGCTGGGAGTGGCTGGTGGATGGTGTTCCGGGCTTCGTGCCGCGGGTTCTGCGGGATCCTGACGTCAGCCTGTTCCGGGCCGACGACCGGGTGTTCGAGGCGATGGTTGACGGCTGGCGCAGCCAGATGCTCGCCCGCGGCCTGGCGGTCGACACGATCAACGCCCGTACCGGGGTCGTCGGGCGGTTCCAGGCTTTCACCGGCGACTATCCGTGGACGTGGCGTCCGGTGGACATCGAAGACTTCCTCGCCGAGCTCCGCTCCCGAAACCGGCCGATCGGGCTGACCACGCTGCGCTCCTACAGCAACGCTGTCTCGATGTTCTGCGCCTACCTGACCCATCCCGGGTACGGGTGGGGCGAGCTGTGCGAGCGGACCTTCGGCAACGTCCCGAGCCAGATCTGCTTCGACTGGAATACCCCGCGCCACACCACCGACGACGCGGTACCGCCAGCACGGCGATCGTTCACGCAAGCCGAGCTTCAGCACCTGTTCGACTACGTCGACGACGTCGTCGACCGCGAGTACGCCACCGGGTCGAAGCGCTGGCTGCCGGCCATGCGGGACTCGATCGCCTTCAAGACCTGCTACGCCTACGGCCTTCGCCGCCGAGAGTTGACGATGCTCGACCTCAACGACTTCGGCCCCAACCCGCACCTGTCCGACTACGGGCCGTTCGGCGCGACCACGGTGCGCTGGGCCAAAGGCACCACCGCCTCCGGACCTCGACGCCGTACGGTGCTGACTGTTCCCGAGTTCGCCTGGGTGGTCCCGCTCCTGGAGTACTGGGTCAGTCCCGAGGGGCGTGGCCGGTTCCAGACCGCCGAGCGCTCGAGCGCACTCTGGCCCAGTGAGCGATCCCACCGGGTACACCTCGGCAGCCTCGGTGACTCCTTCGCGGGCTTCCGGCGAGCCGCCGGGCTCCCTGAGGAGCTCGGCCTGCACTGCCTGCGGCACTCCTACGTGACCCACCTGATCGAGGCCGGCTACGACCCCGCGTTCGTCCAGACCCAGGTCGGTCACGCCTACGCCTCGACCACCGGCCTCTACACGTCGGTCTCGGCCGACTTCAAACAGCGCACCGTCCGGCAGATGATCGCCCGCCGGCTCGGACAACCCGAAGGACACCGCCCATGACTGAACAGCGCAGGATCGGCTTCAAGTGGCACCTGCGTCACCTGATGGCCCAACGCAACCTCTGGAAGAGCACCGAACTGCACGCCCTGCTCAAGTCCCGCGGCATCAACCTGTCCGAGAGCCAGGTCTACCGCCTCGTCACCGGCACCCCCGAGCGCATCCCCGCGCGCACCTTCGCCGCTCTGTGCGACATCCTCGACTGCGCCCCCGGCGACCTGTTCGAGCCCTTCGTAGAGATGCGAGCTGCGGCCACCGCCGATGCCCCGCGGCGCAGCGAAGACCTCGGTGTCCGGCCGGGCGACCCGATCGCACGCCGCGTCCGGATCGTGCCGAGCGACGATGACTAGACCCCGCACCCCGAGCAATCCGCAGCGCTGGCCCAACCCCTGCGCTCGCTGCGCCGAGCACCACGAACTCGTGGCGAACTGGCCCGATGGCCAGATCTGTCGCTACTGCTACCAGAAGGCCAAACGGACTACAGGCACCTGCGGCTGCGGCCACACCGGCATCCTTCCCGGCCTCGTCGACGGCGCGCCGGCGTGCCGGGCCTGCTCGGGGCTGCACCACCTCAACCTCGACTGCCGAGTCTGCGGAGAGGAAGGCGAGCTGAGATCCAAGGGCAGGTGCTGGCGCTGCGACCTGGCCCACCTCGTCGACGATCTGCTGACCAACCCCGCCACCGGGGCGATCTCCGAGCAACTGAAGCCCTTGGCCAGAGCCCGCAAGGCAATGGGACGGCCGAACAGCGGCATTACCTGGATCCGGCAGCCCCACGTGAAGCAAACTCTGCGCGCCATCGCGGCCGCCGACGAGCTCACGCACGAACTACTCGACCAGGTGCCCGCCCCGGAGCAGTCGAAGACCTACATGCGGGGGCTGCTCGTGGAGTACGGCGCGCTGCCACAACGCGACGAGCTGCTCAGCCGCTTCGGCACCTGGTCGACCGAAGCGATCGAACGCGCAACTGACCCAGCCCACCGCGACGCCATCCGCCGTTACGTCACCTGGCACCACGAACGCCGGTTCCGCAGCTCGCCGGCCGCCGTCACCCACGGAGCCTTCTTGCGGGCCAAGCAGCAGGTGACCGTCGCGATCGCCCTGCTGAACTGGCTCACCGAGCACAACGGCACTCTCGTCGAGCTCACTCAGACCCAGCTCGATCGGTGGCGCGCCAGCGGCAACACCACCCGGGAACTGGCCAATCCCTTCCTGCACTGGGCGATCAAGGCACAGCTGACCACGTCCACGCTGATCCTGCATCCACGGCCGGACCGCCTCGCGCCGCGCATGCCGGCGCTCGAGCAGGAGCAGCTGGTCACCGAGGTCAGCTCCGGGACCAAACTCACCACCCGCGACCGCGCCGCCGCGATCCTCGTCGTCGTTTTCGCCCAGCAGATCGAGGACGTCGTCCCGCTGACCTGGGACCACGTCGACATCAAGCCCACCGAGGTCGCCATCACGCTAGGCAAGACCGTCATCGACATCCCGCCACCCCTCGACAAACCCTTCCGTAACCTCGCCACCACCGCGCCCAGCAACACCGCCGCCCAGCCGAACAGCAACTGGGTCTTTCCCGGCTATCGCCCCGGCCAGCACATCAATGCTGCCTCGCTCAGAGAACGGCTCCAACGGCTGTTCAGCCCGCGCGCGGCCCGCCTGGGAACCCTGCACGAGCTGACCAAGCTCGCCCCCATCGCGATTATCGCCGACGCACTCGGCTACACCACCCAGACCATCGAACGCCATGCCCGCGACGCAGCCTCCACCTATTCCCAGTACGTCGCCACCCGGCAGTGAACCCCCGTGACTCCAGCCTCTGGCGGTACCAGTTCGCTGGGTTCAGCACCCCACCAGCAGACGGGCGCTAGAGGGAGGACCTGTGACCGGGGACCGCCTCCTTCAGCACTGGGTGAGCAATGGAATCAATTGGCATGCCGAGGCGGCGACGCTAGTTGAGTGCGTGCAACACCAGCATCATGGCGCGTTCGCCGCCTGTCGGGTGGACGTACGCCGCGTGAGCGGCGGCAACGATCGCCGCTAGGTCGCGGTTATCGAGGTCGTGACGGACGGTCCCCGCATCGCGGGCGCGGGACAGGAGCAGGCCCATCGCACGGTCGAGCTCGGCGACCGGCCCAGACACTGCGGCCTCGACACTGCTCGCATCAACCTGCAGCCGTGCAGCGAGTTCGTGGGCCGCCGCTCCGTCGGTGACCAGCTGCACCAAGAAGTTCCGCAGTGCTACGCCTGCATCGTCGGCCGAAGCATACGAATTCGCCGCGACTACAAGGTCCTCAACCGCTGCAGCGAGGACCGCGTCGACGAGCTCGGCTTTGGTCCTGAAGTGCCGGTGAACCGTCCCCGCGCCGACGCCAGCCCGCCGAGCGATCTCGTCAAGGGAAGCAGCGAAACCCTCCGCCTCGAACGCCTCACGAGCCGCGGCCATCACCTTGGCGCGATTGGCGACAGCGTCAGCCCGGTTGGGCCCACTTGAAGCGGGGCGCTCGCCCCGTTTAGCCCGAAGTTGCGGTAGCTCTGCGTAGAGATTGTGGCTGTGACCTGCGGAGAGGGACGGATGATGACCACTGTGTGTAGCCACTAAAATTGGCGTGTCGGACCGAGCCGGGCGTGGTGACTTGGTTAGACTGCTGCTATGTCAGCAGGTGGCGGCGCGATGCACGTAGCCCGGAACAAGCGCACGTATGTGGCGAAGTCGGGCGAAGAGCGGGTGTACGAGTCGGTGCTGCTGCGGCGCACCTACCGCGACGGCGGCAAGGTCAAGCACGAGACGCTGGCGAACCTGAAGGCGCTGCCCGAGGCCGCGGTCGAGGCGCTCGAGGCGACGCTGAAGGGTCAGCGGCTGGTGCCCGCCGGCCAGGCCGTCACGATCACCCGGTCGCTGCCGCACGGGCACGTCGCCGCGGTGGCGGCGATGGCCACGAAGCTGGGGCTGCCCGCGCTGGTGGGGCCGGCCTGCCGGGAGCGGGACCTGGCGCTGGCGCTGATCATCTCCCGGGTGGTCAGGCCCGGCTCGAAGCTGTCCACGCTGACCTGGTGGTCCGACACCACGCTGGGGACCGACCTCGGCGTGGCGGACGCCTCGACCGATGAGGTCTACGCGGCGATGGACTGGCTGCAGGGCCGGCAGGACGCGATCGAGAAGGCCTAGTCGGGCCGGCACCTGGCGCCGGCGGTGAATCCGTCGCGGATGGCGCTGTTCGACCTGACCTCGGCCTGGATGGAAGGACGGCACTGCCCGCTGGCCGCGCGCGGCTACTCCCGCGACGGCAAGAAGGGCAAGCTGCAGATCGAGTACGGGCTGCTCACCGACCCCGACGGCCGGCCGGTGGCGGTGCGGGTGTTCGAGGGCAACACCGGCGACCCGACCGCGTTCACCGAGGCCGTGCGCGTCGTGCGGGACAGGTTCGGGCTGCAGCAGATGGTGATGGTCGGCGACCGCGGCATGATCACCTCGGCCCGCATCGACGCGCTCAAAGCACTCAACGACACCGGCGACAACGCCATGGGCTGGGTGACCGCGCTGCGCGCCCCCGCGATCGCCAAACTCGCCCGCGATGACGGGCCGCTGCAAATGAGCTGTTCGACCAGCACGACCTGGCCGAGATCGCCCACCCCGACTACCCCGACGAACGGCTCATCGCCTGCCGCAACCCGCCCTGGCCGCCGAACGCGCCCGCAAACGCGGCGACCTGCTCGACGCCACCGAGGAACTGCTCGCCCCGATCGTGGCCCGCGTCGGTCGCGGCACCCTGACCGGCGCCGACAACATCGGGGTCGACCTCGGCAAGGTGATCAACAAGTACAAGATCGGCCAAGCACTTCGACTACACCATCACCGACACCAGCCTGACCATCCACCCGCAACCAAGCCCAGATCGACGCCGAGGCCGCCCTCGACGGCATCTACGTGCTCCGCACCAGCGTGCCCGCCGACCAGCTCGACGCGGCCGGCGTGGTGGTCGCCTACAAGAACCTGGCCCACGTCGAACGCGACTTCCGCATCATCAAGGTCGACGACCTGGACCTGCGCCCCATCCACCACCGCCTCGAAGACCGGGTCAAAGCGCACGTGCTGATCTGCATGCTCGCCTGCTACCTGGTCTGGCACCTGCGCCAAGCCTGGGCGCCGCTGACCTTCACCGACGAACACCCACCCGACCGCGACAACCCCGTCGCCCCCGCCGAAACGCTCCACCGCCGCCGACCGCAAGGCCTCCCGCCAGCGCGACGAACACGGCAACCCCTACCGCAGCTTCGGCGGCCTGCTCGACCACCTGGCCACCCTCACCCGCAACGAGGTCCGCTTCCACGGCACCGACACCGACCTACCCATCCTCGCCGAGCCCACCACCGACCAACGCCAAGCCTTCGAACTGATCGACGCACCCATCCCCCTCACACTGCAATAAGCAGCCAGAACCCCACGTAGCCAGAACCCACACAGCCGAAAACGACGAACCCCCAGCTCAGCCGGGGGTTCACGCGATTTCACCGCCGCAACTTCGGTTTAGAGTTAGTCATCATCCCTATCCTTCCTTATCACTCATCTCCCAGGAGCCCCGATGCCACTGACCACCGCAGACCGGTTCGCCATTCACGAACTGGTTTCACTGCACGGGCATCTCGCTGATGACCGGCGATCCGACGACCTCGGGCTACTGCTGACGCCGGATGCGTCTTATGACGTGACTGCCTATGGTCTGGGAATTGTCCGGGGGCTGGATGCGCTCATCGAGCTGTTCAATTCGGCGCCTGGAGACCAGCCGGTCGGGCACCACGTGACCAACGTGGTAGTCACGGCCGACCCTGATCTCGACAGCCGAGCCCGAGTGCGTTCAAAGGGGCTCTCGGTGATGGCGGACGGACAAGCGGGCAGCGTTGTGTACGAGGACGAGGTGGTGCGGACAACGAACGGGTGGCGAGTCAGCGCCCGCGTGGTCGTGCCGTCACGGCGTGCCTGACCCGTCACCCCCATGGCCGGCCAGGACAGCGGTGACCCCTCTCCGGAGTTCCGGCCCCGCGCTGCTGATCGTGCCGCGATGGGCCAGTCGAGGCGTCGCGCGGCGAACGGAACTCCCGCTACTCCAACATCCGGCGGTACCAGTTTCGGAGGGCTGGTGCGCATGCACCTACTGCCCCGGCTGCGGACCGTAGAGGTGATGACTGACCATCCCGTCGTACTCCAGCACATGGTCGACCAGCTTCCAGAAGTCCGGCAGCCGCGGATGAACTAGCCCCGCCGCGCGCGTGAGCTTCTGCCCGTAGATCGGAGAGTCGCCCCCGGCCGCCGCCGCGTCCACCAAGGTCGCCGCCGGACCCGGCGACCCCTGCACCGGCCCGATCCGGCACCCGAACGTCAGGTGGTCGGAGAAGTCGTTGCTCCCCCAGGTCCCGAAGATCGCGTCCAGCCAGACCTCATGGATCCCGTGGTGGTGGTAACAGGACGCGTAGTAGACGGCGGCCGGCGTCCCCCGGTCGTTCACCGTCGCCCACGTCCTGCGGCTGTCGCTCCCGCAGCACTCGCAGACGAACTCCCGAACCTCCCGGCTCGCCTCGTCAATGACGAGTTCCATGTCCCGATCCCTCCCTGCGTCGTGTCCCCGAGGCCGCCGACCGTAGACTACCGGGCACTCAGCCCGCATGCGGCATGCTGGATCGACGGTGGCCGGCGATCCGCGGAGAGGTACCCATACGTGCCATATCGCCCATCTGCGCACTTCGTTTCCGCGGTGGCAACCCCAACAAGACTGCGCCTGAAATCAGATCTGTTAGCGGCAGTCAAAGCACGGGAGTTGCGACAGGTTGTCATACGGTGTCGGCCATGGGTGCTTGGGACGCAACAGTGTTCGGAAACGACGATGCAGCCGACTGGGCCGGTGATCTGGCCGACGCCGGCCAAGAGCAGTTGGTCGTTGATGCGCTCGAGTGCGCCGCCGGCACGGCAGGTGACGAGTACTTGGAGGCCGCCGAAGGTGCGCAGGCTCTGGCTGCGGCTGAGATCGTCGCTGCCGCCGCCGGTGTCCCTACCGGGGCGAGCCCTTACAACGAGCGCGCGCTCGCATGGGCGTCTGGCCGCGCTGGGCTGGTCGAGCTGATCCCAGTCGCGCTCAGGGCGATCGACCGGGTGGTTGCAGACGACTCCGAGCTGGCCGAGATGTGGGCGGAGGCCGCCGACCCGGCTTGGATGAAGGCCGTCGACGATCTGCGGGCACGGCTACGGACCGGAGGCTGAGACCGGAATCGCGGATCCGGCCGGCCAGCTTGCCTATTCCCGGTACTCCAACACCCGCCGGTACCAGTCGAACGACGGGAGTAGCAGTAGATGCGACTACTCCCGGCGCGCCAAGGTCTGCTGCGCGAGGCGGCGGTCAGCACCGGTGACGTGGCCGATGAAGCGTTCAACGCGATGGCCCTGGCGCGGATCATCGAGCCGACCTCGAAGGCTGACACGCTGCGGGTGCTCAACGACATCGGTGTGCCGGGGCCCATCGCTGCGCGATCATGGGGACGCAGCCGGGAGCCGCACCCAGCCGACCTTCGGGAACGCGATGTGCCAACGGCCGATCCCCGGAGATGCGACCAAACTCCGCGAAGGTCGCGCGGCCGCGAAACCGTGAGGGTCAGTGGCTTGCGCCGGGCATCGGCCGAAGCTCAGCCTTCGGTGGCGGCTGGGTGCCCTCGACGCGCACGTCGGGGAGCCACCTGAGCCAGGAGGGCAGGTACCAGTTGCGCTCGCCGAGCAGCTTCATCGTTGCCGGGACGAGCACGGAGCGGATGATCGTCGCGTCGATGAGCAGCGCGACAGCGATGCCGAAGCCCATTTGCTGGAAGGCGATGGTGTCACCCAATGCGAAGCCCCAGAAGACAGCGATGATGATCAGCGCGGCGCCGGTGATCAGGCGGGCCGTCGAGCCGATGCCGAAGGCAATGGCGGCGTCCGTGTCGCCTGTCGCCGTGTAGCGCTCACGGATGCGGCTGAGCAGAAAGACTTGGTAATCCATCGAGAGTCCGAAGAGAACGGCGAACAGGAAGAGCGGAACCCAGGCGTCGATCGTCTCGGCCGCGCTCAGTCCGAGGAGCTCGTTACCGATGCCTTCTTGGAAGACGAGCACGAGCAGCCCGTAGGCCGCTCCGACCGAGAGCAGATTCATCGCGATCGCGGTCGCCGGAACGACGATCGAGCGGAACGCGAGCGTCAGCAAGAGGAAGCTGAGACCGAGCACGAAGAGGAGCACGAGCGGAAGCCAGAAGTTGACGGTGTCGTGGTAATCGAGTTCCTCGGCGGTGTCGCCGCCGACGTACACCTCGGCGTCAACACCGGCGAATGCGCGGGGGACGACCTCGTTGCGCAGCTCGCGGACGGCCTCGATCGCATCCTCGCTGTCTGGATTGGCCGCGAGCGGAACCGTGACGCGGGCTACCGTGCCCGCCACATTCGCTTCGACGACCGGTTCCCCGAAGATCGGGCGGCGCGCGAGTTCCTGCTCGAGCCGAGCCACAGCGCCCACGATGGCGGACCCGCGGACGTCTCCGGCGACCGCGATGTCGACCGGCTCGGTCGATTCCTTCGGAAACTCCTCGCGGAGGAGGAGATAGCCCTGCTTCGACTCGAAGGTGTCGGGAAGCGTCGCGGCCCCCGACGTACCGGTGTTGAGCGCCAGCACCGGGGCCGCCAAGGCGAGCAACAGGCCGGCGCCGAGCACGAGGCTGGCGGCAGGGTGGCGCATCACCCGGTGGACGATCGCGCCCCAGAAGCGGCCCTCCCGGCCAGCCTGCTCAGCTGCGCGGCCGAAGAAGGGGATGCGAAGCGCATTCACCCGGTCGCCGAGCAGTGCGAGGACCGCGGGGAGCAGAGTCAGCGCGGCGATCACGGAGACGATCCCGACCAGGATCGCGCCGGCGGCGAGGCTGCGGAAGATCGTGCTCGGAACCAGCAGGAGCCCGAGCATCGCGAGCACGAAGGCGATCCCGCTGAAGAGAACGGCACGGCCGGCGGTGGCGCCCGCAGTGGCGATGGCCTCATGCTTCTCCCGCCCCCGCAGCCGCTCCTCCCGATAGCGAGAGAGGGTGAAGAGCGAGTAGTCGATTCCGAGAGCTAGGCCCATGCCGATCAGCATGTTCTGGGTGAAGACAGAGACGTCGTACGCCTGCGCCAGGAGTGCGACGAGCGCGAGGGCGACCACGATCGAGGCGAGCGCGACCATGACCGGAACAAGGCCCGCGATGACCGCGCCGAAGACGAGCAGCAGGACAACCAGCGCGAGTGGAGCGCCGAAGAAGAGCTCGCCCTTCTTCAGATCCTCCAGCGACGCGGTGTCCTCATCGGCGTCCGCCGTCCTGCTGCCGGTCACCGCCGCGCGGTAGCCAGGCTCGTCATCGAGGCGCTGGACCGCAGCGACCACATCGTCCACCTCGTCCTCGCCGTCGCGGCCAAGCGCGACCTGGAGCACCGTCGAGTCCCCGTCCTGCGACACGAGGCGCCGGTCCTCGCCGTAGGTGATGACGCGGTTTGCCCCGACCGCGCGCAGCTCATCCGCGAGTGCGACGACTCGCGCGCGCGGAGCAGCCGCTTCGACCTTGCCGTCCTCGGCCCTCACCACGACGACCTCGCTGATCGCCTCCCCGCTCGCAACCTCGCGGGGAAAGCCCTCGGCGAGGATCCGGTCGGCCTCCTTGGATTCGGTCGTCCTCGTGATCTCGGTCTCGCCCTCGAACGCGAGGAGCGTCGCCACCAGCCCGAAGGCGCTGACAACGACGACGAGCCACAGCCCGACCACGAGCCACGGCCGGCGGCTGCACGCCCGCGCGAGTTTCTCGGTCATGCCCCGACGCTAAGCACGCCGGTGCGGTGCCGCATCGCCCTGCGGGCTCTAACTGCGCTCCGACTACGGGTGGAGGCCCTCCTACGGCGTCCGGCCCGGAGTGACCACACCGTGGTCGTACGCGAACACGATCGCGGCAGGTCGGTCGCGCACCCGAAGCTTGGCGAAGATGCTGCCGACCCGCGTCTTCACCGTCGCCTCGGCGATGTGGAGGGACGCGGCGATCTCGGCATTGGTGGCACCGCGCGCCATCAACCGCAGGACGTCGTGCTCGCGGTTGGTGAGCAGGTCGAGCCGCGCCGCGTCCCGTGCTGCCGGGGCAACGACCCGCCGGTACCGCTCGAGCAACCGCGGCGCGACCGCCGGGTCGAACCAGGCCCCGCCACCGGCGACCGCACGAACCGCCGCGATCAGATCCTCGGCAGACGAGGACTTGAGCACGAATCCAGCCGCACCGGCCTCGATCGCCCCCCAGAGCACTTCGTCTTCACCGAAGGTCGTGAGTACGAGGACGACGAGAGGGTTCTCGGCGGCACGCAATCGCTTCGTCGCGGCGATTCCGTCCAGATCCGGCATCCGAATGTCCATCAGGACAACGTCCGGGCGCAGGCCGGGCAACTCGGCCACCGCCTGCCTGCCGTCGGCGCACTCGGCCACGACCTCGAATCCGTCCGCAGGCGAGAGGATCCGCGCCAAGCCACCGCGCACGATCGCCTGATCGTCGACGAGAGCAACACGGATCATGGCCGTCGCGGATCTCCCTCTGGTAGGGCGTTGTCCACCTTCAGCGGAAGCCTGCAGGTCAGCTGCCAACCGTCTGGCGTCGGGCCGGCCGCGAGGTCGCCGCCGAGCGCGGACGCTCGCTCTCGCATCCCGATCAAGCCGTACCGAGGCCGCTCGGGATCAGTCGCCGTGCCGGTGGCGACTGGTCCCGAGGTCTCGGCCACGAGACGTACGTCGTCGTCTGACAGCTCAAGCGCGAGTACGGTTTGCGCGAGCGGCGCGTGCCGAGCAGCGTTCGCCAGCGCCTCCTGGGCGATCCGGTAGAGCACGACGCCCGTCCCCGGCGAAGTCCGAGCGAAGTCTCCTCGCATTCGCAGCTCGACGGCCAGACCCCCGGCCCGGGCCTGGTCGACGAGTGCGGGAATCTCTGCGGTCGACGGCGGCGGTGCCGCTGCCGCCTGGTCGTCGTGACGGAGCAACGTGACCGTACGCCGCAGCTCCTCCATGCTGCGGCGGCCCACCTCCTCGGCCGATCGCAGCGCTTCTTCGGCGGACGCCAAGTCGCGGCGCAGCACGTGCCGGGCGCTCGTGACCTGGAGCATCACGGCAGTCAACCCGTGCCCCACGAAGTCGTGGACGTCACGAGCGACCTGACGCCGCTCGGCCTGCAGCGCCTGCTCGGCCAGCTGACGGCGGATGCCCTCGAGCTCGAGCACGAGTCGCTCCTGGCGCGCGACCGCGCGACCCACGACCCAGATGAAGACGATTGCCACGATCCAGATACCGACGGCGACCTCCATCGGATCCTGGACCACGGCCACCAGTACCGGTGTAGCCGCCGCGAGCACACCGAGCGACGCCGCCGTCCCGGGCGATGGAGACCAACGCGCGGCCGCGAACGCGAGCAGCGCGACATTGAACATGACCGGCTCGAGCTGTCCGGAGCGCTGTGCCAACACCACCGGGACGACCACGCCGGCAGACACGGCGGCGAGCGGCACAGTGGGAGCGAAAGCCCACAAGCCGAAGGCGGCGACCGGCACCGCCGAAAGGACGATGTCGGTCGCCGAGGACGGCTGCGTGATCGCCGCGACGAGGCCGAACGCCAGCGAGAAGAACGGCACAACGCGGCGAAGGTCATCAGCTTCGAACCAACCTCGAGCGGAACCCTCTACCACAAGCAGACTGTACTGCGCGACTCTCGACATCGACATCATCCTCGAGGCGGAGCGGCCCACCTGGGTGGATCTGCGAGCCGTCGCGCAGGTCCCAGTACGCGTCAGGATCTCGATGTCGTTCGTCTGTCACCGCGTTCCCCACTGTCCGAGCGCGAACCGCGTGCCCTCCCAGTCCTCGAACATCGACCACATGCCGAAGTGCATCTCGGCGGGCGGCGCGGGGAAGCGTACGCCTCGCCCGGTCAGTTCGGCGTAGGTCTGCTCGATGTCCTTGCACGTCAAGAACACATTCGAGTGCGGCAGCGCGTCCGGCACCTGACGCCTCGGCTCGTCGCTGGGACGGCGGCTCAGTACGAGCACGACCGAGCGATCGGGCGCCTCGACCTCAATCCAGCGCTCGTCACCGTAGACCTCGTCCATGACGACGTCGAACCCGATCGCGCCGGTCCAAAACTGCTTTGCCCGCTCCTGGTCGTCGACCGGGACGACGACCTTAGCAACTCCCATGATCATCCTGAACCTCTTTCGGTAGTCATGACCTCGGGCGGAGACGACCGGACCTCGGCCCTGCGTTCATATTCGATTGGCGCGGACCTGGCTGACTCCTTCGGCGTCGGCGCGTCGGCATCAGCAGCGACCTCCTCCGCCCCGACCGACCATTCGCAGGATCTCAATCGCCTGCTCGCCATGTCGCAGAGGCTGCCACCGCCGGAGCGGCTCCGCATCAGTCCACGGGCCCGAGCTACGCTCCGACTCCAGGTGGAGCCGCACCCCTGTGCTGTACCTGGTCCGGCTCGACAAGGGCAGCACGATCGGGGCGACGTCACCAGCCCCGGCGGTCCGGATCCGGCTCGACGCCATCATCGTGGTCGCCGTACTCCGGCTCGATCGTCCGGCGAGGCGGATCCGACCAGGTACGAGCGCATTGGACCGGCATCGACACCCTCTGCACAGCCGCCGACCTCACCGGGGCGGGCGGCTCGGCCACAACGGCCGATCGGGCCTAGTGTCGATGCCGGGCGGGCCCAGGTCGATCCGTGCCGTTTTGCGCGGCCGGCCTACTCGTTGGGCGGTCACTGCGTGGCCGATCCATTCGCTACCGTGCGGCTGGTTCGTCTCCGATCGAAGTGTCGACGTTCTTGGGCGGGGTTGTCGAATTCTGGGTGGCGGGTTCGTGGATAGGGCAACCGGACCGAACAAGGTCCCAGATTCAAGGAGAACCGCGATGAACGACCAGGCCAGGCGAGTGACCAGAGCATTCCGATTCGGGGTCGTTGCGCCGATCGGTTCTGACCTGCCGACGTGGCGAGACCGCGTGCGCCGAATCGCCGACAGCGGTTACTCAACGTTGCTGATGCCCGACGTTCCTACGTGGCAACCAGCACTTGGCCCCACGCTGGCCACCGCGGCCGCGCTCGCTGACCTGCGGATCGGCTCGTGGGTCTATGCCGCCGCGCTGCGCGAACCATGGAGTACAGCATGGGAGGCCCACTCACTCTCAGTACTCACGGAAGGCCACTTCGAAATGGGCATTGGCGCCGGCCGACCCGGGATCGAAGTCGAGCTGGGGCTGCCTGTCGTCTCCCCCGCTGAGCGTCGTGCCAGGATGCGCGAGACCGTGGCCGCCCTGCGGAGGTTTGACGGCCCCGATCTGCACACGCCGGTTGTCATGGCGGTGAGCGGACCGAAGTCGCAGGCGCTGGCGCTCGAAGTCGCTGACGCAGTCACGTTCGTACTCTCACCGGAAGATGATCGGGTCGAAACCACGAACCGAGTACGCGACTTTCCTGCGGGCCGGGACATCGAACTCGCCCAGCACGTCGCCGCTGTCGGTGACGGTGTCGCTCCGTTCATGGCGCCGCCCAATCTCGACACCGCGGCGCTTCGCGCGGCCGACTCGCTCGTCATACTTCCGAGTGAGCCCGCGGCAGCCGCCGAAGAAATCCAACGACGTCGCGAGGAGATCGGCTTCTCCTACTTCGTCATCGGCGCCGACTTTGCCGACACACTCGCGCCGGTCGTGGCCAAGCTGGCCGGACAGTAGGCGGCGCACGCCTCGCCGGTCAACCCAGGCGACAGCGATCGATCGCCGCTCCCGAGCCGGTCCTCGTCCGTCTCACCTAAGCTGGTGCGGACATCCGTTGGTTCCTTCTCTGCCGAGCTTGCCTCCGGCAACTTTTCGGTGCGCTCGCCATCCGAGTCGTCGGCGCCCCCGAAGCACCGGGTTCAGCCGCGTCGACGGCGTCTGATCGGCTGGGACTTCGAGATTGCGGTACGACGCGCGCGCTGCGCCACGGAGGCACACGGCTGGAATCGGCGGGGGTTGCCCCCTCGGGTTTCGAGGGGCAACCCCATTGTCGAGACGCCGACCCGTCGGCTCGGGCTAGTGGCGGGTCACCGCGGCGTAGGCATCGACGATGCCGTGGCCGTAGAAGCCGTTGAAGCTACGTGTACCTTCGCAGAGCGCGTTGAACTCGTCCGGCCGCCCTTCGTTGGTGTAGGTCTGCAACGGCGGGTTCGGGCACGCCCGGGCCTGCGCTGTATCCATCAGGATCCGGCCGACCTTGTCCGGGTCCATGCCGAAGCCACCGTGGCTCTTCTTGCCGAACTGGCTGACGATCAGCGCGGCGACACCGGTCGGCGTGCGGCGACGCCATCGACGTGCCTTGGAGGTACGCGGTAGTAGCCGCAACTCGGTGTAGTCGTCGCACCGGCCGGGCACTGCTTCTGCACGCCGGCCGCGACGCCCGCCGGAGTGACGTTGCCGGCCGCGTCGACCGAGTCCTCGGCCTGCAGCGCGTTCACCGGGTACGTCGACAGGATCAGGTTCTCGTTCGTCCGGTGCTGCGGCGTCCCGAAGAAGTCGCGGAACCACCCGCCCGGCGCGGACACCTCGATCTGCTCCAGGCCGTAGTTGGAGTAGTCGGCCTTCGTCGTCGACGGACCGAGCGCCGAGACACCGATCACGTGCGGGCCCTCGACCGGCAGGTCGAGGCAGGTCGCGTTGTCGATCGGCCGCGGGTACGCCGTGTTCACCGGGAAGTCGGGGCTGGAGATGTCGGTCCGCGGCTTGCCGAGGTCCTCGTGGTTGTTGCCCAGCGAGCCGACAAGCGTGACACCGTGGTTGTGCGCGTAGTTCAGCGCCCGAGTCATCGCCGCGGATGATGGTGCGCTGCTCAGCCTGTGCCTCCGGGCTGTCGGCCGGGTTGGCCGTGCAGTTGTACAGCCAGGGGTCGACGTAGAAGGACATGTTGACGACGTCGAGCCCGACGTCGCCGGCGTAGGTCAGCGCGTCCGATCACCGGGCCGAGGAACAGGAAGCCGCTGTCCTGACCGCCGCGAATGCTCCACCAGCGTCACCTTCGGCGCGACGCCGGAGACGCCGACACCGTTGGCCGCGGCACCGATCGTGCCGGCCACATGGGTGCCGTGACCGCTGTCGTCCCAGCCGACCGGGTCGACACAGCCCCGGAATTCGCACGCCGCCGTCGATCTCCGGGATGTCCGGCGCGAAGTTGCGGGACAGCTTCCAGTCGAAGTTCGGCGCGATGTCCGGGTTGCGGGCATCGATGCCTGAGTCGAGCACCCCGACCTTGACCGACTTCTTGCCCGGCTGGACCGTCCGCGCCAGGTCGGAGCGGACCATGCGCAGGCCCCACAGTTGCGCGTCGAGCGGATCCATCCCGACGGTCTTCGTTCCCTTCGCGGCCGGGGCCTTGCCGGTCCCGCCGTTCTCCTGCTCGACCGTGCGCGGCTTCTGCTGCGGCACCGTGCCGATCGGCCGGCTGCGGGCCGCGCCCTCGACCGCGCTCGACGCGGACACGCGGGTGACGAAGCCCGACGCGGCCGCACGCACGGTCAGCGTGCCTAGGTGCGCGTTCTCCTTGACCACTTCACCACCGGCGGCCTTGACCGCCGCAATGGCCTGGTTTCGGTCCGCGCCCGCCTCGAGCAGGACCAGGTACTCGGTGTCTCCCCCAGTCGCTCCTGTAGCTCCGGCGCCGGCTGTGGCCGGTACCGCGAGCGTGGCAGCGACCAGGGCGATCGCCCCGGTCACCACTAACAAACTTCTCCGGACGTCTCTCACGAGCGGATCCCCTCCCTGGAGAGTGAGTGTGACGGGCTCACGGTATGGCGGGGTACGGCGGCCGAGAAGGGGACGACGTTGTCATCTCTCCGAGTAACCGACTGACTACTGACAGTTTCAACCCGTGAGCGGCGCGTCGGCTATGACGAGCTGGGAGTCACCGCGCGAGTGACCGGTTGCCACGCCGGCTGCCCGTCGAACCCGGGCGCCTGCGTCAGGGCCCGACTCACACCGGTCTCGACATCGACGACGTAGACGTCCCACGAACCCGTCCGCGTCGGAGTAGTACGCGAGCGACCGGCCGTCCGGCGACCATCGTGGCCGTTCCTCCGACGCCGACTCGGCGACCACCGAGCGCCGCCCGGTCCCGTCCGCGGCCATCGACCGCGATGTCGAAGCCGGCCGACGTCACGACGTTGTACGCCAGCTGCGACCCGTCGACGGTCCAGGCCGGGTTGATGCCGCGGACCGGCTGCGGGAGGAGCGGCTCCTCGACGCCGGTGTCCGGGTCGACCGCGCGGAGCTCGGGCGCGCCGCTGCGCGTGGTCGCGAAGCCGATCCGCGAGCCGTCCGGCGACCACTGCGGCTTGTCGTCCAGCCCGGGCGAGTTCACCAGCTGCCGGACGTTCGAACCGTCGACGTCCATCACGAAGATGTCCCAGTCGCCGTCCCGGTTGGAGCTGAACGCCAGTCGACGTCCGTCCGGCGACCAGCTCGGGTAGAAGTTCGCGGCCGCGTCGCGGGTGATCTGCGTCAGTCCCGACCCGTCCTGGGAGATCAGGTAGATGTCGCTCGCTCTCGGCGACCCGGCGTTGAACGCCAGCCGTCGCCCGTCGGGCGACCAGGCCGGGTGCGAGACCGGCGGCAGCTCCTCGGTCAGCCGTCGCACGTCCGAGCCGTCCGCCTGCATCAGGTAGAGCGCGTCGACACCCTCGCGATCGGAGACGAAGGCGATGAGCCCGCCCGCGTGCGTGGTCGGCGGCTGCGGTGACCCCGGCTGCGGCAACGCCTGCGACGACGCTGGCTGCGACGGCTCGGGTTCGGACGTCGACGACGTGCACCCGAGCGCCGTACACCCGAGGAACCCGACCAACAGCGCGACGCTGAGCAGCCGCTGCCCGTGCACTGTCCGCACGACCTGAGCGTGACGGTCGACGCGACGGCCTGCCAAGCTGACGGCCCGCTTCCGTGTCCGAACCGTTGCGGTCAGGCGACCGCCCAAAGCTGCGACGATAAGGCCGCGGCGAAAGATATCCCGGGGTCCTGTCGATCCGCTGGCCGCTTGTTCGACCTGGGGGTGCGAGGGTTGAGATGCGGCCCTGCCGGAGAAGGAGAACGCGATGCCGAAGTACATGTTGATCATGCGGGGCACCGATGAGACGAACGCGGCCATGATGGCTTCGATCGACGAGTCGATGGCCGCGACCCGTCGATTCATCGAGGAGATGATCCAGGCCGGTGTTCTCCTCGCGGCCGAAGGACTGGACGATCCGGGCCGGGGCGTCGTGGTCGACTTCAGCGGCGAGGGCCCGGTGGTCACTGACGGGCCGTACGGCGAGACCAAGGAACTGTTCGGCGGCTACTTCATGCTCGAGGTCGCCTCGACGCAGGAGGCGGTCGAGTGGGCCAAGCGGGTCCCGGCGGTCACCGGGTCCAAGATCGAGGTACGGCGAGTGGCCGGTGAAGACGAGATGCCGCAGGACACCGCGGGGTCCGCCGAGGAACCGGCCCGGCGCTAGCGCAACGGTGACGCGGTCAGGTCTGTGCTGGTTCAGAGGCGAAGAGGTTGAGCCCGAGCCGCTCGGCCAGGTACTTCGTGACGAGTTGGCCGCGCACGCTGTTGCCGGCGGCATCGAGCGGAGGCGAGAAGGTCGCCAGGCCGCCCTTGCCGGGCGACACGGTCACGATGCCGCCGCTGACGCCACTCTTGCCCGGCATCCCGACCTGATACAGCCAGTCTCCGGACAACTCGTACAAGCCGGCGGTGGCCATCACAGCCAGCACCCGCCGGCACACCCCCGCGATGATGACCCGCTCGCCTGTCATCGGATTCACCCCGCCGTTGGCCAGCGTGGCAGCCATCACCGCGAGGTCGTGGGCGGTCACGTCGAGGGAGCACTGCCGGGTATAGACGTCGGTGGCCTCGTCGGGGTCGAAGTAGAGCCGCTCGTAGCTGTCCAGGAGATGGGCGATGCCCTGGTTGCGCATATTGGTGGCCGACTCGGACTCGTAGACCTCCTTGCTCAGGGTGAGCTCGCGGCCCGCGAACCGGGAAAGACCATCCCGGATCCTGTCCCACTTCTCGTCCGCCGTGTCGCCGGGAACGAGGCTGGTGGTCGCGATCGCACCCGCGTTGACCAACGGGTTCATCGTCCGCTCGTCGTTCAGCTCGACGGCCATCAGCGAGTTGAACGGGAATCCTGTGCTGTTGACGCCCAGCCGATGTCGCGCCGCCTCATACCCGATCGCCTCGCAGACCAGCGCGAAGACGAAGGGCTTGGAGACGCTCTGGATCGAGAACGCCGTCTCCACGTCACCGATCTCGAAGAACCGGCCCTTGGCACCGACCACGGAGATCCCGAACAGGTCAGGCGATGCGCTGGCCAGCGCGGGGATATAGTCCGCGACGATCCCGTCGCCGTTCGACCGATAGCGCTCGTACGCCTCGGTGACGACATCCCTGACCTGCTCGGTCTGTGGAAGCTCGCCGGTGGACACCAGCGAGGGCGCCGTCGCCTCGTCGAACGGGAGACTCTCGTGCATGGAAAGCTTGGTCATGAGATCCCCTACTGATCTTTGACTCTGGCTGTCACGCCGATTTGCACCGTACGGCGCCCTGGCGCGGCCGTCGTCATCCGGAACGCGTGACATCGCGGGCCGTTGGCGGCGCTGCGTACCGGTTGGCGAGCGGCGCGGCGCTGACGCCATGGACGACGACGCTGAGCACGACGGTGAGGCCGATGACCGCGACGACCTCCTGACCTGCTTCGTGCAGATCCTCCAGGGCAAGCAGCGCGAAGATGACGGAGGCGAGGCCGCGAGGGCCGAACCATCCGATGAATGCGACGCTGAATCGGTCGAAGCCGGCGCCGAGGAGTGCAAGCGCGACCGGCAGCATCCGTACGACGGTGAGGCTGAGGCCGGCGTAGACGAGCACGCTCCAGCTCAAGCGATCGCCGATCACGGGCACTGCCAGTGCGCCGAAGACGAGCCAGCTGATCATCGAAGCCAACGCGCCGGACTGGTCGACGAAGTAGACCTCTTTCTCGCCGCCGGGCCCCGCGAACCCGCCGAAGACCAGGCCGCCGACGAACGCGGCGACGAAGCCGTTGCCATCGACCGCCAATGCTCCGGTGTAGGCAAGCAGGGCGAGGGCCAGGACGGCGGGGCCGGACAGCTCCTCCGACAGCCAGCCCCGCCGCCGGGCCAGCCGGGTGGCGGTGCCGCCGAGCGCGCCGGCCGCGGCCCCCGCCAGCGCACCCACCAGCAGCGCGAGGCCCGCTCGGCCGGGGCTGTCGACGCCCTCGATTCCTTCGTTCGCGGCGACACCGGCAATGGCGAGGAGCACGATCGGTGTGACGATGCCGTCGTTGAGTCCGCTTTCGACGTTGAGTGCGCGGCGAACCTTCTCGGGCACTCGGGGGTTCGACATCACCGTGGCCCCGAGCGCGGCGTCCGTTGGCGCGAGTGCGGCACCGAGCAGCAGTGCTGCCCACAGGTCGAAGTCCAGCAGTACAACCGCGGCCGCTGTTCCCAGCACAATGGTCAACGGGAGGCCGACTCCGAGCAGTCGCAGGTAGGTGCCGAGATCTCGCTGGAACTGCCTGAGCCGCACACGCGACGCGTCGGCGAACAGCACCCAGACCAGTGTCACCTCGGCGATCACCTTGACCAACTCAGGGTCGGCCTCGAGTTCCAGCACCCCCAACACCTCGGCCAGAACGAAGCCGGCCACAACGAAGACCATCGGAGCGGTCAGCCCTACTCGTTCCAGCCGTCTGGCGAGCAGGCACCAGCCGAACATCGTCGCAAGAATCGCTGTCAGCGTCACAACTCCCATCCGACATCTCTCCGATCATCGAGAGTGCTGCGTACGCCGATCCCGCTCGGCCGGCAGGCGGACACGCCCGCTCGCGCTACCCGCCTCCGCCGGGTTGGTGCAGCGGCCGGGGTGACCTCTTCCTCAACAGCAACCAGATCGGCGGATTCTGAGGCTCAGGAGGCGGCAGCACCAACCGGTCCGGGACGTCGTCGGACGTTTCGCTCAGGATGAACCCCCTGTCTGATCCCCCCTGCCTGCCACCTTCCAGCTGGGCCCGGCGACGACGCATCATCCTCTCCGGGTGACGCACCGTCCCGGCCGGCCGGCCAAAGGCAAAGCTCGAGCGGTCGTTCGCGACGAACCTGGCGGCGCCAACTCGGGGCGCCCGCGGGCGGGTTATGTCGGCTCGGAGGGTTCCGGGGGTGTTGTGGTGGCTGGCTTGGGGGTTTGGGTTGGGGCTGGAGTGGCGGGGAGGAGGGCTGCGGCCACCAAGCCGACAACGCCGACCAGAGCCAGGACACCCATCGCGAGGCCGTAGGAGCGCTCGGGCGTGGAGGTGATTCCGGCGACGAGGATCGTGCCGGCGATGGCGGCGCCGAGGGACGAGCCGAGGTTGGAGACGCTGCGCGACAGACCCGAGATCTCACCTTGAAGGCCCTCGTCGAAGCTTGACTGCACCACATTGACCGAAGGGGTCAGCATCGCGCCGAGCCCCAGCCCGATGACCAGCAGGCCCGGCGTGAACGCCCAGACGTTGGGCGTACCGATCACCATGGCCAGCAAGATACCGACGCCCGTGATCGTGACGACGAACCCGGTCAGAATGAGGGTGCGCTGGGCGCGCCGCTTAGCGAACCGCTCGGCGGCCAGCGACGAGACCAGGAGGCCGGCCGTCACGGCCGTGAAGATCGCGCCGGTCTCGATCGCGTTGTATCCACGCACAACCTGCAGATAGGCCGAGACCACGAACGAGACCCCGGTGAGTAGCAGCCATTGGGCGTTCTGGGTGACGAGCCCGAGGTTGGAGGTGCGATTGCGGAACAGTTCGGTCGGCAGCAGGGGCTCCGCGCCGGCACGCTCCTTGGCCCGTATCGACCTGAAGAACAACGCGAGAACGGCCGCTCCGGCGAGGATCAGGATCAGCATCAACCAGCCGTTGTCGTCAGCCGCCAGGATGCCGATGACGACGAGAACCAGACCGGTTGCCGACAGCACCGCTCCGCCGGTGTCGAACGGACGTGCACGATCCGGCGGCAGTGGGTCTTCCAGCCGGCGGGTCAGCACGATGATCAAGGCAATGACCAGCGCCTGGAACACGAACGCCGCCCGCCAACTGATCGCCGACGTGATCAGGCCGCCGATCAAGGGTCCCGCGGCGGCACCGATACCTCCCATCGCGCTGATCATGCCGAACGCGCGGGCCCGTGAGGTGACCTCCGTGAAGAGCAAGGTCGTCAGAATGTAGACGGGCGGGATGAGTAGCGCCGTACCCACGCCCTCGAAGATCGAGTTGCCCAGGATGAGGATGCCCAGGCCGGGCGAGATCGCGCTCATCAGCGCCCCGATGCCGTACAGCACCAAACCCACGACGAAGCACCGCTTGCGACCGTACCGGTCGGCCAACTTGCCGCCGGGAATCATCAATGCGGCCATCACCAACAGGAAGAGCGTGATCGCGACCTGCACGCCTTGAACGGTCGTGTCCAGATCTTCGCTGATGTCGTTGATCATCACGTTCATGTTGGAACCGGCGAAGCTGCAGATGAACTGCGCCAGCGCAAGCGGCACGAGCACTCCCCGCGGAGCGCGGCGGACCGCTGGACCAGGTTCAGTCATCGTCGTCCAGGCCCCGGAGCCAATCCTTCGCCTCGTCGACGTCATCGGTCTCGAACACCTTGACCTCCCCCGGCATCAACCAGCCGAACGCCTTGACGCTGTGCTCCAGCCAATCGGCGTCGGAGACGATCGCCACCCGCTCCCAGCCGGTCAGGTGCCCGGCCCACAACTTGGTGTCGGCCCAGACGGCGCCCGGCGAGTACGATTCGAAGTCGTCCCCGAGGACGTAGAGCAGCCGTACGGCGCCGCGATCGAGCGCAGCGCTGACCACGGGAACCAGGACGTCGCGGTAGTCCTCCTCGGTCACCTTCCCCAATGCCTCGAGGCCGATGGTTCCAGCCGGCATGTTCTCGATGATCCTGATCATGTCCGATCCCCTCCGAGACGACTCTCTGCTCATGCCACCGATTGACCTCGGGTGACCGCGACGTCGCTCACGTCCCCACCCGATCGACTCCCCACCAGCCCCAACCGCTCCCACGGGGCGTCTCGATTCTCACCCGGGCTCGGCGCCGGTCCAAGCATCCAGGCGAGTTGATCGCGAGCCGACGGGTCCTTCTACAGGAATCGCGCCGCGTCGAGGTCCCGGCGGAGTGGTGCCACCGAGCCGATCCGATCGAGAACGAGGGCCAGCGTCTCCTGTGGATCCGGGCAGCCATCGACGGTGATCTCTCCGGGTATGCCGAGAAGATCGAGACGGTGGTACCACTCGCGAATCTTGTCGGAGGTGACCGTCATGGTGCGGCCCTCGTGGCGACGCAGCGTCTCCTCAAGGGGCACATCGAGGTAGAACACATGGCTGGGCCCTGGATGCTCCTCGACCAACTGGCGCAGCATCACCCCGTAGTGAGGGGAGTACAGGATCCCCTCGAGGATCACGTTGTAGCCGATGCCGACGCGGTACCGCACGGTCTCGGCGATGAAGTCGATGTTGTCACCAGCAGGTACGTCGTGCTCGCGCAAGATCACGCGCCGAAGGTGATCCTGTCCGACGTTCGCCGTACCGCGGCCGAGCGCACGCTGGAGCTCCAGCGCAAGGGTGGACTTTCCCGACGCGGAGTTTCCCCGAATGATCACCAGGTGCGACATCCTGGAGAAGATAGAGGATCCGTCGGTTCCTAGTGCGGCGTCAAGGAACGTTGAGGTCGTAACCGGCTCCACTGGCCTGGCCCGGTGCACCGACTTTGGTGGGTCAGCCACGATGCCGGTCAGCAGACAGTGTGGTTTGGCTGTCGCCGGTGGCCCTGCGTGGCAGAGCTCCGGCAGTACGGTCCACCTGGGTGCAGTTCGACAGGACGTATACACCCACTGCCGGCCACTCCCCGCCTGAGCCCACCGGGCATGCGACTCGATCGCCGGACACCTCCTGTCGAACTGCAGCAATCAATCAGGGGCTCCATGACAACCCCAAGGTTTCTGGATGCGGCATTAGCCTGCGTCGGGCTTAGGGGGCAGGGTCAGTAGGGCACCGATGAAGAAGCAGAGTGCGCCGAGGGCGGTGCACCAGTTCGCGGCGGCCAGGTCGAGGATCGAACCGGTGGACGGCACGACGAACGAGGCCAGGGCCGAGATCCCGAACAGCACGCAGCCGAGCAGATTCACGGCGGACGTCGTCCACTCCAAGTCCAGGTGCGTCGGGCGCAGCCCAGGTCCAGCCGTGACCCGGTAGGCCAGCGCGCCCGAGACGAGGAAGCACACCGAGCCGAACAGATCGGGCGTCCAGATCAGCCGGTTCTCCTGCTGCGTCGACAGGTTGTCCTGCATGGCGGAGTACGTGCTGAGGTTGAACAGAAGGGTGCCGACGAACTGAACCGCGGCACTCCACCAGGACGGGTCACGACCCCAGCGATGTCCGCGGCGGACGGTTCCCTCCCGCAACTCCATGGCGGCCGCGAGGGTGAAGAAGATGGAGCCGACGAAGAAGACCACGCTGTCTGCCTCGGCCCCCACCAACTGGACGAACCCGGGGAATGGCCCGATGAAGAAGCAGGCCGACCCGACAGCGAACCCCCAGGCGATCGCGCGGTCCCAGCTCAGGCGGGTGGCCGGCCTCGGCCCGGAAACCAGCGCGTGCCCTATCAAGCGCCCACCACCCCCACGCAGACCGTACGGCGGCCTCCCGAGCGCGCTCATCCCCCGCTCAGGATGAGCTCAGTCCCCCGAGAGCGGTCGGCCTCGAGACGCACCGATCGAGAAGCCTTCAGCGTGGCGGAAATTCCCGGACCGCCTCGAGCCCGTTGTCACCGAGCAGGGCCATCTTGTGCGGCGGACCCGGATCCGCGCCCGGGTATCCGAACCGGTGACCGTGCGCTATGCACTTGTTCTTGACAGCTATCGCCTGCGACGGAAGGTGCCGGCCTGCGAGGGTAGGCTCGCAGGCCGACGTGCGATGGCTAACTCGTGGCGCGGCATACCTCGCCCTTGATCGTGGTGACGAAGTGGTCGGTGTCGAAGTGCTGGTTGAGGTAGGAGTAGCCGGTCGCGCCTTCGTAGCGGCCGGTGCCGCCGGTGAACTCCTGGGTGCCGCCGGCGTGACCGAGGCCCGTGGTGGTGTCGACGTTGCCGATGGTCGTCTCGAGCGCCGTGAGCGTCGCCCCGTCCTTGAACGTGTAGGTGATCGTCCCGCTGACTGCGCGATAGCCGGGGGACGTCGCCGGAGGATCGGCACGGGACCCGAGCACGAACACCGTCTTGCCGTCGAAGCCGTCCTTGCCGCGGACGAAGCCGGCCACGCAGACCTGGCTCGGCGGCGGGCAGCCGACGTCGACGACCTTGTCGTAGATCGTCGCGTCGATCTGCTGGCAGCGGGGCGACGCGTTCGCCAGGGACGAGCCGGCGACGACGCCGGCACAGGCGACGGCGATCGCGGCGAGGCGCAGGGTTCTCATCGGTCCTCCTCGAAATGGATGTCCGCGGCAGCCTAGGAACGGTGCAGACCCGATGGGGGCGCCGATTCGAGGTGTACTGCGCCAGTCCAATCTCGATCAGATAACGCGGCGCAGCGCGGCGAGTCCGTCCGGGATCCGGTCGGCCGAGATGGCGCCGTACCCGAACACGAAGCCGTTCGGACCGGGACGCTCGATCCCCCAGCGCGAGATCGTCCCGAGGTTCACCCCCTCCGCGAGAGCACGCGCTGTCAGGGTCGTGTCAGGCAGTTGTCCGGGTGTGAGCAGCGCGGCCATGTGCGTGCCGCCGCTGGACTCGATCGGCTCGAGGAGGTTGGCGAAGTGCTCACGCAATGTGCCGATCAGCAGGTGGTGCCGACGCTCGTACGATCGCCGCATCCGCCGGATGTGGCGGGCCAGGTCGCCCGCCTCGATGAACGCTGCGAGCGCGGCCTGCACGTGACCGGCAGTGCCGTAGTCGGCGACGAACTTCGCCCGGCGCGCGGCTTCGGCAAGCGTTGGCGGGACGCCGAGGAATCCCACCCGCAGCGCCGGCAGCAGTGTCTTGGAGAAGGACCCGACGTACAGGACGCGACCCTCGCTGTCGGTCGCCTGCAGCGGGGTGAGTGGACGCCCGGTGAAGCGGAACTCCGAGTCGTAGTCGTCCTCGACGATCGCTGCGTCGTGCCGGGCGGCCCAGTCCAGCAACGCCGTACGGCGTGACTCGGACATCGGCATGCCGAGCGGGAACTGGTGCGACGGCGTCACGTACACCAACCGCGTCCCGGCCGGAATCTGGTCGACAACCAGGCCCTCGCTGTCGACGGGCACCCCGACGACGCGGGCTCCGTGCGCCAGGAATCCACGGTAGGCCGGCAGGTATCCGGGGTCCTCGACTGCCACCGTGTCGCCCGGTTCGAGCAGAACGCGCGCGGCCATGTCGAACGCCTGCTGCGCACCCGTCGTGATCACCAGCTGCTCCGGCCCGATGCGGACGCCGCGGCTCACGATCAGATGCCGCGCGAGCGCAGCACGCAGCCTGGCCGAGCCCGCCGGGTCGGCGTAGCTGACGTCGGTGCGGGTCCGCAGCTGATCGTTGAGCAGTGCTCGCCACCGTGCGAACGGGAACTTCGTGCGCCCGGGTACGCCGACCGCGAAGTTGAACTCGGTGTCCGGCTCGGGGAGATCCGGTACGGCGAGCTGCTCGGCGCTCCAGATCGCCCGTGGCCGCAGCGGGGACGCTGCCGGCGCGGCCGGAGCGGGGATGCGCCGCCCGGTGACGATCGTTCCGATGCCGGCGCGTGAGCGGATCAGCCCGTGCGCGGCGAGCCGCTCGTAGGCCGCGACCACCGTCGCCCGCGAGACCGACAGCCGCGCTGCGAGCTCACGCGAGGACGGCAGCACCGTTCCCGCGGGCAAGGCGTCGGTGCTGATGCGCTCGTGCAGCTGAGCGTAGATCTGCTCGGCCAGCCCGCCCTCCTCGCCCAGATGCAGATGCAGATCCATGCCAGCATTCTCACCACAGTCCGGCTCACACCTACCCGCCCTCGGAGGCATCGTCAGCGCGGGCGGCGAGCATCATGGACCTCATGACGATCCAGAACCTCCGGCTCGACGCCACGTCGAACGAGCAGTTGATGGCTCTGGCCAACTTCGGCGCGACGGCTTTCGGCCGCACCGCTGAGCTCAGGCTGGACCGACAGCTTGCACAGTTGCTGCGGCTCCGAGTCGCGCAGATCAACAACTGCACCTACTGCCTGTTGGTGCATCACGCCTCGGCTCGCGACGCCGGCATCGATCAGTCCAAGATCGAGACCCTCACCGCGTGGTGGGAGACAAGGCTGTTCACGCCAGCGGAGGAAGCCGCGCTGGCGTATGCCGAGGCGCTCACCAGAGTTGCCGACACCACTGCGGCGCGGCCGTTCCAGGAGGTGCACGACGCACTGACTGCACATTTCAGCCAGGAAGAGATCCTGGAGATCGTCGCCGTCGTGATCAACATGGACATCTGGACGCGCCTCAAGCTCGCCGAAGGCGCCACACCTACACCGAATCCCTCCTGAATCGCAGCTAAAGCTTGGGGTCATGGACCAGGAGCGAGCGTCAGTGCACGGTCGGCATCCTTCGGACTGCCTGGGTGATGGCTCGTCTCGTCATCGGTGCCGGTAGGTGGCGAGGGTGTTGTTCAGGGCCTGGTCGATCGGGGTGGCGTGAACGCCGAGCTTGGTGGTGATCTTGCTGCTGTCGACGATGAACGGTTCCTCGAACTGGTACTGCATCTCGGCGAGTTCCCGCAGGGTGGGATTGATCAGCCCGAGTGCGCGGAGCATCAGCGGCGGTACGGCGCGGAGCTTCGTCCTGGGTTGACCGGCGTACTGATACACGACGTCGACCAGCTGGCGTGTACTGCGGGTGTCCGGATCGTTCGGGAGGTGCCACACCTGCCCTGGAGCGTCCGGGTGTTCTCCCAGCACTGCGAGCCCTTCGCCGATGTCCGGGATATAGGTGTAGGTATGTGGCTGGTCCGGATCTCCGAGGACGGACGCCGTCTTGCCCGCCAGCGCGGCGGCGAAGACACGGTCACCGAGATTCGACTGCGCGCCACCGCGTGGTCCGAAGTAGTCGGACGCTCGG
This sequence comes from uncultured Actinomycetota bacterium, assembly GCA_963770725.1. GTDB lineage: Bacteria > Actinomycetota > Actinomycetes > Propionibacteriales > Kribbellaceae > Kribbella. Next base: position 63,299 of record CAVYQT010000010.1, read on the forward strand.
CCGATCGCGACCTCGACCCGGCCGGCGACGTGGGCTGCGAGGAGTTCACGAGCCATCCGTCCCCGGAGTTCGCCCTTCTTGGTGTGCGCGTTGTACGAGCGGTCCTCGGTGAGCGGCCGGCCGGCGGGGCGCCCGTACATGTAGACGTTCTCCATGCTGACCAACCGCGCACCGGTGGCCTGAGCGGCCGCGAGCACTCCTGCCTGGAGGCCGGGGAACTGCGCTGTCCACTCCGGGTACGGCGGGTTGAGCGTCTGATAGACCACGCGAGCACCCTTGGCCATGGCGATGGCGAAGCCGGGATCGCTGGCGTCGCCACCGACGACTTCGACCTCGGCGGGTACGTCGGCATGCCCGGATCGGTTGACGAGCCGAACGGTCTCGCCGCGGCCGGTGAGCGCTTCGAAGGTCGCGAGACCGATCGCGCCGGTGCCGAAAACGACGTGCTGCGGAGTGGTCACGTCGTCGACTCGACCGGTGGCTGCGTCGGCGCCGGACGTGCGGCGGCTTGGTAAGGCAGCAGGAGGTGAAGCAGCAGGCCGGACAGCGCAGAGAAGGTCACCGCTCCGTAGGCGCCGTAGATGGTGAACTGATCGTCGACGCTGATCCCGCCGAGAGTCGTGACGGTCCAGCCCAGTGCCCAAAGAACGGGCAGCGCGGCGGCCCAGATCCACCGCAGCCGGGCCTCACGTGGCAGGGCCAGTGCCTGCGCCACGCCGAGGACGATGCCGGTGAGGAAGCCCATCAGAGCGAGGTCGCCCAACGAGGTGCCGTAGTCGACGACGACTGCGCCAAGGAGCAGGCCCGCGCTCATTCCGACGCAAGTGGCCGGTATCCACTTGCGCGGGTCGAGCCGTTTGCGACTCACCAGCGCCTGGCCGGCGCCGAGGACGATCCCGGTGACAGCGCCGCCGAGCAACGCGGCGAGCGGGTCGTTGACCCGGCCTACCGCCGCAGCACCGGCAACGCCGGCGATGGGGAAAGCGATGAATCCGGCGGTCCAGATCAACCAGGTGCGCAGGAAGGAAGAGTGCGGTGTTGCGGTCATGGTGTTCAACTCCCGAGGTCGGCATCGGCCGACGGGTTACTACGAGGTGGTGGCTGGTGCGGTGAGGCCGACCAGGTCCGTGCTCACCTGCCAGAGGCGCGCGGCGACTGACTCGTCGTACGTGTGTTTGGCGGATCGCTTGGATTTGCAGTTGGCGAAGTACAGACCTGTCACGTGGTGCAGATCCGGGTCAGACGCCAGGTGGATCGACGTCTCGGCGCCCCGTCGCGGAGACTTCATGAAAGGACGCAGCAAGGGAACCAACAGCCGCTGTGCGCGCCCGGGATCCTCGCCCCCGAAGGCGGTGCTCACCAGGCCTGGGTGCAGGACATTCGCGGTGACCGAGGTCGCGTGCAGCCTCCGGGCCAGCTCGTAGCTGAACTGGACGTTGGCGAGCTTGGACTGGTCGTACGCCGCAGAGCCGGAATAGGGCCGCTCTTTCTGGAGATCGTCGAAGTCGATCCGGCCCTGGACGTGCGCGTAGGACGACACTGTGACCACCCGTGCCGCCGTACTGTGCTTCAACCGGTCGAGGAGGAGGTTGGTGAGCAGGAACGGCGCGAGGTGGTTCAAGGCGAAGGTGAGCTCGAGCCCGTCGGCAGTGACATGCCGGGTGCTCCAATAGCCACCGACGTTGTTCACCAGTACGTCGAGCCGCGAAAGCCTCCGCAGTACGTCGTCGGCGACCCGCCGTACCTCTGCCTGTGCGGACAGATCCGCGACGAACGCATCCGCCGGACCGCCGGTCGCGCGGATTTCGCGTACGACGTCGTCGGTCCGACCGCGGTCCCGGCCGATGATCGCGACGCGTGCACCCATCGTCGCCAGGCCGAGCGCTGTCGCCTTGCCGATCCCTCCGGTACCACCGGTGATCAGCACTGTCCGCCCGGCCATCGGCCGGCCTTGGCTCCCCTCCATGGCGATGCTCCCTCGACTCATATGGCCGAATGGCTGAGTCCCCTGGTGCCTGGCTGACGCCGGCTCCCACAGCTGTTGCCCCCGACGAACACGCCCGAGACCAGCAGCCGCATACGCCCTAGGTTCTTCACCATCCTCGGGAGTGGTGCCGCTGTCAACGGCAGCGTCCGGTGACCGAGGCCAGGGGCGATTGAGTCGACCAGGTCGGCCGGTTTGTCAACTTCTGGTCTGGTGGGTGCATCTAACAGGTGTCCTAAGGGGGCATCGTGAAATGTATTCACACCATCCATACCCACATCCGTAGACCGATCCGCACCGCACTCGCGGTGCTCGCAGTAGCCGCCGTACCGGCGGGCGCAGTGGCTGCACCGGCGCTCGCCGGCTCAGCCAAGGCAGCATCCACGACGACCGTTGCCGCCGCGTGCCCGACCGGCTGGGGTTCGTTGCCTGAAGCAAGCACATTCCAGGGCCTCGGTTACCTGACGAACGTTCGCACCGGCCGGCACGCGTGTTTCGACCGGATCGTGTTCGACATCGACGGCAAGGCGTCCTGGTTCCGCGTGGGGTACGTGAAGGACATCGCGTCCGTGGGCGAGGGCAAGCTCATCCCGGTCCGCGGCGGCGCCAAGCTGGAGATCATCCTGCTCGCACCGTCGTACCGCGACTCGAGCTACACGTACAACCCGGCGAACTACGACGAACTGACGAACGTGAGCGGCTACCGGACCTTCCGGCAGGTCGTCAGCGCCGGCAGCTTCGAGGGCGAGACGACGATCGGAGTCGGCGTACGCGCCCGCCTCCCGTTCCGCGTCTTCACCCTCACCGGCCCAGGCTCCACCAGCCGAGTCGTCGTCGACGTCGCCCACAGCTGGTGACGGCGTTCGGCGAATAACACAACTTCCGCCCCGGAGGACGCATCAAGTTCAGTAGAAGCACACCCCTTGTGCGCGCCGAAAGGCGCGCACAAGCCAACGGGGGGAAGAGATGGTCACCAGACAAAGGACACGCAGGCAGGGTGCAGCCGTTCTAGGGCTGGCGCTGCTGGCGGTAGGCCTGGCCCCGGGCACGGCGGGTGCGGCAACGCAGGTCGCGGAGCGGTTGATCACAGCCACCGACGCTTGCAAGGTCAGCCTGGGGTCGGTCACAGCAGATGGTGATCACGCCGGCCAGGACGTCACGGCGACCTCTCCACCCACGACGACCGGCTCCCGGATCGCCGTGGAAGGGGTATTCCCGGCCGGGCAGGCAAGGCTCAGCAGCACCTTCGTCGTCGAGCCCGACACGCAGGGGGACGACATCTCCGGCCGGACGATACTCGGCGATTCGATGTACAACGTGGCCTACGAGACCTTTTGGACCGGCGAGATCGATCCCGATTGGCCGACCCGGCTGAACAAGGTCGGCGGTGGCTGGGGTGCTTTCACCGCGTTCGAAACCTCCGCCCACGAGACGCCTTCCGCTTCGCGAAGCACGCAGTACGGGCTGCGCCGCGATGGCGTGCTGTTCCGGTGGACGGTCGACGGCAAGGGCGTCTGGCACAGCGCCGGCTCGTACGCCGGTTTCGCGTCGGTGAAGGCGATGGCGCTGATCAGCAAGACGCGCACGTACGACACGTTCTTGATGAACACTCGCGGCGGGGCGCTCTACACAGTCCGCATCCCGACCGCTTCGCCGATGAAGCCGGTCGTCAAGGTCGTGCGCAGTAGCACCTGGCAGGGCTTCGAGTCGTTCACCGCACAGAAGTGCGGCCAGTACGGCGTACTGCTGCTCGGCATCGACAAGGACACGGGCGCCGGCTACCTGTACGCGATGGGGCACGCCAACGGCACCTCCACGGTGATCAAGGGTCTTGGCCGGGTCCCCGGCACCTTCAACGACCCGGTCTATTTCCGCTGGGGCGTCATACCGGTCCTGGACCCGATCTTCGGCGAGTAACCCGCGGTGCTGATCTGAGTAATTCACCGCAGGTGCTACACCGGGTGGCGAGGCATCAGCTTCGGCTTAGCCGCCCTAGAGGGCGCCGGAGATTGCCTTCTTGCGAAGGTCGGAGCGGTAGGCCTCGAGGGCGATGAGCTCGCCGAACATGCGGTTGTAGTCGTCGGCCCGATCGATCGGGTTGGTGCGCTGCAGCTTCGACTTCAGGTCCTGGATCCGGCGTGCGCAGGTCAGCTCCTGCAACCGGGCCAGCAGGGCCAGCGCGTAAGACTCGTCCGGATCGCGGCCGAGCCGGAGCGGGTCGACGGCCAGGGCGCCGACCACCGCCGCGGCGGGATCGTTGCCGATGGCATCGCGTACGGCGATCACCCACGCCTCACCGGGAGCCGCCGCGGCCGGGCCGCCCGCCTTCGCCATCGCGGACCGGATCGCGGCCAGCCACGGATGCGTGAAGTCGTGGTCGTCCAGCTCGTCGAACGCGTCCCCCACCAGCGCCGGATGCTGCATCGCGACCTTCAGCACGTCCCACTCGATCACGAAGCGCTGGTCCCGCGGCGACGGTACGTCCACCCGAGGCGGCGGCGGAGGAGCAGCCTCCCCTTGTACGACGACCGGCCGGTCACGCTCACGCTCAGGCGCGACCGGACGGGACGCCGCCCGGTACACCTCGGTGCGAACCTGGTCGACCTCCATCCCGAGGTGCCCGGCGAGCTCACGGGTGAACGCGTCCACCTTCGACCGGTCACGGATGCTGATCACCAGCCGGGCGGCGTCCCGGAGGGCGTCGATCCGGGTGTCCGCGCGGTCCAGGTCGTACTTCGACAGCACGTTCGCGAGCACGAACCGGTACAGCGGCACCCGCCGGCCGATCAGCTCGCGGACCGCGGCGTCACCCTTCTGCAGCCGCAGATCGCACGGATCCAGTCCGGCCGGCTCCACCGCGACGTACGTCTGCGAAGCGAACGCCTGGTCCCCCGCGAACGCCTTCAGCGCAGCCCGCTGGCCGGCCTCGTCACCGTCGAAGGTGAAGATCACCTCGCCGCGGAACTGGTCGTGGTCCAGCAGCAACTGCCGCAGCACCCGCGCGTGGTCGTCGCCGAACGACGTACCGCAGGTGGCGACGGCGGTCTGGACGCCGGCCAGGTGACACGCCATCACGTCGGTGTAGCCCTCGACGACCACGGCCTGGCGGCCCTTCGCGATCTCGCGGCGGGCCAGGTCGACGCCGTACAGGACCTTGGACTTCTTGTAGATCGGGGTCTCAGGGGTGTTCAGGTACTTCGCTTCGATCTTGTCGTCGTCGAACAGCCGCCGGGCGCCGAAACCGATCACGTCCGACGACGCGTCCCGGATCGGCCACATCAGCCGGCCGCGGAACCGGTCGTACAGCCCGCGTTGCCCGTCCGCCGACAGTCCGGACGCGACCAGCTCGGCGTTGGTGAAGCCGCGACCCCGCAGATGCGCGGTCAGCGCCTCGCCGCCGCGCGGCGAGAACCCGACCCCGAACCGCACCGCCGCGTCCTTGTCGAACCCGCGCTTGTCCAGGAACTGTCGCCCGAGGGTCGCGTCGGGCGCGCCGAACAACTGCTCGACGAAGAACTCGGCGGCGACCTTGTGCGCCTCGACCAGCCGGGGCCGCTGGTTCGACGGACCACGCTGGATCGGCGCGCCGGAGTCGTCGTACCGGAGCTGGATGCCGACCTTCGCGGCCAGCGTCTCGACCGCCTCGTGGAAGGTGATCTGGTCGATCTTCTGGATGAAGTCGATCACGTCGCCGCCCTCTTGGCAGCCGAAGCAGTAGAAGAATCCGCGCGACGGGGTGACGTTGAACGACGGTGACTTCTCGTCGTGGAACGGGCACAGACCCTTGAGCGATCCGCCGCCGGCGTTCTTCAAGGTCACGTACGAGCCGACGATGTCGTCGATCCGGGCCCGCTCGCGCACCAGCGCGATGTCCTCGTCCTTGATCCGGCCTGCCACGCCGTGAGTCTAGCCGGGCCGATCACATAGGTTGGCGGGCATGCCACGAACTCTTCGCCCAGGTCAGCGGTCCGAGCTCTACGTCGTCGACGTGCGCACCGGCGGCCGGCAGCTCGTCCACAGTTCGACCACCGTCCTCTTCGAGGCACCGAACTGGACCGCGGACGGCCGGCTCATCGTCAACGGCGACGGCCGGCTGTTCGAGACAACGCCTGACGGGCTGACCGAGATCGACCTCAAAGGCGTGCCGCCGATCAACAACGATCACGTCCTGAGCCCGGACGGTACGACGATCTACGTGTCGGCCGACGACGGGCACTTGTACGCCGTACCGCTCGGAGGCGACGCTCCACGGCGGGTCAGCAACGACCGCGGACCGGGATTCCGCCACTACCTGCACGGCGTCGCGCCGGACGGGCGGACGCTCGCGTACATCGGTCTGGAGCAGGTTGGCGACCGCCGGCTGACCAACGTGTGGACGATCCCGGCGGCCGGCGGCCACGACGTCCAGGTGACGAACGACGAGCACGCCGACGACGGCGCGGAGTACAGCCCGGACGGGAAGTGGATCTACTTCAACTCCGAGCGGGCCTCGACCGCGCCGGGCCACGCGCAGCTGTTCCGGATCGCGGTGGGCTCCGGCGACGTCGAGCAACTGACCTTCGACGAGCGGGTCAACTGGTTCCCGCATCCGGCGCCGGACGGCTCCGCGATCGCCTACGTCAGCTTCCCGCCCGGCACGCAGGGCCATCCCGCGGATGTGGACGACGTACACCTGCGGCTGCTCGGCCCCGAGGGTGAGATCCGTGAGCTCGCGACGCTGTTCGGCGGCCAGGGCACGATGAACGTGCCGAGCTGGTCGCCGGACAGCACCAGCTTCGCGTTCGTGGCGTACCCGCTCTAGTTGTCTTTGCTCGCCAAGCAGGTGCTTGGCGAGCAAAGACAAAGAGGATGGAGTGAGGGACTAGACGTCGGCCAGGTCGACCGATGGGTCGGCGAGGCGTTCGGGGTCGAGCTGCTTCCGCGAGCGGATCAGGTCCTGTACGGCGTCGATCGCACCCCACGTGTTGACGTGCATCCCGGCCAGCAGGCGCCGGTCGTCGTCGAGCCAGAAGGCGAGATATGCACCCGAGGCGGGATCACCGCGCAGCACCACCTGGTACGACGTCCCGCGCGGAACATCACCGGCGTATTCCATGCCGAGGTCGTACTGATCGGTGAAGAAGAACGGGAGCGCGTCGTGCGCGACGTCCTGACCGAGGATCGCCTTGGCCGCCGACTTCCCGGTGTCCTTCGCGTTCTGCCAGTGCTCGACCCGGACCGGCCGGCCGTACAGCGGGTGCTCCCACCGGACCACGTCGCCGGCCGCGTACACGTCATCCGCCGAGGTGCGCAGGTCCGGACCGGTGACGATGCCGGAGCCGTTGTCCGGGGTGGCGACCTCGATACCGGCGTCGGCGGCCAGCTCGGTGTTCGGTTGCACACCCACGCCGACGATCACCAGGTCCGCCGGAATCACCTCCCCATCGGAGATCCGAACCCCGGTCACCTTGTCGGTGCCTTCGAAGCCCTCGACGCCGGTGCCGAACCGCAGGTCCACCCCGTGCTGCCGGTGCAGCTCGGCGAACAGCTCACCGACCTGCTCTCCGAGTACGGCGGCCAGCGCCGTGGACTGTGGCTCGACCACGGTCACCTCGCAGCCGCGTTCCCGGGCAGCCGATGCGGCCTCCAGGCCGATCCAGCCGGCGCCGACCACGACGACTCGCGGCTTGGCGGCGTACGCGTCGGTCAGGGCCTGTGCCTCGTCGGCCGTCCGCAGGTAGCGGATGCCGGGCAGGTCGGCACCCGGTACGTCGAGCCGCCGGACACGACTGCCGGTCGCGATCAGGAGCTTGCCGTAGGACATCTGCGAGCCGTCGTCCAGCGTGACGGCGTGGGCCGCGGTGTCGATGCCGGTGACGGTCGTGCCGAGTCGCAGGTCGATGTTGTTGTCGCCGTACCACTGCTGGTCGTGCAGTTGCGCGACGTCGGTCTGGTCCTTGCCGAGCAGGACGCCCTTGGACAACGGTGGTCGCTCGTACGGCAGCCTGGTCTCGCTGCCGATCAGGACGATGCCACCGGTCCAGCCGTCGTTCCGGAGCTCCTCGGCCGCGGTCGCCCCCGCGAGACTCGCGCCGACGATGACAATCTGCTCTGCATCAGTCATACGCACGACATTAGGCCCTCGGCCTGCACGCGTCAGTCCCGGGCGGTGCGGTCAGTCGACGAGGTGGGTGTGCCAGGCGAGGGCGGAGGGGTCGGTGAGGGAGGCGACCTGGTCGACGATGACGCGGAGGCGGGCGTTGTCGTCGGCGGCCTCGGCGAAGTCGGCCCGGAAGGCGGCGTCGAGGTGAAGCGGCGCGGCCTTCCACAACGCCTCGACCAGTTCGGTGAGAAGTTCGCGTTGGGAGGCGCGGCGGGCCTGGCGTTCCGGTGAGTTGAGGACGTGGAACATGCCGACGCCCTTGAGCAGGCCGATCTCCACGCGGATGCCGTCGGGGACGATCAGGTCGGCCTCGTAGCGGATCAGGCGCGAGCGGCCGAAGACCGCGTGGGTCGCCTGCTCGGCGGCCGTGCAGAAGCGCCCGATCAGCTGACTGGTCAGGTCCTTCAGCCCGCCGAGCGCCCGGCGGCTGTCGTCGAACGGCGCTCCCGGCCAGTACGGCAACCCGGTCAGCCGCCGCCACCCCTCGTCCAGCACCACATCCGTTGCCTCCGGCAAATACAGCCGCCGGACGATCTCCCAGTACGGCGCCCGGTCGGCGTCCACCGCGGCCAGGTCGATGTGGTGGGCAACGATCCCGTCCTCGACATCGTGCACCGAATAGGCCACGTCGTCGGCGAAATCCATCACCTGCGCCTCGAGGCATCGCCGGTCGCCGACGCCCTGACGCAACCACTCGAAGACGGCGAGATCATCGTCGTACACACCGAACTTGCGCTCACTGGGGCGGCGGGGCCACGGGTACTTGGTGGCGGCGTCGAGGGTGGCCCGGCTGAGGTTGAGGCCGACGCTGCGGCCGGCCGCGTCGAACGTCTTCGACTCCAGCCGCGTGAGTAGGCGCAGGGTCTGCGCGTTGCCCTCGAAGCCACCGATCTCGGCCGCGACCTGGTCGAGCGCCCGCTCGCCGTTGTGCCCGAACGGCGGATGCCCGAGGTCGTGCGACAGACAGGCCGCGTCGACGATGTCCGGATCACAACCGAGCGTCGCGGCGAGCTCCCGGCCGATCTGCGCAACCTCGAGGCTGTGCGTCAGCCGATTGCGGACGAAGTCGTCACTACCGGCCGTCACGACCTGCGTCTTGGCCGCCAGTCGCCGGAGGGCAGCGCTGTGCAGCACCCGCGCACGATCGCGAGCGAAGGCAGTCCGCCCCGGCCGTTTGACCGGCTCTGCCACCCAGCGCTCGGCGTCGTGCTCGTCGTACCACTCCTGCTGCTTCCTCATCACAGCACACAGTAACCGCCATGACCGACAGTTTCGTGAACAGAACAACGGGAACCCGGAAAGAACACAGGGCCAGGTCGAGACCGACGAACCGGCTCCGACGTCCCGATCATGACCGCGAAGAAGACGCAATCACAGGAGTCAGTCATGAAGGACGCCACCACGGCAACGAAGCTGCCTCCGGTCGTCGACCGCGAGACGTTCGAAGCGGAGATCGAGGAACTCCGGGTCCGGGAGAAAGCGCTCACCCACGAAGGCGACCGGGTAGCGGCCGCCCGACGACGTCTGCCGATGGTCGAGGTGGACGCCAACACCGAGCTGATCGGACCCGACGGACCGCTCACCCTGCTCGACGCCTTCGAAGGCCGCAAACAACTGATCGCCTACTACTTCATGTGGCACCCCGGCCATCCCGCGGCCGAGCAGTGTCAGGGCTGCACGTGGTGCAACACCCACGTCTCGGAGCTGTCCTACCTGCACTCCCGAGACATCACGTACGCCGTCTTCGCCCAGGGCCCGTACGACGAAGGCCGCAAGTACCACGACTTCATGGGCTGGACCATGCCGTGGTACTCGGCTCTGGATTCGCTCGACACGCTCCTCGTCGGCCGCAAGATCGGCTCGATGCACCTCGTCTGTTACGTCCGCGACGGCGACCGGGTGTTCGAGACGTGGTGGACGACCATCCGCGGTGTCGAGGTGATGGACAACAGCTACTCACTGATGGACCTCACCGTCTACGGACGCCAGGAGACGCACGAGGACTCCCCCGACGGCTGGCCACAGGACTGGGAGCCCGGCGGCCTGACCGCCAACGGCCGCCCCATCTCCCAGTGGTCCCGTGTCGAAGCGGGCCGCCCGGACGACCTCAGGGCCGGCCGCTGGCGCAGTACCGCAGCCAGACGACGCCGCCCTCGAAGACCTCGGTGCCCGCGGGCTCGAGGTCGAGGCGGTGCCCCTCGGACCAGCGGCGCCCGGGGCCGACGACGACCGGGTGGACCAGGAGCGCGACCTCGTCGATCAGGGCGAGGTCGAGGAGGGCGCCCAGGAGTACACCGCCTGAGTCGACGCGGACGACCCGGGCGCCACGAGATCCGAGGACGTCCAGGGTCTCGACCAGGTCCACCCGGTCGTAGCCGGTGACCAGTTCGCGGGTGCTGCTGTCGGGCGGTCGCGCCGGCGTCTGGTCGGCGTACAGAGCGAGGACGTCGGACCAGTAGCCGAGTTGTCGCAAGCCCTCCCGCTCGCGGACGCGTGCCCGGCTGTCGACGACGGCGAGCAGCGGACCCTCCGGCCGCGGCCCCGGGTGCGGCGCCGAGCGTACGGCGACCTCCTGCGCCAGGATCGTGTCGGCTCCGACCAGCGTCACGTCCTCCTGCCACAGCGTCGCCAGCGCATAGAAACGCGCGACATCGATCTCGAACCCGGACGTCCTTCCGTCGAGCGACACCGCCACCTGAGCCACCACGTGAGGTCGCATGCCGGACAAGCTAGGCGCCGCCACCGACAGTCGCTGTCCGGAAGAAAGTTTGCGCCTGGCGGCAGGGATCTTCCGATAAGGTTGCAGAGATGTCTTTGCAGAGACTAGTCTGCAAATCATGCGACGGATCGATGCCCGCAGTCTGCGCGGACTCGCGCACCCCCTCCGGATGGACATCCTGGAGGCGCTCGAACTGGACGGCCCGGCCACCTCGACCACGTTGTCGGCAAGGCTGGGCGAGAACACCGGCACGATCAGCTGGCACCTGCGGCTGCTCGCCGAGCACGGGTACATCGAGGAGGACGTCGAGCGCGGCACCAAGCGGGAGCGCTGGTGGCGGATCCCCGGCCGGACCGTCCTCGACCCGGCCGAGTTCAGGGACGACCCGGAGACGAGCGGCGCGCTCGACGTCTACCTGCGGCACCTGGTCGAGCGGTATTTCGACCGCGTCCGGACATACGTCGACGAGAACTGGCCGGGCGAGTGGCAGCACGCAGCGGCCCTGTCCGACTGGCGCGATCTCCGCCTCACGCCGGAGCAACTGCACGCACTCAACGAGGAGCTAGCCGAGGTCATCGGCCGGTACGCGGCCACCGAACCGGGCGGCGACAACGCCGAGCGAGTCATCGTCCAACTCCAGTCGTTCCCGCGCAGAACATGAGCCTGCTCCGGCGGCATCGGGACTTCAGGCTGCTCTGGATCGGCGAGACGGTCAGCCGGTTCGGCAGCGCGACCTCGTCGGTGGCGCTGCCGCTCATCGCCATCTCGATGCTCGAGGCAACAACCTTCCAGGTCGGCCTGCTCACCGCGGCCGCCTGGGCGCCCTGGCTGCTGATCGGCCTGCCGGCCGGCGCGTGGATCGACCGACGCCACCGCAGGCCGATCCTGCTGGCAGCCTCGGCCGCATCCTTCCTGCTCACGGCCGCACTCCCCTTCGCAGCCTGGGCCGGCGTCCTCACCATCCAGCTTCTGTTGACAGCCGCGCTCCTCGCCGGTGCTGCGGCCGTCCTCTTCCAGACGGCCGACACCGCCTACCTGCCGACCCTCCTCGACCGCGCCGATCACGCCGAGGGCAACGCGAAGCTGCACGGCAGCGGTTCAGCCGCGCAACTGACCGGGCTGGGCTGCGGCGGCCTCCTCGTCCAGTTCGCCGGCCCAGCCAACGCGCTCCTCGTCGACGCCACCACCTTCCTCATCGCCCTCGCCTGCTTGGCGGCCATCCAGTACCGAGAACGCCGTACGACGTACGCCCGTCGAGCCGGCCGGATCCGCGCAGGCATCAGTCTGGTCGCGAAGGATGTCTGGCTGCGCACCCTCACGATCTTCGGCGCCGTCTCGAACCTCGCCCTGATGGGCTACCAGGCGATCGTGGTCGTGTTCCTGGTCCGCGAGGCCGGCCTGTCGCCCGGTACGGTCGGCGGCCTGATCGCCGCGGCCACGAGCGGCGGCATCCTCGGCGCCTTCGCCGGTCGCCGCCTCGCCGTACGTTTCGGCACCGCGCGCGCACTGCTGTTCTGCGAACTCGGCCTACCGACCCTCGCGCTGCTGATCCCGCTGAGCAGCCTGAGCCCATGGCTCTACCTGGTCGGCGGTTTCGGCGTCAGCCTCGGCGTAGTCGGCGGCAACGTCGTCAAGGCGACGTTCCATCAGTCCTACTGCCCGCCCGAACTCCTCGGCCGCCTCACTGCCACCACGTCGTTCGTGAACTACGGGACGATCCCGCTCGGCGCGCTGCTCGGCGGAACTCTCGGCGAGCTACTGGGACTCGGTCCAGCCCTCTGGATCACGACTGCCGGCGTCCCGCTGGCCGGCCTGGTTCTGCTCTTCTCACCGATCCGGCGCCGACGTGACCTGCCGACTTACCAGGGCAGTGGCGCGCCGGTCGCTGACTCCAGCCGGGTCCGAATGGACTGACGCGCCTGGTCGTAGCCGGCTTGATTGTCGTGCAGGATCGACGCGAGGTTGGCGGCTTCGTAGTACGCGTTCAGCTCGAAGGCGAGCTGCGCCGGATCCGCGTCCAGCTCCCCGCGCTCGACCGCCTCGCGGACGACGTCCTCCATCAGGTCCATCCATTCGCGGTGCACTCCGACCAGCGCTTCATGGACGGCGCCTTCGCGAGCGGCGTACTCATGGGAGACCTTCTGGAAGAAGCAGCCGCCGGGGAACACCCGGCGACGCGAGTAGTCGATCCAGTACTCGCTCAGCTTCCACACTCGCTCGAGCCCTGGCTCGACCGCGAATGCCGGGGTGACCACCTGGTCTGCGTAGATTCGTCGCGCGGCCCGGATGGTGGCGAGTTGCAGCTCCTCCTTCGAGCCGAAGTGCGCGAACAGCCCGCTCTTGCTGATCCCGAGCTCGGTCGCCAGCCGCCCGATCGACAGCCCCTCGAGCCCGTCGACCGACGCGATGTCGACCGCCCGGCGCAGGACCGCGCGGCGGGTCTGATCACCGCGCACCAACCGTCCGTCGACCTTCTCCACGACTCCAGATCCTAATGCCGTTGACACCAACCTCTTCGAAATTAATAATACGACCGTTCGTATAGTTTACTGATCGAGGAGCCGGCATGAAGAAGCTGATCCGGGCAGGATTGTCGACAATCGGAACGGTCTCGCCCCGGCTGGCCGGCCGGCTCGCCTTCGAGTTGTGGAGGCGGCCGCTGTCCCGTGGGCAGGTCCGCGAGGCCGAGCGCGGGGTCCATCAGGCCGCGCGCGTCGAGGTCGTCGACGGTGTCGTCACCTATGTGTGGGGCGACGGTCGCCGGCCGGTGCTGCTCGTGCACGGCTGGCGTTCGCGCGCGTCCCGGTACGCCGGTTTCGTCTCCGAGCTGCTCGAACTCGGCTACAGCCCGGTCTCCTACGACGCTCCTGGCCACGGCGACTCCGCCGGACCGATCGTCTCGATCCTCGGCCACCAGCGCATCATCCGCGGACTGGCCGAACGCCACGGGCCGTTCGAAGGCGTGATCGCCCACTCCCTCGGCGTACCGTTCGCCCTGTACGCCGTCCGCGAGGGCGTCGCCGCCCGACGGCTGGTGATGATCAGCGGCGTCGCCGATTTCGCCTACCTGGCCGACGCGTTCTGCCAGGAACTCGGACTGGGCCCGAAGGTCAACGAGTCACTGCGACGGTCGATCGAGCGCGGCTACTTCGACAGTGACGAGACGATCTGGACCAGGTTCTCGGTGGCGACCGGCGAGATCGACCTGCTGGTGATCCACAACGACGAGGACGACGTCGTGGACCCCCGGCAGGCCGAGGTGCTGCTGCGGAGCTACGGCTCGCGCGCGCACTTCCTCGGCACGAGCGGCCTTGGTCACCGCCGGATCATGGTCAATCCGGAGGTGATCACCGAAGCCGTCGCCTTCCTGCAGGACGCCGGGGCCCGGTCAGATGTCGCGGAAGGTCTCGATCTGAGCGCCTAGCGAGTTGAGCCGGGTGGCCAGGTCCTCGTAGCCGCGGTTGATCACGTAGACGCTGCGCAGGACCGACGTACCCTTCGCGGCCATCATCGCGATCAGCGTGACGACGGCCGGCCGGAGCGCCGGCGGGCACATGATCTCGGCGCCGGACCAATGCGTCGGGCCCTCGACCATCACCCGGTGCGGGTCGAGCAGCTTGACCCGGCCGCCGAGCTTGTTCAGGTCGGTCAGGTAGATCGCGCGGTTCTCGTAGACCCAGTCGTGGATCAGCGTCTGCCCGGTCGCCGAGGCCGCGATCACCGCGAAGAACGGCAGGTTGTCGATGTTCAGGCCGGGGAACGGCATCGGGTGGATCTTGTCGATCGGCGCGTGCAGCCGGGACGGCCGGGTCACCAGGTCGACCAGCCGGGTCCGGCCGTTCTCGGCCAGGTACTCCTCCGAGCGGCTGTAGTCCAGCCCCATCTCCTCGAGCAGCGCCAGCTCGATCTCCAGGAACTCCACCGGCGCGCGCCGGATGGTGACCTCCGAGCCGGTCACGATCGCGGCGGTGAGCAGGCTCATCGCCTCGATCGGGTCCTCCGACGGCGCGTAGTCGACGTCCACGTCGATCTCGGACCGGCCGTGCACGGTCAGCGTGGTGCTGCCGATGCCGTCGATCGTGACGCCGAGCAGGTCGAGGTAGAAGCACAGGTCCTGGACCATGTAGTTCGAGCTGGCGTTGCGGATCACCGTGACCCCGTCGTACCGGGCCGCGGCCATGATCGCGTTCTCGGTCACCGTGTCGCCGCGCTCGGTCAGCACGATCGGCTTGCCCGGCATGACCGCCCGGTTCACCACCGCGTGGTACTCACCGCCGGTCGCCTTCACGTCCAGCCCGAACGGCCGCAGCGCCGCCATGTGTGGCTCGACGGTGCGGGTGCCGAGGTCGCAGCCGCCGGCATACGGGAGCTGGAAGGTGTCTTCGCGGTGCAGCAACGGGCCGAGGAACATGATGATCGAGCGGGTACGGCGGGCTGCCTCGGCATCCATCGCGCCCAGGTCGAGGTGGGCCGGCGGGACGATCTCCAGGTCGCCGGCGTCGTTCAGCCAGGTGGTCCGGACGCCGATCGAGTTGAGCACCTCGAGCAGCCGGTTGACCTCTTCGATCCGGGCGACCTTGCGCAGCGTGGTGCGGCCCTTGTTCAGCAGGCTGGCGCACAGCAGCGCGACTCCGGCGTTCTTGCTGGACTTGACGTCGATCGATCCGGACAACTGCCGGCCGCCGGCCACGCGAAGGTGGACCGGACCGCCGCCGAGAGAGACAATTTCGGAGTCGAGTGCCTCGCCGATCCGGGCGAGCATCTCGAGGGTGAGGTTCTGATGACCCTTCTCGATCCTGTTCACCGCGCTCTGGCTGGTGTTCAGTACGTCGGCGAGTTGCGCCTGTGTCCACCCGCGGTGCTTGCGGGCGTCCCGGATGAGATTGCCGATCCGGCTCAGGTAGTCATCAGTCATGCGCCGGACCTTATCTCACATGTGAGATACCCCAGCACCGACCCGCCGGTGCCAGCGTAGCCAATGTCACGTTGCCCCGATTGCCCGCCCCCACGCCACTGACAGCACAGCATGTCTCGGCCCCCTACAGACTGTTGAAACATCCTCCGCCTACAGTAATCCCCAACTCCCGCCGCCACCCGGAGAGGACCAGCAGATGCCCGACGACACCTCCGCCGCGGTGGTGAGTGAGTTCGAGGCGGAGTCGTGGCCGCTCGAGGCAGCGGCGGACAGCCTGCACTCGGTCATCGACGGCTTCCAGAACGGCGACACCCGGCCGCTGGTGATCGGCGACGGCGACCAGCCGGTGCTGGTGGTGCTGGCGATCGCTGACCTGGCCGACTTCCGGGCCCGGATCGCGGAGTTGCTGGCCAACCCGGTCGACGCCGGCTGGCTGCGCTACTACCTGCGCTCCCACTTCGACATGAACTCCGAGCGGCTGATCGAGTTGCTCGGGGTGGACACCGATCACGGCCTGTCCTCGCTGGCCAGCCAGGTCAACGTCGAGCAGGCCGCCGTACTGCTGCCCGATCATCTGCGCCGGACCGAGGCGGGCGGGAACCCGCTGATGCTGATCGGCGACGGGATGATGGCGACCGCGGCGCTGCTCGCGTTCCCCGCGTTCCAGGTGCTGCTGGCGATGGACAACGAGGGCAAGGTCGAGGACGACTCCTGCGCGCACGACGACGAGGAGAAGCCGACCACCCCGCTCGAGGTCCTGGCCGAGCGGCTCGGGCCGGTGGCGACCCAGCTGGTCGCCCAGATCAACGCCGGTCGCGAGCCCGGGCTGCCGCGTTACGAGCTGCACTTCGAGGACGACCTGATCGAGCACCTGCGCGATCTGGAGGGCCGCGCGGAGAAGGCTCCGGGCGGTGGGGCGTACGACGAGCTGAACGATCTGCTGCACCAGTTCGACCAGATGCGCAGCGGCCTGGTCGGGGTCGAGGACGAGGAGCCGGCCGAGGCGCCGTACCTGGAAGCGACGGATCTGAAGGCGGCGTTCCCGGATCTGCGGGACAACTTCCGCGACGGCGCCGACGACCCGTACCTGATCGGCATCGACGGTCGCCCGCTCGCCGGATTGATCACCTTCGACCTCTACGAGGAGCTGCAGCGGGTATCGGTCGAGCTGAACGGGACCGACGAGGCGCCGGTGCTGCCGCTCCCCCATCCGCAGTGGGAGCACGGGCCGCGGTTGCTGCCGTTCGAGGTCGCGGTCGAGGTGTGCGACGCGGTGATCGAGGACATCTCCAACGGCGAGGCGTCGATGCTGTTCGTCGCCGACGAGGACGGCGAGCCCGAACTGGTCCTCGCCCCCCTCGTCTGGCTCTGGGCCTACGTCGACCACCTCGACCTCGAGGCCGCAGACATCTGACCACCCCGAGCGCCGCCGCTCCGCCCCTCTCGCATTCGGGGGGATATCCGTTCGAATGCAGCCTTCTCCTCTCGTAGACCAGAGGAGAAGGCACAAGGCGAGGGGCTATCCCCTCGAATGCGCGGCCGGCGGGAGGGCTCCTGGGGTCAGCTCAGGGAAAGAGCGGCTGCCACTCGGCCAGGGTGGCGATCTCGTAGACATTCGCCGGTGTGTACGGGTCTTTGGCGAGGATGTCGCGGAGTTCGGCCTCGTCGGCGACGTCGTACACGAGCAGGGCGCCGGTCTGGTCGGTGAACGGTCCGGCGGCGACGAGCTTGCCGGCTTCCTTCAGCGAGGTCAGGTAGTCCCGATGGGCCGGACGGACCTCCAGCCGACGGTCGGTCTCGGCGAGGTCGAAGCGCAGTTGGACGACATAGAGGGCCATGTCGAAAACCCTACACGGCCCGGAATACAAGGGATTTGGTGCGGGAAGGGAGTCACGAGCCGCCACAGCGGCTGGTTCAGGTCAGACCCGAAAGTCGACGAGTGATCGCCCTTCCCGCCCGGTTATTTTCACTGGTGGACGAGGCCGGATGCAAGGGGTTGGTTAAGGAAATTGCTGCAGACAGTTGAGTCAGGTAACGCTTGGTGATCGAACCCCCATCCGCGTCGATGAGAGCGCCGATACAGCCGTACAGTCCGTCACACCGCTCGGTTGTCAAGGCCCGATGTCCCGAGTACGACGACAGCACATCGAGGTACTCCGACGTCGTATAGGTGAGATCCCACTCGTACCGACGGAACTCCACCGGCTCGAACCGGCCGCTCGCGTCGATCTCCGAGGAGTCCCGCGGAATCGCATTCGCCGGCTGCAGCCCGGTCGTGTCCGCGTCGTCCATGAACCGCTGATAGCAATTCATCGCGTCCGCGAAGAACCGCACGCTGCCGCCGAGGATGTGCTCGGTCGACACCACCGCGAGCAGGCCGCCCGGCCGCAGTACGTCGGCACAGCGCGCCACCCGGGTCGCCGGGTCGAGCCAGTGGAACGCGGTCGCCGAAATGACGAGGTCGTAGGTTGCGGCCGGCAACTCCCAGCGGTCGAAGTCGGCCACGATCACCTCGACGTCGGGCAACTTGGACTGCGCGAGCCGGGCCAGGTCAGGGCTCAACTCGATCGCGGTGACCGACCAGCCGCGCTCGACCATCGGAGCCGTCGCCTGGCCGGTGCCCGGCCCGATCTCCAGGACCCGGAGCTGGTCCGGATTCCCGAGCAGCTCGGCGATGTCGTCGTACAAGGCCGGCGGGTAGGTCGGTCTGACCCGGTCGTACAGCTCGGCATCTTCGCCGAACGTCTGACGCAGCTGCTCGCGGCTCATGCGCGTCGCTTCGCTGCGGGCGCGTATGACCCGCCTTCGGCGCTGTGCTTGATGATGAACTCGCTTCGCTCGCTCATGCTCGCAGGTTAGTGAGCATGAGCCGGTGAGCGCTGCTGATTTTCAGTCCAGCGCGGAGCGGCCGGCCTCCAGCCGGGCGACCGGGATCGCGGAACGGCGAGCAGGAGACGTAGTCCAGACCGACCTCGTGGAAGAAATGGATGCTGTCCGGGTCGCCGCCGTGCTCCCCGCAGATCCCGAGCTTGAGGTCGGGCTTGGTGGCCCGGCCGCGCTCGGCCCCGGTGCGGACCAGCGCGCCGACGCCCTCACGGTCGATCGACTCGAACGGCGACACCGCGAAGATGCCCTTCTCCAGGTAGCTGGGCGAAGAACGCGCCCTCGACGTCGTCGCGGCTGAAGCCCCAGGTGGTCTGGGTCAGGTCGTTGGTGCCGAACGAGAAGAAGTCGGCCGCCTCGGCGATCTGGTCCGCGATCACCGCGGCCCGCGGCAACTCGATCATCGTGCCGATCGGGATCGACCATCTCGACCCCGACCTCGGCGAGCACACCTTCGACCTCGTCCCGGGCGAGCTGCAGTTCCTGGACCGCGCCGACCAGCGGGATCATGATCTCCGGGCGCGGATCCTTGCCCTGCGTCGCGCAGCTCGACCGCCGCGGACGCGATCGCCCGGACCTGCATCGCGAACAGCCCCGGGATGACCAGGCCGAGCCGGACCCCGCGCAGACCGAGCATCGGGTTCTCCTCGTGCAGCCGCTCGACCGCGGTCAGCAGGGCGGCGTCGTGGCCAGGCTCCTGACCCCGTTCGCGCGCCAGCGCGACCTTGACCGCCAGCTCCTCCATCGACGGCAGGAACTCGTGCAGCGGCGGGTCGATCAGCCGGATCGTCACCGGTACGCCGTCCATCGCGGCCAGCAACTCGAGGAAGTCGCCCCGCTGCAACGGCTCCAGCTCGGCCAGCGCGGCGTCGCGATCGGCGTCGTTGTCGGCCAGGATCAACCGCTCGACCGACTCGCGCCGCTCGCCCAGGAACATGTGCTCGGTCCGGCACAGCCCGATCCCCTCGGCCCCGAACCGCCGTGCCCGGGCCGCGTCGTCGGCCGTGTCCGCGTTGGTCCGTACGCCGAGGCGCCGTACCTCGTCGGCATGGGTCATCAACCGGTGGACCGAGGCCACCAGGTCGTCGCCGGCGTCGGGGGCGAGCGAGCCCTCGAAGTACTGGACGACCGGTGACGGGACGACCGGGACCTCGCCGCGGAACACCTCGCCGGTGGTGCCGTCGATCGAGATGGTCTCGCCGGCCTCGATCACCGTGCCGTTGACCTTGATGGTGCCCTGGGCAACGTTCACGTCGAGTTCCTCGGCACCGCAGACACAGGTCTTGCCCATGCCGCGGGCGACCACCGCCGCGTGCGAGGTCTTGCCGCCGCGGCTGGTCAGGATGCCCTGCGCCGCGATCATGCCGTGCAGGTCGTCCGGGTTCGTCTCGCGGCGGACCAGGATCACCTTCTCGCCCTTCTCCGCGGCCTCCACCGCGGCGGCCGAGGTGAAGACGACCGTGCCCGAGGCCGCACCCGGCGACGCGCCGATCGCCTTGGTGATCCGCTCCTTGTCCGCGTCCGCGTCGAACCGCGGGAACATCAGCTGCGCGAGCTGGGCGCCCTTGACCCGGCGCAGCGCCTCGTCGGTGTCGATCACGCCCTCGTCGATCAGGCTGGTCGCGATCCGGAACGCGGCCGCCGCGGTCCGCTTGCCGACCCGGGTCTGCAGCATCCACAGCTTGCCGCGCTCGACGGTGAACTCGATGTCGCACAGGTCGCGGTAGTGCCCCTCGAGCTTGGCCATGATCGCCATCAGATCGTCGTACGACGTCTTGTCGAGCTGCTCCATGTCCGCGAGCGGGACGGTGTTGCGGATGCCGGCCACGACGTCCTCGCCCTGCGCGTTCTGCAGGTAGTCGCCGTACACGCCGGGCTGGCCGGTCGCAGGGTCGCGGGTGAACGCGACGCCGGTGCCGGAGTCCATGCCGAGGTTGCCGAACACCATCGAGCAGATGTTGACCGCGGTGCCGAGGTCGGTGGCGATCCGCTCCTGGCGGCGGTAGAGGATGGCGCGGTCGGCGTTCCAGGACCGGAACACGGCCTCGATCGCGAGGTCCATCTGGGTCCGCGGGTCCTGCGGGAACTCGCGGCCGGTGTGATCGTGCACGGCCCGCTTGAACGTGCCGACGAGTGCCTTCAGGTCGTCCGCGTCCAGGTCGAGGTCGTTGCTGGTGCCCTTCGCCTCCTTGGCCGCCTCGATCGCGTCCTCGAACACGTCGCCGTCCATGCCGAGCACGGTCTTGCCGAACATCTGGACCAGCCGCCGGTACGCGTCCCAGGCGAACCGCGGGTTGCCGGAGTGGTGCGCGAGCCCGTTCACCGAGTCGTCGTTGAGGCCGACGTTCAGGACGGTCTCCATCATGCCGGGCATCGACACGGCCGCGCCGGAGCGCACCGACACCAGCAGCGGGTCGTCGGCCTGGCCGAGCTTCTTGCCCATCTTCTGCTGCAGTACGTCGACGTGGTGGTCGATCTCGTCCGCGAGCTCGGGCGGCACCGCGCCGGTGCTCAGGTACGCGCGGCAGGCCTCGGCGGTGATGATGAAACCGGGCGGCACCGGAAGGCCGAGATTCGTCATCTCGGCCAGGTTCGCCCCCTTCCCGCCGAGCAGCTCCATCATGGTCTTGTTGCCTTCGGCGAAGTCGTAGACGAGTTTCGGCACGATCACTCCCTGGGTTGCAGGGGCGTGTACAGGCGCGGTGAGATGGCCCGCTCGGCCCATCGACTCCGGTGGCGGGGGCGTGTTTTCAGAGTAAGCCCAAAAACCAGTCCAGTTGAACACTGGTCTCACGATGTCGACGTGACCCTGCCCACAAGTCGATGGCCGGAAAACCCTTCCCTGGTTGACAACGCGAGACAATCAGCAGGTTTCACATGGATTCGCAGAAGCCGCGCGTCAGACGCCTTTCAGTTGGGTACCGGCCTGCCTGATGAGCACACCCGAGGACGTGGAGGATCGGGGGTCTCGTGGGGTGGCTTGAACAGTAAGCGGGGGCCTGGCACAGGTTATTGCCTGTGCCAGGCCCCCAGCAGTTGTGTCAGCCCACGGCAACTGTCAGAGCTTGCGGCGGGTTCTCAGGTAGTCGCCGACGACCGCGGCTCCGAGGCCGTCCGCGTCCGGTGCGAGGACACGGCCGCCGCTGCGGCGGGCGAGCAGGTCGACGAAGGCGTTCAGCCGTGGATCGTCGCCGAGCCGGAACACGGTCAGCGACGCGCCCAGCTTGGCCAGCCGGTCCACCTCGAAGATCGTCTTCCGCAAGGTGGCCGGCTCGGGCGGGTAGGAGAACTCCGCCGTACCGTCCGGCTCCAGGTGCGCGGTCGGCTCGCCGTCGGTCACCATCAGCACGACCGGCTGCGCGTCCGGATGACGACGCAGGTGGCGGCCGGCCAGCAGCAGGGCGTGATGCGCGTTGGTCCCCTGCTCCCAGGCGCCTTCCATCCCGATCAACTGCGGTAGCTCGACGACTCCGGCGTACCGGCCGAAGGTGATCAGCTGGAGTGCGTCGTTCCGGTACCGGGTCGAGATGAGTTGGTGCAGCGCGAGCGCCGTCCGCTTCATCGGCAGCCAACGGCCCTCCTGGACCATCGACCACGACGTGTCGACCAAGAGCGCGACCGCCGCCCGGGCCCGATGCTCGGTCTCGGCGATCTCCACATCGGCCACGTCGAGCTTCACCGAGCCGCTCGGTCCGCGGCCGGCAGTCCGCAGTACGGCGTTCCGCACCGTCCGCGGCACATCCCACGGCTGGGTGTCGCCGAACTGCCACTGCCGCGTCGACCCACTCAACTCACCGGCCGCACCGGCGTTGGCCGCGTCGCGTTCACCCGAGCCCCGAGCAGTCCGCAGTACGTCGGCCAACGCAGTCTGACCGAGTTGCCGCAGAGCCTTCGGCGACAACCGCAACGATCCGTCGGGCGCACGTTCCAGCAACCCCTGATCGCGAAGCTGCCGCTCGAGCTCGGACAGCCGACGCGCGTCGACCGTCGCCTCGTCGCCGAGTTGCCGGGTGAGGGCGTCGAGGTCGATGTCCTCCAGCCGCGCACCCGGATACGACTGCGCGAGCTGCTCGGCCAACGCATCCAGCTCGGCCAGATCCGACATCGCCCGGGCGCCGTCGGCGAGACCGAGCGGATCGTCACCACTCATCCGCTCCGAACCACTCCAGTCCTCCCCCGGCCGCAGCGCCTGCAGTTGGGCATCGAGGTCGGCCAACTGCTGCGCCAGTTGAGGACTGCCGAAGGCCTGCTGTGACAACTCCATCAGCTCGGCCCGCTGCTCGGGAGTCATCGAGTTGAGCATCCGCTGCGCCGCGGCCGCCCGCTGCGCCAGTACGTCGATCAGCTCGTCGACGTTCCGTGGATTCTCCGGGAAGAACTCGCCGTGCTTGGCCATGAACTCGTCGAACAACTGCGGCACGTCCGGCCGGCCCTGGGCGTGCGCGGCGAGCAACGCGTTCAGGTCGGTCAGCATCTCGTTGATCCGGGCAACGTCCTCGGGCGTGGTCTGCTGCAGCGCCTCCTTCATGCCCTCGAACCGCGAGCCGAGCAGCTCCCGGCCGAGCAGCTCCCGGATCTGCTCGTACTTCTCCCGCGCCTCCGACGACTCCCACTGGTAGTTCGCCAGCTCGCGTACGGCGGCCGCCGTACCGGACGGGAGTGCGTCGAGCTCGGCCTCCTTGAACCGGGCGTCGTCGGACGGGTTCGGGAACAGCTCGCGACGCTCGGCCGCCAGCGCCTCGTCGAGCAATCGCTGGACGTCGCGCAGGGTGCCGTCGAGGTTGTGCCGCCGCTGGATCTCGCGGCGGCGCTCCCACAACCTGCGGGTGAGATCGTCCAGGCCCTGTGTGCTCCGGGTGCCGCGCCGGAGCATCTCCTCCAGCGCGGACCGCGGGGACGAACCGTTCATCACGTCGCGGCCGATCTCGTCCAGCGCGTCGCGCAGATCGATCGGCGCGGCGAGCGGATCCGGCCCGTCATGCCACGGACCGTAGGACCAGCCTTCCGGAATGGAAGTCATGGTCAGGCTCCGTACACCGTGGTGTCGTCGTCGGCGTCCTTGGCGACCCGTTTGGACAGGTACAGCGCTTCCAACGCCAGCTCGACGGCGGCAGCGATCCGACCCGGCGACTCGTCCGGCTCCACGCCGGCCCGGGCGGCCACGTCGTGCAGCACCGGCAACTCGGGCAACGCCGCGAGCACGTCCCGGCCCGGCACCCGTTCACCCGTGGTCACAAGGTTGCCGTCGGCAATGGCATGCGCGAGCGGGTTGAGGTCGAGTCCCGCGAACCGCTCCCGGGCGGTGTCCGCGACCGACCGGCGCAGCAGGTACTCCAACAGCTCGATCTCGCGTCCTTCCTCACCGGGCTCGAACTCGAGCTTGCCCCGCAGTACGGCGGGCACAGCCTCCAGGTCGACCGGACGCGCGACGGCCGGCTGCTCACCGGTGATCGCACTACGCCGCAATGCGGCCGCCGCGATCGTCTCCGCGGCCGCCACCGCGAACCGGGCCGACACACCCGACCGCTGGTCGATCGCGTTCGACTCCCGCAGGTGCCGGACGAACCGGGCCAGCACCTCCAGCAGCGGCTCGCCGACCTCGGCGGTGAGCTCGGCCTCCTGCCGGATCACGTCCACCTCGGCCTCGATGTCGAGCGGGTAGTGGGTCCGGACCTCGGCCCCGAACCGGTCCTTCAGCGGCGTGATGATGCGGCCGCGGTTGGTGTAGTCCTCCGGGTTGGCCGTTGCCACCAGCAACACGTCGAGCGGCAGCCGCAGCGTGTATCCGCGGACCTGGATGTCGCGCTCCTCCATCACGTTCAGCAACGCGACCTGGATCCGCTCGGCCAGGTCCGGCAGCTCGTTGATCGCGACGATCCCGCGATGCGACCGCGGTACGAGACCGAAGTGGATGGTCTCCGGATCACCCAGACTGCGGCCCTCGGCCACCTTCACCGGATCCACGTCACCGATCAGGTCGCCGACCGACGTATCGGGGGTCGCGAGCTTCTCGGCGTACCGCAGCTCGCGGTGCAGCCACGCCACCGGGAGATCGTCGCCGAGCTCGGCGGCCCGGCGACGCGAGGCGGGAGTGATCGGGTCGAGCGGGTGCTCGGGCAGCTCCGCCCCCTCGATCACCGGGGTCCACTCGTCCAGCAGACCCACCAGGGTGCGCAGCAGCCGGGTCTTTCCCTGACCACGCTCACCCAGCAGTACGACGTCATGCCCCGCGAGCAGGGCGCGTTCGAGTTGCGGAATCACCGTCCGGGTGAAACCGACGATCCCGGGCCAGGGATCACGCCCGGCCCGGAGCTCCTTCAGCAAGTTGTCACGGATCTCGGCCTTGATCGACCGTGGAAGATACCCGGCGGCCCGCAGGTCACCGGCCTTACGAGGAAGTTCAGCAGGTGCACTAGTCACCCTGAAAACGTTAGCTCGCTCCCCCCAAACCGCACCCCGTTATCTCATCGCCTGGGAGTAACCCGGCCAGACGTGAACACATGCGTCGGCGCAAAGGTCACCGGAACCCACGGATGCGTGGCCGACTCCCGGGTGACGAAGTGGTTGCCGTCGGCAGGCAGCGTGGGACGCAGCTCGTACTCATGCACCGGCTCCTCGGCGAACGCCAACCGCTCCCCCGTCGCCTGGTATGTCATGACCAGCCCGTCCTCCCGCCGTACGACGTCCAGCCGCACGCTGGCCCGCTCGTACCGCCCGACGTGGCGATCGTCGATCGGAAGATCGACGGGTTGCGGGGGCTCCGGATGCGCGACGCCGACGTAGTGCGTGAAGACCTCGGACGTGAGCGGCTCGAAAAGCGTGGTGCCGTTGCCTGAGTTGGTCAGCAGGCAGACGGCGAGACGCGCCTCGGGGTCGATCCGCAGGAACGCCAACTGCGAGATCGTCGTACCGTCGTGGCCGAAGAGTCGACGGCCGCCCCAGTCGTAGATGCGCCAGGCCAGACCGAGGTCGACGAAACCACCGATCCCGCCGGCGTACGGGACCTGCGGCTCCTGCATGGCCGAGTATCGCTCGTCGGTCAGGTGCATCCGGGCGAACTCGAGCAAGTCGCCCGCACTCTGCGTGACCAGCCCGGCCGGGCCGAGGCTGCGCGGGAGCTGCCAGGTCTTGACCGGTGAACCGTCGGTCAGCAGATGACCGAGTGCCGCCCGATGCAGGATGGCTTCCTCGGGCAGCGTGACGGTCCTGGTCAGCCCGAGTGGCTCGACCAGTCTGGCCTTGAGCGACTCGTCCCAGGTCCGGCCGTCGAGCACCTCGATGATCCGCCCGAGCAGGACGAATCCGGCGTTGCAGTACGAGTACGCCGTACCGGGGTCGAACAGGCTGTCGACGTCGCCGAGCAGGCCGACGTACTTCTCGATGCAGTCGTCGCCGCGGCCGGTGTCGGTGAAGACGTCGCCGTCGATCCCGCTGGTGTGGGTGAGCAGGTGACGGACCGTGACCCGTGGATCGATCGGTGCCTCGGGCAACAGTTTGACGACCGGATCGTCGAGATCCAGCTTCTGCTCCGCGGCCAGCTGGACGATCATCGTCGCGGTCCACGGCTTGCTGATCGACCCGATCTGGAAGAGCGAGTCGGCGGTCGTCCCGACCCCGGTCGAGGCGTTCAGAACGCCGTACGGCGCGATCGTCGTCTCGCCGTCGTGCCAGATCCCGAGCACGGCACCGGGAACCTCCGCCGCCACCGCCAACTCACTCAACCGCGCAGACCAGTCAGGCATGCGCCCAACCTACTTCGACGCCTCCTCGAGCAGCGCACGGAGTGCGGTCCACGCGGCCGACTCGTCGAGGCCTTGTTCCTGGAGGATCTTCGTGGCCATGCCGGCCGAGTCGCGGTAGAAGGCGAGCAGGACGTGTTCGGTGCCGACGTAGTTGTGGCCGAGGGTGAGCGCCTCGCCGACCGCACCTTGCAGGACGTGCGCGGCCCGGCGCGTGTACGGCGGGTTCTCGGCGTCCAGGGACTTCGTCGGCGCGGTCTTCCCGGCCGGACTCAGGACGTCGACCGCCTCGCGGGCCGATTGTTCGGTGATGCCCTTGTCGACGAGGACCCGGGTGGCCAGCGCCCGGGGTTGGGTGAAGAAGGCGAGCAACAGGTGCTCGGTGCCGATGAAGTCGTGGTTCCGTCCGCGGGCCACATCGGCCGCGGCCTTGACGATGGCCTGCGTGCGCTGGGTGTAGCGGTCGAACGCCGGCTTCGCGGTCCAGGAGTCGGCGAACCGTTTGTGCGCGGCCTGTTTGCTGACGCCGAGCACGGCGCTGATCTCGACCCACGACTTCCCCGCACCGCGCGCCCGGTCCACGAAGAACCCGAGCGCGGCGTCGCCGGTGCTGGTCAGTTCGCTGATCGTGGTCGCAGCGGTCGCGAGCTCCTCGAGCTCGTCGTCGCTGCCGGCGTCCGCCTTGATCGTGGTGATGAGTTGCTGCAGATCAGGTCCCGGAGTCATGCGTCAACCCTAGGTTGACGATCTGGCGCCGTCAACCCTGGGTTGACGGCGTCGTCGCCGTACCGAAGGACGGGTAGTAGTGGCCGTAGGCAGCTCGGTGCCGATCAGTTCAGGCGTCAGGCCTTCCGTCGGCGACCACTACTACCCGTCGTTCGGTACCGGTCTACGCTTCCCTCGTGCTGAGGGATGTGATCGGTGACGGGTTGCGGGTGCTGTTCTGTGGGATCAATCCGGGATTGATGTCCGCCGCGACCGGCCATCACTTCGCCCGGCCCGGGAACAGGTTCTGGCCGGCCCTGCATCGGAGTGGCTTCACGCCCCGGCAGTTGCGGCCGGACGAGCAGGCCGAGTTGCTGACCTACCGCCTCGGCATCACCAACGTCGTCGATCGTCCGTCCGCGCGGGCCGACGAACTGACCCGCGCCGAGTACGTCGCCGGTGGCGAGAACCTGGTCGAGAAGGTTCTCCGGTACCAGCCGGAATGGCTTGCCGTCCTGGGCGTCACAGCGTACCGGGATGCGTTCGGCGAACGCACGGCGCGGATCGGCAAACAGGACCGGCTGATCGGCGACACCCGCGTCTGGATCCTGCCGAACCCGAGCGGCCTGAACGCGCATTACACCCCGCCCAAACTCGCCGACGCCTTCGCCGAACTCGAGCGAGTGAGTTGAGCACCACCCTGCGGAGCTACTCCGCGCCCGCCTCGCCGGCCACCCAGTCGGTTTGGACTCCGGCAGACCTCCTGGACATCGTCGAGCCCTGACGCAGGCCGACGACCTCCCCTCCGGCCTCGTAGCCCACGCCCTCATCTCCGCCGCAGCTCCCCGAGCCGGCTCTCCCACCCCTGGCGCCACCCCTCATCTCCCCGCACCATCTCACCCCAGACATCCACCACCGCTCGCCGAATTCTGACCGTGCCACCACGCGCCATACATGACGTCCACCGCCGAGAGGCCCCACTACCCGAACTCAGCCCGCGTTACCCGACCTCAGCCCCACCGACGAGCCCTCACCACCCGGCCTCAGTTCTCGGGGGTGGGCTTTTCGGCTGCTTGTTGGGCTCGTTTGCGGCGTTTGCCTTCGTGCATGGCGACGACTCGGGCGATGGGGATCGCGCGACCTTCCTCGAGGAGGTCTTCTGGGAGTGACTGTGGTGCGGGGAGCTGTTCGGCCCAGCGGTCGGCGTCGCCGAGCAGACCTGGTGCAGTGCGGATGGTGAAGTCTCGTGGGGTGACGCGATCGAGGTCGTCCCACCCGATCGGGAACGACACTGGCGTACCAGGCCGGACGCGCGGACTGTAGGCCGCGACCACGGTCGCCCCTCCGGACCGGGTCGAGTCAACGAAGACCTTCCCGTGTCGGTCCTCCTTGATGTACGCCGTCGTGGCGACGTCCGGGTCGATCCGCTCAGCCCGCGCCGCGATCGCACGGGTCGCGGCGGCCGCATCCTCGATCGACACCGACTCGTCGATCGGCACGAACACATGCACGCCCTTCGCCCCGCTCGTCTTGACCGCTCCCGACAGCCCGGCGTCGGCCAGCGCCTGCCGGACCAGGAACGCAGCCTGCACCGCCATCGAGAACGTCTCGCCCTCCGGCGGGTCCAGGTCGAGGACGAGATGCGTGATGCGGTCCCATTGCCCGGCGCGCATCAGCGTCGGGTGGTACTCGACGGCGCGCTGGTTCGCGAACCACAGCAACGTCCGCCGGTCATCGCAGAGTGCGTACGAGACCTCTCGCTTGGACGCCTCCGCCCACACCGAGACGGTCTTCACCCACTCGGGCGTGTACTTCGGCACGTTCTTCTGCATGAACGCCGGCTGCCCCGGCCGGATCCGGATCACCGACAGCGGCCGCTCCCGCAGCTCCGGCAGGATCCGCTCGTGGACGGCGTCCAGATAGTCGACCAGATCCCGCTTGGTCGCATCGGCATCGTCGAACAGCGGCTGATCCAGGTTGGTCAGCGGTACTCCGTCACGCGTCTCGTCCGGCTTGCTCGACATCCCCAGAGCTTAGAAGCCTGACGAGTGCATCGAGAACCACCAGATCCTCCCCCGCCTCCAACGTCTGCGGATTCAACGCAATCTCCTCGTCTCAACCCCAACCACCCCACCGCAATCCGAGCCCCAACTCCCTTACCTACCCCCACCTGCCCACCCACCCCCGCCGGTCCACCCAACCCCGCCGGTCCACCCAACCCCGCCGGCCCACCCAACCCCGCCGGCCCCCCGACCCGCGACGCTGGGGCGCCGGTACGCCGGAAATGCGCCCGCCCCGCCCTGATGGGCAGGGCGGGCGGGCGGAACGGGCTCAGCCGATGGGCTGCGGTTTCGGGAGGTTGCCGCAGAAGTCGCCGCCGTGTTGTGGCGTGACCGTCAGGGTGTGGCCGAGGTCGTTGTAACCGGTCACGGCCTGCCAGGTGTTCGCGTTGGCGAGCCGGATCGCGTACGCCGAGTTGTAGGTCTCGGTCGAACCCGGCAACCAGTCCTGGGACTGCAGACGAGGCGCCGGATCGGCGAGGTTGAGCAGCAGGCGATAGCGGCCAGGCTCGGCCGGTGCACAGACCTGGCGGTCGAGTGTGGTCGTCGTACCGGCGCCCCAGCGTCGCGGGTCGGCGGGCAGCGTCACCTGGTAGCTGCGCTTGTCACCTTGGAAGATCAACTGCACCTGACGCGGGTTGTACGGCGCGGCCCAACCGTCGTTGCGGATCTTCAGGTCGACCTCGACGGTGCCCCGCGGATTGGTGGCGTTCGTGAAGGTGCCCTGTTCCAGTGCGAACCGGTAGCCGAGCTTCTGCTTGGCGATGGTGATGTTGTCGCCCCAACTGTCCAGCACGTCCTGGTTGTAGTCGGTGTTCAGGTAGGAGAAGTGCAGCATCGCCATCTCCGCGGCCGCCGAATCCCACTCCGACCGCGGCGGGTTGACCGCGCAGGTCTCGCCACCCTCGGGCAGGTAGTTGGTGTCCTGGGCAACGAACTGCTTGTCGAGTTCGATCGGGTCGCTGAGGTAGGTGCCGAAGTCGTCCGGACTGGCCAGGAAGCAGTCGTTGTGATGACCGACCCGCGCCACCGGCGAACCGTCGTACGCCTGCTCCGCGGTGAGTCCGCCCTCCGCCCCGGTCGGTACGCCGAGCATGCGCTGCTTCATGTACGGCGTCCGCACCTGGATCATCCGGTTCGCCGGGAGCGCCTTCAGCAAGGCCATGATCACCGCGCGGCGGTCCGCCCAGTTCTGATCCGTGACGATGCTCGGGTCCTGCGGGTCGGCGAAGTGGTCGGTGTAGTACCCCTCACCCCACAGACCGACGAACCCGGACTGCACGACCGCGATCACGTCGGCGTTCTCCCGCAGTACGGACGTCAGTTGGGCGATGTGCTTCAGGACGCGCGCGACCGGTGCGTCGCCGTAGGGGATGGTGGGCGGCCAACCGGTCGGCTGCGCGTAGGCGAACCGGACGATCGCCTTGAGACCGGCCGCGCGGACAGTCCGCAGGTCGGCCCGGACCAGCTCGAGGTAGGCGGGGTCGAGTTGGTCCTGGCCGGCGAACTTCTCCAGGTAGAACACGCGGAGGATCTGCGTCACGTTCTCCTGGGTCCGGTAGTCGCGCAGGGTCGCCAGGTTGAGCGGCACGTAGCCAGAGCCGTCAGCGCGGTAGTGCGTCTCGGTGTGGTGGTAGAAGCCGCGTTCCTGGTTCGCGAGCACGGCATCGGTCGGCGGGTAGCTGCGGGTCGTCACCGGCCCGGCGACGTCGGCCGCCGTCGGCCCGGTGCTCTGGGCTGCCGCGACTTGTGGTGCGAACAGCAGGCTGACGAGTGCGATGACCGTGACGAGGCGTCTCATGATCGGTCCTCCTGGGGCGTTCTGCGACCGTGGGAATAATCATGGACTCCAGGAAAACTATGTCAAGAGCTCGACCGAGTCCTGTCCGCGGACAACCGACAGGTCCCCGTCGTACTGGGTCGCCTCGACCTGCTCGAGGGCGAGCCGGACGGCGCCGAGCGCGACGCCCTCGTCACCGAATTCCGACACTCTGATCTCCGGCGTCCGCAGGCACCAGCGATCGAGCTCGCGCCGCAGCGGCGCGACCAGCACGTCGGCCGAACGGGAGAAACCGCCGCCGATCACCACCACCTCCGGATCGAGGGTGAGGACCAGCGCCGACGCCCCGACCGCGATGTCGCGAACGTACCCGCGGACCGCCCGGATCGCCGCCCGGTCGCCGTCGCGGGCCGCGAGGAAAACGCGCTCCACGTCGTCGCCGGCGCCCAGCCAGTCGTGCAGGTGCTGCGGAGCCCGCAGCCAGCCGGCCGCCGGCAACGCGCCGATCTCCCCGGCGGCGTTGGAAAAACCTCGATGCAGCTTGCCGTCGATGATCAGCCCGGCACCGGTCCGCAATCCGGCGAGCAGGAACACCACGTTCCGGGCATGCCGCGCGACACCGCGCCAGGACTCCGCGAGCGCGGCCAGTTTGCAGTCGTTCTCCACGCGGACGGGCCCCGGCACAAGCCGGCGAAGATGCTCGGCGAGGTCGACACCGGTCCACTCCGGCAGAGAGTCGGACAGCATCACCTTGCCGGCGCCGTCGACGAGTCCGGTGGTCGCGACTCCCGTCGACCAGACCTGGTCGGGCGTGACGCCGGCCGCCGCGAGCGTCCTGGTGACACAGTCGTCGAGCGTCGCGAGCCGTTCCCGGCGCCCGATCCGCGGGCTCACCGTAACGCGGGTCTGACGCAGTACGACGCCCTCGAGATCGGTGACCGTGGCCAGGATCTTGTGGCCGCCGACATCGACCCCGAGGATCCGGCCGGCGTCGGCGCGGAACCGATAACGACGAGCCGGCCGGCCGACGGTGCCCGCCGCCGGCGGAACCTCACTCACCCACCCCCGCGCCAGCAACTCCCGAGCAACATCCTCGGTCGAAGCCCTGGACAGCCCCGTCCGCTTCGCCAACTCGGTCAAAGTCAACGGCTGCTCATCCCGCAATACCCGCAGCACACCCAACGCGTTCAACCGCCGCAACCGCGAGAGATCCCCACCACTCGGCTCGTCATTCATCGCGGTCCCCGATCAGCTGACTCGCTCACATAATGATGGACTCCCCAATAACTATCAACAACCGCACCTACCGGGAGTGAGACCGGGCTACCGTTGGATCATGACTGGCGTGCCGGGCGGGGAACTCAACCACCTCAACCCGATCCTGAACGTCAGCGATCTCGGGACCAGCATCGCGTTCTACAGCGAGAACCTCGGCTTCGAACTCCTCCACACGTTCGGCGATCCGGCCGACTTCGCCATCATCGGCCGCGGCACCCATCAGATCTATCTGTGCCGGCAGGGACAGGGCCAACCAGGCACCTGGCTCGGACTGTTCGTCACCGATCCCACAGCTCTGCACCAGCATGTCGCGGCCAACGGCACCAAGGTCCTCATGCCACCCGACAACGGCGGCGAGTTCCGCATCGAAGACCCCGACGGCCACGTCCTGAGAATCTTCCCGTCCTGACAACTGCTCTGTACCTCCCGGCCGGAGGCCTCCGCCCACCGCAGCTACCAACCACACAGCCGGTCCGCCCTCACTAACCGCCCAGGCATGCGCCCAGCACAGCCACCATCCCAGTCGGTCCGCGCGTCGCAGCGCTCGGGTGCCGGGTCCGGCAGCGCCGCCGGAGGCGGCTAACAGAACAGCCGCCACCGGAGGCGGGGTCCTCCTCGCGACCCCACCAGCCGCACACTGCGTAGCGCGCCGGCGAAGTCTTCCGCCCTGGTGGAGATGCTTGACACGGTTCCGTTGGAGCGCTTCAGTGCGAATGTGGTGGCCGTGGAGTCGTATCGCGAACGCCTGCCGGTCCCTGGGCTGGCGGGAGTGGTCCGGACGGTGTGGATCCAGAGCACCGGACCGACCGAGCACGTGCACCGGCACCTGCCCACCGGCGGCGTCGAGATCCACTTCCCCATCGGCGGCCGGCCTCAGCTGCTCGGCCCGCTGACCGGGCCGGCGATCGCGGTCATCCCGGCGAACACCACCCTCGTCGGCGTGCGCTTCCACCCCGGGACCGCGCCACCGCTGCCGGCCATGCTCGACGACCTCGTCGACCAGCACCTGAGCCTGACCGACCTGTGGGGACACACGGCGGACCGGCTCGTGGAGGCCATGGCTCAGGCGACGACCCCCGAACGGGCACTGACCTACCTGCAAGCCCACCTCCTGAACGAGTTCCGCACCATGGACCGCCTGGATCCGCTGGTGAACGAGGCCGTCCGCGCCCTGATGCCCTGGCAGCCGATCAACATCGACAGACTGGCCACGCACCTGGCCCTCTCCGCGAGCCAGCTCCGCCGCCGCTGCTTGCACACGGTGGGCACGACGCCCAAGGTTCTCCAGCGGACGTTGCGCTTCCAGGGCTTTCTCGCCCTCGCCCAGTCCGGCGCGACGCCCTCCGACCGGAGAGGCCCCGAGGGTGTCGCGGGCCTCGCGCTCGACGTCGGGTACGCCGACCAGGCGCACCTCAGCCGGGAGTGCCTCCGCCTGAGCGGTCTCACCCCGGGTCAACTCCTCGAGGTCAACCTCGACCGCTGCAGGCTCGAGCACGACCACTCCGGGTCGTACCAGCCCTTCCTCGCGAACCGATACGGCCCGCCCGTGCGGGTCTGAGCGTGCGTGCACGTTTTGTTCAAGATCCGGGCGGTACGCCGCTCCTAGTCTCGAACACATGCCAGACACGATCGAAACACAACCCCGCCTCGTGGTGCACTGCCGCTCGGTCGCTGATGTCGTTGCCGCGATCAAGGATGCGGCCGCGACCGGCGAGCACCTGGTGCCGCGCGGCGGCGGCCATTGTTTCGCCCGCCGGTCCTCGACCGACGGCGTCGTACTCGACATGACCGGCCTCGACACCATCTCGGTGGCTGCCGACGGGATCGCCACGATCGGCGCGGGCGCCTTGCTGGCCCAGGTGTACGGCGATCTGCACGCACACGGTCGTGGTCTGCCGGCCGGCTGCGGTCCTACGGTCGGCATCGCCGGCCTGACCCTTGGTGGTGGGATCGGTCTGATCGGGCGCAAGTACGGGCTGACCTCCGATCGCCTGGTGGGCGCACAGGTCGTGCTCGCCGACGGCAGCGTCGTGGACTGCGACACCGATCACGAGCCCGACCTGTTCTGGGCCCTGCGTGGCGCGGGCGGCGGTCAGTTCGGGGTGGTGACGTCGCTGCGGTTCGACACCGTCCCGGAGCCGGTCACCACTCGGATCCAGGCGAATTGGGTCGCTCGCGATGTCGAGGAACTGGTCGCGGCCTGGCAAGCCTGGGCACCCGACACTCCCGACGAGCTCACGGTCAATCTCGCGATCGCATCCGAGCCCGGCGAACCCGTACAGGCGACCGTGCTCGGTGCCTGTCTGCTCGAGGAACGACCGACCCGCGAACTGCTGCAGGAGCTCAGCGATCTGATCGGGACGGCTGTTCCCTTCGAACTTCGCGGCGGCCTGCCGCTGCGCGATCTGAAGAGCAGCGTCGCCGACCCGCTCGACGTGCCGGACCACCACGCCTTCCGGATCCGGTCGGAGTTCTTCGCGCACTCGATGTCCGACCTCGTCCTCGCCTCGCTCCTGGACCAGCTCCGCGCGGACCGGACGGTGGGCCGGCGGCAGCTCTCGTTCACCGCGATGGGCGGCGCCTACAACCGGGTCCCCGCTGACGCGACGGCGTTCGCCCACCGCAACGAACGCTTCCTGCTCGAGCACGTCGCCGCGCAGGGCGACCCCTGGGTCGACGCCTCCTGGACGACCGCGCACGCGGACGCCAGCGGACACGTCTACCCGAACTTCCCCGACCCGGCGCTGTTCAACGGGCCCGGGGCGTACCACGCAGGGAACGAACCCCGGTTGAGAGCCGTGAAGAACGCCTACGACCCCGGACGGTTCTTCGCCTTCCCTCAATCACTCTGACCTCAATCACTCTGACCTCAATCACCCTGACCCCCAGCACTCTGATCAGCAAGCGAGGAGAGCCATGAGCAAGGTCATCAGTGCTCACTCCGTCTCGGTCGACGCCTACATCACCGGCCGGGGGCTCGGCGACGGGATCATGCTGTTCGACTGGTACTTCGACGGAGACACGCCGAGCCAGGTGTTCGACGGCTTCAAGCTGAGTGAGGCCAGCGCCCGGGTCTTCGACGCCGCCGCCGCACGCGTCGGCGCCAGCCTCGCCGGACGCAACACCTACGACGACTCCGGGTGGATCAACGGCGGTGCACCGCATCCGACCGCACCGCTGTTCGTGCTCAGCCATCGGCCGGTGCCGGGGATGAGCGACGACCGTCAGACCCTGATCACCACCGGCATCGAGGACGCGGTCGCGGCGGCACGCGAGGCGGCCGGCGACAAGGACGTCGCCCTGATGGGCGGCGGCGTACTGACCTCCGCGCTGGAGGCCGGTCTGGTCGACGAGGTGATGCTTCACCAGATACCCGTCCTGCTCGGCGCGGGTCGCAGCTTCTTCCAGGAACTCCCGAAGCACGTGAACCTCCGCCTGCTGGACGTCGTCCCGGCACCTGGCGAGACCCACCTCCGCTACGAGGTGGTCCGATGATCCTCGTCACCGGTGGGCTCGGCATGATCGGCGCCCACACCGCCCGCGCGCTCGTCGATCTCGGCCACGAGGTCGTCGTCACCTCACACCGTCGCGGTGACGTCCCGTCGTTCCTGGCCGGCAAGGTCGCCGTGGAGTCCCTTGACGTCACCGACCGGGAGGCATTCCTTGCCCTGGGCAATCGTCATCGGCTCAGCGATATCGTCCACCTGGCCGGCAGCATTCCCGGCGACGACCCGGTCGCGTTCCTCCGCACCGACCTGACCGGTCTGCTCAACGCCTTGGACGCCGCGCGGACCTGGGGTGTCCGCCGGTTCGCCGTCGCCAGCAGTCTCGCCAACTACATCGGGCAGACCGAGATCCCTTGGCACGAAGGGCTCGCGCTGCCGACCGCGGAGCTGCCACACCTGATCGTCGCGTTCAAGAAGGCGGTGGAGCCGCTCACCACCCACAGTCTGCAGGGCACCGCTGTCCAGCCGGTGGTTCTCCGGATCGGGAGCACCTGGGGACCGCTGATGGACCCGGAATCACCATTCAACCCGATCCCGCCGTACATCAGCGCCGTACTCCGCGGTGACAAGCTACAGCCCCTGTACGCCGATGACGGCGGCGACTCGTGCTACGCACCGGACGCCGGACGCGCGATCGCCCTGCTGACGACCGCGGAAGCCCTGCGGCACAACACGTACAACGTCTCCAGCGGCCGGCCGTTCACCAACCGCGAACTCGCGGACGCGCTGCAGGCGATCATCCCGGGCCTCCAGCTCGACATCCTGCCCGGACGCGCGGGCGGTCCCGGCGACAACCCGTATCTCGACATCAGCCGGCTCACCGACGACACCGGCTTCACGCCCGACTTCGACGTTGCCAAGGCGGTCGCCGACTACGTCGCGTGGCGCGCCGACAATCCCCGCTGAAGGAGCAGACCATGCTTGACCCCGAAGTTCGCGAAGTCCTTGACGCCGCCTCGTACGCGCATGTCGCCACCGTCCTCCCGGACGGATCGCCCCACAGCACCCCGGTCTACGCGGGAGCCCACGGCGACCAGATCGTCTTCTTCACCGGTCCGGGGATGCGCAAGGCGCGCAACCTGCGCCGCGACCCACGGCTCGCGCTGTCGATCGTGGCGGTCGACAACCCGTTCCAGCCCGTCGTCGTCCGCGGACGGGTGGTGGAATGGATCGAGGGCGACGAGGCGTGGGAGATCATCGACCGACTGGTCGCGAAGTACATCGACGAGCGCTACCCCCGCGACCAGGAGCGCGTGGTGCTCGTCATCGAGCCCGAGCATCAGAAGGTCGGCATGTGATCCGCAGGCCGACACTGCTTACGAGAACCGGCCGCCCAGCACGTCGCGGACGCGGTTCCACCGCTTGTCGTACGTCGCGCCGAACCGGCTCCCCAGCCGGGGTCGGCCTTCTCTGCTATTCGACCGCCCTGCAACGCGGCAGCGTGACACAGGCAACGGCACCTCTGGTGATTGGTGAGACGGTCGCACGTGCGCTGGTCAGCCTGCTCATGCTGGGCGACCGGCCGAGGCCCGGCTGGGGATGGGTCGCGGCCCTCGGTTTCGTCCTCGCGGTGGCCGGCGCCCTCAGCCTGTCACGGCACGGCGACCTCGCCCAGCACAAGGCGGTGCCGGATGGTTAGCCGCCGGAGATGCCCAGTTCAGCTGCTGCCAGGTCGGCGGTGAGACCATCGGTGTCGTCCAGCCAGCCTTCGGGGAGGACGATGCGGTCGCGGGGGCTGCCTTGACGGCCTCGGGGAGCGCCCAACTCTGCGACCGGGAAGGGGATGCCGGGGTCCAGTTGGGCCAGCAGTTCGTCAAGCTGGGTGAGGGATTCGACCATGCCGAGGGCCGCGCGGAGCTCCCCGCCGGCCGGGAATCCCTTCAGGTACCACGGGACGTGCTTGCGGAAGTCGCGCAGCCCGCGCCCCTCCCCCATCAGGTCCGCGAGCAGTTCGCCGTGCCGGCGCATGACGCGGGCGACCTCGCCGAGCGTCGGCAGGTTCAGCGCTTCACCACCGGCGAAGGCGACCGCGAGATCGCGGAACAACCACGGTCGGCCAAGGCACCCGCGACCGACGATCACTCCGGCGCAGCCCGTCTCCGCGACCATCCGCAGCGCGTCGCCGGCTTCCCAGATGTCGCCGTTGCCGAGCACGGGGATGCTCACCTGCTCCACCAGCGACGCGATCGTCGACCAGTCCGCCTGACCCGAGTACGCCTGCGCCGCCGTACGTCCGTGCAATCCGATGGCTGCCGCGCCCGTCTCCTCGGCGATCCGGCCGGCGTCGAGGTACGTCTGGTGCGCCTGGTCGATGCCGATCCGCGTCTTCATCGTGACCGGTACGCCGTAGGGCGTCGCAGCGCGAACGGCCGAGTGCAGGATCGCGCCGAGCAGGTTGCGCTTCCACGGCAGCGCCGCACCGCCGCCCTTCCGCGTCACCTTCGGGACCGGGCAGCCGAAGTTCAGGTCGATGTGTGCCACGCCGTACTGGTCGCACAGGATCTTGACCGCGCGGCCGACGTAGACCGGGTCCACGCCGTACAGCTGGACCGACCGAACCGTCTCGCGCTCGTCGAACGTGAGCATGTCGAGCGATTTCTGGTCGCCCTCGACGATCCCGCGCGAGGTGATCATCTCGCACACGTACAGCCCGGCGCCCTGCTCCGCGCACAACCGCCGGTACGCTGCGTTGGTGATGCCGGCCATCGGCGCCAGCACCACCGGCGTGTCGATCGTGAGGTTGCCGAGCTTGAGCATTGCCTACGCCTTCGCCACCAGGACCTGGCCGTTGCCGGAGACCTGCGCCTTGTACGGCTGGACCGCGTTCGCCGTGGTGGTGACGTCGCAGGCGATGCCGGCGCCGGAATGCTTGACCACGGCAACATCATCCATCGTGCAGGTGACCTTGGCCGCGTCGGGCGCGGTCCGCAGTACGGCGTCGACCACCTTCGGCTTCACGATCGCGACCGACTCGGACGTGAACTTGTACGACGCCGAGTACGTCTTCGCGTCGACCGTCAGGGTGCCGGTGTAGGCCTTCCCGGCGTACCTGACCGTGCAGGTCAGCTCGTGATTGCCGGGCTTCTCGACATCCGCGATCCCCGGGCACTTCACCGTCGTGGTGGCGGACTTGCCGGCCGCGACCTGCGCCTCCTTGGCGATCGCGAACTGGATCCGCTCGGCCAGCGGGGCGTCGTTCTCCGGCTCGCCGGTCACCTTCGGCGTCGGCCACGGCTTCGACGGTGTCGGCAGCGGGGTGAGCGACGGCGTGGAAGCGGTCGGGATCGGCGCGCTGGACGGAGCCGACGCGGACGGAGCCGGGGTGCTGGCCGCCTCCGGGTCGCTGTCCGAGCAGGCGGTCAGCCCGAAGACCGCGATCGTGGACAGACCGAAGACAGACACTCCGAACCGCACGTGCCTCGCCAGCAGGATCCCCATCGTCAGCAACCGACCAGGTGCTGGGCGAGGTAGCCGGTCACTTCGGTGAGCGCGACCCGCTCCTGCTTCATCGAGTCGCGTTCGCGGATCGTCACGGCCTGGTCGTCCAGGGTGTCGAAGTCGACGGTGATGCAGTACGGCGTCCCGATCTCGTCCTGACGGCGGTAGCGGCGGCCGATCGCACCGGCGTCGTCGAAGTCGACGTTCCAGTTCTTCCGCAGCTCGCCGGCCAGGTCCTTCGCCTTCGGGGACAGCTCGGCGTTGCGCGACAGCGGCAGCACGGCCGCCTTGACCGGGGCCAGTCGCGGGTCGAACCGCAGTACCGTCCGCTTGTCCACACCGCCCTTGGCGTTCGGCGCCTCGTCCTCGGTGTACGCGTCGAGCAGGAACGCGAGCACGTTCCGGGTCAGCCCGGCCGCCGGCTCGATCACGTACGGCGTCCAGCGCTCACCCTTCTCCTGGTCGAAGTACGACAGGTCGGCACCGGAGTGCTTGGAGTGGGTGGACAGGTCGAAGTCGGTCCGGTTCGCGATGCCCTCGAGCTCGTCGAACTCCTTGCCGCCGAAGTTGAACCGGTACTCGATGTCGACGGTGCGCTTCGAGTAGTGGCTGAGCTTGTCCTTCGGGTGCTCGTAGAAGCGCATGTTGTCCGGGTTCAGCCCGAGGTCGAGGTACCAGTCCCAGCGGGTCTTCAGCCAGTACTCGTGCCACTCCTCGTCCGAGCCGGGGGCGACGAAGAACTCCATCTCCATCTGCTCGAACTCCCGGGTCCGGAAGATGAAGTTGCCCGGGGTGATCTCGTTGCGGAAGCTCTTGCCGACCTGGGCGATCCCGAACGGCGGCTTCTTCCGCGCCGTACCCATCACGTTGGCGAAGTTCACGAAGATGCCCTGCGCGGTCTCCGGGCGTAGGTAGTGCAGCCCTTCCTCGGACTCGACCGGGCCGAGGTAGGTCTTCAGCAAACCGTTGAACATCCGCGGCTCGGTGAACGTGCCCTTGTTACCGCAGTTCGGGCAGGCGATCTCGGCCAGCTTGACGTCTTCGGGGTCCTTGTTCTTCCGCCGGGCGAAGTCCTCGCGCAGGTGGTCGTCGCGGAACCGCTTGTGACACGACTGGCACTCGGTCAGCGGGTCGACGAACTCGGACAGGTGACCGGACGCCTCCCACACCTTGGTCGGCAGGATGACCGACGAGTCCAGCCCGACGATGTCGTCACGGCTGGTCACCATCGCCCGCCACCACTGGGTGCGGACGTTGTTCTTCAGCTCGACACCCAGCGGTCCGTAATCCCAGGCCGACTTGGTACCACCGTAGATCTCGCCGCACGGGTATACGAAGCCTCTCCGCTTGCTGAGGCTGACGACGGCATCGACGGTTTCCACGGGCACTTTTCGACTCCAGTAACGGCACTTTGCAACTCGGAAGGGTCCAGGCTATCGGTCCTACCGGCCCCTGGTGGAATCCACTCGGAGATCGGTGCTACGGCAGGAACTCGGGCAGGTCCTCGTACGCGGTCGGCTCGTCGACCGCCAGCGAGAGCAGCGGCACGGCGGTCAGCTTCACCTCGTACGGCGACAATGCCCGCCGGTAACTGCCGATGTTCTCCCACTCCATGGTCAACGCGACCAACTCGGGGTCATCCACGTTCACGCCGGCCCGGGCCGCGACGAAGCCCTTCTGCTTCCGCAGTACGTCGACCGCAGCCTGCAACCGTACGGCGAACTCGACCTGCTCGGCCTCCGGCACCCGGAACCTGATCACCACGAACACGCGCCCACCCTATTCACCCCCATCCACGCCCGGGCCACCCGGTAGCCCCTGCCCGCCCGGGCGGAGCACTTCCCCGCGCCCATACGTCGGCAAGTCGCCGCCGAGCAGCGTGCTCGGCGACGGCGACGGCGACGACGCCGGGGCGGAGCAGCCGGAGGGATTCGTCTGTCGGTGCCCGCGGCGCGCTGCCGGCCAACTGCAACGGGCGCGACGACGCCAGCGGTTGCTGGCCGGTCCAGGCGTGGGCGATGGCGCGTTTCGTGTCGAGCTCGGCCTGGCGGCTCGCCTCACTGCCACCCGACTCGGCGGGACGGTTACCGAAGCGGTCGAGTCCGGGCTGGCGGTCGGCCGGGTGGCGGTCCAGGCGGGCGCGGACGTGAGCGTAGATGTTGTTCGTGCCTCGGCGCGGTTTGATCGCCAGAAGCTCCCGCCGCGGCAACTGCCCGCCCGCACCAGGCCCGATCTCCCGGAACACCAGGCGATAGTCGGCCTTCTGTTCCGGATCCGACCGCACATACCCGACGACACAGTCCCGCAGATCCCCCTTCCCGGCCTCATACCCCAACGCATGATGCCCATCGGTCGCGCCGGAGTTGAGCTGCTCGATCTGCCGCAGAACCTGCTGTCGCAGAAACACCTTGGAGCGATCACGCCGGGCGTCAGCCGCCAGCCGGCGCAGGTCGTCGACGAACTTGTCGGTGAGTAACAGCTCATAGCCCGAAGAGCCCCTCATGGCTCGTTGCCTTCACGGCGAATCTCCTCCAGGTCTTGAACGGCCTCCGGCCCCATCAGCTCGGCAATCTCGTCGAGGTTGAGGGGGCGGCTGTCTGGGAGGGGTTGGGTGGCGTAGGTGCGGACCGTGGGGTCGTCCACCACACCAGCTGGTGGTT
Organism: uncultured Actinomycetota bacterium; assembly: GCA_963770725.1. Classification (GTDB taxonomy): domain Bacteria; phylum Actinomycetota; class Actinomycetes; order Propionibacteriales; family Kribbellaceae; genus Kribbella. Next base: position 105,108 of record CAVYQT010000010.1, read on the forward strand.
CGTCGTCGCCGCGTAGCTGCCGGTACTGCGACGTCGACAGGACGACCGCCTCCGGCTCGCCCGCCTCTCCCCAGACCACTGGCGCGCCGGACCCGGCCCGGGCAGCGGCCACCACGGCGGCCAACTGCTCCGCCAAGGCATCAGGCTCGAGCACCTCAGCGCCGACGGCGAACTTCGATTCCCCGCCGAGGTCTTCGAACTCGTCGTACGTCAGCAGCACCGCTTCTGGCACCCCAGCGCCGAAGCTGAAGGCACGCGTGCGGCCCGCGCGGAACCGCGCCAGGACGGCGGGCAGGTCGGCGCGGATGTCGTCTACGGAAGGCAAACCGGTCATGCCCTGAATCTATGGGTTTCCGCGCGATCGGGTCCGAAGTTATCCACAGATCCGCGCGCCTGGAACAATGGGAGGATGAGTTCCCCGAGCAGTCAGCCGGTGAGCCCGCTCCGGCAGCGGATCACCAAAGCCAGTTACCCGTACGTGGCGAAGCTGCACGGGATGCCCAAACTCACCCTGCCCGGCATCACCCTGGTGCTGGCGCTGGCCGGAGTCTTCGCTCCGGTCCCGGTCGCCGTCGTTGCGCTGGTCCTCCTGGCCCTGTTGCTGTCCTGGCTCGGCTTCCTGTCCTGGCCGGTCGTCGGCACCGGCGCGCGCTTCCTCCGGCTCTTCTCGATCCTGATCATCCTGCTGTTCGCGATATCGCGGATCGCCAGCGGCTGAGCTGGGAGTCCCCGCGACGAGTCCTCAGTGGTAGACGCGGACGGCCGCGCTCTACACCGCGCCGGCGCTGACCACGATCCGCAGCTCGATGGGCGATCAGGCGGCGCGGACGACCCGGTTGCTGCTCGACCTGCTCGCCGACGGCGAGGCCGAGTCGGTCATCCTGCCCACCGAACTCGTCGTCCGCGAGTCAGCCTGAGATGTACTCGAGGCCCAACCCGGTCAGGCGATCGCGCAGCCAGCTCAGTTCCTTGGCGATCTTCTTCGCCAGCGCCTTCGGTGTCCTGGGTTTCCGCGACCACGCAGAGGTCTCGGACTCGAGGTGATGTGTGAGCGGGTGACCGCCACCGACCAGGCGGCTCAGACAGTCCTCGAGTACGGCGTTGGTGCCGGTGAGCGGATCGGGCAGTGTGCAATAGGCCGGGACGTGGGCGTGCATCCGCCACGCCGCGTGTCCGGACAGCTGATACGCCAAGTCCACGTCGTCCACTCCGGGCCCGCACCACTCCCGCACCTGACGCAGGTACTTCGGGTCGCCGAGCTCGGCCAGGCGGCGCCGGGCAGCGGTGTCGGAGGGATCCACCAACTGCGGTGCCGACGACAGTTGCGCCTTCACCACGTCCACACCGGCTCGCCGGAGCGTCTCGAACGCGCGGTCGGGCTCCTCGAACTGGACGGCCAGGTGACAGGTGTCGAACCCCAGTCCGATCCGCGACACACCGCCGTACGGGCTTGAATAGCGGCCCAGCCACCCGGCGGCCTGCCCGATCATCTCGAGGACGCAGCCCGGTTCGGGTTCGACCGCGATCCGGATCTTGCGACCGGTGCGCTGCTCGATCCGCTCCAGATGCCAGTCGAGCCGCTCGAACGCCTTCCGCGCGGCCGCGTCACGGGCCTTCGTCCACGGCGCCCGCCAGGCCAGCGGGATGGTCGAGATCGATCCGTACGGCGCATCGCGCGGAAGCAACCTGACGAGTACGTCGACCAGATCGAGGGTGTAGCGCAGTCGCTCGGGCTCGGTCCAGTCCGGGCAGTAGAGCTTGGTGCCGATGACCTGATCGTTGAAGGCCGAGTGCGCGATCCCGTTGAGGCTGACGACCTCCAGCTTGTTGCGCGTGAGTGCCCGGCGCAGCTTGTTGACCGCGGCCGGCGAGTTCGCCAGCCGGTCGGCCAGCGGGCTCGCGAACCACAGGCCGACGCCGAGCAGCGGTACGTCCAGCTCCTGGCGGACCAGCGCCGCGCAGCCGTCCAGCCCGGCGATCACTCCGTCGAGGTCCTCGGCCGGGTGCACGGTGGCGCTGTAGCCCAGATGGACGGTCGACCCGTCCCGATGCCGGAATCTCATCCGACCTCCTCACCCCGTCTGCCACGGAAAGTGAGCGAGAGCAGACTTTCCGTGACCTAATACGCACTGTAGAAGTCAGACGACGCGGTGTGAAGGCCTGGTTCCCTTTTGTCACAAGGGTTTCAGGCGCCGAGGTGTTCTGGTTCAGTGGTGATCAGGTCGTGGGAACGGTCCGCCACGGCCATCGCCGCGAGGGCGGTGGTCAGCGGTACGGCGGCGATGATCCCGAGGCTGCCGACCAGGCCGCGCACGACTTCCATGGCCACCGCTTCCGTCGAGACGACGTACTGGCCGGGAAGGCCTTGGACGGCGAACACGATCAGGGTCGGCATCGCGGCGCCGGCGTAGGCGAGGACGAGGGTGTTGACCACCGACGCGACGTGGGTGCGGCCGATCCGCAGACCCGCGCCGATCAGCTCGGTCCGGCTGGCGGAGGGGTTGGCGGCGGACAGCTCCCAGACGGCCGCTGCCTGGGTGACTGTCACATCGTCGAGCACACCCAGGGCACCGATCACCATGCCGGCCACCAGCAGGCCGGTCAGGTTGAGGTCGGGCGCGAACGCCTTGGCCGCCGACGCACCCTCGGAGGCCAACCCGCTCAGTTGACACAACTTGGTGAAGAACCAGCCCAGCAGGACGGTCAGGCCCAGCGCCGCGATCGTCCCGGACAGCGCTATCGAACTCTCCGCATTGATCCCGTGCGTCAGGAACACCGCGATCGTCATGATCACCGTGCCGCCGACCACCGCGACCACCAGCGGATTCGAGCCCTTCAGGATCGCGGGCAGGATGAACTGCGTCAGCATCAGCGCCGTCACCGCCAGCGCGATCAAGCGCCGCGAAGCCACGCCAGCGGGACAGCGCCACCACCGCGATCGCGAAGATCAACGCCAGCAGCAGCAGCGGCTTGGTCCGGTCGTGGTCGACGTACTGGTACCGGTTGGCGATCGTCGGCGCATCGGCCTGGACGCCGAGCATGACGGATTGGCCCACCTCGACCGGATTCGCGACCTGATCCGTCTTCGGCACCTCCACCGTCGCCGACTGCCCCTTGTCCGGACCCGTGGTCAGCGTGACGGTCGCCTCGTCGCACTGAGCCTTCGGGTCGGCGCACGCCTTGATCGCCGTCACCTCGCCCCGGGCGGTGTCGGTCTGGTACAACGCCACCTTCACACCGCCGCCCGGCCACAGCACGATCATCGCGATCACGGCCGCCGCGATCAGCGGGATCAGCACCGAGGCGACCACTATCCGGACGCGCCGGGCGACGATCGCATCCGAGTCCACCACCGAGGTGTCGACCACGTGGTCGTCGTACCCGTGGCCGCGACCATGCCCGTGTCCATGCCCGTGACCTGCGGGAATGTCGAGCCTGCGGCGCCGGTTGGCCCGATGGTCGGCTCGTCTGCGTCCAACGTTGCGGCTGGCCAAAGGTCAACTCCCTGTTTTGACAACCAGTTCCAATTAAATGAAAATGATTGTCATGAGATCTTGTACTCGTGCTGTCGTCGCCGGCGCCACTGCCCTGGCCGCCGCCCTCACCCTGGCCGGATGCGGCGGCGACGACGCCGCCGGCGGCTCCGGCGGCGACAAGCTCGACGTCGTCGCTTCGTTCTACCCGCTCGAGTTCATCGCCCGCACAGTGGGGGGTGACGCGGTGAACGTGACCACCCTGACCGCACCCGGTGTCGAGCCGCACGACCTCGAGCTGACCCCGAAGCAGGTCGGCGAGATCGCCGGGGCGAAGCTGGTCGTCTTCGAGAAGGGCCTGCAGCCGGCGGTCGACGAGGCCGTCGAGCAGAACGCCAAGGACGCCGGTTTCGACATCGTCCCGGCCGCCAAGCTGGAGGCCACCGGCGCCGACTTCGAGGAGCACGAGGAGGGCGAGTCCCACGCGGAGGAGAGCGGCACCCCCGCCAAGCCCGCCGCGTACACCGAGGCCGGCAACGAGGATCTCGATCCGCACTTCTGGCTGGACCCGGTCCGGTACGCCGGTGTCGTCCAGGCCGTTACCGACAAGCTGGTCGAGACCGACAGCGCCAACGCCGACGGGTACAAGGCCCGGGCCAAGACGCTGCTCGCCGAGGTCGGCGCGCTCGACTCCGAGTACAAGACCGGTCTGGCGAACTGCGAACTGAAGACCTTCGTGACGAGTCACCAGGCGTTCGCGTACCTCGCGAAGCGGTACGGTCTGACGATGGTCGGCATCGCCGGCGTCACCCCGGACGCCGAGCCGACCCCGGCCCGGATCAAGGAGGTCCAGGACATCGTCAGGAAGCAGGGAGTGACCACGATCTTCTACGAGGAGCTGGTCAGCCCGAAGGTGGCCGAGACGATCGCCCGTGACGTCGGCGTCAAGACCGCCGTACTGAGCCCGATCGAGGGCCTGTCGGACGCCAACTCCCAGGAGACCTACCTGACGCTGATGCGGGAGAATCTGCAGGAGCTCCGGAAGGCGAACAGCTGCGCGTGACATCTCCCCCAGAAACTGCTGGTGCCACTGCCGCCGCCGCGGCAGCTGACAGTAGAGCCGTCCAGGTCGCCGATCTCTCGGTCGACCTGGGCGGTCGTCTCGTGCTGCGGGGCGTCGACCTCCAGATCCGGCAGGGCGAGGTGGTCGCCGTCCTCGGCACCAACGGCTCCGGCAAGTCCACCCTGATCCGGACCGTCGTCGGCCTCCTACCTGCGGCTCGCGGTGAGGTCCGTCTGTTCGGTACGCCGGTACCGCGCTTCCGGGAGTGGCGACGCATCGGGTACGTCCCGCAACGCATCACCGCGGCCGGCGGCGTACCGGCGACTGTGGCTGAAGTGGTGTCGTCCGGGCTGCTGTCCAAGCGGCGCCTGTTCACTCCGCTGCGGGCCGCACAGAAGCAGGCGATCGACGAGGCATTGCAGGTCGTCGACATGGCCGACCGGCGCAAGGACGCGGTCGCTGAGCTGTCCGGCGGGCAGCAGCAGCGGGTGCTGATCGCGCGGGCGCTGGTGTCCGATCCGGAGCTGCTGATCCTCGACGAGCCGACAGCCGGGGTCGACCTGGCCAGCCAGCAGATCTTCGCCGACGCGATCCGCGAGCGGGTCGCCCGCGGCACCACGGTGGTGATGGTCAGCCACGACCTCGGCCCGATGGACGCGCTCATCGACCGTTCCGTCGTACTGCGCCGTGGCCGGATCGTGTACGACGGTCCGCCGCACGCATCGCAGACACACGCGCACGTCCACCACTCCCACGGTGGCGAAGAACCCGGGTGGCTGTCGTGATGACCATCTTCCAGCTCGAGTTCATGCAGCGGGCGCTCATCGCCGGCCTGCTCACCGGGCTCTCCGCTCCCGCGATCGGCACCTACCTGGTCCAACGCCGGCTGTCGCTGATGGGCGACGGCATCGGCCACATCGCCATCACCGGTGTGGCCCTCGGCCTGCTCACCGGGACCGCACCGGTCCTCACCGCGGTCATCGTCGCCATCGTCGGTGCCACTGCGATCGAGCTGGTCCGCGCCCGTGGCAAGGCCAGTGGCGACGTCGCACTCGCGCTGCTCTTCTACGGCGGTATCGCGGGTGGTGTGCTGCTCATCGGCCTGGCCGGACAAGGCGCTGCCACGCTGAACACCTATCTGTTCGGCTCACTGACCACGGTGTCGCCGAGTGACCTGTACGTCGTCGTCGGGCTGGCTGTCGCCGTACTGGTGGTGGCGATCGGTCTCGGGCCGCAGCTTTTCGCGGTGTGCCAGGACGAGGAGTTCGCTCGCGTCACCGGGCTCCGGGTGCAGTTGCTGAACCTGGTGATCGCCGTGATGGCTGCCGTCACCGTGACGGTGGCGATGCGGACAGTGGGGTTGCTGTTGGTCAGTGCGTTGATGGTCGTGCCGGTGGCGACGGCGCAGCAGATCACGCGTTCGTTCCGCAGTACGTTCGTCACCGCCTGTGTGATCGGGGTGGTGGCGTGTCTGGCCGGCATCGTCACGTCGTACAACGCGGACGTGGCGCCGGGCGCGACGATCGTCGTACTGGCGCTGGCCGGCTTCGCGGTGGCGGCGACGGCCGGGACACTGATCCGGCGGCGGCAGGGGCGGATCGCACCGCTCACCGATGAGGAGCCCGAGGTCGGCGTACCTGCGCCGGAGCCGCACGTGGTGAGCGCCGGGCACCCGCACACGCACAACCCGCAGTGCGGTCACACCAAGGTCGAGCACGGCGACCACGTCGACTACGTCCACGACGGCCACCTGCACGCGGCGCACGGGGACCACTGGGACGAGCACTGATTTGCCGACTTCTGACAGAATTGGCGGGTTACCGAGGAAATACGGTGACGGAGTGACAGGAGGAACGGTGGCCATCGGAACACGCTCGACCCGTCAGCGCGCGGCGGTCGCGTCCGCGCTCGACAATCTCGATGACTTCCGGACCGCCCAGGAGATCCACCAGGAGCTCCGGGCGACAGGCGAGGCCGTCGGCCTGACCACCGTGTACCGCACCCTGCAGGCGCTGGCCGACTCGCGCGAGGTCGACGTACTGCGCACTGCCGACGGCGAGACGGCGTACCGGCGCTGCTCGAAGGGACACCATCACCACCTGGTCTGCCGCAACTGCGGCCGCACGGTCGAGGTCGAGGGGCCGGCGGTGGAGCGCTGGGCGGACAAGGTCGCGGCCGAGCACGGGTACGCCGACATCAGCCACACGCTGGAGATCTTCGGCACCTGCAAGGACTGCCAGAAGCCGTGATTTCGGCCCGAGTGTGGCCAAGGTCACCTTTGCCCTAGAGCGCACTCGAAGGCGTACGGTCGAAGACATGAACACGACCGGCATCCTGACCACTCCCGAACGGCGGCAGGCTTTCGTCGACCGGTACGAGGTGCCGTCGCTGACACCGCTCGATCCCGAGCTGCTCCGGCTGCTGGACCTCCCCGGTGACCTGCCGGACCAGCTGAGCATCGCCGAGGCGGCCGAGGTCACCGGGCTCACCGCCCACACGCTGCGGTACTACGAACGGATCGGGCTGGTGCACGTCGGTCGCGACCAGGCCGGCTACCGGTACTACGACCGGCGGGCGCTGGCCCGGATCGTGTTCATCACCCGGTTGCGGCTGTCGGACATGCCGATCAGCACGATCAGCCACTACCTGGAGCTGGTCGAGCAGGGCGATGAGACCGCACCGCAGCGGCTCGCCCTGATGGAGGAGCACCGGGCGACGATCCAGCGACGGCTGCGGGAACTGCAGGCGTCGCTCGCGGTGGCCGACTACAAGATCAGCACGTACGGCGGTCACGCCAAACCTTGAGGTGTTCTTGCTCGGCCGATGCTGTGCTCGACGTCGGCCGGCGGAGCCATGTCTTTTCCTGAGGAGAGACACGATGAAGTTGGGTAGTGCTGGAGCCGAGGTCACCCGGTTGGGTCTTGGCTGCATGGGAATGAGCTACGCGTACGGCGCGACCGACGACACCGAGTCGATCGCGACCCTGCACCGGGCACTCGACCTCGGCATCACGTTCCTCGACACCGCCGACATCTATGGGTTCGGCGCCAATGAGGAACTGATCGGCCGGACGATCAAGGACTGTCGTGACGAGGTGTTCCTGGCTACCAAGTTCGGCATCGTCGACGATCCTCGCCAGTCCGGGCCGCGGGGCGTGAACGGGTCGCCTGAGTACGTCCGGTCGGCGATCGACGCTTCGCTGAGCCGGCTGGGTTTCGACCACGTCGAGCTGTACTACCAGCACCGCGCGGATCCCGCCGTACCGATCGAGGAGACGGTCGGCGCGATGGCTTCGCTGGTGGAGGCCGGGAAAGTCCGATACCTCGGGTTGTCGGAGGCGTCCGCGGACACGATCCGGCGGGCGCACGCCGTCCATCCGATCACGGCGGTGCAGACCGAGTGGTCGCTGTTCAGCCGAGACATCGAGGAGTCGGTGCTGCCGACCTGCCGTGAGCTGGGGATCGGGATCGTGCCGTACTCGCCGCTCGGGCGCGGGATGCTGACCGGCGCCGTACCGGAGAATCTCGCGGACGACGACTACCGGCGGAGGTTACCTCGCTTCACCGGCGACAACCTCGACGCGAATCTGGCGCTGGTGGACGAGATCCGGACAGTTGCCGCCCGCTACGACGCGACGCCCGGGCAGGTCGCGCTCGCCTGGATCCTTGCTCAGGGCAACGACGTGGCGCCGATCCCGGGAACGAAGCGGCGTCGCTATCTCGAGGAGAACGCCCGGGCACTCGACCTGGTCCTGTCCTCGGACGACGTGGTCTCGCTGGCCAAGCTGATGCCGGCGGGCCCGCGGTACCCGGACATGACCTGGGTCGACCGGAGCACCGCACCGCTGGGGTGATAAACTGCTCCGCAGTAAGCCTTCCGCTGCCCGCGGGGGGCTTTTCTGCGTTCTCATCCCCTTTTCTCTTGCGTGAGGAGACCCATGTCTGATCTCGTCGTACGGCGTGCCGGTGAAGCGGATCGGGTTGTGCTGGAGCGGTTGTGGCTGATGTTCCGGCACGACCTGTCGGAGTTCCAGGGGCAGCTGCCGCGGCCGGACGGGAGCTACCGCACTGAGCGGCTCGAGTCGGTGCTGGCGGGTGATCCGGACTGGGCGGGCTATCTGTTTCACACCGGGGAGAATCCGGTCGGGATCTGCTTCGTGCGGGCTTTGACGCAGCCCGTGCTGGTGATGAACGCGTTCTTCATCGTCCGTCCGGCCCGGCGGAACGGGCTTGGGCTGCGCGCGGTCCAGGAGGTCATCGCGCAGCATCCCGGTCGATGGGAGGTGCCGTTCCAGGGGAACAACGCGACGGCGGTGCGGTTCTGGCGGCGGGTTTCAGCCTCGGTGGCCGGTGACGCCTGGACCGAGGAGGCGCGGCCGATCCCGGGCGATCCCGACGCTACGCCGGATATCTGGATCTCGTTCTCGGCTGTTTAGAACAGCACGACTGAGCGGAGGACGTCGCCGTGGTGCATCTTGGTGAAGGCGGCCTCGACCTCGTCCAGCGCGATCGTCTCGGAGACGAATCGGTCCAGCGGCAACCGGCCCTGGAGGTGGAGGTCGATCAGCAGCGGGAAGTCGCGGGTCGGCAGGCAGTCGCCGTACCAGCTGGACTTCAGTGAACCACCGCGGCCGAAGAAGTCGAGCAACGGCATCTCCAGCGTCATCTCCGGGGTCGGTACGCCGACCAGTACGACGGTGCCGGCCAGGTCGCGGGCATAGAACGCCTGCTTCCAGGTTTCCGGCCGGCCGACGGCATCGATCACCACGTCGGCGCCGAACCCACCGGTCAGCTCCTGGACCTTCTCGACCACGTCGTCGTTGCTGAGGCCCTTCGAGTTGATCGTGTGGGTCGCGCCGAGTTCCTGGGCGACGTCGAGCTTGCGGTCGTCGATGTCGAGGGCGATGACCTTCGCGGCGCCGGCGAGCCGGGCTCCGACGACAGCCGCCGTACCGACGCCGCCGCAGCCGATGACGGCGACCGAGTCACCGCGGCCGACGTTGCCGGTGTTCAGGGCGGCGCCGAGGCCGGCCATCACGCCGCAGCCGAGCAGTCCGGCGACCTCGGGCTTGGCGGCCGGGTCGACCTTGGTGCACTGACCGGCCGCGACCAGGGTCTTCTCGGCGAACGCGCCGATACCGAGCGCCGGCGAGAGTTCGGTACCGTCGGCAAGGGTCATCTTCTGCTCAGCGTTGTGCGTGCTGAAGCAGTACCACGGGCGACCGCGCAGACAGGCGCGGCAGTTGCCGCAGACGGCCCGCCAGTTCAGGACGACGAAGTCGCCGGGCTGGACGTCGGTGACGCCGGCGCCGACCGACTCCACGATCCCGGCCGCCTCATGACCGAGCAGGAAGGGAAATTCGTCGTTGATACCGCCTTCGCGATAGTGCAGGTCGGTATGGCAGACGCCGCACGCCTGCACCTTCACCACCGCTTCCCCCGGTCCAGGATCCGGGATCGTGATCTCCTCGATCGAGACCGGTTGACCCTTACCCGCCGCCACCACACCACGCACCGTCTGAGCCATGCACCGACGCTAGCCGCATCCACCGTCCCCCGTCAGCCCTCCCGGGCGTGGCGGCTGCTGCCTCGACGTCGCTGCCATGTACCGATCAACGGGTAGTAGTCGATCGAGGCAGGCCTCGTGGCTCGCCTCCAGGCGGGGGTCGGTTGGATCTCGCCCACTACTACCCGTTCCTCGGTACGCCATCGGCCCCGGGTGTCCACCGGTTGGGGGACAGTGGGTCCGCCGGGCGGTGCTCCCGGGGGCGGGTGGGTGCTCGGGATGATTGAGGCATGGAGAGAGACGAGGCTGTGAGGGTGCGGGGGCTGGTGAAGCGGTACCCGGACAAGGTGGCCGTGGACGGGGTGGACCTCGACATCCATCGGGGTGAGGTGTTCGCGCTGCTCGGGCCGAACGGGGCCGGCAAGACGACGGCCGTGGAGATTCTGGAGGGGTTTCGCCGCGCCGATGAGGGTGAAGTCAGCGTGCTCGGCGTCGAGCCGGCCCGCGGCGACCGGCGCTGGCGAGCGCGGCTCGGGATCGTCACCCAGAGCTCGCGCGACGAGGCCGAGCTGTCGGTCGCCGAACTCGTGCACCACTTCGCCGGCTACTACCCGGCTCCGCGCGACCCCGACGAGGTGATCGCCGCGGTCGGCCTGTCGGAGAAGCGCAAGACCCGGACGCGGAAGCTGTCCGGCGGTCAGCGCCGCCGTCTCGACGTCGCCCTCGGCGTGGTCGGCAACCCGGAGCTGCTGTTCCTGGACGAGCCGACCACCGGCTTCGACCCCGAGGCGCGCCGTCAGTTCTGGACCTTGATCGAGAACCTGCGCACCGCCGGCACCACGATCCTGCTCACCACCCACTACCTGGACGAGGCCGAGCACCTGGCCGACCGGGTCGGTGTGATCGCGGACGGCCGGATGATCGAGATCGCGACTCCCGAGATGCTCGGCGGCCGCGGCGCCCGGACCGCGCGGGTCTCCTGGTTGTCCGACAACGGGATGCGCGAGATCCGCACCGACGAGCCGACCGCGGAGGTCGCCCGGCTGATGGCGCAGTACGGCGGTGAGGTCCCGGAGCTGGAGGTACGGCGGCCGAGCCTGGAAGACATCTACCTGGAACTGATCGGGTCGGTCGCGGCCGCTCCGGCACTGGAAGGAGCTGTGCAATGAGCGTCGTACTCCCGTCGCCGATGAAGGTCGGGCTGTCGCGGACCGGGCTGGAAGTGAAGCAGTTCTTCCGGGAACGCGACCAGCTGATCTTCACCTTCTTCTTCCCGATCATCTTCCTGGCCATCTTCTCCGCCGTGTTCAGCGCGACCGACTTCTCCGGCGGGGTCGACGCGGCCACCTACTTCACCCCCGGAATGATTGCCTCCGGCATCTTCCTGACCAGCTTCCAGTCGCTGTCCGTCACGATCGCGATGGAACGGGACGAGGACCTGCTGAAGCGGTTGCGCGGTACGCCGATGTCACCGCAGTCGTACTTCATCGGCAAGATCGGGCTGGTCCTGGTCACCTCGGTCCTGCAGTTCGGGCTGCTGCTCGCGATCGCCGGTCTGTTGCTGGGTGTCGACATTCCTACCGAGCCGACGAAGTGGCTGAACTTCCTCTGGATCTTCGTGCTGGGTACGGCGTCCGGGTCGGTGCTCGGGATCGCGTTCTCCGTCGTACCGAGGTCGGCCAAGGCCGCGTCCGCGGTGGTGACTCCGGTCGTCCTGCTGCTGCAGTTCATCTCCGGGGTGTACTTCGTCTACAGCAGCCTGCCGGCCTGGATGCAGACGGTCGCCGAGTTCTTCCCGCTGAAGTGGCTCGCGCAGGGCATGCGGTCGGTGTTCCTGCCGGACGGGTTCGAGGTGAACGAGCCGGGCGGGTCGTGGCAGCTCGGTCTGGGCGCTGTGGTCCTGTCGGCCTGGCTGGTGGTCGGGCTGCTCGTCGCGCAGCGCGTCTTCCGCTGGACCCGCCGGGACGCCGGTTGATTGTCGACAATCGGCAGTGATCGGCATCGATCGGCAGTAGAGGAAGATGGTGGCCGTGGAACAGACCCGGGTGGACGAGCCGATCTGGATGCGAACGCTGATCGGGTGGCACGTCGTGTTCTGGGTGTTGCTGGCGATGACGCTGGTCGTCTCGTTCTCGGCCGACCTCAGCACAGGTCGCCGGATTGTCTACACGAGTGCGATCGTGCTGCTCGGGGCGGCGTACCAGTTCGTCGGCAAGCCCGCGATCACCTCGCGCCGATGGCTTCCGTCGTACGCCTATCGGATCGTGATGATCGGGTGCCTTATGGTGCTGGTCGCGCTGTATCCGCCGGCGGTGTTCGTGATGTTCGTCGCGTCGGCGCAGATGTGGCTGCTGTGCGGGCGGGTCCGCGAGGGCGCCGCGTTCGCCGTACTGCTGGTGGTCGGCGTCGGCTCCGCGCAGCTGTGGAGCGCCGGATGGGGCTGGAACGAGTTCTGGGAGATCCTGCCGTGGATGGCGGTCAGCCTGGTCGTGAGCCTGCTGTTCGGGATCTGGATCGCGCGCATCATCACCCAGAGCGAGCAGCGGGCAGAACTGATCGCGCAACTCGAGTCTGCCCGGGACGAGCTGGCCGAGGCGCACCACACTGCCGGTGTGATGGCCGAGCGGGAGCGGATGGCGCGGGAGATCCACGACACACTTGCGCAGGGCATGACCAGCATCGTGATGCTCGCACAGACGGCGGCCGTCGAGCTGCAACGCGGCGGGACCGATGGAGCCGCGGCGAGGTTGGCGGCGATCGAGGACACGGCGCGGGAGAACCTGGCCGAGGCACGGGCATTGGTTGCCGCGTTCACCCCAGTTGCGTTGTCCGAGGCAACATTGGCTGAGGTGTTGCGTCGGCAGGGCGAACGCTTCGCGGCCGAGACAGGGGTCGACGTACAGGTGTCACTCGACCTGCCGGACGAGGAGGTCGCCGCGCTACCGCAGGGTCAGCAGGTGGTGCTGTTGCGGTCCGCTCAGGAGGCGCTGGCCAACGTACGGAAGCACGCCGGCGCGACGCAGGTCCAGATCACATTGGGGATCTCGGACGGCGGAGTGTGGATCGAGATCCGGGACGACGGTTCCGGGTTCACGCCTGGTGCGTCGGAGGCCGGCTTCGGGCTGGCGGCGATGCGGGGGCGCGTCGAGGAGTCGGGTGGTTCGGTGCAGGTGGAGAGCGCGCCGGGTCGGGGTACCCGGGTCCAGGTGCTCGTCCCCGCTGTCGCAGAGGAGGATGTGTGATTCGGGTTCTGGTGGTCGACGATCATCCTGTGGTCCGGTCGGGACTGATCGGGATGCTCGCGGTGACCGACGACATCTCGGTCGTCGGTGAAGCGGGCGACGGTGCGGAGGCCCTCGCGCTGGTGGAGTCGACCACGCCGGACGTCGTACTGATGGATCTGCGGATGCCGCGGATGGACGGGGTGTCGGCGACGGGTGCGATCGTGTCCGGGTACCCGTCGACCCGGGTGCTGGTGCTGACGACGTACGACACGGACACCGACATCCTGCACGCGGTCGAGGCCGGTGCCGCCGGCTACCTGCTGAAGGACACGCCGCATGCGGACCTGCTGGACGGGATCCGCGCCGCGGCTCGCGGCGAGACCGTCCTCGCGCCACCGGTCGCTGCCCGGCTGATGTCTCGCCTGCGTACGCCGTCCGCGCCGCCGGCCACTCAGCCGTCGCCACGCGAGCTGGAGGTGCTGGCGGCGGTCGCGCGCGGGCTGAGCAACGCGGAGATCGGCCGGGAGCTCTTCATCGGCGAAGCGACCGTGAAGACACATCTGCAGCGACTCTTCACCAAGCTGGACGTCGACGACCGCACCCGCGCGGTGACAGTTGCGATGGAGCGCGGGCTGCTGCCGAACCCGCGCACTCGCTGACTGGCTACCGCGTGGCCTCGTTCGGTATGGCGCCGCCGTACCGCCGGTCGCGCTGGGCGTAGATCTCGATCGCACGCCACAGGTCGCGGCGGTCGAAGTCCGGCCAGAGGGTGTCGAGGAAGACCATCTCGGCGTACGCGAGCTGCCAGACCAGGAAGTTCGACGTCCGCTGCTCACCCGACGAGCGGACGAACAGGTCCACCTCGGGGATGTCCGGCGCGTACAGGTGCCGGGCGACCGTCTGCTCGGTGATCCGGTCCGGCTTGAGCTTGCCGGCGGCAACATCACGCGCGATCGACCGCATCGCGTCCGCGATCTCCGCGCGACCGCCGTAGTTCACACAGAACTGCAGCGTGATGGTGTCGTTGTGCCTGGTCCGCTCCTGGGCGTACTCCAGCTCGTCGATCACGCTCTTCCACAACCGCGGGCGCCGCCCGGACCACACCACCCGCACGCCCATCGCGTCCAGCTCGTCGCGGCGCCGGTGGATCACCTCCCGATTGAACCCCATCAGGAACCGCACCTCTTCGGGCGACCGGGCCCAGTTCTCGGTTGAGAACGCGTACGCCGAGACGTACTTCACCCCGATCTCGATGCCGCCCTTGATCACATCCAGCAGCGACGCCTCCCCCGCCTTGTGCCCCTCGGTCCGCGGCAGCCCCCGCTGCTTCGCCCACCGCCCGTTCCCATCCATCACGATCGCCACATGCCGCGGCACCAACTCCCCCGGAATCACCGGCGGCCGAGCCCCCGAAGGATGCGGATCCGGCGCCACCACCACCTTCTCCCCACCCCGCTGCCCTTCCACCAAACCCCGACGACGACGACCAATAGGCGACATACCGAGCAGTCTCCCACCAACCGAAATCCCGCCCGCACACGCCTGCACCGTGCGGATAGGGCGTTCGAAGGGGCGGGGTTGGCGGTCTAGGAGCAGGGGCGGGGCTGAGGTTGGGCGGTGGCCTCGCCGCCCTCTGGGGCGACCAGGACCGGGCGGAGGTCTGTGACGCGGAGCGGGATCGAGCGGCTGAAGTTGATGGGGATGTCGCCTTCCATGCCGCCGCCGGTCCAGTGGACGTTCCAGTAGGCGGTTGCGGTGACCTGGAACTGGCCGCTCTTCTCACAGCGAGAGGTCTTGCGATACTTGTGACCGCAGGTAGGTGAGGCGGGGATCTCCTTCAGGGACTTGCCCTCGGCGCTCGCGCGAGTGAACGGCGTACCCGCCCCCTTGCAGGTGACGACGTCGCCACCACCCATCGCCCACTCGATCCAGTCAACCGTCCCGGTCGCGACGATCGTCACCCCACCCAGAGTCGCTTCCTTGGTAAGCGGGCCGGTCGTATTCGCGCCTGGATCGGTCACCCACATCCAGATCGGCACGTTGACAATGCCCTCATGCGTCGCGCTCTGCACGTGCGGCGACAACCCGAGCTGCGGCGCCACGAACGTCATCGTCTCCACAACCCGCTGAGCCGCCACCCGCGGGTCAATCGCCTGCGGCTCCCCCGGCGGCCGAACAACAGGTTCGAACCTCTCGATCCCTTCTGGCCGACCGTTCACCACATCAAGCAGCACCCAGCACCGGTAGTACTTCGTCCCAGGCGGATAGTCGCTGGCCGAATGAACCATCGAAACCAGCGTGGCCGTCGGCGTCAGGTAACATCCCGAAGCGGCGTCCCAAAACCCGTTCTCCGTCCGGCACGGAATCGGCTTGCCCTCGAACACACACCCCGGTTGTCCGACCTTCGCCGCTCCCGGTGTCCGCCTTGTCTCCCCGGGAGTGGTCGTCGCTTCGTCCCCAACGGAAATTCGGCACAGACCGGTGATCCGGTTCCGCTGACATTCCGGACCTCCAGGGCTGGGCGTCGGCCCGGCAGGTGTCACCACAGCTGTCGGCAGGCCGGCGACCAGACTCATGGTCGCAAGAGTGGTCGCAAGAGCCGCGGTCAGCACTGGGCACCCTCGTTCTTGCCCTTGACGACCTTCCAGCTACCGCCGATCAGCTGCAGCTCGCGGTTGTCCAGCCAACGAGTCGGCGTACCTGGTGCCTTCACATTCTTTCCGGCCGAATCTACGGCCTGAGTCTTCGATGTATCCAGACAAGCCTGAACCGACGCTGTCGTGGACATCCCGGCACTCGCCCCACCCAGCTTGACCGGCTTGACCCAGATGACCTCGGTGGTCCCTAGGGTCCTGATCTTCTGGCCTCGATAGTTCTCAGCCTCGATCTGGGAGGCACGGAGCTCGACGCCGGCTGCCACCGACGGGAGGTCCTTCACGTTGGTTCCCCCGCTCGCCATCATCGCATCGGTCACGTTGATATAGCGCCGGTAGGCGGCGACGGCTGCGGCGCCAGCCTGCTCCGTCTCATTCGGAGAAGTTGAGGCGCTGCTGGCCGGGGTTGTTGAGGGGGTGAAGGGTGGGGGTTCTGGGTTGTCTGGGGTGCAGGCGGGGAGGGTTGTGGCGACTGTGGCTGTTAGGGCTGCTGTGGCTAGTCGCCTGAGCATTCGGGCCTCCGGGGCGTACGTGGAGCTACTGAGAGTGCAACTCTTCCATACGTACGGTTCCTGTGTGATGAGTTATCCACAGGCGGAGGGAGCGGAGTTGTGGTCCTGGTGGTAGGTAAGGGAAGGCGGGCTGGGGCTGGCCGGTAGCTGTATGGCTGTCGGGTCGGGATGGAAGCGGTATGGCTCGGTGGGGCTGGTTGGGCGAGGAGTGGGGGGTGGGCTGATTAGACTCTGGGCATGCTTGGGCCGACGACTGACTCGCGGATCTACCTGCTGGATGCGGATGAGAGCCGGGTTGTGCCCGGTGGGCCGGCAGTCGTGGGGCCTGACGGTGTGCGGGAGGAGATTCCCGCGCTGGTGTTCGAGGCGGTCCAGCACGTGCTCGCGGCCATGCGGGCCGGGCGGGCCGTCAAGATCACACCGCTTCGACCGGAGCTGCCGATCGACGAGGCGGCCGATGCGCTAGCGATCGGCCGGGACGATCTGCGGAAGTATGTTGCCGAAGGCGCCGTACCGTTCCGGTCTACGGAGTACGTCGACTGGGTCAGGCTCGCCGATGTCATCGAGTGGGACAACCAACGACGGCGGTCGCGGCGCGCGGTCCTCGACGAGCTGATGGGCGAGGATCCGTCCGACAGCGGGCAGCCGTCGTGACCAGGTCCGACTCGCCCGGTTCGGCTCGACCGGAGCGCGCGTTCCTCGATGCCAACGTGATTCGTGGTCAACAGACCAATGACATCTTGCTGTCGCTCGCTGATCGCGAGGTTTTCGAACCGCAGTGGACCCAGCAGGTCATCGATGAGATGCGCCGGAACCGGCCGCCGGAACTGTCCGAGGCCGACATCGACCGGCGCATCAGCATGATGAACCGGGCATTTCCCGAGGCGATGACGGAGGCTCCTCCTCCCGACCTGCAGGATCAGATGCGGGCCGACCCGAAGGACAAGCACGTGCTGGCGGGTGCGGTCCACAGCGAGTCGGACGTCCTCGTCACCGACAACCTCAAGGACTTCGATGCGCCGTCCTCCGGCTCGCACGCGATGCGGGTCGAGGGCCTGAACCAGTTCCTCAACCGCAAGCTCGAGGAAGACCCGGAGCGAGTTCAAGCGGCGTTGCACGACATGCTGCAGCGGTACAAGCGCGATCCGCGCACGATGTCGGCGCTGATCGACACCATGGCGGAGGGGCAGGAACTCCGCGGGTTCGCGAAGAAGCTCAACTCAGTGGTACCGCCGGAACAGCGTGGCACCTCCGAAGTGCTCGCGGCCGGTCAGCGGGGTTCGGCTCAGCGCGCCGCGCTCGAGGGAGTGGCGCGTCCGGGCAAGGTCCAGGCGCCCGCGGAGGCGCCCGAAGCCAGCAAGTCCGCCGGACAGAACGCTCAGCGGGACAGGCAGGCCGAGCAGGACCGCTGACCCGAACGCCTCGACGCTCAACTCACTGCGTCAGGTCCAGGTGGGGGAGGGAGCGGAGTTGGTGGTCTTGGTGGTAGGTGAAGAAGGCGGCTATCAGGCCGGTGGCTTCTCGGCGGGTGCGGGGGTCGGCTTGGAGGGCGGTGGGCCAGTCGCCGGTGAGGAGCGCGGCCAGGTGGGTGACGGTGGCTGGGGCGGGCATGGCTGAGGCTGGGGGGCGGCAGGAGGTGCAGACCATGCCGCCGCCGGCGGGGTTGAAGGCCCGGTGCGGGCCGGGTTCGCCGCAGCGGGCGCAGTCGTCGAAGGACGGGGCGTAGCCGGAGATGGCGAGGGAGCGGAGCAGGAAGGAGTCGAGGACGAGGGCGGGTTCGCGTTCGCCGGTGGACAGGACGCGCAGCGCCCCGGCCAGCAGGAGGTGCTGCTGGGTGGCGGGTTCCTTCTCCTCGACGACGAAGCGGTCGGCGGTCTCGAGCAGGACCGTGCCGGTGGTGTACCGGGCGTAGTCGCCGACGATCCCCTCGCCGTACGCCGCGATCGAGACGGCCTGGGTGACGACGTCGAGGGTGCGGCCGGTGGCGAGTTGGAGGTCGACGTGGCTGAACGGCTCCAGGCGGGCGCCGAAGCGGGACGATGTACGGCGGACGCCCTTCGCGACGGCGCGGATCTTGCCGCGCGAGCGGGTCAGCAGCGTGGCGATCCGGTCCGCTTCACCCAGTTTCTGGGTGCGCAGCACGATCGCCTCATCCCGGTAGAGCGGCACGCCATCAGTCTCTCACCCGCGGGCGACATACTCCTCGAGGCTGGTCGGCGGGCGGCCGGTGATGTCCTCGACGGCTGAGGAGACCGCGCTCAACTCCCCGCTGGCGATCGCCGCGTACGACGTCACCCAGCCGGCCACCTCCCAGGCGGGAGCGCCGTACGGCTCGCGGGACCGGTAGGCCTCGTCCAGCGTCTCCGCCTCGTACCGCACGCGACGGTCCCAGGCGGACGACAGTACGGCGGCCGCCTCGGCCAACGTGAACGCGGCCGGACCGGTCAGGTCGTAGACCGCGCCGGAATGACCCGGGTCCACCAGGACCCGGGCCGCCACCGCGGCCACGTCGTCGCGGGCGACCGCGGCCACCCGCCCATCTCCCGCCGGTCCACGGATCACACCGTCGTGGCCGACGTACCCGGTCACGAAGTCGAGGTACAGGTTGTCGCGCAGGAAGGTGAAGTCGGTGCCGAGCGACCGGATGTGTTCCTCGGTGTGCCAGTGGTCGCGCGCGAAGGTGAACGTCGACCCCGGCGCCGCACCCAGGAACGACGTGTAGACGATTCGCTGCACACCGGCCGCCGCCGCGGCCTCGACGGCCGCCTTGTGCAAGGCGACCCGGTCCGCCGATTCCGTTGCACTGAGCAACATCAGCGTCTCGACCCCGTCCAGCGCGTCGACGAACGCGTCGTCGCCGTACGCCGCCTGCGCGACCTCCGCCGCCGGCAACTCCGGCGCCCGGGCCGGATCGCGGACGATCAGCCGCTGCGGTACGCCGGCCTCCGCCAGCAGACGCGCGATCCGGGAACCGAGCTGACCCGTGGAGCCGGTGACACCGATCACTTGCCCACCAAGTCCATCCCACCCTGGGTGTACCGCTGCCCGGACACCGCGTCCGGCGGGAACGCCTCGTCCAGCGCGGTCAGCTCCGCCTCGGTCAGCTCGACGTCGGCCGCACCGAGGTTCTCGGTCAGGTACTTGCGCCGCTTCGTGCCCGGGATCGGCGCCACGTCGTTGCCCTGAGCAAGCAGCCAGGCGAGCGCCAGCTGACCGGCCGTGACGCCCTTCGCCGCGGCCAGCTCGCGCACCTTCTCGACCAGGTCGAGGTTGCGCTGGAAGTTCTCGCCGCTGAATCGCGGCAGCCCGCGCCGCATGTCGTCCGGCTCGAAGTCGTCCGGCGACTTGAGCTGCCCGGTCAGGAAGCCGCGGCCGAGCGGGCTGAACGGGACGAAGCCGACCCCGAGCTCACGCAGCGTCGGCAGGACGACCGTCTCCGGGTCACGGGTCCACAGCGACCACTCGCTCTGGACGGCGCTGATCGGATGTACGGCGTGCGCGGTCCGCACCGTGTCACCGTTCACCTCGGACAGCCCGAGGTACCGGACCTTGCCCGCCTCGACCTGCGAAGCCATCGCGCCGACGGTCTCCTCGATCGGGATCTGCGGATCGCGCCGGTGCAGGTACCAGAGGTCGATGTGGTCGACGCCGAGCCGGCGCAGCGAGGCGTCCACAGCAGCCCGCGCGTACTCCGGGCTGCCGTCGACCACATTCGGCAGGGCGTTGCCGCCCGGCTTCTTGAAGCCGAACTTGGTCGCCAGGATCACCTGGTCGCGGCGGCCGGCCAGCGCGCGGCCGACCAGTTCCTCGTTGGCGCCGTCGCCGTACACGTCGGCGGTGTCGATGAAGGTACAGCCGGCGTCGATGGCGGCGTGCAGGGTGGCGATGGACTCGGCCTCGTCCGTCGTCACGCCGTAGGACTGGGACATCCCCATGCAACCGAGGCCGAGGCAGGAGACGTGCAGGTCACCGAGCTTCGATTCACGCATGCCCCGAACCTACCGCCGTTACCCGTTGCTGTGGGCAAGGCCCTCCCGTCGTAACGGTCAGTGACTCCGGCGCCTGCGCCCTAATGGGCGAAGGCCGCCTGACGTGGGTACGGCGTCTGTGACCGCACATCCGGTCCGACGAGGACCGGGTCGAGCTGGATCCTGGTGATGCCGAGCGGTGCCAGGAGTTCGCGCAAGGCGTCCTCCGACACGCGGATCCACTGCTGACGTGGTCCGGTCGCGGCCCGAAGCAGCGCGAGAGTGGTGAAGGCGATACCGACCGAAGGGCCGTCGGGCAGCCGGCCGGTCTGCAGGGCGGCGACGTCATCGGTCGATCGCACGGGAATGAACCAGTCAGCGCAATGTCGAGTGCTCACACCCCCGAAGCTAGGTCGCGATCGTCCCTCGAAGCCGCCTCCTCACACACTTCGAACGCGTTTCTCACACCCCCAGCAGAAGCGGCCGCGCGGGCACGCCATCGGTGAGCAACGCGTGCACCAGACTGGGCATCGCACGAGGAGAGAACTCCACCTCGGCCGCCAGCAACTCGTCGACGGTCCACCACCGGCAGCCGGCGACCATCTCCACCTCCCAGTCCGGCTGGGGTTCTGGTGTGAAGTGCTCGGTGCGGACGACGTAGTAGTCGTTGCGCACGCCGTCGTACCCGGCGGCGTAGGGACCGACCGCCTCCTGGCGCCAGACGTGCTCCTGAATGTCGGCGGACTCCAGGCCGAGCTCCTCGCGCAGCTCACGAGTGAGGCCTTCGTTGTGGGACTCTCCGGGCTCGAGACCGCCTCCGGGAGCCAACCAGAAGGAGAGGTGCGGGAGTTCGCAGTGCAGGAGGAGGAGGCGGTCCTCGGGGTCCAGGATGAGGCCCCGGGTGGCATGTCGGAGGTTCACAGGCTCAGCTGGGTCGGCGTGGTGGGCGGGCCGGTCTGCAGGAGGTCCTGGAGCAGCGTGGGGAGTGCCCGGGGGGCGAAGCGGGTCTCGGAGGTGAGGAGTTCGTCGAGGGTCCACCAGCGGTGGCCGCGGACATTCTCGGCTTGGAGCTCGGCCTCGGTGAGGGTGCCGCCGACGGTGAACGGGTCGGTGCGGACGAGGAAGTAGTCGTTGATGATTCCGTCGTATCCGGTGGCGTGGCCCTCGGCAACTACTTCCTGGTGCCACAGGTGCTGCGGCTCGTCAGGAGCATCGAGGCCGACCTCCTCCTGGAGCTCGCGCTGCAGACCGTCGCGCAACGACTCCCCCGCCTCGAGACCACCGCCCGGCGTCGCCCAGAGCGGACCGCTGGAGAATTCGAACCGGACCAGGAGGATCCGGTCGGTCGGATCCAGTACGACGGCACGCGCGGCCGGACGCAACCGCGGGTAGGTCAGCTCGAGCTCCCGATGCTCCTCGATCGAGCGGAACCCGAAGCGGGCGTTGACCTTCTGCATCGGGCCGTTCGAGAGCCCGGTCCACGTGTGCAGGAAACGCTGCGTCGTCCGGTGCTTCGCCAGCTGATCGAGGTTGGCCAGCTTCAGGTGAGTGCCCAGGTTGTGCCCTCGGTGCTCGCGCAGTACCAACGTGTCGTCCTGCTGAGCGTGCCGGGCATCCGCCCGTGGCAGGTACATCAACGTGTAGCCGGCCGGCTCCCCCGACAGCGTGTGCGCCATCGTGACGAGCGCGAGGTAGCTCCGGTCGATCCGCTGCTCACTCGTCTGCAGCTTCTCGACCGTCCACGTCACGACCTCGCGCGTCATCCCGCCGGTCGGTACGTCGTGATCCATCGCGGTGTGCAGATCGGCGTACGCCTGCTGATGCTCCGGCGGGCACACACCCGCCCACGACGTCAGCCGATACCCGTCGAGCACTCCGGCCGTACGACGCAACTCGTCCGGCAGCACGTCGTCGTACGGCAGCGGTACGACGAGATGGTCCTCCACATGCTCGACGGAGAAACCGAGACGAGCAGCGAATTCCGTACCGGGCCACGGCTCCGAAGGCACTCCGATCTCGGTCTGGAAGATGGTCCGCCCGAGCTGCGCCGCCCGGGTCACGGCCCACTGCCACAACGCCGTACCGATGCCACGCCGCCGGTGCTGCGGCGGGACGTCGATCTCGACCTCGACCGTGTCCAGGTTGTCGGTCAGCCGGTACTCGAACAGCATCGCGCCGAGCACCCGGTCGTCCTCGAACGCGCCGACCGCGAGCCGCCGCTTCAGCGGCCCGGGGTTGCGCAGCGAGTAGCCGAGCGCCTCCCGCCCGACGACGAGCGCGGCCTCGCGTCCCGCGACGACGCCGGCCCGCAGCGCGTCGTACCACTCGTCGAACAGGGCCAGGTCGGCCGGGTCGATCTCGCGAACGCTGATCACCCGGCCGACCCAACCAAACGAACGGGTCAGACCGCCAGTCAATATGTCAGGACGGTGCGACCTTGCCCGAGTACATGCCCATGATGATGAAGTTGTCCGCGTACGGCGCGTTCTTCAGGATCGGGTCGTCGTCCGCCGGGAACTTGGCGACCCGCGTCCCCTCCAGCGCCGGGTTGTTACCGTAGCGCTCCCACAGCGGGATGATCGGCAGCAACTCGTTGAACGCCATCGCCGCGGCGGTGATGTTCTTCTTCTGCTCGTCGACGTTCAGGCCCTGGGCCGACTTGTCCACCACGGACTGCAGGTCGATCGGACCTGCCGAGGTGGTCTGCTTGAGCGGGAAGTTCATTCCCTTGCCGCCCGAGTTCGCCGCGATCACGTAGTTGAACGTGTACAGGTCCTGGACGAACGCGAAGTACGGGTGCGGGTGGTTCGAGGCGCCCCAGCCCTGGATGGCGATGTCGAACTTTCCGGCCAGCACGTCGGGGTTCAGCTGGGTGAAGGTGATGCCCCGCTTGGTGATGTTGAACCCGAACTTGTTCAGTTGGTCGGCCGCGTTGGTGGCGGCCGGGTTCCAGTCGGCGAACTCGGTCGGGAACTTGATGTCGTACGCGGCAGGCTTGCCGGCCGGCGTCTGCCACTTGTCGCCGACCTTCGTCCAGCCGGCCGCCTGCATCAAGGACGTGGCCTTGGCCTCGTCCTTCTCGTACGCCTGCAGCTTCTTCTGATCGGCGTCGGTGATCCAGTCGGGGACGAGGATGTCGGAGAACCCGGCCATGAACTTGCAGGGCTTGCCCGAGTCGCCGAGCGCGACGGTGCCGTTCTCGTTGCGGTCGAGGACGTAGGCCATCGCCTGCCGCACCCGCGCGTCGGCGAGCTCCGGGTGGGTGGTGTAGTTGAACACCAGCGAGGGTCCCGAATACACCGGCGGGCGGAGGATCCGGAACCCGTTGGACTGGAACGTCTTCTCGCTGGCCACCGCGAACCCGTGGGTCGCGTAGTCGACGTCCTTGTTCATCACGACCGGGGTGATGTCGGAGGTCTCACCGTTGTACAGAACGACCTTGGTGAAGCCGATCTTGTCGGCGAACAGCCCCTTGTCGTTCTTGACCAGCGACATTTGCGCGTTGGTCGTGCTCTTCGGGTCGTAGTTGAACGGCCCGGAGACGACCGGGTTCTCCGGGCGGAACTTCTGGAAGTCGCCGTTCAGCTTCTTGCCCTCTGGGCTGTCCAGGCTGGTCTTCGCCTTCCGCATGGCCTCAGCCTTCGTCGCCCACTCACCGTAGACCGAGTCCGGGATGATCGCCGCCCGGAGGATGTAGCGCTCGAGCACCGTCGACGGCGTACCAATGGTGAACACGATCGTGGTGTCGTCCTGCGCCTTGACGTCGGACAGGAACGTCCACGACTGCTGGCGCATCAGCCAGTGCAGATTGAAGGTCGACACGACGTCCTTGGAGGTCACCGGCTTGCCGTCGCTCCAGGTCAGGCCGGACCGGAGCTTCATCGTGTAGGTGTTGGCTGCCTCGTCCAGCGAGCTGGACTCGGCCATCATGTATTCCCACTTCTTGTCCGCCCAGTAGTACATGCCCGCGCTGGGGTAGATCAGGTCCTGGTAGGGGCTCGGCGGCGTGCTCGCCTGGATGCCGTCCATGACACCGGCCGCCACGTTGTAGTGCCCCTTGGGCGGTAGCTGGTACGGATACGCGCCGTGGAACTCGTTGTTGCCGGACTTGTTGTCGCCCGCGTCGTCGCTGTTCGGGTCGCTCGGCGAACACGCCGTCAGCGACCCGATGCCGGCCGCGCCGACACCGGCGATACCGAACAGTTGGAGCACGTGCCGGCGGGAGATCGCATCGGACAGGGCGCTCGCGCCCGGTCCGTTGGTGCCGGAATCGTTGGTGCCGGTGGGACTCATCCTTCGTCCTTTCTGATCTGACCACACGCCCATGTGGGTCAGGCACTACTGGTTTGACGTGCTTGCTAACCGCCCTCGTGTTTTTCCCGGCGCCTGGTCACGACTATCAGGGCCACGACGAACAGGCCCAGTAGCAGGCCCAAACACAAGGTGAACAGGGTGACGACGAACTCCGGTGTGCCCGGCGTCAGCGTGAGCAACAGGACCACGCTGCCGAGCACCAGGAACGCCGACCAGCCGAGCGCGACCCGGCCTATCTGGGGTGCCATCAGGCCACCGGTTCATCCGGCCGCAGTACGTCGGCGCCGTCGCGAGCCACCACGTGACACGCGGCCGACTGACCGGAACGTACTTCGACCAGTTCGGGCACCGTGCCGTCACACAGGCCGCCCTCGAACAGCGGGCAGCGCGGATGGAACGAGCACCCGGGCGGCAGCTGCGCGAGGCTCGGGATCTCCAGGCTGCGCAGGGATCCGGTGCCCTTGGTCTTGGTCAGATCGGGATCGGGTTCGGGGATCGCGTCGATCAGCGCCCGGGTGTAGGGATGGGTGGGTGCGTTGATGATCTTCGGGGTCGGGCCGAACTCGACGATCCGGCCCAGGTACATCACCGCGGTCTTGCCGCGCCAGCCGAAGTACTTCGCGATCGCCAGGTCGTGGGTGATGAACAGAAACCCGACGCCGAGCTCGTCGCGCAGCCGGCCGAGCATGGCCAGCACGCTGATCCGGATCGACACGTCGAGCATCGAGGTCGACTCGTCCGCGATGATGATCTTCGGGTCCAGCGTCAGGGCCCGGGCCACGGCCACCCGCTGCCGCTGACCGCCCGACAGCTGATGCGGGTACTTCAGCAGGAAGTTCTCCGCCGGGGTCAGGTCGACCTTCGTCAGCAGCTCGACCGCTCGGTCGGCGGCCGCCCTCTTGTTCTTGACCACGCCGTGCTTGAGTAGCGGCGCGGTGAGCGTCTGCTGAATGGTCCGGGTCGGGTTCAGCGAGGCGTACG
This sequence comes from uncultured Actinomycetota bacterium, assembly GCA_963770725.1. Lineage (GTDB taxonomy): Bacteria > Actinomycetota > Actinomycetes > Propionibacteriales > Kribbellaceae > Kribbella. The sequence goes on from CAVYQT010000010.1 coordinate 130,802, forward strand.
GATCCTGGTGGACGTACTGGACGCTGCGCCGAAAGGTACCGAAGTCACGCCGGTGCATCGACCAGATGTCGGTTCCGTCGAAGGCGACCTGACCGGCGCTCGGCCGGGCCAGACCGGCCGCCATGCGCGCGGCGGTCGTCTTGCCGGAGCCGCTCTCACCGACCAGGCAGAGCACCTCACCGGGATTGATCGACAGGTCGACCTTGTCGACCGCGCGGATCGGCCCGGCCTTGGTGTCGAACACCTGACTGACCCGGTTCAACGTCATCAACGGCTGGCGTCCCCCGGCCGTCTCAGCCCGGGCAGTCTCGGTCGCGGTCATGGGGCCTCCCGGCCTGGACTGAGGAGCGGAGGGAGCCCGGTCGTGGGGCCTCCCGGCCTGGACTGAGGAGTGGAGGGAGCGAAGCGACTGGAGCGACGAGGGAAGGCCGGGAGCCAACGCCCCACGACCCGCCGCGCCGGAGGCGTGGCAACGTGCACAGCGACTGGAGTGACGAGGGAAGGCCGGGAGCCAAGGCCCCATGACCACGCCGGCGCCGGAGGCCCGGCCAAAAGCACAGTCATGAGGCGGTCCCTAGGTCGTCTTGTACCCGTGTCCCTAGGTCGTCTTGTACCCGTGTCCCCAGGTCGTCTTGCACCCGTCGCTCGAGGCGCACTTCACTGGAATGAATGCAGGCGACCTCGTGCCAGTCGCCCGGCTGATCCGTCACCGGGATCAGCGGCGGGTCTTCCGCCTTGCACGCCTCGGTGGCGAACTTGCAGCGCGGGTGGAAGGTGCAGCCGGCCGGCAGCGCGGCCAGGCTCGGCGGTCCGCCCGGGATCGACTCCAGGTCCGGCAGGTCGCCGACGATCGGCGGCACGGCCTTGATCAGGCCGAGCGTGTACGGGTGCCGGGGCTGGTAGAACAGGTCCCGGACGCCACCGGTCTCGACGATGCGACCGGCGTACATGGTGGCGACCCGGTCGGCGAGCTCGGCGGCCAGCGACAGGTCGTGCGAGATGAAGATCATCGAGAACCCGAGCCGCTCGCGAAGCTCGTGCAGGACGTCGACGATCGAGCGCTGGGTGAGGATGTCGAGTGCCGTGGTCGGCTCGTCCAGGATCAGGACCTCCGGCTCGAGCAGGAGGCTCATCGCGATCAGCACCCGCTGCCGCATCCCGCCGGACAGCTCGTGCGGGTAGCTGTCCATCACCCGCTCCGGCTCCAGCCGCACCAGCCGCAGCAACTCGGCGGCGCGCTCTTCGATCTCCCGCCTGCTGGCCTTGGTGTGCGCCCGCATCGTGTCGTGCATGTGGGCGCGGATCTTCAGCACCGGGTTGAACGCGTTCATCGCGCCCTGGAACACCATCGCCGCGTCCCGCCAGCGGAACTGCCGCAGGTCGCGCCCGTCCAGCCCGAGGATGTCGATCTCCGCAGCCGTCGCCGCGGTTGAAGGTCACCTTCGCCGCTGGCGTGGCCCAGTCGCGGCAGCAGCCGCAGCAGACCGAGACCGAAGGTCGTCTTGCCGCAGCCGCTCTCGCCTACCAGGGCGAGGCTTTCGCCGGGGTACAGGTCGAGGTCGACGCCGCGGACGGCCTGCACCGTGCTGCCGGCCCCGGTCCGGTACTCGACCTTGAGGTCGCGCACCGAGAGCAGTGGCTTGCCATAGCCGCCGCGCACCGCACGGGCCGTATCCACTGTGCTGGTCTTGCTGGGAGGCATCGCAGTCACCATGCTCACCGGTCCCGGAGCCGCGGGTTGAGGATCTCCTCGAGCGATCGCGTCATCATCACCAGTCCGAGCAGCAGGAGAACGATCGCGACGATGGGACTCAGGATGAAGGGCAGACTGTCGTCGTTGAAGATGGCGCCGGCGATCCAGGCGCGGTTGAGCATGATGCCCCAGTTCGACCCGGTCAACGGCGCCAGGCCCAGCAGGTAGAGGCCGACCAACGCGTAGATCGCATTCGTCACACCGATCATGAAGTTCATCAGGATGAAGCTGGCCATGTTCGGCAGGATCTCGACGAAGACGATCCGGATCGTGCCGAGGTCGAGCAGCTGGGCCGCCTCGACGAACTCGCGTTCCTTCAGCGAGAGCACCTGAGACCGCACCGCCCGGGTCAGCACCGGCCAGGCCAGGCCACCGACCAGCAGCGCGAGCAGCAACGGCGAATCCAGCTTGAACATCGCGCCGAGCACCGCGAGCAGGACGATCACCGGGACGGTGAGAAAGACGTCCGCCGCGGTGACCACGACGGAGTCGGTCCCGGCGCCGAGGTAGGCGGCCAGCGAGCCGAGGACGATCGCGATCGCGGTCGAGATCGCGGCGGCGAGGAATCCGATGAAGATGACGGACCGGCCGCCGTCGATCATCTGGATCAGCATGTCCTTGCCCTCGTTGTCGGTCCCGAGCAGATGCCCGGGCGACCCGAACGGCAGCAGGATCTCCTTCGACGTTCGGCTCCACCGCGGGGGTGAAGAACGGCCCGATCGCGGTGATCAAAATCAGCAGCGCCACGATGATGAAGCCGATGAAGCCGGCCGGGCTGCGCCGCAGCGCACTCAGCGATGCCGCCGAAGCGCGAAACGCCCGTCGTCCCGATCGCGGCGGTAGCGCCGGGGGTGGTCACAGCTGTCAGCCATCTCGTCACACCCCTCCCCCGCCGGCATCTCCCGCGCCGACTCCAGCTCGCTTTCTCCGCGCTGACGCGGATCCGCGGATCCAGCCGGCTGTAGAGGATGTCGGCGAGCAGGTTGGCCACGCACCACCGAGATCGTGATGACCAGGAAGATTCCCTGCAGCACCGGGTAGTCGCGACCGTTGACCGCGTTGAAGAGCGCCAGGCCGATGCCCTGGTAGCCGAAGATCTTCTCCACGAAGATCGAGCCGCCGACGACGAACCCGAGCGATATGGCGAGCGCGCTGAACAACGGCAGTACGGCGTTGCGCCCGACGTACCCCGACCGGATCCGGGAGTCACTGAGGCCACGGGCGCGGGCGACCGTGACGTAGTCCTCGCCGAGGGTCTCCACTGTGGAGGACTTCATCACCAGCGCCCAGGAGCCGACCGTGGTCAGCAGGTAAGCCAGGATCGGCAGCATCGCGTGGTAGAGGATGTCGTTCAGGAAGTACAGGCTGAACGACGGTTCCACTCCCGGTGTGTAGGAGCCGCGCGCCTCGGTCAGGTTGAAGACCTGCAGTTTCACGCCGAGGAAGACCACGATCAGGATCGCGAGGATGTAGTTCGGGATCGCGTGCAGCAGCGCACCCAGCCCGCTGAGCAGGTGGTCGATCCAGCCCTCCCGGCGGTAGGCCATGATCATGCCGGCCACGATGCCGATCGTGAAGCTGAGGATCGTCGCGATGCCGACGGAGAACAGCGTCCACGGCAGGTAGGTCCTGATGACCTCGGCCACGGTGGTGCCCGGTGACAGCAGCGAGTTGCCGAAATCGCCGTGCAGCAGGTTGACCATGTACGTGACGTACTGCTGGAGCAGCGGCTGGTCCGGATCCAGCGAGAACAGGTTCTTGGCCTGCGCGGCGGCCGCCTCGTAGGAGATACCGGTCTGCGCGATCTGGGTCTGGATGTAGGTGTCGACCGGGTTACCCGGTAGCAACCGCACCAGGAAGAACGTCCCGGTGGTGACGATGAAGACGGTCAGGATCGCCTTCGCGACTCTACGGACCAACCACGCGTTCAGGAACCGTCCCAAAACATTGGGTCTAGGCGCTTCGACCGGAGCCTCTATCAGCTTCCCAGCCGGTGTGTCGACCGCACCGCCCACAGCTCACCTCCACGTGACTACCGACAAACGGCCCCCGGTTGACACACTTTAGTAAGAGACCTTGCTTTGCAAGGATCTGTTCGTAGGTCGACAGTCTGTGCAACCACAGACACCGAGTCAACGCTTTGTGTGAACGTGTGACCGCCAGGCCGAATCGTGACCAAACTCGTCGCACTGTGCACCAACCAGACGACTGTGCGTGCCGAAGCTATCCGATCCGGAGCACTCGAAGACGGATGTCGGCCGCCACCCGGACGAGTGGCGGCCGACATGGAGTCGCGGAGGTCAGCGGGTGGCGCGGTTGATCGCGGAAACGACCGCCTTCAGCGACGCGGTGAGGATGTTGGCGTCCCGGCCGACACCCCAGTAGACCTCGTCGCCGACCTCGCACTCGACGTACGCGGCGGCGAGCGCGTCGCCGCCGGCCGAGAGCGCGTGCTCGTGGTAGTCGAGCACGCGGACGTCGTACTTCAGCGGCTTGATCGCGTCGACGAACGCCGACACCGGGCCGTTGCCCTCGCCGTTCAGCTCGTGCGGTACGCCGTTGGAGTACACCTGCACGCGGAGCTGGTCGCCCTGGCCCTCGCTGGACGACGAGTTGACCGTGAGCAGCGACAGCTTGCCCGGCGCCAGGTACTCGGCCGCGAAGATGTCCCACATGTGCTGCGGGCCGACCTCGCCGCCCTCGGCGTCGGTGTGCTGCTGGATCACCCGGCTGAACTCGATCTGCAGCCGGCGCGGCAGGTCGAGCCGGTGCTCCGACTTCATGATGTAGGCGACACCGCCCTTGCCGGACTGCGAGTTCACCCGGATGACCGCCTCGTACGACCGGCCGACGTCCTTCGGGTCGATCGGCAGGTAGGGCGCCTCCCAGGCGATCTCCGAGACCGGCTTGCCCTCGGCCGCGGCCTGCTTGTCGAGCGCCTCCAGGCCCTTCTTGATCGCGTCCTGGTGCGAGCCGGAGAAGGCGGTGTAGACCAGGTCGCCGGCGTACGGCTGGCGCTCGGGGACCCGCATCTGGGTGCAGTACTCGACCGTACGGCGGATCTCGTCGATGTCGGCGAAGTCGATCTGCGGGTCGATGCCCTGGCTGAACAGGTTCATCCCGAGCGTGACCAGGTCGACGTTGCCGGTCCGCTCGCCGTGGCCGAACAGGCAGCCCTCGACCCGGTCGGCGCCGGCCATCAGGGCCAGCTCGGTCGCGGCCACCGCGGTGCCGCGGTCGTTGTGCGGGTGCAGGCTGATCGTGCTGTGCTCTCGCCGGGTCAGGTTGCGGCCGAACCACTCGATCTGGTCGGCGTACACGTTCGGGGTGGACATCTCGACGGTGGCCGGCAGGTTCAGGATGATCTCCCGGCCCTCGGCCGGCTGCCACTGGTCGCTGACCGCCTCACATACCTCGAGCGCGAACGACAGTTCGGTGCCGGTGAAGATCTCCGGGCTGTACTGGTACCCGAACTCGCAGTCGCCCAGCATGTCGTCGGCGTACTTCATCACCGTCTCGGTGCCGCGGACCGCGATCGCCAGGCACTCGGCCTTGTCGACGTTGAACACGACCCGGCGGAACAGCGGCGCGGTCGCGTTGTAGAGGTGGATGGTCGCCTTCGGCGAGCCCTGCAGCGACTGCACGGTCCGCTCGATCAGCTCGTCCCTGGCCTGGGTCAGCACCGAGATGGTGACGTCGTCGGGGATGACGTCCTCTTCGATCAGGCTGCGGACGAAGTCGAAGTCGTACTGGCTCGCGCTCGGGAAACCGACCTCGATCTCCCTGTAGCCCATCCGCACCAGCAGCTCGAACATCCGTCGCTTGCGGGCCGGCGACATCGGCTCGACCAGCGCCTGGTTGCCGTCGCGGAGGTCGGTGGACAGCCAGCGCGGGGTGCGGTCTACGGACTTGGTCGGGCCAGGTGCGGTCGGGCAGGTCGATCGGGGGAAACGCGCGGTAGCGCTGGATGGGCATCCCGGACGGCTGCTGGACGGGCTTGGGCTGGTTCTTCGGTGCCACGGGGGTTCTCCTCGGGAGCTGTACTGCGTGGGTCGTGGAAGACGACCGGCGTACGACAAGACTCCGCGGCGAGGGAACCGGCCTTGTCAGGCCCCGCCGCGGCAGCGAAGGAGGAGAAGCTGGTGCCGCATGATGCCAGTGAGTCTAAGCACAACCCGGCCCACCCGTCGAACCGGGGGTCTCGTCTCCCGAGACACGGAGCGTGACGACGCGGGCCTGAAGATGTGCTGAAGAACCCGGCCGAGCCGCTGCGGACCGGGCCGCCGGGCAGTGCGAGGATGGCCGGATGGCGGCCCGGGTGCCACCCGGACCAGCATCAGCCGGGTTTCTTCAGCCAACCCACAGCTGAGGTGTCCCTCGAGCTTGCTTGAATTCTTAAGCTCGTGGCATGACACGAAATCTCGCGGACCGGATCGGCACCCACGGCCTCGGCGTCCTGGTCACCCTCAAACGCGACGGCCGGCCGCAACTGTCGAACGTCGCCTACGTGTTCGACGGCACGCGGATCCGGGCGTCGCTCACCGACGGCCGGGCGAAGACGAAGAACCTGCGGCGCGACCCGCGGGCCAGCCTGTACGTCGGCGATCCCAGCGGCGGGTCGTACGTCGTACTGGAGGGCAACGCCGAGCTCAGTGCGGTGGCGGTCGACCCGCACGACGCCGTGGTCGAGGACCTGATCGACTACTACCGGGCGGCGTCCGGCGAGCACCCGGACTGGGACGAGTACCGGCAGGCGATGGTCACCGACCAGCGTCTCGTCTTCTCGATGACCATCGACCACGCCTACGGGATGCCTACGCCCTCCTGAGGTCGAACCGGTCGAGCTCCATCACCTTGACCCAGGCCGCGACGAAGTCCCTGACGAACTTGTCCTGGGCGTCGGCACTCGCGTAGACCTCGGCGAGCGACCGGAGCTGCGAGTTGGCCCCGAAGACCAGGTCGGCCGCGGTGGCCGTCCACTTGAGGTCGCCGGTGGTCACGTCCCTGATCTCGAAGACGTTCTCCTCCGCCTCCGACGCCTTCCACTCCGCGCCGGTGGCGAGCAGGTTCACGAAGAAGTCGGTGGTCAGCGTCCCGGCCCTGTCGGTGAGGACGCCGTGCTGCGCCGTACCGACGTTCGCACCCAGGACGCGCAGGCCGCCGACCAGAACAGTCAGCTCCGGCGCGGTCAGCGTCAGCATGTAGGCGCGGTCCAGCAGTAGCGTCTCCGGCGAGAGCTTCTCCCCCGCCTGCAGGTAGTTGCGGAAGCCGTCGGCCCGAGGCTCGAGTACGGCGAACGAGTCGACGTCGGTGTGCTCCTGGGAGGCGTCGGTCCGGCCCGGCCGGAACGGCACGGTGATCTCGTGCCCGGCGTCACGCGCGGCCTTCTCCACGGCAGCGCAGCCACCAAGCACGATCAGGTCGGCCAGCGACACCCGCTTCCCGGAGCCGTTGAAGTCCTGCTGGATCTGCTCGAGGGTCTGCAGCACCGTGGCCAGCTGGGCCGGCTCGTTGACCTCCCAGCTTCGCTGCGGCTCGAGCCGGATCCGGGCGCCGTTCGCACCGCCGCGCTTGTCGGTTCCGCGGAAGCTGGCCGCGGCCGCCCAGGCCGTGCTGACCAACTGCGAGACGGACAGGCCGGACGCGAGCAGCTTGTCCTTGAGCGCCGCGATGTCGTCGTCGCCGATCAGCTCGTGGTCGACCGCCGGGACCGGGTCCTGCCACGGCTGCGGCTCGGGAATCCACGGGCCGAGGAAGCGGGAGACTGGACCCATGTCGCGGTGCAGCAACTTGTACCAAGCCTTGGCGAAGGCGAGGGCGAACTCGTCCGGGTTCTCGGAGAACCGTCGGGAGATCGGCCCGTAGATCGGGTCGACCTTGAGCGCCAGGTCGGTCGTGAGCATCGTCGGGCGGTGCTTCTTGTCCGGGACATGCGCGTCGGGCACGTCCGCCTCGGCGTCCTTCGCGACCCACTGGTGAGCTCCGGCCGGGCTCTTGGTGAGCTCCCACTCGTGGCCGAAGAGATTCTCGAAGAACCCGTTGCCGAACCGGGTCGGCGTACTCGTCCAGGTCACCTCGAGCCCGCTGGTAATGGTGTCCTTGCCCTTACCGGTGCCGAAGCCGTTCTGCCAGCCGAGCCCCTGCGCCTCCAGCGGCGCGGCCTCCGGCTCGGGTCCGATCTGCTCGGCCGGCCCGGCGCCGTGGGTCTTCCCGAACGAGTGGCCGCCTGCGATCAGCGCGACCGTCTCCTCGTCGTTCATCGCCATCCGGGCGAACGTCTCGCGGATGTCGCGGGCCGCGGCGATCGGGTCCGGGTTGCCGTTCGGGCCTTCGGGGTTGACGTAGATCAGGCCCATCTGGACCGCACCCAGCGGCCCGTGCAGTTCGCGGTCACCGCTGTAGCGCTCGTCCCCGAGCCAGCTGTCCTCCGGGCCCCAGTAGACCTCCTCGGGTTCCCAGACGTCCTCGCGGCCGAAGCCGAAACCGAAGGTCCGGAAGCCCATGTCGTCCAGCGCGACGTTGCCGGCCAGCACGAGCAGGTCCGCCCAGGAGATCTTCCGGCCGTACTTCTGCTTGACCGGCCACAACAGCCGGCGGGCCTTGTCCAGGTTCGCGTTGTCGGGCCAACTGTTCAGCGGCGCGAACCGCTGGGCGCCGTCGCCGGCGCCGCCCCGGCCGTCCGCGATCCGGTAGGTGCCGGCCGCGTGCCAGCTCATCCGGATGAACAGCGGGCCGTAGTGGCCGAAGTCGGCGGGCCACCAGTCCTGCGACGTCCGCATCACCTCGACGATGTCCTGCTTCAGTGCGTCGACGTCGAGTTTCGCGAACTCGTCGGCATAGTCGAAGCCATCCTCCATCGGGTTCGACTTGGTGGCGTGTGGGTGCAGAACGGAGAGGTCGAGCTGGTTCGGCCACCAGTCCTTGTTCGTACTCGGCCGGCCCGCCTTCGGAGTCGGCGCGTCAATGACCGGGTTCTCGCTCTCGCTGCCGTGATGGGTGGCGCCGGACGTGTCGGACATGTTCAGCCTTTCCGTGCGGGTGCTGGATCAGGGGTGGTGGCGGAACAGGCGGGGCAAAAGCCCCAGTAGACGACTTCGGCCTCGTCGACGGAGAAGCCGTGGCCGTCCGACGGCTCCAGGCAGGGCGCCTCGCCGACGGCACAGTCCACGTCTTCGATCGCACCGCACGATCGGCACACCACGTGGTGGTGGTTGTCCCCCACCCGGGCCTCGTACCGCGCGACCGAACCGGCCGGCTGGATCCGCCGCAGCAGCCGGGCGTCGGTCAGTGCGCGCAGGACGTCGTACACCGCCTGATGGGAGACGTCGGGCAGATCCCGGCGGGTGGCACGGATGATCGTGTCGGTGTCGGCGTGCGGGTGCGCGTGGACAGCGTGCAGTACGGCCACCCGTGGCCGGGTGACCCGGAGCGCGACCGCACGCAACAACTGGTGGAGGTCGGACTCGACTGCCACCCAAGCAGTCTTCCGCCCCTTCTGGAGTCGGTCAAGATTTCCGCGACTTCCCCACCGGAGATAAATCACTCGCGGTAAACGGCGGCGGTGTGGAAGCTGAGGGCGTGGAGATTTCGAGACTGTCACCCGACGACGAGGTCGGATGCGCTGCTGCCGTCGCGGTGATGAACGCGTCGGCCAAGGTGGACTGCCCGGAGTCGATGCTGCCGACGCCGCGGGGCTATGCGAACCAGTTGCGGTACGGCTGGGACCTCGATCCCGCGCGGGCCTATCTCGCGCGGGACTCCGAGGGGACAGCCGTCGGCCTGCTGTCCGTGGACATGCCGACGTACGACAACACCAACCTGGCGTGGCTGGGTGTCGATGTCCATCCGGATTACCGCGCCCGCGGGATCGGGTCGGAGCTGATCGCCTACGCCGAGGCGCTGGCCGCGGAGGAGGGCCGGCCGTCACTCGGCGCGAGCTCGTGGGACCTGCCGAAGTCGGAGACGTTCGCCCAGCGGCACGGCTTCGAGCGGAAGTCGATCGCGGTGAACCGTCGGCAGGACCTCGCGAACCTCGACTGGGCCCTGGTGCAGAAGCTGTACGACGACGCGGTCGCCGCATCCTCGGCGTACGAACTGCTGAAGGTCACCGGCCCGCTGCCGGACGAACTGCTCGACGGCATGGTCGCGGTGACGGAGTCGATCAACGACGCACCGAAGGACGACCTCGACATCGAGGACGACGCGTACAGCCCGGAGCGGCTGCGTGCCTATGAGCAGGCGCAGCTGAAGAGCGACCGCAGCCTCTACCGGGTGATCGCCCGGGAGAAGGCGACCGGCGAGCTGGCCGGCCACTCCACCATCACGGTCGAGCTGGAACGTCCGCACATCGGTGAGCAGAACGACACCGCCGTCTCCCGCGACCACCGCGGCCACCGGCTCGGCGCGCTGCTCAAGTCGGCCATGCTGCTGTGGATGCGCGACCAGGAACCGGCCTTGACCCAGATCGACACCTGGAACGCCGAGTCCAACAACCACATGATCGCCATCAACGAACAACTCAACTACCGCATCATCGCCAGAGCCCTGGAGTTCCAGAAGGCGCTCTGAACGGCTTCGACGATGGTGACCTTCATCGAGTTGGCGAGGGCGAACCCGAGCGATTCGTAGACCGGGTTGTGCAGGGTCATTCAGAAGCCCAGTTTGCGCAGGTTCTTGGCGTCGGTCTGCCAGTTCTTGGCGATCTTCACGTGCAGGTCGAGGTAGACCGGCGTTCCCAGCAGCGCCTCGATCTGGCGGCGGGCGGCGGCGCCGACCTCGCGCAGCCGGGCGCCCTTGCGGCCGATCATGATGCCCTTCTGGCTGTCCCGCTCGAGGAAGATGTTGGCGTACACGTCGAGCAGCGGCTTGTCCTCCGGACGGTCCTCGCGCAGGCCCATCTCGTCGATGGTGACGGCGATCGAGTGCGGCAGTTCGTCCCGCACACCCTCCAGCGCCGCCTCGCGGATCAGCTCGGCGACCAGGGTCTCCTCGGGCTCGTCGGTGATGTCACCGTCCGGGTAGAGCGCGACGCCCTCCGGCAGCAGTTTCACCAACTCGTCGGCGACCACGTCGACCTGGAAACCGCGACGTCGCCGAGACCGGGACGATCGTGGCCCACTCGATCCCGGCCGACTCCCCGAGCGCCGCGATCTCGGCCAGGTGCTCGACCATCCGGTCCGGCTCGACCAGGTCGGCCTTGGTGGCCAGCGCGACCTTCGGGGTCTTCGCGACCTTCGCCGCCTCGCTGACCAGGAACCGGTCGCCCGGGCCGATCCGGTCGCTGGCCGGCAGGCAGACCGCGATCACGTCCACCTCGGCCCAGGTGGTCTTGACCAGGTCGTTCAGCCGCTCGCCGAGCAGCGTGCGCGGCTTGTGCAGACCGGGGGTGTCGACCAGGATGAGCTGGGCGTCCGGCCGGTGCACGATGCCGCGGACCGCGTGCCGGGTGGTCTGCGGCTTCGACGAGGTGATCACGATCTTCTGCCCCACCAACGCGTTGGTCAGGGTCGACTTCCCGGCGTTCGGCCGCCCGACGAAACACGCGAAACCGGACTTGAAAGCCTCAGGTGTGGACGACATCGCGGACCTCTCCGGTGCCATTGGCAACTACTACGGGAACGGCGGCGCCGGCGAAGTGGCGGACGACGTTCACATCGAGGCCGTCGGGTGCGTCGGTGACCACCGCGGCGGCCTCCAGACCCTTCACCCCCGAGGACAGCGCCATCGCGACCGCCAGCTGCAGCGCGGTCAGGTCGACGGTGTCGAGCCTCACCGTGCAGGCGGCGTACGTGCGCCCGTCGGAGTCCCGGACCGCGGCGCCTTCGGCCGCACGGGTGCGGGCACGGGCGGCGCGGGCCAGCGTGACGAGTTTGGCGTCCTCGGCCGAGAGGTCTGACAAGAAGTGCTCCAAGGGGTCAGGCGTGCTGGTGGTTCTGGTCGTGCGAGGGGTCGGCGGTCTGCTCCCGCCGTACCAGCACAGTACCGACCTGGTTGCGGCGGCCGGACGGCCGCTCCGCGGTCAGCGTCAACCCGCGCGATCTCCACCTCGGCCCCGGGGATCGGCACCTTGCCGAGGAGTTTGGCCATCAGACCGCCGACGGTGTCGACGTCATCATCGTCCAGCGGTACGCCGAACAGCTCGCCCAGCTCGTCGATCGGCAGCCGGCTCGATACCCGGTAGGCACCGTCCGACAGCTCCTGCACCGAGTCCGGCACCTCGTCGTACTCGTCGGTGATCTCGCCGACGATCTCCTCCAGGATGTCCTCGATGGTGACCAGGCCGGCCGTTCCGCCGTACTCGTCGACGACGATCGCGACGTGCATCCGGGCCGCCTGCATCTCCCGCAGCAGCTCGTCGATCGGCTTGGAGTCCGGGATGTACATACACGGCCGCATCACCGACTCGACCCGCTCGGTCGACTCGGCCTGCGCGTTGTCGTAGACCCGGCGCATCACGTCCTTGAGGTAGACGACGCCGAGGATGTCGTCCAGGGACTCACCGATCACCGGGATCCGCGAGTAGCCGGACCGCAATGCCAGCGAAGTGAGCTGGCGCAGCTTCTTGTGCTTCTCGATGTAGACCATGTCGGTCCGCGGCACCATCACCTCGCGGACGATGGTGTCGCCGAGCTCGAACACCGAGTGGATCATCTGCCGCTCGCCGGACTCGATCACCGCCGACTTCTCGGCCAGGTCGACCAGCGCCCGCAGCTCCGCCTCGGTCGCGAACGGGCCCTCGGCGAACCCCTTGCCCGGGGTGAGCGCGTTACCGATCAGGATGAGGAGCTTCGGCAGCGGTCCGAGGATCCGGGTCAGCGCCATCACCGGGCCGGCCGACAGGATCGCGAACCGGTCCGAGTGCTGCCGGCCGAGGGTGCGCGGCGCGACGCCGATGATCACGTAGGAGACCAGCACCATCACCACGGCGGTGACCAGGATGTGTTGCCAGGTGACCGGGAAGACCTCCGACAGCGCCTGGGTGACCAGCACGATCGCGGTGATCTCGCACATCAGCCGGACCAGCAGCAGCGAGTTCAGGTACCGCGGCGCGTCGGACAGCAGGGCCCGCAGCCGGACCGCGCGCAGGTTGCCCTGCTCGACCTGCTCGTTCGCGCGCACCGTCGAGTACGACGACAGCGCCGCCTCGGCGCCGGCGAACAGGCCGGCGAGCAGGACGAGCACCGCAGCCACAACCAGCAGACCGAGGTCGTGGGAGCTCACCGCAACGTCACTCCTGTCCGCGAGGGTGTCCGATGGGAACCATCAGACACCCTCCAACCGGTTTCCGGGGGCTCGCCAGGCTTCCAGCAGCCGGCCCTGGACGTCCCACATCTCCGCCTTCTCGGCGGGTTCGGCATGGTCGTACCCGAGCAGGTGCAGGATGCCGTGGACGGTCAGCAGCTCGAGCTCGGCCCAGGTGCCGTGCCCGGCCTTGGCGCCCTGCGCGGCCGCGACGGTCGGGCACAGCGCGATGTCGCCGAGGTGACCGAGTGGAAGATCGGAGTCCTCCCCTGAGTCGTCAGATCCCGGCCGCAGCTCGTCCATCGGCCACGACATCACGTCGGTCGGCCCCGGCAGGTCCAGGAACTCGACGTGATACCGCGCCATGGTGTCCTCGTCGACCAGCTTGATCGACAGCTCACACTCCGGGTGCAGCCGCAGTGACGACATCACGAACCGGCTGAGCCGCATCAGTCCGTGCGCGTCGATCTCGACGCCGGACTCGTTGTTGACCTCGACGTTCATCGGTGCGGCTCAGCGCTGCCCTTCGAAGTTCTCGTACGCCGACACGATCCGGCCGACGAGCTTGTGCCGGACCACGTCGTGCGAGGTCAGCCGGCAGAAGGTCAGGTCCTGGACGCCCTCGAGGATCTCCTGGACCACCCGGAGACCCGAGTTGGTCCCGGTCGGCAGGTCGACCTGGGTGACGTCGCCGGTGACGACCATCTTGGAGCCGAAACCGAGCCGGGTGAGGAACATCTTCATCTGCTCCGGCGAGGTGTTCTGCGCCTCGTCCAGGATGATGTACGCATCATTAAGCGTCCTACCACGCATATACGCCAGCGGTGCGATCTCGATCGTGCCCGCCGTCATCAGCCGCGGGATCGACTCCGGGTCCAGCATGTCGTGCAGGGCGTCGTACAGCGGCCGCAGGTACGGGTCGATCTTCTCCGACAGGGTGCCGGGCAGGAAGCCGAGCCGCTCGCCGGCCTCGACGGCCGGCCGGGTCAGGATGATCCGGTTGACCTCCTTGGCCTGCAGCGCCTGGACCGCCTTGGCCACCGCCAGGTAGGTCTTGCCGGTACCGGCCGGGCCGATGCCGAACACGATGGTGTTCTTGTCGATCGCGTCGACGTACCGCTTCTGGTTCAGCGTCTTCGGCCGGATGGTGCGGCCGCGGCTGGACAGGATGTTCTGGGTCAGGACGTCGGCCGGGCTCTCGACGGTGGCGGCCTTGATCATCGCGATACTGCGCTCGACCGAGTCCGCGGTCAGCCCGTGACCGGTCCGGACCACCGCGATCAGCTCGTCGATCAGCCGCTCGGCCAGCGCCAGCTCGGCCGGCTCGCCGTTCAGCGTGATCTCGTTGCCGCGGACCATGATGTCGGCGGCGAACTCCTTCTCGACGATGCGGAGGAACTCGTCCCGGGCTCCGAGCAGGGCCACCATGTCGATGCTGTTCGGCACGACGATCTTGTGCGACGCCTGCGTGGTGGTGGCGGCGCCGTTCGCGCGCGCCTCCGGTTCGATACTGCGTGGCCTGGACAGGCTCTTCCTCCTGATGCCGGGGTAGCTGACCCACCCATGCTAGCCGTCCCCACCGACACGCTCACCGGTAATTCTCCTGAACACGCCCAAGCCGTGATCCGGTGGGCGCCGTTGTCAACCTGGGACACGGTCTCCGCGTCATCGTTCCGTGGCGCAACCGGCGGTGGTGTACGAAGAGGACGTGACACATGAGTCCTCGTGGGATGCCGACGAGGCGCTGACGGCTGTCTACACGGCGCACTACACGTCGCTGGTCCGCCTCGGCGCCTTGTTGCTGCGTGACACCGGTACGGCGGAGGAGATCGTGCAGGACGCGTTCGTCGCGATGCACGGCCGCTGGCACCGGCTACGCGACCCGCACAAGGCGCTCGCCTACCTGCGCACCGCGGTGGTGAACCGCTGCCGCTCCCGCCAGCGCCACCTGGTGGTGGTGGACAAACACACGCCCCGCTCGCTCCCGGACGAGCCGAGCGCCGAACAGGCCGTTCTGCGGACGGTCGAGACCGACCGGGTGATCGAGGCCATGCGCACCCTGCCGGAGAAGCAACGCACCGTGATGGTGCTGCGGTACTACGGTGACCTGTCCGAGGCGGAGATCGCCGACGCGATGGGGATCAGCCGGGGATCCGTGAAGAGCCACGCCGCGCGGGCGAGCAAGTCGCTCCGCCAGCTCCTGGAGCAGAACGCATGAACGAGCACATTGACGACCCGTTCGACGACCTGATGCGCCGGGCCCTCGCCGAGGAGGCGGACAAGGTCGAGCCGGCCGACGCCCTGCCCGAGATCCAGGCCCGGGCGCGCGCCCAGCGCCGCCGCGCCACCCGTCGTCCCTGGGTGCTCACCGCCGGTGCGGCCGCGATCGGCACCGCCGCGGCGATCGGCGCCTTCACTGTCCTCGACTACAACGCCAGGCCCGCCGGCGACGACCAACTCGCCGGCAGCCCCAGTACGACGACCGGCGCCACCGACTCCCCGTCGTCCACGCTCCCGACGACCGCCGCCCCGACCCCGGTCCCCACCGAAGCCACCCTCCCCCAGGCCTCCCCGAAACCAACCACCGTCCCCTCCACCAAGGGCACACCGGAGAACGTGCGGAGCGCTGCCGTTCCGGTCTACTGGCTCGGGGAGAAGGTCGGTACGACGACAGCCGAGCCGACCGTCCGGCTGTACCGCACGTGGGTCAAGGTCCTCGACGGCAGGCCCGCGCTCGAGGCGGTCCGGATGATGACCTCGAAGGACTCCGGCGACCCTGACTACTACTCCGCCTGGCACGGCGCCCAGGTGAACTCGGTGACCCGCGCCGACGGCGTCGTCACGGTCGACTTCAAACAACTCCCGCAGACCAGGCTGGACCAGGCCGCGGCCACCGTCGCGACCCAGCAGCTCGTCTACACCGTCCAGGGCGCGTTCGTGAATCCGCGCGACCGGGTCCAGATCACCCAGCAGGGCCGGGCCGGTAGCCTGCTCTTCGGCCAGATCGACACCTCTCGCCCGTTCGCCCGCGCCGAGGCGAGCAAGGTCCAGGCCCTGGTGTGGATCGACAACCTCTCCGACGGTCAGCTCACCAAGAGCCCGTTCACCGTCACCGGCATCGCCGCCGCCTTCGAGGCCACGGTCAACTGGCGGGCCACCAACCTGAAGACCCGGGCGACCCAGGCCAAGTTCGTCAACACCAAGGAGGGCCAGAAGTTCTCGCCCTTCGCCGTTCCGCTCAAGCTGACCCCCGGCGAGTGGCGGATCGAGGCCTATCTGATCTCGCCCGAGGACGGCTCCGTCACCGACACCGATTCCAAGACGGTATTCGTCAAGTAGCCGGGAGCCAGACGGTGAACGCGGCGCCGCCTTCGGGGGCGGGGCCGGCGGTCATGGTGCCGCCGAGTCGGGAGACGAGGCCGAAGGCCAGGGCGAGACCGATACCGGAGCCGACCGGGCGCCGGCCTCGGTACTTCTCGTGCAGTACGCCGCGTTCGAAGGCGACGGCGTAGTCCTCCGGGGCAAGTCCCGGACCGCCGTCACGCACCTGGAGCAGCACCGTCCCCGGTCGGCGACCAAGCGCCAGGGTCAGCTGCGAACCAGCCGGAGTGATCCGGAGCGCATTCTCCGCCAGACCGTCCAGGACCTGGCGGATTCGCCTGGCGTCCGTGGTCGCCACCGCCGGTGCTGGGGGCAGTTCGAGCCGGAAGTGGACGCCTTGACGCTCGCAGCGCACCCGCCACACCTCCGCACAGGCGCTGATGGTCTCCCGAAGGTCCACTTCGACCACGTCGAGGCGGAACTGGTCCGCACCGAGCCGGGCCAGGTCGAGCAGATCGCTGACCAGTCGCTCGAGCCGCTGCGACTCCCGCTGGATCACCTGGCCGGTGTGCTGGGCTTCCGGGCCGGTGACGACACCGTCCGCGAGTGATTCTGCGAACCCGTGAACGGCCGTCAGCGGCGTTCGGAGCTCATGCGAGACCGAGAGCAGGAACTCACGCTGACGCTCCTCACTGTGCCGCAGCGCGACCGACAGTTCGTTGACAGCCTCGGCCACCTCGGCGACCTCGGCCGGTCCTTCGACCGGGACGTGCAGATCCCGCCGGCCCTGCCGCATGGCTCCCGCGACATCCGCCGTACGGCGAAGTGGACGAGCGAGCAATCGGCCCAGGAGCCCACCGGCCAGGGCGGCGACCAGGAGTCCGGCGCCCAGGGCGAACAGGATGTTGCGGACCAGGATCCGCTGGGCGTCGGCCGGCAGCCGCAGCGGCTCGACCAGGGCGAACCCGGATCGCGGGCCCACTCCTCTCGCCTCGACCAGGTATTCCTGACCGCCCACGGACACCTTGGTGGAGATCCGCTGCCCGGTGTTGATCCCGGTCAGGCCGGCCGCCGTCGCCGCCTCGGTGGCCCGTTGGTCAACGGGCTGGATACCGCGACGAGGCAACAAGATCACCACGACGATGCCCTGCCCCCGCACGACCTCGGCCACCCGGCCCAGTCCGGCGGCCCGCGAGCCGAGACCGCGCTCGTCCACCTGACTCGCCAGTACGTCGGCCTGCGCCGCCAGCGAGTCCTGGAGCACGCCTTGCGCGGACCGCCGAGCGAGACCGGCCATCACCAGACCGGCCACGAGTACGGCGACCCCGGCCACGGCCACGCAGACCAGTACCACTCGAGTCGCCAGCGACCCCCGTCGACCAGTCGTCATCGGTCGAGGTCGGCGGCGTACCCGACACCGCGCACCGTGCGGATGGGGCTGGACGGACCGAGCTTGGCGCGGAGCTGAGCGATGTGTACGTCGACCGTGCGCGTGCCGGCCGAGCTCTGGTAACCCCAGACGGAACTGAGGAGTTCATCGCGCTCGAAGACCCGGCCCGGCCTGCGGAACAGCTGTGCGAGCAGGTCGAACTCGGTGGACGTCAGCGACACCTCCGCGTCACCCGCCCAAGCCCGTCGACCGCTCACATCGACCCGTACGCCGCCGACGCTGAGAACCTCCGCTGCCGGAACCGCACCGCCGCTGCGGCGCAGCACGGTCCGCACCCGCAAGGCGAGTTCCCGTGGACTGAAGGGCTTGGTGATGTAGTCGTCGGCGCCCAGCTCCAGGCCGAGCAGCCGATCCACCTCGTCGTCGCGGGCGGTGACGAACAGGATCGGAGTCCAGTCCTCAGCCGCGCGGATCGTCCGGCAGACGTCCACCCCGTCCCGGCCCGGCAGGCCGATGTCGAGGATCACCGCGACCGGCCGGAGCCGCCGCCAGGCCGCCAGCGCGGCATCGCCGTCGGTCTCGACGTGGACGGCGTACCCGTCCCGCTTCAGGTAGAGCGTGATCACCTCGGCGATCGCGGCCTCGTCCTCCACCACCAGCACCAGACCGCGACCGGGTGCGCCCATCAATGTGCTCCTGGGGAGTGCCTGCTCAGGGTGAGCCGTCCGATGCCAGCTCCGAGTCAATGGCGTCCAGGGTAGACCCGATCCCCGCCAGCTCCTGCCCGGGTGACCCTGCCTGCCCTTGCTCGGTTGCTCCTGCCTGACCTGCGCCGGCCGGGCCTGCGGGTTGCTCGGCTGACTCGCCGCAGGAGGCGAGGCTGAGGACGAGGCCCGCCGTACCAGCCAGCGCGAGCAGGCGGCGCATCACTTCACCACCTGGCAGTGCTTGGCCTTGAACGCCTCGAGCTCGCCCTTGATCTTGCCGAGCTGCTCGAGCCGTCCGGACCGGCGCTCGGCCCGCTTCTCGAGCTGGGTCGCGACCTTCCCGTGCCCCTTGGCCTTCTGCTTCGCCGCCCGGGCCTTCAGCCACGCCACCGAGCCCTTCACATCGGCCCCGCCGTTGATCCTGGTCGCCAGCTTCTCCCGCCGGGTGATCAGTTTCGGCAGCACCTCGGCACACAGCCGCTGCGACTCCTCCGCGCTCAAGGTGATCGGGCCATAGCTCGGCGTCGGGGTCGGCGTCGGATCAGCCGCCGCCGTCGTCGTACCTCCGACCAGACCACTCAGCAGTACGACGGCCGTCGTACCCAGAGCCATGCCGCGGGACCTGCGCATCTCGCCACTCCTCGTTCTCGACGAACCCGGCGCATCGCCGGACGGGAACGACTCTCCCAGCCCGGCGTTCGAGAACGACCGCCCGCGTGTTCGGGCTTTGTAAGGATTGCGAGCGCTATCAGGTCCAGCGCGAACGGGCCAGCAGTGCCGACGCGGCGGCGACGCCGGCGGTCGAGGTTCGCAGCACGGTCTCGCCGAGGCGGACCGGCTCGACGTCGAAGGCGGCCAGCTCGGCCGGCGCGATGCCACCTTCGGGACCGACCACCATCACGATGTCTCCCGCCTCGGGCACGTCCAGACCGGCCAGCGGAGCCTTCGCTTCCTCATGCAGTACGACGGGCAGCGCGGCGCCGGCCACCAGGCGCGCAACCTCCGCGGTCGTGGCGATCGGGGCCACCTCGACGAACCAGCTCCGGCGGGACTGCTTGCTCGCCTCGAAAGCCCACGCCTGCCATTTCGCACGTGTTTTCGCGGTCCGCTCCGGGTTGCGGCGGAACTGACTGCGCTCCGCGTTCCACGGCACGATCACGTCGGCCCCGACCTCGGTCAGCATCTCGACCGCCAGCTCGGCCCGCTCCCCCTTGGGCAGCGCCTGCACCACCACCAACCGAGGACTACTCGCCGCCACGGCACCCCGGTTGTCGACAGCAACAGTCAGCCCGGCCTTCGACGCAGCCGTCACCACGCCACCGGCGTACGCACCACGCCCATCCGTCAGCCGAATCCGCTCGCCCGGGCCGATCCGCCGTACGACGGCCGCATGCCGGCCCTCAGCACCGTCCAGCGTCAGCTCGTCACCGGACAGGTCTTCCGCGAAGAAGACCGCGACGCCCATCTAGTGGGCGCCGAAGGCGTCGCGGAGGCGGCCGAAGACGCCCTTGTGGGCAGCCTGGACCTGGCCTTGCGGGCGCTCCTCGCCGCGGATGCCGGCCAGTTGCTTCAGGAGGTCGGCCTGGGCGTCGTCGAGCTTGGTGGGGGTCTCGACGATGACCTGGACGATCAGGTCGCCACGGCCCGCGTGCCGGAGCCGCGGGACACCACGCGCGGTCAGCGTCATCGCCATACCGGACTGCGTGCCCGGCCGGATCTCCAGCGGGGTCGTCTCGCCCTCCAGTGTCGGCAGGTCGATCGTCGTACCGAGCGCCGCCGCCGTCATTGGCAGGGTGACCGTGCAGTGCAGGTCGTCGCCGCTGCGGGTGAAGATGTCGTGCGGCTCGACCTCGATCTCGACGTACAGGTCACCGGCCGGGCCGCCGCCGGGGCCGACCTCGCCCTGGCCGGACAGCTGGACTCGGGTGCCGGTGTCGACGCCGCCCGGGATCTTCACGGTGACGGTACGACGGGACCGGACCCGGCCGTCGCCGGCGCACTCGACGCACGGGCTCGGGATGGTGGTGCCGAAGCCGCGGCAGTTCGGGCACGGCCGCATCGTCCGCACCTCGCCGAGGAACGAGCGCTGGGTGTGGGTGACCTCGCCGCGGCCGTGGCAGATCTCGCAGGTGACCGGCTCGGAACCGGCCTCCGCGCCGGAGCCCGAACAGGTCGGGCACAGGACGGCGGTGTCCACCTTCAGCTCCCGGGTGGTGCCGAACGCGGCCTCACCCAGATCGATCCGGAGCGGGATCAGCGCGTCCTGGCCGCGCCGGGTCCGCGGCCGCGGCCCGCGGGTGGCCCCGCCGGTCTGGCCGAAGAAGGCGTCCATGATGTCGGTGAACGTGAAGGCCTGCCCGAAGCCGGCACCGCCCGGTCCCGCTCCCGCGGTCGCGAACGGGTCGCCGCCGAGATCGTGCATCTGCCGCTTCTGCGGGTCGCTCAGCACCTGGAACGCGCGGCCGATCTCCTGGAACTTGTGGTGCGCGTCCTCGGAGTCGTTCACGTCCGGGTGGTACTGGCGGGCCAGCTTGCGGTACGCCTTCTTGATCTCGTCCGGTGAAGCGTCACGGCTGACGCCCAGGACGGCGTAGTAATCGGTGCTCATACTCCAGACCAGGGGTTGGTGTTGGTGGTGATTAGGTGTCGGCCAGGATTTGGCTGACATAGCGGGCAACCGCGCGGACGGCGCCCATCGTGCTCGGATAGTCCATGTGGGTCGGGCCGACGATGCCGAGCGTGGCCAGCGCCTCCGACTTGGACCCGTACCCGGTCGCGACCACCGAGGTGGTGGCCAGTTCCTCGTACGGGTTCTCGTGCCCGATGCGGACCGTCAGGGTCTGCGGGTTGGTCGCCTCGCCGAGCAGCTTGAGCAGGATGACGTGCTCCTCCAGCGCCTCCAGCACCGGCTTCACGTTGCGCTCGAAGTCGTCGCCGTACCGGGTCAGGTTGGCCGCGCCGCCGACCGCGATCCGCTGCTCGCCGACCTCGTCGGTGAACGCCTCCAGCAGCGTCGTCACGATCGCCGCCACCAGCGGCCGGTCGGTCGGCGGGAAGAGTTCGGTCACCTGGGCCAGCGAGGTGGTCGCCTCGGCCAGCCGCTGACCGGCCAGCGCCGTGTTCAGCCGGGATCGCAGGTCCGCGATCAGGTGCTCGTCGACGTCGTGCGGCGGCTCGACGATCCGCTGCTCGACCCGGCCGGTGCTGGTGATCAGCACCAGCAGCAGGCGGCGCGGTGTCATCGTGACCACCTCGATGTGCCGCACGCTCGACCGGTTCAGCGACGGGTACTGCACGATCGCGACCTGTCGCGTGATCTGGGCAAGCAGCCGGACGGTCCGGCGGACGACGTCGTCCAGGTCGACCGCCCCGGCCAGGAAGGAGGTGATCGCCTTCTTCTCGGCCCCGGTCAGGGTCTTGACCGTGCTCAGCTTGTCCACGAACAGCCGGTAGCCGGCATCGGTCGGGATCCGGCCGGCGCTGGTGTGCGGCTGGGTGATGTACCCCTCCTCCTCCAGCGCGGCCATGTCGTTACGCACGGTCGCCGGCGAGACACCGAGGTTGTGCCGGTCCACCAGCGTCTTCGAACCCACCGGCTCGTGCGTCGCCACGTAGTCCTCGACGATGGCGCGGAGAACATCCAGCTTGCGTTCGTCCAGCACGCGCACCACCCTCTCGCCATCGACCGTCGAACGTCAGCGGACCCTTGGCACTCAAATGATCCGAGTGCCAGTCTACCGAGCCGTAGTAGCCGCCAGCGCCAGATCGCGGCGTGGGACGGGTCTCAGGCCAGTTCGGGAGACGCACCCAACGGTACGGCGGCGGACCGCTCGACCGTACTCGCCACGTCCACCGGCTGATCCTGGACGGCCGCTTCCAGCACCGACTCCAGTACGTCGAGCACGTGGTAGGCCAGCGCGCCGTCGGCCCGGTGCGGCTCGCCGGTGCGGATCGCGCGCGCCATGTCCGCGACACCGACGCCCCGGCCGGCTCCGGCGTACCCACCGGCTACGGGGAGTTCGGACCAGTCACGGTTCGTGGCGGTGGCGATCTCGACGGTGCCGTCGAAGCCGTTCGGGTCCGGCACCGAGAGGCTGCCCTCGGTCCCGTGCACCTCGATCCGCGGCAGCCGCGCGGCCCACACGTCGAACGACATGAGCAGCGTGGTCAGCGCGCCGGACTCGTGCTCCAGTACGCCGGTCACGTGCGTCGGCACCTGGACCGGGAAGGTCTCCCCGGCCCGCGGCCCGGTGTGGATCTTCCGCTCCTCCTTCGACTGGCCGGCGCGTGCGGTCACTCGCCGTACCGGACCGAGGAGGGTGATCAGGCTCGTCACGTAGTACGGGCCCATGTCGAGCACCGGGCCGCCGCCGGGCTGGTAGTAGAACTCCGGCGCCGGGTGCCACAGCTCGTGGCCGGGCGTGACGAAGGACGCGGTCGCGGCGGTCGGCACGCCGATGTCGCCGCGGTCGATGGCGACGCGGGCGGTCTGGGTGCCGGTGCCGAGCACGGTGTCGGGTGCACAGCCGACGCGCAGGTTGTTGGCGGCGGCGTACTTCAGCAGCGGCTCGGCCTCGGCACGGTCCACGGCCAGCGGCTTCTCGCCGTACACATGCTTACCCGCGTCGAGCGCGGCCTGGTGAACCGCGGCGTGTGCGGCCGGAATGGTCAGGTTGAGGACGATGTCGACGTCGTCCGCGGCGTACAGATCGCCGGGCGACACCGCGCGGATCGCAGGGTTCTTGTCGGCGATCGCCTGGGCGCGGGTGACGTCGAGGTCAGCGACCGCGACCACGTCGACACCGGGCAGTTTGCCCAGGTGGTCGAGGTACGTGCCGGAGATGACCCCGGTGCCGACGATGCCGACTCTCGTCACTTGCTCGCCCACAGCAGCCCCCGCTCGACGATGGTCCGGACCTCGGGTACTTCGAGGTCGTCCAGCTTGTGGCCGACGGTGCAGACGAAGACCTTGCCCGCACCCCACGTCCGGGTCCAGACGGCCGGCATCACGGCGCCCTCGATCCACGGGTAGTCCGGGTGCGAGCGGAACGTGGTGGTGGCCAGCACGGTGTTCGTCGGGTCGTAGTGCACGTAGTACTGCTCGGTGTGTACGTCGAAGTGCGTGATGCCCTCGACGATCGGGTGCTCGGCGACGATGTCGACCCGGTAGTCGGTGAACCCGTGCGGGTGCGAGATGAACTGGCCGCCGGTGATGAAGCTGTAGTCGGCGTTGTTCCGGAACGAGTCGCAGATGCCGCCGTGCCAGCCGGCGAACCCGGTGCCCTTGCGGATCGCCGCGTCCAGGCCCTTGAAGTGCTCGGGCTCGATCTGGCTCATGGTGACGCACTGCAGCACCAGGTCGGTGCCGTCCAGGTCGAGGTAGCTCTCGGTCGTGTCGCTGACGGTCACCTCGTAGCCGCGCTCGCGCAGATAGGGGATGAACAACTCGGTCGCCTCGACCGGGGAGTGTCCTTCCCAGCCGCCCCGGACCACCAATGCACGTCGTGTCGTCACGCCGTCCGCCCTTCGAAAGTTTCGGTACCGAGCTCGGAAAGATTGCGATACCGCCACCGTGACAGTAAGCGCCGCCCGAGCGGCCTTCAAGTGCGATTCCGACCCCTGGATAGACCTTCGGGATGACAACGTCCAAGGGGACCAGGTCATCAGCGGGGATGTGCTCAGCAAGTAGGGTCGAGGCCATGAGCACGTGGCTCGAGGTCGGCGATCGTTGCTGGGTCCGCCGGTACGACGAATGGGACCTCAACGTCGGCCTGATCGTCGGCAGCGACGGCGCACTGGTGATCGACACCCGGGCTACGACCGAGCAGGCCTCGGAGTTGCAGGCCCACATCCGCGAGGTCACCGACAGCCCGGTCCGCTGGGTGGTGAACACCCACGCCCACTTCGACCACGTCGCCGGCAACAGCGTCTTCACCGACGCCGCCGTCTACCTGCACGAGAACGCGGCCGCCGAGGAGGACCTCGACGGTACGACGTTCGCGGTCGCGAAGGTGATCGACCTGGGCGACCGCCGGGTCGAGTTGCTGCACCTCGGCAACGCCCACACCTCCGGGGACACGGTGGTCGTCGTACCGGATGTGGATGTGTACTTCGTCGGCGACCTGATCGAGGAGTCGGCGCCGCCGTCGTACGGGCGGGACTCCTTCCCGCTCGACTGGCCGGACACCATCGACCGCGTGATCGGCCTGCTGTCGGACACGTCGAAGGTCGTCCCGGGTCATGGCGCGGTCGTCGACGCCGAGTTCGTTCGCGATCAGGCCGGCGAGTCTGGGCACTGTCGCGAACACCATCTCCGGTCTGCACCACGCGGGCACGTCCTTGGACGACGCGTTGAAGCACACCGACGACTGGCCCTGGCCGCTCGAACATCTCCAGGACGCGATCAAACGCGGTTACGAAGCCCTCGGCATTCCCCGCCGACCCACGCTGCCACTCCTCGGCCCCGGCTGATCCGCCTGAAGGCGCAGGTCCGCGCAGCCGTTTCGTAGTTGTCCGTTGACAGGACGTCACCTCAGAGCGCAACTTGTTCCGAAGTGCAGACTTGCAACTTCGTTGCGGGTTCATCGTCGACCGGATGGGCTGGTGGGACCGTTGGCCACGATTGAGCAGACCGTGCATCCCGACGGACGGGTCGAGCTGACCGATCCGGAGGCGGTGGCGAACAGCCCGTACGCGAACGCCGAACTGGCGCCGACCCGGTTGCCCGAGCGGCACTGGACGACGTACAACTACGCGGCGCTGTGGATGGGGATGGCGCACAACATCCCCAGCTATCTGCTCGCCGCCGGCCTGGTCGCGCTCGGGATGAACTGGCTGCAGGCGTTCATCACCATCACCCTCGGGAACCTGATCGTTCTCATCCCGCTGCTGCTGAACAGCCACGCGGGCACGAAGTACGGCATCCCGTTCCCGGTCTTCGCGCGCGCCTTCTACGGCGTCCGCGGGGCGAACTTCCCGGCGTTGCTGCGGGCCTTCATCGCCTGCGGCTGGTTCGGCATCCAGACCTGGATCGGCGGTCAGGCGATCTACGTGATCGTCGGCGAGCTGGCCGGCGACGGCTGGACCAACGCGTCCGCGATCGGCGGGCACCCGTGGACGCAGTGGCTCAGCTTCGGGTTCTTCTGGGCGATCCAGATGGTGCTGATCTTCCGCGGGATCGAAGGACTGCGGCGGTTCGAGAACTGGGCGGCGCCGCTGGTCACGGTCGCGTTCCTGGCGCTGATGATCGCGATCCTGGTCAAGGCCGGCGGGCTCGGCCCGATCCTGGACCAGCCGTCGAAACTCGGCTGGGACGCCGACTTCTGGAAGATCTTCGCGCCGTCGCTGATGGGCATGATCGCATTCTGGGCGACGCTGAGCCTGAACATGCCGGACTTCACCCGGTTCGGGAAGAGTCAGCGCCAGCAGGTCTGGGGCCAGATCATCGGCCTGCCGACGACGATGTCGTTCATCGCGCTGGTCTCGATCATCACCACGTCCGGCACGGTGCTGCTGTACGGCGAGGCGATCTGGGACCCGGTCGAGCTGACCCGCCGGTTCGAGAACCCGCTGGTCGTCACGATCGGCCTGATCATGGCGATCCTGGCGACGATGTCGTGCAACGTGGCCGCCAACGTGGTCAGTCCGTCGTACGACTTCGCGAACGCCGTGCCCCGCTGGCTGAACTTCCGCACCGCGGGTCTGCTCACCGGCGTGATCGGCGTCGTGATCCAGCCGTGGCGGCTGATCTCCGACCCGGAGATCTACATCTTCGTCTGGCTGTCCTTCTACGGCGGCCTGCTCGCGTCGGTGGCCGGTGTCCTGATCGCGGGGTACTGGCTGATCGACCGCACCAACCTGCATCTGGCCGACCTCTACCAGCCCGGCGGCCGGTACTGGTACACCGCCGGCTGGAACTGGCGTGCGGTGGTCGCGACCGTGTTCGGCTCGTTGCTCGCGGTCGGCGGCGCCTACTCCAACCCCGGCGCCGGCCCGTTCCCCGCGGACGGCCTGATCCCGTTCCTCAAACCGCTCTACGACTACTCCTGGGCAGTCGGCCTGGTCGTTGGTTTCGTCACCTACTTCGCCCTCACCCGCACCTCCCCCGACCGCCGCCCCGACACAACCCGCGCCGCTCCGATGTTCTGACTCCTCGAGTACGACGCCCACTGCCCGCCGGTGTGAGGTCGTGTTGCTCGGGTACGACGAACGTGGCGTCCCGCGGTCCGGGGACCTCGGACATGAACTGGGGACCTCGGACATAACAGGACATGTACGAGGTCCCCAGAAGGTGTCCGAGGTTCCGCCTTTCGCCGCTCTGTGCCCGGATACCGGTCGTACAGCGGAAACCGCACGGGACGGGTCGAAGTGGTGTGTGGCTGACCGGTCGGACGCCGTTCACGACATACGGTTGGGCGGTGGCTGATCGGTATGGGAACGACGTGCTGGCCGGGGACTGGCGGAAGCCCAAGAACGGGCGGACCGTCGAGGTGGAACTCGAGAAGGGCATGGTCGTCGAGGAGCCGAGTTCGGGTTTCGTCGGCGCCGTGGTCCGGTGGGAGCACGGCGTCGTCGATCTCGAGGACCGGTTCGGCAAGATCAAGACGTACCCGCTCGGGCCCGGATTCTGGCTGGACGGCAAACCTGTCAGCCTGAAGGCACCGAAGAAGGCCGGCCCGGCGAAGAAGACGCGGACGGCGTCCGGCTCGGTGGCGGTGGACAACGTCCGGGCGAAGGTGGCCCGGGCCAGCCGGATCTACGTCGAGGGCCGGCACGACGCCGAACTCGTCGAGCGGGTCTGGGGTGACGACCTGCGGATCGAGGGCGTCGTGGTCGAGTACCTCGAAGGCGTCGACGACCTGCCCGGGATCGTGAACCGGTTCCAGCCCGGTCCGGGCCGCCGGCTCGGTGTTCTGGTGGACCACCTGGTCGAAGGCTCCAAGGAGTCCAGGATCGCCGCACAGGTGACGAACAAGCACGTGCTGGTCGTCGGCCACCCGTTCATCGACATCTGGGAGGCGGTCAAGCCGTCCTCGGTCGGCATCAAGGCGTGGCCGAAGATCCCGCACGGACAGGACTGGAAGAAGGGCGTGCTGCAGACCTTCGGCTGGCCGGCGACCGACCAGGCCGACGTGGCCGCGGCCTGGAAGCACATCCTCTCGAAGGTGACCAGCTACGCCGATCTCGACCCGGCACTGCTCGGCCGGGTCGAGGAACTCATCGATTTCGTGACTCTGGATTGATCTCCGGGATCGTCGCCGCGATCCGCTTCTGAACCCAGTTCCGGACCCGTTCGACGTACACGGTCACCACGCCGAGCGCCACGCCCACGGCGAGCACCAGCCCGGCGAGCAGCGCCGAGATGATCCGTACGGCGGCCAGGTCGACGACGCCGGCCACGACCAGCAGCCCGACACCCAGCCCGATGGCTGCCAACGGCAACCACCGCTGGAAGATCAGCGGCCGTTTGGCCGGCGTCAGCTTCGGGCTCCGCACCATCCGCTTCCACAAGGCAGTCCGGGCCGGCTCGGTGAACCATCGAGCGGCCTGCAGCAGCCGCGACTTCGGCTGGTCCTTCCGGCCCGCCATAGCCTTGATCCAGTCCCCCGGCTGCTCGCCGAGCCCGTCGGAGACCTCGACCATCCGATCGGCCAGGCCCGTCGTCGTCGCCCGGCCCTCACCGGACTGGTTCAGTTCGTCGCGCATCGTGGTGAGTGCGGACAGCACGTTCGCCTCGGGGAAGTCGTCGGCCAGCCGCTGCACCCGCTCGGCGACCTTCTCGACCTTCCAGTCCTCCGCCACCAGCACCTGCCGCTGGGTCTCGCGGATCCAGTCCGGATCGGCGCCGAGCATCGCGCCCAGATGCGCGACACTGTGCAGCCGGCCCATCAGCCAGTCCCATCGCCGCCAGTCCGCGGCACCGAACGCACCGAAGTGGCCGACCTGCGTCCCGTAGAGGATCCGGTCCTTGAGCGCGTTCGCGACCGAACCCTCCTGCAGATCGTCCAGCAGCGTCAGCGGGATGTCCGGCCCGAGCCGGACGAACTGGAATGGCGCACTGCGCTGCTGTGGCGTCCGTGCCGACGTACACCGCGACACGATCTCCACCTCGAGCGCGGTCCCGACCAGATCCCAGCCGACCGCCGCGATCAGGTCGGCGAACGCGTCGCCGAGAGCACGCTGCACCTGCAGGTCCTCGAAGATGTCGCTCAACCCGACCGCGACCGTTTCCGCCCCACCGGGCAGCCCCAGCTCCAGGTCGGCCTTGGCCAGCCGTTCCGACAACGCGTCCCGCACCGCCTGTGTCTTCATCAGGCAGTCGCTGGTCGCCTGCAGCCGCTGCTCCAGCTCGTCCTGCTCCGGCGCCGGGGCAGTGCCGAGCTTCGTCCGCAGCGACCGGAGCACCAGCCGTACGACGCGTTCGGCCGCTCCGGTCCCCCACGGCCAACTGGGGTTGCCGTCGGCATCGTTGCGCAGCGGAACCGTCGAGCCGTCCGGATCCGGGACCCAGGGATGCTCCGTCCCGAGGATCTCGTCGATGTCCTGCTCCGACAGGGCGGTCGCGGCGTCGAGCACGGTGGTCTGCTCCTGACTCGCGATCGTCACCGCCTCCCACACGTCACCGGCGGCCCGGCCGCGCGAATACGTCGGCTGCAACGCCTTCGCCGCCTCCCGCAGCCGGTCCCGCTCGTCTGGTTGCTCCATGCAACGATCGAAGAGGCGCTGGGTGTCGGACCAGGACGCGTCCGCCTCCAGCAGCAGCCGCTCCAGCTGCTCGACGTCGGACCGGAAGTCCACCTCGCGCGGGAACTGCACGGCGGACAACGCCGCCTTCCACCACCTCGGCGTATCGGTACCGACCAGCTCGGTCGACGCATGGCCGACGCCCGCGGACGGTACGACGTACAGCACGTAACGGCTCGCCCGGCCTGCCACCGGGCGGCGGGCGACCACGTCGAGAACCGGCCCGAACGGCGCGTTGTCGAGGACACCGCCGTCCACCATCCAGGCACCGGGCTCGGCGGTCGTGGGCTGCAGCCGTGGCGGTGAGCCGGCCAGCTTCGGCGTCTCCTGGACCGGCGAGAACGCGGCCGGGAACGACGCGGACGCGCGGGCGGCGAGGGCGAGCAGCTTGGTGTCCGTCAGCTCGTTCTTGTCCGTCATCCGAGAACGTCCGGGTGCGACCGTCGTACGTCGCGGTCTTCTCACTGGTGAAGCGGAACAGGTAGCGGTGGTCCGGTACGACGAAGCACTGCCCGGCCGCGTCCGTCGCCTCGAACTGCTGCACGCCGAGCCCGGAGGCGGTGACGAACAGCGTGACCGCTTCCTCGGCGGCGGACTCACCGGCTTCGGTGACGCCCTTGATCAGGGTGTCGAGCTCCTTCAGGAAGTACCCACCGTCCAGGACCGAGCTCGGCTTCTCGCGGGCCGACGGGCACCAGCTTCCCGACCTCGAGCGAGCCCAGCCCGACCCACTTCTGCCGCAGCCACGGCCCGTGGTCGCCGTCCGGATCGAGGGTCGATCCGTTCGAGATCGCGGTCGCCAGCAACGACCCGTTCAGGCCGCCGGCACTCGTCCCGGCGATCACGTCGACCACGACCCGGCGTCGCTCGTCACCGCGATGACACAGCTCCCGCCACCGGTCCGCGAGCACCTCGTCGTACTGCTGCGACGGCGGTGAGCCCTCGGGACCGGACGCCCGCCGGATCAGATCCAGCTCGTGCGTCACCCCGCCCATCCAGACGGCCAGGCTGACCCCGCCGTTCAGAACCAGCGCGATCCGGACTTCGTGATCGGTCATCCATCCCCCTCGTCCTGTGTCAGGGATACCACGGTGGTCACGAGCAACGACAGTCGTCGCAGCGGAGAGTGAACGAAAGGGTGACACTAACCGTTGTCGAGGGCACCTCTCGAGGTCATTCTGTAGCTGGGGGTGGTCCTCATGATCACGAGGCTGGTGGCGGTCGCCGCCTGCGCCGCGGTGATCCTGACCGGCTGCGCGGACACACCCAACGGCGGCGGTACACCGTCACCCGGACCGACCACCTCGGAGACGACCGGCGAACCGTCACCGGAGCCGACCGACCCGGAGACCACCGGCACGCAGATCGACAAGCCGTCGATCAAGGTCGCCACCGCGCCGATCGGAGGAGGACCCGACGAGGCCGGCGTCCGTCAGTGCGCCACGGTCTCCTGGCTCGCCGACGACATCCCCGACGGCACGACGGTCACCCTCGACGCGCCCGAACTCGGTCCGAGGGACGTCTTCGTCCTCGACCAGTCCGCCTGCTCGGACGATCGTCGACAGTGCACGAATGTCGTCTGGACGACCGACGATCGCGACCCGTGCTTCGTCGGAGCACGGCAGGTCGCCGCCGGGGACAAGAACGTCCAGGTCCTCGTTCCGGCGAAGGTGACGTGTGCTACCGAGGAAGACTGCGCGCGCCTGGACGAGGAGGCCGAGAAGCGCGGCAGTCAGGTCTACTTCATCACCGGCGAACTCGAGACGACCGACCCACCGCCGACCGAGACGACCCCGGCCGAGACTCCCTCGGACGGCTGACGGATGGCAGACGAGCAATCCCAGCTCGAGCGCTGGGTGAGTTTCGCGGGGAAGGTCCTCCCGCCGGTCACCCTCATCACTGCGCTGCTGTTCTACTTCGGTTACGTCTCCGCGCGATCGCAGTACGAGTACTTCGGCATCGACGTCGACACCATCGGTCTGAGCACGCAGGACTACGTGATGCGCAGCCCCCAGCCGCTCCTCGTCCCGCTGCTGGTCATCACCCTGCTCACGGTCGCTGGACTTCTCCTGCACAACGCGATCCATCCGACCGAGACCGGCGTACGACGTGCCGCCCGGGCGACCGTCAGTACTGCTCCTGCTCGGTGTCGCCGGCCTGCTCGCGTTCCCCCTGATCGGACACCTCCCGTACTACGCCATGGTCGTGCCCGGTGTGATCGGCCTGGCCTCGGCCACGCTCGCGTACCTCACGTACCTGCGACGCCAGGTGAGTCCGCACGTCGGCGGTCAGCGGTCCCTGATCGCCCTCCTCGCGATCGTCACCTTGACCTGCGCGTTCTGGGCCACGGCGACACAGCGCAGTACTCGGTCGTGGTCTGGCGAAGGCGGACGCGGAGGACCTGGACAAGTTCCCGGTCGTCATCCTCGACACCAAGGAGAAGCTGGCGCTGCGGTCACCGGGTATCGAGGAGACCGCGTTGCGGCCGGGCGAGGGCCAGACCTTCAACTACCGCTACCGCGGACTGCGCCTGCTCGTCGTCGGCGAGAACCGGATGTTCCTGGTCCCGCAGCAGTGGAATGCGTCGAACACGACTGTCGTCGTACCGCTGGACAGCTCGAGCCGGGTGCAGTTCCAGTTCCAGAACGATCCGCCCTGAGGCAGCGGCACGGCTTCAGGCGGAGTCGCGGATGATCAGTTCGGTGCCGTAGATCTCCGGGCTGGTGAGTTCCGCGCCGCCGATCTTGGCGAGCAGGATCTCGGCCAGCCGGGCGCCGAGCTTCTCGATCGGCTGGCGCACCGTGGTCAGCTTCGGCGTCGTGGTCGTCGCCAGCACCGAGTCGTCGAAACCGACCACCGCGACGTCCGCCGGCACCCGCCGGCCGCGCTGCGACAGCACCCGCAGCGCAGTCGTCGCCATCAGGTCGTTGGCCACGAACAGCCCGTCCAGGTCGGGGAACTCGTCGAACAGCCGCAGCGCCGCCTGCTCGCCGCCGTCCGGGGTGAAGTCGCCGAAGGCAACGGCCTCGATCAGCCCGGCTTCCTTCACCACGTCCTTGTAGCCGGTGAGTCGGTCCTGCCCGGCGGTCATGTCCAGCGGCCCGGCGATCGTGCCGATCTTGCGGCGCCCGATCGACAACAGGTACTCGACCGCCGTCCGCGCGCCCGCGACGTTGTCCACGTCCACACTCGCCACCGGTACGTCGACGCCCAACGGCCGGGCGCTGAACACGATCGGCAGCGGCAACTGCGCCAGCTCCTGCAGCACGTTGTCGCGGCCGTGGTGGCTGACGATGATCGCGCCGTCGACGTGGCCGCCACGCAGGTAGCGCAGCAGCCGCTGGTCGTCACCCTCGGCGGGCTCGATCAGCAGCACGAGCTGCGAGGACGTCGGCGCGAGCGTCATGCTGACGCCCCGCAGGATGCCGGCGAAGAACGGATCGGAGAACACCCGGCTGTCCGGCTCCGGTACGACGATCGCGACCGAATCGGTCCGCCGCGTCACCAGCGCCCGGGCGGCCCGGTTGGGCACATAGCCGAGCTGGCCGATCGCCCGCTCGACCGCGGCCACCGTGTCCGGCAGCACCTTGGGCGACCCGTTCACGACCCGCGACACAGTGGCCCGGGACACGCCCGCGAGTGCGGCGACCTGCTCCAGCGTCGGAGAACCAGAGTCCTTCATCGGTCCTCCTACGGACGACTGAGTGACCTTCACACCGTAATACTTCCGGGCCCGATCGCGGCCGAGGCTCAGCCCTTCTTCCTCGTGTTGGCGGCCTTGTCGGCCAGGTCGAGGGCTTGTTTCCAGGCCGCCTCCGGCGTCTGCTTGCCCTCGTCGACCCGGGCCAGCGCGGCGGTGAAGACCTGGTTGATCTCACCCTCGCGCGGACCCTTGTGCTGCTTGAGGATCACGTTCTTGGCCCGGTTGATGAAGATCTGCCCGACCGGCGCGTTGTTGAAGTACGCGTTCACCTGGCTCTTCACCTGCTGGTCGTCGTACGCGTCGAGCGTGGACGGGAACGAGCCGATCTTCTTGAACACCTTGACCTGCTGCTCGGGTGCGGTCAGCCAGGCGGCCAGCCGGGCCGCCTCCTCGGGCTGCGGTGACTGCTTCGGCACGGTCAGGTACGAGCCGCCCCAGTTGCCGCCACCGCCGGGGAACACGTCGGCGACGTCCCACTTGCCCTTGCCGAAGCTGCCCGCCTTGTCCTGGATCACGCCGAGCATCCAGCCCGGGCAGGCGATGGTCGCGAACTTGTCGGTGCGGAAGGCCTTGTTCCAGGGGTCGCTCCAGGCCGGCAGTTGCGCGGACAGGCCGTCCTCGCTGCCCTCGACGATCTGCTCCCAGACCTTCTTCAGCCGCGGGTTCTCCGCGCCGAGGTAGCGGTCCTGGTTGGAGTAGTACGCCTGGATCAGCTGGTTGCGCATCGCCTCCCAGGTGAGCACCGCGGAGTCGTACCAGGCCGACGTCGGCACCTTCTGCCTGAACGTCCGCCCGGTGGCGAAGTACGACGTCCAGTCCTCGAACAGCTTGGCCACCTGGGCCCGGTCGGTGGGCAGTCCGGCCTTCGCGAACAGGTCACGGCGGTAGCAGATCGCCTCCGGCCCGATGTCCGTGCCGTAGCCGATGATCTTCCCGTCCTGGGTGGTGGCGCCGGCCATCTTCCAGTCCAGCCAGCGTTCCTTCAGGTCGTCGGCGCCGTACTCGCGCAGGTCGACGAACTTGTCCGCCTTGGCCAGGTAGTTGTAGATCCAGCTGACCTCCATCGCCTCGATGTCGGCCAGCCCCGTCCCGGCCGCCAGGTTCGTGTCCAGGTTCTTGACGTGGGCGTCGACGGTCGGTGCCTTGCGGTCGACGATCTTGATGTTCGGGTGCTGCGCCTCGTACTCGCGGTAGAGGTCGTCGTACCCGAACTCGTTGAAGGTGGCGATGGTCAGCTCGATCTTCGGACCGTCGTCCACTTCGTTGCCCGAGGCATCGGACTCGGAGCCGGAGCCGCCGCAGGCGGACGCCAGCAGGACCGCGCCGCAGGCGAGCAGAACCGCAACGGGGCGATGGCCGGCACTGGGCCGCATGTGGAGCTCCCTGGAACTGGACGGAGTTGGAGAGCGCTCTCGGATCGCGAAAGTAGGCTGAGTTTCGAGCGTTTCAACCGGGTATGTCAAGCATCACATTGTCACGCTGAGATACCGGACGATTCACGTCAGGACATACTCCGCCGTGTCGTCACGGAGCGAACCACGCCGATCACCGACCGCTGACCACAGGGAGTAATTGTCAGGACCGTAGCGGCCGGACGGGTCGTCAACAGCCCGCGATGATCACTTCTGATCGCTTTCCGGCTGGACGGCAGGTTCAGGGGAGGAGGTCGCGGACTACGGCGTCGGCCAGGAGGCGGCCTCGTTCGGTCAGGACGAGGCGGTCGTTCGTGAGGTCGGCCAGGCCGTTGCCGACGACGTCGTCGACAGCGGCGCGGCCGCCGTCGTCCAGGACGTCCAGGGGGAGGCCGGCGGAGAGGCGGATTTCCAGGAGAACCCGTTCGATGCGGCGGGTTTCGGGGTCGAGGGTTTCGCGGGCGTGGGCCGGGCTTTCGCCGGCGTTGAGGCGTTCGGCGTACGCGCTGGGGTGCTTGACGTTCCACCAGCGGACGCCGCCGACGTGGCTGTGCGCGCCCGGGCCGATCCCCCACCAGGTATCGCCGCGCCAGTAGAGCTCGTTGTGCCGGCAGCGCGCTTCCTCGGTGCGCGCCCAGTTCGACACCTCGTACCAGGTGAGGCCTTGGGCGGAGAGCATCTCGTCGGCCAGCACGTACTTGTCCGCAAGGTCGTCGTCATCCGGCATCGGCAGTTCACCCCGGCGGATCCGGCGGGCCAACTGGGTGCCGTCCTCGACGATCAACGCGTATGCGCTCACATGGTCCGGCTCAGCCGAGAGCGCCGACTCCAGCGACGTCCGCCAATCCGCGAGCGACTCCCCCGGCGTCCCGTAGATCAGGTCCAGGTTGACATGCTCGAACCCAGCCGCCGTCGCCTCCTTGACCGCCTCCAACGCCCGCCCCGGTGTGTGCTGCCGATCAAGGATCTTCAGCACGTGCGACGCCGCGCTCTGCATCCCGAAACTCACCCGCGTGAACCCCGCCTCGAGCAGTTCCTCCAATACCGCGCGTCCACGGACTCCGGATTGGCCTCGGTCGTCACCTCTGCCCCGGCCGCGAGCCCGAACTCGTCCCGCACAGCCGCCAGCATCCGGCCCAGATCCTTCGCCGGCAGCAATGTCGGCGTACCGCCCCCGAAGAACACCGTCTCCACCGGCCGATCCAGCCCGCCGAGCACTCGCCGCGCCATCCGGACCTCTTCAACAGCGGTCTCGGCGTACGACGCCTGCGACCCGCCCCCGCCGAGTTCCTTCGCCGTGTAGGTGTTGAAGTCGCAATACCCACACCGGGCCGCACAGAACGGCACATGCAGATAAAAGCCGAGCGGCCTCGTTGCGGCTTCGCGTACAGCGGCTTCCGGCAACGCCCCATCCCGAGGCGCAACCTCCCCCTCGGGCAATATCGACGGCACCCACCCATCCTACGGACCACCCAACACCCACCCCTCCCTGGTCTGATGGCAGCAGACATCGGCGCCTTCATGGGTTGAGGCCGCGTAGGGTGCTGGTCGGGGTGTGGCGGAGAGTCGGAGGCAGGTTCGGTGGTGGTTCGGCGGACGGTCAAGGTACTGCTCCTTGACGAGTCGGATCGGTTGCTTCTTCTCAGCGGTGATGAGTTCGCCGATGGCCAGTCCATTTGGTTTCCTGTCGGTGGCGGGATCGAGGACGGTGAGGACGCCGTCGCCACCGTACTGCGTGAGATCTACGAGGAGACCGGACGTCGTGAGGCGACGATCGGGCCGGAGGTCTGGCATCGACAGCACCTGTACTCGTGGCGAGGAACGCACACCGACACCCATGAGCGATGGTTTGTGGTGCGCACCAGCCAATTGATTCCGTCGTCACGAGCGTTGACCGAGGAAGAACAGAGCTACATCACCGGCTTCCGCTGGTGGACCGCCGAGGACCTCGCCTCGACCACGGAGAAGGTCTTCCCACCTGACCTCGGCGCACGCCTGCTCCACCTGTTGCGCGACGGAACACCGTCATCACCCATCGACATCGGCACGGATGCCAACGACCGGACGACTGCGGACTGACGAGTCGCGACAGACTGCTGGGCTTGCGGCGAATTATGAGGTGGCGCCGGTGTAGCGGTGTAGGCCTCGGTGCCAGGTGGTGGTTGCTAGGAGGGCTAGGAGGGCGGACGCGAGTACGGCGCCGAGGAGGACTTGCCAGTTGGGGCCGCGGAGGAGGGTGGCTGAGGGGACGGAGGCGATCAGGGCCATTGGGAAGACGTAGGTGAGCACGACGCGGAGCGGTCGAGCGAAGATGTCGGTTGGGTAGCGGCCCAGCTGCCACGCCGAGTGGTAGAAAACATCGAGCTGGAGCTTCGGTGCCCAGAACGCCAAGCAGGCCAGCAGCACGCTCAGCGCCCACGTCACCACCAGCGCGGCCGCGACCAGCACCAGCCACCCCACGACACCCGCCACGCCGGGCCGCTCGTCGGCTACCGCGATTCCCCAACCGAGTACGCCGAGACCGGGGACCAACTGGATCAGGGTGAGCGGCGACGACAGCGACAGACTCGCCAGGAAGAGACTCGATGCCGGCTGCAACAAATAGCTGTCGAGCCTGCCGTTGCGGATCCCGTTGTCGGGGAACCACGACAGGTTGGGGTCGATGAACGTGCCTCGCAACCCGGTGATCAACTGATAGGTCCCGATCAGGACGAGGGTCTCGGCCTTCGTCCAGCCGGCCAGCGTGTCGGCCTGGGTGAAGACGATCAGCAGCGGTGCGATCGCCGTACCGAGGCCGACGAAGGCCAGCGCCACGTCGAAGACCAGGTTGATCCGGAACGCCATGCTTCGCCGCAGCGACATCGAGAAGCTCGCGCCGAGGAGACTGAGGAGCTTCATGAGCCCACCGCCGTGTACCGCCGTACGCCGGCCCGCCAGAGGTACCGAACGGCGATCAGCAACACCACCAGCCAGAAGAGTTGCCGTGCGAGCGCACCTCCGACCGACCCGCCGTACGCCGCGATCTCGGCAGGCAGCACCGCTCATCGCGTAGAACGGCGAGGCTTCGGCGCTGCCGCCAGACGTCCGGCAGGAAGCCGACCGGTGCCGCCCGAAAAAGTCCAGAATGCCGTCATCGACAAGAGGAATGTCCACAAGAAGACCACGCGCCGGCCAGAACGACGACGGGACGCTGAGCAGCACCGACCGCCAGTCGAAGCCGGTGCCGAGCGAGATGCCGGTGAGGAGTACGACGGGCGCGCCGAGCAGGGTCAGCCACGCCCGGATCGCCAGGTTCGCGCCGAGTACGCCGATCACGACCGGCTGTGGACGCAACAGCTCGTGGCTGATCGTCCCGTCGTAGATCCGCTCCGAGAAGGTGTGCTGCTCGAACGACTCGGTCATCAGCGTCACCAGGATGATCGCGACGTAGTAGCGCGCGATCGTCGGATCGTCCGGGTAAACCGCCGACCAGACGAAGAGCCCGATCAGGGGCCCGAGATCCTCACCGCACACCAGACGCGACCGTGAGCGTGCCCGCGGCGGGATCGATGGTCGCGACGGTCCCGAGCGGAACCGTCGCGGGCTGACGACCGTGACCGATCGGGAGCCCGCCCAGCACGGGTACGGCGAGGAGGTCGAGACGATCTCGCAGGACGTCCACTACCGACCACCCGTTGGCCCGCTCGTCCTCGAAGCCGCTGAACTGCCCGACGGCGATCCCGCGTACGTCGTCCAGCAGGCCGGACTTGATCAGTTGGGTCAGCTGTCGATCGATCATCCCGAGGCCGGTGCCGAGGGTGTCCTCGATCAGCAGGATGCCGCCGTCGAGGCTGGACAGTTCGCCGCCGACCGCGTGTGCGACCGTGTTGAGGTTGCCGCCCATCAGGAACCCGGTCGCCCGGCCGCCGTCGGTCAGCGCCGCGCTCGACTCCGCCGGGTCCTGTTTGACGACGATCTCGTCCGCGGTCATCAGCACCTTGCGCAGGCCGTCGGCGGACTCGTCATTCCCGAACGGCCCGTGGATCCCGACCAGGCCGCATTCCTTCCACAGCGACAGATGTATGGCGGTGATGTCGCTGAATCCGACCAGCGGCTTCGGATCCCGCCGTACGGCGCCGAAGTCGAGCTGATCGCTGATCCGGTACGCACCCTTGCCACCCCTGGTCGCGAAGACAGCCCGGACGCCGGGGTCGCGGAACGCGTCGTCCAGATCGGCGATCCGGTCCTCGTCGGTCCCGGCCAGATAGCCCACACTGTCGAACACATGCTTGCCGAGCTCGACCTGCAGACCCCACCCGGTCAGCAGCTCCACTCCCCGCGCCACCAGGTCGCGATCAGGAGTGCTCGCCGGAGACACCACCCGAACCCGATCGCTGGGCTCGAGACGGGGTGGGATCAGCACAGTCATGGCGGAACTCTCGCAGCCGCCTCCGACAACCCGTTGCGTTCCCACCTCACATTCCGGCCCTGGAGAAGCGGGCAGACCAGTCGGCGGCCAGGGTCATGAGTTCCGGTGGGGTGATGACCGTGAAGTCGGCGCCGATCGAGCCGAGCGTGAAGAGGGGGCCGTCGAGAGAGTCGGTTTCCATGACCATGGTGCAGCTGCGGGGTGTGCGCGCTCGTACGTCGGCCCATTGCCCGACGAACTCGCTGACGGTCTCGGCGGGTGCTTCGATGTTCACCTCGACCTGGTACCGACCACCTGCCGAGCCCCCGAGCACGTTGGAGCGCACGAACTCCGCGACGTCGTCGAAGGGCGGCCGGCGTGGCGCGAACGTCGTACCGGCGCCCTCGGCTGCGACGATGCGATCGATCCGGAATGTCCGCCAGTCATGGCGATCGAGGTCGTAGGCAACGAAGTACCAGCGTCGCCCGAGCGGCACGAGTTTGAACGGCTCGACCAGGCGGGACGACCGCGTTCCGTTGGCCGCGCGGTACTCCAGCCGGATCCGTTCGGAGTCACGGCAGCCCAGGGCAAGCGTCGACAGCACCGCATGGTCGATCGACAGGCCCGGATTCCAGGACGATGGGATTGTCGACAATCGGACGGCGTTGAGTCGCCCCCGCAGCCGTCGCGGCAGAACCTGGACGATCTTGGTCAACGCCCGCAGCGCCGCCTCACCCCCGTCCCCCGTCGCGAGGTGGGACTGAATAGCCACTGCCAACGCCATCGCCTCGTCGTCATCGACCACGAGCGGCGGCAATGCGGCACCCGGCGCCAAGGGCGTAGCCGCCGTCAACTCCCGGATGCGCGTCGACCGGGTACCCGAGCTCGCGCAACCGGTCCACATCACGTCGCAACGTCCGCGCCGACACCCCCAACCGCTCGGCCAGCAACGGACCGGGCCAGTACCGGCGGGCCTGCAGCAACGACAACAGCCGCAGGGTGCGAGAACTCGTGTTCGCCATGTCCCCAGGATCTCCGACATCGCGGTCAGGAACTGGCCGCGATTCTCCCTACGGTCGGAGAAACACCACCCGAAGGAGCAAGCATGTCGATCACCACGACCACCCACCTGAACTTCCGCGGCGAGGCCCGCCCGGCGCTCGAGTTCTACCAGTCCGTCTTCGGCGGCGAACTCGCCGTCGTCAGCTACCGGGACGCCCACAGCGTCCAGGACCCGTCCGAGGCCGACCAGGTCATGTGGGGTCAGGTCCAGGGCGACAACGGGATCCACGTGATGGCGTACGACGTACCGTCGAGCCTGCCGTACGACGCCGGCGTCAACGCGGTCTTCGTCTCCGTCCGCGGCAAGGACGCCGACGAGATCACCGCCCACTGGAAGCGCCTGTCCGAGGGCGCGACCGTCATCCAGGACCTGGCCCCGGCGGCCTGGTCCCCGCTGTACGGCATGCTCAGGGACCGCTTCGGCATCACCTGGGTCCTCGACGTCACCAACTGACCGGTCGCAGGTTGGACGGTCCGCCTGTCAATGCGGCGGCGGCGATACGTTGTCGGCGTGACGAGAGAGCCGCGGTTGGAAGTCGAGTACTGCACGCAGTGCCGGTGGTTGTTGCGCGCGGCATGGACCGCGCAGGAGCTGCTGACCACCTTCACCACCGAACTCGGCGAGGTCGCGCTGATTCCCGGGACCGGAG
Source organism: uncultured Actinomycetota bacterium (assembly GCA_963770725.1). Classification (GTDB taxonomy): domain Bacteria; phylum Actinomycetota; class Actinomycetes; order Propionibacteriales; family Kribbellaceae; genus Kribbella. The sequence continues at coordinate 171,171 of CAVYQT010000010.1, forward strand.
GAGTCTTCGACGTCCGCCTGGACGGCGAGACCCTCTGGTCCCGGAAAGCGCAGAATGGTTTCCCCGAGATCCCCACTCTCAAGCAGTTGGTCCGCGACCGCATCGCGCCCGACCGCGACCTCGGCCACTCCGACCGCCGCTGATCCCGGGACCTGCAGAACCAGGGCCGAGCCCAGCATCCGCAGGTCCGCGGGATCTGCGGAACTGCGGCCGGTTACGGAATCTGCAGGACCGGCGCGATCGTCCTGGTGCGGGAGCCTTCGTAGGCGGCGAGCAGGATTCCCAGTACGGCGATGCCCTCTTCCTCGGTGTGGATCGGACGCTTCTTGCCGAGCAGTGAGTCAGCGAAATGGCCGATCTCGGCGACGAAGGTGTCGACCGGCTCCAGCTCGAAGGTCTCGGTCTTGCCGGACCGGAGTTGGTACGTCAGCGAGCTGCCGTCGCTGGTCAAGGACCCGAGTTCACCGACCGCGGAGAAGCGCTCAGTAGCAGGGGGCGGCTGGTACGCCCAGCTGGTCACCAATTGCCCGACGACACCGTTGTCGAACCTGATCAGCACCTGGGCGGAGTCCTCGCCCTCCATGAACTTCAGCCGATGCGTGGCCAGCATCGCGGTCGCCTCGACCGGTAGTCCGCCGGCGAGATGCAGCATCAGGTACGTCGGGTGGTACCCGGTGTCGATCAGCTCGCCACCGCCACTCGTCTTGCTGCTCGCCCGCCAGCCCATGCTGTTCGGATCGAAGTCGTTGTAGAAACTGTCCGTCGTACGCACCTCGTAGACGGTTCCGATGGTGCCGGCCTCGAGCAGTTCCTTCGCCTTGGCCACGGCCGGCAGGAACAGCTGGTTGTGCGCACACATCAGCGTCACGCCGTTGTCCTGCACCGCCTTCCGGACATCCGCGGCCTCGTCCGCGGTGAGGCAGAGCGGCTTCTCGCACAGGATGTGCTTACCCGCCTCGGCAGCCGCGACGATCGCGTCCCGATGCAGGTGGTGCGGCAGACAGATGTCGACGGCGTCGATGTCCGCGGACTCGAGCATCCGGCGATAATCGACGTACGGCGTGGCACCCAGCTCATTGCCACGCGCAACAGCCGTCTCCTCGACCGCGTCGGCGACCGCCGTGATGGCGATCCGGTCGGCGTGCTCGAGATAGCCCCGGATGTGGGCGCCCGCGATGCCACCGCCGCCGATCAACCCGACCTTGATCTCTGGCATAAGTAGTCAGCCTCCGTAGGAGATGGTTTCGCCCTGTTCGGCAGCCTCGTTGGCGGCCACGACCAGCCGGGTCAGCTCGACCGCGCGGCTCAGGTTCTCGTCGGCCCGGGTGCCGTTGTTGATGTGGTCGACCCATTGGCCGAACGGGTCCTGGTTGTGCTCGGGAACCGGTACCTGCCGGTCACCGACCTGCAGGATGTTGCCGGCGTCGGTGTAGGTCAGGCTGCTCTCGGTGCCGAAGATCTCGATCGTGAACGGGTTACGGCTGGTGAACCCCGCCTCGATCACGCCGACCTTCTGGTCGCCGTACGCGACGGTGACGACGGCGTTGTCCTCGAGCCCTCGCCCGTTCACCGAGCGGTAGATCGCGCTGACGGAGTCAGGCTGGGCGCCGAGGAACAGCTGCACCAGGTAGACCGGGTGGCAGCCTAGGTCGGTGAGGGCTCCGCCGATGGCAGCCTTCGGGTCGAAGAACCGCTGCGGCAACCACCCCTCGGCTCCGTCACGCGGAACAGCCCCGTCATGCGACAGCCGAACCCGGCCGTAGGTGACCTGCCCGAGCTCGCCGCTCGCGATGACTTCGCTGATCGCCTGCGTGTACCCGTGCGAGAGCCGCGGTAGCGAGACGACCACCTTGGCGCCGTTGGCGTCGGCCGCCGCGAGGATCTCCTCCGCCTCGGCCACGGTCGGCGCCAGCAACTTCTCGGTGAAGATGTGCTTCCCCGCGTTCGCGGCCTTGACCATGACGTCGCGGTGCTCGTTCGTCGGCGTGGTGATGGTGACCGCGTCGACCTCGCTCAGCAGCGCGTCGAGATCCTGGGTGAACGGAACCCCGAACTGATCGGCCCCCGCCTGCCCGAGCGTCACATCGTCGTCCCACACCCCGACGAGCTCCGTCCCAGGATGCGCCTGAGCCTGCCGCGCGTAGTCCCCCGCATGAACATGCCAGAACCCCAGAACCGCAACTCTCAGCGGCTTCGACACCGTTGCCTCCTCGCTGAACCCACTCGAACGGAAACGTTCCCGCCCTACCTTGCCAACCCCAGCCCGCCCCCACACCCCCACCGGCGATTCGTCCCACACCCCGGACCACCCTCCAGCGGCGCCCCGAGCAGACCACCTGCAGCACAGGTCTAACCACGGCCCCCACAGTCAACGCTGAGCGCGACGCTGTCCCCGTGCCGCCAACCGCACGTCGTCGTACAGGCGTGCGGCGAGCACGGTGACGGAGGAGCCGCGCGGGTCAACGCGCTGGGTCGGTGCCGTCTTCGTTCAAACCCAGGTCCGTCATGCCCAGGACTTTGTCGGCGAAGTGTTGGTGCATCCAGGCGAGGTGGTCCCAGCGGCTGTCGATGATGCGGTGGGTGTCCCAGGCGGGGAGGTCCTGCTGGGCGAAGATCGCCATCTTGTCCGGGTCGACCTCGTAGACGTGGTCGAACCGCATCACCACGTCGTCGGTGATCCGTCGCGGGTCGGGTGGTTTCTGTGCGGACAGCCGGAAGCCGAACATCACGAGTCCTCGTAGGCGTGGTCGAGCAGATACTTGCCCGGATTCATCACGTTGTTCGGATCCAGCGCGCGCTTGATCTTCTTCATCACGTCGAAGGCCCCACCGAGTTCGGCCGGCACATACTCCACGTCACCCGCGCGACTGGCCCCGTGGCAGGCGCTGATCGAGCCGCCGTACTTCAGCGTCACCTCGGTGATCTCGCGTTTGCAGTTGAGCCACGCCTCCCACATCTCGTCGTCGAGCTTCTGCTCCCAGATGCCGATGTCGATCTCGACGAGGTAGTCGCCCCACGGTTTGTAGGCGCCATTGGTGTAGGCGAAGATGCCCCAGTCGTCGAAGATGCCGTACCGCCGGATGTAGTGGTCGGCGATCGCGTGCCACTCCTCGCGGACCCGCGGCAGCACGCTGTAGTTCAGGGCGGCGTCCTCGCAGTGCCAGGACATCGGTACGACCTCGCCGGTGCGCAGCCGGCCGTGCAACGGGATCGCGTACCGGTCGTGGCGGGCGGCCCAGTCGCCCTGGCTGACCTCGTCGCCCAGGTAGGTCCCGCCGGACTCCCGCCCGATCCGCATGATCTCCCGCGCCGCGGGGACGACCTCGGCCTCGTTGCCGTACATCGCGACCGCCACCACGCTGCGAAGCCAGTCCGGCTGCTCGATGTACGCCTCGTCGTCGCGGCGCAGGTACGCGAGCTTCCACTCGTCGAACAGCACCACTCCGGCCAGGGTCGCAAACCCCGACTTGGACAGCGCACCCGTGCTCTGCCAAGCGGTCTCGTAGTCGCGATACCCGAAGAACGCGGCGAACTCCACCTGCGGCCGCGGCACCAGCTCGAGCGTCGCCTCGGTCACCACACCGAGCGTGCCCTCGTGGCCGAAGAACAGCGGCTTGATCGTGTACCCGGTCGATGCCTTGCGCAACTTCCGCCCGCCGCCCTCGCCGACCCTGATGACGTCGCCGGTCGGCAGCACGACCTCCATCGAGCAGACCAGGTCGCGGGTGTGGCCGTAGCGGGCCCCGATCAACGACCAGCCGCTGGTGCCGATCCGGCCGCCGACCATCGAGCACGGATAGCTCGCCGGGTTGTCCGGGAACATCACGCCGTGCGGCTGGAGTACTTCGTTGAGCTTGAGCATGTTGATCCCCGGCTGCACCGTGACCGTGCGGTCCACCAGGTCGATCTCGCGGATCTCGTTCATCCGCTTCACATCGAGCAGGATCCCGCCTCGCAACGGGGTGGCTCCATCGGTCAGGCCCGGTCCCGGCTGCCCGCGGCACCACCGCCGTACCCGTGCGGTTGGCGAGCCGGACGATCTCCGCGACCTGCTCCGTCGTACGCGGCAGCACCACCACATCCGGGACGTACTCCCGCCAGCGGTGCACCGGGAACGGCGCCGGTGTCCGCGTGCGGTTCCACCGCGCCGACTTCCCCGTCAGTACGCCGTCCTCCCCGAGGATCCCGACCAGTTCGTCGTACAGAGCGTCCGAGATCGCCATCGTGGTCATCTCGTCACCCCGGTCACCTCGATGCCGGCGGACTCGGCCACCAGCTCCATCAGGTCGCGGACCTCGATGTCATGGGCCTCCCCCGCCGCGGCCAGCGGACGCTCCGACCAGACGCAAGCACTGACCAGCAGGTCGACCTCCAGCGCGGCCGCGCGGTCGAGCCGTTGCCCGCTGATCGCCGCGGTGATCTCCGGCCGTTCGATGCTCAGCCCACCACCGGCTCCCGAGCAGTACGACCACTGCGTCACATGGTCGACGTCGCGGAAGTCCAGGCCCGGGATCGCGCGCAGGATCTCCCGCGGCGACTTGTGGATTCCCTTGCGCTTGTTCAGCCGGCAGGGATCGTGGTACGTCGCCACGCGCTCGATCGGCACCGTCAGGGACAGCTTTCCCTCCCGGACCAGCTCCGCCACGAGCTCGGTGATGTGCACGATCTCGAACTCGTACGAGTCACCGAAATACTTCGGATAGTCCTCGGTGAACGTGATGTAGTCATGCGGATCGAGCGTGATGATCCGGCCGGCCCCGATACTGCGCCAGTCCTCCACATTGTGTACGGCGAACTCGCGCGACCGGGCCACATACCCCATCTCGGCCGCCGGCCCGCCGCAGCACCATTGCTCGCGCATCAGCCCGAACTCGACCCCGCCTTTCTGCAGGATCTGGGCCACCGCGCGCGGCAGCGTCGTACGGTAGAACGCCGCCTCGCAGTCGACGAACAGCACGGTCTCGCCGCCGACGCCGAGGCCGAGCCCGTCCGCCCAGTCGGCGACGTTCTCCTGCGCGACCGGTACGTCGAGAACAGGCTCGTTCTTCCGGTCCACGGTCGCCTCGACCCAGCGCTGCCAGTTCGGCTGTTCGATGCCGGAGTCAACGGCCAGCGCCCGCATCGCCTTCACGACGTCGACGGTCCGCGTCCGGGCCCGGTAGAACTCGCCGGCCATCAGCGTGTTCGGGCACCGCAACTCACAGGCACCGCACTGGGTGCAGTGGACGTAGTCGTCGGCGACGTCGGCAACCGTCAGGTCGCCCTGCTCCATCGCGACGACGTTCGCGTGGAAGGCGGTCGGCGAATGGTTCTCGTTCTGCGTGACCTGCATGACCGGGCACACGTTGCGGCAGAACTTGTGACCCGAGCTGAAACAGTTGTACGCCGGGTCACGCCACTGCTTCACGAAGTCCCGCTGCAGATCCTCGGCTTCGGTGCTCACAAGGCCTCCCGGCTAATTGAGTTCGGGCATCACCTTGTCGTGGATGAGGCGCAGCTGGCCCTGGACGTCCGGGACGCCGTCGATCTCCTTGCCGCTAAAGGCTTTCACCATCATCGGGTCGGTGACCGCGGCGATGATGTGGTTGACCCCGGTGGGCAGGATGTCGGTCTTGAGCTTGGCCACACACTCCTCCGGCGTACCGGCCACGGACAGGGTGGCGGCGATCTCCGGCGAGGTCAGTTCGATGGCCCGGTCGATCTCACCCGCGCCGAGGGCGTCGATGATCGGCTGCAGGTCGTCGCGGTTCAGGCCGTGCCGGGCCAGCTGGTTGGCCGGCATCGACGAGATGTAGAAGCCGACCATGATCCGCGCGGCCCGCTTGGCCGCCTCGGAGTCCTCGGCGACCGCGAAGACCACCCACGCGCCCAGGTCGAAGTCGTCCAGGCTGCGCCCCGACTTGTCCAGGCCGAGTTGGACGTGCTCGGCGACGTACTCGTAGTTCTCCCGGGAGTAGCCGAGGGCGTGGTGCATGCCGTCGGCAATCTCTCCGGCGACCTCGAACGACCGCGGTCCGCCCATCGCACCCATCTTCAGCGGGATCCTCTCCTGCACCGGCCGGGCGAAGGTGAACAGCCCGCTGTACTTGAAGAACTCGCCGTCGAAGGTGATCGCGCCGTCGTCGAGGAAGCGGCGCATCACTTCCATACCCTCCCGCACCCGCGCCAGCGGCTTCATCGTCTTCCAGTCGATGTTGTACTGCTCGAGCAGGCCCAGGTTGCCGAAGCTGACCACCGCCTCGGCCCGGCCGCCGGACAGTTCGTCGAGCGTGGCCAGCATCTGGCAGATGTGCGTCGGCTCGCGCAGGATCACGTGCGTGACGTTGGGCCCGAGGCGAATGTTCTTCGTCTTGTCGGCGGCCGCCGCGAACAGCAGCCACATGTCCTTGTGCCAGGTCTCGTCCACGCTGTACGCGGCGTAGAAACCCAATTCGTCCGCGGTCTTGATCATGTCGATACAGTCCGTGAGCGGATAATCGGGCAACTGGACGTAACTGAACCGGACCATCGCCTACTCCTCCCCATTCATGCCGAGCACTCGGGGCAGCAGTGAAAACGGGCGGCAAACTGCGGCTCGGCCCCCATCGCCGAATCTTTGTACTGTAAACAGCCAACCGCCGGTTTGTCTCTGGCTCACCGTCCCCCGCGCCCGCGCACTTTCTAGCCGCCGGACTCGCCCGTGCAGTTGGTGGCTGTCGCCGTGGCATGGGAAAGGATGAGCGGGTTGGCGCGGTCGCGGCCCAGGTTCCACTCGAGCCAGTCGTCGTCGCTGGGTTCGCGATCGGACAGCGCGCAGGCGACCACGTCGTCCGGGAGAGTGGCCAGCACCGGGACCGCATCGTCGGAGAGGCCGTGCAGATAGACCCAATCGACCTTGCCGGTCTCGGTGTAACGGTCGACGTTGTGCTGGGCGACCCAGGCATCCGGGTTGAGCATCGCAAGCCCGAGCAGGAGGCTGGCGCCGCTGAGCAGCGCGGCTCGAGGCAGCCAGGCTGCCTTCATGGTCACGCCGGCCACCATCACTCCGATGACGAGCAGCCCCAGCCAGCCCTCGAAGACGTCGACGAGCAGGCGGAGTGCGGTGAAGCCGTACGCCTCCTGGTAGACGTGCATCCGGTAGAGCGCGGACGCGACCACAACCAAGGTCAGCAAGCAGAGCAGGCCGAGCGATCCACGCAGCCAGGCCACGTCCGCCTTCGTGGCCCGCGGTGCCTTGCGGGCGGCGGCCCACACCACGAGCAGCGTGAGCGCCGTGGCCACGGTGAGCTGGCCGAAGCCCTGGTGGACGTACTCCGCATAGGTCAGGCCAGTGATGCGCTCGAGGTACTCGTGCCCGCCGAAGTTGGCGGTGGCCTGCGCAGCCAGGAAGACCAGGAAGACCGCGTCCACGAGCAGTACCGGCACAAGCCACTCGTAGCGACGGGCGACCGGCCGTACCGGACCGGTCCCGGTCTCGACGTTGGGCGGATTCAACCCGAGGTACGTCGCCGCCAGCACCACACCACCAACAGCCACGGTGACGAAGGCCCGCAGTACGAACGAGTCGAGCTCCAGATCCGGGACGACGACGCCCGCCCACTCCGCGAAGACCGCATCGGCCGACGCGAACAGCAGACCGAAGACAAGAACTCCCAGCAACGACCACAGGACCGTCCGCAGCGCCGCAGCACTCGTCCGCAGACCCTTGACCGCCTGCGCCGAGCGACCCAGCCACGGAAGTCCCCGCAGCCCGGCGAGCGGCCAAGGCGACCCCGGCCGCCACGAACGCCGGCACGGTGCGGCCGTTCACCAGACCGGCCATGCACACCGCGGCGCCCGACATCAGGCACAGGACCACGATCCACTCGGCGTCCCGCAGTACGGAGGTTGCCGCCAGTAGCACGCAGAGCGCGGCACAGGCCTGGGTGAAACGGGACCGGCGGTTGACGCTGAACCTGAGGATCGCAGCCCCGGCCGCCAGCAGTACGACGAACGTGCCGAGACCGAGATCGCGGAACGGCAGGACGATGGCGGCCAACAGGCCGACACCCAGGCAGTACAGGACCGCACGGAGATTGCCGGGAAGCCCGGTCTCCGGCCAGAACCTGCCGAACAGCATGTCCATCCCTGACTCGGGCGCCCGCGGTAGCGGTGCGGGCGGCGGGCATCTCGACCGGCTTCGTCATGACTGGCTCCTGTGCCTTCCTGGTGACATGAGGGTGTGTGCCGTGGTTCGTGCGGGAGGTCGACGCGGACCCGGGCGCCGGTACTGACCTGGCGCGGGGTCGACGAAGTGGATGCTGCCGCCGTGGAGGTCGGTGACCCAGCGGGCGATCGCGAGACCGAGACCGGTACCGCCACCACCGTCGGCTTCGGTCAACGTCCCGAACCGTTCGAAGACGCGGTCCCGGTCGGCGACGGGGATGACCGGGCCCCTCATCGGCGACCTCCAACCGCCACCCCACAGCCGTGGCCTGGGCGGTGAGCTCGGACGACTCCACCGGCGGGACTGTGCCGGGAAGCGTTGTCGAGCAGGTTGGCGATCAACTGGTGGAGCCGCGCCGGGTCCGCCGGGACAGTCAGGTCCGCCGGCGTGACGCGTACGTCGTACCGGACCTCGCGACCGACCACTCGCGCCTCGGCCACGGCACGCTCCAGCAACTCCAGAACGGGGACCTGCGTGGTGGACAGGCGGGCCGCTCCGGCATCCACGCGGGCCAGGTCGAGCAGGTCGGAGGCGAGTGCCGAGAGTCGCTCTGCCTGATCGAGCGCCGTACGCAGTGCCACGGGATCCGGCTCGGCGACGCCGTCGACCAGGTTCTCGAGTACGGCGCACAGGGCGGCGAGCGGCGTACGAAGCTCATGGCTCACGTTCGCCACCAGCTCGCGGCGCTGGCGGTCGACGGCAGCCAGGTCATCAGCCATCCGGTTGAAGGCCCGGGCCAGCTCGCCGACCTCGTCGCTCGACGTCGCGGTGACCCGGGCGGAGTAGTCGCCGCGCGCCATTCCTCGGGCTGCGGCGGTCATCTCGCGCAGCGGCGACGTCATACCGACCGCCAGCAGTTGGGTCACGCCGAGCGCCGTGGCCACCGTGACCGGGATGCTGAGCCAGGCCGGCACGCTGCCGACAGCGCCGACGGCCGCGACGATCGAGGCCACGGTGACACTGACCGCGACCAGCAGACCGAGCTTGACCTTGACCGACGTGACCTGGTCCAGCACCGGGCCGCTCACGTCGTAGACCCTGGCTCGAGGGCGTAGCCGACCCCATGCACCGTTCGCACCCGGTCCGCGCCGATCTTGGCTCGCAGCGCCTTCACGTGGCTGTCGACAGTGCGGGTCCCGGACGCACCCGGCCAGCCCCAGACCTCGGCGTACAGGTTCTCCCTGCGTCAGGACGTCACCCGGCTTGGCCGCCAGACAGAGCAGCAGATCGAATTCGGTCGGCGTCAGGTGGACCTCGTCGTCCGCGACCCAGACCCGGCGAGCGGCGGCGTCGATCCGCAGATCGCCCACCTCGGCGGCCGGGCGGGTGGCCAGCTCGGCGGCCCGGTCGACGCGGCGAAGTAGGGCCGCCACCCGCGCGACCAGCTCCCGCATCCGGAACGGTTTCGTGAGGTAGTCGTCGGCACCGACGCCGAGCCCGACCAGGATGTCCGCCTCGTCGTCGCGCGCGGTCAGCATCAGCACCGGCACCGGCCGTCGCGCCTGGATCCGCCGGCAGACCTCATGGCCGTCGAACCCGGGCAGCATCACGTCCAGAAGGACCAGATCCGGTGCGGACGCGGCGAACTGCTCGACCGCACCCGGTCCGTCCCACGCCTGGACGACGTCGTACCCCGACCCGCGGAGCCGGTCGGTCACCGCCTGGTTGATCACCGGCTCGTCCTCGACCACGAGGATCCGGTGGGCTGCTCCGTCGACTGACACGCTTCGAGACTAGGAGCCGACCTGGTCAGAAGGGCAGGACGACTCGTGAAGGTTCTGTGCAGGTGTTGTTGGATGGGCTCGTCGTCGACCAGGTGAAAGGGGCAGTGCTGACGTGCGGTCGCGGGACGAGAAGACCCCGGGAATCCTGGTCTCCCACCTCGGGTACGGCGGTACGGCGGGCAGCGCCGTGATCGCCGTCGTACCCGATCGGCCCCTCACCGCCGAACTCGTCGGCCCCGGGGGGACCGTGACACTGCGACCAGGCCCGGTCGAGCGCGTGCCGGGCTGGACGGGTGGGCCCTACGCCCGGATCCCGCTGCCGGAGGACCTCCCACCGGGTTCCTACACGGTCCGCGTACGCGTGGACGGGGTCGAGCTGCGGTCCGAGCCGTTCGAGATCGGGCCGGAGCGACTGCAGCGCCAGACGATGTCCGACGTACTCGCCTATTTCAAGGCGATGCGGTCCAGTGGCGAGATCGACCGCAAGGACCGGGCTGCCCGGTTGTGGGACGACCCTTCCGGGGCGACCGTCGACGCGCGCGGCGGGTGGCTGGACGCGAGCGGTGACACCAGCAAGTTCCTCTCTCATCTCACCTACACCTCGACGATGAGCCCGCAGCAGATTCCCTTGTGTGCTTGGGCGATGCTCGCCGCACGCGACCAACTCGCCGCGCACCATCCGTCCCTCGTCCCGGCTCTGGGCGCACGTTTGCGGGATGAGGCGCTGTGGGGAGCGGACTTCCTGGTCCGCTTCCGATCCCCGGACGGCTACTTCTACACGGGCATCTTCGACGCTCTGACCAAGCGGCTGGACGAGCGCGTGATCACCGCTCCGCTCCAGGACAGCGTCCGGACCAGCCGCTACCAAGCCGGCTACCGGCAAGGCGGCGGGATGGCGATCGCCGCCCTGGCCCGAGCCTCCAGGGTCGACGACGACGGCGACCACCGCCGGGCCGACTACATCGCCGCGGCCCGGGACGGCTTCGCTCATCTGGAGAAGCACAACCTCGAGTACCTCTTCGACGGCACGGAGTCGATCATCGACGACTACACGGCTCTGCTCGCCGCCACAGAACTCGTCGGCGCCGGTGAATCCACGGAAGCGGCCGCACGTCGACGAGCCGGATCGCTGATCGAGCGCTACACCTGTCCCGACGAACGACCGGGTTGGTTCCGCGCCGACGATCTCGGCCGGCCGTTCTTCCACGCCGCCGAGCCGGGACTACCTGTGCTCGCCCTGCTGAGATTCGCCGAGGTTCTCCCCGACGCACCCGAGGCGCGCATCGCCCAGGACACAGCGGTCGTGGCGATGCTCGACATCCTCGACCGTACGGCGTCCGTCCCGAACCCGTTCGGTTATCCGCGCACCCTCGTCCAACCGCTCGATGAATCCCCGCGTGCGGCGTTCTTCTTTCCGCACGCCAATGAGACCGGCTATTGGTGGCAAGGAGAGAACGCGGGGATCGCCTCCCTGTCGGCCGCCGCCAGTACTTGCGCACAGCAGCTGGACGGACTTCCCACCGAAGTCCGTGTTCGCCTGCAATCCTTCGCCGCCGACCAACTCGCCTGGATCGTCGGTCGCAACCCCTTCGACACCTGCATGCTCCAGGGCCGCGGCCGCAACAACGCCGACTACTCCACAGACTTCCCGAACCTCCCCGGCGGAATCCTCAACGGCGTCACCTCCGGCTGGACCGACGAATCCGATATCGCCTTCCTCCCACCCGACGCACCCGAGGGCGACTCCTGGCGCTGGTCCGAACAATGGATCCCGCACACCGCCTGGTACCTCCTCGCCACCGCCACCTCCGCCTGATCGCTCGAGGTCTAGGTGGACCTGGCCTGGGTGATGAGGTGGCCGTGGGGAGTGTCTGGGAAGCGGTCGAGCATTGCGCGGATCTCGGCGGCGTCGACGTTCGCGCCGAAGAGTTCGGTGTTCGGTTCGAAGCGGACACCTTCAGCGAGTTGGCCGGCCACTACTGGGTCGAAGCCGAGAGCGTCCACGATCGTCGCGACCGCGGTGGCGTCCGTGGGTTCGCCCGCGATCGCGATGGCCTTGCGACCGGGCGATCCGGCCGGGCGGGCGCCGTCTTCCAGGTCGTGGTAGCCCATGTGGTTGAACGCCTTGACCACGTGGGCTTCGGGCAGGAACTCCTGGACGATCTCGCTGGACGACGTCCTCGGATCGGTCAGATCGTCGCGGATGCCGTCGACCTCCCACCAGTAGTTCATCGCGTCGATCACGAGCTTGCCGCGCAACGCCTCGGCGGGGATGGAGCGGTACTTGCCGAGCGGGAGCGCGAGGATCACGACGTCGGCCCGCTCGGCCGCGTCGGCCGCCGTGGTCGCGACCGCGCCGGGCGTGACGATCTCGACGATCAGCGCGATCTTCGACACCTCACCGGAGCCGGCGATCAACACGCGATACCCCGCCTCGACCGCGAGCCGGGCCAGGACGGTGCCGACCTTGCCGGCCCCCAGGATGGCGATGGTGGGTTTCATGACCGCTCGGCCACCAACTCGCGAACCATCGGGATCACCTTCGTGCCGTACAGCTCGACCGCCCGCAACCGGGAGCTGACCGGCATCGAACCGGACGTGTAGATCAGGTCGAACCGGCCGACGCCCAGGCTCTGGACGGCTCCGGCGATCCGGCGGGCGACAGTCTCCGGCGAACCGACGTACATCGAACCGTGCGCGACCTCCGAGTCGAACTCCTCCCGGCGGATCGGTGGCCAGCCACGCAGGGCTCCGATCCGGTCGCGAACCACCTTGTAGCGCGGGTAGAACAGCTCCTTGGCCTCGTCGTCGGTGTCGGCGATGAAGCCCGGCGAGTGCATCCCGACCGGGTGCGCGACCGTGCCGAACTGCTCGGCCGCCCGCCGGTACAGCTCGAGGTACGGCGCGAAGCGCTCCGGCGACCCACCGATGATCGCCAGCATCAGCGGCAGCCCGTACGACGCCGTACGCACGACCGACTGTGGTGAGCCACCGACACCGACCCACGTCGTCAACCGGCCCGACTCGGTCTTGGGGAAGACGTCGGCCTGGTCCAGCGCGGCCCGGGTGGTGCCGCTCCAGGTGACCGGCTTCTCGTCGAGCAACTGCGCGAAGAGCTGCAACTTCTCCTCGAACAGGACGTCGTAGTCGGCCAGGTCGTAGCCGAACAACGGGAAGGACTCGGTGAACGAGCCGCGACCGAGGATGACCTCGGCGCGTCCGTTCGAGATCGCGTCCACGGTCGCGAACCGCTGGAACACCCGGACCGGGTCGTCGGAGCTCAGCACGGTCACACCGGACCCGAGGCGGATCCGCGAGGTCCGCGAGGCGATCCCGGCCAGCACCGTCTCCGGCGTGGAGATCGAGTACTCCGGCCGATGGTGCTCACCCAGCGCGATCGCGTCGACACCGAGGTCGTCGGCCAGTACCGCCTCTTCGACCACCTGCCGGATCGCCGCGGCGTCGGAGACGAGTCGGCCGGCGTCGTCCTCGGGGATGTCGCCGAAGGTGTCGAGGCCGAACGCGAGGTCCGTCATGAGAGCCACTCCCTATCTGATTGACCTGTGAATCCTATGAGTTCAGGTTGACATGTCAACACAGATCGAGGCCGGTTGATTCCCCGGCGGGCCGGACCCATCCGCCGGCCGCCCGCCTCCGAAGTCTCGTCGGTGGCCCGGCCGGTCGGGTGGGGTCTGTCGACGATGGAGGGAACGAGCATGAAAGACGCAACACGGCGCGGCTTCCTGGTGTTCGCGGGTGCGGGGACCGCGGCAGCAGTCGGGGCCGTCGCGGCACCGAAGCTGATCGGTGACCAGGCCGCCGAGACGGTCGACGCGGCACGGCCTTTGGAGCCTGCGGATCTGGCGGACGCCGAGTCGTTCGTCGTCCACGTCAAGGACGCGAAAGCCGGCCGGCTGGTGATCATGGTCGGCGAGCGCGAGGTCGTGGTGACCGATCAGGAACTCGCCACCCGGCTGGCCGGCGCGACCACCAGCTGACCCCGGGCAGACGAGCCCGCCTCTCACACCTTTACCGCATTCACTGGAGGACCTGTCATGTCTTCGCACCGCGAAGCGCCGGAGATCTCGAAGGATCCGGTCGCCGACAACACCGACGTGTACGCGTTCGTCAGCCCGGACGAGCCGGACACCGTGACGATCATCGCCAACTTCATCCCGTTCCAGAACCCGTACGGCGGCCCGAACTTCTACGAGTTCGGCGACGATGTGCTCTACCAGATCCACATCTCCAACAGCGGCACCGGCAAGGCCGACATCAGCTACCAGTTCCGCTTCCACGCCGAGATCCGGAACAAGAAGACCTTCCTGTACAACACCGGCCCGATCACCTCCCTCAAGGACCCGAACTGGAACCGCCCCCAGTTCTATTCGGTCACCCGGGTCGAGCGCGGCCGCTCCCGCATCCTCGCCCGCGACCTGCCCGCTCCCCCGGTCAACGTCGGAGTCCGCAGTACGCCGAACTACGCGAAACTGGCCCGGACCGCGATCCACACCGTCGGCCGCAAGCGCAAGGTGTTCGCCGGTCAGCGCGCGGACGCGTTCTTCGCCGACCTGGGCAGCATCTTCGACCTGGCCACGCTCCGCCCGTTCCAGATGGCGCACCTGATCCCGTCCGCGGCCGCGATGGGCGTCAACGGGCTGCAGGGCTCGAACGTGCACACGATCGCTCTCCAGGTCCCGATCACCGACCTCACCCGGGACGGCCGCAGGCCGACAGCCGTGCTGGACGCCAAGTCCGTCATCGGCGTGTACGCCACCGCGAGCCGGCGGCAGTCCCGCATTCTCGACGACGGCGTTCCCGTCGGGCACGGCCCCTACAAGCAGGTCTCCAGGCTGGGCAACCCGTTGTTCAACGAGGTCATCGTCCCGATGGCCGAGAAGGACAAGTGGAACAGCCTGCCGCCCTCGGAGGACAAGCGCTTCGCGAAGTACGTCGTCAAGCCGGAGCTGGGCGGGTTGCTGCCGGTGCTGTATCCCGGGGTGTTCCCGAGACTGGCGAAGTACAAGAAGGATCGGACCGACCTGGCGGCGATCCTGCTGACCGGCATCCCGAAGGGCGTCGTCCCCGGGTTCCAGAACTTCACCGGTCCGGTCCAGGCCGACATGCTGCGCCTCAACGTGGCCGTGCCCCCGACGGACTCGCCGAACCCGCTCGGTCTGGTCGGCGGTGACGCGGCCGGCTTCCCGAACGGGCGCCGGGTGATCGACGACGTCGTCACGGTCGAACTGCGCGCGGTGGCCGGACTCACGATCCCGTTGGTCGACCCCTCGTACAAACCCGACGATGCCGCCTCGGCCATCAAGGACGGCACCTCGAACACGAACTCTCCGCTGCTCGACTGGTTCCCCTACCTGGGTACGCCGGCCGGTGGGTCCCAGTCCACACCCGGAACGCCGGCCGCATCATGAGCAACACGGTGGAGAATCCCCATGCCGGCAAGGGTTCCTCGGTACCCCTCGACATCGGCGGCGAGATCGGCGCCCTCGTCATCCAGCTGCCGGCCGACCTCGAAGACCAGGAGATCGAGCTCCGCCCGACCGGACAGCCCTACGATCACTGGGACGGCCACGGTCACAGCCACGGCCACGGGCATGGACATGGGCATGGACATGGACATGGGCATGGTCATCACCTGCCGCACGTGGCCGTCGTACCCCGGCCGGCGGCGGACGGAACGATCGTGCACTCCGCCGTCTTCTCCGAGGTCCACCAAGGCAGCTACCAGCTGTCCGTCCGTCCGAACGGCCCGGTCCAGCTGACCGTCGACATCCACGGCGGCCAAGTCACCGAAGCAACCTGGCCGCATGCCTAGGGCCCGGCCCTTCAGGACGACGTGGCGCCACGGCTGACTATGACTATCAGGAAGACGAGCGCCACGCTGCAGATGACGAGCAGGCCGACGACCAGACCGATCCGGCCCGTGCGCGGCGGATGTCCCTGGCCGAGTGGGTCCTCGTCGTCACGGCCGACCTCGGGTCCCCAACCGAATGCGGCCAGGGGTGGATCGCCGCCGGGCATCCCCGGCAGCGGGCGGCTGCCGTACGACGGCATCGAACCGTCGGGCAGCGCCGGCGGCGGCTCCTCGTGCGTCTCCGGCCAATCTTGATCAGGCAACGTCGTACCTCCCCCTCAGCACCTGCGGGGCCACTCCCCAGTTCCCCTGCCACAGGTGTGAAAACGAATGTACGACGTGACACCTAACGCCTGCGTCAGTCGGACCGGTGCGGGTGATCCGGAACCTGTCGAGGGTTCCGGATCACCCTCACGCCAGTGCTACTTCCCGGTCGTGTAGCGGACGATGTCGGTTCGGAGCACCTCACCCGAGACCTTCACGACACGCAGCGTGTGCGGCCCGTCCTTCAGACCGGGACGCGTGAACACCTGCTGCGTCGTGGTGCGCGCCTCGGAGACGAGTTTCACGCGGCCCACGAGCTTGTTGTCGAGGTAGACATCGGCTTCACCCTGGTCCGGAGCCAGTGCCGTCACCCAGTCGACGCCGGTGCCCTTGAAGGCGAACTCGAACGCCGCGCCGTCGGCAGTCGCCGAGTGCACGTCGTCGCGGTAGTCACCGCGGAAGCGGAAGTCCAGCTTCGTGGTGCCGGTCGGCTGTGCCGCGAGGTACGCCTTCTTGATCGTCACGACCCGGCCCTCGACGGTGTAGTCCGTGCCCTTGACGAGGTTCGCGGCACCGTTGGAGATCGCGACCAGCTCACCGGAGTCGCGCCCGATCTCGGTGCTGACATCGGCCTGCGCCGACGGCGACTTGTCGAAGGACGCCGTACCAGGGTTCAGCAGGCTCTCCTGCCGGACGTTCAGCTTGTCGAGCAGCATGAACTGCCCCGACTTCTTCACGGCCCGGATCGTGTGGGTTCCGTTCGGGAGATCCGAGATGCTGTACACGACCTGCTGAGCGCCTCGCCCCTCCTCGCGGTAGGTGCTGACGGTCTGCTTGAACTGACCGTCGATGTAGATGTCGACATCACCTTGCGAGTTGTGCGTCTCCGTCACGTAGTCCACACCGGTGCCGACGAAGCTGTGGGTGAAGGCGTCGCCGTTCGTCTCGGTGTACTGCACGTCGTCCTGATAATCGCCGAGCCCGCGCCCGGTGCTCCGGCTCCACGAACCCGTGTAGACGATCTGCGGGTCGTCGTTGTTCAGCTCGACCGTCCGTACGGCGGAGGTCGCCACCTCCTCCGCCGCCGGGCTCCCGGTGTCGGTCACGGTCACCGTCAGTGGCTCCGAGACCGCCGGCACCTCGCGGTTGGCGTTGCGCTGCCAGGTGCCGGCGTACGAGACCCGCAGATCATCGTCGTTGACGCGGATCGCCGAGTTCTTCTGCGGCGTGACCTTGAACAGGCGAGCGCCGTGCGGCGGTACGGTCCCCGCGGTGTAGCCGGACGCGAACTGACCCAGGTCCTTCGTCGCCCACAGGTCGCGGACCGTCGCGGCGCCGTCAAGGCCGAGATCGGCCCAGTTGACCGTCATGTTGGCCTCGGTCGTCCCGAGGTTGAACACGGCGACCGTGTAGGAACTGTCCGCGTTCAGCGAGTACCACACCTGCCGATTGGTCTTGGTCGACACCGGCTGCGCGGGACGCCCGGCCTGGTTGACCGCGATCACCTCACGGTTCGTGAGCAGTTCCAGACCGTAGGAATCGAGCTTGGTCAGGTCGTTCCCGACGTAGAACGGAGCAGCGGACACCGCCCAGAGCGTCGCCGCCGTACGGCGCTCGTCCTTGGTCAGACCGTCCATCGTGCCGTTGCCGACATTCAGCGAGTCGAGATCGTTCCATCCACCCGGTCCACCATGGCGCCACCAGTCGGCCACCCGGGGAAAGAGCCGCGAGATGTTCGGCCAGGCCGTGAGGGCCTCACCCGGGCAGTAGCACTCCACGTCCCAGTCGACCCGCCAGCCGTTGGCCCACTGCTTCCAGTGGTCCGCGTAATTGATGTCGAGCGCCCAGGAAAGCTCGAACCAGATGCCGTGGCGAGCGAGGGCCTGCGACCATCCCTTCACCTCGTCGCGCGCGTCCAGGGAAAGGTCGCTCTTGCCCGAGCCAGGCGTCACGCTGTCGAACTTCAGGAAGTCGACACCCCACTCGGCGAAGAGATCGGCGATCGAGTCGATGTACGCCTGGGCGCACGGCTTGGTCATGTCGATGCGGTACCCGAAGCCCCAGTAGTCCCCCTGCTGCAACGGCTTCACGGCCAGGTCCCCGGTGGTGCACCCCGGGTGACCGTACACGGGGAGGTTGGCGTCCAGCATCGCCTGCGAGATCCCCGGGATGCTGTAGAGCCCGACCTTCTGACCGTTCGCGTGGATGTGGTCGATCACGTCCTGCAGACCGTTCGGATACAACGTCTTGCTCGGCACCGGCCGCCCGTACTCGTCGGTGCCGCCGTTCCAGCCGGCGTCGATGTTGATGTACTTGTACCCGTACGGCTGGAGCTTCAGGTGCATCGCATCCGACTGGGCCTTGAGCTGGACCGCCGTGATCCAGCTGCCGCCGTTGGGCGAGTAGACCTGCATGCTGTAACTGCTCCAGCCCATGTACGGCGTCTGCGCCGCCGCACCCGCCGGCCCGAGCGAAGCGCCCGCCGCGGTGGTGACGCTCGCCGGTGTGCTGATGCTCGCCGCGCTGACCGCGCTCGAGGTCGTAGTGACTCCGCGCGGCCCAGACGGCGGCCTACCCGGGCCAGGTACGGCGGACGACGGAGCAGTCAACCCGACTGAGCCGACGGCGACGACGGCGAGCGCCGCGAGGATGCCTCGCCTCGTCTTGTTTCGAAGGGATCTGGTCATGAGCGGGTGACCTCTCTGATCTGACAGCCGAGACCCCTGGTGCTCGCGGTCGTCGCACGCCCCCAGGAACACGGATCCGATAGGATATTGGAGCCTTTACTTAACTCTGTCAAGATTTGGAGGCCCCGCGGCTCCGATGTTCTGGCTCAGATTGGTCAGGAGAGTGCGAGGGCGGCCTGGTCGACGGTCGGTCGATCGGCCGGGGCTTTGGCGAGCAGACCTTCGATGATCGGGCGCAGCGGCCCCGCGTTCACGAACGGGCCCGGCGGGGACCCGACCACCGCGACCAGCGTGCTGAACGGGTCGCCGGCGCCGAAGGGTGACTTCCCCTCGACCGCCGCGAACAGCGTCGCGCCGAGCGAGAACAGGTCGGACGCCGGGCCGACCGCGTCACCACGAGCTCGCTCCGGAGACATGTACGCCGGACTGCCGGCCATGGCCTCGCTCGACAGGGTCTGCTGGTCGTCGACGGCCGTGGCGATCCCGAAGTCCATCAGCACGACCCGCCCGTCGTCGCACAGTTGGACGTTCGCCGGCTTGACGTCGGAGTGCACCACGCCCGCCCGGTGGACGGCTCGGAGCGCGTCGACCAGGTGCTGCGCGATCCGCCGTACCTCTGCCATCGGGAGCGGTCCGTCCGAGGCCAGGGCGTCGGCCAAGGTGCGCCCGGACAGGAACTCCATGACGATCCAGTGGTCGCCGGCGTCCTCGACCACGTCGTACACCTTGACCACGTTGTGGTGAACCAGTTGCGCCGCCGCGCGCGCCTCGGCCTGCGCACTGGCGCGGACCTGCTCGGCCGTTTGATTCGGGAGCACGACCTCCTTGAGCGCGACTCGCCGCCCGAGCAGCTCGTCCTCGGCCAGCCAGACACGGCCCATGCCGCCGCGGCCGAGCAACCTGTGCAAGCGGTACCGGCCGGTCACCAGGCGCCCTGAGCCGACGACCGTCGGTGTCGACTCCACCGCGACTGTGCTCATGATCGCCTGCCTCTGCGGGTCCTGATACGCCTTCCGTGCCCTCTACACGGCCCCCGGATCAATCCGGTTCGATGTAATTCCGATCGTCCTCGTGGCACGGATGCAGCACATCGTGGACGACCCCGGATCGAACCCTGATCGTTGCGAACCGCACCCTGAGCCATTTAGATGCCCTGGGCAACCTCTTGCGGTCGGCGCACGAAACTCGCGCAGATTGGTTTGAACCGGGCCGCGGTGGTGCGCGTGTAGGCCGCGTAGACATCGGATCGCGGCGGACGGCCGTGACCACGAGGGAGGGACCACATCATGAGTAGTTCGACCAAGCGTTTCCGGCGGGGTCTCAGCGCGGCGGCTGTCGCGGCCGTCGCCGCCGGCATCGCCCTGAGCCTGACCGGCACGGCATCCGCGGCGCCTGACCGCCGCGTCGTGATCGACACCGGCCAGCTGATCGTCACCGGCACGAACCAGGGAGACGACATCTCCCTGAGCGTGCCGGCCGCCGACACGTCGGTGCTCGAGGTCGACTTCGGTGACGGTACGACGAAGCGCACGGTGAACCGGAGCGACTTCACCCAGATCCAGGTCAACAGCCGGGGCGGCAACGACGTCGTACGGATCGACTACGGCGCCGAGGTACAGCCGGCCACGACCATCGACACCGGCAGCGGCAACGACCAGGCGTTCGGTGGCAGCGGCAACGAACTGTTCCGCACCGGCTCCGGGAACGACGCCGTCGACGGGAACCGCGGCACCGACACGGCGCTGCTCGGCAACGGCACCGACTCGTTCACCTGGGATCCGGGCGACGGCAGCGACGTGATCAAGGGCGGTCGCGGCCAGGACACCATGGTGTTCAACGGCGCCGGCGTCGCAGAGAGGTTCGTTGCCGCTGCCAACGGTCAGCGACTGCGGTTCACCCGGGACGTCGGCAACATCGTGATGGACACCGACGACCTCGAGCGGGTCAAGCTGAACGCGCTCGGCGGTGCCGACACGGTCACCGTCGAGGATCTGCGCCGTACCGATGTCCGGAGGGTAGACATCGACCTCGGTGCGCAGCTCAACGCGAGCGGCGGCGACTCGGCAGTCGACGCCGTGACCGTCAAGGGCACCAACGGCAAGGACCGCATCAAGGTGTCCGGCTCCGACGGGAACGTCCGGGTCTCCGGACTGAGCGCCGACGTCCGCCTGAAGGACGCGGAACCGGCTGACACCCTGACCGTCGACACCCGTGGCTCCCGCGACCGGGTCAGCACCGGCAAGCTCGCACCCGGCACCATCGGCCTCAGCATCCTCTGACCCCAACCCACCCGGCGTCCGCCCCGCCGCGGACGCCGGGTCTGTCTGTTCACGGAACGTCTATCTGTAGGCACGCAGCGTATGTGCGGTGGTGAGAGTGACGTGTCATCGTCAACTCGAGCAGTCGTTCTCGCCGGCCTACGACTACGACACCGACGGGTGCTACGCGACGCCCGCCATCGGCCAGGACGGCACGCTCAATCCCGGCCTCAACCCGACCGGCGCCGTGAACGGCAACTGCCGGGCCAGTCAGACCTCGACAACTCCCAGACCTATGCCCGCTCGAAGTGCAACAACGGCTGGTGTGCGGTCGTGTACGCCGGCTACTTCGAGAAGGACCAGGCCCTGCGGGCAGCAGCCTCGGCGGCCACCGGCACGACTTCGAACACGTCATCTCCTGGGTCAACCAGTCGACCAACCAGGTCGAGTACGTGACCACCACCCAGCACTCGAGCCAGGTGACGTACCCGCGGTCCCAGCTGCGTTTCGACGGATCGCATGCCAAGGTCGTCTACCACAAGGACGGCGCCAGCACCCACTTCTTCCGGCTCGCCAACAGCAACGACGACCCGCCGGAGAACCACTACCACAACTGGCGCTACCCACCCCTGGTCGACTGGACCGGCTGGCCCAGCACCTCACTCCGTGACCGGCTGATGACCGCCGACTTCGGCTCCGCCACCATCAAGATCACCGACACCAGCGACCGCTTCCGCACCCTCCTCAACAACTCCAAACCCACAGCCATCCCCTTCGACCCCTGGGCCTGACCCCTGATGGAGTCGCCTGCCGATCAGCTGCAGGCGACTCCACGGGGTGGGTTACTCGTACATCTTGTCCAGGAGGTCGGCGTACTGGGTTTCCACGTGTTTGCGCTTGAGTTTCAGGCTGGGGGTCATCTCGCCGGTCTCGACGGTGAGGTCGCGGTCGAGGATGGTGAACTTCTTGATGGTTTCCCAGCGGTTCAGGCCGGCGTTGAGTTCGTCGACGTACCCCTGGACCATCGAGTGGGCCGCCTCGGAGCCGACGATCTCGTCGTACGGCTTGCCGGCCAGGCCGCTCGACGCGGCCCAGCCCTGGATGGCTTCCGGGTCGAGGGTGACGAGCGCGCTGACGAAGTTCCGATTGTTGCCGTGGACAACGAACTGGCCGACGTACGGGCAGATCATCTTGAACCGGCCCTCGATCGCCTGCGGCGCGACGTACTTGCCGCCGGAGGTCTTGAACAGGTCCTTCTTCCGATCGGTGATGAAGAGGTACTCGTCTTCGAAGTGGCCGATGTCGCCGGTGTGGAACCAGCCGTCGGCGTCGATCACCTCGGCGGTCTGCTCGGGCTGGTTGTGGTAGCCGCTCATCACGCCGTCGCCGCGGATCCGGATCTCGCCGTCCTCGGCGATCTTCGCCTCGGTGGCCGGGAAGATCGGACCGACGCTGCCGAGCCGGTACTGGCCGGGACGGTTGAGCGACGAACCGGCCGCGGTCTCGGACAGGCCGTAGCCTTCCAGGATCAGCAGCCCGGCCGCGTGGAACCACTCGGCCAGCTTCTTGTCGAGGGCGGCAGAGCCGGAGACGAAGAAGCGGATCCGGCCGCCGAACCGGGCCCGGATCTTCGACAGCACCAGCTTGTCGGCCACCGTGTACTGCGCCGCCAGCGCACCGCTCGGCTCCTTGCCGGCCTGCCGCAGCACGGACACGCGGGCACCGACCCCGAAGGCCCAGTGGAAGAGCTTGGCCTTGACCCCGCCCTCGTCCTCGATCATGGTGACGATCCGCGCGTGCGCCTTCTCGAAGATCCGCGGCGCGGCGGCCATGAAGGTCGGCTGGACGACGGCCGCGTTCTCGACGATCTTGTCGATCCGCCCGTCGATCGCGGTGGCGAACCCGATCTGGAACTGTACGGCGAGCAGCACCTGACCGAACACGTGCGACAGCGGCAGCCAGAGGAACTGCAGGTCGTCCGGGCTGAGCACCCGGATCCCCTCGACCGCGGCACCCTCGTACGTCCAGACCGAGTGCGGCAGCCGGACGCCCTTGGGACGCCCGGTGGTGCCGGAGGTGTAGATCAGGGTGCAGAGGTGATCCGGCTGGATCTGGGCCAGCCGCTCGTCGATCGCCTCAGGATGTTCTTGCAGGTATTTATCGCCGAGCTCGTCCAGCGCGGCCAGCGACAGAACCCAGGAGGCGTCGTCCGCCGGGGGTTCGCCGTCGATCAGGACGACCTTCCGCAGCGAGGGCGTCTCCGCCCGATGCTCGCGCAGCTTGTCCAGCTGGCTCACGTCCTCGGCGAAGACCACGTGTACGTCGGCATCCGCCACGATGAACGCGACATCGGTCGCCATCGTGGTCGGGTAGATCGTGGTCGTCGCGGCAGCCGCGAGTACGGCGGCCAAGTAGCACTCGACCCACTCCATCCGGGTGCTGGAGGCGACAGCCACCCGTTGCTCAGGCTGTACGCCGAGAGCGATCAAGCCGGCCGCACGGCGGCGACCCAGCTCGTCGAGGTCCCGCCAGCTGGCGGATTTCCACTGGTCCCCTGACGGGTACCGGAAGGCCTCGCGCGAAGGGGTCGCGGCGACCCGATCGAGAAACATCGTGGCCATGTTCTCTTTGCGATTGCTGAGCAGCGCGAGCTGGCCCTCATCGGCGACTGGCTTCATTGTCTGGCCTCCATCGGGGGTCAAGTAACCGGAGGGTAATGGCTAGCGGGCACGGCTGACTATGCCCCTCGCTCGCCCGCCCCAACTTCTCCATTACGTTTCCGCAACGTGCACACACGGCCAGTGGCCTGTGTCTCACTGTCAGTTCTACTCCTCGTCCGCCGGACCGCGTCAACCGCCCCGCCGCAGCTGGTCCAGCGCCCGGCGAACGACCTCCGCATCGGGGTGGTCCGTAGCCTCGAGGATCTCCAGCGCCTCGGTCCAGCTCACCCGGGCCGCCTCGGGCTGACCGGCACGTTCCTGGACCTCGGCCATCGACATCAGGCACTCCGCCGTCTCGTGGCGGCGCCCCTGGGCGTGCAGGATGGCGACAGCGGTCGCGTAGCTGGCAATGGCCTCGTCAAGACGGCCGGAGCCGGCCAGGGCAAAG
Source organism: uncultured Actinomycetota bacterium (assembly GCA_963770725.1). GTDB lineage: Bacteria > Actinomycetota > Actinomycetes > Propionibacteriales > Kribbellaceae > Kribbella. The sequence continues at coordinate 195,269 of CAVYQT010000010.1, forward strand.
GCCATGGTGTCGCTCACGACAGCACGCCCGTACTCCGAGTCCTGCTCTTCGTAGAGCTTCAGCGCCTGCTGCGCGTAGTCCACCGCCGCCTCGAACTCGCCGAGCTGCCCGTAGTACCACCCGAGATTGTTCAGCGCATTCGCCCGCGCATCGACGTGACCGGTCCGCTCGTAGATCCTGAGCGCGCGGGTGGTCTTCTCGATGGCCTGCCGGTGCTCCCCCATCCGGCTCAGCACCCGCGCCTGGCTCAGCGAGCCGTGCGCGACACCGGCGTCGTCATCCAGCTCCTCCGCGATGCCGAGCGCCAACTCGTGCTGCCGGATCGCGTCGTCCCACTGCCGCAGCGCCATGTGGCCCCGGGCGAGATCCCGGCGCGTCTGCGCCTGCTTACGCAGATCGCCGAGCCGGACCGCCGCGTCGAGCGCCAGGAACTCGGACTCCATGTACCCGGGCCGTCCGCGAAAGTCCAGATAGTCCGCGATCGTCCACACGTACAACCACAACAGCCCATCCGCCCGGCCGGCAGCAGCCCGCAGTACGGCGAGATTGTTCGGCTGCTCCGAGTCGAACCACGCGAACGCCTCATCCCGGCTCGACAGCAGTACGACGTCGACCCCAGGATCCAGCCCCGGCAGCTCGACCGGATCCCGCCTCGGCGCGAGCAACAGCGCAGCCGCGTTGCCCGTGTGCACCAGATACCCGAGCAGCCGCTCGAACGCCTCGTCGGCCTCCTGCTCCTCACACAGCTCGCGTGCGTAGCTCCGCAGCAGATCGTGCAGCGCATAGCGATCCGGCCCGAGCTCAACTAGTTGATGGTTCGCAACCAGTACGGCGAGCATGCCGCGAGCCTCACCCGTCGGCACACCGGCCAACGCGGCCGCGGCGCCAACGGTGATCTCCGCACCAGGATGCTGGGCCAGCAGCCGGAACAGCCGGGCGAGCTCAGGCCGCAGCTGCCGGTACGACCAGGAGAAGACCGTCCGTACGTCGACCCCGTCGGTGGTCGAGAGCGCATCGAGCGGCGCCTCGCTCAGCGTCTCGACGAACGAGTCCAGCTGTCTCCTGGGCCGCAACGCGATCTGTGCCCCGAGCAACGAAAGTGCCAGCGGAAGCCCTGCACAGCGGGCGATCAGCTCTTCGGTGCTCTCGGCATCTTCCTGCAGCCGCCGCTCGCCAACTCTTGCCGCCAGCAACTGCCTGGACTGCTCGGGGTCGAGTACGTCGAGCTGGATCGGCTCCGCCTGCTCGGTCGCGACCAGCCCCGCGAGCTCGTTCCGGCTGGTGACGAGGGTGAGACAGTTCGCCCCGGATGCCGCCAACGGCCGTACCTGTTCGGCAGACCGGGCGTTGTCGAGTACGACGAGGACCGCGCGCTCCGCGAGCAGACTCCGGTACAGCGCGATCTGCTCATCCGCAGCCATCGGCAGCCGATCGGCCGGGATCCCCAGGCCGGCCAGGAATCGTGGCACCACGGCCAGCGGATCCGCGGGTTCGATCGCGGGCGAGTACCCGAGCAGGTCGGCGTACAGGACGCCATCGGGGAACGTGTCCGCGACCTGCCGGGCCCAATGGATCGCGAGCGAGGTCTTGCCGACTCCGGCCGGGCCGATGACGAGTCCGAGGTGCGCGCCGGGAAGCAGTCCGTTGAGCCGCTGCAGGTGTTCGGTCCGCCCGGCGAAGGCTGGTACGGCGGTCGGCAGCTGGCGTGGAACCACCATGCTCTCGGTGTCCGTCGCCTCCAGCAGCTCGGCGTGCACCCGCTGCAGTTCCGGACCAGGCCCGACCCCGAGAATCTCCCGCAGTCGCCGGGACACTTCGCCGTACGTCGACAGCGCGAGAGCCTGCCGTCCGGACGCGTGTTGCGCGCGCATGAGCTGCGCCCAGAACCGCTCTCGCGTCGGGTAGCGCTCGACGAGCTCGGTCAGCTCCGGGATCACGCCGGCCGCGTCACCGAGCGTCAGGCGGGCGTCGAACGACAGCTCCTGAGCCTGCAGATGCTCCTCGGCCAGCCGCGGGATCATCTCCCGGGTCAGCGCGCCCGCGTCGAGACCGGCCAGCGGCTCGCCGCGCCAGAGCGCCAGGCCCTCGGTGATCAGCGCGACCTTGCCGGCGGGATCGTCGACCTCCCCGGCGCGGCGCACCAGGGACCGAAACGTCTCGAGATCGAGCTGGCTCGGATCGGCGTGCAGCGCGTAACCGCCGTCGCCGGTGCGGATCATCGTTCGCCCGGTGTCTCCCAGCGCGGCCCGGAGCCTGGAGACGTAGATCTGCAGCGCGGCTCGCGGACTGCTCGGCAGCTCGTCGACGTCCCACAGAACGTCGACGAGATCCTCGGTCCGCACCGTGCGATTCAGGCGGAGCAAGAGCGCGGCCAGCAGCACCGCGGGCTGGTGCGACGGCAGCGGGATGACCTCCCAGCCGGCGGCCCGCACCTCCACTGTTCCGAGCAGGCGAAAGCGCAGCCCCGAAGGCCCGCTCGTCCCACGCTGCTCCAGCTCGGTCACCTCCCCTGCTCCCGGCCGAAGAATCGCCGAGAACAACCAGCCGGAAGGCACACCTTATCGCCGTGTCAGCGGATGCCGCAGTGCTCCATATGACATTTTCTTGACATTAGGCCGATTCAGCGCTCGGCCAGGAGCTCCGCGATCTGGACCGCGTTGAGGGCGGCGCCCTTGCGGAGGTTGTCGTTGGAGACGAACAGCGCCAGACCGCGGTTGTCCGGAACCGACTGGTCCTGGCGGATCCGGCCGACGTACGACGGATCCTGGCCGGCCGCGAGCAGCGGCGTCGGGAGGTCGGCGAGAGCGACGCCGGGAGCGGCGCCGAGCAGCTCGGTCGCCTGCTCGGGCGTGATCGGGGCAGCGAACTCGGCGTGGATGCTGAGTGAGTGACCGGTGAAGACCGGCACCCGGACACAGGTCCCGGCGACCGGGAGGTCGGGGATGTGCAGGATCTTGCGGCTCTCGTTCCGAAGCTTCTGCTCCTCATCGGTCTCACCGGTGCCGTCGGCAACGATCGAGCCGGCCAGCGGGAGCACGTTGAAGGCGATCGGCGCGGCGTAGACCTTCGGCTCGGGCAGCGTGATGCCCTCCGTGCCGCGAGCGAGCCGGCCACCGGGCTCGGCGAGCGCACGAGCCTGGTCCTCGAGCTCGCTGACGCCCACCCCGCCGGAGCCGGACACGGCCTGGTAGGTCGACACCACGAGCCGGGTCAGCGTCGCGGCGTGGTGCAGCGGCGCGAGCACCGGCATCGCGGCCATGGTGGTGCAGTTCGGATTGGCGACGATGCCCTTCGGCAGGTTGTCCAGGTCGCCCGGGTTCACCTCAGAGACGACCAGCGGTACGTCGGGGTCCATCCGCCAGGCCGACGAGTTGTCGACCACGACCGCACCGGCGGCGGCGACCTTCGGGGCGAACTCCCTCGAGGCCGTCTTGCCGTTGGAGAACAACGCCAGGTCGAGACCCTTGAAGTCGGCGGTCCCGGAGTCCTCGACCGTGATCTCGGTGTCACCGAACGGCAGCTTGGTCCCGGCCGACCGCGCGGACGCGAAGTACCGGATCTCGTCCACCAGGAACGCCCGCTCAACAAGCAGCTCCCGCATAACACTGCCGACCTGCCCCGTAGTCCCAAACACTCCGACTCGCATGGGGACGACAGTAACCGGTGGGTGCCACCGCCGCTCCGGAATTCCAGCATGCGTACGGACGAACGGGTAGAGGTAGCCGCGGCCTGGCCCGCCCGGGGGCGGTCAGGCGGGTGCCCGCCGCCGGCGGGCGACTACTACCCGTTCGTCCGTACGGTGTCAGGCGTCGGCGACCAGGACTCCGCCGTTGGCTACGTCGGTGGTTTCGATTTCGGTGAAGACGATGCGGACGGACTCGCGCTTGGCGTTCAGGATGGAGATCGCGGACTCGGTCACGGCGGCGACGAACTCGCGGCGCTGGTCGAGGGTGCGACCGGACAGGAGTTCGACGGTGATGTTCGGCATAGAAGTCACTCCAACTCAGTAGTGTTCTGTGTCACGGGACAGTGTTCCAGCAATCAGCCGACCGCGGCCGAGCGTCTCGCCGCGACCACGTCGGTCTCGTCGGGGTCGCTGTTCAGCGAGTCGACCAGCTCGTCGACGTCCGGGCGACGTTCCGGGACGAGCAGGCCCAGACCGACGTAGACCACCAAGGAAGTTGCCAACGGCAACGCGACGACCAGGGTGGTGTCGGTGGATCTGGCTAACAGTTCCACTGGCCAAGGGGTTTGACAGACTGTTCCGTGGAATGGAACCTGGTTCTGTGAATGCTCAGCCGCCTCTGCAGATCAGGCACGCCACCCACCCCGACCAGGTGCCCGGCTTCGACACCGCCGCGCTGCGCCGGCACTACCTGGTCGACGACCTCTTCGTCCCGGACACGATCACCGCGGTGCTCACCCACCACGACCGGATCGTGCTGGCGGGCGCGCGGCCCACGAGCGGCCCGCTGACGCTGGGGACCTGGCCGGAGCTGCGCAGCGAGTACTTCCTCGAACGCCGTGAGGCCGGCGTCGTCAATGTCGGCGGATCAGGCACGGTCACCGCGGACGGGACGAAGTACGAGCTCAGCACCGGAGCCTGCCTGTACGCCGGTCGCGGCGTCCGCGAAGTCGTCTTCGACGGCCCGGACGCAGCCTTCTACCTCTTCTCGGCGGCAGCCCACACCGGCTTCCCCACCGCACCGGTCAACCCAGGTGAGGGAAACCGGCTCGAGTTCGGCGACCAGCAGACCGCGAACCGCCGCACGATCGATCAGTACATCCACGCGGACGGCGTACGCAGCTGCCAGACCGTGCTCGGTGTCACCACGCTCCACGCGGGCAGCACCTGGAACACCATGCCCGCGCACACCCACGACCGCCGGACCGAGTGCTACCTGTACTTCGGCCTGCCCGAGTCCGAGCGGATCGTCCACCTGCTCGGCGAACCCGACGAGACCAGGCACCTGCTCGTCGCCGACCGCCAGGCCGTGATCTCGCCGAGCTGGTCGATCCACTCCGGCGCCGGCACGTCGTCGTACAGCTTCGTCTGGGCGATGGCCGGCGAGAACCAGGCGTTCGCGGACATGGACGGCGTCGACGTACAGGACCTGCGGTGACGGCTGACCCGTTCAGCCTCCAGGGCCGTACGGCGCTCATCACCGGAGCCCGGCGTGGTATCGGCGCGGCCATCGCCGCCGGGTACGCCGCGGCCGGCGCCGAGCTGATCCTGATGGCCCGGGACGCCGCTCTCGAGGACACCCTCGAGGCGATCAAGGCGAACGGCGGCGGGCAGGCGACCGTGGTCGTCGCAGAGTTCGCCGACCCGGTCGCGGTCGAGGCGGCCGCGACCGAACTGGCGAGGACGCGGCGGATCGACATCCTGGTCAACAACGCCGGCACGATCCGGCGAGCTCCGGCCACCGAGACCACCACCGCCGACTGGCAGCACGTGATCGACGTGAACCTCAACTCCACCTGGGCGGTCACCCGACCGATCGGCGCCGCCATGGTCGAACGCGGCGCCGGCGCTGTCGTCACGATCGCGTCCCTGCTGAGTTTTCAGGGCGGGATCACCGTTCCGGCCTACACTGCGAGCAAGCACGCGGTCGCGGGACTGACCAAGGCGCTGGCCAACGAGTGGGGTCTGGCCGGAGTCCGGGTGAACGCGATCGCGCCCGGATACATCACCACCGACAACACCACTGACCTGCGCGCGGACCCCGGTCGCGAAGCCGCCATCCGGGACCGCATCCCGGCCGGTCGCTGGGGACAGCCGGACGATGTGGTCGGCGCCGCGGTCTTCCTGGCCTCGGCGGCGGCCGGCTACGTCAACGGTCACGTCCTCGCAGTCGACGGCGGCTGGCTGGCCAGATAGGCGCTTCGCCCGGGAGAGGGGTGGCAGGATGACGGACATGAGTTCGCCCTCGGCGATTGACAAGACCTTGATGGTGCTTGACGCCGTCCTGGAGCACTCGCGGTTCACCGACGTCGTCAATGCGACCGGTCTGGCCAAGTCAACCGTGCACCGAATCATGGCGTCGCTGGTCGAGCACGAGTTCGTCGCGCAGGCCGAGGACGGTTCGTACCACCCGGGCCCGAAGGCGCTGCGGTTGGCCGGGCACGCGCTCACCAACGTCGACCTCGCCACCGTCGCACGCCCGGTGCTCGCCGACCTGGTCGCCCAGACTCGCTGCACCGTACATGTCGGCCTCTTGAACGGCGACGAGGCGATCTACGTCGCGCGACTCGACGGTCCGAAGCCGTACCGGATGCCGTCGCGGGTGGGCAAGGCGTTCTGGCTGCACTGCACCGGCATCGGCAAAGCGCTGCTGGCCGAGAAGGACGACGAGGCACTCGACGCCCACATCACCCGGACCGGCCTGCCGGCCCGCACTCCCCTGACCCACACGACCGCGGCCGCTTTGAAAGCGGATCTCGCCCAGGTGCGGACCCGCGGCTACGCGCTCGACGACGAGGAGAACGAACCAGGCATCCGGTGCGTCGCCGCCGTCATCCACGACCACACCGGCGCCGCGATCGCCGCGGTCAGCATCTCCACGCTGTCCCTGGAGCAATCCATCGCCCAGGTCGCCCTGATGGCCCCCGCGGCCATCGAAGCCGCCCGCAAGATCTCCGCCGCCCTCGGCTACCGCGAGCCGACCTGAACCATCTTCGCCGCAAGGCGACGTTGTCCGGACGCCCGGTCAGGAAGTTGTCCAGGCACAGCACTTCGTAGTCTTCGGCGAGGAGTCGTTCACACAGATGACTCCCGATGAATCCAGCTCCCCCGGTCACGACAGCGCGACGCATGTATCCCCCTTGCTCAACCCCCCGAGCAATGAGTGCCGGACTATGCACCGACTGTTTGCATCTGGCTACCCTGCCCTCGCCGCGCCTCAGCCCACCGTACGACGGGCACGAACAGGACCCCGATCACGGCGAACCAGACGCCGAGGATGATCCAGCCGGGAGTGCCGAGGCCCAGTGGGAGGAGGGCCAGAACGGTGGGCGCGACCATCGTGCTGATGGACATCCTGGTGTTCCAGACGCCTTGGTATTGGCCTTGCGCGTGGTCGGCGGCGAGGTCGAAGCCGAGCAGGAACGAGCCGGACGACTGCAGCAACTCACCGATCACCTGCACCAGCGCACCGACCGCCAGCAGGCCGACCGCGAGCGCGGCGTTCCCCCAGGACGCACCGGCGAACAGCACCATCGATGCCATCAGCAACAATCCGGCGGTCCGGGTCGCCCGCGCAGCCGTCGTCGGGTCGGCGATACCGCGGGACGACCGCACCTGGAAGAGCCCGACGACGACGGTGTTGATGATCAGCAGGAGCGCGACCGTCCAGCGGGGTGCGTCGGTGTGGTCGACCACCCAGAGCGGGATCGCCACCTCCAGTACGGCGTACTGGATCGACATCGCGGCGTTGAGTGCGGCCACCGCGAGGTATCCCCTGTCGCGCAAGGCGATCCAGACCGGTCCGTCGTCGCGCTTCGGCTGCGGCGCGACCCGCGGGACGGCCAGGACGACGAAGGCCGCGACGATGCTCAGGGCGGGTCGAGCACGAACATGAAGCGGTACGCCGTACTCGTGTCGAAATGCAGTGCGAGCACAGCGATCCCGGCGCCGGCCATGATGCCGATGTTGGTGACCGCCCGCAGGTAGGCACGTGCCGCGACCCGATCGGCGCCCTGGGTGATCGCGGCGATCAGCGCGGCCCGGACCGCGCCGGCACCCCGGTCGATCACGGTGAGCACGACGGAGACGACGAGGAACTGCCAGAAAGTCTGCACGAGCAGGTAGAGCAGCGAGAGGCCGCACACCATCAGACTCAGTACGACGAACAGCGTGCGCGGACCGCGGCGATCGGCCAGATGACCCATCGGAACGGCCGACAACAGACCGAACAGCCCGGCGATGGTGAGCCCGAGACCGACCTGGGCGATCGACAATCCGACGATCCGGGTGAAATACAGGACGCTGACCGTCATCAGCAACCCGTTGCCGATTCGGCTCAGCAGGGTGGCGAGGGCGAGCGGCCGGAGCGGTCCGGGCGCGGGCAGCAGCCCCCTCATCGCTGGTGTCGCGCCCGCAGGGGTCCCGCTCACCCGCGGGCCGCGACGCGCTGCGCGATCTCGCGGAGTTCGTCCATCAGGTCTACGCCCGAGTCGAGCAGCCGTTGCATCTTCGCCGGGTCCTGGGCGCCGAACATGTGCCCGATGGTGACCTCGTGGTCCGGCCGGCTCAGCACCTCGACCGGATCACCGGCACCGATCGCCCCGGTCCGAAGCACCTTCAGGTACGCGCCCGGGCGTCCGGTCTGGTGGAACCTCTTCGCCCAGTGCGGCTCCTGCATCCGGTGCTGGAAGGTGATGCACGGGATCCGCGGCGCCCGGACCATCACCTCGACCTCGTCGCCGATCCGCCAGACCTCACCGAGCAGCGCACCGGTGATGTCGAGCCCTTCGGTGCGCAGGTTCTCCCCGAACAGACCGGTCGGAATCTCCCGATCGAGCTCTGCGGCCCACCACTGCGCGTCCTCCTCGGCGTACGCGTAGACCGCCTGGTCTGGACCGCCGTGGTTCTTGGTGTCGCAGACCCGGTCACCGACGAGACCGAGCTCGCCGACGTGGACCCGGCCGACCTGCGGACGCTTGTCGATCGCGGTCAGCCCGGTCTCCTTGGGACCCGGGATCAGCTTCTCCACCACGTTGACCGTCAACAGCCGCATGCCGACCATCATCCGCCGCGACGGGCCGCGGCTCCAGGCATTTAATCCTGGATGGCCTTCACGATGGCGATGTTGCGGGTGAGCCAGTCCTGCGGCAGGGACTCGTCGCTGCCGGCATCCTCCAGGGTCCAGAGGACGTTGAGCATCTGCCGGACGATCACCCAGCCGCGGGCGCGGTCCTCGTCCAGCTCGGCCGCGTCGATCGCGGCGTAGAACCGCTGCCGGACCGCGAACCGAAGGTCGCCGCCGGCGACGACCTCGTCCCAGCGGTTCCAGATCAGCGGCGCGACCTCGTAGTGCGGGTCGTTCCCACCCCAGTCCCGGAGCGCGAGGTGCTCGGTCTCGGCCTCCCAGTGCGGGAACTGGACCTTGAGTACGGCGTCCTGCCCATCGGCCGTGATCACCGGCACGACCAGGGCGCAGTTGCCGTACGACGCCGTACCGTCGACCCGGAGGTTCCACTCGTCGAGCAGGTCGCGGTCAGCCGCGGCAGTCGGTCCAGCCAGTCGGCCCAGTCCTGCCCCCGCGACGCGACAACCAGGAAGTCGGCCGGTATCTCGACCGGCACTACTTCTTGGCCTTCTCCGTGGCGTCCGACGTCCGAAGGGCGGCGATGAAGGCCTCCTGCGGGACCTCGACCCGGCCGACCATCTTCATCCGCTTCTTGCCTTCCTTCTGCTTCTCCAGCAACTTGCGCTTCCGGGTGATGTCACCGCCGTAGCACTTGGCCAGCACGTCCTTGCGGATCGCCCGGATCGACTCGCGGGCGATGATCCGGGACCCGATCGCGGCCTGGATCGGCACCTCGAACTGCTGCCTCGGGATCAGTTCCTTCAGCTTGCCGGCCAGCGCGACGCCGTACGAGTAGGCGTTGTCGCGGTGCACGATCGCCGAGAACGCGTCGACCTGCTCGCCCTGCAGCAGGATGTCCACCTTGACCAGCGCCGCGGCCTGCTCGCCGGTCGGCTCGTAGTCCAGCGAGGCGTAGCCCTTGGTCTTGGACTTCAGCTGGTCGAAGAAGTCGAAGACGATCTCGGCCAGCGGCAGCGTGTAGCGCAGCTCGACCCGGTCCTCGGACAGGTACTCCATCCCCTGCAGGTTGCCCCGCTTGGTCTGGCAGAGCTCCATGATGACGCCGATGAAGTCCTTCGGGCTGAGGATCGTCGCCTTCACCACCGGCTCGTAGATGTCGGCGATCTTGCCTTCGGGGAACTCGCTCGGGTTGGTGACGACGTGCTCCTTGCCGTCCTCCATCTCGACCCGGTAGACCACGTTCGGCGCGGTCGAGATCAGGTCCAGGTCGAACTCGCGCTCGAGCCGCTCGCGGACGATCTCCATGTGCAGCAGACCGAGGAAGCCGCAGCGGAACCCGAACCCGAGCGCACCCGAGGTCTCCGGCTCGTACTGCAGGGCCGCGTCGTTCAGCTGCAGCCGCTCCAGCGCGTCCCGCAGCGTCGGGTAGTCGTCGCCGTCGATCGGGAAGAGCCCGGAGTACACCATCGGTTGCGGGTGCTTGTAGCCGCCGAGCGCCTCGGTCGCGCCGTGGACGGCGGAGGTGACGGTGTCACCGACCCGGGACTGGCGGACGTCCTTCACACCGGTGATCAGGTAGCCGACCTCGCCGACGCCGATACTCGGCGACTTCATCGGCTCCGGCGAGATGACGCCGACCTCGAGCATCTCGTGCACCGCGCCGGTGGACATCATCTTGATCCGGTCCCGGTGGTTCAGCTCGCCGTCGACCACCCGGACGTAGGTGACCACGCCGCGGTAGGTGTCGTAGACCGAGTCGAAGATCAGTGCCCGCGGCGGCGCGTCCTTGACGCCCTTCGGCGGCTCGACCTGGGCGACGATCTCGCTCAGCAGCTCATCGACGCCCTCGCCCGTCTTCGCCGACACCCTCAGGACGTCCGAGGCGTTGCAGCCGATGATGTGGGCCAGCTCGGCCGCGTACTTCTCCGGCTGGGCGCTGGGCAGGTCGATCTTGTTCAGCACCGGGATGATGTGCAGGTCCGCGCTCAGCGCGAGGTAGAGGTTCGCCAGCGTCTGCGCCTCGATCCCCTGGGCCGCGTCGACCAGCAGCACCGCGCCCTCACACGCCTCCAGCGACCGCGACACCTCGTAGGTGAAGTCGACGTGACCGGGCGTGTCGATCATGTTCAGGATGTACGTCGTCCCGTCCGGGGCGAGCAGGCCACCCGGGGAGTCCGATTTCGGCGCGAACGGGAGCCGGACCGCCTGCGACTTGATCGTGATGCCGCGTTCCCGCTCGATGTCCATCCGGTCCAGGTACTGCGCCCGCATCGAGCGGTCGTCGACCACCCCGGTGATCTGCAGCATCCGGTCGGCCAGCGTCGACTTGCCGTGGTCGATGTGGGCGATGATGCAGAAGTTCCGGATCAGCGACGGGTCGGTACGACCCGGCTGCGGCACGGTCGTGGGGCCAACGGGCACGGAGAGGATCCAGTTCGTCTAGGTCAGGGGCTTGTCTGGTCAACCGGTCAATCATCCCATGCGGGGCCAGCGGATTCGAAAATGCCGAGCGGCCGAGGCGCCTGGACCCTACCGTTGTGCCGCATGGCGCATGCTGCTGGGGTTCGGATGCCCTTCGAGGAGGTGCCCGCCCAGGTGCGGGCGTGGGTGGGACGCGCACTGGGGTCGGTGGTGGTCTCCGCCGCGACCCAGCAGGGCGGCTTCTCCGCCGGCGTCGCCGCCCGAGTGGTGACCGCCTCCGGCCGCCGCGCCTTCGTCAAGGCCGTCGGTACGTCGCTCAACCCGAAGACGCCAGAGCTGTTCCGCCAGGAGATCACCGCGGTCCAGGCCATCGGTCCGCTGCCGTCAGCTCCGGTGCTGTACGACGTCTACGACGACGGCGACTGGGTCGGACTGCTGTTCGAGGACATCGAGGGCAGACTGCCGGCCCACCCCTGGGAGCAGTACGACGCCGATCGCGTCCTGGACGCCGTAGCCGAGCTGACCGAGGCCCTGGACCCGTCACCGTGGCCGGACGCGCCGGTTGCCGCCGAGCGGAGCGCCGAGTTCCTGAGCCGGTGGGACAACGTGATCGCTGACGGTCTCGACGTACCGGACTGGGCGGCTGGGCGCGAGGAGGAGCTGGCGGAGCTCGCCCGGACCGGGCTCCGGACGCTGGCCGAGGGCAAGGCGTTGGCGCACTGGGACCTGCGGGCCGACAACATCATCCTGACCGATGATCGCGTGGTGTTCATCGACTGGGCGCACCCGGCGCTCGCGCCGCGCTGGGCGGACACCGTCATCCTGCACGCCGACATGCGCGAGTCCGTCACGCTGCCGGAGTTGCCGGACGACGTGGCCATCACCGGCTTCCTGGCCGCCATCGCAGGCGGCCTGTGGTGGGGTGCGGCCCAGCCGGCGCCGCCCGGTCTGCCGACCATCCGCACCTGGCAGCGCAAGCACGCGCTCATCCACCTCGACTGGGTGCGGGAACGGCTGGCGTAGCCCCGGACTGACTTAGCCCCCGGACTGACTTAGCCTCCGGACGCAGCATTCTGCGGGGATGCGCGTCTGTGAGGGTGTGACGAATCCAATGGTGAGACGAACGCACCCCAGCTGCTCATCTGGCGGCCAGGATCGGGCCAGCCGCAGCCCATTACTGCGCCTGCCTTCAGCGGCGGGCTGTCCATCCCGGGCACCACCGACACCGTCTTGATGGCGACCAGGAGCGGCGAGAACCGGTGTCTGAAGGCCGGGGTCCTGCGTGGAACGACGTTCGAGGGACAGCGGGGGCACTGCGACCAGGGTGAAGAGGCCCAGTATCCGGTCTTGTCTCCCGACGGCCGGACCATGATCCACAGCCTGCAGAAAGTCGCCGTCGACGTCGCCACCGGGAAGGTGACCAAGCTCCAACTGCCGGATCGGATGCTGGACTGGCCGGAGGCGGTCTTCGAGGACGCGACGCAGTTGCTGGCGCTCAACGAGCGGGACGGCGACCACGGGGTCATCCATCGGGAGCTCTACCGCTGTGACGTCACCACGGGGGCGTGCAAGCTGCTGGTGAAGGACGCGGGAAACGTCACCCTGCAACAGCCCTGACACAGAACGAGGGCGGCCCCAGCCGGAGGCCGCCCTCGTTTCGTGTTGCTAGTTGTCCACGCGGACGATGGTCGAGCCGGAGCCGTCTGCGCCGTCGGAGTACTGGAGACGCCCCAGGTACCGGGTGCCGACTGTCAGGCCGGTCCAGGAGGCCGTGACCGTCGCCTGGGCGGCTACCTGGACGGACTGGGTCGCCGGAGTGACCGTGAGGTTGCCCTCCGTGTTGAGGAGCTCCCAGTGGTTGAGCTTCACCTGCTGCTCGTTGGCTCCCGCGAACAGGTCGACGTACACGTCGTACGACCCTCCGGCCGGCGCAGGCAGGTTGACCTCTTCCTCGGCCGACCCACCCGCGCTGCTGCCGAGCAGGGTCGTCGTTCCCGTCTTGTAGACGAAGACGTCGAGGTCGGTGCCCGCCGGGTAGTCCGCGTCGAACGTCGAGAACCGGGCGTGCTTCACACCGGCCGGGACGTTCACGGTGAACTTGGCGACGTGGTCGTTGGCCGCCGGGTTCGTGGTCGGGAACGACACGCCACCCGGGTTCTTCAGGGCGGCCTCAGCCACGGTGGCAGCGGTCAGACCGACCGCACTGGTGTTGAGCGTGCCGGTGTACCCGGCCGTGATCGGCACCTGCACGGACCCCGCGGTCCCGGTCCCGTTGACCTGCACCGGCGCCTTCACCGTCAGCGGCTTGATCGCCACCGTGCTGGTGACCGCGTGCTTCGTCGACGTCCAGGTCAGCTTGCCGAACGTGTACTGCTCCAGCGGCGCGCCGGTGTTCTCGACGGTGACCTTGTACGTCGCCGTACGGCCCGGGAGCGTGACCAGGATCCGCGGCGACACCGTCACCTTGAAGCCCTTCAGACCCTCGACCTTCGGGACGTAGATCTCGGGCAGCTTGCCGACGTTGCGTACCGTCCGGGTGATGGTCTGCTTGCCGGCCAGGTCGCCGACCGCGATCGTCGGGTAGTTCAGGTCGCTCGGGTCGCTCTTGCCGTTCGCGCACAGCTCGTGCGTGGCCGGCACCTGACCCGAGCCGCAGACGAACTTGGTCCAGTCCTCGTACGACGAGTCGTAGACCAGGCCCGGGTCCATGGCGTTCTTGGGCTGCACGAGTCCGGCGCCGTACCCGAACGGCGTGGCCGGCGAGCCGGAGTCGTTCTGGACCGGCTTGCCGCTGGTGTCCTTGTCGGTGCCGGTGGTGAGCAGTGCGGACTTGATCGCCATCGGGGACCAGGTCGGGTATTTGCCGATCAGCACGGCCGCGGCGCCGGCGATGTGCGGCGACGCCATCGACGTACCGCTCATGAACGCGAACTCGCCGCCGGCCGCGCTGAACGCGGTCGTCGCGGCCAGGACGTTCGTCCCCGGCGCCATCACGTCCGGCTTGAGCAGGTCGCCGTTCCCGGCCAGGGACGGGCCGCGGCTGGACGAGCTGGCGACCTTCGGCGCGGTCACGCGGACCGGCGTACCGGCGCTGATCGTGGCGGTCGGGTTCGCGGTGCCGCCGACGTACGCCTTGATCTCGGGGGCGGCGACGTGGTCGAGGTGCACGGTCGGAACCGAGTGCAGGTCCGCGTCCAGGGTGCCCGCGGTGATGTTGACCAGGATCATGCCGACACCGCCGGCGGTCTTCACCTGCAGGCTCTTGTCGACGCGGGCGTTGCCACCGCGGTCGCAGACGACGATCTTGCCCGTGACCTTGGCCGGGTCGAGGGTGCCCGGCATGCAGAGGAGCAGGTTGGCCGGGTCGGCACCGGCCAGGCCGGCGTCCTTGGCCAGCACGACCGAAGTGCTCGGGAGGCCCGCGCCGATGCCGGCGCCGGTGTAGGACTTGCCGTCGCCCAGCGTCACCGTGGTCTGGATGTCGCGATCATGGGTGCCGTTGGCAACCGTCGTCACCCACGGGTAGTTCTTGCCGACCGTGCTGACGCCCGGGCCGGTGTTGCCGGCGCTGGTGGCGACGAACACGCCCGCCCGGGCCGCGCGCAGGAAGGCGAGGCCGGTGGCGTTGACGAAGGTCGAGCCGGAGCCGGAGATCGAGTAGTTCAGGACGTCGACGCCGTCCGCGACCGCGGCGTCGATACCGGCCACGATGTCCGCGTCGGTACCGCTGCCGCCGCCGGTCTGGTCGACTGCCCACAGCACCTTGTAGATCGCCAGCCGGGCGTGCGGGGCGATCCCGGAGCCTTTGCCGTAGGCGCGGCCCATGACGCTCATCTCGACGCCGTAGTTGCCGCCGGCCGTGCTGGCCGTGTGCGTGCCGTGGCCGCCGTAGTCACGCGGCGACTTGAACTCCTCCGGGATCGGACGGGTGCCGATGCCCTTGTCGAAGTACCGGGCGCCGATCACCTTGTTGTTACAGGCAACGGGCGCCTCCTCGCCGGCCTGGCAGGTGCCCTTCCACTTCTTCGCGACGATCGCGTCCGACGTCGTGGTCGTCTTGATCGGCGCGAAGCTGGCCCGCTCCGGGACGTAGCCGGAGTCCAGTACGCCGATGATGACGCCGTCGCCGGCCTTGTCGATGCCACCGGCTTGCTGCCAGGCGCCACCCTTACCGGACAGTCCGAGGAACCGCGGCGTGTCCACAGTGTCCTGGTGCTGCAGCTCGTTCGGCTCGACGCTCTTCACGCCGGACGTCTTGGCCAGCTTGACGGCTTCGTCGTACGGCATCTGCGCGGAGAAGCCGGCGTAGGTGTAGCTGTAGTCGTAGAGCTTCTTCACGTCGGGCACCTTGGCCAGGATCTCCTGGCGCTCGCGGGCGAGATGCTGGACGTAGCCGACCACCTGACCGGCGGTCTTGACCAGCTTCCCCCCGGGTACGACGCGGGTCGACGGCAGACCGGCGATGCCGCCGGCGTACTCGGCCACCGGGGCGTCGTCGAGCTGGACGATGTAGGACCCGGTCGACGACTCCTTGACCTGCGGGTCGGCGACTGCGGGTGCTTCCTCGGCCTGTAGAGCGTCGGCGGCACGCGCCGCGAGCGGAAGGCCGGCCAGCGACGCGACCAGCGCGGCGGCCAGAATGATCGGGGTACGGCGGGGCACTGAGTTCCTCCAGGGCTTTGGACGGCGCGATGGTGGAGCTTGGTCTCGCTGCTGGACCCGTGACGACCGCACACACCACACCCCCTGCGGTGATCAGCGTCACGCGGGCCCGAGTATGCCTGCGGCGGGCACCGATGTCACGCTCAGCACTGCACGTGTCAGCTCCCCGTCAGCCCCCGTTGGCTTACAGCAAGGGAAAACCCGATGCCGGACCTGAGCGAGACCCTCACGGTGTCAGCGCCGGCGTTGTCGGTGTACGACTTGGTCAGCGACCTGCCGCGGATGGGCGAGTGGAGCCCCGAGTGCACCAGGGTCACCTGGTCCACCCGTACGCCGGGCCCCGCCGTCGGAGCCCGGTTCGTCGGACACAACCGGGCCGGCGCTGTCCGGTGGTTCACCTTCGGCCGGGTGGTGGACGCCGTACCCGGTGAGCGCTTCAGCTTCGTGATCACGTTCGGCCCGATCCCGGTCTCGCTCTGGGCCTACGACTTCCGGGAGGTCGGCGCGGCCCGCGAGGTCACCGAATCCTGGACCGACCACCGGCCGGCGCCTCTCCGCCTGCTCTTCCGGCCGATCTTCGGCGACCGGGTGCGGGCGAACGACCGCGGCATCAGGATCACGCTCGAGCGGCTGAAGACGGCTGCCGAGACCGCATGATCCGGCGTGCGACCAGGCCGATGAGCACAAGCAGGAGAACAACGCCCCCGGCGTAGGCGACGACCGGGACACAGCGCGGCGGCGGCGATCCGTCGTACTCCGCACCGCCCTCGGCGATGACGTCCCCAGGAAGTTGCACCTTGACGGACATCGCCGCGCGTTCGGCACCGTGGGCGGCGGCAGGAGCGGATCCAGCTTCTTCGTCCGCACCGGGACCGGGGTGCCGCGGTTCACGGCGCCATTCGTCGTGGACGGAGTGTCGCCGACGGCGGGTTCAGGCGGGTTCCCGGTTTGGTCGCGGGCCGGGCTTGTTGGTAGTCTGGCTCTTCGCGCCCCCACGGGTGATGGTTAACCGTGCGCGCGACACCTTTCCTGTATTGACCGCACACACCTGATCGAGGCTCTGCTCCGTGGCGAACATCAAGTCCCAGATCAAGCGCAACCGCCAGAACGAGGCTGCGCGACTTCGCAACAAGTCGGTGAAGTCGACCCTCAAGACGGCTGTTCGCCGCTTCCGTGAGGCCGCCGACGCCGGCGACGCCGCGAAGGCGCAGGAGCACGCCCGCGTGGCCGGCCGCCTGCTCGACAAGGCCGCCAGCAAGGGCGTCATCCACGCCAACCAGGCTGCCAACCGGAAGTCGTCCATCTTCAAGAAGGTCGCTTCCCTCTAAGCACCGCAAAACGATCGGCCGTCCTCCGCGGACAGGCCGATCGTTTTGCGTTCCCGAACCCAGCTGGCCCACGGCCCAGCTGGGTTTCGCATGCCGGGGGGTCGCCGACGGGTGGGCTCACAGGCACGTCGGACCCGAGCTCGACCTGGTCCCCGAGCTCAACCTGGTCCTGGGCCGAGCTTCGTCCCGAGCCGGCCCTGGTCCTGGGCCGGGCCCCGAGCCGAACCTCGTCCCGACCTGAATCTGGTCTCGGGCACGGTCCTCGCCGGGCAGGCGGGCTAGCGGCGGCCGTGGGCTCGGCTGACTGCGATGACCATCCGTTCGAGCGCGTACCCGGCGTCCCCGGAGGCACCCTTCACGTCGGCGTCGGCCTGGGCGACCGCCTTGATCGCACTCGCCAGCCCGCCGGGCGTCCAGCCGCGGGCCTGCTGCTTGAGCTGCTTCAGCTTCCACGGAGGTACGCCGACCTCGCGAGCCAGGTCCGCCTCGCGCAAACCGCCGGGCGCGCTGGAGAACTTTGCCAGCCCGCGCAATCCGCCCGCCATCGCACTCGTGACGAGCACCGGCGCGACCCCACAGTCCAACGCCCACCGCAACTGCTCCAGCGCCGGCTCGGTCCGCCCCGCGATCGCCGCGTCCGCGACCGCGAAACTCGTCACCTCCGCACGACCCCCGAAGTACTGACCGATCAGCTCTGCGGTCACCGGCTGCCCGCCGGAGTCCGACACCAGCTGCGAACACGCCCCCGCCAGCGCCCGCAGATCATGCCCGACCGCGTCCACCAGCGCCGCCGACGCCCGCTCGTCCACGGTCCCGCCGTGCAACCGGATCTCCCCGGCCACGAACTGCGGCAACTCCCACGTCTTCGGCGCGGTCGCGACCACCTCGTTGACCGATGCCTTCCGCAACTTGTCGAGGACTGCTTTGCCTTTCTGCCCACCGGAGTGCACCAGCACGACCAGTACGTCGTCCGACGGTGCGCCGGCGTACTCGATGAGATGCGGCGCCATCTCGCTTGGCAGGTTCTCCAGCGCCCGCAGCACCAGCACCCGCTCACTCGCGAACAACGACGGCCCGGTCAGCTCCGCGAACACCCCGACATCCAGCGTGACCGCATCAACGTCGGTCACCTCGATCTCAGCGCCGCCCTTCGACACCGCCGCGATCGCCGATCGAACTGCCCGATCCGCCAGAAACGCCTCGGCCCCGGTCACCAGCAGCACATCGCCCAGCTTCGGCGCAGAACCCCTACGAGCAGCCACGCCGCAACCCTCCCACACCCCACCGACAACCCCACCCACCAGCCCGCAGTCCACCAAGCCGGCCCCGCTTTCCCGAAGAAGCCCACCGCCCCGCGCAACCCACCTCCCGCAAACCCGACGCCCTCGCACCGACGTCCGCCACCGCGAGAAGCCAGCCCGCGCCATGGACCCCAACCACCAGCCGCAGCCCGCAGGCCGCAGGCCGCAGGCCGCAGGCCGCAGACCAGCCCCGCTTTCCGGAAGAAGAATGTCGCCCAGCGCAAACTATCTTCCGCAAACCCACGCCCTCGCACCGACCGCGAGAAGCCAGTCGGCGAACGCGGATGCTGATGTCCACGACCGGGAGGAGCAAGTCGGCGAACTTGGAGCCGGAATCGGGGCGCAGTTCGCGGATGGCTGGACGAGGCGTTCGCCGGGGTCGCAGCAGCGGCGGCCGGGGTCGGCTCAGCCGCAGGCGCGCGGGGCGGCCTAAGTGCGTTGGATGACTGGTTCGCGAGCCGGGAGGATGGCGGCATGACCGCAGATACGCGGAGCACCTCCGCCGACGACGCCGAGCCAACGTCGTCCGCCGCCGCATCGCCCGTCCAGGCGCTCATCGTCTTCGACGTCCAGACTGCCTTCGTGTCCGGCGCGAACCCGGTACCCGACGCGGCGCGGCTGCTCGAGCGGGTGAGCGAACTGCTGGACCGTGCGCGGCAGTCGGGCGCGGTCGTCGTACATCTGCAGAACGAAGGGTCTCCGGGCGCGGACGACGAGCCGAACACGCCGGGGTGGGAGCTGGATCTCCCGGTCAAGCCCGGGCCGAGTGAGCACCTGCTCCGCAAACCCAGAGACGACGGGTTCGATGGAACTCCACTCGGCGAGATCCTCGTCGGGGCTGGTGTGCGAGCGGTGGCTGTCTGCGGTCTGATGTCGGAGATGTGCGTGCAGGCGACCTCACGGACCGCGCTCGCGCGTGGTTACCGGGTCGTTCTGCCGTACGACGCGCATGCCACCTACGACATCCCTGCGGTTCCCGAGGTCAGCGAGGTCGTACCGGCTCACGTGGTTTCTCGAGTCGCCGCCTGGGCTCTCGGCGAACCAGGCCGAGAACACGGTCCCGTCGAAGGCCGTCACCTTCACGGAAGGCTCAACATGAGAGTGCTTGCGGGCGATTCAGCGTGAGAGTGCTTGCTGGTTGGTGGTCAGAGTTAGGTGGTTGTCGGGGTTGGTGATGGTCAGGGAGCCGTTGGTGAGGGTGGTGGCGGTTCGGGTGGATTGGTGGGACAGGAGCTCGAGGGTTCTCGGGGCTGGGTGGCCGTAGTCGTTGTCCCGGCCGGCCGAGATGACGGCGAGGCGGGCGTTGGTGGCCGCGATGAAGCTGGCGTCTTGTTGGGCGGAGCCGTGGTGAGGGACCTTGAGGACGTCGGCGCGCAGGTCGGCGCCGGTGGCGAGGATCGCGCGCTGGGACTCGGGTTCGAGGTCGCCGGTGAGGAGGATCCGGAGGCCGGAGACCTCGACCATCATGGTGATGCTCGCGTTGTTCTCCGGTGAGCCTTCGTCGGTCGAGGTCGCTGAGGACGTGCCCGGCGGCGGCGACGCCGGGACGCGCGCCGGCCACAGCGTAGTCCAACTGAGCGACCCGACCACGCGCTTCTCCTGGTAGGTCACCGTGCGCAGGTTGATGCCGTGATGCGCCGCGAGGTCGACGACGCGGTCGTACTCAGCGGCCGGCGAGAAGTACGGGGTCACCTCGATCCCGTCGACCCGCCGACCCTTGAGTACACCGGCCAAGCCACCCGCATGATCCGCATGGAAGTGGCTCAGCACCAGGACCGGGATGTACTCGACCCCGAGGTCACGCAGACACCGATCCATCGCGGCCGGATCGGGACCGGTGTCGACGACCACGGCCGCCTTGTCTCCTGCCCGCAGTACCAGGCCGTCGCCTTGCCCGACGTCACACATCACGAAGAGCCAGTCGTTCGGCGGCCAACCGATCGGACCCACAGGACGCAGTACGACGACCGCCACCACGACCACCGCGAGCACCATGGCGATCGGGCGAGCCAGGACGCGGTGCAGGCCGAACACGAGGGCGATACACAGCAAGGTCAGTACGACGACTCCGACTGCGGTCGCAGGCCACGCGTTCGCGGCACCGGGGAGGTCGGCGCCTTCGCGGGCGATGAGGATGATCCAGCGCGCCGGCCAGCCCGCGGCCCAGCCGACCAAGTGGGCCGCCTCCGTACTCACGAGAGCGATACCGGCCGCGGCGAACCCGAGGATGGTCGCCGGACCGACGGCCGGACCCGCCAGCAGATTGGCGCCGACGGCAACCAACGACACCTCGCCGGACAGCCAGGCGACGACCGGCGTACAGGCGAGTTGCGCGGCCAACGGACACGAGATCGCGTCGGCCAGCCACCCCGGCATCCACCGGGCGAGCGCGTCCCGCCACCCCGGGCCGAGCAGCACGATGCCCGCGGTCGCGAGCACGGACAACGCGAACCCGGCTGACCTCGCGAGCGACGTGTCCAGGAGCAGCAAACCGATCACTGCGAACGACAGACTCCGTACGGCGCGACGACGCCCTCCCCCACCCGTCATCGCCGCCAACGCGATCAGGCCCATCGCGGCCGCACGAAGGACGCTGGGCTGAGGTCTGGCCAGGATGACGAAGACGACGACCGTCATCAGGCCGATCGCGGTCAGACCACGAGCGCGTACGCCGATCAATCGGGCGAACGGAAGCACGAACGCCAGCAACAAAGTCAGGTTGGTACCGGACACCGCCGATAGATGAGTCAGACCGGTCGTCTGAAAGTCCTCCGTAAGGTCCGCGGGAAAGCCGGACTCGTCACCCATCACGAGCGCGGGAACGAGGCCTCGTACGTCGTCTGGCTGGCCGGCAACGGACTCGCGGAGACCGCCCCGAACCGTCTCCGCGGCGCGCAACCACCAAGGCGGTTGATCCACCATCCGGGGAGCCGAGCGGATCGATAGCATCGCGGCGACATCCGACCCGCGCTCGACCGCCTCGAGCCGGCCGTTCGCGTCGACCCGCTGCCCGTACCGGACCTGTTGCCACTGCGCCGACCCGATCACGAAGACCGGCGTACGCACCCGGGTCACGGTCCCCCGTGCTCGCACCTCCTCGATGGTCGCTTTCACCACCACGTACGGCGGCCGCCGGCTGCCCGGACTTCGCCGTACCGATGGATCGCTGTCGATCTTCAGCTTCACGCCGACCGACGCGCTCTCCGCCGCCAATCCCGTCACCGGCCCGGCGCGCAACCCCTCCACCTGCAGCCCCGCCGCCAGCCCCATCCCCGCGACCACAACCAACGCGCCGACGGTCGCCCACCCGAGCTCAGGCGTGACACCAACCCACGGTCGCCGCATTCGAACCGCACCGCGCACGAGCAGAGCGAGCGCGCCCGCGAGGCCGAGTGCGATGCCTGCGATCAGAACTCCGACGAGCGGTCGATGGGCCACCAGAAGGACTGCGGCCAACCACCCGGCTGCCGCCGGCACCAACAACCGCACGTCAACCGGCTCACTCTCCTGTTCTGCCTCCTCGGGCTCGGCGGGGTCAGAGGCGGACATGGGGTTTGAGGGAGTCGAACTTCTTGGGGCCTACGCCGGGGACCTCCTGGAGTTGGTCGATGGTGGTGAAAGGGCCGTTCTGAGTGCGGTAGTCGAGGATGCGCTGGGCCAGGACCGGGCCGACCCCGGGAAGGGTGTCGAGTTGGTCGAGGGTGGCTGTGTTGAGGCTGACGGGTGAGCCGGCCGGGGCCGTGGACGGGTTGGACGTGGTGCCTGGTGCGGTGGACGACGTGCCGGGTGGGGCCGGTTGGCCGACCAGGATCTGTTCGCCGTCGGTGACCTGGCGGGCGAGGTTGAGGGTGGTGAGGTCGACGCCGGGGAGCGGGCCGCCGGCGAGGGTGAGTACGTCGGCGACGCGGGAGCCAGTGGGCGCGCGGACCAGGCCGGGGCGGCGTACCTTGCCGGCGACATGGACGATGACGGTGCCCGCTGCCTGGGCAGGAGCGCCAGGCGAAGGCTGGACGCCGGGTGACGGCTGGGCGCCTGGTGACGGGCAGGGTTGGCCGGCGGCGCACGGTTGGGTGACCGGGGCGCCGGAGGTGAGGGCGGTGGGTGGGCGCGCGTCGGGGAGGGTCTC
The DNA here is from genome assembly GCA_963770725.1 of uncultured Actinomycetota bacterium. Classification (GTDB taxonomy): domain Bacteria; phylum Actinomycetota; class Actinomycetes; order Propionibacteriales; family Kribbellaceae; genus Kribbella. The sequence goes on from CAVYQT010000010.1 coordinate 217,878, forward strand.
GGGACGGGCTCGGAACACTGACCACGCGGCCCAAGCCAGACCGACGGCCAGTACGACAGCCAGGACCACGACGTGGCGTGGTGACAGGGCCCAGCGGGCACCACGCAGTCGCTCGGGCCGGACGGCTTCGGGAATCCATCCACCTCGCACCTCCTCATCACGCTCCTCCAGTTCTTCGTCGGCTTCGTCGTGCCGAGTTGCGCGGGCGGACAGACGAGCCAGCGCACGCTCGCGCGCTCCCGGGTCGGGGGCGACTGCACGGCCGAAGACCTTCATGCCAGAGAAAGTACGAGTCCGGAGACGCGCTGGAGCGACGAATTCAAACCTGTGGAAATCCGGCTCTCCTGTCTGATGTGTGGGTCAGATTCTGCCGGGTCGCACGAGGCGGCAGCGTACCGACGGACGGGTAGTGGTCGGGAGCTGTGCCCTCCGACAAGTCCATCCCCGCCTGGACGCTCCGGACCAAACCGCATCGCAGCCGACCACTACCCGTTCTTCGGTACACCGCACCCGATTCCAGCAGCATCGGACCGATCTGAACCACCGGTCGATGGCCTCGGCGCCGCCTCGGGCAGCCCCACAACCCACGCGCCATCGTCGAACTCGACATCCTCGATGACGGACCTGCCGACCCCAAAACGCACCCCCACAAGCTGCCCACACACACCGTTCGCCTGACTACCACGGTCCTGTTCCTCCACAGCTCAGAAACCCAGCCAGGCAACGGCGTGCACCCACTCAACGCGCGCTCAAGTCATCCACACATCAGGCAGGAGAGCCGGAAATCCCCACGGACGCAGGCCAACCGGCCCCGCGCAGGCGGTGGCGTGGATGGGGCGCCGGGGCGGGCTCAGTGCGGCGCTATGACCACGGCGAGCAGGCCGGGGCCGACGTGGGCGCCGATGACCGCGCCTACTTCACGGAGGACGATTTCGTCGGCTTGCGGGAGGCGTTCGGAGAGGCCGTCGGCCAACGTGTGGGCCTTCTCGAGGTTGGCCAGGTGGTGGACGGCGACCTGAACAGGCCCGTCGCCGGCGCGTTGGACGGCGATGTCGGCGAGGCGGGCGATGGCGCGGCTCGAGGTGCGGACCTTCTCGAGCGGGACGATCCGGCCGCTGCTGATCGTCAGCAGTGGTTTGACCGCGAGCGCCGTACCGAGGAGGGCTTGGGCGGCGCCGATGCGGCCGCCGCGGCGGAGGTATTCGAGGGTGTCGACGTAGAAGTACGCCGAGATCGACGCCATCCGGACGCGGGCCGCGGCCTCGACGGCCGCCTGGTCCTCCCCCGCCGCAGCGCACGCGGCCGCCGCCAGCACCGGGAATCCGAGGCCCATCGCGATCGAGCGGGAGTCGATCACCCGGACCGGGATCGGCGACTCCTTGGCGCCGATCATGGCGGCCTCGACCGTCCCCGACATGTCGCCGGAGAGGTGGATCGACACGACCGACTCGGCTCCGGCCGCGGCACAGGCGGCGTACGCCTCGGTGAAGGTCTGTGGCGCCGGGCGGCTGGTGGACACCGGCGTGAACGTCTTGAGCGCCTCCGCGACCGCGTCGGCGGAGGTGGCGCCGTCGTCGTACGACGTGCCGCCGATGACGACCTGCACCGGTACGACGGTCAGCGGGAGGCGGAGGACCTCGTGCGTGGACAGACCGGCCGTGGAGTCGGTGACGACGTGCACGCGGGCTGACATGCAGCGAGGTTACCGGACAGTTTTTGTCGGCGCGCGATGTCAGACTCCACAAGATGAGGGAGACAGCAGAGGAAGTCGGAGACCTACAGGCGCTCCTCGACGCGGCGTACAAGCGTTCGACCGAGCATCTGCGCAGCATCATCACGGGCCCCCGCCAGCTGGATGCCGACGCGCTGGTGCGGGTTCTGACCGGCATGTGCACGCTCAACCTGGCCACCGTCACCGCGCGCGGCGAGCCGCGGATCAGCGCGGTCGACGGGCACTTCCTGCACGCGCGATGGGTCTTCAGCACAGCCGGTTCAGCGGCGAAGGCCAAGCACCTGAAGGCCAGGCCGGCGAGCAGCATCTCGTACGTCGACGGCGAGCGGATCGGCGTGTTCAGCCACGGCGACGTGGAGTTCCTGACGCCGGAGCACCCGGACTTCGAGGAGATCGAAGCGCACCTGACCAACTTCTACGGAAGTTCGCCGTCGAGCTGGGGTCCGGACATCGTGTACTGCCGCCAGCAACCGTCCTGGATGGTCGGGTACGGCGACCAGACCGCACTCCTCGCGGAAGCGGAGCAGACGAACGCGAACCGGAAGAAGTAGCGCACAGAGCGGCCACAAAGGGGCAGCGAGGTGAAGGCCCACCCCTCCGGGGCCTTCACCTCGCTCTGCTGACTTCCCCTGTGCGTCAGCTTTACCTTGTCGCGCCGGCTCCCCCACGTTCCCGACGCTTCACCTCACTGCGCTGACATCCCCCTGTGCGTCAGCACTTCACCTCTTGCGCCGACATCCCCTGTAGGCCGGCGCTGTGCTGACTCCCCCTGGTTGTCAGCCGAGTTCAGTCCTCGTCGAGCTACTCCCCGTGCCGTTCCGCGAGATACCGGCCTGACCGCGAGCTCGTCGAGGTCCGGGAGGCCCCAGCGGCTGACCCCGCCGGCGGTGACCAAACCCGCCGGCTTCCCCGTGTCAGCCGAGCCGGCACTCGTCCCCTGTGTCGTGTGCCCGGCCCAGTGCTGGGACCCCGCCCCGGGTGTGGTGCCCTGACGGCGCACGGCACCCGGTTCAGGCAGGACAGATCCACACGACGCAGCACCCCGGAGCTCTCGACAGCCGATCGGCGCCCCCACCGTCCGGCCGCCGGATGCCCTCCGCGTCGCCTTGCCCGAGCTGCTCGGCAGTCCAGCGCAGCACCCGTGAAGCTTGCGCAGCCTCATCACGGTTCACCGCCCATCTCTCTGCCTGTGCCCGGCTTCGGACTCTGCTTCGTGGAACCTGCCCTACGGCTGCAATTCTTCGGCCGGGGGCCATGTCAGGACGAGGCAGAAGAACCGGCAGTTACCCGGCAGCTTCAGCAGATGCGCGTCAGGAAAGAGCGGTGAGTACGTCGTTCGCCAGCCGCTGGACCGCGGCCGCAGAGTCGGGCTCCGGCCAGCCGTCCGCCACCGAGGCGCTGTCACACGACTCTTGCAACACTGCCCAGGCGGTAGGCAGCATCGGCGGGTCCATCGACCGCTGCCACGCCAGCAACTGACCGCACAAGGCGTCGCCGGCCTCGGACTTCCCGAGCGCGTGCAGCACGGCCACAGCCTCGGGCAGTACTTCGAGCAGGTACACGACCCGCCCTTCGACCAGGAGCCGGTTGACCGCGTCCCGGATGCACTGCTGGGCCTGGTCGACGTCACCGGCGTCGCGAGCGAGTCGGGACCGGTAGAGCATCACCAGGTAGTCGAAGTACCCCCGGTGCCCCCGGATGTCGGCCTCCGCGGCGTCGAGCAGCGCCCGCGCCTCGTCGTACCGCCCCTCTTGGTACTCGACCATCGCCAGGCAGCCGGCCACCTTCGTACGCTCCGGGTCGTCGGAGGCCTGGCTGTCGCGGGCGAGCGTCGCCCACTGCCGAGCCGCGGACAGGTTGCCCAGCTCGAGCTCCAGGCGGCTCAGCGCCATGTAGGCGATCTCATCCGGGTAGACGCCCGGGTTGACCAGTGCGGCCTCCCAGGCGAGCAGCAACTCCTTGGCCTCCAGCAGCCGGCCCCAACGCATCAGTGCGAGGCCGCAGGTGGCCTGAACGGTCGCGGACCGCTGCACGTCGCCGTGCTTGCGTGCGTCCTCCACCAACGCCGGAATCTCGGCCAGGCTCTGTGTGTCGAGAAGATGCGAGCCGGACGACACCCACCCGCCGCGGGCCAGCAGACCCATCTCTGTCTCGCCCGGGATGAGCTGACGCGCCTCGCCGTAGTACCGCCGGGCACCACGCACGTCACCGGTCAGACTGGACAGCCGGCCGGCGATGGCCAGCAGTCTGCCGCTGACCTCCTTGTCCGCCACGTTCTCGGCGCACAGCGTCGCCCAGCGGATGCCGCTCTCGGCCACACTCGCCTGGTACTGCCACGCGATCCGGAAGCCGAGCACGATCCGCGCAGCCACGTCCCACCGCTCCAGCTCGGCCGCACGTTCCAGCGCGACCTCGAACAGCGCGGAGTTCGCATGCGCGGCCCGGTAACGCCGGTCGCGGTCCGGCGAGGACCAGGCGCCGCCGAGTCCGTCGACGTACGTCGAACACCACGCGACCGCGCGGTCCCGGAACTCGATCAGGTCGTCACCCTGCGACGACAGACCGGCGTACGCGTGCTCCCGGATTGTCTCCAGCAGCTTGTAGCGGGCGCCGTACAACTGCTCGAACTCGTTCACCGGCTGCAGCAGCGACTTGTCCACCAGCTCGGCCAGCAGCATCGGCACGTCGGCCGCGTCGATCGGATCGCCCGTGCACACCCCCGCGACCGCCTCGAGCGTGAACGGCGACCCGAGCACCGACGCCCGGTAGAGCAACTGCCGCGCTGCGTCCGAGAGCGCGTCCACACTCCACGCGATCGTGTCGGCCAGCGTCCGCTGGTGCGGCGCCCCGAATCGCCGCGGCCCGGACAGCAGCCGGAACCGATCGTCCAGAGCAGCCAGGATCGTCTCCACCGACAGCGACCCGGCCCGCGCGGCAGCCAGCTCCAACGCCAGCGGCAACCCGTCCAGCCGCCGGCAGAGCCGGGCGACGGTCGCGGCGTTCTCCTCGGTCAGCTTGAAGTCGGACCGGACCCTGGCCACCCGCCGGCAGAACATCTCCACTGCCGGGCTGGCCACGATCTCGTCGAAGTCCTTGTCGTTCGCCGGGACGCCGAGCACCGCCACCCGCCGGACCACCTCGTCGGGCAGGCCGAGCGGGATCCGCGACGTGACCAGTACGCCGACGCCCGGGAAGCTGCGGACCATCCGGTTGGCCACCGTCGCCACGCCGTCGAGCACGTGCTCGGCGTTGTCCTCGACGATGACGAGATCGCCGGGCTGACGGCCGGACAGGACGTCGTCCAGGTCCGACGTACCGGGGGCTGTGCCGAAGGCGTCCAGGATGGCCGACGGTACGGCGGCGTCGCGCTGAACGGTCGTGAGGTCGACGACCACGACGGTGGTGTCGACACCGGAGAACCGGTCGGCCGCGGCCAGTGCGAGCTCGGTCTTGCCGACACCACCCGGTCCGACGAGCGTGACGAGCCGGTTCTGCCGCAGCAGCGCCTCCAGCTCCAGCAGCTCCTGCTCACGACCGACAAGTCCGTCGGGGATGGGCCTGGTGCCGCGCCAGCGTAGTCCGGTCGGTGCGGGGTCGGCCACGGCGATGACCGGCCGCGCCGTCCCGTGTCCGGCCGCGGCGAGGAAGCGTTCGGAGTCACTGTCCTGCAGACCCAGCGCTGAACCGAGCAGCCGGACGGAGTCCTTGCGGGGCCGGGCCACCCGGCCGGCCTCCAGCTCACGGATGGTGCGCACGCCCAGCCCGGCCCGGTCGGCCAGTTCCTCCTGCGAGAGCCCTGCCTGAACCCTCAAGTCGAGCAAGAGATCGGCGAAACCCCGCCGTCCCTCAGCCCGGCCATCCGTGTCCGACAAAGCCCGTCACCCCTCTTGAGCCTCACGTTCCTGTCACAACATAGCGTGACTGGGCGATCGGCGCCGGGGACGCCCGGTGAGCTGAGATGCGGCGCAGGTCACACCGAACGGTTGACGAGGGCAACAAGTTTGATTCAGGTTCGAATTACTGAAACCACAGGAATAACTGTTTCAAGCAGTTGCGCGAATCGAAGCTTGTTCATTTTCACCGGTGTAAAGGGAAAGGACTCCGGTCCAGTCGTCGAGTCGGGCGCTGGTGTCGGCGCGGCCGGTGTCGGCGTTCAGCACACTCCCGTCACAGATTCCGCGGGTGGCGCGGATCAGGAGTTCGGTGCCAAGCCCCACCCACCGGGCCCGAAGAGTGTCAAGCGCTGCCATACGGGCAATTCAAGCGGAGTCTTGTTTCGCATGCGTAACGCAACCCGCAACATCACGATAAGTCACAAGAATTCCGGAACGCCTTGTTACCCGGTGGTCCATTAACCGGGCAGCCAGGAAAGCCGCACCTGCCGGCGTGGATTGTCGACGTTGGTGTCGACCAGACAGATGGATTGCCAGGTGCCGAGCATCATCCGCCCGTCCAGCACCGGGATCGAGGCAGAGGGAGGCACCAGAGCGGGCAGCACATGGTCGCGACCGTGACCGGGGCTGCCGTGGCGGTGCTGCCAGCCGAAGTCGCGCGGCAGCAGCTGCTCGAGCACAGCGAGCAGATCGGTGTCGCTGCCCGCACCGGTCTCCAGGATCGCGATCCCGGCCGTCGCGTGCGGCACGAACAGGTGCAGCAATCCGTCGCCCTGGGCCTGGTGGGCCTCGCGGGCGACGAACTGCTCACATCTGCTCGTCAGGTCGAAGACGACCTCGGTACCGCCGGTCGCGACATCGATCAGCTCGGAACGCATCTGAGCAGACTAGCCCGCGTCCGGTGGTCCCGCGCGGTAGGCGGGACCACCGGACACGCTAGGCCGGGACGATGTTGACCAGCTTGGGCGCGCGGACGATGACCTTGCGGACACCGCGGCCGTCCAGTGCCTTCTGGACCGCCTCGGACGCCAGCGCCAGCTGCTCCAGGTCGGCGTCGGTGATGTCCGGGGACACCTCCAGCCGGTCCTTCACCTTGCCGGCGATCTGGACCACGCAGGTGACCGCGTCCTGGACCAGCAGCGCCGGGTCGACCGCCGGCCAGCCGGCCTTGGCGACGGTCGGCTCGTGGCCCAGCGTCTCCCACATGTCCTCGGCCGTGTACGGCGCGACCAGGCTCAGCAGGATCGCCACCGTCTCGGCCGCCTCGCGGACGGCCGGGTCGGCCGCACCCGGGCCGGCGTCGATCGCCTTCCGGGTCGCGTTCACCAGCTCCATGACCCGGGCGACCATCACGTTGAACCGCATCGAGTCGATCAGCTCGGCCGCGTCGGCCACCGTCCGGTGGGTGATCTTGCGCAGCGCGACATCACCGGCCGCCGGATCCGAGCCCAGCGGCGCCTCGACCGATCCCGCCAGCCGCCAGGCCCGCTGCAGGAACTTCAGCGAACCGCCCGGCGACATGTCGGCCCAGTCGATGTCGTCGGCCGGCGGACCCGGCGAACACCATGGTCAGCCGGACCGCGTCGACGCCGAACTCGTCGATCTGGTCGCCCAGGTTGACGCCGTTGCCCAGCGACTTGCTCATCGACCTGCCCTGGTTGATCACCTGGCCCTGGTTCAGCAGCCGGGTGAACGGCTCGACCACGGTCAGCAGCCCCATGTCGTGCAGCGCCTTGACGAAGAACCGCGCGTACAGGAGATGCAGTACGGCGTGCTCCTTGCCGCCGACGTACTGGTACACCGGCATCCACCGCTCGGCCGCCGTCCGGGTCGAACGGGCCCTCGGTGTAGTCCGGCGACAGGTAGCGCAGGAAGTACCAGGACGAGTCGACGAAGGTGTCCATCGTGTCGGTGTCGCGCTCGGCCCTGCCACCGCACTTCGGGCAGTCGACCTCGACCCAGTCGCGGGCCGCCGCCAGCGGCGAGACGCCCTTCGGCGCCAGGTCGGCGCCGCGCAGGTCGGGCAGCTCCATCGGCAGCTGGTCGTCCGGGACCGGCACCTCGCCACAGGACGGGCAGTGGATGATCGGGATCGGCGCACCCCAGAACCGCTGCCGGCTCAGCAGCCAGTCGCGCAGCCGGTAGTTGATCGTCCGCTCGCCCAGCCCCTTGCCCTCCAGCCAGTCGATGATCCGCGCCTTGGCCTCCGCGACCTCCAGCCCGTCCAGGCTGACCTCGTCGTTCGCGCTGTTGATGGCCGGCCCGTCGCCGGTGTACGCCTTGCCCTCGAAGTCCTCCGACGGCTGCACGGTCCGCACGATCGGCAGCCCGAACTTCTCCGCGAACTCCCAGTCCCGCGGTGTCCTGACCGGGAACGGCCATGATCGCGCCGGTGCCGTAGTCGGCCAGCACGTAGTCGGCGGCCCAGATCGGGATCCGCTCGCCGGTCACCGGGTTGATCGCGTACGAGCCCAGGAAGACACCGGTCTTCTCCCGCTCGGTGCTCAGCCGCTCGATCTCCGTCTCGGACTTGACCGCGGTCAGGTACTCGTCGAACGCGGCCCGCTGCTCCGGCGTGCACAGCTCGGCGGCCAGCTTCGCGTCCGGAGCGACCACCATGAAGGTGGCGCCGAACAGCGTGTCCGGGCGGGTGGTGAACACCCGGATCGGCTCATCGCGACCCTCGACCTGGAAGGCGGCGAAGGCACCCTCGGACCGGCCGATCCAGTTGCGCTGCATCAGCAGGATCTCGTCCGGCCACTGCCAGCAGCTCCATGTCGTCCAGCAGCCGCTGGGCGTACTCGGTGGTCTTGAAGTACCACTGGGTCAGCTCGCGCTTGGTGACCTCGTGCCCGCACCGCTCGCAGCTGCCCTGGATCACCTGCTCGTTGGCCAGCACGGTCTGGTCGTGCGGGCACCAGTTCACGTACGACGCCTTGCGATAGGCCAGGCCGCGCTCGAAGAACCGCAGGAACAGCCACTGCGTCCAGCGGTAGTACTCCGGGTCGGACGTGTGCAGCCGGCGCGACCAGTCGAAGGACATGCCGTAACGCCGGATCGACTCCGCCTGGGTCTCGATGTTGGCGTAGGTGTACGTCGCCGGGTGCTCGTTGCGCTTGATCGCCGCGTTCTCGGCCGGCAGCCCGAACGAGTCCCAGCCGATCGGGTTCAGGACGTCGTACCCCTGCTGGAACCAGTAGCGCGCCAGCACGTCGTGCAGCGCGAACACCTCGCCGTGGCCCATGTGCAGGTCGCCGGAGGGGTAGGAGAACATCGTCAGCGCGTAGCGCCGCTCGGCCGAGCCGTCGTCGCGCGCCTTGAACGGGTCCAGCTTCTCCCACACCGGCCGCCACTTGGCCTGGATGACGTTGAAGTCGTACCCGCCCCGGTCGATCGGGGCGTCCCCACCTGCTCGCTCACGTCCTACTCCTGCTCGTGTGTTGTTGAGCCTAAATGTGCCAGACGGCACTCCCGGAAATAAGAAAGCCCCTCGCACAGGAGGGGACGCCGCACTGACCGGCGCTCCAGCGCCTGGATGCCAGTACGGCTAACTAAGGAGCAGGCTCACTCGCATGTGACTAGTCTAGCGCGTTCGGCCGCAGTCCGGATAACAAGGCATCCAGGGCGAACTCGAACCGCGCGTGGCGCCCCGGGGAGCCGCCGTACTCACTGCCTCGGCCAGCAACGGGAACACGGCCGGATCCAGGGCCGCCAGGTGATCCACCGGATCGTCGGCCGGCGCGGGTTACCGTGGAACCCGGACAGTCCCCACCGCGGGGCGCTGAACCCAGTGTCTAGACGAACTCTGTGCCGCCGGTGCGGCGGTGTTGGCCTGGGGTGCGACCGTAGTGGCGGCGGAAGGCGGTGGAGAACGGGCGTACGTCGGAATAGCCGCAGGCGCGGGCCACTTCGGTCACGGTCACCGAGGGGTCGAGCAACAGCTGGGCGGCCAACTCGAGGCGGAGCCGGCGGAGGGTGGACATGATCGACGCTCCGGTCTGCTGGTGGAACAGGCGCTCAGCGTGCCGCTCCGACAGGTGGGCAACCGCGGCAACGTCCCGCACGGTGATCGGCCGGGACAGGTTGTCGCGCAGGTGCCGCTGCATGGCTTCGACCACCAGCGGACCACGCTCGCGTACGACGGGCTCTACTGCCAGGTCCTCGCCCAGTGCGAAGGCACGGGCCGTCTCCATGACCAACGTGGAGCCGAGAGCCGCGAGTGCGGTGCTGTAACCGGACACGGGCGCTGCCGCTTCGGCTGCCAGCGCACTGATCAGTGCAGGCAGTGAACCAAGCCGGTCCGACATAGCCGGCCCGTCTGATCGCGTGAGCCCTGCCCACCACCCAGGCCTGGTCCGCAGTCTGCCCCGCCGTGAAACGTGAAGCCCCAGAAGGCGATGCCCAGCGGCTCTGACCGGCTGGACTCGATCTCGTGGACGTCGCCCGGGCGGGCGATGAACACCGACCCGGTCTGCACGTCGTACTGCGTGTCTCCCGAGTTGAAGCGACCGGAGCCCGAGTAAGCCAGGCAGACCTCGTGGAACGAGTGGCTGTGCCAGTAGTTGCGCCAGTACTCCGGCTGGTAGTGCCCCCAGCTCAGGAAGTCCGCGACGGAACCCGTCGACCTCGCAGGACTCCAGTAGCCCGGCGAGGTCGACGAAACGGTCCGCCTCAGCGACGTCCGCGAGGGTCAAACGGCACTCCTGCCCGTGGGGTCGACTCCACGAAGCATCATGCCCTGACCGAGCGAGTGGTCGTGCGTCTTCACCGTCGGCGGGTCCGACGGGTCGCGGTACTGGATCAGCCAGGTGGTCCGGGCCTCGTCACTCACGTTCACCCCGGACCCGTGCACGGTCAGGTAGGTGAAGAACAGTACGTCGCCCGCCTCGGCCGGCTGCGGTGTCGCCGACTCGAACGGTACGTCGGGCAGGTGGTACGAGCCCTCCGGGTCGTGCTCGCGCGGACCGGCCTTGTGACTGCCCGGGATGACCCGGACGCAACCCTTCTCGACCGGCGCGTCGTCGAAGTGGAAGATCGCCGCGCCCATCCGGTGGTACTTGTGCGGGAAGAACGGGTAGTCCTGGTGCAGCGGGAACGGCGAGCCGTTCTCCGGCGGCTTCACGAACAGCTTCGTGTGGTGCAGCTGCACGTCCTCCACCCCCATCACCGCGGCGGCCACGTCGGTGAACCGCGGGTCCACCATCAGCCGGGAGAAGGCGGCGTCGTAGAACTGTGCGTCGTGCAGATGCCGGAGCCGGGTGGCGCCGTCGGACAGGCCCATCGCCGACTTCCAGGTCGGGTCGTCCTTGCGGTTCAGCGCCGCCAGCAGGTCGTGGCTGCGCTGCCGGTAGTAGGCCGCTTCCTCCTTGCTGAGCAGGCCTTTCACCAGCACGAAGCCCTCGTCGGCGTACTGCTGGGCCAGCGTCGAGAGGTCCGCGCCGCTCGAAGTGATCGTCATCTCGAAGTCCTCCTGATCGGGTACTTCGAGCCTAGGAAGATCGGCGCCCGGACGGGCAGGACCGCCCCGGACGCCGATGTTCGTCAAACGGACACGGATCCCCAGGCCATCACAGCGTGCCGTAAGTCACTCCCCGGGCGGATTCAGGTGCCTACGGGCATTCTTCGACGGGCTGACCGCGCGAGAGGCCGACGTACTGCGTCCTAGATGCGCACCTCGGCCACGACCGGGCGGTGGTCGCTACCGGTCGAGCTCATCACCCAGGCCTTCGTCGGCGTGACACCGCGGACCATGATGTGGTCGATCCGGGCCATCGGGAACTTGGCCGGCCAGGTGAAGCCGAAGCCCGTAGCCGGCCGCTCCCTGCGCCGAGCGGAGTCCGGCGGTGAGCGGGGCGAGGCTGCGGTCGTTCGCCGTACCGTTGAAGTCGCCCATCACGACCACGCCGGCCAGTTTCTCGTCGGCGATCTGCCGGCCGAGGGCCTCGATCGTGTCGTTGCGCTGGTCCGGAGGTGAAGCCGCTGGCGCCGACCCGGACGGAGGCGAGGTGGGCGACGTACACCGCCACCTTGCCCTGCGGCGTACTCACCTCGGCCCGCAGCGCCCGCGTCCACTTGAAGCCGACGTCGACCGACTCGCTCTCGGCCACCGGGTACTTCGACCACAGCGCCACCGTGTCCCGGGAGACCTCGTACGGATACTCCTCGGCGAACGCGGCCTTGTAGATCTTCATGTCCGCGGCGGTGATCTCCTCGAGCGCCATCACGTCGGCGTCGGCGGAGAGCAGGTCCTGCGCGGTCCTCTGCGGATCCGGGTTGGCCGCGTCGACGTTGTGTGACAGCACCCGCAGGTCGTAGCGCGCCGCCGCCCTTGCCCGGGACCAGCAGGTTGCCGAACATCAGGCCCCAGATGACCGCGGGCACCAGCAACGCGACCCCGGCGACGGCGGAACGTCGTACCAGCGCCGCCATGGCCAGGACCGGTACGGCGAGGCCGACCCAGGGCAGGAAGGTGTCGAGCAGGCTGCCCAGGTTGCCGAACGAGTTCGGCACCCAGCGATGGAACAGCAGCGGCAGGGCGGACAGCACCGCGAGGACGGCGATCACCCAGCCACGGCGCCACTTGCTGCCCTTGCGGCGCCGTCGGCCTGCTGGTGCGCGTCGGCGGCTTCCGGGAAGCGACGGCGGTCTGGCGGTCCGGCATGCTGCGATTGTTGCGGACACCGGGCCTGGACCAAAGTCGGCGCCGGGTCGGGGACACGCTATTTCATCCCTAGGAACGACCGATCCGGCCGAAATGAGTAGGGTTCTGTGAGGATGCTGGTGCGAACAGCGGATGCCGCCGACAATGCCGGTATGCCGCCTGCGCAGACCACCGAGCCGTTCGTCGTCAAGCGCCGCGGACTCGGCACCACCAGGACGATGCTGTACCTCGGCTCGCTGCTGTTCGGCCTGATGGTCCTGCTCACAGTGCTCTGCGTCGTCGTCGCCGCTGGTGCGGGACGAGCCCATCCGCGAGCCGCTCGAGGCGGTCTGGCTGTCCTGGGGCGGGATGCCGCTGATCTTCGCGGTCGGGTTGCCGGTGCTGCTCCTGGTCGGGCTGGTGACGACTGCCGAGGAACGGCACGAGGGCGACCAGGACGACGTACTGCTGTCGATCAACGAGACCGGCGTCTACCTGGGCTGGCGAGCAGCCGCGCACGATCCCCTGGAGCGACGTGCACGGCATCTGCCGGGTCGAGCGACACGAGGTCAACGACGAGTGCGAAGAGGTGTGGAATCCGTATCTCGTCGTACTCCGGTACGACGGCGACGCACTGCCCCGGAGCTCAAAGGCGTGGGGCCCGTCCGAGCAGTGGCCCGGCACCGTCGAGATCCTCGGCCGCCCCCTCCCGTACGACGACCTGGTCGCAGCCGTCGCCCGGTACGCGCCCCACGTCCAGGTCACCGACCGCGGCCGCGTCCCGGACTAGCCCTTCGCGCCGAGCAGCTTCTCCAGGTCTGACAGGACGTCCATCGCGCCCAGGGGGCCGAGGCCGAGGAACCACACCTCGTCGTCGACGCGGCGACCTGGCCGTTCTTACCGCCGGCAGCGCCTTCCAGAGGTTGCCGTTGACAACCACGTTCTCGGCGGTGGTCTCCGGCTTGCCGTAGCTGGAGTAGAAGATCCAGTCACCGTCGGCCTGCGAGATCGTTCTCCTGCGACACCTCGACCGCGAGGTCCTGCACGTCCTGGATCTTCGGCCGGGGCAGCCCGATGTCCTTCAGCGATCACGCCGATGAACGACAGGTTGCCGTAGAGCCGGATCTCGGCCGGCCGGAACCGGACCAGCGAGATCGTCGGCGAGCCCTGCACCTTCGCCTTCACCTCGTCGGCGCGCTTCTGGTAGTCGTTCAGGATCCCGGTGGCCTTGTCCTCCTCGCCGACCGAGTCCGCGACCAGCAGGAAGTTCTCCTTCCACGGGAACCCGGGCCGGATGCTCATCACCGTCGGCGCGATCGCGCTGAGCTCGTCGTACAGGTCGTTCGCCCGCAGCTTGCTGCCCAGGATCAGGTCCGGCTGTCAGCGCGGCGATCGCCTCCAGGTTCAGCTCGCTGATCCCGCCGACGGTCTTGATCCCCTGCGCCTTGTCCGCCAGGTACGACGGAACGCCGCCTGACCCGCGGTCGTCGCCATCCCGACCGGCGTGATGCCGAGCGCCAGGACGTCGTCGAGCTCACCACTGTCCAGCACGACGATCCGCTCGGGCTTCTTCTCCAGCTTGGTCTCGCCCAGTGCGTGCTTCACCGTCCGCGGGAAGGCTCCCGGCTGGGCGTCCGACCCCAGCTTGGCCGTCTCCTCGTCCGCGGTCTTGAAGAGCCGTCCGCCGGTCGCCACCTCCGTGTCGCCGACGCCGGAGTCGGCGGTCTTGGTGTCAGTACCACCACATCCGACCAGTACCAGCAGGGCTGCCGTAACGCCTATTACGATGCGCATCTTCACGAACGCGAGGATACAACAGCTTTGGTTAGCCTGACCTAATCAGGGGTCCACTTTGTGCACCATTCGAGTACGACGACGCGCTCGGCGTACTCAGCTCGTGCACAAAGTGGCGGTCCCCGGCCGCGAGGGTGACGGGGAGCGTTTCGGTGGGGGTGATGGCGATGCGGTACGTGCCGGCGTGCGATGCGCGGACTGTCGCCGTGGTGATCTTGCCGTCCCGCCAGCTCACGTCGAAGCTCAGGCCGCCCCGCGCCCGCAGCCCACGGAACGACCCGTCCGGCCAGTCAGCCGGCAACGCCGGCAGCAGCCGGATCGTGTCCGTGTGGCTCTGGATCAGCAGTTCGGGGATGCACCCGGTCATGCCGAAGTTGGCGTCGATCTGGAAGATGTCGCCGTCCCGGTGCAGCAGGTTGTCCGAGACCAGCCGGCTCAGGTAGTCGCGGATCACCGCGGACGCCTTCTCCGGCTCGAACAGCCGTGCCCAGAGCGCCACCAGCCAGGCGGCCGTCCAACCGCCGTTGGTCGCGCCCTTCGTCCGCAACTCCAGCGAGGCACGGGCCGCCGCGGCCCACTCCGGCGTACGGATCGGGTCGATCTCGGCGCCTGGGTAGAGACCGTAGAGATGGGACTGGTGCCGGTGGTCCGGCTCGGACGGCTGCCAGTCCGTCGGCCATTCGAGCAGCCGGCCGTCGGTCGTCGTACCGATCTCCGGCAGGCGTTCGCGGGCCGCACGGGCCTTCGTGGACAGCTCGGTGCTGAGGCCGAGCGCGGCCTCGGCTTCGGAGAGGTTGTCGAACAGTTCGCGGATCAGCCAGATGTCGTACGTCGTGGTGAGGTCGACCGAGGCCTTGTCGCCGGACGGCAGGACGAAGTGGTGCTCCGGCGCGGTCGACGGGACGAACTGCAAACGGCCGTCACGATCCTCGACCAGCATCGACAGCACGAACTCGGCCGCCCCGGCGATCAGCGGATAGGCCCGGTCGCGGAGGAAGTCCAGATCCTGCTGGAACCGGTAGTGCTCCGTCAGGTGCGCGGTCAGCCAGACGCCACAGGTCGCGCACATCGCCCACACCGGGTCGTCGCCGCCCTCGCCGACCGGCCAGGTCGCGCTCCAGATGTCCGAGTTGTGATGCGACACCCAGCCGGGCGCGTCGTACAGGATCCTCGCCGTCTCGGCGCCCGACTCGGCCAGGCTCTCGAGCAGGTCGGTGAGCGGGTCGAAGCACTCCCCCAGACCGGTGAGGTCGGCCGGCCAGTAGTTCATCTGGGTGTTGATGTTGTTGGTCCAGTCGCTGGCCCACATCGGCCGGCGGTCCTCGTTCCAGATGCCTTGCAGGTTCGCCGCCTGCGTCCCGGGGCGGGAGGACGCCATCAACAGGTAGCGACCGAAGTTGACCGTCAGCGCGACCAGGCCGGGATCGTTGCCACCGGCAGCGACCGCCTCGATCCGCTCGTCCGTCGGGGCATCGACGGCCTCACCCAGGGTCAGCTCCGCGCGGTCGTACAACATGAGGTGATCCTCGACATGACGCTCACGTAGTTTGTCCACGTCCGCCGCATCCAGTGCGGTGGTTGCCTCACGCAACGCCACCAGCGGATCCCGCCCCGGCGGCACCTTCCAGCCGGCGAACGTACTTGCCGCCGACAACACCACGGTCAGCCTGTCGGCTCCACGGACGGCGACGCCCACACCGCTGACGTCGACAGTGCCACCGACGTTGTGGGCCTGCAGCGCGACGCCGAAGCCGATGCCGCGCCCTTCCTCGTAACGGATCGGGTCCGGGCTCTGCCGGTACTCGATGGTCAGGTCCGACGGCGCGTGGCCGACGACACTATAGGTGCCATCAGCAACTTCCACCCGGACAGGGTGCTGACTGGTCAGCTCCAGGTCGAGGTCGATCGCCCCCGGCCGGTCCGCGGTGATCGTCCACACCATCACCTGGTCCGGTGTGGACACGTACGTCTCCCGGCGGAACCGCACGCCGTCGACCGTGTAGTCGACGGCGGCGGTCCCCGTGCGGAGGTCCAGGCTCCGCCGGTAGTCCTGTGGTTCTCCGGACGCCCGGATCAGCAGGTCGGCGAGCGGCTGGTACGACTCGACCAACGGACCCTGCAGTGCCCGGGTCCGCTCGGTCGCCGCCAACCGATCACCTTCGTCCAGCAACAACCGCCGTACGTCGGCCAGCACCTCCGGGCCGTCCGTCACGGCCAGCGTGCGCGGGCCGTCACCCGACCAGACGTCGTCGAGGTTGAGCGCGATCCGCTCCTCGCCGATCCGGCCGAACACCTTCGCGCCGAGGTGCCCGTTGCCCAACGGCAACGCCTCGAACCAGTCGGGTGCGGGGCTACGGAACCACATTTCATGCGTCATGGGGCCTCCCGGCCTGGACTGAGGAGCGGAGGGAGCCGGCGCCGGAGGCCCGGCCAGAAGCAGGGCTATTTACTCCCGGACTTGTACTTGTCGTAGGCCTGCTGCTGGATCTCGAGGTACCGCTTCATCCCGGTGCTCTCCAGGCCCTTCACGTAGGCGTCCCACTCGGTGTCGATGTTCTTCGACCCGGTGATGAAGGCCAGCTGGTTCTGGTTGACGTAGCTGTTCAGGTTCGTCTGCAGGGTGGCCAGCTCGCCGCTCAGGCTCGGGTCCGGCCAGACCGAGGTCTGCGGGAACCACTGCGCCTTGTCTTCGTGACCCTCGTACAGCTTGGTCGCCTGGAACAGCCGCCGCTCGAGGCCCGCACCGGTGTAGATGTCGGCCGGCACGACCTGCGCGTTCCGGTACGCCAGCGTGTTGTTGTACTGGCCGAGCGCACCCCAGTTGATGTTCTTCGGCGCGTCCTGCTTCGGCTTGTACAGCGGCTTGACCTTGTCGTCGAGCGCGATGTCACCCGGACCCGGCTTGGTCCAGCCGACACCCTCCGGGCCCATGTTCGTGATCATCTGACCCTCGTCGGTGTAGATGTAGTCGAGCATCTTGATCGCCGCGACCTGGGCCTCCTTGCTGGCCTTGTTGGTCAGCATGAAGGTGTAGCCGGTGGAGCTCGGGTAGTTCAGCCCGGTGTAGCTCTTGCCCTCGGGCCCGGTCAGCGGCGGCACCGCGTCGTACTGCTTGTCCCGGCCGTCCTTCGAGTCGAGCTGGACGAAGATGCCCGGCCACAGCACCGGCACCGAGCCGAGCAGGACCGCCTTCGGGTTGTTGCCCTGGGCCTGCAGCGCCTGCGCGTTCTGGGTGAACGCGGCCTGGTCGATCAGGCCTTCCTTGTAGAGGGAGTTGATGTACTTCAGGCCCTCCTTCCACTGCGGCGCCGTCACCGGCGTGACGACCTTGTCCCCGTCCAGGGTGAGCAGCGACCGGACGCCGTTGTTGGCGCCGACCGGGTCGTAGGCGAACGCGTTCATCAGGTACGCGATCAGGCTGCTGTCCTGCGGGTCGGTCGTCATCGGGATCTCGTCGGCCTTGCCGTTGCCGTTCGGGTCCCGGGTCTTGAACGCCTGCAGCACCTTGCGCAGGTCCTCGGTCGTCTTCGGCGTCTGCAGGCCGAGCTTCTTCAGCCAGGCGCTGTTGATCCAGAGCTTGTCCGGGTACGTGCAGTGGTAGCAGTCGGCCCACTGCGGCAGTGCGTAGATGTGACCGTCCGGCGCGGTCGACATCTCCTTGTACGTCTTGTTGGAGTCGAGCGCCTTCTGGATGTTCGGCGCGTTCTCCTTGATCAGGTCCTCCAGCGGCAGCGCGACGCCCTGCTGGCCCAGCTTGAGCACCTCGGCCTGGGTGAACGCGTCGACCCACGGGATCAGGAAGAACAGGTCCGGGTGGTCGCCACTGGCCAGCGCGATCTGCCGCTTCTCCTTGGCCGGCCCACCGTCCTGCGTCGTGGTCTGCCAGCGGAACTGGATCTTGAACTTGTCGCTCATGACCTTGGTGACCTGGTTGGTGTCCAGGTTGGTGTTCTGATCGGCCGGGGTGAAGGTGTCGATGATGACCTTGCCGTCGGCCGCCGTCTCGTTCGCCGCCCCCTGCGCCGATTTGTCCGAGCTGCACGCCGCGAGGGCGAGCGTTGCCTGCCACCACGAACGCGGCGACTTTGCTCCTGGTTGAGCGCATTTCCTTGGTTCCCTTCTCGGAGTTATCCCTTGACCGCGCCGACCATTACGCCCTTGGTGAAGTGGCGGGCGACGAACGGGTAGATGATCAGTACGGGCAGGCTCGAGATCACGATGAGCGCGTACTTGAGGACGTTGGCCAGCTGTTGCTGTTCGAGCTGCTGGGCCAGGTTCTGGGTGGTCGAGCCACCCGCGGTGGTGTTCAGGATCAGCACGTTCCGCAGCACGATCTGCAGCGGGTAGAGACTCGGGTCCTTGAGGTAGACCAGCGCGTCGAAGTAGCTGTTCCACTGGAAGATCGCGTACATCAGCGCGATCACCGCGATCACCGGTTTCGACAGCGGCAGCACGATCGACCAGAGGAACCGCAGGTCGCTGGCGCCGTCGATGGTGGCCGCCTCGTACAGCTCGTCCGGGATGGTCGAGCGGAAGAACGTCCGCGCGATGATCACCTGCCAGACCCCGATCGCGCTCGGGATCACCATCGCCCACCGGGTGTTCAGCATGCCCAGGTCCTGCACCACCAGGTAGGTCGGGATCAGGCCGCCGGAGAACAGCATGGTGAAGATCAGCACGCTCATGATCACGTTCCGGCCGAAGAAGGTACGGCGCGACAACGGATAGGCGATCGCGATCGTCAGGGTGACGCTGATCAGCGTGCCGCCGATCGCGTAGATGAACGAGTTCAGGTACCCCCGCATGATCTGCGGGTCGCCGAACGCCACCTTGTACGCCTGCAGACTCGGCTCGACCGGCCACAGCAGCACCCGGCCGGCACTCACCGCGGACGCACTGCTGAACGAGTTCGCGACGATGTAGATCAGCGGGACGGCGACCAGGATCAGCGCGACCCAGAGCATGATCTTCACGCCGAACAGGAAGATCTTGTCGGTCCGCGTCTCCGCGATCACGGTCGGGTCCGGGCGTTCCGTCGTACGGCGGAATCCCTGCAAGGAAAGGCTCATGACCACAGTCCGTTTCCGGTGATGCGCTTGGCGGCGAAGTTCACGCCGAGCAGCAGGACCAGGTTGATCACCGAGTTGAACAGCCCGATCGCCGTCGCCATGCTGAAGTCGGCGTTCAGCAGGCCGGTCTTGTAGACGTACGTGGCGATGATCTCGGACTGGGCCAGGTTCAGCGGGTTCTGCAGCAGGAACGCCTTCTCGAACCCGATCGACATGATGTTGCCGACGCCGAGGACCAGGATGATCACCGCGGTCGGCATGATCCCGGGCAGGTCGACGTGCCAGATCCGCTGCAGCCGGGTGGCGCCGTCGATCTTGGCCGACTCGTGCAGCGCCGGGTCGATCCCGGCCAGCGCGGCCAGGTAGATGACGGCCGAGTACCCGGTCGTCTGCCAGACGTCGGACCAGACGTAGATGTGCCGGAAGTAGTCCGGGTTGCCGAGGAAGTCGACCGCCGGTACGCCGAACAGCCCGATCGCGTCGTTGACGAATCCGAGCCGCGGCGACAGCACCAGGATCGTCATCGAGACGACCACCACGGTGGAGATGAAGTACGGCGCGTAGGGACCAGCTGGGTGAGTTTCTTGAACCGGCCGTTGCGGATCTCGTTCAGCGCGATCGCCAGGATGATCGGGATCGGGAAACTGGCCAGCACCGTGTAGGCGGCCAGGATGAAGGTGTTCTTCAGCAGCGTCCAGAACACCGGGTTGGCGAAGAACAGCTCGAAGTTGCGGAACCCGACCCACTCGCTGCCCCACGGCCCCTTGACCGGGCTGTAGTTCTTGAACGCGATCACCGCGTTCACGATCGGGATGTACTTGAAGATCACGAAGTAGGCGAGCGGTACGACCACCAGCAGGTACAGCTGCCAGTGCCTGCGTAGGCTGCGGGCGGCCGCGGTCCGGCGACTCGGTCGGCGTATCCGGGCGGGTTCGGACGCCTCCCGCCGTACCGGTGCCGGCGGTGCGGCCGGTTTCAGGGTTGCGCTCACTCCGGTGGTCCTTTCCGTCCTGCGCGAGAGTCGGCGGGATCACATATCCGATAGGATGACCAGCCGCAGTTCAGGGCGGGAACGCATGACAAGGAAGCCCGGCCTGGAGTCGTTCTGAGCCGACGACCCCACTCGGGCGAGGTTTGTTTCCTCCGTGAACTATGTCGCAGTCAACCCGTCCGCGACCACCCCTGTCAAGAGCGTGTCGGGATCGTTGTCGCGCTGTACGAAAGCCTCGGCCGCCGCGTCGTCGAGCGGCGTCCGAGGTCTCCGAAACCGTTCTAGTCCGCGATCGCGCCGCAGGACAGGTTGAGTACGGCGGCCGTCATCGGGCCGGCGTGGTCGGAGGCGGCGAAGGCGGCGGTATGCCCGACCTCGGCCTTCCTGGGCAGCCGGCGAAGTGCGGTGCCCTTGATCAGGTGGTCCAGACCACCTTCCTCGATGCCCCACTCCGGATGAGTGTCGGGCGTGAAGTTGGGACGGAGGGCGACCACGCGGACGCCGTACCGACCGACCTCACCGGCGAGCGCCCGGGTGAGCGTCTCGATGGACGCGCAGGCCAGGCTGAAGCCACCCATCTCGAACTCGGCCCGGCCTCCCGGGACGGAGATCCTCTCGTCGGTCCTGCCGGTCACAGGGGCGACGGAGCCATGCGGCGATTCTCTACATCCGGGGCACGAAAACCTGACCCGACCATCACGGGGGAACGGCCGGGCCAGGCACTTCTGATGGTACCTCTGATCACCGCTCGTGGTTGGGTAAATCGGCAGCGGACTCGCCGGATCCTCCCCTACCCTGATGCCATGCAACGTCGCTCCTGAAAGCGCACCTCCGCAGCCCACCCGCCGGGGCGAGCCGTCGTGCGTAACGTCAAGCGTTTGACCTTCACGGTCGCGCGCTTCGTCATGCCCGCACACGCCTCCTGGAGCGACCCACGATGCCTGCGTTCCGTTCGGCCGATCCGGTCCGTACCTATTACGCCTCCAACAGTGCCTGGGCCTTCTTCGGCGCCCTCGCCTTCACGCTCAGCATGGTGTACTACGTCCGCGACGTCGGACTGGATCCGCTCGAAATGGTCCTGGTCGGCACCACCCTCGAACTCGCCTGCTTCCTGTTCGAGGTGCCCACTGGCATCGTCGCCGACCTGTACAGCCGCCGGCTGTCGATCATCATCGGCTTCGCCCTGATCGGCGCCGGCCTGCTACTGCAAGGTCTCGTGCCGACGTTCCTGGCGATCCTCGCCGCCCAGGTGCTCTGGGGTGTCGGCTACACCTTCACCTCCGGCGCCGACCAGGCCTGGATCACCGACGAGATCGGCGTCGACCGCGCGGCCAAGGTGTTCGTCCGCCGTCAGCAGTTCGCCCTGGCCGGAACGATCGCCGGGACCGTCTCCGCCGGCGCGCTCGGTCTGATCAGCCTGCCGCTGCCGATGGCGCTGTCGGGCGCCGGGATGATCCTGCTCGCGCTGCTGCTGGCGATGTTCATGCGCGAGGACAACTTCCACCGCACCCCGAAGGGCGAGCGGGAGACGTTCCGGCAGGTGGCCGAGACGTTCAAGCACGGTCTCGGGGTCGCTCGGCGGCGTCCCGTCGTACGCACGCTGGTGCTGATCAGCCTGATCTCCGGGCTGTCCAGTGAGGCGTTCGACCGGTTGTGGTCGGTGAAGATCCTGACCTTCAGCTTCCCGACGGTCTTCGGTACGTCGGACCCCGCGTTCTGGTTCACCGTGCTCGCGCTGGTCGGCACGCTGCTGTCGCTGGTTGCCTCGGTCGTACTCAACAAGGCGTCGCCGGAGCGGCTGAGCGCCTTACATCCGAACGGCGTCCTCGCGGTCCTCAGCCTGATCCAGGTGGCCGGCGTGATCGCGTTCGCGCTGCTGGACCACCTCTGGCTGGCACTGGCCGCGATGTGGCTGCGGACGATCACCGACGCGCTCGCCTGGCCGATCGAGTCCGCCTGGCTGAACCGGCACGTGGACTCCCGGTCCCGCGCCACGGTGATCTCGATGGTTTCCCAGGCCAACGCGATCGGTCAGGTCGTCGGCGGTCCGCCCCTCGGCGCCGTCGGCCGCTCGTCCCTGCGCACCGCCCTGCTCGCGTCAGGGCTGATCCTCACCCCGATCCCCCTCCTCTACCTCAGCCTGCGCCCGGCCCGAGACAGTGCGCTTTCCGGGGAGAAGTCGCCACTGGGTGCCGATTAGTTTCCGGTTACTCGTCAATCTTTGACCGGGACCTCGACCCGGCGGCGGTCGTACGACGACTTGATCAGGCTGGCCACCGTGGTGACGAACAGGGTGCCGGCGATGAAGCCGAGCGAGGTGAGGATGCCGATGTGCGGCAGGTGGATCGCACCGATGTCGTCGATATGCGAACCGTGCAGCGCCTCGATGATCAGCTTCACGCCGATGAAGGCGAGAATCACCGACAGGCCGACGTTCAGGTAGATCACCCGCTCCAGCAGCCCGCCGATCAGGAAGTACAGCTGGCGCAGACCCATCAGCGCGAACGCGTTGGCGGTCAGCACGATGTACGCGTCCTGGGTGAGCCCGAAGATCGCCGGGATCGAGTCCAGCGCGAAGATCACGTTCGCCATCCCGATCGCGGCGATCACGATCACCAGCGGCGTCACCATCCGGCGGCCGCCGACCCGGGTGGTCAGCTTCGCGCCGTCGTAGTCGTGCGACAACGGCAGGATCCGGCGCATCCCGCGCAGTACGGCGTTCTCCTGAAAGTCTTCGTCGTTGTCGCCCTCCAGCGCCAACCGGACAGCCGTGTAGACCAGGAACGCGCCGAACAGGTAGAACACCCAGCTCGCGGCCGCGATCGCCGCCGCGCCGGCCAGGATGAACACCGCCCGCAGCGCCATCGACACCACGATGCCGATGTAGAGCACCTTGTCCTGCGCCAGACCCGGTACGGCGAACCTGGCCATGATGATGACGAACACGAACAGGTTGTCGACACTCAGGCTGTACTCGGTGATGTATCCGGCGACGAACTCACCGCCGGTCGTCCCCGGCCCCGGGGCGAACACGAACAAGCCGACCGCGAACAGCCCGGCCAGGCCGACGTAGAACAGCACCCACCGGGTCGCGTCCTTGATCGTCACGGTGTGATCGCGCCGGGCGATCACAATGAGATCGAAGGCGACGATCGCCAGCAACCCGGCAATCGTGAGCACCCAGACGGCAGGGGGCATGACAGAGACCATGACGAACCTCCGGACGACGGCGTAGAGCTGGGTCCGGAGGTCTCTTCCGCCCGGATGATCCGGGCCGGCAGCACCGGTTCGGCCGCCCAGGCCTCCCGTGATGACGACACTGCCGCGTTCGGGCACACGTCACCGCGGCCCGAGAGGAATACTCCCCTCCACCAACATCTCAATTATGTCCAGCACCAATGGAATCATCGGATCGTATACCGCATACAGCCTCCCGCGCCAGGGGGCGGTTGAAGCCCCCGCAGCTGCCAAGCGCGCAGCCCCACGATCCTTTCGCGCTCGCGCCGCTCGCCGTCCGGTCGGGCCTGTGGCGGTAGTTTGGGGGGCCGGTTGATGGTGAAACTGGTGGCTCGGCACTACCTGGCACTGCGTCCACGGCATCGCGATCTCAAGGAGTTGTTCGAGTGACTGCTCTGCGTGTTCTCTTTCTCGGCGGGACCGGAATCATCAGCTCGGCCTGCTCCTGGCGAGCCATCGAATCGGGACTCGACCTCACGGTCGTCAACCGTGGCAAGACCTCGATCCGCCCCCTCCCCGCAGAGGTCCGCCACGTCACCGCTGACATCGACGACCTAGCGGCCTTCGCCGCGGTCGCCGGCCAGGACTTCGACGTCGTGGTCGATTGGGTGGCGTTCACGCCGGATCAGGTGCGCGCTCGCACCGACGCGTTGCGCGGACACGTCGGCCAGTACGTCTTCATCAGCTCCGCCTCGGCGTACCAGACGCCACCGGCCCGGCTGCCGATCACCGAGTCGACGCCGTTGCGGAACCCGTTCTGGCAGTACTCGCGCAACAAGATCGCCTGCGAGGACCTTCTGACCACGCTGTATCGCGACGAGGGCTTCCCGGTCACGATCGTGCGGCCTTCGCACACCTACGACCGCACCCTCGTCCCGTTCGACGGCGGCTGGACGATCGTCGAACGAATGCGCCGTGGCCAACCCGTCGTGGTGCACGGCGACGGAACCTCACTGTGGACGCTGACGCACCACCGCGACTTCGCCCGCGGACTGGTCGCCCTTCTCGGCCACCGTCGCACCCTCGGCGAGGCCTTCCAGATCACCTCCGACGACGTCCTGACCTGGGACCAGATCGCGAACGCGCTCGCCACCGCAGCCGGGACGTCAGCACAGATCGTCCACGTCCCGTCGGACGCCATCGCCGCCGTACATCAAGGGTGGGGCGACGGCCTCCTCGGCGACAAGACCCATTCGGCGGTCTTCGACAACACCAAACTCCGCCGAGTGGTCCCGGACTTCGTCGCCACCATCCCCTTCGAAGCAGGCGCCCGCGAGATCATCGCCTGGTACGACGAGGACCCGACCCGGCACCGCATCGACCACGCCATCGACGAAGCCATGAACACGCTCGTCGCCCGCTACACCCCTTGAACGCGGTCACCCGGGAGAGGAGCCGAGTATGGGCGGAGCTGCTGGTTCACCGATGGGTAAGACCTATCTGTCCACCGCGGTGACCGAGGACGGCAATCCCAAGCAGTTGGTCGCGAACACGCGCCTGCGGTTGGAGTTCGCGGAAGTGCCCAACCTGAACGACGAGGGTCCGCGCGAGTACGACGTACTCAGGGTGCACGCCGGTTGCAACAGGCTCGGTGCGGCCGTCGCGGCCGGTGAGTTGCTGGCCGACGGCAGGCTGTCGATCGACGGCTTCGGCTCCACAGCGAAGGGCTGCAAACCGCCACTGCGGGCCCAGGACGAATGGCTGACCACGTTCCTGGTCGGCAAACCCAGCTGGCACCTCGACGGCGACCACCTCACCCTCACCTCAGCCGGTACGACGATCACGCTGCTGGACCGAAAGATCGCCGAACCCGACTTCCCGCTCGACGGGATCAGCTGGAAGCTCGACACCACCATCACCAATGGCGACCTGTACCACCACCATGACGCCGAGCAAGCGTGGATCACCTTTGACGGCGAGCGTTTGACCGGCTGGACCGGTTGCAACGACCTCTCCGGCACCGTCACTCGCACCACAACAGAGCTCACCGTCACCGGCATCGTGACCACTGACCGCGCATGCACACGAGCAACGGCCGAGGTAGAGACCGCGATCCTGACCATCCTCAGCGCCAAGGTCACCTACACCATCGACTACAACCGCCTCACCCTGATGACCCCCACCGGGCTCGGCCTCGACCTCACCGCCGTCCACTGAAAGGACACCATGAACGCCCTGCAGAAGTTCTCCCTCGAGGGCAAGGTCGCTCTCGTCACCGGCGGCAGCCGGGGCCTTGGACGTGCGATGGCCGAAGCGCTCGGCGATGCGGGCGCGGCGGTCGCGGTCACAGCGCGGACGCTCGCTGCGGCCCAAGCCGCTGCCGAGGAGCTGAGCGGTCTCGGAATTCGCGCGTACGGCGTACAGCTCGAGGTGTCCGATGTCGCGGACGTCGAGCGTGCGGTCGAGCAGGTGAGCACCGAGTTCGGTGAGATCGACGTGTTGCTCAACAACGCCGGCATCGGCGTCGCCGGGCGGGCCTTCGAGACGCCCGACGAGGCGTGGCACGATGTGTTCTCCGTCAACGTCGACGGCGTCTGGTACTGCAGTCGTGCGGTCGGGCGCCGGATGGCGGAGCGGGGTGGAGGCACGATCGTCAACGTCGGTTCCATGTCGGCCGAGATCGTCAACCAGCCCCGCTGGCAGGCGTCATACCTGTCGTCCAAGGCCGCCGTCCATCAATTGACCAAGGCGTTGGCGGCCGAGTGGGCGCCGCACGGGATCCGCGTGAACGCGATGGCGCCGGGCTACTTCCTGACCGAGATGTCGCCCGTCGACCAGCCGGAGTTCAAGGAGTGGTGCGTCGATCCCGCCGCGATGAAGCGCTACGGGCTGCCGCCGGAGCTGGGCCCGGTGGCGATCTTCCTGGCGAGCGAGGCGTCCAGCTTCATGACCGGCTCGATCGTCAAGGTCGACGGGGGCTTCACGTTGTTCTGAGCCGACTTCTACCTTCCTGAAGGGGCTTCATGGTCACCATAGGCATCGTTGGCGCTGGACTGCGCGGGAGGTTGTTCGCCGAGGCTCTGCAGGGACAGCCGGACGTCTCCGTCGTCGGCCTGGCGGAGCCCTCGGCCAAGGTGGCCGAGGAGGCCAGGCGCGCCACGGGCCTACCTGTCACCGCGTCGCACGCCGAGTTGCTCGAGGCGTTCGATCCGGACGCTGTGATCGTGGCGACCCCTGACTTCGCCCACCGCCGGATCGCCGTCGAGGTGGCCGAGGCCGGTAAGCATCTGCTGATCGAGAAGCCGGTCGCCACCACCCTGGACGACGCCCACGCCATTGCCGCGGCGGTTCACCGCTCGGGCGTTCGATGCCTCGTCGGCTTCGAGAACCGGTGGAATCCGCACGTGGTGCATGCCAAAGCGGCGATGGCGTCCGGGAGCCTTGGCGAGCCGATCACGGCATCAGCCACCCTGAGCAACTCCTTCTTCGTGCCGACCACCATGCTGTCGTGGGCGGCTCAGTCGTCGCCGGCCTGGTTTCTCATGCCGCATACCCTCGACCTCGTCCTGTGGCTCACCGGCAGGAAGCCTGCCTCGGTGAGTGCGGTGGGATCTCGTGGTGTCCTCGCCAAGCGCGGCATCGACACCTGGGACGTGGTGCATGCCCTGGTCACCTTTGACGACGACTCGACCGCGACGCTCTCATCGGCGTGGACCCTGCCGGACGCCGGTGACGGCATCGTCGACTTCCGGTTCCAGGTGATCGGCACCGAGGGTTCGGTGACCGCGGATCTGTCGCATCAGGGCCTCACCGTGGTGAGCGACAAGTACCGGTCGGCATGGCCGGTCTCCGGCCGGATCGGGCGATCGCAGGTCGGCCCGGCCGTCTGGATGGTTCAGGACTTCGCGGCGGGACTCGTCGACGGCGGCGACCTCGGCCCGGGCATCGACCACGGCGTCCTGGTCACGGAGATCATCTGCGCGATCGAGGAATCCATCAACACCGGCCGAACCGTGAACCTGAGCCGGACCACCGGATAACCGCCAAAGCCGCGAATACGAGAGCTGTCCTCAGATCCACGCCAGCCCGCAACCACCCGCCGTCCGTTTGCGGACCAGGCTGCGAGGGCTCAACGCAATTCCCGCTCTACCAACCGCAACTGCCGGCGACCGCCGCACTCGATTCGCGAGCCCGCTAGCGCGACCAGCGAGCGGCGCGAATGCGTGGGTGGGGCTGTTGGGCGAAGCACGCGGAGCAGGAGCACGCGAAGCAGGCTGCGCGCGGGACCTGCGAGGACCACATCTGTGACGGTCGAGCGGCTGGTGGGTAAAAAGTTTCCGTTTCGGGGTTGAAGGCTGTGAGATTTCCCGCGATCGGAGTACAAAGAATGTCAGTCGGTCTTACCGCCCCTAGACCTGGAGGAAATCGTCATGGCCGGAATCAACGGCGAAGTTTCGTGGTTCTGTTGCGGGAACGCGTGGGGACCCTGCGCCAGCACCGGGCGAGGTGCCTGCGGCACCTGTCACTCGGGCAACTTCCAGCACGCCTGGCCGAACGCCTCGGCTGCGTGTCTCGAGATCACCAGGCCGGACCGCTGCGGGATCACCGGGATGTCCCGGCGTACCTGTGGGTTCCGGCATTCCACGACCAACCTGTGCAACGGCGCGCGGGTGGTCACGTCGATCGCGGACTGCGGTCCGCAGACCGACCTGTTCTGTGGTGAGCGTGCCTGCTGCGGTGGGACGTGCGCCTCCAACCGGATCATCGACCTCACTCCGGCCGCGTTCTCCGCGATCGCGAGCCTGAGCGCCGGTCTGATCCCCTGCACCGTCAACGTCGGCTGAAGGGGTGAGCTGAGATGACCTCAACGATGGACCGCCGGTCCTTGCTCACCCGCGCCGCTCTCGGCGCCACTGGCCTGGTCGCCGCCAGCGCCATGGGCTCACTCGCCCCCGAGACCGCGTTCGCCGCGGCCACGCAGTACCCGGACTCCGGTCAACCGGACCCGAACTTCGCCGAAGGTCTGATCATGGGCCGGAACCGGGATCTCCTGCAGGTGCAGGGTTCCGACGGCCGGATGCACCGGATCCAGCTGACCGGTGTGACCAGCGTCTGGAAGCTCCGGCCCACCACGCTGGACCAGGTCCGGATCGGTGACGGCCTGTACGCGCGTGGCGTGCTGATGCCGGACGGGATCCTCGCCGCGGAGTCGGTGTGGGTGAACATCGTCAACCTGACCGTCAGCATCAACTCCATCGGGCGTTCGGCGCTGCAGTTCGACCACCACGGCCAGAAGGTCGTCGGGCATCTGCAGCCCGGCCTCACCGCGGCTGTCTACAACGGAACTCCCGCGGTGTCGGATCTGTCGATGCTCGAGGTCGGCCGGCACGCCCAGGTGATCGGCGCCTGGCGGCCGGGGACGAACGAGATCGACATCGCGACCATCTACGCCTCGAACTGACCAGGAGGCCGTGATGTTCGCACAGCAGGTGGCGGCTGCCCAGCCGCTGCTCATCGGGTTGCTCTTGCTCTGGTCGTCGTACGGCAAAGTCGTCGGGCGGGACAGTGCGGAGCAAGCGAAGCGTACGGCGTTGCCCCGGCTGGTCGGCGAGAAACGTGCCGCACCGGCGTACCGCGCAGTCGGACTCGTAGAAGCAGTGATCGCCCTGGCGTTGTTGTTGCCACCGGCACTGACTGTGGAGGTGATCGCGACGGCCGCCCTCGCCACGGGCTTCACCGGGTACCTGCTCTACGCCAAGATCGTCGTTCCCGAGGCGTCTTGCGGATGCGTTGGGGCGTCCGCCAAGCCGGTCGGCCGGCGAGCGATCGGCCGTGCGTTGTTGCTGCTGGCAACAGCAACGGTGGCGACCACAGCGACCACCGGGTGGTGGTCGTCCGGAGCCGGAGCGGTTGTCCTGGTGCTCGAGGCCGCGGTGTTCGTCATGTTGTCCGCCGAGCTGGATCGGTACTGGCTGCTGCCGTTGCGCAGGCTCCGGTTGCGGATCACCCATCCGCTCAGCGGCACCGCGACTGACGCCGTACCACTCGCAGCGACCCAGCGACGGCTGCTGCTCAGCCCCGCGTACCGTTCGGTCAACGGGCTGCTGCAGTCCGATATCCACGACTACTGGGACGACGAGACCTGGCGCTTCGTCAGTTACACCGCCAGGTACGCCGGCCGGCCGGCGACCGCCGTCTTCGCCGTACCGCATCACGACTCCACGCCGGAGTCCGTCCGGGTCGCCGTCGTCGACGAGACGTCGGGTCAGACCCTCTACCGCCCGACCGTGCCGGCGACGGCCGGCTGAGAACACTCCTGAAGCCCCCGCCGAGCCCGCCCGGCTCGGCGGGGGCTTCCTGTTGACACCGGTCGAGCGGTGGTGGTGTGACTGGATCTACATCGCCGGTGTCACCGGCCAGCAGTTGTGGGTCACCCAGATCAACTCCGCCGGCACTGGCGTCGGCACTCCGCTGGCCGTCTTCTCCGGCCGCTGGGACCGTCTCCGCAGCATCACCCGCTCCCCCGACGGCGCCCTCTGGCTGACGTCGACCAACAACGACACGAACGGCGGCACCCCGACCGTCCTCGACAACGTTATCGTCCGCCTCACCTTCCCCTGGTCGGGGAAAGCGCTTCACTGGCAGGTTGCCGGCCAGGACGTGCGCGACTCATTGCTCCCCGGGTACCCCGGGAGTACGGTGACGGCACATTTGGCGCGCGTCCTTGGTCGGCAGCCGGTCGGGGGTTGCTGTCGTACGCCCGCCGAGGACGCCTGCCCACCACTGGGAGGGGTGTTCTCGTGTCATCGAAACGCGGCGTCGCAGCGTTCTTGGCCACGGCAGCACTGGGCTCTGTCTCCATCGGCCTGGTGTCGTCCCCCGCAACCGCCCGACCGCCGGACTCACCGCTCGAGATGTACGTACTCGAGGGACCGGCCGACAAGATCGCCGAAGCCGTCCCGGGGCTCGAACTCGCGGCGGTGGACCAGACCGCGGCCGGTGTCAGAGCCGACGTGGTCCTCACGCAAGCCCAACGGGACAAGGTGAACGCCGCCGGCGTGAATGTCACCGTCAAGCGCAACAACAGAGGTCAGTCGGTCTCGGAGCAGGCCGCGGCCCAGGCCCGCGCCGGGTTCACCGTCTACCGCTCGTGGGACGAGCCGGGCGGCATCCGTGCCGAACTGTTCGATGTCGCGCGCAACAATCCCAACCTGGTCAAGCTGGTGGTGCTCGGCCGGACCCATCAGGGCCGTGAGCTGATCGCACTCAAGGTCACCCAGGGTGCGCCCGGGATCCGCGACGGCTCCCGACCGGCCGTGCTGTACTCGTCGCTGCAGCATGCGCGCGAGTGGATCAGCCTGGAAGTCAACCGCCGGCTGCTGCACCACTTCGTCGATGGTTTCCGGGCGAACGACCCGGCCGTCAAGAACCTGCTGAAGAGCACCGAACTGTGGTTCGTGGTCGCCGCGAACCCCGACGGGTACCAGTACACGTTCACGAACGAGCGGCTGTGGCGCAAGAACCTGCGCGACAACGACGGTGACGGCCAGATCAGCGCTGTCGACGGAGTCGACCCGAACCGGAACTTCGACGAGCACTGGGGTTATGACAACGAAGGCTCATCACCGGACCCGTTCAGCGAGACGTACCGCGGACCGGCACCGGCATCCGAACCGGAGACCCGGGCGATGGCCGGCCTGATCGATCGGATCAAACCGAAGTTCCAATCGAACCTCCACTCGTTCGGCCAGTGGCTCCTGTACCCGCAGGGCTGGCAGGTCGGCACACCCGACGCCGACAACCCGCTGTACGTCGCAATGGGCGGCACGGACGCGAATCCGGCCATCCCGGGCTTCAACCCCGGTCAGTCGGCCGACACGCTCTACGTCACCAACGGCGAGACGACCGACTACGCCGACACCAACGCCGGTACGGTCTCCTACACCCCCGAGCTCGGTGAGGGGATTCCAGGAGCCGGCTTCGTGTTCCCGGACGACGAGGCCTTGATCCAGGCGGAGTTCCTGAAGACTCTGCCGTTCCACCTCGGTCTGGCGCGCTCGGCCGTCAACCCCACCGCCCCGGTTTCACCGGTCGGCATCACGCCGGCGCCGTTCTACCTCGACCAGGACGACATCGACCCGCAGAACGGCCAGCAGTCGCTGTTCGACTTCCGATTCGCCGTCTCGTACGGCGACCCGCAGGAGGTCCGGATCCTTGCCCGGCGCAACCTCGGTGCCGTCACGCTGAAGTACCAGATCGGCACCGGACCGGTGCAGCAGAAGCCCACTTCTGAGTGGACCGGTGGCGAGCGCTACGGGCCTGGCAACGGCACCTACTACCACGTGGTCAGCGGCCAAGTCACCGGTACGTCGGTCGGCAACAACGTGACCGTCTGGTTCGAAGGCGGCGGTCAGCGCAGCGAGTCCTTCACCTACCAGGTCGCGGCCGACACCGGCCGGCGGGTGCTGATCCTCGCGGCCGAGGACTACACCGGAGCGTCTCCGGTCAAGCCGGGAGTGACCGCACCGCAGTACCTGTCCTTCTACACCGATGCCCTGGCCGCCCAGGGAATCGCGTTCGACGTGTACGACGTGGACGCGCGTGGCCGGACCGCGCCCGACAATCTCGGCGTACTCAGTCACTACGATGCCGTCATCTGGTACACCGGCGATGACGTCGTTACCCGGGAACCCGGCTGGGCCGCGGGCAACGCGTCGCGGCTGGCGATGCAGGAGTTGCTCGAGGTGCGCGACTTCGTCAACGAAGGCGGTCGCGTCGCCTACACCGGCCAACGCGCCGGCCAGCAGTACACCCCGGCACTCGGAACGCAGCTGTACGACCCGTTCGAGAACAAGCAGTGCTCGGCCGATCCCGCCGTACGGGCGCGCTGCCTCGCACTGTCCGGCTCGGGCGACTCGCAGGGCGACCCGATCGAGTACACCTTCGGTGCGGCGATCACGACACCGGCCGGCGGACTGGACCCGAACACGGGTGATCCGTTCCCGATCACCGGGATCGACGATCCGCTCGCCGGTTTGAGTCTGCAGCGCAACGGCGCCGACAGCGCCCAGAACCAAGTGTCGGACTCATCCTTCATCGCCACCGGAGATTTCTTGCAGGTGACCGACCCGACGGGCAGCTTCCCGCACCTGGACAGCTGGCCGGCGGCTGAGTACGTGTCCGGGATCTCGGGGCCGTTCGACCCGCACACCGGGCAGAAGTTCATGTACTCCGACCGGGCCGACGAGGCGTACAAGCGGCTCGCCCACACCGTCACGGTGCCGGCGGGTGGCGCGACCTTGTCGTTCTGGACCAGCTACAACCTCGAGTTGGACTTCGACTACATGATCGTGGAGGCGCACACCGTCGGCCTCGACGACTGGACCACGCTGCCCGATGCGAACGGGCACACCTCCAGCGACCTGACCAACGACCAGGCCTGCACCGGCGGCTGGAGCAACCCCGCGGATGCGGCGAACGTGCTGCACCCGTTCCTCACCCACTACCAGACCTTCGACCCGGCGACCGGCACGTGCAGCAATACCGGAACCACCGGAGCGTGGCATGCGGGCAACGGCGGTTCGGCCGGATGGCAGCAATGGGAGATCGATCTGACGCCGTTCGCCGGCCGGCAGGTCGAGCTGTCGATCACCGTCCTGAGCGACTGGGGTCTGCAGCAGTTCCCGGGTGTCTTCATCGACGACATCGAGGTCTCCACCGGTGAGGGAACGACCTCGTTCGAGGACGACGCCGACCCGACGGACGGCTGGACCGTGCTCGGTGCACCACAAGACGCCGGAGGTATCGAAGGCGCCAACGTCAACGACTGGGTCCGCCGCGGCGGATTCGGTATCCAGGAAGGCGCCGCCGTCGCTACCGCGGACACCGTCTACCTGGGCTTCGGCTTCGAAGGCATCACCGGAGCAGCCGCCCGGGCCGTCGTGATGGACCGCCTAACCGACTACCTACTCCGCTGACAACCTCCACCGGGCGCCGGGCGGGATCCCACCCGGCGCCCGGTGGCATGCCCTACTAGCTCGCCGCGCGGCCGAAGTGGGCGTACTTCGGAGCGCCGGTGGTGAGGGCCTGCTGGGCCAGGGCCAGGCGGCGAATCATGGAGGGGCGGAGACGGGAGGCCGCCTCGTCGAGGGTGAGGAACTCGTGGGCGCGGGCTTCGACCGGGTCGATCTTCAGTTGGTCGATCGCCGACTGATCGAGTACGCCGCCGTCGAAGACGAACGCGAGGGCGTCGGACCAGACACCCAACGCGGGTACCCAGTCGACGACGAGGAGGTCACCGATCGGCAGTTCGAGGCCGATCTCCTCCTGGACCTCGCGACGGCAGGCCTCGTACGGCGATTCGTCGTACTCGGCGATCCCGCCGGGGATGTCCAGGGTCGGCTTGTAGGTCGGCTCGAGGAACAGGATGCGGCCGGCCCGGTCGCGGATCAGCGCCCCACCGGCCGCGGTCTTGCGCGGCATTCTGCCCGCGATCCCGGGGTTGAACTCCTGCTCCGGCTCGCCCTCGGCGAGCAGATCGCCGCGGCGGATGTCGTCGTCCACGGTTCAGCACCCTCCCAGTCGCGCTGCCGATCCGCAATCCGGCCTTGTTTTCGGTCCACCGAAATCCTATGTTTTCGGTGTGCCGAAAACTCTCGCGGTCCTGCCGTTGGTCCTGGCGCTCGGGGTGCTGCCCGCGTGCTCGCCGAGCCAGGCGTCGGGCAGCGACGAGCCGGTGGTGCTGACGACGTTCACCGTGCTCGCGGACATTGCGCGGAACGTGGCGGGCGACCACCTGAAGGTGGAGTCGATCACCAAGGCGGGCGCCGAGATCCACGGGTACGAGCCGACCCCGGGTGACATCCGGAAGGCGTCGGACGCCGACCTGATCCTGGACAACGGCCTGAACCTCGAGCTGTGGTTCCACCAGTTCGTCGAGTCGGTCGACGTGCCGCACGTGGTCGTCTCCGACGGGTCGAGCCGATGGACATCACCGAGGACTCCTACGCCGGCAAGCCGAACCCGCACGCGTGGATGAGCCCGATGAACGTGCAGATCTACGTCGACAACATGGTCGACGCGTTCACCGAGCTCGACCCGACGAACGCGGCCGACTTCGCGGCCAACGGCAAGGCCTACAAGGCGAAGCTGCAGAAGGTGCAGGACGAGCTCGTCGGCGGAGCTGTCGGCCGTGCCGAAGAAGCAGCGCGCGCTGGTCAGCTGCGAGGGCGCGTTCTCCTACCTGGCCCGCGACGCGGGCCTCACCGAGAAGTACATCTGGCCGGTCAACGCCGAGCAGCAGGCGACCCCGCAGCAGATCGCCTCGACGATCGAGTTCGTCGAAGACCAACGCCGTCCCCGCGGTGTTCTGCGAGTCGACCGTGTCGGACAAGCCGATGCGGCAGGTGCGTCCGGCACCGGCGCGCCGTTCGGCGGCACCCTGTACGTCGACTCGCTGTCCGAGGCGGACGGCCCGGTTCCGACGTACCTGGACCTGATCCGGTACGACGCCGACACGATCATCCGCGGCCTGACGGGCCGCACGCCATGACTGAGTCGAATACCGGCGATCGAGGTCGAGAACGTCGTCGCCCGGTACGGCGATGTGGTCGCCCTCGACGGAGTGTCGCTGACCGTCGGGCCGGGCAAGGTGACCGGCCTGATCGGCATGAACGGATCCGGCAAGATCCACGCTGTTCAAGGCGATCATGGGCATGGTCCGACCCGACCACGGGCCAGGTCCGGATCGACGGCGATCGACCCGGCCGTCGGCCCGCAAACGCGGCCGGATCGGCTACGTCCCGCAGAGCGAGGACGTCGACTGGGCGTTCCCGGTGTCGGTGCGCGACGTGGTGATGATGGGCCGCTACGGGCACCAGGGCTTCACCCGGCGGACCCGTCCGGCCGACCAGGCCGCGGTCGCCGAGGCGCTGGACCGGGTGGAGCTGACCGCGTACGCCGACCGGCAGATCGGCCAGCTGTCCGGCGGGCAGAAGAAGCGCGCGTTCGTTGCCCGCGGCATCGCCCAGGGCGCCCAGATCCTGCTGCTGGACGAGCCGTTCGCCGGCGTGGACAAGCGCTCCGAGGCAACCATCGTCGGCCTGCTGAAGGAGCTGGCCGCCGACGGCCGGACGATCCTGGTGTCGACCCACGACCTGCACGCCCTGCCCCAGCCTGGCCGACGAGGCGGTGCTGCTGCTGCAGCGGGTGCTGTTCCACGGCTGCGGTGTCCGAGGCGCTGCGGCCGGAGAACCTCGCCCGCGCTTTCGGCCTCGACGTCGACTCGATCACCGGGAGAGGGTGCGGCGTGACGTCCGCTCGACTTTCTGCTGGAGCCGCTGCAGTACGACTTCATGGTCCGCGCGCTCGTCACCACGGTGTTCGCCGCCGTCGTGTGCGCGCGTGCTGTCGTGCTGGCTGGTCCTGCTCGGCTGGTCGCTGATGGGCGACGCGGTCTCCCACGCCGTACTGCCCGGGGTCGTGATCGCCTACATCCTCGGCGCCCCGTTCGCGCTGGGCGCGGTGGTGTTCGGGTTCCTCGCCGTGGCCCTGATCGGCGATCGATCCGCGACACCAGCCGGGTCAAGGAGGACGCCGCGATCGGGATCGTGTTCACCACCCTGTTCGCGCTCGGGCTGGTGCTCATCTCCGTCACCCCGAGCCAGACCGACCTGAACCACATCATCTTCGGCAACATCCTCGGCGTCTCGACCGCCGACCTGTCCAGATCGCCGTCCTGGCCGCCGTCGCTTTCGTCGTCCTGGTGCTCAAGCGCCGCGACCTGACCCTGTACGCGTTCGACCCCATCCACGCCCACGCCATCGGCCTGTCGCCCGCGGTTCCTCGGGGCGCTGCTGCTCGGGCATGCTGGCGCTGACCGCCGTGGTC
This sequence comes from uncultured Actinomycetota bacterium, assembly GCA_963770725.1. Taxonomy (GTDB): domain Bacteria; phylum Actinomycetota; class Actinomycetes; order Propionibacteriales; family Kribbellaceae; genus Kribbella. Next base: position 254,062 of record CAVYQT010000010.1, read on the forward strand.
GCGCTCCAGGTCGTCGGGGTGATCCTGGTCGTGGCGATGCTGATCATTCCGGGCGCGACGGCGTACCTGCTCACCGACCGGTTCGGGCGGATGCTCGCTGATCGCGCCGGTCATCTCGGCCGTCTGCTCGGTGCTCGGCATCTACCTCAGCTACTGGCTCGACGCCGCCTCGGGTGGGCTCGTCGTCGTGGTCCAGGGTGTCGCGTTCGCCCTGGTCTATCTGTTCAGCCCACGCCACGGGGTGCTCGGCAGACACCTGACGACCAGTCGCCGCCGAGCGGCCGCGATGGGATGAAGCGGAAGGACGCGATGGAACCCAGAGTCGTCGAGAACTACCTCAAGGCCGTCTTCAACGCCCGGGAGTGGTCCGAGGAACCGGTGACCGTCGGCGCTCTCGCCGCGCCGGCTGGGTCTGTCGCCGTCGTCGGTGTCCGAGCTGGTCCGCAAACTCACCGAGCGCGGCCTGCTCTCCCATGCCCGGTACGGCGCGATCGAGCTGACCGGGGAAGGGCAGCGGATCGCACTCGCCATCGTCCGCAAGCACCGGCTGATCGAGACGTTCCTGGTCGACTATCTGGGCTACACCTGGGACGAGGTGCACGAGGAGGCGGAGATCCTCGAGCACGCGGTCTCGGACACCTTCATCGACCGGCTGGCCAGTCGGCTCGGCGAACCCGAGCACGACCCGCATGGCGACCCGATCCCCCGCTCGGACGGCACCCTCCCGGACGACGACCAGCTTCGGCTGGACACCGTCGGAGAAGGCGTGCGGGCGCGGGTGGCCCGGGTCTCCGACAGCGACCCCGAGCTCCTCCGGCAGCTCGACCAACTCGGCATCACCATCGGCACCACCCTCACCGTCAGCCGCCGCCACGACGCCGCCGGCACCATCGACGTCCGCCACGACGGCGCATCCGTTGCCCTGGGCCCCGCGGCTGCTTTTGCGATCCGCGTCGTACCGACCAGCTGAGGAGTTCTCGGCGCGACCCTCGCCGAATCCCAGCCCCAGCAGGACGTCCGCATCCTCCTCAACCCAGCCGGCCACCCCTTCTGCCTGTACGTCGGCTAGGAGCCGAGCGGCCTAACCACTTGGCGAGCGCTGCCGGAGGCGGCGGTGTGCAGGGCGGTGCGAGCGGCGGCGATTGCTGGATGGGTGGCGGTGCCTCGGCGGTAGGCCAGGTGGGTTCTGCGGCGGATGGGTAGTGGGGTCAGTACGACGGAGGCGGGTCGCGCCACGGCGCCGAGGTCGGGAACGAACGCGACTCCTTGACCGGCGGCGACCAGCGCGAGTACGGCGCCGAAGTCGTCGGCGTGATGACGGATGCGAGGTGTGTATCCGGCTGCCTCGCACGCCCTGACGGTCATGGCATGACAGAGCGTCCCCGGTGTGCCGGCGATCCAGGAGGTGTCCCGCCGGGCGGTCAAGGGTTCGGCGGTCAGCGCGGCCAGGTGGACGGTCTCTTCCAGCAGCGGCTCAGTCTGCAAACCCTGGTCGGATGCGATCGGAACGTAGTCGTACTCCTGGATCAGCGCGACATCGAGGCTTTCGTCGCGGAGCGCATCGGGCACGGCCGCCGGATCCAGTTCGGTGACCGTCAGGTCCAGCCCCGGATGATCGGTGCTCAAAGCGACCAGAGCGGGCGTCAGAATCGTCTGTACCGCGGTAGGAAAGACTCCGATGCGCAGCGTACCGGTGAGCACCGTCGCGGTAGCCGCCAGCTCGGCGGTCGCCTCCTGCAGCGTCGCGAGGATCTCCTCGGTGCGCTCGACCAGACGACGCGCGGCCGGCGTCAGCCTCACCCGTCGGCCCGTCCGTTCCAGCAGCGGTACGCCGGTCTCGCGTTCCAGCGCGGTGAGTTGTTGCGACACCGCCGACGGTGTGTAGGCGAGCGCCTCGGCGACGGCTGCGATCGTCCCGCGGTGCGCGAGTTCGCGGAGGAGCCGGAGTTTGCGGACGTCGAGCATAAGGAGACCTTACGCTCAACGACAGAAATGCGAACTGGACCTGAACAGCGGAGCTACGCGATCGTCGAGGCATGTCACTCACGGGTCTCTTCGTTCCGCTGGTCACGCCGTTCACACCGACCGACGAGCTCGCGTCCGAAGCGCTGGAGTCGCTGGCACGCGCCGTACTCGATGACGGTGCGGCCGGCATCGTGGCCCTCGGCACGACCGGCGAGCCGGCGACATTGACCGCTGATGAGCGTCGCAGGGTCGTCGACATCTGTGCCGGCGTGTGCGTGCAGCGCGGCGCACACTTGATCGTCGGCGCCGGGTCGAACTCGACCACCGCCTCCGCCGAACTGCTCGCACACGTCGATCCCCGAGCCACCGCCGCGCTCACCGTCGTTCCGTACTACACCCGCCCGTCCGAAGACGGTGTCGTCGAGCACTTCCGTCGACTAGCGGCCGCCAGCCCGGTGCCGTTGATTGTCTACAACGTCCCCTACCGCACCGGCACCTCCTTGGGAGCGAACGCTCTCGGCCGGCTCGCCCGCATCCCGAACGTTGCCGGTTTCAAGCACGCGGTCGGCGGTATCGACGACGCCACGGTCGCGTTCCTGAGCACCATGCCGACCGGCTGCGCGGTCCTGGCGGGCGACGACCTGTACGTCGCTCCGCTGCTGGCACTCGGCGCGTTCGGGGCGATCATGGCCAGCGCCAACGTGGCCACCGGCGCGTACGTGGACATGGTCACCACCTGGCGAGACGGACCGTCCGACCATGCCCGGCGCCTCCACAACCGGCTCCTCCCCCTGTCCCGAGCCCTCTTCGCCGAGCCCAACCCTGCTGTCATCAAGGCCGTCCTGTCGGCTCACGGCCGGATCCCGAGCCCTCGCGTCCGTCTCCCCCTGCTGCCGACAGGCCCGCAAGCGACCACCTCCGCTCTCGAGGCCGCCGAATCGATCAGTTTCGGAGAAGCCGCTTCAGTGGTCGGATCCCTAGCATGAGAGGTGTTCCGCACCGGATCACACAGACAGGAAACTCTCATGGCGCCGAAGCGCACAGCGAAGAAGACCACCACCTCGAAGTCGTACAAGGGCTTCAGCGAAGAAGAACGCGATGCGATGAAGGATCGCGCCAGCGAGCTCAAGGCCTCCGCGGGCGGCAAGCCGACCGACGAGGACGCCGTACTGGCGAAGATCGCCGAACTGCCGGAGCCCGAGCGCGCGATGGCCGAACGCGTCCACGAGCTCATCAAGGCGACCGCACCCGAGCTCAAGCCGAAGCTCTGGTACGGGATGCCGGCGTACTACAAGGACGGCAAGAACCTGTGCTTCTTCCAGAGCGCCGGCAAGTTCAAGTCCCGGTACTCCACCTTCGGCTTCAACGACCCGGCCAACCTCGACGACGGCGCCATGTGGCCCACCGCCTACGCCCTCACCACACTGACCCCGGCCGCCGAGAAGCAACTCACCGCCCTCATCAAGCGGGCCGTCAGCTGAGCCTGGCCTCCATTGGCCCGGTCGGCCTGATAGGCATGAGTACACGTACCGGAGCTGTTCTGTCCGCTGGAGTCCACATGACCCATGGTCCGCCGCCCGAACCGAACGCGTACGCCGCGCCGCCACCACCGCAACAGCCGTGGACCGACCCGCACGGCCGGGAGTGGCCGGGCGGACCACCGCCGGCGCAGCCTCCCAAGGGACCCGGGCTGGCGGTGGCCGCGGTGGTTTTCGGTCTCATCGGGTGCGTCGTGTGGGCGCTTCCGGTCAACCTCGACCGCCTGCGGGCCTACTCTCCGTTCCCCTTCGCCCTGACCGGGCTGGTGCTCGCAGTCGTCGGCTGCGTCGGCCCCCGGCGCGGCAAGCCGTTGGCCGTGATCGGCTGGATCCTCTCCTTCATCGCCCTGATCCTCGGCCTGATCATGCTCGGCCGGCGCGTCGGCTAGGTCTCACCTGCCGCCGAAGGTTTCCAGCAGGACCTGACGCTCGGCGTCGGTGAGGTTCGTGTCGATGAGCTTGCTGTGCATGCCGTGGAAGCGTTCGCCCACCCGGTCGAGATCGCCCTGGTCGGTCACCACGAAGAGGGCCGAGGTTCCTGGGGTCACCTCGGTGCGGATCTTGTGCAGTTGCTCCTTGGTGATGCCGGTGTCCTGGGTCATCTTGCTGATCGCACCGATCGCGGCCCCGGCCACGCCACCGATCAAGGGGACGAAGAAGAGGGCTCCGAGGAGGACCCCCCAGAAGGCTCCCCACCCGGTCCCGCGCCAGTTCTCTTCGTGCGACTGCTTGGTGGTCGGCTGCGAAGCGCCTTCCGGCCAGGAGACGACCGCATGGTCGAGGATCTTCACCAGGCCGTCCCGCTCGGCGCCCTTGAGGGCCGACGCGGCGCCCTGAGCTCCGTCCGGACTATCGAACTTCCACACTGTAAAGGCGGTCATGTCGCACTCCTTGGCTTCGAACGAACCGCGCGGGCCGCTCCCATCGTGTCCGCCCGGAGACTCGGCGACGTCACCCCAGCGGGATGAATCCCACGCCCGGCCCGCCCCAACGGCATACTTGGCCCAGCGCACGCGGCAGACGGGCAGCCGGCGGGCGGCAGAGTGTTCGACAAGGAGAAGTCATGGCGACTTTCGATCGGTCCGACGATCTGCAGGGCGCGGAGTTCGTCGGGGCGAACCTGAGCGGCGCCCGGTTCGTCGAGGCGGACCTGTCCGGCGTCATGATGCGCGGCGTCGAGCTGCGGGAGGCGGACATCGACGCACCGTGGCTTCCCGACGGCGAGAACTTCCTGCGCGTCAACGGCGTCGACGTGATCCCGTTCGTCGAGGCGGAGCTCGACCGCCGCTTCCCCGGCCGAGCCGACCGGCGCGCCGAGGATCCGGACGGGTTACGCGGGGCCTGGGCCGCGCTCGAGCGCACCTGGGCGGCCACGCTCGAGCGCGTCGCCGCGATGCCGGCCGGCACCGTCGACATCTCGGTCGCCGGCGAGTGGTCGTTCGCGCAGACCCTGCGGCACCTGGTCCTTGCCACCGACACCTGGCTTCGCCGGGCGATCCTCGAGGTCGAACAGCCGTACCATCCCCTCGGTCTGGCGAATGCCGGCGCCGCGGCCGACGGCCTGGACATGTCGATCTTCGTGACGGACCCACCGTCGTACGCCGAAGTCCTCGAGGTCCGGGCAGGTCACGTCGCGATGGTGCGCGACTTCCTCGCCACCGTCACGCCGGACGAGCTGGCCGCGGTGCGGAAGAACCCATGGGCGCCCCAATACCCCGAGACCACCCGCTCGTGCCTGCACGTGATCCTCGAGGAGGAGTGGGAGCACCACCGCTACGCCGTACGTGACCTCGACACGATCGAGACACAGCGCCTGAGCCGGTGACCTCCAGCCGGTCACGGACTTGGGGTCCGGACCTGCTCGGCCGTCAGTGGTCAGAGGTATGCGGTCACCCATGGCAAAATCTGCCAGGTGCAGATCGGGATGCTCGGTTCCTTCGAGGTACGGCGGGACGACGGCGTCATCGCCGACGTACCCGGCGCCCGGTTGCGCGGGCTGCTGATCGCCCTCGCGCTCGAACCTGGCCGCGTGGTCCCGAAGGCGACCCTCATCGACTGGATCTGGGGTGAAAACCCGCCCGCGGAAGCGGCGAATGCCCTGCAACGCTTGGTCTCCCGGCTGCGGAAGGCGCTGCCGGAAGGGTCGGTCGAGGGGCAGCCAGACGGCTACCGGTTGAGAGTGGACCCCGACGCTGTCGACGCCGTGCGGTTCGAACGTCTCGTCGGCCCGGCCGGCGATGACCAAGGTCCACTGCGGGTACGACGGTTGCGCGAGGCACTCGCCTTGTGGCGCGGCGCGGCCATGCAGGACGTCGGTTTGCAGGACAGCGAAGCGTTCGACGCGGCGGTCACCAGGCTCGAGGGACTGCGCCTGACGGCCATGGAGGACCGGTTCGACGCGGAGATCACCCTCGGCCACGGTGCCGACCTGGTCACGGAGCTGACCGACGTGGTGGCCGCGCATCCGGTGCGAGAACGGCTTGTCGCCGCGCTGATGCGTGCCCTCGTCGCAACCGGTCGCGACACCGAGGCGTTGCTCGTCTACCAGCGCACGAGGGAGACGCTGGCCGACACGTTGGGCGTCGATCCCTCACCAGAGCTGTCCGCACTGCATGTCGCACTGCTGCGGGGCGAGTTGGGGCGGCGGGAGGACAGCCGGAAGACCAATCTGCGTGCCGAGCTGACCAGCTTCGTCGGCAAGGACGCCGATATCGCCGCGGTCCGCGATCTCGTCGCCGAACATCGGCTCACCACCCTGGTCGGGCCGGGCGGTTCGGGGAAGACCAGGCTGGCCACGGAGACCGCGCGTACGCTGCTCGGCGACCTGCCGGACGGAGCCTGGCTGGTCGAACTCGCGGCCATCGGCGCCGACGGTGACGTGGCGCAGGCGGCGCTCGCCGGGCTCGACCTCCGCGATGCGCTGCTCGGCGAGGCACCGAACGCGGACCCGACGGACCGCCTCATCGCCGCGGTCCGCGACCGGGAGCTTCTGCTGGTCCTGGACAACTGCGAGCACGTGATCGAGGCGGCGGCGGCGTTCGCCCATCGACTGCTCGGCGAGTGCCGGCGGCTGCGGATCCTGGCGACGAGCAGGGAATCGCTCGGCATCACCGGTGAGGCCCTGTGGCCGGTCGTGCCGTTGGCCTTGCCGGAAGGGGATGCCGGCCCTGGCGAGATCGAGTCCTCGCCGGCCGTCCAGTTGCTGCTGGACCGGGCAGGCGCCGTACGCACGGATCTTGCCGTGGACGCCCACACGTTGGCGACGATGGGCCGCGTCTGCCGGGCGCTGGACGGAATGCCGCTGGCGATCGAACTGGCCGCCGCCAGGTTACGCACCATGTCCATCGATCAGCTCGCCAACCGGCTCGACGACCGGTTCCGCCTGCTGACCGGCGGCAGCCGGACGGCGTTGCCGCGGCACAGAACGCTGCGCGCGATGGTCGACTGGAGCTGGGAGCTGCTGACCGACGCCGAACGGACCGTCCTGCGCAGGCTCTCGGTGTTCTCAGGCGGGGCGAGCCTGGACGCGGCCGAACGGGTCTGCGTCGGCGACGCGGTCCAGCAGGAGGACGTGCTCGAGTTGCTCACCGCACTGTCCGAGAAGTCGCTGCTGGTCGCCGCGGCTGACGGCGCACCGCGCTACCGGATGCTCGGGACGATCAAGGAGTACTCCGCAGACCGCCTCGCGGAGGCCGGGGAGTCGGATCTGGCACGGCACGCGCATCTCGCCTACTTCACCGAACTCAACGAGACCGCGGAGCCGCACCTTCGCCGCGCCGAGCAGGTGACCTGGCTCGCCACGCTCGCTGCCGAGCACGACAACCTGAGTTCCGCGATGCGTGGTGCGCTCGCGGCCGGCGAGGCCCAAGGCGCGATGCGGCTCGCGGCCGCCGCCGCCTGGTACTGGTGGCTCAGCGGACACCGGGCCGAGGGACTGGAGCTGATCCTCGCGGCCATCGAGACGCCTGGCGACGTGGCCGATGAGACCCGGGCGATGGTGTACGCGATGGTCGTGCAGTTCATCTCCTCCGGGCCGGGCGACGAACACCAGGTGGCGGAGTGGATCCACAAGGCGTACAAGTACAGCCTCCGCAGCCCGGGCGGACATCCGCTGATGCGGTTCATCGTCCCGCTGGAACGCATGCTGCAGGAACCGGAAGCGTTCTTGCCCGCCTGGGAGTCACTGCTGGATGACGAGGACCCGTGGGGGCGTGCACTGGCTCGTTTGCAGCTCGGCAAGATGCGGGTCCAGCTCGGCGACGGCGGGCGGGACGTGGACGGGTATCTCGCGACCGCGCTCGACGAGTTCCGGGCCGTCGGCGAGCGGTTCGGGATCTCGTTCGCGCTGAGCGAGCTGGCGGAGCGGGTCGCCACCCGCGGCGAGTTCGCGGATGCGTGCGAGTACTACGACCAGGCGGTCGCGGTCCTCACCGAGGTCGGGACCATCGAGGACGTCATCCGGATGCGGTCGCGACAGGGCCAGCTGTACTGGCTGCTGGGCGACGAGGACTCCAGCGCGGCCGCCATCGCCGAGTCCCGGCGGTTCGCCGAACGGGTCACATGGCCGGGTGCGCTGGCCATCCTGGCCCTCTCGGAGGCGGAGCTCGCTCGCTGGCGCGGCGACGCCGAGGAGGCGTTGCGGCAGATCGGCGTCGCGACGACCGTGCTCGGCGCGGAGGCCGAGCTCGCGCACATCCGCGGGCTGACGCAGAGCCTGCTGGGCTACCTCGCCGAGGACCTCGGTGAGGCCCGGAGGTACCACGCCTCGGCCTGCGAGGCCGCGGCCGAGGCGGGGCACGCGACCCTGATCTCGTCGGTGCTCATCGGCGTCGCGGACCTGGCACTGCGCCGTGACCAGTACGAGCAGGCCGCGAGACTGCTCGCGGCCGGCACCGGCATCCGCGGACTGCCGGATCGATCTCAGCCCGATCTGGCCCGGATCGAGCAGACAGTGCGGCGCCGCCTCGGCGAGGAACGATTCGCAGAGGCGGCGCGGGAAGGCACCCGGACGGAGTGGGGTCAGCTGGTCGCGGTCACGCTCGCTTCTTGAACGTGGACGACGCCCACAGGTAGCCGGCCAGAGCGATCCCGACGCACCAGGCGACGGCGATGATCGCGTCGCTGGACGACGGCGCGCCGTTGAGCAGGCCGCGCAGGGTTTCGATGATCGGCGTGAACGGCTGGTACTCCGCGAACTGCCGGAGGCCTGGACCCATCTTCTCCGCCGGGACGATCGCGCTGCTGAAGAACGGCAGCATGACCAGCGGCACGGAGGCCAGCCCCGCGGTTTCCGGAGACTTCGCCGCCAGTCCCAGCGCGACCGTGAACCAGCCGGTCGCCGAACCGAGCAGTACGACGATGCCGACCACGCCGAGCCAGTCGGCGAGACTCGCCGACGGGCTGAATCCGAGCAGGAAGGCGACTCCGGTGAGCGCCGCGATGGCGAGCAGGTTGGTCAGCACGCTGGCCACGACATGACCGGTCAGCACCGCACTCCGGGAGACGTCCATCACCTTGAAGCGGTTGATGATGCCCTTCGTCATGTCGGAGTTCACCGACGTCGCGGTGGCCCCGAGCCCGTAGCAGACGGCCAGCAGCATCAGCCCGGGCGTCGCGTAGTCGATGTAGTCGACGCCGACGCTGAAAGCGTCCCCGAACATGTAGACGAACATCAGCATGATCACGATCGGCATCAGGACCGCGTTGAACACCGAGGTCGGGTTCCGGGCGATGTGCTTGAAGTCGCGACGGAACATGACCATCGCGTGGGATTTGGTGGTCATTTCGCGACTACCTCCGTGGTGTGGCCCGTCAGGGCGAGGAAAACGTCATCGAGGTCGGGGGTGTGCACCGAGAACTCCTCGGCACTGAGCGAGTACTCGTCGAGCCGGTCGAGCAGCGCCCGCAGCGATCGCGTCCCGCCATCGCTGGGAACCCGCAGTGCCAGCGCCTCGTCGTCCCGCGTGGACTCGGCGAACAGCCGCGCGGCCGCGTCGAGTTGGGCGACGCTGCCGAACCGGAGCCGGACATGCGTCCCGGGGATCTGGCGTTTGAGCTCGTCGGGAGTGCCCTCGGCAACCAAGTGGCCCTGGTTGAGTACGGCGATCCGGTCGGCGAGCTCGTCAGCCTCGTCGAGGTACTGGGTGGTGAGGAAGATGGTCACACCATCGGCGACCAGGTCGCGGACGATCGACCACATCGTGCGCCGGCTGCGCGGATCGAGTCCCGTCGTCGGCTCGTCCAGGAAGATGATCCGCGGGTTGCCGACGAGCGTCATCGCCAGATCCAGCTTCCGCCGCATACCCCCGGAGTACGTCGACACCGGCTTCTGCGCCGACTCCACCAGCTCGAACCGCTCCAGCAAGTCGGTGACCACCTTCTTGCCGTCACCGATGCCCGCGCGGCTCAGATCCACCATCAACTGCAGGTTCTCCTGCCCCGTCAACAGCTCGTCCACCGCCGCGAACTGACCGGTGACCCCGATCGCCGCCCGCACGGCCTTCGCGTCGGTCGCGACATCATGGCCGGCGACGCGGACCGACCCGCCGTCGGCCTTCATCAACGTGGTCAGCACGTTCACCGTGGTCGTCTTGCCCGCCCCGTTCGGGCCGAGCAGTGAGAAGACCGTGCCGACAGGAACATCCAGATCGATGCCGTCGAGGACGGTCTTGTCCCCGAAGGCCTTCCGCAGGCCTGAAACCGCAATCGCAGAACTTGTCATGCGACAACCATCGCCACCCGCCCAGACACCCCCCTGACACACTCCTGACACGACTGCTGACACGGCCGGGTCGCTCACAATCGACGTACCGGATGGTCCTCGAATGGAATCCATGGCGCTGTCGGATCGGGGCTGAGGTGTTCGTAGAAGGGGTGAGTGGCAGCCCACGAGGGGCGCCCTCCTGAAGGGAGAAACCAATGAAACTGACGACTGTCACGAACGTCTCTGTCGACGGAGTGATCCAGGGACTCGGCGGGCAGGACGAGGACCGCCGGGGTTTATTCGAGCGCGGCGGATGGGCCTTGCCGCTGTTCGAGGGCGAGACCGAGACGTTCCTCGGCGAGGTCTACCAGCGCGCCGACGCGTTCCTGTTCGGCCGCCGGACCTACGAGATCTTCGCCGGCTCCTGGGGTGTGATGGAAGACCCGAGCACCAGCCCCATCGGAGCGGCGTTGAACACGCGGCCCAAGTACGTCGCGTCGTCCACGCTCACGGACCCGGAATGGGCGGACACGACCGTCCTGTCCGGTGAGCTCGCGGCCGCCGTACGCGAGCTGAAGGCCAAGCCGGGAGGTGAGTTGCAGGTGCACGGCAGCGGCAGCCTGATCCGCTGGCTGTTCGACAACCAGCTGGTCGACGAGATCATCCTGCTCACGTACCCCGTGGTCGTCGGCCAGGGCACGCGGCTGTTCCCCGAGGCCGGCCCGGACACAGCGCTCGAACTGGTCGAATCGCGAGCAACCCCGGAGGGCATCACACTCCAGGTCTACCGGCCCAGCGGGCGCCCGCAGTACGCATCCTGAAGCAGGTGAGACAAGTGCGGGCAGCCGCTGACGACTAGGTGTAGCGAGCGACCTCATACCGCCGAGGCGCGGCTTCGCCGCGTGGAGGCGTGCGAGCGGGTCTCGTTGTGAGGCCCGCTCGCCGTGTCGGTCGTAGCCTGTGGGTTGCTGAGACCTGGAGGCTGCGGTGGCCGACTATTCGACTCTACTGCGTGATCATGTGACGTTGACCTGCCGATCTGTGGATCGGATCTTCCTGCAGGCGTATGTCCCGAAGCTGCAGACCGTGGGCTGGGTGTGCCAGTTCCTGCGCTGGCAGCGGGGCTATCCGATCCCGTCCTCGTCGGCGTTCGGCAAGATCGGCGACGAGTACGTGCGGCAGGTGCACCGCTTCGCCGAGGCGAACGGCATCCCGGTCGTCCATTTCGGTAAGGGTGACAACAAGGAGGAGATCGCCCGGCCTTTGATCGACGCCGCGGAGGCCGTAGGCGGTGACGGCCGGGTGGTGCTGATCGGGATCGCGCAGGAGAAGGCGCCGGTGTGGCGGTCGTGGAAGGCCAAGGGCCAGGAGCATGCGGCGCATCCGCACATGGAGTGGGGCCGGCAGATGGCCTTCATCAACCATTTCTACTTCTACCTGTGGGATCCGGACTGGGGTGGCGCGTTCTGGAAGACCAACGCCTACGCCCCGTACCCGATCTGGATCTGGCTCAACGGTCATACCTGGGCGCAGCGGCAGTGTGTGAAGGCGGGTATCGGCTACACCGCGCTGGATAACGGGTTCGCCGCCTGCGACGACCCGGCCGGGCTGCAGCGCATCTGTGACCGGCTCGGCTCGGGCGCGGTCAAGTCGTTCTTCTGGCGTTGGCTACGCCGGCTGCCGTCGCCGTTCACCACCGCGGACCTGCGCGCCGGCTATGGCTACGAGCTGGCGTTTCGCCAGTTCGAGGTCTCCGACACCCGGGTCTTTGACCGCCCTGCCGCCGGCCGGGCCTTCTTCGAAGGCGTCATCCGCGACCACCTCGACGTCGGCCGTCCGTCGCAGGTGTCGTTGATCTTCGACCGGCGCATCAACAGCAAGACCCCGGGCTCGTTCCGCACCAAGGTCATCACCAAGGGTGTTGATCCACAGGTGGTCTGCTACTACAAGGCCAGCCGGCTGAAGCAGTACTTCAAGGACGGCCAGGCCCTGCGCACCGAAACCGTCATCTGCGACACCCGCGACTTCGGCATCGGTCGCCGGGTCAAGGCAGATAACTGGAAAGCCCTCCGGGCGGTTGGCGACAAGGCCAACCAGCGTCTGTGTGACGCGCAAGCTGCCGATGCCCAACCCGCACCCGACGTGGTCACCCTCAACCGGGTGACCCGGCCGTCGCTCACCGCCGACGGCCAGCGCACCCCCGCGCTACGCTTCGGCGACCCCCGGGTGACCGCACTAATGTCCGCCATCGTCGGCTTCTGCCATCTCGCGGCCGGATTCGACAACAAGACCCTCACCAGCCTGATGGGCACCCTGCTCGACACGCCGTACTCCACCCGACAGGCCACCCACGACCTGCGCCGGCTGCGACGCAAGAACATCATCGAACGTCTCCCGCACAGCAACCGCTACCAGCTCACACCCCTTGGCAGACGCGTCGCCGTCATGTTCACCAAGGCCCACGGACGCGTGCTCACGCCAGGACTCACTGCCCTCGACCCCAACCTGCCACCCGAACTCGCCAAACGACATCCCCTCGCCACCGCCTGGCGAACCCTCAACCGCGAACTCGACCGATCCATCACCGCCGGACTGGCCGCCGCATGAACCACAAAACTTGACTCAACTGGAAACTTCGTCCCGGGCAAGCGGAACCAGGGCCGCGGCGACGACAGACGTAGCAGCAACCGTGAGGCGAGCAGGATCCCCGTGGCCACGGCGACGCCGAACGCGAGCAGGACGACCTTGAAGGTCACATACTGCAACGCGATGCCGGCGCCGATGACGGGGATCGAGAGCCCGAAGTAGCCCACGACGAAGAAGAGGGCCAGGGCACCGGCACGATCGTTGGCCGGCGCGGTCGAGATGACCACCGTCAGGGTGCTTCGGAAGATGCTGCCGCTTCCGACGCCGGCCAGGGCGGCGCCGATCAGGAAGAAGGCCAGGCTCGGCGGGTGCACCCAGGCCGCGGTCACGATCATGACCAGGCCCAGAATCAGTACGGGGATGCCGAGGGCGAGCAGGCGGCGCAGGGGCCAGGTCCAGGTCACGACCTGAGTGAGCGCGCCGACGCCGAAGGTGATGAAGACGGTCAGGCCGGCCAGTACGGGCGACGGGCGATGCAGCGGCCCCGCGAGGAAGGCGGCGGCCAACCCTGCGAATACGCCGTACACGGTGAACACCAGGAAGTCGCCGGTGAGCGCCGCACCGAACTGGGTTCGCGCGGCTGCGGGAAGGGCCAGCCGTTGCGGGCGGTAGCGCGGCCGGGGTGTGGGCAGCGGCCTGACCTCAGGAGTCAGCCAGGTGGCGAGTAGCGCGAGTACCAACAGCGCCGCGAAGACGAGGTAGATGAGCCGGGGGACGCTGGGAACGTACGTCGCGAGCAGCCCGGCCGCGAGCGGTCCGACTGCCAGGCCACCGACGTTCGCGACCGTGGACACTATCTGTGCTCGCCGCGTGGGCGCCCCGTTCGGCCCCGCGTCCAGGTCGGTCAGGTAGGCGGTGGCGGTCGCGGTGGCCGCGCCCAGGGCCAGACCCGTGAGCACTCTCCCGACGAACAGGGCTGGGAGCGAGGTGGAGTTGGCGAAGACCAGCGCGGCCGCCAAGCCCGTCACCAGAGCGGGGATGAGCAAAGTCCGTCGCCCGTACCAGTCCGACACGTGTCCCACGAGGAGCAGACTTATGACGATCCCGGCGGCGAATACGGCGTACACGGCGGTGATGGTGATCGACGACAGCTGGTCCTGTCGTCGGTAGAGGCCGTACAGCGCGCTCGGCGCGGTGGAGAAGGCGGTCAGGATCGACATACTCAGCGCCACGGCCCAGAATCCCGTGGCCCGGCTCAGTTTTCGCTCGCTGCGGAGTCTTCTCTCGCTGCGGACGTTCGACATCACGGTGGTCGTCATGCCAACGATGCTCCGCGTCCAGAACACCGGTCGCACCAGTGGTCGCCGCGTGCCAACCCACGTGCCTCCACCGCGTGCCCCCGGTCACCCCAACGGGAGGCGATACATCCGCTCCTGGCCATACGATCGGCCAATGCAGTGCGACAGGGCACGGCTACCTCGGAGGTATGGCGGTGATCGAGCAGTACGTGCTGGATCTTCAAGAGGTTGACGAGCTGCAGGTCGCGGTCGTCGGCGGCAAGGGCGCGCATCTGGGCGGGCTGTCGCGGATCGAAGGCGTCCGGGTGCCGGCTGGGTTCTGCGTGACGACGGACGCCTTCCGGCGGATCATGGCGGAAGCGCCGTCGATCGACGATCGGCTCGATCAGTTGGCGCGCTCGAACCCGGACGACCGGGAGGCGATCCGCACGCTCAGCGCGCAGATTCGCCGGACCATCGAAGCTCTTGCCATCCCGGGTGATCTCGCGGCGGCGATCACCTACGCGCTTGCCCGGCTAAGCGAGCAGGCCGCGTACGCCGTACGATCCAGCGCGACGGCTGAGGACCTGCCGACGGCTTCCTTCGCCGGCCAGCAGGACACGTACCTGAACGTCGTGGGACCGACGGCGATCCTCCAGAACGTCAGCCGGTGCTGGGCCTCGCTGTTCTCCGAGCGGGCCGTGACCTATCGCCAGCGGAACGGCATCGACCACCGTACGGTCCACATGGCCGTGGTCGTGCAGCAGATGGTCTTCCCGCAGGCGGCCGGCATCCTGTTCACGGCCGACCCCGTCACGGGCAACCGCAGGGTCGCCACCGTGGACGCCGGCTTCGGCCTCGGCGAGGCCCTGGTCTCCGGCCTGGTGAACCCGGACGTCTTCACGGTGCGAGACGACGAAGTCGTCGCCAAGACGATCGCCGCCAAACAGCGTGCCGTTCAGGCCCTGCCGGCCGGCGGTACGCAGGAGGTGGCGATCGACTCGCAGCGGCAGGAGCAGCCCGCGCTGACGGATGCGCAGGTCGTGCGGCTCGTGCAGCTCGGGCGGCGGATCGAAGCGCACTTCGGCCGCCCGCAGGACATCGAATGGTGCCTGGTCGACGATGGCTTCCAGATCGTTCAGAGCCGGCCGATCACGACACTGTTCCCCATCCCCGAGACCGGCGACCAGGAGAATCACGTCTACGTCTCCGTCGGTCATGGGCAGATGATGACCGACCCCATGAAACCCCTGGGGCTCTCCATGTGGCAGCTGACGGCGATGGCGCCGATGCACGAGGCCGGCGGGTGGCTGTTCGTCGACGTCACCCGGCGCCTGGCCTCGCCCGCGAGCCGCGCCGGCCTCCTGGACGTCATGGGGAGAGGCGATCCGCTGATCAGGGACGCTCTGGAGACCGTCCTCGACCGCGACGATTTCGTCCCGTCGCTGCCGGACGTGGCTCCCGGCGGGCCGCCGGCCCGCGCTGCGTCCGCCCCGATCGAGACCGATCCGGCCATCGTCACCGAGCTGATCGAGCGCAGTCAGGCGTCCATCGCCGCCCTGCGGCGCGACATCGCGACGTTGACCGGACCGGCGCTGTTCGACTTCCTGCTGGCGGCCTTCCAGGAGCACAAGCGAGTCCTCGGTGATCCGCTGAGCATGCAGGCGATCATGGCGGGGATGGAGGCCACCTGGTGGCTCAACGACCAGCTGCAGGAATGGCTGGGCGAGAAGAACGCGGCCGACACGCTCGACGCTGTCCGCCCCCAACAACGTCACGTCGGAGATGGGACTGGCGCTGCTCGACGTCGCCGACGTGATCCGTCCGCATCCGGAGGTGGTCGAGTTCCTGCAGAGCGTCGACGACGAGGGCTTCCTGGACGAGCTGCCGAAGCTCCCAGGCGGGACCGAAGCGCGCTACGCCATCGAGGCCTACCTCGACCGCTACGGCATGCGCTGCGTCGGCGAGATCGACATCACGAGGCCACGCTGGAGCGAACGCCCCACCACGCTCGTGCCCCTGATCCTCGACAACATCAAGCTCTTCGAGCCGGGCGCCGCCGAGCGGCGCTTCGAGCAAGGCCGGCAGAAGGCACAGAAGATGGAAGAGGACGTGCTGTCACGCTTGCGCTCCCTGCCGGACGGCGACCAGAAAGCCGATGAGACGAAACGGATGATCGACCGGGTCCGGACCTTCATCGGCTACCGCGAGTACCCGAAGTACGCCATCGTCAGCCGCTACTTCGTCTACAAGAAGGCCCTGCTGGAAGAGGCCGAGCGCCTCATGCAGGGCAACGTGCTGCGCGAGAAGGAGGACATCTTCTATCTCACGTTCCAGGAGCTCCACGACGTCTCGCGCTCGTACCAGGTGGATGACCAGCTCATCCAGCAACGCAAGCACGCGTTCCGGTCCTACCACGCGCTCACCCCGCCCCGGGTCCTTACATCTGACGGCGAGGCCCTCACCGGGGCATACCGGCGCGACGACGTACCGGCCGGCGCCCTGATCGGCTTACCGGTTTCGGCCGGAACCATCGAGGGCAGGGCGCGCGTCATCCTCGACATCGCGAAGGCCGATCTCGACGCGGGCGACATCCTGGTCACGGCCCACACGGACCCCAGTTGGTCGCCCCTGTTCGTCGGAATCACCGGCCTGGTGACGGAGGTCGGCGGGCTGATGACGCACGGCGCGGTGATCGCTCGGGAGTACGGCTTACCGGCCGTCGTGGGCGTGGAGCAAGCCACCCGCCTGATCCAGGACGGACAACGGATCCGCGTCCACGGAACCGACGGCTACGTCGAACTCCTGCCTTCTTGACTTCGAAGGCGTGGTTACAAAGCCATCGCCGGCGACAATGAACTCGCCTATCAGGGCGACCCGCATGTGGGACGTTGACAAAGTCAGAGAAATGAAGTTGTCGACACCATAATCAAATACATCGAAGCTTAGCTGCCGACCTCTCCTGGTTCAGCTTGTACGTCGTCCCGTCGACTGACTGGCGCTGTGCTGCGCCGGCCCATGGTCAACTCCGGAATCGAACAAAGCATCCACGTCCGCCCGTTCGGTTTCGGCGTACCGAGGTGCGCCGCGGACTCGTCTTCCTTCAGACACCGTGCGCGAGATCGAGCGCATGGTGTCGGCTCGATCAAGGACGTACGGGTGAGTGTGTGGCTGCCACGATTTGATGTGCGCAGGCCTCCGCGGCCTGGCCGGTCGTGTCCACCCAGAGGTCGTAGGCCATCCCCTCGTGCACCCGCTCCTCAGACCATCGAGCGAGCCCCGCGCGTCCCTTTCGCGCACCCTCTCGACGCTCGAGTTCATCGAGATCGCAGCGAACCCCCACCGAGACGACGTCGAGCCCCGCGAGAGTCGCGAACCAGTGATCCCGCACCTCGGGCCCCAGCATCATCTCGTCGACGATACAGGGTTCCCCGCCTGAACAAACTCGCGCACCGCCCGATGAAACCCCGCCAGCATGCGCAGCCCGACCGGCCCGTACGCGATCCCAGACACAGGCTTGCCGTTCTCGTCGGGCAGATCGACGTACTGGAAACCCTGCTCCCGATGAGCTCCCATTGGACCACCAGCCCACTGAGCGGGAACCATCGCAAAGCACGTGTCCAGCCCCATCAACAAATACGGCTCATCCAAAGAGTCCTGCAGCGCTCTGCCCAGCGTCGTCTTGCCGGAAGATGAGGCGCCGTTGAGAAAGATGACCGAAGGTACAGCGGTTCGCGTCACCGCATGATTATTGCGTGCCGTGCCGGGCCGTCCCTTCCAATTGCCGGCGGGGCGATGCGCGAGCACCGGACCAGACGGTGCACGGATCAGCCGAAGGCGGCGTGTGTCCGGCCGGCTCGCCGAGCAACCACATGACAGGCTGCCGATGGCGAGGGGCCCGACTTGAAGACGCAGAGAACCTGCCATGCAGACCTGATGGACTCGACTGATGGACTCGACAGAGCGGGTCAGGCGGTGTCCTCCGTCGACCCTCTCTGTCAACCTTTCTTGAGACACCCCATCCGGTAGGAATTACTGACTGATGAGGGCGAGATTCGGAGAGAGGTTTGATGAGGGTCAAGACGCAGGCGTCCCCGGTGGGGGATGCTGTGCGGGTGGAGGATGTTCCCGACCCGCAGGTCCCGGAGCGGGCCAGGCGCAGGTCGTATTCGGCGAAGTACAAGGCTGAGATCCTGGCCGAGTACGACGCCGCGGATCGAGGCGGCCGGGGTGCGTTGATGCGCAGGGAAGGCTTGTATTCCTCGCTGATCAGCGAGTGGCGCAAGCAGCGCGACAAGGGCGCGTTGGAGGCGTTGGGCAAGACTCGGGGCAGGCCGCCGGCCGACCCGGTGGAGCGGGAGAACGCCCGGCTGCGCGCGGAGGTCGCCAAGCTGCGGGCCGAGGCGGCGACGTCTCGGCGGGTGATCGAGGTGCAGGGAAAGCTCTCCGCGCTGCTGGAACAGCTCGCCAATGGCGGCGCGACCGACGAAGACCAGGCGAGATGAGCGCGATGATCGTGACCGCGATCGACGAGGCGGTCGACGAACTCGTTGCGCTGGTCGGGAAGAAGGCCGCGTGCGCGGCGGTCGGCCTGCCTCGGGCCAGCTACTACCGCGCCAACCCGGCCGGCGAGCAGACCGGGGCCACAGCCACACCCGAGGCCACACCCGAGGCCGGGCTGGCGCGGCCGCGCAGGCCTGCCGCGCAGGCCCAGCCACGGGCGTTGTCCGAGCAGGAGCGGACCGAGGTGTTGGAGGTGTTGCACTCGGAGCGGTTCGCCGATGCCGCACCGGCCACGGTGTACGCGACGCTGCTGGACGAGGGCACCTACTTGTGCTCGGAGTCCACGATGTACCGGTTGCTACGCGAACGCGGCGAGACCGGTGACCGGCGCCGCCATGCGACCCATCCAGCGAAGGTGAAGCCCGAACTGGTGGCGTCTGGGCCGAACGAGGTCTGGAGCTGGGACATCACCAAGCTGCACGGCCCGGCCAAGTGGACCTACTACTACCTGTACGTGATCCTCGACATCTTCTCCCGCTACCCGGTCGGCTGGATGGTCGCCTCCCGGGAGTCCGCGGTGCTGGCCGAGCGGCTGATCGCCGAGGCGGTCCGCAAGCAACGGGTCGACCGCAACCAGCTGACCTTGCATGCCGACCGCGGCTCGTCGATGGCCTCCAAGCCGGTCGCGTTCCTGCTCGCCGACCTGGGCGTGACCAAGAGCCACAGCCGGCCGCGGTGCTCGAATGACAACCCCTACTCCGAGGCACAGTTCAAGACGCTGAAGTACCGGCCCGACTTCCCCGAACGGTTCGGCTGCATCGAGGACGCGCGGGTGTTCTGCGACGAGTTCTTCGGCTGGTATACCCACGAACACCGCCACTCCGGGATCGGCCTGCACACCCCGGCCGACGTCCACTACGGCCGCGCCCACGCCATCCGCGAGGCCCGCGGCCACGTCCTGCACGCCGCCTACCTCGCCGCCCCAGAACGCTTTGTACGCAAGCCACCCGAACCGCCCCGGCTGCCCGGAACCGTGTGGATCAACAAGCCCGAAGACAAGGAGAACCCGGCTCAGTAGTTTGCTCAAGAACGTGTCTCAGAAAGGTTGACAGGTTCCGCGACTGATGCGCGACACTTGTCCGCAACTGATGCGCGACAGTCGGCGCGCGGATCGCGGCTATGAGCCATGAGCGTGCACGACAGGGTCGGTCTTCAGACTGGTGCGTGGACGGGCGCAGACCGACTGGGAAGATTGGCGCCATGGCAGACGGACTGCCGCCCCGATATCAGGCGTGGGTGAGCACAGGTTGGAGCTCGGCAAGGAAGCCTTGACGATGGCCCTCTATGCGGCGATCTGCCTGATGGCCTCCTTGATCGCGATACCGGAGAGCGCCGCCGAGCACACCCCCTTCGTGTGGGGACTCATCTGGGGGTCACGCTCGGCCTCGCGCTCGCGCACTGGTTCGCCTTCCGGGTCTCGGCGCGAATGGTGGGCGCCGGCACGATCCGCTCTTCCGATGTCGAACTGGCTGGAGCCCAGCTCGCCGGCGCGGCCGGCGTCGCAGTGATCGTCTCCCTTGGTGTGCTCCTCCTGCCCGACTCCACGGAACTCGAGGGCGCCGAATTCCTCCTCGCCGCCTTGATCTCCCTGATCGGGTTCGCCGTGGCTCGGGGCGCCGGCGCGTCCCTTCTCCGGGCCATGGTCTACTCGCTCTTCATACTTGTGTGCGCGGCCATCGTCGCCGCCCTGAAGAACCTGCTGGCCGGACACTGACCGATCCCCTCCCGACCGTTGCGGGTCGCAGCGAAAGGCAGCCGCGCCACCCCGACGGCGCGGACGGTCAACTGAGCGTGGTGCACGCTCCGGCCGATCCTCCGGACTCGAGGGTTTGCTGGATCCGCTCCAGCCTCGAGGTGATCTCCGCGAGCCGGGCAGTCAACTGCTCGATACCCACCGCCTCCGCAGTCTCGGAGTCGGCGATCCGCAGCTGGCGCGCCCCCTCCACGAAGCTGGAGGTGATCACCGCGGTCACAATCGTCACGAACGCGATCGCCTCCAGCAGGAACAGCGCCCCCACCAACCGCCCAGCCGTGTTCTCGGGGATCACGTCGCCGTACCCGACCGTGGTCACCGTCTGCAACGCCCACCACAGCCCCGTACCTAGGTCCGGGAACTCCTCCGGATCAACCAAAGTGATCAGCACGCCGCCGACCAGCACACTCACCAGCGTTGCGGCGACGATCACCGCCATCGCCTTGCGCACCGACAGCGGGGCGCGCCGGAACGCCTCGAACCGGCGCATCACCAACAAACGAACCATGACGTCCGATCCTTCCTGGAGCGCAACAACCACGATCGTCCCACCGATAACAGGCAATGGCATGGGCGGGAAACCGGTCAGGTTCGATGTGATTCTCGGCGACATGACCACCACGCCCGCGGCGCGTAGCGAATGACGGGGTCCGCACCCTCCAATGCCCGTCGGCTCGTCGGCTGCTTGCTCCAGACACGTGGAGCGCAGGCTTCAAGTGCCGCATCCAGAAACCTTGGGGTTGTCATCGAGCCCCTGCTTGATTGGTGCAGTTCGACAGGAGGTGTCCGGCGATCGAGTCGCATGCCCGGTGGGCTCAGGCGGGCAGTGGCCGGCAGTGGGTGTATACGTCCTGTCGAACTGCACCCAGGTGGACCGTTGCCGGAGCTCTGCCACGAAGCGGCCGCCCCGCAGCCCCGGCAGCGGTCGCGGAGAGAGGGCGTCGAGCGAAGATGTCAACTGCGCGGTCTGCACCGTGATGGGCCGGAATTCGGCGGCTGAGATCTGTTTTGTGGGCCCGTTCGCGGGTCGGACCGGTTAGGCTCCGGCTTAAGGCGCCGGGGCACAACATGCTTTCGAGGAAATTACCGCCCCTGGCTTTTGCTGGACATCAAGGGGGATCGCATGACCGAGCCGTCCACCGGCTGGCAGCTCGACGCCATCACGTACTCCGGGGGCACGCAGGACGGGCCGCGCGCCAACGTGAAGCTCTCCCGGGCTGGGGAACAGATGCACGCCGAGGGTTCTGGCACCGGGCTCATCGACGCGGTGTCCCATTCGATCTCGCAGGCGACGGGCGTGGAAGCGCGGGTGGTCGCGTTCCGGGCCTACTCGGTCGGCCCGGGCAGCGAGGCTGTCGGAGAGGTCGAGCTCGAGGTGGAGCTGCCGGGCCGCAGGGTTGCGGTCCGGGCGTCGTCCACGGATGTCGTGGAGGCCGCCGGCCTTGCCCTCGTCGCGGCCCTCAACCAGTACAACGCGAAGCGGCCGGCACGAGGCTGAGTCCAGCGAGGTGACCGTGGCCCGATTAGCGCCGCGGCGCCGCGGGTTCCGCCGCCCGCTGCGTGGGTGAGTCCCAGGACTGCGGCTCGATCGGGACCGGCTGAATGCAGCGTGTGCGGATGTTCGATCTCAGTCGCTGGAATACTCCTGAGCGTGGAGATGGAGCGAATCGAGTACGTGCTCAGGCTGCAGGGTCTGGCCGATCCCGATGTCGCCACCGCTCAACCTGCACGCGCATCGCGACTAGATGAGTGCGTTTCCGAGCACGCGGTCAGAGCGATCGCCGCAGCGAGGTCGTCATCGCGCGAACGGTCTGCTCTCGTGGTCTGATGTGGACATGACGGAGGACGGCTCGCGATGGCTGTACCTGGCGCGGCACGCTGAGCCGGTTCCTAACGGTTCCGGACTGACCCCGCGGGGGGTGCGGCAGGCCGAGCACTTTGGACAGCGGCTCGCCGATCTTCCGCTGAGCCGAATTACTCACGGCCCCCTTCCACGAGCAAGAGAGACGGCGCGAGTCGTGGCTCAACAGTTTGATCGGAAGCCACGACTGTCGGACGTCGAGGCGGCGGGTGATTACGTACCGCAGGTCCCGGGTCGAGGAGACGTGCCCGGTGCTTGGTCCGATGCCGTCTTCTCATCCTTCGCAGGGGTGACGGAGGACGAGGAATCCGATGGTGACTCGTTGGCGTCCCGGGCGATTGATCTTCTCGCAGGCCCATCAGGCAGCGACCGCGATCCCGTCGACGTCGTCATAACGCATGCGTTCACCATTGGATGGTTGGTGCGTCAAGCATGGATGCGCCTGGGTGGCGATGGTGGGTCCTGAATCAGTGTCACGCGGGCTTGACGGTCATAAGGTACTCGGTCGATAGACCCCCAACAATCGTGGTCTCCAACGACCTGACGCACCTACCGAGTGACCTCCAATGGACGGGCTTCCCCCGATGGCC
This sequence comes from uncultured Actinomycetota bacterium, assembly GCA_963770725.1. GTDB lineage: Bacteria > Actinomycetota > Actinomycetes > Propionibacteriales > Kribbellaceae > Kribbella. Next base: position 276,898 of record CAVYQT010000010.1, read on the forward strand.
ACCGACTTTGAAGAAGCCGCCCGTTCATCAGCCATGACCGCGCGCGCCCTGACAGCGGCTACTTGCGGACGTCTTCACGAGAGCACTGTGACCCGCGGCCCGGTTGAACGGGTATCTCGGTGCGCGGGGTCCGCTCACGCTAGCTTGGCCGGTTGTCGGGCGGCACGAGTGCGAATTCCCGATGCACCGGGCGACTGATCGCGATTATGGTCCGTTCGTGGCCCCGACCGACGATGACATCGATGCTATGCGCCCGGTCTCGATCAAGGACGGTATCGTCACTAGACCCGCTTCTTCCTGGTCGCCGACTGTGCATGCATTCCTGCGGTACTTGCGCGGACAAGGACTGACGTGCGTTCCAGAACCGATCGCTGTCGACGGTCATGTCGAACGGCTCGTGGTCATCGAGGGTGACGCCGGCGCGGACGGCTGGGCGCACCAGCACTCCGAGGCTGGGCTACGTTCTGCGGCCCGGCTGCTGCGGACGCTCCACGACGCGTCCATCGGCTGGGAGCCACCACCGGATGCAGTCTTCTGCGCGCCCGACGTGGAATCCGAGGCGGACACCGTATGGTGTCACGGTGATGTCGGACCCTGGAACATGGTGTGGCACGGCGACGAGGCCGTGGGCCTTATCGACTGGGACTTTCTGCATCGCGGACCGCGGCTCGATGACGTCGCCTACGCACTTCAATGGTTCACACCCGCTCGCAGCGATGAGATGGCGCTGACCTGGCACCACTTCCCGACCGTGCCCGATCGGGCCGCGCGGATACGCGTCTTCTTGCAAACCTATGGCGGACTGCCGTCCTTCGACGTCGCCGAGGCGATCGCCACCCGGATGGAGGCAACCATGGCCATGGAGTTGTCGCTGGCCGAGGCCGGTGTCGAGCCACAGAGGACTTGGGTCGCCGAGGGCAGCCAGGAGTGGGCCGCCGGCGAGGCACGATGGGTGCGCGAGCACGCCAACCTGCTGACGCCCTAACATCGGCATGAGCGCGCTTCACTCTCGGCGGCAAGTCCGGACGTCGTCGTGGTGCTGCTGGTGTGTATGTGTGGCAGACAGGCGACCGCTGGTTCGAGGTCGTGAGGGCCTCCGACGTCAGTGTGCTTCCAGGACGAAGAAGATGAAGCAGATGAAGGCTGTTCGGTCGCCGAGCCCGGGCGGGAGGAGCTCGCGTGGGGTGTCGGGCACGAAGGGAGGCTCACTGATGACCGCGATGCGGAAGCCAGCCTCGGTGAACGCGTCGGTCATGGCGTGTAAGGGCCGGTGCCAGAAGGTCAGCACCGCGCTCTGACCGTCGAAGGTGTACTCGTCCGAGTACTGCGTGACGGAGAAGTAGTCGGCGCTGGGGTCGCTCGACTCGAGGATGCGGGGATGGTTGACCGACAGCAGGAGGCGACCACCGGGCTTCAGCACGCGCCGCAACTCGGACAGCGGTGCCGTCCAGTCCTGCAGGTAGTGCAGCACGAGCGAGACAACGACATCGTCGAACGCGCCGTCGGCGAACGGCAGTGGCTGGCTGATGTCGGCCACCTGCAGGTCAGCGTCCTCACCCAGCCTCTTCCGCGCCAGCTCGACCATGATCGGGCTGGAGTCGAACCCGGTCACGACGGCGCCCCTTGCGCGGAGGGCTTCGGACAGGGGTCCGGAGCCACACCCGGCATCGAGCACCCGGGCGACCGTGAACGTCGCCGGCGAGCTCGATCATCGCCGGACGCTCGTAGTGAGCGCTGAAGAGGCCTGACTCGTTGGCCCTCGAGTAGCTCTGGGCGAAGCTGTCGTAGTGGTCGGCTCTCACCAAGTCCTCGCTTCCCTTGGTGCTCCCCGGGCGGGGAGCGACCCGGTCAAGGATGGCACAGCCAAAGCCGCGCCCCGGTTGTCAACCATTCCGGCGCGCGGCTACTGGACTCATTGACGGTAGGACCGGTGTGCAGGATCGATCACCCTCATATACCCGATGACCGTCTACCGCTCACCGGTATGACCGCGAATCACGATCCGCGGCTCAATGAGTGCGTCGCAATCGACGACCCGGTGACGCTCGTTCTGACCTAGCATCGACCACGTGAGACTCGAATCCCTGAACGGCCACTACGTTGACCTGGCTGTGAGCGGCTACCAGTTCGCTAGCGGCCAGTCGAGGTCGGAGCAGGCCGACTGGGACGCCAATTGGCTGATGATCCGCGGCGAGGTCTGGGACGGTGATCAGTCGTGGGAGTTCCACGACCCGTGCATGATCACGTGGGAAGCGCGAGAACTCGCGTCCTGGCTGCGCGGCCTGGACGCGAATCGAGCGACGGTCGCAGCCGCTGATCGCGAGGAACCGCAGCTCTGGCTTACGGAACCGAATCTGATGTTCATCCTGAACGGGGCGACTCAAGGCATCACCACGCTGGACATCTACTTCAACGCAGAATCGCGCCCGCCGTCGGGCTCGAACGACGACGACGAAGGACTCGGACACCAAGTTCGGCTAACCATCCCGCAGGCCGACATCGCAGCAGCCGTAAGCGGTTGGGAAGAGGACCTCACCCACTTCCCCGTGCGGTGACGTGGCCGCGCCACTCCGTACCAGGTGATGTCGGCGGCCATCACGCAGCGCACTCATTTCGGCTAGAGCGCGCAGATCGCGGCTGCGGGCGTTGGGTCGGGAGCCAACCGGTGGGCGGGAGTTGTGGGCCCGGGTGTACCGATGCGCAACATCCACGAATCCCCTCGTGGGGTTCGGGTCGTGGCCCCGGTTACGGTCCGGCCGCCACCGCGAGGGCGGTCTCATACTCGTTAGCGGTGATCCGAACGACTCCCGCTTGGAAGTCGGCCTTGGCATTCTCTGACGGGTCGATTTGCGACAGCACGGTCTTCATCGACACGGGCGGGTCCCATTCCTCGACCTGAGCCAGCAACACTCCGCTTGGGGAAGCGCCCGGGTAAACCTGTGCCTCGGACGGTGTCCAATCATGGGCCGCCGAGACAAGCTCGGCGCGGCCGATGAACACCCGCTCGGGTGCGCCCAGATAGATGAGGACGAGGTCGCCGGGCGCAAGCGCGTCGCGGTGCGGCTGGTCTGCGTCGATGCCCCACATCCTGACTCTCAGAAGCCCAGCGCCCAGTTCGCGCAGCGCTGACCCACTCGCCGCGTCCCCCTGCACGGAGTTGAACAGGTAGTACGCCATCCCAGGAGCGTACATTTGCCGGTCGACGCGATGCCAAGGATCCAAGAAATCTGCCGCCCTGACCTCGGCTACTTGTTGACTTCTCCTACGGCTCCGGTCGGGCCAGGCTGGGGTCGTAGGTGCTCGGCGGGACGCTCTCATTTCCAGCGGCTGCCCACCTTCGCTGGTGTGGCTCTCATCTGGGCTGCGGACCCGCCGGGTGCCGTGGTGAGGCGTGGCTCAAGAGGGGATTGCCCCGGCTCGAAGTAGCTGTGCCCGTCCTCGCCGATGTCGGCTCGAGCGAGGAGGTCGATGGGGATGAGTCGAGTGATCGTGGGTGTTGACCCGCACAAGAAGTCGGCGACGATCGAAGTGGTCGACGACCACGCGACGGTGCTTGCGACCGGTCGGTTTGGCACCGACACGACCGGCTATCGGTTGATGCTGGGCTACGTGCGGCGGCAGTGGCCGCATCACCGCTGGGCCGTGGAGGGTGCCAACGGGGTGGGCCGGCCGCTGGCGCAACGGCTGCTCGCTCAGGGCGAGACCGTGGTCGACGTGCCGGCGAAGCTGGCCGCCCGGGTGCGGGTCTTCGACACCGGTAACGCCCGCAAGACCGACGCCACCGACGCCCACGCGGTCGCGATGGTCGCACTACGGACGGCGCGGTTGAACGAGTTGGCCTACGACGAGGAGCTGATCGCGCTGCGGCTGCTGACCGATCGGCGCGACGAGTTGTCACACCGTCGGGTGCAGACGGTGAACCGGCTGCAGCGGCTGCTCACCGAACTGGTCCCCGGCGGCGCCAAACGCGACCTGTCGGCGTTGCAGGCCAAGAGGATCTTGGCGTCGGTGCGGCCCAGAACCCTGGTAGGTAAGACGATGCGGCGGATGGCCGCCGAAGAGATCACCGACCTGGTCGCGGTCGACGCCAAGCTCAAGGCCATCAAGACAGAGCTTCGTGCCGCGGTCACCGCGCGCGGCTCGCACCTGATGGACCTCTACGGTGTCGGCCCCGCCGGTGCCGCCCGGATCCTGTCCGACGTCGGTGACGTGGCCCGGTTCCCCGACCGCAACCACTTCGCCTCCTGGACCGGCACCGCACCCCTGGACGCCTCCAGTGGCGACCAGGTCCGACACCGACTGTCCCGGGCCGGCAACAGACGGCTCAACCACGTGCTGCACATCGCCGCGATCGTGCAGATCCGCCACGACACCGAAGGCCGCGCCTACTACCGCCGCAAGCTCGCCGAATCCAAGACCCCGATGGAAGCCCTGCGCTGCCTGAAACGACGGCTGTCCGACGCCGTCTACCGCCAACTCGTCGCCGACGCCCTCGCCACCACCACCGCAGAGGCCGCCAGCCACGAGACGGGCCCGGGAGGGCACTCGGGGGCGACTCCACAATCCAGCGCGGCCGACCTATCCACCCCGGTCATCGGCTCTTCGGACAAACCACAACCCGGACCCGCACCATCGACGCTACCCCGTTCCCGGCCCCGCTCGAACCCCCACACGGCCTCGACAGCCAGCCCTCCGCGACGACGCGCCGGAGCCGTCAAGGTGGAGCGCCCCACCGGACGAACGACCTTGACGGCGACAAGCGGCGACGCACACTCCAGGCATCGAGACCGCGCCCTTGACACAGAGCGGAACCAGATGAGTGCGTTTCAGTGGCCAAGCGCAAGGTCATCGGCCAACGGACCGCACGAAGGCCGACGACGCCACCACCATCCGTCTCTACTCTCAATGCGGAAGAAGTGCGCTAAGCGTTCGTCAGTGTCTTCGAGCGTGGCCCTTCGGAACGAGAAGTCGATCGGGGCGACCTGTTGATCGATCGCGTTGCGCAAACCAAGTGACGCACGCACCTCCATCACCTCGAGGTAGTCACGCGAGCAAAGGTCATTCGTGTAGTCATCGACTGTGCCGGTGTACGCGTTGACCTCTTCCGCAAGCCGCGCCCAGGCGCGCAGCTCTCGACCCAGACTGGTGTGATCTGCCCAGCCCTCGTCGTGAAGTACCGCCTCGATGCGCTCCACCTCGTCTTCGTCCACCATGCACAGCAGTCTGTCGTATCCGCACATCGGCACGACCGCGCCTTACCATCTGCGGCAAATCCGGACGTTGCAGCGCGGTCAGGCCGGTCGATCTGGATCACCGGCAGTGACCGCGGAGACGCCGTCCGGCAGGCCACGCGGGTCCCAACCCGGCGGCCACACCCCGTGTTCGAGTGCCCGCCGGAGTAGCCGTTGATTCTGGGCGCGCACTCGATGACCAGGCTCGCGGACAACACCCGAGACCTGCTCCCTCGGATCTGCTTCTCCATCCGCCTGCCTCGCCTGGAGTTCAGCATTCCGCTCGTCTAGAAATGCCTGGAACTCCCGCTCGTCGTCGAAGGCACCCAGCACGACATCCCGCCACTCCCGACGCTGCTGGTCACACCGGCGGTGGAGCGCGACGAACCGCCTCAGGCCGTCTTCCTCGGGGTCCACCATTGCCATGGATCGAGGGTAGGACAGCTACAACGGACGGTCGAGAAAGTTGCCTACCCGCGCCGCTCTGGCACTTGGCGCCTTCCCCAAAGCGGCATGTCCGGATGTTAAGTGAACGGCTCAGCCGGCAGAAGCGAAGCCCCGTTTGGCCGGGTCAGCTGGTGAGCCCGGCCGGTCGTCCCGGATGAGCCGGGAACCGGATCAGCTCGGAACGACAGCCGAGCAGGGGCGGCTTGTCACAACTCCAGTTGCGCGGCGACAACCGGCCAGACGATCTTTGCGGCCGCGGCCTGTCCGCGCACGTTCAGGTGGTTCCAGTCGCTGGAGAAGTTCTCCAGGCGGTCGACATACGCAGCACGTGCACCGTCGTCGGTGCGGCAATTCGGTACCGTGGCGCACACCCGGGCTTGCTCGGCCTCGTAGTCCTCGATGATGGACGTCAGGGTGTCAAAATGCTCCTGGACGAGCCGTCCGTCGGGCCCGTAGAAATCGCATTCGCCGGTTCCGGTGAGACTTGCCTGCACGGTCGGGTCCTCGGCGACGAGCTTCTCGACGAACGACGGGCTGGGTCGTGCCAGCTGGCCGACCACGAGGATTCGGGAGTTGGGCGACGCCGTACTCACAATCTCCAGCACCTCCGCGAGCGCGGCCCCGAACTCGGGCACGTGCTCTCGGTCGGTTCCGTCACAGCGGATGTCGTTGTCGATCGTCTGGACGACAACGAGCGCGGGAACAGGAACGGTTTCCAGCGCCCGCCGCACCTGCGCCGTCAGCGCGGACGCAGACGCGCCACCTTCGGCAGTGTTGGCGACATGGCCCTCAGTGGCGGGCCGGACGACCACCAATCGCCGGTAGATGCTGTTGACCTCCGGGGACGTGCCTGTCGCCCAAGAGTTCTCGGGGGCGGCCTGGCGAGGAAGGCTTCGATCGGAGCCTGCACCGGTCAAGCCCGAGTGTCCGATTGCGATAACTCCGACCGCCCGGCCGGGGTCGGCCGACGACGTGGGCGGCGAGGTGGCCGGGCTGACCGAGGCCGGGTTTGCGTCGTCACCGCCGCCGCACCCGCCGGCAACCAGTGCGAACGCTAGGAAAGCGGCCGCTGGGCCCCCCGGGCCGCGCGAACGCCATGATCTCGTGTTCACGATGACCTCCTAGTCGCCGATGCTCGGATTCCATGAGCTGGATCGATGCGGCCACTCCTTCGACCATGCACTCCAGGCGCTAGGCCCCTCAAGACTATGGAGGAATCCTCGGCGACCCAACGTCCTCAATTCGGCTACTTCGTGCGTTGCTCCGACATGTGGACGGCAGATTGTCGGGCACAGTTGGCGGACATGTGTCGCGGATCTGTTGACGGATCACACCTATGCGCGCGCTCTGACCCGCGTGCCCGCTCTGGCGGTCGGCCGTGGCTCGAGTACCTGCTGGATGTCGGTGCGCGGTTCATGGGGGCGGCGCGTCGGTCATGCAAAAATCGCGTGCATCGTTGCTGTCTGATGGGGTTGGATCCCTCATTGGAGGCGTGGCGAGGTGCGGCTCGATCGACTTCAGAAGGTCGCGGACTCCAGCGACGTACGCCGCACGAGTCTGACCGCCTCACCCGCGACCGTGAGAGCAGAGTGACGTTCGACGGCCTCGGGGCGAAGGAAGCAAGCAGCGACGCCTTCGTGGACAACCAGGGCTCCAACGCGATCTCGCGAGGTCTCGGCTACGAGCCCAACGGGTCCGAATGGGCAACGAGGCAAGGCAAACCCGCCCTGCTCAACCGGTGGCGACTCACCCGAGACGACTGGGAACAGCACCGCAGGGACGACATCCAGCCCCACAGCATCGAGGCCTGCCACGCCCTCCTGCCCTTGTCCTGACATCATCAAAGGGTGGGGGTGACCTCTGTGAAGGCCTCCGAGCGCGGCGGCTCAGCACCAGTCGTTTGACAGATGCAGACAGCCCGGCCCGGCTCGTAGCCTCGCCGACATGGGAAAGGTCATCGTCCACAACCAGATCACCGTCAACGGCGCCTTCGAGGCGCCCACGCCCGAGGAGTGGCTGGAGTTCGACGCCGACAGCGGTGACGCCGGCCTCGAGCAGCTGATCCTGGCCGACGCGCTGCTCCTCGGCCGCAAGACGTACGAGGGGCTGGCGGCCGTCTGGCCGCAGCTCGGCGAGGATCCGGCGATGGGCCACTACGCCGAGCGGGTCAACGGTATGCCGAAGTACGTCGCCTCGCGGACACTCACCGGGCCGCTGGAGTGGAACGCCACCCTCATCGAGGGCGATGTCGCCCAGGCCATCCCCGAACTCAAGAAGAACCACCCGGGAAACCTGATCGTCTCCGGATGCGGAGAGCTGGCGCACACCCTGGCCCAGGAGGGCCTGGTCGACGAGTTCTGGTTCTGGGTGAATCCGCATCTGTGGCCGGCCGGGCCACGGATCCTCGACGGCGTCGGCCCTATCCGCCTGCAGTTGGTCGCGGCGACGCCCTATCGATCCGGAGTCATCTGGCTGCGCTACCGGCCCGCCGGGGTCTGAGGGAGAAGGGCGCTGAAAGCGAATTGAAAGGCAGACTCGGTGTCATGGCGGTGAGGATCATGCGAAAGACGACTCTTCAGCAGGCATCGGCGGAGCACATGGAGGTGCAGCGATGGATACGTCCGCGTATTTGAACACCGTCGTCGAACAGACGAACACGTTCGCCGATTGGGTGCACGACAGGGATGCGTCTGCCCCGGTGCCGACATGTCCGAAGTGGACGCTGGCCGATCTTGTCGACCATGTCGGCGCGACACAGCGGATGGTGGCGATGCTCGTCGGCGAGCGGATGACCGAGCCGAGCAGCGCGTACGCCAGATACGTCCCGGCTCCGACCGATTCGGCCCAGTGGCGAGCCTGGCTGACCGACGGCGTGGCCGAGGCGAAGCAGGCGTTCGATTCGGTCGCGGATGACACGCCGGTGTGGGATCCGTCCGGCGGCTCCGCAGGCGTGCCGTTCTGGTCACGGCGGCTGTTCGGCGAGGCTTGCGTGCATCGCGCGGACGCGGCCGCCGCGCTCGGCACGCAGTACGAGCTGGCGCCGGAGACTGCCGTTGAGGCCACCGAGGACTGGCTGGACACGATGACTTCCCGTGGCTATTGGGAGAACAAGCCGGACTTTGCCGCTGCGATGCGGGGCAGCGGCCAGACCCTGCATTTCCACGCCACCGACGCGTCCGGGGAGTGGCTCGCACGCCGCGAACCGGACAGGGTCGTCCTGGAGCGCACGCACACCGAGGCAGACGTCACGGTCCGCGGCCCTGCCGCCGAACTACTGCTCGTGCTCAGCAGGCGCCGCCCGCTGAGCCAGGCTCCTGGCTTGGAAGTGCAGGGGGATCAGGCACTGTTCGACCTCTGGATCGACCACATGGACTGGGTCACCGACTGACCCACGCACGCGCGCAATCCCGCGCCCAAGATCCATGGTGCCGTGGCAACGGTTTGAAGGCCCATTCCGAGGTCTAACGGGGCTTCGCCCCAGCCCGACGAGCCGTGCCGTGCGCTGAGCGGGGTCGTTGATGCTCCGGTCGGTCGGGGCTGAGACCGTGACCGGCGTACCGGCCCGGTGTATGAACCACTTGGAGTGGTTAGTTGGCCTGCTGGCCGCCCGTCCGACCGGAGCCCCATGATGACCGTAGCGCGTGGTGTGGCCGATGTCCTGAGCGAGCATGTGACGTTCGAGGTGGAGTGCATCGACCGGATGTATCTCAACGTCTATGTCCCGCAGTTGCAGTACGCCGGTGGCCTGCTCGGGTTCATCCACCGGCATCTGGGGATGCCGATCGCCTCAACCGCGCCGCTGGCCGCGATCACCGACGCGTTCAGCGCGGCGGTGCACCGATTCGCCCGCGGCCATGGGGTGCCGTGGGTTGATTTCGTCAAGGGTCAACGCAAGGGACGACGTGATGCACCAGCACCTGGCATCGTTCACCGGCACCGAGGGGGTGCTGTTCGTCGGCCGGGCGCAGGAAAAGACCTCGCTGTTTCGGACCGAGAAGCGCCGTGACACAGACGGCAAGTCCTACCCGTGGATCGTGAAGACCACCGGTCTGGTCAACCAGTTCTACTTTTACTGTGTCGACGCTGACTTCGGTCCGTTCTTCCTCAAGTTCTGCAGTTACTTCCCCTACAACGCCAAGCTGTGCCTGAACGGACACGAGTGGGCCAAGCGCCAGGCCACCCAGGCCGGCATCGGTTTCACCGCACTGGACAACGCCTTCGCCGCGGTCGACGACCCCGAGGTGGTGCAGGCGATCTGCGATGAGTTGACCACCGACAAGATCGACGCGCTGTTACGCAAGTGGCTGGCGATCCTGCCGCACCCGTTCAGCGCTGCGGATCGCGCCGCCGGTTACCGCTACGACATCTCGATCCTGCAGGCCGAGTTCTCCCTGACCCAGATGCTGGACCGGCCAGCGTCGGGACGGATCTTCTTCGAACAAGTTATCCGCGACAACCTCGACATCGGCCGCCCCGACCAGGTCGGGCTGATATTCGCCCGTCGGCTGATGACCACGGGCCGCCGCCGGAGGCCAGGACGGTTCCGCACCCGGGTAATCACCGAGGGGGTGGCCCCGAGCCTGCACGTGGACTACAAGCACGCCACCATCAAGCAATACCACAAGGAAGGCCGGGCGCTGCGCACCGAGACCACCATCAACGACACCCGCGACTTCGAGATCGGGAAACGGCTGACCAATCTGCCCGCCCTGCGGGAGATCGGCTTCTCCGCCAACCGGCGCCTGCTCGGCGTCCAACGACTCAGCCACGATCCCGCCCGCGGCGCGGAAGTCTTCCACACGGTCAACGACCCGATCATCACCAGCGACGGCAAACGCGTCGCCGGGCTCCGCTTCACCGACCCACGCGCTCACGCCCTGCTCAGCGCGCTCCTGGTCTTCCGGCTACTGCCCCACGGGTTCAGCAACCGCGATCTGCGCGAACTCACCGCACCACTGCTCGGCAAGGACCCCAGCCAACTGTCCGCCGGACGAATGACCTACGACCTGCGCCGCCTCCGCATCCACGGCCTGATCACCCGCGTCCCGCACACCCACCGCTACCAGGTCACCGCCACCGGGCTCCACCACGCCCTGTTCCTCACCCGCACCCACGACCGGCTACTACGCACCGGACTCGCCCACCTCACCGACCCCACACCCAGCCCACTGCGCACCGCCAGCCGCAACTACGAAACCGTCCTCGACACCCTCACCCGACAATCCGGCCTGGCCACATGAAACTTGACTCACCCTTCGCGGCTTCGCCGCCCCTAGCCCTCTAGCGGTGAGGGTCAAGTGCGGTGACGCCCGTGAACCGCTTGTCACTCAGGTAGACGCTCAGGTCATGCCGACACTGTCGGGCGCGAGTCCCGCGGTCAGAATGTGGCGATCGGGTTGACCGGGCTGCCCGACGTACCGGCGAAGCGGACCGGCGCGACTGCGAGGTGGAAGTCCCACTGGCCGAGCTCGGCAGCCGTCCTCGCGCACACCTCTAGGTCGCAGTTGTCGAGCAGCCACAGACCCATCGCAACGAGGCTGACGGCGTGAACCGGCATCAACACGTCTTCGTACCCCGACGGCTGAACGTCCTGGGGGGTGTCAGCGCCGATCAGCGCGACGCCCCGTTCATGCAGCCACGGCAGGCAGGACGCGTGCCAGCCGGCCTGCGTGAAGCCGCTGGCCGCACCGGCCTCGTGCCGGAAGCGGCCATAGCCGGTCCGCAGGAGTACGGCGTCGCCGGATCGCACCCGCACACCCTGGCGACGCTCGGCCTCCTCGAGATCGTCGGGGAACACAGCCTGTCCCGGTTCCAGCCACGGCACATCGCGGACCCTCGCAATGTCCAGCAGGACACCCCGCGTGATGATCCCGTTCGCCGCCGCCGTGACGGCCGCCCACGCCGATCCCGTTGCGGCGTCGACCAACGAGTGCGACCGCCCGTTGTACATCGTGCCGTCCCAGAAGAGGTGGCACGGCGAGTCGACGTGGGTGATCGTGTTGCCGTGGAAGAAGATGCCGAGTCGCTCGTTCGAAAAGCCCCAGCGCCGGTCGTTGTGGAATGCGGCCGGCATGTTCTCGGCACCCGGCCATGTCGGCGGCGCACGGGCACGTCGTCGTCGACCGCTCCATTTCCTCCGGTACGGCGACCTCCCATGCGCACGACACGCTCCAGCCGTGGCGCACGGCCCGCGCCGCCGCCAGCCGGACGTCATCGGTGATGTGGTTCAGAGTGCCGAGCTCGTCGTCGTCGCCCCACCGTCCCCAGTTCGACAGCGTGTCGAAGTACCCGAGCACGTCGTCCTGTGTGGGCATCGGTCGCCCTGCGGTCGTCCCAGCATCAACTCCTCCGGTCGCGCGGTTTCGAGGCACCAAGGCCCACTGAACTGGCATGACACCAGATCAGCGGGCCAGCCGTCGGCCGATTCAGGAGGCAGGGTACGGCACACCTGTGGTGCTGTGGCACCGGTCGAACTTCCGTCAGCGCTTCTGGCGGCCTGCCTGGGATGGCGATAAAGAGCATGGGCCGGGTCTACGACCGTTTGACACCAGAGACTCGGCTCAGCATCCGCCCGCGATGTCCCGGGGTCAGCCGCGCGGCCAGTTGCCGTAGGCGTCGAAGAAGTTGTAGGTGGTCGAATCCCACCGTCGGACCTCGTTCCAGACCCGCGGCGGGTTCGTCGTGAACCATTGCGTCGACTGAATCCCGTTGACGCGGCTGTCACCGTTGTCATACGTGCCTGCGCCGCTGTCCCCCGGGATGACGTCGAGGTTGTGCTCGTAACGACTTCCTGGGGCTGCTGTGAAGTTTCCGCTCTTGATCCAGGAGGACGGGACAGGTTTGTCCGAGGGGTAGCCGATCATCGTCTTCGTGCCGTTGAAGTTCTGCCCGGTCCCGAACCAGCCGGTCTGACGACCGATGTCGGGTCGTGTCGGACTGAATTCCAGCACGGCGAAATCCCAGTCCCATTCGTTGATATTCCACTGTCCGGGCATGGTGATCGAATCGAACACGAAACTTCCGAACGGGGCCGTGGGTGCCGATGTGTTCGCGCCGAACGTGACACTCGCGGTCGAGATCCACCCGTTCTGATAGAAGCAATGGGCCGCACACAGCGCCGTACTCGGTCCGATCATGGTCGCCGTACAGCCCTGCGACAGGTAGGCGAACGCGCTGGCCGGATAGAACTGCGGACTGTCGACACGGCGCCGATCGTCTGCCCCGACGACGAAGCCGGCGGGCGGTGGGCCAACCCCGGGGCCGGTGAGGTACTTCGACCTCGCATAAGCACTCTTGTCCCCCCAGGACGCTTCGGTCCTGGGCGGTTCCGCCATGTTGAGGATCTGGTCGGCGATCTCGTAGTCGGGTTCGTCGAGCCGGTACTCATACTCGCCGACGAGCCGCCGAGGTTGCAGGGCACGGGCAAGATCCTCTCGGGCCATCGTCCGGGGGTCTGGTGCCGCTGCCGCAGCGGTATCCGGAGTCAGTCGTTCCTTTTCGGTCTCCAGAATGTCGACCTCGCGGACGTCGATCCGCTCCGCGGCCACCCAGCGCCTCCCTCGCGCATCGGTGAAGTCCTGGCCGACCTCGTGTGCTGAGGAGGGTCCCAGCATCGTGTGTTCGCTCTCGTGACTGGTCACGGGTGAGCCTCCTTCGTAAAGGCGTCGGTCCGGTCAGTACTCGGCCGCTAGAGAGGTGCCCAGTAGCAGGTCGGTGGCCACCGACGCACTCGGTTCGGCCGGCGCGCTGTAGGGCCTGACAAATCGGATCGGGGTGCCGTTGATGTTGGTGAGCCGGCCGGTCCGGGCCAGCCGGTACAGCTGCGTCAAGTCCCTGAGGTCGGCTTCTGTGAGCGTGCTCATCGACCCGTAGTTCATGATGGAAAAGGGGCTGTGCTCGCCGAAGATCTCTGCCGGCCACGCCGTCTCTCTGACCAGGGCGAAGAAGTGCCGCAGGCCGAAGATGTGTCCGAACTCGTGGATCAACGTCTCGATCTGCTCCTCGCGGACCTGCTCGAACATCGTCGGGTAGATCACCAGTTCGTGTCGCCCGGCGTCCGGGAAGAAGGCGCTGGCCAGAACACACCCCTGAGGGGTGCAGTCAGGCGCGTTCCGCAGAACGACCTCGAAATCCCAGAGGTCGGTGTCATGACTGAACGTGACCGGGGCAGCCGAACCCCAACGCAGCAATGCCTCACTCATGAGTTCGACGACGGCGGCCCGGCTCGCGTCCCGGTCTGGGGCAAGCGCGAACGATCGTTCCTGGAAGCGCCACTTCAGGATCGAGCCCGCACGCCACAAGGGAATGAACCCCGCCGTTGCATCGAGGACGAGCTCGGCTGGGGGACGATCTCCAGGAGTGGCATGGCCCCGGCCCTCGGTATTGCAGACGATGTTGTCAGCGATCAGGTGAACGAGGTCAGGAATCTTCGAATCCATGACTGTGCCTCCGATTCGAAAGTTTGAATTTGTCAGGCAGCGATGTTGTCCAACCGGGCAATGCCAGGTATCTAGCGAGCCCGAAACGACCTCGAGTGCAGCCGGTGGGGCATATTTCGCCGCTGCGGGTCTGTTTGGTGTCGGCCGCGCCCAGCCGCGGAGGCGGATACTGAACATCCTGCCGACGAAAGTTGGCTAATCTCTGAGTTCGCAGCGGGCCGACTCCCCCACCCGGAGGTTTCGAAACCCGCGTAGGCATACGCCGACAGATTTACAGAACGGGCCAAGACCTACCCTGACCTGCAAGGTCAGGGGTTCGCCCGGCGCGATTGACCGTCCATCGACACAGACGGTTCAGTTGGGCGATCCGGCTCCTCAGCCAGGCGATTCGCCGCGCTGGAGACCTCAGTACTTTGTCGGCGGCTCCACGCCCGAACCCTGACATAGGCGACATGTCCCTGTCCCACTGCAGGCTGAGCATGTATTCGCATTGAGGCCCCCTTCGCCTCGCCACCCAGAACCCCCACATGTTTCACATGTTGTGCTGCCGTTGCACGCTGAACAGCGCAATGGTTCCCCCCTCCGTAGTGGTCCCCTAACCGCACCTTCCTCTAGATATCTGTCCGCGTCAATGTGGCATGAGCGTCACTTTGCGTTGCCCACCGCGCGCGGCGACTAACCGACGCTTAACGGACGCCGGCCCGTCACTCCAGCGGGCAACTCTGTAGATCACTGACACCTGGTGCCGCGCGCCTGAGGTCTTCTGACGGCTGGCTTTCTTTAGGATCTGGTCTGCGGTCTTGGTCCAGGCGAGGGGTGGGATCGGTCGGTCCGCCCGTTGATGAAGGCGCGGATCTTGGTGTTGAGATCGCCGACTGAGCGGAAGGTGCCGCGGTTGTTGCCCGTCGTTCATCTTGCAGATGAAGGCGTCACTGGTGTTGCCGATGGGCGGGGTGTGGGAAGGCCCCGCCCGCTGGTCGCGGACGGGGCCTTGGTCGGCTCGCTGACGGGGTGCTCGGCGTGGTGATGATGCCACCGGGTTGTGCTCAGTCGGCGCCGGTTTCGGAGATGGCGATCCGGGTTGCTTTCTCGTCGACGATCGGGTTGTTGCGGGCGAACGCTGCGGTGAGGGCGTTGACGGCGAGGTTGTTCACCGCGCGGGGGTAGCCACGAGAGGCGTTGTGGATCAGGGTGATCGCGTCGGCGCTGAACAAGGTGTCGGTGCGCCCGGCGATCTTGAGATGGTGGGTGAGGTAGTCGGCGGTTTCGGTCGCGTCCATGCCGGTGAGGGCGTAGCGGACTGAGATCCGCTGGTCCAGTGCGGCGAGCACCCCGAGGCGCAGCCGTTGTCGCAGGGTGGGTTGCCCGATCAGCAGCGTGGCGAACGGGGCGCCGGAGTCCATGTCGTGGTTGGTGAGCATGCGGACGGCTTCCATCTGGGGGTTGTCGAGCAGGTGTGCCTCGTCGAAGATCACGACTGGGGTGCGGCCGCGTTCGGCGTGTTCGGCGGCGAGGGCGTCGGCGGCTTGTGGGACGAGGGTGGCGGTGTGGAAGTTGGGGACCTGCCCGAGCGCGGAGACGATGTGGTGCAGCATGCCGCGGACCCCGACCGACGGGTTGGGCAGGTAGATGATCGCGTGCCGGGAGGAGTCGAGTGCGGCGGTCGCAGCGCGGACGGCGACGGTCTTGCCGGCGCCGACCTCGCCGGTGATCACGCCGAGGGCGTGCTGGTCGACGCACCAGGCGATCCGGGCCACGGCCTCGGCGTGCCCGCCGTGGCGGTGCAGCATCGACGGAGCCAGGCTGCGGCCGAACGGCATTCTGGTGAAACCGAAATGCGACTGCAGGTTCAAGATGCTCACCGACCGGCCTCCTGTGCGCTGGTATTGGCTGCGTTATCGGTGAGGTCATCGAAGGACAGTTGCCCAGGGATCTGGTCGGGATTCTGGTCGGGCGCGGCCGAGTAGAGGGCGTGGAAGCCGATGCGTTCGTCGTCGATCACCTGCTGCTGGTGGGCGTCGGCGACCAGTTGCAGGTAGGCGATGCCGGTGGCCGGCGCCGGGGCGGGTTCGGGTGTTTCCGGCCGGGCTTTCGGGTGCGCGTGGCGGGTGATCATGTGCGGCACCGCGTGCCCGAAGCTCTTGTCGCCGTGGCGGACCTCGATGACTTCCAGGTTGAACGGGGAGAACACCAGCTCCACCTTCCGCCCGGCCAGTGCGGCCTCGACCTGGTAGGTGTTGCCGTGCAGCGACACGGTCGCGGTCTTGGTGACGGTGCGGTGCGCTGACCACAAGAACGCCTCGGTCAGCGCCTGTGTCGCGGGCATGACCGGGCCGTGGCCGAGGCGCTGCCAGCCGTCGTTCCACCGTGTTAGAGGGCTCTGCTGGGTCTCGGAGTGCACCTGGTGGTGATAGACACTTTCCACCCAGGCGGTGAACAGGGCGTTGAGTTCGAGCAGGCCCGCGGCGGGAGTGAGCTGCTTGCCGGCCAGCTGATCGGCGTTGGTGTCGGCGACTTCGACGAGGAACTGGTCGCGCACGGTGCGGAAGAAGCGTTCGATCTTGCCGCGGCCCTGCGGCCGGTGCGGGGTGGAGTGGACCAGCCGGATGCCGAGCTTGCCGCAGGCCCGCAACAGCCAGGAATCAACGTAGGCCGAACCGTTGTCGACGTAGCAAGCGCCTGGCACGCCCCGCGAGGCGAGCGCCGGTTCCAGCGCGGCGGCCAGCCGCACGGTGTCCTCGGCGAACCCGAACCGGTAACCGGTCGCGAGCCGGGAATGATCATCCAGGAACGCGAACAGGTAGGTCTTGCGGCCGCCGACCCGCGGGCCGTGCAACGCGTCCCCGACCCAACGCTCGTTCGGGTCCTCGGCCTCGAACCGGCCGAACACCACCCCACCACCCCCGGCGGCCGGGCCCATCAGCTCGCGGCGGTGGAACAGCCGCAGCAGTGTGGACTCAGACGGCGAATAGCCGCTGCTGGCGCGCAGGACCCGCGCGACCTGCGCAGCGGTGCGGGCCGGGTTCTCCCGCTTCAGCGCGACCGCCAGCTCCAGCACCCCGGTGTCGATCCGGGCGCCGGGCTGACGGATCGACGGGACCAGGGCATCGAACCCGCCGACGCGGTAACGGCGGATCCACCGGTCCAGGGTGTCGCGGGAATAGGAGTGCTGCCCGCCGAACGGGCCGGCATGCGTGCCCGCGGCGATCGCCCGCACGATCTTGCCACGAGCCTTGGTCGACAGCTCTGGGTCCAGCGCGGGGCAGATCAACTGGTAACGGAACAACGCCACCTGCTGCGCCCGCTGACGACGCTTGATGCCGTCTTGGTCATGTGTGCTGGCCACGAAAACCTCTATTCAGTAAGGGAATACCCGGCCGGGACCGGCCAGGCAGCAACCCTCGCGAGGATTCCGGCTGCGCGCGCTGCGCGTCAGAGGGAACTGGTGTTGCCAGCGGCAACGAGGTGCTGCGGTGGCCAGCCCGGTGCGAGCAGCCGACCACCCGAACACGCCGCAGCGACCTGCCAGGCCGTCACCGGGCCGACGACCCCGAACGTCCCGAAGCGGCCGGTCACCGCCGCAGTCGCGGCCCCCAACGCGGCCAGCACGTCACGCCACGGCGAACCCAGCGCCTTGGGCACACCCCGGTCCACCCCGGCCCGGCGAGCCACCTGCAACAGGTGCAACCGCACCGGCTCCAGCCGGCCGGCCAACACCCGCAGCCAGCCCCGCACCGTCGCCGCCGGAACACCCAACTGCCTCCCGATCGACCGGTGACCCAACCCAGCCGCGCGAGCCAGCAACGCCGCCCCGATCACCTCAGCCGCATACGCCCGCCGCACCAGCACCGTCACCGGCAACAACACATGCGTGACCCCACACCCCGGACAGCGAGCCCGCCGCGGACGCAACACCCCCGCAATCCCAAACACCACACGCGGCCGCGCCCACCCCCACGGATGCAACACACCCCGACAGCCCGGACAACCCACCTGCCCCGCCGCCAACCGCAACTCGACCCGAACCGGATCAGCCTCTACCGTGACCACGATGCCTCCGCGCATCCAGCACGGCCCTCCCGCAGCGGTCCACCACGACAAACGGCGGGAGGGCCGTCGTCGTCCTCCTCGACCGCATTCTTCACAAACCCCGGCACAGTGACGACGCCGACCACAAAGATCGACACGCACGCCGGCGCTCAGCCAACATCTGCAACGTCAGCGACGGACACCAACCCCCACGTCGTCATCGCAAACGACGGTCAACAGCGGTGGATGGCTTGGGCGCTCGATGATCGAGAACCACACCTCGACCAGGTTCGTCCAGGACGCGTGAGGGGGTCTGAAGTGCACCCTGACGCGAGGATTGTCGGCCAACCAGGCCTTGATCTTGGGGTGCTTGTGGGCGGCGTACTTGTCCATCACCAGGTGCAACGGCTCCCACGTTTGTCCCATCGGAGCGAATCACGGCCGCCCATCAAGGGTGCGGGATAAGCGCGGTAGCGTCACGGGCTGTACCGCTCGGCCGGTAGTGTCGCGCTGCGTTGCTCAGGTCGCCGTCGAGCTAACAGGGAGTCGTGTATGGGTCCGTCAGAGTGGAGAAACTTCGTTCCTTACCAGGAGGATCTCAACCAAGCACTGCAGGACCTGCGGCAGGAGGTGTTCTCCACTGGCAAGTACTGGTGGTACGGGGACAGCGAGCATCACTCGCCTGCCAACCGCCTACCCCGGCCGGCGCGGCTGGAGGACCTGTTCGAAGACGAGTACGTTCGCGAGGAGGGGACGCACTCGATCCTCGATGTCTTCCGAGTGGTCGACCCTGACCGGCCGCGGGACTGGTACGACCAGGGCACGATAGTTCCGTCTACAACCGATGAGGTTCGAGCTGCAATCGGTACGGATCGACCAGCCCGAACTGATACTGCCGAACTTGATGAGAGGCTGCCTCGATCCCGTTGGGTTGGTCGCAGCGCCGTCCTGTATGACGAGCACGGCAATCCCACTGAGATCACGTTCTGGGGACACTCCGGCGACTAGCCCGAGCCTTTGAGGCAGTGGTGCAGCACTCTCTGCGCGACGAGGGGTACTTGACGCTTACGTGTCAGCCCTCGGAGTTGGAGCAGTGGATTCGATCGAGTCGAGAACAGCACCTCGTACGGCGGCCGCACGAGGCTCTGCCGCGCACGGCCGCCGTACCTGGTGTTGCCGCAGGGTGAGATGGTCCGGAGACCCCGACGTCAGACCTTCCGGATCCGGTCGGCGATCTCCGGCCTCGCCGCGAACCCGGCCGCCTTGTACGTCGCGACGCCGCCGACGTTCGAGCTCGGCGTGCACACACGCACACTCGACGAGCCCATCTCCCGCAGTGCGGCCGCCCCGGCGACGGTGATCGCCCGGCCATAGCCGCGGCCGCGGTGGTCCGCATGGACGCCCATCGGCTCGACCAGTCCCGGCTTCCCCGGGCCGGCCGACCAGACCGTCACCACCGCCGCGGGGTTGCCCTGGTCGTCGTAAGCACCCAGGCATCGGGCGTCGGCGAAGAACGGTCCCGCCGACATCTCGTGCCGGTACTCGCGCGTGGGCCTCGTGGTGTTGAACGCGGACCGCAGGACGTCGGCGAAGTCCTGTGCCTGCTCCAGGCCGATCGCCTTGATCCACACGCCGTGGTCCTCCACCGCTTCGGCGAGGTCGCGGAAGAGCGGCGTCCACGGCTCGTCGACACCCCAGCCCTCCTTGGTCAACAGGTCGTGGAGCAGCAGGCGCTTCGGTGCCTCGATGGACACCGCTCCTTCCGGCAGCACGCCGCGCTCAGGCAGCGAGAAGTCCGCGACGAGCCGCCGCGCCAAGTCCTCGTCCTGGAAAGCGTCAGGAGCGACCGTCATCCGCACCAGCGTCGGCGAATCCAGCATCCCGACAGCGAGGATCCGTCCGTCCCGACTCCAGATCCGGACCACCGCGGCCGTCTCGGCCGTTCCGAACCGGTAGTTCCAGCCGATGTCCCCGGGATGCAGCTGCATCGGCGCTTCGTCGTGCTGCCACTGCCGCAGCGCCGCAATAGCCTCGCGCACCCCGTCGGCCGTCGGCGTACTCAGCACAATCGTCATAGCCGGGATCTGACACCCCGTCTCGGTGGCGTGCAACCGATTAACGTAGCCTCCCGGGTCATGCGAGAGGCCGGTCTCCCGAATGGGAAACCGGCCTCTGACCTGCGGTGGAGCTTAGGGGATTCGAACCCCTGACCTCTTCCATGCCATGGAAGCGCGCTACCAACTGCGCCAAAGCCCCGCGGTGTCTTGCGACTCCGGAAGTTTAGCGGATGAGTCGCGCCAAAGAAAAATCGGGTGGGCCCCCTTGCGAGCAGCGGTCGGAGGCTGCCGGAAGTTGTTCCGACGACGCGGAGCATTGCCCTCAGTCACCGTCTGCCAAGCCCCAGTTGTCCGCCGACGACGGTGCGCCGTACAGCGGTTCACTGCCGCCGGAGGCAGCAACAGAACTGCCGTCGCGCAGTGATGTCCTTTGACTCCGGGGTTCAGCGTTGGGGGTCGTCGCTCATGACGGGTTCGGGGAGGGAGCCGGCGTTCCATTCCTCGATGCGCCAGCGGTGGTTGCGGCTGGGGAGCAGGGACACCCAGTTGCAGTTGGAGAGGCCGCCGAAGGCGGGCCAGTGGGCCTGCGGGATACCGAGGAAGACGCAGATGCCGACGCGGGCGGCGAGGCCGTGGGTGGCCAGTACGACGGTGTCCTCCGGCCCGGCCTGGTCGGCGGCGCGTTCGAGGGCGGCGGAGAAGCGGATGGCGACCTCTTCGACGGTTTCGCCGGCGGTGCCGCGGCGCTGGGGTTCGCCGGCGCGGATACGGGCAGCGGCCTCGGGGTGGACGGCGGCGAGTTCGGCCATCGTCATGCCGGCCCAGTCGTCGACGTCGATCTCGCGGAGTGCTTCGTCGTACTCGACCTTGAGGCCGGTCAGCGTGGCCAGTTCACCGGCGGTGGCGGCGGCGCGCTGCAGGTCGCTGGAGAAGAGGCGGGTCGGTGCCAGTGACGCCAAGCGCGCGGCGGCGGCTCGGGCTTGGGACACTCCGATGTCGTCGAGGGGGATGTCGGCCTGGCCCTGGATCTTGTCCTGCAGATTCCACTCGGTCCGGCCGTGGCGCCAGACGATCAGCCGTCCGGCGGTCATTCGGCGGCGGAACCAGGGACGGGCGACGGCAGGGCGATGGTCGGGCAGTCGCGCCAGAGCCGCTCGAGGGAGTAGAAGCTGCGCTCCTCGGCGTGCTGGACGTGGATGACGATCTCGAGGTAGTCGAGCAGCACCCAGCGGCCTTCGCGGGCGCCTTCGCGGCGGACCGGCTTGGCGTCGAAGTCGACCCGGAGCTTCTCCTCGACCGCGTCGACGATGGCGCGGACCTGGCGGTCGTTCGAGGCGGACGCGACCAGGAAGGCGTCGGTGATGGCGAGCTGCTCGGACACGTCGAAGGCGAGGACGTTCTCGGCCTTCTTGTCGTGGGCCGCCTCCGCGGCCGCGGTGAGCAGCTCGATGGCACGTTCGCTGGCTGGCATGTAGTTCCTTCTAACGGTTGGTGTAGAGCTCACGCTTGGCGATGTACTGGACGATGCCGTCCGGCACGAGATACCAGGTCGGATTCCCCTTGGCGACCCGCTCGCGGCACTCGGTGGACGAGATCGCCAGCGCGGGCACCTCGAGCAGGGTGATCCGGTCCATCGGCAGCTTGTCGAGCGGCAGTTCGAGGCCCTCGGTGCCGGGCCGGGTACAGCCGACGAACTGGGCCAGTTTGAACATCTCGTCCACGTCGCGCCAGGTCAGGATCTGGGCGAGTGCGTCGGCGCCGGTGATGAAGAACAGTTCGGCGTCCGGGTACAGCTTGGACAGGTCGCGCAGGGTATCGATCGTGTACGTCGGCCCGGGCCGGTCGATGTCGACCCGGCTGACCGAGAACCTGGGGTTCGACGCGGTGGCGATGACCGTCATCAGGTAGCGGTCCTCGGCCGGCGAGACCTTCCGCTCGGACTTCTGCCAGGGCTGGCCGGTCGGGACGAAGATCACCTCGTCCAGGTCGAAGTACGACTGCACCTCGCTGGCCGCGACCAGGTGCCCGTGGTGGATCGGGTCGAAGGTGCCGCCCATCACACCGAGGCGCCGGACCCGCTCCACAAATGCCACGTCAGCCCTCAGCTGTGCGGCCGGCCCTTGCCCATGATGACTGTGATGGCAAGCAGCAGGACGAGCACGAACAGGGTGAACCCGCCGTACCACCACGGCGAGATGTGCGCGGCCTCGGAGCCGGCCTCTTCGACAGCCGCGAGCAGCGGCAGCAGGTGCGTTTGCATGACGCAGAGCCTATCTCGTGTCCACCGACACAAGCGTTAGCGGGCCGACCGAGGCGCGCGGGGGGTCAGCTGTGGCGGATGTAACGGGTCAGCAGCCGGCGCCAGGCGGACGGTACGGCGTGGGCGCGCTGGTACTGCGCGGCGACGCGGTGCCGCTCGTCGATCTGGGCACGAGCGACTTCGGGGGTGATCATGATTCCTTCACAGGGTTGGTAGGGCGGACGTCGGGACGGACGATCCCGACACCACAGATTCTACGCCGTACACCCATGATGGACAAACGAATTGAAGGCAATCTAGGCCTGCAGACCAATGGATCTGCGGTGAGCGGGGAGGTTCACGCCGATGGACGCAATCGACCGGCAGCTGATCGAGGCACTCCGGGCGAACGGCCGGTCCAGCTGGGCCGAGCTCGGTCGCGTGGTCGGTTTGTCCGGCCCGAGCGTCCAGGAACGGGTCCGCCGGCTCGAGGAACGCGGCGTGCTGCTCGGGTACCGCGCGGTGGTCGCGCCGGACCAGGTCGGGCTCGGCACCAGCGCGTTGATCGGGCTGTTCCAGCGCGACGACGTCGAGACCGACGACATCGTCGACCAGGTTCGCGAGATCGTCGCGGTCGAGGACTGCTGGTTCGTCGCCGGCGACCAGGAACTCGTGGTGAAGGTCCGCGTACCCGACGTCACCCACCTCGAGGCGGTGGTCGGCTCACTGCGCCGCGTCAACGGCGTGGTCCGCACCCGGACGACGGTCGTCCTGTCGACCCGCTGGGAGAGCCGCCCGGCGCCGCTCCCCGACCAGGACTAGGTGGATGGTGTTTTTCGCGTGGCGGTGACCGGGTGGGCCTGGCCGGTTGGGCAGGATGCTGGGGTGACGCTGGGACAGTCGCCGAGGCAGGCGGATCTGCTGCGAACGACGGCCAACTACTGCGATGGCCGGGTGGCGCCGGACTCGATCTATGGGGTGCTGCACCGGGAGTGTTTCAACCTGTTCCCCGACGAGATGTTCGCCGACCTGTTCACCGATGTGGGCCGCCGTAGTGTGCCGCCGATGATCGTGGCGGTGGTGATGGTGTTGCAGCGCATCGAGGGCCTGTCGGATCGGGAGGCGGTCGACCGGTTCTCGTTCGACGCGCGGTGGAAGTATGCCGCGGGTGGGCTGGACTTCGACTATCCCGGGTTCGTGCACACGGTGCTGGTGGACATGCGTGCCCGGCTGGCCGCCTCGAAGCGGCCGGACCGGATCTTCGAGGTCACGCTGGAGGCGGCGAAGGCGGCCGGTCTGGTCGGGCGCAGGCGGGTGCTGGATTCCACCCCGTTGTATGACGCGGTGGCCACGATGGACACCGTCACCTTGGTGCGTTCGGCGATCCGCGGGTTGCTCAAGGCCGTCGATGCCGGGCTGGAGACCGAGTTGCGTGGGCTGCTGGGTCGCGACGACGACTACGCCAGTGCGGGCAAGCCGGTCTGTGACTACGAGGATGCGGCGGGGCGTGAGGCGTTGGTGGACGCGTTGGCCCGCGATGCGATGGCGCTGCTGGCCGCGTTGGACGGCCGCGACCTCGACGCCGGTGTTGCGCAGGCGGCGCAACTGCTGGCCACGGTGGTGGGCCAAGACCTCGACCACGAGGCTGACGGGGTGTTCCGGATCGCCCGCCGGGTCGCCAGGGACCGGGTGATCTCCACCGTGGACCCGCAGACCAGGCACGGGCACAAGACCTTGGCTCGGGGTTTCGACGGCTACAAGGGCCACATCGCGATCGACCCCGACTCGGAGATCATCACCGCCACCACGGTCAGCGCGGGCAACACCGGCGACGCCGGGCCGGCCGAGGACCTGCTCGCCGACGACATCGGGGCCGACGCCTGCGACACCAGCGGCGACGAGCACGACAGTGACGGTGACGGCGACGAGCACGACAGTGACGGTGACGGCGACGGAACCGAGTTGCTCAGCGACGAGATCCAAGCCCACGGCGACGAGCCAGGGCAGCGTGGCGACGATGCGCTGGCGGTCTATGGCGACGCCGCCTACGGCGCCGGGGAACTGCTAGCCAGGCTGGAGAAGGCCGGCGCGGAGATCAAGACCAAGGTGCAGCCACCGGTTGCGCCGGGTGGCCGGTTCGCCAAGGACCGCTTCGGCGTCGACCTGGAAGCGGGCACCGTCACCTGCCCCGGCGAGGTGACCGTGAAGATTCGCCCGGTCAAGGCCGGTGGTGGCAGCGCCGTGTTCGCCAAGGCCTGCACCAGTTGCCCGCTGGCCGCGCAATGCACCAGCTCCGCTGCCGGCCGCAGGGTCAGCATCAGCCCCTATGAGGCCGAGCTGGCCCGGGCCCGCGCCGCGCAGACCGACCCGGCCTGGCGGGCCGACTACAAGGCCACCCGCCCGAAGGTGGAACGCAAGATCGGCCACCTGATGCGCCGCAGGCACGGCGGCCGCCGCGCCAGGGTCCGCGGCCGCACCAAGGTCGCCGCCGACCTCTGTCTGCTCGCCGCCGCAACCAACCTGGCTCGCCTCGGCATGCTCGGGATCCGCCGCGGCCCCGGCCAAACCTGGATCACAGCCACCAGCTGAGGCACTGGCGACCACTCGTCACCGCCAACGCGCGTTCGATCACCCCTCAGAACCGGCCCGAACGCTGCCGATCAGTGCTGACCGAGCTCGCCTGCGAATCCAGCGCACCGACAAACCAACAGCCTGAGACCCTCTCAGCCCCAACAGCTGGCGTCATCCAACCCGCCAGGGCCCGTTCGACACCAGCCACCTAGTACGACGCCCGCCGCAAGAGCAAGCGCGGCCGCGACCGGAAACAGCAGCCCCGGCGCGTGTTCGTACGCCGATCCGCCGAGAGCCGGCGCGAGAAACATCCCGCTGATCGACGCGGCGGCGTACAGACTCGAATACCGGCCGACCATCCCGGCAGGCGCCGCGTCGGCGACGTGCGCGGTGGCCGTCGGCTTGTAGAGCATCTCCCCCGCCGTGATCACCACGATCGCCACCGTCGCCCCAGCCACGTCGCGCCACCCAACGCCGGCCAGACCCCGAGCACCGCCGGCCCCACGCCCACCAGCGCGAATCCCACCGCGATCACGCGCAACGCCCGATGCCCGCGCAGCCGGACGGCGAGCGGCGCTTCGCAACAGACGATCACCACCGAGCTCAACCCGATCAGTACGCCGTACGCGACCGCAGGCGACCCGGCATCCCGTAACAACAGCGGCATCGTCGCGAACACCTGCCGATACACCGTGTCCACCACGACGATCGTTGCCAACAGCACCAACACGGACCGGTCCCGCACCAGCGCGCGCCACATCCCGGACGACGCGACCTCGACGGTACGGCGGCCGGCCGGCACCCACCGCCACACGATCGCCGCGAGGACCAGACTGGACACCGCATCCAGAGCGAAGACCAGCGAGAAGTCGTACGCCGCCAGCAGTCCGCCGAGCGGAGGCCCGATGGTGAAGCCGGCGTTGCTCGCCGTCCGCGACAACGCGATGCCCTCCCGCCGGCGCTCGTCCGGCAGCGCGGTCGCGACCAGCGCACTGAGGTTCGGCCGGCTCGCGCCCCGAACAGCCCGGCCACCCCAGCCACAAGGCCGAGAGCAGCACTCGGGACGACAGGCATCGCCACACAAGAGACCGCCCACAACAGCTGACTGGCCACAGCGGCTGACCGAAGGCCGAAGCGGTCGCCGAACCAGCCGCCACCAAGATTCCCGCCGAGCAGCCCAACGCCGTACGCCGCCGCCGCGAAGCCGGCCTGTTGCGCGGACATCCCGCGGTCCTCGACCAGGTAGAGCGTCAGGTAGATCCACGCCAGCGACCCGGCGGAGCTAACCAACTGGCCGACCATCACCGCCTTCAGCCAGCCCGGCAGTTCCGCGATCCGTCGCCAGTACATGGCACCCCCAGCTAGAGTGAGTTCCTAATAGGCACTTAGTAGCGGGGCTAGCGTGGTGGCAACCGGATTTGGGGGTCGACGTGCGGCGGAGCAGCTTCGAACCCGAGCCCGACTGTGCGATCGCGCAGTCCCTCGGCGTGGTCGGCGACGGCTGGGAGCTGCTGATCGTGCGCGACCTGGCCCGCGGCCTCGATCGCTTCGATCAACTCGCCGAGTCGCTGCACATCTCCCGCAAGGTCCTGACCGAGCGACTGACCGGCCTGCTCGATAGCGGGATCGTCGAGCGATCGGCGTACCAGGACCACCCGACCCGCTACGCCTACAGCCTCACCCCACGCGGCCGGGCACTCCTGCCGGTGCTGGTCGCACTGCAGGACTGGGGCGACCGCTGGCTCCTCGGCGACGGCTCGCTGACCGGCACCAACACGGACGACGAGCCACCAGCGCAGCGGATCCACCAACTGACAGGTCACCGGGTCCCCGAGATCGCACTTCCGTCCACAGCCGGTACGACGCTCGACGTGGTCGACGCGGACGCCCGGGCGACCGTGCTGTTCGGGTACCCGGCCACCGGACGCCCGACCCCACTACCGGACGGCTGGAGCGAGATCGCCGGCGCCAGCGGATGCACCTTGGAGAACCGCCTCTTCGCCGCGCGGTACGACGAGTTCGCCGCCGAACGGATCGCGGTCCGCGGCGTCAGCACCCAGCGCCCGGACGAGCAGCGAGCGTTCGCGGCCGCCGAGGAGATCCCGCACCTACTGCTGTCCGACCTGGATCTGGAACTGGCCGCCGCGCTCCGGCTGCCGACCTTCCGCGCCGGCGGCTACGAACGGTTGAAGCGAGTCGTGCTCGTGATCGGCCAGGACCGCGTCGTACAGGCAGTCCACTACCCGGTCACCGACCTCGCGGCAGCCGTCGAATGGGCCGTCACAAGAATGCCTTGATCTCGGCGGCGATCCGGCCGACCGCCTGAGCACTACCCCGCGGATTCGTCCCACCCGGATCACTCGAGGCGCCGTGGTCGAGGCCGTCGAACTCGATCCGCCGGCAGTGCGGCAGCGCCTTCTCCAACGTGTCCCGCCACGGCTTGAGCGCCGCCAGCCCTTTGCTGCCACCCATCAGCAGCACCTCACCGGACACCTCGCGGAACGCGTCGAACGTCCCGGCCAACTCAGCGATCAGCGCGCCCTCCTGGTGGATGGTCGGCGCGAGTTTGCGCATGGTGATCGCATCGGTGCCGAGCTGACGCTCCTCCTTGACCAGCATCTTCTCGGTCATCCGGGTCAGCATCCGCGCGCGGCATCACCTTCAGGAACGCCGGCGCCATCTGCAGGCCGAACATGCTGGTCACCATCGCGCCCGGAATGTCGCCACGAGCGATCTCCTCGTCGAAGCGCGCCAGCCAAGCCCGGTGACTCGAGCCGTCCATCACCAACGCAGGCTCATACACCGCCACCTTGCGAAGCATCGGCAACGTGCGCGCCGCATCCATCACGACCGCACCGCCCGCACTCACCCCGAACGCCCGTTCGGCGCCGGCGCGATTCAGCACGGCTTCGACGTCTTCCACCTCGGTACGGGCGCAGTGGTCCGGCCGATGTGGACCGGACAACCCGCGCCCCCGCCGATCCAGCAGGTACACGGTGAAGTCGTTGGCCAGCACCTGCGCGAGCAGAGTGTGGCTGCGGCTCGACTCCATGCTGCCGTGTACGAGGACGACCGCGGGGCCGCGACCGGTGGTCCAGTATCCGATCCGGGTGCCGTCGCGGGATTCCACCGCGCCCTGTGTGAGTTCCGTTGTCACCATGACTCGATAGTCACATACGAGCTAGTGTCACTGCAACTAGTTTCGGAAACACGTAAGCTGACCCCGTGACCCTTCGGCGTTCCCCCTTGGCCCTCGCGATCCTCGGCCTGCTCGAGAACGGACCGCTGCACCCGTACGGGATGCAGCGGCTGATCAAGCAGTGGGGCAAGGACCAGGTCGTCAACGTCGGCCAGCGCACCAGCCTGTACCGGATGATCGACCGACTGGAGGGCGACGGGCTGATCACGGCCGGCGCGACCGAGCGGGACGAGCGCTACCCCGAGCGGACGACGTACCACCTGACCGAGGACGGGGGCACCGTTTGCCGGCAGTGGCTCACCGAGATGCTCACCACGCCGCGCAACGAGTTCCCGGAGTTCCCGGCCGCGCTGTCGTTCGTGATGTTGCTGATGCCGGAGACCGCCGGCGAGCTGCTCGAAGAACGACGGGAACGCCTGAAGCAACGGATCGCCGACTTCGACGCCGAACTGACCGGGGACAACGACATTCCCCGGTGGGCTCTGCTCGAGACCGAGTACCTGAAGGCGGTCACCGAGGCCGAGGTCGGCTGGATCGACACGATTGTCGACGATCTCCAGCGTGGTGCGCTGACGTGGAAACCCGGCCCGGTATGACGGAGGTCGAGGTCTGGTGGGGGCGGATCGAGCAGGTCCGCGCGGAGTTCGCCGACGATCTGGACCCGGTCGAACTCCAACGACTCAAGGCCTATCGACGGGACGAGGACAAGGCGCGGTTCCTGCTGGGGTGCACGATCGTACGGCGCTTGCTCGCGACCAGACTGTCGTTGCCTGCAGCAAGCATCAGGCTGGATCGGACCTGTCCCGACTGCGGGAGGCCGCACGGCAAGGTGCGGGCCGACGGCGCCGAGTTGTCGGTGACGCATTCCGGTGACCTGGTCGGCGTCGCGATCGGCGATCGGCCGGTCGGGCTGGATGTGGAGAAGGTTGATCCAGGCATCGATGTCGACGGTCTGGCGCGGATCAGCCTGTCAGAAGCCGAACTGGCCGCACTCCCCCGGAACGGCGGGCGGATCCACGCGTTCACGACGTACTGGACGCGCAAGGAGGCGATCGTGAAGGCGACCGGGGAAGGGATGCGGGCAGATCTCCGCACGCTGATCGTGAGCCGGCCGGATCAACCGCCGGCTGTGGTCGAGTGGGCGGGGCGGGAACTGCCCGTGCTGATGGACTTGACCCCCGACCGGGACCACGTGGCGGCGCTGGCCGTGATGACGGCCGGTCCGGCCGTCGTACGGACGCAGGATGCTCAGGTCCTGATCTGACCCTCGCCGATGACGACGTACTTCGTCGACGTCATCTCCGGCAGACCCATCGGGCCCCGGGCGTGCAGCTTCTGGGTGGAGATGCCGATCTCCGCGCCGAAGCCGAACTCGCCGCCGTCGGTGAACCGCGTGCTGGCGTTCACCACCACCGCGGCCGAGTCGACCGCCGCGACGAACCGGCGGGCCGCGGCCTGCGAGCGGGTGATGATCGCGTCGGTGTGACCGGAGCTGTAGCGGCGGATGTGCTGCACCGCCGCCTCGAGCGAGTCGACCACGGCCGCCGACAGATCGAGCGAGTTGTACTCGGCCCCGAAGTCCTCCTCGGTCGCGGCGACAACGTCCTTGCCAGCAGCAACCACCGCCGGGTCGCCGTGGACCGTCACCCCGGCCTCGGCCAGCGCCGGCAACGCCCGGGCCAGGAAGTCCGCGGCGACCGACGAGTGCACCAGCAGGGACTCGGCCGCGTTGCAGACACTCGGACGCTGGGTCTTCGCGTTGAGCAGGATCGTCAGCGCGAGCTCCAGATCCGCGTCGGCGTCCACGTACACGTGGCAGTTGCCAACACCGGTCTCGATCACCGGCACGGTCGACTCGGTCACCACGGTCTGGATCAGCCCGGCACCGCCCCGCGGGATCAGTACGTCGACCAGCCCGCGCGCCTGCATGAGCTCCTTCACCGCGGCCCGGTCGGTCGGCACACCCTGGATCACATCCGAGGGCAGACCCGCCGACGTGACCGCTTCCCGCAGTACGGCGATGATCGCCTCGTTGGAGACGGCGGCCGAGGACGAACCGCGCAGCAGCACCGCGTTGCCGGACTTCAGGCAGATCCCGGCCGCGTCGGCGGTAACGTTCGGGCGGGCCTCGTAGATGATCCCGACCACGCCGAACGGCACCCGCACCTGACGGAGCTCGAGCCCGTTCGGCAGCGTGTACCCGCGGACGACCTCGCCGACCGGGTCGGTCAACCCGGCGAGCTGCTCGAGACCGGCGGCCATCGCGTCCACGCGGGCTGGGGTCAGCGCCAACCGGTCCACCGTCGACTCCGGCGTACCGGCGTCGCGGGCGGACGCCACGTCCTTGGCGTTCGCCGCGACGATCGGGTCCGTGTTCGCCCGCAACGCCGCCGCCATCGCGTGCAGCGCCGCATCCTTGGTCGCCCGGGAGGCCTCCGCCAGCGCGTACGACGCCTCACGCGCCCGGCGGGCCAGCTCGATGATCTCGCTCACCCTCCCATCGTAGGGCGAACGCCCGGCGGCCCGCCGAGCCGTCTCACCCTCAGCCGGCGACCCAGTAGGTCCGGGTGTTGGTGAACTCGCGCAGCCCGTGCGCGGCCAGTTCGCGACCGTAGCCGCTCCGCTTCGTCCCGCCGAAGGGCACTCGCGGATCGGAGGCCACGACCGCGTTGACGAAAGCGGCGCCTGAGGTGATCCGCCGCGCCAGGTCGACGCCTCGACCGGCATCCCGCGTCCAGATACTCAGGCCGAGCCCGTACTGCGTCGCACCGGCCAGCTCGGCCGCATGGTCACGATCCCGAGCCACCGCGACCGCGGCGACCGGCCCGAAGGTCTCCTCGTCGAACGCCGGCATCCCGGGAGCGGTCCCGGTCAGCACTGTCGGCTCGAAGAAGTACCCAGGTCCGTCGATGCTGCCGCCACCCGCCGCCAGCACCGCCCCGGCCGTAAGGGACTCGTCCACCTGCCGCTGGAGAGCGGCCCGCAGATCGTCGCGAGCCAGGGGACCGACCGCCACCTCACGATCGGTCGGATCGCCCACCGCCAGCCCTTTGACGCCGAGGACGAACCGGTCGATGAACTCGTCGGCCACGGCCTCCTCGACGATGAAGCGCTTCGCGCACACGCAGCTCTGCCCGGAGTTCGTGAACCTGGCCCGGACCGCCGCCGCGGCCGCCGCCTCGACATCCGCGTCGGCGAGCACCACGAACGCGTCCGAGCCGCCCAACTCGAGCACGGACCGCTTCGACGCCCGGCCCGCGGCCGCTCCCACCGCGGCGCCGGCCCGATTGCTGCCGGTCAACGTGACCGCCGCGATCCGATCGTCCGCGATCAATCCTTCGATCGTCGCCGGCACGTCGGACTCGTCCACCACCAGCGTCCGGACCAGATGCTCGGGGAACCCGGCATCCCGGAACACCTGCTCGATCGCCAAGGCGGACCCGGTCACGTTGGGAGAGTGCTTCAGCAGGACTCCGTTGCCAGCGGCAAGCGTCGGTACGGCGAACCGCAAAACCTGCCAGACCGGGAAGTTCCACGGCATCACCGCGAGCACCAATCCGATCGGCTCGTACGACACCCAGGCCCGCACACCGTCGACGACCACCGGTTCGTCCGCGAGGATCGCGCCACCCTGCGCCGCGTAGTACTCGGCGGTGACCGCGGACTTCTCGACCTCGCCCTCGGCCTCGCCGATCGGCTTGCCCATCTCGGCCGTCATCAACTCGGCGAGCCCGTCGGCGGAGGCCCGAAGCTCCGCGGCCAGTCGGGTCAGCGCCTCCAGCCGCGTGCCGACCGGTACCGCTCCCCACGACGCCGCTGCCTGTGCGGCCTGTACGACGACCTGCTCGAGCTCGGCCGGCGTCATCGCGCCGTACGTCGCCAGCGTCTTCCCGGCGGCGGGATTGATCCTGGTGATCATCGGGCGCTCAATCCGCCGCGGTCGTTCTCGGACAGGTGCTCGAAGGTCTCGCCGGTCGCGGTCATGGTGCGGGTGACGTCGCGGCCGCCGTACACCCAGTAGATCCGCATCGGGGTGGTGCCGCGGTTGAGGAACCGGTGCGGAACGCCGGCCGGGACCCAGGTCGCGTCGCCGGCGACGAGGTCGAACTGCTCACCGTCGATCTCGGCGTCGCGTCGCCTTCGAGGATCAGGACCGATTCCTCCACGTTGTGGCTGTGCACGGGGAGTCCGGTGCCGGGAGCGAAGACGGTCTGCCCGGTGGTGATGCGGTTGATCTCGGAGTTCCAGCGGCCGACGTACGGCAGCGTGACGACCCCGTTGCCGCGGTCGAACGGATCGATCTCGCCAGGACGGATCAGGAAGCTCATCCACGTCCTCGCTTCGCTCCGGGCGCGGATGAGGCGCGAGGGGTGCTGTGCTTGATGATGAACTCGCTCCGCTCGTTCATGAATTGTCCTCGGATGCGTGGTGGACGAGGCGGCGGGCCACGGTGACGGCCAGGCTGCCGGGTACGACGTGCTCGGCCATGGCTTCCCGCCAGACCTTGAAGTGCGGCGTCGATCGATGCGCCTCGACCGCAGCCTCGTCGGCGTACAGCTCGTACAGAGTGAAGTGGTGGTCGTCGGTGGTGTCCTGGCCGGCGTCGAAGTAGAAGCAGCCCGGCTCTTTGGTGAACGAGCGTCTCGGCCTGGATCCGGATCGCGTCGACGAAGGCATCGCGATGTCCAGGGAGCACCTGGAAGGAGACGGTGAGGCTGATCATGCTGAGAGTTCCTCCGTGGGCGGTAGATCGACCTGGGTCTCGGCGCCGAGGGCGACCAGACTGGTCCAGGTGGTGGCGGTCAGGGTGATGCCGGTGGCGGTGTGCTCGGCGAGGTTCCGGTCTTCGAGTTCGCCCGGCACGAGGATCCGGTCCGCCCACGCGGCGGTCTCGGCCGATCGGGTCGCGTCGACGAGCGCTTCGGCGCGTTCGGCGTACGACGCCGGGTCGTCCATCGCGGCGATGTCGATGGTGAGCAACAGGTGCCCGACCCCACTCGGCGCGTCCGGCTGGTAGGGCCCGGCCACGTCGGCGCCGAAGGCACTGCCGGTCAGCACCCCGGCGAGTACGTCGAACATGAACGACATCACGTAGCCCTTGGGCCCGGCCATCGGCAGGATCAGGCCCTCGATCGCGCGGCGCGGGTCGGTGGTCGGATTGCCCTCGGCGTCGGCGGCCCAGCCCGCGGGGATCTCGGTCCCGCGCTCGGCCGCGAGATAGACCTTGCCGCGGGCAACGGCCGTGTTGGCCAGATCCATCACCACGGTCCCGTGCCGTCCGGCCGGCGCCGCGATCGACCAGGGATTGGTCCCGATGCTCTTGTGCCGGCCGCCCCACGGCGCCATCGCCGGGCTGGCGTTCGTGCAGAGGAGCGCGACGCAGCCCTGCATCGGCCGCCTTGCGAGTGAAGTACGCCGCCGTGCCGAAGTGGCCCGAATTCCGGACGCCGATCGCACTCACGCCGTACGCGCGAGCCCGCTCGACGCCCAGCGAGATCGCATGGTCGGTGACGACCTGGCCGATGCCGTTGCGACCGTCGAGCACCACCAGCGCACCGGTGTCGCGGACGCGCTCGACGCGGGTGATCGCGCTCCATCGCGCCGCTGCGCAGGCGGGCGACGTACCAGGGCAGCCGGAGCATGCCGTGCGAGGCGTGGCCCCAGAGTTCGGCGGTCACCAGCGTGTCGGCCAGGAGGTGCGCGTCGGCCCCGGGCACACCTTCGGCCCGCAGCACGGCCTCGGTGAACGACAGCAGCGCGTCCGGGCGGGTCCGGTGGGCAGATGCCATCCGCTGCTCCGTTCGGGTGGCTACGATGGTACCTAAGGAAGCATACTTGTATACAAGTGTGCAAAGGGAGAGACCAGATGACGGACAAACTGCGGCGCGCCTCCGGCGGCCAGGTCGTGTACGCCGAGCTGAAGCGACAGATCCTGTCGCTGGAGCTACCGCCGGGCCGGCGGCTGTTCGAGCCGGAGCTCTCCCAGCAGCTCCAGGTGAGCCGGACACCGCTGCGCGAGGCTCTCCGCCTGCTGCTCGCCGAGGACCTGGTCGACCAGCTGCCCACCGGCGGGATGGTGGTGCGGTCGCTGTCGGCGCAGGAGATCGACGAGCTCTACACCGTCCGGGCGGCGCTGGAAGGGTTGATGGCTGCGGAGGCGGCGGAGCGGATGACCGACGCAGTCGGCGGCGGCGCTCACCCGGCTGGTGGCGCGGAACGAGCGGCTGGTCGAGTTCGCCGAGGACGCGATGAACGCCGGTCACGACTTCCACCTCGAGATCGCGGCGATCGCGGCCACGGGTGGGCGGCGCGGCTGCACGCAGCAGGTCGACGGTCAGATGGCGCGGTACCGGGCCTTCACGAACCAGTCGCAGCTGCGCCGGACGGCCGCGCTGGACGAGCATCGCGGCATCCTCGACGCGTTGATCACTCGCGACGCCGCCCGGGCCCGCGAGCTCGCCGAGGCCCACGTCCTGACCGCCCGCGACACCGCCCTGACCGCCATCGGCGAGCGTCTCCCATAGGCCGCTTGCGTCCGAAGAAATGTGGTCTATCGCCCTCGGATCTTCGGACGCAACGAGCGTGACTAACGGCGGAGGAGGCGGTATCGGCGCTCGGGTCGGCCGGCGACGCCGTACCGCGGCCGCATCTCTGCCTTGCCGATGGTCACCAGGTGTTCGAGATACCGCCGCGTGCTGCTCCGGGACAGACCGGTCACCGCCGCGCAGTCGCTCGCGGACATCCCGTCGTCCTGCGCATCTCCCAGCGCCTGGACCACGAGATCCGTGGTCTCCGGGCTGATCCCCTTGGGAGCGAGGCCCCCGGCTCCCCTGCGCGCGGAACACCCGATCGATCTCCGCCTGGTCCACGTCGGTCAGACGCTGCAGCTCGGCCCGGTGCTCGGCGTACTCGACCAGCTTGCTCCGCAGCGACTCGATCTCGAACGGCTTCACCAGGTACTGGAACACTCCGCCGCGCAACGCCGTACGCAGACTGTCGAGGTCACGCGCCGCACTGATCACGATGACGTCCACCGGGTAGTCGGCCGACGACTCGCGGAACCGCCGCAGCGACCTCCAGACCGCTCATGTCCGGCAGATGGATGTCGAGCAGCACCAGGTCGGGCCGCAACGAGCGGACGGCGGCCAGCGCCTCGGTACCGTTGCGCGCGGCACCGACCACCTCGAACCCGGGCTGCCGGGACACCACGCTCGAGTGCAGCCGCGCCACCATGAAGTCGTCGTCGACGACCAGCACCTGGATCATGTCCGCACCACCGGGGCCAGCATCGGCAGGGTCGCCACGAACACGGCCCCGCGCGTCGTTGTGCACGGTCACGTCGCCGCCGCGCTTGCGGCAGATCACCCGCACCAGCGCGAGCCCGATCCCGTGATCGCCCGACTCGCTGCTCTTCGTGCTGAAGCCATGCGCGAAGACCCGTTCTGCATCGCACTGTCCACGCCGGGCCCGGAGTCGCGGACCTGAATCCGTACGGCGCCCTCCTGCTCGAGCACCTCGACCGCGACGAACGGGTCGGGGGCTCCCGCGGCGGCGTCGAGCGCATTGTCGACCAGGTTGCCGAGGACGGTGTGACGTCGGTGGCAAGCCGCTCGTCCAAGCGCGGTAGCAGGCTGCCCGGCTCGATCTCGAAGGTCGACCCCGCGCTCGATGGCCTGCGACGACTTCGCGATCAGCAGGGCGGCGACAGCCGGATCGGCGACCCGGGCGGTGACACCCGCGGTCAGCTCGGTCTGGTCCGCGGCGACCTGCTGGATGTAGCGCAGTACCTCCTCGTACTCGCCCAGCTCGACGAGCCCGCTGACGATGTGCATCCGGTTGCTGAACTCGTGCGCCTGCGCCCGCAGGGTGTCGGTGGTGTTGCGGGTCAGGTCGAGCTCACGCTGCAGCTCCAGCAACTCGGTCCGGTCGCGGAAGGTCGCGACCCAGCCGATCTGCCGGCCGTGGCTGCGGACCGGCATCCGGCTCAGGGTGAGCACCCGGCCGTGCAGCGGCAGGACCTGGTCGGTGGTCGGCTCGGGCCCGTCGAAGATGTCCTGCAGCCGGCCCGTGTCGTCCACGTCCGCCAGCACCTGGCCGGCCGAGGCCAGCGGGATGCCGAGCAGGTGGGCCGCCTGGTCGTTGACCATGGTGATCCGCCGCTGCAGGTCGACCGCGAGCACGCCTTCCTTGATGCCGTGCAGCAGCGCCTCCCGCTGCTCCACCAGTCCGGTGATCTCGCGCGGCTCCAGGCCGAGGGTCTGGCGTTTCACCGTTCTTGCCAGCAGCAACGACCCGACGACGCCGAGCAGGCTGGCGATGCCGAGATAGGTGAGCAGGTTGGGCAGTGCCGCCCGCAGATTGTCCAGCACCGAGGGGTACTGTCGCGCCGACCGCCACCACGCCGACGGTCTCCCGGGTCCGCTCGCTGATGATCGGCGCCATCGCGAGCGCGGCGCCGGTCTCCTCGTCCTGCCCGACCCAGGACCGGCCCAGGAACGCGTCTGTCTCCTGCAGTCGCAGGGTCGAGGTCTTGGGCAACGGGTCGGTGGAGGCGATGATGCGCCGGTCCCGGATCGCGACCAGGACGTACGTCGAGCCGGAGAAGGTCCGCCCGGACGTCACCGTGGACTGCGCCTGGCTGGTGAAGCCGGGAGCGCCGTTCGACTCGGCCGCCGCCCGGACGCCGGATCCGACGGCCAGCTGCTCGGCGACGGCGAGCGCGCGCCGGCCCTCGGTGTCACGGAAGCGCGCGTTCGACTGGGCCAGCGAGACGGCGGCGACGCCGACCAGTACGACGAAGACGATCAGCAACTGCATGGCCAGCATCCGTCCGGCCAGCGTCCATCGACGCCGGCCCACGAGCAGTCGCCACCTCGCAGTCACGGCTTGATTGTGCTCGGGAGCGCCGGTTCGCGCCATCTTTGGCGTGAGCACAATGAACACAACGGAGTTTGCGTTCACAACGGTGACACCGCGACCGGGCCCACGGGACGCTGACGGCGACCGGACCCCCGCAGACCAAGGAGACCGCCGTGAAAGCACGGACGTGGTTCACCAGTATCACCGCCGTCCTGGCGCTCGCCGTCGCGGCCACCGGCTGCGGTGTCAGCGCCGACGACAACGCCGGCGGCGGAACCGACAGCGGGCCGGTGAAGGGTCTGCGCATCCTGGTGCCGAACTCCCCCGCCAGCGGCTACGACATCACCGCTCGCGCCGCGGCGAAGGCGATGCAGGACGCCAAGCTCACCGACAACGTCGAGGTGTTCAACACCGCGGGCGCCGGCGGCACGGTCGGCCTGCAGCGGCTGGTGAACGAGAAGGGCAAGGAAGACATCCTGATGCAGATGGGACTCGGCGTCGTCGGGGCCGTCTACACCAACAAGTCGAAGGCCACCCTGCAGGACACCGTCCCGATCGCGAAACTGATCGAGGAGGCCGAGGCGATCGTCGTACCGAAGGGCTCGCCGTACACCAGCCTGGACCAGCTGGTCGCGGCCTGGAAGGCCGACCCGGGCAAGGTGCCGGTCGGCGGCGCGTCGAACGCGGGCGGCCCGGACCACCTGACCCCGATGCTGCTGGCGAAGGCGGTCGGTATCCAGCCGAAGGAAGTCAACTACGTGCCGTACGACGGCGGCGGTGAACTGCTGACCGCGGTACTGGGCAAGAAGGTCGCGTTCGCGGCGACCGGGATCGGCGAGGTGGCCGAGCAGGCCAAGACCGGTGACGTGAAGATCCTCGCGGTGACGACGGAGAAGCCGGTCGAAGGCATCGACGCGCCCACGCTGAAGAGCCTCGGCGTCGACCTGGTCTTCACCAACTGGCGAGGCATCGTCGCGCCGCCGGAACTGTCCGACGCGAAGAAGCAGGAGTTCATCGACCTGCTGACGAAGATGCACGACTCCGAGCAGTGGAAGAAGACCCTGGCCGACCAGGGCTGGACCGACGCGTTCCAGACCGGTGACGAGTACAAGTCGTTCCTGGACTCCGAGAACGACCGGGTCGCAGGCGTGCTGCGGGAACTGGGTCTCGTGGCCTGATGAGCACCCCGTCCACGAGTACGACGCGGGGCGGCTCGACGCAGGGCCGCTCCGAGCTCGGAGTGGCCCTCCTGCTCCTGGTCCTCGGCGCCTGGGCAGTGGTCGACGCCTTGAGGCTCCCCGACCTCCAGGCCCGGGGTCCGATCGACGCGAAGACGATCCCGCTGATCGTCGGGGCGCTGCTGATCCTGTCCGCCGTACTGCTGGCCGTCGACATCCTCCGCGGCGGCCGGGGTGAGCAGGAGGCCGGCGAGGACGTCGATCTCGGTCACGGCAGTGACTGGAAGACCCTCGGCCTGCTGGTCGCGGCGTTCGTGGCCAACATCCTGCTGATCGAACGGCTCGGCTGGCCGGTCTCCGGCGCGGTGCTGTTCTTCGGCTCCACCTACGCGCTGGGCAGCCGGCACCTGATCCGCAACGCGATCATCTCGATCGCGTTGTCGGTCGGCACCTGGTACCTGTTCAACCTCGCGCTGGGCATCGCCCTGCCGGTCGGCATCCTCAAGGGAATCCTCTGATGGACGCGTTCACCGAACTGATGAACGGATTCGCCACCGCGGCCCATCCGACGAACCTGCTGTACGCCTTCGTCGGCGTCCTGCTCGGTACGGCGATCGGCGTCCTGCCCGGGATCGGTCCGGCGATGACCATCGCCCTGCTGCTGCCGCTGACGTACTCGCTGGAGCCGACCCAGGCCTTCATCATGTTCGCCGGCATCTACTACGGCGGCATGTACGGCGGTTCCACCACCTCGATCCTGCTGAACACACCGGGTGAGAGCGCCTCGGTGGTCACCGCGATCGAAGGTAACAAGATGGCTCGAAGAGGCCGGGCCGCCGCCGCACTGGCGACGGCGGCGATCGGTTCGTTCGTGGCCGGCACGATCGGCACGCTCGGCCTGGCCCTGCTCGCGCCGGTGGTGGTCAACCTGGCCATCAAGATGGGCGCGCCGGACTACTTCGCGGTGATGGTACTGGCGTTCGTCGCCGTCACCACCGTGCTCGGCTCGTCCAAGATCCGCGGCCTGGCCTCCCTCGCGATCGGGCTGCTGATCGGTCTGATCGGGATCGACCCGACCTCAGGTCAGCAACGGCTCACGCTGGGCATGCCGGAGCTTGCCGACGGCATCGATGTGGTCGTGGTCGCGGTCGGCCTGTTCGCGGTCGGCGAGGCGTTGTGGATCGCCGCCCACCTGCGCCGTACCCCGGCCGAGATCGTCCCGGTCGGCACCGCGCGGATGAGCCGCGACGACTGGGGACGGTCGTGGAAACCGTGGCTGCGCGGGACCGCGATCGGCTTCCCGTTCGGCGCGATCCCGGCCGGCGGTGCCGAGATCCCGACGTTCCTGTCGTACGTCACCGAGAAGAAGCTGACCAAGCACCCCGAGGAGTTCGGCAAGGGTGCGATCGAGGGCGTCGCCGGTCCCGAGGCGACGAACAACGCGTCGGCCGCGGGTGGCCTGGTTCCCCTGCTCACGCTGGGGATCCCGACCACCGCGACCGCCGCGGTGATGCTCGGCGCCTTCCAGAGCTACGGCATCCAGCCCGGTCCGCGGTTGCTGGAGACGCAACCGGAGCTGGTCTGGGGACTCGTCGCCAGCCTGTTCATCGGCAACGCCATCCTGCTCGCGCTGAACCTGCCGCTGGCCCCGATGTGGGCCAAGCTGCTACGGATCCCCCGGCCGTACCTGTACGCCGGCATCCTGTTCTTCGCCAGCGTCGGCGCCTACGCCGCGAACCTGTCCACCTTCGACCTGTGGCTGCTGCTCGTCCTGGGCGCGCTCGGCTTCGCGATGCGCCGCTACGGTCTGCCGGTGGTGCCGGCGATCATCGGCATCATCCTCGGCCCGACCGCCGAGGAGCAGTTGCGCCGCGCCCTGCAGATCAGCGACGGCGAGCTCAGCGGGCTCTACAACACCTGGTTCTCCAAGCTCGTGTACTTCGTGATCCTGCTGGTCCTCGTGGTTCCGCCGATCGTCGGCCGGCTGCGTACTTCGAAGAAGACCACCGAACCCCAGCACGCCGAGAAGGGAGAGTAGCCGTGGCGATCATCGTCGGATACGTGCCGACCTCCGAGGGCATGGCCGCTCTCGACAGTGCGATCGAGGAAGCCAAGCTCCGGGACCAGCGTCTGGTGGTGGTGAACTCCAGCCGCGGCGAAGCGCTGGTCGACAAGCGGTTCGCAAGTCACGACCAGTGGGACTCCGTCGAACACCGCCTGGCCGGCTCCGTGGTCGAGCACGAGCTCAAGCAGCTTGTCGACGGCAAGGATGCGGCCGATCAGATCCTCACCCTGGCGCACGAGATCAACGCCGAACTGATCGTCATCGGCCTCCGCCGCCGCTCACCCGTGGGCAAACTCCTCATGGGCAGCCAGGCCCAGACCATTCTCCTCCAGGCCGAATGCCCGGTGCTGGCGGTCAAGCCCTAGAGCAACACCAGATCGTCGCGGTGGACGACCTCACGCTCGTATGCCGCTCCGAGCTCCCTGGCCAGGTCGCGGGTCGATCGGCCGAGCAGGTCAGGGAGTTCGGTGGCGTCGTAGTTGACCAGACCGCGGGCGACGACGACACCGGCGGGTGAGACGAGGTCGACGGGGTCACCGGCGGAGAAGTTGCCTTCGACACCGGATATGCCCGCGGGCAGCAACGACGTACGGCGTTCGGTGACCGCGCGGACCGCACCTTCGTCCAAGCGCAGCCGGCCTTGGCCCGAGGTGGCGTGCGCGAGCCAGAGCAGCCGGGTCTTGCGACGACGGCCGGTCGGGTGGAAGAGCGTGCCGACCGGTAATCCCTTCAGCGCTTCGCCGACGCGAGCGGCCGACGTCAGGACGACCGGAATCCCTGCCTCGGTGGCGATTGCGGCCGCCTCGACCTTCGTCTGCATACCGCCGCTTCCGACGCCCGACGAGCCGGTCCGGCCGATCCGGAGCTTCTCCAGATCCGCGGGTCCACGGACGTCCACGACCATCGACGTACCAGGTTTGCGCGGATCCCCGTCGTACAGACCGTCGACGTCCGACAGCAGCAGCAACAGCTCAGCGTGCACCAGGTGGCTCGTCAGCGCAGCCAACCGATCGTTGTCACCGAAGCGAATCTCGGTCGTGGCCACCGTGTCGTTCTCGTTCACGATCGGTACGACGCCCAACTCGAGCAACCGCGCGAACGTCCGGTACGCGTTCCGGTAGTGGCTCCGCCGGGTCACGTCGTCGACAGTCAGCAACACCTGGCCGACCCGCAGTCCGTGAGCCGCGAACGCGTCGCTGTAGCGGGCCATCAGCAGACCCTGGCCGACCGACGCGGCCGCCTGCTGCGTGGCCAGGTCACGCGGTCGCGAGCGCAGACCCATCGGCGCCAGCCCGGCCGCGATCGCGCCCGAGGAGACGAGCACGACCTCGGTCCCCTCCACCCGTCGCGCCGCGATGGCGTCGACGAGCAGCCGGAGACGTTCCAGGTCGATCCTGCCGCGCTGGGTCAGCGATGAGGAGCCGACCTTCACGACGATCCGCGTGGCCTTGACGACCTCCGCGCGTTGTTTCATCAGGGGGTCAACCGTTCTGGTCGAGTTCCTTCTGTGCGTCCAGCTCCCGCGCACCCTTGCGCGCCAGCTTGTCCGCCTTCTCTGCAGCTCGCTTCGCCTCGGCCGGGGACATGTCCACCTCGTCCTCGACCCAGCCCTGCTTCCACTCCGAACGATCCACCGAGGCCCGCTGGGCGTGGTACTCGGTGTCCTTGTCCCGACGCCGCTGCGCAGCCGGACGCGGCTCCTCCAGCCGGTGGTCCTCACCCCGCCGGGCCAAGATCTCCGCGCCGGCCTGGACCTCGGGCGCGAAGTCGAACACGATCGCGTTCGGACCGTCGCCGATGACGACCGCGTCGCCCTCGACCGCACCCCGCTCGAGCAGTTCCTTCTCCACCCCGAGCCGGTTCAGCCGGTCGGCCAGGTAGCCGGTCGCCTCCGCGTTCGCGAAGTCGGTCTGCTTGACCCAGCGCTCCGGCTTGTCCCCCTGGATCAGCCAGCCGCCGTCGTCCGGCAGCTTCTTCACCTTGAACTCGGTCCCGCCCTGCACCTGCGGCCGGATCACGATCCGCGTGGTGTCGGGCTTCTCCGCCGCGGCCCGCTGCCGCGCGACCACCTCGGCCATCGCGAACTTGAGCGCCTCCAGGCCCTCGTGGCTCGCGGTCGAGATCGGGAACACCCGCAACCCGCGCTGCTCGAGCCCGGCCTGCACCATCTCGGCGATCTCCCGGGCGTCCGGTACGTCGATCTTGTTCAGGGCAACGACTCGCGGCCGGTCCTCGAGCCCGCCGTGGGCCTGCAACTCGGCCTCGATCGTGTCGAGATCGCTGAGCGGATCCCGGCCCGGCTCGTATGTCGCACAGTCGATCACGTGCACCAGCGCCGCACATCGCTCGACGTGCCGCAGGAAGTCGTGCCCGAGCCCGCGACCTTCGCTGGCCCCCTCGATCAGCCCGGGCACGTCGGCCACGGTGAACGTGGTGTCACCGGCGACGACGACGCCGAGGTTCGGGATCAGGGTGGTGAACGGGTAGTCGGCGATCTTCGGCCGGGCCCGGCTGATCGACGCGACCAGCGAGGACTTGCCGGCACTCGGGAAGCCGACCAGGCCGATGTCGGCGACCACCTTGAGCTCGAGGACGAGCGTGCGCTCCTCGCCGTCCTCACCGAGCAGCGCGAACCCGGGCGCCTTGCGTGCCGAGCTGGCCAGTGCGGCGTTGCCGAGCCCGCCCTTGCCG
Source organism: uncultured Actinomycetota bacterium (assembly GCA_963770725.1). Classification (GTDB taxonomy): domain Bacteria; phylum Actinomycetota; class Actinomycetes; order Propionibacteriales; family Kribbellaceae; genus Kribbella. Next base: position 319,902 of record CAVYQT010000010.1, read on the forward strand.
CCTTGGGCCGCGACGAACTCCGCGCCCGTTCCGACGAGATCCGCGAGCACTTCGCCGTTCGCCGTACTGATGACCGTGCCGTCGGGGACCGGCAGGACGACATCCCCGCCGTTGCTGCCGGCCTGGTGGTCACCCTTGCCCTGGGCACCATTCGTGGCGGCGCGGTGACTGGACCGGTGGTAGTCGACCAGGGTGGTCACATCGGAGTCGACCCGGAGGATGACACTGCCGCCGTCGCCGCCGTTGCCGCCGTCCGGGCCGCCGAGCGGCTTGAACTTCTCCCGGTGCACCGAGGCGCAGCCGTTTCCGCCGCGGCCCGCGGTGACGTGCACCGTGACCCGGTCGACAAAGCTGGGAATCGCCATCGGTGTTCTCTCTACTTCCTGTTGGGGTGGTGGACCGCCAGGCCATCACAATCATCGCGCTCCGCGTCATCCACGCTCACAGGATCACCGAGGGCTCGATTGTGATGGTGTGGCGGACCGCTTCGGCAGACAACGCGAAGGGCGGGCCGCGGTATTCCGCGACCCGCCCTGTGCAGAGCTCGTGAACCGGGTGGCGATGTTACTCCGCCGGGACCGGGACGATGTTGACGACGCGGCGACCGCGCCGGGTGCCGAACTCCACCGTGCCCTCGGCCAGCGCGAACAGGGTGTCGTCGCCGCCACGGCCGACCAGGGTGCCCGGGTGGAAGTGGGTGCCACGCTGCCGGACGATGATCTCGCCGGCGTTCACCAGCTGGCCGCCGTACCGCTTCACGCCGAGCCGCTGCGCGTTGGAGTCGCGACCGTTACGGGTCGACGCCGCTCCCTTTTTGTGTGCCATGTCTGGATCAGCTCCCCTTCTTCTCAGAGGAAGACAGTTTCTTAGCGTCGATCGCGGTGACCTTGACCTGGGTGTAGTGCTGACGGTGCCCCTGGCGCTTGCGGTAACCGGTCTTGTTCTTGTACTTGAGGATGTTGATCTTGGGGCCCTTGGTGCGGCCCAGGACCTCTGCCGACACAGCCACCTTGGCCAGCGCGGCGGCGTCGGTCGTCACGGTGTCGCCATCGACGACGAGGACTGCGGGCAGCGAAACCGTGTCGCCGACCTGGTCCGTCAGGCTGTCGATCTCGATGACATCGCCGACGGCGACCTTCTGCTGGGTGCCGCCACTGCGCACGATCGCGTACACCGTGGATCTCACTCTCTGCTGGTTCGGAAGTTCTTACGGGGGCCTGCACAGACCTGCTAGCGGCCCACACAAACATGGCACGCGGAACGCGCGCCGAAGCTCAAGTTTACGGGTCGCCTCACAGACGGGTCAAACCGGGTCAGTTGCCGGTGGTGACCAGCTCAGCGGCCTCGCTGCCCGCACCGGTCCCCTCGTCGCTCTGGCCGGCCGACTTGCCCCGGCCACGGCTGCTCCGCCGCCGCCTGGTGCCGCTGCGTCCGGACCCGTTCTGCTCAGCCGTCTCTGCCTCCGCGGTCTCCGGTACGACGGTCGTCGCCACGGCACCGCCGTCGGGGAATCCGGTCGCCTCGGCGCTCACCGGCGCGTCACCGGCCACCGGGTAGCCGGTCGGCTCCGCCGTCGCACCGGCGTCGCCCGGCTCGTCCGCCTGCTTGGTGTCGGCGACGGCGGACGCGGCCGCGATCTCGGCCAGCCGCTGGGCGGCATCGCCGTTGGACTGCGTGGCCTCCGGCTCGGGCTGCTCGTCGTCGCCGCGACCACGGCCCCGGCCGCGACGGCGGGAGTTCTTCCGTCCGCCCTCGTCGGCCTGCGCGGCGGGCTTCTGCTCCTGACCGCCGCGGCTGTCGCGCCGGCGGGACTCCTTCGGCTCGTCGTGCAGGATCAGGCCGCGGCCGCCGCAGTGGTCGCAGTTCTCGCTGAACGCCTCGAGCAGGCCGGTGCCGATCCGCTTCCGGGTCATCTGGACCAGGCCGAGCGAGGTGACCTCGGCCACCTGGTGCTTGGTCCGGTCCCGGCCCAGGCACTCGACCAGCCGGCGCAGCACCAGGTCGCGGTTCGACTCCAGCACCATGTCGATGAAGTCGATCACGATGATGCCGCCGATGTCGCGGAGCCGGAGCTGGCGGACGATCTCCTCGGCCGCCTCCAGGTTGTTCTTGGTGACGGTCTCCTCGAGGTTGCCGCCGGAGCCGGTGAACTTGCCGGTGTTCACGTCGACGACCGTCATCGCCTCGGTCCGGTCGATGATCAGCGAACCGCCGGACGGCAGCCAGACCTTGCGGTCCAGCGCCTTCTTGATCTGCTCGTCGATCCGGAAGTTCGCGAAGACGTCGCTGTCACCGCCCCACTTCTCCACCCGGTCGGCCAGGTGCGGTGCGACGTCGGAGACGTACTCGCGGACCTGGTCGTAGGCGTCGTCGCCGGAGATCACCAGCTTGGTGAAGTCCTCGGTGAACAGGTCACGGACCACCCGGATCAGCAGATCCGGCTCACCGTGCAGCAGCTGCGGGGCCTGGCCGCCCTTCGACTTCTTGTCGATGTCGGTCCAGTACTTCTGCAGCCGGCTGACGTCGGCGGTCAGCTCCTCCTCCGACGCGCCCTCGGCCGCGGTCCGGACGATCACGCCGGCCTCGTCCGGGACGATGTCCTTGAGGATGCCCTTGAGCCGGTTCCGCTCGGTGTCCGGCAGCTTGCGGCTGATCCCGCCGTTCCCGCCGCGCGGGACGTAGACGACGTACCGGCCGGGCAGGCTGATCTGGTTGGTCAGCCGGGCGCCCTTGTGGCCGATCGGGTCCTTGGTCACCTGCACCAGCACCGACTGACCGGACTTCAGCACCGACTCGATCTTGCGCGGGCCGTTGGCCCCGCCGAGCGTGGCCCAGTCGACCTCACCGGCGTACAGGACGGCGTTGCGGCCCCTGCCGATGTCGATGAACGCGGCCTCCATGCTCGGCAGCACGTTCTGCACCCGGCCGAGGTACACGTTGCCGATCAGCGAGACCTGCTCCTCCTGGGCGACGTAGTGCTCGACCAGGACGTTGTCCTCGGAGACGGCGATCTGGGTCAGGTCGCCACGGGCGCGGATCACCATCGTCCGCTCCACCGACTCGCGCCGGGCCAGGAACTCGGCCTCGGTCACGATCGGCGCCCGGCGGCGGCCGGCGGCGCGGCCCTCACGGCGACGCTGCTTCTTGGCCTCCAGCCGGGTCGAGCCCTCGACCGCGGTGATCTCGTTGGCGGTGTTCTTGCTGCGCGGCTCCCGGACGCGGACGACGGTCTCGGCCGGGTCGTCGGGCGAGTCGGCGCTGTCCTCGCCCTTGCGGCGACGGCGACGCCGGCGGCGCCGGGACGAACTGCCCGAGCCCTCCGCGTCGTCATCGGAGTCGGCCGAGGCGTCCTGCTCGTCGTCGGAGCCCGAGTCGGTGTCCTGCTCGTCCTGGTCGTCCTCGTCCGAGTGCTCGTCGGAGCTCTCGTCGGCGCCGTCGGCGTCACCGGACTTGCGGCGGCGACGGCCACCGCGGCGACGGCGACGACGACGCGTGCCCTCGCCACCGTCTTCGCCGTCGTCGGACTGAGCGGACTCGGCGTCCGCGCTCTCGTCCTCGTCGGCGGTCTGAGTCTTCTCGGCCGCGGTCCTCTTCGCGGTCGCGGCCTTCTTGTCGGGCGCGGTCTCGTGCACCGGCTCGGCGGCGGCCTCTTCGGCCTCGCGAGCCTCGGTGTCGCGGCCGCGCCGGTTCCGGCGGCGGCGCGTCGTGGTCGGCTGCTCGTCGGTGCCCGGCTCGGTGCCGGCCTCAGGCGTCGCCTGGGCGGTTTCCGGGGTGGTGGCCTCGACCGGGCTGGTCGCCGCGGCCTGCGCCGGAGCCTGAGCCGGTACGTCGACCGGAGCCTGGAACAGCACCGGCGCGGCAGCCGGAGCCCGGCGGCGGGTCCGCCGCTGCGGAGCCTCGTCAGCCGGTACGGCGTCAGGCGTGCCGGCGCCGGCCTCGGAGTCGGGGGTGTTCGCGGCGTCGGCGACCGGGCCGTCGGTCACCGGGGTGTCCTCGGTCAGCAGGTCGGCCCGCGCGGCCGCCCGCTTCGCGGTGCGCTTGCGGGTGGTCTTCTTCGCGGGCGCCGGGGCGCTCTCCACGACCGGCCCACCGTCGGCGACGGACGTCTCCGCCGCATCGGCCTCGGTCGGCTCCGGGAACGTGTCCTGAGCGGCGGCCTTCTTCGCCGTACGAGTGGACGCGGTCTTCTTCGCCGGCGCCTTGGCCGCGGCCTTCTTGGCCGGAGCCTTCTTCGCGGCGGCCTTCTTGGCGGCCGTCTTCTTCACCGGGGCCGGGTCGGCGGTCTGGCCGTCGGACTGGGTGGGGACCTCCTCCGCAGCGGCGGTCTTCTTGGCCGCCCGCTTGCGGGTGGTGGTCGTCTTCTTGGCAGCGGTCTTCTTCGCAGTCCTGCGAGTGGGCGGCTGCTGGGCGGGAGCAGCCGACTCGGCTGCTTCGGTAGTCGGCTCGTTGTCGAGCATGTGGTGCGGGTCTCCTCAAGCCTTCCGGCGCACCCTGCGACCCTGTCACGGTCCGGTGCTGCCCGAGGGCGGTCACGGTTCGCCTCGCCCGGCGTCGGTGCCGGCGCGGCGGAAGCCTGCTGGATCCGCTCCGCCCGTGCTCAGGGCTCGGAGGGAGCGGCGGCGTCGCCCTCCGCTGGATGCGTCTGGTGGTCTTCCGCCTGGCCGGTCGCGGTCGCCTGGGTGGCGTCGCGGTCACGAGCGAGCGGGTCGTCCACCGTGCCGGAGGCCGCGATCAGCGGGCCCTGGGCGAGCCTGGTCAGAAGAGCCGGGCCCGTCACCGGGAGCGTCGCTACTTCGAGCACTCCGGCGAGAACGTCGTCGGGTCTCACGGCCGGGGTCCCGTGCCGTAACACCACTTGCAGTATCGCACACGTCGCAACCGGCGCCGGTTCGCGTGCGACGGTGAGTCGCAGAACGGCGTCCCGACAATCGAACGATCGAAGGCCCCGTTTGGTCATGCGTTCGACCAGAATTTCGTCCCGGGCCAGGAACGCCTCCACCGCGGCGCCCGCCTGAGCCGCTTCCACGCCTGGCAGCGCGATCAGCCACTCGCTCGCCTCGAGCCGCTCGGCCAGCGACCCGGTCCCGGCGACGACCACCTCGAGCACGTCCAGCCCGGTCGGCAGCGCCTCGTCGAGGGCCGCCCGGACCTGGTCGGCGTCCCGCTCGTGTGTGAGCGAAATCTCCAGATATTCGGCCTCGGACGCGGCTCCGGTCGGCGCGGCACCGGCGTACGAGATCTTCGGGTGCGGGCTGAAACCGTGCGAGAAGGCGACCGGCAGCTCGGCCCGGCGGACGGCGCGCTCCAACGCCCGCTGGAAGTCCCGGTGTGAGGTGAATCGCAGCCGCCCCCGCTTGGCGAACCGGACCCGCAGTTTCTGGACCGCGGGAAGTTGCTGGGAAGGCGGTGCTTGAACAGGTGCCACCAGGGCATTGTCTCAGCCTTCGGCGGGTGGTTCGCCGGTCAGCTGCAGTGGGAAGCGATTACCGGCCTCCGGACGTCTCAGGGCTGGGCGGCGGACTTGCCGGTCAGGTAGAGGGCCCAACCGAGCAAGCCGAAGGCGACCGTGCTGAGCGCGACCCGGACCAGGTTGAACGCCTGCCACCGGCTCTCGTTGAACGCGGCCCGGGCGGCGGCGACGTCGATCGTCTCCGGGTCGCCGGCCGCCTTGAGCGCGTCGTTCAGCGGCACGTTCACCGCGATCGTGACGATCATCGTGATCAGGTACAGCGCGAACGCCACCGCGATCCACGGCAGCGCGTTCTCCTTCAGGCTGAGCAGACCCGCGAGCAGCGTGAACACCAGCGCGCCGAGGAACCCGAGCAGCAGGAACACCGGGTTCAAGATGGCCCGGTCGACCGCCTGGAAGGCGCCGACGAAGGTCTTGTCGTCGGTCTTCGCCAGTCCAGGCATGAAGGCGTTCGAGTAGATCCCGTACACACCGGCCATCAGCCCGGTCGTCATCATGGCCGCCATCAACGAGGCCACCCGCAGTCCGCTCATCTCACTCCTCCAGTAGGGCGGGACCATCCCGCACCGAAAAAACTAGAGCAGCGGAGAGTGCATGGACATGTCGCCGAGACTCACACCCATGTCAGCGGGACTCACAAGCGTGCGCACTGGCCGGTCCGTGGGCCGGACACCTGGTTCGGCGTCTGCAGGTTGACGGGCGCCGGCGCGTTGCCCGAGCAACTCAGCGGCCCGCCCACCGTGTTCCCGGCCAGTACGGCGGCCTCCGTCGTACGTGACCTGGTCACGGACATCGGTCCCTCGACCGTGGACCCGACCGCGACCACGCTCCGGGTCACCCCGTCGACGCTCACCGGCCCGCTGACCCGGCTCCGGAGCAGGTGCAGGTCGGCCGCACCATCCGCCCGGACCGGACCCACCAATTGACTGTCGGTGGCGATGAGCGACGCGCCCGGGCCGACCAGGACCGGACCGTTGATGGTCGCGCCGACCAGGCACGTCACGCCGGACCGCAGGTAGAGCGGTCCGTTCCGGACCCCGGTCAGGGTCGTCGTGCAGGCCGGGGCCGGTCGCAACAAGGTGACCGCGAACCGGCCCGCGGTCCCGAGGTTGCCGGAGGCATCGATGGCCCGGTACTCGACCAGGTGCCGCCCGTACCCGGACGGTACGTCGTCCCACGGCACCACCCGCGGCACTCCGAGCTTCCCGTAGACGAGCTGGTCGATCTCGGTCCCCTCGGCGGTGAACCGGTACGGCGCAGACGCGTCGGTCGGCCAGCCGTAGTAGTTGTACCAACCGTCCCCGTTGACCCTGAACTCCGGAACGACGTACCCGTCGCTGTCGTCCGTCGCCGCCAGACCCATGGTAAACGCGTCGTTGTAGATGTACTCCGGCCCGGTCGGCTTCTGCACCGTTAGCAGCGGCTTCGACAGGGTCGACATCACCACCGGCTCGACGCCGTCGACCGACCAGGTCAGCGTCTGGCTGCCGGCGGTCGCGGTGAGCGTGTGCCGCCCGGTCAGCTTCAGCGGCTCGAGGTCGAGGTCCCGGTCGTTGCCCGGGTTCGCCGCCGGTTGGCCGTCCAACCGCCACGCGATCGGCGGCTGCGACGCGTCGGACTGCGTCGTCTCGGCGTACACCACCTCGTCGGCACTCACCGGATGCTCGGTCGATGTCGACCCGGTGAACTCGACCGGCTGCGACGACGGCTCGGCCGCGAGCGCGGTGTTGACGGTCCACGAGCGAGACGCGGTCGGCCGTACGGCGGGATCGCGGATGAACGGGGTCGGGTCGACGACCTTGGCCGTCAGCGTGTGCAGACCGGGTGGCAGGTCGAGGGTCGAGAGGTCGACCGCACGGCTGTTCGCGGTCGGGACCGTCGTACCGTCCAAGGTCCAGGTGACGTCGAGCTCGTGGCTGACCGGATGGAGCGTCTGCAACCAGACGACCTGGTCTGCCGCCACCTGGCCGACGGCGGTGCTGCCCTGGAAGAGGTTCGCCCGGGACGAGATCCGCTGGGTCATCCGCTCCCGCGAGATCTGGTCGAAGTAGTAGCCGAGGGTCTTCATCATCGAGTGCCGGCTCGGTCGCCAGACGCCTGAGCCGGCGTACATGCCGCCCTCGTACCGCCCGATGATGCCGCCGGACTCGGACGGCTCACCCAGCCAGCGGAACCATTTCCTCTGCTGGTCCAGCATTTGCTGCTCGGTCAGCAACGAGTGGTGGATCGAGGAGGGTTCAGGTCCCGCGTACGGCTCGCCGCGGTCGCCGCGGGCGTAGTAGTCGTACTCGTCCTGCAGGCCGCCGAGCGAGTGACCGAGCTCGTGCGGGGTGATCAGGGCGGACAACGCGTTGCCGCCGGAGGCGGTCGCGTAGGTTCCGCCGGCGCCGCCGTACGTGTCGCTGTTGCCGATAGCAAGGATCTGGCGGTTGGCGGCGGTGGTGCCGGCGACGAGGTCGGCGTACTGGGTGGCCGCGGTCGAGCTGACGGTGAGCAGGCGCTGGACGCTGCTCGGGTTGCAGCCGCCCCAGAACCCCATCTGCAGCGGGGTGTCGACCTTCGGCGAGGTGAGGTCCGGGTCGCAGTCGACGCCGCTCTCCGGCGACGGGATCTCGACCGCGTAGACGTTCAGGTAGTTCCGGTACGACTTGAACGGCTCGATGCTCCAGAGCACGTTCAGGTGCTTGTCGACCTGCTCGCGGAACTTGGGCAGGTCGGCCTCGGTGTACCCGTCGCCCATCACGACCAGGTTGAACCGCGACTCCGCCGGCCCGGTGACCTGGATCGGGACCACCTTCGCCTCGGCGTCCGTCGTACTCGCTCCGGCTGCGGCCGGGACGCCCGCGAACACGGTCGCGACCACCCCGAGCACAGCTGTCAGTCGTCTGGTCCTCACATGCTCTCCCCAGCCCGGCGCCAATGCCGTGAGCAGCTTACGAAGGTACGGCGACCCGTGTCAGGAGTTCACGGGTGCCGACGTACACGCCAATCGGGGCTGTCGTGCGGCATCATGAGCAGTCGGGGAACTGTGAGGAAAGGACATCGATGACGGAACCGGCGCAGTCGCCGCGGCCCGAGCCGGACCGCGGTCGACCGGTGGACGACGCCGGGGACGGCGACGGCAAGGGCATCTACTGGGTGCTGAAGAACGTGCTGATCGGCCCGCCGGTCAAGCGCCTCTTCCGGCCGAACGTGATCGGGGGCGAGCATGTCCCGACGGTCGGCCCGGCGATCATCGCCAGTAACCACCTGTCCTACGCCGACTGGATCTTCATGCCGCTGGTGCTCCGCCGCCGGGTCACCTTCGTGGCGAAGTCCGACTACTTCACCGGCGCCGGGATCAAGGGCCGGTTCCAGCGCGGTTTCTTCAAGGGCACCGGCCAGGTGCCGATCGACCGGTCCGGCGGCTCCGCGTCCGAGGGCGCGATGCGGGCCGGCATGAAGGTGCTGGAGCGCGGCGAACTGTTCGGCATCTACCCCGAGGGCACCCGCTCGCACGACGGCCGGCTGTACAAGGGCCGGACCGGTGTGGCTCGGCTCGCGCTCGAGGCCAAGGTCCCGGTCATCCCGTGCGGCGTGATCGGCACCGACAAGGTCGCGCCGCCGGGCAGGATCGTCGCCTCGATGTCACCGCCGACGATCAAGTTCGGCGCACCGCTGGACTTCTCCCGGTACGAGGGGATGGAGGGCGACCGGCTGATCCTGCGCGCCGTCACCGACGAGATCATGTACAAGATCATGGAGCTGTCCGGCCAGGAGTACCTGGACATGTACGCCACCAAGGCCAAACAGCTCGAGGGCCGCGCGGTCACCGGCGCACCGAAGAAGGTCCGCAAGTCGGACACCTGATCCGTCTACCGAGACGGCTGGGGTCTACCCTGGGAGACCGTGGACGGACCGATCGCTTACCAGGGTGAGCCAGGCGCCAACTCGGCGATGGCGTGCACCGACATGTACCCGGACCGCGAGCAGCTGCCGTGTACGACGTTCGAGGACGCTCTCGAGGCGGTCAGCACCGGCCGGGCCGGGCTCGCGATGATCCCGGTGGACAACTCGATCGCCGGCCGGGTGGCGGACATCCACCACCTGCTGCCGGAGTCCGGGCTGCACATCGTCGGCGAGTACTTCCTGCCGATCCACTTCCAGCTGCTGGGCGTCCCCGGTACGACGATCGACCGGATCCGGACCGTCCGCAGCCACGTGCACGCGCTCGGGCAGTGCCGCAAGATCATCCGCGAGCACGGCTGGTCGACCGTCGTCGCCGACGACACGGCCGGCTCCGCCCGCGAGGTCGCCGAGCTTGCCGACCCGACCGTCGCGGCACTGTCGCCCCGGGCCGCGGCCGATCTGTACGGGCTGGAGACGCTGGCGAGCGACGTCGAGGACGAGCACCACAACACCACCCGGTTCCTGGTGCTGTCCCGCGAACCCGAGGTACCGCCGGTCGGTTCCGGCCCGGTCATCACCAGCTTCGTGTACCGGGTCCGCAACGTGTCGGCCGCGCTGTACAAGGCACTCGGCGGGTTCGCCACCAACAACGTGAACATGACCAAGCTGGAGTCGTACCAGCTCGGCGGCATGTTCTTCGCCACCCAGTTCTACGCCGATATCGAGGGCCACCCGGACGAGCCGAACGTCGCCCTCGCGCTGGAGGAGCTCGCCTTCTTCTCGGTCGAGGTCCGGCTGCTCGGCGTCTATCCGGCGCACCCGTTCCGCGCCCAGATCGCCGAACCAGCCGCGAACCGCGCCCTTCGGCCGCACCACTAAGCGATCACAAGCACGTTCGGTCGCCTGTGCTGGGTGGAGTCTCCGACAGAGTTCGGGCGCGAGGCCGGGCCCGGGCGCATAGGGTTCGGCGCGTGCATATCGTGACGGTCGACGGCCGGGATCCAGACGTCTTCAAGCAGTTCTTCCAGCTGAAGGACGCGATCCGCCGGGAGGAGCTCGAGTTCCCGGTGGGTCTCGGCCTGGAGGAGGCCCGGGTGCTGATGACGGGGACGCACTCCGATCTGCGGGCCGACGGACTCGGCCTGGTCGACGGTGACACCTGGGCGGGGATCGTCTGGCTGGACTGGTGGCTGCTCGGCAACACCGAGACGGTCGACGTCGAGTTCGCGGTAGCGCCGTCGTACCGGCGTCGTGGTGTCGCGACCCGGCTGCTGGACGCGGTGATCGACCGAGCGCGGGCCGAGGGCCGCCGGGTGTTGTCCGGCATCAACGTGGCCGGTGATCCGGTGATCGGCGAGAGCCCAGGTACGGCGTTCGCCGCGGCCCGCGGGTTCGTCCGCAAGCACGCCGAGCTGCACCAGGTCCTCGAGCTGCCGGTGCCGGACGAGCAACTGGCGGCGTTGGACCAGGCGATCCCCGGCTACGAGCTCGTGCAGTGGCGTGAGCACGCGCCCGACGAGTGGCTCGAGCAGTTCGCCGAGTTGCTCACCTGGATGACCGAGGACGTTCCGCACGGCGACCGCAGCGTCGAGGCGACCCGGTGGACGCCCGAGCTGATCCGGGAGGCCGAGGCCCGCCGGATCGCCCAAGGTCGCTTCACCTACACCACGGCCGCCGTCCACAGTGCCTCCGGCGAGCTGGCGGCGTACACCCAGATGGGCGGTTCGCCGGAGAACCCCGATCGCCGGAACCAGTACGACACCTACGTACGCCGTACCCACCGCGGCAACCGTCTCGGCATCGCCGTCAAGGCGCCGAACCTCCGAGCACTCCAGGCGGACCTGGCTCAGCCGGCGGCCCTGCACACCTGGAACGCGCCCGAGAACGCCCCGATGATCGCGGTCAACGACAAACTCGGCTTCCGCCCGGTCGCCCAGCGAACCTTGTGGGAGCGCGCACTCTGACCAGTCAGGTGGCGCCGCGCGTGGAGCCGGAGCGAGCGCAGCGATGCGGGGATATCGCGGGGCGAGCGTTAGTCTGGTAGGCGCTCTGATCCCGACCGGAAGTGCCGAATGACTGTCGAATCGCTGTTCCCGCGCCTGGAGCCGTTGCTGCCGGGGGTACAGAAGCCGATCCAGTACGTCGGTGGTGAGCTGAACTCGGTCAGCAAGGACTGGGACTCGGCGGGTGTCCGCTGGGCGCTGATGTACCCGGACGCCTACGAGGTCGGGCTGCCGAACCAGGGCGTGCAGATCCTGTACGAGGTGCTGAACGAGCGCGACTACATCCTGGCCGAGCGGACCTACTCGGTCTGGCCGGACATGGAGAAGGTGATGCGGGACAACGGCATCCCGCAGTTCACCCTGGACAGCCACCGGCCGGTGCGGGCGTTCGACGTGTTCGGGCTGTCGTTCTCGACCGAGCTCGGCTACACCAACATGCTGACCGCGCTCGACCTGGCCGGTATCCCGCTGTACGCCGCCGACCGGACCGACGAGGACCCGATCGTGCTGGCCGGCGGGCACGCCGCGTTCAACCCGGAGCCGATCGCCGACTTCATCGACGCCGCCGTCCTCGGTGACGGCGAGGAGATCGTGCTGGCCATCTCGGACGTGATCCGGGAGTGGAAGGACGAGGGCTCCCCGGGCGGCCGCGACGAGGTGCTGATGCGGCTGGCCGCGTCCGGCGGGGTCTACATCCCGAAGTTCTTCACCGTCGAGTACCTGGCCGACGGCCGGATCAAGCGGGTCGCGCCGAACCGGACCGGCGTCCCGTGGCGGACGGCCAAGCACACGGTGATGGACCTGGACGCCTGGCCGTACCCGAAGAAGCCGCTGGTCCCGCTGGCCGAGACCGTGCACGAGCGGTTCTCGGTGGAGATCTTCCGCGGCTGCACCCGCGGCTGCCGGTTCTGCCAGGCCGGCATGATCACCCGGCCGGTGCGCGAGCGCAGTATCACCACGATCGGCGACATGGTCGAGAACGGACTGAAGCAGTCCGGGTTCGAGGAGGTCGGGCTGCTCTGCCTGTCCTCGGCCGACCACAGCGAGATCGCCGACGTGGCCAAGGGCCTGGCCGACCGCTACGAGGGCAGCAACGTCTCGCTGTCGTTGCCCTCGACAAGGGTCGACGCGTTCAACATCACCCTGGCCAACGAGTTCTCCCGCAACGGCCGGCGCAGCGGCCTGACCTTCGCCCCCGAGGGCGGGTCGGACCGGATGCGCAAGGTGATCAACAAGATGGTCACCGAGGAGGACCTGATCCGCACCGTCGCGGCGGCGTACAGCCACGGCTGGCGGCAGGTGAAGCTGTACTTCATGTGCGGTCTGCCGACCGAGACCGACGAGGACGTGCTGGCGATCGCGGACCTGGCCAAGAAGGTGATCGCCACCGGTCGCGAGGCGGCCGGCCGCAACGACATCCGTTGCACCGTGTCGATCGGCGGGTTCGTGCCGAAGCCGCACACGCCGTTCCAGTGGGCGTCGCAGCTCGGCGTCGAGGAGACCGACGCCCGGCTGGCCAAGCTCGGTGCCGCGATCCGCTCGGACAAGAAGTACGCGAAGGCCATCGGCTTCCGCTACCACGACGGCAAGCCCGGCATCATCGAGGGCCTGCTGTCCCGCGGCGACCGCCGGGTCGGCCGGGTGATCGAGCAGGTCTGGCGCGACGGCGGCCGCTTCGACGGCTGGAGCGAGCACTTCTCCTACGAGCGCTGGCTCGAGTCGACCGAGAAGGCGCTCGCCGACGAGCCGGTCGACCTGGCCTGGTACACCACTCGCGAGCGTGAGTACGCCGAAGTCCTGCCGTGGGACCACCTCGACTCCGGCCTGGACCGCGACTGGCTGTGGGAGGACTGGCAGGACTCGCTCGAGGAGGACGGCGCGATCGAGGTCGAGGACTGCCGCTGGACCCCGTGCTTCGACTGCGGCGTCTGCCCCCAGATGGGCACCGAGATCCAGATCGGCCCCTCCGGCAAGAAGCTCCTCCCCCTGTCCGTCGTCTGACCACACGAGGGGTTATCCGGCTCTCCTGCCTGATGTGTGGATGACTTGAGCGCGCGTTGAGTGGGTGCACGCCGTTGCCTGGCTAGGTTTCTGAGCTGTGGAGGAACAGGAACGTGGTAGTCAGGCGAACGGTGTGTGTGGGCAGCTTGTGGGGGTGCGATTTGGGTCGGCAGGTCCGTCATCGAGGATGTCGAGTTCGACGATGGCGAGTGGGTTGTGGGGCTGCCCGAGGCGGCGCCGAGGCCATCGACCGGTGGTTCAGATCGGTCCGATGCTGCTGGAATCGGGTGCGGTGTACCGAAGAACGGGTAGTGGTCGGCTGCGATGTGGTTTGGTCCGGAGCGTCCAGGCGGGGATGGACTTGTCGGAGGGCGCAGGTCCCGACCACTACCCGTCCGTCGGTACGCTGCCGCCTCGTGCGACCCGGCAGAATCTGACCCACACATCAGGCAGGAGAGCCGATTATCCGCTCAAATGGTCGTGGGGTGGGGCGGGCAGGAGTCAGTTGCAGTAGTACGCCGGGGTGGGGTCGTCTCGGTCTGGTTCTGCCAGTGGGCGACGCCGACGTAGTACCCGCCAGCCGGTGCCCTCGTCGAACCAGGCGCCACCGCCGGAGTACGCGTACGTCTCGGCGACCGTGGTGAACGGACCGGAGGCGCTCGGGCCCTTCTGCAGCGCGACCCGGACCTCGGTGACGCTGGTCGAACAGCCTTCCAGTCCGACCGCGACGTACAACATCAGGGCGCTGTACCCGACCGAGTTCGCCGTCACAGGTCGCAGGCCTGCGTTCCCTGCGGTTGGAAACTTGCAGAGGGTCAGCAGGCTAGGTCACTCGGTTACCGGCGTCGACCCTTTCGATCCCGCTGAAAGAAGCAGCTCGCTGAGCAAGAGCTGGTCAGCGCTGCCCAGAACCAGGTCGGCCCCGGCCACCTCGTCCTCACCCACGTAGGGATTCGGGATCGCGACCGCAAACATCCCCGCCGCCTGCGCCGCCGCCACTCCATGCGCGGTGCCCTCGACGGCGATCGCTTCCTCCCCCGGTACGTCGAGACGCCGCAGAGCCAGCTCGTAGATCGCCGGATCGGGCTTGTGTGTCGCGACGTCGTCACCCGTGACGATCAGGTCGAACAGCTCGATCGCGTCCACCCGCTCCAGATGACCGCGCACCCACGGTCGCGGCGAGCTGCTCGCGATCGCGACCTTGAGCCCCAGCTCTCGCGCGGTAGAGATCCACTCCCGGATCCCCGGCCGGAAGTCCAGCTCCTCGTGCAGGGCGTCGCGGTGCGCGGTCCGGCGGGCGTGACTCTCCGCCCGGTCGAAGCCGGCTCCGACCGCCGCGCCGAGCAGCTCGTAGCGTGTCTCGGTGATGTCACCGCCGTGACCGGGCCAGAAGTCGTCGAGGTCCAGCTCGAGCCCGTGATGCGCCCACTCCAACCGCCAGCTCTCCACCATCGTGGTCTCGGTGTCCATCAACAACCCGTCGAAGTCGAACACCACCACCCGCACCCCGACCGGCACCAGCCGCACCGCCAGCCGATGCACCTCGGCCGCGCTCAGACCGCACTCAGCGAGGTACGCCCGCTCGCCGCCGTAGCGCAGGTCCAGGTGATCGAGCGAGTCGAGGATCGTCTCCGGCAACGTCCGCGAGATGATCTCCGCGGCCGGCCGCTCGGCCGCCGGCAAATCGGCGAGCTTCGCGAGGACGCCGAGCCGCTCCTCGCTCACCGCGTAGTCGTCGGCGATCACCGTGCGAGGTACGCCGACCAGGTCGAGCCACAACGCGATCAGCAGCCCGGTCCGGTCCTTGCCGGACTTGCAGTGCACCACGACCGGCGCGTCGCCCGGCGCCGCGACCAGCGCACGGAACGCCTTGGCGATCTGGCTCTTGTTGCGGTCGAGACTGCCGCGATAGATGTCGGAGAGCAGCGGCTCGGCGGCCGCATCACGGTGCACTTCGGCGGCCGGGTCGATCCAGGGGATCCGCTGGTACGACGCCGAGCCGTCGAGCAGATGCGGTTGCCTGATCTCCCAGTCCGAGCGCAGGTCGAGCACCAACCCGGCGCCGGCGGCAACGAACGCGCCCTGTCCGTCGTCGTCCAGGTTGTCCGGTGAGTCCGTCCGGAACACGGTCCCGCTGCGCGTCGGTACGCCGTACCGGGTCGGAAGTCCGCCGATGTCACGCGCGTTCAGGCATCCGCTCCACACGCGGTCAGTTTAGAACAACACCTCCGAGCGACTCGAAATCTTTCCACGTACCGTCGAACGCCTTGTGGTGCATCGCGGAGTCCATCCCGACCGCGAAGACGTCGAGCCGGCCAGGGCCCCACGCCACCACCGAGCCGGCCGGCCTGGGCCGGGTCACCGCGGCGGCGACCGGCTCGAGCCAGCCGGCCAGCGCGGCCACATTCATCCGCAGGATCTCGGCCGCCAGCGCCCAGTCGAGGAAGTTCAGCGTGTCGGTCGCCGTGTGGATGTGCCCGTTCGCGCTGTCCGCCCCTTCGATCGTCAGCACAGCCGGGATGCCGGCGTTGATGAACGGCACGTGGTCACTCGCGAACGGGTTCAGCGAGGTCTCCACCTTCAGCCCGGTGTACGTCGCGGCTGCCGTCGCCAGGTCAGCCATCTGACTCGACGACACGTTCGCGCCTTCGAGCAGCACAGTCGGCACGGCTGAGTTCTTGCTGGCGATCATGTCCATGTTGAGGACGGCGCAGATCCGCGCACGCTCGGCCGGCGGCAGCGCGGCGACGTACTGCTTGCTGCCGAACAACCCCTGCTCCTCACCACCGAACAGGATCAGCCGTACGTCGTGCCGCCACGACCGGGTCGACAACAGCCGGCCCAGTTCGAGCACCCCGGCCGAACCGCTACCGTTGTCGTCCGCGCCGGGCGCGTTGGCGGCGGGTCCACCTGCCTGGTTGATCGAGTCCAGGTGCGCGGTGATCAGCACGACTCCCCCGCCACCGGTCCCCGGCCGATCCCCGATCAGGTTCTGCGACTGACCGCCGCCGACCGTCACCGTCGTCCGGGTCACTCCGTAGCCGAGGGCAACCATCCGGGCGGTGGCGAAGTCCATCGCGGTGGTGAACGACGGACTGAGCGAGTGCCGCGTCGGCAGACTTGCGAACCAGGTCAGGTCGTCCTGGTACGACGTCGGCGACAGTTCGCCGACGAGGTCCGCGATGACGGGATCGACCCTGGCTGCGGCCACGGCCGGTCGATCGACGACCGTCGTACCGGCGCGCAAGGGCTCGACCCGCCAGCAGGTGCTCGACCGGCGACGGGGTTTGTCGGCGGACGAGATCACGAGATGCCGGCCGTGGTCGACGAGCGGGGTCACATCGGGGAAGTCGTCCTGGAAGCTCCGGCCTACCTGCGTGACGAGTACCAGGCCGGGTGCAGTCCGGGAGGCCCGGCCGAGGCGTTGATCGGCCGGGACCCAGAGGAGGGTCTTGTCGCCGAACCGCGCCGACTGCGCCCCCTCGGCAGCATCAACAGTCGGTACGACGAGATAGCGCACAGGTGCCGTGGTCATGGGGCCTCCCGGCCTGGACTGAGGAGCGTAGGGAGCCTGGTCATGGGGCCTCCCGGCCTGGACTGAGGAGCGGAGGGAGCGAAGCGACTGGAGCGACGAGGGAAGGCCGGGAGTTCCAGCCCCAGGACCCGCCGCGCCGGAGGCGTGGCATTCAACACAGCGACTGGAGCGACGAGGGAAGGCCGGGAGCCCAGGCCCCATGATCCGCCGCGCCGGAGGCGTGGCATCAGTACAGTCATGTTCAGTCCTGCCATTTGATCTCGAGAAGGTCGGACTCGGCCGTCACGATGCGGCCGGCGCCGGGGCCGCCGTCGGTTTCGTGGGTGAGCCGGCCGGTGGCGTCCCACCGGCCGGCCGGGCGGGCTTCGGGTGCGTCACCGCGACCGATCGCCCAGTCCACCCAGGTGCCGTCCGCGCGGAACTCCACCCCCCGCCGGCCGCGGGCCGGCGGGAAGGCGAAGTCGTCCCGGCGGTAGACGCTGAGTCCGTCGTGATCCTCCTCGAAGGAGTGCGTCCACCGCCCGGGGGTGTGCTCGCTCAGCTCAGCACCGCCTGTTCGATCGAGGCCGGCGTCTCCGGAACGGTCACCTTGAAGTCGCTGACGACGCCGCCGAGCGGTTCGTACCCGGTCGACCGACGGTCCCCAGGCCGAGCCGTCCCACCACTTGTGGTACGAGCTGCTTGTCGGTGCCGGTGACGAACACGTCGAGCCGGTTCGGGCCCCACGAGACGACCCGCGGCTCGTCGGTGCAGATCCCGCCCATGTACTCCCAGTCGGTGACCGACGGTCCCCAGGCGGAGCCGTCCCACCACTTGTGGTACAGCGCGGAATCCGTGCCGACGCACGAACACGTCGAGCCGGTTCTCGTCCCACGAGACGACGGTCGGGGCCGTCGTACAGACGCCGCCCATGTACTCCCAGTCCGACCAGCCCGAACCGTCGTACCACTTGTGGTACAGCGCGGAATCGGTGCCGACGACGAACATGTCCAGCCGGTTCTCGCCCCAGGCAACGACCCGCGGTGGCGAAGCGCAGACGCCGCCGAGGGACTCGTAGCTCGTCGACCGACGGGCCCCAGGCCGAGCCGTCCCACCACTTGTGGTAGACCGCGTTGTCGGTGCCGAGGACGAACACGTCCAGCCGGTCGCTGCCCCAGGCAACGACTTCGGGCCGGCTCATGCAGATCCCGCCCAGGTATTCGTACGCCGTCGACCGACGGTCCCCAGGCCGAGCCGTCCCACCACTTGTGGTACAGCGCGCGGTCGGTGCCGAGGACGAACGCGTCCAGCCGGTCCGGGCCCCAGGTGGCCAGGCGCGGCGGAGCTCAGGCAGACCCCGCCCAGGTACTCGTACCCGGTGACGGACGGTCCCCAGTTCGAGCCGTCCCACCACTTGTGGTACAGCGCGTGATCGGTGCCGAGGACGAACGCGTCCAGCCGGTCCGGACCCCAGGCCGCGACTTCAGGAGCACTCATACAGACACCACCCATGTATTCGTAACCGCCGACGGACGGTCCCCAGGCCGAGCCGTCCCACCACTTGTGGTACATCGCCAGATCGGTGCCGAGCACGAACGCGTCCAGCCGGTTCGCGCCCCACGCCACCACGGACCCGGCGGGTTCCGGCGTCCGGCCCGCCGCCGGAGCCGGTCATCAGGCCCGGGCGGACGGTGTCCAGACAGGCCTCCATCCGGGCCACCTGGTCGTCGGTGAACATCACCATGCCGCGGTCGTCGGTGTAGTCCATGTAGTTGACGAACAGGTCGCCGTTCGGGCCGTTGCTGCAGGTCACGTGCGGGAACGTCGGTACGCCGAAGTTCGGGCCGGCCTGGTTCGGGGTGTCGGCGACCTCGTCGCTGCCGCTGCAGCCGGTGCCGTCGTCGCCCCAGATGTGGAACAGGTTCAGGAAGTGCCCGATCTCGTGGGTCGTGGTCCGGCCCAGGTCGAACGGGGCGGCCGCCGTACCGTTGGTGCCGAACCCGCTGTGCAGGATGACCACGCCGTCGGTCTCGGCCGGGCCGCCCGGGAACTGCGCGTACCCGAGCAGGCCGCCGCTGAGCTGGGCGACCCAGATGTTCAGGTACCGGTCGGCCGGCCACGGGTCGTGGCCGCCGGTCGCCGACGACTTCACCTTGTCGTCGGTGCCGAACCCGTTGGCGTTCGTCTGGGTCCGGGTGACACCCGGTGGTCGGGTTGCCGTCCGGGTCCTCGGTGGCCAGGTAGAACTCGATCCGCGCGTCCGCGATCAGCCCGGTGAACGGCGCCGGCACGATCCCGAGGTCGGTGTTCGTCGCCCGGAAGTCGCGGTTCAGGACGTCGATCTGGCTGTCGATCTGGGCCTGCGAGATGTTCTGCGCGGCGGTCTTCCAGACCACGTGTACCACGCACGGAATCCGCGCTATACCAGCAAAACGTTGCTGTTGGGCGACGTACTCCGAGGTCGCGTTCTCGATCGACGACCGCGCGGCGGCGTACTCGGGTGAGGTGGAGAGCAGTCTGCGGTGCACGTCCATCACGCCGCACTGCCGCCTGCTCGGAGTCTCCGTTCGCCCGTCCGCGCCGCTCATACCCGCACCACCGGCTCCCGCTCCGCCACCCATTCCGGCACCGCCCGCCTGGCCGCCGCCGCTCATCCCGGCACCTCCGCCGGCCCCGCCACCGCTCATACCGGTACCGCCGCCGCTACCGCCACCGCTCATCCCGCCGGGCATGGTGCCGGATCCGCCTGCTCCCGGCGCACCGCTGCCCGTCATCGACATCCGGCCGCCCGGCATCCCGTTCGCGGCCGGCGTTCCGTTGTTGGACGGCCCCGCCGCCGGCGCCTCGCCAGGCATCCGGTGGTCGTCGTCGCGGTGCTTGCCCGCTCTCCCGTTGGCCTTCCTCGGCATCTCTCCCCCTTCCAGCGGGGGCAACGAGCAGGTCGGGACCAACCCGGTCCCGGATCGACAAGGATTCCCCCAGGCCACCCCTCGATCGAAGGCGGTCCCTCCCGCCTTCCCCCACCGAACAGCCAGCCCCCAAGTCACTGCTCTCCGTTCACCTTCCACCCATCACCCCGGGCGCACAAGCCTTCGCACCCAGGCAGTGAACTTTCCCCGAACCTCCTTCCCCTGTTGACGATGTGCTTGAAACCTCAAGAGCGAACCAATGGCCGCGGTGCCCGGCCGGAGCGATCGCCCGCGAGTCCGTCAGCTGAGGTGGGCCAGCAGGAGCGGGTTGATGATTTCGGGGTGGGAGTAGGTGACGAGGTGGGCGGCGTTCTCGATGATTTCCAGGTGCGCGCCGGGGATGGCGGAGGCGAGCGGGATGACGGTTTCGGGTGGGATGGACGTGTCTTGTTCGGTGGTGATGATGAGGACCGGGGCGGTGATGTCGCCGAGTTTGTCGCGCAGGTCCGTCGTACCGAGGGCCTCGCAGCAGGCGGCATAACCCTCGTCGGACGTGTTGAGGAGTTGCTCGCGGAGCGGGTCGACGTCGGCGAAGCCGGGCAGGAACCAGCGGCCCAGGGTGGCGTCCGTGATCGCCTGGGTGCCTTCGGCGCGGACGGTGGCGGCTCGGTCGGTCCACATCTCCGCGTTGTCGGCCGGGCCGGCCGGCGGGCAGAGGAGGGCGAAGCGGTGGAAGCGGTCGGGTGCGTTCTCGGCCAGCCAGAGGCCGACCGCGCCGCCGAGCGAGATGCCGACGTACGACGCCTGGTCGACGCCGAGGGTGTCGAGGAGCTCGAGTACGTCGCCGCCGAGATCGTCGATCGTGTACGGTCCGGGCGGTGCCTCGGACTCGCCGTGCCCGCGGTGGTCGAACGCGACCACCCGGAACCGCTCCGCCAGTACGCCGACCTGCGGCGCCCACATCGCGTGCGTCGTCCCGAGCGAGGACCCGAGCAGAACCACGGGCGCGTTGGCGGGACCGGTCTCCGCATAGTTCAGTCGCATAGGCCTACCCTACGGACGCTGCTACTCTCCGCGAATGACCAACGGTGTGCCAGGACTGGAATCCGTCCGCGAACTGGCCGCGGTCGTCCGAGGCGGGTTCGTCGAGAGTCGCCACTTCGGGATCGCGGTCGCCGTCGATCCGGCCGGTACGCCGATCGTCGCGGCCGGCGACGTGGACGCGGTGGTGCTGCCCCGGTCCGCCACGAAGCCGCTGCAGGCCGTCGGGTGCATCGCGGCCGGCGCGTCGCTGTCGGGTGAGGAGACCGCGATCACGGCGGGCAGCCACACCGGCGAGGACCGGCATGTCGCCGTGGTCGACCGGATGCTGGCGGCCGCCGGGCTCGATCGCGGCGACCTGCTGTGCCCGCCGGACCTGCCCCAGGACGAGGAGACCCGGAACCGGTTGATCGGCGCCGGCATCGGCCCGTCCCGGGTGCTGATGAACTGCTCGGGCAAGCACGCCGCGATGCTCGCGGCAACGGTTGCGTTAGGCAATGAAGCCTCCGGATACCTCGATCCGGCAAGCCCGGTGCAGAAGACGATCACAGCGGAGATCGAACGGTTGACCGGGGCAACGACCGGGATCGTCACCGTGGACGGTTGCGGCGCTCCCCTGGTCGGCGTGCCGCTGCGCGGGCTGGCGGTCAGCTTCGGCCGGCTGGCGACGGCCGCGGCCGGTACGCCGGAACACCAGGTGGCGGCGGCGATGCGGCAGTACCCGGAGCACGTCGGCGGTCGCGGACACCAGAACACCCTGGTGATGCAGTCGCTGCCCGGCGTCATCGCCAAGGGCAGCGCGGAAGGCGTGATCGCGATGGCCGCGCCGGACGGTCACGCGGTGGCGGTCAAGGTGATCGACGGCAATCCGCGGGCCACTACTGCACTCGGACTCACGCTGCTGAGCATGTGCGGCGTGGATGTCTCCGACGCCGCGGACCTGCTCGAGGGGCCGGTGCTCGGCGGCGGCCGGCCCGTCGGCGCGATCGAACTGCAACTCCAGCCGGCCCGCCGCGGACGCACGGTGTAGCGCGGACGCGCGGCCCAGCGCGGGCGCACGGTCTAGCGCGGGCGCACGGTCTAGCGCGGGCGCGCGGTCTAGCGCGGGCGCGCGGTCTAGCGATAGAGCGCCAGTGCGCCGGTGAGGGAGTCGACGGCGGCGCGGGGACCGTACAGGCCGAGGCCCAGGTACTCGACGTCTTCGGCCTTCGTACCGCTCAGGGTCGCGGACATCTGCTCGTAGGTCCGGGCGCGCTGGGCGATCTGGTGCATGTCGTGCACGGTGACTCCGTCCCGGACCGCCGCCTGGGCTCGGAGGTCGTGCAGTTGTTCGGTGGATGCCCGCAGTACCGGAATCGGGTACGCACACATCCCGGTATGCAGATTGCCGGAGGCGTCCTGGGTGTCCGGGCCGACCAGGTCCTCGTGGTGGTCGCCGAGGGTGACACCGAGCAGGGCGGCAGTGTTCAGGGCGACGCCGACCGGCGCCTCGGCCGCGATCACCACGACCATCTTGTTCGTCAGCACAGGCGCAAAGCTGGCGTGCTGCACGGAATCAGGCGGGCGGACCCGAACATCGTTCGGCCGAGCTGGCAAACTTCCTGGTATGGACGAACTTGATACGGCGCTGCTGCGGATGCTGCAGAACGACGCGCGCCGGACCAACCGGGACATGGCCGCGGAGCTCGGCATCGCGCCGTCCACCTGCCTGGAGCGGATCCGCGGCCTGCGCGACCGCGGGGTGATCAGCGGGTACCACGCCGAGGTCGACCTGAAGGCGATCGACCGGTCCACCGAGGCGATCATCTCGATCAAGCTCCGCCCGCAGGCGATGGCGGTGGCGACCGCGTTCCAGGACTACGTGAACCAGTTGCCGGAGACGCTGGCGATGTTCATGGTGTCGGGTGGGTCCGACTTCCTCGCCCATGTCGCGGTCAAGGACACCCAGGCGTTGCGCGATCTGGTCCTCGCGCTGGCCAAACGGCAGGAGATCGCCGACATCCGCAGCTCGGTCGTCTTCGAGCATCACCGCCGTACGACGATCATGCCGCTACCGCAGCGCTGACAGCTTGTCCGGGTTCGCCTGGACCCGAAGCGCGGCGATCTGGCCGCCGTCGAACTCCAGGTCGAGGATGTGCCGGAACGCCGGCACCCGCACGTCCAGGGCCGGCCCGGTCACCAGGTCGAGCTGTACGAGGCTCACCTCGCCGCGGGCGTAGATCCGGCTGAAGAACTTGGCCACCTGCTCCCGGCCGGTCACCGGCTTGCGCGCGATCCGCGGCTGACCACCGCCGTCACTCCACTCGATCACTGACTCTGTGAGCATCGACTCGAGCCGGGCGAGATCACCGTCACGCGCGGCCGCGACGAAGTCGAGCAACAGCCGCTGCTGCTCGCCCGCTTGTGCAACTGCCGGCAGTCCGCCGCGGACCGCCCGAGGATCTCCGCGATCTCGTCGTACGGGAGAACGAA
The DNA here is from genome assembly GCA_963770725.1 of uncultured Actinomycetota bacterium. GTDB lineage: Bacteria > Actinomycetota > Actinomycetes > Propionibacteriales > Kribbellaceae > Kribbella. The sequence goes on from CAVYQT010000010.1 coordinate 343,200, forward strand.
TGCGGTCCGCAAGACGTCGACCGCCCGCTGCGGTGGGGTCAGCCGCTCCATCAGATGCAGTACCGCGAGGGACAGGTCGGCGGTCTCGACCGACGCGAACGGGTCCGACGGCACCGGCTCGGGCAGCCACTCCCCCAGGTAGCTCTCCCGCCACGCCTGACGAGTCCGCAGTACGTCGATCGCCAGCCGTGTCACCACCCTGGTCAGGTAGCGACGCGGCTCGAGCACCTGGGCACGGTCGACGCCGGACCACCGCACATACGCGGGCGTGACGCTGGTCACGCGCCCTTCTTGAGCACCTGCTGCGCCTTGGAGACCGCGGCTTCGGTGGCGCCCTCGAGTTCACCGTCCTGACCGGCCAGCAGGGTGACGGAGACGACGACATCCTCGACACCTGTGGTGGCGGCGGTGAACTCCAGACCACGACGCGAGCCCGAGGTGGCGGTGAGCCGGAACGCGAACGGGTCCGTGCCGAACTCCGGGGCGGCGATCTCCTCGACCTCCATCGAGTAGCTGCCCTCACCGATCTTCATCGTCACCTTCGAGCAGGAGGTGACCGCCTTCTTGTAGGCGTGCTGGAGGTAGGCGACCTCGTCCTTGTTGCCCATCGCATCGATTCCGAAGTCGAGGAACGTGCCCTCCTGACCGGCGGAGAAGGCGCGATGGGTAGTGGCCTTGGCTCCCGGTGCTTCGGTGGCGTTCAGGAACTTGACCAGCGTCTTGCACTTGCTGCTCGCCGAAGAGAACGGCTTCTCGGCGTCACCGGCCGGGTCGTCCTTCTCCACCTGGTAGCCGTCGGGGAGGTCGGCGATCTCGAGCAGCGCCCTCGCGAGCTCGGCCGAGGTGCGCTTGACCGTGGCGCCCGGAGTCCCGCTCGCATCGGGTGTCTCCGGCGTCGCGGACGACGCCGGTGTGCTCGCGGCCGGAGCGGACTGAGCTGCCTCGTCGTCACCACCGCAGGCGGTCAGCGAGAGGCCGAGCGCGGTGACGAGGACGAGGGAAAGGGACCCGCCGCGCCAGAGGCGTGGCATCAATACCGTCATGGAACCTTCCAGAACCTCGAGGGCCGGGCGGGCCCTACCGGTAGCCGAGCAGGCAGCAGCGTACCTGACCGGTTAGGTCTTTCGCGGAAGAGACGTGCCCTAGAAGCGGTGCGAGCGCAGGTGGATGTTCTGGAGCAGACCAATGGCGAGCAAGCAGGCGAACATCGACGAGCCGCCGTAGGAAACGAACGGCAGCGGCAGACCGGTGACCGGCATGATCCCGAGCGTCATCCCGATGTTCTCGAAGGCCTGGAACGCGAACCAGCAGACGATGCCGGTCGCCACCAACCGGCCGAACGCGTCCCGCGCGTTGATCGCGATCCGCAGCCCCCGGAACAGCACGAGGGCGAACAGCACGATGATCGCGCCGGCGCCGATCAGCCCGAGTTCCTCGCCGGCCACGGTGAAGACGAAGTCGGTGTGTTGCTCGGGCACGAACGCGTTCTGCGTCTGCCCGCCGTGGAACAGTCCCTGGCCGAACACGCCGCCGTTGCCGATCGCGATCCGGGCCTGGTTCACGTTGTAGCCGATGCCTTGCGGGTCCTGGGACGGATCGGCGAACGCGACGAACCGGGCGAGCTGATAGTCCTTCAGCACCTGCAGCTTGATCGCCAGCGCGGCCACCACCACACCCGCGGTGACGAGCCCGAGCATCCAGCGCTTCGGTACGCCGGAGACCGCGATGATCCCGAACACGATCGAGCCGAGCACCATCACCGTACCCAGGTCGGGCTGCGACATCACCAGCACCACCGGTACGGCGGCGACCGCGATCGCCTGCGCGACGTCGACGGTCCGGGCGGTCTCGCGGTGGTCGGTCTCGCCCTTCTCCGCGATCAGCAGAGCCATCCCGACGATCACCGCCAGCTTGGCGAACTCACTGGGCTGGATCGAGATCCACGGCAGCTGGATCCACGACCGCGAACCGTTGATCACGGCACCGACCCCGGGCACTAGAACCAGGATCAGCCCGACGACCGAGGCGGCGTACAGGACCGGGGCGAGGATGCGGACCCGGCGGTGATCGGTGACGGCGGCGCCGATCGCGAGCACCAGGCCGATGGCGAAGTTGAGCGCGTGCCGGAGGAGGAAGGCGTACTGGTTCCCGTCGGTCAGCGACGTCCGGTTGTGGGTAGCGGACCAGATCAGCATCGCGCCGATCGACGACAGCGCGACTACACCGAGGACCAGGACCCAGTCCACGTGCCACACCGTCGACCGCCGGTCCATCCGCGGTCTGGTCCGGATCGGCGTCAGCAGCGCCATGATCGCGACCTCACAGCGTCGCCCGCGCTGGTCATGGCGTCGGCTTCTTCGGCTGCTCGGCCGGCGGCACCGGCTTGATGTTGTAGAGCGTCTCGTAGATCTTGCGGACCGCCTCACCACCGGCGCCCGAACCGGTACCAGCCTGGCTGATCATCATCACCACGGCATAGCGATCCGTGTACGACGCCAGCCACGAGGTGGTCTGTTTGCCGTAGACCTCTGCCGTACCGGTCTTGGCCCGGATCTGCACCTGGTCCACCGGGAACCCGGTGAACTTCCAGGCCGCCGTACCGGTCCTGACCGTCTCCTTCAGGGCGCGGTCGATGTAGCGCAGATTCGACGACGTCACCGGCAGCTTCGCCTTCGGCTTCGGCTTGATCTCGTGCGCCTTGCCGTTCGCACCGATCCAGGACTGGACGACGCGCGGCTCGTACAGCGTGCCGCCGTTGGACAGCGCCGAGTAGACCGTGGCCAGTTGCAGCGGGGTGACCGTGGTGTCGCCCTGGCCGATGGCGAAGTTCACCGCGTCACCGGCGCGGTAGCGGTACCCGTCGGCGCAGAACTCGCGAGAGAACTGCTTCAGGAACGCTGACGTCCCGGACGGCGGGTTGTCCGCGAGCTTGCAGTAGTAGTCCTTCTGGGAGTCGTAGTACTCCTTCTTCCACTTGCGATCCGCGATCCGGCCGCTGACCTCGCCGGGCAGGTCGACCCCGGTCGGCTTGCCGAGGCCGAACTTCTGCGCCATCTCGACCAGCGGGTCGCGGGTGGTGATGTCGCTGGAGTTGCCGCCTTCCTTCAGCCAGAGCGCGTACGCGATCCGGTAGAAGAAGGTGTCGCAGGACAGCGACAGCGCCTGATCGAAGCCGATCATCCCGTAGGACGCGGACTCGTAGTTCTTGAAGCGACGGTTCCCGACCTCGAAGTACGACGAGCAGTCCAGCCGGGTCTTGGTGCTGTACCCGGCGGCCATCGCGGCCGCGGTGGTGATCGGCTTGAACGTCGACCCGGGGGCCAGCTGACCCTGCAGGGCCCGGGAGACCAGCGGGGTGCCGGACTTGGACGAGTACAGCGCATCCAGCTCGCGTTGGGTGATACCGCCGACCCAGACGCCCGGGTCGTAGGTCGGGTAGCTCGACATCGCGACGATCCGGCCGGTCTTGGTGTCCATCACCACGGCGGCACCGGAGTCGGCGACGTACTTGCGTTTGGTGATCTTGTCGTACTGCTTCCGCGCGGTCAGGATCGCGTTCCGCAGCTGCGCCTCGACCGAGGCCTGGATCCGCGCGTCGATCGTGGTCACCAGGGTCGCCCCGGGCACCGGCGCGGTCTGCGTCTTGATGCCGGTGGTGTACCCGACCGCGTCGACGATGACGTCCTTGACCCCCGGCGAACCGCGCAGGAGCTTGTCGTACGTGCGCTCGACCCCGGCCCGGCCGACCAGGTCCGAGCGGTGTGGCACCGAGTCCTGTCCGGCCTTCTCCAGGTCGTCCAGCTCCTCGGTCGTGATCGGTGACAGATAGCCGAGGATGTGGGCGGCATTCACCTTGTACGGCGCGGGATACGCGCGCAGGGCCTGCGATTCGGCGGCCACGCCCGGGAAGTCCTCGCGGCGTTCCATCACCTCGATCGCGACCTGCTCGCTGACGTCCTTCGCCACCGGGATCGGCTGGTACGGCGTACCGTTCCAGCACGCCGGCGGTTTCGAGGCACCCGGCTCGCCACACAGCATGGTCCGCGCCTTGAGGTCCTTCGGCTTCTGCCGCAGCACCTTCGCCAGCCGGCCGATCACCACGTTCTGCTGACTGTCCGGGAGTTTGGCGAGCACCGAGCGGTCGACAGTGATGACCAGCGACACCCGGTTGCCGACCAGCGTGCGGCCCTGCGAGTCGACGACCGTACCGCGCGGCGCCGGCACGAGCACCTGCCGGGTGTGGTTCTGCGTCGCGGCCTGGGTGTAGTCAGCGTTGGACATCACCTGCATGTACCAGAGCCGCCCGAACAGCGTGCAGAACAAGGAGAAGACCAGCACCCCGATCACGAACAGCCGCAGGCGAGCCTTGAGCGGCGCTTCGAACCCGTCGAAACTCACAGCTCACCTCCACGCGGGTTCGGAGGGAAAGACCAGGGAGCTGAGGGGTTGTCGGAACTCATGGCAACACCCGGCGGCGTTCCCGGGCGGCGACCACGCGGCCCATGATCCACATGACGAGCGGGATCACCACGATCGCGCCGACCACGTCGTACCCGGCGGCGATGCCGAGGCGGACGCCGAACTCACCCCAGTCGACCGACGGGTCGTGCAACAGCGATCCGGTGGCGCAGTAGATGAAGAGAGACAGCGTGGCTCCGAGCACGACGGTCGCCGCGACGATCAGCGGTCCGACCGGGCCGGCCGACGTCTCCCGGCGGATCAGGCCGGCCACATACCCGGCGATGGCGAGCGCGAGCGCCCACCGGCCGGCGGTGTGGTCGGCCGGCGGTACGACGTCCAGCAGGAGACCACCGGTGAACCCTGCGATCGCACCCCACTCCGATCCGCGGGACAGCGCCAGCGCGATGACCACGATCAGCACCAGGTCGCAGGTGACCCCGGCGACCGCGATGTTCGACAACACGGACGTCTGCACGGTGACCGCGACCATCAGGAAGAGGGCGGCCAACCCGATACGTAGTGCGATCACGTCAGTTCCCCCTTCCTTTAGGTGCACTGCCTGGTGTGGCTGATGGTTTGAGTTGCGTGCGTGGCGTCCGGGCCGGCGGACCGGTCACCACGCCCACGGTGTCGATCCGGGTCGGATCGACGTACGGCTTGATGGTCGCCGTGGACCCGAGAGCTCCCTGATTCGGCGTCACCGAGGTGACCACGCCGATCGGCACCCCCGGCACGTACGGCGCGTTGCCGCTCGAACCCCAGGTGACGATCCGGTCCCCGACCTTCGGCCTGGCCTTGAGATCGACCAGTTTGTAGTCGAGGGTGCCGCCCACCTCGCCCCGGCCGGAGACGAAGCCGAGCGCCATCGAGGCGTTCAGCCGGCCGCCCACGGTCGAACTGCGGTCGCCGATCAGCAGCACGGTCGCGGTCGCCTGGGTGGTGCGGACCACCCGGCCGACCAGGCCGTCCCCGTTCAGCACGGTCATGTCGACGCGCACGCCGTCCGCCGTACCGGCGTCGAGCGTGACCGTGTGGTTGAAGCTCTGGGCACTGCCGATCCCGATCACCCGGGCAGGGGTCATCGCGTACGCCGGCGCGAGTTTGAGCAGCCGATCCAGCTCGGCCGCCCGGTTGCGGGCGTAGTCGGTGGTGTTCAGATCCTGGTGGAGCTTCTCGTTCTCACTCTTCAGTTTTTCGTTCTCTGCCTTCAACCTATCCATTTCCGCGAACCGGTCGCGGAGGTTGTCCACAGGCTGCCGGGCCGAGCTCGCGGTCGACTCGAGCGGGCCGAACACACTCGCGGCGGCCTGCCGCAACGGGTCCACCGGCGAGCCGGCCGAGCGGCGGGCGTCGAGCACGATCAACGTGAAACACGCCAGGACCACCAGCACGAGCACGGTCCGCCGGCGGCGGACCGTCCGGGGGGTGCCCGCCGAGCGAAGCGGCGCCTCGCCGGCCGAGCGGAAGGCACTCCGGGCCGTCGGGGTACCGAGGTCTTTGAGCATCGGTGGAACCTCAGCGCCGGTTGTCGGTGACCAGGATGCGGTTCAGGGTCTCGATGTTGTCGACACACTTGCCGGCGCCGAGGACGACGGCGTCCAGCGGGTTGTCGGCGACGTGGATCGGGATACCGGTCTCGTGCCGCAGCCGCTCGTCCATCCCCTTCAGCAGCGCACCGCCGCCGGTCAGCACGATGCCGCGGTCGACGATGTCGCCGGCCAGTTCGGGCGGGGTCTTGTCCAGGGTGGCCTTGACCGCGTCGACGATCGCGGTGATCGGCTCCTCGATCGCCTGCCGGATGTTCGACGAGGACACCTTCACGGTGCGCGGCAGGCCGGAGACCATGTCCCGGCCGCGGATCTCGGAGTCCGGCCCGTCGGTGGTCGGGAAGGCCGAGCCGATGGTCATCTTGATCTGCTCGGAGGTGGCCTCGCCGAGCAACAGCGAGTACTCCTTCTTGCAGTAGTTCACCACCGCCTTGTCGATGGCGTCACCGGCCACCCGGATCGACTGGCTGGTGACGATGCCGCCGAACGAGATGACCGCGACCTCCGTCGTACCACCGCCGATGTCGACCACCATGTTGCCGGTGGCGTCGCGGACCTCGAGGTTGGAGCCGAGCGCGGCGGCCATCGGCTCCTCGATGATGTAGACCTTGCGGGCGCCGGCCATGTAGCCGGCGTCGCGGACCGCGCGCTGCTCGACCGCGGTGATCCCGGACGGTACGCAGACCACGATCCGCGGTTTGGCGAAGTACCGGCGCCGGTGCACCCGCTGGATGAAGTAGCGCAGCATCTGCTCGGCGGCGTCGAAATCGGCGATCACGCCGTCCTTGAGCGGCCGGATCGCGGTGATGTTGCCGGGCGTCCGGCCGATCATCTTCTTCGCCTCGGTCCCGAACGCGACCGCCTCGCGCGGTTCGTCAGTCCGGGTCGCGACCACCGACGGCTCGTTCAGGACCACCCCGCGGCCGCGCACGTAGACGAGGGTGTTCGCCGTACCGAGGTCGACCGCCATGTCGCGGCCGAGCATGCTGTTCGCCACCGCGGCACCTCCCACTCGGTCCCCGATCAGGCTAAGCGCCGCCCGCACCCAGCCCGTGGACCGACACGTCCGGTCCGCCCTGACACGTATCGTATCGGCTTCTTCACGAGCAGTCGGCAGCGGCTTCCTCCGGAAAAACAAGGTACCCCCGGCCCGGCCCGCTTCCTTCCCGAGAGCCGGTTTGGGGAGTGCCGTACCCCCGGAACAGCCGATAAAACCCCCCAAACCGCACGCCGCCGAAGGAATCGTCCAACCATGGGCAGACCGTTCGAGGGACGGTTCCCTATCTACCGCGCACCGGCTGTGTGCTCATCGGGGCTGCGTCAGGGCAGGTCCGGGAACCAGATTTTGATCTCGCGGTCGGCTGACTCCGGCGAGTCCGAGCCGTGTACGAGGTTCTCGCGGTTCGACAGCGACAGGTCGCCGCGGATGGTGCCCGGAGCGGCCTTGCGGCCGTCGGTGGCGCCGTTCAGCGCGCGGACGACCTCGATCGCCTCGTCGCCCTCGAGCACCAGGGCGACCAGCGGACCGCTGGTGACGAACGCCCGCAGCGGCGGATAGAAGTCGCGCTCGACGTGCTCGGCGTAGTGCTGGTCGGCCAGGTCGCCGTCGATCGTGCGCTGGTCCATCGCGACGATCCGGAGTCCCTTGGCCTCGAACCGGCCGAGCACCTCCCCGACCAGGCCACGGCGTACCGTGTCGGGCTTCAGCAGGACCAGGGTGCGCTGCGACATCAGTCAACTCTCTCTCGAAGTAGGTCAGGCGCGCCGAGCCTAACCGGTGTGGGCCTGCTTCGCCGCCTCGATCCGGCGACCGAGGACGATGGCCGCCACCCAGAACGAGGCGAAGGCCAGGCCGAGCACGAACATCACCGGTACGACGAACCCGAGTCCGACCGCGCCGACCTGGACCACCCAGCCCAGGACGTACCCGACCTGAGTGCCGAGCAGCCCGGTCGCGACCAGCGCCAGCACCGCCAGCCCGAGGCAGACCGACAGCGCGACCGCGGGCCGGACGTCGGCGATCGAAATCATCACCGGCGTCGCCAGGGCGATCACCAGCGACTCGAAGGCGAGCACGATCGACGCCAGCGACCTCATTGCTCGTCCCCCGGCTTGGCGTCAGTCTCCTTCGGCTTGCGGACCAGCAGCGAACGGGCCTCGCCGGCCGTGATGACGGATCCGGTGATCAGGACGCCGCCGGTGCCGAGCGCGATCGCGTTCTCCTCGGCCAGCCGGATCGCGTCGTCGATCGCGTCGACCAGGTGCGGCCGGACCAGCACCCGGTCCTCGCCGAACACCTCGGCCGCGAGCTCGCCGAGCTCCTCGGCCGGCATCGACCGCTCGACGAAGCTGTTCCGGGTGCAGACGACCGTCTCCATGATCGGTTCGTACGCCTCCAGGACGCCGTACACGTCCTTGTCCTTCATACAGCCCAGTACGCCGATCAGCGGCTGGAACGCGAACGCCTCGGACACCGTGGCCGCGGTCGCCTCTGCGCCGTGCGGGTTGTGCGCGGCGTCGACGATGATCGTCGGGCTGTGCCGGACCACCTCCATCCGGCCCGGGCTGGTCACCTCGGCGAAGCCGGCCTGGACGAGTTCGGTGGTGACGCGGCCCTCGGTCTGCGGGCTGGCCCCGAACAGCGCCTCGACGGCGGCTACCGCGGTGGCCGCGTTGTGGGCCTGGTACTCACCGTGCAGCGGCAGGAAGATCTCGTCGTACTCGCCGCCGAGGCCCTTGATTGCGATCAACTGGCCGCCGACCGCGAGCGAGCGGGCGGTGACGCCGAACTCGATGCCCTCGCGGGCGACCTGGGAGCCGACCTCGGCGGCCTTCCGGAGCAGGATCTCGAAGACGTCCAGGCTCTGCTGCGCCATCACCGTCGTACCGCCGGGCTTGATGATGCCGGCCTTGTCCCGGGCGATGGTGACCGGATCCGCGCCGAGGATGTGCGCGTGGTCGACCGCGACCGGCGTGATCACCGAGACGGTGCCGTCGGCGACGTTGGTGGAGTCCCAGGTGCCGCCGAGGCCGACCTCGATGATCGCGACGTCGACCGGTGCGTCCGCGAAGACGGCGAACGCCATCGCGGTCATCACCTCGAAGAACGACAGCGGGTGCTCCTGCTCGGCGTCGACCACGTCCAGGTACGGCGCGATCTCGGCGTACGCCTCGGCGAAGCGCTGCTCGCTGATCGGTTCGCCGTCCAGGGTGATCCGCTCCCGGACCGACTCCAGGTGCGGGCTGGTGAACCGGCCGGTGCGCAGCCCGGCCTCGCGGACCAGGGCGTCGATCATCCGCGCGGTGGAGGTCTTGCCGTTGGTCCCGGTCAGGTGCACCACGGGGTACGCCTTCTGCGGATCGCCGAGCAGCTCGACGAGCCGCTGCACCCGGTCCAGCGTGGGTTCGATCTTGTGCTCCGGCCAACGCTGCTGGAGCCGTGCCGACACGTCGGCGTAGGAGAGGTCGCTCATCAGACTGCCCAGTCTAGGAGGGGGGTGTGGATAACCGGTCGGAGCACCCCTTGACAACCACTACGATTGTGCGCATGAACCAGACCTCCCGCGTTCCAGACAAGCCCACTCTCGAAGGTCTCGAGGAGAAGTGGGCTGCCGTATGGCGGGAGCAGCAGACCTACGCCTTCGATCGGACGGCCGAGCGGGCCGATGTCTTCTCCATCGACACGCCGCCCCCGACCGTCTCCGGGGCGCTGCACGTCGGGCACATCTTCAGCTACACCCACACCGACCTGGTCGCCCGCTACCAGCGAATGCGGGGGAAGAAGGTCTTCTACCCGATCGGCTGGGACGACAACGGCCTGCCCACCGAGCGCCGGGTGCAGAACTACTACGGCGTCAAGTGCGACCCCTCGCTGCCGTACGACCCGGACTTCACCCCGCCGGCCAAGCCGGACCCGAAGAGGCAGGTCCCGATCAGCCGGCAGAACTTCGTCGACCTGTGCGGTGAGCTGACCCACATCGACGAGCAGGCGTTCGAGGCGATGTGGCGCCGGGTCGGCCTGAGCGTCGACTGGTCGTACCTCTACACCACGATCTCCGAGGACTCCCGGCGTACGTCGCAACGCGCCTTCCTGCGCAACTTCGCCCGCGGCGAGGCGTATCTGGCCGAGGCGCCGACGATGTGGGACGTCACGTTCCAGACAGCGGTCGCCCAGGCCGAGCTCGAAGCCCGGCCGTATCCGGGCGCCTACCACCGGATCGCGTTCCACGGCACCGACGGTCCGATCTACGTCGAGACCACCCGGCCCGAGCTGATCCCGGCCTGCGTCGCGCTGATCGCCCACCCCGACGACGATCGCTACAAACACCTGTTCGGTACGACGGTCCGCTCGCCGCTGTTCGACGTGGAGCTCCCGGTCCTGGCGCACGAGGCGGCCGAGATGGACAAGGGCGCCGGGATCGCGATGTGCTGCACCTTCGGCGACCTGACCGATGTCCAGTGGTGGCGTGAGCTGCAACTCCCGGTCCGCACCGTCATCGGCCGCGATGGCCGGCTGCTGCGCGAGACCCCGGAGTGGCTGGCGGGTTCGGCACTGTACGCCGAGCTGGCCGGCAAGACCGTGTTCAGCGCGCGCGAGCTGACGGTCGCGAAGCTGCGCGAGAGCGGCGACCTGGACGGCGAGCCGAAGCCGACCGAGCGGATGGCGAACTTCTACGAGAACGGCGACAAGCCGCTGGAGATCGTCTCGACCCGGCAGTGGTACATCACCAACGGCGGCCGGGACGCTCATCTCAAGCAGGAGTTCATCGACCGGGGCAACGAGCTGGGCTGGGTCCCGGAGCACATGCGGCACCGGTACCTGAACTGGGTCGAGGGGCTGAACGGTGACTGGCTGATCTCCCGCCAGCGGTACTTCGGCGTCCCGTTCCCGGTCTGGTACCCGGTCGATCAGGACGGCGAGCTCGACTACGACCACCCGCTGCTGCCGCGCGAGACGGACCTGCCGATCGACCCGACCTCCCAGGCACCGTCCGGGTACGACGAGAGCCAGCGCGGCAAGCCCGGCGGCTTCCAGGCCGACCCCGATGTGATGGACACCTGGGCGACGTCCTCGCTGACCCCGCACATCGTCTGCGGCTGGGAGCGCGACGACGACCTGTTCCGACGTACCTTCCCGATGGACCTGGACACACACGCCCACGAGATCATCCGGACCTGGCTGTTCTCCCGCGTCGTCCGGGCCCACTTCGAGAACGGCACGCTGCCCTGGGCGCGGTCGATGATCTCCGGCTTCGTCGTCGACCCGGACCGCAAGAAGATGTCCAAGTCCAAGGGCAACGCGATCATCCCGTCCGAGATCCTGGAGAAGTTCGGCTCGGACGCGGTCCGCTGGCGGGCCGCGATGGCCCGGCCGGGACTGGACTCGCCGTTCGACGAGTCGCAGATGAAGGTCGGCCGGCGGCTGGCGATCAAGGTCCTGAACGCGTCGAAGTTCGTCCTCGGGTTCGGGGCGACGACGGTCGACGCCACCGCGGTCACCGAGCCGATCGACCTGGCGATGCTGCAGCGGCTGCGGTCCGTGGTCACCGACGCGACGGCGGCCTTCGACCGGTACGACTACACCGGTGCGCTCGAGGTCAGCGAGCGCTTCTTCTGGACGTTCTGCGACGACTACGTCGAGCTCGTGAAGGAGCGCGCGTACGGCGGCCAGGGTGAGGCGGCTGCTTCGTCGGCCAAGGCGGCGCTGGCTGTGGCGTTGTCGGTCCAGCTGCGGCTGCTCGCGCCGTACCTGCCGTTCGCGACCGAAGAGGTCTGGTCCTGGTGGCAGGAGGGTTCGATCCACACGTCCCGCTGGCCAGAGCCGGAGGTCGACCTCGCCGTCGCGGCGCAGGAGCCCGAGGTGCTGGATGCGGTCGCCGAGGTGCTCGCCGGCATCCGCGGTGCGAAGTCGGCGGCCCAGGTCTCGATGAAGACCGAGGTCAGCAAGGTCGAGGTCAGCGGTCCGGCCGCGCGGCTGGCGCTGGCCGAGCGGGCCGAGCCCGACCTGCGCGCGGCCGGCCGGATCACCGGCGAGATCGTCTGGAGCCCGGACGACTCCGACACGGTCACCGTCGTCGCGACCCTCTGAGCTCAGCGGTTCACATGGTGCCCGTCTCCTTTCCGGGGAGGCGGGCGCTACCTTTTCAACTTGAACGACTACGCTGCGAAACCGTCATTTGTGCCGATGTGGAACCATCAGGTCGAACCGCGCGACCGCACAGTCCCGAGGAGCCCCCTATGAGCGACCCCACCACCCCGGACCGCCCGACCTCCGAGGCTCCCACCGCCCCTGCTCCCGCCGCCCAAACAACAGCAACCACCACCGGCACACCCGCGGATGCCGCGAAGACGGGCTCCACCGCGAAGACCTCCGATGCAGCCAGGCAAGCAGTCAGCGGCAAGGGTTCGGTGGGTGCCGGTGACGAGGGGCGGGACGGGAAGAAGGGTGCTTCCGACGACACCATCGAGTTTGCGGCGGTTGGCGGCGGCGCCGGGGCCGGCTCCGGCGGCAAGCCGGGTGAGGGTCTCCAGGCGGCGGACGGGGCGAAGGCCACGGACGGTACTACAGCGAGCTCCGGTGTGAAGGCTGCAGGCGACGGCAAGGCCGATGGGGCTGGCGGCGGGGCCGTTGGGGTTGCTGGTGGAGCTGCTGCTAGCGGGGCGGGTGGGTCGGGTGGGAGGAAGAAGTGGTACCGGCGGATTCGGGTTCGGCGGAATCCGTGGTTGACCATCGGTGGCGTGCTGGTGGTGCTGCTGGCGCTGGCGGTCGTCGGGTACCTGTGGGGTCTGGGCCCCCTCAACCGGTTGAACACTGCTCGGGGAATCACGCCTCCGGGTCAACTCGCAGGCCTTGACCGGATCACCGATCAGGAGATTCGCAACCAACTGCAACTGGATCAGACGCGGGAAGCCCTGAGCCGCATCAACGACGGCAAGCAGGCCACGGTCGAGGCGTACGGGAACCTCGACGGCAACCGGATGTTCGTGGTGATCGCCCTCCGCGGCAAGGTCGACATCGACAAGACCGTCAGCGACTCCGGCGCGACCGCCGAGCAGATCAAGAAGGTCGGCCAAGCCACCTGCGTCGAGTCCACGGGCAACCTGCCGACCCAGTGCTACCGCGGTTCCAACACGCTCACCGTGATCGCCCAGTCCGCCAACGACGGCGTCAACGTCGACGCGGTAGGCCCCGTAGCCGAAGAAGCCTTCAACGCAATGAAGTGACCCAGCCCAGGATCCCGGTGATGGCGGTCATCAGCGGGATGGAGAGCAGGGTGCTGAGCAGGACAGCGCTGCGCGCCAGCGTTCGGCTCGCGCGGTAGTGGACTGCGTAGACGTACACGTTCTGCGCAGTCGGGAGCGCCGCCAGCAACGTCGGCGCGATCAGGGCGGGGCCCTCGAGACCCAGCACCCAGCGAGCGACGGCGTACGCGGCGACAGGTTGCAGGACGGTCTTCAGAACGACAGCCAGTACGACGTCCCGCCGCAAGGTGATCGACCCCTTGGTGCCGGCGCTGAGGCTCAGCCCGTACGCGATCAGGCCGACCGGCACCGCGGCCGCGGCGAGAAGGTCGATCGGGCGCATCAGGAGAGCCGGCAACTCCACATCAACTGATGCCACCAGCAACCCGAGCAGCGACGCCACCGTCAGCGGATTCCGCAACGGCCGCGCCAGCACGGTCCGCACCGACACCCGCCGTCCGGACCCCTGCCGATCTCCATCGAGCACAGCGAACGCGATCGGCGCCATCACCAGCAACTGGAACAACACGATCGGCGCAACCAACGCACCATCACCGAGCACATACGCGGCCACCGGCACACCCAGATTGCCCGCATTCACGTACGACGACGCCAGTACGCCGATCGTCGCCTCGGGCCGGGTACGACGCCAGATCAGCGCCGCCACCACCAGAAAGACCAACTGCACGACGAACAAGCTGGCCACGTTGGTGACCAGCACCGCCGAGAAGATCGACTGCAGATCCGCCCGCGCGACCGTCGTGAACAACAACGCCGGCGTCGCCACGAAGAACGCCAGCCGCGACAGGACCAACTCGTCCTGGGCCCGCAGTACGCCGGTCAGCCCGACGACGTACCCGAGGACAGCGACCGAAACGAGCGCGACGAAGGCACCGACGACGGCGGACACAGCCGATCAGGAACTCAGCGACTTCGACACGGCCGCGATCGTATACGAATTCGCGCCAGGCCTTCCTGACGACTCAACCACCGGACACCCCGTGAGCCCTCCCCCGCACCGGCACGAAACCGTAACCTGTCAGATGCTGACCAGTCAGCGGCTGGATCCGAAGGATTCCACCAACGACGAACAGGATGGCCGGTATGACTACTTCCGCGCGACTCCCCCGCGCCGCGGTGATCGCAGCCTCCGTGCTCGCGACCGTGGCTACGCTGAGCGTCGTACCGACGGCGTACGCCGAAAGCTCCGGAACCGCCGCTACCGCCACGACCGGCCAAGGGCTGCCAATCGGCGACGAGGACCTGGTCGAGACCCGCACCAGCGAGGCACTGGCCAAGGGCGTGACGCTGACGAAGATCGTGCGCGGCACCGAGCCCGCACCGCCCGACCAGATCAACACGACGACGCGCGGCCCGTGGGTGATCAACGTCCTGACCATCGACCCGCGCACGGCGAAGGGCCGGCTGAAGGCGACGTACGGACCCGACCTGGCCAAGGTGGAGAAGACCTCTGACCTGGTCCGCACCTCCGGTGCGCTGGCCGGCGTGAACGCGTCGTTCTTCACCTTCACCGCGAGCGTTCTGTACCCGGGCGACCCGGTCGGCCTGGGCATCTTCGACGGCAAGCTGCTGAGCGAGCCGTTGACCGACCCGGCCGAGGCGAACCTGCTGATCGATGCCGATAGCAACAAAGTCCTGACCGGCCATTTGCGCTGGACGGGCGAGGTCGAGAACCGCCAGACCGGTGCTGAACTCCCGCTCGAGTTCGTGAACCACCCGCCGGTGATCCCGACCGCGTGCGCCGCGCTGCCCGACCAGACCACGTGCGCGGAGCCGGGTGACGTCGTACTGTTCACGCCCGAGTTCGCCGCTGCGACCCCGGCCGGCCACGGCATCGAGGTCGTGCTGGACCGGCGCGGCTGCGTCGTCCGGACCTCGACGACCCGAGGCACCAGCCTCACCAGCGGCCAGACCTCCCTGCAAGCCACCGGCAGGGACAGCGTCGCCCTGCTCGCCGCGACCGCGAACGGGTGCCTCACCAAGGACATCAAGGTGTCGGACCAGAACGGCCGGGAGGTCCCGCTGCGTGACGGCCTGTACGGCGTGACCGGTCGCTACCAGCTGACGTCGGGCGGCGAGATCGTCGTACCGGACGGCACCGGCAGCTTCTTCGACCGCAACCCGCGCACGATCGCCGGTACGACGCGTGACGGCAAGATCCTGCTCGCGACCATCGACGGACGGCAGACCACCAGCGTCGGTACGACGATGGACGAGACGGCCGCGGTCGCGGACGCCCTGGGCATGCACGACGCGATCAACCTGGACGGCGGCGGGTCGACCGCGATGGCGCGGCAGGACGGCACGCTGGTGAACCACCCGAGCGGAACCGGTGGCGCCGAGCGGGCCGTAGGTGACGCGATCGTCTTCGTGCCCGGTCGCTAGCCACGTGCTCAACGGTCGTTAGCCGCTGCTCAACGGTCGTTGGCCACTGCTCGTCGGTCGTTAGCCAGTGGTTGTCGGTCGTGCGACTCTGAAGGAGTGCGACTGCGGTTGCTGCTGTTGTTCATGACCGGCCTGGGTCTGGCCGGGTGCGGCGGCGCGCAGCCGGAGTCCGGGAAGGAGCCGGCCATGACCGCACCGAACAGCATCACGGTGACGAGCAGAGCGTTCGAGGACGGCGGCAAGATTCCGAAGAAGTACAGCTGCGACGGCGACGACGTATCGCCACCGCTGGCCTGGAAGGGCCTGCCGGTGAACACCGGCGCGGTGGCGGTCGTCGTCGACGACCCGGATGCGCCGCGCGGGACTTTCACGCACTGGGTACTGCTCGACCTGGAGCCGATCAGTGCCGGCATCGCTGAAGGACAGGTACCGGTCGGCGCCAAGCAGGCCGCCAACTCGGCGGGCAGGGCCTCCTACTTCGGGCCTTGCCCGCCGAGCGGCACGCACCACTACCGCTTCACTGTCTACGCGCTGTCCGAGGCGACCGGCCTCCCCGACGGCGCCAAGCTCGACGAGGCGCTGGCCGCGATCGACGCCCGAGCCCTGACCCGCGGCCGGCTGACCGGCCTGTACTCCCGCTGAGACTCAGTAGCCGTAGTCGGTGCCTGAGCTCGGTGGGGCCTGGGTCGGCGCGCCGGTCGGGGCGGCAGTCGTGGAGGCGGCACGCCAGGTGAAGGTGGTGTTGCCGAAGGCATCCTCCAGGTTGTTGCCCATGCTCTGCCCCGGCCCGGTGTCGAGTTTGAAGGTGTACAGCGGCTTGCCCTCGAAGGTGAGCTGACTCACGCCGTTGTCGGACCGCTTGACGACGGCCAGTCCGTCCATCGACGCCGCCGTACTCTCGGTTCCTTCGACCGGGAACCAGAAGGCCAGGCAGCTGTCGGTGCACTTGATCGTGCCGTCGGCTTCCTGGTCGGCGAAGTACAGCGTCTTGCCGACCGAGTCGACCAGGGTCTGGCCGACGCCGTCGACCTCCCGCACCGAGACGGCGCTGGACGTACTGGTCGTACCACCTGCCGCCTCCTCAGAGCTTCCGCCACCACATGCGGTCAGGGTGGCGAACGCTGCGGTTGCTCCAAGCAACATTGTCACGATTCTCATCCGGGTAACTCCTCTCCCCGGACAAGTACGCGTGCACACCTCGGCAGGTTCAGTTGAACCTTTGACGGCGCGGTTGCGTAGTTCAAGAGTGTGGATGACGAGACGGTGATCCGCGCGCTGTACGACAGGTACCGGCGACCGTTGTTCGGCTACGTCCTGCGTTCGGTGGGCGGAGACCACCAGTACGCCGAAGACATCGTCCAGGAGACGATGACGCGAGCCTGGGCGCACTCCGCCGAGCTCGAACCGGACCGGGCCGGGCGCTGGTTGTTCACGGTCGCGCGGAACCTGATCATCTCCGGGCAGCGCAAGCGGGCTGCCCGGGTGACCGAGGTGGCGATCGAAGGGCGCGAGTTCCCCGCGCTCGGCGACGACATCGACCGGGTGCTGCAGGTATGGCAGGTGACCGAGGTACTGCACGGGCTGAGTCAGGATCACCTGCAGGTGATCATCGAACTGTTCTACCGGCGACGCACCGTCGCGGAGGCGGCCGTCGTACTGGGGATCCCACCCGGGACGGTGAAGTCGAGGAGTTATTACGCGCTGCACGCGTTGCGCGCCGCCCTGGAAGAGAGAGGAGTGACGGGCTCATGACGTGTCCGGAGGCCATTGCGATCGGCGCCTACGTCCTCGGTGCCCTCGACGTCGAAGAACGCCGAGCCACCGAACAACACCTGACCACGTGCGAGTTCTGCCGCGACACCCTCCTCCAATTCGCGCCGCTCCCCGGCCTCCTCCACACCGTCCCACTAGACGACCTCGAGTCCGCCGAGACGTGGATTTCGGTCGACGAACCCGGCGGATCCCCAGCCGAAATCCACGACTCGACGGCATTGGTGCACCGGCTCCGGCGGAGACGGCGGATGCGGTGGATGGTGCTGGCGGCTGTGGTCGCGGTGATTGCGAGCGCGGTGGGGATCGCCGGCTGGCGGGTGGTGGGCGACGAGGCACCACCTCAGGCGATCACGTGGACAGCGACCGACGGCGTGGACGGGATCGATACGACTGCCAAGCTGATCGGTCAGCCCTGGGGGACGGACATTCAACTGCACATGGCCGACCTGCGTCCTGGTGAGCATTGCCGACTTGTCATCCATGCGCGCAACGGTGACGCGGAGACCTCCGGCTGGTGGGCGACCACCAGCAGCTACAAGGCCGATGTGCCGGCCAGTACGTCGATCCCGCTCAGCGACATCGATCGCCTCGAGGTCGTGACGTCCGGCGGCACCGTGCTCAGCACGCTCACGCCGCAAAGCCGGTGAGCCGGGATCGCCCGAGCCCCGGTGAGCCGGGATCGCCCGAGCCCCGGTGAGCCGGGATCGCCCGAGCCCCGGTGAGCCGGGATCGCCCGAGCGCCGGTGAGGCGGGATCTGCGGAAGGCCGGTGAGCGAGTCTCTTGTAATGATTGCAATAGTGGTCGCGGCCGTCGACGAAGGTATCCGCCGGGGTGCGGTGATCGCGGTCGCGGTCGCGTTGGCCGGGATGGCGGCCGGCCGGTTGGTCGGGCGATTGTTCGACCGGCCGGCCGCCTTCTATCCGATCTGGTTCTAGTTCTGGGTCGAGGTGATTCTGGCCGCGGTCCTGTGGTTCGCGGCCGACGCCTGACTCCTCCCGACCTGATGTCACCAACTGTTGTTGGAGAAGTCCTGACCCAGATAGATCTGGTCGTAGGTGTTGCCGTCGTGGTCGTCAGTGTAGGCGACGGCGACCTGCGAGAACGGCGAGACCGCGACTGTCATCTGCTCCTGCCGTAGGTCGGGCAGAGAGTTCAGTTGCTGAGCTGACAGCCGGCCCGCATCGGTGCCGTCCACGCCGAAACCACGGACCCAGACGTTGAGGTCGGTGGCTTGGACTGTCCAGCCGACGACCGTCTGGGACTGGTCGTCGATCCCGATCGACGGCGCATTGCCACCGGCGGCGACCTGCACATCGGCGAAGCGAGCCGTGCCGGTCGCGGTGAAGCTCCGTGTCCACGAACCCGCCGTACCGGTGTGATCGGACTCCCACGCGACCGCGAAGTCGCCGTTGAAGTTGGCCGCCGCCGACGGATGCGTCTGCTGGCCACCGGTGTTCGAGTTGGCGACCCGGCGCGACAGCGTGGCCGCACCGTTGGTCCGGCCCAGCCGGATCAACCCGATCTCGTACGACGAGTTTGCGTCGCCGTCGTCGTCCCACACCACGACCGCATCACCTGAGGCGGACACCGCAACGTCCGGGTTGTGGTGCTGACCGGTCGACGTCGATGCGGTGACCTCCCAGGCCCGGGTCGTCGGACCGGTGTAGCCGGCCGCCTTCACGGTTGCCGGCGTACCGGTCTGGATGTCCTCCCACACCACGGTGAAAGCGACCGCACCACCGGCCGGCGCACCATCGGGGTCCACACCGACCCGCGGGTTGATCTGCTGACCGGTCGCACTGCTGTTGGCACTGCCCGACGCGGTGACCGTGCCAGACGTGTTCACCACGCGATAGGGGATGTTGTAGAAGCCGTTGCCGTCCGGGTCATCCGCCCACACCACGACCGCATTGCCCTTGTCGTCCAGCCCGACGTCCGGGTGCAGATGACGCCAAGTGGTCACACCGCTGCTGCCTCCGGCGGACAGTTTCACCTCGTACAGCGCCGTACCGTTGCGGAACGTCCGCAGCCAGATGTCGCTGTGCACGTTGTCGGTCGCGTTGTCCGTGTCGCGGTCGTCCTCCCACACCACGGCGACGTACCCGTTGCGGTTGGTCGCGATCGCCGGTGCGTCCTGGTCCCCCGTCGACACGCTGTTTGCCGTCGACCAGGTCGGGGTGGCGATGTGGGCCTCCGCGGCCGAAGCAGTCAGCACGAAGGAGGAGGCCATGACCGTGAGTGCTGCCAGTGTCCTCTTCATAGCTCCCTCACACCGCCTGCAGGCCGGGCTGGCCCTCTTGGATCACGAACGACTTCACCGTCGACGCCGCGGCGCCGTGTTCGGACACCTTCGCGACGTTCCGGAAGTCGGCCCGCAACTGGGTCGGGCTGATCGTCGTACGGACGTAACCGCGGCGGTTGTTGAAGAACTTGAGCCACGGGTTGGTGCCGACGTCGGGGATCGTGGTCGCACCGTCGCCGTCACCGCTGGAGGTGACCGAGCTGGTGACGAGCTCACTGCCGATAGTGGCCGAACTCGCGTTGTTGTAGTCGGCCTTCAGGTCACTCGCCCACGCGCGGTGCACGTCGCCGGTGAGTACGACGGGGTTGCGCGTGCCGCGTGCGACCCAGCCCTGCTGGATGCGGGCCCGGGAGGCGCGGTAGCCGTCCCACGAGTCCATACTCGCGCCGGTGGCGTTGAACCGCCGGGCGAAGAACACCTGCTGACCGATGATGTCCCAGGTGCCGTGGTGCTGGGCCAGACCGTCGAGCAGCCAGGTCTCCTGGGCGTTGCCGGGCAGACTGCGCGACGCCAGGTCCGCGTCGGAGCAGACCTTCCAGCCGTCACCACAGGCCTGGTCGTTGCGGTACTGCCGGGTGTCGAGCATGTGGAAGGTGGCCAGGTTTCCCCACCGCAGCCGCCGGTACAGCGGGATGCTGTTGCCATTGTTCGCCTGAGCGGGCCGCAGCGGCATGTTCTCGTAGTAGGCCTGGTACGCCGACGTCCGACGAGCCGTCCACTGTGCAGTGGTGAGTGACGGTGTACTGTCCGCCCGCACCATGCTGGCGTAGTTGTTCTCCACCTCGTGGTCGTCCGGTACGACGATCCACGGAGCGACCGCATGTGCGGCCTGCAGGTCCGGGTCGGACTTGTACTGCGCAAAGCGCCGGCGGTAGTCCGCGAGCGTCACGATCTCGGTGGCACCTGCGTGCGTTCGGGTCCGGCCGGCCACAGCGCCGTACTCGTAGATGTAGTCGCCCAGGTGCAGGATCACGCCCGGGTTGTCCTCGGCCATCCGGCGGTAGACGGTGTAGTAGCCCTCCTCGTAGTGCGCGCAGGAGGTGAAGGCCATGACCAGGTCTCTCCCGGCTGCACCGAGTGCTGGAGTCGTGCGCGTCCGGCCGACGGGTGAGAGGTGGCCCTGGGCACGGAAGCGGTAGAAGTAGTCCGAGTCGGGATTGAGGCCGCCGGCAACGACATGCACCGAGTGGGCGCTCGCGTAGCGCGCGGTGACCGAGCCCGACGCGACCAGCGTGCTGAATGTGTCGGTGGTGGAAACCTGCCAGTCGACGGTCACATCGGCGTTGGCCATCCCGCCCTGACCGTCGGCGTTGAGGGGCGATGGCGCCAGCCGGGTCCACAGCACGACGCTGTTCGCATCCGGCTCACCGGACGCGATGCCCAACTGGAACGGGTACGGGACGGCGGCGGTGGCCGCGATCACCGCCGAACCGACCGGGAGTGCACTGACACCGGCGGCGGCAAGACCGCCGAAGACAAGGGTTCTGCGACTGATTGGGCTCATGGGCCTCACCTTCACTACTACTCAGGGCGGGGGTTCCCCGGACGGACGAAGCATGAGGAGCCATCCAGGGAACCTTGAGAGTGCGTGGAGCTTGCTACCCATAGTGAGACAGATTGTGTAACTTTCCTACCGTTCAGAGCTGCCTAGTTGAGGGCAAGTGCGAGCAGAATCGCGGCAGGAACCCCTTCCAGCAAGGTGTTCAGCCAGAGCCTCCGCTCCGTGAAGACCAGTACGACGGCCAGGAACATGTGCTGTGCCGCGGTGAAGACGATCAACGCCTCGCCCTGCGAAACGTGATCGGTCTGCACGAGTACGACGCCCGCCAGCAGAGCGACCGCGCTCGTCAGGTTGTAGAACCCCAGGTGCACCGTCCACAGCCGGACCGCGTCGAAGTCGCGTGGATCGGTGAGGAAGAGCGGGTACAGCCGCGGCCGGCGATAGAGGAACGACTCCATCACCCACACCATGATCAGCGTCGCCGCGATGATCACGGCCAGCACCTGCGCCGCCGTACTCATGATGTTGCCCGGGCGAGCGTCACCCCGTGCCGGCTCGAGATCTCCCCCAGCGCAGCGAAGTCGGCGGGATCGGCCGTTGCCAGGTCGGCGAAGAACTCGCCCATCCTCCCGGTCTGACTGACGGCCAGGAACTTCGCCGACGGCGTCAGCACCGAGAACGTGTTGAGCGTCCCGGCCGGGATGCTGATCGACGCTCCGGGCCCGAGGTCGTAGCCCTGGTCGCCGGCCTGGACCAGGATCCGGCCCTGCAGGACGTAGAACGCCTTGCTCCAGGTCTCGCTGTGCGGCGGCGAGGCCGGTCCGCGGGGTGCGTCGATCTCGAAGATCTCGTACTGCGCGCCGGTGTGCTCGCTGCCGACCTTGACCGTGACGGTCGCGTCCGGAGCGGCGTACTCCGCGCCCGCGCCGGCTGTGCTCAGGTGCACCGATTCCGTCATGACGACCTCCCCTGAGAGTTGATGACCTGAAGGGTAGGAAGCCGAAGCAGCCGGATCCATCCCGTCCGGCGGGGCTTCTGGCGGCGGCGGAATCCCCACATTTCGGGGATAGGCGGGCGGTGGACGGCGGCGCATACTGAGCGCATGTGGGAGGGCCGGGCCCGGGCCGCGCGCCGGGACATCGCGGCACTGGCGACGTCGGGGCTGGGCGTCGCGGAACTGCACGCCGCCGCGATCGAGGTGGTCGAGCAGGTCATCGGCACGGAGCTGACCTGCTGGGCGTCGATAGACCCCGGCACGCTGGTGATCAGTTCGATGACCAGCAGCCGGGTGCGCATCCCAGCGGAGTACGAGCAGAGGCTGGCCGAGACGGAGTACGCCGCGAACAACCCGAACTCGTTCGCCGAGCTGGCCCGGCGGCCGTACCCGGTAGCCCGCCTGTCGGACCTGCCCTACCGCGAGGTGGTCGGGCATCGGCGGCTGCATGAGGTGTGGCGGCCGCTCGGGATCGACCACGAACTGCGGGCGGCCTTCACGGTCGACGGGGACTGCTGGGGTGCGGCCGGGTTCGTCCGCGGCGGCTCCGACTTCACCGATCGCGAGGTGGAGTTCCTCGGCTCGGTGGGGCCGGCGATCGGTGCCGCGACGAGAGTGGCGGTGCGCACCGATGCCCACGGGTATCGAGGCGGGGTCGGACCGTCGATCGTGGTGACCGGGCCGAGCGGCGAGCCGCGCGCGATCACCTCGGCCGCGCGGAGCTGGCAGGACGCGTTGAACGAGATCGCACCCGGTCGGTTCGACGTCCTGCTGCGGGCAGTCGTGACCGGCACACAGGCAGCGGCGTCCGGGACGTTCCAGGCGCGGATCCAGACCGCAACCGGTGGCTGGGTGGTCTTGCAGGGCAGCCGGTTGATCAGCGACGACGACCAGTCAGAAGTCGTGGTGACGATCGAGCCGGCATCCGGCCATCACCTGGTCGGCATGCTGCTGGCGGCGTACGGCCTGACCACCCGGGAGCGGGAGATCTGCCTCGAAGTGATCTCCGGACACACCACCGCGGAGATCGCCGACCGGCTGTCGATCTCACCGCACACCGTCCAGGACCACCTGAAGGCGGCGTTCGGCAAGGTGGGTGTCCGCAGCCGGGGCGAGCTGGTCGCGACGCTTCGCCCGGACGACCTCACGTACCGCTGACTGCCAACTGCTTGCGATAGGCACCGGGTGCGATGCCGAAGTCGCGCTTGAACGCCTTGGCGAAGGCGAACTCCGACGTGTACCCGATTTCCTTGGCGACCGTGGCCAGCGGGCGGTCGTGATCGTGCAGCAGTCGCGCGGCGGTCGTCATCCGCCAGCGTGACA
Source organism: uncultured Actinomycetota bacterium (assembly GCA_963770725.1). Lineage (GTDB taxonomy): Bacteria > Actinomycetota > Actinomycetes > Propionibacteriales > Kribbellaceae > Kribbella. Next base: position 366,750 of record CAVYQT010000010.1, read on the forward strand.
GGTAGGTCAGGGGTGGTTCACCGACCGCCTCGGTGAACCGGCGCGCGAACGCAGCGCGGGACAGGCCGACGTCCGCGGCAAGATCGGCGACGGTCCAGGCCGCGCCGGGCTCGGCGTGGATCAGCTCGAGTGACCGCGCGACGGCGGTGTCGGTCAGCGCGCGCGACCAACCACTCTCGGTCGGGCATCGCCGGTCCTCCAGCCAGGCCCGCAGGATCAACACCAGCAGGGCGTCAACGAGCGGCGGTACGACGGCCGCCGCGCCGGGCCGGTTGGCGTCGAGCTCCTCCCCCAGAACGCCGATCGTGGTGTGCAGCGTGCGATGCCGCCCGGGATCCGCCGGCACGTGCACCACATCCGGGAGATTGCTCAGCACGGGATGCGGCCGTTGCCGATCGAGTCGGTAGGTCCCACACAGCAAGAGCGACCTCGCGCCTCCGCCTGTCGCTGGATACTCGATCGAGGGATCGAAGTCCACCAGCGGTGAATCGGGATGGTCGGCCAACGCATGCTCGAGGCCCCGCGGCAGCAGCATCGCGTCACCCGGCCCCATCGCGATCGGCGCGCCACTGTCGGGCGGCAGGAGCCAGGAACTCCCCTGCAGCACCAGGTGGAACGTCGCCCCCGCGGACTCGGTGAACCGCAGCCCCCAGGGCCCGCGCACGTCGGTCCGGCCGGAGGTGGCCGGCCCGGAGCGCATCGCGGTGACGACGTCGGCAAGAACATCCATGCTGCGCATCATACGCCAGGCGCCAAAGACGATCGGATATAAATCAGCGCGAAATGGACATAGAAGCGCTCTCGCAGCCCACCTACTCTCGGTGATGCATACCCCCAAAGAACCTGGAGAACAGATGAGCATCGTCGTCACCGCCGCCACCAGCCAGCTCGGTCAACACGTGATCGACGAACTCCTCGAGCGTGTGCCGGCCGACCAGGTCGTCGCCGTCGCCCGGCACGCCGGGAAGGCTGCTGACCTCGGGGCCCGTGGCGTCGAGGTCCGGATCGCCGACTACAACGACCCGGCCGCGCTCGCGAAGGCCTTCCAGGCAGGCGACACCGTCCTGCTGATCTCCGGGATCGACCCGAACCGCGTCCAGCAGCACCAGGCCGTGATCGACGCCGCCAAAACTGCCGGAGTGTCCCGGCTCGCCTACACCGGCGTTCTCGGTGGGCCGGAGGCCGACTTCGACCTGGCCGCCGACCACAAGGCGACCGAGCAGGCGATCCTCGACTCCGGCCTGCCCTACACCTTCCTCCGCAACGGCTGGTACAGCGAGAACTACACCGCCCAACTGGCCGTCCACCTCGAGCACGGCGTCGTCGGGAGCGCCGGCGACGGGCGGATCGGCTCGGCTTCCCGCCGCGATTTCGCTGCCGCCGCGGCCGTCGTACTGACCGGTGAGGGCCACGAGAAGAAGGCGTACGACCTGAACGGCGACACGTCGTGGACGCTGGCCGAGTACGCCGCCGAGCTGTCGAAGCAGGCCGGGAAGGACGTCGCCTACAACAACGTTCCGGCTGACGTGCTGCTCGGCATCCTGACCGGCGCCGGTGTGCCGGAACGATTCGCGCCCGTCCTGGTCGACGTCGACAAGGCGATCGAGCGCGGCCTGCTGGCCGGCCGTGGCAGCGACCTCAGCCGCCTGATCGGCCGCCCAACCACCCCAATCACCACCACGATCGCCGCCGCCCTACAGGAGAGGTAGCCGGCTGGTACGACGTACGAGCGCTTGCAGCCGTACGTCGTACCAGCTTCGTGGACGGAGCCCGCGCCGGTCATCCGCTGTACGGCGTGCTGTCTCGGGTGATCAGCGCGATCGCCAGCTCAGAGCCGAACCGTCCGGCAGCCGCGCTCAGCTGAAGTCCAGCGTGCTGCCTGACCAGCGGAAGGTGATCACGCTGGACACCGGTACGCCGGGACGCAGCTGACCGACTGTCCCGCCGACGATCCGTCCGGGATTCGTGGTCGCCATGGTGAGTGCCTCCGGCAACGAGAAGGCGGCGGCTGCCCAGGCGACCCCGTCCGACAGTGGTGCGGCCGCTCCGGCGAGGTACGGCGTACCGCTGACCAGCAATCGGCCGTCGTGAGTGAGCTCGACGTCTCCACCGACCGTGGTCGAGTAGTCCCCCGGCGGCTGCCCACCGATGGCCACCGAATCGGAGACCAGGAAGGAGCGATCGAGTCCTTTCGCGCGCACCATCGCCACGAACGCCTCGACCGGAAGGTGGTGACCGTCGGCGATGAACCCGGCGGTGAGGCGGTCGTCGGCGAGTTGCGCCCACAAGTAGTTGGGGTGACGCGGCAACTGAGCATGGGCCCCGTTGCCGAGATGGGTGGACAGCGTCGCGCCGGCATCCGCCGCGGCGCGGATCTGGGCTGTGTCGGCATGTGTGTGCCCGATCGCCACGCAGGTGCCGGTGGATCGCACCGCGGCGATGAACTCCGTGCTATCCGGCCAGTGCGGCGACAGCGTGATCAGGCCGATCGATCCGTCCGCGGCCTGCTGATACTGCTCGAACTCAGTGAGATCGGGCGGGCGGACGAAGGCCGCGTCATGGCAGCCGCGCGGCCCATCCTGATCCGAGATGTGCGGACCCTCCAGGTGGATGAACGGAATCGCCTCAGCCACCTCGGGATTTCGGCGGCGCGCCTCGGCCACGACGCCGACCGCCCGACTGATCCGTTCCGCGCTCGCAGTGACGAGAGTGGGCACGAACGTCGTCACACCGACCGCTCTGAGCGCCTCCCGCAGTCCCGCGACCGTGTCGACGTCGAGGTCGTCGCCGTTCAGGTCGAAGCCGCCGTACCCGTTCACTTGAAGATCGACGAGCCCCGGGCTGATCCACGGCAGGTCCGCTTCACCCGGCTCGCGATGGACGGCGGTGACACGGCCGTCGGCGTACTCGAGGCGCAGGATCTGCCCCGACCACGGATCACGCCCGATCAGAGCCATCTGACCCGGTCCCGGAACCTGCCGATGAACTCCGCGTTCGCCTCGTCACCACCTGGCGCGTTGCCGCTCCGCCACACCGGCGGAACGACGCCAGCCTCGATCAACTGCTCGATCGTGTGCAACACCATGAGATTGAGGGTGAACGCGTTGGCGAAGGTCGACACCGCGGCGACCCGCTCGGGCATCCCGGCCAACTGGATCACCGCATCCCCGATCGGGACCTTGGTGTCCACCGCGACGTCGACGAGTTCGTGCAGGTTGGCGCCGGACGGATGGCGGGCAGGATGGGTCGGCGCGGTCTGCTCGGCGTGCGTCCGCGAGCTCACCCCGATCGTCCGCACGCCCCGCTCCTTCGCGGTGAGCGCGGCGTCGATGAGAGCCGCGTTGATCCCGTACGCATTCACCAGCAGAAGCAGATCGTCCGGACCGAGCCTGGCGTTCTCGATCACGATCCGGCCGTAGCCCGGCGTACGCTCGACGGCCATCGACCGCAACGCACCGTTGGACAGCAACGTCCCCTCGTCGAGCAGCGCCGAGACGTGCATCAGCCCGCCGGCCCGGAAGAAGATCTCCTGCGCTGCCAGGTTGGAGTGCCCGCCCGGGCCGTAGACCTGGATCAGCCGGTCGGCCGCCACCTGGTCGGCCATCAGCCGGGCCGCGGCGGCGATCGAGTCCTTCTCGTCCACCTCGATCCGGCCGAGGAACTCCGTGATCGCGGTCAGGTACTCACTCATCCGAACACGCCTCCTGGTCGAGAAACAGCCGCGTCCGCGGATGCGTATGTAGCGCACTGGCCGGTACGGCGGGATCGACCACGCCGGCCAACGTACGCCGGACCGCGTCCCGCTTCGCCGGACCCGACACCATGCAGAAGATCTCACGCGCGGACAACAGGAAAGGCACCGTCAGCGTCCAGGCATGCGTGGGTACGTCGGCCAGGTCGGCGAACAGTCCTTCGTCCACCTGCTGGGTTCGGCTGGTGTTGTCCAGAGCAACTACCTGAACGATGTCGGCCGTGGTGAAGTCGGCCGGCGGATCATTGAAGGCGAGGTGGCCGTTGACGCCGATTCCGGCCAGCACGATGTCGATCGGCGCAGCGCTGACCAGCTCCGCGTAGCGAGCCGCCTCCGCGGCCGGCACTGCATCGCCGTCCGGATCGATCACGCTCAGCGGCACCTTGGCAGTGAAATGTCTGCCCAACCACCGGCCGAAGCGTTGCTCCGCGTCCGGCGGCAGGCCGACGTACTCGTCCATGTGGAACGCCTCGACCCGGCTCCAGTCGATGCCCTCGGCAACGGACAGCGCGGCGAGAGTGTGCAGCTGACTCGGAGCGGCCGCCAGCACCAGCCGGGCCGAGCCCTGCGCCTGGATGGTCCGGCGCAAGGACTCGGCCGCTGCGGCTGCCGCGGCCGCCCCAACGGCAGCTGGATCCGGCAAGACCTCGACGTTCATGCCGAGGTCAGTCGGGTGTGTTGTTCGCCCAGGCCGTCGGCCCAGACTCGGAGTACGTCGCCCTCCTTCAGATGCCGCGGCGGCTTCTGGCCGGCGCCGACTCCGGCCGGCGTACCGGTGCTGATCACGTCGCCCGGGTAGAGCGACCGCCTTCGGCCGCGTGGTCGGCGTAGTTCAGCCCGACGCAGACGATCTTGCCGGGGCTGAGCGGCGAGGCGAGACGCACATCCTCGTAGGCCACGCCGTCAAGGGCCGCCGCGCCACGCTCCCGGAGGCGATCCGGATTGAACGCCTCCGACTCCCCGGGCAACGTCGCGACCCGGCCGTCCTCGGTCAGGACGGCATCTCGCAAGCCCTCGTCGGTATGGACCCGCAGAAACTTCACTGCTTTCTCCAAGCTCCTTGTTTGGCCCAGTTCAGGTACGCGACACCGACTGCGTGCGACCCCTGCGACGGGACCAGTTGGCGTCTCTCTAGGGCCGCCTACAGCCCCAGGCCTTGGAACAGGCCGGGAGTCCGCTGTACGGCGGATTCCCGGCCTCATTCGGCCAAACTCAGGAAGAAACTCAGGCAGTCTTCTCGCGGCGCTCGCGCTTGCGCTCGATCTGGTCGCGCGGGATGAGCGTCGGGTTCACGTTCTCCAGCACCACTCCGCCGGTGACGACGACCTTGGCCACGTCCTCGCGGCTGGGCACCTCGTACATCACGTTGAGGAGAACCTCTTCCATGATGGCCCGCAGCCCACGGGCGCCGGTGCCGCGCAGCAACGCCTGGTCGGCGATCGCCTCGACCGCGTCGTCGCTGAACTCCAGCTCGACGTTGTCGATCTCGAACAGCCGCCGGTACTGCTTGACCAGCGCGTTCTTCGGCTCGGACAGGATCTTGATCAGCGCGTCGCGGTCCAGCGGGGACACCGTCGTGATCACCGGGAGCCGGCCGATGAACTCGGGGATCAGACCGAACTTCAGCAGGTCCTCCGGCATCACGTCGGAATACCCGCCGGCCTCCTTCGGCTTCTCCGGCTCGCGCGAGGTGTTGAACCCGAGCGTCTTCTTGCCGACCCGCTGCTCGACCATGTGGTCCAGGCCGGCGAACGCGCCGCCGACGATGAACAGCACGTTGGTGGTGTCGATCTGGATGAACTCCTGGTGCGGGTGCTTACGTCCACCCTGCGGCGGCACGGAGGCCGTCGTACCTTCCAGGATCTTCAGCAGGGCCTGCTGAACGCCCTCGCCGGAGACATCGCGAGTGATCGACGGGTTCTCGCTCTTGCGGGCGATCTTGTCGACCTCGTCGATGTAGATGATCCCGGTCTCGGCCTTCTTGACGTCGTAGTCGGCCGCCTGGATCAGCTTGAGCAGGATGTTCTCGACGTCCTCACCGACGTACCCGGCCTCGGTCAGCGCGGTCGCGTCCGCGATCGCGAACGGGACGTTCAGCATCCGGGCGAGCGTCTGGGCCAGGTAGGTCTTGCCGCAGCCGGTCGGGCCGATCAGCAGGATGTTCGACTTGGCCAGCTCGACGGCCTCGTCCTTCGCATGCCGGCCGGCGGTGGAGCTGCCCTGACCGTCGCGGACCCGCTTGTAGTGGTTGTACACCGCCACCGCGAGCGCCTTCTTGGCCACGTCCTGTCCGACGACGTACGCGTTGAGGAAGTCGTAGATCTCCCGCGGCTTGGGGAGTTCGGTGAGGCCGACCTCGGAGCCCTCGTTCAGCTCCTCCTCGATGATCTCGTTGCAGAGATCGATGCATTCGTCGCAGATGTAAACGCCGGGACCGGCGATGAGCTTCTTGACCTGTTTCTGGCTCTTACCGCAGAACGAGCATTTCAGCAGGTCGCCGCCGTCACCTATGCGTGCCACCGGGACAGATCCCTTCTCTGAGCAGTCGAACCGTGGGCCAAGGGGGGCGTAGGCCGCTCGGCCGGGTGCCGTAACGCTAACCCGGATCCGATTCGACGGTACCGCGCCGGAGGCCGAAACGCCGGGCCCGGCGCCGCGTTGTGACTACGCCTGTGGCGAACGCGCTGGGCTCTTGACAGCCCGGCGTCGGCACCGTCGCAGCGGGTCGGACGTGATATGAGCACTTCAGACCGCGTTCCCGGCCGCGCTGGACGGCGGCCGGGAGACACGGATCGAGCCTCAGACGCCGGCCGGGACCGGGGTCTTGAGGGTCTGCAGAACATCGTCGATCAGGCCGTACTCGATCGCCTGGTCGGCGGTGAGGAACTTGTCCCGCTCGATGTCGCGGGAGACCTCCTCCAGCGGCTTGCCGCTGGCGTCGGCGATCATCTTCTCCAGCAGCGCGCGCAGCCGGAGGATCTCGTTCGCCTGGATCTCGATGTCGCTGGACTGACCGTAGGTGCCCTCGGTGGCCGGCTGGTGAATGATGATCCGGCTGTTCGGCAGCGCCAGCCGCTTGCCCGGCGTACCGGCGGCGAGCAGCACCGCGGCGGCCGAGGCGGCCTGGCCCAGGCACACCGTCTGGACGTCTGGCTTGATGTAGCGGACGGTGTCGTAGATCGCGGTCAGCGCGGTGAACGAGCCGCCCGGGGAGTTGATGTAGATGCTGATGTCGCGGTCTGAGTCCATCGACTGCAGGCACAGCAGCTGGGCCATCACCGCGTTCGCGATCTCGTCGGTGATCGGCGTACCGAGGAAGATGATCCGGTCCTCGAACAGTTTGGTGTAAGGGTCGATCCGGCGCATGCCGTACGACGTGCGCTCCTCCCACTGCGGGATGAAGTAGTTCATTGATGCGTCCTTAGCTGACGGAGTGGGAGATCAGGAGTTCGGGCTGCCGGAGCTCAGCTGAGCCGCGCTGGCGACCACGTGGTCGATGAAGCCGTAGTCCTTGGCCTGCTCGGCGGTGAACCAGCGGTCCCGGTCGGCGTCGTTCTCGACCTGCTCGAGCGGCTGGCTGGTGTGCTCGGCGATCAGCTTGAACAGCTGCGCCTTGATGTGCAGCGACTGCTCGGCCTGGATCTTGATGTCACTCGCCGTACCACCCATACCGCCGGACGGCTGGTGCATCATGATCCGCGCGTGCGGAAGCGCGAACCGCTTGTCCTTCGCACCGGCGCAGAGCAGGAACTGGCCCATCGAGGCGGCCAGGCCCATCCCGACGGTCGCGACGTCGTTGGAGATCCACTGCATGGTGTCGTAGATCGCCATGCCGGAGTCCACCGAGCCGCCCGGGGAGTTGATGTACAGCCAGATGTCCTTGTTGGGGTCCTCGGCGTTGAGGAGCAGCATCTGCGCGCAGATCGCGTTCGCGTTGTCGTCGCGAACCTCGGACCCCAGGAAGATGATCCGGTTCTGCAGCAGGCGCTGGTAGATGTGGTCGTCGAGTCCGCCGGATCCGTTGCCGCCCGCGGCGGTGGGGCTGGCTGCAAATGTCTCGTTCACGAAGCCGACATTACTGGGCGGCGGCGGCAGACCTAAGGCTGGGCCACAGGTGTTCGCTCACGGCGCACCGTGTCTGCCCTGAGCGAATTCTTTCCGGTCAACAACTTTCGCCCGGCCGGCGTCAGGCGGTAGAGGCGACCCGCGCCGGACAGCGATCGAGGCGCCGAACGCTCCCGCGGTCAGGGCCACCGGTTGATACTGCCCGGAGCCGGGCGTGAACTCCTCGACCGTGCCGGCGCCAGCTGCACCGTGACTGTCACGGTCGCCGTGTCGTTCACGGCGTACGACCGGTTCGCCACGAAGAGCCAGCGCCGGCCGTCGTCGGCGGCGGTCCAGAACTGGCCGAGGACGACCCGCTCACCAGCCACAGAGCGCAACTGCGGCGAAATCGTGAACCTCGTCGTACCCACCGGCAGCGGGTCCTCGTTGGCGTGCACCACCGACTCGCTCACCAGGTGCTTGAGCTGTCGGCCGATCGGTTGCAGGTACGTCGTTTTGATCGCGGTCGCGTCGTGATACAGCCGGCTTGGTCTTCCGTCCTTGCCAATGAGCGCCGTACCGAACTCGAAGTCGGGGCGGCCGACGGGAGTCCAGTAGGTGAAGTACTGGATGCCCTGGCAGCCATAGGCAAGGCTCATCGAGATCTGCCACTGCAGTTCCTCCCGGGTGGGTGACTTGAGGTTCCAGTGGTCCAGCAGCCGCCAGCAGCCTCAGCTTCATCGGGCGTCCCCCAGAGCGGTCTTGCGATGCGCCGGTAACGCTAGGGAAAGCCGCTTTCAGATCGCTTTCACCCGCAGGAGAACGCAACAGCGGCCCGGATCCACGAGGGATCCGGGCCGCTGCGTCGTACTGCTTGTCAGGCCTTCGCCGGCTCCTCGGCAGGAGCTTCGGCCGGGGTCTCGGCCTCGGCCTCGGGGTCGGCGTACGTGCCGTCCGGCTGCAGGGTCTTCAGCTCGATCACGTTGCCGGAGGCGTCGGTGACCGTTGCGTTCTCGACCAGGTGCGCCAGCGCCTTGCCGCGGACGACCTCGGAGACCAGGCTCGGCACCAGGTTGTTCTCGACCGCGTGCTGGGCGAACTGGTCCGGGCTGACGCCGGAGCGCTGAGCGTGCCGGACGATGTGCTCGGTCAGCTCCTGGTCGTTGACACTCAGCTCCTGCTGCTCGGCCACCAGGTCCAGCACGAACTGGGCCTTGATCGCGTCCTCGGAGCGCTTCTTCAGGTCCTCGTCGAACTCGTCCTGGGACTGTTCCTCGCCCTCCAGGAACTGCTCGAACGTCATCCCGGAGTACCCGAGCTGCTGCTCCAGGTTCTCCTTCCGGGCGGCCAGCTCGTCGGTCAGCAGACCCTCCGGCACCGGTACTTCGACCAGCGTCAGGATCTTCTCGAGGACGGCGTCACGCGCCTCGCCGGCCTGCTCGAGCCGCTTGCCGCGCTCCAGCCGGCTGCGGACGTCGGCCTTCAGCTCGTCGGCGGTGTCGAACTCCGACGCGGTCTGCGCGAACTCGTCGTCGAACTCCGGCAGTTCCTGCTCCTTGACCGCGGTGACGGTCACCTCGACATCGACGTCTTCGCCCTTGAGCGCGCCGCCGACCAGCTGGGTGACGAAGGTCTTGCTCTCGCCCGCGTTCAGCCCGGTGACCGCCTCGTCGAGACCGTCCAGGAGCTGGCCGCTGCCGACCTGGTAGGACAGGCCGGTGGCCTGCGCCTCCTCGACCTTCTCGCCGTCCTTGCTCGCGGACAGGTCGAGGGTGATGTAGTCCTTGTCCTGGACCGCCCGCTCGACCGGGTTCAGCGAGCCGAACCGCTGCCGCAGCGACTCGATCTGCTCGTCCACCTCGTCATCGGAGATGGCGATGTCCTCGACCTCGGCCTCCAGGCCCTCCAGGTCGGGCAGGGTGATCTCGGGGCGCACCTCGACCTCGGCGGAGAACTGCAGGCTCTCCCGGTCGTTGAAGTCGGTCACGTCGACCTCGGGCCGGCCGATCGCCTTGACCTGGTTGTCCTGCACCGCCTGCGAGTACAGCTTCGGCAGCGCGTCGTTGATCGCCTCCTCGAGCACCGGCCCGCGACCGACCCGCTGGTCGATCACCTGCGGCGGCACCTTGCCCTTGCGGAACCCCGGGACGGTGATCTGCTTCGCGATGCTCTGGTACGCCGCGTCGAGGCTCGGCCTGAGTTCCTCGAACGGCACCTCGACGATGAGCCGGACCTTCGTCGGGCTCATGGACTCGACGGTGCTCTTCACGGTGGCGGTTCTCCTTGATCGATGACTTCACAGCACGGGGACAGCCCGCGCCGCAGGGGTACTGCAGGGGGTTTGTCGGGGCGACAGGACTCGAACCTGCGGTCTCCTGCTCCCAAAGCAGGCGCGCTAGCCACTACGCTACGCCCCGCAGTGACCGCACGAGTCTAGTCGACCCGACGCAATGCTCGTGCCACCACCCCGGCCGACCGGAATCGGCGGGCCGGTTTTGAGTCCACCCCGCAGAATGTGGAATCATGTCCGAGCACCGCGGGTGTAGCTCAATGGTAGAGCCCCAGTCTTCCAAACTGGCTACGCGAGTTCGATTCTCGTCACCCGCTCGAACAACAGAAGGGCCCCAGCCCGCAGCGATTCGGTGGCTGGGGCCTTCTCTCACGTCTAAGCCGTGGGGCAGGCCATGGAAGGTGACCCCCCAGCGGCTCGCGCTAGAGCTCGGCGCGCAGGATCGACGCCGCGCCGGCCATGGCGCGCATCTTTCCCTCCGCACTCGCGCGAGGGAGGTACTTCATCCCGCAGTCGGTGGCGATGGTGATCCGGTCCGGTGAGGTGTAGGGGAAGGCTCGGCGCACCCGATCGGCGACCAGCTCGGCGGACTCGACCTCGTGGTCGGACAGGTCGATGACGCCCAGGATGATGGTCTTCTCGCTGAGGTCCTTCAGCACGCCGAGATCGAGACCCGACTGTGCGGTCTCGATCGAGATCTGGTCGGCCGAGCAGCCGGCCAGCTCGGGGAGGAACGAGTACCCCTCGGGCCGTTCGTGGATGATCGCGGCGTACCCGAAGCAGATGTGGACGGCGGTGGTGCCGGTGACGCCGTCGAGCGCGGCGTTGAGCGCGGTGAGGCCGTACTCGCGGGCCGCCTCGGGCCGTGCCTGCATGTACGGCTCGTCGATCTGGACCAGGTCGGCGCCGGCGGCATGCAGGTCCTTGATCTCGGCGTTGACCGCGGCGGCGTACGCCAGAGCCGCCGACGCGAGGTCGGGGTAGTGGTCGTTCTGTGCCTGCTGCGACATCGTGAACGGGCCGGGCACGGTCATCTTGACCGTGTGGTCGGTGTTCGCCTTCAGGAACTTCACGTCGCGGACGCCGACGGGGTGCGGCCGCACGATCGGTCCGGCGATCCGCGGCACCGGGTTGGGATGCCCGCTGCGATCGAGGGCCGTCCCAGGGTTGTCGATGTCGACGCCCTCGAGGGCGGTGGCGAAGTGGTTGCTGTACGACTCCCGCCGCATCTCGCCGTCGGTGATGATGTCGAGTCCCGCCTCCTCCTGGGCGCGGATGGCCAGCACCGTGGCGTCGTCCTGCGCCTGCTCGAGGTACTCCGGCTCGACCCGCCACAGCTCCTTCGCCCGCACCCGCGGGGGGAAGCGGCCGGCGAGCTTGGCCCGGTCGATCAGCCAGTCCGGCTGGGCGTAGCTGCCCACCAGCGAGGTCGGCAGGATCGGCAGCGGGACGATGTCGCGGTCACTCTCGTGACTCTAGACCTGCCGCTGCCCGTTGAGGAGGCCGTCGCTTGTCCGGGCGACGGCACCCGCGGCCAGGCGCTCCGAACATCGGCCTGATCGACCAGACCGTGCGGTACGCGCTCGATGTCGGCTACCACGTCATCCTGGAAGGCGGGCTCTACAGCCCGGTGTACGGCGGGATGCCGCGGCAACTGATCGCCGACCACGCCGGCCCGACCGGGGTCTCCTACTTCCGGATCCCGTTCGACGAGACCGTACGACGGCATGCGACCCGCCCGCTGTCGAAGGTCGTGACGCCCGAACAGATGCGCGAGTGGTACCAGCCGTGCGACGTCCTCGGCGTACCCGGTGAGCAGATCGTCGACAGCACCAGCACCCTGGACGACACCGCCAACCGCATCATCACTGACCTCACCTGGACGACGGGCGGCGCTATCGCGCACCCGGTTGAGGACTGACGGGGTCCGGGAGGGTGTAGAGGGTGCGGAGCGGTGAGAGCAGGGCGACCAGGACGCCGGTGAGCATGCCTGCGGTGGCAAGGACGAGTGTGGGGCGTATGCCGATCGCGGTGGCGAGTACGCCGGAGATGGCGGCGCCGACGGCTTGACCGCCGATCACCAGAGTGCGCCATGTAGCGGTCGCCTGTCCGAGCAGATGCGGCGGGACGAGGGCCTGCCGGAGGGTGCGCTGTGGAACGCCGAAGAGGGACATACCGAGGCCGGCGACGGCCTGGCCGACGTAGACCATCGGTGCAAGACCGGTGGCCAGTGCAGCACCGGCAAGGGACGCCCGCGAACCGGTCCAGACCAGGCACACTTCCGTTACCGGTGGTTACTGGCTAGGGTGCCGCCCTGTGTCGAGGGTGGGGGTTCTTGTGGTCAGGACGCGGGTAAAGGTGGCTGCGATCGCCTGTGCGGTCGTGCTGGTGCCAGTGGCGGCGAGTCAGGTGATGGCAGCCGATCCACCGGAGCATCTGGGGGCGGGCGTTCTGGTCGCCAACCGAACAGCGACGGCACAGGCCGGCGATGTCGGCCTGTCCGGTGCACGCGTGGTGACATCGGACAAGACCGACCAAACGCTCTGGGAGACCAGCAACAACGGCACGACCTGGACCGCGACCGGCGGTTCCAACGACACCAAGCCCTTCCAGCTCGAGGGCGCCAGCCTGCTGACGTTCCAAGCGGGCACGGCAAAGGTCAACGGCCTCACCTTCCCCGCGGCCGACGAGGTGATCCTCGGCAAGGGCGGCAGGCTGGTCGCCCATCGCACCCCGAACGCCGCCACCGCTAAGGTGTACGACGTAGGGACCAAGACCAAGCTGGCCGACTTCGCACCGCCGTTCGCCATGGCCGACTCGACCGTCTGGAAGGTCACCGAGCCCGGCCATCTCACGGGCAAGGACCTCACCACCGGCACCGAGAAGACCGTCCTGGTCGCCAGCGCATGCACGGTCGGCCCAGACCGCGTGAACGGTCGCTGGGCGCTGCTCAGCGGCTGCAACCAGGTCGTCGATGTGAAGGGCCCCGAGGCCCCGCGGAACCTCACGGTCGCGGCGGACTCGCAGCTCGGCAACGGCTTCACAGCCCAGAAAACCGGCGACCAGGATCTGCTCGTCACCGACCTCAACAACCAGGGTCTCGCCCAGCGCCGCTACGGACCGGTCCGCACGCAGCCCGCCAGCTTCCGCGCCGACGGCTCCGGCCTGGCCAAGATCGTGTACGCCGACCCGGACTCGCGAACTCGCGTCATCACGCTGAGCTGGCTCACCGCGGACCCGCAGCAGCGACCGGACACCGTTGCGCCAGTACTGACCAGCGCGTCAGCGGGCGACCGGATCCGCGACAACACCAGCCTGTCGTTCGAGTGGGCCTTCACCGACCCGCAGGACCCCAACTCCCCCGCGACCGGCGTCGACTCGTACGACCTGCGCATCCAGCAGCGCCCCAACCGCACCTCGCCGTACGGCGCCTGGAACCAGGTCCCCGCGTGGCAGGGTCTGAAGACGACAGGCGCCAGTTACACCGCACCTATCGGCACCGACACGTGCTGGCAGGTCCGAGCTCGCGACTACGCGGGCAATGTGAGCGGGTGGAGTACGTCGTACTGCAGTGAGGTCGACGGGACCCCGCCGTCGCTGGTCACGCTGCGGATCGGCGACCGGGTCGCGGTGACCGCGCCCGTCACCTTCCGCTGGGCCTACGCGGACGACACCGGCGTGGAGTCGTACGACGTCGTCTACAAGGTCGCCGCTCCCGGTGTTGCCCTGGGCAAGTGGATCTACCCGCCGACCTGGCAGAACACCAAGATCACGTCGGTCACCTGGACGCCCCGGCTGGGCTGGGACGAGTGCTTCCTGGTCCGCTCCCGCGACTACCTCGGCAACCTGTCCGCCTGGTCCCCGCAGATCTGTGCGGTCGCGCCCCAGGACGACCGGGCCCTGACCTCGGCCGGGTCGGTGACGCGGTCCACCAGCACGCTCGCGTTCCAGGGCACCACCACGATCCTCAAGGCGAACGGCGCCTACCTGACGAAGACGGCCGAGGCCGGCGCGCGGATCGCTCTGGTCGCCATCCACGGTCCGGGGCAGGGTCGTGTCGACATCTACCACGCGAACCTCAAGATCGGCACCGTCTCACTGGCAGCCACCACGACCGCCCGGAAGGTGACCTACCTGCCGATCACGCCGTTCCGGACCGGAGCGGTCAAGATCGTCTCCTCGTCGACCGCGCCGGCCACCGTCGACGGCATCGCGTTCCTCAGGGTCAATCCGTAGACCTATCGCGATCCGTAATGACTGTGACCCCTGTCACCGCGTGGTGGCGGGGGTCGCCTATTGCGACACGAGGTAATTCATCACCAGGGAATGGAATTAGAAGGACAAGCGCTTACCAGTAGGCGATACTGGAAAGTGCGCCGTTTTCCGGTCGCGAACCCCAAGACACGAGCATGATGGGAAGTGCGCCCGTCCAGATGCCCTCAGAGAGACCTGTCCAAGCGCCCTCTATCGCAGCCCCTACCAGCAGAGCACCCGAACGCAGCCGCAATCTCTGGCGGCTCCGTCCCTATCTCCGGCCACACCGCTGGCGCCTGGCGTTAATGTTCTCGACCGCCGGCCTGGGTGTCGCCGTCAGCCTCACCGTTCCCCTCGTCACCCGGGCGATCATCGACGGTCCGGTCACCCGCCGCGAGCTCGACCTGCTGGTCCCGCTCGCACTCCTCGCCCTCGGCCTGAGCATCTCCGAAGTCCTGCTCGTCTGGGTCCGCCGCTGGGCCCAGTCCCGGACGGTCAGCGACCTCGAGGCCACCCTCCGGCACGACCTGTACGTCCGGTTGCAGTCCCTCCCGATGGAGTTCCACACCCGCTGGCAAAGCGGCCAGCTGCTCTCCCGGGTCACCACCGACCTGTCCACGATTCGCCGGTTCATGGGCTTCGGCCTGCTGTTCCTGGTGATGAACATCCTCCAACTGATCGTCGTCACCGCTCTGCTGCTGCAGCTTTACTGGCCGCTCGGCGTCGTCGTTCTGCTGGCGGCGGTGCCGATCATCGTGGTGTCGCTGAAGTTCGAGCGGAAGTACCTGGTGATCTCCCGCCAGGTCCAGGACCAGCAGGGCGACCTGGCCACCCGGATCGAGGAGTCCGCGCTCGGCTTCCGGGTGATCAAGGCGTTCGGCCGGCGCCAGCACATCCAGCAGCAGTTCGACGACGGCGCGATCACGCTGTTCGACACCTCGGTGGCGAAGGTCAGGCTGGCGTCGAGGTTCTGGACGCTTCCTCGGCGTGATCCCGAACCTGACCCTGGTGGTCGTGCTGCTGCTCGGCGCGCTCGCGGTCGGCCGCGAGGCGATCACGCTCGGCACCCTGGTCGCGTTCATCACCCTGATGCTGTAGCTGATCTGGCCGGTCACGTCACTCGGCGCCATCCTGGCGATGGCCCAGGAGTCGATGACCGCGGCGGACCGGATCAGCGAGATCCTGGACACCTGGTCCGACCATCCAGTCCGGCGACGAGGAGCTGCCGAACCCGCGCGGCCACCTGCGGTTCGAGAACGTCAGCTTCCGGTTCTCCCCCGACTCCACGCCGAGATCCTGCACGACGTCAACCTCGACCTCACCCCCGGCGACGACGCTCGCACTCGTCGGCGCGACCGGGTCCGGCAAGACCACCCTGACCGCACTGGTCCCGCGCCTGTACGACGTCACCGGCGGGCGGATCACCATCGACGGCCACGACCTTCGTGACCTGACCCTGCAGTCGCTGCGCGGAGCGGTCGCCTCCGCCTTCGACGACCCGACGCTGTTCTCGATGAGTGTCCGGGAGAACCTCACCCTCGGCCGGCCGGCCGCGACCGAGGCCGACGTACAGCAAGCTCTTCAAGTCGCACAGGCCGAGTTCGTCAACGACCTGCCGTGGGGCCTGGACACCCGGGTCGGCGAGCAGGGCATGTCGCTGTCCGGCGGCCAACGGCAACGGCTCGCACTCGCCCGGGCCGTGCTCGCCAAGCCCGCGGTCCTGGTCCTCGACGACACGCTCTCGGCGCTCGACGTCCACACCGAGGCGCTGGTCGAGGAGGCGCTGCGCAACGTGCTCGCCGACACCACCGGCATCGTGGTGGCACACCGCGCGTCCACGGTGATGCTGGCCGACAAGGTCGCCCTGCTCCAGAACGGCACGATCACCCACGTCGGTACGCATCACGAGCTGCTCACCGACGTCCCGGCGTACCGGCTGCTCGCTCGCGCGCCGAGGAAGAGGAGGTGCACGCAGTATGACGACCACGCAGCAGACACGCTCCGAACGACGCGACCGATGAGGACGAAGTCGGCGGAGGAACCTGGCGGGGGTACTTCGAGGACGAGGGCGACCGGGAGTTGTCGAGGCGCAACGACCATCCGGCTGAAGGAGCGACTCCCGCCGGCTGCTCGGCGAGCTGCTCCGCCCGTACCACAAGCTGATCTGGATCCTCGTCGTCATCGTCATCGTCGAGAACGCCGCCCGGCTCGCGGTGCCGTACCTGGTCAACATCGGCATCGACAACGGCATCCCGCCGATCGTGGCCGGTGAGGGCGCGACCACACTGATCACCGTCGTCAGCACCGTGTTCGCGCTGGCACTGCTGCAGGCGTTCGCCCGGCAGCTGTTCCTGATGCGTCCGGGAAGCTCGGCCAGACCATCCTGCTCGAGCCTGCGCCGGCGGGTGTTCGACCATTTCCAGCGACTCAGCCTGTCGTTCCACGAGAAGTACACGTCCGGCCGGGTGATCTCGCGGCTCACGTCGGACGTCGGCGCGATCGACGAGATGCTGGCGAACGGTTTCGACGGCCTGGTCACGGCGCTGCTGACGTTGGTCGGTACGGCGATCCTGCTGCTGACGCTGGACTTCAAGCTCGGGTTGGTGGCGCTGCTCTCGTTCCCGCTCGCTGGTCCTGATCACCGCCTGGTTCCGGCGCCGGTCAGCCATCGTCTACCGGCGGACCCGCGAGGCCGTCGCCCGTCATCGTGCACTTCGTCGAGTCGATGACCGGGATCCGCGCGGTGCAGGCGTTCCGCCGCGAGCCGCGCAACGAGGAGATCTTCCACGGCGTCAACGACCGGTACCGGGCGGCGAACCTGGAGTCGTTCCGGCTGAACGCGATCTTCATGCCGTCGATCAAGGGCGATCGGCAACATCACCATCGTCGCGATGGTCTGGCCTACGGCGGTTACCTGGCCTACCACGGGCAGGTCACGGTCGGCGTACTGACTGCGTTCCTGCTCTACCTGCGGCAGTTCTTCGAGCCGATGCAGGACATCTCGCAGTTCTACAACACCTTCCTGTCCGCGAGTGCGGCGCTGGAGAAGCTGTCCGGCGTGCTCGAGGAGAAGCCCGACGTACCCGAGCCGGTCAAGCCGGTGCGTCCCGGTAAGAGCCGTGGGCACCTCGAGCTGCGCAACGTCGGTTCCAGTACGTCGACGGCGACCGGTACTGCCCGGCCTCGACCTGGACGTGCCGGCCGGTCAGACCCTCGCTTTGGTCGGTACGACGGGCGCGGGCAAGACCACGATCGCCAAGCTGGTGGCACGGTTCTACGACCCGACCAGCGGACACGTGCTGCTGGACGGGACCGATCTGCGTGACCTCACCGAGGACGACCTGCGCGAGCGGGTGGTGATGGTGACGCAGGAGAACTTCCTGTTCACCGGCACGGTCGCGGACAACATCCGCTTCGGCAAGCCGAGCGCCACGCTCGACGAGGTGGTCGAGGCTGCCAAGGTGATCGGCGCGCACGACTTCATCATGGCGCTGCCGGAGGGGTACGAGACCCAGGTGGAGAAGCGCGGCAGCCGGCTGTCCGCCGGTCAGCGACAGCTGGTCGCGTTCGCCCGGGCGTTCCTCGCGGACCCCGCCGTACTGATCCTGGACGAGGCGACCTCCAGCCTCGACATCCCCAGCGAGCGGCTGATCCAGCGCGCGCTGCGGACCATCCTGGCCGACCGTACGGCGATCGTGATCGCGCACCGGCTCTCCACGGTGGAGACCGCGGACCGGGTGCTGGTGCTCGAATACGGCCGCATCATCGAGGACGGTGCACCAGATGACCTGGTCACCACCGGCGGGCACTACTCCGGGTTGCACCAGGCCTGGGAAGACTCGCTGGCCTGAGGATTGGCGGTAGGCGGGCGCGTGGGGGTTGGTCGACCCACGCGCCCGCTGTGCGCACGCCGTCGCCTGCAGGTGATTGCTTCAGGCATGGTGGCGGGGTCTCGCAGAACACCGCCTGCCGAGCCTGCAGAGCCGGTACGACGAGCGCCGCGTGCGTACCAGGTGGAGTCGCGACGTAAACCGCGTCCACCTCATCCGAACCGATCACTTCCTTCGTATCTGTGCTGAACACAACCGCGGGGTGCTCGGCACTGAGCCGCGCGATCGTGGCGGCGTCGAGGTCGGCTGCCCGCGTCACGACGAAGTCCGGGTGCGGAAGGGCGGCGGCGAACAACGCGCGGCCCATCGCGCCGAGTCCGACGATGCCGAGGCGGATCGGGGTCGAGGTCATGCGGCCCAGTCTCTCCCGGGTCGCCCTGTCGGAGCAGGCCGGTAGCGTGACGAGCATGCTGACGACGTTGGCGGTGGAGAACTACCGGTCATTGCGTCGGTTGGTCATGCCCCTGCGCGGGCTGAACGTTGTGACCGGCGCGAACGGGACCGGGAAGTCCAGCCTCTACCGCGCACTCCGGCTCCTCGCCGACGCCTCCCGGAACGGCGCCGTCGCCGCGCTGGCCCGCGAAGGCGGCCTCCAGTCGACGCTGTGGGCAGGCCCGGAGCACGTCCGCAAGGACCGGCCCGTTCAGGGGACGGTGCGGACCGGGCCGGTCGCCCTCCGGATGGGCTTCGCCTCCGAGGACTACGGCTATGCGGTCGACTTCGGGCTGCCGATTCCGACGCCTTCGGCGTTCAACCTCGATCCGGAGATCAAGCGGGAGGCGCTCTGGGCCGGGCCGTTTCTGCGCCCCGCCGCTCTGCTGGTCGAGAGAGGCGGTGGTGGAGCGCGGATCCGCGACGGCGACGGCCGGTGGCAGGACGTCGGCCATGTGCTGCAGTCCTTCGACAGCATGCTGAGCGAGTTCGCCGACCCGGAACGCGCGCCCGAACTGCTGGCGCTGCGCGAACGGATGCGCGCCTGGCGGTTCTACGACCACCTGCGCACAGACGCGGATGCACCGGCCCGGCAGGTACAGATCGGCAGCCGCACCCCGATCCTCGGTCCCGACGGAGCGGACGTCGCAGCCGCCCTGCAGACCATCCGCGAGATCGGAGCCAAGGGGGCGCTCGACGAGGCGATCGAATTGGCGTTCCCCGGCAGCCGGGTGGAGATCGTCAGCACCTCCGGCCGCTTCGAGATCGCCTTCCGCCAACACGGCCTACTCCGGCCGGTGTCCGGCGCCGAACTCTCCGACGGCACCCTCAGATACCTCCTCTGGGTCGCCGCCCTGCTCACCCCACGCCCGCCCGAACTCCTGGTCCTCAACGAACCCGAGACCAGCCTGCACCCCGATCTCCTGCCCGCCCTGGCAAACCTCGTCGTCACCGCGGCCAAGGACACCCAGGTCATCGTCGTCACCCACTCCCGCCCCTTCCTCGCCTCCCTGGGAGCCCTGGCCGACGACCTCCACACCATCGAACTCATCAAAGCCCACGGCGCCACCACCCTCGCCAACCAACGCCCCCTGGACGAACCCCCGTGGAAATGGCCCTCCCGCTAGCGACGTGTCTTGGGGTGATCCGGTCGGTTGATCACGCGATGACACAGGCACCGAGCAGGCGCGCGGCAGCGAGTTCGCGACGTAGCGGTGGGTGGGTCAGGTTTTGACTGATTCGAAGCGGACCAGGATGACGGAGCCGATGGCTGAGATGGTGAAGCCGGCGATGGCGGCGGGCCACCAGCCGGAGCGGACGGCGTCGGCGAGGACGAAGACTCCGACGGCCGCCGGGGTGATCGTTTGGAGCGCGATCATCGGGGTGGTTGCCAACGTCACCGAACCTCGTTGGAGTGCCAGCGAGTAGAGGATGAAGGCGAGGGCGCCGCTGATCGGCAGCGTGTACGCCGTCGGGCTACGGACCACTTCGCCGATCGAGCCGTCCTGCAGCAATCGCGCTGAGATGGCGACACCGGCGTACCCGAGACCGGCCAGGAGGCCGAGCAGGGCGGTGGAGACGCCGTGTTCGGAACGGCTGGCGAGGCCGCCGAGTACGCCGATGGCCACGAGACAGACGATGACGCCGACGGTGAGTCCCTGGTGGCGGGCACTGTCACCCGCGTCGCCGGCCGAGACCGCGAGCAGGCCGAGACCGACGCAGACCGCGATCACCGCGGACCATTCGAGTGCGCTCAACTGGTCCGACATCAGCCGGGTCGCGAGCAGGGCGGTGACCACCAGGCTGGCCGCGATCCCGGCTTGGGCGAGGTAGAGCGGAAGCTCGCGCAAGGCAACGAAATGCAGCGAGAACCCGACCAGGTTCAGCACCAGCGCCGCGAGGAACGCGGGCTGCTTGAGCAGCGCGACGACGAACCCGCCCAGCCGCCGCGGATCGAGCTCCGACTCGGTCGGCACCTTGCGCGATCCGACTGCCTGGAGGATCGAGGCGATACCGAAGAGCACCGCGGCACCGAGTGCCGCGCCGAGGCCAAGGAGCACCTATGCGACCTTGCGTCGAGGGACCCAGAAGGTCAGGTACAGGCTGAGCACTCCGTAGTACAGGAGATAGCCCAGGGAGATGGCGACCACGACGGCGTTCGGGTCCGGCATCTGGGCGAGCAGGACGGCGTACGACGCCAGCCAGATCGCCGTGGTGAGCAGGTTCACCGACCGGAACGCCTTGGTCCGGGACGGGTAGACGTACTTCACCGGGACGAACACCAGGATCGAGCAGACCACCAGGATCATGCCGGTGGTGAACGGGCTGAGGCCGAGGATCACCACGTAGAACGCGACCACGTTCCAGTAGCTGGGGAAGCCGAGGAAGAAGTGGTCGTCGGTCTTCGCGTCGACCCGGCAGAACTGGTAGCTGGAGGCAAGCAACGGCAACGCGGCCAGCACCGCACCCCACGCGCCGGTCGGCAGGTAGCCGCCGGTCCAGAGCAGCACGATCGGAGCGAACGCGTAGGTCAGGTAGTCGACGATGTTGTCGAGCATCGCGCCGTCGAACCACGGGATGGTCTCCTTCACCCGCAGCCGGCGCGCGAGCATCCCGTCGGTGCCGTCGATCACCAGTGCGGCCAGGCCGAGCCAGAGCGCACGGACGGCGTCCCCGTCGATGGCGGCGATGACGATGAGCAGCGCGAGCACCGTTCCGCTCGCGGTATAGGCATGCAGTGCCAGTCCGGCCAGACGCAACCGCGTCGACCCGACGAACGGTTCCCGCACCGCGTCGTGTGTGGTCAGGACGACTCCCAGAACTCGGTCGACGCAGCGCGCGCCGGGCCCGGTCGTTGAAACCGGACCGGCCCCAGCGTCTCACAACCGCTGGGCTGGTTCGGTCACCCTGTACCGTTCCGCGGTGGATCTGTTCACAGACCTTACCGAGATGGCCCGGACCCTCCCCTAGCTGACCGGCTCGAGCACGAACTGCGGGATCTTCCGGCTGGTCTTGGTCTGGTAGTCGGCGTACGGCGGGTAGGCGGCGACCGAGCGCTGCCACCACTCGTCGTACTCGGCGCCCTCGATCTCGCGGGCGACGTAATCCTTGGTGATCTCGCCGTCCTGCAGCGTGAGCTTCGGGTCGGCCTTGAGGTTGTAGTACCAGACCGGGTTCCTGGGCGATCCGCCGAGCGAGGCGACGGCGGCGTACACACCGTTGTGCTCGACCCGCATCAGCGGCACCTTGCGGATCTTGCCCGACTTGGCGCCGCGCATGGTGAGCAGCACGACCGGCAGGCCTCTGATGTCGACCGCGTCCGTGGTCCCGGTCGCTTCGACCTTCTCCACCTGCTTGCGAACCCAGCCGGTCGGGCTCGGGACGTAATCGTCACCGTTCGATGTCATGGCGTCGATCCTAAGAGTGATACGTCAACATAAACATTCACCGCGCGTCGCGGCCGGACTCTCGGACGGAGCGGCGGTCGTCGGCGCCCTCCGACAGCAGAGCCTCGACCTGGGCGGTTTCGGCGATCTCAGCGATCACAGCCAGCCGGCGGTCCCACTGGGAGGCGACGTCCGCGATCCAGGCCGCGGTCTCGGTCAACGCCTGAGTGCGCAACTCGAAGCGCACATCCCGGCCGACCCGGCGACTCTCGACCAGCCCGGCCTCCCGCAGTACGGCGAGATGCTGGACCACGGCCTGCCGCGTCACCGGCAACTCTCCGGCCAACGAGGTCGCCGTCCGCCCGCCACCTGTGGCCAGCAACTCCACGACGGCCCGCCGGGTCGCATCACCCAACGCCCCCAGCACCCCGTCCACACGGACGATGGGAGCGCCGGAGCCCGCGGACGAATCCAGCAAGGCCGACTCGAGGCGCTCGGGGTCGGGTGGCGGCGAGATCACAGCGACGGCGCCAACTCCGTCAAGGCGGCGAGGCCGCCGTCCCAGCCCTGCACCGACTCCTCGGCCCGCTTGACTTGCTCCTCCGCCGAGACGTCCAGCCGATCGAACCCGCTCTCCACCACCAGCAGCCTGGTCCCCTCACCTTCCGGCGTGAGGGTGAACTCGACCAGGTTCGAGTTCCCCGGCATCGGCTCCACGTCCGGATCGACGGCGTACCGATAGGCGAACCGCCGCCCCGGCTCCACCTTCTCCACGAAGCCGCGATACTCCCCGTGCTCGTCCCATCGCATCACCAACCGACCACCCGGCCGCAGGTCGATCTCCGCCCCACCGAACGCATACCAGCGGGCAAAGTTCTCCGGCTGTGTCACGGCCGCCCACACCACTTCCGGCCGCGCCTCGACGTACACCTCACGCTCCACCCTGCTCTCCATTTCTCCACCCTGCCACCCGCCAGTTCTATGTGCAAGTCACGGCTTGCACATAGAGGTCAAAGCGCGCAGGATTGGAGTTGGGTGGCGGTGGCGATGGTGGCTTCGATCCAGCGGCGGCGGAGGAAGTGTGCCTTGAGTAGGCGGTGGACGCCGTCCAGCACGACCAGGCGGCCGCGATACGCGACCAGGTTGATCGGGAAGTCGAGGTCGGCGTCCATCACCCGCTGGTAGTGGGCGCGGTAGTTCATCGGGGTGGCGGCGACCTGGTTCGGCGTGACCCTGAACCGTTCGCCGTCGAGCTGCCACAACGGCAGGTCGAACATCCAGATCAGGTCGGCGACCTCCACCGGCTCGACCTTCAGATCGAGTTCCCACAGCTTCTCCAGCTGCCAGCGGTACGGCGGGAAGGAGGCGCGGACCGAGTCCGGCATCAGCGCGAGCAGTTCCTCGAACGAGACGTCCGGCGCGGCCTGATCGGCATCAGCGTCGAAGGAGACATCCTTGTCGATCGTCACGACCGTGCAGGCTACGCCATCCCCAGAGCCAACCCGAGCCAACCAACGAGCCCTCCGCGGACGCACCGGCCGGTGCGACGGGCCTCAGCCGTGGGCCGTCCGATGGATGATCACGATCGCGGAGTCGTCCCCCGGACCGCCGGCCGCGTCGACCAGCAGCTCAGCCCCGCCCTGGAACCCCTGCGCCACCAGGCGTTCCGCATGCCCCGCCAGCCGGTCGGTCCCCCGGCCGATGTCCCGCCGCGGTGTCTCGACCATCCCGTCGCTGTACAGGAACAGCGCGTCCCCCGGCTTCAGCTGCCCGTGATTCACCGCGAACTCCGGCGCCTCCATCAGCCCGAGCAACGGCCCGTCGGCGTCCCGCGTCTGCCACCGCCCCGACCACGCGTCGAACTGGATCGCGGGCGGATGACCGGCCGTCCGGACGTCGAAGTCCCCGGTCTTCAGGTCGACGGCGACATGCACCACGGTGGCGAAGTCGTCGTCCCAGTCCTGGCGCCGGATGTAGCGGTTCGCCGACGGCAGGAACTCCTCCTCCGGTACGACGCCGAGCAGTGCGCCGAACGCTCCGGACAACAGCAGCGCCCGGGTGCCCGCGTCGATTCCCTTGCCCGAGACATCGACCAGCGCGACCTCGAGGACGTCGTCGCGGGTCGTCGACACGACGAAGTCACCGGAGAACGTCGACCCACCCGCGGACCGGATCGCGGCCTCCGCCCCCCACCCGGCCGGCAGGTCCGGCAGTTCGCCATGGGTGGTGAGTGTGTCGCGCAACTCCATCAGCATCGACTCGCCCCGCGTCCCCGGTACGCCGAGCCGGCTGCGGACCTTGGCGCCGGTGATCACCACCCAGCCGACCGCCCCGAGCACCAGCACGAAGCCCAGCTTCGGCAACTCGGGCGGCCGCGACATGACGACGAACGAACCGAAGGCAAGGCTGATCAGGGTCAGGATGACCAGTTGCCGGAAGCCGAGCACCAGGCCGCCGAGCAACAGCGTGATGATCAGGGCGGAGGCCGGAACGTGCGCGGGCCAGGCCTTGCTGAAAGCGGCGATGACCACCGACATCAGCAGCAGCGCGGCGAACGCGAGGTGGTGGGATCGGCGGGCGCGCCGCACCAGCGTGTCGACCCGGCGGCCGATCCGTCGTACCTCAGCGAGACCGCCGCTCCTGTTCATGGTGTGAAGAAGATAACGGGACTGGCCGGTCCGCGCACCCAGTCGTAACACAACTGATGACTGTCAGCTCTTGCGGGTGAGGCCGGTGCGCTGGCACTTCGGGCACCAGAACAAGTTGCGTCCGGCCAGGATCTCGGTCCGGACGACCGAGTGGCAGACATAGCAGCGCTGTCCCTGCCTGCGATACACGTACACCTCGCCACCATGGTCGTCCTGTCGTGGGTCCCGGCCCATCGCCTCGGGCGTGTGGTCGTCGGTAACGGTATCGATCCGACCGGTCTCGACGCCGTACTTCATCAGCTCGAGCAGGTCCTCCCACATCCCCTGCCACTCACGCTTCGTCACCAGGTGGCCGCGCGTCATCGGGTTCAGCTTCGCCCGGAACAGCGCCTCGGCGCGGTAGACGTTGCCGACGCCGCTCAGCACTTCCTGGTCCATCAGCAGTTGCCCGATCGGCAACTTGCTGCGGTGGATCCGTTTCCAGGCCAGCTCAGGGTCGGCGTCGTCGCGCAGCGGGTCCGGACCGAGCCGGGCCATCAACGCCTCGCGCTCGGGATCGGTCAGCACCTCGCACACGGTCGCTCCGCGCAGATCGGCGTACGACGTCTCGTTCTGCAGGCGGAGCCGGACCTGGCCGACCGGCTCGGGCACCGGGGCCGGGCCGAGGTCGACCTTGCCGATCAGGCCGAGGTGGATGTGCAGCCACCCGGCGCCCTCGAAATCGGCGAGGAAGTGTTTGCCGTGGGCCTCGGTCTGCCGCAGGACCTGGCCGTTCAGCCGCGCGGCGCCGTCGGCGAACCGGCCCTGCGGACTGGACGCCTGGACCGGACGGCCGCCGAACGCGTCCCAGACGTCGTTCGCCAACCGGTGCAGCGTGTGACCTTCAGGCATGATTCCTCGTATGGGGACGACAGGTGGTGCAAAGGGTGGCCGGAGCGGTCCGCCTACTCCGGCCGTGGTCGGGACGGGCCGCTCGATGCGGGCTCGCGATGTCTCGCGACCGCGTCGGCCGGTCAATCGGCGCCCGATCGAATCGACGCCGGTCGAGCCGAAGCCGGCCGCTGACGACGAGCCGAAGGCTCAGGGCAGCGGCGGCAGTTCGCCGGTCGACTCGTAGTCGGACAGCATGTCGATCCGCCGGGTGTGCCGGTCCTCGCCCGAGTAGCCGGTGGCGAGGAACGTCTCGACGAACCCGGTCGCCTCATCCTCGGCGTGCATCCGCGCCCCGACGCTGATCACGTTGGCATTGTTGTGCTCGCGCCCGAGCCGCGCGGTGTCGGTGCTCCAGGCCAGGATCGCCCGGACCCCCTTCACCTTGTTGGCCGCGATCTGCTCCCCGTTGCCGGAGCCGCCGATCACGATGCCGAGGCTGCCGTCGTCCTTGGCCACCGCCTCACCGGCCCGCAGGCAGTACGGCGGGTAGTCGTCGACCGCGTCGTACACGGCCGGGCCGTGGTCGACGACGTCGTGTCCGGCAGCCGTGAGGTGCTGGACCAGGTGGTTCTTCAGTTCGAAGCCGGCATGGTCGGAGCCGATATGCACTCGCATGGCTGCAATCTACTGTCGGCTTCCGTGCGCGCGGACGCCGCCCGGCACTGTCAGTGCCGCGGTCAAACGCGTCACCTCGGCGTAGGCGGTCTCGTACTGCGTTCCGGACGGGTGCAACGTGTACACCGCGACGATGGTCCGATCGCCCGGCCCGACGGTTCCGGTCGTGTGGAGTGCATCGCTGACGAGGTCGAGCGGCGCATCGATCGGCTTGGCCGAGTCTTTGCGATAGCCGCTCGACCCGAGGAAGCCGGACCAGCCCTGCTTGATGCTGAAATCGGGATCGAAGACCGAGGCGATCCCGAAGTACTGGTCGAAGCCGTCCGTGCCGTGCCGGGTCGGCTGATGCAGCAGGCCCATCACCAGCGCCCGCACCGGCTCGGGGGCCCGATCCAGGATGTAGCGGTAGATCTGGACGGTGTCGGCGGCGGTGATCGCGACGTACCCCCAGAAGCCGGGGTGGGTGGTGGGCGGCCCGGCCGTGTGGGTCAGGCCGAGCCGCTGCACCATCCGGTCGACGATGGCAGCACCGCCGAGTTCGTCCCAGTAGTAGCTCGCCGCGTCGTCGTCGCTGCTGCGCAGCATCACCTCGAGCCTGGTCCGGTCCGCGGCCGGTACGTCGTACGCCGGCGCGCGGTCCCAGAGGTAGTCGAGCACGATCAGCAGCTTCACCACGGACGCGGAACGGAACCGGTGATCCGGGTTGTGCTGCTGGACGAACAGCCCGGTACTGCGGTCGAAGACGGCGATCCCGGCGGTCACTCCGTCGGGTACGGCAACGATCTCGGGCAGCTCGCCTCGCAACGTCATCTGGAACCTACTCACCACTTGGGGACATCGTCGGTGAGCAACCTTCACCACTCGGCGCGGTTCGAAACAAGCCCTGAACCACGAACCGAATCAGTCGAAGACAGGCCCGCGGTCCCGAGTGCGCTTGATCTCGAAGAAGCCGTCGGTGCCGGCCACCAGGCGGACGCCGTCCCAGAGCTTGCCGGCCGCCTCGCCCTTCGGGGCCGGCGTCACCACCGGGCCGAAGAAGGCGCTGCCCTCGACGGCGATGACCGGCGTCCCGACCTCCATGCCGACCAGGTCCATGCCGGCGTGGTGCGACTTCTTCAGGGCGTCGTCGAACCGGTCGGTGTCGGCAGCCTCGATCAGCGACGCCGGCAGACCGACCTCGGCGAGAGCCTCCTTCACCACGTCACCCTTGCCGTCGCCGACGCCACGACCCTCGACGTGGATCCGCCGGCCGAGCGCAGTGTAGAGCGGCAGCAGGACCTCGTTGCCGTGGGCCTGCTCGGCCGCGATCAGCACCCGGACGGGGCCCCGGAGGTTGCGCAGGTTCTGCTTGTACTTCTCGTCCAGATCGTCACGCCCTTCGTTCAGTACGGCGAGGCTCATCACATGCCAGGTAGTGGTCACGTCGCGGACCTGCTCGACCTCGAGCATCCAGCGAGACGTCATCCAGGCCCAGGGGCAGGCCGGGTCGAACCAGAAATCGGCGGAGGCAGTCATATTCACCATCATACAAAATCGAACAACTTGGCACCGGTTTGGTATCCATGCCCGATGTCGCGGGGAAACCCTCGGCGAAGCGGGCAGCCAGGTGCATAGGATGCCGACATGCCTGGAACCAACCTGACGCGCGACGAGGCGCGTACCCGTGCGGGCGTGGTCAGCGATGTCGAATACGCGGTCGAGCTCGACCTGACCAACGCCCTGAGCGGCGCTCCGGCCTTCCGGTCGGTGACCACCCTCACATTCGCCGCCACCGCCGGCGCGAGCACCTTCGCCGACCTGATCGCGGAGACGGTCCGTGAGGTGACCCTGAACGGCCGCTCGCTCGACCCGGACACGGTGTACGACGGCGCCCGGGTCCAGCTGGACGGGCTGGCGGAGCGCAACGAGCTGACGGTGGTCGCGGACTGCACCTACTCGCGCACCGGTGAAGGGCTGCACCGCTCGGTCGACCCGGCCGACAAGGAGACCTACCTCTACACCCAGTTCGAGGTGCCGGACGCCCGCCGGGTGTTCACCACCTTCGAGCAGCCGGACCTCAAGGCCCCTTTCACCTTCACCGTGTCCGCACCGGCCCGCTGGGTGGTGATCTCGAACGCGCCGACGCCCGAGCCCACGCCGTACCAGGGTGAGAACGGTGAGGAGCTGGCCCGCTGGGAGTTCCCGCGGACCGAGCGGATGTCGACGTACATCACCGCGGTGGTGGCCGGTCCGTACCACGTCGTCACCGACTCGTACGACGGGCCGCACGGCAGCTACCCGTTGTCGCTGCTCTGCCGGCCGTCGCTGAAGGAAGCCCTTGACATCGAGGACCTGTTCGAGGTGACCAAGCAGGGCTTCGAGTTGTTCGAGCAGGCCTTCGGGACGCCGTACCCGTTCCACAAGTACGACCAGGCGTTCGTGCCCGAGTACAACATGGGCGCGATGGAGAACGCGGGGTGCGTGACGCTGCGGGACGAGTACCTGTTCCGCAGCCGGACCACGCATGCGGAGCTGGAGAGCCGCGCGAACACCGTGCTGCACGAGCTCGCACACATGTGGTTCGGCGACCTGGTCACGATGACCTGGTGGGACGACCTGTGGCTGAACGAGTCGTTCGCCGAGTGGGCCAGCCACTGGGCGCAGGCGGTCGCGACGACCAAGTACGCCGGTGCCTGGACGACCTTCTGCAACGCCCGGAAGAACTGGGCCTACCGGCAGGACCAGCTGCCCTCGACGCACCCGATCGCGGCCGACATGGTCGATTTCCACGCGGTCGAGGTGAACTTCGACGGCATCACCTACGCCAAGGGCGCCTCGACGCTGCGGCAACTGGTCGCGTTCGTCGGTGAGGACACCTTCATCAGCGCGCTGAAGGAGTACTTCTCCGACCACGCGTTCGGCAACACCGAGCTGACCGACCTGCTGAAGCCGCTGGAGAAGGCGTCCGGACGCGACCTGGACGACTGGACCGAGCGCTGGCTGCGGACGGCCGGCGTGAACACGCTGCGGGCCGACTTCGCGGTCGACGCCGAGGGTGCGTTCACGTCGTTCGCGATCGAGCAGACCGCCGCGGAGAACTTCCCGGTCCTGCGACCGCACCGACTGGCCGTCGGCATGTACCGCCGTACCGACGGAGGTCTGGTCCGGACCGAGCGGTTCGAGGTCGACATCGACGGACCGCGCACCGAGCTGGCCGAGCTGGTCGGCGCGACGCCAGCCGGACCTGGTGCTGCTGAACGACGACGACCTCACCTACGCCAAGATCCGGCTGGACGAGCGGTCCCGGGCCACCCTGGTCGAGTCGATCGACCAGCTGCACGGAATCGTTGCCCCGGGCCCTTGCCTGGGGTGCGGCCTGGGACATGACCCGCGACGCCGAGATGCCGGCCAGCCAGTACGTCGGCATCGTGCTGCGCGGGATCAAGGCCGAGTCCGACCTGACCGGCGTACGGTCACTGCTCGGGCAGGCGACCAGCGCGATCAACCTCTACGCGGCCCCGGACAACCGGCCGGCGTTGCGGGCTCAGTTCGAGGAGGCGCTGGCCGAGTTGCTCGCCAACGCCGTACCGGGCAGCGATCACCAGCTCGCGTTCGCCCGGGCGTACAGCGCCGCGGTGTTCTCCGACGCAGGTGCCGACCGACTGGCCGCGTGGCTCGACGCCCGTGATCTGCCCGCGGGTCTGGTGGTCGACACCGATCTGCGGTGGACGCTGATCGTCGCGCTGGCCCGGCTCGGCCGGATCGGTGCCGACGAGATCGAGGACGAACTGACCCGGGACACCACGATCACCGGGCAGGAGCGAGCCGCGCAGGCACGGGCCGCCCGGCCGACCGCCGAGGCCAAGGAGGACGCGTGGCGGATCGCGGTCGAGTCCGGGGACACCCCGAACGAGACGCAGTTCCGGACCATCCTCGGCTTCCAGCAGCAGGGCCAGGAGGAACTGCTCCGGCCGTACGTCGAGAAGTACCTGAACGCGGCCAAGGACGTCTACACCCGACTCGGCTCCTCGATGGGTGAGAACGTGCTGGTCTACCTGTCGCCGCGCAACCTGCCGGAGCAGCCGACGCTCGACGCACTCACGTCCTGGCTGTCGACGGAGTCGTCGTCGGTGGACGCGCCCACCCTGCGGTACGTCAGCGAGGCGCAGGCCGACCTGACTCGCGCTCTGGCGGCCCAGGCCCGCGACGCGAGCTGAACACGACGCCGCCGGTCTCGCGCTGAGACCGCCGGTGTCGTGTTGGACCGCGGTGGGGTAAGACTGGTTCGGTGCCCGCTTCTGACCCCGCCCTGGCCGGTGCGGCAGCCGTTGCGCTGACCGGACTGGCCGAGGCGTACCGCCCTCGCCCTGTCACTCCCCTGATGCCGTGGCGCTATCCGCATCGCCTGGTGAAGCCGTACATCATCACCGCTCGCGGACGGCAGTGGGACGACCAGATGGTCGAGGCCGCCCGTGCCACCGCGAGCCGGCAGCTGGAGTTCGACGACGCGATGGGTTCGGTCGGGCTCGGCGTCGTCGTACTGCACCTCGGTGACGACGGGATCTACCTGGTCGTGCAGAGCTGGGCGAAGGACTTCCAGTCCCGTCAGAGCATCTTCAGCGGGATGGACGTCGACGATCTGCGGCCGGCCCCGATCGGTGCGGCCCCGTGTGTCTGGGAGCTGGAGGCGCTCAGCCACGAGCGAGCGTCGTACGTGAACCACATCCTCGGCGCCGACGTCGACGTGGACGCCTGGCTCGACGACGCCCTCGACACCCGCCCGCAGCCGAAACACGAAGGCATCCCGTCCGGCACCTAGGCGCAGAGGTCCGGCCGGTGATGGCCTTGACGACCAGGCCGAGTCCCCTCAGTAGGTCAAGCACTTGCCTGGAGGTTTTCAGCGCCGGGGACTTCCCACCATCGCCCACGGACCCGGACAGTGGTAGCGCGAACGCTACCGGTGACAGTCAAACGATTGTTCTTCGACGGACAGTGAGGAGCCGACTCCGGGCCGCGACTCGTTTGGCCGGAAGGAGATTCTCATCACGTGAGCAGTACTCACTTACGGGACGGTTCGGTTTAAGCTGCACGCACCTATCCGCCCACAGGGGAATCTGGGGAGGGACCCTTGCCGTGACACCCGTGGATCACCGGGGGCCACCCGCCCGGCGACAACAGAAGAGCCCTTCCACTCCGAGTCATCCCCACCACGGCCACGCCCGCAAGCCTCAGCGCTCGCACAGTGCGGTCGGTGCGGCGGTCGTCGCCGCCCTCGCGATAGTCGCCGTGTTCGCCTTCATCCTGACCGGCGGATCGTCGGCGCCGCCCACCGACGAAGACCTTGGGGCCGGCGGCGCGGCGAACGGCGGAGCGGGGCCACCGGCAGCGACCCAGAGCGCGGACCCGTCCCCGTCGGTCAACACGTCCAAGGCGGATCGCAAACCGCCCGCCGCGTCGGCGCCGCCCAAGAAGGTCCAGACGACCGTGACGCCGAACACCGGCCCGACGACTCCGGTCTTCAAGCGCGGCCAGTGGATCGTCGTGATGGAGAAGTACCCGACCGACGTCGGCATGGACGCCGAACAACTGGCCAAGGCCACCGCGATCAAGATGATCACCGCCGGGGTCGCCGCCAAGGCGATGCTGGTCGACGGTCAGTACCCCGGGATCGCCAACAGTTCCATGGAGCCGGTCGCCGACACCTGGATCGTCTACCTCGGCCCGGGCAGGTCAGCGGCGCAGATGCTGGACCTGTGCTCCGCATCCAAGACCCAGACCGCCTACAGCAGCTCGGCCTGTCCCACCTTCGAACCAGCTGTCGCGCCGGCCAGTTAGCCGACTTCGTCCGTAGCCAGCCGGGCGTGCAGGTGGGAGTCGTGTCGCTCGCCGGACGGCTCGACATAGAACTCGCGCATCGTCCCTTCCAGCTGGAAGCCCGCGCGGGTTGCCACCCGGCATGAGGCCTCGTTGACGAGCGCGTGATCCAGCGACAGCCGGTGCAGTCCCAGTCCGTCCTTCGCGAACGACCAGCGAGCTGCTGCGTCCAAAGCACGAGCAGCAACCCTCAGGCCTCGCGCGGCCGGGCTGACCCAGTAGGCGATGACCGCCTGGTCGGGAAGCCGGTCGACCTCGCGGATCGACACCGTGGCGAGCACGTAGTCGCTGACGGCGTCCGCGACCGCGAAGACCGCGTTGCCACGCTGCCAGCCGTCGATCCGCGTCTCGAGCCACCGTCTCGCCCGCTGGTCCGCGGGTGTACGGATCACCGCCGTACCCGCGGTCCAGCGCAGGATCTGCGGATCCCGCAGGGCTTCAGCGACCGCCGGCTCGTCCGACCACAGGAACGGACGCAGGACGAGATCGTCGAGCTCGATCCGCTGTGGCTGGAGCAGCCGGCTCACTGCTTGTGCGGCTCGTTCGCGTGCAGCAGCGGTGCTTGGTGAGCGTGCGCACCCAACTGCTCGACGCCGGTAACGAGACCGCCGGTCAGGTCACCCGTGGCGAACGAGGTCTGCATGGACAGCGCGGCCAGGCCGGCCGCCGTGTCCGAGAGCTGCCGCTTCGCGACCTCGCCGGTGACGATCTCCAGCCGGCGTCCGGCCGGGTCGACGTACACCAGGATCGTGTGGTCCGGGTCGTC
>CAVYQT010000011.1:0-447462 GCA_963770725.1 uncultured Actinomycetota bacterium
CTGCGACAACGGCTGCGCCTCGGGGTGCTCGCCGCACTGGACCAGCGGATTGCAGTCCGCTACGCCCTCACCGGCATGGGGACGCGACCGAAACCGCTCGATCGACCTCTACCCACCATCTCAAAGATCGCCGGGCGCACCGACACCTTGTTCAGCGCCGACGCGATCACCCTGATCCACAACGCCTCTCGTGGCTACCCCCGCGCGGTGAACAACCTCGCCGTCAACGCCCTCACCGCAGCGTTCGCCCGCAACAACCCGATCGTCGACGAGAAAGCAACCCGGATCGCCATCTCCGAAACCGGCGCCGACTGAGCACAACCCGGTGGCATCATCACCACGCCGAGCACCCCGTCAGCGAGCCGACCAAGGCCCCGTCCGCGACCAGCGGGCGGGGCCTTCCCACACCCCGCCCATCGGCAACACCAGTGACGCCTTCATCTGCAAGATGAACGACGGGCAGCACCCACGCCCGTGAGCTCACTCACTCCGCAGGCAGGTCAGTTGTATCCACTACTGACTTCGACTGGGGCCGGCACGACTACCGCACGCCGTCATGGAACGACTTGGTGATCTATGAACTCCTGACGCCGGCACCTACAACGATGCCGTCGGCGGACCACCGGGCAGCTTTGCCAGCGTCCAGGCCCGACTCGACCACCTGGGTCGATCTGGGCATCCAGCGCAATCGAGCTCATGCCCGTCGATGGAATTCATGGGCGACTTTTCCTGGGGACAACCCCGCCCAGATCTTCGCGATCGAACGCACGTACGGCGGCCACGTCGACTCAAGGAACTCGTTCTCGCCGCACACGAGCGCGATCTTGCGGTGTTCCTCGATGTCGTGTACAACCACCTCGGGCCGCAAGACCTCGATCTGTGGCGATTCGACGGCTCGCAGCGAGGGTGGTGGCGGCGGCATCTACTTCTACAACGACGCCCGCAGAGTCACTCCCTGGGGACACCAGGCCGGACTACGGCCGACCGGAGGTCCGTCAGTACCTTGCCGACAACGCGCGCATGTGGTGAGGAATTCCGGTTCGACGGGCTGCGGTGGGATGCGACCGCACTCATCCGCAATCAGTGGGGCGGCAACGATCAACGGGGGAAATCCCTGACGGCTGGCGACTGATGCAGAGCATCACCAGCGACACAAGCACTCGGCAGCCATGGAAGTTCACATCGCCGAGGATCTGCAGGACAACGATTGGCTGACCCGCGATGTCGGCGCCGGCGGAGCCGGTTTCGGAAGTCAATGGGACGCGGCCTTCGTGCACCCCGTCCGCCGCGCACTGATGATGGTCGATGACGCGGACCGCAGCGCACAAGCGGTTGGCGACGCAGTCAGCCACGCCTATACGGGAGGTTGGCTTCGCCGCGTGATCTACACCGAATCGCACGATGAAGTCGCCAACGGCCATGCCCGGCTACCGCAGGAAGTGACTCCCGGAGATCCGGCAGCTGGTACGCACGCAAGCGATCGACGCTCGGCGCTGCTCTCGTCTTCACCTCTCCAGTATCCCGATAATATCCCAAGGCCAGGAACTGCTCGAGGACGAGTGGTTCCGCGACACCGACCCCATCGACTCGACGAAGGCGGACACCTACTCCGGCATCCTAAGCTTGTACCGCGACCTCATCGCCCTCCGCCGTGACCGACTCCAAACGACCCGCGGTCTACGCGAAGCATCCATCAACGTCCACCATGTCAACGAGTCCGGCAAGGTACTCGCCTTTCACCGTTGGGACGCAGGCGGCCCACGTGACGACGTCGTGATCATTGCCAACCTCGCTGTTCGTAGCTACCACGACTACCGCGTCGGCTTTCCGCGGCCAGGCACCTGGCGCCTGCGGTGCAACACAGACTGGCAGGGCTACAGCCCCGACTTCGGCGCGCAAGCCAGCTTCGACACGGTCACCGACGACCGGCTACGCGACGGAATGGCGTGGAGCGCCAGCACCGGACTCCCGCCCTACACAGCACTCATCTACTCCCAAGACTCATGAATCAACCGTTGGAGCGCAGGACTTGATCGACCGCTCGGAGAGCTGAGGCAGGATCGCAGCAGCCGATCCGCGCCGTCCCGGTGACGCCTCGTGTATCCCGATCAAGAGGTTCGAGGCATTCAGGGTGGTCAGGACTTGAGGGATTCGTAGGCGTCGCGGAGTTCTGTGGCTTCGGGGAGGCCGCAGGCGTCGACGGCCTTGATGACTTCTTTGGCGCGCCAGAAGTTGGAGGGGACGAGGCGGCCGGAGGTGAGGGCTTCCATGGTTACTCCGCTCGCTTCATCGGGCTTGCTGCTCGCGATGAGGGCCAGGGAAAGGTCGAGACGGGCGGTGGCTGCGCGGCGGGGTCGCGCACTTCCGGACGACAGGTTCTCGAGCTGAGTGAGGACCTGGCGGGCGATCGATTCGGCGCCGGGGTCGCCCAGCCAGGAGAGCGTTGTGGCTACGTACGCGTTCGACTTTTCGGGGTCGTAACGGTAGTGGTGCTCGGGCCGATCGGGCACTTTGAGTGGTGCTACGAGCTGCTCTACACGGCCGAGGGCGTTCAGAGTTTCGCGGCTGTGGCCGAGTCTGGCGTGGGCGCGACCCTCTTGTGCGGTGGCTTGGATGTACGCCGAACTGTCGTGCGGGGCGATTGCTTGGGCGCCTTGGCTTAGCCTCAGGGCGCGTCGGTAATCGCCGTCGGTGACTGCCTGCCACGCCTCGGTTTCAAGGCACCAGGCGGACAACTCGGCGTGTTCGCCGTGCTCTGCCAGTTGTGTCGCGTACGTAGTCTTGCCGCTGCCGCAGGACGGTTCGCGAGGTCGATGGAGCACGTCGCGGCTAGGAGGGAAAGCCAACTCCCGACGACGACCAGGCGACGGTGTTCTGCGAGTGTCTTGCGGGCGTCAAGCAGTTGACCAACGTACGCGAGGTGGCGCCGGACTCTCAGCAGAAGAAGATCCGGCGGTGTCGCCGGATAGGCGATCGCGAGCTCGTCGACGGCAGCCTCCAGGCGCTCTAGCGTCTGCGAGCCGACGTCGCTGAACGCAACTCGTTGCCGCAGTTCGATGGCCTCAGCCTCATCCGTATCGATCGTCGGAGTGGCCAACCGGGCCAGATCCTCAAGGTCGAACAGGCTCATGCCGAAGACGACGGCGAGCCATTCGAGCCAGTACCGCCGCGGCCGGCGGCGGCCCTGTTCCCATCGGCTCACTTCGTGGCGCGTGACAGCTGGGTTACCGGAAGACTTGGCGAGTAGTTGGGCAAGCTCTGCCTGACTCAGCTCGCGCTCAGCCCGTAGCTGAGCGATCAGCCGTCCGACGCCAGTTTCCATCGTGGCTGGCCCGTGCCTTTCGACTCAGATATCGATCCCGCCCATTGGCCACCAGTATGGCCCCTCCGGAGAGTGACGGCACGGTCGAAACTCGTCACATGACGGCGGGGAACGGGACAGATGAGCACCAGCTCGCGCACGGCTACTACCGGGAACACCTCTTCATGAGCGCTCGGGAGAAGGCCGACATTCGTGCGCGGTTCTCGACGTACACCGAACAGAACGGCTACCAGCTCGGCAAGATCTTCGAGGAGAAGGTCGAGAGTGTGCCGGCGGCATTCGGAGAACTGGTCGCCGCGGTGGTATCCGACCGGGCCGCTGCTGTTGTAGTGCCGAACCTCGCGCACTTCGCCGTACTCGGCAATCCAGTTCGCGTTCGGGATGAACTCCGGTCTGTGCTGCAACTCGCGATTCTCGTGACCGACCAACACCCGTGATCCGGCGGGCCGTGCGTGCTCGGTCCCTGCACCGGGCGGGAGCCGGTGGCGAGCACGCGACGCAGGAGCGCGCGTAGCACCGGCGTGGGCAACTACCTGATCCGCATCCCGGAGATGGCTCGGGCAATCACCAGGCGCTGGATCTCCGACGTACCCTCGAAAATGGTGTAGATCTATTTCAGCTGAGCAGGCTCGCCGTTGCAGAAGACCCGAATCGGCCTCTGACCTGCGAGTTTGTTGCTCATTAGTGCTTGACGATGATCAGCTCTTGCCGGTGTCTCACGGAGCAGTGCCGGAGCAACTGCTTGCCTAAGGCCACCTCTATTCTCAGCGGCTGCGCACCCATCCGCCGATGGCACGCTGCCGATGATCGTCAGACGCATCGGCGACTCGCGTTCACGCTTGGAGTGCTGCGACGAGCTCTCGACCCGACTCGGGGACGTCGTCGCGGACCAGGCGAACGACCTCGATCGGCTGGCCTGCGAGTCAGCAAGTTCCAGTCGTCGGAGCGCTCACCGACGGAGATCGTGCAGGCGTCGCCGCTGCTGGGGGCTCTGAGGCATGCAAGCGACCCCTCGCTCGTCCCGGTACACGTGAGCGGCCTTCCAAGATCGGCCCTCACGCCGTGGAGCTTCCGGCGGGGAGGATCGCACGGACGACTTCGATGACCGCCGCGGAGAGGATCAGAACCATCAGGGGTACGACCGCCGTACAGGTGATCAATACGGTGACTGCCACCTGAAACCACATATGCGTTTTCAGCACGCTCAGCCACTTCGTAGGGTCTGCTGGGTAGCCAGTGTTCGCGTGCAGATCCGCGATGCGGACCTGCTGCCGGTGCCAGTGGTCCCAGTTGTTGCGAAGGGTGAAGGCAAAGAACGAGAAGAACGGTGCGGCCAGGTAGGTCAGTGGTTGATCTAGAGACGCCGAGAACTCGCTACCTGCCTCAGTGAATGTGATGGCCGGAACCACAATCGCCAGGAACGCGAAGAACATGTACAGCAGTTGGTCCTGAGCCAAAATCTGCGCCGGCGGATCCTCGGTTAGGACCGGTCCTGTCAGTGTGCGCGCCGACACCTGTGCGCACACCAGGGCCACTGTGTAGCCACCGAGCATCGCGACGCCACTCGCGCCCAGCGATGCTCCGAGCCGCCCGGGAACCGGACCTACCCAGATCGCTCCCAGCGTCAGCCAGACAATGCTCGCGGCAACCGCCAGGCCGGCGCAGGTGCCGAGCAGCAGGCCGGAGGTGCCCGGGCGCATACCCTCCAGGACCGCTGCCACCCATACCGATTCCGCCGAGAGCAAACCCATGCCGAGCGCCCTCTCTGTCAACCTCTCTTGAGACACCCCATCCGGTAGGAATTACTGACTGATGAGGGCGAGATTCGGAGAGAGGTTTGATGACGGTCACGATGCCGGGGTCCCCGTTGGGGGATGCTGTGCGGGTGGAGGAGGTCCCCGACCCGCAGGTCCCCGAGCGGGCCAAGCGTAGGTCGTACTCGGCGAAGTACAAGGCCGCGATCCTGGCCGAGTACGACGGGTTGGACCGCGACGGCCGGGGCGCGTTGATGCGACGCGAAGGCTTGTACTCCTCGCTGATCAGCGAGTGGCGCAAGCAGCGCGACAAGGGCGCGTTGGAGGCGTTGGGCAAGACCCGGGGCCGGCCGCCGGCCGACCCGGTGGAGCGGGAGAACGCCCGGCTGCAAGGCCGAGGTCGCCAAGCTGCAGGCCGAGCTCGACGACGTCTCGGCGGGTGATCGAGGTGCAGGGAAAGCTCTCCGCGCTGCTGGAACAGCTCGCCACTGGCGGCGCGACCGACGAGGACCGGGCGAAGTGAGCGCCGCTGATCACCGACGCGATCGACGAGGCGGTGGACGACCTGGTCGCCGCTGATCGGCGCGAAGGCCGCATGCGAGGCGGTCGGGCTGCCGCGGGCCTCCTACTACCGGGCCCGGCCCGCCGCCCAGCAGCAGACCGCTGGCCCACCGAGCCAGCGGGCCGTCGACCCGCGCCGCACCTCGATGCCGGCGTCTGCGGCGCCGTCGCGCAGCGCCGCCGCGCAGGCCGCAGCCGCGGGCGTTGTCCGAGGCCGAACGTGCGGCGGTGCTGGAGGTGTTGCACTCCGAGCGGTTCGTCGATGCCGCACCGGCCACGGTCTACGCCACCCTGCTCGACGAGGGCATCTACCTGTGCTCGGAGGCGACGATGTACCGGCTGCTGCGCGAGCGCGGCGAGACCGGCGACCGGCGGCGGCACGCCACCCATCCGGCGAAGGTGAAGCCCGAGCTGGTCGCCTCGGCACCGAACGCGGTGTGGAGCTGGGACATCACCAAGCTGCACGGGCCGGCGAAGTGGACCTACTTCTACCTGTACGTGATCCTGGACATCTTCTCCCGCTACCCGGTCGGCTGGATGGTCGCCTCCCGGGAGTCCGCGGTGCTGGCCGAGCGGCTGATCGCCGAGGCGGTCCGCAAGCAACGGGTCGACCGCAACCAGCTGACCTTGCACGCCGACCGCGGCTCGTCGATGGCCTCCAAGCCGGTCGCGTTCCTGCTCGCCGACCTCGGGCGTGACCAAGAGCCACAGCCGGCCGCACGTGCTCGAATGACAACCCGTTCTCCGAGGCGCAGTTCAAGACGCTGAAGTACCGGCCCGACTTCCCCGAACGGTTCGGCTGCATCGAGGACGCGCGGGTGTTCTGCGACCGGTTCTTCGGCTGGTACGCCCACGAGCACCGGCACTCCGGGATCGGCCTGCACACCCCGGCCGACGTCCACTACGGCCGCGCCCACGCCATCCGCGAGGCCCGCGGCCACGTCCTGGACGCCGCCTACCCGCCGCCCCCGAACGGTTCGTCCGCAAGCCACCCGAGCCGCCGAAGCTGCCCGGAACCGTGTGGATCAACAAGCCCGAAGACAAGGAGGACCCGGCTCAGTAGTTTGCTCAAGAACGTGTCTCAGAAAGGTTGACAGGTTCCGGCGCGGCCGCCAACGAGACAACAACGTAAGCAGAGTTTGCGCCGGGCGAGGGCGTGAACGTCAATGCCAGGAACGTGACCCAACCGACGCTGAGCAGAACGGCGATCACAGTGCTCCGACGTACCGCCACTCTATGGCGCCCGCGAAACACTACCCCTGCGCCGATGAGCAGGCACGCCAGCGTGAGCGGCCACCAGCGCCAGGCATCGGCACCTGCGCGCGTACGGCTGAAGAGCGTCTCATCGTGCGCCATGAAGGAGATGGTTGAGTAGAAGAAGGCGAATACTGCCGCCGAGCCGATAACAGCAAGGCCCGGTGTCACGGTGTGAGGCTCGGGCACCGCACCACCTGGAGGAAAGGCAGCGCGCCTGTACACGAGAACCACCAGCAACAGGACACGTTGCAGCAAGAGAGCCATCACTGCGGGAGCAAACTTCCACTCGTCGAGTCCCGGACGCGCAGCCAGCGTGATCCCCACCGTGCTCAGTGCGAAGGCAGAGAAGGCAGTCTCCCCTCGCGACGGACCGATCCTGACTCCAAAGAGGAGCGTCGGGACAAGAACAGCCAGCGGAGGGAGAATGAACGCCAGCGGCACCGACGACGTGCCGATCACTGTCGTACCGATGAGCCCAGCGATGACGACAACAACGTAGGCCGATGACTGCCTCACGGCGAGGCCTCGCAACAACAAGGCAATGCCGACTCCCAACACAACAACGGCTCCGAGCGCGATCGCAAGCGACCCGATCGACAAGTCGTCTGGCCACCGGACGATCGACAGAATCACAGCGAGTGCGCCGAAAAGCGACGCGACAACCTTCCCAAACACAGATCCATCCCCTGTCATGTACGCAGAACTCCCCCACTACCCCAGCCCGGTGGAATCACCAGCAGGCGTTCAAGGCCGCTTACGACCGGCCAGCAATCCCGCAGCCGCGACGAGCAGACCACCGCCGGCGATACCGGCCGCAGTGCCGACGGTCGCCGCGGTTGATCTACTACTCACGTTGTCGAGCGCCAGCAACGCACCGAAGGCCCCCATGGCCGACACGCACAGCGAGGCAGCGATCTTCACGCCTCGCGTCCGCTGCTCTGGGGCAGTCGCTCTCCAACGCAGAAGCGCGATTGTTGCCACCCCCGCCGTCAACGCAGCGACCGAACTGAGAAACACACCGTGATAGACCCCGGCCGGCGTGAACCGGTGCGGCTCCGGGAGCGTCCAGTTCAGCTCAGGCGCGTCATCGGCAAGCCACGCGACCTGCGTGCCGATGCCAAGCAGCAATCCGGCGACCCCAGCAGTGATACCAGCACGCCGCTCGGTCCGCGCAGCCGACAGATTCCGAACGAGATACACAGCAGCGGTCGAGAAGACCGGCAAGCAGACTGCGTCTCCCCAGGTCGCACTCAGATAGTCCGGAAAACCGCGCACGTCGGGATTCTTCGGATCCGCGATCCAGAACAGGCTCATGGCACCGAACCCGGCACAGGCAACAGCAACGCCAGATCCCAACGCGATGCGGTCGATTCTCATTGCGGCCATCCGCGTGTCAACGATGGAATCCCCTCGGACTTGAGTCGAACGTGCGTAGGCCCGGCTTACACAAGGCGCGCCTGCTGATAGAAGATCGCGAGGTTGCTCCGCTGACGCCCCTTCTTCGCCGCTGGTTCACGTCGCCGCTGGGCTATCTCCGCAGCCGCCGCGGCGGCGCCCATCGCTCCGATGGCTCCGACGATGTTGAGCCCACCGCCTGCCGCGAGGGCTCCGGTTCCTACGCTAATCGCCGCCAATGCGGCAGCTGAGATAGTTCCGACAACGGTCTGTCGAGGTGGACCGTCGAGGAAGCGACGAAATGCACCGCCAGCAACTGCGCGGCTGACAAGGCGTTCGAATGTGGCGTTCGACATAGATTGCGATGTCAACGCGGGCAACCAGTCTTCATGCAGGTCGGACCAGAGCAACTTGTCTGCCGTGTCCCGCAGGCGGAGCAGCCGCTCCCGGCCGTTGCGCCAGTCGGCGAGGATCTGTTCGCTGATCGGGCGGTACGCATCTGCATGCACTGCGACAGCCTCGAAGTAGGGCACGAAGCCGCGCGGACCAGCAAAACGGCCGTCGCCTGCCATCAGATCGGTTATCATCGGCCGCTCTACCACATTCTGGATCACTCTCTGCGCCTGAATCGCTTTGGGCGGAACACCAGTTCCCGGCGGTCGGCATACCTGGACGCCTGGTAGGAGCGGCGCCGCGAGTGTCGACAGCAGGCCGGCGACCTCGCGCTCTGCCGTCACCGTGTCCGACGGCGCGCAGCTACCCGCCCACGTGTGCAAGCTGTTGGGCGCTCCCGATGCGATCGCGCCGTAGTGCTCGAGTACCGGCTGCAACAACTCGTTCTTGATCATCTCGAGGCCCGCGACGTCTCGCCGGGCGATTCGATCCCTGATCTCGCTCTCAGGGTGTGCCTTGCGCATCTGCTGTTGCTTCTGACGGAGGCGCACGATGACAGCGTGCGGGAGGCTGCTCCAGTCGACGCTTTCGACGATTCCATCGGCGACGAGATCTCTGACAATCGTTCCGGTGGCCCATCCGACGCTGTCGGCGGCGGCACACTCATTCTCTATCGACTCTGCCGTGCACAGGACGGCTCTGAACATCCAGAACTGATGTGCCCCCTGCCAGAGCGCAGCAGTCGGGAGTGCCGAGGTTCTGGGTTGTACAGGATCCTCTTGCAGCAACCGGTTGTACTCCCAGCCAGACAAGTAGGCCTTCGAAATCTCCGTCATTGTTCCCCCTCAGCGCGTACCGACCGCGCCGTCCCTCAATCAGGACACCACCAATGTCTCAGCTCGTCGACCGAGCCGGGAAAGCGAACGCCCGACCCTGCTTCCCCCACACGAAGGTGACCACCAGTGATCACAGCGTGAGCGTGACATAGAGTCGACATCGTGTGAAGACGTCAATGACAACCAGACCTGTATCAAGCACTCGTTCAAGCACTCAACGGGCTCTTCACGATCGGGGGTGTAGTTGCGGCCTGAAG
Source organism: uncultured Actinomycetota bacterium (assembly GCA_963770725.1). Taxonomy (GTDB): domain Bacteria; phylum Actinomycetota; class Actinomycetes; order Propionibacteriales; family Kribbellaceae; genus Kribbella. The sequence continues at coordinate 9,776 of CAVYQT010000011.1, forward strand.
CCGCCGGTTTCGAGCAGGGATCTGGCGATGTAGTTGGTGAGGTTGCGGAATCCGAGTGCGGAGCCGCGGAGGTGTTCGAGGCGGCCGTTGATGGCCTCGGTCGGGCCGTTGCTCGTGCCGGGCCGGTCGAAGTAGGCCAGGACGTCAGTGGCGCGCTTGTTGAGCGTCCGGCCCAGTGTGACAACCTCGACGAGCGCAGCGGGCACGCCGTGGTTGACCGAGTTGATGAGCTGCTGCATCAGCTTCCGGCCGTGGCTGCGGTCGGGTTCGCGGTAGGCGGCGATCATCCGCTGGTAGATCCCCCAGGTCGCCTCGATCTCGACGTGCTGGTCGGTCGCGAACAGGTCGGTGAGTCGCCGCGTCTGCTTGTCGGTGAGGAGATCGGCGCCGGTGTGCAGGGTCCGCCGCGCCGAGTAGAGCGGGTCGTTCTTGCGGCCGCGGTGGCCGTGGATGGCTTGCTGGACGCGGCGGCGGCACAGGTCCAGGGCGTCGCCGGCCAGCCGGACGACGTGGAAGGGGTCCATCACCGCGACCGCGTCGGGCAGCTCCTCGGTGGTGGCTGTCTTGAAGCCGGTGAACCCGTCCATCGCGACGACCTCCACGGCGTCGCGCCAGGACTCGGCTCGTTCGGCCAGCCAGGTCTTGAAGACCTGCTTGGAGCGGCCCTCGACCATGTCGAGCAGCCGGGCGGGTCCGGTGCCGTCGCGGATCCCGGTCAGGTCGATGATGACGGTGACGTACTTGTCGCCGCGGCGGGTGTGTCGCCACACGTGCTCGTCCACGCCGATCACGGCCACGCCGTCGAACCGGCCGGGATCGTCAATGAGGACGCGTTTGCCTTCGGCAAGGACCGCGTCGTTGGCGGTGTTCCACGACACCGCGAGGCCTTCGGCGACACGAGCCACGGTCAAGTGCTGACACACGATGCCTTCCAGCGCCCACCGCAGACCACGACGCGACAGCTTCGCCCGCGGCTCGGCCGCGCGGCTGGTGTCTTGGCGCCACACATGCCCGCACCCGCCGCACCGATAGCGGCGGATCGTCACCAGCAACGTGGTCGGACGCCAGCCGAGCGGCTCGTGCGCCAGCCGCCGGACCACGGTGTCGCGGGGAACGCCCTCGCAACCGCAACGGCGGCACCAGCCATCAGCGTCGCCGGTGTCGACGACCCGGCAGGCCAGCACCGCACGATCTGGTTCGAGCCGCTGCCCGGTGACTTCAAGACCCAGCTCGTCCAGGCGTGTGAAGGTGGTCAGGTCAGGGCAGGCGAAGGTAGCGTCAGGCACGTCGAGGTCTTCCAGATGAGGCGTGTAGGAACCTTCATCTTCGGAAGACCTCGACCCCTATCCCGCCACCGACACGCCGACCAGCTCCACACCCTCAACTGCGAAGAGCCACTCAACGCCTTCATACCGCCTCCCTTCGCGCGCTGGCTGACGAACCCGGAGATTCCGTCACCCTCGCCTAGTACGTTCACCCGCACTGCGGCATGGATTCGGCCTTTCGGTGCCGCTCGACCTAACCATTTGCGTCTCGCGCACTCAGAGGCCTTGGGTCATGAGCTTGTCTGTTGATGTGATGGTGATTCGTGTCCATTGCCTATCGAGGCCGTGCGGCGCGTCGGGGAGGCCCTTGATGCGAGATTCGACGGTCAGGCGAGACGAGCTGGTTTACCTGCAACTCGCCAACCGCTGAGGAAGGGCGACCACCGCGGCTGACGACACGACCGACCGGGAGGCTTCGAGCACCATCGCCTTCGCCTACGAGATGGGCGCCCTCAGGCGGCTTCGTCGCGCCAACTGGTGGCACGTCGGCGTCCGGGACGCGAGTCGGTTTCCGAACACAGCCCTCCGCCATGGCAGGTCTCCCAGGAGACGCACGTCGGCGACATCCAACACTGTGCGCCCCGCACGCCGAGGTCGCCTCCAACGAGCGCATCACCGAAGGCCAGGGCGGCATTCTCCCCGACAGCGCCGCAAAGAGCATCCGTGAGGCCGTAACCGAGCACGAATCACACGCAAGCCTCGAAGCCTCCCTCCGTCAAGGATGCCGACTACACCAGAGTCGACGACTGGATCGAATCGTCGTGACCCAAGATCCACAACCGGCTTCGGCAAAACCTCGCCGAAGCCGCACCATCCGTCTCGCCACCGGCTCGGCGCAACCGCGGCCCACCATCTGCGTGGTGTAGCGCGGCGAACCTTGATGGCCCTTGCCATTGTTGGCGCAGAAAGCTCTTCCCGGAACGAACTGGCATTCGAGGACCGGCGAAACCTGAATGTCGTTCACGAAATTGCCCTCGTCGGCGGTAGTTCATACCGATACTTGCGATCTTCCGGTCAGAGGAGCATGGTCTTGGTTGCGGAGTTTGGGGGCCGTAGTCGCCGATCGGCAACTACGCCAGGCTCTGCGTTCTCGCAGGGGGTTGATCAGCCGGCAAGTCCTAGCGATTTGACGTCGCTGGCTCTTGGCACAGCCAAGCATGCGTGGACCCATCTTGCCCCGATGCCAGAATCTAACAGCTAGAGGAGACCTCAAATGGACGAATGTAGGAAGTGCCACGACTCGCTACACGAGTGTCCCGACTGCGATGGTCAAACGAGAACAAGCCTCCTTGGAGACAAGCTCACCTGCAGCACCTGCCGATCAACCGGCAAGCTGTGCTCGACACACGGCGGCTTTTGGGACTAGAGCCCGCTTCCGAGCCCGGCCCCAGGGTCAGCCAATTACTTCAATCGATGGCTAACTCAAATGGTTCCGAATCAGATGTGGGTTCGGGCGAACACGTACCGAGTCATCTTATCGTTTGACATGCGGGAAATTTCTGCACGTAGCACGACTCCAGGGGAACCAAATGCCGCACGACGCAGATTGACCGTGCATGGACGAACGGATCGCGTCGCTCCATCGATGACGAGGGGGCGACGCGGCGCTCGCCGACATACCGATCAGCATCGGTCGTCAGGAACACGTCACCCACGCAGGCACGCGCGCTCGTCATGTGCGAACCGTGAGCGGCTTGGCCAGGCCTGCTCAGCTGCGGGCGGCCTCCCTCAGCGCTCGATACATGAGTCTGGCGTCGCCAAGGCGATGTCGCAGCGTACTCTCCAGGCCGCCGATCGGGACCAGGTTCTGCGGCGCCCGCGGGTCTTTGTAGGTGGCAGATGCGTAGCGGCACAGCACGATCTGGCTGAGATTAGCCAAGGCGATGGCATCGGTGTCGGACAGCTCTGTCGCTGCTTCGCATCGGACGACCCCCGCCCAAGGCGCACCAGGGACGCCAGGTGTGGTGGGCAGGCGAAGGTACCAGGCATACCGTTCCCAACTGGTGCCCATCCGGAACACAGGACTTCGCTGACCGGCTTCGAGAGCACCCACCAAGCTGTTCAAGGCACTGGGCAGATACTCGGCGCGATGGGTCTTGATGAATCCCAACGCTCGCTTCAGATCGCGATGGTCGCGCAGTGGCCCGTCGATGACGAGCAGATCATCCTCCAGTTCTCCGACCGCTGCGGACATGCCTTCGGCTTCGTGAGCAAGAGCAGATTCAGCGCGAGCTTGACGTGCTGTTTCCACCTCCAGCTCGGCGAGAGCCTTCTGTAGTGCGATCGACAGAGTCATCGTCAACGGCATGCCGTCGGATAGCGGGCCGCGCCTCGCTCGATACAAACCACGTCGAGTGCTGATGTCAGCGGCGTACGGCGCGACGGTAACGAGAGCACGACGGACCTCGGCGGTCACCAAATGCGCTCGCCGGTGTCCGGCGAGGCCGCAGCAGCACACAACACCAGCGCTGTACGACGCGCACAGCGCCATCGACGCGTTCGGTACTCCCGGGCTGTCAAACGCATCGAACGGATCGTCGATCCACACGCGGGCATCGATACGACGTACGCCATCCACGAACAGCACCGCTGACGGCACCGACAGACCGGCGGCCGATGGGACAGCCGCCCATTTGCTCTCGGGCACCTCGACGTCGGTCTTGATCTGGGCGACCGACAGCGGCAGCTCGGCCTCGTCGAAGCTCATTGCACTTCCGTAGCCCACGTCCCATGCGTCAACAGAGAACCGCATCTGCCCGCCGGAAGCAGCAACAACGCCGGCACTCATAGGCCGACACGGGTGATGTTCGACGTCGCCCCGGTGCGCGTGACCTGGAACTGAGCCGGTATGCGCTCGGCCAACGCGCGTACGTGGGTGATGACTCCGACCATCCGCTCGCCGGACGACACCAACGTTTCGAGGGTCTCAGCCACGACCTCCAGACTGGTGTCGTCCAGCGTGCCGAAACCTTCGTCCAGGAAGATCGATTCCAGCTTGGCACTGCCGGACGCGGCGAGGGTGGAGATCTGCCGGCTCAGCGCGAGAGCGAGGGCGAGCGAGGCCTGGAAGGTCTCTCCACCTGACAGCGTTCTGACCGGGCGGGCGGAGTCTGCGTCGTTGTGGTCGATGACTTCCAACTCCTTGCCGTTGGCCCGCAACTCGAACTGTCCGGACGACATCTCGACGAGGATCCCAGAGGCGTCGGCGACCAGTGACGCCAACGCACCCTCCAACAGCCATGCCCTGAAGCCGTCCGAGCGGAGCAGTTGGGCCAGCAGGCCGCCGACGTGTGCTTGCTCGTCGACGGCGCTGCGTCGACTCTCGAGTTCTGCGCGTTCGACGAGGCGACTGGCGGCGTGAACGGCGTCGGCCTTTGCTTGGGCTGCCGCACCGGCCGCGGCCGTCACGACAGAATTTCGCAGCTCGCTGAGCGGCGTCTCGGGCGCAGGAGCAGCTAGGCCATTCGGTGTCAGCTTCGCCGCCAATGCGGTCACAGCGTCCTCGTACGCCGCAGCGGCACGGGCGACCGCCGCTTCTGCCTCGGCTATGGCGCCGGTGAGATCTTGTGCGGAGCGCGCTGCCCAATCGGCCAGCTCCGTCCAGGCTGTCGCCAGGCCGGCGTTACTCAGTGCGGGGGCGCCATAGCGGGTGAGCGGATCACGGAGTGCGGCGAGTGCGGCGCGACTGCCGTCGATGTCAGCGCTGATCTTCTTCAGCGCACCCTTCGCGGAGGCACTGCGCGCACGCGCCGCCTGGAGCTGCTCACGCGCGTTCGACGCTGCTTGATCCAGCAGGCCGAGCTCGGTGAGCAGCTCCTCGACCGCTGCGGCGTCAGGCTCGCCGGTCAGCGCCTCGCGGAGTCTCGTCTGCCGAGCGTCGGTCTCCTCGCAGCTGCGTTTGCTTCCAGCGACGTTCTGCAACGCCTCGCGCTCACGCGATCTCAGCTGGTCAAGTTCCGTCGCGGTGCCTTCGTATTTCACCTTCAGCTCGGCGGCCGCATCGCCCGCCTTCTGGGCAGCAACCCGCAGCGATGGCATAGCCCAAGACCTCTCGCTGCGCTCGCCTTCGGCCCACCTGGTCAAGATGCCCCACGCACCAACGAGGTCGGAACCATCGACCGCCGGCGCGCGGAGCATGCTGACTGTGTCCCTGATCGTGTGCAGTCCTGTGGTCGCGATCCGCCGCTGGGTGTCGATCGCTTGCGTGTCCCGGTCGAGCTCGCGGCGAGCCTCGGAACCAGCGAGTCGCCGCGCTTCAGCCCGTTCGAGGCCACCGGTGAGTGTCCGGCGTTCCCCGGCAACAGACGTCAGCGCGGCATGGACTTCCCCGGCTGCGTCTGCAAGCCGCGCGACCGCCTCATGATCCGTCTCGGCGGCAACGCTCATCTCGAATGCACCATCTGGCGCGGCCACCTGAAGAGTGTTCAGGGCAGTGTGCAGCTCGACCCGCGCGGCGTCGACCTGCGCAAGATGCACGGTCCTCGTAGCCAACGCGGTGCGCAACTCGTCGGCCAAGGCCATCTGACTACGGTCTGCCGCTTCGGCCTCGTCACGGGCGGCGGCCAGGCTCGCCTCGTGGTCGGCGACGTGCCCACTGATGCTCATGTCAGGTAGGTCACTGACTGCCTGCCAACAGACCGGGCAGCGCTCGCCTGTCCGCAGGTGGATCCGCAATTCGCCAGCCGAATCGGCACGATGTGCCGCAGTGAGCGCTTCGGCGGCCTGCTGCTCCGCGTTCCGGGCACTCGCGAGCGCCTCGACCGCGCCTTCAACCGCGCTCGCGAGCCGATGCCGCTCGGCCTCGGTGTCGAGATCGGCTCGCAGGATGCTGACGATCGTGCTCGCCGCGCGCAGTCCTGACGCGAGCAGGGTGTCACCGGGTAGGGCGTCCACCGCCGACCGGGCGCGGGCACACTCCGTTTCAGCCTGTTCAATCTCGAGGTCCACGGCAGTTCGTCGGCGGTCTAGGTCTGCCAAAGCGGCGGCAAGGTCAACGATCGAGTCAGCGGGCGTGACGCCGGCGAGCGCCGCGAGGTGCCGCTCACAGTCCGCGACCTCCTCGGCGGCTCGAGTCGCCGAGGTCGCGGCTCGGTCGGCGTCGTCGCGCAGTTGCTCAGTGGCATGTTCGGCGGCCTCTGTCGCGGCTTGTGCCCTCGCGAGCGTCTCCTCTGCCTTCTCGAGATCCGTGAGCAGGCCGGGCAACGCGGCCTCGGACAAGGCCAGGTCTGCCCATTGTTGCTGCACGGTCAGCAGCTCGAACCGCGGTCTCGACGCCGACACAGCTGCCGTCGCTCGCGAGTCGGCGTCCTCTGCCTCGCCCAGTGCCGTTTCCGATTGCTCCAGCTCGACGGTGGCAAAACTGAGCTGCTTGTCGAGGGCAGGCACGCTCGTCGGGACCTGGACGGAGCGAAGCGCAGTCTGTTGAGTGGTCAGATCGCGGAGCTGGGTCCGCGCTGTCTCGGCGTCGCCGGCTGCGGAGTCGAGTGCCGGGAGGCCTGTCTGGCTCACCCAGGTCTGGAGGTTGCTCAGGTGATCGGCTCGCGTCGCCAGGTCTTGGACCGCGTCGACGGTGGCGTCCGTATATCCGCCGAGGGTGGTGTCGAGGGCGGCTACGGTGGTTCGGTGCTCGCGAGCAAGAGTGTTGGCGCTGGCCTGGATGTCGTCGTACAGCTGGTATCCGAGCAAGCTCGACAGGATCTCCTGTCGGTCACTCGCCTTGGCGTGCAAGAACTCGGCGAACCGGCCCTGCGGCAACGCGACACAGGTCGTGAAGTGCTGATAGCTGAGACCGAGTAGGTCTTCGACTGCTGCAGTCACTTCTGAGTCAGCCGCCAAGACATCGGTGGCGCCGTCGAGATCGGAAGGGTCACGCAAGCGTTCGAGGCGGGACGCGTGCATCGTGACTCGAGTCGTCTTTCCGCCGCTTCGCCTGGCCTCTCGCGCGACGGCGTACCGCTGCCCGTCAGCGTCGAAGACGAGCCGAACGACGCCACGGGTCGCGGTCGGCGCGAGTGCCGGGGCCACGAGTCGCCGATCGTTCCAGCGCGGCACCGTACCGTAGAGCGCGAAGGTTATCGCGTCGATGACGGTCGACTTGCCGGCGCCCGTCGCGCCGACAAGAGCGAAGTACTCTACATCGCTGAAGTCGATCGAAACCTTGGTTCGGAAGGTCGCGAATCCGTCGAGGTCCAACTGCACCGGCCGCATCAGACACCTGCCTCGGCAGCGCTCGCGTCGGAGCTTGTGAGCGCATCGTGCAGCTCATCGAAGAGAGTGCGGACTCGGGTGTCGTCGACGTCGCGTACCTTGCAATAGGCGGCAAACAGTTCGCCAGGAGTGCGGTCAGCCGGCATGGCGCTTCGGCCGCTGGTCGTAGACGCGTAGTCAGCGTCGATGCGAATTTCCAGCGCGTTCGGCAGCACTGCGAGGACCTCTTCGCGCAATCCTGCCCGAGCCGGCTCGCGCACGTAGACACGCAGATATGCGTCGCCAACCTCCGTAGCTTGGTCCGCGAGGTCCGCGACGGTGCCACGTAGTGTCCGCAGCCGACGTCCGGACTTGAGTGGCACGTCGGTTGTCCGGGCGGGTGTCGTCGGCGTGGCCTCTACGAGGACAACGACCGGGCTGTTGTCCTCCTCGCCGAAATCAACGCAGATCGGCGAGCCGCTGTGATGGACCGGGCAAGGCGCGGACAGACTCTGCCGACGGTGCAGGTGACCGAGTGCGACGTAGTGGGGCTCGGATCCAAAGGCGGCAGCCGGCACCCAGTACTCGAAGATCGTCTGCGCGGCCCGTTCGCCGCCGCCGAGCGTGCCACCCGACACGGTGAGATGGGCCATCACGACGTTTACCGCGTCTGGAGTGAATCCGGTCTTGAGATGAGCAAGCAGTTCGCGGATCTGCTGGTCGTAGTTTCCGGCGGCCTCAGCGGGCGTCTGCGTCAGCATCTCCGACGCGCGGATCGCCCACCGTTGCGAGAGGAACGGCAGCACCGCCACATTGAGTGGCTCCCCGGTGCTTCTGGCGATAACCGAAACCACACCGCCCCGCGTGACGGAGCGGGGTTGTCCGAGCAGGGTGATGCCTGCGTGCCCAGCCAGCGGCCGATAGGCCTCGATCATTCCGGCCGAGTCGTGGTTACCGGCCATGGCGATGACCTGTGTGCCGGTGTTCGCCAGGCCGAGCAGCGTCTTGACCAGGATGCGCTGCGCGTCGGCGCTCGGCGCTGAAGCGTCGTACAGATCGCCGGCAACCAGGACGGCATCGACCCGATGCTCGCTCGCGAGGGCAACGATCTCGTTGAGGACAGCTTCCTGTTCCTCGAGACGGCTTCGTCCCTTCAAGGTCTTGCCAATGTGCCAGTCGGAGGTGTGAAGAAACTTCACGATGGTGCTCCAGATCAACGATGGATGGTCCGCGTACGGCGGTTCAGAACGGTGGCCGGTCGTCGTCAGCGAACGGAACTCGGGCCAGCAATTCGCCGGGTGCCGCGTGAGAAGGGCTGCTCGGATCGACCTCGCCGCTCCGAGTGGCCCAGGCGGGGAATGGGAAGGCGACCGCCAGCGGGACAGGGATCTCCGGCTGGGAGACGAACATGGTTCCCGGCTTTGCGATCGTGGCACGCTGCCGCTGTGCCGCAGGCAGGAACCCATACTCAGGTCTGGAGGCTTCCGCGGCGTCGAGGCGGCCGACGACCCGAATTGAGGAGTTCGCGATGATCCGGCGCTCTACCTCGCTGGCCGTCTGTTGCGCCCCGATCAGGATGATGCCAAGGGAACGGCCACGCTCAGCGATGTCGAGGAGCACGTCTTTGATCGGACTGGCACCCTCGCGTGGGGCGTACTTGTTCAACTCGTCGATCATGGTGAACAGCAGGCTGCCGGGCCCGGCAGCCTCTTTGCGGGCTGTCTCGACCGCCAAGACGACCCCAACGACGAATCGCTGGGCCCGCTCCGTCAGATTGTGCAGATCGACGACAGTGATTTGCTGCCCGTCGGTCGTGATCTCACGGCCGCGGATCGCGCCGGCCACGCCTGATGGCCCCGACGGGTCCGGAAGGTCGCCGCGGATCAGATTGGTCAGAGCCCGTTGGCTTGATCGCAAGCGGCGCAGAAACGCGTTGACCGTCCCGATCCCGATGGCATTACCTGCCCACAGCGACATGGTCGCGTCATCAGTCAGGAGATCGTAAAGCCTGTCGATCAGATCGCCGTAGGTACGGCACATAACGCCGTCGATCACCACAGCTCCGTCTTCACCCGCCGGTTGGGCATCTCGTGCAAGGCGGCCGGCCACGTTGTGCACGACCATGGTGTATTGCTGCCGATCATCCTCGGCATCGGCAAAGACGTAGGGCAGGAGTTGCCGGGTACAGAATTCCTGGAGGGTCCACCAGAACGAGGTCACACCGCTGGTCCGTCCGGTGACGTTCGGGCGCCCGATCAAGTCCCCCGGAGTGGGCGGCGCATAGAACGCAGTCGAGGTGAACGGCTCGGCCGGAAGCCCCAGGCGGCTGTACGCCTGGCGCAGCGCGTCTCCATCCGGACCTCCCAACTGCAAGTTGGGTTGGTCGAGAAAGAGCAGGTCCTCACCTTTCACGGAGAAGATCAGCGCCTTCGCGTTGTGCGGCTCCCGCATCGCCTCGCCCCGGAACATCGAGTGCAGCAAGAACAGCGCGAACGATGTCTTGGTCGCGACGCCGGAGACGCCGCTGATGGAGATGTGAGCGCCACGGGTGCCGTCGATGAAGTCCATGTTGACGAAGACCGTTTCCCCATCACGGCTGGTACCGACGGGCACCATTCGCTCCATGCGGTCGAAATACAACGCCTGGGCGCGTTCCTGCCCCGAGGCTCGACGTACGGTCTCCCCTGGCTGAGGGGGCACATAGCACTCAGGCTCAACCCGGGTGGTTGCCACTTCGGCGACCTCCTGCACCTCGGCAGGCATCACGCCGTCGGAGACGAGGAACACGTCGCTGCCGAAGCTGACACCTTCGTGCCGGGCCCGGACCTCGGTCACGATTCCTGACGTGGAAACCGCGCCGCGGCCAGGCACGTGCCTCGTTGTGACAACGACGTCATCCAGTTGCAGGTACGCGCCATCCGCAATCGCGACATGCCACTGGAGCGGGGTCGAGTCCTGCAGGCCTTGTACTCGGCCGATGCCTTCGTCCGCTAGAGGGTTGCTGTCCGCGAAATCGTCACTCGCCATGCCGATCACGTCTGCGACTCGAGCTTTTGGCGCGCGCGACTGCGTCGCTTGAGGAGATCCTCGACGGCGTCCTCACGCGCGGCGGCATTCCCATACAGCGCAAGGCCGCGCTCAGCCCACCACAGGCAAGCCTTCCAGTCCTTCTTCTTCTGCTGGCGAATCGCCATCTGACGATAAGTCTCGAGCCGGGGCACCTTGCCCCACTTCGTCATGAACGCCTGACAGATCGTCTTCATCTCGGCATCGTGCCGTCGGCAGGCATCGTCGAACTCGTCGAGCGCCGAAGCGTAGAGATCTCGGCACCGGTACAGCCGTGACTCGAGCTCGGCGTACTGAAAATGCCGATCGATCGGGTCCGGGTCGGATCCCAGAAGCTCGCGTAACTTGACGATCGCGGACCGATCCCCGGGCGGCAAATCGTTGAACCAAGACAGATCGTAGGAATCGTCCTCGGCATCGGTCAGCCAGGCTTCGCTGAAGCCAGTGCGCATTGCACCGTTTCCCGCCGGCCGACCGCCTGGGAGCGGGGCAGCAGGATGCACTCCGAAGTCCCGGGGGTCGTGCTCGAGCCAGACGCCGAGACGTCCCGGACCATCGTCGCGATGTCCGCCCCCGACGATGACCCCGTTCAGCCCGATGTGGGCGCCGTGCGAGGCCATTTGATCATGCAGCGAGCGGACATACTGCGCAGCAGTCTGACGATCCAGGTAGCCGACGGTCTGTTCCGCAATGACCACCGCGATGGCGTTCGGATCGTAGGCGTTCTGCGGCTCGGGAACGAGCACGGCGGTAATCGGGCAGCGCACCCTCTCCCCCAGACGCCCACCACAAATCGCCCACAGGGCCGATTGGTAGTTACTCTCACCAACCACCTCAAGATCGTCGCCACCACCGAGAACCTCTACCCGCGGTGTAGTGGCCCCCTGCCTTGCCCCCTGGCCAGTTGCTCGGCCTCGCAGTCGATCGATCAAACGCATCGTGCAATCCCCCCTTGCCTGACGGTGACATCGCAACAACTGGCCGCAGCGTTACGGCCGCGCCAGGAATTGTGTGGGCACGTGGCATTCCGACCCTGTAGACAATCTGCTCCGGTGATGTATGGTTCCGTTCGCAACACCCAGAATCCAAGGGGGGACAAAGGGGCTCTTCGCAGTTGAGGGTGTGGAGCTGGTCGGCGCGTCGGTGGCGGGATAGGGGTCGAGGTCTTCCGAGGATGGAAGGTTCCTACACGCCCATCTGGAAGACCTCGACGTGCCTGACGCTACCTTCGCCTTCGCCCTGACCTGACCACGTTCTGCCGCCTGGACGAGCTCGGTCTTCGAAGTCACCGGGCAGCGGCTCGAACCGGATCGTGCGGTGCTGGCCTGCCGGGTCGTCGAACCGCGACCTGAGGCTGGTGCCGCCGTTGCGGTTGCGAGGGCGTCCCGCGCGACACCGTGGTCCGGCGGCTGGCGCACGAGCCGCTCGGCTGGCGGCCCACCACGCTGCTGGTCACGATCCGCCGCTACCGGTGCGCCGGGTGCGGGCATGTGTGGCGCCAAGACACCAGCCGGGCGGCCGAGCCGCGGGCGAAGCTGTCGCGCCGTGGGCTGCGGTGGGCGCTGGAAGGCATCGTGTGTCCAGCACCTGACCGTCGCCCGTGTCGCCGAAGGGCTCGGGGTGTCGTGGAACACCGCCAACGACGCGGTCCTGGCCGAGGGCAAGCGGGTCCTCATCGACGATCCCGGCCGGTTCGACGGCGTGGCAGGTCGATCGGCGTGGACGAGCACGTGTGGCGGCACACCCGCCGCGGCGACAAGTACGTCACCGTCATCATCGACCTGACCGGGATCCGCGACGGCACCGGCCCCGCCCGGCTGCTGGACATGGTCGAGGGCCGCTCCAAGCAGGCCTTCAAGACCTGGCTGGCCGAACGAGCCGAGTCCTGGCGCGACGCCGTGGAGGTCGTCGCGATGGACGGGTTCACCGGCTTCAAGACCGCCACCACCGAGGAGCTGCCCGACGCGGTCGCGGTGATGGACCCCTTCCACGTCGTCCGGCTGGCCGGCGACGCCCTGGACCGGTGCCGCCGCCGCGTCCAGCAGGCCATCCACGGCCACCGCGGCCGCAAGAGCGACCCGCTCTACTCGGCGCGGCGGACCCTGCACACCGGCGCCGATCTGCTCACCGACAAGCAGAAGCGGCGACTCGACCGCCCTGTTCGCGGCCGACGAGCACGTCGAGGTCGAGGCGACCTGGGGGATCTACCAGCGGATGATCGCCGCCTACCGCGAACCCGACCGCAGCCACGGCCGGAAGCTGATGCAGCAGCTGATCGAGTCGGTCAGCCACGGCGTGCCCGCCGCGCTGGGCGAGGTCATCACGCTGGGCCGGACGCTGAAGAAGCGCGCCACCGACGTCCTGGCCTACTTCGACCGGCCCGGCACCAGCAACGGCCCGACCGAGGCCATCAACGGCCGCCTCGAACACCTCCGCGGCTCCGCACTCGGATTCCGCAACCTCACCAACTACATCGCCAGATCCCTGCTCGAAACCGGCGGCTTCAGACCCCGACTACACCCTCGATCGTGAAGAGCCGACAAAGGGTGATCATCCCTGGTCGTTGGCGGGGGCCGTGGGGCCGTCAAAATGACTGACTTCAGAACCTGGTGCGCTCCACCAGCAGTCGCGCCGATCAATGGTCACACGGCGATCGTCCTGATCTCCGGAGACGACGAGCCAGGCGCTGAGACCGTCGCGGCCACCCTGCCCGAGAAGTACGCGAAGGCCGAGTCGCTGGCTCGCATCGCGGAAAGGTTCGGCAAGCCGAAGGTCTCGGAGTTTCTGCGTAAGAAGTTCCCCATGAGCGCGAGAGGAAGGTCTGGCGACCTGGGCGAAATCCTCGCAACCGGCTACCTCGAAGAAGACTGCGGATACGTCGTGGGTCCGAGCCGGCTGATCCACCGCGACCACCATGAGTGGGCGATGCGTGGAGACGACGTACTAGGCGTCAAACTGGACGGCGACGGTAACGTTCACTTCGCCAAGGCCGAGGCGAAGAGCCGCCAAAAGATGACGAACGCCGTCGTGCAAGAGGCACGCGGCGGATTGCAGCGGGAGGATGGACTCCCGTCGCCACACTCGTTGACCCAGTTCGCCGAACGACTGCTGGACACCGACGAGTCCCTGGGTGATGCCGTGCTGGAACTGCAACTGTCCACCGGCATCCGTCCTGAGGTCGTGACCCACCTGATGTTCCTGTTCACGATGAACGACCCGAGCGAGCACGTGGATGGCGATCTCGCCGGCTATCTCGGCGTCATCAAGCAGCAAACGGTGACGTTACGCGTCATCGCCCACCAAGAGTTCATCCGCAGCGCATATGAGAAGGCCCTAGCCGATGGCGCGTGACGCCAGGGCCCTCGCCGCGACCCTGGAGGCAGCCACGGCGCCCCAGTTCCGAGGACGACTGCTCGCACGTGGGCAGGCCCAGTCGATGATCCGCCGCGACGGGGTGCTCCCAGAAGAAGCGCCGCAATTCAGCGCGTACCTCGACGAGGACCTCCTCAGCTACAGCTACGCGCTGATCTCCACCGGTCTGCATCTTCTCGACGCGCCTGACGGCGACGACGGCGAGGCGCCCCTCGAGCGGCAGCCGCCCGCGCAAAATGCCTTCATGCAAGCCTCGTACGCGCTCGAGGCCGCAACCCGCAATGTCACGTCCTCGGAGGAACTCGCATTCCACCGCTTGATCGCAGGCGCTGCCAGCCATCTCGGCGGGCACGCGGCGCGTGCCTTCTCGCTAATGCAAGCGAGCATCCAGTCCGGGTGCCTAACGCCGATGGAAGCCACACTCGCCGACCTCGTACTGCGTGACCTCGACAGGATCGAGGACCGCACACGCAGCCTCAGGATGTCGGACGACATTGCAGACGACGCTCTTCTCGAAGACCTCGAGGCCGGCAACGCACGCAGCGACGGCTCGGGCGTCGAGGGCGGCGAGAGCGACAGGGCTGGCGTCGGGCCGGTCGTGTTATTGCTGAGCGAGCAGTACCTCTCCGGCGTTTCGGCCGCACTGTTTGCCATCGCATACAACCAACCATCCCAGTTGCAAGCTGCTCTCGCTGACCTCGAGGTCGGTGAGAGGGCTTCACACGAAGTAGGCGCTCCCGGACCGTGGTGGGTCTACCGGCTCACCCGACGTCTGCTGGGCGACCTCGGCGAAACCAGCATCAGGGCCAACATCCCGACCTCCCGGCCCCCTGCGGCCACAGTCGTTGCGGATACTCCGGAGGCACGCGATCGCGACTGGGGCTACCTGCGTCGCACCTTCGTCGCGAGCTTGTTCGCGCGGGGGCGATCAGAGATCGATTTGTGGCCTTCACAACTCCACGTCGTGAAACGCATCTTCGACGATCCCCGGGACCTGGTCGTCGCCCTTCCCACGAGCGCCGGGAAGACCCGTATCGCTGAGTTGTGCATTCTCGCCTGCCTCGCTCAACGGCGTCGAACAATGTACGTCACCCCATTGCGGGCCTTGTCTGCCCAGACCGAACATTCTGGATCGAACCTTCGCGCCGCTCGGCGCCCGGATCTCGTCCCTGTACGGAAGCATCGGCGTCAGTGACGTCGACGAGAACGCACTGCGATCGAGCGAGATCGTCGTAGCCACCCCGGAGAAGCTGGACTTCGCTCTGCGGTCGGACCCAACCGTCCTTGACGACGTCGGCCTGGTTGTCCTCGACGAGGGACACATGACCGGCCCTTCCGAACGTGAGGTTCGCTATGAGGCACAGATTCAGCGACTGCTGCGCCGCGCCGACTCTCACGGTCGGCGCATCGTGTGTCTGTCGGCGGTCTTCCCCTCAGGCACAGAACTCGACGACTTCGTAGCGTGGATCACCGACGATCACCCCGGCGGCCTGCACCGCGAGGACTGGCGGCCCACACAGCAGCGGTTCGGACTCGTCGAATGGCGAGGCGACCATGCCCGGCTGACGATGACCGTCGGCGATGACCAGCCCTTCATCCCCCGCTACCTCGAGGCCAAAGCACCTGGTGGACGAGGACGCAAGAAGGTGTTCCCGTCCTCGAACCGCGAGCTGGTTATCGCGACCACGTGGCGCCTAGTCGAGGAGGGACAGACAGTGCTGATCTTCTGCCCCCAACGCAACTCGGTGGAACCGTACGCGCGCGAAATTGTCAGACTGCACCACCAAGGCCTCATCGACTCTGTCCTGCCGTCCGACGTCGACCTCGACGATGCACTCGCCATCGGCGCTGAGTGGTTCGGTGCCGACCATCCGATCCTGGATTGTCTCAAGCTCGGCGTGGTCATCCATCACGGTGCCCTGCCAGGCCCGTTTCGTCGTGAGGTCGAGCGTCTCTTGCACCGAGGTGTCATCAAGGTCACCGTCGCATCTCCCACCCTCGCGCAGGGCCTCAACCTAGCGGCATCAGTGATGCTCTTCCACGGACTTCGACGAGGCGAGACCCTGCTCACGGGATCGGAGTTCGCCAACGTGATCGGCCGAGCTGGGCGAGCGTTCGTCGACACCGAGGGCCTGGTGCTGTACCCGCTCTACCGACCCACCGAACAGCGCCGACGCGAGTGGCTGCAGCTCACCCGCGGCGAAGCGGGAAGGACCCTGCGATCCGGTCTGATCACTGTCAGCATCACCCTCCTTCGGCGGATGATCGCCCGGGCGGGATCAAACCATCTGCAGACCTTCATCGCCTACCTGACGGGCGGGCCTGACTGGGCCTTCCCAGTCATAACAGGCGAGGACGGCGAGCTGAGGCGAGAAGCGGAACTTGCTTGGCATTCGAACCTCACACTGCTCGACATCGGCGTCCTGGGGATCATCGGGGACCACGAGTCTGACCCGGACGACGTGACCCAGCTCGTCGCCGACGTGCTGCGCGGATCCCTCTGGGAGCGTCAACTGTCGCGATTCCCGCGGCAAGACGCGGCACAGGCGGTGCGCGAGCTGGTCAGCAGCCGCGCCAGGCACATATGGAGCGTCTCAACAGCCGCACAACGTCGCGGTTGGTACCTCGCGGGACTGGGAGCTGCCAGCGGCGCTGAGCTCGGCGCAGTTGCAGCGGACGTGGTGAGGCTGGTCGCCCAGGCTGAGGCCGCGATTGGGAGCGGCGACACCACGGGCGCCACGGCGCTGACAGATGACGTCGCCACAATCCTGTTCGGGATGAGCCAGTTCGCACCTGAGACCTCTCTGGAACACTGGCGGACCGTCCTCGCGCACTGGCTCAACGGCCGGCCCCTCGGTGAGCTCGACGCGGATGCGGTCAGCGTCGCGCAATTCGTCGAGGCCGACCTGACGTACCGGCTGGTGTGGGGCATAGAAGCCGCAAGAGTCTACGAAGCAGCCCAGGGCAACGACACCGCCGATTCGCTGGTCGGGACAGCCGTCGCCGCCATCGAGACCGGCACCTTCAGCCAGCCAGCGTCGATCCTCATCCGGTGTGGGTTCGACCACCGTGCCGCAGCCATCGCTGCCGTCGACCGCACTGCGGCGACCTTCGACTCCGCCGCCGCCATGCGGGAGTGGATTCAAAACCTCAATCGTGACCTCACCGATCTCCCGGACTGGCCAACTACCGAGTCTCGCGCCGCCTGGCAGGAGTTCACGAACCGGACCACCCGGTCCAGCCGGCGGCGATGGGAACTGCAGGTCGAGACGATCAACGATGTCACCTGGTACGGAGTAACTCCGGAGCCGAGCACCTGGTTGCGGGTGACAAACGCCGAGCGCGACAGGGTCCGACTCTGGTCCACGAGCTTCGACCTCCTCGGCGAGGCCGCGATCGACATCAATCCGGACCGCCGCGGAGTCCTGCATGCTCGCCGGATCCGCGATGCCCCAGGAGTCCAGTTGCGCTACAGAGGACCCACCGACCTCCTCGCACCAGACGCCTAGCAGCGGCCACCTGCCGTGCACTGGAAACACAATAGATCAGAATTCAACTACCGGCCGATGAACACAGTCCGAACCACCGTTACACATCTGGCATTCGAGGCGTATCACCAATCTGCAACGCGTATTTCGAACCGTGCCCGGGCCGCGCGTTGAGTAGTTATGGACGACCTGCCACCTCCGTTCGGACACGATCTGAGCGCGCGCCAGCATGTCTGTGAGCACTGCGGCGACACCTACACTGCGGCCAGATCCGACCAGCGCTTCTGCTCGGATCGCTGCCGCGTCCGCAACTGGCGAAGCCGTCGGCGAGTCCGCTCAGCAGAGGCAATCGAGGCCGTACACGTCACCGTGCTCCTCACAGAAGTCGACCGATTGCAGCGCCAAGTCACGGAGCTCCAAGAGGCCAACGCGACGCTCCGGGAGGCGCTCTCTCAGGCGCAGAAGCGCTTGATCAGTGCGATGTCGTGGCCTCGGCGACTCTATGGATCTCGGGGCTGAAATCTGCCAAGCCTGCCGAGCCACGAGCACTGATCCCGTCCTGGCTTTGAGCCTTGTTAAGCAGTTCAGGTCCAGCCGGATGTTGGGTGCGGTGCCCCACCAGTTGCCCGCGACGCGCGCCGGTTCGGATGCAGCGCTGGAGCAACCGGCAGCGGGAGACTTGGAGTAGCTCAAAACGTCCACAGCACAGGACGGCACACACGCGACCGCCCCGGCGGCACGATCATCGGAGGGTAGGCGCTGAAGAATGGAGCAACCTACCGACCCGTGGATGGCATTCGACTACGCCGTTGTCGACGTCGAGGGCAACGGGCAGCGGCCACCGGATCTGGTTGAGATCTCGATTGTCGCGATCAAGGGCGGCGTGATCGGCCAGCCGCAGAGCTGGTTGGTTCGCCCGCCTCGGCCGATCACTCCGATGGTGCGCCGCTTCCACAAGATCACGGACGACCAGGTCGTCGACGCTCCGGCCGTTGCCGGCATCGAAGCAGAACTGCACCGGGCGCTGAGCGACAAGGTGTTCGTTGCCCACAACGCCGGCGCCGATCTCGGCGTGCTCGGCCGCGAACTGCCGGGCTTCCAACCCGCTCGCGTCGTGGACACTCTCAAGCTCGCGCGACGACTGCTTCCAGGCCGCGACTCGTACAGGCTCGGGGCGCTTGTCGACGCGTTCGGGCTAGCCAGGGGCCTTCCGGTCGACCTGGTGCCGCACCGAGCGACCTACGACGCGCTGGCCTGCGCGCGACTCCTCTCGCATTTGGCGACACCTCCCGGCCGCGAGCCGCTCACATTCGCCGAACTGCTGGATGCCACAGTCGACAAGACCGCAACAAACAACGTGGCGGATGAGGCAGCCGCGACCCTCTTCTGAGCCGCTGGCACCGCTACTTGTAGCGGTGCCACAGTTCGTTAGCGCCCGATCGGAGCGTGGATAGCCGGTGCGCGTGGACCTTCGCGATATCGGGGCGGTTGCGGAGGTCGGTGATGACGCTCGTGACCAGCACTAACTCTCGGATGCGGCGAAGGGTTGGCCACGCGGGGAGCGCGGTGACGTCCAGGCCGTAGGTGGTGGCTAGGGCATCGTGGTCTTGGGTCGCGCCGAAGCGGAGGGCGCTAACGGCCGCTACCACAAGGTCATAGGCGAGAGGGCCGATGCTGGTGCCGTCGAAGTCGCAAAGGACGAAGCGACCGGTCGGCTCCTTCAGGAGGTTGCCCATGTAGGCATCCCCGTGGAGCAGACCCATCCGGAGGTCGGGCATGAGTGCTCGGTAGCCGGCTTCGACGTTGGCCCACTGTTCGGTGAGCCAACTGTGGTCGTCGGGGGTGAGTCCGTCGGCCATGGCGAGGCGGCTGCGGGCACTGCTGAAGGGGTCCCAGGGCTTTAGGTTGGGCATCGGTTCGAGTTTGTGCCAGCCGAGTAATGGTGCTGCCAGCGCGGCGCCGGTCCACTCGGGGTTGCTGCCTTCAAGCAGCTGCCAGATGGTGGCCGAATAGTTCTCGAACAGGACGGGCTGGGTCAGATCTGGAGCGAGCCTGACGGCCGGCGCATCGTGCTGCTCGAGCCAGGTGGCGATTCGTGCGACGTGGTCGGCGCGTTGGCTGGCGAGATCGCCTGCGCCGAACCTGACGACGACGCCTTGGCTGGGAAGTCGGTACACGGCGTTGTTCGTGTACTTGATGAGTTCGGCTTCGTCCGGGAGAAGGCCTGCTTCTTGGCAGATTCCCTTGAGGGCGTGCTTGAGCCGTTGGTCGAGCTCTGGGGACAGGTTCGTCATGCGGTGAGGGCCTTCGGCGCAGTTGTGCGGACGGATTCGAGCTGGTGGAGCAAGTCCAAGGCGTCGGAGCTACCGGAATGGTGTGATGCTGCGGCGCCGATCTCCGCAAGACGGCTGAGGCCGCGGCCACTGCGGAGGACTTGGGCTTCGTTGATCACATCGCGAGCTACGTCGACGCCGGCGTCGAGTTCGTTCGTACGCAGCAGGTTCGTCGACAAGATGATCCGGTCGAAGGTTCGGCTACGGCGGGATCTGTCCGGGCCGGACTCGGAGATGGCCTGTTGCGCGAATTCGACGGCGCGTACGGCGTACTGGCGGGCTTGTGCCTCGTCCTTTGCGTAACTCGACAGCGAGTTGTACACCAGCGCTTGATGCCCGGTGTAGTCGCCTGGTGTGAAGTACAGCGTGGTCCATGGTGACACTCGGCTCTTGTCGGCACGGCCCATCTCATGTTCCGCACGGGCGAGTGCGTCGAGGACGTGATCGTGCTTGCCGAGCATCGCGTAGGCGAGCGCTTCGTTGGCATGTAGACGTGCGACCTCAGCTGGATCGCCCGCGTCCTGTGCCGCGAGCTGGCCCAGCTGGAGCATCTTCAGTGCCTCAACTGGTTGGGCTTCTTGCATGCTGACCCGACCGAGCCGGTACAGGATCGAAGCTGCGAGCGAGGGTTCGTCTGCATCTTTGGCAAGGACGAGAGCGTTCATCAGGAAGCGTCGGGCCGCAGCTTGATCGCCGATATCGTGGAACGACCAACCGAGCATGCTGCTGAAATCCGCTAGAGACACCTTGAGGTCTCGGTGGGTGCGTTGGTCCGCAGTCGAGTGGATCATCCGCCGTGCGTAGCCATAGAAACCGCGGGCCGCGTCAACCGCTGCTCCCCCGCCGTAACGCTGATCGAGCTTGCGGAACTCCAGGGTCATCGACGCTACCTGTTCGACGTCCGATTCGTTGATTACGGCCGGTACTGCGGCCACGCTGTTCGGCAACTCGGGTAGCCACTTCCGTGCCTGGTCACTGACTGAACCGAACGCGACGCTCGCAACCGCGCCAGCGAAGTTCCGGCGATCATCGCTGGTCAGTTCGCTCGACTTGTCGCTCTCCTCTTGGCCGAACGAGCTGTATGCGAGCCCCATCCGTCCGCGCGGAATCTCGAAGGCGTCGGCAATGCGTTCAAGGACGTCGTACGCCTTGACCTGGCGGCCGTTGAGGATCTCCGAGACCTCGCCCTGGGATTGACAGGTGCGGGCTCCGATTTGTGTCTGGCTCCAGCCGTGCCGCTGCAGCCAGCGGAAGATGCCCGCCACGTCACGCGACGCCAGGACAGGACGCAGCTCCGCCTGATCCCACCAAGAGAGGTCGAGCTGCGGCTGCGGTGCCGTCATCGTCACTCCTTGTCTCTAGGCGGCTCTGTGAAGTTAGCCCGAGCGCATCCGGTGCGTCTATCGGCACGGCCGATAGGTCGGCTCGATGAGCACAGCCTGTAGTGGTGGCCACCGTCACAACGCCATGGTGTGGACACAGAGTGTTACAGCCACTGACAAAGGACGCCCACCATGACGACGCCACTGTTCATCGTGATCTGCCTGGCCGCGGGGCTGACGATCGCAATGCTCACCGATCTGTTCCGAGACCTGTCCGGCCGCAACGAATGACATGGCGGCAGGACAGATGACCAGCACTCTTCCAGGTACAGATCACCACGAGCGGGGCAACGCCATGCGGGCGTACGGCTACATCCGGAAGCACTTCCTCATGAACGATTCCGAGCTGGCCAGCGCTCGGAAACTCGTCGTTGACGCTGCTCAGAGTCGCGGCGTTCAACTGGTGGCGATTCACGTCGAGGAGATCGAGACGTCGCCCGAGGCGTTCCACGATCTGCTCGCGGTCGTGATGCAGGAAACACAGCGAATGATCATCACTCCCGACGTCCAGCACCTCGAGGTCGCGGGCGATCCGTCGTCGGTGAAGCAGCGCCTTGAGTCGAATGGCATCACGATCGTGGTCGGCGGCTAGGCACCTCGACCGTAAGGGAACGAGTGGTTCACATGCCGACGACGCCAGCCCTCGGGTTCATCTCGATGTCCTTCGTGCGCAATACTGGCGAGCTCCTCGCGATCCGTCGACAGCTGAAGGCGTTCGCGACTGAGCAACGGCTCCAGCTCACCAAGGTGCACGTCGAGGAGCCCGGACCACCCAATGCGGCCTTTGACCTCCTCGAATCGCTCCTGGAGTCCGATGGCCAGCCGCTCGTAGTTCCAACGCTGCACCACCTCGCCATACTCGGGCATCCCGCACAGATCAGAGACCACCTCCGCCGCTGCACCCACGAGGTCCTGATCGCCACCAAGCCGGCGGAGCGGACGTGCTGAGGGGACATCCCTCGTTCTCCTCAAGTCCCCTGCACCCCGCGTCCGTTCCGCCGCTCCACCGGGAGCGCCACCCGATCCACCTCACTGAGTTGGGTGGCGTTCCTGCCCCGAAGCTGCGTCCGCTCGGCGCCCCTGCGCCTGAGCGGACGCAGCGTGGCGCGCGGTCGAGTGCAGAGACGCGCTCACAGCTAACCTTTCGCTTGATCCGGGTGACGATGACAGCGCGAGAGGTGGTTGGGTCTTTGACGCTCCATAGCGTGGCGACGCGACCAGGTCTCGCAGGATGACGGACAGACGTGTACTCCACCTGTTCATCTGCGGCGCGGGGCCAGCCGAGCGAGTCCACGACTTGATCAGCCTCGCCCATGACGACGGATGGGACGTCTTCTGCATCGCGACCGAGAGCGCAGTTGAGCACTTCCTAGACACCGACCTACAACACGATCAACAAGTGGGCCGCCGGGATCGCCGACAACTACGTCCTGACGCAACTTGCCGAGCTCACAGGACTAGGTGTGCGGATCGTCGTACTCCCGTTCGTCAACCAGGCCCTCGCCAACAACCCGGCCTTCAGCAGGAGCGTCGCGGCGCTGCGTGAGGCGGGTGTTCGGGGTTCTGTTCGGGCCCGGTGAGTTCGAGCCGCATCCACCGCGGACCGGTGATGCTGCGTTGGAGCGCTATCCCTGGGCCCTCGCGCTCAAGTCCACGCGCGACTGACTACCTGCGAGCCGCCGCCTACACCCGTCATGGCCGTCGATTCTCTCCGTGCTTCAAGCGTTGAGCTGCCGCACATCAGCGACGGGCGGAGGCGCGGCAAGGGCGTATGTGAAGGATCAGTGGACTCGGGGCGTGAAGCAACCGGATGGGACGACGCTGCGGGTTCGGACTTCCAGGTGGGGGCACGGGAAGCGGTGGTTGGCGGGGTGGGTGGATCCGGAGGGGCGGGAGCGGACTAAGGCGTTCAGTACGAAGGGGCCGGCTGAGCGCCATGCGAATGCTATGGAGACGGATCGGGAGCGTGGGGAGTACATCGATCCGGAGGCTGGGAAGGTTCGGTTTGGGGAGGTTGCGGAGAGGTGGCTGGCCTCGCGGGTGGTCGATCCGGCCTCGGTCCTCAGGTATGAGTCGTCGCTTCGGTTGCACGTGGATCCGGTGTTTGGGCGGCGACAGTTGCGGACGATCAAGCCGTCTGAGATCGCGGCCTGGATTGCTGATCTGGATGCACGGTTCGGGCCCTCCACCGCGCGGACGGCTTTCCTGGTATTGCACGGGACCTTGGAGATTGCAGTCGACGACGAGGCGATCAAGAGGAATCCCGCCAAGGGGCGATCGGTCAAGGTGCCTGCCGAGAAGAGCGGGAGGACGGTCGCCTGGAGCGACGATGTGGTGCTCCGGATCGTTGAAGGGCACGCCCAGGCGTACCGGCCGATCGCGGCTGTGGGCGCGGCGTGTGGGCTGCGGCAGGGTGAATTGTTTGGGCTCGCTGAGGAGGACGTCGACTTCGAGGAGATGGTCATCCACGTTCGGCGGCAGGTGAAGAAGCTCGGGAGCGAGTTCGTGTTCGCGTTACCCAAGAACGACACCGAGCGAACCGTGCCGATGTCCGACGGGACGGCGCTGATCCTCAAGGAGCACATCGAGGCTCGTGCGCCACGCCCGTACACCTTGCCTTGGGAGAAGACTGACGGGGAGCCGCGGACCGTCAAGCTCATGTTCCGGTGGACGGATGACAAGCACATCCGCGCCCGTACATACGACGAGCTGATCTGGAAGCCGGCGCTGTTCCACGCGGGCGTGATCGCCGGGCCGAAGACGGACCGGCGCGGGCGGCGGCAGTACGTCTCCAGTCGGGAGAATGGGATGCATGCGTTGCGGCACTACTACGCGAGCATCACGCTGGCTGATGGCGTCAACATCAAGGAGTTGGCGGAGTACCTCGGGCATGGCGATCCCGGGTTCACGCTCCGGCTGTACACCCACATGCTGCCGTCATCGCATGAGCGGGCGCGGAAGGCTGTGGACTCCAGGCTGGCTCGACTCTTCTCTCTGAAATCTCACGGAGCAGTCACGGAGCAGGCCGTCGTACGCTCCCCTACTACCTCCTGGGAGCCGGACGACGGCCTGTCTCCTGACCAACCTCAAATCAGCCTGTGACCTGCGGAAACGTCTACCTGATGCGCATGCCTGAGATGGCTCGGGCGATGACTAGGCGCTGGATTTCGGAGGTGCCTTCGAAGATGGTGTAGATCTTGGCGTCTCGGTGCATTCGTTCTACTGGGTATTCGCGGGTGTAGCCGTTGCCGCCGAGGATTTGGATGGCTTCGTCGGTGACCTTGACGGCGACCTCGCCGGCCTTCAGTTTGGCCATGGAGCCTTCGCCGTGGCGGTAGTCGGGAGTTTCGCCGCGCATGAGGGCCGCGGACATGTTGGCGGCGCGCCACACCAGCAGCCGGGCGGCGTCGATCTCGAGGGCCATGTCGGCGAGTTTGAAGGCGATGCCCTGGTTGTCGATGATCGGGCGGCCGAACTGTTCGCGGGTCTTGGCGTAGTCGAGGGCGACCTCGTACGCCGCTCGCGCGATGCCGATCGCCTGGGCGCCGACGATGTGGCGGGTCATCTCGAAGGTGGCCATCGAGGCGTTCCGGTTCCGGCTCTCGCCCGAGCGGGCGGTGGCCAGGCGGGCGTCGAGTTTCTCCTTGCCACCGAGGACGTTCTCCGCGGGGATCCGGACGTTGTCGAAGAAGACGTCCGCGGTGTGCGATGCGCGGAGCCCGTGCTTGCGCAGCTTGGTGCCCTGCTCGAGGCCGCGCACCTCGGACTTGGGTACGACGAACGCCGCCTGTCCCTTGGTCCCGAGGGACGGATCCACAGTCGCGACCACCACGTGGATGTCCGCGATCCCGCCGTTCGTCGCCCAGGCCTTCTGCCCGTTGATCACCCACTCATCAGTGACCTCGTCGTACGTCGCCCGCGTACGGATCGCGGACACGTCCGAGCCGGCGTCAGGCTCGGACGAACAGAACGCGGCGACCTGGACGTCGTCCGGCGTGCCGTAGCAGCGCCCCATCCACTGGCTCCACTGTTCGGGCGTGCCGTTGGAGAAGATCGCGGACGACGCCAGGCCGGTGCCCTTGAGGGACATCGCGATGCCGGCGTCGCCCCAGAACAGTTCCTCGTGGACCAGCGGCATCAGCAGGCCGGAGGGGTCGATGAAGAGGTTGACGTTCGCGTCCAGGCCGTACAGGCCGATCTTGGCGGCCTCCTGGATCACCGGCCAGGGCGTCTCCTCGCGCTCGTCCCACTCGGCGGCGGCCGGGCGGATGACGTCGGCGGCGAAGGCGTGGGTCCAGTCCCGGATCTCCTGCTGCTCGGCGTTCAGAGCGAGCGAGAAATGGCTCCAGCCTGGCTTGGCGCGCTCGGCGCCGAGTTCGCCGGCGAGCGCCATCATGTCGGCGGAGACGGCAGGCTTCGGATCAGTCATCAACATCCTCACAAGGCGGAACAAGAGAACCAAGGGCGGCCAGATGTTACCCACGAGTGTAACCGTCGTTTGCACCAGGGGGTACCACTGTGGCTAAGATCGAGCCATGAGCTCCGCGCTGCTCGCGATCGGACGCCGCCGGACCACGGCGGAACGTCGACGCGACCGCGAGCGGGACATCATCCGGGCCACCCGCGAACTGTTCGACGAGCGTGGCACGATCGACGCCCAGATCGACGATATCGCCAAAAGGGTCGGGATCAACAAGGCGCTGATCTATCGCCACTTCGCCGGCAAGGAGGAGCTGTTCGCGCTCACCCTGGTCGACTACCTGGGCGAGCTGGACGAACGCCTGTCCCAGACCGACAGTCCACGCCGGACGCCGCTCAACCGGCTGAAGTCACTCAGCGAGGTCTTCGTCGACTTCTGCCTGGAGTATCCGGCCTTCGCCGACTGCGCGATGAGTCTGCTGAGAAGGACCGGCGAGGAACTGTTCGGCGAGATCACCGAGCCGGTGATGACGAAGCTGGGTACGGCGATGGCGTCGGCGCTGGAGCGGATCGCCGGGATCCTGAAGGCCGGTCAGGCGTCGGGCGTGTTCGACGAGGTCGACACGGACTACCTGGCCAACCACCTCTACACCCAGACGCTCGGGTCGTTGCACATGGCAAGGGTCGGGTTGATCGTGTCGAGCGGGCAGCCGGGGCATCCGGTCGTGCATCATGCCGATATCGCCACCGTCCGGGCGACCGCGATCACCGCCACCCTGGCAACCGCAGTAGGCCGGAAGGCGCTGGATCCGAGGACCGCGCCAGGCCGCAAAGCACCGAACAACACCAGTAAAGCCGTCAGCCGTGCCGCCGCGGCCAAGTCACCGAACCAGCGAAGCTCGACCAGAGCAGGAGAGAAATCGTGACCGAGACCCGCAAGGTGGCCGTTGTCGCCGGCAACAGGATCCCGTTCGCCAGGCAGGACAAGACCTACCGGCACGCATCCAACTCCGACATGCTCACCGCCGCCCTCAACGGCCTGGTCGACCGGACCGGCCTGGGCGGCCAGGAGCTCGGTGAGGTGGTCGCCGGCGCCGTGCTGAAGCACGCCCGCGACTGGAACATGGTCCGCGAGGTCGTCCTCGGCTCCAAGCTCGCGCCCACGACCCCGGCGTACGACATCCAGCAGGCCTGTGGCACCGGGCTCGAGGCGGCGATCCTGGTCGCCAACAAGATCGCCCTCGGCCAGATCGACGCGGGCATCGCGGGCGGTGTCGACACCGCGTCCGACGCGCCGATCGCGGTCAACGACAGGCTGCGCAACATCCTGCTCGACCTCAACCGGGCCAAGACCTTCCAGGATCGGCTCAAGGTGCTGGCGCGCGTCCGCCCGAAGGACGTCGTACCGGAGATCCCGCGGAACGCGGAGCCGCGGACCCGGAAGTCGATGGGTGACCACGCGGCCCTGACCGCGCTCGAGTGGGGTATCACCCGGGAGGCGCAGGACGAGCTCGCGTACCGCTCCCACATGAACCTCGCGAAGAGCTACGACCGCGCCTTCCAGAACGACCTGATCACGCCGTACCTGGGCCTGGAGACGGACCAGAACCTCAGGCCGGACACCACCCTGGAGAAGCTGGCCAAGCTCAAGACCGTCTACGGCAAGGGCGAGACCGCGACCATGACGGCCGGCAACTCGACCCCGCTCACCGACGGTGCGTCCGCCGTACTGCTGGCGACCGACGAGTGGGCCGCCGAGCGCGGGCTGCGGCCGCTCGCGTACCTGACCCACTCGCGGACCGCCGCGGTCGACTACGTGAAGGGCGCCGAGGGTCTGCTGATGGCTCCCGCGTACGCCGTACCGCGGATGCTGGCCCGGGCCGGGCTGACGCTGCAGGACTTCGACTACTACGAGATCCACGAGGCGTTCGCCTCCCAAGTGTTGTCCACCCTGAAGGCATGGGAGGATCCGATCTTCTGCAAGGAACGGCTCGGTCTGGACGCGCCGCTGGGCGAGATCGACCGGGACAAGCTGAACGTGAACGGCAGCTCGCTGGCCGCGGGCCACCCGTTCGCCGCGACCGGCGGGCGGATCGTCGCCGCGCTGGCCAAGCAACTGGACGAGAACGGCGGCGGCCGGGGCCTGATCTCGATCTGTGCCGCGGGCGGCCAGGGTGTCGTCGCCACCCTCGAGAAGTAGGAGCTGAGATGACGGACCGCTACCAGACCTTCACCCGGACGCCGCTGGGCCAGACCCTGGTGAAGAACCTGGGTCTGCCCGACCCGACGCCTCTGCAGCGCTGGGTCGACGGCTCGCCGGTGATCGACGGGCCGGTGGTGTTCGGCGCGATCGCCGAGAGCGACGCCGGGAAGGCGATCCAGGCCCTGCTCCGGGACATCGGCGCGACCTTCAGTACGGCGACCGAGGGCATCGCCTCCAGCGAGATCCGGCCGAAGGCGCTCGTCTTCGACGCGACCGGCGCGACCTCGACCGCCGAGCTCACCAGCCTGCAGCGCTTCTTCTCCCCCGTCATCCGCCAGCTGGCTCCGGCCGGCCGGGTGATCGTGGTCGGCCGGACGCCGGAGCTGGCGCAGTCGCCGGAGCAGCAGGTCGCCCAGCGCGCCCTCGAAGGCTTCACGCGAAGCCTGGGCAAGGAGGTGAGGCGCGGCGCGACGGTGAATCTGGTGTACGTCGCTCCGGATGCACACGAGCAACTGGATTCGACACTCCGGTTCTTCCTGTCTCCCAAGTCGGCGTACGTCGACGGCCAGGTCGCCAGGGTCGGCACCGGTCCGCTCGTCAGCAACGACTTGGAGCGCCCGCTGGCCGGCAAGGTCGCCCTGGTGACCGGCGCAGCCCGCGGCATCGGCACCGCGATCGCCGACACCCTCGCCCGGGACGGCTCGACAGTGATCGGCGTCGACGTACCGCAGAACGCGGACGCCCTCCGCAAGGTGATGTCCAGGATCGGCGGCAGCGAGCTCCTGCTCGACGTCACCGCGGTCGACGCGCGCGCAGCGGATCGCCGCGCACGCGCAGGAGCAGCACGGCGGTCTCGACATCGTCGTCCACAACGCCGGCATCACCCGAGACAGGCGGCTGGCGAACATGCGGACCGACGCGTGGGACGCCGTACTCGACGTGAACCTGCGGGCGCCGGAGCGGATCACCAACCATCTGCTCGAGTCGGGCGCGCTCAAGGACGGAGCGTCGATCATCGGGGTCGCCAGCATCGCCGGGATCGCGGGGAACAACGGACAGACGAACTACGCCACCTCCAAGGCCGGTGTGATCGGTCTGGTCCAGGCACTCGCCCCGAAGCTGGCGGAGCGGCAGATCCGGATCAACGCGGTCGCGCCGGGCTTCATCGAGACCGAGATGACCGCGAAGGTCCCGTTCTCGATCCGCGAGGTGGGCCGCCGGATCAACTCGCTGCAGCAGGGCGGGCAGCCGATCGACGTGGCCGAGACGATTGCCTGGTTCGCCGACCCGGCCTCGGCCGGCGTCACCGGGAACGTGGTCCGCGTCTGCGGCCAGAGCCTGCTGGGTGCGTGACATGCCGACCAGAAGGTACGACGACTCCCCCGGCTTCGGCGCGCTCTACGCCCGGACCGTGAAGGCCACGCTGCGACGGGCGGACTACGAACCGAACGCCGACGGCCTCACACTCGAGCTGCCCCGATCCGCGATCGATCAGGACCACCTGACGGCGTACCGGGACGTCACCGGCTTCACCGCCGGGCCGACGCTGCCGGTGACCTACCCGCACGTCCTCGCGTTCCCGCTGCACCTGGACCTGATGTCCGACCCGTCGTTTCCCTACAAGCCGATGGGGATCGTGCACCTGTCCAACACGATCACCCAGCTGCAGCCGATCCCGATCCACGCCGAGCCGGCCATCCGGGTGCACAGTACGGCGGAACGCCCGCATCCGAAGGGCACGGTCTTCGACATCATCAGCGCGGTCAGCGTCGACGGCGAGGTCG
The DNA here is from genome assembly GCA_963770725.1 of uncultured Actinomycetota bacterium. Classification (GTDB taxonomy): domain Bacteria; phylum Actinomycetota; class Actinomycetes; order Propionibacteriales; family Kribbellaceae; genus Kribbella. The sequence continues at coordinate 39,334 of CAVYQT010000011.1, forward strand.
TGTGGACCGACCTGACCACTCTGCTCAGCCGCTCCACCGGCAACGAAAAGGCCCACACCGACCTGCTGCCCGACCCCGGGCTCGACCCGGCAGCCTGGTGGGACCTGCGCGGGAACCTCGGCCGCCGGTACGCCGCCGCGTCCGGCGACCGGAACCCGATCCACCTGTTCAAGCTGACCGCCCAGGCGTTCGGGTTCCCCCGCCAGATCGCGCACGGCATGTGGGTCAAGGCCGCGGCGCTCGCCTCGATCCAGCGCGTCGCGAAGCTCCCCGATGCCTTCACGGTCCGGGTCGACTTCCGCAAACCGCTGCTGCTCCCGTCCCGGGTCCAGTTCGGCTACCAGACGGCCGGCAAGACCACCGACTTCGCCGTGTACGACGAGCGCCGCGAGCTCACCCACCTCATCGGCCAACTCCAGGCGAACTGAACCGCCAGGCCATCACAATGCGCCGACGCCGGCGGTCGGCACGCTCAGCCCGCCGAGACGAGGCCAGCTGGGATGGCCTGGCGGTCTGCCAACACGTCCACCTCGGCCTTGATCCGGTCCAGCACCGCGCCGACCGGCTCCGCCGCGCGCTGCTGCCCGTCGCGCTGACGGATCGCCAGCTCGCCGGCCGCGGCCTCGCGTGCACCGATGACGGCCTGGTACGGCGCCAACCGGTTCTCGCGGATGCGGGCGCCGAGACTGCCCTCGTCGGCATGCGCGACCTCGACCCGCAGACCGCGATCCGACGCCCGTCGAGCGACCTCGACCGCGAGCTTCTCCTCGTCGTCGGAGATCGGGAGTACGACGAGCTGGACGGGAGCGAGCCAGGCCGGGAAGGCGCCGCCGTGGACCTCGATCAGCTGGGCGACGGCCCGCTCGATACTGCCGACGATCGCGCGATGCACCATCACCGGGCGGTGCTTGTTGCCGTCGGCACCGATGTACTCGAGGCCGAACCGCTCCGGCTGGTGGAAGTCGATCTGGACGGTCGACAGGCTGAACTCCCGCCCGGCCGAGTCCGCCAGCTGGATGTCGATCTTCGGCCCGTAGAACGCGGCGTCGCCGGGCGACTCCTCGTAGTCCATCCCGGCGTTGTCGAGCACCTCGCGGAGCAGTCCGGCGGCGCGCGCCCAGCTTGCGGCATCACCGACGTACTTGCTGCTGGGCGAGCCGATCTCGGCCTCGTCGGACGGCAGGGCCAGGACATAACGCGACGCGCTCGATGCCCATGTCGTCGTACGCCCGGTTGATCAGGGCGAGCGCGTTGCCGGCCTCCTCGGCGACCTGGTCGAGGCTGCAGAAGATGTGGGCGTCGTTGAGTTGCATGGCGCGGACCCGGCTCAGGCCGCCGATCGCACCGGACAGCTCGGCGCGGTACTGCCCACCCAGCTCGGACAGCCGCAGCGGGAGTTCGCGGTAGCTGTGTGAGCGGGACCGGTACATGAGCGCGTGGTGCGGGCAGATGCTCGGCCGCAGCACGAGCTGCTCGCCACCCATGTCCATCGGCGGGTACATGTCGTCGCTGTACTTCGCCCAATGGCCCGAGATCTCGTAGAGCTCCCGCTTGGCGAGGACAGGTGAATAGACCTGCTGATAGCCCGCTCTTCGTTCCACCTCGGCGATGTAACTCTCCAAGGCGTGACGAATCGCGGCACCGGCAGGCAGCCAGTAGGGCAGGCCCGCACCGATCAGCGGGTCCGAGTCGAACAGGCCGAGCTCTCGGCCGAGCTTGCGGTGGTCGTACATGATTTCTCCTCTGTGGTCGGGGCCAGCGACCACAGGGCACGAAAAAGCCCCGGGGCACTTGCCCCGGGGCTTTTCGACAGTCAGGTGTCAGCGCGCCGGGACGTACTCCGGCGTCGTCGTCACTACCGCGCGCTGCAACATGACTTCAACGGTAGCAGAGGATTTCTAGTCGAGGTCGAGGCCCACCGGGCGGATGAGGCCTTCCTGGGCAACGGAGGCGACCAGGTGACCGTCCTCGGTGAAGAGGCGGCCGGTGGCGAAGCCGCGGGCGCCGGAGGCGGACGGGGACGCCTGGTCGTAGAGGAGCCACTCGTCGGCGCGGAACGCTCGGTGGAACCAGAGGGCATGGTCGAGGGAGGCAGGCTGGATGCGGCGGTCGCCGATGACGATGCCGTGTGGGAGCAGGCTTGCCCCGAGCAACGTCAGATCGCTCGCATAGGCCAGAACGCAAGCATGCAAGGCGGGATCGTCAGGAAGCTTGCCCGCGGCCCTGATCCAGAACTGGCGGCCGGTGACTCCGGCGAGGCGTACGTCGAGCGCCGCCCACTCCTTGTCCCAGTCGGCAGCCTTGCGGCCCGAGCGCGCCTCGAGGACAGATGCCAGGGTCGGCGCCTCGTCCGGGCTGACCAGGTCGTCCGGCATCGGGTCCTGGTGATCGAGGCCCTGCTCCGGGCGCTGGAACGAGGCCGACATGTAGAAGATCGGCTTGCCGTTCTGCGACGCGACCACCCGGCGGCTGCTGAACGAGCCGCCGTCGCGGGTCGGCTCCGGCCGGTAGATGATCGGCACGGAGGTGTCGCCGCCGCGCAGGAAGTACCCGTGCAGCGAGTGCACGATCCGCTCCGGCTCGACCGTCCGGCTCGCCGCGGCCAGCGCCTGCCCGAGCACCTGACCGCCGAACACCCGTTGCATCCCGGTCTGCGGCTGCCGGCCGCGGAACAGGTCGACGTCGATCTTCTCGAGGTCGAGCAACTCGACCAGGTCCTCCAGCGACTCAGGCATGCCTCATCCTGACAGGTTCCGGTGGTACGACGATGCGCGTTCGGCACCGGCGGACGTCGTACCGGCTGTGGTTCCGGTCACGCGAACTCTTTCGGTGAGCCTTCGTTGGCGGTCGGTAGTTACAACCCGTGAACAAGCTCTGGGGGCCTGGGACACGTAAGAACTTGTCCCAGACCCCCAGAGACTGTTCAAGCCCCGCGCGCAAGCCAAGCCCGACCCGCGCGCGGGTCGGGTTACTTGTCGTCGTCGCGGTTGAGCTCGGCGAGGAACTGCTCGACCTCAGCGCCCAGCTCGTCGGCTGACGGGGTGGAGCCGGCCAGCAGGCTGCCGCGGCTGACTGATCCGGCGGCGGCGTCGTACTGCGTTTCGAGTGCGTTGACCACCGCGGACGCGTCCTCCGAGGCCTCGACCTGCTCGTCGACCAGCCGGCCGGTGACTGCGGCCTCGTCGAGCAGGGCCTTGCTAGGGAGCAGCAGACCGGTCGCCGCCGAGATCGCGTGCACCAGCGCGAGCGCGGCGCCCGGGAAGCGGTTCTCGGCCAGGTAGTGCGGGACGTGGACCGCGAAGCCCATCGCGTCCTTGCCGGCCTCGCCCAGCCGCACCTGCAGCATCGTGCCGGCGCTCGCGGGCAGCCGCATCTCGCCGTCCCAGATGTTCGACCGGGTGACCAGCTCGGGCCGGGTCGCGTGGGCGGTCAGGCCGAGCGGGCGGGTGTGCGGCACGCCCATCGGGATGCCGTGGACGCCGATCGTGAGGGTCACGTTGTACCGCTCGATCAGCTGCCGGACCGCCGCGGCGAACCGGTTCCAGTGGTTGTCGGGCTCGACGCCTTCGAGCAGCAGGAACTCGACGCCCGCGTCGTCCTTCAGCAGGTGCAGGTTCAGCTGCGGCGGGGTGTAGTCGATGAACCGGTCCTCGGCGAACGTCACCTCGGGCCGCCGGGCCCGGTAGTCGTGCAGGAGGTCGACGTCGAACCGGGCGAGCAGCCGGCTGTCCAGCACCTCGAGCAGGTGGTCGGCGGTCACCCGGCCCGCCTGACCCGCGTCCATGAATCCGTCCAGCGAATGCACCAGCACCTTCGGCGTCGCCGCCGGGCCGGTCGCCACCGACTCGTCGACGATCTCGTAGAGGTCGTCCGGTCGCAGCATCGTCGTCTCCTTCACACAGTGGCCAACAGGGCGGTAGGTCGCCCCTCGATCCTGCCCTCTGCAGGTGACAACGCCCGTGTCGCGGGCCACATTCCGGCTGCCGGGCATCTTTCAGGTTCTTTTCACATTCCGGTCACTGAGGGAGACAGCTTGGAAAGCGCTTGCTAGGTTGCTGGGGTGAGCAGCGAACCAGACTCCGCCCTGACCGTCATGCTGGCCATGAACGAGGCCAGCCGGGCTCGTGTCCTCGTCCCGCGGGTCCGCGCCCGGCTGGAGGCGACCGCGACCGTGCTGCCCGGTCGGTCCGGGGAGCGACGTTCCTCGACGACCCGGAGATCCTGGCCGCGCTGCCCGACGTCGACGTACTGCTGACCGGGTGGGGTTGCCCGCGGATCAGCCCGGAGGTGCTGGAGGCGGCGCCCGAAGCTGCAGGCGATCCTGCACGCGGCGGGCTCGGTGAAGGCGATCGTCGCCCCGGAGGCGTTCGACCGGGGCATCCAGGTGTCGTCGGCGGCGCACGCCAACGCGCTGCCGGTGGCCGAGTTCACCGTCGCGGCCGTCGTACTGGCCGGGAAGCGGGCGTTCCGGCTGGCGGCGCAGTACCGGATCGACCGGAAGAAGGCGGACCCGCACGGGATGCCGGGCAGCTACGGTACGACGGTCGGCCTGCTGGGCGCGTCGCGGATCGGCCGGATGGTCGCCGAGCGGCTGCGCGAGCTTCGACCTGCAGGTGCTGATCAGCGACCCCTACCTGAGCCAGGCCGAGGCGGCCGAGCTCGGTGCCGAACTGGTCGGCAACGACGAGCTCTTCGGCCGCAGCGACATCCTCAGCGTGCACGCGCCGCTGCTTCCGGAGACCACTGGTCTCGTGGACGCGCGCCTGCTGGGGCTGCTGCGGGACGGTTCGGTGCTGATCAACACGGCCCGCGGCAAGATCATCGACGCGGCCGCGCTCGAAGCGTGAATGCGTGTCCGGGCGGATCGACGCCGTCCTCGACGTGACCGATCCGGAGCCGCTGCCGCCGGACTCGCCGCTGCTCGACCTGCCGAACGTCTTCGTCACCCCGCACGTCGCCGGTGCCGTCGGCAACGAGATCGCCCGCCTCGGCGAACTCGCCGTCGGCGAACTCGAACGCCTCACCGCCGGCCGGCCCCTGCACCACGCCATCAGCCCCACCGAACTCGGGAGAATTGCATGACTGTGCTTTTGGCCGGGCCTTCGGCGCCGGCGGGGTCATGCGGCCTTGGCTCCCGGTCTTCCCTCGTCGCTCCAGTCACTTCGCTCCCTCCACTCCTCAGTCCAGACCGGGAGGCCCCATGACCCGCCTCGTACTGCCTGATACCGATCGTGTTCTGTCTCGCCAGACTGGGTGGAGCCGGGCGCACTGGGAGGCTTTGGCCGATCATCTGCTCGACTCGTTGGTGCCGTACTTCTCGCCCGGGGCGTCGCTGATCGCGTTGCCCGGCCGGCCGAGCCGGTCGGGTACGGCGTCCGACGCGCTCGAGGGGTTCGCGCGGTCGTTCATGCTGGCCGCGTTCCGGATCGCCGGGGTGCAGGGCAAGGGATGCGAGCAGCTGATCGAGCGGTACGCCCGCGGCGTGGCGAACGGCGCGAACCCGGACCACCCGGAGGCGTGGCTGCGGCTCACCCCGCGCTCACAGCAGATGGTCGAGGCCGCCGCGATCGCGGTCGCGCTGCACGAGACCCGCGAGTGGATCTGGGACCGCCTCGACCCGCGGGCGCAGGAACACGTCGCGGAGTGGCTCGGCGGGTTCAACGGGTCGACCACGCATGACAACAACTGGCGGCTGTTCCAGGTCGTGAGTGAACAGTTCCTCGCCTCGGTCGGTGCGCCGTACTCGCAGGAGGACATCGACGGCGGGCTGGATCGGATCGAGGACTGGTACGTCGGCGACGGCTGGTACTCGGACGGCGACGGGCAGAACTTCGACAACTACATCGGCTGGGCAATGCACCTCTACCCGGGACTGTGGACGCGGATGGCGGCTGCCACGCCCGGTGCGGCAGTACGAGGACCGGCTGAAGCTGTATCGCGAGCGGCTCGGGCTGTTCCTGGAAGACGCGGTGCATCTGGTCGGCAACGATGGCGCACCGTTGTACCAGGGGCGGTCCCTGACCTATCGGATAGCCGCGGCGGCGCCGTACTGGATGGGCACGTTGCTGGACGCCACTCCCCTGTCGCCCGGGGTGACGCGGCGGCTGTGCTCCGGGATCGCGCGGCACTTCGTGCAGCACGGTGTGCCGGATGAGCGTGGGCTGCTGACGCTCGGGTGGTGCGACACGTTCCTGCCGACCACTCAGCAGTACTCCGGGCCTGGCTCGCCGTACTGGGCGTCGAAGGGGTTCGTCGGGCTGGTGCTGCCGCCGGATCACCCGGTGTGGACCGATCCGGAGGGCTCGGTGCCGCTGGACAACGCAGACCAGGTCCGGGCGATGCCGGCCCCGGGGTGGATCGTGCACGCGAGTCGGCACGACCAGGTTGTCCAGCTGGTCAACCACGGCGCGGACCACGCGCCGGTGGCCGAGCCGGAGGGTGTGGAGCCGGAGGGCGATCCGCACTACAACCGGCTGGCGTACGCGAACCACGCGGGTCCGGAGCTGTCCGACCACGCGCCGCGGATCGACAACCTGATCTCGCTCGTGGACGCGCGACGGGCAGTCGAGCGCGCGCGGGCGGATCCGGCGGATCTCGGTCAGCGGGCGTACGGCGGCCTCGTGGCACAAGGCGTGGCTGGGTCCGGACGGCCCGTGGCGGATCGACACGACCTCGGTCGTGTACGGCGGCTGGGAGATCCGGTGTGCGCTGGTCGAGGGACCGGCTGGTGCGCTGGTGCGCAGCGGCGGGTTCGCGGTCGCCGGCGAGTCCTTGCCCGAGGCAACTGCCGGGTACCGGTGGGCGTCCGCCCGCAACGACGACGGCCTGCTGACGGCGGTGGTCGGTCTGCACGGGTACGACGAAGCCGGAGTGCACCGTGGACTGGGTGCGAACGCCTTCGGTGCGCACTCGGCGACGCCGTACCTGACGGCACCGCACGACGGCGATCCGCTCGTACTGGTGAGCGCCGTACTGCTGACCAGGGACGCGCTCCGGCCCGAGGCGCTTGCCGAAGGCATCGATATCGCGGTGGACCGGACGACCGTCCGGATCAGCCTGCCAGGCGGGGGTGACGAGGTGGTCGAACTGGGACCGAATCGAGCGGGTTAGGACAGCCTCGCCAACGGTGAGAAATCGGCACGCGCCTACTACATTGGCGAAATGGGCACGTACGAGAAACTCCTGCAAGAACAGATCCGTAACGAGTTTACGGCGTCACAGCAGTATGTGGCAGTAGCTGTCTGGTTCGACGATCAGGACCTTCCGCAGCTGGCGTCGCACTTCTACAAGCAGTCCCTCGAAGAGCGCAACCACGCGATGATGATGGTGCAGTACCTGCTGGACAAGGACATCCGCCCGCAGATCCCGAGCGTCGGCGAGGTCGAGTTCGACTTCAAGTCCGCGCTCGAGCCGCTGGAGCTGGCACTGCAGCAGGAGATCACCGTCACCAAGCAGGTCGAGACGCTGGCCCGGACCGCCCGGGACGAGAGCGACTACATCGGCGAGCAGTTCATGCAGTGGTTCCTCAAGGAGCAGGTCGAGGAGGTCGCCGCGATGAAGACGCTGGTCAACGTCGCCAAGCGCGCCGGTGACAACCTGTTCCACCTCGAGGACTTCCTCGCCCGCGAAGGCGCCGGCGACGGTGGAGCGAACGACCCGACCGCTCCCGCCATCGCCGGTGGCAAGGTCTGAGGTTCACCAGGAGCCGCCGCCCCCACCGCCGCCCCCGCCTCCGGACGAGCCGCCGCTGAAGCCGGCCGAGCTGCCGCCGCCGGAGCTGCTGGACGGGGTCGGTGGTGGGTCGAAGGTGCTGGCGACGACGCTGCTGAGGGCTCCGGCGGTCCAGCCGGAGGCGTAGTAGGACGGGCCCGAGTACCAGTACGGGTCCGGGGTGATCCGCCCAGCTGCCACCAGTTGGGCGCAGACCTGCTGCCACCGGTCGGCCAGGCCGAATGCGATCGCCCAGGGCAGGTACTTGCTGAAGATGTCCTCGCCCTCCTCGAACCGCAGCTGCTTCGCCTCCGCGGTGGCCAGGTACCTCCGGAACCCGACCAGTTGGTCAGTCACCGCCCGGCCGGCCGGGTTCCGCTGCCCGCGTGCCCGCTTGGCGATCCAGATGCCGATGGCAACGATCACCGCGACCACCGGCAGCCCGATCACCACCGCGCGACCCAGTCCCCCGGTCGCCGCGCCGACGACCGTTCCCATCAGCCCGGCGCCGAACACCCAGATCCCGATCATCGCCATACAGGCGCAGCCGAAGCCGTTCTTGAAGACGGGACCGCCTCCCCGGCGCGGCATCCGCAGGTACCACCCACGCTGCTTCACCTGCTCGCGCAGCGCCGCGATCATCCCGTCGTGCGCCCGCCGCATGGTGTGATCACCGACCGCACCCCGCCGCAGCACCACCGACGACCCCGGCTGCAGCGACGGGAACAACCCCGACACCAACATCTGCTCATGCGGAGCCGTCGCGGCCGCCGGATTCACCAGTACGGCGCTCTGCGAGTTGCCGGTGTTCTCGATCCGTACGCCGCCGCGCACCGCCAGCTCGATCAGCGTCGCGGCGGTCTCGGTGGTGTTCGCCTTGGCATCGATCAGCAGACCACCCTCGGCGACCGGGATCCGGGGCGGCGCGAACGCGACCGGGATCTGGTCCTCGGCCAGGTCGTCCTTCACCGGCTGCGCGGCCATCCCGTCCGGCGGGAACGTCCCCGGCGGCAGACCGGCGAACCGCTGGTCCGGGCTGCCCTTCCGCCAGTACAGGACCGCGCCCGCGAGCGCGATCACCGTCGCCGCGACGGACGTGATCAACGCCGGCACGGTGACGCCCTCCCGCTCCATCCAGCTCGGCGGGTCGACCAGGATCGGGGTGTCGTTGCTGACCACGCCGGCCTTGATCCCGGCGACGATGGTCAGCTGTTCACCCCGGGGCAGGTCGCCGGCGCCGAAGACACCCTTCCCACCGCTGATCGTCTTCTCCGGACAGTCGTCCTGCGACCCCGCCGTACCGGTGAAGCACTCGACCTGCGTGACCCCCTCCGGCACGGTAACGTTGACCGTGACCTGGTTGAGGACGGCCTCCCAGCTGGAACCGGTCGCGTCCCAGTACAGCTCGCTGTGATCGTCGAAGTGTCTGAGCGCGCCGCGGACGTCGTACGTGATCACGTAGGTCGCGTCGTACCCGGAGATCGTCTGGTCCTCGGAGCCGATCTTGATCCGCAGCGTCTGGTAGCGGTCGTGGTTCGACGAGGTCGTCTCGGTGCTGAACTCGTCGGCCGCGCCGGTCGGGCTGTCCACCGTGATGTTCGAGACCTGGTACTCCTGGTCCTTCGAGTCGTCGTCCACCCACGGTTCCCGGATGACCAGGTCGCGGTAGATGCCGTGCCGGCCGGTGCTGCCGAAGCTGTAGGCGATCGTCTCCTTCACCTGGAGAACGCCGTCCGGGGTGACGGTGTAGTCGATCTGGAAGTTCTCCACCTCGTCACCGGGGGCGGCGGAGGCGGGTGTCGCGAATCCGGCCAGTGCCAGTGCGGTGAGGACGACGGTGATCGCGGTGACGACGGCCCTTCGCATGCGGTGACAGTATCGACAGCCGGGGTCGGTGGTGGGATCACGCGGACGCGTCAGGAGAAAACCGCGACCCGATGGCTCTTGTGCTGAGTGGCCGTTGGGGGAATCGTGGGTGGACCAGGAGGAACGTCATGGCAGACAAGACGAACACTTCCCAGGGCACCGGAGCCGCCCCCGCTGTGGACAGCCCGGCCGCCATCCGCAACGTGGTGCTCGTCGGCCCGTCCGGTGCCGGCAAGACCACTCTCGTCGAGGCCCTGCTGGTGGCCTCCGGCGTCCTGACCAGACCCGGCACCGTCCTGGACGGCACCACGGTCTGCGACTTCGACGACGCCGAGATCCGCCAGCAGCGGTCGGTCGGGCTTTCGCTGGCCTCATTGCCGCACGACGGTGTCAAGGTGAACCTGATCGACACCCCCGGGTACGCCGATTTCGTCGGCGAACTGCGGGCCGGACTCCGGGCCGCCGACTGCGCCCTGTTCGTGATCTCGGCGAGCGAGGGCGTCGACGAGCCGACCAAGACGCTCTGGCACGAGTGCGACCAGGTCGGCATGCCGCGGGCCGTCGTGATCACCAAACTCGACCACGCCCGGGCGAACTACCAAACAGCGCTCCCCGCCGCCCAGGCCGCGTTCGGCGACAAGGTGCTGCCGCTCTACCTGCCCGCTGGTGATGGGCTGATCGGGCTGCTCTCCCAGTCGTACTACGAATATTCGAACGGCAAACGGTCCACCTCGGCGCCGGACGCGTCGTACGCGGACGACATCGAACTGCTCCGCGGCACGCTGATCGAGGGCATCATCGAGGAGTCCGAGGACGAGTCGCTGATGGACCGCTACCTCAGCGGCGAGGAGATCGACCAGAAGGCGCTGATCGACGACCTCGAGCGCGCCGTCGCCCGGGGCACGTTCTTCCCGGTCATCCCGGTCTGCAGCGGGACCGGTGTCGGCACCCAGGAGCTGCTCGAGGTCGCGACCAGCGGGTTCCCGTCGCCGCCCGAGCACACCCTGCCGGAGGTGTTCACGCCGCACGGCGTCCCGCGCAAGGACATGGCCTGCGACCCGGCCGGAGCGCTGCTCGCCGAGGTGGTGAAGACGACGTCGGACCCGTACGTCGGCAGGGTCAGCCTGGTCCGGGTGTTCTCCGGCACCATCAGGCCCGACACGACGGTTCACGTGTCGGGCCATTTCACGTCGTTCTTCGGTGAGAGCTCCCACGCCGACCACGACGAGGACGAGCGGATCGGCACGCTGTCGTTCCCGCTCGGCAAGGTGCAGCGGCCGGCGTCCGGCGTGGTCGCGGGCGACCTGTGCGCGATCGGCCGGCTGACCCGGGCGGAGACCGGTGACACGCTGTCCGACAAGACGGATCCGCTGCTGCTGAAGCCGTGGACGATGCCCGAGCCGTTGCTGCCGATCGCCGTCCAGGCGCATGCCAAGACGGACGAGGACAAACTGAGTGTCGGGTTGCAGCGGCTGGCGGCCGAGGATCCGACCCTGCGGATCGAGCAGAACCCGGAGACGCACCAGATCGTGCTGTGGTGCATGGGCGAGGCGCACTCCGACGTCGTCCTCGATGCCCTGGCGAACCGGTACGGCGTGACCGTCGACACCGTGGAGTTGCGGGTACCGCTGCGGGAGACGTTCGGCGGGAAGGCCAAGGGGCACGGACGGCATGTGAAGCAGTCCGGCGGTCACGGTCAGTACGCGGTCTGCGATATCGAAGTGGAACCGTTGCCGGAGGGGAACGACTTCGAGTTCGTCGACAAGGTGGTCGGCGGGGCGGTGCCGCGGCAGTTCATCCCGAGTGTCGAGAAGGGCGTCCGGGCCCAGATGGAGAAGGGTGTCTCGGCCGGTTATCCGATGGTCAACATCCGGGTCACGCTGCTCGACGGGAAGGCGCACAGCGTCGACTCGTCGGACATGGCGTTCCAGATGGCCGGCGGGCTGGCACTGCGCGAGGCGGCGGCCGCGACGAAGGTGAGCCTGCTGGAGCCGGTGGACCTGGTCTCGGTGCTGGTGCCGGACGAACTGGTCGGACCGGTGATGAGTGACCTGTCGGGCCGTCGCGGGCGACTGCTCGGCACGGACAAGGTCGGCGACGACCGCACGCTGGTGAAGGCCGAGGTGCCGCAGGTGGAGATCACCCGCTACGCCATCGACCTGCGGTCGCTGTCGCACGGCGCTGCATCGTTCACCCGGTCATTCTCCCGCTACGAGGCGATGCCCGAGTCGGCGGCGGCGAAGGTGAAATCTGGCTAGCTGAGGCGGCGGCGGACGTCGCGGGTCCGCAGGTAGGCCGCGACGTCGTCGTACCGCTCGCTCTGGTTGGCGAACTCGATGTACGACCGGACGCGGTGCAGCCAGTCGAGCGTGGACGGCTTGACCGTGGGCAGCACCTCGGTCAGGTGACGCATGGTCAGCGGCGGCTCGCCGCCACTGCTGAGCGCCTCGTCGATCACCCGGTCGATACCGCGCTCGATCAGCGCGCGCAGGTCCGCGCCGCTGAACATCGGCGTCTGGCCGGCGAGCGCCTTCAGGTCCAGCCCGTCCGCCGGGACGTCCTTCACCAACACGTTCAGGATGTCGGACCGCGCGGGCTCGTCCGGCGGCGGGACGAAGACGACCCGGTCGAACCGGCCAGGCCGGAGCATCGCCTCGTCCACGTCCCAGGGCGCGTTGGTCGCCGCGAGGACCAGGAGGCCGTCGTTCTCGGAGCCGATCGCGTCCAGTTCCTGCAGCAGTACGTCGACCAGCCGGCGCGCCTCGGAGCCGCCGTGCTTGTGCCGCGCGAAGGCGAGTGCGTCGAGCTCGTCCAGGAAGAGCACGCACGGCGCGTTCGCCCGGGCGCGCTCGAAGGCGGCGTGCAGGTTCCGCTCGGAGACCCCCAGGTACGGGTCCATCACGTCCTCGATCCGAACGTTGACGAACGGCAGCCCGCACTCCCCCGCGGTCGCCCGCGCCAGCAGCGTCTTCCCGCAGCCCGGCGGCCCGTAGAGCATCACGCCGCCGCCGGCCTTCCGGCCGTACTTCTCGTACAGCTCGGGCCGGCTCTGCGGCAGGATCACCATCCGGTGGATGACCCGCTTGAGGTCGTCCATCCCGCCGACCTGGTCGAAGGTGGTCGTCTCCTTCGGTGCGTCCACCTCGTACGGCGTCTCCGCCTCGGGGCCGACCTTGATCTTGACCCCGCTCCGCTCGGCGATCATCTCGTCGACCAGCTGCTGCAGCCGCCCTGTCCCTTCCACGACCCCCTGCTGCCGGGCCGCCTCGAGAAGGTTCCGCAGCAACGCGAGCCGCCCGTTGGCAGCCGCCAGCTCACCGACCGGCACGAACTGGTCGTCGGGCAACCCCTGCTGATCGAGCAGTACGATGTACTGGTCGAGAGCAGACTCGATCTCCTCGGCGGCCACCAGCGACTCAGCCAGGACGAGCCGGAGCAGTACGTCGTCCGGGTTGGCCTCGACCGCCTTCCGCAGGGCGGCGATCCTGTCATCCCTCATGCTCCCCACCTTCTGTTGATCCAGCGGCGGAGGAGGGGTGGGGCCACCCAGGAGTAGATGCAGAAGCCGAACCAGCCGATCGCGAAGATGAACGCGAGGGGCGCGAGGCCGGCGATCCGGAGTCCGTAGATGATCGCGACCGCGCCGATCCAGACGACCAGTGGGTTGAACCGCTGGAACGGCCGGAGAGGGCGCATCAGCGGGTGGTTGATCAGCTTCGCCTCGCGGGCGGCCGCACGCAGGTCCGGGTCGCCGGGTTGCGAGGCGGCCGCCGAGGCGAACGAGGTGTAGCCCGATCGCGAGTCGCCGGTGAGCATCGACGACGTACCGTGCAGGGCGCGGGCGCCCGGGTCCTCGGGGTCGTGTGAGAGGGCCTCGGTGCTGTGGCGGTGCATGTCGCGGTCCTTGCCGAGGGCGAACGCGACCTGGGCGCGGGCGGCCGAGACCGCGGCGCTCTCGGGTGCGTGTGACGCCGCGCGCTCGACCAGGGCGCTCGCCTTCTCGGCCTGTCCGGCGGCGAGGCAGACGTGCGCGTACCCGATCAGCAGGTCCGGCTCGTTCGGGTCCAGGCTGAGGCCTTGCAGGAACGCTGCCTCGGCCTCCGGCAGACGCCCCTCGGCGCGCAGCGCGGAGCCGAGCATGTGCAGCATCGGCAAGAACGGCCCGTGCTGGGCCAGGCCGGCCTTCAGCACGTCGACGGCCTCGCTGTTGCGGTCGAGCGCGTGCAGGGCGGCGCCGCGGAACAGGTACGCGCGGTAGTCGACGGCGGCGTCGCCCCACAGGCCCTGGAGCTCGTCCAGGGTGCGTTCGGGGTGGCCGATCCGCAGCCAGTGGCCGGCCATCTGCAGGCGTGCCTCGGTGGGTTCGTTCACAGTGCCCTCGCAACGATGACCAGGATGACGGCTTCCGCGACCGCGCCGCCGATCGTCACCGCGAGGCCCGGGCCCCACAGCGACGCGTAGTCGGTTCCGCGGAGCTGGAAGGCGCGGTCCATCGGTCGCTGGATCCGGAGCTGCACGAGGCAGCACAGGACGGCCACCACCCGGACCGCGACCCGGAACCCGGAGGTGACGTCGTCGTCGGTGTTCAGCAGGGTGAACACCGCGATCACGCCGACGAGGCCGACCGCGCCGGTCAGCAGGATCAGGCGGCGCTTCGCCGCGTCCACGCCGAGCCGCCGGGCGTTGAGGAACGCGATCAGCGTCGACGCGATCACGCCACCGAAGAAGGCGACGTACGTCTGCGACATCAGCCGCCACGGACGCACCTTCATGTCCACACCGGCGCCGATCGTCGGGCGCAGCAGTTCGTCCGGCATGGGGCTCCTCAAGCGGCGGGATCCGGCCCGCGCAGTGTAACGCCGGTCCGGGTACTAGCCTTGGCCGATGACCGAGAACTGTCTTTTCTGCGGGATCGTGGCCGGGACCATCCCGTCGACGCAGGTCGCGTCGAACGACCGGGCGATCGCGTTCATGGACATCAACCCGGCGACCGCCGGCCACCTGCTGGTGGTGCCGCGCGCCCACTCGACCGACCTCCGCGACGCCGACGCCGAGGACCTGATCGCGGCGACTCTGCTCGCGCAGTCGCTGGTCAGCCGCGTGGTTGAGCGCTTGAACTCCGACGGCGCCAACCTGCTGAGCTGTATCGGCGCCACCGCGTGGCAGAGCGTGTTCCACACCCACCTGCATGTGATCCCCCGCTACCAGGACGACCCGCTGAAGCTCCCCTGGCACCCCACTCCCGGTGACGTGGAGGAGATCCAGGCGACCGCCGCCAAGCTCGTGTAACGCTTCCGCTCCTCATGACACTGCAGGGCTGACCGGATAACCCGAGCCCTGCAGAGGTAGTCATGTCGAACACCGTCACAGCTCCACCGCCGGTAGAGCAGTGCGTCGTCCCCGCGAACGGGCTGAGGCGCCGGCTGGGGCCGCTGTGGGTCGGCACCTTCCTGCAGGGGTTCGCCTTGTGGGTGCCGGTCGAGAAGCTCTTCATGAGCGAGATCGGGTTCGACGCGGCGACGATCGGCGTGATGGTCGCCGCGTACGCCGCGCTCATCCCGCTCGCCGAGGTGGCCTCGGGCATCCTCGCGGACCGGTGGTCGCGGCGGGGCGTGCTGATGCTGGCGGGCGTGGCTCTGGTGCTGAGTGTGGTCGTCGGCGCGGTCAGCTGGAACGTCCCGACGTACATCGTCGCCGCCCTGCTCTTCGGCCTCTACTTCGCGATGTGGTCCGGGACGATCGAGGCAGTCGTGTACGACGTCGTGCTCGAGGAGACCGGGAACGGCGAAGCGTACGAGCGTCAGATCGGCCGGGTCCGGTTCGTCGAGAGCGCGGCGCTCGTGCTCAGTGCGCTGGCCGGTGGATGGCTCGCCTCGTTGTTGTCGACGCGGGCAACGTACTTCCTGACGGTGCCGTTCGTGGTGTTCTACCTGGTCGCGTTGACCCGGTTCTGCGAGCCGCGGCTGCACCAAGCAAGCGAGCGGACCGAGCTGCGGGAGCACCTCAGGATCACCTACCGCGCGATCACGCACCGCGGACGGCTGGTTCCGATCGCGGCGGCGTCGATCATGGCGGCGATGATCCTGCAGGCGATGTTCGAGTTCGGACCGTTGTGGCTGATCATGCTCGAGGCATCGGCGGTGTTCTACGGACCGTTCTGGGCGCTGCTGGTCGCCACGCTCGGTGTCGGCGGGTTGCTCGCGGGCCGGCTTCGGCTCGACCGCCCGGTCCCGGTGGCGATCGTCGTACTGGTCATGCTCGCCTCCTGCCTGACGCTGACGAGCAGCCGGGACCTCGGGGCGTTGACGGCCGCGATGGTCGCGCTGACCTTCCTGCTCGTGGTGATCGGGATCCACGTCAGCCGGCTGCTGCACGACGCCGTACCGTCGACGATCCGGACCGGTGTGGTGTCCGGGATCGGTGCGGTGTCGTGGCTCGTGTTCACGCCGTTCGCGCTGGTGTTCGGTGCCGTCAGCAAGCAGTACGGCGTCTACGTGTCCGGGTGGATGCTGACCGGCGCCGTCGCGCTGGCCGGTGCCGCGCTCGTCTGGGTCCGGCACCGTGCTCCACTACGCTGAGTCGGTGGCTGGATTGCCGTCGGACGACGTCCTCGCGGAGCGGTTGCGGAGCGGGGACGAGGATGCGTTCGCGCTGCTGCTGGACGGGTGGTCGGGCGGGATGCTGCGGGTGGCGCGGTCGTTCGTGTCGACCGAGGAGTCGGCCGCAGAGGTCGTGCAGGAGACCTGGCTCGCGGTGATCGAGGGCATCGAGCGGTTCGAGGGCCGGTCGTCGCTGAAGACCTGGGTCTACCGGATCCTCACCAACACGGCCAAGCGGCGCGGCACCCGCGAGCACAAGGTCGTACCGATGAGCAGCGTCGACGACTCCGGCCCGACCGTCGACCCGAGCCGCTTCCGCCCGGCCGGCGATCCGTTCCCCGGCCACTGGTGGGACTTTCCGCCGGCCTGGCCGTCGCCGGAGCAGGGTCTGCTGGGCGGCGAGGTTCGGGAGCGGCTGGCCAAGGCCTTGGACGACCTCCCCGAGCGCCAGCGGCTGGTCGTCGTACTGCGGGATGTCGAGGGACGCCCGTACGACGAGGTGTGCGAGCTGCTCGGGATCACGGCAGCGAACCAACGGGTCCTGCTGCACCGGGCGCGGGCGTTCCTACGCGGCAAACTGGCGGAGTACTACATGCAGGAAGGTGAGAGGTCATGAACGAGCGGAGCGAGTTCATCATCAAACACAGCGCGACTTGTGCCTCATCCGCGCCCGGAGCGAAGCGAGGACGTGGATGAGTCTCCTGGACTGCCGGGAGTTCGTCGAGCGGGTCACGTCGTACCTCGAAGGCTCGATGGACGCCCAGGCTGAGCAAGACTTCATCGACCACCTGGCGTTGTGCGACGGCTGCGAGCGGTACCTCGACCAGATGCGCCAGACCACGCAGGCTCTGACCGACTTGCCCGCCGACACGCTCCCGGGCGACGCCCGCAATGCGTTGCTCAACGCCTTCCGCGACCGCCGCTGACCACCTACCGGCGGGTGACGAGTTCGTACACCGAGAGCAGCTCTGGGAGTAGCACTGACCAGTCGTAGCGCTGTACGGCGCTCAGTCCGGCGAGGCGGAGCTTGAGACGTTCGTCCGGCGTCCTCAGGAGACGTAGTGCCCGGGTGGAGAGTTCATTGGCGTCGCCTGGTTCGAACAGCTCCCCCAGCCGGCCACCATCGAGCACCTGCCGGAATGCGGCCAGGTCGCTCGCGAGCACCGGTGCGCCGGCGGCCATCGCCTCGAGCAGGACGATTCCGAAGCTCTCGCCGCCGAGATGCGGTGCGACGTACAGGTCCGAGGCCGCGAGCATGTCGGCGCGGGCCTGGTTGTCGACAGCGCCGAGGAAGAGCACGTTGCCGCGACAGCTCGCCGGCAACGAGCGCCGTACGTCACCCGCCTGACCGGTGCCGGCCACAAGCACCCGCAGCCGAGGGCGTTCGGCGACCAACGCGGGAACGGCCTTCAACAGGACGCCGAGACCCTTGCGGGGTTCGTCCATCCGGCCGAGGAAGCTGATCGTGCCATCGTCACCCTGCCACTCCGGGCGCGGGGTGCCCTGGAAACGGGCCGTGTAGAGGCCGTTCGGGATGACGACCGCCTCGCCGCCGATGTGCTGGACCATCATCGAACGGGCGTTCTCCGAGACGGCGATCCGGGCGTCGATCTTCTCCAGCGCCGGACGGAGCAGCCCGGCCGCGGCGCTCATCGCGCGGGACCGCACCTGCCAGGTGTGGAAGGTGGCGACGAACGGCCCGTCGGCCGACCACAACGCGATGATCGACGCGCTCGGGGTGGTCGGTTCGTGCACGTGGACGACGTCGAAGCGGCCGTCGGCCAGCCAGCTCTTCACCCGGGCGGCGGTCCGCGGGCCGAAGGTGACGCGCGCGACCGAGCCGTTGTACGGCACCCCGACAGCACGGCCGGACGAGACGACGTACGGCGGGACCGCGTCGGTGTCGTCGACGGGGGCGAGGACGGAGACGTCGTGGCCGAGGGCGAGCAGGGCCTCGGCGAGGTCGCGGACGTGGTTCTGCACCCCACCGGGCGTGTCCAGCGAGTACGGGCACACCACACCGATCCTCATCTGAGTTGTCGCGGGAAGCCCATCGTTCGGGGGCGGGGCGGAACCGCGACTCCCCCCTTCTGCAAGCTCGTACTGTCGGTCCCGGATGATTGGACAGATTCCGTGTCCCGGTTTCGGTTGTACCCGACTCCCCCGCAGCAAGCTGCGTTGCTGGAGCATTGCCGGCACGCCCGGTGCGTCTGGAACGTAGCACTTGAGCAGTGGTCGATGTGGACCCGTGACAAAGGCCCGACGCCTGGCTTTGCGGAGCAATGCCGGCAACTGACCGCGGCACGCACTGCGTTCGATTGGCTGCGGGCCGGGTCGCAGACAGTGCAACAGCAGGCGCTGCGGGACTTCGACCAGGCCGTTAAGAACTTCCACGGCGGCACCCACCTGCGCCCGACCTGGCGCAAGGCCGGGAAGCACGAAGGCTTCCGCATCGTCGGCGGCCAGGCGTCGCGGGTGGTGAAGCTGAACCGAAAGTGGGCCAAGGTCAACGTGCCCAAGGTCGGCTGGGTGCGGTTCCGGCTCTCCCGCACCGTACCCGAAGCCAAGTCCTACCGGGTTACCCGGGACCGGGCGGGTCGCTGGCAACTGGCGTTCGCCACGATCCCGCCGCCCGTCCCCGCACCGGGTACCGGTGAGGTTGTCGGCGTGGACCGCGGCGTCACCGTGTCGGCAGCCCTGTCTACCGGCGAACTCCTGACCTGCCCTGGGCTGTCGGACCGTGAGCAGGAACGGCTCAAGCAGCTGCAACACCGCCTGGCCCGCTGCCGCCGCGGCTCCAACCGGCGCCGGCGGGTGCAGGCCGCGATCGCCAAGCTGTACGCCCGGTCAAGCGACCGTCGCAAAGACTGGGTGGAGCAGACCAGCACCGACCTCGCGCGGCGATTCGACGTGATCCGAGTGGAGGACCTGCGGGTCGCGCAGATGACCAGGCGGCCGAAAGCCAAACCCGACCCTGAACGAGCGGGCGCGTACCGGCCGAACCGGCGCCGAGCCAAGGCCGGGTTGAACCGGGGCATTCTGGCCAACGGCTGGGGACTGCTCGTCCAGCGCCTCGAACACAAGGCCGCGGGTCGGGTCGAGAAGGTCAATCCTGCATTCACGTCGCAGACCTGCAGCGTCTGCGGGCACTGCGCACCGGGAAACCGCGAGAGCCAAGCGGCATTCCGGTGCGTCGCCTGCGGACGTCGGGCGCATGCGGACGTGAACGCGGCAGTCAACATCGCGGCCGGACGGGCCGTCAGCGCACGCCGAGAGACGCCACCACGGGTCTCGCCGAAGCGTGAACCTCAACACGCTACCTACGCGTAGCCGTTGGAATCCCCGACCTTTCCGGACGGGGAGGACGTCAATCGTCCAGGAAAATCCTTTGCAGCATGTGCCAGTCCTCCGGATGAGCGGCGATGCCCTTCGCGAACGCGTCGGCGCAGCGCTGGGTCATCGCGGCAGTGCCACCGTCGGGGTCGATCGCGTCGTGGAACGTGATCACCAGGTGCGGCCCGTCGTAGTGCAGGGTCGCCGGAATCAGCGGCGCGCCGGTCCGCAGACTCAGCGCGGCCGGTCCCGCAGGCATCCTCGACGGGCGCCCGAAGAACGTCACCGGAACGCCTCGCTCGGACAGGTCCCGGTCGGCCACGAGGCAGACGAAGCCACCGGCTCGCAGCTGGTCCAGCAGCACGCCGGTGACGTCCTGGTCGCTGCCGGTGAGCGGCAGGACCTCCATGCCGAGCTTCTTGCGGTAGGCAATGAAGCGGTCGAACAGCGACTCCGGCTGCAGCCGCTCGGCCACGGTCGACACTGGCATGCCGGTCCGGCCGGCCCAGGCGCCCGCGTGGTCGTAGTTCGCCAGGTGCGGGAGCGCGCAGATCACGCCGCGGCCGGCCGCGTAGGCATCGCGGAGCAGCTTCTCGTTGACCGTGCGGACCCGGCCGACGATCTCCTCGTCGGTCCAGTCAGGCAGCCGGAACGCCTCCTGCCAGTAGCGCAGGTAGGAGCGCATGCCTTGAAGGGTCAGCGCGTCTAGGTCCGCATCGGGACTGACCACGGCCAGGTTGCCGCGCAACCGCCGTACGCCCCGTCCGTTGCGGCGGACGACCTGATCCGCGGCCCGGTGGAACAGCCACGTGACGGTCCGTTCCGGCAGGCGTCGTACCAGGGTCCAGGCCAGGGCGAACGCCAGGTCGACCACCCGCTGGCGAAGACCGTCCATCAGTTCTTGGCGTCTGGTTCAGCCGGGGGTTCGGCCGGCGGTTGGCTCGGTGTCGGCGGGGTGTCGAGACCGGCGTTCGCCGGGTCGGCGAGGACCTGCTTGCGGACCGAGATCGAGCGCTGGACGACCGTGATCGTGCTGGCGATCGCGAGCGCCCAGAGGACGATCTCGAGCAGGATCGGCAGGTCGAGCACGTCGGAGAAGAAGGCGATCACGAGCACCGCGACCAGCCGGTCCGCGCGCTCGGCCAAGCCGCCGCTCGCCTTCAACCCGAGGCTCTCGGCCTTGGCCCGGGCGTACGACGTGGTCGCACCCATCACCAGCGCCCACAGGGTGACCGCGGCCATCAGGGTGGAGTCGCCCTCGTTCGAGTTGGCGTAGTACAGCACCAGACCGCCGAAGACCGCGCCGTCGCCGAGCCGGTCGAGGGTGGAGTCCAGGTACGAACCCCACTTCGACGACGTCCCCGACGTCCGGGCCATGTGGCCGTCGATCAGGTCGGAGAAGACGAAGCAGGTGATGACCACCACGCCCAGCCACAACTGGCCGCGCGGGAAGAAGATCAGCGCACCGGCGGCCACGCCGACGGTGCCCACCAGCGTGACCACGTCGGCGCTCACGCCGAGCTTGAGCAGGAGGTTGGCGATCGGCGTGATCACCTTGGTCCAGAACTGCCGGAATCTGTTAAGCATGGCGACGCGATCGTAGTCGAGCCGGATCACCATCCGGTCACATACCACCCAACCCGGCGCCAATCGTTGGTGATGAACCTGCGCGAGAACCGGTTTCGCGCGATGCTGGAGGTGGTGTGAGGCGAGGAGGTGGGTCATGCGGCAGAGGACGGTGCTGGTCAGCACCCTCGCTTGCGCACTTGCCCTCGCCCTGGTGTCTTCGAGCTGCTCAGTGGCCCGGCGCGCCGACGGCACCCGACCGGTCCCCAGCCCGTCACCGGCGCCGGCCGTCGTACCGACCGTGGTCGCCCCACCCCAGGCCGAGGGACTGGACGGTACGGCGGGGGCACCCGGACCACAGGTGTGTACGGCGATCGCCGGCACCCTGACCGGGTCACTCCGCGTCACCGTGATCGCGAATCCGGGCGCGTGGAACGACGGCGGCCTGCCGGCTCTGGACCTGTGCACGCTCCTGGTCGAGGGCCGGCCGGTGACGGTCGGAGTCAGCGCCCTGTCCCGCCAGTCCGACTCACTCGACCGGCTGCTCTCCGGCGGAGGCTCCCCCGAGCCGCTGACCGAGGTCGATCCGGAGGCCAGGATCATCGATTCACGGATCGTCTTCCCAGTGGCCGACCGCGCGGTCCGGATCACGTCGGCCGGCGGGATCGACCGCAGTACGGCGGACGGCATCGACCGCGCCAAGGCCGTGGCGATTGCAGTGGCCACGCGGGACGCCGTACCGAAGGCTCTTCGGGACGCGCGGCAGTCGGACTCCGCCTGCCAGGTGTCGAACTCGGCGGCCGAGAAGTTCGTCGGGGCGCATGTCCAACTCCGCCGGGACTACCGGGTGAACGGTGCACTGACCTGTATCTGGGGCACGTTCGACGCCACGGTGTCGATCGTCGAGGCCTTCGACCAGCCCACCATCCCCGAGGCGCAGCGGGTGCCGCCGCCACGCAACGCCCCGATCGGCCGGCCCGGCTACTACCTGCCCGACGAAGGTGAACTCGTCTTCCGTCAGGGCCGCCGCGTCGTCCGGGTCACCGGCCTGACCAACCCCTCGCGCGAGGTCTCTCTCGACACCCTGCTCGGCATCGTCGACCCACTGCTCCCGCTCTTCCTGCGCTGAGAAACAGCGACCCGCTGCTGTTCGGCGAATGACCGGCAACTTTCTGGTGTAGTCCGGCATCCAACGACCGATAACAGCAACCTTGGGGGTGGATCGTATGACCAGTTGGACCAAGTACGGCGGCATTCTGGCGGCCGGCGTTCTCAGCACGGGGATCCTGACGGCCGGCCTGGCGTCAGCGCAACCGGGCAGCACGCCCGGGGCCAGCGCTACCAGCGCCTCCTGCGCGATCAAGCTCGGTTCGGTGACCGCCGGCGGCGATCACCGGCAGACGATCATCACCGCGGACGGCGCCGTGGTCGAGAACAAGATCGTTGGCAAGGACATCTACCCGGACGGGCAGGTCCGGCTGAGCGCGACGCTCCGATACGGCGCCGCCGAGGTCGGCGGAGACGCTCATCAGGGTCCGGTCATCATGGGCTCGACGATGTACGACACGAGCTACCTGACGCCCGCGGGTGGCGGCACCGTGTCGCAGAAGCAGGTCACCCGGGTCGGACCTGGCTGGGAGGTCTACCGGAGCCTCGACCGCTCCACGTACGTCACCGCCACCAAGCAGCGCGACACCGAGTACTCGCTGCACAACGACGGCACGATCTACCGCCGCGACGTCGGCTACACCGACGGCAAGCCGTACCGGCAGATCACCGGGTGGCAGTCCGGCTACAAGGGTGTGAAGGCGATGACGCTGATCAGCCAGACGCCGACGTACGACACCTTCCTGATGACGCTCACCAGCGGGAAGCTCTACACCGCGCGGCTGCCGCTGGCCGGTGGGCACATCATCCCGGGCGTCGTGAAGCAGGTCCGCGGCTCGACCTGGCAGGGGTTCGAGTCCCTGGTGGCGGCGCCGTGCGGCACCGGCACGCTGCTGCTCGGCATCGACAAGGACACCGGCTCCGCCTACCTGTACTCGGTCGGACGCGCCAACGGTACGGCGACCGCGATCAAGGGACTCGGCAAGGTCCCCGGCTCGTTCACCGACCCGGTGTACTTCCGCTGGGCCAACTTCGCCGACCCGCACCTGGCCGGCGAGTAACTCAGCAGCAACGACGATCGCCCCACCCGCTGCTACGGGTGGGGCGATCGTCGTTCACGGCTCGCTCGGCCAGGACTTGGCCAGCAGGGCCCGCGTGTCCGGCGAGCAGCTGCGGCAGCACCTTCGTGTGGCCGATGGCCGGCATGAAGTTCGTGTCCCGCCGACCACCGCGGTACGACGTGCTGGTGCAGATGGGCCGCGATCCCGGCGCCGGCGATCACGCCCTGGTTCATGCCGATGTTGAACCCGTGCGGCGCCCGAGACCGTCCGGATCGCCACGCATCGCCTGCCGGGTGAGGGCGGCGACGCTCCGCGAGCTCGTCCTCGGTCAGCTCGGTGTAGTCCGCGACGTGCCGGTACGGCACCACCATCAGGTGACCGGGGTTGTACGGATACAGGTTCAGCACCGCGTACGCCGCCGTCCGCCGGTGCACGATCAGCGCGTCGGCGTCCGGCAAGCCCGGTAGCCGGCAGAACGGGCACCCCGACCCGGCCTCGTCGCTGGTCGGCTTGTTCTCGCCCTCGATGTAGGCCATCCGGTGCGGCGTCCACAGCCGCATGAACGGATCCGGCACCCCGACGCCGTCCTGCGCCACCACCTCGTCCGGCAGGTACGGCGACTCCGGGACGTCGGCGCCGGACGGCTGGTCGGGGGAATCCGTCATACCTGGACGCGCTTCGCGACCGCCTCGACGATCTCGGTGATCGCGTCGGCGATCGGGACGCCGTTCTTCTGCGAGCCGTCGCGGTAGCGGAACGATACCGCGCCGGCAGCCACGTCGTCGTCACCGGCGATCAGCATGAACGGCACCTTCTGACTTCTGCGCGTTGCGGATCTTCTTCTGCATCCGGTCGTCGGAGGAGTCGACCTCGACCCGGATGCCCTGCGCCTTCAGCTGCGCGGCGACGTCGTACAGGTAGTCGACGTGTCCGTCGGCGACCGGGATGCCGACCACCTGGACCGGGGCCAGCCAGGGCGGGAACGCGCCGGCGTAGTGCTCGGTCAGCACGGCGAAGAACCGCTCGATCGAGCCGAACAGCGCGCGGTGGATCATCACCGGCCGCTGCCGCGAGCCGTCCGGCGCGGTGTACTCCAGCTCGAACCGCTCCGGCAGGTTGAAGTCCAGCTGGATCGTCGACATCTGCCAGGTCCGGCCGATCGCGTCCTTGGCCTGGACCGAGATCTTCGGGCCGTAGAACGCGGCGCCGCCCGGGTCCGGCACCAGCTCGAGACCGGAGCCCTCGGCCACCTCCCGGAGCGTCTCGGTGGCCTCCTCCCAGACCTCGTCGGAGCCGACGAACTTGTCCGGGTTCTTGGTGGACAGCTCGAGGTAGAAGTCGTCCAGGCCGTAGTCGGCGAGCAGGTCGAGCACGAACGTGAGCAGGTCGCGCAGCTCGTCGCTGCATCTGCTCGCGGCGTGCAGTAGATGTGCGCGTCGTCCTGGGTGAAGCCGCGGGCCCGGGTCATGCCGTGCACGACGCCGGACTTCTCGTAGCCGGTAGACGGTGCCGAACTCGAACAGCCGCAGCGGCAGCTCACGGTAGGACCGGCCGCGGGCGGCGAAGATCAGGTTGTGCATCGGGCAGTTCATCGGCTTGAGGTAGTAGTCCTGGCCCTGCTTGCGGACCTGCCCGTCCGCGCCGCGCTCCTCGTCCAGGTGCATCGGCGGGTACATGCCGTCGGCGTACCAGTCCAGGTGGCCCGAGGTCTCGAACAGCTGCCGCCTTGGTGATGTGCGGGGAGTAGACGAACTCGTACCCGTCCTCGACGTGCCGCTGCCGGGAGTAGTCCTCCATCACCTTGCGCAGCACGCCGCCCTTGGGGTGGAACACCGCGAGGCCCGAGCCGATCTCGTCCGGGAAGCTGAACAGGTCGAGCTCGGCGCCGAGCTTGCGGTGGTCGCGCTTCGCGGCCTCCTCCAGGCGCTTCAGGTACGCCTTCAGCTCGTCCTTCGACTCCCACGCCGTGCCGTAGATCCGCTGCAGCTGCGGGTTCTTCTCGCTCCCCCGCCAGTACGCCGCGGCCGTCCGCATCAGCTTGAAGTTGCCGAGATACCCGGTCGCCGGGCACGTGCGGACCGCGGCACAGGTCCTTCCAGGCGACCGCAGTCGTCGCGCCGGACGTTGTCGTAGATCGTCAGCTCGCCGCCGCCGACCTCGACCGACGGCACCCTCGGCGGCGTCCGCCGCGGAGCCCTTGATGCCGATCAGCTCCAGCTTGTACGGCTCGGCGGCCAGCTCGGCGCGCGCCTCGTCGTCGGTGACCACCCGGCGGCTGAACCGCTGCCGCTCCTTGATGATCTGCTGCATCTTCTTCTCGAGCTTGCCTCAGGTCGTCCGGCGTGAACGGCGTGGGCGACGTCGAAGTCGTAGTAGAAGCCGTTCTCGATCGGCGGGCCGATGCCCAGCTTCGCCTCGGGGAACAGCTCCTGCACCGCCTGCGCGAGCACGTGCGCGGTGGAGTGCCGGATGATCGCCCGGCCGTCGTCCGACTCGGCCTTCACCGGCTCGATCTCGTCACCGTCCGCGACCGGGCGGGCCAGGTCCCGCAGCTCGCCGTTGACGCGGGCGGCGATGGCGGAGCGGTCCTGGCCGAAGATCCCGGCGAACAGCTCCCCGATCGTCGTCGTCTCGGTCACACTCCGCTCAGCCTCGCCCTCGACGCCGATCAGATGGACCTTGACTTCCGGCACGTTCACTCCTCGGTGTTCCGCGGCCCGCGGAACTGCGGGCCGTCACGCACAGATGGTATCGACTCCGCCACCACGGCCCGACGCCGTATCCACAGGTCCGGGATACCTGACGAAAGTAGGGGGTCGGACCAGCCGAGGCCGGATGTGCGACGGGGGCCCCGAATTCCTAGGTTCGAGTCAACTACTCGAATCAGGAGGGGCTCCTGCGTGATCACGCTCGAAGGACTCAGCAAGAGGTACGGCGACACATCGCGGTGGACTCGCTCGACCTCGCCGTCGCACCCGGCCGGGTGACCGGCTTCCTCGGGCCCGAACGGCGCCGGCAAGTCGACCACCATGAGGATGATTCTCGGCCTCGACACTCCGACGGAGGGCACCGCGCTGATCGACGGCCGCCCGTACGCCGCCTGGCCCAAGCCGCTGACCAAGGTCGGCGCGCTGCTCGACGCCAAGGCCCTGCACCCGCGCCGGAGCGCCCGCAACCACCTGGTCGCGATGGCGCAGAGCAACGGCATCCCGGTCAGCCGGGTCGACGAGGTGCTGTCGATCGTCGGCCTCGACTCGGTCACCCGGAAGCGGGCCGGCGAGTTCTCGCTCGGCATGGGCCAGCGACTCGGGATCGCCGGCGCACTGCTCGGCGACCCCGAGGTGCTGATGTTCGACGAGCCGGTCAACGGCCTCGACCCGGACGGCGTCCGCTGGGTCCGCCGGCTGATGCGCTCACTCGCCACCGAGGGCCGCACCGTGTTCGTGTCCAGCCACCTGATGAGCGAGATGCAGCTGACCGCCGACCAACTCGTGGTGATCGGCCGGGGCCGCCTGATCGCGGACGCCCCGGTGGCCGAGGTGATCGCGCGGCTCGTCTCGTACGACGGTCGTCGTACGCATCCCGGATCGCGCAGCACCTCGTCGTACTGCGGGATCGGCTCACGGCCGAGGCGGAACGGGTGGAGTCGGCGGACGACCGGTTGATCGTGAGCGGCGTTCAGGTGGAGCGGGTCGGTGACCTGGCGTACGAGCTCGGTGTGCGGTTGCACGAGCTCAACACCGAGCACGCCTCGCTGGAAGAGGCCTACATGGAGCTCACCGCCGACAGCGTCCAGTACGGCGTCGTCGTCATGACTGACGCCATCCTGCACTTCACCGAGGAGCTGATGTCCTCGTCGTGGATCTACCCGGCGCTGTGGGCGTTCGCGGCGCTGGACGGGTTCTTTCCGGCGGTCCCGAGCGAGACGCTGGTTGTCACGGCCGGGGTGTTCGCGGCGACCGGTGAGCCCAGCCTCTGGGGCGTCATCGTGGTAGCAGCGGCCGGAGCCTTCGTCGGCGACCACATCTCCTACGCCCTGGGCCGAGGCGCCGGCGGTCGGCTACTGGACCGGCTGCAACCAGGAACCAAGCGGTACGCGATGAGCCTGTGGGCGCGGCGGGCACTGGCCGAGCGCGGCGGACTGGTGCTCGTCGTCGCCCGCTACATCCCCGGCGGCCGGACGGCCGTCACGCTGACGATGGGCTCTGTTCGCTACCCACTGCGCAAGTTCTCCTTCTTCGCCGGGCTCGCAGCGATCAGCTGGGGCGTGTACTGCGCTCTGGTCGGCTACATCGGCGGCAAGGCCTTCGAGGACAACCCGTTGAAGGGCGTCGCTCTCGGCATCGGACTGGCCCTGATGGTCACACTGATCGTCGAGGTCGTCCGGCACCAACTCCGCAAGCGTCAGGCTCAGCCTGAGGCCGAACACGAACTCGTAGAAGCAGGTGAAAGATGACTACGGCAACTGTCACTCTCAGGTCGACGTCCCGGCTGGGAGATGCGGTGCGCTCGGAGTGGACCAAGCTGTGGACCGTCCGGTCGAGTGGGCTGAACATCCTGTCCGCCGTGCTCCTGACGGCCTTGCTGGGACTCCAGTTCGGCCTCGGTACGGCGTACGACATGGACCACCCGGAGCCCGGTCAGGTCATCGGGCCGAAGCCCGTTGGTGAGTTCGGCATCTCGGCCGTCCTGATCCTGCAGGTGATCGTCGCCGCGTTCGCTCTGCTGACGGTCACCTCGGAGTACGCGACCGGCAGCATCCGCTCGACCCTCCAATGGACTCCGGTACGGCGGAACGTCGTACAGGCCAAGGCGGTCGTACTGGCACCGGTGCTGTTCGCCTACGGCCTGGTGATGGCGACCGTGGCAGCCCTCGCGGGAGGCCTGCTGGCGGGTCGGTGGGCCGACTGGGATGCACGCACGCTGGTGATCGACCTGCTGTCGGTTGCCTTCTACCTGACCGCGGCCGGTCTGTTCGCTGTCGGAATCGCGTGGATCATCCGCAGTACCGCAGGCACCCTGACTGCGGCGTTCCTGCTGCTGATGGTTCTGCCTCTGATGCTCGGCCAGAGCGGCCTTCGCTGGCTCGTCTGGATCGCCGCCCTGCTCCCGGGCGGCGCCGGCCAGAACTTCCTGACCAACACCACCGACCCCCTCTCCCCCACCCTGAGCGTCCTGGTCCTGCTGGCCTGGGTGGCAGCCGCCCTGGTCCTCGGGAGCCGTATCCTGACCCGCCGGGACGCCTGAAGCACGAAGTCGCCCAGCCCTCGGGGGACTGGGCGACTTCGTGGGTGTCGCTAGCGGGGAACGTTCAGAGCGATGGTGATCTGCTCGGACACCTTGGCCGCCAGCTCCAGCGCCGCCCGTCGGGTCGTGGGCTGGAGGGCAGAGTGGTCGAGCGGGCCCTCGGCGGCGATGTGCTGGTCGGTCGGGATGTCGACCACAGCGGCGGCGCGAGAGTCGAAGTACGGCCGGAGCTGCTTCTCGACCTCCTTGTTCACGTCGCCGGGACCGTTCGAGACCGCGATCACGGCGCGGCGGATCAGACGCTGCGCCTCCGGGCCCTGGTTGTCCAGCTCCTCCAGCATCTGTACGGCCGCCGCGCAGGACAGGCTCTTCCACTTGATCGGGATGACCAGGGCGTCGGCCGCCTTCATCGCCTCACGCCAGTTGCTGGAGCCCTCGTTGTTCCCGGTGTCGATCACCAGCACCTTGTAGAACCGGCTCAGCAGCCGGTGGATCTGGTCGAAGTCCTTCGCCTCGATCTGCGCGTACGTGGTGGTCGCAGACGTCAGTACGTCGTACTGCCCGGCCACCTGGTGGCGCAGGTACGCCGCGACGTCGCCGAGCCGGGCATCCGGCTGGGTCAGCATGGGCATCGCCTGGAGCATGTCCGTCACCGTGGACCGGCTGTTGGTGTCGTGCGTCCGCAGGTGCATGTTGCCGCGCAGTTCGTTGTTGTCCCACGCGACCACACCGCCGCCGCGGGCCTGACCGAGCGCACCGGCGAGCAACAGCGTGGTCGGGGTCTTCCCCGAGCCGCCCTTGGGGTTGGCGACGACGATCGTCACCGGCCGCCGGAACGCGGTCGCCGCGGTCGCCCGCGCGATCCGCTCCATCCGCTCGGAGCTACCGGGACGCAGCCGAAGCGCACTGCGGAGGCCGCGCTCCGCCGGAGCCTCCCGCGGCAGCGGCAGCGCCTGGATCAGCTCGTCGGTCCGGTACGAGACCTCGCGCTGCTGCTGCGGCGCGTGCTGACCGGGAATGCCCTGCGGGAAGAAGTCCTGCGCAGCGGGTGACAACTGCTGACCGCCCTGAACCGGACCACCAGCCGCGGGCGGAGGGCTCGCCTGTCCACCGCCGACCGGGCCACCGGCTGCCGGGCCACCGGCTGCCGGGCCGCCGCTCAAGCCCGAGGCGGTGAACGACGAACCACCGAAGACCGGCGCACCCGTCGTACCGCCGTCGGCGCTTGAACCCTGCTGGTCGTCGCCGCCGTCGGTGTCCGCGCTCGCCTTGTCGGTCTCGTCGACCTCGTCCTGCTCGCTCGCCGGCTGCGTCCACGAACCGGTCGACTCCGACGCCGGCTGGGACCAGGACGGGGCGGGCGGCGGCGGGGTCTGCGGCTGGCTCCACGGCGCCTGCTGGCTCGCGGGCTGGGACCACGAGTCGCCGGGGTACTCACGGGAGAGGGCGTCCGGCTTCTCGTCGGCGTCGTCCGCGGGCTCGGGGTCGGGCACGTGGTTCGGGTCCGGCTGGGTCCAGGAAGGGGTCGGCTGCCACATTCTCCGGACCTCGGCCGCCGCCGCTTCCCGGTCCTTGTGCTGTCCGGAGTTGTGCGAGTCGGTCACGACCTGGATCCCCGATTCTCTTCGAGGGGGCGCGCTGGCCCCAGAAGTTTCTGTACCGATTCCGGAGGTGAGGTCCCCGGGAGCGTCCACTATCCCATGACCGGGTGTCCACACGGCGTCACCACCCGGAGCGTCGCACGACCACCATCCGGGCTGTCCGCAAGCGGTCAGCCGGTGACCAGACCTGCTTCATAGGCAACGATCGCGGCCTGGACCCGGTTCTTCACGCCGAGGCGGAGGAGAACGGCGCTGACGTAGGCCTTGACCGTGCCTTCGACCAGGAACAGCCGCTGGGCGATCTCGGCGTTGGACAGGCCTTCGCCGACCAGGCCGAGAACTTCGAGTTCCCGAGGGCTCAGTACGGCGACCTGCTCCTTGGCAGCCGCGGCCCGCGCCATCGCCCCACCGCGGGAGCCGGCGCTCAACTCGGCGATCACCCGCTGCGCCACCCGTGGCGACAGGAACGCGGCGCCTTCCGCGACAGCTTTCAGGCCGGCGATCAGCTCGCGGGGATCACCGGACTTGAGCAGGAAACCGCTCGCTCCGTCACCCAGCGCACGGGCGATGTAAGCGTCCTCGGAGAACGTCGTGAGGATCACCACGGCCGTCTCGGGCATCGTGCGCCGGATCTCCGCGCCGGCGGCCAGCCCGTCCATCCGCGGCATCCGGATGTCCAGCACGGCCACGTCCGGTCGATGCCGCCGTACCGCCTCGACTGCTTCGAGGCCGTCCGCTGCCTCGGCAACGACCTCGATCTCGTCGTCGGTGCCGAGGATCGCTTTGACGCCGGCGCGCACCATCGCCTCGTCATCGGCCAGCAGAACCCTGATCACGCAGTCATCCAGTCTCAGTCGTCGGAGGCACAGAACCGGTCTGGACGATCGCCTTCGCGACGAGGGCACCGTCGGCGAAGCAGAGCCGGTAGGCGTAGTTGATCGAGAACGGCGCATCCGGACGGTAGTAGCGGCAGGTCCAGCCGGCCGGCGGCGTGTAGCCCTCGGACGGCGGGTCGATCATCTGCATGGAGGGGAGCACCTTCTCCACCTCCTGCTCGGATCGTCCGATGGTGAGGTCGTCGTACTGGCTGGGCCGCAGGATCGAGCTGTAGCCGGCGATCAGGTAGTACGCCAGGGCGACCACGCCGACCACCGCGCCGAGGATCAGCGGGGCCGCGAAGGCTGTGATCAGGCCGCGCCGGACACTTCGCCGTACCGTCGCCCGTTCGTCCGCCGCGGCGGACCCCGACGGCGCCTCCTCCGGCTCCGGCCGGCCTCCCGCCCGCGGCATCGTCGCGACGACCTCGAACCCGTCCTTGTGACGGCCGGCCGTCAGCGTCCCGCCCACGAGCCGGACCCGCTCGCGCAACCCGTCCAGCCCGCGACCGGAGGACGGCACGGACGACGGCACCGGCCGCACCGCACCCGTGTCGACGATCCGCACCCGTACGTCGTCCTCGCCGGACGTCACGGTCACAGTCACCGACGCGCCCGGCGCATGCTTGCTCGCGTTCGTCAGCGACTCCTGGACGACGCGGTGGACCGCCCGGTCCACCATCGGCGACAGCTCGGCATCGCCTTCCTGGATCAGCCGCACCGACAGGCCGGACGCGGCCGCCCGCTCGACCAGTGTCTGCACGTTCTCGTCGCGTGGGAGCAGTGGCGCCTCCGTGTCCCGCAGTACGCCGATGATGTCGCCGAGCCGATCGGTCGCCGTACCGGCCATCTCTCGCAGTTCGGACGCGGCCCGGTGATGCTCCTCCGGCAGCGAAGGATCGAGCTCCAGCGCCGCGGCCCGCAACGCGATCAGGCTCAGCTCGTGCCCGACCGAGTCGTGCATGTCCTGTGCGATCCGCGACCGCTCCCGGAGTCGCTCCTGGTCGATCGCCATCCGGTGCTCGCGCTCGATCCGCTCGGCCCGGTCCCACCCGGCCGACGTGAGCAACGCCTGCTGCGCCCGATAGCGCCCGATCAGCCACGGCAGCACGACCAGCAGCAACGCGAACAGCAGCAGCACCAGCCAGGTGAGCACGGCTTCGGTCGCCGGCTCCTCGCGGCGCACGATCAGCGTGAGCAACAGCATCCCGAGCAGGGACCAGCTGCACACCAGCACGAAATGCTTCAGCTGCGTCTCCCGCCGCCCGGCCAGGTAGCTCAGCAGCGTGATGGCCGGAACGAGGGCGATCTGCACGCCGAACGACGTACCGAGGGCGAAGGCGAGGATGACGATCTGCGCCCAGGCGACCACCGTCAACGCCAGCAGCGGCCGCGCCCGGCGGAAGAAGACGCCGACGAACAGTGCGGCGATACAGCCTGCCTGCACCCAGTACGGGTCGTTCCGGGCGCCGCTCTCCGCGAGCACGAGAAGACTCAGCCCGGCCCACAGGCCGACGTCTGCCACGCGTCGCCAGTTCATGCCCCAGACGCTACACAGTCGCGCCGACAGCGTCGTACTGCCGAAAGTCAAGTCTTCAGTTGCCTTCGGCATCGACGAGCTCGAACGGCACGATGGACAGGTTCGGCACCGACTCCCCGCGCAGCTGGGCCAGCAGCAGATCCACCGCGCGCCTTCCCATCTCCCGCTGGTTCTGCCGGACGTGCAGGTACGGCGGTCCGCCGATCGAGTCGCCCGGCGAGTCGAAGCACGCGACCAGCTGCTCGCCGTTCAGCGCCCGGTCGACCATCCGCGCCAGGTTGTACTCACACGCGACGTACGCCGTCACGTCCGGCACCCGCTCGCGGAACGCCCGGATGACCTCGACATCCGCCCTGATGCTCTCGGTCGTGGTCGATCCGGGCAGGGTGCTGCGCAACTCGGTCAGCTCGTAGGCCTGGCCGCGTCCCTCGAAGGCGGACCGGAATCCCTCCAGCCGGTCCTCGATCGACGACGTGTTGACCGGCGGCGGGGAGACGAAGGCGATGTGCCGATGCCCTCGATCGAGCAGCCGGGACGTCAACGCCCGCGAGGCCGCCACGTTGTCCGTGTGGACGGCCGCGACCGGGATTCCCGACAGATGCCGGTCGACCAGCACCACCGGGTACCCGTCCAGCACCTGCCGCAACACGCTCGCGTTGTAGAAGTCGCCGTGCACCGGGAACACGATCAGCCCGTCCACCTCGCCCGTCGATACCAGCGAGTCGACGGCCTTCTCCTCGTCCGACTGCCGGCCGTGCGTCCGCCGTACGACGAGATGAGCGCCGTACTCCGCACACCGCTCCTCGATCGCGTTGAGCAGATCCAGGCCGTACGCCTCGGACATGTCCGGTACGACGAACGCGACCGACCGGGCCTCGTTCTTCGGCCGCGGCACCCGGCCCTTGAGCGGGACGGTGACTCCGGTGAGGTCGGGCAGGTTCCGCACCACGAACGTGCCCCGGCCGCGGATCCGCTCGACCAGACCGGCCTCCCGCAGGACCTCGAGCGCCCGCTTGGAGGTGATCCGGCTGACCTCGAAGTGGGTCGCGAGCTCCATCTCCGACGGCACCCGGTCGCCGGGCCGCAGCGCACCTCGGCGGATCTGCTCGAGCACGTGCGTGCTGAGCTGCTCGTAGAGCAGACCCGCTCGTCGTCCGGTTGACATACCAACATCATGTCGCATGCTCGGGCGCGGCCGGCGGAGGCTCGTCGGACCCGGCCCGTCGGACGCGCCTTGTCGGTGCCGGCTCGTCGGCCCCGGCTCGTCGGACCCGGCTTGTCGGTGCCGGCTTGTCGGTGCCGGCTCGTCGGACCCGGCTCGTCTGTGCCGGCTTGTCGGTGGGCGGTGGCACGGTGGGCTGCGGAGGTGAGCGGACATGCGGATCGACGGGAAACTCGCGGTCGTCACCGGGGCCGCGGTCGGGATCGGCCGGGCGATCGCGCAACGGCTGGCCGCCGAGGGGGCCGAGGTGGTCGTTGCCGACATCGACGAGTCCGGCGGGATGCAGACGTGCGGCTCGATCGGCGCCCGCGCCCGGTTCGTCCGGGTCGACCTGCGGGACGACGACGCGGTCGCGGATCTGATGGCATGTCAACCGCGGATCCTGGTGAACAACGCCGGCGGCGGCCCCTCGTTGCGGCCCTGCTTCCCCGAGGCATCGGTCGAGCGCTGGTCGGCGTCGCTCGACCTCAATCTGCGAGCGCCGATGCTGGCTACCCAACTCGCCCTCGGCGCGATGCGGGCGGCCGGCGGTGGGGCGATCGTGAACGTCGGATCGACCGCGGGGCTGGGTTTCGGGCCCCACGTGTCGCCGGAGTACAGCGCCGCCAAAGCCGCGCTCATCCGGTTCACCGCGACGCTTGCGCCTCTCGTCGAGAGCGACGGCGTCCGGGTCAACTGCGTGGTGCCTGACTGGGTCGCGACGGAGCGCGGCATCCGGGAGCGCGAGGAGTTGCCCGAGGCCGAGCGCGGACCTGACCTGGTCCCGCTCGACGTCCTCACCGAGGCCGTCGTTCGCTTCGTCGAGGACGACAACCTGACGGGCCGCGTCCTTCTCCTGGGCCGGGACGAACGGCCCTTCTACCTCAATTGACCACCACCGGATCCCTGTGCATCGAGAAGTCTGCACCGGTACATGGTCAGTTCCTGGTCCGCGAGCCGACGGACTGACAGCATTCCCGCATGACAGCAACTCGCCCGCCGGTGCCCGCGTTCGCAGCCGTTCCTGTGCTGTCCGTCGCGGGTGTCGTCGCGGTCGTGCTCACGGCTCTGTCCGGGCGGTACGGGTACCACCGAGACGAGCTGTACTTCATGGTCGCGGGTCAGAAGCTGGATTGGGGGTACGTCGACCAACCGCCGCTCACACCGTTGCTGGCGCAGGTCTCGACCGTCGTCTTCGGCAACACGCCGATGGGGCTGCGGATGGTGTCGACGCTGTCTTCGGCGATCACTGTGATCGTGGTGGCGTTGATCGCGCGGGAGTTCGGCAGCTCACGCCAGGGACAAGTGCTGGCTGCGGTGTGCGCAGCCGTGTCCGGGTTCGTGCTCGGTGTCGGGCACATCGTGTCGACGGCGACGTACGACCTGCTGGCATGGATGCTGATCTGCCTGTTCGCAGTGAAGCTGCTACGGACAGGTGACGGACGCTGGTGGCTCGCACTGGGGCTGACCGCGGGCATTGCGTTGGAGAACAAGTACCTGGTCGTGTTGCCGATCGGTGCACTGCTGGTGTCCGTGCTGATCGTCGGGCCGCGTGAGGTGCTCCGTTCCTGGTGGCTGCCGGCGGGTGTCGCGGTCGCGGGGTTGGTCGCGTTGCCGAATGTGCTGTGGCAGATCCAGCACGACTGGCCCCAGCTCACGGTGGCTGGAGGCATCAGCGAGGACGACGGCACCGAGAACCGGATCATGTTCATTCCACTGCAGCTACTGCAGTTGTCGCCGTTCCTGATACCCGTCTGGGTGGTCGGATTCCGGCGGCTGTGGAGCACACCTTGGGCACGGTCTGTTGCGTTGGCGTATCCGCTGCTGTGCGTCGCCGTACTGGCTGTCGGCGGGAAGTCGTACTACGCCTTGCCGCTGTTGCTCGTCCTGGTGGCTGCCGGTGCTGAGCAGGTGCTGTCCTGGTCGCGTCGGGCGGTTGCCGTCTGCCTCGTGCTGACGGCGGTGACGTCTGCTGTGTTCACGTTGCCGGTGCTGCCCGCGTCGGCGGTCGACTTCGTGATCCCGGTCAACAAGGAGCAGGGCGAGCAGATCGGCTGGCCCGAGCTTGCTGACAGCGTCGCCGCGGAGTGGAACCGGATCCCCGCGGACCAACGGTCGTCGGCCACGATCTTCACCGGGAACTACGGCGAGGCCGGCGCCCTTCGCCGCTACGGGCCCGCGCTCGGCCTCCCACCGGTGTACTCGGGACACATGAGCTTCGCCGACTGGGAACGTCCGGCCGACACGCAGACAGGCCCGGTCCTCCTCGTCGGGATCGGACGCACGTCGACGTACGAGGCGTACTTCCGCGGTTGCGAACAAGTCGGCACGATCGACAATATCGTCGCCAACGACGAGGACGGTGCGGCTTTGGTCCGATGCGACTCCCCCGCCGAGCCGTGGTCCACCCTGTGGCCGAAGCTCCGGCGCTACTACTGACCTTCCGTAGGGTTGCTGGATGCAATCGATGGTCTACATCCCGGCCGGAACCATCGCCCTTCGCGACGACCGCCTCGGCACCCGCTGGCAGGTCGACGTCCCCGCCTTCCGCCTGGCCCGCTACCCGCTCACCGGCGCGGACGACGTACCGCTGACTGGTGTCAGCTGGTACGACGCCATTGCCTTATGCAACCAGTTGTCAGCTGACGCCGACTTTGCTCCGGCCTACGTGATCGACGGCAAGGAGGTGACCCGGGCCACGGACTCCGACGGGTACCGACTGCCGACCGAGGCCGAGTGGCAATACGCCTGCACCGCTGGTACGCCGGCCTACCGCTACGGACCGCTCGACGACATCGCCTGGTACGCCGGCAACGCCGCTGGCCACGCGCAGAGGGTTGGATCGAAGGCACCGAACGCCTGGGGTTTGCACGACATGCTGGGCAACGTCTGGGAGTGGTGCTGGGATCTGTACGACCCGGCGACGTACGGCTCCTACCGCATCTTCCGCGGCGGCGGTTTCGCCGACCCGGAACGCTCCATCGGCTCGACCGTCCGCCGCCGCTCCCACCCCACCTTCGCCATCGAGGATCTCGGACTTCGGGTCGCCCAATCCGTCAGGGTTTGAGAGCGATCTTGCCGACGGTGCACCGCGCCTCGACCTCGGCCAACACCTTCGGCCCATCGGCCAGGTCGTACACCGTCGGCTCCCCCGGCGGATAGATCCCGATTGAGATCAGTCTGGACAACTCCGCGATCAACTCGGCGAACATGTCCGGTGCCTGCTGGCTCAACACGACGATGTGCAGCCCGATCACCTGCACCTGGTGCTTGAAGTTCAAGTCCCGGTTGCTGACCGACGCATCTCCCCCGGCAATGCCGTACACGACAACCTTCCCCGTCACCAGCCTGGCCACTTCGAGACTCTTCGCGAACGTCGCCCCGCCCACCGATTCGAGTACGACGTCCGCACCTTTGCCACCCGACAGCTGTCGCACCTCGGTGACCAGGTCAGCGGTTCGGTAGTCGATCACGTGATCGGCTCCAAGCCGCCGTACCACTGCGTGCTTGCTCGCCGAAGCGGTCGCGATCACCATCGCCCCGTAGTGCTTCGCCATCCGCACGGCCGCCTGCCCCACGGCACCGGCCGCCGCATGAACCAACACCGTCTGTCCTGCTCTGACTTGGCCCAGCGGTTTGAGCGCCGCCAACGCAGTCGCCCAGTTCAGCACCAGGCCAAGCGCCTGCTCATACCTCCAGCCCTCCGGCACCGGCGCCAACGCGTCGGGCGCCATCACCATGTACTCCGCGAACGCGCCGTACCCGGCCCCGATCACCCGCGCCCCGACCGCGACATCCGTGACGTCGGCGCCCAGGGCAACGACCTCGCCCGCCGCCTCGAATCCCGCCAGGTACGGCGGTTGAGGGCCGCCGTCATACGTCCCGTGCGTCTGCATCACGTCGGCGAAGTTCACCCCGGCGGCCGCTACCTTGACCAGCACCTCACCTCGTCCAGGCGCCGGTACCGCCGCATCCTCCACGAGCCGCAAATCCCCCGGCCCAGCCAGCGTCTCCTGCCGCAACGCCCGCATGACTCTCCCCTTGTTTGACCCTCATCGAACTTCGATGATGATCGTACAACAAGGCTCGGACTAGTGGCTGCGGTCCATGAGGTTGGGCGTCTCGCGGTCAGCGGGTGAGGATGCCTGGGCGTGTCAGGGTCCAGATGACCCACACGTCGAGGGCAATCACGAGTAGCGACCACGCCGGCGCGTGCGAGATGAAGAGGAAGTTGTTGAGCGCGCTGAACCCGGCCAAGGCGATGGCGAACCTGCCGGCCCACCGCCTCTGGGCGAAGAGGCTGAACCCTGCCACGACCATGGCGAGCCCGATTGCGAGGTGGATCCACCCCCACACGGTGGTGTCGAAGTCGAACGCGTATCTCCTGACCGGCTCGAAGTCGCTGTCGTCGATGATCGCGGCGAGACCGGAGGTGATCTGGAACGCACCCAGCAGCACCATCATCGAGGCGGCGAACGTGAACCCCGCCATCGCCGCACCTGATATCTCCTGGCGCTCATCAATGTCTTCGTGGACCATCACCGTCCACCTTCCCTAGTCGACCGCACTCAACCCATGCCAAGCGCCCCCCGACCGTAAGCCCGCCCCCTCACCCCCACCTCACCCCCAGCAGGCGATCCCACCCCACCCCCAGCCCAACCCAACACCCCCACGCACCCAACCACGCCGAAGAAAGCAACCCGCGGCGCCCATCCCCAGCCGGCCAGTCGACCGCAGCGACCAACCCCACACCGGCAGCCGAACCGCGGAGGGCACCCCGAGTCGGACAGCAGACCGCGGCGAGCAACCCACCACTAGCTTGTCCAGTGCGGCGGCCAACCCACGCTGGACAGCACACCGCGGCGACCAACCCCACACCGGCAACCGAACCGCGACGGGCAACCCATCGCTAGCAAGCCGACTGCGGCGTGCAACCCAGGCCGGAAACCAGACCGCGGCGCCCAGCCCGAGCCGCCGAGCGAAGCGAAGGCGCAAGGGGGTGCGGGTGGCGGAGCCCCCGCCCGCGGCGAGCGCAGCGCTGCCGCACAAACGACGAAGGCGACCCGGTCCGCGCTCTCCGCGGACACGAGTCGCCCATCGCCTTCGTGGACGATACTGGGATCGAACCAGTGACCTCTTCCGTGTCAGGGAAGCGCGCTACCGCTGCGCCAATCGTCCAAACATGAAACCAACAACCGCCACGGTTTCGAGGTGGAGACGGGATTCGAACCCGTGTACACGGCTTTGCAGGCCGTTGCCTCGCCTCTCGGCCACTCCACCAGTGAGAAGAAAGCTGGCCCGCCGAACCCTCTCCGAGCGGACGACCGGGTTCGAACCGGCGACCTCAACCTTGGCAAGGTTGCGCTCTACCAACTGAGCTACGTCCGCAGCGCGACCGGTTTCCGTTCCCCCGGCGCGAGAAGAACATTAGCCCATCTCCGCCGGAGTTCAAAAACCGGGGTCGCCCACTGGTCGACGTACGGTCATCAGCCGGTCACCTACGGACGGCCCGATCGGCACGGATCGCCTTCGCACTAAGGTGTTCTGCGGAAGGAGCACCAATGCGTATCTGGCTGAACGGCACCCTGCAGGACGACCAGGCGGCCGTCTCGCCGCTCGATCACGGACTGACGACGGGCGACGGGGTGTTCGAGACGATCAAGATCGTCGGCGGGCGACCGTTCGCCGTCACGAAGCACCTGGAGCGGCTGGTCCGGTCGGCGGTCGGTCTCGGTCTGCCGGAGCCGGAGGTCGCGCAGGTCGAGCAAGGCATCGCGGCCGTGGTGAAGGCCGATCCGGACATCCCGTTCGGCCGATTGCGGATCACGTACACGGGCGGTGTCTCACCGTTGTCGTCCGATCGCGGTACGTCGGGCCCGACGATCGTGGTCGCGTCCCAGGCCATCCAGCGCCCCGGTCCGACATCGGCGATCGTCACCGTCCCGTGGGTCCGCAACGAACGCAGCGCGGTCGCCGGTCTGAAGACGACGTCGTACGCCGAGAACGTCCGAGCCCTCGCCTACGCGAAGGAACGCGGCGGCAGCGAGGCGATCTTCGCCAACACCGTCGGCAACCTCAGTGAAGGCACCGGGTCCAACATCTTCTGCGTGTACGACGGCGAGCTCGTGACACCGACTCTCGACTCCGGCGCCCTGGCCGGCGTCACCCGCGCACTGGTCCTCGCGTGGTTCGGTGCGGTGGAGCGCGACGTACCGCTGGAACGACTCTTCGAGGCCGACGAGATCTTCCTTACGTCCACCACCCGCGACGTCCAAGCCATTCACCGCGTCGACGACCGCGACCTCCCCGCCCCCGGCCCGATCACCGCCGAGGTCGCCCGAGTCTTCGCCGCCCGCTCCGCCGAAGACCTGGACCCCTAGCCTGCCCCCGGCTTAGCCGACGGCATTAGCAGAACAGCCCTCCGCGTGCTGCGGAGAGCTGTTCGAGTCGGCTACTCGCCTGAAGCCTTGCGGCGTTCGCGGTAGGCGGCCACATGCAGGCGGTTGCCGCAGGTGCGCGCGTCGCAGTAGCGCTTCGAGCGGTTGCGGGACAGGTCGATCAGAGCATCGTCACAGTCCGGGGCCTCACAGCGACGGAGTCGTTCCCGTTCGCCGGCCGAGATCACCTGGGCAAGCGCGATCCCGCACTCCACCGTGATCCGGCACGCCAGCGACGCGCCGTCCCGCGAGTAGTGGATGTGCCACGGGTGCCCGTCGTGGTTCGTCAACCGCGGCGTCGTCGTACCGCGGGCGACGATCGCGTTGATCATCGCCGCCGCCGTGGCATCGGATTCCGTGGTGAAGACCGGCGAGAACAGCGGCCGCAACTCACGGACCTCGGACAGGTCCTTCTCCATCAACGTCCCGACCGCACTGAACTCGCGCTCCTGGACGAACTTCTCCAGATCCTCGAGCGAATCCATGGTGTCGACCTGGCTGTTCGGCCCGGGCAGCGTGTTGACCAGCCGGACCAGCGTGCCGAGCGCCTGCTCGGTGTCGTGCGAGAAAGTCACAATCACGTCTCCAACGCGACGGGGTCTCCGTCTTTGCAGCAAGAGTAGCCCGGCCGGATTAGATCGTCGCTGAATGATGCGCTATGGTTTCACCCGCAAGGCACCATAAAAGCAATACCAGCATCACCAGGGCGGGCGATTGGCGCAGTGGTAGCGCGCTTCGTTCACACCGAAGAGGTCACTGGTTCGAACCCAGTATCGCCCACGAAGCCGATTGGCGACTCGTGTCCGCACACAGCGCGGACGGGGTCGCCTTCGTTGTTTGTGCGGCTTCGCTGCGCTCGCCGCGAGCGGGGGCTCCGCCACCCGCACCCCCTGCGCCGTCGCTCCGCTCGGCGGCTGTGGTTGCCGCCCGCGGTCCCGCCGGCGCGGACGGGGTCGCCTTCGTTGTTTGTGCGGCTTCGCTGCGCTCGCCGCGAGCGGGGGCTCCGCCACCCGCACCCCCTGCGCCGTCGCTCCGCTCGGCGGCTGTGGTTGCCGCCCGCGGTCCCGCCGGCGCGGACGGGGTCGCCTTCGTTGTTTGTGCGGCTTCGCTGCGCTCGCCGCGAGCGGGGGCTCCGCCACCCGCACCCCCTGCGCCGTCGCTCCGCTCGGCGGCTGTGGTTGCCCTTCTGCATCGCGGTGAGGCCGGCCGCGCCCATCGTCGCCCAGGGCGCCTCAGCATTTGCTGCGGAGCCGGTCGAGCAGGCTGAACCGCCCAGCGGCTTCGTCTCCTTGTGTCGTCTGGGCTGACGGACACCGCGTAGCTATGCCTGATCGCGAGTGCCCGCAGGCGGATCGGAGTACAGAGGTCAGCGGATGCGCTGGCCTCGCAGGACGACAGAGGTTGGTGAGGCGAGCAGCTCGGGGTGGTCGCGGGGGTCCGCGTCGTAGGTGACGAGGTCGTCATCGCCGGTCAGGCCGAGGAACTCACTCGCCGAAGTGGTGGCCGCCTCCAGAGCCTGGGCGACGGTCAGGCCATGCTTGACGAGCTGATCGATCTCACCGGCGACGGTCCCGACCATGTCGGACCCGGCGAGAACGTGTACGCCGTACTGGCGGGCGACCGGCAGCAACGCGATCAGGTGTTCCGAACGCACCCGGCGCCGGTCGAGCTGCTCCGGCGTGTCGTTCGGGTCGGGCGGGCCGTAAGCAGTCAGCGTCGGCGTCCAGGCACCGCCCGGGCTCCGAGTACTTCGAGGTCTTCGGCAGTGATGACCGTGCCGTGCTCGATCGAATCTATGCCGACCCGGATCAGTTCGCCGACCAGGTCGCTCTGGGTATGCGCCGCGACCCGTGCACCCCGGGCGTGCGCCGCCGCGACCAGCTCATCGACGGCGTCGATCTCATAGTTGGGAGTCATCGCGCTGCTGCGGATCGGGCCGTCAGGCCCCACGGGCGGGAAGTCGCCGACCAGCTTGATCCAGGTGGCTCCGTCGTCCAGCTCGGCGGCGACCGCGGCCACCAGGTGTTCAGCGGGCACCGGCTCGTAGATGCCCGGGAAGTAACTCCCGTCCGGCGCGAAGAACCGCCCAGCGGCGAGGACGAGCGGCCGCCCGTCCTCCGGACTGGCAGCGAGTTTGAGCGTGACCGACCGATCCCCACCGACATCCCGTACTGCACGGACGCCGGCTTGCCCGAGGTCGTCGAGCATCGCCCGGGCGGCACCTTCGTCTAGCGACACCGGGCCGCCCTTGCTGATGCCGACGGTCAGGTGACAGTGCGAATCCACCAACCCAGGCAGGAGGAACCGGCCCGGCAGCGTCTCTGGATCACCGATCCCCGCCTCGACATGAACCTGGTCCCCGGCCGGCAGACCGATTCCGTCGAACACCCAGCGCGTCATGCCGACATCCTCGCTCGCGACAGGGGCAGGGCTAGGGTTGATCCGGATCCGAACCAAGTTGCGGGCGAGGGAGCGGGTGCTCAACGTGCCGGCCCAGGGCATGGCGATGGCCCGACCTCGGCTGAGGAACCGAGCACGGTTGGACGAACCGATCCTGACCGACTCCCATCCGCACATCGCGGCGCAGATCGGCGGGCAGCCAAAAGGCAGCGAGAGAGAGAACACTCGGGTCAACTGGCGAACCTCGTCACACCGCAATCAGCAGGATTGGCGGCTCTTCGCAGTTGAGGGTGTGGAGCTGGTCGGCGTGTCGGTGGCGGGATAGGGGTCGAGGTCTTCCGAAGATGAAGGTTCCTACACGCCTCATCTGGAAGACCTCGACGTGCCTGACGCTACCTTCGCCTGCCCTGACCTGACCACCTTCACACGCCTGGACGAGCTGGGTCTTGAAGTCACCGGGCAGCGGCTCGAACCAGATCGTGCGGTGCTGGCCTGCCGGGTCGTCGACACCGGCGACGCTGATGGCTGGTGCCGCCGTTGCGGATGCGAGGGCGCACCCCGCGACACCGTCGTCCGGCGGCTGGCGCACGAGCCGCTCGGCTGGCGTCCCACCACGTTGCTGGTGACGATCCGCCGCTATCGGTGCGGCGGGTGCGGGCACGTGTGGCGCCAAGACACCAGCCGCGCGGCCGAGCCGCGGGCGAAGCTGTCGCGTCGTGGGCTGCGGTGGGCGCTGGAAGGCATCGTGTGTCAGCACTTGACCGTGGCTCGTGTCGCCGAAGGCCTCGCGGTGTCGTGGAACACCGCCAACGACGCGGTCCTTGCCGAAGGCAAACGCGTCCTCATTGACGATCCCGGCCGGTTCGACGGCGTGGCCGTGATCGGCGTGGACGAGCACGTGTGGCGACACACCCGCCGCGGCGACAAGTACGTCACCGTCATCATCGACCTGACCGGGATCCGCGACGGCACCGGACCCGCCCGGCTGCTCGACATGGTCGAGGGCCGCTCCAAGCAGGTCTTCAAGACCTGGCTGGCCGAACGAGCCGAGTCCTGGCGCGACGCCGTGGAGGTCGTCGCGATGGACGGGTTCACCGGCTTCAAGACAGCCACCACC
Organism: uncultured Actinomycetota bacterium; assembly: GCA_963770725.1. GTDB lineage: Bacteria > Actinomycetota > Actinomycetes > Propionibacteriales > Kribbellaceae > Kribbella. The sequence continues at coordinate 82,994 of CAVYQT010000011.1, forward strand.
GAGGAGCTGCCCGACGCGGTCGCGGTGATGGACCCCTTCCACGTCGTCCGGCTGGCCGGCGACGCCCTGGACCTGTGCCGCCGCCGCGTCCAGCAAGCCATCCACGGCCACCGCGGCCGCAAGAACGACCCGCTCTACTCGGCGCGGCGGACCCTGCACACCGGCGCCGATCTCCTCACCGACAAGCAGACGCGGCGACTCACCGACCTGTTCGCGACCGACCAGCACGTCGAGATCGAGGCGACCTGGGGGATCTACCAGCGGATGATCGCCGCCTACCGCGAACCCGACCGCAGCCACGGCCGGAAGCTGATGCAGCAGCTCATCAACTCGGTCAACCACGGCGTGCCCGCTGCGCTCGTCGAGGTTGTCACACTGGGCCGGACGCTCAACAAGCGCGCCACTGACGTCCTGGCCTACTTCGACCGGCCCGGCACCAGCAACGGCCCGACCGAGGCCATCAACGGCCGCCTCGAACACCTCCGCGGCTCCGCACTCGGATTCCGCAACCTCACCAACTACATCGCCAGATCCCTGCTCGAAACCGGCGGCTTCAGGCCGCAACTACACCCCCGATCGTGAAGAGCCGGATTGGCGCCGGCAACGCGTATGTGATCGCGCCTTGAGAGAAGATGGCCAAGGCGCGCTGGCCGGGAGCGCCGTTTCGAGGCACAGTCCCCTTCAGGTTAAGTTGGAGTGTTCAGGTGAGACAATTGAAAGAGGCCCCTGAGCGAGCAATGTTGGCATGTCCTCGACGGCGAGTTCGACAACCTCAAGGCAATTTGGCTGTGCGCACGCGCAATCGAATACGCGAACGGCGTGGTGTCCATTCTCCTGGTCGCGTCCCGATCGCAGTCTTTCGGTCGCCTGTTCAGCGAGTCGGCGATTACTGATGCGAATCAGAGACTGTCGCTCATCGGTGGTGCGCGCGGCGGGGCAAGATCCCAGGATTGCGCCGAACCTCTGCTCGACTGCCATGAGTGTTTGCTCGACAGTCTGACCGTCGACCACGACGACGCGCGCGCCGGTTTCCTCCAGTTGGCTCCGCACCAGGTCCCATCCCCAGATCTGGCCCGTATGCACACCGCCTGGATGCCTGTTCCAGTCTTGCGAGTTGTTCCTCTCTGGAAGGCATCAACCACACTGCGTTCCCGGCAACCCCAGCCATCCTGGGAGTGACGAATGCACCTTCCACAACAACCGACGTCTCCACGGACAATGACTGGATATCTTCCATAATCATCGGCCTGCGGTCAAAGTCTCCTGGACCGGTACCCATGACATGAAGCCCGGCCGCTGCTGCGCGCTCCTCATGAGCGAATGCATAAGCATCTACGCTGTACCAGAGAAATCCATACTTTCGCGCGAGTAGACGGCTCACTGTGGTCTTGCCCGCCGCCGAACCGTCTGCGAGAGACCGGGCAGATTTCTGTGGGCGTGTGCGCGCGAGCATCTTCGCAGGCTGAGTCTTCTGCGGTTGCTCGATCTGCTGGGGTGTTGGTGAGACTCTCAGAAGGTGACGACAGTGGAGCCGGAGGCGGCTTTGGGGTTGTGGGGTGGGTTTCCGGTTGACCGGCGGCCGCGGGCCATTGTGTTGATGAGTTATGCGATTGGGCCTGGTGGGATGGCGATGGTGCAGGACAAGGCGGCTGTGCTTCGGCACGCGGCGGTGGTGTCGGACGTGGAACTGCCGCCTGGCCTGTTGGAAGCACTGCAGCCGGACCCTGCGCCGCACTGGCACGTCGATCCTGTTCGCGTACGTTCGGTCCGGCGCGTGTATCCGGAGTTCCGGACGGATCGCGGGCACCGGCCGCTTCCGGCGTACCGCATCGAGTTCGAGGGCACGCAGTACCGGCCCGGGCACGCACCGGATCCCAAGGCCGAGGGTGTTGGATACCCGCCGATGCATGCGTTGGATCCGGAGGTGGAGGCGAACACCTGGTGGCCGGACGGGCTCGATTCGTCGTATCGGGGTGGGCTTTCTGGCCTGCCTGCTGCCGTGCTGACAGATCGCGGACAGACCGTTCGGATGATCGTGTCCGGGTCGCCGCCGGCCTACACAGACGTGCGGGTGGAGGCTGTGCTCGAATCGAGGACGGCGGTCCTGCTTCAGATCAAGCACACCACCCACGACTGGGTCGACGCGATTCCTCTGGTCGGGGTCGGGCGGCTGGTCATTGCCAGGCTGGCCGAGCCGTTGGCGGCGCGGGTTCTCCTGCAGGGCAACGGGATTCCCATCGAGGTTCTGCCCGGCTGATCCGCGTGCGGGTGCCGCATCGAGGCCGGACTTGGATTGGTGCAGTTCGACAGGATGTGTCCGGCGATCAGGCTGGATTGCTGGTGGATGCAGGCGGGGAGCGGCTGGTAGTAGGCGTATACGTCCTGTCGGTTTGCACCCAGGCAGAACGGGGTTAGGCGAGCCAGGTGCCGTTGCGGAGGAGGACTCGGTCTTTCAGTTCGTTGACTTCGCGCCAGGCTTGGATCTTGGTGGGGGTGGCGCGGAAGAAGAGGTAGCCGGCCAAGGGTCGTGGATCGAAGCCGGCCTTTTCGGCGAACGCATCGCCTTCGGTGGCACCGATCTCGTGCGGTTCAAGTGTCTCGGCGGTGGCCTCGATGTGGATGACGTCTCGGGTGTGGCCGAGGGTCAACTGGAGGCTGGGATTCGCTCGGAGGTTGCGGGCGGTGGGGTTGGTTCCGGCCGTCGACAAGAGCAGGGTCTTGTTGTCCCAGAGGAAAGACAGGGGCATCAGGTACGGCGTGCCGTCCGCCGACGCCGTGGCGACCCAGAGGTCGACGTCCTGCTCGAGGCGGCGAAGCGTGTCCTGCTTGCGCACGGACAGGGGGCGGGTCGGCTCTGACATGGTGAACTCCTCCGGGTACGGGCCTGCAGTGTCACATGTACGGCGGATTGTGCGTCACACCCATGACGGCGCCGGGCCGGAAACGTGACAGGTGGAGAGGGACGTGGTGGGCATGAGTGAGCACGACTGGCTGGCGGTCCGGTTCGAGGAGAACCGCGATCACCTCCGTGCGGTCGCGTACCGGATCCTAGGCTCCGCACTCGAAGCCGAGGATGCCGTGCAGGAGGCCTGGATTCGGCTCAGTCGCTCCGACGCCGACTCGATCGAGAACCTCGGCGGCTGGCTCACCACCGTGGTCGGGCGGATCTGCCTGGACATGTTGCGGTTGCGGCGCGGGCATCCGGAGCAGCCGGTCGGCGACCACTCCCCCGCGCTGGCCGATGTCGACGTACCCGATCCTGAGCTCGAGGCCGTGCAGGCGGACTCGGTCGGGCTTGCGCTGCTCGTCGTACTGGAGACGTTGACGCCGGCCGAGCGGCTGGCGTTCGTGCTGCACGACATGTTCGCCGTCCCGTTCGAGGACATCGCGCCGATCGTGGGCAAGTCGCCGGCGGCCGCGCGGCAACTGGCGAGCCGGGCGCGGCGGCGGGTGCAAGGTACGCCGGAACCGCCTGAGGTCGACTCGGGCCGGCAGAAGGAGATCGTCACCGCCTTCCTGGCGGCCTCGCGGGGCGGGGACTTCCAGGCGCTGCTGGCGATGCTCGATCCCGGCGTGGTGCTGCGTGCCGACGAGGCGGTCGTGGCGCGGGGCGTGACCGCGTTGGTGCGCGGCGCGGCGGCCGTCGCCGAGACATTCTCCGGACGGGCGCAGGCGGCGAAGCTCTCCCTCGTCGACGGGCTGGCCGGCGCGGTCTGGTCATTGCGCGGCGAGCCGCAGGTCGTCTTCAACTTCACCATCACCGACGGCCGCATCACCTCCATTGAACTTCTCGGCAATCCCGATTATCTGGAGGACGTCGACCTCGCCCCTCTCGAGGCCTGATAGTTGCCGCAACAACATGCATCGTGAGGCGTTGCCGCCGTACGACGTCATGCCCGTTCGGAGCGTGGTCGCGGGCGAACGACGCGTGGGACTGGTGTTGCGGGTGGGGTGACGATCACGCTGCGGCGTCCGGATCGCGACACCCTGGAATCTGGTTTTTGCAGACGCCAAAAGTGCGCTACTGTTCTGCTCTCGCACCGAGCGGAAACACCCCGCCGGAGCGCTGCGGACGTAGCTCAGTTGGTAGAGCGCAACCTTGCCAAGGTTGAGGTCGCCGGTTCGAACCCGGTCGTCCGCTCGGAGAGGGTTCGGCGGGCCAGCTTTCTTCTTACTGGTGGAGTGGCCGAGAGGCGAGGCAACGGCCTGCAAAGCCGTGTACATGGGTTCGAATCCCGTCTCCACCTCGAAACCGTGGCGGTTGTTGGTTTCATGTTTGGACGATTGGCGCAGCGGTAGCGCGCTTCCCTGACACGGAAGAGGTCACTGGTTCGATCCCAGTATCGTCCACGAAGGCGATGGGCGACTCGTGTCCGCGGAGAGCGCGGACCGGGTCGCCTTCGTCGTTTGTGCGGCAGCGCTGCGCTCGCCGCGGGCGGGGGCTCCGCCACCCGCACCCCCCTTGCGCCTTCGCTTCGCTCGGCGGCTCGGGCTGGGCGCCGCGGTCTGGTTTCCGGCCTGGGTTGCCCGCCGTCCGCAGCATCGTCGAAAGCCGATAGGCAGCTGCGCAGGGCTGCCCAGGATGGCTACCTGCGGGTAATGTCGGGGCATGGTGAGTGCGAAGCGGGCGGTCGGCTGGGGCTTGCTGGTTGCGGCGGCTCAAGGGCGTCGGCGGGTCAGTGACGAGCAGTTGACGGCTGCTGTCGATGGCCGGGTCGTCCTGGTGACCGGGGCGTCGTACGGGATCGGCGAAGCGACGGCGCGGCGGTTGGGCCGGGCGGGCGCGATGGTTCTGTTGGTCGCCCGTACGGCGGAACGGTTGGAAGAAGTGGCCGGGGATATTCGGGCCGCCGGTGGTGAGGCCGATGTGTACGTCACCAACCTGGCAGATCCGCTGGCGGTCGAAGGGCTCGCGAAGACTGTGCTGGTGGAGCACGGGCCAGTCGATGTGCTGGTGAGCAACGCGGGCCGGTCGATCCGGCGGTCGATCGCGGATTCGTACCAGCGGTTCCACGACATCGAGCGGACGAATGCGATCAACTATCTCGGGCCGGCCAAGCTCGTGCTCGAGTTGTTGCCGTCGATGCGGGACCGCGGCTCCGGCCACATCGTGAACGTGTCGACGGCCGGCGTACGGACACCGCCGATGGCGCGCTGGTCGGCGTACTTGGGCTCGAAGAGCGCGTTCGACGTCTGGCTGCGCTGTGTCGCTCAGGAGATCCGCGGCGATGGAGTGACCGTGTCGACGGTCTACATGGGCCTCGTGCACACGCGGATGAGCGAGCCGACACCGTTGCTGCACAAGATGCCCGGTCTGACCCCGGACCAGGCGGCCGATCAGGTGTGTACGGCGATCGTCGGCCGGACGCACAACATCACGCCGCCGATGGTCCGGCCGGCCGAGTTGCTCGGCAACCTGTTTCGGATCCCGACCGATCGGCTATTGGAGCAGTACTTCCGGATCAGCTCCAAGCGCAAACGACCGACGGGAGCAGACGAATCGTGAGGACACCGCGACCGATCGGACCGATGCGGCCACCGGACTGGCTGGTGCAGACAGCGGCCGAGGTCGGCGGCTTGTCCGTCGCGCTGATCAAGTCCGGCGTCTGGCGCCCGGCCCGGCCGTCGCACCTGGTCGGGATCGAGCGTGCGCTGCGCTACTGGGGTCAGTCGATGGCGGCACTCGGTGCGGTCGCGGCGATCAGGTTCCCGGATCGTGCCGCGGTGATCGACGAGGACGGCAGTACGACGTACGCCGAACTCGACCGCCGCTGCGAACGGATCGCCGCCGCCCTGCACGCCGACTACGGGATCGTTGCCGGCAGCAAGGTCGCTGTCCTGTGCCGGAACCATCGCGGCTTCCTGGAGGCCACGCTGTCGGCGTCCCGGGTCGGCGCGGACGTGCTGTTCGTGAACACCGAGTTCGCTCCCCCGCAGCTGAAGGCAGTCCTCGAGCGGTACAGGCCGGACGTGCTCATCCACGACGCGGAGTTCAGCCCGCAGACAGACGTCCCGACCCTGCGAGGGCTCGACGAGCTTGCCGACTCGAAGGCGGCCGAAGCGCCCAAGCCCGAGACACCTGGGCACATCACCATCCTCACGTCCGGTACGACGGGCACGCCGAAAGCAGCGCCCCGAGTGCCGACTGCACTCGGGCTGGCCGGCCTGACGGCCAGCGCGCTCAACCGATTCGGCCTGCGGTCGGGTGAGCCGATGGTGATCTGCCCGCCGTTGTTCCACGGACTCGGCCTGCTCACGTCGATGCTCGGGCTGTTCCTGGGATCGCCGCTCGTCCTCTCCCGCAAGTACGACGCCCGCACCGTGCTGAACCAGATCGAACAGACCCGGGCCGGTTCGACCGTCGCCGTACCGGTCATGCTGCGTCGGATGCTCGACCTCGGGCCCGAGGAGATCGCGCAGCACGATCTGCGCTCGTTGCGCGCGGTGATCTCCGGCGCCTCGGCCCTGGGCGCACCACTGGCCGAGCGGTTCATCGCGCAGTTCGGCCCGGTGCTGTGCGACGCGTACGGCTCGAGCGAGATCGGCATCGCCACGATCGCCACCTCCGCGGACCTGCTCGCGGCGCCCGGGACGGTCGGCCGACCGTGCCTCGGCAGCACGGTCCGGATCCTCGACGAGCAGGACCGGCCGGTGCCGGTCGGCGAGACCGGTCGGATCTTCGCCGGCGGCGGCCTGGTGTTCGGCGGGTACTCCGACGGTTCGTCCAAGACGGTGGTGGACGGGCGGATGAGCACCGGTGATCTCGGGCATCTGGACCGGCTTGGGCGGCTGTTCGTCGACGGGCGCGAGGACGACATGATCGTCTCCGGCGGCGAGAACGTGTACCCGGTCGAGGTCGAGGACTGCCTCGCGAGTCATCCCGCGGTGGCCGAGGCGGCGGTGGTCGGCGTACCGGACGAGGAGTTCGGCCAGCGGCTGATCGGGTACGTCGTCCTGCGCGCGCCGGCCACCGAGGACGAACTGCTTGATCACGTCCGGGCGAATCTGGCCCGCTACAAGACGCCGCGGCAGATCGTCGTCCTCGACGAGTTCCCGCGCAACGCGACCGGGAAGGTTCTGCGCAGCAAGCTCACTCCCCCATCCTGAGCGCGGCCGCGAGGCGAGTCATCCGGTCCAGGGCGCCTGCCTCGTCGCCGAAGGACACCGCGAGCGTCTCAGCTCCCGCCTCGATCAGTTCAGAGGCACGCTCGACGGTCGGGCCTACGTCGCCGTCGGGCCAGTGCAGGCGGGTGCCGACCTTCACCGGTCGAACCGCCTGCTCCCGAATCCGGGCGACTGCAGCGGCGAAGCCCGCGCCGTCCAGGTTCAGCCCCTGCCACTCGTCGCCGAAGCGCGCGGCCCGGCGCAAGGCGGGACCCGTCGTACCGCCGGTCATGATCGGAAGTGGAGCACGTGGTTTCGGCTCGAACACTCCACCGCGGTCCTCGCCCGCGAACAGGGCACGGATGATCTCGAGTCCTTCGTCCGTCCGCCGGCCGCGATCGGAGTACGACGCACCGACCGCCGCGAACTCGGTCTCGTCCCACCCGGCGCCGATTCCGAGGATCATGCGCTCTCCGGAGAGCCGGTGCAGCGTGGCCGCCTGCTTCGCGACGACGTACGGGCTGCGCATCGGCAGCACCAGCACCGACGTCCCGAACCGGATCCGCGTCGTCCGCGGGGCGAGGTACCCGATCGTCACCAGTGGCTCGTACACCCCGCCGTACGTCGGGCCGAACTCACCCGGTGGCAGCAGATGGTCGGGTAACCACGCCGTACCGAAGCCGAGCTCCTCGGCGGCGACGGCGAGCTCGGTCAGGCGCTCCGGCGGCATGGATGTGGACTCGTCGGGCAGTACGACTTGCAGCTCAACCATGCACCCGACGCTAACCCCTCACAGCAATGTCAGAGTCAAGCCGGGAGCGAACGCGGCGCGGCACCCAACCCACTCGCGAGCGCCTGACCTTCGGCGAGGACGACTGATGGGAGAGTAGGGATGTGAAGATCCTGGTCGGCTATGTGCCAACTCCCGAGGGCGAGGCTGCACTGGCGGCCGCGGCGGCCGAGGCGGAACTGCGCGGCGCGTCCGTGCTGCTGCTCAACACCAGCCGCGGCGATGCGTACATCGACGCCCGCTACGCCAACGCCGACGAACTGGCCGCCGCCGAGACCGCCCTCCGCGAGCTGGGCGTGGAGGTCATCATCCAGCAGGTCGTCGCCACCGGCGACGTCGCCGGCGAGCTCCTCAAGGCAGCCGCCGCCGACGACGTCATCCTGATCGTCCTCGGCCTCCGCCGCCGCAGCCCGGTCGGCAAACTCATCCTCGGCAGCACCGCCCAACGGGTCCTCCTCGAATCCCCCGTCCCCGTCCTCGCCGTCAAAGCCCCGCCCGCTCACGGCTGAGTGGAGGATCCCCAGGCCATCACAATTGGCCGCCTCTGCCCGGCGCACGCCTGGCGCGCCGGCTCTGGCGCAACTGTGATGGCCTGGCGGTCCGCTAAACCCGGGTGAGCCGCTGGCCAACGCCGCCTAAACTGGTCTGGTTATGCCTGATGCCCGGACCGAGTCGTCGAGTCCTACCCCAGCTACCGGTCCCGTCCAGGACCCCGCGCGCCGTCGCCGGCCGCGCCGCCGCAAACCCTCATCCGGTACAGCGGGTGGCGCGCAGGCTGACCCTGGTGCGGCTGACGGGCCGACCTTTGCCGAGGTGTTGCCGCGGCTCGAGGGGTTGATGGCGTACGACCGGGAGCAGCTCGGGCGGCGGCTGGAGCGGGTTCGGGGGACGAAGGAGGCCCGGAAGCGCGATCAGGCCCTGCACGGTGTGATCGGGGCGATCGAGCAGGCCGAACGACGGGTGGAGTCGCGGCGGCTCGCCGTACCGGAGATCAGGTATCCGGAAGAGCTGCCGGTCAGTCAGCTGAAGGACGACATCGCGGACGCGATCCGGGAACACCAGGTCGTGGTGATCGCGGGTGAGACCGGGTCCGGGAAGACGACGCAGATCCCGAAGATCTGTCTCGAGCTCGGCCGCGGTGTGCAGGGCATGATCGGGCACACCCAGCCGCGCCGGCTCGCGGCCCGCACGGTCGCCGAGCGGATCGCCGAGGAGCTCGGCACCGAACTGGGCGAGACGATCGGGTTCGCGGTCCGGTTCACCGACAAGGTGAGCGACCGTTCGCTGGTGAAGCTGATGACGGACGGCATCCTGCTCAACGAGTTGCAGCGCGACCGCGATCTGACCCGCTACGACACCCTCATCATCGACGAGGCGCACGAGCGCAGCCTCAACATCGATTTCATCCTCGGCTACCTCAAACAGCTGCTCCCCCGCCGGCCCGATCTCAAGGTGATCATCACCTCGGCGACGATCGATCCCGAGCGGTTCGCCGAGCACTTCAGCGACGGCTCGGGTACCCCGGCGCCGATCGTCGAGGTGTCCGGCCGGACCTATCCGGTCGAGACCCGGTACCGGCCGATCAACGACCCGGACGACCCGAGCACGATCGATCGCGACCAGACCCAGGCGATCCTGGATGCCGTCGACGAGCTCGAGTACGAGGCGTCCGGCGACGTCCTGGTGTTCCTCAGCGGTGAACGGGAGATCCGCGATACCGCGGACGCGCTGAACGACAAGTTCGCCCAGCAGCGCGGGCGGCCGGGCGCGGTCGAGGTGCTGCCGCTGTACGCGCGGCTCTCCAACGCCGAGCAGCACCGGGTCTTCCAGTCCCACTCCGGCCGGCGGATCGTCCTCGCGACCAACGTGGCAGAGACCTCGCTGACGGTTCCCGGGATCAAGTACGTGATCGACCCGGGTACGGCGCGGATCTCCCGCTACAGCCATCGCACCAAGGTCCAGCACCTGCCGATCGAGCCGGTCTCGCAGGCGAGCGCGAACCAGCGCAAGGGCCGGTGCGGCCGGACCAGCGACGGTATCTGCATCCGGCTGTACTCCGAGGAGCACTTCGAGAGCCGCCCCGAGTTCACCGACCCGGAGATCCTGCGCACGAACCTGGCCTCCGTCATCCTGCAGATGACGTCGATCGGGCTCGGCGACATCGCCGCGTTCCCGTTCATCGACGAGCCGGACAAGCGCAGTATCACCGACGGCCTGCAGCTGCTCACCGAGCTCGGCGCGATCGAGTCCGCCAAGACCGGCGAGCGGCACCGCCGACTCACCCCGGTCGGCCGGCAGCTCGCCCAGATCCCGCTCGACCCGCGGCTCGCGCGGATGATCGTCGAGGCGGACAAGCACGCCTGTGTCCGCGAGGTGATGGTGATCGCGGCCGCGCTGTCGATCCAGGACCCGCGCGAGCGCCCGACCGAGGCCGAGGCTCAGGCGCAGCAGGCGCACGCCCGGTTCCGCGATCCGAACAGCGACTTCCTCGGCTTCCTGAACCTGTGGAACTACCTGAAGAAGCAGCAGAAGGAGCTGTCCGGCAACCAGTTCCGCCGGATGTGCCGCAGCGAGTACCTGAACTACCTCCGGGTCCGCGAGTGGCAGGACATCTTCGCCCAGCTTCGCCAGGTCGCCGCGCAGATCGGCGTCACCCTGAACAGCGGCGAGCCGGCCGACCCGCAGAGCGTACACGTCTCGCTGATGTCGGGTCTGCTCTCCCACCTCGGCATGAAGGACCCGGCCAACCAGCACCAGTACCTCGGTGCCCGCGGCACCAGGTTCGCGATCTTCCCCGGCTCCGGACTGTTCAAGAAGCCACCGCAGTTCGTGATGGCCGCCGAACTGGTCGAGACGTCCCGGCTGTGGGCCCGCGTCAACGCCAAGATCGAGCCGGAGTGGGCCGAGGACATCGCCCAGCACCTGATCAAGCGCACGTACTCCGAACCGCACTGGGAACGCAAAGCCGGTGCCGTGATGGCCTACGAGAAGGTCACCCTGTACGGCGTACCGATCGTTGCCCGGCGCAAGGTCAACTACGGCAAGGTCGACCCGGAGGTGTCGCGCGAACTGTTCATCCGGCACGCGCTGGTCGAGGGCGACTGGGACACCCACCACAAGTTCTTCCACGAGAACCGCAGGCTGATCGAGGAAGTCGAGGAGCTCGAGGAGCGCACCCGGCGCCGCGACCTCCTGGTCGACGACGAGACCCTGTTCACCTTCTACGACGAGCGGATCGGCAGCGAGGTCGTCACCGGTCGCCACTTCGACACCTGGTGGAAGAAAGCGCGCCAGCGCGACGCCGATCTGCTCGACTTCGAGCGGTCGCTGGTGGTCCGCGAAGGTGCGGAGGTCAAGGAGGAGGAGTTCCCGCTCACCTGGACGCAGAACGGGATGACCTTCGACCTGACCTACGCCTTCGAGCCCGGCACCGATGCCGACGGCGTGACGGTGCACCTCCCCCTGCTGGTGCTGAACCAGGTCACCGCGGACGGGTTCGAGTGGAGCGTGCCCGGCTTCCGCGAGGAACTCGTCACCACCCTGATCAAGTCGTTGCCGAAAGCAATCCGGCGGAACATCGTGCCGGCTCCGGACCACGCTCGTCAGGTCCTCCCCCACCTCGACCCGGCCTCGGGTCCGCTGACCGACGCCCTCGCCCGCGAGCTGCGCAACCTCCGCGATGTGGTGATCGAGCCGGGCGACTGGGACTGGAGCCGGGTGCCCGAGCACCTGCGGATGACGTTCCGGGTGGTCGACGAAAAGGGCAAGACCGTGGCCGAGGGCAAGGATCTGGCCAGACTCAAGGAACGGCTGAAGCCGAAGACCACGGCCGCGATCTCGCAGGTCGCGTCGAAGGCGGTCAGCGGTCTGGAGCGGTCCGGTCTGACCGACTGGACCTTCGGTGACCTCCCGCGCAGCTTCTCCGAGCACCGCGGCGGACTCACCGTCGCCGGCTACCCGGCGCTCGTCGACGAGGGCAAGACCGTCGCGATCCGGCTGCAGGAGACCGAACGCGATCAGGCGGCCGCGATGTGGAACGGCACCCGCCGGCTCCTGCTGCTGACGATGCCGTCGGTGATCGACGTGGTCCAGCGGAACCTGACCAACCAGCAGAAGATGACCCTGATGGCGGGCCCGCACCGCAACGTCGGCGAACTGCTCGACGACGCGATCGCCGCGGCCGTCGACCAGCTGATGGACGCGGCGCACGGCCCGGCGTGGAACCTGACCGCCTTCTCCGTACTGCGTGACGCCGTACGGTCGGACCTCGCGGACACCGTGCTCACGATCCTGACCCAGGTCGAGCAGGTGCTGTCGCATGCGCGCACCGTGGACAAGCAGATCTCCCGGTCGTCGAGTCCGGCGCTGCTCGCGGCGTTGTCGGACGTCCGCGGCCAGCTGGAGGGCCTGGTCCATCCTGGTTTCATCACCGAGACCGGAGCCCGGCGGCTGCCCGACCTGGTGCGGTATCTGAAAGGCATCGAGCAGCGGCTGCACAAGATCGGCGCCAACGCGATGCGGGACCGGTCGGGGATGGCGATCATCCAGACGCTCGACGACGAGTACCGGGCGCGCCTGAACGCCGTACCGGCCGGGAAGTATCCGAGCCCGGAGTTGCTCGAGGTGCGGTGGATGCTCGAGGAGCTGCGGATCAGCCTGTTCGCCCAGACGCTCGGCACGCCGTACCCGGTCTCGGAGAAGCGCATCCGGAAGGCGCTCGTGCAGAGCTACGGCCTTGGGGACCGGCGGTACAACCGTTGGCGTTAAGCGCTTGATCATGGTGGTCGGGCTTGGTCCTGTGCGGGTTCACCGGAGGATCCTTGGCTTCTGGCGGAGGGTGGCTACCATCCGCGGCATGCCGGTGGAGTTTCTGAGTGATGAGCAGGTTGAGGCGTATGGGAGGTTCGTCGAGGAGCCGAGCAGGTCCGAGCTGGAGCGGTTCTTCTTCCTTGACGACGAGGACCGGAAGCTGATCGCGAGACGGCGTGGTGATGACAATCGCCTCGGGTTTGCTCTCCAGATGTGCACGGTCCGCTACATCGGGCTGTTTCTGGAAGACCCCCTGGCGGTGCCGTGGCCGGTGGTGGAGCGTCTGGCCGCGCAGTTGGAGATCGAGGATGTCTCCTGCGTCAAGGAGTACACCGAGCGGCTGAAGACGGCGTACGAGCGCGCGTGGGAGATCCGCGACGCATATGGCTACCACCCGTTCGAGGACCACACCCAGGGCCGTAGGTTCCGGGCGTTCCTGCACGGCAGGGCGTGGACGGCGCACGCTGAGGGGCCGAAAAACTTACTCGATCACGCGGTGGGTTGGCTGCGCCGGCACCGGGTGCTGCTGCCAGGGTGAGTGTGTTGGCCCGGCAGGTCTCCGAGGTCCGCGCCATCGCGGAGAAGCGGCTGCACACCACGGTCGCGAGGGCCGCCTGGCGGGCGGACCCGGCGCTGCCCGGCGACCTGGTCGCCACGCTGAAGACGCCGCAGGGCAGGGCGGTACTCGGAGCTGGAGCGGATGCGTCAGCCGCCGACGCGGACTACGGGCACCGCGATGAAGGGCGCGTTGCAGCGGGTCGAGGATATCGCCGCCTTTCAGCTGGGCCGCCTGAAACTGGAGCAGATCCCGTCGAACCGGCTGTCTGCGCTGGCCCGCTACGGGCTGGGCACCAAGGCGCCGAAGCTGGAGCGGATCCCGGAGCCCAAGCGCACGGCGATGCTCACCGCCGTGATGCGCCACCTGGAGGCCAAGGCGATCGACGATGCCCTGGACCTGTTCGAGATCTTGATGGCCACGAGGCTGATCAGCACCGCGAAGCGGTCTACGGACAAGCAGCGCTTGTCCACGCTGTCGCAGCTGGAGAAGGCATCGCGGCCCGTGGCCAGGGCGGCGACGGTGGTCATCGAGGAGCTGGAGCTGATCGAGCAGACCGGCTGTGATGTGGACGTGGCCGCGCTGTGGCGGGCGCTGGAGGAGGTCGCGCCCCGTGCGGCCCTGTCGAGCGCGGCCGCCGTGGTGGTGAGCCTGGTCCCGGAGGACGACGGTACGGCCGAGTCCGCGCTGCGCGGGGCGCTGCGCTACACACCGTTAAGCCGTTCCTGTCGCTGCTGGGCGAGTCGAGGGCGCTCGGGGCTGCGACCAGTGGGGCCCGCATTTTGGCCGGAGTGAAGAGACTGCCGGCGCTGTCGCGGCGGAAGGCGGGCGAGAAGCCGCTGCTGCCCCGGGAGGTCGACGACAAGCTGGTGCCATCGCACTGGCGCAAGGCGGTCTATGCGAACGCCGACCTGCCGCAGGGGGCGGTGGACCGCGAAGGACCTCACTACCTCGGTCGTTGCCCTGCTCGTGAGCGAGGCGTGCAACATCGGTATGACCCCGGTCATCAACCCGAACTACGAGGCGCTCACCCGGGCTCGGCTGGTCCACGTCGATCAGTACTACCTGCGCGCCGACACCATCGCCGCGGCGAACGCCGCGCTGATCCAGGCCCAGGTGCCGATCGTGCAGCACTGGGCAAGGGCCTGCTCGCCTCCGTCGATGGCCTGCACTTCGTCGTCCCCGTCCGCACCATCAACGCCGCCCCGAGCCCCAAGTACTTCGCGAAGAAGAAGGGCATCACCTGGCTGAATGCCATCAACGACCAGGTCATCGGAGTTTCGGGGTGACGAGGGTGTCGCCGGCGGGAAAGCCACGGGGATGCCTTCAACGCGATACCTGCGGGTGTGGTGTTGGCCGCCGTGGTCGGGAAGATCCGACCCGCGCGCACAGCTAGGCGATCAGGTCGGCGAAGACGACGAGGTTGGCCTCGTATTTGCCGGACATGTAGTCGAGCCCGCTCCAGGTGATCAGCCGCAACCCGGCGTGATCGAGATCGCCGTACACCGCTGCGCTCGGGAAGGTGCACTTGGGATACTGCTTGACCCGGACCACCCGGAACACCGCCGCCGAGCGATCCTGCCGGGTCACCGTGATCTTGTCCCCCGGCTGCAGCCCACCGAGCCGGGCGAAGACGCCCGCGCGGCCGGATCAGCGGACATGGCCGGCGATGACGGCCGGGCCTTTCTCACCCGGGGGGTGCGCCGGTGAACCAGCCGGCCGGGAAGCCGTTCGGCGGCACCTGCAGACTGCCATTGGATTTGAGGCCGAGGCGGATCAGGCCTGAGTGCACCCCGATCGCGGGACTGACCACCCGGATTCGGGGTGGACTTCCGATGCGCGTAACCAACGCCGGGACTCACAGCGTCATGATGTGTATGGCACAAACGACCAAAGCCGGGCGACCGGGCTATCGAACGAAAAGGCGCATCCGAACAGGGCTCGGCCTGATGGCGCTCTGCACCCTGGTGATGCTCGATGTCGGCAGCGCCGGTGCGGCCAACGACCCGGCAGCGCGTCCCAGTCACTTGGTGGTGGGAACCCAGGTTGCCAAGACTCAGAACGCGGGGACACCTAACGCCGGCAATTCGGCACGACCTGGTCGCGACGAGCACGTCACGCTGATCAGTGGCGATCGGGTGATTCTGACCGGAGGTGACCTCGGCAAGGCGGTGATCACGCCGGCCAAGGGCCGGGAGGGCAGGCGGTTCCGGGTCAACCAGGTCGGGGACAGCCTCTATGTCGTACCGTCCGACTTCGCGGATCAGGTCCAGACGGGCAGGCTGGATCGCCGGCTGTTTGACGTGGCAGCGCTGATCAAGAGCGGTTACGACGACAGGTCGGGCGATGCGATTCCCGTGATCGTGAAGCATCGCGGCGATGCGGCGCCCGTGCCGGGCGCGACCGCGAGCCGTGCCCTGCGGGTTGTCGGTGGTACCGCCGCGAAGGTGCTGAAGCGCGACGCCGCGGCCTTCGCGGCACAGGTGCGAGACTCGGCAGGAGTCGAGAAGGTCTGGCTGGACGCGAAGCGCAAGCCTGTGCTCGATCACAGTGTCGTGCAGGTCGGTGCGCCGACGGCTTGGCAGGCTGGATTCACCGGCAAGAACGTCATGGTCGCCGTGGTCGACACCGGGATCGATGCCGCCCACCCGGATCTGACGACACGGGTGGCCGACAGCAAGAACTTCACCGCCAGCCCGGCGGGCGACAACTACGGCCACGGCACGCACGTTGCGTCGACCATCGCGGGCACGGGTGCGGCCTCGGACGGCCGGTACAAGGGTGTCGCGCCGGATGCGCGGCTGCTCGACGCCAAGGTCTGCGACGATAACGGATCATGTCCCGACTCGGCGATCATCGCCGGCATGGAGTGGGCGGCCGTCGAGAAGCACGCGGACGTGGTGAATGTGAGCCTCGGCGAGGAGGACTTGCCCGAGGTCGAGCCGCTGGAGGAGGCGATCAACCAGTTGACGGCCCAGACGGGCACGCTGTTCGTCGTCGCCGCGGGCAACTCAGGGCCACGGGAGGGAACGGTCGAAAGCCCGGGCAGCGCCGAGGCGGCACTGACGGTGGGCGCGGTGGACAAAAGCGATGAGCTTGTGTCCTACTCCAGTCGCGGACCTCGCGCCGGCGACGCCGCTGTCAAGCCGGACATGACGGCACCAGGGGATCCGATCGTGGCGGCCAAGGCGCGGAACGCGGTCATCGGCCAGCCTGTGGACGAGTTCTACACGAGCCTGGGTGGTACCTCGATGGCGACGCCTCACGTGGCAGGAGCCGCGGCGCTCCTGGCCGAACAGCATGCGGACTGGCACGCGCCGCAGCTCAAGTCGGCGTTGACCGGTTCCGCGAAACCGCACGCCCAACAGACTGTGTCCGAGCAGGGCTCCGGCCGGCTCGATGTGACCAGGGCGATCCAGCAGAAGGTGTTCAGCCAACCGGGCAACGTCAGTTTCGGCGACGCGTCGTGGCCGCATGACGATGATGCCGCGGTCAGCAAGCAGCTCACCTATCGCAACTTCGGCGACGCCCCGGTCACGCTGTCGCTAGACGCGACCTTCGCCGGTCCCGGCGCAGAACCCGCGCCGGCAGGGGCTCTAGAACTGAGCGCCGACGCCGTCACGATTCCCGCGGGTGGAACCGCGTCGGTGACGGTGACTTCCAACACCAGGCATTCCGGCCCGGACGGGACCTACACGGGGCATGTCGCGGCCACGAGCGGAGATGTCGCAGTGATCACCCCGGTGGTCGTCAACAAGGAGGTGGAGAGCTACAACCTCACTCTCAGCAGCATCGGCCCGGACGGGAGACCGATCACCACGGGGGAAACTCTGCTGGCCCGCGTCGACCTGCAGTTTTCCCACCACTACCCGGCACGTGAGGCCATCACGGTGCGGCTGCCGAAAGGCGAGTACGTGCTCGACACGGTGCTCGATGTTGCGCGCGGCGGCCCCCAGGACGTCTACAACCTCGTCGCGCCGAGAGTCGTCCTCGACCGCGACCAACGAGTGACGTTCGACGCCAGACAAGCCAGGCCGCTGGACGTCACTGTCCCGCGCGGCGAGGCGAGCGTGGCGCTGTGGGATCTGCGTTACGAGCTGACCGGTCGGAGGATTGGGGGCGGCCTGTTCGGCACCGACGGCCTGCGCGGCGTCTATTCTGCGCACGTGGGTGAGCCGACCGGATCCGGCGAACTGGTCAGCCATCTCGGCACCCAGTGGGGGGTGAAGAAGGACGGCAGCTTCGATCGGACGCCGTACACCTACAACCTCCTCGATGTCGACACCAGCGGGCGCTTTTTCACCGGTGTCGAGCGCGTGGTCAAGGCTGGTGAACTCGCCGCCCTGGTCGACCGCCATGCCACGGCGGCGTCTGGCCGGGACGCGGCCAAGTGGGTCAGTGGAGGCGTTCCGGGGCTCGTCAATGCCTATGCCGCCCTCCTGTGGTACGACCTGCCGTCAGCGGTCACGCATTACGTGGAGACGAAGGGGGGTGTGGTGTGGACCACCGAACTCGCCGAGGCGATTCCCAATCCCGACCATCCGATGCCGCTGCAGAAGGTCCAGCTCAAGCGCCCGGCCACGAGCTATGAGGCCGGCCGGACCTACCGGGACCGATGGAACGTCGCGACCTTCGGACCTTCGTTCCTGGGTGGCTACGCCAGGCACACCGACGAGGGGATCTCCGTCGGTCTCACGTCCTTCGTCGACGGCAGCGGTCACGGCGGCTGGACCGAGACGGAAGAGGAAACAACCAAGCTCTTCCGCAACGGCGAACTGATCGGCGAGATGCCGGCGTTCGGCTTCATGGAAAGCGGACCGATCCCGGCCGAGCGGGCGACATATCAGCTGATCGCCGAGGCAGCGCGCACGTCCGGCGACATGTTGTCGACCCGCGTGCGTGCAGAGTGGACCTTCACGTCGGAGGCGACGCCCGGCGGCACGACGCCGCTGCCGCTGCGGATGGTGGGCTTCCACCCACCGGTGGACGACGCTAACCAGGTCCCCCGCACGGCGGTCTCCGCGGTCCCGCTGTCCTTCACGGCACAAGAGGGCCAGTCCCTCGGGGCGCCGTCCAGGATCGACGTGCAGGTGTCAGGCGACGACGGTGCCTCCTGGCAGCGCGGGTCGGTGGTTCGCAGGCCGGACGGCACCTACCACGCGGTGTTCGCGACACCGCAGCGCGGCCCGTTCGTGTCGCTCCGGGCCAAGGTCGTCGACACGGAGGGCGCCACACTGGAACAGACCGTCATCCGCGCCTACGGACTGAGGTGACGGGGCCGGGGCAGACGCCGCGGCCGCCGACCGCGGCGTCTGCCCCGGCCGCAATACGCACCGAGGGCCAGGGAGCAATTGTCAAGACTTGTGAATCAAGACCCTAAGCAGGTGTGGCGTCGTTGGCCTGTCTATGCGTATTTGTCTGCTTATGCGAATCGGCTACGGACGGGTCTCCACCCGTGACCAGCACCTCGAAGCCCAACACGATGCGCTCGTCGCGGCCGGCTGCGACGAGGTGCTCATCGACAAGGCATCCGGAAAGCTCGCCCGCCGACCGGAACTCGATCGCGCGTTGTTGTCGGCCAACCGGGCCGGCGACCAACTGGTCATCACCAAACCGGACCGGCTCGGTCGGTCACTGGAACACCTGATCGACCTATCCAAGGACCTGCAGACGCGCGGAGTCGACCTGGTGGTGCTCGCCCAAGGGCATCGATACCTCGACTGCTGTCGGTCGCATGTTCTTCCAGATCCTCGGCTCGATCGCCGAGTTCGAACACGCACTCATGTCCGAGCGCACGCTCGATGGCCTGGCCGCGGCCAGAGCCCGAGGCCGCACTGGTGGCCAGAAACCGAAGCTCGGCGCCCGTCAGGTCACCGTGGCGCCGCAGATGTACGAGGAACTTGCCGAAGACGGAAAC
Organism: uncultured Actinomycetota bacterium; assembly: GCA_963770725.1. Classification (GTDB taxonomy): domain Bacteria; phylum Actinomycetota; class Actinomycetes; order Propionibacteriales; family Kribbellaceae; genus Kribbella. The sequence continues at coordinate 102,170 of CAVYQT010000011.1, forward strand.
GGCGCTACACCGTCGCCGAGATCGCAGCCGAATTCGGAGTCACCCGCCCCGCGATCTACCGCAACCTGTCCAAGCCGTAGACCACATCGATTTCTCAGAAGCCACCCGCACCGGAACGCCGAACGGCGGCAACCTCACCCTCGTCGGGGCCCGGACGCCACTGACCGCTCGGTTGGCGCTCAGCCCTAATCAGCCGCTTAGCGCCAACGGCTGTACCGCTGGTCCTCAAGGCCGAGCTAGGAGTCGAGCAGGTGCCGGGCGTGGTCGTGGACGGCGGCGCGGAGTTCGGGCGGATCGAGGATCTCGAAGGGCCAGTAGATCCGGGTGACCTGAGCAACGAGTGGACCCAGCTCGTTGCTGGCGAAGCGGACCTCGCAGGTGGTGGCGTCGATCGGCTCGACCACCCCTTGGTGCGGCGGGATCACTGTGCTCACCGTGGCGGCGTCGGCGCGCACCAGGACCCGGGCGACGATGTCCCACGGCGCGACTCCGGTGCCCTCGGCAACGAGTGCGACCGGGTCCGGCGGATCGTCGAAGTGGTAGCGCACTCCGGTGAGCACGGGGTCTGCGATGCGGTCGACGCGGAAGGTCCGCCAGGCCTCGCGATCGCGGTCCCGGGCGACCAGGTACCAGCGCCGGCCGGTATGCACGATCCGCAGTGGCTCGACGCTCCGCTCGGACTCCGTGCCGCCGTGGGTGCGATAGCGGAACCGGATCCCTTCGGTATCACGGCACCCGGCGGCCAGCGCGACCAGCACCTCGCCGTCGACGGTTGGCAGGTCGCCCTGCGGCACCTGGGTGACCTGGGCACCGATCGCCGCGACCTGTTCACGGAGCCGGGTGGGCAGCACCTGATGGAGTTTCGCCAGCGCCGAGATCGCCGCCTCCTCCACGCCCGACACCGTCGTCGTGGTCGCGACCCGCAGGCCGATCGCGACCGCGACCGCCTCCTCGTCCTCGAGCAGCAGCGGCGGAAGCCGGCCGCCGCGTCCGAGGCGGTAGCCGCCACCGATCCCGGCGTCGGCGTCGATCGGGTAGCCGAGTGATCTCAGCCGGACGACGTCACGCCGTACCGTCCGCGGCGTGACGTCAAGCCTGGCCGCCAACTCGGAGCCGTCCCACTGCGGGCGCGACTGGAGCAACGACAGCAGACGGAGCAACCGGGCCGCGGTATCCATGGTCCGGCCATCTTGCCTCAACCTGCGGACCGACCCTGTCCGCAGGTCGTTCTACCGTGGCTTCCATGACCACGACGCTGACGCAGAACTTGCTGGATCTGTCCGACTTCGCCTGGCAACGCCTGCGCGGACGAGTCGACGGGGTGACCGACGAGGAGTACTTCTGGGAGCCCTTCGACGGCTGCTGGTCGGTCCGGAAGACCGAGGCGGGCTTCGTCGCCGACGGGGCATTGATCCCACCGGAGCCGGCGCCGTTCACCACGCTCGCCTGGCGCATCACCCACATCGTCGACATGCTCCAAGGCGAGCGCACCGCGACCTGGTTCGGGCACCAGCCCGGCCCGGAGGATGGTGCGCCCGGCGTATCAGAGACCGCAGAGAGCGCTCTGTCCGCTCTCGATCATGCGTACGACGTCTGGCGCCGGCGTCTGGCCGCGCTCAGCCAAGAGGACCTTGACCGCCCGATGGGCGACATCGCCGGCCCGTGGGCCGAGTACGACGGGACCTCGTTCGCGCTGCACATCCTGGACGAGCTCATCCACCACGGCGCGGAGGTGGGCACCGTCCGCGACTTCTACCGCGGCGTGCGAGCCGAGGACCCGTTCGCGGCCGCCCTCGCTGGTGAGCTCAGACCGGCCGCGCGCCCGGCACTGCTCGCCGAAGCCGCCGCGGCGCAGCGCTGGGAGCTTGTTCCACAGTTGGCCGGCCTCGGGTTCGGCATCAACGAGCGGACCGCGGCCGGAGTGTCCGCAGCTCACCTGGCCGCCGGGACCGGCTCGCTGGACACCTTGCGGTTCCTGGTGAAGCACGGCGCGGAACTGTCGGCGACGGATCCGCGGTTCGGTGCCGACGTCCTCGGCTGGGCGAAGTGGTTCAAGCAGCCGGAGACGGTCGAGTACCTCGAAAACCTCTGATCACGGCACAAAGGCTCGTTGCGAGCGGCGGCGGAAGTCGCGGGGCGAGAGCTGGTGGGCTGCGGTGAAACAACGGGTGAAGTAGGACTGGCTGGCGAAGCCGCAGCGGGCGGCGATCGCCGCAACCGGATCGTTTGTTGCGGCGAGCAACGATGAGGCGTGTTCGAGGCGGAGATCGGTGACGAAGTCGGTGGGCGTCACGCCGTACGCGGCTCGCATCGACCGGGACAGGTGCGCCGGGCTGACGCCGGCGAGCTCGAGCAGCCTGGGTACGCCGCCGTGGAGGTTGTCCTCCGCGCGCATCGCCGTACAGGCCTTGGCCAGCCAGTCCGGGGTGCCCGGGCGGGCCGTGCGCTCCTCCGAGGAGACCAGCGGGAGCAGGTCGATCCAGAAGCGCATCAGGTCGTAGGGTCCGGGCTGGTCCTGGAAGCGATCCAGCGCATGCTCGAAGACGGCGATCGCCGCCGTCGAGTGAAAGGTGACGGGTCCCCGCGCGCCCGCCCAGCCGGCAGTGCGGGTCAGGTCGAGGAAGCCCTGCCAGGCCGAGCTCGGGAAGGCCACGTTCACGAACTCCAGCCCGTCGGGCGCCGAGCCACGGACCGCATGCCGATCACTCGGCCGGACCAGTACGACGTCGCCGGCCTGCAACTGTTCGACGCCGGTCGTCAGCAAGTGTTCGCCGCGGCCCGACACGACACCCATGAACTCGTGGAAGTCGGCATGCGTGTGCAACTCGGTGTCGCGAGCACGCGCCGCAATCCGCACGCGGGCCGCGTGATACGGCCGGCCGAACGCGTGCGACTCGAACCGCAGCACCTGATCCACATCAACAAGCTACAAGTTCACGTCAGCTCGTTGCTAGTCCACGGGCGCGCCCCAGGTCAGCCTGAAGACATGTATGAGACCGACGGATACGTCATCTTCCGCGACGTCATCGACCAGGAACTGATCAAGGAAGTGAATGATCATGTCGAATGGCTGCAGGCTCGGCATCCCGACGTACGGCCCGAGCAGCTCGGGCACATCTACCTTCGCGACGATCCGTTCTGGGTCCGGCTGGTGAGTGACGAGCGGCTCCTGGACATCGCGGAGCAGTTCGTCGGGCCGGACCTCGCACTGTTCGCGTCCCACTACATCTCCAAGCCGCCATACTCGGGCCAGCCGGTGCTGTGGCACCAGGACGCGGCGTTCTGGCCGCTCGATCCGATGAAGGTGGTCACGCTGTGGCTGGCGGTCGACCACTCGACGCCGGAGAACGGGTGCGTGCGGGTGATCCCGGGCAGCCATCGGTCGGGAGTGGCCGGGATGCGCGACAACACGGACGTGGAAAGCGTGCTGGGCAAGGAGATCGCGGTCGAGGTCGACGAGTCGGCGGCGGTCGACATGGTGCTGGCGCCGGGGGATGTCGAGGTGCACCACCCGAACATCGTGCACGGGAGCAACGCGAACACGTCACCGCGGCGGCGCTGCGGGCTGACGATCCGCTACATCCCGACATCGACCCGGATCACGGATCCGGAGACGCCGTACCCGAGTGCCTTCCATCTGCAGGGCGCCCCGGGAGTGAACAGCTACCAGCCACGGCCCCGGTACGACGAAAGTCGGCACTTCCCGTTCAGGGGAAGCGCCGACTGGGCCTGAGCTGTCCGGCCCGCCCCGACCGCGAGGCCGGGGCGGCCACGGGCAGGCCTACTCGAGGCAGATACGGAACGGGTGACCCGCGGGGTCGGCGTAGATGCGCCAGCCGCGGTCGTTGTCGGCGGGTGGTGGGTCCAGGGGGTCGAGCGGCTCGGCCCCGAGCGCGGTCACACTGGCGTGGCCGCTGGAAAGGTCGTCGACGATGAGGTCGAGATGGAGATCCTGCGCTTCGGTGCCGGGCCACGTGGCCGGCACGTACTGCTCCGAGCGCCGGAAGGCCAGCGTCGAGGAACCGAGCGACGAGCCGGGGCCGGTCAGGCTCCGCCAGTCGTCGTCACCGTTCTCGTCGATCTCCAGCCCCAGCAGCGCCGAGTAGAACTGGGCGAGCTCGAGTGGGTCCGGGCAATCCAGCACCACCGAGCCGAGCCGCCCGGCAGTACTGCCCGGCTGCTCTGCCACCTGCGTCATCTGTCCTCCAGCTTCTGTTTCGACTGCCCGCCCCTGTCGGGGCAGGACCGGCCAGGCCCGTCGTGGTCGGAAGGCCCGGCCGCCTACGATGACAGGTCGGACGGACACTTCGCATCTTTCGACACACCTTGTTGACTCGTCACGCGGTCGCAGCCGGTGAGCTGGCGGTCGTCGTACCGGCTAATGCCTCAGACAGTGGAAGCGGATCGGCGGCGGGCACTCAGCTTCCGGATCTTGGCGCGAGTCCCGCAGTCCTCCATCGAGCACCACCGGCGCGACCCGTTCCGGCTGCGGTCGAGGAAGAGGAAACCGCAGCCGCCGTCGTCCACCGGACAGGCCCGCAGCTGGCGGAGCTCGACGGTCCGCAGCAACTCGACCGTGGCGGCCACCAACCGGTCGGGGATCATCAGCGCCGGCGAGGTGCCGACCCGCAGGTCCGCGACACCAGGGCCGTGATCCCTCGGCACCAGCATCGACCGCGCGGACGCGGCCGCCCAGCGCAGCATCAAGCGTTCGAGCGCAGACCCCTGCTGTTGCTGGAAATCCGCGGGCACCGGTCGTACGCCGGACGCGCGCTGAGCCAGCACCAGATAAGTGGCCTCGCGGATCTCGGCACTCGCCCGCAGGGCCTTCTCCGCCAGCTCCGGCGCACTGTGCCAAACCGCCGCGACCGCATCCGCTTCGGCCTGGTCGACGAGGTCGATCCGGCGGCTCCAGGCCAGCAGATCAGCAGGAGCCGGCAGGTAGTCATGCGCTCCACCTTCGCCGGGCACGCGGGGCGTGACAGTATTCACCAGGTCAAGGGCGGGATGCCCACCGACGATCCGGAGCTCGTCATCAAAACTGTCGGTCATGGGTGAGATGCTACCTCCATAAGCGCCGATACTGGAATCACAGGTGAAATCATGCCCATCACGTCCCGCCGAGCCAACGTCGCCCTCGTCCTGCTAGCCCTGAGCACTTTCACGTACGTGACCATCGAGGTGCTGCCGATCGGCCTGCTGACCGTCATCGCCGCCGACCTCGGCCGCTCCCGCTCGGACGTCGGACTTCTGGTCACCGGGTACGCCGCTGTCGTCGTCCTGGCGTCCATCCCGCTGGCCCGGCTCACTCAGCACCTCCCACGCCGGCTCGTGCTCGGCAGCACGCTCGGGGTGCTGACGTTGTCGACCGCTGTCGCGACGGTCGCACCGACGTACGAGACGCTCTTCGCGGCACGACTGGTCACTGCCCTGTCGCAAGCCCTCTTCTGGGCGATCGCACCGCCCATCGCGACCGGACTGTTCCCGCCGAACGTCCGCGGCCGGGTGGTCGCACGTCTCGCGATCGGCACCGCCCTCGCACCGGTGCTCGGCATCCCGTTCGGCACCTGGCTCGGCGAGCAGGCCGGCTGGCGGGTGCCGCTCGGCCTGATGGCCGGACTCGGCGCGGTGGCCTGCATCGGCATCGCCTGCCTCCTGCCCGCTGCTGACGTCCGGAACGCTGCATCCGGACGTGGCAGCACTCCCGACTCGCGTCGGTACCTCGTCCTCATCGTCGCCTCGGCGGTCGGGGTGACGGGGTTCCTGACGTTCAACACCTACGTCACGCCGTTCCTGCTGGACATCACCGGGTTCTCCGCCGATGTGCTCGGCCCGATGCTGCTCGCCAGTGGGCTCGGCGGCCTGGTCGGCACCCTGATCGCCGGCCGTGCGCTCGACCGGTATCCCTGGGCGGCGGTGGTTGTGCCGTTCGCACTCCTCGGCTGCGCGTTGGTCGGGCTCTACGCGTTCGGACACCTGCAGGTGCCGACTGTCGCCCTGCTCGCCACCGTCGGCATGGCGTTCAGCGGTCTGGCCGTCGCAGTGCAGAGCAGGACTCTGGAGGTCGCGCCAGGTAGCACTGACGTCGCGTCCGCGGGTATGAGCTCCGCGTTCAACGTCGGGATCGCGGCAGGTGCGTTCGTCGGCGGCACCCTGATCGACCACGTCGGTGTGCACAGTGTGGCGCTGGTGGGCGGGCTCCTGAGCGTTGCCGCGGTTCTGGTGCTGTTGAGCGAGCCGGTGCTGGCTCGGCGTCGGGTGAGGGTGGCAGAGTTCGAGCATGACCGTCCCGAGCGACAGGTTTGTGAAGAGGCGGCGTGACGCGCCACCGGGGTTCTTCGAGGTCGAGGCCGCCGGTCTGCGGTGGCTCGCCGTACCGGGTGGAGTGCCGGTAGCGGAGCCGGTCGACGTCTCCCCGCTCCAGCTCAGCACTGTCAAGCTGGAGCTCGCTCCGCCGACCGGAGCCGCGGCCGACGAGTTCGGCCGCCGACTGGCTGCTACGCATGACGCCGGCGCGCGGCACTTCGGCGTACCTCCGGGTGACTGGGACGCGGACGGCTACATCGGCACGATCGGGCTGCTCCGCGCGTACGACGAGGTGCACTCACTCGCGGACGGTTGGCGCGACCGTGCCGGTCTCCACCGGCTGCACCCGCTGCTGACCCACGTAGTGATGTTCGGCGGGAGCTACGTCCCCCAGGCGATCGCTTTGGCCCACCAATACGGCTGAGACAACTTTGGCTGGGAAGCTTGCAAGATCTTGACCCGGTGAGTGAGCAAGCGAACACTTCCGGTCATGAAGCGACTAGCCCGTCCCCGTCGTCCGTTGATCGGCCTCCTTACGGCGGCCCTACTGTCCACACCGCTCGTCGTCGGCAGTACCGCGGTCGCCGGAGCACCGCCCGCGCCGGCCCTGATCCCCAAGCCCGTGTCGCAGACTGCTCTCCACGGCCAGACCTTCACGCTGCGGTCCTCGAGCACCATCGGCGTGATCACCAACTCGAAGGAACGCCTTGCCGCCCAACGGGTGGCCGAGCAGCTCACTGCCCAGCTCCGCCGCTCGACCGGCTACAAACTGCCCGTGGAGCCCGGTGTGGGCACGATCACGCTCTCCACCAACGGGCCGAGCGCCCTCGGCGCGGAGGGGTACCAGCTGCGCGCCGACCGCTCCGGCGTCGACGTCACCGCCGCCACGCCCGAAGGCCTGTTCCGCGGCATCACCACTCTCCGCCAGCTACTGCCCGCCAAGGCCGACGCCGCGACCCGTCAGGCCGGCCCGTGGCAGATCGGCGGTACGACGATCGCCGACTCACCGCGGTACGGGTACCGCGGTGCCATGCTCGACGTGTCCCGGCACTTCTTCTCGGTGGCCGAGGTCAAGCGCTACCTCGACCTCGCCTCGCTCTACAAGCTGAACAAGTTCCACCTGCACCTGTCCGACGACCAGGGCTGGCGCATCCAGGTCGACTCCTGGCCGCGGCTCACGACGTACGGCGGCAGCCTCGAGGTCGGCGGGACACCCGGCGGGTACTACACCAAGGCCGACTTCGCCGAGATCGTCCGGTACGCCGCCGAGCGGTACCTGACCGTGATCCCGGAGATCGACACCCCCGGCCACACCAACGCCGCGCTGGCGTCGTACGCCGAACTCAACTGCGACGGGGTGGCGCCGCCGCTCTACACCGGCACTAGCGTCGGCTTCAGCTCGCTGTGTGTCGGCAAGGACATCACCTACACATTCCTGGACGACGTGTTCCGGGAGGTGTCCGAGCAGACGCCCGGTGACGTCGTACACCTCGGAGGAGACGAGGCGCACTCGACTCCGCACTCGGACTACCTCACCTTCGTACCGAAGGCGGCCGGCCTGGTCACCAAGCACGGGAAGCGGGTGATGGGCTGGCAGGAGATCGCCGAGACCCCGCTGCCGGCCGGCAGCATCGCGCAGTACTGGGGTACGGACGACGCGCGGTCTCAGGAGCTCGCCCGCAAGGCGGCGGCGCAGGGGGCCAAGGTGGTGCTCTCGCCGGCGAACCGGGCGTATCTGGACATGAAGTACCACAAGGACACCCCGTACGGACTGAGCTGGGCCGGACTGGTGAGTGTGGAGAAGTCCTACAGCTGGAACCCGTCCACACTGGTCCCGAACCTGCCGGAGGGTGCCATCGCCGGTGTTGAGGCGCCGCTGTGGTCGGAGACGCTCGACGACACGGACAAGGTCGAGTTCATGGCCTTCCCGCGACTGCCGGGTATCGCCGAGCTCGGGTGGTCGCCGGCGTCGGCACTCGACTGGCCGACGTACAAGGACCGGCTGGCCGGGCAGGGGTCGCGGTGGGACGCGCTGAGCGTCAACTTCTACCGCGCGCCGGAGATCGCCTGGCGCTAGCTCTGGAGTACGCGGTCGAGCAGCCAGGCAGTGGTCTCGTCCAGGTCCTGCTCGGCGACGGTGAGGTGCGTGGCGTCCCGGTCCGGGGCGTCACGTACCTCGACGCGGTACACGTACCGGTCGGGCTGTGGGCGGCCGGAACCGAGTCGCGCGGGGTCGAGCGCCCGCAGGGCCGCCTCGAGCCGATCCGCGTCGGGTTGGCCGGTGGTGTCGAGCTCACCGTCGGCCATCAGACCGGCGAAACCTCCGCTGCGGGTCACTTTGACGATCAACTGCGCCTCCCTGGGGCCTCCTCGGGGCCCACCATCGCGTGCCGCGCGGCGAATGTCCACAGTCGTGCGACACGCCGGATAAATCGATCAGGTTCGCGCGGCCATCACCCGGCGTACCGGTGCCCAGTGCCACGTTGCAACGCCCGAACCCCGGGGTCGCGAAGACGAACCAGCAGGTCGGCGCAGGATTTCGCGGTCCCGGCGGCAGGTTCCGGGGCTGAGACGGGGTGTTCACGGAACGTGGCAGGCGGCGACAATCAGCGACACGTGTTCGTGGTCACCCCTTCCACAAGGCCACAGATCGGCTACAGTTATCGCGTTGCACTTTTGGACTCCCACTGACTTTCGCTGTGCTGCATGGCCGGTTCTGTCTTCTGGGGCCTTTCGGCGACACGTGGCTCATGAGGTGTGGGTCGCGGTTTGTTACAAGCCATCAAGGAGATAGACACAAATGGCTGTCGGTACTGTCAAGTGGTTCAACGCTGACAAGGGCTTCGGCTTCATCACCCCGGATGACGGTGGCGCGGACGTGTTCGCGCACTACTCGGCCATCCAGACCTCGGGCTTCCGCTCGCTGGACGAGAACCAGCGCGTCGAGTTCGAGATCACCCAGGGCCAGAAGGGCCTGCAGGCGGAGAACATCCGTCCGATCTGATCCCAGATCGACCCTTCTCGAAACTGAAGTGAAGGGGCCGCACACCGATCGGTGTGCGGCCCCTTCACCGTTTCCCCAGGGGTACCGTCAGGGACATGACCGATCGTGAGGCCCGGTACGAGCGCGACGACGAGGACGAGGGCGAGCGGCTCGACCGGCACTGGAACGAACTGCTGCAGGAGCTGAGGCTGGCGCAGACCGGCACCCAGATCCTGTTCGCGTTCCTGCTCACCATCGCCTTCCAGCCCAAGTTCCAGGAGGCGGACACGTTCACCCACGACGTGTACGCCGCCACCCTGGTCTCGTCGGCCCTTGCCGTCGCCCTGTTCCTCGCGCCGGTGTCGTTCCACCGGCTGGTCTACCGGCAGAAGCTGCGCGACCGGATGCTGCCGATCGCCGGCCGCATGACCACGGCCGGCCTCGTCTTCCTGGTCATCGCGATCGCCGGCGGCGTCCTGCTGGCGCTCGACGTCGTCCTGTCCCGGACTGTCGCCCTCATCATCGTCGCGATCGTCCTGGCCTGGTTCGCCGCCTTCTGGTACGCCATCCCGGCCTGGGTCCGCGCTAACGCCAGCGAGGAATGACCTCGGTCGCCACCTTCTCGAGCACGTCCTCGGGGCCGCCGTACACGCCCTCCGCGCGGGGCCAGTGTGCGATGACGTCGGTGAAGCCGAGCTCGGCGGCCCGGCCGACCACGTCTTCGAAGGCGTCCACGCTGCTGAGTGAGAAGCGGGCCGAGTCGAGCGCGAGGTAGCGGTCGAGGGGACGGCCGGCGGCCACGTCGTCCATCCGGTGGCTCAGGTCGACCACCGATGCGAACCAGGTGTCGAAGTCCGCCGACTTCAGCCCGGTCGTCACCCAGCCGGCGCCGTACTGCGTCGCCAATCTGACTGACCGCGGCCCGTTCGCGGCCATGATGAACGGCACCCGCGGCTGCTGCACACACCCCGGCAGCGTCCGCCCGTTCCGCGTCTCGAAGTACTCACCCTTGAAGTCGACCCGATCGGTCGTCAGCAGCTTGTCCAGCAGCACGACGAACTCCGTGAACCGGTCCACCTTCTGCCGCGGGGTCAGGTCGTCGCCGCCCTGGATCGTGGTGTCGATCCCGCCGCCGGACCCGAGACCGCAGAGGAACCGGCCGGCCGAGATGTCGTCCAGCGCCAGGATGTCGCGGGTCAGCGCGAGCGGGTGCCGGAAGTTGGGCGAGATGACGAAGCTGCCGAGCTTGATCGTCGACGTCGTCAGCGCGGCCGCGGTCAACGTCGGGGTCGTCCCGAACCAGGGTGAGTCCTGCAGACCGCTCCAGGTGAGGTGGTCGTAGGTCCAGGCGTGGTCGAAGCCGAGGTCCTCAGCCCGCCGCCACCGCGGCGCCGCCTCGCTCCAGCGGTACTCCGGAAGGATCGTGATGCCGAATCGCATGGCCGCACCCTAAGCCGAGTGTGACCGAAACCACGATTGTTGCGTTTTGCCACGATCTTCGGCACGGTCGTCAGGCAGTCCCCTACCCAGCAGAACGGAGGCGCGCCTAAGCGAGGCGTGATTCACCGGTGGCGATCGAGATCGACAGCCCGACAGAGAACACGAACCCCGAGCATGCACAACATCCCGCAATCTCAGCACCGCCACCGCCCGGCAGCCGAAGTCGCGGCTCCGGCCTCGACCGCGTCGTCTTCGGCGTCACCGCGGTCATCGCCCTGGCCTTCGTCGCCTGGGGCTTCGCCGACGCCACCGGTCTCGGTACGGCGTCCACCTCGGCCCTGACCTGGGTCGAGACCAACACCGGCTGGCTGTTCGTCCTGCTGGCCTCCGGTTTCGTCGTCTACGTGCTCTGGCTGGCGGCCGGCCGGTTCGGGCGGATCCCGCTCGGTGCCGACGACGAGCAGCCCGAGTTCAAGACCGTGTCCTGGGTGGCGATGATGTTCAGCGCCGGCATGGGCATCGGCCTGATGTTCTACGGCGTCAGCGAACCGTTGACGCACTTCACCAGCCCGCCGCCGGGCACCGTCGAGGCCGGCTCGTCCGCCGCTCTCGAGACCGCGATGGCGACGACGCTGTTCCACTGGACCCTGCACCCGTGGGCGATCTACGCCGTCGTCGGCATAGCCATTGCCTATGGCACCTTCCGGCGTGGGCGCTCGCAGCTGATCAGCTCCGCATTCGCGCCGCTGCTCGGCCGCCGGACCGAAGGACCGATCGGCAAGGTGATCGACGGCCTCGCGATCTTCGCGACGTTGTTCGGTTCGGCCGCGTCGCTCGGGCTGGGCGCACTCCAGATCGGCTCCGGCGTCCAGATCCTGGGCTGGCTGGACAAGACCGGCAACGCGGTGCTGGTCGGCGTGATCGCCGTACTGACCGCCGCGTTCGTCGCTTCGGCGGTGTCCGGCGTTGCCAAGGGCATCCAGTGGCTGTCGAACATCAACATGGTGCTGGCCGTCGCACTGGCGCTCTTCGTGTTCGTTGCCGGGCCGACGGTGCTGATCCTCAACCTGGTCCCGACCGCGATCGGCGACTACTTCCGCGACCTGGCCGAGATGGCGGCCCGGACCGAGGCGAGCGGCGGCGACGCGATGGCCGAGTGGCTGTCCGGCTGGACCGTCTTCTACTGGGCCTGGTGGATCTCCTGGACGCCGTTCGTCGGGATGTTCATCGCACGGATCAGCCGCGGCCGGACCATCCGGCAGTTCGTCACCGGCGTCCTGCTGGTGCCGTCGCTGGTCAGCCTGGTCTGGTTCTGCGTGTTCGGCGGCGCGGCGATCAACCTGCAGCGTGATGGCGTCGACCTGGCCGGGCAGTCGACCACCGAGGGACAACTGTTCGGGCTCCTGGACCACATCCCGCTCGCGTCGGTGACCACGATCCTGGTCGTCGTACTGGTTGCGATCTTCTTCGTGTCCGGTGCGGATGCCGCGTCGATCGTGATGGGGACGCTGTCCGAGCGGGGCGCGATCGAACCCAAGAAGCCGCTGGTCGTCTTCTGGGGTGTGCTCACCGGTGCCGTGGCCGCGGTGATGCTGCTGGTCGGCGGTGGCGGCGAGGAGGCGCTGACCGACCTGCGGAACCTGACGATCGTCGCCGCGCTTCCGTTCGCGCTGGTGATGGTCGGGCTGGCGGTTGCGCTGGCCAAGGATCTGCGCACGGATCCCCTGATGCTGCGGCATGCGATCGGCTCGGAGGCGGTCGAAGCAGCGGTGATCGAGGGAGTCAGCAACCACGGTGACGACTTCTCGCTGGTCGTCTCCGGCAACGGGCACGACGAGAAAGGGACCGCGATCCCGGAATCACGACAGCCGCGGGACGCGGTACCGCCACCGAAACCCGAGGCGTGATGGTCTGACCGCGCGCCGTCGGCCCGACCGTCTCCGGGCGGCCGGGCCGACGGCGGTGTCCGTTACTTCGGCGTCGGGAACGTGGCGAGGCAGCTGGTGCCGATGCTGCCGAGCCAGACCTTGCCGTCGCGTTCGCGGACGCCGGTGGGCATGCGGAAGTTCGGGTGGTGGCCGCGGAGGTCGTGGATCAGGGTGCCGCTGTCGTCGTACGCCTGGATCTCGATCACGTCGGCCGCCTTGGGCTTCAGTGCCTCGGGCAGGTTCCAGACGATTTTCCGCAGGAACGGCTGCTTCGGCAGCAGGAAGTCCAGCAGCGCGTTCCGCGGTGACCCGATCGTCACCCAGATCAGTCCGTCGGAACCGCGTGCGATGTTGTCCGGCAGCCCCGGGACCTGAGCCACCAGCACCGGCTCGGCCGCCTCGGCGACGAGGTCGAGCTTGTAGAGGCTGTACATCGCGCTCTCGGCCCAGAAGAGGGTACGACGGTCTTCGCTGAGCGCGACGCCGTTCGGGAATCCCCGACCGGTGGCCAGCACGGTCAGTTCGCCGTCCGGGGTCAGGCGGTACAGGCTCCCGGTCGTCGAGTGCTCGAGCAGGTCGGCCATCCACTCGTCGATGCCGAACCGGGTGGACGAGTCGGTGAAGTAGATCGTCCCGTCCGGCATCACGTCCGCGTTGTTGCAGAACCGCATCGGCCGGCCGTCGATCTCGGACAGCAGCGTCGCGATCCGGCCGTCCCGGTCGAGGGTCAGCAGTCCACGGTTCGCGTCGCACACCAGGACCTTCCCGTCCGGCAACCACTCCAGACCGAGCGGCCGTCCGCCGGTGTCGGCGAGCGTCGTGATCGTCTTGCCGTCCGCGCTGACGCGCAGGACGCGTCCGTCGTACAGCCCGGTGAGGACGCTGCCGTCGTCGTCGATCAGCGTGTCCTCCGGCCCCGCCCCCGGCAACGCGACAGTCTCGACCTCGATGCTCGTGGGTTCCCGGTGCAGCGGCGCAGGCGGAGGCGTCCAGCAGACCGGCGCGATGCTCGACTTCATGCCGCCGACCCTAGCGCTCCCCCTCCCGCTCCGTAACTACTCACGCACTTTCCCGTCAAGCATCCGGCCGCACCGTCCCGAACGCCGCTGCTACCGGCGGGAAGAGCGTCCGCACGTCACCACCCGACACCCACACGCCGATCGCGAACGCGGCTGTTGCCTCCGGCATCCTCGCTCGCGCCGGGCCGCCGGCGAACACCGGATCGCACCCGAGCGCCCGCACCAGCTCGCCGACCCGCTCGACGGCAGCCGGATTGTCGCCACACAGAGGCACACCGAGCGGCGCACCCTCGAATTGATGTGGGGCCTTCCGCCAGACGGCGTCCGCGGCCAGGTTGAACGCCTTCACCACGTGCGCGCGGGGCGCAGCCCGACTGATGGCTTCGGACATGGCCGGCTCAGCCAGCGTGAAACCCTCGTGATCGACCGAGTTCGTGCAATCGATCAGCGTCTGCTCGGCCTCGATGCCGAGCGACTTCACCGTGTCCACCGCTACCTCGGCCGGGATCGCGAGCAGCACCGTCCCGCCGTACGTCGTTGCCTCCTGCAACGACCCGGGCGTCGCGCCGATCCGCTCGGCCAGGTCGGCGGCCCGCTCGGGTTTCCGGCCGCCGATCATCACGTCGTGGCCGGCCCGAACCCACTGCCCGCCGAGCGCCTCGGCCATCAATCCGTTCCCCAGGATCCCGATCCGCATCCCGTGCTCCTTTCGGTTGTCCGCGACAGTAGGTGTTCCGTTAGGCACCTCCCGGTGTGTAACGCCCCGGGCACAATGGAGGGCATGGAGCCGAGGTTCTTCGCAGACTGCCAGGCCCGGATCGCCGTCGAGCTGATCAGCGGGCGCTGGCCGATGGTCGTGCTGTACGCGCTGGGCGACGGGCCGGCGCGCCCGGGCGAGCTGCGCAAACAGATCGGAGGGGTCAGCCAGAAGGTTCTCACCGAAACCCTCCGCAGGCTGGAGCACAACGGCCTGGTCGAGCGCCGCCGGTACGCCGAGGCCCCACCCCGCGTCGAGTACTCGCTCACCCCCGCGGGCGAGGACCTTCTCCTCCCCATCCACGCCCTCGGCGACTGGGCTGCCGAACACGCCGACACCGTGTTGGCCGCACAGGAGTCAGCCGACCAGGCCACCGCCTGACCAGGTGCGCTAGTGCCGCGTCAAGGAACGTTGGGGTCGTAACCCGCTCCACTGACCTGGCCCGGTGCACCGACTTTGGTGGGTCAGCCACGATGCCGGTCAGCAGACAGTGTGGATTGGTTGTCGCTTGTGGCCCTGCGTGGCAGAGCTCCGGCAGAACGGTCCACCTGGGTGCAGTTCGACAGGACGTATACACCCACTGCCGGCCACTGCCCGCCTGAGCCCACCGGGCCTGCGACTCGATCGCCGGACACCTCCTGTCGAACTGCACCAATTAATCATGGGCTCGATGACAACCCCAAGGTTTCTGAATGCGGCACTAGCGACGCCTCGGGGTGCCGTCCACCGGGCTCCGGTTTCCGGTCGGGCGGAAGGAAACCGTAAAGGGGGTGCGGGACAGTGCTGGGGTCAGGGTGATTCCCAGCAGGAGGTTCGGTCATGTTCAGTCTCAGTCAGGTCGTCGAGGCGCCGCCGGCGGAGGTCGTCCGGGCGTTCACCGAGCCGGAGCCGTTCGCGGCGTGGTTCGTGGCGGACGGTTTCAGTACGCCGTCCGACCGGGTCAGCATCGAGGTGCGGCCGGGTGGGGTGATCTCGGCCGTGTTCGTCGCCGGCGACGTCGAGGTGCCGTTCACCTTTCGGTTCGGCGAGCTCGACCTGCCACATCACCTCGTCCTCCACCTGGACGATGCCGAGATCGCCACCGTGCACCTCGAGGACCTCGGCGAGGGCCGCACCCGGATCGACTACCGCAGCGAAGGCCTTCCCGCCGACCAGGAGACCACCATCAAGCCCGGCGTCGCCCGCATGCTCGGCCCAGGGCACCGCCGATGTTCATCGCGAACCGGAACACCCCGAAGGCGGCGAGCTGTTGCTGGTCGGCGACACCCGAATCTGCTCATCTGAGGTGCACGCGCACAATCGGGAGTCCTCCCTATCCCGGTCCTGAGCGGGTCCTAAGGAGTCCTTATCGGCCTCAGCCTGGGTAGATACCCGGCTCAGCGGCCGGAGGTGGGGTGTAGTCCGGGACGTGGCCGCTGGTCGCGCCGAGGAGGCGACGGGTCAGGGCGTCCCGGGAGGAGGAGAGGAGTTCGGCCACCGCCGTCCGCAGGTGGTCGGGATCAGGTGAGGCACCCGACTCCGCGGCCAGCAGGACAGTTCGCCGTACCAGCTCCTTCATGAAGGAGGCCGTCGTACCCTTCGTCTGCGTGACGATCTCGTCGACGACGGCAGGACGCAAGTCGAGGCTCGGGCCGTACAGGTTGAGAAGGCGAGCGCGGCCCTCGGCGTCCGGTAGCGGGACCTCCACGGCCAGGTCGACGCGGCCGGGACGCTGCATCAAGGCAGGCTCCAGGAGGTCGGCGCGGTTCGTGGTGAGCAGGAACGCCACGTCGGCGTCCTCCGCCAGGCCGTCCATCTCGTTGAGGACCTGGAACAGCAGCGGGTTCTCCATCCCGTGCGAGTAGTCGCGAGCCTCCGCCACCAGATCGCAGTCCTCCAGCACCACCAGCGCCGGCTGCAGCAACCGCGCCAGCGCGCACGCCTGCGAGATGAACCCGATACTCGTCCCCGCCAGCAGTACGACGGTGAACGACGGCAGCCGCGACAGTAGGTACCTCACGGTGTGCGTCTTACCGGTGCCAGGTGGACCGTAGAGCAGCACACCCCGACGCAGGTGCTGACCGGCATCGAGGAGCGTCTGCCGGTGGTCGGCGATCCCGATCACCTCACGCTCGACCCGTTCCAGCACCCCCTCCAGCAGTACGACGTCCGCACGCGAGATCCCCGGCCGCGGATGCAGCCGGAACGGCCCCACTCCCTGCCCGAACTCGTGCCCCTCGAACGACACCACCTTGCCGCGGAAGATGTTGTGCTCCCGAATCAGCTCCGGCAGCGCATCGAGGAAGCTGTCGGCCTTGGCAGTCGCCAGCACCTCCAGATCGACCTGCATCCGCCCGTACTGCGGGTTGGCCGCTCGCAACAGCGCGACGTACCGATCCTGACCCTTCACACCGAGGTAGAACCCGAAGGCGACGCAGTCCATCTCCTCGTCGACGTCGACCTGCAGCCGCTGGTAGTCGACCGCGCCGATGCCGAACCGGTCGTACTGTGCCAGTTCGAGCAGCTCACCGAGCGAGTGGTGACCGCGGTTCGACCCGACCAGCCCGACGACTTCGTACGAGTCGAACCACGCCTCGACCGCGAGCTGCACGTTCGGTAGGTCGTACGACGGGAAACTCGACGCGACCACCGGCAGCTGCTCGGGTTCGACGCCGAGATGCCCCCGCAACCGGTCCTGCAGGCTCTCCCGATCGCCGCCCGGCCGACGCTGCTGCATCCGCTCGAGAAACCCGGTGAACAGTCGCGCGAACTCGTCGATCCCGTCCTCGTTCGGCATCCCGCCGTACCCCCTGAGTGTTCGCATTCCGGCCCGATCCGGAGGGTCCTCCGCAACGCCGGATAGGATCACCACCATGACAGCTTCCGAGTCCACCGACCGCCCGTACGCCTCCTTCCCGGTGCGGATCGGCCTCCAGATCCAGCCCCAGCACGCCCAGTACGCCGACATCCGGCGGACCGTCGCGGCGGCCGAGGAGATCGGCGTCGACGTCGCCTTCAACTGGGATCACTTCTACCCGCTGAGCGGTGAGCCCGACGGCCTGCACTTCGAGTGCTGGACCATGCTCGCCGCCTGGGCCGAGGCGACCGAGCGGATCGAGTTCGGTGCCCTGGTCACCTGCAACTCCTACCGCAACCCCGAACTGCTCGCCGACATGGCCCGTACGGTCGACCACATCAGCGACGGGCGGCTGATCTTCGGCATCGGCTCGGGCTGGTTCGAGAAGGACTACGACGAGTACGGCTACGAGTTCGGTACGGCGGGCGGCCGGCTGGACGCACTCGGCGAGGCGCTGCCGCGGATCGAGCAGCGGTGGGCCAAGCTCAACCCGCGGCCGACCCGGGACATCCCGGTGCTGATCGGCGGCGGCGGTGAGAAGAAGACGCTGAAGCTGGTCGCCCAGCACGCGAACATCTGGCACGGGTTCGGCGACGCGGAGACGATCGCGCACAAGCACGCCGTCCTGGACGAGCACTGCCGGACGATCGGCCGCGACCCGGGCGAGATCGAGCGGTCGGCCGGCGTCGGCAACAAGTCGCCGGAGGACCTCGGCAAGTCGCTGCTCGATGTCGGCACCCGGCTGTTCACCATCTCGTCCTCGGGCCCGGACTACGACCTGGGGCTGCTGCGGGAGTGGGTCGCCTGGCGCGACGAGGTCAACGCCGAGTAACCCAGGCGGCGTCCGGAGGGCCGCACGGTTCTCCGGACGCAACCCGGTCTGGGTAGGATTTCCGGCATGTCTACGTTGCCTCTGAACGGTTCGGTGCTGCCCATCACCCGGTGGGGTGAGGACGTCATGCACCGGGTCAACAAGCCCGTGACCGAGTTCGGGGACGAGCTGCAGAAGCTGGTCGCCGACATGGTCGCGACGATGAACGCGGCCGAGGGCGTCGGCCTGGCGGCGAACCAGGTCGGCGTGGATCTGCAGCTGTTCGTGTTCGACTGCCCGGACAAGGACGGCAACCGGGTCCAGGGTGTCGTCTGCAACCCGGTGATCGACCTCCCCGAGGGCAAGGAACGCCGCCTCGACGAGGGCGACGAGGGCTGCCTGTCGCTGCCGGGCGCGTTCACCAAGTGCGCCCGTCCGGACTTCGCCCGGGTCACCGGCGTCGACCAGCACGGCGAGCCGGTCACCTTCGAGGGCGACGGTCTGCTCGCCCGCTGCCTGCAGCACGAGACCGACCACACCCAGGGCACCGTTTTCGGCGACCGGCTCTCGCGCAAGTACCGCAAGCGTCTCTTCGCCGAGGCCGAGGAGCTGGCCCCCGACTACCCGTCCGACTGGCCCGTCTCCCCGATGGCCGAGCACGAAGACCGCCACGAAGAGACTCCCGCGACCTGAGGTTCACCCTCAGGTGGGCGGGGTGTGCTACCAGCGTGCCTTCGGCAGGTTCTCGAGGATCGCGTCGACCGACTCCTCGGGTGTCTGATCGGTCGTGTCGAGCCAGAGGCCTCGGCGTGGGGTGTTGTCGACGTACGTCTGAAAGGCTCGAACGGCATCCGTGATGCTGCCGGACGAGCCTTGCCAGTCGCGGTACGCATTGGTGCCGCCGCGCGCCAGCTCACGTCGTACGACGGCCTCGACGGACGGCGTCAGCATGACCAGGTACGGGTCGACGTCGTGGAGTCGGTCGAACCAGCGCTCGACGTCGTCCTCGAAGATGTTGTCACTGCAGACGAAGTCGAACCCGGCGTCGGCATAGTGCTGAGCGATCAGGGCCGAGGCGTCGTACCGCAGCTGCAACTGGCGCACGGCCTCGGCCGACGGATCGGGCGTCATGATCTCGGCGCCGGCGACGACCCCGCGGTAGAACACATCGCCGTCCAGGGTCGCGGCAGGCGGACCCAACCGGCAAGCCAGCAGCGGCGCGATCGTCGACTTTCCCGCAGCCTGCATCCCGGTGACCAGCACTACCTTCGGCATGCCCCCATCACATCACCGACGTCCATCGGTTTTCGCGGTCGCGTAGAAGGCGACTGCTGCCGACGACGCCACGTTGAGAGAGTCGACACCGCCCGCCATCGGGATGCGTACGGTCAGGTCCGCCTTCTCGAGCACATGCGGTTCGAGCCCATGCCCTTCCGTGCCGAAGATCAGCGCCAGCCGTTCGTCCCGCCGCGCCACCAGGTCGTCGAGCGTGATCGAGTCGTCGGTCAGCGCGAACGCGGCCGCCACGAACCCCTTGTCCTGCAGGGTTTCCAGATCGCCCGGCCAGGACGTGAGCCGGGTCCACGGCACCTGGAACACCGTGCCCATCGACACCTTGATCGAGCGCCGGTACAGCGGATCCGCACACGTCGGCGTCACCAGCACCAGCTCGACACCCATCGCCGCGGCCGCACGGAATCCGGCACCGACATTCGTGTGGTCCACGATGTCGTCGAAGATCGCCACCCGCCGTACATCCTGGTTGAGCAGGCTACTGAGCGCCACCGGGGGACGGCGACGGTACGACGCCAGCGCGCCGCGGTGCACGTGGAAGCCGGTCACCTGCTCGGCCAGCTCCTCCGACACGACGTACACGGGCGCATCCGGCCATTTCTGCAGGACGTCCTGTAGGGACTCCAGCCAGCGCGGCGCGAGCAGGAACGACCGCGGTTCGTACCCGGCATCCGCGGCCCGGCGGATCACTTTGTCGCCCTCGGCAATGAACAGCCCATGCTCCTCCTCCAGGAGCCGGCGCAGACTCACCTCCCGCAGCTGCACGTAGTCCGCCAGCCGCCGGTCGGCCGGATCGTCCAGCGGGACCAGCGGGCTCACGCGATCCCGCCTGCCTCCGCGGCCACCGATCGCACCTGGGCCGCGACCGCGACCACGTTGCCGATCACAACGATCGCCGGCGCACCGACACCGTTCACCTTCATGGCGGCGGCGATTCCGGCGAGGTCGGAGCTCACCATCCGCTCGCCCGGAAGGGTGCCGTCGGCAATGGCCGCGGCCGGCGTGGTGGGCGCGCGACCGGCCGCGATCAGCCGCTCGGCGATCGCCGGCAGGTTCTCGACCGCCATCAGCAGCACCAGCGTGCCGGACAGCTGCGCGAGCGCGTCCCAGTTGATCAGCGAATCCGGATGCGACGGCGGGATGTGCCCCGACACCACGGTGAACTCGTGCGTCACGCCGCGATGCGTGACCGGGATCCCGGACACCGCCGGCACCGAGATCGAGCTGGTGATCCCCGGCACGACCGTCCACGGCACGCCGGCCTCGGCGCACGCGAGCGCCTCCTCGAAGCCGCGGCCGAACACGTACGGGTCGCCGCCCTTCAACCGGACGACGACCTTCCCGTCCCGACCGCGCTCGACCAGGATCCGGTTGATCTCCTCCTGCTGGGCCGCACGCCCCCTCGGCAGCTTCGCCGCGTCGAAGAGCTCCACGTCCGGGTGCAATTCATCCAGCAGTTGCTGCGGCGCGAGCCGGTCGGCGACCACCACATCCGCCTCGGCGAGCAGGCGCCGTCCGCGGACAGTGATCAGGTCCGGGTCGCCCGGTCCTCCGCCGACGAGGTAGACGCCGGGGCGTTTGTCGACCTCGCGCGCAGCAAGCGCGCCGGTGCGCAACTCCTCCAGGATCGCGTCCCGGACCGCGGCCGAACGCCGGTGGTCGCCACCGCCGAGGACACCGATCGTCACGTTGTCGTGCTGCCCCGACGCCGGCGTCCACGCCGTCGCCCGGGATCTGTCGTCGGAGCGGACGCAGAAGATCCGTCGCTCCTCGGCTTCCTGTGACACCTGGTCGTTCACCGCGAGGTCGTCGGTGGCCACGACGACGTACCAGGCGCCGTCGAGGTCGCCGTACTGATAGCCGCGCTCGATCCAGGTGAGCGACGGATTGGAGAGCAGGCCCTCGATCGTCGGGGTGATCGACGGCGAGATGAGGTCGGTCCGGGCGCCGGACTCGAGCAGCCGGGGCAGCCGCCGCTGGGCGACTCCCCCGCCGCCGACGACAACCACCCGGCGTCCCTCGAGCACGAGACCGGACAGGTACTGACTCGTCACGAGCTGATCCCCGCGGACTCGAAGGTGGCCATCTCTTCGAGCGCGCGGACCGCGCAGGTGAGGATCGGATACGCCAGTACGGCGCCGGTCCCCTCACCCAGCCGCAGGTCCAGATCGACCAGCGGCTGCAGGCCGAGCGTCTTCAGCGCGACCGCGTGACCCGGCTCCGCCGACCGGTGCCCGGCGACACAGTAGTCGATCACTTTCGGATGGAAAGCCTGCGCGACGAGCGCCGCGGCGCCTGCGATCACTCCGTCCAGGATGACCGGCACCTTGTTGGCCGCGCCGCCGAGGATGTAGCCGGCCAAGGCCGCATGTTCGAGGCCGCCGTACGCCTGGAGCGCCTTCAACGGATCCGTCGCCGGTACGTCGTGCAGCGCGAGCGCCGCCTTGATCACTGCCGTCTTGTGGGCCAGCGTGGCGTCGTCGATGCCGGTGCCACGGCCGGTCACGACCTCCGCGGTGGAGCCGGTGAAGGTAGCGATCAGCGCGGCCGACGCGGTCGTGTTCGCGATACCCATGTCACCGGTGAGCAGGCAGCGGTAGCCGTCCTTGACCAGCGAGTCGGCGAGATCGAAGCCGACCGCGATCGCCGCCTTTGCCTCGTCCTCGGTGAGCGCCGGCTCGGTGGACAGATCGCGGGTGCCGGCCCGGACCTTCGCGTGCACGATGTCCAGCGCGTGCACGTCGGTCGCCACGCCCACGTCGACCACGCGCACGTCGACCCGGTTGTTCGCCGCGAACGCGTTCACCGCGGCACCGCCGGCCGCGAAGTTCGCCAGCATCGCGGCGGTCACTTTCTGTGGCCAGGGCGACACACCCTGTGCGTGGACGCCGTGATCGGCCGCGAAGACGGTCACCACGGCCGGCGCCGGAACCGCGGGCGGGCAACTGCCGGCCATCCCGGCGACGCGGACCGACAAGTCCTCCAGCACGCCGAGGGAACCGGCCGGTTTCGTCAACGCGAGCTGCCGCTCCGCGGCCGCCCGCATCGCCGCCTCGTCCGCCGGGCCGATCCGGGCCAGGTATTCCTCCACCGCACGTCCTCCACTCGTCGCCTGGTCCGATCTTCGCATCCCCGACGAGGTGCCCCGGGACGGATCCGTGTGATGTGGACAGTAATGTCGGAATCACCACACGTCGCGAGATCCCGGAGGATCACAGATGTCCCTCGATCGGCCCGTCGCACCGGACCCGTACGAACTCCTCCCCACGGCCGGCTCCTTCGCTGTCACCAGCACGGATGTGGCGGACGGTGAGCCGCTTTCGGACGACCACGCCTTCGCGGGCGGCAACACCTCGCCGCAGCTGAGCTGGACCGGCTTCCCGGAGGAGACCAAGGCCTTCGTGGTCACCTGCTTCGACCCCGACGCCCCGGTCGTGTCTGGCTTCTGGCACTGGATCCTGGTCAACCTGCCGGCGACCGTCACCTCGCTGGAGACCGGAGCAGGCACCACCGAACGCCTCGAGAACGGCGCCTTCCACGTCCGCAACGACTTCGGCACCAAGAACTACGGCGGCGCCGCCCCGCCCGCGGGCGACCAGGTCCACCGCTACTACTTCGCCGTACACGCCATCGACGTCGAAGCCCTGGACGTCGACGCCGACGCCACCCCAGCGGTCGTCAGCTTCAACCTCGCCTTCCACACCCTCGCCCGAGCCATCCTCACCCCCACCTACCAGGTCGCAAACTAGTTCGCCCAAGGCGCTGCCACGCCTCACAGTCTGTCGAGCTGCGTCGTCGTACATGGATGACACAGAGGAGCAAAGAACAGGGCATAGCGACGACGTCGCTCGAGGCTGAGGTGGAGCTCCGGCAGAACGGTCCACCTGGGTGCAATTCGACAGGACGTATACCCCCACTGCCGGCCACTCCCCGCCCGAGCCCACCGGGCATGCGACTCGATCGCCGGACACCTCCTGTCGAACTGCACCAATCAATCTGGGGCTCGATGACAACCCCAAGGTTTCAGGATGCGGCACCAGCAGTCTGGGTCCACTCCACCGTGTGCTTGCGGCGGTCGGACAATCGGTGGTTGATCACCTACGAACACATCTCGATTCCGCACGACCCGAAGGATTGGAGCGCCCTCGTCGACGCCACCCCCTGACCGAAGCCAACTGGCGGCGCCTGGGTGCGAACAGCGTGCCACGATGAGTGGGGGACGTCAGTTGTGGGAAGAGGACGATCATGGCGGAGCGACGCTCGGACGATCCGTTTCAGGGGCGACAGCCGACCAGTCATGAGCGGATGGCGGGGCAGCCTTGGGATGCGTCGTACCAAGACGGGCCGGCGCCTTGGGACTTCGGTGGGGCGCAACCGGCTGTGGTGCGGGTGGCCGATCGCGGTGGGTTCAGCGGGACCGTGCTCGATGTGGGGTGCGGGAGTGGCGAGAACGCGCTGCATGTGGCTTCGCTGGGATTGCCGGTGTTGGGGGTCGATGTAGCGCAGACCGCGCTGGCGCTTGCGCGGGAGAAGGCCGCCGAGCGTGGAATCGAGGCCGACTTCGCCCTGGCTGACGCGCTGCGGCTGGAGCAGTTGGGGCGCCGATTCGACACGGTGCTCGACTGCGCACTGTTCCACACCTTCAGCGGCGAGGAGTGGACAGCGTACGTGGCGAGCCTGACGTCGGTCATCGAGCACGACGGAATCCTTTATGTGCTGTGCTTCAGCGACGAAGGCGCTGACACCGGCCCTCACCCTGTCAGTCAGGCAGATCTGAAGGCGGCCTTCACCCCGAGCGCAGGCTGGACCATCGTCAGCATCGCCGCAGAGCGAGTCCGCACAAGATTCCACGACACCAACGGCGCCCCAGCCTGGCTCGCAAGCATCAAACCCGCCTAGACCTTGACCAAGCGTGTCGGCTGGGCTGTGGCGGTGGTTTCATAGGCAAAGGCCTTATCTTGCTGGGTTAGCGCTAGCGACGCAGTCCGGGAAGAGAAGGCCTTTGTGGTGAAGAAGATATCGCATGTTCAGAGTCGGCGGAACGCGGCTGGTCGGCGGCGTAGGGTGGCGGCGCGTCACGGGCGTGCGGGGCACTGGCAGGCGCGGCGGGTGCCGATGCTGGGATCGGGGAAGGTGTCGTATGAGATCGGCGCCAACGTCGACGCCACGTGTTTCGGCGGGATCGGCGCGGTGCACCGGCTGGTGACCAGGTTGGGCCTGGTCGATCAGATCGACGAGGGCCTGCGCCTGTTGAAGGTGCACCTGCCCTACCATGAGTCCGATCACGTGCTGAACCTGGCCTACAACGTGCTGTGTGGCGGTACCCGGCTGGAAGACATCGAGCGGCTGCGTCATGACACCGCCTATATGAATGCGTTGGGTGCGGACCTGATCCCGGATCCGACCACGGCCGGAGACTTCTGCCGCCGCTTCGCCGAGGACGACGTGACGGAGTTGATGGAGCGGATCAACGCGGTGCGCCCGCGGTTGTGGACGGGGCGGGGCCGTGACCTGCTCGGCCCGATCGCCTACATCGACGCCGACGGCACGATCGTGCCCACCTCCGGGCAGCGCAAGGCCGGCATGGACATGTCCTACAAGGGGATCTGGGGGTACGCGCCGCTGATCGTGTCGCTGGCCAACACCAAGGAGGTGCTGTATGTGGTCAACCGGCCGGGCAACGCGCCCAGCCACCAAGACGCCGCGACATGGATCGACAAGGCCATCGACCTGGTGGCCCCGCACGCGCCGCGGGTGTGCCTGCGCGGCGACACCGACTTCTCGCTGACCGCCCACTTCGACCGGTGGGCACAGCGGGTCGACTTCGTCTTCGGCATGGACAACAACAAAGCGCTTCGAACCCGCGCCGAGGCGCTGGACGAATCGGGCTGGAGCCGGTTGCGCCGGCCCGCCCCGTATCAGAGCGCGACCGG
This sequence comes from uncultured Actinomycetota bacterium, assembly GCA_963770725.1. Lineage (GTDB taxonomy): Bacteria > Actinomycetota > Actinomycetes > Propionibacteriales > Kribbellaceae > Kribbella. The sequence goes on from CAVYQT010000011.1 coordinate 127,476, forward strand.
GCAGACCCGGGCCCGCCGCGACAACCACAAGCAGCGCCTCGTCAAAGAACGCGGATACCTCAACCTGGAACTCGACCACGAAGACATCGCCGAGTTCGACTACCAGCCCGGCAAATGCTCCCGCCCCTACCGCGTCGTCGCGCTGCGCAAGAACATCAGCCGCAGCCGCGGCGACGAGGTGCTCTTCGACGAAATCCGCTACTTCTTCTACATCACCACCCGCACCGACCTGACCGCCGAACAGGTCGTGGCCTGCGCCAACCAGCGCTGCGACCAGGAGAACGTCATCGGACAGCTCAAGTCCGGCGTGGGCGCCCTGCGCGTCCCGCTGCACGACCTGGTCTCCAACTGGGCCTACATGGTCATCGCCGCGCTGGCGTGGAACATCAAGTCCTGGTTCGCGATGATGATGCACCGCAAACAAGACCGCCACGACTACATCCGCATGGAGTTCCGCCGCTTCCTCAACACCATCATCCTCATCCCCGCCATGGTGATCCGCCGAGCCCGCGCCATCACCATCCGCCTCATCGGCTACACCCCCAACCTGGACCGGCTCTTCAGCGCCTGGAACACCACCGAACGCACCCGCTTCGGCTGACCCACCCACCGATCCCCCCGACTCCCCGACCGCCGCGCACCCGCGGCGGCGACCACACCTGCCCAAAACCCCGAAACCACCCTCAACCACACACCGCGGACCCCAAACAGGCCACCCCGAACCCCCCACGACGCCCCCAGACGTCCCCATCGGCAGGCCCAAGACAAACAACCGACACGATCACCTGAGCTACGGCCACCGCCACCGACCGACTCGCTTATTTGAGGCCTAGAGCTCGGGCGGCGGCCGGGTACCGAAGGACAGGAGGTAGCCGGCCGCCGTACCGCCGAGCGAGGAAACCCAAGCGGGGACCCACGGTCTCGCGGCGCAAGGTGAGTACCTCCTGTCCTACCGCACCGCTGAGTCGCGCTGACTGCCGGAGGCTGGGTGCTTGTGGACCGGCGGGGAGCCTGGTGGACTCCCCGCCGGGGCTTTCAACTCGCTGCCCGAGTTGTGGTTCTGGATTCGCCGAAGGCGGTGTCCCTTTCCGGCGGGCTCAGTCCTTGATGCCGGATTGGGTTACTCCTTGGATCAGGTAGCGCTGGAGGAAGAGGAAGATCAGGACCAGGGGCAGGATCGAGACCGCGGCCGCCATGAAGAGTTCGTGGATGTTGATGGTTTGGGCGGTGACGAACGTCGACATCGCGACCTGGACCGTCCACGAGGACGAGTCCTGGCCGATCACCAACGGCCACAGGAACGAGTTCCAGTTGCCGATGAAGGTGATGGCGGCCAACGCCGCGAAGAACGGCAGGGAGTTCGGTACGACGATCCGCCAGAACACCCCGAAATGCCCCGCACCGTCCACCCGCGCGGCCTCCTCCAACTCCTTGGGGAAGTTCAGGAAGTACTGCCGGAACAGGAAGGCCGCGAACCCACTGAACAGCGTAGGAATGATCAATCCCCGCAGCGAGCTGACCCACCCGAGCGACGACACCACGATGAAGCTCGGGATGAACGTCACCGCGCCCGGGATCATCAACGTCGCGATGATCGCGTAGAACACCTTGTCCGCATGCCGATAAGGGATCCGGGCCAGCCCGTACCCAGCCATCGATGCCAGCAGCAACTGGCCCGCCGTCCCCAGAATGCCGACCACGGCCGAGTTGTACAGCGATCGCGCCATCGGCACCTGGGTGTCGCGGAACAGTTCGCCGATGTTCCCCCACTGCAGGTCCTTGGGGAACAGCGTCCAGTCCGGCGCGGTGATGTCGGCCTCGGTCGACAACGCGTTGCGCAGGATCAGGTAGAACGGCAGCAGGAACAGCACGACTGCCACGAACAATGCGATCCAGCGAAGCACCAGACCGATCCGGCCCGCCCCGCTCCGGCTGAAGCCGATCGGTTGCGGCGTTCCCGTCGTACGTTCGGAGACGGCCATCAGTCGCCCGCCTTCCCGAATCCGAAGATCCTGTTCTGTAGCAGCGTGACGATCATGATGATGACCGCGAGGATCAGCGCGCCGGCCGAGCCGTGGCCGAGGTCCTGGATCGACCCCAGCGAGATGCCGTAGAGGTACACCAGCGGCGGCCGGGCGAAGCTCGCGTTGCCGATCAGGTTGTAGAACTCGTCGAACGCCTGGTAGGCCGCGATCAGGTTCAGGATCAGTACGGCGACCGACGTCGCGCGCAACTGTGGCAGCGTGATGTAGCGGAACACCTGCCAGCCGGGTTTCGCACCGTCCACGTACGCCGCCTCGTAGAGCGTCGGCGAGATCCGCTGCAGCCCGGCGATGAACAGGATCATGTAGAAGCCCAGCTGCAGCCACAGCCGCACAGTGACGATCGGGATCCAGTAGTACGGCGGATCGATCGTGGACAGCCACGCGACCCCGTCGATGCCGAACCAGCCGAGCACCGTGTTGGCCAGGCCGAACCGGACACCGTTGAAGATCGACAGCCGCCAGATCAGCGAGGCGACCACGTAGGAGCACGCGGTCGGCAGGAAGAACACCGACCGGAAGAACGCCCGCGCGATCTTCACCTGGTTGACCAGCAGCGCCAGGGCCAGCGACAACGCGAACGTCAGCGGCACGATGAACACCGCGAACAGCGTGAAGGTGCCGAGGCTGGACAGGAAGGCCTGGTCGGTCAGCATGTCGACGTAGTTCTGGAGCCCGACGAACTTCGACGGCGTGACCGTGTTGTAGGCCTCGAAGAAGCTGAGGACCAGGCTCCAGATGATCGGCAGGTAGGAGAAGACCAGCAGGCCGACGACGAACGGCCCGACGAAGATCCAGAACCAGCGGGTGTTCCCGGCGATCCCTTGCTTGCGCCGCGTCCCCCGCCGCTCACCAGTGGCAGCGGGGGCGGTCTCCTTCTTCGTGGAAGTACTCGTGCTCATCCGAACAGCCGCGTCAATTCGGTGTTGACGGTCTTCTCGGCTTTGGTGATCTCCGCGGCGGGGTCGGCTCCCTTCCGGATGATGTTGGTGAGCATGTCACCGAACGCCGTACCCATCTTCGGAGTCCACGCCGGGTTGTCGGTGTGGCCGTAGTCCTGGGTGAGCTTGACGGTCTCGGCCGCGACGCCGCTCTGCAGCTTGGCCGCCTTGGCGGCGAGGCTCTTCCGCGGCGGGATGTGGAAGCCGTAGTTCAGCGACCAGTCCTCCTGGAAGTCCTCCTTCTCGATCCACAGCCACTTGACCAGCTTCTTCGCCGCGTCGATGTTCTGGCTCTTCGCCGAGACGAACTGGGTCCAGCCACCGGAGTACACGGCCGGCTGACCCGAGGCGTCCAGCTTCGGGAACGGGATCACGCCGATGTCGTCGCCGAGCACCTTCTGCATCCCCGGCACCGCCCACATGCCGATCCACTGCATCGCGACCAGGCCCTGGTTGATCGCACCCGGGTCCCACCAGTCCGTCGGCGCACCGAGGAGCACGCTCTTGTCGGCGTACAGCTGGTGCAGCTTGGAGAACGCCTGGGCGGCGCGGTCGCCGGTGAAGCCCGGCTTGTTGTCCTCGGTCAGGTAGAACCGCCGGACGACCACAGCGCCGGTCCGCCCATGGCGAGGCCGCCGTCGTTGCCGACGAAGATGCCCTTGACCTTGTTCGTGGTGAGTTCCTTGGCCGCGGCGATCAGGTCGTCCACGGTCTCCGGCGGCTTGATTCCGGCCTTGTCCAGCAGGCTCTTCTTGTAGTAGATGACCTGCGGGTCGACGATCATCCGGATGCCGTAGACCTTGCCGTCGACGGTGTTCGTGGCCAGGTCGCCCGGCTGGAAGTCGTCCTTGACGTCGGCGATGATGTCGTCCAGCGGCACGACCTGGTTGCCTTTGACCATGCCGATGTTGAGCTGGCTCTCGAAGACGTCCGGTCCCTTGTTGGACAGCAGGCCGGCCGACAGTTTGCTGCCGTAGTCACCCGGGGTCCATTGCACGGAGACGTTCGCGTCGGTGTACGCCTTGGCGTACTTGAGCGCCGCTTCCTTGGTGCCGGCTTCGCCGTACTGGTGGTACCACTGCGACAGCGTGGCCTTGGCGCCGCCTCCTTCTCCTCCTCCGCCGGACGGTCTGCCCGTATTGCCACCGCACGCGGCGGTGAGCGCTGCCAGCGCGGCCAGGCCGCCGGTCCGCTTGAGCAGATCCCGCCGGGACAGGCCGGCGTTCGGAACATGAGCAGGCATTGACTCCACCTTCCCGAAAGCAGCGCCGCAGGGGTACGACGCTGACGATTCCGAGTTACTTAACGGTGTTAAGCATCTCCGATTTCGCACACGCTACAACTCGATCGAACAACGCAACAGCCTTCAGCACATGACGTTTCGGGCACGGCGTCCTCGCCCTCGACGATTGCGTCCCTCCGGCGGTCAGGTGAATCGTTGGAGAAGTGGTAGCACGATCGCTCAAAAGCGCGCCCGGCGCAAGACCGGACGCGCTGTTCTTTGTTCGAGTGTGTGGAGTGTTGATCGGGTTGGTATCGCTTCGTGATCAGCCGAAGGTCTCGCCGGCCCCGGCCTTCCGGACCAGCAGCGCGGGCGGCTCGAAACGAGGCCCGTACGACGCCGCCAGTTCACGCGAACGGGTCACGAAGGCAGGCAAACCGTAGGCGTTGATGTACTGCAGCGCACCCCCGTGCAGCGGCGGGAACCCGATGCCGAAGATCGACCCGATATTGGCGTCGGCGACGGAGCGTAGTACTCCCTCGTCCAGGCACTTGACCGTCTCCAGCGACATGGCAAACGTCATCCGCTCCTGGAGATCGACCAACGGTACGGCGTTCCCTCGCGGAAAGTGCTCCCACAGACCCCGCCACAAGCGCTTCGGCCCATCCGACGGGTAGTCGTAGAAGCCCGCACCGGCCGCCTTCCCGCGGCGGTCGAACTCGTTGACCAGCCGGTCGGTCACCGCCATCCCCGGGTGATCGTCGAAGGCGCCCGCGTTGTCGCCGGCGGCGAGCGCCGCGTCGCGGATCTTCTGCGGCAGCGTCAGCGTCACCTCGTCGAGCATCGCCAGCGGCGGCGCCGGGAAGCCCATCTGGGTCGCTGCCCGCTCGATCGTCACCGGGTCGACGCCCTCGGCAACCATCGCCGCCCCCTCCATCACCAGGGTGCCGAACACCCGCGAGGTGAAGAAGCCACGGCTGTCGTTGACCACGATCGGCGTCTTCTTGATCTGCCGGACCACGTCGTACGCCTGGGCGATGGCCCGGTCCGAGGTCTTCTCCCCCACGATCAGCTCGACCAGCGGCATCCGGTCGACCGGCGAGAAGAAGTGCATGCCGATGAAGTCGGCAGCGCCTTGCCTTCGGCCCCACCCCGGCCCGCCCCGCCGGTCGATGCCGTCGGCCAGCGAGGTGATCGGCAGGGTCGAGGTGTTCGAGCAAAGCAGCGCGTCCGGCTCGACCACCCCGGCGATCTCGGCGAAGACTTTCTGCTTGAGTTCCTCGCTCTCGAACACGGCCTCGATCACCAGGTCACAGCCGGCCAGGTCGTTCGGGTCCGCGGTCGGCGTGATCCGGCCGAGGAACTCCTCCACCTGACCCGCGGTCGTCCGCCCCTTCTTCACCTGCTTCGCCAGGAGCTTCTCGGAGTACGTCTTACCGCGGGCGGCCGCCTCGAGCGAGACGTCCTTCAGCACCACCTCGATGCCGGCCTTCGCGCAGACGTACGCGATCCCGGCACCCATCATGCCCGCGCCGAGCACGCCGACCTTGCGGGCACGGTACTTCGGTACGCCGCTAGGCCGCGAAGCGCCGGCGTTGATCGCCTGCAGGTCGAAGAAGAACGCCTGGATCATGTTCTTCGCGATCTGCCCGGTTGCCAGTGACACGAAGTACCGCGACTCGATCCGCGACGCGGTCTCGAAGTCGACCTGGCTGCCCTCGACCGCGGCGCTCATGATCGCCCGTGGCGCCGGGTACGGCGCTCCCTTCAGCTCCTTGCGCAGGTTCGCCGGGAAGGCCGGCAGGAACGCGGCCAGCTTCGGCGAGGACGGCGTACCGCCGGGGATCTTGAACCCGTCGCGATCCCATGGCTGCTTGGCATCACCGTCGTACGACGCGATCCACCGGTAAGCGGCGTCGAGCAGGTCGTCCGCCGGGACCACCTCGTCGACGATGCCGACCGACTGAGCGACCGCGGGCTTCATCCGCTGGCCCTGGAGGAGCACCTTCATCAGGGCGTCCTGGAGGCCGAGCATGCGGACCGTCCGGGTCACGCCACCGCCGCCGGGGAGCAGGCCTAGGGTCACCTCGGGGACACCGAGCTCGATCCGGTTGTCGTCGGCAACGATGCGGTGATGACAGGCGAGTGCGATCTCGAGCCCACCGCCGAGCGCCGTACCGTTGATCGCGGCAACAACGGGAATGCCCAGCGTTTCCAGGGTTCTGAGCTGCCGCTTGACCTCCTCGAGCGTCTCGAAGACCTCTGCGGCGTCAGCCGGCTGGATCCGGGACAGCATCTGCAGGTTGCCGCCGGCAAAGAACGTCGGCTTGCCGCTGGTGATGACGACACCCTGCAGCGACGCCTTCTCCGCCTGCAAGCGTTCGACGGTCTCCCCCATCGCGGCGACGTAGGTCTCGTTCATGGTGTTGGCGGACGCGGACGGGTCGTCCATCGTCAGCGTGACGACACCGTCGACGTTGTTCCAGGAGATCATGCCGCGAGCCTCTCGATGATCGTCGCGACGCCCATCCCGCCGCCGACGCACAGGGTGGCCAGTCCGTACCGGAGCTCACGTCGCTCCAGTTCGTCCAGCAGGGTTCCGATCAGCATGGCGCCGGTGGCGCCGAGAGGGTGGCCGAGGGCGATCGCGCCGCCGTTCACGTTCACCTTCTCGTGCGGTACGCCGAGGTCCTTCATGAAATGCAGGACCGCGGCGGCGAACGCCTCGTTCATCTCGAACAGGTCGATGTCGTCGACCTCGAGACCGGCCTTGGCCAGCGCCTTGCGGGCGGCCGGCGCCGGGCCGGTGAGCATGATGGTCGGGTCGGCACCGCTGACGCCGGTCGCGACCACCCGGCCGCGGGGAGCCTGACCGAGCGCCTCGCCGGCCTTCTCGTTGCCGATCGCAACCAGGGCGGCACCGTCGACGATGCCGGACGAGTTGCCGGCGTGGTGGACGTGCTCGATCCGCTCGACGGTGACGTACTTCTCCAGCGCGACCGCGTCGAACCCGCCGTGCTCCCCGATCGCCGCGAACGACGGCGGCAGTCCGGCCAGCGTCTCGACCGTCGTACCAGGGCGGACCAGTTGGTCGTGGTCCAGGATCTGGAGGCCGTTACGGTCGTTGACCGGGACCACCGAGCGGGCGAAGTAGCCGTTGGCCCATGCCTTGGCGGCGCGCGCGTGCGACTCGGCGGCGTAGGTGTCGACGTCGGTCCGGGACAAGCCGTCGAGGGTCGCGATCAGGTCCGCGCTGATGCCTTGTGGGATGAAGTTCGTCGCGAGTGCCGTTTCGGGGTCCATCGCCCAGGCGCCGCCGTCGGAGGCCATCGGCACCCGCGACATCGACTCGACGCCACCGGCCAGGATGAAGTCCTCCCAGCCGGACCGGACCCGCTGAGCGGCCTGGTTCACCGCTTCCAGGCCGGAGGCGCAGAAGCGGTTGAGCTGCACGCCGCCTGTCGTCTCCGGGTAGCCGGCCGCGAGGACCGCCGTACGGGCGATGTCCATGCCCTGGTCGCCGATCGGCGTGACGACACCCAGGACGACGTCGTCGATCACCGCCGGATCGAGGTCCGGGTGCCGGTTGCGCAGTTCGCGCAGCAGGCCGGTGATCAGCTGGATCGGCTTGACCTCGTACAGCGCACCGGTCGGTTTGCCCTTGCCGCGCGGAGTACGTATCGCGTCGTACAGGAAGGCGTTACTGGTCACGGGGCCTCCCGGCCTGGACTGAGGAGTGGAGGGAGCGTAGCGACCGGAATGACGAGGGAAGGCCGGGAGCCAAAGCCCCGTGACCCGCCGCGCCGGAGGCGTGGCATGAGTAGAGTCATGATGATCCCGTCGCTCGAGTCGTCTCCCCGATTGTGACAGTTTCGGTGTCACGATGGTCAAGTGGGGATCGTTATGATCTCCGCCATGTCTGAAGTCGCGGGGGATGAGGCGACCCTTACGGTCGACGAGTTGTCGACCAGGGTCGGGATGACGGTGCGGACGTTGCGGTTCTACGCCGGGCGGGGGCTGATTCCGCCGCCGATCCGGCGGGGACGGGTCGGGTACTACGGGCCGGAGCACATCGCGCGGCTGGATCTGGTGCGGGAGTTGCAGGCGCACGGGTTCACCCTGTCGGCGATCGAGGGGTACCTGGAGCGGATCCCGACCGACGCGACGCCGCAGGACATCGCGCTGCACCGGACGCTGCTGACCCCGTGGATGCGGGATCTGCCGGAGACGCTGGATCGCGCCGGCGCTGGTACGTCGTACCGGTCGCGAACTGAGCGATGACGACATCGAGATGCTGGTCGCCCTCGGCGTGGTCGAGCCGACGCCGGACGAGGACGTCTTCCAGGTTGCGACCGCTCACCTGAGTCTCGGCGTCGAGCTCCTCGACCTGGACCTACCGGTCGACGCCGTACTGGCAGCCGGCCGGATCTTCACCGAGCACGGCCGGGCGATCGCCGAGGAACTCACCGAGGTCTTCCGCACCAAGGTCTGGCCGCACTACCGGGATTCCGGCGGCCCGCCCGAGCACATCCAGCAACTGGTCGAGCGCTTCAAGCCGGTCACCATCCAGGGACTCGTGCTCGCCTACGAACGAGCCGTCGGCGAGACCCAGCGCGACACGATCCGCCGGACGGGCACGAAGCCACCCCGCCGCTAGGCCTGACGGCTGCTATTCGTTGGCCAGCTTGAGGTAGGTGAGGCCGCGCAGGTCCATGTAGGTGTCGGTCGGCGTGGTGACGACGCGCAGCAGCACACTGTCGCAGCCGACGCAGCGGGCGACCAGCCCGGGTGCGTCCACGTACAGCCTGGTGTCGGCGAAAACACCGGTCTGGCCGCACTCGGCACAGCGAGTGATCGCAGCGGTGACATCCACCGCGAACAGCTGGCTCAGTGCACCGGCCGCCGCGTTGCCGTCGAGGTGGGTGGCGTCACTCATCCGCGTCCTCCCTTCGCTCCCCGCGGCTGAGGCACGAGCGGTCTGTGCTTGATGGTGAATTCGCTTCGCTCTTTCACTACGAGCCTCCTGTCGGTCCGAAACGTTCAGTTCTCACCCGCGCCGGGTCGTATCCGGCCGCGACCAGCAGGTCCGCTGCCGTCTCCACGAACGGCGTCGGCCCGCAGACGTACGTCGTCGGCGACTCCCCCGGTGTGAACGCGAGCCGCTCGATCAGCTCGGCGTCGATCCGCCCGACCCGGGGATCCCCAGCCGGCGACTCCCGCGTGTACACCAGGCGTACGTCGACGTGGTCCGACGCGGCCAGCCGCTTCAGGTCGTCCACGTAGATCACCGAGGCCGGACGTCGTACCGAATAGAGCAGACGGGCCGGCGTCGTACTGTTCGCCACCGCATGCGTTCGCAGGATCGCCATCAGCGGGACGATCCCCGAACCCCCGCCGACCAGCTGCACCGGCCCCTCCTGCTCCGGCTTCCACACGAACCAGCCACCGAGCGGCCCGCGAACCTCGAGCGGATCGCCGGCCTTCACCACGTCGACCAGGTACGGCGAGACTTCGCCGTTCGGGACCTGCTCGACGGTGAGTTCGATCGTGTCACCGGTCCAGGCGGAGCCGATCGAGTACGACCGCGACGCCCGATAACCGTCCGGTGCCGTCAGCCGGACGTCGAGGTGCTGACCGGCCAGGTGTCCAGGCCACTCCGGTACGGCGAGAACCAGCGTCCGGGCGGTCGCCGTCTCACGCCGTACGTCGGTCACCGTGGCGACCTGCCAGCTCAGTCGCCGGCGTACCGCTGTTCTTTCCATGGATCTCCGTACTCGTGGTAGCCGGCGGTCTCCCAGAAGCCGAGGTCCTCGGTGTCGGACAGGACCATTCCGCGGACCCACTTGGCGCTCTTCCAGAAGTACAGGTGCGGCACGAGCAGGCGGACCGGACCGCCGTGCTCGGGGTCCAGCGGCTCGCCGTCGTACTCGTAGACGATCCAGGCCTGGCCGTCGAGCAGGTCGTCCATGGGCAGGTTCGTCGTGTAACCGCCATAACTGTGCGCGAGCGCGAAGTCGGCGGAGGTCTCGACCTCGGCGAGCAGGGTATCGAGCGAGACGCCCTTCCAGCTGGTCTCGAACTTCGACCATCTGGTCACGCAGTGGATGTCTTTCGTGATCTCTTCGGCCGGCATCCCGAGCAGACCGGCCCAGTCCCACCGGTGCGCCTCACCTGTCTCCGTGGTGACGGTGAACTCCCAGTGCTCGGTCCGGATGTGCGGTGTCGGACCGGCGGACAGCACCGGGAAGTCATGGGTGAGGTATTGCCCCGGCGGGAGGTTCGACCCACCACTCCGATGCCCCGTGAACCCCTGCGACACGATCCCCATGGCGACCCTCCCTCTTCGCACCTGAAAGCAGTCAATCACGGCGCCGCCGGAAGTCCAGCCTCCCGCCGACGATTTCGTCGGACAGGACGCGCCACCAACGAGCATCACGGCCGCCTGAGGTCTAGAATTCAAGCCTGTTGTGCTGCCCCAGACCTTGGCGGCCGCGGAGGCCGCGACGTGTCCGGAGGAAGCGCAGATGAGCGAATGGTTTGCCTTACGCCCACTTGTGGGTACTGAGGCACCGGCGCCCAAACGAACGACCGAGCGACCGCCGCCCGCGGAACCCGACGGTGAGGCGTCGCCGGCCGAGGACGTAACCACGGACGAATGAGCCGCAGGCGAGACTGAACTGTTGGTGGCGCGTGTCGCGATGAACAAGACTTCGGGGAACCGACCGCTAGAGTGGGGCATCCGCCCAGCGGCGGTACGAGTCTGGACGGGAATGGGTGGATCAGAACCGCAGCGCCAGAGTGTGGGGAGCGATCAGAGCCGTTGCCGGCCGAGAGGATGCTCCGCTGTCGTTGCGGCACGCGGTCGCAGCCTCTGCGCGATCCATGTCAGCGATGGGTGCCGGGTTGTCGATGACACGTGACGGTGGAGTCCTGGAACCTTTGCTGGCCACCGATCCCGTGGTCGGCGAGCTGGACGAGCTGCAGGTCGCGCTCGGCGAGGGGCCCAGCTGCGACGCGCTGGCTTTCGGGGCGCCCGTGCTGGAGTCAGACCTGGCCGGTGTGGCCGCGGGAAGCCGGTGGCCGGCTTTCGCATCGGCCGGTGCGGAGCTGGGTGTGCGTGGCGTTTTCGCCTTCCCGGTCGGCGCCGGCGCCGCCAGGCTGGGCGTACTGAGCGTCTACCGGCAGCAGGCAGGCCCGCTGAACCGCGACCAGGCGACCGACGGGTTGGTTTTCGCCGACGCGGTGTTCGTGCTCTCCCTGGACCACCGGCATGGCATCAGCGCCGACCTGGACGAAGTGATCGAGACCGCGTTCACCGCGCGTCGCGCCGAGGTGCACCAGGCCGCGGGCCTGGTCGCCGCGCAGCAGAGCATCACGGTCACCAACGCGCTGGCCCGCCTGCGCGCACATGCTTACAGCAGCGGGCTGCCGTTGCACCGGATCGCAGCCGATGTCATGGCCGGCAGCCTCCACCTGGAGAGCGATCACGACGGACGGCTGGAGGAGGAAGACTGATGAGTGCATCTGACCGAAGGGTGCGGGAGGTGTTCATCGAACTCTCGGACACGCTTGTAGACGACTTCGACATCATTGACTTCCTGGACCGGCTCGCGGCCCGCTGCAGCGAACTGCTGGGAGTCTCGGCCTGCGGCATCCTGCTCGCCGACCACCACGGCGCGCTGAACCTGGTCGCGGCTTCCACCGAACAGGCCCGGCTGGTGGAGCTGACCCAGCTGCAGAACCTCGAAGGCCCCTGCCTGGACGCCTACGCCACCGGACGCCCGGTCCAGCACGCCGACCTGCGCGAGCCCGACCCTCGGTGGCCTCGTTTCAGTGCGGCTGCTGTCGAAGCTGGATACCTTTCCGTGCAGGCGCTGCCGATGAGGCTCCGCGACACGGTCCTGGGTGCGGTGAACCTGTTGAGCGAGGAGCCCGGGCCGCGCACCGACGACACGATCGCCCTCGGGCAGGCGCTCGCCGACGCCGCCACCATCGGTATCGTGCACCAGCGCGCGCAGGCCCGTCAGGAGGTCGTCACCGAGCAACTGCAAGCGGCCCTCAACAGCCGGATCCTGATCGAGCAGGCCAAGGGATTCCTCACCCACAGTCTCGGCATGGACGTCGACGAGGCGTTCACGGTGCTGCGGGCCTATGCCCGGGCGAACAACCGCCGCCTGACCGACGTCGCCGACGACGTCGTCCAGGGCCGCATCACCCTGCCCGCGTCGACGGAACTGCCACCGGCCTAGGCGCGGGCGGCTCCGGACCGGCACGTCCGGCGATCTGGCGTCCTGCTGGTTCCAGAGTTACTGTGAGCTTGCTCGTTGTGGCACGCCCCAGACCCCGGCGCCGGAATTGGCCGCGCTTGGGAGGGGTCGGTGTGGCACTCACAGGTTTGTTTCAGACACCTGCTGCAGTAGGGATCTCCGGTGCCGCCGGGCACTGTGTTGGGTTGGCGCCCGCAGGATCGCCGCGCGTGGACGATCCTGCGGGACGGTGGGAATCATGACGCTCCGCAACGACGCGACGGGGACCAGGTCGGACTATCTGGACCGCCTCGGGCACTCGGACCGGCTCGAATCCTGGCAGTTCGATGACCTGACCGCCGCACTGGCGGTGATCGACGCAGCCAACGCCGAGAGCCGGCGGCCGGTCGGCGAGCCTCAGATCATCGACATCAGGCTGATGATCTACAAGCGCCGGGTGCAGTACGAACTGGAGCGGAGAGCCGCGCCGGAGCACGACCCCTTCGAGCATTGACGGCTACACCCCCATCGTCCGGCCGATGATCTCCTTCATGATCTCGGTGGTGCCGCCGTAGATCGTCTGGATCCGGGTGTCGAGGTACGCCTTGGCGATCGGGTACTCCGTCATGTAGCCGTAGCCGCCGTGCAGCTGCAGGCAGCGGTCGACCACCTTCTTCTGCAGTTCGGTGGTCCACCACTTCGCCATCGCCGCCTCGGCCACGGTCAGGGTGCCGGCCTGCAGTTCCTGGATGCAGCGGTCGACGAAGACGCGGGCGATCTGGGTCTCGGTGGCGATCTCGGCGAGCACGAACCGGCTGTTCTGGAACGAACCGATCGGGCGGCCGAACGCCTTGCGGTCCTTCACGTACTCCAGCGTCCGGGCCAGCAGGTTCTCGCAGGCCGCCGCCGCGACGACCGCGATGGCCAGGCGTTCCTGGGGCAGCTTCTCCATCAGGTAGACGAAGCCCTTGCCCTCCTCGCCGAGCAGGTTCGCGACCGGCACCCTGACGTTGTCGAAGAACAGCTCGGCGGTGTCCTGCGCCTTGAGGCCGATCTTGTCCAGGTTCCGGCCGCGCTCGAACCCGGGCATACCGCGCTCGACCACGAGCAGGGAGATGCCCTGGGCACCCGCCGCCGGGTCGGTCTTCGCGACCACGATGACGAGGTCGGCCAGGATGCCGTTGGAGATGAACGTCTTCTGGCCGTTCAGCACGTAGTGGTCGCCGTCGCGGCCGCGCGTGGTCCGGATGCCCTGCAGGTCGCTGCCGGCGCCGGGTTCGGTCATCGCGATCGCGGTGATGGTCTCGCCGGAGCAGAACCCGGGCAGCCAGCGCGCCTTCTGCTCGTCGGTGGCGTAGTCGAGCAGGTACGCCGAATTGATGTCGGTGTGGACCGCGAAGCCGACACCGCTCGCCCGGGCCCGGGTCAGCTCCTCGATCAGCACGGCGTTGAACCGGAAGTCGCGGGCACCGCCACCGCCGTACTCCTCCGGCACCATGAAGCCGAGCAGGCCCGCCCGGCCGGCCGAGGTCCAGACCTCGCGCGGGACGATGCCGGCGTCCTCCCAGGCGTCGTGGTGCGGCACGATCTCCTTGTCGCAGAACGCTGCGCGCGGTCTCCCGGAAGGCATCGTGATCGGCGTCGAACAGGTGACGTTCCACGGGCGGTTCCTCTCAGTTCTCGACTGCGGCGCCGGACTCCAGCAGGTCGTCGATGTCGGTGATGCCCCAGTCGGCGAGGGCCTCGCGGGTGTGTTGCCCGGCCGGGGCGGGCGGGCGGTCGAGGCTGGTCGGCGTCCGTGAGAAGCGGGGCGCCGGCGCGGGCTGGCGGACGCCGTCCTTGCTCCACAAACGTGCCGCGGGCGACGAGATGCGGGTGCTCGGCGGCGAGCGGAAGCACCGGAGCGACGCAGGCGTCGGAGCCGTCGAACACGTCCACCCACTCGGCCTGGGTGCGCCGCAGGAAGGTCTCGGTCAGCACCTTGCCGGAGCTCGGCCCAGTTGCGCCTGGTCGTTGCGATCCGGGGCAGTGACGCCGAGCTTGGCGACCAGTTCGTCGTAGAACGGCGGCTCCAGCGCGCCGACCGCGACGTGCTTGCCGTCCGACGTCTCGTACACGTCGTAGAACGGTGCGCCGGTGTCGAGCAGGTTGCGTGCCGCGGTCCTGTTTCCAGCTGCCGGCCGCGAGGGCGCCGAGCATCATCGTGGTCAGGTGCGCGGAACCGTCGACGATCGCCGCGTCGACAATCTGACCGCGACCGCTTCGCTGCGCCTCGTGCAGCGCGGCCAGCACGCCGATGACGAGGTACAGCGCGCCGCCGCCGAAGTCCCCGAGCAGGTTGGCCGGCACCTGCGGCGGACCGCCCGCGCGACCGATCAGGTGCAGGGCGCCGGACAACGCGAGGTAGTCGATGTCGTGCCCGGCGGACTGCGCCAGCGGCCCGTCCTGACCCCAGCCGGTCATCCGCCCGTAGACCAGCTGCGGGTTGATCGCCAGCAGGTCGTCGGGTCCGAACCCGAGCCGCTCGGCGACACCGGGCCGGAATCCTTCGACCAGGACGTCGGCCTGCGCGGCCAAACGTCGTACGACGTCGACCGCCGCCGGGTTCTTCAGGTCCAGGGCGACCGTGCGGCGACCGCGGTTGACCAGGTCGAGCTCGGGCGGGCCGAAGGACAGGCCGCCGCCGGGCCGGTCGACGCGGAGAACCTCGGCGCCGAGCTCGGCCAGCAGCATGCACGCGAACGGCCCGGGACCGATCCCGGCCAGCTCGACGACCTTGACCCCCTCGAGTGGACCCATACCCGCTATTGTGACAGTGCTACTGTCACAGTCGTCAAGTCAGCTTGCGCGCCGCGACCATCGCGGAGGCCGGGACGAGCACGCTCAGCCCGAGCACGAGCGCCAGCGTGATCGACCACCCGAGCGAGTCGCCCTCCAGATGCCCGAGGTGAAACACCAGGTGCGGCAGAGCGAAGGCGAGGTAGGCCAGCAGCGCGACCGTCGTCAGCAGCCGGTCGAACCGGATCGCCGCGGCGGTGAGCACGATGCCCAGCCCGAGCGTCGCGCCGCCGAAGTCGCGGAACAGGTGCTCGCTGTACGGCGGCGTCCAGTCGACCGTCGGCAGCTCGTAGAACGATGCCGGGAAGAGCGTCAGCCAGACCCCGAGGACGAGCTGGTACGCCGCGAACACGACCAGCACGGACCGCACGTACCCCCTCATCCGACGTACTCCGCAAACGTGATCCGCCCGTACGACGGCCCGTCGACCAGCGCCGCGCCCGAGGCGTACGCGCGGAAGACCCTCCCGAGTACCCGGATGCCAAGGACCGGCCGGCGAGAAGACCGGGCGGCTCTCCAGGCCCGGGCGAGGTCCGTGACCCGACGGCGTTCCGGACCGCCGATATCCGGCGCGCGACCGTCGACCGGCTGGTCCACGAGCTCCGTGAGCCGTCCGGCGACGTCCTCGACCGAGATCGGCTGCAGAGTGACGTCCGGCGCGATCAGGACCGGCAGGAACCGCTGGGCGCTGAAGATCCGGTCGAGCAGGTTGTGGAACTGCGTCGACCGCAGAATCGTGTACGGCGCCCCGGACCCGGCGACGAGCCGCTCGACCTCGAGCTTGGACCGGTAGTACGGCAGCGGGATCCGGTCGATGCCGACGATCGACATGACCACCACCCGAGCGGTCGACGGCGTGGCGTGGAGCAGGTTGCGCGTCAGCTGCACGTCCCGTCGGCCGAGGCCGGTTGCGAGATGGACGATCGTGTCGGCGCTCTCAACGGCCGGGGCGATACCGGTGCCGGTGTTCAGGTCTCCGGTGATCAGTCCCGATCCCGTCCTCCGGCTGAGGACGCGAACCTCATGACCGGCCGCGCGGAGGTGTTCGACGGTGGGCCGGCCGAGGGCGCCGGTACCGCCAGTGACGAGGATGGCTCCCATCTGGTGTCCTTTCGTTCACCAGCCCAGATCCCGTAGCCCGCCGATTCGTGACAGCTGCCCGACCGCGAAGGTGAGCTTGTCCGGGTTCATCACGAAGCGGAGGTCGCTGATCCGGTCGGCGGTGAACTCGATGAAGCAGACGGCCTCGACACCTTCGGGGCTGACGGCAACGAGTGCCGGCCTGCCGTTGGCTTCGCCGAAGCGGGGTTCGATCCCGGCGCCGAATCGCTCCAGCACGCCGATCAGGTACCGGGCGACGCGGTCTCGGCCGGTGATCGCGTTCCGGGCCGCGAAGGTCTTGCCGCCGCCGTCAGCCCGAGAGACGACGTCCTCGGCGAGCAGCGACTCCAGTTCGCCGATCTCACCGAGCTGAGCGGCCGCGATGAATCGCTCGACCAGCCTCCGCCACTCCCCCGGATCCACCGGGCGCTCACGCTGCGGCTCGGCGGCGACTCGCTTGGCCGCGCGGGAGGCGAGTTGGCGCGCGTTTGCCTCGGAGGTGCCGATCAGTTCGGCGACCTCACGATGGCTGTAGGCGAAGGCTTCGCGCAGGACGTACGCCGCTCGCTCGGCCGGAGTCAGCCGTTCGAGCAGGAGCAGCAAGGCGAACGAGACCGACTCGCGCTCGGCGACCACCTCGAGCGGGCCAAGTTCGTCGAACTCGGGCCGGCCGGTGAGCACCGGCTCGGGCAACCACTCCCCGACGTACGTCTCCCGCCGTACTCGGGCCGACGTCAGCTGCTTGATCGAGAGGCTCGTGACCACCTTCGCCAGGAACGCGCCGGGATCCTTCACCGCCTCCTGGTCGGCGCCCTGCCAGCGCAGCCAGGCCTCCTGGACGATCTCCTCGGCGTCGGTCGCCGTACCCAGCATCCGGTAGGCGATCCCGAACAACCGCCCTCGCACGCGCTCGAAGTCATCCACCCGCTCAGTCTGTCAGCGGAAGGTCTCGGCGGCCTGCTGGATCCTGGTGTAGAACGCGGTCCAGCCGGCTTCGTCCAGCATGCCGGCGTCGGCGCCGCCCTGGCCGTCGATCGTCTCGCGAATGATGTCGGCGTGGCCGGCGTGGTGAGCGGTCTCATCGACTACTCGGACCAGCAGGGCGCCGAACGTCGTACCGCGCTTGCCCTCGGCCCAGTGCGGAACCTCCGCCAGGGTGTCCAGCGGGAGCTCGGAAATGCTGCGGTCGCTGTGCGCGCAGGCTTCTTTGTAGAGGTCGGTGATGTACGCCGTGCTCTCGGACGGGAGGGCCCACATGTCGGCGCCTTCCCAGACCGAGCCGTCCTCCTCCCAGGGCAACTGCTTCGCCGCCGGGCGACCGACGCTCGTGCCGAGGTAGACGTACTCGATCCCGGTCAGGTGCTTGACCAACCCAAGCAGATTGGTCCCCGACGGCACCACCGGGCGGCGCCGGTCGTACTCGGACAGGCCGTCCAGCTTGGCCAGCATCAACGCCCGCGTGGCCTGGAGGTATTTCTGCAGCTCGGTCGCCAACGGATCCGTCATGCCCAGGACTGTAGCCGGACCGTCAGACAGTTTGCGGCGCACCCGGTGGGATGAACGGCGGTGCAGTCGGACCGTGCTCGATCAGCTTCATCAGCGCCGCCGTGTCGACGTGCTCGTCGATGGCGTCCGCGAGCCGGTCCAGACGAGCCTCACGAAGGGCAGCGAACGAGACCGTGCCGTCCGGCGCCGGCTTCCCGGTCAGCTCGGCGACCTCGGCCAGGAACGCCCGCCGCGCCGCATCGTCGTCGAGCAGCCCGTGCCAGATCGTCCCCCACGTGTTCCCGACCCGGCACCCACCCGGGAAGTCCGCCGCGTTCCCGGTCACCGTCACCACGCCATGATGGATCTCGTAGGCGGTCCGCGCCGGCCGGGCCAGCACCTTCTCCGCCGCGAACACAGTTGCTACCGGCAATAACCCGAGCCCGGTGTGCTCCCCGCCGCCCTCGACCCCGTGCGGATCCGAGATCGCCTCACCGAGCAACTGATACCCACCACAGATCCCCAGCACCGGCCGCCCCGCCGCGACCCGAGCGGCCACCGCATCCGCGAGCCCGTGCTCCCGCAACCACTGCAAGTCCGCAACGGTCGCCCGCGACCCCGGCAGTACGACGAGATCCGCGTCGCGCACCTCCGCCGGACTGGTTGTGAAGAACACGCTGTTCGTCGGCTCGACCGCGAGCGCGTCCAGATCGGTGAAGTTGCTGATCCGCGGGAACCGGACCACGGCGACTGTGAGCACATCGGCCGACGAAGTACGCCGTACCGGAATATCCAAGGCGTCCTCCGAGTCCAGCCACAGCTCCGGCAGCCACGGGAGTACGCCGTACGTCGGCCGGCCGGTCACGGACGTCAGCATCTCGATGCCCGGCTGGAGCAACGACACGTCACCGCGGAACTTGTTCACCAGGAACCCACTGAGCAGCGCCTGATCCGAGGCGTCGAGCAACGCGACTGTGCCGAACATCGACGCGAACACTCCCCCGCGATCGATGTCACCGACAACGACCACCGGCGCCTGCGCGTGCTGCGCGAGCCCCATGTTCACGTAGTCCGACTGCCGCAGGTTGATCTCGGTCGGGCTGCCCGCGCCCTCGCTGATCACCACGTCATACCTGGACGCCAGGTCGTCGTACGCCGCGAAGGCTGCTTTGGCCAACTCGGCCCGCTCGGTCAGGAATCCGCGCGCGGTGAGTTCACCCCACGGCTCCCCCATCAGCACGACGTGGCTGCGGCGGTCGCTACCGGGTTTGAGCAGCACCGGGTTCATCGCGGCCTCCGGCTCGGCACCGGCCGCGACGGCCTGGATCCACTGCGCCCGGCCGATCTCGGCGCCGTCGGCACAGACCATCGAGTTGTTCGACATGTTCTGTGCCTTGTACGGCGCCACCCGCACACCCTGCCGGGCCAGCCACCGGCACAACCCCGTCACCACGGTCGTCTTACCCGCGTCGGACGTCGTACCGGCGATCAGCAGTGAACCCACGCGGGCTACCTTATGCGCGCCCCCAGGAGTCACGAACTGGGTGTGGTCAGGAGGCGGGCGAAGCGAGTTCCAGCACCTCGGCAGTGGCGAGCTTGGCGAGGTCGGCGCCGTCGACCAGCAGTTTGGAGGCGCGCATCCCGCTGCCGATCACGACCGGTCCGGCGTTCGCGACCGCCGCGTCGACCAGGACCGGCCAGTCCGCGGGCAGTCCGATCGGCGTGATGCCGCCGTACTCCATCCTGGTCCTGCTGACCGCGTCGTCCTGGGCGGCGAACGAGATCTTCCGGACCCCGAGGTGCTTGCGGATCACGCCATTCACATCCGCCCGGTGGGTGGCGAGCACCATCACCGCGGCGTACGTCGACTCACCCGCCCGCTTGCCGTGGACGATCACGCAGTTCGCCGACGCGGCCATCGGTACGTCGTACTCCGCGCAGAAGGCGGCGGTGTCGGCCAGGCCGGGATCGATCGCGGCCGCGTACCCCGGGACCGGCCCGAGACCGTCGCGGACCGGCTCGGCCAGCAACTCCGGCACCTCGCCGGCCGCCCGCCACTCCAACGTGCCCAATACTCGCCCGCTCACTCGCCCGGGCGCTTCACGAGGTCCGCGTACTCGGTGTGTTCGGCCAGGTAGTCCTGGTAGTACGGGCAGGCCGGCTTGACCCGCATCCCGTTGGCTCGCGCGTCGTCGAGCGACTTCACCGCGATCCGGCCGGCCACACCGCGGCCGCGGAAGGCGGGCAGCGTCTCGGCATGCAAGAAGGTGATGACTCCGGGGTGCAGCTTGTAGTCGACGAAGCCCATCAGGTTACCGTCCGCGTCGACGGCTTCGTACCGGCTGCGCTCCTGGGCGTCCACCACGCTGATCTCGTTCTCCATGCCCGCCACTCTAGCCAGGCCGCCACGACGGCGTACCCGGAGTAAGTTGGTGGGCGGCCTACTGCCTGTTGCCGTGGACAGGCGGTAGCATCGCGGGCTGAAATGGGTGAGTGGAGGGGTGCGGGGTCTCCCCGCCAACCCCGAGCGAGGCGAGGGCGTGGATACGGACGTGACGGTGGCAGGTGGCGAGGGCGGACCGACCGCTCTGCGGATCATGCTCGGCGGACAGCTGCGGCGGATGCGGGAGCAGGCCGGGATCAGCCGCGCCGACGCCGGCTGGCAGATCCGGGCCTCCGAGTCCAAGGTCAGCCGGATGGAACTCGGCCGGGTCGGGTTCAAGGAACGCGACGTCAGCGACCTGCTCGAGCTCTACGGCATGCAGGACGAGACCGAGCGTTTCCGGTTGATGGAGCTGGCCCGGGCGGCGAACAACCCTGGCTGGTGGTCCCGGTACGGCGACGTGATGCCGAGCTGGTTCACCAACTACGTCGGCCTGGAGGTCGCGGCCACGCTGATCCGGACCTACGAGGTGATGTTCGTCCCGGGGCTGATGCAGACCGAGGACTACGCGCGGGCCGTCGTCCAGATGGGCCGGGCGTACCTGCCGGCCGAGGAGATCGAGCAGCGGGTCGCCCTGCGGGTCACCCGGCAGCAGATCCTGAACCGGCCGAAACCGGCCCGCCTCTGGGTGGTCATCGACGAGTCCGTCCTGCGTCGCCCGGTCGGCGGCGAAGAGATCATGCGGGCACAGATCGATCACCTGATGAAGTGGACGCAGCAGCCGAACATCACGCTGCAGATCATGCCGTTCAGCAGCGTCGGGTACCCGGGCGCCGGCGGTGCGTTCAGCATCCTGCGGTTCCCCGAGGGCGACCTGCCGGACATCGTCTACATCGAGCACGCGGCCAGCGCGCTGTACCTCGACAAGCTGGAAGAGGTCGACGAGTACGTCGCGATCATGGAGGCCCTCACCATCGCGGCGGCACCGGTGTCCCAGACCGAGAGCCTGCTGAAGGAAGCCCTGGCCCGGATGGACTGAACCCCTGGACCGTCAGGTTCCCAGGGGTTCGCAGGCGTCCTCTGCGTCGCGGCGCGAGGCTCAGGCGACCTTGAGATCGACCTTGATGTTGCCGCGGGTGGCGTTGGAGTACGGGCAGACCTCGTGGGCCTTGGCGACCAGCTCCTCGGCGACGGCGCGGTCGACGCCGGGCAGGCTCACCTCGAGCACGACCTCCAGGCCGTAGCCGGCGCCGCCGTTGATCGAGCCGATGCCGACCTCCGCGGTGACGGTCGAGCCGTCGGCGTCCTGGCGGGTCTTCCGCGCGACCACCTTGAGTGCGCTGTGGAAGCAGGCCGCGTAGCCGGCCGCGAACAGCTGCTCCGGGTTCGTGCCCTTGCCGTTGCCGCCCATCTCGACGGGCGGCGCGACGACGACGTCGAGCTTGCCGTCGTTGGTCGCGACCTTGCCGTCGCGACCACCCTGGGCCGTCGCCCTGGCGGTGTAAACAACCTTCTCTACTGCGATCGTCATTCAGTGTTCTCCAGGTTCAGCGGGTGGGGTCGAGCACGAGCTTGCCGACGGTGCGGCGGGCTCGCAGGTCTTCGTGGGCGGTGGCGACCTCGGACAGCGCGTACTCGCCGCCGACGATCGCGCGGAGCTTGCCGGCGGCGGTCAGGTCGAACAGCTCGGCCAGCGGGTCGCCGAGCAGCGCCGGGTTGCGGAAGCAGTCGGCCAGCCAGAAGCCGGCGATCGTCTTCGAGCCCTTCATCAGCCGGCTCGCGTCGATCGGCGCGGCAGCCTGGCGGGACGCGGCACCGAAGGTGACCAGGCGGCCGAACCGAGCGAGGGCCGCGAAGGACTCGTCGAACGTCGGTCCGCCGACCATCTCCAGCACGATGTCGACCGGCTTGCCGCCGTTGGCCTCGAGGATGCGGTCCTTCAGACCTTCCGGCGTCACCGTCGATGGCCGCGTCGGCGCCGAGCTCGAGCACCTGCTTGCGCTTCTCCTCGGTGGACGCGGTCGCGATCACGCGGCCCGCACCCCACAGCTTCGCGAGCTGCACGGCGAGGGACCCGACACCACCGGCGCCGGCGTGCACCAGCACGGACTCACCCGGCTGGAGATGCGTGGACGTCTTCAGCAGATGCCAGGCCGTCGTGCCCTGCAGCACCAGCGCGAGCGCCGCGCCATCACTGACACCTTCCGGGACGTCCCAGGCGTACGGCGCGTGCGCGACGGCCTTCTCGGCATAGCCGCCGGAGCCGACGAGCGCGACCACCCGGCGGCCGTCGCCGGTCCGTCCCGACGACCTCGCCACCGGGGATCAACGGGAGCTCGGTCTTGGAGAGGTACGAGTTCTCGACCTGGTGCGTGTCCGCGTAGTTGATGCCGGCCCGATCGACCGTGATCAGGACCTGACCGTCACCGGCGACCGGCTCCGGCACGTCGCTGACCTTGAGGACCTCGGGCCCGCCGAACTCAGTGATCTCAATCGCTCGCATACACCGTACTATACACTGTACGTTATGGACTTCGAAGGGAGCTGCGTCACATGGCGAGAACGCCGCGCAACACGCTCAGCTCCGACCTGATCGTGCGGACCGCCCTCGACCTGATGGAGTCGAAGGGCACCGACGCGTTCAGCCTGCGCGGGGTGGCCGCGGAGCTCGGCGTCGGCCCGATGGCGCTCTACACCTACTTCCGCAACAAGGACGACCTGTACGACGCCGTCCGGGACCACCTGATGGGGCTGCTGCCCGCCGTACCGCAGGAGGTGGCGTGGCCCGACCAGGTGCGGGCGGTGTGCCGGAGCCTGCGGTTGCTGATGCTCCAGCACCCTTGCCTTGCGCAACTACTGGCCGGCCGGCCGCTGAGCGGTCACGAGACGGCGCGGGTGGCCGAGGGACTCCTCGGCGTACTGCGGAACGCCGGGTTCGCAGCCGGAGATCGCGGCGCGGACGCACACCACGTTGTTCACCTATGTGCTCGGGGCAACGTCCTGGGAGATCCAGATGGCGGCCGAGCGGCGGGACCCGGACAGCTGGCGGCGGCTGCGGACCACGATGGAGTCGCTGTCGGCGCGGGAGTTCCCGACCGTGGTCGACCTCGCGCCGGAGCTGGCCCGGACGACGGGCGGCGACGAGCAGTTCGACTACGGCCTCGACCTGCTGCTGGCCGGCCTGGAGATCAGAACACCATCGTGACGATCGCGACGATGCCGATGCAGACGATCAGGACGCGCAGCGCGATCGGCGGGAGCTTGCGGCCGTAGCGGGCACCGAGGAAACCGCCGGCGGTGGAGCCGACCGCGATCAGGCCGGCGGCCAGCCAGTCGACGTCGGCGACGATGATGAACAGCACCGCGGCGACCGTGTTCACGACAGGTCGCGAGAACGTTCTTCAGACCGTTCATCCGCTGCAGGTCCGGATCCAGGCCGAGGCCCAGGATCGCCATCAGCAGCACGCCCTGGGCGGCACCGAAGTACCCGCCGTAGATGCCGGTGGCAAACACCGCCGGGATCACCCACCAGGCGCCGCGATGGGTGTGCTCGGGCACGCTGATCCACTTCTTCAGCCACGGCTGCAGCGCGACCAGCAGACACCCGAGCAGGATCAGCACCGGTACGACGGCATGGAACGCGGAGTCGGGCAGGGTCAGCAGCAGGACCGCCCCGACGACGCCGCCGATCAGCGAGGCCGGGATCAGCCGGATCATCCGGCCGCGCTGGCCCTCGAGCTCACGCCGGTAGCCGATCGCGCCGGCCGCCGTACCGGGGGCCAGACCGACGCTGTTGCTGACGTTCGCGAGCACCGGCGGGATGCCGACGGCAAGCAGCGCGGGGAAGGTCAGCAGCGTGCCCGACCCCACCACGGCGTTGATCGTGCCCGCGCCTACCCCCGCCACCAGGACGAACAGCGCCTCGAACCATGTCATCGCTGCCAGACTTTACGCACCTGACCGGTCGCTCCGCTCATCAGTCCGTCCGTTGAGCAGTCAACCTTCGATCGTTACACCTCACGCGGACCGCCGGACAGCACAAAGCCCTCCCAGGCGTGACCTGGGAGGGCCTTGTGTGTTCAGCGTGTTCAGCGCTCCAGCGGCGGCTCGGGCGACGGCGGCACCGGGGGCTCCGGGTTCTGGCCGACCGGGTTCTGGCCGACGGGGTTCTGGCCGACGGGCGGCGTCTGCTGCTGGCTGCGGGTGCTGACGGCCGCGTTCTGCGCGGCGGCGATCGCCTCCGCGACCGCGTTGTCGGCCTCGACCACCGCGGCATCCGGCGTCGTCAGGTCGGCACCGGTGTCGATCGCCGGGACCTCCCCGTTGGCGAGCTCCGGCGCCTCCCACGAGCCCTCGGCCTTCTGCGGGATGCCGGCCACCTGGCCGACCGCGCTGCCGAGACCCTTGAGCGCGTCGCCGATCTCGCTCGGCACGATCCAGAGCTTGTTCGCGTCGCCCTGAGCGATCGACGGGAGCATCTGCAGGTACTGGTAGGCGAGCAGACCCTGGTCCGGCTTGCCGGCGTGGATCGCGTTGAAGACCGTGGTGATGGCCTGCGCCTCACCCTGCGCCTTCAGGATCCGGGCCTCCCGCTCGGCCTGGGCGCGCAGGATCCGGGACTCCTTGTCACCCTGGGCGGTCAGGATCGCGGACTGCTTCTGGCCCTCGGCCGACAGGACGGCGGACTGCCGCATACCCTCGGCGGTCAGGATCGCGGCGCGCTTGTCGCGGTCGGCGCGCATCTGCTTCTCCATCGAGTCCTGGATCGACGGCGGCGGGTCGATCGAGCGCAGCTCGACCCGGTTGACCCGGATCCCCCACTTGCCGGTCGCCTCGTCCAGCACGTACCGGAGCTTCTCGTTGATCTCCTCGCGAGAGGTCAGCGTCTGCTCCAGGTCCATGCCACCGATGATGTTGCGCAGCGTCGTCATGGTCAGCTGCTCGATCGCCTGGATGTAGTTGGAGATCTCGTACGTCGCCCGGACCGGGTCGTTCACCTGGAAGTAGATGACGGAGTCGATCGACACCATCAGGTTGTCCTCGGTGATGACGCCCTGCGGCGGGAACGCGACGACCTGCTCGCGCATGTCGATGGTGTAGCGGACTTTGTCGACGAACGGCGTCAACAGGTTCAGACCGGGCTGCAGACCGGTCTTGAACTTGCCGAACCGCTCGACGATCCCGACGGTCTGCTGCTGCACCACCCGGACGGACTTGATCAGTGTGACGATCACCAGCAAGGCGACCAAAGCCAACACTACGAGGAACGCGGTCACTGGACCCTCCACTCGACAGAACCCTCAGGACGGACAGTCTTTCCTATCGACGGTCCGCCTGACGTACCGGTTCCCCGGCGCGTCGGCTGCCTGATCGCGCAGGTACTTCTGTCGTCCTCCGTAACCGACAGTACTGCGAACACACCACCGCACAACCGGGCGTCGCCGGCCGGGCATCAGCTCTGCGGCGGGTCGGTGGGATTCGGGTCCTGAGTGGGCCGTGGGTCGCTCAGTTGGTGGAGCGAATCGCCGACCGGGTAGACGACGGCGGTGGCGCCGTCGATCGACATGATCTCCACCCGCGTGCCCGGCGGAATCGTGGAGATCTCGTCGAACGGGCGGGCCGTCCAGAGGTCGCCACCGAGCCGGATCGAACCGCCGCCGTCCGGGTGGATCTCCTTGACCACCGTGCCGGTCCGGCCGATGACGTGCGCGGAGCCGGTCTTCAGCTCGGGGCCGTGATGGAACTTGCGGGCCAGCAGCGGACGGATCGCGACCAGCATCGCGGCGGTGGTGATCAGTCCGACGACGATCTGCAGCCAGAGCAGTCCTGGGAAGACGGCGCTCACCCCGGCGGCGGTCAGTGCACCGGCCGCCAGCATCAGCAGGGTGAAGTCGAGTGACGCCAGTTCGGCCAGACCGAGGACGGCGGCTACTGCCAGCCACGCCGCCCAGATGTTGTCCCGCAGCCAATCCATCATTTCCCAAGCCTATCCACCTTCGGGGCCCCGATCAGGTGTTGGACGCGTCGCGTGCGACCCGGGATCCGTACCGACGGACGGGTAGTGGTCGCTGGATCCGCTCCGGCGCGGACCTGGCAAGGCTGAGCCGGGCGGCCCGAGCCGCAGTACTACCCGTTCTTCGGTACGCCTCAGAGGGCGCGCGCGGTGTAGCGGCCGTCTTCCTGCTTCAAGGAGAGGGCCAGGTCGAAGGTGTCGCTGAGGGTTTCGGAGGTGAGCGCCTCGGCGATCGGGCCGGCCGAGACGATGCGGCCCTGCTTCAGCAGCAGGGCGTGCGTGAAGCCGGGCGGGATCTCCTCGACGTGGTGGGTGACGAGAACCATCGCAGGTGCGCCGGCTGCGGTCGCGATCGAACTGAGTGAGCGGACCAACTGCTCGCGTCCGGTCAGGTCGAGGCCGGCCGCGGGCTCGTCCATCAGCATCAGCTCGGGGTCGGTCATCAGCGCCCGGGCGATCTGGACCCGTTTGCGCTCCCCCTCGGACAACGTGCCGAAGGTCCGGTCGCCGAGGTGCCCGATCCCGAGCTCGGTCAGCAACTCCTTGGCCCGGGTGTGGTCCGGCTCGTCGTACTCCTCGCACCAGCGACCGAGTACGGCGTACGACGCCGAGACCACCACGTCCGACACGCGTTCGCCACGGGGAAGCCGGTCGGCGAGGGCAGCGCTGGTCAGTCCGATCCGCGGGCGCAGCTCGAAGACGTCGACCGCGCCGAGCACCTCATCGAGCAGCCCGGCGACACCGGAGGTCGGGTGGATCTGGGCCGCGAGGATCTGCAGCAGCGTCGTCTTGCCGGCGCCGTTCGGGCCGATCACCACCCACCGGTCGGCCTCGTCGACGGTCCACTCGATCCCGTCGAGCAGCAGCGCCCCACCACGAACGATCGACACCCCGGCCAGCTCCACCACTGCAGTCATGCCCAAAACCTACGGGGTCGCTCCCCTGCTTCGGCGCGCGGCCTGCTGATGTCGTCCGGTGACCGGCGTGGTGAAAGACTGGCGGGCGTGTTGACGACCTGCGCCTCGGTTCGGTTCACCGTGTGGACCAACGCGATGCTGACTGGCGCCTGCGACCCGGACACCGCCGCCCTCAAGATCCTCGGCGAGGACGTCGGCCACCACGTGGCCGGCCTGGCCGCGCATCCAGCACCGGCGACGTTGCCGGTCGCACTCAACCTGCTGCGCGCGGCCGGCGCGACCCAGGCGCATCTCGCGTTGCCGATCCCGGGCGATCCGATCGGGCTGGCCGGGCCGCCGGGCTTCAACGAGGCCGCGCTCGAATCGGGTGAGGCCGTGGTCCTGACGGGCGCCGGCGTCGGGCTCGTTCCGGCGTACGTTGGTCCGGCCGTGCAGTGGACCGTGATGGCGGGGGCGAGTCCGCCGCCGGCCGATCTCGGTGAGGCCGACCGCGGACTGCGGATGGCGTTGATCGAGGCCGCCGAGTCACTCGCGGCCCTGGACGTCGCCCGGTGGAAACCGGAGATCGCGGACGCGCTGATCGACATCCGCAAGATCGGCACCGGACGGAACGACGACCTTGCCCCCGGCTACGAACCACGTGCGGTCAAGGCCGCCGCCACCGCTCGCCGGTGTCTGGCCATCGCCGACGCGGCCATCGAGGACGACGGTGCCGCGGTCACCGGCGCCGAGGCCGACGCGCGCCGCCGGACGCTGACGGATCTGGCCGCTGCCGCGCGCCGTGCCCTGGTCGCAGCATGCGGACCGCCGGTCCACGCGTGAACTGGTTTGGGTAGCGTTCGTGCTGCCATGACTGGACAGGCTGAGCTCGAGACGCCACCGCCCGATCGCCCGACGCTGCTGGTCACCTTGATCGGTACCGACCGCCCGGGCCTGACCTCCGCTGTGCTTTCGACGCTCGCCACCCGGGGGGTCGAGGTGATCGACGCCGAACAGGTCGTCCTCCGGGGCCGCCTGGTGCTCGGGGTGCTGGTGTCCGCACCGCGCGATCACAAGAGCCTCAAAGAGGAACTGAAGGCGCTCGAGCCCGTCCTCGGCGTGGACATCTCGGTGAAGAAGGGCCTCGGCGACAACGAGCCCCGGCGCAAGGGCCGCAGCCAGGTGACCGTGATCGGGCACCCGTTGACCGCCGCCGGACTGGCCGCGATCGCCGGCCGGATCGCCGACACCGGTGCGAACATCGACCGCATCAGCCGGATGGCGCGCTACCCGGTGACCGCGATGGAGATCGCCGTCTCGGGGGCCGATCCGGAGGCGCTCCGGACCGTGCTCGCGTTGGAAGGTGTCCGGCAGGAGCTGGACGTCGCCGTCCAGGCCGGCGGGTTGTATCGGCGGGCCAAGCGGCTGATCGTGATGGACGTCGACTCCACGCTGATCCAGGGCGAGGTCATCGAGATGCTCGCCGGGCACGCCGGCCGGCAGGAGGAAGTTGCCGCGGTCACCGAACAGGCCATGCGCGGCGAGCTCGAGTTCGCCGAGTCACTGCATCACCGGGTCGCCCAGCTGGAGGGTCTGCCCGAGTCCGCGCTGGACGAGGTGTACCGCGCGATCCAGCTCGCGCCGGGAGCACGCACGCTGGTGCGGACGCTGAAGCGGCTCGGATACCAGTTCGCCATCGTCAGCGGCGGCTTCAGCCAGATCACCGACAAGCTGGCCGCCGACCTCGGCATCGACTACGCCGCCGCGAACGAACTGGAGATCGTCGACGGCAAACTCACCGGCCGGGTGGTCGGCGACATCGTCGACCGGGCCGGCAAGGCGGTCGCGCTCCGCCGGTTCGCGGAGAGGTCCGGTACGCCGCTGTCCCAGACGGTCGCGATCGGTGACGGCGCCAACGACCTCGACATGCTCGCGGCGTCCGGGCTCGGCGTCGCGTTCAACGCCAAACCGGTGGTCCGGGCGGCGGCCGACACCCACCTGAGCCACCCCTACCTGGACACGATCCTGTACCTGCTGGGGATCAGCCGCGAGGAAGTGGAAGCGGCCGACGCGGACAACCCGGCCTGACAATCGCTGGGATTCTCGCGCGGGTGCGCGATGATCGACCCATGCTGCCGCAGGGATTCGCGAGCCGCTCCGCGACGATGGACGACGCAGAAGCGATCTACCGGTTGATGGCCGCGGGCGAGATCCGCCGGCACGGCCGGGCAGAGGTCGCGCCGGACGGGGTCGCGGCGGATCTGCAGCGACCCGAACTGGACCGTGAACGCGACACGCTCGTCGTCAAGGCCCCCAACGGCGACCTGGCCGGGTGGGCGTGGTTGCACCTGGCCAAACGCGCTCAGATCGACGTCCATCCGTCGTACTGGGGACTCGGGATCGGTACGGCGTTACTCGACTGGGCGGAAGGGCGGTCGCGCGAGGAAGGCAGTGAGTGGCTCGCGCAGGCCGTGGACGACGCGGACAAGGCCGGGACCGAGCTGGTGCGCTCGCGCGGGTACGAGGTGCTCGCGACCAACTGGCTGCTGGAACGCCCGATCACCACGCCCGGACCGCGGAACCTGCCGGCCGGCATCAGGCTCACCCGGTACGACGAGACGCGGGCGCACGAGGTGCACGAGCTGATCGAGGACGCGTTCTCCGAGTTCCAGCAGCGCCGGAAGTCGTACGACGAATGGGCCCGGCTGTCCGTGCAGCGGCCCACCTTCCGGCCGAATGCCTCGACACTTGCGTACGCCGGTGACGAGCTCATCGGAGCGGTGATCGCGCTCGACCTGCCGGAGACCGACGAGGGGTACGTCGAGCAACTCGCCGTCCGAGTGGACCAGCGTGGCAAGGGTGTGGCGCGGGCGATGCTCGACTACACCTGCGCCGAGTTCCACCGGCTCGGGCGACGCGACTGCATCCTCTGGACGCACTCCGGCACGGGCGCTCTCGCCATGTACGAACACCTCGGTATGCGCGTCCGCCGCAGTACGACGGTCTATCGCCGTACTCAATTGACCAAATAGAGACCGATCCGTCTATGAATTGCGCACCATAGGTAGCGGGAACGTTACACGCTGCCCCTTTCCCCCGGTAACTGTCAGTGCCTAACATGCAGCAACTGACGTGTATCAGACCGTGGGGGACAAATGACACGCAGTAGGCATGCTCCGCGTCTCAGCTCGGGATTCTCTCTCGGCGGACAGCAGGCGGAGGCCGACCCGCTCCTCGAGGACGCCTTCGACGAAACGAATCAATACCGGGCCGTCTCGTCCAGAGACGATCATCGGTGCTTCATCATCGGACGAACGGGCAGTGGCAAGTCGGCGCTCCTTCGGCGACTGGAGTACGAATACCCGGATCACGTCATCCGTATCAGCCCGGAAGACCTGTCTCTGACCTATGTCGCCGACCTCCAGTCGGTCCGTTGGCTGAGCCAGCACGATGTCCACCTGGATCCGTTCTTCATTGCACTCTGGAAACATGTTCTGCTCGTCGAAATCATCAAGCACCGCTACCAGGTCGACTCGTCGGCCGCCAAACAGAACTTCCTCGCCTTACTGGCCGACAAGATCAAGCGCGACAAAAGCCAGCTGGAGGCACTGAGATATCTTGAGGACTTCCAGGGCAAGTTCTGGTGCGAGGCAGACGAACGCGTCCGGCAGATAGCCGATCGCTTCGAGTCCCAGATCAACGGTGCAAGCTCATTCGACAGCAAACTCCTGAAGGCATCGGCAGGCGGCGGGACCACCGCCACCCAGGCGAGCACATCCGAGATCGTCAATCGATATCAAAGAATCGTCAACGAAACTCAGCTGCCACGACTCAACCAGATGATCAAGGTCCTCGACGAGGCGATCCTCGAGTCCCGCCAGAATTTTACCTTCGTCGTCATTGACGATCTGGACCAGGACTGGGTCGACGACTCGGTGGTGAACGCTCTGATCCGTTGTCTCTTCCGGGCGGTTTCCGACCTGCAGCGGGTACAGAACCTGAAAGTCATCGTCGCACTCCGGACGAACATCGTCGACGCCCTCGACTTCGGTCGGCGGACCGGCGGACAGGAGGAGAAGTTCCGCGCATTGTCGATGCGATTGCGGTGGTCGACGGCCGACCTCGAGGCCATGCTGGACGAACGCGTCCGAGCGGCCGCAGCTCCTCGCGATCTGCACGTGGCGACGGTCCGTCATCTGCTGCCGTCGACGAACAAGACGCGCGGCGACCCGTTGGATTTCATCCTCCGCCGCACATTGATGAGACCTCGAGACGCCATCGCCTATCTCAATGAATGCCTAGAGGGAACGGCTGGAAACCCCAGAATAACCTGGGAAAGGATCAGGGCGGCCGAATCCCCGTACTCACGCGACCGAAGACTCGCGCTGCGCGATGAATGGAAGCCTACCTATCCAGGAATCGATGACGTGCTGTCCACGTTCGAAGGAAAGCCGTACAAGCTGTCGCGAGATCAAATGACTGGAGCCTTGGACCACATCGCGACGCTGGCCGCGGATCACGCCTTCGTCGGGACCAGCTGGCTCGGCCGGCTGACCTCGGAGATCCGGAATCCCGAGCAGAGCGTCTGGACCGAGAAGTACAAGGACATCATCGGGCTCCTGTTCGATATCGGATTCATCGGCTGCGTGCGAACCGGTGGCCATGCGGTCTTCAGCTACGACGATCCGGATTATCTCGATCGACCCTCACAGGTCGCTCGTACCACCTACTTCGTCGTACATCCGGCCTTCCGGGATGCATTGGACATGACGTCTCCCCGCCGGTCACCGGCAGCGCTCGTAGACTCGGCCTCGTCGAGCTGGGCACCTGAACCCCGACTGTGACGAGCTGTTGACACACGGGCATGAGAGCGCTCCCATTGGGTAATCCCTGAAGGAGGTCGCCATGCGTTCCCGCCCCTTGCTCACCGCATTGCTCGCCCCACTTCTCGTCACCGGCGCCTTGGCGGTCGCGGCACAGGCCAGTGTCCCGCCGCCTCCGACCGGCTGGACCACGGTCTGGAGTGACGACTTCGACGGACCCGGCAACACACTGCCGTCGAGTGCCAACTGGATCATCGACACCGGCCACGGCTACCCGGGCGGTCCCGGGAACTGGGGCACCGGCGAGATCCAGAACTACACCAACAGCACCGACAACCTCTCCCTCGACGGCGCCGGCAACCTGCGGATCACACCCCGTCGCGACGGCGCCGGCAACTGGACCTCGGCCCGGATCGAGACCCACAAGAGTGACTTCAAACCGCCGAGCGGTGGCGTCCTCGCAATCGAGAGCCGGATCCAGATGCCGAACGTCACCGGCAACGCGGCCCTCGGCTACTGGCCCGCGTTCTGGGCGCTCGGAGCGCCGTACCGGGGGAACTACTGGAACTGGCCGGGCATCGGCGAGTTCGACATCATGGAGAACGTCAACGGGATCAACTCGGTCTGGGCGGTGCTGCACTGCGGCGTGAACCCCGGCGGCCCGTGCAACGAGACCACCGGCCTCGGCGCCAGCCGCGCCTGCCCGGGCTCCAGTTGCCAGTCCGGGTTCCACACGTTCCGCTTCGAGTGGGACACGAGCATCTCGCCGAACCAGTTGCGCTGGTACGTCGACGGGCAGCAGTTCCACTCGATCAGCCAAGGCCAACTGCCGGCCGACACCTGGTCGAACATGACCTCGCACGCCGGCTACTTCATCCTCCTGAACGTCGCCATCGGAGGCGCCTTCCCGGACGCCCTCAACGGCCCGACCCCACGCCCTGAGACCGTCCCCGGGCACCCGATGGTCGTGGACTACGTGGCGGTCACGTCCCGCGGCGGCGGCACGACTCCCCCGCCCACGACGCCCCCGCCCACGACGCCTCCGCCCACGACGCCTCCGCCGGGTGGCGGCAGCGCCTACAGCACCGTGCAGGCCGAGACGTCGACCCAACGGTCCAGCATCGGCGTCGAGACCACCACCGACACCGGCGGCGGTGAGAACCTGATGCAGATCGGCAACGGTGACTGGGCCCTCTACCGCGGACTCGACTTCGGCAGCACGGCCGCGACACAGTTCATCGGCCGCGTCGCGTCCGGAGCGGCCGGTGGGGTCAGCGGCCTGGTCGAAGTACGCCTGGACAGTCGCTCGAACGCCCCGATCGGCAGCTTCGCGATCGCCAACACCGGCGGCTGGCAGTCCTGGCGAACCGTCCCGGCCAACATCAGCGGCGTCACCGGGGTCCACGACGTCTACATCACCTTCACCAGCGGCCAGCCGGCCGACTTCGTCAACCTCAACTGGCTCACCTTCGCCCGCTGACCGGATTACGGCCCCACCGGGGGTGAGCACCTATCCTTCGGCTATGTCTGATCTGCAGGGTGGACCGGGAGCTCTGTTCGCTATCGGTGGCGCCGAGGACAAACTGAAGAAGCGCACGGTGCTGCAGGAGTTCGTCGAGGCGGCGGGCGGGTCGAAGGCCCGGATCGTGGTCGTGCCGACCGCGTCCACGCTCGGTCCGGATGTCGTCGACGTCTACCACGCGCTGTTCGCCGCCCTCGGAGCCGAGAGTGTCGTCGGCGTCCGCCCGGAGAACCGGGAGGACGCCGACGACCCGGCCTTCGTCGAGCCGCTGCACAACGCCACCGGGGTCTTCATGACCGGCGGCAACCAGCTGAAGCTGTCCGGTGTCGTCACCGGTACGGCGTTCGGCCGCGCGGTCACCGCCGCCCACGCTCGCGGTGCCGCTGTCGGAGGTACGTCGGCCGGCGCGAGCATCCTGGCCGAGCACATGATCGCGTTCGGCCGGTCCGGCGCGACACCTCGGCAGCGGATGAGCCAGCTGTCCAGCGGCCTCGGCCTGGTCCAGGGCGCGATCGTCGACCAGCACTTCGCCCAGCGGAACCGGTACGGCCGACTGCTGTCGCTGGTCGCCCAGTCCCCCGGGCTGCTCGGCATCGGCGTCGACGAGGACACCGCGGCCGTCGTACGAGGGACTCACCTGGAGGTCGTCGGCCGCGGCGCGGTGACGATCTTCGACGGCAGCCGGATCACGTCGAACGCGCACTACGCCAAGCGGTCCGAGCCGATCCTGGCGTCGGGCGTCGTACTGCATGTGCTGCCGGCGACCGCGACGTTCGACCTGCAGGCGCGGGTGCTGCTGTCGTACGGGCCGCAGCCGCCGGCCGAGGAGATCGCCGAACTGCAGGCCGCCGAGGCGGATCTGCGCAGGCTGGCCAAGGAGATCGCCGCCGAGGGGGTGTCACCCAAGTACTACGCCGACCGCAAGCGGCGGGCGGGACGGCGGACGGCCACTGCCTCGAAACGGGCCACCGCGGCCGGGGAGTCCAGACCGGAGGCGACCGAGCCGATCACGGCCGGCGCCGAACTCGACACCCCCGACCGCACCCAACCAGACAGTGGGACCGAATGACCGACGCCCTTGGCACTCCCAGCCCCGACCTGAAGATCATCGAGACCCGCGTGTACCGCGGGCCGAACGTGTGGAGCTACGACCCGGCCATCCACCTCGTCGTCGATCTGGGTTCGCTGGAGAACTTCCCGTCGAACACCATCCCCGGCTTCACCGAGCGGCTGCTCGAGTACCTGCCCCGGCTCGACCAGCACCACTGCTCGCGCGGCCGCAGGGGCGGCTTCATCGAGCGGCTGCACGAGGGCACCTGGCTCGGCCACATCGCCGAGCACGTCTCCCTGCAACTCCAGCAGGAGGCCGGCCACGACATGCGCCGCGGCAAGACGCGCCAGGTCAAGGGGATCCCGGGCCGCTACAACATCATCTACGCGTACGCCGACGAGTTCGTCGGACTCGCCGCGGGTGAGCTCGCCGTACGGTTCGTGAATCACCTGGTGCAGCCGGACCCGGCGTTCGACTTCACCACCGAGCTGGAGAAGTTCATCAAGCAGGCCGAGCGGACCGCGTTCGGCCCGTCGACCCAGGCGATCGTGGACGAGGCGGTGTCCCGCGACATCCCGTGGATCCGGCTGAACAAGGCCAGCCTGGTCCAGCTCGGTCAGGGCGTGCACGCGAAGCGGATCCGGGCCACGATGACGTCGGAGACCGGGTCGATCTCGGTCGACATCGCCAGCGACAAGGACCTGACCACGCGGCTGCTCGCGTCGGCCGGGCTGCCGGTGCCGCGGTCGGAGTCGGTCCGCACGGTCGACGATGCGGTCGCGATCGCCCAGAAGATCGGGTACCCGGTCGTGTGCAAGCCGCTCGACGGCAACCACGGCCGGGGCGTGTGCCTGAACCTGCAGGACGCGGACGCCGTCCGCGAGGCGTTCCCGATCGCGGCCGAGCAGTCTCGTCGCGGCTGGGTGATCGTGGAGAACTTCGTCACCGGCAAGGACTACCGCTGCCTGATCATCAACGGCCGGATGGAGGCGATCGCCGAACGCGTGCCCGCGCACGTGGTCGGCGACGGCATCCACACCGTGGCCGAGCTGGTCGACATCACCAACGCCGACCCGCGCCGCGGTGTCGGGCACGAGAAGATCCTGACCCGGATCACCATCAACAACGCCGCCCGGGAGCTCGTCCGCGGCCAGGGTTTCGAGCTGGACGACGTACCGCCGGAAGAGGCCATGGTCAAGCTGACGCTGACCGGGAACATGTCCACCGGCGGCATCTCGATCGACCGCACCTTCGAGGCGCACCCGGAGAACGTCGAGATCGCCGAGGAGGCGGCCCGGATGATCGGGCTGGACATCGCCGGGATCGACTTCATCTGCCCGGACATCACCCAGCCGGTGCGCGAGACCGGCGGCGCGATCTGCGAGGTGAACGCGGCGCCCGGCTTCCGGATGCACACCAACCCGACGATCGGCGAGCCGCAGTACATCGCCAAGCCGGTGGTCGACATGTTGTTCCCGCCGGGGGCGACCAGCCGGATCCCGATCGTCGCGGTGACCGGGACGAACGGCAAGACCACCACCGCGCGGATGATCAGCCATGTCTTCAAGGGCATCGGCCGCAAGGTCGGGATGACGTCGACCGACGGCATCGTGATCGACGAGCGGCTGGTGATCCGCGCGGACGCGTCCGGGCCGAAGTCCGCCCGGATGGTGCTGCAGAACCCGCGGGTCGACTTCGCCGTCTTCGAGGTGGCCCGCGGCGGGATCCTGCGCGAGGGGCTCGGGTACGAGCGCAACGACGTGGCCGTCGTACTGAACATCCAGCCCGATCACCTCGGTCTGCGCGGCGTGGACACGCTCGAGCAGCTGGCCGACGTGAAGGCGGTGCTCGTCGAGGCGGTGCCGCGGACCGGGTACGCCGTACTGAACGCGGACGACCCGTTGGTGCGCAAGATGCGGCGGAAGTGTTCGGGCCAGGTGGTGTGGTTCAGCATGGCCGAGCCGGGGAGCGAGGTGCGCGAGTACATCGAGGGTCACTGCCGGCGGGGTGGGCGGGCCGTCGTGCTGGAGCGGTCGGAGCTGGGCGACATGATCGTGGTCAAGCACGGCCGCCGGTCGATGCAGCTGGCCTGGACACACTTGCTGCCGGCAACGTTCGGCGGACGGGCGATGATGAACGTGCAGAACTCGATGGCCGCCGCGGCCGCCGCGTTCGCCGCCGGTGCGCCGTTGCACGACATCCGGCAGGGGCTGCGGACGTTCAGTACGTCGTACTACCTCTCCCCCGGCCGGTTGAACGAGATCGACGTGGACGGCCGGACCGTGATCGTCGACTACTGTCACAACGCGCCGGCGATGCGGATGCTCGGTGACTTCGTCGACCGGCTCGGCGAGAGCCTGAACGCGTCGTCGGAGCTCGGCCGGCCGTCCCGGATCGGCGTGGTCGCGACCGCGGGCGACCGGCGGGACGACGACATCCGCGAGCTCGGTGAGGTCGCCGCCCAGCACTTCGACGTGGTCGTCGTCCGCGAGGACGCCCGGCTGCGCGGCCGGAAGCGCGGCGAGTCGGCGGCGCTGGTCGAGGCGGGGGTCCGGGCCGCGATGGAGAACGGCGCGCGCTGCCGCCGGGTCGACATCGAGCTGGACGAGCTGGAGGCGGTCCGGCACGCGCTGGCCCGCTCCAACCCGGGCGACCTCGTCGTCCTGTGCGTCGACCAGCACCAGACCGTGCTCGCCGAGCTCGAGTCGGTGTCGCACCTCGCCCAGGCCGGCGCCCGCTCGGGCGACGAGGGCGGCGACCCGGACTTCGTCCAGCCCGACGAGGACGGCACGCCGGCGAATGACGAACTGATGAGGTGATCCGGGACACATCGCCTGATGCCGGAACTCACCCGGGTCACGGTCGTTGGCCTGTCCGTGAAGCTGAAGTTGCTGACGGCCGCGCTGGCCGTCGCCCTCCCGGTGTTGCTGTCGTCCTGTGGATCCTCCCGGGAGCCAGCTGCTCAAGCGGCTGCGACGACGCCCTCGGTGCTGGTCGAGGACGCCTGGATGCGCGCGACGGTCGGTACGAAGGACACCAGCATGACGGCGGCGTTCATGTCGCTGACCAACCCCGGGAGCGCCGACATCAAGTTGACCTCGGCAACCTCTCCGGTGGCCGGGACGGTGCAGCTGCACGAGATGGCGATGAAGGACGGCAAGATGGTCATGCAGGAGAAGACGGGCCGCATCATCGTCCCGGCCGGCTCCCACACGCATCTCTCCCCCGGCGGCGACCACGTCATGCTGATGGGCCTCAAACAGGCGTTGAAGCCAGGTGACGAGGTCCCGGTGACGCTCGCGTTCGCCGACGGCACCTCCCACGACCTGAACGTCCCGGTGAAGGCCTTCACCGAGGAGGAAGAGCATTACCACCCGAGCGAAACCCCCTCAGCCAAGTGAGTAAGCCGTCCCGGCGACAGCTCATCGGGTACGCCGGCGCTGCCGCCGCGGATGCTGCCGTCTCCGGCGGGGCTGCAGTTGCTCTGGACAACGACAGGTCTCAGCAACAGGCGGTGACGCGGCTCATCAGCCCGTACGGCGAGCACCAGCCCGGCATCGCGGCGCCGTCTCCGAAGCATGCTGAGCTGGTCGGGTTGAAGCTGCTGCCCGGGACGGACAAGGCGGCGCTCGGGCGGCTGATGCGGTTGTGGAGCAACGACATCGTTGCCCTGGCCAACGGGCGGCCCGCGCCTGGCGATACGTCGCCGGAACTGGCGGTCGCGAACGTCGCGCTGACGACGACGGTGGGCTTCGGTCCGCGGGTCTTCGCGCTGACCGGGAACAAGCCGGCCGGGCTCGATGATCTGCCGGTGATGAAACATGATCGGCTCGATCCGGCGTGGTCGGGTGGGGATCTGCTGGTGATGGTCGGCGCGGACGACGCGGTCAGCGTGGTGCACGCCGTACGGCGGCTGGTCGCCGATGCGAAGCCGTTCGCCACGCCGCTGTGGCGGCAGTCCGGGTTCTGGAACGGCACCGGCTCCGACGGGCAGCCCGTGACCGGCCGGAACCTGTTCGGCCAGGTCGACGGCACCGGCAACCCGGCCGTCGGTACGCCGGAGTTCGACAGCACGGTGTGGTCGTCCGACGGCCCCGACTGGTTCCGCGGCGGTACGACGCTCGTCGTACGGCGAATCCGGATGAACCTGGACACCTGGGACGAGCTGACCCGATCGGAGCAGGAGCGCGCGGTCGGCCGCAAACTGCCGAACGGCGCACCCCTGACCGGCACCGCCGAACATGACGAAATGGACCTGCAGGCCCGGGACGGCGACGGCCGGCTCGTGATCGCCGAGAACTCGCACGCCCGGCTCTCGCACCACTCGGAGAACGACGGCCGCCGGATCTTCCGCAAGGGCCTCAACTACGTCCAGGACACCGGCCCCGATCGCGAGTCCGGCCTGATCTTCCTCAGCCACCAGGCCGACGTCGCCGGCCAGTTCCTCCCCCTGCTCGCCCGCCTCGACGCGGCCGACGCCCTGAACGAGTGGACCACCACGATCGGCTCCGCCGTCTTCGCCCTCCCACCCGGGTTCCAGCCCGGCGGCTGGCTGGCCCGGAAACTTCTCGGCTGACCTGTCACCCTGCGACGCTGGCCGTGGCGTTCGAGGGGGTGAGGGAAGGGATGCCGATGAGATCAGACCCGATTGGCGAGGACTTCGACGCCTTCGTGCGGGCTCGCTGGACCGCGACCGCGCGGCTTGCGTACGCGCTGACCCTGGACCACCAGAAGGCGGAGGACCTCGCACAGGAGGCATTCACCAAGCTGTGGTTCCACTGGCGCAAGGTGAGTGCCGGGAACCCCGAGGGGTATCTGCGCAAGATCGTCACCACCACGTTCCTGTCCGCCCGCCGCCGCCGCTGGATCGGCGAACGCCCGACGGAGGCACCACCCGACATCGCGGTCGGCCCGGCCACCGGACAGGTGGACGAGCGGCTCGCCCTGCGCGCCGCGATGGCGCGGCTGAGCCCACGGCAACGCGCCGCGGTCTATCTGCGGTACGCCGAGGATCTGTCCGAGCGAGCCGTGGCCGACCTGCTCGGCTGCTCGGTAGGCGCCGTGAAGCAGCACACGCGGCGTGGCCTGGACGCGCTCCGCACCGACCAGCACTTCAGCACACCCGACGAACTGGCCGACCTGGCCGGGAGGGGTATCGCATGACCGACGACCTGACCGCGAAGCTCGCCGTACTGACCGATGACCGGCCCGAGCCGGCTGACCCGGCCGCTCCGATCCGTCTCCGCATCACGCGCCGCCGGCGCCGCCGCCGTACCACCGCCGTCGTCGTGGCGACAGCCGCCGCCACGGCCGCCGTCCTGGCCATCGGACCGGCGCTCGGATCGTTCCGCTCGGCGAGCAACGAACCCGGCGTCGCGGGCTTCGCGCCCTCGATCCCGGTGCAGACGCTCCCGACGGCGCCACCGAGCACCGCCGGCACCGGCGATCACAAGACCGTCATGCCACCGCCGTGGTCGGCCGAGGTGTTCACGAAGATGCCGGACGCCAACGCTTACCTGCCCAAGGCCTACTACATCGCGAAGGGGACGATCCCGACCGAGAACTGGGCGATGCTCGCCTTCTCGCGGTACGGCTGCATGGTGAGTGACGAGGGCCCGGCGAACAGCTTCGGCCGGCCGTACGTGTGCTTCAACGAGTGGAGGCCCGGCCAGCGCGCCCGCCATCACGTCGTTCAGGGGCATCAGAAGGAGAAGGACGCTGCGAAGGCCGACCAGACGCTGGTGTTCGGAGCTGTCTCTCCGGACGCACGCAAGGTCGTGATCGCCGCCGGCGGAAAGACCTACACGGCCGACGCGGTCGGCACGCCGGCGACGGCCAGGCTGCGCTTCTTCGCCCTGGTGATCCCACGCAAGGACCTGAGGGTGACCGCGGTGACTCCACTCGACGCGACCGGGCAGCTCGCCGACGCGCCCACCGGCGTCCCGACCGGCATGCCGTGCGACACAGACCCGGGCGCCGAATGCGGCACGGCAACGCCAGCTAAGTGACTGGGTCTCGTCTCGGGAGGAGCCGGCGCCTCGGCTCCTCCTGGTCGATCCAGTCGAGGTCATCGGACAGCACGGCGTCGTTGGAGCGGTCGGCGTACGGGTCGGGCGGGGGCGGGGGTGGTGGAAGGGCGCGGAGCTTGAGCGCGACCATCGGGATCGCGAGCAGCACGGCCATCACCAGCCAGGGCCAGTACTCACGCAACACCGGCTCGAACGACTGGAAGAACGCGTCGGTCGCGGCATCCGCGATCAGGTCGGGCGACTGACCCGTGGGTGCCCGGCTGATCGTCCGGATCGCCGCGACGATCCCGAACGCGGCCAGATAGAAGCCGGCCAGCAGCAACCAGGAGTACGCCGATCTCCAGCCGCGCCGCCAGCAGGCGACGTACAGCAGGATCGCCAGACCGGCCCCGACCAGCAGACCGTTCAGCTGCCACAGCCAGCGCCAGTCCTGTAGCTGGTTCGCCGGACGGAGCGCCAACCAGACGACCGGAATCGTGAGCGCGAACGCGGCGACCACCGAGCTCCTGGTGCCCAGGGCACCGAACAGGCCGCCGACAGCGCTTGCCACCAGCAACGTGGTCAGGAACTCCTGGTCGGTGAAGGAGTTCCCGGTCAGCCACCACATGCCGGTGGCGACGAGCAGGACGAGCGGCAGGGTGAACCGGATCCGGCCGACGAACAGCCCGGCCGCCACTCCACCGGCGAAGCCGCCCAGCACGAGCAGGTCCAGCCGCACGGGCACGAACAGCGTCGTACCGTCCGGAAGTCCCTTCAGATACGTGGCCGCGAATCCCGCCACGAACCAGGCGACAACCGCGGACGGCACGGTCCACAAGTACCGCATCTCACCCCGTTCTCGCCCCGACCGCCGGCGGAAGGGGCTGTGCGATAGCTACCCCGCCCCACCGCCCCAGTCAGGTGCTGGGCTCTGTCGACCTTGGCCTTCAAGGTCTCCGGTGTGTCGACGGTAGCTCCCTCGGACCGCAACCAGGCGTCAAGACTCGCCCGATCCTGCAGAGACATCACCGCGACCACGTCCCCGGCCTTCGCCTCGCCGACCAGCGCCTGCGCCGCCTCCAGCTCGCTCGGGTACGACGGCACGTCGTCCACGCCGACCGACGCGGCCCCTTCCCGGAACACCGCGTCGAGCTCCGCGGGCGGGCGGCCGCGCAGATAGTCGCTCTTGTGGCCGATCATCACGCGGTCGGCCGCGCGGGCGCCCATCGCTCCGAGCGCGGAGACCATGTCGTCGGCCCGGTCCCCCGGCGAACCGAGGGCCAGCAGCAACCGTCCGCCCGGCTCCCGGACCCCGTTCATGATCTCGAGCAGCGCCTCCAGACCGGCCTCGTTGTGCGCGAGGTCGATCACCACGGTGAAGTCGCGCAGCGAGTACATGTTCATCCGGCCGGGGTTGTTCTCGTTCGGCGCGAACGAGGTCAGCCCCTCGATCACCGCAGCCCGTGGCAGCCCGAGCCCGAGTGCCGCCGACGCCGCGGCGAGCGCGTTCTCCACGTTGTAGTGCGACAGCCCGGACAGCGTCATCGGTACGTCGACGACCTTGACCAACGGCTCCGGGTCGCTGGCCTGGTCGAGCACGGTGATGAGCCCGTCCAGCACGGTCGTCGCCCGGCCGCCCTCGTCCAGTACGGTCCGGATCGACGGCGAATCGGCGTCGCGGGAGAACACCCAGCACTTGGCCGGCGAGCCGAGCCGCATCGCGAACGTCCGCGGGTCGTCGCCGTTCACCACGCACCAGCCGCGCGGCTTGGTGATCTGGGTGATCACGGCCTTCACCTCGGCCAACTGGTCGACGGTGTCGATCCCGCCAAGCCCGAGGTGGTCGGCGGTGACGTTGGTGACCACCGAGACGTCGTTCGAGGCCACGCCGACCCCGCGCCGGAGGATGCCGCCACGGGCGGTCTCGGTCACCGCGAGCTGGATCCCCGGCTGGGACAGCACCTGACCGGCTCCGCTCGGGCCGGAGAAGTCGCCGTACTTGACCAGCTCGCCGTCGAAATAGACGCCGTCGGTGCTGGACCAGCCGACGCGCAGCCCGGCCGCGCGCCCGATGTGCGCGATCATCCGCGAGGTGGTGGTCTTGCCGTTCGTCCCGGTCACCGCGACCACCGGCACCTTCGGCCGCAGTGTCGGCGGCGCGTTGCCCGGCGGCTCGTTCCGGACCCGATCGCCGACGGTCGCGATCAGGTCGCTGAGGTCGTCGGAGCCGAACGCGTCCAGCACCTCCACGATCGCCGCACCGAGCGCCCGGGCCCGGTCCTCGTGGGCCCACGGGAAGGCCACGACCAGACGTCGTACGTCGGACTCCGGGCGGACCCGGACGCCGATCCGGCCGATCCCGGCCTCACGCGCGATCCGTCGTACGACGTGACCGGCGACCCGGATCGCGAACCGCTGCCGGAACCCGGAGCCGATCCGGCCGGGCCGGGTGGTGCCGAGACCGATGGCCTGGCCGTACGCCTTCGCGGCGGGTGCCGGGGCGTCGACGAGTGCGGACACGTCGAGC
Source organism: uncultured Actinomycetota bacterium (assembly GCA_963770725.1). Classification (GTDB taxonomy): domain Bacteria; phylum Actinomycetota; class Actinomycetes; order Propionibacteriales; family Kribbellaceae; genus Kribbella. Next base: position 170,574 of record CAVYQT010000011.1, read on the forward strand.
GTGAGCTTGACGGCGGCACGACTGAAGTAGAGATTGGCGCCGTCCAGGATCCGGAGCTCAACCAGAGATGTGGCCAACCCCTACGCTCCCATCGCGTGGTAGCCGCCGTCGACGTGCACGATCTCGCCGGTGGTCGCGGGAAAGAAGTCACTGAGCAGGCCGACGATGGTCCGCCCGGTCGGCTCCAGGTCGGACGGGTCCCAGCCCAGCGGGGCGCGGTCCAGCCACGGCTCCTCGAACTTCTCGAAGCCCGGGATCGCCTTGGCGGCCAGGGTCTTCAGCGGGCCGGCGGAGACCAGGTTGCAGCGGATGCCCTGCGCACCGAGGTCACGCGCCAGGTACCGGTTCGTCGACTCCAGGGCGGCCTTGGCCACGCCCATCCAGTCGTACCCGGGCCAGGCGACGGTGGCGTCGAAAGTCAGCCCGACGACACTGCCGCCACGGCTCATCAGCGGCGCGCAGGTGACCGCGAGCGCCTTCAGCGAGTACGCCGAGACGTGCACGGCCTGCGCCACGTCCTCCCACGGCCCGTCCAGGAACTTGCCGCCGAGGATCGTCTCCGGATTCCCGTAGGCGATCGAGTGCACGACGCCGTCGAGGCCGTCGACATGCTCGCGTACGGCGTACGGCAGCGCCGCGAGGTGGTCGGCGTTCGTCACGTCCAGCTCGAGGACGGGCGGCTCCTGCGGCAGGCGTTTCGCGATCCGTCTGGTGATGCTCGAGCGCCCGGCCGAAGTTGGAGATCAGCACGGTGGCGCCCTGTTCCTGCGCCACCTTGGCCGTGGCGAAGCCGATCGAGGAGTCGAGCGTGACTCCGGCGACCAGGATCCGCTTGCCGTCGAGGATGCCCACCGGCGTCCCTTTCTCGATGAGGTGGTGGTGGTGTTTCAGTTGCCCATGCCGATGCCGCCGTCGACCGGGATCACCGCACCGGTGATGTACCCGGCCTCGTCGGAGGCGAGCCAGCGGACCGCGTTCGCGATCTCCTCGGTCAGGCCGAACCGGCCGAGCGGGATCTGGCTCAGGTACTGCTTCTGGGTCTCCTCCGGCAGCACCGCGGTCATGTCGGTCTCGACGAAGCCGGGGGCGACCACGTTCGCGGTGATCCCGCGGCTGCCGAGTTCCCGGGCGATCGAGCGGGACATGCCGATCAGGCCGGACTTGCTGGCGGCGTAGTTCACCTGGCCGGGTGAGCCGAGCATGCCGACCACCGACGAGATGAAGACGATCCGGCCCCTGCGCAGCCGCAGCATCCCCTTCACCGCCCGCCGGGCGACCCGGAACGAGCCGGTCAGATTCGTCTCGACGACGGCGTCCCAGTCCTCGTCGGACATCCGCAGCAGCAGGGTGTCGCGGGTGATACCGGCGTTCGCCACCAGGATCTCGACCGGCCCCTGCTGCTCCTGGATCGTGTCGAACGCCGCGTCCACCTGCTCCTGGTCCGTGATGTCGCACTTGACGCCGAGAAAGCCCGCGGGCGGCTCGCTGCTGTTGTACGTCACGGCGACCTGGTCCCCGGCCTCCCGGAACGCGGTCGCGATCGCCAGCCCGATGCCCCGGCTGCCACCGGTCACCAACACAGACCTGCTCACAAGTCCTCCTCACACGTCGCCAGTCGGACGAACGCTATCGCGGCCAGGCCCGCCATCGTTCGAGGGGTTATCCCCCCGAACGATGGGTTCTCCGGCCGTACACGAAGGGGGAACCCAGCACCCGGCCGGATATCCCCTCGGATGTCTCGGGGTCAGGAGTCTTCGAGGCGGAAGCCGACCTTCATCCCCACCTGGTAGTGATCGATCTGGTTGTCGACGATGTGGCCGCGGATCTCGGTGACCTCGAACCAGTCGAGGTGCCGCAGGGTCTCGCCGGCCCGGGTGATGCCGTTGGTGATCGCTTCCTTCACGCCTTCCTTCGACGTGCCCACGATCTCGGTGACGCGGTAGGTGCGGTCGGTCATGTGACGTTCCTTTCCTTTCCATCCTGGCTGCGCCCGGGCGATCGACGCGGCGTACCGTTGGTCCTGGTGAGGAGGATAGATGTCGAGACGCCGTGAGCGGGCCGACGAGACCGTCATTTCGGTGACGAGTGCGCAGCCGGGCCGATCCGAGGATCTGGACGGCCGGATCGCGCGCTACGCGTGGATGATGTCGATCCGGATCGTCTGCTTCGTACTGGCCGTCGTGACGCCGTCGCCGTGGCGCTGGATGTTCATCGTCGCGGCCGTGTTCCTGCCCTACATCGCGGTGGTGCTGGCGAACGCGCACCGGACCACGACGGTGTCCAGCCCGGACCCCTTCATCGCCCCCGAACGCCCTGCGATCGGGTCGCATCCCCTCGTCGTCACGCAGCCGGAACCGGACGGCGGACCAGACCCCGATCCGGGCGTCAAGACCGACACCGAAAAGTGATCCGTGCCGGGACTGGAAACTTCGGCGCCATCCGTGTCAGAATCTCCCGCGTGCTCTGAAGTTCATGGCTGGAATTCAGGGTCTTGATGCGGCGTCGGACGGCTCCCCCCGTGGCTGTCCGACGTCGCTTCATTTCCCCACGGTTTTGATTATTGAGAGATCAGGGACAATTCCCCGGCACCCTCAGGAAAGACCGGGGCGGTGGGGGGTCCAGCCATTCAAGGGAGCCACGCATGACCGAAGAAGCCCTGCCGTCCGTCTGCTCTGCCAGGGGATGCGGCGCGCCGGCTCAGTGGGCACTGCTGTGGAACAACCCGAAGATCCACACTCCGGACCGGCGCAAGACCTGGCTCGCCTGCGACGAGCACAAGGACAGCTTGTCCGACTTCCTCGCCCGGCGGTCATTCCTGCGCGAGGTCGAGCCTTTCTCCGGCTAAAGACCGGACACCGAAAAAGTACATTTCCGGTTTGGGCCGGTTTGGTACGGCGTTCAGCCTCTTCAGCCGCCGATCGCGGACATCGGCCGGGTCGGCTGCAGGAAGCTCGGGTCGTTGATGCCGTGGCCCGGGAGTTTGCCGCGCATCGCCCGCCGCCAGCGGTCGGCCAGTTCCTCGTCGTCGGCCCCGGCGCGCAGCGCGGTCCGCAGATCCGATTCGGTCCGGGCGAAGAGACAGTCGCGGACCTGGCCGTCGGCGGTCAGCCGGACCCGGTCGCAGTCACCGCAGAACGGCCGGGTGACGGAGGCGATGATGCCGACGGTCTGCGGCCCGCCGCGGACCGTGAACGATTCGGCCGGCGCACTCCCCCGGGTCGCCGCGTCGGTCGGCTCGAGCCCGAACGGCTCCGACAGCTGGGCGAGGATCTCGTCGGCGGTGATCATGGTGGCGCGGTTCCAGCCGTGCTGGGCGTCCAGCGGCATCTGCTCGATGAACCGCAGCTCGTAGCCGTGCTCCAAGCAGAACGCGAGCAGCTCCGGCGCCTGCTGGTCGTTCACGCCGCGCATCAGAACCGCGTTGACCTTCACCGGCGTCAGTCCGGCGTCCTGGGCCGCTTCCAGCCCGGCCAGTACGTCCTTCACCCGGTCGCGCCGGGCGAGTTCCTGGAAGGTGTCCGGCCGAATCGTGTCCAGGCTCACGTTCACCCGGTCCAGACCGGCATCCTTGAGCGCCTGAGCCTGCCGGGCCAGGCCGATGCCGTTGGTGGTCAGCGACACCTGGGGTCGCGGCAGCAGCTCCGTCGTACGGGCGACTATGCCGACCAGGCCGCGGCGCAGCAGGGGCTCGCCGCCGGTGAAGCGGATCTCGTGTACGCCGAGTAACCGGACGGCGACGGAGACGAGCCGGACCACCTCGTCGTCGGTGAGCAGCTCCGGCTTGGCCAGCCAGTCCAGGCCTTCCTCGGGCATGCAGTAAGAGCAGCGCAGGTTGCAACGGTCGGTGAGGGACACGCGCAGGTCCGTGGCAACGCGGCCGAACCGGTCCGCCAGACCGAGCTGAGTCACCTCTTCTGTCGCTGTCACGGCTCCAGCCTACGTGCCGGGCACCGACTGTTTCAGGTGATGGCTTAAGTTCGAGATGTGCGTCGTCTGATGAATGTGCGCTGGATCGCCACCGCACTGGCGGTCCTGGTGCTCGCCGGAGTGTGCGTCCAGCTCGGTCGCTGGCAGTTCCACCGCCTCGACGACCGCAAGGCGCGCAACGACGTCACCCGCGCCAATCTGGCCGCTCCGCCGGCGCCGATCGACCAGATCGTCGGCCAGGACGGCGTCGTCGGCGACCAGCACGCCTGGCGGACGGCGGTCGTCACCGGCCGGTACGACGCCTCGAAGCAGGTCGTGCTGCGGTACCGGAACGTGAAGGACCGGCCCGGGTTCGAGATCGTCACCCCGCTGACACTCCCCGACGGCAAGGCCGTGCTGGTGGATCGGGGATTCCTGGCCCGCCAGGGTGCCGAGCTCGCGCCGGGCCACGTCCCCGCCGTACCGGCCGGCGAGGTGACCATCACCGGCCGCCTGCAACGCAGCGAACGCGGCGGGCACACCACCGGTGGGACGCCGCAGGACGGTACGGCGCGACTCATCAACGGACCGGAGTTCGCCAAGGCCCTCGATCTGAACCTGTACGACGGCTACCTGACGATCGACCAACAGGAGCCGGCCAACGATCCGGCGTTCGGCGGGTTCCCGGGGCCGGAGATCGACGACGGGCCGCACTTCTTCTACGGGCTGCAGTGGTTCTTCTTCGCCCTGCTCGCCCTCGGCGGGCTGATCTACTTCTCCCGGCAGCAAGTCCGCGACGCCCAAGGCGATTCGCCCGGCCGGGTCCGCCCGGAGGTCCCCGCCGGCGCGGCCGATCGCTGACCAATTCGTTGCCCTGCACAACAATGTGAACTTGCCGTCGGCCACCAACCGGCCGTCGGCGTGCGAGATCCGGTGCGGTGAGGCAGGATGGTGACCGTGGACCTCGGACTGCGCGATCGCACCTACATCGTCACCGGCGCCAGCGGCGGCCTCGGCTTCGCCACCGCGAAGGCCCTGGCCGCGGAGGGTGCCCGGCTCGTCATCTCCAGCCGGAACGAGGAGTCGATCTCGCGGGCCGCGGCCGAGCTCGGCGAGAACGTGGTCGGCATCTCGGTGGACAACGCCGACCCGGAGAGTGCGGAGCGGCTGGCCGCGACCGCGATCGCCAAGTGGGGTGCGTTGCACGGCGCCCTGATCAGCGTCGGCGGCCCGCGTCCCGGGACGGCGCTGGACTCCGACGAGGAGGACTGGCGGAACGCCTTCGACAGTGTCTTCCTCGGCGGCCTGCGGATCGCCCGCTCGGTCGCCCGGGCCGGTTCGGACGGTACGTCGATCGCGTTCGTGCTGTCGTCGTCGGTGAAGTCCCCGATCGCCGGCCTGGCCATCTCGAACGGGCTGCGTCCGGGTCTGGCGATGATCGCGAAGACGCTGGCCGACGAGCTCGGCCCGAACGGGATCAGGGTCAACGGCCTGATGCCGGGCCGGATCTCCACCGACCGGCTGAAGGAACTCGACGCCAAGGGCGGCGACCCGGAGGCCGCCCGCCGCGCCTCGGAGAAGACCATCCCGCTACGCCGCTACGGCACCCCGGACGAGTTCGGCCGGGTCGCCGCCTTCGTCCTCTCCCCCGCCGCGTCGTACATCACCGGCGCCATCCTCCCCATCGACGGCGGCGCCCTCCGAACGTTCTGACAACTGCGGCCGCCGTACTCCAGTAGACAACTGTGGTTCGCGGGGCCTTCGGGAGTGAGTGTGGTTCGCGGGGGCAAACGTCGGCGTGGTTGGCGGGGATAAACGTCAGCGTTGTTGGCGGGCTCCGCTGCGTGGATGGTGCTAGCCGGGGTGGGACGCAGCTACGCGGATCCCGCGCAGAGGTCTGACCCCGGGGGTGGTCGGTCCAGCGGATGTGGTTGCCGGGTTCGGTCGTGGTCGGCCGGGCCCGCATCGCCGAAACGGGGCCGCCTCCTTCGTCGAGTTGTCGATCTTGGTCGACGACACGCCGGCGGGGTCGACCGACATCGACAACTCGATGCACGCTCCGGGCCGGGATTCCGGGATGTGGACGGATCCGGCCGGATGGCGGGCAAACCGGGCAGAACCCGGGGCCGTGGACACCGTGTGGGGGCCTCGGACAGGTCACACCATGTCCGGGGTCCCCAGAAGGTGTCCACGGTCCCGCGATGGCACCAGATCATCCCCGGATCCGGGCTGGCGCCCGTGTCCACGCCGGGGGCGTGTGACCATTCGGGTGAGCTGCTCCGGGATAGCTGCGTCCTTCCCTGGTCGTGGTGGTGTGGGTCAAGGTCGAAGATCCGCGCAGGGACGCCGAAGGCGCCCTTGACGCACACCACCACGACTAGCACGATCTAGCAGCCCGGAGCCGCGCCCCCACGCCGACGCTTACAGCCGCGACAACCAGACCCGGCCCTAGTCCTTCGGCCGGTCGCGGTCTTTGGAGGGCTGGACTCGCTTGGGTTCGCCGGGCATCTTCGGGTACTCGGGTGGGTAGGGCAGGTCGCCCTCGCCGTGGTCGCGTTCGTGTCTGGCTGAGCGGTGGAGGAGCAACGCCAAGGAGGAGTAGGCCTATCCGGGCAGCCGACGGGACAGCACCGAGAGCTGTCGGCCCTACGGCGCGATCCGGTTGCCTTCGTCGTCCCAGTGATCGGCGACCTTCTTGCTCGGCTGCACACGCGGCGGCTCACCCGGCATCTTCGGGTAATCCGGCGGGAAGTTCAGTTCCCCGCCCGGTAGCTCCTCCCACAGCCGCAGCAGCGGGTCCAGCGAGTACGCCGTCTCGTCCATGTCCGCCCACGGGTCACCATCAGTGAGGTACTCCGGGACGGTGTGCAGGTTGAACGCCCGCGGATCGTCGACCTCGGCCAGCCGCTCCCACGTCATCGGCGTACTGACCGGCGCTCCGGGTCGCGGCCGGAGCGACCACGCCCCGGCGACCGTGCGGTCGCGCAGGTTCTGGTTGAAGTCGAGGAAGATCGCAGCGTCGCCGCGCTCCTCCTTCCACCAGGCGGTGGTGACGGCGTCGTCGCGGCGCTCCAGCTCCCGCCCGAGGCCGATCGCCGCGTGCCGGGCCTCGTCGAACGACCACTCCGGCCGGATCCGCACGTAGATGTGGATCCCCCGGTTGCCGCTGGTCTTCGGATACCCGCGAAGACCCAGCTCCTCGAGCAACTCACGGGCGACGCCGGCTACCCGCCGGGCGTCGGCGAAGGTCGCCCCCGGCTGCGGGTCGAGGTCGATCCGGAGCTCGTCCGGATGGTCGAGATCGCTCTTGCGCACCGCCCACGGGTGGAAGGTCAGGGTGCCCATCTGGGCCGCCCACACCGCGGCCCCGATCTCCGTCAGGCACAGCTCATCGATCGGGCGGTCGTTCGGCGTCAGCACCCTGCAGGTCTCGAGCCAGTCCGGGGCGCCCTTCGGCAGGCGCTTCGAGTAGAAGCCGTCGCCGGTCTGCCGGCCGGTCGCGTCGACGGACAGCGTCATCCCCTCGCGCCAGCCGCCGGGCCAGCGCTCCAGCGCGACCGGACGGTCGCCCGACGCGTGCATGAATGCGGCACCGACGCCGGCGAAGTACTCACAGACCTGGAGCTTGGTGACCTCCGGGGCCCACTCGGTCGCTTCGTAGACGACCCGCTCCGGGCTGGAGACGCGGACTTCCCGGTCCCCTGCGGGGAACATCACCGCTGTGGTCTTCGCCATGGCGTGACGGTATCGCCCGGGCCCGACCAAATCCGGTGGTCGCGCGGCGGAAAGGCAACTTTCCCAACCTCTGGCCACGGTAGGTGACCGAGCGGTAACGTTCCAGCACCTCGTTCCCGGGGCGTGAGGCCCCCGGGACGCTGAAGAAGGAGCGCGAGGATGAACAGATCCGCCCTGTTCGCCGCTGCTACCGCAGTGGCGACCACAACCGCCCTCGGTCTGACCAGCGCCACCACCGCCACCGCCACCGGTGCGCCGACGGCAGACCCGGTCCCCACGCCGAGCGCGGCGGTAGCCCGTGCCAAGGCCCGAGCAGCACGTCCAGACGGCGACCGGCGACGGCCAGAGCCTGTACAGCGGGACCGTGCCGATCGAGAGCACACCGGCCACCGGCGGGTTCACGCTGACCGATCCGACCCGAGGCAACGGCTACACGGCGGACGCGAACAACAAGACCGACCCCATCCTGTGCCAGCTCTTCGGCCTGCGCTGCCCGGTGCCGACCCGGTTCACCGACGCCGACAACCACTGGGGCACCGGGCTGAACACCAACCGGCAGACGGCCGCCGTCGACGCGCACTACGGTGCCGCGACGACCTGGGACTACTACAAGACCCAGCACGGCCGGAACGGCATCTTCAACGACGGCAGGGGCGTCCCGAGCCGCGTTCACTACGGCAACAACTACGTGAACGCCTTCTGGGACGGCAAGCAGATGACGTACGGCGACGGCGACGGCGTGGCCGCCGGTCCGCTGGTGTCGATCGACGTGGCCGGTCACGAGATGTCCCACGGCGTCACCACCGCGACCGCGAACCTCACCTACTCCGGTGAGTCCGGCGGGCTGAACGAGGCGACCAGCGACATCTTCGGCAGTTTCGTCGAGTTCTACTCGAACAAGGCCTCCGACCCGGGTGACTACTACATCGGGGAGGAGATCATGAAGGACCGGCCGGCGCTGCGGTACATGGACAAGCCGAGCAAGGACGGCAACTCCCCCGACTGCTACTACTCCGGCATCGGCAACCTGGACGTGCACTACTCCTCCGGCGTGGCCAACCACTTCGCCTACCTCGCCTCCGAGGGCAGCGGTGCCAAGGAGTTCGGCGGACTGCCGCACGACTCGCCCACCTGCAACGGCACCACCGTCGCCGGCATCGGCCGGGACAAGGTCGGCAAGATCTGGTACCGCGCGCTGACCACCTACATGACCACCGGTACGACGTACGCGCAGGCCCGGGGCGCGACCCTGAACGCCGCGACCGACCTGTACGGCGCGACCAGCAGCGAGCGGGCCGTGGTCGCCGCCGCCTGGTCCGCCGTCAGCGTCAACTGACCATTTGAGGCCAAGGCCCCATGACCCGCCGTGCCGGAGGCGCGGCCAGAAAGTTACAGCTTCGCCGGTCCTGTCCCACTGGGGCGGACAGGACCGGCGATCAAACGTTTTGACCATTGCCCATCGGTGAGGGCGGACCTACCGTCACAATCATGGGAGGGGAACCCGGGGGCAGGTCCAGCCTGCGCGAGGCGCGGCCGCTGTTGCTGGTCGTCGATGCCGATCCGATGCAGCTGGAACGCAGTGAGACAGAGCTCGAGCGGGCGTTCGGAGTCGACTTCCGGGTCCGCGGCGAGCTGACCGCGGCTGCCGCGTCGGATTGTCTGCAACGCGCGCACGAGTTCGAACAGCGAGTGGCCGTGGTGCTGGTCGACCACGCCCTCGCCGATGATGATCGATCCACGATCCTCGATCTGGCCCGGACGTTGCATCCCGACGCACGTCGGGCGTTGCTGATCGAGTGGGGTTCGTGGGCGAGGCGGTCGACAGCGTCGGCGATCCTGTCCGCGATGGCGGTCGGCGACATCAACTACTACGTGCTGAAGCCGTGGATCGAGCGCGACGAACTGTTCCACCGGACGGTCGCGGAGTTCATCCAGGAGTGGTCCCGGTTCGAGGTCGCCAACCTGCGCGAGGTGGTGGTGATCTCCTCCGACCACTCGGTCCGCGGTCAGGCGATCCGCAGTCTGCTGGCACGCAACGGGATCCCGAGTGCGTTCCGGGTCAGCGGATCGCCGTTGGCGGACGCCGTACTGCGGTGGATCGACGAGCCGGATCCTGGTGAGGGTGTGCTGGTGTGGATGCCCGCCGTGGGCGGTGCCGTCCTGCACGATCCGACCGATGCCGAGATCGCCGAGGCGTGGGGGGTGCCGACGACGCTGGCCGACGGCGAGACCTCGTTCGACGTCCTGGTGATCGGGGCCGGTCCGGGTGGGCTGGCCACGGCTGTGTACGCGTCGTCGGAGGGGTTGCGGACGCTGGTGGTGGAGCGGGAGTCCATCGGCGGGCAGGCGGGGACGAGTTCGCTGATCCGGAACTATCTCGGGTTCTCGCGCGGGATCCGGGGGTCCGAACTGGCGCAGCGCGGGTATCAGCAGGCGTGGGTCTTCGGGGCGCACTTCGTCTTGATGCGGTCGATCGTCTCGCTGGAGAAGCAGGACGACCAGTTCCGTGCCGTCATCGGGGACGTGGGCGAGGTGACGGCCCGGGCGGTCGTGCTGTCCACCGGGGTGTCGTACCGGCGCCTGGACGTGCCGTCGCTGGAGCCGTTGATGGGAAACGGGGTCTACTACGGCGCGAGTGTGTCGGAAGCCCATGGCCTGCAGGGCATGGACTCGTGTGTGGTCGGCGGTGGGAACTCGGCCGGGCAGGCGGTGCTGCACCTGGCCCGCTACTGCCGCCTGGTGACTTTGGTGATCCGGGGCGACGATCTGACCGCGAGCATGTCGCAGTACCTGATCGAAGCCATCGACGCCGCTCCCAACGTGACGGTACGGGCGAACAGCGAGGTCGTCGGCGGTGGCGGCGACGGACGGCTGGAGCGCGTGACGTTGCGCGACCGGTTGTCCGGTGACGAGGAGTCGATCCCGTCGGCCGGGCTGTTCGTGATGATCGGCGCCGTACCGGGAACCAAGTGGCTGCCGGACAAGGTCGGCCGGGACGGGCGTGGCTTCGTGCTCAGCGGTTCGGATGCCGCGGCGGATCCGCAGTGGAGTGAATCGCGGCCGCCGCAGCCTTACGAGACGACCTTGCCAGGGCTCTTCGCGATCGGCGACGTACGTTCTGGGTCGGTCAAACGGGTGGCTTCGGCGGTCGGCGAAGGCTCTGTGGTGGTGTCCCAGATCCACACCCATCTGAAGGCTTCCGCGAATGCCTGAACGGCGGTTCGTCTACACGCCGGCGATGGTCGGACTGACCGCGGTGGTGCTGCTGGTGCCGCTGGCGGGATTGGTGCTGCTGTTGCAGCAACCACAGTTGGACGTGCATTGGGAGCACCACCCGTCGCACTTCTGGCTGGTACTGGTGACGGCGGTGCTGAGCGCCGTACTGGCGTATGGGACGGGTGCGGCGGCGCTGCGGCGTGGGGATCCGCGCGTGCTGTTGGTGTCGCTGGCGTTCCTGTCGGCCGCCGGGTTTCTCGGACTGCACGCGCTGGCGACGCCGAAGGTTCTGCTCGACACACCGAATGCGGGCTTCATCCTCGCGACGCCCGTCGGGATCGCGCTCGCTTCGGTGTTCGCGTTTCTGTCCAGCTTGAACCTGTCGGGCGAGCGGGCAGCAACCGCAGTCCGGCGGGGACGGTGGCTCCGCGCGGGGTTGCTCACGCTGATGGCGTTGTGGGCGGCGGCCTCAGTGCTGCGATTGCCTCCGCTGCACGACACCGCCGTACCGGAAGTTGCCGACGGCATCCTCAGTGCACTCGCCGTACCCGCGATACTGCTCTACGCGATCGCGGCCGGGCGCTATCTGCACACGTGGTGGGAACGCCCGTCGCTGATGCTGCTGTCGATGATCGCCGCGTTCGTCCTGCTGGCCGAGGCGATGGTGGCAGTGGTGTTCGCCCGGAACTGGGCGTTGTCGTGGTGGGAGTGGCACGTGCTGATGCTCGCCGCCTTCGTTCTGGTCGTGGTCGGCGTACGGATTCAGTGGTACGAGGAGCGGTTCGCCGATCTCTACGTCGAGGACACGGTGTCCGGGCAGCGGGACCTCAGCGTGCTCTTCGCCGATCTGCAGGGGTTCACCACGTTCTCCGAGCGCCACGACCCGGCCGAGGTCACGGCGATGCTGAACACGTACTTCCAGGTCGTCGTACCTCCGGTGGTACGGCGCCATGGCGGCGACGTGGACCGGATCATCGGCGACGCGCTGATGGTCACCTTCAACAAACGCGGCAACCAGCCGGACCACGCGGCCCGGGCCGCCGCGGCCGGGCTCGCGTTGCAGGACGCGGCCGCCAAGGTCTGTCTGGCGCACCCGGAGTGGCCGCGGTTCCGGGTCGGCATCAACAGCGGCGTCGCCTCGGTCAGCCTGCTCGGCACCGAGGGCGGCCGCACCCACACCGTCATCGGCGACACCGTCAACGTCGCCTCCCGGATCGAGGGCAAGGCCCCTGGCGGTGGCGTGGCCATCGGCCCCGCCACCAAGGCGCTCCTGCCGGACGCCGTCACCGAGTCGTTGGGCCTGCTGGAGCTGAAGGGCAAGGCGGAACCTCTCGAGGTGTACCGCCTGGTCGCCATGCCGCACGAATGATCACCCGTGCCTTTCGCGGTGGTACCTGGTGTTCACGTGTTGGACCTTGGCCGGGACCGGTACGGGTGTGAGAATCCGGCTCATGTCTGCCCAGAACCGATCACGGCGCCGCCTGGGCGCCCTCGTGGTCACGTCAAGCCTCGTGTTCACCGGAGCGGTGGTCGCTGTCGTCGCGGCACCGGCGGACGCCGCCTCGTCCACTGTGGTCATCACCGAGGTGTACGGCGGTGGCGGCAACAGCGGCGCGCCGTACACGCACGACTTCATCGAGCTGACCAACAACAGCTCCGCGCCCGTCGACGTGACGCGGCTGGTCGGTCCAGTACGCGTCCGCGGCGGGCACGACCTGGCAGTCACCGACGCTGACCGGCAGCGATCGCGCCGGGCGCCTCCTACCTGGTCCAGGAGGCGGCAGGGCGCCGGCGGCGACCACGCCGCTGCCGACCCCGGACGCGACCGGCAGATCGCGATGTCCGCGACGACCGGCAAGGTCGCGCTGGTCGACCAGCGACCGCGCTGACCTGCGGCGGCGACTGCGACACGCACGCCGGGCGTGCGTCGACTTCGTCGGCTACGGCGACGGCCAACGACTTCGAGACCGCCGCCGGCGCCGGCGCTGTCGAACACCACCTCGGCCGCCCGCAAGGTCCCGACCGCGGACACCGACAACAACAGCGCCGACTTCACCGCCGGCGCCCGACCCGCGCCGAAGACGCTGACCGCCACGCCGCCGGACCCGGACCCGACCGACGCCAAGCATCCACGACATCCAGGGCTGCGGCGCACCTGTCTCCGCTGAACGGCAAGCTCGGTGCCGACGTGCACCGGCGTGGTCACCGCGATGAGCGGCAACGGCTTCTGGATCCAGGACCCGCAGCCCGGACGCCGACCCGGCCACCAGCGAGGGCTTGTTCGTCTTCACCAGCTCGGCGCCGACCGTGAACGGTCGGTGACGCCGTGACGGTCACGGGCACGGTCACCGAGTTCCGCCCCGGCGGCGACGGCGGCACCGACAACCTGACCACCACCGAGCTCACCAACCCGACGATCACCGTCACCGGCACCGCGTCGTGCCGGCGCCGACGCTCGTCGGCCCGGGTGGCCGGGTGCCGCCGTCGACGGTGATCGACGATGACGCCACCGGCGACGTCGAGACGACCGGCGACGTTCGACCCGGCCACCGACGCCCTCGACTTCTACGAGTCGCTGGAGGGCATGTGGCTGCGGCATCAACCACGCCGCAGGTCGACCGGCCCGACCAGCCGCTTCGGCGAGCTGTCCGTGCGTACCGGCGGGCGTCGCAGCGTGCGCACCGTGCGCGGCGGCATCGTGCTGCAGCAACGGCCGACAGCAACCCGGAGCGCGATGCTGCCTCGACGACGTGCTGGCGCCGATCCCCGACGCGAACGACCGGCGACACGCTCGCCGGCGCCGTCGCCGGCGTCCTGGACTACTCCTTCGGCAACTTCAAGCTGCTGCCGACCAGACCCCGACCGTCGTCGACGGCGGTGCTCAAGCGCGAGACGACCACGCCCGCAGCCGCCGCTGCGAGCTGGCGGTCGCCACGTTCAACGTGGAGAACCTCGACCCGTCCGACCCGCCGACGAAGTTCGACGGGCTGGCCAGGCCGATCGTGAACGAACCTCGCCTCGCCCGACATCGTCGCGCTCGAGGAGGTCCAGGACAACAACGGCGCCGACCAACGACGGCACGTCGGCCGCGGACGAGACGCTCGACCAAGCTGATCGACCGCGATCGTCGCGGCCGGCGGGCCGACGTACGCAGTGGCGCCAGATCGACCCGGTGAACAACGCCGACGGCGGCGAGCCGGGCGGCAACATCCGGGTCGGCGTTCCTGTTCCGCACCGACGCAGCCGGTCAAGTTCGTCGACCGCCCCGGCGGCGGCTCGACGGTCGCGACGCACGTCGTCACCGACCGGCTCGGCCGGCCGCACCTGACGCTCCTCGCCCGGCCGGATCGACCCGGCGAACCCGGCGTTCGGCGGCAGCCGCAAGCCGCTGGCCGGCGAGTTCACCTGGCACGGCCAGAGCCTGTTCGTGGTCGCCAACCACTTCAGCTCCAAGGGCGGCGACGACCCGCTCTGACGGCCGGTCCCAGCCGCCGGTCGCAGGCTCGAGCGCGCCAAGCGGCACGCGCAGGCCGAGTCGGTGCGCGGCGTTCGTCGACCAGATCCTGGCCACGGACACGGGCGCCAACGTCATCGTGCTCGGCGACATCAACGACTTCGAGTTCTCCCAGACCACCGACATCCTGGTCGGCTCCGGCAGACGGCGCTGATCGACCTGCCGCGGACACTGCCGCTGCCGGAGCGCTACAGCTACGTGTTCGAGGGCAACACCCAGATCCTGGACCAGATCCTGATCTCGCAGAACCTGCGGCCGGCGCTCGTCGTACGACATCGTCCACATGAACACCGAGTTCGCCGACCAGATCAGCGACCACGATCCGCAGGTCGCCCGGGTGATCCCGCTGCCGTCCTGGGTGCGCTGATCACGGGAGTCTTACGTACCAGCCGCCCGGGCGGGGTTTTCCTTGCCCGGGCGCCGATACTTGTGTCGTGACAGATGACATCAGGCAGTACGCCGTACAGAAGTCAGACGCGGAGTGGAAGGCGCAGCTCTCCCCCGCCGAGTTCCAGGTACTGCGCAAGGCCGGCACCGAGCGGCCGTTCACCGGTGAGTACACCGACACCAAGACGGTCGGCGTGTACAAGTGCCGGGCCTGCGACGCGGAGCTGTTCCGCAGCGACACCAAGTTCGACTCGCACTGCGGCTGGCCGTCGTTCTTCGCGCCGCTGGCCGAGGACCGGGTCCAGTACATCGAGGACAGCACTCTCGGCATGAAGCGCGTCGAGGTCCGCTGCGCCAACTGCGGCTCCCACCTCGGCCACGTCTTCGAGGGCGAGGGCTACGGCACCCCCACCGACCTCCGTTACTGCATCAACAGCATCAGCCTCACCCTCACGCCCGCCTGATTCCGCGGGGACACGTGGGCCGTCCGTCGGCCGCTGACGCACTAAAGTGAGCCAGCGCCATGCCCGACGGGCGGAAAGGATCCATGTGGCTGACGACACCCGCAGACCGCGCGTTCTCGACGCTCTGGCTGCCGACCAACCCTGGGAGGTGGCGGACGACTGGCTGGCCGGTATCCGGGGCCAGCTTGCACGCCTGGGCCGAGGACACGCGCACACTGCGGCCGCTGCGGCCGGACGCCTTCCCGGACTTCGCCAAGGGAACACCGGCCGCGGTGTGGTTCACCCATCAGGTCGCGCCACTGCTCACCGGCTGGATCCCGGTCCTGCACGGCGAGTACGCCGACATCGGCGCCGAACTCACCCGAGACTTCCACCGGCCGTCGGTCCGGTACGGCGGTGCCGGACATCTGATCCGGGTCGCACCGACCGACTGGCCGCTGCAAGCGATCTCCGGCGCGCGGGGCTTCCGGGAACAGGGCCGCCGACAGGCGCTGCGGCTGTCCCGGGACGTGGTGAGCATGTTCGTCGCCGCGCCGCCGATGGCAACCCGCGCCCGGGCGTTGACCGCTGCCTTCGACAGGGTGCTGGCCGACCGCGAGACGACGCGCATGCACACCACCGCCGACTACGAAACGATCCTCCAGTTCTGGCGGACCACCGGTCTCACTGACGCCGAGCGCGCGGTGCTGCCCGAGCTGGCCGGCTCCGGGCCGGCCCTGCAGTACTCGCTCAACTCACTGCGTGACGCGCACGCCAAGCTGTTGATGGCCCTCTCCGACGACGACGCCGGTGACTTCGCGCAACTGCTGGCCCGGCTGCTTCTGACCAGTGGGCTCGGCGGCGTTCCCCAGGCCGTGGCGCAGCGTCTGGGCAGCGCCGGCAGGGACGTCGAGAACGCCCTCGCCCACCTCAGGGACGGCTTCGACCCGCACGCTTGGCTGGCCGGCAACACCGGGTGGCTCGCCCGCGCGGTCCGCCGGGACCAGGAGCTGCTCGCGCGGTCCTGGGCCGCCGCGGCCACTCGGGTGTCGGTCCACCTGTCCGGCGTGCTCGCGGACGCGCCGTGGCCGGATCCGCAGGCCCCGGACCTGGGCGAGTTCTTCCGCGTCCTCGACCGTGAGCGCCGGCGGGCGGTCGACGGCCGGTCCGGGTCGGCTCCGACGCTGTCGCTCGCCTGGGACGCCGTACGGGACGAGTCCGCCGAGGCCGAGGTCACCGCGGAGCCTGATCAGCCCGCGGTGCTGCGGCCGGTGGACAACGGCGACAACCCGCTCGCCGAGCTGGACGCGCTGATCGGCCTGGAGTCGGTCAAGGAGTCGGTCCGCCGGATGGTGGCCGAGATCAAGACCAACCTGCGCCGCCAGGAACTCGGCCTGCAGAGTCACGAGCGGGCCCGGCACATGGTGTTCGTCGGCAAACCCGGTACCGCCAAGACCACGATCGCCCGGTTGCTCGCCCGGATCTACAACCAGCTCGGCGTGCTCGAGAAGGGCCACGTGGTCGAGGTCGACCGGTCCGACCTGGTCGGTCCCAGCGTCGGCACCACCGCGCCGATGACCGCGGCCAAGTTCCGCGAGGCACTCGGCGGCGTGCTGTTCGTCGACGAGGCGTACACCCTGGTGCCGGAGAACACCCCGGGCGACTTCGGTCTCGAGGCCGTCGCGACGATCCTGAAGATGATGGAGGACCATCGCAACGACTGCATCGTGATCGTGGCCGGCTACCACCGCGAGATGCAGCGGTTCATGGAGTCCAACACCGGGCTGGCGTCGCGGTTCCCGAAGCTGCTGTCCTTCAGCGAGTACGACACCGACCAGCTGATCGCCATCTTCGAGCTCCAGGCCCGGCAGAAGGGCATGATCTACACCGACGACGTGCTGGACGTGGTCCGCAGCGTCATCCCGCCGGCTCCGCGCGGCCACAACTTCGGCAACGGCCGGTTCATCCGGAACGTGCTCGAGGAGGCCGTCGCCAACCAGGCGACCCGGCTGTCCGACCACGACCCGGAAACCCTGACCGAGCGCACGCTGCGGGAACTGCTCCCCGAGGACGTCAAGCCGCCGACGTCGATGCGCGCCGAGGACTACCTGCTGCAGAAGCCGGGGACCTGAGGCTCAGATCGGGGTGGCGAGGGCTACCGGGTTCTGGTCCGGGTCGGAGATGTAGGCCTGGCGTTCGCCCCAGGGCATGGTGACCGGCTCCTGCAGGATCGGGTGACCGGCGGCCCGGAAGGTCTCGACGGTCGCTTCGACGTTGTCGACGTACACGAAGAGCTCGAAGCGGGGTGCGGCGCCGACAGTGATGCCGAGCTGCGCCTCGGGCCAGTTGGAGTCGGCGATGCCGAGGGACGAATCGCCGCGTTCCAGGCCGACGTAGTGCGGGTCGCCCTCGAGCGGGAACTGGTACGTCGGTTCGTAGCCGAGCAGGGCGTAGAAGTCGACGGACCGGGACACGTCGGTGACGTACAGCACCGGGAAAGCTTTGCGGTGCATAGGGTCAGGCGAGGTTGGCGACCAGCTCGCCGAGCTCGGTCCGCTTGCCGGTGTAGAACGGCACTTCCTCGCGCACGTGCCGCCGCGCCGTGGACGCCCGCAGGTCGCGCATCAGGTCGACGATCCGGTGCAGCTCGTCGGCCTCGAACGCCAGCATCCACTCGTAGTCGCCGAGCGCGAACGACGCGACCGTGTTCGCCCGGACGTCGGGGTACCCACGGGCCATCTTGCCGTGCTCGGCCAGCATGAACCGGCGCTCCTCGTCCGGCAGCAGGTACCACTCGTAGGACCGCACGAACGGGTACACGCACACGTACGCCCGCGGCTCCTCGTCGGCCAGGAACGCCGGGATGTGGCTCTTGTTGAACTCGGCCGGCCGGTGCAGTGCCAGCTGTGACCAGACCGGCGCCAGGTGCCGCCCGAGCCGGGACCGGCGCAGCGCGTGGTAGGCCTTCTGCAGCGCGTCCGACGTCGGCGCGTGCCACCAGATCATGAAGTCCGCGTCCGCCCGGAAGCCTTCGACGTCGTAGATCCCGCGGATGACCACGTCGTCGGCGGCCAATTTCCCGACCAGGTCCGACAGTTCCGTGGTCAGCTCGTCCCGGTCCGCGTCGCCGAGCGGCGTCTCCACCTTGAAGACCGACCACATGGTGTAGCGGATCACATTGTTCAGCTCACGAGCCTTCGGCTTCTCTGTCACGGAGCCATTGTCTCCAACGTGGCCAGATGAGCCTGCACCCGGGTGGCTGCCTTGCTCCCCGAGGCGACGCACGCGGCGATCCCGACACCCCGGTACGCCGCTCCACACACGGCCAGACCAGGCACGGCCGCCACAGCCGCCTCAACGCGGTCCACACGGCCTAGATGCCCCACTGCGTACTGCGGAAGGCCACCGCCCCACCTGGTCACCAGAGAGCCCACCACGGGCGCCTCCAGCCCCACAGCACGCCGTAGGTCCGCAGTCGCCAGCGCCACCAACTCCTCGTCCGACCGCTGCAGCACGTACTCCTCGCCCAGCCGCCCCAACGAGGCCCGGAGTACGGCGAGCTCACCCCCGGCGTCACTCGACCACTGCCACTTGGCGTGCGAGTACGTCGACGCCTTGATCGTCCGTCCTTCCACCGACGGCACCAGGAACCCAGAGCCCGTCGCAGCCTCCGGCCAGTCCTGCTTGCGGACGGCCAGTGTGACGATCGCCATGCTCGCGTACTCAATAGCCGCCAGTTCGGCAGCCGCCGCAGGCACCACCTCCGCCAGCATGCGAGCCGCAGGAGTCGCAGGTACGGCGACAACCACGGCGTCCGCCGTCAGCAGCGTCGGAGCGGGCACCGGCCCGGCCTCCAGCGCATAACCGTCAGCTGTCCGCGTGATCCGCCGTACCGCGAGCTGGCGCCTGATCTCGACGCCCCGAGCCATCAGGTCCTTCTCGAGCCCGGAGATCAGCCGGTTGACCCCGCCCACGATGCCGGCGAACACCGGCTGACCCGCACGCCGCTGGCCCGCCTCCCGCAGCTCAGCGGTCGCCGAGAGCAGGCTGGGCGCGGTGCGCAGCTTGGCGTACAGTTCAGGCACGGCGGCGGCGAGCGAGATCTCCTCGGCACGCCCGGCGTACACCCCACCCAGCAGCGGGTCGATCAGCTTCTCCGTGACCGCCGTGCCCATGCGCTCGGCGACGAACCGGCCGATGGCCACGTCCTCGCTCAACGCCGGAGGCGCCAACTCTGTCTCGTGTGCAACCTCTGCAGCGGCTGCCTCACCCAGTACGTCGACAGTTGCCGCAGGGTCGACCGGGACGCCCATCACCGTCGGCGGGATCGCCCGGATCCGGTCGCCGATCCACAATCCGGCCGTCGTGGTTGCCGGGTGCACCAGGTCGTCGCCGAGCCCGACCGCCTTGATCAGATCGACCGCCTCCGGCCGCCGGGCGAGCACCGATTCCGCACCGAGGTCGACCGGAACACCTTCGAGCAGGTCGCCGGCCAGCTTGCCGCCGAGCCTCGGCGACCCCTCGAGCACAGTGATCCGCGGCGGATTCGGGCCGGTCGCCAGCGCGTACGCGGCGGCGAGCCCGCTGATGCCGCCGCCGACCACAACCACCGAGCTCACGCGGACTCCAGCTCCAACTCGTACAGCCGCTGGTCCCCGTCGTCGCTGGCCAGACGGAAGCCGGCTCGTTCGAGAACAGCCTGCGAGGCCCGGTTCCTGACCGATGTCCCCGCGTGCAGCGCCGTCAGGCCGTAGTCCGCTGCTGCGACCGCGGCGATCGCCCGCACTGCCGCCGAGGCGAGCCCTTTCCCCGCCGCCTTCTCCGCGATCCGGTAGCCGAGCTCCGCCGAGCCGTTCTGGAGGTCCATGAGATTCACCCGTCCGACGACGGCGCCGGAGTCGTCCACCAGGACGTGGAACCGACAGATCCCGGCTTCCTGCTCGGCCAGGAGGGCTGCGTGCCGAGCGGCGTAGTCGGTGAAGAACGCGTCCCCACGGTCCTGGATCGAGGCCGCGAAGTACTCCCGGTTCTCCCGCTCGAAGGCCAGGACGGCGTCCGCATGCGCGGCGGTCAGGCGCTCCAGCCGCACCGCGTGGTCAGGCAGGTACACGGGCCGACCTCGTCTGGACGTGCCGAACGATCCGGTGCAGCACCTCGGGATCGGCGTCCGGCGGCACCCCGTGGCCGAGGTTGAAGATGTGGCCGGGAGCCGCCTTGCCCTCCGCGAGGATGCGGTCGATCTCCGGCTCCAGCGCGTCCCAGCCGGCGAACAGCAGGGCCGGATCCAAGTTGCCCTGGACCGGCTTCGGACCCGATCCGGCCGCGGTGATCCGCCGTACCGCCTCGTCCAGCGGCACCCGCCAGTCGACCCCGACGACGTCCGCGCCGGCCTCGCTCATCAACCCGAGCAGCTCGCCCGTGTTCACGCCGAAGTGCAGCCTCGGTACGCCGTACGACGCCAGCGCCTCGAACACCTTGGCCGAGTGCGGCTGGACGAACTCGGCGTAGTCGCGCGCCGAGAGCCCGCCCGCCCAGGAGTCGAACAGCTGGATCGCGGACGCACCCGCCTCGATCTGCACGGTCAGGTACGCGATCGCCACATCGGCCAGCCGGTCCGCCAGCGCGTGCCACAGCTTCGGGTCGCCGTGCATGAGCGCCTTCGTCTTGGCGTGGTCCTTGCTCGGCCCCCCTTCGACCAGGTACGACGCCACCGTGAAAGGCGCCCCGGCGAAGCCGATCAGCGGGATGCCGTCGAGCTCGGAGACCAAGTGCTTCACCGAGTCGGTGGTGTACGGCACGTCCGCGGGCGTGACCGGGCGGACCGCATCGAGGTCGGCGGCGTCGCGGACCGGCGCGGCCACCACCGGGCCGACTCCCGGCTTGATCTCGATGTCGAAGCCGGTCGCCTTCAGCGGCAGCACGATGTCGGAGAAGAAGATGGCCGCGTCGACGCCGTAACGGCGTACCGGCTGCAGCGTTATCTCGACGACGAGGTCGGGACGCATACAGGACTCGAGCATCGTGGTGCCCTGCGCGGATCGCCCGGTACTCCGGCAGCGAGCGCCCGGCCTGGCGCATGAACCACACCGGCGTATGCGGACCCGGCTCCCCCCGGGCCGCACGCAGGAAGGCAGATCGCTCGGTCGCGCTGGGTGACGGCGGCAGGGTCGAAGACACACAGCGATGATCCCACGCCGTCTCGACGCCCCCATGCCGGTCATGGGGCCCCCGGCCTGGACTGAGGAGCGGAGGGAGCCCGGTCATGGGGCCTCCCGGCCTGGACTGAGGAGCGGAGGGAGCGAAGCGACTGGAGGGACGAGGGAAGGTTGGGAGTTCCAGCCCCATGACCCGCCGCGCCGGAGGTGCGGCATTCGACACAGCGACTGAAGTGACGAGGGAAGGCCGGGAATCAGGCCCCATGACCCTGCCGGCGCCGGAGGCCCGGCCAAAAGCACAGCACAGCGTTACCGGCGCGTCGTCACGAGCGTCGGTGAGTGATCAGTCGTAGGCTGCGGAGCATGGGTGCCCGCAAGCAGGTCGACGCGCCACCCGCGGAGTTCGCCGAGGCCGTGACGCAATTGCGCGGTGCCCGGTTCCGGCCCGAGGTATTCGTCGAGGAGATGCCCGCGCCGCAGCGGATCGCACCGCATGCGGCCGCGGTCAGCGCTGACGTGACGGTCGACGGCGACGATGTCGCCACCGGCCGCCTGGTCATCCTCTACGACCCGGACGGGAACGACGCCTGGCAGTCGACCTTCCGCTGTGTCGCGTATGTGCGTGCGGCCGTCGAGCCGGAAATGGTGACCGACGCGCTGCTCGGCGGCGTGGGCTGGACATGGCTGATGGAGGCGCTGACCGACAGGGGTGCCGACTTCCTGGCGCCGAGCGGTACCGTCACCAGGGTGGTATCCGAAAGCTTCGGCGGGATGGCCGACGACGACGCGACGGCGGAGATCGAGATCCGTGCGTCCTGGAGTCCTGTGCCGGGACCGGGCGGTCAGGTCGACGTGACCGGGCATGCCGAGGCGTGGGGCGAGGTACTCTGCACGGCGGCCGGACTGCCGCCGGTGCCGCCGGGGGTGGTGGCGATGCCGACCCGGCGCGGACAGCGGGGCCGATGAGCCCAGCAGAGACCCAGCAGCCGCCAGTCCCGGACGACCCGACCGCGAGCCTGCCACTGCTCGAACTCCGTGACGGCCTCTCCGAGGTCGTCGACTCCAACCCGGCGCTCACCGACGTGGTCGACGCGTTCCGGTCTGCCTCCGGCCCGGTGGCAGTCGACGCCGAACGCGCCTCCGGCTACCGGTACTCACACCGCGCGTACCTCGTCCAGCTCCGCCGCGAGGGCGCCGGCTCGGCCCTGGTCGACCCGATACCGTTCGGCGACCTGTCGGCCCTCGGCGACGCGATCGTCGACGCCGAGTGGATCATCCACGCCGCCAACCAGGACCTGGCCTGCCTGGCCGAGGTCGGGATGGTGCCGCGGAAGGTGTTCGACACCGAGCTGGCCGGCCGCCTGCTCGGGTACCCGAAGGTCGGCCTCGCCTCGCTGGTCAGCGAGGTCCTCGGCTACCGGATGCGCAAGGAGCACTCCGCGGCCGACTGGTCGACCCGCCCGCTGCCGGGGCCGTGGCTGATCTACGCCGCGCTCGACGTGGAGATGCTGATCGAGCTGCGCGACGCGATCGAGGCCGAGCTGCGTCGCGAGGGCAAGTGGGAGTGGGCCGAGCAGGAGTTCGCCGCGATCCTGTCCGCTCCCCCGCGGGAGCCCAAGCCCGACCCATGGCGCCGTACGTCGGGGATGCACCGCGTCCGCAATCGCCGCAGTCTGGCCGTCGTACGGGCGTTGTGGGAGGCCCGGGATCAGATCGCGGCGGCCGCCGACATCTCCCCCGGCCGGATCCTGCCCGACGCCGCGATCGTGGAGGCCGCGTCGGCGATGCCGGCCGACCGGGACACGCTGCAGCGGCTGACCGCGTTCAAGGGCCGCGGCGCCCATCGGCACATGCGCACGTGGTGGGAGGCCATCGACCACGCGCGCCGGCTGCCCGAGTCCGAGCTCCCGAAGCAGGGACCGAGGTACGACGGCCCGCCGCCGGCCCGCGCCTGGGCCGAACGGGATCCCGACGCGGCCGCTCGCCTGTCGGCCGCTCGATCCGCGGTCGGTGAGATCGCCGAGGCACACCGCCTCCCGACCGAGAACCTGATGGCTCCGGACACGATCCGCCGGCTGGCCTGGTCGCCGCCGACCGATCCGAGCCTCGAGGTGGTCAGCACCTTCCTGCGCGACCACGGCGCCCGCGAGTGGCAGATCGGCCTCGCAGCCGAAGTCCTCACCGACGCCATGGCAGCAGAGGCCCCCGCGAAACCGCTCGACTAGGCCGGCGAGCTGGGCCTCGATCGCCTCGACCAGCTCGGGGGATTCGGGCGCGGTGCCGGGGCGGAAGCGGGCGGCGACCGTGCCCTCGGGGGTGATCAGGAACTTCTCGAAGTTCCACTGGATGTCGCCGGCCTCGCCCGCGGCGTCCGGTGTCAGGGTCAGCTCGCCGTACAGCGGGTGCCGCCCGTCACCGTTGACCTCGAGCTTGTCGAGCATCGGGAAGGTCACGCCGTACGTCGTCGAGCAGAAAGTCGAGATCTCCTCCGACGAGCCCGGCTCCTGGCCGCCGAACTGGTTGCAGGGCACACCGAGGACGGTGAAACCGCGGGAGGAGTACTTCTTCTGCAGGTTCTCCAGACCCTCGTACTGCGGGGTGAGGCCGCACTTCGAGGCCACGTTCACGACGAGGACGGCCTTGCCCTTGTAGTCACCGAGCGAGGTGTCGGCGCCGGAGAGGGTCGTCAGCGGGATGTCGTACAGAATCATGCGGATCCTTGGGAGGTAGGAAGGTGATGGGCGAGGAACGCGACAGTACGCCGCCACGCCAGCTCGGAGGCCTCGGCGTGGTGGAAGGCGGGCATCGGATTGTCGAACGCGTGACCGGCACCGGGATAGCGATGGACCTCGGCGTCATCCAGTACGGCGACGAGGTCGTCGACCGGCAGAAGCGCGTCGGCGTCACCGAAGTGATGCAGGGTCGGCGCAGTCACCTTCGGCGCAAGGTCCAGCAGCCGCGGTAGGGCCGAGCCGTAATAGCTCACCAGCACGTCGGGCGGGGACACCGCGGCCACGTTGAACCCCAGTCCACCGCCGAAGCAGAACCCGACCACACCGGTGCCCGCGTCCCGGCTGCGCAGGTACTCCAGCGCGGCGACCGAGTCCGAGACGGCCTGATCCCAGTCGAGCCGGCCGATGATCGCCATGGCCTTCTCGAGCACATCCGGCGCGGACTCGTCCAACTCGGTGTCGTCCAGCCGCCAGTAGATCTCCGGCGCGATCACGTGATATCCGAGATCGGCCAGATCCTGGCCGCGCTGCTTGATGTAGTCCGAGACGCCGAAGATCTCCTGCAGCAGCAGGAGACCCGGGCCGGACCCTTCCCAGACGTGGACGGGCATCAGCCCGAAACCCGTGTCGATTTCGAGAGTCACAAAGCCGAGCCTACGTCGCCGGGCGGGCACAGCCCGGCGACACGTTCCCAGTCGGCGTCAGCGAATCTCGATCGACTCCCGGCGGACCGGTACGAACGGCTCGACCGGTGCCGGCTTCGGCATCCAGGCCTTGCACTCGTCGATCGCCGCGGTCAGCAGGCGGAACAGCCGGTCGTCCGGATCCGGCACACAGGCCTGTGAGATCCCTTCCACCGCACACGACACGGCCCGGGGTGCGGTCCGCTTCGCGAAGTCCGGCGTACCCCGGTGCGACCGGGATGTGAAGGACCGCGCCCACTTGGTCGCGGACGGGACTGCTTCGAGCACCTCCCGCGAGGCCGGCTCGAGGTCGTCCACCGGACGCCCGTCGAGGGCTGCGAGGTGCTTCTCCCCCACAATCAGTGCCACCGCCAGGATGTACTGCCGTTCCTGCGACACGACCGGCAGCGCGTGCTGGATGCAGCGCGCCGTCACCCGCGGTACGACGTGTGGGTCGTCCGGGGTCAGCCCGATCACCGAGGGAATCAGCGGAGCCAGCCGCGCGCGGCCGGCGTCCGTCGTGCAGTCGTTCACGTCCCGCGCCACGCCTGCCAGCAACTGGTGCGTGCAGGCCGGGTGATCAGACCACGGCTCGCCGGCCAGATAGGAGGCGAACTCCATGAAGCAGGCGCCCTTGCGTGGATTGCGGTGTTTGCCCCGGCTCAGGACCGGTACGGCGAGATCAAGGTTGTTCATAGAACGGCTCTCCCCATAGCTACCTGCCCCCAGCATGCGCCGATTCGGCGGCGTTTGCCACGGGTTGCGGCCTGCGTGAGCACACGGGTGTGTTGTGTGAGCAGCCGCACAGGCGTGGATGGATTGGCAGTTCTGTTACCCACGGGTAGCATCGCGGTAGCTTTCCCGACCCCCAGAGGAGGGCCCTCGTGCCCCGTGAGATCCGCGATGTCGTCTTCGTCGACGGCGTTCGCACCCCGTTCGGCAAGGCCAAGGGCCAGTACGCCGAGACGCGCGCCGACGACCTGGTGATCAAGTGCATCCGGGAGCTGCTGCGGCGGAACCCGGAGCTCCCGCCGGAGCGGGTGGACGAGGTCGCGATCGCGGCCACCACCCAGATCGGCGACCAGGGCCTGACCATCGGCCGGACCGCGGCCCTGCTGGCCGGTCTGCCGAACACCACCCCCGGTTACGCCATCGACCGGATGTGCGCCGGCGCGATGACCGCCGTCACCACCACCGCCGCGGGCATCGCCTTCGGTGCGTACGACGTGGTCGTGGCCGGCGGGGTCGAGCACATGGGCCGCCACCCGATGGGCGAGGGTGTCGACCCGAACCCGCGGATCATCTCCGAGAAGCTGGTCGACACCTCCGCCCTGGTGATGGGGTCGACCGCCGAGAACCTGCACGACCGCTTCCCGACCATCACCAAGCAGCGCGCGGACGCGTTCGCCGCGGCCTCCCAGGAGCGTGCGGCCAAGGCCTACGCGAACGACCTGATCCAGCCCGACCTGGTCCCGATCGCGACCCGGTCGGCCGAGCAGGGCTGGGGCTACGCCAGCACCGACGAGCCGATGCGTCCTGGGACGACGGTCGAGGACCTGGCCGGCCTGAAGACGCCGTTCCGCCCGCACGGCCGGGTGACGGCCGGCAACTCGGCCGGTATCAACGACGGCGCGACCGCCTGCGTGCTAACCTCCGCGGAGGCCGCCGAGGAGCTCGGGCTGACCCCGAAGATGAAGCTGGTCTCGTACGGCTTCGCCGGTGTCGAGCCCGAGGTGATGGGCGTCGGCCCGATCCCGGCGACCGAGAAGGCGCTGAAGCTGGCCGGGCTGACCATCGACGACATCGACGCGTTCGAGGTGAACGAGGCGTTCGCCGTCCAGGTGCTGGCCTTCCTGGAGCACTACGGCATCGCCGACGACGACCCGCGGGTCAATCCGTACGGCGGTGCGATCGCCTACGGCCACCCGTTGGCGTCCAGCGGTGTCCGGCTGATGAACCAGCTGGCCAAGCAGTTCGAGCAGCGCCCGGAGGTCCGCTACGGCCTGACCACCATGTGCGTCGGCCTCGGCATGGGCGGAACGGTCATCTGGGAGAACCCGAACTGGGAAGGAAACGCCGCGTGAACCTCCAGGACCTGATCGATCAAGCGGTCGCGATCGAGACCGACGAGGTCGTCACGCTGGCGCACTCGCGGGACGTCGTACTGCCGGGGACGGCCGGCACGATGGCGCTGATCACGCTCGACAACGGGCACGACCACACCAAGCCGAACACGTTCGGTCCGAAGGGGCTGGCGTCGCTCGACACCGCGATCGACGCCGCCCTGGCCCGCGACGAGGTCGTCGCCATCGGCGTCACCGGCAAGCCGTTCATCCTGGCCGCCGGTGCCGACCTGACCGGCGTACCGAAGCTGACCGATCGCGAGCAGGCGCTCAACCTGGGCCGGATCGGGCACGGCGTGATGCGCAAGCTGGTCGACGGCGGCAAGCCGTCGTTCGCGTTCGTGAACGGGGTCGCCCTCGGCGGCGGTCTCGAGGTCGCGCTGCACGCCACCTACCGCACGGTCTCGGTCGCGGCCGGCATGCTGTCGACGCCCGAGGTGTTCCTCGGCCTGATCCCGGGCTGGGGCGGCAACTTCCTGCTGCCGAACCTGATCGGCGCGGACAACGCGGTCAAGGTCGTCGTCGAGAACGCCCTGAACCAGAACAAGATGCTCAGCGGCCCGGAGGCGGTGAAGCTCGGCATCGGCGACGTCCTGCTGGACTCGGCCGACTTCCTCGAGCAGTCGCTGCTCTGGGCGAGCAAGGTACTCAAGGGCGACATCACGCCTACGCGGGCGCAGATCGACCGTGGGGACGCATGGGACGCGGCGGTTGCCCGTGGCAAGGGGTTTGCCGACGTCAAGGTGAGCGGTGCGGCCCCGGCGCCGTACCGGGCGCTGGACCTGATCGCGGCCGCGAAGGACAGTGACACCTGGGATCGCGACTCAGCCTTCGCGGCCGAGGACGAGGCGCTGGCCGACCTGATCATGAGCGAGGAGCTGCGCAGCGGCCTCTACGCCTTCGACCTGGTGAACAAGCGGGCCAAGCGCCCGGCCGGCGCGCCGGACAAGTCGCTCGCCCGCCCGGTCACGCAAGGTCGGTGTCGTCGGCGCCGGCCTGATGGCGGGCCAGCTGGCGCTGCTGTTCGTACGGCGCCTCGAGGTGCCCGTCGTCCTGACCGACCTGGACCAGGAGCGGGTGGACCGTGGCGTCGGGTACGTGCACGGTGAGATCGACAAGCTGCTCGGCAAGGGCCGGATCCGGCCGGACAAGGCGAACCAGCTGAAGGCGCTCGTCACCGGCTCGGTCGACCGGGCGGTGTTCGCGGACGCGGACTTCGTGATCGAGGCCGTGTTCGAGGAACTGCAGCTGAAGAAGACGATCTTCGCCGACCTGGAGAAGATCATCCGGCCGGACGCCGTACTGGCGA
Source organism: uncultured Actinomycetota bacterium (assembly GCA_963770725.1). Lineage (GTDB taxonomy): Bacteria > Actinomycetota > Actinomycetes > Propionibacteriales > Kribbellaceae > Kribbella. The sequence goes on from CAVYQT010000011.1 coordinate 198,777, forward strand.
CGAACACCTCGTCCCTGTCGGTCACCGAGATGGCCGCGGACCTGGAGCACCCGGAGCGGGTGGTCGGGTTCCACTTCTTCAACCCGGTCGCGGTGCTGCCGCTGCTGGAGATCGTCCGCGCGGACCAGACCGACGACGCGACGCTGGCCACCGCGTTCGCGGTCGGCAAGACGCTGAAGAAGTCCTGCGTGCTGGTGAAGGACGCGCCGGCGTTCGTCGTGAACCGGCTGCTGACCCGCTTCCTGGGTGAGGTCAGCGCGGCCGTCGACGAGGGCACCCCGATCCCGGAGGCGGACAAGGCGCTGTCCGCACTCGGCCTGCCGATGCCGCCGTTCGTGCTGCTGCAGCTGGTCGGACTGCCGGTCGCGCTGCACGTGGCCGAGACGATGAACCGGGCCTACCCGGATCGCTTCGCGGTGTCGGAGAACCTGGCCAAGGTGGTTGCCGCGGGCAAGAGCTCGTTCTACGTCTGGCCCGAGGGCAAGCCGGTCGTGGACCCGGAGGTCGAGGCGCTGGTGACCGTCGGCGACAAGCCGTCGACGCCAGAGGAGCTGCGCACCCGGGTGCTGACCGCGCTGGCCGAGGAGATCCGGATCATGCTCGACGAGGGCGTGGTCGCGGAGCCGCAGGACATCGACCTGTGCCTGCTGCTCGGCGCGGGCTGGCCGTTCCACCTCGGCGGCATCACGCCGTACCTGGACCGGACCGGCATCTCCGAGAAGGCCACCGGCTCGCGCTTCCTGCCGAAGGGCGTCGCCGGCCTGAGCTGACCCCGAACCGCTGGGGGTCGGTGCGGAGCCGGAAGCCCGCTCCGGCCCCCAGCATCCCTTCACCAGATAGCTTGTTCAGCCCTTGTACTTCTTGACGGCGGCCACCAACTGGGGAGCCGACTTCCCGGTGTGCTTCTTGAGGATCGTGGCGTACGTCTTCTGGCTGGTGTTGTGCTGGGCCAGATCGGTGTAGAGATCGGCCACACCCTTCTCCCCCAGCTCCTCCACCAGGTACGCCGTGATCCACCAACTCTGCCCGTACGACCGATCCCCCGCGACGTCGAACTCGGCCTGCGTCGGCAGCACCTTCATCGACGGCAGGTACTTGGTCCGGACCGTCTTGCGATACGGGTCGACCGTCCAGTGCGGATCGTCCTCGATCGACGCGCACCGGACGTACTCCGCGATCCCTTCGACCAGCCAGACCGGCGTCTTGATCCCCAGCTGAAGCGTCGCGACATGCGTCATCTCGTGCACCAGCAGATCCTGGTCGAGCTTCGACCGCACCGCCGGGTTGACCACGATCCGGCTGCTCACCGGTCGTCACCGACTTCGTGCCCACGGATCGCCGTCGTACAGCGAGACCGCCTTGGCCGCGATGGTCCAGCCGGACCCGCTGCCCGCGGTCCAGACCGTCGCCATCACCCGCGGCTCGGACATCGCGACCACCATCACCGCGCCGTTCCACGGTCGCCGCCAGTGCCGCCGTACGCCGTCGACCGCGCCCTGGGAGACCTTGGCGATCTTCTGGCCGAGCGCCTGCTCGCCCTTGTCGACCACCACGAGGACCTTGCCCTTCCGGATCACCGAGATCTCCTGGAAGTCCCACGGCTGGCGGTGCCCGTCCGGGCTCAGCGTCTCCTCGATCGCGCTGTCGTCGACCAGGATCCAGGCGCCGCCGCGCTGCACGAAGGCGTAGCCCAGATCGGTCTGCACCGATGCGCGTCCAGGCCGGACAGCCGGTACCGCATCATCACCCGGGTCGAGAAGGTCTCCGCGCCGTACTTGGCGATCAGCACCTTCGACGGCCGCTCGTCGGCGACGAAGTACTTCAGGGCGGTGAACTGGAACTTGCGGAGGTTGGTGAACAGCATCCGCTGCCGCGCGACCAACTGCGGCTGCTCCGGGTCGACGATCGCGAGGAAGCCCTTCAGATCACCCTTCAGCACCGCGGTGGAGCGCTTCGCGAGCACCGCGTCGACCTCGGTCTTCCGGGTCGCCTTCTGCGTGTCGGTCAGCTGTCCCGGCGTCGCCGTGGCCTTGATCGCGGCCGCACTGCTGCCGACCGCCGAGCCGCCCTGCTGCAGGCGTACGGCGACCACTCCGGCCGTCACCGCCAGCACGAACGCGGCAACACCCGCGAAAAGACGTCGCGGGTGCTTCATCGGATCCCCTCCAGTGGTCGGCTGACGGATCTTACCGCCGGCCGACCCCGGAGTGGTCCAGACCCGTCCTAGGCGCGGGTGCTCTCGCCGGTGCGTTCTTCGATGCCGACGCGGCTCCTGCGGTAGCCGTAGACGAAGTAGACGACGAAGCCGAGCGCCATCCAGATCGCGAACCGCAGCCAGGTCTCGATCGACAGGTTCAGCATCAGGTAGACGCAGATCAGCGCGGCCAGGATCGGGATCACCGGGTTGCCCGGCACCCGGAAGGAGCGCTTGATGTCCGGCCGGCGCTTGCGCAGCAGCGGTACGGCGATCGAGACCAGGGTGAACGCGGCCAGCGTGCCGATGTTCACCATCTCCTCGAGTTTGCCGATCGGGGTGAGCCCGGCCACGAGCGCGACCACGATGCCGATCCCGATGGTGAGGCGGTACGGCGTACCCCACTTCGGATGCGTCTTGCCGAGCTCACGCGGCATCAGGTGGTCGCGGCTCATCGCGAACACGACCCGCGCGGCGCCGATCATCAGCGTCAGCACCACCGTGGTCAGACCGGCCACCGCCCCGGCGGAGATCAGCGTCGCGAAACCGGGCCGGCCGACCGACCGGAACGCCTCCGCCAGCGCCGCCTCGCTGTTGATGTCGGTGTAGTTGATCATGCCGGTGATCACGATGCAGACCAGCACGTACAGCACGGTGCAGATCGCCAGCGAGCCGAGGATGCCGCGGGGCAGGTCGCGCTGCGGGTTCTTCGCCTCCTCGGCGGTGGTCGCGACCACGTCGAACCCGATGAACGCGAAGAACACCAGCGAGGCACCCGACACGATGCCCATCACGCCGAACGTCGACGGCGCGATCCCGAACAGCGCCTGGAACAACGGTGTGGTGATGGTGACCTCGCCGCTCTCGGACGGCACGCTCGGCGGGATGAACGGCGTCAGGTTGTCGCCCTGGATGTAGAACAGGCCGGCGATGATCACGAACAGCACCACGAACAGCTTGATCGCGACCAGCACCAGGTTGACCCGCAGCGACTCCTTGATCCCGATGGTCGCCAGCGTCGCCAGGACGAGGACCAGCAGCATCGCCAGCAGGTTGACACTGCTGTCCGGCCCGATCGACTCGGGCCAGCCCAATCCGATCTGTTCGAGGAACAAGGCGGCGTACGTCGACCAGCCCTGGGCGACGACACTTGCCCCGAGCATCAACTCGAGCAGGAGGTCCCAGCCGATGATCCAGGCGAAGATCTCACCGAGGGAGAAGTACGAGAACGTGTACGCCGACCCGGACACCGGCACCGTGGACGAGAACTCGGCGTAGCAGAGCGCGGCCAGGGCACAGCAGATCGCGGCGAGCACGAACGAGATCGCGATCCCCGGCCCGGCGTACGACTTCGCCGCCCGGCCGGTGAGGGTGAAGATGCCGGCACCGATGATGACGCCGATCCCGAAGACCGTCAGATCGACGGCGGTGAGGCGTTTCTTGAGCTGGTACTCCGGCTCGTCGGTGTCCGCGATCGACTGCTCGATCGTCTTCTTCCGCAACAGACTCATCTGCGCCTCCTCGCTCTGGACGGAACCATTCGAGACTGCCTCTCTGACACCGCGAGGTCAAACCGCCACTCAGCGTTGTGGCTGGTAGGTCTTGAGTGATGTCCACAACGTCACCTCGGTGAGGCCGCTGCGGCTCAGCAGGATGCGGTCCCGAGACGCCTGGTCGGTGCCGTGCATCGCCATGTCCTCGTACAGCTCCTCGACCTTGTCGAGTCCGAGCCGCTGGACCAGGAAGCGGACGGCGAGCCAACTGACGCCGTACACGTCCGCGTTGTTCTGGTAGAAACCCGCGTCACTCGGCAGGGCTGCCAGCGCCGGCAGGGCGTCGTCGATGACCTCCTGCTCCCACTTGCCGACCTCGCCGGGACCGCTGATCGCCTCGATCCCCCGCCAGGACACGTACTCCGCCACACCTTCGGCCAGCCACAGCGGTTCGTAGCCGCCGAGGTCCGCCGTCGCCACGTGGGTGATCTCGTGCGACAGCAGGATCTCGTCGACCCGGTCGCGTTCGTTCGGGTTGATCACGATGTACGCGCCGGCGACGGTGCCGTCGGCGGTGTCCTGACCGGGCAGCGAGGAGAACGTCGACCCCGCGCTGGCGGCCGACTCGATGTCCTCGTCGGCGAACCGCGCGTCCCGGACGTCGGTCTCGTCCAGCGCGATCAGGAACACCGACCCACGCCACGTCCGCGGCCAGTACGCCGTCACCTGTTCCAGCGCCTCGGTCGCCTCGGCGACGATCGACCGGCCGCGCCTGGTGTCGCCCTTCTCCACGACGGCCAGCACCCGCGGACGAACGATGCACCTCGATCCGGCCGAGATCCCACGCCTCCTGGTGCGCACCCGGCGCGAGGTCCTTGTCGAGGTCGTCGTCGTCCGTCAGCACCCAGCGGCCGCGCACGTTGATGAAGGTGTAGCCGAGCTCGGTGGTGACGGGCATGAGATCGACCCTGGGGATCTGGTAGCGCATCAGCACGCGCACGAGGTACGTCGTACGGCCGTGGGACTTCGCCACCGCCGCGTCGAACCGCTCCTCGGCCTGGCTGTAGCCGAGCTCGGTGAAGCCGAGCTCGACCAGGTTCGCGAACAGCACCTTCTGCTCGGCCCGGAGCGCCCGGTCGGCCGGGTCGATGTCCTGCAGGAACAGGGCCTCGTTGACCGTCTGCACGGCCTGGGCCCGGCGGAGCAGGATCGTGTCGATGGCGACCCGGCGGGAAGCGATCGCCTCGGCGGTCTTCGACGGCTTGGTGGCCTGGTTCGCGCCCGGCGCGGTCTGCGCGGCGTCGGGCCTGGCCCGGGCATCCCGTTCCCGGTCTTCAACGGTGTAGACCACGCCGCCCGAGACGAGCGCCACCGCCGCCAGCAAGCCCAGCCAGCGGCGGGGCCCATGGGGCGATTCCTGAGCGCCTGGCGGATCGGCGCTAGGGGTGGTCAAACTCACGTCGGGTCATTCCTCCGAGTACCCGTCTGTAGCAGCCCGGCTACCCTACTCGGTTCCCCGGATTCCACCACCGACACGCCGTCAGGGTGCGGCCGCCTTGAGTGCCTTGAAGAGATCGGTCTCGGTCATGCCGAGGTGCTCGAGCATGATCCGGTCCCTTTCGGGCTGGGTCGAACCGAGGGCCGCCATCTCCTGGTACAGCGTGCCGACCTCGGTACCGCCGAAGCGTCCGAAGAGGTAGTCGACGGCCAGCCAGGACAGCGGGTACGAGCTGTCGGACTGCTGGAAGAACACCGCGTCGGCCGGCAGACTCTTCGCCTTCACCAGGTACTTCGTCCTGACTTCCTGCCGGTACTTGTCCAGCGCGAGGTTGTCCGCACCATCCATCGGCAGGAATTCGACGTACGTCGCCGCACCCTCGACCAGCCAGCGTGGCGCATAGGCGCCGTACGGGGCGGTCGCGACATGGGTGAACTCGTGCGCCAGCGTGCGCGCGTCGACCTTCGCCCGGTTGCGCGGGTTGATGACGACGTACGAGTCCGCCCGCTGCCCCTCACCGGTGACCTCGCCGGGCAGCGTGCGGTACACCCAGGTCGCCATCGCGATCGCGTCCTCGGCGTTCTTCGGCGCGGTGTAGTCGGCGCCGCGGACGATCTTGTCGTCGAGCGCGATCACCACGCCGGCGCCGTTCCAGCTCCCGGGCCAGCTCTTGCTGACCGCCTCCACCGCGCTGCTCGCCTTGCCGAGCAGGCTGTTCGCGAGGGCATCCTGACCTTGCTCGACGACGACGAGGACCCGGGGCGCGCGTTTGACCAGCACCGCGCCGGTGTCCCACGCCTCCTGGTGCGAGCCGCGCGGCAGCCGCTTGTCGAGGTCGGTGTCCGCCACCAGCATCCAGCGGCCGTCCGCGCGCTCGGTGAACGTGTAGCCGAGCATCGCCCGGACGGGGACGGCGTCGATGCCGCGGATCTGATAGGTCATCGCGATCGCGATCAGGAACGTCGATCGGCCGTACTTCTGCGTCACGGCTTCGTCGTACTGCTGGCCCAGCTGCTGGTAGGCGAGCCGGGCGAAGCCGAACTGGCGCAGGTTCGCGAACAGGGCGCGTTGCCGGGCGACGAGGCTCTTGTTGCCCGCGTCGACGTCGGCGAGGAACGCGGCCTGGTTGTCCTGGACCACCGCCTGGGCGCGCTTCGTGAGCACGTGGTCGACGGCCGCGGCACGAGCCGCCAGGTCGATGTCCGGCGTACTGGGTGCGGTCTTGTCCGAGCCGGCCGCGCGGTCGCTCGATTGGTGCAGCGCGAGACCGCCGGTGACCGCGACGGCCACGAGGACCAGGGAGAGCAGCAGCGGCCAGATCCGGGTGCCGCTGGCCGCCGCGTGCTTTCGTCTCGGGGGCGGCGCGTGCCGCCCCGGCCCGGTCACGGGGCCGGCTCAGGCGCCGCCCGGCCGGCCGCTCGCCGGGTCGGGCTCGTTCATCGCGTCACCGGAGTGCTGCGCGATCAGCTCGGTGATGTCCCGGGCCAGGTCCTGGCCGGTCAGCCCGATCTCCTGCAGTACGGCGGGACGCTTGGCATGATCGAGGAACTGCTGCGGGATGCCGAAGTCGCGGACCGGAGTGGTCACCCCGGCGTCGCGCAGCGCCTGCGCGATCATCGACCCGCAACCGCCGGCCCGGCCGTTGTCCTCGATGGTGACGACGAACTTGAACTTCGCCGAAAGCTCCACCAGCTTCGGGTCGGCCGGCTTCACCCACCGCGGGTCGACCACGGTCACCCCGAAGCCCTGCGCCTCCAACCGGTGGGCCACGTCCATCGCCGTGGCCGCCATCGCGCCGATGCCGACCAGCAGGACGTCGGTGCCGGAGCGCTCGAGGACGTCGAACTCGCCGATCCGCTCGATCGCGTCGATGTCCGGGAACACCTCGCCCTTGGGGTAGCGCAGCACCGTCGGGGCGTCGGACACGTCGACGGCTTCGTTCAGTAGCTCTTCCAGCCGCTTGCCGTCACGCGGCGCCGCGAGCCGGAGGCCGGGGACGAGCTGCAGGATCGACATGTCCCACATGCCGTTGTGACTCGGGCCGTCGTCACCGGTGATACCGGCACGGTCGAGGACGAACGTGACGCCGCACTTGTGCAGCGCGACGTCCATCAGCACCTGGTCGAAGGCCCGGTTGAGGAAGGTCGCGTAGATGCCGACGACCGGGTGCAGACCACCCATCGCCAGGCCGGCCGCACTGGTCACCGCGTGCTGCTCGGCGATGCCGACATCGAACAGCCGGTCCGGGAACGCCGCCGCGAACGGCGCGAGACCCGTCGGGTGCAGCATGGCTGCGGTGACCGCGACCACGTCCGGGCGGCGGTGACCGATCCGGACGATCTCGTCGCTGAACACGTCTGTCCAGCCACGCGGTTTGCTGGCCGGGCGGACCTGGTGGAAGTTGTCCTCCTCGTCCTGCTCGGCGGCGGGGTACCCGAAACCCTTCTGGGTGACCGCGTGCACGATCACCGGACCGCCGAACGCCTTCGCGTTGCGGAGCGCGTCCTCGATCGCCTCGCGGTCGTGGCCGGCGACCGGACCGACGTACTTGAGGCCGAGGTCCTCGAACATGCCCTGCGGGGCGAGCATGTCCTTCAGGCCCTTCTTCACCCCGTGCAGCACCTCGTACATCGGCGGGCCGACCAACGGCGTACGCCCGAGGTTCTTCTTGATCAGGTCGAGGATCTTCTCGTACCGCGGGTTGGTGCGCAGGCTGGTGAGGTGAGTGGCCAGACCGCCGACGGTGTCGCTGTACGAGCGGCCGTTGTCGTTGACGATGATGACGAGTTTGAGGTCCTTCTCGGCGGCGATGTTGTTCAGCGCCTCCCAGGCCATTCCGCCGGTCAGTCCGCCGTCGCCGATCAACGCGACGACGTGCCGGTCTTCCTTGCGCAGCCGGTAGGACTTGGCCAGGCCGTCGGCGTACGACAGGGCGGTCGAGGCGTGGCTGTTCTCGATGATGTCGTGCTCGGACTCGGCCTGACTCGGGTAGCCGGACAGGCCACCTTGCTGACGCAGCGTGTCGAACTTCGTCGCCCGGCCGGTGATCAGCTTGTGCACGTAGGCCTGGTGACCGACGTCGTAGACGAGCCGGTCGCGCGGCGAGTCGAACACCCGGTGCATCGCCAGGGTGATCTCGACCATGCCCAGGTTCGGGCCCAGGTGGCCGCCGGTTCGCGACACCGTTTCGACCAGCACATCCCGGATCTCGGCCGCGAGATCGGTGAGCTGCTGACCGGTCAGCTTCTTGAGGTCCGCCGGCCCTCCGACCGTCTCCAGCACGCGCATCGAGCTCCTCCCGCGGATCGTCCTCGAATGCTTGAGTCTATGCATCTCGCGCCCGGTTTCCGAACTCCCCAGCGGCTCCGGGCGAATCTCACACTCCAAGACGCCCCCTCGGACTGCTTGGTTCGATCTTCACCTACAGTAATCGGATGGAGCTAGGCCGAGGCGGTGGGGTGAAGACAGTGAGCACGCTGTTCCGCAAGTACGACGGACAGCCACATCGCCTCGTGGAAGCGGTCCGGCTCGGCGAGGACGAGTACGGCCTCTGGGTCGGCTCGGTCCCCGGCACTCGCGCCCAGCGCGCCGACGGCAGCTGGACCACAATCGACCACCACCGCGTCCGCCTCTTCCCGCACGGCCAATGGTGGAGCGCCCTCTTCAACGACGACCCCCACCAGACCCGCATCTACTGCGACGTCACCATGCCCGCCGAGTTCGGCGTCGACACGGTCACCACCGTCGACCTGGACTTGGACATCCGCCTGATGCGGGACGGCACCGTCCGCGTCATGGACGAGGACGAGTTCCACGCCCACCAGGTGAAGTACAACTACCCACCCCAGGTAGTAGCCACCGCCCAAGCCACCTGCACCTGGCTGGCCACCCACATAACCACCACAGAACCCTTCACCACCGCCTACAAACCCTACCTAGAACAAACCCGCGCCCTACAAACCGGCTGAGTCTGTCCCCGCACGCCGTCGCTCGGCATCACCGGGATTGGCACCCTCGCGCGGATAGGTTGGAGGTTATGCGGGATGTGCGGGTGGTTTATCGGAAGTTTGACGAGAAGTTGCATTGGCATCAGTGGATGCGGTGGCTTGAGGAGGATCAGTACGGCGTCTGGTTGGGGGCGCCGGCGGAGTCGGTTTCGCAGCGAGGGAGTGAGCTCGAGGTGGTGCACTCGCAGGCTCATGTGCAGTTGTTCCCGCGGGACAAGTGGTTCACGGCGATCTTCAATGACGAGCCGCGGACGACGGAGATCTACTGCGACGTCACCACACCGGTGGAGTTCGGCGAGGACGTGTTCACGATGGTGGATCTCGACCTGGACGTGGTGAAGAAGCGGGATGGGTCGGTCTACGTCGACGACGAGGATGAGTTCGCCGAGCATCAGGTGAAGTACGGCTATCCGGCCGACGTGATCGAGACCGCTCAGGCGACGTGCGACTGGCTGGCCGGGGCGGTCGCGACCGAGGAGCCGTTCCTGACCGTCTACAAGACCTACCTCGACCGGGTCCGGTGACCTACCGAGGCGCAACGCGGTGAACGCTCACCGTCGTGCCCTGCAGGAGTCGCGCCCCGGGTAGTGGCCCGCGCTGGCCGGGCGTACATGTCGGCGACCGGGGTGACGGTGAGGTAGAGGTGCCCGCGCCGAGCCAGGACTTGAAGGCGGCCGGGTCCTCGGTCCGGCTGCCGGCCCGCCCGTGGCTGTGCATGATCAGTGGGACGATGTGCCGAGCAGACCAAGGGCACCGGCTACTGCAGCCACACGACGATGCATCAGGCACTCCCCGTGATCGACGGATCCCGCTGCGCACACGCCAGACGACCGCGACCACGCTGACCAGATCCCGGCTGCGCTCACGGCGAACCGAGCCGCGCAAACCGGGCCGACGCTGCGAGACTGTGCTCCGTGCATATCGCGATCGAGGTCGTGGCCCTCGTCGCCGTGGTCGCGGCCGGGGCCGCACTGGCCCGGCGGCTCGGGATCTCGGCTCCCCTGCTGCTCGTCATCATCGGGATCGCCACCTCGTACCTCCCATTCGTCCCCCGGGTCGAGCTCGAACCCGAGGTCGTCCTGGTCGGCTTCCTGCCGCCGCTCCTGTACGCCGCAGCGATCAGGACCAGCCTGGTCGACTTCACCAAACACCGGCGCTCGATCGGCCTGCTCTCGGTCGGGCTGGTCGTGTTCACGGCGCTCGGCGTCGGTCTGGTCGCCTGGTGGCTGCTCGGCGTCGGTGGCCGAAGACCTGGGCCAGGAGCCGCTGCCCCTCTGGGCCGCGTTCGCGATCGGCGCCGTGGTCGCGCCCCCGGACGCCGTCGCCGCGACCTCGATCGCCCGAGCGGGTCGGTCTACCCCGCCGGGTGGTCACCATCCTCGAGGGCGAAAGCCTGGTCAACGACGCGACCGCCCTGGTCTGTCTGCGGACGGCGATCGCGGCCGCTGCCGTCACCCCCACGGTCCTCGACGTCGGCCTCGACTTCCTCCGGGCGGCCGGCGGCGGGGTCCTGGTCGGCCTGATCGTGGCGATCGTGCTGGCCAAGATCCGGCGCCGGTTCACCGACCCGGTGCTCGACACCACGCTCAGCCTGACCGCGCCGTTCATCGCCTACATCGCGGCGGAGAACCACTACGTGCACGCGTCCGGCGTGCTGGCGGTGGTCGTCACCGGCCTGCTGCTCGGCCACAAGTCGCCGGTCATCCAGTCGGCCAAGTCGCGGATGTCGGAGCGGACCAACTGGCGGACCTTCCAGTTCCTGCTGGAGAACACGGTCTTCCTGCTGATCGGCCTGCAGACCCGGTGGATCCTCGACGACCTGTCCGAGAGTCCGCTGCCCGGCTGGCTGATCGCCGCGGCGACGCTGGCGGTGTTCGCGGCCGTAGTACTGCTCCGGCCGATCTGGCTGATCCCGACGACGTTCCTGTCCCGGCGGTTCCTCGGGCCGTCGCGGCCGGGACCGGTCTCCTGGCAGAGCCTGGTCGTCGTCTCGTGGGCGGGCATGCGCGGTGTGGTCACGCTGGCGGCGGTGTTCACGCTGCCCGAGGACACCCCGGATCGCGAGGTCCTGGTGTTCATCGCTCTGGCCGTCACCGCGGGCACATTGCTGCTGCAGGGGTCGACTCTTCCCTGGCTGGTACGACGTCTGCGGCTGCCCGGCCCGGATCCGGCGGAGGACGCGCTGCAGGAGGCCGCCGTACTGCAAGGAGCGCACCGGGCGGCGATGGAGACACTGGACGAGATCTCGACCCCGGAGGATCCGCCGGAGGTGATCAGCGTGCTCCGGCAGCGGGGTGAGGCCCGGGCTGAGGCGGCCTGGGAGCGGCTCGGGCGGCCCGAGTCCGAGTCCGAGACCCCGAGCGAGGCCTATCGCCGGTTGCGGATGGCCATGCTGGACTCCGAGCGCGCGTACATCCTCAAGGTCCGCGACGACGGCCTGGTCGCCGACGAGGTGCTGCAGCGGGCCCAGATCGCGCTCGACGTCGAGGAGTCCATGCTGGACCGGGACGAGGACGACGACGTCGGCGGGCGGTCGGAGGATCTGCGCGTTCCGCCGCCACCGGATGGTGCGTGCGAGCATCTGGACAGCGCGCCGATGGTGACGGCCCCGAACACACCGGACGGCTGCGAGGAGTGTCTGGCGGACGGCAGTACCTGGGTCCACCTGCGGCTCTGCCTCGAGTGCGGACACGTCGGCTGCTGCGACTCCTCGCCGATGAAGCACGCCAGCAAGCACTACGCGATCGACAGGCACCCGGTCATGCGAAGCTTCGAGCCGGGTGAGAACTGGCGCTGGTGCTTCGTGGACGAGAGGCTGGGCTGATGGCCGACTGTCTGTTCTGCTCGATCATCGCCGGGACGACGCCTGCTCAGATCATCCTGGACACCCCTGACGTGGTCGGGTTCCTCGACGTACGGCCGGTGTTCAAAGGCCACACCCTGCTGATGCCGCGCGAGCATGTGCCGACGCTGGTGGAACTGCCGGACGAGTTGACCGTGCCGCTGTTCGGCGCGGCCCGCTCGCTCGCGGCGGCCGTCCGGACGGCGTTCGACGCGCAGGGATCGTTTGTTGCCGTCAACAACGTGGTGTCGCAGTCCGTCCCCCACCTCCATGTGCACGTGGTGCCACGGACGAAGGGGGACGGACTGCGCGGCTTCTTCTGGCCCCGGACCAAGTACGCCGACGACGCCGAAGCGGCGGAGTACGCCGGCAAACTGCGCGCGGCCCTGGCCGGCTAGTCCCGCGTCAAGGAACGTTGTGGTCGTAACCCGCTCCACCCTGCGTGGCAGAGCTCCGGCAGAACGGTCCACCTGGGTGCAGTTCGACAGGACGTATACACCCACTGCCGGCCACTCCCAGCCTGAGCCCACCGGGCATGCGACTCGATCGCCGGACACCTCCTGTCGAACTGCACCAATCAATCAGGGGCTCGAGATGCGGCACCAGCTACGGACGGGCGGTCTCCCAGGCGACCGTGTCGTCCGCGGTGGCGAGGGTACGCACGGCGGCCGCGGCCGGCGGGTTGTCGGCGGTCAGGTTGAGACCCGGCTTGCGGTCCTCGATGGTGAACTGCGCCCGGGTGAAGACCTCGGCGTCCTTCGTCTGCACCTTGCGGACGGTGCGGAAGTCGGCGACGAGGGACTCGCGGGTGATCGTGGTGTTCACGTAGCCGCGGAGGTTGTTCTGGAAGCGCAGGTGCGGGTTCCACTGGAACCACGGGTGCGAACCGGTCGCCGAGTCCGCGCCGTCGCCGCCGCTGGTGATCGACGAGCAGACCAGCTCCGACCCCACCGTCCGCGACGTCGGGTCGTCGTAGTCCAGCTTCAGGTCCGAGGCCCAGTGCGCGTGCACATCACCGGTCAGTACGACGGGGTTGCGCACGCGCGCGTCGACCCAGCCGCGGGTGATCCGGTCGCGGGAGGCGACGTACCCGTCCCACGAGTCCATCGAGGTCACCTTCAGCGGACCCGAGTTGTTGTCGCGCTGGGCGAAGAACACCTGCTGGCCGAGGATGTCCCAGCGCGCCTCCGACCGGCGGAAGCCGTCGAGCAGCCACTTCTCCTGCCGCTCGCCGGTGATGGACCGCGTCGGGTCGACCGCGGCCGGGCAGTCCTTGTAGCCGTCGCCGCAGCCCTGGTCGTCGCGGTACTGCCGGGTGTCGAGCATGTGGAACGTGGCCAGCTCACCCCACTTGACCCGCCGGAACAGCTGGAGGTCGATCCCGCGCGGCTTCGACGACGCGCGCAGCGGCATGTTCTCGTAGTACGCCTGGAACGCGGCCGCGCGGCGGGCGAGGAAGCCGTCCTCGGGCCTCTCCGGCGTCTCGTTCGCCCAGTTGTTGTCGAGCTCGTGGTCGTCCCAGACCACCAGCCACGGCGCGACCGCGTGGGCGGCCTGCAGGTCCTGGTCGGTCTTGTACTGCGCGTGCCGCTGCCGGTACGACGCCAGGTCGGTGGTCTCCGGTCCGTCGTGATCACGGACGTTCCCGCCCGGGGCGACGTACGCGCCCTTGGTGTACTCGTACTGGTAGTCGCCGAGGTGCAGGACCAGGTCCGGATGGTCCTCGGCCAGCCGCCGGTACGCGGTGAACCAGCCGTGCTCGAACTGGGAGCACGAGACGAACGACATCGACAGCTCACGCGGCGTGGTGCCGCGGGCCGGTGCGGTCAGGGTCCGGCCGGTGCGGGACACATGACCCTCGGCGCGGAAGCGGTAGTAATACTCGCGGCCGGGTTGCAGGCCCTGCACGGTGACGTGGATCGCGTGTGCGTGCTCCGGCCGGGCGACCGCGACACCGGCCTTTGCGACGTGGTGGAACCGGGAGTCGGTGGCGACCTGCCACTGGACGGCGTACGCACGACTCGGCATGCCGCCGAGTCCGTCCGGTGCGACCGGATCGACGGCGAGGCGGGTCCACAGCACGAACCCGTCCGGCCACGGGTCGCCACTGGCGATGCCGAGGGTGAACGGGTTCTGCCGGACCGGCGTGGCGGCGGCGGTGGTCGGGGTGGTCAGGGCGGTGGTCAGGCCGGCGACGGCCGCAGTGGAAGCCAGACCGGCTTTCAGGACGGATCTACGGGAGGTCTCCATACGCCCGACCGTTCCCGCTCCGAGCAGCCAACGATTGACATCCAGGTGTCCAAAGAGTGACACCGATTCACGGAAGCTCTCGATCGAGTCTGGCGCCGTGAACCGGCGTCTCGCTACCGCACGTCGCTCCGAACCAGGTCGCCTTCACTGCCCGGGTCGTCGAGGACGAGGGGTGCCCGGCCGTTGACCAGGTAACGGATGTGCGTGACTGCGGGTGTGTGGATGACCCTGGTGGTCGTGAGCTCGATCGCCTCGTCGCCGGCCAGGCCGAGACCGTCGAGCAGGCGCATTCCTTCGCCGAGAATGGCCGGGGCGATGTGCAGGTCCAGCTCATCCAGGAGGCCAGCCGCGAGCGCCTGGCGCAGCAGGCTTCCGCCGCCGGCGATCGCCACGTTCTTGCCATTGGCGGCGGCGCGCGCCTGCGCTACGGCACTGGCGATACCGTCGGTGACGTAGGTGAAGGTCGTGCCGCCCTGCCGCACCAGGGGCTCGCGGGCGCGGTGCGTGACCACGAAGACCGGCGCACGGAACGGCGGGTTCTCGCCCCAGGGCACTTCACCGCCGTCGGCCATTCGGCGTCCCATCACGTACGCCCCGGCGGCGTCGAACGCCTCGGCGATGAGGTCGGAGTCGGTGTTGCGCTCGCCACCAGCCAAACCCTGACGTTCGCGCCAGGCCATCGCGTCGATCACCCAGCGGGTGACCCGGAAGAAGCCTGCGGCCTCCGCCGACGCCATCCAGTCGTTGTCGTCGCCGTGGTGGCGCGGACCGGCGTAGCAGCCGTCGAGCGACACCGACAGCTGGGCTGTCACCTTTGTCATTTCGCTTCGCTCCTGTTCTTACAGCCCCTGGTTGGCGCTGCTCACAAGAGGATCGGAGCCACCGAACGCATTTCTACCTACCTGGCAAACTTTCTCCGTCCCGACCTGCACAACGCGTGGCGCGCTGCACGAGGAACCGCTGCTCGGGCCTGCTTCCGGCCAGGCGTGCGGCCTCCTGGTACGCCGCGGCGGCCGCCGCACTCTCGCCGGCCCGGTCGAGCAGTGCGCACGAACTGCGAGCAGCCGATGGTGACCTGCAAGCCCGCCGGATTCCAGCTCGCCGCACCAACGCCAGTCCTGCTTGGGGTCCGCACACCATCGCCAGTGCGACGGCTCGGTTCAGCGTGGTGACTGGATGGGGTTGCAGACGCTCCAGAATTCCGTACAGGGCCAGGATCTGCGGCCAGTCGGTCGCGTCCGTCGACGGCGCCTCGTCGTGAATCGCCGCGATCGCGGCCTGGATCTGATACGGACCGAGCGGGCGTGTGGCGAGAGTTCGGGTGAGGAGCCCGGTTCCCGCTGCGATGGCCGCGCTGTCCCAGTCGGTCCGGTCCTGCTCTGCCAGCGGCACGAGTCCTCCGTCCGGGCCGGAACGCGCATCACTGCGGACCTCGGTGAGCAGCATCAGCGCCAGAAGTCCCGCGGTTTCGCCGGACTCGGGCGGCCGCGCGTGGAGCCGCCGTACCAAGGTCAAAGCCTGCTGGGTGAGGTCGGGTCGGCGCAGTTGCGAGCCGGCAGCTGGCGCTGTAGCCCTCGTTGAACATCAGGTACAGCACGTGCAGCACAACCTGTAGCCGAGACTCCAGCTCAGCCTCCGCGGGTACGGCGAATCGTGCTCCGGCCTCCCGCAGGCGCAACTTGGCCCGCGAGGTCCGTTGCCCCATCGTCTTCTCGGGCACGAGGAAGGACGCGGCGATCTCCTTGGTGGTCAGTCCGGCGACGGCCCGAAGCGTCAGCGCCAGCTGGGACGGAGCGGACAGGGCCGGATGGCAGCACAAGAACAACAGTTCGAGCAGGTCGTCACGGACCTCCTCCGCGTCCGGCGGTGGGACGACCAGTGCATCACGTGGCATGGCATCCACAGCGGCCCGCTCCCGGCGCTCCCTGGCACTGTCGGACCGTACGCCGTCGATGTAGCGGTTCACAGCGACAGTGGTGAGCCAGCCCCGTGGACGGTCCGGTACACCGGCCTGCGGCCAGATCTCGGTCGCGGCGATGAGTGCTTCCTGTACGGCGTCCTCACACCGAGCGAAATCGCCGTACCGGCGCATGACGGCACCGAGCACCTGGGGTGCCAGCGACCTCAGCAACTCCTCGATCGGCCCGTCACGGCTCAACGTTCACCCATCCACGCGCCATCAAAGGCCAGACCTCCAGCCCGGCACCGTGGCGCAACCCCGGATACGAGCGCGCGATCTCCTCGGCCCGCTGCTCGTCGTCGACCTCGACCACGAAGTACGAGCCGACGAACTCCTTCGCCTCGATGTACGGGCCGTCGGTGAGGATCACCTCGCCGGCCACCGACCGCACCGATCGCGGCCGAGCGATCAGCCCCTCGGCACCGAGCAGCTCCCCGGACTGGCGCAACGCCGCATTGAAGCCGTCGACCTCGTCGATCAGCCGCGCAAGGTCATCCGGTTCCAGGCTGTTCCAGGCCTCCTCATTGCCGTAGATCAACATCAGGTACTTCATTCCGCCTCCTCGTGCCCGGCGGCACCGCGCGTGTTCCGGGACCACCACTCACCGTCCCGTGCCATCGATTCTGCACCAGTCGCCCACCCACGGAGTCGCAGGCCGAGGGTGCAGCCGGTCAGCGGAGGCTGCGGTCCAAGCGGGCTTCCAGCCGCGCCAGGGCTTTCTCCGCGGCAACGCGGACGGTGAGCTCGGGGTCGTCGAGGAGTTCCTGCAGGGCCCCGGCGTGCTCGGCCTCACCCGCGGCACCGACGGCACGGGCAGCTGTCGAACGGACTCTGGGCAGCTCGTGCCCGAGGTCCGGTAGCAAGGCATCGACGAGCTGACCCAACTCCCGCTGCGCGGTCAGCCGAGCGACATGCTCCCGGACGCGCCACGCGGGATCGAAGGCAGCGACCAGGAGCGCGTCGACCACGTCGTCGCGCCAGATGTAGAGGAAGACGCGAGCGGCCCAGACCCTGATCCAGTAGTAGTTCACCGGCTCGACCGGGTGTGACCAGCCGCCCGGGTTGGCGCTCCCCGTGATCGCCACGAGCTTCGGCAGGTCGGCGCCGTACGCCTCCTCGCCACAGATCTCCCCGGTCAGGAACGCGATGCACCAGTCGATCACCGCGTCCTGGCCGTGCTGGGCGCAGGCCGCCCGGACGACCTCGCGCGGCGCCTCCCGCTCTCCCGGCTGCTTGTCCTTGGCCATATCTCAGTACATCGCCTCCAACCGACAGAAGGGGCCGGCCCAGCCGGACCGGCCCTTCTCTGTGTGTCGGTGTGTCAGCTCGCGATCAGGGAGCGGAGAACGTACTGGAGGATGCCGCCGTTGCGGTAGTAGTCGGCCTCGCCCGGGGTGTCGATCCGGACGACCGCATCGAACTCCTTCTCCGACCCGTCGGGCGCAGTCACCTTGACGTGGACGGTGCGCGGGATCGCGCCGTCGTTCAGCTCGGTGACGCCGCTGATGTCGAACGTCTCCTCGCCGGTCAGGCCGAGCGACTCCGCGGTCTCGCCCTCCGGGTACTGCAGCGGCAGCACGCCCATACCGATCAGGTTCGACCGGTGGATGCGCTCGAAGGATTCCGTGATCACAGCCTTCGCGCCGAGCAGCGCCGTACCCTTGGCGGCCCAGTCACGCGACGAACCCGAGCCGTACTCCTTGCCGGCCAGGATGACCAGCGGCGTACCGGCCTCGGCGTAGGCCTGCGCTGCCTCGTAGATCGAGGTGACCGGCGCGTCGTCCTTGGTGAAGTCGCGGGTGAAGCCGCCCTCGGTGCCGGGCGCGATCTGGTTGCGCAGCCGGATGTTCGCGAACGTGCCCCGGATCATCACCTCGTGGTTGCCGCGCCGCGACCCGTACGAGTTGAAGTCCTTGCGCGCGACGCCGTGGTCGGCCAGGTACGTGCCGGCCGGGCTGTCCGCCTTGATCGAACCGGCCGGGGAGATGTGGTCGGTGGTGACCGAGTCGCCCAGCTTCGCCAGCACCCGGGCTCCGGCGATGTCGGTGACCGGCGACGGGTCCTTCGCCATCCCGTCGAAGTACGGAGGCTTGCGCACGTAGGTCGACTCCGCGTCCCAGGCGAACGTCTTGCCCTCCGGCGTCGGCAGCGACTTCCAGCGCTCGTCACCGGCGAACACGTCGGCGTAGTCCTTGGTGAACATCTCCTTGTTGATCGAGGAGGCGATCACCTGCTCGACCTCCTCCGCGGCCGGCCAGATGTCGCGCAGGAACACGTCGTTCCCGGCGGTGTCCTTGCCCAGGGCATCGGTCTCGAAGTCGAAGTCCATCGTCCCGGCCAGCGCGTAGGCGATCACCAGCGGCGGCGAGGCGAGGTAGTTCATCTTCACGTCCGGGTTGATCCGGCCCTCGAAGTTGCGGTTGCCGGACAGCACCGAGACGACGGCCAGGTCGGCCTCCTGGACCCCGGCCGAGATCGCCTCCGGCAGCGGACCCGAGTTGCCGATGCAGGTGGTGCACCCGTACCCGACCAGGTGGAACCCGAGCTTCTCCAGGTACGGCGTGACGCCGGCCTTCTCGTAGTAGTCGGTGACGACCTTGGACCCGGGCGCGAGTGACGTCTTCACCCACGGCTTGGACGCGAGACCCTTGTCGACCGCGTTCTTGGCCAGCAGCGCGGCGGCCAGCATCACCGACGGGTTCGACGTGTTGGTGCAGGAGGTGATGCTCGCGATCACCACGTGGCCGTGATCGAGCTCGATCTGCTGGCCCTCCATGGTGACCATGGTCTTCTTCGACGGACGCTGCCCGTCCGCGCCGTGTGGCACGTGCGGCTCGTCGTTGACGTTGCTGCCGTGACCGTTGGGCGCATCACTGGCGGGGAAGCTCCCGGTCTCCGACGGGTCGACGTCCAGTTCCTCGGTCGCGTAGTCGGTCAGCGCACCGCGGAAGGCCTCCTTGGCCTCGCTCAGCGCGACCCGGTCCTGCGGCCGCTTCGGGCCGGCGATCGACGGGACGACGGTCGACAGGTCCAGCTCGAGGTACTCGGAGAACCGCGGCTCGACCGACAGGTTGTGCCAGAGGCTCTGCTCCTTGGCGTAAGCCTCGACCAGCGCGACGTCCTGGTCGCTGCGGCCGGTCAGCCGCAGGTACTCGAGCGTGACGTCGTCGATCGGGAAGATCGCACAGGTGGAGCCGAACTCCGGGCTCATGTTGCCGATCGTGGCCCGGTTCGCCAGCGGCACGGCCGCGACACCCTCGCCGTAGAACTCGACGAACTTGCCCACCACCCCGTGCTTGCGCAGTTGCTGCGTGATGGTGAGCACCACGTCGG
This sequence comes from uncultured Actinomycetota bacterium, assembly GCA_963770725.1. Classification (GTDB taxonomy): domain Bacteria; phylum Actinomycetota; class Actinomycetes; order Propionibacteriales; family Kribbellaceae; genus Kribbella. The sequence continues at coordinate 218,354 of CAVYQT010000011.1, forward strand.
TCGCGGTGGCGCCGGCCGGCACTGAGCCGGTCAGCTTGAAGCCGACCACCTTCGGGATCAGCATCGACACCGGCTGGCCGAGCATGGCGGCCTCGGCCTCGATGCCGCCGACGCCCCAGCCGAGCACGCCGAGTCCGTTCACCATTGTGGTGTGGCTGTCGGTGCCGACGCAGGTGTCGGGGTACGCAGTGACAATATGGCCGTCGCGGCGTGTCATCACCGTGCGCGCGAGGTGCTCGATGTTCACCTGGTGCACGATGCCGGTGCCCGGCGGGACGACCTTGAAGTCGTCGAACGCGGTCTGGCCCCAGCGGAGGAACTGGTACCGCTCGCCGTTGCGCTGGTACTCGAACTCGACGTTGCGCTCGAACGCGTCCGGCCGGCCGAAGACATCGGTGATCACCGAGTGGTCGATGACCAGCTCGGCCGGGGCCAGCGGGTTGATCTTGGTCGGGTCGCCGCCCAGCTCCGCGACCGCCTCGCGCATGGTGGCCAGGTCGACGACACACGGCACACCGGTGAAGTCCTGCATGATCACCCGGGCCGGGGTGAACTGGATCTCGGTGTCGGGCGCCGCGTTCTGATCCCAGCTGCCGAGCTTGGTGATGTGCTCGGCGGTGATGTTCATGCCGTCCTCGGTGCGCAGCAGGTTCTCCAGCAGCACCTTGAGCGAGTACGGCAACGTCTCCGCGCCCTCGATACCCGCCAACCTGAAGATCTCGTACGACTGTCCGTTGACCTCGAGTGCCCCCTTGGCACCGAAGCTGTCGACGCTCGCCATCAACCTGCTCCTCTATCCGGTCCTGTTCCGCTGTGCCCATCCTGCCGAGCGCCAAGCCCGGCCGCGAGGTCAGGTTCCCCTAACCCGCACCCACAAACTCTCTCGACATCAAGATACACGACATCGAGCCACCCCAGCATCCCGAACCAGCCCCTGTGGACGAACGATCAGCAGATCCGGGGGTCACCGCGCGGCGGCCGCGATCCGGGCCGCGAGGTCGTCCAGTTCATCCAGCAGGTCGGCCGCTCCCCAGACCTGGTCCCTGGTCCGATTCGTCAGCGGACGGATCACTCCGGCCTCGTGCAGTCGCTCGATTCCGGCGTACACGCTGCTGGCGGCACCACCGATCGCCTCCGTCGCCTCGCTCGCCGAGAAGATCGGCGCCGAGATCAGGCCGTCCAGCAAGCGGGCAGCCGCGCTTCCTCGGCGGGATCCGACCTGCTGCTGCCAGGCGGACTGCAACTCGGCGATCCTCGCGGCGGTGACCCGCGACTCCCGCGCCGCGACGATGGATGCGGAGGTGAACGATCGGATGATCGGTTCGATCCATCCGTCGCGATACGAACTCAGTACGTCGAAATAGTCGTCGCGGCGTGCGACGAGCGCAGAGGCCAGTGGGACGACCACGCGCCGGGTCGCCCCACGGCGACGCAACACGGTGTTGATCAGGGCGCGACCGATCCGCCCGTTGCCATCGGTGAACGGGTGCACGGACTCGAACTGAGCGTGCAGGACTGCCGCCTGAGCGAGCACGGGCAGGTCGGTCCGATTGGCGAACCCGACCAGATCGGACATGTACGCGTCCACGGTCTCCGGGGGCGGCGGCACATAGACCGCGTTCCGAGGTGAGTGGTCGCTGCCGCCGATCCAGTTCTGCATGTCGCGGAACCGGCCCGCGTAGGCCTGCTCCTGCGGGTCGTCGACCATCAAGGCGAGGTGAGCCATCAGAATCATCGCGATCTCGAGGTCCCCACCGTCGTCGACGGAACCGATCAGGGCGGCCAGCGCGGCCGTGGACGCAGCCATCGACGTCGCCGAGGGGTTCGACTTGATGCCGTGCAACGCTCTGGCGAAGTCGTCCACCGAGGCGTCGATGTGCTCGATCTTCGACGACGCCACCGACTCGGTCCGCAGCAGGAGCGTCTCGAGCGCCGCAAGTGCGGCACCGTGCGAGTGATCGAGCGCGGCGATCTCGAGCACACACTCTTCCATCGCCGCCGTGAGCTCAGGACCCACTCGTACGTCGCGGTCCCTGATCAACGGCGGTCGCATCGCAACGACCTGGCTGAGCATGCGGTCTGCCGCCGTACCGCCTCGGCTGCGCTGACGCCACGGCCTCGCCTCAGGAACATGCGCCGGCCAGACCGGACCCGTGGATGTCTCCCCCGGATCCGGCCCGCTCGTCTGCTCGAACTCCATCACGGTGCCTCTAAGTCGAAACAATGCCGGAGATATTCCGACTTAGACAGTCTAACTCGGAATAACTCCCCGGGTTGTTCCGAGTTGTCACGACACCTGGGGCAGGACTTCGGCGGCTATGAGGTCGAGGTGGGCGAGGTCTTGGAGGTCCATGATCTGGACGTATTGGCGGGTGGAGCCGACGGCGGCGAACTGGCCGAGGCGGTCGACCACCTCGGCGGGGGTGCCGGCGATGGCGCCGGACTTGAGTTCCTCGACGTCGCGGCCGATCGCGGCGGCGCGTTGCTTGACCTGCGCGTCGTCCTTGCCGACGACAACGGTGTGGGCGGTGGACAGGGCCAGTGTCCCGGGGTCGCGGCCGATCGCTTCGCAGGCGGCCCGGACGCGCTTGAACAGGGTCTCGGTCTCCTCGACCGAGCGGAAGCCGGCGTTGAACTCGGCCGCGTGCTGTGCGGCGAGGGCCGGCGTACGCTTCTTGCCCGCGCCGCCGACGATGATCGGCGGGTGGGGCTGCTGGACGGGCTTCGGCAGCGCAGGGGAGTCGGTCAGCTGGTAGTGCTTGCCGGCGAAGTTGTACTTCTCCCCCACCGGCGTGTCCCACAGCCCGGTGATCAGTTCCAGCTGCTCGGTCAGCAGGTCGAACCGGCCGGGCGTGTCCGGGAAGTCCAGCCCGTACGCCTTGTGCTCGGCCTCGAACCAGCCCGCCCCAAGCCCGAGCTCCGCGCGACCGCCGCTCATCTGGTCGACCTGCGCGACGGTGATCGCGAGCACGCCCGGGTTGCGGAACGTCGCCGAACTGACGAGCGTGCCGAGCTTGATCCGCTGGGTCTCACGCGCCAGGCCGGCCAGCGTGACCCATGCGTCGGTGGGTCCGGGCAGACCGTCGTGGTCGCCCATCACCAGGTAGTGGTCCGATCGGAAGAACGCGTCGAACCCGTTCTCCTCGGCTTTGCGTGCCACCGCGAGCTGATCGTCGTACGAGGCACCTTGCTGGGGTTCGGTGAAGATCCTGAGAAGCATGCGGACACGCTATCTCGCGGTGGCGTACAGCCTCTCCAGGTACGACGGCTGCCACTCGGGACCGCGGTCGTTCAGCCGCCGGACCAGACCGTGGACGTCGAGGCGCGACTCCACCGGGTTGTCCCACCAGTCGGGCACCCGGTCGTACCACCGGTCGATCCGCAACGTCCGTCCGGCGGCGTCGATCCGGGCGAACAGCCATCCGCCCTGGTCGGCTGCCGCCTCGCTGATCCACAGGTCGCCGAGCAGCCCGCTGAGCTTGTCGGCCGCGAACTCCGGGTTGTCCACATCCGGCGGCTCCAGATCGAACCGGTACGACGGAGCGGCCGGATCGAGCACCTGCACCTGGATGGTGAACCCGGACGGCACGATCGCGGTCCGGGCTCGGCACCAGGCGTGCAGAGCCTCGAACGCCTCGGACTCCTGCGGCCGGGGCCGGGGGCGCTCCACCTCGGCCCGCATCGCTTCCTCGATCGACCCGGGCGCCGGCGCGATCCGCGGCCCGTCGGCCCCGACCAGCGCCAATCCAGGGATAGACATCCGGACTGCCGCAGCCACGTCCACGGCCGGCCCGATCGAGCCCGCACGATCCTCTGGCCAATCTGCGCGCGCTACGTCTGGGATCTCCGCATCCACGACAGGAATGAAGCTGGTCGGCTCATCGTCGTCGGCATCCGCAACTTCGCCGCAGGAGTCGGGACGACCCGACTCCTCGAATCGAGCCGCCGGCCCGACCGACTCGGCGGGCTGGCCCGGGGCGGCCGCATCGGCGCCGTTCTCCGCGTACCTCGAGCGGTCGAGGCTGTCCGACCCGGCCGACCACTCCCCTCGCCCGTCGCGCCGTGCGGCCGACTCCTCATACGCCGCGGGTTGGGTCTGACCGTTCTCCCAGGCCCCGGACTGCGGGTGTTGCTCGCGGTCGAGGGTGTCTGCACCTGGCGACCACTCGCCTCGCTCATCGAGCCGCGCGGCCGACTCCTCGTACGCCGCAGGCCGGCTACGACCGTCCTCCGGAGCCCCGGAGTGCCGGTGCCCAGCGGGGTCGAGGGTGTCTGCACCTGGCGACCACTCGTCTCGGCGGTCAAGTCGAGCGGCCGGCTCGTCGTACGCGGCGGGGTGGCGCTGGACGTCGTACCCGAATCCGTCGTCCTGATGCGCGGCGGGGTGCTCTGTGTAGCTGGGGTCGGGCTGTGGCCGTGCGGCTGGGTGTGTGGGGGTGTCGTGCCGAGCCGCGTGGGTGGTGGGCTCGGGGCTGGGCATGGGGTCTGGCTGAGGTGACGGCTCGGGCTCCGGCCAGGGGGTTGGCTCGGGCTCGGGGTGTGGGGTCGGCTCTGGTTCCGGCCAGGGCTCGGGGTCCGGCTGCGGAGTGGGCTCCGGGGTCGGTTGTGGGGTTGGCTCAGGTTCGGGCCAAGGCTCGGGCTCCGGGCCGGGGGTGGGCTCGGGTTGTGGGCCTGGTTGGGGTTCTGGCCGTGGGCCTGGTTCCGGGTGCGGGCCGGGGGTTGGCTCGCGGTGGGGGTCTGGCTCAGGCCAGGGGGCGGGGTGGGGCTCGGGTTGGGGCCAGGGCTCGGGGTGTGGCTGCGGCTGGGGCCAGGGCTGAGGTTGAGGGTGAGGGTCAACCTGAGCTTTAGCTGCCGGAGCAGCACCGTAGACCTCGTCCTCATCAGCATCCGGATCCACAGGCACGTTGAACCGCAGCGCGGGCGCGGCACGTTCCGCTGCGGCCCGCTCGGGTCCGGCCTGCTCGACACCTGCCGCCGACGGCTCGTCCTGCACCACGGGGATCTCCGCGGTGGGGTCATCCTCCGCGTCGGCGTACTGCGCTCTGCGGTCGACCTCCGCGTCGGAGTACCGCCCGCTGACGTCGTCGGCCGCGTCGGAGTACTGCGCCGTGCGGTCGTCCTCCGCGTCGGCGTACTGCGCTGACGCTGAGGGATCGGCCGATGCTGTGTCGTACCGCGAGTCTCGTGTGGCCGCCGGGGCGTCGAACTGCCCGGCAGGCCCGGACCGCTCGGCCGCGAGGTCGACCCGAGCACCAGACGCGTCGCGCCGGGCGGCAGGCTCGGCCGCGGGGTCGCCGAGGCGAGCATCACGAGCATCAGGCGCGTCCCGTCGCGCGGCCGGCTCGGCCGCGAGGTCGTCCACGCCGGCATGGGGCGCGTCGCGTCGCGCGGTGGCCTGGTCGGGCTGAGCGCCCGGCTGCTGTATGCGAACTGGACGTTCAGGGAGGTCTGTCGACCGCTCGCCCGGCCCGCCTGGGCGCTGGTCGAACCGGGTCGCGGACTCCCGGAAGGGTGCTGGGCGCTGCTCAGTGCCTGCGGGGTCTTGGTCGAGACGGGCTGCGGGTTGCTGGGTGGGTGCGGGGCGGTCGTCAGGGCGGGCGGCACGCTGGTCGAGGCGGGCGGCGGGTTGCTGGGGGTGTCCTGGGGGCGCTGTGGGCTGGGCGGGGTGAGGGGCAGCTGGGTGGGTGGTGAGTGTGGGCGGGGGTTGGTGGGCTCCTGGTTGGGGGGCGAAGGGGGACGGGCCGGTGAAGGAGGAGGGCTCGTCTTCTTCTTCGGGGTCCTCGGTGGGGTCGAGGACGGCGGCGATCTCGGCCGTTGGGGCGTCGTCGTCATCCAGGGAGGCGGCCGAGCCGGATGGGCCGGCGGCTGACGGGTCGCCGTACGTCGCCTGGTGGTCGGCGAAGGGCGACTGCTGGTCGGCGAAGGGCGACCAAACGTCGGTCTGGACGGATTCAGGGTGGGGGTCGGGCCGGGCCGCGGCGTGATCGGGATGGTCGGGGTGGTCCGCCCGGGCCGCGGGCTGGTCGGCCTGGGGCCTGGGGTGGTCAGGCTGGGGCCCGGCGTGGTCCGGCTGGGGCTCGGCGTGGTCGGGGTGGGGCCCGGACGGGTCGGGCTGGCGTCCGAGGTGGTCAGCCTGGGGCCGGGTGTGGTCGGGTTGGGGCCGGGTGTGGACGGGCTGCGCGGTGGGGTGTTGGGGGTATGGGGTTTCGGGGTGGTAGGCGGCCGGGTCCTCGACCCATTCGCCGTTGATCCAGGCGCCGCCTACCCACTCGCGGTCCGGCGTGGCGTCGGCCCGCGCGTCCGCGGTGTCGGCGGGCCAAGTGTCGGCGCCGTCGGCCGGCCCCGTGTCGGCGGTGTCGTCGGCGAAGGGGTTGTACTCGCTGGTGGCGTCCTGGTCGGACCAGCCGGGTTGTTCGGCGGTCTCCCAGTCCTGCTCGTCGGCGGCCGGAGCCTCCTGCTGGTGCGCCGCCGCCGCGGACGGAGCGTCGGCGAACAGGCTCGCGTAGAAGTCCTCCCCCTCGTGCACCCCACCGCCGACACGCGGCGGCTCCGACGACGGCAGCGACCCGTACGGCAGGCTCCCGCCCATCTCGCCCTCAGGAACATAGGTGCCGGGCGCGGGACCACCAGGTAGGACCTCAGAAGCAGGCGAGTAGACGTCGTCGTGCTTCCGGCGCCGCAGCCAGCCTGGTTTCTTCTCGACCACGCCGTAGTCGTCGTCGTGCGCAGGCTCCGCCCGGTACGGCGTCTGCTCGTACGACGCCACCGGAGGCGACCCGGCAGCCGCCGGGTAAGGCGCCGAGTCGTCGATGGGCTGGCCGGTGAACGGGCTGATGCCGGGCGGGACGACGTACGACTCCTCGTCCTCGGGACCCTCGGGTGCTCCAATCACGACATCTTCAACGACCGAGACCTCGGCTGTGTCAGGTTCGTCGGCCAACCGATCGGCGACTGCAAGGTTGAAGTCCGCCGCGGCGACCACACCGGCGGGCAGATCGGGCTGCACCGGCGACCACGGGTCGATCCCGAACCGGTCGAAGAAGTCCCCCAGCACGTCGGCCGTGAGGTTCCCGGCGCCGGCGGTCCGGATCAGCTGCACCCCGAACGGCACCAACTCCTCCAGCCCGCCGGGGTAGTCGGCCCACTCGGCGACCCACTCGATCATCTCGCCGGCGGCTTCCTCGTCCGACGTGATCCACTGCCCGATCGGCGCGAACCCGTCGTCCGCCGGTTGCCACGGATCTCCCGGGTACGACGCCCGCGCCCAGGTGCCGTTGAAGGCGCCGTACACGAAACCCAGCTGGCTCGCGGAGATCCGCCGCCGCACTTCCGGCTGGCCGATCCAGTCCGGCGAGCCCGCGAGCAGGTCCGAGCCGGTGGTCCGGCTGTGCTGGGTGTGGAACCCGAACAGCACCGACCGCCCGCCGTCGAGCCGGACCATCCGCAGGATCGACGCGGTCTCGTCCTGGTGGTGGTATCCCGTCTCGTCGGCGTACCACCGCCGGTCGAACCCGGTGGCATGGGCGACCGCGGCGAGCGCGGTCCAGCGCGCGCGCAACTCCTCCGGGTCGTCCAGGTCAACGAGCGGCATCAGGGGTCTCCAGCGCTTCGGAATCCAGGGCCAGAACGCTACCCGAGCCCTCGACCACTCACCACTTCACTGTCCACAGGCTCGAGGATGGCGACGCACTCGATGTGGTGGGTCATCCCGAAGAGGTCGAACGCGCGCAGCGACGCGATCCCGTACCCGAGCCGCCCGAACGTCTTCAGGTCCCGCGCCAGCGCCGCCGGATCACACGCCACGTAGGCCACCCGCCGTGGGGTCAGCGCCGCGATCCGCCGTACGACGTCCTTACCCGCACCTGTCCGCGGTGGGTCCAGTACGACCAGGTCAACGTGCTCCAGCCCCTGCCCCGCCGCCGTGTTCAGCACCCGGTCCACGTCACCGGTCTCCAGCGTCACGTCCGGCAGGTCATGCAGATTCCGCCGCGCGTTGCGCACCGCATCCTTGTCCCCCTCGATGGTTAGCACCGCGCACCCGGCCGCGGCCAGGAACGCAGCAAACAGCCCAACACCCGAGTACAGGTCCAGCGCCGTCTCCCCCGCCGCAGGCTCCAGTCCACTCAGTACGGCGTCCACCAGCGTCTCCGGAGCCGCAGGGTGCACCTGCCAGAACCCACCGGCCTCCACCCGGAACCGCCGGCCGCGCACGACCTCCACGACCCGGCAACCGGGTTCCTCATCAGTCAGTACGGCGGTCTTGCCCTCGGACGACACCACAGCCTGCACCGACGCCACGTCAGGCCACCGCTGTCCCAGCACATCGGGACTCTCCGGATGCGCGATCAGGCACTTGTCGAGCTGGATCAGGTCGTGCGACCGGTGCGCGTACATACCGGGTCGCCCGTCGACGACGGCGTACCGCTGACGGGTCCGCCAGCCGAGACCGTCGTCGCCCGGCGACTCCATCACCACGGTGCGCTCGATCCCGCCGATCCGCCGCAGCGTGTCCGACACCACGGTGGCCTTCAGCCGGCGCTGCTCGACGATGTTGGCGTGCTGGAAGTCGCAGCCTCCACACAGCCCCGGCCCGGCGTACGGGCACGGCGGCTCGATCCGCTGCGGGGACGCCGTGAGGACCTGTACGGCGTCCGCGCGCAAGTACTTCGCGTTCTGCTCGGTCACGCGAGCGTGGACCAGCTCACCCGGCAACCCGTGCCGGACGAAGACGACCTGCCCCTCGTGCCGGGCCACACAGTGTCCCCCGTGCGCTACTGGTCCTACTTCCAGCTCTACAACTGTCCCGACGATGTTCTCGTCTGTCACCGATCTCCTGACGCCTTGCGGGCTCCACGCCGTACCTGGCCTGCCACCCGCTCCTCCCGGTCCTGCCGTTCCTCTGCTGCCTGCGACGAGATCAGCTGGTAAGGAACCGACGTAACCATGACACCAGGTGTGAACAAGAGCCGCCCCTTGAGCCGCAGCGCACTCTGGTTGTGCAGGAGGTGCTCCCACCAGTGACCGACGACGTACTCGGGGATGTAGACCATCACCACGTCGCGCGGCGACTGCCGCCTGATGTCGCGGACGTACTGCAGGATCGGGCGGGTGATCTCACGGTACGGCGAGGCCAGCCGCTTCAGCGGGACCGGGATGCCTCTGGCGTCCCACTCGGCCTGCAGCGTCTCCGACTCCTCCCGGTCGACGTCTACCGTGACCGCCTCCAGCGTGTACGGCCGGGCCGCCTTGGCGAAGGCCAGCGCCCGCAGCGTCGGCTTGTGCAGCTTGGAGACCAGCACGATCGAGTGCACTCGGGACGGCAGCATCAGCTGCTCGTCGCCTTCGGCCGCCATCTGCTTGCTGAACGTGGTCGTAGTGCCGGCGGATGCCCTTCATCAGCAGGAACAGCAACGCCATCGCGATGATCGCGATGTAGGCGCCGTGGGTGAACTTGGTGAGCAGCACGATCACCAGTACGACGCCGGTCATGGTCAGCCCGATCGTGTTGATCGTCCGGGACCGGTGCATCTGCCGCCGCTTCGCCGGGTCGGTCTCGGTCTTCAGCAGCCGGGTCCAGTGCCGGACCATGCCGGTCTGGCTGATCGTGAAGGACACGAACACGCCGACGATGTAGAGCTGGATCAGCCGGGTCACCTCGGCGTCGAAGGCGACGATCAGGAAGATCGCGAACGCGGCCAGGATGATGATGCCGTTGCTGAACGCCAGCCGGTCACCGCGGGTGTGCAGCTGCCGCGGCAGGTAACCGTCTCGGGCCAGGATCGAGCCGAGCACCGGGAAGCCGTTGAACGCGGTGTTGGCGGCCAGCACCAGGATCACGCCGGTGGCCGCGGCGACCAGGTAGAAGCCGGGCGAGAATTGGTCGAAGATCCCCTTCGCCAGCTGGCCGATGACCGGGTCCTGGTGGTAGCTGGACCCGACCGGTACGCCGTCGCGCAGCAGCTGGGTCGCCGGGTCCTCCGCGAACCGCACCTTCATCACGTTGGCCAGCGCCACGACGCTGATCATCATCGCGATGGAGATGCAGCCGAGCAGCAGCAGCGTGGTCGCCGCGTTCCTGCTCTTCGGCTTCTTGAACGCGGGCACCCCGTTGCTGATCGCCTCGACACCGGTCAGCGCGGCACACCCGGACGAGAAGGCGCGGAGCACCAGGAAACCCATCGCCAGCCCGCTCGCGCCGTTCACGAACGGGTCCTCGGCGGCGACGTCGAAGACCGCGGTCTCGGCGTCCGGCAGCGTCCCGAACAGCAGCCGGCCGAACCCGAACGCGGCCATCCCGAGGATCGTCGCCATGAAGATGTACGTCGGTACGGCGAATGCCGTGCCCGACTCGCGGACACCCCGCAGGTTCATCGTGCTCAGGAACACGACCGCGATCACCGCGGCGATCACCTGGTTGCCTTCCAGCGCCGGGACCGCCGAGGCCGCGTACTGGGCCGCCGACGAGATCGACACCGCCACGGTCAGGACGTAGTCGACCAGCAGCGCACTGGCCACCGTCAGACCGGCGGTCGGCCCGAGGTTGACGTTGGCCACCTCGTAGTCACCGCCGCCGGACGGGTAGGCATGGACGTTCTGCCGGTACGACGCGACCACCACGAGCATCACCAACGCGACGACGATGGCGACCTTCCACGAGATCGTCAGCGCGGTCAGACCGGCCAGCGACAGCGTCAGGAAGATCTCGTCGGGAGCGTAGGCGACCGACGACAGCGCGTCGCTGGCGAACACCGGCAGGGCGATGCGCTTGGGCAGCAGCGTCTCCCCGAGCTGGGTGCTGCGGAGTTTGCGGCCGAGCAGCAGTCGCTTGCCGATATCGCCGAGTGCGGGGGTCACACCGGTGATGTTAGAGGGAGACGGGGGAATGCCAGACAGGACCTAGGGTCCGGTGTAGCGTCTATCCCTGCCGAACCGATGCCAGTGGCCCTGTCGGGGCAAGGAGTGATCAGCGAGTGCACGTCGTCATCATGGGCTGCGGCCGCGTCGGGTCGACGCTCGCGCGGACCCTGGAGAAGCGGGGCCACACGGTCGCGATCATCGACCAGTCCGCCGACTCGTTCCGCCGGCTCGAGCCCGAACTTCACCGGCCGGACGATCACCGGCATGGGGTTCGACCGGGAGATCCTGACCGAGGCCGGCATCGAGCAGGCCGAGGCGTTCGCCGCGGTCTCCAACGGCGACAACTCCAACATCCTGGCCGCCCGGGTGGCCCGGGAGACCTTCGGCATCAACAACGTGGTGGCCCGCATCTACGACCCGGGCCGCGCCGAGGTCTACCAGCGGCTCGGCATCCCGACCGTCGGCACGGTGCGCTGGACCGTCGACCAGATGATGCGCCGGCTGCTGCCGGAGGGCTCCGAGCCGGAGTGGCGCGACCCGTCCGCCACCGTCCGGCTGGCCGAGGTGCACGTGCACTCCGGCTGGGTCGGACGGGCCGCCTTCGACATCGAGAAGGCCACCGGTGCCCGGGTCGCGTTCCTGACCCGGCTGGGCGAGGGCCTGCTGCCCAAGGCCGACACGGTCATCCAGGAGGGCGACCTGGTCCACGTCGTCATGCTCGAACGGGACGCCGCCGCGGTCGAGACCCAACTCGGCAACAAGCCTGAGGAGCTGTGATGCGGGTAGCCATCGCCGGCGCCGGCAACGTCGGTCGCTCGATCGCCGCCGAGCTGCTGGAGAACGGCCACGAGGTGCTGCTGATCGACAAGGACCCGCGGGCGATCAAGGCCGAGTCGGTGCCGCGAGCCGAGTGGCTGCTGGCCGACGCATGCGAGCTGTCCTCGCTGGAGGAGGCCGCGCTGCAGCGCTGCCAGGTCGCGATCGCCAGCACCGGCGACGACAAGGTCAACCTGGTCGTCTCCCTGCTGGCCAAGACCGAGTTCGGCGTTCCCCGGACCGTTGCCCGGGTCAACCACCCGCGGAACGAGTGGATGTTCAACGAGGCCTGGGGGGTCGACGTCGTCGGTGTCCACGCCGCGGATCATGTCCGCTCTGGTCGAGGAGGCCGTCTCGGTCGGCGACCTGGTCCGGCTGTTCACCTTCCGCCAGGGCGACGCGAACCTGGTCGAGCTGACCCTGCCCGAGGACTCCCCGATGATCGGCCTGCGGGTCGGCGACATCGACTGGCCGCTGGACACCGCGCTGGTCGTCATCCTGCGCGAGGGCCGCGTCCTGCGCCCGGACCCGGAAGGCACCCTGGAGCTGAACGACGAGCTCCTCTTCGTCGCCGCCGACGAGACCGAGGAACAGCTCGAGGACATGCTCTCGCCGCACCACCGCAAGTCGGAGTAGCCAAACAGAAAGCCCGGGCCGTGTGGGCCCGGGCTTTGCTATTTCCTCTTCCCGCGGAGCAGCTGAGTGACGTGGTCGCGGGCCTCGTCCCACTTGTCCGGCGGCAGCGATCCACGCAGTACGGCGTAGGCCAGCCACAGCGCCAGCGCGTAGAACGGGAGCCCCAGCCCCACCTTCGCGATGCCGAGCGCGTTCAGGCTCTCGGTGAGGTAGAGCGGGACCTGGACGATCAGCCGGATCGCGAACAGGCCGACGAACACCATCGTCGCCCGGGAGAACCCCTTCAGCATGGCCGGGTCCTTGCGCCAGGCCGTGCCGGTCTGGGTGATGACGCCGTACAGCACACCGAACAGCGGCCAGCGGATCAGCACGGTGATCAGGTAGAGAGCGCCGTACCCGAGGTTCACCAGCAGGCCGGGCAGGTAGACGTCCTCGGCGTTGCCGGTCCGGTTCGCGACCCAGGCGGAGATCAGGACGCCGACGAAGCCGCCGGCCACGTTGCGGAGCGGTTCCTTGCGGACCACCCGCAGTACGGCGACCGCCGCGCCGCAGGCGACCGCGACGATCAGCGCGAGGCTCAGATCGTGGTCACTGGCGGCGTAGACGATCAGGAACGCGATCCAGGGCAGGCCGATGTCGAGCAGCGCGCCCCAGCCGCCGAGGGCGTGGAAGAAGTCCTTGTCCGTCGTCTGCGGCTTGCCGGGCTCGGCCTTCTTCGCCTCATCCTTGTCATCGTCACCGGTCAGGACGGATTCGGCGGCCTCGACCTCCGGACGCAGCATCTCGACGAGTTGCTCGTCGAGATGGTGGTCGTCCAGATGCCGGCGCAGGCCAGACTCGGCTTGCTGGTCGTCCTCGACCTGGTCCCGGCGCGACGGCGGCTCAGCCATGCGTCGCCTGCGGCCGCAGCTCGTAGCGCGGGTTGAACATCACCCGGTCGCCGTCGACCACACCGATCCGCCCCGAGGCGATCAGCTCGGAGCCGGGGTGGATCCCGGCGATCTTGCGCCGGCCGAGCCAGATCAGCTTGACCGTGCCGGTGCCGTCGTACAACTCGCCCTCCAAGGCCGGTACGCCGCCGCGAGGGCTGAACGTAATGGTGCGCAGCGTGCCGAACAACGTGACCAGCTCGCGGTCGTGGCAGCCGGTGATCGACCGGGCACCACAGTCCTGCGCGAAGTCCCGGAGAACTTCGGCGTCCTGCTGCTCCCGGTCGCCGGCCAGCCCGCGGAATGCACGCCGCAACAGCCCCGCGGGTTTGTCGCTACCCATGATTCGAGTGTAGTCCGTCACGCCTCGGCTTCGGCAGCCGGTTGAGCGCCCGGCGGCAACTGCAACGGCAGCGATTCACGCACCGCCATCGGCTCGGTCCCGCGGACCACGATGGTGTTACGCAGCGTCTCCTCCATCGGCGCCGCCGCGTCCGGCTCGACCGCGGCCCGGCCGAGCACGGTGGCCCGGAGCAGCCAGCGCGGACCGTCCACGCCGATCACCCGCGAGGTCTGGCTGAAGATCTGGCCTTCCGGGTCCTCGACCGGGACGACGAGCACCAGTTCGGTGCCGAACGGGCCCTCGGTCTCGGTCGCCGTACCGCCCATCCGGCTCGCCTCGGCGGCGATCTCACGCCGTACCTCGGACCAGATGCCGGTCTTCTTCGGGGCCGCGAACGCGCGCAACTCGAGGGCCGAGTCCTCCAGCACCAGCAGGATCGCCTGCACCTGGCCGGACTGCTCGTCGACTTGCAGCCGCAGCTCCATCCCCGGCTGGCCGGTGATCACCAGAGCGCCCAGGTTGATCCGGTCCTCCGCCTCCAGGACGTCGGCGTCGACCTCGGTGGAGTCGAACGGGCCCTCGGCGCGCGGTTCCGGCGTACCGGCCTCCTCGTCGGCGAGCGTCTGCTCGGTGTCCTCGTTCTTGGCCTTGCGGCGGAAGATCACTGCTCTTGCCCTCTGCTTCTCAATGTGGTGCAGCCTGATTCTCTTTGACGTACAGCCGCCGTAGTCTCGCGCATCCGTCAGGTCAACGGGCGCACCTGATCAGCGTGTCACATCACCGAAACCGCCGGTCGAGCCGTGCCCCCCGTCGCCGCGGGCAGACCCCGGCAACGTGGTCACCTCGACGAACCGGGCCTTCTCCACCCGCTGGATCACCAACTGCGCGATCCGGTCGCCGCGCCGCAGCGTGATCTCGGCGTCCGGGTCCAGATTGATCAGGCAGACCTTGATCTCGCCGCGGTAGCCCGCGTCCACGGTGCCCGGCGCGTTGACCAGCGTCACTCCGTGTCTGGCGGCCAGTCCGGACCGCGGGTGTACGAAGGCGGCGTACCCGTCCGGGAGCGCGATCGCGATACCGGTGCCGACCAGGCCGCGTTCGCCGGGTTTGAGGGTGAGGTCGCTCACCGCCACCAGGTCCGCGCCGGCGTCGCCGGGATGCGCGTACGACGGGACGGGCAGGTCGGGGTCGAGTCGCTGGATCAGAACCTCGGTCACGGGAGGACCCTACCGACGGGCGCCGGCCGGCCGCGTGCCAGGCTGGTCCTGTGGGTGCCTATCGCGAACGCCTGAGCGTGCCAGTGTCCTGGTGGATCATCGCCGCCGCCCTGGTCGGCACACTCTTCGTCATCACCGTCGTACCGGTCGGGATCTTCGCCGGCGTCTTCGTCGGCGGCACTGCCCTGCTCGTGCTGGTCCTCTTCTACCTGCAGTACGGCGCCGCGGTGGTCGAGGTGGACGCTGTGCGGCTCCGGGCCGGACGGGCCGTGATCGAGCGGGCACACCTGGGCACCGTCGAGGCGCTGACCGGCGACGACGCGCGGTACGCGTTCGGGCGGGACTGCGACCCGAGGGCCTACACGCTGCTGCGCAGCTACGTGCGGGGCGCGGTCCGGGTCGAGATCACCGATCCGAGCGACCCGGCGCCGTACTGGGTGATCGCCACGCGGCACCCGGACCGATTGGCAGCAGCCCTGACGGGGAACAGCGTGGCAAGATCCTGACTGTCGGGGACTGCCGTTAGGAGGCTGTTGTGGTGGGAGCGAAGATCGGCTGGAAGCTGGTGTTGACCGCGTTCACGGTGGCGGTGGGCCTGATCGCGAACAAGGCGGTCAGCACGGCCTGGAAGGTCGGCTCGGGCGGGAAGCCGCCGAAGGCCGGTCAGGGCGGGTACGCCGAGGTGGTGACCTGGGCGATCGCGAGTGGGGCCGCGGCGGCCGCGGCGAAGCTGTTCGCCGAGCGGCGGGCGGCCGCGTACTGGCTGAAGTCGACCGGCTACGCACCGCCCGGCTACGAGCAGGACGCCGTCAAGGGCGGCCTGGTCAAGAGCATCACCAAGAACGACGACTGACCGCCTTCGGAGGTGGGAGCAGGACAGCCGGCCTTCGGTCGGCGGGTGGTGGGGTACAGCACAACAGCGGGACCGTCCCCAGGGTCTGGGGACGGTCCCGCTGTGTTGATACCGAAGTAGGGCGCTGGTGTCAGGCTGCGCAATCGCGGCAGATCAGCTGCCCGTTCTTCGTCTCGGCGAGCTGACTGCGGTGGTGAACCAGGAAGCAGCTCGAACAGGTGAACTCGTCGGCCTGGCGCGGGAGGACCCGCACCGCCAGCTCCTCGTGGCTCAGGTCGGCACCGGGCAGCTCGAAGCTCTCGGCGGCTTCGGCCTCGTCCTCGTCGACCTTGCCGGAGTTCTTGTCGTGACGGCGAGTCTTCAGTTCCTCGATCGACTCTTCGGAAGCATCCTCGTCCGTCTTGCGCGGGGCGTCGTAATCAGTCGCCATGGTGTTTCCCTGCCCTCTTCGTACCCGTGGTGTTGCCTGCTGAGCCCTTGAACGGGTAAAGCGGCCGAGAAATTCCGCCGTGGAATCCTTCGTCCCCCGAAACCCTTGACAGCCAGGCCGGGACCGGCAACAACCGTTCCCGAGGACGGGATTGTGCCCTATGAAGGGCCCTACCCGCGCGTCAGGGTCCACCTTCCGGCCAGCGTGTCGCAACAAATGTCAGGACCGAACACCAGAATGCTCATGAGTGCGCGATCTTGCGCACTAATGAGCATCCAGAGACGATTATGCGCGCAACGGGTCAGCAGCGGCGAGCAGGTCGTGGAACGGCCCGAACAGCGCCGGGCTGGCCGCGATCGACATCTCCGGCGACACCGCGGCCCCGTTCAGCCCGCCGACGGCCGCGCCGGCCTCGGCCGCGATCAGCGCACCCGCTCCGTAGTCCCACGGATTCAGTCCGCGTTCGAAGACCGCGTCCAGCCGCCCGCAGGCGACGTAGCAGAGGTCGATCGCGCCGACCCCGATCCGCCGGATGTCGCGGACCTCGGTGATCAACTGCTGGATCACCGACGCCTGGACCTCCCGCCGCGCCGGGTCGTAGCCGAACCCGGTTCCGACCAGGGCCTTGCTCAGCTCGGTACACCCCGACACCCGGATCGGCGCGCCGTCCAGGAAGGCGCCGCCGCCCCTGGTCGCGGTGAACACCTCACCCTTCGGCGCGTCCACGACCACACCGGCGACGGTCTCGCCGTCGTACTCGACCGCGATCGAGACGGCGTACGTCGGGATGTCGTACAGATAGTTCACCGTGCCGTCGATCGGGTCGACCACCCAGCGGACGCCGCTGGTGCCGACCACGTCGTCCCCCTCCTCGCCGAGGAACGAGTCGTCCGGGCGGGCCTGCAGGACCCGCGCCCGGATCAGCTCCTCGGATTCCCGGTCGACCGCGGTGACCACATCGGTGACGGTGCTCTTGGTGTCGGCGACCGTGATCGTGCCGCGGCGGCGTTCGACGATCAGCCGGGCCGCCTCCTCCGCCACCTCCACGGCCAGCTTCAGCAGGTCCTGGGGCGCTTCGGCGCTCATACAACTTCCTTCGCTGGTTGGGTGGGTCGACGCAGAGCCAGGGCCACCGCGTCGGAGACCGCTCCCGCGTGGCAGGTGGGCAGCAGTCGTGGAGGCAGTCGTCCCAGGCCGGGCCGAGCTTCCCGACGCACGGCCGGTCCGGCTCCTCGCCGCGCTCGGCCGCGGCCCGCTCGACGACCAGGTCGCGCAGCATGCTGACGAACCGCGCGTCGGTGCCGGGTGTCGCCGCCCGGGCCACCGGCAGCCCGAACTTCTCGGCCGTCCGGACGGCCTCGGTGTCGAGGTCCCAGATGACCTCCATGTGGTCGCTGACGAACCCGATCGGTACGACGGCGACACCCGGTACGCCGTCCGCCGCGAGAGTCTCCAGGTGGTCGTTCACGTCCGGCTCGAGCCACGGCATCTGCGCCGGCCCGGAGCGCGAGCAGTAGACCAGGTCGGTCCGGCGGGTCTGCCCGGTCCGACGCTCGATCTCCGCGTCGATCTCGGCAGCCACGTCCAGGTGCCAGTCGACGTATGCGTTGCCGTCCGGTCCACTGGTCGCGTTCATCGCGTTCGGGATGGAGTGCGTCACGTAGGCGATCGCCGAGCCCTCGGGCAGCTCGCTGAGCGCCGTCGCGGTCGCCTCGACGAACGAGCCGACGAAGCCGGGGTGGTTCGCGTAGTGCCGCAACTTGTCGATCCGGGGTGCGTTCGGAACCTGCCGCGGCCGCGTCCTCGAGGTTCTCGCGATACTGCCGGCAGCCCGAGTACGACGGGTAGGCCGAGGTCACGATCACCACGGCCCGGCGGATACCGTCGTCGGCCATCTGCCGCATGGTGTCGGTCAGGTACGGCGCCCAGTTGCGGTTGCCCCAGTAGATCGGCAGGTCCAGCCCGATCTCGTCGAACGACTCCCGCAGGGCCCGGAGCAGTGCGCGGTTCTGGTCGTTGATCGGGCTCTTCCCACCGAACGCGTAGTAGTGCTCGCCGACTTCCTTCAACCGCTCGTCGGGGATCCCGCGGCCCCGGGTCACGTTCTGCAGGAACGGCAACACGTCGTCCGGCTTTTCCGGCCCCCCGAAAGACAGCAACAGCACCGCGTCGTACGGCGAAGCATCCACTCGCATGCTCCAAGTTTCTCAGTTGAGGCCAGAGCGCGGACCGTCAGGCCATCACAATCGCCCCGGCGCGGTCCGGCTGAGCGCGAGCCGGAGGGTGCGACCGCGGAGGTGATGGCGTGGCGGTCCGCCAGGATCCCAGCGGTTAGGGTGTTCCCGGTCCCTCATGCTCAAGCCCTATGCCCATCTCATGCGCCGCCCCGGCGCCAGCGCGTTCTTCGTCGCCGGGATCCTCGGGCGTATGCCGATCTCGATGATCGGGCTCGGCATCGTCATCCTGATCGCGCAGGAGAGCGGCTCCTACGGTCTGGCCGGTGCGGTCTCCGGGGTGGCCGTCATCGCGGGTGCGCTGACCGGTCCGATCCAGGGTCGGCTGGTCGACCGGTTCGGACAGCGGACGCTGCTGATCATCGGCTCGGTGGTCTGCACGATCGCGCTCGCGGCGCTGCTGGTCGCAGTCCGTGCCGACTCGGCCACGTGGGTGCTCTACGTCCTCTCGTTCGTTGCCGGTGGCACCCGTCCGCAGGTGGGCTCGTTCGTCCGCGCCCGCTGGACGCACCTGCTCGGCCGCGGCCGGGCGTTGCAGACCGCGTTCGCCCTGGAGGCGGTCGGTGACGAGGTCGTCTTCATCGTCGGCCCGGTGCTGGTCACCGCGCTCGCCACACAGGTCAGCCCGTACGCCGCCCTGGCCGCGGCCGGCGTACTAGGACTGGCTGGTGGCATCTGGCTCGCGCTCCTGCGTGCGTCCGACCCGCCCGGTCGCGGCAAGTCCGACGGGACCGAGCAGGCGCCACTCCCCTGGGTCTCGATCCTGCTACTCAGTCTGATCGGTGTCGGGCTCGGCGCGACGCTTGGTGGCGCTGAGGTGATCACGGTCGCGTTCACCACCGAGAAGGGGCAGGCCAGCATGTCCGGCGTCGTGCTGGCCGTCTGGGCGTTGGGCAGCCTGCTCGCCGGCCTCTGGTACGGCTCGGTGCACTGGCGCGCACCGGTCGAGCGCCGACTGCTTATCGGCACGATCCTGCTCGCGCTGAGCCTCGCACCACTCCCCTGGGTCGACAGCGTGCTCGCGCTCGGCATCGTCCTGTTCTGCTGCGGCATGACCATCGCGCCGACCATGGTCGCGCTGACCGCGTGCGTCGAGGAGTGGGTGCCGCCTCAGCGCCTCACCGAGGCGATCACCTGGACCGTCACCGGCATCCTCCTCGGAGTGGCCCCCGGCAACGCCGTCTCCGGCCACGCGGTCGACGTGTGGGGCCCGTCCGACGCCTACTGGGTCCCGGTCGCCTTCGGCACCGCCTGCGCCCTGATCGCCGCCGTCTCCATCACCTTCGCCCGTCCCAAGACACGGTTCGCGCACAACTAGCCTTGTATCTCCTCCGACGGGAGATGTGAGGGTGTGGGCATGGACCACTCGATCGGTGAGCTGGCTCGACGGGCGGGGGTGACCGTCAAGACGGTGCGGTACTACTCCGACCTCGGGCTGCTGGAGTCACGCCGTACCGCTGCCGGTCACCGCCGGTACGACGCCGGCGCGCTCGCTCGACTGGAGCTGATCCGGACGTTGCGGGGTCTCGGCATCGAGCTGGCGATAGTACGCGCGGTGCTCGAGCAGGAGCGGACGCTCGCCGACGTGCTCACGGCGCACACCGACGCCGTCGCCGTACAGATCCGGACTCTGCAGGTGCGGCACGCGGTGCTGTCGGTGCTTGCCCATCGTCACTCGACGCCCGAGGAGCTCGAACACATGCATGAACTGACCGCCCGATCCGAGCAGGAGCGCCGATCCTTGATCGCGGACTTCCTGACCTCGACCCTTGGCGACGACCCCGACTTCGCCGCGATCCGGCAGAACCTGACGCCGGTGCTCCCTGACGACGCCGATCCCCAGCAGGTCGAAGCCTGGCTCGAACTGGCGGCGCTGGTCCAGGACGACACCTTCCGTGCCGCCGTACGACGGATGGCCGCCGGGTACCGCGCGATCGCGGCCGAGGCCCCGCTCCGGCCCGACCCGGAGCTGCTCGACCGGCTGATCGAGCTCCGCCGGACCGAGGCCGGGCCGCACTGGCAGCGCTATCTGGAATTGGTTGCCGTCGTCAACGGATGGGCCGCGCCGTCACGGATTGCGGGGTAGCGGTGCGTTCCAGCCGCGCCGGATGGCCAGCAGGCGGATGGTGAAGCAGATCGCCGCGCCCGCGATCGGCACCCACAGGGCGTGGTAGTCGAGGGCCGCGGCAACGACCACGACGCCGGCGCCGAGGAACGCCGGGGTGGCGTAGAGCTCGGAGCGCAGTACGACGGGCACGCGGCCGCTGAGCAGGTCGCGGATCATGCCGCCGCCGATGCCGGAGATGGTGCCGAGGACAGCGGCCGAGAGCGGCGAGAGGCCGGACTCGATCGCCTTCAGCGCACCGGTCACGCAGAACAGCGCGAGGCCGGCCGCGTCGAAGATGTTCACCAGCCGCTCGAGCCGGCCGATCCGGGGATGCAGGAAGAACGTGATCAGCCCTGCCACGACCGGGACGACCAAGTACCGCCAGTCCTCCAGCGAGGCGGGCGGGGTCGCGCCGATCAGCACGTCCCGGATGAACCCGCCCCCGAGGCCGGTGACCAGCGCGAGCACCAGGACGCCGAACACATCGAGCTTCTTGCGTACGCCGACCAGCGCGCCGGTGATCCCGAAGACGAAGATCCCGATCAGGTCGAGCACATACAGAGCCGCCAATCCAGTCACAGAGCGCACCGTAAACCACAGGCGACCGGCCGCCGCGCACTCTAGGGCCTCGGGGTATGAGCCAAGCGCCCGATGTCGACTACGCCGCAACCTCACTGCGACCGGATTGCAACACGCTTCCGGCGACGTTGCGGGAGGCGCTGGCCGTTGCCCTCGGCAGCGAGGTCGAGGCCGGGCCGTCGGTGAGCTCTGGCTTCACCGGCGGGTTCGCGGCACCGGCCCGGCTGGCCGACGGCCGTCGCGTGTTCATCAAGGCCTCCGACGACACCCTGCACTCCTACCGCGCGTACCAACGCGAAGCCGAGGTAGTCCCCCAGCTTCCGTCGGCGATCCGGGTCCCCGCCATCATCGCCTCCGCACACGCCAGTGACGGCGACCGTCAGTGGTTCGCGGTGGTGTCCGAGTGGGTGCCGGGTCGGATGCCAGGGGCACCGTGGACGGCCGACGACTTCGCGCGGGTGACCGCGACCTGCGAGGTGATCGCGGACGCGATGGATCCGAGCCCGCTCGACGGGCTGAAGAGCTTCCTGAGTGACCTCAACGAGGACGACACGCCGCTGCAGACCCCCGCGCGGATCCTGGCGGGCGAGCTACCGCTGCCGACCGGCCTCCAGCCGTGGGTGCCGAAGGTGTTGCCCGAGTTGGCCGACCTGCTCCAACTGGCACCGGAAGCGTTCATCGGGGAGTCCGCGACGCACAGCGATCTGCGGCCCGACAACATGCTGATCGACCCGGACGGCACCTGCTGGACGTTCGACTGGAACTGGCTCGCCCTCGGGCCGCGCTGGATGGACTGGGCCGGCCTGCTGCCGGTCGCGCAGTACCACGGCATCGATACGGCCGCCGCGATCCAGAGCAGCCCGCTGACGGCCGACGTACCGGGTGATCATCTGGACTGCTTCATCGCGGCGGTGGCGGCGTACATGATGACGAGGACCGACGCCCCGCCGCCGTTCGGGTGTACGCCGGCGCTCCGGGAGCACCAGCGGTTCTACGCCTGGACCTTCCTCGAGTGGCTCGCCGTACGGCGCGACTGGCTACCGTAGACCTATGACGAAAGGTCCGACCAGCAGGTTCAAGGTCGAGGTACTCGACGGCGACCGGACGTCGCGGCGCGAGGATGTCGTCGTCACCGAGGAGCCGCTCGAGCTGCGGCTGGAGTGGCCCGGCCGGCCACCCGAGCCGCTGGTGGTGACGATGCGGACGCCCGGCGCCGACTTCGAGCTGGCGGCCGGGTTCTGCCTCGGCGAAGGGTTCGCGGTCCGGCCGGACGCGATCAAGACCGTTGCCTACTGCACCGATGTGAAGCTGACCCGGGAGCAGCAGTTCAACACGGTCACCGTGACGTTCGACGGACCGCCCGACCGGGAGCCACCGCAGCGGTACGGCGTGACGTCGGCCGCCTGCGGTGTCTGCGGTCAGCAGAGCCTCGACGAACTGGCCGAGCGCGACTATGCCCCCGTCGATCCGGTCGAGGTGCCGGTTGACGTCGTACGGCGCCTGCCCGAGCTGCTCCGCGAAGGTCAGCCGATGTTCACTCGCACCGGCGGCCTGCACGCGGCCGGCCTGTTCACCGCGGACGGCACGAAGGTCGTGGTCAAGGAGGACGTCGGCCGCCACAACGCCGTCGACAAGGTCGTCGGCTGGACCGTTCTCAGCAACCACAGCCGCCAGGGCCTGGTCCTGGTCGTCAGTGGCCGCGCCGGTTACGAAATCATCCAGAAGGCAGTCGCCGCCGGGATCGGCATGATCGTGGCGGTCGGCGCACCGTCGAGTCTGGCGGTCGAGCTGGCCCGGCGGTTCAACGTCACCGTGGCCGGCTTCACCCGCGGCGACCGCTGCGTCGTCTACAGCGCGCCGGAGCGGATCAGGCGTCCAGCTTGATGAAGGTGGCTCTCGGGACGTATTCGTAGCGGTCCGGCATACAGGTCAGGATGATGATCTGGCCGTGGTCGCCGGCCCGGCCCAGGAGTGCGCCCATGTCCCGCAGGCGGGCCTTGTCGGACCAGCCGAGGGCGTCGTCGAAGATGACGGGCACGCTGCTCTCACCGGTGCTGACCAGGTGGCTGATCGCCAGCCGGGTGATGATCGCCAACTGCTCCTGGGCGCCGGTCGACAATGCCTCCACCGGCAGCCGCGCACCATCCAGCTCGCGCTCGGACACGGCGAGGTCGTCGTCCAGCCAGACCCGGAACGACGGTCCGTACACACTCCGCCCGAGCGACTCGATCCGGCTCTGCAGGGGCTCGGAGTACTTCGTCTGCGCCTCGGACCGATGCCGGCTCAACGTCTCGAACACCCGCCGGGCAGCCTCCGCCCGGCGGCGCAAGCTCTCGTGCTCCGACCGTACGGCGGCCAACTCCAGCTCGGCCACATCGCGCCGGGTCGCCAACCCGTCCCGGCCCGACTGCTCCAGCCGCCCCTCGGTCGTCCGCAAGGCATCGCGCAAGGTGTCCCGCTCCCCCTGCAACCGCGCAGCCACAGCCAACGCGTCCGCCAACTCACCGGCGGCCTGGTCAGCCCCGGCAGCATCCGCCTGCTCCTGTACGGCGGTCAGCTCCTCGAGCACCGCCTCGACGTCACCAGTCGCCTCGGCCTCAGCCGCCGCAACCGCCTCATCGTCGAGAGCTCCTCGAGCCGTCTCCAAGGCGTCAACCGCCGCAGTCAAGCGCTCCGCCGCGATCTCCGCGCGGGCCCGGGCGTTCTGAGCCTCCGACCGATCCTCGTCCGCCGCCTTCCGCGCCTGCGCCGCCGCGAACTCCGCGTCGCCCAGCAACCGCTCGGCCTCGGCGAGCCCGTCTCGCGCCTCCTCGAGCGCACGCTGCGCGCCGGCCAGATCGTCAGGCTCGCTGACCGGAAGCTCGAAGTCGTCGAAGAGTGTGTCGTGCGGCGACACGAACTCCTCGAACAACGACATCTGACCCGGCACACCCTCGACCGCGGCCGGCTGGTCCTCGTCAGGTTCGTCCGGTCCGAGCCGCGCGGTCAGCACCGCGATCCGCTCCCCCGGATCACCACCGGCCGTCAGCGACCGCTCGGTCCGCCGGGCCTCGTGCAGCTCCGCGGACGCGGTGTCGGCCTTCCGCAGCAACTCCCGCGCGGCCGCGACATCCTTCACGCCGGCCTTCTTCAGCAGGTCCTTCTCGCGGCGCACCGCATCGTCCACCCGCGATCGCAGCGTCGCCGCTTCGCCACCGGCGCGGACGGTCACTTCGACCTGTCCCGGTACGCCGACCACCAGCTCACCGGAGACGAGCAATTCAGTCGATTCGTCGAACCCCAACTCCGCCGGCACCGCGCCACCAGGGCCGTCCAGCCCGGTGCCCGACAACTCGACCGGCTCGGCGCCAAGCCGTCGTACGGACACTTCCGGTACGCCGGCCGCCAGCGCCGCGCGGGCCTCGACGACTGCGGCGTGCGCGTCCTCCAAGGCCGAGACCAGCGCGTCGTCGACCTTGATCCGGTCCAGAATCGTCCCGGCCGCGGCGATCCGGGCACGGACGCCGACCAGCTCGGCCTGCTGTCCGAGCAACCGGTCCAGCTCGGCGCGGTCCATCAACTCCGAGACGCGGCGCTCGGCTTCCTGGACGTGGGTACGACGGGTGTCCTTGAGCTCGACCACCTCGGCCAGCGCCGCCTCGGCCGCGTGCACGGTGTCGGCGGCGGTCTTGGCGACCGTCTCGGCATCGGTACGGCGTCCGGTCAGCTCGGCGTCGGTCTTGGTGAACCGTTCGACGTCGGCGAGCAGCCGTTCGCGTTCGACCCGGGTCCGGGTGTGGTTCTCCAACCGGGCGCGGGCGGTCTCGGCGCGGGACCGCACCGAATCGCGGCGGAGCAGGATCTCGTCGGTCGCCTTCTTGCGTTCGCGCAGTACCTCGACCGAGGTGAGGTGATCGGTGAGCCGGCTCGTGACGTCGTCCAGGTCGAGCGCCAGCCGCTCGGCGCGACGGATGTCCTGCTGGACCTCCTCCATCGCCTTCAGTGCCTGGGCCGCGGTCAGCTCGGCGGCGGACACGGACTTCTCCGACCTGGCGAAATCGCCGGTCGCTCGGCCGCCACGGGTCCAGTAGCGGAGGTACTCGTGCTCGACCGCCGACACGAGTGGCATCGACGCCCCGTCGACCGGCGTCCCCGACTCCGCGGTCACCGCGGTGATCAGCGGCTCGGCATCGGCCGGTGTGGGCAGCACCAACGACTGGCCCTGGCTGACCATCAGGGTCTGCCACAGAACGGGGTCGACGTGTTGGTGGAAGAGCCGCTCGGCCTCGTTGTGCGCCTCGCGACCGGTCCACGACGTCCGCCGGCCGGCGGGATCGACGACGGTCAGCTCGGTCGAGCGGTTCTTCAGCCAGCGCTTGGTGTAGGTCAGCTCGCGGCCGCCGAGGGTGAGCTCGACCGTCACCTCGGGACCGACGTCCTGGCCGACCGGCTGGATGTCGCGGATCCGGGTCGACTTCGAGTCGTCCGGCAGGTCGAAGATCAGGCCGAACGCCTCGACCAGGCTGGACTTGCCGACCTCGTTGTCGCCGACGACCACGGTGGTGCCGAGCGCGGGCAGCCGGACGGTACGGTCCCTGACGCCGCGGAAGTCCCGCAGCGTCAAACTGTGCAACCTCATCCCGCGTCCCGGGCCAGTCTGTGCATCAACGACAGCGCCGCCCCGGCACCGTCGTCACCCGCGGCCAGTGCCTGCCGCAACTCCTCCATCGCCGCCCGGGCCGGTCCACTCAACTGCAACGCGTCCAGGTCGGCCGCGTCGGGCGCCGGGCGCACGGTCCAGAACTTCGCCCACCGCTCGACACTCGCGAACACCTCGCCCTGCGCGTCGATCATCGCGTCGAGTCGGCTCAGCAACGGCAGCGGCAGCGAGCCGTCGCCGGCGAGCCGGACATAGGTCCGCTCCTTCTCCGGCAACTCCGCGAACCAGTCCTCCAGCGCTCGCAGCGACTCCTCGTCGAACAGTTCGGCGCGATGGTCGACCATGTGCCAGGCGCCGACCCGGACCGGCTCGACCTCGATCTCGCCACCGCCGACGGTCACCTTGAGCACGTTGCCGGGAGCGTCCTCCTCGGGCGAGGTGACCTCCTGTGTCCCGGAGAACCAGATCCGATCGGTCACCCGCGTGGTCGAGTGCCGGTCGCCGAGACCGACGTACTGCAGCCGGCCATCCGCGACCGCGGCTTCCAGGGCGGCCTGATCGATGGTCGGTACGTCGGACATGCCGCCGCTGAGACTGATCAGTTGCCCGTGCGCGAGCAGGATCCGCATCGTCCCGGTCGCCGGCGTCAGGTCGGCGTACCCGGGCGCCGCGGGGTCCGACAAGGGACGGCGCGAACGCCAGGGTGCGCCGACGATCTCGACACCCGGCAGGATCTCCAGCGGCTGTGAGTCGGTCAGGACCGTCACGTGCTCGGGCGCGTGCGCCTGCCACTGCGCCGACGTCCAGAGCGAGCCGGGCTCGAGGGCGTCGTGGTTGCCGGGCAAGAGCACGACCGGGACCGGGATCCGCTTGAGCGCTTCACAAGCACGCAAGATGGTCTGCCGCTCGACCTGGTTGTGCTCGAACACGTCGCCGGTGACGACCACGAAGGCCGCTCCGGTGCTGGTGGCGACGGCACCGATCCGCGCGACAGCATCCAGCCGGGCCTGACCCCACCGGGCCTGACCGTCCGGCCCCAGGAACCGGCGCATCATCCCCAGCTGCCAGTCCGAACTGTGCAGAAACGTGATCGACTCTTCCATCGCGGTGAGAACGCTAACCTGCGCCACCGACAACCGCCCAACCCAACACACCCCAACCCCCACACCGCCCACACTCCGGACGCCGGGCAGCCGGACGCCGGGCACCCAACACCCCACTTTGTGCACGGTTCGAGCAGACGCGGGGCGCGGGAATGCTCGCTGGGTGCACAAAGATGACATGCATCGGCTGCCGCGGGGGGCTGGTGCTGTTGAGGGAGACCTCCTCAGCTCAGACGCGTCATCATCGGCTTATCAACCATTCGCGTTCGGGGTGTTGTGCCCCGCGGGAGCCTGAGGAGGTCCCGATGCCCATCGTAGGAGGATTGGACATCCACCGGAAGCAGATCACGTTCGACTATCTCGAGGTCGAGACCGGACAGGTGGAGTGCGGGCAGATCGCCCCGGCCGACCGGGTGCATCTGGCCGGGTGGCTTAGCCAGCGTTTCACCGGCCGGGGTGACGTCGAGTTCGCGGTGGAGGGATGTACCGGCTGGCGGTACGTCACCGAGGAACTCGTCCGGGCCGGGGTGGTGGCACATGTCGCCGAGCCGGCCGACACCGCGGCGCTGCGGGGCCGCAAACGGCACGCTAAGACCGACAGGACCGACTCGCGGCACCTGCGTCAGGTGCTGGCCGACGGGCGGCTGCCGGAGTGCTGGATCCCGCCCAGCCACATCCTGGAATGCCGGGCACTGCTGGAGCTGTATCGCGATCTGCGCGTCGAGCACACCGCTTGGGTGCAGCGCATCCACGCGGTGCTGTTCCATCAGGGGGTCGCCCCGTCGGGTGATCTGCGTACCGAGCAGGGCCGGGCCACGCTGCGTGTGGTCGCGGCGGCGCAGTTGTCGCCGGCCGGGCAGATGCAGATCGCGACCGCCCTGGAACTGCTTGCCACGCTGGAGGGTCATCTGGACGCGGTGCACCGCCGGCTGCTGCACGCCGCGCGACACCTGACCGGCGCGAGAGTGCTGGCCGAGCGGCTGTACGGGGTCGGGCCGATCACCGCGCTCGCGTTGACCTGCTGGCTGGCCGGGGCGGGGCGGTTCTCCTCGGCGCGCAAGGCGGTCCGGTTCACCGGGCTGGACGTCACCGTCTACTCCACCGGCGGCAAACACACCCCCGGACACCTGTCGCGGCAGGGACCGGCGGTGCTGCGCTGGTGTGTCTACGAGGCCGGCAAGGCCCACGCCCGCCGCACCGCCGCCGACCACCGCTACTACGCCCAGGTGAAGGAACGCATCGACGGAAAACGTGCCGCGATCTCCGAAGCCCGCAAGATCGTCCGGCAGGCCTGCCACATCCTCACCGAACTCGGCGACGACGCACTCACCGCCACCTGACCCAAGTGGCCACCACCGCGACGCGCAAGAGGGGGAACAGCGAACGGCACCACCGTCAACCGATGGGGAACACCCGCGGCCGGCTCCCGCGATCCCGATGTCAGCCGCCACACCCTGCCGCGCAGGGCACCCGGACGGCCTTCAAAGAATGAGCGGCCGCATCCTCCCGCCGGGCGGGGGGACACCCAATCAATCATCATGTCGCCGGGGCCCCAGGCCCCGTGGACCTAGGTAAGTCTGGCTGCCTCTTCGCCCACCCCACTGCCCACCACGGCACCGCCACCCTCCCCACCAACAAGAAAGGAACCCCGCCAGAGTCCCGCGAACCCCCTGCCACAGCCCACATCCAGCCCGGACCAGCCACATGATCCATTCCCAGCCGGACGCGTCAAGGACGCCTCCGGCGCCGCTCCGCGGGCGCTCCGCGCTCCTTGACCCCCACCGCCTGCTCACGGAACCGGCAGCCATCCGGGCAGGACACCCAACAACGGCCCTCAACCCCTCCAACACGAACACAATCTCGCCACTTGTGACGCCAAGACAATGCAGGTAAGTGGGGTGAGAGGATCTGCGGCGTGGACAGGTACCTCGAGACGGAGCGGCTGGTGCTGCGGCGGTTCGGGCCGTCGGACGTGGACCTGCTGGCCAACCTCGACTCGGACCCGGAGGTGATGCGGTTCCTGACCGGGCAGCCGACACCGCCGGAAGAGGTCGAGAGCGTCGTGCTGCCCGCGATCCTGCGGCTGTACGACGAGCATCCGGGCCAGGGCACCTTCGCCGCCGAGCAGAAGTCCGACGGGGCGTTCATCGGGTGGTTCGGCCTGCAGCCGACCGCCGCACCGATGACCGTCGACGTCGGTTATCGGCTGAATCGGACGGCCTGGGGCAAGGGGTACGCGACCGAAGGGACGAAGGCGCTGATCGACAAGGCATTCGGCGAGCTCGGCGTGCAGACGATCGTCGCGGACACGATGGCGGTCAACCACCGGTCCCGGGCGGTGATGCGCCGATCCGGCCTGCGGTTCGTCCGGATCGTCCACGAGCACTTCGACGACCCGCTGCCCGGCACCGAGTTCGGCGAGGTCGAGTACGCGATCGACCGCCGTACCTGGGAAGCTGGACGACGTGCCTGACGATCAACGCCCGTACGCCGTCCTGGACATCGACGCGACCTTGTCCGACACCAGTGAGCGGATCCACTTCCTGGAGACGCGGCCGAAGGACTGGGACTCGTTCTTCGCGCACGCCAAGGACGACGCCGTACTGGACGAAGGGCTCGCGGTCGCGACCACGCTGGCGGCCGACCACGAGATCGTCTACCTGACCGGCCGGCCCGAGCGGCTGCGGCGGGACACGCTGAAGTGGCTGAAGGACAACGGCTTCCCAGCCGGCAAGGTCTACATGCGCGGGAACACCGACCGCCGCCCGTCGGTGACGATGAAGCTCGGCCGGCTGAAGCGGCTGGCCGAGGACCGACCGGTCGCCGTCCTGGTCGACGACGACGTGAAGGTGTGCGCGGCGGCCGAGAAGGCCGGCTACCCGGTGATGAGGGCCGACTGGGGACTCGATGCCGAGACCCAGCCGACCCTCTTCGAGGCCCAGGAGACCGAGGGCCGCACGTAGTTCCTGAGTCGTCCCGTACGCCGGCGGTCACATCCAGCCCCCACCCGCCTACCGCGACCTACTGCGCTGGCTGGCTCAGAGCGGCAACTGATAGCGGCTTACCCACGTGGTGGGGCCGACGGTGTCGCGTTGGCCGGGGGCGCCGCCGACCGGCACGTCTCCTTGGTGCTGGAAGCCTCGCGATTCGTAGTAGGACCTGAGCCGAGTGTTCGAACTGACGAAGTCGAGCCGGAGCTGGTCGCAGCCGAGGGCTTGGCTGGTGGCGACGGCCCAGTCGAGGAGGACCGCGCCGAGGCCGGTCGCCGAGCGGCGGACCGCCATCCGGTGCACATAGCCGGCGGGTTCGTCGAGGTCGGACCAGAGCGGATCCTCCCAGTCGAGGGTGATCGTTCCGGCGACGACGCCGTCGAGGCGGGCCAGCCAGGTCTCGCCGCGCTCGATCGCGGACTCGACCCACGTGGACTCGAAATGGTCCGGCCACTGGTCGACACCGGAAGCCCGGAGCCAGGCGGCCGCTTCGTCCAGTACGGCGAGTACGTCGCCCACGTCCGCAGGCAACGCCGACTCGAGGGTCAACCGCTGCTGCTGCCAGTTCTTCCGCACGGACGACAGCTTGCCAGCAAGCCTGAAACCCAGTGGAAGCCCAGCGGTCTCGCCTGGACACTGGAGTGATGGTCAACGTCGCGGCGGAGGTCGCACGGCAACTGGTCGCAGAGCAGTACCCGGACGCGCGGGCAGCGTGGCTGGGTGGCAGTGTCGTCCGTGGTGACGCGGGGTCTACCTCCGACCTGGACATCACGGTGCTGCTGAGCGGCCCGCCGGCACCGATCCGGCGGTCGCTGACGTACGGCCGTTGGCCGGTCGAGCTGTTCGTGCACACCGAGAAGTCGTTCCGGCACTTCTGCGACATGGATCAGCAACGCCGTCAGCCGAGCATGATGCGGCTGGTCGGCGAGACCGTCGTACTGCTGGACAAGGACGGTTCCGGCGTCCGGCTGCAGAAAGCTGGTCTCGCGGAGATCGCCGCCGGGCCGACCGCATTGACGACGGACGAACTCAACCTGCTGCGGTATGGGATCACCGGTTTGCTGGACGACCTGGCTGACGCTTCGACCGACGACGTACGCACAGCCCCTTGCCTCGATGCTCTGGCAGGACGCGGCTCGGTTACTGCTCACCGGGTCGCGACTCTGGAGCAGTACGGGCAAGGGACTGCTGCGGGAGCTGAACAAGTACGACGAGCAGCACGGGACCGACCATGCACGGGCATTGCTAGCTGGGGTTCGAGACGCCGCTGCGCTGGTCGAGGAGGTGGACGGGATCCTCGACCAGTTCGGCGGGCGACTGTTCGCCGGGTTCGAGCTGGCCGCTCAGCCGGTCTGACGCCTCATTCGGTGTCGATGAGCTGCCAGTCGCGGCGCTTGGGTAGCAGACGGACGGCGATCACCGCGATCACCGCACCGAGCAGGAAGCCGGGGATCGTCCAGCGCCAGCCGGTGAACGCACTGGTCGAGGCAGTCTGAGTCGCAGCGGACTCGGCCGGCGGTTCGGCCGCGGGCGATTCGGCCGCCTGCGCCGACGGACCTTCGGATTGCTGACCGAAGAAGGTCGGTCCGCCCCACGACGGCACACCGTCGCGTTCGGTGGTCAGCAGCCCCAGGGAGCCGAGGAGCTTGACCAGCCTGGCTGAGTCGGTGGCCTGGTGCCAGGTGGGACTCTCCGGCAGCGAGGAGCCGTCCATCGATGCTCTGGTGGCGATCCACGCGCCGCCGGGCGCGTCCGGATAGATGATGTCGATGCGCCACACCGAGATGTCGTGGATCAGCCAGGTGGCGCGGACGAACCGGCCGGAGTCATGGCTCCCGTCACGGGGTACGCTGCGCGATCCGGTCATGTCAGTCAGCCGTTGGAGGGCGGCGTACTGCTGATCTTCGTAGCCGAACGCAACCACTTCGGGCGGGGCGCTGAGCACCACGCTGGTCGGACCGCCGGCGTGGGCGGGCGCGGTCCCGAGGGCGGCAACGGCGAGTAGGGCAACAAACAGAGCAAGAGTACGGCGGACCATGGCAGCTCTCCCTGAGAACGTGGACTCACCCCAGGTACACCGCCAACGGCTATGAGGTTCCCTGAGCGAGTTGCACCGCTCGTGCCTTGTCTGCGACGCCTTCGAGCCGGAAGGTGACGCCGGCCCGGACCCACACGAGTGTTGGGCCCGCCACCCGCACGCGGCGCTCGACTCCGGCGGAGTCCTCCAGCACGAGCTCATGCGGTGTGTCGAACCAGTAGCCGCCGACCTCCGGCACGTGCTGCAGCGTCCGGTAGTACTTCTTGAAGTACAGCGGCGACACCTCGGCCCGGAACTGCTCCAGCCGTACGCCGTCCCACCCGATCGCCACGAACGCCGGTGTCGCTTCAACGCCCTTCGGCGCACCCAGCTCCCTCGGCAGAGCCGGCTCGAACCCGGCGATCCGCTCAGCCTCGTCCAACGACAGCTGACCGGTCACTGCGGGTGGCGCGGTCGGCGCACTGGTCGGCCCGCTCGCGACAGGTTGTGCCCGCACTCCCCCGATGTTGAACCACTCCGCCACAGTTGCCCGCACCGGAGGCGCCGCCACCGCTCCAGCGAGCAGCACCAGGAACAACGCCAGGAACGTCCGCCAGCGGTCTCGCAGCGAGCGCCGTACGGGCAGGTCAGCCACTCGGGTCAGCACGGCAGTCGTCAGGCCTTCGTCGACCGGAGGTACGACGGCAGAACGCCCGAGAGCCCGTAGTTCGTCGTCCAAGCTCATCGCTGCACCTCCTTGTCCGGCAGTGAGTCCCGTAGACGTCCCAGTGCACGGTGCAGGCGGGACTTGACGGTCCCACGCGGCCAGCCGAGCACCACGGCCGTCTCCTGCTCGTCCAGGTCCAGGAGGTAGCGGCAGGTCACCACGAGCCGGAATGCCTCCGGCAACGACCGCACAGCCTCGAGCAGCTCCCGCCGCCGCTCGAGCGACACAGCGTGCTCCGCCGGGTCCAGTACGACGTCGAGCGGCGCAGCCAACTCCTCACGGTGGGACCGGCGGCTGCGCGACCGCTGTACGTTCCGCGTCTCGTTGGCCACGATCCGCAGCAACCAGGGCCGGAAGGCCGCTCCGGTCCGGAAGCTCCCGAGGGCCCGGTACGCCTTGACGAACGACTCCTGCACCACGTCGTCCGCGTCCGCACCGGCGCCGAGGAAGATCGCCGTACGCTTCGCCACCTGGGCGTGCAGCACCACCAGCTCGCCGTACGCGGCAGAATCCCCACCCCGCACCCGAGCCACGATCGCCGCCTCGTCCGCCTGGCTGATCACGCCTCCCGTCCGACCCACACCACCCCGCCAACCCGAAGCGAGGCGGCCTCTCACCCGCCGCCGAGCGAAGCCAGGCGGTTTCCTGTCATTGTCACTACACCGCAGGTGATCCGATGGTTCCGTGACATAGGGTCGATTTCGTGCCAGAAGTCGACGCGAGCTTCCTCGCCCTTCCCCGTCATGAGCTTGCCGAGGCCGCCCTGCAGCGGGCCAAGGACCTCGGTGCCACCTTCACCGAGTTCCGGCTGGAGCGGATCCGGTCGGAGTCCATCGCCCTGCGCGACAGCCGGCTGGAGAACGCCAGGGACGACGAGGACCTCGGCCTCGCGGTCCGGGTGATCCACGACGGCACCTGGGGTTTCGCCGCCGGGGTCGCGCTGACGAAGGACGAGGCCGTCCAGGTCGCCGAGCAGGCGGTGAACATGGCCCAGGTGTCCCGGCCGATCAACGCCGAGACCATCGAGCTCGCCGACGAGCCGGTCTACTCCGACGCCCGCTGGGTCTCGGCGTACGAGATCGACCCGTTCAGCCTGCCGCGGGCCGAGAAGGTCGCGCTGCTGACCGACTACAGCGACCGGCTGCTGCGGGCCGAGGGCGTCGCGCACGTGAGCGTCCACGTCGCCTCGGTCCACGAGTGCAAGTACTACGCGAACTCCGCCGGTACGTCGTACACCCAGCAGCGGGTCCGGATCGGTCCGCGGATCACCGCGTTCGCGGTCGACGCCGAGACCGGCCGGTTCGACTCGATGAGCACCTGCGCACCGCCGGCCGGACGCGGCTGGGAGTACCTGACCGGCACCGGCTGGAACTGGGACGAGGAGCTGGCCGGCATCCCTGGCTGGCTGGCCGAGAAGATGGCCGCGCCGACCGTCGAGGCCGGTACGTACGACGTCGTGGTCGACCCGACCAACCTGTGGCTCACCATCCACGAGTCGATCGGCCACGCCACCGAGCTCGACCGCGCCCTCGGCTACGAGGCCAACTACGCCGGCACCAGCTTCGCCACCACCGACAAGCTCGGCACGCTGAAGTACGGCTCGCCGGTCATGCACGTCACCGGCGACCGCACCGCCGAGCACGGCCTGTCCACCGTCGGGTACGACGACGAGGGTGTGGCCGGCCAGCAGTGGGACCTGGTCAAGGACGGCATCCTGGTCGGCTACCAGGTCGACCGCCGGATGGCGAAGGTCAACGAGGACCTCCTGGGGACGCCACGCTCCAACGGCTGTGCGTACGCCGACTCGTCCGGTCACATCCCGATCCAGCGGATGGCGAACGTGTCGCTGCAGCCGGCCGCCGACGGTCCGTCCACCGAGGAGCTGATCTCCCGGGTGCGGAACGGCATCTACATCGTCGGCGACAAGTCCTGGTCGATCGACATGCAGCGGTACAACTTCCAGTTCACCGGCCAGCGGTTCTACAAGATCACCGACGGCAAGCTGGACGGTCAGGTCCGCGACGTCGCGTACCAGGCGACCACCACCGACTTCTGGGGCTCGATGGAGGCCGTCGGCGGCCCGCAGACGTACGTCCTCGGCGGCGCGCTCAACTGCGGCAAGGCCCAGCCCGGGCAGTCCGGTGCCGTCAGCCACGGCTGCCCGTCCGCACTGTTCCGCAGCGTCCGCATTCTCAACACCACGCAGGAGGCCGGCCGGTGACGACCGCCATTCAGCTCACCCCGCAGGACACCGTCGAGCAGGGTCTCGCCCTGGCCGCGGCCGAGGGCGCCGACGGCTGCGTCGTCATCGTCGCCGAGACCTCCAGCACCAACCTGCGCTGGGCCAACAACACCCTCACCACCAACGGCGCGATGCGCGGCTCCAGCGTGACCGTGATCGCGACCGTCGGAGCCGGCGAGGGTACGGCGGCCGGCGTGGTCGGCCGGTCCTCGGTGACCGACGCGTCGATGCGCGAGATCGTGTCGGCCGCGGTGGCGACCGCACGGGCGTCGAGCCCGGCCGAGGATGCCCGCCCGCTGATCGACGGCGCCGCCGGCGCCGACTGGGCCGCGGAACCCGAGGAGACCTCGGTCAGCGTCTACGAGAAGTTCGCGCCCGGCACTCGGCGAGACGCTGCAAGCGGGCCGGACACGAGAATCGTTGGCTCTACGGCTTCGCCGACCACCAGATCATCACCCTGTACGTCGGTTCGTCCACGGGACTGCGGTTGCGGCAGGCGCTCCCCCGTCGGATTCGTCACCGCGACCGGCAAGTCGGGCGACCTGAGCCAGTCGGCGTGGGTCGGAGCCGCCACCCGCGACTTCTCCGACATCGACGCGCACGCGATCGACGCCGAGCTGACCCGTCGGCTCGGCTGGGCGAGCCGGACCGTTGCCGTCGAGGCCGGCCGGCACGCGACCGTGTTGCCACCAGCCGCGGTTGCGGACCTCACGACGTACCTCTACTGGTGTCTGGACGGGCGGGAAGCGTTCGAGGGACGCAGCGTCTTCGCCAAACCGTCAGGTGGAACGCGGGTCGGCGACGTGCTGACGTCGCAGCCGGTCAACCTGCGATCGGATCCGCAGCTGCCCGGGCTGGAGACGTTTCCGTTCGCGGTGGCGCGGTCGTCCGGCGGTTCGTCCAGCGTGTTCGACAACGGGCTCACGCTGACCGCGACGGACTGGATCCGTGGCGGCAAACTCGAGGCGCTGATGACGAGCCGGCACACCGCCGACCTGACCGGTGCTTCGGCGGCTACGCCGGATATCGACAACTACGTGCTGTCGGTGGACGGCGCGTCCGGCACGACCGACGACCTGGTCGCGGGGCTCGACAACGGACTGCTGCTGACCTGTCTGTGGTACATCCGGATGGTCGACCCGCAGACCCTGCTGCTCACCGGGCTCACCCGGGACGGCGTCTACCTGGTCGAGAACGGCGAAGTGACCGCTGCCGTGAACAACTTCCGCTTCAACGAGAGCCCGGTCGACCTGCTGGCCCGGTTCACCGCGGCCGGCGCGACGGTGCCGTCGTTCTCCCGCGAGTGGGGTGACGACTTCTCCCGGACCGCGACGCCGCCGCTCCTGATCCCGGACTTCAACATGTCGAGTGTCAGCCAGGCCAGCTGACCCCTTTTCCACAGGGCCACATCTCTATCCACAGGGCCACACCGGCGAGGTCTTCCACAGGGCAGCGAAACGCCCCGCGAACCGGCGTACAGCTCGCCGGGTTCGCGGGGCGTTGAGCTTCTGCGGCGGATCAGACCGTCGGGTAACCCGGCTCGGCCGGACCCGGACCCGGCTGACCGAAGCGCTCGGCGGCCTTCGGGTCGGGACCGTGCTGGTTGTCACCGACCGTGCCTTCCTGGGCGGCCAGCACGATGAACCAGATGAAACCGACACACGGGATCAGGTTGATCAGGATCCACCAGCCGCTGCGGTTGGTGTCGTGCATCCGCCGGATCGCGACGCCGATGGACGGCAGCAGGACCGCGAGGCTGTAGATCGTCGACAGCCAACCGCTGCTGCCGTTGCCGAAGTCCGTGCCGATGATCCGGTCCAGGATGCCCAGGATGATCGAGATGATCACGTTGAAGAGTACGAACATCCAGTACTCTTTGCGCCGGGCCCGCCCGTCGAACACGGCGTATTTCTTGAGGACGTCGATGTACCACTGCATTGCTGTTTCTCCGATGGTCGAAGGTGAGACGCGGACAGAAGCCTGTCGGAACCGGTCGGGTTCGTCAACGCAACTTTTCGCTTTGGTGACCACACCGCAATCTGCCGCGCCGCAGCTAGAGTGAACTTCACCCTTTCGGGATCGGGGACTGCTAGAGCCGGCTTCAGGTTCGGGTGGAGTGGGCGGAATCAGCTTGCAGGGTTGGGTTTCGCGAGTGCGACCCGCCACAACCGGCGCTGACCTTCCTGGTACGGCGTCGTGTCGTCGAGCCGCCAGCGGTCAGCCAGTTCGTGGATCAGCGCCTCGTCGAAGAACCGGCCGGCGAAACCGTCGTGCACCGACAACCCGTCCTCGAGTTCCTTCCAGTGTCCGGAACACGGATCGTCGGCCGACCACACGGCGTACACGAAGAGCCCGCCGGGGCGCAGGACGCGATGGATCTCGCCGACCAGCGACCGCAGCTCGGCGCGGGAGAAGGCCATGTTGAGCAGGAGGTTCGCGAAGACCGCGTTGACGGTCGCGTCGGCGGGCGGCAGCGGATCGCGGACGTCGTGCAGCGCCGCGGTGACACAGTCGTCGAGGCCTTCACGCTGCGCTTCCAGCCGCAACTGGTCCAGCGCGGATTCGCTGAAGTCGGTGGCGTGCACGCTGAGTCCCTGCTGTGCCAGAAAGAGCGCGTCGCGGCCCTGCCCGGCGCCGAGCTCGAGGACATCATCGATGCCTGCGGCACCGAATGCCCCGGCCGCCCACCGCGCCGCCGCCGACGGCTCGGTCCCGTGCAGATGCGGACGCTGCTTGTACGCCGTCTGCCAACGTTCCTGCTGAGCCCTCGCGAGCTCGACATGCCCAGTGTTCATGTTGCTCCCCGTGTTCGTCACGCCGGTCTGGACGACCGGCAGACCGCAGCAGCCTACGTCACGAATTGAGTAGACGTACTCACGCGGGCGCACGTTCCGCGGCGGGAGAGTGAGGTGAGAGTCAGGAGGAATGCCATGAATGCACATGTCACCGCCCCCTTCCAGTGCCCGGCCTGTCACACACTGCTACACCTCACAGTGGCAGCCGGCCCACAACCTGCGCCGCCCCCTCCGTTGCCGCAGGCACCTCCTCTCCCACCACCGGCACGGGTCTATCCGCCGCCTCCTCCGCGTGGTCTCCCCACACCGCCCGCCCATGTGCCGGCACCTTCGCCAGCGCCGTCGCCTGTGCCTCGTCCGCAGCCCGTGCGCCGGCCTGCGGCGAGCTTCCAGCCGATGCCCCCGCCGCCCCCTGAACCGGTACGGCGTCCCGCACCGCCACGCCGTCGCCTGAGTCCCCAGGCCACGCTGCTCAGCCTCGGCGTACTCCTGCTCCTCGCGGCCGGCGTCACCTTCCTCGCGGTCAACTGGGACAGCCTCCCCGTCTCCGCACAGGCCGGCATCATCGGCACCCTCGCCGCGCTCGCCTTCGCCGGCTCCATCCCCGCGAGCCGCAGCTCGCTGGCCGCATCGGCCGAAGCCCTCGCCATCCTCGGCTGCGGTCTCCTCACCGTCGACCTGTACGGCGCCCGCGCCCTGGGACTGATCTCGAAGGACGCCGTCGACGGCGTCACCTACAGCGCGATCGTCTTCGGGACCGTTGCCCTGCTCAACCTCCTGATGACCCGACTCGCGCCTAAGGTCGTCACGTACGGCGTCACTACCGTGATCGCGGGCCAACTGCCGCTGCCGCTGATCCTGATCGACCGGGTCAGCCTTCCGTGGATGCTCGCCGCTCTGCTCGCACAGGTTGTCGCCACCCTCGTCCTGTCCGCCAAGGGCACGCCGATCGTCCGTCGTACCGGCGCCATCACCTCGGCTGTCGTGTTCTGCGGCATCCTCGTCACCGGCATGCTGCGGACCTTCTCGGGGCTGCTCACGAGGTACTCCGTCGACTACCGCGACTTCACCGGTACGTCGTTCACGCACGCAGTCCTCATGACCGTGATCGCCACCACCGCGGTCGTCTGCGTCGCCGCGATCACCGGCATCCTGATCCTGTGCAAGCGACCACTTCCCTCGTCCGTCACGCCGGGACTCGGCGAGGCCGTCTGCGCGACCGCCGCCGGCTTCGCGGTCGCCACCTGCCTTCCGCAGCTCCCGGGCCCGGGTCGCTGGCTGACCACCGGACTCGCCACGGCGCTCGCGATCACAGTCATCCTGCGCAACCGCCGTACCGGGATGATCTCGTTGGTCCTGCAGGTCGCAACCATCACGATTGCCTTGGTCAACCTTTTGTTCTGCTTGTGGCTGGCCGACGTGCGGCAACTCGGGTTCATCGCCGGCATCGTCGCCGTACTGGCCGTCTTCGCCGCGGTGCGCAAGGTGGTCGACGCGGCACCGGCCGCGGGCGTCGCCAGCTTGGGTGCGCAGTTCGCGATCGTACTGTTCACCATCGACGAGTTCATCAGCCTGTGGGCGGGTGCGGTCAGCCTCGCCGTGGTCGGGGCGTGCGGCATCGGTCTCGCCTGCCGGTACGTCGGCCGGCCGCTGGAACGAGTGTTGATGTCCTCGGCGGCGATCGCCGTACTGATCGGCGAGATCATCGCGGCGATGGTGTCCGCGGACGCCGGCACCGGAGTCGTCCTCACCATCGCCGCCGCACCCCTGGTTGCCTATGGCATGAATCCGGCCCGGCGTGTCGCGCTGCTGGTGGCCGGGCTGCTACTGATCGTCGCGAACACCGCGTTCGTGCTGGCAGCCGGCGGTACGACGATCGAGTGGTTCACGGTCCCGCCGGCGATCGTGATGGTCGCGATCGGCGTCCTCGCCTGGCGCGACCAGCCGAGCTGGGTCTACCTCGGCCCCGGCCTGCTGATCGGCCTGGTACCCTCGGCATTGATTGCTGACGGCAACGACAACTGGGTCAGGGTGACCTGCCTGGTGGCCGCCGCCCTGGTGGTGATCGTCCTCGGCGCCCAGTTCGGCCTGCAGGCCCCGTTCGTCATCGGCGCCGCCGTCCTCGCCAAGATCGGCATCTGGCAGTTCCTCGAGGTCGCCCCCCTCATCCCCCGCTGGATCACCCTGGGCACCGCCGGCACCATCCTGCTAGCCGTCGGTGCAACCTACGAACGCCGCCTAACCCAAGCCAAACAAGCCGCCCGCTGGCTGTCGGCACTACGGTGACGCGCACCGCCGGTTCCACCCCGGCCCCCGGGATCCGCGTACTTGGTTCGAGGAGAATCGCGATCCGGGGGCCGGATGACGAACCGCAGCGACAAGCAGACGGCGGACCTGCTGCTGCTTGCCAGCGTTCTCGAGAAGCTGCGGACCCCATGACGGCCCGACCGTCGCCCGGCTGCACGCCAACCGGACCGGGATCGCGGCGCGTTGATGGACCTCGCCG
The DNA here is from genome assembly GCA_963770725.1 of uncultured Actinomycetota bacterium. Classification (GTDB taxonomy): domain Bacteria; phylum Actinomycetota; class Actinomycetes; order Propionibacteriales; family Kribbellaceae; genus Kribbella. The sequence continues at coordinate 258,374 of CAVYQT010000011.1, forward strand.
CGAGCCGCCGGTTCGCCGGTGTGCACGAGCTCGACCTCGCATCCGCCGCCTTCGACCTGGTCGCCAACTGCGTGCGCGACGATCTGCACGGCACCCAGCAGATCGTCGCGGACGCGATCCTCGCACTCGGCCTGCACACCGACACGTACACGTACACCGGCATCGACGTCCGAATCACGCGTTCGCTCTACAGCGCCTCCCTCGGCCGGCGCCGCGAAACTCTCCTCAACCACTGGCGCCGCCTGCCCACCACGATCCGGACAACCGCTCGCTGACGATCGTCACGCCAGGCCAGCCGTACGGCGACGAATGCACTCCCGCGGCACGTTCGGCCGGATCGACTACCTTGTCGCGCATCCGTGGGAGCTCGGCAGCGTCGCCTCGCAAGGCAGCGGCCCGTACGACCCGGACCCGGCCGCGCGGAATCTGCTCGCCTTCGGCGTCGACACGCTGTGCCTGGTTGTCAACGGCGGCTGCTCCGTCTACTCCGGCCCCGCACACGACGTGCTGAGTGTGCCGACGATCCCATCGATCTACAAGGAGTCGTCGGCAGCCCCGGACGCCTTCTGCGCCGCCCTCGCAGGCATGCTCATCGAGAACGACCGCACATTCTCCGGCTCGGTCGCCCTCTGGGCCGCCTGCGCCACCGCCGACTTCCCCCTCTCCAACTCCATGAACGATCACAGACGTATCGACGCCCTCCTGGCCCGCTCCCCGTTCACCGTGAACGGCGGCGGCGCCTAGAGGTTCTTGACCGCGCCGACTCCTGGCATGCCGTTGGTTCCTCGCGCATACTGAAATTCCCGCCTAGCTACTTAAAACGGGGGACGGGATGTCCGATCAACCTTCGGCAGGGTCGCCAAGCTTCTCACACCTCGCGATGAGCTTCCGTTTCCTGCGAAAGGGCGCGGGTCTTACTCCTGCTCGGATCGACATGCAAGAAGAAGCCGAGCCATTGCATCGTCTGCCGGCAGTCCGGAGGCACGCACTCGCGCGGAGCGACCCACCCACGGCGGTCATCCAGGTCATCACGGAATGCGTTCAATTGCTTCCCCAGATGACTGACAGGCTCATCGCGGACACCGTGCTCGGTCTACGGATGTACGCCGCGATCTACGAGTCGCAGGACGAGGTCTCCCAGCAGGTGATCCGTCGACTCCAGGACGATGCAGTGACCACGCGGCGACGAGCGCTGCTGTCCCATTGGGCGGCTCTTCATCGAGCGTTCGGTGTCGGCCCCGCATATCAGAAGCCGAGTGAGCGCAGCCTCCGGGGAACAATCGAAACCAGGGTTTTCCACGATTTGATTCGGCTCCTGCTGAACCGGTCGCTGGACACCAGATCACGGCCACTACCGGGCACTTCACCGTCCGTCGGCAGAGTGGTCGTGATCGGCGGCGTGGCGATTGATCACATCTGGCGCGTAGAGCAGATTCCTGAGGCCGAGACGTCGACACTCGCAGAGGACTACGTACGGGCGCCGGGCGGGAAAGGGGTCAGTCAGGCCGTTGCCGCTGCCCGGATGGGACTCGACGTCTCCTTGATCGCTGCGATCACCAACGACAACGACAGCTATGAAATCCTGGATCACCTGGAACAGGAGGGCGTCGACACATCGCGGATGCAGCGCATTCCCGACCTGACGACTCCGCAGACCTGCATCAATGAGAAGCCTCGCGGCGACAGCAACGCTGCTGTCTGGCGGAGCAACGTCCAACTCGATCTGAATCACCTTGAGAAGCACGCCGACGCGATTTCCAGTTGTGATGCCCTGATGGTGACCTTTGAGATCCCGAAGCCAGTCCTCTATGAGACACTGCGACTCGTCGGAAAACCTGGCGAACAAACGCCGGTAGCAATTGTGACCCCCGGGCAGCCGTACTCTGACGGCTACCTCCCGACCGACCATCTCGGCCAGATCGACTACCTCGTCGCACATTGGTGGGAGTTACAGAAATTTGCGAACTCTGCCGGAATGGGGCGCGATCCGGAGAAATTCAGCAAAGATCTCGTCGGTCGCGGACTCAGGGCATTGTGCCTGCTGGAGGGCCGAGACGGCACCATTGAGGTTTTCTCACCGGGCGTGGGTTGGCCGCGTGGTGCCGTTGTCTGAGGCAACGTTGTGGTGAACGGGGGCGTGTCGTGCGTGGGGCGTGGGGTCCCGGCGCGATAGGTCGGATCTCACCAAAGAAGACAACCCACGGCAGGACCCCACGTGATCACCTATCGTGCCACCCTCGACGTACCCGCAGAAACCGCCTACCAGGTCGCGCGCTGGCTGAGCACGTATCGAAACACACACGACGCACGTCCATGGCAGCGAGTCGCGACCCCGTTCGTGCAAGCGGTCATGGTGCTGCGCTGGTTCAAAGAAGCCACCGACGTACCGATCCTGGCCCGCGACGCCGGCGTCAGTGTCGCCACCGCATACCGGTACCTGCACGAAGCGATCGACGTGATCGCCGATCAGGCACCCGACCTGCCCGACGTGCTGGCCGAGGGCCTGCGCCAGGGCTGGGCGTTCGTTTGCCTGGACGGAACCTTGATTCCATCCACGCGTGTCAGCGCACCCTCGCAGGCCGGCCATGACCTGTGGTACTCGGGCAAGCACAAGCAGCACGGCGGGAACGTCCAGGTGCTGACCGACCCGACCGGATACCCGGTGTGGGTCAGCGACGTCGAGCCCGGTTCCACCCACGACATCACCGCCGCCCGCATCCACGCCCTGCCAGCGCTGTACCCGGCCGCCACCCACGGCCTGCCCACCCTGACCGACAAGGGCTACACCGGCGCCGGCGCCGGGATCCACGTCCCCACCAAGGGCAACAACCTCGCCCCCGACAACCACACCCGCAACCGGACGATCAACGCACTACGCGCCCCGGCAGAACGCGCCAACGCCCTGCTCAAACGCACCTGGAAAGCCCTCGAGCGCGTCACCCTCGACCCCTGGAGAATCGGCCAGATCACCACCGCAGCACTGGTGCTACTCAAACTCCAAAGACCAGCCCGGTGAGAAAACCTCATTTACACCGGAACATCCGTGCGACAGATCTCGGTAGCTCTGACAGGCCATCTCAAAGAATCCGCCTTCGCCCGCGACGTGTTCTGTGCCGCTCTGGCGTTCTGCGCGGCCGGCGGGCGCCATGCCCGCGGCGCCGCTCCGGCAGTGTCTACGGCACGCGACGACTCCGCGATTCGATGGGCGAGTGCGGCGATGGGCGCCTTTGCGAAGGACTACCGTGACCGCGAGGGCGCGATTCCGACCACACCCAAGGTGCCACGCGTGGAGCGGGAGTTGCGGGAGTTATCAGAACGCAACCTGAGGTAGGCCCTCCCACGTCCCTTTGGCTACCAAAAGGCAGCGACTTCGGCCCTCGGGAGATGCCTGACCGGCGGCGTCGACCCCGAAACTCGGGTCGTCGCCGGCCAAAAATCACTGCTGACTCACCAAAAGCCACGAGGTTCAATCGTCCTGAGGTCAAGTTCCAGCGTTGACAACGCCGTCGACCAACTGGACCATCGCCGACGATCGGGTGTGAGATCAGGATCGAGGGACGCCATGGCCGGGAACCATGCACTTGTTTTGGCTCTGATCGCCTTTGCGGTCTACAACGTCATCAAGTATCTGAAGCAGATTCTCGTCGCTCTGGCGACCGCAGTCGTCGCCTTCGCCGGGTTCGGGGCGGTCAGCTTCTTCGAGGCGGTTCAGGACGAACTCAAGCCGGCCGCCGCAACGATCAGCATTCCGGGATTCGCGGAGCAGCCAACGGTCTTGCTTCGGCAATGACAGCGAAACCATCGAATCGCGGCCGATCGGCGCACAGCCGGTCGGCCGCTGGTCTGTCCACCTCAGCTCGACCGAGTAGTAGCAGCGGCGAAGCGCAGGCGGACAGTCGCCAGCGGCGAACTGAGCCGAATCCGGTACTTCAGCCTCTTGAATCGTTTCCACACCAGGTCGCGCTTCAGGTCTCCGTAGGACAACCGACTGATGGCCTGGTACTCGATCGATCGACGCTTCAGGCTGTCATAGCTTTCGCAGCGCACAGCCTCGTCCTTGAACACGTCAAACTGATCGCAGGTGAGGTCGACGACCCAGCAGTCTCGTGGTAAGGACCCTTTGATCTCCACCCAGCAATGATCGGCTAACGTCCCGTCGAGACAGACGATGTCGCCGTAGCAGTAGGTGGCTCGGATCTCCGGCTCCCACTGACGGAGTTTGTGCAGCAACCAGGCCGACGTCACTCCACACTGCCCTTGGGACACGGGCTTGCCATCGACCCGCGTGAACGTGAAGTCGGGATGGATGGTGCCCGACGACCAAGCCTTGGAAAGCAGGTCCCGGTACTTGTGCAACAGGTCATCCGGAATCGGCCGCGACGGCACGGCGCGGGACGACTGATCACCGACCAAGGAACGGTCCGCGGTCGCTACAGTTGCGGGCGCATCGTCGACAAATGTCACGCCAGGCACTCCATCCGGCAGGTCGGCCACCTGCCGACGGCACAGTTTGGCATGAATGCCGCGCTAAGTAGAAGAACCATTACGTTTCGTTGTCGGCCTGTCGGCCTGTCGGCCAGGAGGGCAACTTGCCGTCACGACGTGGCCGAGCCCAACTACTGCCCCGAGTCACCTGACCAGGCCGTGCCGAATGTTCCTCTACCGCATTCCATCGGGTTTCGCCCGCCGTTGGCAAGACCTGCCCGACCCGCCGAGAGGAATCCCCGCCTTATCACGATTCCGCAGCCCGCCCAGACTGTAGAGCTCGTCGTCCAGAGACTCGAAACGCTGCCAGGCCGTTGCACCGGCAACTGATCGATCTTCAGACGCTCGCCGGCCGCGTACCGAATCCCGCGGCGAGCCAGTGACCGATGGTCCTCGCAGATGTACCTTCGTCGTCGCGTCCGGAGAGCCATGTCGATGACCAGGCTGCCGCCCTCGCCACCGCCGACTTCCACCCACGAATGGCCGAGCGGGCGTGCGGCGCCACGATCCGCGCACGCGACGTGCCCATAACAGTAGTAGGCCGCGTGGGCCTAGAGGGCTAGGGGCGGCGAAGCCGCGAAGGGTGAGTCAAGTTTCATGCGGCCAGGCCGGATTGTCGGGTGAGGGTGTCGAGGGCGGTTTCGTAGGTGCGGCTGGCGGTGCGCAGTGGCTGGGTGTGGGGTCGGTGAGGTCGGCGAGGCCGGTGCGTAGGAGCCGGTCGTGGACGCGGGTGAGGAACAGGGCGTGGTGCAGGCCGGTGTCGGTGACGTGGTAGCGGTGGGTGTGTGGGATGCGGGTGATCAGGCCGTGGATGCGTAGTCGGCGCAGGTCGTAGGTCATCTGTCCGGCGTGACAGTCCGGGGTCGTTGCCGAGCAGCTCGGCGATGTGGTCGCGCAGGTCGCGGTTGGTGAACCCGTGCGGGCAGCAGCCGGAAGACCAGCAGCGCGCGCGAGCAGGGCGTGGGCGCGTGGGTCGGCGAAGCGCAGCCCGGCGACGCGGGTGCCGTTGGCGGTGATGATCGGGTCGGTGACGGCGGTGAACGCGTCGGCGCCGCGGGTCGGGTCGTGGCTGAGTCGTTGGACGCCGAGCAGGCGCCGGTTGGCGGGGAAGCCGATCTCCCGCAGGGCGGGCAGGTTGGTCAGCCGTTTCCCGATGCCGAAGTCGCGGGTGTCGTTGATGGTGGTCTCGGTGCGCAGCGCCCGGCCTTCCTTGTGGTACTGCTTGATCGTGGCGTGCTTGTAGTCCACGTGCAGGCTCGGGGTGACGCCGTCGGTGATCACCCGGGTGCGGAACCGGCCCGGGGTGGCTGCGGCGGCCCGTCGGTGATCAGCCGCCGGTCGAAGATCAGCGCCGACCTGGTCGGGGCGGCCGATGTCGAGGTTGTCGCGGATGACCTGTTCGAAGAAGATCCGCCCGATGACCGGCCGGTCCAGCATCTGGGTCAGGGAGAACTCGGCCTGCAGGATCGAGATGTCGTAGCGGTAGCCGGCGGCGCGGTCGGCGGCGGTGAACGGGTGCGGCAGGATCGCCAGCCACTTGCGCAGCAGCGCGTCGATCTGGTCCGGGCCGAGCTCGATCGCAGATCGCCTGCACCGCCGCGGGGTCGTCGACCGCGGCGAAGGCGTTGTCCAGCGCGGTGAACCCGATCCCGGCCTTGGCGGCCTGGCGCTTGGCCCACTCGTGGCCGTTGAGGCACAGCTTGGCGTTGTACGGGAAGTAGGAGCAGAACTTGAGGAAGAACGGGCCGAAGTCGGCGTCCACGCAGTAGAAGTAGAACTGGTTGACCAGCCCGGTGGTCTTCACGATCCACGGATAGGACCCGCCGTCGGGGTCGCGGCGCTTCTCGGTGCGGAACAGCGTGGTCTTCTCCTGCGCCCGGCCGATGAACAGCACCCCCTCGGTGCGCGGTGAACCCGGCCAGGTGCTCGTGCATCACGTCGTCCTTGCGTTGACCCTTGACGAAGTCCACCCACGGGACGCGCTGGTCGCGGGCGAAGCGGTGCACCGCCGCGGCGAACGCGTCGGTGATCTGCGGCCAGCGGCGCGGTCGAGGCGATCGGCAACCCCAGCTGCCGGTGCACGTAGCCCGACGCAGCCCGGCCGGCGTACTGCAACTGCGGCACGTACACGTTGAGGTACATCCGGTCGATGCACTCCACCTCGAACGTCACATGCTCGGTCGAGGACATCGGCCACGGTGCGCGCTACGCGTCATGACGGGCTCCGGTCGGACGGGCGGCCAGCAGGCCAACCAACCGCCACCAAGCGGTTCATACACCGGGCCGGCACGCCGGTCACGGTCAGACCCGCCGACCGGAGCCCCCACGACCCAGCTCAGCCACGGCACGCCTCGTCGGGCTGGGGCGAAGCCCCGTTAGAACTGACGCTTGAGTTCGCACACGAGCCAGATGGAACTCGAATGTCACTGACCATTGCACTTCATCGACGGGGGCACACAGCTGCAGCGCAAGCCTGTGTGGTCTGCGGTGACCACACGCTTTCCAGCATTTGCTCCAGATCCCGCAGCGACGAGGTCGCCGTGATGCAGGCGTCGATTTGATTGTTCGCTTCGTCCGGCGACGGCGGCCAACCGTCTGCTGCAGCAAACGTTTGACGTGCCGTCGGTTCCGTCGGAAGCTGCACTTGGTCATGAGCCATACCCAGCCCCGCTCCGTCTCCCGCGCCGAGCACCTGGCTACTGACACCGCACCGCTGTTTCGGTCAGACGACTGGCTGATGAATGCTCGGGATTCAAGAATGCCGCCTTTCAGGCGACTACCAGGGACGGAGCGGTCCGACTGGGCTCGCTTCGAAGAGCGGATTGGGGATTGTGCCGGTGGTGGGGATGGGTGGGCGGGTGGCCAGGTCGGTGTAGCCGAGGGTTAGGCGGTAGCCGTTCAAGGGGCAGCGGGCGAAGGAATCGCCGAGGAGGGCGGTGGCGGCTAGGCGGTCGGCGTACTGGGGGTTTTGGTTGGTGTAGAGCTCTACCTCGCCTCGGGTTAGGCCCCAGAACTCGGCTGGCTGGAGGAGGTCGGCGTCCGCGAGGAGGTCGGCCAGGGGGTTGAGGACTCCTAGGAGGAGGGCGTCCACCAGGTATTGGCGGAGGATGTGCCAGGGTTTTCTGGGGAGGACCCGGTGGTGAGAGTCGGGTTCGGGGCCTCGGGCAAGTACTTGGTCGGTGGAGATATTGATGTCGTCGACCAGGTCTTTGATGACCAGGCGGGCGGGGAGGCCTTCGGGGCCATAGATGACGGCCAGGTTCTCGCCGTGGGGGTTCACCGTGATGCCGTAGTGGTGCATAGGTGGAGGAGCGGGCGGAGCAAGGTGGACAGCAGGTGGGAGATCCATTCGCGAGGTGAGGCGCCGGATTTCTCGATGAGGGTTTGGACGAGTGGACCATCGGGAGTGGTGTGCAGTACGGCGGCCAGCGCCCACGCCGACTCGTTCGGGTGCCGTCGCGGATCGAGCGGGTCGCGCCAGATGCAGCCGAGGGTTTCGGTCCACTGGTAAGGGATGCCGGGCGCACTCGAGAGTTGTGGATGCCGAACGGTCACAGACGCGACCTCGCCGAGTAGCTCAGTGCCGAGCCGGCTGAACACCTCATCTCGGGACCAGAGGCCGCGGAGCCACTGGGTGATCATCGGCGCGGCCAGTGTGCAGTGCTCGGGGATGCCGCGATAGACCGACGTGTTCAGGATCTTCAGCGGCAGCTTGACCTGGTAGCGCGGCGACTGGGAGATGTTCACCATCGTCCGGATCGACTGTGTCGGCAGGTAGTCGTCCGGCCCCTCCCCCAGTACGACGATCTCCCCGCCGGCCAACTCACGCGCCCATTGAGTTCGGATGACGTGGTCCAGTTGCCAGGGGTGGCATGGGAGCCACACGTAGGCGTCGGGGTCGTCCAAGCGCGCGCGGAACGCCTCAATCACGGCGGGGTCGAGTTCGCGGTGGATGACCGCGTGCTCGGAGAGATCGGAGGTCCCGCGGAACTCCGCAAGCCCTCGACGTACGGCGAGCCACACCAGCCGCAACGGTGTCCGTGCCTCAGGCGCATAGCGGAAGCTGTCCTCAGCCGAGAACCCCAGCCGCCCCTTGTTGGCCACCAGCAACGGATGCCCGGTCAAGTGCCCTTCCAGGCGGCTGTGGTGCAGCCCCAGCAACTCAGACCTGTCCACAGCCGTATCAGCCATCCGTACGTCGGCCGCCAACGTGCTCGACAACTCAGCCACATACCCGGCCACCGTGGACCCGTCCAGCCCAGTACGTCGGCAGCGTCCACCAGGAACTGCACTGGGTCAGTCGCGACTTCACTCTCGTCGTTGCCCAAGATCCCGGAGGTGGTACGTCGTACCGAGTCTCGAGCTACCCGCCAACTCCCGAAGGGGCCCCGGGTCGCCGCGAACGAGTAGGACACACCCCCGAGGTCAAGACGATTGTCGACCGGCTGAAGCAGGTTCTCCGTGCAGAACTGGGAGATCAGCTTCGCCAGCAGCTCCGACGAGCAACGAGTCCAGACCGTGCTCATCCGGGGATGGCGAAGCTCGTGAACGCGGTGGACTTGGGCAGCCGGAACACCTCACGACCGGCGACCGCGTTCAGGATCGTGGCGTTGCGGATGGCACCGATACCGAGGTCTGGAGCCGCGACACCGTGACTGTGCAGGTCGGCGTTCGAGACGAAGAGCCTACCGGTCAGCGTGTCGTCGGTCTCGACACTGTGGTCCCGGTTGATCACCCAGCGCCCAGCGGCGTCTCGTCGTACCCGCTCCTCCAGCGCGGTCATGAAGGGCAGTGGGCGGTTGCGGTAGCCAGTCGCCGCGACCACCGCGTCGCAGAAGTGCTGGAAGTTCTTGCCGCTGTCCGCGTGGTGCAGCGTCAGCTCGATGCCGTCCGCACGAGCCACAGCCGACACCACGGATACAACACACTGCAGCTCCACGGGCGCGACTGACGCAGCACCGAAGTCACGCTGGTAGAGCACGTCGTGGATGTCGTCCAGGGTGTCCGACGAGATGCCCTTGTAGTGCCGCCACTGCTCCTTGACCAGCTTGTCCCGCGCAGTCTCATCCAGTGCATGGAAGTAGTCGACGTACGACGGCGTCGTCATCTCCAGGACCAGCTTCGAGTAGTCCAGCGGCGCGAACGACGGCGTACGCGTCAGCCACGACACACCTGGTCCACCGTCGGCGTTGGCACGCAGTAGGTCGAGTGCACACTCGGCACCGGACTGCCCCGAGCCGACAACGGTCACACGCCCTGCACGCAGCAGGTCGTCCCGACGGAAGAGGTAGTCGGCGGAGTGCAGGAAGCGCTCCTCCGGCAGTCCGGCGAGTGCAGCCGGTACGGCGGGCTCGGTGCCGACACCAACGACCAGATGGCGGGCTGCAAGGGTCTCGACGGCCTCACCCCGCTCCACGGTCAGCTCGAACACCGAGCTGTTCCAGGACACGTCCCTGACGTGGTGGCCGAAGTGCAACGAGTCCAGCTGCGCCGCGCACCAGCGCAGATAGGCCTCGTACTCACGCCGGGTCGGGTGGAACTTCTCCCGCACGTAGAACTGGTACAGGCGGTCGTTGTCGCGCAGGTACGACAGGAACGACAGCGGGTGCGCCGGCTCGACCAGACTGACCAGGTCGGCCAGGAACGACACCTGCAGCATCGCGTCGTCGAACATCAGCCCGCGGTGCCAGGTGAACTCCGGACGGGAGTCCAGCACCGCGATGCGTACGTCGTCCACGCCGTCGGCCAGCGCGGCCAGTCCGAGGTTGAACGGCCCGCAGCCGATCGCGATCACGTCATAAGGGGCGGTACTCATGTCATGCCTCCACGGTCCGGGTGCGGACCATCAGTAGTGCGGTCTTCTCAGGGAGCTGTAGCTCTCCTTGTTTGACGAACCCGGCCGCGGCGAACGCGCGAACGGACTGCCTGTTGTCGATGTCAGGCTCGGCCACTACCCGTAGACAGTCCGGATCGGTGCCCAGCAAGGCGTCGGCGAGTGCCCGCAGCAGCCGGCGTCCGAGTCCGCGTCCGACGCGCGTGACATCGCCGATGGCGACGTGGACTCCCCAGTCGTGCTCGTCGCTCGCGTAGTACTCGGCCAATCGGTCGTGCCTCACCCGGTAGAGCTCGACGTACCCGAAGTCCTCCGAGTCGACCGCAGCCACGCAGGGGATCGAGTGCTCCCCCGCCGTCTGGTCAGTCAGCTCCTGCGCCCACCGCTCCACCGACCAGGCCTGCTGCCACCACTGCCGGATGTGTGGCTGCGCCATCCACCACGCGATCTTCGCGGCATCCTCAGCGCCGGCGGGCCGTAGGTCGAAGCCGCTGTCCAGGTGCAACGACCGGGGTGGTGGGGCGGGGAAGGAATCAGACACAGCCCCCACCTCACACTGCACGGTCACCGAGCCGGAGTGGGTTGGGGTACGCCGCCAGCTCGTCACGGCTCAGTCCGTCCCGGCTCTTCGGCGCGGGATGGTTCAGATGACCGAACAGCAGTGCCTGCTCGACCTCCAGGAAGCGACCCGGCCCACGCTCGCCGTCGGTCTTGGAGACGAACAGCTCGACGTTGCGGACCGACTCCGCTGTCCGGGCAGCGAGATCCTCGATCTCGGCCGGATCCGCGCCGGTGGACAGCAACCTGACCAGGCCCTCTGGCGTCGCCGGCGCCCCGTCCACCCGGACGTCGGTGAACTGGTGAGGCCGGTCCGGGACGCGTGCTCCACCCGCGCCGTCACAGTCGAGTCGCCGACCGCGAAGGTCAGCGGTCCGACCGCGACCGCAACCGGCGTCTCCCGGGTGTAGCACCGCAGAATCGCGTCGAGATGGGCAGCCATCGCAGTCGAGGTCATGGGGCCTCCCGGCCTGGACTGAGGAGCGGAGGGAGCGGAGCGAGGGAGCGAAGCGACGGGAGCGACGAAGGAAGGCCGGGAGCCAAGGCCCCATGACCACGCCGGCGCCGGAGGCCCGGCAAAAGTCACAGTCATGCCGCGCCTTCGCCACTCTCCGCCTGGACGTCGAGGCCGGTGGCCACGACCTGATCGAGCAGGTCCTCGATGTCCGCCACGGTGGCGTTCGGGTTCAGCAGCGTCAGCTTCAACGCGACCACCGCCGGACGGCCGCCGCGGGCCGGCAGCTTCGTCCGGCCGATCAGCACCCGTCCGGACGTCAGCAACCGGCGCCGGACCTCACCCTGCAGCCCATCCACCTCGGCCGGCTCCAGGCCCTGCCCGGCGACCCGGAACAGCACCGTGGTCAGGGTCACCGGCGCCAGCAACTCGAGGTTGCTGTCGGCAACGACTCTGGCCGCGGCGGCGTGCGCGAGCTCGTGACAGGTGTCGAGCATCTTGCCCAGTCCGGCCCGCCCGTACGCCGTCAAGGTGGTGGCGACTTTCACCGCGTCCGGGCGGCGGGTGGTCTGCAGGCTCCGGCCGAGCAGCCCGTCCAGGCCGGAGTCGGTGTCGTCGGCCGGGTTCAGGTAGTCGACCGACCGGCCGAAGGACGCGAACCGGCGCTTGTCCGCGACCAGGAGCACGCTGGTCGCGGCCGACTGCCAGCCGATCTTGTGCAGGTCGAGCGTGACCGAGTCCGCGTGCGACAGATCGGCCAGCAGCGGCGCGAGCTGGTCGGAGAAGAGCGCACCGAACCCGTACGCCGCGTCGACGTGCACCCAGGCGCCGTACTCCCGGGCCAGCGCCGCGATCGGCGCGATCGGGTCGACCGATCCGTAGTCCGTCGTACCGGCTGTCGCGACCACCGCGACCGGGGTCCGGCCCGGCTTGGCGAGTTCGTCGGCCAGCACGTCGGTGCGCATCCGGAAGTTCTCGTCGGAGGCGATGGTGACCGCGGCCTCCTCCCCGAGCCCGAGGGCGGCACAGGCTCGCTGGACCGAGAAGTGGGCCAACTCGGAGCAGAACACGACCGGGTGGTCGAGTCCCTGCAGGCCATTGCGCCGTACGTCGACACCGAGGGCGGCGGCCGCGCTGTCACGGGCGATCAGTACGGCGAGCAGGTTCGAGATCGACCCGCCGGGCGTGAGTACGCCGTCCGCCTCGGGACCGAACCCGGCCAGCCCGGCCAGGGCCTTCACGACCCACTGCTCGATCGCCAGCGTCGCCGGTCCCGAGTCGTAGGTGTCCATCGACGCGTTGCTCGCCGACGCCAGCGCGTCCGCGTCCACCGCCACCTGAAGGACCGGCGGTTGCAGATGAGCCGCCGCGTGCGGGTGGCTCAGATCGATCCCGTGCTCCCCCAGCAGCCCCGCGATCAGGTCCAGCGCGGCCGATTCGCCGACGCCCGTCGAGGGGATGCGCGGTTCCCCCAGCGCGTCGGCGGTCCGCCGCAGTACCTCGGCGGGTGTCCCGGCCGGCAGCGGACCGCGGCTGGGATCGGATACGGTCGAGGCCATCGGCCACGAGATGACCGGGCTGCGTACCGGGGCGGGCAGCGCAGTCAGACGCGCGGGTTGCGGCATCCAGATCTCCCGAAGAAGTTGTTAGGTAAACCTTAGTAAGGCAGACCTAACTTAGTCCGAGAGCTCAGTACCGTGTCAACTCCGCTGCGTGCCGGTCCAGCAACTGAAATCCCCAACCCGACAAGGGAATCAACGCGCGAACCCCGCCCAGATCACCCACAAGTGTGTCGAGCTTCACGTACCCCACCACCCACCCCACTCGCCCCACCCGTAACTTCCCACCCCACAAGACCCGATTGAATTCAGGCCCTCAGGCGATCGCGGCGATATCGCCGTCGTCGAAATAGATCGCCTGGTGCAGTCGGCCGCCCAGCGCAGACACATAGCGGATCAGGACTTCCTGTCCCGAGATCTTGCCTTGCTCGATCTGGGAGACCCGGCCCTTGGTGACACCCATCCGTTGAGCCACCTCGGCCTGGGTGAGTCCACGGGTGCGTCGGACTTCAGCCAACCGATGACCCTGGACCTGAGCGAGGAGCTCCTGCTTCCCTGCCTCGACGCTTGCTTCGCCACCGGCCCGCGCGACCTGCTGGTCGCGGATGTCGCGCCAGCGCACATAGTCACTCATCGATCACCCTCCACTTCAGCCTGTCGTTCCTTCACATAGAGCTCGTAGCGGTGTTCCGCGAGGGGAATGGCCTCCTCATACCAAGACTTCCAACGGCCGGCCTTGTCCCGGCGACCAGCAAGATGCTGGATCGCCACGGGTCGAATGCGAACAGGATCCGCACGGTTCCCGGCCTCAGCTCCTTGAGGTTCGGCAGCCGCGACCCAGTGATGGTGTCGACAAGCGGTCGCCCAAGACCAGGCCCGACCTCAGCCAGAGCATCGATCGCCTGCACCACACGCCTATGCGCGACGTCATCCAAATCCTCTATCCACTCACGCACTTCGTTGACGATGTAGACATCCCACTCCTGCATCGCCATGCCGTGAGTATAGCAAACGCTAAACCAGTTCCTCTGTCAGAGAATCACGGATCGCCCGGACCGTTTGGTCAGTTGGGGTGGGTCCAGTGGGGGCAACGCGGCGTACGTCCGCGCGTACGCCGAGGCCAGCGAGCTGTCGTCGATGTTCGCTGCGACCAACTGGGAGGTGATCTGCGGCAGGATGCGCGCCAGCACCTCACCGGACGGGATCACACCGCGATCCACCAACTCACCGACCGGCGCCTCCAGAGCGCGCGCCGCCTTCGCCACCAGGTCTGGCGGAATCGGATGCCCCGGAGACGCGACCGATGCTTCCTCCTCGGTCACGTCGGCCGCGATCGGATCGAGCGACGGCAGCCCGCCGTCACCGGGATATCGGTCCATCCGGGCGCTCAGCACCCGGGCGAGCGCAGCGTACGTCGGACGGGCGGCGACGGCAGCCTGAGTAGCACGCAAGGCGGCGCGGGGTTCGGATCGCGGTGCACCGTGCGCGCTGATCGTGTTGGCCAGCGCTCGGCGGATCCATCCGACGTCGCGACCGGAAAGCGCCGCGCTGTCCTCCGGGCAACGCTCGAGCGCCGACCGGAGCCGGGCGAAGTTGCTCTTCGAGTGCTGATGCGCATCCGAGTGACGATGGCGCTCGACCGCCGCGCGGTAGTCGTCGAGCCACTGCCGGCGTCGCTCCGACCAGTCCGCAGGCCACACCCGGCAGGGCCATCCACCACCCACAACCTCGGCAGCGGCCAACGAGGGCAGTTCGCCCTCGACGGTCTCGCACCACAGCTCCACAAGCCTGTCGTACAACGGATTCCAGACCCGCAACGTCTCCAGCATCGCGGCGATCGGCGGCCTGACAGTTGCCTGCCGCAACGAGTCTCGGACCTCCCCGACCGGCTGGAGCCGGACCACCGCACCGGACGGCATCGTCGTCGCCTCGAAGCGCGGCGTGAAGCGCAGCCGGTGCATCAGCGGGCGCAGCTCGGCAACCAGGTCGAGAGCCGCCGCGTCGCGACCATGGTCGAGCAGCCACGCGACCACCAGCAACGCCGCTTCCTCGGGTACGTCGATCCGGTACCGGCCGGTGCGGAGCGCGTCGAGCAGCTCGGCCAGCCCGTCATCGCCGAGGTACCAGAGGTTGAGGCGCTCACGGTCCGAGGCTCCCGGCGCATCGGCAGGAACCAACCGGAGCCGCTCGAGCTCGTCGTCACGCAGCGGTGACTCGGCCAGGTACCGTCCAGTCGCGAACCCGCCGTGCGCGACCTCCAAGGTCACCCACGCCGGCGTGTCCGCCACCGGCGTTCGCGAACCGATCGTGAGTCGGCCGGTCTCAACACCGTCGAGCACAGCACGCCACATCTCGGCCCGGCCCGCCGCCCGTCGACGTACGCCGGCATCGTCAGCGGCGAGCGCTCGCTCGAGAGCACGTCGCAACTGCCCCACCGCGTAGGCGGGAGACGCCGTCAGTTCTGTCTCGTCCGGCACAAGACACCCCGTTCACTCGACCAGACTTGGACATGGAGGCAGGACTCGAACCTGCGCCCTCCCGGTAAGCAGCCGGGTGATCTACCCCTGATCTACTCCATGCAATGCGCCACAGCGTAGCCACGCGGCGGCGCAGCGCGCGACCTCGTTCCCGCGGCCTGTGGACAACCTCAGCGACCGTACGGCGTCCTGGTCAGCGTGAAGGTCGCGAGGTTGAGCTCACGAACGGCCGCCGTGTCGTCGCGGAGTACCTTCAGCTTCTCCCCCGCGAAGTACCCGTCACGACCCTGGTAGAGGTCCGGCCCGACCGGCCAGAACCGCGAGGTCAGCGCGCCGGAAAGCTGCAGGATGCCGCCGGAGACGCTCATCGTCACCGGCGAGTTTCCCCAGTACCAGTGGCCGAGCAGCTCGTCGCCCTGGTCGAGCACAGGCTCCGGCACCCATTCCTGGGCGAGGGGCGGCTCGTGCGTGACCAGGATGCGGAGGAGATCCGGCGGTAGTGACGCGACCTTGCCGTACGTCGCGTTGCCCAGGGTCACGCCGCCGATCCGGCGGACCCGGTCGACGAAGAGGCCGGCCAGGAAGCCGGGCATCGAGCCGGTGTGGCCGATCAGGAGATAGGGGTCGTCGGCGATCAGGCGGAGGCCGAGACCGTACGACGCGGCCAGGCCTTCCCGCGGATCGGCGGCCGACGGTGCCGCCATCTCCTCGACCGTCTCCCGGCTGAGCACCTCGTAGACCGGGTCGATCCAGAACATCGCGTACTTCGCCAGGTCCTCGATCGTGCTCCACAGCTGCCCGGCCGGCGCCATCGCACCGGCGTCGTACGCCGGCTCCGGGACGAGCTGCCCGCTGAACGGATGGACAGAGAAACCTTCCGCCGACGGTCCGGCAGGGAAGTACGAAGTACGCCGCATCTCCAACGGGTCGAGGATCCGCTGCTGCACGAGCTCGAGCCACGTCGAGCCTCGCAACCGGGCGACGACCTCGCCGAGCAACGCGTAGCCGAGGTTCGAGTAGTGGTGCCGGCGATCGGCCGGACCGGCCGCCTGCGACTCGTCCATCGCCGCGGTCAGCTGGTCGAACGAGACCCCCGGGTGGCGTTCCCACCACGGCCCCTCCGGCTCGGCGTTCATCCCGCCGGAGTGCGCGAGCAGGTGCCGGATCGTCCTGTCCCCGAACGCGATCCCGGGCAGATGCTTGCCCACGGCATCGTTCAGCGACGAGCAGCCCGTCGTCCCGGCACTGCATCACCAGCAGAGCGGTCAGCGTCTTGGTGATCGACCCGATCCGGTACTGCACGTCCGGACCGGGTGCCCCGCCGTCCGTCGTGGCGAACTGCCCGCGCGACCCGGTCCACACCAGCGCAACCGTCCCGGACCAGCCCGGCGTTGACCGATGGCAACTTCCATTCGCTCTGCGCTGCCGCGATCTCGGCGTACAGAGCGTCGGCGGTGTCAGGTCGAACGGAAGTCACTCAAAGGCCTCCGGGGCTGGGCAGGAGCAGATCAGGTTGCGGTCGCCGTACGCACCGTCGATCCGGCGGACCGGCGGCCAGTACTTCGACGCTCGGTCGACCGAGCGCGGGAACGCGGCCTCCTCGCGAGTGTAGGCGTGCTCCCACTTGTCGTTGATCACCGACTCGGCGGTGTGCGGCGCGTTCACCAGCGGGTTGTCGGCTGCCGGCCACTCCCCCGCCGCGACCCGGTCGATCTCGTGCCGGATCGCGATCATCGCGTCGCAGAAGCGATCCAGTTCGCCGAGATCCTCGGATTCCGTCGGCTCGACCATCAGCGTGCCGGCCACCGGGAACGACATCGTCGGCGCGTGGAAGCCGTAGTCGATCAGCCGCTTCGCGACGTCGTCGACGCTGATGCCGGTCTCCTTCGTCATCGGCCGCAGGTCGAGGATGCACTCGTGCGCGACCAGGCCGTTCTCGCCCGTGTACAGCACCGGGAAGACACCCTCGAGCCGCTTCGCCACGTAGTTGGCCGTCAGTACGGCAGCCTTGGTGGCGGCGGTCAGCCCCTCGGCACCCATCATCCGGATGTACGCCCACGAGATCGCCAGCACACCGGCGGACCCGAACGGCGCCGCGCTGATCGGGCCGACCCCGGACTCCGGACCGGCCTGGTCCAGCAGCGGGTGGTTCGGCAGGTACGGCGCCAGATGCGCGGCCACCGCCACCGGTCCGACGCCCGGACCGCCACCGCCGTGCGGGATGCAGAACGTCTTGTGCAGGTTCAGGTGGCTGACGTCGCCGCCGAACTCACCGGGCTTGGCCAGCCCGAGCAAGGCGTTCAGGTTCGCGCCGTCGACGTACACCTGGCCGCCGTGGTCGTGGACGATCCGGCAGACCTCGGTGACGCTCTCCTCGTACACGCCGTGCGTGGACGGGTAGGTGATCATGATCGCGGCCAGCCTGGCCGCGTGCTCGGACGCCTTCGCCCGCAGGTCGTCCAGGTCGATCGTGCCGTCGTCGTTGCCCTTGACAACGACCACCTTCATCCCGGCCATCACCGCGGAGGCGGCGTTGGTGCCGTGCGCGCTGGCCGGGATCAGGCAGACGGTGCGGTCCTCGTCGCCGCGGGCCAGGTGGTAGCCGCGGATCGCGAGCAGGCCGGCCAGCTCACCCTGCGAGCCCGCGTTCGGCTGGATCGACACCTTCGCGTACCCGGTCACCTCGGCCAGCCAGCGCTCCAGTTGACCGATCAGCTTGACGTAGCCGGCCGCGTCCTCGATCGGCGCGAACGGGTGCAGGTCGGCGAACTCCGGCCAGGTGACCGGCTCCATCTCGGTGGTCGCGTTCAGCTTCATCGTGCACGAGCCGAGCGGGATCATGCCGCGATCGAGCGCATAGTCCTTGTCGGACAGCTTGCGCAGGTAGCGCAGCATCGCGGTCTCGGACCGGTGCGTGTTGAACACCGGGTGGGTCAGGTAGTCCGTCGTACGACGTACTGCCTCGGGCAACGCGGTCGTGCCGAGCGAGGCGTCGTACCTGAGGTCGAAGGCGTCGCAGACCGAGCGCAATGCGTGCGCGTCGGTCTTCTCGTCGCAGCGAGATGCCGACGTGGTCGGCGTCGACGAGCCGGAGCCAGACGCCGTTCTGCCGGGCGGCGTCGACGACGTCCGCGGCGCGGCCGGGGACGCGGGCGAGCACGGTGTCGAAGAAGTTGTCGTGGACGACCTCGACGCCGCCGTCGCGCAGGGACGTCGCCAGCTTGGAGGCGTAGTCGTGGACGCGGTCGGCGATCGCCTTCAGGCCGTCCGGCCCGTGGTAGACGGCGTACATCGACGCGACCACGGCCAGCAGCACCTGCGCCGTACAGATGTTGGACGTCGCCTTCTCACGCCGGATGTGCTGCTCGCGGGTCTGCAGGGCCAGCCGGTACGCCGGTGAGCCGTCGGCATCCACCGAGACGCCGACCAGGCGCCCCGGCAACGACCGCTCGAGGCCGGTGCGGACGGATATGAAGCCGGCGTGCGGACCGCCGTAGAACAGCGGCACGCCGAAGCGCTGGGACGACCCGATCACGATGTCGGCGCCGGCCTCACCCGGTGCCTCGAGCAACGTCAGCGCGAGCAGGTCCGACGGCAACCGCGACCAGGGTGTCGCGCTCGTGCGCGGCGGCGATCAGCGGCTTCAGGTCGCGAACCACACCGCCGGCGCCCGGGTACTGCACCAGGAAGCCGAAGAAGTCGCCCTCGGGCAGCCCGTCGGTGGTGTCGGCAACCACGACCTCGATACCGAGCGCCTCGGCGCGGGTCCGGACCACCGCGATCGTCTGGGCGAAGCAGTCCGCGTCGACCAGGAAGCGGTCCGACTTGCCCCCTTGATTGACGACAGCTTGTTCGACCGGTGTGCCAGCGTCATCGCCTCGGCCGCGGCGGTGCCCTCGTCGAGCAGCGACGCGTTGGCGGTCGGCAGGCCGGTCAGGTCGGAGACCACGGTCTGGAAGTTCAGCAGCGCCTCGAGCCGGCCCTGGGAGATCTCCGGCTGGTACGGCGTGTAGGCCGTGTACCAGGCCGGGTTCTCGACCAGACGGCGGACGATGACGGACGGGGTGAAGGTGCCGTAGTACCCCTGGCCGATCATCGAGGTGGCGACGTCGTTGCGGGCGGCGAGCTGGCGGAGCTCGTGCAGCGCGTCGACCTCGGAGGCCGGGTCGGGCAGCCGGAGCGCCTCGGCCGACCGGATCGACGCGGGGACGGCGGCATCCACCAGTGCGTCGACGTCGTCGTACCCGAGCAGCTCGACCATTCGCGCGACCTCGTCCGGGTGCGGCCCGATGTGTCGGTCGGCAAAAATCGCTGAGAATTCGGTCATCAAGAGGCTCCGTTGCTGACAGTGCTACCGGTCGCCTCCCCCTCTGTCACACGGTACGTGCTCCAGAGTCGCCTGTGGCACTCGGTCCATGGGCCTGAGAGGTTCCGGGGAGGAATTGCCCCTTCGGCGCCCGGTGAACGGGTCTCTCCCGAATGCTGTGTACGGCTGGTTCCGAGGTTATCAGGAATCCCCGAACAGTTCGGGCAGGAGGCTCCGCGCGACCGGCCGGGCGGCCTCGACCTGCCCCTGGGTGGCCGACGCCATCGGCCAGCGGACCCGGGTACCGACGTCGGCCCAGTCACCGACCGCGGCGAGGAACTTGTCCAGCGCCGGGTTGGACAGCCCGGCCTTCTGCAGCGGCGCGACGTGCTGCTCGAAGAACTCGCCGATCCGTCGCTCCACGTCGAGCGACCGGGACGTTCGGACCGCGCCGTTCGGCGAGAGCGCCGCGACGTTGGAGTAGCTGCCATGTGCACCGAGTAGCGACATACTCGCCAGAAAGTGACCCGGCACGAAGATCGACAACCCGGACTTCGTTGCCTGCGCGAACCATTCCTTGTCCCCACCGGCCGTCTTCAGCCCGATCAGACTCGGTACGGCGTTCGCGAGCGTGCTCAGCAGCTCGGATCCGACCCGGGTCTTGGCGTGCGGCGGGTTGTAGAGCACGAGCGGTAGGTCGCCTGCCGTGTCCGCGACCCGCCGGAGGAAGTCCAGCACCTCGCGGTCGTTCCGCGGCAGCCAGTCCGGCAGGATCACCTGGATCGCACCCGGTTCGAGCGCGGCTGCCCGTCGTACCCGGTCCAACTGGAGCTGCGCCGACGGGTGACTCGCGCCGAGCTGGAACGGCTTACCGGTCGCCGCGAGTACGTCGTTGATCCGGTCGAACTCGGGCTCGGTCAGGGTCTGGAACTCCCCCGCGGTGCCGTGCGCGTAGAGGCCGTCCAACTCGGTCGCCGCCAGCGTGGCCGCCTGGGTCTCCAGCCGGCGGTAGTCGATCGAGTCGTCGGCGTTCAGCGGCAACAACAAAGTCGCCCACACGCCGCGCAGCGATTCAGCGGTGAGTGGGCGCACAGTGTGAAGAGCGCGAGATCAGCCGGTCATCCGAGCGCGCCGGCGGGCGGCGAGCTCGTCGTTCGCGTGGTGATCGCCGTCCTCGTGACCGTCGGCCCGCTCGGTGGGGAGCTCCGACAGCGAGCCCTCGACCTCGCGCCAGACGCCGCCGAGGGCGATCCCGAACACGCCCTGGCCGCCGGCCAGCAGGTCGATCACCTCGTCCGGCGAGGTGCACATGTAGACCGAGGCGCCGTCGCTCATCAGGGTGATCTGGGTCAGGTCGTCGATCCCGCGCTTGCTCAGGTGCGCGATCGCGGTCCGGATCTGCTGCAGCGAGATGCCGGCGTCCAGCAGCCGCTTGATCACTTTCAGCAACAGGACGTCACGGAACCCGTACAACCGCTGCGTCCCCGAGCCGGTGGCCGGGCGGACGGACGGCGAGACCAGGCCGGTCCGGGCCCAGTAGTCGAGCTGACGGTAGGTGATCCCGGCCGCGGCGCACGCCGTCGGACCGCGGAACCCGACGTCCTCCGGCATCGGCCGCAGGTCGTCGTCGAAGAGCAGACCCTGCACGCCGGCGGCAGCGGCCGCCTCGGCGTGTGCTTCGGACGTCGACTGCGCCGTCAGATCCGTGTCGCCGGTGCGTGTCACGCCTGAGCCTCCCTGGGTACCGACTGGAACGGGTCACTTCCGTGGAGTGACAACACCCCACAACTCCTTCAAGGTAAGCCGCCGATCAGGGAGGGTCAACGATCACAGCCCTCCCCCGAGAGCGTGTCGCAATCCCGACCTCAATCGTTACCTGCCGTGCCTTGTACCAGACCCTTCAAATCTGCCGACCTAGCTCTTGTCGAAGTCCTCGGGGGTCACCTGGTCGAGGAACTCGCGGAACCGCTCGACCTCTTCTTCCTCCTCCACCTCGTCGGCGCCGTCCGTCTCACTCTCCGGGACCGGGATGCCGGCCTCGGCCAGGATCTCCTCGGTGCAGAACACCGGTGTCCCGGTGCGCAGCGCCAGTGCGATCGAGTCCGACGGCCGCGCGGAGATCTCGGTCTTGTCGTCGAACACCAGGATCGCCTCGAACACCCCGTCGGTCAGGTTCACGATCCGGACCTGGCTGAGGGTGTGCCCGAGCGCCCGGATGGTCTCGGCGAACAGATCGTGGGTCAGCGGCCGGGGCGGCTCCATGCCCTGCTGGGCGAAAGCGATCGCACTCGCCTCGGCCGCGCCGATCCAGATCGGCAGATACCGCTCGCCGCCGACCTCCCGGAGCAGCACGATCGGCTGACTCGAGGGCATCTCAACCCGGACTCCGACCACGTCGACTTCGCGCACACCTTCAGCCTACTCCGAGGGGAAGCCCCGGGCAGGCCCACGGGGCGCCCCGCCGGCATTTGAGCGGACAACCTCTGGCGTGAGCGGTTGTCCCCTGAAATCACGAGGGGAGAACCGGCAAGCTCAGGGGTTGTCCGCTCGAGTGATCAGCGGGGCAGGCGGGAGCGGACGAGTGCCGCGTGCAACCGGACCGCCAGGGCCGCCAGTTCCTCGGTCGTCTCGGTACGGCGGGGGCCGGTGACCTGCTCGATCAGGCCGGCCTCGCGGTCGGCCGCCGTACGGAACGGGCGCAGGTGGCGGGGCTCGATCCCGTACCGGGCGAACGCACCGGCCAGCTTGGCGACCAGCAGCGCGTCCCCGTCGTAGTGGTTGCCACGGGCCACCACCAGCCCGTGGTTCTCCACTTGGTCGAGCAAGTCGGCCGGGATGCCCGCCGCGGCCCGGAGCTCGTCGCGGGTCAGCCTCAGCTCGGTGCCGTAGGCACCGAAGTCCTCGGCGACCGGCAGGCCGGGTGGCTCCGGCAACGCACTCGGAGCGACCGGCGGACCGCCGGCCGACGGGCGCAGACCGCGGTCCATCGCGGCGAGGTGTTCCCTGATGACCCTCAGCGGCAGGTACTGGTCGCGTTGCGCGGTCAGCACGTACCGCAACCGCTCGACGTCGGCGGCACTGAACTTGCGGTAGCCGGACGCGGTCCGGGCCGGCGCCACCAGCCCCTCGGCCTCGAGGAACCGGATCTTGGAGATGGTGACGTCGGCGAACTCGGCCTGCAGGAGCTGCAGCACCTCACCGATGCCGCGGCCGTCGACCGATTGCTCAGGCTTGGCCACTGGCGTAGTACACCAAGCGGTACTTGCCGATCTGGACCTCGTCGCCGTTGTTCAGCTTGACCTCGTCGATCCGGTCGCGGTTCACGTAGGTGCCGTTCAGGCTGCCCACGTCGCGCACCTTGACGCCGTGCGGGTCCCGGCGGAACTCCGCGTGCCGGCGGGACACGGTCACGTCGTCGAGGAAGATGTCGCTGTCCGGGTGCCGGCCGGCGGTGACCACGTCGACGTCGAGCAGGAACCGGCTGCCCGCGTTCGGCCCGCGCTGGACGATCAGCAGGGCGGACCCGGCCGGCAGCGCGCCGACCGCGGCCTCGTCGTCGGGCGACAGCGGCTCACCGGTCTGCTCCGGCTCCGGCTCGGCACCGATCGGGGTGAGCATCGCGGTGTCGGTGACTCCCGGGGTCGCCGGGGTGGCCGCCGGGCGGTCCGCTCCAGGGAGCATCGCTCCGCACTGCGAGCAGAACCGGCTGCCCTCGGAGTTCTCGTGCCCGCACTGGTTGCAGAACGGCATGCTGTGATCCTCCCGATCGCCGGCGGTCCGGCGACGTTGTTGATAGACCCCGAGTGAACAAGTGTGAACTCAGAACCGCGGACCTCAACCCTCTACCAGCGGTTGAGGTCCGGCCAACCTATCAGTTCGGGCCAGGCCGGCTCCGGGCGGTTCTGGTCAGTTCTGGTCGAGTTGGCCCTGGTAGGTCTCGGCGTCCATCAGCGCCGCGACCTCCTCGGCGTCCTCGACGTCGATGTCGAGCAGCCAGCCCTCGCCGTACGGGTCGCTGTTGACCAGGTCCGGCTGGTCGGCCAGCGCCTCGTTCACCGAGGTCACGGTGCCGTTCACCGGGGCGAACAGGTCGCTCACGCTCTTGGTCGACTCCAGCTCGCCGCAGGCGTCACCGGCGCGCACCTTGCTGCCGACCTCGGGCAGCTGCACGTAGACGATGTCGCCGAGCGCGTCCTGCGCGAAGTCGGTGATGCCGACCCGCACCGGGGCCTCGCCGTCGGCCTTCACCCACTCGTGCTCGGCCGTGTACTTCAGGTCTTCGGGGTACACCTTCGTCCTCTTTCGCTCAAAGCACAGCTAGTTGGTCAGGCGCTGGGCTACTTGGTCGGGCTGGGCGCCGGGCGAGCGTAACGATGCTCCTCGGGCGCGTGCAAGGCGGTGATCTGGACCAGCGGCAACTCGGTCACCTCGGCCGTCCCGCCCACCTGCGGACCGGTCACCTCGCTGACCAGACCGCCGGGGAAGTTCGCCGCCTCGGCCAGGTTGTGCGACTCGCCGATCGCCTCGATCACGTACGGCGAGTTGACCTTCTGACCGTCGATCCGGATACCGGGTGCGTCGTCGACGAGATCGGTACTGGCGACCACCCGAACCGAGCCGTTGATCTGGATCGCCTCGGCGCCGGCGTCGCGCAGTTCCTCGATCGCGTCCAGCAGGTTACTCGACGTCATCTTGCTGTCCGGGTCGTTCAGCGTGATCCGGACGCCCGGTCCCTGCGCGGGCAGCGTGCCGGCCAGGATGCCGAGCACCCGGACCTGCGCCTCGGCCTGCTCGCGGGCGGTCTGCGCCTTGTCCGCGCTGGAGGACAGCGAGTTCTTCCGCTCCTCCAGTTCGGTGATCTCGCTCTCCAGCCGGCGGGTGTTCTGGCCGAGGCCGTCGAGGATGGCGATCAGGTCCTCGCGGCGGGCGTTCTGGTAGCCGTCGTCGGCCCGGTTCACCCGGACCTGCACGACCGCCATGCAGGCGACCAGCGCGAGTACGACGGCCACGATGGCCTGGCCGCGGGACGGTTTGAACCCCGCCTTCAGCCGGCGGAGTGCCAGGTTCGGCGACCGGGGCTTCTTCGGCTGCGGCATCGGCGTCGGCTCGTCCGGATGCGACGCCTCGACCGGGTCCGGCTTCGGGTCAGCCTTCGGGTCAGCCTTCGAGTCCAGCGTCGGGTCAGCCTTCGAGTCCGGCTTCGGATCCGGCATCGGGTCAGCCTTCGAGTCCAGCGTCGCGTCCGGCTTGGGGTCCGGGCGGGCGTCCGCCTTCGGGTCCGGCGTCGGCTCGGGCTTCGGGTCAGGTTTGTCGTCACTCATGTCAGGCCCTGAAGACGTGCCGACGGATCGCGGCCATGTTGGTGAAGATCCGGATGCCCAGGACGACGACCACGCCGGTGGACAGCTGGGAACCGACGCCGAGCTGGTCGCCCAGGTAGACGATCAGCGCGGCGATCAGCACGTTGGAGACGAACGAGACGACGAACACCTTGTCGTCGAAGATCCCGTCCAGGAACGCCCGCAGCGCCCCGAACACGGCGTCGAGGGCGGCGACGACGGCGATCGGCAGGTAGGGCTGGGCCCACTCCGGGACGTCGGGCGCGACCAGCAGGCCGATCGCGACACCGATCACCAGTCCGAGTACGGCGATCATCTCGGTCCACTCACCTTCGCGTAGCGCAACGCGATGGTCGCATCGGCGGGCACCAGCAAGGACTCCTCCGTCGTGATCGTCATCCGGACACCGAAGTTGCTGACCAGGTACTGCACCCACTGACCGCCCGAGCTCTGCGCGAACCGGGCCGGCATCGTCGCGGTGTCCCCGATCGCGAGCACCGTGTACGGCGGGGTGAGCGAGCTGTAGTCGACCGTGATCGCACTGCCCGCGCCGCGGATCGCGGTCATCGAGGTGAGCCGGTGACCGTTCACCGAGATCGCCTCCGCGCCGGCGGTCCACAGTCCGTTGACCAGCTGCTGCAGGTCGACGTCGAGCAGACGCCCTTCCTTGTCCGCTTCCTTCGCGTCGTCGACCACGGCCTTGATCCCCGAACCGGTGACGGCGATGGCGCCGGTCTGCAGCTCCAGGGAGTCCAGTTGCTGCTGCAGGGCGGCACCCGAACTGGTGTTGCTCAGTCCGCTCGCCTGCAACCGCCGTACCTCGTCCGCCAACTGGGCTTGCTGGGTGCGCATGGTGCTCAGCCCGGTGTCGGCCTGGTTGATGCGGGTGATCAGCTCCTTGCGCTGCTTCTCCGCCTCGGGTGCGCTGCGGTAGTTCTGCGAGGCCGCGACGGCGAGCAGGAACCCGAGCACGAGGGTCGCGGCGATCAGCATCGCGCGGTGCCGGGTCCGGGCCGGCCTGTCCTGCTTCGGGCGCCTCCGGGCGGCGACGGCGTACCCCTCGTCGAGCGGGTGGGCCATCAGGTTGTTCAGCAGCGACATGGACGCGTCGACACGCCGCGGCTTGGGTGGGCCGTCCTTCGGTGGCGCAGACTGAGTCACAGGTCTATCCGGCCGGGTCGTTGATCGGCTTCACCGTTTGGACGAGGTGACGCAGCTGGACGAAGTACAGGGCGCCGGCCCAGTAGTACAGACCGGTCCCCCAGATCGCGAACGCCCAGCCGAACACCCGCGCGAGCAGGTTGAGGGTGCTGTCGCCGTCACCGAGCAGAAGCAGCGGGAAGGCGTACAGCAGGCAGAACGTGGCCGACTTGCCGAGGAAGTGCACCGGCAGCGCGTTGAAGCCGCGGCGGTGCAGGGCGGGCAGGGTGAAGGTCAGCAGCAGGTCGCGCAGCGGCAGCGCGATCGCCAGCCACCACGGGATGATGTCGCGCATCGCCAGGCCGATCACGGTGGCGAAGATGTAGAGCCGGTCCGCGACCGGGTCGAGCATCTGGCCGAGCCGGGTGGTCTGGTTCATCCGCCGGGCGATCTGGCCGTCGGCCCAGTCGGTGAACCCGGAGACGGCGAGCACCAGCAGCGCCCAGCCGTCCTCCTGCGGTCCGAGGATCAGCCACAGGAAGAGTGGCACCCCCAGCAACCGGAGGAAGCTGAGCGCGTTCGGGATCGTCAGAACCCGGTCGGACACTTCCACGTCCGGCACGCGACCCCTCCCTCTCTCACCCTGGATACCCGTCGTAACTGTACTTGGGCACGTCGACAGGTTTACGCCCGGCCACTCCGGGGCAGCCCTGGCCTTCCCCTGATACCAGAACGCCCCCGTCCCGTTCCCGCTACGCCTGCGACGAACCAGTGACCCGATCGATATCCAAGGGTGATGCTTGCCCTGCCCTTACGCTGAGCTGAACGGGAGGAGTGCTGGTGAAGTTCCTGGTGCTGATCTACGGCAACCCGGAGTCCCGCAAGGTCTGGGACTCGCTGAGCGACGAGCAGAAGCGGGAGGGGATGGCCGGTTACACCGCGTTGCACGAGGCACTCTCCGCCAGCGGCGAACTCGTCGCGTCGGAGTCGCTCGGCGACCCCGACGCCACGGTGCAGGTGCGGATCCGCGACGGCCAGGCGATGACGACGGACGGCCCGTTCGCGGAGGTGAAGGAGCAGCTGGCCGGGTTCTACCTGCTCGACTGCGAGAGCATGGAGCGCGCGGTCGCGATCGTCCCGCAGATCCCGGAGGCCCATTCAGCATCGTCGAGATCCGTCCGGTCCGGGATCTCGGCGCCCTGATGTGATGGTCGAGGAGCTGCTGCGCGAGCTGGCTCCGCAGGTCCTCGGCCGACTCGTCCGGCGGTACGGCGACTTCGACGCGTGCGAGGACGCCGTACAAGATGCTCTGCTGGCGGCGGCGCAGCAGTGGCCGGCGGAAGGCGTACCGGACAATCCGCGCGGCTGGCTGATCACGGTCGCGTCGCGGCGGCGGATCGAGGTACTACGGAGCGAGGCGGCCCGGGCACGGAGGGAAGAGGCGGTGTCGGCCGAGCCCACCCCGGAGCCGTCGTCGTCGGTCGACGACTCGCTGACGTTGCTGATGCTCTGTTGTCACCCGGCGCTGACGCCGCAGTCGCAGGTCGCGCTCACGCTGCGGGCGGTCGGCGGGCTGACCACCGGTGAGATCGCCCGGGCGTTTCTGGTGCCAGAGGCAACGATCGGGCAGCGGATCAGCCGGGCGAAGGCGAAGCTGCACGGCGCCCGGTTCGCGCTGCCGCCGGCCGCTGAGCTGCCGTCGCGACTGGCCGCCGTACTGCATGTGCTGTATCTGATCTTCAACGAGGGATACACCGCGTCGTCCGGTTCGTCGCTGCACCGGGTCGAGCTGAGCGCGGAGGCGATCCGGCTGACCCGGCAGTTGCGCGCGGAGTTGCCGGCCGAGGGCGAGGTCGCCGGGCTGCTGGCGTTGATGCTGCTCACGGACGCGCGACGACCTGCGCGTACGACGGCCGACGGCGCGCTGGTGCCGTTGCCGGAGCAGGACCGGTCGCTGTGGGACGCCGGGGCGATTGCCGAGGGCACCGAGTTGATCGCGTCGACATTGCGGACGGCACCGGTCGGGGCGTATCAACTGCAGGCCGCGATCGCCGCCGTACATGACGAGGCTGCGCGGGCCGAGGACACCGACTGGCGGCAGATCCTGATGCTGTACGAGCTTCTCGAGTCGACCGCGCCCGGCCCGATGGTCACCCTCAACCGGATCGTCGCGGTCGCGATGGTCCACGGCCCCGCCCGCGGGCTCGCCCTCCTCGACGGCGTCGATCCGGCTTTGAAGGACCATCACCGGGTGGCCGCCGTACGCGCGCACCTGCTGGAACTCTCCGGCGACCTCGCCGCTGCCCGATCGGCCTACCAAGAGGCCGCCCGCCTCACCGGCAGCGTTCCCGAGCAGCGTTATCTACAGTCCCGCGCCGACGCCCTCTAATTGGTCGCGAGCTCAGGACCCTTCTCCCTGTCCATGCCCCCAAGCTGGCCGGACAATCGTCCGGTGCAGAATCCCGAGGCTGAGTACGACGCCCTGATCGACCGCGTCACGTTGCTGTACGAGCAGGGCGCGTATGAGCAGGCCCTTGCCGCGATGGACCAGACCGACGACGCCCTCCACCCCTGGCTGGCCGAATTGACTCACACTCGCGCTTGTCTCCTCGCCGTACTCGGCCACCCGGACGAAGCCTTGGCCGAACTCCAGTCCGCCGCCACCACTGGCGCCTGGTGGGCCGACTCGCTCCTGATCGAGGACGACGACCTGGCCAGCCTGCAGAGCCTCCCGGGCTTCGCTGATCTCCTGGAGTCCTCTCGCGAGCGCCGCGCAGCGTCCCGCCCGGGGGCTGCGGAGGCTGTGCTTCGGCTGCCGACCGGTGAGGTGCGAGGTGTGGTGGTTGCTCTGCACGGGGCCGGGCAGCGGGCCACGCACGCCGCACACGACTGGGCGAGCGTGACTGGGCTTGGCTACGCGTTGCTGTGCGTGGAGTCGTCACAGCTCGTGTCTCCGATGTACCGGACCTGGCCCGACCCGGAGCTCTCGCGGAACGACGTCGCCCAGGCACTCGCCCAGCTACCAACCGACCTGCAGTCCCTGGACGTGATAGCTGCCGGCTTCTCCGCAGGCGGTCGGGTAGCCCTCGACTGGGCCCTCACCGCGCAACCACAGCCGGTGGCCGGCGTCGTCGTACTGGCTCCCGCGCTCCGCCAACTGCCAACTCAGGCGCACGGCGCACTGGAGCCGGCGGTGGTGTTGATCGGGACGGACGACGACCTGCGAGAGGTCGTGGAGGAGGCCGGTGAGAGGTTGCGCAGCTTTGGCGTTGCTGTGGAGTGGTTGCCGGGTGTGGGGCATGAGTTCCCGGCCGACTTCGCTGATCGGATCTCGCCGGTGCTGTTCCGGAAGTAGACCGTCCGGAACCGGGGCTAGCCTGCCGATCATGAGCAGGATGAGTGCGCCGACGCCGATCGAGGCCGGGCAGTTGACCGTCGTGCCCGCGAACGAGGCATCGTGGGTGGACCTCCAGGCGATCTTCGGGATCGCCGACGCGGGGCACTGCCAGTGCCAGCGGTTCAAGATCCGCGGCTGGATCTGGCGCGACTCCACCCAGGAGGAACGGACCGCGATGCTCCAGGACCAGACCGCCTGCGGCGACCCCGGCGCGACCTCGACGAGCGGTCTGGTCGGGTACGTCGACGGCGAGCCGGCCGGCTGGGTCGCGGTCGAGCCGCGGACGGCGTACCTGAAACTCCGCACCTCCCGCGTCCCGTGGACCGACCGCTCCGAGGACAAGGACGACGAGAGCGTCTGGGCGGTCACCTGCATGGTCGTGCGCAAGGGCTACCGCGGCCGCGGCCTCATCTATCTACTGGCCCGCGCGACGATCGACCACGCCCGCACCCGCGGCGCCCGCGCTCTCGAGGCCTATCCGATGGTCACCCAAGCGGGCAAGCAGATCACCTGGGGCGAACTCCACGTCGGCCCGCACCAGGCCTTCGAAGAAGCCGGCTTCAAGGAGATCACCCGGCCCACCGTTCGCCGCACCGTGATGCGCATCGACTTCTGACTGCTCTCGGGAACCTCAGCCCGGTGCCACCGTGTCTATACGGTGAGGGCGACCGGGAGCGTGTGGGTATGAGCAGGGACGACTTCAGCGAGTACGTGGCGGCGCGCTGGCCCAGCCTGGTGCGCTCCGCCGTGCTCCTCGGGTGCACGCACGCTGATGCCGAGGACCTCGTCCAGACCGCCCTGGAACGGTGCCTGCTGAAGTGGGGCAGAGTGCAGGCGGCCGACGACCGGGACGCCTACGTTCACCGGGTCCTGATCAACATCTTCATCTCCGGACGACGCCGCCGTTGGACGGGTGAGAAACCGACGGCAACTCTCCCCGAGCGGTCCGGCATCGACCACACGGCCGGCATCGATGACGCCGACGCCGTCATGCGTGCCCTCGACCGACTGCCCAGCGACCAACGCACTGCGGTGGTCCTGCGGTACTACGCCCACCTGAGCGAACAGCAGATGGCCTCCGTGCTCGACGTTGCCACAGGCACCGTGAAGAGCCGTCTGTCCAGAGCCGTGAAGGCGCTGGCCCAGGACCCAGACCTGGCCGAACTGCGGGGATCACGATGAACGAATTCAAGCTGACCGAACTCCTCGAACACGCCGGCGAACGAACGACCGTCGGACCGCCCCCGATCGACGCGATGCACGCCCGCGTCACCCGGCGCCGTCGCCGTCGCACCGTCGCGGTGTGTCTGGCGGCGGCAGTCGCCGTGGTAGCCGCCGCCGGCGGAACCGCTCTGCTCGTGAGACCCGACGCCGGGGAGACTGAGGCGCCTACCGCCTCCACCAGCCCGGGCGTCGCACTTCCGGGGACCCGTCTGGTGGGTGTCGGCCACGTGGCAGTCGCCGTACCCAAGGAATGGGGCACGAACGATCAGCGGTGCGGAACACCGCAGACCGATACCGTCATCGTCGACCTCGCCGCTATTACCTACTGCCTGATCGCTCGTCCTGCCGGGGTCGAGAGCTTGCATCTGGCGAGCGGTAAGCCGCTGCTCTTCGAGTTCCACACCGACTACGCCATTGAGGTCGATGGCGTGGCGGCCGAGCGTCAGCGCACAAGCTGCACCGATCAAGCGATCTCCGACGTCATTGTCTGCTCGGGAGCGGTGCGCATACCCTCCCTCGACGTGGTGTTCCGGGCGGAGTCGTCCACGAACGCCGCCGAGGTCGACCGCATGCTCGAACGGATCACGATCATCCCGGACCACGTCGGCGTACCGGCGTTCCGGATCCTCTCGGTGGAGGGGCGAGGCCCATCAGGCGAGAAGTACGCCGGCGTACTCCGCGACCTGGGCCTGAAACCCAAGATCCAGACCACCAAGTCCCCCAGCTACGACCCCGGCCAAGTCATGGCCGTCTCCCCCATCCCCGGTACCATGGTGCCGGTGGGAGCAACCGTCATCGTGACCGTCGTCGCCAACCGCTGACGCCGGGAGGTCGGGTCAGGCTCCACCGGTGTCAGCGGGATTCGAGGATGGTGAGGTCGCGGTTGGCGAAGCGGTAGTGCTCGCATTCCTCGTCCATCAGGACGCCGAGGCATTCGCCGACCGGGCGGTCTTCCTCCGGATAGCCGGGCGCGGGCGTTCGCCGGCAGAGGCGTCCGAGCTCGGCGTCGGTCAGACCGTCGAGTACGTCGTGCACCACGGCCACCCGATCCGCGCGGGCTTCGAGCACTTCGCCGTACGACGGCTTGGCGTCGAGGTCCATGCCCAACGCCGCGGCGTCCGCGGGAGCGTAGGCGGTCTGAGGCAGCCCGAGTGGGTGGAACGGCCTCTCCTGGTCGAGGATCGTGCGGCTCACCCAGGAGTCGGTGATGTAGACGAGGTGGCGCAGCGTCTCGACGAACGACCACTCGTCGGCGACCCGCTCGTGGCGGACGGACTCGGGCAGCCGCTCGGCCCGGGCCGTCAGCTCCGACCACAGCCGCTCGATCGTGGCCCACATCGCGCGGAAGTCGGCCGCGTTCTGCACGGTCCGCAGTTGCGCCCGCTCGGGATGCCGTCGATCGAGCTCGGCGTCGACGTACTCGGTCACGTCGACCCCGTTGACGACCAGGTTGCTGACATACCCCGTGATGTCCACGTCGACCAGACACCCGTCGACGATCCTGGCCCCACTCAGATCACAGTCCACGAACCGCGTATCCCGCAGGTCCCGCACCATGAACGTCGCCCCACGAAACTTCTCCAGAGCACCGTCGTCATGCCACCCGGCCGACCACCGATGCGGCCCGAACTGCGCATCATCATCCACCGCGCCATTCTTACCCCCACCTCCGACAATTCCCGCACCCCGGCACGCGCGTTGATGCACCAGTCGCCATGACCCCGCCAGCGCCCCAACCCGCATGAGCACCCGCGACAGCAACCCAGCAGTTGGGGTGGCTAGTCGTAGGTGGCTTCGGCTTGCCAGGTTGTTTGGTGGAGGGTGAAGAGCCAGGCCCGGGTGTCGGCGGTGGTGAACTGGAAGCGGGCCCGGCGGGACTCGGTGCGGGGGTCCCACCAGCGTTCGTCGACGAGCCAGGGGCCGGCCCAGGCGGTGATGGGGTGAAGTTTGTTGCTGTCGGCAACTCGAGGGTCGGGGGCGAGGCGGAAGGCGGTGGGGATGCCGGAGAGGGCACCGCGGGCACTAACGGCGACCTGGGTGCCGTCCTCGGCGAGGACCTGGGCGGGCATCGGCGTGGGGAAGATGGTGGTGGGCGCGAGCGTCGGCCAGCGCGCGGGGTCGGTGGAGCTGATCGAGCCCGGCCACGGCTGATCCGCCGGACGGGCCGGCACCGGGCGGTCGCCCCAGAGGATCAGGGTCTGCCGCTCGGCGGACCCGCGACCGCCGCCGATCACGACCGACGCGACGGCACCGTGACCGAGCATGCTCTGGACCCGCGACAGTGCCCGGTGGATCCGCTCGTCCGGGCCCCCTCCCCACAGCCCGTCGACATGTGCGCCGACCGGGTCGACCTGTTCAGGAACGAGCCGGAGCCGTACGACGGCTGACGTCAGCTCGCTGGTCGCCGTACCACTCCCCTGTAACTGCCAGCGGACCCGATCCACCACGTCGGCCGCGGTGAACCAGCGTGGATGCAACCACTCCCGCTCGTGGATCCGGCCGGACTCGGTGCCGGCCTCGACCCGCAGCGTCGTACAGACCAGGCCGAGCTCGGTCAACCGAGCGATCATTTCGTCGGCGACCGACCGGACCGCGAAGGCGACCTCGTCGACCCGGTCCACCGCCGGCTCGAAGTCGAGGGTGCGGATGAGCTCCGGCGGCACCTCGCGGCCGACCACCGGACGTTCGTCGTACCCACAGGCCAGCCGGTGTGCGAAGGCGCCGTCGGGACCGAACCGGGTCAGCACCTCGGTGGGAGACAGCCGCGCGAACGCACCCAGCGACCGCAACCCGAGCCGGCGGAGCAGATCGGCGAGTGTCGGCTGCTCGAGCGTGTCGACACTGAACGGAGCCAGGAACTCGGCGGACTCCCCCGGCGGGACCACCAGGATCCGCGTCTGCGCCGGACTCGACCGGGCTGCCTGCTCGGCGGCGAACGGGCCGTCGGCGATTCCCACCCGGCTCCCCGGTACGTCGAACGTCTCGAGCCGATCGAGGAGTTTCTCGGCCGCCGCGGACTCGTTGCCGTAGAACCGGGTCGGACCGCGCGCCTTCAACGCGCACATGCCCGGGCGGATCACCTGGATGCCGGAGATGAGCGCCTCCAGGCAGCTGATCACCGGATCGAACGCGCGGGCGTCGATCACCGGGTCGTACTTCAGCACGACCAGCTCCGGGCAGCGCGACTGCGCATCCCGCGCACGCAGACCGCGGCGCACCCCTCCGGCCCGGGCGGCGGCGGAGGTGGCGAGCACCTTGCCCTTCTCCAGGATGGCGATGGGCTCGTCCGGAGAACGTCCGGCCGCCACCGCGGCCGCCGTCACCGGCCAGTCGGGCACCCAGACCACCATCGTGCGCGTCAGTCCGCGACCACCCATCAGCCCACCGCCTCGTCCTGCCAGCGCGGAGCCCCCTCGCCGAGCGGATCGACCGAGCCGAGCGGGTCAACCGAACGGAGCGGGTCGACCGATTCGACCGAGCGGATGGCGCCGTCCGGTCCGGGGAGCCAGAGCTGGTGCTTCCGTTGGCGTACGGCGGCGCGCCGGCCGGTCACCACGACCGTCGCCTGTCTGGCGGCGAGCATGCCTTCGCCGGTCCCCAAACCGGTCCAGGTGTTGCTCTCCACCTCCAGCCGCGCCTCGCTCCCCGGCCAGGAGCCGACCGCGATCAGCACCGCACCCCGGGTCCGCAGGCGCGCGGCGAGCCGGGATGCCTCCCCCGGTGTCACCTCACCCGGTGGACGAACCACCACCACGGTCAGAGCGTCGACCAGTGCGGCGACGACGTTGAGCCAGTCGTGCTCCGGGTCCGGCACCAGGACCAGACGCTCCAGGTCCACCCCGAGCCCACGCGCCGCCTCGGCCCCGAACGACGGCAGCCCGACCACCCCGCACCACGCGCCCTCCGCGGACGGGCCGGCCATCATCGCCATCACCAACGCGGACGAACCGCGCACGGAGTACGCCGATCCGCCGCGCAACCCGGCCCCGGCCAGCAACTCGGAGACCGCCGGCAGTGTGGGCAGCACCCGATCCACACTCGCGGTGTCCAACGCCTGCTGCACCCGCACCTCGGTGGTCCGTGGCGCCGGCACCAGCCGACGCACCCCCGCAGGCCCTGCAGTCATCACAGCCCCAAGCTCCCCCGAGCCTGCGGCAAGACTCAGGCGGGTGGGAACGTCATCGGCGGGGTCGCGGGTGGTGGAGTCGGTGGGAACGTCATCGGCGGGGTCGCGGGTGGTGGAGTCGGCGACTGCCGCCGGGGCGCGGACTTCCTCCAACTCGCGATGGGCTTCTTCCTGGTCGCGAAGGCGGGCGGCTTTCTGCGCCTTTGCCCGGGCGAGCAGCATCCGCGCTTGATCCAGCGTCGTGACCCCTGGCCCCGATCGCGCTCGCTCTGCTGCCGATGTCCCCGTCATGAATCCATGTTCGAACACCTGTTCGAACATGTCAATGTGGGGTGCGCCGCTCAGACGGTGCGTCCATAGTGCTTGCCACCTACTACCGCCAGGTCTACGGTCTCGACAGCGAGGGCAAACCACAAACGGAAGGGGGCCTGGTGCTGACGCAGGTCGCAGAGGGTGTGCTGATCCACCAGAGCGAGTTACTCCAGAACAACACCGTTGTCGTGCAGGGCAGGGACGGTGTGTTGCTCGTAGACGCCGGGATAACAGGCGATGAAATGACCTGCCTCGCGAACGACCTTCGCGAGTTGGGTCAGCCTGTGGTGGCAGGCTTCTCGACGCATCCTGACTGGGATCACGTGCTCTGGCACGCCGACCTCGGCGAAGCGCCCCGTTACGGCACAGCCCGCTGCGCGGCCAATATGCGAGACCTGCGGTCGAACGCGGACTGGAAAGGCCGCGCGGCCGGGGGGTTACCGCCGGAAATCGCCGACGAGACACCGCTGGACCTGTTCGGCCTCATTACCGGTCTGCCTGCGGAAACCGCGCAGATTCCCTGGGACGGCCCGGTGGTCCGGATCATCGAGCATCCGGCGCATTCCCCGGGCCATGCGGCGCTGTTGATCGAGGAACGCGGGGTTCTCGTCGCCGGCGACATGCTCTCCGATGTCTTCATCCCGATGCTCGACGACTTCGACAGCACCAATGACCCGATCGAGGAATACCTCGTTGGGCTGCGGATGCTCGAGGGTGTGGCGGACGACGTCGAAGTCGTCGTCCCCGGTCACGGCTCCGTCGGCAGAGCTGCCCAGGTACGCGCACGGATCGACCAGGACCGCGCGTACGTGCATGCCTTGCGTGACGGCCGTGCGCCCGATGATCCGCGCATCGGCCCATCGGCCAAGCCCGGCTGGGAATGGGTGAACGACATACACGAAGGGCAAGCCCAGAGCCTCGCCCGAAGAAGGGAGCGCGACGGGACGCCCGGCTAGCGATCGGGCTGCGGCACACGCTGACCCTGCCACTTTGTTGACGCAAGCCACAGGTGGTCGTCCACAACCCATCGGATGACTGGAGTCCACCGCATGCGACGGGTCGATCACCCGCGGCTG
This sequence comes from uncultured Actinomycetota bacterium, assembly GCA_963770725.1. Classification (GTDB taxonomy): domain Bacteria; phylum Actinomycetota; class Actinomycetes; order Propionibacteriales; family Kribbellaceae; genus Kribbella. Next base: position 294,660 of record CAVYQT010000011.1, read on the forward strand.
ATCGCCGCGCTCCGCCAGGTCGAGGACAGTATCGACGAGGCCTGGCGGCGGTTCCGCGCCGGGTCCGGGATCACGGTCGGTACGGCGGATGAGCGCGAGCTGGCCGAGGTCGTCCTGCAGGACACCTCCGAGCTCGACTGGCGAGTCGCAACCAGCTCACCGACGACGAGCTGGAGCGGCTCCTCACCCCGGACGACCTGCAACCACGGGGCGCCTGACGGACTGCATAGGGTGGAGGTATGCCGAAGAATATTGCCACCAACACCAAGGTCGGGGTCGACGAGTTGCTGGAGTTCGTCCGGCCGCGTCACCACATGCTGCTGATCACCACTCGCGCGGACGGTACGCCGCAGGCGTCGCCGGTGTCGGGTGGTGTTGACAGCGAGGGCCGCATCGTCATCTCGTCGTACCCGGAGCGGGCGAAGAGCACCAATGTGGAGCGGGACGCGCGGACCAGTGTCGTAGTGCTGTCGGACGAGTGGAACGGGGCGTGGGTGCAGGTAGACGGTACTGGCGAGGTGATCCAGCTGCCGGACGCAGTGGAGCCGCTGGTGGACTACTACCGTTCGATCTCCGGCGAGCACCCGGACTGGGACGAGTACCGCGAAGCTATGCGAACGCAGGGCAAGTGTCTGATCCGAATCACCCCGGAGCGCTGGAGTCCGGTCGCGACGGGTGGCTTCCCGGCCCGTCTGGCCGACTGAATTGCGCACAGCGCTGGTAGTACAGGCGCACCCGGACGACGAGGTGTTCGCCACTGGTGCCGCTACCGCATTGCTGAGTGATGCGGGGTGGCACGTCGTCATGCGGGTTGCCACGCAAGGGATCGGCGACGCAGCGGACAAGCTCCAAGCGTCGTGCGACTTGCTGGGCATCGACGAGTGGGACTGGCTGAGCACCAAGGACCGCTGGGTCGACGACGGTGGCAGAAGTGGTCCACGGACCCTGGCAGCCACAGACCTCAGTGCGGTCGCGCATGAGGTCGAGCGAGCCATCAGCGAAGTCACGCCACAGCTGGTACTCACTGTCGGCCGAGACGGACTCACTGGGCACCCGGACCACATAGCCATCTCACAAGCCGTTCAAGCACAGCAGCGATGTCACGCGCTAGGAGCAAGGCTGCGAGCGCGGGATGTGCAGGCAGGCCACCAACACCTCCAGCAACTGCTGCCGGGCGAGCAGGTCGGCTCCGGTCTCGTCACCGGATGTACGACGCCCTTGCTAGAGCTCACCGGCGCACCAGAGATCGCCGTACGACGACGGCAGGCTTTAGACCAGTACTACGACGGCCTGGGTACGACGGCCATCCCCGAACTGGTCACGACGTACGGCAGACGTGGCGACTCACTACTGCTACGAGCAGTCTTCGACCGGGCCGGCTGGGACACCGACCGCTTCGAGGTGCTCAGCGCTTCTGGTAGCGACGCTCCATCGTCTCCGTGATGCGCTGCATCGCACCCTCGAGGTGTTCGCGCAGTGCGGCTTCCGCACCGGCTTCGTCATGCGCCACGCAGGCATCGAGGATCGCCTGGTGCTCACGCCGCGTCTGCTCGATCCGCGCCTTGGTCTGGCGGGAGCCGAAGCGGTAGCGCTCGCTGTTCTGCCACACCGGCTCGATCGCGCGCGGCAGCCAGCGCGAACCGCCGGCCCGGTAGATCGCGAAGTGGAACTCGGTGTGCGCCTGCCGGGAGGCGATGTTGTCTCCCGCCTTCGAGAGCCGCACGTGCTCGGCCAACGCGGCTGTGGCCAAGGTGGTGTCCGATTCGGAGAAGCGCGTCGCCGCGGCCCGTACGGCGAGGGACTCCAACGCCAGCCGGGTCTGGTGGGTGTCCCGCAGGTCCTCCATCGACAACTCGCGTACCCACGCACCCTTGTGCGGCACGATCTCGACCAGCCCGAGTGCCTGCATCCGCCGCAGCCCTTCGCGGATCGGCATCTGGCTCATGTCCAGCCGCTTGGCGAGCTCCTCGAGCCGGAGCGCAGTACCACTCGGGAGTTCGCCGGACAGGATGAGTTCGTGCAGTTCGGCCGCAGCCTCCTCGGCGAGAGTACGACGGCCGGTCGGTCCCCCGGGCGTGAGCTCGAGTCGTCGGGTCATAGGGTGCGGGCTGCCTCTCTCCTCCACTGCACAACTCTGGGAGGTAACCGTAGCGGGCAGCAGGTGATCTGGGGCGATTCGACAACAGATTGCCCAGTGGAGACTTGGCGCACCACAGATTGGTCTAGTCCAGCAGACCGTACAAACAGGACGCTAGAACGCCGTCAGGTCCAGGAGGACTCGACGATCGGGCGCACTGCGATCGAGTGCGTCACCGACCCGATCGGCGGGTAGCACCTCGAGGTCCGGGCGCACCTGCGCCGCAGCTACGTCTGCCAGCGCCTGGCTGACCGCACCGGGCTCGATGACGGTTCGCTGCAGGTTCACCGGCAGCACCCGCAGATCCCGTCCGATCAGCTGATGCAGGTCGATGGTGGTGAACTCACCAGCCTTGTACCCCAGTACGGCGATCCGTCCGCCCGGTGTGATGTGTCCGAGCACCCCACTGGTCACCGGACCGCCCACAGTGTCGATCGCCGCGTCACACCACGGCAGCTCGCGTCCGATCTGTCCCAGCTCGTCCACGCGCACTATCTGGTCGACCAGTGGAGCCACCACGTCCACGGACTCACCGAGCCGCGCCAGCCCGATCACCTTCACCGCACCGGCCGACCGCGCCACTGCGGCACACAGACGACCGATCAGGCTGGTGATGCCGGTGACGACGACCGTCTCGCCTTCCAGTACGCCGGCAACGCGTCGTACCGCTGTGTGGGCCGTGAGAGCTGGCGTCAGCAGCGCCAGAGCAGTCGCAGGATCCAGCACGGCCGGCAGACGATGTACGGCGGCATCAGGCACGACGGCGTACCGGCCCCAGAGGCCGGGCCTGGTCACACCGACTCCTTCGCCCCGGATTACCACCGGCGTCCCGGCTTCGAGGACCGACGAAGTGACCACGACACCAACGCCCTCGGATCCCGGGACGAACGGTTGCGTGGGCTGCTTGCCGGCAATCGCGGACCGGTCGGCCTGAGTGACCGCGCCGAGCCGCATCTCCACCAACGTCTCATCAGGTCCGGCAGCCATTTCAATCTCTTCGGCCTTCACCAGCGGCCCGTGACACAGCAGCACCGCCCCCGTGCGCGTGCTCATCTGTCCACCACCCCGTTCGTCCACATTTGATATCTGATCACATCTAGGTCCTGACAAGAACCCGCGTCTCACGGCACGACGACCTCCATCGCCAGCGGCACGGTCAGCTCACCGGCTGCCACCGCCCGTGCGGAGGACACCGAGTCGCTGCCCATCGGGAACGGCCAGTCGCTGCCGGCCAGCACACGCTCCACGCCGAAGGTCGAGACGAGCAACCCCAGTACGGCGTCGTCGTGCACCAGATCGTCCACGTAGAACCGGCGCAACGCGTCCGCCACCGGCAACGACGGCGCAACGATCCCCGGCCGGGCCGTGTCGATCCCCCGCTGCCACCGGCCGGCCAGCGCCGCCGTCACACCACCCCCATGGCACAGGCAGAACCGGATCCCCGGAAACCGCCCCGGCACATCCGCGAAGACGAGGCTGGCCGCAGCCAGCCCGGTCTCGTACGGATTCCCCAGCAGATTCGTCAAGTAGAACGATTCGAGCCGCTTGTCGTCACAGTGCCCCGGGTGGATCAGCGTGAAGGCCTCAGCCGCGTGCAGCACCTGCCACACCGCGTCCAGCCCTTCGTAGCTCGGCGTACCGAGAGCAAAGCCGCTGAACACGCCCTCACCCGCAAGAGACGCAGCTACCGCTGGTGCCGCCGGGTCGAGCAGTGGTAGCTGGCCCAGCACGCGCAACTGCGGTGTCGTGAGCTCACGAAGCCCTTGGTTCACCAACTCGGCCCACTCGACGCCGGCGTCGTACCGGAACAGTGCGGGCGGCACAGACACCACAGCACCGTCCAACTCCTGCTCGTCGATCCATCGCAGCAGTGCGGCCGGGTCAGCGAGTCGTCCGAGCGGCAGGCGGGAGCCGTCGACAACCAGTGAGCCATCGTCGACGGACAGCCCGAACTCACCCTTGTGCGCCGCCGACAACACGGTCGGCGGGATCAGGTGGGTGTGGACGTCCCAACCGGCCATGTCAGCGGGCGTCCTCGTCGTTGTCGTAGAACGACGGCCGCTCCGGGTAGTGCGGCCCGTCGTACACCTCCAGCAGGACAGAGGTCTCCTCGGCGAGCGTCGGACCGTGCACGGTGCCCTTGGGGTTCCAGTAGAAGCTGCCCTTGGTCAGCGTCGTCCCGGTCGGCAGGTACACGTACCGCCCGGACAGGCAGAACATGAACTGGTTCGACGCGTGCCTGTGCTCCGACGGGATCCCGGACCCCTGCTCGAACCGCACCAGCGCGATCGACGCCTCGGTCTCCGGGTCACGCCACAGCATCTTGTGGGACAGCCCCGCCAGCGACTTCTCCACCCACTCCAGGTCCTCCGTCTGCAGCAGCACCTCGCGCAACGGCCCGTCGAACGCGGTCACGGGGCCTCCCGGCCTGGACTGAGGAGCGGAGGGAGCGAAGCGACCGAAGCGACGAGGGAAGGCTGGGAGCCAGGGCCCCATGACCACGCCGGCGCCGGAGGCCCGGCCAAAAGCACGGTCACGGTGCCTCCCGACCGGTGATCCCGGAGTAGAGCTCTTCCGCCACACCGGCCCCCATTGGCGCCACAGCGGCGATGTGCCCGTCCGGCCGAACCAGGACGACGCTCTCCGCCGGTACGCCATACCTGTTCGTAGCAACGCTTCCCGGGTCGAACAGGGCCCGGTCGCGCAGACCGGAGTCGTGCGGCGCGTCCCACCGGGAGACGGCGTAGTGCTGCAACGCGGGTGAGTCGTTGACCGGGATGTCCGGCCTCCGTCGTACGTCGGTGAAGTAGAGCGCCACGAACGACTGCCGGCACAGGTCGTGGATCGTCACCCGACCGGAGGGTCCGTGCAGTTGAAGGTCCGGCGCCCGGTCACCAGCTCGTACGGCAGGTGGTTCGGCAGTGGTGGCCACCATCGACCAGTCCCCCTCGCCGGCCACGTCCAGCCGCACACTCAGGAGGGTCCGGGTGTACGCCGTCGCCCAGTCACTGGTCGACGCAGTCACCGCACCACGTTGGTGGGACATGTACTTGCGAGCCGCCTCGGCCATCTCACCGGACCCGTTGACCGCCACCGGGCGCTGCTCCTGCTCGTAGCCGTCCAGCAGGGTCTCGTCCGCCCAGCCCCGCAGGACCCAGGCCAGCCGCCACGGCAGGTTGGACGCGTCCAGGGCACCCGTGTTCAGGCCCAGCGCCCACATCGGGGTGATCAGGTGCGCCGCATCGCCCATCAGAAACACCTTGCGGTCCACCGACCACCGTTCCGCGACCCTGTGGTGCACGTTGTAGACGACCGAGTCGAGCAGCTCGATCCGGTCCACCTCGCCGATGAACTGCTTCACCTTCACCAGCAGGTCCTCGTCCCCTGGCGGCTCGGCACCCGGGCCGAGCGGGAACAGGAACCGCCAGTTGTCCGGCTGCCGGATCAGCACCATCCACTCGGACTTGTCCGCGAAGTACGCCAAGTACGGGTAGTCGCGCGCGTTGTCGACGTCCAGGTCGACCACGACGTCGATCAGCATGTACCGCTCCGGGAGGGTCTCCCCCACCACCGTCACGCCGAGCGCATCCCGGACCTTGCTCCGGCCGCCGTCGCACGCCAGCAAGTGCGAGGCCTCCAGCGAGCGCGGCCCGTCCGGCGTCTCGACCTGCAGCACGACCCGGTCGTCCCGGACCTCGAACGACTGCAGCCGGTGCTGCGTCGACACCGGCTGCCGCAGCGCGCCGGCGAGGATCGGCTCCATCTTCTGCTGCGGCAGGTTGATCACGAACGGGAACTGCGTGTCGTTGACCAGCTCGGCCAGTCGCACCGACGCCCGCGGCGTGTTGGTGGCCCGGTCGATGTCACCGATCTCGTCGATCCGCAGTGCGGCCGCGAGGATCTCGTCCACCGCGCCGTACCGGTTCCAGATCTCCAGTGTCCGGCTCAGCGTCGTACCGGCCTTGGTGTCCGAGGACAGGACGGCGTCCTCCTCGAGCAGCACGTACGGTACGCCGTAGTGCTCCAGGCCGAGTGCCGTCGTCAGGCCGATCGGCCCGGCACCCACTACGGCGACGGGCAGCTGGTCAGCAGTCACTCATCACTCCGTAAACGTCGCTAGCTTCGCAAAGGCACGCTCACGGGTCAGCACTGACCCGGTCATCGCGGCCGCATCGGACAGCAGGTACAGCAACGGACCGACCACGTCCTCGGGGTCTCCGATACCAATGGTGTCCTGCCAGTGCTCCCGGTTCGCACCGGCGTTCGCTCCTCGGAACTGCTCGGTGTCGATCACCCCCGGCGCGGCCACGTTCACCCGCACCCGGTGCTCGGCCACCTCGGCGGCCAGTGACTTCGCGAAGGCGATCAGCGCGGCCTTGCTGGACGCGTACGCCGACGCACCGGCGTACCCGGTGACGGCCATGCCCGAGGTGAACACGATCACCGATCCGGAGCGTCGCGACACCATGTGCGGTACGACGGCCTGGCACACCCACACCACCCCGTCGAGATTCACCTGCAGCGTCCGGGTCCACTCGGCCGGGTCCATCTCCAGCACCGGCGAACGCGGCTGTACAGCCGCTCCAGCGACCAGACCGTCGATCCGCCCGTAGCGCTCGACGACAGTCGCCACAGCCGCCTCGACAGCGAGCCGATCCGCCACGTCCACCTCGACGAAGTCGAACTCGGCAGCGGAATCCGCGGGCTTCGCCACGTCGAAGACCACCGCAGTACCACCGCAAGCCGTGACAGCCCGTGCCAGCGCGGCGCCGATGCCCTGCGCGCCACCGGTGATCACCACGACCTCACCGGTCGCGTCGAAGCTCACCTTCATGACGTCTCCTTGTGCCTCGACGGGCCGTGCTGATCCCCCTCGGCCCGCCTCGTCATGGTCTCGGTGATCCGCTGGAACGCACCGGCCAAGTGGTTGCGCAGGGCCCGCTCGGCCGCGTCCGGATCGCGCGCGACGCACGCGTCCAGGATGGCCTGATGCTCGGCCCGGTTCCGCTCGATCAGGAACGCGGTGGGCCGGCTGCCGAACCGATACCGCTCACTGTTCTGCCACACCGGCTCGATCGCGCGGGCGAGCCACTGCGACCCGCCAGCCCGGTAGATGGCGAAGTGGAAGTCCGCGTGCGCCTGCCGAGCACCCACCGAGTCCTCGGCCCGCGACAGTCGCAGGTGCTCGGCCAGTGCAGCCGCAGCCTTCTGCAGGTCGTCCTCGCTGAACTGCTCGGCAGCAGCCCGTACGGCGAGACTCTCCAAAGCCAGCCGGGTCTCGTGTGTGTCCCGCAGATCGTCCAGCGACAGGTCCCGGACCCACGCACCCCGGTGCGGGATGATCTCGACCAGTCCGAGTGCCTCCAGCCGCCGGAGCCCCTCCCGGACCGGCATCTGGCTCATCTCCAGCCGACTCGCCAGCTCAACCAGGCGCAACGGCGTACCGCTGGGAAGCTCTCCGGACAGGATGAGCTGATGCAATTCGGCGGCAGCGTGTTCGGCGAGCGTACGACGCCCGCCCCGGCCACCACCCGGCAACAGCTCCAACGGGCCGCTCACGAGCGAGCCACCTTGTTTCGGAGCTCACCGATCTTGTCGGCCCGGGTGATGACCACATCACCCTCCTGCAGGAACACCTGCGGCTCGAGGCCGGCGTGCTCCACCATCACGTACCGCATTTCAGGTCCGCTCGACGCCACGCATGTGCTTCACCCCCGGTCATGGGGCCTCCCGGCCTGGACCGAGGAGCGCAGGGAGCGAAGCGACTGGAGTGACGAGGGAAGGCCGGGAGTTCCAGCCCCATGACCCGCCGCGCCGGAGGCGTGGCAATGTGCACTGTCATGAGATCACCGCGATCGCGTTGATCTCGATCAGGTAGTCAGGATGTGCGAGTTTGCTGACCTCGACCATGGTCGAGGCCGGCAGCGGTTCGGCGAAGTACTGCGCCCGGATCTCGTGGATCCTGGCGAAGTCCTCCATGTTGCGCACGTACACATCCACCCGGCAGACGTCGGCGAGCGTCCCGCCGGCCGCACGGACCGCGGCCTGCACGTTCTCGCACACCTGCCGGGTCTGCTCCCGGATGTCGCCGACGCCCGCGATCGTGCCGTCCGGACGGCGCGCGGTCATCCCGGAGACGAACACCAGCCGCCCGGTCGCCTCGATCACCGTAGCCTGTGAGAACACCCCGTTCGGCGTGTGCAACTCGGTCGTCGAGACCTGTGTCTTCGGCATCAGTCGAGCACCCCTCCCGCCGGAACGACGGCACCGACCGCCCGTGCGGCTGCCAGCAGACCGTCCAGCCCCGACCTCTCGATCAGTACGCCGTGACGCCGCTGGTGTGCTGCCCGTTCCGCCTCGATCTCCCCCGGCAGGTACAGCCGGCTCACCCCAGGTGCCGTCGCACTGCTGCGGACGCGCGCGGCCAGTCCGGACGCGCGCCGCCGGAAGCCCTCGACCCCGCCGAGCATCTCCGGGTCGATCGCCAGGAAGAGATGCGCGCAGTCGTTCGGCCGGTCCGGCTCGCGGTACAGCGGCCGCACCTGGTCGCCCCAGCCGCCGCCGCTCAGCACGCCGGTCAGTACGTCGATCATCAGCGCCAGCCCGAAGCCCTTGTGCCCGGCGGCCGGCAGCAGCATGCCCAGGACCGCCTCGTCGGCGTCGGTGGTCGGCGTCCCGGACGGATCGGTCGCCCACGTGTCCGGGATCGGCCGGCCCGCCGACGCGGCCAGCCGGATCTTGCCCAGAGCAACGGCCGACAGGGCCATGTCGAGGACGATCTCCACCCCGGCCGAGGTCGGCACCGCGATCGCCAGCGGGTTGTTCCCGACGATCCGCTCGGCCCCGCCGGGTGCCGGCATCAGCGGTGTGGTGTTGGACATCGCGACGCCCACGCAGCCCGCCTCGCCGGCCTGCATGGCCCAGCGGCTGGCGGCGCCGAAGTGGTGCGCGTTGCGGACCGACACCAGGCCGATGCCGTACCGGCCGGCCCGCTCGATCGCGTGCCCCATCGCCTGTGGGCTGGACAGCTGACCCATTCCGCCGCGCGCGTCCACGACCAGTGCGGCGCCGGCGTCGTACAGCAGATCGAGCTCGCGCTCCCGGGTGACACCGCCGGCGTTGAGGCGCTCGACGTACATCGGGACGAGCATGATGCCGTGCGAACTCACGCCGCGCAGGTCCGCCTCGACCAGGGCCGCGGCGATCTTGGCGGAGTCGGACGGGTCGAAGCCGAGCGCGGTGAAGACAGCCGACACGGTGGCCTCGAGCCAGGCAGGCCGGACAAGCACCCGCCGATCGGCGTCCGACGCTTGGGCGGTCATCGGGCCTCCCGGCCTGGACTGAGGAGCGAAGCGACCGGAGTGACGAGGGAAGGCCGGGAGCCAAGGCCCGATGACCCCGCCGGCGCCGGAGGCCCGGCCAGAAGCACAGTCACCGGGTCTCCTGGGCCCAGGGAAGGAACAGGTGCTCCAGCAGCACCAGGCCGTAGAACAAGATGATGCTCATGATGCTGAGCAGCGTGATCGCGGCGAACGCCAGCGCGGTGTCGGCACTCGCACCGGACTGCTGGATAACGTAGCCCAGGCCCTGGGTGGCGCCGACGAACTCGGCGATCACCGAACCGATCACGGCCAGCGAGATCGCCACCTTCAGCCCGGTGAAGATCTGCGGCATCGCGTACCGCAGCCGCAGCTTGAAGAACTCCTGCGTCCGGCTGGCGTTCAGCGACCGGAGCAGCTCGACCAGCTCGATCGGCGTCGACTTCATCCCCTGCGCGGTCGAGATGACGATCGGGAAGAAGCAGACCAGCAGCACCATGATCACCTTCGGCAACTGCCCGAATCCCATCCAGACCACCAGCAGCGGCGCGATCGCGATCTTCGGGATCGCGTTCACCATCAGCAGCAGCGGGTAGACCAGCCGCTCCAGGATCACCGAGCGGACGATCAGCAGTGCGATCGGCACCCCGAGCACGATCGCGAGCAGGAAGCCCTCGACCGTCTCCAGGAACGACACCCAGGTGTGCTCCAGCAGGTACGCCGGATCGTCGAAGAACTTCACCACCACGTCATACGGACTGGGCAGCAGGTACGACTCGATCGAGAAGACGATGGTGGCCAGCCACCACAGCCCGATCGCACCGGCCAGGCCGAGGATCGGCAGCAGCACGGCCGCGGTCGGCGAGGTCGTGAGCCAGGAGCGTCGCTTCACGGCCGCACCTCGTCGACCGGACGAGACTCCTTCTCCGCCAGCAGGCCGTGCAGCAGGCCGCTGATCTGCGCGACCTCGGTCAGGTGCGCGTTCTGGCCGAGGCTGCGCGGCCGCGGAATGACGATGTCGACGATCTCACGTAACCGGCCCGGCCGCGGCGTCAGCACGACCACCCGGTCGGCCAGCATGACGGCCTCCTCGATGGAGTGGGTGACGAACACGATCGTGGTGGACAGCTCCATCTTGATCCGCTGCAGCTCCTCGGACAGCTCGGTCCGGGTGAGCGCGTCGAGGGCGGAGAACGGCTCGTCCATCAGCATCACCTGCGGGTCGCGGATCAGCGAGCGGCACAACGACACCCGCTGCTGCATCCCGCCGGACAGCTCGTGCGGCAGCCGCCGCTCGAAACCGCTCAGCCCGACCAGGTCGAGCAGTGCGTGGGCCCGGTCCCGGTAGGTCCGCCGGTCCCGGTCGCCCTCACCGCCGTCGATCTCGATCGGCAGCATCACGTTGGACAGCACCGACCGCCACGGCAGCAGAGCCGGCCGCTGGAACATGAACGACACGTCCCGGCGCGGCCCGGTGACCGGTTCCCCGGCCACCGTGACCGTGCCGGAGGTCGGCGGCAGCAGTCCCGCGATCAGCCGGAGCAGGGTGGACTTGCCACACCCGGACCGGCCGATCAGCGTGACGAACTCGTTCGGCCGGACGTGCAGGTCGATCTCCGCAAGGGCTGTGACCTGACCCTCGCGTCCGTCGAAGACCTGCCCCACACCGTCCAGCCGGATCATCTGGTCGGTCTCAGCCCTTCGGCGCGAGGTCGACCGTGACGACGTCGGCCGTCGTGATCGAACCGGCCGGCTGGATCGCCTTCGCGTCGTCCAGCAGTTTGATGATCGTCTGCACGCGCTTCGGGTCGACCGCGCCCAGCTCGCCCTTGAACAGCGGCGGCTTGATGTACTCCTTCATCAGGTTCAGCTCCGCGGTGGCCACCGCGAGGTCGGTCTCCGGCACGTACTTCTTCAGGACCGCGGCCGCCGCGGCCGGGTCGTCGTACGTGTCCTGCAGGCCCTTGAACAATGCGGTCGTGAACTTCTTCACGTCGTCCGGGTGGTCCTTGGCCAGGTCCGAACGGGTGATGATCGCGTTGCCGTAGAGGTCCGGCAGCTTGTCGCGGTACGGAAGGGTGAGCACCTTCTTCTTCGCCGCCTTCTCCACCAGCGGTACGCCGACCACGAACTGGCCGATGCCGTCCACCTTGTTGGAGGCGAGCAACTGCGGCAGCGCCGGCGGCGGCGACGGTACGAACGTGACCGACTCGGGATCGATGCCGATCGCGTTGGCGTAGACCGGGAACATCACCTGGTTGGTCGAGCCCGGCTGGTCGCCGATCCGCTTGCCGACCAGATCCTGCGGCTTCTTGATGGTGCCGCCCTCGAGCGAGACGATCGCGGCCATCGAGCGCTGGTGGATCATCCCGACCGTGGTGATCGGCAGCTTCTGCTTGCCCAGGGTGATGACGGTGCCGGTGAAGTCGCCGATGCCGTAGTCGGCCTGGCCGCCGGCGACCAGTTTCATCACGTCGACCGTGCCGGAGCCCTTGTTGATGGTGACGTCGAAGCCGGCGTCCTTGAAGTAGCCCTTCTCCAGGGCGACGTACGCGTAAGCCTCACGACCGAAGGCGTTGAACGAGGTCAGATAGCTGACCTTCTGAAGACCCGAGTCCTGACTCTGGCCTTCGTTGCCGTCGTTGCACGCACTGACCAGGGCGAGCCCCAGGACCGCTGTCAGCGCGACAACGGAACGCCTCAACCTCATATCGACCTCTCTCCTCCGATATTTGATCAAACATCAAATATGGAAAGGTGGGCAATCGGCCCCCGGCGACTTCACAGTGACTTAACGTCCACCGCATCGGTCCCCGCAGAGCCCGCTGTGCCACCCGTCCTGGAGCCGTCCCCATACCAGTCCGCACCGGACAGGCATCCCGCCCCGACCACAGACCGTACCTGCCCGGACAGCAGATCGCGACGCCCATCCGGCTCCGACCCGGTCCTTCCCCGTCAAATTTGTGTAAACCCACCGTGGCGAGTGAGACACGCCACGTGTCGGCCGCAGAGTCAAGGGTTAACCGTCACCCTTGCCCGGGCCGACGGTCCGCAGGGAATGGTCGCGCTCTCCCCCGGCAGCACCAGGGCGATCCCTCCGGGGAGGGAGGTGGCCGGGACCGGGGTTTGGGACGATATGGGGGTGGTGGACGGGCTGGTGCGTGAGTCGGCGGCTTCCGGGCGCGGCACGACGCCCCCGGCGGGCCGATTCGCGCGGACGGCGTCGTACCTGGTGCGAGGTGTCGCCTGCCTGGGCCGGGCGTCGACGTACCTGCGCTGGGTCTACCTGCTGCTCGGCGCGGCGCTGGTGCTGGCGTTCATCCTGGTCGACAGCGCGCTCGGCGCCCTCGCGCAGGATCTCGACCTGCCGGCTGTTGCGACCGGCATCCTGATCGCGATCCTGGTCGCCGGGCCGCCGATCGCGCTCGGCATCCTGCCCGCGGTCCGCGAGGTCGAGGGCATCGCGGTCGAGTCGTTGCTCGGCGTCCGGTTCGAGGAGCGTCCGCTCGGCCCGGCCCGGACCTGGGCGCAACGCCGGCGGACGGCGACCTGGTTCTGCCTGCACCTGGTCACCGGCGGCATCGTCGGCAGCCTCACCACGGCGGTGTTCGGCGTCGGTGCAGTGTTGCTCGCGGCACCTTTCCGCTCCCCCGGCCGGCACGAGCTGCTGCCCGACATCTCGTACCAGATCCGCGGTGGCTGGTCCGATCTGTGGATGCCGGTCGTCGCGCTGGCCGGCATCGTCGCGCTGTTCTTCCTGTCCGCCGCCGTCGGCGCACTGCTGGCCTATCTCGCCCCGCGGGTCCTCGGTCCGACGTCGGCGGAGCGGATCGAGCTGCTCGAGCGCCGTACGGCGACACTTGCCGAACGCAACCGTCTGGCCCGGGAGCTGCACGACAGCGTCGGCCACGCGCTGAGCCTGGTCACCATCCAGGCGGCCGCGGCGCGCCGGGTGCTGGCGACCGATCCGGAGTTCGCCGAGACCGCGCTGGCGGCGATGGAGACCTCGGCCCGCAACGCGCTGGCCGATCTCGACCACGTGCTCGGCCTCCTGCGGGACGACCGGCGGCCCGGTGCGCAGACCGCACCACAGGCGACCCTGGACGAGCTCCCCCGGCTCGTCGACGCCACCCGAGCCGGTGGGATCACGGTCGAGGTACGGCGGGACGGCGACCTGAGTCAGCTGCCGGCGGCGGTGTCGCGGGAGGCGTACCGCATCGTCCAGGAAGGACTCACCAACGCGATCCGGCACGCGGGCCGCTCGGCCGACGAACTCACGATCGACCTGTCGATCCGGCTGGACGCGTCCGGACTGCGCCTCGAGCTGACCAATCCGGTCAGCGGCGGTTCCGACCACTCCGGTGGCGGGCGTGGCTTGGCCGGTATCCGTGAAAGAGTCGCCGTACTGCGGGGCACCGTGGACGCCGGCCTGGACGGGAAGGTGTGGCGGCTCGCGGTAACACTGCCGGTCGCCGTGACGAAGGGATGAAATGAACCTGTCGGTGGTCGTGGTCGACGACGAACCGCTGATCCGCAGCGGGCTGCGCGCCATCATCAACGCCGAGCCCGACCTCACGGTCGTCGGTGAGGCCGGCGACGGCGCGGAGGTGCTGCCGGTCGTCCGCCGTAGCGGGGCCGACGTCGTCCTGATGGACGTCCGGATGCCCGCGGTCGACGGCATCCAGGCGACCCGGCTGCTGCTGGACAGCCTCGACCCCGCGCCGCGCGTGCTGGTGGTGACGACGTTCGAGAACGACGACTACGTGTACGACGCTCTGCGCGCGGGCGCGTCCGGGTTCCTGCTGAAGCGGACCCCGCCGGACGACATCATCGCGGCGATCCGGACGGTCGCCGGGAGCGAGTCGCTGCTGTTCCCCGAGGCGATCCGGGCGCTCGCGCTCGCGCACGTGGGCGCGCAGCCGGCACGTCCCGCCGGCCTGGACGAGTACCAGCTGACCGAGCGGGAGCAGGAGGTACTGCGCCTGATGGCGAACGGACTGTCGAACGCGGAGATCGCGGACGAGCTGATCCTCGGCCTGCAGACGGTCAAGACCCACGTCGCGAACGTGCTCGCCAAGCTGAACGCCCGGGACCGCACCCAGGCCGTGATCCGCGCCTACGAGTCAGGCTTCGTCCCGCTGCACTAGCGCTCGTCGACCGCCTCGACCGCCTCGACCGCCTCGTCGGCCAGGTCGCAGGCGTTGTGGATCGGGTCGACCGCGTTCGCCTTCACCGCAACCCGCTGCAGCAAGAGGCGGAAGCTGGAACGCTCGGCCTGATCCAGGCTGCCCAGGATCTCGTCCTCGGCCGTGGACAGGCGTCGCTCCATCTCGCAGAGCACTTCCTTGCCCTGGTCCGTCGGCACGATCAACCGCGCCCGCCGGTCGGCCGGGTCGGCCTGCCGCTGCACCAGATCCGTCTTCTCCAGGTCGTCCAGCAGGTAGGTCATCACTGTCCGGTCCACACCGAGCTGCGCGGCCAGATCAAGCTGTCGCCGCGGCCCCTCGGCGACGGTCGTCGCCAGCACCTGGTAACCCCGCGGGCCGCCTGGCACCTCCTCCAGCGCCGCGGCGGCCGCCTTGGCGTACCGACGGAACACGACGCCGAGCGCCCAGCCCAGGTCGGACTCGACCGGGGCACCGCTGGCAACACCCGGCTCCGCACCGCCGGCTCCCCGGCGCGCCACCTCGCGGGCGATCCGGCCCTTGACGTCCGGCGAAGTACTGGTCATGTCCCCATCGTACGTGGTGTATGCCACTCGGAATACGATCTAGCTTGAAGATGTTCTGCCCCACAGACTATCTTCGGTACAGCTCGATTCAAGCTCCCATGACTGATGGAGAACAACTGAAATGACGACTCTGCTACGCGTCGACGCCAGCGTCCGGCTGGAAGGTTCGGTCAGCCGCGCCCTGGCGGACAGCGCCGAGGCCGCCTGGAAGGCCGAACACCCGGACGGCGTCGTGGTCCGGCGTGACCTCGGTCTGCACCCGCTCCCAGCGACCGCCTGGCCGGCCTTGGTGGCCGTCAAGCTCGGCGCGGAGGCCGGTCCGGACCACGCCGAGGCCAGCGCGCTGGCCCAGGAGCTCGCGGCCGAGGTCAAGAACGCCGACGCGATCCTGCTCGCCGTGCCGCTGTACAACTACGGCATCGCCCAGCACGTGAAGACCTGGATCGACCTGCTGCTGATCGACCCCGAGCTGGTCTACGGACCCAGCCCGGTCGCCGGCCGGCCGGTGATCTTCACCCTCGCCCGCGGCGGCGGCTACAGCCCCGGCACTCCGAAGCACGGCTGGGACCACGCCACGCCGTACCTGGAGCGCGTCTTCGGCGACATCCTCGGCATGAACGTCCGCACCGCGGTCGCCGAGCTCACCCTCGCCCCGGTCACCCCCGGGATGGAGGAGCTCGTCGATGCCTCCAAGGTCTCCGAGTCCGAGGCCCACGTCACCGCCGAGCAGCACGGCACCGTGGTGGCGCGCGAACTCACCGGCAACGCCGCCTGACCTTCACCCGGCGGGTGGTGCCGAGCTCGAGCCGGCATCACTCAGCCGACCCGCCAGGTGGACAGCGTGACCGACAGCGTCACGACCGCCGGCTCCGGCAGTACGGCGATCCTGGCCGCGAGCTCGCGATGGTTCAGATGCCGCGCGCTCGGTGTCATCAGCACCAACTGCTCGACCGCGGTCCGGTCGAGTCGCATCGTCGATTCGACGACCTCACTGCCGGTCTGTTCGAACTTCCCGGCCAGTGACTCCTGCAGCCGGCGCTCCTTCTCCTCATCGACCTTGACCAGCCCGAGTACGCCGACCAGCTCGGCCAAATGCGCCTGGTTCGGCGTCACCACGATCAGCGTGCCCTCCGGGGCGAGAACCCGGGCCATCTCGGCGGCGTTGCGCGGGGCGAAGACATTCAGCATCAGCTGCGCCGAGTCGTCGAGCAACGGCAGCTCCTGCCAGGCGTCGCACACCACCGACCCGATCCGCGGGTCCACCTTGGCTGCGCGCCGAGCGGCGTACCGGGAGACGTCCAGGGCGATCCCCCGCCGGCCCGCCGACGCGCCGACGACTCCGGCCAGGTAGTGCGCCGTACCCGATCCGACTTCGACGACCAGTTCGTCGCCGTCGACCTGCAGGCTGCCGTCGGCCGCGGCCAGGATCAGTGCGTCCCGGATGGGTGCGTAGTGGCCGCCGCCGAGGAAGACAGTGCGAGCGCCGATCATCGCGGCCGAGTCGCCGTCGATCCCGGTCGATGCTGACGGCAACAGGTTGAGGTAGCCCTGCTTGGCCAGGTCGTACGCGTGGCCGCGCGGACACCTCGCCGTCCGGTCGTTCAGCGCGAGCGCGTCAGCGCAGACGGGACAGCGCAGTACGGCGACCAGGTCGGCATCCACCGGCCCATTGTCTCAGCCGTTGATGTCCCGGCTGGTGATCCGGGCCCAGGCGGCCGCGTAGAACACCACCAGGTAGCCGGCCTGCAGCAGCAGGTTGCGCCCGATCTCGTCCCAGTACGGCGGATCGCGCAACAGGTCGGCGAACGACGGCCAGCCGTACATCAGCAGCCACGGGTGGATCACGTCGATCTGCGGGATCGCGCTCAGGATCCCGCAGACGATGAACGAGCCGAAGGTGGCCGCCATCGCCGCCAGCGGGGTCGACGTCAGCGACGAGACGAACAACCCGATCCCGGCCAGCCCGAGCATCGACAGCCCGATCAGTACGGCGATGCCGAGCGCGCGCAGCAGTCCGTCGCCCAGCGAGACCGTCGTACCGGACAGCAGCAGGACGTCGCCGACCGGGAACAGCACCATGCCCGCGATCAGCCCGGAGATCCAGATGACCAGCGTCGCGGCCAGGCAGAACACGGCGAGCGCGACCATCTTCGCCGCGAGCAGCCGGGATCGCCCGGCCGGAGCGGTGAGCAGGGTGCGCAACGTCCCGAGGCTCGACTCGCCGGCCAGCGACTCCCCCGACACGACCGTCACGGCGGTTGGCAAGAAGAACGGCAGCGAGACCGCGAGGCTGGCCACGATCAGGAAGAACCCGTTTCCGGCGACCTGGCCGATGAACCCCTCGGCGTCCCCCTCGGACCCGGACAGCCTGATCGCAACACCGATCATCACCGGAACCGCGGCGAGGACGGCGAGCAGCACCCAGGTCCGGGCCCGGCCGAACACCAGGTGCAGCTCGGACCTGAACAACGCCAGCGTGTGCCGCCCGGCACTCGGCCGGCCGACCTCCACGGTGTCCGCGACCGTCGTGTCACTCGGCGACATCGAAGCCTTCTCCGGTAAGGGCCACGAAGGCGTCTTCGAGGCTGGGACGTTCCAGGCCGAAGCCGTGGATGCGGACGTCGGCGGCGACCAGCGCGGCGGCGAACTTGTCGATCGGGAGCTCACCGGCGTCGCCTTCGACGGTCTCGTCCATGGTCTTCAGGTCGGTCACGCCAAGGCTCTTCAGCGTCTCGGCGGCCTGGCCGACGTCCGGCGTACGGACGACCAACCGGGGACGGAGCTCGGAGCGGAGCTCGGCGACCGTGGACTGGCGAACCAGGCGGCCGCGGCTCATCACGGCGGCGTGGGTGCAGACCTGCTCGACCTCGGCCAGCAGGTGGGTCGAGGTGAAGATCGTGGTGCCGTCGCTCGCGAGGTCCTGGATCAGGTGGCGGACCTCGCGGGTGCCTTGCGGATCGAGGCCGTTGGTCGGCTCGTCGAGGACCAGCAGCTCGCGGCGCTGCATCAGCGCGACCGCGATGGCCAGCCGCTGCCGCATGCCGAGCGAGTAGGCGCGCACCTTCTTGTTCGCCGCGTTGGACAGGCCGACGCGCTCGAGCGCCTGCCCGGCCCGCGCCTTCCGGGTGCCGGGGTCAGCCGTCCGGTCGGCCGCGTCGAACCGGAGCAGGTTCGCCTGCCCGCTCCAGAACGGATAGAACGCCGGGCCCTCGACCAGTGCGCCGACCCGCGGCAGCACCCGCAGCTGGGCCTTCGGCATCGACTCCCCCAGCAGCTCGACCGACCCCGCCGTCGGCGTGATCAACCCGAGCATCATCCGGATGGTCGTCGTCTTCCCGGACCCGTTCGGACCGAGGAACCCGAACACACTCCCGGCCGGGACCTCGAGGTCGACCGCGTCCACCGCGACCTGCCCGCCTCTGAACCGCTTGGTCAGCCCCCGTGTCACCACAGGCGGCGAGGTGGGACCTGCCACGGCTAGCGCGGCGCCTTCGGTGCGGCGGCGACCAGAGTGTCCGGGCTGACCAGGCCGACGAGGACCCGTCCGTCGTCGGTGATCAGGGCGTTGACCATCTTGCTGGTCAGGATCTTGCCCTTGCCCCAGGAACCCTCGACGGTCCGGGCGTTCGCGAGCAACTGGCCGACCGCCCCGGTACGTGGAATGTCCACGTCGCGGAACGCGACCACACTCTCCCAGCCCTCGTTGATCACCGTCGGCTTGTCGTCAGCGGCCGGCTTCTCCGTGCCCTTCGGCGGCTTCACGGGGGTCGGGACCTGCCGGTGGGCCGGAGCCTTCTCCTCCTTCACCGTCACACCCTTCGGCGGGGTGAACGCGAACGTGCTCGCCGCCGGTACGTCGAACGACACCGAGGCGAAGCCGAGTTGCACGGCCGGGTCCGTCCCTGTGCGCGGCATCACCGTCACCTCGAGCGGCACCCAGTTCTTCGAGTCGATCGCCAGCGTGACCGAACCGACCGTGGACTTGTCGGTCTTCGGCACCAGGCGCAGCTTGTACGCGTCCCGGCCGGCGACCTTGTCGGTCCCGCTGACCTCGACCTTGGTGGTCGGGTCGATCGCGTCCAGGAACTGCTTGGCCATCGCGGCCGGGTCGTACGACTCCGGCTTCAGCTCAGGCTTGCTCGGCCGGTTGGCCCGGGCCGGCAGGGTCAGCTTGGTGGCTTCGCGCTCGGCGGAGTCGTAGGCCCAGGCGGTCTTGCCGTCGGTCGTCCAGACCCGCTCGGCCATGTTGTCCAGCACGGAGACGCGGGCCTTGTTCGGGCTCGCGAAGGCGACCCGCGCGGTGTGCTCACCGGTCAGCAGGTCGGGGATCTGGCTGCCGCCCTCGACACCGGGCAGCGCGGGCAGGCCGAGCTCCGTGGCGGAGCGGACGGTGCCGCTCAGGCCGTCGACCTTCGCCGTCTGGACCCTGGTCAGGAGCTCTTGCGCGGTGATGTCGGGGAGATTTGGTGACGCGTCCGCAACCACCGGACCGAGCGTGCCCACCCCCGCGACCACTGCGACTGCCGTGACCGGTACGAACCACCGTCGACTGCGCTGCGCTACACCCATGGAACAAGACTCGCACCGCGACCGGGCGGAACCAAGGCTCTCAGGGTCGCTTCACCCAAAAGAGTGAGGAGGGGGTACGACGAGCGCAGTACGCCGCGTGGACGACGTACCGCGCCCGGTGGATGTCAGCGGCTCTGGAGCGCGTCCAGGGCAACGGTCATCGCGGCGGCCACGCGGAAGTCCATCCGGTTGTCCTGAACCGTGACCCGGTAGCGGTCGCGGACGGAGATCCTGCGCTCCACCGACAGGACCGGCTGGGCGGTCTCGTGGTCGGTGAAGTCGAAGTGGAAGATGAACGGCAGCGGGATCTCGCCGACGAACGGCACGAACTCCCAGACCCGGCGAACGATCGCGATCGTCGGGTTACGCTCCGTGCCGCTCGCGTGCAGGTGGTGGCCGCTGGACAGCAGCCAGCTGGACCGCAGCAGGCTCTTGCCGAACTCCTTCTTGAACCAGCCGATCGGCTGGCCGTTCGCGTCGAACACGTCGTACCCGGAGCCGAGGTCGATCGTCTTGCGGGCCTTGAACGAGAACACCACCTGCGTCTTGGTGTCGTCGCTGTAGAAGGTGACCTGCTCCTTGAAGGCCATCCGCTTCTGCTGCGCGAACGCCAGCACCGGCCCGTCCGTGCCGTCGGGGTTGGCGGCGATCAGCTCGTACTTGTTCGCCATCATCGTGATCCGCTGCTTCATCGAGAACGCGGGCACGTACATGGTCGCGTGATCCTGGCTTGGGCCCTGCGGTGGAACGGTCATACGGACGAGTCTGTCACCCCGACCAGGCCACTCCGCAAGCATTCGCGCCCGCCCGTAGGCCGCGCGCCAACCCATCAGCCAGCTCTGACCGCTCAACGACCTGTACGACGAGCTGCCCGACCCCCTGCATCGCCAGGTCGCGGGCAACCTCGACACCCAGCTCTACCGCCTCCAGCGGCGTACGCGCGGGCCGCCAGAGCACTCCGAAGTCAGCCTCCGGCTTCTCAGGCCCCAGCTGTACGACGAGCGCATCGGCCTGACCCAGGTACTCCGCTGGGTCGCCACCCACGACCACTCGCACCCGCTGCCGGCCAACAGCCTGTACTGCGCTCTCACTGGCCCGGTCCGCGTCACCCTCAAGAGATGTGGTGCCTCGCTGGCCCCAGTGGTCGTGGTGGACGGCCCACGCGAGTGGACGACGTGCAGCCCAGCCAGTCCGTACCAACTCCGGCGCGGCCGCGAACTCCTCCACGTGCCCGACACAGAGGTAGCCGACGAGCTCTATGTGCGCTGGGAGGTTCAGTACGGCGGCAACCTCACCGGGCTCGAAGAACGAGACCCAGCCGACGCCGAGCCCCTCGGCGCGTGCCGCAAGCCAGAGGTTCTGGATCGCGATGGCTGCCGAGAACCAAGTCGTCCGCGGATCCGCATGCCTGCCCAGGACGTGGCGGCCACCACGGCCCGGGTCGCAGGTGACCGCGATGTTGAGTGGCGTGTCGAGGATCGCCTCGATCTTCAGCCCGTCGAACGCCTGCCGCCGGTCGGGCGGAAGCGATGCGGCGAACGCGTCACGCTGGGCAGTAGCGAGGTCGTGGACCTTCCGGCGCGTGGCGATGTCGCGGATCAGCAGGAAGTCCCACGGCTGACTGAGGCCCACACTCGGCGCCCGGTGTGCGGACTCCAGCACTCGGGTCAGTAGGTCGTCCGCGATCGGCTGGTTCACGAACCCGCGCCGTACGTCTCGGCGCTCGGCCAGCACGCGGTGCACCACATCACGCTCACTCGGCGGGTAGCCAGGTGCAGCACGTAGACGACCGACCGCTGTGGTCGCGTTGATGGAGTTGCGCTTGGTCACCACGAGTTCTGCGCCGGTCAGGAGCACTGCTGCCTCGGCAACGCTGGGTGTGCCTGCGAGCTGCTCGACCTGGTCGCTCGGCGTTGGCACTGCTTGCTTGGACAGCTCCGAGGCAGGCGCGGTGTGGAGGTCCGCGTTCAGGTACGCCGCCAACCGCTGCAGTCCCGGCTCACTCTCGCGGCCGTCGACTGTGACCACCGAGCGCACGACTTCCCCGCCGGCTGCTACCAGTGCGGCGTCGACCAGGTCACGGAGTTCGCGGTACGACGTACCGGACCTCAGGCCCACGCCGACGACCAGGTTCACTTCTCCAACCCAGCGTGGACGCGGGCCGCCGCCACCAGGCGCGCGGGTATGTCGGGGGTCGCGGTCCAATGCAGATGCAGGTACGACGCGTGCACGCGGGGCAGGGTGATTCCCTCGACACCGCCAGCGAGGTACCAGGCCGGATCCACCTCGGCGTAGAGGTCGATCCTCGTCCGGTGGAACTCGTGGCCGCGGACGCGACGGCCCTCGTCGAAGAAGGCGGTCGTGGTCGCGGCGATCGCCGCACGGTAGCCGAGGGTCAGGCTGCCGGTCATCCGGCCGGTCGCGGGGACGACGCCGGTCATCGGGTGGCCGTCGAGCTCGCGGCAGAGGTACAGCAGGCCGGCGCACTCGGCGATCACCGGGAGGCCGGCAGCGATTTCGGTGGCTACCTGACGGCGGAGCTCGACGTTGGCGGACAGGGCTTCGGCGTGCAGCTCGGGGAAGCCGCCGCCCAGGTACAGCGCTGATGTTGCTTCGGGCAATGGGTCGGCCAGCGGGTCGAAGGCGACGACATCGGCGCCGGCGGCAACGAGCAGCTCGGTCGTCTCGGTGTAGCGGAACGAGAACACCGGACCGCCGGCGACAGCCACGACCGGTCGTCCTTCCTCGGCCGGCGTCACCTCGGCCGCCGGATCCCACGCCTCGACGTCGACCTCGACCGCCTTGCGGGCAGCCGTGACGAAGGCCGCGAGGTCGACGCCCTGGCGGACCAGTTCGGCGGCAGCCTCGACCGCCGCGGCCGCCTGCCCACGTTGCTCGTCGGCGGGGACGAGACCGAGGTGGCGGCTGGGCACGGTCAGGCGGGTGTCCCGCCGCAGTACGCCGAGAACCGGTACGCCGGTCGGCGCGACGCCGGCCCGGACCTCGGCCTCGTGCCGGTCCGAGCCGACCTTGTTCAGGATCACTCCGACGATCCGCACTTCGGTGTCGAAGGCGACGAATCCGTTGACGACGGCACCGACACTGCGACCGGCCGCGGACGCGTCGACGACCAGGACGACGGGTGCGTCGAGCAACTTCGAGACGTGTGCCGTGGACGCGTAGCCCTCGGTCCCGAGCGCGCCGTCGTACAGGCCCATCACGCCTTCGACGACGGCCAGGTCCGCACCCTGGGCACCGTGCGCGAACAACGGCGCGACGCGTTCCTCGCCCTGCAGCATCGGGTCGAGGTTCCGCCCCGGCCGCCCGGTCGCGACCGCGTGGAATCCGGGGTCGATGTAGTCGGGGCCGACTTTGAAGCCGGCGACCGTGTGCCCGGCCTGCCGCAGCGCCGCCATCAGGCCGACGGCAACAGTTGTCTTCCCGGCTCCGGAGGCGGGCGCCGCGACCACGAGGCGCGGGATCACCACTCGATCCCTTTCTGGCCCTTCTGACCGGCGTCCATCGGGTGCTTGACCTTGGTCATCTCGGTCACCAGGTCGGCGGCGTCGATCAGCCGCTGATCCGCGGTGCGGCCGGTGATGACGACGTACTGGTGACCGGGTCGGTTGACCAGCGTGTCGACCACCTCGTCGACGTCGACCCAGCCCCACTTCATCGGATACGTGAACTCGTCGAGCACATACAGGTCGTGCGTCTCGGCCTTGATCCGGCGCTGGATCTCGCGCCAGCCCTCGAGCGCATCGGCGGCGTGGTCCTCCTCGGTGCCGGCCTTGCGCGACCAGCTCCAGCCCTCGCCCATCTTGTGCCATTCGACCGGCCCGCCCTGACCCGTTGCCTCATGCAACTGACCCAGGGCTCTGAAGGCGCCTTCCTCGCCGACCTTCCACTTGGCGCTCTTGACGAACTGGAACACGCCGATGTTCCAGCCCTGGTTCCAGCCGCGCAACGCCATCCCGAAGGCGGCCGTCGACTTCCCCTTCATCTCGCCGGTGTGCACCATCAGCAACGGCCGGTTCCGCCGCTGCCGGGTGGTCAGACCGTCCTGCGGCACCACACTCGGCTGCCCCTTCGGCATCAGGCCACCCTCCGCCGCTCGGTGACCGTGCGGACCAGATTGCCCGCGGCGACGTCGCCGAGATCGAGGTACTCCGCTGACATCGAGGCGGCAAGCTCCGCGGCCAGCCCGAGCCGGACGCCGCGCTGCGGCTCGCAGTCGACGACGACGGCGGCGGCGATCCCCTGCTGGGCGAGCCATTCGGCTGCTTGCCGGGCGCGGGCGAAGGCGTTGTCGCCATGCGTCGCGCGGCCGTCGGTGACGAGCACGAGCAGGGGCCGCCGACGCGGGTCCCGGATTGCGGCTATGCGGAGGACTTCGGCTGTCTGGAGCAGGCCCTCGGCGAGCGGGGTGCGTCCGCCGGTGGGGAGCGATTCAAGACGTCGTACGGCGGTCTCGACGCTGCCGGTGGGAGGCAACGCAACCGTGGCGGCGGCGCCGGCGAAGGTGACGAGGCCGACGGTGTCGCGGCGCTGGTATGCGTCGAGGAGCAGCGAGACGATCGCGGTCTTCACTTCGCCCATGCGCTTCTTGGTGCCCATCGAGCCGGACGCGTCGACGCAGAAGAGCACCAGGTTGCCTTCACGCCCTTCGCGTACGGCGAGGCGCACGTCCGCCGGCTGTACGGCGAGGCCCGGGCCGGTGCGGCCGCGAGCGTGCTGGTGCGGGGCTGCGGAGCGGATGGTCGCGAGGAGATGCGGACGGCCTGACTCCCGCCCTGCGCGCGGCCGATCGCCCACTACCCGGCCGACCTCGGTGATCGCGCGTGACCGGCGGCCCGCCACTCCGGCGCCTGCGGCCTGCACGCTGAGCAGACGAGCCTTGTAGGGCTCGGAGCTCCCAGCAACCTCGCCCACCAGGGTCGGACCCAGGCGGGGTCTGTCGGCGTCGGACTCCTCCTGGGCTGGATCGGAGGTGCTGACCTCGGCCCGATCGGACGGGTCGGGCTCGCGCCGTTCCGAGGTGTCGGGCTCAGCCGGGTCATCGTCGGCCTGGTCGGCAGGGTCGGACGAGTTGCCGCTGTCCGGGTCCGACGGATCCGCGCCGCCGCCTCCGGGACCGTCGGGGTCGTCGTCGGGGTCCGGGGGTGGCGTGCTGTTGTTGATCGCCTCTTCGAGTTGGTCCTCGTCCAGGCCCGGCGCGTCGAAGGGGTTGCGGCGCTTGCGGTGCGGCAAGGCGAGTTTGGCGGCCGCACGTACGTCGTCCACCTCGACGACCGTCCGGCCGGACCAGGCCGCGTGGGCGACCGCCGTACGTGCGGTGACGAGGTCGGCGCGCATGCCGTCGACGTCGAAGGCCGCGCAGATCTCGGCGATCTGGCGCAGAGCCGGGTCGGTCAGGATCACCTCGGACAGCAGGTCGCGGGCCTTGACGATGCGCTCGGCGAGTTCGCGCTGCGCGCCGCCATACTTCGCGGTGAAGCCGACCGGGTCGGCCTCGTAGGCGAGCCGGGCACGCATCACCTCGACGCGGACGGCGGGGTCGCGGCTGGCGACGACATCCACAGTCAGGCCGAAGCGGTCGAGGAGCTGTGGGCGGAGTTCGCCCTCCTCCGGGTTCATCGTGCCGACCAGGACGAAGCGGGCCGGGTGAGTGACGGACACGCCGTCGCGCTCGACGGTCGCGCGACCCATCGCGGCGGCGTCGAGCAGTACGTCGACCAAGTGGTCGTGCAGCAGGTTGACCTCATCGACGTACAGCAGCCCGCGATGCGAGGCTGCGAGCAGACCAGGCTCGTACGCCGTGACGCCCTCGGCCAGCGCGCGTTCAAGGTGCAGCGAACCGAGCACGCGGTCCTCGGTCGCGCCGACGGGCAGCTCGACCAGGCGGGCCGGGCGCACCGAACGCTCCGGGCCGTGGGGGCCGTCCGGGCATGTCCGCTCCGGGTGATCGGGGTCGCAGGAGAAGCGGCAGCCGGGTACGACGTCGACCGGCGGGAGGATCTCGGTCAGCGCCCGGACCGCGGTGGACTTGGCGGTGCCCTTCTCGCCACGGATCAGCACGCCGCCGATCGCCGGTGAGATCGCCGCCAGGATCAGCGCCAGCTGCAGATCCTGCATCCCGACAACCGCGGTGAACGGAAACCCGCCAGAGCCCGGGGTGCCGGAGCCGGAGCCACCGAGGCCGGACTTACCGGAGCGGGGGTTGCCGGAGTCGGACTGGCCGGAGCGGGGGTTGCCGAGGTCGGACTGGCCGGAGCGGGGGTTGCTGGGAGTGGTCGGAGCAGGCCGCATCGGCGGATCCCTTCGTCGAGCGGGTGTCCACGCCCACTTCGGCAGCTGGTACGCCGTACCGCGGTGATCGCGGGCCGGCGGACGGACGCGGATGTCCTGGCTCCCGGGTCTCCCCGGTCACAGTGGCGGGACCGCCCCGGACTCCCGGCCGCAGCCGGTCACCGGTGTTCCTCCACAACCGTCCGCCCGATCATGGCACACCCCACTCCCACCCTCAGCGACGAGGTTCACACCACCGAGTCGTCGACTTCTGTCCATCCGAGCGCCCGATCCCAACAGAAGTCCACAACTCGGCGGAGTGCGGGAGGATCGGGAGGTGGAGATCCTGGCGTTTTCCGACGAGGGCACTCCGGGTGAGCTGCGTGTTCAGGTGGTGGAGTTGCAGCGGGCGGCATGGCCATCCGTGAACTGGGAAGGACCTACCCATGATCCTCGGCTGCGGCCGTTGTCCGTGCTTGTGGTGGACGATGGCTTCGTGGTGGCCGCGTTGGACATTCTGTTCAAGGACATCGTTCACGCAGGTCACCGATTTGCCGGGGGTGGGCTGAGTACGGTGGTGACGCGCGGCGAGAGGCGTGGGCGGGGGTACGGACGGACCCTGGTGAGTGCGGCCCGGGAACTGATGATCGAGGACGGTCTCGACCTCGGACTGTTCACCTGCGACCGTCCGCTGCGGGGGTTCTACGAGAGCGCGGGCTGGTGTGTGCTTCCCGGGGCCGTAGTCGTCGGGGGAAGCCCGGAGGATCCGTTTCCCAGTGACCAACCAGGCTTCGACAAAGTGACGATGGGCGGCTTCTTCACCGCTGCCGGCAGGCAGGCGCAGGCGTCGCTCCAGCACGCGCGGATCGAGCTCTACCCAGGAGAGGTGGACAAGCTGTGGTGATGGTGAAGGTGTGTTTGAACGGGGATCGGTCGCGGGCTGATCACCCCGGGGTACCTGTCACGCCGGCGGAGTTGGCTCGGGAGGCCGCGGTGGCGGTTCAGGCGGGGGCGCAGGCGATCCACCTGCATCCGCGGGGAGCGGACGAGAAGGAGAGTTTACGCTGGGACGACATCCGGGTGGCGGTCGAGGCGGTGCGGGACCGGTGTCCGGGCGTACCGGTCGGGGTGTCGACGCGGGAGGGGATCGTTCCGGATCTGTGGCAGCGGTTGGAACTTCTCGCGCAGTGGGATCGTGGGCCGGACTTCGCGAGTGTGAACTTTCACGAGGAGGGCGCCGTGCAGATCGCCGACCTGCTGATCGAGCGCGGGATCGAGATCGAGGCCGGGCTGTTCACACCCGCCGCGGCCGCGGACTACGTCGCCTGGGGTGGCCCGTTCACCCGCGTCCTGGTCGAAGCCATCCCCGGCATCTCACCAGGTGCCGACGGTGTCACGGCGGCTCAGGCCACTCTCGCCGTACTCCCGACCGCCGCCGACGTACTCGTGCACGGCGAGAACGAATGGGCTTGGCCGGTACTGCGTTGGGCCTCGTCCCACGGGTACGGCGTACGACTCGGCTTCGAGGACATGCTCACCGGCCCCGACGGCCAGCAAGTCCAGAGCAACGCGGATCTACTGAGCTACTTGTAGGACGAACCTTCGCACCAACTCGGCGTACCGCTCAGCCTCTTCGAAATGCGGACAGTGTCCGGACCGTTCGAAGGTCACCAACTGTCCCGGCGACGAACAGTTTCATCGATAGCCGGAGAGGCGTTTGGCGAGGGCGGTCGCGGCCGCGTCGTCCTTGACTTCGCGGATGCCGACGATCGGGGTGACGGCGACGAAGCCGGCGGCGAGGAGGGCTTCGTCGGAGCCTGCGACCGGGTTCGCGTTCGGCGGCTCGAGCTCGATCATCGGCTCGCCGGTGGGGGCGGTCGCGCCGGTGATCCGGGACCGCTTGATCGGCGCCAGTGAGGCGTGCCGTACACCGGCCAGCTGGTCAAGAGGACGGTCCGGCACATTGATGGTCAACACGGTCCCGGCCGGCTCCGGCACGATCCAGGTCAGAGCCTCCGCGGCGACGGCGCCCGCGGTCGCCCAGTGCGCCGGGTCCTCAGAGTCGATGCTGACGGCAACCGCCGACAGGCCCTGACCGGAGGCGGTCAGCGCCGCGGCCACGGTGCCGGAGTGGAAGATCGGTACGCCGATGTTGTGGCCACGGTTGATCCCCGACACCACCAGGTCCGGCGTCGCCCCGAAGGCCCCGACGGACGCCAGGGTCACCGCGAGCGCCGGCGTACCGTCGATCCCGTGGTAGGCGATCCCGCCCTCTTCCTCGACGTTCGTCCGGATCGGCCGCCCGACCATCCCGGCCCGGGCCGAGCCGACGCCGCTCTGGTCGTCCAGCGGGGCCACGACCAGGACGTCGTACCCGAGCTCGGCGATCACCGGGGCGAGCGCCCGGATCCCTGGAGCCTGGTAACCGTCGTCGTTGGTGATCAGGACTCTCAGCTTCTCGGACGCCATGCCTCTACCCAATCAGCCGCGATCCTCGATGTCACCTTCCGTCTCGAGGACCGCAGTGCGTAGCGTCTCGAGTGCCGCCGGCGAAGGTTCCGACCACAGACCGCGCTGGGCCGCCTCGAGCAGGCGCTCGGCGATGCCGTGCCGCGCCCACGGATTCGACTTGCGGAAGAACTCCGCCATTTCCGGATCCGCGACGTACGACGTGGTCAGCGTCTCGTACATCCAGTCGTCGACCACGCCCGCGGTCGCGTCGTACCCGAAGAGATAGTCCACCGTCGCGGCCATCTCGAACGCGCCCTTGTACCCGTGCCGCCGCATCGCCGCCATCCACCGCGGGTTCACCACCCGGGCCCGGAAGACGCGCCTGGTCTCCTCCGCCAGCGTCCGCGTCTTCACCTGCGCGGGTACGGCGGAATCCCCGACGTACGCCTTCGGGTTCGCACGGGTCAGGTGACGGACCATCGCGATCATGCCGCCGTGGTACTGGAAGTAGTCGTCGGAGTCCATGATGTCGTGCTCGCGGGTGTCCGCGTTCTTCGCCGCCACCTGGATCCGGGCATACGCGCGCTCCATCGACCCGCGCGCCTCGGCACCGTCGAGATCCTTTCCGTACGCGTACCCACCCCACACGGCGTACACCTCGGCCAGCTCGGCGTCGGTCCGCCAGTTCCGCGCGTCCACCAGCGGCAGCAGGCCGGCGCCGTACGAGCCGGGCTTCGAGCCGAAGACGCGGGCCGTCGACGCTCTCAGATCGTTGCCCGCCGCAACGTCAGCGTCGACGTGGGCACGCAGGTAGTTGTCGTCGGCGGATTCGTCCAGCCCAGCCACCGTGCGGACGGCCTCGTCCAGCAGCGCCACGACGTGCGGGAACGCGTCCCGGAAGAAGCCCGAGATCCGGATCGTCACGTCGACCCGTGGGCGACCGAGCTCCTCGACCGGGACCACGTCGAACCCGGTGACCCGGCGCGACGCCTCGTCCCAGACCGGGCGACACCCGAGCAGCCAGAGCACCTCGGCCAGGTCGTCGCCCTGGGTCCGCATCGCCGAGGTACCCCAGACCGTCAGGCCGACGGACCGCGGCCACTCCCCTGTCTCGGCCTGGTGCCGGGCCAGCAGCGAGTCGGCCAGCGCGACGCCGACGTCCCAGGCGTTCCGGCTCGGGATCGCCTTCGGGTCGACGGCGTAGAAGTTGCGACCGGTCGGCAGCACGTTGACCAGGCCGCGGGTCGGCGAGCCCGAAGGACCGGCCTCGACGAAGCGACCGTCCAGTGCACGCAGTACGTTCGTCAGTTCGTCACCGGTCCGGGCGAGCCTCGGGACGACCTCGGAGGCGGCGAACGTCAGTGACGCCTCGACCCCTTCGGACGAGCGACCGAGCACCTCGACCACGACGACCGGGACCTTGGCCGCGTCCCAGCTCAGCGTCTCCATCCCGACGACGAGCTTCCGCGCGACCGCCTCCAGCAGATCGATGCCGTCCGCGCCGGTGACCGCCGGCAGGTCGGCCAACGTTGCGAGATCTGCGAGCTCCGCAGAGGCCCTGCCCGGCTCAGCCAGCAATGCGGCCTCATCCACACCGAACGTCTCGCCCAGCGCGGAACGCAGACCCTGGATCGAGTACGAACCACCCCACAACTGCCGGGCCCGCAGTACGGCGAGCACGAGGTTGATCCGCGCCTCCCCGGTCGGCGCACCCCCGAGAACGTGCAACCCGTCGCGGATCTGCACGTCCTTGATCTCGCACAGATACCCGTCGAGGTGCAGCACGAACTCGTCGAACTCCTCGTCCTCGGGCTTCTCCGAGGTGTGCAGATCGTGATGCAGCTGCGCCGCCTGGATCAGGGTCCAGATCTGCGCCCGCAGCGTCGGCACCTTGTCCGGGTCCAGCGCCTGCACGGTCGCGTACTCGTCGAGCAGATACTCCAGCTTGGCCATGTCGCCGTACGTCTCGGCCCGCGCCATCGGCGGCACCAGGTGGTCGACGACGGTCGCGTGCGCCCGCCGCTTCGCCTGCGTCCCCTCACCGGGATCGTTGACGATGAACGGGTAGACCATCGGCAGATTCCCGAGTACGGCGTCCGGCGCACAGTCGGCCGCCAGCCCGATGCCCTTGCCCGGCAGCCACTCCAGCGTCCCGTGCTTGCCCAGATGGACGACGGCGTGGGCGCCGAATCCACCCGCATCGGTGGAAGCCTCGAGCCAGCGGTACGCCGCCAGGTAGTGATGCGACGGCGCCAGGTCCGGGTCGTGGTAGATCGCCACCGGGTTCTCGCCGAAACCACGCGGCGGCTGGATCATCAGGACGACGTTCCCGAAGCGCAACGCCGCCAGCGCGATCGCGGGCTCGTCACCGGACGTGTCGACGTACAACTCACCCGGCGCCGCGCCCCACGCCCCGGTCATTGCCTCACGCAACGACTCCGGAATCCGGCCGAACCACCGCGCGTACGTCGACAGCGGGATCTTCGCGACCGCGCTCGCCAACTGCTCGTCGGTCAGCCAGTCGACATCATGACCACCGGCCGCGATCAGCCGATGGATCAAGCCGTCGGCACCGTCGGGGCCCTGGAGCTCGCTCAGGTCGAGATCGCCGAGGTCGTAGCCGGCCTGCTGCAGTTGGCCGAGCAGTGCGACCGCCGACGCCGGGGTGTCCAGGCCGACCGCGTTCCCGATCCGCGCGTGCTTGGTCGGGTACGACGACAGCACCAGAGCGAGCCGCTTCTCGGCGGCCGGGACGTGCCGGAGCCTCGCATGGGCGACCGCGATCCCGGCGAGCCGATCGCAGCGTTCCGGGTCCGGCGCATAACGGGCCAGGCCGTCCTCGTCGTACGCCTTGAACGAGAACGGGATCGTGATCAGCCGGCCGTCGAACTCGGGGATCGCGACCTGGGTCGCCGCGTCCAGTGGACTCACCGCCGCGTCGCTGGCCAGCCACTGCTCGCGCGTCGAGGTCAGCGCGAGGCCCTGGACCAGCGGGATGTCGAGCGAGGCGAGCGCGCCCGCGTCCCACGCGTCGTCCGAACCACCCGCGCTCGCGTCGGCCGCAACGGAACCACCGGCGGCGAGCAGAGTGGTGACCAGTACATCGCATTTCCGCAGCAGGTCGAACAGTCCGGCGTTTTCCTCACGCTTTGGATCGAGGCCACGAAGGGTGCCGCAGTACACCGGCAACGGCTGCGCGCCCGCGGCTTCCAGGGCGGCTGCAAGTGCGTCGACGAAGGCGGTGTTCCCGGAGATCTCGTGTGCGCGGTAGTAGACGATGCCCACCACCGGCCGCTCGTCCTCGACGAACGTCCCGCGCACCCCGTACGCCGGTAGCGCGCGCGGCGGGTCGAAGTCGTCGCCGGTGAGCAGGAGCGTGTCGCGGAGGAAGCCGGCCAGGTTGCGCAGGTTCTCCGAGCCGCCTTCGCGGAGATAGGCGAGGGCCTCGGTCACGGCGCCGGCCGGGACGGTCGAGAGCGACATGAGTTCGGCGTCAGGCGCCGCCTCACCGCTGACCACCACGGCCGGCTTACCGGACGCGATCACCGCGTCGAGCCCCTCCTCCCAAGCCCGGCGACCGCCGAGCAGCCGGACGACGACGATCTCGGCCGACTCGAGCAGCGGCGCCAGGTCGTCGAGGGTAAGCCGGGCGGGGTTCGCGACCTTCCAGCCGGCGTCCGCCTCGGCGGCGGCCAGCAGATCGGTGTCGGCGGTGGAGAGCAGCAACAGGTTCGCGGGCACGCGCGCGTTCCTTCCCGGGGTGTCCACGCCCCGAACGGAGGTACGACGGCGGCAGTTCCTGACTCCCACACAAGGTGGTCACAGTGGCGGGACCGTCCCGGACTCTCACCGGGTTCCTGCTGATGCCGTCGGATGACGTCGGTGACTCTATCCGACGCCGGCCGCCCGGGCCCCAGCATCACCTGGGACACCCTCCGGTGAGCTGGGACAAACTTCTGGGCTCAAGCCCTATGAGCCGGGATGGCCTTCACGTACTGCGCGTGGAGGTCGTCCCAGGTCAGACGGTCCGTTGGTGGTTGGGTGCCGAAGACAACTGACTCGAGGGTGTCCAGGTGGAAGTGCCAGCCAGCTGCGAAGTCGGAGGCGTCAGCCGGGTCCGTGATGCGCTCCAGGCGGACGGTGCCGCGGCTGGTGATGGTTCCAAGCTTTGTCATCTGTCGCGCCTGTTCGGTGTCGTGCCCGCCGGCGAACCGCCAGGCCATCTCAATGGCGACGGCGGTGCGGGGCTGAGCGTCAAGCCGTCGAACGGCCGTCGTTGTGATGGCCTGGCGGTCCGGGCTGTACCGCGCATGTCCACCAATGTCCCTTCTGGGAAGCCGGTTCTGCCCAGCGTTTGATTTCCGGCCCGGACCGTGCGACTCATTGACCCGCCCGGTCCTACAGTGCTAGGCCGGAACCTCGGGCTTGTTCCGCTGACGCCCTCCGGCATCGCGCGCAGCGCTGCCTCAGCACAAGTCGTTCGACTTCTACTGAGGGGGATTCTTGTGCGCATTCATCACCCGGCACTCGTGACCGCGGTCGCCGTTGCCGGACTCGCCACCACTGCTGTCGCCGTTCCGCCGAGTGTCGCGACCAGCGTCAGACACTCCGATCCCGCCGTGATCACCGCCTGGAACTCGATCGCCGTGCGGACCATCTTCACCGAGAACGCCACGCCGATTCCGTCCTCCGGCCTGTACTTCGGCTTCGTTTCCATCGCCGTGTACGACGCGGTGGTCGCGATCGAGGGCCGGTACCAGCCGTATCTCAAGCAACCGAAGGTCCGGGCGAAGGCGTCGACGGAGGCCGCTGCGGTGACCGCCGCGTACCGCGTGCTCAGCTACTACTTCCCGGCCTCGGCCCAGAACCTCGCTACTGACTACGGCGAATCGCTCGACGACATCCCCGACGGCAAGGCGAAGACGCGTGGGCAGCAGGTCGGCGATGCCGCTGCGGCGTCGCTGATCGCGGCGCGACAAAATGACGGACGCGGTGCGGCCATCACCCTCGACGTCACACCGGCTCCCGGTGTGTGGCGGCCGGCCCCCGGAGGCCTTCGCGCCGATGCTGGTGCCCTGGCTGGGGTTCGTCCGGCCGCTCGCGCTCAAGTCGCCCACGCAGGTGCGGCTGCCCCGTCCTGATCCGATCACTTCGAAGGCGTACGCCCGCGACTTCGCCGAGGTGAAGGCGAAGGGTGCGCTGACAGGCTCTACCCGCACGCCCGCGCAGACCGAGACCGCGTTGTTCTGGAACGCGAACGCGGTCACGCAGTACCAGGTCGCGATGCGCGACGAGGTCACCCAGCGCGGGTTGGACATCGTGAAGAGCGCACGAGCCTTCGCGCTCCTCAGCACCAGCCTCGGCGATGCGCTGGTCGCGTGCTGGCGGGCCAAGTACGACTACGCCTACTGGCGACCGATCACGGCGATCCGGGTGGCCGACACCGACGGCAACCGCGCGACCAAGCCCGATCCGACCTGGTCATCGCTCGTCGCGGCACCGCCGTACCCGGACTATGTCAGCGGACATGCCTGCGGCACCGGCGCCTCCGCGGAGATCTTCGGCCGCCTGTTCGGAGCACGGTCGGTCGATCTCGACATCTCCTCGACAGTGACCGGTACGACGCGCCACTTCCGCACCACCGCTGCGCTGGACGCCGAGACCAAGAACGCCCGGATCTGGCTGGGTATCCACTTCCGGCAGGCGATGGACGACGGCAACCGCCTCGGTCACCGGGTCGCGACCTGGACCGCGAGCCACGAGTTCCAGCCCAGGCGCTGACGTCAGCGGTGCATCGCGTAGTGGGCGGCTAGGAGGTCCGTGCCCCAGTCGTTGCGGACGTCTCGCCAGACGGAGTGGATGTGGTTGGCGTTGTCCTGGGTGTTGTCGTATTCGGCGAGGAAGGTGGGGCCGGCGATCGAGTAATAGTGGCGGTGACCGAGGCCGGGGTCGGTTTCGCCGGCCCAGGCGAAGGTGAGCCGTTCGATGCCCTGATCGGTGATCTCCTGCCAGGTCTGCAACCCGATCGGACCGGCCGCGCGTCCGACGTACTGGCCGACGAGGAGGCTGAGCAACTGGCGTTGTTCCGCGGTCATGTCGCCGTACGCGAGGCCGCGGTGGAGCAGGGACGGGTCGGCGACCGGGTCGTGCCGGGTGAGGATGTCGTCGGGGGCCTCGTCGGAGACCAGGGCGACCGCGCGCTGCCCCGGCTCGAGGGCGTGCAGGAGC
The DNA here is from genome assembly GCA_963770725.1 of uncultured Actinomycetota bacterium. Lineage (GTDB taxonomy): Bacteria > Actinomycetota > Actinomycetes > Propionibacteriales > Kribbellaceae > Kribbella. The sequence continues at coordinate 329,383 of CAVYQT010000011.1, forward strand.
TGGAAGCCGAGGTCCTGTTCGGCGGCCAGGAAGCGCCGGCCGGCCTGCGGTCCGGACCTCACCACGGCCGGGTTCGCCCCGATGAACTGCGGGGTGAACGCGATCGCGCCGTCGACCAGGGTCACGTGCAGCGCCAGGTGATGACCGTTCAGGCGCCAGGCCCACGGCTCCGTGCCGGCCGGATCGCCGAGCACGCGGAGGAAGTACCGGCCGCCGAGCACGGACCCTTCCCACTCCCCTGTCGGCGGTAGCTCGGGGATCCCGCGCAGGATGACCTCCGACTCCAGCACGGCCCTGGAGTCGGCCGCGCCGCGTTCGCTGCACCCGATCTCGATCAGCCGCTCGGCGAGCTGCTGCTGCGCCGGCGTCAGCTCCGCCAGCGGCAACCCCGGCCGGTCGCCCGGCAGGTAGGTCCACTCCTGGTGATCGGGCGTGTCGAACGCCGCCTTGATCTTGTCCAGTTGGGCGGGGGTGAGACTCGCCACCAGGTCGAGTACCGCTTCCCGGGTCTGCTCTACAACCATGCCGATCGCTCCCGTTCCGTCGGTTCGTAAGGTGTCCACTGCTCGAACGGCCGATCCAGCTTGTACCGGAAATCCGGCTGCCGCAGCAGGACGCGTGTTTCGGCGTTGTCCGGGTTCCGCAGCGACTCGAAGAACCGGACCGACCAGTGGAACCAGCGCATGCAGAACAGGCGCATGGTCAGCCCGTGCGACACCAGCAGCACGTTCCGCGGCGCGTCGGGTTGCTCGAAGTCGCGGTGCATCGTCTCCAGGAACGTGGACACCCGGTCGTACACGTCGGAGCCGGACTCGCCGTGGGTGAACCGGTAGAAGAAGTGCCCGAACGAGTCACGCAATCGCTGCTCCCGCTCGATGTCCGCGGTGTCCTGGAAGTTGGCCCAGTCCTGCTCCCGCAGCCTCGGCTCCTCGCGCACGATGCCGATCAAGTCGTCGAGGCCGAGTGACTCGAGCGTCTGGCAGGCGCGCAGGTACGGCGAGACGTAGACCCGGACCGGTTCGTTCTCGAACAGCTCCCGCAGGCCCTTCCCCGCTTCGGCCGCCTGCTCGTAACCGTGCTGCGTGAGCGGGATGGAGTGATCGGGGATCCGCTCGAAGATCGACTTGTCCAGGTTCGCCTCGGACTCGGCGTGCCGGATCAGCGCGATCCGCAACGGCCGCCGGCTCAGCCCCATCGTCACCCCTTCCGTCGCCCGTTCGATCGCCCGTTCGATCGCCCGTTCGATCGCGCTGCCAGTGCCAGGATCGCCGCGACGCCGGCCGCGGCGACACCGACCCGCCGCGCGAGGGCAGCGGTACGGCGGACGTCCGCGACCGTCGGCGTGGGTCCATCGCCCAGCCTGCCACGATCCTCCTGATAGTCGCCGTAGCTGTTCCGTCCACCGAGCCGCAGGTCGAGCGCACCGGCGAACGCCGCCTCGACCGGACCCGCGTTCGGGCTGGGGTGCTTGGACGCGTCCCGTCGCCACACCTCGACCGCCCGTTGCGGTCGCCCCGCCGCGAGTCCGGTGAGCAGCGCGCAGGCGCGAGCAGGCAGCAGATTGAGTACGTCGTCCAGCCGGGCAGCGGCCCATCCGAAGTCGAGGTACTTCGCCGACTTGTAGCCGACCATCGCGTCGAGCGTGTTGGCCGCGCGATAGCCGAGCAGCCCCGGTACGCCGAGCACGCCGCCCCAGAGCAGAGGCGCCACACAGGCGTCGGACGTGTTCTCGGCCAGCGACTCCACGGTCGCGCGGGCGAGCTCGTCGGCCTCGAGGTTGGTCGCGTCCCGCGCGCACAGGTGGCTCAGCCGATCGCGGGCCGCCGAGATGTCCTTCTCCTCGAGCAGACCGGCCATCGCCTCGGCCTCCCGGTCCAGGCTGCGGGCGCCGAGCACGGTCCAGGTCGCGGCGGCGGTGACCAGGGTGTGCAGGATCGGGCGGCGCCGGGTCAGCCGTTCCGCGATCACTCCGCCGGCTGTCGCCGTACCGACGAGGACGGCCGTGTACGCCGTACCGGCCGCGCGCGAGTCGTCGTACCAGCGAGCCTCCAGACGGGCGGCGGCCTGGCCGAAGCCGGCCACCGGGTGGTAGCGGCGGGGATCGCCGAGGACGCGGTCGGCGGCGAACCCGAGGATCAGACCCAACGCTCTGGACACCCTCGGCAGTCTGCCAGGCCGCGATGTGGAAGGGTGAGCGGCATGGGAATCGCGGGGTTGCTCCAGGAGGTCGACGGGAGCGGCGAGTTCGGGGTGTGGCTGGGCCGGCTGGACGGCGGACCGGTGTTCGAGCATCAGGCGGCGCGGACGCACTACTCCGCCAGCACGATGAAACTGCCGGTCGCGATGGCGATGATGCGCAAGGTCGAGGCGGGTGAGCTGGCGCTCGACCAGCCGGTGGCCGTGCACAACGATTTCGAGTCCGCGGCCGGTGGACGGTTCGGCGTGAATCCGGACGAGGACGAGGCGCCGGCGACCTGGGCGAAGCTGGGCACGCAGGCACCGCTGGGCTGGCTGGCGACCGAGATGATCACCCTGTCCAGCAATCTGGCGACCAACCTGGTGTTGGAGCAGGTCGGTGTCGCTGCGGCCGATGCCGAGCTGGCGCCTGGACCAAGCGCGGTGCGGCGTGGGATCGACGACCTACCGGCGAGGCGGGCTGGGATCAGCAACGAGATGAGCCCGGCCGGGCTGGCCGGCGTACTGGTTGCGGTAGGCAATCAGGAAGGTCCGTCGGGCGAGTACCTGCGCGACCTGCTGGCCGCCAACCAGTGGAACGGCGAGATCCCCGCACTGCTGCCGGCCGGCACCCGGGTCGAGCACAAGAACGGCTGGGACACCCGGATCCGGCACGACGGCGGCATCGTCCGCCCGCCGGACGCGGACCCGTTCGTGCTCGTCGTGTGTACGACGTCCGACCTGGCCGACGCGGACGCGCAGAAGCTGATCGCCTCGATCGCCCTCGAAGCCTGGAACCACCGGCACGACCTGGGGGCCGTTCGATGAAGATCTCGACGCACCTGGTGTCGGCACCGCTGCACACGCCCTTCGTCACGGCCCTCCGAACGGCGACTCATGCCGATTCGCTCCTGGTCGAGATCAGCGACGGGGACCTGAGCGGGTGGGGTGAGGCCCCGCAGGTCTGGAAGGTCACCGGGGAGTCGCTCGCCGGTGCGCAGGCGTGTGTCGAGGGGCCGATCGCCGCCGTGCTGGACGGCCTCGGACCTGACGACCTGACCGAGGCGCTGCGACGTGTGCAGAACGCTGCCGTCGGCAACTTCGGCGCGAAGGGCGCGGTCGACGTCGCGCTGCACGATCTGGCCGCCCGGCGTCGCGGGCAGACCCTGCACGGATTCCTCGGTTCGACGGTGGACACCGTGCTTACCGATGTGACGCTGTCCGCCGGTGACGCCGACGCATTGGCCGCCGCCGCGCGTGATCGAGTCGCCGACGGGTTCGACGTACTGAAGGTGAAGGTCGGCACCGGTGATGCGGCCGCCGACGTCGAGCGGGTCCGGCGGATCCGCGCGGCGATCGGGCCCGGACCGCGCCTGCGCCTCGACGCGAACCAGGGCTGGACGCGCCGCGGCGCCGTCAACGCGATCCGTGCACTGGAGGACTGCGACCTCGAGCTGGTCGAGCAGCCGGTGCCCGCGGCCGATCTCGAAGGGATGGCGTGGGTGACCGATCGGGTCAGTACGCCGATCCTCGCCGACGAGTCCGTGTACGGCGTCCGCGATCTGGTGGCCGTGATTCGTCATGGTGCCGCGGACATGGTGAACGTGAAGCTGGCCAAGTGCGGCGGGCTCGGACCGGCCCGAACGCTGCTGGAGCTGGCCCGGGAGCACGGGATCCGGACGATCGTCGGGTCGATGATGGAGGGACCGGTCGGTGTCGGCGCGGCGGCCGCACTCGTCTCGGCCTACCCGACGTCAGCGGTCAACGACCTGGACGCGGCCTGGTGGCTTCGCGAGTCGCCGGTGATCGGTGGGATCGCCTATCACGGCGCGCTGATCCACCTGCCTTCGGCTGCCGGCCTGGGCGTGACAGGCTTGCCCGTATGAAATTAGCTGCCGCCAAGGTCCCGGTCAGCACGGTGTGGACCGCACCGGACGCACCCCGGGACATCGACGCCCCCGCGATCGCCGCACAGCCGGACGTGGCCGCGTGGGCCAAGTCGATGGACACCGAGACCCGTCTCGGCCTGCACGGCCGGACGCTGACCCAACTGCTGTTCGCCGAGCCGGTGCTGGTCCGGTCGCAGCGCGACGGCTGGTCGGAGATCGTCGCGCCGTGGCAGCCCTCGTCGCAGGATGAGCTCGGCTATCCGGGCTGGGTGCCATCGAGCCACCTGGGTGAGCTGCCGGGGGCCGCGTCCGATCCGGTCGCTGTCGCCGTGCCCACTGCGCCGCTGTTCGCCGAGCCTGGCGCCGGGGCGCTCACCGAGTTGTCGTTCGCCACGGTGCTCGCGTCGATCGAGCATGCGGACGGGTACACGCGGGTGGCCACGCCGGATGGTGGGTCGGGTTGGCTGGCGGACGACGAACTGCGGACCGGGTCGGGCACGGCGGAGGACCGGCTGCGGTTGGGGTCGCAATTCCTGGGACTCGAGTACCTGTGGGGTGGCACCTCGGCGTACGGTCTGGACTGCTCGGGGCTCGTGCACACGGTCAGCCGGGTGCTGGGGCTGCGGACGCCGCGCGATGCCCACGACCAGGCCGCCACCCTCGAGAACATCGCCCTCGACGAAGCGCGGCCTGGTGACCTGTACTTCTTCGCCCTGCCCGGCAAGACCGTCCACCACGTCGGCTTCGTCTCCGCCGAAGGCATGCTGCACGCCTCCGAAACCGGCAAGCGCCTGGAGAACGAACCGGTCTCCGACGAACGCCGCTCCACCCTGGTCCTTGCCGCCCGCTTGTAACCACGGCCGGGCTGCAACCCCGCAGCATCCGCGGATTGCCGGGCATCTCTCCCACCATGCAAGTCGCCCCGGACCGCAGTCCGGGGCGACTTTGTCGTTCAGCGGGGAGGGTCAGCTTTTCTTCGCGTCCGTCTCTTCCGGCGCGCGCAACGCGTCGAGCTCGGCCTTGGTCTTGTCGTCGAGCTCAGCGTCCTGCTTGCCGTTCGGGCTGTCCTGCAGGCCGTTCGCGCTGTCCTGCTTGCCGTTGGGGCTGTCGACGACCGGGGTCGCCTCGTCGAGCTCGCCGCCGCCGGCCGCGTGCTGCAGCTCCTCGGCCCGGTGACCGGACACGCGCAGGCTGGCGATGGTGGTGATGCCGAGCGTGATGATGATGAAGCCCAGCGAGAACCAGATCGGGATCTCCGGCGCCCACTCGATGTGGTGACCACCGTTGATGAACGGCAACTCGTTCACGTGCATCGCGTGCAGCACGAGCTTCACGCCGATGAAGGCCAGCACGACCGACAGGCCGATGGACAGGAACACCAGCCGCTTCAGCAGGTCGCCGAGCAGGAAGTACAGCTGCCGCAGACCCATCAGGGCGAACACGTTCGCGGTGAAGACCAGGAACGGCTCCTGGGTCAGGCCGTAGATCGCCGGGATCGAGTCGAGCGCGAACAGCAGGTCGGTGGTGCCGAGCGCGATGATCACGATCGCCATCGGAGTGACCAGACGCTTGCCGTTCTTCATGACGGTCAGCTTGACGCCGTTGTACTCGTCGGTCGCCTTCAGCCGCTTCTTGGCGAACCGGATGACCGCGTTCTCCTTGTAGTCGTCGTCGTCGTTCTCACCCTGCCGGGCCAGGTGGACCGCGGTGTAGACCAGGAACGCGCCGAACAGGTAGAAGATCCAGGAGAACTGGTTGATCGCGGCCGCGCCGACGGCGATGAAGACGCCGCGGAAGACCAGCGCCAGGATGATGCCGACCAGCAGGGCTGTCTGCTGGTACTTCCTGGGTACGCCGAACCTGGACATGATGATCAGGAAGATGAAGAGGTTGTCGACGCTGAGGCTGTACTCGGTCAGCCAGCCCGCGAAGAACTCGCCCGCATACTGGCCGCCTGAGAACACCCAGACCCCGAGGCCGAAGAGGACCGCCAGACCGACGTAGAACGCGATCGCGGTCGCCGACTCCCGGGTCGACGGTTCGTGCGGGCGCCGCCCGATGATGAAGACATCGAACGTGAGCAGCGCGAGCAGGACGCCGACGGTGATGAACCAGACGTAGTCAGCAACGTGCACAGGAAACCTCCGGAGCTCAGACGGAACAGGACTCCGAAGGTCTCTTCCGCCTGACTCGTGGGCCGAGCCTGGCCGGCGGCACCGGGCGAGGAAAACGAACCTCTGACCGTGATGACGATACCGCCGCGGAGGAATACTCCCCTTCTCCAGCCCTATTCTGGCCGGTCGCTGTCCAAGTCTCCAAATCCGGAGCGCCGAATCCACTTGTCGGAATGATCACGGCTCGCAGTGGGAATATCCCCGTTCGGTCACCGGTTGTACACGACCGTCGTCCCGATCACACCGGGTCAGGTTGTGTACGGCGTACTGTATACGATGCGTACGACGCTCCCGCAGCGTAGTACTCAGGACGGCCGCTTCGACTTCGGAAGTTTGGCCACAATTGTCTCGTACGACATGTCGATCAACTCCAGGATCTCGTCGTCGGGGACGGCACCGCCGAGACGGACGGTGTTCCAGCCCGCGCGGCCGATGTACGCCATCTTGCCGACGTCGTCCGGGTAGGTGTCGACGAGTTCGTCGGCCTCCTCGCGGTTGCTGCCGCACTTGAGCCCGACCCCGTCGCCGCCGAGGAACGCGAAGATCTTGTCGCCCACCTTCGCGACCACGTCGCCTTCCCACGGCTCGTCCTGCCAGGCGCCGGGCTTGCCCAGACAGTGCTCCAGAACATCGCTGCCGGTCAGTCTGCCCATCTCACTCCCCTATCGGCCCACCACGTTGTGAACGCGTCCAACTCTCGGGCAGCGGCCCGGACCGTGTCCACCGGGGTCGGCACCGACAAAGGACCGCTCCGACCCGGGCGAAGTTCGACTTCGACGCGAACGGCCATGACGCCCGGCCGGACGTGTTCACCCTGACCGTCGACGAGTCGCCGAAGCACACCGTCGTACCCACCGGCTGAAATCGCGCGACCGCTACTTGGCGCCGGCGGCGGTCATCTGGCGGAGCTCCTTCTTCAGTTCGGAGATCTCGTCGCGGTAGCGGGCGGCGACCTCGAACTGCAGCTCGGCCGCGGCGTTGTGCATCTGGTCGGTGAGCTGCTGGATCAGGTCGGCCAGGTCCGACGACGGCAGGCCGCCGGCCAGTTCCTTCGCCTTCTCGCCGGCCTTCGCCTTGCCCCCACCCGGCACCGGTGCCTTGCCGCGCGACTGGGTCCGGCCGGAGCCGAGCAGTTCGGCGGTGTCGGCGTCCTCGCGGGCCAGCATGTCGGTGATGTCGGCGATCTTCTTCCGCAGCGGCTGCGGATCGACCCCGTTCGCCTCGTTGAACGCGATCTGCTTGGCCCGGCGCCGATTCGTCTCGTCGATCGCCTGCTCCATCGACGGCGTGATCTTGTCGGCGTACATGAATACCTGACCGGACACGTTCCGGGCCGCGCGGCCGATGGTCTGGATCAGCGACCGGCCCGAGCGAAGGAACCCTTCCTTGTCGGCGTCCAGGATCGCGACCAGTGACACCTCCGGCAGGTCGAGACCCTCGCGCAGCAGGTTGATGCCGACGAGCACGTCGTACTCGCCCTGCCGCAGCTCGCGGAGCAACTCGACCCGGCGCAGCGTGTCCACCTCGCTGTGCAGGTACCTGGTCCGGATGCCCATCTCCAGCAGGTAGTCGGTCAGGTCCTCGGACATCTTCTTCGTCAGCGTGGTGACCAGGACCCGCTCGTCCCGCTCGACCCGGATCCGGATCTCGTGGATCAGGTCGTCGATCTGGCCCTTCGTCGGCTTCACGATCACCTCGGGGTCGACCAGGCCTGTCGGCCGGATGAGCTGCTCGACGAACCCGTCCGACTTGTCCTGCTCGTACTGCCCCGGGGTCGCGGACAGGTAGACCGTCTGGCCGATCCGCTCGAGGAACTCCTCCCAGCGCAGCGGCCGGTTGTCCATCGCCGACGGCAGCCGGAACCCGTGCTCGACCAGCGTCCGCTTCCGGGACATGTCACCCTCGTACATCCCGCCGATCTGCGGCACGGTGACGTGCGACTCGTCGATGACGAGCAGGAAGTCCTCGGGGAAGTAGTCCAGCAGGCAGTGCGGCGCCGTCCCCGGCTCGCGGCCGTCGGTGTGCCGGGAGTAGTTCTCGATCCCCGAGCAGGTACCGATCTGGCGCATCATCTCGATGTCGTACGTCGTCCGCATCCGCAACCGCTGAGCCTCCAGCAACTGCCCGCCGCGCTCCAGCTCGGCCAGCCGGTCGGCCAGCTCGGCCTCGATCGAGGTGATCGCGCGCTCCATCCGCTCCGGCGCGGTCACGTAGTGCGTCGCGGCACCGATGTAGACCTCGTCCTCCTCGCTCAGCACCTCACCGGTCAGCGGGTGCAGCGTCATCACCCGCTCGATCTCGTCACCGAAGAACTCCACCCGGACGGCGAGCTCCTGGTACACCGGGAACACCTCGAGGGTGTCGCCGCGGACCCGGAACGTGCCCCGGGTGCCGGCCAGGTCGTTGCGCGCGTACTGCACCCCGACCAGCTTGCGGAGCAGACCGTCGCGGTCCATCTCGGTGCCGACCTTCACGTGGATCATGCGGTTCAGGTACTCGTCCGCGGAACCCAGGCCGTAGATACAGGAGACGGTCGCGACCACGACCACGTCCCGGCGGGTGAGCAGCGACCAGGTCGCCGAGTGCCGCAGCCGCTCGACCTCCTCGTTGATCGAGGAGTCCTTCTCGATGTAGGTGTCCGTCTGCGGGACGTACGCCTCCGGCTGGTAGTAGTCGTAGTACGAGACGAAGTACTCGACGGCGTTGGCCGGGAAGAAGTGCCGCAGCTCGTTCGCGAACTGGGCGGCGAGGGTCTTGTTCGGCTGCAGGATCAGCATCGGGCGCTGGATCTTCTCGGCGAGCCAGGCGATGGTGGCGGTCTTGCCGGTACCGGTCGCGCCGAGCAGGACGACGTCCTGCTCGCCGGCGTTGATCCGGCGCTCGAGATCCGCGATCGCGGTCGGCTGGTCGCCCGCCGGGTCGAAGTCGGACACGACCTTGAGCGGCGCGACCATACGCTGGAGATCCGAGACCTGTCTCATGCCCTCCACCGTACGGCCCGCCGCCGACAGTTCCTAAGAACCCCAGGTCAGCGCACGATTCAGAAGCTTTTGACCAGGGTGTTGTTCATGTAGATGAGCTCGTTGACGCGGCGCTTGTAGACGGTGGCCTCGAGGCCGGCGTCGGTGGCGGTGACCTTGTCGAACTGGTCCTGGTACGCCGTCACGAAACCCTTGAACGGGATCAGCTTGCCGCTGCTGGTCTGCACGTAGGCGGAGTACGACAGCGCGTAGCATGCCTTGATCGCCTCGTTCGCGGGCTTGCAGACCACACCCTTGCTGATCCGGACGTTCTTCATGCTGTTCGACTCGACGTCGACCAGGTGCTCGGCGAAGCCCTTGGCGTCGTACAGCTCGGTCTGCCGGACCCAGTAGTACCCGTCGATCAGGCCGCGCCGGTTGAACTGCTGCAGGATGTAGTTCTTCCCGCCCTTGGACTTGTCCCAGTCCGGCAGCCAGCCCTTGGCCGGGGTGAACCAGATGCCGCCGCCCACCTCGACCCCGGTGTCGTTCGGGCCCTTGGTGATCACCGCCTTGGTCGGCGTCGGCGGCGTGTACATGGTGCCGGTCGGGTTCGGTGTCTCCTTCGCGGCCGGCTCCTCGTCACCGCCGCCGGTGACCAGCAGCACCACGCCGACCGCGACCAGGATGACGGCCAGCACCGCGCAGCCGATGATGATCAACTGGCTCCGGTTCGACTTCGGCGGCCGCGACTGCGGCCGCTGCGGTCCGGTGCCCCAGCCGCCCGGGCCGGATCCACCCGGTCCGGTGCCCCAGCCACCGGGACCGGATCCACCCGGACCGGGTGCGCCGGAGGCCGGACCCCAGCCGCCGGGCGAGGGGGCTGGTGGCGGTCCCGGGGGCGGCCCGTACTGCTGACTCATAGCTGTTCCTCGTGGTGTGTCTGGGTTGTCGTCATCAGAGGCTGTCGAGTACCGACTTCTTCATCGTCTCGGCGTCCGCCTCGGCCTTCTGGGCGAAGTCGACCCGGGTCCGGAAGTCCAGTGCGGTGGCCACGTTGTCCTTGCGCCGGTACACCTCCACGTAGCCCTGCACCTTCACGTCCAGCCCGTTCTTGTCCTTCGCGGTGGAGGTGTAGCTGATCGCGACGCACTCCTCCAGGACGTCCTTCGGGCACGGCAGGTTCCGGGTGTTGCCGAGCTGGGCGATCTCGTTCTCGGTCTCGCCCTCGACGATCGCCAGCAGGTACGCCTGCGCGGTCACGTTCTGCTTCTGCCGGACCCAGAAGAACGCCCGCGGCTCGCCGTTCGGCGCGTAGGTGACGAGTTCCTTGCCCTGCGTCTCCTTCTCCAGCAGGCTCCAGCCCCCGACCGGTACGACGGACACGCCGAAGCCGACCGGGATCGCGTTGGCCGGCGGCGCGTACGACGTCACCGGCGTACTCACCGTCGGCGCCGGCGACTGGGCCGGCGGCTGCTCGGCAGTGCCGTCGCCGCCGGATAGCAGGACGAGCGCGACCGCGACCAGCACGACCACGATCAGCCCGGCGCCGATCGGCAGCAGCAGCGGCGGGATCCGCGGACTCTTCTTCTCCGGCGGCGGCCGTCGCAGTGACGGCGGCCCCACCTTCTCACCCCACGCCGAACTCGTCTCCGTGGCCGGCCCGGCGCCGGATTCGGCTGTATCGGTCCACGGACTGGGCGGAGGTGCGACCTCCAGGTCCCACGGCGACACCGGCGGCTCCGGTTCCTTCGGTGCCGCCGCGTCGCCGTTGTCCGGTCCGGGCTCGTTGACCCAGGGGTTGCCTCCGCCGGCACCCTTGTCGCGCTTGCCGGTCACTGGCTCTTGACCACCGACTTCAGCATCGCCGTCGTGTCCGGCTCGACGGTGGCGATCTTGTCCTTGCGCCCGTACACCCGAATGATCGTGATCACGCCGTCGTTGCGCTCGATCACGCCGACGAACCCGACCACCGGCAGGCTGCCGTTCTGGGTGGTCGACACCGCCTGGAAGCTCTGGGTGGTGAGGACCTTGACCTCGGTCTTGTCGTTCTCGCCCGGCTTGCTCTCCTTCGGCTGGCCGGTCTTGACCTGCGACAGGCCCTTCGTCTCGATCTTCAGCAGCTCCGGCAGCACGGTCGAGGTGGTCTTACCGTCCGCCTTGAAGGCGTTCACCATGAAGTAGGCCTCGCCCTGCTTGAGCAGGTAGACGCCGGAGAAGTTGTCGATGCTCTTGCGGACGTAGCCGGGCTGCGGCTTCACATAGACGCCCTCGGCGACCTCGATGCCCTCGTCGACGTTGCCGGTCGGCTCGGGTGACGGGTTCTCGGTGTTCGTCGGGCTCGGCTGCGGGTTCGGGCCGGCCTCCTTGTCGTCACCGCCGCCGAAGATCAGTGCCAGCACGACACCGATGACCGCCACGACCACGAGCCCACCACCGGCCAGGAACAGGATCTTGTTCCCGCCCTTGCCGCGCGGGGACTGACCGCCGTACTGACCCCACTGCTGCTGGCCGCCGCCGTACGGCTGCTGCTGGCCCGGGTACCCCTGCTGCTGCGGGTAGCCCTGCCGACCCGGGTACTGCCGTTGCTGCCCCGGGTACTGCGGCTGGCCGGGCTGCTGACCCGGGTACTGCTGCTGACCGGGCTGCTGGCCCTGGTACGGCGGCTGGCCCGGCTGACCGTAGCCGGGCGGAGCCTGCTGCGGCCGTCCGTACCCCGGCTGCTGCTGACCCGGCTGGCCCTGGTACGGCGGCTGGCCCGGCTGCTGACCGTACCCCGGCTGACCGCCGTACGGCGGTTGCTGGTTGCTCATACCTGCGTCTCTCCAGTCGTCGCCTCGTACCCACCTGCTGCCGCCCCTGCTGTGACGCCCCGGTCGGACTTCGGCACGGACCGCACCGAGTTGCCGCACGCGGAGCAGAAGTCGGAGTGCGGAAGCAGTGGCATCTCACACCGCGAGCAGAAGGCCAGGTCGCCGGACGCGTGGTTCGAACCGCCCCGCGCGGCCGTTTCCAGCGCCGCCTCGAGCAGACCCTTGTGCAGCACGGTGCGGACCCGGATGATCAGCGCGCCGAGCAGCAGCAGACCCCAGACGACGGCGAGGATCGCGCCGATCGTCGAGCCGTGACCACCGACGAAGCCGAGCAGGTAGACACCGCCCTGGAACAAGACGTTGACCGCGATCGCCTGGATCACGCCGGCCACCCAGCGCGGAGTGAAGCCGTCGTACCCCTCGCCCAGGCCGGAGAACTCGGCGGCGGCGAGGCCGGTCGCCGATCCGTAGATCAGCGGCTTGATGAATCCGTGCAGGACCACGATCGAGATCCACGTCCCGGCGCTGCTGCCCGGACCGGCGAAGCCGCCGCTGATCCAGCCCCAGTGCAGCACCAGCGTCTCGAAGCAGGCGAACCCGACACCGGCGACAACGCCGAAGGTGAAGCCGTCCATCAGGTCGTCGTACCGCGGCCGCGAGGCCAGGTAGAGCGGGCCGATCTGGCGGATGAGCTCGGACACGACCGGGACCAGCAGGAGCAGGATCAGCAGGTCGCGCGCGGCTGGTCCGGCGTCGTTGCCGCCGATCGTGTCGATCGACAGCGCGATCTTGTCCGACCACAGCCAGGTGAAGACCGCGGCCAGTACGCCGGTCAGCACGAACGCCGCGGCGACGACCGGGACCGGCTCGTCCTCCCAGAGGTTCACGTCGTACAGGTAGAGGATATAGACGATCGGAATGGAGAAGGCGGCCACCATGATCGCCACCGGCAGGGCGCCGAGCGCGGCCGTGACGACCGTCAGCAGCAGCGCGACGCCCAGGGCGACCTTGTAGGTGTAGGGCTGCCGGCCGGCGCCCTGCGGCATGATCGTCGAGACCAGCCGGAACGACGCCACCGGCTCATCCGGCCTGGCGGCGTACGCCTTCTTCCGCTCGGCGTCCCCGGAGCGCACATCGTTGCCACAGTGGTGGCAGAAATGCGATACCTCGGGGACGTCTGAGTTGCAGCGCGGACAGACCACGCCATCCTCCCAACCTCGGACGTCCGGACCGGCGCGGGGCCGCGCCGACGGTGGTGCGGCCGGGGTCACCCGGGCCGAACCGGGACAGATTCTCGTACAGGCCGCCCTGGAGTCATCATTTACCGCGCAGGGGTCACGGCTTCGTGTCCGGACCGTGCCCTATCCGCTGCTGTAACCCGGCCCACACCTCGTCGAGGCGCCGATCCAGGTCCGCGAGCGTGCCGGAGTTGTCCACGACGAGGTCGGCCACCGCGAGCCGATCCTCCCGGGACGCCTGACTCGCGATCCGCCGGTTCGCTTCCTCCGCAGACATCCCGCGCTGCGAGGTCAGCCGCTCGAGTTGTACGTCGACCGGCGTATCGACGACCACGACGACGTCGAACCGGTCCGCCTGACCGGTCTCGACCAGCAACGGGATGTCGTGCACCACGACCGCATCGGCCGGCGCCGCCGCCTCGATCTCGGCCGCACGGGCCCGGACCCGCGGATGGATGATCGCCTCCAGCTTCCGCCTGGCGGTCTCGTCGCCGAACACGATCTTCCCGACCGCCGGCCGATCCAGCTCACCCTCGGCCGTCAGTACGTCGTCGCCGAAAACCTCGACGACCTCGGCCAACCCGTCGGTGCCGTTCGCGACCGCTTCACGGGCCAGTACGTCGGAGTCGATCAGTACCGCCCCGCGTTCCGCCAGCCGCGACGACACCGCACTCTTACCGGACCCGATCCCACCGGTCAGTCCCACTCTCAGCACGCCAGCACCCTACTCAGCCCCTCACAGGGACGGTGCCACCGGCCTAGCATGGGATATGGAGTGGATCCTGCTGGTACTTGGCGGCGGTGGTGCGGCCGCCGCCGGGCGGTACGTGTGGTTCCGGCGGGCGGCGCGGCGCCGGACCGCTCTCGAGCTGGAGCAGATCCGGCTGGCGGCCGAAGCGGACGCGGTCCACTTCGGTGAGGAGTTGGCGCGGTTCGGCGAGTCTTCGGGCGCGCGAGGGCTCGGCGCCGGGGCACGGCACGACTACCAAACCGCTCTCGACGCCTACGAGTCCGCGAAGCGCGCCGTCGACCACCTTCGATCGGCGGAGTCGGTGCGGGTCGTCGTCGACACCCTCACCTCCGGCCGGTACGCGCTGGCGTGTGTTCGGGCCCGGGTCGCCGGCGAGCCGCTCCCCGAGCGACGCACACTCTGCTACTTCGACCCGCGGCACGGAGCGTCGAGCACCAAGGTGGTCTGGACCCCGCGCAATGGGCTGACCCGCAACGTGCCGGCCTGTGCCCAGGACGCCGCCCGGCTTCGGGCCGGTGGGCAACCGGTCCGTCTGGACAGGTACGGCGAGCAGCAGATGCCGTCCTGGGAACCGGGTGCGGGGTACCGGATCAGCTTCTTCGCCTCCAGCGGCGCCCGGGCGCACGTGATGGAGATGATGGCGTTGCTGCATGGCGAAGGCGGCGGCCGCTGGGGCAGCGGATTCGGCGATCCGAGACCACGCCGCCCGTACGACTGACGCCATACAAGCCGCCCCTACGACTGACGCCATACGAGAGGAGAACCCGTCAGCTTGCCCGTTCTCCCCTCGTGTACGGACGGAGAAGGGGTCGTTTCAGGGGTTCTCCCCGCGAACGAACACGGGCCGGCGGCGGGACGTGCGAGACCCCCGCATCCAGTACGGGGATGCGGGGGCCTCGGGTCCTACCTGGCCGGGGTTCAGCCCTGGCCGGTCAGCTTCTCGCGGAGAGCCTGCAGCGCCTCGTCGGAAGCGAGCGCACCCTCGACGGGAGCGTCCTCCTTCGGGGCCGCGGCGGAGGAGTACGTCGACGCCTCGCCGGCCTCGACGTCCGCCGTCTTGGCGTCCTCGATCTGCTTCTTGTGGGCCTCCCAGCGCGCGTGCGCCTCGGCGTACTGCCGCTCCCACTCCTCACGCTGCTTCTCGAAGCCCTCGAGCCACTCGCCGGTCTCCGGGTCGAAGCCCTCGGGGTAGACGTAGTTGCCCTGGTCGTCGTACGTCGCCGCCATGCCGTACAGCGTCGGGTCGAAGTCGTCGGAGACCGGGTCGACGACCCTCGTTGGCCTGCTTCAGCGACAGCGAGATCCGGCGACGCTCGAGGTCGATGTCGATGATCTTGACCATCGATGTCGTCGTTGACCTGGACGACCTGCTCCGGGATCTCGACGTGACGCTCGGCCAGCTCGGAGATGTGGACCAGACCCTCGATGCCCTCCTCCACCCGGACGAACGCACCGAACGGAACCAGCTTGGTGACCTTGCCGGGCACGATCTGGCCCATCTGGTGGGTCCGGGCGAACTGCTGCCACGGGTCTTCCTGGGTCGCCTTCAGCGACAGCGAGACGCGCTCGCGGTCCATGTCGACGTCCAGCACCTCGACGGTGACCTCCTGGCCGACCTCGACCACCTCGGTCGGGTGGTCGATGTGCTTCCAGGACAGCTCGGACACGTGCACCAGACCGTCGACGCCACCGAGGTCCACGAACGCACCGAAGTTGACGATCGAGGAGACGACGCCCTTGCGGATCTGGCCCTTCTGCAGCTGGGTGAGGAAGTTCATCCGCACCTCGGACTGGGTCTGCTCCAGCCACGCCCGGCGGGACAGGACCACGTTGTTGCGGTTCTTGTCCAGCTCGATGATCTTGGCCTCGATCTCCTGGCCGACGTACGGCTGGAGGTCGCGGACCCGGCGCATCTCGACCAGCGACGCCGGCAGGAAGCCACGCAGGCCGATGTCGAGGATGAGACCACCCTTGACGACCTCGATGACGGTACCGGTGACGACGCCGTCCTCTTCCTTGATCTTCTCGATGGTGCCCCACGCCTTCTCGTACTGGGCGCGCTTCTTCGAGAGGATCAGACGGCCTTCCTTGTCCTCCTTCTGGAGAACCAGGGCCTCGACCTGATCGCCGACGTTGACGACCTCGTTCGGGTCGACGTCGTGCTTGATCGACAGTTCGCGGGAGGGGATGACGCCTTCGGTCTTGTAACCGATGTCGAGCAGGACCTCGTCCCGGTCGACCTTGACGATGGTGCCCTCGACGATGTCGCCGTCGTTGAAGTACTTGATGGTCTGTCGATCGCGGCGAGGAAGTCTTCCTCCGACCCGATGTCATTGACCGCTACCTGCGGGGTGTTGCGCACTGCGGGGTCGAGAGGTGCCTCGATGCTGGCCGTCATGTGGTGGGTTGCTCCGTGGACTGGTGGTGTCGTGCGGTCGCGTCATGAACCGTTGGATCGCACCAAACCGCTGGATTGCCTGAAGAGTACAGAATCACCCACCGACTGCTGCGAGCACGAGCCTGCTCCGTCCGAGGTCGCGCGGGCCCATAGCGCATCTCACAGAATACGGGTATCGGCGAAGGCACGGCAACCCGGGGCACCCGGTCCGGCACCGGCTGCCCGCCGAGGTTTCCCGACGTGCCACTCATCTCAATGTACGACTTCGAGGGCCACTCGGCCTCCGGAGAGAGTGCCGCTGTCCGCCATTCGAGAGACCAGGGCGTGCGCGGCCGCCGCGATCTCGTGCTCGGCCGACCGTCCGGCGAGCTCCAGCAGCGCCCACAGATCCGCCGCCCGGGCGAGGTCCACCAGCGGCTCGCCCAGGTCCGGCCCGCTCCCCCGGACGACGCTCAGTACGGCGCCGGCCAGCACCGGATCGTCACAGAACCGGAAGAGGTTTCCCAGATCCGTGTACGGCGACCCGGCGTGGGCGAACTCCCAGTCGATCAGCCCGGTGATCCCCGCCGTGGCCGGGTCGACCAGCAGGTTCTTCGGATTGAAGTCGCTGTGCACCAGGCAGACCCGGTCGACCCCGTCGGCCTGGACGTCCTCGGCGTACCGGATCACCTCCTGGAAGCCGGCCACCTGCTTCTGGTCGAACCCGAGGTCGCGGCTCTGGAAGAACGCCTCCAGGTCCCCGAATCCGAACGGCTCGATCACCAACTCCGAGTCCTTGAACGAGCCGAAGGTCAGGAACGGCATCCCGCTCAGCCTGACCAGCAGCTCCCCCAGCTGCCGCCCGACCGCCCGCCGCTCGTCCTCCCCCGCCGTCTCCAGGAACAGCTGCAGGTTGACTCCGGGCAGCCGCTCGGTCAGTACGTACGGCGGATCGTCCGGCGACCCCTCGCGCCTCGCGTCCAGGATCCGCGGCACCGGCAGCAGCCCGTGCACGAGCCGCAGCAGCGCCGCGTCCACCGCCGCCCGCCCGGGATCCTTCACATACAGCTTCAGTACGGCGTCCTCACCGCCCGCGCTGACCGCATACGTCTGACCGCCGTACCCGCCCGTCAACGACACTGCACTGGCGGCGAAGTCACTCATACCCGTGATCCTGCCAAATCGGTTGAAGTTGACGTAGCGGCAACATCTACGGTTGAGCTGTCGAAGGGAAGGAGCAGCAGGATGGCGTGGTCGGTCGCGGAGGTGGCCCGGGCGTCCGGTGTCACCTCACGCACGTTGCGGCACTACCACGCCATCGGGCTGCTCGTACCGGCCCGCACCGCCCCCAACGGGCGGCGGCACTACGAGCAGGAGCAACTGCTGCGGCTGCAGCAGATCCTCCTGTTGCGGGACCTCGGGCTGAGGCTGGAGGTGGTGGCCGAGGTCATCGCGCACCGGAGCAGCCAGGACACAATCGAGGTGCTCGCCCGGCACAAGGAATGGCTGCTGCGTGAGCAGCTGCGCCTGGGCCAACTGGTCCGGACCGTCGACTCCACCATCGAGAACCTGAGGAATGGAGGAGAGATGTCACCGGAGAAGGTCTTCGAAGGATTCGAGCACAACCCGTACGAGGCCGAGGCCCGCGAGCGCTGGGGTGACGAGGCCGTCGACGCGAGCTACCAGCGGATGCGCGGCTGGACCGAGGCGGACGCCGAGAAGGCCCGCACCGGCTACACCCGAGTGCACGAGGGGCTGGCCGCGCTCAAGGCGGAAGGGGTCGACGTGACCGAGCTGAGCGTGCAGGAACTGATCCAGCTGCACTACGAGGTCACCTGCCTGTTCTGGACGCCGACGCGCGAGGCGTACCGGAATCTCGGCCAGATGTACGTCGACGACGAGCGCTTCCGGCAGAGCATCGGCAGCGGCGACGACGCGCTGGTCGAGTATCTGCGGGACGCGATGACCGTGTACGCCGAGGACAGGCTGGGCGACTAGCGCTCGATAAGGTGACCGGGTGGTCGAGCCGCGGAGGGTTGAGCTGACCGAGGCTCAGACGTCACGTGCCAGCCGGACGTACTGGGACTCGGCGGCCGAGGAGTATCTGTCCGAGCACGGCGACTTCCTCGGCGACGACCGGTTCATCTGGTGTCCCGAAGGGGTCGACGAGGAAACCGCCCGGTTGCTCGGACCGGTCCGCGGTCAGCGCATCCTCGAGGTCGGCTGCGGCGGCGCCCAGTGCTCTCGCTGGCTGGCGAGTCAGGGCGCCGACGTGGTCGCGTTCGACATCTCGGTCGAACAACTCCGGATCGCCCGGCAACTCGATGCCCGGACCGACACCGCCGTGCGGACCGTCGCAGCCGACGTGACGGCCATGCCGTACCGAGATGCCACGTTCGACATCGTCTGCTCGGCCTTCGGCGCGCTGCCGTTCGTGGCCGACGCCGAGACCGCACTGCGCGAGATCGCCCGGACTCTGAAGCCGGGCGGCCTGCTGGTGTTCTCGGTGACCCACCCGATCCGCTGGACGATGCCGGACGACCCGACCCCGCCCGGTCTGCGGATCACGCATTCGTACTTCGACCGGACGCCGTACGTGGAAGTCGACGGCGCCGGTACGGCGATCTACGCCGAGCACCATCGGACGACCGGCGACTGGGTCCGCGCACTCACCGGTGCCGGGTTCGTCGTGGACGACCTGCTCGAACCCGAGTGGCCGGCCGGACACGACCTGGTCTGGGGTGGGTGGGGACCGGATCGCGGCCGCCTGGTTCCAGGCACCGCGATCTGGTCCGCCCACAAGCGTTGATCAGGTCCGCGGACGCAGTTGCCGGAAGCCGACGAACCCGAACAGCAGCAGTCCGACGACCAGTGCGCCGAGCGGCACCCAGAAGCCGATCAGGTTCAGCTGGGAGGCCTTCGACTGGTAGCCGCCCTCGGCCACGCCGTTCTCGGTCGCACCCTTCACGTTCTTCTTCACCGTCGCGTCGTCGTACGCGATGGTGACCTGGGTCGCGATCAACTTCTCCTCGCCGTTGTAGGCGATGGTGGCGTGCTGCTGCTCCTGGCCCTTGATGATCGCGCCGGTGACCGGCTCGATCCACAGGGTCCGGGTGTTCTTGTACGTGCGCTGCACCTCGACCGAGTCGCGGCCCGGCTCGTCGACCAGATTGCCCGGCACCATCAGCGGTTTGGCTAGCGGCACCTCCTGCTGCGGCACCTCCTGCTCGAAGACGTAGACCTTGAGCCCCTCGAGGGTGGCCTCGTCCTTGAACTGGATCGGGAACGCCTTGCGCAGGGTGGAGTCCCAGAACTTGTAGGTCTTCTTCTCGGTGCCGAACGGGAACTTCAGCACCAGGCCCTCGTGACCCTTGAACAACGGGCTGCTCTGGTCGGGCTTGAGCCGGTCCGGCTTCTCCAGCGTGGTCGCGATGTACTCGCCGCTGTTGTCGTCACCCGACGGGTTCCAGCGCACCGCCTCACCGGTGTGCGCATCCAGGACGACGCGTTCCTGGACGAAGCTCAGCGGCATCAGCTCGGTCTTCGACGCGTCGTCGGGGAACTGGTAGTTCTTCGAGTCGTCGGTGACCACCGCGGTGTCGAACACGACGACCTTGCGGTCCAGCGCCTTGCTGATCTTCTCGGCCGCGGCCACGTCGCCGCGGACGGTACGGCGTGACTCGAGCTCGACTCCACCCTTCTCCTTCAGCTCCGCGATGCTGAAGATGGTCGCGTCCGATCCGGCCGACACGGTGTGCGCGACCTGATCCGCCGGCGCCACCGCCAGCGTCGGATACGCGTAGAACCTGGCCAGCGCCGCAACGCCGACGAAGAACACCCCGAGCCCGATCATCAGTGCCCGACTGCGATTCCCCACAACAACCCCTCCCGGTCTGTCCGCGGGACGCTACCAGCGGGTAGCCGTTCTTGAACAGACGCCGGAACGACAAAATTCGCCAGTGTCCGAACTGTCATATAGTCGCGCCGCATGAGGGGGATCTCCGGGCTGCCGAGGGCGCCCGAGTCATCGGTGCTTCGCGGCGTCGTGGTGGCGATCGCGCTGCTGCAGGCCGCCGTCCTCGGGCTGCTCGCGCGCCGGGGTTCGTGGCTGACCGACGACCTCGACTTCCTCGTCCAGGGCGGTCGCGGATTCGCGCCGGCCGAGTTGCTGACGCCGGTGAACGACCACATCGCGCCCGGCCTGCGGTTCGTCTACGCCGTCTTCGCCGAGGTCGCACCGCTGAACCACGACGTCACCGTCGCCTGGCGGGTGCTGATGCAGGCCGTCGCGATCTACCTGATGGGCCACCTGCTGCTGCGCCTGCTCGGCCCGACCTGGTGGGTGGCCGCCGGGACGTTGTTCTACGCGCTCACCCCGCTCAGCATGCCGTCGTTCATGTCGTTGTCGAGCGGCGTGAACAACCTGTCCGCGCACGTCTTCGGCTTGCTGTTGCTGCACGCAACCATCGACTGGTACGACGGCCATCGCCGCCGGGCGATCGTTTACGGTCCGTTGGCGCTACTCATCTCCCTTGCCTGCTGGGAGAAATCGGCGCTGATCCTGTGTGCGGCCGTCGCGCTCGCCCTCTACCTGCGGGACGAGCCGATCCGCGGCTGGCTCCGCCGTACCTGGCCGTACGCCGCCGCCCTCGGGGTCGCCGTTGTTGCCTTCGGCACCCTCTACCTGAGCAACGGGAACCCGTCTCGTGGCCGGCTCCCGGTCGGGGAATTGCTCGAGCTGATCGGGCGCGGGTTCCGGGTTCCGTTGTCCGCGCTGGCCGGAGGGCCCTGGACGTGGGCCGACAGCGGGCAGCCGCTAAGCTTCGCCGCACCTGGCGTCGCTGAGCTCATGGTCGGTGGACTGGCGGCCGGCGTGCTCGTGCTGGCGGCCTGGCGACGGGACCGGCGCGCGCTCCTGCTGTGGGCCGCTGTGGTCGCCTATGTCCTCGTGTCTGTGGTGCTGGTGTCCTACGGACGGTTCTCGACGTTCGGGCCGGTGTTCACCGTGCACTATCACTACTGGTCCGATCTCTCGATCCCGTTGACGCTGGCCGCGATCCTGTCGGCCCGGACCGTGCGGATGCGGCCGGTTGTGGGCGTTGCCGCGATGGGAGGTCTGGTCGCCGCAGTCGTCGTGTCGGACACCGGCTTCGCCCGGGAGTGGGCGAACAACCCGGCGAAGGTCTACTTCGCGAACGTCACCGCGGAGCTCGACCGGGCCGGACCCAACGTGAACCTGTGGGACACGAATATGCCGCAGCCGATCGCCACCGTCCTCATGACCGACTCCCGGTTGTCGCCGGTACTGCGGTTGGCGGGCATTCCGTTCCGTTTGCAAGCGCCGGGCAGTGAGCCTCTACTCGTCGACGAAACCGGCAAGCTCCGGTCCGCGCCCTTCGTAGTGTGGTCGCGGGGTGAGCCGACGTCGAAGAGCAACGCCTTCTGCAACCTGCTGCTCCGCGGCACCGAGCCGCTGACCGTACCACTGACGTCGACGCAGCAGCGGTTCGAGGCCGAGTGGTTCGTCAAGGCAGGCTACTTCGCCGACCGGGAGAACGAAGTGTCGATCGAGTTCGTCGATGCCGACGGCAACGTCGCCGCGTTGCCGGCCGCCCGGTGGCCCGCCGGAGTCGGCACCATGTACCTCGGCCCGTCGCGACGGATCACCGCCACCGCGCTTCGGCTACGCTCCACCGATCCCGCGACGAACCTGTGCGTGGAGAACCTCGAGATCGGACTACACAGATGACACGGACCAGATTCCCGGCCTTGGACGGGATGCGGGCGATCGGGGCGCTCGCGGTGCTGACCACGCACGTCGGGTTTCACAGCGGTGAATCGCTGAACGGCCCGTTCGCCGGCCTGCTGGCACGGCTCGACGTAGGGGTGGCGATCTTCTTCGCGATCTCCGGGTTCCTGCTCTACCGCCCGCACGTGGTCGCGTGGTTCGAGGGCACACTGCCACCGCTGACCCTGCCGTACCTGCGCAACCGCGCGCTGCGGATCCTCCCGGCGCTCTGGGTCGCCGTACTGCTGGCCGCCTTCCTGGTGCCGCACAAGGACAGCATCACCGCGGCGACGTACCTGCAGCACGCCACCCTCACCCAGATCTACTTCGACGGCCTGGCAGCGGACGGGCTCACGCAGATGTGGAGTCTCGCGACCGAGGTCGCGTTCTACCTGCTCCTGCCGACGCTGGCGAAGTTCCTGACCGGGTACGAGCGCCCGACCCGACGCAGTGTGCGCTGGCGGCTCGCCGTACTGGGTGCGTTCATCCTGCTCGGTCCGGCGTGGATGGCGGGCGTCAACGCGACCGGCCACGCCCAGGCCGGGCTCTGGCTTCCCGGGTACGTCGGTTGGTTCGCTGTCGGCATGGGGTTCGCACTGTGGCAGGTGGCCCGCAGCAGCGGGAGGCTCGGTCCGTCCGCGCTGGACACGCTGACCAAGATCCCCGGCACGGTCTGGGGTGTCGGTGTGGCGCTGCTGGTCATCGCCGCGAGTCCAGTGGCCGGCCCGTACAACCTGTCCGCGCCCTCACCGGGCCAGGCGTTCGTGAAGAGCCTCTTGTACACAGGGATCGCGGCCTGCGTCCTGTTCCCCGCTCTGAACCCGACAGCACGTGCTGCCCGGTTCCTCGGCGGCAAGGTCGGTCACGTCGCGGGTGACATCTCGTACGGCGTCTTCGCGTACCACGTGATCGTGTTGAGCGTCGTCGAGCAGATCAGCGGGTACACGCTGTTCAGCGGCCGGTTCGCGCTGCTGTTCTTCCCGACGCTGGTGGTGTCGGCCGCGGTAGCGGCAGCCAGCTACTACGGGATGGAGCGGCCGATCATGCGGCTCGGCCGGAAGGACAAGAACTACGACGTCTCACCGGTCGGCCGGGACAAGAGCACGAGTGCGCAGCCGAACAAGATCGACGCCTGGACGACGCCGGAGGTCAGCCCCGCTCCCCCGTCCGGCCAGGGCTGAACCGCTGCGACCAGCGTTCCTAGCATGACCACACTGGCAGCCACGGCGATCACCAGGCGGCCGGACAGGAACCACGTGGCCGCCGCCGCGATCGCGACAGCCGCCAGGCCGATCCAGCCGGACATGAACGCACCTGCGGCCAGACCGAGCCCGACCGTCACCGACGGGCCGAGGTATCGACCTTCACGCAGCCGGTGCCCCGAGTGCCTCGACCGGCGCCGGAAGAACACGGCCATGGCGATCACCGCCAGCAGAGCGAGCAGGCCGACCAGCAACCCGGCTCGGTATGTGCGATCGGGCATGAACCGCGCGGTGACCACCTGCTCGGTCCCCTCCGGCAGCACCCACCCCTGCTGCCAGCCACCGACCCGGATCGGGGTCAGCTTGCGTCCACTGCCGTCGTACGCCACCCAGCCGTCGTTGTAGTTCTGCGCGATGGTGAGCACCGACTGCTCGTCCGCGGTCGGCACCTCGACCGTCAGCTCCGCGGGGTTGGGCCGCCACACCTCCACGGCCCGCACCGGCGTCTTCGACACGTTGCCGAAGCCCGCCCTCGTCCACGTCGCCTCGACCGGTACGAAGCCGCCACCGGCCAGCACGTCGAGGTTGTGCCGCCCGGCCCGCAGAGCGACCGTGCTGTCCTTCCCACACGTCGTGAACGTCACCGGGCGCCGTTGCAGCAGATCCCGCACCGTTGCCTTCACCTGAGTGTCCGCAGGTACGCCGTCCAGCCGCACGCCGGGGCCGTAGCCGCAGAACGAACCGGTCGGCCCGTCCAGGTCGAGTGCCTTCCGCAGATCGTCGGCGCCCAGCACCCGTACCTCTGCCACGCCGACCGGGGCGTTCCGGGCGAAGCCGCTCGCGGAATCGAAGTCGACCAACGGTCTGGTGGCGGTGAAGTCCAACTCGATCGTGCGTACTGCCCGCGCCGCGAAGCTGACATAGCCTTCCGGATCGACTTTGCTCGCAGCCGGGGGGCCGCCGTCGATCCGGAGCGCCACCTCGGTCGGCTGCGACGCGGTCAGGTACGGGTCGGTGAGGAACTGCAGCCCATTCACCATCCTTGCCCTCGGCAACCTCAGCGTCAGCGTCGGACGGCCGTCGGAGGGATCGGCAACCCAGCCGGTGCCCAGATCGCGGTCCACCGCCGCACCGGGCCGGCCCTCCGGAGCGGTGACGGCCCGCGACGAGGCAGCGGCCGTGATGGAGCCTGGAACGGCCAGCAGGCCTTCCAGCACTGCCCCCTCCTTGGGTAGCGCGGTCCCCTGCAGCTGGTACGACGCGGCCTTCGGCAACGCCACGCTGCGATGAAGCCCGGCGGGCTCCTCGGAGTCTTTGGCGACGTTCTGCCGGCACAGTGGCCGCGTGTCCACGTGCAGACAGGCGGAGCGGCCGATCTGCTGGTTCCGGAACACCAGTGCGCTCGGCTGACGAGCCCCTGACGGCACAGTCAGCCGGCTGACCGCGAGCATCCCCGGCAGGCTCACCTCGGCGACGGACACCCCATTCGGGTTCTTGCCGTCGGTGATGCCGACGCTGAGCCGCAGCCGTTGCGTCTTGCCCGGTGGTGCCGGGATGTTCTGCGGTTCGACCGACCCCGACACCACAGAGGTCAGCGAGCCCGCGTCGGTCTCCACCTGCAGTGTCCGGACCGGCTCGGTCGTCGGCGGCGTCAGAGCGAACTGGACCTTCAGTCCCTCGACCGTCCGCGGCTCGGCGAACGTCAGCTCCAGCCACTCACCGCTGCTCCGCCCGAAGGTGCCGGAGATCCAGCGACTCGACGGATCGCCGTCGACCGCCGCGAACGGCCCGTTGCCAGGTCCGGTCCGCAGAGTGGCGTTCGCATCCGCCGCCGACGACGATGCCCGGACGTCGACGATGCCGCCGGCCCAGGTCCGCGTCGTACTCGGTGCGGCTGAGCCGACGTCGTACCCGAGGGCGCGGCGGCCCAGACGGCTCGGCTCGGTTGCGGAGAGGACAGGCGAGTAGTTCTCGGCTGGGCGTCCGACGGACACCTCACGCCGTTGCTGACCGTCGGTCTGGATCAGTGGGAGTCCGCTGAGCTTTCCGGCCGCGTCGGACGTGGTCACGGCGTCTCCGTCGCCGCCCAGTGCAGTCAGTGCGGCCGGTACGTCTTCGGCGGCTCCGCGGACCTCTACGAGCTGCGACTGCGGGATCAGCCGGCCTGGACTTGTGTCGCCGACGTCGAAGATCTCCACGCTCGGGTACGGCAACCGGGTGCGGCCGTCGAGTGTCACCCCGGTCTGCTCGTTGGTGCTGCCGGTGGCCGGTCCGAAGTAGGCGGTGCGTTCGATGCCCGACTCGGCCAGGCTCTCGTGGACTGCCAGGGTCGGTGTGACCTGTGCGTCGTTCCGGAGGTCGTTGCGTACGACGACGTACCTCACTCCTGCACGAGCCAGCGCCTGCCTGAGTGTCTGGTCGCCGACGCCTGTGCCGAGTCGGCGTTCCACCTCGTCCAGCCACCGCGTCGTACCCGCAGACCCCAGCGGTACGGCGTCCCGCACGGCCATGGGTCGTTTGAGCAAGGCCTGGAACGGCTCGTCCTTGGTGGATCCCCAGGTGAAGTCCGCGAACGATGCCGCCGGTACGACGAGGACGCTGCCGCTGGTCGTCTGGCTGTCGAGCCAGGTCGCGGCTTCACGCCAGTGTGCGGGGATGGCGTCGTACCCCTCACGTCTGGGCAGCTGACCGAAGATGGCCGGCGTTGCCACCGAGACGATCAGACAGGCGACCAGCACGGGCACCACTCGGCGGTGGAGGCCTCGAGCCGTTGCCCACACGCTGAGTCTGCTCATCGCGTGTGCTGCCGCGAGTGCGAGCGGCAGCCGGACGACGAGCTCGAACTTGTGGGTGTTGCGGAGTGCGGCGAGCGGTCCGTCGAGGAGGTCCTGGAGCTGCGAGGCCAGCGGTGTGCCGGCCGCACCTGCATGGCCGAATGTCACCAGCAGGAGCCCCACGACCAGTGAGAGCTGCAGGAACCCGCGGTGCTTGAGCGACCCCATCGCCAGGCCGACCAGGCCCAGCAACGCAATGACGACGGTCGTGATGATCAGCATCGGCTGCGTGACGTAGAGCCAGCCGGCCGGCCAGCTGGGTCCATCAACACCGGACAGGAAGTTGAGCCACTGCGACGTACCGCGGAACGACTCGAACACGCTCGCCATGCCGGTCGTGACGGCAGCGTCCTCGATCCAGTCCAGGAACGGCGGGCTATAGCGGCCGAGCAGCATGAGTGGCACGAGCCACCAGACCGAGACGGCGACCACGCAGCCCAGCCAGCCGAGCGCCACCTTCAGCGTCGATCGGTCCAGCCGCCGGGTGATCAACCAGAGCGCCGGGAGTACGAGCGTCGCACCTGTGGCGACTGCGTTGACTCCCCCGACCAGAGCGAACGCCACGGCCGACCAGCCGACCCGCCACCAGCCCGAGCGCGCCCGCGGTGTCACCAGCGGCAAGAGCACCCAGGGGGCCATCGCCAGCGGCCACACCTCGATCGAGGTGATCGAGACCTCGCCGAGCATGCGTGGGCTCAGGGCGTACAGCAGTGCCGCGGCAAAGCGAGTCCAGGGCACTCCGTAGTCGAAGGCGTTGCACAGCTTCCAGACACCGAGGAAGGCAACACACAGCACCACTGACCACCACAGTCGCTGCGTCACCCAGTCGGGCGCCGACAGTGCGTCCAGCAGCCAGTGGAACGGGCCCACCGGCAGCAGGTAGCCGTACGCCTGGTTCTGCAGCTGTCCGAACGCGCCCTGCGGATCCCACAGGTGCAGCGAGCGGGCCAGGAAGCCGCCCGGGCCGGCAGTGAGGTCGAGCTTGGTGTCCGGCACGATCTTGCCGGGCGCCTGGTGGAAGCACAGGGCGATCAGGGCCAGGCAGCCCAGCACGAGCCTTGCCCGCCAGACCACCTGCTCCGTACTTCCTGCCTTCAGCCGCCTCATCGCCGCCGCAGCACCAGGACGAGGTTCCAGGTCACGACTTCCCGCAGCCCGGGCAGCGCGAGTACGCCGTACGCCCAGCGCGGGTGGTACCTCGGCACAGCGGCCACCAGGTCGGCGTCCGGGCAGGAACGAGCCCAGCGCAGCCCGCCGGCGACAGTGATCGGGAAGAGCGACTCACCGAACCGGTTCTTCGGCGGGTGGCCCTTCAGGCGCTCGTACCGACGCGCCGCCCGGTGTCCACCGAGGTAGTGCCACGGCGCGGTCTCGTGGCCGCCGTGTGGACCCCACCAGCCGGTGTACGACAGGAAGACGGTGCCGCCCGGCCTGGTGACGCGGACCAGCTCGTCGGCCATCAGCCACGGGTCCGGCACGTGCTCCAGCACGTTGGACGAGAAGCAGATGTCGACCGAGGCATCAGCCACCGGCAGCGCCATCCCGCTGCCGAGCACTGTGCCCGGGACGGGTTCACCACGCCCGCTCAGCTCACCCAGGTCGGAGTCGATCGCGTAGTACGTCGCTCCGGCGTGCCGGAAGGCGTCCGCGAAGTACCCGGGGCCACCGCCGACGTCGAGCATCAGCGTGCCGCGCATGTCGACGTACTGCTGAAGCTGACCGACCGAGTCTGCGGCAAGCGTTTCGTAGAAGTGATCCGGATCCGACTGCTCGACGCCGAACGCCCGGAACAGCCGGACCGCACGACCGAGGTCGGCTGTCCACGCGCTGTTCGCTGTGGGGTTCGTCATCACTCGCACAGGCGGGACATTAACGGATCTTGCGAGCTCTGGCGGACATCGTTACTCCTTGGTAACGTCCTCGCCCATTACCTCGGGGGAGGTTACCGGAGGGTGGGGCTCACAAGGTGCGTGCTCAGAGCGTGCTGTTGCTGAACTGGCGGGACACGACGAACCCTGAGGGCGGAGGTTCCGAGCGATATGTGGAGGAGGTGGCGAGCGGCCTTGCGGCACTGGGCTGGCGAGTGACAGTGCTGTGCGCGGCCTATCCGGGCAGTCCGCGAGAAGCCCGACGGCACGACGTGCGGTACCTGTACCGGGGCAGCAAGGTCACGGTGTACCTGCGTGGCCTGCTGCACACGTGGCTGCGCCGTCCCGACCACGTGATCGACGTGCAGAACGGACTCCCATTCTTTACTCGCCTCGTACGTCGTACCGGCGTCGTCGTCCTCGTGCATCACGTGCACGAGGAGCAGTGGCAGGTGGTGTACCCGGGCTGGCGTGGACGGCTCGGCTGGTGGCTCGAGTCGCGCGTCGCTCCACGGCTGTACGACGACTGCCGCTACGTGACCGTGTCGTCGGCCTCACGCGATGAGCTGCTGAGCCTTGGAGTGAAGGGCATCGAGGTGATCCACAACGGCACCGACCCGGCACTACCGCGGCAGCGGCCGCAGTCGGCGGCGCCGACCGTGGTGTGCGTCGGCCGGATCGTGCCGCACAAGCAGATCGAGCACGCCGTCGACGCGATCGCCGAGGCCCGCAAGGTACTGCCGGAGGCGCGACTCGTCGTGGTCGGCTCAGGCTGGTGGGAGGACTCGCTGCGGACGTACGTCGAGGAGCGTGGGCTGCAGGACGCGGTGGAGTTCCGTGGCCACGTCAGCGAGGACGACAAGCACGCGGCGTACGACGAGGCGTGGGTGCTGGCGCTGCCGAGCCTCAAGGAGGGCTGGGGACTCGTCGTCGGTGAGGCTGCCGGTCACGGCGTACCGACTGTGGCCTACCAGAGTGCGGGTGGTCCGACCGAGTCCGTGCACGACGGAGTGTCGGGTGTGCTGGTGGACAGCCCAGCTGAGTTCACCACTGCGATCACCGAACTGCTGCAGGACGCAGAGCTCCGGCAGCGGTTGTCGGAAGGGGCCGTGGCCAGTGCGGGCAACTTCACCTG
The DNA here is from genome assembly GCA_963770725.1 of uncultured Actinomycetota bacterium. Classification (GTDB taxonomy): domain Bacteria; phylum Actinomycetota; class Actinomycetes; order Propionibacteriales; family Kribbellaceae; genus Kribbella. The sequence goes on from CAVYQT010000011.1 coordinate 358,587, forward strand.
GGGCGCGACCGCACTGGCCTTCGACGAACTGCTGTCTACTTCGTCCCGTAGCCGACGATCGGAACGTCAGCCTGTCCCTGGGTCTGCCCGGCCGGCGGCGCAGGGTCTTCCTTCACCGACTGCACGACTCCGACAACCGTGGTCGTAGCCACCGCGAGCCCGGCGAATACGGCGATGGCCGCACCGATCAGTGATCCCATGAAGCGTGTCCCCTCCTTGATAAGTGAACCGAAGAGTAACAACCGGTCAGCGACTCCGCCAGACCATGGAGCGCCGGGTCACCAGACCGGCCGTCGCCGCCGCCAGCGTCGCTCCGGCGAGCACCCACGCGGCCAGGACGACAGCGGTCCGCCAGGCCTGGTTCTCTTCCGGTGCGGGCGTGCCGGGGAGCTGGAAAACGCTCACCGTCATACCGGCGTACACCTCGGTCAGCCCGGGGATCGAGTCGCGGGGGGACGGTCCGCCGGCCCCGCGGTCGAAGACCAGCCAGCCGACGCCCTGCTGCAGCAGCACCGGTGTCGGGTCGGTTCCGCTGCGGATCGCCGTACGGAATGCCGTTGCCACGGTGGCAGCGCGCGGGTCCTCGCCGGCCAGGCGGTGGCCGCCCACGATGAGCTCGTCGGGGACCACTGCCGGCTGGTCGAAGTACCGGGGCATCGGGTCCAGCACCGGACGGCGACCGTTCCAGACAGGTGCCCGATAGGACTCGAATGGCCACGGGATGAACGGCCCGGCCAGCACGTGCTCCGCCCGCGCCCAGTCGGACGGGTAGTGCGACACGTGCAGCCCAGCCCCTCCGGACAGCGCCGGCAGTGCTGCGATCGGCAGCAGTACGGCGGTCGCGCCGACTATCCGATGGAGTGGCGCATGTTGCAGCAGCGCGTGGACCGCGACACCGAAACCGACAGACTGGAGCAGGACCAGTGGAGCAAGGTAGCGCTGGCCATCACGGAAGAGACCGGCACCGGGGACATTGGCCACGACGTCAGCAAAGGCTCCCGGTGCGACCACGCCGGCCATGCCCACCAGTACGGCGACAGCAGCCGCCACGACCAATGCGCCGGCAATGCGGTCCTGTCGCCACCACAGCACGACACCGACTGCGGACATGAGGAGCATGAGGAACGCGAAGATCAGCGGCAGCAGGTCGCCTCTGTTGCCGGGGACAACGTCTGCGTTCCACACACCGCCCAGCGTGAGCAGAGTGGGCAGTGCTCCCCCATAGCCCTCGTTACGAGCGGCGAAGGCTGTCACTGATGCAGGGTCGACCGTTGACTTGCCGGCGTGCACAAGACCTGCGACCAGCCAGGGGGCGTTCAGCAGCACCGCTGCGCCTAGCGGCCACACCCGACCGCGGCCCGGCCACAGCACGATGAGACCGGCGACCAGCAGTCCGGTGATCCCGCCCGAGGCAGTCAATGCACAGCCGGCAGACGCGAGCAGGAAGCCCGGCCAGCCGGTCCCCTTCCGCAGTCGCAGGGCGGATCGCACCAGCCACGGCAGAGCGGCGTACCCGAGTAGCAGCGCCCACGCGCCCAGTCGGAGGCGTTCGGCGACGAACGGGTTCCAGACGAAGAGCGTCACGGCCGCGGCACCCGGTAGCGCGGTGCCCAGTCGCAGCTCTCGCCACAGGGCGGTCATGCCGAGTGCGGACAGTAGCGGGATGGCCACCAGAACGACCTTGTTCAGGATCTGCCCACCGACGAGCTCGTCCAGTACGGCGACGATCACGTCCGACGGCACCGCTCGCGGCATGGCCGTTGTGACACCGAACAGGTCAAGCCGTACCGTGAGGTCCGGCACGAACACCATGTCGTAGCCGACCACATAGCCCGGAGCGAGCAGCGGAGCAGTGATCAACAGGGTGAGCAGGACAGGCCACAGCCAGGGCAGGACGCGCACAGCACGTTCTGACATGACCACGTCGGCATCACCCCCTCACTGCAGCGCAACCTACCGGGTACCTGGGCCGGACAGCAGACCATGACCTCAGACACGACACCAGAGCAGCAGCCGAAGCTGTCGTTCCTCCGCAGCGCGACTGTCGTTGCCGTCGGCATGGCCATCATGAACGTGGCCGCCTACGGTTTCACCCTCATCGGCGTCCACCAGCTCGTGCCGGAGCAGTTCGGCGCCATGACCGCACTGCTCGGCCTGCTGCTGATCGGCAATGTCGCGTCACTCGGCCTGCAGGCGACCGGCGCCCGCAGGCTCGCCACTCACTCCGGTGAAGGCGCCGCGACCCTGGCCGATGCGATGCTGAAGGCAGGACGTCGTGCCGCACTCGGACTCACGATTGTCTGCCTGCTGGCGACGCCGCTCTTCGCCTGGCTGCTGCACATCGACTCGCTGGTCGCGGTCATGTTGCTCGCCCCCACGCTCGGCTGCCTCACACTCATGGGCTCACAGCTCGGCGTGCTCCAAGGAAGTCAACGCTGGACCGAGCTGGCGGCCGTCTACACAGCCGTCGGTGTGGGACGTCTGGTGCTGGGTGGTGGTGCACTGCTCATCCACCCATCGGTCAACGCGGCAATGATCGGTCTGGCCTTGGGCGCCGCCGTACCCGCTCTCCTGGGTGGCTTCCTGCTGCGTGGATCCGCCGGAGGTACGGCGGCAGAGGTCAAGGGAGTACTACGGGAAACGGTGCACGGAACGCATACGCTGCTCGCGTTCTTCGCGATCGCCAACGCAGACGTGCTGTTCGCCCGGGCCCTGCTCGACGGCCGGCACAGCGGGTACTACGCGGCCGGTGTCATCGTGGCGAAGGCGTGCCTGTTCCTGCCGCAGTTCGTGATCGTGATCGTGTTCCCGTCACTAGCCAGCGAGCCCGGCGACACGGTCCGGCTGCGTCGGGCGATCTGGGCGGTCGCGGGACTCGGCGCGTGTTCGGTCATCGGCGCGCTGATCCTGCCCGACGTGGTCGTGGCCGTGATCGGCGGCGAGGCGGAGTACGGGGCACTCGGTCCCTACACCTGGCTGTTCGCGATCTCGGGCTCGGCGTACGCCGTACTGCAGCTCGTCGTCTATGCCGCGATCGCACAGCAGGAGAAGCGGGCTGCCCTGCTGATCTGGGCCGGGCTGATCGTGCTCGCGATCGGCGCCGGGATCGTGCTCGGCACCGACATCGCCAGCGGCATGGCCGGCGTGAAGGTTCTGGTCGCGATGACCAGCACCTGCGCGATCCTGCTGTCGATCGGCCTGGCGGCAGGACTGCACCGCCAGACCGTCGACGCCAGCTGACTCACCAGAGACTGGACTTGGCGAAGCGGCGTGCGAACGTGTTCGCCAGTACCAGGAGCACCAAGCCGATCACCGATCTGAACAACCCGATCGCGGTCGCATAACTGAACTGCGGGACGGTCGACGCCAGACCGATCTTGTACACGTAGGTGTCGATCACTTCCGCGGTGTCGAGGTTCAGGCTGTTCTGCATCAGCAGCACCTTCTCGAACCCGACCGACAGGATCGAGCCGATGTTCAGGATCAGCAGGATGACCGCCACCGGCACGATCGACGGCAGGTCGATGTGCCACATCCGCCGCAGCCGCGAGGCGCCGTCGACGATCGCCGCCTCGTGCAGCTCCGGCGGCACACTGGTCAGCGCGGCCAGATAGATGATGGCCGAGAACCCCATCGTCTGCCAGGCGCCCGACCAGACGAACAGGTGCCGGAACAGCCCGGAATCGCCCATCATGTCGACCGGTCCGAGACCGAACAGGCCGAGGAGCTGGTTCGTCACCCCGGTGTTCGGGTTCGTCAGTACGACGATCAGGCCGACGACGACCACGGTCGAGATGAAGTGCGGCGCGTAGGTGATCAGCTGGGCCGACCGGCTGAACCACTTCCTCCGGACCGTGTTCAGGCAGAGCGCGAGGATGATCGGCAACGGGAACGTCGCGACCAGCTCGTACACGTGCAGGTAGACCGTGTTCCGGATCAGCTTCCAGAACTGGTACGACTCGATGAACCGGTCGAAGTACTTGAACCCGGCCCACGGGCTGCCCCAGATCCCGGACACCACGTTGCAGTCCTTGAAGGCGATGATCACGCCGTACATCGGCCAGTAGGCGAAGATCGCCAGCCAGATCAGCGGCAGCGCCAGCATCACGTACAGCTGCCAGTTCCGGCGCATCCGGATGCCCAGCCGGACCGAGGGTTTCGGTGCTCTGCCCCGTCCCTTCCGGTGGCCGTTCGGCGACTGCCGCCCGGCCGGCGGTTTCGCGGCCCGGACGCGTGCACGGGTTTCCGTCGAAGCAGTCATCACGTCACCCCTTCAGCGAGCCGATCATGGCCCCCTTGACGAAGTGCTTCTGCACGAAGGGGTAGACCAGCAACGGCGGAATCATGCCGATCACGATCAGCGAGTACTTCAGCTGCTGCTGCAGCTCCTTCAGCTGCGCCAGCTTGCTCGTGTCGGGCATCTGGGACGGATCGACCTTGGTCTGGATCAGGATCTGCCGCAACACCACCTGCAACGGGAACAGATGCTCGTTGGTCAGGTAGATCAGCGCGTTGAAGAACGAGTTCCACTGCGCGACCGCGTAGAACAGCAGGTTCACCGCGATGATCGGTTTGCTCAGCGGCAGCACGACCCGCCAGAAGAACCCGAAGTCGCTGCAGCCGTCGACCTTGCCGGCCTCGACCAGTTCCTCCGGGATCGTCACCATGAAGTAGGTCCGGGTGATGATCACGTTCCAGACCGCCAGCGCGGTCGGCAGGATCATCGCCCACCGCGTGTTCAGCAGGCCCAGCTGATCCACCACCAGGTACGTCGGGATCATGCCGCCGCTGAACATCATCGTGAACACGAACGCGGCCATGACGAAGCCCTTCCCCGGCAATGCCTTCCGGGACAAGCGGGTACGCCGCCAGCAGGGTGAGGACCGTGGCCACGAGCGCTCCGGCCACCGCGTAGTACACGGAGTTGCCGAAGCTGCTGACGATCGCGTCGTAGTCGAAGATCGCCTTGTACGCATCGAGAGTGAAGCCGACCGGCCACAACCAGACTTCGCCGGCGGCCACCCTCTTCGTGTCGCTGACCGAGGAACTGAGGACGTAGACGATCGGATACAGCACCGCCAGGCAGAACAGTCCGAGCGCGGTGTAGATGCAGGCCAGTGCGATCTTGTCGCCCCGGGTGTCCTGGATCGGCGCCCCGACCGCCAGGCGTTTCTCGTCCGGCGGCAGCGTGGGAGTGGTACTCATCCACGTCCTCGCTTCGCTCCGGGCGCGGATGAGGCACAAGACAGGCGGTGCTTGATGATGAGCTCGCTCCGCTCGCTCATGAGTTGTACGTCTCGTAAGCGGCCTGCTGAAGGTCGAGGTACGGCTTCACACCGATCTTCTCGACCCGCTCCTTGTAGTCGTTCCACGCGGCGTCGTCGTTCGGGTCGAGCTGCCCGGTGAGGAACTTGGCGAACGACTGCTCCACCTCGTTCTTGAGGTTGGTCTTCAGCTCCGCCTCCTGCGCGGCTTGGTCCTGGTCCAGGGTGACCGGCGGGAACTGCATCTCCAGCGGCTGCTTGTAGGGGAAGTAGCTGTCCTTGGTCTGCTGGTACAGCGGCTGCTCGAAGGTGAGGTCCTTGGGGTTCACCCGCTCGCTCAGCCGGAAGTCCTGGGAGCGGTACATCGGGTTGTCCTGGCTCCAGCTGATGTTCTTCTCGGTGTTCCAGGTGGCGGAGAAGCCGAAGACCGCCTGCTTGCCGTTGATCCCGAGCTCACCCTTCTTGGCCCAGTCGAACTTCGGGCCGCCGTACCCGCGCAGGATCGCCTCCAGCTCCATCTGGGCATCGGCCCACTGGACCAGCAACTCGGGTTTGGCGCACTTCTTGGTGATCACCAGCTGGGACACCTCGACGCCGACGCCGAGGTAGTTCCAGGTGGCGTACCGGACCTTGTTCGGCCCTTCCAGCGGCGGACACGCCTCGTACTTGCGCCAGCGGGCGTTCGGGTCCTTCTGGTCGATGTCGAGGAAGTTGCCCCAGTAGTTCACCCGGGCGCCGCCGATGAGCGGTTTGCCCGGCGCGTTGCCGTAGCGCTGCAACTGGTCCTCGTCGGCGGTGAACACGTCGCGGTTGATCAGGCCCTCGCCGTACAGGGTGTTCATGTACTTCAGGCCCTCGCGCCACTCGTCCTTGTCGAACGTGACGTCGACCTTGCCGTCGTGGACGACCAGCCACGGGTCGCCGGGGTTGTAGAGGAACGCGTTCATGAAGTACGGATCGATCTTGGCGTCCTTGTAGCCGGCGAACGGGATGGTCCGGCCGTTGCCGGCCAGGTCCGCCTTCTTGAACGCGCGCATCACCTCGAGGAACTCGTCGGTCGTCTTCGGCATGGCCAGACCGACCTGCTGGATCCACTCGGTGTTCAGGAACGATCTTCCGGCGCCGGCCCGGCAGTGGTAGCAGTCGTTGATGTTCGGGAACGAGTAGATCTTCTTGTCCGGCGCCTGCACCAGCTTGCGCGTGTCCGGGTAGTCCTTCATCGCCTGCTGGAGGTTCAGCGCGTAGGCGTCGATGTACTGGCTGACGTCGGCGAACAGGTCCTGCTGGCCGTACAGGAACAGCTGCGACCGGGAGAAGTCGATCCCCATGAAGGCGTCCGGGATGTCGCCGGCGGCGATCATCGCGTTCACCTTGGTCATCACGTCGTCGTCGGTGCCGCCGACCTGGTTCCACTCGATGTGGATGTTGGTCTTCTGCTCCAGCCACTTGGTGAACGCGTTCGTCTTCCAGTCGCCGATCGTCACGTCCTGCGGGACGACGATCTTGAAGGTGACCTTCTCGGTCGTGATCGGCTTCAGCTGCCGGGCCACCGGGCCGACGTACCCATCCGGGTACAGCACCCCCTCCAGCTTCGGGCCGAGGGTGACGCTGGGCGGGGCCGGAGCCGCGGCTCCCCCGCCCGCTCCGCTCGCAGAGCTCGAGCCACTGCAGCCGCTGAGCAGACCTCCGCCGGCTGTCGCGGCGGTCAGTCCGAGCGCTCCCGCGATCAGTGATCGACGGCTGATCCCCGACGACCGGGCGGTGTTGTTCGGCATGGGTCCTCCAAGGCGGTATAGGGCAGAACGAGACGAAATATCCGATAGGATCTCGGATCTTTGGCCGGAGAATGACACAGATCCGATGTCTTCGGAAGGGGTCGGATGTAACTGGGCGGGACCGCTCGCACACAGTCCGTGTCTTGCGCGGAAAGCGCTTCCCGCTTGCAGCGGGGCGCCCAACTTTCTTGCGTAAACTAAAGGGCCTCCCCTGTTTCTATAGGGTTCACACCATGGCGACCCCGAAATTCATCCTCGAGCTGCGCGCAAAGATCGGTCACGACCTGCTGTGGCTGACCGGCATCAGCGGCGTGGTCCTGGACGACGCCGAGCAGGTGCTGCTGGTACGGCGCGCGGACAACGGGCGGTGGAGCCTGGTCGCCGGGATCCTCGAGCCCGGCGAGCAGCCGGCCGTCGGCCTGGCCCGCGAGATCCAGGAGGAGACCGCGGTCGTGGTCGAGGTCGAACGCCTGCTCAGCGTGCAGACCCTGCCGCCGGCCAGCTACCCCAACGGCGACCAGGTCCAGTTCCTCGACCTCTGCTTCCGCTGCCGCCCGCTGCACGGCGAGCCGCGCGTCAACGACGACGAGTCCCTCGACGTCGCGTGGTTCCCGCTGACCGACCTCCCGGCCCTGTCCCCCGGCGAACATCAGGCGATCGCCAACGCCATCTCCCCCGGCCCCACGGTCTTCGAGCGTCCGTAACGGCGAACCGGCCGTACCAGCTACCGCTGGTACGGCCGGTTCGTCCGCTTGCTGCTAGTGGGCGGCTTCGTGCCAGGTACGGCCGATGCCGATCGAGACGTCGAGCGGCACGGCCATGTCGACCGCGTGGCCCATGTCCCGCCGTACCAGCTCCTCGAGGGCCTCGCGCTCGCCCGGGGCGATCTCGAAAACGAGCTCGTCGTGCACCTGGAGCAGCATCCGCGACTTCAGGCCGGACTCGCGCAGCGACGCGTCGACCTTCAGCATCGCCATCTTGATCACGTCCGCGGCCGAGCCCTGGATCGGTGCGTTCAGCGCCATCCGCTCGGCCATCTCGCGGCGCTGCCGGTTGTCGCTGGTCAGGTCCGGCAGGTAGCGCCGGCGGCCCAGGATCGTCTCGGTGTAGCCGGACTTGCCGGCGTCGATGACGATGCTGCGCAGGTAGTCGCGGACGCCGCCGAAGCGCTCGAAGTACTCGTCCATCAACCCCTTCGCCTCGTCCACGCCGATCTTCAGCTGCTGGCTCAGCCCGTACGCCGACAGGCCGTAGGCGAGGCCGTAGTTCATCGCCTTGATCTTGGCCCGCTGCTCCTGCGTCACCGCGGACGGTTCGACCGAGAACACCCGCGACGCCGTCACCGAGTGGAAGTCCATCCCCGAGTTGAACGCGGAGATCAGCCCCTCGTCCTCGGACACGTGCGCCATGATCCGCATCTCGATCTGGCTGTAGTCGGCCGACATCAGCGACTCGTTGCCCTCGCCGACGATGAAGGCCTGCCGGATCCGGCGGCCCTCCTCGGTCCGGATCGGGATGTTCTGCAAGTTCGGGTCGGTCGAGCTGAGCCGGCCGGTCGCCGCGATGGTCTGGTTGAACGTGGTGTGGATCCGGCCGTCCTTCGGGCTGATCGTCTTCAGCAGCCCCTCGACGGTCTGCCGCAGCCGGGTCGCGTCCCGGTGCGCCAGCAGGTAGCGCCAGGAACGGGTGCTCGGTCTTCTCGAACAATGCCTGCAGCGAGTCCGCGTCGGTGGTGTACCCGGTCTTGGTCCGCTTCGTCTTCGGCATCTGCAGTTCGTCGAACAGCACCACCTGCAGCTGCTTCGGCGACCCGAGGTTGATCTCCTTGCCGATCACCTCGTACGCCGATGCGGCGGCCTCCCGCACACCGGTGGCGAACCGCTCCTCGAGCTGCTCCAGGTACGGCCGGTCGACCGCGATACCGTCCCGCTCCATCGCCGCGATCACGTCGATCAGCGGCAGCTCCACGTCCGCCAGCAACGCCGTGCCGGCCTGCTTCTCCAGCTCGGCGTCCAGGGTGTCCGCCAGGTCCGCGATCGCGCGGGCGCGCAGCATCGTCGCGTCGGCGGCCGGGCCGCCCTCGACGTCGTCGAAGCTGAGCTGACCGTTCTCGGCCTCCTCGTTGCGCAGCTCGCGCTTGAGGTAGCGCACGGTCAGGTCGGCCAGGTCGTACGACCGCTGGTCGGGCCGGGCGAGATACGCGCTCAGCTGGGTGTCCGAGCTCAGACCGCCCAGCGTCCAGCCACGCTCCAGGAAGCCGAGCAGCGGCCCCTTCGCGTCGTGCAGCGCCTTCGGTTGCTTCGGGTCGGCGAGCCACGCCTGCCAGGCCGCGTCGTCGTCCGGGGTCAGCGTGGTCGGGTCGAACCAGGCCGCCGCGCCGGACGTGCTGGCCAGCGCCAGGCCGGTGATCTCGCCGGTGCCGCGACCCCAGCTGCCCTGCACCGCGACGCCGATCCGCTCGCCGATGCTGACGTGCTCCTTGAGCCAGCCGGCCACCTCACCCGGCTTCAGCTGGACGCCGTCCAGCTCGAACCCGTGGTCGACGGTCGCGTCGACCTCCTCGTGCTCGGCGACCAGCCGCTCCCGCAGCACCCGGAACTCCAGGCTGTCGAACAACGTGTGCACCTTGTCGCGGTCCCACGGCGTCCGGACCAGGTCGTCCACGGTGACGTCCAGCGTCAGGTCGCGGACCAGTTCGTTGATCTGCCGGTTCCGGATCACGTCGGCCAGGTGCTCGCGCAGCGACTCGCCGGCCTTGCCCTTGATCTCGTTGACCCGGTCGACCACGTCGTTCAGCGAGCCGAACTGGTTCAGCCACTTGGCCGCCGTCTTCGGCCCGACTCCGGGCACACCCGGCAGGTTGTCGCTCGTCTCCCCCACCAGCGCGGCCAGATCCGGGTACAGCCGCGGCGTCACGCCGTACTTGTCCTCGACCGCGGCCGGGTCCATCCGGGCGATCTCGGACACGCCGCGCTTCGGGTACAGCACCGTGACGTCGTCGCTGACCAGCTGGAACGCGTCCCGGTCACCGCTGCTGATCAGCACCTCGAAGCCCTGCTCGGACGCCTGGGTGGCGAGCGTGGCGATGATGTCGTCGGCCTCCCAGCCGTCGATCTCGGTGGTCGGGATCCGGAGCGCCTCCAGCACCTCCTTGACCAGCGAGACCTGCCCCTTGAACTCGTCCGGCGACTTCGATCGGCCCGCCTTGTACTCCGCGTACTGCTCGGAGCGGAAGGTCTTGCGGGACACGTCGAACGCGACGCAGACATGGGTGGGCTGCTCGTCGCGGAGCATGTTGATCAGCATCGAGGTGAACCCGTACACCGCGTTGGTGTGCTGCCCGGTGGTGGTGGAGAAGTTCTCCACCGGCAGCGCGTAGAACGCCCGGTACGCCAGCGAGTGCCCGTCCAGCAGCAGGATCCGCGGCCGGGCTGATGCTGCGCCGGCCTGCACAGATTCCGCGTCCTTGGTCATCGTCGAGGTGTTGGTTTCTGGAGCCACGTACCGACTCTAGTGGTTCCCACGGACAGTTCTCCGTCCCCGCCCCTCCGCCCCGGTCTGGCAGTTCTCCGTCCCCGCCCCTCCGCCCCGGTCTGGCAGTTCTCCGTCCCCGCCCCTCCGCCCCGGTCTGGCAGTTCTCCGTCCCCGCCCCTCCGCCCCGGTCTGGCAGTTCTCCGTCCCCGCCCCTCCGCCCCGGTCTGGCAGTTCTCCGTCCCCGCCCCTCCGCCCCGGTCTGGCAGTTCCGTTCATCGTCCCTCGGTGGAGCGAATGGCTGACGTAGTCTGCCCCCTGTGAGTGATGAGAGCACAGACGGTATCGACCTCGGACCGGGGATGGGCATCGGGGGCACCCTGCTCAGCCTGATGGGCATCGTGGTCAAGGAGGCGGCCCCGGAGCGGGTCGTCGCGACCATGCCGGTCAAGGGCAACACCCAGCCGTACGGGCTGCTGCACGGCGGCGCGTCCTGCGTCCTGGCCGAGAGCCTGGGCTCGATCGGCTCGGCCCTGCACGCCTCGGCCTACGGCAAGGTCGCGGTCGGTGTCGACATCAACGCCACCCACCACCGCGCGGTCCGCGACGGCGTCGTCACCGGTGTCGCCACGCCGATCTACCTCGGCCGTACGACGACGTCGTACGAGGTCGTCGTCACCGACGCGCGGGACAAGCGGGTCTGCACCGCGCGGATCACGTGCCAGCTGATTCAGGCGCCGCCGGGAAGCTGACATCGGCCGGCGCCGGGTCGACCGTCAGCGGCGGCCGGCCGAGCTGGCGCGGCGGGCGATCACCGACCGTCGCGACGAGAGCAGGGCCAGCAGGTTCGGCGCGTGCTCGGCGGCCAGCCGGCGGCGCACGGTGTGCGTGGTGGCGAAGCGCAGTACGCCGGCCTGCCCCAGACCCAGCCGGGCCAGGAACCGGTTCGCCTCGCGGGCGATCGCGGGCGCGACCGCGGCCAGGTGTGCGCAGTTCTCGTGCTCGGCCCACGCGGCCGCCTCCGCGATCAGCGCCTTGCCCAGGCCGTGCCGGCGGGCGACGTCGCTGACGTGCAGATACTCCACCGTGACGGTGAAGTCGTCGTGCAGCGGACTGACCGCCGTACGGCGCAGATAGGCCATCCCGTGGACTGCGCCGTCCAGCTCGCCGACCAGCAGCCGGCCGAACGGGTCGTCGAGATGTTTGCCGACAGCAACCTCGACGGCCGCGACCGTCGGCGGCGTGGGCAGCCGCAACGGGTGACCGGGTCCTGTGGTCATCTCACGCCACAACACAACCAAGGCGTCGGCATCACCGCGTTGGGCGTCCCTCACCTCGATGGCTGCTGCCACAGCGACCTCCTGGGTCTGGTCCACCCCCGAGGTGAACGGGACGTGCGGATACGCTCGTCCTCGCGCAACAGTAGGCCCTCGGGGGTCTGTTGCAAAGCTGCCCCGTCGGGCCGATCGGAGACCAGGTTTGTTCATCGGAATCGGTACTGTCGTGAACGTCGCGACGGTGCTCATCGGCTCGGTACTCGGCGTACTCATCGGTCATCGGCTCAGTCACCGCACCCGTGATCTCGTCACCGACGCGCTGGGTCTGGTCACCCTGCTGATCGCGATCGCGTCGGCACTCAGCGTCGGCGACCGGGTGCTGAGCGACGCGGTCGGCGACAGCGCGCCGATCCTGATCGTGCTCGGCGCGATGCTGATCGGCGGGATCGCCGGATCGTTGCTGCGGATCGAGCAGCGGCTGGAGGATTTCGGCGCCTGGATGCAGCACCGGTTCAGCCGCGGTGACAGCGAGAGCACGTTCGTCGAGGGGTTCGTGACCGCGTCGATGGTGTTCTGCGTCGGGCCGCTGACGTTCCTCGGCGCGTTGTCCGACGGGCTCGGCCGTGGCGCGGACCAGTTGTACCTCAAGGCGGTGCTGGACGGCTTCGCCTCGATCGCGTTCGCCGCGTCCTTCGGCTGGGGTGTGACCGCCTCCGCGCTCGTGGTGCTCGTCGTACAGGGCCTGATGACCGCGGTCGGTGCCGTGCTCGGCGACGTACTCCCGGACGCGCATGTGACCGCGCTGGGCGCCACCGGTGGGGTGATGCTGATCGGGGTCGCCCTGCGGCTGCTGAAGCTCAAGCAGATCGCCGTGGCGGACCTGTTGCCGGCGCTGATCGTCGCGCCGCTGCTGGTGCAGCTGCTGGTCGTCATCCGCCGCTGACAAGAGCCCCGGCCCGTCACCGGACCGGGGCTCTCGGCAACTACTGGCGCTAGTCCTCGCCCAGGTACGCCTTACGGACGTCGTCGTTGACCAGCAGGTCGCTGCCGCTCCCGGACAGGACGATCTTGCCGACCTCCAGCACGTACCCATAGTCGGCCCGCTTCAGCGCCGCCTGCGCGTTCTGCTCCACCAGCAGGATCGTCGTACCCTGCCGCTGCAACTCGGTCACGGTCGTCATGATCCGCTTCATCATGATCGGCGACAGACCCATCGACGGCTCGTCCAGCATCATCAGCTTCGGCCGGCTCATCATCGCCCGGCCCATCGCCAGCATCTGCTGCTCACCGCCGGAGAACGTCCCGGCCGGCTGCTTGCGCCGCTCCCCCAGGATCGGGAACAGGTCGTACGCCGCGTCCAGGTCGGTCCGGACACCACTCGGGTCCCGGCGGGCGAACGCGCCGAGCAGCAGGTTCTCCTCGACCGACAGCCTCGGGAAGATCCGCCGGCCCTCCGGAGAGTGCGCCAGCCCACGCGCGACGATGTCGTGCGCCGGCGTGGTGTCGATCCGCTCGCCCTGGAACAGGATCTCCCCCGACGACGGCCGGAGCAGACCCGAGATCGTCCGCAGCGTGGTGGTCTTGCCGGCGCCGTTGGTGCCGATCAGCGACACCACCTGCCCCTGCTCCACGCTGAAGCTGATCTTCTTCACCGCGACGATCTTGCCGTAGGCAACTTCCAGGTCGCGGACCTCGAGCATCGCGGTCATGGGGCCTCCCGGTCTGGACTGAGGAGTGGAGGGAGCGTAGCGACTGAAGCGACGAGGGAAGACTGGGAGCCGAAGCCCCATGACCCGCCGCGCCGGAGGCGTGGCATCAATACCGTCATGGGGTCTCCTCGCCGTCGGCGACGTCTTGCTGACGCTGCGCCTCTTCCTCGTCGTCGTCCTCGCCGGTGCCGATGTAGGCCTCGATCACCCGCGGGTCGGACTGCACCTCGGCCGGTGTGCCCTCGATCAGGGCCTCACCGCGGACCAGGCACAGCACCCGGTCGCAGAGGTTGAAGATGAACCGCATGTCGTGCTCGATCACGACGACCGACAGCCCCGAGTCCCGGATCTTGAAGATCAGGTCACTGGCCTGCCGGGTCTCCAGCGGGTTCATACCGGCCGTCGGCTCGTCCAGCAGGATGAGCTTCGGGTCGGTGGCCAGCGCCCGCGCGATCTCGAGCCGGCGCTGGTCGCCGTACGGCATGTTCCGGGCCAGGTGCTCGGCGGACTTGCCCAGCCCGACGAAGTTCAGCAGCTCCTGGGCCCGTTCCCGGGTGGCCGCTTCCTCCCGGCGGAACTTCGGCCCGCGCAGGACCGAGGTGAGCGCGCCCGAACTGGTCCGGCAGTAGCGGCCGACCATCACGTTCTCGAGCGCGGTCATGTTGGCGAACAGCCGGATGTTCTGGAACGTCCGCGCCATTCCGGCCCGGACCACGGCCCGCGGCTTCGGGGGCAACGGCGTCAGCGCGGCCAGCGGCTGCACCACCACCGCGTCGTCCGCCTCGCTCACCTGGCGCTTGGCCGGCTCCGGCTTGCGCGGCGTACCGGCGAACCGGACCGCCCCGGACGTCGGCTTGTAGAGGCCGGTGAGGCAGTTGAAGAACGTCGTCTTACCGGCCCCGTTCGGGCCGATCAGACCGACGATCTCGCCTTCCCGCACGGTCAGGTTGACGTCGTTGACCGCCAGCAGACCACCGAACCGCATGGTCACCCCGGAGGCCTCGAGCACCGGCTGGCCGCTCGCCCGGGTCGATGTGGACGTCGTCTCGGTGACGGTCATTTCGCCTCCTCCACAAGCTCTTCCTCGACCGCGACGGCCAACGCCTCGTCCTCCTCGTGGAACTCCAGCTGCCGACGTCTGCTCGCCACCAGGCCCTCCGGCCGGAACCGCATCATCAGCACCAGCAGCAGGCCGAACAGCAGCAGCCGGTACTCCGAGAAGAACCGCAGCTTCTCCGGCAGCAGCTTCAGGATCGTTGCTCCCAGCAGCACACCGGCGATGGTGCCCATACCGCCCAGTACGACGGCCGCGAGCAGGAACGCCGACTCGAGGAAGATGAACTGGTCGGGGCTGACCGCGACGTCCTGATGTGCCTTGATGGTTCCGGCCAGACCGGCCAGGAATGCCCCGATCACGAACGCCAGCACCTTCAGGCCGAAGACGTTCACGCCCATCGCCTCGGCGGCCTTCTCATCCTCCCGGATCGCGACCCAGCCCCGGCCGATCCGGCTGTCGTTCAGCCGGGCGAAGACCAGGATGACGAACGCGATCAGGAGCAGCAGCATGAAGTAGTAGTTCGAGAAGCGACCCAGCTCCAGGCCGGCGATCGTGTGCTCGTCGCCGAAGTTGAAGTTGCCGATCTGCAGATCCGGGATGCCGGGGATACCGTTCGGGCCGTTGGTCAGCAGCGGGCCGTTGATGCCGTCCAGGTTGAACATCGCCAGCCGGAAGATCTCACCGAAGCCCAATGTCACGATGGCCAGGTAGTCACCTGAGACGCGGAGGGTCGGTGACCCGATGATGAGACCGAGAGTCGCCGCCGTACCTGCGCCGAGCAGCATCACAACAACGAACGGCGGGTGCCAGTCGATCGTCGAGAACGCCGACTCCGACAACATCGCGGCCACATAGGCGCCGGAGCCGAGGAAGGCGATGTAGCCGAGGTCCAGCAGGCCGGCCAGACCGACCACGATGTTCAGGCCCATCGCGGTGGCCGCGAAGATCAGCACCTGGCACGCGATCGACATGTTCGCATCCGACCCCCGCTGGGTGAACGGGAAGAAGAACGCGACCACGAACGCCGCCAGCGTCAGCACCTTCTTGTGCCGCTGGGCGACGTGGCCGAACCAGGTCATCACCCCGGTCCGGAACAGCGCCAGGATCACCGTACCGATGAAGAGCAGGCAGAGGATGAACGACCACGCGTCCGTCAGGCCCAGCGCGTACGCCGCACCGAACAGGATCACCGCCATCATCACGGAGATGGCGAGGATCTCCACCCAGCCCGGCAGCCTCGCCTGGCTCAGGTCGCGAAGCTGCCGCAACGGGAGCATCCGCGAGCTCACCAGGATCAGAACGGCACCGGCCAGGGAGACGTAGGCACCCGGGTTGACGTTGATCAGGCCGTCCGACTCCACCGTGATCGCCACGATGACCAGCACCATGTACAGCGTCAGGCCGAGGCCCAGCGCCCGCAGGCCGAGGGTCGCGTCCAGCCATGATCCCAGCGCCGTCAGCGGCCCCCGCTCGGCGAGCAGCAGGACCAGCGCGAGCAGGGCCCCGATGATCGCGAGGATCTGCAGGCCGCCCGGATAGAGGTTGATCGACAGATCGTTCAGGATCGAGCTGTCGTAGCTCCAGGACAGGAAGGAGCCCACGATCACCAGCACCACGCCGGCGATACCGGCCGGCCACGCGATCGGCTTCTCCGGCTGCTGAGCCGACGCCTCCGGCTCCGCCGGAGTGCTTGTCTGTACTTCGCTCATGCCCGATCCACCACCCTCGCTCCGAGCAGGCCCTGCGGCCTGAACACCAGTACCAGGATCAGAATGACGAACGCCCAGACATCCTTCCAGGAACCGCCACCGAACTGACCTGGGATGTACTGGGTGGCCAGCGCCTCGACGACGCCCAGCACCAAGCCACCGACGACGGCGCCGTAGACGTTGCCGATACCACCGAGAACCGCGGCGGTGAACGCCTTCAGACCGGCCAGGAAGCCCATCCGGAAGTCGATGTTGTTGTTCTGGAAGCCCTGCGAGATCCCGGCGATCGCCGCCAGCACGGCGCCGAGGGCGAAGGCCACCACGATGATCCGGTCGACGTTGATACCCATCAACCGGGCGGTGTCGGGATCCTGCGACACGGCCTGCATACCACGGCCCAGCCGGGTCCGATTGATGAAGAACCAGAGCAGCACCGCGCACACCGCCAGCGCCGCGACGGTGAAGATCGCGGACCGCTGGATGGTCACCCCGCTGACGTCCAGCGCAGGGCCGGTGACCACATCGATCTGCGGGAACGGGATGCGCTGCTTGGCGCTCGGCCAGGTGATGCTGGTGATGACCTGCTTGTAGAACACCCAGAACAGCTCCGAGAACACGATCGCCGCGGCGGCCGCTTCCACGACTGTCAGGAGCTTGACCTCGCTCTGTGCCCGCCCCCGCGCGGCGAGACCGGCCAGCCAGCCGACCGCCGTACCGACGACAGTGCCGAGGACGATGACACCGAGGGCCAGGACCACACTCAGGTCCGGCTCGATCAGCCGGACCACGACCCACAGCGCGACGGCGCCGAGCGCGGCGCCGATCAGCGGAGCACGGTCGTACCACTTGGTCGTCTGGTGGTTCAGATCAGCCTTCGTCAGCACCGAGCCGACGTAGTATCCGACTCCGACCGCGATGACGGCGAACGCCACCACGGTCCACTCCGGCCGCTCGTAGAAGAGCCGGACGAACTCCTGCAGGAAGACGGAGATACCGATCGCGGTGATCAGCGGTGCGAGTCGTGGCGCGTTCCGCAGGGGACGGTACGCGACACGTTCCATCGCCACCGCGGTGCCGACCGACGCGATGATGGCGCCGACGATCATCACCGGCAGGATCCACACGCTGGTCTGACCGTCGAAGAACAACAGGTACGTGGTCAGTGCGCCGAACGCACCGATCATGAAGACCTCGCCATGGGCGAAGTTGATGAGCTGCACGATGCCGTAGACGACGGTGTACCCGACCGCGATCAGCGCGTACAACGATCCCAGGGTCAGCCCGTTCACGAGCTGCTGGAAGAACTGGTCCACGTCGACCTCCCAACTGCCTCAGTTCTGACATGCCACAGGGGTGGGAGGACCAGAAGGATCAGCTCCCACCCCCATGGCATGAGGTCGACTTGCTACTTGGCTTCGAAGTCCTTGGTCTCGACAGTGGCCCACTTGCCGGCGGCAACCTTGTAGACGGTCAGCACCTTCGACGTGGTGTCACCGTACTGGTCGAACGCCACCTTGCCGGTCACGCCGTCGAACGAAACCTTGCTCATGGCATCGACCGTGGCCTGGCGGGCCGACTCGACGTCGTTGGCGTCCTTCAGGGACGTCTTCAGCGCGTTGATGATCGCGTTGGCGGCGTCGTAGGAGTAACCGCCGTACGCCGCGTACGGGTCCTTGTAGCCGGCTGCGTTGTAGTCCGCGACGAACTTCTTCGCCGACTCCAGCGCGTCGACCGGGGCCCCGACCGAGGTGGCCAGGTCGTTGTCGGCGGTCTTACCTGCCAGGCTGATGTACTTCGGGTCGTAGATACCGTCGCCACCCATCAGCGGCACGTTCAGGCCGGCGGCCTTCATCTGCTGCGACAGCGGACCGGCCTGCGGGTACTCGCCGCCGTAGTAGACCGCCTGCGGGGCGGAGGGCTTGACCGCGGAGATCACGGCCTGGTAGTTCGAGTCGTCCGGGTTGATGGTCTGGGCCGCGACGACCTGACCACCCAGCTTCTTGAACTCCTCGGTGAAGGTGCCGACCAGGCCCTGGCCGTACGCCTTCTTGTCGTGGATCGTGGCGACCTTGGTGATCTTCGCGGTCTCGTACAGGTAGCGAGCAGCGAAGGGACCCTGGACCGCGTCAGTGGTGCAGGTGCGGAAGTACGTCGCGTACGGCCGCTTCGGGTCGGTCTGCCAGTTGGCGCCCTGGGTCAGGCCCGGGCCGGTGTTGGCCGGCGAGACCTGGACGATGTTCTTCGGTGCGAGAACGGGCTGGACCTGCTGGCTGACGCTGGTGTTCAGCGTGCCGACGACGCCGATCACGGCGGCGTCACTGGCGAGCGCGGTGGCCGCGTTCTTACCCGGCTCCGGCTTGGCCTCGTCGTCCTTGGCGTCGACCTCGAGCTTCCAGCCCGGGATCGCGTTGGAGTCGTTGGCCTGCTTGACAGCCAGTTCGACGGAGTGCTGGATACCCAGACCCAGCGCCGACAGGTCTCCTGACAGAGGCGCGATCACGCCGATCTTGGCGGTCTTGGTCGCATCTCCGGAGCCCCCGCCAGAGTCGTCGCCACTGCGCGAACCGCACGCAGTCAGGGCCAACGACGCAACGATCAGCGACGCGCCGACCCGTACTACGGAACGCTGGTGCACTGTTCCTCCCATGTCTGGATAGTCCGAGCAGATCCCCGGACTCCCGCGAATGCCGCGAGCACCCGCAGGTTAGACCTCTCTTGGCTCTTCAGGCGATGTCACGGAACGTGTGTTGTGAGGTCGTTACAGCGGTAAGCAGCATGGACGGCAGTGATACCTGTACGCCCGCTCAGCGCCGTACGCGGAGAGTGATTCATTCGCTACCGCCCGCCTCGTCAACGACCAACTCCGCGACCTGACGCATGGAAACTCTTTTGTCCATCGCGGTCTTCTGGATCCACCGGAACGAGTCCGGTTCGGACAACCCGAACTTCGTCTGCAGGACCGATTTGGCCCGGTCCACCAGCTTGCGCGTCTCCAGCCGCTCGGCCAGGTCGGCGACCTCACGCTCCAGCTCGGCCAGTTCGACGTACCGGGAGGCGGCGATCTCGATCGCGGGCAGCAGGTCGGCCTTGGAGAACGGTTTCACCAGGTACGCCATCGCGCCGGCGTCGCGGGCCCGCTCGACCAGCTCGCGCTGCGAGAACGCGGTCAGCATCAGCACCGGCGCGATCCGCTCGCCGGCGATCTTCTCGGCCGCGCTCAGCCCGTCCAGCTTCGGCATCTTGACGTCGAGAATGACCAGATCGGGCCGATGCTCCGTCGCCAGCCGGATGGCCTCTTCCCCATCCCCCGCCTGCCCGACGACGTCGTACCCCTCCTCGGCCAGCATCTCGGCCAGATCCATCCGGATCAACGCCTCATCCTCAGCGATCACCACACGCTTAGCAGTCACACCTGACACTGTATCGAGGCTCGACGCTCAGCTCTTCGGCCCCACAAAGGTGTCGATCGCGACAACTGCTTCCTTCCGGCTGACCGCGATCGCATTCCGCCGCGGCTGCCGCCAGGCGATCCCCAACAGATCCAGTGCGTCGGCACCTTCACATCCGGGACACGGCATGGCCGGATACCCGCTGCCCATTCGGACCAGCCCGTCGCGCTGGTAGCGCCGGCGCCAGGTCCGGATCGTACCCAGCGCGACGCCATGATCTCCGCGTTGACGCGATCGGGCACGCCCTCGTCGGACATCCGCAGCGCCGACTCGACCGTCTCTCGCGACCTGAAGTGAGCCATGCCACATGCTCACGCCGGGCACCGACAAATTTGTGCCGGGTGTGGGATTCGAACCCACACGCCCTTGCGAGCAATGGATTTTGAGTCCATCGTGTCTGCCATTCCACCAACCCGGCGAGGTTGCAGGAGAACTGTATCCGCTCCGGAGCCTGTTTCGCTCATCGGCCTGCTGTCAGCGTGCCTGGAGCCGCCGTCGAGGGGTATCGTCGCCCGCGACTGTCCGTCGCTCTACTCGGCCGACCGGGATAGGCCACGTCTGCCGTCGTACCGTGAGCAGGGTTCGGGTCGGGACGGCGAGAGGAGTACGGCGTGTTCGTAGGAGCGCATGTGATCTTGTACAGCAGCGATGCGGAGGCTGATCGGGCGTTTGTTGCGGAGGTGCTGGGGTTTCCGCATGTTGATGCTGGTGGCGGGTGGTTGATCTTTCGGTTGCCGCCGGCGGAGATCGCGGTGCATCCGACCGACGGTGACGAGCGGCATGAGTTCTATCTGATGTGCGAGGACGTCGAAGCGGTGTTCGACAGGCTGGCCGGCGCCGGGGTCGAGGTGACGCGGGACATCACCGAGGCCGGCTGGGGACGACTTGCGGCCATTCCGCTTCCCAGTGGCGCCCGGCTGCCGGTCTACCAACCGCTCCATCCGGTTGCCTACAACCTCCCGGAGTAGACGCAGTCGAGGCGGGCAGTCTGCTGACCGCCCGCCTCGACTCGACCGCACTGCTCGCGCGTTACGGGTTGGGGGTGCGGTACGCCGGGGCGATGCCCTGGATCGCGTCGCCCATGCGGTGGACCCGGAGGGCGTTCGTGGAGCCGGGGATGCTGGGCGGTGAGCCGGCGACGATGACGACCAGGTCGCCCTTCTGGAGCTTGCCGAGTTCGAGCAGGCGCTGGTCGACCTGGCGGACCATCTCGTCGGTGTGGTCGACGGTCGGGACGATGTGCGTCTCGATACCCCAGACGACGCTCAGCCAGGAGCTGACCGACGGGACCGGGGTGAAGGCGAGCACCGGGATCTCGGTGCGGTAGCGGGCCAGCCGCAAGGCGGTGTCACCGCTCTGGGTGAACGCGACCAGGAACTTCGCGTCCAGCCGCTCGGCCACGTCCGCCGCGGCCCGGGCGATCACGCCGCCCTTGGTGCGCGGCTCCCACTCGATCTCCTTGAGCCGGCTCAGCCCGTGCTGCTCGGTGGAGGCGACGATCCGCGCCATCGTCTTCACCGTCTCGATCGGGAACCGGCCGACGCTGGTCTCACCGGACAGCATCACCGCGTCGGCACCGTCCAGTACGGCGTTCGCGACGTCGGAGGCCTCGGCCCGGGTCGGCCGCGGCGCGGAGATCATCGACTCGAGCATCTGGGTGGCGACGATGACCGGCTTCGCGTTCAGCCGGGCCTGGTCGATGATCAGCTTCTGGACCAGCGGGACCTCCTCGAGCGGGAGCTCCACACCGAGGTCGCCGCGGGCCACCATGAACCCGTCGAAGGCCTCGATGATCTCGTCCAGGTTGGCGACCGCCTGCGGCTTCTCGATCTTGGCGACGACCGGGACCCGCAGCCCCTCCTCGTCCATGATCTTGTGCACCAGCTGGATGTCGGCGGCGTCCCGGACGAACGACAGCGCGATCATGTCGGCCGGCAGGTGCAGCGCCCAGCGCAGGTCCTCGGCGTCCTTCTCGAACAGGGCCGGCACGCTGACCGAGACGCCCGGCAGGTTGATGCCCTTGTGGTTCGACACCGGCCCGCCGACGGTGACCCGGCAGACCACGTCGGTCGCGGTCACCTCCTCGGCGACCAGCGCGATCCGGCCGTCGTCGATCAGCAGCTGGTCGCCGGGGTGCACGTCACCGGGCAGACCGTCGTACGTCGTACCGCAGATGGTCGCGTCACCCGGGACCTCCCGGGTGGTGATGGTGAAGCGTTCGCCGTAGGTCAGCGTCGACCTTGCCCTCGGCGAACTCGGCCAGCCGGATCTTCGGGCCCTGCAGGTCGACCAGGATGCCGACGTTCTTGCCGGTCTCGGCCGCTGCGGTGCGGATCCGCTGATAGATGCGCTCATGCTCGGCATGGGCACCATGGCTCAGGTTGAGCCTTGCGACGTCCATACCTGCTTGGACGAGTTCCAGGATGCGCTCGGGGGCGGCCGTAGCCGGGCCAAGCGTACAAACGATCTTTGCGCGACGCACGTCACAAAACCCTACTCCTACAAGACCACTGGCCCGCTGGTCCGCCCCTGTTACTGGACGGTTAACAGCTCAAGTCGATCTGGTGCGGTCGCTGATTCGTCAATGAAGGCAAGGGGGTGTAGGCCCCGACGGTGACCTCGCCACTGAGCTCGGCGGTCACGGTCTGGAGGCCGATCGGCTGGCCCTCCGAGTAGGTGATCAGGGTGACCTCACCGGGCCGGCGCAATGTGTAGCCGAGGGCGAACGCGTACGCCGCTCCCCCGGTCGTGCCGTTCGTGTACGTCGTCACCGGACGACCGTTGACGACCTTGTGTTCCGGCCCGACCTGGCGATGCAGATGCCCGGACAGCAGCAGCGTCGCGCAGCCGCGGGCGGCCGTGTCCGCGAACGACGACGGGTCGTGCACCAGGAACGTGGAGATCCGCTTGTCGTCCGGTTGCTCGCAGGCGATGTCGGCGAGCCGCTCGGACTGTTCGGCGATCGTCTCGTCGCCCGGGGAGTCCGCACTGCCGAGCCCGGTCCGGGTCGGATCGCTGTCGCCGAGGAACCGGATCCCCTCCACCTCGACCGGTTTGCTGTCCAGCACGGTGAACCCGTTCTTGCGCATCGCGTCCTCGATGTGCCCGCCGGCGTCGTGGTTGCCGGCCACCGCGACCTTCTTCAGGTCCTTGAAGTGCTGGGCCAGCGAGTTGATGCTGAACACCTCCCACGACTGTCCCGACGAGGAGTCGTCACCGGCGTCGATCAGCACCTTCGCATCGGCGACCTCGGCCACCTCGGAGGCGAACCGGTCGATACCGATGTTGTCGTGCCGGTCCGACACCAGCAGCGCGACGGTCTCGCCCTCGCCCGCCTGGTGGATCCGGCCGCCGACCCGGCCGACCCGCTCCTCCAGCCGGCCGTAGAACTCGGTGGACCGCTCGTACGTCTCGACCGCGGTCCGGATGACGCCGACACCGCCGGTGGTGGAGAACCCGGACGCGACCTCGACCCCCTTGAGCCGCTCGTCGAAGGACAGCTCGGGCAGCAGCTCGTGCAGCGGGCGCCACGCGGTCGGCGGCACCTCGGCCGTTCGCATCTGGCCGGGGCCGAAGATCGACGCGATCGTGATCAGCATCGCGACCAGTACGACGATCGCGCGGTGCTCGAACCGGCGTTCGTGCTTGTGCACCAGGTCCCACAACTCGCGCCGCCGGCGGACGCCGAGAGCGGTCCAGACCGTTGCGACCACGACCGCGACCAGCAGGCCGGTCCCGGCGCCGGCGACCGCGTTGTCGACGGCCATCTCCTCGATCACCTGCTGGATCCGGGCGATCTCACCGTCCGGCTGGGAGGCGATCAGGGCGTCGCGGTTGAGCAGTTCGGTGAGGTTGTCGGCGTCGGTCTCCTGGACGTCGATGTTGACGCCGATGCCGATCGGGGCGTCGGTGGGGATGCGCAGCCGCGGCAGTACGGCGCCGAGGTCGAGCGGTGGCGTGGCCGTCGAACGTCGGGGAGACGGTGGCGGCGTGTGCACCGATAGTGACCCGCTCGGAGTCGTTGGCGAACCCGAACATACCGACCGAGATCGAGACCACCAGCCAGAGCAGGCTGAGCGCGGCCCACGGCGCGATCGCGCGGAGCCGGGCTCTGGTCACGAGGCGGCTAGCCATGGGTCAACCGTATTGGTCCGGGCAAGCCGCTGCACTTGAACCGCTGCGGGCCGCAGGCAACAGTTCGTTGCCCACGGCCCGGATCATCGCGCTCCGATCAGACTGCCAGCGGGCGGGCCGTCGGTGGGATCGGGGTCGGCAGGGTGGACGAACCGGTCAGGTGGGTGTCCACACCGTTGGCGCAGGAGCGGCCCTCGGCGATCGCCCAGACGATCAGGGACTGACCGCGGCCGGCGTCACCGCAGGCGAAGACCCCTTCGACCGAGGTCTGGTAGGCCTTGTCCCGCTTGACGTTGCCGCGCTCGTCCAGCTCGACGCCGAGCTGCTCCAGGAAGCCCTCGCGCTCCGGGCCGAGGAAGCCCATCGCGAGCAGCACGAGCTGCGCCGGGATGGTCCGCTCGGTGCCCTCGATCGGGGTGAACCTGCCGTCCTTGAACTCCGACCTCGACCAGGTTCAGCCCGGCCACGTTGCCGTCGGCATCGGCCTCGAAGTCGACCGTCGAGACCGAGTAGACCCGCTCGCCGCCCTCCTCGTGCGCCGAGGCGACCCGGTAGATCATCGGGTACGTCGGCCACGGCTGCCCGGCCGGCCGGTCGTCGCCGGGTCGCGGCATGATCTCCAGCTGGGTGACCGAGCGGGCTCCCTGCCGGTGCGCCGTACCGAGGCAGTCGGCACCGGTGTCACCGCCGCCGATGATGACCACGTCCTTGCCGGTGGCAACGATCTGGTCGTCGACGGTCTCGCCGAGGGCGACCCGGTTGGACTGCGGCAGGTATTCCATCGCCTGGTGGATGCCGCCGTACTCGCGGCCCGGCACCGGCAGGTCGCGGGCCGCGGTCGCACCGGTGGCGATCACGACGGCGTCGTACCGCTGCTTGAGCTGGGTCCCGGTGACGTCCACGCCGACGTTGACGCCGGAGCGGAAGACCGTGCCCTCCTCCTTCATCTGCTGGATCCGGCGGTCGACCTGTTCCTTCTCCATCTTGAACTCGGGGATGCCGTACCGCAGCAGGCCGCCCGGGGCGTCGGCGCGCTCGTAGACCGCGACGGTGTGACCGGCGCGGGTGAGCTGCTGGGCGGCGGCCAGGCCGGCCGGGCCGGAGCCGACGACGGCGATCGTCTTACCGGTCAGCCACTCCGGCGGCTGCGGCTTGACGTCGCCGGCCTCCCAGGCCTTGTCGATGATCGCGACCTCGACGTTCTTGATCGTCACCGGCTCCTGGTTGATGCCGAGCACGCAGGCCGGCTCACACGGCGCCGGGCAGAGCCGGCCGGTGAACTCCGGGAAGTTGTTGGTCGCGTGCAACCGCTCGATCGCACCGGACCAGTCGTCCCGCCAGACCAGGTCGTTCCACTCCGGGATCAGGTTGCCCAGCGGGCAGCCGCTGTGGCAGAACGGGATCCCGCAGTCCATGCAGCGGCCGGCCTGCTTGGTGATGATCGGCAGCAGTGCCTTGCCGGGCCCACCGGGGTAGACCTCTTTCCAGTCCTGCACCCGCTCGTCGACCGGGCGCCGCTCGGCGACCTCCCGCGGGGTGGTCAGGAATCCCTTCGGGTCAGCCATCAGATGGCCTCCATCATCGCTCGCGTGGTGGCGTCCTCGTCCAGCCCGTCCCGCTCGGCGGCCGCCTTGGCCGCCAGCACCCGGGCGTAGTCGCGGGGCATCACCGTGGTGAATCTGGCCGCCGCGGCAGGCCAGTCGGCGAGCAGCTTGGCCGCCCGTTCCGAACCGGTCTCCTCGTGGTGTCTGCGGACCAGGTCGTGCAGCAGTTCGGACTCGTCCGTCGGTGACCGGGTGCAGATCCACCAGCTCCGGGTTCACCAAGGTCGTGGTCCAGGTCGAGCACGTGGGCCACGCCGCCCGACATGCCCGCCGCGAAGTTCCGGCCGACGGCGCCGAGTACGACGACGCGCCCACCGGTCATGTACTCGCAGGCGTGGTCGCCGACCGACTCGACGACCGCGGTGGCCCCGGAGTTCCGGACACAGAACCGTTGCCCGGCCCCACCGCTGATGAACAGTTCGCCCGACGTCGCGCCGTACGCGATGACGTTGCCGGCGATGATCTGGTCGGCCGCGTCGAACCGGGCACGCCGGTCCGGCCGGATCACCACGCGGCCGCCGGACAGGCCCTTGCCGACGTAGTCGTTGGCGTCGCCCTCGAGGCGCAGCGTGACGCCGCGCGGGACGAAGGCGGCGAACGAGTTGCCGGCCGACCCGGTGAAGGTCAGGTCGATGGTGCCGTCGGCCAGGCCGGCGGCCCGGTACCGCTTGGTGATCTCGTGACCGAGCATGGTGCCGACGGTCCGGTTGACGTTGCGGATCGGCAGCTGCGCACGGACCGGCTCGCCGGTCTCCAGCGCCGGCCGGCAGATCCGGATCAGCTCGTTGTCGAGCGCCTTGTCGAGCCCGTGGTCCTGCAGCACCGTCTGGTGCCGCGCCGCACCCTCCGGCAGCGCCGGCACGTGCAGGATCGGCGACAGGTCGAGCCCGTCGGCCTTCCAGTGGTCGACAGCGCGGCGGATGTCCAGCACCTCGGCGTGCCCGATCGCCTCGTCCAGCGACCGGAAACCGAGCTGGGCCAGGTACTCCCGGACCTCCTCGGCGATGAACTCGAAGAAGTTCACCACGAACTCCGGCTTGCCGGAGTACCGCTCCCGCAGCACCGGGTTCTGCGTCGCGACGCCGACCGGGCAGGTGTCCAGGTGGCAGACCCGCATCATGATGCAGCCCGACACCACCAGCGGCGCGGTGGCGAAGCCGTACTCCTCCGCCCCGAGCAGCGCCGCGACGATCACGTCCCGGCCGGTCTTCAGCTGACCATCGGTCTGTACGACGATCCGGTCGCGCAACCCGTTGAGCAGCAGCGTCTGCTGGGTCTCGGCGAGCCCGAGTTCCCACGGACCACCGGCGTGCTTCAGCGACGTCAGCGGAGCCGCACCCGTACCACCGTCGTGTCCGGAGATCAGTACGACGTCCGCGTGCGCCTTGCTGACCCCCGCGGCGATCGTGCCGACGCCGACCTCGGAGACGAGCTTCACGTGCACGCGCGCCTGCGGGTTGGCGTTCTTGAGGTCGTGGATCAGCTGAGCCAGGTCCTCGATCGAGTAGATGTCGTGGTGCGGCGGCGGCGAGATCAGGCCGACGCCCGGAGTCGAGTGCCGGGTACTGGCCACCCACGGGTAGACCTTGTTGCCCGGTAGCTGACCACCCTCGCCGGGCTTCGCGCCCTGCGCCATCTTGATCTGGATGTCCTCGGAGTTGGTCAGGTACTCCGAGGTGACGCCGAACCGGCCGGACGCGACCTGCTTGATCGAGCTCCGCCGGGCCGGGTCGTGCAGACGATCGGAGTCCTCGCCGCCCTCACCGGTGTTCGACTTGCCGCCGAGCCTGTTCATCGCGATGGCCAGGGTGGTGTGCGCCTCGGCACTGATCGAGCCGTAGCTCATCGCACCGGTGGAGAACCGCTTGACGATCTCGCTGACCGGCTCGACCTCGTCGATCGGGATCGGCTCCCGGTCCGAGCCGAAGCCGAACAGGCCGCGCAAGGTCATCAGCCGCTCGGACTGCTCGTCCACGCGCGATGTGTACTGCTTGAAGATGTCGTAGCGCCCGGTCCGGGTGCTGTGCTGCAGCCGGAACACCGTGTCCGGGTCGAACAGGTGCGGCTCGCCCTCACGCCGCCACTGGTACTCGCCACCGATCTCCAGCTTGCGGTGCGCGGCCAGGATGCCGTCGGCCGGGTACGCGCGCAGGTGCCGGCGCCGCACCTCCTCGGCGATCGTGTCGAGCCCGACCCCGCCGAGCTTGGACGACGTACCGGTGAAGTAGATGTCGACCAGGTCGGGCGACAGCCCGGTCGCCTCGAAGATCTGGGCACCCGTGTACGACGCGACCGTCGAGACACCCATCTTCGACATCACCTTGAGCACGCCCTTGCCGAGCGACTTCACCACGTTCCGCACCGCCTGCTCGGGCTCGACGCCCGGCAGGTAGGTGCCCTGGCGGCAGAGGTCCTCGACCGACTCGAGCGCGAGATACGGGTTGACCGCGGCCGCGCCGTACCCCATCAGCAGGGCGACGTGGTGGACCTCGCGGACGTCACCGGCCTCGACGACCAGACCGACCTGCGTGCGGGTCTTCTCCCTCACCAGATGGTGATGAACCGCGGCGGTCAGCAAGCAGCGATGGGATCGGTGCGCTGTCGGCGTTCGAGTGCCGGTCGGACAGCACCACGATCCGGGCGCCGTCCCTGATCGCCGCGTCGGCCTCGGCGCAGATCGCCTCGAGTCGCGACTTCAGCGCGTCTCCCCCGCCCTCGACGTCGTACACGCCGCGCAGCACGGTGGTCGCCAGGCCCGGCATGTCGCCGTCCAGGTTGATGTGGCGCAGCTTGGCGAGTTCGTCGTTGGTGATCACCGGGAACGGCAGCACCACCTGACGGCAGGACGCCGGGCTCGGGCTGAGCAGGTTCGCCTCCGGGCCGAGGGACGACGACAGCGAGGTGACGAGCTCCTCGCGGATCGCGTCCAGCGGCGGGTTGGTGACCTGGGCGAACAGCTGGGCGAAGTAGTCGAACAGCAGCCGGGGCCGGTCGCTGAGTACGGCGATCGGAGTGTCGGTGCCCATCGACCCGATCGGCTCGGCGCCGACCCTGGCCATCGGGGTGAGGAGGACCCGCAGTTCCTCCTCGGTGTATCCGAACACCTGCTGGCGCCGGGTGACCGAGGCGTGGCTGTGGACGACGTGCTCCCGCTCGTGCAGATTCTCGAACCGGATCAGGCCGGCGTGCAGCCACTCGTCGTACGGATGCTGAGTGGCGAGCGCGTTCTTCACCTCGGCGTCGGTGATGACCCGGTGCGCCTCGACGTCGACCAGGAAGATCCGGCCCGGCTCGAGCCGGCCCTTCTCGGTGACGGTGGCCGGGTCGATGTCCAGGACGCCGGCCTCGGACGCGAGAACGACGAGGCCGTCCTCGGTGACCCAGTAGCGCGACGGGCGGAGACCGTTGCGGTCCAGCACCGCGCCGACCTTGGTGCCGTCGGAGAAGACCACCGACGCCGGGCCGTCCCACGGCTCCATCAGGGTCGAGTGGAACTCGTAGAACGCACGCCGTAGCGGATCCATCGTGGTGGCGTTCTCCCACGCCTCTGGGATCATCATCAGCATCGCGTGCGGCAGCGACCGGCCGCCGAGGTGGAGCAGCTCCAGCACCTCGTCGAACGAGGCCGAGTCGGAGGCTCCCGGCGTACAGATCGGGTAGAGCTGCTCGAGGTCGCCCGGGATCAGGTCGCTGGCCAGCAGCGCCTCGCGGGCGCGCATCCAGTTGCGGTTGCCCTGGACGGTGTTGATCTCACCGTTGTGGGCGATGTACCGGTACGGGTGGGCCAACGGCCAGGACGGGAACGTGTTGGTGGAGAACCGCGAGTGCACGACACCGATCGCGGAGGCGAAGTCGGGGTCGGTCAGCTCGGGGAAGAACTTGTCCAGCTGGTCGGTGGTCAGCATCCCCTTGTAGGTGATGGTCCGGCCGGACAGCGACGGGAAGTAGGTCTCGGTCTCCTTCTCGGCCCGCTTCCGCAGCCGGAAGGCCATCCGCTCCAGCGCCAGGCCGAGCACCCGGCCGGCCTTGGCGGTGACGAACAGCTGCTTGAAGGTCGGCATCACCGAACGGGCGGTGGCGCCGAGCAGGTCCGGTGCGGTCGGCACGTCGCGCCAGCCCAGGACGGCCAAGTTCTCCTCCGCGGCGAGCTCCTCGATCCGGGCGACCGCCTTGGCGGCGTCGTCCGGGTCGGCCGGGAGGAAGGCGATCCCGGCGGCGTAGCCGTGCTGCACCGGCAGCTCGAAGTCGCACACCTTGCGGTAGTACGCGTCCGGGATCTGGATCAGGACGCCGGCGCCGTCGCCGGAGTCCGGTTCGGCGCCGGAAGCGCCGCGGTGCTCGATGTTGCGCAGGGCGGTCAAAGCCTTCGCCACGATGTCGTGGCTGGGTTCACCGGTCAGGGTCGCGACGAAGGCGACACCACAAGCGTCATGCTCGTGCTGTCCGTCGTACAGACCCTCGCTCGGGAATGGCGGGCGACCAAACATTCAGGAGCTCCCGTCGTCCTACGGTCAACAACTGGCCGCGGGACAACATTGGCCCAAGCCGGGTGTCCCGAGACTACCTCATGACGCCCGACAGCTGGACGCCCATTCCAGCGCACAACACCCTGCTCACCCACAGTAAGCAAGCGCTCACTACTTGCCCTTCATCTTCCCAGCAACCCTCGCCCACAGCCACCCACAGGCCCCCGAAATTCACCTGCTGAGACGCCTGCCTGCTGGTAATCCATGACCATGACCTGGCAGCCCTCGCCCCACTGGCGCCCCCTCACCGCCGGCACCGGCCAATCCACCGGCGGCGTCTGGCTGACCGACGACTGCGAGGTCGTGAAACGCATCGTCCCGGGCGTGGCGGATCCACGCCACCACGCCTACTGGGAACGCCAGGCGCTGGTCGCCGAATCCGGCACCGTCGCCACCACACCAGGGCTCAGGGCACCTGCCTGTCTGGGCGTGGAACGGGACCCCACCGGCATCACGCTGCGGATGGCGTACGTGAAGCCGGCGGTGTGGTCCCCGGTGGCCTTGGCTGCCGCTCTAGGCCGGTTTGCGCGGCTTCCGCAGGGCGAGCCCCGCCAGGGGTGCTCACGCCGTACTGCGAGACCGTCTGACGACCGTGGAGCGTCGGGACGGGTGGTCGGCACTCCCCGACTACGAAGCCTTGTGGCTACGACGCCAGGCGGCACTGGCCGTGTTGGACGAGTTGCCGCGCGTCCCGACACATGGCGACGCCCATCCGGTGAACCTGCTGGGTCGCGACGGCGACGACGTACTCGCCATCGACTGGGAACAATTCGGCCTCGGCCCAGCCGGCTTCGACCTCGGCTACCTGTTGCTGGCCGTCGACACTCCGCTGGACGACTTACTCGAGGCCCACGGTGGCGACACGGCCGCCGTACGACGTGGTGCTGTGCTGGTCGCGGCGTACACAGCTGTGTCCCGGGCTGCGTGGTCCCTAGCCCAGCCCGACCCCGGCGACCACGTCGAGCGCCTGCGGCAGCTGTCAGCCATCGTGGAGGAGGCCGAACGGATCGCGTCCGGTGGCGGGTGAGGCTTTCGGTGGAGTGACTGGGGTACGGCGGCATCGGTGAGGTGACTGTGGTGGCGCGGCTCCGGGCTGCGGGATCGTGCTGGTCGTGGTGGTGTGCGTCAAGGGCGCCTGCGGCGTCCGCTGCGGGATCTTCGACCCTTGACCCACACCACCACGACCAGGGAAGGACGCAGCTATCCCGGAGCAGCTCACCCGAATGGTCACACGCCCCCGGCGTGGACACGGGCGCCAGCCCGGATCCGGGGATGATCTGGTGCCATCGCGGGACTGTGGACACCTTCTGGGGACCCCGGACATGGTGTGACCTGTCCGAGGCCCCCACAAGGTGTCCACGGCCCCGGGTTCTGCCCGGTTTGCCCGCCATCCGGCCGGTTTGGTCCGCATCCCGGGACACCCGGCCGGAGCATTCATCGAGTCGTCGACTTCGGTTGAACCAGTCGGCGTGTCGTCGACCAAGATCGACAACTCGACGAAGGCGGCGGCCCTGTTTGAGCGATGCGGGACCGACCGACCACGACCGAACCCGGCAACCACGATCGCTGGAGCTATCCACCCCACCCCGGGGCCACACCTCCCCGCGGGATCCGCGTAGCTGCGTCCTTCCTGGTCGGGGTGGCGTGGGTCAAGGGTCGAAGATCCGCGCAGCGGACGCCGAAGGCGCCCTTGACGCACGCCACCCCGACTAGCACCATCACGCAGCGGAGCCCGCAAACCACACCGACGTTACGCCCCGCCAACCACGCCGACGTTTGCCCCCGCGAACCACACTCACTCCCGAAGGCCCCGCGAACCACGCCGACTCTTACAGCACGCGGAGGAACCATGTCATTGGCCGACTTTCCGCGCTACCCGCTGTTGTTCGGGCCGAGCCCGGTGCATCCGCTCGATCGGCTCAGCGCATACCTCGGGGGTGCGAAGGTCTGGGCGAAGCGGGAGGACTGCAACTCGGGGCTCGCGTATGGCGGGAACAAGACGCGGAAGCTGGAGTACCTGATTCCGGACGCGCTCGCGCAGGGGGCGGACACGTTGGTGTCGATCGGCGGCTACCAGTCCAACCACACCCGGCAGGTGGCCGCGGTCGCCGCGAAGGTCGGGTTGAAGGCTGTGCTGGTGCAGGAGAACTGGGTCGACTGGCCGGACGCGCTCAACGACCGGGTCGGCAACATCCTGTTGAGCCGGATCATGGGCGCGGAGGTCCGGCTCGACCCGTCTGGTTTCGGCATCGGGTTCAAGGACAGCTGGAAGCAGGCGCTGGCCGACGTCGAGGCTCGCGGAGGTACGCCGTACGCCATCCCGGCCGGTGCGTCCGACCACAAGCTCGGCGGGCTCGGGTTCGCGCAGTGGGCGAACGAGGTGGAGCAGCAGGAGCGTGAGCTCGGCGTCTTCTTCGACACGATCATCGTGTGCGCGGTGACCGGGTCGACGCAGGCCGGGATGATCGCGGGCTTCGCGGGTCAGGAGCGTCCGCGGCGCGTGATCGGCATCGACGCGAGCGCCAAGCTGAAGGAGACTCACGACCAGGTCGAGCGGATCGCCCGGGCCACCGCGGAGCTGATCGGGCTCGGCCGCGATCTACGCGACGACGAGGTGACCGTGCTCGAGGGTTGGGCCGGCGACCTGTACGGCGTACCGGTGCAGCCGACGCTGGACGCGATCCGGCTGACCGGTCAGCTCGAGGGGATGATCATCGACCCGGTCTACGAGGGGAAGTCGATGGCCGGCCTGATCGACCTCATCCGCAACGGCGACATCCCGAAGGACTCCAACGTCCTCTACGCCCACCTCGGCGGGCAGCCCGCGCTGAACGCCTACAGCGGGCTGTTCAGGAGCTAGATGCTCGGACCGACCAGGGTGCCGACGAAGTAGGTGAGGGCTGCGGCCAGGCCGCCGAGGATCAGCTGGCGGAGGCCGGAGTACCACCAGGAACGGGTCGTGACGCGGGAGACGACGGCGCCGCAGACGAAGAGGGCGGTCAGCGACATGATCAGCGCCGGTACGACGGTGCCCGCGCCGAGGAGGTACGGCAGCAGCGGGATGAAGGCGCCGACCGCGAAGCAGATGAAGGAGGACGCGGCCGCGACCAACGGGTTCGGCAGATCGTGCGGATCGATGCCGAGTTCCTCCCGGACGTGTTCCTCCAGCGCCTGGTCCGGGTCGGTGTGGAACTGCTTGGCGACCTTGCTCGCCAGGTCCGGGTCGAGGCCCTTGGCCCGGTAGGTCTCGGCGAGCTCGATCTCCTCGTCGACCGGGTGCCGCTGGATCTCCTTGCGTTCCACCTCGATCTCGGCCCGGGCAAGCTCGCGCTGCGACGCGACCGAGGTGTACTCCCCCGCCGCCATCGAGAACGCGCCCGCGGCCAGACCGGCCAACCCGGCCAGCACGATGAACCGCGAGCCGGACTCGGTGCCGCCGTCCATGCCGGCGATCAACGCGAAGTTCGACACCAGGCCGTCCATCGCGCCGAACACGGCCGGCCGCAGCCAGCCGCCGTTCACGTCCCGGTGGGTGTGGTCCCCCTGATGTTCGGGTGAGGGTACGGCGCCGGCCGAGGACGACTCGCCCTCGGCCGGAGAGGTCCGATCCTCAGTCACGAGACCCGTCTGTCTCGGTGCCGTTGCTCCTGCTCGCCTCGGCCTTCTGTTCGGTGTCCGTCCCGTCCGCTGGTTCGGCCTCTCCGACGTCGTCGGTCGGCTTGGCTGCGTCGGTGGCGGGTTGGCCGGCGGCGGGGCCGGTGGAGATGTCTTCCATGCCGGGGCGGAAGCGGAAGCTCAGGACGAGGTAGACGACGGCGAGGACGAACAGCAGGATCGACGTCCAGACGTTCAGGCGCACGCCGAGGAAGTGGTTCACGCTGTCGATGCGCAGGGCCTCGATCCAGGCCCGCCCGGCGGTGTAGCCGGCCACGTAGAGCGCGAACGCCCGCCCGTGACCCAGCTGCCACCGGCGGCCGGCCAGGATCACCAGGGCGATCACGCCGAGGTTCCAGATCGCCTCGTACAGGAATGTCGGGTGGAAGGTGGCGAAGTCGGCGTACCCCTCCGGCCGGTGCGCGGGGTCGATCTCCAGGCCCCAGGGCCGGTCCGTCGGCTTGCCGAACAGCTCCTGGTTGAAGTAGTTGCCGAACCGGCCGAGCACCTGGGCCAGCGCGATCCCCGGCGCCATCGCGTCCGCGACCGCCAGGAACGGCACCTTGGCGCGCCGGCAGGCGATCCAGGCCCCGAGGGCGCCGAAGGCGACCGCACCCCAGATCCCCAGTCCGCCGTGCCAGATCTTCAGCGCGTCGATCGGGTGCCGGCCCTCGCCGAAGTACAGCTCGGCGTCGGTGATGACGTGGTAGACCCGGGCTCCGACCAGACCGAACGGGATGGCCCAGAACATGATGTCGGCGAGCACCGTCGGCGAACCGCCGCGGGCGACCCAGCGCTTTCGGCCGAGCCAGTAGCCGGCGAAGATACCTGCCAGGATGCACAGCGCGTACGCGCGGATCGGCACGCCGACGAGGTGCCAGACACCCTGGCCCGGGCTTGGGATGAACGCCGGCACGATCACGGCGGGGATCAGACTAGACACTGTAGTAATCATCGCAACCAGGAACGCTACTCGACCGGCCCCACCACGACCAGAAACTCATGGTCACGATGGGGACTCAGTGAGTCAGCCCGCCGCGACCGCCTCGTCGACGGCCTTCTGCAGGCCCTCGCCGGTGAGGTTGTCGGCGTCCAGCTGCTTGTCGTTGACGTAGACCGTCGGCGTCCCGGTCACACCGCGGTCGTCGGCGGCCTCGGAGACCGAGTCGAGCCAGCCGCTGTAGGTATTGTCCCGCACCGCCTGCTCGAACTTCGGGTCGTCGATGCCCAGCTGCTTGCCCAGCTGGATCAGCTGGTCGGTGGTCCAGGACTTGGCGAAGTCGGCGTACATCTCGTCCGCGAAGCTGAGCGCCTTGCCGTTCGCTGCCGCCGCGGCGAACGCGTTCGCGAGCCGCGGCGAGGCGTCCGGGTTCACGAAGGTCAGCGGCCAGTAGGTCAGCGTGGCGGTGCCGTCCTGGACCAGCTTGTCGACGGTCGCGCCGGTCCGCTCCTCGAACTCCGCGCAGTGCGGGCAGCGGAAGTCCAGGTAGATGTCGATATGCGCCATCGCGCCTTCGTTGCCGACGGTGACACCCTTGCCGGCCGTGCCCGGCCCCTGGATCACGGTCAGCTCGGGGCGGCCGTTCGAGCTCACCTCGACCTTGGAGTGGCTGCGCCAGTACTGCACGCCGACCCCGCCGCCCAGGGCGAGGACCAGGACGATCACCACGACGATCCCGGGCGTGATCCGCCGCTTCTTCTGCTGCAGCAGCGGGTTCACGGGGGTTTTGGTCTTGCTCACGACGCGGTGACTCCTGTCGGGGTGTGCGGATCGGACTCGAGGGCGAACTTGCTCTCCGGGCTCAGCCAGAGCCAGACTGCCAGTAACAGCAGGCCGACGTCCCGCAGGATCTCCTGCAGGTACTTCGTCTCACCCGGGGCGACCGTTCCGCCGCCGCCGAAGCAGCCGCAGTCGATCGCCAGACCGCGCGCCCAGGCGGAGGCCACCGCGGCAATGAACACGATCATGAAAACACCCGCGGCCACCGCCGCGGCGCGGACACCGAAACCGACGACCAACAGCAATCCGATCGCGATCTCGAGGAACGGCAGTCCCCAGCCGACCGGGGCGACCAGCGCGGACGGCAGGATCTCGTACGCCCGGACCGCCTGGGACGCGGTCTCCGGATCGGTCACCTTCAGCGCACCGGCCACCAGCATCACACCGCCGAGCACGAGCCGGGCCACCAGCGACACCCAGGGGGTCCAGGGTTGCTGCTTCACCTTCACTGGTTGTCCGCCACCAGCTTCCCGAAGTCGTGTGCGAGGTCGCCGATGGCGGCGTTCGACAACCACAGCACGTTCGTCTTGTCGTTCTTCCCGAAACCGAGCACCTGCGCGCCGTGGCCGACCTCGTAGCCGCCGGACGGCAGTTTCTTCATGCCTTCCACGGCGACGCCGAGAGCCTTGGCGATGTCCTTGATCTGGGTCAGCGACCCGGTCAGTCCGACGAAGGACGGGTCGAACCGGTCAAGGTACTTGCGCATCACCGGCCCGGTGTCCCGGGACGGGTCGGTGGTGATGAACAGCAACTGCACCTGGTCGCGGACCGACTTGTCCAGCTTGGTCAGCGCGGAGGCCACGTCGGCCATCACGGTCGGGCAGACGTCCGGGCAGTTGGTGTAGCCGAAGAACACCAGCGTCACCGGCTTCTTCGTGGACGTGACCAGGTTGAACTGGTTGCCGCCGGTGTCGGTCAACGTCGCCGTGGGCAACGAGAACGGCCGGTCCAGCGTCGCCCCCCGCAACCCGTTCGGGTCCTGGGTGGTGCGGATGATCGCACCGCCGGGGTTGTCCGCCTGCTCCTTGTCCTTGTCTCCGCCGCAGCCCGCGAGGGCAAGCAGAGCCACCGCGGCAAGCAGAACGACCGCGTTCCTGGTTCGACTCACGGCGTGTCTAACGATCGGCGGCGGCGCGGGGTTCCCGGCGGACGCCTTCGGACAAGGCTTCGGCGAGGCTGCGGACCCCGGCCGGGCCGCCGTCCTCGAGCGCCTTGACGAGAGCGGCACCGACGATCGCCGCGTCCGCGAACGCCGCCACACCGGCCGCCTGGTCCGCGTTCGAGATTCCGATCCCTACGCCGACCGGGAGTCCGGTCGCGGCCTTGGTCCGGGCCACCAGTGGCGCGGCCAGGTCGGACGCCTTCTCCCGTGTCCCGGTGACTCCCATCACAGCGGTGGCGTAGACGAAGCCGCGGCAGGAGGAGGTGGTCAGCCGGATCCGCTCGTCGGTGGACGACGGCGACACCAGGAACACCTTGTCCAGGTCGTTCTTGTCCGCGGCCGCGATCCACTCCGCACCCTCTTCCGGGATCAGGTCGGGCGTGATCAGCCCGGCTCCCCCGACGCCGGCGAAGTCCACGGCGAACCGATCGACGCCGTACCGCTCGATCGGGTTCCAGTACGTCATCACCAGGACCGGCACGTCGGAGTACGACGCGACCTTCTCGACCGTGCTCAGTACGTCGCGAGTCCGCAGACCGCCGGCCAGAGCGGCCTCGGCCGCGCGCTGGATGGTGACACCGTCCATCACCGGGTCGCTGTACGGCAGGCCGATCTCGAGCACGTCGGCGCCACCGTCGACCAGCGCCTTGATCGCGTCGATGCCGCCGTCGTACGACGGGAAGCCGGCCGGCAGGTATCCGACCAGGGCAGCGCGGCCCTCGGCGTTCGCCTTCCGGATCGCGGTCCCGGCCTTGCCCAGGGCAACGAGCTCACTCACGACCGGTCTCCTTGTCGGCGAGGCCGAACCAGGAAGCGGCCGTGTCCATGTCCTTGTCCCCGCGGCCGGACAGGTTCACCAGAATGGTTGCCTCCGGCCCCAATTCCTTGGCGACGTCGAGCGCGCCGGAGACCGCGTGCGCGGACTCGATCGCCGGGATGATGCCCTCGGTCCGGGACAGCAACTTGAAGGCCTCCATCGCCTGCGCGTCGGTGATCGGGCGGTACGTCGCCCGCCCGGTCTCGGCCAGCCACGCGTGCTCCGGCCCGACGCCGGGGTAGTCCAGCCCGGCCGAGATCGAGTGCGACTCGATCGTCTGCCCGTCCTCGTCCTGCAACAGGAACGACCGCGCTCCGTGCAGTACGCCGACCTGACCCGCGGTGATCGTGGCCGCGTGCCGGCCGGTGTCGAACCCGTCACCGCCGGGCTCGATGCCGTACAACTTCACGTCCGCGTCCGGGATGAACGCGGCGAACAGGCCGATCGCGTTCGAGCCGCCGCCGACGGACGCGACCGCGGCGTCCGGGAGCCTGCCGAGCAGTTCGAGCGACTGCTCCCGGGCCTCGTCGCCGATACCGCGGACGAAGTCGCGCACCATCGCCGGGAACGGGTGCGAACCGGCCGCCGTACCGAGGATGTAGTGCGTCTTGTCGACGCTGGCGACCCAGTCGCGCAGCGCCTCGTTGATCGCGTCCTTCAGCGTCCGGCTGCCGGTCTTGACCGAGATCACCTCGGCGCCGAGCAGCTTCATCCGGGCCACGTTCAGCGCCTGCCGCTCGGTGTCGACCTCGCCCATGTAGACCACGCACTCGAGGTCCAGGTAGGCGCAGGCGGTCGCGGTCGCGACGCCGTGCTGGCCGGCGCCGGTCTCCGCGATCACCCGGGTCTTGCCCATCCGCTTGGTCAGCAGCGCCTGGCCGATGGCGTTGCGGATCTTGTGCGCACCGGTGTGGTTCAGGTCCTCGCGCTTCAGCAGGATCCGGGCACCGGCCACGTCCGACAGCCGAGTCGCGTCGTACAGCAGGCTCGGCGCACCGACGTACTGGCGCAGCATCCGCTCGAACTCACCGCTGAACTCCGGGTCGGCCATTGCCTCCCGCCACGCGGTGGTGAGCTCGTCGAGCGGCGCGATCAGCGCCTCCGGCATGAACCTGCCGCCGAAACGGCCGAAGTGCCCGAACTGGTCGGGCAGCACAGTTGTCATCCGAAACAGCCTTCCAAACACCCCGGCCGCCGGCGCGGGGATCGTGTGCCCGGCCGGCCTGCGGTCCGGGAGTATCAGTGCCGCTGCTGAATGGCGGGGTGCGATCCGGCAGCGACGAGGTCGGCGACCGAGGCGCGGGGATCGCGGCCGGTCACCAGGGTTTCACCGACGAGGACGACATCGGCCCCGGCGCGCGCGAACTCGATTACATCATGCGGACCGCGGACCCCGGACTCCGCCACCCGGACCAGGTTGGCCGGGATGGTCGGCGCGACCCGGGCGAAGGTGTCCCGGTCGACCTCGAGGGTCTTCAGGTTCCGGTTGTTCACGCCGATCAGCTGAGCACCCGCGTCCACCGCACGCAGGGTCTCCTCCTCGTCGTGCACCTCGACCAGCGGGCACAGGCCGATCGACTGGGCCCGCTCGACCAGCGAGACCAGCGCCTCCTGCTCCAGCGCCGCGACGATCAGCAGGACCATGTCGGCACCGGCCGCCCGGGCCTCCCAGAGCTGGTACGAGGACACGATGAAGTCCTTGCGCAGTACCGGTACGTCGACCCGGCCGCGGACCGCGCGCAGGTCGTCCAGACTGCCGTTGAACCGGCGCTGCTCGGTCAGCACCGAGATCGCCGCCGCACCGCCGCCCTCGTACTCCCCGGCCAGCGCGGCCGGGTCGGTGATCTCGGCCAGGTCGCCCTTGGACGGGCTGGACCGCTTCACCTCGGCGATGATCGCGATCCCGTCGCCGCGGAACACCGGCATCGGGTCCTTGGACTCGGGTTTGCGTTGCGCCTCGAGCTTCAGGTCGTCCAGGCTGATCCGCGCCTGGCGCTCCGCGAGGTCCTCCCGGACCCCGGCGAGGATGTCGTCAAGCACAGTCATGTCGGTCGCCCCTCAGTGCCGGTCGTCGGTCGGGACCCCGAAGCCGAGCAACTGCAGCACCTTGCCGGCCAGCGCGCCGAGGACGGCGATCGCGACCGAGATCCAGAACAGCACCCAGTTCGGCCCCAGCACCATCGCGATGGCGCCCAGGGTGAAAGCGATCAGGACGATGGTCACGGCGGTCCAGGCCGCCGGGCTGTTGCCATGCAGGTCGTGAGCCTCCTCGCTCACCTGCGTCACCGCTTGATCCGCCGTCGTATTGTCCATGGTTGGCGCCACTCCTCGTCGTCGTCCCGTCCTATTGTGGCGGTAGGCCGCCGCGGTCAGAGAGTCGGGTCCTCCCCGGCGTCGATCGCCTTCCACTGATCGGCCCCGTGACCGGTCCCGGCGGCCGCCGGATCACGCTCATAGCGCGCTGTCGCCCGCCGCCAGCGATGCGCTGTCAGTACGGCGACCAGCCCCGCCGCGACCAGTGCCACTCCCCCGGCCAGCGCGAACCAGGGAGCCACTCCGGTGGTGATCTCGAACGAGTCGGTTCCGAGCGTGAGCGCCGGGCGCAGCCTGGTCAGCTCCTCGAGTCCAGGGCGGACCTGGAACGCGACCAGGACGGCCAGCACGCCCAGCAGCACGACCAGGACGGCCAGCACGCGGCGCAGCGCAGTACCGGCCAGTTTGGTGACGATCACGGCCACCACTCCCGCCACAGCCAGGAAGACCGGTGCGCGGGTCAGGTCGTAGCCCTTGAAGGTTTCCGTGTCGTTGACCGTGATCCAGGGCAGGTACGCCGACAGGCCGAGCAGGGCGAGGGCTACTACCGCCAGGAGGTCAACCAGTCGCTGCGGCTTCATCAGACGTCACTGAAGGTTCCCGCGACCGCGATCGCGTTCAGCACGGCGGCCGCCTTCGTCCGGCATTCGGCGTCCTCCGCGGCCGGATCGGAGTCGGCCACGATGCCGGCGCCGGCCTGCACGTACGCCGTCGTGCCGCGCAGCACCGCGGTCCGGATGGCGATCGCGGTGTCGGCGTCACCGGCGAAGTCGAGGTAGCCGACCACGCCGCCGTACACACCGCGCCGGGTCACCTCGAGCTTGTCGATGATCTCCATCGCCCGCGGTTTCGGTGCCCCGGACAACGTTCCGGCCGGGAACGCGGCGGTGAGCGCGTCGAAGGCGGTCTTGCCGGCCGCCAGCTGCCCGGTGACCGTCGACTCCAGGTGCATCACGTGGCTGTAGCGCCGTACGTCCATGAAGTCGACCACCTCGACGGTGCCGGGCGCGCAGACCCGGCCGACGTCGTTGCGGCCGAGATCGACCAGCATCAGGTGCTCGGCCCGCTCCTTCGCGTCGGCCCGCAACTCCTGCTCCAGCGCGTGGTCCTCCTCCGGCGTCACGCCGCGGCGGCGGGTGCCCGCGATCGGGTGCAGGATCACCTTGTTGTCGGTGACCTTGACCAGCGCCTCGGGGCTGGAGCCGACGATGTCGAACCCGTCCAGACGGACCAGATACATGTACGGGCTCGGGTTCGACCGGCGGAGCACCCGGTAGATGTCCAGCGCGGTCGCCGTGGTCTGCAGCTCGAACCGCTGGGACACGACGATCTGGAACGCCTCGCCCGCGCGGATCTCCTCCTTGGCGTGCTCGACCGCCTCCCGGTACTCGGCGCCGGACCGCTGCCGGTGCGGATCCGGCTGCGCGTTCCGGTCCGCGCGGACGACGTACGACGGGGTGGGCCGAGCCAGGTCGGCCTCCATTTCGTCGAGCCGCTGGACCGCGTCCGCGTAGGCCTCGTCGACCCGCTCGTCGGAGTCGTCCCAGTTGACCGCGTTCGCGATCAGCCAGATCTCGCCGGTCTCGTGGTCGAGCGCGGCCAGGTCGGTGGCGAACAGGAACGTCAGCTCGGGCAGGCCGAGGTCGTCGGTCGTTGTGTCCGGCAACCGCTCCAGCCGGCGGACCGCGTCGTACCCGAGGAAGCCGACCATGCCGCCGGTCAGCGGGGGCAGGTCCGGCAGCCGCGGGGTGTGCAGGATCTCGAGCGTCTCGCGCAGCGCCTTCAGCGGGTCACCGGTCTGCGGCAGACCTACCGGCGGGTTGCCGGTCCAGATGGCCTCGCCGTCCCGCTCGGTCAGCGTCGCGGCCGAGCGGACGCCGATGAAGGAGTAGCGCGACCAGACGCCGCCGTTCTCGGCCGACTCGAGGAGGAACGTGCCGGGGCGCTCGGCGGCGAGCTTGCCGTACACACCGATCGGCGTCTCGGCATCCGCGAGCAGCCGCCGCGTCACCGGGATGACCCGGCGGTCCTTGGCGTAATCGCGAAAGGTCTCGAGGTCGGGCAGGTTCATGCGGTGACCTCGATTTCGCCGTGTTCGAAGCAGCTGCGGGTGCCGGTGTGGCAGGCCGGACCTTCTTGGTCGACCAGGACGAGCAGGGTGTCGGCGTCGCAGTCGACCAGGATCTGCTTGACGTGCTGACGATGGCCGCTGGTCTCGCCCTTCACCCAGTACTCCTGCCGGCTGCGGGACCAGAACGTGCCTCGCTTGGTCTCCGCGGTACGGCGTATCGCCTCGGCGTCCATCCAGCCCACCATCAGGACCTCACGCGTGTCGTACTGCTGTACCACCGCCGGGATCAGCCCGGCCGCGTCGAAGGTCAGCTCGTCGATACTCACCGGTCCATTGTCGCCGATCACAAGTGATGCCCTGCACACGGTGCCCTGCCATGAACACCGGCCGCCGCCGGACTGAGAGGATCGCGCAATGACAACGAGTACGGCGCGGGTCCGGGAACTGTTGGCCGAGCACCCGGTGATCGACGGGCACAACGACCTGCCGATCGCCTTCTACGAGCTGTGCGGCTACGACCTGGACGCGCACGATCTGAGCGGCCCGGTCCCCGAGGTGAACACCGATCTGCCCCGGCTGCGACTGGGCGGAGTGAGTGCCCAGTTCTGGTCGTTGTGGGTGCCGCAGGACGACGACGCCGTACGGCGTACGTTCGAGCAACTCGACTTCGTCCGGCGACTGGTCGAGCGGTTCCCGGCGGATCTGGAGCTGGCGTCCTCGGCCGACGACGTGGAGGCGGCGATCAAGGCCGGCCGGATCGCGTCGCTGATGGGGATGGAGGGCGGCCACTCGATCGGTGAGTCGCTCGGGGTGCTGCGGGTGATGCGTGCGCTCGGGGTTCGCTACATGACGCTGACGCACAACAACAACGTGTCGTGGGCGGACTCCGCGACGGACGAGCCGGTGCTCGGCGGGCTGAACGACTTCGGCGAGGAGGTCGTCCGGGAGATGAACCGGATCGGCATGCTGGTCGATCTGTCGCACGTCTCCGCGGACACGATGCGGCACGCGCTCCGGGTGACGAGTACGCCGGTGATCTTCAGTCACTCGTCCGCACGTGCGGTGTGCGACGTACCGCGGAACGCTCCCGACGACGTCCTCGAGACGCTCGCGCGGAACGAGGGCGTGTGCATGGTCACGTTCGTGCCCGCGTTCGTGTCCCAGCGGTACGTCGACTGGATCGCGGCCGCCCGGGAGTCCGTGCCGGAGCTGAATCCGCTCAACCCGGCGGATCAGGTCAAGCTGGCCGACGTGTACGACGTACCGAAGCCCGAGGTCACGTTGGACGACGTGGTGGAGCACATCGAGCACGTCCGCGGGATCGCCGGCGTCGACCACATCGGGATCGGCGGCGACTACGACGGGTGCCCGGAGTTCCCGACCGGGCTTAGCGACGTGGCGTCGTACCCGAGGCTGTTCGAGGCGCTCGCCGACCGCGGCTGGAACGACGCCGAACTGGCAAAGCTTGCCGGCGGCAACATCC
Organism: uncultured Actinomycetota bacterium; assembly: GCA_963770725.1. GTDB lineage: Bacteria > Actinomycetota > Actinomycetes > Propionibacteriales > Kribbellaceae > Kribbella. Next base: position 401,842 of record CAVYQT010000011.1, read on the forward strand.
TCCGCGTGCTCCGCGCGGCCGACGACGCCGCTGTTGCCTAGGCCTTTCGGTAGACGTCCCGGGTCTCGGGCAGCGGCTCGAACCCGGCCGCCTGGTAGGTGGCGACCGCGCCCACGTTGAAGCTCGGCGTGCAGACGATCGCGCTGGACGAGCCCAGCTCCTGCAGGGCGCGCGCCGCCGCGACCGTGATCGCCTTGCCGTAGCCGTGACCGCGGTGTGCCCGGTGCACGCCCATCGGCTCGATCAGCCCGGGCTTGCCGGGGCCGGCCGACCAGACCGTCACACCGGCGACCGCCTCGCCCTGCGGGTTGCGGCCGATCAGACACCGCGCATCGTCGTACGGCGCTCCGGCGGCCATCGCGCGCCAGCGCTCGTCGGTGAACGTGGACCCGTCGAACGACGCGCGCTGGACCGCGGTCCGCTCGGGCGCCTGCTCCGGCCCGACCACCTCGACCCGGAGACCCGAGTCCGGCACCGGCTCGACGAGATCACGCCGAAGCGGCGTCCACGGGTCGTCGATCTCCCAGCCGTCCTTGATCAGCAGCTCCCGGACGAGCGCTCCCATCGGAGCCTCGACGTACACCTTGCCCTCGATCAGTACGCCGCGCTCCGGCGCCGACACGTCCTCGGCCAACTGCTGCGCCAGCTCCTCGTCGCGCTGAGCCTCGGGCGCGATCGCCACCCGCAACAGCTCGGGATCGTCCAGCATCCCGATCGCCAGGACCTCCCCGTCCCGGCTCCACGTCCTGGTCGACGCCGCGGTCCGCTCCCCACCGAAGCGCCAGTACCACCCGAGATCCCCGGGGTGCAGCTGCACCACTGCTTCGTCGTACTGCCACTCCCGCAACACCCGCACCACATCGCCCAGCCCGTCAACCCCCGGCCGGTTCATTCCAATCGCCATACCCCGATCACACACCACCCCACCGACACCCGCACCCGACTTTCCGCGCTCCGACGAGTGACCTTGTGCACGGTTCTTCCATTCCACGGCCGGCTGAGTACTCAGACCGTGCACAAAGTCGGCTTATCCACAGGGGGTTGAGCGGCGGGGTCGTGATTCCGGCGAGGATCGGGCGGTGGAGAGGCTGGGGGCGGAGGTGCGGGCGGTGTTGCTTGCGCGCTCTGGTACGCCGTTGCGGCACGGCGACCTGCTGGGATTCGGGCTCAAGGAGCACGACGTCCAACGGCTGCTACGCAATCGCGGGCTGCAGAGATCCCACGCGCGGTACCTCAGCGGACGCTTCGATCCACGGCTTGCCAGGCTTGCCTGCGCACAGGCGGCGTACCCCGGGGCCGTGATCAGCCACTTCAGCGCGGCGGAGCTCCGCGGACTGCGCGTGTGGACGACCGAGAGGGCAGATCCGGTCTGGCTCACCCGTCCGCCTGGCCCGCGGCGGAACCTCAAGCGCGCCGATGTCGTCCTTCGACGTGCCGGCCTGCCCACCTGGGAGCTACAGCAGCACAAAGGCTTGGTGCTGACATCCGACGCGCGGACCACGGTCGACATCGCGCGAGAACTGCCGCTGCCGCAGGCCGTTGTCACAGTCGATCACGCGTTGGCTCAGGCCGTGTCGCGGGACGAACTCGAAACAGTGCTGGCGGGCCAGCGGCGCTGGCCCGGTGTCCAGGCTGCGCGAGCGGCTGTCGCGTTGGGGGATCCGCGATCGGAGTCGGCACTGGAGTCGTTCGCCCGGGTGGCGTTCTCGCAAGCCGGCCTGCCGGCGCCGATCCTGCAAGCGCAGTTCTGGGATGGGCATGGCTGGACACCGGAGCGAGTGGACTTCTGGTGGCCGGAGTTCCGGACGGTGGCCGAGGCGGACGGTCTGCAGAAGTTCGAGGCGCCGACCGTCGACGAACGCCGCCGGCGGCTGCGTCGCTCGTTCGAGCGCGACCAGCGGCTGGCCGACCACGGCCTGGAACTCGTCCATTTCGGCTGGGAGGACGCCGTACGTCGTTCGGAGCAGTTAGTCCGCCGGCTCCACGCCGCCTTCGAGCGCGGAGCCCGCCGTACCGGCGCACCACCCGTCTGGCGCGTCGCCCCGATCCACTGAAGAAACCGACTTTGTGCACGGCTCGAGTACGGCGCGCGCACCGCCGTACTCGAACCGTGCACAAGGAACTCCGGTGGCGCTCTGTTTGGGGTTGGGGGGATCGGGCACGGGGCGGACTCAGTGACGTCTAGAGGTTGGAGTAGTTGTGCTGACGCTGACCGAGAACGCGACTCTGGTGATCAAGAGCATCACGGGAGTCGAGGGTGCGCCGGAGGGCGCCGGGGTACGGATCTCGCAGGAGGATCCGGCCAACCCCGCGCTCGCGGTGACGACCACGGAGGCGCCGCGCCCGGGTGACCAGGTGGTCGAGGAGAGTGGAGCGCGGGTGTTCCTCGAGGAGAACGCCGCGAGCGCGCTCGACGACAAGATCCTGGACGCGGCGGTCGACGACAAGGGCGGCGTCGAGTTCCTGCTGGTACCCCAGCCGGGCACCGGCCGGGAGAACGGTGCCGCCCCGACTCCCTGAGTCGACCTGGTCGCAGGCAAACGGCCGGGACCGCCCCTTTCCGTGGTCCCGGCCGTTGCTGCCTTCCTGAGCCAAGGCGCGCTGTCCGGAGCTAAAGCGCGCTGCCCGGAGCCAGGACGCGGTGTCCTGAGCCAGGGCGCGCTGTCCTGAGCCAGGGCGCCCTGGCGGCTTGAAGCCAGGGCGCGTTGGGCTGTCCTGAGCCCGGTCCGCGGCGCGCTGTCCAGGGCTCTAGGGCGCGCTCCGCTGGGCGATCCAGCTATCGTGCAGCCGGGTGTACACCCCGCCGGCGCCGACCAGCGTTGCGTGCGGGCCGCGCTCGACGACCTCGCCGTTGTCGAAGACCAGCACCTCGTCGGCCGCCTCCGCGGTCGACAACCGGTGCGCGATCGTCACCGACGTCCGCCCCGCCATCAGCCGCTCCAGGGCCGCGTTGACCCGGACCTCGGTCCCGGGATCGACCGCCGACGTCGCCTCGTCGAGAACCAGCAGATCCGGATCGGCGATATTCGCCCGAACCAGCGCGACCAACTGACGCTCACCCGCCGACAACGACTCACCCCGCTGACCGACCGGCGACTCCAGACCGTCCGGCAACGACTCCAGCCAGTCCGTGAGACCGAGCGATTCGAAGGCCTCCAGCAACTGGGCGTCCGTCACCTCCGGCCGGCCGAAGCGCACGTTCTCCGCCAGCGACGCGTCGAAGAGATACCCGTCCTGCGGCACCATCACCACCCGCTCCCGCAACGACGCGAACGAGATCTCCCGCGCGTCCACCCCGTCCAGCAGGACGGCACCCGACGACGGATCCATCAACCGGGTCAGCAGCTTCGCGAACGTCGTCTTTCCCGACCCGGTCTCCCCCACCACCGCGACCCGCCGATGCGGTTCCAGTCGTACGTCGACATCCCGCAGGACCAGATCGCCCTCCGGGTACGCGAAGTCCACGTCCGAGAACTGCACCGAGATCGGACCGCGCGGCCTGCACGACACCCGACTCGCCCGGGTCGACCACGTCGGCCGGCGTCGCGATCACGCCGAGGACCCGCCGCCAGCCGGCGAACGCGCTCTGCGCATCGGTCAGCACCTGGGTCGCGATCTGCACCGGGTCCGAGAACAGCGCGACCAGGAACATGAACGCGAGGATCTCCCCCAGCGTCGCCTCCCCGTCGACCCCGAGCAGGACGCCGGCCGTCAGCACCCCGGCGTTCGCCAGACCGGCGGCCAGACCACCGATCGAGAAGGTCAGTCCGGTGATCGCCTGCGCCTTCGTCGCGGTCCGTCGGTAGTCCTCGATCGAGGCGTCGATGCGCTCCTGGGTGCGCTTCTCGATCGCGTACGCCCGGACCACCTGCGCGCCGACCACCGGCTCGGCGACCGCGGACAGCATCTCGCCGACCTTCGCCCGCACCACGCCGTACGCCGCGGACATCAGCCGCTGCAGGTACTTCAGGCTGGCGAACAGCGGGATGAAGCAGATCAGCACGACGAGCGCGAGCTGCCAGGAGTAAACGAACATGACCACGGTCGCGAGCAGCATCTGCCCGATGCTGACCAGGAAGATGAACCCGCCGAACTGCAGGAACTGCGACACCGTGTCCACGTCCGACGTGACCCGGCTGACCAGCGCGCCCCGCCGCTCGGTGCTCTGGGTCAGCACCGGCAGATCGTGTACGTGCCGGAACGCCTTGATCCGCATCGTCGCCAGACCGCTTTCGGAGTTGATCGCGAGCCGCACGGTCGTCAGGTACGACGCCACCGCGGTGACGAGGATGCCGCCCGTACAGATCACACACATCCACGCCACGTACGACATGTCCGGCCCGCCCGGACCCGACAGCCCCTTGTCGATCGTCTGCTGAACAGCGATCGGTACGACGATCCGCCCGCCCGTCATGAGCAGCGCGAGAAGCCCGGTGACCCACCAGCCTTGAGCCAGCTCGGGCGAGACCCGCACCCCCTGCCGCAGCGTCTCCAACCCACCGGCGTCATCGCCATGATCAAGCCGGCTCGTTTCCACCGTACTCACGCGGACGCTCCTTCCGCGTCAAGGTCGTCCAGCTCGGCGGCCAGGTCCGCCTCTTCCTGCCGTCGCGCCGAGTCCTTCTCGTAGGCGTCGACCAGCTCGCGATAGGCGGCCGACTTCTGCTGCAGCTCGGTGTGTGTTCCCTGCGCCGAGATCCGGCCCTCGTCCAGGAACACCACCTCGTCGGCGAGCGAGATCGTCGCCTTGCGGTAGGCGATCACCAGCACGGTCGTCGCCGGCCCCGAGTCGTGGACCGCCGAGCCGTGGATCCCCGAGCCCTGGACCCCCGAGCCCTGGACGGCGGACCGCAGCCCGGCCAGGATCCGCGCCTCCACCTGCGGGTCGACGGCACTGGTCGCGTCGTCCAGGATCAGCAGCCGCGGTCGTCGTACCAGGGCCCGGGCGAGGGCGATGCGCTGCCGTTGGCCTCCGGACAGCGTCGCACCGCGCTCGCCGACCTTGGTGTCCAGCCCGTCCGGCAGGACCTTCACGAAGCCGTCGCCCTGAGCGATCCGGAGCGCGTCCCAGACGTCCTCGTCGCTGTAGTCGCCGCCGAGCGTGATGTTGCCGCGGATCGTGTCGTCGAACAGGAACGCGGTCTGCGCCACCAGCGCGACCGAACCCGCCAGCTCGTCCCGGGCGAGGTCGCGCAGATCGAGCCCGTCGACCTTGACCGCGCCCTCCTCGGGGTCGACCAGCCGGGTCAGCAGCGTGGTCAGCGTCGACTTGCCCGCGCCGGTCGGGCCGACCATCGCGACCGTCCGGCCGGGCTCGACGGTGAAGTCCACGCCGGCCAGCACGTCCCGCTCGGGCAGGTAGCCGAACCGTACGTCGGACACCTCGAGCCGGGCCGCATTCGGTCGACGTCAGCTTCGCGGCGCCGTACTCCATCCCGCCCTCGGCGGTCAGCACGCGCTGGACCCGGTCCCACCCGACGACGGACCGCGGCAACTCGCCGAGCACCCAGCCGAGCGCCCGGATCGGGAAACCGATCAGCGTGAACAGGAACGCCACCTGGACGACGTCACCGGGGTCGGCGGCACCCGAGCTCACCCGGCCGACGCCGACCAGCAGCACCGCGAGCACCCCCAGCCGGGGCAGACCGTCGATCACCGGATCGAACATGCCGCGGGCCTTGTTCACCGCGATGTTCGCGTCCCGGAGCGCGTACGTCGGGGTGCGGAAGCGCTCGGTCTCGGCGGCCTCCCGGCCCAGCGTCTTCACCACCAGCGCGCCGTCGAACGACTCGTGCGCGACCTCGGAGACGTCCGCACGCAGTTGCTGGGCCCGGGTCGCGAGCGGCTGCAGGTAGCGCTGGAAGATCACGTTCGCGATGAACACCAGCGGGAACACCAGGCAGCCGACCAGCGCGAGCCAGACGTCGGCCAGGAACATCGCGAAGGTCGCGAACGCCAGCATCGCGAGCACGCCGATCGCCATCGGCAGCGGAGCGATCACGAACCAGATCGACTCGACGTCGGCGTTGGCGTTCGACAGCAACATCCCGGTCGAGTGCTTGTGGTGCCACTCGAGCGGGAGCTTCAGGTACTGCCGGGTGACGCGCCGCCGGTACGTCGCCTGCAGCCGGTACTGCATCACGCCCGCCCCGATCCGCCGGCCGACCACGCCGATCGCGCGCAGGATCGCGATGCCCATGAACAACGAGACGAGTCCGGCGATCGCGGCGAACGTGGTCTCACCGCGCTCCAGGGCCGGCCGGACCACATTGTCGGTGGCCCAGCCGAGCGCCAATCCGTCGGCCACGGTCATCGCGCCGTACAACATGCTGGCCAGCACGGACAGGGCGAAGACCCACGGCTCCTCCCAGATCGCGACTCTCAGGACCGCGAGGCCCCTCCGGGTCACGCTCCCCTTGTCTGGGACTTTCGGCGGCACGGGCAACACGCTCCAGGACAGTCAGGTGCATCAACCAGGCACAGGCATGACAACGACAGACATTCTGCCACTCCCAGCTCCCCTTCCCCTTCTCTTTATTCCTTCCCTCACCTGGAGCGAAGGGAGGGAAGGAATAAAGAGCACGGAGTGGTTGGAGATTACGATCGAGTTGTGACCGACTACAGCCGGGTAGAGCGACTTGCTCTGTGTGATCTGTTCGACGAGTTGGGCCCCGATCAGCCGACGCTGTGTGAGGGCTGGACGACGTACGACCTGGCCGTGCACCTGCACGTCCGGGAGGCCGATCCGATGGCCGGGCCGGGCATCATGATCCCGGCACTGTCGGACACCACCGAGAAGCGGATGGCGCGGGTCAAGGCGCGGTACAGCTTCACCGAGGTCGTCGAGAAGGTCCGCAACGGGCCGCCGACGTTCTCGATCTACTCGATGCCGAAGTTCGGTCACCAGCTGAACACGACCGAGTACTTCGTCCACCACGAGGACGTCCGCCGCGCGCAGCCGTCGTACACCGTCCGCACCCTGCCGGCCGGTCAGCAGGCCGGGCTGTGGAAGGCGGTCCGGCTGGCCGCCAAGTCGATGATCCGGAAGGCGCCGAGCGGTCTGGTACTGCGGTTGCCGGACGGTACGACGTCGGTCGCTAAGAAGCCGACCGAGCTGGGTTCGGTGACGGTGACGGGCGAGCCGGCGGAACTCGTGCTGTTCTGCTTCGGCCGGCAGCAGGTGGCCGACGTACAACTGGACGGCGAGGCGGAAACGATCGAGCGGCTCCGCAGCGCGTCATTCGGGGTCTGAAAGGCGCTTCCTCCGCCGCCGGCGCTGGACCAGCGTGCTGACCACCGTCGTGAGGAACACGAGCACGATCGCCGCGGCCACGCCCTGCCAGGGCTTGTCGAACAGCGCGTACCCGACCAGACCGATCGCCATGTAGACCGCGGCCCACAGTGACGACGCGGTCAGATCCACCAGGGCGAACCGCTCCCAGCGGTACCCGGCGAGCCCGGCCGCGAGCAGCACCGGCACCCGCCCGCCCGGAATCAACCGGGAGGTCAGCAGGACACCGACCTCGTGCTTGCTCAACCGGTCCTGGAGCGCGTCCAGGGACGCGTTGTCGCGCAGCCATCCGACCCGTTTCGCCAACCGTTCGCCCCCGAAGCGGCAACCGGCGTACACGATCAGGTCCCCGACGTACGCTCCGCCCGCTCCGGCGACGAGTACGCCGAGCAGCCCGATCGGATTGTGGTGCGACGCGAGTACGGCGCCGGCCGACACCGCCGCACCGGTCGGCACCACCGGCAGGACGGCACCGAGCAGCACTGCTCCGGCCAGCGCGAACAGGTACCAGAGATCGAAGCGGGGCTCCCCACTCATGGGTGCACGACCTCGATCGAGTCGCCCGGCTCCAGGAGGTCCACCTTCACCGCGGGATCCAGCTCGGCCATCGCGGTCTTGAACCTGTCCCCCGGCGGCAGGAACAGCTCCGGCTTCAGCCAGTCGCACCCGAACGGCCAGAAGGTCCCGAAATGCACTGGTATCGCCGCCCGGGCCCCGACCAGCCGCACCGCTTCCGCCGCCCGGACCGGATCCAGGTGCCCGGGACCGAGCGACGGCCCCCAGCCGCCGACCGGCACCAGCGCCAGATCGACCGGGCCGGCTTCCGCGGACAGGTCGTCGAACAGGTCGGTGTCACCGGCGAACCACACACTCGGCGAGCCCTCGACCCGGAAACCGAGCGCCGGCCCGCTGAACGACGACCACGGCAGCCGTCGGCCGTCGTGGTGGGCGGTCACGGCGGTGATGTCGAGTGCGCCGATCCGCACCTGGTTGCCCGGGGCAATCTCGATGCAGCGGTCCGCGACATCGTCACCGCACTCGTGCTTGATGAGCCGGGCCGCACCCCGCGGCACGACCAGAGCAGCGCCCGGCGCGACCAGCCGGAGCGACGTCAGGTGCAGGTGATCGGCATGCATGTGAGAGATCAGTACGGCGTCGCACTCGGACGCGGCCGGGAGCGGAGCTGGTCCGCGGCGGCGGCGCAGATGGGCGATGCGTGAGGTGAGGACGGGATCGGTGAGCAGCCGCGTGCCGTTCTCCTCGATGGTGGTGGTGGCATGCCCCCACCAGGTGATCCGCACGCGTCAGGCCTCCACCCTCGTCTCGACCGCTTCCCGGAGGTCCTTGCGGTGACCGAGGAGCTCGAGCCAGTCGATCAGCAGCGAGTGGACCGCGTCGGAGCCTACGGGAGGCTCGTCCACCACCCAACGACTCGGGTGCACCAGGACCGCCTCGGTCTGCCAGCCGCCGATCCCGCCGTGGCACCCGACCAGTTCCTCGAACGCCGCCACCTCGTGCGTGTAGTGGTCCAGCCGGCTGATCACCACGATGTCCCCGTTGTGCGGCATCTCCGCCTGCCGCAGCATCGACGCGGCCGCGAACGGCCCGTACGCCGTCAGCGGGTCGTCGCCTTCGATCCGGCCGGTCTTCAGGACGTGGACACCGGACCGGCCGATCGCGACCGGCCCTTCGGCCAGCGAGTCGACCACCACGAAGCCGACGCCCGGGTGGGTCGCCAGCCCGGGGATCAGCTTCGGGTGCTGCAGCTCGATCTCCTCCAGCGGCACCCGGCCGGGCGTGGTCGCCAGGTAGATCAGCGCCAGGTTGCCCGACGACGTCACCACCACCTGCTCGTCGGCGGCCACCGCCGGCTCGCAGTCCTTCGGACCGAGCTCGACCTCACCGCCGAGGGCCTTGCCGTGCAGTGCCTTCCGGGTGACCGATCCGGCCACACCACGGCGCAGGCTGAGCTCGGTCAGGAACGCGTTCACCGGGCCCCAGCCCTCGTTCTTGCCGACCGCGGCCACCGGCTCCTTCGTCGTATCGACGAGGTCGTCGACCACCTCGGTCAGCGTCCGGCCGTACCGCTGCAGGAAGGTCGAGCCCTGGCTCTGGCCGTGATCGGACAGGACGACGATCTCGTACGAGTGCGGCAGGATGTCGATGATCCGCTGCAGCGCACCGAGGACGCGGTCCAGGCCTTCGAGGGTCTGCAGCGACTCCGCGCGGGTCGGGCCGGCGTGGTGCGCGACCTCGTCGTAGTCGACGAAGTCGCAGTAGATCACCGGGGTGCCCTTCACCAGCTCGTCGGTGATCAGCGAGACGTTCAGGTCGCGCAGGAGCACGTTGCTGATCGCGCGCAGGACGATGAAGGCACCGCCGCGCTTCACCCGCGGGACCAGGTGCCGGACCCGCTGGCGCCGGGCCTGGTGCAGCTCTTTCACCATCTCGGCGACGCACAGCACCAGACCGCGGGCGGCACCCTGCGGGCTGGAGAAGAACCGGACGTACCCGCGGCTGCGGTTGCTCGGCAGCGAGGCCCGGCTGAACACCAGCTCACACCGATGCGCATCACCGGACCAGTTGTTGCTGATGCTGACCCCGCCGTCGGCAAGCAGACCACGTCCGGTCGACATCCGGTCCTCGATCTCGGCCGCGTCCCGGCCCCGGTTGGTGACCATCACCCGGGCCGATTCCTTCTCGTACCACCGGAACGCCGGGATCTGCCGCGAGCCGCCGTGCAGGATGCCGGCCTGGCTGGCCGGGGTCGTCGACGGTACGCCGGTGTGCCAGCCGACCATCGAGTGTTTGCCGTCCCGGATCCAGCCGCCCAGGTTCGGCAGGTTGCCGGCCAGCACCATCCAGTTCAGCAGCGGCTCGGACAGGCCGTCGAGCTGGATGATCAACATGCCGGTCTTCGGCGCCGGCGTGACCTTGCGGGCCCGGCGGTGAACGACCCGCATGACCTCGGCGACGTACGCGTCGGCGCTGCCGGCGTACGCGACCCAGCCGACGAACGCGCTCACCGACGCCATCACGATCGCCACCAGCACCGCGGCCTCGACACCGCCGTGCAGATTCACCCCGGGGTCCACAGTGATGCCGAGGTAGATGACGCCGAACTGGGACAGCAGCCCACCGACCAGCACGCCGATCGAGCCGATCAGGATCGCGGTCCCGGCCAGCACCCAGCGCATCACCATACTGAACACGGCCAGCAGCACGACCAGGCGCAGGATCGGCAGCCGGCCGTCGCTGCTGATCTGCGGCAGCATCCAGAACGTGATCATCAGCGAGATCAGCGACGCCAGGCCGCCGAAGAGGATCGCCTGCAGTCCACGCCCGGTCCGGCGACGCAGGTCCAGCCAGACCGGGCGTCGTCGCCGCCGGTCTCCGGACATCTGCTCAGGTGGTTTCGCCATCTCCCGCTCGGTGCTCCCCGTCGTGCCGCTGGTGCTAGACCGAGCCTACGAGGCGTCGTCCAGTCCAGCCGCACCGCGCCACACACCGAACGGGTGGATCCCGGGTTCACCTCCGGGACCCACCGGGCAATCCCTGACCAATCACTGAACCTCTGGGTAGTCCACTTCCGCTCCCCTACCCGCCGCCGAAGGCGGCGATCTTCTACTGCAGTTCCAGGTAGTCCACCTCTGCGTAGAGATCGCCCTTCGTCAGGCGAATGGTGTTCCAGCCGGCGTCCACGGACCGCTCAGACTCGGCGCCGTCGCGTACGACGTCAGGTAGTTGCAGTCGGTGTAGCCGCCGCTGGAGTAGAACAGGACGAACTGGCTGCCGCGCTGAACCAGGTCCGGCGCCTGATCACCCCGCTCGAGGTGAGCAGCGCCGAGTTGCCACCGACCAGGGTCGTGCCGTTGTTCGACGTACGCGTGAGCCAGAGGGTCGACGGCTGGCCGATCGCGTTGCCGTCGTTCTTCCAGAGCAGGCCACAGCAGCCACTAGGTGGCTGGTGTCGAACGGGCCCTGGCGGGTTGGATGACGCCAGCTGTTGGGGCTGAGAGGGTCTCAGGCTGTTGGTTTGTCGGTGCGCTGGATTCGCAGGCGAGCTCGGTCAGCACTGATCGGCAGCGTTCGGGCCGGTTCTGAGGGGTGATCGAACGCGCGTTGGCGGTGACGAGTGGTCGCCAGTGCCTCAGCTGGTGGCTGTGATCCAGGTTTGGCCGGGGCCGCGGCGGATCCCGAGCATGCCGAGGCGAGCCAGGTTGGTTGCGGCGGCGAGCAGACAGAGGTCGGCGGCGACCTTGGTGCGGCCGCGGACCCTGGCGCGGCGGCCGCCGTGCCTGCGGCGCATCAGGTGGCCGATCTTGCGTTCCACCTTCGGGCGGGTGGCCTTGTAGTCGGCCCGCCAGGCCGGGTCGGTCTGCGCGGCGCGGGCCCGGGCCAGCTCGGCCTCATAGGGGCTGATGCTGACCCTGCGGCCGGCAGCGGAGCTGGTGCATTGCGCGGCCAGCGGGCAACTGGTGCAGGCCTTGGCGAACACGGCGCTGCCACCACCGGCCTTGACCGGGCGAATCTTCACGGTCACCTCGCCGGGGCAGGTGACGGTGCCCGCTTCCAGGTCGACGCCGAAGCGGTCCTTGGCGAACCGGCCACCCGGCGCAACCGGTGGCTGCACCTTGGTCTTGATCTCCGCGCCGGCCTTCTCCAGCCTGGCTAGCAGTTCCCCGGCGCCGTAGGCGGCGTCGCCATAGACCGCCAGCGCATCGTCGCCACGCTGCCCTGGCTCGTCGCCGTGGGCTTGGATCTCGTCGCTGAGCAACTCGGTTCCGTCGCCGTCACCGTCACTGTCGTGCTCGTCGCCGCTGGTGTCGCAGGCGTCGGCCCCGATGTCGTCGGCGAGCAGGTCCTCGGCCGGCCCGGCGTCGCCGGTGTTGCCCGCGCTGACCGTGGTGGCGGTGATGATCTCCGAGTCGGGGTCGATCGCGATGTGGCCCTTGTAGCCGTCGAAACCCCGAGCCAAGGTCTTGTGCCCGTGCCTGGTCTGCGGGTCCACGGTGGAGATCACCCGGTCCCTGGCGACCCGGCGGGCGATCCGGAACACCCCGTCAGCCTCGTGGTCGAGGTCTTGGCCCACCACCGTGGCCAGCAGTTGCGCCGCCTGCGCAACACCGGCGTCGAGGTCGCGGCCGTCCAACGCGGCCAGCAGCGCCATCGCATCGCGGGCCAACGCGTCCACCAACGCCTCACGCCCCGCCGCATCCTCGTAGTCACAGACCGGCTTGCCCGCACTGGCGTAGTCGTCGTCGCGACCCAGCAGCCCACGCAACTCGGTCTCCAGCCCGGCATCGACGGCCTTGAGCAACCCGCGGATCGCCGAACGCACCAAGGTGACGGTGTCCATCGTGGCCACCGCGTCATACAACGGGGTGGAATCCAGCACCCGCCTGCGCCCGACCAGACCGGCCGCCTTCGCCGCCTCCAGCGTGACCTCGAAGATCCGGTCCGGCCGCTTCGAGGCGGCCAGCCGGGCACGCATGTCCACCAGCACCGTGTGCACGAACCCGGGATAGTCGAAGTCCAGCCCACCCGCGGCATACTTCCACCGCGCGTCGAACGAGAACCGGTCGACCGCCTCCCGATCCGACAGGCCCTCGATGCGCTGCAACACCATCACCACCGCCACGATCATCGGCGGCACACTACGGCGGCCCACATCGGTGAACAGGTCGGCGAACATCTCGTCGGGGAACAGGTTGAAACACTCCCGGTGCAGCACCCCATAGATCGAGTCCGGCGCCACCCGGCCATCGCAGTAGTTGGCCGTCGTTCGCAGCAGATCCGCCTGCCTCGGCGACTGTCCCAGCGTCACCCCAGCATCCTGCCCAACCGGCCAGGCCCACCCGGTCACCGCCACGCGAAAAACACCATCCACCTAGATGGTTGATTCCTTGAACGGTGTCAGTGGTCGTAGGCGGTCAGTGATCGTTTGCTGGTGACGCCGGTGTTCCAGTTGTGCCAGATCCCTGCGGCCAGGGCGAGCAGGCGCTGGGCGACGCGGGTGAAGACTCCGGTGGGGGTGCGGCCGCCGTGGGCTTCGAGGTCGAGCTGGCCTTTCAGGGTCTGGTTGACCGATTCGATCCACTGGCGGACGCCGCCGAGGTTGCCGTTGCGGTAGGTCTCGTCCTTGCGGTCGGGCCGGAGCAGCCGCAGCCCGAGTTGCTCGGTGAGCCGGTGGAACTCCCGGCCGGCGAAGCCCTTGTCGGCGAGCAGGATCTGCCCGGAGCGGATCAGGTGATGGTTGTGTTCCAGCAGCGCGGCCACCACTTCGCGTTCGCCGAGCTTGGGATGAGCCAGACACCACATGATCGGCATTCCGTCGCCGGCACACACCAGGTAGAGCTTGAGGCCCCAGTAGTAGCGCGAGTGGGAGGCGCAGTAGCCGTAGCCGGCGTGCCCGGCCAGCTCGGAGCGCTTCGCCGTCTCCCGCGACGCGCCGCACGGCAGCGGGGTGGCATCGGTCATCCACAGGTCGTCGAACCACGACGGACAGCACTCGGCCACCACCAGAATCGCCTTGCACAGCAACGGATGCGCGGCCTTCAGCCGCTTGTGGTAGCCCGGCTGCTGGGGCAGATACGGAAACATGCCACGCCACTGCGGACTGCTGCGCACATGCCGGATCCACCGATGCTCACAGTGATAGCCCAGCAGCACCTGGGCCACCGCCAACGTGATCAGCTCGCTGTCGGTCAGCACCGGACGTCGGCCCCGACCAGTGCGCGGCTGGACCACATGGTCGTCGATCAGCACGTACAGTGCCGTCAGGAGGGTGTTCAGTTCTTTGGTCACACATCGATCCTGGACACCCTCTCCCCATGCTCCAACCGGGACACGCCACCACGTTCAAGGAATCAACCATCTAGAAGTCGTCGAAGCATCAGCGCACTCCTCAGGTGGGGCGGAACCTGTGCCGAGCAGTTTTCCATCGATTCACCTGGATGGCGAGAGATCAACGCCCCAGCGAAGCGAGGGGGTTTGTCGTGATCACTGGACCCAGGGCGGCGCGAGGTGTTGACTCCCGCTAGTTGGTTTCCGCCTGGGTTGAGGGGAGTTCTCGTGAGGTTTTTACCAAGAGTGTCGGGACGTGGGGTGGTCACTGCTGTAGCCGTCCTGGCGACGGCCGCCGGTGGAGTGGCGATCCAGTCCGGTACGGCGCCTTCCGCCGTACAGGCGACGCCGCTGCAGATGCAGCTGGACACGCTGCTCAACGACAGCCGCTACAACGGCTCACAGGTCGCCCTGGTGGTCCGGGACGCGACCACCGGCGAGACGTTGTACGACCGGAACGGCGGTCAGCGGATGCTGCCCGCGTCGAACACCAAGCTCTTCTCCTCGACGGCCGCGATGCACGTCCTCGGCCCGTCGTACCGCTTCCACACCGATGTGCTCGCGACCGGCCCGGTCCACCGGGGCGCGTTGCTCGGAAGCCTGTATCTCAAGGGGTACGGCGACCCGACCGCCCTCGAGTCCGACTACGCCGGGCTCGCCAAACAACTCGCCCAGTCCGGCGTCCGCCAGGTCGTCGGCGACCTGGTCGCGGACGACACGTACTTCGACCACGCCCGGCTCGGTGACAGCTGGGCGTGGGACGACGAGCCGTTCTACTACTCGGCCCAGATCTCCGCCCTCACCCTCGCCCCGAACACCGACTACGACTCCGGTACGGCGATCGTCGAGAGCCGGCCAGGTGCGTCGGTCGGAGCACCTGTGCAGCTCACGCTGGTACCGGCGAACGGCGTACTCAAACTGGTCAGCACCGCCAAGACCGGGGCGGCCGGGTCGTCGAACACGCTGAGCATCGAGCGCGAGCACGGCACCAACATCGTCCGGGTGACCGGCTCGGTGCCGCTCGGCGCGAGCGTCGGCCAGGAGTGGGTGACGGTGTGGGAGCCGGAGCTCTACGCGGCCGACGTGTTCCGGCGGGCGCTCGCCGCGCAGGGCATCAGCCTGATCGGCAAGATCACGCACGCGGCCTCGCCGGCCACCGCCCGGGTGCTCGCCCGGGACGAGTCGATGACGGTCGGCGAACTGATGAACCCGTTCCTCAAGCTCTCGAACAACATGCACGCCGAGACCCTGGTCAAGGCGATGGGCGCGGTCGCGGAGGCCGAGGGTAGCTGGCCGGCCGGGCTCGGCGTGGTCACCGGCTACGCGCAGAGCGTCGGCGTCGACACCAGCACGATCCGGCTTTCCGACGGGTCCGGCTTGTCCCGCAAGGTGAACGCCACCGCGGACAGCATCACCGACCTGTTGATCTCGGTCCGGGACGAGCCGTGGTGGCAGCAGTGGTACGACGCTCTGCCGATCGCAGGCAACTCGCAACGGTTCGTCGGCGGCACCCTGCGCAGCCGGATGGCCAACACTCCCGCCGCCAACAACCTGCACGGCAAGACCGGCTCCCTCACCGGCGTCACGTCGCTGTCCGGCTACGTCACCAACGCCGACGGCCGCAAACTCGTCTTCTCCCTGATGAGCAACAACTACTTGGTCAGTCCCCGCTCCGTCGAAGACGCAGTCGGCGTCACCTTGGCCTCCTGGTCCGAACAGGCCGCGATCCCCGCGGTGAGCACCTTGAAGTCTGCCCAGACCACGTGCGAGCTCGAATGGGAGAAGGCCTGCTAATCGGCTCGACAGTACGGCGGTCATTCACCACGA
The DNA here is from genome assembly GCA_963770725.1 of uncultured Actinomycetota bacterium. Taxonomy (GTDB): domain Bacteria; phylum Actinomycetota; class Actinomycetes; order Propionibacteriales; family Kribbellaceae; genus Kribbella. The sequence goes on from CAVYQT010000011.1 coordinate 417,806, forward strand.
TGTCCGAATGACCGCCGTACTGCCCGACACCTACACCGTCCGTCCACTGACGGTGGATGACGCCGCGCTGATCGCCGAGCGGAGTGGCGCCTACACGAGTGCGTTGCTCGGGTTTGCGAAGCACAGTGTGGAGGACGTTGCCAACTATCTGCGGGATCCGGGGTTCCATCCGGAGACCGGTGGGTGGGTCGTGGCGGACGCCGATGGGGAGTTCGCGGGCTCGGCGACGGCAATGGTGAACAGTGACGGGTCGCGGGCGAATCTCGAGGTGCTGAGTGAGATTCCGGTGGTGGCCGAGTGGTTGCTGGATCGTGCGCTGGAGCGGGCCGAGGAGGCTGGGCGGGGCGAGGTTGTGGTGAGTGTCGGCGTGATCCGGCAGGACGAGTTCCTGCCGGAGATCGTGGCCGCGAAGGGCTTCGCGATCGGTACGTCGATCCACCGCATGCGCATCACCTTCGACGGTCCGGTCGAATCGCCGCCGGTCCCGGCCGAAGCCGTCGTACGGCGCGGGGCCTTCGACGAGCCGGGTCGGCGGGCGGCGCACGCCGTACTGGTGGAGGCCTTCAGTACGCAACCGGGGTCGGATCCGCGGTCGTACGACGAGTGGGCCGCGTCGCGGGAGAGCCGGTCGACCTTCGACTGGTCACAACTCACCACGGTCGAGCTGGACGGCCAGGCCGTCGCGGTGAGCGAGTGCAACGACAACTTCGTCAGCACCGACAACTGCGGCTACATCGGCCGCCTCGCCGTCGTACCGGAAGCGCGCGGCAAAGGCCTCGCGAAGTTCCTGCTGTACGTCGCCTTCGCCACCGACGCAGCCGCCGGCCGCACCGGCACCATCCTCCACGTCGACAGCTCCAACCCGACGCCGGCCGTCGGTCTCTACACCTCCGTCGGGATGCGCCCCGACCTGATCAGCGACATCTGGCGCCGCACTCTCCACACGTGACACCCACACGCGTAAAAGGACACCGCTACGCGACGGCGTTCTTTTGCGCCATCGGCGAGCGCTGACCCCGGACGCAGGGTCGGGGTGATGCGCGGATGTGCGGTGGCCGAGGCTGAACGGACTCCGCTGCGCGCCGGTTGCTCGCTTTACTGCTTTGGTGCGCGCGCTGTTGGTACCTAAGGACAGGAGGTAGTGGGTCCCTGCCCGGCCGACCGCACCCGATTCCCGCTTGAACGCCTCAGTCCCACCTACCCAGTGCCGGGTACCTCCTGTCCTTATGTACCCACCCGCGTTCCGGGTCGCCAAACGAACTGCCGACCCGAACCCCCATCCATCACGCCGCATCCCACCCCTCCCGCCGACCACACCAGCCCGCATCCCCAACGCGCGCACGCCGAAGGCGCACGAGAACAGCCGCCGCGCAGCGGTGTCCGCCAGCGCCCGCGTCGCGACTTGCTGTCGCCGCAACCGACTCACGGATCGTCGTACCGGCGGATGGTGTCCCAGCGGCTGAGCAGCTTCACGTACGCGTCCTGCGCGACCTCTTCGGCGTCCGCGCGGGAACCCCCGATCGACACCAGGACGCCGATCAGCCGCGGCCAGGTCCGCCGGTACAGCGCGGCCACGTCCGCCGCCGGATCACCGTCGACCTCCCGCACGCTCACCCCTCCCGACCGGTCGTCACACGGCTAATACGCGCGACTACTCCACCCGGTTCCGTCCCGGTCCGAAGAAGTTTCCCCGCCCTCGATCCGAGCGGTAGGTGTTGCGCCCGACAGATCTGAGAGATTACTCTCGAAACATGTCTCTCAGAAATCCGTACGGCGACTTCGAGATCACCGACCCGCAGGCGATGCGGGCCCTCGCGCATCCGGTCCGGCTGGCCGCGCTCAGCTGGTTGCAGAAGAACGGCCCGGCGACGGCGACCCAGCTGTCCGAACACGTGGGCGCCTCGCCGTCGGTCACCAGCTGGCACCTGCGCCACCTGGCGAACTTCGGCCTGGTCGTCGACGAGCAGCCGCCGGACGCCGACAAGCGCCAGCGCTGGTGGCGAGCGGTCGCCCGCGGGTTCCGGTACGAGATGCCGGACACGCCCGAGGGTATGGAGGCCGGCCGGCTGCTGCGCGCCGAGCTGATGAACCAGGCGCTGGAATCCGCCCAGCAGTGGCTGGTCGAGACCGAGCCCGAGCTCGAGCCCGAGTGGAGCCGGCTGGCCGGCTCCGCGAACACCCGGCTGATGCTCACCGTCGCCGAGGCCGAGGCCGTCGAGGACGCCATCGAGCAACTCCTCGCCCCCTACGTCCAGCGCGGCGAAGAGGCCGCACCCGCGGACGCCCGCGCCATCCGCTATCTCCGCATGGCTTTGCCTGAAGCAACCGACTGACCACTCTGGGGGATCTGCCCGTGAAGACTCTTACCGCCACGAGTCTCTGGCGTGACCGGCAGTTCCGGACCTTCTGGTCCGCGCAGACCGTCTCCGAGTTCGGCGACCGGATCACCGAGCTGTCGCTGCCGCTGATCGCCGTACTGCTGCTGAACGCGTCACCCAGTCAGGTCGGCTTCCTCACCGCCGCGGTCTGGCTGCCGAACATCGCCTCGCTGTTCATCGGCACCTGGGTCGACCACCGGCCCGACAAACGTCGACTGATGATCGCGGCCGACATCGCCCGGGCCATCCTGCTGCTCACCCTGCCCGCGGCGTATTGGCTGGACATGCTGACGCTCGGCCATCTCTACGTGATCGCCGCCCTGGCCGGGATCGCTGACGTCGTGTTCGGTACGTCGTACGCGTCGTTCTTCGTCCGGCTGGTGTCACGCGACCAGTTCCTCGAGGCGAACAGCAAGCTGTCGGCGACCCGGTCGATCTCGTTCATGGGCGGCCCGGCGCTCGCCGGCGGGTTGGTGCAGTGGCTGACCGCGCCGATCGCGATCGTGGTGGACGCGTTCTCGTTCCTGGTGTCCGCGTTCCAGCTCGGCCGGCTCAAGACGCCCCCGGGCGAGAGCGTGGAGTCGACCGAGCCGCTGCTGACGCGAGCCCGCGCCGGGATGCACTACGTGCTCCACCACCCGTACCTGCGCAGCAGCCTCGGCTGCGCGACCACGGCCAACTTCTTCAATCTGATGAGCCTGGCGCTGCTCGTCCTCTTCGCCAGCCGCAACCTCGAACTGTCCGCCGGGACGATCGGCCTGGCCTTCGGGATCGGCGCCTCCGGCGGTCTGCTCGGCGCATTGGCTGCCTCACCGCTGAGCCGGATCTTCGGTGCCGGGCGGGTGATCGCGGCCGGCTCGATCTTCTTCCCGGGCGCGATCGCGATCGCGGCACTCGCGGACGGTCCGACCTGGGCCCGGGCCACCGCACTCGCCGCGGCCGAGTTCATCGGGGCGTTCGCGGTGATGTGCTTCGACGTACCGCTCAACTCAATGCAGGCCGCGGTCATCCACGACCACATGCGCAGCCGGGTCGCAGGTGCATTCAGCAGTATCAACTACGGTGTCCGGCCGCTCGGCGCGATGGTCGGCGGCCTCCTCGGCACGTGGATCGGCGTCCGGGAGACATTGCTCGTCTCAGCGGCCGGCGGCTTCCTCGCCGTACTGTGGCTGCTCCGCTCCCCCATCATCCGCACCCGCAGCCTCGACGGCTTGCGGCCACCGGAGCTTGAGGTACGGGCGGGGTGCGCCGAGCAGACCTGCTGACCTCGGTGATGGCGTGGGCGATCCGCTGCATGGTGTCAGCGGCGGTGAGCATGTCATCGTCGTCGAGGTCCGCCAGGGCGGCGCGAAGATGCTGGGTGTAGGACGCGTAGAGGGTCTCCAGTTCGGCCTTGCCGCGCTGCGCCAGGCTGACCAGCCCGACCCGTGCGTCAGCCGGATCCGGTCGACGGCTCACCAGTCCGTCGGCCTCCAGCGCGGTCAGCTGCCGGCTCACCACCGACGCGTCGACACCGAGCTTGGCGGCGAGCTCGCCACCGCGTTGCTCGCCGTCCCTGAGCAGAACCTTGAGCACACTCGCGTCGGCCCGCCGCAGTCGACCGTCGAAGGCCAGATGCCGGTGCTCGACGCACCGTACGGCGCGGATCAGCGAACTCACTCCATCGAGCAGTTCCTGGGCCGGCGCATCCCGCTCTCCCCCCGGGACGAGGGGTTCCTGAGCTAGTTGCATAACCCAACTATATACCTAAATAGTTGGTTTCTGCAACCATCTGGACAGACTGGGCAGTTCCGAATACTGAGCGTGAGTTCATCAGGGAGTCGTCCACATTTCAGCGACTCTCCGTTATCATCCCCAGAAGGGGAGCACTGTGCTGCGGCGGTGCACCGAAGTCCCGGGGGGCGACTGAGGTGGGGCGGGGCCATGAAGTCCACAGGAATCGATCAAGGCCGGTTTGAGCCGACGGTCTTCGGCGCCGTCGCCGCTACCGGATCATGGTCCTGGCCATCGCGGTGCTGATGGCCGCGGCCGGAGTCGGGTACTCGTTGGTGCAACCGGAGGTCTACCGCTCGTATGCCACGATCACCATGCCACAGAGCACGCTCGCGCAGGGCGAATCCAGCGACCAGTACTTCGACAGTCAGGTGCTGCTGCAGTCCCAGGAGGTTGCCGATCACGCCGCCCGGATCGCCAACGCGGCCCTGAACGAGAACGTGCTGTCCATGCGGGACTTCGCGGGCGAAGGCAAGCCGCTGGAGATCACTCCGCCGGAGGGGACCACGCCCGGCGGCTTCGGCTCCAGCATCGTCGCCCTGACGTTCACCTGGCCGAGTTCCAAGGTGGCCCAGACCGGTGTCAACGCGGTGCTCCAGGCCTTCGACGACGTACGGTCGGCCGACATCGCCGCTCAGGGCACCGCCGACATCGCCGCGATCGAGCGAACCATCCGGGACGCCCGGACCAAGGGCCAGTTGACCGACCTGCAGAACCAGCGGACGCAGACGATCGCCAACCTGCAGTTGGCCATGGCCAGCCACCCGACCGTCGCCTGGGCCCCGGAACCGCAGGTGCCGATCAACGGCAACTCGAAGCGATCCGGCGCCATCGGGCTGCTGGCCGGGCTCGTGCTGGGTGCCGCGCTCGCCTACTGGCTGGCCAACCGCCGCTGATGCGTCGACGACCGGTCCGACCCGCGGGCGATCTACGACGCACCGATGATCACCGACATTCCGCCGGCCGGGAAGAAGCGGATCGGGGCCGGCCTCTCGACCGCCGGCGATCCGCTGCCGATGGCCGCCGACCCGCAGTCCCCGGCCGCCGAGGCGTTCCGGTTCGCCGCCGGATCGGTCGAACGGCTGCGCGTCGGCACTGATGACCGGCTGGCCGTCGCTTTCGTCTCGGCAGCCACCGGCGCAGAGCGGAGTACGGTCGTGGCCAACGTCGCGCTCGCCATCGCCTTGCGGAGCCCGCACAACTCCCACCTGCACATCGTGGCCAGGATGGGTCTGGTCGGCATCGCGTTGTGGATCGCCTTGTGGGTCGGCTGGTATTGGCGGCTGCTCGCCGGTTGCCGACGCTTGGCGCGCGAGGGTCTGCACACCCGGCGACAGGTGGCGGTGCTCTCGATGATGGTGAACACCGCGGTGCTGGTGTCCTGCGTCTTCGATCCGCAGTTGGAGGGACCGCAAGCGGCGGCGCTGCTGTGGACCTCGTTCGGGATCGGGGTGGCGGTGACCATGGCCCGGCCCTGGTTCCGCAGTACCGCGGCGGACTACTCGACCTCCTCGGCCGAGTGGCGAGGCACTCGACAGTGAGCCCCCGGTGGCGCTGGACTGTTGCCGGCTGCGTGCTGGTCGCGCTCGCGGCACTGGCGTGGCCCTTGGACGGCACCGGCGAATCGACCGACTCCATTGCACCGGGCCGCGCCGGTCTCACCGGTCCGGTCGGGCCGGTTCCAAGATCCTGTGAAGGCGTCCCGGTCACCCCGTCCGACAACATCCAATCGGTCATCGACGCGCACACAGCCGGTACGACGTACTGCCTGTCCCCCGGCACCTACCGGCTGGAGGAACCCCTGCGCCCCAAGGAAGGTGACGCGCTCATCGGCCGGCCAGGTGCGGTGGTCAGTGGGTCGAAGGTGCTGACCGGCTGGCAGAAGTTCGGCCAGGTGTGGTCGGCCAAGGGATTCCTGCCTGCTGCTCCAGGCACGCACGGCGAGTGCCTGGAGTCCGTGCCGACCTGCGCGTACGCCGAAGACGTCTTCCTGGACAAGCAACGGCTGACCCGGGTCGACTCGCCGGCCGCCGTCGCCGGTGGCGCTGTGCATGCCGACTACAGCACGAACACGATCACGATCGGCGACGACCCCGGCGACCGCCTGGTCGAGCAAGCGGTTGCGCCGGGCCTCGTGATGGCGACGGTCGACGACGTCGCCGTCGCCAACCTCGTCCTCGAGCAGGCGGCGAACGAGGCCCAGGTCGCGGCCGTCGAGAGCCGTCAGGACACGCCGGAGCGATCGGGATCCGGGTGGCGAATCGCCAACAACGAGGTGCGCCTCAACCACGCCGTCGGTCTCGGGCTGGCCGACGGAACCCTCGTCACCGCGAACCTCGTGCATCACCAGGGCCAGCTCGGTTTCGGTGCCTGGGGCACCGGATCGGTGGTCAGCAACAACGAGATCTCGTTCAACGGCGATGCCGGCTACTCGGCGGGCTGGGAGGCCGGTGGCAGCAAGAGTTGGGAAACCACCCGCCACACGGTTACGCACAACTACGTCCACGACAACCGCGGTCCGGGGCTGTGGACCGACGGCGGCAACATCCACACCGAGTACGCGGCCAACCGGATCACCGGCAACTGGGGAGCCGGCATCCAGCACGAGATCAGCTACGACGCCACCATCCGGTACAACGAGATCTCCGGCAACGGCCTGCGGCACAGCGGCTGGGCCTGGGAGGCGGGGACCCAGATCCAGTCGTCGGGCGGCACAGGACTCATCGAGGTCGCCGGGAACTCCGTCAGCGACAACGCGAACGGCATCGCCCTGATCGACAGTGGTCACCGCGCTACCGAGGACCCCGCGCCGCACGGCCCGCACGTCGTCCGCAATGTCTGGGTGCACGACAACCGCATCACCATGTCCGCCGGTCAGCTCACCGGCGCTGTCCAAGACCTCGGGGACACAGCCGTGTGCACCGAGAGCAACAACCGCTTCGAAGCGAACACCTACCACCTGCGGTCCCTCGGCGACGAGCACTTCGCCTGGAACGATACCGATCTGACCTGGGCCCAATGGCGTGCCCTGGGCAACGACGAGAACGGCCGGGCCTCCCGCTGAACAACCACGTCAACTCGGGGCGGGAGCTGATCAGCTCAGGTCTGTGTTCAGGCGGGAGAGCAGACGGCCGAGGTCGGCGAGGTCGGTGGGGTTCCAGCGGTCGAGGATGGCGCGGAACTCGGTCTGCCGCTGGGTGCGCATCGCCCCGAAACTCTCGGCACCGATCGCGGTCAGGCGGAGCAGACGGGCACGGCCGTCGTCGGGGTCGCCCAGACGTTCGATCAGACCGAGGTTCTCCAGCTGGGTGATGCCACGGCTCACGGTCGACTTGTCCAGACCGAGCACCTGGGCGACGTCGGACGCGCGCACGCCGGGCCCGCCGCTCGCCGTACCGAGCTCGATCTGCGAGATCAGCGCGTAGCCGGCCGCGTCCATGTCCGGGTGCACCCGGCGGGCGAGCCGCAGCGAGGCCGACCGGGATCGCCGGAACAGCGCGGACAGCTCCTGCTCGATGTCTGCGACCAGTCCTGACCTGTCGGTCTCCGGGGTGTGCTCCTGGGTGTCCACTGTCACCGGACCACGATCCCGGCGTCGCGGAGCGCCTTCTTCACGTCTGCGATCCGGAAGTCGCCGAAGTGGAAGACACTGGCGGCGAGTACGGCGTCCGCACCCGCCTCGACCGCGGGCGGGAAGTGCTCGGGTGCCCCGGCTCCCCCGCTCGCGATCAGCGGTACGTCGACCACCGCACGAACCGCCCGGATCAGCTCCAGGTCGAAACCCTTCCTGGTGCCGTCGGCGTCCATCGAGTTCAGCAGGATCTCCCCCGCACCCAGCTCACACCCACGCTGCGCCCACTCGATCGCGTCCAGACCGGCCGACGTGCGACCGCCGTGCGTCGTCACCTCGAACCCGCTCGGCTGGTCCGGCGCCCGGCGTACGTCGAGGGACAGCACCAGCACCTGGTTGCCGAACCGGTGGGCGATCTCGCGGATCACCTCCGGCCGGGCGATCGCGCCGGTGTTGATGCCGACCTTGTCCGCGCCGGCCCGCAGCAGCCGGTCGACATCGGTCGCCTCGCGGACGCCGCCGCCGACGGTGAGCGGGATGAACACCTGCTCGGCGGTCCGGCCGACCACGTCGTACGTCGTCTCGCGCGATCCCGACGAGGCGGTGATGTCGAGGAAGGTGAGCTCGTCGGCGCCCTCCGCGTCGTACACCTGGGCCATCTCGACCGGGTCCCCGGCGTCGCGCAGATCGGTGAAGTTGACCCCCTTGACCACCCGCCCGGCATCGACGTCCAGGCAGGGGATCACTCGCACGGCAAGACTCACGCGGTCAGCGTACCGAGTTCGCCCCACGTACCAGGTCAGGACGTCCGTCGCAACCCATTGACGGCTGGACAAAAGGCACGTCACGGCGGACGAAACTGCCCCTTCGTGACCTGAGGATGGGTGGCGATCCCCCGACTTCGAGGAGTTCCCTGTGATGGTTCGACGACCCGGCCGGCCGGTGGCCGGCGCCGCGGCGATCGCGGCGCTGTCCGCCGCATTGATCCTCGGCCCTTCGCTGGCCGGCCCCGCCGACGCGGCGCAGGACGGCGGCGGCTTCCCGGCCTCGCCGGGTGCACCGGGCCTGGGCGACGAGGTCTACCCCAACCTCGGCAACGGCGGCTACCAGGTGGACCGCTACGAGCTCGACCTGACCTACCGCCCGGACACCAAACTGGTCGACGGGCACGTCCGGATCTTCGCGAAGGCGACCCAGGCCCTGTCCCGGTTCAACGTCGACTCTTACGGCCTGGACATCTCCGGGCTGCGGGTCAACGGGAGCACCGAGATCTGGGCCCAGGAGGGTGAGGAACTCGTGATCCGGCCGGAGTCGCCGATCCGCAACGGCACCGGCTTCGTCGTCGACGTCACCTACCAGGCCGATCCGCGCCGGATCCCGCCACCGGCCGGCGGGTGGGTCGCCACCGAAGACGGGTTCGCGACCGCACCGCAGCCGTCCGGCGCCCACACCGTGTTCCCAGGCAACGATCACCCGTCCGACAAAGCGCAGTACCTTTTCCGGATCACCGCGCCGAAGGGCACGATCGGCGTCGCCAGCGGCAAGCATCTCGCCGACCGGGCCAACCCCGACGGCAGTACGACGTCGACGTACGCGACCGTGAATCCGATGGCCACCGAACTCGTGCAGGCCACCGTCGGGGACTACACGATCGTGAACCGTGGCGGGAAGCTCCGGGACGTCGTACCGACGGCGCGACTGGCCACCCTCGACCCGGCTCTCAAGCTGACCGGCGGACAACTGCAGTGGTTGCAGCAGCACCTCGGGGAGTTCCCGCTCGAGGCGTACGGCATCCTCCCGGCCAACACCGACGCCCCGGACGCGTTCGACTTCACCGGGCTGGAGACCCAGACCCTGACCATCTACAAGCCGAACTACCTGGCGCAGACCGAGGACAAGATCGGCTCGCACATGATGCACGAGCTGGTGCACAACTGGTTCGGCAACAGCGTCTCGCCGGCGACCTGGAGCGACCTGTGGTTCAACGAGGGACACGCCGACTACTACGGATTGCTCTACCGGTACGAGCGCGGCTGGCCGGACTCCCGCGGCTACACCACGATGGAGCAGCGGATGGAGTACACGTACAGCCAGGGCGATCTGTGGCGGAAGTCGTCCGGACCGGTGGCGAAGCCGAACGCGCAGAACCTCTTCGACAACCAGCGCTACACCGGCGGCGTGCTGGTGCTGTACGCGCTGCGCGAGAAGGTCGGCGCCGAGACCTTCGACCGGATCGAGAAGGCCGCGGTCGCGAGGCACCGCAACGGCAACATCTCGACCAAGCAGTTCATCGACCTGGCCACGAGTGTCTCGGCTGACGCCTCGGTCCGCCCGTTCCTGACGGACTGGCTGTACGGCGACAAGACGCCGCCGATGCCGAATCACCCGGACTGGACGGTCATCCCGCCAACTGCCAAGACAACGGTCGACCTGCAGTCCGACCGCCTCGGCAACTGACTGACGCTGTTGCGTCCGAAGATCTGAGGGTTATAGGCCACAGATCTTCGGACGCAGCGAGGGTTTTACTTCCAGGCGCGGCGCTTGGAACCGGCGGGCTTGATCGGAGCGGTCGACTCCCAGACACGGCGCCAGCGGGCCGCGTCGGGGCCGGACTGGGACGGCGACGCGCCGGCAGCGACGCGGCGACGGGCCTCCCACCAGGTGGTCGACTCCTCGTCCAGCAGGGCCGAGACCGCGGCGGAGATCTTCGGCGCGAACACGCGGGCGCTCTCGCCCTCGGCCGGCATCAGCGGGTCGCCGTACCGGACCGCGACCGTCGGGCGGCCGGGCACCGGCCAGCCGCGACCGCGCGGCATCGCGGCGAACGAGCCCTTGATCCCGACCGGGATGACCGGGACGCCGTGCTCGACGGCCAGGTACGCCGCGCCCATCCGGAACCGCTCCATCCACCCGTCGGGCGAACGCGTGCCCTCCGGGAAGACGACGACGTTCCAGCCGTCCGCGAGCAGGTCGCCCGGGGTCGAGCTGAGCTTGCCGCCGCGGCGCTCGATCGGGAACGTGTTGAACACGATCGCCGACGCGGTCGCCCGCCACCAGGTGTCGAAGAAGTAGTCGGCGGCCGCGGCGACGGCGGTCTTGCGGCGCATCCCGTCCGGCAGCGTGCACAGCACCAGCGGGGTGTCCAGGTGCGACGAGTGGTTCGCCACGATCAGGGCGGGGCCGTTCAGCTTGAGCAGCGAGTCGAGCCCGCTCACCTGCGGGTTGACCTCCCACCGCAGCACCGAGTTGAGCGCGCCCTTCTGCAGCACCTCGCGGACGGCGATCGCGGCCGGAGTCCGGGCCCACTTCGTCGGGAAGACCGAGGTCTCCTTCGGGATCACGTACGGCTCGGCCGACCGCGGCACCTGCGGCCGCCGGCCCCAGCGCCACCCGCGCGCGACCTGCTTCACGTCCCGCGCGGTGTCCCGGCTGAACTTGACCAGGCTCGTACCCATCAGCGCACGTCCGCGAGCAGGTGCGGCGGGTTGCGCAGGTAGGTGATCGACGGCGACCGGCCGACCGAGTGGCTGACCATCTCCAGCGCGTCCTGCAGCGTCGACGCGGACCGGAAGCCCATCCGCTCGACCGTCTTGCGGTTCGCGCCGACCCAGACGATGTCACCGCAGTGGTCCAGGGCGTGGGAGATCCAGTACCACATGTAGAACGGATGCACGCCGTGGTACGCGTACGACGTCCGGTACAGGTGGATGTACCACGGGTCCTCGGCGTACTGCTTCTCGAACTTCGCCTCGATCGTGGCCGGGTCGGTCGACTCCGACAGCACCTCTTCGAAGAAGTCGACGTACGACGGGTGGTGCAGCTGGCTGAACTCGTAGTCCACCGGGTGGTACAGGATCACCGCACCGTCCTTGCGGACGATCGGGTTGCCCCGGTAGGAGTTGAAGTAGTAGCCCAGGCCCATGCAGGCCGCCAGGATCGGGTTCATCACCGAGTTCACGTTGTACGGGCCGATGAACGGCACGCCCATGATCGCGACGTCGGACTGACCCTGCACCTCGACCATGTGCTGGCGGTGCACGTTCTCCAAGGTCTTGTCGTGCACCGGCTCGATCTTGCCGGCGTGCACCCCGGTCAGCCCGTAGTTCGACCGGACGTCGGTGAAGATCTTGTGCCGCAACTTGTTCGGCGCCGCCGCGAGCGCCCGCTTGGTGCCGAGCATCGAGGCCTGGTCCTTGATCGACCACTCCCACTCGCGCTTCTGCAGGAACTCCAGCGGACCGCCGAAGATGTCGTTGTTCAGCGTGGTCTCGATCTGGAAGACCTTGACGTGCTGGGTCAGCACCGAGCCCATCCGCCAGGCAGACTCGTGCATCTTCGAGGCCTTGTGGTCCATGAAGGAGCGCGAGTGGATCATCGTGTGGCTGTTGTGGTGGTGCTTCAGCGACTTGTACGACGCCAGCCCGATCGACGTCGACTTGTGGCCGCCGTCCATCGCCACCAGGTTGACGTTCACGTAGACCAGCAGGTCGGACTCGGCCGCCCGCTTGGAGATCTCGACGTCCTCGCCGTGCTTGGTCTGGCCCAGGTGGGTCAGGTTGTCGGTGTCCTCGGCGTCGAAGTTGTAGAGCTTGCCGTCGGGGAAGAACGACCGGAACACCCGCTCGCCGACGATGTCGCGCAGCTCGTTCGGGGTGAGCCGGCGGTGCAGCGCGTTCGCCGAGATCAGCTCGACGTCGTCGACGCCGGCGTCGGCGGCCATCGTCAGCACGGCCTCGATGATCCGCTGCCGGATGTCCGGCTTCTTCATTGGCGGCAGCGGGATGGAGATGTCGTCGAACGCGATCGTCAGCCGCATCCCGGCGTGCAGCAGTTCCGGCAGCGGCTCGGACTCGAGCGGGTTGAGCAGCGCGTTCTGGATCGCCTCCTCGACGTCCCGGACCGGCGGCAGCGCCTCCGGCGGGTACACCACCCGGGTCCCGAGCGGGAACCGCTCCAGCAGGAAGCCCTCACCGTTGTGCACGAGCAGCGGCGGCGTCCGGTCGTCCACCTCAAGCACAAAACCTGGCCGAGACATGTCACAAACCCTCTCGTCGTACATTCAGCGCCCTCATGAGGCCCTCACATCGAAAGCAACCTTGACCGTGCCCAGTCGGCCGGCCGAGTGCGCGTGGTCGATCGCCTCGCGCCAGCGGTACAGCGGATACTTCGCGCCGACGATCCCGTCCAGCGGAGCCTTCGCGGCCAGCTCCAGCGCGGTCTCGAAGGCCGGCTGGTCGTTCGGCTCCTCGCGGGCGGACGCGTAGGTACCGGTCAGCTCCAGCTCCCGGAACCACACCGGCGACAGGTCGGCGCCACTGGCCGGCATCCCGGACAGGACGACCCGCCCACCGGCCTTGGTCACCCGCAGCACGGTGTCGATCGAGTCCTTGCTGCCGACCGCGTCGACGGCGACGTCGACGCCGCCGAGCAGGAACTCCTTGGCGCCGAGCTCGGGCTTGAGCCGGAACGCGCCCGTCGACCGGCGAACGCCGCGGAACACCTCGTCGGGCGCGACGACGTCGCTGGCACCGAACGCCCGGGCGAGCTCGCGCTGCTTGGCGTGCTTCGCGACCACGGTGATCCGGCCCGCCTGGGTAAGCTCACGCAGGGCGAGCGTCGCGAACAGGCCGACCGCGCCCGCGCCGCTCACGAGGACCGACTGGCCCGGCTCGACCTTGGCTCGCAACGCGGCGTGCACAGCGCCGGCCAGGGGCTCCACGAGCACAGCACGCTCGTCGGCCAGCCCGTCCGGTACGGCGTACAGCTGGCTGCGGTGCGCGATCATGAGCTTGCCCCAGCCGCCACCGGTATCGCTGCAGAACCCGGTCTGCAGAGCAGGCGTCACGTGGCCGACCGTGATCCGGTCGCAGCGGTTGGTGGAGCCGGACACGCAGTTCTCGCACGGCTCCACGCCACGGGCGGCGCAGGTGAGCACCGAGTCCATCACCACGCGGGTCCCGGCGGGCAGGTCCTCGCAGTCGTCGAGCAACTCGCCGACGATCTCGTGGCCCGGGACGAACGGCATCGAGACGAGTCGCGGAGAAGTACATCTTGGTACTGCCGGTCACCATGCCGAGGTCGGAACCGCAGATCCCGGACAGGATCGGGCGGATCCGCGCCCAGCCCTCCCGCTCGGCCTTCGGCTCGTTGATGGTGACGAGGCGCAGCGGCGCGGCCGGACCGGTCAGGATGCCGGGGATGCGGCCGCCGACCGCCTTGGCCGCCAGGTACTTGGCCGGCGACCGGTACATCTCGAGAGCCAGCATCATCAGGCGTTCACCCCAGGCAGCTCCAGTCGGGACGAAGTGGACGGGGTCTTCCAGTCGACGATCTGCCAGCGCGCGGCCCGGGCGGCCCGGAACAGCGACACATCCGGCGAGACGGCGACCGGATTGCCTACGGCCTGCAGCATCGGCAGATCCGAGTGGCTGTCGGCGTAGGCGTAGGACTTCGACAGGTCGATCGACGTACCGCGGGCCCGGTGCTTGATCCACGCGGCCCGGGACTCGCCGACCAGCGGCGGTCCGGACAGGAACCCGGTGCACCGGCCGCGGTCGTCGACAGCCAGGTCGGCGGCGACGATCTCGTCGAACAACGGCTCCAGCGGCCTGGTCAGCGGCCGGACCGCACCGGTGATCAGGATGGTCTTGTGCCCGGCCGCGCGGTGCTCACGAATCCGCCGTACGGCGGCACCGCTCAGCCGCTCGAGCACGTGCTCGGCGAGCAGCTCGTCGACGATCTGGTTCAGCTCCTCCAGATCGGCGCCCTCGTAGCGGCGGTAGATCGTCCGCAGGAACGTGCCGCGGTCCTTGCGCTCGGCCGAGATCAGCTTCGGCAGCCGGCGCAGCATCGAGCCGATCTCGCCGACCCGCTGGTGACTGTCCAGCTCGGGCAGCCGCATCCACAGGTAGGTCTCGATCACGTTCGAGGACAGCAGCGTGCCGTCCATGTCGAACGCCGCGATCACCTCGCCGTCCTGCTGCGGCTCGACCTTCTTGAGCACTCCGGCCGACTCGGCCAGCGCCTTGTTCCGCTTCTTCCGTACGACGTCCAGCCGGCGAAGCGAGTCGGTGACACTCGGGCAGTGCACTTCCTGCAGGTAGTGCTGCCAGTCGACGATCGACGTGTCGCACCAGAACTTCTCCCGGTCGTCGCCCTCGAGCGCGTTGTGCAGGGCGAGCACGTTGTCGTCGATGAACTGGAGCTCCGCCTGCGCGTACTCGGAGTACAGGTCCATGTAGCGGCGGAGGAAGTCGAGCCGGCGCTTCTGGACGTCGAGCTCGCGCGCGTACTTCCGGGTCCGCTCACCGCGCGGGACGGTGGTGATGATCTTGTCGGCGATCTTGTGCGCGCGTTCGCCGTACCGCAGCATGCTCTCGACCGAGTCGCCGCCGGGGAACTTCCAGACCGGCAGCCGGACCGCGCCGCGCTCGCCGAGGTCGAACGGGTGCTTGGAGAAGTACGCCCGCACGCCGGCGTACAGCTGCTCGAACGTCAGGGGGTTCCGCGCGCCGGAGCTGACGTGGTAGTACTCCGGCTTCGACAACTCCGGCTCGGTCGCCATCACCGCGCAGATCGCGCCGACCACGTGGTCGACCGGGATGATCTCGACCACGGAGTCCGGACTGGCCGGGAACTCCGGCAGCTCGCCGCGGCCGTAGGCCAGGATCAGCGGCTCGGCCATCTTGAAGCCCTCGATCCAGCCCGGGTGCGGGCTCTGCACCGCGGACTCGATGATGGCCGGCCGGACGATCGACGTCGGCAGCTTGGCCGCGAACTCCTCGACCACGCGCTCGCCGAGGGCCTTGGTGAAGGTGTAGCAGTCGGTCCAGCCGAGGCTGCGGGCCCGCTCGGTACCGGTCTCGACCAGCTTCTTCGCGACCCACTCGGTCCGGCGCCGCTCGGTGTCGGCCGCGGCGGTCAGGTGACCGGCCCGGCGGTGCAGCTTCTCGGCGTCCTTGCGGAACTTGGCCAGCATCGGGGCCGACCGGGACTGCTCCTCGATCCGGGACTTCATCGCCATCCCGGCCTCGGCCTCGGCCCGCCAGTCGACGCTGTGGTCGACCGGGGCCTCCGGAATCGCACCCCTTCTCCGGCCTGCGGTGTACGCGGTGGAGATGTGCACGTAGTGGACCGGTCGCTCAGTTTCGACGATCCGCTCGAGCAGGCTCTTGGTGCCGAGCACGTTGGTGGTGAACGCCTCGTGGATCGGCGGGTCGAAGCTGACGTCGCCGGCACAGTGCACGACGATGTCGAGATCCTTCGGCAGCGCCGGTACGTCGGACAGGTCGCCCTCGATCACCTCGATCCGGGCGGCGGTGAGCGCCTCGGCGTCGGCATGGTCGGTGCCCTCGCCGTAGAACGGCTTGAAGATGTCCTTCTTCAGCAGCTGCGCCATCCGGTCGGTGCCGGTCAGCGAACCCTTCGGCCGGATGATCGCGACCACCGTCGTCCCGGGGAGATCCCCGATGATCCGGTGCAGCAGCGCCTCACCGACGAATCCGGTGACGCCGGTGACCAGGACCTTCTTGTCCTTGAGCTTGTCGGCCAGACTCACTTGTCGCCTCCACGCGTGAGCTCGAGTGCCTCGGTCAGGGTGAACGCACCGGCGTACAGAGCCTTACCCACGATGACACCCTCGACGCCGTCCTTGACCAGCGTGCTGAGGGCTTTGAGGTCGTCGAGGCTGGAAACGCCGCCGGAGGCGACGATCGGCTTGTCGGTGCGCGCGCACAGATCGCGGTACAGGTCCAGGTTCGGCCCCTGGAGCATGCCGTCCTTGGTCACGTCGGTGACGACGTACCGCTCGCAGCCGGCCGCTTCCAGCCGCTCGAGCACCTCGTACAGGTCGCCGCCTTCCTTGGTCCAGCCGCGGGCCGCCAAGGTCCGGCCGCGGACGTCCAGCCCGATCGCGACCCGGTCGCCGTACTGCCGGATGATCCGGTCGCACCACTCCGGGTCCTCGAGCGCGGCCGTGCCGATGTTGACCCGGCGCGCGCCGGTGGCGAGGGCCGCCTCGAGCGAGTCGTCGTCGCGGATCCCGCCGGACAGCTCGACCTGGACGTCCAGCTTGCCGGTCACGTCCGCGAGCAGTTCACGGTTGCTGCCGCGACCGAACGCCGCGTCCAGATCGACCAGGTGGATCCACTCCGCGCCGGCGTCCTGCCAGGCCATCGCCGCGGCCAGCGGGTCGCCGTACGACGTCTCGCTGCCGGCCTCCCCTTGCACCAGCCGGACCGCCTGACCGTCCGCCACATCGACGGCAGGAAGCAGCACCAGGTTCGACCGGGGCGGTGGGGCGGGGAAGGAATCCTGCACAGACATGGCCCACACCCTAGATGGCCGGAGTTCAGCGTTTGTAACCCGCTGCCCTGCTGAGTCGTTGAGATCCGATCTGTCTCAGCAATACCACTCTAGACGGTGGTCTGCTGGATCTAGGGTGGCGGCATGGTGTCCCTGGACGAGCTCGAGACGGACCCGCACCCTGCCCTCGCCGCGCTCCGCCCGATCGGTTGGGTGGAGGCGCTGGGCGGGTGGGTGGTCGCGAGCCGGGCGTCGGCACTCGAGGTGATGCGGGATCCTGCGACCTTCACGGTCGACGACCCGCGGTTCTCGACAGCTCGGGTGGTCGGACCGTCGATGCTGTCGCTGGACGGCGCCGCGCACAAGGCGCACCGGGATCCGTTCGAGTCCCCGTTCGCCCTCGCCGAAACCCGTCGCCGGTTCACCACCGTCGTACAACAGACTGTCGAAGACCTGATCGCAGCAATCCAGCCGGCGCCCGGCACGTCACGGCCCCGCGACGCGGATCGCCCCGGCAGCGCGCTGGGGTCTGGTGGTGTTGTCGACCTGCGGCGGACGGTGGCCGGGCCGCTGTCCGTGGCGGTGGTCGCCTACTCGCTCGGGCTTCCGCAGGCTTCGGCCACGACGGTGCTGGACTGGTACACCGCGATCTCGGGCTCGGTCACCGGCGTCTCGGCCGGTCGCCCGGTGACGCCGGAGGGCGCCGAGGCCTTCGCCCAGCTGCACGCACACGTTGCCTCAGGCATCGATTCCGCCGACTCCCTGATCGCGGCCGCGGCCCGGGCCGGTCTCGGCGTCGACGAGGTGGTGGCGAACGCGGCAGTGCTGATGTTCGGCGGGATCGAGACCACCGAGGGCATGATCACCAACGCCCTCTGGCATCTGCTCAACGCGCCGGACCAGTTGGACGTCGTCCGCGCCGACCCGACGCTACTGCCCAACGCTCTGGAGGAGTCGCTCCGCCTCGAGCCGGCCGCCGCTGTGGTCGATCGCTACGCAACCCGCGACGTCGAACTGGCGGGCGCATCGATCCACAGCGGCGACCTGGTCACGGTCTCGTTGGCAGGCGCCGGCCGCGACCCCGCCGTCTTCCCGTCCCCCGACACATTCGACATCCGCCGTACCAACGCCCGCCGCCACCTGGCCTTCGCCAGCGGACCGCACATCTGCCTGGGTATGCACCTGACCCGCCTGGAGACCCAGACCGCGGTCAGCGCCGTGCTCGACCTGCCGGGGCTCCGCCTCGACCCGGACTCACCACCCCCACGCGGCCTGGTCTTCCGCAAACCGCCCGCACTCAACGTGCACTGGGACGCCTGAACCTGCTCGGGCGTCAGTCGCTCGGCGTGCTCTCGCGGAGGGCAAGGATTATGCCCAGCAGGCAACCGACCACGGCGGAGGCCAGTGGCCAGTTGATGGCGCCGTTGTCCACGGAAGCGGCGAAGGCGACGGTGAACACTCCCAGACCCACGCCGAACGCAATGGCCTGGGCCATCACCGCCGGCCGTCCGGCAGGCAACACCGCGGCGACGACCAGCAGGACGACGACGAGCAGATCCGCGACGACGAACTCCACCGGATGGTCGCCGATCACCAGCAGCAAGGCGGTGACGGCCGCGATCGCCGCAGCACCGAAGCGAAGCAGCAAGGCTCTGTTCACACGAGGAGGCTAATCGATAGTGATACTATCGATCAAGAGGAGAGGACACCGGTGCGGATCAACGAACTGGCCGAGCGATCCGGAGTTCCGGTCGCGACGATCAAGTACTACGTGCGTGAGGGACTACTGCCCGGCGGCGAGCGGATCGGCTACAACCAGGTGGTGTACGACGAGTCGCACCTGCACCGCCTTCGGCTGATCCGGACCTTGATCGGCCTCGCCGGGCTACCGATCGCGGTCACCAAAGCGGTCATTGCGGCAGTGGACGACCCCGACCGGACGGCGCACAGCAGCCTTGGTCAGGCGCAGCGGGCGGTCTCTGCGACCTCGGTCGACGAGGTGATCGAGGTCGCCGAAAGTCTCGGCCATCCCGACCTGGTGGATCTGCTCGCCGCCTACCGGAAGGCGGCCGAGGAGCTCGCCGCCCAGGAGATCCGTTGGCTTGCGAAAGCCGCGGGCGACCGCGACCTGCTGGCCGAACGCGCCGTCATCGGCACGATCCTCGGCGACGCCCTGCTGACCGCGACCCGACGCGAAGCCCAGAAGGACGCCTCCCGCACCCAGTTCGGCCAGTAGCGGAAGGCGCCTGGCGCTCAGCTCGCGATAGGGCGTCTGAGGACGAGCATCGCGGCAGGGTGGACGGGCATGAGCTTGTCCGGGTCGCGATCCGCGTCGGCCGCCAGTCGGGTGAAGCCGTGCTCGGTCTCGTCCTCGGGCAGGTGCTCGAAGGTCGAGAGTGCTCTGATCTTGAGCCGGTCGTAGGTCTCGCGGAGGGTGCGCGGCGGCTCCGTGCTCACCCAGACCGGGGCCTCTCCTGGCCGCAGCCCGGCTGCGTCGGCGAGCGCCTTGGACTCGTCAAGCGTTCGACACATACCTGCGTCGACCTCGCGCGCGGACGGAAGTAGTCGTACCAGAACAGGTCCGGCATCAGGTCGGCGAACTGGCTGCGCAGGAAGGCCACTCCCCCCGGGTTTCAGCACCCGGCGCACCTCCTGCAGTGCCTTCAACTGGTCCCGGAAGTGGTGGAACGACAGGAACATCAGCACCCCGTCAACCGATGCCTCAGGCAACGGAATCTGCTCGGCGCTGCCGGGTCGGTAGGTCACTTTCGGGTGCGCTGCGGTGGTTTCGGCGATCTCCCGCATCCGGTCCGACGGCTCCACGCCGTACACCGGTCCGCCGAACTCGTCGGCCAGCCCCGGCGTGAGCCGGCCGGTCCCGCTGCCCAGGTCGAGGATCGTCAGCGGCCGCTCCTCCGGCAGGTAGGCCTGGATGGCGGCGGTCCACCGCTGGACCTCGTCCACGGTCATCCCACGTCCCGCGGCGTACACACTGCTTAACCGTCCGTTGTAATCGACCATGATCCGGACCCTACTGGCGCCGTCCGTCTGGCCGCCGCACAATCAGTGAATGAGGAACCTTGCGTCCGCGCAGACCCTGGCCGAGGTCGGCGAGATCGTCCGGGTCGAGGCCCGGCGCTTCACCGGCGCGCAGGGCGCGACGTTCATCCTCCGTGAGCACGACCGCTGTTTCTACGCCGACGAAGACGCGATCGCACCGCTGTGGAAAGGCCAGCGGTTCCCGATCTCCTCCTGCATCAGCGGCTGGGCGATGCTGCACGACGAGACGGCCGTCGTGTCCGACATCGAGCGCGACGAGCGCATCCCGCTCGAGGCTTACATGCCCACCTTCGTCCGCAGCCTGCTGATGGTCCCGGTCGGCTCCCCGACCCCGGCCGCCGCCATCGGGGCCTACTGGTCCCGGCACCATCGCGCCACCGAGCGCCAGATCGTCGACCTCGAGGGGTTGGCGCACCGCACCGCCGACGCCATCCACCGCATCGGCCTGTCCGACGCACCCTGGGCGCCTACTTTCAGCAACGGGTGATCAGCCCCAGAAGACGTCGTAGGCCAGGCGGAGGATGAGCGCCGAGACCACGATCAGGAAGATGACGCGGACGAAGCGGCTGCCGCGGGCCACCGCGGTGCGGGCGCCGAGCAGGCCGCCGAGCATGTTGGCGGCGCCCATGATCAGGCCGAGGATCCAGAGCGGGGCGCCGTTGACGGCGAAGATGACGATGGCGCCGAGGTTGGTGGCGACGTTGGCGATCTTCGCCTTCGCGCTGGCCTGCAGGAAGTTGTAGCCGAGGAACCCGACCAGCGCGAAGATCAGGAACGACCCGGTGCCCGGCCAGGATCGCCAGCGGAATGACGGTCCGGCGATCGGGCCGTACCTTGACCCCGAACGTCACCGCGCTGGTCGCCGTACCGCACAGCGAGGAGATCTTGTTCGTCGACAGGATCTGGGCAGGGGTCGCGCCCGGGAGGCCGAGCAGCATCGCGGGCAACTGGATCAGCCCGCCACCGCCGACCACCGCGTCGATCCAGCCGGCCGAGAAGGCCGCGATCACCAGGAAGACCAGGGTCCACAGCGAAACGTCAGGCACGGCGGTACACCAGGGGAAAGGCACTCACGCGCCCATCATCAGGTAAGGACGTTGTCCTAGAAAACCCTTACGTCGGTGGAGGTGACCGACCCCACTCCGACCGGCAGACAAACCCGCGCGGCCGGTGCGACAGTGGGCGGATGGCGTCCTCGATCCTGCCACCGGACGGCGAATCGCTCGCCACCGGCTGGGAACCTGACCTCGCCCCGACCGACTCACTCGTCCGGCAGGCGGTCCTCGGCCATGCGTCCTGGGCGACCGACGCCGCGCGACGGGCCGGCAAGCCCTGGTACGACGGTGATGCCTGGGCCGGCGGCTTCCTCGGCGACCGCGGGCCGCTGACGAACTGGGTCGTGCAGAAGCAACCGCTCGATCCGGCCGAGGTGATCGCGGACGTCGCCCGGCGACTACCGAACAACGTGCCGTACCTGTACGTCAGCCCCTGGCCGACCCGCGATCTGCGCGAACACGGCCTCGCTCTCGCCGGTCATCCCCCGCTCATGCTGCGCTTCCCCGAAGCAACGACCACCCCGCCGGTCACCGACCTCGAGATCCGCGAGGTCACCGACGCGACCGGCCTCGCCGACGCCGAACGCGTGCTGATCGAGGGCTACCCGCTCCCCGAACTGCAGCCCGTCCAGCCCGGCGTCCTCTACAAAGCGACCTTCCTCGGCGGCCCCTCCACCGTCTGGGTCGGGTACGACGGCGGCGTACCGCTCGCCACCGCGACCGCCCACGACGCCGCCGGCCTGACCATCGTCGAGAACGTCGCCGTCATGCCGGCCGCCCGAGGCCGCTCCGCCGGCGCCGCCCTCACCTGGACCGCCACCACCCACCACCCCACCCACCCCGCCGCCCTCCTAGCCTCCGACGCCGGCCAACCCACCTACGCCCGCCTCACCTACCACCGCCTAGAACGCTGGACAGCCTGGATCCGCCCGTGACGCACCACAGGCCGCCCTCCGCGAAGGAGGACGGCCTGTAGCTGTCAGCTCTGTCAGCCGCGGACGATGGAGAGCAGGTGGTCGGCTACTTCGGCTGTGGGGATGTCGGTGCGGGTGCCGGTGCGGCGGTCTTTGACCTCGATGGTGCCGTCGGCGAGACCCTTGCCGACTACCGCGATGGTGGGGACGCCGATGAGTTCGGCGTCCTTGAACTTGACGCCCGGGGAGACCTTCTCGCGGTCGTCGTACATCACGGTCAGGCCGCGGGAGTCCAGCTCGGCGGCCAGTTCGGCGGCCTTCTCGAAGACCACGGCGTCCTTGCCGGTGGCAACGAGGTGGACGTCGGCCGGGGCGATCTCGCGGGGCCAGATCAGGCCGAGCTCGTCGTGGTTGCCTTCGGCGATGGCGGCCACCGCGCGGGTGACGCCGACACCGTAGGAGCCCATGGTGACGGTGACGAGCTTGCCGTTCTGGTCAAGCACCTTGAGGTCCAGCGCCTCGGCGTACTTCCGGCCGAGCTGGAAGATGTGACCCATCTCGATCCCCCGCGCCGACGCGAGTGGACCCGAACCGTCGGGCGCCTCGTCGCCGTCGCGCACCTCGGCGGCCTGGATCGTGCCGTCGGCGGTGAAGTCGCGGCCGTACACCAGGTTGATCACGTGGAAGCCGGACTTGTCCGCACCGGTCACCCACGCCGATCCCTCGGCGATCCGGGGGTCGAGCAGGTAGCGGATGCCGGACGTGTTCTCCGCGCCGAGCACACCGGGACCGATGTAGCCCTTCGCCAGCGAGGGGAATTTCTCGAAGTCCGACTCCTCGAACGCGACCACCTCGGCGGGCTCGAACTGCGCGCCCAGCCGCTTCTCGTCGATCGCCCGGTCACCCGGTACGCCGATCGCCAGCGGCTCACGGGAGCCGTCGGGGTGCAGCAGCATGACGAGCACGTTCTTCAACGTGTCCGCCGCCGTCCACTCGCGACCGTCGGCCCGCGCATGCTTCGCGTTCAGCGCGTCCACCAGCGTGTCGATCGTGGGTGTGTCCGGGGTGTCGACGACCTCGGCCGCGGGTACGCCGGAAGGGTCCACGGCCTCCGCCTGCGGAACCACGACCGCCTCGACGTTGGCGGCGTATCCACCGGGCGAACGGACGAAGGTGTCCTCACCGTTCTCCGCGATGGCCAGGAACTCCTCCGAGCGCGAACCGCCCATCGCCCCGGACATCGCCTTGACGATCACGTAGTCGAAGCCGAGCCGGTCAAAAATGTTGATGTACGCCTGCCGGTGCAGCTCGTACGACGCCGCCAGCCCGTCGTCGTCGATGTCGAAGGAGTAGGAGTCCTTCATCACGAACTCGCGCCCGCGCAGCACGCCGGCCCGCGGCCGCGCCTCGTCGCGGTACTTGTTCTGGATCTGGTAGATCGACAGCGGCAGATCCTTGTACGACGAGTAGAGCTCCTTCACGACCAGCGTGAACATCTCCTCGTGCGTCGGCCCGAGCAGCATGTCGGCGCCCTTGCGATCCTTCAGCCGGAAGATGTTCGGCCCGTACTCGGTCCAGCGGCCGGTCGCCTCGTAGGGCTCACGGGGCAGCAGCGCGGGGAACGCCAGCTCCTGCGCGCCGATCGCGTCCATCTCCTCGCGCACGACCCGCTCGACGTTGCGCAGCACCCGCAGACCCAGCGGCAGCCAGGTGTAGATGCCGGGCGCGGCCCGCCGGATGTAGCCGGCGCGGACGAGCAGCTTGTGGCTCGGGACCTCCGCGTCCGCCGGATCCTCGCGAAGGGTGCGAAGGAACAGCGACGACATGCGCAGAATCACGGGAGTCTCCAAAAGCCTGAGAAAGATGCATGAAACAACGGACGTCACAGAGGATATCCGCCCCGCGACCATGCTCTCACCACGTTATCCACATGGGATGACGGGTTCGCTGCCGGATGACCCGGGGATCCACCGTCACAAGCCGGCGGCTCAGCGGCCCTCCCGGGACGCGCGCACCGCCGCTAGGATCAGCGGGAGCTGCAGCGGCAACCGCGCGAACGCGACCGCCCGCGCGGTCCGCGATCCCTTCCGGTTCAGGTCCATCGCCATCTGAACGTTGGCCGGGAAGATCGCCACCAGCAAGGCCGTGCTGACCAGTCCGGCCGCCCGCCGCGTCCGCGGATGCAGCAGTCCGGCAGCGCACGCCAGCTCGGCCGCGCCGGACGCGTACACGAGCTCCTTCTTCCGCGGCAGCGCCCGCGGCACGATCCGCTCGAACGGCTCCGGTTTCACGAAATGCAGTGATCCCAGCACCCCGAACAGCACGGCCAGACCGGTGGTGCTCCTGCTCCCCGACGTCATGCCACGGAGCATAGCCGAGTTGTTACCCAGAGGTAACCGAACGCTTCCCGTCCGGCGGCCCGCGCTGGATCACGGTGAGCGCCCAGTGTCAGAACAGGATCGTCGCGAACGTCTCGATGGTCCGGAAGCCGACCCGCTCGTACGCCGCCCGGGCCGGCATGTTGAAGGCGTTCACGTACAGCGTCACCACCGGCGCGATCTCCCGGGCCAACTCGACCACCGCCGCCATCCCCGGCGCGGCCAGACCGCGACCGCGGAACTCCGGATCCACCCAGACCCCCTGGATCTGGCAGACCCCCGTCCCGACCGACCCGACCTCGGCCTTGAACACCACCCGGCCGTCCTCGATCCGCGCGAACGCCCGCCCGGCCCGGATCAGCTCGGCCACCCTGGACCGGTAGAACGTCCCGTCCGGACCGGTCTGCGGCGGTACGCCGACCTCCTCGGTGTACATCGCCACACAGGCCGGGTAGAGGATCGGCAACTCGACCGGTTCGACCGCGCGGACGAACGGATCCGGTGCGATCGCCGGCCCGTGGTCGATCACCATGAACGGCTGGTCGTCGCGCACCTCGCGGGCCGGGCCCCAGTGCGGTTCGAGGGTGGTCCACAACTGCTCGACGGCGCGGGCCTGTCCGAGGATCTGGAAGCAGTTGCGGCCACGGCGCAACGCGTAGGCCGCGAACGCGCGCAGCGCCGCGTCGTCAGCCCCCACCGGCACCATGTTGCCGCCGGCGTGACACAGTGCCTCGAGGACGCCTTTCTCGACGTACCCCCAGACCTCGGCACCCCGCCGTGGATCGAGTCCGGACGCCTGCACCAGGCTGTCGACGAACACGTTGACGACCGGGTCGCGGGCGATCACCGCACGCGCCGCCGCGAGGTCACGAGGACCGAGAACCCGTACGCCCACGCGCAGAACCTAGCGGATGTTCGTCTCTGCAGCGCGCAACGGGTCGTGCCCCGGGTCATGGGCCGCCGCGATCCGGCGCAGCGGCGAGGTCCACGCGACCGCCACCGCGACGAATCCGAACGCACCCATCGCGACCATCGCGGTCCGGATGCCGTACTGGTTCCCGAGCAACCCGCCGGCGAGCGAGCCGAGCGTCCAGCCCACTCCCCACGACAGCATCCGGCCGGCCGTGTTGACCCGGCCGAGCAGGTGTTCGGGCGTCACCTGCTGCCGGTAGGAGATCGAGTTGACGATCACCAGCACGTACGCCGAACCCCACACCAGCAACGCAAGTGCGGCGAGCCCCCAGCCCGGCACCAGCGCGGTGACGATCCCGAGGACCGCCGACATCGGCAGGGCGTACAGCGTGATCGCGGCCGGTGGCATCCGCTTCAGCAACCGCGGCAGACCGACCGCGGCGATCAGCCCGCCGATCCCCCACGCACCCCAGACGAGTCCGAACCGCACACCCGACGTACCGACGTGCAGGATCTGGTCGCACCACACCACCATCAGCGCCACGAACCCGCCGCCGGCGAACGACTGCAGGCTGCCCACGATCGTCATCGTCCGCACACCGGGATGCCGGACCAGGAACCGCATCCCTTCCGCGATGTCCGCGAAGATCACCCGCGGCCGCAGCGGCAACTGCCCTTCCCGCCGCTCCGACATCACCCGCACGATTCCCCGTACGGCGATCGCGGACGCGACGAAGCTCAACGCGTCGAGAACCAGCAGACTGGCCGGATTCAGCACCGCCAGCGCGAGCCCGGCGAGCGCCGGGACGAACAACTCGATCAGGCTCGACGCCGTCCAGACCGCGGAGTTCGCCTCCGCGACCCGCGCCCGCCCGACGAGCACCGGCAGCGCGCCGAAGTTCGCACCGTCGAAGAACGTGTACACCGCCTGCACCGCGAATCCGACCACGAGCACCTGCGCGACGGTCAGTACGCCGAGCAGGTGAGCGACCGGGATCGACCCGATCAGCACCGCGTTGACCAGGTCCGCCGACACCATCACACGCCGCCGGTTCCACCGGTCCGAGAGCGCACCGGCGAACAGCCCGGTCAGCAGATACGGCGCCGCCTCGAGCGCCGTCGTCAGAGCTGTCAGGAAGGTCGAGCCGCTCAGCCGGTAGACGAGCACCGGCAGCGCGATCGCGGTGACCATCGACCCGGTGACCGAAAGCGCCCGCGCCAGCCAGTACCGCCGGAAGTCCGGATCGTCGCGCAGCCGCACCGGCACCGCCTCAGTCGTCATGCGCGGAACTCTGCAACTTCAAGTCGTCTGGAGGTCAAGTCTCATCCACATCAGTTCGTCGCCGATCTCGCGGTCGGGCGTACTGACAGGATCGCCGAACCCGTTGGCCCGGTAGAAGCCGATGGCCTTCTCGTTCGCGACCAGGACGTCGAGCAGCAGTTCCGCCGTACCCTCCGGAAGGGCGTTGATCGCCGCGTCGAGGAGGGCCTTGCCGACACCCCGGCCCTGGTGATCGGGCAGGACATACAGCTTCCACATCACCCAGAAGTCGCCCTCGCGGCCGAGGCCGACCATGCCGACCAGGTGCTCGCCCTCGGCCGCGACCAAGGTGATCCCGTTCCTGATCACCCACTCGACCGCCTCGGGCGACCACCACTGGGCCAGCCCGTCGACGAGGAACTCCTCCGAGACCAGACCGCCGTACGCCACCGGCCAGGTCTGCAGCCCGATCTCCCGGACCGCCTCGACATCACCGACCTCGGCCGGCCGAATCTCGATCATCCGTGCACCACCACCGGCTGCCCGTCCGGGTCCACGAGCTCGAGCCCGTCGGCCGTCCGGGTGGCCAACTCACCAATCCGTCGCACGACCTCATTCAAGTCCTCGGTGGTGGACAGATCCAGCCGCACGGCCAGTTCCGCACCCGCTCCGAAGTAGACCGGCTGCTCGATGCCGAGTACGTCGAAGAGCCGCTCCCACGCCGGTTGATCAGCCACCGTCAGGTACGGCGTGACCGACCACCGCTCGTCAGGCGGTGAGTCCACTTGCTTGTAGCCATACAGATCCTTGGGGCGCTCATCGATCCACAGCTTCGTCGCGTCCGGAGCCATGACTGAGAGGACGCGCCCGAACGCCTCGTCCCAGACCGTCGCGTCGTCGTACCCGGCGCTCTCGAGCTTCTCCTTCAACTCGTCGATGTCCCGGGCCTCGAACGCCAGCCGGGTCTGTCCGGCCTGACCGCCGGTATCGCTGGTGGCCGAATCGTGCAGCGCGACCTGGCCGCGGCCGGCCACCAGCACAGCCCATCCACCGCGCTCGGACTCGGTCCGCGCTCGAAGTCCGAGCTTCTGCAGGAACGCCTGCATCGCCTCCACATCCGCAGTGAACCGCAGCGGCCGCACCACGACCTCGCTCATCCTCGGGCCTCCCCATGCTTGTCCAGGTACTCCGTCAACGCCTGCTCCACCAACGCGGACAGGCTGGCCGCCTCGTCGATCGCCTTGTGCTTCACCCGGCGAATCAACTCCGGCGGCAGATACACGTTGAACTGCGTCTTCTTCTCGCCGTCGCCGCGCATATCTAGAATGCTAGCATCCTAGATAGCTACCAAACAAACAAGCCCGACCAGGTTGGTCCGGCCGGGCTTGTTGTCAGACGACGGCGAGCAGTGCGTCGTCGAGTTCCTTGACCAGCCTGTGTTTCGGGCGGGCGCCGACCACGGACCAGATCACCTCACCGCGGTGGAACAGCATCAGCGTCGGCAGCGCCATCACCCGGTAGCGGGCCGAGATCGACGGGTTCTCGTCGGAGTTCAGCTTCACCACCGTCAGGTCGTTGCGCTCGGCATCGATCTGCTCGAGCACCGGCACGATCTGGTGGCACGGCGGGCACCACTGCGCCCAGAAGTCCACCAGCACCGGCTGATCCGCGCGCAGCACCACCTCGCCGAACGTCGCGTCGTCGACAGACTGCAATCCACTCATAGTTGTCTCGTCCTCCAGGTCTCGGCATCGGTCAGGAGGTCGGTCAGCCGGGCCCGCAGTTCGGTGAGTTCGGTGATCCGCCGGTCCACGTCGGCGATCCGGGTCCGGTACGCCGTCAGCGACGCCGGGCACACGTCGGCCCGTTCGTTGCCGGCCCGCAGGCACTCGATGAACGGGTACGTCTGCTCCGCGGTCAGCCCGAGCGACAGCAACGCCTTCACCTCGCGTACGACGACCACGTCGTCGGTGTCGTACGCCCGGTACCCGTTGGCCTCCCGACGGGGTTTCA
This sequence comes from uncultured Actinomycetota bacterium, assembly GCA_963770725.1. Lineage (GTDB taxonomy): Bacteria > Actinomycetota > Actinomycetes > Propionibacteriales > Kribbellaceae > Kribbella. The sequence goes on from CAVYQT010000011.1 coordinate 446,424, forward strand.
GCAGCCCCTGCGCCTCGTAGTACCGGACCGCCCTGACCGTCACTCCGGCCTCGGCCGCCAGATCGCTGATCCGCATTCCGCCTCCTTCACCCCGACGCTAAACCTTGCCCCCAGGGTCAAGGTCAAGCCAGCATAGTCCGCATGCTCCTCGGCCGGTTCAGCTCACCAGACCTCGTCGCAGGTGGTCGCGTCATCGAGCGGACCGCTGTCCGCGGCGTGCTGTTCCGGGGCCGGGAGTTGCTGCTGCTCGCGTCCCGCCACGGCGACTACAAGTTCCCCGGCGGCGGGGTCGAGACCGGCGAGTCGAAGGCCGCCGCGCTGGGCCGGGAGTTCCGCGAGGAGTGCGGGCTGGTCGACGTCCAGATCGGCCCCGGGCTCGGCTCGACGATCGAGGAGGTGCCGGCGATCGAGTCGGCGTACGACGTCTTCCGGATGACCTCGCACTACTTCAGTTGCTCGGGTGGTCATGACGGGGTCGCTCGGGAGTTGGAGGGGTATGAAGCCGAGCTGGAGTTGGAGCCGCGATGGGTGACGGTGGATGAGGCGCTCGCGGCGAATCGGGCTGTGCGGGCCGGTGGTGTCGGCGTGATGCGATGGTTGGTGCGGGAGACCGCCGTACTCGAATGGCTGGCGTCTCAGGAGACGTAAGCGGTGACCCACTCCCCCAGGACTTTCGCGCTGGCGTCGACCAGGGCCGGCCAGTCGAGGGCGCTCTCGTCGGCCGAGTCCGAGACGTGCTTCACGACGCGCACCGGTACGCCGTACGCGCGGCACGCGTAGACGACGCCGTACGCCTCCATGTCCACGAGGTGCGCCCGCTCGGCCAGCCGGGCCCGTACGGCGGGATCGGTGACGAACACATCGCCCGACGCCAGCACGGTCCCGTCCCCGTCCTCGACCTGCAGCGTTTCCTGCGGATCGAGCCCCAACGCCCGCACCGCGTCCGCGTTGATGTCGTGGTTGATCACCTGCGACGGCAGATACAACCCCGCCATCCCATCCCGCAACGCCCCGGTCGTGCCCACATTCAGCACCACCA
>CAVYQT010000012.1:0-567310 GCA_963770725.1 uncultured Actinomycetota bacterium
CGCGACCTTAGTCACGCGGAGGTCCTCCCTTACCGGTCAACGACGCGGCTTTGGACGCACCTCCTGGTCGAACGGTTCCGCTAGTCCAGGAGAGTTTTCACCGAGCCGCCGGATTCGGTCAGCTTGGTGCCGAGGCCCTTCAACGCGTCGCCGACGTTCGACAGGATCCCGGCCGCCCGTCCGGTGAGGTGATCCCGGACAGGTCCTGCAGGTCCCCGGCCAGATTCTCGATCTCGGTCGCGACCCCGTCGACCTGCCCGCTGCCGTCGTTCAGCTCCTTCGCCGCCGCGTCACCGGTCCCGGGGATCTTGTCCAACTCACCGGCCAGCCCCCGACACCATGCCGGAGGCCTCCTTCAGCCGGTCCTTGGCCGCGTGCATCGTGTCCGCACGCCCAGCCAGCGCCCTCCGCGCTTCAGCACCTTCTCGAAGTCATCGGAGTTCCATCACGAACTCGACCGCCTTCTTGACGTCCCCCAGGACCCGCCCACCCCGCAAATCCTCGATGCCCATGCCCGGATCGTAGGGCCGCCCAACACCCGAAATACCGGCGCCGCACCGCTCCCCAGCGCAGCCTGGGCCGGCGCCAGCACCCCCCGAGGAGCCGATTGGCCTCCACCCACCTCCCCCATGTATCGTTACTCGACGTTGTCCAGCGCTCGTAGCTCAACGGATAGAGCATCTGACTACGGATCAGAAGGTTGGGGGTTCGAATCCCTCCGAGCGCGCCACCCAAACCCAGGTCCCAGACCTGGGTTTCTTGGCGTATAGGCCCCCTCGCAGCCAGCTGTGCAGGCTCCTTCATCGCCAGCTCGCCCGCCAGCCCACCCGCCCTTTCGCGCGGCGTATCGCCGCTGTACCAGCGTGCTATCGCCCGCCCCGACCACTCCCGTCGACCGTCATCCCGCAGGGCCCCGTAGACGACGGATCGGGCAGCCGCCTCCGGCCCGCCAGTTCATGTGCGACACCCCGCAAGTTCATGTGCGACACATGGCCTGGGAACCGAGTCCGGCGGCGCCCGTGGTCAACACTGGTCCGAACAGATGCAGGTGTGGGCCGAGTACGCTGACCTGGATCGGACTGGATGGCATCTCACTCTCTGGAGAACCACATGCGCGGCACGTGCCCGCTCCGCGCCCATGTCGATCCACGCCTCTTGCGATTCAGCGCCGGGGCCACAGCGAGCGTGCTCGCCGTCGTACTGCTCATCGTTGACGTTGCTCGACCATTGGGTCTCGGCCTGCTCGCCTCCCAGGTCGCCGTGTTTGCGTTCACCGCGTTCGTGAGTTTTCAGTGGTCGTTGTGGGCGCAGATCTTCGCCCGTGTCATCTGGCCGCGGATCGGAGCGCCGGCCGAGTTGGAGGATGCTCGGCCGCCGAGATTCGCCCAATTCGTCGGCTTCGTGTTTACCGCTCTGGCACTGACCACCTTTGTACTCGGCGTCGATGTCGCCGGCTACAGCCTCACGGCTCTCGCCTTCGGCGTGGCAGCCCTCAACGCAACCACCGGACTGTGTTTGGGCTGCAAGGTCTACCGCCTGATCCGCCGACCGAAACCGGCCTGAGCTTGTCGCAGATCAGTTGACGGACCACAGGGCACCGTCGGTCTAGATCGGCTCGGCGCAGGAAACTGATCAATGCGGGATCTGAGTTCGGCGGTAGTCATTCGTGCTCGGTGCGCGCAGCGTCGCCCACTCGACCGACCAGGCACCCCGCCTAATCTCAACCCCGCCCGCGCACAGCAAGCAGCACACCCACTCCACACGCGAACAGACTGCTTAGCCCGGTAGATGCCGTGCAATTAACATGCAATTAGAACGACGGTTACTCGGCGGGCCGAGACAGACTACCGATCATGCTCGGGCGGGCCGGCTCCTGGCCCTCGCTCAATGCTTTCAAGCCGGTTATGCGGCAGCCCGCCGGCACCCCAGTCTGACCCCAATCCGGACATGCCGCTGTCGGCTCGCTCTCCTGCCGGACCACCCACTCGGCACACGTCAGAAGGCGGAGGCGGTGCGACCTCGGCGGCGTAGGCCCAGCATGTGCGGCAGGCCGGAGCCGGCGACGGCCAAAGTCCTCCCGAAGCGTTCGAGCAGGGATGGTTCAGGCAGGGCGTGGAGTGAACCCGGGACGTCCGCCAAGTTCACGAAGTACGCCCGAACCGGGCCGATCCCTTCGAGGTTCTGAGACACCTCGTGCGCGGGACCAGGCATCGGGGTATTTGCGGTGTCGTAGAGCTCCTCGGAGAGGAGCACGTACTCGGGGACCTTGACAGGGTTCTTCAGCAGCCGATGGACGAGGATGACGTCGATCCCGACAAGCTTGCGCCGCTCCCTGATGGTCTGGGTGGCAACCTCACCGATGTGCGCGACGAACTTGAGCTTCAGGTTGGTCGCCTGGGTGCAGCCGTCGCACGGGCACAGGTTGGTCACGACGTACTCCCGCTCGACGTGGAACGCGTGGTGCATGGCCCTGGCGGCCTCGAGAGTCAGACCGACCGTTGCTTCACTGTCCAACGTGTCGGCCTGACGAGCGAGAAAGGCTGCGTCCCCTTCGATTTCGATCAGGTCGAACTCGGGCACGGCATCGATCACCTTCTCCAGAAGCCGCGCGGTGTTGACCTCGGCATGCGCAAGGCTCATTCGATGGAATCGCATGTACTCGGTGTAGCCGCCGATGTCAGCGATAAGGAGAAGCGACCGCCCAGACGTCATACAAGACCGTACCAACGCCCCGGAGTATCGACGCGGACTCGAACGCAGCGGGAACGGCTCCTGGACCGGCCCGCGGGAATCTGAGCTCCGGCTATCGAGGCGGTTGCTCAGGGTCGTCACGGGGCGTGAAGCGGTCGAGCATCGAGTCAACCACCACCCCCGCCTCGCGGGCGCTCGGCGTGTAGCCGAGCACGACTGGGAGGAAGCGGTCGGAGCGCAGCGCCTTCAGCCGGAGCTCGCTGGTGGCCCGCACGGTGGCGGTCCGGCGGATCCGCCGGAGCAGGGCGATCTCTCCGAACCCCGACCCCGGACCGAGCGTTGCCACGACCTGTCCGTCCCCGATCACATCGGCCTCGCCCGACTCGATCACGAAGTAGTGGTCCCCGACGTCGCCCTGATGGAAGACGACCTGGCCGGCGGGCACGTCCACCGGTTCCAGACCGCGAGCGAGCTGCTCGATGGCGGGCAAGGGCAGGACGTTCAACATGGCCACCCTGTGCAACAGGTCGATGTCTTCATCTTGCACGCCGATGGACCGGTCCATTCCTCGCAGCCGCTGCCATGACGCCACGGCAAGGATCGGACAGAGCAGACCGACAGTCACGAGCGCAGGACGTACGCCGGCCCCGTCGACCACCAGCGAGGCGACGAGCGCTCCGACCCCGATGGACAGGGCGACCAAGCTCTCCAGCACTCCGAAGACCCGCGCCAGCACTTCGTCTGCGGCCAGTCTGGCCAGGAGCGTGAAACCTCCGAGATCGATCAGCGAGTTCCCGACGGCGACACAGGCCAGCAGGCCCAACGCCGCGACCTGTTGCGGGAAGACGCCGATCAGCGTGACCGGCATACCCCAGAGGGCCACGCCAACGGCGAACCACGCGCCGAGGCGCCGAGTGCCGACCAGCATCGACGCGGCAAGTGAACCTAGGACTGCACCCGCCCCGATGGCAGCGGTGAGGATGCCCACGCCCGGTTCGCCGGTCCCCAGCAGTTCGATGGCGACCACCACGCTGAGTACGGTCAGCGCCCCTCGGGTGAATGACTGCGCCGCTGCAAGGCCCATGATGAGGGCAAGGTCACGGTTCCGGCTGACGACTCGAATGCCTTCGACGGCCGACCCCATCCAGTTGGTCTCTCTCGGGGCAGATGGCCGCGGAGGTGCGTCGTAGTCCAGCCGCAACAGCAAGGCTGCAGCCCACAACGAGGCGCCCGCAGCCACAGCGAACACGACGGTCACCCCGGTGAACTGCAGCAGCAACGCTGCCAGCAGCGGACCCATCAACGTCGCGGCGGCGTCCAGCAGCCCACGGACCACATTGGCGCTGGCGAGCTCGTATCCGGTGTGGCAGAGCGACGGGAGTAGTGCGGAGTGCGCGGGTCGGTAGAGCGTGGCAGCGATGGTCGACAACACCGCCAACACGTACACGATCTGCACCGGTCCCCCCACGCCCACCACGACCGCAGCCGCACCGGTGACGACACCACGCAGCACGGAGACCAGGATCAGTACGCGCTCCCTGCGGCCCTTGTCGGCCAGCGGCGACAACAGAGGGGTCAGCAGTGCGGACGGGGCCATGCGAAGCAGTCCCACCAGCCCGACAGCTGTCGCACCACCGTCCCGGTAAGCCACGATCCCGAGCCCCACGGTGAACGCCCACTCCGCCGTCCAGGCTCCGAGGAAGCTGAGCTGGGCGCGCCGTAGGTTGGGGTTTCGGGCGTTGCTGGTGAAGGCGCCCGCGGCATTGCCCAGCCTGCCCCGGAGTCCCCCACCCACCATCCGGCGATGGTACGCCTGGCATCGCCGGACGCACACGCACTCACATGCCGCGATCCGCGGTAGATGACAGGTGAGCTGCGGTCGGGGCGGTGCGGGCCAAGACTCATGTCCAATCGCGACCTCTTTCCTGTTCACTGGTGTCGTGGTTGTGCACGACCATCGCCTGGGGATGGCGCACTTGGCCGATGGCGGGCGGGTGGCCTATGCCCTGACAGGCAGCGGGCCGTTCCTGCTGGTCGCGCCGGATGGCTCAGCCATCTCGAGCTGGTTTCGCGGACGTCACCTGCCCAGGTCTTTCCCGTACGACGCGGGCGGGACGTTCCAGAGCTTGCTGTCGGCCATTCGGGTCAGTTCGGCGATCGAGAACACCGGCTGTGGCCGGGTGTGCCGTGCCGTCTTCATCGCCGGGTCCGAGGCGCCAGCGTTGGTGTTCGACAGGTGGATGACTTTGCGATCAGGACGGTGGACGATGACGGTGTTGATGAGGACATCCGGGTCATCCGACCGCATCGTTTTCGTCTGGTAGGAGGTGATGATCGATCCGTCCGGCCGGACCCTGCAGTTGGTCGTGGGCGGCTCGTTCGCACAGGTCATGTCGTACTTGACGGTCTGGACCGACGCCTCGAGGTGTGAGTTGCCCTTGCCGTCGTCGACGACGACGGACACAGCGATGAAGTTGTCGCCCCACATCCGTGGCTGGGAGACCCGCAGGTCGTCTGGCAGTAGCCTCTTGAGGGTCTGGAGTGTGGCGTTCGGTGTCGGCTGTGCCGTGGATGAGGCCGGGGCCGGCGTGGTCTTTGCGGAAGCCGCCAGGGGCAGCGTGCCAGCGATCGGCGCTTCACTGGCGGGGTCGCCGCCGATGAGGTGGGGCCCACCGACGGCGACGCTGGCGGTAGCCAGTACCGCGCCGGCGGCGGTGAGGCTGCGCAGCGCGATGCGGCGGCGGCGCAGTGCTAGTCCGCGGCGCCGACCGCGTTCGGCCAGGTCGGTCGATTCGGGCTCCAGGTTCTCAATCGCTCGCCGGAGCAGGTGGGGGAGGGTGTCGTTCAGGTCGTTCATGAGGTTTCTCCTGGTTTATCGGTTCAGAATCTGGTCAGTTGGCTGGCTTGTACGCCGAGGACGTCTCGAAGGCGGTCGAGGGCCCGCGAGGTCCTGCTCTTGATCGAGTTGGCGGTCTTGCCGAGATCGAGCGCGACCTGTTCGACGCTTCGGTCTTCCAGGAACCGCAGCACCAGCACTGCGCGATCAAGGGGATCTAGCTCGGCCAGCGCCTGCTGTAGGGACAACCTCAGCTCGAGGTCTCCTGACCGTTCCGCTCGGTCCGGCACCGTCGAGGTCGGTTGCTCGGTCCAACTTCGGCGTCGGCGCTGTGAGAGGAACGTGCGGGTCAGAACCGTCTGCGCGTAGGCGGACGGATTGTCGATCCCACGCCAGCCCAGGAACATCTTCGCCAGCGTCTCCTGGACCAGATCCTCGGCGTGGTGCCGATCGCCCACGAGCAGCCACGCGGTCCGGTACAGGTGAGACGTTCGTGCCCTGGTGAACTCCTCGAAGTCATCCGTGGTCATCGCTGCCCTTCGTCGCGGTCTTCACCCTGTACGACGCATCGGCACGCCACACAGGTGTCAAACACCCGCACGGATCGGTCTTCGGCGCTCGGTGAGCTGGGTGGCGCCCCCGGCTGGCGGCGTAGCCGCGCGTCTGACACCTGATCGGCGTGCCGAGGCGTCTGTCGGGGTATGACGCCTACCCATCGAATTCTGCGCCCGCTTGCCGCGGGCATTCTGACCGCGACGCTCGCGGCCGTCGCGGCGATTCCAGCACCAGCTTCGCCGCCCCCTCAGGATGTAGTGCTCCAGGCGGTGGGCAACGCCGGTCCACCGGCCGGCCCCGACCGTCGGGTGACCCTGATCACCGGGGATCAGGTGCGGGTGTCGGCCGGTCTTGATCGGGTGTATCCGATCCCCGGTCCCGGCCGGCGGCAGGTGAGTTTCAAGACCCAGCGCCTCGGTAGCCATCTCTATGTCGTCCCACTCGATGCGTTGACCTTGCTGGGCCGCGGCCGTCTCGATTGGCGGTTGTTCGATGTGAGCGAGTTGTTGTCGGCCGGGTATGACGACGCACAGCGCAAGGATCTTCCGGTGATCGTGACGCACGGCCGGACACCGGCCGCTGCGGGTGGTGTGCTGCGTGAAGCTGGTGCGACAGCCCAGCGGGAGTTGCCCGCGGTGAACGGCATGGCCGCCCATGTTCCGAAGGCGGAACTGTCCGAACTGTTCGCCAGCCTGACGGCCACTGACAGGTCCGCGGATGGGGTCGCCAAGGTATGGCTTGACCGGCGCTTCAAGCCGACGCTCGACCGCAGCGTCCCTCAGATCGGAGCGCCTGCCGCATGGGCCGCGGGCTACACCGGGCGCGGCGTGAAGGTCGCCGTCCTCGACGGTGGGGTGGACGCGGCTCACCCTGACTTCGCCGGCCGGCTGCGGTCGGAGAACTTCACCCCTGACGGACCCGGCGACGCGAATGGGCACGCCACTCACGTCGCGTCCATCGTGGCCGGTTCCGGTGCCGCCTCCGACGGCCGCTACCGCGGTGTCGCTCCTGACGCGGAGGTCCTGTCCGGCAAGGTCTGCGTCGCCGAGGGCTGCGCCGAGTCGTGGATCCTGGCCGGGATGAGCTGGGCGGTCGAGCAGCAGGCCAAGATCATCAACATCAGCCTGGGTAGTTCCGATGGTCCTGAGGAGGACCCGTTGGAGCAGGCGATCAACACGCTGACCGCCCAGAGCGGCGCCCTGTTCGTGGTGGCCGCCGGCAACTCGGGTCCGCGTGGCGGCTCGATCGAGTCCCCGGGGAGCGCTGCCGCGGCGCTCACGGTCGGCGCGGTGGATCGCGACGACAAGCTGGCGGACTTCTCCAGCCGTGGCCCGACGGTCGCCGACGGGCCACCGAAGCCCGACCTCACCGCGCCCGGTGTCGGGATCGTGGCGGCCAAGTCGGCCGACAGCCAGATCGGCGAACCGGTGGGCACCAGCTACCTGCGGCTCAGCGGGACCTCGATGGCGACACCGCATCTCGCCGGTGCGGCGGCACTACTCGCCCAGCAGCACCCCGACTGGACGGCCGGACAGCTCAAGGCCGCCCTGATGGGATCAGCGGTGCCGGCCGCGGGTGTGCCGGTCATGGAGCAGGGGTCGGGCCGGGTGGACGCTGCGGCTGCTTCGCGGTTGCCGGTGACCGCCGACGCCGGTGTGCTGGCCTTCGACCTGCAGCGTTGGCCGCACATCGATGACGTTGCTCAGAGCAAGGAACTGGTCTACAGCAACGATGGTCCGCGGGACGTCGTACTGGATTTGTCGGCCACCTTTGCGGGGCCTGATGGGGCGGCCGCACCAGCCGGCGCGGTACGCCTGAGCGCCTCGACGATCACCGTGCCCGCCCGCGGCACCGCGAAGGTGACCGCCACCTCCGACACCAACCACGACGGCCCCGACGGCCGGTACGCCGGACGTCTGATTGCCAAAGCAGGTGCGACGACCTTGACCACCACGCTGTCCGTCGTCAAGGAGGAGGAGAGCTACGACCTGACCATCCGGCACCTCGATCAGACCGGAGCGGTCACCGCGGACTATCTGGACATCGTGGTCAACCGGAACGCCACCGTCGACGATGGCTTCCCGCTGTATGTCCACGAGGAGGACGGCACCACCAACCTGCGGCTGCCGAAGGGCCAGTACCTGCTCGACTCGACCATCGGTACCCAGCGCGGCGCGGCGATGGCCAGCAACCTGGTGCAACCGCGGCTCGATCTCACCACGGACCAGACTGTGGTCGTGGATACGCGAGCGGCCAAGCCGGTCACGGTCAGTGTGCCCGACGCCACCGCGCACAACGTATTCTCCGAGGTCCAATACCAGCTGACGACCCCCGCCTACGACTGGAGCAGCGGGATTGTCACTTTCTCAGGGCAGACAAGCAGCATCCGCACCGCACAGCTGGGCCCGTCCGTGCCGAAGTTCAGCAGCATGGTCACCAGCCAGTGGGCCCGGCCCGATCCGGACGGGGGCGAGCTCTTCGACAACACCCCGTACATCTTCGCGCTGGCCTGGCAACGGTCCGACGGCTACTACACCGGCTTCAGCAAGTCGGTCAGGCAGGCCGAACTCGCGACGATCAAACCGACGATCGCGGCCCACGGCGACGGCACCGTCGGACGTTGGGGCATCCGCGCGGCATCGGCGACCATCCCCGGGGGATGGGGCTGGAATTACCCCTATACGCGACTCCCAGCCACTCCGGCGGTCTACGTCACCACCGACGAGGTCAGCTGGGCCGGCGACGTCATCCTCTACAACCCGGAGCTCGAGGAGGCAGTATTCCTCAACACGACCCTGGCCACCTACCGGCCCGGGCGGACCTACCGCGAGACCTGGGCACAAGCAGTCCTCGGACCCTCGTTCCCCCGCGGACGGTACGACGCGCCATGGGTATCCCGGACCGGGAACGTCCTGGAGCTCTACCCACCCCAGTCCGACGGCGCGGGCCACTACGGCCAGGGCGTGACCGGCACCGGATCGCTGACGGTGTACCGCGACGGGTCGAAACTGGGAACCAGGCCGTATCCGTTCATCGACCCCGACGACTCGCTGCTCGACGTTCCGGCCGGGCACGGTCGCTATCGCATCGACGTCGAGACCACGGGCACCGGTGTGTCCGACGTCTCCACCGCGGTCCAGGCCTCCTGGACCTTCAACTCCACGACGCCACCCGGCACCAGCACCACCGCGCTCCCGCTGTGGGCGCTCCGCTTCCGCCCGGCCCTCGACGACCACAACGTCCTGCGGACCGGACCGACACACCTGCTGCCCATCCTGGCCGAGCCACAGCACGGCTCAGCAGTCGGCCGCCTCACCGGCCTGACGATCCAGACCTCCACCGACGACGGCAAGACCTGGCGAGCCACCCCGGTCCAGCCCACCGGCGCCAACAAGTTCGCCGCCGTGGTCACCGTGCCCGACGGCGCGTCACACATATCGATCAAGGCACAAGCTGCCGACTCCAAAGGCAACACCGTGAACGAAACCATTACCAGGGCATACAAGGTCACCCGCTGACCACCCGCCGAGCCACCCGGTCCCGCCGGGCGGCTCGGCCATCCTGGTCAACCAGCCGCTCTCGAGCACAGCCATGGATCCTCGCGAAGGGCTGTCCTGTGACGGTCGCGATCTGCCGCCAGACGGCTTGTCAAAGTGCGCTGACCGGACGAGGACGGCAGACCGACTGGGCAGGTGTCCGCTCCGCGGTTCGTTCTGCACCACGTTCGGCCCGGATCGCCCACCTGCTCGGCACCGCACCGGAACGCCACGCCCGCAAACCCACTCACAGCCACGAGGTTCACAGACACAATGTTCATGCTCCGACGCTGCTCACAGCCGGGGTCGGCCGCGCTTGGCTCGCAGGTAGATGCGGTTCGGCGGTCCAGGGAGTGGCTGTAATGATCGACGGGTGGTCAGGACGGCCTGACGGGGCCGAGGATGGCCAGGTGAGTACGCATTCGGAGGCGGCGCGCGCAGGCAACCCAGCGTGCTGGTGCTGCGGTAGCCAGTTCGATGAACGCAGCCTCGTACGGCTGGGGTCGCATCCCGAGGTCGGCGTGTGTCTCGGTTGCGCTCGGTACCTGCAGCGACGAGCAACCGAGCGCGAAGACGAGCTGAACCCATCCCAGGCCGCACGGCTGCGAGCTCGCGTGGGCGCCGTACGCGAATGGGTGATCCGTCGCGGGTGGCACCGGCTGCCTGTCGTCGGGTCGTTGTTGCAGCGGCTCGACCGTCATCTGCCCTAGAAGCGCCAAATCCTTCACATCGCGACCAATGCCTTGAACAGCCGCGTTGCAACCATCCGGCCCACCACCCACATCCAGCTGCACCAGCTCTTCGACCTCGCCGAGGGTGAAGCCCGAGTTCCTGGCGTTCGGCAGCTCGGCGGCGAACCGCACGTACGACGGCCTGGTGCTCATTCGCGGGTCGCCTTGATCACGTACGTTGCGGGGGAGCCAGTTCGCGGTGTCGCCGAGGCCGTCGTACATGTCGGGGTACGGCATCTCGAAGAACTCCTCGATGCGGAGTCCGGCGCGCATGAGGCTCATTACGACGTCACTGACCGGCCAGAGGAAGGCGTCGAACGAGGTGTCGGGGGTGGATCCGATTGGGCGCTTGGCCTGGTCGTAGGTCTGTGCGGTGGGGCGATCGCGGCCGAAGTAGTCGACAGTTACGGCTACCTCGCCGGGCCGTCGGACGCCGAGTACTTCCCAGATCGGGTGGTGCTCGTTGAGCAAGAACGTGCCGCCGGGGCGAAGACGGTCGGCGATCATCTGAGCCCACTGGTCGAGGTCGGGGAGCCAGCACACGACACCCGCGCTGGCATAGATCACGTCGAAGTCCCGCAGCTCCGCGGGCAACTCGTACATGTCCGCCGCAATGAACCGTGCGTCTGCCGCTGTCTCACGGGCAAGGGCGTTCGCTGCCTTGATCGCGACATCGCTGATGTCGACACCGGTCACGGAAGCGCCGAGGAAGGCCCAGGAGATCGAGTCGTTGCCGTTGGCGCATGCGAGGTGGAGCATTCGCTTGCCGGCAACATCCGGCAGCTGAGCATGTTCGTACTCCTCGAGTGTGCTGCCACCCTGCAGGAAGAACTCGGGTGGCTGCTGAGGGCGAGCCGGCGCGATCTCATTCCAACTGATTCGGTTCGACCTTGTGTGGGCAAGGATTCGGTCCATGGCCGGACCGTACTAGCCGTCAAAACCTCGCCAATCCGATTACGCCCATCCGACGAGTTCGAGCCGCGACCTCCTTCGTCGTACTGGTCAGGCTGTCGCAGGAGGCGGGGCTCCGGTCACGGAGTAGTGCAGGCGGACTGAGCCGGCCGTGTCGGTGTGGACGGATAGCAGCTGTAGCTGGGTTGGGGGGTCGCCTGGGGTTAGGGGTGGGCCGTCCATGATGGTTGGGGTATTGAGACCGCCGATGAGAGCGGGGCCAGGGTTAGGTGTAGTTCGTCGATCAGGCCTGCTCGCAGCAGGGCGCCGTTGAGGCCGCCGCCTGCGGTTGACAGGACGCAGGTGACGCCGAGCTCGGTGCCCATTGCGGCTATCGCCTGTGCCAGGTTGACTCGGTCTTCGCCGGCGACGAGGTAGCAGATGTGTTCGCGGCGGAGATAGGCGAGGTAGTCGTCTGGGGTCGACCGCGCGCCCAGGACCAGCGCGTCCCAGTTCTCGTGTTTCTCGGTCCAGCGGACTCGGCCGCGGCTGTCGACGACGGTGAACCACATGTGCGGCGGCGACGGCTGTTCGATGACGTCCGGCGGAAGGAAATGTCGGTAGAGGTCGGCGGCGTCACCGTTGTAGGTGGGCAGTTCTTGCGGAATCTCGTCCTCGGTCACCAGGCTGCCGCTGCCCTCCAGGATGGCGTTGCAGCCGTACTTCTGCCTGACCACCTCGAGGATGTCTATCGGGACCGGATCGGCGGCACGCGGTGTCACCGCGGCCCACAGATCCGAACTTGGCTGGCGCATCAAGAGTGCGTCCCGGGTGAGCGCGACCTTCCCGTCGACGCTGGCCCCCACGCTCACCACTACGCGTGGTCGCTTCTGCATCACAGCCTCCTAGGGCTCGCTGGCCGGCGGACATCAGATTTACCAGGGGCCACCGACAACTCGCGTCGACGACCGGAAGCCGACGACCGTGCTCAGCGCAGGTGCTAGTGCGACATTCGGGACTGTGGCGGATGTGTCCATTTTCGAGGTGGAGGACATCGACTCTGACTGGTGGCGGTCCGAGGTCGCTGTGGTGGCGGAGGACCGGCAGGCGGCCTACCGACGTCTTCGCGACTTCTGGTTGCACAAGAAGCAGATCCAGAACGAAGGCAGGCCGGTGAGAACCGAGCCACTCACCGCTTGGGAGACGCTGGCCGAAAACCCGGCTGCGCTGCTGCGGCGGCAGGGCGACCACGATGGCTGGGGCGCGTGGGAGCAGGTGCCCGACGGTCTATCGCTCGACTGGCGGAGCAGCGGCAAGGCCCGGCGAGCGCACCCACAGCGCTAGCCATTCACCGCCAGTCGGCCGCCCCGGCCTGGTGGGTCAGCGTTTGGGTGGGTGGGTGCCCCAGGCTGGGTAGTTGAGGGCTCTGGGGTGGCGAGTACGACGCGGAGGTTGCGTCCGTCGGCGTCCATTACGCAGAGGTTGGGCGTTCTGGGCGTGGACGTTGAAGCAGCCGACCAGGAACTTGCGGCCGTCGGGCGACCACACCGGTTTGAAGAGCTCGAACCGGTTGTCGGAACGCCGCACGACGCGGAGATCCTTGCCGTTGGGGCGGATGGCCAGGACTGCCGCGTTCGGTGCTCCGGGGGCGATGTTGAAGGTGATCCAGCGGCCGTCAGGTGACCAGTCGGGGTGTTCCAGGCCCTGCGTCGGCGCCACAAGCCGGCGTACGTCGGTGCCGTCTCTGTCCATGACGTAGAGCGCTTCGATCCCCTCCTCGTCGTTCGTGATGCGTGCGAAGGCGATGCGGCGACCGTCCGGGGAGAACACGCCTGCGACCTCGAACCGCGGATGTGAGTTGCTGTAAGCAACAGTTCCGCACATCGCTTCCTGGATCAAACGAATCGCCGCGAGTGAATTCCCGCGAGCGCGATGATCCCGTTCCCTGAGGGCCGTCGGCATCGGGCCCGGCTCGGACTTCACAACTGCCGGAATGGGCGATAACATCGCCGCATGGCGATGACAGCATCTATGGACGACGTTGCGATTCAGGCTGGGCCTGAGGTGGTCGACGAGGCGGCGGCGCTTTCGGTTGCCGCGTGTCTGTTTCACGGGTTCAGCGATGCGTCACGGTTGGCGATCGTGCGGCACCTGGCGCTGGGTGAGCACCGGGTCGTCGACCTGACCGAGCACCTCGGGCTGGCGCAGTCGACGGTTTCGAAGCACCTGGCGTGCCTGCGTGACTGCGGTCTGGTGGTCACGGCCGCAGGGGCGGGCGTCGTTGTTCAGCTGACCCACCCCGAGGCACGCTGGACCTTCTCGCGGCGGCCGAGCGGTTGCTCTGGCTGACCGGTGACGCCGTCGCTCTTTGTCCGGCGTACGGCGTGAAGAGCGAGTCATGAGCGACCCACGTGCAGATCTCCTCACGCCCACCGAGTAGCTGGACTGCCGATCGCCGACCTGCGGCGCAGGCTGGGCCGCCGAGCACAGCTGCTCGCAGGCGCTTCGGTCACCTACAACCTGATCGAGGCGGTGATCGCCATCACTGCCGGCCTCGTCGCCGGGTCGGTGGCGCTGGTCGGGTTCGGCCTGGACTCGGTGGTCGAGGTGTCCAGCGGTCTGATCATCTTGTGGCAGTTCCGCCACCGCCTGCCCGAGATCGCGGGAACATCAGGCGCTGCGGCTGATCGCGTTCTCGTTCTTCGCCCTTGCCGCGTACGTCGCCTTCGAGTCGCTCCGGGATCGTCATCGGCGGCAGCGATCCCGACGTATCGCCGGTCGGCATCGGACTCGCGGTCGCCTCCTTGATCGTGATGCCGTTCCTGTCGTGGGCGCAGCGCCGTACCGGCAAGGCGCTCGGCTCGAACGCGGTCGTCGCCGACGGCACCCAGACGCTGCTGTGCACCTACCTGTCCGCTGTTCTGCTCGTCGGGCTGGTACTGAACGCCACGCTCGGCTGGGGGTGGGCCGACCCGATCGCCGGGCTGGTCATCGCGGCGGTCGCGGTCAAGGAAGGGGCGGAGGCGTGGAAGGGCGAGGGGTGCTGCGCGCCGATCGCCGGTTCCGCCGGAGTAGCGGCTTGTGGGTGTTCCGACGGCGCCTGCACCGACGGTTGCTGCGAGCACTGACGACCGTGGCCGTGTTCGCCCTGATCCTGTTCGTTGTCTACATGTTGGCTGGCTTCGTACTGCGTACTGTCCTGCAACTCCGCCGGACCGGCGACTCGGGCTTCCGCGGGCTGTCAGGCACGCCAGGGTCTGCGCGCTGGTGGGCCGGAGTCCTGTTCGCCGTCGGCATCGGCCTGGCGTCTGTGGTTCTGACCTGACTCCCGCTGCAATGTAGAGCCCACAACTCCAGCCATGCATGCCAACTCCGCCGTGTGTATCCAACGACTGATCTTCGCCCGGGGCACGCGGCGGCCTAGGCACCGAGACCACGGACCGGGCGTGCCACCCAAGTGCACTGCCTGACATCAGGCCTGGCATCGGCGTACGACAGACCAGAACGCCACAATCAAAGACTCCAAGCCGGTCCACACCCTCGACCTGGCGGACTCCTATCAGGTGCTCTGTTCCAGGCTCAACAGCTCAGCCCGGATCCACCGATGAGTTTGGTGGTGTGAGCGTGCCGTAGATGGAGAATGCCCTTGCGTGGCGGGAGAATCGGGCTTGTCTAAGGTCCGAAGTCCACGCTCACGAAGGGCATCTCGTAGGTGCAACTGTCTCATATGTTCCCCGCGTCAGCGGTGGATGTCGCGTTCGATGATCCGAATTTGGTTGCTGATGCCGGGCTGGTGCCGGTGATCGCGCTGGCCGAGCAGGTGGATCTGCCCGCGCTGGTCGCGGAGCATGTCGTGCTCACCGGCGCGGACAACGCTGCCGGGGCGAACCCGGCGGCGAAGGTGATGTCGCTGCTGGCCGGGATGGTGGCCGGGGCGGACTCGATCGACGATGTCGACCGGCTGCGCCGGGCCGGCAACCAGGTCGTGTTCGACCAGATCCGTGCGCCGTCGACGCTGGGCACGTTCCTGCGCGCGTTCACGCATGGGCATGTGCAGCAGCTGAACACGGTGCTGCGCCAGGCGCTGATCGCGCTGGCGGGACGGGTGGAATTGCTGCCCGGCGCCGGCGAAGTGGTGTTCGTGGATCTGGACTCGACGCATCGGCAGGTGTATGGCTACGCCAAGCAGGGCGCAAAAGTGGGCCGGTTGAAGGGAAAGAAGACTCTGCACCCGCTGATCGCGACCATGTCCACCCCGATCGCGCGGCCGGTCGTGGTCGGAGTCCGGTTGCGGCGGGGCAAGTCCGCCGACGTCCGTGGGGCAGCCCGGTTCCTGGCCGAGGCCCTGAGCACGGTGCGGGCGATCGCGGCGGACGCGAGGATCGTGGTCCGCGCCGACAGCAAGTTCTACACCGCCGACGTGGCCGCGACCGCGGCCCGCTACGGCGCGTCGGTGTCACTGACGACCGGCTCCAACCCGAGCGTGGACGCCGCGATCGCGACGATCGGCGACACCGGCTGGACGCCGATCCACTACCCGGACGCCTTCGTGGACGAAGACACCGGTGAGCTGGTCTTCGACGCCGAGGTCGCCGAAATCGCCTACACCGCGTTCTCTTCCCGGCCCAGACGCGACCAGGTCCACGGCCGGTTGATCGTGCGCCGGGTCAAACGGCTCAACCCGGCCACCGCGACCGGACAGGACGAACTGTTCGATGTCTGGCGTCACCACGCGGTGTTCGTCACCAACAGCATCCAGACTCTGCAGGCCGAGACCCAACACCGCGGCCACGCGATCATCGAGCAAGTCATCGCCGAGGCCGCCTCCAGCGCCCTGGCCCACCTGCCGTCCGGGGCGTTTCACGCCAACGCCGCGTGGACGGTTCTGTGGGCGATCGCGCACAACCTCACCCGCGCCGCCGGCACACTGGCCAGCACATTCCATGCCCGCGCCACCACCGCGACCATCCGCGCCCACCTGATCAACGTCCCCGCCAGACTCGCCCGCAGCGCCCGGCGTCTGACTCTGCACATGCCCGAACGCTGGCCCTGGCACGACGCCTGGAACGGCCTGCACAGCGCCATCCACCGTCCACCCCAACAACGCGCGGCCTGACCTACCCCACCGCCTCCGCCGGGCCCGACCAGCAAACCACCAGTGGAAAAGCCGGACAGACCGGCGACCCCGCCACGCCCGAACGCAGGCAGCACTACAACGAAACTTCAAAATCCCTCACGAACGACAACCGAATCCCGATCGGTGGATCCGGGCTCAGTAGCACGTGGACGGAAGGGAAAGTGCGGGGCAGACCACACGATCGCGCTCGCCGACCCACGCGGCATCGATCGACACTCGTTAGCTGCGCTGCAAGCCCGAGACGTTCCCAGGATTGGTTGGCCAGTGCTACTCTCCGTGATCTTAGGAGAGGGTGTCATGCTAAAGCAGCTAAAGTTGACCAATTTTCGGGCATTTGAGAGCTTCACACTGCCGTTCGGGGATGGCGCATATCTGGTTGGACCAAACAATGCAGGAAAGTCGACCATATTGACCGCTCTACGTATGGTCGATGTACTCCTGAGGTACGCATACGCAAGGAAGCCTGACGTACCGATTGAACACCTGGGCCTGAAATCAATGGGATACCCACTTTCTTTGCGCGAATTTCCGGCGCTGCGCGACAGTATCCGACATGAATTCGGAGATGCGCAGGCAACTCTGGAGTTGAGTTGGAAGTCGGGAGCGAGAATAGTGGCGGTTTGGCCCGAAAAAACCTCTTACGAGGACCAGCCCGAACCCTTCTTCTACCTAACCAGAGCAAGCGGGTTCCCCGTAACGACGGTCAGCCAGGCGCGCACGGAGTTTCCTCCGCTTGGCGTCATCCCTATCCTCAACCCGCTCGAACATACCGAATACCTTGTCGAGCCCGCCACCGTGGCAAGAAATATATCCGGCCGCCTGAGTAGTCGGCATTGCAGGAATCAGCTCAAACTGCTTCAAGACGCCCATCAACTCAAAGCATTCCTGGATTGGGCCGCCCCTTGGCTTGGTGAAATAAGGATCGACAGGCTCGGCCATCATATGGGCAGCAAGGGGATGGTTCTCGAGGCGTTTTACTACGAAGACCCCAGCAGGGTGCCTAAGGAAATAGCATGGGCGGGCGACGGAGTCCAGATCTGGCTGCAACTCCTCATGCACATTTATCGCGTCCGAGATCTTTCCACGATCATCCTTGATGAACCCGAGGTCTACCTACATCCCGATCTCCAGCGGCGCCTGGTGCACCTTCTTGAATCTACTGACCGTCAGATCGTGGTTGCCACCCACTCGGCGGAGATGGTTGCCGAAGCTGAACCACGTCTAACGGCACTCATTGACAAATCTCGGAAGGGCTCTAGACGAGCGAAGAATGAAGCCGACCTAGAGATGCTGTCTGCGATGCTTGGCACCGCCTTCAATCTCCGGCTGGCAAGAGCCCTAAGGTCGCGGGTCGCCGTGTTCGTCGAAGGTCAAGATATGGCGATTCTTCGAGGATTCGCGAGGATTTTGAATTTGGAATCCTTAAAGGGACATCCGAGTCTGACGGTGGTTCCCCTTGGCGGCTATACAAGATGGGGGCAGGTAGAGCCATTCAAATGGCTTTGTAGCGAACTCCTACCCGACGCAATCCAGGTTTTCGTGATTCTCGACCGTGACTATCGGTCGGACACTGTCTGCGCAGAGGTCATGAAGAGCTTCGAGGCAGCGAAGATCTCTGCTCATATCTGGCACCGTAAGGAGCTTGAAAGCTACTTGCTTAACGATGCGGTGATTTCTCGTCAGTCAGGCGCCCCAATCGGCGTGATTGCCGATCAGATCGATGGAATCACAGCCGCCATGGGATCAGATGTTTTTGGGCGAATGCTCAGCGAACGACTAGTCAGTGAAGTTTCCGCCGGCAATCACCAGGTAAACGTGTCCACAAACTTCAAGACAGAGTTTGACCTCGACTGGAAGTCGATTGATTTTCGCCGCCGGTTCTGCCCTCCAAAGCAGGTGATAGCTGAATTGAATAACTTCTTGCAAGCCAAGGGCCACAAAGCCGTCTCGACTAGGAGTTTAGCCCGCGCCCATCGTGTTGGAGAAATTCCAACTGAGCTAGGAGATCTGCTACGCGAGATCGACCTAGCGGCAGGCAGATAGCAACGACGTACGGCGTTTCGACGTTGCCGGGATCTCGTGGGGTGGTGATCTGGCATGCACCTATCCGGTGTTCAGCAACCGGGTTCGTTCCATCTTCGCGAGCGGGACCCTGGGCTCGTTCAGTGCGGTCTTCGCGCGCTGCGGCAACGCGCCGGCCCATTGCATCCCCGGTGTTCTCAACTGGTTCGACCGTGCCGATATCGCGGGTCTGAACCAGGGCGATTGCAAAGTTGATCTGGCTGCGGTTGGCGTGTCGGTCTTGACTTGAGGTGGCGGCGTGCGTGGCGTGGGCGTGGAGACAGCGGCTCCGTTGGGATGCTGCAGGTTCCTACACCGTTGCCGCGTCGCAAGGAGCCGCTGTCGTGTCGTCATTGTCGTTGCTCGTGGGTGTGCTTGACCAGCCGTCGGACATGGAGGCTCGGGTTCGGCGCGATGTCTCGGGCTTGATGCGGGCGCTGGAATCCGTTCCAGACCAGCGGAAACGGCGTGGGCGGCGGTTCAATCTCGTGGTCGTGCTCGCGATGGCGGTCTTCGCGGTGTGCTGTGGCGCATCGACGTTCGCGGTGATCGCGGAGACGGTGGCGGACCTGGACCGTGCGATGTTGACCGGGTTCGGGTTGGGGCGTCGCCGACCACCGTCGGCAGCGACCTTTCGCCGGGTACTGAACCGGGTCGATCCGGTCGAGTTGGACGAGGCGCTGTCGGTGTGGGCTACCGTCACCGACGCTGTTCCCGAGCCCGAGCCCGAGCCCGAGCCCGAGCCCGAGCCCGAGCCCGAGCGGGTTGCTGTCGGAGAGCCGGATCTGGCGTCGGATCTGCTTGTTGACCTGGGAATTGACCTGGTCGTGGCGATGGACGGGAAGACGCTCAAGGGCGCAAGGAACTGGGACGAGGCCGGCGTGATGCGGCAGGAGGCGGTCGTGGAGGCCGTCGAGCACGGCACTCGACAGGTTCATGGCCTAGCGCGGATCGTTGGCGGGGACGAGAACGCCGCGGTCAAGGACATGGTCGACCGGATCGCGGCCCGCCGCGGCGGGAACCTGGCCGGCGTGGTGATCACGGCTGATGCCAAGCACACCACGCGAGAGTTGACCGCGAAGATCATCGGGCTGGGCGGGCACTACCTGCTCACCGTCAAGGGCAACGCCCCTGCGGCGTACGCGGCGCTGGATGAGCTGCCGTGGGCCGAGGTCGAGAATGCCCAGGTCACCCGCGAGAAAGCGCACGGTCGTCAAGAGACCCGGGCAATCCGGCTGGTGACACTGCCCGAGCAGTGCGAGACCACGTTGACCGGCGTGGTCCAGGCCGCGAGGGTCAGGCGCTCGACGAAACGGAAGAAGACCGTCACCACCGCTGCGGCATGGACGCACGAGAACGTCTACATCGTGACCAGCCTGTCCCATCGTCATGCCCAAGCCGACCGGGTCGCTCGCATCGTGCGGGAGCACTGGGGCTGCGAGGTGATCCACTGGCAACGCGACGTGATCTTCGGCGAGGACGGACACACCGCTCGCACCGGGAACGGCCCGATCAATCTCGCCATCCTCCGCAACACGGCCCTGACCAGAGACAACACCAAGGGCATCACGGCAGGCATCAAAACTCTACGAGCACGCGCTCGCAAACCCGAACGTGCGCTGTTGGCACTCGCATCGTAGGAGGATCAACTTTGCAACCGCCCTGGGTCTGAACGCGCCACGACCGATCGCGTTGCACTACGGCGCGCTCGACGTACCAGGCCCGGACAACGGCTCGGCGTCGTACAACGAGACCGTTCCAGACGCGTTCGAACGTCTCCGCAGGATCTACGAAGCCGCAGGTGCGGGTGATGCGGTGTCGTTGCACGTCACGGCGAACAGCGGCCATGAGATGGACAACAAGCTCCTGCTGAAACTGCTACGGTTTCCGGCGTAGGTCATGAGTGCCAGTCGACAGCCCCGGCTTGCTGGCCGGCAACCCTCCTTGTGGGTGGGGTGCCCCGGGTGAGGACCAGGCTCGGCACAGGGGTGCCGGGCAAGCCACGAGGAGGTTCGCATGCCACTGGGATTCCGTTCGGCCAAAGCAGACGACGCTGACGAGGTCGCAGCCCTGCACGCCGACAGTTGGCGTCGGCACTATCGGGGTGCCTACGCGGACTCGTTCCTGGACGGGGATCTCGACACCGACCGGCGCGAGGTCTGGTCGAAGCGACTCGCCACTCAGGTCGACACCGCCACGATGCTCGCCGAGTACGACGGCCGACTGGTCGGATTCGTCCACGTCATGTTCGACCACGATCCGCGGTGGGGCAGCCTTGTCGACAATCTGCATGTCTACAGCAGCGGACGCCGTACCGGCATAGGAACTCAGCTCATGGCTCGCGCTGCTCAGGCAGTCACCGACCAGGCGACCGGCAACGCGATGTACCTGTGGGTGCTGAAGCAGAACACCAACGCGCAGCACTTCTATCTCGCGTCCGGAGCCAGCTGCGTGGAAACCTCGACGGTGCCACCACCCGGCGGAGACCCCAACCGCCTCAACGGCATGCCCGCCTGCCTCCGAATGGTCTGGCCCGACGCGACGGAGCTGCTGAAAGCCGGCTGAAACCGCGATCTGGGTCGGCGCGACGTTAGCTGAGAGCAGAGTGATCACGCGAAGGTACGTCGGTAGTTTCGAGGTATGACGGCTATCGCAAGGTACGACGGTGTCGCGGACTACTACGCCGCCGGCTGGGGAGACGATCTGACCGATCCGGTCACCGTCTCGCTCTTCGACCTCCTGGGGGACGTGGCCGGACAACGAGTGCTGGACGTTGCCTGCGGCCACGGACGGATCAGCCGCGGTCTCGCCCGCAAGGGGGCATCCGTGGTCGGTGTCGACGTCTCGGCGGCGATGCTCGGCAAGGCGGAGGAGATCGAACGAGACGAACCGCTCGGCATCCGCTATCTCCAAGCGGACGCGGCCGATCCGGAACTCCTGCAAGGCGATGAGTACGACGCCGCAGTCTGCGGCATGGGATTGTCCGACATCGACAACCTGGACGGGACGCTGAGCAACATCCGTCGCCTGGTTCGTCCTGGTGGCACCTTCGCGTTCGCGATCCTGCATCCCTGTTTCCCAGGTATAGAAGGCGTATCCGGCGCGTGGCCCTCCGACGGCACGTACTACGACGAACGCTACTGGCAGGCCGACGGCACTCTCTCAACGCTCCGCCAACAGGTCGGCGCCACCCACCGCACGTTGTCGACGTACCTCAACACCCTCCACCACCACGGCTTCACGCTCACCCGAACAGCCGAACCCCAACCCAGAATCGCCCCTGACTCCCCACGTCACCCGATGACCCGCTTCCCAGTCTTCCTCGTAGCCAGCGCCACCTCAGCCAAGGTTCGCTAGACAACCCGGGTCAGCCCCGCGGCAACCCCAACGTCGCTTGACGCGACGGGTCACCGAGTAGTCGATTTCGGTTGGCCCCGGTCGAATCTTCGAGCAGAAATCGACAACTCGGCGAACCCATTGCCGCAAGCACCGGTCTCGAGCCCCACCGGCGCCTCGTTCGGCGTATCCGCGAACTTCTAGCGGAGTTCGCGCCCATGAACTGGCTGACCGTTCGTTCCAGGAGGGCTGTGTCGGGGGCGACGATCATCGGGTGATCCGGTAGAGGACGTTGGCGCGGAGTGGGCCTTCGGGGGCGGTCGGGTCGTCGAAGTCGTCGGCGGGGTTGTGGGTCATGCCCAGGCGGCGCATGACCGCTTGGGAACGCACGTTGGTGGCGGTGGTGATCGCGAGGATCTCCGGAAGGTCCAGGGCGTCGAAGCCGAAGGCCAACGTCGCGCGGGCGGCTTCGGTGGCGTAGCCGTGACCCCACGACGCGCGGGTGAGTCGCCAGCCGATCTCGATGCCGGTGACCGGCAGGCCGGGCTCGACGTCGTCCAGGCCCGCGAAGCCGATGAACTCGCCGGTCGCATGGACCTCGATCGCCCACCACCCGTATCCACGCTCGTCGAACTCGGCCTGGAACGCCGCGACTGAGGCAGCGCTCTGCTCGCGGGTGAGAACGTCGCCCAGGTACTCCCGGACCTCCGGGTCGGCGTTCATCGCGGCCCACGGTTCGAGATCGGACTCCCGCCAGCGGCGGAGCAACAGGCGCTCGGTGCACAGTTCACCCATGCCCACAACCCAACGCGAAGTCCACCAACCCCGCAAATGCATTACCCCCGGACCGATCGGGCCGAAAAGTGGCCAACCCTCCGGTGGTCGTGCGGCTGGCAAGTAGCTCCGCAGTACCCGCCAAGGGGTCCGTGATGTGTGTCTGGCGAGTACTGCGCAGCCGCCTAGTTGGCTTCCTTGGTAGCCCAGTAGTGCCACTGCGGGGACGCGACTGGGGAACGGGTCAGGCCGTCCGGCCAGGTGGCCGGCAGGTCGTGACTCCGAGCCGCGTAGAGGACCACCTCCGATGCGGTGCGGTCGCCGCGAACGGCGACGCGGGCAGCGGTCTCGGCGCGCATGTCGGACAGGTAGTGGATGGCCGGCAGGAACTCGGCGCTCAGGCGCGGACTCAGCCGTCCGACCGGTTCGTCGTCGAGTCTGACCTCGACCACGATCCGGTTCCGGTCCTGGATGCCGTCCTCCTCCTCGACCGCATGCATCGTGGCGTAAACCCAGCACTCGCCCTCCGCCCGGAAGAACGGAGCCAGTACGTCGGGACGCACCTCACTGCCCGGGACGACGATGCCGCTGCCGGGCGGCAGCAGGTGAAAGCTGCCCGGCGGGGGCAGATTCACCGGGACCAGCATGTGCGGCGGCCCGAGGGCCACCGCGACACTCGCGTGGAATTCGGTCCCCTGGTCGCCCTTGCCGTCCCAGTCGGCCGGTTCCCACTCACTCACCCACAGGTGGCACGGCACCCGCGGTTGCAGGCCTTGTGCCACCAGTTCTGACAACACCGGGTGGTACCGGTGCGCATCGTCCCTCGGCAGGTAGCCGACAACCTTCCCCTGCACCCGTACGGCGATGGATCGGGGATCGAAACGGTTGTGCGGTTCCGGGACCAGATCCGCGGCGGTGTCCAAATCTGCTCCTCGCGCCGGGATGGGGTCCGGGAACAGGCTTCGGATCGCCTGCTCGTGCGGGGCCTCCCGCACGACTTCCTGACCACACCACAGAGCGTCTCCCCACAGACTGAACGGAATCAGTTCCATTCGTGCCCTCCAGTCCACTGTGACCGGCTTTACTCGGCTCATCCCGTCCAGGACCCTGGCCGTTACACCGAGTGAGCGTATGAAAACTAGACTGCCCAGTGAACGGCCGTTTCACGCCTGAGACAAGGGTCTGATGCGCAAAGGTAGCCACCCGTCCGTACTGTGGACGCGAATTGTCTTGTGCACCGAGCGAATCGGCGAAGATCGTGCAAATGCACGGGAAGGAAGCTCATGCAGGGCAGTAGTTCAGTCGCTCGATCGACGACCGGTCCGGACCGGAACGCCGTTGACGCGGCAGCCGTCGACAGCGCGGTCAAGCGGCTCGACGGTGTCGCTGTGCGTACACCGTTGCAACGCAACCTCCGGCTGTCCGAACGCACCGGCGCCCAGGTCTGGCTCAAGCGGGAGGACCTGCAGATCGGCCGGTCCTACAAGCTCCGCGGCGCCTACAACCTGATAACCCAGCTCGACGACGCGCAGAAGTCGGCCGGTGTGGTCTGCGCGAGCGCCGGCAACCACGGCCAGGGCGTCGCCTACTCGTGCCACATCCTCGGTGTGCAGGGCAAGGTCTACGTTCCGCGGACGACGCCCCGCCAGAAGCGCGACCGGATCGCCGCCCTCGGCGGCAAGCAGATCCAGGTGATCGTCACCGGCGACACGTACGACGACGCGGCCGCCGCAGCCCTCGCCGAGGTCGAGGCCACCGGGGCGACGATGGTGCCCGCGTTCGACGACCCGCGGACCGTTGCAGGACAGGGAACCGTGGCGGTCGAGCTCGTCGACCAGCTCGGTCACGCGCCCGACGTACTGGTGGTTCCGGTCGGCGGCGGCGGGCTGATCGCGGGTGTCGTGAGTTGGCTGGCCGAGCGGCATCCCGGCGTACGGATCGTCGGTGTGGAGCCGGCCGGGGCGGCGAGCATGGCGGCGGCACTCCAGGCCGGCGAGCCGGTGACGTTGCCGCACCTCGACAGCTTCGTCGACGGCGCCGCGGTACGACGGGTCGGCGACGTGACGCTGCCGTTGGTGGCAGAGGCCGGCGTCGAGATGCTGTCTGTTCCGGAAGGTCTGGTGTGCAGCGAGATGCTCGAGCTCTACCAGACCGACGGGCTGATCGCCGAGCCTGCGGGCGCCTTGGCGACAGGTGCCCTAGGCAACGGACTTGAGGTGCGTCCGGGTGAGACCGTGGTCTGTCTGCTGTCCGGCGGGAACAACGACGTCAGCCGGTACGGCGAGATCCTCGAACGCTCACTGGTGCACGAAGGGCTGAAGCACTACTTCCTGGTGACGTTCCCGCAGGAGCCCGGCGCGCTGCGGACGTTCCTGGACGAGTCGCTCGGGCCGGACGACGACATCACGCTGTTCGAGTACGTGAAGCGGAACAACCGCGAGACCGGGGTCGCACTGGTCGGTATCGAGATCAGCCGGCCCGGCGACCTCGACGGGCTGTTGTCCCGGATGGAAGCCGCACCGCTCAAGATCGAGCGGATCCACCCGAACTCGCCTGAGTTCCGCTACCTGATCTGAGAACGCAGCGCACTGATCCCGCCCGGGCACACCTGCTTGCGGTCAGGTGCCGTCGTCGGCCCGCTGCGCTCCGGCGGGATCAGTGCGTCTGGTAGCTCAGTGCTTCAGGTGCTTCGGGTGTTCGTCCAGCGGCTCGGACTGCGCCGCCTGACGGCGAGGGTCGTCCGGGTGCTGCCCATCGGCCCAATGCCCGTCGGTCGGCTCGCCTTCCTTGCCCCAGCTGGCCGCGTGCGGTGTCGACTGATCCGGGTGCAGATCCCGCGCCCGGGTGCGGTGTTCGTGGGACTCGGTCCGGGCGTCCGCGGCGGCTTCGCGCCGTTCGTTCGCACCGGCCGCGAGCCGGCGCGCCTCGGCCGCCTTCTCGTCGGCGACAGCCTGCGCCTTGCGTGACCTCGCCTCGACCTCGTCGGCCGCGGCTTGCTGTTTCTCCGCGCGTACTGCCGACGTCCTGGCCTGCTGCTCCTGCTCGTAGGCCTCCTGGCGATCCCGTTCGACCCGGCGCTTGGACGACGCACGCGTCGCCACGGCGATCAGGGCCATCAGGACGACCAGGGCCACCACGATCCACAGGACGGTCATTCCGTCCATCGTTCCTCCTCGGCTCGATGTTCGGAATGACCGGTACCCGCTCGTCCCATGACCTAACGTGCCTCGAAACCCGCGCGTCCCGCCACCTGACGTGCCTCGAAGTGATAGGTGCCTGAGGCAATTGTCTTGACATCGACGCTCCCGTCGCGCCCCGGGATCCGCACCGTCGCGGTGGTGTTCGCCGGCACGGTCACGTCCAGCGTGAACCCGTCGGGTGTGGACCGCCAACTGCTCGCGACCTCGCCGTACGGCGCTGAGCAAGCAGCCCAGCCTGGAGCGGAGGGACATGGGCGGATTCCTCCCAGAGAAGGGGCGGTTTCTGCAAGGGAGAGAACGGGTGGTTCAGACCAGGCCGCGGCGGGCGGCCCAGACGATCGCTTCGATGGCGGTGCCGAAGCCGAGCCGGTCGCACACCATCCGGGTACGGCGGCGGACGGTCCGCTCGGACAGGTCGAGCCGGCGCGCGACGGAGTCCACCGGCAGCCCGGTGGCGAGCAGCCGGAGCAGTTGCAGATCGTCGTGGCTGATCTCGCGCGGCGGCACCCGCCGGGCAAGCGGGCGGAGTTCCTGGGGGAGGACGGTCATGCTGATCACCTAGATCCGAACATCCGGGACTCGGCGGCGTCCCAGTCGGCCGGTTTTCCCTGCGGCTCGTAGCGCCGCAGTTGATGGGTGGTACGAACCAGAGCGCGCATCGCGCCCAGGTCCGGCAGTGGTTCGCCCAGTGCACGTGCCTGGACGAGGACGTTGCCCAGCGCGGACGCCTCGACCGGACCAGCCAGCACGGGCAGTCCACAGGCGTCGGCGGTCAACTGACAAAGCAGTTCGTTCTGCGATCCCCCGCCGATGACGTGCAGTACGTCGACCGGCCGGTCCGCGATCGTCTGCGCCTGCCGCAGCGTACGGCGATAGGCCAGCGCGAGACTCTCCAGCACACAACGGACCGTGGCCACCTGCGACCGCGGCGGCTCCTGCCCGCTCGCCCGGCAGTGCTCCTCGATCCGGCGAGGCATGTTGCCGGGGGCAAGGAACTCGGGAGCGTCCGGATCGATCAGTACGTCGAACGGCGGGGCGCCGGCGGCGTCACGCAACAGCGCAGGCAGATCGTCGGCGCCCCAGATCCGCTGGCACTCCTGCAGGATCCAGAGGCCCATCACGTTCCGGAGGAACCGGATCCGCCCGTCGACGCCGCCCTCGTTGGTGAAGTTCGCCTCCAGCGCCTCGGCGGACAGCACCGGCGCGTCCAACTCGAGGCCCACCAACGACCACGTGCCCGACGAGATGTAGGCGAACCGCTCATCGCCAGCCGGTACGGCGACCACCGAAGAAGCAGTGTCATGCGATCCGACCGCGATGACCGGCGTACCAGCCGCCAACCCGGTCGCATCAGGCAGGACCGTGCCGATGACCTCACCGGGCTCGCGCAACTCGGGCAAGAGCCTCATCGATACACCAACACGCTCAGCCAGCACCGAACTCCACGCCCGCACCCGCACGTCGTACAACTGCGTGGTCGAGGCGTTCGTCCGCTCGGCCCCAACCTCCCCGGTCAGCCAGTAACCCAGTAGATCCGGAATCATCAGCAGCTTGTCCGCCTGGCTGAGCAGACTCTCGGCAGCCAACTGGTAGATCGTGTTGAACGGGAGCTGTTGGAGGCCGGTGATGGCGTAGAGCTCCGCGGCTGACACCCGCTGCAGGATCGTTTCCATCACGCCGTCGGTGCGGGCGTCGCGGTAGTGGATCGGGTTGCCCAGGAGGCGGCCGGCCTCGTCGAGCAGGCCGTAGTCGACGGCCCAGGAGTCGATGCCGATCGCATCGAGAGGACCCGCCTGAGCAAGGCCCTCGAGCATGGAGCGGTAGAGGTGGAGGATGTCCCAGTGGAGGGTGTCCCGAAGCTGCACCGGGCCGTTCCAGAAGCGGTGGATCTCGGTCAGGTTCAGCACCCCGTCGCCGACCTCGCCCAGCATCACCCGCCCGCTGGACGCCCCTAGATCCACCGCCGCGACGCGCTTCATGGCGACACGACAGTGAGGTCGAGATGGAGCAGGTCCGCGACCGCCTCCAGGTCCTTGGCGCGGTGGCCGGTCCCGAGTGCCCAGTGGTGCGCCACGCCCGACCCGGACCACGCGTCGGTCCACTCACCCGGGTCGCAGCCGAAGTCGACCCGCGACGTGGTGTTCCCGATCTGCAGCAGCGGCCCGGGTACGACGGTGCCCTCGGACGCGATCAGGTTGAACGAGCCGTCCCGGCGCTGACCGAGCCCGCACGCCGTCACCGGCCCGTGCTTCACGTCGAACTCGACTGACACACCCCAGCCCCGCTTGCCGTGGTACACCCCGAGCCCGCGCAGCAACGGCTTGTCCGAGCTGATCGCCAGGTGGGCCGGCCCGTCGTGACCCATCTCGACCACGTTGTCGTGGAAGTTCAGCGCCTGCAGCTCGGTGAACGAACCCCCGGCCCCGAGCTTGTCCATCACCAGCATCGCCAGCGAGGTCCGCAGCTCGTACTCACCGGCCGCCGGCACACCTCTTGCCGTGAGCAACGAAGCGCCGAGGATCATCCCCGCCGCGACCCGCTCGTGCGTCTCGCCGTCCAGGCCGCGGTGGTAGTACGCGAGCGTGTCCAGCGAGAAGTCCTCGACCAGCCGGTCCAGCGCGACCGACACGGTGGCGCCCCAGCGGAAGTCGTCCTCGACCACCGAGTCGTCCAGCGTGAAGATCTCCCGGGCGACCTTCATCCGCTCCTCGGTCTCGGCCGCCGAGACCTTCTCCACCCGGACCCGCAGGTCGTCGATCTCCAGGATCTCCACGTGCCCGCCGAGCTGCGCCGACACCAGCGTCGGGTCGGTGATCACGTCCATCATGCCCGGGTACAGATGCCCGAGCAGGCCGTGCCGCCCGTGCCGGAACGCGGCCCGTACGCCGGCCGCCCGGATCCACCGGTCGATCCGGGTCCACGCCCGCTCGTCCTCGAGGTGGCCCGAGACCGACCGGAAGTCGATGCCGCAGCGCTCGAAGGCGTTCGCCATCTCCGGCAGCGGACACGCACCGCAGTACGCGAGCCAGGCGCCGGTGTCGAACGTCGCGTGGTCCATCGACTCGGTCGGCTGCAGGTTGAGCAGCAGCACCGGCGCACCGCTGCGCTGCGCGACCGGCACCAGCATCGACGCGGTCATGTAGGTGGTCAGGAAGCCGACGATCAGGTCGCAGTCCGCCACCCGCAGCTTCTCGGCCGCCGCGGCGCCTTCCTGTGCGTCCGAGATGAACCCGACGTCGATCACCTCGCAGTCGAGCGCGGAGAACCGCTCGGACACCCGCCGCGCGGACGCCTGCAACTGCGGCAGCAGGTCGGGGAACTGCGGCCAGTACGCGCCGAGGCCGCCGGCGACCAGCCCGATCCGGGTCTTCCGCGGCTCGACCCAGGGCAGCAGGCCGTTCCCGTCGACGGACCGGCTCGGATCAGTGCTCCACATCGTCCAACTCCTCCTAGCGCAGGAACGCGGCGGCCACGCCGGCATCGACGGGAACGTGCAGACCGGTCGTGTGGGTCAGGTCCCCACCGGTCAGAGCGAAGACGGCCGCCGCGACGTGCTCCGGCAGTACCTCCCGCTTCAGCAGCGTGCGCTGCGCGTAGTACGCACCCAGCTCCGACTCCGGTACGCCGTACACCGCGGCGCGCTGTGCACCCCAGCCCTTGGCGAAGATCCCGGACCCTCGTACGACGCCGTCGGGGTTCACGCCGTTGACGCGGATGCCGTGTTCGCCGAGCTCGGCGGCGAGCAGCCGGACCTGGTGGGCCTGGTCGGCCTTGGCCGCGCCGTACGCGACGTTGTTCGGGCCGGCGAAGACGGAGTTCTTGCTGGAGATGTAGATGATGTCGCCGCCGATGGCCTGGTCGATCAGCACCTTCGCGGCCGCCCGGGAGACCAGGAACGAGCCCTTGGCCATCACGTTGTGCTGCAGGTCCCAGTCCTTGTCCGTGGTCTCCAGCAACGACTTGGAGATGGACAGCCCGGCATTGTTGACAATCAGATCGACGCCGCCGAACGCCAGCACCGCCGCCCGCAACGCCTCCTCGACCGCTTCCGCCGACGGACACATCGGCGCCGACGGCAACCGCCACGTCGGACGATGCCGATCTCCTTCGCGACGGCCTCGGCCGCGGCCAGATCCAGGTCGGCCACCACGACGCAGGCGCCCTCCGCGGCCAGCCGCTGCGCGATCGCCTTGCCGATCCCCGAACCACCGCCGGTGACGAAGGCGACCCGGGTCGCGAGCGGCTTCGGCTTGAGGCATCCGCTGCAGCTTCGCCTCTTCCAGCGCCCAGTACTCGATCCGGAACTTCTCGCTCTCGTCGATCGGCGCGTACGTCGACACCGCCTCGGCGCCACGCATCACGTTGATCGCGTTCACGTAGAACTCGCCGGCCACCCGCGCGGTCTGCTTGTCCTTGCCGAAGCTGAACATGCCGACACCGGGCACGAGCACGATCGCCGGGTCCGCACCCCGCATCGGCGGGCTGTCCGGCTGCGCGTGCCGGTCGTAGTACGCCGCATAGTCCTCGCGGTACTGCAGATGCAGCTCACGCAGCCGGGTCACCGCCTCCTCGAGCGGCGCGGTCGCGGGCAGGTCCAGCACGAGCGGTCGCACCTTGGTCCGGAGGAAGTGGTCCGGGCACGAGGTGCCCAGCGCGGCAAGCTCAGCCAGCCGCTCCCGCGCGGTGAACTCCAGTACGACGTCCGAGTCGTTGAAGTGACCCACCTGCGGCTTGTCCGTCGACGCGAGACCGCGGATCACTGGAGCCAGCGCGGCCGCCCGCAGCCGCCGTTCCTCGGCGGGCAGCGCCTCGAAGCCAGGTACTACGGCACCGAAGGGCTCGGCGTTGCCACGCTCGGTCAGGAAGCGCTCCGCCGTACGGATGATGTCGAGGGAGTTGGCCTCGCACTCGGCCGAGGTGTTGCCCCACGCGGTGATGCCGTGGCCGCCGAGGATGCAGCCGATCGCCTGCGGGTTCTCCCGCTTCACCTTGGCGATGTCCAGACCAAGCTGGAACCCGGGCCGACGCCACGGCACCCAGACCACGCGGTCGCCGAAGCACTCGGCGGTGAGCTT
Organism: uncultured Actinomycetota bacterium; assembly: GCA_963770725.1. Taxonomy (GTDB): domain Bacteria; phylum Actinomycetota; class Actinomycetes; order Propionibacteriales; family Kribbellaceae; genus Kribbella. The sequence continues at coordinate 30,824 of CAVYQT010000012.1, forward strand.
CTCGCCGTCGGCCGCGGTCGCCAGCGCGATCCCCGAGTCCGGGTGCAGGTGGTCGACGTGCGGCGAGTCGACGAGACCGTGCATGGCGGTGTCGATCGACGGGGCCGCGCCGCCCTTGCCGTGCAGGCAGTAGTCGAAGGCGGCGACCATCTCGTCCTCACGGTCGACGCCGGGGTACACGTCGACCAGCGAGTTGAGGCGGTCAAGGCGCAGTACGGCGAGACCCGAAGTCGTGAGCGTGCCGAGGTCGCCGCCGGAGCCCTTCACCCAGACCAGGTCGACCGGCTGCTGGGTGACCGGGTCGGTCGTCGTCCCCTTCGCCGACGTGTTCCCGCCGGCGTAGTTGGTGTTGCGCGGATCGGCACCCAGTCGGTTGCTACGCGCAACAAGTTCGGCTGCAGTGCCTGACCGGGGCGGTGGGGTGGGGGAAGAGTCGGACACGGTCATGGTGATTCAGGCTCCCCATCCGGCCTGCTGGCCGTCGGCTCGGTCCTTGACGATCTGCTCGAAGTACCCGCTGCGCTGGTAGGCGGCGACCGGGTTCGGGTCCAGCCCCTGCGACTCGCGCAACTCGGCGAGCAGCGGGCGGACATCGGTGTTGTAGGCATCCATCAGCGCGGCGTTCGCCTCCAGGACGTCACCAGAGGCCTGCGCCTTCCGGAGCGCGTCCCGGTCGACCAGCAGCGCCTTCGCGGTGGCCTCCTGGACGTTCATCACCGAGCGGATGATGGCCGGGATCTTCACCTCGATGTTGTGGCACTGGTCGAGCATGAAGGCGATCCCGCGGTCCGGGTCGAGCGCGTCGCCGCGGATGATCTCGTTCATGATCCGGAACAGCTGGAACGGGTCCGCCGCGCCGACCATCAGGTCGTCGTCGGCGTAGAACCGGCTGTTGAAGTCGAACGCGCCCAGCTTCTTCGCCCGCAGCAGGAAGGCGACGATGAACTCGATGTTGGTGCCCGGCGCGTGGTGCCCGGTGTCGATACACACCGTTGCCTTCGGCCCCAGCTCCAGGCAGTGCGCGTACGACGTCCCCCAGTCCGGCACGTCGGTGGTGTAGAAGGCCGGCTCGAACAGCTTGTACTCCAGCAGCATCCGCTGGTCCTCGCCGAGCCGGTCGTACACCTCCTTCAGCGCGGCCGCGAGCCGGTCCTGCCGGTCCTGGATGTCGTCCTGACCCGGGTAGTTGGTGCCGTCGGAGAACCACAGCTTCAGGTCCTTCGACCCGGTCGCGTCCATGATGTCGACACACTCGAGCAGGTGGTCCGTCGCCTTCCGCCGTACCGCGCGGATCGGGGTTGGTGACGCTGCCGAGCTTGTAGTCGTCGTCCTGGAACACGTTGCTGTTGATCGCGCCGAGCCGGACGCCCTGCTCCTTCGCGTACGCCGACAGCCGCGCGTAGTCGTCCACCTTGTCCCAGGGGATGTGCAGCGCGACGCTCGGGGCGACGCCGGTGTACTTGTGCACCACGGCGGCGTCGGCGATCTTCTCCTCCGGCGAGCGCGGCACACCCGGCTGGCTGAACACCTTGAACCTGGTGCCCGAGTTCCCGAACGCCCAGGAGGGCAGCTCGATCTCCTGGCGGCGCAGGGCGGTCTTCACAGCGTCGGTCGTCATGGTTCTCAGTCCTCTTGTAGATGGAAGATCTCGGGCAGCAGCAGGAACGACTCGTCCGGCGGCCTCCCGTCTCTGTGCCGTCTTCTGGGCGAGTGAAGAATTCGGTCATCTCGGCCTGCCAGCGGGCGTTCACCTCGGTCGCCGCCATCGCCTTCTGCGCCGCCTCCAGGTCCTCGGCCTCGACGTACCCGATCAGCAGGCCGTCGTCGCGGAGGAAGAGCGAGTAGTTGTGCCACCCGGTGTCGCGCAACGCGGCCTGCATCTCCGGCCAGACGTCCCGGTGGCGTTCGACGTACTCCTCCAGGCGGTCGGGTTTGACCTGGAGGCAGAAGCAGTAGCGATTCACGGTTGCCCTCAAAGGTGGCCGGTCAGAAGTTGAACTCGTCGATGTTGGCCGCGGTGAACTCGGTCGGCGGGCCGAGCACGATCTCGCCGTCGGCGCCGACGGTGTAGGGGAAAGTGCGCGAGCGTAGAGGCCTTGACCTTCTCCCGGTGAGCGCTTCTGGTCGCTCGTCCATGCCATTGGCGATCTCGACCAGCTGCTGCTCCGCGATCGCCGGCCGGCCGGTTCGGTCTGCATCGACCTACTGATCCAGGAGCCGGGTGAACAGCCGGCCGGCCTGCCGGACCATCGCGGCCCGGTCGATGGTTTTGAAACGACCCAGAGGCTGGCGGCCCATCGCGATGTTCTCGGCCACGGTCAGGTCCGGGAAGAGCGTCGGCTCCTGGTAGATGACTGCGATCCCGGCCGCCTTCGCGTCGGCCGGCGTGGTCAGCTCGGTCGGTACGCCGTTCAGCTCGATCGAGCCGTAGTCCGGGCGGTGCACACCGGCCAGCATCTTCACGATCGTGGACTTCCCGGCCCCGTTCTCGCCGACCAGGGCGTGCGCCTCACCGCCGTACAGGTCGAAGGAGACCTCCCGGACGGCGGCGACGGCGCCGAACGACTTCGACACCCCGCGGACCCGCAGCCTGGGTGTGCCGTCGGCCATGGTCACCTCCAACTCGGGGCGGCTGAGTTGCTGAAAGGTTTCAAGAAGATTGCACGAACGTAAGGGCGGGCGGCTGGGGGCGTCAAGAGGTGGTTCGCGTTTCGAGGTCGTGGCTGGGCCGATCCCGGACGGATGCTGCGGGAAACCGACGGGAAAACAGGTACGCTCTGGCCGTCTAAGACGTTTCAAACCCGGCCCACCGAGGGCCTTGACGCCGGGAGGTCGAGCATGGCACCAGACGCACCGGACGCCGCCCGCCCGGCATCCACCTCCACCGGCTCACCCCCTGCCCCCACCGCTACCGGCTCCTCCCGCTCCAGCGGCTCGTCCCGCTCGGCGGATGCCCGTCCGGGGACGGATCGCTCGTCGGGCTCGTCCCCTTCCGTCGCACCTTCGGCCGAGTCCGGCCGGGCCGGCCGCAAGGCCGGGTCCACTGGTGGGAGGCGGCGGAAGGCGAAGCAGGATGCGGCTGGAGTGAAGGCCGTCGCGGCCGCCGCTGGAGTGTCTCTGGGGACCGTGTCGAACGTGCTGAACCGGCCGGAGGTGGTCAGCCCGGTGACGCGGGCGAAGGTCGAGGCGGCGATGGCGTCACTCGGCTTCGTCCGGAACGAGTCGGCCCGCCAGCTCCGGGCCGGCAGCAGCCGGATCGTCGCGTACCTGATGCTCGACGCCGGCAACCCGTTCTTCACCGACGTCGCGAAGGGCGTCGAGGACGCGGCCCGCGCGGCCGGCCTCTCGGTGTTCCTCTGCAACAGCAACGAGGACGCCGAACGCGAGGCCGACTACCTCGACCTGCTCGAGCAGCAGCGGGTCCAGGGCGTGCTGATCACCCCGATCGACCAGAACTCGTCCCGCCTGCGCAAACTCACCGCCCGCGGTACGCCGGTCGTCGTGGTGGACCGGGCCATCGACGGCGGCGAGCACTGCTCGGTGGCGGTGAACGACATCCTCGGCGGCGAGCTCGCCATCGCGCACCTGCTCGAGCTCGGCCACGACCGGATCGCGTACGTCGGCGGCCCGAACACGATCGGCCAGGTCATCGACCGTCGCGACGGCGCCCGCCGCGCGCTGCGGAAGGCCGGAAAGCCCCCGGAAAACCTGATCGAACTGACCACCGGCGCACTCACCGTCGCCGAAGGCAGGGGCGCCGGGCAACGACTCGCCGGCCTGCCGGCGGCCCGCCGCCCGACCGCCGCGTTCTGCGCCAACGACCTGCTGGCGCTGGGTCTGCTGCAGCAGTGCGTGAGCCTCGGCCTGCGCGTGCCCGAGGATCTCGCCATCGTCGGGTACGACGACATCGAGTTCGCCGCCGCGGCCGCTGTACCGCTGACTTCTGTCCGGCAGCCGCGTCAACTGCTCGGCCGGACCGCCGCCGAACTACTCCTGGACGAGTCGTCGAACCCGGACCACGAACACCAGCGCGTCACCTTCACGCCGGAGCTGGTCGTCCGGACGTCAACGCGCGGAACCCTGTAGTAGGCAGAAGCGCCGACCGGGTGCAGATCGACAGGACGTATACGCCCACTGCCAGCCACTCCCCGCCTGAGCCCAGCGGGCATCCGACCTCAATCGTCGGACACCTCCTGTCGAACTGCACCAATCACGTCCGGTCCGGCCCGTAGGCGGCGAGGAAGACCTCGGTCGCCTGGTCGGCGAGTTTGTCGAGCTCGCCCGGGACCGGGGCCGCTGCGGTGCCGGCGAACATGGCCCGGTTCATCGGCTTGTACATGACCAACCCGGCGAACTGGTACGCCGCGAGGGTCGGGTCGGTCAGCTCGCGGAGCAGCCCGCGCTCGGTCAGCCGGGTCAGCGCTTCACCCAGCGCCTCCAGGGATCGCTCGAAGCCGCTGGTGAACCAGGACCCGCAGACCTCGGGGAAGCGATCGGCCTCGGCGATGACGAGCCGGCGCAGCTGCAGCACGCTGCCGGTGGTGAGGCTGTCGAGGAAGCGGTGGGCCAGCGCTCTGAGTGCTTCCCGCGCGTCAGTGGCTTCGTCGAGGGTCTCGGCGTACGCCTGGGTCAGTCCGTCGAGCAACTGGTCGCTGGTGCCGAGGACGATCTCGGCGAACAGGCGCTCCTTGTTCTCGAACTGCTTGTAGACGGTCTGCTTCGAGACCCCGGCCTTGGCGGCGACCTCGTCCATACTCGCGCCCAGGTACCCGTGCTGCAGGAAGACGTCGGTGGCCGCGGCCAGGATCGCCCGGCGTTTGCGCGGCGTACGGCCCTCTCCCTCGACAGCGACGGCCTGCTCCGGCTGCCAGACAGCAGCCCGTTGGCGGTGATCCACGAAGTCCTCCTTCTGCCCTTCCCGAAAATCATACTAGACAGTCCAGTTCTCTTCTGAGTACTGTACGGTCTAGTTCCGAACGACACCACAGGGAGGCTCCGATGAGCACAGTGAAATCCGCGGACGGTACGACGATCGCCTTCGACGCCGTCGGGGAGGGCCGGCCGCTGATCATGATCGACGGCGCCACCGCCCACCGGGCCGTGAACCCGTCGAACGCCGAGGTCGGGAAGCTGCTGAGTGACGAGTTCCGGGTCTACGCCTACGACCGGCGCGGCCGGGGCGAGAGCACCGACACCAAGCCGTACGCGATCCAGCGGGAGATCGAGGACCTCGCGGCGCTGATCGAGGACGCCGGTCAGCCGGCCATCGTCTTCGGCTGGTCGTCGGGTTCGCTGCTGGCGCTCGACGCGGCGGCCGCCGGGCTGCCGATCACGGCGCTGGCGCTGTTCGAGCCGCCGGTGGTGGTCGACGACGGACGCCCGCCGCTGCCGACCGACTACGTCGAGCAACTCGAGGCCGATGTCGCGGCCGGGCGTCCCGGGGATGCGGTGGAGCTGTTCATGACCGCGGCAGCCGGCATGCCGGCCGAGTTCGTCGACATGGTCCGGGGGACCGAGATCTGGTCCGCGACCGAGGCCGTCGCGGGGACGATCGCGTACGACGGCCGGATCATGGGCACGACGATGTCGGGCAACCCGCTGCCGGCCGACCGCTGGGCCGCGGTCGACGTCCCGGTCCTGGTCATGCACGGCGACGCGCACGGCACCGTGGCTGATCACCGGCAGCGCGGCCGTGGCCGAGTTCCTGCCGACCGCGCGGTTGCTGCCGGTCGAGGGCGAGAACCACAACTGCGAGCCGCCCGTCCTCGCACCGGTACTGCGCTCGTTCGCGCACGAGCTCTGATCGCGATGGGAACGATCGTGGTGACCACGTTCAGCTCGCTCGACGGCGTCGTACAGGCGCCTGGTGGGGAGGATTTCAAGTACCCCAACTGGAGCTTCGAGTTCGACCGGGGCGAGGACGGGGAGAAGTTCAAGGAGGACGAGGCGTTCGGCGCCGACGCGTTGCTGATCGGCCGCAAGACCTACGAGGGCTTCGCCGCGGCCTGGCCGGAGTACGAGGGTGAACTGGCCGACAAGTACAACAGCATGCCGAAGTACGTCGTCTCCAGCACGCTGACCGACCCGTCGTGGAACAACACCCGCGTCCTGTCCGGCGACGTCCGCGAGGAGGTCGGCAAGCTGAAGGCAGCAGGTCTCCGGCGAGATCCAGGTCCCCGGCAGCATCCAGCTCGCCCAGGAACTGATCGCCGCCGACCTGGTCGACGAGCTCCACCTGATGACCTTCCCCGTCATCCTCGGCACCGGCCGCAAACTCTTCCCCGACACCCCCGACAAGACCCGCTGGCGCCTGACCAACGCCCTCACCGTCGGCGAGGGCATCCTGATCACCACCTTCCACCGCGCTTGACCCCGGACAGGGTCTGGTCAATCACCCGGGATCAGCGAGACGCTGTGGGGGTGGACAGGGATGGCTTCTGGGGATTGGTCGAGGGTGCGCGTGGTGCGGTGGATGACACCGTCGCGGATCCGGACGGGGTAGCGGACGCGCTGACCAAGCTGCTGGCTGGGCTCGAGGCCGAGGAGATCGCCGGGTTCGGGGCCGAACTCGCGCGGTTGCAGGTCGAGTCGTACCGGTGGGACCTGTGGGCGGCGGCGTACCTGATCAACTCGGGGGCCTCGGAGGACGGGTTCGACTCGTTCCGGGGCTGGCTGATCGCGCAGGGCCGGGAGGTCTGGGAGGCGGCGCTGGCCGTTCCGGACTCGCTGGCCGACGTGGTCGACGAGGACCGGCCGGAAGACTTCGAGGGGTTCGACGGCGAGGGGCTGCTGCACGTCGGCAGTCACGCGTACAAGAACGTCACCGGCGACGAGGCAGCGTACTGGAAGGTGGTCGACGCCGACGCACCGGACACGCCGGATCTGCCGGCCGGGCATGAGATCGACTTCGACGACGAGGACGACCTGCACACCCACCTCCCCCGGCTGGCCGCGCTCTACCTGGACAACTAGCCCACCTGCCCAGCTATCCCGGTTCGCCGCTGAGGCGTTCTATGGCGGCGCGGAGGCGGCGGCGCCAGGCCGGCTGCCCTGCCTCCTCGTCGGCCGCGGCCAGGCTGACCAGGTGCTGCGCCATCTCGAAGCCCTCCGTGGTCCGCGGCTCCAGATCGGTCAGGGCGGCCTGCGGCTCGTCATGGTCGACCTCGATCCGCCGACTGGTCCAGCCGAACCCGTCCGGCACGAGCAGCTCCGGCACCAGCGACTCGTGACTGAGTGACGTCAGCTCCTGGTCACCGTTGCCGATGCTGAAGATCGTCGTACCACGTCGCCGTACGTCGCTGATGCGCTCCAGCAGGGTGTCAGCCGGGTCCTCCTCGGCCACGACCAGCAACGACTCGCCCCGGCCGGCGTCGCGCAACCTGTCCAGTCCGATCGACAGGTGCGGCGGTGCGCCCGGTGGCGGCGACCAGCGGACAAGCGACGGGCGGACGTCCTCGACACCGGCCCGGTGGAGCTCGTCGTCGAGGTGGGCGGTCAGGTGCCACGGCTCGTCGTCGGGCGGCCCGAACAGCATCAGGCCGCCGGTCCGGGTGGTGAACCTGCGGAGCGAGTGCGCGAACTCCGTCGTCCGGCTGCCGAACTCGGAACCGGTCAGCATCTCCCGGAGGAGTGAGGCCCTGGTGAGATCCACACCTCAAACCTGACACAACCCTGGGCGCATCGCGACTCAGGCGAGCCGGTCTGCCTTGGATTGCAGGTAGTTGCGCTCAGGCACACTCGTCGTACGCCGGGCTGCCAGCAGATAGCTCTCGCGGGCACCGGCGGCATCACCCGACATCTCCAGCAGGTGCGCCCGGACAGCCTCCAGCCGGTGGTGGCCGGCCATGCGGTCGTCGGACTCCAGCGGCTCGAGTACGGCGAGCCCCTCCTTCGGACCGGCCGCCATGGCCACCGCGACGGCGTGGTTGAGCTTCACCATCGGGTTGTCCACCATCTGCTCGAGCACCTCGTACAGCGCGACGATCTGCCGCCAGTCCGTGTCCTCGGCCCGCCCAGCGGTGTCATGTACGGCGGCAATCGCGGCCTGCACCTGGTACGGCCCGAGCTGGGTGCGGGACAGTGCGTCGGTCACCAGCGCCTCACCCTCGACGATGGCGTCCTTGTTCCACTTCGACCGGTCCTGCTCGGCCAGCGGGACCAGTGCGCCCTCGGACCCGGTACGAGCGAGCCGCCGCGCGTCCGTCAGCAGCATCAGCGCCAGCAACCCCGCCACCTCACCGTCGTCAGGCAGCAGCCGCCGCACACCACGCACCAGCCGGATCGCCTCGCTGGTGAGCTCCGCACTGTGCAACGACGTACCCGACGAGGCCGTGTAGCCCTCGTTGAAGATCAGGTAGAGGACATGCAGTACGGCGCCCATGCGCTCGTCCCGCTCGGCTTCCGGCGGGAGCTCGAACGTGCTGCCGGCCTGCTTGATACTGCGCTTCGCCCGGCTGATCCGCTGGGCCATCGTTGCCTCCGGCACCAGGAACGCGGCCGCGATCTGCGCGGTGGTGAGACCGCCGACCGCACGCAGGGTCAGCGCGATCTGCGAGGCCGGCGACAGGGCCGGATGGCAGCACAGAAAGAGCAAAGTCAGCGTGTCGTCCCGTGCCACCCGGGTCGTCGATGTCGGGGCCGGCGGCAACGAACTCCTCCGGCGCGGCGAGCTGGGCCGCGTTCTCCTCGCGCCGGCGCCGGGCCGACTCGCTGCGCAGCAGGTCGGTCAGCCGGCGCGACCCGACCCGGATCAGCCAGCCGCGCGGGTTGTCCGGAACGCCCTCGTCCGGCCACTGCTGGGCGGCCGCGAGCAGCGCCTCCTGGACCGCTTCCTCGGCCAGGTCGAAGTGCCCGTAGTGCCGGACCAGCGCACTGAGCACCTGCGGCGCCTGCTCACGCAGCAGCAGCTCGATGTCGTTCACATCTCCAGCCCGGACGTGTCCATCACCGGCCGCACCTCCACGGCGACGTACTTCGCGTCCGGCATCCGGGCCGCGTAGCTGATCGCCTGGTCGATGTCGTCGCACTCGACCAGGTAGAACCCGGCCAGGTGCTCCTTGGCCTCAGCGTACGGACCGTCGGTGGTCGTGGTGGTGTCGTCGCGGACCAAGACCGTCCGGCTGGTGATGGGGTCGGCCAGGCCGGCGGCACTGACCAGGAGGCCCTGCTCGGCCAGTTCGCGGGTCAGGTCCTCGTGGGCCCGGGACAGGCCGTTGCGTTGCTCGGCGGACAGGCTCGCCCAGCTCTCGGGGTTGCTGTAGATCAGCAGCACGTACTTCACAGGCACCATCCTGTCCCTCGCGGAGGCCGGTGTGACCCCCTCTCACCCGGTACGTCGTACCCGGCGGGCGACTTTCGACAGAAATGTCGAGGTGGTCCGGGCGGCCCCGACGTCTCCACCGAGTGACGCCCAGCCGGGGTGTCGCGCCGTACTGGAGATCTCCTATGGTTACCGATTCGAAGCGCTGGTGGGCACTGGCGTTGCTGTGTCTGACCGGCTTCATGATCATTCTGGACGCGTCGATCGTGCTGGTCGCGGTCCCGTCGATCGAGCGGGAGCTGACGTTCTCGAGCGGTGGCGTGCAGTGGGTGCCGAGCGGCTATGCGCTGATGTTCGGCGGTCTGCTCCTGCTCGGTGGGCGCATTTCCGACCTGCTCGGCCGGCGTCGGGTGTTCATCACCGGGCTGCTGCTGTTCGCCGGGTCCTCACTGCTGTGCGGGTTCGCCTGGAGCGGTGACGCGCTGGTCCTCGCGCGTGGCCTGCAGGGCGCGTCGGCCGCCGTACTGCTGCCCAGTGCGTTGTCGATCGTGATGACGACGTTCCCGGACGGCGCGGATCGGAACAAGGCGCTGGGGTTCTGGGGAGCGACCAGTGGAGTCGGCGGTACGGCGGGGTCTCTCATCGGAGGACCGGTGACCGACGGACTGGGCTGGCAATGGATCTTCTTCATCAACGTGCCCGTCTGCGTGCTGGTCGTCGTACTGGCGCCCGTACTGCTGCTGGACAGCCGGGTCCCTGGCCGGCGCGGGTTCGACATCGCGGGCGCGGTCACTGTGACCAGTGCGCTCATCCTGCTCGTGTACGCCGTCATCGAGGCACCGGACTCGTCAGTCGGACGGACGATCACGCTGTTGGCGTTGTCGGGCGTGCTGTTCGGGCTGTTCGTGCTGGTGGAGAAGCGGTCGACCGCACCGCTCGTGCCGCTGCGGATCTTCCGGTCGCGTGCCCTGGTCGGCGGCAACCTCATCACGATCGGCTGGGGTCTGTCGGCGTACGGGCTGAACTACATCTACACGCAGTACGCGCAGCAGGCCCTCGGCATCTCCGCGGTCCGCTACGGCTTGATGTCCGCCGTACTCGCGGGTGCTGCCGTTGTGGCGTCGATCATCGGCCAGCACCTGGTCACGCGGGTCGGACCACGCCGGGTCGCCTTCGTCTCGCTGCTGGTGGCCGGCGTCGGTGTAACCCTGATGACTCAGCTGACGGTGCACTCCGGCTACTTCGAGCTGGCCTTCTGGGGTCTGACCATCTTCGGCCTCGGACTAGGTGCCGGGACCGTGGCCGGCTCGATCGCCTCGCTCAGTGATGTGGCCGGCGAGGACTCCGGTGTTGCGTCCGGGCTGCAGAGCGCCAGCTTCCAGATCGGTGGCGCAGTGGGCATCGCAGCGCTCTCCGCCGTGGCGGCCGCCAGTACGACGGGGGCGACTCCGGCCGCACTGACCCACGGCTACCGGATCGCGTTCTGGACGGTGTGGGTGTGCATCGCGATCGGCCTCGTGGGCTGTGGTCTCCTGCTCGGCCGCAAGCGCCCGGTGGAGCCACGGCTACAAGCAGTCGTCGCGCCCTGAGATCAAACAGGTGTTGGAGGTTTGTAGCGGCCGGAGTGGGCACCGGAATCCTGTGGCCGCCACCTCTCCGCCCGGCGGCCCTCGAGAAGGAGGCTGCATGCTCATCCTCGGACTGATCCTGTTGGTCCTGGGTCTCGTGCTGAACATCTCGATCCTGTGGACGCTCGGCATCATCGTACTGATCGTCGGGGCCGTGCTGTTCCTGCTCGGATCCACCGGCCGCGCCGTCGGCGGACGACGGCACTGGTACTGATCCGTTGGAACCTCAGAACCCCGCGGGTGGCCGTCCCGCGGGGTTCTGTCCGTCCCGGTGGCTACGGTGATCCCATGAGGTACGTCGTGATGATCTACGGGGCGGAAGCGTCGCGCCGGATGCCGGACGTCAAGACCGAGCTGACCGCCACCGGCGAGCTCGTCACCGCCGAGGAGCTCCAGCTCCCGAGCGAAGGCCGGATCGTCCGGATCCGCGACGACGCTCGAACGGTCACCGCGGGCCCGTTCGTCCCGGCCGATCACCAGGTCTCCGGCATGGTCCTGGTCGACGTGGCCGACGACGCCCGCGCACAGGCGGTCGCGGCCCGCATCTCGGCCATCGTCGGCGACCGGGTGGAACTGCGCGGGACGCTGCTCAGCGTATGACGGAAACTCCGGCCGGCAGCGGTTCGGTCAGGCGGCGCGCTTGGTGCGGGACTTGGCGCGGGCCATCCGGAACAGGTACGCCGGGGTCGGCGGAACCCAGCCGAGTTGCTTGGCCTGGCCGAGGTCGTCGCGGTTGGCCCAGTGCTCGATCACCTGGCCGTCCTCGATCCGCAGCCAGTGCGACTGCGTGATGGCGAAGGTCTTCCCGGTCGGCGGGAACACCGTGTCCACGCCCTCGGTGGTGTAGACCGCGAACGGCGCGACATGCCGGCCGCTCATGGTCGAGTGGAGGGCCACCAGGTTGCCGTTGGCAACGACGTGGTGGATCTCGTAGGCCAGGCCGGCGAACGCGGTCCGCAACCAGAGCGCGGTCGCGTAGTAGCCCGCGGGTCCGCCGACGCGGCACTCCGGCGGCTCGACGTCGCCCTCCCGGTTGACCGCGTCCGGATGGACCAGCGCGTCGAAGTCGGCCCGCTCGCCGTCGGCCATGATCTGGATGCAGCGAACGGCGAGTTCGCTCGCCGACACGCCTGCCGTGGTACTCATGTCTCCCCCTAGAATTCGATACAGTGGACCTGTATCTAAAACTTTGGGACCGGTGATGGCAGAAGTCAAGAGGCAATACGACGCGTCCGGCCGGCGCGAGCGGGCCCGGCGGCGACGGCGGGACGTCGTGATCGCCGCCAAGGACCTGTTCGAGACCGACGGGTTCCAGGCGACCACCATCACCGCGGTCGCCAAGCGCGCCGGCGTCTCGGCCGAGAGCATCTACAAGGGTTTCGGCACCAAGGCCGCGCTGGCCAAGGCGGTCTTCGACTTCGTCATCGCCGGCGACGACGAGCCGGTGCCGATGGCCGAACGGCCCGAGTCCCGGGCCATTCAGGCGGAACCCGACGTACGACGGAAGATCCAGTTGTACGTCGACGGCCTCAAGCACCGGCAGGAGCGGTCGGCCCGGGTACAGATCCTGATCCGGGACGGCCGGCACAACGACGAGACGCTGCGTGCGACCTGGCAGACCCTCCTGGACGAGCGGCTGATCGGGATGACGATGTTGGGCCGCCACCTGGTCGAGAGCGGCCAACTGCGCGACGGCATCACCGTCGAGGAGGTGGCCGACGTCCTGTGGACGTACATCGCGGTCGAGCCCTACGAGCTCCTGGTCCTGCACCGCGGCTGGCCGCTCGAGCGGTACGCCTCCTGGATCGGGCGAGCGATCACTGACGCTCTGTGCTGAAACAACGGCACGAAATGTGCCCAAGCGTTTGATCTCGGCCGGATAACTTCCGGATAGCGGGCGGGTTACGCCTGGCATCCCATTCGGATGTTCGTAATGCGTTAAGAGTGGGGGCCGATTGCGAACCTTTGGGCGATGTGTGCTTGACTCCTCCGGTCGATAACGTTTTGGTCTCGGCAGATTGGGTTGAGTAGTGACTGCAGGACGGCACAGACAGGCGCGGCACCGTCAACCGCGCCCGAGGGTGATCCAGCCCAGCATCGCGAAAGTGGCAATCCCCGGGGCGGCGGTGGCCTTGGTGGCCACTGGCTCGGCAGCCGCGCTTCCCGATCACGAGGTCAAACTCAACACCCCGATCGCCAGCTCGTCCCTGCAGCTGGCGCGCGAGTCGGCCATCAGCCGCGACGCCCTCCGCCCGCCGCTGAACGTGACCCCGACGGCGAAGCCCAAGCCCAAGGCCGCCGCTCCCACGGCGAAGCACTTGAGGAAGCAGGCGCCGATCCCGAAGCCCACCGCGACGAAGACCCGGGCCGCCGCCGCAGCCGCCCCGACGCCGCCGAAGGTGATCGGCTCGAAGTACACCACCACCGACGTGAACGTCTGGTCCGTGCCGGTCGCCGGCACCCTGCTGGACGTCATCCCGAAGGGCATCAAGGTGTCCGTCACCGGCAAGGTCGACGGCATCTGGGCCGAGATCGTCCGGGACGAAAAGTCCCGCTGGGTCAAGGCGCAGTACCTGGCCGCCACCAAGCCGGTCGCGAGCACCGCGGGCACCATCTCGCAGGCAGCCTGCAAGACCGGTTCGGCGGTCGAGGACGGTCTGACCGAGGACGCGATCCGGGTCCACCGGGCGGTCTGCGCGAAGTTCCCGAACATCTCGTCGTACGGCGGACTCCGCGCCGGTGACAGCGGTTCCGAGCACTCCACCGGCCGCGCGCTCGACATCATGGTCAGCGGCTCGGAGGGCAAGGAGGTCGCCGATTGGCTGAAGGCGAACTACCAGAAGCTGGGAATCAGCGAGCTGATCTACCAGCAGCAGATCTGGACCGTCCAGCGCAGCAGTGAAGGCTGGCGCGGGATGGAGGATCGCGGCGGTGCGACCGCGAACCACATGGACCACGTCCACGTCTCCGTGTACGGGGACTCCGGCACGGTCTGATCAGACGCCCTGAACGACCCGGTCCCCAGCCCTCCCGCGGACCGGGTCGTTTGTGGTCTCAAGGCCTGATGTTCGCGTTCAGGTGGAAGAAGTTGCTCGGGTCGTAGGCACGCTTCACCGCGCGCAGCCGGCGCAGGTCTTCCGGCGCGTACGCGGTGTCCGCGCGGCCCGGATCGCCGAGGAAGTTCACGAAGGTGCGGCCCGAGTTCGGCAGCAACCCGTGCAGCTCGCGATCGACGATCAGTGAGTACGACGCGTCGCGGTGACCGACCGGTCCCGCGCCCGGACCCGGGTGAGCCATCGCGCCACCCCAGTGCCGGATCTCCACCGTCGGTGCGTCCTCGTCGTCGAACCCGGTCAGCACGTCGATCACGTCGTCCGTCAGTCCGTCGAGGAAGTCCAGGTGCCGGGCCGGCGTTCCGCCCATCGCGGCGGCGCCGTACTCGATCGTCTTCAGTTCGCCGGCCAGTCGTTCTCCGGCGACCTCGAACAGCGGCTTCAGCAGGTGCTCGGCCACGTCGGCCTCACCGGCGTACATGACCTTGATCGCGACGGCTCGCTGCTCGGTGCCGGGGACGCGGGTCAGGACGACGGCGGTGCTCAGCTCGTTCGGGATCGTGGTGGTCCAGTCGCGGTAGTGGCGCAGGATGTCGGCCGCGCGGTCGATGCCGTAGTACACGATGCCGGCGTGGACCTGGCGGACCGGGTACAGCCGGAACTCCAGGGACGTGACGATGCCGAAGTTGCCGGTGCCGCCGCGGATCGCCCAGAACAGGTCCGGGTGGTGTTCGGCGCCGGCGGTGACGAACCGGCCGTCGGCGGTGACGACCTCGGCGCGGATCACGCTGTCGGCCGCGAAGCCGTACTTCCGGGCCAGCCAGCCGACTCCGCCACCGAGGGTGTATCCGGTGACGCCGACGTCGCGGGACGAACCGGACAAGCGGCGAGAGGCCGAACTGGCCGGCGGCGTCGAGCACGGCGCCCCAGCGCGCACCCGGCGCGACCTTGGCGATCCGGCGCTCGGGGTCGATCAGGACCGAGGTCATCGGGGTCGTCTTCAGCAGGATGCCGCCGTCGGCCGGGACCCGGGTGCCGTGGCCGGTCGCCTGCACCGCGATCGGCAGCCCGTACTCACGCGCCGTCCGGACCGCGGCCTGGACGTCGGTCCGGCCGAACGCCTCGGCGACCACGAGCGGCCGCGAGTCGACCGTCGGGATCACGGACTTGCGCTGTACGTCGTACTCCGCGTCGCCGGGGAGCCTGATCGCACCGTTGAACCCGGCGCCCAACAGGCCTGCCACCACGTCGCTCGCAACCGGTGCCACCGTCTGCGTCGTCATCCCAACCCCACTCCTTCGGCTCTCCGTGTCTACCCATACGTCGAAGGGCCACAGCAGTTATCGACACGTCCGCCAAACTTCTTGAATGGCCCCCACCCACGTAGTCGAGATCACCGGCTCAGTCCTCACCAAGCGCTACGTCTCCTGGGCCCGCGACGAGCCCAACCGCGAGTGGGCCGCCCTCACCTCGATCTCCCAGCACGCACCTGACCTGGTCCCAAGGCCGCTGGAGCACTGCAGTTCACTCCCATCAATCGCGATGACCCTCGTCCCCGGCGCCCCGCTCAGCGGGTCGCTCACCCGGCGGCAACTCGATGCGCTCGGCAACTCCCTGCGCTTGCTCTGGTCGATCCCTTCCGACGACCTGCTACCGATCGACATGCCGGCTCTGGTCGACCGAGTCCGCATCGGGCTCGCCGTACTGCGGGACGTCCCCGGCGTGATCGGCTCGGCCGCCCGCGCTTGGCTGGACGCGGCTGACGACGACCTGACCGACGTACACGACCCCGTCGTCGCGCACGGTGATCCGAACCTGGAGAACTATCTGTGGGACGGCACGCGGATCCGCATCGTCGACTTCGAGGACGCGGGTCGCGGCGACCTGGCGGTCGAGCTCGCCAATCTGGTCGAGCACCTGTCCGGGCGCGGCACGGACTGGACGGGCTTCGCCGAGCGATTCGCCGTCGATCCGGATCGGTTCCACACCGCGCGGTGCCTGTGGGCCGCGTTCTGGCTCACCTTGGTCGGGCCGGGTGGGCCGAGTGCGGCGCGGAACCCTGCCGGTACGGCGGAGGCTCAGGCCGAGAGGGTGTTGGGGCTCGTCAGGCGGGGATGGGGAGGTGGTCCAGGCGGTCGAGGTCGGCGAGGATGTTGATTTCGGTGATCCTGCCGTTGACGACCTTCAGGTCCATCACGCCCAGCAGGCGGCCGTTGACGACGGTGGCGGCGCCTGGGAGGCCGTTGACCAGGGAGAGTTCGGTGTACGGCGCCATCCGGCTGAACAGCAGCGCCTGCTCGATCACCGCGCGCGCACCGCGGACCAGCTTCGACACCGCCGGACCCGCGAACTCCGCGCTCGCATCACCAGCGTCGGCTCGCAGTACGACGTCCGGATCGAGTAGCGCGAGCAGGGCCTCGAAGTCCCCGCCCCGCGAGGCGGCCAGGAAGGCGTTGACGATCTCCCGCTGACGCCCGGGATCGCCGTCGCTCATCGGCTTGCCCTGCACCCGCCGCCGCGCCCGGCTGGCCAACTGCCGCGTCGCCGCCGGCGACTTGTCCACAATCGTCGCGATCTCGTCGAAGCTGACCCCGAACATGTCGTGCAGCACGAACGCCAGCCGCTCCGCCGGCGCCAGCGTCTCCAGTACGACGAGCAGCGCGAGACCGATCGCATCCGCCTGGACCGCCTGCTCCTCCGGACCCGGCCCGCTGTCCTCCCGGGTCACGATCGGGTCCGGCACGAAGTCCTCACGCCGCGACTTGCGACTACGCAGAGTGTCCAGGCAGACCCGCGACACGACCGTGGTCAGCCAGCCGGCCAGGTTGCCGACGTCGCTCACGTCCGACCGGCTCAGCCGCAGCCAGGCCTCCTGCACCGCGTCCTCGGCCTCCGTCAGCGAACCGAGCATCCGGTACGCCACCGCCCGCAGGTGACCCCGGTGCTGCTCGAACTGCCACGCAAGCTGGTCGTGCTCGTCCACTGGTCACAGTCTCCCGTCGTGCTCCGTCAACTCCCCTGACGGATCGCGGCACCATGATGTGACAGGGCCCGGCCAGGGACCATGATGGGGTCATGCCAGAGACCCGTGGTGACCTTGTGTTCGAGGACCACTTCGACGGATCCGCGCTGGACCCGTCCGTGTGGTCGCCGTACTACCTGCCGCAGTGGAGCTCGCGGACGGCGTCGGCCGCGACGTACGAGCTGGGGAACTCCTGCCTGACGCTCAGCATCCCGACCGGCCAAGGCCTGTGGTGCGGGGGCGACCACAAGCCCGACTTGCGCCTGTCCGGGATCCAGTCCGGTAACTACTCCGGCCCGGTCGGGAGCACGGTCGGCCAGCAGCCGTACCGGGAGGGGCTGCTCGTCAGCGAGGAGCAGGAGCCGTTCTGGGGCTGGACGCCGAACGGCGGGTACGTCGAGTTGGATGCCCGTGCCGAGATCAGTCCGCGCTCGATGGTGTCGCTGTGGATGGTCGGCCTGGAGGACCAGCCGGAGCGGTGCGGCGAGATCTGCGTGATGGAGGTCTTCGGCGACGCGATCGTCCCCGGCGCGTCCACCGCGGTGGGGATGGGTCTGAAGACCATCCGCGACCCGGCCGTGCCGCAGGACTTCGAGGCGGTCTCGCTCCCGATCGACCTGGCCGAGTTCCACACGTACGCCGTCCAGTGGGCCTCCGGCGAGGCGACGTTCTTCGTCGACGGCGCACCGATCCGCAGTTGCTCGGGCGCGCCGACGTACCCGATGCAACTGATGCTGGCTGTGTTCGATTTTCCGGAGAACAGCAACGGCGCCGACGCGCACCTCGTCCCGACCTTCGTCGTCGATCACATCCGCGGCTGGAACGTTGCGGAGGAGCTCGTCGCCTGACTATGGTCACTGCCATGTTCTTGTGCGCGAGTAGCTGGTGGGCTGTCGAGTAGACGGCCCAGCTTCCGCGTAACCACCCGGCCGTCTCTGACGAGGCGGCCGTTGTGATGTCTCCTCGTGGGCGGCCCAGCACCCCTGAGGATTGCCGATGGCAACAACACTCCGGACCTGGTCCGGGCTCATCTCCGCGCTCCTGGCCGGCTCCGACCTGACCGCCGGCCGACGAGATCGCCGGTCTTGCGTCGGTACTGCGTTCGCACGCAACGCCGGTGCGGATCCCCGGACCGTTCGTGGACATCGTCGGGACAGGCGGCGACCGGACCGGCGCGGTCAACATCTCGACGATGGCGGCCGTGGTGGCAGCGTCCACGGGCACGACTGTGGTCAAGCACGGCGGTCGCGCGGCGTCGTCGTCCGCCGGTGGTTCGGCCGACCTGGTCGAGCACCTCGGCGTGCCTCTCGACCTGTCGGCTGAGGACGCCGTGCGGGTCGCTGCCGAGGTCGGACTCACCTATCTGTTCGCTCCACGCTTCAACCCGGCGCTGCGGCACGTGGCCGTCGTACGACGCGAGTTGGCGGTGCCGACCGCGTTCAACGTGCTCGCGCCGTTGCTGAACCCGGCAGACCCTCAGCACCAACTGGTGGGCGTCGCCAACCCGCGGATGTTGCCGGTGATCGCCGGCGCGCTGGCCGCGCAGGGCCGGTCCGCGTTGGTCGCGCGTGGCGACGACGGGCTCGACAAGCTGACCACCACCGGCCTGTCGCGCTTGTGGGTCGTGTACGGCGGCACTGCCTCGGAGGTCGTGTTCGACCCACGGTCGCTCGGGTTGGCGCCGGTCTCGCTGGCTGAGCTGCGTGGCGGTGATGCTGCGTTCAACGCGCGGGTGTTGCGCGGTCTGGTCGACGGTGAGCGGGGTCCGGTGCGGGACGTCGTACTGCTGAACGCGGCGGCCGCAGGGCTGCTGCTCGAGCAGCTCGCGGAGTGTCTGGAGCGGTGCCGGCAGGCTGTGGACAACGGATCCGCCACGGCATTACTGGATCGCTGGACCGATCACTCGCTACCGTGCAGGTAATGCGTGAGCTGCTCGAGTCGGCAAGAGACGGTGACGAGAACGCCTTCGGACGGCTAGTGGGGCCGTGGCGTGGGGAGCTGCATGCGCACTGCTACCGGATGCTCGGGTCCGAAGCGGACGCGGATGACGCCGTACAGGAGACACTCGTCCGCGCCTGGAGCAGTCTCCACAGGTACGAGGACCGTGGTTCGATCCGGGCGTGGCTCTACAAGATCGCCACGAACCGGTGCCTCACGCTGATCGACAGGCGCGCGAAGCGGGAGCTGCCTACTGACCTGGACGCTTCCTACGAGGCTGAGTGGCTTGAGCCGTACCCATCGAGCCGGCTGGAGTGGACCGCGCGGCTGAGCCCGGAGGCACGGGTAGTGGCGCTGGAGTCGGTGGAGCTGGCGTTTGTCGCGTCGTTGCAGCACCTGTCCGCGCTTCAGCGTGCCGTCCTGCTCTTGCGCGACGTACTGGCGTTTGCCGCTCGTGAAGTGGCCGAACTGCTGGAGACCTCGGTCGCCGCGGTGAACAGTGCGCTGCAGCGGGCTCGTTCAGTGCTGAGCTCCTTGCACCCGACCCAGCAGGCGACGCTGCAGGAGCTGGGGGAGGCTGCGCAGCGTGACCTGGTACGGCGGTACATGGCCGCGTGGGAGTCCGGTGACGTCGACGCGATCGTGGCGATGCTGGCGGACGACGCGAAGTACTCGATGCCGCCGCTGCTGCAGTGGTTCTCGGGGCGGGCCGGGATCCGGCGGTTCCTGCTGGACGGTCCGCTGCGGGAGAAGTGGCGGTTCCTGCCGGTGCGGGCGAACGGGCAGTTGGCGTTCGGGACGTACCTGTGGGACGTCGACCGGTACGTCCCGGGTGGCCTGGACGTGATCGTCGTCCGCGGGTCGGAGATCGTCGAAGTCGTCTCGTTCCTCGAGGCGGACTTCTCCGCTTTCGGGCTGCCGGAGGAAATTTTCTGAGCTGTGCGATGAGTTTCCGCCCTCGGCCGGGGTTCCAGGGGTGACGGTCAACTCTTCGAGCTAGGACGGAACCATGACGAACGAGCAGGAAGTCCGCACGCTGATCGAGAACTGGGTCACCGCGGTCCACGCCGGCGACCTGGACACGGTCCTCGCCGACCATGCCCCGGACATCGTGATGTTCGACGTGCCCCCGCCGTACGACGGAGTGCGTGGGCTGGACGCCTATCGCGACACCTGGCCCGGCTTCTTCGAATGGCAACGCAAGGGTGCTTCATTCTCTTTGGAGTCGTTGGAGGTCACGGCCGGCGAGAACGTCGCCTTCGCCCACGCTCTCCTCCTCTGCGGCACCCCCGACGAACACAAGGCCAACCCGGCCCTGCGGCTCCGCCTGACCATCGGCCTGATCAAGACCGCCGGCCGCTGGACCGTCACCCACGAACACCACTCCTTCCCCTACGACGACGTACCACCCGCGGTTGCGTCGGAGCAGATCCGCGACCTGATGAATCAGTGGACCGTCGGCACCGCCGCCCGTGATCTGGACGCCCTGATGAAGCCCATCGCCGACGAGGTCGTCTCCTACGAGATCGACGGTGAGTACACCGGCAAGCCGGCAGTCCGCCAGGTCTGCAAGGCGGGCCTGGACTCCACCACTGAGGAGATCACCTTCACCACCCCGGACCTCACCGTCGAAGCCTCCGGCAACCTGGCCATCGCGTGGGGCATCGACCACGTCGAGGCAGCCGGAGTCGACGTCCCGTCCCGCTCCACGCGACTCTTCAAACGCGTGGACGACGGCTGGCAACTGATCCACCAGCACCTCTCCTACCCCTCAAAGAGCTAGGCGGAGAACGGTTTCAGCCACCTGGTCCGGGGTGCGGAGGCTTGGGAGGTGGTCGGCGCCGGGGAGCCAGATGAACTCGGAGTCGGGGATTCGCGCTGCGGCGGCGCCGGCTACGGCGGTCAGGATGGGGCGGTCCTGGTCGCCGACCATCACCACCGACGGGGCTTGGATCTCGTGGAGGCGGTCGTAGACGGGCGGGTCTTTGCGCAAGTGGTCGGCTTGGTCGAGCCACGCCGGCACCGCGGCTTCCAGTTGAGCGGTCGCGGCGTCGTCGGCTCCGGACGCTGCCCACAGCCTCAGGCCGAATTGCACCAGGCCGGGAACGTCGCGGGCCTCGGCGAGGGCGTCGTACTCGGCATCGAGTTCGGGCTCGTCCGGCCACGGGAAGCCGCTCACTCCGGGACAGAGCAGTACGAGCGCCCGCACCCGCGCCGGCTCTCGGAGCGCCAGCCCGAGCGCCGTGTCCCCGCCCATGCTGCACCCGACCAGCACCACCTGCTCGAGTCCCAACTGATCGAGCACACTCACCAGATCCTCGACCAACGAGAACTCACTCGTCGGCAACACGGACCGCCCGTACCCGCGGACGTCGTACCGGACCAGCCGGTGCCGTTCCACCAGCCGAGGCATCACCGGATCCCACACCCGCGAATCCCCGACGCCCGGATGCAACAGCACCACCGGCACCCCACGCCCAGCCAGATGCTCAGCCCAAACCTCGCCCCCACCACCCACCGGAATCCGCAGCTCCATGCTCCCCACTCTCCCAGTTCACGGGGCGCGCGCGGTCCACACCCCTGGCCGCGAGAACGGCATCGACGTCCCGGACGGCGGCCTCGAAGGAATAGTCCGCCGAGCGCTTCGACTTCCTGCCGCGGGCGCGCTCGTCGTAGGTGATGTGCCGCCACCCCGTCCCGAGGTCGGCGATGGTCCGCCGCCAGTACCCCTGGGTGGCGAACTGGCCGTTGAGGTAGACCACGGGGGTACCGGAACCGCCGGTGTCGGTGACGGCCAGGGCCGTGTCGTCCACCGGCACCATGCCGGTCCACGTCGTACTGGTCGAGGAAGTGCTGTTCTTCGACATGTCGGATGGCTCCTTTTACAGGCTGTGGGCGGTGATGTCGCCCTGCTCGGTGGTCGCGTGGATGGTCAGGCCGGCCGCGGCGCCTTCGGTGTTCTTCAGCGTGTTGTGGATCCGGCCGTAGCCGGTGCCGGCGTCGAGCGAGGCAGACACTCCGTGGGCGGCGCCGACTGTCACGTTGCCCTGCTGGGTCCGCAGCACGACCGCGCCGGAGGTGGCTTCGGCGATGTGGATGTTGCCCTTCTGGATGCTGATTTCCGCGGGGCCGGTCAGGCGGCCGACCGTGACCTCACCGGCGTAGGCGGCCAGGCGCACGCTCGCGGCCTCGTCGATCTTGACCTCGCCGTGCGCGCCCTCGCAGGCGACGTCGCCGAGCCGCCCGACGCCCCGGAACTCGGCGGCGGCCGCCTTCGCCTCGACGCTCGAGCCGGCGGGCAGTTGGACCGTCACCTCGACGGATCCGGACGGGCCGAGGAGCTGGTTCTTCTCCGCGGGGTCCGTGATCCGCAGTACGCCGTCGCCGAACTCGACCGTGGTCTGCTCGGCAGCCTTCACGTCGCGGCCCTTGGAGGCGTTGGCCGGCCGGACCTCGACGGTGGTGTCGGCCCGGTCGGCGGCGATGACCTGGATGCGCCCGGCGGGGATGTCCAGTACGGCGGTGACCGCGGCGGGGGTGTCGAACTTCTGCATCATGCTCTCCTGCTGGTCTCGTTGTTTCTGATACCGGAAACGCTACGTTGCGTTCGCGAATCACGCAACGGCATCGTTGCGTAGATCCTGAATATGCGCAGGTCAAAGGCCAGATTTCGTTGCAACAGGTGTGAAACTAACGCAATGCTCGGCAAGCTTGTCGTTGCATTGGAGTGTAGGCGAACGCTACGCTGGCGGCATCAGGGAAGCAGGAAGGGAGATCGCGTTGTCCGGAGGCAGACTCACCCAGCAGGAACGTCAGCAGATCGCGCTGGGGCTGGCCGACGGCCTCGCCTACGCGGAGATCGCCCGGCGTCTCGACCGCCCCACCTCGACGATCACGCGTGAGGTGATGCGCAACGGCGGCCCGACCGGCTACCGCGCCGACTTGGCCCACCGCGCCACCGAACGCCGTACCCACCGGCGCAAGCAGACGCCGCCCCGCGAGCGGGGAGCTCTGGCGGCAGGGCCACGGGCGCGACGACGAGGCCGTGCGTGATTACGAGGAGGCGTTCACCACGCTGATGATGCAACAGGGCCTGCCCAAGATGATGGCTCGGGTACTGACCTGCCTGTTCATCACCGACGCGGGCAGCCTCACCGCGTCCGAACTCGTCCAGCACCTCCAGGTCAGCCCGGCATCCGTCTCCAAGGCGATCGCGTTCCTCGAGGATCAGGGCCTCATCAGCCGGGGACGCGACGACCGCCGGCGCGAGCGCTACTTCGTCGACGACGACGTCTGGTACCAGTCGACGATCGCCAGCGCGCACGGCATCGCCCAGGTCGCCGAGACCGCCCGGCAGGGCGTCGTCGTCCTCCGCCCCGGTACCGCGGCCGCCGCCCGCCTGGAGAACATCGCCCACTTCAGCGACTTCATCAGCGAGAGCATGCTCCGCGCCGCTGAGCAGGTCCGCGATGTGCTGCACACCAAGCCCGCGGCAGGCTCAGGCGACACCGCGGAGCGCTAGGGGCTCAGACGTGCAGGGTGGGCCGGTAGATCAGCTCTTGGGTGTGGCCGTCGAGAGTCCGGCTCTCGATCAACTCCAGGTCGAAGTCGGCCGCACCGCCGAAAACCGGATCCACCCCGGTCTGAGCGCAGATCACCGGGAAGACCGTCACCTGCACACGATCGACCAGGCCGGCAGCCATCAACGCCCGGTTCAGCGACAGGCTGCCGTGCGAACGCAACGGGACCTCAGACTCCTCCTTGAGCCGGGCAACGATCTCGGCGACGTCGCCGCTCACCAGGGTCGCGTCCGGCCAGTCGAGCGGTCCTTGCAGTGTGGACGACACCACCGTTGCCGGCAGGTCCCTCATCCGGGTGACCCACGGATCATGCACCTCGGAGTCGTCGGGGCTCGAGACCAACATCGCCGCGTGCGCCCGATACGTGTTGGCCCCGAACACCATCCGCTGCTCCTCGCCGTACAAAGACAGTCGGCGATGGAGAAACTCGGGTCCTTGCTTGCCCCAGTAACCGCCATCGCCACTCCCCCACTTGCCACTGTGGGCGCCGAAGCCGTCGAGACTGGAAAAGACGTCGAAGGTATAGGTCGCGGTCATGATGCTCTCCTCGAGTGCGTGCGGCGCCCCTCGTGGGCGGCCGCTCACTCCTGCTACGAACGCCCCGGCGCCGATCCGACACCCCAGCGATATTCGGTTGCCTGTCGGGATCATGGCGGATGCAATGTCCGGCATGGTCGGCCACGGATCATCCGCGGCCGGATCCACTTCTCCCGGACCCCAGGCATCACCGTCTGGCAATGGACCTGGCCCCCGATCCACGTCGCCGACCGAGACCCCGCGCACCCCGCCCACTTCCGGATCCTCCACAAGCCCAGGAAACCCTTGGGTTAGCCGGGCACGTATATCGTCAGGTTCTGCCAGGACTCCTTGCTGTCCTGGGAATCGGCGTGCGGCCGTCGGAACAGCTGGACGTACGTGGCGATCTCGGCCAGCGACCACCAGACGTGGAACAGCTCCATGGCCGCGGTGCGTGGGCTGACCGGACCGGTCTCCGCTTCGTACACCGGCAGGATGTCGGTCGGCCCGCCGAGGACCGCGGACAGGTCGCGTTCGCGCGGCGCGAGCTGCACAGTGTCCCAGTCGATCAGGCGCATGCGGCCGTGGCCGGTCGAGGTCCGCGAGTGTGGCCATCAGCGCCTCCCGGCCCGGAACGGCGAATGCCCAGCGCTGCAAGGGCTTTGGCGGCGACGCCGCGTGCAGCCTGCCGAGGATCCCGGCGATCTGTGCCCGCTCCGCTGGATCGTCCCACGCGCCGTCTGGAGTGCTCCACCCTTGCAGGTAAGGCAGAACCACCAATATCCAACCCGGCAGCACTTCGCGGACGAGCCGGCCGGTGCGATCGGGCAACGGCGCGATGACGAACTCGTAGCCGCTGTCGGCCAGTTCCTTCGTCGCGTGCGCGGCCGCCTCGACGGCGTCATTCACCTGCTCGGCGGTCGAGCCGAGCCAGTTGCCACGCGGATCGAGCCGATCTGCGGTAACGAACCAGCGCGGGCCGTCGGCTTCGGAGGCAATCCAGTGGTGACTGCCGAATCCTACGGGCGCATAGGCCACCTCGGCAGCCCGGAAACCCCGATGCTCACCGAGGATTTCGGTCACCAGGTCACACGAGATCTCGGCAGGTTCGTCCCTCACACCAGCGACCCTAGCCGCAGGGCTGCGCGAAGAGGTCGCACGGTTGAGAAGTGTCGGTGGTCGAGCGACCCAGACTCATTGACGTTGAGCCGGGTCAAGGCCCCCCGCGGGCCGGTGGACACGGCCGGACGCCATACCTTCCATGTCCGCGTGTGGGCCGAGCGGGTGAGGTACGTTCGCGCCATGGCGAAATACCCCAGGCCCTGGACCAAGGCGTCAAGGACAAGCTGCTCATCAGGAGCCTCAAGTGAGCCCTCAGGTCCTACCCGAGAGCCTCATCTGGGCCACCCGAGGGCTCCTGGGGGTTCCGGTTCCTCCTCAACGGAGGGCGGTCCGACCCACTTCCGGACTATGAACGCAGCTTCGCGGGTCTTGAGGACGAGCCGACGACGTGGCGCCGTTCCGCCGGGAAGGTCGCGCTGCGCTTTCCCGATCCGTTGGAGCGGAAAGATGCAGCCGGTCGCGTCATCCCCACGAGTTCGTCGTGTCCGGAGACTTCGCCGATGAGATCGAGTCGGTCGAAGACGGCCTGCAACAGATCTGGCCGCTCGTTGCAGGGGCCTATGCCAGAATCTGGGATGCCGAGGGTCCACCCTCGGTTGCAGACCTCGGCTTCACCACCCAAGACAATTAGCCCCTCGATGCCCCCGGTGTGCTGACGGCGATAGCGGCGATGAGCGGGCCGAGCGCTGGGAAGGCCCGGGGCACAAATAGGGCACGAGTGGCCGACATCAACCGGTGCTGACCGGACTTGGCAAGTGGCAAACCGGACAGGTCGTCACATGAGTCGCTGCAGCTGATCTGTGCAGGTCACAAGCGGTTTCATGGTCAAAAGCGGAGGGTGTGGGATTCGAACCCACGAGGACGGTCACCCGCCCTACCGGTTTTCAGGGCCAAGGCGTCCGAACACCTCCAATGCGGCCCTGACCTGCGCAAACGCGAGATCGCGAGGCTCCAGCAACTCGCACGTCTGCACGTACTCTGAACGGTCGCCTGAAACATGCCACCAGCCCGCCTTGCCCGCGATCGTGTCGACCCGTCCCCGCTGTGTGATCCGCCAACAGATCCGCGACAGACGTCCGCCAACTGATCTGCGACAAGCTAGAAGTCTCCTGTCCACGTGACGTGGCGCACGGATCTGCCGATGTCCGGAAGTCTGGTCCGTCGGTCTCGGCGGCCTGATAGGGATGGAGGGTCAGACAGGCTCGACGTCCGGCAGTGTCCAGGTGCCGTCGTACAAGGGTGCGGTGGGGCTGTAGAGGCGGAACATCGGGTAGTAGCCCCTGCCGGGCACCGTCTCGATCCAGTGGCCCTCCGGACCTTCTGGTGCCTTGGGCCCGAAGTACAGGTCCAGCGAGCCGTCGGCGTTTGTCTTGAGGTCGTCGTAGCCGGAGCGGGCGGCGTCGTTCGTGGTGTTGTGGACCATCGAGCGGGTTGCGGTGTCGTAGAGCGACAGGGACCAGAAGGCCGAGGCCGGTGGGTTTGGTGGGATGTGCAGGCGGTAGGTCTTGGCGCCGTCGAAGTGCTCGCCGTTCTTGTCCCTGAATGTCTGCAGGTAGTTCGCGCCGGGACCGGGCCTCAACACGCCGATGCTGGGGGACAGGTAGATGGCGCCGTAGGTGTATTGGAGCCGCTCATCCAGCTGGCTGTAGTTCTCGGCCTCCTGGCTGGGCTTGACCAAGATCACCCAGTCCCACTGAGTGCCGGGGAAGGGCTTGGCGGGCTTGGTGCGCTGCGTGACCTCGTACATCACGTTGCGCGCCATCGCATCGCCGAGCGCGGCGGCTTCCTCGAGCATGGCCGTTTGCCGCGAGTCGGGCTGGAAGGGCTTGCCCTTCTCGATGCCCAGTGGCTTGAGCATGGCCATGTAGAAGCGGTCGTGTTCTTGAACGGGGTTGTTGTCGACGACGGTCGCCAGTCGCGCCCAAAACTCGATGCCCTCCGGGGGACTCGTGTCGATCCGCTTGCCGGAGATCGAGACGAACTTGTTCGGCTTGGGGTCGTCGCGCTCGCTCCACGGGTAGGCCTTGGCGTGCCGGATCCGCTCGACGGCATCGGGTACGTCGTTGCCGACGATGATGCCGCGGACCAAGAGATTGTGGTTGTTCATCGTTGCCTGGAGTGTGAAGTAGCCAGACGAAGGGACCTCGCCGTCGTAGCCGGGGGGCAGCAACAGGAACTTTCCACCGTTGCCCGCATCGGGCCCGGGCAGGCCGACATCGGACAGCGAGCGTTGCCAGAAGTCGTCCAGCAATCCCACGACGGCCCCGGGCGGGATCTCGACCACGACCGGCCCGTGGCTCAGGTCGATGTTGACGAAGGCGTAGATCGTCGTGTCGTTCGCCGTGAGCCAGATTGACTGGGGATCGACGAAGTGGTCGGCAATCCCCCAGTCGTTGTGGTCCATGCCCAGGTCGCGCTTCGCCACGACCCGGATGGACTCGAAGGAGACGGCCGGGTACGCCCACAGGTAGCACTGCACAGCGCGCTGGAAGTCCATCTCGTCGAACAGCTTCTGTGACGTCTCCGAAGTTGGGACACCCAACTGGTACTGCAACGTGCCGAGGCGCGATTCGACCCGGTCGGGGTAGGGCGTGTCCTGGAATCGTGTCTGGGTCATGACGGGTTCTCTCCTCCCTGAGGCATCACTGTCGACCGTAGGCAGCCCAAGCGCTAGGCGTCTTCACACAGCGTGCGTGAAACGAAAGTCGGATTGCGTCGCAGAACCAAGCCTGAACATTCGCTCATGGCCGCTGATCGCGCGGTCATGCCGAGGTTCGGGCTGTATCCCTTGCTCGCGATCGTGGCATCGGCGCCTTGTCAGCTCACTCAACTTGGGTGAGGTGGCGGGGGACCCGGGAGTCGAGGATTGAGGTGGTCGTCTACCCGGGCGTGCCCGGCCGTCAGCAAGGAGTGACCATGAGCGTTTCGCAGTCTAGGCCGTCGCCCATTGAGCTGGCGTCCTTCTCGACGCCTGACAAGGTCGAGAGTCGGCTTGGAACGTTGGAGTTCAATGATGGTGTTCCGTCGGAGGCGACGGCGGCGCTGTTGTACGACCATCTCGACTTCCTCCACGCGGTACAGGCGTTTCTGGGTGCGCTGCGGGGTGCCTCGATCGCGGCGGTTCGTCGCGGTCACCTGTCGATGGGGGTGGAGGACAACTCGTTCCTGCTGTTCTCAGAGTTGATGGACTCGACGTCGCTGTTCTTGACCGCCAACTGTGACACGGTCTACTTCTGGGGCTTCGTGGACCTGTCAGACGGGCCGATGGTGATCGACGTGCCGGCGCTGGGTGCCCCGTCCGGGATCCTCGCCACGATCGATGACATGTGGTTCAACTGGGTCGCCGACGTCGGCCTGCCCGGCCCGGATCGGGGCGAGGGCGGCCGGTATCTGATCGCGGGACCAGGCTATGACGGGCCGCTGCCGGACAGCGGGTACCACGTCTTCCACGCCCGCACGACGCGGGTGACGTTGATCGGCCGCGGGTTCATGGTGGACAACGACCCGAAGGTCCCGGTCGAGGCGATCCGCAACGGCGTCCGTGTCTATGGCTACGAGCCCGGTGCGCATGGCACCGCGGTCGCCAGCTTCCTGGCCGGCCGGGTACCCCTGGGCGCGCCGACCCAGGTGCCCGAGACCCGGTTCGTCGAGGCGTCGGGCATGGCGATCAACACGCTCTTTCCGAACGACTTCGGCTACTGGGAGCTGGTCAACGACCTGGTGCAGCAGGAACCACCGGAGGCAGGCGATCCAGAGGTGCTCGGCCTGCTCGCGGCCGTCGGCATTGTTCACGGCAAGCCGTTCGAGCCAGACGACAGGATGCGCAAGATCCTCGAGGAGGCCGTCGCGGTCGGCAACGCGACCGCCCGCACCGTCACATTCGCGGCACGAGGCGAGGAAGGATTCGCCTTCTACCCGAACTCGCAATGGCAAAGCGCGCTGTTCGTCGGCGGTTACCAGTTCCTCGACCCGCCACCCGAGATCACACCCCAAGGCCCGGTCGCGGCCCCGAGCGACGGTGCCCGCAAGATCAACGCCAGCACCAACTTCTTCTACATGGCCACCGGCATCACACCGGCGATGTGCATGCGCCTCACCGGCATCGGCTCGCAGTACATCTTTGCGATGCGCGACAGCGAGGGCAACTACCTCGACGGCGCCCGCAACTATCGCCTCACGCTCCCACCCGACATCCCCGAGAGCCGTTTCTGGTCCGTGCTGATGTACGACAACCAAACGCGTTCGATGCTGCAGACCGACCAGCACCTACCCCGTCTCGGCAACCAGTCCGGCACCATCGAAGCAAACCCCGACGGCTCGACCGACATCTACTTCGGACCCACAGCTCCGCACGGCCACGAGAACAATTGGCTGCAAACCATCCCGGGCAAGGGCTGGTGGACAATCCTTCGGCTCTACAACCCACTCCAACCCTTCTTCGACAAGACCTGGCAACCCAGCGAAATCCAACCACTCTGACCCAGCATCCGCCGCGCTACAAGTCGAGCGCCTGGCGTTCCGCAACATGCCGCGATCCGTGCCTTCGACCGTCGCAGATCAGTTGGCGGACGACTGTCGCACATCACCCGACGGCGGACAGACCCGTCCCGCTGCAATTGCCGAATTGGCGTCACAGCGAACAGCTCGACCTTGCTCCGGGGCATGCTGCCACCCCCTCAGACAAGCAGTAAAGGAATCGCGCTCAGCGCCTCGTCTCGTACCTGGTCAGGACCACGCCGCCGGGAAACGTCCGCGTCTCCACCAGGTTCAGGTTCACCCAGCTGTCCAGCGCGGTGAAGAACGGTGTGCCGCCGCCCACCAGCACCGGATGGGTGACGATCTCGTACTCGTCGACCAGCCCGGCCCGCATGGCCGCCCCAGCGAGCGTGGCGCCAGCGACCCTCATCGGCTCGCCGTCGTCGGCCTTGAGTCGGGTCATCTCCGCTACAGCGTCGCCGGTGACCAGTCGGGTGTTCCAGTCGACCTTGTCGATCGTCGAGGAGAACACCACCTTCGGCGTGTCCCGCCAGTTCCGCGCGAACTCGATCTGCGCCGGGGTGGCGTCGGGCTGCTGGTCGCCGGTCGGCCAGTGGGAACTCATCGCCTCCCACAGCTTGCGCCCGTACATCAACAGCCCGATCGCCAACTCCTGGTCGAGCCACCACTGAAACAGCTCGTCGCTCGGCGCGCTCCAGCCGATGTCGTCGCGGGGCGCGGCGATGTAGCCGTCCAGGGTCAGGTTCATGCCGTAGATCAGTTTCCGCATGGCGCCTTGCCTTTCTGTCGATCCGGCGGCCGTTCTCCGGCCGCCCGTCACCCCTACTACGAACGCCTCACTCCGGATCCGACAGGTCATCGACAGAAATTCTCACGAGGCTTCTCCGTCGGCGCCTGTACGTGGCACTTGCTGGGGCCCGCGCCGATGAGCTCCTTGGACTCCGGGTATGGGCCGGTCTCGGGAGTCTAGGTGGATGGTGTTTTTCGCGTGGCGGTGACCGGGTGGGCCTGGCCGGTTGGGCAGGATGCTGGGGTGACGCTGGGACAGTCGCCGAGGCAGGCGGATCTGCTGCGAACGACGGCCAACTACTGCGATGGCCGGGTGGCGCCGGACTCGATCTATGGGGTGCTGCACCGGGAGTGTTTCAACCTGTTCCCCGACGAGATGTTCGCCGACCTGTTCACCGATGTGGGCCGCCGTAGTGTGCCGCCGATGATCGTGGCGGTGGTGATGGTGTTGCAGCGCATCGAGGGCCTGTCGGATCGGGAGGCGGTCGACCGGTTCTCGTTCGACGCGCGGTGGAAGTATGCCGCGGGTGGGCTGGACTTCGACTATCCCGGGTTCGTGCACACGGTGCTGGTGGACATGCGTGCCCGGCTGGCCGCCTCGAAGCGGCCGGACCGGATCTTCGAGGTCACGCTGGAGGCGGCGAAGGCGGCCGGTCTGGTCGGGCGCAGGCGGGTGCTGGATTCCACCCCGTTGTATGACGCGGTGGCCACGATGGACACCGTCACCTTGGTGCGTTCGGCGATCCGCGGGTTGCTCAAGGCCGTCGATGCCGGGCTGGAGACCGAGTTGCGTGGGCTGCTGGGTCGCGACGACGACTACGCCAGTGCGGGCAAGCCGGTCTGTGACTACGAGGATGCGGCGGGGCGTGAGGCGTTGGTGGACGCGTTGGCCCGCGATGCGATGGCGCTGCTGGCCGCGTTGGACGGCCGCGACCTCGACGCCGGTGTTGCGCAGGCGGCGCAACTGCTGGCCACGGTGGTGGGCCAAGACCTCGACCACGAGGCTGACGGGGTGTTCCGGATCGCCCGCCGGGTCGCCAGGGACCGGGTGATCTCCACCGTGGACCCGCAGACCAGGCACGGGCACAAGACCTTGGCTCGGGGTTTCGACGGCTACAAGGGCCACATCGCGATCGACCCCGACTCGGAGATCATCACCGCCACCACGGTCAGCGCGGGCAACACCGGCGACGCCGGGCCGGCCGAGGACCTGCTCGCCGACGACATCGGGGCCGACGCCTGCGACACCAGCGGCGACGAGCACGACAGTGACGGTGACGGCGACGGAACCGAGTTGCTCAGCGACGAGATCCAAGCCCACGGCGACGAGCCAGGGCAGCGTGGCGACGATGCGCTGGCGGTCTATGGCGACGCCGCCTACGGCGCCGGGGAACTGCTAGCCAGGCTGGAGAAGGCCGGCGCGGAGATCAAGACCAAGGTGCAGCCACCGGTTGCGCCGGGTGGCCGGTTCGCCAAGGACCGCTTCGGCGTCGACCTGGAAGCGGGCACCGTCACCTGCCCCGGCGAGGTGACCGTGAAGATTCGCCCGGTCAAGGCCGGTGGTGGCAGCGCCGTGTTCGCCAAGGCCTGCACCAGTTGCCCGCTGGCCGCGCAATGCACCAGCTCCGCTGCCGGCCGCAGGGTCAGCATCAGCCCCTATGAGGCCGAGCTGGCCCGGGCCCGCGCCGCGCAGACCGACCCGGCCTGGCGGGCCGACTACAAGGCCACCCGCCCGAAGGTGGAACGCAAGATCGGCCACCTGATGCGCCGCAGGCACGGCGGCCGCCGCGCCAGGGTCCGCGGCCGCACCAAGGTCGCCGCCGACCTCTGTCTGCTCGCCGCCGCAACCAACCTGGCTCGCCTCGGCATGCTCGGGATCCGCCGCGGCCCCGGCCAAACCTGGATCACAGCCACCAGCTGAGGCACTGGCGACCACTCGTCACCGCCAACGCGCGTTCGATCACCCCTCAGAACCGGCCCGAACGCTGCCGATCAGTGCTGACCGAGCTCGCCTGCGAATCCAGCGCACCGACAAACCAACAGCCTGAGACCCTCTCAGCCCCAACAGCTGGCGTCATCCAACCCGCCAGGGCCCGTTCGACACCAGCCACCTAGATCGGCTCGGCGCAGGAAACTGATCAATGCGCGATCTTGTCCCGCTTTCCCCGTCAAGACCCATGGCGCGCGGCCTGCCTGGCACGGCGGCGCACCCGCCTTCGATCAGTCCTGCACCGGCCCCAAGTTCGGCGCCGCGACCTACCTCACCACGATGCTCTGCCAGCACTCTGCATGGAGAACCGAAAGTGACCGCTCGCAATCGGACTCAACCGGGCTCAGTCGGACACCATCCTCAGCCTAGGGCGATGTGTTTCTGCAGGTCAGAGCCCGCTTCTCGCAGTCGGTCGGCGGAGGGTGTGGGATTCGAACCCACGATGACGGTCACCCGCCATACCGGTTTTCAAGGCCAAGGCGTCCGAACAGTCCAAATGTGGTCCTGACCTGCGCGAACGCAAGATCGCGAAGCTACAACAACTCGCACGTCTGCACGTATTTTGCACGGTCGTCGGAAAACGTGCCCGTGAACGTGACCCAACGCCGGTTGGTCCCGTCCCCTTGGCCGCTCGATTGGACAGCCCACAGCGGCTGGCCGCGATCCGCCTCGACCCGTCCCCGCTGTGTGATCCGCTAACAGATGCGCGACACATCTCCGCCAGTTGATTCGCGACAGGCTAGATGTCTGGCGACGACCTGTGGCGGCCGGCCAACGCACGGATCTGCCGAGATCCGCGCTCTCGGCACTGTCGCAGATCACCTGGCGGAGGTCCGTCGCAGATCACCCCGAGGAGGGCAGACCTATCTCGACGTGTCGTGTGCCACCTGATGCCTGACGGTTCCGTGCCAGGTGATGGTTGACACCTCGCCTAGGAAGATTGAGGGACGTCCGGGGTCGGTCTGCCTTGATAGTGCGGATTGGCAAGGTGGTGGTGCGGCGGATCACGCGGGTTATTCGGCGCTGTCTCCAGCCGCTGCTGCCGCAAGTGACCGGCTCCACGATGTGATATTTGCGCATCGGTCACCGAAGCTCAGCGGACCGGGTCGCCGGGGAGGAGGGCTCGCCACCAGCGGGTGTCTATCCAGCGGTCGTAGCGGGCCAGTTGTTCGTCGACGGTGGTGACCTTGCCGGCGGGGGCGTAGTCGAACAACGAGGCCTGGTGGCGGATGCCGAAGAAGGTTCGGCGGGTCCAGAGATCGACGATGTAGCCGTCGTACGATCGGCGGCGGCGCATGAACGCGTCGGCCCTCGCGCCCGCGCAGCATAGCCGGTAGCCGAGTGGTTCGACCTGACGCCGTAGCTCGACGAAGGCTGTCCACAGTCCCTGGCCAGAGCCGGTCCAGGTCCTGCCGTCTGGCGTTGTCAGGACCAGCATCCAGTGGGAGTCGGTGGTGGAGGTCTCGTCGACGGAGCACTGCTGTTCCTTGCCGTCAAGCCAGACCGTGAGCGGCTCCACCTCGTGATAGTCGATCTGGTCCTTCATCCTCTGAATCCTGGGTTGGGTTTGGGATCTCCGAGTCAGTCCTACGCCTTGTAGTGACCACAGTTGAAGGTGTTCGGAAAGCGCGGGCAACGCTGCCCGACGACCACGCTTCGCGTCAATGATTTTGCACGAAGTGGCATCAGCGGACGAGGTCGCCGAGGAGGAGGGCGACCTCGCAGTGGTGGAGTTCTCGCGAGCCGAGGTGCTAGCGCTACGAAACCTGCTGGAGTACGCGCCTCACGTACCACTGGAGGCGCCGCTCGGGATCTTGGAGCGGCTCTTGGCTGAGCTCGAGCCAATCGCCGCCGTCATGGGCGACGAGTGAGACCGGCGTCACCCAGCCCGCAACGCACGGATCTGCCGCGAGTGGGCGGTTCAGGGCGTTGTCTTGCGCGCGATGTGCGGGAACGCACGTCCGAACGACGCAAGACTCTTGAATGGTTCGCCGCCCAGGATGCGATCGGCCAGCGCGAATGGGAAGCCTGTCACTCCGTCGACCAGGATGGCGTACGAGCTCGGCGCGTTCTCATGGCTGATCCACTCACCACCGTAGGCGGCCAGGACAACTTCGCCGGCGTACGCGCCAACGAGCTTCCACCACAGATCCCGTCGATCCGCGTTGAGCGGGCCCGCGCTCAGAAGGTGCGCGCACACCTCGTCGAGAGTCTCAAGGCTCTCAAGACTCCAGTCGAGGTCCCGGTCGAACTCAGCGGCGACGAGATTCACGCACTCTGTGGCGATAGCGCGCAGGCCCTCCGCATCGACAGTCATGGGCTGATAGTCCCACGCCTGGCGTCCTTCTTCAGCAGCGAGTTAGCGCTCCATCAGTCCTTCAACATCCGACCAGCCATCGGTCCCAGTGAACGTCCTCATCTGCCGCTGGGAGGTCGACCGGGCCGCCTGGCGCAGCCGTCTGTCATGGATCCCTTTTGCCGCTGTGCCTCCGGTTGCGCCATGCTGAGTGCGTGGTCGGGTCACGGCGGAAAGAACGCGAGATGCGGGACCGCGAGCAGCGCGCGCGCAATCTTCAACTACCGATGATTCCGCTCGAGCGCGCCGGCTTCCTGATCCCATCGAAGACCGACCTCGACTGGAACCGTCAAGCACAGGTGGTGGGCTTCGGTCCGGCTGGCGAAGCCGTCGCGCTCTGGTCCTCGCGAGGAGTTGACGGTCGCACGCTGGCGACCTGGCACTTGGAAGATGCCGAGCCAGTTCGGTCTGCGATTCTTGATGGGGCGATTCACCCCACCCACGTGCAACCAGTCGCCGATGGCGGAGTGCTTCTCGTCGCGGCGAGGAAGTCGCCTACGACGCCGGACAATGCTCAGCGCTGGAGTGCCGCCGGCGAACTTGTGGCAGAGGGCGACTTCGGAGACGCAATCCTCCACGTTCTCGCGACCGACTCGGGGGACACCTGGGTTGGCTACTTCGACGAAGCCCACGCTTCAGCAGGTCCCGGCGCTCACGGGCTCGTCCGATTCGGCCCGGACCTGAGGCCCGTATGGGAGTACCCATGGAATGCCGGTCTCCCATCGGTCTTCGATTGCTACACGCTCAATGTTCTTGGCGGGGTCGCGTGGACCTGCCCCTACACGGACTTCCATCTGATTTCGATTGACGCCGATGCTGCTGTGGACAGAGGAAAGTCGCCGTATCAAGGGGCGAGCGTACTGCTCATCGACGGCGAACGCGGCGTCTTAATCGGAGGGTACGGACCGAACTACGACCTCGTTGTTCCCTTCGAACTGACGACAGGCGGCGCCGTTGCTACAGGAAACATGGGACGGGTCGTGATGCCGGACGGTCTCGAAGTGCGCGGCGGGGGTTGGTCTTGCCGCGGAAATCAGGCGCACGTCCACATCAACGGCGCTCGCTACGGCCTGACCCTGATGAGCGTCTACGACGCCCTTGTCTAAGCCGCCGCTGATCGCACTCATTTGCCGCCGACAGTGAATGCCCGGAACTGCCGAATTGAGGACGTTGGGTCGCCGAGGAGGCTTGGCACGGCGCACACCCTAGCCCGACCATCCGCCCTGCCGTATGTTCCAGCCCTCACGAGCCAGGCCGCGAGGGCTGGAACATACGGGGCAGCCATTGCACGGATTCTGCACGGCCAACCGAAAGTAGTCGATCGCAGACGGACAAGACCGGACTCAGCCGGACACCCAGCGATCGAATTACAGCTCTGTGTTTTCGCAGGTCAGAGCGGCTTTCGGGACGAGATGAGCGGAGGGTGTGGGATTCGAACCCACGAGGACGGTCACCCGCCCTACCGGTTTTCAAGACCAGCGCACTCGGCCACTATGCGAACCCTCCAGGCGACGTGGTCGCCGATCGTTGAGGATAGCGCGGCGGTGTGTGCAGGGCGAACGGGAGTGCGGGGGTGAGTGGTGGACGGTAGGGTCTGCGGAGAGGCGGACGGGCCGCCCAGTTGCGGACGGAGGTGAGCGCAATGTCTCGGTCGTTCGAGGACATGGCACGCACCGTCCGGTCACCGCGCTGAATCAGCACCGCCTGATCAGCAGCTGACCGGACCACCCGCCGGCGCCGGAGCGGCGCCGGTTGTCAGGTTGTTCCGTCGTGCCCTCTGGAGATCCGGATGCAATCCCTCCGTACGTTCCTGCTGCCGCCCGAACTCGGCTCCGACTTCGGCAAGATCTGGCCGGCCGCGATCATCTCGAACCTCGGCGACGGCGCGATGCTTGCCGCCGGCCCGTTGCTGGTCGCCTCGATCACCCGCGAGCCGGCCGCGGTCGGCGCGGCCGCGTTCGTCCAGCAGCTGCCGTGGCTGCTGTTCGCCTTGTTCAGCGGGGCTCTCGTCGATCGGCTCGACCGCCGGTTGATGATCGTTGCCGCTGACATCTTTCGCGCAATCGTCCTCGGCGCGCTCGGAATCGCCGTACTGCTGGACACGTCGCCGTTGTGGGCGGTCTACGCCGCACTCTTCCTGCTCGGTACGGCGGAGACGCTCGCCGACAACGCATCCGGTGCGCTGCTGGTTAGCGCCGTACCCAGAGACCAGCTGGGTAAGGCGAATGCGCGGTTGTTCGCCACCGGCACGGTGTTGCAGCAGCTCGGCGGTCCGCCACTCGGGGCATTGCTGTTCGCCGTCGGGGCTGGCGTCCCGCTGGTGCTGGATGCTGTCACCTTCGCCGCGGCGGCTGCACTCATCGCCGGGGTCGCCGTACGCCCGGCGCTTCCAGACTCGGACCGTACGGCGCTTTGGAGCGAAGTACGCGAGGGGGTTCGCTGGTTGTGGGCACACGCGGGTGTGCGAACGCTGGCCTGCTCCATCCTCGTCATGAACATCACCTTCTGTGCCGCCTTCGCGACCTGGGTGCTGTTCGCCCGGGAGCGGCTCGGGCTGAGTGAGACACAGTTCGGCCTGCTGGTGTCGGTCGGCGCGATCGGTGGGGTGTTGGGCATGCCGGTCTACCAGGTGCTGGAGCCGCGGGTCGGCTCACTGACCCTGCTGCGGGCCGGACTGGTCATCGAGACGGCTGTGCACCTGATCCTCGCGCTGACCCGGAGTCCGTGGGTCGCCGGCGTGACGATGGTCGTGTTCGGGGTTCACGCGGTGGTGTGGGGCATCGTGTCGACGACCGCCCGGCAGCTCGCCACACCGGAGCCGCTGATGGGCAGGGTGAACAGCGTCTACCTGCTCGCCTCGGTCGGCGGTGCGGCGATCGGTGCCGGTCTGGGCGGCCTACTGGCGCAGCGCTACGGGCTAGCGGCCCCATTCGCGATTGCCTTCGTCGCCATGGTGCTGATGACTGCGGTGGCGTGGCGACCGCTACGCCACGTGTCGGTGCGACCGGCGGTTGCCGCAGAGTAAAACACTGGAGGCTCTCGGCAAAGGCTTGCTACTGTCTTTGGCCGAGAGCCCCAACTGTAGTCAGGGGAACACCCCTGGTGGAGTGGTCTCGTAGCAGCGCTGCGAGTGGGCCGAGTCGATGCGATCGGAGCACTCTGTCATGCCTACAGCCACGTCCCTCGGCCTTCCGAACATCCGCGGCCGCTTCCCGCTGCTCGTCGGTCTGGCGATCGACTCGTTCGGTGGAGGCTGCGCCGGACCGCTGCTGCTGCTCTACTTCGTCCGGGTCGCGGAAGTGCCCCTCGGTACGGCGGGAACGCTGCTGACCGTGGCCACGCTGTTCTCCATCGCCGCACCAGCCGCGGTGGGTGTGGTTATCGACCGGCTCGGGCCGCGCACCCTGGTTGTCGGTTCCCAGTTCGCCCAGGGACTGGCATTCATTGGGTTCTTCGTCGGCCGGTCGCTGTGGCTGCTGTTCCTGTGTGCGCTGGTGACGACGTTCGGTCAGCGGGTGTTCTGGTCGTCGATCTTCAGCCTGCTGTCGGACGTGGCCG
Organism: uncultured Actinomycetota bacterium; assembly: GCA_963770725.1. Classification (GTDB taxonomy): domain Bacteria; phylum Actinomycetota; class Actinomycetes; order Propionibacteriales; family Kribbellaceae; genus Kribbella. The sequence continues at coordinate 69,132 of CAVYQT010000012.1, forward strand.
ACGAGGGTGACCGCGACAGGTGGTTCGGTCTGGGCGGCATGATGCAGGCCGGCGGCTTCGGCCTCGGTGCGCTGACTGCTGGTGCGTTGCTGGCGATGGGTGGGGACGCTCCTTTCCCGATCGCGGTGGCAGTCAACGCAGCGACGTTCTTCCTGGCCGGTCTGCTTCTGCTGCGGCTGCACCCCTCTCACCACAAGCGTGAGGTGCAGGACACCGGCCCGGCACCGCAGCTCCGCAAGGACCGGCCGTTCCTGATCCTGATCGGCGCCAACTCCGTGCTGGCGCTCTGCACGATGCTGCTGGGCGTCGGGCTCCCGGTGTACGTCGCTGACGCGCTCCCCGCACCTGAATGGTTGGTCGGTGTTCTACTGGCTGCGGTGTCCGTCGTGCTGGCGACCGGGCAGACGCTGGTCGTACGGCAGACCGAGCGCCGGCGTCGTACCAATGTACTGATCGTCGCCGGCGTCACGTGGGCCGTGTGGGGAGTACTCATGGCCTCACTGCTACACGTCCCGACCGCACTCGTGGTGCCTGGGCTGATCCTGGCAACGGCGGTCTTCGCGTTCGCCGACGTACTGCATGCGGCGACCTCGAACGCGCTCGCTGCTGCGGTCGCACCGGTGGTCGGGCACGGGAAGTACCTGTCCTACTGGCAGTACTCCTTCACCTTCGCCAGTGTGCTGGCGCCGGCGTTCTTCGCGCAGCTCTTCGAGATCCGCCACGAGTTCCCGTGGCTGGCGCTGTCGGGTTTGGCCCTTCTGGCGGCCGCGACCATCCTCACGCTCGACCGCACGCTCCCGCACTCCACCACCCAGCGCCGCTGAGCCGCCCTGACGCCCCGGCAATTGACGGGTCAGGCTTTGTCGGGTCGCAGGACATCGGTGACGGTTCTGCATCAGGACATTGGTGACACTTTGAGGGTTCTTGGTGGTGACGCTTCCGTACTGAGGCTCGGGCGGCGCGGGGCGGGGTTGATCGGCGCAGCACACGGTCCGACCGCATCCGGCCGAGGATCTGCACCGGCAGATCACCCAGCAGGTACGCGATGCGGGGAGCGTCGTAGCCCCGCGCGCGATGCCGGCGGGGGCGTCGGCGATGCTGTGGGCGTGGAGTACGTGTCCAGAGTGCCGCGACCGCCGCTGGACGGGCTGATCGACGACCTCTACTACCTGGAGGGTGAGCCGCCGTACGCCCGGCTGACGCTGCCGGCAAGTCCGGCGGTGTTGCTCATCGTCAACCTCGGGGCGCCGTTCCGCATCCGCGCCGGCACCGACATCGAGACGGTCGAGTACGCCGACGGCTGCGTGGTCACCATGCCCACCCGCGCGTTGGAGTTCGGCTACCCACCCCGGACCCGGTCCGTCGGCGTCCACGTCAAGCCGTGGGGGCTGGCGCCGTTCCTGCCGATGCCCGCGGCCGAGCTGTGTGACCGGCCGGTGACGGTAGAGCAGGTTTGGGGCCGACCCGCCATCGCCGAGCTGCGAGACCGGCTGGCCACGGCGGACGGACCGCACGAGATGCTGACGCTGCTCGAGGAGGAGCTAATGCGACGGCTGTGCGAGACCGCCGGCCTGGGGCTGGTCCGCCATACGAGCAGCGTCATCGCGGCGACCAGCGGGGCGGTGGCGATCGACGACCTGAGGGTGGCAGCCGGTGTCAGCAGCACTCATCTGGCACAGCGGTTCAAGGAGCTCATCGGCGTCACACCGAAGCGGCTGGCCCGCACCTACCGCTTCACCGCCACCGTGTTGGCGATCAACCCCGCCGGACCGATCGACTGGGCCGACCTCGCCGGTGGCGCAGGCTACTTCGACCAGGCCCACTTCGGCCACGAGTTCCGGGCGTTCACCGGGCTCACACCGACCCGGTACGTCGAAGTCCGGCGGCGGTTCCTGCGCGAACATCCCGGCCACGTGCTGGACGGCTGGCCGCTGCCGGCCGATTGATTTCTTACAAGAGCGACAGCTCACGACACGCTAATTTGGGGGCACCCCGAAGCAGAGGAGAGGCCCCGTGGGCAAGGTGGTCATGTACGGCACGGTGTCAGTAGACGGCTTCATCGCGGACGAGAACGACCAGCCCGGACCGCTGTTCGACTGGTTGACCAGCGGTGACGTCCCGTTGGACGAAAGCGGCGTGATAAAGGTGTCGCAGGTGTCCTACGACTACACCCGGCCGTACTGGGACCAGATCGGGGCGACAATCGCCGGCCGCCACGTCTTCGACATAACCGACGGCTGGGACGGGAAGCCTCCGAGCGGGATCGACCACGTGGTCGTCGTGACGCACCGGCCGCAGCCCGAGGGCTGGGACCCCGAGGCGCCGTTTCACTTCGTCGACGGCGTCGAGGCAGCCGTGGCCAAGGCGCAGGAGCTTGCGAGTGACCGCATGGTCGAGGTCGCCGCCGGCGACGTCGGTGGCCAGGCGCTTGCCGCGGGCCTGGTCGACGAGGTGCGCATGGACGTCGTACCCGTCGTGTTCGGGTCCGGCAAACGCTACTTCGGGTCGGTCCACGCGCAGCACCTGTTGGAGGATCCTGACGTAGTGATTCAGGGCAACCGGGTGCTTCACCTACGCTATCGGGTGCGCCGTTGACCGATCTGAGCGGGTACGCGAAGAAGTCCACTGCGGACGGTGGTTCAGCGAGTTCACAGACGAGCTGACTGTCGCACCCAAAGCCCGCGACATCTACGTCGCTCACCTCCTGGTCGGGGGCAGGTGGCGACAAGGCGGTCGCGAAAGGTTGGCCGGCCGGTGGATGGTGACCGACACTGAGGGTGAGCGGGCATTCCGCGCCGGGGAGGGCGGCTGGATGGCTGGGCGACGCAAGGCGCTGATCGTTGCCAACGACGTCTACGAGCACGAGGGGCTCGGGCGGCTTCGCGCGCCGGCGGCGGATGCGCAGGCTCTGGCCGGCGTGCTCGGTGACCCCGAGATCGGTGGCTTCGACGTGCAGGTCGTCCGCAACGAGTCGGCACACGTCATCCAGGGGCGGATCGAGGATCTGTTCGCGGACAGCCGGCCCGAAGACGTGTTGCTGCTGCACTTCTCGTGCCACGGCCTCAAGAGCGACTCCGGGGAGTTGTTCTTCGCGGCGAGCAACACCCTCCCGAACCGGTTGGGCTCCACCGCTGTGTCCGCCGACTTCGTGCAGCGGTGCCTGAGGATGAGCAGATCGCGCAGCATCGTGCTGCTGCTGGACTGTTGCTACGGCGGCGCTTTCGGCCGAGGCGTGACCGTGCGCGCCGCAGGCGACGCGAACGTGCTGGACAGCTTCTCCGGTGGAAGGCTGGGCGGTGGCCGTGGCCGAGCAGTGATCACGGCTTCCAGCTCGACGGAGTACGCGTTCGAAGGTGACCGGCTCGCCGACGACCACAGCAGTCCCTCGGTGTTCACCGCTGCCTTGGTGGACGGTCTGGCCACCGGAGACGCCGACCTCGACCAGGACGGCTGGGTGTCGCTCAACGAGCTGTACGACTACGTCTTCGACCGGGTCCGCGAACGGAATCCTCACCAGACTCCCAGCCGCGACGTCGAGATGCAGGGTGAGCTGTACCTTGCCCGCCGCAGTCGTCCGGTCACCGTCCCGGCACCGCTGCCTGCCGAGCTTCGCGAGCTGATCGACCATCCGCTGGCCACGGTGCGGGTCGGCGCGATCCAGGAGCTCGTCGGCCTGCTGCAGGGCAGGAACGCCGGGTTGGCGTTGGCGGCCAGGATGACCCTCGAGCGTCTGGCTGACGACGACAGCCGCTCTGTGGCCGCCGCGGCGACAGCAGCGCTGGGCGCCGCCGATGCGGCCCCGCGCCGCCAGCCGGAGCCGCAGCCCGAGGCGGAGCCGGAGCCGACCGGCAAGGACCGGTCCGTACGGTCCTGGCCTAGGCGCTTGGTGTACCTGTCCGTGGCCGGTGCGATCCTCGCAGCCGGAGCCGTGGTCGCGCTGCTGCTGGATGACAACAGGTCGCCCGGACAAGATGGGGCGGCAGACGGCGAGTTCACCGAGGCTTCCCCGTGGCGGCTCAGCATCCGCGGCACCAACACCGTCGAGAACGGCTGCACGTTCACACTCGCGCACGTCGACAGCGGCGAACAGAAAGCCTTCCCCCAAATCTTCGAGACCCGGACCTACCAGATAGCGGACACCGGCACGTTCAGGGTGAGCGCCAACGATCCCAGTTGCCTCGCGACCCATTCCGGAGGCGCTGGTCAGATCGCCCTTCCCTTCGCACAGAAGGCCGGGACCGGTGACAGCGAGGCGTTCACGGTGCCAGCCGGCCACAAAGCCGTCGTCAACGTCGTCGACTTCCACAGTTACGGTCGTTGCGACTTCGAGCTGCGCGACGCCACGGACGGACGCAACCTTGACTTCGGCGCCGCGCAGCCCGCAGACGGCCCGCTACGACTCGACCCCCACGGCAGCTCCAAGGTCTATCTCGCCGAGTTCGACGGATGCGACGTTCAGGTGGCCAGCGGCTGAGGAGTGGCGGTCATGAGCTGCTGGTGATCGTCGTGGAGGTGCAGCCACACGCTCGAGCCAGAGGGAGCGCAGCCAGCACGACCCACCACCGAGGTTCGTCGCCAAGTCACCGATTGACCACCGCCCCGTCACGGACACCGTCGGCGACGCAACCTCACAGGTCACGCCTCGAGAATGATCTGTGGAGCTTAAGGGAACTTATGTCCTATGTCGCTTAGCGTGGATACAGGCGTCGCCCACGCCCGACAGGGCAGCACCTCAGGTAAGCCGACTTGCTCACGAACCACCCAACTGCGACAGGGCTGCTCCTGCTGGGCATAGACCCCGGGCGAACGCACTATCGAGTCCAGCGCGTATCAGCGGGCCAGCTCGGGCTTCCGCGATGACTTATATCCACGCTAAGCGACATAGGACTTATGTCCTATGTCGCTTAGCGTGGATACAGGCGTCGCCCACTCCCGACAGGGCAGCACCTCAGGTAAGCCGACTTGCTCACGAACCACCCAACTGCGACAGGGCTGCTCCTGCTGGGCATAGACCCCGGGCGAACGCACTATCGAGTCCAGCGCGTATCAGCGGGCCAGCTCGGGCTTCCGCGATGACTTATATCCACGCTAAGCGACATAGGACTTATGTTCTAATATTTCTCTCGTTCGCGGATCTCCAACACCCGGATCGCCCGGGCGGCCGAACCTCCCACCTCCGATGTGGACGGCCGCCGGGCACCGCCGCCCGGGTAGTGAGGGCCCGGGCAGTGGAGATCCGCAGGCCGAACGGGTACAGCTACGAGGACGAGGGTGATGCTCAACGGAAGGACGGCGCTGCATGCTGCTCGAACACCGCGGCCGACGACCGGTCGTGCCCGAATCCGCTTATGTCGCACCATCAGCAGTGCTCTGCGGCGCCGTCGTATTGGCCGAAGGCAGCAGGGTCCTGCACGGTGCCGTGCTGACCGCGGAGAACGGCGAGGTCCGACTCGGTGAGAACAGGGTGGTGATGGAGAACGCCCTGGTGCGCGGCCGGGCCGACCATCCCGCCCTGCTCGGCGACGCGGTCCTGGTAGGTCCCCATGCACATGTCAACGGCGCCACGGTCGAGGACGAGGTCTTCATCGCCACGGGCGCCGCGTTGTTCCCCGGTTCGGTCGCCGGCGCGGGCGCGGAACTCCGGATCAACAGCGTGCTGCACGTGAACTCGCGCCTGGAACCCGGCGCGGTCCTCCCGATCGGGTGGATCGCGGTCGGCGATCCGGCCCAGCTCTTCTCGCCCGACCGGCACGAGGAGCTCTGGCGGATCCAGCGCGACCTGGACTTCCCCGGCACCGTGTACGGCGTTCCGCGCGGCACGCCGATGCGCGACATCATGGCCCGCCAATCCACCTTCTACGGCGCTCACCTGGAGGATCGCCAGCTGCCTACCCCGGACTGAGCACGCCTGACTGTCCGGTCGGCGAGTGTGCTGCCCGGTCGGCGACGGCGTCATCGCGCCGATGCGACACCCCGGCCGACGGCGGCGAGAAGGGAGCGGTACGCCGTCAGAAGGTCCAGCGGGTGGGGAGGAAGTCGGCGTCGGCGGGGAAGGCGTACACCGTGGTCGGGGTGATCTGATAGATCCGGTACGGCGGGCCGCCGGAGGTCGGGGCGCCGTAATCGGCGTCCAGTTCGTCACCGGCGACCCTGGTGGGCCAGCCGTAGACGTCCTGGAACGCGGCCGACGCCTGGCGCAACGTCTCCTCGTCGGTCACCCGGCTCGCCACGCCCTCCACCACCACGTGGGCGCCGTCGACCTCGGTCGCGATCGAGCAGCGCCCGTCCGCGTCCAGATTCCGGCTCTTCCGCGCGGTCCCCTTCGACGCGGTGAACAACACCGACTCGGACCACGCGGCGAACACGGGGCGCGTGTGCGGCTGTCCGTCGGGTCGCAGCGAGGTGAACCAGCGGAATCCGCCCGACCTGAAGCGCCGCACCACGTCCGGCCACTCGATCGACCGGGCGTCCTCGGTCACTCCGGTCCCTCGGCCCGGCATCGGGAGCACCTCGGCGGTCGGTGACTGCTGCGTCATGGTCATCTCCGTTTCTGATTTCCTTTGGAAAGCAGTCTCAGCCTAGGATTGGCTGCAGCTCGTTGGCAACCACTGCGGAAAGAACTTCAGGATGACGACGCACCGATCCGCCTGCCCGCTGAATCTGGCGGTCGAGATCCTCGGCGACCGCTGGAGCCTGCTGGTGCTGCGGGATGTCATGTTCGCCGGCAGGCGGCACTACCGGGAGTTGCTGCTGGCCTCGGACGAACACATCTCGACGAAGCTGCTGGCCGACCGGCTGCGCTCACTGACCGCGGCCGGCCTGCTCACCCGGGTCGCAGATCCGACACACCGGCAGAAGGCGATCTACAGCCTCACCGAGCGGTCGATCGCCTTGCTGCCGACGCTCGTCCAGCTCGGTGTGTGGAGCCACCGCGAGCTCTCGGCGAGCGACGAGCTCAGCCGCTACGCCGAGACCCTGGCTCGGGGCGGCCCGGAACTCCAGGCGTCGTTCATGGACGACCTCCGGGAGGACCATCTCGGCCGGGACGCCCGGCGCCGGCCGAGAGAGGACGGCCCGTCCTTCGCGCAGGCCCTGGCGGCCTATGACGCGGAGACAACCGCCGGCCAGACGGACCATGGCGCTGGCGATTTCCGATGACCGGGGACGCCGAGCGCCGGACGCCGTCAGCTGGATGTGAGAACCGGACGCGGTCAAACTGGACGGTGACGGCTCCCGCGTCAGCTGGACTTGATGCGGTGGAGCTGGAAGCGGCGGACCGTGGCGGGCGCAGCGCCGGCGCACGTCAGATTGGCGTCGACTGTATCGAGGTGAGCCGACACCTCGACGGTGACCACACCGCCGCCGGACAGCGCGAGATCCACCTGCCAGTGGTTGCCGGCCAGTTGGCGAACAGCTCTGGGGACAAGGTCATCGACGACGAGTGAATGCCCCGCGGCGCGAGCGTAGTGCTGCGCAGCCTGCACCGGCGGGACGAAGGCACCTGATCCGCGGAGGAGGTCGCGCACGACGAGACCCTCGTCGTACTGCTTGGCGAGCTCGACGGCGCGGGACGCTGCGACGTGCCCGTAGAACAGGCCATGCGGCAGTACGACGACGTTCGCAGCGAACCGGTCTCCGCCGATGTGACTGCACTCCCACGTGCGTTCGGGATAGGCAGCCGCCAACGCGGAAGCCAATGGTCGACCCCGTACGGCGCAACACGCGTCGTGCCGCCCGTGCGTGCACACCAGGTACACCGGCTCGGGACTGATCTCGCCCGGGTCAGCCCCACCGAGCACCTCGAGCAAGTGCTCGTCAGACGGCAACTCACCCCACCGCACCGACTCGCGGCCGGGCCGGCAGTCAATCAGCCCCCATCGCCGAGGCGCCGAACGATCAATCCGCCCGAACCGCCGGATCAGCACCGGCCGATACCCCAGCTGCACGCACCGCCGCGCGACCTCGGTACCAAGATCCCCAGCCGGACCCGCACTCGAGTGCTGCAGAGAGGTGAGAGCGTTGCGGGGCCACGCGGCTCGGGATTCGATCAGGAGCCAGCGCTCGGCAGGTGGTGCGGTGGCGACCAGGGAGTCTCCGCGCCGGTCCGCCAACGCCGCACAGCCCGTCTCCGCCCGGTACCTGTCAGCCACAGTGCCCGCCCGCCTCACACCGCCATGTCAACGTCTGCCCACCACAACAGCACACGCGGAGCGCCCACCAACCACCGGCGTCCGTTCACTCACCCCAGCCTACTGTTGCCCGCTGCAACCAACCCACGGCCTACGAAGTGGTCGTGACCAGAACTGCCTCAGTGAGCAGGCGCCGTACCAGGACCAGCTGATCAGCCTCGTCGAGACCCGGAAGGTCGCCGACCTTGTGATCGGCACCCGAGCAAACCGCCTGGACGGCGTCGGCCGTGATCGCCGGCAGCGTGATCCGGCGATCGGGCAGCTGAAGGACCACAGGATCCCCCGGTACGACGCGACAACGAAGGCCGGCCCGGAGTCGCACCGTCGTACCGACTGCCAACGCAGCGATCGATGCGGCCTGGGCGAGCGGCGCCAGCGGTGCGGGACGAGTGCTGGACCAGGTACGACGACGCAGACGGGCAGCCAGCTCGTCAGGGGTTGCGGCCTGGATCTGCTTGATCAAGAGGTCAGCCACCTCGGGCAACACCTCGCTGACCTGTGCAGGGTCGCCAGCATCGAAACCAAGCGGCAGTGCAGCACGCAGCGCGGCCTGGTCCGCAGCTAGCGCGGCAAGCTCCTCTACGAGCAGGTAGCGCGTCATGGTGTGCAGGCCGACAGTCAGGTGCGCGCTGATCCCACCCAGCGCCTTCGCCGAGTGCAGAAACCCCCGCGGCACGTACAGCGCGTCACCCGGCCGCAGTACGTCGTCGATCACCGGAGCCTTGTCCCGCGCAGCAGCAGCCACAGCCTGCGAGTGGTCCGTCCACGGCTGGTTGCGCAGCGGGTCCACATGCACCGGCTCGTGCACCGTCCAGTGCTTCTCGCCGGCCACCTGCAGTACGAACACGTCGTGTACGTCGTAGTGCGCGGAGAAACCCTGTGACTCGGCAGGAGTGATGTACGCGTTGATCTGCACCGGGTGGCCCGCGTCCACCGACAGTTGCGTAGAGAAGTCGACCAAAGCCGGCCAAGTGCGGTGCAGCGCCTGGAGGACGACGGTGTGCCCGTCAGCGAAGAGTGCGGCCACCTTGTCGTCGCGGACCTGGTCGGCGATCTCCGCACCCACGCCGCCCGACCCAGTGAACTGCCCGTCGCCGACGACCACCCCGTTCTTCGCGATCCGCAGGAACGGCGTGCGGAGACCGCGGCGAGACAGGAGCTCGTCCGCGGCCTCCAGGCTGAACAGATCGTCGTACGGCGCAGGCAGGTCCGGGCCGTGCGACAGCAGAGCCCGCGCACCCCAGTAGGAGCGCGCGAACTCGTCCAGATCACCCGCTACACAGCGCCGGAGAGCCGGGCGCTCGTCCGGCAGCGGCCCGGCCCCCGGCACCGTCCTCATCAGCTTCCGGAGCTCCCGCTGGCCCCACCGTCGGCGCCACCGTCCGCCCCACCGCCGGTCGCGTTCTGGTCGGCGCCACCGTCAGCAGGCCCTTCGGTACCGCCCCCAGCGCCACCATCGGCACCTCCGTCGGCACCACCATCGGCACCACCATCGCTGACACCTGGCGACGCGCCGCCGTCCGCAGGACCCTCGCCACCGCCCGCGCCACCATCGGCACCACCGTCGGCGCCGCCGTCGCTGACACCTGGCGACGCGCCGCCGTCCGCAGGACCCTCGCCACCGCCCGCTCCACCATCGGCGCCACCATCCGTGCCGCCCGGCGTAGCCCCACCGTCCGCCAGACCCTCGTCACCGTCGGACGAGGTCGTCATGTCGTCGTTGTTCAGACTCATGTTGCTGCTCCCTTCGCAAGTGGCCGCGAGTGCCGGCACATGGAGCGGGCACTCAGCGACCATCCTGTGCGCAAAGGGCAGGTGGACTAAACCCCTCGAGGGTTACGGCGACGACTCGGTTCACCCGCGAAGGTCACGCCAGACCTTCAGGAAGGCGTCGGTGATGTCTTCCGGACGTACGGCGATCCGTAGCCAGTCCGGCCCAAGACCTGGAAACGTGTCCCCACGCCGTACCGCATAACCCCGCTGACGCAGGGATTCCCGCAGTACGCCGGCGCCCTCGAGTCGCACCAGAACGAACGGTCCGCGCGGCACGCCGTACGTCGAGATTCGCGCACCGTCAGGACCGAGCAAACCGTCCAGCAGGTAGGCACGTTGTCTCTCGATGTCGACAGCAGCCTGAGCGGCTTCGGCGAGAGCGTGCTCGTTGCTGCAGGCAATTGCCGCCGCCAGTGCAGGTGTGGACACCGGCCAGTGCGGCTGGACCGCTGCCAGCTGCTCGATGAGTCCTGGCGCGGCGAGCACGTACCCGACGCGCAGACCGGCGAGACCCCAGGTCTTGGTCAGGCTGCGGATCACGACCAGCCCCGGGATCGAGGCACCGGCGAGGGACTCCGGCTCGCCTGGTACGGCGTCCATGAACGCCTCGTCGACCACGAGGATCCGATCGGGTCGCGCCAGCTCGCGCAGGTCGTCGGCGCGGTGGAGCACGGACGTCGGGTTGGTCGGGTTACCGATGACCACGAGATCCGCGTCGGCCGGAACCATCCGGGGATCGAGGACGAACCCGTCCTCCGGCCGCAGGATCACCCGGTCCACCACATGCCCCGCCGACCGGAGCGCCGCCTCGGGCTCGGTGAACTGCGGATGCACTACGACCGCATGCCGCGGCCGGAACGCACGCGCGATCAGCACGAACGCCTCCGCGGCCCCAGCCGTCAGCAGCACCCGATCCGGCGTCACCCGGTGCCGCGCGGCGACCGCCGCCAGCGCAGCGTCCTGCCGCGGGTACGACGCCAGGTCGCTCAGACTGCCCGTGATCTCGTCGACCAACCAGGCCGGCGGCGTGCCGACCCGGACGTTGACAGCCAGATCGACCAGCCCTCCCCCGACCTCGAGATCACCGTGATGCTCCAGATCAAACCCATCGCCCACGCGAGGAGGCTATCCGAGTCCGCGCGCTACAGCGGTGTGACTTTGTACCGGCGGTTCTTCAGCGACGGGTTCCGATGCCGGACCTCGGCCAACCGGTCCGCGGACAGCTCCGCGAAGGCCTGGCCGTCGGCTTCACCGGCCGCGGCGATCGCGACCCCTTGGGGATCGATGACCTGGCTCAGGCCGCAGTACTTCTTGCCGTTCTGGGCGGCGGCGACGACGTAACACGTGTTCTCGATGGCTCGCGCGGTCAGGAACGTCGTCCAGTGGTGCTCCTTCAACGGCCCGCGGACCCAGGCGGCCGGTACGACGAGCGCCTCGGCGCCGGCGTCGACGAGTGCGCGGGACAACTCCGGGAAGCGCAGGTCGTAACAAGTCATCAGTCCGAAGGAGAGCCCGCCGACCTTGACGACAACCGGTGCGACATCACCGGACGTCAGCTGATCGGACTCCTTGTAGCCGAAGGCGTCGTACAGATGGATCTTCCGGTAGGCACCCAGGAGTGAGCCGTCCGCACCGACTGCCAGCAACGTGTTGTACGGACGGTGCTGGTCGCAACTGCGTTCGAACATCCCTGCCACGATCGCCACTCCGTGCTCCACCGCGCTCTTACGTAGCGTGGACACGAACTCCCCGTCCAGCGCCTCAGCCGCCTCGGCCACCGAGCCGCCCTCGACCGCGAAGTCGGACATGATCGCTTCCGGCAGTACGACGAGGTCCGGCCGTTCCCGGGCAGCATCGGCGACGGCCCGCGTGACCAACTCCCGGTTGGCGGCCTTGTCGTAGCTGCTGGCGGTCTGCACCACGGCGATCTTCACCCTTCCATGGTGCCGCATTCCCGCTACCCGGGACGGCGGCACGACACCTGAGAGACTGTGGCCGTGGAATACGACGCGCTGGTGCTGGCCGGGGGTGGCTCGACCCGGTTCGGTGGGGTGGACAAGGCCATGCTCGTACTCGACGGCGTCACCATGCTCGACCGGGTGCTGACGGCAACGGAAGCTGCCGCGTCGACCGTGGTGGTCGGCCCGGTCCGCACCACTTGCCGACCGGTCGAGTGGACCGTCGAGGATCCACCGTCCGGCGGCCCGATGGCGGGGATCGCCGCCGGCCTCGTCCACGGCACCGCGCCCGTCGTCGTGGTGCTCAGTTGCGACCTCCCCTGGTTGACCAAGGGCGACATCACCAACCTGCTCAACGGTCTCGGCGACCACGACGGTCACGGCCTGCGCGACACCGAAGGCCACGAACAACACCTCGCCACGGCCTACCGCCGTACCGAACTCGCCGAAGCCCTCCGACAGCTCGGCGACCCCCGGGACAAGTCGGTACGACGCTCGCTCGCCGGCCTGGACCTGATCTGGTCCGCGCCGACCCGCGCCGGCCACGACGTCGACACCTGGGCGGACCTGGATGGCTGAGGCGATCCGGGCCACCCTGGCGCGTGCGAGTTCCCCGGCAGCGAGATCGTCCCGCGGAGCGGCGGCCAATTGAACACGGTCTTCGAAGTCCGCACAGCCACGAGCTCCCTGATCGCCAAGGTGTACACACCGGAGTCGGCCTGGAAACAAGCCAAGGAAGTCCACGTCTACGGGCTCCTCGCAGGGAACTCGGCGACGCGGTCCCGCGCGTGGTCCAGATCGGCGACAACTTCACCGTGCTGACGAAGCTGGACGGCGTACCACTGCCCGAGACCGATCCGCCCGACTGGCGATCGACGTACGAACAGCTCGGACGACTCCTCGCCGCAATCCATCGGATCGAGCAACCGGCGTACGGCTATCTCACCGACGAGATCCTCGACCCGCTGCCGGACAACACGCAGTACATGCGTCGCCAATTCGCCAAGAAACTCAAGGAATTCGAGCGACCTGAACGGCGATCCCGCACTCCACGCAGGCATCCACGCAGTACGTCGAGACGCACGCCGAACTCCTCGAATCCAGCAAGACGCCCGGTCCTGTGTCACAACGATTTCCACGAGGGCAACGTGCTGGTCGATCCGGCGACCTGGCGCGTCACCGGCTTCATCGACGTCGAGAACGCGATCGCCGCCGACCCGCTGATGGACCTCGCCAAGACGCAGTCCTACTCCATCCGCGAGAGCGAGGAGAAGCTCGCCGGACTCGTCCAAGGGTATGGCGACCTGCCCCCGGACTGGCGTGAACGGACCACCCTCTACCGGCTCTACCATTCGCTCGAACTATGGGACTGGTTCGCTTCGATAGGCACCACCGTCCACCTCGACAGCATCGCCCGGGACATGGCCGAGATCGTCCGGACCTAGCGGGTACCGTGTGCAGCATGCGAGCTGTCGTATGTGAGGGTGCCGGCGGGATCGAAGTTCTCCGGATCGGCGAGATCGAGGATCCGGCCCCGGCCGTCGACGAGGTCGTCATCGATGTCGCGGCAGCAGGAGTGAACCGGCCCGATCTGCTGCAGCGGATGGGGTCTGTATCCACCACCGCCCGGCGCGCCGGGGACGCTCGGACTCGAGGTGTCCGGGACCATCTCCGCGGTCGGCGCCGAGGTCGAGGGCTGGTCCGTCGGCGACGAGTGCTGTGCTCTGCTCGCGGGTGGCGGGTACGCGGAGAAGGTCGTCGTACCGGCGCCGCAGGTGATGCCTGTCCCCGACGGGATCGACCTGGTCAGCGCGGCGGCGTTGCCCGAGGTGGTCGCCACGGTATGGGCGAACGTCTTCATGTCCGCGCACCTCAGGGAGGGCGAGACCCTGCTCGTCCACGGCGGCGCGTCGGGGATCGGGACGATGGCGATCCAGCTCGCGGTCGCGCACGACGCGCGGGTGCTGACCACGGTCGGCAGCACGGACAAGATGGAGTACTGCACCCGGCTCGGCGCCGACGTCGCGATCAACTACAAGGAAGCCGAGTGGGCGTCGGTGGTGAAGGAGGCGACCGGCGGCGCCGGCGCGGACGTCATCCTCGACATCGTCGGCGCGAAGTACCTGACCGACAACGTGAAGACCCTCGCGTACGACGGACGCCTGGTCGTGATCGGCCTGCTGGGCGGCTCGAAGGGTGAACTCGACCTCGGCCGGGTGATGAGCCGCCGCGCCTCGATCACCGGATCCCTTCTCCGCGTTCGTTCCGTTGCGGAGAAGGGCCACATCCTCGGGGAGGTCGTCGGCCACGTCTGGCCGCTGATCGCGGAGAAGAAGGTGCGCCCGATCGTGCACGCCACCTTTCCCCTCGACCAGGTCGCCCGCGCCCACGAGACTCTCGAGCAGTCCGCCCAGACCGGCAAGGTCCTGCTCACTGTCTGAGGTACCAAAGGACAGGAGGTAGTCGGCCGAGGACGCCTCCGATCGAGGCTCTCCCGCGGGAGATGTTCCGCCGCGCCGGACTACCTCCTGTCCTTCGGTCCCGACTCACGTCGCCGGCACGTTGGCGGCCAGCCACTCCGGATCGGGCGCCACCAACTGGATGACGTCCAGCCAGGTGCCCTCCGGGTCACGGACGAAGAAGTGACGCTGGCCGAAGGGCTCGGTGACCACCTCGGTCTCGAGCTTCACGCCGGCCTCGGTCAAGGATTGGGCGACCTTGTCCGCGTCCTCGACGACGAAACCGAACACATTGGTGCTCTCGGTCAACTGGTTCACAGCGGCCGGCACAGTCGCGTGTCCACGCCGGCAGATGGCGATCTCCCAGTCCGCCTCACCGCGACGCAACGTCAGGAACCAGCCGAGGTCGAGGGTGAGCTGCAGCTCGAAGTGCTGTTGATAGAAGGCGGCGACCTCCGCCGGTCGGTCGGTGACCACGGTGGCGCCGAAAGCGGCGGGTTGCATGGGTTCTCCTGACTACTACATCTGTCGTTGTTGTGTACGACAGTTGTAGTGGAACTCTGCTAGCCTTGTCAACATGCCCAGGAATCCGGAACGCCGTACCCGACTCGCCGACGCCGGCCTGGCCGTCCTCGCGGAGTCCGGCGCCCGCGGCCTGACCCACCGAGCCGTCGACGCGGCGGCAGGTCTCCCGGCCGGTACGGCGTCCAACTACTTCCGCACCCGCGACGCCCTGCTCGGCGCGCTCGGCGAACGGATCTTCGAGCGACTCGCCCCGGACGAAGCCGTCCTCGAGCCACTGTCCAGGCGCGAGCCGACGATCGACCTGATGGTCGACTACGTCCGCTACATCGTCGAGCGCCTGCTCGGCCGGCCCGAGCTTTCCCTTGCCCTGCTGGAACTTCGCCTCGAAGCAGCCCGCCGGCCCGAACTGCGCGAGATCCTGTCTCGCACTCTCCGGCAGGGCTTCGACGCCGACGTCGCCTTCAACTCCAACGCCGGCCTGCCGGGCGGCGCCGAGGAGATCCGCCTCCTGCACTTTGCCATCGACGGCCTCGTCCTCGATCAACTCACGCCGGGCACCGGCCGTCCGTACGACGTCGACGCCACGACCGACCGCCTCGTCCGCCGCCTCGTCCACAAGGATTGACCCGGCATACTCGGTATGCATACTCAGTATCCATGTCGATCAAGCACGGATTGCTGGCCCTGCTCGAGCGCGGACCCGAAGTACGGCTACCAGCTGCGCGGTGAGTTCGAGCGGCGACCGGCGCGACCTGGCCGCTGAACATCGGGCAGGTCTACACGACGCTCGACCCGCCTGGAGCGCGACGGCCTGGTCGGGCCGGCGGCGACCGGACGAGCGACGGGCCGCGTCGACGTACCGAGATCACCGAGGCGGGCCGGGCCGAGCTGGCCACGCTGGTTCGCCACGCCCGGTCACCCGCGAGCGACCGGCCGCGCGACGAGTTGGCGATCAAGCTCGCGCTGGCCGTCACCGCGCCGGGCGTCGACGTCGCGCGCCGTCGTGCAGACGCCAGCGGACGCGCGACCATGCAGCACGCTGCAGGAGCTGACCAGGCTCAAGCGCACAGCCGCGACTGCGGACGACCTGGCCTGGCAGCTCGTGCTCGACTCGATGATCTTCCGCGGCCGAGGCCGAGATCCGCTGGCTCGACCACTGCGAGGCCATGCTGTACGCCCGCGCGCCGCATCAGCCGACGCCGCCAGACCGGCCACGACGCCGACGCCGACGCCGAGCCGCCCGAGGATCACCAGGGGGCCGGCGATGAGCGCCACGATGCTCGAGCTGCGCGAGCGTGCACCCGCGATCCACGGCACAGGGCGAGCACGGCCGTCCACGCCCTCCGCGGTGTCGACCTGGCCGTCGAGCCGGGCGAGCTGGTCGCCGTGATGGGTCCGTCCGGCTCCGGCAAGTCCACTCTGCTCACCTGCGCCGGCGGTCTCGATCAGCCCGACCGCGGGTCAGGTACTTGTCGACTGGCAACGACCTCACCGACGCTGAGCCGCAACGCGGTCGCCGCACTGCGCCGGCGCCGGATCGGCTACGTCTTCCAGGACTTCAACCTGATCCCAGCCCTGACCGCGGCCGAGAACGTCGCCCTCCCGCTCGAATTCGACGGCACCCGGACCCGGACCGCCCGCAAGTACGCCGAAGCGCACTCGACGGAGGTGGCCATCGGTGAACTCGCCGACCGATTCCCCGAAGACATGTCCGGCGGCCAACGGCAACGAGTCGCGATCGCCCGCGCGCTGGTCGGCGAACGCCGCCTGCTGCTCGCCGACGAGCCCACCGGCGCCCTCGACTCCGACACCGGCGAGGCGGTCCTCCAGCTCCTGCGCGACCGCTGCGACCAGCACGGCATCGCCGGTGTCCTCGTCACCCACGACGCCCGGCACGCCGCCTGGGCCGACCGGGTCGTCTACCTGCGCGATGGTGTGCTGGTAGGCCAGTCCGGCCCGCTCCCCGAGGCCGACGCCCTGCTGCAGGAGAGCCACTGATGGGCGGCTGGGGACCACCCTTCGGATCGCACGCCGGACGACCAGACGATCACTCGGCCGCACCTTTCTGGTCGCGGCGCTGATCGGCCTGCCGGTTCTGGCCGCGACCTGGATGGGTGTGGTGCTGAAGACGAGCAGTCCGACCGGGGAGACGCTGGCCAGGTTGAGCATCGGCCAGGCGGACGCACGCGTGGACGTCTCGCAGTACGGCAGGTTCGCACCGATGGACATGCCGCATGTGCTGGGATCGGGCGAGCCGGCGCCCGCGGAGGGTGCCGAGAAGCCGGTCCGAGTACCGGCGACGTTCGATCCGCGCACCGCTGCTGCCGGCGGGTAGCACGCTGGCGAGGATGGTCGTCGAGGCCGGTACGACGGACATCCAGGGACCGTCGACGACCAGCACGGTCAGCGTGATGACAGGTGACGCGCAGAGTCCGCTCGCCAAGGACACGATCCGGCTCGACGAGGGACGCTACCCGGCCTCGCGATCGGAGGTGGCGATCTCACCGGCGCTGGCGAAGTACCTCGGCATCAGTGACCTCGGCGGTGCGACGGTGCGCAGTGCGGACGGCACGTCGTACCCGATCGTCGGTCTCGTCCGTTCCGCGAACCAGCCGGGGGCAAGGACCATCCTCGCGCCGACCGACACGTCGCTGGTGACCGTCGATCCGACCGCATCCGTGCGGTACCTGGTCGACCTGCCGGACTCGGTCGACGCGACCACGCTGGCCGGACCGCTGCGGAACCATGGCCTGTTCTCTGTTGCCACGGGCAAACATCGTGAACCCGCCGCCGGACATGTACGGCGGCGGATCGGGCGACATCGGCCCGTACGCCGCGATGGCACTGGCGATCGGGTTCGGCGTGCTGGAGATCGTGCTGCTCGCCGGTACGGCGTTCGCGGTCGGTGCTCGCCGGCAGAGCCGCGAGCTCGGTCTGGTGATGGCGACCGGCGGTACAGCGCGTGACGTACGCCGGATCGTTCTGCTGCAAGGGTTGTTCGCCGGTGTGGTCGGGGTGACGGCGGGTCTGCTGCTGGCGGCCGTCGTACTGATCGCCGGAAAGCCGCTGTGGGAGCGGATGAACTCGACAACTGTTCCTGGCCTGGCAGATCCCGTGGGTCAGTGTGATCGTGATCGCGCTGCTCGGTGTGCTCGCCGGTCTGGCGGCGGCGGTCGTTCCCGCGGTGAGTGCTGGTCGGCAGGCTCCGCTGGCCGCGCTGGCCGGACGTTTGCGGCGACGATCGGCAAGGCGAAGGTTCGCAAGGCCGCTGTGGTGTTGGTGATCGCGGGCGTCGCCCTGGTCTTGGCCGGCAGCACGATGCTGGCGTCGGCGCTCGCCGAGGCGAGGCGCACGGTGCCGGACGAGGCGGGCTATCAGGCCACCGTGACACCGACCGGGCCGGTCGCCCTTGTTCTGCTGGGGATCACCGCGGTGATCGCGGGTCTGGTGTGGTTACTGCCCAGCCTGGTCGGAAAGCTCTCCGGCCTCGCCGGACGCCTGCCGCTGAGCGGTCGGCTGGCGTTGCGCGACGCCGCCCGGCACCGGCACCGCACCGGCCCGGCCACCGCGGCGATCATGATGGCCGTCGCCAGTACGGCCGCGGTCGCCTTCGCGGCGTCGAACGCGATCGCCGCGGAGGCGAAGGAGTACATACCGGCAGGTCGATCGGGCAACGCGATCCTGCCGTTCGGCACCGGCTCGGTGCCGTACTCCGCCGGAACGGAGCAGCGAGTCGCAGCACTGCTGCCGGTCCAGAACACCTACCGCATCGGCAACATCACGGCACCCGGGGTGAAGCCAGTCGGCGAGTACGGGTACGTGCCGTCCATCTTCGCCCGGGCACCCGAGACGACCATCGGAGAGGGCGGCTTCAATCTGCTCGTAGTCGATCCGGCGTACGTCGGGAAGTTCGCCGGCCTCGAGGGCGCGGCCACTGAGCTGCGGGCCGGCCGGATCGTGCTGCCCAAGGCGGATCTGACCACCAAGGACACCGTTGAACTGATCAGTGACACCCCGACCGGCGGCAAGCGGATAGACCGTCACCCAGCGGTGTACGCGGGCGGCGTACCGGCGATCCGGGTGCTGCGGGACAGCGCACTGATCAGCCCGGAGGCGGCGGCCAAGACTGGGACGGTGGACACGCTCCAGGTCGAGTACGAGCTGAGCCGTACGCCGTCCGACGAGGAGCTGGCCGCCGCACAACGACTGCTCGGGTACGACGACCTGGTGACCGTCGAGCAACGGGTACCAGAGCCCCGCACGACTGTTCCTGATCGGGATCATCATGGCGGCGACCGTGGTCACGCTGCTCGGGGTGGCGATCTCGGTGTCGTTGTCCGCGGCGGAAGGCCGGGCCGACCTGGCGACGCTCGCTGCGATCGGTGCGCAACCGCGCCGACGGAGGAACCTCGCGGCTGCACAGGCCTGGGTGCTTGGGACAGCTCGGTTGCGTGCTGGGCGTGGGTGTCGGTGCGCTCTACGGCTACACCGCGCACGCGGCCTTCGGATCACCGCGGTTCGCGGTGCCGTGGCTGGAGATCGGCGGCATCGTGGTCGTCGTACCGCTGTTCGCCGGGCTCCTTGCCTGGTTGATGACGCGGTCGCGGCTGCCGATGGTGAGCCGGATCGACTAGCTCGCGATGCGCGCATGTTCG
This sequence comes from uncultured Actinomycetota bacterium, assembly GCA_963770725.1. Lineage (GTDB taxonomy): Bacteria > Actinomycetota > Actinomycetes > Propionibacteriales > Kribbellaceae > Kribbella. The sequence goes on from CAVYQT010000012.1 coordinate 88,691, forward strand.
GGGTAGGCGACCGGGTACGGCGGTGTGCTGGTGACTCTCCATCGACCACAGGCACACCGCTGGTAGACGACCAGGCCTTCACTGACCTGATGGGAGGATGCCACCGTCCAGCGGTGGCGGTGGGCTTCGAGTCTGGCTGTCATGGATCCATCGTGATGTAATGCCATTATGCATCTCAACCCTTACGGCGCCGACGCGGTTCTGCTGGCCGTCAACCTCGTCACCCGACCGGCCAACTCACCTGAGGAATTGGCCGAGCGCTGTGAGGAGAGCGGCGTCGAGAGCCGGCTGGTGCGCGAGCGCAAGGTCACCGACGCGGACCTGGCCGCCGTACGGGTTGCGCTGGACGAGTGGCTCGCAGTGGTCGACGCGAAGGACGAGCAGACCCGCGTCGACCTGGTCAACGCGATGCTGGCGAAGTACACCGAGCATCCGCGGCTGACCAACCACGCGGGCGACGGCTGGCACGTGCACTACCGGCCGGACAAGGTCCCGGTCGGGCGACTGGTCGCGACCCTGATCAGCACGGGTACGGCGCTACACCTCGCCGGCCGTGGCATCACCCGGCTCGGCCGGTGCGCGACGGACGGTTGCGACAACGTGTACGCCGACCTGTCCCGGACCGGCCGGCAGCGGTACTGCAGCCCCGCCTGCGCCAACCGCGACGCCGTCCGCCGCCACCGCGCTCGCTCCTCGTAGTTCATCCACAACCCACGAGGCCGTCATGGCAGATATGCGGCCTAGGATGGGCAGATGAGCGAGAGCAGCAGCGAGGGCCAGGAAGTGCCGATGGCCGGGGCACGGACCGAGGACGGCAAGGTGCTGATCGTCGGGCCGGACGGCATGGCCGTCGAGGGGCCGCCGCGCTCCGACACCGACCAGGACGAGCAGGACGAGCCGCGCTCGGTGACCGAGCTCGTCGAGCAGCCGGCCAAGGTGATGCGGGTCGCGAACATGATCCGCAACCTCCTCGAGGAGGTGAAGTCGGCCCCGCTCGACGAAGCGTCGCGGCAGCGGCTGAAGTCGATCCACGAGGTCTCCATCAAGGAGCTCGAGAGCGGTCTCGCACCGGAGCTGGTCGAGGAGCTGGAACGACTCAGCCTCGACTTCACCGACGACAGCGTGCCGACCGAGGCCGAGCTGCGGATCGCGCAGGCCCAGCTGGTGGGCTGGCTGGAAGGTCTGTTCCACGGCATCCAGACGGCGTTGTTCGCCCAGCAGATGGCAGCCCGCCAGCAGCTGGAGCAGATGCGTCGCGCACTGCCCGGCGGCCAGCAGATCCACGGCGAAGAGGTGCCCGGATTCCCGGGCGCACCGCAGGCCACCAACACCGACGGCCCCGGCAGCGGCGGGCTGTACCTGTAAAACCCTTAATTCAAAGGCTGAAACAACTCTTCGAGGACGGCGGCGACGCCGTCCTCGTCGTTTGACGGGCACACGGCGTCGACCATCGCCAGCACCTCGGCGTGCGCGTTGGCCACGCCGTACGACGTACCGGCCCAGGCGAGCATCGGGAGATCGTTGATCGAGTCACCGAAAGCGATCGACTCGTCGGCCGAAATCCCTTGCGTGGCAGCGAAATCGGCCAGCATCGCGGCCTTCGACACACCACTCGCGGAGATCTCCACCAGGCTCGTCCCGCCGCTGTGGCTGGCGGTGACCCGGCCGGCGACCACCGGGTTGATGCGGGCCAGCAACTCGTCGGAGTGCCAGCTGGGATGACGGACGAGCAGTTTCGCGGCCGGCTCGGACAACAGCACCTCGATCCCGGCGACCAACGTGTCGTCGGGCTTCGGCCAGCGGTTCACGTAGTTCGGTTCCTGCCCGTAGCGGTCGGATCGCTCGATCGCGAACTCCACGTCGGGAATCTCGGCCCGGATCGCCTGTGCCACCTCGAGTGCGACCGCCGGATCGATCAACCGGGTCCGGATCGCCTCCGCCGGACGACGTCGTACAGAATGGCGCCGTTGGCAACAATCGCGACACCGTGCTCGCCGACCAGGTCGGCGAGGTCGTGCAGCCAGCGAGGTGGCCGAGCGGTGACCATCACGAAAACACTTCCGGCGTGTTGCGCGGCGAGCACAGCGGATCGGGTGCGCGCGGAGATGGTGCCGTCGCTGCGCACTAGGGTTCCGTCAAGATCGGTGGCGATCAGACGGGGTGGTCGGAGGTCATCAGGGGCCGTCACCGGTCCACCGTATCCGGCCTCGCCGAGGAGGGCTCATTACCCCTCCGGACACGTTCGGCGCAAGCGATCCGAGGCCGGATTCTGACGTTTCTGGCCAATCTGATTGAGCCTTGAACAACGTCACCAGACCGTTACGGCAGGATGCTGCAAAGGCAGCAAGTTCCCCTGCGCAGCAGGGTTTACGCGTGATTTCATGCGGTGGTCTGGCGGGGAACCGGGGGCGATTCGTCCGCGTCGTAAGCCTGTTCTGGATCAGCGCGACTGATGCAGCCCCACCCCGGAAGGACACCTACAAACGTCGAAGAACTGTTGCGGAATTGGCTGCAACCAAAACCACAGCAGCGGCGTCAACAGTTATGGATCGGTGCGTCCCACGCCGGGGCGACAACGGTGGGTCGGCAACAGTTCGTCGGTCCATCAGCAGTGGATCCGCGCGGCCGAACGTCGTTCACCGTTCGTTCACACGGGTCCTGATACTTGGGGAGCCACGATGACCGTCAACAGCGCCAATCTAGCGGGATCAGGGGGCAGCAGTTCCCGAGCCGCTGTCGACATATCTTCCGGCACGGAAGGGGCCACGACCGGCTGCATCGCCAGGCCGGACATTTTCCAGCACCGCCTGATGGAAGAGCCGCCGCCGCGCCTCCGCCACCCGGCGGACCCGCGAGCGGTACGAACAGCTCGTGCGGGAGGCGAAGGCCTTGTGTGCTTCGTGTCCGCTGTTCACCGACTGCCTGTACAGCGCGGTCGCCGAGCACGATGTCAGCGGTTTCGTCGCCGGAACCACTGCCGCACAACGGCGTTCGATGCGCAACCTCCTCGACGTCGAGGTGCAGGCCGACGACTTCGACCAGCTCGCCGGGGCCCGCGGGACCCGCCGGCCGGTCAGCCACGAAGAGGTGCTGCGGCTGCGCACGCAGTACCCGAACGACAGCCTGGAATCCCTGGCCATGCGGCTCGGATGCTCGCTGTCGACGGTGAAGCGTCACCTGCGCCGGGCGCGCCGCGGTCAGAGCCCGGCCGCCAAGACCCCGCGGCCGCGGCCGCAGGTCAACGCCGTCCTCGACGCCTTCGACACGGTCGTCGACCAGCAGCGCCAGCCGCGCCGGACCGGCGGCAGCCGGGTCGCCTGATCCGATAATCGACCCGCCAGCGGACTATCGGTTCCTGAACGCGAAGGCCCGGAACCCCTGCATCGGCAGGGGTTCCGGGCCTTTCGGTTGTCCAGGGCAAGCTACCACTGTCAAGCCTTTCGATTCTGCTCGAAAGGTGTTGGCAGCGGCGCCGCCATCGGTTCGACTGGATCGGTGGGTCAGAACCAGCGGTTGAGAACAGCGGCGACACCGTCGTCCTGGACCGACTTGGTCACCTCGTCGGCGGCCGCCTTCACCTCGTCCGGCGCCGACCCCATCGCGATCCCGAGACCGGCGTACGTCAGCATCTCGATGTCGTTGCGGCCGTCCCCGAGCGCGACCAGGCCGGCGGGCTCCAGATCGTACTGCGCGAGCGCGACCTTCAGCCCGGTCGACTTGTCCACGCCTTCGGGGGCGATGTCCAGCCACGCGGTCCAGCCGACGAAGTAGCTGACTCCGTGCAGGCCGAGACGTTCCGCCAGGTGGACGAAGTCCGCCTCCGACTGCTCCGGGTCCCGGATGATCAACCGGGTCACGGGTTCCGGCGCCAGGTCCTCGTCGCCGACCACCCGGATCTGCGCGTTGTAGCCGAGGTCTCCGTCCGGGAACGGCGCGGTGACCAGGTAGCTGCCGTCGTACTCCTCGACCGCCATCCGGGCGTTCGGCGCGTGCTTGCGCACCGACGCGATCACCGTCGTCGGATCGAAGGTACGCTCGTCGACCACCTCGCCGGACGGGAACCGCATCGTCCGCGCACCGTTGCTACAGACAACCACTGTGCCGGCGGCCAGGCCGAGCCGCTCGGCCACCGGCCAGGTGGTCTGCCAGCCCCGGCCGGTGGCCAGGATCACCGGTACTTCGGCAGCGGTCCGTCGGACCGCGTCGATCACGGCCGGCGACAACTGTTCGTCGTGGTCGAGCAGAGTGCCATCGATGTCCAGGGCAACGGCCGTCGGCCGCGGCATGGCCGTCATCTGCCAACCGGTTCGAGGACCTCACGACCACCGACGTACGGACGCAGTGCGGTCGGCACCCGGACCGAGCCGTCGGCCAACTGGTGCGTCTCCAGGATGGCGACGATCCAGCGGGTGGTGGCCAGCGTCCCGTTCAGCGTCGCGACCGGCTGGGTCTTGCCGTCGGCGTCGCGGTGCCGGATGTTCAGCCGGCGGGCCTGGAAGTCGGTGCAGTTCGACGTCGAGGTGAGCTCGCGGTACCGGCCCTGCGTCGGCACCCACGCCTCGCAGTCGAACTTCCGGTACGCCGAGATGCCGAGGTCACCCGTCGCGGTGTCGATCACCCGGTAGCTCAACTCCATCTTGTCGAGCATCTCCTTCTCCCAGATGAGCAGTCGCAGGTGCTCCGCGGCCGCATCCTCCAGGCTGCAGTAGGAGAACATCTCGACCTTGTCGAACTGGTGGACCCGGATGATCCCGCGGGTGTCCTTCCCGTGCGACCCGGCTTCCTTGCGGTAGCACGACGACCAGCCGGCGTACCGGATCGGGCCGGCGGACAGGTCGAGGATCTCGTCCATGTGGTACCCGGCCAGCGACACCTCCGACGTACCGACCAGGTAGAGATCCGGGTCGGCCAGCCGGTACACGTCGTCGTGCGCCGACAGGTAGCCGGTACCGCCCATCACCTCGGGCTTGACCAGGGTCGGCGTGATCATCGGGATGAAGCCCGCTTCAACGGCCTGCTGGATGGCCAGCTGGAGCATGCCGAGCTGGAGCAGCATGCCGACGCCCTTGAGGAAGTAGAACCGCGAGCCGGAGATCTTCGCGCCGCGTTCCATGTCGATCGCGCCGAGTAACTCGCCGAGCTCGAGGTGATCGCGCGGCTCGAAGCCCTCGGCGGCGAAGTCGCGCGGCTTGCCGATCTCCTCGACCAGGACGAAGTCGTCCTCGCCGCCGACCGGGGCGTCGTCGGACACCAGGTTCGGCAGGGCGCGGGACAGGTCGTCGAAGCGGCGCTCGGCCTCGTTCGCGGCGGCCTCGTTGGCCTTCACCTCGGCGGCCAGCGCCTTGGTCCGCTCCAGCAGGGCGGCCCGCTCGTCACCCTTGGCCTGGGCGACCTGCTTGCCGAGACCCTTCTGCTCGGCCCGCAGCGCCTCGAAGGCGGAGATGGACGATCGACGCTCACTGTCGGCCACCAGGATCTGGTCGACCAGGTCCGCACTCTCACCGCGCTTGGTCAGGGCCGCGCGCACGACATCGGGGTTCTCACGGAGCAGTTTCGCGTCAATCACACGACGAGGGTATCGGGGCGTGTCAGAAGGGGCGAAGTCTATTCGGGATGATGGGGTTGGCGCACGTGATCATGAGGGGGAATCGAGCGGGCCATGCACCACCATCCACCCAGTCCGGTCGGCCGTGCGCTCACGGTCGTGCTGGGTGCGCTGCCGTTCGTCGTGATCACCCTGCTCGTCGCCAACCACTGGGCCCCGCTGGAGCGCTGGGACCAGTCCGTTTCCGCCCGGGCCGCGTCGTACGGCGCCACCCACCCGAACATGGTCGACGTCTGGCACGTGACCGGCGACGTTTTCCTGCCCTGGGCGATGCGGGCGGTCCTCGTCGTCGTCGCGGCGTACCTCTGGCACCGGCGGGCGCGGCTGCTGACGGTCTGGCTGCTGGTCACCGCCGGGGCGGAACTGGGCCTGGCCAACGCGGTCGAGCACATCTTCGACCGGGCCCGGCCGGCCCAGATGCTGGTCGAGAACGAGGGCTGGTCCTACGTCTCGGTCCACGCCACGGCCGCCTTCGTGATGGCCGGCGCCCTGGGCGTGGTCCTGCCGTCGGTGCGTGGGTGGCGACGCCGGTTCCGGCTGCTGGTGATGCTGCCGACGATCGCGGTCGTAGGGATCGCGTCGGCCGACCGGATCGCGCTGAACGTGCACTACGTGTCGGACGTGCTCGGCGGCTGGGCGCTCGGCCTGGCCATCCTGACCGCCACGTCGATCGGGTTCGGGCTGCGACCAGGGCTGCGCCGACGGCGTCGTCGTACTCCTTCGGATGACGACGGTACGACGATCCCGCCGCGGGCCGCCGTGATCGTGAACCCGATCAAGGTCGGCGACGGGGTGGCGTTCCGGCGGAAGGTGACCCGGGCGCTGGCGGTCCGGGGGTTCGACGACCCGCTCTGGCTGGAGACGCGCGAGGACGACGCCGGGAACGCGATGGCCAAGCGGGCGATCGAGAACGAGTCGGACCTGGTGCTGGTGGCGGGCGGCGACGGTACGGTCCGGGTGGTCTGCGCGGCGCTGGCGTACACCGCGATCCCGGTCGGGGTCATTCCGGCCGGCACCGGGAACCTGCTGGCCCGGAACCTGCACATCCCGCTCGACCTGGACGACGCGCTCGAGCGGATCCTGGAGGGCCGGGACCGGCGGATCGACCTGGTCAAGGTGCACGGTGACGAGCTGGACACCGACCGGTTCGCGGTGATGGCCGGGCTCGGGCTGGACGCGGCGATCATCTCGGACGCCCCGCCGCACCTGAAGCGTCAGATCGGCTGGACGGCGTACCTGGTGTCGGCGGCGAAGAACATCAACCACCCGTCCGTGCGGGTCCAGATCACCCTCGACGACGAGGAGCCGATCGAGCGCCGGGTGCGGACCGTCGTGGTCGGCAACGTGGGCATGCTGCAGGCGAACATCCCGCTGCTCCCGGACGCCCGGCCGGACGACGGCATGCTGGATGTGGTGGTGATCGCGCCGCGGCGGGTGACCCAGTGGCCGATCGTCGTCTGGCGGCTGATGACGCGGACGAACCGGCACGACATGTACCTGGAACGGTTCACCGGGCGGAAGGTCGAGATCACCGCGGCGGTCGACGTCCAGCGGCAGCTCGACGGGGATCCGATCGGGCCGGGGCGCTCACTGACGGCCGAGGTCGAGGCCGGGGCGCTGGTGGCACGGGTGCCGAAGCGCCGTTAGACGGTCGGGCCGGCTTCTTTCTGCAGGGTCTCGATCGCCTCTTGCTCCTCGGGCGACAGCTTCGCCTCGCTCGCGAACGCCCGGATCTCCTTGGCGTACGTGCGCGCATCGGCCCGGCTGTTGATCGACGTGAGGACGACCCCGTCGCCCTTGTCGTCCAGCAGCGCCATCGACCACGACAACTTCCCGCCGGTGTCGCCGAACGCGTCGTACCGGACCACCGCCAGGTGCTGCAGCGTCTCGCGCAGCTCCCCGCGGGTCACCTCGATCTCCTTGCCCAGCTTCCGCAACTCGGATCTGACCGTGCCTGGTTTGGCCCCCGGTTGTTGCGGCTCGGGTTCGGCGGTGGGCATGGCGGGCAACCTGGCCGCTTTGGCGGCGCCGGACTGCGCCCGGATCGCCTGGATGGCGAACACCAGGGCGAGGACCGCCACGAACAGAGCAGCGAGTCCGAATGCACCGGCTAACGTCGAAGACACGCACGGAAGCCTAAAGCATCTCTTGTCATAGCTGAGTATTCAGGCGATTGCGGAGAGTGCCCGCGGTGTGGCTGTCGGTGGACCACACGACGTGCTGGTCCCGGGCGCAACGTAGATTCACGACGTGACACATTTGCCAGACCCAGGTCCCCAGCCGGGCGTCCACGACCTCGGATACGCCCGCCTCGACACCGATCGGCTGGAGCGCACCGGCGACGCCGAGGTGGTCTACGGCGCCGGCAAGACCCCCGCCCAGGTGGTCGAGTTGCTGCGCACGTTGCACGCCACCCACCCGTCTCACGCCGTACTCGCCACTCGCCTCAGCGTGGAAGCGCAGGAGGCCGTCGCAGCCGCTCTGCCGACCGCGGCGGTCGATCCAGTCGGGCGTACGGCGGTCCTCGGTGAGCCGCCCGTACTGCGGGGGACAGTCGCCGTCGTGGCCGCCGGTACGTCGGACGCTCCGGTGGCAGCCGAGGCGGCGACCACTGTTCGGGTGTTCGGCGCCGAGGTGGATGTGGTCAACGATGTGGGTGTCGCGGGGCTGCACCGGGTGATGGGGGTGCGTGAGCGGCTGGACGCTGCGGACTGCCTGATCGTCGTCGCCGGGATGGAGGGTGCGCTCCCGAGCGTGATCGGCGGACTGGTCGGCGTACCGCTGGTCGCCGTACCGACGTCGGTCGGGTACGGCGCCTCGTTCGGCGGGGTCGCGGCGTTGCTCGGGATGCTCAACTCGTGCGCGCCGGGTGTGACCGTGGTGAACATCGACAACGGCTTCGGGGCCGGCGTGTTCGCGGCCCGGGTGGCGCGGCGCTCGGCACCTCGCGAAATCAAGGAGGACCAGTGAGGATCGCCTGGATCGAGTGCTCCGCGGGCGCCTCCGGCGACATGCTCCTGGGCGCCTTCCTGGACGCGGGCGCCGACCTCGCCACGATCAACACGGCCGTCGCCGCCGTCGATCCGTCGTTGTCGGTCACCGTCGAGCGCACCGCCCGCCACCAGATAGCCGCCACCAAAGCCACCGTTCGCGTCTCCGGCACCCCTCACCCCGAGAACGTGCCGGCCACCGAGCTCCCCGCGGGGGACGACCATGCGGTCGGCCACGGGCATGCACACGGGCATGGGCACGGTCATGGGCACGACGAGGAGCAGGGTGCTGGACATAGGCACGGACCGACTCGGCCTTGGGCGGAGGTGCGGCGGCTGATCGAGGCGGCCGGGCTCGACGACGCCGTACAGGCTCGGGCTCTGGACACGTTCGCGCGGTTGGCCCGGGCCGAGGCTTCGGCGCACGGGGTCGAGCCGGATGCGGTGCACTTCCATGAGGTCGGGGCACTGGATGCGATCGCGGACATCGTCGGGGTCGCGGCGGCATCGGTGTCGCTAGGACTGGACCGCGTCGTGGTGTCGACGATCGCGCTCGGCGGTGGTCGCCAGGTGCGCGGTCAGCACGGCGGCATCCCGGTGCCCGGGCCCGCCGTACTGCATCTGCTCTCCGAGGCCGAAGCCCCGGTCGTCGGCGGCACAGCGCCGTACGAGATGACGACACCGACCGGTGCCGCGCTGCTCGCGACGCTGGCCGACGAGTTCGGGATGATCCCGCCGATGCGGATCACCGGGACGGGCGTCGGAGCCGGCGGCCGCGACCCGGTCGAGGTCCCGAACCTCCTCCGCGTCGTCGTCGGCGAGACCACCGACCGCCCGGCGACCGAGCTCGTCTACGAGACCAACGTCGACGACCTCGACCCACGCCTGTGGCCGCAGACCCTCGCCCGGCTGCTCGAGGCGGGCGCGGCCGACGCCTGGCTGACCCCGATCCTGATGAAGAAGGGCCGACCCGCGCACACCCTCTCGGTCCTGGTCACCAGCGTGAACGCGGACGCGGTCCGCCGCGTGATCCTCACCGAGACCACGGCGATCGGCCTGCGCGAGTTCCCGATCAGCAAGCACGCCGCCGAACGCGAGTTCACCAGCGTCGAGGTCGACGGCCAGCGCATCAGCATCAAGATCGCCCGCTACGACGGCCAGGTCGTCAACGTGCAACCCGAGTACGACGACGTCGCAGCAGCCGCCGCCGAACTGAAGCAACCGGCCAAGACCGTCCTAGCCCGAGCCATCGCCGCCGCCGAACCCCTCTGGCACTAGCGGCCGCTGTAGGGAGGCGCGAAGAACACCAGTAGTGCCAGATCCTCGGTGATGTGGGTGAACCGGTGCTCCTCCTCGGCTGGGACGAACAGGACGTCGCCGGGGCCGACCGGCTCGGAGGCGGTCGGGGTCACGAGGATTGCGCGGCCGGTTGTGACGACATAGATCTCGTCCTCGTGGTGCGGCGCCTGGTCGTCCACGCCACCGGCCGGGATCGAGTAGGTCCCCACCGACATCGACCCGTTCCGCAGCTGTTCCACGTAGTCGTTCGGCTCGCGGCGCACGAAGGCGCCCGCCCCCACCAGTTTGTTCACCCGGCGAGACTAGTGCGCTTCGGCCTTCTCCGGCACGGCTTTCTGCCTGCGCCGCGGCCAGTCGTACGGCCACCACTGAGCGCCGCCGCGGCGGGCCCAGACGATGAGCGCGATCAGCACCGCCAGCTCGATCGCCGGGCAGATCGTGTCGCGCAGCCGCGCGCTGAACCACTCCAGCGAGTCCGACAGACTCGCCGCCACCTGGCGCGCGCTCGGATCTCGCCCGGGGACGTACGCGATCGCCAGCATCGTCGTCCGGATCACCATCAGCCCGTCCACCTTCGACGCCGCCACCGCCGCCAGCGCGACCCAGGCGATCAGGTCGTACCAGGGCAGTGAGTACATCGCGGTCAGGATCCAGGCGATCGCGTAGATCGCGGTGTAGCGGATCGCGGCCGGCGTCGGGTCGTCCGGGTGCGTCTGCGGCACCAGCGACTTCGGGAACACCTGGGACAGCAGGATCGCGACGACGATGAGCCCGACCCACGCGATGATCGCCAGGAACGTCCTGACCAACGCGCCCGGAAGGAACAGGTCGAACAGGCTCAGCAACACCTTGTGCGGCGTACCGGTGGAGATGAACGACGTCTGTGACCGCGCCTGCTGGAACGCCTGCAGGCCGACGAAGGCGTAAAGACCGCCCATGGCCAGCGCACCGCCACCGCAGAAGATCGCGGCCTTCCGGCGATCCGTGTGCAGCGCCCACAGCATCGCCACACCGACCACGCCGATCGACAGCTTCGTGCAGCCCGCGACACCGATCAGGATGCCGGCCCAGAACACATGTTTCCGGAACAGCACCAGCGCCATCACCGCGAACATCACCGCGATCGCGTCGTTGTGCGCGCCGGCCAGGACCGCCCACAGGATCAGCGGGTTCCCCAGGCCGAGCATCGCCACGCGCCGGCGGTTCGGCAGGTTCGGCCCGACCAGCTTGAGCAGCAGCAGCCCGGTGACGACCAGGCTGATCGCGACGGACAGCTGCAGCATCCACACGGTCAGCTGCATCGAGTCGCCACCGATCAGCGACGAGATCCACTGGACCCAGGTCGCGATCGGTCCGTACACGCTCTTCGCGCCCTGCCACGGCCGCTCGGTCGCCGCGATCACCGGGTCGTACCCGAGCCGGATCGTGTCCGCGGGTGCGGTCGTGTACGGGTCGCCGCCGAGTGACATGATCCGGCCGTACGCCGCGTAGATCAACACGTCGCCGGAGGCCATCGGCGGGACCAGCGTGATGGCCGCCGTCGTACCGATGCCGAGGGCAACCAACCGCTCGACCCGCGGGGCCCAGCCGTGTTTCAGGGCCTTGGTCGCGAGGAAGACGCCGTACCCGCCGAGCAGGATGGCGACGTAGATCATCACCGTGACGAGCCAGTCGTTCGGCTTGCTGTCGAACCAGTACGGCGGAAGCCACGCGTGCCGGTTCGTCAGCGTCAGCACGACCACGGACGGGCCGAGCAGGCCGGCTGCCACGATGAGCGCCGCACAAGCGAGGTACAGCGCGACCGCGCGGCGGCCGTAGCGCTCGGCCAACTTGGGGTCTGTCGTCTCGCTGCTGGTGTCGCTGGTGCTCATTGCGCCGGCTTCCGCGGGATCAGGCTGCGCAGCGACGGACCGCTGCCGGCCGGCAAGGCGCTCCGCGCGGCGAGGGCCCGGCGGACATGCAGATACTGACGGCCGCGGTGCAGTTGGCCGCGCAGATCCGTGCCGGTGGCCCGGTGCTTGACGTCGATCGGCACCTCGACGATGCGGAAGCCCTTGCGGCCGAGGTCGATACTCAGCGCGGTCTCGACGCCGAAGCCGGCCGCGAGCGGTACGGCGGCGTCGAACGCGACCCGGGTCAGGCAGCGCTGACCGGACAACGGCTGCTCCGGGGCCCAGCCCGTCGCCTCCTCGACTCCCGCCCGCGCGAGCCGGACGACGAATCCGTGACCGCCGGCCTTGGAGCCGTCCGCACGCACCTGCGTCGGCAGCGTGCCGATGGTCATGTCCGCCTTGCCGCTCTGCACCGGCTCGATCAGCGGCGCGGCCGCAGCCGCGGAGTCGGTCAGGTCGGCGTCGAGGAAGAGCAGGTGCCGCGCGCGTGCGCCGTCGCGCTCCGCGACCGCCGCCGCTCCCGTCTCCATCGCCGCTGCCTTCCCCCGGTTCCGCTCGTGCCGGACGACGACTGCCCCGGCGCGCTCGGCGGCTTCCGCCGTACCGTCCGCCGAGCCGTCGTCCACGACCACGACCAGGTCCACTCCGATGATCTTGTGCACCGCGTCCACCGTCGCCGCGATCCGCTCCGCTTCGTCCTTCGCCGGGATCACACAGGCGACGGCTCGCTCGAACGGCTCGGAAGGCAGGTCATGACCGGACACAGCACCGCAGCCTAGTTGCTCCGCAGCCGATCGACCTCGTCAGTTCCCGGCCGCTGTGGATATCTCCTTCTTTCGAACGACCTGTGGAAAACCAGGGAGCCCTCCGCCCGGATCACGGCATCTTCTCTGCCGAGAGCCGATCAACCAGCCGAGCGGAGGACTCCATGAGCAATTCACAAGCACACACAGTCATCGGGAGTACAGGCTGTTCACGAGCGGACGCGGTCGAAGAGCAGACAGATCGCGCCGGACTCCGTCGGCGTCGAGTCGGCCAGCCGCCAGGACGTCCCCGGCAGACCGTCCTCGAAGAGCCGGGCGCCACCGCCGACCAGCTCCGGCGCGAGCGTGATGCTCAGCCGATCGATCTCGTCCGCGGCCAGCAGCGCCTGGATCACGCTGGAGCTGGCCAGCACGACGATGTCGCCGCCTTCCTCGGTCCGCAGCTGCTTGACGACATCGGCGGCCTCGGCGTCCACGATCCTGCTGTTCTGCCAGGTCCCCTCGGTCAGCGTCGCCGAGAGGACGACCTTCTCCGTCTCGTTCATCCACCTCGACACCGCCCGGTCCTGCGGCGCCGCGTTCTCGTCGTCAGCCACCGCCGGCCAGAATCCGTCGAACCCCTCGTAGTTCTTCCGTCCGAGCAGGATCGTGGTGCCCGGCGCCGTCACCCGGATCATGTGATCCCGGGACGCCTCGGTGATCGCGTGCGGCACGATCCATCCCATGTCGAAGTCTCCGCCGACGCCGTTCACCCGCCCGTCCAGCGAGAGCATGATGTTGGCGGTCACCTTGCGTGTCATTTCGGTACCTCCGGTCCCGGACGCCCCCATGGCGTCCTCACACCAGCAAGCCTGTCGCCGCCCGTCCCTCCGAACATCTGCCACCTGGCCGATATCCGCCACCCCCTGGCCGACCAAGCGGCCTGGCAAGGGCGGCTCGACCAGGTCGCGGCGTCCGGCGACCCTGCGACCGCCGGCAGGCGGCGGCGTGCAACGTGGGGCGTCTCTCATCGGCAGGGGTTGGAGGTTGAGGAGTATTGTCAGACAATCAGACAGATTGGAGTGGCAGTCAGCGATGCGAACGCGGCTGCCGTAGCGTGGTTGGGACGACCGGAGAAGGGACAGGCGGATGACCGAGGCTCAGGGAGTCGACAAGGGGTACGGCGTCGACAGTGAGGTCGGACCGCTGCGGACGGTGATGCTGCACCGGCCTGGCAACGAGCTCCGCCGGCTCACCCCGCGGAACAACGACAAACTGCTCTTCGACGGCATCCCCTGGGTCGGGCGGGCGCAGGAGGAGCACGATGCCTTCGCCCAGGCGCTGCGCGACCGAGACGTCGAGGTGCTGTACCTCGGCGAGTTGCTGACCGAGGCGCTGGCCGATCCCGCGGCCCGGGCGGTCGCCGTCACCGGCGCGACCGAGGACCTCCGGCTCGGGGACACGCTGCGCGAGTACCTCCGCGGGTCACTGAGCGACCTCGATCCGGCGCAACTGGCCGAGGCGCTGATGGCCGGCGTACGGAACGACGAAGTCCACGCGGGCGGCCTGGTCACGTCCCTGCTCGCGCACGAGGACTTCCTGATCGACCCACTGCCGAACCTGCTGTTCACCCGCGACTCGAGCGTGTGGATCCGGGACTCGGTCGCGGTCACGTCCCTCGCGATGCCGGCCCGCGTCCGCGAGACCCAGTTGACCGACCTGATCTACACCTTCCATCCGCGGTTCGCCGGCGCGGACAAGGCGTACGGCCACGAGCTCGAGCACGTCGAAGGGGGTGACGTTCTCGCGCTCGGTCCCGGCGTACTGGCTGTCGGTGTCGGCGAGCGGACGACGCCCGCGGGGGTCGAGCGGCTGGCGCGACGGGTGTTCACGAAAGGGCTGGCGCACACCGTTCTCGCGGTGCCGATCGCACAACAGCGCGCGACGATGCACCTCGACACCGTCTGCACGATGGTCGACGTCGACGCCGTACTGATGTATCCGAACATGGCCGAGGAAATGCGCGCGCACGCGGTCACCACCGACGGCGACCAACTGCATGTCGCCGAGCCCGAGCCCTTCTTGGTGGCGGCGGCGAAGGCGCTCGGCATCGACACGCTGCGGCGGATCGACACTGGTCTAGACCCCGTCACGGCCGAACGAGAGCAGTGGGACGACGGCAACAACACGCTCGCACTGGCGCCGCGGGTGTGCATCGCGTATGAGCGAACGGTCGAGACGAACGCGCGCCTGGAGGAATCTGGGATCGATGTCATCCGCATCTCCGGTTCCGAGCTCGGCAGCGGTCGCGGCGGGCCTCGCTGCATGTCCTGCCCGGTCCTCCGCGCGCCACTCGCGGCGGTCTGAGCGTGCCCGAACGCTCACGTTTGTGGGCAAGTGAGCCCAGCGACACGCGCAGTGAAATCGGGGCTTGTGGCGGACCACCAATCTGAGTACTCTTCATGCCTAGGCCCAGGCCCTGTTGCTCCCCCGTCAGCAGGACTTGGGCCGTCCACTTTCTCTCCCCCGGTCGCAGGCACTCGCAGCCTCCCGGACACAAGCCCTTGCCCAAGGCCCCGATCGGCCTAGACCACAACGGTTGCCCACCGCCCCTAGCCCCCACGCCGACAACCCCGCCGCTGCCGACCTCAGGTCCCCGTGCGTTGGTAGCCGACGGATGAGATCTTTGCGGCGAGGGGTTCGAGGTCGGCGATGAGCCGGTCCACCTCGTGTGGCTCGAGGCAGTCGTACGCGGGAGCGGCGAGGGTGTCGGTGAGCGCCTCGATGCGGTCCTTGGTCTCGCGCCCGAGGGCGGTGAACGCACCAGAGGCGTCGACGAGACCGCGAGCGCGCAGCCCGTCGACGACCGCGGCCAGCTCGGCCGGCGAGAGGGGGTTCAGTCGCCCGTACTCCTCCGGCTTCACACCCTCGGAGATCGCGTGGAGTACATGGGCCTCCTGCCCGTCGATCCCGGCGGAGACCAGCGCGGTGAGGTGGCCGTCGCCGCGGTGCTCGCGCAGCAGCGTCGCCGAGTGCCAGAGCTTGGCGACCGGCTCGTCAGGTACGGGGAGCGACCGCAATGCGGCGTGCAGGATCCGTCCCTCCATCGGCGCGCTGGTCGCCACCCGGGTGGCGAGGTCGGCGGCCCGTGCGAGCGCCGGTGTGTCGGCCAGGTCGCCGAGGATGCGGCGCAGCGCTGCAACGCATCCCTCCTGGCGGGCGGCGAGCGCGGCCTCGGGAGTGGCGATGTCCCAGACGCTCGGGATGAAAGCGGCGACCTCGCCAGGGGCGAAGTTGTAGAACAGCGCATCGACCACCTCGGCCGGAACCCGGCCGAGCGGTGCGGACCGCGCAGCGAAGTAGCCCGGCCAGTAGCCCTCGAACCCGAGGGCCTGGAGTGCTTCGGTCGGCTCGTCGGCCATGTAGGCGACCAGGTGGAGCGGATCCAGCAGCTGCTGACACAGGAGGCGCGCGATGGGCTCCCCGGCAATGCTCCTGGTAGAGGTTGTCGCTGCCGCGGCGGGGGCGGTGGTGGTGCAGGTGGCGGACATGCTGACCTCCGTGGTGAACCGACCGGCCCGTCGCCGATCTCTCACCCTGGCTACGAACGGCCCCGACCCCGTTCGACAAGGTTCCGGGAATTCCTCGAAGAGCCTTCGACACGGATCTCACCGGGCAAGCAAACACCCGGTCGCGCGGTGCGGGACCGGGTGTTGTGCGTTGGCGGCTAGCGGATGGTGAGTTGCCGGCTGGCCAGGCCGGCCCGGGCGGCGCGTTCTTCGGTGGTCAGGGGTGCGTCGGTCGCCAGCGCCTTCTCGAGGGCGACCGCGAAGTCGGCGGCGGGCTTCTCCACGTCGGCTGCTTCGGTGTCCGCGGGGAGCTCCCACACGGGCGCGAGTACGCCGAGCGCGCGGAAGGAGCCGATCAGCCGGCTGCCCTCGGTCAGCGCGGACGACCCGGCCGCGTGCAGACGCGCCAGCGCCTCCAGCAGGGTGTCCTCACTGTGCGGAAGCACCCAGCGCAGGTAGCGCCGGTCGCCGATCTCCGTCCAGTACGCCGCCTCCACCGACTCCAACCGCACAGTCGGGGCCGCGGCCGCGTTCGCCCGCTCCAGCCCCGCGGCGACCTCACCGGTCGGGTCCTCGACGTTCTCGCCGATCCAGAAGTCGAAGCCTTCGTGCACCTTCGCCTCGATCGGCTTCGAGGTGTCGATCAGGTCCTGCAGTCGCGGACCGTCCTTCAGCAGGTCGCCCAGCTGGATCGGGTTGCCCGGCTCGGTCTTCAGGGCCGCGGTGATCGCGTGCCCGAGGTCGCGGCTCGGGTCGCCCGACGACGCGTGCGTCTGCAGGCCGATCCAGATCGTCTCGTCGTCGCGCACCAGGCCCGGCATCGCCATCGGCAGCAGGGTGACCAGGTTGACCACCGTGCCCGCGTTCTCACCGGTCAGCACGACCTCCGCCGTACCCGACGGAACGATCTCCCGGAACGCGATCAGGTCGCACTCGGACGGCAGCCCCTCGAACGGCCGCACCACGAACGAGTCCGCCGCCTGGGCCCGCTCCCGCCCATGGCACTGCTTGAACCGCTTTCCCGATCCACACGGGCAGGGTTCCCGGGGCCCGACATCAACCAGGTCGGCCGGATCCAGCGTGACGGTCGTCGTGTTCTTCGCGCGCTGCCGCGACTTCTTTCCCATACCCCGCAGTCTTGCAGCCCCCGGCCCCCAACAGCCAACCCGCCGTCCCCAGCAGCCGACCCGCGGCTGTTAGTTGGGAATGATCGCGTGCACGGTGCGGTGGGTGGGGGCGGTGCGGACGTCCCAGGTGGAAGTGAGGAAGTCCACGATGGCCAGGCCGCGGCCGCCGATGGATTCGGGGTGGGCGTCGTTGATACGTTGCGGTTCGGTGTCGCCGCGACCGTCGGTCACCTCGACGTGGATGCCGGCCCTGTCGATCCACCAGGCCGCGCGGACCTCACCCGCCGGCAGCGGGGGTGCGTAGCGGATCGCGTTCGAGAGCAGTTCGGAGAGTACGAGCTGGGCGTCGTCACAGGCCGTTTCGGCGGCCCGGAAGCGCTTGAGGTAGGCGGCTAGACGGCGACGGGCATCCGCTACCGCGGACACTTCATGCGGCAGTACGACGTCCACAACGCTCACGTCGGCAGGCAGGGTCGCAGAGGACAAGCAGAGTCTCCTCATCATCGGAACAGCCATTAGCACATCTGCCCACGTTCCAGCCTCGGAAAACACCAGCGTGCATTCCGTTACATAGCGCCGCTGAAGATCACACGTTTACCCAAGAAACCGAGACGAAAACGACAGAATTGAACGTTGCAATAACGCATCGCATTCACACCGCTACGTATCCACACCACCCTCCGTGACCCACCCACACCCCAAGCGCCCGCCGCCCGGACCCCCTGAGACGCGCGGGAGCCGGGCAGCGGCCTACTGCGAGGGGGCTGGGCCGTCCGCTCCGGCGGGTAGCAGGACTACGGAGTGTCACCGGGGAGCGGGTGGCTGCGGAGGGTTACTGCTGGCGGCGGGGGTGGCGTTTCGGGGGAAAGGTGAACGACGGGATGGGTGGGGACGGGGGTTGAGCGAGGGTTTTGAGGGCGGCTTCGGGGTGGTCGCTGATGATGGCGTCGACGCCGATATCGCGGCAGTGGCGGACGTCGGCGTCGGCGTTGACGGTCCAGACGTGGACCTGGTGGCCGTGCTTGTGCGCGCGGTCGACGTACTCGGGGTGGGCGGTGACGATCTCCAGGCTCGGGCCGGCGTACGAGACTCCGGTGGGGAGTGAGCCGTCGCGGAAGCGGAGCGGTACGCGGTCCATCAGCAGGACGGTGCGCAGACCGGGCGCCAGCACGCGCATCCGGCGCAGGGAGAGCCAGGAGAAGCTCATCACCCGGGCCGGGGACTCGGTGCCGATCTTCGGGTGCGCCCAGCCGTAGCGGTCCAGGGCCTCGATCAGGCGGCGCTCGACGAGCCCGGCGTACCGGGTGGGATGTTTGGTCTCGATCGCGAGCTCGATCGGGCGGCCGGCGTCGCGGACCGTGGACAGGAGTTCGTCGAGGGTGAGGACCTTCCGCAGGTCGGGGCTCGGCAGCTCGGCCTCCTCGTCGAGCTCGGTCCACGGGTTCTTCCAGGAACCCCAGTCGAACGCCTCGAGCTCCTCCAGACTCATCGTGGACAGCACGCCACGACCGTTGGAGGTGCGGTCGATCCGGCGGTCGTGGACGCAGACCAGATGTCCGTCGGAGGTGAGCCGAACGTCGCACTCGAGACCGTCTGCTCCCGCGTCGACCGCCCGGCGGTACGCCGCCAGCGTGTGCTCGGGACTGACCTCGCTCGCGCCGCGATGGGCCACCACGCTTGGGCCCTTTCCGGACAATGTCTGCCCCATGAGGACAACTCTGTCACGCACGCAAGTCAGCAAGTCACCCAGCCACGCTGACCGCCGGAAAGCGATTACTGTCCACGTCCCGGCCAGGTCGGTCTCGGTGAGGGGCGGGTGGTTGAGGATGGGGGGATGGAGATGCGGGCGGTGGTGCTGGACGGGCCGGGGGAGCCTGAGGCGATGCGGGTCCGGACGGTACGGGTGCCTGAACCGCGACCAGGGTGGGTGCGGGTGAAGGTGGAGGCGTTCGGTCTCAACCGGTCGGAGTACCACCTTCGGGCCGGGCTGGCGACGAATGCGCGGTTTCCGCTGATTCCGGGGATCGAGGCGACGGGGACGGTCGACCTCGCGCCGGGCGGGGAGTTCGAGCCAGGGCAGCAGGTGGTCGCGATGATGGGCGGGATGGGCCGGGAGTACGACGGGGGGTACGCCGAGTACACCGTCGTACCGGCGTCGGCGGTCATCCCGGTGAGGACCGACCTCGACTGGGCCACGCTCGGCGCGTTGCCGGAGATGCTGCAAACGGCGCACGGATCGCTGCACACCGGCCTGGCGACAGCACCCGGGCAGACGCTGCTCATCCGCGGCGGCACGTCGTCCGTCGGGGTGGCCGCCGCGGCGATCGCGAAGCAACACGGGCTGACCGTGTTCTCGACGACCCGGAATCCCCGGCGGACGAAGGTCCTCGAGGATCTCGGCGTCGATCACCCGATCGTTGACGATGGCAACGTCGCGGCCAAGGTCCGGGACATCGTGCCGGACGGGGTGAACGCGGCCCTCGAACTCATCGGGACGAATGTGCTGCCGGACACCCTCAGGGCGACCGCGGTCCACGGCACCGTGTGTTTCACCGGGATGCTCAGCGACAACTGGACGATCCCGGACTTCTACCCGATCGGCTATCTGCCCAACGGTGTGCGACTGACGGCGTACGGCGGGGAGAGCAGCGACCTGCCCGCGGCCGCGTTCCAGCGGTACGTCGATCTGGTTGCCAACGGCAAGCTCCCGATCCGGATCGATCGCGTCTTCACGATGGAGGAGATCGGCGAGGCTCACCGCATCGTGCAGGACGGCGCCGCCGTCGGGAAGTTGGTCGTCCGCGTGAACTGAGCGCCGGACCCCGCCACCTGACAGAGGCCCGGCGCACAGCAAATCAGGCCGTGGCCTCCGACACCACAGAGGTACGACGACCAGACGGACGCGCCAGCCCGTAGTGGTCCCGCAACGTCGTCCCGGTGTATTCGGTCCGGAACAGCCCACGCTGCTGCAGAATCGGCACCACCTGGTCGATGAACGCGGTCAGCCCCGACGGCAGTACGGCAGGCATGATGTTGAACCCGTCGGCGGCATCCGCGTCGAACCACTCCTGGATCGCGTCCGCCACCTGTTCCGGCGTACCGCTGAAGGTTCGATGCCCTCGGCCACCACCCAGCCGGCCGATCAGCTCGCGGACGGTCAGCTTCTCCCGTCGCGCCAGCGTCACGATCAGCGTGTACCGGCTCTTCGCACCCTCGATCTCGTCCTCGTCCGGCAGCTCGGCCGGCAACTGCTGGTCGAACGGCAGATCCTCCGGTGCGACCCGCAACGTCCGCGCCAACTGCAGTCGCGCGTACTCGGGCCGGATCAACGAGTCCAGCTCCTGCTCGAGCCGCAACGCCTCCTCGACCGTCCCACCGATCACCGGCACGATCCCCGGCAGGATCAGCACAGTCGACGGATCACGGCCGAGCGCCGCGGCCCGCGCCTTCAGGTCGCGGTAGAACGCCTGCGCGTCGTCCAACGTCTGCTGCGCGGTGAAGACGGCTTCGGCGTACCGAGCGGCCAGACCCTTGCCGTCCTCCGACGACCCGGCCTGCACGATCAGCGGATGTCCCTGCGGCGACCGCGGTAGGTTCAGCGGCCCACGGACCTGGAAGTGCCGGCCGACGTGATCGATCGGCACCACCCGGTCGTTGACGGCCCACACACCGGACTCCTTGTCGGCGATGGGTGCGTCGTCCTGCCACGAATCCCACAGTTTGTAAGCGACCTCGAGGAACTCCGCGGCCCGCTCGTACCGCTCGGCATGGGCCGGCTGGTCCGCCAGGTTGAAGTTCCGGGCCGCCTCCGGACCGGCCGTGGTCACCACGTTCCAGCCCGCGCGCCCGCCACTGACGTGGTCGACACTCGCGAACCGCCGGGCCAGATTGAACGGCTCGTTGTACGTCGTCGACGCGGTCGCGATCAGCCCGATCCGCGAGGTCGCCGCGGCCAGCGCGGTCAACAGCACGGTCGGTTCCAGCGAGCCCGCCGGACGACGTCCGACGTCACCGAACAGCACCGGCGAGTCGGCGAAGAACACCGAGTCGAACTTGCCCCGTTCCGCGATCCGGGCCAGTTCGCGATAGTGCTCGACCTCGATGTGAGCGAACGGATTGCTCTCCGGCAACCGCCACGACGCTTCGTGGTGCCCGGTACTCATCAAGAACGCGTTCAGGTGCAACTGCCTACTCACAACGAAACTCCCAACGCATCGAGAAGCCGCGTACGGACGGCGGCGAATCCTGGATCGGCCGGACTGCGCGGCGCGCTCAACGAGATCGACTCCGAGGCGACCAGCTTCCCCTCGTCGAGGACGATGACCCGGTCGGCCAGCACGATCGCCTCGTCGACGTCATGGGTCACCAGCAGTAGGGCGGGTTGATGCGCGGCGCACAGTTTCCGCAGCAATACATGCATCTTCAGCCGGGTGAGCGCGTCCAGCGCCCCGAACGGCTCGTCCGCGAGCAACAGTTCCGGCTCACGCACCAACGACCGCGCCAGCGCGACCCGCTGCTGCTCACCACCGGACAACTCGTTCGGCCAGGCCGTCTCCCGGCCCGCGAGGCCGACCTCGTCGAGACTCTGCCGGCCGCGCTCGTCGGCACCGCCGAGTCCGAGGACGACGTTGTCCAGCACCCTTGCCCACGGCAACAACCGCGAGTCCTGGAAGACGACGGACACGTTCGCGGGTACGACGAGCTCCCCGGTCCCGTCGACGCCCGAGTCCAGCCCGGCCAGCGCGCGCAGCAACGTGCTCTTCCCGGAACCACTCTTCCCGAGCAACGCCACGAACTCACCGGGCGCGATATCCAGGTCGACCCCGTCCAGCACGGCGCGGCCGTCGTACCGCCGTACCAGACCCCGAACCTGGACAGCAGCTGTCAGGAGTCCAGGGTGCGGCGCCATGCGAGGGCCCTCCGTTGGATCAGGCGGACGGCTCCGTCGGAGAGCAGGCCCAGGATGCCGTACAGGACCAGGCCGACGATGATGATGTCGGTCTGCCCGTAGGTGCGGGCCAGTTCCATCATGTAGCCGATACCGCTGGTGGAGTTGATCTGCTCGACCACGACCAGCGACAGCCAGGCGCCGGTGACGGCGAACCGCAGGCCGAGCAGGAATCCGGGCAGCGCACCCGGCAGGACCACCCGGCGGATGAAGTCCCACTGCGACAACCCGACGGTCTGGGCGAGCTCGACGTACCGCGCGTCGATGGTGCGCAGGCCGTTGTGGGTGTGGATGTAGATCGGCACGAACACCCCGAGCAGGATGGTGACGATCTTCATCGACTCACCGATGCCGAGCCACAGGATCAGCAGCGGCAGCAACGCGAGCGACGGGATCGCCCGCTTGATCTGGATCGGCCCGTCCAGGACCGCCTCGCCGAGCCGTGACAGGCCAGAGATCAGTGCGAGTACGACGCCCAGCACGATGCCGAACCCGAGTCCGATGAACGCTCGCTGGGTGGAGGTCCACAGGTTCGACTGCAGGCGGCCGTCGGCGATCAGGTCGCCGGCCGTGGTGACCACGGTCCAGGGCGCCGACAGCACCCGCGGGTCGAGCACGCCGGTGGCCGACCCGATGCTCCAGATCACCAGCAGCAGAACCGGTCCGAGTACGGCGCCGAACCTGATCGGCTTGCCCGGTCCGAGCCGGCGACGTCGTACGACGGGCCTCCCGGCGGCCTGTTGTGTGCGTAGCCCGGGCAGTGTGGTGGCGCTCATTTGGCGGCTCCCTTGATCGCGTCGGCGGCAACGGTCTGGAAGCGCAGGTCGTAGAGGTCCTTCGCCTGGATCACCGGGTTGCCGGTCTCCTTGGCGAGCAGCTCGATCGTCTCCTGCTGACGCTGGATCGCGTCACTCCAGTCCGCGCTGATGTCCGGATGACCGGCGTTCTCGACCAGCCACTGACCGTCCGCCTCGGTGAGGCCCTGGTCCTTCTCGTAGTACCCGGCGATCCATTCGTTGGGGTGCTTGTCGATCCATTCCTGGGCGGCACCCCAGGCGGCGACGTACGCACGGATCGCGGCGGCCTTGCCCGAGTCCTCGAGCGACTCGGTGGCCACGTAGAGGTGCCCCGCGTCGTCGCGCAGCCCGTGGTCGATCGTGGTGGCGCCGTCCTTGCCGTACTTCGACAGGTACCGCTTGATCTGGACGCCGCCGATCGGTGCGACCTCGACCTGCTTGCCGGCCAGCGCCTGCGAGTAGACGTCGCCGGTGCTGGGCAGCTCGACCAGCTTGACGTCCTCCTTGGTCAGCCCGGCCTTCTTCAGCACCTTGAGGATGAGCGCGCCCTGCGCCTGCCCCGGGCTGTAGGCGATCTTCTTGCCGCGCAGGTCCGCCGGCGTCGTGACCGTCGTACCCGGGGCGATGCCGAGTTCGTAGATCGGGTGGTTCAGCGCGTCCTGCCGGAACTTGGAGGCGACGATCTTCACCTGCAGCCCGGTCCAGGTCGCGTGGATCGGCGGGATCTCCGCGACCGAGCCGACGTCGAGGGCCTTGGCCCGGAACGCCTCGGTGGTCTGCGGACCGCCACTGAGGTTGGCGAACTGGACGAACTTCGACACCTTGTCGATCTGGCCGGACAGCTTCAAGGCCACTTCGGTCGCTGGATCGCCGACGACGATCTTGGTGCCGTCCGGGACCGTGGTCGGCAGTGGCGCATCCAATGCGAGGTTGGCGGCGCCTCCGGCCTGGGCGTCACTGCCACAGCCGGTCACCAAGGCGACGGTGGCGACTGCTGCGGCCAGTACGGCGTACGTGCGGTTCCTAGACATGTTGTGCTTTCGGGTTCGGAGTGGCGGTGGCGTAGCGGCCGTCGTGGTAGAGCAACGGCTCGTGCTCACGTCGTTCGGAGTGGGTGGTGAGGCGGGCGACGACCAGGGAGTGGTCGCCGACGGCGAAGCGGTGCTCGACCTGGGCGCGCAGGAAGCTCGGCGCCTCGTCGAGGACCGGCTCACCGGTGTGCAGCCTGGACCAGCGGGTCGGGTCGGCGAACCGGTCGATGCCGCTGGTGGCGAACCGCCCGGCGATCGCCTGCTGGTCGGCGGACAGGAAGTTGATCACCAGGCTGTCGACCGCGCTGACGGTCGGCCAACTGGACGCACCGGTGGCGATCGCGAACGAGACCAGCGGCGGCAGCAGGCTGACGGAGACCAGTGAGGTGGCGGTGAACCCGGCCGGGCCGTGGCCCGCGTCGGCGGTGATCACCACGACACCGGAGGCGTGGCGACGGAAGACGGAGCGGTAGACGTCGGCGTCGACGGTCCGCTCCTCCAGGCGATCGGGCACGACCGACAAAGCAGGAGGGTTCAGGGCAGGAACAGACATGTCTCTCCCTCGGAATCGGGGCAGGGACGACCGGCGGTGGGCAGCAGGAAGCACCACGACCGGGCGGGTGTGGGAGGCCGGTTCAGAACGGCCTCATGCAGTGAGAGCGGTGACAGAGGTCAGCGACAGGTGGCGCTCGCCGTCCGCATGAGATCGATGACGCGACGGCGGGTGAGAAGGGTCGTCGTCATGTCAACAAGCTTCTCATTAATGTCGACTGAGTAACTAGACAATCTCGGGATCCGGACCGGCGCCCCTCACAGAGCGCGCTCCCGATGCGTTCTACTTGCGTGATGGCTCCGGAGAAGGTTTCGCTTCCGCCCTTCCAGGCGCTGGTCGACGCGCACTGGCGGGACGTGGCCCGGCTGGCGCGCGCGCTCGCCGGGCCGGTGGACGGCGACGACGTGGCCCAGCGCGCCTGGGAGAAGGCCTTCGCCGCCTACCCCGAGCTCACCTCGGCGAGGAACCTCCGCAGTTGGCTCCTGACCATCACAGCCCGCTGTGCGACCGACCTGCATCGGGCCCGCCGACCACAGAGCCCGCTCGACGAAGCTCCACCGGTCGCGGTCGAGGGCCCGGACGCCGCCCGCTGGCCGGACCCGGACCTCTGGCAAGCCGTCAACGACCTACCCGAACGCCAACGCTTCGCCATCACGCTCAAGTACGTCGGCGACCTCGACCACCACGGCGTGGCCGCCGCCCTGGACACCACGCCGGCCGCGTCCCGCCGACTCGTCAGCGACGCGCTCGCAGCACTGCGCACCAAACTCGGAGTACACCTATGAACGACCTCGAGAGCCGGCTCGCCCGGCTCACCGCACCAGACCTCAAGCCACCGGTCTTCCCGACCGCCGACGTCGCCTACACCCTGCACGACACCCCGATCGGCACGATGCTGCTCGCGGTCGCGAACGGCCGCGTCGTGGCCAGCTCCTTCGGCGACGAGGAGACCATCACCACCCGTCTTGCCAAGGCAGTCTCCCCTCGCGTACTACGGCAGCCTCGGGCGCTGGACGACGTACGACGGCAACTGGACGAGTACCTGGCCGGTCGACGGCACGCGTTCGAACTGGACGTGGATCTCGCCCTCGCGACCCCGTTCCAGCGACTCGTGCTGACCGATCTGCCGGCCCACACCAGCTACGGCCGGACGACGACGTACGGGCGACTGGCCGGCGAGATCCACAAGCCCAAGGCGGCCCGGGCCGTCGGTACGGCGCTCGGCGCGAACCCGGTCTGCGTCGTCCTGCCGTGCCACCGGGTGATCGGCTCAAGCGGAGCGCTCACCGGGTACGCCGGCGGGCTGGAAGCGAAGCGATTCCTGCTGAATCTTGAATCGAAAAGCTGAGTTTCCCGCCGCGGTGAGAACGGATTTGCACTCGTTGGACAAAGGAGCAGATCCCCAGAGTGGAGTGGGGATCTGCTTCTTGTTTCCCCTTGCCCGCAAGGGATCCGGGGCGGTCGGGATTTTCCGCCGGTGCAGTTTTACGGAAATGCGTTCAGGTCAAGAATCCGACCGGTCAGTCATTCGCCGGTTGGTGGATCTCCAGGATGAGACGGCGGCGGCCGCCCCAGTCCCGTTTGTAGACCTTGTAGTCCTCGATGCCGGCGGCCGCGCAGAGCCGGCCGTAGCTGATCTCGTCGTGGATGAAGTGCACGCTGCTGGTGTCGAAGTGCTCGGTCGTGACGATCCGGTGCTCCGGCCCCTGCCGCATGCCGTTGGCGATCTCGGCCGCCGTCGCCGGACCCCAGACCGGACCCTCGATGACGGCCATACCGCCCGGCTTCAGCACCCGGGAGATCTCGCAGATCGTGGAGATCTGCTCGTCCTCGGCGAACAGCTCGTGGAACGCGGTCCACAGGCAGATCACCGCGTCGAACGAGTCCCACTTGTACGGCAGGTCCGTCATCGAGCCGATCGCCCAGTCGATCGACAGCTCCTCCTCGGCCGCCTTCGCCTGACCGGCCTCGATCAGGTTCGGCGAGATGTCGAGCGCGCGCACGACCTTGCCGGCCCGGCGCAGTGGCAGCGCCACCCGGCCGTACCCGCAGCACAGGTCCAGCACCGACTCACGGTCGCCGAGGAGCTCCTCGACGGCCTTTACGATCGCCGCGTCCCGCTCAGGGGTGGTACGCGCGGCCAGCCCGTCGGCCCCGAGTTCCGCGTACTCGGCCCGGCTGCGCAGTGCGGAGTTCAGCATTGCGCAAGTATCCCGGTTACTCCGGGTCAGTTGTCCAGCGGTCGGCGACCGATTCGGCCGAGCAGTACGGCGGCGAGCATCGAGACGATGATGGACGTGTACGTCGCGCCGAGCCAGCCGGGGACGGGCTGGTAGTCGAAGACGCGCTGCTGGAGGCCGAGCCAGAACGGCGACCAGCCGGACACCGTACCCGGGTTGACCAGCTGGTAGGCGACGAACCCGATCACCCAGGCGACGGCCGGTTGCCAGCGGAACCGCGCCGTACCGGAGACGTCCCAGTTCATCTTGCTGACGATGAAGAAGTCGGCGATCGCGACCGCGAACAGCGGGATGAAGACCGACCCGATCAGGTAGAGGAACTGGGTGTAGTTGCCCAGGTCAACCAACAGGGCGAGACCGGTGGCGAGCACCCCGATGCCGATCGAGATCCAGCGCCGGTCGATGTGACCGACCAGGTTGTGCGCGGCCATCGTGGTCGAGTACACGTTCGCGTACGCCTCGTCGACCTCGTCCACCAGCAGCACGAACAACGCGATCGCACCGGCCGGCAACGTGACGAGTGCGGTGATCACGTCCGTGCTGTTGGCCTGCAGCGTCGCGACCGCGAACACACCGAGTGCGTAGTACAGGATCGCCGCGATCCCGTAGCCGAGGGCTGATCCGGCGAAGGCAGCCTTGTTGGTGCGCGAGTGCCGGGTGTAGTCGGCGGCCAGCGGCGCGAACGACACCACGCCGGCGGCGGCCAGGTCGACGCCCGGCCAGAAGCCGAACACGCCATCCTGCGGCAGGTCCTGCACCGGCTTGCTGAGCACCTGGACGAACAGGTACACCGACGCGATCAGTACCAGCCAGACCATGAACTTGCGCAGCACCTTCACACTGCCGAGCGGCCGGACCGCCATCACCGTCGCGAGCACACCGGCCAGTACGACGAACAGCCAACGCCACCGTTCACTCGTCACCGCGACCGCGGCCTGGGAGATGACGATGATCTCCATCGTCGCCCAGCCGATGTTCTGCCCGATGTTCAGCACGGTCGGCGCCATCGAACCGCGGCGGCCGAACAGCCCACGCAGACTCGCCATCGCTGGGGCTCCGGTGTGCGAGCCGAACACGGCCGCGCCGCCAAGCACCAGGGCACCGATGCCGCAGCCGACCACGACCGCGAGCAGGCCTTGGGCCAGCGAGCCGGTGTACGCCGCGACCAGCGCGCCGGTGACCGGACCGAACAGTGAGATACCGAGGTTGCCCCAGAGGGTGAACTGGTCGAGGAAGCCGAGGGTGCGCGGCGCATCCGTGGTGAGGACGAGCGGCGCCTCGGTCTGGTCGGCAGGACGAACAACAGTACTGGTCATGGTTGGACCCGCTCCCTACGCCGGCATTACCCGGTCAGGTTCAGGCGGTCGGCGACCCGGCGTCGCCCTCTCAGCCCGCGCATGGTGCGAGCTCCCGCAGAGGTTTTGCTACCGAGTCAACGATAGCGCTTCAGACGGAACCGGGTGCAGCGGCTGCCCGTTGGATGAGCGCGGCGAGCTCTGGTCCGTTGGTCAGCACCGGCATGTGCGAGCCGGTCGCCAGGGTCCGGGCTTCACCGTGAGTGAGCTCGGCCAGCCGGTCGGTCCACTCGGCCGGCGACAGGTGGTCGTGTCTGCAGCGCACGATCACCACCGGCGCCTTCACCCGGGTGATGATCCCGGCCAGGTCGTGGTGCCTGGCTGCTTCCGCGGCCCGGGCGATCGTGGAGAACGTCGTCCGTGCGTATTGCGGGGCGAGGGCCGGGATCAGCCGGGGCGATTCCGGGACGGCCGAGCCGAGCCAGCGGGCCGCGACGTCGAACCAGCTCGCCGCGCGGACGTCTCCGGTCGGGGCGATGAGGACCAGCGCGTGGACGAGCTCGGGGTAGGCGACCGCGGTCTCCACGACGACCTGGCAGCCTGCCGAGTGGCCGACGAGTACCGATCGTTCGCGGACCTTGTCGGCCACCGCCGTACACAGGGCTTGTGGGCGCAGATCGTCGCCGGGCTTCGCGGGTTCGCCGTACCCGGGCAGCGTGACGATCCGATATGACGTGGCGAGGTGCTCGACCGTCGGTGCGTACGACTTGGGCCCGAGGCCGAGGCCCGGGACCAGGACGACCGGGACGCTCACTCCCAGGGCGCGCGGGCCGGCGGGGCCTGGACGACCGGGTTGCCGACGGGCGGCTTGAGCTCGCGGTAGCCGAGGAAGAAGCCGACGGCGAGGATCAGCAGGCCGATCCCGCCCCAGCCGTACGCCGTGGGCAGTCGATTGAGCGAGTCGTCGATGGCACCCATGCCGGTCGACAGGATCATCACCGCCCAGATCAGGATCGGCACCAGCGCCACCCCGACCAGGAGCAGGCCGCCGACCTCGATCGGGTCGAGCTCGCGTCCGACCTTGCGGCGGGCGAGGACGTCGCGCGTCCACATCGCGATCGCGGCCGCACCGACCAGGAGCAGCAGCAACTGGCCGATCGTGTCGATGACATCCGTGCGGAGCGGGTGGTTCAGCGCCGAACCTGGTGCCTGCGAGATCTCGCGCAGGGCGACTCGCTGGACCGAGAGCACCAGCAGGCCGTAGACGGCTGCGATGATCGCGGCGATCAGGACGACGCGGGCGGCTCGGGGATCACGAGGCGCGACGGGTAGTTCCCGCCCGTACTGCGGGAGCTCGTGCTGCTGTGGGTGCGCCGCAGGGCCGTAGGGGGAGCCGGGGCGGTAGTTCGGCGGCTGGGTGTACGCGTCGGGTGGCGCTTGCGGCGGTGGGGCGCTGTAGGGCTGGGGCTGAGCGTAGCTGCCCGGCTGAGGCCGTCCGTGCGGCGTGGAGTCGCCGTACGTGCCACCGCCGTACGGAGCAGGCGGGGCGTAGTGCTGCTCGTCGGCCGGTTGCTCCGGTTGCTCGTCCCGGCCGTACGTCGGGAAATCCTCTGACGACATCGCTGCTCCCTCCCCTCGGACTCAGCTTCTCACGAACGAGGACTTCGCTCAGGTCGCCTTGATCGTCGGCCAGGCGTTCGGGAGGCAGCCGCCGAGGCCCTTGGTCTGCTGCATCATCACCGGCGCGGGGGTCTTGGCCGTGGCGCAGGTCGAGTGGCCGTGGCCGAGCGCGTGCCCGACCTCGTGGTTGACCAGGTAGCTGCGATAGAGGGTGACGTTGCCCGAGTACGCCGGGACCGCGTACATCCAGCGCTTCGCGTTCAGGACGACGCGGTCCTCGACCCGGCAGGAGACCTCACCGCCGGTGTCGAGCGGCAGGCACAGCTTGTCGGTCAGGATCGGGGTGGCCAGGATGATGCGCAGGTCGGCGTCGACCTTGTCGGTCCGCTCGAAGTTGACCGGGTGGATCGCCTGCCAGCCGCGCGCGTCGATCAGCGTCTTGTGGATCGCCGCCGCGACCGCGGCCCCGTTCACCGACAGGCCCTGCTCGATCTCGACCCGGTACGTCAGCTTGTCGCGTACGCCGCTCGCCTTGTCGGACCCGGGTACGACGGCGAGCTTGCCGGTGGAGACCGAGTAGTTCGGCTTCGAAGCCTTCGGCGGCCGGGTCAACGTCGGTGCCGGGCGCAACGGAGTGGTGAACTTCTGCGTCGGCGTCGCCACCGGCTTCGGGGCCGGCGACGTGAACGGCGCCTCGGTCGCGGACGAGGCGACCCCGGCGACCACTTCAGACGCCAGGCTCCGCCGGTTGGCCGCGTCCGGATATGCCACCATCACCGTCCCCAGCACCGCCAGCGCGGTCACCGAGAACCACTGCACCTTGTGCGACTTCTTCCGGCTGTGCCGCCCACCCTTGCGTTTCCGCGCAGCCGCATCCGCGCGCTCGCGAGTCCGCCGGGTGGTCATGACGATTCACCCTACCCACCCCGACCCGCCCCTCGAAAGGGCACCTTCATGCCATCCATCACAAACGAACCCATGGCACCCGGGCGCCGCCGCCGATCCGGTCGGCCGGCACGGCGCCCGCGGGAGCGGGGGCGGGGGTTGGTCAGCCGAGGCCGGATCGGGCGATGACGTTGGTGATGCTGATCCGGACTGCGGTGAAGCCTCCCTGGACGAATGATTCAGCGACGTCCGCTGCGGGTTGGGAGGGGTAGTAGCGGTCGGCGATGCGTGCGCCGATCTGTTTGATCTGGTCTGGCTCGGCGGAGAGCCGCGCTTCTCCTTCGACGGTGACGAAGCTGTAGGGTTGCCGCTCGTCGCTGACGCAGAGTGCGATTCGCCCGTCGCGGGCCAGGCTTCTGCCCTTGACGCTCCCGGGGGACAGGGCGAAGGCGAGTTCGTCGCCGTCGAGGATGAAGCAGATCGGGGTGACGTGGGGTCGCCCGTCGCGGCGGGTGAGGGCCAGGTGGGCGAGCCTTGTTCCCGCTCCGAGGAAGGATCGCCATTCGTTGTCGGTCATGGTTGTCATCGGTGTGTCTCCTTTCGTTAGATGTCGCGATTCCCTTGCGCCGTCGTTCGGCGGCGCAGCGTGGGCGCGAGCGCCAGTTGGCCGGCGAAGGCAGCGACGCCGGTGATCGCAGACGCCGCTCCCAGTGCGGTTCGTCCGGCATGGTCGAGCAGAACAGTGCCGAGCAGAGGGCCGAGCACGCCGCCGATACTCCACGTGGTGGAGGCGACCCCCATATATCTGCCACGAAGGTCGACCGGCGCGAGGTCGGCGAAGGTGGCGCCGAACATGACGGCGACGCCTATCTGGCCGAGGCGTCCAGATCAGGACCGATCCGGCATAGCCTGCGCTGCTGTGGGTGATCGCGCCGAGACCGCCGCCAGCACCCACCAGAAGCATCGAAACGGCCAGCATCGTGCTGCGGTCGCGACCGGCGAGCATCCGCACCGCAAGCGGCTGTACGACCACGATGACGATTCCGTTCAGCGCCAGCACAGCGCCGTACGTCGCAGGGCCATGGCCATCGGCCGTCATCACGAGCGGCAGCGTCGTGAACGTCTGCAGGAACAGTGTGAAGTAGGCGACGTAGATCACGGCCATGGTGATCATCAACCGGTCGTGCAGGAGAACCGGTAGCAGCGCTCGCCGGGTCTGCTTCGGCGCCGGCGGGCGGGTCTCGGGAACCCGTAGCCAGACGATCAGTGCTGCCACGGCTGAGGCCGCCGCGTTGATCCAGAACAGCAGCCCGTACCCGTGCCTGACCAAGACTCCAGCCGTCACCGTGGCGACGGAGAATCCCAGGCTGGCCGCCCAGAAGAGCAATCCGAAGGCCCGGATCCGCTGCCCTGGAGGGAGATCGGCGACGGCGGCCGACCCGGCCGGGCGGAACAGATCGGCCATCAACCCGACTCCGACGGCCGCCGCCCAGATCGCCGGCATGGTCTCCGCCGACCCGAGCAAGATCAGCGCCATGGCTGTCCCCAGGAATCCGATCAGCATGGTGTGGCGTCGGCCGATCCGGTCACCCAGCCAGCCACCGAGCAGCTGAGATCCGACGTCTCCGACGCCCACCGCCGCGACCACCATCCCCGCGGTCGCCGGCGAGAGCTGCTGCTCCTGGGTCAGATACAGCACGAGGAACGACCGCACCAGGCCGCCGGCCGCACTCACGAAATATGTCGCCGCCAGCGCCCGGACCAGGTTTGCCGGTCCCCGGCGTGGTCGGGTCCGGTCAGGTGCGGCTGCCGATGTGAGTGTGCCGTAGGTCGCCATACCCATGACGCTAGGTTCGTCGGCGCATCAAGAAAAGCGATCATTCTCGATCAAGACGATCGCCATAGCCTATACTATCGCTCGTGGCTGACGTAGAACTGCGCCACCTGAGGACCATGGCTGCCATCGCCGAGGAAGGAACGTTCGGGCGAGCGGCGGCCAGGCTCGGCTACACCCAATCGTCGGTGAGCCAGCAGATCGCCGCGCTGGAGCGGGCCCTCGGTGGCCCGGTCTTCGACCGGCCCGGAGGTCCCAGGCCGGTACGGATCACTCCCCTCGGCGAGGTGGTCCTGGCCCACGGCCGCGATCTGCTCACGAAGGCGGAGATCCTGGCCGACGCCGTCGACCGCTTCAGGGCGGGCAACGGCCGGATCGACATCGGCACCTTCCAGAGCGTGTCCAACCTGATCCTGCCGGCCGTCGTACGCCGGTTGCTGGACGAGCACCCCGGCTGCGATATCAGGCTGTCCGAGGTGGAGCCGGAGGATCCGCAGATCGGAGATCTCGACCTGTTGTTCTACGACGGCCGGATCCAGGGCGACGTCGAGCATGTCAAGCTGCTCAACGAGCCGTATCTTCTGGTGGCCGCCGCCGGCGCGTTCCCCGATGGTCCGGTCCGGGTGCGGTCGCTCGACGATGCTCCGATGGTCGCTTGGCCCACCACCTATCACCAGACCTGGTTGGAGCGGGCGCTCGCCGACGCGGGCGCTCGGCCACGGATCGTGTTTCGAACCGCCGGCCACGAAACCATCCTGTCCATGGTGCGGGCGGGCATCGGCTCGGCGGTCCTGCCATGGCTCGCCCTGCACGGATCCGATGCCTGGTCCGACGACCAACTCAGCATCCACCAACTGCAACCATCGCCCGCCCGCGAGCTGTACTTGTACTGGCCGGCCGAACGGACCCAATCGCCACTCTCGACCCGCGCCATCGAGATCGCTGTCGACGCCGCGCGCGATCTCACCGAGCAGGCGTCGGCGCTGCGAATCGCCGACACAGCGTGAAACAGCCTGCCCGCTGCTGCAGGCCTCGTTGCGACGAGGACGCGTGGGCTGAGCAGTTCAGGCGGTGCGGGTGCGGAGGAATTTGCCGAAGTGGGGGACGGTGAAGGCTACGGTGCCGCGTTCGGCGGAGAAGACCAGGCCCTTCTTGATCAAGCCGTCGCGGGCCGGGGAGAGCGACTGGGGTTTGCGGTTGAGGGTGCTGGCGACCTCGGCGGTGGGGACCGAGCCGTCGTCGACGCCGATGCCCAGCTCGGCCATCGCCCGCATGTATTCGCGTTCGGCCGGCGTCGCGCGCTCGTACCGCGATCCGAAGAAGCCGACCGTGAGTTCGGCGGATGCCTCCGGGGCGGCGACGGCGACGTCCTTGATGGTGATCGGGGAGGTCGGGGCGTGGTCCCAGGTCGAGTGGGCGAAGGCCTGGACGAAGTACGGGTAGCCGTCGGTCTGCGCGTACAGCTCGTCGAGCGCCTCGTCGTCGTACTGGACGCCCTCGCTCTCGGCCGGGATCATCAGCGCGCGGTCGCACGCTTCGCGGGCCAGGCGGTCGACGCGGATGTAGCGGAAGAGGCGCTCGGAGTAGGACTTGCTGGCGGACAGTACGGCGGGCAGATGCGGCAGCCCGGCGCCGACGACGACCAGGGGTGCGCTCTGCTGGGAGATCTCGTGGCAGGCGGCGCACAGCGCGGACAGGTCGTCGGGACTGATGTCCTGCATCTCGTCGATGAACAGCCCGACACCGACGGACAGGTCGCCGGCCAGATCGGCCGCGTCGGTGAACAGTTCGATCAGGTCCATCTCCAGGTCACCGGAGTCGGCCCGGCCCTTCGCCGCGGCCACGTCGACCGGCGGATGCCAGCGGATGCCCTTGCGGTCGTTCGCCGCGGTCCGCAGCGCGAACGCCTTCAGTACGGCGCTGAACTGGTCGACCCGCTCGTCGTCACGGTGCCGATGCCCGAGCTCGCGCATCGCGGTGTGCATCGCCTGCGCGATCGGCAACCGGATGCTCTGGTCCGGCCGGGCCTCGATCTTCCCGGTACCCCAGGCGCGCTTGATCGCCTGGCTCCGCAAGGTGTTCAGCAACACTGTCTTGCCCACACCCCGGAGTCCGCTCAGCACCAGACTCCGCTCCGGCCTGCCTGCCGCGACCCGCTCGAGCACCACCTCGAACTGCCGCACCTCGCTGTCGCGTCCGGCCAGCTCAGGCGGCCGCTGACCGGCGCCGGGCGCATAGGGATTCCGGATCGGATCCATGCTGCCACTGTATGAGCGCGTCTAGCGTTTTCCTTAGATTTCGCTATCCACCACCAGAACGTGTCGCATCAGCATTCTCTACAGCTTTCTAGCGTCAGCGCTAGAAAGCGATAGACGCGCCTAGCGCCCGCGAGAGCACTATCGTGCGGCCATGGAGTGGGCTGGGCAGGCCGGAAGTCTGTACGAGCGGGTGCATCAGCAGTATGTCGGTGGAGCGCGGAAGCTGGAGGCGCTGATCAACGAGTTGATCGGCGAGGAAGAGGGCATCAACTACCTGACCGCGACCGCCCGGGCGAAGGATCCGGAGTCGTTCCTGGCGAAAGCGGCGAAGCCGCATCCGGACGACCCCGGCCGGCCGAAGTACGACGATCCGCTGAACCAGATCACCGACCTGGTCGCGGCCCGGGTGATCACGTTCCTGGTCGAGGCGGTGGACCGGGTCTGCGAGGTGATCGAGGAAGAGTTCGAGATCGTCGAGCACACCGACATGGGTGCGCACACCCGGGCGCAGGGGGTGTTCGGATACGCGAGCAAGCACTACCTGGTCCGGCTGAACGCGCATCGCCGGGAGTTGCCGGAGTACGCCGTACTGAAGAACCTGACCATGGAGATCCAGGTCCGGACCGCGGTCCAGCACGCGTGGGCCGAGTTCGAGCACGACATCCGGTACAAGCTGGACATCCCGCCGGACCGCAAAGCCGAGTTCGATCGGCGGTTCCTGCTCGCGGCGGCGTTGATGGAGCTGGCCGACAACGAGTTCACCGAGATCGACCGGCTGTACCGCGAGCTCGCGGCGGCCGAGCCGGACAAGACCCCGCGCGACCTCACCACCGCGACGCTGACGACGTACCTGACCCGGCGCTACCCGGACGCCCCGCACGCGAAGACGAACCACTACGCCTGGATCCTCAGCGTGCTGGCGCGGCTCGGCGTGACCACCGAGGAGCAACTCACCGACCTGCTCGGCGGCATCGACAGCTCCGCCGTCCAGGCCGCGATGACCCACCGCTTCCCGGCCGGCACCGTACGACGCCTCGACGACGACCTGCTGGCCGCGAAGGGTGCGGCGTACATCGACCTGTTCCCGGACGAGGAGCGGCGCCAGAAGATCCTCCGCGGCCGCCTGAAAGCCCTCGTCCGCGCCGGCATCACCGCGCCTTGACGAGATCCTCGGCGACAGCGGCAGCGGTACGGCGTGCCCACGAGCCGGTCGTGATCAGGCCGAGGATCAGCACGAGCAGCCCACAGCCGGCGATGATGTACCAGCACAGCAGGGCCGCGTCGACGAACCCGGTCTCCACCGGACCGACCAGCCGCGCCGTCAGCACGGTCCCCGCGATCGCGACCCCGAGTGAGACGCCGACCTGACGGCTGGTCGACGCGATCGCGGCCGCGACGCCGGCCTGGGAGCGCGGCATCCCGGACACCGCCGCGTTCGTGATCGGCGCGTTCAGCATCCCGAATCCGAGCCCGAAAACGAGATAGCCGGCCAGCAACAGGATCGTCGGAGTGTCCAGCGAGAGCCGCGACAGCACCGGCCCGGACGCGGTGAGCATGCTCCCGGCAACCACCAGCGGCAGCCGCGGTCCGCGATGCCCGACCAGCCATCCCGACAGCGGTGCGAACACCACCGTCATCGCCGCCATCGGCAACGTCAGCAACCCGGCATGCAGCGCCGAGAACCCGCGCACCGACTGCAGGTACAGCGAGTTGAGGAACAGGAACCCGGACAGCGCCGAGAACCCCGCGACCGCGATCAACGTCGCCCCCGAGAACGGCGCACTCCGGAAGAACCGCGGATCCAGCAACGGTTCCTCTCGCCGCCGCTCGTAAACCACGAGCGAGGCCAGCGACACCGCGGCCAGCACGAAACACCCGAGGATCAATGGCGACGTCCACCCGGCCGACTGCCCCTCGATGATCCCGTAGGTCACCCCACCGAGCAGCAGTACGACCAGCACCTGCCCGACCGGATCGATCCGCCGCGGCACCGCGGCCCGCGACTCGGGCACGAACAGAGCAGTCAGCATTACGGCGGCCAGCGCGACCGGCACGTTGATCCAGAAGATGAACCGCCAGCCCGTCGTGTCGACCAGTGCCCCGCCGACCACCGGCCCGACGGCCAGGCTGAGCCCGACCACACCACCCCAGATCCCGATCGCCTGCGCACGCTCCCGGGGATCGGTGAACGTGTTGGTGATGATCGACATGGCGACCGGGTTGAGCATCGACCCGCCGACCGCCTGCAGCATCCGGAACACGATCAGCAGGTCGACGGTCGGCGCGAACCCGCACAGCAGCGACCCGATCCCGAACACCACCAGCCCGGCCTGGAACGTCCGCCGCCGCCCGACCCGGTCCGCGGTCGAGCCGGACACCATCAGCAGGCTGGCCAGCACCAAGGTGTAGGCGTCGATGGTCCACTGCAGCTTGGAGACGTCGGCGTCCAACTCGTCCCGGATGGCCGGCAGCGCCAGGTTCACGATGGTGGAGTCGAGCCCGACGATGAACAGGCTCAAGCAGCAGATGGCGAGGATCAGCAGCCGCCGCCTGCGCGTCGGTTCCTCCACCGGTCTCCTCTCGACGGTCCGCTCCTCACTGTACAAAGCGGCAACGTTTCCGGCACCGGCTCTCACCAGGTGGGAGACCAACGGCTGAAAAGGGTTTGACGGACTGTCGGCGGCCCCGCCTAGGCTTGATCCATTCGCCTGGTCAGGTGCTTACTCACCCCTTCTATGCCCTCTTTGTGAGACGTCATGTCGCTGCGCCTCATTCCGTTCGCCGACCCGGGTGTGCCGGACACCCGGTCCGGCCTCCGACTCATTCTCTGGCTGGAGCACCAGCAGCTCCGCGGTCAACTGATCGCTGTCTTCTGGGGTCTCCTCTACTTCGGCGGGATCGCCGCTGCTCCCGTCGCCGTCGGTCTGGCGGTCCAGGCCGTGATCGACCTGTCCTGGCCCAAGCTCTTCCTCGCGGGCGGCCTGCTGCTCGCCTTCGGCGCCGCCAAGGCCTTCGCCGACTCGTACTTCCACAAAGCCGTGGTGACCAACTGGATCGGTACGGCGTCCCGCCTGCAGCAACTGCTGTTCCGCAAGGCCGCGGAACTCGGCTCGCTGCTGACCCGGCGGATCGCCGCCGGTGAGGTGGTCGCCGTGAGCAGCGGCGACGTGGAGAAGATCGGATGGTTCGTCGAGGTGCTCGGCCGGTTCGCGGCCGCGCTGCTGACCTGTTTCGCCGTGGTGATCGGGCTGCTCTTCTACGAGCCGCAGCTCGGTCTGGTGGTCGCCGTCGCCGTACCGGTGCTGGCGTTCTCGATTGTGCCGCTGATGGGTCCCGCGGAGCGTCGTGCGGACGTGCAGCGGGCCAAGGGCGGCCGGGCCACCGAGCTGGCCGCCGACACCGTCGCCGGTCTGCGCGTGCTGCGTGGCATCGGCGGTGAGCAGCTGTTCCTGGACCGCTACCGCTCGGCCTCGCAGGAGTACCGCGCCAGCGCGGTCCGCAGCGCCCGGATGTGGTCGCTGATCGCGGCGCTCCAGGTGCTGATGTTCGGGCTGTTCCTGGTCATCACCGTGTGGCTGGGTGTCGGGATGGTGACGGCCGGCCAGATCACCGTCGGTGAGCTGGTCACGACGTACGGGCTGATCACCTTCATGCTGGTGCCGCTGCACACGTTCGAGGAGACGGCGAGCGCGTTCATCTTCTCCAAGGTGTCGGCGCGGCGGGCTGCTCGAGTGCTGTCGCTCAAGCGGACCGACGAGACCAAGGGCACCGCGGCGGCCCAGTTGCCCAACGGTGACCTGCTCGACCCGGTCTCCGGGCTGCATGTGCCGGCCGGGAGCTTCACCGCGGTCGTCTCCGGTGACCCGGACGCGGGTGGTCTGCTGGCTGACCGCCTGGGCGGCCACAGCCCGGCTGCCGAGGACAACCAGGCCTCCGTGCTCCTCGACGGGGTCGCATTGGACGAGATCCCGTTGGAGTCCGCGCGGACCGTCGTACTGGTGCAGGACAAGGACCCGGTGCTGCTGTCCGGGACCGTGCGGGAGCTGTTCGACGTGCCGGCGAGTGGTGCGGTGTCTCCGGAGTTTGCCCTCGACGCAGCACAGTGCGCGGACATTCTCGACGTACTGCGTCAGACGCTGCCGGCCGGTGAGTCGGACCCGATGCAAGCCCTGCTGACCGAGCGCGGCCGGTCTCTGTCCGGTGGGCAGCGGCAGCGGGTCGCACTGGCCCGTTCGCTGTACGTCGACCCGTCGGTGCTGGTGCTGGACGAGCCGACCAGCGCGGTGGACGCGCACACCGAGGCGCGGATCGCGGACGGCCTACGGCTGCTGCGGGCCGGCCGGACCACTGTGGTGTTCACGTCCAGCCCGCTGATGCTGGACCGCGCGGAGCGGGTGGTGTTCATCCCGGACGGCCGGGTCGATGCCGTCGGCACCCACCACGAACTGGTGCACACCAACCCGCGCTACCGCGCGGTGGTCACCCGTGAAGAAGAGCCAACTCTCGAGGAGACAGCGTGAGGCGCCCCGAGTACGACCCGGCAGCGCCGCAGGAAGTGGCGCGATTGCCGGTAGCGGGCAGCGCCACCGTGCGCGCCTATCTGAAGACACTGTTCCGCCGGCATCGTCGTGCGTTCGCCTGGCTGACGCTGGTGAACGCTGCGGCGGCGCTGAGCGGCATGGTCGGGCCCTGGCTGCTCGGCAACGTGGTGGAGAAGCTCTCGCAGGGGGAGCGCGACGTCGACCTGCCGTACGTCGTCCTCGGGTTCGTCTGCGCGCTGCTCGTCCAGACCGTGTTCGTCCGGCTCACGCGCCTGCGTGGTGCGGTGCTGGGCGAGGAGATGCTGGCCGACCTGCGGGAGGACTTCCTGGTCCGCGCGGTCGGGCTGCCTCCGGGTGTGCTGGAGCGGGCCGGTACGGGCGACCTGCTGTCCCGGATCACCACTGACGTCGACCGGCTCTCGCACGCCATGCGGGACGCCGTACCGCAGCTGACCATCGCGGTCATCTGGGCGTCGCTGCTGATCGGCGCGCTGATCGTCACCGCGCCGGAGCTGGCGGTGGCCGTGGTGATCGCGGCACCGATCCTGGTCATCGGTGGTCGTTGGTACTTCCGTCGCGCGCCCGCGGCGTACCGGTCGGAAGCCGCCGGGTACGCCGCGGTGGCCTCGGCGCTGGCCGAGACCGTCGACGCCGGCCGGACCGTGGAGTCGCACCGGCTCGGCGACCGCCGGATCAAGCTGGGTGACACCCGGATCGGCCAGTGGGTCGGGTGGGAGCGGTACACCCTCTACCTGCGGATGGTCCTGTTCCCGGTGATCAACATGACCCACACGGTCGCGCTGGCGGCGGTGCTGGTGATCGGTGGCGGCTTCGCCATCCAGGGCTGGCTCACCGTCGGCGCACTCACCACGGGTGCGCTGTACACCCAGATGCTGGTCGAGCCGGTCAACATGATGATCCGCTGGTACGACGAGCTCCAGGTCGCCCAGGTGTCACTGGCCCGGCTGGTCGGGGTCCGTGAGATCGAGGAGGCCGCGGCCGGTGACCAGGACGAGCCGGAAGGCCGGACTGTGCTGGCCGACGAGGTGCGCTTCGGCTATCTGGAAGGCCGCGACGTGCTGCACGGCGTCACGCTGACTGTGCAGCCGGGCGCGCGGGTTGCGCTCGTAGGCCCTTCTGGCGCAGGGAAATCGACGCTCGGCCGGTTGCTGGCCGGTATCTACTCGCCGCGGGTCGGCGACATCACCCTGGGTGGTGCGGCCCTCGACAGGATGTCGGCCGAGCAGGTCCGGAGCCACGTTGCCCTGGTCAACCAGGAGCACCACGTGTTCGTCGGCAGCGTCCGGGACAACCTGCGGCTGGCGAGGACGGAGGCGTCCGACGCCGAGCTGTGGACCGCACTGCGTGCTGTCGACGCTCACGCGTGGGTCGCCGGCTTCGACAACGGGCTGGACACCGAGGTGGGCTCGGGCGGAGTCTCACTGACTCCCGCACAGGCACAGCAGGTCGCGCTGGCCCGGTTGGTGCTGGCAGACCCGCACACGCTGGTCCTGGACGAGGCGACCTCGTTGATGGACCCGCGTGCCGCCCGGCACCTGGAGAGGTCGCTGGCCGGCGTGCTCGAGGGCCGGACCGTGGTGGCGATCGCCCACCGCCTGCACACCGCGCACGACGCCGACGTGATCGCAGTGGTCGAAGACGGCAAGATCGTCGAGCTGGGCGGCCACGACGAGCTGGTCGATGCCCAGGGCGCCTACGCTGCGCTCTGGCGTTCCTGGCACGGCGACCGCTGATCGGGGGTGGGGCAGCCGCGCCGGGGCTGCCCCACTCGCGCCTGCGTGTGAGGATGAAGGCGTGCTGCTGACGACCTTGCTCTCGCTGCCCACCACTCTCGCCCTCGATGTGAACGACGAGGGCCGCCTGCTGGTCCTGTACGACGGGACCGGCACCCGTCAGGTCAACGAGGTCGCCCCCGACGGCACTTGGCGAGCACTCGCGGAGCTGGACGAGCGGTGCCGCAACGCACTCTTCGTCCCGGGGAGCCGGCAGGTCGTCGTCGAACACGACAGCGGCGGCGACGAACGTGGTCAGCTGTCAATCCTCGACCTGGACGACCCGACGCTCACACCACTCGTCCACGACCCTCGCTTCAAGCACAACCTGGTCGAGGCCAAGGCCGACCGCGTGCTGTACACCACCAACCGCCGCAACGGAGTCGACTTCGACCTGATCGCCCGCGACCTGTCCAGCGGCACCGAGTCCGTCCTGTACGACGGCGGCGGCTGGCCGATGGCAGTCACCCCGTCCCCCGACGGCAAGTGGGTGGTGCTGTCGTTGGCCAGCTCCCCGGCCAACTCGATCCAACTGGTACTCGTCGACGCGACCACGCGGTCCTTCATCGAACTCACGCCGTACGAGGCTCACAACGACCAGGTGGCGGTGTCGTGGCGGCCGGGCTCGTCGGGGTTCGTCGTGGCGAGTAATGCGGACCGGGACTGGATGGCACTGCGGCAGTACGACGTGGCCGACGGGACCTGGTCAGACCTGCTGGTGGACGACGAGCATGATCTGGCCGGCTGGGTCTGCCCGGATGCCGAACACCTACTGGTCGCGGTGATCGACGACGGTCTGGTGCCGCTGGCGTTGCACAAACTGGAGGACGGTGCTCTGGTCGCGCCACTCGACCTGCCCCCGCTCGGCTGTGCGGCCCGGGCCGTGCTGATGCCGGACCCGATCTGGTCGCCCGACGGCGCGTTCGCCCTGCTCACGTACCAGTCGCCGATCGAGCCTCCCACTGTCTACCGCTACACGCTGGCGACCGGTGAGGTCGTCGCGATGCGGCCGCCGGGGATGCCTGAGGTGCCTGCCGAGGTGGTGCACCCGGAGACCCACCGGGTGCCGTCGTTCGACGGTGAGCAGGTGCCAGTCTTCGTCTATCGGCCGACCGGACCCGACCTCGGGTCCACCGTCGTGCATGTCCACGGCGGTCCTGAGGGGGCGGCCATGCGCGGGTGGTACCCGGTGGTCTCTGCGCTCGCCGCTGACGGCCACACTGTCGTCGTACCGAACGTTCGAGGCTCGTCGGCGTACGGGAAGCGCTGGTACTCACTGGACGACCGGGAGCTGCGGCTGGACTCGGTGAAGGACCTGGCCGCGATCCACGCCTGGCTGCCGTCGATCGGGTGCGATCCCGCGCGGGCTGCGCTGTGGGGTGGCTCGTACGGCGGCTACATGGTGCTGGCGGGGTTGGCCTTCCAGCCGTCGTTGTGGGCGGCCGGTGTGGACATCGTGGGCATCGCGTCGCTGGTGACGTTCCTGGAGAACACCTCGGACTACCGCCGGGCCACGCGGGAGCGGGAGTACGGGTACCTGGCCACCGACCGCGAGTTCCTGGAGTCGGCGAGCCCGTTGAGCCGGGTCGACGACCTGCGGGCACCACTGCTGGTCATCCACGGCGCCAACGATCCGCGTGTGCCACTGTCGGAGGCTGAGCAGATCACCGACGCCCTGACGAAGCGCGGCGTACCGTGCCGGCTCCTGGTCTACCCGGACGAGGGTCACGGCCTCGCGAAGCTGACGAACAAGCTGGCCGCGTACCCGCAGGCCCTGGCGTTCCTCCGCGAGCACCTCAGCTGAAGAGCGGTGTGAGAGTCCCCGCGGTCGCGTCCAGCCGGGCCGGCAGCCCCAGCGGGACGGCGAGGTTCACGGCCTCATGGCCGATCGCAACACCCTCGACCATCGGCAGACCGAGCGGCTCGAGCCGATCGCGGATGACCGCGCTGACCAACCCGGAGTCGTCCGCGCCGCTGAAGTCGCCGATCACCAATCCGGTGACACCGGCGAACCACCCGGACCGCAGCAGCTGGGTCAGCAGCCGGTCGACCCGGTACGCGTCCTCGCTGACGTCCTCCATCACGACGATCCCGGTCGGTGGCGCGTAGGTCGGCGTACCGACGCCTGACGCGAGCATGGCCAGGTTGCCACCCCGGAGCGGTCCTTCCGCGACGCCACCCAGCAACGTGCGGGCGCCCGCAGGAGCAAGCAGGTCTGTGACGCTCGTCGGGTCGAACAGCAGCTCGAACAGACGTTGCCGGCTGACTGAAGCACCCAACTGCTCAACAGCGGCAGCCATCGGTCCGTGGATGGTGACCAGCCCACGTGCGTTCAGCGGCTCGTGCAGGGCGGTGATGTCGCTGAACCCGATGAACCACTTCGGTGCGGCGACCAGCTCGTCGAAGTCGACATACTCGAGCATCCGCTGCACGCCGTACCCGCCTCGCGCACAGAACACCGCCGCGAAGCTCGGGTCCAGCCAGGCGTTCCGCAGATCCTCGGCC
Source organism: uncultured Actinomycetota bacterium (assembly GCA_963770725.1). Lineage (GTDB taxonomy): Bacteria > Actinomycetota > Actinomycetes > Propionibacteriales > Kribbellaceae > Kribbella. The sequence goes on from CAVYQT010000012.1 coordinate 132,216, forward strand.
CGCGCCTTGTCGTCCGCAGCCAGGTAGCTCAACCGCTCGTGGCCGGCCAGCACCGACGGCAGCACCTCAACCTCGAGGCCCCACTGCTTCAGGTACCCCGTCCCGACCTCGAGCCTCTCCGCCTGCACCGGCCCAGACGGCGCCACCACCGCGACCTGATCTCCGGCCGCCAGCTGTCGCGGCACCGTCAGCTCATCCACCCGGCAGACGCTACAACCTGTCAGAAGCGAACCGAAGGACGGGTAGTAGTGCGCAAATCCGGCCGATCCGCCTCCCTCTGAGCGTGACCCGACCGCCTGCTGCAGGACTACTACCCGTCCTTCGGTACCGATCTACCAATCGACCTCGATGGTGGTGCTCTTGGAGATGCCGTTGACGGTGACGCCGAGTTGGGCCGTGCCAGGGCGGAGGCCGGTCACCTGACCGGTCGCCGGGTCGTAGGACGCCACTGCCCAGAACGGAGCGGTCCGCGCCGGACCGATGTGCAGCTGCCGCGAACCCCACCAGTCGGCCGACACCGGGAACGCCACCGGCACCCGCCGACTCTCCTGCACGACGGTCGCACCCGCCGGACCCGTCTCGCCCCGGCGCAGCGACCCCGGTGCAGTGAGCTCGAGCGAATCCACGTGCGGGCGGAACTCCACCTTCAGCCAGGACCGCTCGGGTGCGGACCATCCCCGCTCGCCGGCCGGGGCCTCACGCGCCTGCGGGTCGACGCCGACCATCGCCCAGCCGGTGAATCCACCGTCGTCCGGCGCGGACGACGGGCCCTTGCCGGAGTTGCCGGTCAGCGGCAGCAGCACGCCGTCCGTCCGGGACGCCGCGAACGTCCCCGCGTGAGCCGCCATGTACGCGGCACCCTTACCGGTCGAGGCCCGGAACTCGGCCAGCCAGTCGACGACCATCCGCGCTTCCTTGCGGTCGCCGAGCTGCGAGTTCGCCGTCGGGGACGGGTCGTCGATCGGGTGGTGCGCCATCACCACCACGTTGCGGATCGACTTGTTCGCGGCGGCGTCATCGAGCTGCGCACGCAGGTCCAGGATCTGGGCGAACCCACCGGCCCGCAGCGACCCGAGCGACGAGTCGCGCAGGATGAACCGCGTGCCCTTGTGGTCGAACGTGCTGGTCGGCGGCCCGAACACCTTGCTCCACTCGGACAAGTCGCCCGGGCCGTAGCTCTCGTGGTTGCCCGGCACGTAGTGCAGCGGCACCTTGCCCGCGACCTCCTCGTCGATGATCTGCTTGGCGAGCGCGATGTCGTTGGCGAACCCGCGATCGACGAAGTCGCCGTTGATCACCAGGAAGTCCGGATTCTGCGCGAGCGCCTCGCGGATCGTCCGCCGGGCCTGCTTGACGAAATCGGAGTTCGGGTCGTCCGCGGTGAACTGCGCGTCCGACATCACCGCGAACCGCCAGCGGCCGTCCGTCGTCACCGTCCCGTCGCTGACCACCATCGGGTCGACCACCTTCGCCGGCGGCGCCATGTCCACCGGCGGCGCACCGCGCAGGGTCAGGTCGTCGACGATGATCCGGCCCGAGTACTGCCGGGTCGGCACGGTCTCGACGACGTAGATCCGCCAGAACCGAAGCGGCATCGCCAGCCCCGGCGGGATGTCCGCCTCGACGTACTTCCACCCGGTCCAGTCCACCGCCGCCGCGATGTTCAGCGTCTGCGGCGACCCGCCGGCCGCGGTGTAGGCGTTCGCCCGCAACCACGCACCCTTGCCGTCACCGTAGACCCACGCACCCAGCTTCTGCGGCTGACCGGGCAGCTCCAACTGCGGCGTCACCGAGAGGTACGCCGCCCGCGTCGCCGTACTGCCCGTGAGCGAGTAGTCGAGCGCGATCGCCTGCCCGCCGTCGTGACCCTCGGCGGCGGACCGCGACGCCGTCGCCGCTCCAGCCGGTACGGCGTTCGCCGCCCAGCGACCCAGATCGTCGACCTCGTCGATCACCGTGCTGCTCAGGCCCGACGTGACACTGAGCTGGGTGGTCAGATTGCCCACCTTCGCGGTGACCACGGTCGACACCGCATCGTTGCTAAGGGCATTCACCTCGTACCCGTTGCCACGCGCAACCACGTTCACCAGGGCGGCGTCGTACGAGAGCTCGAGGTCGCGGGGCTCGATCCAGGTGGAGAAGCCGTCGGCGTCGTACCCGTTGATCTCGAAGAAGCCCTTGGACGACGAGTCGGACAACGACACCTGCCGGGTCGACGGTGCCAGCCGGGTCGGCGTCCCGAGGACTGTCATCGGGAACCTGCCGTTCGCGTTGCCGCGGGCGGCCGTGACGATCGCGTCGCCGGCCTTGCGTCCGGTCACCACACCCTTCTGGTCGACCCGGACTTTGCTGCCGGCGAACCAGTACGGCGTACCCGTCGCGGGAGCGTAGGTCTCGTCGTGGCCGGTCGCGGCCAGAACGCGACTGAGACCGGTGAGGACGCGGGAGCTGCGGGAGACGTCGGCATCATGGTCCGCCTCCGCTGTGCCGGAAGCTTCGACGCGGTATCCAGTGAGCTTCCCGGAGCCCTTGACCGGCAGCAGGCCGAGACCGTTCGGGATCACTCGCTCGCCACCGTCGGACGGGTCGTTCACCACCTGCGGCGCGGCCTCACCCGGCGAGCGGGCCAGCATCGTCGACGAGCCGCCGCCGTCCAGGTTGAGCGCATCGTCGGCCCCGAGGCCGATCATCAGGTGGCCCATCTCTTTCAGCGACAGCCCGCGGGAACCGGTCGCGCGACCGTCGACGGTGAGCAGCAGCATCCGGCTGCCGTCGGCGTCGAACCCGATCGCGGTCCGCGGCGCCAGGTCGGCCTTCGGGACATCGGCGGGCACCTGGCCGTCCTTGGCGAGCTGGTAGTTGCCGCTGATCCCGACCGCGACCTCGGCCGCGTCGGGGCGGACGCCGTACTGCACCTCGACCTTGTCGCCGGCCTCGAAGGCGTCGAGCGCGGTGGCACCGGCCTCGCGGCCGATCAGCGCCTGCTCGTTCGCGGCCAGCGGAGTGGTACCCGGAGTGGCGGCCGACGAGACGACCACGCCGTCGCGAAGGATCACCTCGCGGACGGTCGGCAGGCCGTCGACGGTCCTGGTGCGGGCCGCGTCGCCCCATTCCGGCGTGTAGAGGCCGATACCGCCGGCGTTGACGGTCGGCGAGTTGAGGTTGGTCAGCTCGAGCTTGCTCGCGTCGTCATCGGTCGCGCTGCCCTGGAGGAACAGTTCGGCGATCCGGCCGAGGCCGTTCTTGCCGATCACCGCGGTGTCGTTGTGCCCGGCCGCCGGTGCGTTGACCAGCCGGCCGCTCTGTTCGATCCCGACGCCCAGCGGTGCCGTGGTGTCGTTGATGTCGAAGAAGTCGCCGTTCACCCCGGCGATCGCGCCCTTCCGGGCCAGTTGCTGGCTGAGCGGCGTACCGCCGGAGACCTTGCCGGTGTTGACGTAGTCGACGGTCACACCGTGCTTGTCCAGGTCGGCGGCCAGGATGTCGCCGCGGAGCCAGCCCTTCGGGTCGAGGCGCTCGAACGACGTGTAGTTGACGCCCGGCGCGACCGGGCTGTCGTCGCGCGTGGTGAGCACACCGTCGCCAGCGATCGCGGCATCCGCGATCCCACCGGCCGGCGTCTGCGCACCGGCCGCGGTCTGCGCACCGAACGGGGTTTGCGCACCGGCCGGGCTGATGACGGCACCGGCCAGCAGGCCGCCCACACCGATTGCTGCGGTCAAGGGACGGATGAGCGACACAGGAGCCTCCCCAACGTGGACGGACGCGGCCATCCGACGCCGTGCGCTCTACCGCCACATGAGGCGCAGGTGTACGCCGGTCAACCGACCGGTGACAAAGTAACGTCTCCGGAGGCTGACCGGAAGGTTTTCTTCTCTACTAAGCCCGATCAGTGCGACGAGCCCCGGGTCAGACGGTGCTGACCGGGCGGCCTGAGGTCTGCCAGGCGTGCATGCCGCCGTCGAGGTTGATCGCCTCGCGGCCGAGCTGGTTCAGGAACTGGGTCGCCATCCCGGAGCGGCCGCCGACCGCGCAGACGCATAGCACCTTCTGGTCCAGCGGCACCTCGCCGACCCGCTCCTGCAACTCACCGAGCGGGATGTGCTTCGCCCCGTCGATGTGCCCGCGATCCCACTCGTCCGGCTCCCGCACATCCAATACGAACGCCTCGGCGAGCAGGGCGTCGTCCAACTCAGCCACCACGACCGAGGGAATCTCCTGGTTCTGGAACATGTACCCGATCATCTCAGGCGAGCGGTCACGCCGTACCGCAGCACGGGCGAACGCGGTTCCCGAGGCATGGATAACGCGTTGACACCCGGCCGCCGATTGCGGAACCTGCTGCGACGGAGGCGGCGTGGCACTGATTCAGGGCATCCCAGGGGAGTTCGGGCCGCAACCCTGGGGTGAGGCGACTCTGCGGACCTGCAAGCTCCTGCTGCTCCGGATCACCCGCCGGCCGGCCGATCACGAGGTCCGCCTGCCCGGCCTGGCGACGACCCCGCTGCATGTGGTCGAGGACCGCACCGGCCGCGCGCTCACCTGGCGGCTCGACGGCGACGACCTGCTCGTCCGTCTGCCCGACTCCGGCGAAGCACCAGTCGTCCGCGTCGCCCTGCAAGGCAAACTGCGGATCGTCCCGCCGGACACGGTCACCGCCAACGCCGACGGTGTCTGGGACCTCACTCCATCCGGTACGACGTCCCACCTGGTCGCCCGCCGTTCCGCGGATGTCGCCGTCCGCTTGTTCGCCGACAGCAGGTCGCGCATCGTCCTTGCGAACCAGTCGGCCTTCGCCACCGACGTGAGCCGGACGGCCGGCCCGCTCCTGATGCCGGCCGGCCTGGTGGTCCCACTGCGGATCGAGGGGACCGGCGTACGGCGCATCCTGGTCGCGCCGATCGGGACAGTGCTGGCGTCGATCCACCCGAACGGCGGTGGCGAGCTGTGCGTCGTGGTGACCAACTTCGGCCGGACGACCGCACACGGCGACGCCGGCCTGAAGATGCCCGACGGATCGCGCCACCGGTGGAGCTTCGAGAGTCTCGAGCCGGGCGACTCGATCACCTGGCCTGTCCCGATCGGTGGATACATGCCGGTCGATGGACGTGTGTCGGCCGGTGGGCCGGTGCCGATGAGTGGGCCGACTGGACGGCATGAGCTCCGGGTTCGGCTCGATGCGGGCCGGCGCTCGGCTTCGTCGCCGTACACCGTCGGGCTGCCCGCGACGGGTTGATTCCCGGGAACGTTCCCCCTCTACTGTGGGTGATCGATCCTGCGTAAGCGGTGATCGATCACGGCTCTGTTCCGCCCCGATGGGCGACGTGTTCGCGGTGACGTCCCGCCCGAACGACCAGCGGTACGCCGACCTTGCTGGTGACACCGAACTTGGCCGACGTGAAGACGATGTTCGACGAGATGACGACCTGAGCTACTTCAGCAGCTTGGACAGGCGGCGGTCGGCGAGCGGCTTGCCGCCTGTCTGGCAGGTGGCGCAGTACTGCAGCGAGGAGTCGTGGAAGCTGACCTCGCGGACGATGTCACCGCAGACCGGGCACTTCTGGCCCGCGCGGCCGTGCACCCGGAGGCCGGACTTCTTCTCCGACTTCAGGTCCTGGACGGCGAGGCCGGCGGACCGGTCGACCGCATCCTGGAGGGTTTCGCGCATTGCGTCGTACAGAACCTTCAGCTCGTCGGCGGACAGGTTCGACGCCGGCTTGAACGGGCTCATCTTCGCCACGTGCAGGATCTCGTCGGAGTACGCGTTGCCGATGCCGGCGATGACCGACTGGTTGCGCAGGACACCCTTGAGCTGGACCCGGCCCTCACGTTTCAGGATGTCGGTGAAGTCGTCCAGCGACAGCGTGAACGGGTCCGGCCCGAGTCGGACGATCCCCGGCACCTCGGCCGGATCGCGGACGACGTACACCGCGAGCTTCTTCTGCGTTCCCGCCTCCGTCAGGTCGAACCCGGAGCCGTCGTCCAGGACCGTGCGCAACGCGATCGGCCCCTTGCCAGGCCGCACGAGCGTGGTCGACTGCTCGTCCTTCCACCGCAGCCAGCCCGCCCGGGCCAGGTGGATGATCAGGTGGACGCCCTGCGCGGAGATGTCGAGAAACTTCCCATGCCGCTGCACGTCGTCGATCAGCAACCCGACCAGCGATGAGATCGGCGGATCGTACGTCTTCAGCGCACTGATGGCCGTGATGTCGGCCCGCACGAACGCCCGCCCGACGGCACGCTCCCGCAGGAACCCCGCCAGCGACTCCACCTCCGGCAACTCAGGCACCACCCCAGTGTGCCAAACGCAGGCGACACTTGCTGCCGTCATCGGGCATAAGGGTGGGAACAAGGGAACTGGTGGGGGGAACCCGCAGGTGTTTGTTGGGTTGGGGCGGTAGCGTCTGTTGGCAAGAGAGTAGGGAGGCCCTGATGGGGTTTGTGAAGACGTTGGTGAAGGGTGCGGTCGTCGCCAAGCTGGCGCAGGTCGCGCAGCGGGAGCTCAGCAAGCCTGAGAACCAGCGCAAGATCAAGGACGCGATCCAGAAGGTGCAGCAGCGCCGCGGCGGCGCGCACTAGGCACGCACTGGACTTCGGCCCGGCTGGTCGGTGAGCACAGCCGGGCTGAAAGTGTGCGTTCAGGCGGGCTTGTGCACCTGCAAGGTGTACGTCGCGGCCAGCCGGCGCGGGTGGTGGGTCAAGCGCCATTCGCCGGCGTCGTCCTCGGTCATCAGCCCGGGCAGGGCGTTCCAGGGCGCGCTGTCGTGCTCGGTCAGTGAGTCGAAGACCAGGCCGGCCTGCTGAAGCGCGGTGATGATCTCGGCCAGGCCGTGGTTCCACTCGTGCGTGACGCTGGTGGTGAACTCGGCGTCGGTCTCGACGTACGTGCCGCCCTCGGCCCAGATGATCGGCTCCGGCGTCTCGAAGTACGGGTACTTCAGCTGTGGATACTCCAGCGCCGCGTCGAGCGCCCACAGCATCGGGTGCCCCTCGCGGATGAACAGCCGGCCGCCGGGCTTGAGCAGCCCCGCGACGGTCTGCGCCCAGCGTTCGATCTCCGGCAGCCAGCAGATCGCGCCGATCCCGGTGTAGACCAGGTCGTACGACGCCGCGCCGAGCACCTCGACCGCGTCGTACGCATCGGCCTGGTGGAAGTCCACCGTCAACCCGAGCCGGTCCGCGAGCGACTGTGCCTGCTCGATCGCCGGCCCGGAGAAGTCGAGCCCGCTCATCTGGGCGCCGAGCCGTGCGAGGGACACCGTGTCGGTGCCGATGTGGCATTGCAGGTGCACCGCGCGCAGCCCGGAGATGTCGCCCAGCCGCGGCCGGTCGAACCGGACCACCTCGCTGAGGTACTGCGGGTCCTCGAACTGGGCCACGTGATAGCTGGGTGACGCGACATGCGCCGGCACCCGCTCGTCCCAGTTGGCCCGATTCACTTCCCGGTAGTCGGTCACGGCCCGACGATGCCACAGAGCGCGGAGGTTCCGCTGGGGTGGGGGAAAGTCCACCCCTAGGGGGCGGGTCAGGACGACTGCGCCGGGAGCGGCCCGCTGGTGTGCTAAAAGTCATGAGCCAGGTACTGAGCCGGACCCGCATCCAGGACATCGATGCGTTGCGTGGATTCGCCCTGCTGGGCATCGTGGTCGTCAACATCACCTTCGTCGCCTCGGGATTCCCGATCCACGTGGCCGACGATCCGGCGTACCAGTCGGCACTCGACCAGACGGTGCACTGGCTGTCGGCGACGTTCGTCGACATGAAGTTCTACCTGCTGTTCTCGTTCCTGTTCGGGTACAGCTTTCAGTTGCAGATCGAGGCGGCGCAGCGGGCCGGCGCCGGGTTCAAGCCGCGGATGCTGCGTCGGCTGGGTGGTCTGTTCGTGATCGGCGTACTGCACGCGATCTTCCTGATCACCGGCGACATCCTCAGCGTCTACGCGCTGATCGGCCTGGTTCTGCTGGCGATGCGTCGGGTCAAGGAACGGACGGCGCTGATCGTGGTCGGCGCGATCTACGCCTACCTGTTCGTCTCGATGGGCTCGACCGCGCTCTTGATGGACACCTCGGCCATCCTCGACCCGGCCGGTGCCGTCGCCGCGGCCCACGAGACCACGGCGAATCTCGGCGGCTCGTTCGGCGACATCATCGGCGAGCACGTCCAGGCTCTGCCGCTCTACGGCCTGTCTCTGCTCACGGTCCAGGGCCCGACGACGCTTGCCGCCTTCCTGCTGGGCCTGGTCGCCGGCCGGCGACGGCTGCTCGCCGACGTGTCCGGCAAGGATGCCGTGCTGCGGCTGATCCAGTTGGTCGGGTTCGTCGTCGGCATCACCGGCGGGATGAGCTACGCGTCGGGCGGCGGCAACGGCGACACAGGCGCCGTATTGGCGAGCGTGCTCACTGCGCCGTTCCTGACCGCGGCGTACGTCGCGACCCTGCTGAGGGTGATGCACTCGGTGAAGGGACAGGACGTGCGTCGAGTGCTGGCGCCGGCCGGGCAGATGGCGCTGTCCAACTACCTGGGTCAGTCGGTCGCGACGATGCTGATCTTCACCGGGATCGGGTTGGGTCTGGTCGGCCAGGTGTCGCCGCTGGAGACGCTGGGGATCGCCGTTGCGATCTTCGCCGTACAGCTCGTGCTCAGTCATCTCTGGATGAGCCGGTACGGCTACGGGCCGGTCGAAGGCGTACTGCGGGCTGTCACCAATGCGAGTGCTCCGACCTGGCAACGCAAGGGCTGAGACAGCAGAAGACCGCCGGGGAGTCCCGGCGGTCTTCTGTGCTGCGGTCGGCTCCCAGCCTCGGGTCCCGTTGACGCTGGGCGCTACCGGGTCAGGCCGCGTGGCGGCCGTGGTGAGTGAGGCTGCGGGCCCGGCGGATGGTGTGCACGGTGCCTGCGGTCGCTGCGGGCTTGTGGTTGAAGGGCTCGGCCGCGCCACCGATGGCGAGCAGGTCGAGCTTGGTCCGGGCCAGGTCACGGTCCTCGGCAACCCGGGCGCCGTTCGGGCCGGCGGTCAGACCGGTCGAGTGACGCCTGTTGCTGAGTTCCAGAGCCGCGATCACGGCCAGCGCGAGTACTGCGAGAACGATGATTCCGGTCATGGCATAAATTGTGCTACCTACTAGATCCCGCCACCATTGGCACTATTGACATAGTTCCACAAATTACTGCCATACTGGCGGCATGCTGCGGAAGATCGCTGTCGTCCTGATGGAGGACGTCGCCCTGTTCGAGTTCGGGGTGCTCGCGGAGGTGTTCGGCATCGACCGGACCGATGACGGTGTGCCCGCGTTCGAGTTCAAAGTGTGTTCGACCCGCCCGGGTGAGCCGCTGCGGACCAGCAGTCACTCGCAGGTCATCGCGCCGTACGGACTGGAAGAACTCGAGGACGCCGACCTGATCGGAGTGCCGGCCACCACCTGGCGGGACGAGTACGACGAACGCATCCTCGACGCACTCCGCCGGGCCGAGGCGCGCGGCGCGATCCTGCTGACGGTCTGCTCGGGCGCGTTCGTGCTCGGCCGGGCCGGGCTGCTCGACGGCCGGGCGTGTACGACGCACTGGCGCTACGTGAAGCTGTTCAACGAGCAGTTCCCGACCGCGAAGCTGGACGCGGACGTACTGTTCGTTGACGACGGCAACATCATCACCAGCGCCGGCACCGCGGCCGGGATCGACGCCTGCCTGCACCTGGTCCGGCGCGAGCTCGGCAGCGCGGTCGCGACCCGGATCGCCCGCCGGATGGTGGTCCCGCCCCAGCGCGACGGCGGTCAGCGGCAGTACGTCGAGGTCCCGGTGCCGGAGTCGTCGGGCGAGAGCCTGCAGCCGGTGCTCGACTGGATGGTCGACAATCTGACGATCGACCACACCGTGCCGGCGCTGGCCCGGCGGGCGCAGATGTCGGAGCGGACATTCGCGCGGCGCTTCGTCGCGGAGACCGGGACGACGCCGCTGAAGTGGGTCACCACCCAACGGGTTCTGCGGGCGCGGACGCTGCTCGAGCAGACCCGGATGGGCATCGAGCAGATCGCGGCCGAGTCAGGATTCGGGACGGCGGCGTTGCTGCGCCACCACTTCCGTAGGGTGGTCGGCGTGCCACCACAGGACTACCGCCGCACCTTCCGGACCGCCAGTTGATGGTCGCGAACTGATGGTCGTCTGCTGGATGGCTGCCCGCTGGATCAAGCCGCTCTGACTCCACCTCTGCTTGGCCCGATGGCCCGGACGAGTACGGCGTGACGCCGCCCACACGATTTGCGGTGACCCCCTCGGGTCCCCCTAGGATCCTTCGAAGTGTCACAGGGGGGTAACGGCCGAAGAGATCGGCGAGCCAAGAGATGTTGGAGCAACTGTGGCAACGCCTGTCCCGCTTCGGGCCAGCACTTCACGCCGTCTGAGCTGGGACGTCGTCCGCGTCCTCGCCGTCTTCGCAGTGGTGTTCTGCCACACGACGTACCAAGGCCCGGCACTCCACCCCGAGCTCGGCGCGCCACTGGGCAGGTATCCGCTCCAGGTCGGCGCCAGCGTCCTGCTGGTGATCAGCGCGTACTTCATCTGCGTGACGATCCGGAAGGCACCCACTTCACAGTGGCTGTGGCAACGGGTCTGCCGGGTGCTCCCGCCGTATCTGGCGGCTGTGCTGTTCACCTACACGGTCCTGGTCGCCTTCGGACCGGCCAACTGGAATCTGCCCACCGAGCACGACCTCTGGGGCAACCTGACGCTGGCCAGCGCCTTCGACCCGACCGTGAACCTCATCGACGGTTCCTACTGGACGCTGCCACTGCAACTGATGGCCTTCGCTGCCGCGGCCCTGCTCTGGCCGCGTGGCATGGGCGCCGGCCGGCGGATCACCGGACTGCTGTGGATCATGACGGTGGCGCCGGTCGTACTGCAATGGCATGACCGGATCCTGTACAGCCCGCTGTGGGTCCAGCAGGCGTGGAACGGTCTCGGACTGCATCGACTGCAACTGTTCGCTATCGGCATCGCGATCTGGCTCTTCGCACAGCGCCGGATCGGCGTACTGCACCTCGGGGCTCTGCTCGTGGCGACCGTCGTCGCCCAGCACGCGCACACCGCGGACCTGCCGTCGTCGTTGGGTATCGGGGTCCTGCTCGTATTCGTCGCGCTGGCTGCCCGCGGCCCGGACTGGAGCGTGTTCGCCCGGATCCGCCGGCCGATCCAGTTCCTGGCCCGCATCTCGTTCGGCATCTACCTCCTCAACCAGGAGGTCGGGTACCTGATCGCGTACCACCTGATGGCGCTGGGGGCGGGGCGGCTCGAGCAGATCGCCGGAGCGGTGGCCGGCGTGATCGTGCTGGCCTGGCTGTTGACGAAGTTCGTCGAACAGCCGGTGCACCGCGTGCTGACGGCCACTCCCGTTCAGCCGCTGCAGCGGTTGAGGTTCCGTGCCTTCGCCTGAATACTTGACACCGGATACCCACCGTCGAATACTCGATTTCGAGTACTTGAGATCGAGGAGGGTGTCATGGCGCGACGGAAGGTCGGTAATCCGCTCGCGTTCGCCGTACTGGGGAGCCTGAGCGAGCGGCCGATGCACCCGTATGAGATCTCGACCGTGCTCAAAGCCCGCGGCAAGGACCAGAGCATCAGGCTCAACTACGGCTCGCTCTACTCCGTCGTCGCGGCGCTGGAGAAGAACGGCTTCATCGAGGCCCGCGAGACCATCCGCGACGGCAACCGTCCCGAGCGCACGGTCTACCAGGTCACCGAGGCCGGCCGGCAGGAGTTCGCCGACTGGCTGACCGAGCTGATCGGCACGCCGACCCGCGAGTTCCACCCGCTCGAGGCCGGCCTCGCCTATCTCCCCGGTCTCCCGCCCGACCGGGTGGTCGAGCTCCTGGAGCAGCGGCTCGAGGCGGTCGACACGGAGATCGAGCAGATCAGCGCCACGCACGACCAGATGGCGTCGACGGAGTTCCCCCGCATCTTCTGGGTCGAGTCGGAGTTCCGGCTGGCGTTGCTCGAGGCCGAGTCGACGTACATCCACCACCTCTCCGAGGAGATCCGGACCGGGGCCTTGAGCGGGTCCACGTTCTGGCGCAAGGCCTGGAAGCTCTACGAAGCGGAGGGCGTCACGCCGGCCGACCAGCTCAAGGACCCGGTCAAGTACTTCGGGGAGGACTTCGCCTGGCTGCGAGCGATCCCCCCGGAGGCCACCTAGAAGAAACGGCCCCCGGCCCAGGGTGCGGCAACACCACAGGTCGAGGGCCGCAGTTCCTCGAGTCGGTCCGAAGACCTGGCACCCAAGGCGCAACCATCAGGATAGCCAGGTCGCGAACCGGCTCCCGTCACCACAAGGGAGTCACCACAACATGGCTACGCCTGCCCTCGAAGCGGTCGACCTGGTCAAGACGTACCCGGCCGGCCGCAAGAACCCACCGCTCCGCGCGCTCGACGGACTGACCTTCAGCGTGCCGGAGGGCGTCGTACTGGGTCTGCTCGGCCCGAACGGCGCCGGCAAGTCGACCACCGTCAAGATCCTCACCACCCTTTCCCGCGCCGACTCCGGCAAGGCCCGGGTCGCCGGGTACGACGTCAACCGCTCGCAGGACCAGGTACGGCGGGCCATCGGCTACGTACCGCAGAAGCCCAGCTCCGACCCGCAGGCCACCGGCACCGAGAACCTCGTCCTGAGCGCCCAGATCTACGGTTTGACTCACGCCGAGTCGGTACGACGTGCCGCCGAGCTGCTCGAGCGATTCGACCTGACCGATGCGGGCGGTCGCCAGGTCAAGACCTACTCGGGCGGGATGCAGCGCAAGCTCGACGTCGCTCTCGGTCTGGTCCACCGGCCGCAGGTCCTGTTCCTCGACGAGCCGACGACCGGTCTCGATCCGGAAGCGCGGGCCGATCTCTGGAACGAGGTCGGACGGCTGTCGGGTCACGAGGGTCTGACCGTGCTGCTCACCACGCACTATCTGGAGGAAGCGGACCGGCTGGCCGATCAGCTGGCCATCGTCGACCACGGCAAGATCGTTGCCGAAGGCACCCCGGAGGCGTTGAAGGCCGAGCTGCGGGGCGACTCGGTGCACGTCGAACTCGTCGCTCCGGACACCGACGGAGACGTGCGGGGTCTGTTGAGCGCGCTGCCGGGTGTCGGCGAGATCGTTGTCGAGGGCAACACGCTGCGAGCCCGGGTCGACCACGGTGCGACCGCGGTTCCCGCCGTACTCGGAACCCTTGAGGACAAGGCGATTCCGGTCACCGCGGTGACTGTCTCGCGACCGTCGCTGGACGACGTGTACCTGCGGTACACCGGGCGGTCGTTCCGTGAAGCCTCTGGTGCAGGGGAGGCGGCATGATGACCACCTTGGCTGTGGCGCAGCGTCGTACCGGGTTCGTCGGGCACACTCGACTCATCACGGGCCGGTGGCTACGGGCGCAGTACCGGCAACCGGCGCTGATCGCGTTCACGCTGATCCAGCCGGCGATCTGGCTGCTGCTCTTCGGGCAGTTGTTCCAGGGTGTCGTGAACATCCCGGGCTTCAGCGACTCGTCGTACATCGCCTTCCTCACGCCGGGGATTGTGATGATGACGGCGCTGATGACCAGCGGCTGGAGCGGTACGACGTTCATCGCCGACATGGAGCGTGGGGTGATGGATCGCATGCTGGCGTCGCCGGTCAGCCGCGGCGGGCTGATGGCCGGCCAACTGATCAGCAACGCGACGACCACGCTGATCCAGACCCTCCTGGTGTTCGCGATCGGCATGGCCGCGGGCGCCCGGTTCGACGGTGGTGTCGCGGGTTACGCGGTCACGCTCGCGGCGTCCATACTCATCGGCACGGCCTTCGGCTCGTTGTCGAACGCGGTCGCCCTGCTGACCCGCCAACAGGAGGCCCTGATCGGCATCTCCCAGTTCGTCTCGCTCCCCCTGACGTTCCTGTCCTCGATCATGATCGACCTCGCCGTCGCACCCCACTGGGTCAGCGTCGCGGCCCGCTTCAACCCCGTCGACTGGGCCGCCGTCGCCGCCCGCCAAGCCCTCTCCGCCGACCCGGACTGGTCCTCAGTCGCTCGCCACTCGCTCTGCCTACTGGCCTTCACGCTCTTCGTAGCCTGGCTCTCCACCCGAGCGTTCCGCACGTACCAACGCTCCGTCTGACCCGCGGCGGCCGGGCCGGCTGAGCGCCAAGCTCAGCCGGCCAGGGCCTTGGCGTACCAGGGCTTGATGGTGTTGTCGATGATCGCCAGGCGTTCGTCGAACGGCAGGAACGCGGACTTCATCGCGTTGATGGCGAACCACCGGAAGTCGGCCAGGGTGTAGTCGAACGCCTCGGCGAGCAGGGCCAGTTCGCGGCTCATCGACGTACCGCTCATCAACCGGTTGTCGGTGTTGACCGTGACCCGGAAGCGCAGCTTGGCGAGCAGGCCGATCGGGTGATCCGCGAGCGACGTCGCCGCGCCCGTTTGCAGGTTGGAGCTCGGGCACATCTCCAGCGGGATCCGCCGATCCCGCACGTACGCCGCCAGCAGTCCGAGCTCGGCCTTGTCACCGGCTTCGTCGTACGTGATGTCGTCGATGATCCGCACCCCGTGACCGAGCCGGTCCGCCCCGCACCACTGGATCGCCTGCCAGATCGACGGCAACCCGAACGCCTCGCCGGCGTGGATGGTGAAGTGAGCGTTCTCGCGCTGCAGGTACTCGAACGCGTCCAGGTGCCGGGTGGGCGGATACCCCGCCTCCGCGCCGGCGATGTCGAACCCGACCACCCCGGCATCGCGGTAAGCCACCGCCAGCTGCGCGATCTCCATCGACCGCGCCTTGTGCCGCATCGCGGTCAGCAGCTGCCGAGCGACGATCGGCCGCTCCACGTTCGCCATCCCGTGCTCGAAACCCTCACCGACCGCGTCCACCACCTGCTCCAGCGTCAACCCGGCCGTCAGATGCTGCTCGGGCGCGTACCGAACCTCGGCGTACACCACCCCGTCCGCGGCCAGATCCTGCACACATTCACTGGCCACCCGCTTGATCGCCTCAGCGTTCTGCATCACCGCAACCGTGTGATCGAACGTCTCCAGATACCGCTCCAACGACCCCGAGTCCGCCGACTCCACGAACCAGGCCCCCAACTCGCCGGCGTCGTCCCGCGGCAACGCGTGCCCGATCTCCCGCCCCAACTCCAAAACCGTCCCCGGCCGAAGCCCACCGTCCAAATGGTCATGAAGCAGAACCTTCGGCGCCGCAATCAGCTGCTCGGGAGTGATCATCCCGCCATCTTGTCAGCCACTCCGACAATCTGCCCCGATCTGCCCCTCGATGCCCCGCAAAGGCCCTAGGCGATCGGAGTGTCGCCACGAAAACCTTGCGGCATGAACGACAAGACACCGCGCTTCGAGAGCGCCCCCGCCCGATCGTCCCTTCCCGACTGGTACCCGAAGTTGCTCGACAGCGTCTCCGCACATATCGCCACCGGCCATCGGCGTGCGGTCACCGCAGCCAATCAGGAGATGCTGGTGAGCTACTGGTCGATCGGCCAGGAGATCCTCAACCGGCAGCACGAGGAAGGGTGGGGCAGCAAAGTCATCGACCGGCTCTCCACCGACCTCAAGGCCCGCTTCCCCGGTGCGACCGGCTACTCGCCGCGCAACCTCAAGTACATGCGAGCGTTCGCGGCCGCCTGGCCGGATCCGTCAATTGTGCAACGCAGCGTTGCACAATTGCCCTGGCGGCATCACGTCGCTCTCCTGGAGAAGCTCGACAACCCCGAACTGCGGCTCTGGTACGCCGCCGCGGCGGTCGAACGCGGCTGGAGTCGCGACATCCTCGCGCTGCAGATCGAAGGCCGGTTCCACGAGCGCTCCGGCAAGGCGGTGACCAACTTCGCCACCGCGATGCCACCGGAACAATCCGATCTCGCTCAGCAGGCAACGCGTGACCCGTACCTGTTCGACTTCATCGGTACGACGGACGGCTGGCGGGAGCGGGAGGTCGAGGAGAAGCTGGTCGAGCACGTCGGGAAGTTCCTGCTCGAGCTCGGCCAGGGGTTCGCGTTCATCGGGCGGCAGGTCCGTCTCGAGCTGGACGGCGACGAGTTCTTCTGCGACCTGCTCTTCTACCACCTCGAGCTCCGGTGCTACGTCGTCATCGAGTTGAAGGCGGTGAAGTTCGACGCGTCGTTCCTGGGCCAGCTCGGTCTCTACATGGCCGTGGTCGACGACGTACTCGCGAAGGACGGCGACAACCCGGACCATCGGACTGCTGCTCTGCCGGAACAAGAAGGAGGTCGTCGCCGAGTACGCGCTGCGGGGGTTCAAGGCACCGATCGGCGTGGCGGAGTGGACTACGGCGATCAACAACTCGCTGCCTGAGGAGTTCCAGTCCGCGCTGCCGAGCGTTGCCGTGTTGGAGGCCGAGTTGACCTCCGCCTCGGAGGACGACTGATGGGCGCGGCCGGCCGGGATCAGGCGGGGTGGATTTTGAAGACGGGGACGCCGGGGGCTATGTGGTGGAGGGTTTCTTCGGGGGAGTTCTTGGTGACGTCGCCGCTGAAGAAGGTGCCTACTTCCCAGGCCCACTTCTTCAGGTAGAGGCGGAGGACGTCGGTCTTGTCGGAGTCGGCGATCTCCTCCGCGCGGAAGGTCTCGATGGTGCGGCCTAGTTGGAGACGGCCTTCGGGGGTTGCGCGGAGGTTGCGGACCCATTGGGTGTGGCCGCGGGGAGCGACCAAGTAGCGCTGGCCGTCGAGGACCAGGAGGTTGACGGGGGTGCTGCGCCAGTCGCCGGTCTTGCGGCCGCGGACCGAGAGGACGCGGCTGCCCATCAGGCTGATGCCGAGCTTGGTCAGGCGGGCGACGATCCGGTTGAAGACCCGCATGCTGCCCTCGGCGGCGGTGATCACGCGCTTGCTGTCGTAGGTCTGCTTGTACTCCGGCATCGTCGTACCCTTCATCGTTTGCGAGAGCGGTGCTCTCTGTTGTGATTAGTGAACACGGAAGCAGTGCTCACTGTCAAGAGCACCGCTCTCGGTTTTATGGCAGACTGCCTCTATGAACGCCGGACGCACCGCACGTGAAAGAGCCCGGGCCGAGCTGACCGACCAGATCAAGCTGGCCGCCCGGCGGCAGCTCGCGACCGAGGGAGCCGAGCGGCTGTCGCTGCGGGCGATCTCCCGGGAGCTGGGCATGGTGTCATCGGCGCTGTACCGGTACTTCCCGAGCCGGGACGACCTGCTGACCGCGCTGATCATCGACGCGTACGACGCTCTCGGAGAGGCAGCGGAGTCGACAGCCACGCGCCAAGGACGACGCGCATCCGGCGGACATCTGGCTGGCTGTGTGTCTCGCCGTACGGGAGTGGGCTCGGGCGCACCCGCATGAGTACGCGCTGATCTACGGGTCGCCGGTGACCGGGTACAAGGCGCCGCAGACGACGGTGCAGCCCGCCAGCCGGGTGCCGATTCTCATGCTGGGCATCGTCAATCGGGCCCACGCCACGGGGTGGCTCGCGCGGCTCGACAACGCGCCCGAGCCCACTGGCCGGCTGGCTGAGCAGGTCGACGTGCTGGCGGCGCTGACGCCCGGCGTACCGAGGAGGGTGTTGCTGCGGGTGGCGATCGTGTGGACGCAGCTGTTCGGGATGATCAGCTTCGAGCTCTTCGGCCAATTGGTCGGCACGATGGACCCTGCCGACGACTTCTTCGTCGAAGCCTCCAAGCAGATGGCCGCCTTCATCGGCCTGCGCTGAAACGGCTCGGGTGGGGTCAGGTGAAGGCTTTGGGGAGGGGGAGGGTTGTCGCGTGTTCTACACGGCGGACGTAGGTCTGGCGCGGGATGGAGACTGCGCCGAGGGTGGCCAGGTGGTCGGTGACCCATTGGATGTCGAGGACGCGCTCGGCGGCGTACTCGTCGTCCAGTAGCTCGATCAGGCCGGCGACGGCTGCCTTCGAGCCATCGGTCTTGTGGTGGAACATCGACTCGCCGGCGAACAGTCCTCCGATCGCGACGCCGTACAGGCCGCCCGCGAGTTCGTCGCCGTCCCAGGCCTCGACGGAGTGCACCCAGCCGAGCCGGTGGAGCTCGGTGTACGACGCGATGATGCCCCGGTCGATCCAGGAGCCGGGGCGACGCGGGTCGGCACAGGCGCGGATGACCTGGTCGAAGGCGGTGTTGACGCGGATCTCGAACTTGGTCCGCGCCCGCCGCATCGACCGCGACGGACGGTACCCGGCGACCTCGATGACGCCGCGATCGACCGGCGACCACCAGAGCAGCGAACCGCGGTGGTCGGGCATCGGGAACAGCCCACGCCGGTACGCCGCCAACACGGTCCCCGGCTGCAGATCCGCCCCACCCGCGACGATGTCACTCGCCCCGGCAACCACCACCGGCGGAAAGTCCCACACAGAAGCAGCTGGCTCGACAGGCACACCACCATCCTGGACCACGCCTGTTCATCCGGCGGCGCCGAGGTCCGGGGACACCGAGGGTTTCTCCCGAGTGGCGGTGTTCCTGGGGGCACGTAGAGTTGAAGCACGCCCAGCTCCGACGCGGGGGAGGGCGGGAAGGAGCACCGTGGCCGGAGTAGTCAGGTTCGTCGCGAGCAGTCTCGCGCCCGCCGCGCAGCGATTGGCCCCGCAGGCCGCGGCGGGTGTGCTGCGTCAGGTGCTCGAGGTTGCGATCGACGGGTACCAACGGTTCCCCGGCGCCGAGCAGGTCGCCGAGGCGAAGCTGGCCAAGTCGTCCGGTGACGCGCAGTTGGCGATCGACGCCGTGATCGACCAGCACATCCGGTTGGCCGGCCTCCAGGGGTTCGTCACCAGCATCGGCGGACTCGTCACGCTCCCGGTCGCACTGCCCGCGAACCTGACCGGCCTCGCGATCGTCCAGGCCCGGATGGTCGCCGCGATCGCGCACCTGCGCGGGTACGAGCTCGACGATCCGCGCGTCCGGACCGCGGTGATCACGTGCATGCTCGGCGAGGACGGCGTCACCGACCGGCTGAAGAAGTCAAGCCTGCCGACGTCACCGCTGGCGATCGCGACCGCGCCGGTCTTCGACCCCGAGCTGGACCGGCAGGTCTCCGGCGAGGTGGTCGGCGAGCTGATCGCGCGGATCAGTGGGAAGCGCATGGCCCTGACCGTGACCCGTCGCGTGCCGTTGCTCGGCGGCGCGGTCGGCGCCGGCGTGGACGGCTGGGCGACGTACCGGGTCGGTGAATACGCCGACAAGAGCCTCATCCGCCGCATCCGCCGCCCCATCGAGCCGTGACCGCAGCACCACGCTCGCCTTCCGAACCCGCCGTACGACGACCAGCGGTGAAGGCGACGTGGTAGCGCCGGTTTGGGGGCCGACGATTGATTGTCCGGAGCCGCTGGAGCCGGCCGAGTTCTACCAGCGCGTCGCCGGTGGGGAGCTGGCCGTCGTGCATGAGAGCTTCGTGGAGCTGCGGTTCGAGAGCTTCAGCCTCGGCTTCCAGCGAGACCTCAACTACCGCGCGCCGACCTGGCCGGATCCCCGCGTCCCGCAGCAGTGCCACCTCGACTTCAGCACCGCCGACCTCGACGCCGAACAAGCCCGCGTCATCGCGGCCGGCGCCACTGCCACCGCCGTACAGCCGGAACCATCCGTGTTCCGCGTCTTCCTCGACCCGGCCGGCCACCCGTTCTGCCTGACCACCTGGCGCACCCCGTCCGGCCCACCCGAATCCCGCTGAACCGCGAGCCGGCTCAGGGTTTCGGATCGGGCTCAGCCGGCGGATCGGGCTCAGCCAGGCGACCGGGCTCGGCCAGGGCGGCGATGAGACGGCGTTCCTCGTCCTCGGTCCAGGTGGTGCGGAGGATCTGTGGTGTCAGGGATCTGAGTTGGTCGACGGCCTTGTCGCCGTCGACCACGTTCCTGATCACCAGGAGGAGCGCCGCGTGATCGGGTTTCAGCGTGTCTCTGAGGTCGCGGACGAACTTCGCGTTGAGGATGCCGGCCGAGACCTTGCCGCCGACGGCGCCCGCCGCGGCGCCGACCGCGGCCGCGAGCAGCGGGACGAGAAGCATCAGCCCGATCAGTCCGCCGCTGGCCGCGCCGGCGACCGCTCCGGCGGCGGTCAGCCGGAGCGGCTCGATGAGCTCGATCTCGCCGTCGTCGCGACGGTGGGCCACTGCGGCACCGCTGAGTGCGAGGGCGCCTTGGGATTCCAGTTCGGTGGTACGGCGGAGTGCGTCGTCCGCCAGATCGCGGTTCGGGAACCCGAGGACGATCAGGTCGGTCATGTATCCGCTCCGTTCGGCAAGCGAGTGGCGCGGTAGTCGTGGATCGGGCGGTAGCGGTCGTAGAGCATCGTCAGGATGCTGAACAGGAAGATGAAGAACAGCGTGTCGACCAGCGCCAGGTCACCGCGACCGCGGCCCAGGATCAGGTCGGCGACGAAGACCAGCACGATGTTCGTCGCGAAGGACGATGGCGAACGAGACGGCCGGCCGACTCCCAGGAGTGACCGCGCCGGGCCGACCAGAGGCCGATCGCGGAGTTGATCACCGCGTAGACGGCGATCCCGACGAAGATCTGCAGACTGCTCGCCTCGACTCCTGGCAGCACGTTGCCGAAGATCACGCTGATCAGCCCGATCAGGAAGATCTTCTCGACGGCGGCGGCGTCGAAGACCTTCCGGTGGGTAGCCTGGAACGCCGCCCGCTCCTGCGCCTCGTCGATCCCCTCCGGCAGGGGGTCGGCCTCGAGCTTCCAGGCCCAGTCGCGCTGCGGCAACCGCGGCCGTACGACGAGCAGCAGAACCGCGAGCAGCACGAGACCGGCGACCACCAGCAACGGCCCGAACCAGGTCGTTTCCTCGATCAGGTCGGTGACGTCGAGTTGGGCGATGTGGATCCAGTACTCCTGCGGAAGTTTGATGAAGACCCAGATGGCGCCCGCGAGCAGCGCCCAGAACTTGAATCCGTAGCGGGCCGGGTTCCACCGTGTCCGGATCGCCTCGTAGGCGATGAAGAAGTACTCGAACGTGTTCGGGAACAGCAGCAGCAGGAACCGCAGACCGGTCAGCTCGAAGGCGACCACACCGACCTGCCGGAAGAAGAACAGGAACCGGCTGATGCCGACCGCCGCCTGGCTGGTCCAGTTGCGCAGACTCGCCAGGTAGGCCACGGACAGGTAGAACACGTCCATCGCCTTGTCGTAGCTCTGGTAGAACGGCGGGTCGTACCCGAACGCCTGGAAGATCGACTGGTCGACGCCGTCGAGCACCAGGCAGGCCACGATCGCGGGCAGCGGGTACCGCGGGATGAGCAGCGGCAAGACGAACCGCGCCAGGACCACGCTCCAAAACACCACTTCAACGCTCATGGCACCCCCGGCTCGTCCTCTGACGGTAGCGGACGATCCAGCCCCGTGCCGACAGGTCGACCGGGTCGTGTCGTCGGGGTGGAATCGGCGGGGTGGGATCGCCCCTGGGTGGTTGAGGTCAGCCGGCCAGAGCCTGGACGACTCGGCTGGCGGATGGCTTGTTCAGTTGGCGGGACATCCAGGTGCTGGTGGCAACCAGCTTCTCCAGGTCTACACCGGTTTGGATGCCCAGGCCATCGAGTTGCCAGAGGAGGTCTTCGGTGGCGAGGTTGCCGGTGGCACTCTCGGCGTACGGGCAACCGCCGAGCCCGCCGGCCGAGCTGTCGACGGTGGTGACGCCTTCGCGGAGGGCGGTGAGGGTGTTGGCGAGGGCCTGGCCGTAGGTGTCGTGGAAGTGCACGGCCAACCTGTCCACACCGACTCCGGCGTCAGCGAAGGCGGCGATCAACGCGGTCACCTGGCCCGGTGTCGCGACGCCGATCGTGTCGCCGAGGGAGAGTTCGTGGCAGCCGAGGTCGACCAGGCGTGCGCCGACCTTGACCACCTGGTCGATCGGTACGTCGCCCTCCCACGGGTCGCCGTAACACATCGAGACGTACCCGCGTACCGTCAGTCCTTCGCTCAGCGCTCGCTGGATCGTCGGGGCGAACATCGCGAACTGCTCGTCCAGCGTGGAGTTCAGGTTCTTCGCGGCGAACGTCTCGGTCGCACTGGCGAAGATCGCGACCTCACGGACGCCGGCGGCCAGGGCACGGTCGAGTCCGCGTTCGTTCGGGACCAGGACCGGAGCGCGTACGGCGTCCGGCAGGTCGAGCGCGGCCAGCAACTCGGCGGCGTCGGCGAGCTGCGGCACCCATTTCGGGTGGACGAAACTCGTCGTCTCGACCGTCGTCACCCCGGCATCGACCAGCCGGTGGATGAACTCGGCCTTGACCGCGACGTCGACGATCGCCGACTCGTTCTGCAACCCGTCCCGCGGCCCGACCTCGTAGATCGCCACCCGTTCGGGCAACCCGTCGGTCCGCACCAGTTGCGGCTTCCGCATGTGTGTCGCCTCCGTCGCGTCCGTGATCGAGCCTGGGCAGGGGTCTCCTCCACAATGGCTCGTGATGACAACTCTGGCTGACATTCTGCGCGCGATCGAAGACGGGGTCTTCCCCGCCCCGGATCTCGGCATCACCGTCGTACCGGCGCCGTCGCCGCGCGAGGCCTGCGTAGTCGCCTTCACCGGGCACATCGTGGTGGCCGCGGACGTCGACCCGGCCTGGGTCGCCGAAGGCGTGCCGCCGGGCGACCTCGCCGCCCCGACGAACCCGCCGTTCCTCTCGGCACTGGAGGAAGTCACCGGTCGCCGGGTGAACTCGATCGACGCGATGCTGCTCGCGCCGGCCCTGACCGATCCGGGCGAGCGCGACGCGGCGACCGCCGGCCTCGTCGAACTCACGGATCACGACCACCCACGCGTCGAGCGAGCCTGGCGGTATCGCGACGACGTCCAGGTGTACGTCGACGAGCACGGCGGCCTCGTGCTCACCGGACGAGGGCTGGCGGACCGGATCGAGTGCGCGATCGAAGTACCCGACGACTCCCGGGGCAAGGGCCACGGCCGCCGCCTCGCCCGGGCCGCCCGCGCACTCATCCCGCCGGACGCGCACATCTGGGCACAGGTCACCCCCGGCAACGCCGCGTCCTTGCGCACCTTCCTGGCCGCCGGCTACCAACCCATCGGCTCCGAAGTACTCCTCGTCGACTAGCACGTCGGTACGACGCTCGGCGCGCCACCGGACGCGGTGGCAAGGCACCGAACGCATCGCGCGCAGTCGTTGCTAGAGGCATCTATCCGCCTTCGTCGAGGAGAATCCACAGCTGTGGACAACCTGGGGATAGTTGCCTGCAGCCCCTTCAGGCCCTGTTCACCCCGGCGTCACCAGAGGTTTCAGGACCTGCGGTGGTAGGTGTGAGGTTCGTTGGCGTAGAGGTTGCCCCGATACAGGCCGCGGATGATCTCGGCCTCGTAGCCGTCGAGCTCGGGCATGCCGAGTTCGCGGGCGATCTCGAGTTCGGCGTGGGCGTCGTACGGGATGCGGACGAACTGGATCGAGAATGGTGCCGGGCCGGGTGAGTCCGGGACGCCTTCGAGGATCACGTAGACCGGGGTCGGGTCGTCCAGGCTATTGCCGACCGAGCCGATGTTGAACAGGGTGCGGCCGAGGTCGACCTCGTAGAACGGGTCGTGGGTGTCGGCGTACCCGACCACGGTCGGGATCGGGCCGTCGCCGGTGGCCTCGGTGTTGGCGAACAGTTCGACGTACTCGGCCTCGTCGTGGTCGAACCGCACCCGCCGGTGCACGCTCGTCGAGGATGCGTGGAACAGGCGGATCTGCCGCCCGCTGAACAGGAAGTCGTGACAGAACGGGAGCTCGCGCAGCCAGGTCCACTGGTCCTCGCGCAGTTCCTTCTTCCACCAGCGCAGCGCTTCGGTGTCGTACTCGCGGTCCGGGGTTCGGCAGGAAGTCGTCCCAGTTGCCGAGGATGTTGACCTCACACAGCTCCCGGCACCGATCCACCACCTCCTGACCGCGCGGCCCCTTCCCGACGTAGTCGCCCAGGTTGAAGATCCGCTCGATCCCACGCCGCTCGATATCCGCCAGCACCGCCTCGAGCGCGGTCAGGTTCCCGTGAACGTCCGAAATCAATGCGATCCGCTCCAGCCCCATAGCCGCCATGCTGTCATCCTGTCCCACCCCACCGACAACGCTTTTCCTCCCAGCGCCCCGGCACCTCCGCCGACTACCGGCTGCCGCTCGGCCCGGTCGGTTCCGGGATGCGTTCCTGGCCGGCGGAGCTGGAGGTGGCCTGAGATCTTGCCGGACGTGCGCGGGAACCACCGCGAGCTATCGGCCCGAACGACGAGGTCGGAGTGATCGAGCCACCTCCTGACTCGCCGGCCGAGTGAGCTGCGGCGCCGGCCACGCCGCCGCCGACCTTCCGGGCCCCGTTGACGGCCGCCCCCGCGGCGACGAGGCCCGCACTGGCGACCGCTCCGACCCCGACGGCACCCGACGCACCGCCGCCTCCGCCGGCCGAAGCACCGCCGCCCGACGACCGCCGCCGAAGGCCGCGGGATCCAAGACCGACGGCTGAGCGGCCGACGTTGACCGCACCGGTCGCCATACCCCCGGGATCCGCGACCGAACTGCCCATCCCCGCACTGCCACCAGCGACCGCGGCGGTTACCGGAACCATGAACCGAAGCAGCGCCGGCAGGGCGAAGATCGCGAGGAACAGCATCATCAGACCGGTCGTGGTCTGCACGAAACTGTTGCTCGACTGCCCGACCCCCAACTCGTTCATCTTGATCGCGGCCGCGTAGATCAGCGCTGCCGCCGGCTTGTACGCGATGAAGGCCAGCGCCCAGGCGCAGTACTTCTTGAACCAGGTCTTGCCCATCTCGGTGTTGGTCGCCGCGGCGGCGAGCGGGAACGTCCCGGCCAGCAGGATCAGCATCGCCGAGCGGATCACCATCAGCACGACCTGGATCAGCGCCGCCATGATCACCGCCACGCCCGCGAACATCATGATCGAGACTTGCCACGTGGTCGCCGGACGCCATCCCCAGACTTCCTTGCATCACCAGCTGACCGAGCGCGGCGGACAAGGTCTTGTCGTCGGGATGCGCCGATCGCACGATGTGCAGCGACAGCTCGTCCGACCACTCGACCAATAGCTGCATGGTCGCCGTACCGGCCGCGCTCGCAACGACGAACACCAGCACCGCCTTCAGCAACTCCTGGAGTGGTTGGGCGCGCTGCTCCCACGCGATCCGCATCCCCGCGATCAGTACGGCGATGGTGAAAACGTCCCGGAGATCCACAGGACGTTGCTCTGCAGGAACTCCACCATGTCGCTGTTCTGCCGGGCGGAGCCACCGGCGTCGGTCACCAGGGTCGGGCTGGGCTCCTTGATCCAGAACGTCGCGATCGCGTTGATGCCCTCCATCGCGGCCTGACCGATGCTGGTGCTCACCTCCTTCAGGGCGTTCGTGGCGACAGCATCGAAGCCGTTGGTGATGTGGCAGGCCACATCCGTCGGTCCACACATCAGACACCACTCCAAGCCACGAAGTCGTTGAGGTTGCGGTGTTGGGCGAAGGGAGTGCCTACGGGTTCGCCGGGTGGGGGTGGTTGGAGCTGCCAGTCGTCGTGGTGCCAGACGAGGGTGAGGGTGATGCTCATGTACGCCGACTCGACCGGGAGGGCGAGCATGACGGTGGCTCGGTCCTGGCCGGCGTCGAGGACCCGGTAGCCGGCCAGTTGGGTGACGGCGGAACTGGTGGACGGCTCGTCCTTGCGGAGCTCGCGGATCAGGGCGTCGGTGTTGGGACCGGGGAGCATGAGCTTCTGGACGGTGGGAATGGCTTGGCGCTGGTCGGCCAGGGCGGCGACGGCGTTGTAGGCGGCGAAGACGGCACCGCTGGGGGAATGGGCGAAGCAGCGGCGGAAGCCGTCGGTGTCGGTCTTGGCCGGGCCGTCGGTGGTCGAGCGCGGTACGACGACCCGGCGGCTGACCTCCCAGCCGTCGACGGACGGCGGCTTCGTCGGGATGGCCTGGTCGCCGGCCGGGAGGCTGCATCCACTGCCAGTCGCAACCGAGCCAGTCGCAACCGAGCCAGGCGGGACCGAGCCGGGTGGAACCGGGCCCGGCGCAACCGAGCCAGGCGGGACCTGGCCGGCCAGGACCGCAGGGCCGGTAGGCCGAGAATCCGACGTGGTCTGGGCCGGTTCGCCGGCGCTCGCGACGTGCGTCGTACCAGCTGGAGGCGAGGTGAGGCCGGTGATGAGGAGGAGGGCGCCGCAGAGCAGGACCGCACCGATGACGATGCATGCCGCGATGAAGCCGCGGCCGAAGGGTGACTTGTCCTCGTTCTCGTTCATCGCGCTCCCCGCTCGGTCGGTCGAAAACCTCATGGCACAAGGCTGGCAAAGATCGCCCGACCGCCGCGGGAGTTATCCACAGGTCCCGGGTGGGCCGCCTGCGGGACGGTGGGATTACGCTCGGGTTCTTTGCGATTGCGGGTCGATCTGTAGCCGAAAGGTCACCCCGTGTAGCGAAGTGACCTAGTCAGCTAATAGAG
Source organism: uncultured Actinomycetota bacterium (assembly GCA_963770725.1). Taxonomy (GTDB): domain Bacteria; phylum Actinomycetota; class Actinomycetes; order Propionibacteriales; family Kribbellaceae; genus Kribbella. The sequence goes on from CAVYQT010000012.1 coordinate 158,665, forward strand.
TCCGCGCATGACCATCGCGCCTTCGCTTTGCTCGCCCCTAGCGCTCGCCGATGCAGAACCCACTCGCGCCGCCGAACCCTGGGAAAGCGACGTGATCAGCGCGTACGGCCTGCTGCGTGAAGCAGCGGCCGAACTCGATCACCTGATGCGTCATTCCCTGAAGCGCAGTGGTCTGCAAATGGCAATGTTCGAACTGTTGCTGCGGCTCGCCCGCAGCCACGGTGAGAGACAGCGTCTTACCTCCCTTGCCCGGGAGTTGACCGTCACCACCGGCGGCATCACCCGGCTGGTCGACCGCGCCGAGAACCTCGGTCTGGTACGCCGGGAGCCCTGTCCCGACGATGCCCGCGGTTCGTTCGCGGTTCTCACCGAGGAGGGGAAGCGGCGGCTGCGCGAAGCACTGCCGGATCACCTCCTGGAGATCGACAGCCTGTGGATGTCCCAGCTGGCCGACGAGCGGGAGGTCGTGCTCGGCAAGCTTCGCCGGGTTCGCGACAACGCTCGCCGCTGGCCGAACGGCCGGCCGAACCTGGGGCCGATCACGCCCGACCGGATCTGAATCAACCCGACAACTGAACACTTTGCATTACCCGCGACTAACGGATGGGGCGCTCGACTGGTGTCGGGCGCCCCGCCGCGTAATCGTTGAGAGGTGAACCAAGCCGATCAGGTCCCCGGCCCCGCGTCAGGCCAAGACGTCAGACGGAAGCAGGCCGCGGCTCGGGACGACGCGGGCACGGCGGGGACGACTCGAGCCAAGGGGACGGACGCGGATCCGACGTCTGGTGGCGGGCGGCCGTCGGCGGTGTGCTGGCGGCGTTGGCCGGGTTGGCGGCCGGGAGCGTGGTCGCCGGCCTGCTCGGGACGCGGCAGACGCCGGTCGTGGCGATCGGTTCAGCCTTCATCGACCGGGTGCCGCCGTGGCTGAAGGATCTGGCGATCGCCTGGTTCGGCACGAATGACAAGACCGCACTACGGGTCGGCATCCTGATCGTCCTGCTCGTGCTCGCCGCGGTCGGCGGGGTTCTCGCGGTACGGCGCTATTGGGCCGGCGCACTGATCACCGTCGTACTGGCCGGAGTAGCCGTCGCCGCGGCCGCGACCAGGCCGGACAGCGGCCAGACCGGCTTCGTCCCGTCGGCGGTCGCCGGGATCACCGCCCTGCTCATCCTCAGACTGTTCTCGCAGCGACTCCAGCCGCTGATCGACGACCCTGACGACGGCGTCAGCCGCCGGGGCTTCCTGCAACTGTCGGCCGGCGTCGCGATCGGTACCGCCGCGGTCGGCGCACTGGGACGGATCGTCGGCGGCAACCGCGCCGCCGTCGCCGAGGCCCGCGCCGGCGCTCGACCTGCCGAAGCCGCCGACGCTCGATCCGCCGGCCGGAGTCCAGGCCGCCGGCGCGACGCCGTGGGCGACGCCGAACGACGACTTCTACCGCATCGACACCGCGCTCTCGGTGCCGCAGATCCTGCCGTCGGACTGGAAGCTGCGCATCCACGGCATGGTCGATCGCGAACTCGAGCTGACCTTCGACGACCTGCTGAAGCGTCAGGTCGTGCACAAGTGGGTCACCCTCACGTGCGTCAGCAACGAGGTCGGCGGCGACCTGATCGGCAACGCGCTGTGGTCCGGCGTACTGCTCAAGGATCTCCTCGAGGAAGCCGGGCCGGCCAAGGACGCGGACGCGATCCAGTCGACGTCGAAGGACGGCTTCACCGCCGGTACGCCGCTCAGCACGCTGCTCGACGACCGGCAGTCGATGCTCGCGTTCGCGATGAACGGTCAGCCGCTGCCGGTCGAACACGGGTTCCCGGTGCGGATCGTCGTACCAGGGCTGTACGGGTATGTGTCGGCGACCAAGTGGCTGACGGACATCGAGGTGACGCGGTTCGACCTGTTCGATGCGTACTGGACGCCGCGCGGCTGGTCCGAGCTCGGGCCGATCAAGTTGTCGTCGCGGATCGACGTACCGTTCGGCAAGAAGGTGACCGCGGGCCCGGTGACCGTCGCCGGGGTCGCTTGGGACCAGCACGTCGGGGTGTCGAAGGTCGAGGTGCGAGTCGACGGTGGCCCTTGGCAACAGGCGACCTTGGCCGAGGATGCGTCGATCGACACCTGGCGGCAGTGGCACTGGAGCTGGGACGCGACGCGGGGCAACCACGTCCTGCAGGTACGGGCGTTCGACGCCAAGGGCAACCCACAGATCGAGGCGTCCGCACCGCCGGCTCCGAACGGCTCGACCGGACTGCACACCGTGAACGTGCCGGTCGATTAGCTGTTCATGAAGGCGGCTGTCTCGGTGAGGAGGCGGTTGGTGGTGGGTTGGTCGAAGAAGGTGATGAGGGCTTCGTAGGCGCCGGACTCGGCGGCGGAGGGGTCGACGATGTAGCCGTAGTACCCGTCCGTGTAGCCGACCACCCGGGTGATCGGGTGCGTGCTGTCGGCCTGCAGGCAGGCGCCGTGCAGAGCGAACAGCTCGACCGGCAGGTTGACCCAGCACACGTCGCCCAGGGTGACGACGCTGATCGGCAGGTCCAGCGCCTCCGGCAACGACGCCTTCGCCATCAGCGCCTGGCCTCGTGCCCCGTCCAGCCGCGTCTGCGCGATCCGCATCGACGGGTCGTCTGTGCCGCCGCGGACCGCGCTCGCCGCCGCCGCAACAGTGACCGCCGCCTCCTCGGCCGCGGGTATGTCGCGGACTGCCAGGTTGATCGTCGTACGACGGATGGCCGGTGCTGACTGTGGTAGCTCCAGTCCGGGGCCGGCCAGCGCCTCACGGACCCGGCACGCGAGCAGACCGCCCAGCCGGGCGACCTCCGCAGCACCTCGGCCCTGGCGAGTGAAGCGTGGACTCACGTCGCCCGCTGCGCCCTGGAGGTACCCGACCACCGCGGGAGCCAGTGCGGCCCGGGCGGCGCCCGGCCAGTCGGCGGACCACTGCAGGTTCTCCGGGCCGTATGTCGTCGGGTGACAGGCGAAGTCGAACAGCACGGCCTCGAGCGAGCCCTCCGGCGAGTGCAGCGCAAGGATCCCGGCCGTGTTGTCGTGCGGGCCGTTCTTGCGGTGCCGGTTGGTGCCGACGCCGATCACCTCGATCGAACGCCAGGACGCGGTGACCGGACGACGTGGCAGCGACGCGTTGGCGACCGCTCGGATCAGCGCCTCGTACAGAGCGGGCTCGCGCTCGGCCGGGATGACCGGATGGATCTCACCGGTCCACCCTGACGGCCCGGAGTGGGTGTGCGACGCGGACACGACGACGCGGGCGGGCGAGATGCCGGCCGCGGACCCGGCCGCAGCGGCCAGTTCGGCGACGAGCTCCTTGCCCACCGCGATCGCGTCGAGGGTCAGCCAGAGCACGCCGGCGTCGGCCGCCGTACTGAGCCAGATCAGGGTGGCACGGAGGGGGTCAGCGGTTCCGGTCGCGGGACCGGTGCGGGCGGCGTATCCGTCCAGTCGGTGGCCGGGCGGTGGTGTGACGTCCAGAGAGGTCGCGGCCAGGAGGAGTTTGCTCACTTACTTACACGCTCCAGTGGTCGTGCCGGTGAAAACTTTCCGGTCCAGTCAAGATAGCTCGCCAACGCGGGCGGAATCGAGAGGGGGCACTCCAGATCGGGCGGTCAACGGCGAGATCGAGTAGACCACTTCGGTCCCAGCGCGCTCGCCAGGTGGGCGGTGATGTCCGTCGGATTGGTGATCGCGGAGCCGACGACGACGGCGTGCGCACCGGCGTCGCAGACCGCGCGAACGTCTTCGGGTGTCCTGATCCTGCCCTCGGCGACGACCGGGCAATCCACCGCGTCCGCAAGTCGGCGAACCAGGTCGATGTCGGGCCCGGCCGGCGTCCCGCCACCGGTGTAGCCGGACAGGGTGGTGGCGACATAGTCGGCCCCCGCGTCGCGGGCGGCGAGGCCCGCCTCCACAGTGTCCACATCGGCCAGAATTGGTACACCGAGCTCTTCGTGGATCCTTTCGATCTGGCGGCGGAGCGGCCGACCGTCCGGGCGCGGCCGAAGCGTGGCGTCCAGTGCGATCAGGTCGGCACCGGCCGCGACGACGTCGATCGCGGACTCGAACGTCGGGGTGATGAACACACCCGACGGGTCGCCCAACTTGTTGATGCCGATGATCGGCAAGGCCGTCACGGCCCGGATCGCCGCGACGTGCGCAGCTCCGTTGGCGCGGATGGCGCCGGCGCCGCCCAGCTCAGCTGCACGCGCCATCAGAGCCATCAGCTCGGCGGAGTCGAACGGGTCCCCGGGGATGGACTGGCAGGACACCACCAGGCTGCCGGGCGGCAGCCTGGTCACGATCGGCGGTGCGTGACGATCAGGTCGGCGTACGGCCCGGGTGGGCTGGTTGCCAGGCGTTCGGCGCCGTCCAGCGAGGTGCCGGCGGCCGAGACGAGCTGGGCTCGAGACGGCAGCGCTGCACGGACCGGATCGAGGAGCTGCTCGCCCGCGCCGGCGAACAGGCCGCCTACACAAGCCACCGGGACAGCACTCCGGCCCGCAAGCGTCGCAACGGCCGCATCGATCGTCTCGGCGATGTCTCGGGCAGCGCGTACGACGAGGTCCGCCGCAACCGGGTCACCTTCGGCGGCACAGCGCAGTACCTCTGGAGCGAATCGTGCGACGTCGTCCACCAGGGTGGCCGACGTGTAGAGCGTCACCGGCTCCAGAGTGGTCTCCGCAAGCTTGGTCGCCGGACCACGCCCGTCCCGAGCCCGCTGTACGGCGACCAGCCCGGCGCGACCGATCGCGAAAGCGCTACCCGCGTCCCCGAACAGGTACCCGTGGCCGTCGACCTTGTGCCAGGTGCCGTCGCGGTCCACGGCCAGACAGACCAGTCCGGTGCCGGCAGCAACCACCACGCCGTACCCGTCGGCCAGCGCGCCCGCATGCGCGGTCACCATGTCCTGGGTCAGCCGCACCTCGTCGGCGTCGAGCACCTCGGCAATCCGCGCGGCGAGCTCCTCCGCAACCTCACGCACCGGCGGGAACCCCGTCAGCCCGAGCGCGACAATCTCCGCAGGCTCTGCGAATCCGGCCGCGGCCGCAGCCGTGCGGATCGCGCCCAGCAGGTGCGCCGAGCTGGTCGGCCCGTGCACATAGCCAGGCCCCGTTCCCAGCCGTCCACCGGGGAGGACTCGAAGCCTCAGGGCGGACTGCCCACCGTCAATGGCGATGCTGCTCATGCAAGTGATTCCAGGCGGAGTCGGGGACGTGCTGTCGCGCCTACTCTCGCGCCCTGAGCCGCGTCACGTAAAGCGTCTCCACTAGACCACCTACTCCTCGATGTTGGACATGACGTGCTTCACGCGGGTGTAGTCCTCGAGGCCGTACATCGACAGGTCCTTGCCGTGGCCGGAGTGCTTGAACCCGCCGTGCGGCATCTCCGCGACGATCGGGATGTGGGTGTTGATCCAGACGCAGCCGAAGTCGAGGCGGCGGGCCATCCGCAGGGCCCGGCCGTGGTCGCGGGTGAAGACCGACGAGGCCAGGCCGTACTCGACGCCGTTGGCCCAGCGCAGCGCCTCGTCCTCGTCGCTGAACCGTTGAACCGTGATGACCGGTCCGAAGATCTCCTGCTGGATCGCCTCGTCGTTCTGGCGCAGTCCCGAGACCACGGTCGGCGCGTAGAAGTAGCCCTGGTCACCGACGGCGGCACCACCGGTCCGCAGCGTCGCGTGGTCGGGGAGACGGTCGATGTAGCCGTTCACCCGGTGCAACTGGGCGGCGCTGTTGAGGGCGCCGTACGCGACGTCCGGATCGTCCGGCTGTCCGGTCTTGGTGGCCTTGGCCCGCTCGGTGATCGCGTCGACGAAGTCGTCGTGGAGGCGTGGACCGGCCAGCACGCGAGTTGCCGCGGTGCAGTCCTGACCGGCGTTGAAGTACCCCGCGTCGGCGATCGCCTGCGCCGCCTTCTCCAGGTCGGCGTCGTCGAAGACCACCACGGGCGCCTTGCCGCCGAGCTCGAGGTGCGTGCGCTTGAGCTGCCGGGCTGCCGCCGTGGCCACCTCCATCCCGGCCCGCACCGAGCCGGTGATCGCGACCAGCTGCGGGATCTCGTGATCGACCAGCGCCCGGCCGGTGTCCCGGTCACCGCAGACGACGTTGAACACGCCCGGCGGCAGGAACTCGTTGCACAGCTCGGCGAGCAGCACCGTCGATGCCGGGGTGGTGTCGCTCGGCTTGAGCACCACGGTGTTGCCGGCGGCGAGCGCGGGTGCGATCTTCCAGATCGCCATCATCAGCGGGTAGTTCCACGGCGTCACCTGACCGACCACGCCGATCGGTTCGCGCCGGACCCACGACGTGTGGCCGGCCAGGTACTCGCCCGCCGACCGTCCTTCGAGCACCCGGGCCGCGCCGGCGAAGAATCGCAACTGGTCTACACAGGGCGGCACCTCGTCGCTCGCGGTCAAAGCCAGCGGCTTCCCGGTATTCCGGCTCTCCACCTCGACGACCTCGTCGGCCCGTCGTTCCATCGCGTCGGCGATCTTCAGCAAGGCAAGCTGCCGCTCGGCCGGGGTGCTGTCACGCCACGACTCGAACGCCCGCGCGGCCGCAGTCATCGCCTGGTCGACGTCTTCGTCGTTGGACAACGGTGCCCGGGTGTAGACCTCCCCGCTCGCCGGCGCGATCACGTCGTACGTCGCCCCGCTCAGCGCGCCCACCGACTTGCCGTCCACGAGGTTCTTCAGCTCAGCCATGACAGTCCTCTCTCGTCAACCGATCACCGAAGACGCACTCGCCTTCGACGTAGGTGGCCCGCACCCGGGCCTCGGCGATCTCTGCGGGCGGCCCGGTGAACGGATCGCGGTCGAGGACGGCCAGGTCCGCGAGCGCCCCGGCCTCGATCCGCCCGGTCTCGTCCTCGTGGTTGAGCCACGCACTCCCCGACGTATAGGCCGCCAGCGCCGTCGCCAGGTCCAGCGCCTGCTCGGGGAGGAACGCCTCCCGGTCGCCTGGCGCCATCCGATTCACAGCGACGTGTACGGCGGCCAGCGGATCCGGACTGGACACCGGCCAGTCCGAACCGGCCGCGAGTCGCGCACCTGACCTGGCCAACGCACCGAACGGGTACTGCCAGCAGGCCCTCTCGGGCCCGAGGAACGGGATCGTCAGGTCGACCATCTGCGGGTCGAACACGGCCCAGAGCGCCTGCAGGTTCGCGGTGACTCCGAGTCGGGCGAACCGGCCCAGGTCGTCGGGATGAATCACCTGTAGATGAGCGATGTGGTGCCGCAGGTCGCTGTCGCCGTTCGCCTTCCGTGCCATCTCGAACGCATCCAGCGCCTCTCGGACGGCCCGGTCCCCGATGGCATGCACATGGACCTGGAACCCTTCGGCGTCGAGCCGGGTGACATGTCGTCCCAACGCGACCGGGTCGACGAAGGAGAGTCCCGCGTTGGCGGTGCGGCAACCACAGCCGTCGAAGTACGGCTCGAGCAGGCCGGCGGTGAAGTTCTCGGCGACACCGTCCTGCATGATCTTCACGGCATCGGCCCGGAACCTCGGGAAGCGCAGGGCGTCCCGTCGTACGACGAGCTCCGGGATCTGATCGGCGCCGCGGTCGCGCTGCCACCACAGTGCCCCGACCACTCGTGCGGTCAGCCGGCCGTCCCGGGCGAGTTCGACGTACGCCGGAGTCGCGTCGCCGATGTTCGCGTAGTCGCCGAGGATGGCGTCCTGCCAACCGGTGATACCCAGCGAATGCAGATACGCCTGCGCGTCGAGCAGCGCGGCGACCAACTCGGCGTGGGTCGTCGGCGGGAGCAGGCGGCCGACGAGATCCATCGCTCCTTCGTGCAGCGTCCCGGTCGGAGACCCGTCCGGACCGCGCTCGATCCTGCCGTCCGGCGGATCCGGCGTCCGCGAGTCGACGCCGGCCAGTTCGAGCGCCCGCGAGTTGACCCAGGCTCCGTGGTGGTCCGCGTTCACCAGGAACGCCGGCCGGTCGGCGACCACGGCGTCCAGATCGGCCGCGGCCGGCGCGGCACCGGGGAAGTCGGGCTGGTGCCATCCGGCGCCGAGGATCCACGGCACCTCCGGGTGCTCCCCGGCGTACCTCGCGATCTTCTCCAGGTACGCCGCCAGCCCCGACGCCGGCGACAGATCGCAGCGGGCCCGTTCGAGGCCGCCCTGCACCGGGTGGACGTGTGCGTCCACGAAGCCGGGCAGCAACAGCCCGCCTGCCAGGTCCACCACCTCGGTCTTCGCAGTGCGGAACTCACTCAGGTCCTGCGCGACCGCCGCGATCCGGCCCGCGCGGACGCCCACCGCCAGGCCCGGCCGGTGCAGACGGCCGTCGAAGACCGAGCCGTTGACGAACAGGGTGTCCACCCAGCGACCTCCCGCAGTACGGATTCCGAATCAGATGGCGCCACTCACAGATGACATCGATACGATATCGGCTCGATGGACACGAAATCACTTGCCAGTGTGCCCATTCGCAGGCAGGATGACCAGCAACGGACCGCCTGAGACGGAGGTGCATATGCCGTCCGACACGCTCGACGCCACCGACTTCGCCCACCTGCAGCAGTCGGCGCGCGACCACCTCTGGATGCACTTCACCAGGATGTCGAGCTACCAGCAGTCGGACGTTCCGGTCATCGTCCGGGGCGACGGCGTGTACATCTACGATGCTCGCGGCAAGCGATACCTGGACGGTCTGGCCGGCCTGTTCGTCAGCCAACTCGGCCACGGGCGCACCGAGCTCGCCGAGGCAGCGGCCAAGCAAGCCGCGGAGCTGGCGTTCTTCCCGCTCTGGTCCTACGCACACCCCAAGTCGATCGAGCTGGCCGAGCGCCTCGCCGGCTACGCACCGGGCGACCTCAACCGGGTCTTCTTCACCAGCGGCGGCGGCGAAGCGGTCGAGTCCGCCTGGAAACTTGCCAAGCAGTACTTCAAACTCACCGGTAAACCCGGCAAGCACAAGGTGATCAGCCGCGCGATCGCGTACCACGGCACCACCCATGGCGCGCTGTCCATCACCGGGCTACCAGCGCTGAAGGCGCCGTTCGAGCCGCTGGTGCCTTCGACCTTCCGGGTCCCGAACACCAACATCTACCGCGCCCCGATCCACGGCGACGACCCGGCCGCCTTCGGCCGCTGGGCCGCCGACCAGATCGCGGTCGCGATCGAGAACGAGGGCGCCGACACCGTCGCCGCCGTCTTCCTCGAACCGGTGCAGAACGCCGGCGGCTGCTTCCCGCCACCACCCGGCTACTTCGACCGCGTCCGCGAGATCTGCGACCAGTACGACGTACTGCTCGTCAGCGACGAGGTGATCTGCGCGTTCGGCCGGCTCGGGCACATGTTCGGCTCCGAGCGCTACGGCTACCAGCCGGACATCATCACCTGCGCGAAAGGTCTCACCTCCGGCTATGCCCCGCTCGGCGCGATGATCGCGACCGACCGGCTGATCGAACCGTTCCTGCACGGCGACACCACGTTCGCCCATGGCTACACCTTCGGTGGCCACCCCGTATCCGCCGCGGTCGCGCTGACCAATCTGGACATCTTCGAGCGCGAAGGCATCAACGAGCACGTCCGGAGCCGGGAGGGGGATTTCCGGGCGACACTCGAGAAGCTGCTCGAACTGCCCTTGGTCGGCGACGTCCGCGGCGCTGGATACTTCTACGGGATCGAACTCGTCAAGGACAAGGCAACCAAGGAGACCTTCGACGACGAGGAGTCGGAGCGGCTCCTGCGCGGTTTCCTGTCCAAAGCCCTCCTCGACGCCGGCCTCTACTGCCGAGCCGACGACCGCGGCGACCCAGTCATCCAACTCTCCCCACCACTCGTCTGCGACCAGCCCCACTTCGACGAAATGGAACAAATCATCCGCGCCGTCCTCATAGAGGCCGAGTCCAAGCTCTAACCAGCCCACGCGTGCTACGCGGGAGCTCCTTCGTCGCACCCACTACGCCCGACTCCCACCCACCCGACCTCGGCTTGCGGGCTATCGCCCGCGATCTGCGGTGCCTATCGCCCCGCGTTCCCGCGCGCCGCCGCGCGCATCGACTACTCGGGCCGGCGTCTGGCCGACGACTGCCCACACGCGTGGCACGTGTGGACGTTCGAATTCTTAGTTCAGGGATGCCTCGTTCAGGCCACTCTGTGAGAGCGACACAAGCCAGGGGCCTGGTGTTCCTGCCCGTTCTTCGATGCTCGGCCAGTATCGAAGGATCAGCGCGAGCCGGTCCCAGCTGGACAGGTTGTTGCCGCTCGTGAGGTTCACGACGCGCACAGAGTGTTGTACGAGTGCTCGCCGCTCTACTGGCTTGTACCGAAGGCGTTTGTCCCGACTGAAAACGATCAGCCCCAGCTTACCTACGACCGGCATCCACTCGTCATCCAGCGCCTTACGTGGGATACGGGGGATCGCTGGGTGCCCCGGATAGACAACATCCTTGCGCACATAGGCCATCGCGTAACCGATATCGAGCATGTTCTCGTCGACGAACCACTTGGGTACTACAGGTGCACGAACCACGACCGTTACGCAGCCTGGGGCTTTCCGTGGCCGGCCTCATATCGCAACGCAGATTGCACTTGTTCCCGCGTGAGGTCGAAGGCCTCAGCGATCCTGTCGGGGTCGTCCCCCGCCTGCCACAGCTCATAGAGGTTGTCGGTCCGGATGCCGTCAACCGTTGGCTCGCCCCAAGCCAGTCGCGGGTCGATGACGACGTGAGAGTCCCGGCCATCCGGATACATGCGCCTTGCGACACTGTCCTTCGGGTCGAACTCGACCTTCTTGAAGAATGCTTCTGCCACGGGCGACAGGACCAGCTGGCCAGAGCTGTACTCGACGAAGGCCAAGCGCTCGTCAAGGCCGCTCGCCTTCTGGATCTCTTGGACCAGCTGACGGTCATGGACCCAAGGCCTTGAGTGAGCCAGCGGATACGGAACGTCGAGGGACTCTCTGAGGGCGAGGATGAAGGGGCGAAGTGACTGCAGCGACACCTTGAGTCGGCGGTACTCACGGAGATATCCGGCCTCGACGAATTCGCCCCAGGTGACGATGTCAGAGCCGGGCTCGAGACGGAGCACTGGCGGGTAGAACTGGCCGGCCCGTTCGTGGCCGTTAAGCCATCGCCGCAGTGTTGATGCCGGAACGCCGAGCAGTCTGGCAGCCTCCCCACTCGAATAGACCTCGCGGTTCAGCAGCTCAACGCTTCCCATCGACAACCTCCCTACGTCAGTTCGACCCTGAGTGCACTGTAGAGCAACTGCGTACTCCGCAGACATTCTCTCGCTTCGAGATGCGATCTGCGCTGATTTGTTTCGTCACTCGAGTAGGATCGTCGACGGTGCGCGGGCACGAGGTCCGCAGGCCCGGGCGACAAGCCCGGAGGACGCGGGCGGTAGCACGCTGGGAAAGTCGGGTGGGTGGGAGTCGGGCGTAGTGGGGCGACGGAGGAGCCTGGCGTCGCACGCGTGGGTTGAATCAACGCGTTAGAAGTCGAAGCCCAAGCCCAGGCGGTCGAGGGTTCGGAGCCAGAGGTTGCGGTGGCCGGCGTGGGTGTCGGCTTGGGCCATGGACCAGCGGGTGAGGTGGATGCCGGCTGTGCGGAGTGGTTCGGGTGGGAACCGGCGGGGGCGTTCGCGGACCATGCGGAGACGGGTGCGTTCGGTGTCCTCGCCGTACAGGAGGTCGAGCATCACGTCGGCGCCGAAGCGGGTGGCGCCGACGCCCAGGCCGGTGTAGCCGAGGGCGTAGCCGACTTTTCCGGAGTGCGCCGTACCGAAGAAGGCGCAGAACCTGGTGCTGGTGTCGATCACGCCGCCCCAGCGGTGGGTGAAGTGCAGTCCCTCCAGTTGGGGGAAGGTGATGAAGAAGTGCTGGGCGAGCATCTTGTGGATCGACTGGCGTTGCTCGAAGGCTGGGTCGATGCGGCTCCCGAAGTGGTACAGCGGCAGGTAGCCGCCCCACAGGATCCGGTCGTCGCGGGTGAGGCGGTAGTAGTGGAAGAGGTTCGACGCGTCGCCGACGCCTTGGCGGTGACGCCAGCCGATCTCCTTGAGCTGTGTGGCCGAAAGCGGTTCGGTGACCAGGACCAGGTCGTAGACGGGGACCGTGTAGCGCCGCAGCCGCCGCAGCAGGGACGGGAAGGCGTTCGTGGCCAGCGCGATCCGCTCCGCCCGGACGGAACCGGTTGTCGTCATCAACAAGCTGCCGTGCAGGTGGGTTACTTCGGTGTGTTCGTGGATCCGTACGCCGAGATCGAGGCAGGCCCGGCGCAGTCCCCAGACCAACCGGGCAGGATCGACGAGCGCCGTACTCGTGGGATCGGACAGCCCGCCGAGGTACGTCGGTGAGTTCACTTCGGCACGTACGGCGTCCTGGTCCAGCAACGTGACGTCGCCACGCTTGTCGGCCTCCTCAGCCAGTTCGTCGAGATGATGGGGTGCGGTGGCGACCGTGAGTTCACCGGTGCGCTGCCAGTCGCAGTCGATCGCGAGCCGGGCGATGGTATCGCCGATCGCGTCCAGGTTCTGGTGCCCCAGCCGTTCAAGCGTGGGCAGTTCGTCGGGCCAGCGGTTCAGCCCGTTCGCGAACCCGTGCGTCAGGCTGGCGTCGCAGAAGCCGCCGTTGCGACCGCTGGCCGCGGATCCGCAGGTGTCCGCCTCGAGCAGTACGACGTCGAGTTCCGGGAAGCGCTCCTTCGCCCGCAGCGCTGTCCACAGCCCTGTGTATCCGCCGCCGACGACGGCCAGGTCTGCGACCGTCGGCCCGAGGAGCGCCGGCGAAGGATGTGGCGCGGCCTTGTCGTCGAGCCAGAACACCCGGGGCTCGGCATCGGCGAGTGCTGCCAGTTTCATCGGTTCCTTCGACGGCGGGCCAGTTCGACGCCGAGCACGAGGATCAGGGCGAGCAGGAACATCGCCGAACCGACGACGTTGATCTGCGGCGGGATGTCGCGTTGCGCCGAACCCCAGACGAACATCGGGAACGTCACCGTGGTCCCGGCGTTCAGGTTGGTGATGATGAAGTCGTCGAACGACAGCGAGAAGCTGAGCAGCGCGGCGGCCACGATGCCGGGCAGCACCAAGGGGAACGTGATCCGCCAGAACGTCTGCCACTCGTTGGCGTACAGATCCATCGCGGCCTGTTCCAGCCGGATGTCCATTCCGGTCAGCCGGGCCTTCACGGTGACGACGACGAACGACAGGCAGAACATCACGTGCGCGATCAGGATCGTCCAGAACCCGAGCTGTCCACCGAACCCGCCGGACACGAACAGGGCGAGCAGGGACGAGCCGAGCACGATCTCCGGCGAGGCCATCGGCAGGAAGATGAACAGGTTGGTCGCGGACCGGCCGCGGAAGCGGTGCCGCACCATCGCGAACGCCATCAGGGTGCCGAGCGCGGTCCCGATGAGGGTGGCCAGCAGGCCGATCCGCAGGCTGGTGCTGACCGACTCGCACAACCCGAACGGCCGGCACGGGTGCAGCCAGTTGTCGAAGGTGAAGCCGTCGAACGTGTAGGACAGCTTGCTCTTCGGCGCGTTGAACGACATCAGGATCACGACGATGATCGGCGCGAACAGGTAGAACAGGACGAGCACCGCGATCCCCATGATCAGGTGCCGGCCGACGAACCGACGGGCTCTGGTCATACCAGTTCCTCCGTCCCGGTCCGGCGCACGTAGAGCAGCACCAGTACGACGATCGCGGCCATCAACGTCACCGACAGCGCGGCCGCGGTCGGATACGCACCGGCGGCGAACAGGCGCTGGATGTCGTTGCCGATCATCCGCTGCTTCGGCGTACCGAGCAGCTGGGCGTTGATGTAGTCACCCGCCGCGGGAATGAAGGTCAGCAGCGTGCCGGCGACCAGCCCCGGCATCGACAGCGGCAGCGTCACCGTGCGGAAGATGGTGAACGGCCCGGCGAACAGGTCACCGCCGGCCTCGATCAACCGGCGGTCGACCCGCTCCAGGCTGGCGTACAGCGGCAGCACCATGAACGGCAGGAAGTTGTAGGTCAGACCGGTGACGACCGCGGCCGTGGTGGCGAGCAGCCGCCCGTCCGGACCGAGGATGCGCACGGTCTGCAGGAAATCCACCACGAAGCCGTTGTCGCTGAGCAGTAGCTTCCAGGACAGCGTCCGGATCAGGAAGCTGGTGAAGAACGGCGCGATCACCAGCGCCAGCATGAGGTTGCGCCACCGGCCGGCCTTGATCGCGATCGCATAGGCGAGCGGATAGCCGAGCAGCAGGCAGAAGGCCGTGGTGAGCAGCGCGTACCAGAGCGACCGCCCGAACGGACGGGCGTAGTCCGCCATCGCGTCGACGAAGTTCTGCCAGTGCCAGGTCATCCCGAACCCGGTCTCGATCGACCCCTTCGGGTCGTACAGGCTGGCGGCCAGCAGGGTCACCAGAGGTACGACGAAGAACAGCAAGAGGAACAGCCCACCCGGGAGCAGCAACAGGTACGCCGTCAGCCGGCGACCCGACCGTTGGGCCTTCGGAGCCGGACCCTGCGTGGTCGCGGCCAGGTGGCCGACCGCACTCATCCGGCGCCGCCCGCGTCGTCGACGTCCTCGACTCCGGCGAACGCGTCCTGCCCCGCGTCCAGCACGAAGCTGTGCGCCGGCTGCCAGTGCAGGTCGACCGCGTCCCCGACCGCGAACGTGTCCCGGGCGCCGGTGTTCTGCTCGAAGATCGTCAGCTCCTGGTCCCACGGCAGCCGGGTCAGGTACTGCGTGCTCACCCCGACGTAACTCACGTCGGTCACAAGCGCGCCGCGGAGCTGGTTCACACCGTTGCTCTGCTCCGTTCCGGCCGGGGCCAGGAAGACCTTCTCCGGCCTGATCCCCATCCAGACCTCGCCCTCGGTCACCCGGCACCGCGGCAGCGGCACGGTCACCTTGCGCCCGTGTACGTCGAGGACGAGGTTCTGGTCGGACTGGCCGATGATCGAGGCGCGGATCAGGTTGGACTGGCCGAGGAAGTTCGCCACGAAAGTCGTCGCGGGCAGGTCGTACAACTCGGCCGGGGTGCCGAGCTGCTCGATCCGGCCGCCGTTCATCACCGCGATGGTGTCGGCCATCGTCATGGCCTCCTCCTGGTCGTGCGTGACATGCACGAAGGTGATGCCGACCTCGGTCTGGATCCGCTTCAGTTCGATCTGCATCTGCCGGCGCAGCTTCAGGTCGAGCGCCCCGAGCGGTTCGTCCAGGAGCAGTACCTGCGGCCGGTTGATCAGCGCGCGGGCCAGCGCGACCCGCTGCTGCTGGCCACCGGACAGCTGGGCCGGCCGACGCTTGCCGAAAGCACCGAGCTCGACGAGGTCGAGCATCTCGTCGACCTGCGGCTTCAGGTTCTTGACGCCGCGACGGCGCAGGCCGAAGGCGACGTTCTCGAAGATGTCCAGGTGCGGGAACAGGGCGTAGTTCTGGAACACGGTGTTCACCGGCCGCTTGTACGGGCGTAGTCCGGTGATGTCCTCGTCGCCCAGCCGAATGGTTCCGGTACTCGGTTCCTCCAGGCCGGCCACCATTCGCAAGGTCGTGGTCTTGCCGCAGCCGGACGGTCCGAGCAAGGCGAAGAAGGTGCCGGCCGGCACGGTCAGATCCAGCTCGATGACCGCCTGCTGGCCGCCGTACCGCTTGCTGAGGCCGCTGAGGACGAGATCGCTGGGCGGTGCGGCCGGGATCGTTTCAGACATGGTCAGCCCCCGATTGCGAGATTGAAGTCGGTTTCGTAGAGCTTCGCCTGAGCCGTGTCCAGCGGCATGAACGCGAACGTCTTGGCCAGCATGGCCTCGTCGGGGAAGATCAGCGTGTCCTCGACCAGTTCGGGGTCGATCTCCTCCATCGCCTTCTGCGCCCCCTGGACCGGGCAGATGTAGTTCACCCACGCCGACAGCTCCGCGGCGACCTCCGGGTCGTAGTAGTAGTTCATCAGTGCCTCGGCGTTCGCCTTGTGGGCCGCCTTGTTCGGCACCAGCAGGTTGTCCGACCACAGACTCAGGCCCTCTTCGGGCACCACGAACTTGATGTCGGCGTTGTCCGCCTGCATCGCGATGACGTCACCGGACCACGCCTCGCAGGCGGCGATGTTGCCTGCGTTCAGGTCCTGCACGTAGTCGTTGCCGGTGAAGCGCCGGATCTGCCCGGACGCGACCTTGTCCTCGAGCAGCTCGAGCGCCTTGCTCCACTCGGCGTCGTTGAACGCGCCCGGGTCCGCGCCGACCAGGCGCAGCATGAACCCCATCGTGTCGGGCATCTCGGACAGCAGGGTGATCCTGCCCTTGAGGTCGTCGCGGTTGAGCAGATCGGTGAAGCTGCCCACCTCATCGGTGACCTTCGCGTTGTAGGCGATCCCGGTCAGCCCGGTCTGCCACGGGACGCTGTAGTCCCGGTTGGGATCCCAGCTGGGAGACTCGAGCTGCGTCAGCAGGTTGGCGTCGACGTTCGGGATCTTCGCGTGGTCGAGCTTCTGGATCCAGCCCAGTCCGACCATCCGCGCGGCCATCCAGTCGGTCAGCGCGAACAGGTCCCGGCCGCACGGCTGGCAGCTGCCGAGCTGGTCGCGCACCTTGGCGTAGAACTCGGCGTTGTCGTTGACGTCGGCGGTGTAGGTCACCTGAATGCCGCTCTGCTGCTGGAACGCCTCCAGCGTCGGCAGCACCGTCTTGCCGTTCACCTTCTCCTCGGACTCGTCCATGTAACTCGGCCAGTTCGAGAAGATCAGTGCTTTCTGCTCGGCGGACAGGTCGGTGCTGACGCAGCTGCCCTCGCTCTGCTTGGCGGCCGGAATACCGCAACCGGAGAGCAGTCCTCCGCCGCCGGCCAGCCCGAGGGCGGACAGTGACATCCCGCGGAGAACCGCCCGGCGCCCGACCACAGGCTGTTGACGAGGACTCATCGGACCCCCTAGAGAACTGCTTTCGCGGGCGATACTGTCAAACTGGATTGAACTAGACAAGGGATTCCGAAGCTATTCGGCGATCTTGCAACGAAATCCGCTGCGGCGACTTGCTTACGCCCCGTGACGCTGAGAGGATCTCAGAGTGGCTGTGCGAACGGGGAATCCCGACAAGAACCAGGCGTTGCTGGACAACACGTCCAAGGCGATCATCGAACAACTCCAGCTGGACGGGCGCCGCTCGTACGCCGCGATCGGCAAGGCGGTCGGGCTGTCGGAGGCGGCGGTCCGGCAGCGGGTGCAGCGGCTGACCGAGGCCGGCGTGATGCAGGTGGTCGCGGTCACCGATCCGCTCGAGCTCGGCTTCGACCGGCAGGCGATGATCGGGATCAACGCCGAGGGCGCGCTGGAGCCGATTGCGGACGAACTCGCCAAGATGGACGAGGTCGAGTACGTCGTGATCACCGCCGGATCGTTCGACCTGCTGGCCGAGGTGCTGTGCGAGAGCGACGAGCACCTGCTCCGGGTCCTGTCGGAGCGGATCCGGCAGATCGAGGGCGTGAAGGCAACCGAGACGTTCGTGTACCTGAAGCTGGTGAAACAGACCTATTCGTGGGGTGTGCGCTGATCCTCTGGGCCGAAACCACCGAGCCCACGGCCGAACGGCCTGCGCTCGCAGGAGACCGGGACGCGGACGTGGCGATCGTCGGCGCCGGCTACACCGGCCTGTGGACCGCGTACTACCTGGCGAAGGCGGATCCGGCGTTGCGGATCGTCGTACTGGAGGCGGAGACGGCCGGGTTCGGTGCCTCAGGACGCAATGGTGGTTGGTGTTCCGCGCTGTTCCCGGCGTCGTCGCATCGGCTGGCGTCGTTGCCCGGATCGAGCCGTGACGCCGCGATCGAACTGCACCGCGCGATGCAGGCGACGGTCAACGAGGTCGGGCTCGTCGCCGCCGCCGAGGGCATCGACTGCGACTACCACAAGGGCGGCACGATCGTGCTCGCGCGCACCCCGGCCCAGCTCGCCCGCGCCCACGCCGAGGTGGCGGCGGCCCCTGAGTGGGGACCGGGTGATCTTCGTTTCCTGACCCCGGAGGAAGTCGCCCGGAAGGTCCGGGCAACAAAGGTGCTCGGGGCAACGTTCACACCGCATTGCGCCGCCCTCCACCCCGGCAAACTGGTCCGCGGACTGGCCGCCGTGGTCGAGCGCCTCGGGGTGACGATCCACGAGAACACCCCGGTAAAGAGGATCGTGCCAGGCCACGCGATAACGCCGTACGGCGTCCTGCGCGCGAACGTGGTGGTCCAGGCCACAGAGGGGTTCACGCCGGGCCTGAATGGGCAGCTGCGGACGGTCGCTGCCGGTGTACTCGCTGATGGTCGCGACCGAGCCGCTCGACGACGCCACCTGGGATCGGATCGGGCTCGCCGACCGGCCGACGTTCAGCGATTGCCGCCACCTGATCATCTACGGTCAGCGCACGGCCGACGGGCGACTGGCGTTCGGCGGACGCGGGGCGCCGTACCACTTCGGTTCCCGGATCAAGGCGTCGTACGACCAGGCACCCCGCGTCTTCGGGGCATTGCGGGCCACCCTGCGGGAACTGTTCGACGGGCTCGACGGTGTCGCCTTCACGCACGCGTGGGGCGGGCCGCTCGGCGTACCACGGGACTGGTGCGCGTCGGTCGGGCTCGACCGCCTCTCGGGGCTGGCTTGGGCCGGGGGCTATGTCGGCGACGGCGTCAGTACGACGAACCTGGCCGGGCGGACGTTGACGGACCTGATCCTCGGGCGCGACACCAGCCTGGTCCGGCTGCCGTGGGTCGGCCACCGCTCGCGCCGCTGGGAACCCGAACCAGTCCGCTGGCTCGGTATCAACGCGGGCCTGCGGGCGATGACGATCGCCGACACGGAGGAACGACTCACCGGCCGCGACAGCCGGATCGCCCGACTGATGGCACCGCTGCTCGGTCAGTGAGAGTTGGCTGACGCCAAGCCGGGCTCGAGGTGTGGGCGCGGTCCGGTCCAGGAGGGATGGGACGGGGACGCCGTGTAGCGGGAGGCTTGGCCGGAGCCAGTCGTTGAGGATCGGGTCCTCTTTGGTGAGGCGGTCGGTGAGCTCGGTGCGGCTGAGCTCGAAGATGTGGGCCGGGTTGCCGGTGAGGTCGACGACCGACTGCATCAGGCGGGCGGCCTGGTCCTCCCAGAGGACGTCGCCGGTGTCGATCTGGTCCGGGCGGATCAGCAGCAGGTCGACGTCGCTCTCGAGATCACCGTCGCCGCGGGCGATCGCGCCGTACAGGCTGGCGTGCACCGGCGGGATCCGCCAGGCGCTGATCACGTCGGCGAGGCGGCTGCTGGTGAGGGTACTGCGGAGGTCGGCGAGGAACTCGACCGCCGGGGCGACCAGGTGTTTGCGGTTGAGGTGATAGAGCAACGAGTTGCCGACGTCGTCGACGTGGACGAGCCCGGTGGTCGCGAGTGGCAATCGGTACGACGCCATCGGCGGTCAGCCTGCTGGCCTCTCGATGCTGGCGACACGGGTAACAGACGTCGTACGGCTCCTTCGCCGCCGACCGGCAGATACGGCACACGCCCGGTCCCGGAGGAAGAGGATTGCGAAGAAAGATTGCCTGACGGGCGACGGACTCTTCGTAGGGTGCCCAGGGATCAGAACTGGACAACGTTCGACAGTTCCTGCAGTCGGCCGGGTCCGGAGGTCGCCTCCGCCACCAGCTTCTCGGTGACAGCGAGCAGGTCGTCGGTGTTGTCGACGACGTACACCCCGGGGCGCTCTGCGTAGTCACGCGCCCAGTCATGCTCCAGCAGCTGTCGCGGTATCACCACGGGACGTCCGTGCTGTAGCGCAAGTCGTGCCTGAATCCGGGCACCGCTTCGCCAGGGAGCCTCGACGACTATGGTGGCCGCCGCGTACCCGCTCATCACCGCGTTCCGCAGGGGGAACGTCTTTTGTGACGGTGGACCGTCAGGCCAGAATTGGCTGAGCACCAGACCCTCGCGACCGATCTGCGCCTGCAGTTCCGCGTTGGCTGCGGGATAGGTACGCCTGATACCGGTTCCGATCACGGCGACGGTGCGGCCGTGCGCCCTGAGTGCGGCCGTGTGCGCCGCCGTGTCGATACCTGCTGCCAGGCCGCTGACGACGGTCACATCACTCTTCGCAAGTGCGGTCGCGACGGCGTGAGCAATTCCGAGGCCCCGTGGGCTCGCCTGCCTCGTGCCGACAACAGCCACAGCTCTGCGGTCGTCGCGGATGGCGCCGCGAGTGAAGATGATAGGCGGCAGTTCATGGACGTCTCGCAGCTGGGCGGGATAGCTCGGCTCATAGAAGGCGTGCACGCCGATTCCTTCCGCCTCCCAGCTCTGGATGTCTGCAACTGCCTTCCGCAGCGCGTTCTCTGGATCGCCGAGCGCGAACAGTGCGTCATCCCCCGCTAGCACCCGGTCCAGGACCTGCGCGGCGCTACCGATCTCGAGGACCTCGGTGGTCACCTCCGACCATCGGACCCCGGGCTGCTGCAGCAGCGCGACGAGCGCTGCCTTCTCCACCCGAACCGGCTCCACGGAACCGATGCTATCCATAAGCACCTGCCTGATATCGCAGCTACGCCGCGGCGCTCCGAGATCGAACTCGATCGATCATCGAACATTTGCCCTGCATCTCTGCTTGAGTGCAGTACGGTTTGAGGGTGTCGGCGAGTCAACGGCCGGTCGGCGGGGTGGATTACCCGCGGACCTGCCAGGAGTTTCGGTCCTGGTTTCCCGACGATGTCAGTTGTCGTGAGTACCTCGGGCGGCTGCGTTGGCCGGATGGCTTCTCCTGCCCTCGCTGTGGTTGCGGGGGAGGGTGGCGGACCGGTCGTGGGTTGTGGATGTGTGCTGAGTGCGGGGTGAAGACCTCGGTCACAGCCGGCAGATCTTCACCGCTCGCCACCTCCACCGCTCACACACCCCGTTGTCGACCTGGTTCGCCGCGGTCTGGTTCGTCACCTCACAGAAGAACGGCGTCTCGGCCCAGGGCCTGCAAGACGCTCTCGGCTTCGGCTCCTACGAGACCGCGTGGGCATGGCTGCACAAGCTCCGGCGGGCCATGGTCCGCCCCGATCGTGAGCTGCTCGGCAACGACCCAGGCGGCACGGTGGAGCTCGATCAGAGCTTCCTGGGCGGCAGAACCAGCCGAAAACTGAGCGTGTCCAGCGACAAGGTCCCGATCACGATCGCCGTCGAGCGCACCCCACGCGGCCGGCTGGGCAGGGTCAGACTCGAGGTCGCGGACAAGCCCGGCGGACTGGACATGATCGACTTCGCCACTGAGGTCATCGCCCCCGGCGCGACCATCCACACCGACGGCGCCCGCATGTTCACCCGGCTGGTCGACCTCGGCTACACCCACCACGCCACACCGTCGACCAAAGACAGCTACCAGGTCGACGATCCCGACGCCGTGATGCCCGGACCTCACCTGGTGTCCTCACTGCTCAAGCGCTGGACCGCCGGCACCCTCCATCACCGAATCAGCTACCAGCACCTGCCCTACTACCTCGACGAGTTCACCTTCCGGTTCAACCGCCGCAACTCCCGAGCCCGGGGCATGCTCTTCTACCGCCTGCTCCAACAGGCCGTCGACACCGATCCCCACCCCCTCAAGGAACTCATCGGGAGGGGGGGGGCGGCTGAGCGTCAACTGCACTCAAGCAGAGATGCAGGACATTTGCTCGAATATACCAGATCAACTTTAGCTTCTTGCTTGCCTTAGGCAACTGAGTGAGATACGTCCGACCGAGTCGGCACCGCGCGTACGTCGGCGACTACAGGCTGTAGGCGGTGGCTCTTGGGGTCGGGGTGGTGCGGAGTTCGGTGGTGAAGGCATAGCGGTCGCCGCGGTAGAGGGCCGAGGTGTACTCGAAGACGCGGTCGCGGCCGTCGAAGCTGATGCCGTGGACGGCGAGGCAGGGCTGGGTGGTGGGGATGTCGAGCCAGGCCGCGGTCTTCGCGTCGGGCATGACGGGTTCGAGCCGGGAGGTGCCGCTGACGTGATCGATGCCGTACCGGGTCGTGAGCAGGTCGTACAGCGAGCCGTTGAGGTCGTCGGCCTGCAGACCGGGAACGTAGCCGGCCGGCAGCGTCGTACGTTCGACCACCATCGGTACGTCGTCGGCCAGGCGGAGCCGGGTGAAGGTGATGATCGGATCGCCGACGGGGATGCGCAACCGACGCGCCGCGGCACGCTCGGCCTTCAACTGGCGGAACTCGAGCATGACGCTCCCCGGCCGCATCCCGCGCCGCCGGACGTCCTCCGAGAACCCGATCATGCCGAGCCACTTCGCCACCTTCGGGCGGGTCGTATACGTCCCGCTGCCGTGCCGGCGCACCAGCAGTTCCTCGATCACCAGTTCGTCGACGGCGCGGCGCAGCGTCATCCGGGCCACGTTCCAGCGAACCGCCAGCTCCCGCTCCGGCGGCAGCGCGGCACCGTCGGGCAGTGCGTCGATCAGGCTCAGCAGCAACGCCCGGATCTCGGCGGCCTTTCCGGGCAGAGAACCATGCATTGGTCTTGCGTAACACCGGCACCGGGTCGGCAGAAAGGCTTTGCACACCGATCGAAACGCTTGAACCAGGCGCCAGACCTGGTAGACGACTTCACCCCGGGAGGCGCCGAAGAAGTAACCTCCACCGCATGGGGACGCGTGCAGAGACGTCCAGCGCGCTGATCATCGGCGCCGGGATCGGAGGGCTGGCGGCAGCGGTCGGACTGCGGCGGATCGGCTGGTCGGTGACCGTGCTGGAGCGGTCCCCGATCATCGCCGAGGTCGGCGCCGGGCTGACGCTGTGGCCGAACGCCGAGCGAGCCCTCGACGTGCTCGGACTGGACGTCGGCCCGCGGACGATCCCGACGATCTCGCGCGGCAACGTCCGTACGCCGTCCGGCCGCTGGCTGCGCCACAGTCATCCGGAGGATGTCGGCGTACTCGCGATCCATCGGGCCGACCTGCACGACGTACTGCGGAAGGAACTGCCCGAGGCGGTCCTGCACACCGATGCCGAAGTGGTGTCGGTGTCACCCAAGGGCTTCGTGGTCTGCCGGACCAACGGCGAGGAACACGAACTCGGCGCCGACCTGGTGATCGCCGCCGACGGAGTGAACAGCCTCACCCGGCGCAGCCTGTGGTCCGGCGACGCTGTCTTCCAGCATCGGACCGTCTGGCGGGGTGTGACGCCGAGCGAGTCGGTCTGGCCGGTGCAGGAGTCGCTGACCCTCGGCCGCGGGGTGCAGGTCGGCGTACTGCCGCTTCCGGAGGAGCGCGTCTACTGGTTCGTCATGGCCAACGCGGACCGGCCGAACCAGATGTACGCCGACGAGCGCCGCGAGGTACTGAATCAGGTCGGCGACTGGCATCACCCGATTCCGGCGCTGATCGCGACGACGCCCGAGGACCAGGTGCTGCACAACGACATCGTCGACATCGACCCGCTGCCGAGTTTCGTCAACGATCGCGTCGTACTCCTCGGCGATGCGGCGCACGCGATGCCGCCGGACCTGGGGCAGGGCGCCTGCCAGGCGATCGAGGACGCTGTCGTCCTGGCCGCCTGCCTCGCATCGGGCGACCTGCCTGACGCTTTGACGCAGTACGACGAGCAGCGGCGAGCAAGGGTGCAGCCGATGGCGGAGGCGGCCCGCGCGTCGGTACGACGGACGTCGAACACCGGCCGATTCGCCCACGTCGCGGTGTCCGTCGCGGCCCGGCTGATCCCGCCGGCGGCCTGGCGGAAGGCGACCGCGCAGTGGTCCGACTGGACCCCGCCCCCGCTGGCGAAATGAAAAACAAGCACGCTTGATTCTTTTCGCCGGTCGTGCAACGCTCGGCTGCACGATCCCCACCCAGGGAGTGCAGCGTGCAACTGGACGAAGTGCTGGCCGACCTGTGGGCCGAGAGCGCGGAACTCGACCGGCTGGTCGGTGGATTGCCGGCGGAGGACTGGGCCACGCCGACACCGGCCGAGGGCTGGACGATCGCGCACCAGATCGCCCACCTCGCCTGGACCGACGAGGCCGCGCACCTCGCCATCACCGATCCCGACGGCTTCAAGGCCTCGCTGGAGAACGCGGCCGCCAACCCGACGACGTACGTCGACGAGGGCGCCAAGGAGACGGCCGCACTGCCGCCGGACCAACTGCTGACCTATTGGCGTGAGACCCGGCAAGAGATCGCCGAGGCGCTCAAGCAGGTGCCGGCCGGCGAGCGGGTGCCGTGGTACGGGCCGCCGATGAGTCCGACCTCGATGGCGACGGCCCGGCTGATGGAGACCTGGGCGCACGGGCAGGACGTGGTCGACGCGCTGCGGCGTCACCCGCCAGCCGTCGAACCGGCTGCGTCACGTCGCCCACCTGGCGGTCCGCACCCGCGACTTCGCCTACTCTTGAACAACCGCACCCCGCCGCGCCGAGCCGTTCCGCGTGGAACTCACCGGTCCGGACGGCCAGACCTGGACCTGGGGTCCCGACGACGCCGCGCAGCGGGTGACCGCGCCGGCGCTCGACTTCTGCCTGCTGGTGACCCAGCGCCGGCATCGCGACGACCTCGCCGTACAGGCCGACGGTGCGGACGCGGAGGAGTGGCTCGGCATCGCCCAGGCGTTCGCGGGTCTGCCCGGCAAGGGCCGGGAGCGAGGGCAGTTCGGATGACCGCACCGATCAGGATCGGCAACGCGTCCGGGTTCTACGGCGACCGGTTCAGCGCCGGTCCAGGAGATGCTCACCGGCGGGCCGCTCGACGTGCTGACCGGCGACTACCTGGCCGAGCTGACCATGCTGATCCTCGGCCGGGACCGGCTGAAGGACCCGTCGCTCGGCTACGCGCGGACGTTCCTGCGCCAGCTCGAGACCGGCCTCGGCGACGGCCCTCGACCGCGGCGTCAAGATCGTCACCAACGCCGGCGGGCTCAACCCGGCCGGCCTGGCCCAGGCGATCACGGACGCTCGCCGGCAAGCTCGGCCTGCACCCGCAAGATCGCGTACGTCGAAGGCGACGACCTCCTGCCACGGCCGCTGGCTCGACCCGGCACGCCGCTGACCGCCAACGCGTACCTCGGCGCGTGGGGCATCGCCGAGTGCCTGCACGCCGGCGCGGACGTCGTGGTCACCGGCCGGGTCACCGACGCCTCGCGTGGTCGTCGGCCCGGCCGCCGCCCACTACGGCTGGGAACGCGACGACCTCGACGCGCTCGCCGGTGCCACCGTGGCCGGGCACGTCATCGAGTGCGGCGCCCAGGCGACCGGCGGCAACTACGCGTTCTTCACCGAGCTCCGCGACCGCGGCGCCGGCCCGGCTTCCCGATCGCCGAGATCCACGCCGACGGCAGCAGCGTCATCACCAAGCACGCCGGCACCGGCGGCGCGGTCACGTCGACACGGTCACGGCCCAACTGCTGTACGAGATCGCCGGCGCCCGGCTACCCCGGGCCGGACGTGACGACCCGCCTCGACACGATCGAGCTCGAGCGCGGACGGGCCCGACCGGGTCCGGATCAGCGGCGTCCAGGGCGAGCCGCCGCCGCCGACGTTCAAGGTCGTCGCTGAACAGCGCTCGGCGGGTTCCGCAACGAGGTGACGTTCGTCCTGACCGGGCTGGACATCGAGGCCAAGGCGGAGCTGGTCCAGCGGCAACTCGAGCAGGCGTTGCCGAAGCGACCGGCCGGGCTGGAGTGGTCCGCTCGCCCGCACCGAGCAAGCCGAACGCGGACACCGAGGAAGCGGCGAGCGCGCTGCTCACGTGCGCCGTGAAGGACCCGCGACCCGAAGCGGGCCGGGCGGGCGTTCTCCAGCGCCGCGGTGGAGCTGGCGCTTGTCGAGCTACCCCGGCTTCCACGTCACCGCGCCGCCCGGCGACGGCACGCCGTACGGGGTCTTCACCGGCCGGGTACGTCGCACATCCGCGAGGTCGAGCACGTCGCCGTACTGCCGGACGGCGACCGCGCGTGACCGTCGAACCCGCGGCCGAGACGCGGCCGCTGACGCCGGTCGACGGCATCGAACTGCCGATGCCGCTGCCGCAGCGTCGCGACGGCACGCAGGCGCCCGCTGACGCGCGAGGTCCCGCTCGGCCGCGTCGTCGGTGCGCGGTCCGGGGACAAGGGCGGCGACGCGAACCTCGGCGTGTGGGTGCGCAGCGACGACGGCCTGGCGCTGGCTCGCGCACTACGCTGACCGTCGAGCTGTTCCAGGAGCTGCTGCCGGAGACTGCAGCCGCTGACGTCGACCGGTACGAGCTGCCCGAACCTGCGGGCGGTCAACTTCGTCATCGAGGGCTGCTCGGGCGAGGGCGTGGCGTCCAGACCCGCTTCGACCCGCAGGCCAAGGCGCTCGGCGAGTGGCTGCGCTCGCGGTACGTCGACGTACCGGAGGTGTTGCTGTGAACGACCTTCGACGCGGCGCTGGGAGTGTCCGGCGGTTCATGAGCGCGAGGTGCTGCCGCACCTGGACGAGTGGGAGCGGGCCGGCGAGGTGCCGCGCGACCTGCACGCGCAAGGCGGCGAAGCTCGGGCTGCTCGGCGTCGGGTTCCCCGAGGAGGTCGGCGGCGGCGGCGGGACCTGCTCGACGCGTCGCGGTCACCGAGGAGATGCATCCACGCCGGCGGGTCGGGCGGGCTGGTCGCCGCGCTGTTCACCCGCGGGATCGCGCTGCCGCACATCGTTGCTGCCGGCAACCGTCGAGCTGATCGACGCTAGGTGCGGCCGACGCTGGCCGGGACGATGATCGGCGCGCTGGCGATCACCGAGCCGGACGGCGGCTCTGACGTCGCCTCGCTCCGGACCACGGCCCGCGCGCGACGGCGACCACTACGTGGTCAACGGCGCCAAGACCTACATCACCAGCGGGGTGCCGGGCGGACTTCGTCACCACCGCGGTGCGCACCGGCGGACCGGGTGCGCACGGGATCTGCCTGCTGGTGATCGACACGGGCACGCCCGGGTTCACGGTGTCGCGGCAGCTGGAGAAGATGGGCTGGCACTGCTCGGACACCGCCGAGCTGTCCTTCATCGACGTACGGGTGCCGGCGGCAACCTGGTCGGCGCCGAAGGCCCGGATTCGTCCAGCTCATGCGGCACTTCGCCGCCGAGCGGCTGTCGCTGGCGGTGCAGGCGTACGCCGGCGCGCAGCGCTGCCTCGACCTGACCGTGGCCTGGTGCCGGGACCGGGAGACGTTCGGCCGGCCGCTGTCTCGCCGGCAGATGGTGCGGCACACGCTCGCCGAGATGGCCCGGCGGATCGACGTCGCCCGCTCGTACGTGCACGACGTGGCCGACGCGGGTCGCGGCGGGCGAGCGACGTGACGCCGAGGTGGCGATGGCGAAGAACACCGCGGTCGAGGCCTGCGACTGGGTCGTCGACCAGGCGCGTCCAGCTGCACGGCGGCTTCGGCTACCTGCGCGACGCCGAGGTGGAACGGCACTACCGGGACGCCCGGATCCTCGGCATCGGCGGCGGCACGACGGAGATCATGAACGAGATCATCGCGAAACGACTGGGGTTCTACCGCATGACGGCACCGTGGCGACCGACGATCGACGCCGCAGGCGCACTCGTCGTACGCGAGCGCAACCGGGACGGCGATGCTGGAGCGGCTGGCCGAGCTGGACGCGGCAGCTGCGAAGGCGCGTGGCCGGCGGCGGCGAGAAGTACGTCGACCCGGCACCACGCGCGGGCAAGCTGCTGGCCCGGGAGCGGATCGAGCTGCTGCTCGACCGGGACACGCCGTTCCTGGAGCTGTCGCCGCTGGCCGGCGTGGGGCACCGACTTCCCGGTCGGCGCCAGCGTGGTCACCGGCATCGGCGTGGTCGAGGGCGTCGAGTGCGTGATCATCGCCAACGACCCGACGGTCACGCGGCGGCGCCGGTCAACCCGTGGACTCGCTGAAGAAGACCCAGCGGGCCGACGAGATCGCGCGCGCGAACCGGCTGCCGATGATCAACCTGGTCGAGTCCGGCGGCGCCGACCTGCCGACCCAGGCGGAGATCTTCATCCCCGGCGGCGCGGTGTTCCGCGACCTGACCCGGCTGTCGGCGGCGGGCATCCCGACGGTCGCGCGTGGTGTTCGGCAACGCGACCGCCGGCGGCGCGTACGTGCCCGGCATGTCCGACTACACGATCATGGTCCGGGACCGGGCCAAGGTGTTCCTGGCCGGGCCGCCGCTGGTGAAGATGGCGACCGGCGAGGAGGCCGACGACGAGTCGCTCGGCGGCGCGGCGATGCACGCCCGCGCGTCCGGGCTGGCCGACTACCTCGCCGAGGACGAGCGGGACGCGATCCGGCTCGGCCCGGCAGATCGTGTGCCCGGCTGAACTGGCGCAAGCCGGCGCCGGCGCCGGCGCCGTCGTACGACGAGCCGCAAGTACGACGCCGAGGAGCTGCTCGGCATCGGCCAGCGCGACCTGCAGGTGCC
The DNA here is from genome assembly GCA_963770725.1 of uncultured Actinomycetota bacterium. GTDB lineage: Bacteria > Actinomycetota > Actinomycetes > Propionibacteriales > Kribbellaceae > Kribbella. The sequence goes on from CAVYQT010000012.1 coordinate 187,023, forward strand.
GTTCGACCCGCGCGAGGTGCTCGCCCGGGTGCTGGACGGCGCGAGTTCGACGAGTTCAAGCCGCTGTACGGCACCGCGCTGGTGACCGGCTGGGCGACGGTGCACGGCTACCCGGTCGGCGTGCTGGCCAACGCCCGCGGCGTGCTGTTCTCCGAGGAGTCGCAGAAGGCGGCGCAGTTCATCCAGCTCGCCAACCAGCCGACACGCCGCTGCTGTTCCTGCAGAACACCACCGGCTACATGGTCGGCACGGAGTACGAGCAGGGCGGCATCATCAAGCACGGCGCGCTGATGATCAACGCGGTGTCCAACTCGACGGTGCCGCACCTCACGATCAACATCGGCGCGTCGTACGGCGCCGGCAACTACGGCATGTGCGGCCGGGCGTACGACCCGCGGTTCCTGTTCGCCTGGCCGAACGCGAAGTCGGCGGTGATGGGGCCGCAGCAGCTCGCCGGCGTGCTGTCGATCGTGGCCCGGCAGGCGGCGCGAGGCGAAGGGCCAGCCGTACGACGAGGACGCGGACGCGCGCGATGCGGGCGATGGTCGAGCAGCAGATCGAGGCGGAGTCGGCTGCCGCTGTTCCTGTCCGGCCGGCTCTACGACGACGGCGTGATCGACCCGCGCGACACCCGCACCGTCCTCGGGCTCTGCCTGTCCGCGATCCACAACGCGCCGGTCGAGGGACGCCGACGGCCTTCGGCGTCTTCCGGATGTGACGCGAGGTCGACCGACATGATCCGACGATCACTGCTGGTCGCCAACCGGGGCGAGATCGCCCGCCGGGTCTTCGCCACCTGCCGCGGCGCTCGGGCATCGAGACGGTCGCCGTCTACTCCGACGCCGACGCCGGACGCGCCGCACGTCGCCGAGGCCGACGACGCCGTCCGGCTGCCCGGCAACGCGCCCGGCCGACACCTACCTGCGCGGCGACCTGCTCGATCGCGGCGGCGCTGCAGGGCCGGCGCGGACGCCGTCCACCCCGGCTACGGGTTCCTGTCCGAGAACGCCGAGTTCGCGCAGGCGGTGATCGACGCCGGGCCTGACCTGGGTCGGCCCGCCGGCCGAAGGCGATCGCGGCGATGGGGTCGAAGATCGAGGCCAAGCAGCTGATGGCCGACGGCCGGCGTGCCGGTGCTGCCGACCTGGCTGACCCGGCCGAGGTCGACCGACGATCTCCCGGTGCTGGTGAAGGCGTCCGCCGGCGGCGGCGGCCGCGGCATGCGGGTCGTCCGCGGCTGGCGGACGCTGCCGGGCGAGGTCGCGGCGGCGCCGGCGCGAGGCGGCGTCGGCGTTCGGCGACGGGACGGTGTTCTGCGAGCGGTACGTCGGACCGGCCGGCACATCGAGGTGCAGATCATCGCCGACACGCCACGGCACGTCGTGGGCGCTCGGCGAGCGGGAGTGCTCGATCCAGCGCCGGCACCAGAAGATCGTCGAGGAGACGCCGTCGCCGCTGGTCGATCGGAGCCGGCGATGCGGGACGAGCTGTTCGACGCGGCGCGGACGGCGGCCGCGGCGGTCGGCTACGTCGGCGCCGGCACGGTCGAGTTCCTCGCCGACGCCGACGGCAGCGTTCTACTTCCTGGAGATGAACACCCGCCTGCAGGTCGAGCACCCGGTCACCGAGTGCGTCACCGGCCTCGACCTGGTCGGGCTGCAGCTGCTGGTCGCCGAGGGCGGCCCGCTGCCCGGCCGAGCCGCCGCCGCTCCGCGGGCCACGCGATCGAGGTGCGGCTGTACGCCGAGGACCCGGCGTGCGACTGGCTGCCCGCCACCGGCACCCTGCACCGGTTCGCACGTGCCCGGGCAGTCGGCAGGCGAGTTCGCCCGCGACTGCGATCGCGAACCGGGCATGCGCGCTGGACTCCGGCGTGCGAGCGACGGGTCGCCGACGGTCGGGCGTCGCACTACGACCCGATGCTGGCCAAGGTGATCGCCTGGGCGCCGACCCGGCACGAGGCGGCCCGGCTGCTGGCCGCCGCGCTGGCCCGGGCCCAGATCCACGGCGTGGGCACCAACCGCGACCTGCTGGTCCGGGTGCTGCGGCACCCGGCGTTCCTCGCCGGCGAGACCGACACCGGGTTCTTCGACCGGCACCCGGAGGTGCTCGCGCCGCTGCTGTCCTCGGTGGACGCGCGGCTGTCGGCCTGGCGGCGGCGCTGGCCGGTGCCGCCGGACGGGCGCGCGGGTGCTGCGGGCTGCCGAGCGGCTGGCGCAACGTGCCGTCCGCAGCCGCAGCGGAACGATACCGGGCGGGGACGGCGACGCTCGAGGTCGGCTACCGGCTCGACCCGGGACGGGCTGAGTCGTCGACGGGCGACGTCGCGCTCGTCGACGCCGACGCCGGATCAGCGTCGGTGCTCGGCGATCGACGGGCGTACGCGCGGACGGTTCGAGGTCGCGGCGTACGACGGCGACTGGTCTGTGTGGACTCGTCGCTCGGGCTCGGTGGCGCTGACGCCGGTGCCCCGCTTCCCCGACCCGCGCGGCAGGTGGCGGCGGGCTCGCTGCTGGCGCCGATGCCCGGCGTCGTGACCCGGGTCGGCGTCAGGTCGGGCGAGGTCGACGCAGGGACAGCTGCTGCTGTGGCTGGAGGCGATGAAGATGGAACACCCCATCGCCGCCCCGGCCGCCGGGGTGGTCACCGAACTGCGGTCGAGGCCGGTCGACAGGTCGAGGTCGGCGCCGTGCTGGCCGTGGTTCGGAGGAGGAAGTCGATGAACTTCATCGAGTCCGCGGAACGGCAGGCGCTGCGCGACGCGGTCGCCGAGCTGGGCAAGCGGTACGGCCACGAGTGGTTCAACCAAGGCGCGGACCGGCGAGCACACCACCGAGCTGTGGGCCGAGGCCGGCAAGCTCGGCTACCTCGGCGTCAACCTGCCCGAGGAGTACGGCGGCGGCGGCGGCGGCATCACCGACCTGGCGATCGTGCTCGAGGAGCTGGGCGCCGCCGGCTGCCCGCTGCTGCTGATGGTCGTCTCGCCGGCGATCTGCGGCACCGTGATCGCCCGCTTCGGCACCGACGAGCAGAAGCGGCACTGGCTGCCCGGCCTCGCCGACGGGCACCACGATCATGGCCTTCGCGATCACCGAGCCCGACGCCGGCTCGAACTTCCACCAGCTCACCACGACCGCCCGCCGACGAGCGACGGCTGGTCGCTCACCGGCCGCAAGGTCTTCATCTCCGGCGTGGACGTCGCCGAGGCGGTGCTGGTCGTCGGCCGCACCGAGGACGCGCGGACCGGGAAGCTGAAGCCGGCGCTGTTCATCGTGCCGGCCGACGCGCCCGGGCTTCGAGTTCAACCAGATCGAGATGGACCTGATCAGCCCGGAGAAGCAGTTCGCGCTGTTCCTCGACGACGTGCGGCTGCCCGCGGACGCGCTGGTCGGCGCCGAGGACGCCGGCCTGCTGCAGCTGTTCGCCGGGCTCAACCCGGAGCGGATCATGGTGGCCGCGTTCGCCATCGGCATCGCCCGGTACGCGCTCGGCAAGGCGTCGGCGTACGTCAAGGACGCGGCAGGTGTGGAGCCCCCGATCGGCGCGCACCAGGGCGTCGCGCATCCGCTCGCGCAGGCCAAGATCCAGCTCGAGCTGGCCCGGCTGATGATGCAGAAGGCCGCCGCCCTCTACGACGCCGGCGACGACCTGGACGCGGGCGAGGCGGCGAACATGGCCAAGTACGCGGCCGGCGAGGCCTGCGGTCCTGGCCGTCGACACGGCGGTCCAGTCGCACGGCGGCAACGGCATGACGACCGAGTACGGCGTCGCCACGCTGGTCGCGGCCGCCCGGGCGGCCCGGATCGCGCCGGTCAGCCGGGAGATGATCCTCAACTTCGTCGCCCAGCACAGCCCTGGGCCTGCCCAAGTCGTACTGAGGTCTAGCCGGATTACTGCTCGGTAGGTCAGAGTTCCTGCACCAGCTGCGAGACAGTGTCGAAAGGATCGGGCCACATGATCATCACCAGCGAGTTCCCACCCGTCGAGATCCTCGACGTCCCGATCCACGACGCGGTGCTCGGCCGGGCCCGGGAGTACGGCGACCGGCCCGCCCTCGTCGACGGTGTGACCGGCAAGGAGATCAGCTACGCCCAGCTGGACGGGATGAGCCGGCGGGTCGCGGCCGGGTTCGCCGAGCTCGGCATCCGGCACGGCGACACCATCGCGCTCTACAGCCCGAACACGATCCTCTACCCGGTGGTCTTCTACGGCGCCACCCGCGCGGGCGCGACCGTGACCACGGTGAACGCGCTCTACACCGCGGACGAGTTGCACAAGCAACTGGTCGACTCCAAGGCGAAGCTGATGGTGACGATCTCGCTCTTCCTGCCGGCGGCGACCGCGGCCGTCGAAGGCACCGACGTGACCGAGATCTTCGTCTGCGACGCGGCCGAGGGCTACCGCTCCGTGATGGAGCTGGTCGCGTCGACCGGGCCCGAGCCGGAGGTGACGATCGACCCGGCCGAGGACGTCGCCGTCCTCCCTTACTCCAGCGGTACGACGGGCGCGGCCAAGGGCGTGATGCTGACGCACCGGAACATCGCCACCAACATCGCGCAGGCCGAGGTGATGATCAAACTCGGCGAGAACGAGCGGATCATCGCGATCCTGCCGTTCTTCCACATCTACGGGCTGACCGTGCTGATGAACCTGCCGCTCCGGCTCGGCGCGACGGTCGTCGTACTGCCGAAGTTCGATCTGGACGCAGTTCCTGACCACGCTCGATCAGCAGCGGATCACCGGGCGTTCGTCGCGCCGCCCATTGTCCTGGCGCTGGCGAAGCACCCGGCGGTGGACGGGGTGGACCTGTCCGCTCTGAAGTACGTGATGTCCGCCGCGGCGCCGCTGGACGGTGAGCTGGCGGAAGCGTGTGCGAAGCGGCTCGGGTTGCACGCGGTGCTGCAGGCGTACGGGATGACCGAGTTGTCGCCGGGCACGCACTCGGTGCCGCAGGACGACGAGGAGCCGCCGCCCGGTGCCGTGGGCAAGCTCTTCCCATCTACCGAGATGCGGTTGGTCGGTGCTGATGGCAACGACGCGGAGCGAGGGCGAGATCTGGATCCGCGGGCCGCAGGTGATGAAGGGCTACCTGGGCCGGCCGGCCGAGACCGACGCGACCATCGACCGGGACGGCTGGTTGCACACTGGCGATATCGGGCGGATGGACGCGCGCGGGTACCTGTACGTCGTCGACCGGGTGAAGGAACTGATCAAGTACCACGGCTACCAGGTGCCGCCGGCCGAACTGGAGGCGGTGCTGCTCACCGACGAGCGGATCGCGGACGCGGCGGTGATCGGGGTGCAGGCCGACGGCAACGAGGTGCCGAAGGCGTTTGTGGTCCCGATGCCGGGCGTCGAGCTGACCGCGGACGACGTGATCGCGTACGTGTCCGCGCGGGTGGCGCCGTACAAGAAGATCCGGCAGGTGGAGTTCATCGAGGCGGTGCCGAAGGCGGCCTCGGGCAAGATCCTGCGGCGGGAGCTCAGAGCCCGCGAGGCCGCCCGTGAGTGAAGTGTTCGATGGTGACCTCGCTGCGCTCGATCACGGCCTCAAAGAACCCCGACAGGACCGCAGCCGGGCGACTCGGCAGCGGCTGCTCGAGGCGGCCGTCGAGTCGCTGGCCGAGGTCGGGTACGCCGCGACGACGGTGTCGGTCGTCGCGGCCCGGGCCGGGGTCTCACGGGGCGCCGCACAGCACCACTTCCCGACGCGGGCGGACCTGTTCGCCGCGGCGGTCGAGTACATGACCGAGGTCCGGCTGGCGGAGATCAAGGCACAGGCCGCCGCACTGCCGAGTGGGCCGGGGCGGACCGAGGCGATCGTGGGGATGCTCGCGGATGTCTACACCGGACCACTCTTCCGGGCAGCACTGCATCTGTGGGTGGCTGCGTCGACAGAGGAGGCGCTGCGGAAGCAGATCGTCCGGCTGGAGTCGCATGTGGGGCGTCAGGCGCACCGGGCGCTGCTGGAAGTGCTCGAGGTGAGTGAGCGGACTCCTGGGGTGCGCGAGACCGTGCAGGGGGTGCTGGACATGGCACGCGGACTGGGTCTGGCCGACTTGCTGACGGACGACAGTGCGCGCCGTCGTGGGATTGTGCGGCAGTGGAGCCACATTCTTGATCAGGCGCTGCGTGATCCAGGGGTGTGACCGAAGGCGCGGCGGAAGGTGTCGATGAACGCGCTGGTGGACGCCCACCCGCACTGGTGAGCCACCCGAGTCACCGAGTCTCCGCCGGCCAACAGCCTGAGCGCTGTGTGCAGCCGCAGTTGCGTGCGCCACTGCGGAAAGGTCATGCCCAGGTCTGTCCGGCACAGCCGGCTCAAGGTCCGTTCACTCGCACCGATCTGGCGGCCCAGCTCTGTGAGCGTCCTGTTGTCGCCCGGGTCGTCCTGCAGGAGCTTGCACACCGCTGCCAGCCGCGGATCGCGTGGAGTCGGCAGATAGGTCGGCCGCTGCGGCGACCGGCGCAGCTGATCCAGCAGTACGGCGTGCAACCGCAGCCGCTCGTCCGCGTTGCCATCGCTCTCGCCGGACGTGTAGGTGAGGATCAGCTCCCTCAGCAGCGGACTGACCACGAGGGCTGACGGTGCATCCAGGGCGAGCGGATTCTCTGTGAGCCCAACGGTGTGAAGGGCGGTCTCGCCGTACGCGCGGTGCTCGTGGAGCGTGCCTGCCGGAACCCAGATCGCCCGGTTCGCGGGCGCGATCCAGCTGCCGGCCTCGGTCGTCACCGAGAGGACGCCGCGACCGGCGTACACGATCTGGTGTTCCTCGTGCCAGTGCGCGTCGATGCCGCCTCCGGCCCGGATCGGCAGGACGCCGGTGTTCGCGGGACGGCGTTGGCGGGTTTCCGGCATAGGTTGGCATTTTATCGGAAGCCGGACACAGCCCGGTTCGCTGAGGATCGACGGTGTGCTGAGACTTCGACCGATCGGGCTGATGGCGATCGGGCACGCCTGCGTGGACGTGTACCAGGGCGCCGTACCGGCACTGGTTCCGTTCCTGGTCGCCGAGCGCGGCCTCGGCTACGTGGCGGTGTCCGGGATCACGCTGGCCGCGACCCTGTTGTCCTCGGTGGTGCAGCCGGTGTTCGGCGTACTGACCGATCGACGACCGCTGGCGTGGCTGATCCCGGTCAGCATGACGACCGCGGGCCTCGGGATCGCGCTGGTCGGTGTGGGTGACACATATCTGCTGAGCTGGCTGGCGGCCGCGTTGTCGGGACTCGGGGTCGCGGCCTACCACCCAGAGGCTGCGCGGATGGCGCGCGCGGTCAGTGGTGACAGCCATGTCGGGATGAGCTGGTTCTCGGTCGGCGGGAACGTCGGTTTCGCGCTCGCGCCGGTGCTGGTCACGCCGATCGTCGCGGTCGGCGGGCTGACGCTGACCCCGGTGCTCGTCGTACCGGCACTGGCCGGAGCGTTCATCACGTCGCTGGCGGTCCGCTCGCATCGCTCCAGAGTCGTCGCCGGGCGGTTGCAGCGGGCCGGGCGTGACGACTGGTCGTCGTTCCTGCGGTTGTCGGCGATCATGGTCTGCCGCTCGATCGTCTTCGTCGGTCTCAGCACGTTCATCGCCCTGTACGCCGGTCAGCGGGTCGGTGGCGGTACGACGACCGGCGGGGTGGCGCTCTTCATCCTGTTCGCGGCCGGCGCGTTCGGCACGTTGCTCGGTGGCCGGTTCGCCACCCGGTACGGGCGGGTCCGGACGATGCGGACGTCGTACGGCGTCGCTGTGCCGGCGATCGCGGCACTGGTGTTCGTCCCCGGGCCGGCGTTCTTCGGCTTCCTCGCCGTGACCGCGATCGCGATGTCGATCCCGTTCTCGCTGCACGTCACCCTCGGCCAGGACTTCCTGCCCGGCCGGGTCGGCACCGCCGGCGGGATGACACTCGGCCTGGCGGTGAGCATCGGCGGCGTCGCCACGCCCGTCCTCGGCACGATCGCGGAGCACTCCTCGCTGCGCGTCGCCCTGTCCACCCTGATCGCACTGGCCCTCGTCAGTTGCCTGATCGGCTACGCCCTCAACGAACCCGTCCCGGAGTGATCCATGCGTGAACTACTCGATTCCCTGGTCGCGGACGGCCGCGAGCTCGGCGTCCAGTCGCGGCCTGCCTCGACGGCGAACTCGTCGTCGACGCCTGGTCGGGCGACGACGTCGACGGCCGGACCCTGTTCCCGGTCTTCTCGGTGAGCAAGGGGATCGGCGCGACCGCGGTGCACCTCCTGGTCGACCGCGGCATCCTCGGGTACGACGTCCCCGTCGCCGGGCTGATCGCGGATCAGGAGCTCGCGTGGGAGCCGGGCACCCGCACCGGCTACCACAACCTGACCTTCGGCTACCTCGTCGATCGGGTGATCCGCGGCGCGACCGGCCGGACGCCAGGTTGGACCGAGGGCGGTCGCCAAACAGGATGCCGGCCAGCAGCACCAACGTCAGCGAAACAGTCACCACGAGCACGACAGCACGCACCACACCGCCCCGCATCCTCACCCTGCGGAGCGCAACGGTCCCCGGGCCCACCGTGTCCACCCTCCTCGCCCCTCGCCCCTCGCCCCTCGCCCCTCGCCCCTCGCCCCTCGCCCCTCGCCAACTATCGGGACCTGCGACAGGAAGCGGTGGGCGGGCACAGGTTATTTCCTGTCCCAGCGCCCCACAAGCTGTGTCCGCATGGGCAACCCCGCCCTCCACCCGGTGGCAGTCCACTTGGCGGTCAGGGGCTCGGGAATCGTTTGCTCGTGACGTAAGTTGCTTGATGCGATGACTACTGAGGGGATCGGCCGGGCCGCGGGGGTGGGGCTTCGGTCGGAGCGTGGGCCGATCCTGCTCGCGGTGATGCTCAGCATCGGACTGGTGGCGATCGACGCGACCATCCTCGCCACCGCCGTACCCTCCATCGTCGACGATCTCGGCGGCTTCACCCAATTCCCCTGGCTGTTCTCGATCTACCTGCTCGCCCAGGCCGTCTCGGTGCCGATCTACGGCAAGCTCGCCGACCTGCGCGGCCGGAAGCCGATCATGCTGCTCGGCGTCGGCCTGTTCATCCTCGGCTCGGTGCTGTGCGGGTTCGCCTGGAGCATGCCGGCGCTGATCGCGTTCCGGCTGATCCAGGGGCTCGGCGCGGGTGCGATCCAGCCGATCGGGATGACGATCGTCGGCGACATCTACACGGTCGCCGAGCGGGCCAAGGTGCAGGGCTACATCGCCGGCGTGTGGGGGATCGCGTCGTTCGTCGGCCCGGCCCTGGGCGGGGTGTTCTCCGACTTCCTCTCCTGGCGCTGGATCTTCTTCGTCAACATCCCGCTCGGGCTCGCGGCCGCCTGGGTGCTGACCCGCCGGTTCCAGGAGAACGTGAACACGCAGGCCAGTCACCAGATCGATTACGCCGGCGCGGTCCTGCTCGCGGTCGGCGGCTCGTTGCTGCTGCTCGGTCTGCTCGAGGGCGGTGTGGTGTGGTCCTGGGATTCGCCGGCCAGTCTCTCGATCCTGGTCGCGGCCGTCGTCCTGCTGACCGCGTTCGTCCTGGTCGAGCGCCGCGCCGCCGAACCGATCCTGCCACTGTGGGTTCTCGGCGAGCGCGTACTGAACTCGGCGAACTCGGCCGCGCTGCTGATCGGCGTCCTGATGGTCGGCCTGGCGACGTACGTGCCGCTGTACGCGCAGGGTGTTCTGGGTACGTCGGCTCTCGTCGCCGGCTTCGCCTTGGCAGCCATGACCTTGGGCTGGCCGATCGCGGCCTCACTGGCCGGCCGGATCTATCTGCGCGTCGGATTCCGTACGACGATGCTGTTGGGCTCGGTGATCGTCGTCATCGGAACCGCGTTGCTGCTGACGGTCAACTCCGACAGCGCCGTACTGCACCTGGCCGCGGCCAGCTTCGTGATCGGCCTCGGACTCGGCTTCTCCGCCTCACCGGGCGTGGTCGCCGCGCAGTCGTCGGTCGCCTGGCAGACGCGCGGTGTGGTGACCGGCGCCAACATGTTCGCCCGCTCGGTCGGCAGTGCGGTCGGTGTGGCCGTCTTCGGCGCGGTCGCGAACGGTGTGGTCGCGGCACGGCTCGGTGACAGTCACGCGGACTTGGAGACGCTACCGGGCGACGTGCTCGCTCCTGCCATCCACGACGTGTACTACGGCGCGGCAGCCGCGTCCCTCCTACTGGTCGTCGCCGTGGCCTTCATGCCCAACCGGATCGTCGAGCAGGGTCGGGTCTAGACCGACCTCGGTGCGCCAGGCGGCGTGCAGGTCGCGCAGGTGCTGTCCGACAGCCGGCTCGTCGTCGAGGCGGTTGTGCTGTTCGCCCAGGTCCTCGGTCAGGTTGGCCAGGTGCCAGCCATCGCCCATCGGAGCATGCTCGTAGCGGCTGAGGTGTTGGACCTGCGGGTCGGTGCTATCGACCCAGCTCAGCTTCCAGTCACCGTCGCGCACAGCCCATTGGAAGCCACAGTCCCAGTGCAGAGCGGTGTGAGCTGAGCCGGTGTCGCCGTTGAGTACCGGCAGCAGGTTCAGGCCGTCTGACTCCACCTCACCACCCGCAGCAGCCACCAGTGTCGGGACCAGATCGAGTGTGCTCACCAGAGCGTCCGTCTGCTGTGCCGACGGCAGTCGTGCGGGCCAGCGCCACAGCATCGGAACACGGATGCCGCCCTCCCAGACGGTGTACTTGGTCCCGCGGAGTGGCGTGTTGTCGGCGAAGTTGCAGGTCGAGCCGCCGTTGTCGGTGGTGTAGACGACCAGCGTGTCGTCCGCTTGCCCGGTCCCCGACCGACTCGGCGCCGTAGTGAACCTTGCCGAAGTACCCGGTCCGGTACCCGCGGTCGCCGAGCAACTCGGCCAGGCTCGGTACGTCGTCCGGCGCAAAGCTCGCCGAGTCGAACCACTGACCACCCCAACGCTGCTGGTAGCGCCCGGAGATGATCGCCGCCCGTGACGGACTGCAGATCGGCGCCGTCACGTACGCACTCGTGCAACTGACCCCACCAGCGGCCAGCCGGTCCAACGCCGGCGTCCGGAGGTCGGCATGCAGTCCGAGCGCACGGTCCGCATAGCCGTGGTCGTCCGAAACGATGAGCAGGATGTTCGTCATGGCATCGGTCCGATCAGTGCGGCGACCAGTCCGGCCGCGGTGAGGACCGCCGTAAGGACTCGCGGCCCACGCTGAGCTTGCGCTTGGACTGACACGGCTCAGCACTCTGTCACAGCACCGGTTTAGGTTGGGGACATGCGCTCAGTCGACTGTGTGGCCGCCCTCATCCTGGACCAGCAGCATCGCGTCTACGTGCAGCGCCGTACGGCGGAACGACGGCTGCTGCCCGGGATCTCGTCGGCGGACACCTGGAGCCGGGCGAGACGCCGGAGGAGGCGCTGGCGCGGGAGGTCGAGGAGGAGACCGGCTGGAAGGTCCGCGACATCGTCTGGACCGTCGCCGACTGGGAGTGGGAGTGGGAGGGTCGCGTACGGCGCGAGCTCGACTACCTGATCACCATCGACGGAGATCTCGCCCGGCCGCGGCTCGAAGAGGGCAAGCACGACGCGGGCGACTGGGTCGGACCGGACAACCTCGAGCTGTTGATGGTGAACCGTACCGACGGCGACCGCCGACTGCGCGACATCGTGGCGTACGTCGTCCGCACCCGCTTCACCGACCGCCTCCGCCTCGAACCGCTGACGGGTCCCGGTGAGGTCCTGCCCGGACATGCGGCCGACCTGGTGACTCTGTACGCCGACCCGTGGGTCGCGCACTGGTACGCCGAGGTCTTGTCCGAGCAGGACGCCGTACGTCGTGCGACCGAGGCGCACGCCCGTTGGGAAGCCGACGGCGTCAACAAGTGGATGGCGTACGAGCGCGACACCGGAGCGCTGGCCGGTCGGGGTGGGCTGTCGCGCATACCCGCGGACGCCCCGGTGGCCGCGGCCATCGGGAAGTTGGTGGGGCCAGATTGGGCGGCCGAGCGGCTGGAGCTCGGCTGGGCTCTGACCAAGTCGGCCCGCGGGCGCGGGTTCGCGACCGAGATCGGGCGGGCCGGGCTGGAGTTCGCCTTCGGGACATTGCGGGCCAAGGCGGTGATCGCGTTGACCGAGCGAATCAACCTGGCGTCGCGAGCGGTGATGGAGCGCCTGGGCATGACCTACGCGGGTGAGATCACCGCGGAAGGCCTCGTCGAAGGCTCGGCAGAGGTGCAACCGGATGCGCCGTTCGCTGTGTACGTCACCGGACCGGAAGCGGACATCTAACGGTCCAGGGCGATCACGAAGCGGGTCAGCAGGTCGGCGAACGTCCGCCGCTCGGCGTCGGTCCAGTCGTCCATCGCGGTGGCGAACCGGTTCCGGCGGTACTCATGGACCCACTCGAGCTGCCGCCGACCGTCCGCGGTGAGCACAAGGTTCGTACGACGCCCATCAGCCTGGTCAGCCTCACGTCGTACCAGACCTGCCGAGACCGCGGCGGCGACCAGCTTGCTGGCCCGGGGCTGGTCCACCCCCAGTGCTGCCGCGACGCCGTTGACGCCGATCGGGTCCGGTCCGGCTGCCTCGAGCGCGTCGAGGACCTCCTGGACCGGGTCCGGTCCACCGGCGTCCACGGCGAAGGTACGACGGGTCTGCCGCCGGCGGACGGCGATCATCGCCGTCTCCACCACGGCCACCGGATCGGACTTGTCCACAGCCCCTCCTGATATATATGTTTACTGACATGTATATGTCGGATGACAATAAGCTTATCGGGTGGTGGCTGAAGGAGTTGGACCGACTGCTGGAGGCGTCGTTCGAGCAGGTCCTCGCGGCGGACGGGCTGACCCGGCGGCAATGGCAGGTGCTGAACGCGGCCGCCGGCCCGGAGCCGATCGCCGTAGCCCTCGCACCGTTCCTGACCGGCGATCCGGGCGGGCTGAGCGCGGCGGTCGACCCTTTGACCGCGCGCGGCTGGCTGGTGGACGAGCACCTGACAACTGCCGGTCAGACCGGGCTGGACACGCTCAGAGCGAAGGTTCAGGCGCAGCGCGAGCGGGTGACGACGGGGATCACCGGTGAGGAGTACACAGCGACGATCGCCGTACTCCGGAGGATGGCGGACAACCTGAAGGGCTCCGCCATGTGACCGCCCAGGCGCGGAGGTCACACAGCGGAGCCGGCCACCTCGGGGAGTTGGCTCGGGTGAGGCGTCACGAGCCACACGATGTCCTACCGCCCAGGACACTCCCCGCCTGGCCCGAGGTGTCGGCCAGGGGTGGTTGGAACGGCTGGGCGGCGGCGATACAGGGAGTCAGCCGCCAAGCCCAGCCGGGTCGGGAGGGCGGTGCGGTCCGGAGCTGAGGAGTGCTCGGGACCGCACCTGGGTTTCGTCCGGAACTGAGGAGTGCCCCGGACCTTCAGGTGTGCTGCTCCTGGACGTGAGGAGACCCCAGGCCGCAGCGGACCGGGTCTGAGGAGGACCCGGAAAGTCAGCTTTTCAGTTGGTGGTGTCGAGGGGACCGAGTACGTCGTTGGTGACCCGGAGGCCAGCGAAACGCCTCCGCATCGCCTGCTCGTAGCGGGCCGCGAGCGGCGCCTCCGCGACGTACTGCGCGATCACATGCTCGCCGAACCAGACCCGCACCCTGCGCCGGTGCTGCCTCGACGTCATCTCCGCGATGGTCACTACCTCTCACCCCGTAACTCTCAGGCCTTGCAACCAGTTGGAATTACTGGTTGTCATGGCAGTAATGGTGCACGAGCCCGACGTGACCGCTCTAGGACCTGGACCGGACCTTTGCCGGACCTCTTCCGGACCTCACGCGGACATCTGGGGGACCGCACCTTGTCGTGGGGCATGAGTCGAGACAACGTCTGAGCTGACGTGAACGGGAGGAACGATGGCGGGTAGGTATACGCCAAAGACGGTCCTGGCGCACCTGATCCAGCGCCGGAACCAGACCTACTCCGAGATCGTCGCCGAGTTCGTCGAGCTGGGTGGAACCATCACCGAGCGGCACCTGCGGCGCCTCGCATCGGGCGAGCGTGCAGGGACCACTCCGCAGACCCGGCGCACCCTGCAACGCATGTTCGGCAAGCCGGTCGAGGAGCTCCTCGCCCCGTACGTCCCCGAGCAGGCCGCCCAGGTGGTGCCGGCGCCTGCCGCGGGTGGACGGATCACGACAGGTAATGAGATGGAGGTTCTCGACATGGCTGCCAGCCGCGCGAGGGCGTTTGCCCTCGCGGCCCAGTCCGGTCTCGGAAGCGAGGCGATGGAACAGGTGTACGACGACGTGCGCCACGTCGCGAAGGCCTACCCGCAGCGGCCGCTGCCGGAGATCCTCGGCCAGCTGGTCGAGACACAGGATCTGGTCTTCGCCCTGCTGGAGAGCCGGCAACGGCCTGAGCACCTGCGGCAGCTGTACTTCCTGGGCGGCGTGACCGGCGGCCTGCTGGCCAAGGCATCACACGACCTCGGCAACCCGCACGCGGCGATGACGCAGGCGCGGACCGCGTTCCTGTGCGCCGACAACGCCGACCACCACGGCCTGCGCGCCTGGGTGCGCGGCCTGCAGTCGCTGGTCTCCTACTGGGCCGGCAACCCGCACGACTCGGTCCGGTACGCACAGCTCGGCGCCGGGTACGCCGAGCAGGCCAACAGCACCACCAGCGTCTGGCTGCCGGTCAGCGAGGCCCGAGCCTGGGCTGCGCTGGGCAACTCGGAAGCGACCCGGGCCGCGCTCGAGCGGGCCGAGCAGGCCTGGAACACGGTGCGCAACGACGACCTGGACGACATGGGCGGCTTGTGCACCTTCGGCCGCAACCGGCAGCTGTACTACGCCGCCGACGCGCTCGCGTGGCTGCCCGGCGAGGTCGAGCAGGCCGAGCGGTACTCCCGGCAGGCGGTCGACGCCTACACCGACCCGAACCACCCGGAGTGGGCCTTCGGTGACGCTGCCGGCAGCCAGGCCGCGATGGCCATCACCCGAATCGCGAGCGGTGAGCTCGACGGCGCCGCGGACGCGATCGCGCCGGTACTTGGCCTGCCGGCCGAGCGCCGGATCAACGGCGTGGTGCACTCGGCCCGACGGGTCCACCAGGCGCTGCGGCAGTCCGGTCGCGCGGACGACGCCCGCGAACTGCAGGAGGAGATCGAGCTGTTCACCCGGACCCCGATGCAGAGCTTCCCCAGGTAGGTTCCGATTCCGCGAATGGATCCACTGACCGGTGACCTGACCACTCTGCGCGAGTTCCGGGCCACCGATTTCGAGGACTATCTGGCCATCGTCAGCGACGACCGGGTGACGTCGTGGCTGTCGTTCGACAGCCGGGACCGGGCCGCTGCCGAGAAGGCGCTGTCCGCGATCATCGATCGCGCGGCGCAGGACGATCGACCCGACTATCTGCTCGCCGTCACCCGCCGGGACGACGACAGCGTGGTCGGCTTCGCCCGCCTCGGGCCGACCGGGGTGAAGGCCGCTCACCTCGGCTACGCGATCCACGCGGACCACTGGGGTCATGGCTACGCCACCGATGCGTCCCGCGTGCTGCTGCGGCTCGCCTTCGACACCCTCGGCAAGCACCGGGTCAGCGCCGCCATCGGCCCCGACAACCAGGCCTCGATCGCGGTGATCGAACACCTCGGCTTCACCTACGAGGGCCGGATCAGGCACCACGTCTTCACCAACGGGACCTGGCGCGACTCGCTCCTCTACTCCCTCCTCGAATCGGAGTTCCGCTCCGTGGCTTAGGGGGCTGAGGGACACTGGGGGCATGGCCGCCACCGTTGCAGGATCGTTGGACCCGTTGAGGGACGGGTTGGCGCGGATGATCATGACGAAGGTGGCAGGGCCGGATCCGCGGGCCGAGCGCGATCGGGTGCACAAGACGCCCGGACCGCGCTGGTTCGACCCGGACCGCCCGATCCGGCGGGTCCACGGTGACGCCTCGATGTTCGCCGGCGGACTCCGGGCCCTCATCCTGCAGTCGCTGCATCCACTGGCTATGGCAGCGGTGTCTGCCCACTCCGGCTACCGCGGTGATCCGTGGGGCCGGCTGCGTCGTACCAGCTACTTCCTGGCCATCACGACGTACGGCGCTGTTCCGGACGCCGAGGAGGCCATCGCACGCGTCAAGGGGGTCCACGAGCGGGTGCGCGGGACCAGTCCGGACGGTGTGAAGTACAGGGCCTCCGACCCGCACCTACTCAAGTGGGTCCATGTCGCCGAGGTGGACAGTTTCCTGGCCGCACACCAGCAGTACGGCGTGCAGCCGCTCGACGCCTCGGAGCAGGACCTGTACGTCGAGGACGCGGCACTCGTGGCCCGGAAGCTCGGTGTGGTCGACCCACCGACCACTGTGGCCGAGCTGCGTCAGGTGCTGGCGGAGTACCGCCCAGAACTGCGTGGGACGGCTGAGGCTCGCCAGGCCGCTCGCTTCATGCTCGTGCACCCGCCCGTGCCGTGGGCCGCGCGGCCGGCGTACGGCGTCCTCACCGCTGCTGCTGTCGGCCTACTGCCGTGGTGGACCCGGTGGCCGCTGCGACTCCCGTACCTGCCGCTGGCCGAGGCGACCGTGGTCCGGGCGGCCGGTGACGGCCTGACCAGGACGATCCGCTGGGCGCTCGCGTCGCCCATCTTGGGGAATATCGAGGACTGACGCCGGACTCGCCGGTAGGTTGTTCTCGTGCCGCTGCGTCCGCATCGATCACTCCCGCTGGCCACGCCGGCGGGAGTTGAAGTGCTGACCCGAATTCTCACCCAGGGACCGATCCCGCGGGTGGAGATCGCTCGCCGGACCGGGCTGTCCCAGGCGGCCGTCACCAAGGCGGTCGCGCCGCTGATCGAAGCCGGTTTCGTCACCGACCAGGCGGCCGCGCCGATTGGGGCGGAGAACCAGCTCGGCATCGGCCGGCCGGTCAGCCCACTGACGGTGGTCCGGAACAGCGTCTCGGTGATCGGGCTCAAGGTGACCCCGACCGCCCTGATCGGCGTGACCACGGACTTCACCGCCGGAATCCTGGCCGTGCTGCATCGGCAACTGGACGACACCGCGCCGGACACGGTGATCGAGCAACTCGCGGACCTGGCCAAGGAGCTGATCAAGTCGGCAGGCGCCACGGCCGGTCCGTTGATCGGGATCGGCGTGGCGGTCTCCGGTGACGTCGACGCCCGGCACGGCGTGGTCCGGCACTCGCCCTTGATGGGCTGGCGGGACGTGGCGGTCGCCGACCTGATGGCCAAGCGGCTCAAGGTGCCGGTCGTGGTGACGAACGACGTACGCGCACTGACCGTGGCCGAGCACTGGTTCGGCGTCGGCGTGGACGCCGACTCGTTCGCGGTCGTCACGATCGGCTCTGGGATCGGCTGCGGCCTCTACATCAACGGCGAGGTCGTGTCCGGCGCGTACGGCGTCTCCGGTGAGCTCGGCCATCTGCCGCTCGCGCCCGGTGACCTGGTCTGTACATGTGGACGGCGGGGCTGTGTGGAGACGGTCGCCTCGTCGGACGCGATCCTGACCCGGACCCGGGAGACGACCGGACGGCCGGGGCTGGACCTGGCCGGTGCGATCAAGCTGGCCCACGAAGGCGACGAGCACGCACGCGAGTCCTTCGACCGGGCCGGTGAGGTGATCGGGTCGGCGCTGGCCGCGATGGTGAACCTCGTCGGGCCCGAGCTGGTGGTGATCGCGGGAGAGGGCGTGGCCGAGTACGACCTGTACGAGGAGCGGATGCGGCAGGCGTTCAGGGCGCACGCCTTCGGTGCCGCCGGGGACTGCCGGCTGATGCTCCGCTCGCACACCTTCGACGACTGGGCCCGCGGTGCGGCCGCGACCGTGATCCGCTCCTACGTCCGCGGCGAACCACCACTGCAACGCTGACGCACCGGACCGCGAGACGCTGACGCACGGGACCGCGACGCGCTGACGGGTTGGGTCCGCGAGCGAGCTCACGGACCCAACCCGACGCGGGCGGTCAGGTGCGGGCGGCAGCCAGGATCTTGCGCCAGACTTTCTTGTACGAATCCAGGCCGTCGGCCGCGAGCGGTCCGGCCGGTCCGGCGGTGATGGACACCCGCTCCGGGATGGTGCCCCACACCGGGATACCTTCCTGGGCGTACTGCTGCATCGCTTCCTGGTAGCTGCGGGTGTACGTCCGGGCCGAGCAGATCACCAGGCCGACCGGGATGTGGTCGGGCACCAGGTCGAGCACGGCCTTCACCCGTGGCGTCTCGACGCCGCCGATACGGGTCGGCAGGACGACGATCCGGGCCCGCTCGAGTGCCTTGTTCAGCAGCCGTTCGTGCGACGGCGGCATGTCCACGATGCCGATCCCTTCCGGCGGCACCTTGTCCAGCGCCTTGTTCAACAGACGCTCGGTCGGCGCCTCCTCGATCTCGACCCTGGCGAGGTGCTCGTCCTCGGACTCCGCGACCCAGTCGGCGGCGCTGCCTTGCGGATCGGCGTCGACCAGAGTGGATGTGCGACGGTTGGAAGATGCCAGCGCGGCCAAGTACACCGACGTGGTTGTCTTGCCGACCCCGCCCTTCAGTGCAGCTGTCACGATGATCATGAGAATGAACTTACCCGGTCTTGTCCGATTTCCGGCGTGTCGTCGGCGTTGCTCAGCCACATCGTGATAGTTGCCCCCGGCCCGTGTGAACAAGCTCAAGCACGCTTCAGAGGACTTCAGCGTTCCGGTGTGCGAATCACCTCGATCAGCGCGGTGAGGCCGGCGGGACCGTGGCCGGCGGCGTCGGCTTGGGCGAAGAGCTTGGCCACGGCCCGCGGCATTCCGGTGTCCAAACCGACCTGTTCGAAGGCATCGACCACGTGTTCGCTGCCGACCGCCTGCATGTGCAGGTTGTTCTCCGCGCCGGGATAGTCGCCCCGCTCGATCTCCGCGGTGAGGATCTTGAGGAACCCCATCGGCCCTCCGTCGGTGAGGTCGGAGAGCAACGCGGCGGCGTACGGGCGCAGGTCCTCCGCACTGATGCCAGCGGTGCCGACCAGGGCAGCCGAATAGAAGTAGCTGACCAGGGTGGTCCAGAACATGTTCAGCATGGCCTGGTAATAGAGCATCGCCAGCCCTGGATCCGCGCCCATGTGATCGGCCCGGCCCAGCACCTCCAGCGTCTCCCGATGCGCCTCGACCGCCTCGGCCGGACCGCTGTAGAAGACGTACGCCCCCGGCTGGCCGATCCCCGGCGGCGGGACCATGATGCCGCCCGTGATCAGTACGCCACCGCGGTCGGCGACCGACTTGCTCGCCGTACGTAGGCGGTCCGGGCTGTCGGAGCTGAGGTTGACCAGCACCCGGCCGGTGAGATCCGCGCCGGCGAGCGACTCGTCCATGGCGGCGTAGTCGACCTGGCTGATCACGACCAGGTTGCTGGCGGCCACCGCTTCGGCGGCCGTCGCCGCCTCCACCGCACCGGCGGCGACGAGCTTCGCGGCCTTGCCCGGGGACCGGTTCCAGACGGTGGTCGGATAGCCGGCGGCAAGGAAGACCTCGGCCATGGTGGATCCCATCGCGCCGAGGCCGATCACAGTGACTGCTTCTCGAGAACTCATGCGCCGATCGTGCGCAACCACGCTACGGGTTTACTACGGTTATGTACTTCGGCGTGCTGGGTCCCCTGGTGGTCCGGACGGACGCCGGCGAGCCGGTCGCCGTACCCGACACCAAGGTGCGCACGCTGCTGCTCGACCTCCTGGTCAACAACGGGCACCCGGTCTCGACGGACCGATTGATCGAGGATCTCTGGGGTGACCGCCCGCCCCGCAATGCCACCGGCACGCTGCAGGCCCGGATCTCCCAGCTCCGTACGGCGCTCGACCGGGCCGAACCGGGCGGTCGCGCCCTGGTCGCCCACGGCCCGGCCGGCTACACCCTGACCGCGGAGGTTGTCGACAGCAACGTCTTCGAGCAACTGGTCAGCGCGGGCCGGCTCCGCGAGGCGCTCGACCTGTGGCGTGGTCCGGCGTACGCCGACGTCCGCGACCGCGAGTTCGCCCGCGCCACCCGCGACCGTCTGGAGGAGGCCCGCCTCACCGCGACCGAAGCCCTGTTGGAGCAGACCGGCAACGCGCTCCCGGAACTGACCGAGCTGATCCGGCTGCACCCGTTGCGCGAACGCCTCCGAGCCCTGCACATGCGCGCGCTGTACCGTGCGGGCCGCCAGGACGAGGCACTCCGCTCGTACGCCGACCTAGGCGAGGCGCTCGCCGTAGAGCTCGGCGCCGACCCTGGACCGGAACTCGTCGAACTGCACGCATCGATCCTCCGGCACGACGCGTCCCTGCAGTCGTCACGGCTCCCCGCGCCACTCAACGACCTGATCGGCCGCACCGCGACACTCGGTGAAGCTCAAGGTCTGCTGTCCGACAACCGCCTCCTCACGCTCGTCGGCCCAGGAGGAGTCGGCAAGACCCGATTGGCGATGGAACTCGGTCGCAACCACCTAGGCGACGTCCGACTGGTCGAACTCGCGCCACTCAGGCAGGACGACATCCTGGACGGGCTTGCCGCAGCCATGGGCCTCCGGGACGAGTCGGCCAACCTCCTGTCCCGGCTGGTCGAGTCGCTGAGCACCAGGCACCTCCTGCTCATCCTCGACAACTGCGAGCACCTGGACATCGCAAACCTCGTACGACGCTTGCTCGCGACCGCACCCGGGTTGCGCGTACTCGCAACCAGCCGGGAGCCACTCCGTCTCTCCGGTGAGCGGCTGCTTGAGGTACAGCCTCTTGAGCTGAACGAGGCCGTCAAGCTGTTCACGGCTCGAGCAGGGGTCAACGACTCCGAAGCGGTCAAGGCGATCTGCCGACGGTTGGACGGCATACCGCTTGCGCTGGAGCTCGCGGCAACCCGGGTACGGGCGCCCGGAGTGGAGGGCCTGGCGGACCGGCTGGACGACCGGTTCCGGCTGCTGTCCGGTGGTCGCGGCGTACCGGAGCGGCAGCGGACGCTACGGGCGACCATCGACTGGAGCTGGGACCTGCTGGATGCGGAGGAGCGGGCCATGCTGCGCCGGCTCGCTGTGCACGCCGGCACCTTCTCGCTGGAGGCAGCTACCGCGGTCAGCCGGCTGCCGGACGCCGTACTCCTGGCACTTGTCGACAAATCCCTAGTTGCCGCCAGCACCGGCCGCTACCGGCTGCTGGAGTCGGTAGCGGCCTACAGCCTCGAGCGTCTCGCAGAGGCCGGTGAGGAGGCCGAGATCCGGCAGCAGCACGCGGAGTACTACCTCCAGCTGGCTCAGCGAGCCGAGGAGCAGTTGCGCGGGCCGGAGCAGCGCACCTGGCTCCACCGGCTCGACCTGGAGGCGGCGAACTTCCGCGCTGCCCTGGCCGCCGCTCCACAGCTATCCCTCAAGCTGCTCAATGCGCTGGCCTGGTACTGGTACCTCCGGGGTCGCCTGGGTGAGGCACGACGGTCGATCGCGGCGGCACTCGCCGTACCTGGTCAAGACCCGGTGGACCGCGCGGCCGCGACGGTCTGGCTGGTCGGGATGGCTGCCACCGATGCCAAGGGCACCAACCTCACCGAGACGACCGAGGAGGTGCTGGCGCAGTACGACGTACCGGCGCGAGGACTGTGGTTCCTCACCGCCACCCAGTGGGCGTACGGCGACCGCGACGTGCTGATGGGTCGCATCGACCGGGCGATCGAGGCGTTCACCGCGGCCGGCGACCGCTGGGGACTGGCCGCGGCGCTGAGCACGCGGGCGCAGCTCAACATCGTGCACGCCGACGTCGACGCGATGCTGCGCGACGGTCACCGCAGTCTCGAACTCTTCGACGAGCTACAAGACGACTGGGGCCGTCTGCAGGCGACGTACTCGCTGATCGTCGTCGCCGAGATCAGCGGCGAC
The DNA here is from genome assembly GCA_963770725.1 of uncultured Actinomycetota bacterium. GTDB lineage: Bacteria > Actinomycetota > Actinomycetes > Propionibacteriales > Kribbellaceae > Kribbella. Next base: position 208,846 of record CAVYQT010000012.1, read on the forward strand.
TACCCGACCGCCGTCTCCTACCTCGAGGACTCACTCCGGCTGGCCGAGGAGCTCGGCCTGTGGACCGAGGTGTCGTTCCGCACCTCCGGGCTGGGCCGGATCGCCTTCCTCACCGGCGACTACGCCCGCGCCGACGCCTTGCACGAGCGAGCCCGGCGGTTGGCGATCGAGCAGTCCAACAAGTCGGCCGAGGAGTACGCCGAGGTCGGTCTCGGCCTGTCCGCCCGCCACCAGGGCCGCCTCGACGACGCCGAGGCCCACTTCACCAAGTGGCTCGACTGGCTCCGTCAGGTCGGCGGCACGCCCGGCATCGCGTTCATCCTGGCCCAACTCGGCTTCATCGCCGAACAACGCGGCGACCTCGCCAAAGCCCGAGAACTCCACCAGCAGGGCTACGAAGCGGCCCAGCAGGTCGGCGACGAGCGATCGCTCGCACTCGCGCTGGAGGGCCTGGCCGGCGCGGCCGGGAATTCCGACCGCGCCCGTCAGCTACTCGCCGAGGCCGAAGCCCTCCGCGCGAAGGTGGGTGCACCACTCCCCGCGGCCGAACGCTTCGACGTCGACAGGATTACTGCCCGAGCCAGGCGTCGACCTTCGACTGGTTCTCCTTGACCCACTTCTCCGCGGCCGCGTCCGGGGTCAGCTTGTCGACCGCGATCGAGCGCGCGACCGCGTTCTGGTCCTCGTTGGTCCACTGGAAGTTCTTCACCAGGCCGTACGCCGGGCTGCCCGAGTCGGCGAACTTCTTCGACACGACCTTGTCCAGGTCGTACGGCGGGTAGTCGCAGGCGACCTTGGCCGGGTCCGCGTCGCAGCCCGCCTTGTAGGCCGGCAGGTCGACCTTCACCAGCTTCAGCTCGTTGAAGAACCACTGCGGTTCGTAGAAGTAGGCGAGCAGCGGCTTCTTGTTCTTCTCCGCGTCCCGGAACGCCTGGATCAGCGCGGTCTCGCTACCGCTCTGCACCACCTTGTAGTTCAGCGACAGGTTCTTCACCAGCGCCTCGTCGTTCGTCACGTACGACGGGTCGCCGTCGAGCAACTGGCCCTTGCCGCCGGACTCCGACGTCTTGAACATCGCGGCGTACTTGTTCAGGTTCTTCCAGTCGGTGATGTCCGGGTACTGCTGCGCCATCCACGGCGGCACGTACCAGCCGATCACCCCTTTGACGCCGGTGGAGCCGGCCTCGACCGCGACCTTCTGGTCGGTGATGTACTTCTTCTTCAGGTCCTCGTGACCCCAGTTCTCCAGGACGGCGTCCACCTCGCCGGTGCCGAACCCCTGCCAGGAGATCTCCTCCTTGAGGTTCTTCTTCGTCACCTTGCAGCCGAGGTTCTTGGTCGCCACGTACGCGACCACGGCCGCGTTCGCCTCGTACCCGACCCACGGGTTGACGGCCAGGTTGAACGTGCCGCACTCCTTCCCGCCGGTCGCGGCCGGCTGGGCGGACTCCCCGACCTTCTCGCCGGCGCACCCGGTCAGCGCGAGCGCCACCGCTGTCAGCACACCGGCGTACCGGAGCTTCTTCACCGCTTGTCTCCTCTACTTTGGAAATTCTGGGTACGGCGGGCCGCCGCCTGTGTGACGCGGTCGAGCATGACGCCCAGCAGGACGATAGCCAGCCCGGCGGCCAACCCCTTGCCGTACAGCTCGCTCTGCGCGAAGCCCGCGGCCACGTCGTACCCGAGTGCACCCGCGCCGACCAGACCGCCGACGACCACCATCGAGAGCACGTAGATCAGGCCCTGGTTCACCGCCAGGGTGATGGCCCGGCGGGCGACCGGCAGTTGCACCTTGCTGATCACCTGCCAGCTGCTCGACCCGACCGAGTTCGCCGCCTCCACGGTCGCCACCGGCACAGCCTTGATGCCATCAGCAACGATCTTGGTGGTCACCGGTACGGCGAACACGACCGCGGCCGCGATCGCGGTGAACCGGCTGGTGCCGAACAACGCCAGGAACGGCACCAGGTACACGAACGGCGGCATCGTCTGACCCGCGTCGAGCACCGGCCGGATCCAGGTGTCGACCCGACGTTTGCGTCCGGCCCACACACCGAGCGCGAGACCGACCGCGACCACCACGACCGTCGCGAGCAGGGTCGAGGCCAGCGTGACCATGCTGTCGTGCCAGACCCCGGTCGCAACCAGCAACAGCGAGCACACCGCGGCCGGAACGGCTCCACGCCAGCGCCCGAGTACGGCGGCCAGCGCGACAACGACCGCGGCGACAAGCCACCACGGTGATCCGGTGAGCAACGCCTCGAGCGGGTTCAGCAGCGCATTGGTGACGGCGTCGCGCAATCCGTACGTGAATCCACCGAAGACGTCCTGCACCCAGGCGGTCACGTCCGAGGCGACCACCGCGATCCGCGAGCCGATGTTCACCGACGACGGGAACTCCGCCGCCCACACGTAGGTCCGGGAGAACCAGATCGCGATCAGGACACCGACCGCTCCGGCGCCGAGCAGGACCTTCCGGCGGATGCTCGCCGTACGCCAGGGGCGGTCGCCGGCCGCGGTCGTGACCCGGTCGAGCACGATCGCGATCACGACGATCGCCAGACCGGCGTTGAACGCGACCCCGACGTCCAGCGTCTGCAGGGCTTTCAGCACCGTCTGGCCCAGGCCGGGCGCGTCGATCAGCGCGGCCACCGTCACCATCGACAACGCCGCCATGATGGTCTGGTTGATGCCGACGACGACCGTACTGCGGGACATCGGCAGCAGCACCTTGGTCAGCGTCTGACCCCGGGTGGACCCGAGCGACCGGGACGCCTCGACGCTCTCGGACGGGACCGAGCGGATCGCGTGCGCGGTGAGCCGGACGGCCGGCGGCGCCGCGTAGATCAGGGTCGCGATCGTGGCCGCGGCCGGGCCGATCGCGAAGAACAAGGTCAACGGTGCGAGGTAGACGAACGTCGGCAGCGTCTGCATCAGGTCGAGGACGGGCGTCGCCACCCGGAAGGCCCGGTCCGACAGCCCGGCCCAGATCCCCAGCGGGATCGCGACCAGCAACGACAGCAGCACGGCCGCGATCGTCAGCGCGAGCGTGTCCATGCTCTCCTGCCACAACCCCTGCAGCCCGACGAACCCGAGCCCGCCGGCGGTCAGCAGCGCGACCTTCCAGTTGCCGAACGCCCAGGCCAGGTACGCCGCCACCGCGATCACTCCGAGCCAGCCGATGACCGGGACCGGCCGCCCGTACGACGCCTGCGAGAGGAAGTTCTGGAGCAGTACGACGAATTGGTCGACGACCGTCCGGATCCCGTCGAAGACCACGTTGCCCTGGCCGACGTCGTCCCGGAGATCGGTCAGCCAGCGGTGGAACGCGGTCGTCTCCTGACCGCCGAGTGCGAGCGTGTCGATCCCGCGAAGAACGAAGTACGCCGCGACCCAGAGGACGAGCAGGATGCCGACGACCACGCTGCGCCGAGGTCGTCGTACCTCGACCTCGACCTCGCTCGTGATGGCTGCCATCAGCCCTGCTTTTTGTGGTGCGGCGCGACGACGGCGAGGATCTCCTCGTCACTGATCACACCGAGCAGCGTGCCGTTCGAGACCACCTTGACCGGACGGTCCGCCTCGAGCACCAGCCGGGTCGCTTCCCGGACCAGGACGTCCGGGCCGAGCTCGGGTCCGTCCAGCGGCTCGTCCGGCCGTCGCGCGCGGGCGATCCAGCGCAGCGTCAGGACGTCGGCGCGCTGGACGTCGCGGACGAACTCGCGGACGTAGTCGTCGGCCGGTGCGCCGACCAGCTCGTCGCCGGTCCCGAGCTGGACCGCGGCGCCGTCGCGCATCAGCAGGATCCGGTCACCCAGCTTGAGCGCCTCGGACAGGTCGTGGGTGATGAACACCATCGTCTTGCCGACCTCGCGGTGCAGCCGGACGACCTCGGTCTGCATCTCGCGCCGGATCAGCGGGTCCAGCGCGGAGAACGGCTCGTCGAAGAGCAGCACGTCCGGGTCGTTGGCGAGCGCCCGGGCCAGGCCGACGCGCTGCTGCATACCGCCGGACAGCTGCTCGGGGTAGAGGTGCTCGTTGCCGGCCAGGCCGACCAGGTCGATGACCTCCTGGGCGCGACGCCGGCGATCGGGCTTGCTCTCGCCGCGGATCTCCAGGCCGTACGAGACGTTGTCGATCACCTTGCGGTGCGGCAGCAGGCCGAAGTGCTGGAACACCATCGAGAACTTGCTCCGGCGCAGCGTCCGCAGCCGCTTCTCGTCCGCGGCGCGGAGATCCTCGCCCTCGAAGATCAGGCTGCCGGCGGTCGGTTCGATCAAACGGGTGAGGCAGCGGACCAGGGTGGACTTGCCGGATCCGGACAGCCCCATCACGACGAACACCTCACCGGGTGCGACGTCGAAGCTGAGGTCGCGGACGGCCGCCGTACATCCGGTTCTGGCGTAGAGGGCGGCGCGGTCCAGTGCGGCGAGGTCGGGGCGGCGGGGCACTCGCTGGGCCTTCGGGCCGAACACCTTCCACAAGCCCTGGATCGACAACAGTGCGTTGCTGTCCTGTACCTCGGGATACTCGAGCTGAGCGGTCACAGGTTCACCCTCGCATCCCCGCAAGCGGATTCGTCGTGAACCGCGACTGTATCCAACCCCCAGTCCCCCAGCGCGCCCGCGGGGTGTCTGCCGCGTCAACTAGGTTCAGCCTACGGCTGGTACGGCGGTGCCTCGCCCCAACCCCAGTGCGGAACCGGCGCCTGCGGCGGAGGTGTTGCGCCGGGCTGTGAGTTGGCGAGGGCGATCCGCGTGCCCCATTCGACGTACGCGACGAAGGCGGATCGGAACTCCGGGTCGTCCGGCAGCCCGGCCGGATCCGCACTCGCCGCGATCAGCGCGGCCCACCGGGACCGCTGCTCCTCGGTCAGCGCGAGACCGATGTGGTGCGACAGCATCGCCGGGTAACCGCCGAGTTCGTCGGTGTAACGGCTGTGGCCGCGGAAGACCTCGCCCAGCCAGATCGCGACGTGCTCCCGATGCTTGTCACTCATGTGCGCGAACACTGGCGCGAGCAGCGGATCGGCCAGCACCTTGTCGTAGAACACCTCGGTCAGGCGCAGCAGATCCTCGTGCCCACCGGCCCACTCGTACAGCGTCGGAGTTGTCATGTAATGATGTAATCACAACAGCAGCGCATCGGCGACGCCCCGGAGTTCGGCGTCCATCGCGGTGTCCCCGCTCGCGGTTTCCCAGAGCACGTTCTGCAGAATCCGGCCGGCGGTCCACCCGAGCGCGCGGTCGCGGTCGATCCCGGTCACCTCGAGCATCAGGTCGAACCGGTCCCGGATCGCCCGGGACAGGTCGCCGGTCGCGACCAGGTCGTCCCAGCGGTTCCACAGCACCGGCATGATCTCGAAGCCGGGGTCGCCGGCCAACGGCTTCGGGTCGATCACCAGCCACGGCTGCCGCCGCGCCGCCATCACGTTCTCGTAGTGCAGATCCCAGTGAAGCAACCGGTCGCCGGCCTCCGGAAGCAGCTCTCGCACCTGGTCGACGCACTGCCTGGCCAACTGCTGCTCGACCGGATCACTCAGCCGCGGGATCAGCGCGGGCGCATCCTCGACCATCTGTCCCGCGATCTCTGCCAGGCGACGGATCCCGGGCGGTGCCGGCACGACCATCAGCCGCGTCAGCAGCTCGGCCAGGATCCGGGTCGCCTCGGTGTGATCGGGTACGTCGTTCAGCGTCCGCGGCTCGACTCGTTCGAGCAGGATCGTCGAGGTCGCCGGGTCGTCCTCGAACACCTCGACGACATCGTCGGCGCTCCACGTCTTGAGGGCGAGCGCCTCGCTCTCGCTCTCGTCGTTGACCGGCTGGAGCTTGAGCATCGCCTCGGCGCCGTCCCGCCGTACGACGGGCAGGATCAGCGAGGCCATCCCGTTCAGCGGCTCACCGACGACCGTCAGGTCCCAGCGGGCGACGTACTCGCCGGCCAACTCAGGCAACGCCGCGAGCCACTCCGCCTGGTCCTCCGCATGCGACTCGATCAACCGTGGGGGAATCACCAACTCCATCACCCTCGGCACAGTAGGTGGTTCGGCACCGATGTGCTTGGGTTTTCCCTGTGAGCGAGATCGAGAGCAGGCATCGGCGGGTGCAGCGGGTTGTCCTGGGCATCTATCTGGGGATCCCGCTGGTGTTGCTGGTGGTCGTCGCGTGGATCAGTACGGCCGGGTCGCCGGTGGCCTGGGTGGCGTGTGTGGTGCCGGTTGGGATGCTGGTGTTCGGGTGGATTCTGCGGCGGCGGCATCGGTACCAGCCGCAGTCGTGGGCGGGGATCGGTGTGCTGTTCGGTGCGGTCAGCGGGTTGTACGTGACCCTGTGTCCATTGGCGGTCGGGGTCTGGTGGCCGGCCTGGCTGGCGTTGCCCGGGATGTTGCTGGGGATCGTGGTTGGTGGTTCGCTCGCCCGGTACGCCGATCGCGTGTTGCTGGTGCCCGTCCTCCCTGAGCTCGCGGAGACGCCGTACGACTTGATCTTCCGGCTGCGTGGGCTGCAGTTGACCGCGGTCCTGCTCGGTGCGGACAGCGTCACGATCCAGAGCCGCCGGGTACTGCGCTCACAGGCCGTGGCCGACTTGGCCAAGACCTATCCGCTGAGCGCCATCACCGGAGTCTTCGAGGTCGCGTTGAGTGGCGTGGAGCGGCTGAAGTTTCCGATCGCGATGCCGCACCCGCCAGTGGTGACCGAAGGTCCGGCCGTGATCGTCCAGGCCTCGGGTGACGACTGGGTGCTCCCGACGAACCAGGCCTCGACGCTGATCGAGCTGCTCAACCGTCGCAGGTCCACCGCATAGCCAGCGCGAACCCGAGGTCCGTGTACAGCGCGCCGGGGAACACGTCGTCGTACAACTCCCGGAACTGCGCACGCGATAGATACCGATCACTCGCCAGATGATCAAGCCACGGCTTGCTGAGCCAGAACCGCAACTCGAACCACGCGTCGCGCCACCCCAACCTGGCGACCTGCCGTGGGAATCCTCGCCAAGCCCCGACGACGTACAAGTACCGCGGCGGCGTCGGGTAGAGGTCGCACACGTTGTCCACAATCGCCACCGATCCACCCGGCCGCACCAACGACTTCAGCTGCTCGAGCCCGGCCCGGTAGTCCGGCAGGTGATGCATCATCGTGTGGCTGTACACGAGATCGAACCCGCGGTCGTCCACCGCGAACACATCGGCCACCCGATACTCGACGTTCGCCCGCGCCCGCTTCCGCCGAGCAAGCTCGATCATCGGCTCACTCAGATCCACCCCGACAACCTCGTCGTACCTCTCGGCCAACCGCTCAGCCGCATGCCCCGACCCACACCCAACATCCAGCGCCCGCCCACCCCGCAGCCCCAGCCCAACCACCCACTCCACGTGCTGCCCAGGCTGCAAACTCACAAACCGGTCGTACTCCACCGCAAACCGATCGAACGACGCAGGGTCAGCCATGCTGCGTACGACGCACCTCGGGCTGTATTGGTTGGAAAGCGACGGACCGCGGTGCTACGTCGTACGTCAGGAGGATTCGCGTTCTTTGCGGGCGGTTTCGGCCTTCTCGGCCTGCCAGCCGTCCTCGTTCTTGCCGAGGCGCCAGTAGCCGGAGAGGGAGACGCGGTCGCGCGGGAGGGCACGGTCCTGGAAGAGGTTCCTGCGGATGCGGAACACGAAGCCCGCCTCGCCGTGGACGAAAGCCTGTACGTCGCCGGCCTGGAAGTCGAGCGCCTCGACCGCCGCGACCAGCCCGTCGCCGCGTCCGGCCGTGCTGCCCGCGCGGTGGAACCAGGTCACGTCGAGATCGCCCGAGCCGCCGAACTTCTGCTCCTCGGTCTCGTCCTCCACCTCGACCAGCACGGTCGCCCGCGCCCCCGGCGCCAACTGCTCGACCGCGGCACTGATGGCCGGCAGCGCGCTCTCGTCGCCCACCAGCAGATGCCAGTCGGCCGCCTCGTCCGGCGCGTACGCACCACCGGGCCCGTTGAACCACATCACGTCACCCGGCTGCGCGGCCGCGGCCCACGGCCCGGCGACACCCTCGTCACCGTGGTGGACGAAGTCGATGGTCAACTCGCGGCTGTCCTCGTCCCAGGTCCGCACCGTGTAGGTCCGCATCGTCGGCCACTGCTCCGACGGGTACGTCTCCCGGACCATGCCCATGTCCAGCGGCTCCGGGTACTCGACACCGGCCTTGCCAAACAGCAGCTTCACGTAGTGGTCGGAGGTGCCGTTGTCCACGAAGTCGTCAGAGCTGAACACGACCCGGATCATGTGCGGGGTGATGCGCTCGGTACGACGGACGACCGCGCGCTTGCAGACGCGGTTACGGCGGGGTGCGGGGCTGGTCACGAGACCACGGTCCTCTCGGAGACATCGGGCGGCCCGGTCAGGCCAGCAAGTTAGGTCTACCTAACCTCAGGCTAGCTCACCTGTCCCCAGGCCGCCCCGGCGATGTCTCAGAGACCGCGGGTGTAGAAGACCTTGCTGATTCCGGCCTGATAGCGGCCGCAGGTCGGGAGGTAGACGCGATACGGGATCAGACCCTTGTACGCCGGCTGCGCGCTCACCGTGAACCGCCCGGACGCCCGGGTCGTTCCCGAACCCACCGATCTCCACTGGGTCGCCCCGTAGAGCCGCTGCAACCAGACCTTGCAGCCGTACGGCCCACCGGCCACCGAACCGTTGACCGGTACCACGGTGCCGACCGGAGCGCTCGTCCTCGACGGAATGGCCGCCACGATCCCCGGCCGTGCCACGGCCAGTCCGAGCCGGGCCGTGTCGGTCGGGGCACCGAAGATCCGCAGGCAGTTGCCGAAGTTGGCGTCCGCGGCGGTGTACGCCTTGGTCACGATCCCGTTCGTGTCCGTCCGGACCAGCGATCCGGGCCCGGGCTCGACACATCCGTTGTCGATGCCGAGGAACACCTGGATGCGGGTCCCGTACGGCTTGCCGGTGGTGCTGTCGATCACCGCCCAGCGGATCGAGTACGGCGACCCGAACGGCACCACCTTCGGCGACACCGACGCGGCGAGCTTCGGCAGGTGCAGTCCGGTGACTGCCAGCGTCGGACCGTTGACGGGGGTCGGGTCGGTCATGTCACCGCTGCCGGGGAAGTACGACCCGGCGAAGACGCCCGTGACCTTGAAGGTGCCGTTGGCCGTCGAGGGCACGTTGACCGGGCCGCTCCAGGTGCCGTCCTGCACCGTGCCGGCCGTCCGCGGCAGGTCCGTCGACACCAGATACGTCAGCGGCCCGGACCCACCCGTGCGCTGGAGGATGGCGTAGAAGGTGATGTTCGCGTCCAGCGGATCGGTCGAGGCGTACCCGCCCTTGACCGTCACCGTCACCGGCGCGAGGTTCAGCCCCGCGACCGCGACACTCGGCTTGCTCAGGCTGGCCGCGGTAACCGTCAGTTTCGGTTCGGCGCAGCCTGAGCCGTCGGCATCGCGCCGAGCAACAGCAGTGGCGCTGTGAGGAGCGCCGCCATTACCCGTCTTGTCCACATGGTTGGCAGCGTGACAGTGGGCTGTCACGCTGCCAAGGAGTGCCCGTGATCAGTGCGCGCTCGGGCTGGTTCGGTAGACCGGTTCAACCGCCGAGCGGGCAGTGTTCACCTGTAGGACATATACAGCCCGGCTCGGCGACCGCTACGGTCCGCAGGCTTGGGGGATGAGCCAGGTCTTCGGTACGCCGCGGAACCCGGCACATACCGTCACGCGCACCGACCGGTTCGGCCGGCCGATCTCCCTCGACCTGCGCACCCCCGAGGGCAACTCGGTGCTGTTCACCGGGCCGCCCGGGATGGGCAAGACCCTCGAGCTCGACCGGGCCGAGGCGCTGGCCAAGCGGCAGGGCTGGGTCGGCATCCGGGTCGACGCCACGCCGCGCGAGCCGCTGGAGAACCGGTTCGTCCGCAAGGTCACCGAGGACCTCGGCAAGATCCGCAAGCGGTACGGGATGCTCGGTGCCCGGCGGCTGAAGAAGCTGGTGCGGGATCTGGGCCAGCGCACCCGGAACCGGCAGAACGGCGCGGAGCTCCGGGTCATGCCGGTCCCGTTCGTGCAGGGCGTGGCGAAGACGCAGTGGGACGCCAACGCGCAGGACACCGCCGGCAGCACGCTGAACGAACTCGCCAGTCAGCTCGGCGAACTCGCGGCGAACCGGAAGCCGCCGGAGCCAGTGCTGTTGATGGTCGACAACCTCGACGTCGCCTCGGAGCGCGATGTCGCGGCGCTGACCGAGCTGTCCGCGCACCTCGAGCAGATGCGCCGGCCGGTGTTCCTGATCGCGGCCGGAGGCGAACTGGCGGCGACCCGGCTGATGGCGGCCTCCGGCGGGCGGTCCAAGGTCGCCACCGGGGTGACCGGGCGATTCGACGTTCGCGAGGTCGGCGCGATGACCGACGACGAGCTCCGGCCGGCGCTCACCGAACCGCTGCGCCAGGCGGGGATCGCGTACCAGCCCGAGGCGGTGGACCGCTTGGTCCGGTCGGCCAACGGCGATCCGACCCGGCTGCGCGATCTGGCCGAGACCGCGCTCCCGATGGCACTGCAGACCGGCGGCGTGACCGTCGACGTGGCGAAGATCGCGACGGCGCAGGTGAACGACAAGTCTCGGGTGCTGTACCAGGCCGCCTGGAACAACTGCTCCGACACGGAGAAGGACCTCCTGGCGAAGGTCGCCGCCCATGGCCCGCACGGATTGACCCTGCCGGGCGACACCGGTATGGCCACCCTGAGTCGCTGGCAGGAGCTGGACGCCGACCGGCAGCAGTTGGTTGCCCGAGGCATGCTTCGTGAGAACGGCGACCGGATCCTGGTCGCCGATCCAGGACTGCAGGAATGGGTCCAGACCCGCGTCGGCCAGTCCGCCGCCCACCTGGGCATCGCCCCACCGACGGCCCAGGCTCAACCGGCCATCACTGAGTCCCCGCGACCCGCAAACACCCGCGATTACAAAGGCATGACCTTCCACCTCAACAGCTAACGCCGGGCGGCTCGCTCCGGGTGGGTGGGCTTCGGGAGGCGGAGGGCCGGGTTGCCGCGGTGGCGGGCGGCCGGCGGGAAAGTGACGATCGCTCACCATCGCTGTGATGGCACTCCGGTGCCAACTGCCGGACGGGCACAGCTGTGCCATTCGCCAACCGGCTCGCTTCCACGTTGGAATGGCTGGTTAGGTGTGGGCCTACGAGCAGGGAGGGCGGCCAGGATGCAGGACGGCGTGTTACTTGATCCGCGCGAGGAGCAGGCGTACAGGCTGCTGGTCGGGCTGTCCGTGGCCCGGCCGTCGGAGCTGGCCGAGGTTGCCGAGTTGCCGCAGCAGGAGGCGGACGAGGTACTGCAGCGACTGCAGGCGAAGGGGCTGGTGGCGGTCCACCAGGCCGACGGTCCGGTCTTCCGGCCGCTCCCACCGGACGTCGCCCTCGGTACGACGCTTCTCCGCCGGCAGGAGTCGCTGGAGGCGGCCCGCAAGACCGTGGCCGCGTTGAGCGAGGAGTTTCGCGTCAGCGCGAGCCGTCGGGACGCACACCACCTGGTCGAGGTGATCGTCGGGGCCGACGCACTCCGCGAGCGCCTGCGCGACCTGCAGGAGTCGGCCCGCCAGGAGATCCTGTGGTTCTGCCGCGCCAACCCACTGGCGATGCAGGGCGCGGACAACACCGAGGAGTACGGCGCTCTGACTCGTGGCGTCCGCTATCGCGCGATCTACGAGCGGGCCCTGCTGGAGACGCCCGGCGAACTCGACACCATCGCCGAGGGCGTCAGCTGGGGCGAGGAGGCCCGTTCCCTCCCGACGCTCCCGGTCCGATTGGCGATCGTGGACAGGGCGACCGCGGTCTGCCCGCTGGTCCGTGACGACGAGGTGGGCATCGGGGAGCCGACGGCGGCGGTGATCGGCCGCGGCCAGCTGCTGGACGCGCTGCTGGCTCTGTTCGAGAGCCACTGGGAGCAGGCGACCCCGGTGAAGCTCCACTCGGATGACAAGGACGACCCAGAGGGCCTCGACGACTCCGAACGCTTCCTCCTGTCGCTGCTGGTGGCCGGCGTACCCGACAAGTCGATCGCGTCCCAGCTGGGCATCAGCCGCCGTACCGTCCAGCGACGCCTCGACCGGATGATGGCCCTGGCCGGAGTCGACACCCGGACCGGGCTGGCCTACCAGGCGGCCAAGCGCGGCTGGATCTGAGCTGGGGCGGCCCCCGCCGCCCCAGCTCGGTCTGCTACTTCACGCCGTACGCGCGGATCACGGTCTGCGTCACCGCGGCTCCGGTGTTGTCAGTCGCCCGGACCTTCAGCGACACGGTGTCGTGCGCGGACGGGACCACGGCCAGGTAGCGGCCGAGGGCACCTACTACGGCGAGCTTCTTCCAGCTCTTGCCCTCGTCGTACGACGCCCAGGCCTGCAGCGTGGTCGACCGGGCCGCACCGACCTGCTGCTGGACGTTGAAGCCGACCACGTGCGTGCGGGCGGAGACCCGACCGGTGAGGTCGGTCGGCACCGTGTAGCCCACCTGCAGCAGCGAGAGCGGAGCCGGCTTGTCCACCGGCGCGTTCTTCGACCGGAACTCCCACGAGGTCTGCGTCCGCGTACCCCAGGTCCACTCGCGGTGTCAGCCCGCTCGGTGTTGAGGTCCAGCTTGTACGACGCGTCGCTCGCCGGACGTCATCACGTCCTGCCACGCGTCCGGCAGCTCGGCCACGACCTGCCGTTGCGCGACAGCACCGCGGACGCCGACGTGGTCTCACCGATCGTGTAGTGCCCGGCCGCGTCCACGAACGTCGGGATCCGCAGCGACAACCGGTCACCGGTCCGGGTCGACAGCACACCAGGTGCGGCGGCCGGACGAACGACCGGACCGAACCAGGTCTCCGACGACGGACCGCTCTGGTAGCTGCGCGGCAACGAGGTCATGCCGCCCCTGAGCGGGTTCATCAGATCCCAGGTGAAGAGGTGGTGCACCCGGTGCTGCCAGAGCGAGTCGCCCGACGTCACCCACTCCTCGCGCACCTTCGGCGTCTCGACGAACCGCTGCGAGTCGTTCCAGGCGTACTCCTGCCACGGCCGCCAGCCGAACCGCTGCTCCTTGGCCCAGTTGAAGCCACCGTTGTCGGCGTACCTGGTGGTGATCCGCGCACTGTTGGCCGGGGTCACCTTGTAGTTGATCTTCGCCGGGATGTACCCGGTCGAGACCTGGTTGACGTCGTACAGGTACGGGCTCGACGTGGTCAGCGTCAGGTCGATCGTGGCGTTGCCGCGCTTGGCCCGGTCCATCAGCTTCTTCCCGTCCGCGGCGGTGGTCACCATCGCCGGGATCGGCTCGCGAGTCGCCGGTCGGGCGCCACACGGTCCAGGCCGACCAGTCCGCCGGCCGGACCAGGATCACGGCCTCGGCGCCGGCCTGGGCGGCCGCGGCGATCTGCTCCTGCTCACTGCCGTTCCCCCAGCCGTCCTCACTCGAGTCGAGCACGGCGAGCGCGCCCTTCACACCCTTCAGCGAGGAGTCGGCGTACACGAGCGGGAACCGCTTCTTGCCTTCGTACGACGGCGACTGGTGCAGCAGGTTGATGTCCAGCGGCCCGGTGACACCCTGGACCGACGCCTGGACCATCGGCGCGACCAGTTGCCAGCGGGACGAGAACTCGAAGCTGCCCTCCGTGACCGGCTTGGTCGGGGTCACGTTGACCTGCTTGACCGTGCTGAAGTGCATCACGCCGTGGCTGATCGAGCGGCCGTTGCCGTAGACCCGGTGCACGTAGTAGCTCAGGATCGCCTGCTGCTCCGACGGCTTGGGCGTCTCGATCGTGATCGGCGCCGCCTTGCGGGCGTCGATGACGACCTCGGTGTCCTTGCTGACGACGATGTTCGGGTCGGTGAACAGCGTGGACTGCTCGTCCTGCGGGTTGCTGTTGTCGACCAGGCCGTGCAGCAGGTACGTGCCCTCCTCGACCTCGGCCGTGATGCTCTCGCCGTCCGGGATCCAGGCCAGGACGTCGGAGCGCGAGTTGTCGCCGAACAGGGAGACGACCGGGACCGCGGTCGGCTGACCGTCCAGGCCGATGCCGCGCAGCGTGATCTTGTGCTTCGGGCCCTGCCGGAGCGCGCCGACCGCGGTGCGGGTGACGACCCCGTCGGTGCCGGTGGCAACGATCCAGCCGCTGTGCAGACCACGGTCGAGCTTCGCCGCGGCCAGGTTCACCGGTACGTCGATGCTGCCGTTCGCCGGGCACCGTGACACTGGCCGGGACACCGAAGGCGTCGGTCTCCGGCTTGGCGTTGTCGAGGTTGGTGACGGCAACGGACAGGGTCAGCGTGACCGGTGCGTCCGACTCGTTCCGGTAGGTGACGGTCCGGGCGGACGCGTCGGTCGAGGTCTGCAGGCCGAAGTCCGCGACACCGGTGGCGAAGACCTGCTGCGAGACCGCGCGGCTCAGGTCGACCCGGCCGGCGCCGTGGGCGTAGACGGACTGGTTCGGCTGGGTCTTGGCGGTGCTGACCAGAGCGTTCTTCAGCTGGTCGGCCTTCCAGTCCGGGTGCTGCTGCGCGAGCAGGGCAGCCGCTCCGGCGACGTGCGGCGCGGCCATCGACGTACCCGAGGCTGCCGTGTAGAGGTCGTCCACCGGCCCGCCCATGGCGGTGCCGGCCGCACGGGCGGCGACGATGCCCACGCCGGGCGCGGAGATCTCGGGCTTGAGGCCGGCGTCGCCGAGCCGCGGTCCGCGGCTGGAGAAGTCCGCCAGCGCGTCGTTGCGGTCAACAGCCGCCACGGTCAGCGCCGACGCCGCTGCGCCCGGCGTACCGATCGACTCGTCCTGGCCCTCGTTGCCGGCCGAGACGACGAACAGCGTGCCGGTCCGGGCGGTGATGTCGTTGACGGCCTGGCTCATCGGGTCGGTGCCGTCGGTCGCGCCACCGCCGAGGCTCATGTTGACGACCTTGGCGCCCTCAGCGGCGGCCCACTCCATCCCGGCGATGATCCAGGACTCGTAGCCGTAGCCGTCGTCGCCGAGCACCTTGCCGACGAGCAGGTCGGCCTTCGGCGCGACACCCTTCCGGGTCCCGCCCGCACCGGCTCCGGCGCCGGCGATCGTGGCCGCGACATGCGTGCCGTGACCGAAGCGGTCCGCGGGTCCGGTCGGGCTGCCGGAGAAGTCCTGGGCCTGCTGCACCTTGCCGGCCAGGTCCGGGTGCTCGGCGTCCACGCCGGTGTCCAGTACGGCGACCTCGACGCCGGAGCCCTCGTAGCCGGCCTGCCACGCGGACGGCGCACCGATCTGCGGGACGCTCTTGTCGAGTACCGCGCGTACCTTGCCGTCGAGCCAGATCTTGCTGACACCGCTGTTCAGCGCACGGGCGCCGACGGCCGGCTTCAGCGATTTCCACAGCTCGGGCAGCTGGTCCTTGGCCGCGTCCACGGCCTTGCCACCGATCGAGTTCAGCTCGCGGGTGGTCGTCGTACCGGCCAGGTCCTGCGAACCGCGCAGACCCTGGTCGTACTTGACGATCAGCGGGAGCTGCCGGGCGGCGGAGTCGCCGTACCCGTCGGCGACGAGTTCCTCGACGTCGAACAGGTCGGCGTCCAGCACGCCGGTGGAGATGTACGGTACGGCGTCGCTCGGCAGGACCCGGAGTCCGCCGTCGACCTCGATGGTGTGGAAGGTGACGCGCTCGCGTCCGGCGGCCGGGCGGACGGTGGCCGCTTTCTTCCCGGCACCGGCGTCGGTCACCTCGACGACGTCGCCGGTGATCAGGGTGACCTTGGCGGCGGTGGCGGTGCTGGTGCCGCCGGCGGTGCCGGCGGCTGTCGGTGGCGGTGCGGCGGCGGCCGGGGTCGCCGAGACCGCGCCGAGGGTCAACATCGCCGCAAGGGTGGCGGCGGTGATCCGATTGGGGGGCATGATTCTCCTTCAGAGGCTGTGGGCAGGCGCACCTCTACTTCCGAAAGAGTTTGCAATCCGGTCACCGGGATCCGCCTTGTCCATCACTGCCGTCTCTGCGACATGGCGCAAGCGCGCCACAACCGTCAGTCGCGTAACTCGCGGACGACCCGCGTAGAGAACGGCCGTCCCGCGTAGACACACTGTCTATCGTGGACTTACTGTCCAGGCATGACGCCTGAGCAGCTGGCCCCGATCGGTGACGCGCTGGCCCGGTTGCTGTCGCCGCACGCCGAGGTCGTGTTGCATGACCCGGCGACCGACCAGGTCGTCGCGATCTGGAACCCGCTGTCCGGCCGCGAGCCGGGTGAGCCCTCGCTGCTCGGCGAGCTGGACCAACTGTCCACGACCGGCCCGGACGTGTACGGGCCCTACCCGAAGGTCCTGTCGGACGGCCGCCGGCTGTCCAGTGTCAGCGCCGTCATCCGGGACGCCGACGGCAAGCCGGCGTACGTGTTCTGCGTGAACGTGGACCGGACCGCCTTCGAGGAAGCGAGTCGGCTGCTGGCCGCCTTCGCCGCGCCGGCCGCCGGCCAGCCGCGCGTGCTGTTCGAACACGACTGGTTCGAGACGCTCAACGAGGTCATCGCCGAGTACGTCCGGGAGCGCGGGCTGACGGTCGAGCGGTTAGGCCGGGAGGACCGCGTCGAGTTGCTCGGCAAGCTGGACGCGGCCGGCGTGCTGAGCCAGCGGCGGTCGGTACCTGCGGTCGCGCGGGCGCTGCGGATCTCCAGGTCAGCGCTCTACCAGCATCTCGGGCAAGCCCGAAAGGAACCGCATGCCGACACTGCCTGACTTCCGGTTGGAGACGTACTTCGCGCAGTGGGAGTTCAGCGCCCGCTACCACCTGACCGCGTCCGATGCCGAGACGTTGACGCTGACCGAACTCCTGGCCCTGGCGGACGACGACGGCCGCGAGCGGTGGGAGTCGTTGGCCCTCGGCTACACCGAGACCCGCGGCCTGCCGGCGTTGCGGGAGGAGATCGCGGCGACCTACGCGAACGCCTCGGCGGACGACGTCCTGTGCTTCGCCGGTGCCGAAGAGGCCATCTACCTCGCCATGCGGACGCTTCTCGAGCCGACCGACCACCTCGTCGTACTGACCCCGAACTATCAGGCGGCCGAGACGGTCCCGTTGGCCGTCTGCGAGGTCACTGGCGTCGCGTTGCAGCCTGACGACGGCTGGGCCCTCGATGTCGACACGGTGGAACGCGCACTGCGGCCGAACACCCGGATGGTGTCGGTGAACTTCCCCAACAACCCGACCGGCGCGGTGCCCACTGCGGAAGCCTGGAGCCGGTTGGTCCAGCTGTGCGACGACCGCGGGATCACCCTGTTCAGCGATGAGGTCTACCGCGGCCTCGAGCTGACCCGCGAACCGTTGCCACAAGCAACAGGCCTCTCCGGTACGGCGCTGTCCCTCAACGTGATGTCGAAGGCGTACGGCCTGCCCGGACTGCGGATCGGCTGGATCGCCTGCCGGGACCGCACCGTCCTCGACAAGCTCGAACGCGCCAAGCACTACACGACCATCTGCAACTCCGCCCCGAGCGAAGTACTTGCGCTGATCGCGCTGCGCGCCCGGGATCACCTGCTCGACCGGAACCGCCGGATCGTCGCGGAGAACCTGCCGGTCTTCACCGAATTCTTCGCGCGCTATCCGGATCTGTTCGAGTTCGCACCACCCGACGGTGGCTGCGTCTGCTTCCCGCGCTACCTGGGTTCCGACGGAGTTGAGTCCATGTGCACCGAGCTCGTCGAACAGGCCGGCGTACTGCTGTTGCCGTCGAGCATCTACAGCTCCGAGCTGACCGAGACCCCGACCGACCGCTTCCGGGTTGGCGTCGGCCGTCGCGACCCGTCGGAGGCGCTGGCCGCATGGGCCGACTGGCTGGAGAAGCGGCGATGACGCTGCCTGTCATCGGGCTCACGGAGATCCGCCGGGTCGCCACCCCGACACTTGTGTTCGATGCGGTCCGGGACGGGCTGATCGCTCACGCCGAGGGCCGTACGTCGGTCCCGGCGCCGATGGTGCTCGACTTTCCCGCTCGTTCCGGCGACTGCCACGTCAAGGCCGGATACGTCGAGGGCTCGCCGTACTTCGTGGTGAAGATCGCCAGCACATTCGCATCGGTCAACAACGGGCTGATGCTCCTCGTGGACGCGACCAACGGCGCACCGGCCGCAGTACTCGCCGACGAGGGCATGCTGACGGCATGGCGTACGGCGGCCGCGGGAGCGCTGATCACCGACGCGATGACACCGGCCGGCGTGGACGAGGTCGCCGTACTCGGGACTGGTGAGCAGGCGCGGATGCAGGTGCAGTGGCTGCGGGAGTTGCGACCGCTGCGTCGGGTGAAGGTGTGGGGCCGACGGCTGGCGGCTGTGGACGCGCTCTGTGCGGTGTTCGCGGCGGACGGTCTGGATGCTCGGCCGGATGCATTGGACGGTGCGGCGTGTGTGATCGCGACGACGGCTGCGCGCTCGCCCTTGCCGGCCGCGTTGTTCCGGTCCGCTGTGCAGGTGACCGGGATCGGCACCGACATGCCCGGGAAGGGTGAGTTGCCGGTCGAGGTGTTCGCCGGGGCCGTGGTCGCGACCGACGACCACGAGCAGTGCCTCGACCACGGCGACTTCGGCAACGCCGTACGGGCGGGTGTGGTGGCCGATGACGTGGACGTTGCGATCGGCGCCGTACTGCGGGACGGGGTGGTGGACCGGGATCGTCGGTCGGTCGCGGATCTGACCGGGATCGGTGCGGCCGACGCGGCGGTGGCGGCCGCCGTACTGGCGGAACTGGTTCTCCAGCCGTCAAGGGAGTGACCGCTGCCTGTTCAGTGACCCGTCAGTAGGGCGAGACGACTGCGCTGACCTGTGGACAATGCGTGTCTGACTGAGTACGGTCCGTTAACGGCGTCCGCACCACGCCACGGTCGGAGGATCATCCCTCCCCTTGTCGGTGAGGTGCTGCCCGCAGTAGCGCCTCACTGGTGGATGGGCAGAGCAGCCCGCGGCAGCTCGTCGCGGCCTGATGGGGGCCCATACACCTAGGTGGGGCGGCGAGCGTCACTCACACGCTCCCCGCCCCACCGACTCAACCTCTTCACTCGTCGTTTCCCGCGCGGATGTTCCGCGGCCGGGTCGGCTGGGCAGACTGACCGCGACGCAGTGGTCCCCAACCGCCCCTGGGAGATGCCGTGCTTCGTTCCCGCGCATTCCGGCCCGTCCTGATCGTCAGCGTCGTCCTCGCGCTGCTCGGCTTCGGTATCACGCCCTCGACGGCGGCCACCCCCATCTCGGTGAGTACGGCGATCGGCCGGCAGGACGGGTCCACCGCGACGGTCACGGGACATGTGGTCGGTCAGCCGACCGCGACCAGCACCGTTGTCCGGAGCAACTTCCCGAACGACTACGCGCTCGCGCTGGCGGACTCGGCGTCGCAGACGAGTACGTCGTCGATGCTGTACGTCCAGATCACCTCGGCGTTCAGGTCGTCGTACGGGCTGCAGAGCAACCCCGGCCTGCTCGGGCAGAAGATCACCGTGACCGGGAAGCTGGCCGCGTACTTCTCGCACGCCGGGCTGACGAGCACGACCGCGTTCAGCGGCGGCGGTTCGTCGGCACCGCCGCCGGATCCGGGTGACTACTACGCCGGGACCGAGGGCAAGACCGGCGCGGCCCTGAAGGCGGCGCTGCACACGATCATCTCGGACCAGACCAAGCTCAACTACGACCAGGTGTGGAACGCGCTCAAGGACACCGACCAGGACCCGGCGAACACGAACAACGTCATCCTGCTGTACTCCGGCCGGTCCCAGAGCAAGACCACCAACGGCGGCGACCCGAACGACTGGAACCGCGAGCACGTCTGGGCCAAGTCCCACGGCGACTTCGGTACGGCGACCGGCCCGGGCACCGACATCCACCACCTCCGCCCCGAGGACGTCTCGGTGAACGCGGCCCGCGGCAACCTCGACTTCGACAACGGCGGCTCAGCCGTCTCCGAATGCTCCGGCTGCACCGTGGACGGCGACTCCTTCGCCCCACGCGCCGCGGTCAGCGGTGACGTCGCCCGGATGATCTTCTACATGGCGGTCCGCTACGAAGGCGCCGACGGCTTCGCCAACCTGGAGCTCAACAACTCGGTCGGCAACGGCAGCGCCCCCTACATGGGCAAACTCTCCGTCCTCAAGGCCTGGGCCGCCGCCGACCCGCCCGACACCTTCGAAAAGCGCCGCAACGACATCATCTACACCACCTACCAACACAACCGAAACCCCTTCATCGACCACCCCGAATGGATCACTTCGATCTGGCCGTGACCTTCTTCTTGGCGTTGAGGTAGGTGAGGCCGCCGTAGGCGTACATGGAGAGGCCTAGGGCGGCCATGGCGGCTATGACTGGCCAGTGCCATTGCGAGGGTAGGTGGAGGGCCAGGAACCAGGACTTGGTGTCGGTGTTGTCGGTGAGTAGGAAGATGGCGGGGACCAGGGCCTGGGGGAAGAGGGGGATGGCGCCGAAGCCCAGGCAGTAGTTGGCGAGGGTACGGCGCCAGCGGGGCAGGTGGTCGAGGGCGGCGGCCTTCTTGGCTTGTTCGGCGGGAGAGCGGCCGTGCCTGAGCAGGGTGAGTAGCTCGGGGCCACGCTGTTCCAGGCCGACGGCTGCCAGTCGGCCGAGGTACCACCAAGCCAGTACGCCGGATGCCACGCCGACCGGGACGCCCCACCAGGACCAGGCCAGGGCCGCGCCGAGTGCTGGGCCCGCGGTGAGCGACACCAGGATGAGCATCACCCAGACGATGCCCATCGCCTCGCCCTCGTTCTCACCCGAGTTGAGCGGATTGCCGGACCGCTTGTGCGCGTCGGTCGTGGGCACCGCCGCGTACACCGAGCAGGCGACGACCAGCCCGGCCGCACCACCCAGGAGCGCCGGCAGCACGCTCAGCACGAGGGGCCACGCGCTCGAGGAGTCCGCCCACCACGTCAGGAGCAGAGTGATCAGGAGGGTCGGCGGCCCGAACACCAGCAGGAACGCCCGCTGCCGAGCTCGGACATCCGGTCCGGCCGACCCGGGAGTCATGAGGGTCGTCCAGAGCGCCGTACCGTCTGAGCCGTACAGGTTGGACGACATCGAGCCGGCCATCACCAGCGCCGCCGGACCGGCCCACGGCAGCATGCCCTTCCAGCCGATGGCGAGCGGCATCATGCAGAAGAAGAGGCCGTAGCTGATCGCGAACACGGCCTTGTGCCCGTAGAGCAGGTCTCGCGTCCAGGACCGGAGCTCCTTGGCTGCAGCCGCGTCACGTGGACCGGTGGCCGTCAGCAGCCGCCGTGGCTTGCGTCCACCGCGGCTGGCCGTCGTACGCCGTACCAGGAGAGCGGACCAGCCG
The DNA here is from genome assembly GCA_963770725.1 of uncultured Actinomycetota bacterium. Classification (GTDB taxonomy): domain Bacteria; phylum Actinomycetota; class Actinomycetes; order Propionibacteriales; family Kribbellaceae; genus Kribbella. Next base: position 230,162 of record CAVYQT010000012.1, read on the forward strand.
ACGAACATCACCACAGCGAGCACAGCAAGACCCACAAGGGCCAGGAGCACCCGCAGCCAGTCGCCACGACCAGCCGCCTCTACTGCGACCAGACCCCAGCCAGACGGTGCCACGCGCGCACCGCGAGCCATGGTGCCCTGGACGTCGGCGGACACGAAGGCGACGATCAGCGCCCACCCCTGCGCAGTGAACGCCAGGATGAAGGCGTTGACGATCGCAGCGAGTACGGCGCCGGACCGCACCTGCAGCAGTACGCCGTACACCGCAACAGCCAGTCTGGACGCCAGCACGAAGCAGAGGAGCTGCAGAACCACAGCAGGCAAGGCGATCAGTGCTGCGGCGACGGAGAGCTGAGTGCCGACGACTACCAGGCTCAGCAGCGCCAGCAGGCTGATGGCAGGCGCAACGCCGGCCAGTGCGGCAGTGAGGAGTCCGGCGGAGAGTGTGCGCGGCGTCAGCGGGAGCATGCTGAAGTACTCGGGCTTCAGCGTCTCGTCACCGCCACCGGCGAACAGCGGCCCGACGATCCACCCGAGCATCCACACCGCCAGGGCGACGACGAGCACGTTGAAGTCGCCCGTCGCAGCCACCCAGATCGTCCCGCCCGCCAGGACCACGCCGACGAACGCGCCGGTGCCGATCCAGCTCACCCGGTTCTGGTCCTTCAGCGCGTGCCGGAACGCGGCCAGCCGCATCCGGACCAGCGTCTGCGAGGTGGCGTAGGTCAGGCCGACAGCCACGACAGTCCCTCCGCACCCCGGGTCGAGGCACCGACCAGCGAGACGAACGCGTCCTCCAGGCTGCCGCCCGCCTGCACCTCGGAGACGGTGCCTGAGGCAACAACCTTGCCCTCGGCGACGACCGCCACCCGGTCGCACAGCTGCTCGACCAGCGCCATCACGTGACTCGACATCACCACCGAGCCGCCGCCGGCGATGAACCTGTTCAGGATCGTCCGGATCGTCGCCGCCGACACCGGGTCGACCGCCTCGAAGGGCTCGTCCAGGACCAGCAGCCGCGGCGCGTGCAGCAACGCGACGGCGAGCCCGAGCTTCTTCCGCATCCCGGTCGAGTAGCCGATCACCTGCTTCTCGTCCTCGTGGTCGAGTTCGAGCACCTCGAGGAGTTCCGCCGTACGACGATCGACCTCGTCCGCCGGCAATCCGCGCAGCAGCCCGAGGTACGTGAGCACCTCACGCCCGGTCAACCGCTCGGGCATCGCCAGCCCGTCCGGCAGTACGCCGACCAGCGCCTTGGCCCGGGTGGGATCCGCCCACACGTCCACCCCGAAGATCTTCGCCGTACCCGCGTCCGGCCGCAGCAGCCCGACCGCCATCGACAACGAGGTCGTCTTCCCGGCCCCGTTGGGCCCCAGCATCCCGAAGAACGATCCCTTCGGCACAGCAAGACTCAGGTCGTCGACCGCCTTCTCTTCCCCGAAAAGCTTCGTCAGCCCGATCAGCTCGAACGCCGCACTCTCCATACCGCCGGCTTCCTTCCAGGTCACACCCTTGGATGCCAACTCTGTCATCCGGTGCTGACCCCGTCGTCAATCCAGCGACCGATCCCGGCTGTCCACCGACCGGACTACGTCAGCCGTTCGAGCACGCGAGCGACCTGACCGCGCCACGCTTGGTAGGCAGCCGGATCGCGGACATAGTTCGCCTGATTCGTGACAACGCGCACCGCGTCGTCGCCCCAGCGGGAGGACTCTGCCGAGCCCGTAGCCGGCTGCGGGGTGGAGCCGGGGTTGCCGGTTGCGGGGTTGGTCACAGTTCTTGTCCGGAATGCAAGAAGTCCCGGTCGTTGACCGGGACTTGTTGTGCGCGAGGGGGGAGTTGAACCCCCACGCCCTTTCGGGCACACGGACCTGAACCGTGCGCGTCTGCCTATTCCGCCACCCGCGCGCTTGATCGCATCTGACAGAGTCATCTGCAACCGAGAAGGAACAGTAGCACGGGTCCTACGGAACGTTCACATTGCGGGTTGGGTCGAACCTCCCGATACGATCGATCGTCGTACCCGGTGTGTCCACCATGACCGGTGGACGACGTACGGCGTGCCTGCTGAGGGCGCCGGACGGCAAGCAGGATCGTTGGCATCGACCGGCGACCGGACCGTGGAGGAGGAGGCGTGCGACCGCTGCAGCGCTTCGAGCGACGCCTGGAGGGCATTGTGAGCGGTGTCTTCGCGCGTGCTTTCAAGGGTGACGTCGAGCCGATCGAGCTGGCGGCGGCGCTCAAGCGTGAGATCGACAACACCGCGCGGATCCTGTCCCGGGACCGCCGGCTGGTGCCGAACCACTTCACCATCGAACTCGGTCCGGGCGACTTCGAACGGCTGGACGCCTACGGCCAGACCCTGAACCACGAGCTGGCGAACGAGCTGCGTGACCATGCCGACATCCAGCGGTACACGTTCTCCGGCCCGATCGAGATCGCCTTGACCCGGCAGGACGCCCTGCCGACCGGTAAGTTCCGTGTGGTCAGTGCGACGGTCGGGACCCAACGGCCCCGCCCGCAGCCCCAGCCCTACCAGCAGGAGCCCTACGTGCCGCCGAACGACGGCCAGACGGTGCAGCAGAGCGCCCCGCCGCCACCCCAGCAACAGCCGCCGCGCCGCGGCCACCCACAGGTGATGCTCGAGGTGAACGGCCGCCGCCGGCCGGTCAACCCGCCGGGCGTTGTGCTCGGCCGCGGGACCGACGCGGACATCCAGATCAACGACCCGGGCGTGTCCCGGCGGCACGCGGAGATCCGGCTGATGCCGGAGGGCCCCGGTGGCGTCCGGGTGGTCATGGTCGACCTGGGCTCAACCAACGGGACGCTGGTGAACGGCCGGCGGACCACCGAGGCCGAGCTGGTCGACGGTTCGACCGTGCGGATCGGCAACACGACGATGACGCTGCGTCTGGCGGACGAGCCGATCGCCCAGCCGCCGAGCAGCGGGTGGTGACTGACCTTCCATGTCGGAACTGACCCTGACCCTGATCAAACTGGGGTTCCTGGCCCTGTTGTGGATGTTCGTCCTCGCGGTGCTGTCCGTGATCAGGTCCGACCTGTTCGGTGCGAAGGTCGACAGTCGCGCGGCCGCTGCCGTCGTACCGCAGACCAGCCGGACCCCGAAACCGGCCAAGCCGGTGAAGAAGCGCAAGGGCCTGCCCGGGTCGGTGACGATCGCGGACGGGCCGCAGGCCGGGGTGGGTGCCACCCTGGTGGACGAGCCGGTCATCATCGGCCGCGGCTCGGACTGCCAGATCCGGCTGGATGACGACTACTCTTCCACCCGGCACTCCCGGCTGTTCCTCTCCGAGGGCCAGTGGTGGGTCGAGGACCTCGGCTCCACCAACGGGACGTACCTGGACGGCCAGCGGGTGACCCGCCCGGTGCCGGCCGAGATCGGCGGATCGATCCGGATCGGCCGGACGACGCTGAACATCGCGAAGTAGGCCTGCCTCGATGACCCTGTCGCTCGACTACGCCGCACTGTCCGACGTCGGACGGGTGCGGCGCAACAACGAGGACTCGGCGTACGCCGGTCCGCACCTCCTGCTGCTCGCCGACGGAATGGGCGGCGCGGCGGCCGGCGAGGTGGCCAGTGCGGCCGCGGTCCAGGTGATCCGGAAACTGGACACGCCGGCGATCAGCGGCGAGGACATGATCGAGGCGCTGGCCGGGGCGGTGCACCGGGCGAACGAGAAGCTGTCCGAGCTGGTCGAGGAGGACCCCGAGCGCGAGGGGATGGGTTCGACCGTCACCGCGCTGATGTTCGACGGGCAGCAGCTCGGGCTGGCCCACCTGGGTGACTCCCGCGCGTACCGGATGCGGGACGGACTGCTTTACCAGCTGAGCCACGACCACACTTTCGTGCAGTCGCTGGTGGACGAGGGCCGGATCTCCAAGGAGGAGGCCTTCACCCACCCGCACCGCAACCTGATCCTGCGCGTACTCGACGGCCGGCCGGACTCCGATCCGGACCTGGAGATCCTCGACGTCCGCGCCGGCGACCGGTTGATGCTGTGCAGTGACGGCCTGCCCGACTACGTGAGCGACGAGGTGATCGCGGCCTCGATGGCCGACGGTACGCCGGACTCCGTGGTGGTGGAGCTGATCACGCACGCCCTCGAGGCGGGGTCGAACGACAACGTGACGTGCGTCGTCGCGGACGTGATCGAGACGCCGCCGTCGAGCGGGGACGACCCGCAGCTCGTCGGAGCGGCCGCTGAGCTGGCTCAGGGTGGGACCGGTCGCGGTACGCCGACGGTCGCCGTACCCGGTCATGGCGGCGGTGGCGGTGGTGGCGGCGCGGTCCTCGACCCGGAGGAGCTGCGGTACGCGCCGCGGCCGCCGAAGCGTTTCCCGTGGTTGCGACGGATCGCCGTACTGGTCGTCATCCTCGGTCTGATCGGTGGCGGCACCTGGTTCGCGTACAGCTGGACTCAGAACCAGTACTACGTCGGCACCGACGGCGACTACGTTGCGATCTTCAAGGGTGTCGAAGGGGACATCCCCGGCCTGACGCTGTCGAGCGTGTACGAGAAGCAGACGCTGCAGGTGGACAAGCTGCCGACGTACAGCCGCGAGCAGGTGGAGAACAACATCCAGGCCGACGACCTGCCCGGCGCGCGGACGGTCGTGAGCGAACTGGAGCGCACCGCGGCCGAATGCGCCGCGCAGGCGAAGCCGACGCCGTCCCCCACCCCGAAGCCGAGTACGACGGTCCCGGCACCGCCGACCACCGCGAAGCCGCCGACGACCGTGAAGCCGCCGACCACGGCACCGTCGACGTCGCCGACCACCGGGACGGTCAACCCCGACGACTGCGACGGCGTCAGATGAGTATCGCGTCGACGTCCGTCATCCAGATCATCCCGCGCAGCCGGCGTGGGGTGGAGCTGGCGCTGCTCATCATCGCGATCGTCGTCTCGGTCGCCGCGTACGTGAATATCGGCATCACCGTCCAGGACAAGATCCCGGCCAGTACCGGGTTCTACGCCGCCGGGATCGGGATCCTCGCGCTGATCGCCCACTTCGCGCTGCGCTACCGGGCGCCGTACGCCGATCCCGTCCTGCTGCCGTGTGCCGTGCTGCTGAACGGCCTCGGGGTCGCGATGATCCACCGGGTCGACCTCGGCATGGCCGCGGCCGCCGAGGCGGCCGGCCGGGAGCCGCGGGCTCCCGCCGCACCGCAGCAGATCACCTGGACCGCGGTCGGCATCGTCTTGTTCCTGGCCGTCATCCTGCTGATCCGCGACCACCGACGGCTGCAGGCACTGACCTACACCGCGGGCCTGGCCGGTCTGATCCTGCTGGTGCTGCCGCTGATCCCCGGTCTCGGGGTCAACATCAACGGCGCGCAGATCTGGATCCGGTTCATCGGGATGTCCTTCCAGCCCGGTGAGTTCGCGAAGCTCTGTCTGGTGGTCTTCTTCGCCGGCTACCTGGTGGTCAAACGGGACGTGCTGACGCTGGCCGGGCACCGCTTCCTCGGTCTCGATCTCCCCCGGGCCCGCGACCTCGGCCCGATCCTGATCGCCTGGGCGGTCAGCCTGGGTGTCCTCGTCTTCGAGAAGGACCTCGGCTCGTCGCTGCTGTTCTTCGGCCTGTTCCTGATCCTGCTGTACGTGTCCACCGAGCGGGCCGGCTGGCTGATCATCGGTGGTCTGCTGTTCGCCGGCGGCGCGTTCTTCGCGTCCCAGACCTTCGGCCACGTGCAGAAGCGGGTGGACGACTGGCTGCACCCGTTCAACGAGACCGGCGGCCAGGTCGCCACCGCGTTGATGGGGCAGGCCTGGGGCGGTGTGCTCGGCCGCGGCCTGGGCCAGGGCCGGCCCGAACTGCTCGGCTTCTACGGCCAGAGCGACTTCATCATCTCCTCGTTCGGCGAGGAGCTCGGCCTGACCGGGCTGATGGCGATCATCCTGGTCTACACGCTGATCGTGGAGCGCGGCCTGCGGACCGCGCTCGGCTGCCGGGACGTCTTCGGCAAGCTGCTTGCGACCGGTCTGGCCATGTCGTTCGCGCTGCAGGTGTTCGTCATCGTCGGCGGTGTCACCGGTCTGATCCCGCTGACCGGTCTGGCCACGCCGTTCATGGCGCTGGGCGGTACGTCGCTGGTCGCGAACTGGGCGATCATCGCGCTGCTGCTGCGGATCAGCGACCAGGCCCGCCGGCCGCAGACCCCGGCCGCCCCAGTGTCCGACGAAACGATCGCGATGGCGGTGCAGAAGCAGTGAACTCAGCGATCCGGCGACTGGCCATGGCGGCGATCATCCTGATGCTCGCGCTGATGGCGAACTCGACGTACCTGCAGGCCTTCCGGGCCGGCGACCTGAACGCCCGCAACGACAACCGCCGGGTGCGCGACTCGCAGTTCTCGGTCAACCGCGGCCCGATCCTGATCGGCAGTACGCCGATCGCGCAGAGCAAGCTGTCGAACGACCAGTTCCAGTACCAGCGCACGTACGCGTCCGGCCCGGTCTACGCACCGGCGACCGGCTACTACTCCTACCTGTTCGGCCGGGCCGGGATCGAGCTGACCCAGAACGCCGAACTGAACGGCAGCGACCCGTCGATGGCGTTCCGCCGGGTGATCGACGTGATCACCAACCGGCCCCAGCAGGGTGCCAGTGTGACGCTCACGCTGAACGCCGCGGCCCAGCAAGCGGCCTACGACGGGCTGTCCGGGAAGACCGGCGCGGTCGTGGCGATCGAGCCCAAGACCGGCAAGGTGCTCGCGCTCGCGACGCGGCCGTCGTACGACCCGAACGAACTCGCCTCGCACGACCTGGAGGACGTCAACGCGGCGTGGAAGAAACTGAACGCGGCCGACGGCAAGCCGATGTCGAACCGGGCGGTCAAGGAGCTCTACCCGCCGGGCTCGACGTTCAAGCTGGTCACCGCGGCCGCGGCGCTGTCGAGCGGCAAGTACACGCCGGAGACCAAGGTGCCCTCGCCGGCCGAGCTGCCGCTGCCGCAGACCACCGTGCCGCTGGTGAACGAGAACGGCCGGAACTGCGGCGGCAGCGACAACGCGACGCTGACGGTCGCGCTGCGCAACTCCTGCAACACCGCGTTCGGCAGCATCGGCCTGGATCTGAAGGCGGACGCGCTGGCCGAGCAGGCCGCCAAGTTCGGCTTCGGCGAGCGGCAGCTGCCCGAGCTGGGCGCGGTCGCCAGCCAGTTCCCGGGCGACCCGAACGAGCCGCAGACCGCGCAGTCCGCGATCGGCCAGTTCGACGTCCGGGCCACCCCGCTGCAGATGGCGATGGTGGCGGCCGGGATCGCGAACCAGGGCGACGTGATGAAGCCCTACCTGGTACAGAACGTGAAGACCGCGGACCTGAAGACGGTGTCGGAGACCAAGCCGGAGTCGCTGCACCAGGCGGTCACCCCGGAGGTCGCCGGCCAGCTGACCCAGATGATGGTGGACGTTGTTGCCAACGGCACCGGTAAGCCCGGCCGGATCAGCGGCGTCGACGTGGCCGGCAAGACCGGTACGGCGCAGACGTCGAAGGAGCGCCCGCCGTTCGCCTGGTTCACCGCGTTCGCCCCGGCCAACGACCCGAAGATCGCGGTCGCGGTGATGATCGAGGACGCCAACATTCCGCGCAACGACATCGCCGGCGGCACCCTGGCGGCACCGATCGCCAAGCGGGTGATGGAGGCGGTGCTGGGCCAATGATGACGATACGGAATGATGCCGTGACAGCGCGTCTTTCCGACGGGGAACCACGTGTGGCGGCCGCTACCGTGGGCAAGTCGAGTGTGTTCCTGACAGGTTGGAAGGCAGAGTCATGACATCGCAGGCACGTCTCGTCGGCGGCCGGTACGAAGAAGGCGAGCCGCTCGGCCGCGGCGGTATGGCCGATGTGCGCAGGGGCGTCGACAACCGGCTGGGCCGGGCGGTCGCGATCAAGCGACTGCGGGTCGATCTGGCCAGTGACGCCACCTTCCAGGCCCGGTTCCGGCGGGAGGCCCAGTCGGCCGCCTCGCTGAACCACCCGACCATCGTGTCGGTGTACGACACCGGCGAGGAACCCGACCCGAACGGCTCCGGCGTCACCATTCCGTACATCGTGATGGAACTGGTGACCGGCAAGACCCTGCGTGACCTGATCCGCGAGGGCCGCAAGATCATGCCCGAACGGGCCCTGGAGATCACCTCCGGCGTGCTCGAGGCGCTCGACTACAGCCACCGGGCCGGCATCGTGCACCGCGACATCAAACCCGGGAACGTGATGCTGACCCCGCAGGGTCAGGTCAAGGTGATGGACTTCGGCATCGCCCGCGCGGTCGCGGACACCTCGTCCACGATGACCCAGACCGCGGCCGTCATCGGTACGGCGCAGTACCTGTCCCCGGAGCAGGCCCGCGGCGAGACCGTCGACGCCCGCTCCGACCTGTACTCGACCGGCTGCCTGCTGTACGAACTGCTGACCGGCCGTCCGCCGTTCGTCGGTGAGTCGCCGGTGTCGGTGGCCTACCAGCACGTCCGGGAGCAGGCGCTGCCGCCGTCGTCGTTCGACCCGGACATCCCGCCGGAGGTCGACGCGGTCGTCCTCAAGGCGCTGGCGAAGAACCGCGAGGAGCGGTACCAGAGCGCGTCCGAGATGCGCCAGGACATCCACCGGGTGCTATCCGGCCAGCAGGTGACCGCGCCGATGGCCGCAGTCGGTGAGACCCGGGCGATGCCGGCGGTGGCGCCGACCGCGGCGACCCAGGCCTACGGGCAGAGCCCCGCGGACGACCTGCTGCCGCCGGACGACGGGCTCAACGAGGCCGAGGCGGCCCGGTCCCGGCGCAACCGCGGACTCGCCTACTTTCTGCTCGGACTGGCGATCGTGGCGGTCGCGGTCGGCGCGTACGCCCTGTTCACGAACCTGAGCAACGACAACGGCGGTACGGCGACTCCGCCGGTCAAGGTCGCCGTACCGGACGTGAGCGGCAAGTCGGTGGGCGATGCGACCGCGTTGCTCACCGAGAAGAAGCTGAAGTTCGCGCAGGGACCGTCGGAAGCCAGTGACACGGTCGGCAAGGGGTCGGCGATCCGGCAGACGCCGCAAGGCGGGACCGAGGTTGAAGAGGGATCGACCGTCACTGTGGTGTTCTCGGCCGGCCGGAGTGCGTTCCCGGTGCCGGATGTGATCGGCAAGTCGGAGTCCTCGGCGCGTAAGGCGCTCGAGGGCACCTCGGCGAACTTCCAGGTCAAGGACGCGACGCAGGAGCAGGACAGCCCCGAGAAGAAGGGCACCGTCCTGGCCGTCAGCCCGGACCCGAACGGTCAGTACCCGTCCGGCACCGAGTTCACCCTGACCTTGTCCACCGGCGTGGAGAACGTCGAGGTGCCGAACGTCGTCACCCAACTGCAGGACGACGCGACCGCGACGCTGAAGGGTCTCGGCTTCCGGGTCGGCTACGCCACCGCCAGCGACCCGAACGCGGCCGACCAGACGGTGCTCAAGCAGAGTGTGAAGGCCGGCAGCAAGGCCCCGAAGGGGAGCCTGATCACGCTGACGGTCAACGACGCGGAAGAGCCGACACCGCCGCCGACCAGCAACCCGACCAACACGGAATCGCCCCCGCCAACCCTCCCGACCACGCCGGGCATCACCATCGGCGGCTGACCCTAGGAAGCCCCACGCACTGTGAACTGCTCACTGCGCGGGGGCTTTCTCTTGCGGTCTCAGCTGACGACCGGGGCGAGGCCGGCCGAGCGGGCGACCGCGTCCGGGTCGCCGCACATCGCCAGCCAGTTGGCGAGCATCCGGTGACCGCCCTCGGTGAGCACCGACTCCGGGTGGAACTGGACACCCTCGACCGGGAGGTCGCGGTGCCGGGCCGCCATGATCACGCCGGCCTCGGTCCGGGCCGTCACCTGCAACTCCTCCGGCACGGTGTCCTGGGCGATCGCGAGCGAGTGGTATCGGGTCGCGGTGAACGGCGACGGCAGCCCGGCGAGCACCCCGGCGCCCTCGTGGAACACCTGGCTCGTCTTGCCGTGCAGCAGCTCGTCGGCCCGGCCGACCACGCCGCCGTACGCGACGCCGATGGCCTGCAGGCCCAGACAGACGCCGAAGATCGGGACCTGGCCGCCCAGCTCCCGGACGATGTCCACACACGCTCCGGCCTCTTCCGGCGTACCGGGGCCGGGCGAGAGCAGGACGCCGTCGTACTCGGTGACCTGGTCGGGGGTGACCTCGTCGTTGCGCAGCACGGTGGTCTCGGCCTGCAACTGCTGCAGGTACTGGACCAGGTTGTAGACGAAGGAGTCGTAGTTGTCGACGACAAGGATCCGCGGCATGCGGACCATTGTGACAGCTAGCGGCCGGACGTCGTCGGGCTGACCGAAGGGGTGCCCTCGAAGCCGGGCACGGTCGCGCTTTGCAGGTCGAGGGTGCCCTCGTACGCCGGCATCGCGATCGACGACTCGTTCTTCACCTCGTAGCCGAGCTGGAACTTCACCACGTAGTCCTGCAGGTTCTCGATGTACTGCGAGTCGTCCAGCGCCTGCTGCAGCTTCCGCCGGTCCCCGATCGCGGTGATCTTGTACGGCGGCAGGTACGGCACACCGTGCAGGACGACGGAGTTGCCGACGCACTTGATCCCGGTGGTGGAGATCACCCGGTGGTTCTGGATCGAGAGCGCCTCCGCGCCGCCGGCCCAGAGCGCGTTCACCACGGCCTGGATGTCCTGCTGGTGGATCACCAGCCAGTCGGCGTCGACGTCCGGGTTGTCCTTGACCACCTCACGTGGCGCGTCCTTCAGCGTGACGGTCAGTCCGGGGCCGGTGACAGGCGTCGTACCAACCTGGTTGGACAGCTTCGCGAGCTCGGCGGAGAGCTTCGGATCGATCGAACCTTGCTGCGCCTGCAGCTTCTCGATGTCCTGGGTCAGTGCCGCGTGCTGGCGGACCAGGCTCGCGCTGCGGCGGCTCTGTTCCTCCACCAGCCCGGCGAGCGTAGTGTTGCGACTAGGGCGCAGGTCGGTACCCCGGGCGTTGGTGGCGCTGGTCGCGAACAGCAGACCGGCGCACAGCAGCGCCAGCGGTGCCCCCGCTCGCCACAGCGAAATACGCCTCAACCTACGCACCCGTGATCTCCATGTTTCTCTCTGCACTACGCTAACCCGGGACCGGACCCAAAACAGATACAGTCCGGCGCCTCAGCGCTCAGCTTATGCGTCCTTACAAGGAGTTCAGTCGTGCCCGAGTCGAGCAGTCGCAACAAGAAGAAGACCGACAAGGTCAAGGCGGAGAAGACGCCGAAGAAGCCGCGCACCACCAGCCGCGTCTGGGTGGCGCCGCTGATGCTGGCCTGCTGGCTGATCGGACTCGCCTGGCTCGTCGTCTTCTACGTGGCCGGCCAGGACATCCCGATGATGGACGACCTGGGCAACTGGAACCTGCTGATCGGCATGGGCCTGATCGCCGTCGGCTTCGTCGTCTCCACCCAGTGGATCTAGTCCGCCGCTGAGCAGACGGCCGGGCGGCCGAAGTACAGGCGTGAAGTTATCCACACCCGTATCCCCAGCTGTGCACAGCTTTTCGGCGATCTGTCCCCAGGTTGTCCTCGGCTTCTCCACGATCTCGGCCGAAAACTCGCCCAAATCTGTGGATATCCGAGGTTTGAGCGCATCGGTTTCCACACCGTTCACGTAGGCAGCGGGCGATCGTCCACGACCTTCATCATCACGATGGTGGACGTCATCCGCTGCACACCGGGCAGCCGGGCCAGCTTCTCGTCCCGCAACTTCTGGAACGCGGCGATATCCGCGGTCGCCACCCGGATGAGGTAGTCGGGCTCGCCGAACAGCCGCTCGGCGTGCACCACGTCCTCGATCTCCGCCAGGCCGGCCTCGAACGCGGCGACCGACTCCTCCCGATCCATCGTCACCGCGACCAGCACCTCGAACCCGCGCCCGACCGCGGCCGGATCGATCACCGCCCGGTATCCGCAGATCACCCCGGACCGCTCCAGCTCCCGCATCCGCCGGTGACACGGCGCCGCGCTCAGCCCGATCCGCTGGGCCAGTTCCGTCACCGTCAGCCGCCCCTCGGCCTGCAGCACCGCAAGGATCTTGCGATCGATCGCATCCATGCCAGAATCCTATCGCTGGACGCTGCGATCGAGCATGAATTCGCACAATATCGTCGCCGGATCAGACGTAATCTTGCGCCATGTTCGACCTTCTGCCCATCGCCGCCGCCGTCTTCGGCATCCCGCAGTACCTGCCGCAGATCCTCAAGCTGCGCGCGACCGGTGACACGGCCGGGGTGTCCTGGTCCTGGGCGACGCTGACCAGCCTCAACAACGCGGCCTGGTTCGTGTACTTCATGCTGTCGGGCTACTGGACCGCGAGCCTGCCGTCGACCGCCGCGAGCCTGCTGGCCGGCACGGTCGCGGTGATGCTGGTACGACGTGGCGCGCTGAACCGGCGTGCGATCGGCTGGATCGGTGGATGGGCCGGCCTGCTCGTCGTCGCCGGTCTGGTCGGCGGGCGGGTCGGTTTGGGCACCCTGCTCGCCGCCGCCTCCATCGTCCAGGTCACGCCCTCGCTCTGGACGGCGTACCGGACCGCTCACCCGACCGGGATCTCGCGGCTGACGTGGGCGCTGGTGTTCGGCGAACTGTCCTGCTGGCTGGCTTTCGGCCTGTGGAAAACCGATGCCCGGCTGATCACGCTCGGCGCGACCGGGGTCCTCGCCAGTGCGCTGATGCTCGCGCGCACCCGCCGTACCGGCGGAGAACTCGCAACCGTCGACGGGGCCGGGTGCCGGGCGTAACGTCGAGGTGCCGACCAGCGGCTCGAGAGACGGGGAGGGTCTCACCATGTTCGTTCAGGTCATTCAGGGACAGGTCACCGACGCCGAGCAGGCACACGCCGTGCTCGACCGGTGGATGGAGGAGTTGGCACCCGAAGCGACCGGCTGGCTGGGGACCACCGCCGGAGTCACCGAGGACGGGCAGTTCATCGCTGGCCCGGTTCGAGTCCGCAAACGCGGCCCGCCGGAACAGCGAGTCACCCGCTCAGGACAAGTGGTGGCACGAGTTCTCGTCGGCGCTCACCGGCGAGGCGAGCTTCCACGACAGCGACGACGTCGTCGTCGACGTCCAGGGTGAGCCCGACGCGGCCGGCTTCGTGCAGGTCATGCAGGGCGCGGGCAGCAACCCGGCGCGCGCTCGCGAACTGATGGGCCAGGACTCCGAACTCTGGGCGGACTTCCGGCCCGATGTCATCGGCAGTCTCGCCGCGATGTACGGCGAGGGCGAATACACGATGGCCATGTACTTCACCAGCGAGGCCGAGGCTCGCGAGGGCGAGCAGAAGACGCCGCCGCCCGAGCTGCAGGCGCAGATGGACGAGCTGCAGGCGCTGGCCGCCGGGCCGCCCACGTTCTTCGACCTCAAGCGGCCCTGGCTGTACTCGCCGAGCTGAGATCTACGTAGAGATACATGTAGACATCTACGCACCTCCTACGTATAGTTCTACGTAGGAGGAGACAAGAGATGCCCAACAAGACGATCTACGTGTCGGACGACGACCTGCCGCTGTACAAGCGGGCCCAGGAGCTCGCCGGAAACCTGTCCTCGGCGATCTCCATCGCGCTGCGCAAGTACGTCGAACTGGAGGAAGGCCGGCTCGAGGGGTACGACGAGATCACCGTGCGGGTGGGCCGGGGGACCGGCCGCAAGCAACGGTTCTCCGGCGTCCTGCTCGCCGAAGGCGGCCGCTCCAGCAAGACCGGGTACGAAGCGTTCAAGATCTACCGCAGCCGGACCGGGAAGTTCGTCCTGCACGCCGACCGCCGCAACCAGTACCTCCAAGGTGCCAGTGACGAGGAGTACCTCACCGGCTGGCGCAGCTGGATCGGCAACTGGAGCACCGACCAGTCCTGGAGTATGGCGCAGGGCGAAGCGAGCCTGCAGGTCGTCGACACGATCGAGGAACTGCGCGACCTGATCCCGGCCGACCTCTACGGACTCGTCGAGGAAGCCGACAAACAGCCCACGGTGGAGGACCTCGACATCTGATCCAGCCACCCCGCTAACAGAACAGCCCTGATCAACCGACCGCGCCGGCGGCTCGGGTGGATCAGCACGCCCCGAATCTCTCCTCCCACACCACATACGCCACCTGGGTCAGGTTCACCCTGCCCGAAAACAAGCGAGGAACCCATGTCATCAGCAATCGACGTGCGCGGCCTGCACAAGTCGTACGGCGACAAGGTCGTACTGGACGGCATCGACCTGAACGTTGCCGAAGGCACCATCTTTGCCCTGCTCGGCCCGAACGGCGCCGGCAAGACCACCGCGGTGCAGATCCTGTCCACCCTGATCGCCGCCGACGCCGGCCAGATCCGGGTGGCCGGCCACGACCTGCACCAGAACCCCGAGGAGGTGCGCGCCGCGATCGGCGTCACCGGTCAGTTCTCCGCGGTCGACGGACTGCTCACCGGCCGGGAGAACCTGATCATGATGGCCGACCTGTACCACCTCGATAGCGCCGAGGGCCGGCGCCGGGCGGACGACCTGCTCGAGCAGTTCGATCTGGTCGAGGCCGGCAAGAAGATGGCGATGACGTACTCCGGCGGGATGAAGCGCCGGCTCGACCTGGCGATGACGCTGGTCGGCAGCCCGCGGATCATCTTCCTGGACGAGCCCACGACCGGTCTCGACCCGCGGAGCCGGCACAGCATGTGGCAGCTCATCCGCGAACTGGTCGCCGGCGGCGTCACCGTCCTGCTCACCACGCAGTACCTGGAGGAGGCCGATCAGCTCGCGGACCAGATCGCCGTACTGGATCACGGCAAGCTGGTTGCCCAGGGCACCCCGGAGCAGCTGAAGCGGCTGGTGCCGGGCGGCCACATCCGGCTCCGGTTCACCGCACCGGAGGAGTTCGCGCTCGCCGGCCAGGTGCTGCCGTCCGCTTCCCGGGACGAGGAGGCGCTGGTCCTCCAGGTGCCGAGCGACGGCAGCGTGCACACGCTGCGGGCGCTGCTGGCCCGGATCGACGACGCCTCGCTCGAAGTGGACGAACTGACCGTCCACACCCCCGACCTGGACGACGTGTTCTTCGCCGTCACCGGTCAGCCCACCGCTTCCGAGAACACCAACGAGAAAGTGACGAGCAGATGAGTACCGCTTCCTACCCCATGGCCGACACTGCCACGATGCTGCGCCGCAACCTGCGGCACGCCCAGCGCTACCCGGCGCTGTCGCTCGGCGCCGTCGGGATGCCGGTCATCATGATGCTGCTGTTCGGCGTGGTCTTCGGCAAGACCTTCTCGGCCGGTCTCGGCGGGGCGAACGGCTTCGACTACATCGACTTCCTCACCCCGGGCATCCTGCTGATGTCGATCGCCTCCGGGACGATGTCCCCCGCGGTCGGCGCCGCCATGGACATGACCGAGGGCATCGTCGCCAGGTTCCGGACGATGGCGATCTTCCGGCCGGCCGTGCTGACCGGGCACGTGCTGGGCAACACGATCCTGACGATCATCAGCCTGGCCCTGGTCGTCGGGTTCGCCGTCCTGCTCGGATTCAGCCCGAACGCGTCGGTCGGGGACTGGCTGCTGGCCAGCGGGTTGCTGATCGCGCTGACCGTCGCCTTGACCTGGTTCGCGATCGCGCTGGGCCTGACCAGCAAGACCGCGGAAGGGGCGAGCAACATCGTCCTGCCGATCAGCCTGCTGCTGCCCTTCCTGAGCACCACGTTCATCCCGCTGGAGGCGATGCCGAGCGGCATCCGCTGGTTCGCCGAGTACCAGCCCTTCACCGCGGTCATCGAAACCCTGCGGCACCTGCTGCTGGGTACGCCGATGGACGACGGCACCGGCTGGCTCGCCCTCGGCTGGTGCGCGGCCATCGCGGTGGTCGGCTACTTCTGGGCCCAGAAGAGCTACAACAAGGGCACGGTCGCCTGATCCCGCGCTGATCGGAAGATCGCTGCCGCTCTGCGCGACTTATCTTCCGAAGAGCGAACCTCCTTGGCTTGAAGCGCCGAGGAGGTTCGCTCGTGTCCGGACGTGGGCGGGGACGAGGAGATCGCAGTCCGAGTTGGTGATGGGCTCCTCGGCGACGACGCGCAGGGGTAAGACGCCCGTCCAGTAAGGCAACTCGACGTCCTCGGGCTCGTCGTTGGCCTCGCCGGCACGGGTCTTGACGGAGGCTTCGGTCAGCGACAGCGCGAGGACCGAGGTCTTGGCGAGTTCCTTGCGGTTCGGCGGGCGGGTGGCGGAGGACCGGCCGGGGACCAGGTGGTCGACGATCCGGGTCAGCCCGTGCAGCTTCTCGTCGGGGTCGGTGACCAGGCGCGGTACGCCGAAGATCACGGCCGACCGGTAGTTCACCGAGTGGTGGAACTGCGACCGCGCGAGCACCAGGCCGTCGGTGTGCGTGATGGTCACACAGATGGTCTGCTCCGGGGCCGCGACCACGCTGCGGGCGGCGACCGAGCCGTGGAGGTACAGCGTGCCGTCGGGTCCGCGGTCGAGATCCACGCCGTACGCCGTCGGCAGCACGAGCGGAGCGCCGTCGACGATGACGCCCAAGTGGCAGAACATGCCGTCGACGAGTACGTCGTACAGGGCCTGCCGGTCGGTGGCGGCACGTTCCTTCGACCGGCGCAGGGACGTCCGATCGGTCGGCTGCAGCGGTGTGGTGTGCGGTTGGAGCGGCGCGGTGGTGGTCATAGGGCCTCCCGGCCTGGACTGAGGAACGGAGGGAGCGAAGCGACTGGAGTGACGAGGGAAGGCCGGGAGGCAAGGCCCCATGACCCCGCCGGCGCCGGAGGCCCGGCCAAAAAGCACCGTCATGTCACCAGGTTGGCGGGTTCAGTGGCATGCTGGCACGGTCCATTCCCGACCGAATCAGGTAGTCCATTCGTGCAGAGTTCGCTGCCGCTGATCCTCGATCGCGCCCCCGGGCTGCCGCTGCACCTGCAGCTGGCCGAGCAGTTCCGGGCCGCGATCCGGGACGGGCGTCTTCAGGCCGGCCATCGGTTGCCGTCCACGCGGGACCTGGCCAAGGACCTGGCCGTATCGCGGTCCGTGGCGCAGGCGGCGTACGACCAACTCCATGCCGAGGGGTGGATCGAGGGTCGCACCGGCGCCGGGACCTTCGTGACGGACGTCGCGCCGCTGCAGCCCGCCGTACGGCGAAGTCCCGCACCCAAGCCGGATCCGGCGGCCGACCTCCTCACGCTGCGGCCCGGCATCCCGTACATCGGCCCGACGCCCGACCCCGGCTGGCGACGGGCCTGGCGGGAGGTGTCGGCCCAGTCGCCGGTGCGTGGGTACGACGACGCAGCCGGACTGCCCGCGCTCCGGGAGGCACTCGCGGAACACGTCGGCCGGGTCCGCGGGATCGCCTGCGGACCGGAGAACCTGCTCATCACCAACGGCACCGTCCACGGTCTCAGGCTGCTGCTCGCGGTCACCCGTGAGCCCGGCGACCGGATCGCGATCGAGGATCCGGGCTACCTGAACGCGGTCGTCGCCGCCCGGGACCATCGCCTCGAGATCGTCGACGTACCCGTGGACGAGGACGGCCTGCAGGTCGGCGCCCTCACCGACGACGTCGCGGCGGCATACGTCACCCCGTCACACCAGTACCCGCTCGGCGGCCGGCTACCCGTTGCCCGGCGCAACGAACTCATCCGGTGGGCACGCCGCACCGGGGCGATGCTGATCGAGGACGACTACGACAGCGAGTTCCGGTACGACGTCGCGCCACTGCCGGCCCTCGCGCAACTCGACCTGGATCGGGTCGTCCACCTCGGCACCCTGTCGAAGACCCTCAGCCCATCACTCCGCCTCGGCTGGCTGGTCGCCGCCGACACCATGGTCGACCGGCTCGCCACCTTCCGCGCCGAGTCCGGCGACTGGCCAGGCTGGCCGATGCAGGCCGCCCTCCTCGCCATGCTCCGCGACGGCTACCTGGACCAAGCCATCCGCCGCAACCGCCGCCTCTACGCCGACCGCCGCCTCCACACCTGCACAGTCCTGGCGCCACACGGCCAAATCATCGGCCAGGACGCCGGCCTCCACATCACCCTCCTCCTCCCGGACCACATCGACGACCAGGAGGTAGCCACCGACGCCCGCGACGCCGGCGTCGTCACCGCCCCGCTATCCGAGTACCGCCGCTCCACCCCCGGCCCACCCGGCCTGGTCATCGGCTACGCAACCCCGTCGACCCCCGATCTCCACGAGGCCCTGAACATCCTGACGAAGGTGCTGAACCGCGTCACTCACCGTTGAGCGGATCACCGGGTGTGCGCCAGCGGAAGTAGACCGGGTCGGGGTACGTGCCCTCGACTTTGCCGAGGCCCTGGATCACCGTGGACGTGCCGTTCGTGCGACCGACGGCGTACAGGTAACCAGCCTTGGCGTCCTTGTCGATGCCGAGCAGGACAGAGCCGTACTGACCGCACTTGCCGGCGATCAGCTTCTCGAAGCCCTGCCAGGTCCTGGTGCGCACCGGCTTGACCACCGGCTTCATCGGCGAGGTGGTCGGGAGATGGATCGTGTAGAGCGCACCACCCCGCGTGTTGGCCAGGAATGTGTCGTAGGTCGGCGTCTTGCTGATCAGTGTCATCGACTTGACCGACGCAAACCCGGGAGCGGAGCCGGTGCGACTCCAGGTTCCGGATACGACGTTCCACCGGAACAGCACGCCGTCGCTCCGCAGCCCGTACGCCGTCGTGCGCGCGGGCGACACGGGTGCTTCGCTCTGCGAGGTCTCCAGCGCGGTGAAGTTCGTCCAGCCGCCGCCGATTCGCTGCAGGTCGTTCGGCCAGCCCGGGTCGATCGAACCCTCGGTGGTGATCGAGTAGTTCCGCCGGTACAGCGAGTCGCCCTGCAACACCCAGCCCGCGATATCGGCACCCGCGACGTTCGGGTTGGCGGTGAAGGTGGTGCTGAGTCGCACCTTCCCCGGCTCGAACACCCCGGGCGTGGTCCCCCCAGGCGTATTCGGAGTCGGCCCGCCACTATGTCCACCGCCCGCCGTCACAGCTCCGGCGTACACCCGGCAAGTCGCGGCCGATCCCTCCACGGACCGCGTCTGCGGGTGCGCTGAACCCCACGACAACCAGAACGGACGTCGCGGCGATGAAGATGCTTCGTCTCATGGTCGTTCCCGGTGCTAGGTCTGAGGCCTCCACAGACCTAGATGCGCACCGGGTCGAGAAGTTACGTCACTCGCCGTTGAGCGGATCGAAGTCGACTCGCCAGTGGAAATGCTGGGGTCGGAGAAGGAGTTCTACGCCGAGCGCGGCTCTCGGAACTGGTCCAGGTCGAGTTCGACCTCCATGCCGTTGAGGACCGCCACGATGCGGGGATGTTCTGCTCCGGTCGCATGCAGATAGTCCGCCAGGGTCGACAGCAGCATGTCGCTCCGACGCTCGAGTCGAGACACAACCGCCTGGCCGACACCAAGTCTTTCTGCGACTTCCACCTGGGTCAGGTCTTCTACGGCTGGTTGGGGTTGTCTCTGAGGGGTGGTTGTACGGCGGGGGTGTCGGCTGTCCAGGTGAGTTCGGAGAGCCACATGGTGCGGCCGGGTGGGTCCACTCCTACGGCGGCGGGGTCCCAGGCGTGGTAGACGAACCAGTAGCGGCTGTCTTTGACCAGGACCATGTTGTGGCCAGGGCCGGCGGCGACGTCGGAGCTGGTGAGGATGGGGTCACCGGACTTGGTGCAGGGGCCGATGGGGGTGGCGCAGAGGGCGTGGCCGACGGCGTACGTTTCCTTGTCGTAGGCGTTGGCGGAGTAGAAGAGGTGGAACTTGCCGTTCCGTTCCACCATGTACGGCGCCTCGACCAGGTTGCCCTCCCACGGGAGGTCCTGCTTGATCAGGCGATGGGTGGGGCCGACGAGGGTGAGGCCGTCGGGGGAGAGTTCGGAGACGTAGATCCAGGTGTCCACGCCGATCGCGTTGCCGTCGTTCTTCCAGTACAGCCAGCGCTTCCCGGACGAGTCCTGGAACGGCGACGTGTCGATCGAACCACCCTCGGCTTCCTGACAGATCAACGGCTTGGACGATTTGTCGACATATGGACCCGCGGCCGCGGACGCCACCGCGACCCCGACGCACTGACGGCCGGACGCGTCGTCGGACGTCGTGTAGTACATGACGTACCGATCAGCAGCATGTACGGCGACCTCCGGTGCCCACACCTTCCCCGGCGTCGTCCACGCAGGGAGGGACGGCAACGCGTCACCGACCTGTTCCCACGACACCAGGTCGGCCGACTTCAGCGTCTGCACGTTGCCGAGCGCACCGTTCGTCGCGAACGCGAAGTAGCCGTTGTCCACCGCAATCACCTGTGGATCGGCGAAGTTCTGGTCGTAGACCGGATTGGTGAAGCCCATCGCGGAAGCCCCTTCCGAGGACGCACGACTGGGGTCGCTGCAGCCACCCACCACGAACAACAGCAGCAGCAACCCCAGCCGGCGTCTCATCTCACTTGCTCTCGTAGAACCGCAGGTACTCGAACGTAGCCACCGGCGGAACCGCGGCGCCGGTGAAGTCGCCATGCGCGTACACCCCGAGCCGCGCGGGAGCGGACAGCACCCACGACGCACCCCAGGTCCAGTTCTTACCGTCCACCGAAGTTGCGGCGCGGTACACGTGCTCGCCCGCGGCGTTCTTGCTGTATGCGAGCCGCATCCACAGCGTAGGCGCCGACCGCCCGATCGCGGCGGCACCGTAGTTGGTGGCACCGTCCGACGGTCGCGCCACCAGTTCACGCCCGAACTCGGTCTGCCGGGTCCGCCAGATCGCGACGTTCCCGAGTCGGGCGAAGTCGCTGTCGTTCAGGTACGCGATCATTCCGGCCTGCTGGTAGTTGCGGATGTCGCCCTCACCGAGGTCGAGGTTCAGCTTGGTCTCCGCGATCCAGCTGTCCGTCGAAGGCGTGGTGTGGAAGAGCAGCCCGGCGGTGTTCCCGCCACCGACCAGATCGGTGTTCTGCAACGGCCACGACAGCTTGCCGTCAGCAACAACAGCCTTGGCGTCGGGCCGCACCCACGACCATGACGATCCAAGATCACCGTCGAAGTCGTCACCCGCCAGCAACTTCCCGGTCTGCGGTACGGCGGCCAACCGTCGTACCGGCGGAGCAACCGGCCGCACCGTCAGGTTGTCCACCTCGGCCGACCCGAGCCAGGCCACCGGCGCCGACTTCAACGACAGCTCCGGTACGGCGAGCCGCGCCTCGGCGTAAAGATCGCCCAACCCGGCGTCGTTCAATCGCGCCGTCACGGAAGAGCCGGACACCTGAACGATGAGCTTGTTCCAGCCAGACCGGTCGAAGTCGGCCGGCAACGCAGCGGACGCGGTACGACGACCAGCCACAACGGTGACCTTCGAGTCCGACACCGACGCGACGACCGCGCCACCGCCGAGCACCGTGGTGAAGTTCTTCCCGAGCCGTACGTCGGCCTCGACCCGGAGCGACCCACCCGGCGCCGACTGGCGCGTCCGTGCCGCACCAGCAATCGAAGCGGTCGGCCCACCCAGCGCATCACCAGGCTGCTTCTGAGCGCCGATCAGTCCACCGGCCGGGTCAGCCGCGTTGATGCCGAGACCGGACCCGGTCGTCGGTGCCGGCACCGGCCCCTCGGACGGACCGAGTCCGGCCCGGGTCCGCGGCCAGCCGTCGATCCAGTCGATCCGGTCGATCAGCATCGGCCGCCGGTTGATCCCGAACGGGTCGGTCAGCCACGGCGTACCGCGGTCGATCGCGTGGTAGACGATGTGGTCCTGACCGGCCGCGTCGGTCATGAACGCGTGGTGGCCGGGTCCGATCCACTTGTTCCCGTTCTGCGTGACGACCGTCGTACCGCCGACGCGGGACTCGTTCATCGAAGCACCGTCGGCGTCGAGGAACGGCCCGCGCGGTGACTTCGACCGGCCGGCGAAGACCGAGTAGCCGGTAGCCGGGCCGGCGCAGCAGTTCATCGACGAGCCCATCAGGTAGTACCAGCCGTCGCGATAGACGGCGTACGCACCTTCGTAGCGGTCGCCGATCGTCACCTGGGTCGGCTCGCCGACCGCCTGCAGACCGTCGGCAGTGACCTCGGTGACGGAGATGCCGCCGTAGAACCCGCCGTAGTACAGGTACCGCTTACCGTCGGCGGCGGTGAGCAGGGCCGGGTCGATGGTGCCGTAGTAGCCGCCGTTGCCGTCCGGCTTGGGGGTGACGACCGGGCCGTCGGTGGCGGTCCACGGTCCCGCCGGGGTCGGGGCGGTGGCCACGCCGATCGCGGGATCGCCACCGGGGTTGGCCGCGGTGTCGGTGACGGTGAAGTACATGACGTACTTGCCGTCGAAGTAGCGGATGTCAGGCGCCCAGAAGAACGACCCGGGCGCCGCCCAGGCCGGCTTGGTCTGGTCGTCGAAGACCGTGCCGAGGTACTCCCAGGAGCTGAAGTCCTTGGTCCGGGCCATGTGCATCAGGCCGAACGGGCCACCTCCGACCAGTGGGTCGGAGGTGGCGTACGCGTACCAGTAGCCGTCCCGGCCCTGGATGATCGACGGATCGGCGAACGTGTCGGCGAAGCTCGACGAGATGGCGTTGGTCGTGGTTGGGCCAGGTGGTGCGGCGGTGGCGGCCGACGTACCGGCTGCCACGGTGGCCACAGCAAGCGCTGCAGCGAACAAGCGTCTCTTCTTGGAAGGCACAGGCAGGGTCCCCTCTGAGGAAAGATTTCAGCCTTTGATGCCGCTGCGCGCGACACCTTCGATCACGTACCGCTGGACGAACACGTAGAGGATCAGCACCGGTACGGCGGCCACGGTCGCGCCGGCCATGATCACCGGGTAGTCCGTGGTGTAGGCGCCCTGCAGCAGGGTCAGGCCGGCCGGCAGCGTCAGCCGTTCCGGGCTGAAGAGCACGAACAGCGGCCAGATGAAGTCGTTCCAGTTCGACAGGAACGACAGCACGGTCAGGGTCGCCAGCGCCGGTTTGGCGTTCGGCAGGATGATCCGGGTGAAGATGGTCCAGGAGTTCGCGCCGTCGATCAGCGCGACCTCCTCGAGTTCCTTCGGGATGGCCAGGAAGAACTGCCGCATGAAGAAGACGCCGAAGGCGCCAGCGGCGCCGGGGACGACCAGTGCGGCCAACGTGTCCAGCCAGCCCAGGTTGTCCATCAGGAGGTAGTTCGGCATCAGGAAGACGAACCCGGGCACGAACAGCGTCAGCAGGATCACGCTGAAGATGGCGTTGCGGAACCGGAAGGTCATCCTGGCCAGGGCATAGCCGGCCATCGACGCCACCACCACGACCACCAGTGCGTGCAGAGCGGCCGCGGCGAAGCTGTTCAATGCCCAGCGCAGCACCGGGTTCTGACCACCGGTGGTGAGGATCTCGCCGTACGCCCGGCCGGTCGGGTCCTGCGGGAGCAGGGTCGGCGGATCGGACTGCGACTCACCGATGGTCTTGAACGAGGTGATCACCATCCACAGCAGCGGAAGGATGACCAGCACGGCCAGCAGGACCACCAGGATCCAGAACGCGGCGGACGGTCGGCGCCTCATGACTTGCGCTCCCTGAGCAGGACGAAATTGAGCACCGAAATGATCGCCAGGCACAACGCGAGCACATAGCTCATCGCGGTGGCCTGCCCCATCCGGAACTGACCGAACCCGGTGTCGGTGATCACCATCAGCGCGGTCGTGGTCGTGTCACCGGGTCCGCCCTGGGTGATGAGCACCGACTGGCCGAACATGTTGGCACTGGCCAGCACGGTGATCGTGATGATGAAGACGGTGACCGGGCGCAGTCCCGGCAGGGTGACGTTGCGGAACTGCTGCCAGCTGTTCGCCCCGTCCAGCTCGGCCGCCTCGTACTGCTCGGGCGGGATGTCCTGCAGTCCGGCCAGAAAGATGATGGCGTTGAAGCCGGCCGTCCACCACACCGTCACCGCGACCAGGGCGATGAACGCGTACGGCTGGTCGTTCGTCCACCCGATGTCCGGGATTCCGAACAACCCGAGGAACGCGTTCAGCAGACCGAAGCTGGTGTCCAGGATGTAGCGAAACATCAGGCCGATCACGGCGACGCCGAGGACGAAGGGCGCGAAGTACACGGCCCGGAAGAACGTCCGGCCCGGGAACTTCCGGTTCAGCAGTACGGCGAGCGCCAGCGGGAGACCCACCAGGAACGGCACGGACGCCACCGTGAAGATCCCGGTCGCCCGCATGCCGTGCCAGAACGGCTCGGCCGTCGCCGACACCGGGTCGAAGAGGTCCTTGTAGTTCTGCAGACCGACGAACGGCTTCCCCGGCAACTGGAAGTCCCAGTCGTGCAGGCTCATCCAGAACCCGAAGCCGGCCGGCCCGATCACGAACACCAGGAACAGCACCAGGTACGGCGCGAGGAACAGGTACGGCGTCGCGCGGCCGTGTCCACGCACTCCGGTCGATGCGCGGGTGCGACGTCTGCGGATCGCACCCGCGTCGGCCTGAACGGCCATGACTACGCGCCGTACTTCTTGCGGTTGGCCTCCAGGATCTTGTCCGCCCGCGCGGCGGCGTCCGAGAGGGCCTTGGCCGGCTCGGTCTTCTGCAGCACGGCCTCGTTGACGGCCTTGTTCAACTCGTTCAGCGCGTCACCGATCCCCGGCACGGCCGGCGGGAAGTGCAGGTGGTCGATCTGGGTGGCCAGCGCCGCCTGCTCCGGCAGGGCCTGGAACTCGGCCGATTCGCGGACCTGCTTGCGGGCCGGGACCTGACCGCCCTTGGCCCACTCCAGCGACTTCTGGCTGACGTAGTTCACGAACACCCGGGCCGCGGTCGACTTGTTCGCGTCCGCGGTCTTCAGCTTCGGCAGCACGAACTGGTGCGAGCCGGCCCAGGCGGCCTGAGTGCCACCGATGTTCGGCAGCGGTGCCACGCCCCACTCCAGGCCCTTCTTCTCCTTGAACGTGTTGATGTTCCAGATGCCGTTCCAGACGAAGGCGTTCTTGCCGTTCATCACGGCGATGTTGTCCGCGTCCTGGGCGACGTTCTTCGGGCTGTGCCCGTTCTTCACCAGGTCGGAGAACCAGGTCAGCGCCTTGACGCCGCCCTCTTCGTGCCAGGTCGCCTTCGAGGAGTCGTCGTTGAACAGGTCGCCGCCGAACTGCCAGAGCAGTGCCTGCACGGTGAGCACTCCGGTGAACGGGAACGGCGTGGCCCAGTGACCCTGGATCCCCTTGCCCTTCAGGGCGTCGAGGGCCGCGGCATACTCGTCGGCATTCGTCGGCGGTTTCGCCGGGTCCAGGCCGGCCTGGCTCATCAAGGCCTTGTTGTAGAAGAAGCCCAGCGGGTGTACGTCGAGCGGGATGCCGTACCGCTTGCCGTTGAACTCCCCGGCCTTCCAGACGACCTCGGAGAAGTCTTCCTGTTTGAGCTCGAGCGCCTTGGCCACGTCGTCGAGGGGCTCGATCACGTTCCGGGCCGCGTTCGTGGCCAGCGAGTCCACGTGCATGATCGCGACCGCGGGACCGCGGCCGCTGCTGACCGCGGTGGGCAGTTTGGTGTAGTAGTCGGCCCACTGCATCACGGTCATCTTGACCTTGATGTTGGCGTTCTCGGAGTTGAACTGGTCGACCAGTTTCTTCATGAATGGGCCGTCACCGCCGGTGAAGCCGTTCCAGAAGTCGAGTTCGACGTTCGGGCCGTCGTACCCTTTCGCGCCGCCGTCGCCGGTCGCAGGCGCGGCACCGGGCTTACCGGCCGAGCCTTCGCCGCAACCAGCCAGGATGCCGGCCGCACCGGCTGCGCCGATGCCGCCGAGGACGAGGCGTCGGCTGATGGTGTTCACGATGTTCCTCCAGGGGAGATCCTGATCAAGTGCCACGAGGCAGGAGGCAACGTGGCGGTGCAGATGCCGTCGACGGTCTCGGTGCCGTCGACGGCGCGGGGCACCACCCGGTCGGGATCGTCCGCGGTGTTCACCGCGGACCGATCGTCGTCGGACAAGGCGAGGTGCTCGACCACCCGGAGTCCACCAGCCACCGGGATCTCGAGGTCGACCTTGTCGGTCTCACTCCGGTTCACGACGAAGACGACGGTCTCGCCGGTGCTTTCGTCGTACGTCGCTGTGCTCCACAGCGCCGGGATGCGGCCGAACGCGGGGGTGTCCACGTCCGGGCCGCCGGTCACCGCGGTGCGCAGGACGGTCGGTCCGGCGTACTTCGCGGTCAGTGCGAACGGATGGAAGATGGTCTGCCGCCAGGCGCGGCCGTCCGGTTCGGTGCGGATCGGGCCGATCACGTTGACCAGTTGCGCGAGGCAAGCGATCTTCACCCGGTCGGCGTGCCGGAGCAGGGTGATCAGCAGGCTGCCGACCACCACCGCGTCGTCGACGGTGTAGGCGTCCTCGATCAACGGGCCGACCTCGCGGATGTCGAGGCCGAGCTCACCGGGGAAGTGCTGCTGGTACCAGACGTTCCACTCGTCGAACGACAAGGTCATCTCCTTGTCGCTGCGCTTGAGCGCCTTCACATGGTCGGCGGTCGCGACGACCGAGCTGATGAACCGGTCCATCTCCTCGGACGCGGCCAGGAAACTCGCCTGGTCGCCGTCGCGAGGTTCGTAGTACGCGTGCAGGCTGATGTGGTCGACCAGGTCGTAGGTGCGCTCGAGGACGACGCGCTCCCACTCGCCGAAGGTCGGCATCCCGGCGTTGCTCGAACCGCAGGCGACCAGCTCGAGACCGGGGTCGACCCGGCGCATCGCGTTCGCGGTCTCCTCGGCCAGCCGGGCGTACTCCTCGGCCGTCTTGTGGCCGATCTGCCAGGGGCCGTCCATCTCGTTGCCGAGGCACCAGACCCTGATGTCGTGCGGCTCCGGGGTGCCGTTGGCCACCCGGCGGTCGGACAGCTCGGTGCCGGCCGGGAGGTTGCAGTACTCGAGCAGCTCGACGGCTTCCTTGATGCCGCGGGTGCCGAGGTTCACCGCCCAGATCGGCTCGACGTCGGCCTTGCGCGACCAGGCGACGAACTCGTCGGTGCCGAACTGGTTCGGCTCGATCGCCCGCCAGGCGAGATCCAGCCGGCGCGGCCGCTGCTCCTTCGGCCCGACGCCGTCCTCCCAGTCGTAGTTGGAGACGAAGTTGCCGCCGGGGTAGCGGATCGTGGTGACACCGAGCTCGCGGACCAGCTCCAGCACGTCCTGCCGGAACCCGTCCGGGTCGGCCGTCGCGTGCCCGGGTTCGTAGATCCCGGTGTAGACGCAGCGTCCCATGTGCTCGACGAACGAGCCGAACAGCCGCCGGTCGAGCGGTCCGACGACGAACGCGGGATCCACCACAAGTCGTGCCACGAAGCCTCCCAGCGGTTTTACAACGTTTAACGTAGAGTTCTACAACGATTGACATCGCCTGTAAAGGGCTCGCTGACCGCACACTGGTGGACATGCCGGAAATCCAGTCCGTCGTGATCCACTGTCACGACCCCTACCTGATCGCGCCGTTCTGGAGCCTGGCCACCGGCCTGCCCGTGCACCCGGACGACGTCAAGGCGCTCGCCGCGCACTCCCTGGACGAGGACGAGTCCGTCCTGCTCGGGGCGCGTGACGGGTTCCACGTCTGGATCACGCCGGCCGCCGAGCTCAAGCCGGTGGGCCGGATCCATCTGGACGTCACCGGCGAGGGCGGGGACCTCGGCTCGCTGCTCAAGGCCGGTGCGTCCGTCGTCCGGGAGTTGCCGCACTGGACCGTGCTGTCCGATCCGGAAGGCAACGAGTTCTGTTTCGTGCCGGCCGTGGCACACTCAGGAAACGGTGGGTGAGACGGAGGTACGGATGACGACCAGGCTGAGTGATGTGGCGGCCCGCGCCGGAGTGTCGGTGAAGACGGTGTCGAACGTCATCAACGACTATCCACACATCACCTCGCAGACCCGGGCGAAGGTCGAGGCCGCGATCGCGGCGCTCGACTACCGGCCGAACGTGAGTGCCCGTTCGCTGCGCAAGGGCCGGTCGGACTTCATCGCCCTCGCCATCCCGGAGATGGCCTCGCCGTACTTCGCCGAGCTCGGCGCCGCGATCAGCCGGGCCGCGAAGAAGCGTGGCATCACCGTGCTGATCGACCAGACCGAGGGCGAGTCCGCCGCCGAGAAGCTGGTCCTGGACGGGATGCGCGGGCAACTGATCGACGGCATCATCTTCTCGCCGATCACCACCGCACCGACCAGGATCGGCACGGCCGGTACGGCGAAACCCCTGCTCCTGCTGGGCGAACGGCCGGCCGGCGGCACCTTCGACCATGTCGCGGTCGACTCGGTCAAGGCGTCCTTCGACGCGACGACACACCTGGTCTCGATCGGCCGGCGCCGGATCGCCGCCATCGGTGTCGGCGGTGGCGCGGGCACAGGCGCCGTACGGCGGAAGGGTTATCGGAAGGCCCTCAAGGCGGCCGGTCTGCCGCATGATCCTGCGTTGGAGCTGGCCGGAACGGGATACCACCGACCGGACGGCGCGGCCTCGATGCGGGAGTTGCTGGCGCTGCCCGATCCGCCGGATGCCGTGTTCTGCTTCAACGATCTGCTCGCGCTGGGTGCACTCAGGACACTCGCCGAGGCCGGCTTGTCGGCGCCGGACGACGTCGCGGTGGTCGGGTTCGACGACATCGAGGACGGCCGCTTCCACTCGCCGTCGCTGACCACGATCTCACCCGACAAGGAGTGGCTCGCCGAGAACGCGGTCGACCTGCTGCTCGAGCGCATCTCCGGCAACGGCGAGGCTACTCGTCGCGACCTCAGCGTCCCGTACACGTTGGAGATCCGGGAGTCGACGGCCGGCTAGCAGGCAGCCTTACAACCGACCAGGTCCGCAAGCACGACCAGTCCTTCCGACTCAGCGCTCCGGGAAGCCGGCCAGCTGCTTCGCCAGCGCGTCCTGCGTCCCCCCAAGCTTCCCGGCCAGTCCGAGTACGGCGTTGCGCAGCGGGCGGACCGGTCGGGGCAGGTTGGCCAGGCGGGTCAACCGGTGAGCCAGCCCGACGACACGGAGCGCCTCAGCGCGGCCGTTGGCCGAGTACGCTTCGAGCTCCGCCTCACTGCCCTCGGTCAGCGCGGCGGACAGCGCGTCGGCCAGGGTGATCGCGTCGCGAAGGCCAAGGTTCATGCCCTGACCGCCGGCCGGGCTGTGGGTGTGCGCGGCGTCGCCGGCCAGCAGCACCCGACCGCCGCGGTACGTGTCCGCGACCCGCTCGTGGATCCGGAACCACGATCCGGGCGATCGCGGCCGACGCGGCGATCGACCCGGCGATGGTGATGCGGTACTACGGCAACAAGGAGAAGCTGTTCGCCGCGGCCGCCGAGTTCGATCTGCGGTTGCCGGACCTGGACGGCGTACGTCGGGACCAGCTGGGGGAGGCGCTGATCCGGCACTTCCTGACCCGGTGGGAAGGCGACGACACGCTCCGGGCGCTGCTACGGGCAGCGGTCACCAACGAGACCGCGGCCGAGCGAATGCGGCAACTCTTCGCCGCGCAGCTCGCCCCGAAACTAGTCGAGCTCGGCGTCGATGCGCCGGCCGTCCGGGCCGCCCTGGTCGCCAGCCAAACCCTCGGCCTCGCCTTGTGCCGCTACATCCTCGAGATCGGTCCGCTCGCGGCGATGTCCCACGACGACACCGTCGCCTGGCTCGGCCCGACCCTGACCCGCTACCTCACCGCGCCGCTGCCCTGAACTCGGGTCAGGCTGTAGCCCACGCACGAGCGGCGGGCAGCGTCTCCTCCAGCGGGGGGAGGTGGGGGTGCCACTTGAGCTCCCATTCGAGGGAGAGCGGGTAGTCGGTGCCGTTGAGCGTCGCCCGAAGGTCCTGGATCGGGTAGTCGCCGGTGCCGATCGCGACCGGGCGGTACTTCTGCCGGGAATCCGAGTCCTTGATCTGGACGAACTCGATCCACGGCTTCAGCAGGTCGAAGGCCTCCGCCGAGGTCTCGCCGTGGCTCCAGGTGTGCGCGCTGTCCCAGACGACCTTCGTGTTGTGGCCGGGGACGTCGGTGTCGAGCAGGGTGCACAGCGCGGACATCTTCCGGCCGGCCGAGTGCGAGTCATGGGTTTCCAACAGGATGTGGACATCCCTGGGGGCGGACGTGACCCGGTCGAGAGCCCGGATCTCGCCGGCGGTGGGTGCGTCCGCCGTACCCGCGTCCGTGTCCGTGACGTCGTCGCCGGGGAAGACGCGGACGCCGCGGGCACCGAGGTCGGCGGCGAGTTCGAGGTGGGCCTCGAGCGGTTGTTCCTCGACGGCGCAGAGCTTGACGTAGCTGCTGACGGCGAGGATCTCCAGGCCGACGTCCTCGACCCGGGTCCGCAGCTCACGGCGCTGTGCCGAGGTCAGGCCGATGTTGGTGAACTCGTCGTCCGCGGCCCGCAGTTCCAGGCCGGAGATATCGTTGTCTTTGGCAAGTTCCAGGACATGGTCGAGGGACGCTCCGGGGCAGCCGAGCGTGGAGAAGGCGAGGCTCATAGGTCCTATTCGATCAGACCCAGCGACGGCGCGGGTGGGTACGCGGTGTGGTGCTGGTCTGGTCATCCTGCTCGGGGGCCTGCTGCTGCTCGTAGCTGTACGACGACGACTGCTGCGGGTACTCCGGCTGCTGCGGCTGCTGCTCTTCCGGCGCGTAGTAGCTGTTGCTGCTGTAGTCGGAGGAGGAGGAGCCGTAGGACTCGGCTGCGTAGTTCGGGCTGTAGCTCTCGTACGTCGGCTGGACGTTGCTGTACTCGGACCCGCTGTAGGAGGTCGGGCTGTAGGAGTCGTACGACGACGAGTCGTACGTGCTGTACTCCGAGGAGGTCGAGGTCGAGCTGCCGTAGCTGTAGTCCGTGGACTCGTAGCCAGTGCTGCTCGAGGGGTCCGACTGCCCGTACGACATGTACTCCGGGCTGGAGTCGTACGACGGCTGGTAGCTCGAGGACGAGTCGTCGTACGAGCTGTAGGTCGGCTCCGACGTGTAAGTCGGCTCCGGCGAGTAAGCCGGCTCCGATGTGTAGCTGTTGTCGGAGTACGACGGCTCCGGGCCGTACGACGGAACCGTGGGCAGCGGCTTCGACGGCGTCAGGAAGTCGTCCTGCTGGGACAGCGCGGGCACCGGCTCGTAGTAGCCGGACGACGACGGCATCGTGTGCTCCGACGAAGCGTGCACCGTGTGCTCCGACGGGCCATGAACGGTGTGCTCCGACGGCGCCTGGATGGCGTGCGAGGAGTCCGCGGACTGGATCGCCGAGGGGCTGTCCACCGCGACCCGAGCGGCCCGGCGGCCGGCGCGCGCAACGGGCGCGGGCTCAGGCTCGGGTGCGGGTTCGGCCTCCACTGGGGAGGACGTCGAGGTCAGGTAGTCGGGAGTCTCGTACGAGTAGGACTCGGAGTAGCTGCTCGCCCAGGACGGCGCCTCGGCGGCCGGCTGGTACGGGTCCGGCTGGGCCGGCTGGTACGGGTCCGGCTGGGCCGGCTGGTACGAGTCCGGCTGAGCCGGCTGGTACGAGTCCGGCTGGTACGGGGCCGGCTGGTATGAGGTCGGCTGGTAGGACTCCGGCTGGGTCGGCTGGTAGGAGTACGGCTCGGGCTCGACGACGGTCAGCGGCGGTGTCTCGTTCCGCCAACTGCTCGGGGACGGGGCCTGAGTCGACTGCAGGTCGTCGTTCCCGGAGTCGAGGTAGTCGCTCCAGCTCGTCTTCTCGTAGGCGGTCTCCTCGACCACCGGCGGCTTCTCTTCCTGCCACGAGGCGACGGCGTCGAACTGCTCGGTCGAGGGACCGTTGTCCTTGTCGTCCTGCCAGCTCTCCACGACCGGCGCGAACGGGCTCCACTTCGGCGGCTCCTCGACCGGGGTGTCTCCACCGAAGGCGGCGGGCGCGCCACCGAATCCGGCCGGTGCACCGCCGAACGCCGCGGGTGCCTGGCCGCCGAACGGGTTGCCACCACCGGGGGAACCGCCGGCGGCCGCGCCGTCACCCGGGAAGCCGGCGGCGGGCGCCGGGGCGGGAGCGAACGGGCTCGGAGCCGGAAGGCCACCGGCCATCTGCAACTCCGGCTGCCGCTCGAACTGGCGCACGGACGCCGCGATCGGCTCGTTGATCGCGGCCTGCTCGTCGGTGTCGTCGTTGGCGTACGACGGAACCTCCTGGACCTCGTACGACGGAACCGCGGTGAGCTTCGGCCCGCGCTGGTCCCACCACGGGACCCACTCGCGGCTGGTCTGCATCGCGTTGATCTTGCGGATCACCAGCGTCGCGGCGATCGCGGACACCGCGGTCAGCAGCAGGGACGCCGTACCGGCGAGCGCGATCCCGCGCAGCGACCCGACGGTCGCCTCCATCCACATCAGGAAGCGGCGGACCACCACGTCGAACGCGAGCGCGCCGACCCAGGTCACCCACCACACGGACGTGAGGCCGGGAGTCCTGAACCGGCGCAGGTCGTCGGCGTACACCGGGGTCTTCGGATCGCTGGCCAGCCAGACGTCGTCGACGATCTGCTTCGGGTACCAGAGATTGGGGCCGGGGCAGAACCAGCTGGCCAGCACCCAGCCGTGGCTGCGGCGATGGTCGGCCTGGCAGAACACCTCGGAGTTGACCCGGGCCCGCCAGAGCCAGATGACGAAGACGACGGCGGCGGCGACCGAGATGACGACGTTCGGGACCGCGGTGACCTTGGCGATGGCGTCGGCGCGGTTCAGATCCGCGTCGTCGACGTTCGGCATCCCGCCGAGGTAGCGGTTGACGACGGAATACGTGTTCCAGTCGGACCAGGTGGAGAGCAGATGGGTGAGGGTCGACGCCCCGAGGAGTCCGATGGCGATCTTTCCGACCGTCCCGACTTGCTGGAACTCCTCAGCTGCGTGTGGCTGCCAGTCTTCTTGGTGGTCTTGGACAGCAGACAACAGTGCTGGCTGCGGGTGGCTCACGTCTCGCGTCCCTCGCGTTGCTGGAACTCCGTCTGTTCGGCGTTTCGGCCAAATCCTGCCCCCGCATGACCGAGCAACATTGATACCACGAAGTAAGTACCGGTGTGGAGTCGGGTCCAGCACGGAGGGTGTCGACTTAACCTGTTCTTTTCGTACGCCCATCACCTCTTGTAACGACGGATGAGACGGTGCGTGACGGATTGGTTTACCGCGCAGGAGGCTGGAATCCGCCGTGTGACTGCCCCACCGCCCACCACGGCACCCACGCCCGCTTCGTCTGCAGGTCGCCGATCCGCTCGATCAGGATCATCGCCAGCACGGCGGCTGCAGACGTGCACAACGCCGAGATCGTCGACAGTACGACGTTCGTCCGCAGCTGACCCGGCTCGGTCGCGGCGACCAGGATCCCGCGCTGCACCACGTTGCCCGACACCAGGCCGGCCACCCAGGTGAGCCACCACGCCCAGACCAGCCGGGTCCCCGGGAGGTCGCGCAGGACCGCTGTCTGCGGCGGTGTCCGCGGATCGCTGGCGGCCACGATGTCGTCGACGACCTGCTTGGGGTACCAGAGATTGACCACCGGGCAGATCCAGCTGCCGAGCACCCAGCCGCGGGTGAACCGGTGCTCGCCGCGGCAGAACATCTCCGCGTTCCACCGGACCCGCCACAGCCAGACGATGAACACCGCCGCGGCCGCGAGCAACGCCAGTGCGGCGACGATGCCGAGCGAGCCGGAGATCAGGTCGGCCTCGGCCAGGCGGTCCGGGTCGTCGGCGTACCTCTTCACGGTCTCGTACGAGTACCAGTCGGACCAGGCGGTCGCCCAGGTGGACACCGTGACGACGCCGATCAGGATCGATGCGGCCAGGCCCATTCCCCGCTCGGAAGTGAACCAGTGGTCCAGCGGCGGCTGGGTCGGCATGTGTCAGAAATAGCACAACACGGCGTGACCAGGCGAGAACCACAGGTGGTCGGGCGTTGGTGTCGGCCTCGGTTGGTGTCGTGAACCCGCGAGAAACTGCCTGACCGGGGCGGTGGGGTCGGGAAGGAAACTGTCGGTGGTCGGCGCGAGGATGGCGGCATGCGCTGGTCCGTGATCGACTCACCCATCGGTGACCTGTCCCTGGCCGTGGACGACACCGGACTCTGCCGGCTGAACTTCGGCCGGGCCGACCGGCACCTCGAGCAGGACCCGCTGCTGACCGAAACCCAGGAGCAGTTGAAGGCCTACTTCGCCGGCGAGCTGCAGGAGTTCACCGTCCCGCTGTCGGTCCGCGGCGGCTCCGAGTTCGAGCGCGCCGTCTGGGCCCAGCTGAGCCGGATCCCGTACGGCGAGATGCAGACGTACGGCGAGGTCGCCAGGATCGTCGGGGACGCGGGCGCGGCCCGGGCCGTCGGCGTCGCCTGCAACCGGAACCCGGTCGCGATCGTGGTGCCCTGTCACCGGGTCGTCGGCGCCGGCGGCAAGATGGTCGGCTTCGGCGGTGGCATCCCGCTCAAGCGGCACCTGCTGGAACTCGAGGCCCGGATCACGCTCGAGACCCGGTGGACCTGAAGCGAAAATGGTGTCCACTTCAGCACGCTCTGAAACCTGACGAAGATCTGACACCGGGCGCCGCGTGCGAAGCGGCCTAGTGGGCTACTGGAGGACTAAGGTCGCTAACAGCGATCACCTCGTCACGTTTGAAGCGGACGCTTCAAAGGTGGCGTTCGGCCCGCGTACCTCCCTGCCCCCCGGAAGACGCATAGATGAACAAGACTCGCTCGACCGCACACCTCCACCCCGACCTGAGTGCCCTGATGGACAAGAGCGCCGAGGACTGGTCCGCACCCGAGATCCAGGGTGCCGCCCGCTCGGCCCTGAGACAGCACGCGCCCGACCGCGAGCCGCTGACCTGGATCAAGCGGTTCGGCGTGCTGCCCTGGCTGCACCGCAACGACGCCGTCTGCCAGCACTGCGGCGGCACCTATCCGTGCATAACCCACCGGTACGCCACCCAGCTGCTGTCGGCCGGCCGCTACACGATCGCCAAGCCGCAGCACGACGGTGACGACGAGCTCGACGGCGACCAAGGTGACGACCAGGGGCCGAACCCGAACTGAGGTGAGACGGACTACCCCACCGCCCCGGGCAGGCGTCGTACGCACAAGGCGACGTCACCACGAGAACACCGCACGAACGAAGGCCGCGAACCCCAGCCGGGGATCGCGGCCTTCGCCGTTGCGGTGGTCGGTCAGGAGTCGGACGGCTTCGGGCCGCTCGGCTTCCGGGTGGCGGTGCTCTTCTTCGCCGCGGTGCCGTTGGCCGTCGCGTTCACCTCGGTGTCGGCGCCGTCCTCCTTGGCGGCGGTCGTCGGCGACTCGGCCTTCGGGGCATCGGTCTTGCCGTTCGACGAGGCCGGCTCCGGCTTCGTCTCGGGCTTGGTATCGGTCTTGGTGTCGGTCGTGGTCTCGGTGGTCGCCGGGCGGGACGACGCACCGGCGGGGGCGGAGCTGTAGTCGCGGCCACTGGTCGGGGTCGACTGCCAGGCCGGCTCCGGTGGGGTCAGCAACTTCTTCGCGGCGGCCGCCGCCAGGGCACCGAAGCCCAGGAACAGGACGACCTTGCGGAGCCGGTGGCTCTTCTTCTGCGGCAACTCGATCTCACCCTTGAGCGCGGCCTTGGTGGCCTTGCCCCGGCGTGAGGTCTCCTCGACGACCGGCTCGGCGGCGGCCGCCAGCGCCGCCAGCGCGGCGGTCACCTTCGGCAGCACGTCGTCGTTGAACCGCACGCGCGCCTTCTCGGCGGCGTGCTCGGTGGCCGGGCCGACCTTGGCCAGCGCGTCGTCGATCACCGGGCCGGCCTTCTCGACCGCCACTCCTGCATAGTGTGCGCCGCGCTCGACGGCCTTCTCCGCGTACGGCGACACCTTCTCCCGTGCGGTGCCCACAGCCGGCCCGATCTTCTCCGACGCGGACTCGGCCAGGGGCTTGACCCGGTCCTTCGCGGTCTCGACCCGGCCCTTGGACTTCGACAAACCCACGGTTCCCTCCTCGGTGCCGCCCGCCTGGTGGGCAGCCATCTGGCCCATCGGCGGTATGGACGCTTACTGGTACGACTCTGGACAAATCCGATCTCGTCTGCATCGTACGACGTACCCAGCCGACAAACCCGCTCCCAAGCACCCCGCCGGGGCGCTTATATCGATCCACCGCCTCGCCACCCGGTGCCCAACGCCCGTCCCCGCAACCATCCCGGCCGGTCGGTGCGGTCCGGCTTGGGCTGACATGACAGGATCGAGGAGTAAGCCGTAACCGATGAGGAGTGAACACCCGTGGCTGAAGAGCTGTACGCGACCCTGCAGACAACGAAGGGTGACGTCGTCATCAGGCTGTTCCCCAATCAGGCGCCGAAGACGGTGAGCAACTTCGTCGGACTGGCCGAGGGCACCAAGGAGTGGACCGACCCGCAGACCGGTCAGCCGAGCACCGCGAAGTTCTACGACGGTCTGACCTTCCACCGGGTGATCGACGGCTTCATGATCCAGGGCGGCTGCCCGCTCGGCACCGGCACCGGTACGCCGGGCTATGCCTTCGACGACGAGATCCACCCCGAGTTGCAGTTCGACCGCCCGTACCTGCTGGCGATGGCGAACGCCGGGATCCAGTTCGGCCGCGGCACCAACGGCTCGCAGTTCTTCGTCACCGTGGTGCCGACCCCGCACCTGAATCGCAAGCACACCATCTTCGGTGAGGTCGCCGACGACGAGTCGAAGAAGGTCGTGGACGCGATCGCGACCGCCAAGACCGCACCGGGCGACCGGCCGATCGACGCGATCGTGATCAACAACGTCGTCATCGAACGCAAGAACGCCTGATTCGTCGTCGCGGGCCGGGCCACTGCCCGGCCCGCGCTCTCTCTCGTTGGGGAAGGACCCGCCCTCAGTGACCGAGACCGTCTGCTACCGGCACCCGGATCGGCCCGCCGGGGTGCGCTGCCAGCGCTGCGACCGGCCGATCTGCCCGGCCTGCATGAACAGCGCCGCGGTCGGCTTCCAGTGCCCGAACTGCTTCAACGAGGGCGTCAAGTCGGTGCCGCGGACCCGGACGTCGCTCGGCGGGATCCAGCGCGGCAACGTACAGATCGTCACGATCGTCCTGATGGCGATCAACGTGCTGGTGTTCATCGCGGTGACCGCCGGCAGCAGGCAACTGGTGAACGACCTCGTGATGGTCCCGGTGCTGGTGGACGTCGAGCCGTGGCGGTTGCTCACGTCGGCCTTCACCCACCTGCAGATCTTCCACATCTTCGCGAACCTGTTCATGCTCTACCAGGTCGGTCCGCCGCTGGAGCAGATGCTCGGCCGGGTCAGGTTCGTGATCCTCTACCTGTTGTCCGCACTCGGCGGCAGCGCCGCGGTCTATTTCCTGTCCGCGCCGGGATCGGCGACCCTCGGAGCCTCCGGTGCCGTCCTCGGTCTGGTCGGCGCACTGCTGGTGATCAGCCGCGCCCGCGGTATGGACGTCACCTGGATCCTCGGCTACGTCGCGGCGACCGCCGTCATCTCGTTCCTGATCCCGAACATCTCCTGGCAGGGCCACCTCGGCGGTTTCGTCACCGGTGCGGCCGTCGCCTGGCTCTTCGTCCAGGACACCAAACGCCGCCGCAAGAAGGCCCGCACCTGAGTCAGCCGGAGTGCATGGTCCGGTTCGGGCCGAACTCCTCCTCGTGGGTGGCCGGGCGGCCGTCCAGGTGCCAGCTCCAACTGGTCGTCGGGGTGATTCGAAGGTAGACGCCTGGGCCGAACTGGCCGGTGCGGTCCACCACCTCGGCGGTGCCGTACACGCGGAGGAAGCGCGGGGACCACGGGTCCGCGGTGACCAGGTCGTCGATGACCAGAGCGACCTTGTCCTGGCCGGCGCGGACGTTGCGGACCTTGCGGGTGTTGGCGGGGTCGACGCCGCCGACGTAGAAGTAGGTGCCGTCGTACTCGAAGCCGACCGGTACGACGTCCGGCTGCCCGTCCGGACCGACCGTCGCCAGCCGGGCCAGTGGTTGTGATTTCAGATAGCTGAGCTCTTCGTCGGTGAATGCCATGTACGCTAAAGTACAACGATCGTTGTAACTACGTCAGGAGGTCCGGTGCCACGAGGGGGGAAGCGGCAGGAGGTGCTGGCCGGCGCGTTGACCGTGTTCGCACGGGACGGCTACGCGCGGGGGAGCATCGACGTGATCGCCGCGGCGGCCGGGGTCTCGACGCGGACGCTGTACAACCACTTCGGCGACAAGGCCGGACTGTTCCGCGCGGTGATCCAGGAGAGCGCGACGAAGGTCGCGGCCGCGCAGCTCGCGATCATCGAGGCGCGACTCACCGACATCACCGATCTCGAGGCCGACCTGGTCGAGTTCGGGATCGCCTGGCGGACGCCGATGCCGGACTACGCCGAGCACTCCGCGCTGGTGCGCCAGGTGAACGCCGAGGCCGGCCACATCCCGCAAGTGGCGATCGACGCCTGGCAGGAGGCCGGGCCGATCGCCGTACGGCGGGCTCTCGCGGACCGGCTGGCCGCGTTCGCCGAGGACGGGCTGCTGCGGATCGACGACCCGATGCGTGCCGCCCTGCACTTCTCCCTGCTCATCTCCGGAGCCAACCCGTCGTACCGAGGAGGATCCATGACCCCTGCCGAGATCAAGGACGCGATCACCACCGGCGTGCACGCCTTCCTGCACGGATACGCCGGCTGATGCGCTACCGACTCTTCGGCCCGACCGGCCTGCGCGTCTCCGAACTCTTCCTCGGCGCGATGCGCTTCCGGTCCGTCGAGCAGGCCCGCCCGATCGTCGACCGCTACGCCGAGGCCGGCGGGAACATGATCGACACCGCCGACGCGTACGGCGCGAGCGAGGACATCCTCGGCGAGATACTGACCGGCCGACGCGATCGGTTCGTGCTCGCGTCGAAGTACACGCTGCCCCGGGACAAGACCGACATCAATGCCACCGGCAACCACCGGAAGAACCTCCGGCTCGCCCTCGAGTCCAGCCTTCGCCGGCTGCGAACCGACTACCTCGACGTCTACTGGGTGCACTACTGGGAGCGGCACACCCCGATCGAGGAGACGCTGCGTGCCCTCGACGACGCGGTCCGGGCCGGCAAGATCCTGTACGCCGGGATCTCCGACGCGCCGGCCTGGCTCGTTGCTCGAGGCAACACGTTGGCCGAGTGGCGGGACTGGTCCGGATTCGCCGGACTGCAGGTGCCGTACAGCCTGCTCCAGCGCGATGTCGAGCGTGAGCTGCTGCCGATGGCCGAGGCGTTCGGCATGACCGTGGCCGCCTGGGCACCCCTTGCCCACGGCAAGCTCGCGAAACCGGTGGAGTCGGCCGGCGACGACCGCGAGCGCGCTGTGCTGACCGCCGTACACGAGGTCGCCACCGAACTCGACGCCACGCCGGCGCAGGTGGCGCTGGCGTGGACGCGGACTCATTCGCGGGCGGTCCATCCGCTGGCCGGTGCGAGTTCGCCGGAGCAACTCGCGGACAACCTCGCCGCGATCGAGCTCACGTTGCCGGACGACGCCGTACGACGACTTGATGCGGCGACCGGATTCACCCTCGGCTTCCCGCACGACTTCATCACCCCGGACATGCTCGATCCGGACCGCATCGAATCCCGTTCACACTGAAACCAATCGGCCTAAGCCACAATTTCCGATCGGTTTGCTCAAAGGCATGACATACACCGAGTGTAGGGACTGCCACTGAGAGCAACACCTGACACTCGGTGCCACTTACGACATCAGGTGACAACCGCCGACATCAGGAGGCAGCTGTCGACATCAGGAGGCAGCTGTCGCCGAACTCGTGCCAGAGGTAGCCCTCGTGCAGTGCGGCGTCGTAGGCACGTTGGACCGTGTCGCCGCCGACAACGGACTCGAGCAGCAGCAGGTGCGAGGCATCAGGCGCGTGCAGGCCGGTGATGAGGCCGTCGACGACGCGGACCGGGTGGTCCGGGCCGAGGACGAGATCCGTCCAGCCGTGGGAAGCA
This sequence comes from uncultured Actinomycetota bacterium, assembly GCA_963770725.1. Taxonomy (GTDB): domain Bacteria; phylum Actinomycetota; class Actinomycetes; order Propionibacteriales; family Kribbellaceae; genus Kribbella. Next base: position 270,099 of record CAVYQT010000012.1, read on the forward strand.
GATACTGAGCCGTCCGCCGCGGCAGCCGACTCGACGGCTCGCACAGCCGTAGTACCTACGGCGACCACCCGGCCGCCGTTTGCCTTGACCCAGTTCACCAACCGAGCCGTGTGCGCTGGTACGTCGTACCGCTCGGGCAAGGGTGGTTCGTGGCTCTCCAGTGAGGACACACCGCAGTGCAGGAGGATCGGCGCGATCAGCACGCCCTGCGAGGCGAGGTGACTCACCAGCTCGAAGCTGAACGGCCGCGCCGCACTCGGCATCTCCGCGCTCCCCGGCTCGCGTGCGAAGACAGTCTGGTACGACGCGAGTGGCCACCGCCGGTCGACGTACTGGTAGGTGATCGGCCGGCCATGACGCTGCAGATACCCCAGCACGTCGGGCACTGGTGGCTTGGCTCGCCACAGTCGATTCGAGTCCGACTGGTACGGCGACAGCAGTGTCAGCACGCCCTCCGGCATTTCCACCTGGTCGCCCGCCGTACCGCCGAACATCGGTGAACCGCCGTTGCGCAGTTCGACGACCCAGGTGCCGTCGTCGAGTGCGGTGGAGAAGTGCACGACGACAGGCGCCACACCGGAGCCGGTGATCCACGAGCCGTCTATCGCAGCAGGCAGAGTGCCTGAGGTGTTCACGAGTAGGAGGTCGCCTGGTCGCAGGTGATCACCGATCCGGTCGAACCGGGTGTGCGTGACGGTCGACCCCTCGGCGACCAGCAGCTTCACCTGGTCCCGCGACAGACCTCTTGCCTCAGGCGGTTCGGTGGCGTTCAGCGAGTCGGGCAGGTCGAACCTCGTGTGGGGATGCACCCTCACGACGTCACCGCCGGCGCGAACTCCGCCGCACGGTACCGACCGCTCTTGGGACGGCTGTCCAGCAGTTGCAGGAACGCCGGTACGACGGTCGACGGCTCAGGCCGGTCGGAGATGTCCTCACCGGGGAACGCCGCCTGGTGCATCGCCGTACGCAAGTCACCTGGGTCGACGGCGTAGACGGACAGCGACTGGTGCTCGGCGGCCAGTACCGCGGTGGCGTGGTCGAGCGCGGCCTTGGCAGAGCCGTAGCCGCCCCAACCTTCGTACGCCTCGACTGCGGCGTCGGAGCTGATGTTGAGGAGCACACCGGATGCTGCGGTGAGTTCAGGAAGCAGTGCCTGGGTGAGAGCGATCGGTGCGACCACGTCGACCTCGTAGACGCGTCGCAGCTCGTCCAGCTCGGCACCGCCCAGCGGCTGCAGCGGACTCGGACCGAGGTAGCTCGCGTTGTTCACCAGCAGGTCGAGGCGACCTAGCTCGGTCACGGCGTCCAACAGGTCGGCGCGATGCTCGGGGTCGGTGACGTCGCCGGCCAGCGGAACCACATCGGTGCGACCGGCGAGGGCGTCGGCCGCGTCCTTGAGCGAGTCCGCGCCGCGGGCGTCGATCACGAGCGCCCAGCCGCGATCGGCCAAGCCGTGCGCGAGTGCCAGCCCGAGACCGGCGGACGCACCGGTGATGAGAGCGACAGGACGGTTGGAGGATTCAGGAGTCATGCCCGTCACTGTCATACCTCAAGTCAACTTGAGGTCAAGAGGATCCCTGGATTCATCACGCCGTCGGGGTCGAGCGCCTTCTTGACCGCCCGCAGCGCCTCAGTGGCCAGGGGACCTATCTCGGCGGCGTAGGCCTCCCGGTGGACGGTGCCTACCCCGTGGTGGTGGCTGATGGTGCCGCCGGCTGCCGCGATCGCCTGATTCGCCGCGACTTTCGCCGTTCGCCATTGAGCGACCGGATCGTCCGTCTGGGCGCAGATCACGGTGAAGTACAGCGATGCGCCGGTCTCGTAGACGTGCGAGACATGGCAGAGAACAAGAGGCGGCGTGCCCTGGCCGGTGAGCGACTTGACCAACGCCTCGGTCACTGTGGCCTTCAGTTGCGGCAGCTTCGACCAGAAGCCGGCCGTCTCCAGCGTTTCCACCAGCGCACCCTCATCCAGCAAGGGATCCCGCAGGTACGGCGCTCGATAGCGTCCGACCCGCCACGTCTCACCGGGACCTTCACCCAGGTTCTGCCCGCCGGCCGCGGTCAGCACCTCGGCCGTCTTCGCGTTGTACGGCCCGTCGAAACCGACGATCGCCAGGACGCCGCCTGACCCGCCACCCAGCACGTCCGGATCGGCCAGGTTCACCGCCGTCTCGGCTTCGTCGGACAACCGCAGCACCGTCGGCAGCGGACCGTCCTGCGCCAGCCGCCGGATCGCGGTCAACCCGGCCGCGAAGTCCTCGAACCGCCAGCCCTCGAAGTGCCGCTCGGCCGGTCGCGGCCGGATCCGTACGACGACCGACGTGATGATCCCGAACGCGCCTTCCGACCCGAGCACCAACTGCCGCAGATCCGGCCCGGCCGCGGACATCGGCGCGCGACCCGTCTCGATCGTGCCGCGCGGTGTCGCCAGCGTGAGCCCGACCACCATCTGATCGAACCGCCCATAGCCCGCGGAGGACTGCCCGCTCGACCGCGCGGCCGCGTACCCACCGATCGAGGCGCCCTCATAGGACTGTGGGAAATGCCCGAGTGTGTACCCGTGCTCCGCCAGCAGCGCCTCGGCCGCCGGACCGCGTACGCCGGCCTGCAGCGTCGCGGTCCGCGAGACCTCGTCGACCGCCACCAACCGGTCCAGCCGACGCACATCGACCGTGATGAAGCGCCGATCCGCGGCGAGGCCGCCGACGACCGACGTACCGCCCGAGAAAGGGACCACGGCCAGGTGGTGCGACGAGCACGCGGCCAGCAAGGCGAGCACCTCGTCGTGGGATCCCGGGTAGGCCACGGCGTCAGGCATGTCGGTCGTGTCACCCGCACGATGCCTGAGCAGGTCTGGAGTCGAGTAGCCGCGGGTGTGCGCCCACCGTGTCTCGAGGTCCGTCTTCACGTGGTCGGCGCCGAGTACACCGGTCAGGAAGCCGAGTTGCTCGTCGGTCAGCCCGGGCCGGTCCACCGGGTCCACAGGCGCCGTGGCAAGTCGTCGTACGCCGAGTTGCTGGAGCGCGCCGACCGCCGCGGCCGGCAGCTCGACCGGGTGGGCGGGATCGCCCCAACGGCCCGGCGTGAGATGCACCACCGCAAGGTCCGACTCGGTCATTCTGGGCTCCCGATCGCTGGGTTGGAGGGGTAGCGTCCGTGGGAGGTGGGACCCCCTGACTCTCACCTCCCACGGACAGTTCCCGGACGCCATGGTCGCTGATACACTCTGACGTGTGATGTCTCAGCGTAGCAGCGAGTCGGCGCAGGAAACAGGGTCCGAGACCAGCGCGCGTCCCACGCCCGCGAACGCGATCGGCGAGGAGCGGATCCTGGACGCGGCCTACGAGCTGCTGCTCGCGATCGGGATGCGCCGGATGACGATGGCCGACATCGCCCGGCACGCGGAGGTGTCCCGGGCGACCCTCTATCGCCGCTGGCCGAATGTCCAGGCCGTAGTCGCCGCCCTGATGACCCGGGAGTGGACCACCGCGCTGATGTCGGCGTTCCAGCCGGACGCGGCGGACGGCCGGTCCCGGCTGGTCGAGGGTGTGGTCGAGGTGGTCGCGAAGACCCGGGTGCACCCGTTGATGCGCAAGATCATCGAGCTCGACCCGGAGTTCCTGACGCCGTATCTGCTCGAGCGCCGCGGCAGCAGCACGGTCGCGCACCTCGCGCTGGTCGAGGAGGGTCTCAAGGCCGGCCAGGCCGACGGTTCGATCCGGGACGGCGATCCGGTCTGGCTGGCGCGGCAGATCATCCTCGTGTCGCTCGCCTCGGCGGTGTCCGGGCCGGTGATGGCTTCCCCCGACGAGTATCCGAAGCTCGACGACGAGCTGCGGTCGATGCTCACCCGGTACCTGACCCCATGATCGACCGGGGCGGTGGGGCGGGGAAGGAATTGAGGACAGTGGGCAACGCCAGCTTGAACGCGGCTCGCCGGCTGCGCGAGCTGGAGTGGCTGGACACGACCGGCAAGGTCGACGTGCTGGTCATCGGCGGCGGCGTGACCGGTGCCGGCGTTGCCCTGGACGCGGCCGCCCGCGGCCTGACCGTTGCCCTGGTGGAGAAGCACGACCTGGCCTTCGGCACCAGCCGATGGAGCTCGAAGCTGGTGCACGGCGGGCTTCGCTACCTTGCCTCCGGCCACGTCGGCATCGCGTACGAGAGCGCGGTCGAGCGCGGCATCCTGATGAAGACGACGGCGCCGCACCTGGTCCACCCGGTGCCACAGGTCGCCCCGTGGTTGCCGCAGGCAAGGTTCACGCAGGCCGCGTTGCTGCGTGGCGCGTTCCTCGGCGGCGACGTCCTGCGCACGTTCGCGCGGACCAGCGACGACCACCTGCCGCACTCCCGCCGGGTCACCTCGGCCGAGATCCTCCGGTACGCGCCGACGCTGCGCCCGGAGGGGATGCGCGGCGGCTTCCTGACCTGGGACGGACAGCTGTACGACGACGCGCGCCTGGTGGTCGCGATCGCGCGGACCGCCGCGCTGTACGGCGCCCGCGTCTTGACCCGCGTCGCAGCCACGGAGGTCACCGGGCGAGGCGCCGTACTGGTCGATCAGCTGACCGGGCAGCGGCTGCAGGTGGACGCGTCGGTGGTGATCAACGCGGCCGGGATCTGGGCCGATCAGGTCGCCTCCGGGATCAAACTCCGGCCGAGCCGGGGGACGCATCTGGTGCTGCCGCAGTCGGCTTTCGGCGGGCTGTCCGCCGTACTGACCGTGCCGGTGCCTGGTGAGCTGCGGCGGGTGGTGATGGCGATTCCCGCGCCGGACGATCGGGTGTACGTCGGACTGACCGACGAAGAGGCACCTGGTCCGGTGAGCGACGTACCGCATGCGACCGAGGCCGAGATCGACTACCTGCTCTCCACCATCAGTTCGGCCTTGCAGGTGCCGTTGACGCGGTCCGATCTGCTCGGGACGTACGCCGGTCTGCGGCCGCTGCTCGACACCGGCCACCAGAAAGGTGAGGACAAGACCGCGGACATCTCCCGGCGGCACGCGGTGATCACGAGCGCGGACGGGCTGGTGACGATCGTCGGCGGCAAGCTGACGACGTACCGGCGGATGGCGCAGGATGCGCTCGACAAGGCGCTCGAGCAGTCCACTCTGGCGGTACGACGGCCATGCCTGACACACCGGATTCCGCTCGTCGGGGCGGCCGAACGGGTGCAACTGGCGGCTGTGCGGGCGCCGTCGCGGTTCGTGCAGCGGTACGGCGTGGAGGCGGCGGACGTGATCGCGGGACCGCCGTCGTTGCTGACACCGATCGCGCCGGGGTTGCGGACGACGTACGCCGAACTGCGGTTCGCCGTCCGGCATGAGGGGGCGCTGACGGAGGATGACGTCCTGGATCGGCGGACGCGGATCGGGTTGTCGGCGGCGGATCGCTCGCTGGCGCTGCCCGCCGTTCGTGAGGCTTTCGCCGGCGTGTGAGCTGGTTGCACCTCTTCACTTGTGGACCCGAGGTTGAACGCTCCCAGGGCTGGGTTAACTTGGCTGCGAGGGGGTGAATGAGGTGACTCAGCAGTACCCGGGGCCTGGTGGGCAACAGCCGTACCCGGGACCTGGCGATTCGCAGCCGTTCCGGCAGCCCTATCCGGTGCCGCATCAGCCGGGGCCCTACCGACCGGTGCCGTATCTGCCGGTGCCGCCGCGCTACCGGCCGCTGCGGAAGATCGCGCTGGTCAGCATCGTCCTGATGGGGCTGACCGCGGTCGCCGCGGTGATCCAGTCCGCCCTGATGTGGAGCTCGTACGACGAGGTCAAGCGGTTCGTGTACGGGCTGCTCTCCGAGGAGGAGGTCGACCGGGCCGTCGGGTCGATCGCAGGCACCGGACCGCTCCTCAACCTGGTCAGCTACCTGCTGATGGGGACGGCGATCGCGTTCCTGATCTGGCTGTGGCAGGCACGGGAGAACACCGAGTTCCTCAGGTCTTCGCTGGCACCGCGGCCGCGCGTCCAGGACGGGAACCCGCACCGGCATGCGACCGGCTGGATCGTCGGGGCGTGGTTCTGCCCGATCATCCAGTTCTGGTATCCGGTGCAGATCGTGCAGGATGTGACGACCGCGAGCGAGCCGCCGGAGGAACCGGGTGCGGCCGATCACGGTCCGGTCCGGACGCTGCTGTACGGCTGGTGGGCGACCTGGACCGGTTTCTGGGTGATCGTGGTCGGCGGCGGCGGCCTCGCGTTCCTGGCCTTCATCGTCTGGGTCGTCCGCCTGGTCGACGCGGCCGACACCGCGGACGCGACCGGTGACTACGTCGACATCTACGACCTGCAGGACTTCATGGTCCGGGTCGCCCTGTCGGTCAACATCGGCTTCACCGTGGCCACGCTGCTGCTGATCGCGGCCGCCGTCACCGCCTCCCTGCTGCTGCTCCGCGTCACCCGGTGGCAACACGACCAGGCGACGACGACACCGACCGCCGACGCACCACCTCCGCCCGAGCCACCGCAGTACGCGCCTCGCTTCAACAACCCCGGCCCGACGTTCCCGACGTACGGCCCGAATCAGAGGTAGGCGAGCACGGCGGTCGCGTCGTCGTACCGCTTCCCGTGGAAGCTGTCGGGGTGCGCGGCCTCGTCGTACGCCCAGACCCGCTCGACGAGTTCGCGTGGTCCGTCGGCGGTCAGCACGTCGAGCAGGTCGTCCCAGCTGTGTCCGTAGCGCTCGACATACCGGGCCGCGCCATCGGACAGTACGGCGACCAACTCGACCTCGGCGCGATCCGTCGTACCCGTGACCGCCTCGTACGCCGCCTTGGGCTCGGTGCTCGCCACCCAGAAACCGCCTGGCTGGTTGCGCAGCCGGCGGACCGCCTCCAAGGTGTACTCAGGCAGCAGGTCGATCCGATTGTCGTGGTGCACCGACACCACCCCGGCCGGTGATCTCGTCACGACCGGCGAGTCGGCCAGCACGAGGTGCTCGACGTCGTCCGATCCCGCCCGGATCATCGCGACGGTCGACGACGGGCTGTCCGGGTTGGTGAGGTCACACGTGTCGGCATGCTCCCGGCCGAGCGCGGCGATCGCGTCGGCGAGCAAATCGGCCAGTGGAGCGGTCGACCCGGTCAGGAGCGGCAGTGCGAGCTGACGACCGAGCCGCTGGACGAGCCAGGCGACGGTGTGCCGGCAGCCGGAGTCGATGCCCTTCCCGGCGGTGGCTCCGTCGAGTACGACGACGAAGTCGGGGCCGCTGAGGACGAGATCCTCGTTCACCGCGGGCGGTCGCCGGTCGGGCGCGGGTTGACTGATCAAGCGGATCTCCACGCGCCCCAGTCTGCTATCCGGGGCCGGCCCAACTGTCGGCGAGGGACTGTTCGAGGGAGATCTTCGGGGACCAGCCGAGGTGCTGGCCGATCAGCGTGGTGTCGGCCTGCTGCCAGGTCGCGCCGGGCACGGTGTCCGACTGAGTCTCGTCGACGATCCTGGCCGGCTGACCGCTCAGCTCGAACAGTGCGCAGATCCTGGCGCCGAGGAAGCCTCCCGCACCGAACACCATCACCCGCTCAGTTCCGGTCACTCCTCCGTCGTGCGGCCCGTAGTTGTCGGTCCGCCGAAGGTTCTCCGTCGTACCGATCACAAATGCACCAGCCGGCGGCTCTCGGCATCGTGTCGGTACGGCGTGGCAGGGTGGGCACCCCAGGACACCTGAGCGACAGGGGAGAGCCATGGCAGCACAGGGGCGACCGGCGACGCCCACCGAGTCGACCATCCGCGACTGGGACGACGCGGACCCGTCCGGCGAGACCTACCGCAGGGTGCTGTTCATCGACTCCGACCTGACCGAGGTGGACAACCGCGGCGGGGTCTTCGAGGAGTGCACCTTCCGCGGCGTCCGGTTCAACGCCTCGACGCATACCGACGCCGCGTTCGTGAACTGCACCTTCGTCCGCTGCTCGTTCTTCGACACCACGTTCACCCGGTGCAAGCTGGTCGGCAGCTTCTTCGACGACTGCACCTACAACCTGATGAAGGTGTCCGGCGGCGACTGGTCGTTCACCGGTCTCCCGGGCGCGGACCTGCGCGGCACCGAGCTGACCGGCCTGAAGCTCCGCGAGGCGGACCTCACCGGTCTCCGGGCGGCCAAGGCGGTGCTGCGCGATCTCGATCTGTCCGGCGCGTCCCTCCAACGCGCCGACTTCACCGCCGCCGACCTCCGCGGCTCCGACCTCGCCACCCTCGACCCACTCACGGTCGAGCTGAAGGATGCCCGGGTCGACGTCACCCAGGCCATGGTCATCGCCACGTCACTGGGCCTGGACGTCAGGCCCTGACCCGATCGCGGCGGTGAACCGGCATCGAGTCTGTGGATATCTCCACGTGATCGTCTCGAAATCCCCCATTTCATCCACAGCCTGTGGATAACTATCCGGATAACTTTGTGCGCGCTCCGTGAAGTCTCACCGTGCCCGGGGGCATCCCGGCTCCACCGGGTCGCCCTATCGACGATGCGTCGGGCGGTGGCGCGCTACTGCGGCTGCTGAGGTCTGATGGCCGTCCGAGTGGAGGCCGTTGATCACGCCGTCGATGTCGGCGTCGGGGCGGTTCTGGCTGAGTTTGAACTTCGCCTCGATCCGGGTGATCGCGATCTCCACCCCGACGATCGCGCGCAACTGCCCGGCCACGAACTTCTCCGGCGCGTCGTCCACCGACCACGGCTCGGCCCGTCCGGCTTCGTGGTGGTCCGACAGGCGCCGTACGACGTCCTCGACCCAGGCCGGGTCGTCGTGCACGGTCATCGTTCCGTGGACGTGCGCGGTCAGGTAGTTCCACGTCGGCACAACCCGGCCGTGCTCGCGCTTGGATGCGTACCAGGCCGGCGAGATGTACGAGTCCGGACCGCGCATGATCACCAGCGCATCCCCGGTCACGGCCTGCTGCCAGTGCTCGTTGTTGCGGGCGAAGTGCCCGAGGAGCAGGTTCCTCGAGCGGTCGTAGACGAACGGCAGCATGGTCGCGACCAGCCCGTCCGGGGTCATGGTCACCAGGTCGGCGGCCCCGTGGTGGGCGAGCAGGTCGTGCACCGCCTCGTCATCGGCGGCGAAATGCGCAGGGACATACATCGGCGATCCTCGTCAGTGGCGAACAGCAACAAGTCTCACCGGACGGCGGCCTCGACCGACAGATCCATTCCACGCCGGCTTCGGCAGTCCACTCAGTGGCTGCGCTCGTGCTCCCACTGGTCGCGCGGCTGGGTGTGCAGTTGCCAATAGTGCTCGGCGATGTCGTCCGGGTCGTACGCCGTACCGGGCGCGACGTCACCGCCGACCGTGACACTGGCCGCGTGTACGCCGGAAGCGCCGTACTGCTGGTCGAGCAGAGTCACCAGCGTCCGCACGCCGGCCTTGCCGAGCGACAGACTGGCGTATCCGGGCTTCGGCTCGGGCATGCCGCCGGTGATGATGAACGACCCGCTGCCGCGCTCAGCCATCGCCGGTATGACGTGCGCCGCAGTGGTGATCGCGCCGACCACGTTCACCGCCCACGCGTCCAGGTGTTGCCGCGCGGTCAGGTCGCCAACCGCATCCGGCTGGATGATCGCCGCGTTGTAGACCACCACCTCCGGTACGCCGTACTCCTCGATCACCCGGTCGAGTGCGGCCCGCAGACCCACCTCGTCCGTGCTGTCGGCGGTCAGCGCGAGGACGTCCCCGGTGATCCCGTCCGCCACCGCCTTCACCGTCGTCTCCGACCGCGCGATCAGCCCGATCCTCAACCCGGCCCGCGCGAACCTCCTGGCCACGGCCGCGCCGATCCCCGGCCCGGCCCCGACAACCACAGCTCCTGACATGCGGCGACGGTAAAGCCTGACACCAATGTCAGAGTCAAGTCAGCGAGTAGGGATCCAGACCCGCATCGGGTGAACCCCGCGGTTCGACCAGACGTAGTACGGGATGAGCGTCAGCTCGACCGGGCGGCTCGGAGGCGTCGGGGTACCGAATGGGCGATACGGGGTGTCGCCTGATTCGGGGACCACGGCGCCTTTGCCGTGCAGGACGGTGACGGCGCTCGAGCTGAACGCTCAGCCCTTGAGCTTGGCGGCGTCCTCGTAGTCGCGGCGCCAGTCACCCGTCGGGGGCAGGATCACGCGCTCGACGCCGGCTGCTTCGTAGGCGGCGAGCCGCTCGGCCGGGTCACCATCGAGGTTCGGTGCGACGACTGTTGCCTTGAGCGCCGGGCGGTCGTGTTGCTGATTGATCTGCTCCAGACTCGCCTCGACCTCGGCGGGCGACATCGCGATCGTCGCCCAGCCGTCGCCGTACCTCGCCGCCCGCCGGAACGCGCGGGCACCGTTGCCTGCGACAACGATCGGTGGAACCTCGGAGCCTGGGGAGAGCGTGGCCTGCAGCCCGTCCTCGAGGATCGTCGGCCGGCCGGCGATCAGATCCGGAAGGACGGCGAGCGCCTCGTCCGTCAGCCGGCCGCGGTCCGCGAAGGACGCTCCCGCCGCGCGCCAGCCGATATCGCCGTGCGCCGGGTTGCCGGTGCCGACGCCGAGCACGAGCCGATTGCCGGACACCAACTGCAGGGTGTTCACCTGCTTCGCCGCCCACGCGACCGGCCGCAACGCCAGCAGCATCACATTGAATCCGACCGTGATCCGCTCCGTCACCGCTGCCGCGGTCGCCAGCACCACCGAACTCTCCAGCATCGGTGCACTCGCGATCAGATGATCGGTCGACCAGACCGAGTCCAGTCCGGCCTCCTCGGCGAACCGTGCGCTGTCCCGAACGTCTCCCAGGATCGGCTGCCTCGGATCAGGCGTCGACGTCGGAAGAATCACCCCGATCTCAACGGTCATACCCCATCAAACACGCCCCTCGGACGCCTTGTTCCTTCGGTTGCGGACGTTTCGTGTCCGCTACTGCTCGTAGGGTCGTGGGCGTGACGGTGCTGAGTTCGAGGGCTCTGGGTCGTGCGCTGCTGGAACGGCAACTGTTGCTGCGGCGCGCGGACCTCGCTGTGGTGCCGGCCGTCGAGCAGGTGTTCGGTCTGAACGCGCAGAACCCGAACGACCCGTATCTGGCGCTGTGGAGCCGGATTCAGTCCTTCGCAGTCGCGAGTCTGAGCACGGCGATCGAGGACCGGTCGTTGGTGCGGTCGACGATGATGCGTGCCACCCAGCATCTGATGTCGGCCGAGGACTTCGGGTTCGTCCGGCCGGTGCTGGCTCCACTGTTGCAGCGGGTGCAGCGGAACGCGTTCGGGCGTCGTACCGCCTCCGTCGACCTTGATGGTCTCGTCATCGCCGCACGAGAGTTGCTGGCCGACGGTCGAACGTTGACCCGGCCGGAGCTGGGTCGACTGCTGGCGCGACGGTGGCCGGTCGACGATCCGACGACGCTCGGCTGGACAGCGCAGTACCTGGTGCCGCTGATCCACCCGGCACCGAGCGGTACGTGGAACGTGTACGGCGCGACGCCGTTCACGCTGGCCGACGTTTCGGTGGGGGATGTTCGGCGGATGGTCCTGCGGTATCTCGCCGCGTTCGGACCGGCGAGCGTGGCTGACGCCCGCACGTGGTCCGGAGTGAGCGGGCTGCGCGAGGTGTTCGCGGAGCTGCGCCCTTCGTTGCGGGTGTACGTCGATCAGTCCGGCCGCGAACTCTTCGACCTGCCGGACCAGTCGCTGCCGGATGAGGATGTGCCGGCGCCGATCCGGTTCCTGCCGCCGTTCGACGCGACCCTGCTCGGTCACGCTGACCGGACCCGGATCATGACCGACGAGATCCGCCGCCAGGTCTGCATCGGTGCCGGGGTCGCGGCAACGGTCCTCGTCGACGGCACCGTCGCAGCCACGTGGACTGTGAGTTCGGACGGCGTACTGAGACTGCAACCCCTCCGCCCGTTGACGGACGCGGACACAATCGAGGCCGAAGCTGTCCGATTGCTGGCCTTCATCCACCCGTCAACGACGCACCGCAATCGCGTCGAGTTTCTCCCACCCGAGAACCCTGACTCGAACTGACTCCAAACCGTCGAGGTGTGCTCGGAGCAGGCGATGCACTCCGTCGAGGACGGTGATGCGGCCGTCTGGTCGCCGTACGACGTCCAGCGGATAGCGCAGGTCCGCCGCCATCGTCCGCGCATACTGCTCCGCGTAGACCTGAGGCTCGGCAGCCACCTGCAGCGGACTCACCTGAAACGGCTGCCCGTCCCACGCCCAGAACGGCAACCGCAGCTGCCAGTCCAGCTCGGCGACCGGCAGCTCGGTTGTCGGCAGGTCCAGGCTGTGCAGCAACTCGACGTCCCAGTGGAAGTCGAGAATGACGTCCATCAACTCCGGCGGCAGCACATCCAACAGCGGGAACGGCTGACGCTTCATTCATTCCGTCCTGGACAGTCTCGGCACCTGCGGTGAACGATAGATCGCCCCGAGTGCCTGACGCCTGGAGGCCGCAGTGGTGCATCCGCTCCGCCACATCGACCCACCGCGCATCCGGGTCGGGGCGCTCACGATCATGGCCGCTCGGCCCCGGGAGCTGGCCAGGTTCTACTCGAGGCTGCTGAGCTGGCCGTACATCCGGGAAGAGGGACCACGTCCGGGAGAACCGCCCGAGGCCGGCTACGCGCTGGTCTGCCCACCCGAGGGGGTCGCTGAACCAGCTTTGAACTTCGAGTGGGAAGCCAACTACCACCGGCCGCACTGGCCGGCCGTCGAAGGCGAGCAGAACTCGACCATGCACCTCGACGTCGGCGTCGACGACCTCGATGCCGCCGTCGCCTGGGCGATCGAATGCGGCGCCACCCTCGCCCCGGTCCAACCCCGCCCGGCAGCCCACCGCGTCATGATCGACCCCGACGGCCACCCGTTCTGCCTCTGCCTAGGCTGACCACGTCACTCGAGCCGCGACGAAGCTCCGCCCGGCGAAGAGGATCTCGCCATCGAGTTCCTCGGCCAGTTGCGTGCTGGTCAGGTAGCGCTTGTAGATCAGGTGCCGGGATCCGTCGTTGAGTGTCCGATCCATCCACTGTTCGGGTTCGACGCCGGGTCGGAGCGCGGTGTCGATCACCACCAGTTCCTGCGCGGCCCGCCGTACCTCGGCAAGAAACACCGCCCGCTCGGCAGGCGGGAGATGTCCGTAGAAGTGTCCTGTCAGCACCCGGTCAAAGGCGCTGTCCGCAAACGGCAACTTGAGCGCATCACCCACGATCATGGACCCCGGCGCCCGCTCACGAGCCACCCCGACCATCGCCGGACTCCGATCCAGTCCGACGACGACGCCTCGGAGGTACTGCGTCAGAAACCCGGTCCCACAGGCGACATCAAGAGTCCGCGCCGCCGGCAACCCAGCGACCAGCTCCACCAACCGCGAGACCTCCACCGCCCACCCCGGCGGATTCAACGCCGCGTACCGCCCGCGGCCCTGATACCACTCGTCGTACTCGCCGGCCCGCGCCTCGTAGTACGCAGCCGTTCCTCCGTCCGTCGCGAACGCCGACTCCACCATCCCTCAAGTGTCACCCCCTGGCGGTGACCGGCGTGAACGGGAATCACCCTCTCAGGACGAGGTTTCGTGGCTGGTTGCCTGTCAGGGTCCGAGGCGTGGCCGATCAATCTTTGAGGATCCCGGTTGCGGCTGGGAAGCGCACGTGGATCGTGGTGCTGCTGACCGGTGTGCTGGTCTGGCTGCTGGCGGCCGGCGTCACCGCGATCACCGAGGACGCGATCCTGATTCCGACCCTGTTCCTGATCGGGAGCTTTCTGGTGCCGGTCACGGTCGTGACCTTCGCGCTGGCCCGTCTGGACGATTGCCGCCTGACCAGCGACGTAATCCTCAAGGGGTTCCTCTTGGCCGGGACGGTCGGGGTCGTCGTGTCCGCCGTGACGGAGATCTACCTGCTGCCGACCGGGGCCGGGCCGGTGGGGAACGCACTCGGGTTCTTCGGCGTCGGCCTGATCGAAGAAGTCTCGAAGGGTGCGGTGCTCGTGGCGGTCGCTTGGCGGGTCGCCGAGCGCACGGTCCACGGAGGAATGGTCCTGGGTGCCACTGTCGGCGCCGGCTTCGCCGCCTTCGAGAGCACGGGATATGCCTTCTACGCCTACGTCCAGCACACCAACGACCACCCCGAGCTGAGCATTCTGCAAACCGAGGTGTCGCGCGCGATGCTCGCCCCGTTCGGCCACCTGACCTGGACAGCGCTGCTCGGTGGTGCCCTTTTCGCCGCCGCCGCGCCGGCCAGGGGCGGGTTCCGCCTCACTCCGCGGGTCATTTGGACGTTCCTCGGGGTCTCGGCACTGCACGGAGCGTGGGACGCGTCGTACGGCTGGGGTGTCTGGCTCACCCAGGGAATCACCGGCAACGGCTGGATCGCCGACTGGCCGGACGACAGCTACTGGGAGGGTGTCCCGACCCAGCAAGAGCAGTGGGTCTTCCAGGGAATGTACGACGGCGCCCTGGCCGTCATCGCCCTCGTCGGTGTCCTCTGGGTCGTCCACAGTTGGCGCCACGGAAGACATACCGCACCCGCAACCTCACCACCAGTCGACGCACCCCAACGCCAGCCGTGACCGCGACCGGCTGGTAGGCAACTCACTCCTCATGCGCCGATCGACAGACCCGTTGTTGGTTCCCTGACCTCGCCATATCGGAGGTCTGACAGCTGCCAAACCCAGGCCGGCGAGGCGCACCCCCAAGAGTCGGCTTGCCGATCCCGTCGGGACGCAGAGCGCTCTAGATGTGGGTCGTGGTGGCGGCCAGGGAGACGGGGCCAACCGGCGGTCAGGACTCGGCTCGTGGCAGTTGGGATCGCGTGGACGAGGAAGCGTCCTGCTCCTGGGCCTTGGCGAGGACGGCGCCCCGGCGCCGCCCGCAGTCCCGCGGATCGCGCCAGATCCGGACGTACTGCGCCCCTACCCGCCGCGGACACGCGAACCGCCCCGGCGTACGCGCGGGTCGGCGGCATCGTCACCGGCGGACGCGTCCTCCTGATGGAACTCGACCTCATCGAGCCGGACCTGGTCCTGGCCGATCACCCACCCGCCACGGGCGCGCTGGCCTGGGTCGTCGCGGAGCGGGTCGGCGCGGCCGCCTGAGCGCACACCACCGTCAGCAACGCGAACTGGACAGCCGAGGCGATCACCAGCCGCACGCTGAGACTGTCCACATCCGGCCACCCCACAACGACGAGCACGAGCACGAACGTTGCGACGGCTGACCACCGGGCAACACCTGTACTGCGGCGAGCCACCACGACGGCCGCCGCGATCCACGCGAGCTGGGCGACGCCGAAGCCAACCTCATGCAGTGCGCCGTGCCAACTCACCTCTCCCTGCCCCTCGGGTGCGCCCGCTGGGAACCCGGCGCCCGGATCGGTGACGAACACGCCGGCCAGGATCAGCCCGACCCCGAAGGCGCCGACAAACCGCGGCAACCACCGCCCTCGGTCACGCAGGCCGACGGCAGCCGCGACGAACAAGGTCCCGCTGACGACGAAATTCGCGATCTGAATCCACCCGGCGCCGCCGAGCGCCAGCAAACTGATCGGATGCCTGGACGGCTCGAACCCGTCTCTGGTGAAGGCCTGCCCGGCCCACACCACGAGGAACAACGGGCCGGCCGCGATGCCGCAAGCACGCAACTGCCTGGTGATGTCCATGATCTGTGTCCTCTCTGCTGGACGTTCCAACAGAGACGTCGCCGATCGTCGGGCGATCCGGACACCGGGCTTGACTATCGCAACGCGTCGAGAACGTCCGCGGTGGTGAGGCGACCGGCAGCAACGAGCTCAGCGCCGAAGGTGCCGAGGACAACTGATCCGAGGGTGTTCTGGTGGAAGTGCCAGCCAGGGCGAGCTCGCCGCCTTGTCTGCCCTGGGATCGTGGCATAGTGTCGTAGTGTCGTAGTGTCGTAGTGCACTACAGTTATGCCACTCTGCAGGGGCTGAACATGATCGAGTTTCGGCTGGACGCGCACTCGCGGGTCGCCACGTACACGCAACTGGTGCAGCAGGTGAAACAGGCGGTGCGCCTGGGCCGGCTGGATCCGGGGGACCGGTTGCCGGCCGTGCGCGAGGTGGCCGAGTCGCTGGCCATCAACCCCAACACCGTGCTGAAGGCGTACCGGGAGCTGGAGCTGGCGGGAGCGGTCGAGGCCCGCGCGGGCCTGGGCACGTTCGTGCGGCGCGCCGGCGCGCCGGCAGCTGGCCAACCAGGCGGCCCTGGAGCGCGAGCTGTCGACCTGGGTCCGCCGGGCCCGCTCGGCTGGCTGGGAGAGGGAGGACATGGTGGCGCTGGTCGACGAGACCATGCGCGCCGCCTTTTTCGGCAATGAACGGGAGGACCTAGCGTGAGCATCGCGCTGGAGACCACCGGATTGGGCAAGCGGTACGGCCGGCAATGGGCGCTGCGCGACTGCACGCTGTCCCTGCCGGTGGGGCGCGTGGCCGCCCTCGTCGGGCCGAACGGCGCCGGCAAGACCACCCTGATGCATCTCGTCGCCGGCCTGGCCCAGCCCGATGCCGGCCGCGTCCGGGTGTTCGATCAAGCGCCGGTCAACAACACCGACGTGCTGGCCCGCGTCGGCTTCGTCGCGCAGGACACCCCGCTGTACCTGGACTTCACCGTGGCCGACCTGCTCACCATGGGGGCCCGGCTGAATCGGCGGTGGGACACCGACCTGGCCCGGGCGAGGCTGGCGCGCGTCGACATCCCGCTGGACAAGCCGACCGGCAAGCTGTCCGGCGGTCAGCGCGCGCAGGTGGCTCTGGCGCTGGCGCATGGCCAAGCGTCCGGACCTGCTGCTGCTCGACGAGCCGGTGGCCAGGCTGGACCCATTGGCCCGGCGCGAGTTCCTGCAGGCCCTGATGGGCAGCAGTCGCCGAGGACGGCACCACGGTCCTGCTCTCCTCGCACATCGTGGGCGACCTGGAGCGCGCCTGCGACTACCTCATCGTGCTACACACCGCGCGCGTGCAGGTGCTCGGGGGTGTGGACGAGCTCCTGGCATCCCACAAGATCCTCGTCGGTCCGCGGCGCGAGACGGCCGATGTGGCCGGAACCGCCGGCGTCGCCGCGGTCGTCAAACACAGTCACGCCGGCAAGCAGACGACGCTCCTGGTCCGCACCGACGGGCCGATACACGATCCAGCGTGGACAGTCGAGGACGTCTCACTGGAGGACCTCGTCCTGGCCTACCTGGCCAACTCCGACGCCGGCACCCTTCCCGGCCCGACCCGGCTCGACGGGGCGGTGTCGACATGATCTGGCTGACCTGGCGTCAGCACCGGGCCCAGGCCCTCTACTTCCTGGTCGCGCTGGCCGTCCTCGCCGCCGTGCTCGTGCCGCTCGGCCTGACCATGTTCCGGGCGCTTGACCGATCTCGGACTGAACAACTGCCACGGCACGCTTACCGTGGATGACCCATGCGAGGCGGGCCGGAACACCTTCGCAGAACGGTTCGCGCTGCCGCAGCAACTCAGCATCCTGCTGACGCTCGTGCCGCTGCTCGTCGGCCTGTTCGCCGGCGCCCCGCTGGTCGCCCGCGAACTGGAACACGGCACGCACCGCCTGGTGTGGATGCAGGGGGTGACCCGGCGGCGTTGGCTGCTGGTCAAGGTCGTGCTCGTGCTGGCCGGCGCCGCGGTGTTCGCGGCCGCACTCTCCGCCCTCGTGTACTGGTGGTGGACTCCGTACGAGCGCGTCGGCACGAGCCGGTTCGAGCAGCTGGAGTTCGACCTGCAGGGCCTCGCGCCGGTCGGGTACACAATCTTCGCCGTGGCGTTGGGTGTCGCAGCCGGCACGCTGGTGCCAAAGGTGCTGCCGGCCATGGCGGTCACCGTTGCCGGGTTCATCGGTGCGCGGGCCGCCGTCATGATGGCCCGGCCGCACTTCCAGCCGGCGCAGGAGGTCCGCTACCCCCTCTTCGCCGACAGCCATCCGGGTCGATTCGCCGACATGTGGCAGCTGAGCACCGATGTTTACAGCTCGGACGGGCAGTACCTCGACCGCGGGTTCATCATGTGCGCTCCGGTGGACCGAGCCCGACCGGGGGTGCGCCGGGTTTCAACCCGGCGACTACAACCTGACCAGGTTCCACCCGGCCAGCGAGTACTGGACCTTCCAGCTCATCGAGACCGGCATCTTCGTCGCCGCGGCCGCGCTGTTGACCGTGTTCGCTTTCCGCCGACTGCACCGCTTCACCTGACGTGGTCTCAGTAGACCCGCACCGACCTGGGCACGACCCGGGCGCCGGCCGCGCTGAACGCGCCGGACAAGCCGCGGCCTGAGCTGCTGCACGAACACCACCCTGTCATCGGCATGATCGCCGAATCACTACCCCCTGATGTCGATTGTGGCTAGCGCGCCGGCATCCGCACCGTCCTCGGCTGAGAAGAAGATGAGGCACCGGTACGCGCGAAGGGCGCCTACATCCTGTTCAAGTACGCGGGCCAGGAGCACGCGGTGTCGCTCTACCTGAGCTCGCTGGACCTCAACACCGCCAAGGCCTCCCAGCGCCCCTTCATGAAGGGCCTTCCGGGCGTCGACATGCACCAGCCCGACGCTCGCCCGCTCAATCATGGAGAAGCCGAGCGACTCGTAGGAACGGCGCGGTGCCGGGTAGCCGTCGTCTCCGCGTGGAGCGCTGGACCGATTCAGTCGCGCGTGCTCGGGGCCACCTCGCGCACCATCACGCAGTTGCCCTGGCCCTTGGGCCGGTCGTAGGTGAAGCCCTCGCGCTCGTACATCGTGCGGGTGCCGTTGTAGAGGAACGACGAGTTCTTCTTCCGGACCCCGCCGGTGTCGTGCGGGTAGCCCTCGACCAGGCCGCCGCCGGCCTGCGCGATCAGCTCGACGGCTCCGCGCAGCGCGATCGCCGCCAGGCCCTGACCGCGAAGGCCGCGCTCGACCAGGATGCAGGTGACCCGGTAGTCGGGCAGTCGCTCGGCAGTGGCGACGTACTCCTTGCGGTGCTGGATGTTGGGCAGCTCCTCGGGTGATCCGTACTCCGCCCAGGCGACGGCCCGGTCGCCGTCGTAGACCAGCGCCGCGTGCGCGATCCCGTCGGCCACCAGACGTTGCTTGAGCGCCCGGTTCCCCTCGGCGCTCTGGCCCTTCTCCGCGCAGTCGGGATGGAAATGCGTGCACCAGCAGCTGGCGAACATGCCCTTGTTCCGCTCGACGAGAGCGGCGAAGTCGTCGAACGTCTCCGGCGTGAGCGCCTTGATCGTGAAGTCGGACATGCCGGCAACGTACCCCGGATTGCGGACGTTCGGCGTCCGGTAGCTCACGCTGCCAGGGCAGCGTACGCGCCGTCGCGGCCGAGGAGCACGGCCGGCGACAAGCCCGGCAAACACTCCGCGGGACAGCGCCGAGGAGCGGCTCGGCAGCACGCGCCGTTGTCGGGTGGGCGGGAGCGGTGGCGAGCAGGCGACGCAGGAACCGGCGTAGCGGCGCACGGGAAAGAACTTCTTCGTGGGGACGAGGGGACTTGAACCCCTAACCCCTGCCTTGCAAAGGCGGTTGTGCCGCCAGCGCGTGCCTGCGCGGTAGATCGCTGACCGTGGGCCCTACCGGTTGAACCCCGTTGCGGACCGGTCAAGCCCGCTGGCCTGTTCTCGTTGGGGCACGCGGAGGGCACGGCTTCGACCTCTACACGACCCCTGGCGTCAGTGTCATACACGACCTACAGTGGATGTATGACAGATGCTGAACAGCCCGAGGCCGCGCCTCCGGAACTGGCTGGCGGTGACACTCCGTCATCATCAGCGAGCGCGTCCATGCTGACCCAGTTCCGATCGAAGGCCCTCTTCGTGGCTGATTACGCGGTCGTCGAGAACGGCAAGGTGTACGCCAGCGGCGCGTTCTGGGCGACCGTGCGGTTTCCCGCCTTCCCGGCGGTGCTGCCCATGATGTCTCTGGTCGCGGTGATTGAGATTCCGTTCAACGCCAACTTCGCTGAGCACACGTTCGGAATCACGCTCATCGACCAGGACGAGAAGCCGACCAGCGTCCGCGTGGAAGGAGTCTTTCGGTCGGCGCCGACGATCGAACAGAAATTCGGAGCACCGACACAGACCCCGTTCGCGGTGCCGATCCAGGGCCTGAAGATCGAGCGACCTGGTGAATACACCTTCGTGTTGGCGGTCGACGGAAAAGAACTCGCACGCTACACGTTCAGTGCCGTTCAAGTAGCAACCGTCGCTATGCCGGCTGCTCCGAACCCACCAGCTAGTTGAGGATGGGTAGCAGGTGGCTCATGACCTGTCGCAGTACGACGCGATCGACTGGGACGACGATGACGATCCGACAGGCAACCTGGCTCACTGCAGACGAGCGGAACACCTCGGCCCCTCGCCTGAACGGATCGTGGCCGAGGTCCTCAGTGAGGAACCAGTCCTCATCAAATTCAAGGTTGAAACGGCGGAGTTCGCGATTGCTGGACCAGATCGTTCTCGTGCCACATGCTGGGTGATCTTGTTCGACACCTCTCACAAACGAGGCGACTGGCTGCGCCCAGTCACGGGCTGGCGCGCGGAGCCTGCCGAGCGTTTAGCTTGGGAACGGAACCGACGAGGCGGAGGAGTGAGACCATGGCTGGGGGCAATTTGAGTGAACAGGAACGTCGAGAGTTGGCCAACGCCCACCGCGGTGAGCTGGCCGATGACGGCGGGGAACCGATCGAACCCCGCACCTTTGACCAAGTGGTATCGATCAGACTTGAGGCCACGACTGTGATTGCGCTCCGAGAGCTCGCAAACCAGCGAGGAGCAAGCTTGAGCGATCTTCTCCGGGAAGGGGCGAGCATAGTACTGCTGGCCGCCCAGCAAGTGCGCCCGATCACGGATCTCTCCTACAAGGTGGTTCCGATCAACCCGCAGCCGGCGAGCGGTAGCGCGTCGGAGCACACGGCTAATCCGGTCGACCTCGATCAGCCGATGGCAGTGACCGCCTGACACTCCCGGATACAGCTAAGTTCCGCTCAACCAGACCTGCCCCGTCCCCCTGATAGCTGCCAACCAAGTCAGCGCGGCGCGGGTCAAGAGTCGGCTTGCCGATCCCCTAAGGGACGCCGTAGGCGCTCTTGATGCGTGTCGTGGTGGCCGTACGATCGAGCGGCCAGGGGGACGGGGCAACCCATGGTCAGACGCCACGCCGGAGGCTCGTGGCGGTTGAGATCGCGTGGACAGGGACGCGTCCTGCTTCTGGGCTCCGGGGAGGACGGCGCCCCGGCGCCGCCCGCAGCCGGGGCCGCGTGCCGAAGGCGCGCCCTTGATCCATAGAGCCAACTCGGCAGACGGCCCGCGGAGCTGGTGTCCTCCGTCGACTGATGTGCGACACCCGTCTGCCAGGTGATCTGCGACAGTGCGAATGCACGGATCGCAGCCTGATGCCTCGTCGACGGTCATTCGGCAGTGTTCGGCAACTGGCCTCGGGTCGTTGGCAAGTTCGGTACTACGGTCCCGATGGACCGCGCCGGTGAGCTCCGACTACGTACGAACGCAAGCGCGATGCCGAGCTGCAGTTGGCCAAACTCGAAGCCGACCTCTCGCGCGATGACTGGTATGACCCGGACGCCGGGAAGATCAAGCTCGGTCCGTGGGGACACGCCTGGCTCGCCGAGCGCCCGCTCAGCAAGACCACCCGCGAGCGGTACGAATTCGCCTTCCGTGGCTACATCGAACCCGCGTTCGGGCAATCGCTCGATCAACGAGGTGCGGGAGGCCGACGTACGACGCTGGTACGCGGGAATGCTCGACGACGGCACGGGCAGGGCGAGCGCTGCGAAGGCGTACCGAGTCCTCCGCGCCATGCTGAACACGGCCCTGGACGACGGCATGATCAAGCGCAACCCGTGCCGCATTCCTGGGGCTGGTGATGACACGAGCGCCGAGCGTCCGGTGTTGTCGATCGATGAGGTACTGCGGTTGGTCGACGCCATGCCGCCTCGGCTGCGGATGATGCTGCTTCTCGCCACCTTCACGAGTCTGCGGTTCGGTGAGCTGGCAGCGCTGGCCCGACGCAACGTCGATGTATCCACAGGGCTCGTTACAGTCGTGGAGAACCAAGCCCAACTGAGCAACGGTGAGTTGTACCTGAAGGACCCCGAAGTCAGCGGCCGGTCGACGGGCTGTCCCGGTGCCGGATGACCTGCTGGACGAGCTGGAGCAGCACCTGTCGGAGTACGCCGAACCAGCGGAGGACGGCCGGGTGTTCATCGGGCCGAAGGGCGGCAAGCTGCGGCGTCAGAACTTCCGCAAGATCTGGATCAAGGCTCTCGCCGACTCGAAGGTCCGGCCGGTTCACTTGTCGAGTCGGCCCGGGGCGCGGTTCCGGTGTTGCCACCGGTCCGTTTCCCCGGGCCGCTCGCCGAACCCGCCGTGCCAATTTCTCGGCAACGGGCTCTCC
Organism: uncultured Actinomycetota bacterium; assembly: GCA_963770725.1. GTDB lineage: Bacteria > Actinomycetota > Actinomycetes > Propionibacteriales > Kribbellaceae > Kribbella. The sequence goes on from CAVYQT010000012.1 coordinate 292,461, forward strand.
ACGGTTGCTGCCGTCAGGCGGGGTTCGTGGTTGGCCATGGGGTTGGGATCTTGTGTCCCCGGTAGGCGTAACGGGAGACCGTCACGCCTTCGATCCGGAAGTACTCGATCCCGTCCGCCGTGATCTGCCACCGTCCGGTGGCGGTGGTCAGGTGGCGGCGGAGTTGTCCCCAATTCCAGCGGTGGCGTGCCCGCAGCATGTGGGCAAGTCTCCACCAGGTGAAGGCGTCCAGCTTGCTGAAGGTGTGCTTTGGCCACCGCGTGTTTGAAGTAGTTGGCCCATCCGCGCATGATCTGACCGAGCCGGGTCAGTACGATACGCGAGATCCCACTGCGATGTCTTGTGTGTCAGGGCACGGATCTTCGCCTTCACCGACCGGACGGGCCGGTCGGCGATGAAGGTGTAGACGTACCACTTGTTCGTGCCTCTCTTGCGTTTCCACCGGATGCGGAAGCCGAGGAAGTCGAACCCGTCGCTCATGTGGACCACCTGGGTCTTGGCTGGTGACAGCCGCAACCCCAGTGGTGCCAAGGCGCGGGCGACGTCTTCGCGTAGCGCTTCGGTGTCCTCGCGCGAACCATGCACCAAGATCACGAAGTCGTCGGCGTAACGGGTGATCCGCCACGTCGGCGCTCCCTTGGAGCGTCGGTAGGCGCGTTTGCCCGAGGTGGACATCGGCCCGCCGGGCTTCCACGGCGCCATCACGTGCTCGTCGAGCGCGGACAGGGCGATGTTGGCCAGACAGCGGGGACAAGATGCCGCCTTGCGGCGTGCCGGTGAGGGTGTCGCGGTGCTCGCCGAGTTCGGTGAGGATCCCGGCCTTGAGGAACGCCTTGACCAACGCCAGCACGCGCTTGTCCTTGACGCGCGCTCGCACCCGATCCATAAGGACGGAGTGTGAGATGGAGTCAAAGCACGCCTCGATGTCCGCATCCAGCACCCAGCGGTAGCCTCGGGTGCCGAAGTGGTGGATCTCAGCGATCGCGTCGTGGGCCCTCCGCTTGGGCCGAAACCCGTAGGAGACCGGCACAAAGTCGGCCTCGAAGATGGGTTCCAGCACCAGTTTCAGCGCCGCCTGAACGACCCGGTCCGCGACCGTGGGAATCCCCAGACTTGCGGACCTTTCCCGACCCGCCCGGTTTCGGGATCTTGCGTTCCCGCACCGGCAACGGCCGGAACGAGCCGTCCTTCAAGGCGGCCCGCAGGTCGTCCAGGAACCCGGGGACACCCATCCGCTCCTCGACGTCGGCGACCGTCAGGCCGTCGACACCGGGAGTGCTGGCTCCCCGGTTTCCCGCGACCCGGTCGAACGCCATCATCAGCGTGGCCGGGTCGTGCACGAAGTTGAACAAGTCATCGAACCGGCGGCCAGGATCGGCCACCGCCCAACGGTGAAGCTTGGCCTGCATCTCCGATACCCTCGCCCGAGGCCCGACAGGTCCCGAACGAGGAGCATCACCATTCGGCGACGCGTCTCCCGGCATTGCAGCCTCCTTCCCTTCTCGAAACCGCTGCCGCCCTTCCCCATGTGCGCGGGCTTTCCCCGGCTCGGAGTACTACGGCGGCTCCGCCCCGTCCCGGACCGATCGGCGGTCGATGCGCCCAGCCCCACCACGCCCGCTGGCCACGGGCGGCAGGGCGAGATCCAGGACGGTTCCCGTGTTCACTGTGATTCGCTCGACGAAGGAGGAGCCCGACTATGCCCCTGCGGCATCGCTGCGAGTACGCCGCAGACCTTCCTCGCAGCCTCCCTGGCGGCTCATGCCCACCGCCGCGGGAGTTCCCCGCCCACACGCTCGACGGGTGCGCGCCGCTTCCAGCCCAGATCCACCAGGTTTCGAGCTGGTGCCGCATCAAGGGGGTGTCACACGCCGGTTCCTCGCGTACTCCTCTCCGTCCCGCTTGCCGGACCCGGACCATCTGGCAGTACTGGCCCGTCCCGGCTTTGTCAGGGCTGCTCCCACCCTCCCCGGCACCACCCGGATCAGGCTGCCCTCAGCTCCACCGTCCTGCTGCGACAGGATCAGCGGCGAAGGTCTCCCACCTCCACTCGAACCACAGCGCCTCACGGCGCACCCACGATCTCCGGCACACGGGCAACCAGTTCGCCGCCGACAACGGTGCCAGCCTGCGGGAGCTGATGGAGCGGATGGGGCACGCCAGCCCGCGCGCCGCGATGATCTACCTGCACGTCTCGAAGGGTCGTTCCCGGCACATCGCCGACCGACTCAGCGCCCGGCTGCGGGAGGCTCGTCCGAAGAGTGAGGACGAAGCGCTAGGGTACGCGGAGGGCACGCAGCCTCTGAACGAGGCCAACGGCGACGGTGCTGAAAGCCGAGGATCGCGCTCTGACCTGCATGAACGCGATGGTGGAGACGAGGGGACTTGAACCCCTAACCCCTGCCTTGCAAAGGCAGTGCTCTGCCAGTTGAGCTACGCCCCCGAGGGGATGTGGTCAGCGGCCCGGGGTGACCGGGTCGACGGCCTCGGCCCAGAGGTCCTTCTCGGCGCGGGACTGCTGGGTCTTCTTGTACGCGAAGTATCCACCGATGCTGGCTACCAGCACCAGCAGGATCTTCTTCAGCACCGGGACTCCTCGGATCGGGGTTCGCGATCGTGATGGTGGGCCTAACTGGACTTGAACCAGTGACCTCTGCCTTATCAGGGCAGCGCTCTAACCGTCTGAGCTATAGGCCCGCACTGCGGGGTCGAACCCGGGAGAGATTACCGCACTCGGTGCCCTACTCCCAAACCGGTTCCAGCCAGGCCCTCACCGGGCCCGACCGGAGACCGGGCAAGCTGTCAGTCCTCCGATGCCAGTGTGACTTCCAGGCCGCCGAGCAGCGTGGCGGCGATGTTGTAGAGGAACGATCCGAGCGTCGCCAACGCGGTGATGATGAGCACATCCGCGCAGGCCAGCAGGGTGGTGAAGCCCATCACCTTGCCGGTGTTGATGTAGTTCTCGATCCGGAACGGCTCGGCCGCCGGCGTACCCAGCACCTCGGTGACGGTGTTGTTGATGTTGTCGAACACACCGGCCGCGCCGATCGCGGACCAGACGATGAACACGGCCACCCAGGTGACGATGCCGAACGCGATCGAGAGCAGGAACGACGTCTTCATCACCGACCACGGGTCGATCCGCGACATCCGCAGCCGCGCCTTGCGGGTCTGATGCCGGGTCTTCGGCGCCTTCCCGGCCTTGGGGACGGCCGCGTGCTCCGCCTTCGCCGGCTTCGCCGGCTTGACCGAGGCGGCCTTGTCCAGCACCGCCTGCCGGGCCGCTCCGACCCGGTCGCTGAGGCTGTCAGTGCCCGACTTCGCCGCGTTCTTCCCGGTCACCCCGTACGACGATGCACCCGCGCCGGCCGCCGTACCAGCTGCTCCTGCGCCAGCCGCGGGACCAGAGGCCGGCGCACCAGGCGACCACGGCTCAGGGCGTCCCGGCGTACTCGGAGTGACCGGAGCAGGACTGCCTGGGCGGGACGCTGGCTGGCCGGCCGGCCGAACCGGCGGCTGCTGTGGCGGCCGCACCGGCCCACCGGACTGGCCGGGCCTCGGCTGAGCGCCGCCCGACGCACCCCCGGAAGGCTGAGTACCTCCGGAAGGCCGCGATTGCGGGCGGAAGTCGCCTGATCTCTGCTGGCCGTTGCCGCTGGGAGCGGCATTGGAACGACCGTTGGAGGCCGGGTTGGCCGGTGGGGTGGACTGCTGGTTCCCGCCCTGCGCTGGCCGCTGGGTCTTGGGATTGTCCGCCGCACCGTCGGGCCACGTCGGCCTCGCGCGGTTGGTCATCAGTTACCCCTCCTGGCCGGCTTCGTCGTCTTCGACGGTAGCCGCGCCGTCGACGTCCGTCGAACGCTGGTCATCATTCTGGACGCTCGCAGGGGTGGATTCGGTTGTCGATCCGTCCACATCCTGGGCATTCTCGGGGGTACCCGCTTCGGCCGCCTCGGATTCGTCACCGTCGCCGTTCAGGCGCAGATCGGTGTTCCGGGCGATCGCGACCACGGCGTCGGACTCGCCGACACCGGCGAACCGGACACCCATCGTGTCGCGGCCCTTCACCGGCACGGAGTCCACCCGGCTGCGGACGACCTGGCCGCTGGACTTGATCGCCAGCACCTGGTCGCCGTCGACCACGATGATCGCGCCGACCAGCGACCCGCGCTCGTCGTTCAGCTTGACCGCCTTGATGCCGAGACCGCCGCGGCCCTGCTGCCGGTACTCCGACACCCGGCTGCGCTTGGCGTACCCGGCGTCGGTCACGGTGAAGACGAACTGGGTGTCCTCCTCCGAACCGGCCCGGATCACCGACATCGACAGCAGTTCGTCGCCGGCCCGGAACTTCATCCCGGTGACGCCGGAGGTGGCCCGGCCCATCGGGCGGAGCTGCTCGTCGTTCGCGGTGAACCGGATCGACTGACCCTTCCGCGACACCAGCAGCAGGTCGTCCTCGGCGGTGGCCAGGTCGGCGCCGATCAGCTCGTCGTCCTCCTCGCGGAAGTTGACCGCGATGATGCCGCTCTGCCGGGCCGAGTCGTAGTCGGTCAGCGCCGTCTTCTTGACCAGGCCCTTCTTGGTCGCGAGCAGCAGGTAGTCGGCCTGCTCGTAGTCACGCAGCGTCAGCACCTGAGCGATGTCCTCGTCCGGCTGGAACGAGAGTAGGCCGGCCACGTGCGAGCCCTTCGCATCCCGGGCGGACTCGGGCAGCTGCCACACCTTGGCCCGGTAGACCCGGCCCTTGGTGGTGAAGAACAGCATCCAGTGGTGGTTCGTGGTGGCGAAGAAGTGACTGATCTCGTCCTCGGCGCGCAACTGGGCGCCGCGGACACCCTTGCCGCCGCGGTTCTGCGTCCGGTACAGGTCGGTCTTGGTCCGCTTGGCATAGCCGCCGCGGGTGATGGTGACGACGACGTCCTCGTCCGGCACCAGGTCCTGGACGGACAGGTCGCCATCGGCCGCGATGATCTCGGTACGACGCTCGTCGCCGTACTTGTCCACGATCTCGGCGAGCTCGTCCTTGACGATGCTGCGCTGCCGCTCCGGGCTGGCCAGGATGTCCTCGAGGTCGGCGATGATCGCCTCGAGCTCCTGCAGCCGCTCGATGATCTTCTGCCGTTCCAGGGCGGCCAGCCGGCGCAGCTGCATGTCCAGGATCGCCTGGGCCTGGACCTCGTCGATCTCCAGCAGCTGGATCAGGCCGGTGCGCGCCTCGTCCACGTCGGGGCTGCGCCGGATCAGCGCGATCACCTCGTCGAGGGCGTCCAGCGCCTTCACGTATCCGCGGTAGATGTGCGCGTTCTTCTCCGCCTCACGCAGGCGGAACCGGGTCCGCCGCTGGATGACCTCGATCTGGTGGTCGATCCAGTGGCTGATGAACAGGTCCACGCTGAGCGTGCGCGGTACGCCGTCGACCAGCGCGAGCATGTTGCACCCGAAGGTGTCCTGCAGCTGCGTGTGCTTGTACAGGTTGTTCAGTACGACGCGCGGCTGAGCGTCCCGCTTCAGCACGATCACGAGCCGCTGCCCGGTCCGCGACGAGCTGTCGTCGCGGATGTCGGCGATCCCGCTCATCTTGCCGGTGTTCACCAGCTCGGCGATCTTCAACGCCAGGTTGTCCGGGTTGACCATGTACGGCAGCTCGGTGATGACCAGGCTGGTCCGGCCCTTCGCGTCCTCCTCGATGTCGACGACCGCGCGCATCGTGACCGAACCACGGCCGGTGCGGTAGGCGTCGTCGATGCCCTTGTAGCCGACGATCAGCGCACCGTTCGGGAAGTCGGGGCCCTTGATGTACTGCAGGCAGGCGTCGAGCAGCTCCTCCTGGGTCGCGTCCGGGTGCTCCAGCGCCCAGTCGACCGCGGCCGCGACCTCACGCAGGTTGTGCGGCGGGATGTTCGTCGCCATGCCGACCGCGATCCCCGACGAGCCGTTCACCAGCAGGTTCGGGAAGCGGGCCGGCAGGATCACCGGCTCCTGCGACTTGCCGTCGTAGTTGGGCCGGAAGTCGACCGTGTCCTGGTCGATGTCGCGGACGATCTCCATCGCCAGCGGCGCCATCCGGCACTCGGTGTACCGCATCGCGGCGGCCGGGTCGTTACCCGGCGAGCCGAAGTTGCCCTGTCCCTGGATCAGCGGCGCCCGCATCACCCACGGCTGCGCCAGCCGGACCAGGGTGTCGTAGATCGCCGAGTCGCCGTGCGGGTGGTACTGACCCATCACGTCACCGACGATGCGGGAACACTTGTTGAAACCACGGTCCGGCCGGTAGCCGCCGTCGTACATCGCGTAGAGGATGCGCCGGTGCACCGGCTTGAGTCCGTCGCGGACCTCGGGCAGCGCGCGGCCGACGATGACCGCCATCGCATAGTCGAGATACGACTGCTGCATCTCGGTCTGCAGGTCGAGGGGCTCGACCCGGTCGTGGCCCGGCGAGGTGGGAGTCTCGGTCATGAAAAGCTCGTCCCGTTCAAGTCAGTACGTCGGTCAAGTGGGGCGGACGGATTCGTGGCCCGGGGCAACGGACCACGCATCGGTCAGATGTCGAGGAAGCGAACGTCCTTGGCGTTGCGCTGGATGAAGCTGCGCCGCGCCTCGATGTCGTCGCCCATCAGCGTCTGGAACGTCTCGTCGGCGCGGATCGCGTCGTCCAGGGTGATCTGCAGCAGCACCCGGTTGGCCGGGTCCATCGTGGTGTCCCACAGCTCGTTCGCGTTCATCTCGCCCAGACCCTTGTAGCGCTGGATCGGGTTCTCCTTGGGCAGCCGCTTGCCCGCCTCGGCGCCGGCCTGGAGCAGGCCGTCGCGCTCCCGATCGGTGTACGCGAGCTCGTCGGCCGAGTTGCTCCAGCGGATCTTGTACAGCGGCGGTTGGGCCGCGTACACGTGACCGCGCTCGATCAGCGGCCGCATGAACCGGAACAGCAGCGTGAGCAGCAGGGTCCGGATGTGCTGGCCGTCGACGTCGGCGTCGGCCATGATCACGATCTTGTGGTACCGGAGCTTCTCCTCGTCGAAGTCCTCGTGGATACCGGTACCGAGGGCGGAGATGATCGCCTGGACCTCGTTGTTCTGCAGGACCTTGTCGATCCGGGCCTTCTCGACGTTCAGGATCTTGCCCCGGATCGGCAGGATGGCCTGGAACTTCGGGTCCCGGCCGCCCTTCGCGGAGCCGCCCGCCGAGTCACCCTCGACGATGTAGACCTCGCACTCCTCCGGGTTGGTCGACTGGCAGTCGGCCAGCTTGCCGGGCAGGCCGCCGCCGCCCAGCAGACCCTTGCGGTTGCGGGCCAGGTCCCGGGCCTTCCGGGCCGCGATCCGGGCGCTCGCCGCGGCGGTCGCCTTGCGGATGATCTCGCGGCCCTCGGCCGGGTTCTGCTCGAACCAGGCGCCGAGTTTGTCGTTCACCACCCGCTGGACGAAACCCTTGACCTCGGTGTTGCCGAGCTTGGTCTTGGTCTGGCCCTCGAACTGCGGCTCAGCCAGCTTGACCGAGAGGATCGCGGTCAGGCCTTCCCGGATGTCGTCACCGGTGAGCCTGTCCTCCTTCTTCTTGATCATGCCCTGGTCCTCGCCGAACGAGTTGACCAGCGAGGTGAGGGCGGCCCGGAAGCCTTCCTCATGGGTGCCGCCCTCGTGCGTGTTGATCGCGTTCGCGAAGGTGTGCACGGACTCCTGGAACGAGCCGCTCCACTGCAGCGCGACCTCGAGGCTCATGCTGTTCTCGCCGTTCGCCGCGGCCTCGAACGAGATCACGTCACGGTGCACGGTCTCCCGGATACCGGTCAGGTACTTCACGTAGTCGACCAGGCCGTTGTCGTACTTGAACGACTGCTCGACCGGGTTGCCGTCCTCGGTGTGGTCCGGCCGCTCGTCCCGGATGACGATCTCCAGGCCCTTGTTCAGGAACGCCATCTCGCGGAACCGGGTGGACAGCGTCTCGTACGAGTACGTCGTGGTCTCGAAGATGTCCGGGTTCGCCCAGAAGGTGATCGTCGTACCGTTCGCGTCCGACGTACCGACCTCGGCCAGGTCGGCGTCCGGGACGCCCATGGTGAAGGACTGGGTGTAGACCTTGCTGTCCTTCTTCACGTCGACGGTCAGGCGGGTCGACAGCGCGTTCACGACCGAGACGCCGACGCCGTGCAGACCGCCGGAGACCTTGTACCCGCCGCCGCCGAACTTGCCGCCGGCGTGCAGCACGGTCAGTACGACGGTGACGGCCGGCTTGCCCTCGGACTCGACGATGCCGATCGGGATACCGCGGCCGTTGTCGACGACCCGGATGCCGCCGTCCTGCAGCAGGGTGACGACGATCCGGTCGCAGTACCCGGCCATCGCCTCGTCCACCGCGTTGTCGACCACCTCGGTGACGAGGTGATGCAGTCCGCGCTCACCGGTGGATCCGACGTACATGCCGGGACGCTTGCGGACCGCGTCGAGGCCCTCGAGGACCTGAATCGCACTGGCGTCGTACTCCCGCTCCACGACGTTGGAGAGGACCTCACTGTCGGGTAGGACGGTGCCGATGGGGTCGGCGGACTGGTTGGCGTCGATCTCGGTCGGCTCGTCGGTCACCGGCTGTTGTCCTCCTCGGACCTCGCGTGAGCGAGGCATCGCTGCACAGTGGAAGCCGCCCCCTACAGTGTTAATAGAGGTGCGGCTCGCCCTACACGGTCTATCTTACCTGTCGACCGAAGCAGAACCTGCCACCAGGCGGCTGAAACTCATGCCAGGGCGCCTTTTCTCCCTCATCGCCATGTCCCCTCTCGCGGGTGGGGGGCCAGAAAGCGCTCACGGGCGCTCAGTGGCCTCCGAGGCTTTCCCGATCGACGGTCTGATCACCGAGACCCTGCTGACCGGTCCAGACCGCTCACAGCCCGGGCCGGTAGATGGCCGCCGCGCACCCACGGGCCTTTAGGATCGCTGCCGTGGAAAGTCTCGACGACGTCATCGACGCCATGATCGCCGACCGGGTGATTCACCGGCACCGGCACAAATGGCTGATCGCGATCGCCCTCGTCGTCGTGCTCGCCCTGGTCATCCTGGCGGTCGGCGGCTGGAAGGAGAAGGTCGGCCGGGCGGTTCCTACGATGACCGCCCCGGCGACCGTCGAGTCCGGCAAGTGGGAGTACAACTTCACCAAGGCCGAGATCAGGGTCCGGCCGAAGTCGGAGTACCGCGAGGCCGAGTCCGAGCTGAGGGTGTACTTCGACCTCAAGAACATCGACAGCGAAGAGCTGACCAGCGACTACCTGCAGGGCAAGATGCTGGTCTTCGTGCCGGGCGGCGGGCAGGATTACGTCGAGTCCAACGGCGCCAACTGCCGCGGCGAGTTGGGGTGGGTCATCGTCTACGGCCTTCCGCCGGAGAGCTGCTTCACCACGTTCAAGGTCGATGCCGACTTCCGGTCCGACCTGGTCGAGGTCGGCGTCCAGGGTGAGCGCTACGAGTCGGACAGCGCCGTACTCGGCGCGAACGAGGATCCGTACTGGCACAACGAGCGGCCGGATGCCGTCGTCCAACTGAAGCCCACCGTCGTCGATGCCACGGAGGGGGACAAGTGAAGCTCTATCGTCCGGCCACCGTGGCCGTGGGCGTGCTGTTCGTGCTGCTCGGCGGCCTGACCCGGCTGGCCACCCCGGAGCAGATCTTCGAAGAACAGAACATGGAGGTCGTGAGCGGCACGATCGGCGAAGCCCTCAAGTTCGGCGGCGGAGATTCGACCGTGACCGTCACCCGGATGAAGTTCGCCAAAACCTTGGTCGAGGAAGACGCCGGCGACGACGACAAGCCGCTCGAGACCAACGGCGTGTACGTCGCTCTCGAGTGGGACACCGTCCGTGGCGTCGAGAAGCCGGACACCATCGGCGCGACGCTGCGCGCGGACGGAGGCACCGTGTACGAGCCGATCGGCGGGCTGACCGACTCCGGCATCGACTTTCCCACCCCAGGTTTCGCGAAGACGGGCGCCGTCATCTTCGAGGTGAACCCGACCGACCTGAAGGGGCTCATGCTGCACGTCCGGCCGTCGGGCATGCTTTTCAACGTCCTGAACTCGTCGATCGAGGTCGACCTCGGTGTCCCGAGTGACGACATAGCGCAGCAGTTGGTCGACGGCGCCGAGGACCAGTACGTGCTTCAGGAACCGGTCGTCCGGGTGGCTTCGTCATGAGGCGGCTGAACCGTGCGGCGCGGCTGGCCGCTCAGATCTCGTTGGTGGTGACGCTGATGTCCGCCAGCGGGTACCTGCTGACCCGGGTCTACCTCGCTGATGAGGAGCAGGTCTGGAACCAGGGCAACGTGAACGAGCTGGTGCAGAGCGGTGGTCCGGTGACCATCGAGCACGTCGAGTGGAAGCTGGACTCGCTGCAGCCCTACACGCGGCTGGTCGACGACAAAGGCGAGGCGATCGGACTGGGCGCGCCGGCCGGCTCGGTCGTGATGGTGGCCACGATCACGGCGACGCCGCGCGAGGGCATCTACCTCAAGGACGGCGGCTTCAGCTGCACGGCGAATCTGCTCGACGATCGCGGCAACGTCTGGGCGCCGGCCAGCACCTTCGACTGGAAGCTGCCGACGTCCTGCTTCGGGGGCGACGACGTGAAGTTCGAGCTGAACAAGCCTGGTCAGATCGCCCAGGTGTACGTCGTCCCGGCCGACGCCGTGCCGCATGTGATCGGCCTCAGCATCGAGACCCGCGACGGTTTCCGCCGCGTCCTCATCACGCCCTGATCCGAGTCCGGATCACGCGGACGCCGGTGCCGCCTTCTCCTCGGCCTCGGCCGTCGCCGCCTCGGCCCGGCGCTCGGCGCTGACGGAAATACACAGGTCGAATGCGGCTGCCAGCAGGGCGATCCGCAGCGTCTCGAAGAAGACGTTCCTGATCAGCTCCGCGATCTCGTGGTTCATCAAGCCCCAGCGTTGACCGTGAATACCGATGAGCCGCTGAATGCCGACGAAGGCCCAGTCGGCACCTAACAGCCAGAACGTGTAGACCATGCAGACCACACCCAGGAACACCGGTCCGACCCGCACCAGCAGCCGGAACGCGTTCAGCGTCGGGTAGAACTTCTCCCGCAGCCCGCCGAGCACGAGGTTCGGCGCCTGGTTGGTCAGGGCGACGATCCGGTTCTGCTTGGGTGCCTCGGCCACGACGTGGCCACCTAGCCGACGCTCGAGCCGCGTGCCCCGGAAGACGCCACCACCGGACAGCACCCGGTGGCCGAACACCACGGTGGTGATCGCCAGCCAGGTCAGCGGCTCGGCCACGCCGAGCTTGAACAACGGCCAGAGCGACTCCCAGAAGAAGCCCCAGAGGAACTCGAGACCCGCCGGGACCGGGACGTTGATCCCCTCGAAGAAGTCCTTCAGGCCGTCCCACCGATCGACCGTCCAGTGCCAGAAGACGCGGTCCTTGATCCAGTTCTTGGCGTCCGCGATCGCGAACGGCGTGACCACGACGGTGATCAGCAGGAAGAACGCTTCGGCCCAGACCTGGACGAACTTGGCCGGCCGGCTCGGCCAGCGGTCGTCGATCGCCTGGATCACCCGGCGCATCACCAACAGGATGACGATCACCGGCAGGTACTTGTGCCAGGCGCCTCCGCCCAGTTCGAAGAAGGTCGCACCCGACTGCATGCCGCGTTGGACGATGTTGCTGACAGTGAGCTGCTGCACCTGGTCCTCGAGGAACCCCCAGGCCGACCACACCGCGACCAGCGGCAGCAGTGTCACGGCCAGCAGCTCCATCAGGCCCTGCTGGGTCGGGTCGGAGGTCTCCTCGGCCTTGTTCGTCGCCGCGTCCCGCCACCGGTACAGCGAAGTCGCGCACGTCCGGATCATGCCGACGTACGCCGCTATCTGCATCAGTACGCCGGCCGAGAAGACGCCGACGCCGATGCTGGAGTGCGAGTGCTCGTCAAGCCAAATCGCGCTTTGCAGGCACACCTTGAAGCCGACGTACCCGGCCAGGAACCAGGTCGTCATGGGCAGCAGGTTGCGCCACCAGAGCCGGAAGGAGTCTCCGATCAGGTGGACCATCTCGCGGAAACCATCGACGATCGTGCGCATCGCGCCCGATCCTAGGGGAGCGCCGGGTCGCTCCGGCAATCCGTTCGTGGGTTGGTCAGCCGTACGTGTCGCGAGGGCCGCGGCCGCCGCGGATCGTGCGCGGGCCCTTGCGCCAACTGGGGGCGTGGGGGCCTTGCACGTTGACCCGGGTGACAGTGCCTTCGCCGAGTTCCGCGTTGAGGCGCCGTACCAGGTCGGGGGCGAGCATCTTGAGTTGCGTGGCCCAGGCGGTGGAGTCGGTGCGGATGGTCAGTTCGGTGTCCTGGTAGGTCTCCGGCTTGCAGTGCTCGGCCATCTCCGGGCCCACGATCGACGCCCAGCGCGCCATCACGCTGTGTACGGCGACGTCGACCTCCCAGCCCTGGTCGCGCATCAGCCGGCCGAGAGTGTTGGTCAGTTTCTGCGGATCCCGGTCGTCCGGGCGGGCGCTGCTGATCTGGGCGCCGTCGATCCGCGGCCGGCGCTTCCGCTTGACCGGCTTGACCGGACTCATGCCCTTCAGCCGTCCGGCGAGCGACTTCGCCAGGTCCAGCCCCTGCTTGTCGTGCTCAGGCTCGTCCGGACGTTGAGGATCGGACTCGCTCGCTGCGCGCCTCTCAGGGCCGCTCTCAGAGGAATTCCCGGGTTCAGGCACGACTGACAGCCCCGTCGCCGACGTCGAACCGCGCTCCGCTGAGCTCGGCGGGCACGTCAGCGCCCACCGCCGCGGTCACCAGCACCTGCTCGGCCGGAGCGACCAGCTCGGCCAGCCGGTTGCGGCGCTGGGAGTCCAGCTCCGCGAACACGTCGTCCAGGATCAGCACCGGCTCACCCCCGTCCGCTTGGAGCAGTTCGTACGAAGCCAGCCGCAACGCCAGCGCGAACGACCACGACTCACCGTGACTCGCATACCCCTTCGCAGGCAAGTCCCCGAGCCCGAGTATGACGTCGTCGCGGTGTGGACCGACCAGCGACACCCCGCGCTCCAGCTCGTCCTGCCGCCGCTCGTGCACCGCGTTCAGCAGCACCTCGGCCAGCTGTTCCCTCGACACCACGCCGGGTTCGAGGACGACCGACGACTTGTACTCCAGCCGCGCATCATGCTTGCCTCGGGCAACAGCGTCGTACGCGCCGGGGACCAGCGGGCGAAGGGATTCCAGCAACTCGAGCCTGGTCGCTAGAAGTTCGGAGCCGGCCCGGGCGAGGTGCGAGTTCCACACCTCCAGCGTGCGCAGTTGCCCCTCGGCCGCACCCGAACGGTTCTGCCGGCGGGCCATCGACGCGCTCCGCAGCAGGGAGTTCCGCTGCTTGAGCACCCGGTCGTAGTCCTGCCGTACGCCGGCCATCCGCGGCGACCGAAGGGTGAGCAACTCGTCCAGGAACCGGCGCCGTTCGGACGGATCGCCCTTCACCAGGGCGAGATCCTCCGGTGCGAAGAGCACCGTACGCAGCAGTCCGAGCACTTCCCGCGGTCGCGGCACCGGTGAGCGGTTCACCCGGGCCCGGTTTGCCTTCCCGGGATTGATTTCCAGCTCGACGACCACGTCCCGGTCGTACTGACTGCGGATCTCGGTGCGCACGATCGCCCTACTGGCGCCGGCCCGGACCAGCGGTGCGTCGTTCGCCACCCGGTGCGAGCCGAGGGTCGCGGTGTAGTGGATCGCCTCGACCAGGTTGGTCTTGCCCTGGCCGTTCGGTCCGACGAAGGCCGTCACGCCCGCGGTGAGCTCGACCTCCGCCTGTGGGTAGGACCGGAAGTCGACCAGACCCAGGGCGGTGACATACACCTCAGTGCTTGATCGGCGGCGTCGCGTACGACGGGTCCTCGGCACCCTTCACCGCGTGACCGCCGAACTGGTTGCGCATCGCGGCGATCGCCTTCATCGCCGGCGAGTCCTCCTGCCGGGACGCGAACCGGGCGAACAGCGACGCGGCGATGGCCGGCACCGGTACGGCGTTGTCGATCGCGGCCTCGACCGTCCACCGGCCCTCACCGGAGTCCTCGGCGTACCCCCGGATCTTGTCCAGGTGGGTGTCGTCCTTGAGCGCGTTCACCATCAGGTCCAGCAGCCAGGACCGGATCACGGTGCCCTCGCGCCAGGACTCGAAGGTCTCCGGCACGTTGTCCACGACATCCGCGGCCTCGAGCAGCTCGAAGCCTTCGGCGTACGCCTGCATGATCGCGTACTCGATGCCGTTGTGGACCATCTTGCTGAAGTGGCCGGCGCCGACCTTGCCGGCGTGCACGAACCCGAAGTCGCCCTCGGGCTTGAGCGCGGTGAAGATCGGCATCAGCGTCGCGATCGTGTCGTTGTCGCCGCCGCACATCAGCGCGTAGCCGTTCTCCAGACCCCAGACGCCGCCGGAGACACCGCAGTCGACGAATCTGATGTCCTTCTCGGCGAGCTGGGCGGCGCGCCGGGTGTCATCGGTCCAGCGGCTGTTGCCGCCGTCGATCACGATGTCGCCGGGGGAGAGCAACTCGGCCAGCTCGGTGACGACCGGGTCGATGGCCTGCACCGGCACCATCACCCAGACCACCTTCGGCTGGCCGGAGGCGGTGAGCTTGCCGACCATGTCGGCCAGGTCCTTGGCGTCGGAGATGTCCTGGTTGTGATCGAACCCGACCACGGTGTGGCCGGCGTTGCGGATCCGCTGGCGCATGTTGCCGCCCATCTTGCCGAGACCGACAAGGCCGAGCTCCATCGTGAAATCCCCTTGTTCTGTTGGCTTTCAGCTGTTCAGGCGGACCGGCATCAGCACGTACCGGAACTCGCTGATCGGTTCGCCGTCGAAGTCCCGCACACCGGTCAGCTCGGCCGGCTTCGTCGCCTGCGTGAAGGCCAGGTGGGCCACCGGCGTGCCGATCGCGTTCAGTCCGTCGAGCAGGTACGTCGGGTTGAAGCCGACGGTGACCGGGTCACCGGCGACCCGCGCCTCGATCGACTCGGAGGCCTGCGCCTCGTCTCCGCTGCCGGCGTCGAGCGTCACGCTGTCGTCGCTGAAGGTCAGCCGCACCGGCGCGTTCCGCTCCGCGACCAGGGCGACCCGCTTGACCGCCTCGACCAGCGTCGCGGTGTCGATCCGGACCCGGGTCGCGATCGCCGAGTCGGTCGGGATGATGCCGCGCACCTTCGGGAACTCGCCGTCCAGCAGCCGGGTGGTGGCGCGCCGGTTGCCGCCGGACACCTCGCCCTCGAAGCCGACGATGCCATCGCCGGTACCAGGAGCGGCCAGCGAGACGATCACGTCCGATCCGGTCATCGCCTTCGCGGTCTCGGACAGCACCCGGGCCGGCACCAGCGCGGCCGCGGACGCGTCGGGGGACTGCGGGTTCCACTCGAGCTCACGGATCGCGAGCCGGTAGCGGTCGGTGGCGAGCAGCGAGATCGTCGATCCCTCGATCTCGACCCGGACGCCGGTCAGCACCGGCAGGGTGTCCTCGCGGCCGGCCGCGGTCACCACCTGGGAGACCGCCTGGGCGAAAACGTCGGCCTTCACGGTCCCGCTGGCGGCCGGAAGCTCCGGCAGAGCCGGATATTCCTCGGTGGGAAGCGTTTGGAGCGTGAACCGGGAACTGCCGCAGGTCACTTGCGCCTTCGCGCCGTCGACAGCGATGTCCACGGGCTGGTTCGGAAGACTCTTCGAGATGTCGGCCATCAGCCGGCCGGAGATCAGGCACTTACCGCTGTCGGCCACCTGCGCGGGAACGGTGACCCGGACCGAGGTCTCGTAGTCGAAGCCGGACAGGGTGATCTGCCCGTCCTCGGCCTGGACCAGAAGGCCGGCAAGGATCGGAACGCTGGGACGACTGGGCAAACTGCGCGCGGCCCAGGCCACCGACTCGGCCAGTACGTCGCGCTCGACGCGAAACTTCACCGCTGGGTGCCTCCTGATTCGGCTGTGTGCCAGGCAGATCCTGCCACGGACAAGTGTGATGTGCGCCAACCGGGCGTGACGTGGCGCTTCGGGCGGGTCGCGTCGGCGTCGTTCCTGTGTGTGCTGCTGGTGTTCGGTCTCGTGCTCTGAGGACAGCCTGACAGGTCCGGCAAGCCGGCGCGAGAGTGGGGTTTTCCCCAGGTTGGGCGGCTCGATCGTTTTGTGGACTGGGAACTCTCTACAGATTCCATAGGGTTCTTAGCACCGGTGGATACTGTGGAAAAGCGACGAGTTCGCAGGTCAGGTGCCATTTCGGCCTGGGGACGGTCTGTGGACGAATCTCGCTTGGGCTTGGGACGCCTGGTGATGACGGATTCTGTCCCCACAGCGAATCCACAACACACACCGATGTGTCCACCGGGATACCCACGCTTATCCACAGACGTATCCCCAGCCTGTGTGGTTCGTGTGACCGCGTCGTAGCGCTTGGCGTGCAAGCTCTTCGACGCGATCCACGAGGTCATTGCTGCTTGGCCTGGTGCTTGATCCGGTTGGTCAGTTCGGTCACCTGGTTGAAGACGCTGCGGCGCTCCGACATGAGCTGACGGATCTTCCGTTCGGCGTGCATCACGGTGGTGTGGTCGCGGCCGCCGAACTGCTGGCCGATCTTCGGCAGCGACAGATCGGTCAGCTCACGGCACAGGTACATGGCGATCTGCCGGGCGGTCACCAGTACGCGGCTCCGGCTGGAGCCACACAGGTCGTCGATCGACAGACCGAAGTACGAGGCGGTCTGGCCCATGATCATGCTGGCCGTCACCTCGGGCTTGCTGCCTTCCGGGATCAGGTCCTTCAGCACGATCTCGGCCAGGCTCAGGTCGACCGGCTGCCGGTTGAGGCTGGCGAACGCGGTGACCCGGATCAGTGCGCCCTCGAGCTCACGGATGTTCGTCTGCACCTTGCTGGCGATGAACTCCAGCACCTCCGGCGGCGCGGTCAGCCGCTCGGTGGCCGCCTTCTTCCGCAGGATCGCGATCCGGGTCTCCAGGTCGGGCGGCTGGATGTCGGTGATCAGACCCCACTCGAACCGGTTCCGCAGCCGGTCCTCCAGCGCCTCCAGGCGTTTCGGCGCCCGGTCGGAGCTGATCACGATCTGCTTGTTCGCGTTGTGCAGCGTGTTGAAGGTGTGGAAGAACTCCTCCTGGGTCTGGATCTTGCCCTCGAGGAACTGGATGTCGTCGATCAGCAGGACGTCGACATCGCGGTACCGGCGCTGGAACTGGGACGCCTTGTCGTCGCGGATCGCGTTGATGAAGTCGTTGGTGAACTCTTCGCTGGAGACGTACCGGACCCGGGCCCCGGTGTAGAGGCTGCGGACGTAGTGCCCGATCGCGTGCAGCAGGTGGGTCTTGCCCAGACCGGAGTCGCCGTAGATCAGCTGCGGGTTGTAGGCCTTGCCCGGCGCCTCGGCGACCGCGACCGCGGCGGCGTGCGCGAACCGGTTCGAGCTGCCGATGACGAAGGTCTCGAAGGTGTACTTCGGATTCAGCCGGGCCTCACCCTGTGCCTCGGTGGCCGGCTGAGTCGGGACCGATCCGTTCGGCGGCGGTGCGACCGAGCCGAGCGGGTGACCGAACGGCTGTTGACGTGCACCGAGCTGAGGTGCGTGACCGGTCTGCTGATCGAAGGTCTGGGCAGGCTCCTGGCGCTGCGGCGCGGGCTGACCGTAGTGCTGTCCGGTGATGCCTGGGTCGGTCAGCGCCGACTGGATCGTCGGCTGGAACGCGCCGTCGGTCCGCAGCGGCTCCCGTACGGCGGGCTGCTGTGGCGGCTGTTGATGCGGCTGCTGGCGGCTGCTGGTGCGGCTGGGGTGCGGACTGCGGCTCGCGCAGCTCGGGGTCGAGCGACGGGTCGACCGTCACCGCGATCCGGATGTCCCGGCCGAAGCTTTCGGTCAGTATCCGTTCGAGGTCCGGGCGCAGCCGGGTCTCGAGCTGGCCGCGGGTGAAGTCGTCGGGCACCGCGACGATGGCGGTGCTCTCGTGCAGCGTGACCGGCCGCGAGTTGGTCAGCCAGGCGCGCTGGTTCGGCGGGAGGCCCGCGAGCACCCGGGTCCAGGCGTCACCGAGATCCATCACCGGTCCGGCCGCTTCCACCTGTTGTTGTCCGTGACTGCTCCTGTTGTCCGCACGCTCATCACCCTCGTTCCGTACCGCTCCGGCCGGTTCCCCACCGCGAATCCCGGCCGGCGCCACCGCCGCGCTGAGGGGCTGGTGGTCGCCGCTGTACTGGGCCGCCGACTGCTCGCCGGCGTACCCGGCGGCTTGATGGTCGCCAACGTTGTATTGAGGGGCCTGCTGCTGCTCGCCACCGAAGGTGGGTTGTGGATCACTGCCGAAGCCGGCGTCCGGCTCGGATGCTGCTGCCCTCTGGCCGAAAGTGGCCGGACGGCTGTCCGACGCAGCGCCGAAGCGCTCGGCCCGGGGGAGGTCGACCGAGTACTTGTCGTTCTGTACGTCGGCGTACCGCAGGTTGTCGACGACGACCGGGGCGGCACGGAAGTACGGCGTACCTGGCTCGGGCGTCGTGCCGGGCGTCGGGGCGGCCGTCGTGCTGGGCTCGGGCGTCGTGCTGGGCTCTGGCGTCGTACCGGCGAGATCCGTGGCGGCGCGCTCGAGATCGGAGCGGTAGCCGTCGGGGCGGTACGCGGGCGCCGGCCGGTAGCCGAACTCCTCCTGAGCGGAGAGGTTCGGAAGCGACGGAGTGGGACCGACGGGTTCCGCCCGTGGCACCGGACCTGGCTCTGGCCTGAACTCCGCTCCGCCGTCGCCTGTGAGCTCAGCCCCTGTGAATTCCGCACTGGCGGAATGGTCCTCGACCACGCGTTGCTCCCCGAATTCCATCGCTGCGGTGGCCGGCGCGTTCCGGTGACCCGGGCGGCACGACCGTTAGACCCGACACCGTGCGGCCGGTTGCTCCACCGGGTGTCCGGCTCGGCGCGACTGCGTTGTGTCCGCCGCCGGCCGCCGTACTGTCCACACGGTTGTCCACAGTTGTGAACGACGGGTGGAGCAGATTGGTTACCGATTGCGGGGTGTGGGACCTCTGGTGTGAGGGGCTGACGCTAACAAGTCCGCCCACGCTGCTTCAAGCCGTCATCCACAGGCTATGAAACCAAAATTGGGGGCAACCTGCGGCGTGTCGGGTTGACGCCGGAGCGTAGTCATGGTGAGAGAGCCGACAGTGACGGCCAGTTGACCGATCGTGTGCCGACTATTCTGTCCACAAGCCTGTGGAAAACCCTGGGGATGACTGGTTTGACCTGTCCACAGGCGGCCACGTACCGTGGATCAGTCGGTGTTGAGCCGGCCGTTTCGTGCTGCGCTCCCTGCGGGACCACCTCTGGTTCTCCGACGGTGTGCAGGACTGCACCCAGCGGCAGATCTAGCCAGTGGATTTGTCGACAATTGTGATCTCGAGTAACCGGAGTCATTCCAGTGAGCAAGCGGACGTTCCAGCCGAACAACCGTCGCCGGCACAAGAAGCACGGCTTCCGTCTTCGGATGCGTACCCGTGCGGGTCGCGCGATCATCGCCGCCCGCCGTGGCAAGGGTCGCCAGCGCCTCGCGGCCTGAGCGATCTACTCGACGGTGACCATCCCGTGTTACCTGCGTCGAACCGGTTACGCCGGTCCGACGACTTCCGGCGCGCTGTCCGATCCGGACGGCGCGCAGGCAGGCGCGCGGTGGTGGTCCATCTGTTCCGGCGGGACGAGGCCATGGCCGAGCCCGCTCGTGTCGGATTCGTGGTGAACAAGGCGGTGGGCAACGCGGTTCTGCGGAACCGGGTCCACCGCCGTCTGCGTGCTGTGATGGCCACGCGACTCCCTGATCTGCCGGCCGGCAGCCTGACCGTCGTCCGTGCGCTTCCGTCGTCCGCCTCGGCGTCGTACGACGAGCTGGTCGCGGACGTGGACGGCGCGCTGAGCCGGTTGCTGGCGCCACGATGAGGTTCAATCCCGTCAAGTACGGGATCATCGGTTTCCTGAAGCTCTACCGGACCTTCGTCAGCCCGATGTACGGGCAGGTGTGCAGGTTCTACCCCAGTTGTTCGGCGTACGCCCTGGAGGCGGTCGAACGTCACGGCGCGGTGCGCGGTTGCTGGCTGGCGGCGAGAAGGCTCGTCCGCTGCCACCCGTGGAACCCCGGCGGCTACGACCCCGTTCCACCCACAGATGTCAACCAGAGCGGAGACTCGATCTCCGCCAACCAGCCCGGACCGTCCACCGACGCCGGGCCCGTGCAGCGAGGTGCTTGAGTGACTCTTCTGGCCATCCCCCAGCTCGCGTTGTGGGACGGGATCGTAGACCTGTTCAACGCCGTGATGACGCCGCTGTACTGGGCCGTCTCGGCCCTGCTCGTCGGATGGCACTGGCTGCTGAGCCTGGTGCTGGATCCGGACGGCGGCTGGGCCTGGGCGTTGTCGATCGCCGGTCTGACCATCGTCATCCGGACCCTGCTGATCCCGCTGTTCGTGCGGCAGATCCGCTCCAGCCGGAACATGCAGTTGCTGCAGCCGAAGATGAAGGAGCTGCAGAAGAAGTACGGCCATGACCGGGAGAAGCTCGGTCAGGAAATGATGAAGCTGTACAAGGAGACGGGCACCAACCCGTTCTCCTCGTGCCTTCCGCTGCTGCTCCAGTCGCCGGTCTTCCTCGCCCTGTTCCGGGTGCTCGACGGCGCCTCGAAGGGTGAGGCTCACAGCAGCGTCATCGAGCCGCACGTCGAGTCCCTGCGGCATGCCAAGATCTTCGGCGCCGAGATCTCGCAGACCTTCCTGCGGGCCACCGGCGAGGGCGCCCTGAACGTCAAGATCGTCGCGGTCGTCCTGATCATCCTGATGACGTCGACGATGTTCATCACCCAGCTCCAGCTGATGCGCAAGAACATGCCGAAGGAGGCCCTCGAGGGCCAGGCCGCGCAGATGCAGAAGATCATGCTGTACGTCTTCCCGATCTTCTTCCTCATCGGTGGCTTCAACTTCCCGATCGGTGTGCTGATCTACTGGTTCGTCTCGAACGTCTGGACGATGGGTCAGCAGTTCTACGTGATCCGCCGCAACCCGGCTCCCGGCACTCCGGCGTACGACGCCATGGAGGCCCGCAAGCGCGAGCACAACCTGCGCGCCGGCCGACCGGCCGACGACGGCCTGGCGGGCGACGAGGGTACGACGGACACCGTCCAGGACCGTCGTCCGGCGCAGCGGCAGCAGCCGAAGCGGCAGTCCCGCAGCAACCGCAAGGGCGGCGGTCCCCAGCCCGCGTCGGGCGGTGCGTCCACGGGCTCGGCCGACGATCAGACCGCGGCGAGCAACGGCCAGGCGTCGTCGAACGCCAAGCCGGAAGCGGCCAAGAAGACTCAGGCCGGTGCTGCCAAGAAGCAGCCGGCCGGCAAGAAGGGTGCGACGCCGAAGCGCCAGCCCGCGGCGAAGTCGGCCGCGCAGAAGAAGGCTGCGCAGAAGAAGTCCGGCGGTTCCCGCTGACCGGTCGTTGCCGGTAACCCTGCCTGCTTGTGTACACCTGGGTCCCCGTTGGGCGGATCTCGAGATCGTGAAGGAGTTGGCCGTGACCGACGGCATGCAGAACACCGAGGCGGCGGAGCAGGAGTCCGCCGTCAAGACGAGCAGCGGGGACGAGCGGCTGAAGGCGCTCGAGGCGGAGAGCGACATCGCGGCCGACTACCTCGAGGAGTTGCTGGACATCGCCGACCTGGACGGCGACATCGACATGGACATCGACGGCGACCGGGCCGCGGTCTCGATCGTCGGCGCGGAGCTGAACAACCTCGTCGGTGAGAACGGCAAGGTGCTGGAGGCGCTGCAGGAGCTGACCCGGCTGGCGGTGTACAGGGAGACCGGCGAGCGGTCGCGGCTGATGCTGGACGTGTCGAACTACCGGGCGAACCGGAAGGCGGTGCTCGAGGAAGTCGGTCGCAAGGCGGTCGAAGAGGCGAAGGCTACTGGCGAGCCGGTGCGCCTCGACGCGATGACGCCGTTCGAGCGCAAGGTCGTCCACGACGTCGTTGCGGCCGCCGGCCTGACCAGCGAGTCCGAGGGCGAGGAGCCCCACCGCCGCGTCGTGGTCCAGCCGTCCTGAACCGATGCTGTGCTGAACCGAACGCCACTTCGAGGCCGGGCCCGGCGATCCTCCGTAGGGAGGGCCGGGCCCGTTCTTGTCTCGACCAGGCCGCGCTGTGGCGCCGTACCGTCGTCGGCTGAGAGAGCCTCGGGCTCGGGAGTGGTTGGATTGTGACCGAACACGTTTCACGTGAAACGCCGCCGCTTGTGGAGAAGCTCTTTCCGCGGGCGGCGGACCGGCTTGCGGCGTACGCCGAACTGCTCGCCACCCAAGGGACGCTGCGGGGCCTGATCGGTCCACGCGAGGTGCCGCGGCTGTGGGATCGGCACTTGCTCAACTGCGCCGTCCTCGAGCGGTTGATCCCGGAAGACTCGACGGTGGCCGACATCGGCACCGGCGCCGGCCTGCCGGGGATCGTGCTCGCGCTGGTCCGTCCAGACCTTCAGGTGGCGCTCGTCGAGCCGTTGCTCCGGCGCACCACCTTCCTCCAGGAGGCGGTCGAGCAACTCGACCTCGGCAACGCCACCGTCGTCCGTTCCCGGGCCGAGGATCTTCCGCGGGCGTCGTACGACGTGGTGGCTTCGCGGGCGGTGGCTCCCTTGGGCAAACTGGCGGGGTGGTGCCTGCCGTTGTGTGTCGAAGGGGGACTGATGCTGGCGATGAAGGGGTCGTCCGCCGAGGAGGAACTGGACGCCTTCGAACGCGAACTCGCGGCCCTCGGGGCCGAGCTCTGGCACGTTCATCAACTGGGTGTGGATGAACTGGCGCAGCCGACGACTGTCGTGAGTATTGTGGCCGGACGTGCTGCAGGGGGATCCCGGCACGGAAGACGCGGGAGGTGAGCGGGTTGGTGAGTCGTGCCCTCGGATGGCCGGAGAAGAGCACGGGTGAGCCGAAGACAGCGCAAGGCATCGGCTGGCCGTCAGACCCTCAAACCACCATCCGCCTGATCACCCCCGACCCCTCACCAGACGCCACCCCTACAGCTCCTGGCGCCCCGGCACCGGCCGACCCCGCGCCGGATGCTGCGGAGCAGCGGGCGGTCGACAGCTCTGCTCTGCGGGCAGTTGCGGCGACCGGTTTGGACCTCACCCCACCGACCGACGCGGCACCTGTTTCACGTGAAACGGAGCAGTCGCGAGATGATGGTGATCGGGGTGAATCGGCGTCGTTGGTTGACGCCGGCAACGACTTCGACGAGTCTCCACGACCTGTGGATGACGACCCCCTGAAACTGCCCTCGCACACGGGAATTCGTCCACAGAGGCCTGTGGACGAAGCTGGGGGCAGACCCGCCCCGACGCCAACTGACATCCTCTTCGGGCCAAGTCCCGCACCTATCGGAATGGGCGCTATGACTGCCGCACAGATCGCCGCGCGGGCCACCTCGGACGAGCTTCAGCGACGACTTCTCGAGACTCCGATCGCCGCCGCCACCGAACGGACCCTGCTGGTGAATGAAGGACGCACGATGGGCCGGGAGTTCCCGTTGCCCGCTGAAACCCGAGTCTTCGTGGTCGCCAACCAGAAGGGTGGCGTCGGGAAGACGACGACGACCGTGAACGTCGCCGCCGGCCTCGCCTTGTACGGCGCCCGGATCCTGGTGATCGACCTGGACCCGCAGGGCAACGCGTCGACCGCGCTCGGGATCGACCACTCGGAAGGTACTCCGGGTGTCTACGAAGCGATCATCGAGGGCGAGTCGCTGGGCAAGCTGCTCCAACCGTGCGCGGAGCACCCGGGCATTCAGGTCATCCCGGCCACCATCGATCTGGCCGGCGCCGAGATCGAGTTGGTCAGCATCGTGGCCCGGGAGAGCCGGCTGAAGAGAGCCCTCGACGCGCACCTGGCCGAGACCGAGGCCGCGGGTGAGAAGTACGACTACGTCTTCATCGACTGCCCGCCGTCGCTCGGCCTTCTCACCGTGAACGCGCTCACCGCGGCCCGCGAGGTGCTGGTCC
The DNA here is from genome assembly GCA_963770725.1 of uncultured Actinomycetota bacterium. Classification (GTDB taxonomy): domain Bacteria; phylum Actinomycetota; class Actinomycetes; order Propionibacteriales; family Kribbellaceae; genus Kribbella. The sequence goes on from CAVYQT010000012.1 coordinate 316,490, forward strand.
CGATCCAGAGCGAGTACTACGCGCTCGAGGGCCTGTCCCAGTTGCTCCGCCACATCGACATGGTGAAGTCGCACCTGAACCCCGGGCTCGACGTCTCCACGATCCTGCTCACCATGTACGACGCCCGTACCAAACTGGCCGGTGAGGTCGCGGCCGAGGTTCGTGGTCACTTCCGGGACGCCGTACTGCGCACCGCCGTACCGCGCTCGGTCCGGATCTCGGAGGCGCCGAGCCATGGGCAGACGGTGCTCGCATACGACCCGGCATCCGCGGGAGCCCTCTCCTACTTGGAGGCCTCCCGTGAGATTGCCATGCGCAACAACGCCTGACCTGAACCGACCGCGCCGGCCGAGTGCCTCTCGGCCGGCGCGTTGCATGTTCGGCTCGTGGATGTGCGCGAGTGGGCGTTTCACGTGAAACCGCGACGACCTCGTTCCACGTGAAACGGGGCTTGCATCGAAGTGCGGGGTGGGACCAGTTACGGTTGCTCAGGCAGCTAGTGCTGTTCAAGTGGCGGGCCGGCGTTTCACGTGAAACGGGCAGCGTCCGTGATGAGCAGTACTCGGTAGAACTTCAGCAGGTTGTCGAACTCGAGGGAGCACGATGAACACCCGACTCGGACGTGGACTTGGTGCGCTGATTCCCAGCACACCCGCTCCCGGCAGCACGACGACGCTCGGCAGCAAGTCCAGTTCGATTCCCGGTGCACCGCCGATGAGGGTGGAGCCGGAGTTGGCCGCCGTACCGGGGGCGTCGTTCGCGGAGATCGAGGTCGACAAGATCACCCCGAACCCGAAGCAGCCGCGCACCGTCTTCGACGAGGAGGAGATGGAGGAGCTGGTCCACTCGGTGAAGGAGATCGGCCTGCTGCAGCCGATCGTGGTCCGTCGGCTGGAGCAGGACAAGTACGAGCTGGTGATGGGCGAGCGGCGTTGGCGCGCGACCCAGCAGGCCGGACTGGCCACGATCCCGGCGATCGTGCGCGACACGTCGGACGACGTGATGCTCCGGGACGCACTGCTGGAGAACCTGCACCGCAGCCAGCTGAACCCGCTCGAAGAGGCGGCCGCCTACCAGCAGATGCTCGACGACTTCGGCTGCACCCAGGAAGTCCTCGCCACCCGCATCGGCCGGTCGCGTCCGCAGATCTCCAACACGCTGCGGCTGCTGAAGCTGCCGGCCTCGGTCCAGCGTCGTGTCGCTGCTGGGGTTCTGTCTGCTGGCCACGCCCGCGCCCTCCTCGGCCTGGCGAGCGGCGACGCGATCGAGCGCCTCGCCCAGCGCATCGTCGCCGAGGGTCTCTCGGTCCGCACGGTCGAGGAGATCGTCGCCCTGGGCGACATGAACTCCGACGACGCCGCCCCCACCCAACGCCGCCGCAACAAGCCGGTCGCCCCCCGCCTCGTCGACCTGGCCGACCGTCTCTCCGACCGCTTCGAGACCCGGGTCAAGGTCGACCTCGGCAAGACCAAGGGCAAGATCACCGTCGAGTTCGCTTCCCTGGACGACCTCGAACGCATCGTCACCCTCATGGACCCCAACCAGCCAAACCCCTGACCCACAGAACCTCAGCGGCCCCGAACCTCACCGGTTGGGGGCCGTCTCTATGCCAGCCGCATGTCACGATCCGCGGCCGCCTGCCTCGCCAGCCACACATCGCCGGCAAGCGGACCGAGGCGTCGCTGGGCCATCCAGCGGGTCCTGCTCGCCCGGGCGATCGCCGAGCAGGCTGCGGAGTGGGTGCCGTGAGGCGACGCCCAGCCTGGTGAGTGCGTGCGTACATCCCATTCGCCGGCATGCCTGAGGAACACGTGACCGCCAGAACTCCGCGTCGCCCGGGCACGCGCCGGCTCGGCAGTACGCGCCCGGCGCTGTCAGCGCCGGCATGTCACTCGCGCGGCCGGCGCTCTCGTTGACGTTCCCTTCGGCGCGGCGAGTTCGCGGCGCGACCGGTCGGCGAACCCCTCGGTCTCGGCGGTGGTGAACTTCTCGCACACCATCGGTGCCGCTTGTCACCGTCGGTCTCGGCACCGCTCGCGCCCCGCGCACTTCGGGTACTTCGCGCCCGCGCCCCGCGCACTTCGGGAATCCGGAGGCCGCGCCGATATGCCCGGCGAACACCGCGGCCGTGATCGAGTGGAGGCAGGCGTCCTGGGCATCGCGAGGTCGTGTGGATCGAGTCGGCGGCTGAGTCGCGCAGCAGCCAGGGCGCATCCATGGCACAACTGGCCGCGAGGTCGCCGCGTGCGCGGAGCAGATCCGCGTGGGAGCGGAGCGGGTCATCCATCGGATCTTCGTCTCCGCCGACGTAGCTGCCACCACAGTCCGGACCACTCCTCGCCTTGCTCTCGCGAGTGTCGCATCCGGGAGCGGAGCCGAGACACTGGACCTCGGCAGTTACCAGCAGTCCCAGGGTGGTCTCGAAGGCTCCGGCGTGTGCGGAGGCCCGAGCGGCGTCCAAATCCCGCCTACCTCCCGGACCCGGCCCTGGGAGGGGATCGGTCGCGCGGTACAGGAAGGCGGCGTGGCCGCGAAACCGCCCGCCGGGCGGGGGTCCTGGAATGAGTTCGGTCGCGCGCCGCAGGGAGGCGACCGCGGCCGCGACGCCGCCTCACCGCCGCGCCGCAACGCTGCGCGCGACCCGCGGACTCTGGCGTGCACTTCGGCGATGTCCTCGTCTCGGTCTGCCGGTGCGCGCGCGGTGCTAGATGGTTGATTCCTTGAAGGCTGTCAGTGGTCGTAGGCGATCAGCGATCGCTTGCTGGTGACTCCGGTGTTCCAGTTGTGCCAGATTCCGGCGGCCAGGGCGAGCAGGCGCTGGGCGACGCGGGTGAAGACGCCGGTCGGGGTTCGCCCGCCGTGGGCTTCGAGGTCGAGCTGGCCCTTCAGGGTCTGGTTGACCGACTCGATCCACTGGCGGACGCCGCCGAGGTTGCCGTTGCGGTAGGTCTCGTCCTTGCGGTCCGGGCGCAGCAGCCGCAGCCCCATCCGCTCGGTGAGCTGCTGGAACTGCCTGCCGGCGAAGCCCTTGTCGGCGAGCAGGATCTGGCCGGAGCGGATCAGGTGGTGGTTGTGTTCCAGCAGCGCGGCCACCACCTCCCGCTCGCCGAGCTTGGGATGGGCCAGACACCACATGATCGGCATCCCATCGCCGGCACACACCAGGTACAGCTTGAGGCCCCAGTAGTAACGCGAGTGCGAGGCGCAGTAGCCGTAACCGGCATGGCCGGCCAGCTCGGAGCGCTTCGCCGTCTCCCGCGACGCACCACACGGCAGCGGGGTGGCGTCGGTCATCCACAGATCGTCGAACCACGACGGGCAGCACTCGGCCAGCACCAGAATCGCCTTGCACAGCAACGGATGCGCGGCCTTCAGCCGCTTGTGGTAGCCCGGCTGCTGGGGCAGGTACGGAAACATGCCACGCCACTGCGCGCTGGCGCGCACATGCCGGATCCAGCGATGCTCGCAGTGATAGCCCAGCAGCACCTGGGCCACCGCCAACGTGATCAGCTCGCTGTCGGTCAGCAGCGGTCGACGGCCCCGACCGGTGCGCGGCGGGACCACATGATCGTCGATCAGCACGTACAGTGCCGTCAGGAGGGTGTTCAGCTCTTTGGTCACACATCGATCCTGGACACCCTCTCCTCATGCCCGCGGTCAAGGACACGCGTCCACCCCAGCAAACTTCAAGGAATCAACCATCTAGGCCCGCGGGTCGGGATTTCCATCCCGATGGTCGGCAAGCGAAGCGCCTGATGAAACGCCCGACAGTCTGCGGAGGTGTCCGACCGGAGGGTGACGATGCGTTCGACGTCGTCTAGAAAGGCGAAACCGCGTCGACCTCGTTTCACGTGAAACGAGGGCGCGCGTCGCCGAATGCACCCAGGGTTGCCGGAACCCGGGTCTGTGCACTGAGCTCGGGCAGCCTCATCGTCCGCGTTATCGGCAACGGCTGTGCTCAACGGCATGGCGAGGATAGTCAAAGCCCGACGCAACAGGAGTGCGTCGCCGACGGCTCACTCCGCCGAGCGCACCGGACAGCTCGGCAGTCGTGGTGATGGGCAGGTGCGGGGTCTGGTCGGCACCGACTGCGGGGTCGAGGGTGAGGTTGTGCTCGAGGTGACTCGTCAGTGGCTGGACGCCGGGGCCAGTTGAACGGACTGGCCAGATCGGCGGTGGTCAGATCGGCGGTGGTGAGCCCGGCGGTGGTGAGCCCGGCGGCGGCTTGAGCAGAGCCGGGCGGATTCCCCGGGTGCCGGCCGCGATCTGGTTCCGGATGTGCTCGTCGAGGCGCCTGGGATGGCGGCACCGACCAGAGCCTCGCTGTGGAGTTTGCCGAGAAGCCGGGGATCGAGGCGATCGCGATCCGCCGTTCGGCGGGTGCTCGCGTCCTTTCGCGTCCTGGCGGATCGCGCGCCCTCACGGCGACCGCCGCCTCCGGCGTCTCATGCTGCGGAGGTGGCACGCGTTCGAGCAGGGGCGAGCACTGGTGCGGGCAGCTGACGCCGGCGCGGTCGGTGAGTGGCGCCGTAAATGGACACCAGATGGTGCTCGGCGAGCGATCGGTGGAGGGCAGTTCCATCTCGGGTTCGATCCCGCGGCCGGGGCGACTCGGCACCCGCCGGCCTGTCCGGCCAGATGGTCGGGCAGGGCCACGGGTACGGCGGTACGTACCGGAGCCGGCCGACTTCCCGACTCACCACGGTCGAGCAGTGGCTGCCCCCTTTGCGGAGCCTGCATCGCCCACCAATTGCTTCACCCTGGCGACGGCCCGGCGCCGGTCACGAACTCGTTCAGCCGGGCGAGGTCGGGACGGCAGTCGCCAGCTGCGTCAGCCGGACGACGTTCCGGGCGCCAGTCACCAACCGCTTTAGCCGGACGACGTTCCGGGCGGCGGCCGCCAACTGCTTCACCCTGGCGACGGCCGGGCGCAAGTCACCAACTGCCCTCGCCCGGACGAGCGCGGGGCGCAGTCACCGACTGCCTCACCCGGGCGCCGTTCGCATGCGACTCACCAGCTGCTCCAGCGGGGCGACATCTGGGCCCCGGCTGCCCACCTGTTCGAGCCGCGCTGGCTCCGCGGGCCCGCCATCGTCCGCTTCAGGTGCGCGGGTTCCGGACGGCGGCAGAGGAGCCCGTGCGTCGTATCGGCCGGCGTCGTGGCTTCGGTGTCGTGGAGAGAGATTGAAGCCGGTCGGTGGTCGGGCGTCCGCGATCTCCCTGGGTCCGGTCCTTGCTCGGGACTGCCGGTTCGGGGGGAGGGGGTGAGGGCTGCAGGTGGGTTGGGGGCCTGGATTCCTCTGTAGGCGCGATTGTGACGGGTTGGAGTGCTGGGACGCGGTCGCTCAGGATTGCGTTGACGGAGGAATTCCGGGGTCCTGGCGAACGCAGTCCCGGGAGAATTTGTCGACAAAACTACTTGGGGACTTGCGGTGGATGTTTCATGTGAAACATCGGGGCGGAGCCGGTCAGTGCTGGGTTAGTTCGTGGGTCGTCTTGCGCTCGGCGTAGAAGGAGAGGAAGGGGATGGTGCCGGCCAGGGCGGTCAGGACCAGGCGGGTGAAGGACCAGTGGACGCGGCGGAAGAGGTCGAACGTGGCGAGCAGGTACACCACGTAGAGGAAGCCGTGCATCGGGCCGATGACGTTCATCGCGCTGGGGTCGTCGGCCAGGTACTTCAGCGGCATCGCCACGAAGAGCAGGAGCAGGAGCATCACGCCGACGACGTACGCGATCACGCGGTACCGGATGAGGGCACCGCGGACGGCCGGGGTGAGCGGCTGGCGGGTGGCGGAGGTGGCGGGGTCGGCTGGTGAAGTCACGCTGAAACGGTACCGCTTGACTGCACAGGCTCCTCGGCCTGGTCCGCAGGTGCAGGGTCCGCCGTCGAGGACGACGCAGGGTCCGACGTCGGGTCTGGGAATGGGTCCGGGTCCGAGGGTGGGGTGCCGTCGGAGGATTCGGGGCGGCGGGCGTCCTGGACCATGCGGGTCCACATCCAGAGGGTGAAGGCGGCGAAGATCCACCACTGGAAGGCGTACGCGACGTTGCGGAGGCCGGCGTGGTCGGTCGGGGGAGCGGGTGCTGGTACGACGGTCGGCGCGGGCTGAGGCGCCGTACCGGAGTCGATGGAGGCCTGTACGACGAAGGCGTCGTAGATCCGGTAGTCGACCATGTGGACGATCGTGGGGATCCGCAGAGACTGCAGGACGCGGCCGTTGGCGGCGTCGCCGGAGGAGTCCTGGGCCTCTGAGGCTGCGACCGCTCCGGAGAGTTCCACGGGCCCGGAAGGCGCGCGGGCCGCCGGATCGGAGACCGAGGGAACCCAGCCGCGAATGACCATCACCGCGCCAGCGTTGGAGGAGCCGGCTGTGGACGAGCCAGTGGAGGACAGCAGGAGCGGAGTGACGACCCAGAGACCGTCCGAGGAGCCCTGGCGGCGGTCGGTGATGAAGAGTTGGTCGGACGCCGGACCCCAGGTGCCGCTGACCGTCACGCGTCGACCGACCGCCTTCGCCGGCAGTCCTTCGTCGATGGAGAACAACGACTGCAACGCGACCGGAGCGCCCTCAGCCCGCTTGGCGGTCGCTGTCGCTGTCTTGGACTGGTAGACCTCCAGTTGCCACACGCCAAGCACCGACATGACCGCGGCGATCGCCAGCGCCAGGACGAGCAACCCGATCCACCGTGGCGTCAGTGCCGTCCGCCAGAAGGACCGCTCAGGCATCAGAACCTCAGCGTGCCGCAGCGGCTGCCAGCAGGTCGCGGCACAGCACACCAAGCTCGATCCCGGCAGCCTCCGCGGCCAGCGGCACCAGCGACGTCTCCGTCATGCCCGGTGCCACGTTCACCTCCAGGAACCACGGCACGCCGGACGCGTCGATGACCAGGTCCGACCGCGACAGGTCCCGCAGCCCCAGCGCCTCATGAGCCGTGACAGCCGCCTTGGCGCACGCCTCCGCGACATCGGCGCCCACCTGAGCGGGTACGACGAATTGCGTCGCGCCGGCCGTGTAGCGCGCCTCGTAGTCGTAGAACCCGGAGTCCGGCCGGATCTCCACAGGCGGCAACGCCCGCGGCCCGTCGCCGGTGTCCACGACGGTCACGGCGACCTCGGTCCCGTCGATGTACTGCTCGATCAGCGCGACCGGCCCGTAGGCGTAGCAGTTCACCATCGCCGTCGGCAGTTCGTCCGCGGAGCGCACGATCGAGGCGCCGAGAGCAGAACCGCCCCGCGCCGGCTTCACCACCAGCGGCAGGCCGACCTGGCGAATCACCGCCTCCATCAGCGAGTTGGCGCCGAGTTCGCGGAACGTGTCGTGTCCGAGCACCACCGAGGCGGGCGTGTTCAGCCCGGCCGATCCGACCATCGTCGACGCGACCGGCTTGTCGAAGGCCGTCCGGCAGGAGGCCGCGGCGGCACCGACGTACGGGACGCCGTACAGGTCGAGGACCTGGCGGAGTGCGCCGTCCTCGCCGGTGACGCCGTGCAGGACGGGGAAGACCGCGTCCGGCGGATCGTCGCGGAGCCGTTCGACCAGGGTCGCGTCGACGTCACGCTGCTCGACTTCCACGCCGACGCTGCGCAGGGCGTCGGCGACCCGCCGGCCGGACCGGAGCGAGACGTCCCGCTCGTGTGACAGTCCACCGGCTAGTACCAGCACTCGACGCAGATCACTCATCACAAATATCCCGATCACTCGTGGGCGACTCCGGCTCGGTCGCCGGTCCCGAGGCCCACTGGAACGGTACCGCTACCGCGTCAAGGACCTCCGGCCGCCCGCTGATCCATTGCGCAACCTTTGCGCAGCGGATCAGGGCACCTGTCAGCTCAGCTCCGGCCCGGGGGCGTCGTAGTCGCGTCCCGGACCCGGTGTCAGCGGGCCGAACGTCTGCCGCAACTCGAGTTCCTCGTTGATCACCGCGGCCAGCCGGCCGACCCCCTCGATGATCCGCGAAGGAGTCGGATGACAGTACGACAGCCGCATGCACTGAGAGCCGAAACCGTCCGCGAAGAAGGCGGTTCCGGGCACATAGGCCACTCGTGCGGTCACCGCCCGCGGCAGCATCGCCTTCGCGTCCAGGCCGTCCGGCAGGGTGAGCCAGACATAGAACCCGCCGCCCGGCCTGGTCCAGGTCGTTGCTGCGGGCATCTTTTCGGTGAGCGCCGCCAGCATCGCGTCGCGGCGCTCGCGGTACATCTCCCGGAACTGCTTCACCTGCCCCAGCCAGTCGTGCCGGCTGAGGTACGACGAGATCGCCAGCTGACTGAAGACCGGGGGACACAAGGTGGCCGATTCCTGTGCCAGCACAAGCTTCTCGCGGACCGCGTGCGGCGCGACCGCCCACCCGACCCGGAACCCCGGAGCGAACGTCTTCGAGAACGAGCCGAGGTAGATCACGCCCTCACGATCGTCGGCCCGCAACGCCCGGTACGGATCGCCGTCGAACCCGAGCAGCCCGTACGGGTTGTCCTCGAGCACCAGCAGATCGGCTCGCTGACAGATCTCCAGCACCCGCCGCCGGCGCTCGTTCGACAGCGAGATCCCGGCCGGGTTGTGGAAGTTCGGGATCGTGTAGAAGAACTTGATCCGCTTCCCGGCCGCGCGGACCGCCGCGATCGCCTGCTCCAGCGCCTCGGGTACGACGCCGTCGTCGTCCATCGCGACGTGGACGACCTCGCACTGGTACGCGCGGAACACGCCGAGGGCACCGACGTACGACGGCGCCTCGCAGATCACCACATCGCCCGGGTCGCAGAACACCCGGGTGACCAGGTCCACCGCCTGCTGGCTGCCGACCGTGACGACCACATCGTCCGGGTGGGCGTCGATCCCCTCCAGCCGCATCACGTCGCAGATCTGGTCCCGCAAGGTGGGATCGCCCTGACCGGAGCCGTACTGCATCGCGGTCGGGCCGCTGTCGATCACCAGATCGCGGACCGCGCTGCCGACCACGTCCAGCGGCAGGCCGCCGATGTTCGGCATCCCGCCCGCGAGCGAGACCACCTCGGGACGGCTGGCGACGGCGAACAGCGCCCGGATCTCGGAGGCCGTCATCCCCTTGGTCCGTGCTGCGTACCGATCGACATAGTTGTCGAGACGGGTCTGCCGGACATCGGGCAGGTCAGCACTCACGGGGCTACTCCAACAGGTGATCGAGGGGGAAGTCACCAGGTTACGACGGACAACCCAAGCGTGCCTGGGCTGTGGATCGGCGCGACCTCTCACTACCATGCCTTATAGGGGCAGGTTCGACCATGCTGTGATCTGGCTGCTGAGACGGCCACGCGGCAAGGTGCGGCCTGAGAGGTGGATGCGGAAGGCGGATCGGATGAGCGTGGGCAAGGCAGCCGGCTGGACGCTCGGCGGACTGTTGCTGGGCGTGCTGGCCGGGTTCGCCGGCGAGCTGTTCCGGCGGCAACCCGCCGCGAAGGTACAACAGCGGTACGTCGCCCCGGAGGCGGCGGAGACCCCGGGCGCGCGGAAGCCGGCACCGGCACCCGCCCCGGCGGCACGATGAGCGATCTGACACCCAGGGCGACACGCACCGTGATGGAACTAACAATCCGGATCAGAGACACAGCACGCTGATGGCCCGACGGCTCGAACCGCTCACGCTCGCCAACCTCGACGAGCTCCCGGTGCCGTGCCGCGACTGTGTGTTCTGGGAGCTGGACCCGGTTGCCGCCAAGCAGGCCGACCGGACCGGCGACACCGGCCTCGAGAAGGAGGCCTGGCTGTCCCAGTTGCTGCTCGACTGGGGGAGCGCGGGTGTCGTCCTGTACGTCGACGACGAGCCGGCCGGATTCGCGGTGTACGCCCCGGCGACGTACCTACCGCGGATCCAGGCGTTCCCGACCGCGCCGGTCAGCCCGGATGCCGTCGTACTGGCGACCGGGCGGGTCCTGCCGCGGTATCTGGGGCTCGGGCTGGGCAAGATCCTCGTCCAGGCGGTGGCGAAGGACGTGCTGAAGCGGGGGTTCCGGGCGGTCGAGGCGTTCGGCGACTCGCGCTGGGACGGGCCGGGGTGCGTCTGGCCGACCGAGTTCCTCCAGGCCGTCGGCTTCGCCGTCGTCCGGGACCATCCGCGGAACCCGCGGCTGCGGCTGGATCTGCGGTCCGCGATCACCTGGCGCAGTGAGATGGAGGCGGCGGTCGAGCGGCTGATGGGCGCGATCCGTCCCGAGCACACCCCACCGGCACCGGTCACGGTCCGGGACGCCCTGACCCGCACACCGACAGGCTGACGACGATGACCTGGCGCTTCCTCGGCGACGTGATGATGATCCTGCACGCCGCCTTCCTGCTGTTCTTCGTGATCGGTCCCTTCCTGGCCTGGAAGTGGCCGAAGCTGATCTGGGTGAGCCTCGGCATCGTGGTCTGGAACCTGGCCATCGTGCTGATCGACTACGACTGCCCGCTGACCGGCGCGGAGAAGTACTTCCGCCGCCGGGGCGGCGAGTCGGTCTACGAGGCCGGCTACATCAACCACTACCTCGACGGCACGATCTGGCCGGAGGGGGCGACACCGACCGCGGAGAAGATCGGCTTCGTCCTGGTGATCATCGGGTACGTCGGCTTCTTCGTCTTCCGTCATCGTCGCCGCAAGGCCGCCGCTGCGGCCAAGGTCAGGGACGACTCAGTGGGACCCCGGACGTGATCTGAGCCGTCCGAATCCATACTGGTAGGCGTGTCCAGCCGTGGAAGCAGCACCCGCACGCCGGTCGACGACTACCTGACCGGCCTGAGTCGCGCACTGCCCGGCCCGCGGCGGCGGAAGGCCGACCTGATGGCCGAGGCGCGCGACCATCTGGTCGACGCCACCGAGGCGTTCGAGGCCGACGGTCTCGAACGGGACGACGCCGAGCGGGAAGCCGTGGCCGACTTCGGCGAACTCGACGAGGTCGTGCCCGGCTATCGCGCCGAGCTGGCAGTCAGCCAGAGCCGGCGGACCGCCATGCTGCTCTTCCTCGTCTTGATCCTGCAGCCGATCGTCTGGCAGGAAGGCGCCTGGAGCTGGAACCAGGACCCCGGCGCCGAGAGTGCGCTGAACGACTTCCTCCAGACCCTGGTCCGGAGCATCGGCATGGTGACGATCGCCGGTGCCGTGCTGGCGGTAATCGCCGCGGGCATCGGCATGCGCTACCCGATCGTCCGGGAGCACGTGAGTCGCGCCACCGCACTGTTCGCGATCGCGACCTCGGTGGTCATCAGCGCGATCGGGGTCGGCATGGCGGCGACCAGTTCCCGCCCGGGCACTCTGCTGGACTACGCGATCGTCTCCGGCTTCGTCGTACTGCCGCTCGCTGTCGTGGGTCTTCAGGCCGGCCGTTGCCTACGCCTGGCCCGGGCGTAGAACCCCTTCCACCACAGCCCGGAAGGTCAACCACTCCTGCTTGCCTGAGGCAAGCATCTTCTGGCCGGCGCTGGTGAGCTGGTAGGTCCGGCGCTTCCGCCCGCCGACCGTGCTCCACTCGCTGGCCAGGTAGCCGGCGCGCTCGAGCCGCCGCAGCGCCGGGTACAGCGTCCCGGTCGGCAGGTCCAGCTCGCCGCCGCTGCGCTCCAGCAACGCCTCCATGATCGCGTAGCCGTGCAGCGGCTCGGGCTCGACGACGGCCAGGATCATCGGGTCCAGGTGTCCACGCAGCGCATCCGCTTTCATGTAGCCAGTCTACTCATATCTCTGCTACTGTCGAGACGCAACATGTAGCGAAGCTACTTATCAAGGGAGGCGCAAGCCATGACCGTGGACACTCCAGTACGACGACCGCCCGGAAAGGAGGGTGGACCCGCCGGGCTGCTGCACCGGGTGTCCGGATGGTCGATGCGGCACGCCGGTATCGCCGTACTGCTCTGGGTGGCGGCCCTGGTCGCCGTCACCGCCGCCTCGGCGCTGATCGGCGACAACTACCGCAACGACACCTCGCTGCCAGGGACCGACTCCCAGCGGGTGACCGACACCTTCCGCGAGCACCAGCCGCAGGGCGACACCGCGTCGGTCCAGATCGTCCTGCACGCGGATGGTGGCATACAGCCGGAGAAGCAGCGGATCGCCTCGATGCTGACCGTCGTCCGCGCACTCCCGCACGTCGCCTCGGTCGCAGACCCCTTCACCGCTCCCGGCTCGCTCTCCCAGGACGGACGTACGGCGTACATGACGGTCGGCCTGGACACCACGGTCGAGGACATGCCTGTCGAAGATGTCCGGACGATCATGCACCGGGCGCAGGACTTCGCCGTGCCGGGTCTGCAGGTCGAGGTCGGTGGTGACCTGGCCCGGACCGCGGCCGAGAGCGAGGGCGGTGCGGCCGAAGGAGCGGGCATCCTGGCCGCGCTGGTGATCCTGGTGTTCCTGTTCGGATCGTTGCTCGCGGCAACTCTTCCGCTGTTGACCGCGGTGTTCGCCGTCGGCAGCACCCTCGGCCTGCTGGTGCTGGCCTCGCATCTGTTCACCGTGCCCGACTACACCGCGCCGGTGATGATGCTGGTCGGCCTGGGGGTCGGCATCGACTACGCGCTGCTGATCTTCTCCCGCTACCGCCACGAGTTGCTGAAGGACGGCACCGATCGCACGACCGCCTCGATGGTTGCCCTCGATACCGCCGGCCGCTCGGTGATGTTCGCCGGCTGCACGGTGGTGATCGCCCTGCTCGGTCTGCTCGCGCTCGGGCTCGGTGCGCTGCAAGGCATCGCGCTCGGCGTCACGCTGACCGTGCTGATGACGATGCTGGCCGCGGTGAGTCTGCTGCCCGCCCTGCTCACGTTGTTCGGCAAACGGATCGAGAAGAGTGTCCGCAAGCACGCGGCGAAGAAGCGCCGTACGCCTGGGGACGGCTGGCGGAAGCTGGCGGCGGGGGTGCAGCGGGGGCCGTGGGTGCCGCTGGTGCTCGGGACGATCGCGCTGATCGCGTTGTCGTTGCCCGCGCTGGACATGCGACTCGGCTTCGCGGACGCGGGGACCGATGACCCGGCCAAGACCAGCCGGAAGGCGTACGACCTGCTGGCCCAGGGATTCGGGCCCGGCTTCAACGGCCCGTTGGTGGTCGTGTCCGAAGGGAACGCGGCCGCCGCGCAGGCACTCGGCCAGACCCTGCAAGCGGATCCGAACATCGCCGCGGTCACGCCACCGCAGCTGACCCCCGACGGCAAGATCGCCACCGTACTGGCGTTCCCGAAGTCGGCACCGCAGGACGCGGCGACCAGCGAACTCGTGGAGCGGCTGCGTAACGACACCCTGCCCGCCCTCGAAGCGCGGACCCAGGCGAACTACCTGGTCGGTGGTGCGACGGCGGCGGCCGACGACTTCGCCTCGGCGGTCAGCAACCGGCTGCCGATCTTCGTCCTGGTCGTGGTCGGACTGTCGGCACTGCTGTTGATGGCGGTGTTCCGGTCGATCCTGATCCCGTTGAAGGCGGCCGTGCTCAACCTGCTCAGCATCGGCGCTTCGCTCGGTGTCATCACGCTGGTCTTCCAGCAGGGCTGGTTCGGCGCGCAGCCCGGTCCGATCGAGGCGTTCGTGCCGGTGATGATCTTCGCGATCGTCTTCGGCCTGTCGATGGACTACGAGGTGTTCCTGGTCTCCCGGATCCACGAGGAATGGCGTCGTACCAAGGATGCCGGCGAAGCCGTCCGGGAAGGGTTGGCGAACACCGGCAGTGTGATTACCGCGGCGGCCGCGATCATGATCGTGGTGTTCGGCGCCTTCCTGCTCAGCCCGGACCGGATGCTGAAGCAGTTCGGGCTCGGCCTCGCCACCGCCGTACTGCTGGACGCCGTCCTGATCCGCTGCGTCATCGTGCCCGCCGTGATGCGGCTCTTCGGTGCCCGCGCCTGGTGGTTGCCGGGTGGACTCGACCGCGTCCTCCCGAGGATCGCGCTCGAGAAGGAGTACCCGGCGAAGTGAGAGCGGACGAGGGCCCTGCCGGGCTGGACACCAGGCAGGGCCCTCGTCGTACGTCTCAGACCGTCAGCTGGCCGAAGCGGAGCATGCCGGTGGCGGCGTCCTGCTCCGGCGGGAGGTAGACCCGCTGGATCGCGACCACGATCGCCTCGGCGACCACGTCGCGGAACGCCGGGTCGGCCAGCCGGGCCGAGTCGTGCGGGTTGGTGACGTACCCGATCTCCAGCCGGACCGCGGGCATCTTGGTCCGCCGCAGCAGGTCCCAGGTCTTGGCGTGCGTGCGGCAGTTCAGAAGGTCGGTCCGCGCCACGATCTCGCGCTGCACCAGCCCGGCGAACTGCTCGCCGACGCTGGACGAGGCACCGTGCAGATCATTGCCGTAGAAGTACGTCGCGACACCCTGCGCCTCCGGGTTCATCGAACCGTCGGTGTGCAGCGACACACAGAGGTTGGCGTCCGTCTCGTTCGCGAACGCGGCCCGGGCCAGCTCGTCCGGCCCCTGGTCCCGCCCCCGGGACAGATACGCCCGTACGCCGGTCGCACCCAACCGACCCTCGATCCGGGCGGCCAGGTCGTACGCGATGTCGGACTCGCGCAGGCCGAAGCCCTCCCAGCCGTGGTCGAAGCCACCGTGGCCGGGGTCGATCACCACGGTCTTGCCGGACAGTCGCGGACCCGCGGCGCGGACCGCTTCGGAGGCACGCAGGGCGTCCGGGCGGCCGCCGGTCGCCATCGGCCTGATCCGCTGCAGGGCCTTGAAGGTGGACGGGCCGCAGGTGCCGTCGGCCGGCAGACCCATGTTCCGCTGGAAGTCGGTCACCGCGCGCTGGGTGTCCGGACCGAAGATGCCGTCGATCCGGGCGACCGCGAAGCCGAGCTCCTGCAGCTTCGCCTGCAGCGCCAGGACGTCGTCACCGGTCAGCGGGTGCGAGACGACGTACGTCAGCAGCCGGTCGCCCAGCCGCCAGCGCGCGTCGTCGATCGCCCGGTACGTCTGCGGGCCGACGATCCCGTCGATCATCAGCCCGCGCTGCTGCTGGAAACCCCGGACAGCGTGCGCGGTCGCTTCGTCGTAGACGTCGTGTCCGCCGGCCAGCAGGCCGAGTCGCTGGAGTTTGCCGATGATCTCGGCGACTGCCTCACCGGTGTCGCCGATCCGGTACACGCCGTGCGGGCCGCTGAACGGGGTGCCAGCCATCTAACTGCTCCTTGCCGTGTGGCGGACGGGTGGTCCAGACCACAGTCGTCAGGACATCCTGTGCCTACTCCGTGAAGGCGGCCAGTTCCTTCAGCAGCGCCGCCTTCGGCTTCGCGCCGACGATGGACTTGGCCAGCTCACCGTTCACGTAGACGTTGATGGTAGGGATACCCGTAACACGGTAGTTGCTCGGGGTGACCGGGTTCTCGTCCACGTTCATCTTCAGGAAGGTGAGCTTGTCGCTGTGGTCCTGGTTCAGCTCCTCCAGGATCGGGGAGACCTGGCGGCACGGCCCGCACCACTCCGCCCAGAAGTCCACCAGCACCGGCTTGTCGCTCTTCAGCACGGTCTGGTCGAACTCGGCGTCGGTGACGGCCTTCATCTTCTCGCCCACGGGCGTATCTCCTTCAGTGATTGTCAGGGTCAGACGGTGACAGGCTCGGTGGCCGCGGCGGCAGCCGCGGTCACCTCGTGCTCGAGGGTGGCCAGGAAGCGCTCGGCGTCCAGGGCGGCCGCACACCCGGTGCCGGCGGCGGTGATCGCCTGCCGGTAGGTGTGGTCCACCAGGTCGCCGGCGGCGAAGACGCCGGGCAGGTTGGTCTCGGTGCTGCCCTCGCGGACCAGGACGTAGCCCTCCTCGTCCAGGCGCACCTGACCCTTGATCAGCTCGGACCGCGGGTCGTGCCCGATCGCGATGAACAGGCCGGTCACCGGCAGCTCCCGGGTCTCACCGGTCACGGTGTCCCGCAGGGTGACGCCGGTCAGCTTGTCCTGGCCCTTGATCTCGGCGACCTCGGAGTTCCAGGCGAACTCGATCTTGTCGTTCGCGAACGCCCGGTCGGCCATGATCTTGGACGCGCGCAGGTCCTCGCGCCGGTGCACCAGGGTGACCTTCTTCGCGAACCGGGTCAGGAAGGTGGCCTCCTCGACGGCCGAGTCACCGCCGCCGACGACCGCGATCTCCTGCTCCCGGAAGAAGAAGCCGTCACAGGTCGCACACCAGGACACGCCGTGGCCGGACATCCGGTCCTCGTCCGGCAGGCCGAGCTTGCGGTAGCCGGAACCCATCGCCAGGATCACGGTCTTCGCGCGGTGCTCGGTACCGGCGGAGTCGGTGACCGACTTGATCTCGCCGGTCAGGTCCATCGCGACGATGTCGTCCGCCACCAGCTCGGCGCCGAAGCGCTCGGCCTGGGTGCGCATCTCGTCCATCAGCGCCGGGCCCATGATGCCCTCGGAGAAGCCGGGGAAGTTCTCCACCTCGGTGGTGGTCATCAGCGCACCACCGGCAGTGACGGAACCCTCGAACACGAGCGGCTCGAGCCGGGCGCGCGCGGCGTACACGGCAGCCGTGTAACCGGCGGGGCCGGAGCCGACGATGATGACGTTGCGGACTGTGGAGTCGCTCATGCAGGCGTTCCTCGTGTCGTCGAGACAGTGTTACGTCGTACTCAACGGATCCTAGAGGCCGACCATTCCCCCTGACCGGGGTGGTGGGGTGGGGACGTATCAATACGGTACCCACGGCGGGGCCGGGGCCATGCACCGGCGTCTCAGCGGTTGCGGAGGGTGATACTCGTGTTGTAGAACGGGGAGGCCGCGCCGCCGTCGCTACACCCGGTGACCGCGAAGATCTGGATGTCCCGGGGTGAACCACCTTGCAGCCCGATCAGCACGGCACGCTTGCCGTCGACCTTGGCCGGCTGCACCAGCCGGACCTGCGGGTTCGGCCGGCCGGAGGCGAACTCCCGGGCACAGGCCTTGTCCGCGTCGGAACCGTTCAGCAACGGTCCGTTGGTGCTTTCCAGCCACTGCTGCGCATCCGGGCCGACGTCCTTGGTCGACAGCGACGGGATACCGCTCGGCAGGACGGACGGGCCGATCCCGGCCGAGCTGTCGGCGGCCTGGTCCTTGGTGGCGATGACCACACCGACGCCGATGCCCGCGATCACCACGACCGCCGCGGCCGCGCTGAGCAGCTTCGGCAGGTGCCGGTGCGGCTCCTCGCGGATCTGGTTCAGCGAGTGCACCCCCACGGTGGACGCGCGCAGCACGGACTCCGACACGATGACCTGGTCGAGGTGCTCGGCGATGTCGGCCGGCATCGGGATGTCCGCCCGGCCCTCCTCGGCGAGGTCCGCGGACAGTTCGGTGAGCGCGTCGAACGTCTGCTGACACTCGGGGCAGGCCTTCACGTGTTCACGAGCGCGATGCGCCTCGGGTGCGGGCAGCAGGTTCTCGATCAGGTCGGCGATCGTGTCCGTGTCCAGGTGCTCGAGGTGCTCACTGGTCGGCAGACCGGAATCGGTCATCGGGGACTCGCCCCCTCGGAGGAGGTGCCCAGGATCGGGCGCAGAGTGATCATCGGAGTACTCCGGGTCGAGGCATGAAGGTCAGGTCGCAGGTAGGCGACGTCGCTTCGACGGGGTACCCACTCATTCGGTTCCCACCGCTTCGGCAGCGGTTTTCGCCGGTACGTCGGCCTCCGCGGAACCACCCCGGGTCGTCTGCCAATGTCGCAGCAGGGGCAGCAGCCGGGCCCGGCCACGGGCGCAGCGGCTCTTCACCGTACCCGGTGCACAGCCCAGGATGGCGGCCGCTTCCTCGATCGAGTAGCCCTCCATGTCGACCAGGACGAGTGCGCTGCGCTGGTCCTCGTTGATCTGCTTGAGCGCGTTCAGCACGTCCAGCCGCCGCTCGCGGACCTCGGCCGGGTCGTCCTCGGACGGTCCGGCCAGCTCGGCGGCGCGGTCCTCGTCCTCCGGCAGCGGGTCGGCGGCCCGGACCTGGCGGCGGCGGATCCGGTCCAGACAGGCGTTCACCACGATCCGGTGCAGCCAGGTGGTCACCTTGGCGTCACCGCGGAACGAGTCGGCCCGGCGGAACGCCGAGATGAACGCCTCCTGCAGGGCGTCGGCGGCCTCCTCCGGCTCACCCAGGGTACGGATCGCGACCGCCCACATCCGGTCCCGGTGCCGCCGGACCAGAACCCCGAACGTGTCCGGGTTGCCGGCCACGTGCAGCCGGAGCAGCTCGTGGTCGTCCATCTGGTCGTAGCTCACCGGCCCAGCATGCTCCGCCGACTGGGCCACAGGGTCAGCCGCGCCGATCCGAGTGATATCCGACGAGGTCATTTCTGGATCGTGACCTCCGAGATCTCTCCCCGGTACTTGCTGCTGTCGTCTTCCTTCGGCAGCTCGGTCAGCCAGACCAGGACGTACTGCGTCTTGGCCGGCTGGGACGGCGTCAGGTTCGTCATACCCTCGGGTGCGCCCTCCTGAGTCGCGACCGGGGTCCAGCCGCGCACGGTGCCGGGCGACTGGCTCGTGTCGTCCTTCGGAATCAGCAGCTGCACGCTGCTGCCGTCACCCTTGAGCGTGACCGACACCTTCGAGACCGACGTCGGCGCACCCAGGTTGTAGATGATGCCGACACCCGGCTTCTGGCCGCCGAGGTTCGGCCGGCTGTACGACTGCGTCGTCCAGCCCGTGCTCGGCTTGCCGTCGTAGGTGTTGCCCACGTCCTCCGGGTGCTCGCTCCCGCTGCCTTCCGGCTTCGGGTCGAAGTCCTTGGCGCTGACGATCTTGGCCGGTCCGGAGGTCGCCGACGGTGGTCCGCTGGTCTGCGGCGCAGTGGTCTTCCCGGCGTCGTCCGTTCCGGTGTCCTCGCTGTTCAGACCGCCCTTGAGCAGGAACTGGGCCATTGCGATCACCGACAGCAGGGCCAGGACGGCGAGCAGGATCAGGATCCGCCCGCCCCACGAGCCATTCCGCTTCGGTTCGTCGGGGCGGCGCCGGTGGCCGTTGCCGTTCGACGGCGGTGGCGCCTGGCGGCGGACGGGGGGACGGGTCTCGGCAGGGGTCGAGTACGCCGCACGCGGCTCCTGCCCGTTCGACTGGTACGCCGGGGGTGTCGGGTCCAGCGCAGGCGGTGCCGGCGGGACGACCTGGGTGGCGTCGTCGATGCTGCCGTTCTGCCGGGCGATCGCGACGGTCTCGTCCATCTGGTTCGGCGGCTCGTGCGAGCTGCCGACGACCCCGGACAGGGCGGCGGACAGGCCGGCCGCGCTCGTGATCGGCGGTGCGTGGTGCCGCGGCGGGTTGCTCAGCAGCCGGTCGCTGATGTCGTCCAGAGAGCGGGGTACGCCGGCGCGCACCTGGCGCGGGCTCAGGAGTCGGCCGTGCTCCACGGGAGCGGGCTGCAGGCCCCAGGCGGGCGCAGGGCCAGGCCACCGGCCGGTCAGAGAGGCGTAGAGCAGCTCACCGAGTGCGTGGACGTCGTGCTCGGGCGAACCCGGGCCGGTCGAGCGCAGCGCCGCCTCGGTGGCGAGACCGACGACCTTGATCGCGCCGGCGTCCGTGACCACGACGGTGGCCGGGCTGATGGAGCCATGGGCGTGGCCGGTGCGGTGCAGGTTCTCCAGCGCCTCGGACACCTCGCGGGCCAGCCAGCCCGCCTGCTGCCCGGTGAGCGGGCCGCTGCTGAGCATCCGCTCGAGCGGGCGGCCGCCGGCCCACTCGCGGACGCAGTAGGTGACCCCGTCGTGCATGTCGCAGTCGAGCACGCGGAGGAAGCGGGGGTCGGCCGCCGCGGCAGCGCGCCGGGCGGCGTCGAAGAGCAGGTTGGTCCGCGGGTCGCCGACCGGCAGGACATCCACGACGACGGCCCGGCTCAGGACCTCGTCCACTGCTCGCCACACCCGCGCACCGTCGATCTCCGCGAGTAACTCGGCGATCCGGTAGCGGCCGGCAAGCAGGGCACCAGGACTGACGGTCTGGTTCGACACGGTGTCTCTCGCCCTCCTCGGTGCACTGGTCGGCCTGCGTCTGGCGCTCCGGATCCGGTCGGCGGGGATCCGGTGCGATCAGCCGGCAGCCCGATCGCAGCCCCCATGCTAGTGCCTCGTCAAGAAACGCCCAGCACGTCCAGCGGCGCCCCAGACGCCCGCTGGCGGCGTTGTCGTCGTCGCGAGATGCTCCGCATCTCTCTCCTCCTCCGCCTTGCCAGCGAACGACTGGACCACCGCTGGCCGCACCGTGCGTCTCTCGACGAGCCACAGTGCCCCGGCAACGTGCCCCGTCAGCATCTACAGATGTGCACGAGTGCACAAGCCGATCGGTTCAGCGGCGGCCGGGGAGTTTCGATGTGACCAGCGACACCACGTCGTTGACCTCGTGGATCCGCAGGACCCGGGCGATCCCGGCGTACACGGGCAGCATCACGATCGCCGCGACCGCGAGCTGGAGGACGGCGCCCACTGGTCCGGACCAGTCGACGGCGAGGTCCAGCAGCCAGAGCGCGCCCCGGCCGGCGGCGACCGCGAACACCGCGGCGATCACCATCGCGAGCAGCGGCAGCCCGATCCCCGCGCCGTGCACCCGGGGGACCTTGCGCCGCAGGACCGGGCGGGACAGCAGTACGGCGACCAGGTACGCCAGCGCGTACGCCCCACCCAGGACGACACCGCTGAACCGGAGGTGCTCCGCGTCCAGCAGCACCCGGACCCCGATCACGGCGGCCGCGATGTTGGTCGCCGCGATCGCGCACTGCAGGAAGAACGGCGTCCGGGTGTCCTCGAACGCGTAGAACGTGCGCAGCTGGAAGTACTGAATGGTGAACGGCACGATGCCGAGCGCCAGCGTGACCAGCGTGTACGACATCAGCGTCAGGTTGTCCTTACCGGATCCGTAGCCGGCGATCACCGTGACGATCGGATAGGCGAACGCGATCATCGCGGCCGCGGCCGGTACGACGATCGCGAGCGCCTGCCGGATCGACCGGGCCGACAGTCGCTCCACCTCGGCCAGGTCACCGTCGGCCGCGAGCGCCGACATCTGCGGCAGGGCGGCCGTTGCGAGAGACACCGACACGATGCCGTGCGGTACCAGGATGATCAGCATCGCCGTGCTGTACGCGAACAGGCCGGCCTTCGCGCCCGGGTCGCCGGAGGCGCTACCAGCGATCGCGAGTCGCGTGACGACCACCAGGGTCACCTGGTTCACCGCCACGAACAGCACGGTCCAGATACCCAGCCGGGCGGTGTGACCCAGCCCAGTGCCGCGCAGACCGAACTTCGGCCGGTACAGGTGCCCGCTCGCCCTCAGATAGGGCAGCAGCACCAGCAGCTGTACGGCGATACCCGCCGTGTGCCCAAGACCGAGCAGCAACTCCTCGTTGTGGCTGTAGGTGGCCGGGGGATCGCCGGTGCGGAAGATCAGCAGGAACACCACGATCGACGCGCAGGCGACGAGGTTGTTGGCGATCGGCGCCCACATCATCGGGCCGAACCGGCGGCGCGCGTTCAGCACCTGGCCGACCAGCACGAACGCGCCGTAGAAGAAGATCTGCGGCAGGCAGAGCTGGACGAACATCACCATCGACGCCCGCTCGGAGGCCCGCGACGGGTCCTTCAGCTCCTCCGGCAGGTACAGCCCCGCGATCTGCGGCGCCAGCAGCACGCAGCCGACCGTGACCACGGCGAGGACGACGAAGCCGAAGGTCAGCAGCCGGTTGGTGAAGTCCTGGCCGCCGTCGTCGTGGTTCTTGATCGCCCGGACCAGCTGCGGCACCAGCACGGTGTTGAACACCCCGCCGGCCAGCAGGATGTACAGACTGTTCGGGATGGTGTTCGCGGCGGTGAAGATGTCGCCGCGCAGCGCGGTACCGATGGCGGCCGCGAGCAGGGCGATCCGGACGAATCCGAGCAGGCGGGACAGCACCGTTCCGGCTGCCATCACCGCCGCGGATCGCAGGGTGCGGTCAGCCATCCTTCGAACCGACTCCTTCTTTCAGGGACGCGTCCACCGGCGCATCGGCTTTCAGGGGCGCGTCCACCGGCGCATCGGGGACGGATTCCGGTACGTCGTCCGCCGCCGAGTTCACCGGGCCGGTGCCGGGCTCCGGATCGAGCGGGGCGGGGTGCAGCGGATCGGTGGCCGGCTCGGCCGGTGCCGGGTTGCGCCGCTCGGTCCGGATCCGCCGGTAGATGCGGACGAACGACGTACCGAACAGCAGCGCGCAGGCCGCGCCGACCAGGATCCAGCCGACGCTGCCGTACTGCGCCGCCTCGATCACCAGCTCCTCGGACTGCCCGACCGGACGGCCGGAGGCGGTGATCACCTGGGCGTTCGCCCGGATCAGACCGTTCTGCTCGGCACTCGCCTCGATCAGGAACGTCGCCTTGCCCCGCGGCGGCAGCACCTTCGTCTGCAGCGCCTTGATCCGCAGGTCCGTTCGGTTGGCCGGGGTCACTGCGATGCCGACCCGGATGGACGCGTCGAGCTCGTTCGAGACGGTCAGTGGGAAGGTGCCCTTGCTGCCGGCCAGGTTCACCTTGACCTCGCGCCGCCGGCCCTGCCCGTCGGCCGAGTTGACCAGCTTGACCTTGGCCAGCTGCTGGTTCACCGAGCCGGTCTCGATCGCGGTGAACTGCCGCGCTTCGTCGGCGAATCCGCGCCAGCCGTTGGACGCCGAGCGCAGCAGCGCGCGCTCGAGGTTCTCGTCCATGTTCTCCGGCACGTCCAGCAGGTTGCGGTAGGTCAACGTGTCGTCGTTGAGCTGCTTGACGGCGTCGACCTGCCCGCTGGTGAGTGCGGGGTTCGACCGGGGCGCGTTGGCTGCCTTGGTGGTCAGCGGTTTCGGCGTGCCGGCAACGATCTGGTTGACGTCGGTCGGGGTGATCCAGGGCAGCGCCAGGTCGCCGGCGATCGCCGCGGTCGCGAGTCCCTCGGCGTCCCAGCCCCGCGGCGGCAGCGCGACCACCGACACCGGGGTCTTGCCGCCGGCAGCCAGCAGAGCGGTCTCTGCGGCGAACCGCTGCCGGACCTGCAATGGATTCTCGGCGGTGTCCGGGTCCGGACCGCCGGTGGTGAGGGCCGAGTTGGCGATCACGGTGCGGACCTCGGTCTTCGGGCCCTCGGGCGTGAGCACGTTGTAGACCGGCGACGGGGTCAGCGTCGGCCGTTCGGCGGTCACCCACGCCGAGCTGCCGACCAGGTTCAGGTCCTGGTCGGCCGAACCGCGGAACCCGGACGAGGCCGCGGCCAGGTAGCGGCCCCGGGCCGAGCCGTTCTCCAGCCACAACCCGTTGGTGAAGACCGGCGGGACGGTGGAGCCGGGCGCCAGGTTGTAGTCCGAGGTGGTGGCCCGGGCATCGCTGACGATCTTGCGCACCGGGTCCTTGCTCACCGGGCCGCTGGCGTCGATCAGACTCGCCACGTCCGGGTCGCCGTACGGGAGCAGGACGATCTGGTTGCCCCGGATCCGGCTGTCCTCGAACTCCTTCAGCCAGGCGGCGACGACCTTC
Organism: uncultured Actinomycetota bacterium; assembly: GCA_963770725.1. Classification (GTDB taxonomy): domain Bacteria; phylum Actinomycetota; class Actinomycetes; order Propionibacteriales; family Kribbellaceae; genus Kribbella. Next base: position 339,895 of record CAVYQT010000012.1, read on the forward strand.
TCGCCGGTGCCCGGCGCGGACTGGCCGCCGTCGCCGACGACGACGTACCCGTCCTGGATCCGGCGGGCCTCGTCGAGCATCGCGGGATCGACCAGCCAGGTGACCTTGCGGGTCTGGCCGAGCGCGAGCAACCGTCCGAGCGGGCCGTTCGGTGCCATCGACTGGGCCAGCGAGTCGTTCGCGAAGTTCGCCCCGCCCAACTGGGTCGGCCGGTGGCGCAACGGGACGACGAGGGCGGCGTTCACCGTGCGGGTCAGCGGCTCCCGGCCGATCACCGGCATCAGGGTGCGGGCGCGGCCGGCGGTCACCCGCTCCTTGCTGTCTTCCGTCGGCTGGCCGCGGAACACCACGCCGACCACGTAGGCGCCGGTGTCGTCCTTGATCTGCCACTCGTTCCACGGCACAGTCAGGGTGAAGTGCACCGAGGCCTTGGGCGCCAGCGGTGCGCCGAACTGCTGGAACGTGCCGGACTCGAAGGTGGTCAGCCGGACGCAGCTGTCCCGCTCGCTCATCGGCACGTCCTGCTCGGCGGAGACGGCGGCGATGTCGGCGTTCGTGGCCAGGTGCTTGCGGTCGATACACGCCAGCGCCTGCGGATCGCGGAAAGTGGTGTCACTGGTGTTCGTCACCCGGCCGGTGATCCCCACCGAGTCACCCGGCTTCGGCGCGACCGGTCCGAAGGAGTCGATGGTGACATCGACGACCGGGTCCTCGACCGGCGCCGCGGACGATGCCGCCGTACCGAGAACCGCTGCCGACGCAGCGATCAGCAGGCCCGCAACCGCCGCAGCGGAGAGCCTCAGTCGCCGTCTCAACACGCCGTCACCGTAACCTAGTTTCCCGTGTCACCTTTCGCCGACCAGTCAGCCCACGCCGGATCGCTGTCCGCCGTCCAGCAGCGGGCGGTCCAGACCTTGCTGCAGCTCGCACCGGTGGTCGACGAGCTCGGTGCCCGCTTCGCCGGTGCCGGGCACGAGATCGCTCTGGTCGGAGGACCTGTCCGGGACATTCTCCTCGGCCGGGGGAGCAAGGACCTGGACTTCGCGACCTCCGCGCACCCCGACGTAGTCGAGCGGTTACTGCAGGGCTGGGCCAACCACATCTGGGACATCGGTAAAGCCTTCGGCACGATCGGTTGTCGCAAGGGCGACTGGGTCCTGGAAATCACGACATACAGGTCGGAGTCCTACGATCCCACCTCACGCAAGCCGGAGGTCTCGTACGGCGACAGCCTGGAGGGCGATCTGTCCCGGCGCGACTTCGCCATGAACGCGATGGCCGTCCGGTTGCCGTCGCGGGTCTTCGTCGACCCGTACGGCGGGATCGAGGACGTCGCCCACCGGCGGATCCGGACGCCGGGCCGGCCGGAGGACTCGTTCTCCGACGACCCGCTGCGGATGATGCGGGCGGCCCGGTTCGCCGCGCAGCTCGCGTTCACCCCGGACCCGGCGGTGGTGGCCGCGATGACGGCGATGGCCGAGCGGATCACGATCGTGTCCGCCGAGCGGGTCCGCGACGAGCTGGTCAAGCTGATCTGCTCCGACCACCCGCGGATCGGCCTGGACCTGCTGGTGAGCACCGGGCTGGCCAAGCACGTGCTGCCCGAACTGCCCGCGCTCAGGCTTCAGAAGGACGAGCACCACCAGCACAAGGACGTCTACCAGCACTCGCTCACCGTGCTCGACCAGGCGATCGACCTCGAGTCCAGGCTGTCCGTCCCCGCGCCCGACTTCATCTCCCGGTTCGCCGCGCTGATCCATGACATCGGCAAGCCGAAGACCCGTCGCTTCGAGGACGGCGGCAAGGTGACCTTCCACCACCACGACGTGGTCGGCGCGAAGCTGGCCCGGAAGCGGATGAAGGCACTGCGGTTCAGCAACGAGCAGATCGAGCAGGTCGGCAAGCTGGTCGAACTGCATCTGCGCTTCCACGGCTACGGCACCGGCGAGTGGACCGATTCCGCCGTCCGGCGCTATGTCCGCGACGCCGGCGACCAGCTCGAACGCCTGCACGTCCTCACCCGCGCGGACTGCACGACCCGGAACAAGCGCAAGGCCGACGCGCTCCGGGCCGCGTACGACGATCTCGAGGCCCGGATCGAACGGTTGCGGGAACAGGAGGAACTCGATGCTCTGCGCCCCGATCTGGACGGCAACCAGATCATGGAGATCCTCGGCATCCCGCCGGGCCGCGAGGTGGGGCAGGCGTACAAGTTCCTGATGGAACTCCGGCTGGACCAGGGCCCGCTGGGCGAGGACCGGGCCCGCGAGGAACTCCTCCGCTGGTGGTCCCAGCGCGCCTAGATCTTCTGCGCCGGCACGCCCTGGTAGGCCTTGCTGATCACTTCGGCCGACGCCCTGTGCTCGTCGTACGTCGTGGTGCCGCTGCCGGTGGTGATCGCCGCGACGGGGAGCGCGGGGTCGATCGAGTTGGTCAGGTAGGCGGCGTCGTAGGTCGCCAGGTCGGCGAGCGTGACGACGGTTGTCGTGTAGGCGTCGAGACCGCGCTGGAGTGTTCGCTGCCGGATACCCGGGAGGACCGGGGCGGACGGGAAGACGATGGTGGTGCCGCGGGCGAAGCAGATGTTCCAGATGGACGCTTCGGAGATCCTGCCGGCGGCGGTGTGGAAGAGCGCGTCGTCGTACCCCTCGCGTTCGGCCAGGTGGCCGTAGTACACGAGGTCGAAGGTGCCGGTGTGCTTGAGGTGCGGCACCGCCCGCTCGTGCTGGAAGGCGAGCAGGCTCAGAGGTCGTACGCCGGGATCGATCGGTGGGCCGACGCGGATCAGCAGGTTGGGTTCGGTGTCGTCGGAGGCGAAGGCGTTCACCCGGATCGAGAGGTCGCCGGAGCCGGCCTGGTCGAGCGCGGCGCGGAGTTCGGTGCGGACGCGGTCGGCGGAGACACCGTGACCGAAGACCTCGCGGGAGCTGCGGTCGAGGCGGTCGAAGTGCAGGTCGAGACCGTCGACCCGGCCGTCGCGGACCTGCATCGAGGTGAAGTGCCCGTAGCTCATTGCCCGGAGCAACCCGGGGTCGACGGTTCGCAGGGGTACGCCGTTCAGCAGCAGCGACTCGTTCACCGCCCTAGTCTGACCTGATCTACGCTCACGCTGTGGACGTCTTGAGCATCATCGGGTGGGGCGGCTCCGCGCTGGTCGTGGCGTCTTTGCTGCAGACCCGCATCCTGCGGCTGCGCCTGCTGAACCTGGTCGGTTGCGTGATCCTGGTCGGGTTCAACCTGGCGATCGGGGTCTGGCCGATGGTCGGGATGAACGCCGTCCTGGCCGTCATCAACCTGGTCCATCTCTGGCGGCTGCTCCGGCACCGGCACGACCAGGCGGAGTACGAGGTCCTCGAGGTCAACGGCGACGACGCGTACCTCGGTCACGTGCTCGCGTCACATGACAGTGACATCAGCCGGTTCAACCCTGGCTTCACCGCGACCGACAGCCCGTACGCCTTCCTGGTCCAGCACGGCGACCGGACCGTCGGGGTCGTCCTCGCCCACGACGCCGGCGACGGCCGGGCCCAGATCGACCTCGACTACGTGCTGCCCAAGTACCGCGACTTCACCCCCGGCGAGTTCGTCTACCGCCGCAGCGACGTCTTCACCGGCCACGGCTTCCGGCAGGTTCTCGCCCCACCCCGGATGCGCGAGTCCACGCCGTACCTCAGCAAAGTCGGCTTCCACCGCTCCGGCGACGACCTGGTCCTCGACCTGCCGCGGGTCTGAAGACAGCCAAGACCCCGGCCGGGAGAGACACTCCGCAGCCAGTCTTCGCGACCGAGACAGGTTTGAGAATCACACTTATAATAAGTACAGTTATCAAACATGCGGAAGCCCGAGCGTATCTTCGCCCGCGACGAGGAATGGGGTCACTTGGTCCGGTTCGCCAGCCGGACCACGGACCAGCCTCGGTTGGGTGTCGTCAGTGGTCGGCGGCGACAGGGCAAGACGTATCTGGTGCAGGCGTTGGCCGAACAGACCGGCGGAATGTACTTCGGCGCGACCGAGGCGACCGAGACCGAATCTCTCGCACTGTTCGCCGCCGCGGTGGGGACACACCTCGGCTCGCCGTCGCCGCCTCGCTTCGACACCTGGGACGACGCGATCCGGTTCCTGTTCTCGCTCGATCCGTCAACTGGTCCCTTCGTGATCGACGAGTTCCCGTACCTGAGTAAGGTCTCGCCCGCGCTGCCGTCGATTCTGCAGCGGGAAATCGATCAAGCCGCTTCGGTCGGTCGGCGAACCAGCTTGCTCCTCTGCGGATCGGCCATGTCGGTGATGGGCGGGTTGTTGTCGGGCAGCGCCCCGCTACGCGGCCGGGCGAGCCTGGAGATGGTCGTCCGCCCGTTCGACTATCGGCTCGCCGCCAGGTTCTGGGAGCTGGTGGATCCACGGCTGGCCGTACTGGTCCACGCGGTGGCCGGCGGCACTCCGGCGTACCGGCGCTTCGTCGACGACGACATCCCCAGCTCCGTCGACAACTTCGACGAGTGGGCCCTGCGAACCGTGCTGAGTCCGGTCAATCCGCTCTTTCGTGAGGCGCGGTACCTGCTCGAGGAGGAGATGGAGGTCCGGGACAGCGCCCTCTACCACTCCGTGCTCGCGGCGGTTGCTGCAGGCAATAGTACGAGAGGCGGCGTCGCGAACTATGTGGGCCGGAAGTCGACCGACATCGGTCACCACCTCGCGGTGCTCGAGGACAGTGGCCTGCTCCGACGCCGGCAGGATGTCTTCCGATCCCGCCGCTCGAGCTATCAGGTGGCCGAACCGTTGGTCGTGTTCTATCAAGTGGTGATGCGGCCGCAGTGGGGCCTGCTGGAAAGCGGTCGGGCACAGAATGTGTGGGAGGCGGCTCGAGCGCGGTTCTCGTCCCAGGTTGTCGGACCGCATTTCGAGCAACTCTGCCGGGACTTCGCTCTTGCGGCACCGGCGGGCCTCTTCACCGAGCTACCCGGGCAGATCGGCGCCGGGGTGGTGCCGGATCACAGTCGGCGCAGCCAGATCGAGGTCGACGTCGTGGTGCTCGCTCCTACGGTTCCTGGGCAGCGGCGCAAGATCTTGTCCTTGGGTGAGGTGAAGTGGGGCGAAGTGATGGGCCGACGCCATGTCGATCGACTGGAGCGTGCGCGGCAGTTGCTGTCGCGGGACTACGACACCTCGGAAACGATCCTGGCCTGCTATAGCGGGGTCGGCTTTGAACCGGATCTCGATCCGGCCATCCTCACGGTCGGTCTCGACGACCTGTACCGGTGACCCCCTGGACCAGATCCTTCGCGAAGCACAGGGAGGCCTCTTCGTTCTCGAACGGCGGGTACGGCGGGGTCGGCAGGTAGCCGTGGTTCGTGTAGAGGGCGATGGCCTCGACCTGGCGAGTCCCCGTTTCGAGGCGGAGTCGGGTCAGCCCGGTGGCGCGGGCCTGGGACTCGACCGCGTTCAGCAGGATGCGGGACAGACCCCAGCCGCGGCACGACGGGTCGACGTACATCCGCTTGATCTCGCCGACACCGGACGAGACGGGTTGCAGGCCGACGCAGCCGGCCGGCGTGCCCTCGAGGAGGAGCAGGGTGAAGGAGATGTCCGGGTGCAGGGCGACCAGCGGTTGATCCTCGCCGTACATCGCACCGAGTTCGGCCTGCTGCGCGGTGGTCAGCGCCACCACGGCGGGGTCGGTGCCGGGAACCGCACGCAGTTCCACTCCCTCGATCAGTTCCAGCGTCATGCGTCCAGACGGTAGCAATCTGCCGTGACGCTCCTGTTTCGTCGTTCTCTCTGGAGTCCTCGACAGCCGTGAGGCAACCGACCGCAATCAACTGGTCGCAGCGAGCTGTGGAACATCGGGTTCGCCCCGGGCAGCCCCGGCAACCCGGCGGGCACCAAGCGGTCCGGGGTGGAGTTCGTCGTACCGTCCGTGTCCTCGACCAACACCGGCGACCTCAAGGGGACGGCCGGCGCCCGGACCGGGAGCAGAAGCGGTTGCAGTACAACCCGCACCTGAAGCTGATCGACATGCGGCAGCACGGGTACGGCGTCCTCGAGGTGACCGGCGACGAGGCGAAGCTGTCCTACCGCGCGGTGGACAAGCTCCGCCCCGACGCCCCGGTGACGACCAGCTACCAGGCCCGGACCGCCCGCGGCAGCGGTACGGCGAAGCCCGTCGCCGGAGCCGTCTACGTCCGCTGCCCGTACGTGCTGACGGACTACTTCGGCCTGATCGTGTCGTCGATCGCGGAGACGCTGGACCGGCACGGTCGTCAGGTGATCCTCAACGCGGGTGAAGCGGCCCAGCACGAGCAGGTGCTGTCCCGGTTGCCGGCGCTGCGCGACGTCGGCGGCGCGATCCTGATCCTGCCGCCGGAGCCGAGCGAGGACTTGGTCCGGCTCAGCGCGCGCCGCTTCCCCTTCGTCGTGGTCGATCCGAGAACGACCCTGCCGCGCGACGTCGCATCGGTCTCGGCGGCGCATCACTCCGGCGCCCGGCAGGTGACCGCGCATCTCACCGCCCTAGGTCACACCCGGATCGGCGTCATCGCGGGTCCGCGCGAATGGCTCGCGGCGGATGCACGGTTGAGCGGTCACTCGGCAGCCCTCGCGGACGCAGGCATCCTTCCGGACCCCGCCATGGTCCGCCATGTCGAGCCGACGATCGCCCACGGCTACCGCGCCGCCGCCGATCTCCTCGACCAGCACCCGACCGCCTTGGTCGCCTTCAACGACAAGGCCGCCCTCGGTGCCCTGCGGGCAGCCGCCGACCGCGGCCTGTCCATCCCTGGCGATTTGTCGATCGCCGGATTCGACGACCTCGACCTCAGCCGCGCCACCACGCCTCAACTCACCACAGTCCGCCAGCCGCTACAGGAGATGGGCCGGATGGCAGTCAGCCTGCTCATCCGCCTCCTGGACCGCCACGAGCTGGAAGCTCTCCACGTAGAACTGGCGACGGAGTTGGTGGTCCGCGCCTCCACCGGGCCGGCCAGTTCGAGGGGATAACCGCGCGAATCGTGGGTTCTCCCCTCGTAGACGAGGGGAGAAGGCAGCAGTCGAGCGGATATCCGCTCGAATGTGGCGGGTGGGCTACAGCTTGCGGAGGGCTTCGAGGGCGGCGATGGCGTGGTCGACGAGTTCCTCGTCGGTGGTGGGGCGGTCGTTCTCCGGGAGCCCGGACCATTCGATGGCCAGGTCCTCGACGTACGCGAGCCACGCGTGGATGGTCATCCGCTCGGCCGAGGCCGGCTGATCGGCGGCCTCGGGGGAACCGATGAGGGTCAGTACGCGGGTGGCCAGGCCGGCGCGGGTGTCGGCGTACACCTTGACCACGTAGTCGTCGCCGCCCGCCGCGCCACGGACGAAGGAGATGTAGGCGGCCCGCCGCCTGGTGATGAACGCGACGAAGGCCAGCAGCATCTGCCGCAACTGCTCCGGCGGCGGCAACGACTCGTCCGGCTTCGTCACCCTGAGCAGCCGGCGGCCGGCGGCCGAGATGACCGCGACGTAGTAGTCCCGCTTGCTCGGGAAGTAGTGGAACAGCAGGCCGCGCGAGATCCCCGCCTGACCCGCGACCGCGTCGATCGACAGTTCGTGGATCGGCTGGGTCCGCAGCATCATCAGGCCGATCCGGACCAGTTGCTTGCGGCGATCATCCGCAGTCCACCTGCTGACTCACGCTATTGAGCATTGCTTAGACGCTGCGCTACGGTCAACAAAACCGAGGGGAGTCTGATGGAGTTCGAACATTCGACCCGCGCGCGTGAGCTGATCGCCCGGGTCGGGGAGTTCATCCGGACCGAGATCGAGCCGGTCGAGGCGGAGCTGCACGCCGCGACCCGGACCGCCGCGGACCCGTGGCAGCCGCAGCCCGTCGTCAAGGATCTGCAGGCGAAGGCCCGCGAACACGGGCTGTGGAACCTCTTCCTCCCGTGGCCGAGCCGGGCAACGAGCAGTACGGCGCGGGCCTGTCGAACGTCGACTACGCGCCGATCGCCGAGCTCACCGGCCGCTCCTTCCTGGCGCCGTACGTGTTCAACTGCAACGCGCCCGACACCGGCAACATGGAGGTGCTGCTCCGGTACGGCACTCGCCGAGCAGAAGCAGCGGTGGCTGGACCCGCTGCTCGACGGCGAGATCCGGTCGCGCGTTCTGCATGACCGAGCCGGACGTCGCCTCCTCGGACGCGACCAACATGGCCGCGACCGCGATCCTCGACGGCGACGAGGTCGTGCTCAACGGCCGCAAGTGGTGGAGCACCGGCATCGGCCACCCCGACTGCGAGCTGCTGATCTTCATGGGCCTGCACCGACCCCGACGCGCGACCGGCACGCGCGCCACACGATGGTGCTGGTCCCGCGCGACACCCCCGGCGTCAAGGTCGAGCGGCTGCTGCCCGCGATGGGCACCGTACGACGAGCCGCACGGCCACGGCGAGGTGTCGTTCACCGACGTCCGGGTGCCGGCGAGCAACATCCTGGTCGGGTCCGGGCCGCGCCTTCGAGATCGCGCAGGGCCGGCTCGGGTCCGGGCCGGGTCCACCACTGCATGCGGCTGATCGGGCTGGCCGAGAAGGCGCTGGAGCTGGCGCTGCAACGCGGGACCAGCCGGATGGCGTTCGGCAAGCCGCTGGTCGAACCTCGGCGGCAACCGCGAGCGGATCGCGGACGCCCGGATCGCGATCAACCAGGCCCGGCTGCTGGTGCTGCAGCGGCGTGGCTGCTGGACACCAAGGGGCTCGCCGGCGCGCTGAGCGAGGTCAGCCAGATCAAGGTCGCCGTGCCGCGGATGGCGCAGGAGGTGATCGACATGGCGATCCAGCTGCACGGCGGCGGCGGGCTGTCGCGACGACTTCCCGCTGGCCGGCGGCGTGGACCGAGCGCGCGGTCGCTGCGGCTGGCGGACGGGCCCGACGAGGTGCACCGCGGCGTGGTCGCCAAGCTGGAGCTGGCCCGTACCTAGCTGATCAGGCCAGTCAGCCGGAGTCGGCCCGAGGATGCCCGTGCATGAGCCAGTGAGCCGGGTACTCGTCACCGGCGGTGCCGTCGGGCTCGGCGCCGCGCTGGTCGCCCAGTTCGTTGCCGAAGGCCACCAGGTGCTCGTGCACCGATGTGTCGCGTGCGACGGTCCGGACGCTCGGCGCGTCGTACCTGAAGCTCGATGTGCGCAGCCCGAGGACTGGGCCGCGGCGGTCGAGTGGTGCGAGCAGAACTGGGGCGGGCTGGACATGCTGGTCAACAACGCCGGCATCGCGACCGGCGGCCGGATCGACGTCGAGACGCTGGACGAGTGGGACCGGGTCGTCGACATCAACCTGATGGGCGTGGTCCGCGGCTGCCGGGCGTTCACGCCGGTGTTCAAGCGGCAGCGGTCCGGCCACATCGTCAACACCGCCTCCGCTGGCCGGGCTGGTGCATCCGCCGATGATGAGCTCGTACAACACGGTCAAGGCCGGTGTGGTCGCGCTGTCGGAGACGCTGTCGCACGAGCTGCACCCGTACGGCATGACGCGTCACGGTGGTCTGCCCGTCGTTCTTCCGGACCAACCTCGGCGACTCGATCCAGGGCGACGACGCCGACGATGAACGCGACCGCGCGGCAGCTGATCGAGAAGTCGCCGCGGTCACGGCCGAGGACATCGCGGCCGGGGTGATCGACGGGGATCGACGAAGCGACGTTCCTGATCATCCCGGACCGGCCGGCGCTGATGGCGTGGCGGACCAAGCGGTTCGCCCGTCCGCTGTACGACCGGCAGATGCGCAAGATCGCCGGCCCGGTGCACGGCGAGCGTGCCGAGTCCGGCAATGCGGTGATGACGACGCCGGGCGCGTCCGCGAGGAGGACGCGTTCGACGTCGCCGGCGGTGGACGGCTGGCTGCAGGCCCACGCGGACGGAGCTGCCGGCCGGGCTGCCGGAGGTCCGGCAGTTCTCCGGCGGCGCGTCCAACCTGACCTACCTGCTGCGGTACGACGACCACGACCTGATCCTGCGCCGGCCGCCGGCCGGGCACCAAGGCCAAGGGCGCGCACGACATGTGCCGCGAGTACCGGATCCAGGCGAGCCTGCAACCGGTGTTCCCGTACGTGCCCGAGATGGTCGCCCACTGCGATGACACAGCGGTGATCGGCTCCGAGTTCTACGTGATGGAGCGGATCGCCGGCACATCCCGCGGCCGACTCGGACCTCGGGGTCGACCTGCACGCCCGAGCAGGCCCGGCAGCTGTGCTTCACGCTGATCGACACTCTCGTCGAGCTGCACCAGGTCGACGCCGCGCAGGCCGGGCTCGCCGACCTCGGCAAGGGCGAGGGCTACGTCGAGCGCCAGGTCGCCGGCTGGAGCGACCGCTACCGCAAGGCCAAGACGTGGAACGTGCCGAGTTACGAGCAGCGTGATGGCCTGGCTCGCCGCCAACCAGCCCGAGGACGTCGCGGACCTGCGTGATCCACAACGACTTCCGCCTCGACAACGTGGTGCTCGCACCGGATGACCCGCTGAAGGTGGTCGGCGTGCTCGACTGGGAGATGGCGACCCTCGGCGACCCGCTGATGGACCTCGGCGGCGCCCTCGCCTACTGGGTGCAGGCCGACGACGACTGGGCCTTCCGCCGCTTCCGCCTGCAGCCGCCGCACGCTGCCGGGCATGCTCACGCGCGACGAGGTGGTGCGAGTACTACTGCCGAGCGGACCGGACTGAAGCCGGAGAACTGGGCCTTCTACGAGGTGTTCGGCCTGTTCCGGCTGGCGGTGATCGCGCAGCAGATCTACTACCGCTACCACCACAAGCAGACCCGGAACCCGCGGTTCAAGAAATTCTGGGTCCCGGTCAACCTGCTCGAGCGGCGTTGCCGCCGGATCATGAGGGGCTGAATGCCGACCATCTACCTGATCCGGCACGCCCAGGCGTCGTTCGGCAAGAGTGACTACGACCGGCTCTCGCCGACCGGCGAGCAGCAGGCGGTCCTGCTCGGCAAGGCGCTGGTCGCCCGCGGGGTGACGCCGGAGCTGGTGATGTCCGGCTCGATGCGACGCCATGCTCAGACGGCAACCCTGTCACGGATTCACCGCTGACGTCGACAAAGGCTTCGACGAGTTCGACCACGAAGAGGTCATCGTCGCCCACAAACCCGCCTACCGCCGCCGTGCGGTGATGCTGGCCGATCTCGCCCGGACCGGCCATCCCGGCCGTGCCTTCCAGCAGATGTTCACCGCCGCGACCGAACGCTGGGCGCTCGGCGGCGACGGCTACACGGAGAGCTTCACGGACTTCTGCCAGCGGTCCGAGGCAGCGGTACGTCGTACGGCGGAGCGCCTGGGCAAAGGTGAGACGGCCGTGGTGTTCACCTCCGGTGGACCGATCGCGGCGGTGGTGAGCCGGCTGCTGTCCGGTGGCGACGACCTGTGGGAGCGACTGAACCCGGTCACGATCAACACTGCGATCACCAAGGTCGTGTCCGGTCGCAGCGGGCTGACCGTGGTCAGCTACAACGAGCACGCACACCTCGACGGCACCGAATTGCTCTCCTATAGATAGGTCGTGTCTGATGCGACGCAACATCCTGATCACCGGCGCGAGTTCCGGGCTGGGTGAGGAGATGGCCCGGCAGTTCGCCGCCAAGGGCCACAATCTGGTGCTGACCGCGCGGCGGTCGGACCGGCTGGAGGCTTTGCGGGCCGAGCTGACCGAGCGGCATCCGGGGATCACCGTCGTTGTCCACCGGCTCGACGTGACCGATCACGAGCAGGTGTTCGACGTCTTCCGCAAGGCCGACGCCGAGCTGCCGCTGGACCGGATCGTGGTGAACGCCGGCCTCGGCAAGGGCGCGCCGCTCGGGACCGGCCGCTTCGACGCGAACCTGCAGACCGCGACGACGAACTTCGTCGGTGCGCTCGCCCAGGCCGAGGCAGCGCTGGAGTTGTTCCGGGCCAGGAACGCCGGTCACCTCGTCTTCATCTCGTCCATCACCGCGCTGCGTGGGCTGCCGAAAACGGTGACGACGTACGCCGCGACGAAGGCCGGGGTGGCGTCACTGGCCGAGGGTCTCCGGCTGGAGTTGCTGAACAAGCCGATCACGGTCAGCACGATCTTCCCCGGCTACATCCGGTCCGAGATGAACGAGCACGTCGCGAACACCCCGCTGATCGTCGACACCGTTACCGGCGTCCGCGCGATCGTTGCCGCGATCGAGGCCGAGAAGGCGAAGGCGTATGTTCCGTCCTGGCCGTGGAGTCCACTCGCCCGGGTGATGCGGTACGCACCGTTGCCGTTGCAGAAAAGGATGATCTGATGCGCTGGGGTCTGACCGTTCCACTCACCGGGGTGCCGTTGCGGGACCACCGGCCGCTGATCGCCGAGCTGTCCTCGCTGGGGTACACGGATCTGTGGTCGGCCGAGGTGGCCGGGGCGGATGCCTTTACTCCGTTGGTGCTGGCGTCCGAGTGGGACGACCGGTTGCGGTTGGGGACGGCCGTCGTACCGGTGCACACGCGGGGGCCGGCCGCGCTGGCGATGAGTGCGGCCGCGCTGGCGGATCTCGCGCCGGGACGGTTCGTGCTCGGGATCGGGGCGTCGTCGGAGACGATCGTGACCGGGTGGAACGGGATCGCGTACGACCCGCCGCTGGCCCGGACCCGCGACGTGCTCAGGTTTCTCCGGCAGGCGTTCGCCGGGGAGAAGGTGGACGGGGAGTTCGACAGCTTCACCATCCGGCGGTTCCGGCTCGAGAAGGCGCCGGACGTGCCGCCGTCGATCATGCTCGCCGCGTTGCGCCCGCAGATGCTTCGGTTGGCGGCGCGAGAGGCCGACGGCGCGATCACCAACTGGCTGTCCGCGGACGACGTACGGCAGGTGCGGGCCGAGCTCGGGCCGGACAAGGAACTGGCCGCGCGGATCTTCGTCTGTGTCACCGAGGACGCGGAGATGGCGCGGAACATCGGCCGCTTCCTGATCGCGACCTATCTGACCGTCCCCGGGTACGCCGCCTTCCACGACTGGCTGGGTCGCGGTGCCGCGATGAAGGAGATGCGCGAGGCGTGGGCCGCCGGCGACCGCAACGCCGCGATGGCCGCCGTACCGGTCGAGGTCATCGACGACCTGGTCGTCCACGGCACCGCCGCGGCATGCCGCGAGCACATCAACCAGTACGTCGCCAACGGCCTGGACACCCCGATCATCGCCACCCTCCCCACCGGCACCGACCTCCTGGACACGGCTCGCGCGCTCGCACCTAGCTAAGGCGATGCTCGTTCAGCCAGGGGGTGGCGCGGCGGTCGGAGGCTCGGGAGAGCCAGGCGCCCCGGATCATTTTGGTGAGCTCCTGCTTGGGCGAGATGCCGCTGCCGTGTACACTGCGTACACAGCAGAGGATGGAGAAAGTCATGAGCTCGCAGGTCGAGTACCGCAGCGCGCGCGAGGCGCGTGAGCATTTCAAGGACATCCTTGATGCTGCCGACGACGGTCGCCCGGCCACGGTCACCCGAGACGCCCGCCGGGTTGCGGCCCTTGACGCAGACCGGCTGGTTCACTTCCTCACCCGTGTCCGTCCCTCCGGCGCTGAAGTGGTCGCCGAGAATGACGGCTGGTCGCTTTTCATCCCGGGGCTTCCTGTCGCTGCTGACGGGGCCACGCTCGACGAGGCCGCAGAGGAGATGATCGACGCGCTCCGCGACTACGCCGAGGAGTGGGCCGACCACCTGCGCCTGGCGCCCAACCATGCCGATAACTGGGGTCTGGTGCAGATCGTCGCACTCTCTTCGGACGAGCAGCTGCGCGACTGGCTCCTTGCCTGACGCGCGCCATGAGCGAACAACGCCGTCCAGCCACCCGGACGGACCATCAGAGATTCTGCGTCACCGAAGGCTGGACCGAACGCAAACGCGCGACGGGTAAGCGAGGAACCCACCACGTCAATTTCGAGTTCGCGCTGCCAGACGGACGCATCCTGTACACGAGGATCAGCCACCCTGTCGATCGCACCGACTACGGCCCGTCCATCTGGTCGCACATCCTCCGTGACCAGCTAGCCGTGACCGCCGCAGAGTTCTGGGCCTGTGTCGACGACAAGGTTCTCCCGGATCGACAGGGACCAAAGGCTCCCGCCGAGACGATCCCGGCGGGAGTCGTCCGAGCGCTCGTCGCCGAGGCACGCATCCCGGAAGCCGAGGTGCGAGCGATGACAAAGGTGGAGGCCGTCCAACGACTCGCCCAGTTCTACACAACGGGCCACTAACGCTTCAGCCGGTGTTCTTCGAGCCAGGTGGTGGCTCGGCGGGTGGAGGCTCGGGAGAGCCAGGCGTCCCGGATGACTTCGGTGAGCTCCTGCTTGGTCAGAGTGCCGAGTTGGCTGCCGCGGACGAGGACCGAGGGGTGGCCGTTGAAGTGGGGCGTGGTGAAGAACGGGTTCGACTCGTCCGACACCAGAGCGAGCTTCTCCTCCTCGGACTCGACCCAGATCACGATCACGTCGTCGTACCGCTCGCCGGTGTCCGGGTCGAACGCGTCCGGCCGGGCGGACCGGAAGAACACGAACGACTTCCCGCCGACCTGGTAGACCGCGCGATCGCTGCCTTCCTTCTGCCAGACGGTGACGTGCGGCATCCCCAACGCCACCTCGTGCACATCCGCGACCCTCGCCTTCTGCTCCACGGCTCGAGTCAATCAGGTCAGTAGCCAGATCGAGAAGGTGGATTCGGCGCCTGCGTCACTGGTCTTCTGGCGGGCGGAGCTCATGGACCGGGCTTGGGGAGTCGTCGAGCAGGACTTGCTGGTGCTCGCTCGTGATGGACAGTCGGTAGCGTTCACGGGTGGGTTTACCGGCTCTTCGCAGTTGAGGGTGTGGAGCTGGTCGGCGTGTCGGTGGCGGGATAGGGGTCGAGGTCTTCCGAAGATGAAGGTTCCTACACGCCTCATCTGGAAGACCTCGACGTGCCTGACGCTACCTTCGCCTGCCCTGACCTGACCACCTTCACACGCTTGGACGAGCTGGGTCTTGAAGTCACCGGGCAGCGGCTCGAACCAGATCGTGCGGTGCTGGCCTGCCGGGTCGTCGAGCCCGACGGGTCCCTGGATGGATGGTGCCGCCGTTGCGGTTGCGAGGGCGTTCCCCGCGACACCGTGGTCCGGCGGCTGGCGCACGAGCCGCTCGGGTGGCGTCCGACCACGTTGCTGGTGACGATCCGGCGCTATCGGTGCGGCGGGTGCGGGCACGTGTGGCGTCAAGACACCAGCCGCGCGGCCGAGCCGCGGGCGAAGCTGTCGCGTCGTGGGCTGCGGTGGGCGCTGGAAGGCATCGTGTGTCAGCACTTGACCGTGGCTCGGGTTGCCGAAGGCCTCGCGGTGTCGTGGAACACCGCCAACGACGCGGTCCTTGCCGAAGGCAAACGCGTCCTGATCGACGATCCCGGCCGGTTCGACGGCGTGGCCGTGATCGGCGTGGACGAGCACGTGTGGCGACACACCCGCCGCGGCGACAAGTACGTCACCGTCATCATCGACCTGACCGGGATCCGCGACGGCACCGGACCCGCCCGGCTGCTCGACATGGTCGAGGGCCGCTCCAAGCAGGTCTTCAAGACCTGGCTCGCTGCGCGAGCCGAGTCCTGGCGCGACGCCGTGGAGGTCGTCGCGATGGACGGGTTCACCGGCTTCAAGACAGCCACCACCGAGGAGCTGCCCGACGCGGTCGCGGTGATGGACCCCTTCCACGTCGTCCGGCTGGCCGGCGACGCCCTGGACCTGTGCCGCCGCCGCGTCCAGCAAGCCATCCACGGCCACCGCGGCCGCAAGAACGACCCGCTCTACTCGGCGCGGCGGACCCTGCACACCGGCGCCGATCTCCTCACCGACAAGCAGACGCGGCGACTCACCGACCTGTTCGCGACCGACCAGCACGTCGAGATCGAGGCGACCTGGGGGATCTACCAGCGGATGATCGCCGCCTACCGCGAACCCGACCGCAGCCACGGCCGGAAGCTGATGCAGCAGCTCATCAACTCGGTCAACCACGGCGTGCCCGCTGCGCTCGTCGAGGTTGTCACACTGGGCCGGACGCTCAACAAGCGCGCCGCTGACGTCCTGGCCTACTTCGACCGGCCCGGCACCAGCAACGGCCCGACCGAGGCCATCAACGGCCGCCTCGAACACCTCCGCGGCTCCGCACTCGGATTCCGCAACCTCACCAACTACATCGCCAGATCCCTGCTCGAAACCGGCGGCTTCAGGCCGCAACTACACCCTCGATCGTGAAGAGCCGGTTTACCGGCTTGGACCCAGGTGCGGTGGGTTGATTCAACGTCATCCCAGAGGCTGCGACGGCCGCCTTGTGTCACGGTCCCGTCGGCGAGCCGCGCCCAGGAGCCATCAAGGTGAAAGACGATGACAGCCGCAGCGCTCTGCATGGTTCGCACGTCTGGCTCGGTGAGGTCGAGCCAGAAGCGGGCGGCGTTGTCGCGGTAGATTTCCGCGCTGTACTCGTAGTCACGAGTCTTGCCGGGGTCGGTTGTTGCGGTCTGGATCAGGTCGGCGACAGCGGTCTGTCCAAGCTGGTGGCGCAATGGCATGAAGTAGGCCGCGTCGGGCAGGAAGACTCCAGTCGCGAGCCGGCTGTCGCCGTGTTTGGTGACTCGAGCCAGGCCTGCGCCGAGCGGTGTGACAATCGAACCTTCGGTCTTCAACTGGGCAAGCCAGGCTGGTGGGATGAAGTCGAGGCGGCAAGTGGCGATGATGCGGTCGTAGGAACCCCGGGCGGGATACCCGTCGATGCCATCGGTTGCCGCGAGCAATGGATGATAGCCGGCTGAGGCAAGGTGCTGCCGAGCGTCGTCGATCAGCGCGGAGTCGATGTCGATGCTGACCACTCGCTGATCGGTGAGGCGTTCAGACAGCAGCGCGGCGTTGTAGCCGGTCCCGGTCCCGATCTCGAGGACGGTTTCATCGCCGGTCAGGTCGAGAGCTTGGAGCATCGCGGCCATGAGACTGGGCGCAGTGGATGAGGACGTGACGTCGTCTTGGATCACCAGGTGGGTGTCTGTGTAGATCGGGGCCAGCCACCGCTCGCCTGCGGACTCCTCGATCAGCGACGGTCCTTCGATCGTGTTCTGGTAGAAGCGTGGAACGAACAGGTGGCGGGGCACGGTGGTGAAGGCGGCCTGCCAGCGCGGATCGACGATCGTGCCGGCCGCGACGAGCGAACCGACCATCGCCATGCGCAGTTCGGTCGCCTGCTGGTCGATCTCCTGGTCCCGTTGCGGGTTCATCGGCTGCTGGTCTCCAAGTTGTCGGCGATCGCGTGAGCGATCGGGTCCCGCAATTCTGGAACGAACGCCCACTGCCCGTTGGGATTGGCCTCAAGGAACACCCAACCGTCGGAACCGACCCGGAAGTCGAGCGCCGCGAACGTCAACCGGAGCCTACGCAGCAACTTGAGCGTCGCGGTCCGGATCTCCGGTGGGATCTGAATGTGCTGGTAGGTGACGCACTCGTGGTGGGCACGGATATCGATCGGGCCGTCCGGACTCGTGGGATGGATCGCGACGGCGAACAGCTCATCGCCGACTGCGGTCAGCCGTACGTCGATACCGTCGACCAATTCTTGGAACAGGTGGGCGGTGGTGGCGATCCCCGGGTCACTCCAGCGCTCCTCGGCGACTTCGGCGGTGAACAGGACGCCGCTGCCGAGGTCGTCGTCGACGGTGACCATCGTGGCGAGTGACTTGGTGACGACGCGGCCGCCGACGCCGGCCGCGAAGTGGCCGACGGTGGCTGGGTCGTTGGTGATCAATGTCGCTGGGATCCGCAGGCCCCACCGCGACGCGACGGCGAGCTGATACCGCTTCACCCGAGCATCAGCCATCGCCGCGGGATGATTCAGCCAGCTGACCTCGGCCAGTCCGGCCAGTACACCGGGCAATCCGTGGCGTGCCTGAGCGGCCACGAACTCCTGGTCGGATCTCGACAGACCAGCCGGGGCACGGAAATCCGAAGGCCGTCGGTAGTAGACGGCCCGCACAGATCCCAGGTCGATGCCCCGTGGCGCGCCAGTCAACGACCCTTCCCACGAGTCCTCCCCGGCTTCGAGGCGGGCTGTCAGCTGCAGTGCTGCCGGAAAGTTCCCGGGGTCGCAGCGCACGAACGGCGTCCCCCGACTGTTCAATTCGTGCAGAACCAGGTCGGCGGTTGGGTCGTCATCGTGGGTGAGCACCAGGATCCGTGCGGGCTCGTTCATTGAGGGCGTCCTCCGCTACTTGTCGTCGGTCATCCAGTCGACTGTGAGGACGTCTTTGCCATCGGACTCGTACGACGTCATCGTTGCAGCCATCGGCATCACCTCACTGGCAGGCATTCCGTCGACTAGCCCCACCTGGCGATGCGGGCACAGCATCACCTGGGGCCGGTTGAACCGAGGCCGGCCAGGTGAGTAGGCGACGAACTGAAGACCCAACGGACGGACCGCCTGGGTCGAGGCATTGCCCGCGGGGTCGAGTGCGCTGACAGGGAATCGATCCTGTTCTCTCCACATGATGTGCTCCTTCGAAGGTTTCGGATCGGTTTGGCTATGAAACTGCTTCGGCGCCAGGCGGTTCGAACCATCGCATCCAGGATTCCGTGGTCTCGGCGGACGGGCGCAGACGCAGGGGTCGGTACGCCCGCCCGCCGGCTCATGGACGTGACCCGCTGGCCGCGAGAGCGTGGGCGCCGGTCTCACGGTGCAGGCGCTCCGTCTTCGTCTCGCCGCTGCCGACTGCGCTCAGGTGTACTTGAGTCGGCACGATCACCGCAGGGATCTTGCGCCGCTTCACCATCCTGATGAGCGCGTCGAACGCGGCTTGATCGGTTTGTAGTTGCTCCACGAATACCTTGCGCAGAACGAATCCTTGCTGCCCGGCCACCGCCGCGAGTTGTTCCTCCGCCTGCGCGAGCTGATAGCTGGTCATGGACCGGTACTGCCGCAGATATCCCACCGCGGGCGTCAAGTGGCCGGTCACGTCAGCGATCCTCTGCATGAGCTCCATCTCCACTGGGTTGAGCGGTCGGAATCCCACAGCGCCTCGGGCATCAGTCGGTCTGTCGCGCTGTGTAGTCAATTGTGGCCACCGCGCAAGAGGTGAAGTTGCACACTTGGTGCAACAGTCGGGACGCTCAGCGAGCAGGAACACGACGGCGCCAGGTACCGTCGTGTCTGGAGACTTCATCGCCAGGACCGGAGACACCACAATGCCGTCAGAGCGCAGCCTCAGTGCTGGTGCCCGGATCGCTGCGTACCGCAGGCTGAACCGGTTGACCCAGCGAGGCCTCGCTGCTCGGGCAAACGTGTCGCATAGCCTTCTCACCAAGGTCGAGACTGGATCCAGGCCGGCCTCCCAGGCTTTCTTGGCCGCCTGCGCCCGGGCAATGTCGATTCCGGTCACCCACCTGACCGGTCAGCCGTTCATCGAGGAACAGACCGAGGATCGACTCGCCGGTCCGCTCGCGGATTTACGGGCCTCGCTGGAGAACTTCGACCTGACCCTCGAGGACCTGCCTGTGCGATCGCTCGCCGAGATCCGGCCCGATGTGCGCGAGATGGTGCTCGCTCGGCGCGATGCGCAGTACTCGCGAATCCTCGGACGAACCCCGGCCTTGATCGATGAATTGGTCCAGCAGTCACAGACACTGACTGGTCGTGAGGCCGAGCAAGCCCATCACCTTCTTGTTCAGCTGTACCGCTCGGCTGCCGACGTTGCCTTTGGCCTCGGGTTGGTCGACCTGGTCTCCCTGCTGCTCGCCCGGATGGACTTTTCTGCCTGCCGTTGTGGCGACCCCTACCAGGTCGCCACCTACCGCTACATGCGCGCCTATTCCACTTTCACTACCGGTCGCCACGAGGTCGGCCGGAAGATCATCCAGACCGCGCTCGTCGACATCGACGCCGGCGTTCGGGCCGCTGACCCGACAGCGGTGTGCGCGGCCGGCAACCTTCGGCTGCGGGCGTCAATCCTGGCCACACGCCAAGGTGACGCGGACACAGCTCGTGGCGAACTCGCCGAAGCCCGGAACCTCGCCCAAATGCTTGGCCGAGAGGTGACCGGTAGCGACCTGGCCACCGGCTACGCGGGTGCGATGTCCTTTGGCGCTACCAACGTTGCCATCCACACGGCAGCGGTCGAGATGGAACTCGGCAACCACGGAAGATCCATCAGACTCGCCCAAGACGTCCATGTGCCCAAAGGCTATCCACCAGACCGGACTGTCCACCATCACATCGACACCGCCCGGGCGCAGCTGTGGACCGGCGACAAAGACGGCGCCATGGCCTCGTTGCTGAAGGCCCGGAAGATCGCACCGCAAAAGACGAGGTATCACCCCAGTGTCCGCGAAACCATCGCCGGCCTGATCCATGCCAGCCGTCATACTCCAGACGACCTCATCGGCTATGCCAACTGGGTCGGCGTCCAACTCTGAGTCCCTGGCCCGACCCTAGTCGCCACCGGATTCACGCTCGTCCCCGCCATCGCCATCCAGCAGAGGAGTTCTCGCGTGAGCAATCGCACCCTCTTGCTTGTCACTTGCGGTGCCCCGCTCGCCTCCCGGCTCGGCGACGGCGTACGGGCTGCACGCGACAAGGGCTGGACACCCTATGTCATCCCCACTGATGCCGCGTTGCCTTGGCTTACAGACCAGGACCTGGCGGACGTACCGATCGTTGTCGGCAATCGCAAACCCACTGAGCCGCGGCGCACTCCAGACGCTGATGCCGTGGCCGTCGTGCCGACGACCTTCCACACCCTCAATGCATGGGCGACCGGAAACGCCTCCACGTATCCGTTGACCACGCTGTGCGCAGCTCTCGGCTCGCGAACACCTACTGTCGCTGTGCCTTACGCCAGTCATGATCTAGCCGGCCATCCCGCCTGGTCTGCCTCACTCGCCGTACTCCGTCACGCCGGTGTACGGGTCGTTGATCCGCGTGACGGCTCACCCGAGACGTTGGAACCTGTCACGCCAGGGACCAATGTGGTCAAGGGCTTCCGCTGGGATTGGGTCTTTGAGCAAATCGCCGTCGCGACCAGTAGTAACCAAGCTGGTTAACCAGCCGGGATCCGGATCGTGAAGGTAGAGCCGGAGCCGGGGCGGCTGGTCACGGTGATCCGGCCGCCGTGGGCCTCGGCCAGATGCTTGGTGATCGCCAGGCCGAGTCCGCTGCCGCCCGTCGTACGGCTGCGGGACTGCTCGGCGCGGTAGAAGCGGTCGAAGAGGTGCGGGAGGTGTTCGTCGGCGATGCCGGTGCCGTTGTCGGTGACGGTCAGGTTGTAGCCATCGGCAACGCGTCGTACGCCGACCACGACGTGCCCGTCGGACGGCGTGAAGCGGATGGCGTTCGAGACCAGGTTGCCAAGGGCCTGGCGGATCCGGGCGCTGTCGACCGGTGCAACGGCGGGCCCTGATACGTCGGCCGTCAGCGACACCCCAGCCGTCTCGGCCGCGGGTCGATGCGCGGACACCACCTGTTGCGCCAGCTCGGACAGATCCCGCGGAGCCTTGTGCAGCCGGAGCATGCCGGCGTCCGCGAGCGCCAGGTCCTGCAGGTCGGCCACCAGATGCTCGAGCAGCCCGGTCTCCTCCAGCAGCGAGGTGACGAGCTCACGATCCAGCGGTACGACGCCATCCTCGGACGCGACCAGATAGCCCTTGATGTTGGCCAGCGGGGTCCGCAACTCGTGCGCGACATCGCTGACCATCGCCTTCCGCTGGTGGTCGTGCCGCTGGATCGACTCCGCCATCGCGTTGAACGCGTGCCCGAGCCGGGACACCTCGTCCTTCCCGGTCACTGGTACGCGGGCCGCGTGGTCGCCGTTCCGCATCCGCTGCGCCGCGCCGGTCAGCGCCACGATCGGCCGGACCAGCCGCCGGCCGGCGAACACCATCACCAGCGCCGCGATCAGCAGCACCCCGAGCGCGGTCGCCGCGGTCCGCAGCAGGCCCTCACCGGAGAACACGTTGAACGTGCTCTTCGCACCCAGGTAGAGCTTGGCCGACGGAGCGACGTACGGCGTCAACGCCTGCGACCGGGCCTCCGACGTGCAGGTGAGGAACTGTTCCGTCGAGTTCGGTCTTCTCCGGCGGCTCGACCGCCCGCAGCCCGTCGAACTCGGTGATCGGTGAAGTCCTGCCCGGCGGCCTCGAGGCACGTCGGACGCGCGACGGACCTCGTCGTCGTTGACCAGTTTGGCCTTGGCGCTCGGGGCGTTGAGACCCGGCGGCATGCACTCGTCGTCGGTCGCGCCCGGTTTGGTGACCTGCATCAGGCTCGTGCCGTCCGCCGCCTGCCCGTTCTCCACCATCACCACCGGCAGGCCGGCATCGCCGCCGCTGGCCATCGTGGACACGGTCGCGGCCCTGCCCTGGGCGCGGTAGCACTCGGTGGCCTGCTTCGGCGAGCCGATCGCGCTCCTGCCGCTCCGCCGCGGTCAGTCCCCAGCCCGGGTAGGCCGGATAGAGCCCCGGCATGGCGGCGGCGCTGACCACCTCGTTCGCCTTGCCCGGGACAGCGGTCTTGCGGGCGGCGTACACGCTCACCGCGCCGGAGAACTTCGCCGTGCCCTGGCTGCGGGCGTCGACCGTTGCCGCCGGCACCGACGGGAGCGCCGGCCCGGCACCGAGCATCCGGGCCGAGTCCGCGATCACGGTGCCGTCGGCATCGGTCAGGGCGATCCGCCGGCCGAGCTCGTCGGACAGGTCGTGGACGAGCTTGTCCACCCCCGACCAGGTCGGGTGATCGGCGGCGTACTTCGACAGCTCCGAGTAGATCCGGCCGTCCACCTGCAACTGGCCGGTGTTCGCGTCGATCTCGCCCTGCAGTTGCTCCGACGTGCTGTACGTCGCGATCACCGCGGTCGCGATCACCGCACCGAGCGCGACCGCGAGGGACAGTCCGAGGAACCGGACCAGCACGCTACGACGCATCGGACGTCACCACCTTGTCGGCCAGCTTGTAGCCCACGCCGTACACGGTCTTCAGGTACGCCGGGGTGCCCGGGGACGGCTCGATCTTCTTCCGGAGGTTCATCACGTGGACGTCGATGGTCCGGTCGAACACGTAGTGGTCGAACCCGAACGCGTGCTCGAGCAACTGCTGCCGGGAGAAGGCCCGCCCGGGTGAGGCCGCCAGGCAGGCCAGGATCTTGAACTCCGCCGGCGTCACCTCGACCAGGCGGTCGGCCAGCCGGACCTCGTGCCGGCTCGGGTCGATCTCCAGCTCGCCGACCCGGTACACCTCGCCCTCGGACCGGCTCCGCGTGCGCCGCAGTACGGTCCGGACCCGGGCGACCAGTTCGCGCGGGTTGTACGGCTTGGTCAGGTAGTCGTCCGCGCCCAGGTCCAGGCCGAGCAGCAGGTCGTCCTCGGTGGAGCGGGCGGTCAGCATGATGATCGGCACCTCACCGTCGGCCCGCAGCACCCGGCAGACGTCCAGGCCGTCGACCTTCGGCATCATCACGTCGAGCACCAGCAGGTCGGGGCTGCGCCGGCGGGCCTCGTCGATCGCGGCCCGCCCGTCGTGCACGACGACGGTCGAGATGCCCCTCCCGCTCGAGATACCGCCGGATCAGCTCCGCCTGCTTCAGATCGTCTTCGGCGACGAGAATCCGGGCTGGCATACCGTTCAATGTCGCTGAAAATCTTGAGAATCCGATGAAGATCGGCTGAGAGCATCGGGTGCAAACTGCTCCTTCACAGGTTCTTCATGGCCCCCGGCGGCACGCTCCAGAGCCATGAGAACCTCACGGAAAGCACTCGCCCTGGTGGCGGTCCTGGCGCTGGCCGGGTGTGGAAACTCCAATGACACGGGCGCGGCGACCGGTGATCAGAAAACGTGACAAGAGCCCGCTCGCGGAGTACATGGGTGAGGGTTTCGTCAGCTCGGCCGGCGGCGGGATGCGGATCGCGGTCCGGGCCGGCGGCGGCGCCGGGTCGTCCGAGGAGGAGCTGGCCAAGCAGCGCAAGGTCGAGGACGGTACGGCGGCCTGTATGAAGGCGGCCGGGTTCGAGTACGTGCCGGTCCCGCCGGAGTCGCAGCCGAAGGGCAAGTTCAACGACGCGTTCAACCTGCCGCCGGACAAGTTCGCCGAGCAGTACGGCTACGGCATCAGCACCATCGACTGGTCCAACGCCGGCGCCGACGACGACAGCAACCCGAACACCAAGATCCGCAACGCCCTGTCGCCGGCCGCGCAGAAGGCGTACGACAAGGCCCTGAACGGCCCGAACGCGACCGCCAACGGCGACGTCGTGATCGCCCCGAAGGAGGGCTGACGGGCCCGGCCGAGCAGCGGCAAGGTCGACCTCGGCTGCCGCGGCAAGGCCGCCGAGGAGGTCTACGGCAAGGGCGCGGACCGCGAGGCCGAGTTCAAGAAGTACGACAGCCTGTTCAAGGACATCCAGGCGCTGCGCGAAGCGGATCGAGGACGACCAGCGCGTGGTCGACGCGACCACCGCCTGGGCCGACTGCCTGGCCGAGGCCGGTCAGTCCGGCTACAAGAAGATCGACGAGCCGCGCGAGAAGGTCACCCAGAAGCTGGACGAGCTGACCGGCAACACAGCCGGGTGGCAGCAACCCGGGCAAGACCGTGATGGGCCCGCCGTCGTTCGACAAGGTGGACGCGACCAAGCTGGCCGAGCTGCGCAAGTTCGAGATCGACCTCGCCGTGGCCGACCAGAAGTGCCGGGCCAAGGCGTACGACGAGGCCGTACAAGACGGTGCAGTACGAGAAGGAGAAGGAGTTCGTCGAGCAGCACAAGGCCGAGCTCGAGGCGTACCGCGACGGAATGGCGAACCGGTGACCGCTTCGCCCAAGTCCCGCCGCCGGGTGCTGGTCGGGGTGTCCGCGGTGGCGACGGTCTCGCTCGGAGTGGGTGTGGCCGCCGGCAGCCGGATCACCTCGCCGGAGGACGCGGCCGCCAAGACCGCGGCCCCGAAGGCGTCCCAGATCACCGTGCCGGTGGAGAAGAAGGCGCTGTCCAGCAAGGTCGTCGGCCGGGGCGACGCCTCGTTCGACGGCGCGGTGAACATCCGGGTCGAGACCAGCGGACTGACCACGCCGGCGATCGTGACCGGGAAGGTCCCGGCGGTCGGGTCGACCATCACCGAGGGCAAGGCGCTGCTGGAGATCACCGGCCGCCCGGTCATCGGCCTGGCCGGCGTACTGCCGATGTACCGGACGCTCTCGCCCGGGAGCAAGGGACCCGACGTGCTCCAGCTCGAGCAGACGCTGGACCGGCTCGGCCTGGACCCGGGCGACGTCGACGACGAGTACGACGGTGACACCTCGGCGGCGATCGAGCGGCTCTACGAGGAGGCGGGGTACGACGCTCCCGAGCCGGACAAGCAACTCACCCAGGCCGTCGACGGGGCGGAGAAGACCGTCGACCAGATGAAGAACGCGCTTCGGCAGGCGGAGTCCCAGCTGAAGCAGGCCAAGGCCGCGAAGGCGAAGGACACCTCGGTCCAGCAGGGCGCGGTGGACGACGCGGAGGAGAACCTGGCCGACGCGCAGGAAGCCCTGAACGAGGCCGAGTTCAAGGCCGGTACGCCGCTGCCGGTGTCGGAGATCGTCTACGTGAAGACGCTGCCGCGCCGGGTCGACGACGTGAAGGTCGAGCGCGGCGGCACGGTGAACGGCGTGGTCATGTCGGCCAGCGGCGCCTCGCTCGTCGTCACGGTCAAGGTCGACGCCGCGACCGCCGAGCGGCTGAAGGCCGGGATGGCCGCTTCGCTCGACCTCGGTGAGGGTACGGCGGTGGCCGGCAAGGTCCGCCGGGTCACGAAGAACGGCGACCAGTACGACGTCGTGGTCGCGCCGAACACGCTGACCGCGAAGCAACTGGCGCTGTTCCGCGACGCGAACGTCCGGGTGACGATCCCGGTGAAGAGCACGGCCGGCAAGGTGCTCGCCGTACCGGTGGCCGCGCTGTCGTCCGGACCGGACGGCGGGTCGCGGATCGAAGTACTGCGGGACGGCAAGGTCGAGCTGATCCCGGTCACGGTCGGGCTGTCGGCCGACGGTTATGCGGAGGTCACGCCGAGCGGCGACTCCAAGCTGTCCGAGGGCGACCAAGTGGTGGTCGAGAGCGCAAGGAGTGAATGCAGAGCGCGCGTGCCAAGGGCGCGATGATGGACCGCGGTGGCTCTGCCGGCGCCGGTCGTGGAGATGATCGGCGTACGGCGGTTCTTCCGCGGACCGCCCGAGGTGCAGGCGATCCGGGAGGTCGACCTGACCATCGGGCAGGGGGAGTACCTGTCGATCGTCGGGCCGTCCGGGTCGGGCAAGTCGACGCTGCTGCATCTGCTCGGGCTGCTGGACAACCCGACCGGCGGGGTCTACCGGCTGGACGGCGTCGACACGATGAGCCTGCGGGAGCGGCGTCGCGCCGTACTGCGGGGTGAGCGGATCGGGTTCGTGTTCCAGTCGTTCCACCTGCTCGACCACCGGACCGTGCTGGAGAACGTCGCACTGTCGATGGTGTACGTCGGCGTGCCCCGGCGCGAGCGGTTGGCCCGGGCCCGGGTGGCCCTGGAGCGGGTCGGGCTCGCGCACCGGATGGACTTCGCGCCGACCACGCTCTCCGGCGGTGAGCGGCAGCGGGTCGCGATCGCGCGGGCGCTGGTCGCGGAGCCGAGCCTGCTGCTCGCGGACGAACCGACCGGCAACCTGGACAGCGCCAACGCGGAGGCGATCCTCGAAGTGTTCGACGAGTTGCACCACGAGGGGATGACGCTGGCCGTCATCACCCACGACGCCCACGTCAGCAGCCGGGCCCAGCGCCAGGTCCGCATCGTCGACGGAACCCTCCAGTGGTAACCCCCGAAGCAGGCCCCCCGGATCCCGCCGGCGGGCCGTCCACCACCGCACGGGCCGCGGCCGCCTTCAGGGGGCACGCCGTCGGCGCCTCGGATGCCCAAGGCCCCGGCTCGTCGGCTGCGCCGCGATCTCTCTTGGACGAAGCGCTGGCGGGTGTGGCCGCCAGCGAGCCTACTCGGCTGATCCTCACCACCCTCGGGACCGTGCTCGGGATCGCTGCGCTGGTCGGGACGGTCGGGCTCGGGCAAACGGCGTCCGGGCAGATCACCCAGCGGTTCGACCTGGCGGCTGCGACGCGGGTCGTCGTACAGCCGGAGGAGAAGGGTGGTCAGGAAGGCGAGGCGGCGACTCAGCTCCCCTGGGACGCCCCCGACCGGATCCAGCGGCTGAACGGCGTCGAGGCCGCCGGCACCGTGAGCGCGCTGGACGTCGGTGACGACCTGGTCCGCAGTGTCGCGGGTCTGGACGGCCAGAAGGACGGGCACGCGCTGAAGGTGATGGCGGGTTCGGCCGGGCTGTTCGACGCGGTGCGCGCGGTACTGCGGACCGGCCGGTTCTTCGACGCCGGTCACGACCAGCGCGATGACAAGGTGGTTGTCCTCGGCAAGCATGCGGCCGAGCGGCTCGGCATCAACCGGGTCGACTCCCAGCCCGCGGTGTTCATCGGCGACGAGCCGTACACGGTGATCGGGATCCTCGACTCCGTCACCGGCCGGGCCGAGCTGAACGACGCGGTGATCATGCCGAACGGTGCGGCCAAGACGGCGTACGACCTGGAATCGCCGGACGCGGTCGAGATCCGGACCCAGATCGGCGCGGCCCAGTTGATCGCCGGTCAGGCGCCGGTCGCGATCCAGCCGAACGACCCGAGCACACTGGCCGTCGACGCTCCGCCGAAGCAGGGCGCCGTACGCAAGGGGGTCGAGTCCGACCTGAACGCGTTGTTCCTGCTGCTCGGCGCGGTCGCGCTCCTCGTCGGCGGTCTCGGCATCGCGAACGTCACCCTGCTGTCGGTGCTCGAACGCATCTCCGAGATCGGGCTGCGTCGAGCTCTGGGCGCCGCGCGAAGACACGTGGCCGTGCAGTTCCTGGTGGAGAGCGTGATCGTCGGGTTCCTCGGTGGACTGCTCGGTACGGCGGTCGGCGTACTGCTCACCGTGGGCGTGTCGTGGGTGCGGGACTGGACACCCATCCTGGACAACCGGCTCGCGTTCGGGTCACCCCTGCTGGGTGCGTTCATCGGCCTGGTCGCCGGCACGTACCCCGCGTGGAAGGCCTCCGCCATCCAGCCCATCACCGCGCTCCGCGGCACCTGATCCATCCCGGCTGAGTCGTGCGTACACCACCCCGGTGACGACGAAGCCGAGCACGATGAAGGCGAGGACCGGGTACGACTTCCCGTCGTCGGGCAGGATCAGCGCGCCGAGTGCGGCCGCGGAGACCTGCCCGACGTTGAAGATCATGTCGTAGAGCGAGAACACCCGGCCGCGGTAGACGTCGTCGACCTGCGTCTGGACGAGGGTGTCGACGCTGATCTTCACGCCCTGGGCGCAGAAGCCGGTGAGGAAGCCGGCGACGATCAACGCGGGCTGGGTGTAGAGGCCGCCGGGCATCGCGGTCACCACGGCGGCGGCGAAGAACAACAGCGTGATCCACTGCCGCAGCGTCATCACCCGGGTCGCCCACGGAGTGACGAGGGCGGCGAGGAACAGGCCGGCTCCGACGGCGCCGGTCGCGATGGCGAGTGCTCCGAAAGCCTCGTCGAGGCGGTCGGGGCCGTAGAAGTGGTTGCGGTACAGCAGGATCATCGCGACCGTGACGAGGCCGAAGAGGAACCGCAGCGACCCGATCGCGGCGAGCCCGAGCGCGGCCTGCTTACGCTCGCGCAGGTGACGGCCGCCGTCGACCAGACCCGTCGCGATGGTCCGCGATCGCCTCGACCACACCTGGTTCGTCGCCGTTCAGGTCCGGGCCGAGCTGGTTGCGCCCGAGTCTGAGAGCGAGCAGGGCGGCCGCGGTGTAGACCAGGACGGTCAGCCCGAGTACGGCGAGGTCGGAGTCGGCGATCAGCTTCACCCCGGCGCCGACACCGCCGCCGATGAGGAAGGACGCCGTACCCGAGGTCGGGGTGACCGCGTTCGCCATCACCAGTTCGTCCCGGTCGACCACGTGCGGCAGACCGGCGGACAGCCCGGACAGCAGGAACCGGTTGACCCCGAGCGTCAGCAGTACGGCGAGGTAGAACAGGACTCCCGCGTTGCCGATCGCAACGATCACGCCGACCCCGATGACCAGGGCGGCCCGGGTCAGGTTGGCACCGAACAGGATCTGCCGCCGCGACCAGCGGTCCAGCAGCACGCCGGTGAACGGCCCGAGGATCGAGTACGGCAGCAGCGCCACCGCGAACAATCCCGCGATCGCGGCCGCGTCCGGCGCCCGCTCCGGCGAGAACAGCACGTACGACGCCAACGCGACCTGGAACACCCCGTCGCCGAACTGCGACGTCAACCGCACGGCGAACAGTCGCCGGAAATCCCCACGCCGCAGCAGTGTCGCCAGATCCCGGATGAACCGCACGTCCGCAGCCTAGGTCAGCCCTCGGCCGTCCGCTGCACGCGGTCGACAGCAGCCGGCAGCATCAGGCCGTCCGGCGGGCGGCCTCACGGGCTCGGAGGCGGTCGCGTTGCTCGACGAAGCGGGTGGCCTGGGCGTCGAGGCCGGTCATGAACTCGGCGAGTTCGTCGCGGGCCAGAGCGCCGTCGCCGCTGAGGTCCTCGCGGTCGAACACCTTCCACATCCGCAGGATCGGCGGCGACCACCTCGTCGTGATGCAGGCGCAGGTCGTAGATACCGGCCTTGGCGATCGTCACCGAGTTGCGGGCGAACCCTTCCATCGTGGCGCCGGGCATCGAGAAGCCCTTCACCTCGTTGGTGACCGCTCGCATCGTCTCGTTCGGCGCCGTCTCGAAGGCCGCGGCGACCAGGTTCCGGTAGAAGATCATGTGCAGGTTCTCGTCGGTGGCGATCCGTGCCAGCAACTGGTCCGCGATCGGGCAGCCGGTGGCCTTGCCGGTGTTGCGGTGCGAGACCCGGGTGGCCAGTTCCTGGAAGCTGACATAGGCGACCGCCTCCAGCATGTTCTTGTCGACCTCATGGCCGGCCGTCATGTGAGCCATCCGGGCGGTCTCCAGTTCGACCGGGTCGACGCCGCGGGTGACCACCAGGTAGTCACGCAGCGCGATCCCGTGCCGGCCCTCCTCGGCGGTCCAGCGGCCGACCCAGGTGCCCCACGCGCCGTCGAGCCCGAACTGGGTGGCGATCTCCCGGTGGTACGAGGGCAGATTGTCCTCGGTCAGCAGGTTGGTGATCATCGCGACCTTGGCGACCGGGTCCAGCCGGGACTGCTCCGGCGACCAGTCCTCACCACCCAGGAAGGCGAAGTCGCGGCCCTCGCTCCACGGCACGTAATCGTGCGGATTCCAGTCCTTGGTGATGGCCAGATGCCGCTCGAGATTCTGCTCGACGACGGGCTCCAGTTCGTGCAGCAGATTCGTCACCAGCTTGTCGGTCACAGAATCTCCTTCCTCGGCGATTCCGACCTACCCTACGGCACCGTAAGTTACGCCACCGTAGGTTGGGGCCTGTCGCAGGCTGGACTAGTCCGGTCGGTGCAGCCGTTCGGCGGCGGTGTCGCCGCGTTGAGTGACCGGGACGACGCCGGCGACCTTGCCCAGGCCGATCAGCGGCATGTTGCCGTAGACGGTCTCGGTGCTCCCGGCCGGTACGACGTACGTCTCGTGCCAGATCCCGGCGGCGCCGCTCCTGAACGACTGCCGGAAGTAGTCGAGCCAAGCCGGCCGGTGCGTCCGCCCGTCGTCGTTCGCGAACGCCATCAGTTTCTCGACCGACTCCCAATACTGGATCATCGTGACCCCGCGCCAGGTCGGCAGCGTCCGGAACCCGAGCAGCCCACTGTCCGGATCTTTCGACAGTTCGCGCAGCATCGGGCCCATCGCGCGTGCCACCGGCCGCCACGCCCGCACGGCCCGCAGCGAGTTGATCCGCATCCCGATCAGGAACACCACCAGGTCCCCGTCGTACGACGCCGTCTGCCGCCCCTCGATCACACTCATCTGCCCCACCCCTCAGCTCGTCAGATAGTCAGCCATGACCAGCGGATGCCCGAGCATCGGGAAATGCCCGCCCGGAACCACCTTATGGTGGGCCGATGGACAGGAGCTCCTTCCCGCACTTCCTGGGGATCACGCTGCGGTGGAAGGACAACGACGTCTACGGGCACGTGAACAACGTGGAGTACTACAGCTTCTTCGACACCGTGATCAACGATTTCCTGATCCGGGTCGGCGGCCTCGACATCCACCGCGGTGAGGTGATCGGGGTGTGCGTCGACTCGCAGTGCACGTTCAAGGACTCGCTCGAGTTCCCGGGCACGGTCGACGCGGGGTTGCGGGCCGGACACGTGGGGAACTCGAGTGTGCGCTACGAGATCGGCCTCTTCCGTGCGGACTCGGACCAGCCCGCCGCGACCGGCCGGTTCGTGCACGTGTTCGTCGGCCGGGAGGACCGCCGCCCGGTTCCGGTTCCGGATCGCATCCGCGAGGCACTCGAAGGGATCACACGATGATCGTGCGCGGCGCCGTACTGCGGGAGATGGGCCTGCCCGGTCCGTACGCCGAGTCACGCCCGCTGCGGATCGAGGAGGTCGAGCTGGCACCGCCCGGGCCGGGTGAGCTGCTGGTCCGGATCCGGGCCGCCGGGCTGTGTCACTCCGACTTGTCCGTCATCGACGGCTCGCGGCCGCGGGTGATGCCGATGCTTCTCGGCCACGAAGCCACCGGCGAGGTCGTCGCGTCCGAAGCGCCCGGGTTCAGTCCTGGTGACACGGTCGCGTTCGCCTTCGTCCCCGCCTGCGGCGAGTGCGGGCCCTGCGCCGAGGGCCGGGCCGCGTTGTGCGAGCCGGGTGCCGCCGCCAACACGGCCGGCACGCTGCTGAACGGCGTACGACGTCTTGACGGGGTGCATCACCACCTCGGGGTGTCCGGGTTCGCCGACCATGCGGTGGTGTCGGCGCGGTCGGCGGTGCACGATCGACCCGTCGCTGCCGCCGGAGATCGCGGCGTTGTTCGGCTGCGCGGTGATGACCGGTGTCGGCGCAGTGGTGAACACCGCCCAGGTCCGGGCCGGGCGGAGCGCGGTCGTCTTCGGCCTCGGCGGGGTCGGGTTGTCGGCGCTCCTCGGTGCCGTCCTGGTCGGTGCGCATCCGGTCGTCACGGTCGACGTCGTACCGTCGAAGCTGGAGCTCGCCCTTTCTCTCGGCGCGACCCACTCCGTCGATGCCCGCGACTCCGACGCGGTGGATCAAGTGCGGGAGGCAACATCAGGCGGCGCCGACTACGCCTTCGAGACGGTCGGAAGTGGCAAGGTGCTCGAGCAGGCGTACGCCGCGACCCGCCGCGGCGGCACCACGGTGACCGTCGGGCTGCCGCATCCGTCGCAGTCGTTCAGCATCCCCGCGGTCAGCCTGGTCGCCGAGGAGCGCACGGTGAAGGGCTCCTACCTCGGCTCGTCGATCCCCAGCCGGGACATTCCGCGCTACATCGCGCTCTACCGGGCCGGCCGACTCCCGGTCGACCGGCTGCTCACCTCAACTGTCGCCCTCGACGACCTCAACGAGGCGTTCGACCGGCTGGCCGCCGGCACGTCGATCCGTCAGGTGTTGCTCCTCTGACGGTTCTCGGCAGCCTTGACGAAGGTCAGCTCCTCCCGGGCGCGCGCCTCGGCGGTGAACTCGTCGCCGAAGTCGTCCGCGGTCGCGACCTGCCGGATCTCCAGGCGGCCGGTGTTGCCGTCGTCGGCGGCCAGGCAGCGCCAGCCCCACTCGAGCGCCTCCTCCCGGGAGGCGACCTCGATCAGGCAGAAGCCGGCGATCAGTTCCTTGGTCTCGGCGAACGGCCCATCGACGACCCGCTGCTTGCCGGAGTTCAGCTCCAGGCGGAAGCCCACCGAACTCGGCAGCAGCCCTTCGCCCGCGAGCAGGACTCCCTTCTCGGCCATCTCCGACATGACCTGAGTCATCTCGGTCAGGCTCTTCTCGCTCGCCTTCTCCCAGGCCTCGGACTGGTCGCTGGCCTTGAACATCATCATGAACCGCATCGGATCTCCCTCGTTCCGTCCGGGCCATCATCGCCCAGCGACAGGCCGGCGGTCTCCTGTCTTTCGCCCGCGCAGACGCAGGTTAATTCCACGGAATGCTATTCCCACCCGGGCAACCATCGGGCAGGCTACGCACAGTGCGGAACCGCCCACCGCACGTGAGGCACGTCACCTGTGAGGCGTAGGAGTCCCTGAGGAGGACCCCCTAATGCACACCCGTTTCCGCCGTACCGGTGCGCTCGTCGGTGCCGGTGCCGTCGTCTTCGGCGCGCTGGCCGTGGTTGCCGGCAACCAGGCCGACGCCCAGCAGCCCGCCCCCACCCCGATCGACCAGCTCCTCGGTCAGGAGCTGCAGGGTAAGAGTGCACTCGGCAAGGTCCAGTCCCGACTCGCCGAGCTGTCCGAGCGCAACGGCATCCCCGCCGCGAAGCTCCAGGAGATCCTGGCCACCGACAAGACCAGCTGGCTGGACAAGGACGGCAGGCTCTTCTACCGCGAGCCCGGCTCCGGCACCAAGCAGGCCGCGGCGCCGTCCCTGCGCTGGGCCACCAAGGCGGTCGCCGCCGCCACCGGTCCGGCGTTCGAGCTGCACAGCAAGCCCGGCTCCAACCGGGTCATCTACCTGGACTTCACCGGCCACACCATCACCGGTACAGCGTGGAACACCAACGGCAAGCCCGCCACCGTGAACGTCACCCCGTACGACACCAACGGCAACACCAGCACCTGGAGCACGGCCGAGCAGGACGTCGTCCGCGATGTCTGGGCCCGGATCGCCGAGGACTACGCGCCGTTCGACGTGGATGTCACCACCCAGGAGCCGGCGCAGGCCGCGATCACCCGGTCCGGGTCGTCGGACCAGCAGTACGGCACCCGGGTGCTGATCGACCCGACCACCTGGTACCAGTCCGGCTGTGGTTGCGGCGGCGTCGCGTACGTCGGCGTGTACGACAACACCAGCAACCACGCCTACTACCAGCCGGCCCTCGTCTTCACCAAGGGCGTCGGCACCGGCGCGAAGAACATCGCCGAGGCCGCGTCGCACGAGGCCGGCCACAACATCGGCCTCAGCCACGACGGTACGGCGTCCGTCGGCTACTACCAGGGTCACGGCGCCTGGGCCCCGATCATGGGCGTCGGCTACTCCAAGGCGATCAGCCAGTGGAGCAAGGGTGAGTACTCCGGGGCCAACAACAAGGAAGACGACTTCGCGGTGGCCGGCCAGAACGGCCTCGCCCTGCGCGCCGACGACCACGGCAACGGCACGAGCAACGCCACTGCCCTGACCCTCGGCACCAGCGTGAGCGGTGTCTACGCCAGTGACTCCGACGTCGACACGTTCCGGATCGACCTGTCGGCCGGCACGTTCACCTTCGCGGCCAACGCGGCGGCGTCCGGCGGCGACCTGGACATCAAGCTGCAGCTGCTGAACTCCTCCGGCACCGTCGTCGCCACCGCCGACCCGGCCGCGGGCCAGTCGAACTCGGCGACCCCGACCGGCCTGAGCGCGAGCCTCAGCCGTCAGGTCACGGCCGGGCGGTACTACCTCCGGGTCGAGAACACCGGCTACGGCAACCCGCTGAACACCGGCTACTCCACCTACGGCAGCCGCGGCGCCTACAGCCTCATCGTCGCGCCGTCCTGATCCCTGCGGCTGGCCGGCCTCTGGCGGGCCGGCCAGCCCCAGGCTCACTCAGGGTGGGATCAGCCAGGAGTCAGCTGAGCTGTGGCGAGGTGGGCCAGGGCTGCGGCCTGGTCGCCCAGGACGGCATCGTCGAAGCGGACGACGCTCGAGTGGTTGGACGGGCCGTCCTCGCCGACGTCGTCCGGGCGGGCACCCAGCATGACGAACGTGCCCGGCACCTCCTCCAGCACCATCGAGAAGTCCTCCGACCCCATCAGCGGGTTGTCGAACATCGGCACCCGATCCGCGCCGAACACCTCGTTCAGGAGCGCCGAGGTCTCCGCCGTACGGGCCGCGTCGTTGATCGTCACCGGGTATTGCTTGCTGAAGTCCGCCTCGACCGTGCAGCCGTGCGCCGCCGCGATCCCCTGAGCCAACGCCGGCAGATCCCGCGCCAACTGGTCGAACGTCTCGTTCGACAGCGTGCGCACGGTCGCGCCGAGCCGGGCCGTGTTCGGGATGACGTTGACCGCGACGCCGGCCGCGAGCTGCGTCACCGTGATCACCACCGGATCGAACACGTCCACCCTCCGGGTCGCGTACGCCTGCAACGCCAGCACCAGCTCGGCCACCACCGGCACGGGGTCCACCGACATGTACGGCGACGAGCCGTGCCCACCCTTGCCGTGCACAGTGATGTGCAACTGGTTCGAGCCAGCCATCATCGTCCCCGGCCGGGTCTGGAACAGCCCCTTGGCCGCATGCGACCAGACGTGAATCGCGTACGCCGCGATCGGCTTGTCACCGCTCGCCTGCAGCAGACCCTCCCGGAGCATGTAGCCCGCGCCGCCCAGACCTTCCTCACCCGGCTGGAACATGAAGAGCACATTGCCCCGCAGCTCCTCGCGATGCGCACTGAGCAGCTGTGCCGCACCGACCAGTCCGGCCGTGTGCAGGTCGTGGCCGCAGGCATGCATGTTCCCGTTGGTCGACGAGTACGCGAGATCGGTCTCCTCGACCACCGGCAGCGCATCCATGTCACCGCGCAGCAACACCGTCGGCCCAGGCTGCCCACCCCTGAGTACGCCGACCACCGACGTGAGATCCTTGCCGGTACTGATCTCCAACGGCAGCCCTGCCACCGCATCCAGCACCATAGCCTGAGTCTTGGGCAGGTCGAGCCCCACTTCAGGAATCTGATGCAACTCCCGCCGCAGATCGATCAGCCCGGGTGCGATGGCGGCGGCTTCCTCGACCAGGTTCATCAATCAGCTCCTTCGAAGACACGAACGTTTCGACACCGTACCCGGCCCGGCTCGGCGTTCGAGGGCGGCGGTGCCGCCCTGGAGGTGGGCCGGGGGAGCCAGGCCGGAGAGGGCGACGTGGTGAGGGCTTGGCACCAGGCGGTCTGTGGTTGGTTCGGCGGGAGCGGGGAGCGCGCACGCGGTGGGGTGGGGGACGTGCCGGGATTCGGCGGCTGTGAGTTCGGTGTCGAGGCGATCCAGGAGGGCGCCGGTCGTCGAGCGGGAGCGGGCGGCGGCGAAGCCGGGCGGAAGGAGTTCGAACGCGTCCAGCTGAGGCAGGCCGTGGCGGAGCAGGGTTTCGAGGCGACCGCGAACCTCGGCCGCCTCCTCAGGTGCGCCCAGCTCGGGGAGGCGGGTGGAGTTGTAGAGGAGGGTGACGAGCAGTGGCAGCTGGCCTTCGGCGGTTTGGCGGTTGAGGGCGTTGAGAACCTCGCCGCGGCCCAGACCGGCGCGCTTCTCGACGTCGGTGGTGAGGATGCGGACAGCAGGGACGAAGGCGGGGTAGTAGCCGCCGTTCGTGACGTCGTTGATGCCAGGGGCAACTTTGTCCACTCCGAGGCGGGACAGGAAGTCATTCAGGTGGTCCTGGGCCCACGCTTCGGCGACGCCTTCCTCGAGTTGGCGTCCGCCGGGTCGCTTGAAGGCGCCCCGAGCCGCCTCCTGGGTCGCACCGGCCGGGCCGAGGAAGTGGGCTTGCTCGTGCAGGATCGTGGCGAGGGATTCGCGGTACCGCACGAGGTCCGCGACCGGCTGCTTCTCACCGGAGCGTTCGTACATCTGCCGCAGTGGATCGAGCAGCGTCTCGCCGAGATACAGCGTGCCGTCCCAGTGGGCGAGGCCGAGCACCTCGCCGGTGGCCTCGATGACCTGACCGTTCCAGGCGGACTGGTCCGCGCCGGACAGCGCGACGGCTTCCGGCCCACTGCGGGTCAGCAGATCTTCCAGTGAGGTGGCCGGCGGCGCGGCGACCAAGGTGGCGGTCACGGCCGGTGCGCCGCGGCCAGGCGGACGAGCGAATCCGCGGATCGGAGCAGGTTCGCCTGTTCGCGGGGATCGTCGCACGCGGCCGCACGTCGGCGGAACTCGGCGACGAGCCACGCCGCTCGCGCCTGTCGCTCCTCCGCGGTGGCCCGCACGGCCGCCACGCCGGCCTGGTCTACAAGGGTTTCGTGCTCCATGTTTGTCCTCCCGAGGTGTGATCTCGGCGGAGAACATATGGAGATTCATCCTCGTCAGGACGGCGAATCCCAGACCTGTGGAAAACAGCTAGAACAGCGTCGGCGGATCAACCTCGACCGGCTCAGGAAGCGGCTCCAACGCAGGCACTCGCGACCGAACCTCGGTGTGGAACCGCCGAGCCAACCCCAACGCCTCGACGTTGTCAGGCGTGTGCAGGAAGACCGTCGGCGACCGCCCCTCGCCAAGCCAGCTCACGACCAGGTCGACAAGATAGGCCCACCCGTCCACGGTCTCCTGTACGTCGTCCCGCCCGATGTAGCGGACGATCGGATGACAGGTCAGCGCGCGAGTACGTCGTACCACTCGGGGCTTCTTCATCCAGGCATCACGTTCGGCCAGGCTCGTCGGCCGGTGCTGGAAGAGCGTGCCCGTGTCGAACGGGATCCACTCCGCGTCGACCCGGGACAGGACCCGCTCCAGCAATCCGGCCGTCCGCGCGTCATCGAAGAACGCCGGGTGCCGGACTTCGACGGCGTACCGATAGCCGCGCGGTACCTGGTGGAGGAAGGCCGCGAGGGTGCCGAGGTCGGTGGGTGAGAACGAGGCGGGCAGTTGGATCCACAACGCATGGTTGCGGTCGGCGAGCGGTTCGATCGCGGAGAGGAAGGCGCGAAGCTCCACCTCCACCCCGCTCAACCGTCGCTCGTGGCTGATGAGCTGCGGCAGCTTCACCACGAACCGAAACTCGGGTGGTGTCTGTGCGGCCCAGCCGGCGACGGTGGTCTGCGAGGGAGTGGCGTAGAAGGTTGTGTTGCACTCGACCGCGTTGCACCAGGAGGCGTACGAGCGGAGCTTCTCGCGGGACGGCTGCGGCCAGCCGGGATGCGTCCACTGCGCACACCCCACATGCAGCCGCATGGTGAACAACCTATAAAACAACCCTGCAGCCGGCTCGAGCCGACTGCAGGGTTGTCAGAACGGAGAGGTCAGCGCTCGACCTCGCCGCGGATGAACTTCTCCACCAGGTCGCGGCAGACGTCGTCGGCGTACTGCTCCGGCGGCGACTTCATGAAGTACGACGAGGCGGACAGGATCGGCCCGCCGACGCCGCGGTCCTTGGCGATCTTCGCCGCCCGGATGGCGTCGATGATGATGCCGGCCGAGTTCGGCGAGTCCCAGACCTCGAGCTTGTACTCCAGCGACAGCGGGACGTCGCCGAAGTTGCGGCCTTCGAGCCGGATGAACGCCCACTTGCGGTCGTCCAGCCAGGCCACGTAGTCGGACGGGCCGATGTGCACGTTGCGCTCGTCGATCTCGTCCCGCAGTTGCGAGGTGACGGACTGGGTCTTGCTGATCTTCTTGGACTCCAGCCGCTCCCGCTCGAGCATGTTCTTGAAGTCCATGTTGCCGCCGACGTTCAGCTGGTAGGTCCGGTCGACGGTGACGCCGCGGTCCTCGAACAGCTTGGTCAGCACCCGGTGAGTGATGGTCGCGCCGATCTGCGACTTGATGTCGTCACCGACGATCGGCACCCCGGCCGCGGTGAACTTGTCCGCCCACTCCTTGGTGCCGGCGATGAACACCGGCAGCGCGTTCACGAACGCGACTCCCGCGTCGATCGCGCACTGGGCGTAGAACTTCGCCGCCTGCTCCGAACCCACCGGCAGGTAGCAGACCAGTACGTCGACCTGCGCCGCACGCAGTGCGGTGACCACGTCGACCGGCGCGGCGTCGGACTCGGTGATGGTCTCGCGGTAGTACTTGCCGAGGCCGTCGAGGGTGTGACCACGCTGCACGGTGACACCGGTCGGCGGCACGTCGCAGATCTTGATCGTGTTGTTCTCGCTGGCGCCGATCGCGTCCGCGAGGTCCAGGCCGACCTTCTTGCCGTCGACGTCGAAGGCGGCGACGAACTGGACGTCCCGGACGTGGTAGTCGCCGAACCGGACGTGCATCAGACCGGGGACGCGCTCGTCGGGCTTCGCGTCCCGGTAGTGGTGCACGCCCTGGACGAGCGAGCTGGCGCAGTTGCCGACGCCGACGATCGCTACGCGGATCGAGGTCATCTGGGATCTCCTTGGGTAGGCGGTTGGTGCTGGTCAGGGGGCCGCTGTTGCCGCCGCTCGCCGTCGATCAGTTCGTTCAGCCAGCGGACCTCGCGCTCGGCCGACTCCAGGCCGTGCCGTTGCAGCTCGAGGGTGTAGGCGTCCATCCGCTCCGCGGTCCGGCTCATCGCTGCCCGGAAGTTGGCCAGCCGCTCCTCCATCCGGGCCCGACGGCCCTCGAGGATGCGCAACCGGGTGGCCGGATCGGTCCGGCCGAAGAACGAGAACCGGACGCCGAACGTGTCGTCCTCCCACGCCGACGGACCGGCATCGTGCATCGCGTGCGCGAAGTGGTCCTTGCCGTCGGCGGTGATCGTGTAGACGATCTTGGGCCTGCGACCGGACGCCGGCGTACCGGAGTCGGCCGTGATCAGGCCGTTGCGGAGCATCGCCTTCAGACACGGGTAGAGCGAACCGAACGACAGCACGCGTCCCCAGCCGAACTGGGCGTTGACGCGCTTGCGGAGCTCGTAACCGTGCATCGGCGCTTCGTGCAGCAGACCGAGTACGGCGAGCTCCAGGACCCCACTGCGGTTTCCCATGACCCACCTCCCTCGGCCTATTTTGTCATGACCTGATGTATCGGTTCGATACATCACCTTGCCACTGTAGACAGCCGAGGGAGCTGTGGACAAGACCTGACAAAGTCGACGTATGTCACCTTGCTCACGCCTCCGCGCCGCGAAACCTGTTACGTCAGCGGTCGAGCCGCATCAATCGGTCGACACAGAGTGGTTGCCCAGGAGCGGAGGGTCATGCAGCTGCCCGACAGCCATGGGAGGCACGCGAAGGTCGACGGTGAAGGCACACTGGCCCGGACAGCGCTGCGGTCCACCGCCTTCACCGAGAAGTGGTTGCCCGCTCCAGCCGTGCTGGATGCTGCCGACGGTGGCTGTGACATTGCTCGCACCGCACGTCACGGGGTAATCGCTTACTGATCGCGCGAAAGATTCGGTAAGGCTGTCTCCAGGCGCATCGCGGGGTGACCGGCCGGCTTGTTACCATCCGGAGCGGATTCAGGGCCGTTACCACACCCACCGTAGTCTGTGGGCCAATGACTTCCGCGAGATCGTCGAGGATTGCACTGTGAGTGAAGCTCGTAGAAAGGCCGTACCCGTCCGGCGCAAGAAGCACTGGGCGCTCCGGGTCCTCGGCTGGCTCCTCGCTCTGTTCTTCGTGGGGGTGATCGGCGCGGTCGCCACGTTCTTCATCGTCTACCAGACGACGAAGATCCCGGACCCGAACAAGGAGTTCGCGACCAACACCACGACGGTGACGTATGCGGACAAGAAGACCCCGCTGGGTTCGTTCTACGAGCAGAACCGGCACACGGTCCCGCTGTCGCAGATCCCGAAACACGTCCAGGACTCGGTGATCGCGGCCGAGGACCGCACCTTCTGGACCAACCCCGGCATCTCGCCGTCGGGTATGGCCCGGGCGGCCTTCAACATCGCCCAGGGTGAACAGCTCCAGGGTGGATCGACGATCACCCAGCAGTACGTCAAGATCATGTACCTGACCGAGGAGCGGACGGCGTCGCGGAAGTTCAGGGAACTGGTCATCGCGACGAAGCTGAGCCGGCAGCAGGACAAGAGCAGGACCCTGGAGGGTTACCTCAACACGATCTACTTCGGTGAGGGTGCCTACGGCATCTCGGCCGCGGGCGACGCCTACTTCAAGCAGCCGGATCCGCGGAAGCTCAGCGTGCCACAGGCCGCATTCCTGGCCACGGTGCTGAACAACCCGTCGCTGTTCGACATCGACGACAGGGACCCGCGCACCCAGAAGCGGATCGTCGACCGGTACCACTACGTCCTCGACGGCATGCAGCAGATGGGCACGATCACCGAGGCCCAGGAGGCGAGGTACGCCAACAAGCTGCCCGGTCTCGGCGACCGGAAGGAAAAGAACAACCGCTACCGGGGTCCCAACGGCTTCCTGCTCGACATGGCACGCAAGGAGCTGCTCCGGCTGGGGTTCGACGAGGACGAGATCAGCGGCGGCGGCCTCAAGGTCACCACGACCTTCAACTACGGCCAGCAGAAGAAGATGATCGCCGCGGCGACCAAGGAACTGCCGGAGAAGCGTGACAACCTGCATGTCGGCATGGCCACGGTCCAGCCGGGCACGGGTGCACTCCTGGCCATGTACGGCGGGCCGGACTACCTGAAGAGCCAGCTGAACTGGGCGACACTCAAGGCCCGGCCGGGTTCGTCGTTCAAGCCGTTCGCGGTAGCCGCCGCGCTGAAGGACGGCAAGACCATCTACGACACGTTCCAAGGTGACAGCCCGATCGAGATCCAGGGCAAGGAGCTCAACAACGAGTTCGACCGGGACTACGGTGACGTCGACCTGCTGTACGCGACCCAGGAGTCGGTGAACACCGCCTTCTACGACCTGGTCGACAACCAGATGGAGAACGGCCCGGACAAGCTCGTCGACGCGGCCGAGGCGGCCGGTATCCCGAAGACCAAGGCACTCGAGATCGGCCGGGACAATCCGTCCACCGTGCTCGGTCCGGACCCCTACGCGTCGCCGGTCGACATGGCCAACGCCTACGCGACCTTCGCGGCCGACGGCAAGTTCGCCCCGCTGCACACCATCAAGGAAGTGGTCGGCCCGGACGGCACGGTGCTGTGGTCGGAGGCGAGCCTGAAGAAGCAGGAGAAGCAGGCCTTCGACGAGAACGTCGCCCGAATGGTCAACTACGTCCTGCAGGATGTGGTCGAGAAGGGCACCGGCTCCGACGCCAAGGAGCTGGACCGCGCGGTGGCCGGTAAGACCGGTACGGCGGGTGGCGTGGGCGTCGAGCACCGGAAGGAGAACGCGGCGTGCGGCGGCTGCAAGGACGGCGCGGACACGCTGACCTCGTGGTGGACGGCGTACACACCGGAGCTGTCCACGTCGGTGCTCTACCGCGCCGGAAAGACCGGTGAGTCCGACCTCGACCCGTACTCCGACGAGAAGGCGTTCTTCGGCGGCGGGTGGCCGTTGAAGACCTGGCTGGCGTTCATGGAGCCGGCGCTCGAGGGTGTGCCCGAGGCTGAGTTCAACGAGCCGGACGAGGACGACATCAAGGACAGCCCGACTCCGACGTACACGCCGTCGAAGACACCGCCGAGCACGCCGCCGACCACCGCGCCGACCACGCCGCCGACCAAGTCGAACACGCCGCCGAACTCCCCGACGACCAAGCCGACGAGGACCAAGCCGACCAGGCAGACACCTAGCTGGCCGTCGATACCGACCGGGGGACCGACAACCGAACCAAGTCAGACGCCGGACCAACCCGGCGGAGGGCAATAGCTCTGACCGGCGGCACCCACCCGGGTGCCGCCGGTTGCTCTTGGGATGGGGCACCATGGGGGCGTGAGTTGGCCTCGGGTGGGTTCGGTGCTGGGCGGGTGCGTCTGTGTTTGAGCGGACGGCTGCCGAGGAACCCAAGCCCGGCAAGGCCGGGCGGGCCCGGGTCGACGGAGCGCGCCTGCGGCGGTGGATGCCGACCGCGATGGGGCGGGAGGTGCTCGGGTGGTGGTTGGTCACCCGGGCCGGGTTGCTCCTGCTGTCGATCTCGGCGCCGCTGCTGTTCAACCGGGGGAGCGAATTCCCGAACGTCTGGCGGGCCTGGCTGCAGTGGGACGTCTGGCATCTGAAGGCGGTCGCCGAGTTCGGGTACGCGAACGGCGAGCCGTCCGGGGCCCCGCTGGCCGCGTTCTTCCCCGGGTTCCCGGCGCTCGTCCGGGTCGTCAGCTGGACCGGGATCGGATACGTTGCCGCGGGCATCGTCGTGTCGGCGGTCGCCAGCGCTGTCGCCGGCGTGTACCTCGCGCGGCTGGCGCAGTACGAGTTCCCGGAGCTGAAGGACCTCGGTCCGAACGCCGCGCTGGTCTGGTTCACCGCGCCGGTCGGTGTCTTCCTTGCCGCCGGCTACACCGAGGCGCTGTTCTGCGCGTTCGCCTTCCCGGCCTGGCTGGCCGCGCGGCAGGGCCGCTGGGCCCGGGCCGCGATCCTGGTCGCGCTGGCGTCGACCGTACGGGTGTCCGGGATCTTCCTCGCCTGCGCGCTGATCGTCGAGTTCGTCACCTCGAAGAAGCGCGACTGGCTGTCACTGCCGTGGCTCGCGTTGCCGGCCGTGCCGGTGCTCGGCTTCATGGCG
The DNA here is from genome assembly GCA_963770725.1 of uncultured Actinomycetota bacterium. GTDB lineage: Bacteria > Actinomycetota > Actinomycetes > Propionibacteriales > Kribbellaceae > Kribbella. Next base: position 383,255 of record CAVYQT010000012.1, read on the forward strand.
TACCTGGAGCAGATCCACGGCTCGTGGTTCGCCTGGCAGGACGCGCAGGAGAAGGGCTGGGCGCGCGAGTTCACCTGGCCGTGGACCTCGATCATGCACACTATCGACGCGGCGACCAAGGGCCATTTCGCCGCCGACCGCAGCGACTGGACCTGGATGTTCCGGGCCGAGCTGGTGACGCTGGTCATCGGCCTGCTCCTGCTCGCCTGGCTGCTCTGGCGCCGCTCCTGGGGTGAGGCCGCCTGGGTGGCTGCCACCGTCGCCGCCTTCTGTACGTCGTTCTGGATCTACTCGCTCACCCGCGCGACGCTGCTCTGGTGGCCGCTCTGGATCGGTCTCGCGGTCCTGGTCCACCGAAAACGCTGGCTCGGCCGCCTCTACCTCGGCCTCGCCATACCGCTGGCCGCGATCTGGGCGGCGGCGTTCTTCACCGGCCGCTGGTCCGGCTGAGTAGTTTGCTCAGGTACGGCGGCCCGCCGCGCGCTTGGCGTGATCGTATGGACACCCGGTTGTTCGGTAGGAGTCTCCTGCAGGCGGCGCTGATCGGCCTGGTGGCCTGGTTCGCCGCTGCCACCACCTGATCATGTCCGGCATGTGGACTCTTTGTCGCCGAGGCAACCCCACGGAGGGTTCGTACGTCGTTAGGGGTGAAGGGGTGGCAGTCCGGGCGGGGACCGCCACCCCTCCTCACTCTTTCGGCGGAACCTTTCAGGGGCAGGCTCCGCCGGAGAAGCGTCCAGCAGGGGCGGTGGCACCAGCCACCGCCCCGCTGACATCTATCCGTAGTTCCGGTCGATCGACTGCGACGGCGTCGGGCTGGGCTTGGTCTCGGCCACCCGCTGGTCACTCGGGTGCGTCCCGGGCTCGACCCCCTTCAGTGTCCCGAGCAGCTCGATCTCGGACAGCGTCACGCCGTCGGTTCCGGCGGGCGTGAATACCAGCCGGTACTGCGTGTAGGCCTTCGGCGAGGCGATGCTGAAGGACCGGGTGTACGACGCCCAGGCCCAGGTCTCGCCGGTACGACGGTCGACCGGGGACCACGTCGTACCGTCGTTCGACCCCTCCAGCACCCACGCCGAGGGCGCGGCACCGGTGGCGCCGCTGGTCAGCGTGTACATCCCGACCGGCCGGCCCTGCGGCAGCGTCACCGTGATCGCCGGGTTCGCGCCGGTCAGCGTGACCTGGGTCTTCGCGTCGTCGTCGGTCAGTGCGGTCACGTCCTGACCGCCGGCGCCGATCACGGCACCCTCGTCCGAGGTCGAGTCCTGCCACGTCTTCGGGTCCTCGCCCGGGGTGGTGATGGACGGCGGCGCGTCGTTGCGGCCGGTGCCCCACTTCGACGGCTGGTCGGTCATCTCGAACTCGAGCTTGCCGCCGTTTGCGATCAGGTCGTGGGGCAGCGCGGTGGAGGTCCATTTCTTCCCGTTGACCCGGACGCTCTTCACGTACACGTTCCGCGCGTTGTTGTCCGGTGCGCTGACCACCAGCTTCTTGCCGCCGGGCAGCCGCACCGTCGCCTTGGTGAACAGCGGCGAGCCGATCGCGTACGTCGGCGAGCCCATCTGCAGCGGATAGAAGCCGAGCATGCTGAACAGGTACCACGCGGACATCTCGCCGTTGTCCTCGTCACCCGGGTACCCCTGCCCGATCTCCGAACCGAGGTACAGCCGCGACAGCGACTCCCGAACCAGCGCCTGCGTCTTCCACGGCTGACCCGCGAAGTTGTACATGTACGTGATGTGGTGCGACGGCTGGTTGCTGTGCCCGTACTGACCCATCCGTACGTCGCGCGCCTCGAGCATCTCGTGGATCGTGCCGCCGTACCCGCCGGTGTGCAGCGCGTCCTCCGGCGTACTGAAGAACTCGTCGAGCTTCTTCGCCAGGCCGTCGCGGCCGCCGTAGATCGCGGCCAGGCCGGCGCCGTCCTGCGGGGTCGAGAACGCCATGTTCCACGCGTTCGTCTCGGTGTAGTCGTGACCCCAGTCGCGCGGGTCGAAGGTGCTGGGCGAGTTGCCCCAGACGCCGTCCGGGCCCTTGCCCTGGAAGAAGCCGATCGCCGGGTCGAACAGCGTCACGTAGTTGCGGGCCCGGTTCAGGTAGTACTTGTAGTTGTCCAGGTACTCCTGCTTGCGCGGGTCGTTCTTCTTCGCGGTGTCGTACAGCTGCTTCGACATGTTGGCGATGCCGAAGTCGTTGATGTAGCCGTCCATCGACCAACTGAAGCCCTCGCCGGTGGTGTTGGCCGTGTAGCCGTTGAACGTGGACAGGTCGAGGCCCTTGCGGCCGACGTTCTGCGACGGTGGGACCACGGCCGCGTTCTTGAGCGCGGCGTCGTACATCGCCTGGACGTCGATCCCCTTGATGCCCTTCAGGTAGGCGTCCGCGAAGGCGACGTCGGAGCTGGTGCCGACCATCAGGTTCGCGTAGCCCGGGGACGACCAGCGGGAGATCCAGCCGCCGTCCTTGTACTGCTGGACGAACCCGTTCACCAGGTCGTCGGCGGTGTCCTGGGCGAACAGCGAGTACGCCGGCCACACGGTGCGGTAGGTGTCCCAGAAGCCGTTGTTCACGTACGTCTGGCCGGCCACGATCTTCGAGCCGGTCGTGGTCGGGGTGTCGGTGCCGACCTTCGGCGACGTCGGTGACGCGTACTTGATCACCGGGTCCTTCGTCGTCCCGGTGTTCTCCGAGCCGCTGTTCGGGTAGAGGAACAGCCGGTAGAGGTTCGAGTAGAGCGTGCTGAGCTGGTCGGCCGTCGCGCCCTCGACCTCGATGATGCGCAGCTTCGCGTCCCACTGGTCCTGCGCGGCGTCCTTGACCTTGCCGAACGTCGATCCGGCCGGCAGTTCGAGCTCCAGGTTCTTCTTCGCCTGCGCGGTGCCGATCAGCGAGGTCGCGATCCGCAGCTGGACCTGGGTCTCCTTCGCGCCGAACCTGAAATAGCCGCCGACGTTCGCGCCGCCGCCGTTCGACAGTTTGCCGGAGGCAACCACCTTCTGGTCGACCACGCCGTACACGAAGAGCCGGCCGGCGCCGGTGGACAAGCCGCTCTTGACGTCACTGAAGCCGGTGACGACGCCGGTCTCCGGGTCCAGGGTCAGGCCGCCGTTGTTGTTGACGTTGTCGAACACCAGCGACGGGTTGCCGGCCGGGAACGAGAACCGCAGGATCGCGGCGTGGTCGGTCGGCGCGATCTCGGCCGCGTTGCCGTTGTCGAAGGTGACGCCGTAGTAGTACGGGCGGGCGATCTCGTTGTCGTGGCTGAACGACCAGGCCCGCGCCTTCCGGTCCGCGGTCGGTGTGGCCGCGGTGGACGGCATCACCTGGAACGTCTGTCGGTCACCCATCCACGGGCTGGGCTCGTGGCTGATCGACAGGGCCTGCAGGGTCGGCTTGTTGGCCTCGTTGTTGCCCTTGGCGTAGTCGTACAGCCAGGACGTCGAGCCCGCGTTCGTCACCGGCGTCCAGAAGTTGAAGCCGTGCGGTACGGCGGTCGCCGGGAAGTTGTTGCCGCGGGAGAAGCCACCGGTCGAGTTCGTGCCGCGGGTGGTCACGGCGAGGTCCGACGGGTGCTTGGCCGCGGTCTTCTGGGCGGTACGGTCGGAGTTGATCGCGGCTGCGATCCGGATGTCGTCGATCCAGCCGCGGAAGTCGGCCGGGCCGGACGGTTTGTCGTAGCCGACCAGGATCCGCTCGATCGTCTTGCCGGCGGCGACCTTCCCGAGGTCGGCGTCGATGTTGTTCCACTGGTTGGTGGACAGACCCTTGGCGTCGCCCTGGCCGCGCGGGCTGAGCTCGAAGCCGTGGTGGTCCCTGGCCTTCAGGTCGCTCAGGTAGGTCCCGTCGGAGAATGCGAGGTCGAGCGCGGCGAAGGTGCTCGGGTAGCTGAGATCGCCCTCGGTGTGCTCGGGGAAGATCTTGTACGACAGCCGGGTGTCCTTGCCGACCGTCAGAGCGACGTCGGCGATCTTGTTCCAGGTGTAGCCACGCCCCTCGGCGGTCTGATGACCGGCGTACCGGAACGACTTGACGCCGGTGAACCCGACCCGGGCCCGGGCGTTGTAGGCGCTGCTCGGGCCGGAGTCCAGGCGCGACTCCGCAACCGGGCCGGGCGGCGGCAGCGGGGCGCCGTTGGAGAGGTACCAGTCGGCGAGTTGGACGATGTTCTCACCGTGGTTCAGCGTGATGTCCAGCTTGAAGAACTTGTACGGCGTCTCGTTGGTGAAGCTGAACTCCCTGGTCTGGAACCGGGTCTCGAAGCTCTCGCCGGTCCGGGTGTCCAGCGTGGTCCAGGTGGTTCCGTCGTTCGAGCCCTGCACGGTCCAGTTCTGCGGGTCGCGGCCGTCGGCGTCGTTGGCCGAGGTCAGCGCGTACTTGCGGATCACCACCGGGACCGAGGTCTCGTAGACCAGCCAGCCGGTCGGCTCGAACACCAGCCACTTGGTGAACTTGTCACCGTCGGCCACGTTGGTGGCGATCTCGCCGCCACCGGTGTTCTCACCGTTCGCGGTCACCGTGGTGACCTTGTCCATCTCGCTGCCGCCGATCCCGGTCGGCGTCGGGCCGCGGACCCCGTCGGTGCGCGGATTCCCGTCCGGGCCGGTCTCGACGGCATCGGTGTACCCGGGCTGCGGCTGGCCCGGCTCGAACGAGGTGAAGAACGAGGATCCGGTCACCACAGGCTGCTCCTGTGTGGCTGGTGGGACGGCATCGGCTGGCGTCATAGCAGAGGACATTGTCATAACGAGTCCGAGCGACGCGACGAGCCCCAGTGGGCGGCGGAGATTCATCCACGCTCCTTGCAGGCCGGACCGGCACACAGCCGCCGCCGCGGGAACCACACAGCCTCCCCGCGACACCAGCCGCCCGCCAGTGGGTTCTACGCGGCCCCGATGACAAGGTTGTCAGCCCGCGTCCGAAGTGATCCTGCCCATCATGATCACCCGCGGTCAAGGGTTCGTCGCGCACTGTTCGAAGTCGTTGGCTGCGGACGGATCACCCAATCCGGTCCAATCAGAGATCAGCAGGCATCTCGGGGCATGGTCGAGGCAGACCGAGACTGGTCGGCCGGGGAGGTCGGGAGCGCATGTGACTTCACTTGATCGAGGATGTTGAAGATGACCGCGACGTGATCCTTGGGGAAGAGGATGTCGGGGCCGGTCGGCGCGTGATCGGTGTACGGCGACTCGAAGAGGCGGCGCGGTTCGACGACCCCGTTCGTGGTCAGCTCCTCGATGATCAGGTTGACGAAGCGGATCTGCTCGACGGTGAATCTGCCTGTGTCGAGATACGTACCGAACGCCTCCATCGCGGCTTCTCGATCGAGTCCGACGAGCTCGCGGATGAACAACCCGAGCCCGTGTGATTGTTCGACGGCCCGCTGGATTTCCGCCTCCTGTCCGGCGCCACTGGCGAGCAGCATGTCTTCGAGCGAGGCGAGGTCAGCGGGGGTCAGTTGCTTGTTGCGGCGGAGGCGCTGCAAGGCGACGTGGTCCTCGTGATGCTTGAGGTAAGCGGCGGCCTTGGCCCGGAACCGCTCGAAGTCAGTGCCGGGAGTGACCCCGGGCAGCCGGATCTCGGTGGGGTCCCCGAGCGTGTCTTCAAAGTCGGTGTAGACAGGGTTGCGAGGGGTCTTCTCCACGAACTGGACCAATCCGCGGAGGCGGAGTCGAGCGACCTCGAGCATCGGTAGTGGGACATCGATCCACCACTCATCACCGGCCACCGCCTCCAACAACACGGCTTGCTCGGCGACCGAGGGGATGCTCGTTTTCGTCAGGAGCGCCGACGCAATCGCCTGAGCGGTCTCGCGAATGCGTTCGGCCGTCACCAGATCGTGCTCCAATTGGGCGAGCTGCCTTCGCAGGATCAGCAGGTCGAAGCGCTTAGCGTCCTCATCGTCGTCCCTGACCATTGAGGGCAACCCAGCGAGGGCAAGTGCCGACTCAGCATCCTCGGGGGTGAGTGCGCCCCATGCGGCCCACGTCGAGAAGCGGTCGACGGCCCGCCGGTGGGGTCGGACGAGGACGTTGTGGAGATTCATACCAGCGACGAACTCGTACAACAACCTCGCCGCTGAGGTCCGCAACTCAGGCTCGATCGAGGCACCGTCGAGCGCAGTCACCACACCGAGCCTGGTCTCGAAGATCCGCTGGGTGAGCGACTTCTGGACCGACCCGTCAGTTCCGGGCAGATCCTCGCTGAAGTACTCGAGGTTGCCGCAGAAGTCGAAGACCAAGAAATCCTGCTTATCCTCGCCGGGCCCGAACAGATCCTCGCAGGTCCGAGTGCCGCGGCCGATCATCTGCCAGAACTTCGACTTCGATCGGACCATCTTGAAGAACACGAGGTTGACGATCTCGGGCACGTCGATCCCGGTGTCGAGCATGTCGACGCTGATCGCGATATGCGGTGCCTTGTCCTTGATCGAGAAATCGTCGATCAAGGATTGGGCGTACGCCGTGCTGTGGGTGATCACCTGCGCAAAATGACCGGCGTACTCCGGCCAGTTGAGGTCGAAGCGCTGCTTGATGAAGTCCGCGTGGTGCTGGCTCTTTGCGAAGATGATCGTCTTGCCGAGCCGGTCGCCGCCGGCCACCTTGCGACCCTCGGTCATCAGCGTGGCGAGGACCTTGTCGACAGTGTCCTCGTTGAACAGGAACCGGTTGAGTTCCTCGGCTCCGACCTCGTCAGGCGGCCCGTCCTCGCCCCATTCGACGGCGTCCCACTGGTCCTTCTCCTCCTCGCTCAGCTCGTCGTACTTGATCCCGGAGCGGAGGAACTTGGTCCCGACCGACACACCATTCGGCGGTACGAGGTAGCCGGCTTCAACAGCCTCGTCGAGGCTGTAGGCATCGGTCGGGACGCCGTCCTCCAGGTGGAACAGGCGGTACGTGTTGTGGTCAACCTCGTCCTTCGGGGTGGCGGTCAGGCCGACGAGCATGGAGTCGAAGTAGTCGAAGATCGCGCCGTACTTGGCGTACACGGATCGGTGAGCCTCGTCGATGACGATCAGGTCGAAATAGCCCGGGCCGAACCGGCGACCGGTGTCATCGATCTGGTTGATGAGGTTCATCATCGTCGGGTACGTCGAGATGTAGACGCGCCCGTCGGTGACCCTGTGAGTCACCAGGTTGATCGTGGTTGCAGCGGGCAGATGAATCTTGAACGCATTGGCCGCTTGATTGACCAGGGCTGTCCGGTCGGCGAGGAAGAGAGCCCGCTTGACCCAGTTCGCGTGCATCAGTTGCTCCACGAGCGCAATGACAGTTCGGGTCTTACCGGAGCCTGTCGCCATCACCAGCAGCGCCTCGCGCTGCTTCTTGTCGAAGGCGTCCCCCACAGCCTTGATCGCACGAACCTGGTACACACGGCCGGCGGTCTCCGTGTTAACCGCGGCGCCCGACAGGGGTTGCCGAGTCTGTCGCCGCTGGACCGTCAGCTCCAGTTCGTCCCGGGTGTAGAACCCCTGCACCTCACGTGGTGGGTATCCCGCTGCGTCGTCCCAGATCCAGTGCTCGTAGCCGTTGGTGTAGAAGATCACTGGTCGCCGACCGAACTGCGCCTCCAGGCAGTCGGCGTACGGCTTGGCCTGCTGTTGCCCGACCTGAGCGCTCCTCCTGGTGCGTTTGGCCTCGACCACCGCCAATGGCAGGCCGTCGGCGCCCCAGAGCACATAGTCGACGTATCCCGTGCCGTCGGCGTTCGGCATGCCGACGACCTCGTACTCCCGGTCGTTTTCCTGGACCAGAGGCCAGCCCGCTTCACGCAGGAGTACGTCGATGAATAGGTCGCGTGTCTCCGCCTCGGAGTAGTCGCGGTTGTCGGTCTTCGTGTTCGCGGCCTGTGCTGCGGCGATCCGAGCTTTGAGCTCATCGATTTCGGCGTCCTTGGCCGCGGCCAGTTCGTCCTTCTCGGCGAGTGCCTTCGCATGCGCCTCGTCCTGGGCCTTGAACTTCGCCGCGAGCTTGACCACGTCTTCCCGGGACAGTGGCGCTGCTTGCGCTGCGAGAGCCGGATCGAACTGCGCCTGCGTCGGCACGGCAGACGGACTGGCCGAGTGGCGGAACGCCGCCCAAACCATCACATGATGGAGCTCCCGCAACGTATCGAGCGCCGCCTGCGCTGGAATCGGTCGTGTCTCATGAACCGCAACGTTGCCGAGCTTGCGGATCAGATTCAGCTTCTGGTTGATCCCGTTACCCGTGACCGTCTTGAACGCCGCGTCGTTGGTCCGCGCCGCGAGGTCATCCTTGTACGGCCGCCTCAGCGCGAGCACGTCGAAGAGATGCCCGACGAGCACTTCCACGGCCCGACGCCCGTAGAAACACGCCGACCGAGGATCCGAGGACAAGTAGGACTCCGCCTTCGCACAGTCCCCATGCACCACCGGCAACGTGACCTTGACAAAGTCAAAGTTCGCCATCAGAGCTGACCTCGAAACGCCCGCGCCTGCAGTGTGGCGAAGAGGTCGTCGAGGCTATCTGTGCCCGCAACGGCATGAACGGTGCTCGCAGCCCCTACTCGGCGAGAGAACTCGCGTTGGTGTTCAACTGGCGGTAGTTCGATTGGCAGGCCAACAAGCCGGCCCTTGGAGATGTTCGGCATGCTAGCGGCGGAGCCGCTGGACAGGTTTCGCACGGCGAGCCGCTTCCGCTCGTTCATCATGAGCGCCTGGAAGAACCGCGGCTCGATCCGCGCGCGATCCATGTGGAGCCGAAATATCAGGTCGGGCAACAGCAGCCGAGGCCGCACCTCATCAACCACTGCAACTGCCCCGACCAGTTCGCGTGTATTCTTCCGAGTTATGAGGACGTCGCCTGGCTGAACCTCGTTCGCCACCATGGCACCGACGTCTCCGAGGAAAGCCTTGTTCTCCGCTGGCTGGAAGACGCCATATGTCACGGCGCCGAGCTTCAGTATCCCCCATTCGTCATCGTCGGCAGGCCGAGCCTCACAGACGGGGCTCGTCCCGCTGTCAATCTTGAAGACGAGATCGCCGAGCGGCACTCTGTCCCAGCGGACAACGGCGAGGTCGCCAAACATGTCGCGGAAGATCGACTGCGTGAGGGCGTCAAGCTGGGCGAGGACCTGGCGTCGCTTGGCGCGGATGGTGTCGGCCTGGTCAAGCATCGCAGCGATGCGGCGCTGCTCATCGAGCGATGGGAGTGGGATCTTCAAAGCTGCGACATCGCGCGGGTAGAGGTGGATGCCCTTGACGGAGTCCTTCAACCGGGAACGTACGAGCGGGCCGGTCAGCCAGTAATGGACGAAACGAGCATCGACACCTCGACGGGGGCGAACGACGAGCCACTCTCCCGTGAGCAGAGATCCCTCAACGTCTGCCCGCAGCAGCGCTGCCTTGCTCGCAACGTGTGACGCGCTATGCGCTGCGTTCAGAATCACAGTGTCCCCCTGCCGCGCCCACTTCGCGCGGTACTTCTCTGCGAAGCCGTCGTCCACGTAGGAGTCGAAAGCACCCCGGAACTCACCCAGCGCACTCAAGTCCTTTACCTTGAGCACTGGATGCCCCGTCGCTCGTTGCTCAGCCTTGCTCGGGGTCTTGCCGTTGAACACGTCCGCAACTTCCGCAAGCGTGACTCTCTTCACGAGAGCATCGCCTTCAGTTTGACGAGGCCCTTGGTAATCTCGTCTTCGAGGGCCTCGATGTCGGCGATGATCTCGAGCGGTGGGCGGTGCTCGGTCTCGTCGTGGACGACTTCCTTGTAGCGGTTTAGCGAGAGGTCGTAGTCCTGGGCAACGATGTCGGCCTTCGGTACGCAGAACGACCGTTCGGCGCGGGTGCGGTCGCGCTCGGTCGTCGTACGAGCTGCCCAACGCGTGAGGACGTCAGGGAGATCGTTGGCCTCGACCGGGTTGCGCTTGTCGTCGAGGGGGAAACCGTCGGCCTGGACGTCGTAGAACCAGACGTCGTCGGTGCCGCCGGAGTTGGTCTTGGTGAAGAACAGGATCGCGGTGGACACCCCGGCGTACGGCTTGAAGACGCCTGACGGCAGCTTCACCACTGCGTCCAGCTTCTGGTCCTCGACCAGGGTCTTGCGGAGGTCCTTGTGGGCCTTGGATGAGCCGAACAGCACACCGTCGGGCACGATGACCGCCGCGTGACCGCCAGACTTGAGCAACTTGAGGAAGAGCGCGAGGAAGAGCAGTTCGGTCTTCTTGGTCTTCACCACCCGCTGCAGATCCTTGGACGTCGAGTCGTAGTCCAGCGATCCGGCGAACGGCGGGTTGGCCAGGATCAGGGTGTACTTCTCGGCGTCACCAGCTGCTCCCTCGGAAAGCGAGTCGCGGTAGCGGATGTCAGGCGACTCAACCCCGTGCATCAGCATGTTCATGCTGCCGATCCGCAGCATCGTGGAGTCGAAGTCGTAGCCGTGGAACATCGAGTGATGGAAGTGTTTCCGCTGAGCAGTGTCGGTGAGCGTAGCGGGATGGTTCTCGCGTATGTACTCCGATGCGGCGACGAGGAAGCCGGCCGTCCCGCACGCGGGATCGCAGATCTCGTCGGTCGGCTTCGGCGCCGTCATGTCGACCATCATTTTGATGATGTGGCGCGGGGTGCGGAACTGCCCATTGACGCCGGCGTTGGCGATCTTGGAAAGCAGGTACTCATTGAGGTCGCCGTTGGTGTCGCGGTCAGCCATCGGGATGTCGTTCAGCATGTCCACGACCTTCGACAGCAATGCCGGTGTCGGGATCGTGAAGCGGGCATCCCTCATGTGCTCGCTGTAGGTCGAGCCGTCACCTCCGAGCGTCCGCAGGAACGGAAACACGTCCTCGGAGACGACCCCGTACATAGCCGCAGCTTCGTCGTCCTTGAACCGCTTTCCATCGAAGATGCTCCTGATCTGCCCGAAGTTGCGGTAGCTCTGCGTAGAGATTGTGGCTGTGACCTGCGGAGAGGGACGGATGATGACCACTGTGTGTAGCCACTAAAATTGGCGTGTCGGACCGAGCCGGGCGTGGTGACTTGGTTAGACTGCTGCTATGTCAGCAGGTGGCGGCGCGATGCACGTAGCCCGGAACAAGCGCACGTATGTGGCGAAGTCGGGCGAAGAGCGGGTGTATGAGTCGGTGCTGCTGCGGCGCACCTACCGCGACGGCGGCAAGGTCAAGCACGAGACGCTGGCGAACCTGAAGGCGCTGCCCGAGGCCGCGGTCGAGGCGCTCGAGGCGACGCTGAAGGGTCAGCGGCTGGTGCCCGCCGGCCAGGCCGTCACGATCACCCGGTCGCTGCCGCACGGGCATGTCGCCGCGGTGGCGGCGATGGCCACTAAGCTCCGACTGCCCGCGCTGGTGGGGCCGGCCTGCCGGGAGCGGGACCTGGTGCTGGCGCTGATCATCTCGAGGGTGGTCAGGCCTGGCTCGAAGCTGTCCACGCTGACCTGGTGGTCCGACACCACGCTGGGGACCGACCTCGGCGTGGCGGACGCCTCGACCGATGAGATCTACGCGGCGATGGACTGGCTGCAAGGCCGGCAGGACGCGATCGAGAAGGCCCTATCGGGCCGGCACCTGGCGCCGGCGGTGAATCCGTCGCGGATGGCGCTGTTCGACCTGACCTCGGCCTGGATGGAAGGACAGCACTGCCCGCTGGCCGCGCGCGGCTACTCCCGCGACGGCAAGAAGGGCAAGCTGCAGATCGAGTACGGGCTGCTCACCGACCCCGACGGCCGGCCGGTGGCGGTGCGGGTGTTCGAGGGCAGCACCGGCGATCCGACCGCGTTCACCGAGATCCTGCGCGTCGTGCGGGACAGGTTCGGGCTGCAGCAGATGGTGATGGTCGGCGACCGCGGCATGATCACCTCGGCCCGCATCGACGTCCTCAAAGCACTCAACGACACCGGCGACAACGCCATGGGCTGGGTGACCGCGCTGCGCGCCCCCGCGATCGCCAAACTCGCCCGCGATGACGGGCCGCTGCAAATGAGCTTGTTCGACCAACACGACCTGGCCGAGATCGCCCACCCCGACTACCCCGACGAACGGCTCATCGCCTGCCGCAACCCGCTGCTGGCCGCCGAACGCGCCCGCAAACGCGGCGCCCTGCTCGACGCCACCCAGGAACTGCTCGATCAGATCGTGGCCCGCGTCGGTCGCGGCACCCTGACCGGCGCCGACAACATCGGGGTCGCCCTCGGCAAGGTGATCAACACCTACAAGGTCGGCAAGCACTTCGACTACACCATCACCGACACCAGCCTGACCATCCAGCGCAAACAAGACCAGATCGACGCCGAGGCCGCCCTCGACGGCATCTACGTGCTCCGCACCTCGGTACCAGCCGAGCAGCTGGACACCCCCGGCGTGGTGTTCGCCTACAAGAACCTGGCCCACGTCGAACGCGACTTCCGCATCGTCAAGGTCGACGACCTGGACCTGCGCCCCATCCACCACCGCCTCGAAGACCGGGTCAAAGCGCACGTGCTGATCTGCATGCTCGCCTGCTACCTGGTCTGGCACCTGCGCCAAGCCTGGGCGCCGCTGACCTTCGCCGACGAACACCCACCCGACCGCGACAACCCCGTCGCCCCCGCGAAACGCTCCACCGCCGCCGACCGCAAAGCCTCCGCCCAGCGCGACGAACACGGCAACCCCTACCGCAGCTTCGGCGGCCTGCTCGACCACCTGGCCACCCTCACCCGCAACCAGGTCCGCTTCCACGGCACCGACACCGACCTACCCATCCTCGCCGAGCCCACCACCGACCAACGCCAAGCCTTCGAACTGATCGACGCACCCATCCCCCTCACACTGCAATAAGCAGCCAGAACCCCACGTAGCCAGAACCCACACAGCCGAAAACGACGAACCCCCAGCTCAGCCGGGGGTTCACGCGATTTCACCGCCGCAACTTCGGATCTGCCAGGAAGACAGGGTTCTCGACGACGCCACCTGTCGCCACGCGAGCCTTGTTCTCCTCCAGAGTCTGGAGGTCGTCCAGTCGCCGGATGAAGAGCAGATACGTGATCTGCTCGGTCACCTCCAGCGGGTTGCTGATCCCCCCGGACCAGAATGAGTCCCAACACGATCGATCTTGCTCTTCAGCTCGCCCGTAATCACGGACGTCAGGTTACTCAGCGACACGGCGGCCGTACAGTGACGCGTCCTGGAGCACGTCGGTGACTTCCGGATCCTGTATGAAGTGACCGAGAACAGCGTGCGGGTGTGGTCTCTCGGCAAGGTTCCACGCTGACATCCGCGCAAGGAAGAGATGAGCCCGACCTCGAGGAGCAGGTCAATGGACCGGTATGCGACCATCGCGATGACCTACTACCGCAATCACCTGTCGACCAGGTACGCCGAGCTGGAGAACCCGGACGAGTACTTCCGGGAGCTGGGCGAGCAGATCCAGGACCAGTTGACCGACCTGACGCCGCAGCTGGCCGGACCGGACCAGCCGGGCGAGGGACACCTGGCCAAGACCGGCTGGCTGAACGCGGCCCGGAACCAGGCGGAGGAGCTGGTCCTGAACGAGATGCTCTATTCCCAGAAGCCCGAGAACGAACCGCGGGACCTGGACGAGGAGACCGCGGCCTGCTACGGCGAGCTGAACCAGACGATCCAGGATCTCCACGACCTGACCAGGCGCGCCCTGGACGAGCCGCATTCAGCCGGCTCCTGAGGTTCTCGGGTTGTTGTTGATCAGCCCGCGAGCAGGCCTAACGATCCCTCAAGTGCCGGGTTGATCGGATGCGAAGAGAGCGGCGAGGGACATCCCAACGCAGGGATCAGGACCCCACCTCGCCGGGCTTGTAGGACACCGAGTCAAGGACCGTGACGACACGCGCCTCAGTTGCCGCCTCGAAGTACTGCTTGACGTGGGTTGGAGCTCCAGGGCCTCGGCAAAGTCGTCTTTTCACTTGGCCAGGAGCAAGGATGAGCACGCGTTTGTGGTCTCGGCAGGGCGTCGCCGAGGTCGTTTGGGTGGTGGCGTGACCGGCGGGGTTAGCGGCGTGGGGGCGGGCGCGGGCGTGTTCTGATCGCTTGGATGGGTGGTTCCTACGCCAGTCCCGTCCGAGCTGAGGAACACGCCCGCGGATGTCATCGTCGCTGAAAGTTGCTCGTTCGACCAGTGCTGTGTCGCGCGAGTCGCAACTGTTGAAGGTTTTGTCGTCGGTGCCTGACCCGCGTAAGCGGCGTGGGGTCCGGCATGGGTGTGCGGCGTTGCTGGCGGTCGGGGTCGCTGCGGTGCTGGGCGGGGCGAAGAGTTTCACCGCGATCGGGGAGTGGACCGCGGACGCCGACCCGGTGGTCCTGGCTGAGCTCGGGATGCTTGGTACGGCTGCGACCGAGTCCACGTTCAGGCGTCTGTTCGCGATGGTCGATGCCGACGAGTTGGACCAGCGGCTTGGCGCCTGGGCAGCGACCAGGGAGGCGATCGTTGAGGGCCGCCGGGTGTACGCGATCGACGGCAAGACGGTGCGTGGCGCAAAGAACGCCCCGGGTGGGGCGCCGCACCTGGTCGCGGCGCTGACCCACGCCCAGGGCAGCGTGATCGGGCAGGTCGCGGTCGCAGCCAAGTCGAATGAGATCCCCGCCGTGCGTGACCTGTTCAAACATCTCCAGCTCACCGGCGCGGTGGTCACCCTCGATGCGATGCACACCCAGACCGACACCGCCGAACAGCTCACCGCAGCCGGCGCGGACTACGTCTTGACCGTAAAGTCGAACCAGCCAGGACTTCATGCCAGGCTCAAAGCGCTGCCCTGGAAGGACATCCCCGCCCACACCACGACCACCACCGGTCACGGCCGGCGGACCACCCGCAGCATCAAGGTCATCGACGCACCGGCCTGGACCGGGTTCACCGGCGCCACCCAGGTCGCCCAACTGAGACGAACCCGTACGGTCAAGGGCAAGAAGACGATCGAGGTGGTCTACCTGATCACCTCCGCGACCCACCAGGCCGCACCACCGGCCACACTGGCCGCCTGGATCCGGGGGCACTGGCACATCGAGAATCGGCTTCACTGGGTCCGCGACGTCACCTTCGACGAAGACCGCTCCCAAGTCCGCACCGGCCACGCCCCACGCACCATGGCCAGCCTCCGCAACCTCGCGATCACCCTGCTACGCCACGCCGGCTGGGACAACATCGCAGCCGGACTCCGACATCACGCCCGAGACCACAAACGCGTGCTCATCTTGCTACTGGCCAAGTGAAAAGATGACTTTGCCGAGGCCCTGGTTGGAGCTCCGAGGACAACCTCATCCGGAACTGAGCGGTGCGTTGGTAGAGCGGCAGGGGTGAAAGCATCATCTGCTTCATGCCAGCGCGGGCCTGGCGCTTGAACTCGAGGTACATCGACTCGACGGCCCGCGCCTGCGCGATGATGTCGGCTACTTGCTCGTCGGCGGCGCAGATCGCACACCACACCCGGATGTCCTGATCGCTGGGACTTTGTACGCCGTTCTCGAGTTTGGAGACGCGCGTGAAGTGCCAACCGGCCGCGTCAGCGAGGGCGCGGCCGGTCAGCTCGGCATCTCTTCTGAGTTCGCGAAGGCGCAGGCCGAGGGCCTCGCGCGCCTTCTTTGTGGCGTCAGGTGGGTTTGTACTCACTATGGGGGATCGCTAGCGGCCAGACTGCCTCGAACGCAGTCGCGCACATCTGGACTACTTCGGGATCGGTCGTGGTGGTGAAGCCGGTGTTGAGACCGGTGCCAGCGTAGTGCAGGAAGACGATGCGCTCGTCGTCCAGCAGGTAGTAGTCGTTGCCGGGTAAGCAGATCGTCGAGACCAGTGGTCGAGGCAGCCAGCGCACGTCTTCGCCAGCTGTGACGATGGGCGTGTAGACGTTGTAGACCCAGCGTTGGTAGTCGCTCAGCGGTTCAGAGACGATCTTGATCCGTCGGGCCGACCGGCCAGCGTCGATGTGGCTGCGCATCTTGTCGCACCACTCGTCCAGCCAGGCGAAGTCGTCGGGCTCACCGGCCAGCCACTTGGCCATGTGCGGCAGTTCAGTCTCGGTGCCGTAGGCGTCGCGGGTTTCCAGATGGACCATGCTGCGCTTGAACGAACCTGTCAGCTCGGTCAGGTCGCCTTCGGTGATCTCCTGCACGCCGCTCCTAGTGCGGGTTGTTGAACAGCGGGATCATGTAGTCGGGAATCTCGACCACCGTCTCACCTTCGGGCAGCTTGATCTGGCTCAGCGCCTCAGGATCGGTCACGACGTAGCCCTGGATCACCCAGCTCCCGCGGTCGGTCTTGTAAAGGGTCGGCGAGCTCTGAGGGGCAGAGTTTGGGTCCTGCGCGACGAGCTTGATCTTCACAACGGAGTCCTTCCAGTCGATAACGGAACGTTGCGGGACTTCACCATCGAGTTGCGGCTGGTTGCCGTCAAGGGGTGTTGCGAGAAGTTGCGAGGGCACCCTGGTTGCGTGGCCTTGGGGATCTGGACTTCAGCCGACGCCCTCGGGCCACTTCCGCCACTCGAACGACTGCGGTCGGGCGCCGGCTCCGTCGACGAACTCGCGCACCGCTTGGCGTACCTGCTCGATGCTGACTTCGGAGTCCCCCGGCCACCCCTGATCGTGGCCTTGGTAGTAGTAGAAGACTTCCTCGCGCTGGCTGACCTGCCCAGGGACGTACCAGCTGGCTTCCTGAGTGCCGTCGTCGCCGGCGTATCGGATGCCACCGACTTTGGCCTCGGCGTAGAGAGCCACCCGTAGCTCGTGATCGGGAACGCCGGACTCCATCAGCGGGCGAGCGGTGCTGTAGAGCGCGATGACCGAGTTGCCGAACGGCTCTGCCAGTACCGCGTCGATGAGAGCGTCGACGTCAGCGGCGGTCTCGAGGAGGGTCGGGCCATGACCATGCTTGTAGAACGCCCGTACGGTGTCAGTCATCTATGTTGGTCCGTTCTCGCTTGGGTTTGGGATAAGTCTCCATGAATCCGCCTGGGCCAAACACGGTCAGCGTGCCGCCTGCCGGCAGGAACTTCTCCAGCAGTGTGTCGCAGCTGAAGTCACCATCGCACGGGACCTTATTGACCACGATCGTCTCGTGCATGAGGCCACGTTCGCGCATGAAGAATGCGAACTTGGCCTCGACGTGCGAGGCGACCATTGGATCCGCGTCCTGGCGGCCGATCCCGTTCTCTCGCATGAAGTCTTTGACTTGCTGGTAGTACGGGTCATCTCCCGTGCCATCGCTACTACGTTGGCCGCTGGCGAGCGGATGTTCTTTGCCGTCGGCATCCCTCCAGATACCACGCGTCTTTGGTCGGCTGACAGCCGACTCCTCTCGGATCGGCAGCTTGCCGAACAATCGCCATCCTTCCTCCTCACTGATGCGTGGCGGTGGCCCATCCTCTGGGCTCGCCTCATCGCCGGCATCCGTGGTCTTGTCCGGTCTGCGTGTTTCCGGCTTCTCCTCTTGGTCGTCGCGCTGGCGGTCCGCGGGTGGTGCGCTGCCCCCTGGACCGTGTGGCCGTTCACCTGTTGATCCGCTTGGCTCGGTGGTCCGGATGCCGCTGACCATCTGCTGGACCCATTGGACCCCTGGCTGGCGTGCCTGCGACAGGAAGTGCGCCGCTTCCTCGCAGCGCCGGGCCGCCTCATCCAGTTGCATTGCAGCGATCCGGGCGCTCGGGTTGTTGCTGGTACTGCCAACCCACCCCGCGGCCTCGCGGTACTTGCGCGCTCGGTCGTGCAGGTAGGGCACGATGCGCTCGATCTCGTGGAGTGCATCCAGCAACGCCTGGGCGACGCGTTGCAGGTCGGAGGGCATGCCGGTGGCCTCGGCTGGCTAGATCTGGTCGGCGTAGCTACGGCAGCCTGCCTCGGCAATCTGCAGCGACTGGACGGCTTGGTCGACGGATTTCGCAGCGGCGGCGATCATGGTTGCGATGTCCTGGTCGGCCCGTGTCGCCGTGCCGCGAATAAGGGCCTGCACCTGCTGGCTGGACTGCTCGAAGCGTTGCTTGAATCCGGCCAAGCTAGCCGCGCCTTGCCGCGACTGATCAGCCAGCCCATGCAGCTGCATCTTCATATGTTCGACTTGGGACATATCCGTACGCCTCACGTTCGAAGGTTCTGATGGAGTTGGAACGGCTGGCGCGGAACGGACTCGCTCTCACGCTCCGCGCCAACCGGCTATGGAGATCCCTGCCCGAGACAGGGGCCATGAGACTCGGGGCGGCCTCGGGCAGGGATCGACCAGGGGCGGAATCGGCAGCTCACGGCGATCACTCCGCGAGCGGGACGGCTGAGGGGGCCGCTGCCGAACCCGCAAGATCATGGGGTCGTGTCGTGCAGCATGAGCCGAGCCCCGGTGCCTCGCTCAAATTGCCGTTTCACGGCTTCCGGATCACCAACAAGTGCCAAGTGCCGCAGTTGGGGTATCACCACTGCTGTGACCTCGTAGCGGTTGACCGACGTCACCAGGGCGTCGAATGCCGCCGGGGCGGTGTCGGGCTCCTCGATGTAGACAGTGCCGAGCGTGAAGCCCTCGAGCTGGGCGAAGGCCGCCAGCTGATGCTTCAGCTCGTCGACGTGCCGGTTCGACAGGTACAAATCCCGCCGGGTATAGCCGAGGAGCAGCGGCCGTGTGTAGTCCACACCGTTCACCGGTCGTCTTGGCGGGCCGGACGCCGCTGGCTGCTCACGCTCGGCAACATCTGATTCACCACCGCGATTGCCGGCTCGTTAGTCACCTGCAAGCTGGCGAAGCGTCGCCGCATCCCCGCCTCGAATCGGGCTGCGAGCTGCGGCTCACCGGTGTAGTCCGCGATCAGGTGCTTGCCGAACCAGACACAGACGCGGCGGTCGGTGGGGAGCGGGAGCTGGGTGGCGGTCATCGGTCGCTCACATCCCGGGCGATGTCGCGGATCATGACGACGACCAGCGCCGTTGCCAGGGCGTATCCGATGATGACCGGCCACGGACTTGCTAGCAGGTGCACCATGTTCGCCTCCCTCGTCTCGATGTCGTTAGATTGAGTGGATCACTGAGCGTGGGCGGTTTGTAACCTGATGAAGCGGTGAAGGGTGCGAAGTCCACGAGAGGAGGCGTGAAGGTCGTGAAGGTTGGTCTCAGCGCCTCGGCGGGGCTGCATTCGTCCGGCCTGATGCCTGCCCACGAACTACCGTGGACACGTGACGAGGACAGCGGCGGTGCGCGGTATGGCTGATACCGGTGTCCGGCCGAATTCACTGGCAGAGGCGTTGGACCTCATCGGCTGGGGTCCGCGCGATTTGGCCCGTGCCGTGAACAGTTGGCTGATTCGGCGTGGCCGCTCGGCCGAGCGCATCGACATCACCGCGGCCTATCCGTGGGTCCGGTCGAACTACTGTCCGCATGGATCGATCCCTGAGGTCGTCGCCACGATTCTGACCGATCGTCTCGGGTCGTATGTCTCGGCTGAACAGCTCTGGCCGGGGCACGCTCGGGCGCGGCGATCAGCCGCTAAGGCGGTTGCGCTGGGCGCCGACCAAAACTTCGACGGTCTGGTGCGTTCTCTCGAGCAATTGGTCAGTGGCTCGCGCCCTCTGCCGACGCGCGGGCCCGACCTGGTGGCCGCTGTACTTGACGGCATCCAAACCACGGTTGAGTCGATCCCCGCTCATGCCAAGCCCGATCGGGTCAGGCTGCCGCAGACCGAGCTGATCGCCTCGCACGTCACCGCACTGCGGCACCTCGACGATCGCCAGGGCGGCGGTGCCCTGAGCCTCCGCTACGTGACACACGAGCTGGCCGGCGTACTCGACCTGGTGCGCAGCGCCAGCTACGAGCCAGAGGTCGGCCGTGATCTGCTCACAATCGTGGCCGACCTGGCGCAACTGGCCGGCTGGATGCAATTCGACGCTGGCGAGACCGCCATCGCGCAGCGATACCTGCTGCTTGCCATCCGGGTAGCCCGAGCCGCTGGCGACGACGGACGGATGGTCAACAACGCCGGCATGCTGGCCTACGTGGCCTCCTACACCGAGCATGGCCCGGATGCACTTCGGATCATCGACGCTGCTCACGGTGTGCCAACGTCGAGTGATCTGCTTCGGGCACGTACCACCGGCCGTGCTGCCACTGCCCACGCCAGTGTTGGCGACCTTGGTGCCTTCCGCGCGGCAGCCGACCGTTCGCAAGATCTGCTGGCCTCGGCTGCGGTCGACGAGTTGTCGCCGTACCTGTACTACCTCAGCCCGGACCAGCTCTCCGCCGAGGCGGGCTACAGCCTGCTGACCATCGCCATGCGTACCGAGCTGTACCGACAACCGCTGCTCAAGCAAGCAATCGAACTCCTGACACCGCTGTCCAGCATCGGCGACGACCCGGCCTACCAACGCTCGGCGCTCCTGCATGGTTGTCAGCTCGCCCGCGCCCATCTTCTGCGCCGCGACCTGGACGGCACCGTGGAGACAGCACGAATTGCGCTCTCTCGGCTGTCGGAGGTGCAGTCCGGTAGGTGCGTGGCTTCGCTGCGGGAGCTTCGGCGCAGCCTCGCACAGCGGCAGCGTGCGACCGTCGTTGCTGACTTCTTGCCCGAGCTCGACGCGGCGCTGGAGGGCCGGTGAGCTCTATGTCTCCGGCGGATGGCGATCACCTGTCGGCAGATGACTCCGGTGCGCCGATCCAACTGGTGGCGCGGAGTTACGACGACCCCGATGCACAGATGCTGGTCAAGGCGCTCTATGGCGAACAGCTTGACACCTATGGCTTCGCCGATTCACCCGAGGCCGAGGTGGCCAGCGACTACGTCGAGCCATGCGGGTTGCTTCTCGTGGCGTGTACGTCGAGTGGTCAGCCGGTCGGCTGTGGCGGTTACCGCACGTACGACCAGGGAGCGCGGGTGGCAGAAGTGCGCAAGATGTTTGTCACGCCCGATTACCGCGGGCACGGCCTGGCGCGGAGAATCCTGAGCCAACTGGAACGGCAGGCTGTGGAACTGGGCGCCCGCAGGATCGTTCTTGAGACTGGTGCGCTCAACGGCGCCGCGATCCGCCTCTACCTAGCGACCGGCTATCGGCCCATCCCGTCCTACGTGCCAGGACGCCGCAGTACAAACCGGGCATTTGCCAAGACGCTGCAAGGCAAGATGTAGGCCCTATCAGGTTCACCGCCACGGTAGCAGCGAGCTCGACGAAGACGTCTTGAGATGCGTGTGCGGCTCTGCGAACCCCTCTCGCTCGACGGCTTCGCTCTACCGGGTTGGTCGGCCGGACTCGTGCAGGCGCAGATCACTGCCACGTCAACCGTTGAGCATGGGGCCGCCTGGGATACGTGCTTACTCCTCACCGGCTGAATTCCGCGCCGGAGACTGTCCGTCCGCCAACTACGATCAGCCCGCCGCCCTTCTCGGGCCCGGGCTCCACGAAGGGAACCAATGAACACCATCACCAACTCACCCGAGACCTTGCGTGCGGCCATGGTCGACAACATCCTCGCCGCCGGCCGCGCAACGACTCCAGCAGTCGAACAGGCGCTGCGCACCGTCCCGCGGCACGAGTCTGTTCCTGAAGCCAGCCCGGAAGACGCCTACGCCGATATCGCTGTCATCACAAAGCGTGCCGGAGACGGCACCCCGCTGAGCTGCGCATCCGTTCCGACCGTCGTCGCCATGATGCTCGACCAGCTCCAGGTACAGCCCGGTGACCGGATCCTCGAAGTCGGTGCAGGCACCGGCTACAACGCCGCTCTCCTGGCGCAGCTCACAGGACCCGGCGGGTCGGTCACCACCGTCGACATCGACCCAGAAGTCACCGCCGGTGCACGGCGGGGCCTCGACGCGACTGGTAATGAGCATGTCGAGGTCATCACCGGAGACGGGGCACTCGGTGCTCCCGGAAACGCGCCGTACAACCGCATCATCTTCACCGTTGGCGCCTGGGACCTGACGCCGGCGTTCTGGGAGCAGTTGGCTCCCGGCGGTCGGCTGGTCGTGCCGCTACGGTGGCGCGGGCAGACGCGCAGCGTTGCCTTCATCCGCGACGGGGACGCTCTGGTGTCGGACTCGATGGAGCTCTGCGGCTTCGTGCCCATGATTGGCCAGGAAGGCGAGCGAAGCGCCGACATCGACAAGGACGCTCATGTAACGCTGTATTGGGACGTCGACCAGGCCATCGACACCGAGAAACTGAGTGGAGTCCTCGACCAACCGAAGCAGGTGACATGGTCAGGAGTGACGGTTGGACCGTACGACTCGTTCGACGGTATCTGGCTCCGCGTCACCGCCACCGATGCGAGGACGTGCCGCATCGCCGCAGCCCGTGCCGCGGTTGAGGCCGAGCTGTGTACCCCCGCGATCGCCGTACGCAGCCCAGCTCTCGCCGAAGGCGGCAGCCTCGCCTACCTGGCGATCCGGCGAGTCGGAGGTGGCACGCACGAACTGGGAGCAATCGGTCACGGCACCTACGGCCTGAACCTTGCGGAACAGCTCAGCGACGAGATCGCGGGCTGGAACGAAGACCGCACCGCGCGCCCAGCTCTGCGCGTCTATTCGGTGGGCATGCCTAGGTCGGCGCTCTCGTTCGACTCGACAATCTCGTGCGGTCAGGTCATCGAGAAGGCCGAGTCCCGGCTGATGATCAGCGTGGTCTAACCAGCCGCAGAGTGGAGGGCTCTGGGTGACGCTTTGTGTCCGGGCGGTCGCTAGTGGGGGACGACCGTGGTCGGCGGTGTGGGGCCGCAGGTAAGTTGAAGGCCATGGACGAACGTGTGCTGGTCACTGGGGCCTCGGGGTTCATCGGTCGGGCCTTGGTGGCCGCCTTACGGCAGCGGGGTGTCCCGGTGACGGCGGTGGACCGCGAGCCGCCGGACTCGTCATGGGACGACGGCGTGCACGTGGTGACCGGCGAACTGGCCGATCAGGAGGTCTGCATCGCGGCCTTCGAGACCCGGCCGACCGCTGTGGTCCACCTGGCTGCGCTGACCTCGGTGCTGCGCTCGGTCGACGCACCGATGCAGACCTTCGCGCAGAACGTGACGATCACCCAGGTCCTGCTGGAGCTGTCCCGGGGCAGCGGCGTGGACCGATTCGTCCTCGCGTCGACCAACGCCGTCGTCGGCAACGTGGGTACGTCGACCATCACCGCGGACCTCCCGCTCAGGCCGCTGACGCCGTACGGCGCGACCAAGGCCGCGGGCGAGATGCTGCTGTCGGCGTACTCGGGCAGCTACGGTCTTGCGACGGCCGCGCTGCGGTTCACCAACGTGTACGGGCCGGGGATGTCGCACAAGGACAGCTTCGTGCCGCGGATGATGCGGGCGGCGCTCAAGGACGAGGGCGTCCGGATCTACGGCGACGGCAAGCAGCGCCGCGATCTCGTCTACATCGACGACCTCGTCGCGGGCATCCTGCTCGCGCTCGACAAGGGGTACGACGGCCGGGCGATCATCGGATCCGGCCGGTCCGTGTCCGTGCTGGAGATGGTCGAGGCCGTGCGCGGTGTGACCGGGCGTCCGGTCCCGGCCGAGCACATCGAGGCTCCGGCCGGCGAGATGCCGGCGGTCGTCGTCGATATCACCAACGACCTCGGCTACGAGCCGACCGTGTCGCTGGAGGACGGGCTCGCCCGCACATGGCACTACTTCCAAGCCCCGTGAGGCAGGTCCTCCGAACCCACTGGCTGCTCGCTGTCTTCCTGGTGGTGGGCACGCTCCTGCGCATGCTCGCGACCGTCGCTTACCGGCCGGCGATCCTCTACACCGACTCGGTGCAGTACCTGAACAACATGGAGGCGCTCAAGCCCGACGCGCTCAACCCGATCGGCTACGAGTTCGTCCTGCGCCCTCTCCAAGCGCTCGGCGGCGTCACCTTCGTCGTGATCGTGCAGCACCTGGTCGGACTGCTGCTGGGGATCGCCATCTACGCACTGGCCCGCCGGCTGAACGTCTACCGCTGGCTGGCCGCCGTGGCGGCCGCACCGCTCCTGCTCGACGCCTACCAGGTGCAGATCGAGCAGAACATCATGGCCGAGACCACCTTCGACGTACTGCTCGTCGCCGTCCTCTGGCTGATGCTCGGCTGGGGCGTACCCGGCTGGAAGCGTGCACTCGCGGCAGGCCTGCTGCTAGGTGCCGCGTTCGCGGTCCGCACCATCGGCCTGACCCTGCTGATCGCAGTCGTGCTCTACCTGGTTGTGGTCGGCAATGCCTGGCACCGCCGACGTCTTGAGCTGGTACGACGTACTGCTGCCGCCATAGCCGGGTTCGCGGTGGTGTTCAGCGCCTATGCCACCTACTTCCATGCGGAGACCGGCCGATGGGGATTCACCGGGGCCGAGAACCAGGTGCTCTACGGCCGGACCGCTGTGGTCGCGGACTGCGCCAAGCTGCCGCTCAACGAAGGCACCAGGCTGTTCTGCCCGAAGGAGCCCCTCGATCAGCGTCTCGGCGTCGACAAGTACGCGCACAACCACTACGGCGACCCCAACTGGCCTGGACCACTGCCGCCCGGCACCACCAAGCAGGAGCTGGCCACGGAGTTCGCGCGGGTGGTGATCCGGCACCAGCCGCTCGACGTCACCTCGGCCGCGCTGAAGGACTTCTTCAAGGGTTTCGCGCCGACGCGGACCACCTCGCCGGACGACGTACCGCTGGAGCGCTGGCAGTTCCAGACCACGTATCCGAACCTGCAGGACCCCAACACCGCCAAGGCCGCGGTGAAGTGGGGCGGATCGGAGCCGCACGTTTCGCACGTGCCGGCCGTCATCTTGCGCGCCTACCAACTCAACGGCGGCTACACGTCCGGACTCGCACTCGGGATCTGTGTGCTGATCGCGCTGGCCGCGGTAGCCGGTCTCGGTCGTGCCAAGACCTCTGGACTGAGGTCGGCTGCGCTACTGCCCGCGGCCGCCGGTGTGATCCTGCTGCTGGGCTCTGCGGCCTTCGAGTTCTCCTGGCGCTATCAGCTGCCCGGCCTCGCGCTCTTCCCACTGGCCGGAGCGATCGGGTTGCGGGCGTTGCTCGGCAAGGACCAGGCGCGGCCGGCGATGGCGGACTACCCGGACGCCGTGGACTCCCTTGCCGCGAGGGACTTCGGCAAGCCGTCGTTCGCGCCGATCCTCGTGGTGATTGCCGCCTACAACGAAGCCGGCGGGATCGGGCCGGTGCTGACGAACATGCCGCGCACGTGTGCGGGGCTCCCGGTCGACGTCCTGGTCGTCGTCGACGGCGCGACCGATGACACCGCTGCCGTTGCCCGGGAGCACGGCGCGTTCGTATGTGTTGCCCCGAGCAACCGTGGTCAGGGTGCCGCACTCCGGCTGGGCTACCACCTCGCCGCCGAGGGCGGGGCGCAGTACGTCGTGACGACCGATGCGGACGGGCAGTACGACAACGACGAGCTCGACGTACTGCTGGAGCCGATTCTGCTCGAGCGCGCCGACTTCGTGACCGGGTCGCGCCGGCTCGGGGCCGAGGACGCGGACAGTCGGCTGCGCTGGGTCGGGGTGCGGGTTTTCGCCGTCCTGGCGTCGATTCTGACCCGGCGGAAGCTGACCGACACGTCGTTCGGGTTCCGGGCGATGCGGTCCGACCTGGCGACCGCGGTCACCTTGCGCGAGCCGCAGTACCAGTCGTCGGAGTTGTTGCTCGGTGCACTTGCGATCGGCGCGCGGGTGGTCGAACTGCCGATGACGATGCGGCGCCGCGGCGACGGGACCAGCAAGAAGGGTCCGGGTGTCGTGTACGGCGCGAACTACGCGCGGGTGATGACGACTACGTGGCTACGCGAGTACGTGCTTCGGCGGGTTCAGCGTCGGCGGACGACGGCGCAGGCTTCCTGGCGAACACGTAGCGATCGAACAGCACGAACTTCAGGATGAACAGCACGCCGTACGTGCCCAGGTAGGAAGCGCTCACCAGCAGCGTCTGCCAGGCGTGCGAGTCGATCCGGTCCTGGACCAGGTGGTCGGTCACCGTGGTGACGATCGCCGCCAGCACCGCGGACACCACCACGATGATTGCGTACGGCAACAGATCCCGGCCGGCCGGGTTGCGGTGACCCCAGGTCCAGCGGCGGTTGATCAGGTAGCTCGGCACCGTCCCGGTCACCCAGGCGACCAGGGAGGCCACCAGGGCCGCCGTACCGAACCAGTAACAGAGCGCGAACGCCGCCTGACTGAGCACGGTGGCGACCACCGAGGCCGCCGAATACTTCGCCCACAGCAACAATCGGGTCCGGCGCACGCCGGATCCGCTGGTTACCTTGGCGAGAATCCCCATTGCGCCTATTGTGCACCCCCGCAGCCAACAGTGCCCCGGCCGCACAGATTCATAGCCAATTGCCAGCCTCTCAGTGGGGCTGGTCACGTTAGTGTGGCGGTTACTCGGGATAGGAATGACTGTGAAAAGCCAACGTCCCGAAAGGAAGGCGGCCGAGCCGTGCGCGTACTCGTCCTGGGCGGTGACGGTTACCTAGGGTGGCCGACAGCGCTGCATCTGTCAGACCGCGGCCACGACACGGCCGTCCTCGACAACTTCGCCCGTCGGGGCTACGACCGCGAGCTGGGGGTGCAGAGCCTGGTCCCGATCCAGGACCTCGACACCCGGGTCGCGGCCTGGGAGGAAGTCTCCGGCAAGCGGATCGCGTCGTACACCGGTGATCTGCTCGACGCCGACTTCGTGTACGGCGTGCTGCGGGAGTTCGAGCCGGACGCGATCGTGCACTTCGCCGAGCAGCGGGCGGCGCCGTACTCGATGATCGACCGCGAGCACGCGGTCTACACCCAGCACAACAACGTGGTCGGCACGCTGAACCTGATGTACGCCGTCGCCGAGACCAACCCGGACATCCACCTGGTCAAGCTCGGCACCATGGGCGAGTACGGCACGCCGAACATCGACATCGAGGAAGGCTGGCTGGAGGTCGAGCACAACGGGCGCAAGGACCGGATGCTCTACCCGAAGAAGCCGGGCTCGTTCTACCACCTCAGCAAGGTGCACGACTCGCACAACCTCGAGTTCGGCTGCCGGGTCTGGGGCCTGCGGGTCACCGACCTCAACCAGGGCGTGGTCTACGGGCAGCAGACGCCGCAGACCGTGCAGGACCCGCGGCTGGCCACCCGGTTCGACTACGACGCCGTGTTCGGCACCGTGCTCAACCGGTTCGTCATCCAGGCCGTCCTCGGCGAGCCGCTGACGGTCTACGGCACAGGTGGGCAGACTCGAGGGCTGCTCGACATCCGGGACACGGTCGAGTGCATCCGGCTCGCGGTGGAGAGCCCGGCCGACGCCGGCGAGTTCCGCGTCTTCAACCAGATGACCGAGAGCTACTCGGTCAGCCAGATCGCGGACAAGGTCGCCGAGTGCTTCCCCGGCCCGGTCCAGGTCGAGCACCTGGAGAACCCGCGGGTCGAGCAGGCCGAGCACTACTACAACGTGCAGCACACTGGCCTGGTCGGTCTCGGCCTCCAGCCGCACCTGCTCTCGGACACGCTGATCGACTCGATGTTCGACATCGTTGCCGCCAACAAGGACCGCGTCGACCCCGCCGCCCTGCTACCCACCATCCGCTGGAAGGGCCACCTCAAGGCCTGACCTTCGCCTTACCAGTTCGGCGAACCGGCGGGCAGCCGGCGTCGCCGCATGGCCACCGGGCAGGATCAGATCGACCCGGCGCTCCAGCCGGATCCCGGTCAGCGGGACCAGCTGGAGCGCTTCGCCCGATCGCGGGTGCAGCGTGAAGTCCAGCCCTTCCGGTACGAGCGCGATCCCGGCGCCGGCCGCGACGAGGTCGAGCACCATGCTCCACTCGTTCACCACGCATGCGATCCGGCGTTGCAGCCCCGCCTCCGCGAAGGCCCGGTCGACCTGTGCCCGGATCGCCCACTCGGGAGGTGCCTCGACGAAACGCT
Organism: uncultured Actinomycetota bacterium; assembly: GCA_963770725.1. GTDB lineage: Bacteria > Actinomycetota > Actinomycetes > Propionibacteriales > Kribbellaceae > Kribbella. Next base: position 411,070 of record CAVYQT010000012.1, read on the forward strand.
CGCCGACGAGTTGGTCGAGCCGGACGGCGGTCTCACCGGCCAGCGAATGAGCTGCAGGGCACGCCAGCACCAGCGGTTCGGCCAGCAGCGGTACCACCTCGAGCCCGGTAGGTCTCTGGTCCAGCAGAGCCACCAGTGCGCAGTCGAGGCCTCCGTTGACCACCAGACGGACCATCTCCGAGGCGCCCAGTTGCCGCACTGAGACGTCCACACGCGGATGCGCCAGCGAGAACTCCGCCACCCAGTTGGCGACCGGGAGCGTGTGGGCGGTCGACTGCAGCCCTCCGATCAGGAGCTGCCCGGCCAGCACACCGTGCACCTCCTGGACCGTCTGCCGCGCCACCGCGGCCGCCTCCAAGGTACGGCGAGCTGCCGGGACCAGAGCCTGTCCTTCGGCCGTCAGCCGGACCGGCCTGGTCCCACGGACGAACAGCAGGGCGCCGAGGTCCTTCTCGAGTGCCCGGATCGAGGTCGACAGACCGGACTGCACGATGTGCTCGCGGCCTGCTGCCGCGGTGAAGCTGCGTTCCTCGGCGAGTGCCAAGAAGTGCCGTAGATGACGGAGTTCCATGCCACCAGTATCTCTGTCAGAGATGGAAAGTATCTGATCCGATCCCAGCAGAGCTGGTATCGGCACGCGCAGGCCGGCGGTTCGGACTCTGTGGACCTGATTCCATATCGAGAGGCACCATCGAGATGAGTACCGCTGTGAGCGTCGGCAACCGGCACCTGACCGGGTTCTGGTTCGTCGCCGTCGCCTTCCTGACCCTGATGGCGTTCGGCACCGTGCCAACGCCGCTCTGGCCGATCTACCAGGTCAGAGATCAGTTCGGCGCGACGACGGTGACCGTCGCCTTCGCCGTGATGGTGGTGGGCGCCGCGGCGAGCTTCCGGCTGCTCGGCCATCTGTCCGACCGGCTCGGCCGGCGTCGAGTCATCCTGCCTGCGTTGCTCACCGGGATCCTGTCCGCGGCGGTCCTGGCGATCTGGCCGCAGCTGCCAGGCCTGCTCGTCGGCCGGGTCCTCACCGGTATCGCGGTCGGCCTGATGGCCTCCACCGCCACCGCCTATCTCACCGACCTGCATCGTGAGGCCCGGCCCGGCCAGCGCGAATCGGCATTCCCCGCCTTGGTTGCGACCACCTCGAACCTGGGTGGTCTCGCCCTCGGCCCGCTGGTCGCGGGAGCCCTCGCGCAATGGGCGCCGGCTCCGGTGCGCACGTCGTACATCGTGTTCGGAGGCTTGATGGCCGTGCTGTTCCTGCTCGTGCTGACGAGTCCGGAGACCGTGGACACCGAGTGGACCGAGCAGGATCGGCCGGTCCGGTTCGCCGTACGGGACGGGCAGCGGGGCGCGTTCGTCTCGGCGGCCGCGCTGGGGTTCTTCGCCTTCGCGGTGATGGGATTGTTCTCCTCGCTGGGTGCGATCATCGTGCGCGGCCAGCTCGGCATCACGTCGTACTTCGTTGCCGGGCTGGCGCCGTTCGTCGCCTTCGCCGCGTCCGCGGTCGCTCAGCTGACGGTCGGCCGGATCGCGCACGCGAGGGTGCTGCTGACCGGCACGCTGCTCTTCCCGGCCGGCCTCGCTCTGACTGCGGTCTCGCTGTACCGGCCTGCGCTGTGGCTGGTCCTGATCGCGGCCGCGCTGGCCGGCGCCGGGGCGGGCCTGCTGTTCAAGAGCGCGGTCGCCGAGACGGTCGTCGCTGCCGACCCGGCGTCCCGGGCCGGTGTGCTGGCGGCGTTCTTCGTGATCGCGTACGTCGGCATGGGGCTGCCGTCGATCGCCTTCAGCCTGGTGATCCGCCAGCTCGCCCTGCGCCCGTCGATGATCGGCTTCGCCGTCGTGTTGTCCCTCGGCGCGGTCGCGGCCGTTGTGGCCGCCCGTCAGGTGAAGAAGCAGAAGACGTGACCGGCCGGGTCGGCGTACACTCTGACGTCGGACTGGGGCTGGAAGTCCTGCAGCCGGGCGCCCACGGAGGTCGCGTGCTCGTGCGCGGCCTCCAGATCGTCGACCTTGAAGTCCAGGTGCAGTTGCAGCTGCTGCGTGTCGGTCGCACTCGGCCAACTCGGCGCCCGGTAGTTCGGCTCCAGTTGGAACGACAACTTGGAGCTGCCGTCCGGGCCTTGGGCGGTCGCCCACGTCTCCTCGTCGTCGCCCAACTCCCAGCCGAGCAGTTCGCAGTAGAACCGCGCGAGCTTCTGCGGGTCGGGCGCGTCCAGTACTACACCCACCAGTGGAATCATTCTCCGCACGCCAACGGCCGCCACCGACAGCCTCACCTCAGCGCGTGGCGGCCACCAGCAGCGTCGGGAGTACGGCGAGGAAGCGGTCTCGCCGGCCACGATCCGCCTGCTCGGCCAGCCAGCCGTCCGCGTCGTCCTGGGTGATCAACGCCTTCTCGACCGCGGCCGCGGCGGCCAGCTCGAGTTGCCGCGCCATCAACCGGTGATCGGTGAGCACTTCGGTGTGTACGAAGACCTCCACGTCGCGGAACCCGGCATCCAGCAGTACGTCGCGCAGACTGCGAGCGGCTCGTGGAGCGATCGAACGGGACTCCAGGCCGAGCAGGACGACGTCGGTCAGGTCCTGGTCGGAGCTGTCGATCAGCAGGAACCCGTAGTCCTGGCCGCCGAGCACGATGCGACCGCCCGGACGGAGCACCCGCTTGGACTCGGCCACGGTCGGGGCCGGGTCGTCGAGCAGGTGGAAGAGCCGGACGGCCCGGTAGCCGTCGACCGACGCGTTCTCCAGCGGCAGGTCGTCGGAATGTGCCACGTGAAACATCGCCTCGGGCACCCTGATCCGGGCGGCCTCGATCGCCTCCGGATCAGCGTCCACGCCGGTTACCTTCAGCCCGGCGGCCGTCAGATCGACGACCGCATGTCCGGCTCCGCACCCGACGTCGACGCAGGTGGCGCCACGGGACAGCTCCAGCAGCCGGTACGACTCCGCCCGGAGCTCGGCCGCTCCGGCCCGTTCCTCGATCCGTTCCAGAAGGCTCATGGTCCCAGGCTGAAACTTCAGGTCCACCTGAAGTCAAGCCGTCACACTTCCCCGCCGGGATGCGTCAGGCTGGGTGGCGGGACGGTCCTGCCGCTGAATCGAACCGGGAGAGCTGAGATGAAGTTCGCGAAGACCATCGTGTACGTCGAGGACGCCCAGGCCTCGATCGAGTTCTTCGAGCGTGCGTTCGGGTGGAAGGGGACGTACTGGGACCAGGGCGCCGGCGAGGTGGACGCCGGTGACACCAAGATCGTCTTCGCCACCTACGCGGTCGGCCGGAGCCACCTGTCCGAGGTGGGCACGCCCGGAGCGGTCGGCTTCGAACTCGGACTCACCAGCGAGGACGTCGAGGCCGACTTCAAGCGCGCGGTCGAGGCCGGCGCCGAGCCGCTGAAGGAGCCGGAGAAGTCGCCGTGGGGGCAGGTCACCTCGTACCTGCGCTGCCCCGACGGCACCGTCATCGACCTCGCCTCACCCGCCTAGGGCAGGTGCCCTAGTCCATCGACACCTTGTCGAAGTTCGTGGTGGTGTAGCGGACGTCGACGCCGACCTCGTCGCCGACCGCGGGAGGCGCCACCGACGACGGCAGGAACAGCATGCTGGCCTGCATGTGCGGCGGCTCCGCGAACCAGCGCTGCTTGCCCTCGATGGTGAACGGCGACAGCGCCATCCCGGCCGCGTCCAGGCTGCCCTTGGCCATCGCGATCGCGCGCTGCCGCACACTCGCCGCCGCGGTAGGTGCCTCGAGGCCGACGCCGTGTGCGGTGCCGCCCGACACCACCAGGACGTGGCCGTCACCGTTCACCCGGCGCTGCCGGTAACCGACCCGCTCACCGCGGCGGACCGAGTGCACGTCGAGCACCGTGGCCCGCACCGCCAGCGCGCCGCGGTCGCCGAGCCAGAGCCCGGTGCCCATCCGAAGCCGCACGTTGTCGCCGATGTCGGCCAGCTTCTGCGCCGGTACGTGCGACACCCACAGCGGTCCCCGCCGGACCGCCTGGGCGGCCTTCCCCAGCTCCGCGGCTTCCCGGACGTTGGCCGACGTACCGCCGGCGCCCATCGGGAAGTGCAGGGACCAGCCCTCGAACCGGATCCGGTCGAGTGCGTTCAGCAGCATCGTGTGCCGCAGTTCGCGGGCGCCGATCCCGTGCCGCCGCATCGAGGTCATCACCTCGATCAGCACCCGGCTGCCGGCCGGGATCGAGACCAGGTCGGCCAGCCGGCTGACCGTGTGGATCACGTTCTTGCTCGACGGGATGTCGAGGAACGGCCGCCACGGGGACAGCACGACGATGTCCTCACGAGGGTCCGGCGGCACCTCGAAGTACGTGCCGACCGCGACCGTGCGCGCACCGAGGGCGCGACCCTCGGCCAGCAGTCGCTGGTTGCCGAAGCCGTACCCGTTGCCTTTGGCGACCGGGACGATGTCGGGGTTCCACGTGGAACGCAGATGTTCGCGCCATCGATCGGAATCGACGTGCAGGACTAGGGGCATGGTGTCAACGCCGTCTCATGTAGAGGTCGAATGCGGTGTAGAGCGCCTTGTTCAACGGCAGATCCCACTCACCGACGTACTCGACGGCCTCGCCGCCGGTGCCGACCTTGAACTGGATCAGCCCGACGTGCGGGTCGTTCGGGTCCAAGGTGTCGGTGATGCCCCGTAGGTCGTACACGGACGCACCCGCCGCGAGTGCGTCCGACATCATGCGCCACTGGATCGCGTTCGATCCGCGCACGTCTCGCTTGGCGGTCGAACTGGCTCCGTAGGAGTACCAGGAATGACCGCCGACCCGGACCCAGATGGTCGACGCGACCAGGTCGCCTTCGTGATAGGCGTTGTAGATCCGGAAGTCACAGCAGTCGGCCGGCTGGTTGGCCATCGCCGCCTGCATCTTCATGAAGTACGGCAGCGGCCGCGGGGTGAAGTGGTCCCGCTCCGCGGTCTCGACGTACAGCTGGTGGAAGGCCTTCAGGTCCTCGGCGCCGCCCTGCGTCACCTCGACGCCGGCCTTCTCCGCCTTCTTGATGTTGCGCCGCCAGAGCTGGTTCATCCCCTTGAGCAGGTCGTCCTGGCTGCGGCCGGCCAGCGGCACCTGGAAGACGTACTGCGGCTGTCCGGCCGCGAACCCTTCGCCGACGCGCGGCGCCTTCCAGCCGAGGGCGCGCAACTGCGCGGCCACGGTGGCGCCGGACGGTTCGATCACGTCGGCCCGGACGTCGCCGAGCTTCGGCTGCTGACCGCCCGCGATCGCGTCCTTGATGGTCTTCGCACCCCAGCGCCGGGTCGCCACCGGCGGACCCATCCGGACCCCGAAGGCGCCCTGCTCCTGCAGGTGCGCCGCGAGCGGGCGCAGGTACTGGCCGAGGTCGACGGCGTCCCAGTCGATCACCGGACCCTCGGGCAGATAGGCCAGGTAGCGCCTCACCTTGGGCATCTGCCGGTAGAGCACCAGGCCGGCGCCGAGCAGTTCACCCGGGTTGGACGGGTCGAACCAGCCGAGTGACTCCGCCTTCCACTCACTCTTCACCGCCGCCCACCCAGGGGTCTGCAGGAAGCTCGCCGACGGTTGCGTCGCGATGTACGCAGCGTGTTCGTCGGTGGAGATGGTCCGGATGCTCAAGTCACTCACGGTCGGTCAGGTTACCGGCCCGGAGCCTGAGACCGTAGCCGAGCCGGTGTCCTGATCAATCCCTGCCGACTACTGGGCCAGCAGTTTCTCCGAGACCTCCCACAAGCGAGTGGCCGACTCCGGATCGAGGGCGTACGCCGCGACACCGCTGTATTCGCTCTCGCCGCGGGGCAGGGCCTCTGCGGCGACGCGGCCAGCAGAACGGACGTCGACGCACCCTGCTCGGTGGTCTTCCAGGGGAACTCCTCCCAGGTCTTGAGTTGCTCGGCCGAGACGTACCGCTGCAGCGCGGTCCGGATCCCGCCCGGCATCAGCGCGTTGGCGATGATCCCGTCACTCGCCCAGCGCTTGGCCGCCTCGACCGCGAACAACACGTTCGCCGTCTTGGACTGCCCGTACGCCGACCATTCGTCGTACGGCCGGTGCTCGAAGTGAATGTCGTCGAAGTCGACGTCCGAGCGCAGGTGCGCGCTGGAGCTGACCGAGACGATCCGGGCGGTGCCGGCCTGCGCGAGTGCACTGTGCAGGCCGGTGGTAAGCCCGAAGTGGCCGAGGTGGTTGGTGGCGAACTGGTGCTCCCAGCCCTCGGGGGTGCGGTTGAGCGGCTCGGCCATCACGCCCGCGTTGCTCACCAGGATGTGGAGCGGTCCGTCCCAGTTGGCGGCGAACGCCCGCACCGACGCGCGGTCGGCGAGCTCCAGCGGTGCGACGAAGACGTGATTGTTGCCGGTGGTCTCGATGATCTCGGCCGCGGTGCGCTCACCGGCGGCGGTGTTGCGGACGGCGAGGGTGACCTCGGCGCCGGCCGAGGCGAGGGCGCGAGCGGTCTCGACCCCGATGCCGGACGCGCCGCCGGTGACGACCGCACGGCGGCCGGACAGGTCGACGCCGGCGATCACCTGGGCGGCGGTGGAGTCGTGGTCGAAGGGGGTGGTGATTCTGCTCATCAGGTCGGTCCTGTTCTGCGAGCTACGCTTTAACCGGAGGGGCCTCCGGTAAGACTCAGTTAACTGGAGGGTCCTCCGGTTATCAAGTCCGCTAGGTTCTGGGGTCAGAGGGGAGGGGAGATGGGCACTGGCGAGCGCCCCCTGCGGGCGGACGCACAGCGGAACCGGGACCAGATTCTGGCCGCCGCGGCGCGTGCGTTCTCGACCTGCGGACTCGAGGCGACGCTGGAGGGAATCGCGAAGGACGCCGGCGTCGGCATCGGCACCCTCTACCGGCACTTCCCAACCCGCGAGTTGCTGATCGAGGCGGCGTACCGGAACGAGCTCGCGGCCATCTGCGACGCTGCACCCGAACTGCTCGACTCGATGCCGCCCGCCGAGGCGCTGCGCGCGTGGATGGACCGCTACATCGACTACATGACCCGCAAGCTCGGGATGGCCGACGCGCTGCGGGCGGTGATCGCGTCCGGCGCGAACCCGTATGCCCAGAGCTTCGAGCTCCTGGTCGGCGCCATCAAGCCGCTCCTCGACGCCGGCGCCGCGGCCGGCGACCTCCGCTCCGACGTCTCCGCGGACGACGTACTCATCAGCATCAGCGGCGTCGCCCTGGCCACCGGGAAGAACCGCAACCAGGCCGACCGGGCCCTGAACCTCCTCATGGACGGCCTCCGCTACCGCGCTCCGTAGGCTGGCGCCCGTGCAGAAGGTGGCGTTGGTGACGGGGTCCGCTTCGGGAATCGGCGAGGCGACGGCTCGGCGGTTGGCGGCCGAGGGGATGACGATAGCGGTGCATTCGCGGTCGAGCCGGGAGGCCGGCGTCGCGTTGGCGGCTGAACTCGGCGGGAGCTATCACCAGGCCGACCTGGCCGATGACGCGGCGGCGACGGGCCTGGTCCCCGGCGTGCTCGCCGAGCATGGGCGGCTCGACGTACTGGTGAACAACGCGGGGATCAGTTGGCCGGTGCCGCACGCGGAGCTCTCGTCGCTGAGCGCCGACGACTGGCGGCGGCTGCTCGACGTCAATCTGATCGCGCCCTGGTTGCTGTGTACGGCGGCCTTGCCCGCGCTCCGGGAGTCGGGCGGCTGCATCGTGAACGTGACCAGTCACGCCGGCGTCCGGCCGAAGGGGAGCTCGATCGGGTACGCCGCTTCGAAGGCCGCGCTGAATCACATGACCAAGTTGCTGGCCGCGGCTCTCGGCCCCGACGTCCGCGTGAACGCGGTCGCGCCCGGGCTCGTCGACACCCCGATGACCGCCGACTGGACGGCCGCCCAGGAGCTGTGGAAAACCTCGAGTCCGATGCGCCGCGCCGCTCAACCTGCCGACGTCGCCGACCTGATCTCGGCCGTCGTCCACAACTCGTACCTGACCGGTGAGGTGATCCTGCTCGACGGAGGTCTCAACCTGCGCTGATCTTGTCGGTGCCGATCCCTACGATCGCGGGATGTCTTTGGGTCGGGACTTCCGGCGGTTGTGGACCGCGTTCACCGTCAGCGCCGCCGGAACCGCGATCGGCTCCGGAGCCCTCCCGTTCGTCGCGATCCTCGCGCTCGACGTCAGTACGTTCCAGGTGTCGCTGCTCGCCGCCATCTCCGCGCTCGCCGGTGCCGCGCTCGCGCTCCCGATGGGCGACTTCATCGAGCAGCGGCGCAAACGTCCGGTGATGATCGCCGCGGACCTGGTCCGGTTCGCGGCCTTGCTGAGTGTCCCGGTCGCGGCGGCGTTCGACGTACTGAGCTATGCGCAGTTGTGTGTCGCCGGCGTCGTCCAGGCGGCCGCGCTGATCGCGTTCACGGCCGCGAGTGGTGCGCATCTGAAGGCGCTGGTTCCGGCCGAGGGACGGGCCGAGGCGAACAGCAAGTTCGAGCAGACGACCTGGCTGACGATGAGCGCCGGGCCGCCGATCGGTGGTGCGCTGGTCAGTCTGGTCGGCGCGACCGCGACGCTGGCCGTCGACGCGGTGTCGTTCCTGCTGTCGGCGATCGGCATTCGCCGGATCCGGCAGCCGGAGCCGGCGCCCGTCCGCCGGACGGAGAAGGCTGACCTCACGGCCGGGTGGAAGTACATCCTGCGGCACCGTGGTCTGGCCGTACTGTTCTGGAACTCGCAGATCTTCGGCGGTCCGGTGATGATGACGTCCCCGCTGCTCACCGTGCTCATGCTGCGCGACCTGGGACTCGCACCGTGGAGCTACGGCCTGTCGCTCGGAGTGTCCTGTCTCGGCGCCGTGCTGGGTGCGCGGCTGGCACCGCGGCTCACCCTCCGGTACGGACTGCATCGGATGCTGCTGGTGTTCGGCGTACTGCGGGCGCCGTGGCTGCTGTTGTTGCCGTTGGCGCCGGCCGGGATCGCCGGACTGGTCGTGATCACCGTCGCCGAGACCGGGATGCTGGTGGCGGCCGGTGCGTTCAACCCGTCGTTCGCGACGTACCGGATGGAGGCGACCGAGGACGGCTACATGGCGCGGGTGCTCACCTCGTGGTCGATCACCTCGCGGTGCGTGCAGCCGTTGTTCATGGCCCTGGGCGGTGTGCTCGCCGCGCTGATCGGGATCCGTGGCGCGATGTACGTCGCCGGTGTGTGCTGCCTGATCAGTGCCGTCGTACTGCCGTGGAAGGCGGCTAGACCAGCTCCATTGCCTGAGCCAGCCTGACCACGTTGCCCATGATCCCGTCGGGCTCCGCGTCCAGGTAGGCGATCGCCTTGTCCGGCGGCAGCACCAGCACCTCGACCACCTGCTCGCCGTCGTCCGGGTTGGTCGGCTCCTGCTCGATCACGACATCCGCGACGACGTTCGCCCAGTACGAGATCGGGTGCGGGAGGTGCGGACGGTACGGCGCCGGGCGGCGGTGCTCGGCGCGGTGCGCGCCGAGCCAGGTGATCGGACCGGCCAGCCGGGCGCCGGCCTCCTCGAGCAGCTCGCGGTGGACGGTCTCTTCGATCGTCTCGCCCGGCTCACGGGTCCCGCCGGGCAGGAACCGCCAGCCGAGGTCGTTGCCACAGACAACGATTCCGCCGTCGGTCCGCCCGATCACGTGCACGTTGCTGATCAGCTCGTCCGGCGGCGCCTCGGTCTGGAACCGGACGTCGAGGTCACCCCAGGCCCAGTAGTCCGCCGCGAAGAGCTCCGGAAACCGCTCGGGCCAGGTCTGCATGCCGGCCATTCTCCCGCCTGCGCTACGGTCGCCCTCATGGCGGCCCCGACACCCGACCCGGCATCCGATCCTGAGCCGGACCCATCACCGGACCCGGATCGCGCTCGCCGTACCGCTGGACGCCTGCTCGGCGGGTGTGCCGCGCTGACCGCCATGGTCGGCCTCTTCCAGCTCGCCGACATACTCCGTGAGGGCGTCGATCAGTACGGCGGCTCGGCCTGGCTCGGCGTGGCCGTCGCCGGGCTGTGCCTCCTCGCCCTGATCGCGTTGTACGGCGCGTGCACGCTGAACCGGGCGACCTTGCACAGCCGCGTGATCGGCCGGCTCGACCTCTTCCAGGTGACGACCGTGCTGGTCCTGGTCGCCATCACCGCCGGGATCGTCATTCCCACCCGCAACACGACCGCCCTCGCGCTGCTCCTGCCGTGGGCCATCACCTACTGGGTCCACGGTCTGGGCGCGCCGACTGCTACGTCAGATGAGCCCTGAGGTAGTCGATGTCGGCCTTCTGACCGTGGTCCGCGTTCGGCGTCTCGACCACGACCGGGGCGCCGGCGGCCTGCACCACCGCGACGATGTCCGCGGGGTCGATGTGACCCTCTTCGAAGTTGCTGTGCCGGTCGGCGCCGGAGCCGAACTCGTCGCGTGAACCGTTCGCGTGCACCAGGTCGATCCGCCCGGTGATCGCCAGCACCTTCTCCACGATCGTCGGCAACTCCTCGCCGGCCGCGTGGAAGTGGCAGGTGTCGAGGCAGAAGCCGACGTTCTCCAGCCGGTCGTTCCCCGAGGACTGCACCGCGTCCCAGAGCCGGGCGATCCGGTCCAGCTGACGCGCCATCGCGTTCTCACCACCGGCCGTGTTCTCGATCAGCAGCGGGACCGGCAGCTCGGCCCGCTCGATGCACTTGCGCCAGTTGTCGAACCCGGCCTCCGGGTCGTCCTCGTCGCCGACGTGCCCGCCGTGCACGATCACACCCTTGACCGCGATCTCGGCCGCCTTGTCCAGGGTCTGCTGGAGCAGTTTGCGGCTCGGGATCCGGATCCGGTTGTTCGTGTTCGCCACGTTCAGCCGGTACGGCGAGTGCACGTACAGATCGACGCCCGCCGCGGCGGCCCGGTCCCGCAGTGCCTCCTCGCCGTCGGCGTACGCGAGCTTCGGCGCCTTGTAGTCCTGCGGGTTGCCCAGGAAGAACTGCACCAGGTCGGCCCCGCGATCGGCCGCCTCGGCCAACGGGTCCTGCTGATCCACGTGCGCACCCAGCTTCAAGCTCATGAACCCACCCTAAGACCGGTTGCCGACAGTACTGATTCCTCCCCACCTCGATCTCAGGAACCCCATCCCTCCGATCGCGTGACCGGGCGTGGGTCGTGCGTCGGCGGCTGGACCGGGCGGCCTTCGAATTCGGTGGAGAGGACGACGTGGGTGTTCATCTCACCGTGTTCGCCGAGGCGTTCGAACAGGCCCTCGAGGTGGCGCATCGAGGTGACGCGGACCCGCAGCATGGAGCAGGAGTTGCCGCTCAGCTTGTGGATCTCGAGCACCTCCGGGAAGTCCTCGGCGCGGGTCGTCTTCAGCAGGCAGCGTCCGGTCGTGCAGCGCATCTGGACGAAGGCGGACAGCGGCTGGCCGGCCCGGGCCGGGTCGACCTGGGCGCGGTAGCCGACGATCACGCCGGTCTCCTCCAGCCGTCGTACACGGTCCGCCACCGCCGGCGGTGACAGGTTGACCCGCTTGCCCAGCTGGTTGAACGACAGCCGCCCGTCAGCCTGCAGTTCGGAGAGGATCTGCCAGTCGGTGGCATCCAGGTTTCGCTCCTGAAAGGTCATCTCCCCAGGACACCTTCGACATTGCCCCTGCACAAGGCCGAACGCCTTGGTTCATATATTCAGCCTCGGCGGGCACCTTCCTAGCGTGGTAGGTATGTTGATCCCTGTCGTTCTGGCCGCCGCCCTGATGAACGCCGCCATGGTCGCGGCCAGCGCGATGAGCACCATCCTGATCGCCCAAGAGCTGAGCTCCGGCCTGGCCGGTCTTCCCAACACAGCAGGCGTGCTGGGCACGGCAGCCGGCGCACTGGCCGTCGGCAGGTGGACTGCGCGCCGCGGCCGCGCTCAGGCCCTCCGCACCGGGTACGGCGTTGGTGTCGCCGGCGGAGCGCTGACAGTGCTGACCGCAGTGGGTGCGCACGTCGCCCTGCTCTTCGTCGGCATGTTCCTCCTCGGTGCCGGGAACGCAGCGAGCCTCCTGTCCCGGTACGCGGCGGCTGACGCCGTACCCGCCGCACGACGCGCGTCTGCGATGGGCACAGTCGTCTGGGCCAGTACGGCGGGTGCTGTCGGCGGACCGTTCCTCATGGCCCCGTCACAGTCCTTCGCCACGGCTCTTGGCCTACCGGCGTTGGCCGGACCGTTCCTGCTCGCCCTGGCCACTGTGTTCGGCGCACTGGTCGCGTCCAGCTACTTCCGGGGGACTCGCCCCACGGACGAGGCACTACCGGAGGTCCCACCGCGCACTGGTGGCTCTGCGCGTACGCCGCTGGTCCTCGCAGCCGGTGTGATGGTCGTGGGTCACCTGGTGATGGTTGCGCTGATGAGTTCAGTACCTGTGCATGCGCATCACCACGGCGATGGACTCGCGGTACTGGGAGTCATGTTGTCGGCTCACACGCTGGGCATGTTCGCACTGGCTCCTCTGACCGGTTGGTGGATCGACCGGTTCGGGGCTCGGCCGGTGATGATCGCCGGACTCGCGCTGCTGCTCGTGTCCGCCGTACTGGTCACGCAGACCGGTCTGGTCTTCACACCTGCCCTCTTCCTGCTCGGCTACGCCTGGAACCTGTGCTATCTCGGCGGCAGTGCGCACCTGGTCTCCGCGGACCAGGAGAGCAAGGTCGAGTCGTCCATCTGGACCGTCTCCGCGCTGGCCACCGCCACCTCGCCCTGGCTGTTCACCCTCGGCGGCTTCCCGCTCCTTGCCGCCGCCTCGGCGGTCCTCACGATCCCGCTGCTGGTGTTCGTCCTCCGCCGTACGCCGAATCGGGACCTTGTCGCCCGGTGATGACGGAGAGTCACCGGAACTGCCCTGTGGATATGGTCAAGAGGGAGTCCGGACGCTGGTATTCTCTTGGATGTGGCCCGGTCCATCGACCGGGCTCGTTGCTTGGCGTCGGCGGCAAGTGCCGGCGCGGAGCCATCGCATCGCCCTCCTGCCACGGAGAGACCGTGGCCGCCAAGTCCGAAGGAGGTGGAGTTCGCGCATGCGTCGTTACGAAGTCATGGTGATCCTCGACCCTGAGCTCGATGAGCGCACCGTGGAGCCGTCCATCGACCAGTACCTGAACATCGTCCGCAAGGAAGGTGGCACGGTCGAGAAGCTCGACATCTGGGGTCGTCGCAAGCTTGCCTATGACGTGAAGAAGAAGGCCGAAGGCATCTACGCCGTCATCGACCTGACCGCCGAGCCCGCGGTGGTGAAGGAGCTCGACCGTCAGCTCACGCTGAACGAGTCGATCCTGCGCACCAAGGTCATCCGGCCGGACCAGCACTGACCCTGGGGTCGTCAGCAGCCATCGGTACTGTCGGCACCAGCCGGTACTACTGACAGCTGAAGACACAGTCACACCCGAAAGCAGGAGGAACGGCAATGGCAGGCGAAACCGTCGTCACAATGGTCGGCAACCTTGTCGACGATCCTGAGCTCCGGTTCACTCCGTCCGGTGCCGCCGTCGCGAACTTCCGGATCGCGTCGACGCCGCGGACGTACGACCGGCAGACAGGTGAATGGAAGGACGGCGAGTCGCTGTTCCTGAGTTGTTCCGTCTGGCGCCAGGCCGCGGAGAACGTGGCCGAGTCGCTGCAGCGCGGCATGCGCGTGATCGTGCAGGGCCGGCTCAAGTCCCGCTCGTACGACGACCGTGAGGGCAACAAGCGCACGGTCTTCGAGATCGACGTGGACGAGGTCGGGCCGAGCCTGCGCAGCGCCACCGCGAAGGTGACCCGGGCGATGCGCTCCGGTCCCGGCGGCGAAGGCGGCGGCTTCGGTGGTGGCGGTGGCGGTGGCAACCAGGGTGGAGGCTACGGCGGCGGCGGCCAGGCTGGCGGCGCCCCGCAGAACGACCCCTGGGCGACCCCCCAGCAGCAAGGCGGCGGCGGACAGTCCGCCCCGCAGAACGACCCCTGGGCCAGCCAGGGCGGCGGCGGTGGCTCGATGGAGGAGCCCCCGTTCTGACCCCGGTCCGGGTCGTGACCACGAGACAAGAGTGACCATTCCGGCACCTGTGCCGGGCTCTGGAAGGAAGAGAGCACCACAATGGCCAAGATCATTCGGAAGCCGAAGAAGAAGGTCTGCGGCTTCTGCAAGGACAAGGCGACGTACGTCGATTACAAGGACACCGCGCTGCTGCGCAAGTTCATCTCGGACCGCGGCAAGATCCGCGCCCGCCGGGTGACCGGGAACTGCGTGCAGCACCAGCGCGACGTGGCCACCGCTATCAAGAACGCTCGTGAGGTGGCGCTGCTGCCGTACACGAGCACGGCTCGCTGAGGGAGGTCCGGCACATGAAGCTCATCCTGGCGCAGGAGGTCGAGGGCCTCGGAGCCCCCGGCGACATCGTCGAGGTGAAGGACGGCTACGGCCGCAACTACCTGGTCCCGCGCGGCCTGGCCATCGGCTGGACCCGCGGCGCTGAGAAGCAGATCCAGTCGATCAAGCGGGCGCGCGACGCCCGGGCGATCCAGGGCAAGGAGCACGCGAGCGAGGTCAAGAACCAGCTCGAGCAGCTCAGCGTCAAGCTGGACGTCAAGGCGGGTGACACCGGCCGGCTGTTCGGTTCGGTCACCCCGGCCGACATCGCCGGTGCGATCAAGTCCGCCGGCGGCCCGCTGGTCGAGAAGCGGTCGATCGCGATCGACTCGCCGATCAAGACCACCGGCAAGCACCAGGTCTCGGTCCAGCTGCACCCCGAGGTGGCCGCCACGGTCCGCCTCGAGGTAGCCGCCAACTGACACCTCAGCAGTCCGGCAAGGCCCGCCTCCCATCAGGGAGTGCGGGCCTTGTTCATTCCTGCGGGCGTTTGCCCAGGCCTGTTCGAGGCTTGCTCAACCTTGTTGCGGGGCCGGCCACTGCTGAGGTCCGGGGTCTGTTCCGTTGCCGGTGGTCTCCGGTTCGCTGACGCTCGGCCAGCCGATCGGACCCGGGTCGGTCTGGGTGCCGCCGGTGTCCGGCTTGTCGACCGCCGGCCACGGCACCGGGACCGGATCCTCGGCCGCCACCGCCACCCCCGAAGGCACCAGCAGCAGTATCGCCGTCACGACACCGGCGAGAGCCCGGGATCCGGTCCGGCGAATGGTGATCACTTCTTCTTGTCCAGCGCGTAGACGACGGAGTTGTGGACGACGATGGCGTGGCTGCCGGCCAGGCCCCAGGGGCGGGCAGTCGCCTGCTGGAGCGGGTGCGACCCACCGCCCGGCGAGGTGGCCACCAGGCCTTCGCGAGCCGTTCCGTAGATCGTCGTGCCGGCGATCGACTGCGGCTTGAACCCTTCGTAGTAATACGTCTTCCCGCTGGTGAGGTCGATCAGGCACTCACCCCAGGCAGCGACCTTGCGGGCGGTGTCCGGAACCCAGTCCCAGGCGTCCAGCTCACTCTCGGACGCGTTCTTGCAGATGGCGACGGGGGAGCCGTCGGCGGTCGAGTGCACGACCGGCATCAGCAGGTTCGACTTCGGCACCTTCCACAGCACCAGCGCGCGGCCCGGGCTCGCGGCGACGACGTGATCGACCTGCGTGACCCCCTTCGGCGGCTTGAGGTCCAGCGTGACGAGGTCCTTGTCCGGCTGGCTCCAGTACAGCGGACCCGCGTAGCGGGCCATCAGCGCCTTGTCCCCTTCGGCAAGCAGGATGGTGGACAGCCGCTGCTGGTTCTGCACGGTCTTGAGCTCGCCGCCGGAGACCACACTGGCTCCGGCCGAACCCATCTGCACCAAGGGCGACGTACCGAAGAACTGCACCTTCGCCGAGTCGGGCAACTCGATCTCGGTGGCCTCGGCGCCGTCGCCGGCCCAGTAGTACAAGTTGTCCGAGGAGGCCACGGCCAGCACCGGCTTGGAGTCGATCGTGGTGTAGACCGGGTTCTCCGCGTCGTTCGGAACCTTGTCCTGCCAGAGCACCTTGCCGTTGCTGTCGAACACCGCGATCTTGTCGTCCGGCGTCAGTACGGCGACCTCCGTGCCGTCCGGTTTCACAGCGGGGATCGTGCGTTCGGCGATGTCGACCGTCCAGCTCGCCTTGGCCGTCCAGCCGAGCGGCACCGGCCGGGCGGCGAACTCGTCCGGCCCGACCTTCGGCTCGGGCAGTGACGGCAGCTTGGGTGACGCGGTCGGCTTCGCCACGCCGTCGCCCTTGCTGAAGACGGTCAGGTAGAGCGCCGTCCCGGCGATCAGTACGCCGGCCAGCACGAACGCGACGATGATCGGCCAGATCGGCTTGTCCGCTTTGTTGTTCTTCCCGCGGGAATCCGTGTCGATGGCCTCGACCCGGCCGTCCGGGTGGATGACCAGCGGCCAGGAGGCACCGTCGGACTCGACCGCCGTCGCCTTCACCGGCCGGCCGAGCTGGCCGGCCCGCTCGCTGACCAGAGCGATCGCGGCCTGCCGGGGGTCGTGGTGGTTGACCGGATGACTACGCCCGGCGATCTTCACCTCGGCGTTGTGGTCGTCGTACAACCGGATCGTCACCTTGGGCCAGGAGGGGATCTTCTCAGCCACGCCGACCTCTCATTGCCGCCACCCGTTTCCTCACCTCGTCCGACTCGACACCCGATCCCGCCCGTCGCCATTGGTCCAGACCGCTCCGCCGGTGAGCCACCGCCCGAGCCACCGGCAAAGTAGACCATTAGCATGTCCTGCGCACCAACGGCATGTCTGGAGCCCGGGCAGGCCCGACGACGCGAGCGCACGGCTCGACTGACCCCGACAAGAGGGTAGAAACATCCTCGCCTGTGGATGGGTCACGAAAGTACACCCGGGAAGCGCGAGAATACTGTGGGCGACAGCCTGTGACACGCCGCGAGAGGAGGGGCCATGACGCAGAACCCGTGGACTCGGCAGCAATCGCCGACTCCGGGTCCGCAACAGCCGCCGGGCCCCTCGGCGCAGTCGCCCGACCAGCCCCCGCGCGGCCCGTCCGCACCGCAGCACGGCGTGCCCGCGCCGGCCGAGGACCAGCGACTCCCCAAGTTCGCCATTCCCGCGGCGGACACGCTCTGGTGGGTCGGGGTGCACGGCGGTGCCGGCGAGACGACCATGGCGCAGTTGCTCCCGGGCACCCGGGCGGCGAACCATCGCTGGCCGATCCCGCCGCCGCCGGTGCCGACCCCGGTGATCCTGGTCGCCCGGACCAACGGGTCAGGGCTGCGGGCCGCCCAGCGGGCCGCGATCGAATGGGCCTCCGGAGTGGTGCAAGGGGTCGCCGTACTCGGTCTGGTGCTGATCGCGGACGCGCCCGGCCGGCTACCCCGCGTCCTCGACGACTTCGCCGACATCGTCGGCGGTGGTGTGCCGAGGGTGTGGGACATCCCGTGGATCGAGGAGTGGCGCCGAGGGGAGGCACCCACCCCTGACAACACCCCGGACGAGGTTTTCGAAGTTCTTGAATCCATCTACGCTCTTCGCGCGTCAAACCCTGCGGATTACCCCGCCCCATACTGAAAGGCATTCACCGCGATGATGTTGGTACATCTGGTCTCGGAGGCCGCCAACCTGCTCCCGATGATCGACGACGAGCCGCCCGGCATGGACAAGCTCAAAGGCGTTGTCAACTGGGTCAAGGTGATCGCGTACGTGATCTGCGGTCTCGGCATCCTGATCGCCGGCGCCATGATGGCCGTCGGCCAGCGCCGCGGTGAAGGTGGCGAGCACGCGGCCCGGCTGGGCTGGGTGCTGGCGGCCTGCATCGTGATCGGCTCGGCGACGGCGCTCGTCGACCAGCTGAAGTGATCGCTCACACCGTCACCGGAGTCTGATCGGCTGTGGGACTGTTCACCAGGGATTCCGGTTCCGGTTCCGCGGGAGACGACGCCGACGGCGATGCGAGCGGTGTGTTCTGGCAGGAACGCGGCTTCATCGCCTCGGCGATCGTGGTCGGAGCTGTGGTCGTCTGCCTGCTGGTGTGGTTCTTCGCCCGGGACACGGGTACGCCGACCACGCAGCCGACGACCTCGCCGACTGCCGTCGTACCGACCGAACAGCCCACCGACGAGCCGACCGTGCCGCCCGCCACGCCCACGGACGAACCCACGTCAGCCGCCACGCCGGCACCGACCGGGCCGCCCACGCCCGGTTCCGGTGGCTGCAAGCTCAAGAACCCCGACCAGAGGATCCCGTTGGTGGCGCCCACGGCGGTCAGCTGGCAGTTCGAGGCCGACATGCTGATTCCGCTCCAGCAGCAGGGAGGTCCGGCCGTGACCGACCGGGCCGGTGTTCGCTCCTGCTTCGCCCATTCCCCGACCGGTGCCGTCCTCGCGGCGATGGTCACCCTGGGCCAGATCCGCAACCCCGAGCTCACCGACGAGGTGCTGGCGACGCGGATCGCGCCCGGACCGGGCCGGAACCTGGCGATCAGTGAGGCCCGGGTCAGCCGGACACCGCGCAGCGAGGGTGACGTGGCGCAGTTCGCCGCCTTCAAGGTGATCGACTACCTGCCCGAGCGGGCGATCGTCTACATCGCCGTCCGGCTCGACGACCGGAAGGTCGCGGCGCTGCCGGTCACGCTGCAGTGGTACCAGCGGGACTGGAAGGTGGTGCTGCAGGAGGACGGGAGCTTCAACGGCCGGGTCCAGCCGGACGTGCTGCAGTCGCTGGACGGCTACGTCGGCTTCAGGGGGGCCTGATGATCGTTCTGGGCTGTTCATGGGCTCCCTGGGACTGGGACGACTGTGTCGAGCAATACCTCGGCGACGCCGTCGAGGCGGCCTTCGGTCCCTTCTTCAACCTGCTCTTCGACGCCATCAAGGATGTCGTGGTGACGGCCGTCGTGGCGGTGATGAAGGCGGTCGGCTTCCTCTGGGTCTGGATCGACACCCCGGAGGTCAACAACAGCGGCGCGGCCGGCTTCATCCAGGTCCACACCAACTACATCCTGGCCACGGTGGCGGCCATCGCGGTGATCGCGTCCGCGATCCAGATGGCGGTGTCGCACCGCGGCGAACCGGCGCGCGACATCCTCAAGTCGCTGCTGACGATGGTGGTCGTCTCCAGTGCCGGCGCGGCGTTCGCGGCGATCCTGATCTCGGCCGCGGACCAGTTCTCCTCCTGGATCATCAGCCAGGCGCTCGAGGCCGACGACCGCGGTTTCGCCAACAAACTGGCCGAGTTGATGACCGACCCGCTCAAGGACACCGGCGAGGCGCTCGGGATGGCGCTGGTGATCTTCGTCGGCATCCTGATGGTGATCACCGCGATCATCCAGTTGGCCCTGATGATCGTCCGCTACGGCATGCTCGTGCTGCTGGTCGGCGTCCTCCCGTTGACCGCCGCGGCCACGAACACCGAGATGGGCATGATGTGGTTCAAACGTGCCCTTGCCTGGCTGGCCGGGTTCATCATCTACAAACCGGTGGCGGCGCTGATCTACGCCACCGCGATCAAGCTGATGGCGAGCCCGGAGCTGCCCGAGGGCGCTCCGGAGGGAACGCCGCAGACCCTCAAGGTCATCATGGGCGTGACGATGATGATCATCGCGGTGGTCTCGCTCCCCGCCATCCTCCGCTTCGTCTCGCCGAGGACGTCCTGACATGATCGCGCTCGGATGCAGTGACGGCTGGAGAGAGTGCCTGCAGGCGATCGTCAGTACTGTTCTCGCGCCCGTGATCGAAGGACTGATCGAGTTGATCTTCCAGCCGATTCTCGACGCCGTCTCCGCGGCGGTCACGCTGGTGATGGGCACCATCGGCACCTTCTGGGTGTACGTCGACACACCGGACGTCGGCACCGGCAACGGGACTCCGGCCAACGACACGGTCGGCTGGGTCTGGGACCACACCCAGTACATCGCCGTCTTCATCGCCGTGATCGGCCTGCTGATCGGCGCCATGCAGATGGCCTGGAGCCAGCGCGGTGACGGGGCCCGGGACATCCTCCGGTCGCTGGTCACGCTGGCGATCGCGTCGGCGCTGGCGGTCGGGGTCGCGCAGGCACTGATCGAGTTCGGCGACAAGTTCTCCGACTGCATCGTCACCACCGCATTGAGCGACTCCGGCGAAGGCTGGCGGTGCGGGATGGGCAACGGCGGCGGCACGAGTTTCGGCGAGACGATGACCGCGATGCTCGGTCTGTCCGCGACCGCCGGGCCGATCGGCATCGGCCTGGCGATCACCATCGGCATCCTCACCATCGTGGCCGGCGTGATCCAGATCGTGCTGATGGTGGTGCGCAGCGCGATGCTGATCCTGCTGCTCGGCGTGCTGCCGATCGCGGCCGCGGCGACCAACACCGAGATGGGCCGGAGCTGGTTCAAGCGGATCCTGTCCTGGCTGCTCGCCTTCATCCTCTACAAACCGGTGGCCGCGATCGTCTATGCGACCGCGATCAGACTCACCTCGAACAACGGCCAGGGGCTGGACTTCAACAACACCGACGAACCGGTGGCGACGCAGGTGATGAACATGGTCACCGGCCTCACCATGCTGGTACTCGCCCTGTTCGCGCTGCCCGCGCTGATGCGGTTCCTGGTCCCGATGGTCGGCGCGACCGCGGGGTCGGCCGGGGCCGGCATGATCGCGGCCAAGATGGTCGGCATGGACAAGCTCGCCGACAAGGCTCAGCAAGGGGCCGACCAGGGCGGCGGTGACGGCCAAGGCCCGAGCGGCGCCCAAAACGTAGGCCGCGCCACCCAGCAGAGCTCGAGCGGCGGCGGTGGTGGCGGCGGTGGCGGTGCCGGTGGTGGCGCCGGCGAAGGCGCGGCAGGTGCAGGCGGTGGCGGCGGTGGCAGTGGTGCCGCGGCGGCCGGTGGCGGTGGCGGCGGTGGTGCTGCAGCCGCAGCCGGTGGTGGCGGAGGTGCTGCCGCAGGCGGTGGTGCCGCGGCGGCCGGCGGTGGTGCCGGCCTCGCGGCCGCAGCCGGTCCGGCGGCTGCAGTGGCCGCTCCTGTCGCGGTCGTGGTGGGAGGAGTCAAGCTCACCCAGGCAGCCGCTCGGACGATGGCGAACGAGATCGACAACGACGAGGGCTCCGGCGGTAGTGACTCCGGTGGCGGAGGCGGAGGCGGTGGAGGCGGAGGCGGTGGAGGCGGTGGTGGCGGTGGCCCGTCCGGCAGCGGCGGCTCGGCCCGCGACATGAGCCGCGACAGCGATCGAGCACGAGCACAGCAACGGCAGGACACGCGTTGGCAGGACGAGCAGAACCGCCAGCGTGACGCCCAACGAGACTCGGACGGACCACGTGGCAGCGGCTGACAACGTACGAAGCGCCCCGCGCACCTACGGCAACTGGCGGCAGCCCGCGTCGGCCGGCCTCGCCGGCCTGGGCACACTCGGCACCGCGATCATGATGGGCGGTCTGTTCGTCACCGTCCTGGCCACGATGGCGGGCGGCCTGATGGCCTCGGTGGTCACCCTGCTCATCGTCGGTGCCTGTCTGCTGATGCTGATGACCAAGGACAAGCACGGGCAGTCCGCTCTGCAACGGCTATCGACCCGCATTGGATGGCAACGAGCAAAGATGGCGAAGCACAACATCTACCGTTCCGGTCCGCTCGGACGGACCGCCTGGGGCAAGTTCCAGCTCCCCGGCCTGGCCGCCGCGTCCCAGCTCAGCGAATACAAGGACTCGTACGGCCGGCCCTTCGCGCTCCTGTACTACCCGAGCACCCGGCACTTCACCGTGGTCATCAACGCCGAGCCCGACGGCGCCTCGCTGGTCGACGAGGAGCAGGTGGACGTCTGGGTCGCGCACTGGGGCCAGTGGCTCGCATCCCTCGGCCACGAGCCGGGGATCGTGGCCGCCTCGGTGACGGTGGAGAGCGCGCCGGACACCGGCATCCGGCTGCGCCGTGAGGTCGGCAACAACATGATGAACGGAACTCCGGCGATCGCCCGGGCGATGCTCACCGAGGTCGTGCAGACGTACCCGGAGGGCTCGGCCCTCGTCTCGGCGCGGGTCGCGCTGACGTTCAAGGGCACCGACCGCAACGGCAAGCGGCGCAAGGAAGACGACATGGGCCGCGAGCTCGCGTCCCGCCTGCCCGCACTCACCCAGAGCCTGAACGCGACCGGTGCGGGTGCGGCCCGGCCGGTCACCGCACAGGAGCTCTGCGAGACCGTGCGGATCGCGTACGACCCCGCGGCCGCCGTACTGATCGACGAGGCTCGCGGCCAGGGGATGGCGCCGGAGCTGCAGTGGACCGATGTCGGTCCGGCCGGCGCGCAGTCGTTCTGGGACAAGTACCGGCACGACTCGGCCTGGTCGGTGACGTGGCAGATGAGCCAGGCGCCGCGCGGCGAGGTGTTCTCCTCGGTGCTGTCCCAGCTGGTGGCTCCGCACGCGGACATCGACCGCAAGCGGGTCACGCTGCTCTACCGTCCGCTGGACGCGGCCACCTCGGCCCGGATGGTGGAGGCCGACAAGCGCAACGCGTCGTTCCGGGCCACCACGTCGAGCCGTCCGACGGCCCGGACGATGGCCGAGGCGCGAGCCGCCGACCGGACCGCCCAGGAGGAGGCCCGCGGCGCCGGTCTGGTCAACTTCGGCATGGTGGTCACCGGCACGGTGATGTCGGCCGATCAGCTCCCGGACATGATCGCCGCCATCGACAACCTGGGCGCGACCGCGCGCATCCTGCTCCGGCCGGCCTACGGCTCGCAGGACTCCGCGTTCGTGGCCGCGCTGCCGCTGGGCGTCGTACTGCAGAGCCATCTGTCGGTGCCGGCGGGCCTGCGGGAAGCGCTATGACCGCGGGGGAGTCCTGATGGCCAAGAAGACGAAGAAGCCGGTCGACCCGAGCCGCGGCGGCAAGCGGCCGATGCCGCGCGGCTGGCCGGGGATGGGCGGCGGCTACTCGACGTACGTGCAGGCGCCGGCCGAGTGGCGCGGTACGACGGTCCAGGTCTGCGGGATGTGGCCGTTCGCGGCCGGCACCGGCAGCCCGATGGTCGGCGTACCGATCGGCCGCAACATCCTGTCCGGCGCGACCATGTGCTGCGACCCGATCAGCTGGTTCATGCGCGCGAAGCTGATCTCGAACCCGTCGATGTTCGTCCTCGGCAAACCCGGTCTGGGCAAGGCACTCGACATCGACACGCTGATCCCGACACCGGACGGGCTGCGACGGATGGCTGACCTGCAGCCGGGCGACTTCGTGTTCGACGCCGACGGACTGCCGACGCCGATCGTTGCGGTGTCCGAGGTGATGACCGATCGCGAATGCTGGGAGTTGACCTTCTCCAGCGGTGAAACCATCGTCGCCGATGCCGAGCATCTGTGGGTGACCGAGACAGTCGAAGACCGCCGGCGAACCTGGGTGGAACGCAACTTGCCCCGCAAACGGCTCACGGTCGGTACCGACGCGGACCTTGCGGCTGTCGGTGTCGCGCGGACGAGTCTCGGCACTGAGCCGGTCTCGGTCCGAGATCTGACGCGGACGCTCGGCTGGAACGGCACCACTCGCGAGAGCGCTGTCTATCGCTGGGCAGGCACCGTGACCCCGGTCCGCAGCAAGGGCAGTCGGCGCTGGTACGACCCGGTGACCTTGGTCAGCGCGGTCGAGGAGGCCCTGCGCAGGACCAAGAACGACCAGCGCGACCGGACGCCGGAGACAGAACCGGTGACGACGGCGCGGATCGCTGCGACCCTCGTCGCGGGTGGTAAGGCGAACCATGCCGTCCGGGTGATGCCGGGTCTGGTACTGCGTGAGGCGAGTCTGCCCGTCGATCCGTACGTTCTCGGCGCATGGCTCGGTGACGGACACAGTGGGGCGCCACGACTGACGACGATCGACCAAGGCATCGTCGATCGGATCCGGGCCGCAGGCATCGAATGCGAGCCGAACGGTCCGATGCTCTATCGGCTGACGATTCCGGGGACCTACCGCCAGAAGCGCACAGGCCTCACCGAGATCCTGCGGCGGCTCGGCGTACTGGGTAACAAGCACATCCCGGCGTCGTACCTGCGTGCCTCGGACCGACAGCGGCGGGACCTGCTCGCCGGCCTGCTCGACACCGACGGCACGGTCTCACCTGCCGGTGGCCAGGTCCAGTACACGTCTACCAGTCGGCGACTGGCGGAGGACGTTCTCGAGCTCGTTGCGAGCCTCGGCTATCGCCCGACGCTCCGTGAGGGTCGGGCGACGCTGGACGGCAAGGACTGCGGCCCGAAGTGGAGCGTCGGATTCACCACCACGGACGAAGTGTTCGGGCTCCGGCGAAAGCACGAACTCCACGCGGAACGGACGGTCGGTCAGCCGGCCCGAACCTCACGCCGCTACATCGTCTCGGCTCGTCCGGTGCCTTCGCGGCCGGTGAGATGCATCCAGGTGGCGAACGCTGATGGTTTGTACTTGGCCGGGCGGACGTTCATCACCACTCACAACTCGACGATCACCCGGCGGATGGCGCTCGGCCTGGCCGGGTACGGCATCCAGCCGCTGGTGCTCGGCGACCTCAAGCCCGACTACAAGGACCTGATCGAGGCGCTCGGCGGCCAGGTCATCCAGCTCGGCCGCGGCCGCGGGCACCTGAACGTGCTCGACCCGGGCGAGTCGCGGCAGGCCGCGCTCCGGCTCACCGGCAGCGCCCGGCAGGCGATCCAGGCCGACGCGCACGGCCGCCGGCAGACGATGGTGTCCGCGCTGATCTCGATCATGCGCGCGGCCCCGCCGACGGACCGCGAGGAGACCATCATCGACGAGGCCCTCAAGGTCCTCGACGAGCGACACAGCGGTACGCCGGTACTGCGCGACCTGCTCCGGGTCGTCCAGGACGCGCCGGACCGGGTCCGCAACGTGGCCCTGGACCGCGGCAGCCTGGAGCGGTACCGGCAGATCACCGAAGGGCTCGAGGCCTCGCTGATCGGTCTGGTCGGCGGTGGCCGGCTGGGCGAGATCTTCTCCGAGCAGACCGACAACCCGATGCAGATGGACCGTCCGGTCGTGTTCGACGTGTCCAACATCGACGACTCCGAGACCAACCTGCAGGCCGCCGTACTGCTGGCCTGCTGGTCCTACGGCTTCGGCGCGGTCGCCGTCTCGCAGGCGCTCGCGGACGCCGGCCTGGAGCCGCGGCGGCACTACTTCGTCATCCTCGACGAGCTGTGGCGGGTGCTGCGCGCCGGTCGCGGTCTGGTCGACCGGGTCGACGCGCTGACCCGGCTGAACCGTCAGCGCGGTGTCGGTATGGCGATGATCTCGCACACCATGTCCGACCTGCTGGCGCTCGAGCACCCCGAGGACCGGATGAAGGCGAAGGGCTTCGTCGAGCGCTCCGGCATGGTCATCTGCGGCGGTCTGCCGCGGGCCGAGATGGAGAACCTGAGCGAGGTCGTGCCGATGTCCGAGGAGGAGCAGAACATGCTCATCGGCTGGCAGGACCCGCCGGCCTGGGACCCGGCCACCGGCGAGGAGGCCGCGCCACCCGGCCGGGGCAACTTCCTGGTCAAGGTCGGCGGCCGGCCGGGCATCCCGGTGCACGTCGGGCTCACCTCGGTCGAGCGCGAGATCAACGACACGAACAAGTTGTGGAGGACCGGTGCCGACGGCAGGCCGCTGAAGGTCGAGGTGGCCGCCGACGGCTCCGAGGAGGTGGTCGAGGAGTACAGCCTCGACGACCCGAGCATGTTGCCGCCGCCCGACCCGACCACCAGGGTGGTCGCCCGAACGGGAGTTGACGAGTAATGGCCCAGGGGAGAAAGAGCACCGGACCCGGCGGGCTGTCCGCCGAGTCGATCATGGTCTTCATCGGCATCGGCGCTGCTGACGCTGATCGTCGGCGGCATCTGGGTCGCGCTCAAGGTCGCCGCCGGGATCAACGACACCCGCGCGGTACCGGGCCCGATCCCGGCGTTCGCCGACCTGGTCAGCGGCCGGATCCGCTGGTCCGCCGCGGCGACCGGTGTGTTCATCCTCGAGCTCGTCGTACTGGGCCTGCTCGCGGGCGGCGGCTGGTTCCTGCTCCGCAAGCAGCGGAAGAGCGTCGGCCGGGTGGACCGGTCCGCGCAGCTGATGTCGAAGCGGTCGGAGATCCACAAGCTCACCCGCGAGGGCGCCCAGGAGATCGCCAACCGGCTCGGCGCCGGGCACGCCGGTCCCGGGATCATGATCGGCAAGACGGTCCGGGACAACATCGACGTGTTCGGGTCCTGGGAGGACATGCACGTCGACATCTGGGGTCCGCGAACCGGTAAGACCACGTCGCGCGCCGTACCGGCGATCCTGGACGCGCCCGGCGCGGTGGTCGCGACCTCGAACAAGCGGGACATCGTCGACGCCACCCGCGGTCCGCGGACGGAAGCGCGGTCCGGTCTGGGTCTTCGACCCGCAGGAGGTCTGCGAGGAGCCGCCGAACTGGTGGTGGAACCCGCTCACCTACATCACCGACGAGACCAAGGCGCGCGAGCTGGCCGAGCACTTCGTCGCCTCGCAGCGCAACGTGAACGCCCAGACCGACGCGTTCTTCGACGCCGCCGGCACCGACCTGCTGGCCGGCCTGCTGCTCGCGGCCGCGGTCGCGAAGCGCCCGATCACGCAGGTCTACAGCTGGCTCGCGGACCAGCGCAACGACGAGCCCGAGCGGATCCTGCGCAACACCCCGGGCCTGCACCTGTCCGCGGACGCGCTGTCCGGTGTCATCAACGCGCCCGACAAGCAGCGCGCCGGTGTGTACGGAACGGCGCAGCAGAGCGCCCAGTTCCTGGTCAACCGCAAGGTCACCCGCTGGGTCATCCCGCAGGGGCCGAACGACACCCGCCCGCAGTTCAACCCGCACGAGTTCGTCCGCGAGGGCGGCACGCTCTACAGCCTGTCCAAGGAAGGCGCCGGTACGGCGGGACCACTCGTCACCGCGTTGACGGTCGCCGTCGTGGAGGCGGCCGAGGAGTACGCCAAGGGCTGCCCGATGGGCCGGATGCCGAACCCGCTGGTCGGGGTCCTGGACGAGGCGGCGAACGTCTGCCGCTGGAAGAACCTGCCCGACCTGTACAGCCACTTCGGCTCCCGCGGCATCGTGCTGATGACGATCCTGCAGTCCTGGGCGCAGGGCCAGGAGTGCTGGGGCGAGCACGGGATGGAGAAGCTCTGGTCGGCCGCCAACATCCGGGTGTACGGCGGCGGCGCGTCGGACTCGAACTTCCTCGAGCGGCTGAGCAAGCTGATCGGCGACTACGACATCATTTCCAGCTCGGTGTCCTACAACAAGGGCGAGCGCGGCACCAGCCGGCAGACCCAGCGGCACAACATCATGGAGGTGTCCGACCTCGCCTCGATGCCGCCCGGACGGGCCGTGGTGTTCCCGTCCGGTATCCCGGCGACGATGGTCAAGACGGTGCCCTGGTTCACCCGGCCGGACGCCGGTGCGGTGAAGGCGTCGCTGGCGAAGTACGATCCGGGCGCGACCGCGTCCTCGGCTCCGCAGAGCGGGAACCCGTGGGTCGCGGCCGGTACGTCGCAGCCGACGCAGCCACCCGCGCGGCCGACGGGTGTGCCGGTCTGGGAGCAGAGTGAGGAGCAGCGCGGTGGATGGTGAACAGCAAGAACTCTTCTATCCGCATGTCGCGGCCTTCGTCGAGGACCGGCTCGTCTACCTCTACACCCGGCGGATCGGGCAGCAGTTCATCTGGTGCCCGGAGTGGTACCGGCACGCGGAGGCGCTGAGCCGGCTGGACTCGATCTGGCGCGCCTGGGAACACCTGCGGCTCGACCCGGCCACCGGTATGTCGGTCTGGTGGCGTGACCACGCGGACCCGCACATGATGGCGCTGCTCGATCCCGACGGCCCGTTCGCGGCCTGCCGTGGGGCGCACACCGACTACCCGATCCCGCCGCTGCCTGTGGAGGAACCGCCGGCCGGCCTGTTCTTCGACCAGCGTCAGCCGAACCTGCGCGGCATCTGACGTGTGACTGCGTTTCGATCGTGGGAGTGGGGCAACCTGCTGCTGGCGTTCCTCGCCGAGCTGGTTGCCCTAGGCATCTTCGCCTGGTGGGGCTGGGAAGTTGACGGTACGACGCCCGTCCGGCTGCTGCTCGCGATCGGTCTGCCCGTGCGTGACCGCGGTGGTGTGGGGACTGTTCGCCGCGCCCACGGCCAAGCGCGGTACGCCCGTCGTACGGACGATCGTCAAGGTCGTCGTCTTCGGCCTTGCCGGTGCCGCGCTCTGGAGCCTGGGCCACCCGGTCCTGGCCGTCGTGCTTCGTCGTACTGGTCGCGGCGAATCTGCTGATCATCGACCGGCAGAAGCTCGCGCCCTAGCCGTCGCCCAGGCCGATGTCGCGGAGCGCGCCGGGGTCGCGTTCCCGCTGCTGCTTGACGTGCTTGCGCTTGATGAACTTGCGGGCGATCGGCGTCTCGTCCGGTGGGTTGCGGACGGCCTCGCCGGCGGGTGGCTGCCCGGGCTGCTGGGCCGCTTCGCGCCGCCGGTCGCGCGCTTCCGCGTCGTACCGGTCGGCCGCGCGATCGTCGGACCTGGCCGCCCTGTCCTCGCGTTCCGCGGCCCGCTGATAGCGCCGGCCGGCGGCCGCGGTCGCGTCCGCACCGGGCTCGTCGGGGCGGGCCGCCGCTTCGTCCAGGAGATGGTGGCCGTGGGCCCGGTCGCTGCGACCCTGCCGGCGCTGGGCGGCGGCGTCGTCGCGGTGGCGATCGCGCTGCACCTCGGCAACGTCGGCCAGCCGCATCGCCTCGGTGGTCTCCGCGGTGGCGTCGAGGAGCTCGCGGCGACGGCGGGTCTCGATCAGCTCGCGCTCGTCCTTGGCGGCGAGCTCGATCTCCTCCTCGTGGACCTGCTCGAGTTCCTCCTCGCGGCGGGCCTGTCCTCCGGCGTCAGCTCCGCGGCCGGGCGCTCGGCGTCGCGCACCCACTTGCCGGCGCCGCTCGCTCGAGCGCCTCAGGGCTGTCGTCGTCGCCCTGCTCGCGCTGGTCGGGCTCCAGCGCAACGGTCTGCTCGTCGTCGTCGGCCATGCCGCTCCCTTCCTTCCTGCCAAACGATGCCGCACCGGCGGGGTCAGCGGACAGCCCCTGTCACCAGCCAGGCGTCTCGGCGTTCACGGGTGACCAGAGTGAGCAGCCGCAACAGCATGAACCCACCGAACGCCCACCACAAGGCGACGACGCCACCGTCGAACCACAGCACGCTCAACGCCAGTGGCACGTACAGCACGAGGGCGATGACGCCGGCCACCGCCAGGTACGGCCCGTCACCCGCTCCGATCAGTACGCCGTCCAGCACGAAGACCACGCCGTTCACCGGCTGCCAGAGCGCTGCGCACGATCAGTACGGCGGCCAGCGTCCGCCGTACCTCGGGATCAGAGGTGAACCACGGCACGTAGATGTCCCGCAGACCCCACAGGGCCAGTCCGCCGAGCAGCCCGGAGAACAGGCCCCACCACATCATCCGGCGGGTGATGGCCCGCGTTCCGGCGACGTCGCCGGCGCCCAGCGAGCGTCCGGTCAGCGCCTGGCCGGCGATGGCGATCGCGTCGAGTGCGAGGGCCAGGAACGACCACAGGGTGAAGGCGACCTGGTGTGCCGCGACGGACGTCGTACCGAGGGCGGTGGCGACGAAGGTGAGCAGGATGATTGCCACCCGCAACGTCAGCGTGCGGACGATCAGCGGCACCCCCATCTGCGCCGACGCGATGATGCCGGGGCGGTCCGGCCGCAGCTTGGCGCCGTCGCGTCTGGCCCCTCGGACGACCACCACGACCAGTGCGACGCCGGCGGCCGTCTGGGCGAGCGCCGTACCGAGTGCGGAGCCGGCGATGTCCAGGTCGAGGCCGTAGACGAGCAGGAAGTTCAGACCGATGTTGACCAGGTTGGCGCTGATCGCCACGATCATCGGCGTCTTGGTGTCCTGCAGACCGCGCAGTACGCCGGTCGCCGCCAGCAGCAGGAGCATCGACGGGATGCCGAAGCAGGAGATGCGGCAGATAGATGACCGCATGGTCGGCGACGTCCGGCGACGGGTCGAACGCCGCGATGGCGACTGGCGCGAGGATGAGCCCGGCCACGGCCAGTACGACGCCCAGCAGCAGGGCTAGCCACAGTCCGTCGATGCCCTGGGCGAGGGCACCGCGGTGGTCACCGGCGCCGATCCGGCGGGCGACCGCCGAGGTGGTGCCGTAGGCGAGGAAGACGCAGACACCGACCAGCGTCTGCAGGATCGCTCCGGCGACTCCGAGAGCCGCGAGTTGCGGCGTACCGAGATGCCCGACGATCGCCGAATCGGCCAGCAGCATCAGCGGCTCGGACACCAGGGCGAAGAAGGCCGGAACGGCCAGTCGCAGGATCTCCCGGTCCTGGTCCCCGAGGAGACGTCGCAGCCCGGCCCTCACGCGTGGCCTGTCATGAGCATGAGGGTCATTGTGCCTGACTCGGCCTGTGCACAGCCCACCGGACCGGGGCGTCCGGAGAAAGGAATCGAATCTTTTTCTTCTCCACAGTTGTGCATTGGTGAAACCGCAGGTCAGAGGGATGTTGTGGATCGTTGTCCCCAGATATCCACAGGTATATGCCCAACCTGTGCACACCTGTTCACGGGGTTTCCCACAGTTCGTCCACAGGGGGTGTGGACGACCGACTACCACCTGGCGGCGGGACCGGCGTACGGTCGCGTGACTGACGCCGTCCGCCCGCAGTCTCGGGGGCGAGTCCGCCTGCGGATGGCGCCGGCGAATCGTTGTCCGGCCTGGGTGGCCGGACCGGGGGAGGAAATTGTCGGCGGGTTCGGTTACGGTTCGATCAGGTGTTCGATTCTGGGGCCGGCGGAGTGTTTCGGCCTGGCGTGATGCGGTGGGCGGACGAGGAGGTCGGGCGAAGTGAGCGTGGCGGAGTTCCGCGGGGGGCCGGGCGGCGGTCAGGAAGAGCGCAACCCGGAGATGGGCTTCGACCGGACGCCGCCGCAGGATCTGGCTGCCGAGCAGTGCGTGCTCGGCGCGATGATGCTGAGCAAGGACGCGATCGCCGACGTGATCGAGACCTTGCGCGGCACCGACTTCTACCGCCCGGCGCACGAGATCGTCTTCGACGCTGTCACCGATCTGTACGCGCGGGGTGAGCCGGCCGACGCGATCACGGTCGCGGCCGAGCTGAACCGCCGCGGCGAGATGGCCCGGATCGGCGGCGCGCCGTACGTGCACACCCTGGTCGCCTCCGTCCCGCTCGCCGCCAACGCGGGTTACTACGCGCACATCGTCCGGGAGAAGGCGATCCTGCGCCGCCTGGTCGAGGCCGGCACCAAGATCGTCCAGCTCGGGTACGCCGGTGAGGGTGAGGTCGACGACGTCGTCGACGAGGCGCAGGCGGAGATCTACTCGGTCACCGAGAAGCGGACCGCCGAGGACTACGCGCCGCTGAAGGACATCATGGAGGGCGCCCTCGACGAGATCGAGGCGATCGACTCCCGCGGTGACGCGATGGTCGGCGTACCGACCGGGTTCACCGACCTCGACGAGCTGACCAACGGTCTGCACCCCGGCCAGATGATCATCGTCGCCGCCCGTCCCGCGATGGGTAAGGCGCTCGCCGCTCGACACCCCGCTGCCGACGCCGGCCGGCTGGACCACGATGGCCGAGGTCGCGGTCGGCGATCAGCTGCTCGACGCCGACGGCCTGCCGACGACGGTGGTCGCGGCGACCGAGGTGATGGTCGACCGGCCCTGTTTCCGGCTGTTCTTCTCCGACGGCAGCACGATCGTCGCCGACGCCGAGCACCAGTGGCGGGTCGAGGACGGCGGCCGCCCGGTGGTCTGCACGACCGCCGACCTGCACACGGCGATGTCCGCTAGTCCCGGGCTGACACCGCCGATCCCCGGGTCGGCGCCGCGTCAGATCACCGGGCACGGTTTTCCGGCCGCGCTGGCCGGCGAGGGTGAGCGCCGGGTCGAGTGGCTCGAGCGGGTCGAGAGCGTGCCGGTGCGGTGCGTCGAGGTGGACAATCCCGACCACCTGTACCTGGCCGGCAAGACGATGATCCCGACCCACAACTCCACCCTCGGGCTGGACCTCGCCCGCTCGGCGTCGATCAGGCACGGCCTGACCTCGTGCATCTTCTCGCTGGAGATGTGCCGCAACGAGATCACCATGCGGCTGCTCTCGGCCGAGGCGAAGGTGCCGCTGCACCACATGCGCAACGGCAAGATGACCGACGAGGACTGGGCCCGGCTGGCCCGCAAGATGGGCGAGGTCTCCGAGGCCCCGCTCTTCATCGACGACTCGCCCAACCTGACCATGATGGAGATCCGCGCCAAGGCCCGCCGGCTCAAGCAGCGCCACGACCTCCGTCTGATCGTGATCGACTACCTCCAGCTGATGACGTCAGGCAAGAAGGTCGAGTCCCGCCAACTCGAGGTCTCCGAGTTCTCCCGCTCCATCAAACTCCTCGCCAAGGAGCTCGAACTCCCCGTCGTAGCCATCTGCCAGCTCAACCGAGGCTCCGAACAACGCTCCGACAAACGCCCGATGGCCTCCGACCTCCGCGAATCCGGTTGCCTGACCGCGGACACCCGGCTGCTGCGCGCGGACACCGGCGCCGAGATCTCCCTCGGCGAACTGCTGGCCACGGATGCGCGGGACGTCCCGGTCTGGTCGCTGGACGATCGGCTGAAGCTGGTACCACGGTCGCTGACGCACGGCTTTCCGAGTGGCGTGAAGGAGGTCTTCCGGCTGAAGCTCGCCTCCGGTCGGGAGATCAAGGCGACCGCGAACCATCCGTTCCTCACGTACGACGGCTGGAAGCCGCTGGGTGACCTGGTCCCGGGGGCACGAGTAGGGTCGCTCCGGCACGTGCCCGCGCCGCTGGACGTCGCGCCCTGGGACGAGGACGAGGTCACTCTCCTCGCGCATCTGCTCGGCGACGGCTCGTTCGTCAAGCGTCAGCCGATCCGCTACGCGAGCATCGATGAGGCCAACCTGACCGCCGTCGCCGAAGCCGCACACCGGCGCTTCGGCATCACCGCGATCCGCGACGAGCACGCCGCGGCTCACGTCACCAGCCTCCGCCTCCCGGCGCCATACCGGCTCGCCCGCGGCAGGCGCAACCCGATCGCCGCCTGGCTCGACGAGCTCGGCCTCTTCGGCCTCCGCAGCCACGAGAAGTTCATCCCGGCCGGCGTCTTCGGCCTGCCAAAGGAGCAGGTCGGCCGGTTCATCCGCCACCTGTGGGCCACCGACGGCTCTGTCCGCTGGGACGCAAAGGTCGGCCAGGGACGCATCTACTACGCCTCGACCAGCCGCCGCCTCATCGACGACCTGGCCCGCCTCCTCCTCCGCCACAACATCTTCAGCCGCATCAAGACCATCAGCAAGACCGGCTACCGCGACAGCTACCACCTGCACATCTACGGCGTCGAGAACCAGTTGCGCTTCTGCGACGAGATCGGCGTCCACGGCTTGCGCGGGCTCAAGGTCCTCGAGGTCGCCGCGGCCCTGCGCGACATCAAGAGCAACACCAACCTCGACACCATCCCCAAGGAAGTCTGGACCCATGTCCGCGAGGTGCTCGCAGACCGCAAGGTCACCCACCGCGAGTTCGCCACGGCCATGGGCACACAGTTCTCCGGGTCGACGATGTGGAAGCACGCCCCGAGCCGGCAGCGCCTCGCCAAGGTCGCCGACATCCTCGACAACGCCGACCTCGAAGTCCTCGCCACCAACGACATCTTCTGGGACACGATCACCTCGATCGACTCCCTCGGCGAGCAGGAGGTGTACGACGCCACCGTCCTGGGCACCCACAACTTCATCGCCGAAGGCATAGCTGTGCATAATTCGCTTGAGCAGGACGCCGACGTGGTCATCCTGCTTCACCGCGAGGATGCCTACGAACGCGAATCCACCCGCCCCGGTGAAGCTGACTTTATTGTTGCCAAGCACCGGAACGGGCCTACGGCTGATGTGGTTGTTGCGTTCCAGGGGCATTACTCGCGGTTCGTGGATATGGCGCACGACGGCTGACGAGTTTGCCTCGATCAGCTGCCTTGTCGGGTGGCGAGCGGTTGCAGGCCGCAGGCTGTTGAGAACTCCTGTGAGGTGATGCCGAGGGCGACGTTGGTGCGGCTCGCCAGGTTGGCTGCGGCGATGAAGGCGGTGAGCTCCACTAGGCCGTCCGGGCCGAGTTGCTTCAGCAGGCGGGCCGACAGGTCATCGGTGACGGTCGGGGGCGTGTGGGTCATGCACTCGGCATACTCCATGACGTCCCGCTCGAGCGGAGTGAAAAGGTCGGACTCTCGCCACCCCGGTACTTCGCGGGCCTTCGCCAGATCGAGGTTCTCGTTGTTCGCCTGGAAGTAGCCCAGGTCCAGGCAGAAGCTGCAGCCCACCATCGCCGCCGTTGCCATGTGGGCGAACGACTTCGGTTGACGGTCACAGCTGTCCCACTTCTCGGCCTTGGCGCTGAAGCCGAAGAACGCCTTGAGTACACGCTGGTTGTGCCACATCACCCCGAGCGGTTCGGGTACCTCGCCGAGCATCTTCTTGCTCATCCGCTTCGCGATCATGCCGAAGAGGCCGGTGATCTCCGCCGGCGGGACTCGGGCGCTGCTGGTCATCGTCGTCTCCTCGCCGTCGGTGCTTCGGCACTGCGACATCAAGACGCCATCAGCCCGAGTTCTGTGACAGCTGCAGGTCAGGTCTTCCAGCGGTGGGCTGAGATGGATTCCTGGGCGAGGAGGCGGAGGGAGGAGATGAGGGTTTCGCCGAGGATGGTACCGATGACCACGGATTCGGCGAGTTGGTCGCGGGTGGGGTTGGTGGAGACGGCGTCGATCTCCAGTTCGGTGAAGCGTTCGACGGCCTCGGCGTAGGCGTCGAGGAAGCCGGCCAGATTGTCCTGGCCGAGGGTGCGGAGCGCGGCAACGGTTTCGATCAGGGTGGCCAGGGCGGGGGCCTCGGGCTCGACGGTCCAGCCGCGCCGGGTGATCAGGTCGGCGACCTGCGCGGCGGCCGCCTCGCGGGCCTCGTCCGAGGCGGCCGGCTTGCGGCGAGGGGTGAGCGCGCGGTGGGCCCGGCCGATCTGGTCGTGCAGGGGTACGTCGTCGGAGTCGAGCGACTCGAGGATCTCCTTCACCTGCGCCACCGGGACCTGGGCCAGTTCGACCAGCGCCCGGATCAACCGCAGTCGGCGAACGTGTGATTCGCCGTACGACGCCTGGTTCGGGCTGCTCAGCTCACCCTGCGGGAGCAGGCCCTCACGCAGGTAGTACTTGATCGTCGGCACCGGGACCCCAGTGGCCCGGCTCAATTCCCCGATGCGCATCTCACTTGCCTTCCTCGCGGTCCTGATGGATAGTAGCAGTATCCATTAACGGATAGTGTGACTATCCATAGGAGGTGTAAGGAATGATCCCCGCAGTTCTGCTGCTGGCGACGCTGGCGTTCCGGGCGTTGGGTGCGCTCGGCGTCCGGCGGTTCGCGAGTTGGCCGGTCAGTGCGGCGCACGGGATGGCGGTGATGCTGCTGTTCACCGCGAGCGCGCACTTCGTCCCGGCGAGCGTGACCGCGACGCCGAACCACGCCGACCTGGCCCGGATGGTGCCGCCGTTCCTGCCGTTCGCGGACGGGCTGGTGTACCTGACCGGCGTACTGGAGTTCCTCGCCGCGGCCGGGCTCGTCTTGACCGCGACCCGTTGGCCGGCCGCGCTCGGGCTGGCGGCGCTGTTCATGACGTTGCTTCCGGCAAACATCTACGCGGCCACCGCGGACGTCGCGTTCAACGGCGAACCGGCGACGCCGCTCTGGCAGCGCATCCCCGAGCAGCTCCTCTACATCGCGGTGGTGCTGTGGATCGCCCGGGCGTCCGACAGTACGCCGACCCGTCGACTGCTCAACCGGACCAGCAAGGAGGACGTGTACTCATGACCGAAGCGTCGCGGATCATCGCCGGAGCGATCCTGCTCACGATCGTGACGATCCAGTTCGGCGGCTACTTCATGACGAAGATCGTCCGCGGCCAGGTGCCGATGACGGACTTCCAGAAGTCGTTCGCCCGGGCCGGTCACGCGCACGCCGGCGTGCTGGTCATCCTGAGTCTGGTTGGCCTACTTGTACGTCGACCAGACCGGGCTGACCGGGGTGATGCTGTGGGTCGCGCGACTGGCGATCCCGGTCGCCGCGATCCTGATGTCCGGCGGCTTCTTCGCTTCGTCCGCGGGAAAGGGCCGGACCCAGCCGAACCAGTTCCTCTGGATCCTCTGGCTCGGCGCCGCCTCCCTCGCCCTCGGCGTCCTGACCCTGGGCATCGGCCTGATCGTCGCCTAGCCAGGAGATCAGAGCGCGGCGGTGACGTCGATCTCGACGAGTTGGCCGGGAAAGCCCAGTTGGGCAACGCCCAGAAGGGTGCTGGCGGAGGTGAACGCCGGCCCGAGCGGTGACGCGTTGAGTTGCGTCCACACCGCAGCCAGCTCCTCGCGGTCCGGGCTGGCGACATAGATCACCGTGCGTACGACGTCCTCGGGCGTGGCCCCCGCGGCTTCGAGTGCGACCAGGATGTTCCGGATCACCTGCTCGGTCTGACCCTCGAGTCCGCCTCCGGCCAGGTCACCCGACGGCTGGAGTGGACACTGGCCGGCGAGGTAGATCAGAGTGCCGGCCTGGACCCGTGTCACGTGGTGGTAGCCAGGCGTCGGGTGCAGGCCGTCGGGGTTGGTGCGCTCGATCGTCACGCAGCCGAGCAAACGCGACAATGCGGTCGATGGTCAATGGGATAACCGGGCGAGGCCGGGGCGGATGACGCCCCGGCCACACCGATCAGGCGGTCAGCCGCTCCTCGGTCGAGCTGGAGAAGAGGTGCAGTTTGTCCGGGTTCGGGGCGAGGTGGACGAGCGCGCCCTTCTCGTTGTGCAGGCGGGTGCCGATGCGGGCGATGATCTGCTGGCCCGTGGTGTGCTCGGCGGTCCCGTACAGGAAAGCGTCCGAGCCGAGTTCCTCGATCACCGCGACCTTCACCGGCAGGCCCTCGTCGGCGAGCAGGAACGCTTCCGGCCGGATGCCCAGCGTCAGCGTCTTGTCGGCACCGGCCTTGGCCAGCAGTTTGCGTTCGATCGGTACGACGTAGTCGCCGATCTTCGCGCCACCGTCGGTGATCTCGGCCTCGATCAGGTTCATCGCCGGCGAACCGATGAAGCCGGCCACGAACTTGTTCTTCGGCCGGTCGTACAGGTTCAGCGGGGTGTCCACCTGCTGGAGCAGGCCGTCCTTCAGTACGGCGACCCGGTCGCCCATCGTCATCGCCTCGACCTGGTCGTGGGTGACGTAGGCCGTGGTCACGCCCAGCCGGTGCTGGAGTTCCGCGATCTGGGTGCGGGTCTGGACGCGGAGCTTGGCGTCGAGGTTCGACAGCGGCTCGTCCATCAGGAAGACCTTCGGGCTGCGCACGATCGCGCGGCCCATGGCGACGCGCTGACGCTGACCACCGGACAGCGCCTTCGGCTTGCGGTCCAGGAACTCCTCGAGGCCGAGCAGTTTGGCGGCCTCCAGCACGCGCTTGGCCCGCTCGTCCTTGTGGATGCCCTGCATCTTGAGCGCGAAGCCCATGTTGTCCGCGACCGACATGTGTGGGTAGAGCGCGTAGTTCTGGAACACCATCGCGATGTCGCGATCCTTCGGCGGGCTGTTGGTGACATCGCGGTCGCCGATGTAGATGGATCCTTCGTTGACCTCTTCGAGGCCGGCCAGCATCCGCAGTGCGGTCGACTTGCCGGACCCGGACGGTCCGACCAGCACCATGAACTCGCCGTCCTGGATGTCCAGGTCGAGCTTGTCCACGGCGGGGGTGTCGGTGCCGGGGTAGACCCGGGTCGCTCCCTTGAACGAGACAGTTGCCATGTCGCGCTTCCTTCCTTCGCCGGCAGGAACGTGCCGGACGGTCCGTAGCAAAGGCCCCCAGGAGTGTGGGGTGTCTTACTTCGGTGACGCATCACCAAAGCACTTGTTCCAACCAGTGAGCGGCCGTTTGTATTCCCGGCCGATGCATCTGGCGCTCGCTGCCCGCTCCCGCCGTACCCCATTGACAAGAGGGATTTTTACGTACAAACTTTTTTGTGTGATGAGAGACGTGATGCACCTGGAGCAGCTCGAGCAGGCCGAGGCGCTGTTCAAGCCGCAGCGCATCGAGGTGCTGCGGCGGCTGGCCGAGCCGCACACCTGCGGCGAGGTGGCGGAGCAACTCGGCCAGACTCCGCAGCGCGTCTACTACCACGTCAAGCGCCTCGTCGAGGCCGGTCTGGTGACCCTGGTGGAGGAGCGCAAGGTGCGCGGTGTCCACGAGGGCATCTACCAGGCGACGGCCCGCTCGTACTGGCTGTCACCGCGGCTCGTCGGCCGGATCGGCGGCCTGCGCCGGGCTCAGGACGAGCTGAGCCTCGGCTACCTGCTGGACCTGATGGAAGAGGTCCAGACCGACATCGCCGCGCTGGACCGGACAGCTCCGGAGCTGCCGTCCATCGGGGTGTCCGGTGAGATCCGGGTCCCACCGGACCGGCGCGGGGAGTTCTTCCAGGACCTGCAGAGCACGCTGCAAGACCTTTTCGAGCGCTACGGCGGCTCCGAGGGCGACGCCTTCAAGCTGGCCGTGGCCTGCTACCCCAAGGGAGACCAGGACCATGACTGAACCGCTGATCATGCAAGCCCGCGCCAAGGCCGGGATCGACGACGTCCGGCAGGCGCTGACCGACCCCAAGACCCTCAACCTCTGGCTCGGCGAGCACTCGACCGTCGACCTGCCCGGGACCTTCGAGTTCTGGGGCCGCTACATCCCCGAGGGCGACGCCCCGCAGCAGCGGGTCCTCGGGTACGACGGCCAGACGCTGAAGCTGGCGTGGACGCTCGGCGGCGTGGAGACCACCACCGAGATCTCGCTGCTCGAGGAGAGCGACGACTCGACGATCATCAAGCTGTCGCAGAGCCACTTCAAGTGGGCCGAGGCGGTCACCGGTTCGACCATCCGCGGTGTGCTCCAGACGTTCTGGTCGCTTGCGCTCGCCAACCTGGTCGACCACCTGGAAGGCCGTGAGCTCACCACCCGGCCGGACTTCACCTCGCCGGAGTTGTCCGGCGAGGTACTGATCGACGCGCCCGCGGCTCAGGTCTACGCGTCGCTCACCGAGTCCGCGAAGGCGTCCGCGTGGTTCGGGTACCCGGTGGACATCGACGCGCGGGTCGGCGGCCGGTTCGCGATGGGCGGGTTCGAGGCCGGGCCCGGAATGGAGATCGTCGACCTGGTCGAGGGCCAGAAGATGTCGATCGACTGGGGTCCGGCCGGAATCTCCACCTGGGAGCTGGCCGAGTCCGGCGGGCAGACCCGGCTGACGTTCGTGATGAGTGGGTTCGAGGGCACCCCGCCGTACGGGGCCTGGCTCGGCTGGCTCAGTGGGGTCGCCTCGCTCCGCCGCTACAACGAGCAGACCGACTGGCAGTCCATCTGGGTTGCCTAGAAGTACGGCCCGCCGGGGCGGACCGAGTCGGCGATCAGATCGAGCAGGGCGGTCACCGCTCTGCTCGGTCGTCTGCCGCTCACCGTGACTACCGACAACGTCCAGCTCAGGTCGGACTCCGCGATCGGAAGCTGAGCCACGCCGGACTCATTGGCCGGCTCCAGCTCCGGTACGACGGCGACGCCGAGGCCGGCGCGGACGTAGTCGGGGATCGTGGTCAGTTCCGGGACCTCGACCTGGATGCGTCGCGGGATCCCGGCGTTGTCGAAGGCCCGGTCGACCATGGTGCGATTGCCGAACCCGCGCGGCATGTCGATGAACCGCTCCCCGGCGAGCTCGTCGAGTCTCACCTCGGGCTCCTCGGCGAGCGGATGCGAGGACGGCAGCAGGGCGACGAACGGCACCGTGGCCAGGTCGCGAATCTCCAACCCGTGCAGCTCCGGCCTCGACAGCCCGACCAGCGCCACATCGAGCCGGCCGTGTCGTACGTCGTCGGCCAACCCACTCGATCCGCTCGGCGACGTGGCCACCTGTACGTCGACCAACGGGTACTTCCGGTGGAACGCACCGAGCAACTCGGCCAGGTTGACCAGACTGAGCCGGGCCAACGTGCCGATCCGGATGTTGCCCCGCAGCCCGGTCGACGCCTCCTCGACCGCGGCCCGGGCCCGGTCCAGCGCCTCCAGCGCAGCCTTTGCCTCAGGCAACAAAGCTGCACCGGCCGCGGACAGTGTCACCCGCCGGGTCGAGCGGTCGAACAGGGTCGTCTTCAGATCCGTCTCCAGCGCGCGCACGGCGGCCGACACCGTGGACTGGACGGTGAACAGCCGCTGGGCCGCGCGAGTGAAACTCAGCTCCTCGGCGACGGCGACGAAGTACTCCAGTTGGCGACTGTCCACGGTCACAATTATCGATACTACCGATAAGTGCGCGCAAGAAGTTTCGTTGGACTCGATAGATCAACCGCGCGAAGCTGGATGCATGTCCCCTCTGACCGATCATGGTGCTCTTGGGGCGGCCGGCTCACGCGTCCGGTTCCGCCACGGCCCGGGGTTCTGGGTGATCGCCGCGGCTTTCCTGACCACCATGGCGTTCTCCACCGTTCCGACGCCGCTTTATGCGATCTACCAACAGCGCGACGGCTTTCCGACGTACGTCATCACTGTCATCTTCGCCAGCTACGCGGTCGGCGTGATGGCTTCGCTGTACCTCGCCGGCCATGTCAGCGACTGGCTCGGCCGGCGTCGGGTCGCGCTGGTCGCCGTACTCGCGGAAGCTGTGTCGGCGTTGGTGTTCCTGCTCTGGCAGGACGTGCCCGGGTTGCTGGTCGCGCGCTTCATCTGCGGGGTCGGGGTGGGGGTGCTGACCGCGACCGCGACGGCGCATCTGTCCGAGTTGCGGCAGGTGGCGCGTCCTCGGGAGGACCCGAGTCGGTCCGCGCTGATCTCCAGCATGGTGAACCTTGGCGGGCTGGCGTTCGGTCCGCTCGTGGGTGGGCTGCTGGCGGCGTACGTGTCGTCGCCGCTCGAGCGCCCGTACGAGATCTTCCTGGTGCTCCTGTTGGTCAGCGCGCTGGGGATCGCCCTGGTGCCCGAGACGGTCGAGCGGCTCGAGGAGCGTCCGGCGTACCGGCCGCAGCGGGTCACGCTCCCGTCCTCCGCGAGGCCGCTGTTCTTCGCGTCGGCGGTCGGTGCGTTCGCGGCATTCGCGATCTTCGGGCTGTTCACGTCGCTGGCGCCGACGTTCCTGGCCGGGACGCTGCACCACACGTCTCGGCTGCTCGCGGGTGTGGTGACGTTCGCGGTGTTCATCGCGGGGGCCGGCAGTCAGGTCGTCTTCGTCCGGATGAGTCGCCGCAATCAACTCCGTCTGGGCCTTGTCCTCATGTCGTTGGGCCTGGTGGGCGTAGCCGTCGGCGGCCTGCGCCCCAGCCTTGCGCTCTTCATCGTCGGTGGAGTTGTCGCCGGCGCCGGCGTAGGCCTCGTCTTCCGCGGCGCGGTCGCCACCGCTGCCTCGCTCGCCGAGCCGACGTCCCGTGGCGAGGTCCTCGCCGCCCTCTTCCTCATCGCGTACGCCGGTCTGGCCATCCCGGTCCTGGCCATCGGCCTGGGCATCGCCCTACTCCCCGCCGAGGTCGCCCTGCTGATCTTCTCCGCGATCATCCTGGTCCTGGTCAACGCCGCCGTCCTCCGCATGCTCGCCGCCCACCGGAAGTAGCCGGCTGTCTAGGATTCGCGTATGGGCGTGAGTATGCAGGTTGGGGAGCAAGAGGCCTATTTGGCTCGGGTGGGGCGGGCCGGGATGTTGTTGCTGCCGATGATCACCGGGATCGGGGAACAGGTCCGCGACTGGGCGGACGAGCTGGCGGGGGAGGGCATCACCGCGCTCGTCTGGGATTCGTTCAAGGGGCGGAGTACGGACAACTCGAGCCGGGAAGAGCTCGGCGCGCTCCTTCGCGAGATGGACGACGACCGGGCGCTGGCTGAGCAGACCGAGCTCCTGGACTACCTGCTGGGCGAGCTCGGCTGCAGCAAGGTCGGCGTGATCGGCTGGTGCCTCGGCGGGCGGTTCGCGTTCTTGCTTGCGGCAAGGGATCACCGGGTCGCCAACGTCGTCGCGTTCCACCCGACGGTGCCGTCGAACCTTCCGGCTCACCATTCGTACGACGCGATCGCCGAGGCCGGCGCGATCACCGCGCCGGTGCTGGTCAGCTACCCGAGCGCGGATACCGCCGTCCCGAACGCCGACTTCGAGGCCCTGCAGACCGTCCTCCAGGCCAGGTCGACCGGCGCAACCTTCACCCAGTACTTCCCCGGCGCCGACCACGGCTTCTCCGACCGCTCCCGGCACGACAAAGCAGTCAACGCCGACGCCTTTCACCTAGCCTGGCCCCAAGCCCTCGCCTTCATGAGAACCACCACCGCCGGCCGCTAGGCGGCGGTCGTGGCTCGGCGGTGGGCGGTGGGGGTGGTGCCGCGGACGCGTTTGAAGGCGACGCTGAGGGCGAAGGCGTTGGCGTAGCCGACCCGGCGGGCGATGGTTTCGACGGTGTCGCGGGTGTCGCGCAGCAGGTCGGCGGCCAGGGTGATGCGCCAGCCGGTCAGGTACGTCATCGGGGCCTCGCCGACGAGCGCGGTGAAGCGCCGGGCCAGGCTGGCCCGGGAGACGCCGACGCGGTGCGGCCAGTTCGGCGACGCTCCACGGATGCGCCGGATCCTCGTGGATCAGCCGCAACGCCAGGCCGGCCACCGGATCGCTCTGCGCCCGGTACCAGCCCGGCGCGTGTGACTCGGGCCGGTCGAACCACGCCCGCAGCGTGGTGATCAGCGCGAGATCGAGCCATCGGTCGAGCACGCTCTGCTGGCCCGGTTCGTCGCGCTGGATCTCGCCGAGCACCATGTCCATCACGGAGCCCGGCGACGTCGGCGGCCGGTACGACGAGTACCGACGGCAGCGCCGCGAGCAGTCGCTGGCTGACGTCGCCCGCGAGCTGATAGGTGCCGCTGACAACCATCGCCTCGCCCTCGGCGCGACCGCCGTGCGTGCGGACGCCGAGCCGGGCGCTGTAGTCGACAGGTGCCCCAGGCAACGGTTCGCAGACGCCGCCGGGGTGGATCCGCAGCTGCGGCGCGGTCTCCGGCCGCGTCGCCCACGATGTACGGCGCGGTGCCGGTGAACACCGCGACGTCGCCCTGCTCCATCCGCACCGGCTCGATGCCGTCCCGCCGTGACCCAGGCCGAGCCGCGGACGAGGGTCGCCAGGGAGAGCGCGCGCCTCGTCGCAGATGTGGAGGGCCCAGGGCGGATCCATGATCGTCAGGTTGAACACCCCGCCGCGCGCACGGGTCCCGGCCAGCAGATCGTCGAGCACGTCCATGCCGGCCACCCTACGCCAGCTGAGCGCCTCGGACATCGAATTGCGCCAAACAACCATGGTTTGTCTCATCGGCACCGCGATGAACTTGAGCCATGACAACGACACCGATTCTCATCCTGAGTGGTAAAGGCAAGACCGGCCGCCGCGTCGTCGAGCAGCTCGAGGCCCGTGGGGTGCCGTACCGGCTGGCCTCGCGATCGAGCGAGCAGCGCTTCGACTGGTACGACGAGAGCACCTGGTCACCGACGATCGCCGGCGCCGACACGGCGTACCTGGCACCGCCGGTCGGGCCGACCGGGCTGGCCCAGGCCGGCCGGTTCATCAAGCAGGCCGCCGCCGAGGGTCTGCGCCGGGTGGTGCTGCTGTCCGGCCGCGGCGTCGGCAGCCCGGGTCGCGAGTTCGCCGTCTACGAGAGCGGCCTCGAGCTGGAGCACGCGGTCAAGGCCAGCGGCGCCGACTGGACCATCGTCCGGCCGGCCTGGTTCGCGCAGGGCTTCAGTGAGGACTTCCTCCGCGACTACGTGCTCGCCGGCGAGATCCGCGTCTCGGCGGGCGACGGCGGCGAGGCGTGGATCGACACCAACGACGTCGGCGACGTGATGACCGCCGTACTGCTCGACGAGCGCCACACCGGCGCGACCTACTCGCTGTCCGGACCGCGCTACCTGACCATGACCGAGGTCGCCGCCGAGCTGTCGGCCGCCACCGGCCGGCCGGTCAGCTACGTCGACCTCGAGCCGGAGGAGCACGTCGCCGAACTGGTCGGCTACGGGCCTCGACCTCGGAGGACGCGGAGTCGGTCCGCGACCTGTTCGCGGTGATCCGCAACCACCGGTCCGAGTACGTGTCGGACGGAGTCCAGCAGGTTCTCGGCCGCCCGCCGCGCGACTTCACCGACTGGGCCCGCGAAACCGCCGCGACCGGCCTGTGGTCGGCCGAGTAGCAGAGCAGGCATCATCCCCCAAGTCAGCGAAGGCCCCCGCACCCACCTGAAGG
The DNA here is from genome assembly GCA_963770725.1 of uncultured Actinomycetota bacterium. Taxonomy (GTDB): domain Bacteria; phylum Actinomycetota; class Actinomycetes; order Propionibacteriales; family Kribbellaceae; genus Kribbella. The sequence goes on from CAVYQT010000012.1 coordinate 455,296, forward strand.
TGCGGGGGCTCCTGAGCAATCAGCGGTGGCTGTGCTCCAACTCGACGTACTCGGAGTCGGTCATCTCCTCCGCGGCTCAGCAGGGCCAGTGGCCCAATTGGGTCAGTTCGCCGAGCGCAGCATCGCCCGGATGCCGATGGTCAGGCCGAGGATCGCGGTCACGATCGCGGCGGCCCAGCCCCACAGCGCCGCGCTGGAGAACACGTCACCGGAGAACAGGGTCCGCTCGGCGTCGACGACGTACGACAGCGGGTTGAACTTCGCCGCGACCTGCATCCAGCCCGGTCCGGTCTCGAGCGGCAGGAGCATCCCGGACAGGATCATCAGCGGGAACAGGAAGGTCTGCTGCACCACCCAGAACATCCAGTCCTGCTTGCGAACCGCGATCGCCAGCGCGTAGCTGAACGCACCCGAGCCCGATCCCGAACACCGCGAGCAGGGCCAGCCCGACGAGCGCGCCGCCGAGGTGCAGGTCGAACGCGAACGGCGTCATCACCGCGATCACGATCACCGCCTGCCCGAACAGCGGCACCATCTCCTTCAGCGCCCGGCCGACCAGCAGCGACGACCGCGACAGCGGCGTCACCAGCATCCGCTCGTGCGCACCGGTCTGGAACTCGAACAGCAGGTTCGCGCCGGTGGTCGACGTACCGAACAGCGTCGTCATCACCAGGATCGACGGGACGAACCACTGCCAGACGCCGTCCGCCGAACGGCCGCCCATCGAACCGGACAGCAACGGACCGAACAGCGCAAGGAACACCAGCGGCTGGATCATCCCGAACAGCAGCGAGAACGGATCCCGCAGCACCGGCTTCAGTTCCCGTCTCATGACGATCCGGATGTCGCGAACCATGCTCCGCGCGGCTGCGGCCGGTCGCGGGGCCGTCGAGCGTCGATGGTGCGGAAGCGATGAGGGCTCGGTCATGCAGGCTGCGCTTTCCATTGGTCTCGGCTTCGCGGAGGCTGCGGCCGGTGAGGTTGAGGAACACGTCGTCGAGGGTCGGGCGATGCACCTGCGCCGCCGCGACCGGAATGTCACGCTCCTGCGCGGCGCGTGATCAAGGCGGCAGCGCCGCCGGTCCGTCCGCGACCCGGACGCTCAGCTCGTCGCCGACGGCAACCGCTTCCCGGGCTCCCGGCAACTTCTCCGCCAGCGACGGCGATCGCCGGAGGTTGCCCGGCGCAACCGTGAGCGGCGAGCCGATCGCCGGCCAGCTTGGCCTTCAGCGCGTCGGCGGTGTCGTCCGCGATCACCTGGCCGTGGTCCACCACGACCACCCGTTCGGCCATCGAGTCGGCCTCGTCCAGGTAGTGCGTGGTGAGCACGATCGTCATCGCGTACTGCTCGCGCATCCGCAGGATGTGGTCCCACAGGTTCGCCCGGTTCTGCGGGTCGAGCCCGGTCGACGGCTCGTCCAGGAACAGCAGCTTCGGCGCGTGCACGAGTCCCATCGCGACATCGAGCCGGCGCCGCTGACCGCCGGACAGTTCGGACACCTTGCGGCCGGCGAGCTCGGTCAGCTCGAGCGCCTCCATCAGTTCGCCGGTACGACGCTTGGCCGCGCGCCGGTCGAGTCCGTAGATGACGCCCTGGCCGATCAGTTCGTCACCGGCCCGCTGGTTGTGGCCCGCGCCGTTGCCCTGGCCGACGTACCCGATCCGGCGGCGTACCTGGCTGGGGTGGGCGGTCACGTCGTACCCGGCGACCGTCGCCGTCCCTGACGTGGGCGCGATGAGGGTGGTGAGCATCCGCAGCGTGGTGGTCTTGCCGGCGCCGTTCGGGCCGAGGACGGCGACCAGCTCGCCGGGTTCGACGTCGAGGCTGATGCCGCGGACCGCGTGCACGGTCTCGGTGCGGCTCACCACGAAGTCCCTGGTGAGCTCTCGGGTGCTGATCACGATGTCTCCTTCGGTGGTGGCTTGATGCCTCAGACATTTCCAGCAGTAGAGGACAGCTTCTGGCCGTTACTCGTGGCAATCTGAAGTCATGTCCGAAACCTCGGCTCGACTTCTCTCGCTGCTGTCCCTGCTCCAGGCCCGCCGCGACTGGCCGGGCGCGTTGCTGGCCGAACGACTCGAGGTCAGCCCGCGCACGGTCCGCCGCGACGTCGACCGGTTGCGCGATCTCGGCTACCCCGTGCGCGCGACCAAGGGACCGGACGGCGGCTACCGCCTCGATGCGGGCGCGGACCTGCCCCCGCTGCTGTTCGACGACGACCAGGCGATCGCGGTCGCGGTCGCCCTGCAGACCGCGACCACCACGGTCATCGGGATCGAGGAGGGTGCGCTGCGCGCGCTCGCCACGGTCCGCCAGGTGATGCCGGCCCGGCTGCGGCAACGGGTCGACGCCCTCCAGGTGACGACGGTCGACCGGTACGCCGACTCGCGTCGTACCAAGGTGGACTCGAACCAGCTGATCGCGATCGGGATGGCGGTCCGCGCCCGGGAGGTACTGCGGTTCGACTACGCGTCACCGCGGGCGCCGTCAGCGGAGGAGGAGTGGCTGCCGCCGCGGAAGGTCGAGCCGCATCACCTGGTGACCTGGGGCGGCCGGTGGTACCTGGTCGGCTGGGACCTGGACCGGAAGGACTGGCGGACGTTCCGGGTGGACCGGATGACGCCGAAGACGCCGACCGGTCCGCGGTTCACGCCGCGCGAACTACCCGCGCCCGACGTGGCGTCGTACATCTCCAGTCAGTTCAGCCGGCAGAACCAGTGGCCGTGCCGGGGCGAGGCGATCCTGCGGGCGAAGGCCTCCGACATCGCCCAGTGGGCCGGCCGGGAGGCCATCGTGGAGGAGATCACCCCGGACAGTTGCCGGCTGATCCTGTCCGGCTGGTCCTGGACCGGGCTGGCCGCGACCTTCGGCATGTTCGAGTCCGACCTCGAGTTCGTCGGCCCGCAAGAGTTGAAGGACGCCGCAACCCACCTGGCCGACCGCTACACCGCGGCCGCGTCGTGAGCACCGAAGTCATCGTGGCCGACGCGGACGCCTGGCACGCGTGGCTCAGCGAGCATCACCAGGCCAACGACGGGATCTGGCTGGTGCTCGCCAAGAAGAACGTGACGACGCCGACGAGCCTCACGTACGACCAGGCCCTCGAGGAAGCGCTGTGCCACGGCTGGATCGACGGTCAGCGGAAGGGCCGCGACGGCCGTACCTTCGTGCAGCGTTTCACCCCGCGGCGTGCCCGCAGCCTGTGGTCGAAACGGAACGTCGGCATCGTCGCGCGGATGGAGAGCGAGGGCCGGATGGTGCCGGCCGGCCGCGAGCAGGTCGAGCGCGCCAAGGCGGACGGACGGTGGGACAAGGCGTACGGCGGCTCAGGTGAGCTCGAGATCCCGGCCGACCTGGCCGAGGCGCTGGCCGCCGTACCGCAGGCGCAGGCGATGTTCGACATCCTGACCAGCGCGAACCGGTTCGCGGTCGTGTACCGGGTGACCTCGCCGAAACGGGCGGAGACCAGGGCACGGCAGATCGCTCAGGCCGTCGAGCAACTCGCTCGCGGGGAGACGATCTACCCGCAGAAGCGGACGCTCTGATCAGTACAGGACGGGGTTCATCGGCGAGGAGATCTGCTCGCCGGGCTGGTTGCCGGGCATCCAGGTCGCCAGGTCTGCCTCCTGGAACTCGTTGACCGGCGGGGCGATCTCCATCGCGGCGTCGACGTAGATGATCGTCATCACCCGGCGCGGTACGTCGGTCTGGTTCGGCGGCGCGTGGTGGAACGTCCAGCCGAGGTGGTAGCTGACCTCGCCGAGCTCATACGGCTCGGACACCTCCGCGAAGTCCTGCTCGGCCAGCGCCTCCTGCAGGACCCGCTCCGACTCGTCGCTGATCGGCAGGTCCCGGCCGTGGTCGAAGACGTGGCTGCCCGCGGCGAAAGAAAGCGGACCCATCTCCATCGGCGTCTCCTGCAGTGGCACCCACACCGTCACACACCGGTCGGTCGCGAACGGCCAGTAGTACTGGTCCGCGTGCCAGGGAGTGACGCCGCCGCCGGACTCCTTGTAGAGCGCCTGGTCGTGGTACAGCCGCACCGACTGCACTCCCAGCAGTTGCGCCGCGATCCGCGCCAGCCGCGGCGACGACACGAACTCGAGCACCTGCTCGCTGTCCTGCCACAGGTTCATCACCTGCAGAAACGCCTTCCCGTAGGTGTCGCGCTCGGCCAGCGGCAGGTGCTGGGTGTTCAGCTCGATCACCTTGCCGGTGATCTCGGGCTCGTACGCCGCGATCGTCTCCGGGCTGAGCACGTTCTTCAGCTTCACGAATCCGTGCTCGGCGAAGTGGGAGAGGGCGGACCGGCCGAGGGTGTAGTCGGTCACGAGCTCCGGGCGGGTCGACCGGGGCGGTGGGGCGGGGGAGGACTGAAGCGCGGCCATGGAACCCAAGGGTTCCTGGCGCGCTTTATCGATGTAAAGATCAGTGATCAAATCTTTGCGGTTTTCGCGAACCGGTTCAGCGCCGCCAGGATCAGTTCGTTGGTCCGCCTGCCCCCGGCTCCGTGCCCTTCTTGGTCGACCAGATGCAGTTCGGCGTCCGGCCAGGCCTGAGCCATCCGCCAGGCGATGTCCGGCGGCCCGCTGATGTCGAGCTTGCCGTGGATCAGCACCCCCGGAATCCCCGCCAGCCTGCCCGCTCCGCGTTCCAGGACACCTTCGTCCAGCCAGGCCGCGTGACCCCAGTAGTGCGTGACGAGCCGGGCGAATCGCAGCCGGAAGACCGGGTCGTCGTACCGGGAGTCCGGCGTCCAGCCCGGATGGGTCCGGACGTGGGTGTCCTCCCAGTCGCACCAGTCCCGCGCCGCCTTCTCGCGGACGGCCGGATCCGGGTCGTGCAGCAGCCGGCTGTAGGCGAGCGGCAGGTTCCCGTCCCGCTGGTCTTCCGGTACGCCGTCGCGGAAGCGGGCCCACTCCTCCGGGAAGATGCGGCCCATGTCCCGGGTGATCCACTCGACCTCACGCCGGGTCGTGTTGGTGACGCTGAACAGCACGATCTCCGAGACCGCCTCCGGATGCTGCTCGGCGTACGCGAGTCCGAGGGTGGCGCCATGGGACGCGCCCAGAAGCAGCCACTTCTCGATGCCGAGCATGGTGCGGAGTTGCTCGAAGTCCGCGATCAGGTGGGCGGTGGTGTTGGTGCTCAGGTCCACGTCCGGCTCGGCGGCGTCCGGCGTACTGCGGCCGCAGTTGCGCTGATCGACCAGCACGACCTTGTAGGCCGACGGATCGAAGTACCGCCGCCACGAGGCGCCGGCCCCGGATCCCGGCCCGCCGTGGATCACCAGCGCGGGCTTGCCGTCCGGGTTTCCGCAGACCTCCCAGTAGACGCGGTGGCCGTCACCGACGTCGAGCAGGCCGTGGTCGTACGGCTCGATCTCGGGATACATGGGCGACTCCTCTGATCTAACAGTGCTGTTATATCCAACCTAACAGCACTGTTAGATCGACAGCACCCCGGTGTACGTCAGCGCGAAGGTGCCACAGGGAAAGAGGAACAGCGACGCCAGCACGATCACGCCCTTGAACGTCTGCCCCGGCCCGATCAGCCGCCGGTACGCCGCGACCAGCACCGGCACCATCACCACCTCGAGCACGAGCATGCTGCGCGGGATGATCGTGCCGGTCGCGGCCAGGACCACCGACAACGCCGCCGCAGCGATCCAGGCACCGAACCCGATCAGGTACGTCGTTCGCGCGCCGAACCGGACGGCGATGGTGTGATAGCCGGCGGCCCGGTCGGCCTCGAGATCGGCGAGCGTCGTCGGCAGGTACAGACCGACCGCGGCCAGCGTGCCCTGCAGGCCCATCAGCCACGGGAAGTCGCTGAGATCGGGATTCACCGCGGCCCACCCGGCGAGCGGACCGAACGCGCCGAGCGCCAGCGCGTTCACCGCGACGTCGAAGCCGGCCCGCGTCTTCAACCGCACCGGCGGCACGCTGTAGGCGTAGCCGAGGAGAACGGCGAGCAGCACCCCGAAAGCGAACACGATCCCGACGTGCAGGCTGATCCCGACCGCTGCGATCGCGGCCGCGAAGGCGAGCCGCTTCACGGCTCGTAGGGTGATGCGGCCGTCGAGCAGCGGCGACTTCGACTTGCGCGGATTCAGCCGGTCGCTCGGGAGGTCGTACGCATCGTTGATCGCCAGCACCGCGAGCCAGACCAGTGGACCCATCACGACGGCGCCGACGATGAGCCGCGGCCAGTCCTCGAGCGGCGGAACGAGCTGCCGCGTCGCGAGCAGGATGCCGACGTAGTACGGCACGATCGACACGACCCAGAAAACAGGCCGTCCGACTGCCAGCACATCCCGAAGTCGCGGTGCCGCTGTGCGAACTCCCACCGTCGTAGTCACGCCACCACTCTGCTCCCGCCTGCCGCGACGAGTCCTCCTTCCGGAGAGTGAACCCCCTCACTCTCACGGTTGAATGTGAGCAACCGAACCCTTCTCCAGCGCCACCCAGACCGATCCGTCGGCATCCAGCGCGAGCCCGTGCGGCTCCGACCCCGCGCCCAGGTCGAGTTGTCCGATCAGGTTGCCCGCGGCATCCAACCGGGCGACCCGTCGTACGGCGGGCCGTCGTACGGGGGTGAGATCTCTGAGGCGACCGATCCGTCTCAAGTGGTCATGACCGCGACCGCGCCGCTCTACCACCAGCTCGTCCTCCTGCGGCAGCCGCTATCGCGGGCAGGCGCTGACCGCTACGCGAGAGCGGCCGCATTCTCAGCGCGGTCAGGCATAGGCTCCAGTCACGCCTGAGTTGAGGAGAGAGCTTTGACTGGACGTCTGACGAACGAGGTCGTGCTGGTGACCGGGGCCGCGCGGGGCATCGGGCGGGCGGTGGCGGCGAAGGCCGCGGACGAAGGTGCCGCTGTCGCGCTGATCGACGTACTGGCCGATCAGCTCACCGCGACGACCGCGGAACTCCAGGAGACCGGCGCCAAGGTCGCGGCCGCGGTCGGCGACATCACCGATGAGACCTCCGTCCGGCAGGCCGTCGAGAAGCTGACCGACGACCTCGGCCGGCCGATCACGGTCCTGGTCAACAACGCCGGCAAGAACGCGTACGCCGACGCGACCAAGATGACTGTGCAGGAGTGGGACAGCGTCTTCGACGTGGACCTGAAGGGCGCCTGGCTGATGGCGCGCCAGGTGCTGCCGGCGATGATCGAGAACCGGCACGGCTCGATCGTCAACATCGCCTCGATCCACTCCAGCCTGACCACCGCCGGTATGTTCCCGTACGCCGCGGCCAAGTCCGGCCTCGTCGGGATGACCCGCAGCCTGGCCCTCGACGTCGCCCCGCACCAGGTCCGCGTCAACGCCGTCAGCCCCGGCTACATCGGCACCGACCTGCTCGAGGAGTTCTTCGACACCATCCCCGGGGAACGCGAGAAAGCCCTCCGCGTCCACCCCCTCGGCCGCATCGGCACCCCCGAGAACGTCGCCGAAGTCGTCTGCTTCCTCGCCTCGGAAGCCGCCGCCTTCGTCACCGGCGCCAACTGGTCCGTGGACGGCGGCCTCGGCATCCGCTACGCGTAGGCAGTTGGGCGTACCGAAGAACGGGTAGTAATGGGCTGTGGTCCTGGGGTTCAGGCGGGTGATCGCCGCGGTTGACGGCCCTGGTAGGACCACTACCCGTCCGTCGGTACGCCAATCCGCTCAGCCGGGTGTGGTGGGGTTGTAGGCGCAGGCTTCGGTGAGGGTCGCGGGGGTGGTGGTGGGCTTCGGGGTGGGTTTGGTGGCGGATGGGCGGGTTGTGGTGGGGCGGGGTTTCGAAGTGGGTGGGTTGAGGGCGGTGTGGACGAGGGTGCGCATGGCGGCGTAGTTGGGGTTGCGGCCGTTGGGGTAGTTGCGTTCCTTGTCCAGGTCGATGTTGGTGATCTTGGCGGACTTCACCTTCTGGCCGAGGGTGATGAAGTGCGGGAGGAGTTTCTCCGGGACGTCGGTGCGGATGAGTTGTTCGCCGGCCTTGGCGATCGACTGGTAGTTGGCCAGGACGTTCTGCGGGGTGGCGCGTTCGACGATCGCCTGGATCGTGCAGCGCTGGCGCGCCTGCCGGGCCACGTCGGCGCCCGGGACCTGGTAGCGGCCGCGGGCGAACCAGAGGGCGTCGGTGCCGTTCAGCTTCCGGTTCGGGCCCGGCTCGAGGTAGCGGCTCGGCGGGATCTTCTTGTCGTCGTTCCCACCGACCGGCACCGGGTAGTTGATGTTCACCGTGATCCCGCCCAGCGCCTCCACCAGCTGCTCGAACCCGGCCAGGTTGATCTGCACGTAGTAGTGCAGCTGCAGACCGAGCGCCTCTCCGACCGACAGCTTCAGCACGTCGGCGCCCTCGTTGTCCGACGGTCCGAGGATGCCGCGGTGCAGCTCAGGCACCTTCCGGTACATCGCGTCCAGGTAGAAGTTCGACTGCTCCTGCGGACCGTTCGGATCCCAGAAGCCGGTCGGGTAGAGCTTGTACAGCGGCGAGTCCTTCGGGAACGGCATCCGCATCCAGTTCCGGGTCAGCGAGATCAGCGCGGTGTCCCCGGTCTTCGTGTCGATACTCGCGACCATCACCGTGTCGGTCCGCGTCCCGTCCCGGCCCTCGCCGTCGTCCGCGCCGAGCAGCAGCAGGTTCAGCCGCGGCAGTTGCGCCCACACGTCCTTCGTGTCGGTGATCGTCGGCCGCGTCTGACTCTTCTCGTTCCCGAACACCTTCCGCACCAGACTGCGCTGAGCCATCAGCGTCTGCGCGCCGAGCGCCGTACTCGACGCCATGCCGAAGCACACGAGCCCGATCACCACCGCCCCGAACAGCCGCGACACCGGCCGCGCTTCCAGCGGCCGGAGCATCTTGTACGACGTGACCAGTACGACGACCCAGCAGAGCGCGACCGCACCCAGCCCGGCGACCATCCACAGCAGGAGATCCGGATCCAGGCCCCACGCGATCACGTCGTCCCGGCGCTTCAGCCCGACGTGCGCCGCGGCGCCGTACAACGCGAGGCTGATCGTCGTCACCAGGCTGCCGAGCCGGAACCGCCGGGCGAGCAGGTACGCCGTACCGGGAAGAACCGCGCCGAGGACAGCGAGCGCCAGCGCGCCGAACGACGAGCGCTGCCGATACTTCGAGCGCCCGGCCCGACCGGGTCGGGCGGCGCGGCGGGCTCTGGTGCTCGGGGACATGGCTCCACTCAGCGGTCGGCGGCAGAACAGGTGGACGTGTCCCCGGTGCGCGTCCATTTCCTTCGATTCACTGACCGGACAAAAAGTTCGCCAGTGAATGCCGGCTGGCAGGATGTGGACGTGACTGACCTTCAGGTACGGCGGGCCAAGCCGGACGACGCGGACGCCGTGGTCCGGCTCCGCGGCCTCATGCTCGCGGCGATGGGTGCCGACGTCGGCGGCCCGGACGCCCCGTGGCGCGAGGTCGCCCGGCAGTGGTTCGCCGAGCAACTCGCCTTGCCGGAGACGTTCGCGGCGTACGTCGAACCCCGCGGTCATCGGCCGGTCCGGCCGGCTGCTCACGTTCCAGATCGCGATCGAGGGTGGCATCACCGGCATCGACCGGACCGCGTTGGCCCAGTTCGTCCGGGCGACGTACTGCGCGCCGCAAGGCTGGGCGTCCGGCGGGCGGTGGCGGTTCCGGCAGGTCGGTCCGGGGCAGAACCCCGACTTCACGCTGATGCTGGTGACACCGGCGACGCGCGACATCGTCTGCGGCGACGGGTACGACCGCTACACCAGTTGCCGGATCGGGATCGCGTCGTACTCAACATCGCGCGCTGGGTGCACGGCGTGCGAGGGTACGGCGCTTCGTTGGGGGCGTACCGGCAGTACATGATCAACCACGAGACCGGCCACCGGCTGGGCCGCGGCCACGAGTTGTGCCCGGGTCCCGGTCAGCCGGCGCCGGTCATGCAGCAACAGACGCTGGGCCTGCACGACTGCACGCCGTACTCCTGGCCCTTGTTCAACCGCGCCCGCTACAGAGGTCGCCTAGGTCAGTACAACGACCCTATTCCTGGATGATCGACAAGACGTTGCCCGCCGGGTCCTTGAACCAGGCGATCGGCGGGCCCTCGTTGCTGTGGACGCCGAGTTCGTCGGCCGTGTCGTCGTACCGCTCGAACGTGATCCCGCGGCCGGCCAGCTCGCGCGCGGTCGCCGCGATGTCGTCGACCGGGAAGTTCAGGATGGTGAACTCGGCCGGCACGTGGTTGTCCTTGGGATAGACCAGGACCGGGTTGCCGCCGGCGATGTTCAGCTGCAGCATCCCGTGGTCCTCGGCCACGTCGAGACCGAGCGTGCCGGCGTAGAACTCCTTGGCCGCGGCGATGTCGTCGACCGAGAATCCGCTGTACGCCTTCGTGTTCTTGAACATCACGTACCTCCCACTTGGGGTTCTGACATCAGGTACGTCGAGGCCACGGGTGCCGCTTCGACATGCGGCACCCGTACGGCGGTCAGTTGTGTAAAGCGGCCTGTGGGAACTGCGCGACGGTCGCGGTCATGGCGGCGGACTCGAGGCCGTCGGCGACGGTGTGCAGCAGCCGGATCAGGTGGGCCGCGTCGGTCGGGCCGAGAATCCCGGTGACGACGTCCAGAACGCGGACGGTCAGTCCATCCAGCTGGGACAGGCGGGCCTGACCCATTGAGGTGACCACCAGGCGCGGGCTGGTCCGCACCATGCCGAGGCCCTCCAATTCGGCGATCGCCAGCTCGGCCTCGCCGGGCGTCGTACCGACCTGGTCGGCGACCGCCGCGGCGGTGGTCCGGCCGTTCGCGATCGCGCTCAGCGTCAGCGCCGCCGGCATCCTCATCCCGACCGCGTCCTGCAGGCCGAGGACGAGTGGGTGGGCGTGGCCGCGGACGCGTTCGACCGCGTCGAGCAGGCGGAGTGCGTCGCCGGCATCACCGATCAGTTGCTCGGACTGCACGGCGGCGAGGGCGGTGGGTCGGACTCGATCGGGTGCTTGCACGACCCCTCCGGCCGCCCGTTCGGGCACCGCCAGGGCCTGCGCCTCGATCCGTGGATCCTGGCGGGGCTGCGCGGCACTCAGCGGGCGCATCGCGGCGTTGGAGGACGAGGCACGGAGAACCCCACTCCGAGCCTCGCCCTCCGCCTTGCGCTGCACTCCGCTGAGCACCTGCTCGCTCCCCCCAGGATCCACGGATCGAGGCTTCGTTCCAGCGTCTTCGATGGTCACAGAATCCAGCGTACGGAGTCACACCGACAGCGCGGCGTGTCGTTCCTGAGGAAACGCTGTGAATTGGTATTCGAACACAGGGCCTGCATCTCTGCTTGAGTGCAGTTGACGCTCAGCCGCCGATGAGTTCCTTGAGGGGGTGGGGATCGGTGTCGACGGCCTGTTGGAGCAGGCGGTAGAAGAGCATGCCCCGGGCTCGGGAGTTGCGGCGGTTGAACCGGAAGGTGAACTCGTCGAGGTAGTAGGGCAGGTGCTGGTAGCTGATTCGGTGATGGAGGGTGCCGGCGGTCCAGCGCTTGAGCAGTGAGGACACCAGGTGAGGTCCGGGCATCACGGCGTCGGGATCGTCGACCTGGTAGCTGTCTTTGGTCGACGGTGTGGCGTGGTGGGTGTAGCCGAGGTCGACCAGCCGGGTGAACATGCGGGCGCCGTCGGTGTGGATGGTCGCGCCGGGGGCGATGACCTCAGTGGCGAAGTCGATCATGTCCAGTCCGCCGGGCTTGTCCGCGACCTCGAGTCTGACCCTGCCCAGCCGGCCGCGTGGGGTGCGCTCGACGGCGATCGTGATCGGGACCTTGTCGCTGGACACGCTCAGTTTTCGGCTGGTTCTGCCGCCCAGGAAGCTCTGATCGAGCTCCACCGTGCCGCCTGGGTCGTTGCCGAGCAGCTCACGATCGGGGCGGACCATGGCCCGCCGGAGCTTGTGCAGCCATGCCCACGCGGTCTCGTAGGAGCCGAAGCCGAGAGCGTCTTGCAGGCCCTGGGCCGAGACGCCGTTCTTCTGTGAGGTGACGAACCAGACCGCGGCGAACCAGGTCGACAACGGGGTGTGTGAGCGGTGGAAGATCGTGCCGGCTGTGACCGAGGTCTTCACCCCGCACTCAGCACACATCCACAACCCACGACCGGTCCGCCACCCTCCCCCGCAACCACAGCGAGGGCAGGAGAAGCCATCCGGCCAACGCAGCCGCCCGAGGTACTCACGACAACTGACATCGTCGGGAAACCAGGACCGAAACTCCTGGCAGGTCCGCGGGTAATCCACCCCGCCGACCGGCCGTTGACTCGCCGACACCCTCAAACCGTACTGCACTCAAGCAGAGATGCAGGACACAGGGGCGAAGGATTCAGCTCTGGGTGGTCTCGAAAAAGTTCCCCGAATCGCGATCGGGGCGTGACTTAGGGTCCGCGTCCTCCGTTGGATCTGACGTGACGGTGAACACACGGCGCACCGGCACCGCGCTCGCTCCGCGCTCCCAGGCCGACCACCCTTTGAGCAACAGCCAGGAGGAAAAGTGATAACCGCCACCGCCACCCAGACGTCTGAGCGCCGACGCGTCCGAGTCTGGTTCGGTGAGCACGTGATCGCCGACTACAACGCCGAGCCGGCGTTTGCCGAGCGGTACGCACACGCCATGAGCCGACGGTTCGCCGGCCTGCGGGTCACCAACGACCCGATGCCTGCTGTCGACCGGCTCCCCGACCCCCTGCCCGGCGAGCGCATGTGGGACGTAGCACCCCGCTGACAAGCACCCGGCACCTTCACGCGGTCCGTATCTCACCAGACAACCCACTCGGACACGCGAACCCGGTCGAGAACCTCACCCCGATCAACCGAAGATGCCGTTGGCGGCAAGCGGGCGTTGGCGCTCTGCCCATCGCTTGCCGCCGTTTTCTCCTACACCTGCGCCTGATTGCAGTACCTGAAGAGAAGACCCCGTCCGCACCGGTTCGCCAAGGCCGGTGCGGACGTTTCCGTGTCAGAGACCGGCGTAGTACTCCGGCTTCATCTGGATGAGCTGGACGTAGTTGCCGTCCGGGTCGATCACGGTGGCGAACCAGCCGATCCCGCGGTCCTCCGGCTGCACCAGCCACTCGACGTCGAGGGTGCGCAGGTGGGCGGCCTCCGCCTCGATGTCGTCGACGGCGAAGTTCACGATGCACCGACCGGGTTCCGCGGTCTTCGCGGCCACGTCGTCGCGCTGCTCGATCACCAGGCCGAAGCCGCCGAGGTTCAGGTTGCCGTAGCCGTCGACCTCGGCGTGGAAGCCGTCGCGGTACCAGGCCTTCAACCGCTCCGGGTCGGTGCTGCCGAGCAACATGCTGTTCAGAACGGGCTGTCCCATGCGTGGTCCTTCGTCTGTTGAGCTGCTGATCAGCTCACACATCCGGTACGTCGGAGCCGGCCGGATCACCTCGACATGGTGATGAAGCCTTCCACGATCGGGCCGAGGACGTCCGGCTCGACGTCGTGCGGGTGGCCGTCCATCGTCAGCCGCCGCCCGTCGGGCAGCAGGTCGGCGACTACCTGCGCGGTGTTGCGGCGCCAGGCCCGGCTCTCGCCGCCGTCGATCACCAAGGTGGGCACGGTGATCGCGGTGGCCCAATGGTCCGGAATGGTGAAGTCGCCCATCACCGTGACGTCGTACGCCAAGGTCGGTGCGAGCGCCTCCAGGTCCTTCCACAGTGGAGCGGATCGCATCGGCGCGAGGACCTCGGCCGGCATCTCGACCGCCTGGACCAGGAACAGTTCGGTCGCGTCGCCGTACCGGTCCTGCTTGACCAGTTCCTGGAGCCGGTCCGCGAAGTCGGCCGCGATCCTCGGCCGGGTGTCGTCGATGATGAACGGTGGCTCGACGAGCAGTAGCCCGACGATCGGTACGCCGTACGCCACCGCCTCGGCCGCGAGGACCGCGCCGGACGAGACGCCGAGCGCGTACGCCGAGCCACCGGCCGCGTCCACGACGGCGGCCAGATCCTCGAACTCCCGCTCGGCCGCCCACGGCAGCACGTCACCGCTGTCGCCGCGGCCGCGGCGGTCGTAGGTCACCACGGTGAACTGCCCGGCCAGCCGCTTGGCCAGCGGGATGAAGGTCCGCCGGTCGTTCAGCGCCCCGCCGACGAGCACGATCGCCGGGCGACCGTCGCCGTACAGCTCGAGCACGATCGGCGTGCCGTCGGCCGACTCGACGGTCGTTGTCCGAGGCAACATTGCGGCCGGGATCGCGGAAGGTCGCGGCGTCTCGCCGTACAGGCCGCCGAGATAGGCGAACAGCTCGCTGTGCCCGTAGAGCCGGGGTTCGGTGTGCCGTGCCAATCCCTCGAAGTACCGCTCGTACCGTCGCCGGGTCGCCTCCAGCTCGCCGGCTTCCTCCAGGCGCTGCAGGCAGAACGCGCGTACTGTCTCCAGCAGGCGATACCGCGACCCGGATGTCCCATCCACCCGGACGACGAGCGAGCGGTCGACCAATCGGCTCAGCAACTCCGCGACGTCAGCCACCGGTACGTCGTCACCCGCACACACCGCCTCGGCCGCCGCCAACGTGCAGCCGCCGGGATGTGGTGCGAGCCGGCGCAGCACCGCCCGCTCCGGTTCACCGAGGAGATCCCAACTCCACTCGACCATCGCCGACAGCGTCTGCTGCCGATCGGGCAGACCACGCTGCCGATAGCGATCGTCGAAGTGGTCGACCAGGTCGCGGACGTCCATCGCCGCCACCCGGCTCGCGGCCAGCTCCAGCGCGAGCGGAAGTCCGTCGAGCCGGCGGCACAGCGCAACCACAGCGGCGGTGTTGTCCGCAGTCAGGCTGAAGCGCGGATCCGCGGCCGAAGCACGCGCAACGAAGAGCTGAACGGCCGGGCTCGCGGCCGCATCGGCCTCGGCTGACGGGAGATCCAGCGGCGGCACCGGCCACCGGTGTTCGCCCGCGATAGCGAGCGGTTCCCGGCTCGTGGCGAGGATCCGCAGCCCCGGCGACTCGCGCAACACCCGGGCGGCGACCTCCGCGGCCGCGTCGATCACGTGCTCGCAGTTGTCGAGGACCAGCAGCCCGCTCGTCGCGTCGACCAACGTCCGACACCTCGTCAGCGCCGGCTCCAGCATCCAGCGCGGCGAGCTCGACCAGCCAGGCCTCGTCGCCGGTACGACGAGCGGCCGCAAGCGCGAGGCTGGTCTTGCCGACGCCACCCGCTCCGGTCAGGGTCACCAGCCGCGCCGACTCCAGCCGCTCAACGACCTCGTCCACTGCTGCGTCCCGGCCGATCAACTCGGTCTCGTGTCGGCAGATTCGTCCTCACGGGCTCCCTGGCTGCCGGTGCCTCCGTGAGGACTTCCTGGTGCAGCGCGACCAGGTCCGGGGCGGGATCGAGCCCGAGCTCATCGGCCAGCCGATGCCGCAGGTCGGCGTAGCTCTCCAACGCCTCGGCCTGCCGGCCCGCTTGGTGAAGGGCCCTCATCTGCACGGCGCGCAGCCGCTGCCGCAACGGGTTCCGGGCGACGAGTTCGGCCAGTTCGGCGACGAGTTCGTCGTACTCGCCGAGCACCAACCGTGCCTCGGCGTACGCCTCCTGCACGGCCAGCCGCTCCTCGTCGAGCCGGTCGATCGTCGCCCGGGCGAACGCGTCCTGCGCGACATCGGCGTACGCCGGACCGCGCCAGAGCGTGAGCGCGTCGGCCAGCGTCGCGGCGCGCATCCGGGCGTTGCCGGTCTGCCGGGCCCGGGCGGCGAGCGCGCGGAATCGACCAGAGTCGACGGCCTCCGCGGCAACGGCGATGAGGTAGCCGGCCGGGGTTGTCTGCACCAGGTCGCGCGCGCCCGGCTCGGCCTCGTCGAGCGCCTTGCGCAGCTGGGAGACCCGGGTCTGGAGCGTCGCGGTCGGGTTGACCGGCAGCTCGTCGCCCCACAGGTCGTCGATGATCGTGGCCGCTGCGACCGGGCGGCCGGCGTGCAGCAGCAGGTCGGCCAGCAGCGCCCGCACCTTGCGATCCGGGATCCGCACGGCGCGGCCGTCGTCGGTCCACGCGGTGACCGGCCCTAACACCCCGAATCGCATGCCGCTCAGCCTAGGACTTCCAAAGTGTTTCTGAAGGGGTGCGGCCGAGGCTGTTCGGTATGACAACCACAACGAAGCAAGCGGCACCACCTCTCCTGCTCGCCGGCGCGATCGCCGGCCCGCTCTACGTCGGCATCGGCACGATCGAGGCGATCGTCCGGGACGGCTTCGACATCCGCAAGCACTCGCTGAGCCTGCTCGCGAACGGCACCGGCGGCTGGATCCACTCCACGATGATGGTCGTCACCGGCCTGCTCACCGTCGTCGGCGTACTCGCCCTGCGCCGAGCCGGCCTCCGGTCCCGCTGGGCCATCGGCGGGCTCGTCGTGTACGGCGCCGGCGTCGCCGCGGCCGGCCTGATGCGGGCCGATCCGGCGCTCGGGTTCCCACCGGGCACGCCGGACGCGATGCCGGAGACGATCAGCTGGCACGGGTTCGGGCACTTGATCGCCGGGTTGATCGGGTTCATCGGACTGATCGTCGCCTGCCTCGTGCTGAGCCGGTGGTTCCGGCCGCGGGGTGCGACCGGTTGGTCGCGGTTCTCGCTGGTGACCGGCATCGTCTACCTCCTCAGCCTGGTCGGCCTCGGCGCCGGCAGCGGCACCGCCGCCGTCAACCTCGGTTTCACCGTCGCTGTCATCCTGGGCTGGACCTGGATCACGTTGCTGATGCTGCACGTTCGTGCGGAGGGAGTCCCGGATGAAGTTCACGGCTGAGCTCGAATCCAGCGGCAAGACCACGGCCGGGTTCGAGGTCCCCGCCGAGATCGTCGACGGGCTCGGCGGCGGTGGTCACCCGAAGGTCAGCGTGACCGTCAACGGGTACACCTTTCGCACCTCGATCGCCCGGATGGGTGGCCGCTTCATGCTCGGCGTGAGCGCGGACCGTCGTACCGCTGCCGGGGTGTCGGCCGGGGACGTGCTGGACGTCGACGTCGAACTCGACACGGCTCCGCGTGAGGTCGACGTACCCGAGGAGTTGGCTGCAGCGCTGGCTGGCGGATGCCGTGGCGAAGGAGTTCTGGGACACGCTGAGCTACAGCAAGCAGCAGTGGCACACGCTGCAGGTGGCGTCGGCCAAGACCGAAGAGACCAAGGTACGGAGGGTCGAGAAGTCGATCGGGATGTTGCACGAAGGGCGGGCACGATAATGCGATTCATCGCCATCCTGCGGACCTCGGAGTCCCACGGCTTCCCGCCGC
This sequence comes from uncultured Actinomycetota bacterium, assembly GCA_963770725.1. GTDB lineage: Bacteria > Actinomycetota > Actinomycetes > Propionibacteriales > Kribbellaceae > Kribbella. The sequence continues at coordinate 472,533 of CAVYQT010000012.1, forward strand.
CGGAACTGCACGAAGGCGTGGCCGCCCTCGGTGCGGAGGCCGCCAGAAGCGGCGTCCTGGTCGCAACGGCCGGCCTGCTGCCGATCGCGACCGCCACCCGCGTCGGTGTGCACGCCGGCCGCGTCACCGTCACCGACGGCCCGTTCGACGACCCGGCCCCGCTCGGCGCCTACGCCGTCTACGACGTCGCCACTCGCGACGAGGTCATCGACTGGACCAGGCGCTTCATGGACCTGCACCGCCGTACCTGGCCCGGCTGGGAAGGCGAATCCGAGATCCGCCAAATCTTCGGCCCCGAATCCTGACTCTGCAGCAACACCGCCGAGGCATCACGTTGGTACCGAAGGACAGGAGGTGTCCGGCTCGCCCACACCAGGCCCCGCCTGAATGCGCCCTCCGGGCCGGGCTCCGACCGAATACCTCCTGTCCTTCGGTCCCATCCCCTGCAGGAGGTCAGCAATACGAGCGGCAGCCGTGGTCGGGTCCGTAGGCACGGCGTGCTTTGGCGACTGCGGCTACCGGTGAGAGTTGGCGGCCGTCGCGCCACGCGTTCAAGTAGGCCTGCGGTGACACCGAGCCCCGCCGGATCCACCACATGCCCGGCGCAGTGGGCCAACTCATCCCGAAGTGGAGGTGCGGCGGGGTGACCCGGGCGCTACCGGTGTTCCCGATCAACCCGAGCGTCTGCCCGGCCTTCACCCGCAGACCCGGCTTGATCCCGCTGCCGATCGCCGACAGATGCGATCCGTAGTACCGCACCCCATCGACCCCCACCACCGAAACCGACAACCCGCCACGATCCCGCCCGACATTGCTCTTCTGATCCCACTCATCCACCCGGATCACCTCGTCCACGCGCCCGTCCACCGGCGAAACAAACCGGCAGCCCTTCGCGGCGAAGATGTCCGAGGCTGGATAGTCATGATGACTCTGCGAAGCCGACGCCTGACAACCACCAACCGGAAACACGTACCTGATCCTTGCTGTAGGCAAGGTTGGCGTTGGCGTTGGCGTTGGCGTGGGCGGCAGGCTGCTCGTCGCCGTGGCCGGTGGGTCGGGCGGAGAGTCGCCGCACGCCGACAGCGCGATCAGACCGCCGGCCGTCAGCGCAGCCGCCACGGCCGACCGGAGCATCGTCCAGTGAATTGGCACCGTGGGCCATTGAAATGCGGCCGAGCTGGATTGTCCAATCGGTCGGCTGAGGCTCTAGCTGCGAATGGGTCGCATCAGCGGGGATAGGTTCATCGGGACAACATCTGGTGGTCATGGACAAGGGTGATGATCGCGACGGATTCCGCCATCCGAGAGGACACACGATGGGGCACAGTCACGACCACGGAAATGGTCACGGACATGGTCACGGTCACGACCACGCGCACGGGCACGACCACGCGCACGGGCATGATCATCACCACCCGAACACCGAGCTGGACGCGGCCACGATGGCTGCGTTGGACGAGTCGGTGCCGGACAGCGACCTCTCGCCGAGTGAGGTGTCCCGGCGGGCGCTGTTGCGGTCGGCCGGCATCCTCGGCGGTACGGCGGCGCTGGCGGTCACCGGAACCCAGCTCGCGGCCGCCTCGCCCCAGGCCGCCGCGGACAAGGACGGCTGGATCTTCCGGCCGGGTCACCGCCCGAACGTCTGGCTGGCCGGCGACCACCACATTCACACGCAGCTCAGCTCCGACGGTCTCTACCGGGTGATCGACCAGGCGAGGCATGCGGCGGCGTTCGGGCTGGACTGGCTGGTGATCACCGACCACGGCGGCGCGACGCACGCCCGGATCGGTGTCGACCTGGTGAACCCGCAGATCAAGGCGGCCCGCTCGGAGTTGCGCGACACGCTGATCTTCCAGGGCCTGGAGTGGAACATCCCGGCCGCCGAGCACGGCACGGTCTTCGTCGCGCCGGGCAGCCGCGAGGTCGACGTACTGAAGCAGTTCGAGAACAGCTACGACGGCAGCGTGAAGGGCGCCGGCGCGAACACACCCGTGAACGAGGCGCTCGCGATGTCCGGCATCCAGTGGCTCGGTCAGCAGGTCGACCAGCGCCGGGTCGCCGACGCGCTGTTCCTGGCGAACCACCCGGCCCGCAACGGCATCGACAGCCCGCACGAGATCCGCAACTGGCGTGACGCCGACCCGCGGATCGCGGTCGGGTTCGAGGGCGCGCCGGGTCACCAGGCGGCCGGCCTGCCGGCGGGGATCGGCGGCGCGAGCGCGCGCGGCTTCTACGGCAACTCGCCGAACGCGAACTCCTTCCCCGGCTACCCGGCCGAGAGCTACCGCACCTGGGGCGGCTTCGACTGGATGACGGCGACCGTCGGCGGGCTGTGGGACAGCCTGCTCGCCGAGGGCAAGCCGTGGTGGATCAGCGCCAACTCCGACTCGCACGTGAACTGGAACGAGACCGCCCGCCGTCCCGACGGGTCGAGCCAGGTGCAGTTCGACCGCGACGGTCGCTACATGGACCCGGTCTACGGCAACGCGGTCAACAGGACCGCGGGGGACTTCTGGCCCGGCTTCTACAGCCGTACCCACGTCGGCGCGGACCGGCGCGACTACCTCGCGGTGATGGAGGGCCTGCGCAACGGCCGCGTCTGGGTCGATCACGGCGCGCTGGTCAAGGGCGTCGAGGTCGAGGTCCGTGAGGTCGGCCTGACCGGGGCGGTGGGGTGGGGAAAGAATCAAACACAGCGGTACGGCGAACCACTCGGCGGTGCCCTGATCACGCGCAAGGGTCGTGCGCTCGAGCTCGTCGTACGGATCACCGCGCAGACCATGCCGAACTGGGCGAACTTCCTGCCGGCCCTCAACCGCGTCGACGTCGTCCAGGGCGCGGTGACCGGACCGGTCGCGGACCGCGACACGTTCACGACTCCGAGCACCAAGGTCGTCCGGCAGTGGGACACGTCGGGCCGCCGGGGCACGTTCGAGTTGGTGTACCCGTTGGGCAAGGCAGAGGCGCCGTTCTACGTCCGCGTCCGCGGGACCGACGGGAACCGCAGTCAGCCCGGCTACCTCGGTGCCTCGATCGACCCGGCCGGCCCGAAGCTCGACGTGGTCGGCGACGCGGACCCGTGGGTCGACCTGTGGTTCTACACGAACCCGATCTGGGTGCTGCCGAAGTAAGGAATGACACCGAAGACATGATCATCGCGATCGACGCGGACAGCCGGGACACGGCCGAGGCCGACCACCTGCTGTACGACCTGCTCGACATCGTGGACCAACCGGTCGTCGCCTGCACCCACATGGTGTCAGGCGGCGATCGCCCGCACGTCGCCGTCTCGCTCATGAGTGCGGCGGACCTGGCAGACGACATCCGCGACCACTTCGCCGACCACGCTGTCGGGCTCGCGATCACCCGCCCGGGCGCGTCCGAGCCCGAACTGGCCGGCCCGAGTCACCTCGTCCGTGGCGCGTACGTCGCCGCCGTCGAAGCAGCCTTGGGTACGGCGGGACGCGCGGTCCGCTGGCCCGGACACGAACAGGCCCACGGCGTCCTGCCCGCCGCGGAACTCCGCACCCGCTGCGGAATCGACCACCTCGAAGCCGTCGGCGGTCAGGCCATCACCGACGACGCACTGATCGACACCCGAGACTTCCTCCGCCCCCTCCGCCGCGGCGGCCGCCTGGTCCTCCAGGTCCAACCCGCCGCCGGCAACGTCCTCATCCCCTTCGAACTCCAACACCAGCAGAAATGCTGCGCCGATCACTGAGCCCCGAAATCATTGAGCGTCAGCTTGTCCCGCGTGATGCCACACCCCAGACACAGCTGGTAGCGCTGGCCTTCTTCGTTGCGCTTGGTTCTCCAGTTATGCACGCGGAGAACACACCGAAGCGGCTTCTTCATCTTTCGACGGTAGGTCTGGCTGCTCCGCTTGGGAACGGCTCAGCGGCGGGCGTCCCAGGCGTCCGAGGACTGCAGTACGTCGGGAAGTGGGCCGACTACTCCTAGTCGTTGGGTGCATCGGGTCAGGGCGACGTACAGATCGCGCAGGCCGCGGGGCGACTCGATCAGGATGCCGTCGGGGTCGACGACCAGGACCGAGTCGAACTCCAGGCCCTTGGCCCCGGCAGCGCTCAGCACCGTCACGTCACTCAACTGAGCCACAGCCTCCTGCACCAACTCGAGGCGGCTGCGTGACGTGATGACACCGACCTGTCCGTGCTGCGTCTCTTCCGCGGCGACCTTCTGGACGTACGCCGCCTGATCGGCAGCCGCAATGTCCGCGTGCCAGGGCTTCACCCCGGTCGACCGGACCGAGCGCGGCGCCTTCGCCCGCGGATCGACCTCGCGGAGGACGTCCCCGGCGAGCTCCATCACCTCGGCCGGCGCGCGGTAGTTGAGCGTCAGCTCGGCCAACCGCCAGCGATCGCCGAACGTGGAGCCGAGCGCGCCTTCCCAGCTCGTCCCGCCGCCGACGGCACCGGTCTGCGCGACATCGCCGACCACCGTCATCGACCGCAGCGGGCAACGACGTGCGATCGCCCGCCACGCCATCGGGGTCAGCTCCTGCGCCTCGTCGACGATCACGTGCCCGTACGTCCACCGGCGATCCGCCGCCGCCCGGTCGGCCAGCGTGCGGTCGTCCTCGGCCTCGTACCGCTCGGCGAGCATCTCGGCATCGAGAAGGTCCTTCGCCGTCAGGACTTCCGATTCGTCGTCATCGTCGAAGTCGGTCGTCGCCGAACCGGTCAGCACATCCAGCGAGCCTTGCGCATACGCGATCGCGCGTGCCCGGGCCGCCTTCTCGCGCGCCGCCTCCCGGCCGTCGTCGCCGAGCAACTCGGCCGCTTCGTCGAGCAGCGGTACGTCGGACGGGCTCCAGTCATCGCCGTACCGCAGCAGGTGTTCGCGATCGAGGACGTTCAACTGCGGCGCGGCCAGGGCCAGCCGGTCCTCGTCGCCGTACAGGTCCTCGAGGAGTTTCTGTGGACTGAGCAGTGGCCAGAGTTGGTCGAGCAGCGCCTGGACGGCCGGCTCGGCGAGGACCTCCTTGCGCAGTTCGGCGAGGTCGTACTCGTCGAGCAGGTTCTCACCGCCGAGTGGGTCGGCGCCGATGATGCCGGCGTACTGATCGGTGAGGAAATCGACGATCTCGGTCAGGAAGAACGGCCGGGCCTGGTTGTGGGTCAACTGCCGGCGCCGCGCCCGCTCGCGTGCGTCGAGGCAGGTCTGCGGGTCGAGCCGGAGCACGGTCTGCTCGACGGTGATGTGGATCGGGCGGTCGGGAACCCACTGCCGGTCGTCGACCGCCTTGGCGATCACCTCGGCCATCACCGCCCGGCCCTTCACCTCGCCGCTCTCCGCATCTTCCGGCCGGGTCGCGGTCACGCCCGGGGACAGTTCGGCGACGGTGACCAGCCGGACGCCGTCCTCACCGAGTGACGGCAGCACCTCACCGATGAACCGCAGGAACGCCGGATTCGGCCCGACGACGAGAATTCCGCGCTTTTCCAGCTGCTCTCGGTGGGTGTAAAGCAAATAGGCCGCGCGGTGCAGGGCGATCGCGGTCTTACCGGTCCCCGGACCGCCCTGGACGACCAGGATTCCGGGCAGTTCCGAGCGGATGATCCGGTCCTGGTCGGACTGGATCGTCTGCACGATCGACTCCATCCGGCCGGTCCGGCGCGCGTCGAGCGCCTTCAGCAGGACGGCCTCGCCCATCACGCCGGTGCCGGGCTTGGACGCGTCCGGCGCGTCCCGGTCCAGGTCGAGTTGCTCGTCCTGGACGTCGATCACTGTGCGCAACCGGCTCTGGATGTGGCGGCGCCGGACCACGCCCTCGTTCGCGACCGCGGTCGCGATATAGAACGGACGAGCCGCGGGCGCACGCCAGTCGACCAGCAACGGTTCGTAGTCGTCGTCGTGCAGTCCGATCCGGCCGAGGTGCAAAGTCTCGCCGTCGGCCGCGTCCAGGCGGCCGAAGTACAGCCCCTCCTCGGCCGAGTTGAGCCGGGCGAGGCGGACATTCAGCTCGCGGATCCGGCCGTCGCGCTGGTGCAGGGCCTGGGCGTTGCGGGTGTGGACCTGCTGCTCGTCCTGCTTGCGGGCCTCGGCGCGCTCACGCTCGGCGTCGAGCGCCGCGTAGAACGTCGTCAGGTGAATCTGCTCAGCCTGAACCGGATTCGGCAATTCCAACCCCTTGTGATAAAATGCGTCCCGTTGGTTCCCAGAGACCATTTCCGCATTTCCTCTGGTAGCAGCCACAAATCCTTGAGTTTATCCTGAGTCACGCCTTTTCTGTACTGCCGGTCCGAATGCGTGAGGACGTCTGTGACCAGCTGGCTCTGGCCCGCCAACGCGATCGCGACGCTGGTGACGGCCGCCGCGGCGATCGTCCAGCCGGTCGCGATCCTGTCCGCTCGCGATCGCCGGTCTCCGCGTCCAGCCTTCGCCGAGGCTGCCGGCCCCGCCGTACCCGTCGCTCGGTACCTGAAGAGGCGCGCTTGACCTCAAGTCGTGTTGAGGTAATAGCGTCCGCGGCGTGACCGTTCATCCGCTGCGGCTGGCCTTGCTGACGCGCAACGTTGACGCTGGTCGGTTCGGGACCCTGGTCACTCGGTGGTTCGCCCGTGAGGTCGAGCGGTACGACGGGTTCAAGCTCGATCTGATCGATCTGAGCGCCGTACCCCCGCACGCGCTGCCCGCCCGGATCGACGAGGCTGATGCTGCGGCGATCGTGACGGCCGAGTACAACCACGCGTACCCAGGCGACCTCAAGACCGCGATCGATGCGGTCCGCCGGCCGTGGTTCGGCAAGCCGATCGCCTTCGTCGTGTACGGCGGCCGCTCGGGCGGACTGCGTGCCGCCGAGCAACTCCGGCTGGTCTTCGGTGAGCTCCACGCGGTCACGATCCGCGACACCCTCGGCTTCCACGAGACCGACTTCACGGCGGACGGCGAGCCGGTCGATTCCGCGACACCGCGAGCCGCCTCCGCGCTGCTCGACCAGCTCGCCTGGTGGGCCAGACCGCTGCGTGACGCGCGCGAGCAAACGCCGTACCCGGAATAGCTCGTAGTCCGTGGCGGTTGCTGGTTGAACGTGACCGCTGAACCGATGCCGCTGTCCGTGCTCGACCTCTCGCCGGTGCCGACAGGCTCGCGTCCGTCCCAAGCGCTGCACGAGACGCTCGAACTGGCCCGGACCGCCGAGGCCGCCGGGTACCACCGCTACTGGCTGGCGGAGCACCACAACATCCCGAGCGTGGTCAGCTCGAGTCCCGAGGTGATGATCGCGGCCGTCGCCGCCGCCACCTCGCGCATCCGCGTCGGCTCCGGCGGCATCATGCTGCCGAACCACTCACCGCTGAAGGTCGCCGAGACGTTCCGCGTGCTCGCCGGCTTGCACCCGGACCGCATCGACCTCGGCATCGGCCGCGCACCCGGCACCGACCAGCGGACCGCGCTCGCCCTGCGCCGCAGCCGCGAGGCCCTCGGCGCGGACGACTTCCCCGAGCAGTACACCGAGCTCCGCGCGTACGCCGAAGGCTTCCCGGCCGGCCACCCGTTCGAGCCGATCTCCGCCCAGCCGGACGACGTACCGTTGCCGCCGGTCTGGATCCTCGGTTCCAGCGCGTACGGCGGTCAGGCCGCAGCCGCATTCGGGACGGGCTTCGCGTACGCCGGTCACTTCGGCACGCTGGATCCGGCGGGCGTGATCGCGTCGTATCGGGAGAACTTCCAGCCGTCGGACCACCAGTCGGAGCCGCACGTCATCCTGGCGCTGGCCGCGATCGTCGCCGACACCGAGGAACGTGCGCAGGAGCTGGCTCAGGCCAACGCCCTGTCCATGCTCCGCCTCCGATCCGGGCGCCCCGGCCCGCTCCCGTCTCCTGAAGAAGCGGCCGCCTACCCATGGAGCGATGCCGAACGCGCCGCCGTCGAGGAATGGTCCGGCCTGGTCTCCGTCGGCACCGCTGACCAGGTCGCCGCCGACCTGTCGCGCCGCGCCAAGTCCGCCGACGCCGACGAGCTCATCATCACCACCAACATCCACAACCCCGCCGAACGCCGCCACTCCTTCGCCCAGCTGGCCGCGACCTGGGGCCTGAACCCGCGCTAGCGCTCCGCCGCGGACGTGCTCGAAGATCAGGCTCGTCTCGGCATGCACCACTGCCGGATCAGCGGTCAGGTGATCCAGCACGAACTCGCGCAGCGCGTCCGGCGACGCCGCTGACACATGCAGCAGGTAGTCGTTGGCGCCGCTGACGTGGAAGAGCGACAGCACCCCGGGTAGCCCCGGCACCTTGGTGCGGAAGCGGTTGATCTCGTCGCGCGAGTGCGCCCCGATCCGCACCGCGACCAGCGCCTGCAACGGCCGACCCAACGCGCCCAGATCCACATCGGCATGGAAGCCCCGGATCACGCCCCGCTCGCGAAGCGACCGGACCCGCATCAGGCAGGTCGACGGCGCGATCCCGGTCGCCTCCGCTAGTGCGTTGTTCGGCATCCGGCCGTCGGCCGTCAGCAGCCGGACCAGCTCCCGATCGATCTCGTCGAGCACGCCAACCGCTGCGCCCGGGGCTGCCCGTGGGGCCGGTCCAGGCGTCCGACGATCCTTCGGCATGACACCACTGTAGATGTCCTCCACAGAATCCACAGCGTGTGGATGAGCCTGTGGATGAATTTTCTTCGGAACTCTTGCGGTGAATCTGCAGAAGATTCCATCCTGCTCGCCGAGTAGCCGTGAGTGGCCCGAGGAGGCAGGCATGACCCAGCTCGACACCCGGTCGGTGCACGCAGGCCGCGACGACCTGACCGCGCTCGGCGTGCACGTCCCGCCGATCGACCTGTCCACCACCTACCCGCTGCCCGGTGTGGCCGCCGGCGGGACGTCGTACGACGAGCTGACACAGGGCAACGGCCCGGACGGCGGCAGCCTCGTCTACCAGCGCCTGTGGAACCCGACTGTCGCCCGGTTCGAGGACGCCCTCGCGGAGCTCGAGCAGACCGAGGGCGCGGTCGCGTTCGGCTCCGGCATGGCCGCGCTCACCGCCTGCCTGCTCGCCACTGTCGCCGCCGGTCGGCCGCACGTGGTCGCCGTACGGCCGCTGTACGGAGGTTCGGACCACCTGTTGTCCACAGGCCTCCTGGGTACGACGGTCAGCTGGGCGCAGGCGAACGAGGTCGCCAGCGCGATCCGGCCGGAGACCGGGCTGGTGATCGTGGAGACGCCGGCCAACCCGACCGTGCAGCTTGTGGATATCGCGGCCGTGGCTCGGCAGGCGGGCGACGTACCGGTGCTTGTGGACAACACGTTCGCGACGCCGGTCCTGCAGCAGCCGGCTCGTCACGGGGCGAGCCTGGTGCTGCACTCGGCAACCAAGTACCTCGGCGGCCACGGCGACGTCATGGGCGGCGTCGTCGCGGCCGGAGTGGAATGGATCGCCCGGCTCCGCCAGATCCGGGCTGTGACCGGTGGCCTGCTGCACCCGTTGGCGGCGTACGAACTGCACAGGGGACTGCAGACGCTGCCGGTGCGAGTGCGGGCGCAGCAGGCGACCGCCATGAAGGTGGCGGACTGGCTGAGTGCCCAGCCCGCTGTGGAAGTTGTGCACTACCCGGGCCTGTCGGATCCGCAGGAGCTCATCGGCCGCCAGCAGTCCGGACCGGGCGCGGTGCTCGCCTTCACCGTCGCTGGCGGCTACGAATCCGCCGCCCGAGTAGCCGGCAGCCTGACGCTCATCACCCACGCAGTCTCACTAGGCGGCGTCGACACCCTCATCCAGCACCCCGCCGCCCTCACCCACCGCCTGGTCGCAGCAGAGGCGAAGCCGTCCGAGGGCCTTCTCCGCCTGAGCCTCGGCCTGGAAGACCCCGAAGACCTCACCGCAGACCTAACCCAGGCCCTCGCTCAGCCCTGAGCAGGGTGCCAACCCCGCCGTCAGGCCGGCACGGCGGCCGGACGCGTGAGAACGCGGTCGACGATGCCGTAGTCGCGGGCTGCCTCGGCCGTGAACCACCGGTCGCGGTCGAAGTCGTTCTCGATCCGGTCCACCGACTGACCGGTGCGATCGCTGATCAACCGCGCCAGGTCCGCCCGTGCCTTGATCGCCTGCTCCGCCTGGGTCTTGATGTCGGACGCCGTACCGCCCATGCCGCCGGTCGGCTGGTGCATCATGATCCGCGCGTGCGGTAGCGCGTACCGCTTGCCGGGTGCGCCGCAGGTCAGCAGTACCTGACCCATCGACGCGACCATGCCCATCGCGTACGTCGCCACGTCGTTGCTGATGAAGCTCATCGTGTCGTAGATCGCCAGCCCGGCCGACACCGAGCCGCCGGGGGAGTTGATGTAGAGGGAGATGTCCGCCTTCGGGTCCTCGGCGTTCAGCAGGATCAGCTGGGCGCACAGGGCGTTGGCGTTCTCGTCCTTGATCTCGTCGCCGAGGACGAGGATGCGCTGCCAGAGCAGACGCTGGTAGATGTGGCCGTCGAGGTTGTTCGGAAGCTGAAACTCACTCATGCGCGTCCTCGCTTCGCTGCGGGCGCGCATGAGTGAAGCACTCGCTGTGTTTGATGATGAACTCACTCCGTTCGTTCATGGTTCCAGCCTGCGCGCCACCACCGGCGAGCGGTCGGGAATCTGCCCGTGGCAGATCTGCCCACCGCAGACCTCGGCGGGATGGCACACTCGGTACAGGACATCCGGAGGCGAGGAGGGCCAGACGTGTTGCTACGCCAGGTGATCGGGAACGTCTTCCGCCGGCTGCGGCGCGAGCGGGGAATCACCCTGCGCGAGCTCGCCGAGCAGGCGCAAGTGTCGGTTCCTTACCTGTCCGAGATCGAGCGCGGCCGCAAGGAACCGTCGTCCGAGATCCTCGCCGCGATCTGCCGCGCGCTGGACCTCGAGTTGACCGACCTGCTGACCGAGGTGCAGTTCGACCTGGCCACCGCGGTCCGGTCCACCCTGCCGATCCACCTCCAGACCGCCGCCATCCGCGTCGAGGCGTCGGCACCGCGGCGGATCACCTCCTCTCCGCGTGCGTACTCCGGCTCGGCCGAGGCCTTCTGCCTCGTCGCCTAGCTGGTGCGTTGGTATGACAACCCGGCCGCGCGGGCCTGGCGTACGACGCCTGCGCCGGACGAGGTGCTGGCGTTCCACCAGAGCCTGCCCGGCTACCGGCCGACTCCGCTGACCCCTGTCCCGTCCCTGGCGGCGGAGCTGGGTGTCGGCCGGGTCCTGGTGAAGGACGAGTCGCAGCGGCTCGGCCTGCCTGCTTTCAAGGCGCTCGGCGCGTGGTGGGCGATCCACCGTGTACTGCAGGACCACCCGGGACCGGTGGAGCTCGTCACCGCGACCGACGGCAACCACGGCCGGGCGGTCGCACGGCGGGCCGCGATGCTCGGTCTGCCGTCTCACGTGTTCGTCCCGGACGTCGTGAGCGATGCGGCGATCGACGCGATCCGCTCGGAGGGTGCGACGGTGACCGTCGTACCGGACACCTACGACGCCGCGGTCGCCGAGGCGGCGTCGTACGCCGTGGACGATCGGCTGCTGATCCAGGACTCCGCCTGGCCCGGATACGAGGTGGTGCCACAGCACATCGTGGACGGCTACTCGACTCTGTTCCGCGAGATCGACGTGCAACCCGATCTGGTCGTCGTACCGATGGGAGTCGGCTCGATAGCCCAGGCGGCCGTCACCCACTACCGCAGCGGCTCCTCCGCACCCGCTCTGCTCGGTGTCGAACCCGCCTCCGCCTCCTGCGTCACCACCAGCCTGCTAGCCGGTGAGCTGATCACAGTCCCCACCGGCAAGACAGTCATGGCGGGCCTGAACTGCGGTACGGCGTCCACCCTCGCCTGGCCCGTACTGCGCTCAGGCCTCGACTACTCGGTGACAGTAGAAGACGACGCCGCCCTGCAAGCGGTAGCTGACCTGGACAGGGCCGGCATCTCCTCAGGGCCCAGCGGTGCCGCCGCCCTCGCCGGCCTCCGAGCAGCCCGCGATCGGCTGGACCTCGCGAGCGACAGCACAGTCATTCTGATCAGCACGGAGGCAGCGTGACCGACATCCGAGTGCGGTTCCCGGTTGACGATCGGGAGTTGTCCACGCTGCACGCACTGGCCTTCGGGAGTGAGGTCGACGTGCAGCCGTGGGCGGAGCGGTTGGCGCGGTGGGCGCTGACCTGGGTGGGGGCCTTCAGCAACGATCAGTTGATCGGGTTCGTCCAGGTGTGCTGGGACGGTGGCGCTCACGCGTTCGTGCTGGATACCGCCGTACACCCGGATCATGGCCGGCAGGGCCTCGGGAAGCGGCTCGTGCTCGCCGCGGCGGACGAGGCGCAGGCGGCCGAGTGTGAGTGGTTGCACGTCGACTTTGAGCCACACCTGACCGCCTTCTACCTCGAGGCCTGTGGATTCCGCCCGACCGATGCGGGTCTCCTCAAACTGAGATAGCCGTCAGCCGTTCGGTCGAGACGCAGGAGATCAGGCAGCGTTCCTTCGCGTCGCCGAGCAGGTCGGCGGTCCACCGGGTGAAACCGCCGTCGCCTAGTCCCGCCCCACCGCAATCGATGCCCAGCGCCGTGCCGGAGTAGTAGTTCTTGCCCTGGGTGCGGTCCACGTCCTCGGTCAAGGCGACCTTCAGCGCCGGGCGGACCGTGTCGTCGATCCGGTCCCGGACCGCCGATGGCGTGAACGTGGTGAAGGTGAACTCGGCTGCGTCACCGAGGACGTCGTACCAGTAGCGCAGGTGATCGGTCAGCAGCTCGGCCTCGGTCCGGCCGGAGCCGGTGTCCCGCGCACTCGACACCAGCACGAACAGCTGGAAGTGCGCGAACATCCCCGGACCGTCGACCGCCTGCGCACGGACGACCCGCTGGCATGCGGCCAGGTCCACCCGCGCCTGGCCGGCACGACGTCGTACGGCGGCCTCGATCGCGAGTTCGTTGGTCGGATCGCTGGCGACCTCGGTGCTGCGGATCGTGCTGAGCACCTGGTTCTGGTTGATCGTGGCAACTGCCGAACACGTGCCGAGCGGCGTCACCGGAGACAGCTCGATACCCGCGAACTGCTCAGGCAGCCGCTCCCACAGCAACTGCTGGGTCTTCACGAGGTGCCGCGGATCGGACGTCGACGGCCGCACGAACCGGTCCTGCTGCCACCGTTGCAACAGTCGCGCCGGCGTCACCTTCGCGGCCCGCCCGCGGCTCACGTCCAGCAGCACCGACTGCAGATCGGACGGACTCAACCCGTCGATCAGCGCCTCCCGGCTGCCCGCCGGCAACTTCGACCAGACCCGCTCGCTCACCTCGCCCATCGCCCTACTCTGACCGAATCGTGGTCGATCCCGCTGCTCATTTAGCTCTGTACCTACTAGTATGTTCGGCAGTCGATCGAGAGGTGAGCCGTGGACGCGATGCAGTACGAGATCACGTTGCCGACGGACTACGACATGGGGATCATCCGGCGGCGGGTGGCGACGACCGGGCACCGGCTGGACGATTTCGACGGCCTGGGGATCAAGGCGTACCTGATCCAGGACCGGGCGAACGGCGCGATGGTCAACCAGTACGCGCCCTTCTACCTGTGGAACGACTCGGCCGGCATGGGGCGCTTCCTGTGGGGTGGCGGGTTCTTCACCGCGATCTGTACGTCGTTCGGCCGGCCACCGGTGCGGCACTGGACCGGGGTGGAGGCACTGGCCGGTCCCGACGTCGACCAGCCGGCGCTGAGCGCGACCAAGCACACCTGGCAACTGTCGGCCGATGTGGACCCGGCGGATCCGATCGCCGAGGCGGTCGAGATCGTGCGGAAGACCGCGGCCGGTGCGGATGTCCACAGTTCCGCGATCGCTGTGGATCCGACTCGCTGGGACGTCGTGCACTTCACCTTGTGGTCCTCGCCGGAGCCGGGTGCTGTGCCGGGCACGCGGTACCAGGTGCTGCACTTGTCCACACCTGGAACAAAGACCTGCTCGGGCACTGATTTCCCCGGTATCTTTCAAGGCATGAGGTACACGAGCCCGCACCTTTGACGCCCTGACTGCCTACCGAAGAGCCTGTCCAGCCGCATCGTCGCGTACGAGGCGCTGCAGGACTTCATCCCGTTGTATCCGCTGTACCAGCTGCTCTTCAGCGACCACGGGTTGTCGGCTGCCCAGATCTCGATCCTGTTCGTCATCTGGTCGACGACCGCGTTCGTCCTCGAGGTGCCATCCGGCGCCTGGGCCGACACGTACTCGCGGCGCAAGCTGCTGATCTTCGGCGCCCTGCTCAGCGCGCTCGGGTACGCGGCCTGGATCACGGTGCCGTCGTTCGCCGGCTTCGCGCTCGGCTTCGTCCTGTGGGGTACGTCGTCCGCGCTGATCTCCGGCACGTTCGAGGCCTTCGTGTACGACGAGTTGGCCGCACGCGACTGCACCGACAAGTACGCCGGACTGCTCGCCCGGGCCAGATCCGCCTCACTGATCGCCAACCTGGCCGCGACCGCCCTGGCCGCGCCACTGTTCGATCTCGGTGGCTACGTCCTGGCGGGTGTCGTCAGCGTCCTGAGCTGTTTGCTCCAGGCCGCTGTCGCGCTGACCCTGCCGGAAGCTCCACCGGTCGAGCCCGCACAGCCCGAGGAGGACGAGCCGCAACCGACCTCGACCCGGGCCGCGCTCGCCGAGTACTGGTCGATGCTGCGGGCTGGCGTGACCGAAGCCCTGACCAGCCGCTCGGTCCGACGAGCCGTGGCGCTGGTTTCCTTGCTCGGCGGTTTCCTGGCGTTCGACGAGTACTTCCCGTTGCTCGCCCGAGACGCCGGCGCGTCCACCACGTTGGTGCCGTTGCTGATCGCCGGAACGGTTGCCGCACAGGCGATCGGCGGCGCTCTGGCCGGACCGGCGTACAAGTTGCCGGCCACAACGTTCGCGGTCGGGCTCGGCGCGACGGCGGCACTGATCGCCTGGGGTGCGTTGAGCGGAACGGCCTGGGGCTTCGCCCCGATCGCGATCGGGTACGGCGTGATGCAGTTGGTGATCGTGGTCGCGGAGGCGCGGCTGCAGGACTCGATCACCGGTCCGGCCCGGGCAACCGTGACGTCGGTGTCCGGATTCTTCGCCGAGGTCTTCGCCGTCGCGGTCTACGCGGGGTTCGCCCTCGGGTCGCTCCGGTTCAGCATGTCGATCCTGGTCGCTGCCCTGACGGTCCCGGTGCTGTTGACCGCGATCGTCGTACCGTTCGCGCTGCCGCCGGCGAAGAATTCGGTGTCCGCCGAAGTGTCGGACGAATAGCCTCGCAGGCATGAAGAGGCAGGCGGTGCCGGCGGCGGGTGCGGCGGCGGTGACGGTGGTGTTGTGGGCCTCGGCGTTCGTCGCCATCCGTCATGTTGGGCAGGAGTTCTCGGCCGGCGCGCTCTCGCTGGGCCGGTTGCTGGTGGGCAGTGTCTTGCTTGGTGTGTTCGCGTTCACCCGGCCCCGCCGCCGGCCGTCTCGCTGGCCGGCGAAGGGTGACTGGAAGTTCCTGCTGGTGTGCGGCCTGCTGTGGTTCGGCGTCTACAACCTCGCGCTGAACGAGGCCGAGCAACGCCTCGACGCCGGCACGACCGCGATGCTGGTGAACATCGGCCCGCTGCTCATCGCGCTGCTGGCCGGCGTACTCCTGCACGAGGGATTCCCGCGTCAACTGGTGATCGGCAGCATCGCCGCATTCGGCGGGGTCGTCCTGATCGGGCTCTCGTCGTCCGAGGGCCAGGCTGAGACGTGGGGCGTCGTACTCTGCCTTGTCGCCGCAGCCGCCTACGCGATCGGGGTCGTCTCGCAGAAGCCGCTGCTCGCCAGGTTGCCCGCGCTCGAGGTGACGTGGCTGGCCTGTGTGATCGGAACGATCAGCTGTCTGCCGTTCGCTCCCGCATTGGTCCGGGAGACCGCCGACGCGCGGCCCTCGACCATCTGGTGGGTTGTCTTCCTGGGTGCGTTCCCGACCGCGATCGCCTTCACCACCTGGGCCTACGCCTTGGCGCGGACGACGGCCGGCCGGATGGGTGCGACGACGTATCTGGTCCCGCCGCTGACGATCTTCCTCGGCTGGCTCCTGCTCGGCGAGAGCCCCGCACGGCTGGCCTACCTCGGCGGTGTGCTCTGCCTGATCGGCGTCGCGATCTCGCGCTACCGGTCGCGCCGGACCGAGGCGGCGATGCCCGCCGTCAGCACAGTCAGCCCGGACTCGAACCCGCTGTCGAAGTCGTAGGCGAGACCCTCCGGTCCCAGTTCGCCGACCACCCGGGCGAGGGTCGGTGCCTTCCCCACAGGCAGTCCTTGCACCCGGGTGAGCAGGTCCGGCGCCAGGTCGAACGTGTCCGCGCGGACCGACGCTTCGCCGAGCGCGAAGCCGTGGATGAAGTCGACCAGCGTGTTCACCGACCCGAAGATCTGCCGCGGGGACAGGCCTGCCCGGTCGAGCGCGCGGTAGAACGGCTCCACGACGACGACCACGACGTCCGACACCGCAGAGGTGTCGGACAGCACCTGCAACGCGAGGTTCGGATGCGCCCGGAGCGCGTTGCGATACGCCCGCGCCGCGTCCTGCAACTGCTCCTGCCACGGCACCGCCTCGCCCGGGTCGGGCTGCTCCAGGTCGGTGAACACCAGCTCCGCGAGCCCGGCCAGTACGGCGGCCTTGTTCGGCAGGTGGTGGTAGAGCGACATCGGGTTGACCCCGAGCGTCGAGGCGAGCCGCCGCATGGTCAGCGCGTCGATGCCCTCGTCGTCGACGATCCGCAGCGCCGCCGTCAGGATCGCCTCCCGGCTCAGCCGCTCCTCGCCGGCGCGAGGCCGGCCGGACCGCTTGCCAGCATTAATCATACGACGTAGGGTACATAACCATACAGCGTATGGAAAGGAAGTCAGCATGAAGCCGTTGGCGGGGAAGGTGGCGTTGGTGACGGGCGCGACCCGGGCGGCCGGGCGAGGGATCGCGGTCCAGCTCGGTGCGGCCGGCGCGACCGTGTACGTGACCGGTCGCAGCACGCAGGCGCGGCGTTCGGAGATGAACCGGCCGGAGGCGATCGAGGAGACCGCGTCACTGGTCGATCAGGCCGGCGGTCACGGCATCGCCGTACCGGTTGACCATCTCGACCCCGAGCAGGTCCGGGCGTTGATCGACCGGATCGACGAAGAGCAGGGCGCACTGCACCTCCTGGTGAACGACATCTGGGGTCAGTCCGGCGAGCCCGAGTGGGACAAGACCGTCTGGGAGAGCGACCTCGACAACGGACTGCGCCTGCTCCGGCTCGGCGTCGACACCCACGTGATCACCAGTCACTTCGCATTGCCGCTGCTGATCAAGTCACCCGGCGGGCTGGTCATCGAGATGACCGACGGCACGAACGAGTACAATGCGGACAACTACCGCGTCTCGTTCTTCTACGACCTCGCCAAGGGTGCGGTCAGCCGGATGGCGTTCGCGCTCGCGCACGAACTCGACAAGTACGACGCGACCGCCGTACTGCTCACGCCGGGTTGGCTGCGGTCCGAGGCGATGCTCGATGGGTTCGGCGTGACCGAGGCCAACTGGCGGGACGCGACCGAGCGGCTCCCGCACTTCGCGATCTCCGAGACTCCGTCGTACGTCGGCCGCGCGGTGGCCGCCCTGGCCGCGGATCCCGACGTACGGCGCTGGAACGGCAAGTCCACCTCGAGTGGCGAACTCGCGCGGCTCTACGGCTTCACAGACCTGGACGGGAGCCGGCCGGACGCGTGGCGCTACATGGTCGAGGTGCAGGACCCGGGCAAGCCGGCCGACACGACCGGCTACCGCTAAAGCTGGTACGGCGGGCAGACCCCGTCGCCCGCGCTGGGTGTCGCCAGTGGATGCGCCTCGCCGGACAGCGCCGCATGCGGATGGGCGGCCGCGATCGGGATCCCCGACGCGGCCGCCAACGCGAGCACCTCCCGCCGCGACGTCACGGCCCGCGCAGGATTCCGCTCGTACACATAGGTGAGCTCAGGCCACCGAGCCTGTGCCGGATGCACGAACACATCGCCGCCGAGCACGGCCCGCTCGGTCACCACCGATTGATGCCCGGGCGTGTGCCCTGGCGTCGGCAGCAACCGCATCCCGCGCAACCCGACCTCACCGTCGACGACCCTGAGCTGCCCGGCATCCACGATCGGCCGGATCATCCGCCCGTACGTCGCCCCGCCGCGCACATGCTCGAGTTCGTCACGCTGGACGACGTACTCCGCGTTCCCGAACCGCGGCCGCTCACCTTCCGCGCTCCACCCCACGTGGTCGAGATGCACATGGGTCAGCACCACGGTGTCGATGTCGCTCTCCCGAACCCCCACCTGCTCCAGCAATGCAGGCAGTCGCCCACTCACGCCCAACCACTCAGCCGCTTCCCCGCCCGCCGGTCCGACGCCTGCATCGACCAGTGCGACGCCCGCGTCCCCGATCACCAGATAGCTGTGGAAATGCAGCCACCACCCACCAGCCCGAACGTTCCCCGGCGCCACCTCCGCGGTCCAGTCCGCATGCTCGGCACTCCACCCCGGCAAGGCCTCCTCAACACTCTCCGGAAACACCGCCACCGCATCGCACAACACCGTCACGTCCACGCGCACAGTCTGAGTCAGGGGAGGAGCATCCAGGTGGCCAGGCCGGCCATCAGGATCGCGATGCCGGAGTCGAGGACCTGCCAGGCGCGGGGACGGGCGAACAGCGGGGTCAGCTTGCGGGCGAAGAAGCCGAGGGCGAAGAACCAGCTGAACGAGGCGGTGACGGCGCCGATGCCGTAGATCCAGCGGCCGTCAGTGCCGCGCTGGTTGGCGAGTGAGCCGAGCAGGACGACGGTGTCGAGGTAGACATGCGGGTTGAGGTACGTGAACCCGAGGCAGGTGAGCAGGA
Organism: uncultured Actinomycetota bacterium; assembly: GCA_963770725.1. Lineage (GTDB taxonomy): Bacteria > Actinomycetota > Actinomycetes > Propionibacteriales > Kribbellaceae > Kribbella. Next base: position 491,372 of record CAVYQT010000012.1, read on the forward strand.
CACTGCGAAGCGCCGCGGGGGCGTGGTCGGCCGGGTTGATGGAGCCGGGGTTCAGCGCGCGCCGGAAGGCGAAGGCGGCATACAGGTAGAGGAAGGCGGCGCCGCCGTACTTCGCGATGCCGAGGGCGAGCTCGCTGCGAGTGAGCAGGGCGCCGAGACCAGCGATACCGCCGGAGATGAGCAGGGCGTCCGACAGCGAACAGACCAGGACCACCGGCAGGACGTGCTCGCGACGCAGGCCCTGGCGCAGGACGAATGCATTCTGCGCTCCGATCGCGACGATCAGGGACAGGGTCGTGGCAAAGCCGGCGAGGAGGGGCACGAGTACGACGGTAGGCAGCGGGACACCGTCAGACCAGCTAAAGATTCTGGAGTGCCATTAGCATTGCTTCATCATGCAAATCGACTCCGCACAGCTCGACACGTTCGCGGCCGTGGTCGACGAAGGCAGCTTCGACGCGGCCGCGCGCCGGCTGAACCTCACGCCGTCCGCGGTCAGCCAGCGGATCAAGGCACTGGAGAGCCGGCTCGGTCAGGTGGTCGTGATGCGCGGCAAGCCGGCCCGGCCGACGGAGGCCGGCGAGGCGCTCCGAAGGCTTGCGCGCCAGGTCTCGTTGCTGGAGCTGGAGGCGATCGCGGCGGTCCGCGGCCGGGCGGACACGCTCCGGCTGCCGATCGCGGTGAACGCGGACTCGCTCAACAACTGGTTCCTGCCGGCGATGCTCGACCTGTCCGAGCACCATGCGGCCCGGTTCGTCGTCCATCAGGAGGACGAGGAGCACTCGGCGGAGTTCCTTCGCAACGGCACGGTGCTGGCCGCGGTCACCGCGGATCCACGGCCGGTCCAGGGCTGTCGCGTCGTACCGCTGGGCAAGCTGCGGTATCTGGCCGTCGCCACGCCCGAGTACGCCGATCGCTGGCTGACCGGGAAGCCGTTGCCGGAGGCCTTGGCCGAGGCGCCGATGATGGTGTTCAACAGCAAGGACCAGCTGCAACATCGGCTGATGCGCAAGGTGACCCGGCGCAAACTCGACCCGCCCACCCACGCGGTGCCGGCGCCGGGTGCGTTCCATCAGGCCGTCCGGATCGGTCTCGGCTGGGGCATGATCGAGGACGAGGTCGCCCAGCCCGATCTGGCCGCCGGCCGCCTGGTAGAAGTTGCCCCCGGCAAATACATCGACGTGCCGCTCTACTGGCAGCACTGGAAGCTGCAGTCGACGGTGCTTGACGCCTTGACCGACGCCGTACTGCGAGCAGCCTCGAAGGGCCTCCGCAAGGCCTGAACTAATCCCAGCGCATGGCCATCGGATTGTCGGGCGGAATGAAGCCCGACGACATCAGTGTCGCGCTCAGCGGATGAACGAGGTCATGCAGCTCAGTGGTCAGCTCGTCGCCGAGCGCACGCCAGCCCTGGTCGGCCAACACGTCGGTCGTCGCCTCGACCTGCTGACGGAGTTCGCGGCCCGCGGCGGTGAGTGCACCGCCGGCGTCGAGCAGCTCACGGCTCCGGAGGTCGTCTGACGCGGCGGCCCAGTCGTCGTCGCTCCACCGACGATTGACCTGGTACACCTCCTTCGAGGGTCCTCCCGCGGCGGAGATCGTCACGCACGCCTGACACGGAGACAGTCGCGCACCGACCAGCGCCGCGACGTGCCCATCACCTCGCGACTCCCGCAGGATCGTCGTCGCCTGCCACAGCACGAGATGCGGTTCGTCCGGCCACTCCAACGCCGCGTTGGCTGCCGCGATCGGTCGTCCCCCGACCGGTGCCAACTCGGCTGCGCGACGAGCGACTTCCGCCGTACGACGGAGCGACGCCTCCGGGAACAGACGTCGTACGGCGGAGTCGACCGCGCGCAACCGGGCTGCGAGGAGCTGTTCGGGTGAGGCGAATCCCCAGGCGTCAGGGAGCGCGCGAGCCACCATCGCGGGATGGAAGTTGTAGAACACGGCCGCGACCAGGGACGGACCGACCGGGCCGAGGGGAGCGGCGCGGCAGCCGAAGTAGCTCATCCAGCCGCCGCGGAGGCCGAGCGCGTCGGTCTCCCGCCTGGTGTCCGGCGTGAAGTACGTGATCGCGTGATACGGCTCGAGCGTCTTCCACATCCGCCGCGCTCGGTTGTCGGCCATCAGAGTGACCGGTGCATCACGTGGAGGCCGACGTACCCGTGCTTGGGGTGGTCGAACGCCTCCGGCACGGTGCCGATGATGGCGAAGCCCAGCTCCTGCCAGAGGTGGACGGCCGGCTCGTTCGTCTCCACGACGGCGTTGAACTGGATCGCCCGAAAGCCTTCTCGAGCAGCCCAGTCGATCATGTCCTCGCACAGCAGTCGCCCGACGCCCTTGCCCCGCGCCGCCGAGTCGACCATGAAGCTCGCACTGGCGACATGCGATCCAGGCCCGGGCCGGTTCGGGTACATGTTGGCGCTGCCCAGGACGGTGCCGTCGTCAACCGCCACCGTGGTCCGGCTCAGCGGATCCGCGGACGGCGACATCCAGAGCGCCCGCCCCTGCTCCTCGGTCAGGTCCGGGTCGTACGCATAGGTCTCACGCGCGGTGACGATGTCGTGGAAGAACGGCCAGATCGCCGCCCAGTCGCCTGCAACCGCATCTCTGATCAGTACTGTCATCGTGCGAGAAGCATCACCTGTTGGGCGGTGGATGCCAAGCGCATATCGCGCGGCGAATAGACTTGCCGGGGATGACAAACACGGTGGTCCATGGGTTGCCGCGCTGGAGTCTGGCCGTGCCCCCACTCGCTCTCGTCGTCCTGGTGCTGTCCTGGGGTCGTGATCCGGGTCCAGTACTGCTCATCCTGGTCTGCGCCGGTCTCGGTGCCGCTGTGATCGCCGCCGTCCACCACGCCGAAGTGGTCGCCCACCGGGTCGGCGAACCGTTCGGAACGCTGATCCTCGCGCTCGCCGTGACCGTCATCGAGGTCGCGCTGATCGTGACGCTGATGGCCTCCGGTGTTGACAAGGCGGCGAGCCTGGCGCGTGACACCGTGTTCGCCGCGGTGATGATCACCTGCAACGGCATTCTCGGCTTGTCCCTCGTCGTCGGCTCGCTGCGACACCACGTGCAGGAGTTCCGCGTTCGGGCCTCCAACGGCGCGCTGAGCGTGATGACCGCCCTCGTCACGCTCAGCCTGGTGCTCCCGACGTTCACCACCAGCGCACCCGGTCCGCAGTTCAGCTCGGCCCAACTGGCCTTCGCCGGCGTCGTCTCGCTGGTGATGTACGGCGTCTTCGTCTTCGTCCAGACCGTCCGCCACCGCGACTACTTCCTGCCGGTGTCCTCCGGTACGCCGTCCGTGCAGCGACACCGCGATGTCGACGAACCCCTCCCGGCCGTCGGCGACGACGAGGACGAGGAGCATGCGGCCGCGCCGAGCGGGAAGGTCGCGCTGCTCAGCCTCGGACTGCTGTTCGTCTGCCTGGTCTCGGTCGTCGGCCTGGCCAAGACCGTGTCGCCGAAGCTCGAGTCCGCGGTGGAATCGGCCGGCGCCCCGGTGGCCGTGGTCGGTGTCGTCATCGCACTGCTGGTCCTGCTGCCGGAGACGGTTGCCGCAGTACGTGCCGCACTGCGGAACCGCCTCCAGACCAGCGTCAACCTCGCGCTCGGATCGGCGATGGCCAGCATCGGCCTGACCATCCCGGCCATCGCGATCGCGTCCATCTGGCTCAGCGGACCGCTCGTCCTCGGCCTCGGCGGCACCGAGATGGTGCTGTTTGCGCTGACCGTGGTGACCAGCATGCTGACCCTGGCCACCGGTCGGGCCACGCTGCTGCAGGGCGCCGTCCACCTGATGGTGTTCAGCGCGTTCCTGTTCCTTGCCGTAAGCCCCTGAGGTAGTCGATCACTTCCTGCTGGTGGTTGTGCTCGGCCCAGCCCAGCGCGTTTCCGCCGTACGACGGTTCACGCTGCTCCGGATCCGCGCCGAGCTCGATCAGCTTCTTCACCGTGTCGAGGTGACCGTAGAGCGCGGCCTGGTGGATCGGCGCGGACCAACCCATGAGGTTGAGGTCGAAGCCCAGGTTCTTCAACGGTTCCAGCGCCTCGGTCCGGCCGATCTCGCCGGCCCGGAACGGCAGATGCGGTTCGCGGGCGACGGCCCGCGCGGCGAGCTCGGGGCTGATGTCCGGGGTCTCGCCACGCATGATCGCGGCGAAGACCTCGTGAACCTCGTCCAGCGGGGCCGCACCGCGAGCGCGGAGCAGCTCGGCGATCTCGGTGTGTCCCTGGACGGCGGCCAATTCGTAGGCCCGGTGACCACCGAATCCCGGATGCTCGGTCCCACGTCCCTCCGGATCGGTGCCTTGGGCAAGCACCAGTTCGACCCGGTGAAGCAGGCCCTCCGACGACGCGAAAACCAGCTCGTCCTCCAGGAGTTGCCGCGGTGTCGGGTGCGCCGTCGTCATCCGCTCGTGCCACGGACCGCCGTCGCCGCGACCCAGCCCGTACTCGATCAGCAGCTCCAGGTGCACGTCGTCGTACGGCGGGGGAGCACCGGGACCGCAGTTGTACATCGTCTGGCTGTCGTTCGGATCGGCACCGGCATCGAGCAGCACGCGGGCCAGTTCGACGCGGTCGCGATGCGGTGGCTGGTTGCCTTCGCCCCGGCCGAAGACACCGGTGAGAGCGGTGAACGGCGACGGCAGGCCCTGCCACAGATAGCCCGCGTTCGGATCCGCGCCCTGCTCGAGCAGCAAGCGAGCGATTTCCACCTGATCGGGTGCGTCGAGGCGACTGTAGGTGAGGTAGAGCAACGGTTCCCAGCGATACGGTCCGCCCTCTTGCTGCACACGCAGCGGCAGCTCTTCCCGTACGGCGTCCAGCTCGCCGGCCACCACCTTCGTATAGATGTTGCTCAGGGCAATCTCCGGGAACCGGTCGAGCAACTCCCGCGCCGACCGTTGCCGGGCGGGATCGTCCTGCCCGTAGTGCAGGGTTGCCAGCCGGAGGAACTCGTCGGCACGCTGCTCCGGCGTGTCGAGCGGGCCGCCGATCTCCTGGCGATGCGGTGAACGGCTGTACCGGTCGACCAGCTCGAGATGCCGCACGATCCGCGGCCAGCTGGGGAATCCGTAGCTGCGGGCGATCACCAGCTGTGCGTCGGCCAGCGTCTGCACTGGATGGAACTCGTCGGCCAGTGCGAGGGCCTGGGGATCGTCGGCACGGACCTGTTTGAGCAAGGCCTTGGCCTGCTTGCGCAGGTGGTCCAGGTGCGGGTCGTCCGGGAGATTTCGGGTCGGCATCGCGACCTCCTCTCTACGAGCCTGCTGTCCGCGTCGTCAGGCGAGAAAGGAGGTGAACACGTACTCGAACCACTCCGTGATCAGGTGGGCTGAGCCCTTCCCGCGGACCGGTGGCACCCTGAGTGCCTGGTCCCGATGCTAACCGACTAGGGCTTCTCCATCCACCACTCGACGAACTCGTGGGCGCGGTCCTTGTCGAGCCGGATCACCCACAGGTTGCTGAACTCGCCCGGCGGTTGGGTCTGGTACGTCGTCCAGCCGCGAACGAACCCGACTCCGTCACCGAACCCGAGCACCTCGTACGCGAACGTCGTCTCGCCCGGCGCGTCGGAGACCTCCAGCCAGGCGGCCACGATCGCGTCCCGGCCGAGCACCGGCTGCTCGTCCGGCCGGCGGTACCACGCGGCGTCCTCGGTCCAGAGCGCCGCGATGTCGGCCGGATCGTTCGACTCCCACGCCTTCCGGTACTTCGCCACCCACCGGTCCAGATCCTTCTCCTTCACGCTCGACATCCTGCCGCAGTCGCGGCCGGATCCGCTCGATCAAGCCCCGACTACTCGCCGGTGAGACCGTCGATCCGCTCGCGGAGGAAGTCGGCGTGGCCGTTGTGCCGGGCGTACTCCTCGATCATGTGGATATAGAGGTAGCGCACGGAGTAGGCGCCTTCGTGGCCCGGGCGGATGAAGGTGTGGTCCAGGTCGTAGCGGGCGGCGATCTCGTCGGAGGTCTGCACGGTCTTGCGGTAGTCGGCCAGATCGTGGGTGGCCTCGGCTGGATCGACCAGATCGAAGTCGCCGTCCGGATGGTCGGCGGTCCAGAACTTCGGTGGCGCCGGCAGCTCGGCCAGTGCGCGGTGGAACCAGTACTTCTCCACCTCGGTCAGGTGCCGGATCAACCCGATCAGCGACAGGCTGGACGGATCCACACTGCGCTGGACCAACTGCGGCCCGGTGAGTCCGGACACCTTCCAGAGCAGCGTGCCGCGGTGGAAATCGAGGAAACCTTGGAGGAGTTGGCGTTCGCCTGCGTCTGTGGGTGGATCCACCCGGGACTCTGTCACGTGCTGAATCTAGCCGGTGTGACGTGTCTCCTGTGCATGATCCGGAAGGGATCGGCCCCCGGTGACGTACACTCATTGTGACGGCCCGCCCAGTTCTGCCTCGGGCCGGTGAGCGCAAACACGTTGCGCCAGCAGTCGACCACCACGCGCCGCGGCGACGAACAGCCGCGCCGGGCAGGACGACCCCCCGACATTTGGAGTACTGCATGGCGGTCCGCCGCCCCACGTCCACATCCACATCCACGCAATCCCCTTCCACCTCCCGTTCGCGTCCGCGCCGTCGGCGCGGCGCCTCCGCCGGCCAGCCGAAGGTTGCTGCGAGCAACAACACCCTGACCGCCGGGTACGACGAGGTCGCGCCGATGGTTGTCCCTGACAACCTCACCTTCGCCGATCTCGGCGTACCGGCTCCGCTGGTGACCGCGCTGTCGGCGACCGGAGTGACCAAGCCGTTCCCGATCCAGGCGGCGACGCTGCCGGATTCGCTGGCCGGCAAGGACGTTCTGGGCCGCGGCCGGACCGGTTCCGGCAAGACGTACGCGTTCGTGCTGCCCGTGCTCGCCCGGCTGGCCGCGAGCCGCTCGAAGCGCCGGCCGAACCACCCGCGGGCGCTGATCCTGGCCCCGACCCGCGAGCTGGCCACCCAGATCCAGGCGTCGATCACCCCGCTGACCGACGCGCTCGACCTGCGCACGATGACGATCTTCGGCGGTGTCGGCCACGGCCCGCAGATCACCGGTCTGCGTAAGGGCGCCGACATCGTGGTCGCCTGCCCGGGCCGGCTCGAGGACCACCTCAAGGCCGGTCACGCGAAACTCGACAATGTCGAGATCACCGTGCTCGACGAGGCCGACCACATGGCCGACCTCGGCTTCCTGCCCGCCGTACGGCGGATCCTCGAGGCGACTCCGGGTAAGGCCCAGCGACTGCTGTTCTCGGCCACGCTGGACGCCGGCGTCGACGTACTCGTGCAGCGGTTCATGACCGATCCGGTCACGCACAGCGTCGACTCGGCCCAGTCGCCGGTCTCGAAGATGGCCCACCACGTGCTGCACGTCCAGACCGACACCCGGCTGCCGGTGCTCGTCGACCTGACCGCGGCGCCGGGGCGGACGCTGGTGTTCACCCGGACGAAGTACGGCGCCAAGGCGCTGACGAAGAAGCTGATCGCCCAGGGCGTCCCGGCCGTCGAGTTGCACGGCAACCTGTCCCAGGGCGCCCGGACCCGGAACCTCGAGGCGTTCGGCAACGGTACGGCGAAGACGCTGGTGGCCACCGATATCGCGGCGCGGGGTATCCACGTCGACGATGTCGCGCTGGTGATCCACGCGGATCCGCCGATCGAGCACAAGGCCTACCTGCACCGCTCCGGGCGGACAGCTCGGGCGGGCGCGGAGGGCACCGTCGTCACGCTGATGACCGACGACCAGGTCCGTGACGTCCGCGATCTCACCCGCAAGGCCGGCATCGCGCCGAAGGTCACCAAACTCACCACCGGCGACCCGCTTCTGACCAAGCTGGCCCCAGGTGAGCGCATCTTCGTCGAGCCGCCGGTCAAGGCGGCACAGCCGGAACGCGACACGGTGTCCGCCGGTCGCGGATCGGGCCGAGGCAACCGCCGTCGCGGCGGCGGGCAGTCGGGCAAGCAGCGGTCCGGCGGTCAGGGAACCGGCGAGGCCGGTGCCGCGAAGGCGGGTCGCCCGGCGCTCGGCCGCGGTCGTTCCAAGTCGGCGGGCACGCCGAAGACCTACAGCACGAGTACGCCGGGATCCGCCACCCGCACAGCCGGAGCGGCGGCATTCTCGGCCGGCTCCCGCGCCGGCAGCTCCCGCCGAGGCCGCTAACCAGGTGAAAGGCCCAGTCAATCAGACTGGGCCTTTCGCGTCCGCGGATCACGCGTCGCCTGGGTTCGAGGCGAATCCGGCGCGCGCCTTCGCAGTGGATTGGCGGGCCTGACGTACCGTGCGCTCTGAGCGAGCGGAGCGAGGTCAGCATCAAGCACAGTGCGTCTCGTGCCTCATCCGCGCCCGGAGTCGGCGTGAACGGGGAGTTGACTTCAAGTCCACTTGATGTCCGAGGGTTCTCGGCATGACCACGACAGCCGAGCCCTCGATCGATCACGGCACCACGACCGGCGGCGTACTGGCGCCGGAGTACCGCGCTCTGACGATCGGGATGGTCGCGCTGATCACCCTGGTCGCGTTCGAGTCCCTGGCGGTCACGACCGCGATGCCGACCGTCGCCCAGGCGCTCGACGGGCTGTACCTCTACGCGCTCGCGTTCGGCGGACCACTCGCCTCCGCTGTGGTGGCGATGGTTGTCTCCGGCACCTGGAGCGACCTCAAGGGCCCGACCCGGCCGCTCTGGCACGGGACCGCCTGGTTCCTGGCCGGCCTGATCATCGCCGGTCTGGCGCCGACGATGGAGGTCCTGGTCGCCGGCCGTGTCATCCAGGGCTTCGGATCGGGTCTGCTCACGGTCGCCCTGTACGTCGTGGTCGGACAGCTCTACCCGGCCAGGCTGCGGCCCCGCATCTTCGCCGCGTTCGCCACCGGCTGGGTCGTTCCCTCGCTGGTCGGCCCCGCGATCGCCGGGCTGATCGTCGAGCACACCAATTGGCGGATCGTGTTCCTCGCCGTACCGGCGATCGCGATCCCGGCGGCGCTCGTAATGCGCCCGGGGCTGGCTCGCGGCGACGTGCATGAACCACGGACCGGCCGGCTGTGGGACAAGCGGGCGCTCTGGGCGGTCGCGGCCGCGGTCGGCGTCGGCCTGCTCCACTACGGTGGCCAGCAGCACGGCGTACTCCAGTTGGGCCTGCTCGCCATCGGTCTGGCCGGGGTGGTCGCGTTCGCGCCGAAGCTCCTGCCCAGCGGCACCTTCGCCTTCAGGTCCGGCCTGCCGTCGGTCGTCGCGCTCCGAGGCCTGGTCGCCGCGGCCGGTTTCGGTGCCGAGGTGTTCCTGCCGCTGATGCTCACCCGGGAGCGCGGCCTGTCCCCGGCTGTCGCCGGCCTGGTGCTGACCGTCAGCGCGCTGAGCTGGACCGCCGCCTCGTGGTACCGCGGCCGGCCGAACCAGCCGTTCTCGCACGCGGTCTTCCTGCAGGCGGGCATGGTCGCGATCCTGCTCGGCATCGTCACCGCGGCGCTGACCCTGAACGAGAACGTCCCGGTCGTCGTCGGCATCCTCGGCTGGAGCCTCACCGGCCTCGGCATGGGTACGGTCTTCCCGACCCTGTCGGTACTGGTGCTCGAGTACTCCGAGCGCGACGAGCAAGGAGCCAACAGCTCCGCGCTGCAGCTCAGCGACTCGTTGTCCACGGCAACGGTCCTGGCGGTCGGCGGATCCCTCTTCGCCGCACTCGAGCCGCACTCCGCCATGACGGCGTACCTGGTGGCCTTCGGTCTCCCGGCGCTGCTCGCGCTGCTCGGCGTACAGGCCGGTCGGCGTACTACTCCTTCGATCCGGTGACCGCGATGCTCGCGCCCAGGCCGATGATCATCAGGCCGCCGGTGCCGCCGACGAGCTCGAGCCGGCGGGGCGAGCGGGCGAACCACTCGCGCGCGGTGCCGGCGACGAGGGCCCAGACGCTGTCCGAGACGAGCGCGATCAGGATGAAGATCAGGCCGAGCAGCAGGATCTGAAGCCACGCCGGGCTGGTCGCGCTCTTGTCCACGAACTGCGGCAGGGCGGCGGCGAAGAAGACCGCCGTCTTGGCGTTCGTGACCCCGACCAGGAACCCCTGCCGCATCGTCTTGCGGCTGTTGCCCGGCTTCCGCCACTGGTCATCGCCGCCACCAGCGACTTGCGGGTGCGGAAGGCCTGCACGCCGAGATAGATCAGGTACGCCGCTCCGGCCAGCTTCACCACGGTCAGGGCGATCGCGCTCGCGGCGATCAGGGTGCCGAGGCCGAGGGCGACCGCGACCAGCATCACGGCGGCGCCGATGGTGTTGCCGAGCATCGTCAGCACCGCCTCGCGCCGCCCGACCGCCAGTGCGCGGCCGACGATGAACAGCACGCTCGGACCGGGTACGACGATGATGATGAACGCGGTGATCGCGAAGGCGAGGAGGTGCTGAGCGGACGGCATCTCCTCAGAGTAGGTACGACGCGCGCCCGCGCGCACCGGTGATATCGCCGGGTGGGATAGATCACCGCCGCGCCGTCATCCGTTGACCGGGGTCCGGAGCGGGGCCTACGGTGCCGGAGACAACCTGCGGTGCCATGAGGGAAGCCGGTGCAAGTCCGGCACGGCCGCGCCACTGTGAGCGAGCTCTGCTCGTGAGTCAGGACGCTCGGGCACCAGCAGCCTTTCGAAGGGGACGCGCACTTCCCCAGGAGGTTCAGATGGCAGCTCCTGCCCGCACGCTCGCCGTACCGGCGATTTCACCCCGTCTGCTCGCCGTGGCGCTGCTCAGCGTCGGTCTGATGCTCGTACTCGGCTATCTGGTCGCGTTCGACCAGGGCGCCGTGTCGCAGTCGGGCATGTACCTGCACGAGCTGATGCACGACGGCCGCCACCTACTCGGCGTGCCCTGCCACTAGACATCATGCGCACCTTCGGATCGCTCCTGGTGCGCGGACTGATCGTCGGACTCTTCGCCGGCCTGCTGGCCGGAGCCTTCGCGTACACGATGGGCGAACCGCACATCGACGCCGCGATCGCGATCGAGGAAGCCGGCGCCGCGCACACCCATGACCACGGCGACGGCACTGAGGCCGCCGCTGAAGAAGAACCGCTCGTCAGCCGCGACGGCCAGCGAGCCGGGCTCTTCCTCGCCACCACCCTGTACGGCGTCGCCCTCGGCGGCATCTTCGCCGTCGGCTTCACCCTGCTCCGGCGCAAGCTGCGGACCGGCAACGACTCGTACGCCGCCCTCGGCCTGGCCGCCGCCGGGTTCATCGGGATCGTGCTCGTGCCGTTCCTGAAGTACCCGCCGAACCCGCCGGCGGTCGGCGACCCCGAGACGATCACCCGCCGTACGGTCACCTACCTGCTGACCCTGGTGATCGGCCTGCTCGCGGTCTGGGCCGGTGTCGCCGCCTCCCGATGGGCCGCCCGGTACGGCGACCTCGCCCGGCTGGCCGGTGGGGTCGCCGCCTTCCTCGTGACGATCGTGGCGGCGTACCTGATCCTGCCCTCGATCAACGAGGTTCCGGGGTCGTTCCCCGCTACGCTGCTGTGGCAGTTCCGGTTCGCCTCACTCGGCACGCAGGCGACCCTGTGGCTCCTGCTCGGATTCGGGTACGCCGCCGCGGTGGACCGCCGGTTGTCCCGACAGAAGGTGGTAGCCGCTTGACGGAGTCGAAGAATCCCCATCTGTCGTTGACGCTGGTCGCCCACGCCCTGACTCCCGCGCTGCGCGGCCTCGTCCTCGGTGGTGACGCCGAGCCGGACCACGCGAGTCTGTCGGCTGCCCGTGAGCTCAAGCTCGAGGCCGATGCCGTGTACGCCGGGCCGGAGCAGGCCGCCGTACGCACGGCCGAGGCGCTCGGCCTGACCGCGGTGGTCGAGCCGGCCCTGCGGGACCGGGAGTACGGCGAATGGGCCGGCCGCGAGCTCGAGGAGTTGCTGGCCGCCGAGCCGGAGCGGGCGGCCGCCTGGCTCGAGCGGCCGCACACCGCCACCCCGGGCGGCGAGACCGAGAACGACGTACTCATCCGGGTCGCGGACTGGCTCGGCGACCTCGGTCAGCGGTACGACGACCGCCGTACGGTCGTGGCCGTCGTGCACCCGGCGGTGGTCCGGGCGATCGTGCTCTACGTCCTCGACGCACCGGCCGAGTCCCTCCGGCACGTGGATGTCCGGCCGCTCGCCACGGTCACCCTTTCCCTGCACGACGGCTCCTGGTCACTGGCGTTCCACTGACGGTTCACCGGCAGCCGGTTCGCTCGGAGGCTTGGGGAGCGAGGGAAGTGCCATGAGCGAAGTCGACGAGCTGATCCTTCGCATTGCTGCTTGGCGTCTCCTGGGCCGAACCGCTGCGTAAGCTGGCCGCGACCGAGGCGGCGGCGCCGATCGCCGCCTCGTTCGACGGCGTCGCGGCGCTCACGAGTGTCAGCTCGCCGGGCGCGAACAAGCCCGTGAAGCGTGCCGGCACCGGTACCTCTCCACGCCGACCGGAAGGACCCGCTCGATGACGCTGACCGAGGCCCGGGACTTCCTTCGGGCCGAACTGCTCGCGGTGGCCGCGGCCGCCGTACCCGGGTGCGACGGTGTGGTCACGCACGATCCGGGGCCGGTGAACCCGGACGTGTTCGCCGACGCGAGCGGTCCGGACACGGTCTGCTCGATCACCGTCGAGAACGGCGACCCGGCCGTGGTAGATCCGGTCGGCCAGGTGGCGGCCGCGGCGGCCGCCCTGACCGCCCGCGGGTGGGACGCCGAGGTCGAGCCGATCGAAAGCGGGCACCACCGCGCTGCCGCTCGACGCGACGGGTTCGAGGTCACGGTGCACGGCTGGGACGGGGAATGGCGGCTGACCGTGTCCGGCGAGACACCCGAGATCCAGGAGTAGCGGGGCGAATCGCGGCATGGCGTCGCGATAGTGGCGGCCAAGGTGTAAGAACGGGGATGTGACGCTCACCGAAGCCCGGAACTTCCTCCGCTCGGAACTGCTCGAGGTCGCGGCGACCGTCGTACCGGACCAGACACCCGCGGTGACAACTGATGTCGGCCCGGTGAGCCAGGGCGCGCTCTCCGACGACCGCGGCCCGGAGTCCGTGGGCACCATCACGGTCGAGACCGGCGACCCCACCTCGCCCGATCCGGAGGCGCTGATCAGCTTCGCCGCCGAGACCCTCGAGGCCCGCGGGTGGAAGGTCGAGACCGAGCCGGCCGAGGACGGCAAGTACCGCGTCAGCGCCCGCCGCGACGGCTACGACCTCACCGTCGACGCCCGCAGCACCGACTGGCGCATCACCTTCACCGGCCAAACTCCCTACGTCGACGACCTCTGAGAGTTCGTCCCCGCGTGGGTTGGTCCGCGGACGTCAGCTCGTGGCGTTCCGTTCGGCGGCGCTGCGGAGGACGCAGAACTCGTTGCCTTCGGGGTCGAGCATGGTGACCCAGCCGGTGCCGTCGGGCTCGCGGCGGTCGTGCTCGATGGTGGCGCCGAGCGTGAGCAGCCACTCGACCTCCTCGTCCCGCGGGCCGTCCGGTTCGAGGTCCAGGTGGACGCGGTTCTTGACCGCCTTCTCGTCGTTGTTCTGCTCGAACAGCAACGTCATCGAGTCCGTCACGACGGCGGCGTACGGGTCGCCCGGCGCGTCGTCGTCAGGCCGGGGAGCATTCAGCACCTTCAGCCAGAAGCCGGCCAGCTCGTAGGGGTCATGGGCATCGAACGTCACCGTCCGCACGCGAGAAGTCATGCCCGGAGACTACTTCCGGAAGAGCAGGCAGTCCTCCGGAATTTCCGGGTCCGGGTACGGCGTGAAGCCGGCCGCGACCGCGATCTCGGTCAAGCCCCCGGGCTGCCAGCGATGGACGTGGATGTTCATCGGATGGCCGCCGTACCCGGAGGTCTTGTGGGTGGACTCGTCCCCGAGGTGGAACCCGAGCAGGAGAACCCCACCGGGCGCCAGCACGCGATGGAACTCGGCGAATGCGGTCGGGACCACGTCCCGCGGCAGGTGGATGATCGACCACCACGAGATCACGCCGCCGAGTTCGCCGTCCGGCAGGTCGAGCGCCGTCATCGAGCCGACCCGGTAGTCCAGGTCCGGATGGTCGCGCCGGGCGACCTCGATCATGCCGGGGGACAGGTCGATACCGGTCGCCGGCAGACCGCGCTCGGCCAGCAGGCCCACGACCCGACCCGGACCGCACCCTACGTCCAGCACCGGCCGCCCGTCAGCGAGCTTCGCGAACAGATCCAGAGCGTCGGCCTCGAACGGCGGACCGTCCTGCACGAGGTCGGCGTACGAGGCCGCGACGGTGTTGTACGAGGTCCGGATGTGGTCCAGGAAGTCAGTCACCCGGCCGACCCTAGAGCCGGCCGCGGACAGTTTCGGTCAGGCCTTTCCGAGGGCCTGCTTCTGCTTGCCGAGACCCTGGATCTCCAGCTCCATCGTGTCGCCGGGGGCCAGGTACGGGAACCGGCCGGACAGCGCGACGCCTTCCGGAGTGCCGGTGTTGACGATGTCGCCCGGGCTCAGCGTCATGTACTGCGACAGGTCGCGGATCAGCGCCGCCACGCTGAAGATCATGTCCCGGGTGTTCGAGGCCTGGCGCGGTTCGCCGTTCACCCAGGACTTCAGGTCGAGGTTCTGCACGTCGCCGACCTCGTCTGCCGGGACGAGCGCCGGGCCGAGCGGGTTGAAGGTCTCGCAGCACTTGCCCTTCGACCACTGCCCGCCGGACTGCTCGATCTGGAAGGCGCGCTCGGACACGTCGTTCGAGACCGCGTACCCGGCGACGCAGGCCAGCGCTTCCTCGTCGGATTCGACGTACCGGGCCTCCTTGCCGATGACGACGGCGAGCTCGACCTCCCAGTCGGTCTTGGTCGCCCCGCGTGGCACGAGCACCTCGTCGTACGGGCCGACGACGGTGTTCGGGTGCTTGAAGAAGACGATCGGCTGCTTCGGCGGCTCGGCACCGGACTCGGCCGCGTGAGCGGCGTAGTTCTGGCCGATGCAGACCACCGCGGCCGGCCGGGCGATCGGGGCGCCGATCCGCAGGCCCCCGACGTCGACAGCCGGGAGCTCACCGGCCTCCAGGGCGGTCCGGGCGCGGGCGATGCCGTCGGAGGCGAGGAAGGCGCCGTCGATGTCGGCGGTTACAGGGCTCAGATCGTGAACGGTGCCGTCGGCGGCGCGCACGTACGGGCGCTCCTCGCCGACCGCGCCGAGGCGCAGCAGTTCCACAGGTATCTCCCTGGATGAGGACGGATCACTCTTTGTCGAACATCGGCCGCAACCGGGCCCGGGAGGCCTCGATATGCGTCCGCATCGCGGCGGCCGCTTCACCCGCGTCGCCCTTGCGGACCGCGGTCACCACCGCCTTGTGCTCACGCAACGCCTTCGTCGCGATGCCGCCACCGTAGTACAGCCGGAACAGGTGCAGGTGGCAGTGTGTCCGCGCAAAGGACAGCCGGGCCGTCTCGTTGCCGGACAGCTCCAGGACCAGGTCGTGGAACCGCTGGTCGTGCGCCGCCATCGCCCGGTAGCTCTCGTACGCCGGCCGGTCCGGTACGTCGGTGTAGCTGAGCATCTCCGCCTTGAGCCGGGCCAGGTCCTCGGTGCCGGCCCGCCCGGCGGCGCGGCCCGCCGCCCACGGCTCGATGTGCAGCCGGTACTCGAACAGGTCCTCGAACTCGGCCAGGGTCAGCCGGGACGACACCCGGTAACCGCGCAGCGGCTCCTTGATCACCAGGCCGTCGGACTCCAGCCGGGCGAGGGACTCCCGGATCGGGGTCTGGGAGATGCCCAGTTCACGGGTCAGCGCGTCGATGTTCAGCCGAGTGCCCGGCTCGACCACGCTGTCCATGATCAGGCCCTTGACCGTCTCGTAGACGTCGTCGCTCAGTACCTGTCGCTGGGGCAGGCGCGTGAGCTGCCCCGCCAGACCCACATGCGCATCCGTCACAATTGCTCCTCCCGAAGCCCTATTCTGCCCGACTCGCTGGGTGAGTCTTGACGGCTTCAGTGTGAAGGGGCAGCATCAGGTTCGCAATATCCTATAGGATCTGGAGCCGCCATGACCGCCACATTCCGTCTGAGTCGCCAGTGAGTACGACGATCACCCGCGCCGAGGCCTTCCTGGTCGACCTGGAGGTCGAGACGATCCGGACCGATGCGGTGCAGTCGTTCCTGAAACAGGAGACGATCTTCGTCTCGCTGGAGACTCTGGACGGGCTCAGCGGGCTGGGGTACTCGTACACCATCGGTACGGGTGGCACCGCCGTACTGGCGCTGCTGCGGGATCATCTGCTGCCGCGGCTGGTGGGCTCGGACGCGCGGAACATCGAGGGGTTGTGGTCGGATCTCTTCTGGTCGACGCACGCGACGACGGTCGGCGCGATCACGTCGCTGGCGTTGGCCGCTGTGGACACGGCGTTGTGGGATCTGCGCAGTCTGCGGGCGAGTGAGCCGTTATGGCGGCTGGCCGGTGGGTATCGGCAGCGGGTGCCGTTGTACGACACCGAGGGCGGTTGGTTGCATCTGACAACGGATGAGCTGGTCAAGGGTGCGCTGGCGTCGCAGGAGGCGGGCTGGCCCGGCGTCAAGCTGAAGGTCGGGAAGCCCCGGGTGCACGAGGACGTGGAGCGGCTGCGGGCGGTGCGGGACGCGGTCGGGCCTGAGATGGACCTGATGGTCGACGCCAACCAGTCGATGACGTACCCCGAGGCCCAGCGGCGGGCTGCTGCCTTCGAGCCGCTGGACCTGTCCTGGTTCGAGGAACCGCTGCCGGCCGACGACGTAACCGGCCATGTCCGGCTCGCGTCGTCCACGTCGATCCCGATCGCGGTCGGTGAGTCGTTGTACTCGGTGTCCCAGTTCCGGGAGTACGTCGCTGCCGGCGGCGCCGGGATCGTCCAGGTCGACGTGGCCCGGGTCGGCGGGATCACCCCGTGGCTGAAGGTCGCGCATCTGGCCGAGACGTTCAACCTCGAGGTCTGCCCGCACTTCCTGATGGAACTGCATGTCAGCCTGACGGCGGCGATCCCGAACGGCCGGTACGTCGAGCACATCCCGCAGTTGCGGGCGATCACGCGGTCCGAGATGGAGGTCGCCGACGGACACGCGGTGGCTCCGGACTGGCCCGGGCTGGGCATCGAGTGGAACAGAGACGCGATCGACGATCGGCGGGTCGCATGAGCAGGGTCGACGCGCACCATCACATCTGGGATCTGAGCGTTCGCGAGCAGAGCTGGATGGTCGGGCCGGAGCTGGATCCGATCCGGCGGAACTTCTCCGTCGACGACCTGGCTCCACAGGCCGCGGCCGCCGACATCACCGCGACCGTCCTGGTGCAGACCGTCGGCCTGGTCGACGAGACCGTCGAGTTCCTGGAGGTTGCTGCCAGCAATGACCTGGTCGCGGGCGTGGTCGGCTGGGTCGACCTGACCGCGCCGGACGTGGCCGACGCGCTGGCCGGCTTGCTCGCGCGGCCGGATGGCTCGTACCTGAAGGGAATCCGCCACCAGGTCCACGACGAGCCGGACGTCAACTGGCTCCTCCGCGAGGATGTCCAACGCGGGCTGGCTGCCGTTGCCGACGCCGGCCTCGTCTACGACCTCCTCACCAAACAGCCACACCTCCCGGCCGCGATCCAAACCGCCCGCGCACTTCCTGACCTGACCTTCGTCGTCGACCACATCTCCAAGCCAGTGATCGGCGAGCCCTTGGACCCCTGGGCCACCGACCTCCGCCAGCTGGCCGCCCTCCCCAACGTCACCTGCAAACTCTCCGGCATGGTCACCGAAGCCTCTTGGACCGACTGGAGACCGTCCGACCTCCAGCCGTACGCCGACGTGGTCCTCGACGCCTTCGGCCCCACCCGAGTCATGTTCGGCTCCGACTGGCCCGTCTGCCTCCTGGCCGCCACCTACCCCGACGTCGTCGAAACCGCCGAAACCCTCACCGCCACCCTCACCCCCTCCGACCGCGAAGCAGTCTTCAGCACCACAGCCACCCGCACCTACAACCTCTAGGCGCTCTCGGCTCCCGGGGCGAACTCGACTCGTACGCCCAGCAGCCTCACGGGGCGGCGGAGTTCGAACTTTTCCAGGAGGGCGAGGGCTGTGGTGGCGATGACTTCGGGATCCTGGGTGATTTCGGGGAGTTTGCGGCTCTTGATGGGGGTGTAGAAGGTGGTGAAGCGGACCTTGACCCAGATGCGCTGGATGGAGCGGCCCTCGGCGACCACTTCGCGGGTGACCTCGACGGCGATGCGGCGGAGTTGATCCTCGACCTCGGCGCGCTCGATCAGGTCGTGGGGGAAGGTTTCCTCGTGACTGCGGGAGACCGGTTCGCGGGGTACGTCGGTGACCTCGGTGTCGCCGAGTCCGCGGCCGAGGGCGGCGTACCAGGCGCCCATCTTCGGGCCGAAGCGTTTGCGGAGGACGTCGAGGTCCGCGGCGGCGAGGTCGGCCACGGTGAAGACCCCGAGTTCGTTCAGGTTGCGTTCCATCCGGCTGCCGATGCCCCAGAGTTCACGCACCGCCCGGTGGTCCATCACCTCCCGCCAGTTCGCGCCGGTCAGGCGGTAGACCCCGTCGCGCGACGCTTCCGCCGTACCGGCCTCCTCGAACGGGACGGCGTGCGACCGCGGCTGCTTCGCGAAGGTGGTCGCGAGTTTGGCGCGGACCTTGTTGTCGCCGATGCCGATCGAACAGGTGAGCGCCGTACGCTCGACGACGGCCGCGCGCAGGTCGGCGGCGAGCTGCTCGGGATCGTCGGTCTCCGCGCCGACGAAGCACTCGTCCCAGCCCCACACCTCGACCACCACCGGGAACGACCGCAGGGTGTCCATCACCTCGGTCGACGCCGCCTCGTACGCGACCGGATCCGACGGCAGGTAGACCGCCTGCGGACACCGCTTGTACGCCGCCCGCACCGGCATCCCCGAGTGCACACCGAACTCGCGGGCCTCGTACGACGCCGTGGCGACGACCTGCCGTGGCTGGGTCGGATCCCCGGACCCACCGACCACGACCGGCAGGCCCGTCAAGTCCGGCCGCCGCCGGATCTCCACGGCCGCGATGAACTGATCCATGTCCACATGCAGGACCCACCAGCTCATCGCACCCCTCCGGCGTTCGGTATCCCACAGCTACCACAGCCGTCCGACAACACCGGTCAGAGTTCCTTGCGCATCTGCTGGGAGGTGACGGTGTAGCCCAGGGAGGTGTAGAGGTTGATGGCTGTGGTGTTGTTGCCGAAGACGTTCAGGTCCAGGCGGGTGTGCCCGAGCCGGCGGCACTCCTCCTCGCCGGCGAGCATGATCGACCGGCCGTAGCCCTTGCCGCGATGCTTCTCGTCGACCTCGAGGCCGTAGACGAACGGGATCCGCGGCTTGGTGGTGATCCACAGGCTGCCGACCGGCTCGTCGCCGTCGCAGGCCATCCAGACCACGTGGTTCTCGGTGTCCCGGCCGTCCGGCAGCAGCTTCTCCACCTCACGGTGAGCGACCTCGATCGCCTCCTCGGGGCTCAGCCCGCGGGCCGGTCCCATCCCGGCGGCGAACGACTCGGCGTTGCGGTGTTTCCAGACCTCGAACTCGCTCTCGGTCATCGGGCGGATCGTCACGGACGGCGTGGTCATCTGCCGACCATAGCTGCGGGGTTTGGGCGGCGGGTACCAGAAAACGTGATGTCGTCGCACCCGAGGAAACCGCGATGAGACGGCGCAAACCGCCCGCCGGGGCGGTGGCGAAAGCGCCGGTCGGACTGCCGCACCCACTGATCGAGAACTGGGAGTGGCAGGACGAGGCTGCCTGCCGCGACGTCGACCCGGAACTGTTCTTCGCCGCCGAGTCCGAGCGCGGCCTGCGCAAACACGCCCGTGAGGTGCTCGCGAAGTCTCTCTGCGGGACCTGCCCGGTACGGCGGGAGTGCCGCGACCACGCCCTGGTCGTCGGCGAGGCGTACGGCGTCTGGGGCGGCACCACCGAGGAAGAGCGCGAACCCGTCCTGCACACCCACCGCCACTGAGTTACCCGCTGGTTAACCTGTACGGCATGGAGCTCACTTTCGAACTGGCCGAGAAGTTCCTGGCCGCGCAGCCGTTCAGTGTGCTGCTGGGTGCCCGGCTGACCGCCTTCGGCGAGGGCGGAGCGACGCTCGAAGTCGACATCCGCGACGACCTCAAACAGCAGAACGGCTACCTGCACGGCGGTGTCCTCGGCTATGCGGCCGACAACGCGATCACCTTCGCGGCGGGTACGGCGCTCGGCCCCGAGGTGCTGACCGGCGGCTTCACGATCAGCTACCTGCGCCCGGGCAAGGGCGCCGTACTGCGGGCCGAGGCGACGGTTGTGTACGCGGGCAGCCGGCAGGCGACCTGCACCTGCGAGTTGTCGACGATCGACGGCGACGGCACCGCGACGTTGTGCGCCGTCGCGCAGGGCACTGTGATCGCCGCGCGTCGCTGACGGGCGATCACAGCGCCGGTGCCAGGCGTGACGATCAGTCGAACAGTTCCTCCATGAAGGACTTCTTCTTCTTGCGCGGGTACTGCTGGTTGCCGTACCGCGGGTCGTAGCGACGGTCGTCATCGTCGTACTTGCGGCGGTCGTCGTACCGGCGGTCGTCGCGCCGCTCCTCGTAGCGAGGCTGCGGCTCCGCCGGCGCGTTGTACTTCACTTCGGCATCGACGAGTCGCTCCAGCTCACCGCGGTCGAGGAAGATCCCGCGGCACTCGGTGCACTGGTCGACGGTGATGCCGCTGCGTTCGTAGGTGCGCATCGCGCCACGGCACTTGGGACAGGTCAGGCTCTCCATCCAGCCACCCTAAGTGACGAGATCCCCGAAATGGCGGGACTTCAGGGAACTCTCAGGTTGTTCATGGGATCGAGAGCCGGTCGACAGCGCCCGGAGCCCGGTCGACCAGGTGCTCACGCCCGGCCGGCGGTTCGTACGGCTCCGGCCAGAAGTCGGTCACCTGCGTGATCAGCCCGTCCTGCACCTCCAGGAACGCGATCCCGACCAGTTCCTGATCACCGACGGTGAAGTTGATCGACCCGGCGGCCCTGTCCCCGTCCACGATCAACCGCGTCAGCGTGAGCTCCCAGTCGCCCGGATACTCCCGGTTGAAGGCGAGGTACTTCTCCCGTCCCGAGATCACCTCCCGGGTCTGCGGCAGCTCGTAGCGAACGTCCGCACTCAGCACCTCACCGAACGCGTCCCAGTCCCGCTCGCGCATCGTCTCGAAGTACCGCTCGACCACGCCGCGAGCCCGCTCAGTCTCAGCCATGTCCGAACTCTAAGCCGTCCCACCGACAGTTCTCCCGTGTGAGCCAGGTCACGTCATCCCTGTCTCACATCCGAGCGAGCCGTCTCGTCAGTGCTGTGTACGAACCCCGGATTCTCCCCTGTGGAAGGACGTCATGAGGTCAGCGCTTGAAACCCTTCGCCGTGACTTCGGCGGCGACATCATCGAACCGGGCGGAGCGGAGTACGAGACGGCCAGTCGCTCGGTGCTCGTCGAGGGCAGCCCGGCCTGTGTACTGCGGCCCAAGACCGTCGAGGACGTGCAAGCTGCCGTCGGATTCGCTGCCGCGGCCGGGCTTGCGCTCGCCGTGCGCGGCGGCGGTCACGGCTTCCCCGGCTTCGCCACCAACGACGGCGGCGTCGTGATCGACCTCGGCAAGCTCGCAACCGTCGAGGTGATCGACGACGAACGGCACCTCGTGCGGATCGGCGGCGGCGCCATCTGGGGTGACGTCGCGGCCGCCTTGGCCCCGCACGGCTCTGTCGATCTCCTCGGGCGACACCAAGAGCGTCGGTGTCGGCGGGCTGACGTTGACCGGCGGCATCGGCTGGAAGGTCAGGAAGTACGGCCTGGCCCTGGACAACCTGGTCGCCGCGGAGGTGGTCACCGCCGACGGAGAGGTTGTCCGGGCCAGTGCAGCGGAGAACCCGGAGCTGTTCTGGGCGCTTCGCGGTGGCGGCGGCAACTTCGGGATCGTGACCGCCTTCGAGTTCGCGGCACACCGGACCACGGACGTGTTCCACGGCAAGATCGCCTTCCCGGCAGCGGAGGCGGCCACCGTGCTCCAGGGGTGGGCGGAATACGTTCGTACCGCTCCCGACGAGCTCACCTCGATCGCGAACTTCGCCAACCCCTTCGCGGGCGGACCCGAGGCGCCGGTCGAGATCCACGTCGCGTACGACGGCGACGACCCGGAGCTCGCCGAGAAGGCACTCGACCCGATCCGCCAACTCGGAACGGTGATCGCCGACGAGGTCGCGCTGACCCCCGCAGCGGACCTGCTCGTGGACGGACTGATCCCGCCGCCCGGCATCCAGCTGGTCACCCGAAGCGGCTTTGTGAACAAGGAATCGGCGGCCGCGGTCCTCCAGATCCTCGCCGAGACCGGGACCTCACCGGGGTCGCCGATCATCGCCGTCCGCAGCGTCGGCGGTGCGGTGTCCCGGATCGCCGACGACGCCACCGCCTATGCACATCGGCAGGCCGAGCTGATGTTCGTGACGACGACCGTGGGTCCGAAGCCGGCTCTCGACGCCGCGAAGCCTGGTCTGGATGCGCTGTGGGGAAGGCTCGCACCGCACGTCAGCGGCGCGTACGCGAACTTCCTCGCCTCGGCCACCGAGGAGGACGTCGCCGCGATCTATCCGCCGGAGACCTATCGGCGGCTCGCGGCGGTCAAGCGGCAGTACGACCCCGCCAACCTGTTCGCGGGCAACCACAACGTCCGGCCGGCGTGACCAGAACGGCGGCCCCGACCCGGGACCGCCGCCGGTCGGCTACTTGAAGCGGCCGAGGAAGTTCTTCAGGACCGGGCCGGCCGCCTTGCCGCCGGACTCACCGCCCTCGACGATGACGGCGAAGGCCACGTCGCCGCGGTAGCCGACCATCCAGCCGTTGGTGACGACCTTGCCGCTCTGGACCACCTCGGCGGTACCGGTCTTGGCGGCGACGGCGCCGCTGCCGGCCAGGACCTTGGCGGTGCCGCCGGTGACGGTGGTGCGCATGAAGGTGCGCAGCGCGGCAGCAGTTGCCGCAGGCAACGGAGAGGCCGCCGGTCCGGCGGCGTCCTTGGCCGGGACCAGAACCGGCTTCATCGCGGTCCCGTGGTCGACCGCCGCACCGATCATCGCGACCCCGAGCGGGCTCGCGGTGACCGTACCCTGGCCGATCATCGACGCGGCCTCGGCGACGTCGTCCTTCGGGGCCGGCACCGAACCGCCGTACGCCGGGATCGACAGGTTGACCTCCGGGCCGATGCCGAACATCGCGGCCGCCTTGGTCATCCCGTCCTTCGGGAGCCGCCCGTGCTGGGAGATGAACGCGGTGTTGCAGGACTCGTTGAACGCCTTCTGCATCGTCCCCGCGCCGTACGCCGCCAGGCCGTCGTAGTTCTTGAACGACTTGCCGAACACGGTGATCGTGTTCGAGCACGGCAGCGCGGTCGCCGCGGTCTCACCGCTGCCCAGCAGCGCCGCCGAGGTGACGATCTTGAACGTCGACCCCGGTGCGTACCGACCCTGGAAGGCGCGGTTGTAGTTCGTCGGCGTCGGCCCGTTCGCCGCCGCCAGGATCTGACCGGTCGACGCCTGGACGGCGACCAGCGACGCGGGCAACTTGCTCGTCGCCAGCGCGGCCTCGGCGGCTCGCTGCAGGTTCGCGTCCAAGGTGGTCTTCACCGGCTTCCCGGCGGTGCCCTGCTGGCTGAAGACGGTCTTGATCGTCAGCTTGGTCTTGCCGTCCCGCAGCGTGACCGTGCCGCCCGGCGTCCCGGCGAGCTGCTGCTGGAACGCGTACTGCAGACCCGTCGTCCCGACCTGGTCCTGCGCGGACGCGGTCGGACCGGCGTTCTTCAGCGTGTCCTCGGTCGCGGTCTTCATCGTGCCGACCACCGACCGCGCGAACGCCGACGTCTCCGGCAGCGACTGGGTGCCGCCCATCGTCAGCACCCCGGGCAGCTTGCCCATCGCCGGCCGCAGCTTCTCCCACTCCTCGGCGCGGATGGTGATCGCGTCGACGAACTGACCGGCCGGCGCGGCCTTCGCCCGGGCGGCGAGCTTCGCACCGTCCACGTCGAGATTCTTCGTGAACGCGGCGTACGTCGCCGCCGTCGCCTTGGTGCCCGCCGCGACACCGACGATCACGACCGGGCGGTTCGCGGTCAGCGCGACGTTGTTGCGGTCCAGGATCGAGGCCCGCGCGGGCAGGGCGCGGACCCGCTTGAGGTAGTTCGCGTCGCCGAGACCGGGGTAGATCGTGTCGCCGGAGGCTTTGATCTTCCAGACGTCGCCGGCCTTCGTCGCGGTCGCCGTACTGGTCCACTTCATCGTGCCGATCCCGCGCAGGTCGGCCTCGACCGCGAGGTCCTGCGTGCAGGTGTTGTCGTCGCTGCACTCCGGGTCGCCCTGCGGTGCCACCTTCACGGTGCTCGCGACCAGGGCCGAGTCGGTGTCGTCCAGTCGCTTGGCGAACACCGTCGGGTTGTCGGTCAGCGCCCCGGCCGCGTCCGGCTTCCCGTCGGGTGCCCAGGCGGCGACCCAGGCGGCGGCGAACTGCTTGACCACCTCGGCGGACGCCTGCTTCTCGTCGTTCGGATCCGGTGCGCCGTCGCTGCCGCCCGCGCTGTCGGAACAACCGGCGGTGAACAGCAGACTACTCAGACAGACGATTGCGGTGGTTCGCTTCACGTTCCCAACTCTCGCATGATGACGGATGGAGACCTGGCACAGTCTTCGGCGTGTGGCTCCGGCCCACGAGGGCGAAACTACTCAAGCCACTCAAGCTACGACGCGCGCAGGGCCTCCTGAGTTGGCAGTGACCGGCAGAAATGCCTGATCAAGAAGGGACTGATCGTCGCGGTGAATCAGGGCCGAGAGTCAGGATGAATCAGCTCAGCCGGATGACCGCGAACGGCGCCGTCTCCGCATCGAGAAGAATCGTCATCCGGCCGAAGTCGGTGTCGAACGGCTCGCAGATCACCCCACCGCCACCTGCGCGGACCTGAGCGACGGCCTCGTCAGCGCCGGTGGTCGAGAAGATCGGCAGCCACTGCGGCGACAGTGCGCCGGCCGGCAGATCCGGGTGCAGTTCGGCGACGCCCGCGACCGGCCGTCCGCCGGCGTACAAGGCGGCGTACGGGGGTTCCTCGCCGCCGATCTCCTCCGCCTCGTAGCCGAACACCGCGACATAGAACGCCTTCATCGCATCGAAGTCGCGGCTCAGCGCCTCACTCCAGACCAGCGATCCAGGATCGGTACGACGATCTGACCCGATGTGCTCCGCTGCCTGCCACAGCCCGAAGACCGCGCCGCCCGGATCGGCCGCGATCGCCATCCGTCCGTACTGCTCGATATCGCACGGCTCGGTCACCACCCGGCCGCCGTTGGCCCACCAGGCCGAGGGTCCGTTCCAGCTGATCCGTCGCCAGGTACGTCGTCCAGCGACATGACGGCTTCCCCGGCTGCTGAGCGCCGATCCCACCGATGTCCCGGCCGTCCATCGAGCACAACCAGTACTCCCGCTCGCCCTGGCGAACGCACTTCCAGCCGAGGAGGTCCGAGTACGACTCTGTCGCTGCCACCGGGTCGTCCACGGACAGGTCCACCCAGGTCGGCGTACCTGCCGGCCAGGGCCGGGTTCGTTCGCGCATCAGCCCTCCGGGAACACGTTGTCCGAGTCAGCCCCCAAACCTGCCAGGCACCGGCCCGCCCGTCGACAGATCCAGCCACCGGACCGCGTAACGGTTCGGTCACCCCGACCACGTCCGCGGCGTATTCTGCTCCCTTGTGACGACCCGCCTAGCTCTCCACAGCCGCCTGATCCCGGGGACCGAAGAGGCCTACGAGATCGAGCACGCCCGTGTCTGGCCCGAACTGATCACCGTGATGCGCGCCGCCGGTATCGCCGACTGGTCCATCTGGCGCAGTGGCCGCGACCTCTTCCACGTGATCGAGTGCGACGACTTCGAGGTCGCGGTCGGGCAACTCAAGGACAACGCGGTCGACCAGCGCTGGCAGCAGCACATGAGCCAGTTCGTCGAGGGCTTCGCGCAGCACCCGGACGGCCTGGCCGGCCAGTCGCTCCGCCACGTCTGGACGATGAGCGAGCAGCGAGACTAGTCGTACATCTCCCACACGAGCAGCTCGGCGCCGTCGGGGCCCGCGGTCACCCGCGGCCCGTCGACCCCGGTCAGCCGGACGGCGTCCGCCGTACCGAGGTCGCCCGCCTCCTCGAGGCTCACGGTGCCTTGGGCAACGAAGAGGTGGACGTACGGCGCTGACGGCAGATCCACCGTGTGACCCGGAGCGAGCCTGGCCACCGACATCCCCGCGGACCGCTGGTTGATGTGGATCGCGGTGCTGCTCGCGTGCTTCGGCAGGCCGGACGCGATCGGTACCAGCTCACCGGAGGAGAGATCGACAGAGGACTGCGCGTACGACGGCTCGAGATCGAACTGCTCCGGACGCACCCACATCTGCACGTAGTGGACGGGTTCGCCGCCGTCGTTCCACTCGGAGTGCTGGATGCCCGAGCCGGCGCTCATCCGCTGGGCCAGGCCGGGATGCACGACGCCACTGTGGCCGTCCGAATCCCGGTGTGCCAAGGAACCGCGCAGTACCCAGGTGACGATCTCCAGATCCTGGTGCGGGTGAGTGCCGAAGCCGGTGCCGGGGGCAACGGTCTCGTCGTTGTGCGCGAGCAGGAACCCGAATCCGACGTTCGCCGGGTCGTAGTGCGGCCCGAACGAGAACGAGTGCCACGAGTCCAGCCACTCGCTCGTGGTCTGGAAACGGTCCGCGGCCCGCCGGATCTCCACGCTCATGAGATCTAGTAGTACCCCTTCTCGCCGTCCAACAACTCGAAGCACGGCAAGGAAAGACGGAGACCGCCCGGGCACAGCCCGGCTCGTAGCCAGTTTGGAAGATCGGTCGACGGCCCGCTCACCGCCTGGTCCCGAGCGTGAACCCATGCCCGCCGAGTGACCCCGGCTGCCCCTCGTAGTCGCCCTACTGGCGTCCAGGCGCTTGTTAGCACGGCCGTTAACACGATGACCAGCCTGACCTCGTGGGACCGGGGCTTGCTGAGCGTGGTCAAGGCGGCCGTGCGCGACCGCTGGCGACCGCTCGTAATGGCCCACGAATGGCCCGGAGCCGGTCTAGCATCATCCGGGTGCGGGTGACTGCTGACCGATTCGTCGGCACTGTCCTGGTGATGTTGGTGGCCGCTGCGACGCTTGCCGCTTGCCAGTCTGGTGATCGACGTGGTGCTGTTGCGCCCCGACCTGCTGCTACGTCGGTTTCGGCGTCACCGCGCTCGTCGTCGGTGCCGGTTGATCGCATCGGGTGGAGCGTCAACCTTGATGCGGACTCGACGGAGGTCGCTCCAGCGTTCGCGGCTGGCGTCGTTTTCGTTGTGACACATCACGGTAGGCTGGCCGCTCTGGATGTGCAGTCGGGAGTGGTGCGTTGGCGAGGCGATCTTGGCGAGCTCAGCCACGCGATAGCGGTAGCGAGCGGGTCTGTGCACGTCCTGAGCCAGGACGCTAAGTCCAAGAACCTGTGTCGGCTGCGCACCTTCGACGCGGCGAGCGGAGCCAGTCAATGGTCGTTGTCGACCCGCCGTTGCCGGTCCCAGGCCGGCACGGTCGCTCGCGGAGTCATCTACTTGACAGTCAGTGGCGTCGAGAACGGCACCGGCGATACGCCTGGGCACGACTCCTCCCGCATTCTGGCGCTGGACTCTGACACCGGCCGACAGCGCTGGAGTCGCCGGTTCGATACCGCCGCGCCATTGTCGCCACCAGTGGTCGGCGGGCGCATCGTCTATTTCAGTACGGCCCAAGGCGAGCTTGTCGCCCTCGATGCGGCGTCGGGCAAGGACTTGTGGCGAGTGAACTTCGAGGGAGGGACTCTGTCGCTTCCCGTGCTTGATCGGGGGCTCGTCCACGTCGTTCGGACGTGGGGGTACGGGGAGTCCGCGGTGTACGCCTTTGATGCGGAGTCTGGTCAGCGGCGCTGGGTGTACCAAGCCCCGCGCCTGATGGCGTTTACAGCGTCTGGCGCCAAGACTCTTGTCATCGTTGACCAGGACGGCCGGGTGCGCGGGCTGAACAACCAGACTGGTAAGCCGCGTTGGGTCCGTGAGTTCGGTAACCCAGACCCGGCCCGCCCGCCTGACCCTCCGGTCTCGGATGGAGCCACGGCGTATGTCCGGCTGGCCGGCGGGCTGCACGCCCTCGACATAGGCACCGGGCGCGTCCGGTGGACCGACTCGACCCCGCCGCCAGGTAGGCCATTGGCGGCCCGTGACGGAGTTGTGTACCTGGCCGCTGGCGACGGTCTACTCTCGGCGACCAGCAGGTAGACGGGCCGCCACCGTTCGCTCCGGCACTCGCTGGTAGCAATCCATGAGCGCAGCGGGTGCTTGGACACGCGTCAGCGGCAATGACGATGGACCTGTCGGCTGCAGAGCGGATCACGCATGATTACCGCAGCGCCCAGCGCGATTGACACTCGTTCTCACCCCAGGCAACTCCTTGACCCCAGGCAACCAACACGCTTCGCTGACCTGCTGCCTCCCCATTTCGATCACTGGCGCTTGGCTAGGGCTGCTGCAACGAGCTCGAAGCCCTCGTAGTGGTAGCCCGGATTGGCCAGTAGCGCGCGGGCCAGGTCAAGTACGCCGCGGTGGTCATCTATGGCGAGCACATCCGTGACGGTGCGGTGTAGCCACCCGGGCGCGTACTCCAGACGAACGAGCAATACGAGTACCGCCTGCCTGGCCAGTGGATCATCATTGAGCAGGGCGAGTTCGGTCGTGAGCTGTAGCGCATAGGCAGGGACAGAACGATGCGGGCAACCGTTCGCGAGTCGCACAGGGCAGCCACTGAGTGCACGCACCGATCACCAAGGTGGCAGCGCCGGGCGGCTCGTGTCGCCCTGATCAGAGGTCCGTTGAGACCCCCGTCGAGACCCGATTCACGCTCAGGTAGAGCTCAAACAAAAGGGACTGCGGCCGCTCGGTGGGCGGCCGCAGTCCCAACCAGGGAGGAACGTGTGGGTCAGCCGGCCGGGTTCCCGTTGTCCGAACCGAGGGTTGCCGTCACGGTCTGGGTCTTGCCGTCGCGGGTCAGCGAGAGCTTCACCTCGTCGCCCGGGCGGTGCGAACGGACTGCGGCGACCAGCGCGTCCCCTGACGCGATCGCCTTGCCGTCCACAGCGGTCACCACATCACCCGCTTGCAGACCGGCCTTGTCCGCCGCACCGCCGGACGTCACCTCGCCGAGGCGTGCTCCACTCGAGAGCCCGTCGGAAGACTGCGCGTCGCCGACCTGTACGCCGAGCCGCGCATGCGTGGCCTTGCCCTTGGCCACCAGCTCGTCGATGATCGGCTTGGCCTGGTCGATCGGGATTGCGAAGCCCAGGCCGATGTTGCCGCCTTCGGATTGTCCCGATCCTCCGGCGGTCTTGATCGCGCTGTTGATTCCGACCACCTGGCCGGCGAGGTCGATCAGGGCGCCGCCCGAGTTACCCGGGTTGATCGCGGCGTCCGTCTGAACTGCTGGGAAAACCGTCGTGCTGTCCTGGCTGTCGTCGCCAGACGTCACCGGGCGGTTCAGCGCGGAGACGATGCCGCTCGTCACGGTTGCCTCCAGGCCGAACGGCGAGCCGATCGCGACCACGCCCTGGCCGACGGCGAGCTTGCCGCTGCTGCCGAGGGTGGCCGGGGTCAGATCGGTCGCGTCCGCCTTGATCACGGCGAGGTCGGTGAGCGGGTCGGTGCCCTTGATGGTGGCCGGCACTGTCCGGCCGTCGTTCAGGACCACCGAGATCTTGGCGCCGCTGCCGGCGCCCGCGACCACGTGGTTGTTGGTGACGATCAGGCCGTCCTTGCTGATCACGATGCCCGAGCCGGTGCCCGCACCCTGCGACGTCGCGACCGCGATCTTCACCGTGCTCGGCAGCACCTTCGCCGCGGCGGCCTGCACCGAGCCGTCCGGCGCCGAGGCGGGCGCGGCCTGGTTGCCGTTCAGCGGGGCCGTCACCGACGGGCTGTTGCTCCCGGAGTCGTTCGTCGCCGAGTAGACCGCCGCGCCGCCCACACCGCCGGCTGTGCCGACGAGCAGCGCGGTGGCGGCGACCAGGGCCAGACCGAGCCGCTTGGGCTTGGCCGGCGCGGCTGCCGCGCTCTGCGCGGGCTGCGGACCGAAGGGCCAGTTCGGGCCCGGAGACGCCCCCTGATGCGGCCCCGGAGTCCCGAACTGTGGGTAAGCACCCCCGCTCGGGTGCTGGCCCGGTCGCGGCTGCCCGCCTGCCGGCGCGAACTGCTGCTGTCGGTGCTGGCCGTAGCCACCCACCGGAAACTGCTGCGTTCGGTCGGGCTGCTGCGGGTTCTGGCCCGGCTGGTTCTGCGGCTGCTGCGGCTGGTTCTCGGTCATGAGGAGTACTTTGTCGGCTGGACCTGAGAGGGCCCTGAAGATCCCGTCAGAGCTACCGAAGAAGTCTGTGAAGATCCCCTGAAGGTCCTGTCAGCCCACCTTCAGATTCCTTGCGGTACGGCGATTCGCGCCAGGAACTCAGCGGGTCTGGGTCGCGGCGTGCGGCAGCCACAGCGTGAACTGGGCCCCGGCGCCGGGCGCGTTGCGGGCGTAGATCATCCCGCCGTGCTGCTCGGCCGCGTGCTTGACGATCGCCAGGCCCAGCCCGGAACCGGGCCGGCTGCGCGCCTCGCTGGAGCGGTAGAACCGCTCGAAGACATGCGGCAGGTCCGCCTCGGCGATCCCCGGCCCGGAGTCCGTCACCGTCAGTACGCCGTCCAGCAGTCGCACCGTGACACGGCCGACGGGACGGCCGTCCGCCTGCCCGGACGCGTCCTCCGGGATGCTGTACTTCGCGGCGTTGTCGAGCAGGTTCGTGACCGCCCGGCCGAGCAGCCGCTCGTCGCCCCACACCGGGAACGGAGCGAGCTGGACGTCCCACTCCAGTCCTGGCGCGCGGCGCCGTACCTTGATCACCGCGTCCTCGACCACGTTGCCCAACTCGATCAGCTCGGCGTTGCGCACCTGCGGTGTGTCCCGGGCCAGCTCGGTCAGATCGCCGATCAGCGTGGTCAGTTCGTCCATCTGGGCCCGTACGTCGTCCAGCAGCTGCTGCCGATCCTCCGGCCGGAGGCCACCGCGTTTGTCCGCCTGGGCGAGCAGGTCGAGGTTGGTCCGGATGCTGGTGAGCGGCGTCCGCAACTCGTGCCCGGCGTCGCCGACGAGCCGCCGCTGCCGGTCCTGTGACCTGGCGAGCGCCGCCAGCATCGCGTTGAAGGCCTGTGCCAACCGGGAGATCTCGTCCGACCCGGTCACCGGGATCGGCTGCAGATCCTCCGTCCGGGCCACATGCTCGGCAGCCCCGGTCAACCTCGCCAACGGCCTCAGCCCGGACGCGGCGACGGTGTTGCCGGCAATCGCTGCGCCGATCACACCGAGCAGCCCCACCGCCCACAACACGATGCCGAGGTTGTGCAGCGTGCGATCGATCGGTGCGAGGGACTGGGCGACCACCAGGGCTGCCGGTTCCAGTTCCTCGGGCGAGGTGCACGGGCTGTCCTCCGGCGCGCAGAGTTTCGCCGGGACTGCGACGACCCGGAAGTGCGGTCCGTTGCGAGCGCCGACTGTCCGGATGCTGGATACTTCCTGCTTCTGGGCCACGGCGAGCTCGAGGTCGCCCATCGGTGGGATGAGGCTGTCGGTCGCCCCGAACTGTTGTCCGTTCGCGGTCAGCACTCCCAGCTGGATGTCGCTCAGGCCGAGCGCATCCGACGGGATCCGCTCCAGATTGCGGAGGTCGGTGAGCACACCTTTGTTCGCGGCCTGGGAGGCACGATCGGTCAGGCTCTCGTCCAGGTTGCGGTACATCTGCTGCCGAACTGTCAGGTACGCGGCGACACTGACGAACGCCACCGCCAGGCCGACCGCGACGGCGGCGAGCAGCGTGACGCGGGCATGCAGGCTGAGCTGGTGCAGTTTCTGCTGGGCCCAGTCCTGGGTGCGCGCCGCAGTCGCGGCCACCCGATTTCCATTGCTGTTGGCAACAGGCTGTTCACCGGCCGGAGAGGGGTGCCGGCCGGTGGGACCGGGTTGCTGCGGGTCGGCCGCCTGGTTCGGGCGGTCGGCGTACGACGGGATGTCGGGGTCGGACGAACTCACGGTGGGGTATCTCTCAGGACGTAGCCGATGCCGCGGACGGTGTGGATCAGCCGCGGCAGGTCGTTCACCTCGGTCTTGCGGCGCAGGTAGCCGATGTAGACCTCGAGTGAGTTGGCGGTGGTCGGGAAGTCGTAACCCCACACGGCGTCCAGGATCACCGCGCGTTCGAGCACCCGGCGCGGGTTGCGGATCAGCAGCTCGAGCAGGGAGAACTCGGTCCGGGTGAGCGGGATCGGGGTGTCACCGCGGTGCACCTCGTGGGCGTCCACGTCGACCACGAGGTCGGCGTACTGGAGCACCTCGCCGCGCTGGCCGCCCTCGCCGGGTGAGCTGCTGCGGCGGAGCAGGGCGCGCAGCCGGGCGAGCAGCTCCTCCAGCGCGAACGGCTTGGTCAGGTAGTCGTCGCCGCCGGCGTCCAGGCCGTCGACCCGGTCGGCCACCGCGTCCCGCGCTGTCAGCACCAGGATCGGCACGTTGTTGCCCGCGGCCCGCAGGGCCTTGGTGGTCTCCAGCCCGTCCAGCCGCGGCATCATCACGTCCATCACCACGGCGTCCGGCTCGACGTTGCCGATCACCGCGAGCGCCTCGGCGCCGTCGGACGCGGTCACCACCTCGAAGTCGTTGAACTCCAGCGAACGGCGCAGCGAGTCCCGGACGGCCCGGTCGTCGTCCACCACCAGTACGCGCATGTCAGTTCCCCGCTCCGCTAGAAGTTCCGTCACCGCGAGATTAGGCCGTCTGCTTGAGAATCGCCTGAGAACCCGCTGATCCCTGGCCCGGTACCTCCTGGACACCTTAGGTTTCTGACCTGTGGACATCGGAGAATTCACGCCCGGGCCGGACGACTACACCTGGACCTTCGGCGGCGCTGCCCCGGTACGGCGGGTCAAGCCCGGAACGGCCCTGCGGCTGTGGACCGAGGACGCTTTCTGCGGCGCGTTGCGCAGTACGGCGGACCTGGCCAGCGCATCGTTGACGATGCCGTTCGTCAACCCGCAGACCGGCCCGTTCTACGTCGAGGGCGCCGAGCCGGGGGACACCCTGGTCCTGCACCTCGCCGAACTCACCCCGGCCCGGAGCTGGGGTGCGTCCGCGACCATCCCGTTCTTCGGCGGCCTGACCAGCACCGATCGGACCGCCACGCTGCAGGAGCCGCTGCCGGAGCGGACCTGGATCTACGAGGTGGACACCGAGAAGCAGACCGTCGGGTTCCAGGCGCAGGGCAGCGACCTGGAGATCGCGCTGCCGATCGAGCCGATGCTGGGTACGGTCGGCCTCGCGCCGGCCGCCGGTGAGGTCCGCTCGTCGCTGGTGCCGGACACGTTCGGTGGCAACATGGACACACCGGAGATGCGAGCCGGCGCGACGTGCTTCCTCAAGGTGAACGTCGAGGGGGCGTTGTTCTCGATCGGTGACGGTCACTACCGCCAGGGCGAGGGCGAGTCCTGCGGGACCGCGGTCGAGGGCGCGATGAACGTCGTACTGATCGTGGAGCTGGTGAGGACGCCGGGACCTGCCTGGCCGCGGATCGAGAACGACGACTATCTGGCCGTGGTCGGGTCCAGCCGGCCGCTCGAGGACGCATGGCGGGCCGGGCAGGTGGACATGGTCGGCTGGCTGGGTTCGCTCTACGGCCTCGACAAGCTGGATGCGTACCAGTTGCTCAGCCAGGTCAGCGAAGTACCGCTGGCCAACGTGGTCGACGCCAACTACAGCGTGGTCACCAAGGTCCCGAAGCGCCTGCTACCGACGGCCGACGTCTACGGCGGCATCCACCGGCACCTCCGCGGCCTTGCGGCGACGCTCTGACCTGCTGACCGCAACGCCCACGAGGCACAGCGCTCCACCAACCAGCGCCAGGCCGGCAGGAGTCTCGCCGAGGAACACCCACGCGAGCAGGATCGCGACCATCGGCACCAGGTACGTCGTCGCGCCCATCCGACCCGCAGTGGTCCGGGACAACGCGTACGCCCAGGTCGTGAAGCCGAGCGCCGTCGGGAACGCACCGAGGTAGAACACCCACCAGAGCGTCGCAGGCCGAGCCGCGCCGATCTCCTGGACCAATCCGGGCGTGTACGGCAGACAGACGACTGTGCCGATCACGCAGGCAAGCCAGGTGACCTGTGCGGCCGGCAGTCGGCTCAGGAGTGGTTTCTGCGTGACCACGCCGACCGCGTAGGACACAGCAGCCGTCACACACAGAATCACGCCCCAGGTCTCGGCCTGACCGGTAGACGTCGACAGACCGATCAACAGCACGCCACCGAACGCGACGAAGCTGCCGATGAGCACCCGCCGCGGGAAACCCTCGCCGAGTGTCAGTCCGGCCAACAGCGCGACCAAGAGTGGTGCGATGTGCACGAGCATGGCCGCCGTACCTGCGTCGAGTCGCCGCTCGGCCGCGTTGAGGGCGACGTTGTAGACGCCGAACCAGAGCAGACCGCAGGCCAGCAGCAGCGGCCAGTCCCGTCGCTGTGGCATCCGGAACCGCTCTCGCTTGACCAGCTGCAGCAACCCCAGCAGAACGCTGCCGACCAGCAGGCGGGCGAGGGACAACGGACCAGCCGACAACTCGGTTCCGAGGTGCCGGATCGCGACGAAGGCCGAGGCCCAGAGGACGACGGTCACGCCGGCGGCGCCGAGTGCGGTGGGTTTCATGACGACAACGGTAGAAAGCTTCGGGGTGGGGTACCATGTCGAAACGGAGCCTGGGAGGTCGAGTTGCTTACCGAAACGAAAAGCACATTGCTGGATGAGCTGAATGTCCGGATCCTCGAGGAGCTCACCGCCGACCCCCGGCTGCGGACCACCGAACTGGCGCGCCGGCTCGGAGTCTCCACACCGACCGTGCGCGAGCGCGTCACCCGGCTGGAGGAGTCCGGGGTGATCCGCGGCTACCGGATCGACATCGATCCCGCCGCCCTCGGCCGGCCGGTCGCCGCGTGGGTCCGGCTGCAGCCGGGGCCCGGTCAGGTGTCCCGCATCGCCGAGATGGCCCGGAGTACGCCGGAAGTCGTCGAGTGTCACCGCATCTCCGGTGAGGACTGCTTCCTGTTGCGGGTCCAGGTCCCCGCGATCGACAAGCTCGAGGACCTGCTCGACCGCTTCGCGCCGTACGGCCGGACCAACAGCTCGTTCGTGGTCTCCACCCCGGTCCCGCCGCGCTCGGTGCCGCTCACCTGACTTCGGCCGTCCGAAGGGTGGCCCCAACCACTCCTGAGAGTGGTCTGCCTCACTAGTCTGGTGGCGACTTCAGCGACGTTCGGAAGGACCCTGACCCATGGCTGCCGACAAGCCTGTCCGCAGAGTTGCCCTGCTCACCGCCGGCGGGCTCGCGCCCTGCCTGTCGTCCGCCGTCGGCGGGCTGATCGAGCGCTACACCGAGGTGGCGCCCGACGTCGAGATCATCGCCTACCTGAACGGCTACCACGGCCTGCTCAGCGGCCGCCGCCTCGACGTGACTCCCGAGGTGCGGGAGAAGGCGCACTGCTGCACAAGTTCGGCGGCAGCCCGATCGGGAACAGCCGGGTGAAGCTGACCAACACCGCCGACCTGGTCAAGCGCGGCCTGATCCAGGACGGCCAGAATGCGCTCCAGGTCGCGGCCGAGCGGCTGGTCGCCGACGGTGTCGACGTACTGCACACGATCGGCGGCGACGACACCAACACGACCGCCGGCGGATCTGGCGGCGTACCTGCACGAGCACGACTACGACCTGACCGTGGTCGGTCTGCCGAAGACGATCGACAACGACGTGATCCCGATCCGGCAGAGCCTTGGTGCCTGGACCGCGGCCGAGCAGGGCGCCCTGTACGCCCGCAACATCATCGCCGAGCACTCCTCGAACCCCCGGATGCTGAGCGTCCACGAGGTGATGGGCCGCAACTGCGGTTGGTTGACCGCGGCCACGGCGCAGGCGTACCAGCAGTGGGTCGACGAGCAGGAGTGGAACCCGGGCATCGGCCTGACCAAGGCCGGCTGGGACGTGCACGCGGTGTACGTGCCGGAGGCAACGATCGACCTGGACGCCGAGGCGGACCGGCTGCGCAAGGTGATGGACGAGACCGACTGCGTCAACATCTTCCTGTCCGAGGGTGCCGGGGTGGAGTCGATCGTCGCCGAGCTGGAGGCCCGCGGCGAGGAGGTCGGCCGGGACCCGTTCGGGCACGTGAAGCTGGACACCATCAACCCGGGGGCCTGGTTCGCCAAGCAGTTCGCCGAGCGGATCGGCGCGGAGAAGACGATGGTGCAGAAGAGCGGCTACTTCAGCCGCTCGGCCGCGGCCAACGACCGCGACCTCGCCCTGATCAAGGAGTGCACCGACTACGCGGTCGACGCCGCGCTGCGCGGTGAGAGCGGGGTGGTCGGGCACGACGAGGAGCGCGGCGACGAACTGCGCGCGATCGAGTTCCCGCGGATCGCCGGCGGCAAGGAATTCGACCCCGGTGTCGAGTGGTTCACCGGCTTGAAGGCCGGGATCGGCCAGGCCTGAGTCACTGGCGAAGGCGGCCGACCCAGACGTCGGCCGCCTTCTCGATCTGGTCGAGGACCTCGTCGAAGCCCTCGTCCTCGCCGTAGTACGGGTCCGGTACGTCGACGTCCGCGAACAGCTGGACCTCCCCGCCCCGGCGGGTCAGCTCCGCCACGTGGCCGGAGTCCATCGCCAGGACGAGATCCCGCTCGGCGAACCAGCCGGGTCGGAACTGCTGCGCCCGGTGAGCTCTGCCGTCGTACCCGCGCCGCCGCAACGCCGCCGCGGCCCGCGGGTCCATCGGGTCGCCCACGTGCCACCCGCCGGTCCCCGAGCTGGTCACGACCACGTCGTCGATCCCGGCCTCGGCCAGCTTCGCGCGCAGCACCACCTCGCCGATCGGCGACCGGCAGATGTTGCCCGAGCAGACGATCTCGACCCGCCTCACGTCACTTGATCTCCGCCTTGTCCGGCAGCGCGATGTTCAGCACCACGCCGACGGCCGTGATGATCA
This sequence comes from uncultured Actinomycetota bacterium, assembly GCA_963770725.1. Lineage (GTDB taxonomy): Bacteria > Actinomycetota > Actinomycetes > Propionibacteriales > Kribbellaceae > Kribbella. The sequence goes on from CAVYQT010000012.1 coordinate 528,523, forward strand.
GCGAACCGAGCAGCGCGCTCCAGAAGCCGTCCACGTGGAACTGAACGTCCAGCTGTTCGGTGATCCACGACGTGAGCAGCAGCATCCCGGCGTTGATGACGAAGATGAACAGGCCCAGCGTCACCGCAATGAGCAGGCAGGACAGCAGCTGGAGGACCGGCTTCACCACCGCGTTCACGACGCCGAAGATTGCCGCCACGATCAGCAGGGTCAGGACTCTCCGGGCGGTGGTCGGGCCCTCGATGGTGATGCCGGGGACGACCCAGGCCGCGACCGCCAGCGCGGCCGCGTTGGCGAGCAGCCTGATGATCAAGTTCTTCATGCGGTCGATCCTCCCACCCCATCGGTAGCGCCAAGCCTCAATACGCGCCCTGAACGAACCCTGAGTCTTGACACACTAATGACCAAGTGATCTGATCATTTTCATTCGTGAGGTGAATGATTGCCGAGGGAGCAAGCGTGGGAGCCAACAAATCACGGCCAGTCACACGACGACTCTGGATCGCGGCAACCGCTCTCGCTCTGGTCGCCACCGGAGTCCCGGCCGCCCAGGCGGCCGAGCCCGACAGCGCAGCGGCTGAGTGTGACGCCGTGCGGACCAACTGGACCGCACAGGCGAGCCCACAGGCCGACCCGGAGCGTCTCCTCAACGCCTACAGCAACACAGGCAAGGGCTGGACCGGCGGTGACAGCACCTACTCGGTCGAGCTCTCCGGCGGCCGGACCGTTTGGATCTTCTCCGACACGTTCCTCGGCCCGGTCAACCCCGACGGCAGCCGCCCGACCACGACGCCGTTCATCAACAACTCCTTCGTCGTCCAGCGCGGCGACTCGGTGAAGACCGTCACCGGAGGTACGCCGGCCAACCCGACCGCACTCGTCCCGCCGCCGGCCAACGGCTGGTACTGGTTCGGTGCGGCGCAGACGAGCAACGCGGGCCGCAACCTCGATGTCGTCGCGCTGCGATTCGAGAAGACCGGCACGGGTCAGTGGGACTGGCGCTGGGCCAGCAGCTACGTCGCCCGGTTCGATAGCAAGACGCTGAAGCTGAAGAAGCTCATTCCGATCCCGTCCGCCGCCAACGTGCAGTGGTCGGGGTGGCTGCAGAACGACGGCCGCTACACCTACATCTACGGTGTCGAGGACCTGGGTGCTTCGAAGTACCAGCACGTCGCTCGGGTCCGCGGCGACGACCTGACCGCGAAGCCGTGGGAGTACTGGACCGGCAGCGGTTGGTCGGCGGACGAGACCGCCTCGACGCGCGTGCTGGAGGGTGTCGCCAACGAGCACAGCGTGACGCGGTGGCGTGACGGCTATCTGCTGGTCACGCACGACACGACCGAGCTGTTCAGCAAGCGAGTCCTCGGGTACTTCTCCTGCTCGCCGACCGGACCGTTCGTCAAGCCGGTCGAGCTATACCAGACGCCCGAAACCGGTGCGAACGGGAGCTACGGGAACGCCAACATCATCACCTACAACTCCCACGACCACCCGGACCAGCGCCGCGGCAACCAGCTCCTGGTCAGCTACAACGTCAACAGCCTCGACGCCAACACCGATCTGTATGCCGACGTCAGCATCTACCGTCCCCGCTTCGTCACCGTCACCTTGGCGGCGGCTCGATGAGTACGTCGGGTGGCGTCGTACGGCGGAGTCTCCTCGACGATCTCGCCACGTCGATGTTGTCGCTGATCGCGGAGCGCAAGCTGGCTGCCGGTGACCAGTTCGAGTCGGTGCGGTCGTTGGCCGACCGGTTCAAGGTCGCCGTACCGACGGTCCGGGAGGCGCTCAGACGGTTGGAGGCCACCGGAGCCGTCGAGCTCCGGCACGGGTCCGGTGTGTACGTCGGCGCGCACATCGGCCGGCTGGTGCTCGCGAACCCGCTGGCACCGACGCCGTCGTCCGACCGCCTGATCGAGCTGCTGCAGGCGCGCGCCCTGATCGAGCCGCCGGTCGCCGCCCTGGCCGCGCGGGTTCGCACCGAGGCGGCGCTGGAGCGGATGGCACGCGACCTGACCGCCGCGGCCGAGCTGATCGCCTCCGGCGACCACGCCCAGCTGGCCGAGGTCAACATGGACTTCCATCGCTCCCTCGCGCAGGCGTCCGGGAACGCGACGCTGGCCGAGGTGGTCGAGTCCGTCACCGTCGTCAACGTCCGCGAACAGCTGGAGATCCTGCACATCCACGGCGACCGGCAGACCGACCTGGACGAACACCGGGCCATCCACGAGGCGGTGCTGGCGGGCGACTCCGAGCTGGCCGAAAGCCTCACCCGCGAACACCTCGACGGAGTCCTTGCCGTCATCAACAACCGACTTCAGCACCCCTGAAAGCTGAGAGGACGCACCATGCAACGCATCACCAACCGGAAGGCATTGACCGCCCTGGCGGTGGCCGGCGCGCTCGACAAGGGCGGCTGGAAGGACGCCTTCGTCCAGGTCGGCGCGGCCGGCAAGAAGGACATCGGCGTCGGGATGGAGCCGGTCGGGTACTCCGACTCCAACACCTACACCGCGTTCATCAGGTCCTCGTTCCGCACCAAGGAGAAGGCGGACCTGTTCAGCTGGCACACCGGCGAGGAGCTGGAGGACATGGTCGAGCCAGAAGCAGGTCGCCGAGACCACCGACCTGTGGACCAAGGCGGTCGCCGCCGGCAACGTCTCCGAGGAGCTGAAGCAGTACTTCACCTTCGACGGCAAGCAGTACTGCGTGCCGCTGAACGCCGTCTACTGGGTGATGTTCTACAACAAGAAGGTCTTCAGCCGAAGGCCGGGATCACCCAGACCGCCGACGACCTGGCCGGAGCTGATCGCGGTCGCCGACAAGGTCAAGGCGGCCGGGCGTGAAGCCGTTCTACCAGACCACCATCCTGTTCAGCTTCGTCTGGTTCGAGCACCTGCTGATCGGCAACGACCCGGACCTGTACAACACCCTCGCCACCGGCAAGGCGAAGTACACCGACCCGGGCGTGGTCGCGGTGATGAGCGGTGGAAGCAGATGATCGACGCCGGCTACTTCAGCGACGCGGGCAGAAGGACGGAGCCGGCAGGCGCAGCTGAAGAACGGCGACGTCGGGATGAGGCAACTTCGGCACCTGGTTCAACAGCAACCTGAACTCGCTGGAGTCAAGGCCGGGACCGACTACGGCATGTTCGTCATCCCGAACGTGGACGCCGACCTGGCCGAAGACCTCGATGATCTTCGAGAGCGGACCGGTGTGCTCGCTGGCCAGAGCGCGCCGGACCCCACGGTGAAGAAGTTCGACCAAGTGGTGGGTGCAGCCCCGCAGGCGCAGGACCGACTGGGCCAACACCCGCGGCGACCTGTCCGTCCAACCCCAAGGCCGAGGTCAAGGACCCGAGCCTGGCGCTCGCCTGAACAAGGACGTCGGCGGTGACGGCGAGTACACGCTGGTCAACCGGTTCTTCGAGGCGACGCCGGCGCCGGTGCTGACCGCGGCGCTGGACGGTGTTCGGCGCGTTCATGGTCGAGCCGGGCGTACCCGAAGCAGGCTGGAGAACATCCAGAAGGCGGCCGACGAGTACTGGGCCAAGCTGAAGTGAGCTCCTCCACTCGTCCAGCGACCGGCGCCTGTGAGGCACGGCCGCCGGGTCCGGCGGGCCGGCGGTCGTTACGGCCCGGTGGCCGGTCGGCGCCGTGCTTCGGGTCCTGCCGGCCGTCGGCGGTGGTCGCCTGCTGCTCTACGCGCCGTTCCTCTACACGAGGTACTCAGCTTCACCGAGTACGACGGGCTCAGCTCGCCGGGGTGGGTCGGGCTGGACAACTACAAGGCGATGTTCAGACGACCCGGACGCTGTGCACGTCGCTGCGTCAACACGCTGCTGTGGGTGGTCGGCACGATCGTCGTCCCGGTCGTGCTCGGGCTGCTGATCGCCGTGCTGAGCCTACGGCATCAAGTGGCGGCACGCTGGCTGCGGCTGCCGTTCCTGCTGCCGTACGCGCTCTCCGGCGCCGGCGGTCGGCGTCATCTGGGGCTTCATCCTGCAGACCGGACGGCGCCGGCCAAGGCTACTCGGGCTTCTTCGGCCTGCCCGGTGCGGAGCACGCTGGTGGCTGCAGGAGGCGCCGTGCAACACGCTCGATGATGATCGTCGCGGTCGACCTGGCAGGCGGCCGGCGTCAACGCCCTGCTGTTCGTGGTCGGCATGCAGTCGATCCCGGACGAGCCGATCGAGGCGGCCCGGCTCGACGGCGCCACGGGCTGGCAGGATGTTCCGCACCATCACCTGGCCGCTGCTCGGGCCGCTCACCACGGTCGTGGTCGGTCTGTCGCATGGTCGGCAGCCTCAAGACGTTCGACATCGTCTGGGTGATGACGCAAGGGCGGTCCCGGGCCGCGTCGTCGGAGACGCTGGCGCTGACCATGTACAAGGAGACGTTCGTGCTGCAGCGAGTACGGCTAGGGCTCCGCGGTCGCGCTGTTCCTCACGCCTCGTCACGTCGGCGGCGTCGATCCTCTACCTGCGCTACCAGCTGCTCAGGAGCGGGAGACTCGCGATGAACCGCGAGAGACCGTCCTCCGGACGCCGGATCCGTACGCGCGGTGCTCGTCGTCCTCGGCCTGATCTGGCTCGCACCCGTCTACCTGCTGCTGGTGAACGCGTCCAAGTCCGTCGCACGGGTACGACGCGGCGACCGTGTGGAAGCCGGCCGGGTTCTGCGCTGTTCGGCAACTTCGCGCGAGGCGTGGGACAAGGCCGCGCTCGGCGACACCTTCGTCGCGACGACGCTCTACAGCGTGGTCGTCGCCGGTGCTCGCGGTGCTGATCGGCGCCGCGGCCGGGTACGCGATCGTGGTGCTGCGGCTGCGGCACGGCTTCCTGTGGTTCATCTTCATCTTCGGCGGCACGATCTTCCCACTGCAGATGGTGCTGATGCCGCTGTTCTCGGGTACGCCGACTCCGGCCTCTACGACACCCGGACCGGCATGATCATCGTCTACACCGCGATCAGCGTGCCGTTCTCGGCCTTCGTGATGCGCAACTTCTTCACCGGGATCGCGCGCAGCGTGTTCGAGGCGGCGATCGTCGACGGCGCGCGGCATGTGCCGGATCTTCCGCAGCATCTACCTGCCGATGGCCGGGCCGGCGCTGGCCGCGATCTTCATCCTGCAGGCCACCTTCGTCTGGAACGACCTGCTGCTCGGCCTGACGCTGAGCCAGTCCGAGTCGGTCCGCCCGATGATGCCGGCGCTCACCGGCCTCCAGAGCACGTACGGCGGCGCCGCGATGCCGACCGTGCTCGCGGGCGGTCTGCTGGTCTCGCTGCCGACAGTGATCCTGTTCCTGGCCGCACAGCGCTTCTTCTCCCGGGGCCTCGCCCTCGGTCAGTTCTGAAAGGCGGACATGAGTCGCACTGTTGTTGTCACCGGGGGAGCAGCCGGCATCGGCCGCGGCGCTGTGGAACGTTTTGTTGCCGAGGGCGACCAAGTCGTCGTCCTCGACCGGGACGCGGACGCGCTGGCAGCGCTGTCAGCTGACCTGGGCGTTCGGGGTATCCCCGTGGACGTCGCAGATCGCGAGGCGCTGGCCGCGGCCGCCGCGGAGGTCTCGAGTGTGGACGCGTTGGTGTGTGCTGCCGGCGTTCAGCGGTATGGCACCGTCGTCGACACCTCGTGGTCCGTCTTCGACGAGGTGATGGCGGTCAACGTCGGTGGGGTGTTCTTCGCCTGCCAGGCGTTCGTGCCGTTGATTCCGCGGGGTGGCAGTGTCGTGGTGGTCTCGTCCGTGCAGGCGTATGCGGCTCAGAAGAGTGTGGCGGCGTACTCGATGGGGAAGGGTGCGCTGCTGGCCCTTGTCCGGGCGATGGCGGTGGATCACGCTCCTGAGGGGATCCGCGTCAACGCGGTCTGCCCGGGGTCGGTGGACACGCCGATGCTGCGGACGTCGGCCGCCGAGTTCGGTGGTGGACGGCCGACGGACGAGGTGGTCGCGGAGTGGGGCCGGTCGCATCCGCTCGGCCGGGTCGCGACGCCGGGAGAAGTTGCCGAGGTCATCCACTTCCTGGCGTCCCCGGCTGCGGCGTTCGTGACCGGGGCGGACGTGAAGGTCGATGGTGGGCTGACCGCCGGGTTGGCCGTCGTACTGCCGGACGACCAGAAGTGAAGCCAGACTGGGGCGGTGGGGTGGGGAAGGCAATGAAAATCGTCGATGTCCGGGCCACGACCGTCACGATGCCGCTCGAGGCGCCGCTGCGGCACAGCAACGGTGCGCACTGGGGCCGGTTCGTGCGCACGGTCGTCGAGATCGAGGCCGACAACGGGCTGATCGGACTGGGGGAGATGGGCGGCGGCGGCCAGAGCGCCGAGGCCGCGGTGACCGGTGCTGCAAGCAGTATCTGGTCGGCCACGACCCGGCTCGCACCGAGGCGCTGCGCTGGATGCTCGCCAACCCGACCGCGAGCCTCTACAACAACCGCACGCAGCTGCTCGCGGCCGTCGAGTTCGCCTGTCTCGACCTGCTCGGGCAGGAACTCGGCGTACCGCGTGCACGACCTGCTCGGCGGCAAGTGTCCGTGAGCGGGTGCCGTTCGCGAGCTACCTGTTCTTCCGGTACCCGGCCGAGGACGGCACCGGCGAGGTCCGCACGGCCGAGCAGCTGGTGGCGCACGCGCGCGGAGCTCGTCGACGCGCACGGCTTCAGCGTGCACAAGCTCAAGGGCGGCGTGTTCCCGCCGGACTACGAGCTCGAGTGCTTCCGCGCGCTGGCCGAGGCGTTCCCGGGCGACAGGGTGCGGTACGACCCCAACGGCGTGCTTCGGCGTCGAGGAGGCGATCCGGTTCGCCGAGCGCGATCGAGGACCTCAACAACGACTACCTCGAGGACCCGACCTGGGGCGCTCAACGGGATGCGCCAGGTCCGCGAGAAGACCTCGATCCCGCTGGCCACCAACACCGTGGTGGTCAACTTCGAGCAGCTCGCCGCGAACGTGCGCGACCCGGCCGTCGACGTGATCCTGCTCGACACCACGTTCTGGGGCGGCATCCGGCCGTGCGTCAAGGCCGCCGGCGTCTGCGAGACGTTCCAGCTCGGCGTCGCCGTGCACTCCTCCGGCGAGCTCGGCATCCAGCTCGCCACGATGCTGCACCTGGGCGCCGTGGTGCCGAACCTGTCGTACGCCGCCGACGCGCACTACCACCACCTGCGGGACGACATCATCGCCGGCGGCAAGATTCCGTACGAGGACGGCGCGATCGCCGTGCCGGACGGACCCGGGCTCGGCGTCGAGCTGGACCGCGACAAGCGTCGCCGAGTACGCCGAACTGTTCCGCGGACTCGGCGGCTATCCGTACGACCGGGACCCGGCCAGCCCGGACTGGTACCCGCTGCTGCCCAACACCGATTGGGCCGACCCGTGCCTTTGGCCGCGCCTCCGGCACGGCGTGTCATGGGGCCTTGACTCCCGGCCTTCCCTCGTCCTTCCAGTCGCTGCTCCCTCCACTCCTCAGTCCAGGCCGGGAGGCCCCATGACTATGACCATCCCTCGCAGCGCCGATCTGGCGAGCGACGTCCTGACCCACACGTACGACGACATGTTCAACCCGCCCGGGCTGACCAACTTCCTGGGCACCGCGCAGGTCGATCTCGACGTGTTCGCGATCCGCTCGGTGAACTTCCCGCCGTACTCGCACGGCGACTGCATCACCGGTCAGCTGTACGTCGACGGGCGGCTGGCCCGCTCGTACGGCGGCTCGGTCGAGGTCGTCTGGCGTCCGGACCACGTGGTCCGGACGACGGTGGTCGACGGGTTGACCTTGCGGACGGTGACCGCGTGTGCGTCCGGCCGGCCGGCGGTCGTCGTACGGCTGGAGGTGTCCGGTGCGCCGGGGCGGTCGGTGCGGCTGGGATTCGCGTTGGACAGTACGGCGACTCGCTCGCCGAGTGGGTGGTTGAAGCCGGAGCCGCCGTCGGAGCCGAACACGCTGACCACGGTCGACGACCGCGTGGTCGGTACCGGGGAGTCCGGGTCCGCGGTGAGCTTGCAGGGTGTCGACGTACCGGCGTCGTGTCGATCGCTCGATGCTTGAGGCAACCGTTGTGCTGGACGGCTCGGGTGTCGCGCGGGTTGGCTATGTGCACGTGCTGGCCGGCTCGTTGCCTGAGGCGACGGAGCACTTCGACGCATGCGTGGCCGACGTACCCGCGGTGATCGCTGAGGCGGAAGTCCTGTGGGACAAGGCGCTGGCGGATGCGTTCGATCCGTCGAGCGACGGCTTCAGTGGGTCGCTGCCGATTCTGGAGACATCGAACGAGGCGTTGCGGAAGCTCTACTGGTGGGGCGTCCTGGGGGTGATCTGGTTCCGGCGGGACAACCCGGCCAGTGTGCTCGGACGGACCTACGACACGTTGATGCCGCGGTACTGGCAGACCACGACGTTCATCTGGGACTACAGCCTGTCCTCGTTGACCCATGCCCTGCTCGATCCGGAGCCGATGCGCAAGCACATCGAGCACTGGGTCGGCCTCGATACCCACAAGCACTTCGGAACCGAGTGGTTGACCGGTGGACCGGTCGGCTACTGGTACTCGGTCAACGACTTCGCCATGACGCGGCTGGTGCGCGACTACGTCCGCTTCACCGGCGATGCCGCGTTCCTGGACGCCCCGGTGGGTGAGAAGCCGATGTCGGAGCACGTGCACGACTGGGCGACCGCCTGGCGCGGGCTGCGTGGTGAGCATGCGCTGGCGGACTATGGCGGTATCGACAACCTGATGGAGTGCGTGAGCAGCTACGTGCACGAGGTGGCCAGCTTCAACGCCGCCAACGTGTGGTGCATGCGGGTCGCAGCCGAGGTCGCTTCGCGGTCGGGCGACGACGACCGGGCCTCGCTGTTGCTCAAAGAGGCTGACGAGCAGGCGGGTCACGTCAACGAGCTCTACGTCGAGGGCGAAGGCTTCTGGCACGCGCGGCAGCCGGACGGCTCACTCGTCCCGGTGCGGCACTGCTACGACTTCAACATCGTGGGTACGACGTTCGCGTCGGACCTCTCCCCGGAGCAGCGGACCGAGATGGTCTCGTTCTTCCAGCGGGAGCTGCAGACTCCGACGTGGATGCGGGCGCTCTCGCCGTACGACCCGGATGCAGCCTTCAGCCTGCGGCCGGACCACCAGTGGAACGGTGCCTACCCGGCCTGGCCGGCGGACGCCGGGCGGGCGTTGTTCGCGCTCGGGCGTGGCGACGTCGTACTGGATTGGCTGCCCGGACTGGCACGCTCGGCCAACCAGGGCCCGTGCGGTCAGGCGCACTTCGTCGAGGAAGCGGTGCCTGCGATGGCCGGCGGCGCGCGGAAGTCGCCGCCGCAGTTCCCCTACCTGATCGACTGGTCCTGCTCGTCGTCCGGCTCCTGGGTCAGCCTGATCCTCGAGGGTGTCTTCGGCCTCGAGGTCGCCTTGGACGGCACGGTGGTGGCCGACCCGCAGGTGCGCGGACTGGACCCCGACGCCCGCCTGACCGGCCTCCGGGTCGGCTCGCGCGTGTACGACGTCACCGCCGAAGGAGTCGTTACCCGGGAGGAGTAGCGATCGCCTCGAGCAATGACTCCTGAGCGCCGGCGAGGTGGTGGCGGAGTTCTTCGACGCACTCGTCCAGCTCGCCGCGTTCCAGCAGGCGGACCAGCTTGCGGTGGGACGCGACCTGCTGGCGGGCGTCCTGGCGGAGCGCGTCCACGCGGGCCAGCGCCAGCCGCGCCTCACCGGTGACCGAGTCGGCGGTCGCGATCAGCCGCTCGCTGCCGGTCAGGGCGACCAGACTCCGGTGGATGGCCAGGTGCGTCTCCGTCATCGCCTCGGGGTCGGCGCCGTCCTTCGCGGTCGCCGCGAACGTCCGCATCGCCTCCCGGACCCGCTCCCGGGCGGCCTCGTCGGCGTCGAACCAGGCCCGGATCCCGGCCGACTCCAGCACGAACCGCGCCCGGCAGATGTCCGCCACAGCGTCCGGGTGCAGGATCGCGACACTGACGCCCTTGTTCGGCTCCCGGATCGCGAGGCCCTCGGTGACCAGCATGGTCATCGCCTCGCGGACCGTGCTCCGGGCAACGCCCAGCGCCTCGGCGAGCGGCTGTTCGCGTAACGGCGTACCGGGTTCGAGCTCGCCGGCGAACAGGGCGGCGCGCAGCGCGTCGACCACCCGGTCCACCGTGGTCGAGCGGTCCACCCGCAGCCGTTCGTACATGGGAGGATTCTCGTCCAGTCAAGGTCCGTTGTCGCGCGCGACCCGGTCTCGGCGGTCCACCGGCCGCTCAGCCTGTGGATAACTCCCGACCTGATGACCCGGTTTTCGGGCAGCATCTTCCCCAGTGGCCGCCCCTCTCCACGACCCGCCGCGGAGGGCCACTGAGCCAGCGAGGAGCCGATCGTGGGTGACAGCAAAGCACTGCCGATCTTCGGCGGCGTCCTGCTGGTTCTGTTCCTGCCGCTGCTGATCGTGCTCGCGCTGATCGCCGGCGGCCTGGCCGGGCTGGAGTCGGCCGCGGCCGACTGCGTGTCCACCCAGAGCGAGGGCAAGGCCCTCGGCTGGCCGACCGACCGGCACGAGATCGACCAGGACTGGTCGGAGGGTGGCGGCCGGGGCCAGAGCCCGCACCGCGGTATCGACTTCGATGTCGAGGAAGGCGACAAGGTCTACGCGTCCGAGGACGGCAAGATTGTCTCCACCTCGGACAACGAGGTCCGGATCGAGCACGACGAAGGCGTGCAGACCAGGTACAAGTACTTCCAGGACATCACCGTCCGGGTCGGCCAGGACGTCGAGCGCGGTGACCAGATCGGCACCTCCGGCTCGGGCACCGAGGCCAGCCCCGGGTTGCGGGGGGCTCACCTGCACTTCGAGCTGTGGGTCAAGAAGGACGAAGGCGGGGACCTCGAGGCGGTCGACCCCGATCCCGAGGACGACACCTTCGGTGACGACACCGCGGACACCGGCAGCGGCTGCTGCAGCACCCTGGTCGGGTCGAACAACCAGCAGAAGGCGTTCAACTACTTCGCCTCGAACGGGTACTCCAAGGAGCAGGCGGCCGGGATCGTCGGCAACATGATCCACGAGTCCGGGGTCGAGCCGGGCCGGCTGCAGAACACCCCGCCCGGGCACGTCACCAACCCGTCCGACGCGGTCGGGAGCCCACTCGGCTGGGGCATCGTCCAGTGGACCCCGGCCGGCAAGATGATCAACCCGTCCCGCGCCGCCGGCGTCGACGACGCGGTCATCGGGTCGCTGGAATACCAGCTGGAGTTCCTCAAGAAGCAGCTGGCCGGCGAGACGGCGATCGCCGAGGGGTACGCCGGCGACATGCTCAAGCGGGCCACCAGCGTCGAGGACGCCGCGGTCGCGTTCGGCCGGTACTTCGAACGCTTCGCCGGCTCCGAGGACCTCAGCAACCCGCGTTACACCCAGCGCAAGACCGCGGCCCGCGAGGTGCTGTCCACCTTCGGCGGCGGCGCGCCGGGCGAGGGCGGCGGTGGCTGCGGAGAGGGCGACATCGCCAGGACCGCGCTCCTGCTGGCCTGGGACACCCCGGGTCACGGCCACTCTCCCAAGCCGATCGACCCCACCTACGCGGACGCCGTACGCGAACACAACGGATCCTCCGGCGAGGACGAGCTGACCGACTGCGGTGTGTTCGTGGCGACCGTGATGAGGATGAGCGGTGCCGACCCGGAGTATGCCGTCCGCGGGACGAGCGTCCAGATGGACTACCTGCGCAGCTCAGGGAAGTACGACCTCTTCGACAACCTGAACAACGAGAGCCAGCTGCGGCCAGGGGACATCTTCATCATCGACGGTCACACCTACCTGTACACCGGCAACTACGAAGGCAGTGACGGGCGGACGTACAACGCCGCGTCGGCGTCGTGGCACGGCCACGTGCCGGAGGCGACGCGGGTGTACTTCACCGACTACCGCGGTCACTACACGGTGGCCCGGCTCAAGCAATCTGGAGCTCCGACTGATGGATGAGAACCGGCGGCTGTTCCTGCTCAGCGGCACGGTCGTGGTGGTCGCGGTGATCCTGCTCGGCGGGTACCTGGCGTTCCGCGGCAACCCCGAGCACACGCTCACGGTGAAGTCGATCCCGAACGACCTGACGCTGACCCTGGACGGCAAGGAGGTCCCGGCCAACGGTGAGATCAAGGTCAAGGAAGGCGAGCACACGCTGACCGGTGAACGGCGCGGCTTCCAGAGCTACACCCAGACAGTCCAGGTCACGGAGGATTCGCAGTACAAGATGTTCCTGTTCTCCAACAGCGCCGAAGGCCGTGCCTGGGAGCAGTCGCACCCGGAGGAGCAGCTCGAGGCCGAGGGCGAGGCCGGGCGTCGCTTCGACGAGCTCAACGCCCGGCTCCAGGCGAAGTACCCGATCCTCCAGGAGTTGCCGTACATCGGCCCCGGCTTCACCGTGAACCAGGGCATCTCCCAGGCTCACCCCGGCGATCCCGAGTTCCTTGCCTTCTACATCAAGGTCACCGACTCCGAAGGCAAGAAGAAGTCCCTCGAATGGCTCACCGGCCACGGCTACAAACCGGAAACCCTCGAACTCATCTACACCACCAAGTAGCCGTCAGGCGGGCAGGATGACCTCGCCGCCCGGGGTGATGGCGGGGGTGAGGTCGAAGTCCAGGGGGTTGGTGAGGCAGCGGGCGGAGCCGCCGGCCTTGTGGAACTCGGTCAGGTCGAGGACGACGACGCGGAGGCCCAGGCCGGTGAGGATCTCGTGCAGGCGTGGGGAGCAGGCCGGCATGATGATCGTCTCGCGCACGACGATCGAGTTGGCGCTGAACGCGAACGCCTCGTCGTCGGTGAGCACGATCGGGTCCGGCACGAGGCCGAACAGTTCCGCCTGACCGGCCGCGTCGAACGCGGCCGGGTAGACCATCGCGTGCGTGCTGTCGACCGGGCAGAACGGCAGGTCGAGGTGGTACATCCCCTCGTGCGTGATCCGCAGCGCGCGCACCCGGATGCCCCACTCGGTCGCCAGGTGCTTGAGCGCCCCCGCCTCGGTGCGCGGACCGTAGCCGACGACCAGGCTGTCGCCGTACACGAACGCGTCACCGGACTCGAAGTGCGGCCCGACCCCGTCCGACCCGGGCCGGCCGAGCGCGAACCCGTGCCCGGTGAACCAGTCGGCCGCGGTGAGCGACTCCTTCCGCCGCGGCTCGAATCGCATGTGCGAGAGCATCGCCCGGCCGTCCGCGGTCGCGAACCCGAGGTTCATCGCGTACACCATGTCCGGCGAGTCCGGCCGCTGGGCGAGCACCTCGACCTCACCGCCGGCGTCGACGATCGCCTGCCGCAGCGAGTCCCACTGCTTCAGCGTCAGCTCGGGGTCCGGCTGGTCGTGCGTCGACATGTACGGGTTGATCACGTAGTCGATCCGGAAGTGGTCCGGGCGGACCATCAGATACCGGCGACCCCACTCCAGCGGCTGACTCATGAACACTCCCTTGGCTCTCGTCCCAGTGCCTTGAGATCTTTTGACAGATCCCCTGATTGTCCGACAATCAGTCAGTGTGCAGCCTGATCGGCCGGCGCGCAACACCGGCTGGTCCGGCCGTGGGGGTAAGGACTAACCTGCGGGCATGACCCCTGACAACGAGGTTCGCTTCCGCGGCTCTCTGGACGATGTGGCGGCTTACAAGCCCGGTCGTCCGCCCGCGCGCACCGACGGCCGGCCGACGTACAAGTTGTCCAGCAACGAGAACCCGTACCCGCCGCTGCCGGCCGTCCTCGCCGCCGCCACCGAGGCCGCGGCGCAGATGAACCGCTACCCGGACATGGGCGCGGTCGACCTGCTCGAGGCGCTGTCGGCGCGGTTCGCCGTACCGGTGAGCGATCTCGCCGTCGCGACCGGATCCGTCGCGCTGCTGTACCATCTGCTGCAGGCCTCGTGCACCGAGGGTGACGAGGTCGTCTACGCCTGGCGCTCGTTCGAGGCGTACCCGATCGCGGTCCAGCTCACCGGCGCCACGTCGGTCCAGGTTCCACTGACCGACGACGCGCGGCACGACTTCAAGGCGATGGAGGCCGCGCTCACCGAGCGCACCAAGGTCGTCCTCGTGTGTACGCCGAACAATCCGACCGGCCCGGTGGTACGACGTGACGAGCTGCTCGCGTTCCTGGACGTCGTGCCGCCGAACGTGCTGGTCGTGATCGACGAGGCCTACCGGGAGTTCATCCGCGAACGCGATGTCATCGACGGGATCGACGTGTACCGGGACCGGCCGAACGTCGTCGTACTGCGGACCTTCTCCAAGGCGTACGGCCTGGCCGGCTTCCGGGTCGGGTACGCCGTCGGCCATCCGCCGGTGGTGTCGGCGATCCGCAAGTGCGCGCTGCCGTTCGGGGTCAGCCATGTCGCGCAGGTCACCGCGATCGCGTCGCTGGCCGCCGAGGAGGAGCTGCTCGAGCGGGTCGACGCACTGGTGACCGAGCGGACGCGCGTGGTCGACGAACTGCGCGCCGCCGGCTGGGACGTGCCGGAGACGCAGGCGAACTTCGTCTGGATGCCGCTCGGCGACGACACGGTGGCCTTCGCCGAGGCGGTGCAGGCGGAAGGGGTGTCGGTCCGCCCGTTCCCGGGTGACGGTGCCCGGGTCAGCATCGGCGAGCGTGAGGCGAACGACCTCTTCCTGTCCGTCGCCCGCGCCTGGCGCAGGTGAGTACGGCGGCCAGGTCGCTGATCTGGATCTCCGGAGCATCGGCCGGGATCGGGGCGGCGCTGGCCGCGACGGCGCCGTACGGCGATGCGCGCGTGATCGACCTGTCACGCCGAGGCGGCGGACCGGCCGAGCATTTCAAGGCCGACCTGTCGGATCCGGCGGACTGGGCACGCGTGGCGCAGCACTTCCGCGAGGAGACGGCCGGGTACGACGGTGAGCGCGTGGTGTTCATCCACAACGCCGGCACGATCACGCCGATCGGTCCGGCGGACGCGGTCGACGGCGACTCGTACACCCGCGCGGTGCTGCTGAACTCCGCGGCCCCGCAAGCGCTCGGGCAAGCCTTCCTGCAGGCGACTGCCGGTCTCACCTGCGAGCGCCATCTGGTGATGCTGTCGTCCGGCGCGGCCAAGACCGCGTATGCCGGTTGGTCGTCGTACAACGCGGGAAAGGCGGCCGTCGAGCACTGGGTCCGCACGGTCGGCGCCGAGCAGGACACGCGTCCCGGCGGCTGCCGGGTGATCGCGGTCGCCCCGGGCGTCGTCGACACCGCGATGCAGACCGAGATCCGCGCCACCGACGAGCAGGACTTCCCCGCGGTCGGGCGCTTTCATGAACTCAAAGAGACCGGCGCTCTCAGCACGTCCGCCGACGCCGCGACCGGCATCTGGTCACTTCTCGACCGACCGTTCGCCAACGGCTCCCGCGTCGACCTTCGGGAGCGGCGCCGGGAGGAGTGAGGCTTTCTCCCGGCGCCGCCGGTGGTGCTTCCGAATCAGTCACCCCACCGAGGTGGCTCGTTCGGGTCCTGCATCACTGACCAGGGAGGAGGTCAGTTGTCCTGCTCGGACTCCAGCTCGCAGGTCTTCAGCGAGTCGATGGAGTTGTTGTCGTTGTCCAGACCCAGGACGCCGCTCAGGTTGGTGATCGGCACGTTCCCGCCGATACCGGTCGCGGAGACCTCGTTGTGGCAGACCTGCCACGGGCCGACGTTGTTGCGGCTGACCGACACCAGGCCGTCGTCGCCCACGCGGTACCACTTGCCGTGGTTGTCGTCATCGCAGGTCTTGACGGCGGTGACCGAGTTGTTGTCGTTGCCCCAGCCGACGACGCCGACGACGTCGCTGACCGGCACGTTGCCGCCGATACCGGTGCCCGAGCCGAAGTTGTGGCAGGCCTGGAACGGGCCGAGGTTGTTGTCGTCAACGGAGACGAGCGAGCCATCGCCCTTGACCCAGTGCCACTGCTTGCCGCCCTTGTAGCCGCCCTTGCCGGCCAGCGACGCGGCGTCGGCCAGGCCGATGCCCGCGGCCTTCTTCTGGGTGTCGTCGAGAACGTTCGCGCTCACGACGGTGGCCAGGCCCAGCGTGGCGACGGTCGCCACAGCCGCGGCAGCGGCGATCTTGCGAGTTACCTGCATTATGCCAGGTTTCCTTTCGGGTTTGACGGATTCGTCTTAGTGGTAACGACACCTGGTGGGGCCGGTTACAAACTTTTTCGTCAACTATTTGATCCACGTGGGCGCCCATAGCCGACGCGTGATGACTTTGCTGACGGGGCAACGAATCCACCCTGACCAGGGAACTTACCCGTAACCGATGCCGGAGTTCGTCGTTGACTCTGCGCGGGTGACGGATGAACCCGGTGATTCGGAAGATTGTTTTCGGTGGGCTCGGTGGTCGCCGAATCGGCAATACCATGATGAATCGGAATATCGTCGGAACCATTGCCGGAGGTTCGCGCCGTGTTTTTTCGGGGCAGGGCGCCCGACGGCAACAAGGTCCCGCTGCCGCGCGCATCGGCAGCGGTGGGAGACCCGGGTCCTCGATGGCCCGGGTTCTTCCTATCCAGGTGCTAGGGTAGGTCCGCCGCCGGCGTTCGGCCGACACCACCACGGCCACGCCGAGGATGATCACGGCTCCGCCGAACAGGATCTGCCAGGTCACGTGCTCGTCCAGGATCAGCCACCCCAGCAGGACGGCGACCGCCGGGTTCACGTACGCATAGGTGCTGATCAGCGAGATCGGCGCGTTCGCCAGCAGATAGCTGTACGCCGAGTACGCGAGCAGCGACCCGAACACGATCAGGTACGCGAGTGCGATCCACCCCGACGTGTCGATCCGGTCGAGGTGCAGTCGCCCGGGCTCTCCCCGCAGTACGCCGATCAGCAGCATCGCCGTACCGCCGAAGAGCATCTCGTAGAGCGCGGCGACCAGCGGATCGCGCGGCAGACCCAGCCGCGGCGAGAAGCGCGAACCGGTCGCCCAGCAGATCGTGCCCACCACCAGGATCGCCACCGACAAGGGCTTCGCGGTCGTGTTGCCGCCGGACAGCGCGAGCAGTGCGACGCCGGCGAATCCGATCAGTACGCCGACCCACGTGAGCGCGCGCGGACGATCGCCGCCGCCGACGCGCAGCAGCATCACCCACAGCGGGATCGCGGCGACCAGCAGCGCGGCCAGTCCGGACGGAACTGTCTGCTCCGCGATCGCGACCGCACCGTTGCCGAAGGCAAGCAGCAGCAGACCGACGACGGCCGCGCCGAGCGCCTCCTGCCGGGTGACCCGCAGTCGCCGCCAGCCCGACTTCAGCGCCAGGAACGCGGCCAGCAGGACGCCGGCCGTCAGGAACCGGGCCGACATCCCGAGCATCGGCGGGATCTCCGCCTCGACGACCACCCGGATGCCGAGGTACGTCGAACCCCAGACGACGTACACGACCGCGAGCGCGGACCAGATCATCGCCGTGGACGCCTCACGGCCACCGGCCTCGGGCAGTACGGCGGGGGAAGCGGTGGCCATCCTCGTCCTCACTGTCAGGGGTGTAATGCAAGAACAGTCATTACGCTAAGCCCGCGACGCGGACCGGCGCAAGGTGATTTCCGGCCAGCGATCCGCGCGATCCAGCCACCGCGACGCCGGCCCCGGCCGGAGCGCGGGATTCACCGGGCGGACAGGTGGCGGCAACCGGCGCCGTGCAGTCTTCAGCCACTGCTGACAGTGAGGAGAGTGGGATGCGGATCGCCGGTGTCGTGGTTGGTGCGCTGGTCGTCACCTGGGCGTCCAGCCGGCGTACGCGAGTGAGCTCCCGAGGGTGACGGCCTCGGCCGAGACCGCGCCGAACTGGGACGACGACGCGGGCGGCAACGCCAACGCCGACGACCCGGCCATCTGGATCGACACCAGGCGCCCCGAGCGCAGCGTCGTACTCGGCACGCTGAAGAACGGCGGCCTGACCGTCTTCGACCTCACCGGCAAGGAAGTGCAGCGGCTCGCCACCCCGCCGGCGCCGGAGCCCGGTCAGGAGCCCGGCCGGTTCAACAACGTCGACCTGATCGGCAACCTCGCGATCGTCACGGACCGCGGCCGCGACCAGCTCCGGACGTACGCCGTGAAGTCCGGCCGGCTGACCGATGTCACCAGCGCCGACCGCTCCGCTCGTGTTCAGCAAGGACACCGAGGAGGTCCAGGAGCAGCGGACCGCTTACGGCCTGGCGGCGACCGTCGTACAGGGTCAGCCGGTCGTCGCGGTGACGCGGCGCAGCGAGACCCGGGTCGGCTACTTCCGGCTGGTTCCGGACGGCAAGGGCAAGGTCACCTACCGCCCGATCGGCACGGTCGACCTGCCGAGCAGCTTCAAGCTGACCGACGGCAGCACCTGGAGCCCGTGCGAGGAGCCCGGCGACCGGCCGCAGCTCGAGGGCATGGTGTTCGACCGCACCACGAACGACCTGTACGCCGCCCAGGAGGACGTCGGCGTCTGGCGGATCCCGCTGCACGGCACGCCCGAGTTGCTCGAGAAGGTGCGTGAGTTCGGTCAACCGGCCGCCTACAACGAGGAGACCGAGGAGTGCGAGCCGACCGGACCGGTGAGCCCGGACGCCGGCAAGCACCTCAGCGCGGACGCCGAGGGGCTGACGATTGCCTACAAGCACGGCGTACGCACCCTGTACGCGTCCAGCCAGGGCGACTCGACGTTCGCGAGCTACCGGATCAACGGGCACCGGCTGGTCTACCGCAGCGGGTTCCAGGTGACCGACGGTCCGGCGACGGACGGCGTACAGCACAGTGACGGTGCGGCGGTGACGACCCAGCCGCTCGGTCCGCTGTTCCCGCACGGACTGTTCGCTGTGCATGACGGCGAGAACACGCCTGGTGACGGCGACCGGGAGGGCACCAACTTCAAGCTCGTCCGGCTCGAGAAACTGCCGTAATCGGTACTCAGTTGTGACACTTGTCGCACGACTCAGCGATTGCCTGTCACATGAGCGGGGCGATATGACCACTGCATGGACTGGTGTCTCAGCCGAGGACCGGTTTCGGTACCGCCGTACCCGGAGGAGTCCAGACAGTTAGCGGATCAGGCAACCGCTGGGTACGGTGTCCGGCAAGTAGTACAGCCAGTGAGGCCGGTGAGGAGGTCTACTGGTAGTAGAGCCAGTGCATCAACCCCTGGATCCACGCGGTCCTGCCTGCGAAGCCTCACCCGGCTGAAGGGCCGGCCCCCGTGCAACGTTGCGGTCGCGGCGATCCCGCGCTCGAACCCGAGGAGTGCATGTGAGTGAGTCGGTGCCGGGCATTGCCCCGGAAGTGTTCGCGCCCGTCGAGGCGCCGGTCAGTCCGCCCCAGGCCTCCGAGGAGGTCGAGTTCGTCCAGTTGCTGACGCCCGAAGGTGAGCGCGTCGAGCATCCGGACTACTCCTTCGACCTCGACGACGAGACGGTCAAGGGCTTCTACCGAGACATGACCCTGGTACGCCGGATCGACACCGAGGCGACCGCCCTGCAGCGGCAGGGTGAGCTCGGCATCTGGGCGTCACTGCTCGGCCAGGAGGCCGCGCAGATCGGCTCCGGCCGCGCCCTCAACAGCAAGGACATGGTCTTCCCGACCTACCGCGAGCACGGCGTCGCCTGGTGTCAGGGCGTCGACCCGCTGCGGCTGCTCGGGCTGTTCCGCGGAGTCGACCAGGGTGCCTGGGATCCGCGCGACAACAACTTCCACCTGTACACGATCGTGATCGGCGCCCAGACGCTGCACGCGACCGGGTACGCGATGGGCCAGCAGCGCGACCACGCGATCGGCGACGCCGAGAACGGCGAGGCGACGATCGCGTACTTCGGCGACGGCGCCAGCAGCCAGGGCGACGTGAACGAGGCGTTCATCTGGGCCTCGGTGTTCAACGCGCCGGTCGTGTTCTTCTGCCAGAACAACCAGTGGGCCATCTCCGAGCCGATCGACCGGCAGACCCGGATCCCGCTCTACCAGCGCGCGGCCGGCTTCGGCTTCCCCGGCGTACGGGTCGACGGCAACGACGTACTCGCGACCTACGCCGTCACCCAGCAGGCCCTGAAGCGGGCCCGCGAGGGCAGCGGCCCGACCCTGGTCGAGGCGTACACGTACCGGATGGGTGCGCACACCACCTCCGACGACCCGACCAAGTACCGGCTGAACGAGGACCTCGAGCACTGGAAGCTCAAGGACCCGATCGAGCGGGTCCGGGCCTATCTGACCCGGTCGGCCGGCGTGGAGCCCGACTACTTCGACCAGATCGACGCCGAGGCGGACAAGATCGCCGCCGAGCTGCGAGCCGGCTGCCTGTCCATGCCGGACCCGGACCTGACCGACTTCTTCGACCACGTGTACGTCGAGCAGACCGCACAGCTGGCCGAGCAGAAGCAGCAGTACGCCGCCTATGCCGCCTCGTTCGAAGGTGAGGGTCACTGATGGCGAAGATCAGCCTCGGCAAGGGCATCAACATGGGTCTGCGGGCGGCGATGGAGGCCGACCCGAAGGTCGTCGTGATGGGTGAGGACATCGGCAAGCTCGGCGGTGTCTTCCGGGTCACCGAGGGTCTGCAGAAGGACTTCGGCGAGGACCGGGTGATCGACACCCCGCTGGCCGAGTCCGGCATCATCGGTACGGCGGTCGGTCTGGCGCTGCGCGGGTACCGGCCGGTCTGTGAGATCCAGTTCGACGGGTTCGTCTTCCCGGCGTACGACCAGATCATCAACCAGGTCGCGAAGATGCACTACCGGTCGCTCGGCAAGATCCGGATGCCGGTCGTGATCAGGATCCCGTTCGGCGGCGGCATCGGCGCGGTCGAGCACCACTCGGAGTCGCCGGAGTCGCTGTTCGCGCACGTGGCCGGTCTCAAGGTGGTCTCGTGCGGCGACCCGGTGGACGCGTACTGGATGATCCAGCAGGCGATCTCCTCGGACGACCCGGTGGTGTTCTTCGAGCCGAAGCGCCGGTACCACGAGAAGGCCGAGCTGGACGAGTCCGTGCCGCCGGCGCTCCCGCTGCACCAGGCCAAGGTGGTCCGCGAGGGCACCGACGCGACGCTGTTCTGCTACGGCCCGATGGTGAAGACCTGCCTGCAGGCGGCCGAGGCCGCGGTCGAGGACGGCCGGCAGCTCGAGGTCGTCGACCTGCGCACGATCGCGCCGCTCGACCTGGCGGCGATCTTCGCGTCGGTGAAGAAGACCCGGCGTGCCGTGGTCGTGCACGAGGCGCCGTTCTCGCTCGGCCCGGGGGCGGAGATCGCGGCCCGGGTCACCGAGGAGTGCTTCTACCACCTCGAGGCCCCGGTGATCCGGGTGGCCGGGTACGACACTCCCTATCCGCCGTCGCGGATGGAGGAGGAGTACCTGCCCGACCTGGACCGGGTACTCGACGGGGTCGACCGGGTGATGGGGTACTGATGGGCATCCAGCAGTTCCGGCTCCCCGACGTCGGCGAAGGTCTGGTCGAGGCCGAGATCGTCAGCTGGAAGGTCAAGCCGGGCGACACGGTCAAGCTGAACGACACCGTGGTCGAGATCGAGACGGCGAAGTCGCTGGTCGAGCTGCCGGTCCCGTTCGCCGGCACGGTCACCGAGTTGCTGGTGCCGGAAGGCGAGACGGTCCCGGTCGGTACGCCGATCATCACCGTCGAAACCGAGGCCGACTCCGCCGCCGGACGACGCCGGTGCGCTGGCCGACGACATGGTCCCGGCCATCCCCGACGCGCCCGAAGCCGGCAAGATCGGCGGCGAAGCCCCCGGCGGCCGCACCGCGGTACTCGTCGGCTACGGCCCCAGAACCACAGAAGCCAAACGCCGCCCCCGCAGAGGTGCCGCAGCCTCCGCCAGCCGGCGCAGCCTGCTCCGGCAGCACCCGCGGCGCCAGCCGCGTCTGCGCAGCCCGCAGCAACTGCCCCGGCAGCTGCCGTGTCTGCGCCTGCCGAGTCCGCTCCTCCCACCACCTCCGTTGCCGAAGGCAACGGGGCTGCGGTGCATGTGCTGGCCAAGCCGCCGGTGCGGAAGCTCGCCAAGGATCTTGGGATTGATCTGGCGAGGTGACCGCGACCGGGCCGGGTGGTGTGATCACCCGGGCGGACGTCGAGGCGTATACGGCGGCTCCGGCGCTGAGGCCGTGCCGGCTGCGTCCTGCGGTTGAGGCGGCTCCGGTGGTGAGTGGGCAGGGTGACACTCGGGTGCCGATCAAGGGTGTGCAGAAGGTGATGGCGCAGGCGATGGTGGCCAGCGCGTTCACGGCACCGCATGTGACCGAGTGGATCACCGTCGACGTCACCGAGACGATGGACCTGGTCGACCGGTTGAAGGGCGACAAGGCGTTCCGGGAGCTCAGGGTGTCGCCGCTGCTGATCGTCGCCAAGGCGGTCACCCTGGCAGCCCGTCGTACGCCGATCGTCAACGCGGCCTGGGACGAGCAGGCGCAGGAGATCGTCTACAAGGGCGCGATGAACCTCGGTATCGCCGCGGCCACCCCGCGCGGCCTGATCGTGCCGAACATCAAGAACGCCGACTCGCTCACGCTGCCCGAGCTCTGCGCGGCGCTGAACGGGCTGGTCGCGACCGCCCGCGAGGGCAAGACGCAGCCGGCCGACCAGGCGGGCGGCTCGTTCACGATCACCAACGTGGGCGTGTTCGGGGTCGACGCCGGGACGCCGATCATCAACCCGGGTGAGGCCGCGATCCTCGCCTTCGGTGCGGTCCGCAAGCAGCCGTGGGTGGTCGACGACGAGATCGTCCCGCGCTGGATCACCACCCTCGCGCTGTCCTTCGACCACCGCATGATCGACGGCGAGAAGGGCTCCACCTTCCTCGCCGACGTAGCAAGCATCCTCGAGGACCCAGCCCGCGCCCTGATGTTCTGACAGAAGCACACAACGAAGGCCCGGGCGCAAAACCGCCCGGGCCTTCGTCTGCTGCGGGGGAAAACCGCCTGACCGGCCCTCGGGCCGGTGAGAGGGTGTAGCGGTGCTGGTCTTGATGGTGGTGCTGGGGGCGGCGGTCCTGCATGCGACCTGGAACGCGATGGCTCATGGGGCTCCGGATCGGGTCGCCGGGCTGGCGTTGTTCGAGCTGGCCGCCGGGGTAATGGGGCTGGTCGCGGTGCTGGTCATGGGACTGCCGCCATCGGACACCTGGGGGTACATCGTCGCGTCCGCGCTGCTGCATCTGGCGTACCTGGGTGGGCTTCTCGCCTCGTATCAGCTGGGGCAGTTCAGCCAGATGTATCCGTTGGCCCGGGGTACGTCGCCCTGGGTGGTGGCCCTCGTGTCGATCGTGGTGCTGCGTCAGTCGCTGGCCGGTGTCGAGTTGGCCGGCGTGCTGCTGATCTCGGCGGGGTTGATCGCACTCGTGTTCATCGGGCGGCCGGGACGGCGGCAGGCGCCGGCGTTGCTGGCGGCGGTCGGGACCGGGCTGACGATCGCGGCCTACACCGTGGTCGACGGCCTGGCGGTGCACAAGATGCCCGTGCTGACCTACATGGGCTGGGTGTTCATGTTGCAGGGGTTCGTGATGCCGCTGGTGGTGCTCGCCTGGCGTGGAACGGCTGTGCTCAAGCAGCCCCGGTCAGCGGTGCTGTACGGCCTCGGCGGCGGCGTGGTGTCGATGGTCGCCTACGGGCTGGTCCTCTGGGCGCAGACCCGCGGCACGCTGGCCGCGATCGCGGCGCTACGCGAGACCAGCATCATCTTCGGCGCGATCATCGGCGCCGTCTTCTTCGGCGAACGCTTCGGCCCCCGCCGCGCGATCGCCGCGGCCGTGGTGGTGGCCGGCATCGTGCTGATCAGTACGAGTTAGGCCCACAACAGGCCGCGGTATCTGAGGAAGTGCGGGGCACCCCCCATTAGAAGCCCCGCACTTCTTCAGATACCGCGGTCAGTCATCAAGCGGCATCTACCGCGATCACGGCACGCAGGCTGGCCAGCCGGGCCACCTCCGCGTGCAGGTGGCGGAGTTCGGAAATGGTCGGCGAGAGCTCGTAGGCATGGTGGTGGCAGGCCCGGCTCAGCGCATTCCAGGTGTACTCCGCGATCCGAGCCAAGTCGTGCTCGTCAAGCGCATGCAGTACGGCGAGCCGAGACCGCATCCTGACCGGATGCCCTATCGGCATGACTAGGAACTCGCAGTACGCGTCGATCTCGGCCTCGAGTGCCTGCCTGATCAGGAAGGCAGCGATTCTGGTGGTCCGCGGGGAACTGATGAGCAGTCCGTCGAGAATCGCCTTGGCGTGCTCGAGAAGCTGCTCCGTGTTCATGGCCGTCCATCCAGCAGGTCGTCGACCGTCCGGCGCAGATCATCCAAGGCCGACTGTGGGCTGCCGTTCATGCCGTTGTGTGTGTCAGGTCCGCAGAGCGTCAGCGCACGATTGCGGTGTCCGGATGCGCTCCACTTGCTGAGGTTGGCCGCTTTGTCGTCATGTACGGCAAGTGCGACGCGCTGGCGTGTCTTGCGGGTGTTTGTCCAGGCAGCCTCTACCTCGTCCCGCTTGGCGCCGCCGGTCAGCTGCCGGCGGAAGTACAGCTCGTGCGCGGCCGCCTCGACTGCCAACCGTGCGTATCCAGGGATCGCCTTTTTCAGGACATCAACAGGAAGCTTCTCGTCTCGCAACAGTTCGCGGGCGTCCGCCACGTACCGTCGGGCAGGCGACTGGCATTCGATGACCTCGACCTTCGAGTTGACGCCGCGCTCGACCTGGACGATGCGTGCGGTCGGCGCGGTACGCCGTACGGACTCTGCGAGCCGATCGTCATGGGTGAAGACGACGACCTGGCGGTCCTTCGCGTACTCGACCAGTACTTCGGTCAGACCGTCCACCTTCGCCGGGTCCATCGCCTGGACAGGGTCGTCGAGTACGACGAACCGGAGCGGGCTGGCTGCCATCGTTGCCCGCGGCAAGAACAACGCCAGCGCGATCGCGTTGAGCTCCCCCTGGCTCATCACCGGCAAGGCCGCGGTCGGTACGCCGTCCACCTTGGCCGTCAGGTTCACTCGGCCCCTGGTGGGCTGACCTGAAAGCGTGATCTCGTCGAGGTCGATGCTGCTCTCCTGACGGAGCTTCGACCAGATCCTCCGTGCCTCGTCCGCGAGCGGCTCCAGCCGCTTGTTCCGCAGCTCCTCGGCGTTGGCCTTGAGCCAACCCAGCGCTGCCTTCGCGTCTCGAAGGTCTGCATCGGCCGCGTCCGCCGAGCGTTTGAGGTCCACCCAGCCTGCAATCTTTTCCGCGAGCTGCCGCCAGCTGTCATCCCGCTGGCTCAGCCGGGCGGCGGCCTCGTCGCGCAGTCGCTTCAGTACGTCCATGAGCGGGTCGACCTTCGAAGCGAGGTGCTGAGCCATGTCGACGTCTACCGAGGGAGCCTCCTGCCAGTCCTTCAGCGCCGTCACAGCCTCGGCCAGATTGGTCAGTTCGAGCCCGTCGTCGAACGATCGAAGACTCGGCGCGCCGACGAGGGCGCGTGCCGCCTCACGCCGTCCTCCAAGCTCCTGTTGCGCTGCCCGAACGACTGCAAGCTCGGCCTTCTCGGAGGCCAGTTCAGCGCCAACGCGCTCATGCCATGCACTATCGAGTACGCCGACGCTGCACACAGGGCAGCTCTGGTCACCATGCGCTGCATGGAACTTCAGCGCGATCTCCAAGAGCTGACTCCGGGTGTCAGCCTGCGCTGATGCCACGCCACCGGCTTCGGCGAGTTGCTGTACCGCACTCAGGAGCTTCTGTGCGGCGTCGTTGACCGCCTGCTTGTCCGGGACGGCCAGCTCGCTCAGGGCGCGGAGCTGAGATCCGACCTCGTCAAGCGCCGAAGATCCGGTTGCGATACTTCCGACCAGATCAAGATCCGGCTTGTGCTTCCTGAGCTGCGCCAGGACTGCATCGGCCCGCTCGTCAGTCGCCGATTCGAGGAGTGGTTTCAGCCTGCTCTTCGCTGCGGTTGCGTCGTCGGCAGGCACCTTCAGCCGCTTCACCGCCTGGCCGAGCCGGCTGATGGCGTCAGCGATCTGGTCCAGTCCGAGGATGCTCTCGAGCGACCGATAGAGCTCGGTTGGAGTCCCATCCAGCCGCTGGCCGAGTTCGTCGTACGAGAGGATCGGGCGGTAGAGCTCGAGCGCCCTGCCCCAACCGAGCGAGCCGACGCCGGGGCTCCGAGGCTTGCCGTGGCGCTGCGTCCAGGTCTTGTTGTCGACGAGCTCGCAATCTGCGAGCCAGTCGACACCGATCTCGGTCCGGCCGACGCCCTCCTCGGCAAGTTCGATGCGAACCTGGGTGCTCTGGACGTGGTGCAGATTGCGCCACGAGTCCTTCCAGAACGGCGCCTTGCCCTTCCAGCGGTAGCTCTCGCCAGTGAGCGCGTACTCCAGGGCCTCCGCGAAACTCGACTTCCCGGACCCGTTCCTCCCGGCGACAACTGTCAGGCCGGGTGCGGGATGGAGGTCCAACCGCGCCGGCTCACCAATGCCCCGAAATCCAGACACGGCAATCGACTTCAGGAACGCACCTACCGGCTCGACCTCTGCCTTCTCGGTCACGGAGGCAGAGTTGGTCGGTCCCGAACCCGTACCAGCCTCGACAGCAAGTTCGTCGGCGATCGCGTCATCGCTGTCCAGCGAGGCCAGCACCAGCATCCGCTGGCGCTCGGTCAGGTTGCGGTCGTCGGTTGCCAGCACCAGAACCGTGTCGACGACAGGCAGGTCGCGCGGCTGGACCTCTCCGTCAGCCGGCTCCTCGTCGAACTCCTCGTTGCTTGTCACTGCTCCGCCCTTCGGTGTGATCCCTTGCCCGTGAACGAGACCAGGAGAGCAGATGATTGTGAACCATGTCAACAGATCCTTGCGAAACGACGATGTACACGGCGATCTGGAGTGTGTAAGGTGTAGCGGGAGCTAGGCCCCTTGGAGGAAGTCATGGATCAGCCGGGCACGGTGTCATCGATCGGCATCGCGCGTCTGGCGGGTGTCGGTCGCGCGGCGGTGAGCAACTGGCGCCGGCGCTATGCCGACTTTCCGCAGCCTGTCGGTGGCACCCCGACCAGTCCCGCGTTCGATCTCATTGCAGTCGAGAAGTGGCTGTCCGCTCAGGGCAAACTTCGGTCGACGAGCGCGACCGAGCGAGCCTGGCGGGCGATCGAGACCGCATCGGGAGGCCCGGACTTGGGGGAGGCTCTCTGGCTGGCCGGCCTAGCGCTCTTCAACCGTGCCCTCGTCGACGGCCTGACGGCTGAGCCGCCGACGCCTGCGTCGCTGATCGAGCCCGTACGTCGCTTTGATGCGGCGGCGGCGGATCTCCTGGCCAGTGGACTTCCCGATGAGTGGCTGCCGCGGCAGCGCGCAGTACTGTCTGCAGCAGCGGAACTGGATGACGATGTCGACGCGGCGATGGCCTTCGAGCAGTTCTACGCGCGCTATCTCTCGGCTCGTGGTGCGACTTCCGACTACGTCACGCCGGAGGGCGTCGCTCGGTTGATGCTCTCGCTGGCCGGACCCGCCGAAAGCGTGATGGATCCCGCTTGCGGCACTGGGACGCTGCTGGTCGAGGCAACGCGAGCGAATGGTGGCGCGCGGTGCCTTGGCCAGGACATTGATGCGACTGCGGCCCGCATCACGCAGGTGCGGCTTCTCTTCGCAGGCCGCGGGGCCGGTGGGAGCAACCCGCCGGCTCAGGTTCGAGTGGGTGATTCCTTACGTGTCGACGCCTTTCCTGAAGAGCGCGTCGATCTGGTCGTCTGCAACCCGCCGTTCGGCCTGCATGACTGGGCGGACGACCAGATGGCTTTCGACCCACGCTGGGAGTTTGGTGGCTTGCCGCCAAGAACTGAGCCCGAGTTGGCGTGGGTCGAGGATGCACTGGCTCATCTGCGGCCGGGCGGTCTGGCTGTGATGCTCATGCCGCCTGTCGCGGCCTGGCGCTCACCAGGTCGGAGAATCCGGGCGGAACTTCTTCGCCGAGGCGCGCTGCGCGCGGTGATTGCGCTTCCACCTCGTCTTCTTCCAGTGACGGCGGTCGGCCTGCACCTCTGGATACTGCGGCGTCCTGTCGAGGGAAGGGTTGCTGGGCAGGTGCTCCTCGTCGATGCGTCACAGGCGGGCGGTAGCACGCCCGCCGGGATCGCGGCCCTGGCCGTCCATGCGTGGCAAACCTTCGAATCCGAGACGTTTGAAGAACAGACCGGCGTCTGCAAGGCGGTGCCTATCATCGACCTGCTCGACGAGGAGGTGGATGTGTCGCCTGCTCGCCATCTCGCGAGAATCGACGAACAGGGCCCCGATCCAGTCGCACTTCTAGCCACCGGCACCGAAGTGCTCGACCAGCTGAGCTCCCTACGGCAGAGCCTGCCGACGCTAGTCGCCGACAGTGATGCACGCTTGGCGACCGTACGCCGTGTCTCCCTGGAGGAGCTCTCGCGGAGTGGCGGTGTCGAGATCCTCAGGGGCGTTTCGAGGCTCGGCCACGATCAACAGGAATCGTCCGAGCCGGCAGTAACAGGCGGCGATGTCGTACGGCGATCCGCTCCAAGTGGGCGGGCGTCAGCTACCGCCGTACGAGTTGAGCGGGGAGATGTGCTGATACCGACCATCGCGTCATCGGTCGTAGCAACGGTGGCTGCAGACGAGCAGGTGGGAGCCCGCCTCGGTCCCAACGTAAGCGCCGTACGTGTTAACTCCGAGATCTTGGACCCGTGGTTTGTCGCTGGGATGCTCACGGCGCCGGCGAGTCTCCGCGAGGCGGTGCGCCATTCGTCGGCGACCCGCGACTCTGTACGGGTGAACCTCAAGCGACTCCAAGTGCCGCTGCTGCCGCTCGAGGAGCAACTACCGTACGCCGAAGCGTTCCGGCGCATAGCTGAGTTCGACACGATGTTGGCCAGGGCGGCCGACGACGCGCACCAGCTCGCGAAGAGTCTGTCCGAGGCGCTGACGAGAGGAACCCTTGCGCCGAGAGAGGGCGCGTGAGATGACAATTCGTAATCGATCCGAGCTTCGACGTAACGCTCTGGAGCGTTCGGATCGATCGACACCATGGAACGAACGACCGGGGAGAGGGCATCCGTTGAGCGACACAACGCCGAAGAATCTGGCGAATTTCATCTGGCAGGTTGCGGACCTGCTGCGGGGGGACTACAAGCGGTCCGACTACGGCAAGGTGATCCTGCCGCTCACCGTGCTGCGCCGACTCGAGTGCGTGCTCGAGCCGACCCGCGACGCGGTTCTGGCGGAGGCGAAGAAGTTGGCGGGTCGCAAGGTCGACGCTGCGCCATTCCTGACGAAGCGATCGAAGCAGCGATTCTACAGCACCACGAGGCACACGCTGGCCTCGGTGGCGAACGCACCGGACGATGCGGCCAAGAACCTCAACTCGTACCTCCGCGGTCTCTCTCCCAACGCGCAGGAGGCGTTTGAGAAGTTCCGACTTCGCCGAGCAGATCCAAGCGGCTCGCCGAGCGCGAAGCTGCTCTACCTGGTGGTGTCGAGATTCGCCGACATCGATCTGCACCCGGACACGGTCTCCAACCACGAGATGGGGTACGTCTTCGAGGAGCTGATCCGGAGGTTCGCCGAGGCGTCGAACGAGACCGCCGGTGAGCACTTCACCCCGCGCGAGGTCATCCAGCTGATGGTCGACCTGCTGATCGCCCCGGACGCTGACGACCTCGCAGGTCCCCGGCGATGGTCGTCAACATCCTACGACCCGGCCTGCGGCACCGGCGGCATGCTCACCGCGGCCGAGGACCACATCACGTCGCATCAACCCGCAGGCCAGGTCGTACCTGTTCGGCCAGGAGGTCAACCCCGAGTCGTGGGCGATCTGCCGGTCGGACATGATGATCAAGGGCCAGGACCCCGACAACATCAGTTCGGCAACTCGTTCAGCGACGACGGCCACTCGGGCACGAGAAGTTCGACTACATGCTGGCCAACCCACCGTTCGGCGTGGAGTGGAAGAAGGTCAAGGACGAGGTCGAGGACGAGGCCGAGCTCGGCCAGCGCGGCCGCTTCGGCGCCGGCCTGCCGCGCATCAACGACGGCTCGTTCCTGTTCCTGCAGCACATGATCTCGAAGATGAAGCCGGTCGAGCAAGGGCGGCAGCCGGCTGGCGATCGTCTTCAACGGCTCGCCGCTGTTCACCGGCGCCGCCGAGTCCGGCGAGTCGAGGATCCGCCAGTGGATCCTGGAGAACGACTGGCTGGAGGGCATCGTCGCCCTGCCCGACCAGCTCTTCTACAACACCGGCATCTCCACATACTTCTGGATCCTGTACCAACCGTAAGGCCCCGAGCTCACGGGGCAAGGTGATCCTGCTCGACGCCCGCGACCACTGGGAGAAGATGCGCAAGTCGCCTCGGCGACAAGCGCAAGCAGATCAGCCGACGAGCAGATCGACCAGATCACCGCGGCTGTACGCCGACGCGCTGGCGGTCGCGGCCGACCCGGAGCACCCGGCCACGGCAAGGTGAAGGTCTTCCGCAACGCGACTTCGGCTACCACCGCATCACCGTCGAGCGCCCGCTGAAGCTGCGCTTCGAGATCACCGACGACACGCTCGCCGCGCTCGAAGCAACGTCGAAGCCGCTGGCGCAAGTACGACGCACCGCGACGCGCTGGTCGCGGCGCTGCGAGCACTGTCGGCACCGGTGTGGTGGACGAAGACGCGAGGCCGCCGAGTCGCGCTGCGCGCGGCCGCCGTGCCGGCTGGGTGCAGCTGGCCGTCGCGGCGTCGATCGAAAGGCGATCTGGGCGCCGTCGTCGGTGTCCGCGACCCGAAGGCGAGGTGCAGACTGAGAAGGGCGAGCCGGTGCCCGACCCGGAGCTGCGCGACTACGAGAACGTCCCGCTGGACGAGGACATCGACGACGTACTTCGCCCGCGAGGTCCTGCCGCACGTCCCGGACGCCTGGATCGACCACGACAAGACGAAGATCGGCTACGAGATCCCCTTCACCCGCCACTTCTACGTCTACACGCCGCCGCGCCCACTGGCCGAGATCGACGCCGAACTGAAGGAACTCGAAGCCGAGATCCAGAAGCTCCTCGGCGAGGTGACACGATGACGTGGGACCTGGCAGGAAGTCGTCCACGCTGAACCTCGGCTATCGAGCGGTTCGACATGTATGTCGTCCAGACAGCATGCCTGATCAGGTGACGTCCACTACCCAGGATTCCGTCATGCGACTCGACATGGCGGAGCGCGGTCGAAAGCCCGCCGAAGATATCGGGTCAGCTACGCTGAGCTTCCAGAGCGGCGAGGTCTCGTCATCAGTAAGCTGAATCCACGTCGAAGAGTCGTGTCGCAGTCGTGTCGCGGGACAGTGTCAGCGCGTCGTGGCGATCGACTGAATTCGTTGCACTGTACCATGCGAGCTGGCCTGCGATATCGAACACGATTTCTTCTATACGTCGCTATCCGCAGAGACGTTCGTGCAAGCTTGGTTCGAGGTCGAGATCTGCGACTGGCGCGAGCCATCAGCGTGTGATCCGGAAGACATATCAGCGACTACAAGGTCCGATCTGCCCTGCATGGAGGAGCAGCGGCGCATCGCCGACTTCCTCGACGCCGAGACCGCCCGGATCGACGCGCTATCTTGCACCCGAGTGCCGAATGCAGCGAGCTACTCAAGCTGAAGCGGGATCACCTGCTTAGCTCAGCGAGCTCGGTTTGACAGTGACCAGATGCGGTTTCGCGCCACTGCGGCATCTTGCACGAGAGATCTGTGTCGGGCATCGTCATCAATCCTGCGGTCATGGCGACATCGATGGAGGAGGGGTCCCAGCGTTGCGCGGCCTCAACGTCAAGCCTGGAAGCATCGATTCTGGCGACGTTGTCCGACATCAGTGATGAAGGGCACCGTCTGCGATCGCAGAGTCCATGCTTCGTGCCGGTGACTTAATCGTAGTGACGAACCGGTCAGGCTGGCGCCAGCTGCGGTGGTCCCCGGATGAGTATGACGGCGCAAATTGCATCGACCTAGTGATCATCGGCTGAACTCGGAATTGATCCACGGTACGCGGAGTACGTTCTGAACTCCGCGGCTGCAGCGACAGCGCATCGAGGAGCACTCAGTCGGAACAATTCAGTCCCATTTCAATGTTGGGGCAATCGAAGCTGATGCCCATGCCGATCATGTCTCGCGATGACCAGAAGAGACGAGTCGAGATCCTCGATGCCAAGCTGGGCGCAATCGACGGATAAGTGGAGCACTATTCGAACCAGGAAGTCTTGCTGGCGGAGCGGCGGCAGGCGCTGATTACGGCTGCGGTCACCGGGCAGTTTGATGTGACGACGGCGAGGGGGGTGGGAGTGGCGTGAGTCGGGCGCATACCGAGGAGGCCTTTGAGGACGCGATCGAGGGCGCGCTCATCGCAGCGCGGATGGCTCAAGGGACGAGTCGACACGTACGACCCGGAGCTCGGGCTCGATACGGGCAGATGATGCCGTTCGTTCATCGGTGCCACGCAGAACGACGAGTGGGACAAGCTGTGCAGTACGCCGGCGACAAGCTCGACTGGCTCAGCAGGAGTTCCTGCGGTTCGTGGCGAATGAGATCGACAAGCGTGGTGTCGCTGGACGTACTGCGTAACGGGGTGAAGGACCGGGGGTGCGGATCCGGCTGGCGTACTTCCGGCCGGCGCACACGGTCGCTGACCGGATGCGCTCGACGAGTACGACGCAGAATCGGCTCTCGGTCACCCGCCAGCTCCACTATCAGCGACGGTACGACGAACACTCTCGACCTGGCGCTGTTCGTCAACGGCATCCCGGTCGCCACGGCGGAGCTCAAGAATCACGCTCACTGGTCAGACCGTGGAGGACGCCAAGGAGCAGTACCGCAACGACCGCGACCCCAAGGACTTGCTGTTCGCGCGGCGGGCGCTGGTGCACTTTGCGGTCGATCCGGAGTTGGTGTTCCTCACTACGCGGCTGCGCGGCAGGGACACCACGTTCCTACCGTTCAATCAGGGCACGGGTGGGCCGGGCGACACCGGCGGTGCGGGCAACCCCGCCGTACGCCGACGGTGCCGGTACCGCACGTCGTACCTGTGGGAGAGGTCTGGCAGCCCGACAACTGGCTCGACCTGCTTAAGCGCTTCCTTCACGTTGAGGACCCGAAGACGCGCGGACGAGGGGCCGTTCGAACGGGCGGACCAGCGTTCACGACAGGCCGATGATCTTCCCCCGCTACCACCAGTGGCACGCGGTGCGGCGGCTGACGGCGCACGCCGCGCGAAACGGCGCTGGCAACAACTACCTGGTGAGCACTCGGCCGGCTCGGGCAAGTCGAACACGATCGCCTGGCTCGCGCACCGTCTGTCCACATTGCACGGCTCGGCTGAACCGGATGCGCTTGACGACGACGCCGTACGAAGGGCGGATCGCCAACAAGCCGGTGTTCCACAAGGTCGTCGTGATCACAGACCGGTCGGTGCTGGACCAGCAGTTGCAGGACACGATCTACCAGTTCGACCACACGCCCGGCGTGGTGGAGCGGATCACGAGGCACTCGCGGATCGAAGTCAGCCGAGTCGCGCGCGTCGGCGAACACCGCGACGAAGATCGTGATCATCACAGTGCAGACGTTCCCGTATCGTGCTCGGAAGGTGTCACTGGTCTGATCGGACAAGCGCATCGCGGTCATCGTCGACGAGGCGCACTCCGTCGACAGTCCGGCGAGTCCGTGACGCAAGCTCAAGAAGGTGCTCGCGCGGTCTCGGCGCTGACGACATCGGACGACGAAGACGATCCGCTCACAGCGTCGGCGTTGTCGCGCGGACGGCATCCCAACCTGTCGTACTTCGCGTTTACCGCCACGCCGAAGAAGAAGACCCTGAAGCTGTTCGGGATCGACGATGCCGACAGGCGACAAGCGTGCCGTTCCACATCTACTCGATGCGGCAGGCGATCGAAGAGGGCTTCATCCTCGACGTGCTGCGCAACTACACACGTACAAGACCTGCTGGCGGATCGCCAAGGACGGCGCCGACGACATCGAGGTCAACCCAGACAAGGCCGGCTCCGAGCTCGCGCGGCTCGTCTACCTCGACCCGGCGACGATGCTCGCGCACGCCGAGGTGATCGTGCGCCACTTCCACGCCGAACACCGCCGACAGTTGGGCGGTCGCGCCAAGGCGATGGTCGTTACGCGCTCTCGGGAGAACGCGGTACGGATGTATCAGGCGATCCACCAGAAGCTCGACGACCTGAGCATGACCGACCCGGCGAGTCCTGGTTGCGTTCTCTGGCAAGCTCAGCGTCGACGGTATCGAGTACACCGAGCCGGCGCTCAACGGATTCCGAGAGCGAACTGCCGAACGCGTTCGCGTACACCCGCGCTGACGACCCGAACGCCAAAGCCCGCACCGGTGGCAAGGACGGCGCGCCAGACCGGAAGGAATATCGGATCCTAGTCGTCGCCGAGAAGTACCAGACTGGCTTCGACCAGCCGCTGCTGACCACTATGTACGTCGACAAGCCGCTGGCCGGCGTCGCGGCCGTTCAGACGTTGTCGCGGCTGAACCGGACGCATCCGCTCAAGAGCCAAGAGGACCTCTTCGTCCTCGACTTCGCGAACGAGGCGGAGGACATCCAGGGCGCGTTCAAGCCGTACTACGAGGACAGCCGTCACGACGCCGATCGACCCGAACCTGCTCTACCACAAGCAGCGGGCGGTGATGGATCACCAGCTGATCCTCGAGTCGGAGCTGCAGTCCTTCGCCGACGCCTACCTTGCATCGCAGCCGGGCTCCGCTGTCGAGAGCGGCGGACGCAGCTGGGAACGCAAGCACGCGGACCTCTATCGCCACATCGATCCGGCCGCCGAGCGCTTCGAGCGGCTCGCCGCGGAGGATCGCGACGCGGCGGAGTTGTTCCGCGGCGACTTGTCCGACTATGTGCGGAAGTATGGCTTCCTCGCCCAGGTCCTCCAGTTCACAGACGCGGATCTCGAGCGGCTCTATCTCTACGGCAGGCACCTCCTGAACCGGCTGCCGACGCGCCGCAACCCGGGGCTCGACATCGGCGAGGTAGACCTCACTCATCTGCGCGTCAGCAAGACCGGTGAGCACGACGTCGGACTCGAGCCCGAGGGCGAACAACTGCTGCCGGGGTTTGACGATGGCAGCGTTGGGATCGCTCGTGATCCGAAGACTGCGCTGCTGTCCGAGCTGATCGAGGACTTCAACAACCGCTACGGGCTCGGGTTGAGCGAAGCCGACAAGCTCATGTACGAGGAGCGCGTTACCGCGGCGATCGACGACCCTGACCTTCAGCAAGCCGCGATCGCGAGCCGCAACGAGGGCGACTTCGAGATGCCGTTCAACAAGCGGTTCCAGGACATCATGGTCGAGCGCGCCGAGGCAGACACGAAGTTCACGGAGAAATACTTCTCTGACAGCGAGTTCCAGAGTCGCCTGACCCGGGAAGCCCGCAAAGCGGCGTACCGCATGATCCGCCGCCGCCACAACCTCCCAGACACGGGACAGGCATCCGATTCGAGTCAGTTTGGCGACATCTCTGCACAGGGGGAAGATGAGCGGCGTCGTTGATCGGCAGATCCGGCATGTGCGGGATGCTCTCGATAAAGAATTCAGAAGTTTGATAGATGTCTCCGATCTGACGACTCAGGTAGGAGTCGAGCGCGACAAGGCTTTCCTTTCACGAGCCTTGGCTGCAAAGGCTGTGCGTATCGTTACTCATTGCGGCTCCGA
Organism: uncultured Actinomycetota bacterium; assembly: GCA_963770725.1. Classification (GTDB taxonomy): domain Bacteria; phylum Actinomycetota; class Actinomycetes; order Propionibacteriales; family Kribbellaceae; genus Kribbella. The sequence continues at coordinate 564,177 of CAVYQT010000012.1, forward strand.
GGATGCAGCGGCGGCAGTCATCGACGGGCGCGATGATTATGGTATCGATGCTGTTGCCTTCTCGGAGGGTGAGCCAGAGTTGTGGCTCATACAATCCAAGTGGAGCGACAAACACAGGGCCGGCTTCGACACGGAGGCCGCAAACAAGCTCGTCCGCGGATTCCGGCAGATGGACGAGCAAGAGTTCGACCGATTCAACATCCGTTTCGCGCCGCTCGTTGACCGGGTTCGGGAAGTTCTTGCCGATCCGCGGTGCAAGGTCATATTTGTAATTGCAATGATGGGTCCGGGGGAAATCTCGCGAGAGGTTATGGAGATTCTGGACGACGCTGACAGAGATTTCAGCGTTCTGGGTCGGGCAATGTCTTACAAGGTAATAAATGGCGCAGAGTTCCATCAAGCCGTTCGCGATGACATAGCTCCCGAGCCGGTAAATCTCCAAGCCACAATGATGGACGGTTGGCATAGTCTTGAGCTGCCATACGAAGCAGTGTACGGACTCGTGACCGCCGAGCAGTTGGCTGGATGGCATGCCAGCCATGGTGATCGACTATTTCATAACAATGTTAGGACATCGCTGAGTCGAACCGATGTCAACGATGCGTTGACGAGGTCGTTTATCGCGAACCCACAGGATTTTTGGTATTTCCACAATGGGATCACTGTTCTATGCGATCAGATCGTAAAGCGTTTCCTGGGCAGGAGGGCAACTGGAGAGCCGGTCGCGCTAGAATTGCTCGACGCGAGCGTCGTAAATGGCGCGCAGACGGTGGCGTCGGCGCACAGGGCATCTCAGTTCAATCCGGAGGGGGTTGCCGAGGCGCTCGTCAGCGTGCGCGTCATTTCAATCAAGGACAGTCCGGCAGGTTTTCCGCGAGACATCACAACGAATACAAATACTCAGAACAGTATCGAGCCGCGTGACTATGTGGCGCTCGATCCAATTCAGATCGCGATCCGCGAAGACTTCAAACTGGCGCTGGATAAAGACTACGTTCTTCGGCGAGGTGAGCTCGATCCGTCGCCTGAGGGCGGATGCTCGGTGATTGAGGCGGCCACTGCGTTGGCCTGCGCTCACCCGAATCCAAGTCTAGTTGTCCGTGCCAAGAGATCCACAAACCTGCTCTGGGAAAGGGGCCCTCGCGGAGCATATGAGCTGCTGTTTGGCCAACAACCGACGGCAGATGAGATCTGGCGGCTCGTGCTGATTCTCCGCGATGTTCGCAACGGTCTTTCAGGTGCTCGCAGGACATTGACTCCTCGCGCGTCAGCAATTGCAGAGCGGGCTGATCTTCTCATCGTGCACATACTCTTCCAAGTGATTGACAGAGACGGATTTGATCAACCGTTCGTGGAGGATGACTTCGCTGCACAGCGTATGGACGTAATTGGCAGGATCGTCCCGTATCTATCCCTTGTTGTCGAGTCAGTCGACCGCCTTTTCGGCGCAGGGTCGTACGTTACTGCTACCTTCAGTAGTGAGGAACGCTGCACGGATCTAGTGTCGACGCTCATTGCTGCGATACAACAAGGAAAAGGCGAGGTGGACATCGGCAATATCGAGCGCGACAGACCATCGAGACAATCGCGCCGACCGAATTCTGTTGCGCTTCTCGTCGATGCGGAGCGCATCACTGATGGAACGCAGCTGACCTATCGATATGGAAGCGACGTCGAGCGTGACGCGATTTCGGCGTGGATCGGTGAGGATGCATCCCGAGCGAGAGCGACATGGGTCAATGACAGGTCGAAGCCACTGCTTTGGGAGTTCGACGGCAAGCGGTATTCTCCTTCCGGCTTGATTACATACATCTGGAAATTGGCTGAATGGCAGGACGCCTGGGCGTCAGTCCAAGGGCCGAAGCAATGGGCCGTTCAGGGTGAGGGAACCTTGGTCGAGCTCGCAGAGGGGCTATGGCGGGATCTGCAAGATGGGGTGGTGGATGAGTCGAGCGGCGATTGAGACTGAGTTGAGCCGGTCACATCGAGACGGTCGATCATCTTGGCGGCAGAGGGGCGCTGCTAGGAATCACGGCGAGACGTGGAGGACGAGCGTGCACAAGCAGCCAACCGTCATCGCGGGCCGTTATGAGCTGACCGCGCCGATCAGTCATGGTGGCATGGGGGAGGTTTGGCGGGGGTACGACACCCTGCTGGATCGTGACATCGCGGTGAAGCTGATCCGGCCGCAGATCCTGATGCTCGACGAAGAACGTGAGGAACTGGTCGGGCGCTTCCGACGCGAGGCTCGCGTGACTGCGAAAGTCGAGCATCCCGGCGTGCCGGCCGTATACGACGCGGCCTTCGACGACAGTTCCGATCAGCTGTTCATCGTCATGCAGCTGATCCACGGCGTAGCGGTGTCCGACGTACTCGCGGAACGGGGAGCAATGTCCGTGGCGTGGGCCGCGTCCGTAGCAGCGCAGATCTGCTCGGTGCTGACCCACGCTCATGCTGTGCCGATCGTGCATCGCGACCTCAAGCCGGGCAATGTCATGATCGCCCGTGGTGGGGCGGTGAAGGTATTGGACTTCGGGATCGCCGCACTGCTACGCAGCGACGTCACCAAGCTCACGTCGACCGGCAGGATCGTCGGGACGAAGCCGTACATGTCACCCGAGCAGATCCACAACCTGCCGGTCACACCGCAGACTGACCTTTACGCGCTCGGCTGTCTCCTGCACGAGATGCTGAGCGGTCAGCGTGTCTTCGATGCCGGCGAAGAGATCGCTCTGATGTATCAGCACCTGGAGAAGCCTCCGACACCGCTGCGAGAGCTGAACCCTGACATTCCCGCCGACCTGGAGCGGCTGGTGCTTGAACTCCTGGCAAAGAGCGCAGGTGATAGGCCGGAGAACGCGTGGGTCGTGTACGACCGTCTGGCGCCTCTATTGCCGCCAGCGGACCACGGTGGATCGGACAACGAGCAGCCTGCTGGAGTGATCCCTGACCCCACGCGCCCTTATCGGAGGCCGGCCGCACCGCGTCCGCGTCCCTCAGTCACTCCTCGTGATGTCACGCCGCCGGCGGCGGTGCCTGAGATCGACATCGACGAGGTGGACGAAGCGCTGTCGGAGGCCGCGAGTCTGGTCGACGACGACAGGTTCACGCAGGCATCCGAGATGCTTGGCGAG